>NZ_JAHSTV010000009.1 GCF_019145235.1 Pseudomonas farris | reverse complement strand
AGTACAGCATTTTATTTCTTGGTCAACCACCTGTTGCGATTAATTTTTCACTTAGCAATGCGCCTCAAGACGGGTACTGATTTCTGCTTCTATATGCAGCCCTTGCGTTACTCATCGACACCCCCAGATCTGCACAGGCTGAAACCAGCATGCGTCACCGTTCCCCTGGCAAATGTACTGTGCGAGCGATCATCGCTTGTTACAGATTCAGGCATAAGCCATTGGCCATCAGACAATCCTCGCCATTAGCTGCGCTATCATCGCCCGCCTCTCTGCACCAAGAGTCTTGAACCCGGATGTCCGTATCTTTGCCATTGCCCGCCGATCACTCCCCTTTGCCACCGATCCTCGTCGGCCCGCTATTACGGCGACTGGAACCCAAACGGCTGGTGCTGTGGCTGGTGGGGTCACGTGCGCTGACGCTGACGCTACGCTTGCAAGGAGTCGACATCCGTCTCGATGCGGATCAATGCACGATCATCCCGGTCGGAACTCATGCCTTTATTCATTTGATAGATGTGCCACTGGATGCCGCCCTGCCCTGCGATACGCTGATCGAGTACGACCTGCTGATTACCGAAGCGGATGGCACGCCGTCGGGCATCGCCGAGTGGGCGCCGCATCTGCTATATGGCGAAGCGCATTGCCCGAATTTCGTGCTGCGCTCGCGCATCGATCAGTTGCTGCATGGCTCCTGCCGTAAACCTCACCATCCGGCTACCGATGGTTTGCTGTGCGTCGATCGGTTGCTGGAGTCCGAACCGGACGCTTGCAAGCGTCCTGCACTATTAATGATGAGCGGCGATCAGGTGTATGCCGATGATGTCGCGGGGCCGATGTTGCGGGCTATTCATGCCTTGATCGAGCGTCTGGGACTGTTCGACGAACACCTCGACGGTGCGGTGGTCAGCGATAGCGCCAAGCTCTATGAACACCCGGCCAGTTACTACCATCGTGCGGATTTGTTACCGGCGCTTGAGAGCAACGAAACCCTGCGCGAACGATTTTTCGGTGGAGCGCGTAAGCCGATTTTTACCAGTAGCAGCGCCGACAATCATTTGGTGACCTTCGCCGAGGTCATAGCCATGTACCTATTAGTATGGTCGCCAACGTCCTGGACACTGATCGCGCCGCAACCACCGGCACTGACGCCCGAACGACGCAAGCGCTATGCCCTGGAGCAGACGTGCATCGATGCGTTCAAGACGGGGCTGGGTGGTGTGGGGCGAGCGATGGCGCATCTGCCGTGCCTGATGATCTTCGACGACCACGATATAACCGATGACTGGAATCTTTCCGCGCAATGGGAGGAAACGGCCTACGGCCATCCGTTCTCCAAGCGCATCATCGGTAACGCGCTGCTCGCTTATATGTTGTGTCAGGGCTGGGGCAACAACCCGGATGCATTTGGCAGCATGCTGGAAAAAACCCGTCTATTGAGTGCCACGGGGCAAGACCATTACCTCGACAGCGACGTCCAGGATAGCTTGATCGATGAGCTGCTGAGCTTTCAGAAGTGGCATTACGTGCTGCCCACCCACCCGGCGCTGGTGGTGCTCGACACCCGCACCCGGCGCTGGCGCAGCGAGATGAACCTCAAGCAACCGTCGGGTCTGCTGGACTGGGAAGCACTCAGTGAGCTGCAACAGGAATTGCTCGATCATCCCTCGGCGATCATCGTTTCGCCGGCGCCGATTTTCGGCGTCAAACTGATCGAAACCGTGCAACGGGTGTTTAGCTGGTGCGGTTATCCACTGTTGGTGGACGCCGAAAACTGGATGGCCCATCGCGGCGCGGCCCAGGTGATCCTGAACATTTTCCGACACTCCCGCACACCCGGTAACTACGTGGTGCTGTCCGGTGATGTGCATTATTCCTTCGTCTACGAAGTATTGATCCGACACCGGAAGGCCGGCCCACGAATCTGGCAGATCACCAGCAGCGGGATCAAAAACGAGTTTCCGCCCGCCCTGCTCGAATGGTTCGACCGCCTCAACCGCTGGCTCTACTCGCCCCGCTCGCCGCTGAACTGGCTGACCAAGCGTCGGCGCATGCACATTGTTCCGCACATTCCCGAACACGCCGAAGCCGGGGAACGCCTGTGGAACTCGGCAGGGATCGGCCAAGTGTTCTTCAATGAAAAGGGCCAGCCGCAGGATATTTATCAATTCAATGCGGATGGATCGCCGAAGACGCGGATGATTGCGCCTGAAATTTCCGAAGCGATTGAATGACTTTGCCCGAGTTGCCATGAGCAATTATTACCTTCACAGCATGAACCTCACCCGAACCCTGATCATCGGCAACTCCGGCTCGGGCAAGAGTTGGCTGGCCAAACGACTGGCCGAGCACCTACAAGCGCCCTGGATCGATCTCGACCTGATTCACTGGATATCCGATGAACACAGCATCGCTCGTCCCCGCGCCGAGGCATTGGGAATGGCGCGTGTGGCGGCGAGCAAAAATCGTTGGGTTATCGAGGGTGTGTATGGGTGGATGGTCAGTGAACTTGTGGAACAGGCGACGGCGCTGATCTGGCTGTGTCTGGAGGACGAAGACTGCGTCAGTTATATTCGCCAGCGAGAGGCAAAGCGCGAGCATGACGAGTTACTGATAGCGTTACTGGAATGGGCCAGCAGCTATCGTACTCGTGAAGAGTCCAGTGGATTTGCCGCGCATCAGCGTTTGTTCCAAGGGTTTAGCGGTTCGAAACTTCAACTGATGAATCGGGATGAAGTCACGGCTTTCGTCAGTACGATGCAACAAATCGACTGATCGTTCCTGACTCCACTGATGCAGACACCGATTCTGTAGGAGCTGCCGAAGGCTGCTCCTACAGGGCAATGCGTTCATCCAAGAAAGGTCAGGCTGCGCTCACCGCCCGACCAACGCCTCTGACAATCATCTCCACTTCCCGCTCATCAATCGTCAACGGTGGCAGCAGGCGAATGGTTTTGCCCCGTGTCACGTTGATCAGCAGTCCATGATCCCGAGCAGCTATCAGCGTCAGGTCGCGAATCGGTTGTTTGAGTTCGATGCCGATCATCAAGCCTTGGCCACGAATCGCCAGGACGTTGGGGTCATCGGCCAATTCGATGCGCAATCTCGCGAGTAGGCGTTCACCCTGCAGTTTGGCGTTCTCCAGCAGGCCTTGTTCCTCAATGATCTCCAGCACGGTGCACCCCACTCTGCACGCCAATGGATTTCCGCCGAACGTGCTGCCGTGGCTGCCGGGGGTGAACAGGTCGGCTGCTTTGCCCCGGGCCAGGCAGGCGCCGATGGGGATGCCGTTGCCCAGGCCTTTGGCCAGGGTCATGACGTCCGGGATGATGCCTTCGTGCTGGAACGCAAACCACTGGCCGGTGCGGCCGATGCCAGTCTGGATTTCGTCGAGCATCAGCAGCCAGGCGCGCCGGTTGCAAAGTTCGCGCACAGCTTTGAGATAACCGGGCGGCGCCATTTGCACACCGCTTTCGCCCTGAATCGGCTCCATCAGAATCGCCACGATGCGCGGGCCGTGGGCTTGTTGCAGCGCCTCCAGCGCCGCGAGGTCGCCGAATGGCACTTTAATGAAATTCCCTGGCAATTCATTAAACCCCAGGCGAACCGCCGGGCCATCACTGGCGGACAAGGTGCCAAGAGTACGACCGTGAAAGGCGTTTTCCATGACCACCACCAGCGGCTGCTCGATGCCTTTATGCCAGCCGTAAAGCCGCGCGAGTTTCAGCGCGGTTTCATTGGCTTCGGCGCCAGAGTTGTTGAAGAACGCCCGGTCCATGCCAGACAACCGAACCAGTTTCTGTGCCAGCTGCTGCTGCCAGTCGATGCTGTACAGGTTAGAGGTGTGCAACAACAGCCCGGCCTGTTCGCTGATGGCCGACACAATTCGCGGATGGGAATGGCCGACGTTGGTCACCGCCACGCCCGCCACCGCGTCCAGATATTCGCGACCGGCCTGATCCCATAAGCGCGTGCCCAGGCCTTTACTGAAACTCAGGGCCAAGGGTTGGTAGGTGCTCATCAGGCAGGCGGCGGTCATGACATCAAACTCCATTAATAGTCGGTGTTTTTGCAGTATGGTTAGCCACCTGAGTTGGATAAACACTGCAACACTTCAATCATTTTAAAGCTGGGCTTGATAATGGATTTGTTCCAGGCAATGACCGTTTACGTAAGAGTGGTGGAAGCCGGCAGCATGACCGCCGCCGCTTTGCAGTGCGAAATGTCGACGACCATGGTCGGTAATCATCTTCGAGCCCTGGAGCAACGTCTGGGTGTGCGCCTGCTCAACCGTACGACACGACGCCAGCGGCTGACGGAATTCGGCACGGCGTACTATCAACGTTGTCTCGAGGTATTGGGGCTGGTGGCCGATTCAGAACGCCTGGCCGAACAGACCCTCGACGAGCCGAGCGGCACCCTGCGAATCACCGCACCGCTGACCTTCGGCACCGAACGGCTGGCGCCGGCCTTGAGTGAATTCGCCCTGCGTTGTCCGCAAGTCAAACTCGACGTCGTTTTGACCAACCAGCGCCTGGATCTGCTCGACAACGGTTTCGATGTGGCGATTCGCTTGGGCACTACCGAGATGTCCAACATGATCGCCCGCCCACTCATCGACTACACGATGACCCTGTGCGCTTCGAAGGACTACCTGGCGCGCCGAGGCACTCCGGAAAAACCTACCGACCTGCAACACCATGACTGCCTGGCCTTCGCCTACCCGGCCGGAGATGACTGGCACTCGGTAGCCAAACAATGGCGCCTGAGAGGACCCGAAGGCGAAGTCATGGTGGAGGTCAGCGGACCGATGCTGATCAACAGCTCGGCGGGGCTGCATCAAGCGGCGCGAACCGGGATGGGCATCGTGATGGTGCCCGATGCCTTGGTGGAGCAGGACCTTCAGGACGGAAAATTGGTGGCTTTGATGCAGGACTACCAATTGCCGAGTCGGCCGATGAATCTGGTGTACGCCCAGGACCGCTACCGTTTGCCGAAATTGCGCAGCTTCGTCGACTTTGCGCTGCAGAGGTGGGGCAAGCATTAGGGGGCGTTCTCAATTAGTTTCCCCACCGCGCCGGGTCTGCTGTTGTGCAGGGCAAGGCGCGAGAAGCGTGGTTTGGCATTCCAAATAAGCTTCGAGCAACGCAGCCCCGCACAACAGCAGGCCCGGCCCTTCGGGTTGTGCCTTAAAACGGGCCAGGCTGCGTTGCAGGCCTTGGAAAGGGAACAACCATTCCCAGCGGCCTGCGCCTTGCCTGTCCCGCTTTAAGGCGACAACGCGGCGGGGAAACTAATTGAGAACGCCCCCTAGCAGGGGCAATACCCCATGAACTAATCTCCTCGACTGGCGAGTCACGTTGATATCAGTTCGGCAGGGAGACCGATGATGGGTGAGGCATCGAATATCGAGCCGTTGAAGTTCAATCTGTCAGATTTTAACGAAGACATGCTGCACACCATTCTGGAACTGGTCAGCGATGGCATCTGGGACTGGAACGCCAACACCGGGTTCGTCTATCGCAACCCTGGGTGGTACGAGATGCTCGGCTATCCGCCTCATTCCCTGGATAACAACGTGCTGACCTGGGAAAACGTTATCCATCCCGACGATTATTCACGAGTCATGGCGCTGTTTGATGACTACCTGAATCAGCGCGCACCCGGCTATCAAGCCGAGTATCGCTGCCGCATGCGAGATGGCACTTACACCTGGATCGAAGATCGCGGCTATGTGCTGGCACGTAATGCCGACGGCTCGGTGGCACGAATGGTCGGCGCGCACCGCAGTATCGAAGACAAGAAACGCCTGTTCGAAGAAATGGAGCGGCGCAATCAATCCCTGGAAGCCATCGTCGAAGAACGCACCCGGGAGTTGTCTCGGGTCAATCAGCAGTTACAGATTCAACTCGAAGAGAATCGAAAACTGGCGGAAACCGATGTGCTGACTTCCATCGCCAATCGCTATCGGCTGGAAAAGGCCCTGCCCCAGGAATGCGACCGCGCCCAACGCTTTCGCCACCCCCTGTCGCTGATTGCGATGGACATCGATGACTTCAAAAACATCAACGATCACTACGGCCACGCTTTGGGTGATGCGGCGTTGGTGCAGGTGATCGAGAGCGTGAAGCACCACGTGCGCGAGGGTGATCTGTTGGCGCGTTGGGGCGGCGACGAGTTCATCATGATCCTGCCCAATACTTCGTTGGCCGACGCCAGGTCACTTGCTGAAAAAATCCGTCATGGCCTGTCGAGCCTGCTGCCGGTCGGGGATTTCCAAGTGACCATGAGTTTTGGCGTGGTGCAACGTTTTGAAGAAGAGCAACAGACCGGGTTGCTAGCCAGGGCCGATCAGGCGCTGTATCGGTCGAAGATTGCGGGAAAGAATGTGATTTCAGGGTGAATACTGTCCTGCTTATCCGTGATGTGCTGCCATCGGATGTCGAGTCGGTGCGACTTTTTCTTGGGGCTAATGGGTGGGCTCACCGCACCGGCTCCGCTGAGCATTTCGCTCAGTTGATCGCAAATTCCCAACGTACAGCTCTGGCGATAAAGGATTCCCACATCGTCGGGTTTGCCCGAGGTATCACCGATGGTTTATCCAACGGTTATCTGTCGATGGTTGTCGTGTGTGGGCAGCATCGACGTGAAGGCGTCGGTCGCGCACTGGTTGAGCATGTCATGGGCGACAACACCGCCATTACCTGGGTTCTGCGAGCAGGCCGTGAAGGCGCTTCGGATTTCTTTTCAAAGCTGGGCTTTGAAACGTCGACCATTGCCATGGAACGCTCACGCTTGAAGTAGCCAATGCACTATTGACCAGCCTTCACCAACACCGGCTTCTCCTGATACCGATCCGGATACAGCTGCTTCAACTGCGCCACTTTCGGCAGGTCATTGATCACGATGTAAGGGTACGTCGGGTGCTCGGTCAGGAAGTCCTGATGTTCCTCCTCCGCCGGGTAGAAGCCGTTGTAGGTCTCCAGTTTGGTGACGATGGGTTTGTTAAACGAATGGGCGGCGTCGAGTTGTGCGATGTAGGCCTGGGCGACGCGTTGCTGTTCAGCGTTTTTCAGGAAAAGGGCCGATCTATACTGGGTGCCGCTGTCCGGGCCTTGGCGGTTGAGTTCGGTGGGGTTGTGGGCCACCGAGAAATAGATCTGCAACAGGCTGCCATAGCTGACTTGAGCGGGATCGTAGGTGACTTCGACGGCCTCCGCATGACCGGTATCGCCATTGCTGACCCGCTCATACTGAGCGGTGTTGGCTGAGCCGCCCGCGTAACCGGAGACAGCGTTCTTCACCCCTTTGACGTGTTGAAACACCCCTTGGACACCCCAGAAGCAACCGCCGGCAAAAATTGCCGTTTCACTGCGCACTTGAGTGTTCTCGTCGAGAGTTGGTGGCGGAATGATGACCGCCTCTTCGGCGCCTCCGAACGAGAACGCTGCGCACTGACCGATAACACTGGCGGTGGCCAATCCCAGCAAGGTGCCACGCCAGTTGAATGAGGTTTTCATGGGATGTCTCCTGAGTGAATGAGGCTATCAACCGAACGTAAACGCGTACGCCGACACACCGGGATCGAGAAACTCAATGCTGAATGTCCGGTCCTTTACGCCTGCGGTCTGGCGTACCAGTTGATACAACCGCTGCTCGGTGACGCTGCCGCTGCCATCGGGCGCCACGTCAACACCGTGGGCATCACCTGGGGGCTTGCCGTCAATCAACACTTTGAAACGCACCGGTTTGCCATCAGCATCGGGGCCCAATACCAGATGCAGATCGCGAGCGTGGAAGCGGTAGACGATACGACTGGCCGGTGCGTTTGAAACGGCCCGCTCCGGACCTACAGTCCATTGACCCTCCAGGCTCCAGTTATTAAGGGCCAGTTGTGACGGAGGGCTATAGGCCGTCACCTTGTCTGGCGCCAGATCGGTTTCAGCAACGAAATGCTCCGCCCGTCGGTAGCCGACATAGGTCTCCGGCGATCGCACTTCATTCATGTTCGGGGCGAGCTGGACACCCTCGGCACGAGCATTGATCAGCCCATCCGCGACTTTCGCGGCCCCCGCTTCGCGCAACAGTTGCTGAATCACTCGCTCCGATTCGGCGTATTTGCCTTCACCAAAGTGGTGATAACGAATGCGCCCCTGAGCATCGGCAAAATAGTGGGCTGGCCAGTATTGATTGTTGAAAGCACGCCAGACCTTGTAGTCGTTATCGATTGCCACCGGATAAGTGATGCCCAGGTCTTTCATGGCTTTGGTGACGTTGCCTACATCACGTTCGAAAGCAAACTCGGGCGTATGAACGCCAATCACCACCAAGCCCTGATCGCGATACTTCTCGGCCCAGGCCTTCACATACGGCAGGGTTCGCAGGCAGTTGATGCAGGAGTAAGTCCAGAAATCCACCAGCACAACCTTGCCCTTCAAGGCCTGGGCGGTGAGAGGGGGTGAATTGAGCCATTGCACAGCGCCCTCCAGCGATGGAAGGTTGCCTTCAATCGGTAGTTCGCCCGGTATCTTGGCGGTCATTTTCATACTGCCGGCGGGTTGATCGCCGCCCCGTGGAATCTGCGACATCATCGCCCCACTGTCGGTCGGCAACTTACCGGCGAATCGGCTTACCAACGCCTGCTCGATGCCGCCGGTGGAGGCTGTCGAGACCCGCGCCAGAATCCCGGTGTCCAGCCCCAGGGCGATCGCCACTACACCGACCAGCATCGCAACTCCCAAGCCTCGACGCAGCCACTCGCCTGCGCCTATCGAGCGCTTCATCGCGGCGAAGACTTTACCGCCCAGCAGCAGCGCCACGGCGAGAGAGGTGGCGGCGCCGGCCGCGTAAGCCAGTAGCAACAAGGTGGTGGCGATGTTTGCCCCTTGCAGCGCCGCGCCAGTCAACAACAGGCCCAGAATCGGCCCGGCGCAAGGCGCCCAGAGCAAGCCCGTGGCGACGCCGATCAGCAACGACGCGCCGGGACGCGGCCGGGAATCGGCGCCCACGATTTCCGACAGCCGACCGCCGGCCGCCACCAGTGGACGCGTCAGGCGCTCGGCCAACCGGGGCAGCAACAGCGTCAGCCCGAACAGTGCAACGAACAGCAACGCGAGCCAGCGACCGTACTGATTGACTTGCACCACCCAACCGCCGCCCACCGCCGCCAACGAGGCGACGAGCGCGAAGGTCAGCGCCATCCCCGCCAGCAGCGGCAAGCCACTCTTCATAAACGGCTGCCCGGTGCGAGCGAAGACAAAGGGCAATACCGGCAGAATGCACGGGCTGACGATCGTCAGCACACCACCGAGATAAGCGAGGACCAGAAGCCACATAACGTCGACCTGCGTGAAGTGAGTGAAAGGAAGTGCCCATGGATTACGCCTGTGGCTTGAAAGTCAGCGCCAGGCCATTCATGCAGTAGCGCAGACCGGTGGGCTTGGGCCCGTCCTCGAAAACATGGCCCAAGTGACCGCCGCAACGACGGCAGTGAACCTCTTCACGCAGCACGCCGAAGGAGCGGTCCTGACGGGTGGCCACCGCCTTGTCCAGTGGCGCCCAGAAGCTCGGCCATCCAGTGCGACTGTCGAACTTGGTGTCGGAAGAAAACAACGGCAGATCACAACCGGCGCAGGCAAAAACGCCCTGCCGATGCTCGTTGTTCAACGGGCTGCTGTAGGCCCGTTCGGTGCCCTCTTCACGCAGGATCTCGTACTGCTCGGCGCTGAGCATGGCGCGCCATTCGCTGTCACTGTGAGTCACCTCGAAAACCTCTGCCGCGTAGGCCTCATCGATCAGCGCGACGCTTGCGGAAAATTTTGGCAATACACCGATCACCAGGCCTGCAGCCCCCAGCCCGCCGCTTGCTACGAGAAACTGTCGCCGTGAGAACATGGGCCTTCTCCAAAATTCCAGATGCCTTGCATGGAACACAGCCTAGGCTTGAGTTGATCGCCAAATCCTCACGAGGAGTTAAACAATTCGTGATAACTCAGCCTCAGGAAAACCCGCACAATGTGTTCATTGCGTCACAAAGGATTGAGCTCCATGGAACAAACCAAACGCGTCCTGGTGGTCGAGGACGACCTGCATATCGCCGACCTTATCTGCCTGCATCTTCGCGATGAGCAGTTCGAGGTAGTGCACTGCGCCGATGGCGATGAGGGCATGCGACTGCTGCAGCAAGGAAGCTGGGACGCACTGATCCTCGACCTGATGCTGCCCGGCATCGATGGCCTGGAAATCTGCCGTCGCGCCCGGGCCATGGCCCGCTATACACCGATCATCATCACCAGCGCGCGCTCCAGCGAAGTCCATCGAATTCTGGGGCTGGAACTCGGTGCCGACGACTACCTGGCCAAACCCTTTTCCATTCTGGAACTGGTGGCACGGGTCAAGGCATTGCTGCGACGGGTCGATGCCATGGCCCGCAACCTGAAAATGGACGCTGGCAGTCTGATCAGCGATGGCCTGTCCATCGACCCGATCACCCGTGAAGTCTCCCTCGATGGTCGGCGTCTTGACCTCACGCCGCGGGAGTTCGACCTGCTGTACTTTTTCGTCCGCCAGCCCGGCAAGGTCTTCTCGCGCATGGATTTGCTCAACGCGGTGTGGGGCTACAGCCATGAAGGCTACGAACACACGGTCAACACCCACATCAACCGCCTACGGGCCAAGATCGAAGCCGATCCGGCGCAACCGGCGCGCATCCTCACGGTGTGGGGGCGTGGTTACAAATTCGCGACGAGCGGAGAGCAGTCATGAGGTTGACCCTGACCCAACGCCTGTCCCTGGTGTTCGCCGTGCTGTTGCTGGTGTGCTACGGCACCTCGGCATGGATGCAGGTGCGCTCCAGCCACATGCATGAACTGGAAGTGGTGCAGGGTTTGTCGCGGGATCTGGCGCAACACATCGCCCACGACACCGTGCTGATGGACCGCAATGGCCCGATGCCCAATGCCGTGCGCGAATTGTTCAGCCAGCTGATGCTGGTCAACCCCAGTGTCGAGGTCTATCTGCTGGACACCGAAGGCCGAATTGTCGGCAGCGCCGCGCCCGAAGGCCGAATACGCCGGGAGCGGGTCGATCTGGCGCCGATCCAGCGTTTGCTCAAAGGCGAGGCCCTGCCGATTCTCGGCGACGATCCGCGCAGCGTCGATGGCAGCAAGGTGTTCAGCGCTGCGCCATTGCGGGTCAACGGTCAACCGGCCGGTTATCTCTATGTGGTGTTGCTCAGCGAAGAGCATGACCGCTTCGCCGAACGCGGCGCCACCAGCGCAGCACTCAATACCGCGTTGTTGTCCATTGGGCTGGTGGCGTTGCTGTGCCTGATTGCCGGCCTCACCGCATTTGCCCTGATCATCCGGCCATTGCGCCGCCTGACCGAAAAAGTCCGTCAGTTCGATATCAATGGCGTTCCGTCGGCGCCGCCCGCCTCGCCCGAGCCCGAGCCAGAGCCGGTAGAAAAAACCGCCAGCCACGATGAAATTGCCGTACTCGACGCCGCCTTCCGGCAGATGCAAGCGCGCCTCGGTGAACAATGGCGCTCGCTGACCCGTCAGGATCAGGAGCGTCGCGAACTGGTGGCGAACATCTCCCACGACCTGCGCACACCACTGGCCTCGCTGCACGGTTACCTGGAAACCCTGTCACTCAAGGACGCCACGTTGTCCCCCGCCGACCGCCGCCGTTATCTGGGGATCGCTCTGGATCAAAGCCGCAAGGTCGGCGGTTTGGCGCAATCATTGCTGGAACTGGTGCGGCTGGAGCACGGTTTCGTACAACCAGTGCTGGAGCGCTTCTCCCTGACCGATCTGGTGCAGGACATTTTTCAGAAATTCGAACTCAGCGCCGAAGCGCGCCAGATCGAACTCAAAGCCACCTTCTCCCCCAACGTCGCGGTGGCCTGCGCCGACCTGGGGCTGATCGAGCGGGTGCTGACCAACCTGTTCGACAACGCCCTGCGCCATACCCCTCAGGGCGGAGAAGTCGAACTCAGCCTCCGCCCTCAGGGGGCTTTTATCGAAGTGACCGTCAGCGATACCGGCCCCGGCATCACCCCCGAGTTGCGCGAAGGCCTGTTCCTGCGTCCGTTCAACATTGGTGGCGCCAGGCGCGATGGCGGACTTGGGCTGCGGATCGTGCACCGGATCCTGCAATTGCACGGTCGCGAGATCGAACTGATCGATGTGCCCGGACGCGGCGCGACCTTTCGCTTCTCCTTGCCGGTGGATGAGCAAACAGCAGAACAATGGGTGGTTCGCTCGATGAATATAAATTCGATGGGGAAATAGTCGACAGCGCTGGCAAAAATGCTGACCAGCCGCCTGTTCATCCGTGACAACGCAGCCTCGGTCCAATAGATTAGGCGGCCTGAAAAGGCCCCGTGCTTTCTCGCCTCAATCCAAGTTAAAGAAGTAGTGAAATTTCAATGTCCGATTCCAATACCGCTGAATCCGTAGTCACCTTGTCGTCCAAAGCGGAATACGAAAACTCCATCAATCTTTCACAGCATGTGCCACAGGCCAAGACCATCAGCGAGATGGTTCTGGACGCTTTTCAATCCACCCGGGAAAGCGATCAGATTCGCGAGCTGCGCGCCGCGATTCGCCAAGCTCATGACAGCTTCGACGACGACAAAGCCTACGAACTGATGGGCGAACTCAAGCAGCTGAAAGACGCCGAAGCGGCCGACATCGCCGCCCTGGAAGACCTGAGCAGCAAATTCCCGATCAGCCGCATTCTGTCCAGCTTCAAGGATGACCCGGCGTTTCAGGAGATCGTCTATGGCCTGGCGCTGAAGGTACTGAACCAGACCCACCAAGCCATCAGCAACCCGAGCAGTGGCAAGAGCAAAGCGGCTCGCGCCAAGAAAGAAGTCGAAGTGTTTACCATCAGCAAGGACGGCATCAGCGTCACCCTGCCCCTGCGCACCCCGCGCTCACGCCTGAACGTTGACCGTGAAGCGCTGGAGTTCCTGGGCTTCACGTTCATCGGCGAAGGCGATGAAGCCGAACTGGAAAGCGAAACGTTCCTGGACAATGCCGGGACCGAACAAGCGGTCAACCGCAAGAACATCATCACCGCGCTTCAGCAGCAAACCGCGTTCGACGGCTACAGCATCGCCGCGCAGTAACGCTAAACGCCGCACATAAAAATCCCCGCCATCAGAGCGGGGATTTTTATTGCCTGTTCGCCTATTAACTTTTTCCTGTTACACCGCAGCGCTCCTTTCGCGAGCAAGCCCGCTCCCACATTGACTCGGCATCGATCACAAAAAATGTGGCAACACCAATCCAGTGTGGGAGCGGGCTTGCTCGCGAAGGCCGCGCCGCGATATTTCAGGATAAGCCAATAAAAAGCCCCGCCATTCTCTCGAAGGCGGGGCTTTTCTTTACAACATTCGAAGCTTAAGGCGCGTAAGTCAGCAACAGCTCACTCGGCACTTTAAAATCCAGCGACATCATCACGCTCAACGCAGTAATGGTGAAGATCGAGAACACGAAGAGCTTGCGTGCCCAGACCGTGTCATCCACTGCCTTGTAACCGGTCCAGGCCATGTACAACCAGTACATGCCCATGGCCGCGGCGACGGCGAGGTAGCTCATGCCGGCGTAGCCGCTGAAGGTCAGCATCAAGGTCGCTACGAGGAACGCCAGGATGTAGAGCAGGATGTGCTTCTTGGCCACTTGAATCCCGCGCTTCACCGGCAACACCGGAATCGATGCGGCCAGGTAATCGTTGAAGCGGAAGATTGCGATGGCGTAGGAATGCGGCATCTGCCACAGGCTGAACATCACCAGCAGCGTCAGTGCGGCCATGTCGAAGCTGTTAGTCACAGCCACGTAGCCAATCACCGGCGGCATCGCCCCCGACAGGCTGCCCACCAGCGTGCCGTGAACCGACTTGCGCTTGAGGTACAGGCTGTAGAAGCCGACGTAGATGACAAAACCGATCACCGCGAACAGGGCAGCCAACGGGTTGGCCACCTTGTACAACAGTGCAACGCCGAAAACACCAAGGATGGTCGCAAAAGCCAGGGCCAGTTTCAGGGAGATCAAGCCCTGGACCAGCACTCGGTTCTTGGTGCGTTCCATCTTCAGGTCGATGTCGCGGTCGATGCAGTTGTTGAACACGCAACCGGAAGCCACCACCAGGGACGTGCCGATCATGGCGGCCAGGAAGATGGCCAGATCGACATGCCCTTTGGAGGCCAGGAAAAATCCGCCTGCCACTGAAAGCACGTTACCGAAAATGATCCCCGGTTTGGTGATTTGGATAAAGTGCTTCAAGGACATCCGGACTTACCTCAGTGCGCCATCATGTTGGTGTGGATGCTGAACATGATCCACAGCGACAGCCCTACCAACAGGACGATTACGATCGCGGCGAAAACAAACGCAATGACGTTGTTACGCTGCGCCGCCGAACGGTCCAGGTGGAGGAAGTACACCAGGTGCACCAGCACCTGGATGACTGCGAAGGCCAGTACGATCCACAGGGTCAGGGCTTTCGGCAGCGACGGGTACATCACCAGGCCGAAAGGAATGACGGTCAGGATCACCGACAGAATGAAACCGATAGCGTAGGACTTGACGCTGCCGTGGCCGGCGTCGTGGCTATCGTGGGAATGAGCGTTAGCCATTTACATAGTCCCCATCAGATAAACAACGGTGAATACGCAGATCCACACCACGTCCAGGAAGTGCCAGAACAGGCTCAGGCAGCTCAGACGGGTCTTGTTGGTCGCCGTCAGGCCGTTTTTCTGCACCTGATACATCATGATCGCCATCCAGATCAGACCGCTGGTCACGTGCAGACCGTGGGTGCCGACCAGGGTGAAGAACCCGGACAGGAAGCCGCTGCGGCTAGGGCCGAAGCCTTCGGCGATCAGTACGTGGAACTCGTTGATCTCCATGCCGATGAAGCCGGCACCGAACAGGAAGGTCATGCCCAGCCAGCCCAGGACCTGGTTCTTCTTGCCCTTGAACAACGCCAGCATGGCGAAGCCGTAGGTGATCGAACTGAACAGCAGCAGAGCGGTTTCGCCCAGTACGTATGGCAGTTCGAAGATGTCGGCGCCCGACGGGCCACCCGCTACGTTGTTAACCAGTACCGCGTACGCCGCGAAGATCGATGCAAACAGAATGCAGTCGGTCATCAGGTAGAGCCAGAAACCGAATACGGTCATCTCGCCCGAGTCGTGGTGATGGTCATCATGCCCATGTCCATCGACATGGGTGTGTCCAGCATTGGTCACTAAGTTCGACATGGTTTAAGCCTGTTCCAACGAGGTTTCAACACGGGTGGCGGTGGCTGGAACTTTCCCGGCCGCTACCAGACGCTTGTGCTGCTCGGCTTCGATGCGCTCGATCACGTCGACCGGCACCATATAGCCCTGATCATCACGTGCAGCATGGATCACGAAGTACCCCACGGTGCCGACCAGGCTAACGATGGCCAACCACCAGATGTGCCAGATCATCGCGAAACCGAACACGGTCAACAGAGCACCCATGACCACACCGGTGGCGGTGTTGTTGGGCATGTGGATCGGCTCGTACTTGGCCGGAGCCTTGTACGCGGTGCCGTTTTCCTTGGCTTCGGTGAACGGGTCGATGGTTTCCGCTTTTGGCAGCACGGCAAAGTTATAGAACGGTGGTGGCGACGAGGTCGACCATTCCAGCGTGTGGGCATTCCACGGGTCGCCGTGTTCGCACATGTTCTCTGGCTTGTTGCGATCACGCACGCTGACGTACAGCTGGATCAGCTGGCAAGCGATACCGAAGGCAATCATCACCGCACCGAACATGGCAACGTACAGGTACGGCACCCACTCAGGGTTGGTGGTGGCGTTCAGACGACGGGTCATGCCCATGAAGCCCAGTACATAGAGCGGCATGAATGCGACGAAGAAGCCGGTGATCCAGAACCAGAACGCTGCCTTGCCCCAGCCTTCGTGCAGCTTGAAGCCGAACGCTTTAGGGAAGTAGAAGGCGAAACCTGCGATGTAACCGAATACCGCGCCGCCGATGATCACGTTATGGAAGTGCGCGATTACGAACAGGCTGTTGTGCAGAACGAAGTCAGCACCCGGGATGGCCAGCAGTACGCCGGTCATGCCGCCGATGGCGAAGGTCACCATGAAGCCCAGGGTCCACAGCACTTGGCTGGTGAAACGCAGACGGCCCTGGTAGATGGTGAACAGCCAGTTGAATAGCTTCACCCCCGTCGGGATCGAAATCAGCATCGTCGCCAGACCGAAGAAGGCGTTGACGCTGGCACCCGAGCCCATGGTGAAGAAGTGGTGCAGCCAAACCATGAAGCCCAGGATCGAGATCGCGCCCGATGCGTAGACCATCGAGTGGTGGCCGAACAGACGCTTGCCGGTGAAGGTCGAGATGACTTCGGAGAAGATCCCGAACGCCGGCAGAATCAGGATATAAACCTCGGGGTGACCCCAGGCCCAGAACAGGTTGACGTACATCATCGGATTGCCACCAAGTTCATTGGTGAAAATGTGGAAATCCATGTAACGGTCAAGCGTCAGCAGCGCCAGGGTAGCGGTCAGGATCGGGAACGAAGCCACGATCAGGACGTTGGCCCAGGTGCAGGTCCAGGTGAAGATCGGCATGTCCATCAGCTTCATGCCAGGGGTACGCATTTTCAGCACGGTGGCCAGGAAGTTGACCCCCGTCAGCGTCGTACCTAGCCCGGATAGCTGTAGCGCCCAGATGTAGTAATCCATCCCCACGCCCGGACTGTATTGCAGGCCCGACAGCGGCGGATAGGCAACCCAGCCGGTCTTGGCGAATTCGCCGACGCCCAGGGACAGGTTGATCAGCACTACGCCGGAAACCAGCAGCCAGAAGCTCAGGGAGTTCAGGAACGGGTAGGCAACGTCACGCGCGCCGATCTGCAGCGGCACTGCAAGGTTCATCAGGCCGGTGAAGAATGGCATCGCCATGAAGATGATCATGATCACACCGTGAGCGGTGAAGATCTGGTCATAGTGTTCAGGCGGCAGGTAGCCAGGCGAACCCTCGGTGGCCATGGCCAACTGGGTACGCATCATGATGGCGTCGGCAAAGCCGCGCAGCAGCATGACCATGGCGACGATGATGTACATCACGCCGATTTTCTTGTGGTCGACCGAGGTCAACCACTCGGTCCACAAATAAGTCCACTTCTTGAAGTAGGTGATTGCAGCGAACAGCGCCAGACCACCGAGCGCGATCATGGCGATGGTTATCATCACGATCGGTTCGTGGAACGGGACCGCTTCCCAACTTAATTTACCAAACATCGTTTACTCCTCTGCCCCGGCAGCTGAATGCGAACTCATGTCCATCCCTTCCATATGGGCCACTTCTTTGTCTTTCTTCTCGTGATGCATCGGCTTGCCTGGTTTCATGCCTTCGTACTTGTCGACGATGGTCTGGAACAGGTTCGGCGTGAACGAGGAGTAGAGCTCGACTGGGTTGTTCTGGCTTTGCTTGGCAAGGGCTTCGTATTCAGCTTTTTCAAGCTGTTTAGGTGCCTTTTTGACTTCGCTTACCCAGGCATCGAAATCTTCCTGAGAGGTGGCGATAGCTTTGAACTTCATACCGGTGAAACCCGCGCCGCTGTAGTTGGCGGAGATACCGTCCATTTCAGCGTTCTGGTTGGCGATCAGGTGCAGTTTGGTCTGCATGCCCGCCATCGCGTAGATCTGGCCGCCCAGAGCAGGGATGAAGAACGAGTTCATCACGGCGTCGGAGGTGATCTTGAAGTTGATCGGTGTGTGCGCCGGGAACACGATCTTGTTAACCGTGGCAATGCCTTGTTCCGGGTAGATGAACAGCCACTTCCAGTCCAGCGCGACCACTTCAATGGTGATTGGCTTGACGTCGGATTCCAGCGGCTTGTAAGGGTCAAGCGCGTGGGTCGACTCGTAGGTGATGTAACCCAGGGCGATGATGATCAGTACCGGAATAGTCCACACCGCGATTTCGATCTTGGTGGAGTGGGACCATTTTGGCGTATAGACGGCGTCCTTGTTGGAAGCGCGGTATTTCCAGGCGAACGCGAAGGTCATGAAAATGACCGGCACGACGACCAACAGCATCAGCAGCGTTGCGGTGATGATCAGGTTTCGCTCATCCAGGCCGACCTGGCCCTTGGGGTCGAGCAAGGTCATGTTGCAGCCTCCCAGCAACAACGTGCCGAGCAGCGGCAATAAGCCTAGTAGTCTGGGGTACCTGTTTTTACTCATCTCACGACCTCTAAAGCAGCTTGCGCAATGCAGTTGGGTTTTGATCGCCAACACTTCACCCTGCCAAGGGTTGGCATTTTTCTTGGATTGAATAAGGGCCTGCCCGTCGCGCGTCAGACGCTATTCGACAATTGCTGGGCCTGCGGTGAGTTCTTATTCGAATTCGTGGTCAAGGGCCTTGTTACAGACCAATTCCATTTGGTGCGGATAGTCGGAAGGCACCGACACCTGGGAGTCGCATGAAGCCATCAGGCCTCTCGACGCCCTGGTTCTGCTCATGCACCTGAGTAAGGGTGAGCAGTGCCGGGAATTCAGTGCGGGCGATTGTAGATATGTAACGATTCATAAACCATGTCTCATCCCGAAATAATTTTTATCCGATCCAGCAACAATCATTAACGGCTTTTGCAAAAGTGCGCCATGGTATCGAAATACATTCTCAACAAAAACACCAAAAAATGTAGGTCTACCATGCGAAGTTCAGACAGCTTCCAAGGCTCTGCGCTCGCCTTCGACCCTGCTCTACCCCCTATATGACAAGGACTTCGGCAATTCGCCAGGCCCTGTTAAAACTGCCTGTTTCGACTGATGAACGATGAAACCGACAGAGCCTGGGAAAGCCGGTTTTTGGTGCGAAGCGATGCCCTGAATCAGCGATTTGAAATGCCTTGCGACACTCAAGCTGTGACAACGTGTCGCACGCGTGTCGCACCCTTCCTTGTCGAGCATCAAGGTCTTTTTACCTGACCTGCGAATATGCAAAACGCCCCGGCCTCTCAACGAGAACCGGGGCGTTTTTTGTTTCCTGCAACGGTACGGCGTACAGCCTCAGCGCAGCGCTTTGCGGTTACGCGAAGTGAGCAGCGGCACCAGCACCACGATCAGCACGAACGCCAGCAGCGCCCACTGCGCCAGGGACAAGCCGAGGATCGGCGGGTACGGCGTAGAGCAGAAGCCATCGACCTGGAAGCCCAGCGGGAAGACCTTCGCCAGCGGCAGACCGTCGACAATCGGTTGCAGCACATCGATGCCACAGCTGACCGCAGGATAAAACTGGGTATAAACGTGATGCCCGGCCACTCCGGCGCCCGCAATTGCGCCGATCACCACCAACGCCTCAAACAGTGTGATGCTGCGTCGGGTGCGCATCGCAGCGCCGATAAAGGCGAACAGCGCAATCAGCAGCAACGCGTAGCGCTGCAGGATGCACAGCGGGCACGGTGCCTCGCCCAGAGCCACTTGCATGTACAGCGCGCCACCGATCAACGCCAGGCAGATAATGCCCAGCAACACCAGATAGCGCCGCTCACGCCCCAACCGCATCGTTTCCTCGCTCATCGCGTTTCCCTTTTGTGTCCGTGGATCAGCTCGCTGGCGGCTGCGCTTGCAGCTGCGGCATCAGGCTGATGTTGTCTTTGATATGCCAACTGGCGGCAATGCGATCTTGTCGATCTGATTTCGGTTGCCCGGAAGTCTACACGCTGACCCGACATTTGAGAGCCTTGAACGGCCCCTGATCCCGGCCTCGGGCAAGGGATCTTGTCGATGAACACTTCGACAAGGCCGCTTTGGCCAATGTCGGGGAATAAACGATAAACCGGTTAAGAACGGATTAACTTTCAATTGTTTTTCAAGCATCAAGCCCGTGAAGACGGATCGATTGCTTACTGCTTCCACCGATCTGCCGCCGCATGATCGCTGTCACGCCCTTCCACCCAACGCGGCCCATCACCGGTGTTTTCTTTCTTCCAGAACGGCGCGCGGGTTTTCAGGTAGTCCATGACAAAGGCACAGGCATCGAACGCCGCCTGACGGTGAGCGCTGGCGGCACCGACGAAGACGATCGGCTCGCCCGGTTCCAGCGCGCCGATGCGGTGCAACACTTCCAGCTTCAACAGCGGCCAGCGCTGCTCGGCCTCCACGGCAATCTTGTCCAGGGCTTTTTCGGTCATGCCCGGGTAGTGTTCAAGGAACATCCCGGCGACGTCGAGGCCGTCATTGAAGTCGCGCACGTAGCCGACAAAACTCACCACCGCACCGACGCCCACATTGGCCGCGTGCATGGCGTTGACTTCAGCACCCGGGTCGAACGGCGTGGGCTGCACACGAATCGCCATGGTTCAGCCCCCGGTCACGGTCGGAAAAAACGCTACTTCATCGCCATCGCTCACCGGTTCGTCGAGCTGGCAGAGGTCTTCGTTGCGGGCGCACATCAGGTTCTGCTCGCTCAGCACTTCGGCGCCGTCACGTTGAGCGAGCAGCGCGCGCACATCGTCGACCGTGGAAAAATCACCTTCGACCTTCACCGAGTCCACGCCGAGCGCTTCACGGTAACGGGCGAAAAACTTCACAGTAACGTTCATGGCTGATCCGCCTGGAAATGGCCGCTCTTGCCGCCGAGTTTCTCCAGCAGCCGCACGCTCTCGATGGTCATGCCACGATCCACGGCCTTGCACATGTCATAGATGGTCAGCGCGGCGACGCTGGCGGCGGTCAGCGCTTCCATTTCGACGCCGGTCTGCCCGGACAACTTGCAGCACGCCACGATGCGCACGGTGTTGTCGCCTTCGGCACTGAGTTCAACCTTGACGCCGGTGAGCATCAACGGGTGGCACAGAGGAATCAGATCGCTGGTTTTCTTCGCCGCCTGAATGCCGGCGATCCGCGCCACGGCAAACACGTCACCCTTGGGATGGCCGCCAGTGACGATCATCTGCAGGGTTTCGGGCAGCATGCGCACCAGCGCTTGGGCCGTCGCTTCGCGGAACGTCACGGTTTTTTCAGTGACGTCGACCATATTGGCGCGACCTTGGGAATCGAGATGAGTCAGCACAGGGATACTCCTGATCAGGAGCATCGATTGTAAACCTGTGGGTCAATTTTCCGCACGTTTGATTATCGGGTCACTACATATCCCTGTGGGAGCGAGCCTGCTCGCTCCCACAGGGGTAAAAGAGTTGCCCATAAAAAACCGGGCGACCGTTAGGCCGCCCGGTTCTGGTGAGGGTTACAGATGCGATTCGGCGTATTCGGCCAGAATCGAACGTGGCACCCCTTGCAGGGTGATGTGCACACCGTTGGGGAAGTCCTTGAAGCGCTCGGTCAAGTACGTCAGCCCGGAGCTGGTCGCGGACAGGTAAGGGGTATCGATCTGCGCCAGGTTACCCAGGCACACCACTTTGGAACCGGCGCCGGCACGGGTGATGATGGTTTTCATCTGGTGCGGCGTGAGGTTCTGGCATTCATCAATCAGGATCAGACTCTGCTGGAAGCTGCGGCCTCGTATGTAGTTGAGGGATTTGAACTGCAACGGCACTTTGCTGAGGATGTAGTCGACGCTGCCATGGGTGTTTTCGTCGTCCATGTGCAGCGCTTCGAGGTTGTCGGTGATGGCGCCGAGCCAAGGCTCCATTTTTTCCGCTTCGGTGCCAGGCAGGAAGCCGATTTCCTGGTCCAGCCCCTGCACGCTGCGGGTGGCGATGATGCGCCGGTAGCGTTTGCTGACCATGGTCTGCTCGATGGCCGCCGCCAGGGCCAGGATGGTTTTACCCGAACCGGCCGCGCCGGACAGGTTGACCAGGTGAATGTCCGGATCAAGCAAGGCGTACAGCGCCAGGCTCTGATAGATGTCACGCGGTTTCAGGCCCCAGGCTTCCTGGTGCAACAGAGGCTCTTGATGCAGATCGAGGATTAGCAACTTGTCGACCTGGATTTCCTTGATCCAGCCGACAAAGCCCTGTTCGTCGATGATGAACTCGTTGACGTGTACCGCGGGCAGGTTGTCGATCAACTGCACCTGGTGCCAGGTACGGCCATGATCCTGCCGGGTTTCGACTTTGCTCACCCGATCCCAGAACGAACCGGTCATGTTGTGATAACCGTTGGGCAGCAACGAAACATCGTCCACCAGTTGGTCGGTGCTGTAGTCCTCGGCCGCAATCCCGCAAGCCCGGGCCTTGAGGCGCATGTTGATATCTTTTGTGACCAGCACCACGGGCAGTGTTGCATCCCGCGCGCGCAGGTCGATCAACTGGTTGATGATGATGTTGTCGTTCAGATGCTCGGGCAGAATGATGTTCGGCTCAGTGCGCTTGCTCATCAGAATTGACAGCAAACCCTTGGGCCCACTCTTGCCGCGCTGGATCGGTACGCCGAGTTCAACGTCTTCGGGGCTGGCATCGCCCAAAGTCTTGTCGATCAGGCGAATCGCCTGGCGGCATTCCGCGGCCACGCTGTGATGCCCGCTCTTGAGCTTGTCCAGCTCTTCAAGCACGGTCATCGGGATGGCGACGTGGTGTTCTTCGAAATTAAGCAGGGCGTTTGGATCGTGAATCAATACGTTGGTATCGAGTACATAAAGGATTGGCTGGTTGGAAGAAGGGCTACGTCCGTGATCATCCATACTCGGTCACCTTTGTGGGAGCCAGTCGACGCAGTACCATGACAGTGCTGCGCCTCGAAGTGGCCACCGAATTCACCTGCGAGGAGTCAAGTGAACTGCACACAAACTGGGGTCTTGGGAGACGCCACCTGTGTTGCAGGTTTCGGCGGTCTGTCTTCGTAATACTCCAAAACATGTGACAGAAAAAAGCACTTTGACGTTTTTTTGAAGTTTATTTTTCAGAGTGACGAATAGCCCTTGGCGTGCAGGCATTGTGCCGTTAAAGTCGGAAGTCCGCCTGCACCGATTTCTCTGCAAAAATCGCCCTTCACCCAATGTTTACGGCCTTTTGCCGTTTTCAGCGAAACGCGCCCTGACAGTCTGCCCAACCGATGCCGCTTGGCGCCGTTTGCATAATGAGCCAGGGCATCGCCGTTTTCAGCGCATCCTGCTTCACATTGAAATTGATCACCCCGTGCCGCCATAGCAGCATCAGGGTTAACACTCTTTGTGCGCTCTGGCTGCCCTTGAGCTTGCCGGCGCCGTCCTGGGCATCGATGTCCCACAGCGCCACCTGCAAGCCCTGAGACGTGAAGAAGCCTTCAGCATCGGACCTGCGCTGACCATCGGGCGGGCGAAACAGCGGCACGTAATTCTCCGGCAGCTTGCCTTTGACCAGCTCGACGCTGCGTCGCACCGAGTCCTGCCAGTCTTGCCAGTGGCTGTGGGAGCGGAACTCCCAGCCTTGCACGCCAACGCATTGCTGCGAATAAGTCCCTTGCAGGCTGGCCACCGAACGTTCGGCCAGACGGGCCTGGATGTCCTTGCCGAGGACGAAGAACGTAGCGCTCATGTTGGATTTGCGCAGGTACTCGGTGACCCAAGCGGTGTTATCTGGGGTGGCATTGGCGGCGCTGTCGAAAGTCAGCAGGAACAGGCGGTCATTCATGGCCTCGCCATTGCGCTCATAGTCGCCAAAACGATCGACTTCGCTGCTGGCCTGCGGAAACAGCGCGGCCTTGCGCAACTGCTCGTCCAGATATTGGGCGTGGAACAGCCGGCTCGGCTCGGCCCACTTGATGTAATAGCTGTCGTCGCTCACCTGAAACTTGGCCGCTTGCTCACGCAAGGTGGCCATGTCCTCGACCAGAAAGCAGAAGGAAGCATCCTGATCGCAACTCTGCTGGGCGAAGTTGTAATTGGTCAGCAGACGCTGCCACAGGCGTTGGCGCAGCTGGTTGACCGACTCGAGATTGAGGGTGCGCAGGCCCAGGCGTTGAGCCAGGCTCGCCTCATCCAGCGACTCACTGGCCAGCAGAACGCGGGCGAACATGAGGATTTCGGCCCGTGAGGCGACGTCAAACAGCGTCGGGCTACTGAGCTGCTCAGGCCAGGTGCTGCGATCCAGCGTCGCCACATCGCCCGGCGCCGCCATGGCGCCGAAGCTCAAGAGCCAGGCCGAGAATAGAAAAACGATACGCAATGGGATGTCTCCATAACAAAACCCGCGCGGCACTATATCGCGGGAAGATCAAAAGATCGCAGCGTCGCTTCGCTCGACAGCTCCTACAGGTTGGAATGCGTTCCCTTGTAGGAGCTGTCGAGCGAAGCGACGCTGCGATCTTGTTCCATGACACCACCGATCACCTATGACACCCATAGCTGGAGTCAACAAGGACAACCCCCTAGAATCGCCGCCACGATTAAAGGAGACGACTTCATGCTGATGGTGATTTCCCCCGCCAAGACCCTCGATTACGAAACACCGCCGGCGACCCAGCGCTTCACTCAGCCGCAATACCTCGACCATTCCCAGGAGCTGATCGTGCAACTGCGCGACCTGACGCCGGCGCAGATCAGCGAGCTGATGCACGTCTCCGACAAGATCGGCGGTCTCAATGCCGCTCGCTTCGGCAGCTGGACTCCGGCCTTCACCCCGGCCAACGCCAAGCAGGCGTTGCTGGCATTCAAGGGCGATGTGTACACCGGCCTGAACGCACAAACCTTCAGCGAAGCCGACTTCGATTACGCCCAACAGCACTTGCGCATGCTCTCCGGCCTGTATGGCCTGCTGCGCCCTCTGGACCTGATGCAGCCCTATCGACTGGAGATGGGCACCAAACTGGCCAATGCCCGAGGCAAGGACTTGTACGCCTTCTGGGGAACGCGAATCAGCGAATGGCTGAACGAAGCCTTGGCCGATCAAGGCGATGACGTGCTGCTGAACCTGGCCTCCAACGAGTACTTCTCGGCGGTCAAACGCAGTGCCTTGAACGCACGCATCATCAATACCGAGTTCAAGGATCTGAAGAACGGTCAGTACAAAATCATCAGCTTCTACGCAAAAAAGGCTCGCGGGATGATGAGTCGCTTCGTCATTGAAGAACGCATCAATGACCCGGTCGCCCTCAAGCAGTTCGACGTTCAGGGTTATCGCTACAGTGCCGAACAGTCTAAACCGGACAATCTGGTGTTCTTGCGCGATCACGCACCGGAGTAATGGAGCCTGCACTAAGTCAGCGCACGACACCCATTACTTCGTCGTGCGCGCCCCCTTGAATCGTCGAACAATCCCTTCCTTTTCGCCGCTTTATTGGCGCCAATATTCAAGCACTCCATTTTCTAACTTTAGTTTCACTCGACATTGATCATTTTTTTCAGTAGTGGCACTGAAAATTTTTACTCGTAGTGGCAAAAACATATCCAGAGCAACAATCGCCCCGTATATAAAGGGCCAAACGGCAAGTGCTATCAATATGAAAGCAGTGCCATCTTTTTCAATATTTCAAGAAATTTCAGAATTCACGATGGGCGGACAGGAACTATGTCCAAATGCGCCGCTCATACCACCGGTAACGATTCTCTCGGTGATTGTGCGAGATAACTTACACAGACAAGAGATCCATGTAGCGAAGTTGTCACACTTACTTTGGCTTACTGATCACTTATTTGGGCAACACATGAAGGACAGGAGATAACGCACCATTACTATCCCCTACAAGGCCACGGCTGCGCCCCTATAAACGTGCTCACCTGAGCACCCAACCGCTTGATTTACGGGCTTTCGGGCCTGGCATTGAGCGCGCAAGACCTTTGCACGGAAATCTTCTGAAAAGAGGATCGGCTGCATAACAGGGCAAGTCATAACAATAAGGCCTGGTTGCGCACATCTTGAGTGCACTTATTTAGACACTCGGAACTTAGTATGCCTGCACACGGCATTGTGGCGCCTTTAAGTCGCACTTGCGAGTGCACTATGACCGCTGAACACCATTAACTCCGGCCATGTAATGGCTTGATAAATACAGAGGTAATTGCGATGCGCATCAGCATATTTGGTTTGGGTTACGTCGGCGCAGTATGTGCCGGTTGCCTGTCTGCACGGGGCCATGACGTCGTTGGCGTCGATGTTGCCAAAGACAAAATCGATATGATCAACGCCGGCAAATCGCCGATCGTTGAACCGGGTTTGGGCGAACTTCTGCAGAAGGGTATCGAGACGGGCAAATTGCGCGGCACGACCAACTTCGCCGAGGCGATTCGCGACACCGACCTGTCGATGATCTGCGTCGGTACGCCGAGCAAGAAGAACGGCGATCTGGAACTGAACTACATCGAAGCCGTGTGCCGCGAGATCGGTTTTGTCCTGCGTGACAAGACCACCCGCCACACCATCGTGGTTCGCAGCACCGTCCTGCCGGGCACCGTGGCAAACGTGGTGATCCCGATCCTCGAAGACTGCTCCGGCAAAAAAGCCGGCGTCGACTTCGGCGTAGCGGTCAACCCTGAGTTCCTGCGTGAAAGCACCGCGATCGCCGATTACGATCTGCCGCCAATGACCGTTATCGGCGAGTTCGACAAGGCTTCGGGTGACGTTCTGCAATCGCTGTACGAAGAACTCGACGCACCGATCATCCGCAAGGACATCGCCGTTGCCGAGATGATCAAGTACACCTGCAACGTGTGGCACGCCACCAAGGTGACCTTCGCCAACGAGATCGGCAACATCGCCAAGGCCGTCGGTGTTGACGGTCGTGAAGTGATGGAAGTGGTCTGCCAGGACAAGACGCTGAACCTGTCCCAGTACTACATGCGCCCAGGCTTTGCGTTCGGCGGCTCTTGCCTGCCTAAAGACGTCCGCGCCCTGACCTACCGCGCCGGTTCCCTGGACGTGGAAGCACCGCTGCTCAACTCGCTGATGCGCAGTAACGAGTCCCAGGTGCAGAACGCGTTCGACATCGTCTCCAGCCATGACAAACGCAAAGTCGCGCTGCTGGGTCTGAGCTTCAAGGCCGGCACCGACGACCTGCGCGAAAGCCCGCTGGTTGATCTGGCGGAAATGCTGATCGGCAAGGGTTACGACCTGAGCATCTACGACAGCAACGTCGAATACGCCCGCGTTCACGGTGCGAACAAGGATTACATCGAGTCGAAGATCCCTCACGTCTCGTCCTTGCTCAACTCCGACTTCGACGATGTGATCGCAAACTCCGACGTGATCATCCTCGGCAACCGTGACGAGAAATTCCGCGCCCTGGCGCTGGAAGCTCCACACGGCAAGCAAGTGGTCGACCTGGTTGGCTTCATGTCCAAAGCCACCAGCGTGAGTGGCCGGACTGAAGGCATCTGCTGGTAACGCTGCATCTGTGTAGGAGCTGACGAAGCCTGCGATCTTTTGATTTTCAGCGATCTCACTGACGCCAAAAGATCGCAGCCTGCGGCAGCTCCTACCAGGATTTCTGGCGTCATCCAGAGCGGGTGACGTCAGTTTTCACAGGCCTGCCTTAACCCCATCGGGCCACCCCACAGGCTCGCCCGAGATCGAGACGGATGCAGATTATGCACAGGCTAAAGCACGGCCTACTTCAGGCCGCCGGTTGGCTGTTTTACCTAAGTTTACTGATGGGCATCGCCATGGCGCTGCCTGCGTCCACGTTCGACTCCGAGTCGAAGGACTTCATCTTCCTGATCGGTATCGTCGGTATCTGGCGCTACTCGATGGGTGCCACGCACTTTCTGCGCGGCATGCTGTTTCTGTACGTGGTCTACCCGCACCTGCGGCGCAAAGTGCGCAAGCTGGGCAAAGCGGCAGACCCGTCCCATGTATTTCTGATGGTCACGAGCTTTCGTATCGACGCGCTGACCACCGCTCAGGTCTACAGCTCGGTAATCCGCGAGGCCATCGACTGCGGCCTGCCGACCACCGTGGTGTGCTCCATCGTGGAAATGTCCGATGAGCTGCTGGTCAAGAGCCTCTGGAAACGCATGAACCCACCGCCACGGGTCAAGCTCGACTTCGTGCGCATTCCCGGCACCGGCAAACGCGATGGCCTTGCCTACGGTTTCCGCGCCATCTCACGCCACCTGCCGGACGACCGCGCCGTGGTTGCCGTGATCGATGGCGACACCGTATTGGCCGAAGGCGTCGTGCTCAAGACCGTGCCGTGGTTCCAGATGTTCGGCAATGTCGGCGGCCTGACCACCAACGAGTTCTGCGAAGTGCGCGGCGGCTACATCATGAGCGAATGGCACAAACTGCGATTCGCCCAGCGCCACATCAACATGTGCTCCATGGCCCTGTCCAAGCGCGTGTTGACCATGACCGGCCGGATGTCGGTATTCCGCGCCACCGTGGTCACCAACCCGGACTTCATCGCCGATGTGGAAAGCGACTCGCTGCAACACTGGCGCCTGGGCCGCTTCAAGTTCCTGACCGGTGACGACAAGTCGAGCTGGTTCAGCTTGATGCGCTTGGGCTATGACACTTTCTACGTGCCGGACGCCGCTATCCACACCGTGGAGCACCCGCCCGAGAAGAGCTTCATCAAGGCCAGCCGAAAACTGATGTTCCGCTGGTACGGCAACAACCTGCGGCAGAATTCCCGAGCCCTGGGCTTGGGGATGAAACGTCTCGGCCTGTTCACTTCGGTGGTGCTGTTCGATCAACGCGTGTCGATGTGGACGTCCTTGCTGGGCCTGACCGTGGCAATCCTCGCCACCTTCAAGTACGGCAGCGCGTTCATCCTGGTTTACCTGCTGTGGATCGGCATCACCCGTCTGATCCTGACCGTGCTGCTGTCCTGCTCCGGTCACCGGATCGGCCCGGCTTACCCGGCGATTCTCTATTACAACCAGATCGTCGGTGCGCTGGTGAAGATCTACGTGTTCTTCCGCCTCGATCAACAGTCCTGGACTCGCCAGCCCACTTCTCTGACCCGTGATCTCGCCAGCTTTCAACGTTGGTTCAACACTTGGTCGTCTCGGACCATGACCTTCTCCGCCGGCAGCATTTTTGTCGCCGTGCTGCTGCTGATGGTCTGACCGAACTCGCCTGAATTAACTAGGAAATCGCCCATATGAATACCGCCGTCAACTCCAACGTAGTGCACGAATCCGAAGCCCAGCGCCAACACGCTCGCGTGAAAATCCCGGCCAAGCTGCGTTTCTTCGGTCCAGACCGGACTCCGGTTGAAGCCCGGGTCATCGACCTTTCCGCTGGCGGCCTGGCGTTCAACGCCGGTCAGCTGCCGCTGAAGGTCGGCGATGTGCACAAGGCCCGTCTGCAATTCGTGATCGATAACCTCGGCCTGGCCATGGACGTGGAATTGCAAATCCGCTCCGTCGATCGCCAAACCGGTCGTATCGGTTGCCAGTTCCAGAACCTGGAACCCCGTGACATTTCCACCCTGCGCCACCTGATCACCTCGCACTTGGCTGGCGACATCGTCAGCGTAGGTGAAATGCTGGCGACCCTGCAGCGCGACAACTTCACCAAGGCGCGCAAGGTCAAGGACGGCGGCCACGGCATGACCCCGCTCGGCCGTCTGAAAGCGGTGACCTTCAGCGCCGGTATCTTCGTGATCGGCCTGGTGGCGTTCGGTTTCATCTTCAAATCCGTGTACGGCATGTACTTCGTCAGCCACGCCCAGGCAGGTCTGGTCAGCGTGCAGGGTATGAACATCACCATGCCGCGCGACGGCACCGTGCAGAGCTTGATCAAAGCCGACGGCGTTGCTGCCAAAGGCGCCCCACTGGCGACCTTCAGCACCAGCATGCTCGACGTACTCAAGGGCCATCTGGACGAAGGTCAACTGCAACCGTCCAAGGTTGAAGAACTGTTCGGCAAGCAAATGACCGGCACCCTGACGTCGCCGTGCGATTGCACCGTGGCTCAGCAATTGGTGGCTAACGGTCAGTACGCCAGCAAAGGCGATGTGATCTTCCAACTGGTGCCGCGCAACACCGAAGCCAACGTTGAAGCACGCTTCTCCTATCGCCAGTTCGGCGACGTGCGTCCAGGCACCACGGTCAGCTTCCAGATCGCCGGTGAAGACCAAACCCGTACCGGCAAGATTGTCAGCAGCACCAGCCTGAAAAGCGCCGACCTGTCGTCCGACATCCGCGTGCAGATCAAACCTGACGAGCCACTGGACAGCGCCTTCGCTGGTCGCCCAGTGGAAGTGAACAGCACTCGTGGCCCGAACCTGAACTGGCTGATCAACAAAGCCATGGCCGCCGGTCTTTAAGTCGAGGACATGCCTGTGACCATTACAAAAATCCTGAACACACCGCACACCTTGTGGGAGCGGGCTTGCTCGCGAAGGGATCAACACGGTCTACCTGATGCACCGCAGCGCCTGCTTCGCGAGCAAGCCCGCTCCCACATAGGATCACTGTGTGCCGTTGCATTGGCCGTGAGCCTGGCCGGTTGCGCCGGTCTGCCCGACCAGCGCCTGGCCAATGAAGCCCTCAAGCGCGGCGACACCACGCTGGCGGCGCAGAACTATCAGCAACTGGCAGACCTGGGTTACAGCGAAGCTCAGGTCGGCCTGGCCGATCTGCAGGTCGACAGCCGTGACCCGGCGCAAATCAAAAAGGCCGAGGCGACTTACCGCGCCGCGGCCAGCGTCTCGCCGCGGGCTCAGGCTCGCCTGGGTCGTCTGCTGGTGGCCAAACCCGGCGCCACCGAAGCCGAACATCACGAAGCCGAAGCGCTGTTGAAGAAAGCCTCGGCCAATGGCGAAGGCAACACCCTGATCCCGCTGGCGATGCTGTACCTGCAATACCCGCACAGTTTCCCGAACGTCAACGCGCAGCAGCAGATCAGCCAATGGCGCACCGAAGGCAAACCGGAAGCCGGTCTGGCGCAAGTGCTGCTCTATCGCACCCAGGGCACTTACGACCAACACCTGGATGACGTGGAAAAAGTCTGCAAAGCGGCGTTGAACACCACTGACATCTGCTATGTCGAACTGGCCACGGTCTATCAGAAACGCGGCCAGCCAGAGCAACAGGCCGAACTGATCAAGCAGATGCAGGCTGGTCACAGCCGTGGCGTCGTTTCTGCGCAACGTGTGGACAGCGTGGCCCGCGTGCTGGGCGATGCAAGCCTGGGCAAGACCGACGAGAAAACCGCTCAGTCGCTGCTCGAAGGCATCGCACCTGGCTACCCGGCATCCTGGGTCAGCCTGGCGCAACTGCTATACGACTTCCCTGAACTGGGTGATGTCGACGCCATGATGAAATACCTGGACAACGGCCGCGCTGCCGACCAACCACGTGCCGAACTGTTGCTGGGCAAGCTCTATTTCGAAGGAAAAATGGTACCGGCCGACGCCAAGGTCGCCGAAGAGCACTTCAAGAAAGCCGTCGGCCGGGAAGTCGCCGCCGATTACTACCTCGGCCAGATTTACCGTCGTGGTTACCTGGGCAAGGTCTATCCGCAGAAAGCCCTGGATCACCTGCTGACCGCTGCGCGCAACGGCCAGAACAGCGCCGATTTCGCCATTGCCCAACTGTTCTCCCAAGGCAAGGGCACCCGGCCCGACCCGGTCAACGCTTATGTCTTCAGCCAATTGGCGAAGGCTCAAAACACCCCACAAGCCAATGAGCTTGCGCAAACAATCGAAACGCAACTGCCGCCTGACCGGCTGGCCGAGGCCCAACGCCTGCTGAAACAAGAGCAGGCCATTCGTAGCGCCGTGAGTTCGGACACGCTGGAACTGCACGCCCTGCAAGAAGAAGACGGCGAGGAATCCCTATGAAGCTTAATCCATTCGTTAAGGCCGGTATTGGCCTGACATTCGCCCTGCTGTGGTCGTGCCCGACCCTGGCAGCCCTGACCGAAGACAAGAACTTCGGCCTCGAAGTCAAAGTTACCGGCCAGTCCGAAGACGACCGTGACTTGGGCACTGCCAGCGGCGGCGACGTTTCCGGCGTCGGCCTCGACCTGCGTCCATGGGTATACGGTGAAAGCGGCGCGTGGAGCGCCTACGCCATGGGCCAGGCCGTGACGTCCACCGACATCATCGAAACGGACACCCTGCAACAGTCCGATACCGAGGGTACCCAGACCACCGACAACGGTGATCGCAAAACCAAGAAGAACTACTTGGCGATGCGCGAGTTCTGGGTCGGCTACAGCGGCCTCACGCCCTACCCTGGCGAGATCCTCAAACTCGGTCGCCAACGCCTGCGCAACGACGACGGCCAATGGCGCGACACCAACATCGAAGCCCTGAACTGGACCTTCGACACCACCCTGTTGCGCGCCAACGTCGGTGTCGCCGAACGTTTCAGCGAATACCGCACCGACTTGAAAGAGCTGGCGCCCAAGGACAAGGATCGCCTGCACGTTTTCGGCGACGTTGCCACTCAATGGTCGCCGGGTAACTGGGTCGGCATTCGCGGTCATCACACCCATGATGACGGCAAGCTCGACTACCCGGAGCCGGGTGTGGCCGGCGATTCGCTGGATAAAAAACAGAACGGTGACATCAGCTGGCTCGGCCTCACCGCCGACAGCGACGCCTACAACTGGCGCAACACCAACACCGTCAATTACTGGGGCAGCATCACCGGCATGAGCGGCGACACCGACACGGTCAACCCGCTGAACGCCGATGGCACGCGTCCGACCGAAGCCAAACGTGGTGAAGACCTCAATGGCTGGGCCACTGATATCGGCCTGCGTTTGCGCCTTGATCCGCAGTGGCAAGTCGGTGCGGCGTATGCCCGTGCCAGCGCCGAGTACGAACAGACCGGTCTGGAAAGCAATCGCTCGAACTACACCGGTACACGCTCGCGGGTTCACCGTTTCGGCGAAGCCTTCCGTGGCGAAATGAACAACATGCAGACCGCTACCTTGTTCGGCTCGTGGATGCTCAACGACGAATACGACGCCAGTCTGATCTACCACAAGTTCTGGCGCGTCGACGGCAACAAGCCGGTGGGCAGCAACGGCATCAACGCCGTCGAAAACAACACCGACGACGTAACCGGTGCGATCCTCTCCAGCACCTCCCTGCCGCTGGAAGATGGCAACAAAGACCTCGGTCAGGAAATGGACCTGGTGGTCACCAAGTACTTCAAGCAAGGCCTGCTGCCAGCAGCGTTGAGCCAGTCGATCGATGAGCCTTCGGCACTGGTACGGTTCCGTGGCGGTGTGTTCAAGCCAGGCGATGCCTATGGCAAAGAAGTTGACTCGTACATGCACCGCGCGTTTGTCGACGTGGTCTGGCGCTTCTGATGCAAACCGCGAAGGGAGTGCCCGACATGAACAGTGCCAAGAAAGGCTCGATCAGCCTGCTGGCCGGCGCGCTACTGCTCGCCAGCGCAGCCGCCTTCGCCACCGTCGAACCGGCCAAGCCTGTGCAACAGGGCAAATCGACGACCATGGCCAAGGGGCTGCAACAGGCCAAGACCTACACCGTCAGCAGCGCGCCAACCGCGCCGCTGGACCTGGCCAAGCCTAAACTGCCGGACACTTCTGGCTACACCGCCGAAGCCATCGCGGCGAAAATCGTGCGTACCAAACCCGGCAAGATCAGCGTGCGCCGGATGATGCAGGAAAACGCCCTGAAGGACTTCATCGGCGGTGACAACAAGATGGCAGAGTGGGTGGTGCGTCAGCATGGCATCCCGCAAGCGATCTTCATCGACGACGGCTACATGAACCTCAAGGACCTGGCGAAGAAGCTGCCCAAGCAGTACTTCAGCGAAACTTCGCCGGGGGTGTTCCTGGCGAAGTTGCCGATCGTGGTGGGTAACAAGGGCATTCTGGAAATCGACAAGCAGACCCAGGAATTGCGCCTGTCCCAAGAGGCCGGTTCGTTCCTGGTCAACGACGGCCAGCTGTTCGTGCGTGATACCAAAATCACTGGCTGGAGCGAGAAGGCAAACGGCCCGGCGGCCTTCAAGTCGCCCAAGGAGTTCCGTCCGTTCCTGCTGTCCTGGGGTGGCACCGAGACCTATATCGCCAACAGCAAGATCGCCAGTTTCGGTTACGCCAACAGTAAGTCTTACGGCGTGAGTATTTCCCAATACACGCCGAACATGGCCAAGGTGCTCAAGCGCCCTGAACCGTCCGGCTGGATCGTCGGCTCCGAGTTCTCGGACATGTGGTACGGCTTCTACTGCTACGAAACCCGCGACTTCGTGGTCAAGGGCAACACCTACAAAGACAACATCGTCTACGGCATCGACCCCCATGACCGTTCCCACGGTCTGATCATCGCCGACAACACGGTGTACGGGACCAAGAAGAAGCACGGGATCATTATTTCCCGTGAGGTCAACGACAGCTTCATCTTCAACAACCGCAGCTACGACAACAAATTGTCGGGCCTGGTGATCGACCGTAACAGTGTGAACAACCTGATCGCCTACAACGAGATCTACAAGAACCACACCGATGGCATCACCCTCTATGAGAGTGCTGACAACCTGTTGTGGGGCAACAAGGTGATCAGCAACCGACGCCACGGCATCCGTATTCGTAACAGCGTGAACATTCGCCTGTACGAAAACGTCTCGATGGCCAACGGCCTGACCGGTGTCTACGGGCACATCAAAGATTTGAGCGACACCGACCGGGACATCAAGCTCGATCCGTTCGACGCCCAGGTGTCCCTGATTGTGGTCGGTGGTGAACTGGCCGCCAATGGCAGCGGACCACTGTCGATCGACTCGCCGCTGAGCGTGGAGTTGTATCGCGTGTCGATGCTCGCACCGACCAAATCCAGCGGCATCAGCTTCTCGGGGATTCTCGGCGAACGCCAGGATGAAATTCTCGACCTGCTGGTGCGCCAGCAGAAAGCCGTGCTGATCGACCCTGTCGAACGCCAGACCGAAATGCGGGACTGAGGATAATTTTATGCACCCACACCTGATCAAATTACTCAGCCTGTCGGCCCTGACCGCGGGCATTCTCGCGGCCAGCACTGGCGTACGTGCCGAAGATGCCAAAGCACCCAGCTTCAAGGCCGAGGATTGCTGCAGCCTGTGCCCCGCCGCCCATGACGCGAAGAACTACACCACCCGCTATCAGCAGAACTTCACCACGCTGGTGCAGGCGCAGGGCGATTGGCTGTTCCGTACGCAAGAAGACTTGCGCACCGAGTTCGACACCACACCCGCTGGCTACAAACGCATGAAACAACTGCACGATGCGTTCAAGAGCAAAGGCGTGGAACTGGTCATCGTTTACCAGCCGACTCGTGGCCTGGTGAACCGCAACAAGCTGAACCCGGCAGAGAAAGCGAGCTACGATTTCGACAAGGCGCTGAAGAACTACAAAACCATGCTCGGGCGCTTCGCGCAGATGGGCTACGTAGTTCCGGACCTGTCCCCGCTGACCAACGAATCGCTGCCCGATACCCTGCCGGCTCACGACTTCTACTTCCGCGGCGACCAACACTGGACGCCGTATGGCGCCCAGCGCACAGCGAAAATTGTCGCCGAGAAGGTCAAGCAATTGCCGGCCTTCGCCGACGTTCCCAAGCGTGAATTCGAGACCCATAAGTCGGGTCGCATGGGCAAGACCGGAACGTTACACAACATGGCTGGTCAACTCTGTGGCACTAGCTACGCGATCCAGTACATGGATCAGTTCACCACCGAGCCAAAAGGCGAAGCGGGCGATGGCGATCTGTTCAGTGATTCCGGTAATCCGGAAATCACCCTGGTCGGCACCAGCCACAGTGGCAAGAACTACAACTTCGCCGGTTTCCTCGAAGAGGCCATCGGCGCCGACATTCTCAACGTCGCGTTCCCCGGTGGTGGCTTCGAAGGTTCGATGCTGCAGTACCTGGGCAGCGAAGAGTTCCAGACCAAACCACCGAAAATCCTCATCTGGGAATTCTCGCCGCTTTATCGCCTCGATCAGGAAACCATCTACCGCCAAATGATGGCGCTGCTGGACAACGGTTGCGAAGGCAAAGATGCACAGATGAGTGCCAGTGCCACGCTCAAACCGGGCAAAAACGAATTGATGGTCAACAGCAAGAACCTGGACCTGCGCAACAGCAGTCACCAGGTCGATATCCGCTTCGCCGACACCTCGGTGAAAACCTTGCAAGCCACCCTCTGGTACATGAACGGGCGCCACGAGGACATCAAGATCGACAAACCGGAAACCTCCGATACCGACGGGCGTTTCGCCTTCGAGTTGCGCACGGACGAAGACTGGGCCTCGCAGAATCTGCTGGCCGTCGAAGTCCAGGGACCTGAAAAACCAGGTACCACGCCTCAGAAAGTCGAAGCGAAAATCTGCAAACGCAACGTGTTCTCCGGCGCCGAGCAGCGTACCGCTCAAGCCGGGCAATGAGGCTACCTCTTATGAACTGCATGCAAACCCGAACGCTGAAAAAGTTACTCGCGCCCTCCCTGCTGACGCTGGCGATGTTCGCCGGCGCCACCCAGGCCGCCGCGCCACTGCGCCCGCCCCAGGGTTACTTCGCGCCAATTGAAAAAGTCAAAACCGGCGGCAAGAGTGAAGGCTGCGACGCGATGCCGACGCCCTACACCGGCGCCCTGCAATTTCGCAGCAAATACGAAGGCTCCGACAAGGCCCGTTCGACCCTGAACGAGGCATCGGAAAAAGCCTTCCGCGATACCACCGCCGACATCACCAAGATCGAGCGCGCCACCAGCAAGCAGGTGATGCAGTTCATGCGTGACGGTCGTCCGGAACAACTGGAGTGCACGCTCAACTGGCTAACGGCCTGGGCCAAGGCCGATGCGTTGATGTCCAAGGACTTCAACCACACCGGCAAGTCCATGCGCAAATGGGCGTTGGGCAGCATGGCTTCGTCCTATGTCCGCCTGAAATTCTCTGACTCGCATCCGCTGGCTACCCACCAGGAAGAAGCGCAAGTGATTGAAGCCTGGTTCAGCAAAATGGCTGATCAGGTAGTCAGCGATTGGGACAACCTGCCGCTCGAGCAAACCAACAACCACTCGTACTGGGCAGCCTGGTCGGTGATGGCCACGTCGGTCGCCACCAACCGCCGCGACCTGTTCGATTGGGCCGTCAAGGAATACAAGGTCGGCGTCAATCAGGTCGACGCCCAAGGCTTCCTGCCTAACGAGCTCAAGCGCCAGCAACGCGCCCTCGCCTATCACAACTATGCCCTGCCGCCACTGGCGATGATCGCCAGTTTCGCTCAGGTCAACGGTGTGGATCTGCGCCAGGAAAACAACGGCGCCTTGAAACGCCTGGGTGATCGCGTGCTGGCAGGCGTGGAAGACCCGGATGAATTCGAGGAGAAGAACGGTAAAGAGCAGGACATGACCGACCTCAAGGTCGATTCGAAATTCGCCTGGCTCGAACCGTTCTGCTCGCTCTACACCTGCACGCCGGATGTGCTGGCGCAGAAACACAAAATGCAGCCGTTCAAGACCTTCCGCCTCGGCGGGGATTTGACCAAGGTCTACGACCCGGCCAGCGAGAAAGGCAAAGGTTCCTAGGAACAATACAAAACCCTGTGGGAGCGGGCTTGCCCGCGATTGCAATCTGACATTCAGCATTGATGTCGACTGACCCACCGCTATCGCGGGCAAGCCCGCTCCCACAGGGTCGGTGTCGAGTTTGAGTTTTGTGAGTTAGCCCTCCGGTTTTCGGTGGGGGGTTTGGGGGGGCCGTTGGCCCTTGACTGTTGGTTAAACATGGAGAGATCGGGATGGTATTTTCATCCAACGTGTTCCTGTTTCTGTTCTTGCCGATCTTTCTCGGCATGTACTACTTGAGCGGAATACGCTATCGCAACTTGCTGCTGCTGATCGCCAGCTACGTGTTCTACGCCTGGTGGCGTGTGGACTTCCTTGCGCTGTTCGCAGCCGTCACGCTGTGGAACTACTGGATCGGCCTGAAAGTCGGTGCGGCAGGCGTTCGGACCAAACCGGCCCAACGCTGGTTGCTCCTGGGCGTGGGCGTCGACCTGTGCATCCTCGGCTACTTCAAGTACGCCAACTTCGGCGTGGACAGCATCAACGCGATGATGACCTCGGTCGGTCTTTCGCCGTTCATCCTGACCCATGTGCTGTTGCCGATCGGGATCTCGTTCTACATCTTCGAGTCCATCAGCTACATCATCGACGTCTACCGCGGTGATACCCCGGCGACCCGCAACCTGATCGACTTTGCCGCATTCGTGGCAATCTTCCCGCACTTGATCGCGGGCCCTGTGTTGCGTTTCCGTGACCTGGCCGACCAGTTCAACAACCGCACCCACACCCTCGACAAGTTCTCCGAAGGTGCCACGCGGTTCATGCAGGGCTTCATCAAGAAGGTCTTCATCGCCGACACCCTGGCGGTGGTGGCCGACCATTGCTTCGCCTTGCAGGACCCGACCACGGGCGATGCCTGGCTTGGCGCCCTGGCCTACACCGCGCAGCTGTACTTCGACTTCTCCGGCTACAGCGACATGGCGATTGGTCTGGGCTTGATGATGGGTTTCCGCTTCATGGAAAACTTCAAACAGCCGTACATCAGCCAGTCGATTACCGAGTTCTGGCGTCGCTGGCACATCAGCCTGTCGACCTGGTTGCGTGACTATCTGTACATCACCCTCGGCGGTAACCGTAAAGGCACGCTGATGACTTATCGCAACCTGTTCCTGACCATGCTGCTCGGTGGTCTGTGGCACGGCGCGAACATCACTTACATCATCTGGGGTGCCTGGCACGGCATGTGGCTGGCGATCGAAAAAGCCCTCGGCCTGAACACCTCGCCGCGCAGCATCAACCCGATCCGTTGGGCGCTGACCTTCCTGCTTGTTGTCATGGGCTGGGTGATCTTCCGTTCGGAAAACCTGCACGTCGCCGGTCGCATGTACGGTGCGATGTTCAGCTTCGGCGAATGGTCGCTGTCGGAACTTAACCAGGCCAGCCTCACCGGTCTGCAAGTGGCAACACTGGTGGTGGCCTACGTCACCCTGGCGTTCTTCGGCATCCGTGATTTCTACACCAACCGGCCACCGGTCAAGACCAAGCCTGCCGTCAACGTCGAGGCCGATGGCCCTGCTGCGGCTACGCCTGGAATGATCAAAGCCGTACCGGGTGAAAACCCGGCCAGCATCCACGAACCGGGTTACACCGTCGGCGTTGAAGCGACTGTGCAACCGGCCTACTGGACCGCTGACTGGTCCCGTTACGTGATGCGCGCTCTGGTTCTACTGCTGTTCATCGCCTCGATTCTCAAACTCTCGGCGCAAAGCTTTTCGCCGTTCCTTTACTTCCAGTTCTGAGGGATCTGACTATGACCCGCTCATTACGCATCTTCTACATCGCCCTGTTCCTGGTGACCTTGCTGGTCCTGGGCGTGTGGTCGGTACGCAGCTTCTTCGGTTTCAGTACCAACGCCGAAGCGACCGTGCTCAACGGTCGCTGGACCAAAGCCGTCGAGACGCACTACGACGAAGAGTTCCCGATCAAGCGCCTGGGCACCAATCTTTGGGCCGCGCTGGATTTCAAACTGTTCAACGAAGGTCGTCCGGGCGTGGTGCTCGGTCGCGATCAGTGGCTCTACAGCGATGAAGAGTTCCACCCGATCGTCAACGAAGAGTTGAACCTGCAGGGCAACTACGCGTTGGTCGAAGGCGTGCGCCAGACCCTGAAAAAGCAAGGCGTGCAATTGGTGATGGCGATCGTGCCGGCCAAGACGCGTCTGTACCCGGAACATCTGGGTGAAGTGAAGCCGGCGAGTATCCACGCCAATCTGTACAAGGACTTCCACGCTCGTGTCGCGGCCAACAAGATCATCGCCCCTGACCTGCTCGGCCCGCTGCAAAAGGGCAAGCAAGACGGTCAGCAAGTGTTCCTGCGCACCGACACCCACTGGACCCCGGAAGGCGCGCAAATCGCTGCCCAGACCCTGGCCAAAACCATCGCCGACAAGGCACCGCTCAGCGGCGAACCGCAAAACTTCGTCACCGAACCTGCGGAGAAGGTGACGCACAAGGGCGACCTGCGGTTGTTCCTGCCGCTGGACCCGCTGTTCGAAAACCTGATGCCGGCGCAAGAGCCTTTGCAGAAGCGCAACACCGTGGCTGCCCAAGATCAGCCTGCCGGTGACGACGCCCTGTTCGCCAACACTGAAGTGCCGGTGGCCCTGATCGGCACCAGCTACAGCGCCAACCCGAACTGGAACTTCATCGGTGCGCTGAAAGAGGCACTGCACAGCGACGTGGTCAGCTACGCCGAAGACGGCCATGGCCCGATTCTGCCGATGCTCAGCTACCTGAAAAGCGACGCCTTCAAGAACAGCCCGCCACAAGTGCTGATCTGGGAGTTCCCTGAACGATATCTGCCTGTGAACAACGAAATCGGTGACGCCGACCCGCAGTGGGTCGCAGAGCTTAAACAAGCCGGCGCACGCCAACAAAACGTAGCTGCAAACACTAAATCCGAGACGCCCGACCGGGCGCAAAACTGAAAGAGAGGTACACCATGACTTTCACTACTACTCCTCGCCGTCTCGCTAAGACCTTTGCTCTCGTCGCCGGCATGAGCGTATTGTCCTTGCAAGCCTTCGCCGGTGACGGCGCGCTCTACGGCCCGACCGCACCAAAAGGCTCCAGTTTCGTGCGGGTCTTCAACGCCGGTAACGCTGAAGTCAGCGCCACTGTTGGCACCACCAACCTGAGCGAAGTCGCGCCGCTGTCCAGCACCGACTTCAGCTTCATGCCGGGCGGCGATTACAGCGCCAAGGTCGGCAGCCAGACCCTGCCGGTGAAATTGGCCGGTGACCACTATTACACCCTGGTCAACAACGCCAGCGGCGCGCCACAACTGATCGAAGAGCCGCCGTTCAAGAACAAGCAGAAATCCCTGGTGCGCGTACAGAACCTCAGTGACAAGGCCCTGACCCTGAAAACCGCCGATGGCAAGACCGAAGTGGTCCCGTCCGTGGCGGCCAAGGGCCGTGGCGAGCGTGAAATCAACCCGGTGAAAGTCAGCCTGGCACTGTACGACGGCGCCACCAAAGTCGGTGACGTGAAACCGGTTGCCCTGGAACGTGGTGAAGCCGCGGTGCTGTACGTCACCGGCAAAGGCAGCAGCCTGTCGCCAGTGTGGGTCAAGCGCCCGGTTTCGACGCGCTAACACATTTGCCCGGTTGACCCATATCCCTGTGGGAGCCGGGCCTTGCCCGCGAATACGGTTTCACATTCAACGATGATGTTGGCTGACCCACCGCTTTCGCGAGCAAGCCCGCTCCCACAAGGGACCGAGGCGTCAATTCGGACACGGAACAAGAACAAGAGTGAAACGACAGAACGCAGTAGCTCTAACCAAATCGATTTAAGGAGTAACAACATGATTCCGGTGATCTTGTCAGGTGGTAGCGGCTCACGTCTTTGGCCGCTTTCGCGTAAGCAATTCCCCAAGCAATTCCTCGCCCTGACCGGCGAACACACGCTGTTCCAGCAAACCCTGGAACGCCTGGTGTTCGAAGGCATGGACACTCCGATCGTGGTCTGTAACAAGGAACACCGCTTCATCGTCAACGAGCAACTGAGTGCCCGCAATCTGGACACCCAGCGCATCCTGATGGAGCCCTTCGGTCGCAACACAGCGCCGGCAGTGGCCCTGACCGCGATGATGCTGGTCAATGAAGGTCGCGACGAGTTGATGCTGGTGCTGCCGGCCGACCACGTGCTGGAAGACCAGAAAGCCCTGCAACGCGCACTGGCCCTGGCCACTGTGGCGGCCGAGCGTGGCGAGATGGTGCTGTTCGGCGTGCCGGCGACCAAACCGGAAACCGGTTACGGCTACATCAAGTCCACCAACGATGCCCTGCTGCCGGAAGGCGTCAGCCGTGTCTCGCACTTCGTCGAAAAACCCGACGTCAAACGCGCCACCGAATTCGTCCAGTCCGGTGGTTACTTCTGGAACAGCGGTATGTTCCTGTTCCGTGCCAGCCGCTTCCTCGAAGAGCTGAAAAAACACGATCCGGACATCTACGACACCTGCGTACTGACGCTGGAACGTAGCGCACAGGATGTCGACACCGTTGACATCGACGCCGCCACCTTCGCTTGCTGCCCGGACAATTCCATCGACTATTCGGTGATGGAAAAAACCCAGCGCGCCTGCGTAGTGCCGCTGACCGCAGGCTGGAGCGATGTCGGTTGCTGGTCGTCGCTGTGGGAAGTCAATGAAAAAGACGCCAACGGTAACGTCACCAAAGGCGACGTGGTCATCCAGGACAGCAAAAACTGCATGATCCACGGCAACGGCAAGCTGGTGTCGGTGATCGGCCTGGAAAACATCGTGGTCGTCGAAACCAAGGACGCCATGATGATCGTCCACAAGGACAAGGTCCAAGGCGTCAAACAGATGGTCAACACCCTCAACGAGCAGGGCCGCAGCGAAACCCAGAACCACTGCGAAGTCTATCGTCCGTGGGGCTCCTACGACTCGGTCGACATGGGCGGCCGTTTCCAGGTCAAGCGCATCTCGGTCAAGCCGGGCGCGTGCCTGTCGCTGCAAATGCACCACCACCGCGCCGAACACTGGATCGTGGTCAGCGGCACCGCTGAAGTGACCTGCGACGAAAACGTGTTCCTGCTGACTGAAAACCAGTCGACCTACATCCCGATCGCCTCGGTTCACCGTCTGCGCAACCCGGGCAAGATTCCACTCGAGATCATCGAAGTGCAATCGGGCAGCTACCTGGGTGAAGACGATATCGAGCGCTTTGAAGATATCTACGGTCGCTCTACCCCGATCGAACGCGGCGTGTCGGTGAAAACCATCGCGCAGTGATTTGACCGGTAAAAAATAAAAAGCCCCCGTCCAGCCCGCTGCGTCCCTATCCGCAGTGGGTTGGTCGGGGGCTTTTTTTAGGTTTTGCAGCGATTCAGAGGGCCCCTTCGCGAGCAAGCCCGCTCCCACATTTAATCGCATTCCCATAAGACAACTCGGTCGAATGTGGGAGCGGGCTTGCTCGCGAAGGGGCCATAACGTCCAACGCCGGAATCATGCCCATCGCCAATTCCACCTACGCTTAGGTAGGATGCTCTTTCCCTTCCCGAGGTTTCGCGTCATGTTCATCGGCGTCCTGCTGGTCATCACCTGGCTGATCCTGCTGCTGCGCTACCCGTCCAAGGCCGTGCCGGTTTCCATGGCCGCCGCTGTCGGATTGGGCCTGGTGGCGGTGTGGGTATTCTGGCTGGACACCCGCGAGGTCAAGCAACTGGCGCGCCTTGAGCTGCGTATCACCTACGCGCCCGAGCACTGCCCGGCGGATCGCCCCTTGAAGCTGACGATGAACAACGGCAACGACGTGCCGCTGACCGAACTTCGCTGGCGCATCGCCGCTTATGCACCGGGCGATACGGTCAATCTGGCTGACAATCAATACGCCGCACCGCGCTATCGCGGCCCCGGCGAATTGCAGGCCGGCGGCAACTGGGAAGACTGCTTGCCAATGCCGCCCCTGCGCCCCGGTTATCGCCCGCAAACCCTGGAGTTTCGCGCCGAGCGTTTGCAGGGTAGTTTCTCCGACTGATCCCTTTCTTCTTTGCACAAGGACCGCGCCATGCCCGTTGCGTTGATTACCGGTTGTTCCAGCGGCATTGGCCGCGCCCTCGCTGACGCCTTCAAAAGTGCCGGTTACGAAGTCTGGGCCAGCGCCCGCAAGGCTGAAGACGTAGCCGCTCTAACCGCTGCCGGTTTCACCGCCGTGCAATTGGACGTGAACGATGGCCCGGCCCTCGAACAACTGAGCGAGCGGATCAATCAGCAACGTGGCGGCCTTGATGTGCTGATCAACAACGCCGGCTATGGCGCCATGGGCCCCCTGCTCGATGGCGGTGTGCCGGCCATGCAGCGGCAATTCGAAACCAACGTGTTTGCGATCGTCGGCGTCACTCGCGCGATGTTCCCGGTACTGCGTCGCGCCAGGGGCCTGGTGGTGAACATCGGCAGCGTGTCCGGGGTTCTGGTCACGCCGTTTGCAGGTGCTTACTGTGCTTCGAAAGCCGCGGTGCATGCTTTGAGCGATGCGTTGCGCATGGAACTGGCGCCGTTCGGCGTGCGGGTCATGGAAGTTCAGCCTGGGGCTATCGCGTCCAGCTTCGCGAAAAATGCCGGCAACGAAGCTGAGCAACTGATCACCGAGCAATCGCCATGGTGGCCGCTGCGTGAAGGTATTCGTGCACGAGCCCAGGCGTCTCAGGACAAACCCACGCCGGCCAGTGAATTTGCCGCCGGTTTATTGAAGGCCGTGCAACAGAATAAGCCGCCGCGTCTGGTGCGTTTGGGTAATGGCAGCCGGGCGTTGCCGTTGATGGCAGGGTTGTTGCCCAAGGGGCTGTTGGAGTCGGGGTTGATGAAGCGGTTCGGGTTGAAGGGGCAACTCTAAGACTGAGTCGACATCATCGCGGGCAAGTCGAATCGTCGCACCGCCGCTCCCACAAGATTCTACTGGGTAGCACAGATAGCATTCACACCAAAGATCACTGTGGGAGCGGGCTTGCCCGCGAAGACTTCAGGACAGACGCTGCAAAATTTCAGGAAACAACATGACCGAATACACCGAATACTTTGACGAAGTGATCCAGGCCCACATAGCCATCGAGCAATGGTTGGCCGAGGAGCGAGACGAGTCCGAGCTTGAGCAATTGCTGACGCGTTTTTCCCCGCAGTTTTCCATGATCTCGCCGTTGGGTCGGGTGCTGGATTTCGAGGCGTTGAATGAATTGTTTCTGCTGGCGGGCGGGAAGAAGCTCGGGTTCAGGATTGAGCTCAGCGAGTTGCGAGGTGTCGCGCTGTACGACGGTGGCGCGGTAGTGAGTTACCGCGAGCAGCAGACCGATGCGACAGGGCTGCATTCTGATCGGCGATCCTCGGTGGTGTTTGAGAAACAGACCGATGGCAAGGTGGTTTGGCGGCATTTGCATGAGACGTTTTGCAAGGAGTGAACTGTCGCCATCTGCCTGAGGGACCGAGTCGCTCCATTCGCGAGCAAGCCCGCTCCCACATTCGATCTTCAGTGAACACAACATATGTGCACAAAGTAGATCAAGTGTGGGAGCGGGCTTGCTCGCGAAGCAGGCGACTCGGTCTGTCAGTTACTCCTCGACAGCCTGTTTCACCACAACGGTGCACGTAATCCCCGCCGCCAACAGCACGCCCTCTGGCACTTCATCAATGTGAATCCGCACCGGCACCCGTTGCGCCAGGCGCACCCAGTTGAAGGTCGGGTTCACGTCGGCGATCAGCTCGCGGCTTTGCGGATTATCGCGGTCATAGATGCCGCGAGAAATGCTTTCCACATAGCCCTTGAGCACTTCGCCGCTCATCAATTGCATGTCGGCTTTATCGCCCACGCGCACATGGGGCAGTTTGGTTTCTTCGAAGAAGCCATAAACCCAGAACGAGTTCATATCGACCACGGCCATTTTCGCTTCGCCGATGCGTGCGTAGTCGCCGCGATGGACGTTGAGGTTAGTGACATAGCCGTCCACCGCCGCGCGCACTTCCGTGCGTTTGAGGTTCAGTTCGGCGGCTTCCAGTTGCGCCTGGGCGTGCTGGTAATCGGCTAGGGCCGAGTCGGCGATGTTGGTGGCGTCGTCGCGGTTTTCCCTGGAGATCACCAGGTTGTCGAGGTCGGCGCGGCGATGGGCGTTGACCTTGCGCATCTCCCACGTGGCTTTGCGCGAGGCCACCAGCGACTGTGCCTGTTTCACTGCGATGCGGTAATGCTCGGGGTCGATGCGCATCAGCAAATCGCCCTTCTTCACCAACTGGTTGTCGCGCACCGGCACGTCCACCACTTCACCGGTAACGTCGGCGGCGACGTTGATGATGTCGGCGCGCACCCGGCCGTCGCGGGTCCAGGGTGTGTTCATGTAATGCACCCACAGGGTCCGGCCGATCCACAGGGCGAGGGCCAACACCAGCAAGGTCGCGAGCAGGCTGAAAAGCTTTTTCATCACGGTGTTCTCAACGGTAAACAGTCAGCGCAAGGGCGCCAAACAGACAGGTAAACAGACTCAAGCGCAGCAGCGCCGGGTGCCAGAAAAAGCGGTACAGGTCGAATCCGGAAAGGAATCGATCCAGCGCCCAGGCCAGCGCCGCCGCAATGAAAAACATCAGGGTCATGGTCGGCATGTACACGCCGTGGAAGGCGATTTCACGAGGCATGTTCAAGTCCTTGAGGCTTGGCAGTGGCGATGGCATTTATGTAGTCCGCGAGCGGCGATTGCGGGTCGAGCAGCGAGGTGCGGATGAAGTGCAGGTAGCTCTTCACCCGGCGCAAGGCAGAGGTATCGAAGTGCGGCGCGAAGGGTTCGTCGGTGGCCTGCACGCAGCTGATCGCGTGGTCGACCGCAACCAGAGCACGTTCCAGATTGCTCTGGCTGGGTTGCAGAAACAGTCGCACCAGCGAACGCCCCATCACCCGGATTGACTGGCGCCACGGCTGGGATTCGGCGTACGCCGGATGCACCGGCAAAATCGCCTGTTCCTTGCGCAACTCGATGATCGCGTGGCCGACTTCCAGCACCACGAACATCCAGCGCAGCAAGTCCCTTTGCACCTGCGGCTGTCCCGCTGCGAGGCCATAGGCCTGATGTAAAAGATCGCGAGTGCGGCTTTCGAAGCTCGACGCCAAACCTTTGAGTTTGCCGCTGATGGAGTACACCACTTGCCCGCGCAAATCCTGCTCCAACCGCCGCCATAACCAGCGGCTGTTGGGCGGCAAAATGATCGCCCCGGCCGCCGCGCACACCAGCATGCCCATGATCATCGCAATGTAGTCATTGATGAAGGCGTAAGGGTTGTAAACCGTGAGGTTATCCGGCACCGAACCGGTGCTGAAGAAGATCAGCAACCCCAGGCCAACCCCGGCGTATTGCGGCCGTGAAGTCAGGAACGCACCGACCACGATCACCGGCGCGAGCATCACGCACAGCAATGGAAAACCGTCGATCAAGGGGAAGATGAAAAACATCTCGACGAAGCCGATCAGTGCCCCGAGCAACGTCCCGCAGGCCATCTGAAACGCCATGCGTTTGGGGTTCGGTGTCGCCGCTGAAAGGCCGACCGTGGCGGCAGCGATCAGGGTCATGGTCGCGCCACTCGGCCACGCGGTGGCCACCCAATAACTGCCGAGCACCACGAGGATGAATGCTGCGCGAATGCCCGATGCCGCCGAGGCTAGCCAGTTGGTTTGCGGGGTGAAGGGCTCGTCCCAACGTTCCCGCTCATGGCTGTGATCGGCCAGCGACGCGTGGGTCTGTGCATAACTGTGCAGGTCGTCGACGAAGCGATAAAGCAGCTCGTAGGCGGTGTGAAAATCCATCTGCTCGGCGTCGCTCGGATCACTCTCCTGAAAGGTCGCCCGCAGGCTGCGGACGCGCGCCGGCAAGTGTTGCTTATAGGTCGCCAATGCGGTGGCCAGGCGTGCAGCGTCGGGGCTGGTCAAGGCGCGACCGCTGAAGCCGTCGAGCACTTCGGCCAGATCCTGTAACCCCGGTTTGATCGCCGCGACAACATGGTCGGTGCCGCTGCTGCGCAGGCGTTCGAGCAACTGATGCAGCGCATTGAAGCGCGTGGTAATGCCCATGAATTCGCTGTTCAAACGACTGAGCCGCCCGTTGCGCCGACGCATGTGCGGGTCTTCGAACACCGTGACGCTGCGCAGCCCTTCCAGGCCCACCGCCTCGGCGATAAACCGCACGTTGTTCGCTTCAAATGCCTCGCGCCGGCTGCGACCGCGCAAGCCATCGGTGACGAACACGGCAAACACGCCGAAGCGCTGATACAAGGCATTGCGCATCGCAGCACTGGCGGTTTGCGGCAGGATCGCGGCGCTCACCAGCGTCGAGCAGAGAATCCCCAGGGAGATTTCCAGCACACGCCATACTGCCGCCATGAACGCGCCATCGGGGTGAGCCAATGCAGGCAGCCCGACCATCGCCGCCGTATAACCGGCGAGCACAAATCCATAAGCGCGGAAGTTGCGATAACGCGCCGCGCCGGCCGAGCAGAGGCCGACCCAGATCGCCAGCGAGCCGAGGAACAGTTCGGTGTTCTGCGCAAACAAGGCAATCAACGCGACCATCACCGCCGACCCGGCCAACGTGCCGAGGAAGCGATAGAAACTCTTGGCGAACACTTGGCCGCTTTGCGGTTGCATGACGATGAACACGGTGATCATCGCGGTGCGCGGTTGCGGCAACTCCAGACGCATGGCCAGCCACAGGGTCAGGAACGCGGCGAACAACACCTTGAAAATGTACACCCAGGTCACGCCATCGCTGCGTGCCCAGTCGAAGAACCCCCGGCGCCATTCAAGGGAATACAGCCAGCGCAAAGGTGCAGGCAAGGGCGTCATGGAATTTTGCTCAATGGTCTAGGGTTGTGCGGCGAGAACTCGGTCCCTGTGGGAGCGGGCTTGCTCGCGAAGACGGAGTGTCAGTCAATGCGGATTTCGCCTGACACACCGCTTTCGCGAGCAAGCCCGCTCCCACAGGTTTTGTGTTCAACGCAAAAGAACCGGGGTTTTCGGGGGCTGGGTTTTCTCGGCATTCGGCACGTCGTTGCCAGCGCCAAGGCCTCCGCCCAAAGCAGTCACCAATTCCGCATGAGCACTCAAGCGCGCGGCCTGAACCTGCTGCTGCACCTGTTGCTGCTTGAACAACAAGGTCTGCGCATTGAGCACGTTGAGGTAATCGGTGAGCCCGCGCTGATACGCGATCATCGCGATGTCGTAGGTCTTCTGCGCCGTGGCCACCGACTCGGTGGCGAAGGCCTGTTGCTTGTCCATCGACTCGCGTCGGATCAACTGATCAGAGAGGTTCTTCAGCGCGTTGACCAGCGTCTGGTTGTACCTGGCCACGGCGATGTCATAACCCGCCGAGGCCTCGCCCAGCTCCGCACGCAAGCGGCCACCGTCGAAGATCGGTAACGAGATCGCCGGGCCGACGCTGTAGTTGAGCTTCTTGCCGGTCAAAAACTCCAGCGCCCCACCGCCGGTGGCCATGTAGCCGAGGCTGCCGACCAGATCGACGTTGGGGTAGAAGCCGGCGTGGGCAACATCGATACCCCGCGCCTGCGCCGCCACTTGCCAGCGACTGGCGACCACGTCCGGGCGTTGACCGAGCAGTTGCGCCGGCAAAGACGACGGCAACTTCAGCGCCGCGCCCAACGACAGCGTCGGCCGTTGCAACTGCGCACCCTCCCCCGGCCCCTTACCGGCCAGCGCGGCGAGTTGGTTGCGGCTTAGAGCAATTTCTTCGTCCAGCGCATCGATTTGCCGATGGGTTTCCGGCAATGGTGTTTCGGCTTGGCTGACGTCGAAATGCGTGCCGATGCCGCCATCCAGACGTTTCTGTGCCAGATCGAGAATTTGCTGTTGTTGCTTCAAGGTCGCGGCGACGATGTCCCGTTGTGCGTAATGCAACGAGAGTTCGATGTAGGCGCGCACGATGTTGTTCTGCAATTCGAGCTGGGCCTGCCGTGCTTCGGCGGCGCTCATATGGGCCATGTCCACGGCGCGTTCGGTGGCGTTGCTTTCGCGCCCCCAAAGGTCGAGGGCATAGCTGAATCCCAGCGCGGCGTTGTTGTCCCAAGTAGTGGTGTTGGCCAACTCGCCGGGGCCGTAGAACTGATCGGAGGGCCAGTTGTGGCGCTTGAGGGTAGATTGGCCATTGATCTGCAACGACTCGGCGGACTCGGCAATGCCAGCCATGGACCGCGCCTGACGCACTCGCGCCGCGGCCATGGCCATGCTCGGGCTATCCTGCAGTGCGAGGTCTATCCAGCGGTTCAGTTGCGGGTCGCCGTAGGCTTGCCACCATTGGGTGGTGGGCCAATGAGCGTCTTGCGCGGCGCTCTGAATGGCTTCATCGGTGGCCAGTGAATCAGCCTCCAGTGCCTTGCCCTGTGGGACAATACCTGCGGTTCCGATGCAGCCGCTGATTGCCAGGGTTAAAGCCAAAACACTGAGCGTCTTGAGCGCTCTGTTGATGCGACGCGGCACTGCTGAAAATTCCTGAAATAGGGGGAGATCCTGTAGGAGCGAGGCTTGCCCGCGAAGGCGTCTTATCAAGCGACAGCCATGGTGCCTGTGAGGACGCCTTCGCGGGCAGCCTCGCTCCTACATGGGACCGGCGCAATTCTAGGGGTGGGCCTTGTTGGCGATAAGCCGGGATTCTTGTGAATCTTTGTTACCGTTAACGCGATAATCCCTTGGTCGCCTCTTTAGTCTCCTGTAAAGAATCAGCAACTTCGTGTCACAATTTGCCATTCGCCAAGAGAGCACCCCATGGACACTTTGCAAAACATGCGCGCCTTCAGTTACGTGGCCGAGGCCGGCAGCTTCACCGCCGCCGCCGTGCAACTCGACACCACCACGGCCAACGTCTCGCGCGCGGTCTCCAACCTGGAAGCCCACCTGCAAACCCGTCTGCTCAACCGCACCACCCGCCGCATCGCTCTGACCGAGGCCGGCAAGCGCTACTTATTGCGTTGCGAGCAGATCCTGGCCTACGTCGAAGAAGCCGAAGCCGAGGCCAGCGACGCCCATGCGCGCCCGGCCGGGCAACTCAAGGTGCACACCATGACCGGCATCGGTCAGCACTTCGTGATCGACGCTATCGCCCGCTACCGCAAAACCCACCCGGACGTGACCTTCGACCTGACCATGGCCAACCGCGTGCCGGATCTGCTCGACGAGGGCTACGACGTGTCCATCGTGCTCGCCAGCGAACTGCCGGACTCGGGCTTCGTCTCCCAACGTTTGGGCATCACCTACAGCATCGTTTGCGCATCGCCCGCCTATGTAAAAGCCAACGGTTGCGCACACAAACCCAGCGATTTGCTCAACCACGCCTGCCTGCGCCTGGTGAGCCCGGTCATCCCGCTGGAAAAATGGACCTTCGACGGCCCCGACGGCCAGGAAATGGTCACCATTAATAGTTCGCCGTTTTTGGTGAACTCCGCTGATGCAATGAAGACTGCAATCACCAGTGGCATGGGAGTTGGCGTTTTACCGGTGTATGCGGCGATTGAAGGGCTGCGTAACGGCACGCTGGTGCGGGTGATGCCGAACTACCGTTCGCAGGAACTGAATCTGTATGCGATCTACCCGTCGCGGCAGTACCTGGATGCGAAGATCAAGACCTGGGTCGAGTACTTGCGCGGGTCGTTGCCGGAGATATTGGCGGCGCATCAGGCGGAATTGGCGGCGTATGAATTGAGTGGGAGTTTGGGTGGGGTTCGGTTGGCGAATTGAGGTGTGTGGACTGCGGGTTAGGTCAGCAGTCCAGCGTACTTTCCGCAGAGCCAATACGCACAAAGGCCAACGATTGAATAGGCAAACATCAGGTTGGGAATGACGACCCAGCGTCGTAGGTGTAAAGGGAAATGTTTTATCTCATCAATACAATGCGGGTCGCTTCTCAGCAGGAATGCATCATCCTCACGAAGCATGGTCGAGAGATGAGCCAAGCGGTAATGACGCCCGTACAGACCATCACCCATGACCCGACGGTTGCGACCAACGAAGTAAGAGTCGTTGAGGTGAGATTCGAGTTCTTCGAGTTTAAAAAAACTGATGTACACCCGCATAAGTGAAACGATAATAACCAGGGTAATAAAGGCGATCAGGATAGCTGTGTAGAGTAGTTTCAGGTCGCTCATCGGGTTTGAAATTGTTGCACGCAAAGATACAAAACCACTCCAAAGCAACAGTAGTCCAGCGCTGACGAGCGCAATCCGCATAAGTTTTTTTGGAGTTTCAGCCCATTTCTTCAGGCGCTCCGGCAAGATTTCAGCCTCCATAAACGCATACGAATCCAACATCTGATGTTGATAGAAACTGCCCGTCAAAGCGCCAATCAACCTAAGTCTGTTCATTCGTCCAAACGGGCCGTTACCCGCCGTGTTTCGATTGATACTCACCAGATGAGACGCGTTGAAGTGATCTTCAATTTGGTCGAGTTTGAAATAGGCGCCAAATAATAAGAGGGTCTGGCTGAGCAAAACCATCAGAAAAATAAGTACCCAACCAATCAAATGCACATTCTCAGCGCCACTCATGGTTGCGTGAACTCATATATTTTTTCACCTATTTCTCCACCAATTTCTGAGCCTTTGGTTCCCGTCGCGCTGGCGACAGCACCCGACACCAGCAGCGCACACACGATTCCACCAACACCCAATGTCTCCACACCTATTGCCGCGCACACTCCATATTTCAGTGCGCTACTCGCTACGTATCCGGCGGCAACACCTCCGCTAATACTTCCTGCCAACTTGCCTCCTTCCACGAATCTTGCTTGGGAGCATTCATCCTCGCTTCCACTGCGACATGCTTCATCAACTCTCATCGCCGCTGCCCCCATCGCCAATCCAATGCCAACATAGCCTCCTGCCTTCAAGTACTTCACAGCTCTGGATACGCCCTGAATATTTGTCGCATAGCCCGGCAGTTGAGTAGGGGCGCCAGCCTTGTTCCAATGGTGAATTGTTCTGCGAGTAGAGAGACCTAATGCTCGTTTAAGCCTGGGATGATCAGGAATGCCTGTGCCTTTACGTACCAGCGGGCCAAGGCTGGCATTGATCTTTGCCATCATCCGTTTGCGATGGATAAAGAAATCCCTCGATCGCAAGTGGCCGTGCTGACGGTATTGTTGCTGATGCAGTTTCTCTAACTCGATGAGCGTGCCTTTGAGGTTTTCCAGGTGTTGGCCGACCATGAAGGACGCCACACCCAACGACCCGGCCGACACCTCCAAAAACGGCTCAATCACTTCATGATTTTCGACCATGAACGAAGCCTCTTCTTCGCTCAGGTCCTTAAGCGCTTCGTTGACCTTCTCCGCTGCGATCATCATTTGCGTCTCTTCGCGACGGCACATGTAATGCCGTGAATCGCTGAAGATCACCATTTGCCCCGGTTTCACCCGCTCACCGAGGTGGCGATTGAGCAAGCGGAATTCTCGGCGCAGTGCATCGCTTGGCCGGTTTTCGTACAGCGAGCGCTCAAGGGCTTCGAGGGTCATGGGCTGCTGAATGATGTAGAAGCCCGACTCCACGGGTTTGGGCAGAGCGAAGGCGTGTTCTTCGACCAGATGTTGCGCCGGTGGTGGTTCGGGTTTGGCTTTGAAGGCATTCCATGAAGCACCGCCGTTATCGGGATCGATGCGAGGCGTCACCATGACCCAATCACCGTTGCTAACGGCGTTGATGAGTTTCTGCTGGTTGGCGGCCTGCATGTAGTTGGAGCGGTTGGCGCCGATCGCACTAAGCAGATCGTCGAAGCCCTGCAGGTCGTAGGGATAGCTCAGGGCCTGACGCAAGTCGGCGACGGCTTGATGGCTGTCTAGCACCTGCCCGTGTTGGCCGGCGAGTTGGTTTTGGGGAATGAGTCTGGTCACGCTCGTGTCCCGTTCCATGGAAATGGGACACTTTGGCAAGTGGGCTCAAAGGGGGATGCCGGGCGAATCGTTTTTGCGTGTAGGGGAAGTCCGAGTTTTTTTGATGGCGACATTGTGGGGGCAGCCTTCGGCAGCTCCTACAGACGGGATGATTTTTGAGGACGTTTCCGACAAGTTTTGACGGTTGTTGGGTCAGACGGGAAATGGGTAGGCTTTGTGGGTCGCTGCCAAATCAGCGATCAGGTCTGGAAAACCTGGCGAACACTTACCACGCCCCATGGCATACTGCGGCGCTTTTTTCTGCACGCAAATCCTTGTTATGGCGGCTGTGCGCGGGAGACCTTCGGGTCTGCCGGTTTTTGGTGGGTGTACCGGTTTTTCCAGTCCGCGCATGGCTGCCACCCTTTCGTCTGGAAAACGAAAGATGGCAGTTCCACTTCATCTGCCAATGAGTAACTTCCGCATGATCAAAGAAACACCGAATCCCCCGGAAACCGACGACGTTTCCCCCTACGAATCCCCCAATTCCAAAAAACTCAACGAAGCCGCCGAGCGCGCGCTGAATCACTACCTCAACCCCGCTGCCCTCAAATCACCGACCATCCGCAAACCCAGTACGATGTATATGCTCGCACCGGCGATCAAAGACGAAGACCTGTTGGCCCACACCTGTGAATCGTTGGCCCAGGCCAGTGTGATGGCCAGCAATTTTGCGACCTATCTGGAAGGCCCGCATCGGAATACGGCCATGGCGATTCAGCAAATCGTCATGTTGGCCGAGCTGGCGGTGAACCGGATGCTGGATAACCTCAACGTACCAAAACCTGCGCCACACAGCTGATCCCCTGTAGGAGCGAGGCTTGCCCGCGAAGGCGTTGTGACATTCACCATTTGATGTCGCCTGACACACCGCCATCGCGAGCGATCCGCAAGAGATTGGTTGGCTGTCAGGCCGTCTTCGCGGGCAAGCCTCGCTCCTACCGGGTTGGATGGCGTACACCCGGCAATCCGAGCGCTCGCATAATGTCCGGGAAGAATGTTAGCGTGCTTGGCATTCTCCAAGCCCGACGAGCCGCCTCCAATGAAAAAAACCGTCCTCGCCTTCAGCCGTATCACCCCACCGATGATCGAACGTCTGCAACAAGACTTCGACGTGATCGTGCCGAACCCGAAAAACGGCGACATCAACGCCCAGTTCAATGAAGCCCTGCCCCACGCCCACGGCCTGATCGGCGTCGGCCGCAAACTCGGTCGCACGCAACTGGAAAATGCCGCCAAATTGGAAGTGGTCTCCAGCGTCTCGGTCGGCTACGACAACTACGACCTCGCCTACTTCAACGAACGCGGGATCATGCTCACCAACACCCCCGACGTCCTCACCGAAAGCACCGCCGACCTGGCCTTTGCCTTGCTCATGAGCAGCGCCCGCCGCGTCGCCGAGCTGGACGCATGGACCAAGGCCGGTCAATGGCAAGCCACCGTCGGCGCGCCGTTGTTCGGCAGCGATGTGCATGGCAAAACCTTAGGGATTGTCGGCATGGGCAACATTGGCGCGGCCATCGCTCGTCGCGGTCGGCTGGGCTTCAACATGCCGATTATCTACAGCGGCAACAGCCGCAAGACCCAGCTGGAACAGGAGCTCGGTGCGCAGTTCCGCAGCCTCGACCAGTTGCTGGCCGAAGCCGATTTCGTCTGCCTGGTGGTGCCGCTCAGCGAAAAAACCAAACACCTGATCAGCCACCGTGAACTGTCGTTGATGAAACCGAGCGCCATTCTGGTGAACATCGCCCGCGGCCCCGTAGTGGACGAACCGGCGCTGATCGAAGCGCTGCAAAACAACCGGATTCGCGGCGCCGGCCTGGACGTCTATGAGAAAGAACCGCTGGCCGAATCACCATTGTTCCAACTGAAAAACGCCGTGACCTTGCCGCATATCGGCTCGGCCACTCACGAAACCCGTGAAGCCATGGCCAACCGTGCCTTGGCCAACTTGCGCAGTGCCTTGTTGGGTGAGCGGCCGCAAGATCTGGTGAACCTACAAGTGTGGAAAGGCTGACTGAATAAGGGCAGGCGTTTCAAACGCCTGCCTGCTCACTACATACTTTGCAATTCAGTCCACCGTCGTAAAGCAGACACACACGATAGACTCTCCATTACTTACCCGCCCTTACGGGACTTAGCTATGGAGAGCATAAATTTTGAACCCGCCAACAACCGATCAACTTATCAGGTACAGCAAAGTCATATTAATGGCTTATATCAGCTTCTTTGGCCTGCTGGTGATGTACAGCAACTTTACCGACTATGCGACCAATTATGAGTATGTCGGCCACGTTCTAAGCATGGACACCACCCGTGAGAATTTAAACCTGAACTACCGGGCAATTACCTCACCCATGCTCCATCACCGGATCTACTGGATCATTATTACCCTGGAAGTTATTTATACCGCTTTCTGCCTACTTGGCACGTATCATCTTTACCGAAACCTCCATGCGTCTCCCGAAGATTTTCACGAAGCAAAAAAGTTTGCGATTATCGGACTATTGGTTGCCATGTTTGTTTATTACATCGGCCTCCAAGTCATCGGCGTCGAATGGTTTAACATGGATGAGTCACAAACCTGGAACGCCAAGGACTGGGCCCGCCACATTGTCGACTTTATATTACCGTTATTGATTTATGTGGCCGTCAGGATCGAGCGCTGAGCTGTTTAGCGCTCGATCCACAGGGAACCTCACGCCAATTTGCCGTTTCCTTGCACCATCGACGCCTTGGGTTTACGGAACACCAGCACATTCCCCAGCATCACCAGCACCAGCCCCACCAGTGCCGGCGCCGTCCATTGATAGCCTTCGACAAACGCCGACACGTTCAGCGCCACCACTGGAAAGAGTACGGTGCAATACGCCGCCCGTTCCGGCCCCATGCGTCCGACCAACGTCAGGTAGGCGGTGAAGCCGATCACCGAGCCGGGAATCACCAGGTACAGCAACGAGCCGATGTAGCGGGCATTCCATTCCATGTCGAACGGGATGCCTTTGACCAGACACCACACCGTCAACATCGCCGCGCCGTAAGCCATGCCCCAGGCGTTGGTGGTCAGGGGTTTCAGGCCGGCTTTCTGTTGCAGACTCGACAGCATATTGCCGGCCGAGAAACACAAGGTGCCGAGCAACGCCAGACCCAAACCGAGCAAGGTTTCAGGGCTGGCGGTATGACCGGCGAGCTCTGGCCAGAACAACAGGCCCAATCCGAGCAACCCCAGTGCACCGCCCATCAATACATTGCGAGCAATTTTCTGGCCGAAGAACACCCGCGCATTGAAGGCGTTCCACAGGGTGGCGGTGGAAAACACCACGGCGACCAGACCGCTGGGAATCCATTGGCTGGCGGTGAGGAAGCACATGAAATTGATGCAGAACAGGCACAGGCCCTGAGCCAGGCAAATCAGATGCCCGCGACGGTTCATCGGTTGCAGACGACGGCTGAGTAGCAACATCACGAACAGCACCAGCGCAGCGAGGCCGAAGCGATAAACAATCGACACCGGAATCGCTACCACGCCCAGTTGCCATTTCAAGGCAATCCAGGTGGTGCCCCAGATCAGCACGGTCAGTAGATACAACGAAAGGTTCATGGTGAAGACTCCTGAATAGGCCTTCAGTGTCCGGCGCAAAACCTTTTTGCACTTGCATAAACTTGCGCTTTTGTCGGCCGGCGGGCTGGCAGGTCAACGTCTACGGAGTAGGATGCAAGGCGTTGGAGAGAACCGATCATGGCCGCACTGGAAACCTTACAAGTCTTTCAAGCCCTCAACCGCTCGCCCAATGCTCGCCTGGAGCACAGCGCCGAGCTCGGTGACGGCATGGCTGCGGCTTTGTGGAACAACCACCATGACGCCCAGGACTACGAAGCGCCGAGCCATCACACCTTGTCCTGCTACATCGCCGGCGGCACCGGCACCTTTCGCCGCGACCAGCCAGGTAACAAGGGCGGCCCGGACAAGCTGTGCATTCTGCCGGCCGACCATCAGTCAGGCTGGGTGATCAATGGCGATATTCGCCTGGCCCACCTGTATTTCAGCCCCGAACAATTTGCCTTTGGCTGCGTCACGCTGCTGGATCGCGAACCGCGGGAATTGCAGTTGCGCGAACACACGTTCCTGGAAGACCCGCAGCAAGCCCGGCGCTTTCGGCAGTTGATCGCCCTCAACTGGGATGAACCCGGCGAACGCCTGCTCACCAGCAGCCTGGCCCATGAAATGCTTAACCATGCCCTGCTCAGCCAGGTCGGCGTGCGCCAGGGCCTGCGCCTCAAAGGTGGATTGGCGGCGCATCAACGACGGCAGTTGGTGGAATTCATCGACCATCAAATGGCCGAAGCAATCAGCCTCGGGCAGTTGGCGGCATTGTGTGCGCTGTCGGAATACCACTTTGCGCGGATGTTTCGTGTGAGCTTCGGTCTGCCGCCGCATCAGTATGTGCTGGCTCGGCGACTGAGCCGCGCGCAAGAGTTACTGCGCGGGACGTCGCAGCCGTTGGGGGATATTGCGTTGGCCTGTGGGTTTGCCAGTGCAAGCCATTTCACCAACCGGTTTCGCCAGGCGTTGGGTGGCACGCCCGGGGAGTATCGGCAGGCGTTTTTGCGATAGCGCTGCAATCCAGTGGATTTTCGGTGCCTGTTCGGCCGCCTTCGCGAGCAAGCCCGCTCCCACAGGTGACCGCGTTATCTCAGAGGCATGCGGTCGAATGTGTGCGGGCTTGCTCGCGAAGAACGATGACGCGGTCTCCAGATCATCGGATCAGAGAAACCGGCCAGGAGCCGATTGCCGGATGCAGCCTCCGCCCCTACAATGCGAACAATTCTTGTTCTCTAACGTATCGAAATACGTCCGGAGCGGTTCCGTTGTCGTCAGTCACTACTGTCGAAGTCCTTTATCACGCCCATCACAACTGGCTCACCGGTTGGCTGCGGCGCAAACTCGGCTGCCCTGACAGCGCCGCGGATCTGGCTCAGGACACGTTCATTCGAGTGCTGACGGCACGAGAAACGCCCCAAATCATCGAACCGCGGGCGTTCCTCACCACCATCGCCAAGCGTGTGCTGTTCAATCATTACCGCCGTCAGGATCTGGAGCGCGCCTACCTCGATGCGCTGGCGCAGATGCCGGAAATCGTCGCGCCGTCGGAGGAAGATCGGGCGATCATCCTGCAGACGCTGATGGAGCTCGACCAGTTGCTCGACGGTTTGCCGCGTCTGGTCAAACGCGCTTTTTTGCTGGCTCAGCTCGATGGTTTGACTTATCCACAGATCGCCGCCGAACTGGGTATTTCCATTGCCACCGTCAAAAGGCACCTGAACAAAGCGGCGATGCGCTGCTACTTCGCACGATGAACAGTCCTGGGGATTTTTCATCTCAAGTGGCCGAACAGGCCGTGCACTGGTGGATGGAAGTCCAGCAAGGACCGTTAAACCCGCGCCAGCAAATTGCCTGGCAGCAATGGCTCGATGCTCATGGCGAACATCGACGGGCCTGGGAACACATTCAACGGGTCAATCAACGCTTGCGCGGTGTGTCTTCGCCGCTGGCCCATGCCGCCCTCAACGCACCGAAATCCGCCGGCCGTCGTCAGGCATTGAAGCTGCTGCTGATTCTCGGCGCGGGTTCGGCGCTCACCTGGGGCATGCGCGAGCACAGTCCGTTGACGCCGTTGCTGGCCGACTACCGCAGCCCGATCGGCCAGCGACGTAAAGTGCCGCTCGGCGATGGCAGCCAATTGCAGCTCAATACCGCCAGTTCGGTCGATGTGCGGGTCGAAGGTCAGCAGCGGCTGATCCGCTTGCTTGAAGGCGAGATGCTGCTGACCGCCGCCCAAGCGTTTCAAGTACAGACCGCACAAGGCCTGTTGAAAACCCAAGGTGGGCGGCTGAACGTGCGGCAGTTTTCCGATCACACTCACGTGGCGGTGCTCGAAGGCAGCGTCGAATTGACGCCCGATGGCGGGTCGCCACGGATGCTGCAAACCGCCCGGCAGTTGAGCTTCGGCTCACGCGACATCGGCGCTCCCCTGCCACTGGACGCCAACAGCGGCGCCTGGGCCGACGGCATGCTAGTGGCTGCGCACATGCGCCTGGGGGATTTCCTTGATGAACTCAGTCGCTATCGCCGGGGGCAGCTCAATTGCGCGGCGAATGTTGCCAATCTGCTGATCTCCGGGACTTATCCACTGGACGACAGCGAGCGGATTCTTGATCTGCTGGAAATCAGTTTGCCAGTGAAGGTGAGGCGTTTTACCCGGTATTGGGTGACGGTCGAGGCATGGGCCTAGTTATCATTCCCACGCAGAGCGTGGGAACGATCTTCAAAAAAATGAGCCGTTTTTCAGATCTGGCGTGACAGAGAAGGAAAGCCCCCTTGATTCAACCTTCTCAGGATCGCCCTCCATGCAACCCACCCGTCTCACACCTATGGCTCGCACCTTGCGCCAACTCTTGCTGGGCGCCAGCCTGAGCTTCGGCGTTCTGCCACTGGTGCATGCCGCTGATGCCAAGTCGTACCACATCGCACCGTCCTCGCTGGAGAGCGCACTCAACCAGTTCGGTCGTGAAGCCGGCGTACTGATCTCCTTTGGCTCGCAAGTCACCAGCGGTGTGCAAAGTCGCGGCCTGGAAGGCAACTACACCCCTTCGCAGGGCTTGAACGCGTTGCTCGAAGGCACCGGCCTGCAAGCCCGCGCCGAGGGCGACAATGCCTTCAGCCTGCAACTGGCGGGTGATGCGGCACTGGAGCTGGACACCTCGAAAGTGGTCGGCGACTGGCTCGGCGATGCGGCGCAAACCAACGTCTTCGAACACCCAGGCGCTCGAGACGTGATCCGCCGCGAAGAATTCGAACGCCAGGGCGCAACTCAGGCCAGGGACGTGCTCAACCGCATCCCGGGAGTCAATGCGCCGGACAACAACGGCACCGGCAGCCATGATATGGCACTGAACTTCGGCATTCGCGGGCTCAACCCACGACTGGCCTCGCGCTCCACGGTATTGATGGACGGCATTCCGGTGCCCTTCGCACCTTATGGTCAGCCGCAGTTGTCGTTTGCGCCGATCAGCATGGGCAACATGGACGCGGTCGACGTGGTGCGCGGCGGCGGTGCGGTGCGCTACGGGCCGCAGAACGTCGGCGGTGTGGTCAACTTCGTGACCCGCGCCATTCCAGATGAGCCGACGGTCAAGGGCGGTTTCCAGACTGAAACCAGTCCATCGTCCAGCCATGACGGCTTCAAAACCACCGGCAACCTGCTGGCCGGCGGCACGGCCGATAACGGTCTGGGCGGCGCGATTCTGTACTCGGGCACCCGTGGTGGCGACTGGCGCGAACACAGCGACACCGAAATCGACGACCTGATCCTCAAGGGCAAATACCAGCTCGATGATGCCAACAGTTTCAACGCCATGGCCCAGTACTACGAAGGCAAAGCCGACATGCCCGGCGGCCTGAACGTCGCCGATTACGATGCTGACCCGTACCAGTCGACCCGCCCGAAAGACCAGTTCTGGGGCCGCCGCACGATGTTCAACTTCGGCTATCGCTATCAGGAAGATCGCCGCGAGTTCACCGCCAATACCTTCTTCACCAAGACCCTGCGCAGCGGTTATCTGGATCAGGGCACGTTCCTCTCGCTGTCGCCACGCGAGTATTGGGTACGTGGCCTGGAAACCCGTTTCGCCCAAGGCTTCGATCTCGGCCAGACCAGCCATGAAGTCGGCGTCGGCTATCGCTACATCAACGAAGCCGGCCACGAACTGCGCTACCGCACGCCGATCGCCAGCAACGAATACCCGACCACCAACAGTCGCAACGACCGCGATACCCGGGGCGGCACCGAGGCCAACGCGTTCTTCGTCGACGATCGGATCGACATCGGCAAGTGGACGATTACGCCGGGCATCCGCTACGAAATGATCGAGTCGCAGCAGACCAACAACCTGACCAACGTGAAATACAAGGGCGACTACAACACTGCCCTGCCGGCGTTGAACGTGCTCTATCATCTGACCGATAGCTGGAACCTCTACGCCAATACCGAAGGATCGTTCGGCAGCGTGCAGTACAGCCAGATGCCTAACCGGGTGACCAGCGGCGAAGTCAAACCGGAGAAGGCGCGCACCTGGGAGCTGGGTACCCGTTACGACAACGGCGCGTTGCGGGCAGAGATTGGTGCGTTCCTGATCAACTTCGACAACCAATATGAAAGCAATCAAACCAACGACTCGGTGATCGCCCGAGGCGAAACACGTCATCAAGGCATCGAAACCAGCATCAACTACGCGCTCGACGATTTGAGCCCGGCGCTGGCCGGTTTCGATGTGTACGCGACTTACGCCTATGTGGACGCGATCATCCGCGAAGACGGGGCGAACAAGGGCAATCGTGTACCGTTCTCCTCGAAACACAAAGGCACGCTCGGCGTCGGTTATACCGAAGGCGCGTGGAAACTGAACCTGGACAGCAGCTATCAGAGTGATCAGTTCGCTGACAACGCCAACACCTCGGCCGAAAGCGCCGATGGCAGCACCGGCAAGATTCCGGGGTACATGTTGTTCAGCAGTCGCGCGGCGTATGACTTCGGGCCGAAGTTGTCGGACCTGAACGTGGCGGTGGGGGTGAAGAACATCTTTAACCACCAGTACTTCACCCGCTCGTTCGATGACAACAACAAGGGCAAGTACGTGGGAGAACCGCGGACGGTGTATGTGCAGACTTCAATCGCGTTTTGATTCAATGGCGGCTAGCGCACACCCTTGTGGCGAGGGGGCTTGCCCCCTCGCCACAGCAAGCTCCCTCGCGACAGGGACCGGTGGATGCTGAAACAAGAACGGGCCTGCAATGCAGGCCCGCTTTTTAGGTGGAGATAAAGTGGGAAGGTAAAAAGTTAATCAGGCCTCAGCCGTTTTGTGCAGCCTGTTCGTTCTCGAGAAACTCGTCTTCCAGCAGCGCATCGGCCGTAGGCCTTTCGAACGGCACCACAGCGGCACGTGGTTTGCCCCGCAGTTTGCCGAACAGATGCTCAAGCGCATGTTCGAGTTTTTCGGCCGCACCGTCGATCGCCAGTTCCAGGTTAGCGGCTTTATGAGTGACAGAAATCGGTTGGTGGCCTTTTGGCCGCGCTTCCAGCTGACAGCGCATATCGTGGGGACCGGGCTTGTCGCCGTTCTCGTCCCGCAGATGGACCTCGACGCGGGTCAGGTCCTCCTCATAACGTTCGAGCGTGCTCTCAATGGTAGTACGTACCCACTCCTCCAGTCGGATGCTGCTTTGAATATGGTTATCGCTATTGACTTGGATTTGCATAGTTCATCCCTTATTTCAGCTAGCTCGCGAGAGGCCCTTCGGCTGGCCCTTGGGCTTCATCACCGTGACCTCTTGGTTACAAGATCGGTGTGCGCGCAGAACATTTCAACCCCTAAAAAAAGATAAATATTCATTCGCAAAAAAAGCCGGACAACAGGCAAAAGCGCTGTTAATGTCGGGAGTTGGGTCGCCCCTGTCAGATGCCCCCAAGCTGCTCACATCTGCCGCTCCGCCAGCGGGTGCAGACTACGAAATACCCCCGCTTCCTCCACCAGCCAGTCATGCACCGCGCGTACGCCCGGATGACTCAGCGCGCCCGGCGCATAGAGCAGCACGTAACGCTTGTGATTAGGCACCGCCAGGCCAAATGGCACGATCAACGTCCCGCGCTCCAGTTCATCGTTGAGCAGCGTTCGCCGCGCAATCGCCACCCCCATCCCGGCAATCGCCGCTTCGATGGTCAGGTGGTTGCGATTGAAGGTATGCCCGCGCCGCACATCCGCGCCTTCGAAGCCGATAGCGTTGAGGTAAAACTCCCACTCCGCGTACTCGTAACTGCCGCGCCAGGCGGTGATGTCGTGCAGCAACGGAAAATGCACCAGGTCTGCCGGGCCGTGCAGTGGCGGCCTTGCGCGCAACAGGCTCGGGGCACACACCGGAAAAATCTGCTCATCCAACAAGGCTGTGGATAACAATCCGGGATAACTGCCGTCGTTCAGGTCAATCGCCAGATCGAAATCGCCTTCATGCAACGGAACACTGCTGTCCTCGGCCACCAGCCGCAGCTGAATATCCGGAAAGCGCTGTTGCAAACGCGGCAGGCGCGGGGTCAGCCACTTGCTCAGGAACGAGGGAATCGAGCGCAACCGCAAAATCCCGCTGATCATTCCCGCATCCAGTCGTCGCAATTCTGCATCGATGCTGCCGTAGGCCTCGTTGACGGTGATGGCCAGTCGCTGGCCTTCGGCGCTCAATTCCACACCCCGGGCGCGACGATGAAACAGGCGAAAACCCAGCCGCTCTTCCAGTTGGCGAATTTGCTGACTGACCGCCCCCGGCGTGATGTGCAGTTCTTCGGCGCAACGGGTGAAGGACAAGTGCCGCGCGGCACACGAAAACACGTGCAGCCAGACGTAAGTCTGGGCGTGCAATTGGCGACTCATTGTTTAGTCCTGCTAAAGGCTGTCTTAGGAAGTTTCGTTGGTCACGTAGGACCGAGGTTGGCAGTATCGCCGACATTGCGCTTGTCCTACAGAAATGGCGGCGATTTCTCTTCCATTGCTTGTATAGGCTTTAGCATGGCTATCAGTGTTTTCGATCTCTTCAAAGTCGGCATCGGTCCGTCCAGTTCCCATACCGTCGGCCCGATGCGCGCCGCCGCAACCTTCGCCCAAGCCCTGATTGACCAACATTTACTGGCCGACGTACGGCGGGTAGAAATTCGCCTCTACGGCTCCCTTTCGGCCACCGGCGTCGGCCACGCGACTGACCGTGCCTGCGTCATGGGCCTGATGGGCGAATGGCCGGACAGCATTGATCCGAATTCAATCGACAGCCGAATCCAGACCTTGCGTGAAACCGGCGAACTGAGTCTGGCCGGCAAATCGACCATTGCCTTCAACTGGCAGCGCGATCTCCTGCTGCTCGACGAGAGTCTGCCCTACCACCCCAACGCCATGTCTCTGACAGCCTTCGGCGAAACCGGTGAGCTGTTCGAGCAGACGTACTACTCGGTGGGCGGTGGTTTCATCATCGAAGCAGCCGAAGCCGAGTCCGGCATTGCGCCGGCCAGCGATGTGGTGCTGCCCTACGATTTCTCCAGTGCCGCCGAATTGCTCAAGCTCTGCAACCAGCACGGTCTGCGAGTTTCCGAGTTGATGATGGCAAATGAACGGGCCTGGCGCAGCGACGCCGAGATCCGCCAGGGGTTGCTGCATATCTGGTCGGTAATGCGTGAATGCGTCGAGCAAGGCTTGCGCCACGAAGGCATCCTGCCCGGCGGTCTGAATGTTCCGCGCCGCGCCGCGAAATTGCACCGCAGCCTGTTGGAAATCGGCAAACCGAATGTCATCAGCTCCACCCTGTCAGCCATGGAGTGGGTCAACCTGTTCGCCCTTGCCGTGAACGAAGAAAACGCGGCCGGCGGACGTATGGTGACCGCGCCTACAAACGGGGCGGCGGGGATCATTCCCGCAGTGCTGCACTACTACATGAAATTCAACCCGGACGCGTCGGACGATGACGTCGTGGCGTTCTTTTTGGGCGCTGCGGCCGTAGGCATTCTCTGCAAGAAAAACGCTTCGATCTCTGGCGCCGAAGTCGGCTGCCAGGGCGAAGTCGGTTCCGCCTGCGCCATGGCCGCCGCCGGCTTGGCCGATATACTCGGCGCCACCCCGGAGCAACTGGAAAACGCCGCCGAAATCGGCCTGGAACACAACCTCGGCCTGACCTGCGACCCCGTTGGCGGTCTGGTGCAGGTGCCGTGCATCGAGCGCAACGCAATCGCTGCCGTGAAGGCGATCAACGCCACGCAAATGGCCCTGCGCGGCGACGGCAAGCACTTCATTTCCCTGGACCGGGTGATCCGCACCATGCGCGATACCGGCGCCGACATGCACGACAAATACAAAGAAACTTCACGGGGCGGCCTGGCTGTTAGCTGGGTGGAATGTTGAAGAACATTTCCTGACAGCCCGCAATACGTGAGCCCGAGCAAGAATAATAACGAGGCAAAAACGATGACCGATGTACGTACACCTGCTGCCGATAATCCCGCTGTAGACCTGACACGCAATAGCGAAATAACCCACAAAGGCTGGAGCAAACACGACACCACCTGGATGCTTGGCCTCTATGGCACGGCGATTGGCGCCGGCACGTTGTTCCTGCCGATCAACGCCGGTGTCGGTGGTTTCTGGCCGCTGCTGATACTGGCGGTGCTTGCGTTTCCGATGACCTTCTTCGCCCACCGTGGCTTGACGCGTTTCGTGTTATCCGGGCGTTCCGGGGACATCACCGAAGTGGTGGAAGAACACTTCGGCATCGGTGCCGGCAAGCTGATCACGCTCCTGTATTTCTTCGCGATCTTCCCGATTTTGCTGGTGTACAGCGTGGCGCTGACCAACACCCTGAGCAGCCTCATGGAGCACCAGTTGCACATGACCCCGCCTCCTCGGGCGATTCTGTCGCTGGGGCTGATTCTCGGCTTGATGGCGATCGTCCGTTGCGGTCAGGGCGTCATCGTCAAATGCATGAGCGTGCTGGTTTATCCGTTCGTCGCAGCGTTGCTGCTGCTCGGCGTCAGCCTGATCCCGAACTGGAACGGCGCGTTCTTCGCCACCGCCAGCGAAGGCATGCCCTTGCCGCTGTTCTTCCAGACCTTGTGGCTGGCGATTCCGGTGATGGTGTTCTCGTTCAACCATTCGCCGATCATCTCCGCTTTCGCCGTCGATCAGAAACAGCGTTATGGCGATCAAGCCGAACGCAAAAGCAGCGGCATTCTCGCAATCGCTCACGCCATGATGGTCGTCACGGTGATGTTCTTCTGCTTCAGCTGCGTGCTGGCGTTGTCCCCGGCTGATTTAGCCGCGGCGAAGGCGCAGAACATCTCGATCCTGTCGTATCTGGCCAACCACTTCCAGACTCCGGTCATCGCTTACGCCGCGCCGTTGATTGCGCTGGTGGCAATCACCAAATCCTTCCTCGGTCATTACATCGGCGCCAGCGAAGGCTTTCAGGGCCTGATCGTGAAAAGCCTGCGTGGCCGTGGTCGCGTCATGTCCGCCAGTTGGTTGAACCGCATCACTGCGCTGTTCATGATCCTCAGCTGCTGGGCCGTGGCGACCTTCAACCCGAGCATCCTGGGCATGATCGAAACCCTCGGCGGGCCGATCATCGCGTGTCTGTTGTTCCTGATGCCGATGTACGCCATCCGCCGCGTGCCGGCCTTGCGCCAGTACTCGAATCAGGCCTCGAACGTGTTCGTGGTGTTGATCGGTTTGATTGCACTGTCTGCGATCATCTACTCGTTCATGCCCTGAAACGGGCAGGCAAAAAGAAGGCGGGCCAGGTGCCCGCCATTTTTTTGCCGTGTTCATTGTTCGACAATTTTTCCGGCATGCACCTTGCTATATCCCCTACGCAACACGGATGAAGCGCATGAACATGGAAGGCCGGTGGTCTGGTGTTGCGAACTAATCCCGATCACGGCCGTCAACAACTGCACGTTCAATCAGGCGGTGACGCATTATGGACAACCCTTTTCAGCTCATTACCGATGCCTTTGCACCGGATTATCAAGTTAACCTGAGCATTCAGGGGCTGGACGGCAGCATCATGCTGACCCTCTCCAAAAGTGGCCGCGTAGTGGCCAAACGGATGATCAGTGCCGAACAGCGCAATGACCCCAAGCGCCTCAAACGCCTGGTGCAAAGCATTCAATTCGGCATCGCCATCGAACAGGGCCACAGCGCCGTGGCCATACTTGAAGCCATGACCGACGGCGACAGTCGCAACCCGCCGCCTCCCTTGGTCAAATCCCGGCCCCGACCTTCAATGGGGCTTTAAATCTCGCCCTTCTCCACCTCGGGATGCTCACCGGAACCCGCACCGATCTTGCGTTGCGGGTGTTCGATCTTCACCGAAGGAAATTGCGACGAGGCGTAACGCACCACCAGAATCGCAAACGCCAGCAGCAAAATCCCGCCGCACAGGTAGATGATCCCCAGGTCCGGAGGATTGTGGTGCGAGACGTTGGAGATCAGCAGCCGCGTCAGTGCGGTGATCGCCACGTAGATCAGGAAGCGCACCGGCATGTGGTTGGTCTTGAAGTAAATCCCGACCATCGCCCCCAGTTCCAGGTAGATGAACAGCAGCAAGATGTCATCGATCTTGATGTGCCCCTGTTCGAGCATCCCGAGGAATTCCATCACTGCCGCCCACGCGGTCACCGCACCGATGGCGAACAGCGCCAGGTAGTGGAAGGTCTCGACGAACAGGTTGCCCAGGGACTCGGCCAGTTGGTGCACGTTCTGCCGCAGGTTCTCGGCCCAGTTGATTTTCACTTTGAATGTTCCTTAGCTCGGTTCGAGCGGATGATGCGGGTTGGACGTGACGGTTGTTCTGCATGCAGAAAAAAGGCCAGATACTGTTGGGTGAGATGGCGATGCGCTGCTACTGGACACTTTTTGTGGTGTCTGGACGGACCCCATCGCGAGCAGGCTCGCTCCCACAATGGTTTTGTGTACGCCGCAGATCTCTTGTGGGAGCGACACGGTTCACCTGACAAACACCGATTACGGTCTACATTAAAAAGCCGCTACCCAAAGCGCAGGGATTCGCTTATCCTTTTAGCTGTATATAAATACAGTAGTCGAAACAGACAACTAATGTGAAGGCATGTGAGGTGGTGAATGGCCGTCGAAGTGGTATACCGCAGCAGCCGAGATCTGGAGCGCTTGTTCATGGATAAAGCCGAAGCTGACCGTCATGACAAAATGCTCGAACTGGCCGAATTGCTGGCTGAAGTGTTGCAAAAAGCCGTTCCGTCCCTGACCGAACAGCAAGTGGAAGAAGCCGGGATTTACATGGCGAAGAACCGTGATGTATTCGCCAAGGCATTCAAGAGCCAGCCGGACGCACTGTCCGAACTGCTGAATGCACCCGCCGAAGCCATTGAACCTGTTAAAGCCACTGAACCTGTTGAAGTAGCTGCACCCGTTGAAGTAGCGGGCGCTGAGCCGACCAAGCCAGCCAAAGCCGCCAAGACGCCAAAGTAAGCAATGCCCGAATTGAATAGGCCCTGAGTCAAATGGCTCAGGGCCTTTTTCATGTCTGCAAGAAACCTAGGCCTCGGGTTGTTCCAGCGCCTCGACCAACGCTTTGAAGAACCGCGCCGCCTCGCCACCGGTGACCACCCGATGATCAAAGGTCAGGGACAACGGCAGGATCGGATGCACCACCACTGCCCCCTCGACCGCCACCGGTTCATCGCGGATCGCCCCGGCGGCGAGGATCGCCACTTGCGGCGGCACCACCACCGGATTGGCGTAGCGGCCGAACAAAGTGCCGAAGTTCGACAGAGTCAGGGTCGCTCCCATCATTTCCTGAGGCGGGATCGAGCGCGCCTGCACGTCGGCCCGCAGACGCGTCACACCTTCCTTCAAATCCGCCGCCGAGCGCTGACCGACATCGCGCAGCACCGGCACGAACAAGCCGTCCGGCGTATCCACGGCAATGCCCAAATCGAGTCGTTCGTGTTGCTTGAGCGCCAGGGTTTTGCCATCGAAGGCGCTGTTGAGCACCGGCTCTACGGCGCAGGCGGCCGCCATCGCCTTGGCCAGACGAATCAGCGGCTCTCGTGCCTGGCCCCAACGATACAAATCGGCATCACCGAAAATCGTCACCGGCACCACTTCGGCATGGGACCTGGCCATGTTCAGTGCCATGCTGCGTCGCACACCACGCAGCTTCTCGCCGCCGAAGCGTTCGCGTTCCGTCTGGGCCGCGTTTTCTACGTCGTTGCGGGTGATCTGGCCGTCCTGGCCGGAGCCCGTCAAGCCGCTCAGTTCAACACCGAGTTGCCGAGCCAGTTGACGCACCGCCGGCGTGGCACGGTTCGCCAGGTGCTCACGAGTCGAAGGCGCAGCGCCGATAAAAAATGCATCCTCCTGATTCGTGCCGCCGCCCTCGAGCCGCCCGACCACAGTGCCCGCATCTGCTTCGCCTTCGTAACCGAGCAGAGGTTCGCCAACGTGAAGGATGTCGCCCTCGCCACCGAATGTTTTCGCCACTACGCCGTCGTAGGGCGCGGGAATGTCCACCAGCGCCTTGGCGGTTTCCACCGACACCAATAGTTGGTCGGCCTTGACGGTATCGCCGACCTTGACGTGCCAACGAACGATTTCCGCTTCCTGCAAGCCTTCGCCCAGATCCGGCAGTTTGAAATATTTCATCGCAACCTCCTCGGCCTCAGGCGTCTCTTCAAGGGTAGTGCTGCATGACGATGTCGCAGGCATGAAGAATGTCTTCGACGCCGGGCATGTACAGCGATTCCAGTCGATACAGCGGCGGCGGGATGTCTGGCGCTGTGACTCGCTGGATCGGTGCCTGCAACTCCAGAAATACCCGTTCGTAGAGACTGGCGGCGATTTCCGCGCCGACCCCGCAGGAACGTGGTGCCTCATGCACGATCACGCAGCGACCGGTCTTGCGCACCGAGGCTTCCATCGTGTCGAGGTCCAGCGGTTTGATACTGGCGACATCGATCACTTCCGCCGAGACGCCCTGCTCGGCCAGTTGCGTGGCGGCTTGCAGGGTTTCCATCACGCTGGCGCCCCAACTGATCAAGGTAAGGTCGCTGCCTTCACGCAGGGTGAAACAGCTGTCCAGCGGCAGGCGCTTGCCGTCATCCAGCAGTGGTTGCGGGTTCATTCGATAGAGTCGGGTGGGTTCGAGAAATATCACTGGATCCGGGTCGTCGATGGCCGCGAGCAGCAAGCCATAGGCCCGGGCTGGCGAGGATGGGATCACCACCCGCAGCCCCGGAATGTGCGCGAACAGGGCTTCAGTGCTTTCGCTGTGATGTTCCGGCGCGCGAATCCCTGCGCCCATCGGCGTACGCATCACCATCGGGCAGGTGATCCGCCCGCGCGTGCGGTTGCGCATGCGGCTGGCGTGGGACACCAGGTGCTCCATGGTGGCGTAGATGAAACCCATGAACTGGATTTCCACCACCGGTTTCAGGCCTTGGGCCGCCATGCCCACCACCAGCCCGCCGAGCATGGTTTCGGCCAGCGGCGAGTCGATCACCCGCTTGAAACCAAAGCTGTCGCGCAGGCCCAGCGTTGCGCGGAACACGCCCCCATTCACCCCGACGTCTTCACCGAGGACGATGACGTTTTCGTCTTCACTCATGGCCCGATGCAACGCCAGATTCACCGCTTCCAGCAGCGTCACCTTACCGTTACTCATGGCCCGAACCTCCCGTCCGGCGCGCCACCCGTTCGAGAAATTCTTCGCGCTGCTCGGCCAGGGCTTGCGGCCACTGGGCGTAGACATGATCAATCACCGATTCCGGTGCCTGCAGGCCAGCCGCTTCGAAGTTATCCACAGCCCCCTGCACCAAACCTTGGCATTCGCTGATCAGTGCCTGTTCGCGGCCTTCGTCCCATACGCCTTGCCCGGCCATGAAGCGTTGCAGGCGTTTGATCGGCTCTTCGAGCCAAGCCTGCTTGACCTCGTCCGCCGATCGGTAGCGCGTGGCATCGTCGGCCGTGGTGTGATCGCCGAGGCGATAGCTCAGGCATTCGAGTAACACCGGGCCTTTACCGTGGCGCGCCCGTTCGAGGGCCGCTTGCATGCGGTCGTAAACGGCGAGCATGTCATTGCCGTCGACTTGTTCACCGTGGAAGCCGGCCCCTATGGCTTTCTGCGCCAAGGTCGGAGCGCCGCACTGGATTCGTCGCGGCACCGAGATCGCCCATTGGTTGTTGTTGATCACAAACACCACCGGCAACTGCCAGGCGCCAGCAACATTGAGGGCCTCGAGGAAATCACCTTTGCTGGTTCCGCCGTCGCCGCAGGTGGTGACCGCGACTCGATGCTCGCCGCGGATCTTGAAGGCGCTGGCGACGCCGCAGGCATGCAGGGCCTGGGTGGCGATCGGCACACAGATCGGGAAATCCTGAGCGACCGCCGGGTCGGCAAAGTCGCTGCCACGCTCATCGCCGCCCCAATACAGCAGGATTTCTTCCATGCCCACACCGCGCATCAACTGCACGGCGGTGTCTCGGTAATACGGGATCAGTACGTCTTCGGCGTGCATCAGGCTGCCGACCGCGACACCAATGGCTTCCTGGCCCAAGGTCGGCGCATAAGTGCCGATGCGCCCGGTGCGTTGCAGGGCGACAGCTTTCTGATCGAAAAGGCGGGTCAGGACCATCTGCCGATACAGGCGCGTCAGCAGATTGAAATCGTCGGCCCAAGAGGGAAGATTGCCGAGCAACTGGCCGTCAGGGGATAAAAATCGGGTGTACGGCAACTCCACCTTGTGAAGCATCACAGGGCTCCTGGCACGCGTGAGTCGGCGTGCATTTGTCAGGCCCGACGTTTGTGGCGCAGGGCTTGGGGAGCAATGGCCGGATAGGCTCTCACTCCTTTCAAACTTTTCACCGGTACAGCGTCACCGGTACAACACTTTCTCCGCCAACTCATCCGCCACCCGGGCCGGAGAACGCTTTTCCGCCTGGGCATGGGCGAATACTTCGGTCAGCCGTGAACTGATTTTCGACAGGTGCGCGGTAATGGTCGTCAGCTCTTCCCCACGGTGTTTGAGCGACACGTAGATCAGCCCGCCGGCATTGATCACGTAATCGGGCGCATACAAAATGCCCCGGCGCTCCAGCTGATCGGCGATTTCCAGATGGATCAACTGGTTGTTTGCCGAACCGGCGACCGCCGCGCAGCGCAGTTGCGACACACTGTTGCTGTTAAGCACACCGCCCAGGCCGCAGGGCGCGAGTATGTCGCACGGTGTGCTGAGCAGCGCATCGTTGGCGATCGGATGAGCGCCCAACTGCTCCATGGCCAACTGCACTTTGCCATGATCGATGTCGCTGACCAGCAGCTCCGCACCGGCCGCGTGTAGCTGTTCGGCCAAGGCATAACCGACATTGCCCAAGCCTTGAATGGCTATGCGCAAGCCTTCGAGATTATCGCTGCCCAGGCGGGCCATGGCGGTGCTGCGAATACCGGCGAATACGCCCATGGCGGCATGCGGTGCAGGGTCGCCTGCGGCGGTGGTGCTGGTGACGAACTGCGTCTGTTGGGCGATGCAATCCATGTCCGCCACTGAGGTGCCGGCGTCGATGGCCGTGATGTAGCGACCGTCGAGTTCGTTGATGCAGCGCCCGAAGGCTTCAAATAGCGCTGCGCGGTTTTCCACATGGGCCGGGCGAAGAATCACCGCGACGCCACCGCCCTGAGCCAGGCCGGCCAGGGCCGCCTTGTAACTCATGCCTTGGGCAAGGCGCACAGCATCCTCGATCGCAGATTCATCGCTGGGGTAAGCAAGGTAACGACACCCGCCCAGGGCAGGTCCCAGACGGCTGTTGTGGATGGCAATCACCGCCTTCAACCCGGTGGCCGGATCAACGCTCAGGTGCAGCGATTCAAGGCGAGTGCTTTGCATGAGAGCGAACATCGTAGGGCTCCCGAATCACTTCTTGTAGTCGCCAGTATAGGCTTGCGCACAAAAATTGCAGAAGCGCACCGGAATAAGCGAGTCCGCTTTGAACGCTTTCAGACATAACCTGTTACTACCTATGTGCAGGACTGGACGAAAGCGCGCGACGGGGCTAAAACGAGGCATTCCTCGGAGATTTTGATGACCCCGCGCCAACGTTTTTTCGACTGTCTGCAACGATCACCGCCCGCGCTGTTCGAGGCGGCGCTGTGGATTGCTGTGGAACACGATAAAGAGCTGGATCCCGAGGCGGTGCTGGCGGACTTCAAGGACCTGCAACAGCGGGTCAGCTACGGGTTGCCGATGCTGCCGGTGAGTGAATTGGCCCAACCGTTGTTGCGGCGAATGAATGACCTGGGGTTCGCTCAGGACGACTCCACGCCCTTGCGCCCGCAAGTGGCGTTACTCAATAAAGTACTGGAACGTCGGCGGGGCCAGCCGCTGGTGCTGGGCCTGATTGCGCTGGAACTGGCCAGAAGGCTGGAGATTCCCATGGTCGGGGTCAACTTTCCCGGGCATTTCCTGCTGCGGGTGCAAGGCGCCGATCATCTGCTCGACCCTTGCGGCGGGCGACGGCTATACCCCAACGACTGCCGGGAGTTACTGCAACGCCAGTACGGCCCGAACATGCAGCTCGGCGCCGAGCATTTACTGACTGCCGAACCGGTGCAGATGCTGCAGCGACTGTCGCGCAACCTGCGCCAGTTGTACCTCACGAACGATGACTACATCGACGCCCTGATCGACGCCGAGCGCGTGCTTGAATTGGGCAACGCCAGCGCCTCCGACTATCTGGCTCGGGCCAGCCTGTATCAACGCCTGGACTGTCCGAATGCCGAGCGCTTTGACCTGGAACATGCGCTGCTGCTCAGTGACGATCCGATCCAGCGAATTCGCCTGACTGAACGGCTCGGGCATTTGCCGCCCAACTCAGTGGTTCACTGATCCCATGTGGGAGCGGGCTTGCTCGCGAAGAAGGCACCGCGGTATTTCTGACGCACCGCGTTATCGTTCTTCGCGAGCAAGCCCGCTCCCACATTGGGTCTATGTGAAGCCATTAAGGGGTATCGGGCTGATTCGCCGGATGGGCCAGGAAGAAGGCTGGGTGTGTCGCCGCCAGCGCCGCCACTCGACGAATTCGCGGGTAGGCTTCCAATGAAATATTGAAGCGCTCGGCTGCATACAACTGCGGGATCAAATAGACGTCCGCCAGCCCCGGTTGATCGCCAAAGCAATAACCGGTGTCACCGATCAATTGCTCCACCGTCGCCAAGCCTTGGCTGATCCAGTGACCGATCCACTCCACCACCTGCGGCTCATCGTGTCCCAACTGCCGAAGCTTATTGAGCACGCTGACGTTGTGCAGCGGATGCACATCGCACCCGATCACCGCCGCCACGCCACGCTCATAAGCGCGGGCGGCGAGGTCTTTGGACAGCAATGGCACCTGTGGATAACGTTCCTCCAGGTACTCGATGATCGCCGGTGACTGGATCAGCAACTCGCCTTCATCGGTACGCAAGGCTGGCACCCGGCCTTGCGGGTTGATGCCCAGATACGCCGGCTGCCGATGTTCGCCACCTTGCGGCGCGATCAGGTTGATCGGCAGCGCCTGGTAATCCAGCCCCTTGAGCGCCAGTGCGATACGCACCCGGTAAGACGAGGTCGAACGGTAGTAGGTATAGAGTTCCATGTCCCGATCCTCTTAACGCGCTGGCAGCACTTTGCCGCGGCATTCGCCGAAACCGATCGAAGCAAAACCCTCGCGGCTGCAACGTGCGCGCAGGATGATTTCGTCGCCGTCCTCGAGGAACTTACGCACCTCGCCCGACGCCAGTTCGATCGGCTTTTTACCGCCCTCGGTGATTTCCAGCAGGCTCCCGAATTGACCGTTTTCAGGACCGGACAGCGTGCCCGAACCGAACAGATCACCGGCCTGCAACTGACAGCCGTTGACGCTGTGGTGCGCAACCAGTTGTGCAACGGTCCAGTACATGTGTTGGGTGTTGCTGAGGGTCAGGCGATGGGCTGGCAGATTTTGCTCGCGCATCGATTCGGTCAGTAGCAGCACTTCGAGTTCGATGTCGAAGGCACCGGCGGCCTGATCACGTTTGTCGAACAGGTACGGCAGCGGCTGCGGATCGCCTTCCGGGCGCGCAGGCTGGGCACGACGGAACGGCTCCAGCGCTTCGGCCGTCACCACCCACGGCGAAATGCTGGTGATGAAACTCTTCGACAGGAACGGACCCAGCGGCTGGTACTCCCAAGCCTGGATGTCCCGCGCCGACCAGTCGTTGAGCAGGCAGAAACCGGCGATGTGATCGGCGGCTTCACCGATGGCGATGGAGTCGCCCATCGCGTTGCCCTGACCGATCCAGATACCCAGTTCCAGTTCGTAGTCCAGACGTGCGCACGGACCAAATGTCGGCTCGGTCTGACCGGCCGGCAGGGTCTGGCCTTTCGGACGGCGAACGTCAGTGCCGGACGGGCGAATGGTCGAGGCACGGCCGTGGTAACCAATCGGCACGTACTTGTAGTTCGGCAGTAATGGGTTGTCCGGGCGGAACAGTTTGCCGACATTCTGCGCATGCTCGATGCCGACATAGAAGTCGGTGTAGTCGTTGATCTTCGCCGGCAGGTGCATTTCGCAATCCGCCGCCAGCGGCAGCAGTTTGGCGCCTTGAGCCTCAATCTTGCCGTGCAGGGTGCTGCCTTCAGCAAACAGTTCCAGCAGACGTTCGCGCAAAGCGACACGAGCCTCGCGGCCCAATTCGAAGAACGCATTCAACTGGCCGCCACGGGTGGCTTCGACTGCTTTCTTCGCAATGCCATCGAACAGGCCGGCATCCAGTGCCGCTTCCAGGTCAAAAATGTGATCGCCGATCGCCACGCCACTGCGCGGAGCGGAGCCCTTCACGCTGAACACGCCCAACGGCAGATTCTGCAGCGGAAAATCCGTATGGCCGTTGGCGGAGGCAACCCAGCTACGAGTAATGGAAGTCTGAGTCATGGGTTATCTCCGGGTCGGGTCGAAAGTGGCGGGCAGCGTGGCCCAGCAAGCGTCGTAATTGTTTTGCAGTTGCGGGCAATCCAGGGCGAATCGACTCGGACGCAACACTTGGCTGGTCTCGAACATGAAGGCCATGGTGTTATCGATTTTAGCCGGCGCCAGTTCAGCGTTGATCGCCTTGGTGCAGGTCTCGCCGTCGGGGCCGTGAGCGCTCATGCAGCTGTGCAACGAGGCACCGCCAGGCACGAAACCTTCGGCCTTGGCATCGTATTCGCCCTGGATCAGGCCCATGAATTCGTTCATCAGGTTGCGGTGGAACCACGGCGGACGGAATGTCTTCTCGGCGACCATCCAGCGTGGCGGGAAGATCACGAAGTCGAGGTTGGCCAAACCATGCACGCTGGTTGGCGAGGTCAGGACGGTGAAAATCGACGGATCCGGATGATCGAAACTGACCGTGCCAATGGTGTTGAAACGGCGCAGGTCATATTTGTACGGCACGTTATTGCCGTGCCAAGCGACCACGTTCAGCGGCGAATGATCGAGCTCGCAACCCCACAGCTGGCCGAGGAATTTCTGCACCAGGGTGGTCGGTTGCTTGAGGTTTTCGTAATGGGCCACTGGCGTCAGGAAGTCGCGGGGATTAGCCAGGCCATTACTGCCGATCGGCCCCAGATCCGGCAGGCGCAGAGGGGCGCCATGGTTTTCCGCGATGTAGCCGCGAGCTTGCGGGTCGAGCAGTTCGACGCGAAATTTCAGCCCGCGCGGCAGGACGGCGATTTCCAGAGGCGCAAGCTCCAGCACGCCCAGTTCAGTGGCGATGCGCAAGCGGCCCAGTTCCGGCACCAGCAACAGTTCGCCGTCGGCGTTGAAGAACACGCGTTCCATGGAACGGTTGGCGCGGTAGTTATAAATGCTGATCCCGGCCGGTTTTTCCGCGCCCGAGTTGGCGGCCATGCTCACCAGCCCGTCGATGAAATCGGTCGGTTCGGTCGGAATGTCCAACGGATTCCAGCGCAGGCGATTGGGGGTTACTTCACCCAATGGGCCGCCGGCCAGTTGCCGATCCAGTTTGACGAATGCCGGGTGATTGGCCGACGGCTGAATGCGGTACATCCAGGTCCGTCGTGCTTCGCTGCGAGCCATGGTAAAGGCCGTACCGGAGAACAGTTCGGTGTACAGGCCGTAAGGGGCTTTTTGCGGGGAGTTCTGGCCGACGGGCAGTGCGCCGGGCAATGCTTCGCTGCTGAATTCGTTGCCAAAGCCTGACTGATAAGCCAGCGCTGGCGCCGTTGAATCGAGGTTCATGGAGCCTCCTGAACGGGAGTAGGCATGGCCTGTCACTCTGCTGAAGAGGTCTTGGCACGCCTGGGTTATTTTTATCGTAATTAGATTACGCATAACGTAATTTGATTGGTATTGACCGTCAAGCTATAAAGACGCCCATTCGTCCCGGGATCACACCGCCTCATGACCAGCGAAAGCAACGGCAAACAGAAAGTCCGCTCGGCCGAGGTCGGTACCGACATCCTCAAGGCGCTTGCCGAGTTGTCGCCGTCGACCTCGCTGTCGCGCCTGGCCGAACACGTGCAGATGCCGGCGAGCAAGGTTCACCGCTATTTGCAGGCGCTGATCGCCAGCGGTTTTGCCGAGCAGAACCCCGCCACCAACCACTACGGCCTCGGCCGTGAAGCGCTTCGAGTCGGTCTGGCTGCTTTGAACAGTATGGACGTGCTGAAAGTCGCCGCCCTGCCCTTGGCTGAGTTGCGTGATGAGCTGAATGAGACCTGCTTTATAGCGGTGTGGGGCAACCAAGGCGCGACGGTGGTGCACATTGAACCTGCGGTGCGCGCGGTGACAGTGGTCACGCAATTGGGCTCGGTTTTACCGTTGCTCAGCTCGTCGACAGGGCTGGTGTTCAGTGCCTTCTTGCCCCACCGCGAAACCGATGAGTTGCGCGATCTCGAAGTCCGCGCCGTCGACGTTCATCCGTTGGCCGATGAGCAGGCTTACAGCACATTATGCGAACAGATCCGTGAACGCGGCTTGCACCATGTTCACGGCTTGCTGATGCCGGGCGTGGATGCGTTGTCGGCGCCGGTGTTCAATGCGGTCGGAAAGGTGGCGGCGGTGATGACCATCGTCGGCCCGACCTCGTTGTTCCATGCCGATGAAAACGGCCCGGCGGCGCAGCGCTTGCTGGCGGCGACCCGGGCCGTGAGTTGGCGGATGGGGTATCAATCTGAAGACTTCAACCGCTGAGCGGGATCTGGAAGCAACGGCCAGCCTTGGCTATTACACAAGGGTGGTTTTGCTGACAGAGCTTCCAGGATCGGCCAGGATCTCTTTGATCGCCTCGAGCGCCCGCTCCTCCAAGCCTTGTTGGCCTGTGGCCGCGCTGTACAATTTTTCGACCTCTCGCGCATCACCCAGCAAGTCAATGAGATTTTTCTGCACCTGACTGGCTCCCGCTCCACCTATCCCGGCCTTGCCCAGCGACGCCAGTTCAATCAACGCTTCCTTGAAATGCCCCATGGCTTTTGCCCGGTCACCCTCGGAGTAGGCCGCGACCCCCTGCACCAAATTCTGGGTCAGCAACGCGGCACTCAATGCAATACCCACAGGCGCAAAGACGATGCTGATCACGCTGACTGCCGTCACGACAGCGTCGTACACCAGGCCGCCAATGATTTCGCCGAGGCTTTGGGTGGCCTCATCGACATCAGAAATGATCTTGTACACCACGTCGTTGTAGCAGTCGTTCAGATCGGTGACGCGACTGTTGCGCACCAGAGCTGGCGCTTCTGTGAAGTTGGCCAACTGCTCAAGATCTGTCAGATAGGTACCAACCTGCGGCTGGTACTTCGCGAACACTCGATCATACAGATAGTCACCAATGCCCCGGGTTTTCACGGCGGGTACAAAATCCTTGAAGGGACGCAGTTCGCAGCCATCCGGTGCATTCGGGGTATACAGGTATTCTTCGACTTTCCCGGCCACAAGCAGCCTGAACACGAATACCCCCACCACCAGACGATCCCGGAGAAAGAGCTTGAACAAGGCACTGTGGCGCACATCGCCAGGCGCTTCACCGACGGGACTGGTCGGCTGCATCGAATCGAACGCCACGATAACCTTCTCGAGTTCGATGACATGCTGTGGTGGTATGCGCCCTGTGAAAGCCGCTTGCATGAGTGACACGGTCATCTGGCGACGCATTGCACCTATGCAAATCCCTCGCTTTAACAGTCCTTCGGGATTGGAGCGGTTGAGATAAACCGAACGCAACATGTCGATGTACTTCTCACCGGGGCGCAATGTTTTCGACCAACTGGAAATATCGCGGATATCAAGCGTTGTGATATCCGGATGGTCGGTCGCCCACGTGAAGCGTGGATAAAGAGGCTGACCGATGCCGCTGGCTTCAAAATGCACTTCACGAACGATCAGTTCAGTCAGTGTCATCTGTTGTTCCTGACTGATTTGCACATAAATCCGGTCAGGGTTGACCGCTAAACTTTCACCTCGTTGCAGTAATACTTGTTCGACTCGTTGCTTGATCAGGTCGAAGCAAAACCGCTCGTAGGAAATGAACCCGCCCTGGCGCACCTCAAGGGTTTTCAGAGCCTTGAGTTCGCAATTGAGTCGCGTAAAGCGCTGACGCTGTTCATCGGAGGCAATGCGATAACCATAGGGTGTCAGACTTTCTTCTTGCGCAACCAGCCATGCCCGATGATTGAAAACAATACTCTTCAGCACTTCCTCTCCTTGATAGAAAGAAGGTGCCAGCCTGGCGCCGCGCCAATTGTTGGGTCGTGGCGGGATTGTTTTCAGGTAACCACCAATCTCTTCCCGTTCCAGCGCGTGAGTCTGCCATACCAGATAATCCCGACCTTGTTCCGTCGCCGTCCAGGCGCTGAGAGATAGATCCAGCACCCTGAAGGTTGCAAAGCGGTGCCAGTCCTGACCACCGGGCGCTCCCGGCGCGTACAAAAACCAATCGTCCGAATACCCATCAAGAGGGCCGACGACGACCACATCACAAAGTGGACGGGTGTCTTCACGCAACTGCAAAGGCGCCAGCGACAGGCTCGTGTCTCCGGCTACAGCACGTCGAATAAGTTGCAGGTTATCGTCGTTGAGATGTCCCTGGAGCTTCGCGGCAAATGCACTCAGTAAAAGCCGGTCACGAGTGACATTGTTCATGGCCGCCAGCACACCTGCTCGCAGGTAGACACTCCGGATTTCAGCCCCAAAAGCTGCGCGTACGTCAGTGGTAAGTACTTCTTCCAGCCATTGCTGGTTTAGGCCCGATGGCAAAAATCCATCGCTCTTGAAAGTGATCTGGCCACGCTGACCATTCTCATGCAGCCCATGCAGCAGCAAGTCGGTCAGAGATCGCTTGTCCTCCTGAATGTAGGTTCGACCGTTCTGCTGGAACACATAACGGCAGTGGGTCGTGATGTTGTCGGGGTTAAGGGTTGCGCCAAACTCCATTAGCAGCGCCTGACTCATCAGGCTCTGGGCATAAACTTGTAGACTGGTGAAGCGCCCGAGTTGTTTTTCCAGATCGTTACGACTATCGATCAACTGTTTTTCCAGTTCGCCGTAATGTAATTGATCGGCGGCACTCGCGTACTCAAACCATTGCGGACGGCTGTCGCTTACTGCGGAGTAAATTGTATTCATGATATTAACTTCTGTCCTTTGTATAGTTTAAAAAAACCAACTTTACCGCTGGCTCCTTTAAAACTATTCCAGAACAAACAAACAACAAACTGCCTATCCAATACCAAATATTCGCATTCAATACCACATGTAAAACAACACCCTCTCAAAACACAAAATTCAAAAAAACCAATACAGCCTAAAAAGCCCTGAAATCATCCGCACAACCCAAGTAACTTTGCCTTTGCCACGGCTTGCGTCCTGCGCTCCACTCCTAACTTTCCGTGAATACGCCGGGCATGGGTTTTAACAGTATGCAAAGAAATGAACAGGGCATCTGCAATCTGTTGATTGGAATGACCGAGTGCTATTAACTCCAGTACTTGTCGTTCACGCTGGCTCAATGCACCTGTTTCACCTGAACGCAGGATAAGTTCGTCTGGCAAAACAGAAGACCGGACTTCAAACAATGCACCCTGACGCTGTCTCAACTCTTTCAACACCTGTTGTCCCTGGTATCGCTCCACACTGCAAACGCCCTCTTGCAACATACCGATGGATTGTTCCGTATGGCCGGCGAGCCACAACGCTTCGGCTACCGCCAGTTGCAACTCAGTGGCGAGCGCCCACATACCGCGCGCCTGTGCGTGTGTCATCAACAACTCAAGCTGTGCCGTGGCATCAGACATCTGCGGCGCTAACCGGACTCGGGCGAGGATCAGCAGGTATTCGATCCGTGGAATCAACTCCAGAGTGGCCGGCGGCGCCTGTCGTGCCTGGGGCCCGCGATAGTGTTTGAGTACCCGGCTCAACGCCTCGCGCGCCAGCTCGGGACGTCCCTGTTGTAACCAGAAATGACTACTGACCTGCAACAGCACTCCTCGGTAGACCGTGTCCGGAATCTGCCGCTGCTGCATCAAGCGCTCGGCATCGCGCAAGCGAACAAAGGCCTGGGCGTAATCGCCTTGATTGGCCGCCAATTGCGCCTGACCGAGAAAACCGTAGAGCACACGTTTGTCGTGGCTGCGCAGACAATCGTCGAGACCGTGCTGAAAGAACTCGGTGGCCCGTTCCTCCTGCCCCATGCATAACGCCAGTCGTCCACGTCGCAGGGCGATGCGCCCGAGCAGAGGCGTGGGCCGATCCCCTTGCTGGCAGAGCAGTTCGTGCACGTTGAGCAACAGGCTCTCGGCGCGGGCCGGAGCTCCCCGCTGCTCCAGCAATTGTGCATGATCGAGCTCCATCAAGCCCTCGAACACCAGCGAACCTTGCGCCCGCGCCAGGCACAACGCCTCGCGGTTATGGGCTTGCGCCACGTCGAGTTCGCCCCTTAGCAAGGCCTGTTGCGTCAGACCGGACAAACACATCAGGCGCGCGGTCCAGCATTCGGGATCGAGCGCCTTCAACGCGTCAAGGAAGTGCGCGCGCGAAGTCTCCATTCGTCCCTGTAAATGCAGCAACCACCCCTGCAGGGCCTGCCAGCGTGCAATCAATTGACGCTGAAGCACCGCCGAGGGTTGAGGCGTGAAATGCGCCAAATGAGCAATGCAGGCAGTCGCCTGTTCGAAACGTCCGGCGAATAACAGCGCAGCTGTAATCAATCCGACCAACTGCGGGCTGCCCAGCGTCAGTTCCTCGCCTTGCTGCTCATGTAAACGCAGCAACAGCACCACCGTCTGCTCCTCGAACAAATGCTCGAAACTGAAGTGCTGCAACAGGCTGACCGCCACTTCGTATTCCTCGGCGAGCAATGCCTGTTCAAAGGCCGACTTCCAGTCCTGTTCGGCACAGAACCACTGGCAGGCACGCCGATGCCAGGAGCGTCCCGCCGGCCATTGCTCATCGCGCAACAATTGGGTGAACGGGGTGAAAATCTGTAGCCAGTCGGTGGAGTCCCGCCAGGGTTCGATAAAACAGCCCAGCGCTTGCAAGGTCCGCAAGTACTGAGCGCCCTCCCCAGCCCCGAACAGGTGATCGCACAGCCGGGCATTAAAGCGGGGTAAGTGGGCCAGCACCCTCCAGGCTTCGCTTAACTCAGGCGTCAGCGAACTGAATAACTCATGCTCCAGATAATCGAGCAAGGTGTCCGCCCGTCCCAGGGGTTTGTCCTGACGTGACCAGTCGCACTTCTGCAGCAATGCAATCCGCACTCCGGCACACCAGCCGCCGGTGCGCTGGATGATCCGACTGGCCACCTTGCTGGCTTGCTCCGGTACCCAGGGCTGCAATATCTGCTCGACTTCACCCGAGGTAAAAGCCAGCGAAGCGCTCTCGCACTCGTACAACTCATCGTCGAGCAGCAACCTTGGCCAGTTGCAGGGCGGCCGGCGGCGGGCACCCAGCCACCAGGTCAGCATCGGGCTGCTGATCGCCAGCATACGATCCAGTAGCAGATCCAGCTCCGGGTTTGGCAGGCGGCAGTAGTCATCGAGAAACAGCCAGGTCGGCGTCTGCAATCGCGCCAGACAGCTCAGCAACCCGGCTTCATCCGATGAGGCCAACCCCAGCGTCTCTGCCAGACGATAACGAAAATCCGCCGCACTCCACGCTTCGCCAGACATTGGCAACCAATGCACCCAGCACTGGGTTGGTGCCTGCAACAGGCATTCGGCGAGCAGCGCGCTCTTGCCACTGCCGGCGGGTGCGCAGAGCAATTTCACCCGGGCCGTCGAAGCCAATAACGGCTCGCTCAAACGGGCCCGCGACAGGTGATGAGAGGACAGGCGGGGCAGGAATCCAGAACGGTCCAGACACGGAGTCATGGCGGTCATTGCGGCGTGCCTTTTTATAATTGTCCGGCCACCCTAGCCCTCTATAACCCGCTTGTTGAGAAGTATTCAGGACGCTGATCGGCGCCCATAAAAAAGGCGACCCGCAGGTCGCCTCTGGTGATGCCAATGTATCAAAACCGTTACCGAACACCTTCGGCGCGCAGAGCCGACGGGGTGTAGTCCGCAGACTTGGCGTTGAAGCCGAATTCGAAGCTGTGCTTCTCTTCGTTCTTCATTCCCAGGGCAATGTATCGGCCGGCAATGATGTCGTAGAGCGCCTCCAGGGTGTAGGCCGGAGTCTGGTGATCGTAGTAATACTGGGCGTGACCTTCGGCCACTCGCCACAGTTGGCCGCGACCGTCGTAGTGATCCGCCAACGCCACTTGCCAGCTGTCTTCGTCGAGGTACATGTGGCGCTTGGCGTAGATGTGCCGCTCGCTCGGTTTGACCGTGCCGACCACTTCCCAGACCCGGTGCAATTCGTAGCGGGTCAGGTCCTGGTTGATGTGCCCGGCTTTCACCACGTCGTCGTACTTGAGGCTCGGCGAGTCGAGTTTGTAGCTGTTGTAGGGAATGTACATTTCCTTTTTGCCGATCAGTTTCCAGTCGTAGCGATCCGGCGCACCGGAGAACATGTCGAAGTTATCCGACGTGCGCAGACCATCGGCGGCGGTGCCCGGCCCGTCGTAGGCCACTTGCGGTGCGCGTCGGACTCGACGTTGACCGGCATTGTAGATCCACGCCAGACGCGGCTCTTTCACCTGATCGAGGGTTTCATGCACCAGCAGCACGTTACCCGCCAAGCGCGCCGGCGCGGTCACCGATTGTTTGAAGAAGGTCAGTACGTTGGCGCCTTTTTCCGGGTCCAGATCCTTCATCAGTTGCGGAACGGCAATCTCTTCCTCGAAACGGATCGGCGTGTAGCTGCCGTTGGTCTGTGGGGTCACCTGGGTGATGATGCGTCGCAGGTTGCCGCCGTGATAACGGGTGATGTGGTTCCACAGGACCTCGACGCCGTTCTTCGGAATCGGGAATGCGTAATAGCGATTGCCGGTGAAATTGGCCAGGCCGTTACCGTCGTTGATGCTGTTCACATTCAGCGCGCTGCGTTTGGCCGACTCGTAGATTTCCGGCGGCAGGCCCACGGTGCGATGGGTCGGATAGACCGGGATCTTGTAGGTTTCCGGGTAGCGCTTGAACATCGCCACCTGGCCATCCGAGAGCTTGTCCTTGTACTTATCAACAGTCGCGGCGGTGATGGTGAACAACGGTTTTTCGCTGGCGAACGGGTCAGCCAGGAAGCCTTTGCTGTCGACCGCGCCAGCGTTTTTCGGGATGCCACCGGTCCAGGCCGGGATCGAGCCGTCGGCGTTGCCGGCTTTCTCGGCGCCCAGTGGCGTGAGTGTGGTGCCGAGCTTGTTGGCTTCTTCCGGCGAGACCGCCGCCATCACGTTGGCGGCCAACAGGCTCAGGGCCAGGGCGCCGCATTGCAGAATCATCTTGCGCATTAACATCATCCTTCTCAGCCAGATCAGAAGTTCACACCGAAGCTCAGCGCCAGGAAGTCACGGTCTTCCAGGACGTTGTAGTCACCGCCGAAGAAGTCGGTGTAACTGAGGCTCGCGGTATAGGTGTTGCGGTAATCGGCATCGACACCGACGCTGACCGCCTTGGCGCCTTCGTTGAACAGCCCGTTGGGACCGTAGCCGGCGACGTCATGGGACCAGGACAGGTTGGGTTTGAGGTTGATCCCGCCGATCACGTTGGCGTAGTCGAGAATCGCCCGGGCGCGGTAGCCCCAGGAAGTAGAGGTGACGAAGCCGTCGGTATCGCCACCGAAACCGTACTGGCCGTAGACCGAATCACGGCCGTAACGCAGCTTGCTCCGCGACTCCAGACCACCGACCCGCACCACCGCGGCTTCACCGACCAGGGTCAGGCGTTGGGCGCCCAATATCTGGTCGAAGAAGTGCGTCAGGGTGCTTTGGACCTGGGTCACTTCCTTGCGGCGATAACCAGTGTTGTCGGCACCCGGCCGGGTCGCGACAGGCGATGCGGCGCCGCCGGCGATCGGGTTAAGCAACGCCAGGGTCAGGTCGTTGGTGTTGACCTGCACCGGAGCGTTGGGCCGGTAGCTGATTTCGCCGGTCCAGGCAGTGCCGGTGGGCAACGTGGTGGAGAAGCTCGCACCGTACAGACGAATGTCTTCCGGGTATTCGAGGTAATACTGGCCGCGCCCGAGCATCACGCTTTGGGCCAGGCCCGAGCCGCTGCCCGGGGCCAGACGGTTGGCGGCGCTGATCATGCCCGGCAGCCTGGCCAGTGTCGACAGCCCGGCGGTGGTGGTGCCGACGGTCGGTGTGCGACTGTGGTAATTCATGAAGTAGAGGCCGTATTCGGTGTCGTCACCGAGCCAGCGCAAGGCTGTGCCCCACTGCCCCGAATCCCGGGCATCGCGGTCGCCGCCACGGGGCACGATCACGCCCTCACGGGTGACCTGGATAGGTTGGCCAAAGGCTGCCGCCAACGGCGCCAACGGCGCAATCGCCGGGCTGCCGACGGTGTAACCGTTGTTGCAGCCGTCTGCCGCCACGTCGACGCCAAAGAAGGTGCCGCAGTTGTCGAGAACGGTCTGATCCCACTCCAGTTGGTAGAAGCCTTCCACCGTGAGCTGATCGGTCAGGCCCTGGGAGGCGAACAACATGTTCACCGGAATCAGGCCTTCCTTGATCTCGGCGCCAGGACGACGGAACGCGGAAACGTCGACCGGGTTGATGCTGTTGATCGAGTTGCCGATGAAGGTGCTTTCACCCCAGCTGACCACCTGCTTGCCGGCGCGCACGGTGCCCGGCAGATCGGCAATCGAATAATTGTGATAGACGAATGCATCGAGGATCTGCGCGCCCGAAGACTTGGCACCCTCTTTGCGGCCGTTGTCACTGATCTGCTTGAACTCGCGGTCTTCATCCTTCAGCTCGAAGTCGTACCAGTACTTGCCACGAACGAACACGCCCGTGTCGCCGTACTTCAACTCGAGGTCGTGGATACCTTTGAAGATCTTGGAGAAGGTCTCGCCTTTCTTGAAGTTCAGGCGTCCGTCATCACCGGTCGAAGACTGGCCAGTGCCGCCGTTGACGGTGCCCACCAGTGACTTGTCGGCATCGCGCATGCCCCAGCTCGCGCCGACCGACAACGAGGAATCGAACTGCCCCTCGATTTCGCCGATGTTGAATGAAACAGCCTGCGCCTGAGCACAGCAGCCCAAGGCCACCGCAGCGGCCAGCGCTTGCGGTTTGAAGATGGCGCGCATTGTTGTTTTTGTCATGCGTCTTCCCCGGTGAGTGACAGAAGGCCTCACCCTACTGCCGCACGCCGGGAGCGATAAGCGCACCAAGGAGGTATTCACGCTGTACCTCCAAAGGATGAATGCCCGCATGGGACGCGGGTTTGCGCGGGGTATGGATGGGCTGGATGGAGGGTTATCAGCGCAACGCATGGGAGGCGGGTTGAATCGGGCATGTGGCAGATGCCGAAGGCTGCTACAGGGTTCAGCCAAAGACTGTTGCTCAGACTGCAACAGTGCATGTCTGGAATCGCTATTTTTCCTTTGCGCTCAAGCCCTTATTCTTGCCGGGCTTTCACGGCAAACGGCCTGAAAGCACGAAGCGACGGGGATTGATAGACCACCCCGTTGGCGACAGAATCCAGATGATTTGAAGCATATTTTTTCGACTCATCGCCCCGTGTTCACTGACGTTGATTTGTTGCTCCTTGATCCAACGTCTTACTTTGGCCGCTGCGTTTGCAGCGGCCTTTTTTATGGGCGAAAGGTTTTCAGGCAGTGAGTCATCGAGAGGAGATGGCAGAGCTCAGGCAAGCCCCGCCAGATGTGGCGCAATCAGATGGAATACCTCTGCAAGTTCTCCATCATTTCCTTCAACGCTTCAATATTGTCCTTCGGATGCGCTGCCCCCTCAAAATCACAAATCTGCTCCCAATGCGCCGCCACATCCTCCGGCGAAAACCCCACCCGCGGGTCAAACCCGGCGCCCAGGCTGCGCTCCCAGCGCACCTTGCCCATCCAGCCGCCACCCACTTCGAATAACCCCGACGTTTCCTGGCAATGCTCGCTGGCCAGGTACACCACCAGCGGGCTGACCAGTTCCGGTTTGAGTTGTTCGAACACTTGTGGCGGGATCAGGCCTTCGGTCATGCGGGTGCCGCCGGTGGGGGCGATGGCGTTGACCAGGATGTTGTGCTTGCGGCCTTCGATGGCCAGTGTGCGGGTCAGGCCGTAGAGGCCGAGTTTGGCCATGCCGTAGTTGGACTGACCAAAATTGCCGTAGATGCCCGAAGTCGACGCGGTGAAGATCACGCGACCGTAGTTTTGCTCACGCATGTGCGGCCAGGCAGCGCGGGTGACCTTGTAGGCGCCCTCGACGTGGACGCGGTAAACCAGGTCCCAGTCGCTGTCGTCCATTTTGTGAAAGGTCTTGTCCCGCAGAATACCGGCATTGTTCACCACAACATCGACACGACCGAATGTGTCGAGGGCATTCTGGACGATTTTGTCACCGTCGGTGACGGAGTCATGGTTCGCCTCGGCGGTACCGCCCGCTTCACGAATCTCCGCTACCACACGATCGGCAGCCGATGCATTGGCGCCTTCGCCTTGAGCCGAACCGCCGAGATCATTGACCAGCACTTTGGCGCCCTGCTTTGCGAACAGCAGCGCGTGCGCCCGCCCCAAGCCACCGCCCGCACCGGTGACGATCACCACTTTATCTTCGAAGCGCACAGACTCATTCATGGGGAACTCCAGCAGGCCAAGGGACAATGAGTGCGAGTGTCAGCCACGAGGCTGCCGGTCACAATAAACACGGGGGCGGCTGAATGGTGCGCGATAAGGCAGCGGGATAATCAGGAACACGCCACCTTGAGCGGCGTTAAAACCAGACGGTCGCGAAACTCCAGATAGTGCTTGAGCACCTGCGCCGGCGCTTCAATCTGCGGATAATGGCCAATCTCTGGCAGCAAGACCGTGTCCGGGTCGGGAATCAGTTGCCGATAGCGCGCCACCATATGTGCGCCGGACACCGGATCGACCTCGCCATCGATGACCCGTAGCGGCACCTCGCCGCGCTGCATGGCGCTGACCCAACGCTCACGCTGGACACGGCGCTGCGGGATGTAACTGATCAATTTGTGCATGATCCGTTGCCCGCGATTGTTGTCGACCAAGCTCCAGAAATCATCCAGTTCACTTTCGGTGGGCCGGGTCTGCGGACCGAACACCTGCTGGAAACTCTTCACCAGAGCGTCTCGGGTAAAGGCTCGCCCGATCATCCAGCCCAAGGGGCTGAGCAGGAGTTTTTGCATCAACACCGGGCGATGGGTTTCGGGAAACAGCCCGCCATTGAGAAACACGCAACTGGCAATATCAGCGCGCGTTTCATAGTGCCGGGCCAGCAGTTCCTGGGCCACGCTGTCGCCATAATCGTGTGCCAACACGTGAACGGGTTGTTCAACGTTCAAATGCGCCAGTAAGGCCTGTTGCAGATCGGCCTGTTCCAGCAGGCTGTAGCCGTGGTTCACCGGTTTGGCCGAATCGCCGAAGCCGAGCATGTCGCAGGCAATCACCCGATAGCGCTGCGCCAGCGGCTGCCACAGGTAATGCCAGTCCCAGCTGGCGGTCGGAAAGCCATGGATCAGCAACAGCGGCTCGCCCTGCCCAGCGGTCCAATAGCGCAGGGTCTGACCGCGGAATACGAACGTCTGGCCGCGTTTGCGCCAGACACACAGTGGAATCTCGGCGAGGGCCATTTAGAGTTTATAACCCGGGTCTTGTTTATCGAGTTTGCGCAGCAGCGCCGGCCAGGCCAGCGCGCCGCCCATCCCTTGAGCACTTTTGGTGACACCGGCGATCATCGCCTTGGCGCCCGCCAGAATCTGCGGTTCGATGGCGATCAGCTCAGCGCCACCGTTCTGCGCCAGCACTTGAATCTCGCAGGCGCGCTGAAAGGTAAACATCATCAGGAACGTGTCGGCGATGGTGCCGCCACAGGTCAGCAGACCGTGGTTGTGCAGCATCAGGAAATTGTTTTCTCCAAGGTCGGCTTGCAGTCGCGCCTTTTCTTCATGGTTCAGCGCAACACCTTCATAGGCGTGATAAGCCAGGCTGGAAAGGACGAACAAGGACTGCTGACTGATCGGCAAGATGCCCTGCGTCTGTGCCGATACCGCCACCCCCGCCGCGGTGTGGGTGTGCAGTACACACGCGACGTCATGACGGACTTCATGCACGGCGCTGTGGATGGTGTATCCCGCCGGGTTGATCTCGTAAGGGCTGTCCATCAACTTGTTGCCGGCCTGATCGACCTTGACCAGGCTCGACGCAGTCATTTCATGGAACATCAGCCCAAACGGATTGATCAGAAAGTCTTCAGTGCCCGGCACCTTGGCGGAAATATGCGTGAAAATGAGATCGTCCCAGCCGTGCAAGGCGACCAGGCGATAACAGGCGGCCAGATCGATGCGGGTCTGCCATTCGGCGGCACTGACTTTGTCTTTGATGCTGTGTGGCGATTGGACGGGGGCTACGCTCACGGCAAGGATTCTCTTTTTTATTTTTCTGGGTTTTTATTGTTTTTTGCTGCGTTACAGCAGTCTAGTCAGCCCCCGGACTTCGTGTAGTTGCATTGGCAGCCAGCTTGATGGCCGAGCGAGTCAGTGCGCGGGTGAGTCTGGATCCATGTCAAAGCATCGCCGCCAATAAAGGCGCGAGCGGCCGGTCAGCTCCGCAAAACGTTGACCAGTTCCGCCAGCCAAGGCTCGGCGTCGGTTTCCGGCGTCACGGTTTCGCTGGCGTCCAGGCGCAGCATCGGCAGGACTTCGTGCACGCCCAGTTCGCCAAACAATTCACGCATTTGCTCACCGCCGCCGCAGAACGTATCGCCATAACTGGAGTCGCCCAAACCGATCACCGCACCCGGCAAGCCACGCCAGGCGGCGGGCAATTGATCGCGGATGGCGAAATACAACGGCTGCAGATTGTCCGGCAACTCGCCCATGCCGGTGGTCGAGGTCACCGCCAGAAATGCTTCGGGGCCAAACGCCTGAACATCGGCGAGTGTCGCGCGCGGGTTGTGCCAGGTTTCAAAACCGGCGGCGTTCAAAATGCTTGCTGCGTGGCGGGCGACTTCTTCAGCCGTGCCGTACACCGAGCCGGAAAGGATGGCGACTTTCATCAATCTGATCCTGAATCTAAATAAAAGTAGGAGATATTAACAGCACCGCCCTCATTGATCTTTTAGAATGCAGCGTATCAATCAATACGCAAAGGACTCTGCGATGATCAACGCCTCTCTGCTGCAAATGGCGATCGACGCTTCCAACGACGGCATTGTGATTGCCGAAAAGGAAGGCGAGCAGGACAACATCCTGATTTACGTAAACCCGGCATTCGAACGCCTGACGGGTTATACCAGCGAAGAAATCCTCTATCAGGATTGCCGTTTTTTGCAGGCAGGAGACCGGGATCAGGCAGCCCTTGCCTTGATTCGGCAGGCGTTGGACAGCGGCGGCTCCTGCCGGGAAATCCTCAGGAATTACCGCAAGGACGGCACCCCGTTCTGGAACGAACTGTCGCTTTCCACGGTAAAAAACCCGCACGACGGACAGACCTATTTCGTCGGGGTACAGAAAGACGTCACGGTTCAGGTCAAGGCGCAGCAGCGAGTCGCGCAGCTGGAAGCGCAGTTGGCCGAGGCACAAGCGGAAATTGCCGCACTCAAAACGACGAACGGCTCAAACCAATCTGCGAATTAGTGGTCATTTACTACAATCACCGATGACTTTGTAATTATTTCTTTCGAGCAAATCATGCAGCGCGACGCACTCCTGACCCAGGATGAGCTGGATTTTATCCAGAACATGCAACACAACCCGCAACTCAATGTGCGGGATGCGACGTCGAGTCTGCTCGTCAACGGAGGTTCGCAGATTCGTGACTTGCTCACACGCTTGGCCGCTCATGAGCAAGTCACCATCCAGGCCAATTTCGAAAATCAGCAAATAACCTTCCCGCTGCACCTGGTGGAAGATGAGTTTCACGCAATGCATCTACGCCTCGGCGTCCCCAGTATCTATGAAGACGGGCCGATGATTCGGCCATGGCGCCTGGCGCTCGAAGAACCGGTGGCGCTGGAAAATGCCAAGGGGCAACCCGGCACGATGTGGGTGCACGAAATATCGTTCAAAGGGGTATTGCTGGAGGTTCGCAACAAGACCAAGGCGCCAAAACACTTCGCGTTGTGGTTCAGCCCGTCAGGTTATGAGCGGATTGCGTTGCGCGGCACCTTCGAGCGTGAAACCGAGCAGGGTTTCTACGCCTATGAGTTGAGCCAGAGCGACACGGACGAAACCGAACGTCTGCGTCAGTACATCCTTCAGCAACATCGTCTGACTCATCCTGCACTGCATATCTGAATCTCAGGTATCCAGGTTTCCCGCCAGGAACTGCTTCAGACGCTGGCGCATCACCCCTCCCTCGTTTCCCAGACAACCGATCGATGATCCGGCCAGTCTCTCCTGTGCCAGGTCCGATGCATCCCCGGCCAGCAACACCTGACAATCCAGGCTCATGGCCAAGCGTTTCAAACGTCGAGGCAATTCGCCGGCCGGCGCGTGACTGGAAACCAGCACCAGTGCCTTGGGCTTGATTTTCTCACAGATCAGGATCAGCTCGTCGAAGGGCTGACCGATCGCCAACAACTGAATAGTCGAATCGACACTGCTCAGATACAGCGCAGTGAGCAGCACTTCGAGTTCACGACATTGGTCGGCCAAGGCACAGACAATCACTCGTCGCGGTTGCATGACACGCACCAGCAGCAGCCGCTGCAACACTCGAGCTCGCAGAAAACCATCCAGGAAAAGCCACTCGCTGGTCTGACCGAACGCTTCATGGCGTTGTAGCAATAGCTTCCAGACCGGAATCAGAATCTCCTGAAACACCACGGTCAGTGGGTAACTGGAAAAAATCTGACCGTAGACTTGCTCCAGTTGAACTTCGTCAAAAGCACTCACCGCTGCCTTGACCCGCTGCTGCCATTGGCCGTAGTCGGCTTGAACGAGTTCGTTGGGAATGACCTGCGCCAGCACCTTGAGCGGTTCAGTCTTGGCCAGTATCTTGCCGACCTTGCTGACCGCGACACCGCGTTCTATCCAGCCGAGGATGCTGCGAACATGCTCGATATCGCTCATCGAATACAAACGGTGCCCGCTTTCGGTGCGCGTAGGTTGTATCAAACCATACCGCCGCTCCCATGCTCGTAGCGTGACGGGATTGACCCCGGTCAGGCGCGCGACCTCACGAATAGGAAACAGCTCTTCTCGCATCAGCGAGGTATTGGGGGGCAAGCCAGGTGCAATGTCGGTCAGCACAGCCATCTTGGGATTTACGTCCATGTACAAAATCTGGATACATTTAACGCTCCTACGCCGCTAGCATTCAAGGCGTTGATATCCGACGAGGTCACTAACGTTATCCGCAGAATCAGGAATAATCCTTGCTTGTTCCCGGATGCAGCCCACTACCCCGGCGTTGTGTCCAGCGAAGCTCCTATCCGGAGCGACGCGTTTGTAATACGGAGATACAAAATGTCTACCTCCCCCGTCACGCTGATGGTGGCGCGTCGCGTCGCCGATGGGCGTTATCAGGACCTGATGGCCTGGCTGCGCGAAGGCGAACAACTGGCCACCGACTTCCCCGGTTACCTCGGCTCTGGCGTGCTCGCTCCGCCGCCCGACGATGACGAATTCCAGATTATCTTCCGCTTCGCCGACGAGCAGACCATGCACGCCTGGGAGCATTCCGCGTCGCGCACTGCCTGGCTGGGACGTGGCAGTGATCTGTTTGCCCACCCTTCGGAGCATCGGGTCAGTGGCATCGATGGCTGGTTCGGTGCGGTCGGTCAACGCCCCCCACGCTGGAAACAGGCCGTGGCTATCTGGCTGGCGTTCTTTCCGGTGTCCCTGCTGTTCAACTTTGTCATCGGGCCGCTATTGGTTGAAACGAGTTTGCTGACCCGCGTGTTTGTCAGCACCCTGTGCCTGACGCCATTGATGGTGTATTTCTTCATTCCGCTGTCGACGCGTCTGCTGACCGGGTGGTTGCACACCCCATCTGCGCGTCCGTTGCCCGCCGAACACAACCCCCAAAATCAGTAACCCTTGCAGGACGTAGGTGAACAACTCCCGTCGCTGGTATAGTTTTGCTCTTACCGCGACGCGAGCCGTTCATGACCTCTACCGCAGCCCCAATCCTCATCACCGGTGCCGGCCAGCGTGTCGGCCTGCACTGTGCGCAGCGTTTGCTCGAAGACGGCCATCCGGTCATTTTCAGCTACCGCAGCGAACGCCCGGGGGTGCAAACCCTGCTTGATCTGGGGGCGACCGCGGTGTTTGCGGACTTTTCCAGCGAGGCCAGTATCCTTGCGTTCATCGGCGAACTGAAAAACCACACCGACAGTTTGCGGGCGATCGTCCATAACGCTTCTGAATGGCAGGTAGAAACCCCAGGCTCCGAAGCCGCGGCCTTCACCCGCATGTTCAACGTGCACATGCTGGCGCCTTACCTGATCAACCTGCACTGTGCCGATTTGCTCAAACGCTCGAGCCCCGCCGACATAGTGCACATCAGCGATGATGTGACCCGCAGGGGCAGCAGCAAGCACATCGGTTACTGCGCCAGCAAAGCCGGGCTCGACAGCCTGACCCTGTCCTTTGCCGCGAAATACGCGCCCGGCATCAAGGTCAACGGTATCGCGCCAGCCCTGCTACTGTTCAATCCCGACGACGACGCGGCGTACCGCGCCAGGGTTCTGGCCAAATCGGCACTGGGCATTGAGCCCGGCAGCGAAGTGATCTACCAGAGCCTGCGCTATTTGCTCGACAACCCTTATGTCACCGGCACGACCCTGACCGTCAACGGCGGACGGCACGTCAAATAAGCCGCTCCCGCGAGGATGTCCCATGACGTTATTCCTGCCTCAGAACACCCTGTCACAGAGCTATCGCGAGATCCTGATCGGCCTCGGTGAAAATCCCGACCGCGAAGGACTGCAAGACACCCCGGTTCGCGCCGCCAAGGCGATGCAATACCTGTGTCATGGTTACGAACAAAGTGTCGAAGAAATCGTCAACGGCGCGCTGTTTGCCTCAGACAACGATGAAATGATCATCGTCGACAACATCGAGCTGTACTCGCTCTGTGAACATCACATGCTGCCCTTCATCGGCAAGGCTCATGTGGCTTATATTCCAACGGGCAAGGTGCTGGGCCTGTCGAAGATTGCGCGGCTTGTGGATATGTTCGCCCGCCGACTGCAAATCCAGGAAAACCTCACCCGGCAAATCGCCGACGCAGTGCAGCAAGTGACCGACGCCGCCGGTGTCGCGGTGGTCATCGAAGCCCAGCACATGTGCATGATGATGCGCGGCGTCGAAAAACAGAATTCGACCATGAACACCTCGGTGATGCTCGGCGCCTTCCGCGAGTCGAGTAATACCCGCCAGGAGTTCCTGCAATTGATTGGACGGAGCAAGTAGCAATGCCACAACTTCAACCAGGAATGGCACGCATCCGGGTCAAGGACCTGTGTTTGCGAACTTTCATCGGCATCAACGAGGACGAGATCCTCAACAAGCAGGATGTGCTGATCAACCTGACCATTCTGTACGCCGCCCAGGATGCAGTGCGTGACAACGATATCGATCACGCGTTGAATTATCGCACCATCACCAAGGCGATCATCGCCCACGTGGAGGGCAATCGCTTTGCCTTGCTCGAGCGCCTGACTCAGGAATTGCTGGACCTGATCATGGTCAACGAGTCGGTACTGTACGCCGAAGTCGAAGTCGACAAGCCCCATGCCTTGCGCTTCGCCGAGTCGGTATCGATTACCCTGGCCGCGAGCCGTTGACCGCGTCTGGCGCATCGGTCGCCAGGCTTTTATCATCCGCGCCACGATTTGATTGCACAGAGCCCATCATGAACGATCAACAACGCCTGGAACTTGAAGCCGCCGCCTTTCGCCGGCTGGTTGCCCACCTGGACAGCCGCAAGGATGTGCAGAACATCGACCTGATGAACCTCTCGGGTTTCTGCCGCAACTGCCTGTCCAAGTGGTACAAGGCCGCTGCCGACGAACGCCAGATCGACGTCAGCCTCGACGAAGCCCGCGAAGTGGTTTACGGCATGCCGTACGCCGAGTGGAAAGCCCAATACCAGAAAGAAGCCAGCGCCGACCAGCAAGCGGCGTTCGCCAAAGGAAAACCCAATGAGTGATTTGAACACCCTGCGCGCCAGCCTCAAGAGCGGCGAACACGCTTTCGCCGATACCTTGGCGTTCATCGCCGCCGGTTACGACTATCAGCCCCAGGCTTTCAATAACGGCGGTGTGGAAAACGCCGCCGGGCAGAACGAAGGTTCGTGCAAGACCCTGGGTCTGGCATTGCTGGAAGGTCTGAGCGATGAGGAAGCGCTGTTGGCGTTTGGCGAGCATTACCGCTCGGTGGTGGCCACGCCTGAAGGCAGCGATCACGGCAATATCCGCGCGTTGATTGCCCATGGTCTGGCCGGTGTGAAGTTCACTCAGCCGCCGCTGACTCGCCGCTGACTAGCGAAGATCAAAATCAAAAGATCGCAGCCTGCGGCAGCTCCTACGTCGATCGCATTCTTCAGTAGGAGCTGGCGAAGCCTGCGATCTTTTGATCTTTGATATTTCAATCCCGAAACCACATCCCGACTTTTAATATTGACCCGGCAACTTTATTTCGTTTGCCGGGCACCGCTGCTCGCGGCTTAGATAAAAAGAAGCATCCCTTCTTCTGAGTCCGGTATCCATGAGCAGCGAAAACATCAGTCGGTCAATCAACATCGTTCACCCCGTCACGCTCAGCCACGGTAAAAACGCCGAGGTCTGGGACTCCGACGGCAAACGCTACATCGATTTTGTCGGTGGTATCGGCGTGCTGAACCTCGGCCATTGCCATCCACGCATCGTCGAGGCCATTCGCGAACAAGCCACCCGGCTGACTCACTACGCGTTCAACGCCGCACCGCATGTGCCTTACCTCGAACTGATGGATCGCCTGACAGCGTTTATCCCGGTGGATTACCCGGTCAGCGGCATGCTCACCAACAGCGGTGCGGAAGCGGCGGAAAACGCCCTGAAGATCGTCCGTGGCGCCACCGGGCGCACGGCAGTCATCGCCTTCGACGGCGCCTTCCACGGTCGCACACTCGCCACCCTGAACCTCAACGGCAAAGTCGCGCCGTACAAGCAGAAAGTCGGTGTGCTACCGGGGCCGGTGTTCCATCTGCCCTTCCCCAGCAAAGACAATGACGTGACCTGCGCCGAGGCCCTGAAGGCCATGGAGCGGCTGTTCAGCGTTGAGATCGACGTTGATGACGTGGCCTGTTTTATCGTCGAGCCGGTGCAGGGCGAAGCGGGCTTCCTGGCGATGGACGTGGAGTTCGCCCAGACGCTGCGACGTTTCTGTGATGACAAAGGCATCCTGCTGATCGCCGATGAAATCCAGTCCGGCTTCGGCCGTACCGGCCAGCGGTTTGCGTTCTCGCGATTGGGCATTGAACCGGACCTGATCCTGCTGGGCAAAAGCATTGCCGGCGGTGTACCGCTGGGGGCGGTTGTCGGGCGCAAGTCACTGCTCGATAACTTGCCCAAGGGCGGATTGGGCGGCACCTATTCGGGCAACCCCATCGCCTGCGCCGCCGCGTTGGCGACCCTGGACGAAATGACTGACGCGCATCTGCACGGCTGGGGTGCGCAACAGGAAGAAGCGATTGTCAGCCGCTACGAATCCTGGCGCGCCCGCGAACTGTCACCGTATCTGGGCCGCTTGACCGGCGTAGGTGCCATGCGCGGCATCGAGCTGATCAATGCCGACGGCACACCGGCCTCGGCGCAACTGACACAGCTGCTGGCACTGGCGCGCGACTCGGGCTTGCTGCTGATGCCCAGCGGCAAGTCGCGCCACATCATTCGGCTGCTGGCGCCATTGACCACGGAGACCGCCGTGCTGGAGGAAGGGCTGGATATCCTTGAGGCATGCCTGGCAAAGCTTTCCTGAACAGCAAACTGCGATCCGGGACTGACGTAGCGAATTATGTTCGCTTGCAGTCCCCGATTTTGCGCCGCAATACTGACCAAAGACCCCTTTTACCAAGCGAGATCACCACCACCTACAAGCCCTGAGGCAGTCATGTATCACGACAATATAATTTATAAGAAAAAGTCCAATGATCCTCAATTCCTGCTTGGCGTAGCCGTAGTCCTGTTCCTCGGTTCCTACCTGATGAACCTGGGTAACAGCGCCCTCAGTCATTTCCTGCATCCGCTGTTGGGCAACGCCCCGGACGGCCTGACCGCTCGCAACATCGCCATTGGCTTGGCGATTGCCGCGCTGGGTACGCTGAACTTCCACGTCCTCGGGCGCTTGAAGTTCAAGGTGCAGACCACCGTGGTCTGGATCGAATTGCTGATCCTGTTCCTGGCATTCTTCGACACCTTCGACCTTTCCTACAGCTTCATTCTCGACAAGATCGGTTTCCTGATCATCCAGGGCGCTGCCACCACGCTGTACATCTCCGCCATCGCGATTGTGATTGCCTTCGTGCTGGCGTTGATCGGTGCCGTGGCCAAGCTGTCGAACAACGGCCTGGCCAATGCCATCGCCTCGTTCTACACCTCGTTCTTCCGCGGTGTTCCGCTGCTGATCCAGATCTACCTGATTTACCTTGGGCTGCCGCAGCTGGGCTATGTGGTCGATGCGGTACCGGCCGGCATCCTGGCGTTGTCGCTGTGCTACGGCGCCTACATGACGGAGATTTTCCGTGCGGGCATCCAGAGTATTCCGGTGGGTCAGTGGGAAGCTTCACGGGCGCTGGGCATCAACCCGTTCAAAACCCTGAGCCGGGTGATCATGCCGCAAGCCTTGCGGGTGATTATCCCGCCCACCGGCAACCAGTTCATCGCCATGCTCAAGGACAGTTCGCTGGTGTCGGTGATCGGCGTCTGGGAACTGATGTACCTGGCCAAGACTCAGGGGCGCGCGGATTTCCGCCACCTGGAAATGCTGATCACCGCCGCGATGATCTACTGGGCCCTGTCGTTCATCCTCGAACGGGTGCAGGCGCGAATCGAAAAACGGGTCAACCGATCCATTGCAAGGGGTTGATGCGTGATGACTCGAACCAATACCGCTGAGCAACTCGACCGGGCACCTGCTGTGAAGACCAGCCCCTCAATGATTTCCATCACCGGCCTGAACAAGTGGTATGGCAATTTTCACGCGTTGCGCGATGTCGACCTGAACGTCGCCACGGGTGAAATTCTGGTGGTATGCGGGCCGTCGGGCTCGGGCAAGTCGACGATGATTCGCTGCATCAACCATCTGGAGAATTTTCAGAAAGGCCACATTCAAGTCAACGGCATCACCCTCACCAGTGAGGCAGACAGTGTCAGCGCCGTACGCCGGGAGATCGGCATGGTGTTCCAGAGCTTCAACCTGTTCCCGCATTTGAGCGTGATGGACAACCTGACCCTGGCCCCGCAACTGGTGCAAGGTGTGTCGTCCGCCGAGGCGAAAAAGCGCGCTCAGGTTTATCTGGAGCGAGTGCGAATTGCCGAGCATGCACACAAGTACCCGTCGCAACTGTCCGGCGGTCAGCAGCAGCGAGTGGCGATTGCACGAGCGCTGTGCATGAACCCCAAAGTCATGCTGTTCGACGAGCCGACCTCGGCCCTGGACCCGGAAATGGTCCACGAAGTGCTGGACGTGATGGGCGAGTTGGCCACCGACGGCATGACCATGATTTGCGTGACCCATGAAATGGGTTTTGCCAGCAAGGTCGCCGATCGCGTGCTGTTCATGGACCAGGGCCAGGTCATCGAACAAGCCACCCCTGCCGAATTTTTCAACAACCCGCAGACCGAACGCGCGCAGCAATTCCTGTCGCAAATCATCGGTCACTGAGAACTGCTTACCCCGCATAACAATAACGAGAAGTGGAGATGAACATGCTCAGTAAAAAACACGTACTAACCCTCGCCGCCACCCTGTCTCTGTTGTTTGTCGGCGCCGCCAACGCCGGAGCCGTACTGGACAAAATCCAAAGCAGCAAAACCATGACCGTCGCCACTTCTGCGACCTGGCCACCCCAGGGTTTTATCAACGACAAGAATGAAATCGACGGGTTCGACATCGACGTTTCCAAGGAGATCGCCAAGCGTCTCGGCGTCGCGGTCAAGTTCATCACCCCCGACTGGGACGTGATCACCGCCGGCAAGTGGAACGGGCGCTGGGACATGTCCGTGGGCTCGATGACCGCCACCAAAAGTCGCGCACGGATCCTCGACTTTCCGGCGACCTATTACTACGTGCCCTACGTGTTTGCGGTTCACAACAAATCCACACTCACCGACCACAAAGCTCTCAATGGCAAGACGATCGGGGTCGAAGGCGGCACCACTTCCGAGGATTACCTGAACCAGGCGCTGGCCATCGAAGCGACGGACATGCCGCCCGTCGCGTACGACGTACAGACCAAGAAAATGAAGACCTATGCCGGTTCCCTCGGACCGCTGGATGACCTGCGCCTGGGCGATGGCGTTCGTCTCGACGGCATCCTCACTCAGCGCAGCACGCTAGAAGCTGCCATCAAGAAAAATTACCCGCTACGGGCCATCGATAACGGCGTGGTGTTCTACGAACCACTGGCCGTCGCCACCGACAAGGGAGACCCGGAGTTGAAAGCCAAACTCAGTGAAATCATCGGTGCGATGCACAAGGACGGCACGCTGACCAAACTGTCGACCAAGTGGTACGGCGTGGACTACTCGACGGTTAAGTAACCACCGCCGTCCTGTGGGAGCGGGCTTGCTCGCGAAAGCGTAGTGACAGTCGACCCTTAATGTTGAATGTTAAGCCGCTTTCGCGAGCAAGCCCGCTCCCACAATGTCCAGGCGTTCGCTTCATTGACCGGTAACTAGTCAAGGATTCAGCATGGCCTTCCCCACCACCTGGTACTCCCAAACCTCGTTGCCCCGCGCGGCCAGGTCCGAACTGAATACCCACGACACCTGCGACGTCTGCATCATCGGCGCCGGGATCGCGGGCCTTACCGCCGCCCTGGAACTGACCCGGCGCGGGAAACACGTGGTCATCCTCGAAGCCCATCAAGTCGCTTGGGGCGCGTCTGGCCGCAATGGCGGCGTGGTCTCGCCAGGTTGGGCTGAAGGGTCGGGAGCGATCCGCAAAAAACTCGGACTGGAACAGGCCAAGGCGCTGTTTCAAATGTCCGTCGAAGGCGTGGAAATAGTGCGCCACAACATCGCCGAACTGGCTCTGACCGGCTGCGATCCGTCCGCCGGCACGATTCGGGTCAAGCGTTACGACGACAGCGCTGGCGTGAAAAACCACATCGACACCATGCGTCGTGACTTCGGCTATGAACTCAACTACCTCGACACCACCCAGGTTCGCGAACGGGCCCACACCCTGCGCTATTTCCAGGGCATCGAGGACCCGAACGCCTTGCACTTTCATCCGCTGAATTATTGCCTGGGCCTGGCCCTCGCCATCGAAGCGGCTGGAGGGCAGATTTTCGAACACTCAAAAATGCTGGCCTGGCATCGCGAGGGCACCGATAAAATTGTCCAGACTGCTCACGGCTCCGTGCGTTGCCAGGACCTGGTGTTCTGCGCCGGCGGTTACGGCGGCCCGGAATTGCAGAAACTCAGCCGCGCCTACCTGCCCATCGCCACCTACGTGGTACTGACCGAACACCTGGGCGACTCGATCAAAAACGTCCTCGACTCCGGCGCCGCCTTCTCCGACGACCGCCGCGCCTCGGACTATTACCGCGTGGTCGAAGGCGACCGCCTGCTCTGGGGCGGACGCATCACCACCCGCAACGAACAGAACGAAAAAGCCTTGGCGGACATGCTCAAGGCGGACATGGTCTCGGTGTATCCACAACTGGCGCCGGTAAAAATCGAATTGGCCTGGTCGGGCCTGATGGGCTATTCCACCAACAAAATGCCTAACCTGGGGCTGTTGGAACCGGGCGTCTGGGCCTGTACCTCGTTTGGCGGCCATGGCCTGAATACCGGCTCGATTGGCGGCAGGGTCATCGCCGAAGCCGTGTGCGGGGAAAGTGCGCGGTATCAGTTGTTCAAGCCGTACCTGCTGGATTGGAATGGTGGACCGTTCGGGCGGGTTGCGGCCAATGCGATTTATCAGTCGTTGAAGGTCATGGACTTTGTTCAGGAACGGTTTCGCAGTTGATCGCAATCGACTTCGGCCAACGCATAACCTGTGGGAGCGAGCCTGCTCGCGATAGCGATTTATTCAACATTGATATCGACTGACCCACTGCTATCGTGAGCAGGCTCGCTCCCACACTGTTGATCGAGCGTTTGCGCCCCCATAAAAAAACCGGCCGAAGCCGGTTTTTTGCTTTCTACAGAATCAGAATCAAGCGTTCTGCAGATCGTCGAGGTAGCGCTCGGCATCCAGTGCCGCCATGCAACCGGCGCCGGCCGAGGTAATGGCCTGACGGTAAACGTGGTCAGCCACGTCACCGGCGGCGAAGATGCCTTCGAGGTTGGTCGCAGTGGCGTTGCCGTCACGGCCGCCCTGCACAACCAGGTAGCCGTCTTTCAACGTCAACTGGCCTTCGAACAACGAAGTATTCGGGGTGTGGCCGATGGCGATGAACACGCCGTCGACTTTCAGCTCGTCGAAGCTGCCGTCGTTGTTCTTCAGGCGAGCACCGGTCACGCCCATGTTGTCGCCCAGGACTTCGTCCAAAGTCGAGTTCAGCTTCAGGACGATCTTGCCTTCGGCAACCCGGGCATTCAGCTTGTCGATCAGGATCTTCTCGGCGCGGAACGTTTCGCGACGGTGGATCAAGGTGACGGTGCTGGCGATGTTGGCCAGGTACAGGGCTTCTTCCACAGCCGTATTACCGCCACCCACCACAGCCACTGGCTTGTTGCGATAGAAGAAACCGTCGCAGGTCGCGCAGGCCGAAACGCCTTTGCCCATGAACGCTTCTTCCGACGGCAGACCCAGGTAGCGGGCGCTGGCGCCGGTGGCGATGATCAGTGCGTCGCAGGTGTAAGTCGCGCTGTCGCCAATCAGGGTGTACGGCTTGGCGGCGAAGTCCACGGCATTGATGTGATCGAACACGATCTCGGTTTCAAAGCGCTCGGCGTGCTCTTTCATCCGTTCCATCAGCGCCGGGCCGGTCAGGCCGTGGACGTCACCCGGCCAGTTGTCGACTTCGGTGGTGGTGGTCAGCTGGCCGCCAGCCTGCATGCCAGTGATCAGCAGTGGCTTGAGGTTGGCACGGGCGGCATAGACCGCGGCGCTGTAACCGGCAGGGCCGGAACCGAGAATAATCACTCGCGAATGACGAACTTCAGACATGACCTGCTCCTGTTGACCGGGCCCGAAACACTGGGCGCGGAACGCCGGATTGCCGGCGGGAATAAAAAAGGACCGTTGAAAACACTTGGGGAAGGCTTGGGCTCGACAGTCCTGTAAAAGAATGGGTGCAGCGTATCGAGGGGGCGAAGATTAAGGAAATACGGTTTAACAATCCAGCTCATAGGCGGTCTCTATCCCATTGCAGTGAATTTATAGACGCCTTTGTTACAGTTAATGTCGATGCCGCTACCGCACTTTCGCCTGTCAGGCAAAGCCGGTAAGGTCGGCGCGTTTACCCTTTGCTCGGAGCACGTTATGCCCGCCCCCGTTCTGTCTGGCCCGCAATACCTGCGCGAGGGCCTCAAGCTGGTCCTGAGCCCAAGCCTGCGCTTGTTCGTGTTGTTGCCGCTGGCGATCAACCTGGTGCTGTTCGTCGGATTGATCTATCTGGCCGGCCATCAGTTCAGTATGTGGGTCGATACGCTGATGCCGTCCCTGCCCGATTGGCTGAGCTTTCTCAGCTATATTCTCTGGCCGATATTCGTCGTGTTGGTGGTGTTGATGGTGTTCTTCACCTTCACCATGCTGGCCAACGTCATCGCTGCGCCATTCAATGGCTTCCTGGCGGAGAAGGTCGAAGTGGTGGTGCGCGGCACCGACGACTTCCCGGCCTTCAGCTGGGGCGAACTGATCGCCATAATCCCGCGCACCCTGTCCCGGGAAATGCGCAAACTCGGCTACTTCCTGCCCAGAGCCATCGGGCTGTTCATCCTGTCGTTCATCCCGGTGGTCAACATCATCGCCGCGCCGCTGTGGCTGCTGTTCGGGGTGTGGATGATGGCGATCCAGTACATCGACTACCCGGCGGATAACCACAAACTCGGCTGGAACGAAATGCTCGCCTGGCTGCGGCAAAAGCGCTGGCAGAGCCTCGGCTTCGGCGGCAGCGTATATCTGGTGTTGCTGATTCCGGTGGTCAACATTCTGATGATGCCGGCGGCAGTGGCCGGGGCGACGCTGTTCTGGGTACGTGAGCGTGGCGCGGAGAATCTGGTGGCAGAACGCCGTTAATCGCGTCACAAATCCATCACCCAACCGTCACAATGACGACATGGCCTCAGCCGACACTGAGGTCATGACGACAACTCTGCATATCACCCTGATCACCGAAACCTTCCCTCCGGAAATCAACGGCGTGGCCAATACCCTTGGTCGCTTGTTCGACGGTTTGCGCGCGCGCGGGCATCAGGTCGAATTGGTGCGGCCACGTCAGGGTGGCGACCCGCTTATGGGCAACAATGATGAGTTGCTGTTGTGTCGAGGCTGGCCGCTGCCGGGTTATCCCGGCCTGCAATGGGGTCAGTCGTCGATGCACAAGCTGCTGCGGCGCTGGAAACGTCATCGTCCGGATGTGTTGTACATCGCCACCGAAGGACCGCTGGGGTTGTCGGCGTTGCGCGCGGCACGGCGCTTGGGGATTTCGGTGGTCAGCGGCTTTCATACCAATTTTCAACAGTACTCAAGCCAGTACGGCCTCGGGCTGCTGACGCGTTTGCTGACTCACTACCTGCGCTGGTTTCACAATCGCTCGACCCTGACCCTGGTGCCCAGCGCCAGCCAGCGACTGGAACTGGAACGCCGCAGTTTCGAGCGCCTGGCGCTGCTCTCTCGAGGCGTCGACAGCCAGTTGTTTCATCCGGCCAAACGACTGAAGCCGCTGCGCGAGCAATGGGGACTGGCCGAGGATGATATTGCCTTCATCCACGTAGGACGCCTGGCCCAGGAGAAGAATCTTGGCTTGCTCAAGCGCAGTTTCGACACGCTGAAAATGACTTATCCACAGCGAAAAATGAAATTGATTGTGGTCGGAGACGGTCCGCAACGATCGATGCTGGAGAAAGAATTGCCCGAGGCGATTTTCTGCGGATCACAACGCGGCGAAGCCTTGGCCAGTCACTATGCGTCGGGGGATGTGTTTCTGTTTCCAAGCCTGACCGAAACCTTCGGCAATGTGGTGCTTGAGGCATTGGCCTCGGGGCTGGGGGTGGTGGCGTATGACCAGGCTGCGGCGGCGCAGCATATTCGCCATGGCTACAACGGCGTACTGGCCATGCCCGGGGATGAAGAGGCGTTCTGCGATGCGGCACGCTGGCTGCTGGAGGAGCGCGAAACCTTGCGCTGCGTGCGTCTTAATGCGCGCCAGCATGCGAGTCGTCAGGGGTGGGCGGCGATTATCGAGCAGTTCGAAGGGCAGTTGCGCGGGGCTTGTCACGATCCTCGTGGCGAGGGGGCTTGCCCCCGTTCGGCTGCGAAGCAGTTGTAAAACCAGCGCACACCGTGTGCCTGATGAAACATATTTTGAGATTTCAGGGCCGCTTCGCGGCCCAACGGGGGCAAGCCCCCTCGCCACATTAAACCAGCGTCATCAAAGCCTCACGGCTAAACGGCAGGATGTCTTCCTCACGACCGTCCCGCACTTTCTGCGCCCAGTCCGGGTCCACCAGCAATGCACGACCCACGGCCACCAGATCGAACTCATCGTTGTTCAAGCGCTCCAGCAGTTTTTCCAGGCTGGCCGGTTGGGCGATCTTGTCGGTGTTGACCATGAATTGCAGGAACTCGCCGTCCAGGCCGACGCTGCCGACGGTGATGGTTGGCTTGCCGGTGAGCTTGCGGGTCCAGCCCGCCAGGTTGAGTTCGGAACCGTCAAACTCCGGCTCCCAGAAACGTCGCGTCGAGCAGTGGAAAATGTCCACGCCAGCGTCGGACAATGGCTTGAGGAATTCACCCAAGGCTTCCGGGGTTTGCACCAACCGCGCGGTGTAGTCCTGCTGCTTCCACTGGGAGAAACGGAAGATGATCGGGAAACCCTCACCGACCGCGGCACGCACCGCCTGAATCAGTTCGATGGCGAAGCGCGAACGATTGGCCAGGCTGCCACCATATTCGTCAGTGCGCTGGTTGCTACCTTCCCAGAAGAACTGGTCCACCAGATAACCGTGGGCACCGTGGATTTCCACGCCGTCCATGCCGATGCTCTGAGCGTCTTTGGCGGCTTGGGCGAATGCGGCAATCACGTCCTGGATATCTTCCTTGGTCATGCCGTGAACCACGACCTGACCGTCCTTCAATTTTTCTGACGGACCGTAACCCGGCACGCTGGCGTCCGGCTCGGTGCCGATGCGGCGCACGCTGCCCACATGCCACAGTTGCGGAACGATCTTGCCGCCCTCGGCATGCACCGCGTCGACGACTTTCTTCCAGCCGGCCAATGCCGCTTCACCATAGAAGTGCGGCACGTTCGGGTAGCCATTGGAGGCCTTGTGACCGACGGTGGTGCCTTCGGTGATGATCAGCCCAACCCCGGCGGCGGCGCGACGACGGTAGTACTCGATCACTTTGGAGTTGGGCACGCCGCCCGGCGAAAACGAGCGGGTCATCGGCGCCATGACGACGCGGGTCGGCAACTCGAGAGCGCCTAGGTGAAAAGGCTTGAACAGGGCTTTGACAGGCATGGGACGCTCCACGGGATATAGACTTTATGACGGCGATAATATGGAGAGTCGCAAGGCTTGAACAGCACTATTGATTGCGGTGATTAAGGTCTAAAAGCTAGGAAATATTGTAGGAGCGAGGCTTGCCCTAATGCCAGTCAGTTAAGGTGCGAAACCTGTGGGAGCGGGCTTGCTCGCGAAAGCGGTGGGTCAGGCAACATCAATGTTTACTGTGCCGCCGTCTTCGCGAGCAAGCCCGCTCCCACATGGATTGCGCTTAACTGACTGGCATTGAGGCTTGCCCGCTCCTACAGGGGGATGTCAGCTCAGCGCTTTTTCGATCGCCTGGATGACAGCATGATCATCCGGCGCCGTTCGAGGCGAGAACCGCGCCAATACGCGACCGTCCTTGCCCAGCAGGAATTTCTCGAAGTTCCAGGTGATGTCGCCCGGAAATTCCGCGCCTTCGCCCGCCAGCAGGCGATACAACTGATGACGCTCATGACCGTTGACTTCCAGCTTGCTGGACAACGGAAAGGTCACGCCATAGTTGAGGCTGCAGAATGCCTGGATCTCCTGCTCGGTGCCCGGTTCCTGCCCTGCAAACTGGTTGCACGGCAAGCCCAGCACACTGAAACCCTTGTCCTTGTATTGCTGGTAGAGGTTTTCCAGCGCCGCGTACTGTGGGGTCAAACCACATTTGGAGGCGACGTTGACCACCAGCACGACACGCCCCTTGAAGGGCGCCAGAGGTAGCTCCTGACCATCCAGGGCTGTCAGTTTAAGGTCGTGAAAAGCACTCATGACGAACTCCAAATTCTCGTGTTCTTCTCGAAACAGCCACTTGGCGGTGCCATCAAGGACAGCCGCGGACTAAAAAGGCGCCCTCAGGCGCCTCTCCAGCTCTCTGAGCTTAGCGCAGAAAATCAGTGGTGATGGCCACCTTCGCCATGGACGTGACCATGAGCGATTTCTTCTTGGCTGGCGTCACGGATGTCGATGATCTTGACCTGGAAATTCAGGCGCTGACCAGCCAACGGGTGGTTGCCGTCGACAGTGACATCGTCGCCGTCCAGATCGCGAATGGTGACGATCTGCATCTGGCCGTCCGGAGCGGAAGCGTGGAACTGCATGCCCACTTCCAGCTCGTCAACGCCTTCGAACATGCTGCGGCTCAAAGTGCTGACCAGTTCGGCAGCGTATTCGCCGTAGGCATCTTCAGGTTCTACGGCGACAGTCAGTTCGTCACCGACTGCTTTGCCTTCCAGTGCCTTTTCCAGGCCCGGGATGATGTTACCTGCGCCTTGCAGGTAGACCAGCGGCGCGCCGCCGGCGGAGCTGTCGATGACCTCACCAGCGTCGTTGGTCAGGGTATAGTCGATGGAGACAGCCTTATTGGCGGCGATCAGCATGGGGCGAGACCTTTTGCATAAGAATATAGAAAGACCAAGTTTAGCGAAGCAATCGCCCGAAAGCGAACACAACCCGGACAGACGGGGCGCGACGCAAGCTTCGACCATCACAGGCTTTCATCAGGATGAGGATGGCCACTGGGTAGCCGAGCTTTCCTGCGGCCATACCCAACACCTGCGGCACCAGCCCCCGTGGCAATCCCGGGCCTGGGTGCTGGACCCTTCGCTGCGTAATGAAAAAATAGGCCAGCCCTTTGATTGCGGATGGTGCGCACAAGGCTCGGTTAGCGATAACCTTGACGACTGAATTTCGGTAGATCGTCAGATATAGATGATCACCTGGCGGCCACGGCTGCCCACATGCACTTCCAGAGAATCCGCATGCAAACTTTTTTTATCGCGCCCACCGATTTTGGTGTGGGTCTGACCTCCATCAGCCTCGGGCTGGTGCGTACACTTGAGCGGGCCGGTCTCAAAGTCGGCTTTTTCAAACCCATTGCCCAGCCGCACCCGGGCGACACAGGCCCTGAACGCTCCACCGAGCTGGTGGCCCGCACCCACGGTTTGAAACCGCCTCAGCCACTGGGCCTGGCCCACGTCGAGCGGATGCTCGGCGACGGTCAGCTGGACGAACTGCTCGAAGAAATCATCACCCTTTATCAGCAAGCCGCTGTCGGCAAGGACGTGCTGATCGTCGAAGGCATGGTCCCGACCCGCAGCGCCAGTTACGCGGCGCGGGTCAACCTGCATTTGGCCAAGAGCCTCGACGCCGACGTGATTCTGGTATCGGCACCGGAACACGAAGTGCTGACCGAACTGTCCGGCCGGGTGGAGTTGCAGGCGCAATTGTTCGGCGGGCCGAAAGACCCGAAAGTCCTGGGCGTGATCCTCAACAAGGTCAAGACCGACGAAAGCATGGAGGCCTTCGCCTCGCGCCTGAAGGAACACTCGCCGTTACTGCGCAGTGGCGATTTTCGCCTGCTCGGCTGCATCCCGTTCCAGCCCGAACTGAATGCGCCGCGCACCCGCGACGTGGCCGATCTGATGGGCGCTCAGGTGCTCAACGCCGGCGATTACGAAACCCGGCGCATGACCAACATCATCATTTGCGCCCGCACCGTGCGCAACACTGTGGAGCTGCTCAAACCCGGTGTGCTGGTGGTAACCCCCGGCGATCGCGACGACATCATCCTCGCCGTCAGCCTCGCGGCGATGAACGGCGTGCCTCTGGCCGGCCTGTTGCTGACCAGCGACACCCTGCCCGACCCGCGCATCATGGATTTGTGCCGTGGCGCCTTGCAGGCCGGCCTGCCGGTGTTGTCGGTCAGCACCGGTTCCTACGACACCGCCAACCAGTTGAACGGCTTGAACAAGGAAATCCCGATCGACGACCGCGAACGTGCGGAGATCATCACCGATTTCGTCGCCAGCCACCTCGACGCCAACTGGCTGCACCAGCGCTGCGGCACGCCACGGGAAATGCGTCTGTCGCCAGCGGTGTTCCGTTATCAACTGATCCAGCGCGCCCAAGCCGCCAACAAGCGCATCGTGTTGCCCGAAGGCAGCGAGCCGTTGACCGTGCAGGCCGCGGCGATCTGTCAGGCGCGCGGCATTGCCCGTTGCGTGTTGCTGGCCAAACCGGCAGACGTCGAAGCCGTCGCCCGCGCCCAAGGCATCGAGTTGCCGCCGGGGCTGGAAATCCTCGACCCGGACCTGATCCGCGAGCGTTACGTCGAGCCGATGGTTGCGCTGCGCAAGACTAAAAGCCTCAACGCGCCGATGGCCGAGCAACAACTGGAAGACACCGTGGTGATCGGCACCATGATGTTGGCGCTGGATGAAGTCGACGGGCTGGTGTCCGGGGTCATTCACTCCACCGCCAACACCATCCGTCCGGCCCTGCAGCTTATTAAAACGGCTCCGGGCTGCACGTTGGTGTCTTCGGTGTTCTTCATGCTGTTTCCGGAAGAAGTGCTGGTTTACGGTGACTGCGTGATGAACCCGCACCCGAGCGCCAGCGAACTGGCCGAGATCGCCTTGCAAAGCGCCGATTCGGCGGCGGCGTTCGGCATCACTCCGCGGGTAGCGATGATCAGCTACTCCAGTGGCGAGTCGGCCAGCGGCGAAGAAGTCGAGAAAGTTCGCGAGGCCACGTTGCTCGCCCACGAACAGCAAAACTCGCTGTTGATCGACGGCCCGTTGCAGTACGACGCCGCCGCCAACGAAACCGTGGCCCGACAACTGGCGCCGAACAGTCAGGTGGCCGGGCGTGCCACGGTGTTCGTGTTCCCCGACTTGAACACCGGCAACACCACCCACAAAGCCGTGCAGCGCAGCGCCGACTGCGTCAGCCTCGGGCCGATGTTGCAAGGCCTGCGCAAGCCGGTGAATGACCTGCCGCGCGGCGCGCAGGTTGACGACATCGTCTACACCATCGCGTTGACCGCGATCCAGGCTGCCAACCGACCTATGGATGTTTAAATGCTGGATTTTCTACCTGCACCCCTGCGCGGCGTGATCGCCTCGCTGTTGTTGGCGCTGAACACGATTGTCTGCTGCACGCCGCTGTTCGTGGTGGCGATCTTCAAACTGCTGCTGCCCTTCCCCGCCGCCCAGCGTTTCACCGACTGGCTGATGGGCCACATCCACGAAACCTGGATCAGCAATAACAAGGCCTGGATGGATCTGCTCGGGCACACGCGTTGGCAGCTCAGCGGGCTGGAAGGCCTGGACTATCAGCACTCGTACCTGATCACCAGCAACCACCAGAGCTGGGTCGACATCATGGTGTTGCAGTACGTGCTCAACCGTCGCATCCGCCCGCTGAAGTTCTTCCTCAAACAGCAACTGATCTGGGTGCCGGTGATTGGTCTGGCGTGGTGGGCGCTCGGTTTTCCGTTCATGAAGCGTTACTCCAAGGCCTATCTGGAGAAGCATCCAGAGAAGAAAGGCAAAGACCTGGAAACCACCCGCAAGACCTGCGACAAGTTCCGCAATAACCCGGTGGGGATTTTCAACTTCGTCGAAGGCACGCGCTTCACCGAGGGCAAGCACGTACAGCAGAGCTCACCGTTTCGCTACCTGCTCAAGCCGAAAGCGGGCGGTATTGCCTTCGTGCTGGATGCCATGGGCGACCAGCTGGAAGCCATCATCAACGTAACTATCCACTACCCGGCCGGTCGTCCGGGCTATTGGGATTTGCTCTGTGGAAACGTGAAGGATGTGGTGGTGCACTTTCAGGAGCTGAAGATTCCACCGCAGTTCGTCGGCAAGAACTACGACCAGGACGGTGCATATCGGCTCGAGTTTCAGGGTTGGATCAATCAGCTGTGGAATGACAAGGATGCGCTGCTGGGGCAGATGCATCGCGAATTTCCAGACAAACACTGATCCAGTGTGGGAGCGGGCTTGCTCGCGAAGGCTGGCTGACATTCAACATTTATATTGACTGACACACCGCTTTCGCGAGCAAGCCCGCTCCCACATTGAATATCGCAGGACACAAAAAACCCGCAGACGATCACTCATCTGCGGGTTTTTTATTTGCAGCTAACGCTTAGATCGCGCCACGCTGACGCAGCAGATCCAGCACTTGCTTGACGCTTTCTTCCAGCGACAGCGACTGGGTGTCGATCACCAGATCGGCATTCAGTGGCACGTCGTACGGGAAGGATTCGCCCGGGATGTTGTCGCCACCTGCCGCGTACAGACCTTGCGGATCACGCTCGGCACAGACCGTCGGAGAGGCCTGGACGTACACCGTCAGCAGACGCTCCTTGCCGATCAGTTCCCTGGCCTGCTCACGACCTTCAGCACTCGGCGCAACGAAGGCTGCCAATGTCAGCAAACCGGCTTCGTTGAACTGACGCGCAACGTGCGCCGCACGACGCCAGTTCTCGGTACGCCCGGCACGATCCTGTGGCAGACCTTTATTCAGGTCGTGACGCAGGTTCTGGCCATCGAGTACAAACACCGCACGACCCAGGTCGAACAGCTTGCGTTCAACGGCGTAAGCCAGGGTGCTTTTGCCAGCGCCCGACAAGCCGCTGAACAACACGGTGGCCGGTTGCTGACCAAAGCGCTGGGCACGTTCTTCGGTAGCCACGTGAGCCAGTTTGCCGTGATGGGTGCTGGTGCCATGGCTCAACGGCTGGGCGATGATCATGCCGGCCGCGACCGTACCGTTGGTCAGTCGATCGATGACGATGAACGAACCGGTGGTGCGGTTGCTGTCGTAACCGTCCAGCGCGATGGCGGCGTCGAGGCTGATCTTGACCCGACCGATCTCGTTCAGTTGCAGCGAGCTCGCCGGCCCTTCGGCCAAGGTGTTCACGTCCACGCGATTGACGATGCTGGTGATCGAACCCGGCACGTAAGTCGTGGCGCGCTTGATGTCGTATTTCTTGCCCGGCAGCATCGGCTCTTCGGCCATCCACACCAGCATGGCGTCGAAGGCGTCAGTCACCTGCGGCTGGTTGTCGGCATGTACCAGCAAGTCACCGCGGGAAATGTCGATTTCGTCTTCCATGGTCAGCGTCACCGCTTGACCAGGACCTGCATGCTCCAGCTCACCTTCGAAGGTGACAATGGATTTCACACGGCTGCTCTTGCCCGACGGCAACACAACGACTTCGTCGCCCTTGTGCACGATGCCGCTGGCCAGGGTGCCGGCAAAACCACGGAAGTTCAGGTTCGGACGGTTGACGTACTGCACCGGGAAACGCAAATCGGTGTAGTTACGGTCATTGGCGATTTCGACGGTTTCGAGGATTTCCATCAGCGACTGGCCGGTGTACCACGGCGAGCGCTCGGACTTGTTCACGACGTTGTCGCCCTTGAGCGCGGACATCGGCACGAACGCCATGGTGGTCGGCTTGAACGCGATGCCTTCGGCGAACTTCAGGTAATCGGCCTTGATCGACTCGAACACGCTTTCGTCGAAGCCGTTGAGGTCCATCTTGTTGATGGCGACAACGATGTGCTTGATGCCCAGCAACGAGGCGATAAAGCTGTGGCGACGGGTCTGGGTCTGCACGCCGTAACGGGCGTCGACCAGAATGATCGCCAGGTCACAGGTGGATGCACCGGTGGCCATGTTGCGTGTGTACTGCTCATGGCCGGGGGTGTCGGCGATGATGAATTTGCGCTTGGCGGTGGAGAAATAGCGGTAGGCGACATCAATGGTGATGCCCTGCTCACGCTCGGCCTGCAAGCCGTCGACCAGCAACGCCAGGTCGATATCTTCACCGGTGGTGCCGACTTTTTTCGAGTCGCGGGTGATGGCTTCCAGATGATCTTCGTAGATCATTTTGGAGTCGTGCAGCAGGCGCCCGATCAGGGTGCTCTTGCCGTCGTCGACGTTGCCACAGGTAAGAAAGCGCAGCATTTCCTTGCGTTCGTGCTGGCCCAGATAGGCGAGGATGTCCTCGCTGATCAAATCAGATGCGTGCGACATGACAACCCCTTAGAAATAACCCTGACGTTTCTTTTCTTCCATCGAACCTGCGCCATCGTGATCGATGACTCGGCCCTGGCGTTCGGAAGTTCGCGTCAGGAGCATTTCCTGAATGATGTCGGTCAGGCTGGTGGCCTCGGACTCGACCGCACCGGTCAACGGGTAGTCGCCCAGCGTACGGAAACGGACCTTTTTCTTGACGATGCGCGCCTTGTCTTCGTCGCTCAAGTGATTGAGCAGGCGTTCGTCGTCGATCATGATCCAAGTGCCATTCATCTCGATAACGTCGCGCTCGGCTGCGAAATACAGCGGCACGATCGGGATACCTTCGAGGTAGATGTACTGCCAGATGTCCAGCTCAGTCCAGTTCGACAACGGGAATACGCGGATCGATTCGCCCTTGTTGACCTTGCCGTTGTAGACATTCCACAACTCGGGACGCTGGTTTTTCGGATCCCAGCGGTGCTTGGTATCACGGAAGGAATACACGCGCTCTTTGGCCCGGGATTTCTCTTCGTCGCGACGGGCACCACCGAATGCCGCATCGAAGCCGTACTTGTCGAGGGCCTGTTTAAGGCCTTCGGTCTTCATGATGTCGGTGTGCTTGGCACTGCCGTGGGTGAGCGGGTTGATACCCTGCGCAACACCCTCGGGATTCACGTGCACCAGCAGGTCCAGGCCGAGCTCTTCGACCATGCGGTCGCGGAACGCGTACATTTCCTTGAACTTCCACTGGGTGTCGACGTGCATCACCGGAAACGGAAGTTTGCCCGGGAAGAATGCCTTGCGCGCGAGGTGCAACATCACGGCGGAGTCTTTACCGACGGAGTACAGCATCACCGGGTTATCGAACTCGGCGGCGACCTCGCGGATGATGTGGATGCTTTCGGCCTCCAGCTGTTTCAGATGCGTCAGTTTGTCGACCATGGCTACTCACGAAAACGATCTTATGGACGGCCTGCGGGCCGTGTTCGAGCGGGGAATCCTAGCACAGCGCCCCCTTCTAATCAGGACGCTGGCTAGATCGAAAGGGTATATGAATATACCTGCCCGTTCGGGTGTTCGAGGATCTGCGTGGGAGCGGGCTTGCTCGCGAATGCGGATTCACATTCAACGCAGATGTTGACTGAGATACTGCTTTCGTGAGCAAGCCCGCTCCCACATTTGATCCGGGGGTGTTCATCAAAAATCCGCCCGTCAGATAGGGTTCGGGCAATCGATGAAGATGTGCTCGAGGGCGAAACGTCGCGCCAGGTAATCGCCCAAAGCCTGCACACCGTAACGCTCGGTGGCGTGGTGACCGGCGGCGATGAAGCTGATGTCGTTTTCCCGGGCGCTGTGGAACGTCTGCTCGGAGGCTTCGCCGCTGAGGTACAGATCGACGCCGGCCAACACCGCCTGATCAATGTAACCCTGGCCGCCACCGGTGCACCAGCCGACCCGACGAATCATCTCGCTGCCTTCGATCAGCAACGGCTCGCGCCCCATGACTTCCTGCACGCGACGGGCGAAATCGCGAGGGGTCATCGGTTCGCTCAACGAGCCGACCAGGCCAACGACTTTCAGATTGTCCGGATCCAGCGGGCCTTCGACGGTGATGTCCAGTTGCCGGGCAAGCTGCACGTTGTTCCCGACTTCCGGGTGCAAATCCAGCGGCAAGTGATAGGACAGCAGGCTGATATCGTGCTTGAGCAAGGTTTTCAACCGGCGCTGCTTCATGCCGGTAATACACGGGTTCTCGCCTTTCCAGAAATAGCCGTGATGCACCAGCACCAGATCGGCCTGGGCCTCTACCGCGGCGTCCAGCAACGCCTGGCTTGCAGTAACCCCGCTGACGATGCGCATCACTTGCGGCCGGCCTTCGACCTGCAAACCGTTGGGGCAGTAATCGGCGATCTTCGCACTTGCCAGGTAGCGGTCGGCTTCTTCGACCAGGGTGCTCAGGGCGACGGCCATAAAAGACTCCTAAATATCCCGTTCAGAGGCGCGCTCGGCCTCGTATAATGCGCGACATTATGGGCGGTCTCACACCGCCTGCAACCTCTGTAGGACGTGCTTAATGCTCAAGGCGCTGCGTTTTTCCGGCTGGCCGCTGTTGGCCGGCGTGCTTATCGCTCTATTGATTATGCAGCGTTACCCGCAATGGGTCGGGCTACCGAGCCTGGACGTGAATCTGCAGCAAGCCCCGCAAACCCTCGGTCTGCAGCAGGGGCCAGTGTCCTATGCCGACGCGGTAACCACGGCCGCGCCGTCGGTGGTCAACCTGTACACCACTAAAGTGGTCAACAAGCCCAGCCATCCGCTGTTCGAAGATCCGCAGTTCCGCCGCTTCTTCGGCGACAACTCGCCCAAGCAGAAGCGTATGGAGTCGAGCCTGGGTTCGGGCGTGATCATGAGCCCGGAAGGTTACCTGCTGACCAACAACCATGTGACCAGCGGTGCCGACCAGATCGTGGTGGCGCTCAAGGATGGTCGTGAAACCCTGGCCCGAGTCATCGGCAGCGACCCGGAAACCGACCTCGCGGTGTTGAAGATCGACCTGAAAAACCTGCCGTCGATCACCGTCGGCCGTTCCGACAATATCCGTATCGGCGACGTGGCCCTGGCCATCGGCAACCCGTTCGGCGTCGGCCAGACAGTGACCATGGGCATCATTAGCGCCACCGGGCGCAACCAGCTCGGGTTGAACAACTACGAAGACTTCATCCAGACCGACGCCGCGATCAACCCCGGCAACTCCGGCGGTGCGCTGGTGGACGCCAACGGCAACCTGACCGGCATCAACACGGCGATCTTCTCCAAGTCCGGCGGTTCTCAGGGCATCGGCTTCGCGATCCCGGTCAAACTGGCGATGGAAGTGATGAAATCGATCATCGAACACGGCCAAGTGATTCGCGGCTGGCTCGGCATCGAAGTGCAACCGTTGAGTCAGGAACTGGCGGAATCGTTTGGTCTGTCGGGACGTCCAGGGATTGTGGTCGCGGGGATTTTCCGTGACGGCCCGGCACAGAAGGCCGGCCTGCAACTGGGCGACGTGATCCTCAGCATCGACGGTGAACCGGCCGGCGACGGTCGCCGCTCGATGAACCAGGTGGCGCGAATCAAGCCGACCGACAAGGTCACCATTCAGGTGATGCGCAACGGTAAAGAGCTCAAGCTCACGGCAGAAATCGGTCTGCGTCCACCGCCCGCGCCGATCAAGGAAAAAGAAGGAGAGTAAGCCGGTAGGAGCTGCGCCCTCAGCAGCTACATAACTCCGAAGCCGTAACAGCAGACATTCTCATTAGGCATGTTATATTGTTTCAATATCACTATTAGAACAACATAACATGTCGTCTCGAACAATGGCTTCCCTCGCAGGCCTGGCCCTCGGTTTGCTGGGGGATCCGGTCTTCGCCGAAGAATCGCAAACCGTTGAACTGGACGCCATCAGCGTCACCTCCGACTACGAATCCCCCACCGGCCCGGTCAAGGGTTACCGCGCCACGCGCTCTGCCAGCGCAACCAAGACCGACACGGCCATTCGCGATATCCCGCAATCGATCAGTGTGATTCCCGTCAGTGTGCTCAAGGATCTGGGCAGCACCAGCGTCGAGCGCGCGCTGGATTTTGCCGGTGGCGTATCGAAACAGAACAACTTCGGCGGCCTGACGCTCTACGAATACAGCGTGCGCGGCTTCACCACGTCGGAGTTCTACAAGGACGGTTTCAGCGCCAACCGCGGTTATCCAAGCACGCCGGACGTGGCCAACATCGAGCGCATCGAAGTGCTCAAAGGCCCGGCTGCCAGCCTCTATGGTCGTGGCGATCCGGGCGGTACGGTGAACATCGTCACCAAAAAACCCCAGCCCGAAGCCTTCACCACACTGCAAACCAGCGCCGGCAGCTGGGATCGCTATCGCACCGCCGTGGACGTCAACACACCGCTGGATGATGACGGCAATGTGCTGTCCCGGGTGAACCTGGCGGTCGAGGACAACCACAGCTTCCGCGATCACGTCGACAGTCAGCGTGTGTTCGTTGCGCCTTCCTTCAGCTGGCAACTGAACCCGGACACCAGCCTGCTGGTGGAGAGCGAGTTCGTTCGTCACAGCTCGACATTTGATCGCGGTATCGTCGCGCCGAACAATAAATGGAGCGGTGTCTCCCGTTCGACCTTCCTTGGCGAACCCAACGACGGCAACATCGACAACCACAACAATCTGCTGCAAGCCGCCCTCGAACATCAGCTCAACGATAGCTGGAAACTGCGCCTGGCCAGTCATTACAAGGAAGGCAAACTCTGGGGCTTCGCCTCCGAAAATCGTCCCCTGAACGCCGACGGCCACACCGTCAACCGTCGCTACCGCGAGCGCGATACCAACTGGCACGACAGCATCACCCAACTCGAACTGCGCGGTTTGTTCGACATCGGCAGTTGGCAACACGAACTGCTGATCGGCAGCGAATACGAGAATTTCCGCAAGAACGAACGGATTACGACCATTGCCGGCGGCTCGTACGCCATCGATATCTATCGACCGATCTACGGCCAGCCGAAACCCGATGGCGCACGCTCCGGGACCGACTTCTTCGAGCATGTCGAAAGCCAGGCGCTGAACCTTCAGGACCAGATCATTTTCACCGACAAACTGCGCGGCATGCTCGGTGCGCGCTTTGAGCATTTCGAACAAAGCATCGACGATCACAGCCGCAACGCGACCAGCCGTCAGCGCCACGACGCACTGACCCAGCGAGCCGGCCTGCTTTACCAACTGACGCCCGAAGTGGGGTTATTCGCCAACGCTTCCACCTCGTTCAAACCGAACAACGGGCTGGACGCCGCCGGCAAATCCTTCGACCCGGAAGAAGGCGTCGGCTATGAAGTCGGGATCAAGAGCGAGCTGTTCGACGACCGCTTGAGCACCACCCTCGCCGCCTTCCATATCGAAAAGGAAAACGTCCTGGCGCTCGACCCGAGCACCGATTCCAGCCGCGCCATGGGCAAGGCCCGCAGCCAGGGTGTCGACCTGCAAGTCACCGGGCAAGTGACCGACGCCGTGCGAGTGATCGGTGCTTTCGCTTACATCGACGCCGAAGTCACCCAAGGCGACAAGGTCATTCCCACCGGCAGCCGAATTCTCGGCGTAGCCAAACGCAGCGGAAGTCTGTTGGGTGTTTATGAATTTCAGGACAGCCATTTGCGCGGTTCGGACCTTGGTGCAGCGTTCACCTATGTCGGTGATCGCTCGGGTGAAGCCGGCAGCGATTTCGAACTGCCGGCCTACCACACCGTCGACCTGCTGGCCCATTACAAGGCCAGCGAAAACGTCACTGTGGGCCTGAACCTGAACAACCTTTTCGACGAGAAATACTTCGAGCGCTCCTACAGCAACTACTGGGTCAACCCCGGCGAGCCGCGCAATTTCACCGTCAGCCTGACACTCAACCTATAAAAGGACGTCCACCATGCAACACGGCAAAACCCTTCTGCTCATCGCGGCCCTCTTCGCCACTCAAGCTTCGGCCCATGGCCTCTGGACCGAACAACGTCGCGGCAACATCGAAGTCATCTACGGCCATGGCGCCGAAGACAACGCTTTCAAGGCGCAGAAAATCAGCGGCGCGTGGGCCTATGACGTAGCCGGAAAAATGATCCCGGTTAATGTGCAACGCCTGGCCGACCACGCCCGCCTGCAGCCGTTGAAACCACCGGCAGTGATGGCCGTGGCGCTGAACAATGGCATGTGGTCGCAAACGGCGGATAAAAAATGGATCAACGAAGGACGCAGCAAAGTACCGGGGGCCATTGAGTCGACTCAGACCTTCAAGTACAGCCTGGCGATATACCAGCCGGGGGCGAAGTTGCCGAAGCTCGATCAGATGAAATTGCTGATTCTGCCGGAGGTTGATCCGCTCACCGTGGGACCGGGCAAATCGTTGCCGGTTCGAGTGCTATTGGACGGTAAGCCGGCGGCGGGTGTGAAGCTGGTGGGCGACTATCGCAGCGCGCCGAATACGTTAAGCACCGAGACCGACGCAGAGGGTCGGGCGCAAGTATTGGTGCGTAATGAAGGGTTGAATGTGATTGCGGCGCAGATGGAGATTCCGCTGAAGGACAACCCGGATGTGGCGACGCGCGGGCTGTTCACGTCGCTGACCTTCCTGGGCGAACTGCATCACGAGTAACCCACAAAACCTTGTGGGAGCGAGCCTGCTCGCGATAGCGGTTTTGCATTCAACATCAATGCTGAATGTTATGGCCTCATCGCGAGCAGGCTCGCTCCCACAGGATCGGGGAAGCCTTACAGGTCGCCGAGGCCGTCGATCAGTGCCTGATTCTGCTCCGGCGCGCCGATGGAAATACGCAGGAACTGGGCAATCCGCTCTTGCTTGAAGTGCCGAACGATCACGCCCTGTTCGCGCAACTTCGCCGCCAGCCCTGCCGCATCGTGCTTCGGGTGACGGGCGAAAATGAAGTTTGCTGCCGACGGCAACACCTCAAACCCCTTCGCTTCCAGCTGCGCGACTACCTTCTCGCGACTCTCGATGACCAACCGGCAGGTCTTGTCGAAATATTCGCGATCCTCGAACGCCGCCGCAGCCCCCACAATCGCCAGACGATCCAGCGGGTAGGAGTTGAAGCTGTTCTTGATCCTCTCCAGCGCCTCGATCAGGTCCGGATGCCCCACCGCCAGACCCACCCGCAGGCCCGCCAGCGAACGGGACTTGGACAGGGTCTGGGTCACCAACAGGTTCGGATAACGATCCACCAGCGTGATCGCCGTTTCACCGCCGAAATCAATGTAAGCCTCATCCACCACGACCACCGAGTCCGGGCTGGCCTTGAGGATTTGCTCAACCGCGTCCAGCGCCAACAGGCAACCGGTCGGCGCGTTCGGGTTGGGGAAAATGATCCCGCCGTTCGGCTTGGCGTAGTCCGCCGGGTTGATCTGGAACTGTTCATCCAGCGGCACCGCGTCGAATGCAATGCCGTACAACCCGCAGTAAACCGGGTAGAAGCTGTAGCTGATGTCCGGGAACAACACCGGCTGATCGTGTTGCAGCAAACCGTGGAAAATGTGCGCCAGCACTTCATCGGAACCGTTGCCGAGGAACACCTGATTGCCCTGCACGCCGTAGTACTTGGCAACCGCCTGCTTGAGCAGGTCGCTGTTCGGGTCCGGGTACAGACGCAGGTTGTCGTTCAGTTCGGTCTGCATCGCGGCCAACGCTTTGGGCGATGGACCGTACGGGTTTTCGTTGGTGTTGAGTTTCACCAATTTAGCCAGCTTCGGCTGTTCGCCCGGCACGTAAGGCACCAGGCTCTTGACGAAGGGACTCCAGAATTTACTCATGCTCAGTTGCCCTTCTTATCGTCAACGATGCGGTATTCAGCGCTACGGGCGTGAGCGGTCAGCGACTCGCCACGGGCCAGCACGGAAGCGGTTTTGCCCAGTTCGGAGGCTCCCTGCTCGGAGCAGAAGATGATCGACGAACGTTTCTGGAAGTCGTAAACCCCCAGCGGCGAAGAGAAGCGCGCGGTACCGGACGTCGGCAACACGTGGTTTGGACCTGCGCAATAGTCGCCCAGGGCTTCGGACGTGTGGCGGCCCATAAAAATCGCGCCGGCGTGGCGGATCTGCGGCAACCAGGCCTGGGGATCGGCGACCGACAACTCCAGGTGTTCCGGCGCAATGCGGTTGGCCACTTCAATGGCTTGTTCCATGTCGCGAACCTTGATCAGCGCACCGCGACCATTGATCGAAGTTTCGATGATTTCGGCGCGCTCCATCGTCGGCAGCAGTTTGGCGATGCTCGCAGCAACCTTGTCGAGGAACTCGGCGTCCGGGCTGACCAGAATCGCTTGGGCGTCTTCATCGTGCTCGGCCTGGGAGAACAGGTCCATGGCAATCCAGTCCGGATCGGTCTGACCGTCACACACCACGAGGATCTCCGACGGCCCGGCGATCATGTCGATGCCGACCTGACCGAACACGTGGCGCTTGGCGGTGGCGACATAGATATTGCCCGGGCCAACAACCTTATCGACCTTCGGCACGCTTTCGGTGCCGTAGGCCAACGCGGCAACTGCCTGAGCGCCGCCGATGGTGAACACCCGGTCAACGCCGGCAATGCAGGCCGCCGCTAGCACCAGTTCGTTGATTTCGCCGCGAGGGGTTGGCACGACCATGACCACTTCGGTCACGCCGGCAACCTTGGCTGGAATTGCGTTCATCAGCACCGAGGACGGGTACGACGCCTTGCCACCCGGCACATACAGACCGGCGCGATCCAGCGGCGTGACCTTCTGGCCCAGCACGGTGCCGTCGGCTTCGGTGTAGCTCCAGGAATCCTGTTTCTGTTTTTCGTGATAGCTGCGCACGCGGGCCGCGGCTTTTTCCAGCGCTTCGCGCTGAGGCACGGTGATGCGGGTCAATGCCAGTTCCAGGCGTTCGCGCGGCAGGATCAGGTCTGCCATCGAGGCGACTTGCAGGCCGTCGAATTTCTGGGTGAATTCCACCAGCGCCGCGTCGCCACGCTCGCGCACAGCCTTGATGATGTCCAGCACCCGCTGATTGACCGAGTCGTCAGACACACTTTCCCAGCTCAGCAGATGATCCAGATGATGTGCGAAATCCGGGTCAGCAGCGTTGAGTCGGCGAATTGCAGTCGGTGCGGTCATAGCGAGAGCCTCATAGGATTGGCAAAAACTCAGGCGCCCGAAGCTAACATTCGATCCGCTTGGGCACCTGAGAATTCTGGCTATGAGGCGGATAGACGGCGCGACTCAAGGTCGCGCAGGTAAATCAGCCGCGGTGTCGAGACTCCACTGCCTTGCGCAGGGTGTCGATCAACGCCTGGATACGGGCGTGTTGCATTTTCATCGAAGCTTTGTTGACGATCAGCCGCGAGCTGATGTCGGCAATGAAATCCTGGGGTTCCAGGCCATTGGCACGCAGGGTGTTACCGGTGTCGACCACGTCGATGATCTTGTCCGCCAGACCAATCAGCGGCGCCAGCTCCATCGAGCCGTAGAGCTTGATGATGTCGACCTGACGGCCCTGCTCGGCGTAGTAACGCTTGGCGACGTTGACGAATTTGGTCGCCACCCGCAGACGGCCCTTGGGCTCGACATCGCCGACACGGCCGGCGGTCATCAGCTTGCAGAGGGCAATTCGCAGATCCAGAGGCTCGTACAGACCCTGGCCGCCATATTCCATCAGCACATCTTTACCGGCGACGCCGAGGTCCGCAGCACCATGCTCGACGTAAGTCGGCACATCGGTGGCGCGCACGATCAGCAGGCGCACATCGGCCTGGGTCGTGGGGATGATCAGCTTGCGGCTCTTGTCCGGATTCTCGGTCGGCACGATGCCCGCTTCAGCCAGAAGCGGCAGGGTGTCGTCAAGGATGCGGCCCTTGGACAGTGCGATGGTCAACATGGGAAACGTCAGTCCTTATCAAGGTACTCATGCCCGGTCGCAAACGGCGCCGGACATACATCGAGGCCATTACAGCCCCGACTTGAACGAAATCAACAGGCGCGTCCCTGCGCCCATGCAGCAGAAACTAGCCCGGTACGCGGCGGATTTTCGCGCCGAGCATCTGCAGTTTCTCTTCGATGCACTCGTAACCACGGTCGATGTGGTAGATGCGGTCGATCAGGGTATCGCCTTCGGCGATCAGCGCCGAGATCACCAGGCTGGCCGAAGCACGCAGGTCGGTGGCCATTACTGGCGCGCCCTTGAGCTTTTCGATGCCGGTGACGATGGCGGTGTTGCCTTCGACCTGGATATGAGCGCCCATGCGGTGCAGTTCGTATACGTGCATGAAGCGGTTTTCGAAGATCGTCTCGATCACCGCACCAGTGCCTTCGGCAATGGCGTTGAGGGAGATGAACTGCGCCTGCATGTCGGTCGGGAACGCCGGGTATGGAGCGGTCCGCACGTTAACGGCTTTTGGCCGCTTGCCGTGCATGTTCAGCTCGATCCAGTCTTCGCCGCAGGTGATTTCAGCACCCGATTCGCGGAGCTTTTCCAGAACGGCTTCGAGGATGGTCGGATCAGTGTCCTTGACCTTCACACGCCCGCCAGTTACCGCTGCCGCCACCAGGTAGGTGCCGGTCTCGATACGGTCAGGCATCACCTTGTAAGTGGTCGGGTGCAGACGCTCGACGCCATCGATGGTGATGGTGTCGGTGCCGGCGCCAGTGATCTTGGCGCCCATGGCGTTCAGGAAGTTCGCCAGGTCGATGACCTCAGGCTCGCGAGCGGCGTTTGCCAGCACGCTGCGGCCCTTGGCCAGAGCGGCCGCCATCATGATGTTCTCGGTACCGGTCACGCTGACGGTGTCGAAGAAGAAGTGTGCACCGCGCAGGCCACCCTCAGGGGCCTTGGCCTTGATGTAGCCGCCTTCGACGTCGATAACCGCGCCCATGGCTTCGAGGCCACGGATGTGCAGGTCGACCGGCCGCGAACCGATGGCGCAACCGCCAGGCAGTGCAACTTCGGCTTCGCCGAAACGGGCAACCATCGGGCCCAGCACCAGGATCGAGGCACGCATGGTTTTCACCAGTTCGTACGGCGCGATCAGGGTCTTGATGGTGCGCGGGTCGATTTCGACACTGAGCTTCTCGTCGATCACCGGCTCAATGCCCATGCGACCGAACAGCTCGATCATGGTGGTGATGTCGTGCAGGTGCGGCAGGTTGGCAACGGTAACCGGGCCATCGCACAGCAGGGTTGCAGCCAGGATCGGCAGGGCAGAGTTCTTTGCCCCGGAGATGCGGATTTCGCCATCAAGACGAACGCCACCGGTAATAATCAATTTATCCATAAGAATCTCGACGCCCTTGGGCTCAGGTGCGCTCGGCCCAGGCCGCGCTGCTGAAAAATTTCATAGTGACCGCATGGATGCTGCCATCGGTGATCCATGGGTTCAAATGGGCATAGATCTGCTGCTGACGCTTCACCGGGCTCAACGCCGCCAGTTCATCGCTAATCACGTTCAGCTGAAAGTTGCAGCCTTCGCCCTCAACTTCTACCAGCGTTCCGGGCAACTTTCCTTCAAGGAAGCTCTTCACTTCTACGGCCTGCATGCTCAACCTCAATCGGCGCCCTGTGCGCGCGGGTCGGACATCATACAAAAAAGCCCCGCGCCTGCGAACCCCGCGAAGCAGGACTCTGACGGGGGGCTTCTTTATAGATGCGGTTCAGGGTTGCGCCAACAGCTCGGTCAGTTCACTGACCTGAGCGATTTCGCGCATGTCTTCGGGCATCGCACGAACGCTCAAGGCCTTACCGGCCGCCTGAGCATCGCGCATGAAGCACAGCAGCAGCGACAAGCCGACGCTGCTGGACTTCTCCACTGCGGAGCAATCGACCACCAGCGCAGCCGCGTTACTGGACTTGATCAGTGCCTGCCCCTGCTTGCGCAGGTTCGGGCCTGTGCGGTAATCCAGCACGCCACTGAGCAGCAGCTCGCCGGATTCGCTCATGCGAATGGCCGACTCACTCATTGGGTTTGGGTCTCGGTAGATTTTTCCGTGGCTTCCTTGGCTTTGGCGACTTCCCCGGCCCAACCGTTGATGGTTTTGTCCAGATCGTTGCCATTGCGCTGCATCGCATCAGCGAACTGATCGCGGAACAGCTTGCCGATATTGATGCCATTGATGATCACGTTGCGCAGCTTCCACTCGCCATTGATCTTTTCGAGTGTGTAAGACACAGGATAGATTGCGCCGCTGCTGCCTTTGACCGTCATGCCAACGCTGGTACGGTCTCCCGACTCATCCTTGGCAGGATCGACGACAATGCCCTGGTTGTCGTACTCAAGCAAAGCATTGCCATAGAACTGGAACAGGCCTTTTTTGAAGTTCTCGACAAACTTCTGCATCTGCTCGGGGGTGGCCTTGCGTGAATACTTGACCGTCATGATGCTCTTGGAAATACCTTCGGCATCCACCACAGGACCGACGATGGTATTCAGCGCCGTATAAAAGTCCTGCGGGTCCTGCTTGTACTTTTCTTTGTTGGCGGCAAGATCCGCCAACAACCGGGTGGTGGTGTCCTGTACCAGATCGTGCGCGGAAGGCCCCGCCACGGCGTTAGCCATCAACGGCAAGGCCGCGAGAATCACCAACAGGCCACGTCGCAAGATAGAGATCATTCAAAAGCTCCTCATTTGGCGTCTTTGCTAACGGTATTGAGCAGAAATTTACCGATCAGGTCCTCGAGCACCAGTGACGACTGCGTGTCGTGGATGGTTCCACCCTCCTTGAGCAGGGTTTCCTCCCCGCCCACACTGATACCGATGTATTTCTCACCCAACAGGCCAGCGGTCAGGATAGATGCAGTGGAGTCAGTCGGTAGATTATCTACGCGCTTTTCCAGTTGCATGGTCACCCGACCGGTGAAGCTGTCGCGGTCCAGATCGATCGCCGTGACCTTGCCGATGGTCACACCGGCCATGGTCACTTTAGCTCTGACCGTCAAACCGGCGATATTGTCGAAATACGCATAAAGTTTATAAGTATCGGTGCTCGCCGTCGGAGCCAGGCCACTGACCCGCAGGGCCAACAGCAGCAAAGCCAGGATGCCAGCCAGCAAGAAAAGGCCGACACCGATTTCCAGGGTGCGGTTTTGCATCAGAAATCTCCAAACATCAAGGCGGTCAAAATAAAGTCCAGGCCGAGTACAGCCAAAGAGGCATACACCACGGTCTTGGTAGTGGCACGACTGATCCCCTCGGAAGTGGGCTCACAGTCATAGCCTTGGAATACGGCGATCCAGGTCACGACGAAGGCAAAAACGATGCTTTTGATAATGCCGTTGAGCACATCGTCGACAAACGTCACGCTGTTTTGCATGTTCGACCAGTAGGAGCCTTCATAGACACCCAGCCAGTCGACGGCCACCCACGAACCGCCCCAGATACCCACCACGCTGAAAATCATCGTCAGCACCGGCAGGGAAATGAAGCCGGCCCACAGGCGCGGGGCAATGATGTACTTGAGCGGGTCGACCCCGATCATTTCCAGGCTGGACAATTGCTCGGTGGATTTCATGTTGCCGATTTCGGCGGTCAGCGCCGAACCTGCGCGCCCGGCGAACAACAAGGCCGTGACCACCGGGCCCAGTTCACGCAACAGCGTCAGCGCAACCATCTGCCCGACTGCCTGCTCCGAACCGTAACTGGACAGAATGTTAAAGCCCTGCAGCGCCAGCACCATGCCGATGAATACCCCGGAGACCACGATGATCACCAGGGACATCACGCCCACCGAATGCAGTTGCTTGACCAGCAGGCCAAAACCGCCGCCGATGCCGCCACGACCGAGCAAGGCATGAAACAGGAACAGCGCCGAACGCCCGAATACCGCCAGCACATCGATGCCGGCGAAGCCGAAGCGGCGTACTCTTTCTATTAATGAAATCTTGCGCATTAGCGCTTCCCCAGAAGATCTGCGCGGTAATCCGGCGCTGGAAAGTGGTATGCGACCGGGCCGTCGGGTTCGCCAGTCAAGAATTGACGAATACGTGGCTCATCCGATTTCATCAAATCCTTGGGTGTGCCCTGGCCCAACACTTGCCCGTCGCCCACCACAATGAGGTGGTCAGCGATGCTCGCGGTCTCGGCCAGATCGTGGGAGACCACGATGCTGGTGATGCCCAGCGCATCGTTGAGCAGGCGGATCAGGCGCACCAGCACGCCCATGGCGATCGGGTCCTGGCCGACGAAAGGCTCGTCGTACATAAGGATTCGCGGATCGAGCGCAATTGCCCGGGCCAGCGCGACGCGACGCTTCATGCCGCCGGACAATTCGTCAGGCATCAGGTCGATGGCGCCACGCAAGCCCACGGCCTGCAATTTGAGCAAGACAATGTCGCGGATCATTTCTTCCGGCAGTTCGGTATGAACACGCAGCGGAAAGGCAACGTTCTCGAACACATCAAGATCGGTAAACAACGCGCCGCTCTGAAACAACACACCCATGTGCTTGCGCGCATCGAACAGATCGCTGCGCGACAACGTTGGCAGGTTCTGGCCGTTGACCCAGACTTCGCCGCTGGTAGGACGCAATTGTGCGCCTATCAGCCGCAGCAGCGTGGTCTTGCCACACCCGGAAGGCCCCATGATGCCGGTGACCTTGCCGCGCGGTATGCGGATATCGACGTTATTGAAAATGCTGCGCGTACCGCGCTTGAAGGTCAGTCCCTTCAGCTCGACCGCGTAGGCGTTATCGGCACTCATCTAAACTCCTTGCGATGCAGCCTCTCACTCGGACGCCTGGCTTTCTGGCGAAAGCACATACCTCCCCGGGCAGGCCGAACTGGCGGCGAACTATATCACTGCAAAGCTCAAGCGCCCAAGGCCCAAGCCGGGCATGTTCAGCAACATGACCTCCTGAAATCATCTATTTAGAGAGGATTGGGTAACAAGGAATGACAAACCACGACGAACTAGCGTGAGGGTTTTGTTCATTACCGTTATAATCGCCGCCTTTTCATCAGGCTATTCGATTTCCGACATGAACCAATCCAGCGACCTGATTCAATCCGCACAACGCACCATCCGCCTCGAACTGGAAGCCGTACAAGGCTTGCTACCCCATATCGATGCGGATTTCGTACGTGCTTGCGAGATGATTCTGGCCAGCAAAGGCCGTGTGGTCGTGGTCGGCATGGGCAAATCGGGGCACATCGGCAACAAGATTGCCGCCACCCTCGCCAGCACCGGCACCACGGCTTTCTTCGTGCACCCGGCCGAGGCCAGCCATGGCGATATGGGCATGATCACCCGTGACGACATTATTCTGGCGCTGTCGAACTCCGGGTCCACCAATGAAATCGTCACCTTGCTGCCGCTGATCAAGCGCCAGGGCATTCAGATGATCAGCCTGACCGGCAACCCCGAGTCGCCGCTGGCCAAGGCTGCGGAAGTCAACCTCAATGTAAGCGTCGAACACGAAGCCTGTCCGCTGAATCTGGCGCCCACCTCGTCGACCACCGCGGCACTGGTCATGGGCGACGCTCTCGCCGTTGCCTTGCTTGAAGCTCGCGGTTTTACCGCTGAAGATTTCGCTTTTTCCCACCCGGGTGGCGCCCTTGGTCGGCGCTTGTTGCTGAAAGTGGAAAATGTCATGCATGCCGGCACCGAATTACCGCAAGTCATGTGCGGCACGCTGCTCAAGGATGCCTTGATGGAAATGACCCGCAAGGGGTTGGGCATGACCGTTGTACTGAGCACAGATGGAAAGCTCGCCGGGATCTTCACCGACGGCGATCTGCGCCGCACTCTGGACCGCACCATTGATATCCACAGCACGACCATTGATGAAGTGATGACCGCCCACGGCAAGACCGCCCGCGCCGAGATGCTCGCCGCCGAGGCGCTGAAAATCATGGAAGACCACAAGATCAGCGCACTGGTAGTGGTCGACAGCGAAGACCGCCCGGTCGGTGCCTTGAACATGCACGATTTGCTGCGTGCGGGAGTAATGTAATGAGCACGGACCTGCTGCAACGCGGCAAACAGATCAAACTGGCGGTATTCGACGTCGACGGCGTACTGACCGATGGGCGCCTGTACTTCCTCGAAGACGGCAGCGAATTCAAGACTTTCAACACCCTCGACGGCCAGGGCATCAAGATGTTGATGGCAGCCGGCGTGCAGACCGCTATCATCAGCGGCCGCAAGACCCCTGTGGTTGAACGGCGTGCAAAGAACCTCGGTATTCCACACCTTTATCAAGGTCGCGAAGACAAACTGGTGGTGCTCGACGAACTTCTTGCCCAGCTCAACCTGAGCTATGAACAAGTGGCCTACCTTGGCGACGACCTGCCAGACCTGCCGGTGATTCGCCGTGTCGGCCTGGGCATGGCGGTGGCCAGCGCTGCCAGTTTCGTGCGCGAACACGCCCACGGCATCACCCAGGCCCGTGGTGGCGAAGGTGCTGCTCGCGAATTCTGCGAATTGATCCTGCGCGCCCAGGGCCGCCTCGATGCGGCCAACGCCGCGTACCTGTGAGCCCATCATGCTGAGCAAAAAGATTCGTAACATCCTGATGTTCGGTTGCATCGCAGCGATTTTTGCAGCGGTCGGCTACTGGAACATCAGCCCGGAACGCTTCCTCGACAAACCGGTGGTGAAGGTCGATGAAAGCGCGATCGACTATTACGCCATCAACGCCCATAGCGTGCAGTACCTGCCCGACGGCAAACTGCAATACGAAATGACGTCGGACAAGGTCGAGCACCTGAAAGCGACCGAAGTGACGTTGCTGACCAATCCTGACCTGAACATGTTCCGTGGCACCGAATTCCCCTGGCACGTCCAGAGCGAACGCGGCGAAGTCAACCCGGACGGCACTCAGGTCGAGCTGATTGACTCGGTACGTATCACGCGTTTCGATGAAAAAAACCGCAAAACCCTGATTACCACCACCCGTATGACAGTGTTCCCGCAGCAGCAATATGCGCAGACCGATCAACCCGTTAGAATCGACGGCGCTGGCGGTGTATCGACAGGCAACGGAATGAAAGCGTACTTGAAAGAAAGCAGGATACACCTGCTATCGAACGTAAGAGGACAGTATGAGGCTCGTTAAAACTCTCCCTATTTTGCTCAGTCTGGGCGCAGCACTGGGAAGCGTGAGCGCCTGGGCTCTGCCGAACGATCAAGAGCAGCCTATCCGCATTCAGGCCGACGATGCCCAACTGGACGACAAGAATGGCGTTGCCACTTATAAAGGCGATGTAATCATTACGCAGGGCTCGATGAAGGTCACCGGTAACACCGTGACCATCACCCGCACCCCGGCCGGCGACATCGACGTGGTGACTTCGGTGGGCAACCTCGCCTACTTCGAGCAACTGCAAACGGCGGGCGACACCAAGCCTGTTCAGGGTTACGGAGTGACAATTCAGTACCACGCCTCGCAAAACCGCGTCGTGCTGATCGATCGCGCCAAAGTCATCGACAAAGACAACAACGTCACCCAAGGCGAGAAAATCGTCTACGACACAGTCAAAAAGCTTGCGAGTGCCGGTCGTGCCACGGGTAACAAGGTTACCGAGGAGCGTCCTCGCATCGACATGGTGATCCAGCCGAAGAAGAAAACCGACGAGCAAAAGGCCCAGTAATGGCAACTCTGAAAGCTCAGCATCTGGCCAAGAGCTACAAGAGCCGTCAGGTCGTGCGCGACGTCAGCCTGTCCATTGACAGCGGTCAGATCGTCGGCCTGCTTGGCCCTAACGGCGCCGGTAAAACCACCTGCTTCTACATGATTGTCGGCTTGGTACAGGCCGATCAGGGCCGTGTACTGATCGATGACCTGGACGTCAGCCACCAGCCGATGCACGGTCGTGCGAAGGCGGGTATCGGCTATCTTCCGCAAGAAGCGTCGATCTTCCGCAAACTGTCGGTGGCCGATAACATCATGGCCATCCTCGAGACTCGCAAGGAACTCGACAAGGCCGGTCGTCGCCAAGAGCTGGAAAGCCTGCTGCAGGAATTTCACATCCACCACATCCGCGACAACCTCGGCATGAGCCTGTCCGGTGGTGAACGTCGCCGCGTGGAAATCGCCCGGGCACTGGCCACCAATCCGAAATTCATCCTCCTAGACGAACCCTTCGCCGGTGTGGACCCGATTTCGGTGGGCGACATCAAGCAGATCATTCATCATCTCAAGTCCAAAGGCATTGGTGTGCTGATCACGGACCACAACGTCCGTGAAACCCTGGATATCTGCGAAACCGCCTACATCGTCAACGATGGTCAACTGATCGCTGAAGGTGACTCCGCCACCATCCTGGCCAATGAACTGGTCAAGGAAGTGTATCTGGGTCATGAGTTCCGCCTGTAAGCACTCAGGTGCCCGGGTCGCCGAGAGAGCGCTCACTTCAATAAAAAATCAATAACTTTTTATTGTTACAGCGCTCTAGGCAAACACTTCAGTTTCGGGCATATAATTTGCTTATGTTTGGCGCTTCGGCGCCCTGTAGTGGATGGCGCATGTGCGCCGGCGAATAAGGTGTTAAGCCCCTGCCATGAAACCATCGCTAGTCTTGAGAATGGGCCAGCAGCTGACGATGACACCGCAGCTGCAACAGGCCATCCGCCTGCTCCAATTGTCGACCCTGGACCTGCAACAGGAAATCCAGGAGGCCCTGGAGTCCAATCCGATGCTCGAACGCCAGGAAGAAGGCGACGACTTCGATAACGCAGACCCCTTGGCCGATAGCGCCGAACAGAAACCCAACGCCGACATTCAGGAACCCTCCTACCAGGAAACCGCCCCGACGGTGGATAACCTCGAGGAAGGCGACTGGAACGAACGAATTCCCAACGAGTTGCCCGTCGACACGGCCTGGGAGGACGTCTACCAGACCAGCGCCAGCAGCCTGCCGAGCAATGATGACGACGAGTGGGATTTCACCACCCGCACATCAGTCGGTGAAAGCCTGCAAAGCCATTTGCTCTGGCAACTGAACCTGGCACCGATGTCCGACACCGATCGTCTGATCGCCGTAACCCTGATCGACTGCATCAACAATCAGGGCTACCTGGACGAAACCCTCGAGGAAATCCTCGAAGCGTTCGACCCGGAACTGGACATCGAACTGGACGAAATCGAAGCCGTCCTGCACCGCATTCAACAATTCGAACCCGCTGGCATCGGCGCCCGCAACCTCGGTGAATGCCTGCTGCTGCAACTGCGCCAGCTGTCCGCCAAGACCCCTTGGCTGGCCGAGGCCAAGCGTTTGGTCACCGATTACATCGACCTGCTCGGCAGCCGCGACTACAGCCAGCTGATGCGCCGCATGAAGCTCAAGGAAGATGAGCTGCGCCAGGTCATCGAATTGGTCCAGAGCCTCAACCCACGCCCGGGCTCACAGATCGAGTCCACTGAAGCCGAATACGTCGTTCCCGACGTGATTGTGCGCAAGGACAACGAGCGCTGGCTGGTGGAGCTGAATCAGGAATCTGTGCCACGCCTGCGGGTCAATGCCCAATACGCCGGCTTCGTGCGCCGCGCTGATACCAGCGCTGACAACACCTTCATGCGTAACCAGCTGCAGGAAGCTCGCTGGTTCATCAAGAGCCTGCAAAGCCGCAATGAAACCCTGATGAAAGTCGCCACCCAGATCGTCGAGCATCAGCGCGGCTTTCTTGAATACGGTGACGAAGCCATGAAGCCGTTGGTACTGCATGACATCGCCGAAGCGGTGGGTATGCATGAATCGACGATTTCACGGGTGACCACGCAAAAATTCATGCATACCCCACGGGGCATCTATGAACTGAAATACTTTTTTTCCAGCCACGTCAGTACCTCCGAAGGCGGTGAATGCTCGTCCACAGCGATCCGCGCGATCATCAAAAAACTGGTTGCTGCGGAAAATCAGAAAAAGCCGTTGAGTGACAGCAAGATCGCTGGTTTACTGGAGGCACAAGGCATTCAGGTAGCCCGTCGCACCGTCGCCAAGTACCGCGAATCCCTGGGGATCGCGCCTTCCAGCGAACGGAAGCGGTTGATGTAGCCGCCGGGCTCGCCACAGCGTTCCAGTGGCAGGCATTTCTGCCTGCCGCTTTATGCACTGGCAACGAAGGAGAAGCTGTATGCAAGTCAACATCAGTGGACACCAACTGGAAGTGACCGAACCCCTGCGCACCTACATCGGCGAAAAACTCGACCGATTGGAGAGGCATTTCGACAAGATCACCAATGTGCAAGTCACGATGAACGTCGAAAAACTGCTGCAGAAGATCGAAGCCACGCTGCATATTCCCGGCGGAGAAGTGGTCGCCAATGCCGAGCATACGGACATGTATGCCGCCATCGACCTGCTGACCGACAAGCTGGATCGCCAACTCAAAAAGCATAAGGAAAAGACCCAGAGCCTCCTCCAGGGCGCGACCGGTCGTTAACACCCCCAATCCATGATCCGACTAGAAACCATCCTGACCCCCGGCCGTTCCCAAGTGAACGCGCCGGGTGGCAGTAAAAAGAAAGCCCTCGAGCAAATTGCCAACCTTATCCACCGCGAAGTACCGGATCTGGAAATGCAGGACGTCTTCGAGGCCCTGATTGCCCGTGAGAAACTCGGTTCTACCGGTTTCGGCAACGGCATCGCCATCCCCCATTGCCGGCTCAAAGGCTGCACCTCGCCAATCAGTGCGCTGCTGCACCTGGAAGCCCCTATCGATTTCGACGCCATCGACGGTGCCCCGGTTGACCTGCTGTTTGTGCTGCTGGTCCCGGAAGCTGCCACCGATGCACACCTGGAATTGCTCCGCCAGATCGCCAGCATGCTGGATCGCAAGGAAGTGCGTGAAAAACTGCGCAGCGCCCCGAGCAATGAAGCCTTGTATCAGGTTGTCCTGGACGAGCAGAACGGTCACTAATCATGCGCCTGATCATCGTCAGCGGCCGCTCCGGCTCAGGTAAAAGTACCGCCCTCGATGTGCTCGAGGACAACGGCTATTACTGCATCGACAACCTGCCTGCCGGCTTGCTGCCGGAGCTGGCCGAACGCGCGCTGATTCATACTGAACTGGCACAACCGCTGGTGGCCGTGTCTATCGATGCGCGTAACTTGCCGAGCCACCTGTCACGGTTTCCCGAATTGCTGGAAGAGGTCCGCGGCCGGCATATCCAGTGCGATGTGCTGTACCTGGACGCCGACGAAGAAACCTTGCTCAAACGCTTTTCGGAAACTCGCCGTCGTCACCCGCTGAGCAGCGCCAATCGCTCATTGGCGGAGGCGATTCAGGACGAGACCAATCTGCTGGGGCCTATCGCCGATCTGGCCGACCTCAAGGTCAACACCACCAATCTGAACCTGTATCAGCTACGCGATACCATCAAGCTGCGCCTGCTGAATCAGCCGGAGCCTGGTACTGCGTTCCTGGTGGAATCTTTCGGGTTCAAGCGTGGCATGCCGGTGGACGCCGATCTGGTGTTCGACGTGCGCTGCCTGCCCAACCCTTACTGGAAGCCGGAGCTACGGGCACAGTCCGGGCTCGATCAACCGGTGGCCGAGTACCTGGCGGCACAGCCTGACGTCGAAGAGATGTTCCAGGACATTTCCTCGTACCTGCTCAAGTGGCTGCCCCGCTTTGCCGCCAGCAACCGCGCCTATGTCACCATTGCCATTGGCTGCACTGGCGGGCATCACCGCTCTGTCTACCTGACCGAACGTCTGGGTCAGGTCCTGCAAAAAACCCTGAAGAACGTCCAGGTCCGCCACCGCGACCTCAGCTAAAGGATTCACATCGCGATGCCTGCTCTGGAAATCGAAATCATCAACAAGCTGGGCCTGCATGCCCGCGCGTCTGCAAAATTCGTTGGGGTCGCCGGTGAGTTCAAGGATTGCACGATCAGGGTAGGACGCACTCCGGAATCCACGGTCGATGGCAAAAGCATCATGGCAATGATGATGCTCGCTGCGGGCAAGGGCACCAAAATCCACCTGATCACCGAAGGCGAACAAGCTCAGGAAGCGCTGAATGCGCTAACAGACTTGATCAACCGTTACTTCGACGAAGGCGAATGAACATCAAAAGATCGCAGCCTTCGGCAGCTCCTACATGGGATTGCGGACATCTGTAGGAGCTGCCGAAGGCTGCGATCTTTTTTCTCAAGCCAACGCGGTATCCATCACCATCATCAGACAAAACCCGATCAGCAGCCCAAGGCTTGCCAGTTTGTCGTGACCATGGCGGCGCGATTCGGGAATGACTTCGTGAGTCACCACCAGCAACATCGCACCGGCCGCCAGTGCCAGCCCCAAAGGCAACAGCAGTTCGGCCAGGCTCACCAGCCAGGCGCACAACAATGCGAAGACCGGCTCGACCAACCCTGACGCAGCACCGATCAGGAACGCCTTGACCCGCGACATCCCTGCTCCGGCCAACACCAACGCAATCACCAGCCCTTCCGGCACATCCTGCAAAGCTATGCCCATGGCCAGGCTGTCGGCGTCAGGCATGCCACCGCCGGCCGAGACGCCGACCGCCATGCCTTCGGGGATGTTGTGGGCGATGATGGCAAACACAAACAACCAGATCCGCGGTGGAATCACCGATCGCTCCAGTGTCCCCACGAGCATTTCAGGCGTAGCGCCGGACACCTTGCGATCCACCAGAAACAATCCGAATGCACCCAGCATGATGCCGAAGCTGATCAGGCCGCTGGCCGCCCAAGGGGTCAGGCCGAGGTTTCCGGCCGCGGCAATGCCCGGCACGATCAGCGAAAACGCCGTCGCCGCGAGCATTACCCCGGCCCCGAAACCGAGCAATATGTCGCTGACTACCTGAGGCATCTGCCGAATCACCAGCACCGGCACCGCGCCCAAAGCGGTGCCCAAGGCGCAAATCGCCCCACCTTGCAGGGCGCGCTGCAGTTTCGGTTCGAGGTCCAGCCAGCTCAGCCCTTGAGCAGCCAATAACGTCATGCCCGCCAGCAGTAACAGCGATCCCAGTGCGTAACGAAACATTCGTCCACTTCCGACCGCCAGTGTTTCAGTACCCATAGTCAGCCCTGGATTGTTTTATAGAGACTTAGCGCAGCCTGATAACGCGCGGCGACTTCGGGCCAATTGATCACGTTGTAGAACGCATTGATGTATTCCGGACGGCGATTCTGATAGTGCAGGTAATAAGCATGTTCCCAGACGTCCAGGCCGAGAATCGGCGTATTGCCGTTCATCAATGGGCTGTCCTGGTTGCCGCTGCTTTCAACGATCAAGGTCTTTTGCGGCGTCACGCTCAACCAGGCCCAACCGCTGCCGAAACGGGTCAGCGCAGCTTTGGTGAAGGCCTCCTTGAAGTTGTCGAGACCACCCAGCTGCTCATCGATAGCCTTGGCCAGTGCACCTTCAGGCTGGCCACCGCCGTTGGGCGCCATGACTTCCCAGAACAACGAATGGTTGGCATGCCCACCGCCCTGATTGATCACCGCCGCACGAAGTTTTTCCGGCAATTGCTGGACAGCCGCCACCAGTTTTTCCACCGGCCATTCAGCAAATTCAGTGCCTTCGACTGCAGCATTGAGGTTGTTGATGTAGGTCTGGTGGTGTTTGGTGTAGTGGATTTCCATGGTCTGCGCATCGATGTGCGGTTCCAGGGCGTCGTAGGCGTACGGCAAGGCAGGCAGGGTAAAAGCCATTTCAATGAACTCCATGTTGTAGGGGCGCAGGCTGATGCGAGGACGAAGCGGTGCCGGTGCGCAGCAAACGGTGGGTGCGTGGATACTCGCCGTGATCGCTGATGAAATTCAGCAGCTCGACATAGGTTTTGCTGCTCTGGCGCAGCGCAGCTTCACGCAAGGCCGGCGCCAGTCGCGGGTCCTGCATGGTCTGCAACAGTCGTTGATGGATCGCGCACAAGTATTCGGCGCTCTCCTCCGGCTGGTTCAGACGCAAGTGCAGGTCCGCCAGGTTGTGGTGGGAAATCACGCAAGCCGCCACCGCTTCGTCGGCATCCGCCCAGCGCTCGAATAACACCAGGGCCAGGGCCAATGCCTGCAAATAAGCCTCGCGGGCATCGACCAGTTCGCCCAGCATGAAACAGCGATTTGCTCTTTCGATCGTGCGTTTCCAGTGCTCCATGGTGAGCCTCCAAAGCGGTAGCAGTGATTACACGCCGCCTGCGGTGAGCTTCTCTGGGTTGAGCAATGCTTCCAGTTGGCTGCGCGTCAGTTCGGTGTGTTCCAGGGCGACATCGATTACCGGCCGGCCCTGCTGATAAGCCTTCTTGGCAATTTCAGCGGCTTTTTGGTAACCAATGATCGGGTTGAGCGCGGTGACCAGAATCGGATTGCGCGACAGTGCTTCCTTGAGCCGGGCCTCGTTGACCTTGAAGCTGGCGATAGCCTTGTCGCCCAGCAGGCGGCTGACGTTGGCCAGCAACTCGATACTGCTCAGCAGGTTCTGGGCGATGATCGGCAACATGACGTTCAACTCGAAATTGCCCGACTGGCCGGCGACGGTGATCACCGTGTCGTTGCCGATCACTTGAGCGGCGACCATCGCGGTTGCTTCCGGGATCACCGGATTGACCTTGCCGGGCATGATCGACGAGCCGGGCTGCAAGGCTTCGAGTTCGATTTCACCGAGCCCGGCCAACGGGCCGGAATTCATCCAGCGCAGGTCATTGGCGATTTTCATCAAGGAAACCGCTGTGGCTTTGAGCTGCCCTGAAACGCTGACCGCCGTGTCCTGCGAGCCGATTAGCGCAAACAGGTCCTTGCCCGGGGTGAACTGCACCTGAGTCAGTTGGCTCAGTTGCTGGCTGAACCGCGCCGCAAACTCCGGATGGGCATTGATTCCGGTGCCCACCGCCGTGCCGCCCTGGGCCAGGGATTGCAGGCTTGGCAGCAGATCCTGCAAATGACCGATGTTGGCCTTGAGCTGCTGCGCCCAACCATTGAGCACCTGACTCATGCGCACGGGCATGGCGTCCATCAAATGGGTACGCCCGGTTTTGACGAACGGATGAACCTGCTCGGCCTTGTGTTCGATCACCTGCACCAGATGCACCAGCGCCGGCAGCAACTGCTCATGCAAGCTCAATGCGGCACTGACATGGATGGTGGTCGGGATGATGTCGTTGCTGCTTTGGCCACAATTGACGTGATCGTTGGGATTCACCGGCTCGCCCAACAAGCGGCTGGCCAGAGTGGCGATCACTTCGTTGGCGTTCATGTTGGAGCTGGTGCCAGAACCGGTCTGGAAGATATCCACCGGAAAGTGCTGCATGAAGTCGCCCTCAAGCAGACCTTGAGCCGCGTCAACGATGGCCTTGCTCTGAGACTCGCTGATCTGTTTGAGCTCGACGTTGGCTCGGGCGGCCGCAGCCTTGGCCAGAATCAGAGCCCGAATGAACTGCACGGGCATCGGTTTGCCGCTGATCGGGAAGTTATCCACCGCGCGCTGGGTTTGCGCGCCATAAAGGGCGTCTATCGGGACTTGCAGCTCGCCCATGCTGTCGCGTTCGATACGTGAGTTACTCATCAGGAGATCCTTGCACGAGTTCTATGAGAGAAATTGAAGGTTGCAACTCGCAGGTCGCCAGTTGCCACGCGTAGCTTTGCCAGCGCTTGAGGCGGCAGCCGCAGAGTGATTGACGTTCGAGATCGCGCAACGGCCGCCAAGCCTGGTCAAGACACAGGCTGCGCCAGTGCCAGGGCAGCGCGACATCGGCGGCGGTGTCGAGCAGCAAGCGGAAAGAGGTTTCGGCGATGGTCCAGGGAGAGGTGGCCGTGCAACACGCCAGATACCGGCCTTCGGCCAGGTAATGTTCAATCAGGCGCGGCTCGTCAGGGTCCATGGCGCAACGGATCTGGCGACTCATCCAGCGCCAGCTTTCGAGGTAAGGCTGCTCGTGCAAGGCAGAACTCATGATCCGGGCTCATTCGGTAATGAGATTTATTATTAGATGATAATGAGAACCAAAACAAGACATCCAACACAAACCGATCATTGTGGGAGCGAGCCTGCTCGCGATGGCGGCCTGATATTCAACATTGATGTCGACTGATGCACCGCCTTCGCGAGCAGGCTCGCTTCCACAAGGGACGGTGCACGGCCCAATAAAAAAGCGCGCCACCCAATTGGGAGGCGCGCCTTTTTTGTGCGGTCGGAGGTTAGCTACCCGCCACTGTCATACGCTCGATCAACACCGAACCGGTGCGAATGTTGCTGCGCAATTCCAGGTCATTACCGACTGCAATGATCTGCTTGAACATGTCGCGCATGTTGCCGGCGATGGTCACTTCCTGGACCGCGAACTGGATTTCGCCGTTCTCGACCCAGAAACCCGCCGCGCCACGGGAGTAATCGCCCGTGACCATGTTCAGGCCCTGCCCCATCAGTTCCGTGACCAACAGGCCGCGGCCCATGCGGCGCAGCAAGGCGGCCTGATCTTCATCGCCATGGGTGACGAACAGGTTGTGCACGCCGCCGGCGTTGGCGGTGCTCGGCATGCCCAGCTTGCGGCCGGAGTAGGTGCCGAGTATGTAGGACACCAACTCGCCCTTCTCCACGAACGGTTTGGCGTAGGTCGCCAGGCCATCGCCATCGAAGGCCGAACTGCCCAGGGCGCGCATCAGGTGCGGACGTTCATCGATGGTCAACCATTCCGGGAACAGCTTCTGCCCCAGCGTGCCTTCGAGGAACGAGGACTTGCGATACAGACTGCCACCGGAAATCGCCGAGAGGAAACTGCCGAACAAGCCACCGGCCAATTCCGCGGAAAACAGCACCGGCACTTCGCAGGTCGGCACCGGACGCGCGCCCAGGCGGCTCGCCGCCCTTTGCGCGGCACGTTGGCCGATGCTCTGCGCAGAGGCCAGCAAATTGCCCTGACGGTTCACGTCATACCAGTAATCGCGCTGCATCTGGCCATCGGCTTCGGCGATCATCACGCAACTGAGGCTGTGACGAGTCGACGCGTATCCGCCGATAAAACCATGGCTGTTGCCGTAAACCCGGCAGCCCTGGTGAGTGTTGAGGGTGGTGCCGTCGGCATTCTTGATCCGGCTGTCGGTGGCAAACGCCGCCGCTTCACAGGCCAAGGCCTGCTCGATGGCTTGCTCCGGGGTAATATCCCATTGATGGAACAGGTCGAAATCCTGCAGATCCTTGGCCATCAACGCGGCATCCGCCAAGCCCGAGGCTTCGTCTTCGGAGGTGTGCTTGGCAATGGCCAGCGCGGCGGCGACGGTTTCGCGAATCGCGTCCGAACCACTGGCCGAGGTACTGGCCGAGCCTTTGCGCTGCCCCACATACAAGGTGATGCCAAAGCCCTGATCGCGATTGAACTCAACGGTTTCGACTTCCCGCTGACGCACCGTGGTCGACAAGCCCTGCTCCAGCGACACGGCCACTTCACAGGCACTGGCGCCCTGGCGCTTGGCTTCAGCGATGATCTGCTCGACTTGTTCTTGCAGTGCCGGCAACGCTTGTGGGCCGACGCTTTCAACTGCACTCATGCTGTTCTCCACTCAAATTCTGCTTTCGGCTAGGGCCTTCGAGCGACCGGGCCGGACAAGCGGCCCCCGACTGGTTATCATGGCGGCGTTTCTTTGCGGACGGCCACCATGGTTGATTCTTACGACGACTCCCTCGATACGGGAGAAAAAAGCAAATCCCAGGTTAAACGCGAGCTTCATGCTCTGGTTGACCTTGGCGAGCGCCTTACAACACTCAAGCCTGACTTGCTGGCAAAACTGCCGTTGACCGACGCTATGCGCCGGGCCCTGGCTGATGCGCCCAAGCACACCGCGAATATCGCGCGTAAACGGCACCTTATGTTCATCGGCAAACTGATGCGCGATCAGGACACTGACGCCATTCTGACTCTGCTCGATCAACTGGATGCCTCCACTCGGCAGTACAACGAACGTTTCCATGGCCTGGAACGCTGGCGCGATCGCTTGATCGCGGGCGACGATGCAGTCCTGGAGAAGTTCGTGCTCGACTACCCGGAAGCTGATCGTCAGCAATTGCGCTCCCTGATCCGTCAGGCCCAGCACGAACTGGCGACCAACAAGCCACCGGCCTCGAGCCGTAAAATCTTCAAGTACATCCGTGAGCTGGACGAGACTCAACGCGGTCTGCGTTAAGTCCCGAATCGGGTGAGTTGCCTCGCAACTCACCCGAAGCTTCACTTTTTCAAGCGTCCCTTACGATCCTGTGCCACCCACAGTGATCGCATCAATTTTCAGCGTTGGCTGGCCGACACCCACCGGCACCGATTGCCCATCCTTGCCACACGTTCCCACACCGCTGTCCAGCGCCAGATCGTTACCGACCATCGACACCTTGCTCATGGCTTCCGGCCCGTTGCCGATCAACGTCGCGCCTTTGACCGGGGCAGTAATCTTGCCGTCTTCGATCAGGTAGGCCTCGCTGGTGGAGAAAACGAACTTGCCGCTGGTGATGTCCACCTGACCGCCGCCGAGGTTGGCGCAGTAGATGCCTTTTTTCACCGAGGCGATGATTTCCGCCGGGTCGCTTTCGCCAGCGAGCATGTAAGTGTTGGTCATGCGCGGCATCGGCAGGTGCGCGTAGGATTCGCGACGACCGTTGCCGGTGCGGGCTACGCCCATCAGGCGCGCGTTGAGCTTGTCCTGCATATAACCTTTGAGTACGCCGTTTTCGATCAGCGTGGTGCACTCGGTCGGCGTGCCTTCGTCATCGACGCTCAACGACCCACGGCGCCCGGCAAGGGTGCCGTCATCGACGATGGTGCAGAGCTTCGAGGCAACCATCTCGCCCATGCGCCCGCTGTAGGCCGAACTGCCCTTGCGGTTGAAATCGCCTTCCAGACCATGGCCGACGGCTTCGTGCAGCAACACGCCGGACCAACCGGAACCCAATACCACCGGCAATGTACCGGCCGGGGCCGGGATCGCTTCCAGATTCACCAGTGCCTGACGTAACGCTTCGCGGGCATAACCCATGGCGCGGTCATCGCTGAGGAAATAGCGGTAATCGGTACGACCGCCACCGCCATGACCGCCGCGCTCACGACGGCCATTCTGCTCGACGATCACGCTAACGTTGAAACGCACCAGCGGCCGCACATCCGCCGCCAGCCCGCCGTCAGTGGAAGCAATCAAAATCCGTTCCCAGACCCCGGCCATGCTCACGGTGACTTGCTGGATACGCGGATCGAGCGCACGAGTCGCCACATCGATGCGCTTGAGCAGCTCGACTTTCTCGGCACGGGTCATCACTTCAAGCGGGTTGTCCGGCCCGTACAATTGGGCGACATCCTGGGTGGTGAATGCCTGCACAGTGCCGTTCTGCCCGGCCCGGGAGATCGAACGGGCTGCACGGGCTGCCGCGCCCAGCGCTTCGAGGGTGATTGCATTGCTGTAGGCGAAACCGGTTTTTTCGCCCGATTGCGCACGCACGCCGACACCCTGGTCGAGGTTGAAGCTGCCTTCCTTGACGATCCCGTCTTCCAGCGCCCAGGATTCGGAAATCTGCCCCTGGAAATACAGGTCGGCGGCATCGATGCCCGGGCCGGCCAGATCGCCGAGCACACCTTGCAGGCTCTCGATCGTTACGCCGCCGGGCGCCAGGAGGTGTTCACTGACGGAGGACAACAACTCGCTCATATGCTTTACGCCTTAAATTCGTCGTTCTGATGCAGGTCGCTGGGCGCCCTGCGAGAAAAAGCGCCGGTGAGTGGACACCGGCATCCGCGCCCTGATGGACGCCTGTTCGCTGCTGTCGCGTTGGGCCAGCAGCACGGCCTCGCCCTGATCTTGTTGTGCCAGCACACGCCCCCATGGGTCGACGATGGCGGCGTGACCAAAGGTTTCTCGTGGCCCCGGATGCGTCCCACCCTGGGCGGCCGCGAGCATGTAACACTGAGTCTCGATGGCCCGCGCACGAATCAGCACGTCCCAATGGGCCGCGCCGGTCACCGCGGTAAAGGCCGATGGCGCGGTAATCAACTCCGCGCCGGCCGCACGCAATTCACTGTAAAGCTCCGGAAATCTTAAGTCGTAACAGACGGTCAGACCGACTCGACCGACGGGCGTGTCGGCAACCACCACGCCACTGCCATAAGCATAGTCATCGGATTCGCGATAACGCCCGCGATTGTCCGCCACGTCTACGTCGAACAGGTGCAGCTTGTCATACCGTGCAACGGTTTCGCCCTGGTCATCGACCAGCAACGAGCACGCATGCACTTTGGCCGTCGGTTGATCCACCGGCGGCAACGGCAATGTGCCGGCCACTATCCATAACTTGAGGTCGCGGGCGGTCTGTTTCAACCATGGCAGGATCGGGCCTTCGCCCAAGGCTTCGGCGCGGCCGATGTCGGCAATGTCACGACGGCCCATGGCAGCGAAGTTTTCCGGCAGCACGGCAAGCCGCGCGCCACCGGTCGCCGCCTGCTCAAGCAGACGACGGGCCTGGGCCAGATTGGCCAGCACGTCGCTCTGGCTGACCATTTGAATCACCGCTACAGACATGGCCTATTCCCTATGTGAAATCTACGCATACCTGTAGGAACTGCGGAGTGAAACGAGGCTGCGATCTCTTGACCTTGATTTTTAAAGTCAAAAGATCGCAGCCTGCGGCAGCTCCTACAGGGGTAAGCGGCGTCGCATGAAAACATGCTACTCCATAGGCCCAAAGAGTGCTTTTTCAAAAGAATTCAAAAAGGCTTGTCGAAGGTGATTTTCGGTTCTTTCCATGGGCCTTTGACGGTGTATTTGACGCTGGCAAAACGCGCCACGCGGTCACCGATCAGCTTATCGATCAGGAACAGCGCCCCGCCGACGGCCGGTGCACCGACGATCAGCGCGGCAATCGGCAGGTTGTTGGTCACCGGTAAAGTCACCAACAACTTGGCATCGACCTGATCACCCACCAGGTCCAGTGTGCCGTTGAGCTCCACATTGCTCGACGGACCGGTCAGCAGAATCGGTTCACGGGTCACGTAGACCCCGTTACTGGCGACCAGCAGGCCTTTGACCCGGTCATAGCTCAAGCCTTTGCCGAACAGGTCGGAAAAGTCCAGGCGCAAGCGTCGGCCGATGGAATTGAAGTTGAGCAGGCCAAATACCCGCAGCGCCTGAGCGCTGCCCTCGACTTCAACAAACTGACCTTTATTCAGGGACGCATCAAGGCTGCCGGAGAAGCGTTTGGTGGCCAGCCACGCGGGTGACCCAGGCCAACGACCATCGACATCCATATGAAATTCTTCACTGGTGACGCTCGGCGCAAAACCCCAGCCCTTGAGCACGTCGGCAAGGTTCCTGCCACTGACTCGGCCTTTGTACCAACTGCTGGAATTACCCGGCACGCCTTCCCAGCCACCGCTACCCCGCAAGAGGATGCCCTTGAGGCCCAGATCAAGAGCATTGAAGGCGACGCCCTTGGCGGTCGGCCGAACTTTCAGGTGCCATGCGCCCACCAGATCCGGCCCCTGGAACAGCTGATTGATGGTGACATCCAGCGCCGGGATCTTCGTCGGGTCCACCGTGGCCAGCGGATCCGGCGAATTCTCGTCAGCCAGCGCCGTAGGGTCTCGTGCCGGCAAACGTACGTATTGCAGATTGACCGCAATCGGTGCGGCTTTCGCATCGGGAATTCCCACGCTGCCCTTGGCCTGCTCGCTGTCTAGCTGCAAGGCCCACGCGGTCGGTTTACGCGTCAACTGCACCGACGCCTGATCGAGGGTGGTGCCGAAACCAGTGAGTTTTCCAACCTTCAAATCCGCGCCACTGAGCAACTGTTTGGCACTGCCACCTGGATCCTGACCGGCATACTTGTTCACCAAATCCTGCCAAGGAGCAACATCCAGCTCGGACAGTACACCACGCACGCGCAAGCCTTTGGCGCCAGGCAACACAGCACTGCCGCCACCGAGAAACAACTCGCCGCGACCGTCGGCGAAATTGCCGGTCGGTGCCGCAAACGTGAAGCTCGCCAGTTCACCATAGGTGGCCCAGTAACGCCGCTCCGGTCCCTGCAGGGTCATGCGGAACACGGTATCGCGCCCGACATCGGCCGCCATGCCGAACGGTGCCGGCAAATCCACCGCCACGCCTTTGAGGTTGGAGCTGACCATCAATTGGCTGTCGGCGCCATCAAGGTTCAGCTGCAACTGATAAGGAATCATCCCCGTCACTGGCAATGGCTGAGTGACATTCAGCCAATCGGTGAGTTTCTTGACCTCGACCTCACCCGTCGCCGCGACCCGAGTGTTGAGCTTGCCCGGGCTGCCTTCAGCGAAGATCTGTGCGGTCACCGGCTTGTCGAACGCTCGCGCCGTGATCTTTTGCCCGCTCAGCCCCTTGGTGCTGTCGAAACGGAAATCGCCCTTGAGTTGTGTCAGTTCCAGAGTGGGCTCACTGAGCTTCAAACGGGCCTTGGCGGTCTTGAAGTCGACGAGGATTTTCGGCTGCTCGCCTTTGACCAGCGGGATATCGAGTTTGAGCTTGCCTTGCAGATCGCCCTCACCTTCCCAACCGGCGAAGGTGTCGGCGGTGCCGATCGGCGCTTCCTGCAGAATCTTCAGGCCATCGCCCAACCCGCCAGCGAACGCGCCGTCGAGGAACAGATGAGTGCTCTGCCCGGCAGGTACACGGGGAATATTGACGTAGACGTCGCTGACCTGGGTGTCGAGCAATTGGCCCTTGCTGGCGAGGATCCGCACACCGCTGTCTTCGATGAACACATCGCCGCTGACCTTGCTGACATGCGGCCAGCCTGGCTGAAACGCCAGCTCGGCATCGTGGACCTTGAAGAACAGGCTGATGCTGCGAGCCGTTTCGGCGGCGCCGTGGTTCAGCGAACCCTGGTACTGGAAGAAGCCTTCATCCACCGCGCCTTTGAGAATCGCGGTGCGCAGCCATTCGTCCAGCCCCGGACTGAGAACTGTGGGCAGGTACTTGGCGGTGTAGCGACCGTCGCCGTCGACCAGGCCGACCCGCAGGTCCATGTAGTCTTCCTGGGTGTGATCGAAATGCAGGCGGATCAGGAAGTCGCCGGCAATCTTGCCCTCCTCGCCCAGTACCTTCAGGTACGGTGCGATCAGGGTGAAACCCTCTTTGTCGAGTTTCCAGGTCAACCGGGCGTTGGCTTGAATGTACTGCCATGGCTTGGCGAAAATCGGGTCCAGGTGCAGGGAGAAATCCTTGCTGTCCATGCGCAGCTCGCCCTGCCCGAGGTCGCCGCTGATGTTGCCGCTGACATTTCGCACCGCCGGTGCACCGCGATAAGCATCGAAGCCGACATTATCCAGGTTGGCGGCAAAGTTGAATTTGCTGTCATCGGTAGCGGCTGGGCGAAAATCGATCAGCACATTGCGCAAAACCCCGGTGACCTTGAGCCGCTCGACCGCCGTGGCGATCCCTTCGGGCAGTGGGCCCAAGGCGTTTAGCAACGGAGTGAGCGGTGTGAGATCGAGACGGTCGGCTTGCAGGTGCAAGAGCTCTGGCACCTTGTCTGTCGCGGCAGTTTGTTGAAATTGCAGTTTCGATTCCCAGCGGGTGTCGCCCAGGCTCATCGCCAGAGAATCCAGGGTCACCAGAACGCCTGTGGAACTGCGCTGGAAATACCCGTTCAGCGCCAGATTATTGATCTGGATCGGCTTGCGCTCGGCATAGGCGCCCTTGAGTTGCGGCGCGTTCAAACGAATCGCAGCGCGTTGCACGGCGCCCTTGCTCCAGTTAATCCAGAACTCGCCACCGGCCTTTATCTCGGAAAAATTCCATTGCTGGGTCAGGCGCTCGGGCAACCATTTTGACCAATCACTCTGCGGCAGGCTCAGGTAAGCGTCCGCTTCGCCGTCCTTCCATTGGGCAGCGCGCAAACGGGTGCGCAGGCTCATCGCCACCGGCTGGCCGTCGGGCAGGGTCAAACGGGCATCGAGCCGCTGGCGGGATGGACCGGTTTTCAGATTCAGGCCGACGTACGTCAGGGTCAGCGGCGACTCTCCCAATGGCTGCAAGGTGATCTGGCTGTCGAGTACCGACAGCTGCTGGACCATCTGCATGCGATTGAGCAGTTGCTCCGGGTTCAGCGGCTGGTCCTGCTGCACCGGCAAACCTTCCAGCGCCCAATGACCGTCTTCACCTTCCTTGAGGCTGATCTTCAGGCCGTTGAGTTCCAGGTGTGCGATGCGCACTTCGCGCGCCAGCAGGCTGGCCCAGAGGTCCGGCACCGCGCGCACCTGATCCAGGCGCAGGGCATTGGAACCCACCCCGACCATCACGTCATGAGCCAGCAGAACCGGGGCGAGGCCGCTCCAGTTGCCTTCCAGCTTTCCGATCTGCAGGGGCATGCCCAAGGCATCGCTGGCTTTGTCTTCGACGTCGGCACGGTACTCGGCCACCAGCGGCGTCAGCTCTCGGCCGAGGCTGACGAACAGCGCCATCAGCACTAAACCCAACGCACACAGGCCCAGACCCCAGCGGGTCAGTGCGGCCAAAATGCGGGTCAGACGCTCCATGTCAGTTGGCTCCCATGGCAAAAATACCGCAAAAAGCTGAGGCCAGCCGTTCTAGTGGAGGTGAAACACAACGATTCAGAGCAACACCACGTCGTATTGTTCCTGGGAGTACATGGTTTCCACCTGAAACCGAATGGTGCGCCCGATAAAGCCTTCGAGCTCGGCGACGTTGCCCGACTCTTCGTCGAGTAAACGGTCGACCACTTTCTGATTCGCCAGCACCCGATAGCCTTCGGCCTGATAGGCCCGGGCCTCACGCAGGATTTCGCGGAAGATCTCGTAGCACACGGTTTCCGGGGTTTTGAGTTTGCCGCGCCCCTGGCAGCTGCTGCACGGTTCGCACAGCACTTGCTCAAGACTTTCGCGGGTGCGCTTGCGGGTCATCTGCACCAGGCCCAACTCGGTGATGCCGATGATGTTGGTCTTGGCGTGATCGCGTTCCAGTTGCTTCTCGAGGGTGCGCAACACCTGACGCTGATGCTCTTCATCTTCCATGTCGATGAAGTCGATGATGATGATCCCGCCCAGGTTACGCAGGCGCAACTGACGGGCAATGGCGGTGGCGGCTTCGAGGTTGGTCTTGAAGATGGTTTCTTCGAGGTTGCGATGACCGACAAAAGCGCCGGTATTGACGTCGATGGTGCTCATGGCTTCCGCCGGATCGACCACCAGATAGCCGCCGGACTTGAGCGGCACCTTGCGTTCCAGGGCTTTCTGGATTTCGTCTTCGACGCCGTACAGGTCAAAGATCGGCCGTTCGCCAGGGTAATGCTCCAGACGGTCAGCGATTTCCGGCATCAGTTCGGCGACGAACTGCGTGGTTTTCTGGAAGGTCTCCCGGGAGTCGATGCGAATCTTCTCGATCTTCGGGCTCACCAGGTCACGCAAGGTGCGCAGCGCGAGGCCGAGGTCTTCGTAGATCACGCTCGGCGCGCTGATGGTCTTGATCTGTTCGTTGATCTGGTCCCAGAGCCTGCGCAGGTAGCGGATGTCCATGAGGATTTCATCGGCCCCGGCGCCTTCGGCAGCGGTACGCAGAATAAAACCGCCGGCTTCCTTGATACCTTCTTTGGCCACGCAGTCAGTGACCACTTGCTTGAGGCGTTCGCGCTCGGCTTCGTCCTCGATCTTCAAGGAAATGCCGACGTGGGCGGTACGCGGCATGTACACCAGATAGCGCGACGGAATCGACAGTTGCGTCGTCAGGCGTGCGCCTTTGGAGCCGATCGGGTCCTTGGTGACTTGTACCACCAGGCTCTGACCTTCATGAACCAGCGCGCTGATGCTCTCCACCGCAGGGCCTTCGCGCAGGGAAATCTCCGAGGCGTGAATGAATGCTGCGCGGTCCAGCCCGATATCGACGAAGGCGGCCTGCATGCCCGGCAATACCCGCACGACCTTGCCTTTATAGATGTTGCCGACGATCCCGCGCTTTTGCGTGCGCTCGACGTGGACCTCTTGCAGGACACCGTTTTCGACCACCGCCACGCGTGATTCCATCGGCGTGATGTTGATCAGGATCTCTTCACTCATGGCAGGGTCTCGTTCAGGCATGTTCACGATAATGGCCGCATCTTGTCAGTACGACGCTCAACGCGCGTTAAAGGTTTGCCAACAGGGTATGCCGAAATGGCCGAGTAGCTCGCAGGTTTCGCACAGCGGCAATCCGACCACCGCCGAATAACTGCCGTTGAGCCCGGCGACGAACACCGCGCCCAGTCCTTGAATCCCATAACCGCCAGCCTTGTCCCGAGGTTCGCCGCTGGCCCAGTAGGCCGCGGCTTCGTCACGGTCGATGGTGCGAAAACGCACCAGGCTGCGCACCACCAAAGACTCGCAGCGCGAGCCATCGCGCACAGCAATCGCCGTCAGCACTTCATGTTCGCGCCCGGACAACAGCATAAGCATGGCGCATGCGTCGGCTTCGTCCACCGGCTTGCCGAGAATTTTCCCGTCCAGCACCACGGCGGTGTCGGCACCCAGCACGCAGAAATCCGCGTCGGACACGATCGTCCCGTGCCCGGCTTCAGCCTTGCCGCGCGCCAGACGCTCGACATAGGCCGATGGGGATTCTTCAGGTAAGGGGGTTTCATCGATGTCCGCGCTGATGACGGAGAACGACACGCCGATCTGCGTGAGCAGTTCACGCCGACGCGGCGAGCCTGAGGCGAGGTACAGCTGCTTCATCAAGACATCTCCCTGCTTGGCGCCCTGTCTCACAAATACTGTTCCTTTTTGGCGAGACAGGGCACCGGTGCGGGCACATGCCTGACCGAATTAATTGATTTTGTAGCGTCGACGCAACCCGCGCAAACCGTAGCTGATCCATGGCCAGAGCAACGCGCTGACCAGTGCCGGCAACACCAGCGCCAAGGTCGGCTGACGATTGCCGGTCAGGGCGCTCAGCCACAACTGAACCAGTTGGGCGAGGCCGAAGATCACCAGGATCACCAGGCTTTGTTGCCACATCGGGAACATGCGCAGGCGCTGTTGCAGCGATAGCACCAGGAAGGTAATGAGCGTGAGGATCAACGCGTTCTGGCCCAACAACGTGCCATACAGTACGTCTTCGGCCAGCCCCAGGCACCAGGCGGTCACCATGCCGACTTTCTGCGGCAGGGCCAACGCCCAGAAGGCCAACAGCAAGGCCAGCCACAGAGGACGCAGGATTTCCATGAATTGCGGCAACGGCGAAACGCTGAGCAGCATGCCAATGGCAAAGGTCAGCCAGACCATCCAGCCGTTCCGGGAGGAAGTTGCACCGCCCATTATTCTCTTCCCCCAGTGGTAGCCGGCGCGGAGACAGGCGGTTTGGCAGCAGGCTTCACGGCAGCGGGCTGGGCCGTCGGTGGTTTGGCGGCGGCCGGTGCCGTCGCGGGTGGCTTGCTGGCAGCATGGGCAGCGGCAGGTTTTGCCGGGGTCGCGACAGCAGGCGCGACAGCAGGTGCCGCCGCCGGAACAGCCGGAGCAGCGACAGTAGCCGGTATCACCGACACGGCCGGTTTAGGCACGGTCGCTGGAATGATCGGCCCACCGCCGTGCTGGTCCAGCGCTTCCTGAGCCTGGGCGGCTTCGTTGGCGCGCTCCTCGGCTGTGCGACCGTCACTGAACACCAACAGCAGATAACGGCTGCGATTCAACGCGGCGGTCGGCACCGCACGGACGATGGCGAACGGCTGACCGGAATCGTGAATTACTTCCTTGACCGTCGCCACCGGGTAACCCGCCGGGAAACGCTGGCCGAGGCCGGAGCTGACCAGCAGATCGCCTTCTTTAATGTCGGCGGTATCGGCCACATGACGCAGCTCAAGGCGTTCCGGGTTCCCGGTGCCGCTGGCAATCGCCCGCAGACCGTTACGGTTCACCTGCACCGGAATGCTGTGGGTGGTGTCAGTCAGCAACAGTACGCGGGAGGTGTACGGCATCAACTCCACCACCTGACCCATCAGACCGCGGGCATCGAGCACTGGCTGACCGAGGACCACACCGTCGCGCTCACCTTTATTGATGATGATGCGATGGGTAAAGGGGTTGGGGTCCATGCCGATCAACTCGGCCACTTCGACCTTTTCGTTGACCAGCGCGGAAGAGTTGAGCAACTCGCGCAGCCGAACGTTCTGCTCGGTGAGGGCGGCCAGCTTTTGCATGCGCCCCTGCAACAGCAGGTTTTCGGTTTTGAGTTTTTCGTTTTCGGCGACCAGTTCGGTCCGGCTGCCGAATTGGCTGGCCACACCTTGCCATAGCCGCTGCGGCAGGTCGGTGATCCAGTAAGACTGCATCAGCACCAGCGACATTTGGCTACGCACTGGCTTGAGCAGTGTGAAGCGGGCATCGACCACCATCAGCGCGACCGATAGCACGGCCAGCACCAACAAGCGCACGCCCAGTGAGGGGCCTTTGGTGAAAAGCGGTTTAATAAGCCGCTCCTCCCAGGCAAATGTTCTCTTTATTCATACGGCATCAAACCGGCCTGGATGCAGACTGACAGAAGATAAACGCCAACAGGCAGCACTGCAAAGTGCTGCCTGCGCGCTCAACAGCATAGAGGCGATCCGGCGACTTATTCGCTGGAAAGCAGATCCATGGTGTGTTTATCCATCATTTCCAATGCACGGCCACCGCCACGAGCAACGCAGGTCAACGGGTCTTCGGCGACGATCACCGGCAGACCGGTTTCCTGGGCCAGCAACTTGTCGAGGTCGCGCAGCAAGGCGCCACCACCGGTCAGTACCAGACCACGTTCGGCGATATCCGACGCCAGCTCCGGAGGCGATTGCTCCAGAGCACTTTTCACGGCCTGAACGATGGTGGCCAGGGACTCTTGCAGAGCTTCCAGCACTTCATTGGAGTTCAGGGTGAATGCGCGTGGAACGCCTTCGGCCAGGTTACGGCCACGAACGTCGACTTCACGAACTTCGCCGCCCGGGTAGGCCGTACCGATTTCCTGCTTGATGCGCTCGGCGGTGGATTCGCCGATCAGGCTGCCGTAGTTGCGACGCACGTAGGTGATGATCGCTTCGTCGAAGCGGTCGCCGCCAACCCGTACGGATTCGGCATAGACCACACCGTTGAGGGAGATCAGCGCGATTTCAGTGGTACCGCCACCGATATCGACAACCATCGAACCGCGAGCTTCTTCTACCGGCAGGCCAGCACCGATCGCAGCAGCCATCGGCTCTTCGATCAGGAATACTTCACGGGCACCGGCACCAAGGGCCGATTCACGGATGGCACGACGCTCAACCTGGGTCGATTTGCATGGAACGCAGATCAGCACACGAGGGCTAGGCTGCAGAAAGCTGTTTTCGTGAACCTTGTTGATAAAGTACTGCAGCATTTTTTCGCAGACGCTGAAGTCGGCGATCACACCGTCCTTCATCGGACGAATGGCAGCTATGTTGCCCGGCGTACGGCCGAGCATGCGCTTGGCCTCGGTGCCGACAGCAACGACACTTTTCTGGTTACCGTGTGTCCGAATAGCCACAACGGAGGGCTCATTCAGGACGATACCGCGCTCGCGCACGTAAATAAGGGTGTTGGCAGTGCCCAGGTCAATGGAAAGATCGCTGGAAAACATGCCACGCAGTTTCTTGAACATGGGAAAGGGACCCTAGGCAACGCGTGGGTAAAAAAGTGCGGCAAACTCTAACAACGACAGGGATTTTGGGCAAGGCGCCAATATGTTAAATTGGCCGCTTTTCTATGCACCAAGCCCCACAATCGCGGCCTTGAGACCGTAGAAATGCGGTAGTGTTCCGACAATCTAACACACGGACGCCGTCCGTTCTGTTTTCCACTGGAGAATCCCATGGCGCTTGAACGCTCCGACGTGGAAAAAATCGCTCATTTGGCCTGCCTTGGCCTCAATGATGCCGATCTTCCACACATCACTTCGGCCCTGAACAGCATTCTCGGGCTGGTCGACGAAATGCAAGCGGTCAATACCGACGGTATCGAGCCGCTGGCCCACCCATTGGAAGCGAGCCAGCGTCTGCGTGCAGACGTCGTGACCGAAACCAATCATCGCGAGGCCTATCAGTCCATCGCACCAGCGGTCGAAAACGGCCTGTATCTGGTTCCGAAAGTCATCGACTAAAGGGAAAGAGCCTGCAATGCATCAATTGACTCTGGCCGAGATCGCCCGCGGACTCGCCGATAAAAAGTTTTCTTCCGAAGAGCTGACCAAAGTCCTGCTGGCGCGTATCGCCCAGCTCGACCCGCAGCTCAACAGTTTCATCAGCCTCACCGAAGACCTGGCGCTCCAGCAGGCGAAAGCCGCTGACGCTCGTCGGGCCAACGGTGAGAGCGGCGCCCTGCTCGGCGCGCCGATCGCGCACAAAGACTTGTTCTGCACCCAAGGCATCCGCACCAGCTGCGGCTCGAAGATGCTCGACAACTTCAAAGCACCGTACGACGCCACCGTGGTCGCCAAACTGGCTGCTGCCGGGGCCGTGACCTTGGGCAAGACCAACATGGACGAATTCGCCATGGGGTCGGCCAACGAGTCGAGCTACTACGGCGCGGTGAAAAACCCGTGGAACCTGGAACACGTTCCGGGCGGCTCGTCTGGCGGTTCGGCTGCTGCGGTTGCCGCTCGTCTGTTGCCAGCGGCGACGGGCACCGACACTGGAGGTTCGATTCGTCAACCCGCCGCGCTGACTAACCTCACCGGCCTGAAACCGACATACGGTCGCGTTTCGCGCTGGGGCATGATCGCTTACGCGTCCAGCCTCGATCAGGGCGGCCCATTGGCCCGCACCGCCGAAGACTGCGCGATCCTGCTGCAAGGCATGGCCGGTTTCGACCCGCAGGACTCCACCAGCATCGACGAACCCGTGCCTGATTACAGCGCCGGCCTCAACGGTTCGCTGCAAGGCCTGCGCATCGGCGTGCCGAAGGAGTACTTCAGCGCAGGTCTCGACCCGCGCATCGCCGACCTGGTCATGGCAAGCGTAGAAGAGCTGAAAAAGCTCGGCGCCGTGGTCAAGGAAATCAGCCTGCCGAACATGCAGCACGCAATCCCTGCGTATTACGTGATCGCCCCGGCGGAAGCGTCTTCCAACCTGTCGCGTTTCGACGGCGTGCGTTTCGGCTATCGCTGCGAAGACCCGAAAAATCTGGAAGACCTGTACAAGCGTTCCCGTGGCGAAGGTTTCGGCCCGGAAGTGCAGCGCCGGATCATGGTCGGCGCCTACGCGTTGTCGGCCGGTTACTACGACGCCTACTATTTGAAGGCGCAGAAGATTCGTCGTCTGATCAAGAACGACTTCATGGCTGCCTTTAATGAGGTCGACATCATCCTCGGCCCAACCACGCCGAACCCGGCCTGGAAGCTCGGCGCCAAGAACAGCGACCCGGTCGCTGCGTACCTGGAAGACGTCTACACCATCACCGCCAACCTCGCCGGTCTGCCGGGCTTGTCCATGCCTGCAGGTTTTGTCGATGGCCTGCCGGTCGGCGTGCAATTGCTCGCCCCGTATTTCCAGGAAGGCCGCCTGTTGAACGTTGCCCATCAGTATCAGCAGAACACTGACTGGCACACCCGCACCCCAACCGGCTTCTGAGGAGAAACACATGCAATGGGAAGTCGTGATCGGGCTGGAGATTCATACCCAGCTCACCACCCGGTCGAAAATCTTTTCCGGTAGTTCCACCACCTTCGGTTCCGAGCCGAACACCCAGGCCAGCCTGGTAGACCTCGGCATGCCCGGCGTACTGCCGGTGCTGAACCAGGAAGCGGTGCGCATGGCGGTGATGTTCGGCCTGGCCATCGATGCCGAGATCGGTCAGCACAACGTGTTCGCCCGTAAAAACTATTTCTACCCGGACTTGCCCAAGGGCTACCAGATCAGCCAGATGGAATTGCCGATCGTCGGCAAGGGCCATCTGGACATCGCTCTGGAAGACGGCACAGTCAAACGCGTCGGCATTACCCGCGCGCACCTGGAAGAAGACGCCGGTAAAAGCCTGCACGAAGAGTTCAACGGTGCCACCGGCATCGACCTGAACCGCGCCGGCACGCCGTTGCTGGAAATCGTTTCCGAGCCGGACATGCGCAGCGCCAAGGAAGCCGTGGCTTACGTCAAGGCTGTCCACGCGCTGGTGCGTTACCTGGGCATCTGCGACGGCAACATGGCCGAAGGCTCGCTGCGTTGCGACTGCAACGTGTCGATCCGTCCGAAAGGCCAGGCTGAATTCGGCACCCGCTGCGAGATCAAGAACGTCAACTCGTTCCGCTTCATCGAGAAGGCGATCAATACCGAAGTCCAACGTCAGATCGAGTTGATCGAAGACGGCGGCAAGGTGATCCAGCAGACCCGTCTGTACGATCCGAACAAAGACGAAACCCGTCCGATGCGCAGCAAAGAGGAAGCCAACGACTACCGTTACTTCCCCGACCCGGACCTGCTGCCGGTGGTCATCGAAGACTCGTTCCTCAACGACGTGCGCGCCACCCTGCCGGAACTGCCACCGCAGAAACGCGAGCGCTTCCAGGAACAGTTTGGTCTGTCGGTCTACGACGCCAGCGTCCTGGCCACCAGCCGCGAGCAAGCCGATTACTTCGAGAAAGTTGCGAGCATCGGCGGCGACGCCAAACTGGCGGCCAACTGGGTGATGGTTGAACTGGGCAGCCTGTTGAACAAGCAAGGCCTGGACATCGACCAGTCGCCGGTCTCGGCCGAGCAACTGGGCGGCATGCTGCTGCGCATCAAGGACAACACCATCTCCGGCAAGATTGCCAAAGTGGTGTTTGAAGCGATGGCCAACGGCGAAGGCAGCGCAGACGAGATCATCGACAAGCGCGGCCTCAAGCAAGTGACCGACACCGGCGCAATCTCGGCGGTGCTGGACGAAATGCTCGCGGCCAACGCCGAGCAGGTCGAACAATACCGCGCGGCAGACGAAGCCAAACGCGGCAAGATGTTCGGCTTCTTCGTCGGCCAGGCCATGAAAGCCTCCAAAGGCAAGGCCAACCCGCAACAGGTCAACGAACTGCTTAAAAGCAAGCTCGAAGGCTGACCGGAATGGAGCCAGATCTTAAGCCTGGCTCCATTCCCTTGTGGGAGCGGGCTTGCTCGCGAACGCGGTCCGGCACTCAACACAAGGTTGACTGTCAGAATGCATTCGCGAGCAAGCCCGCTCCCACATTTGTTTCCGGGATACCTTTTATGAAGCGTCTGCTCAGTGCCTGCGCCCTGCTCTCTCTGCTGGCCGGTTGCGCCAGCACGGATATTGTTGAGCCACACGGCTACGACAAGACCGGCGTAGCTTCGTATTACGGCGCCAAACACCATGGCAAACGCACCGCCAGTGGCGAGCGTTTCAACCAGCACGGCCTGACCGCCGCCCATCGCCAGTTGCCGTTCGGCACCCGAGTGAAGATTACCAACCTGAATAATGACAGGTCCTGCGTGGTGCGCGTCAACGACCGCGGGCCATACTCTCGTGGGCGCCTGATCGACGTGTCACGCGAAGCGGCCGAACAGTTGGGCATGCTGCGCAGTGGCACCGCGAAAGTTCGCGTGCAAGCCCTCGACGACTGATAGACGGAGCGCTGACTATTTTCGGACTTGCCGATTTACCCCTGATCAGCGTGATTGAATTGTTCAGCGGTCTGTTTTTACTGATCGCCGGTGCCGAACTGATGGTGCGCGCCGCTGTGCGCCTGGCCGCGCGACTGCATGTGCGGCCGCTGATCATCGGCCTGACCATCGTGGCCCTCGGCAGCAGCGCACCGCAGATGGCGGTCAGCCTGCAAGCCACCCTGGCGCAAAACGCCGACATCGCCGTCGGCAGCGTGATCGGCAGCAGCATCTTCAACATCCTCGTCACCCTCGGGCTCTCGGCGCTGATTATTCCGCTGCGGGTTTCGCGGCAATTGGTGCGCCTGGATATTCCGCTGATGATCGGCGCCAGCCTGCTGGTGTTCGTACTGGCTTGGAATGAAGAACTGAACCGCACAGACGGCATTATTCTGTTAGGCGCGCTGGTGCTGTATCTGGGCTTGCTGCTGCGCCAGTCGCGGCACTCGGCCCGTCCGTCATCGAGCGCTCATGACGCACCGCAGGCACCATGGTTCAGCAGTTTGCTGATGATCGTCGCCGGGCTGGCGATGCTGGTGTTCGCCGGGCACTTGCTGCTCGGCGCCGCAGTGGCGGTCGCGACCGACCTGGGGTTATCAGAGCGGATCATCGGCCTGACCATCGTCGCCGTCAGCACCTCCCTGCCGGAGCTGGCCACTTCGTTGATCGCCGCGTTGCGCGGTCAGCGGGACATCGCGGTGGGCAACGTGATCGGCAGCAACCTGCTCAACCTTTTGGGCGTGCTCGGGCTCACGGCATTGATCGCGCCGTCGCCGCTGTCGGTCTCGCCCAACGCCCTGGATTTCGACCTGCCGGTGATGCTCGGTGTCGCGGTGCTGTGCCTGCCGGTGTTCTATTCCGGCTACCGGGTGACGCGCGCCGAAGGCCTGCTGTTCTTGGGTTTGTACCTGGCCTATGGGCTGCACGTGGTGTCGTTCACCACTGGAATGCCACTGGCCGGCAAGCTTGAACACCTGATGCTGTTTTTCGTCCTGCCGGCGCTGGGGGCGTTTTTGCTGTTCACGTCGCTGCGCGCCTGGCGTCGCCAACACCACAAGAGGGAATTGCCGTGAGCACTGATAAAAAGCCTGGGGTTGAAGTCCGCCGCCAAGTGATGGGCGACGTCTTCGTCGACCGCGCCTTGGGCAACGCCACCGAGTTCACTCAGCCGCTGCAGGACTTCGTCAATGAACACGCTTGGGGCGGTGTGTGGAACCGTGAAGGTCTGCCACTGAAAACCCGCAGCCTGATCACCCTCGCCGCGCTGACCGCATTGAAGTGCCCGCAAGAATTGAAAGGTCACGTGCGCGGCGCGCTGAACAACGGCTGCACCGTGGAAGAAATTCGCGAGGCGCTGCTGCATTGCGCGGTGTATGCCGGCGTGCCGGCGGCGATCGATGCGTTTCGGGCGGCGCAGGAAGTGATTGATAGCTACCAGAAGCCTGAGTAAGTCGCTGACATTTCTGGTGGCTGTTCAGTCGTCTTCGCGAGCAAGCCCGCTCCCACATTTGGAATGCATTCCCCTGTGGGAGTGGGCTTGCTCGCGAATGGATCTAAAAAACACCACAAATCCTGAAGCTAAATCCACCCACCCCACTGCAACAAAAAGATCCCGACGTTGGTGGTGACCGCCGCCATCAGCGTGGTAATCACGATGATCGCCGCCGCCAGTTCATGATTGCCATTGGCCTGCCGAGCCATGACGAAACTGGCCGCAGCGGTCGGGCTGCCGAAGTAAAGAAACAGAATCCCCAACTCCGCCCCGCGAAAACCCCAGAGCCAGGCACCAAGCGTCGCCAGCACCGGCAGACCGATCATCTTCACCAGGCTTGAACTCAGCGCCATCGTGCCGCTTTTGCGCATCGCCGCCAGCGACAACGTGCCACCGATGCAGATCAACGCCAACGGCAAAGTGGTTTGTGCCAGGTACTGGCCGGACTTTTCCAGCCACCCCGGCAAACCGATTTCGAAATAGGCAAATGGCGCCGCCGCAAACACGCTGATGATCAACGGGTTGACCATCACGCTTTTGCAGATACTCCACGGGTCAGACTTGATCACCGGGCTGTAGACCGCCAGCACGATGGTCGAAAGCGTGTTGTAGAAAAGGATCACCAGCGCCGCGAGAATCGCCCCGAGGGAAATCCCGTAGTCGCCGTACATGCTCGCCGCCAGTGCCAGGCCGATAACGCCGTTGTTACCGCGAAACGCGCCTTGGGTGTAAATGCCCCGGTCTTCCCGCGGGCATTTCCAGATCGCCCAGCCCCAGGCAATCGCAAAACACAGCAGCGTCGCGACCGAGAAATAGATCAGCAACGCCGGTTGCAACGCCGCGTGCAGGTCGGCATGCAAGATGCCCAGAAACAGCAACGCCGGCATGGTGACGTTGAACACCAGGGCCGACGCGGTATGAATGAAATTGTCGTTGATCCAGTCGATGCGCTTGAGCAGCGCCCCCAGAAACAGCATGGCAAACACCGGCGCGGTGATGTTCAGGGTTTCGAGGAAAATAGCCAGCATGCCGGGAGAACCTTGGGTGGGCGTCGTTAGGGGGCTAATGATAAGCCACTGGGGACGTTGGCGTCTGGTAGAACGCCTTCGCGAGCAAGCCCGCTCCCACATTTGATCAATGTCGAACACAAAATTTGTGCACGGCGAAAATCCACTGTGGGAGCGGGCTTGCTCGCGAAGCAGGCGACTCGGTCTCAGGTAATAGGCGCAGGGTTGAACAAGGTAATGTCGTTATGCAGCTTATGCTGCTCCGCCCACGTCTGTTTCTTGCCGCTGGCCACGTCCAGGTAGTAGTGGAACAACTCCCAGCCAAGCTCCTCAATCGACGCCCGCCCGGTGGCAATCCGCCCGGCATCGATGTCAATCAGGTCCGGCCAGCGCTGCGCCAGTTCTGTGCGGGTCGACACCTTCACCACCGGTGCCATCGCCAACCCATAAGGCGTACCCCGCCCGGTGGTGAACACATGCAGGTTCATCCCCGCCGCCAACTGCAACGTTCCGCAGACAAAATCACTGGCCGGGGTCGCGCAGAAAATCAGACCTTTGCGCTTGAAGCGCTCGCCAGGGCCAAGCACCCCGTTGATCGCGCTGCTGCCGGATTTGACGATTGAGCCCAGGGACTTCTCGACAATGTTCGACAACCCGCCCTTCTTGTTCCCCGGCGTGGTGTTGGCACTGCGATCCGCTTCGCCCTTGGCCAGGTAACGGTCGTACCAGTCCATTTCCCGCACCAGTTCCTGAGCGACATCCTCGGTTTCGGCGCGGGACGTCAGCAGGTAAATCGCGTCGCGCACTTCAGTGACTTCGGAAAACATCACCGTCGCACCGGCCCGCAGCAACAGGTCCGAGGCATAACCGAGCGCCGGGTTGGCGGTGATGCCAGAGAACGCATCGCTGCCGCCGCACTGCATACCAAGGATCAGCTCGGACGCCGGCACGGTTTCCCGACGACGCAGGTCGAGCTTCTTCAAACGAGTCTCGGCCAGCGCCATGATCTGCTCGATCATCTCGGTAAAACCGTGACTGGAATCTTGCAAACGGTATAACCACGGCTCGCTGAGATCGACCGAACTGTCGTTCTCGTGCATCACCTGCCCGGCCTGCAATTTCTCGCAGCCCAGGCTGATCACCAGCGCTTCACCACCCAGGTTCGGATTGCGCGCCAAGTTGCGCACAGTGCGAATCGGGATGTACGCGTCGGTGGCGGTGATCGCCACGCCGCAGCCGTAACTGTGGGTCAGCGCCACCACGTCGTCGACGTTAGGGTACTTGGGCAGCAACTCGTCCTTGATGCGCTTCACCGCATGATCCAGCACGCCGGTAACGCACTGCACGGTGGTGGTGATGCCGAGAATGTTGCGCGTGCCGACGGTGCCGTCGGCGTTGCGATAACCCTCGAAGGTGAAGCCTTCCAGCGGTGCCTGCGCGGCCGGCACCTCGGTGGACAGCGGCAAGCTGTCCAGCGGTGGCGCGGTCGGCATGCGCAGTTGATCTTCCTTGACCCAGCTGCCGCGAGAAATCGGCTGCAACGCGTAGCCGATCGTCTGGCCGTAACGAATCACCTGGCCGCCCTCGGGAATGTCCTCGAGCGTGACCTTGTGGCTCTGCGGCACAAAATCCACGGTGACCAGGCCATCGGGGAATTCAGTGCCGGCCGGCACGCCCTGATCGTTGACCACGATCACCACATTGTCCCGCTCGTGCAGGCGGATGTAGCGCGGCGAGTCGGAATGTTCAATCAACTGCATGACGCCGCTCCTCAGGAATGCGCTTCAGATAACTTATTGTTGGTTTCAGGACCGCTGACTGGCGGCTCTTTGAGCACCACACGTTTGATCGGGCCAACGATCACCAGATAGCTGAACACCGCCACCAGCGCGTTGCAACCAACGAACACCAACGCCCATTTGAACGAGCCGGTGGAGCTGATGATGTAACCAATAACGATCGGCGTGGTGATCGACGCGATGTTGCCGAAGGTGTTGAACAGGCCACCGCTGAGACCGGCGATCTGTTTCGGCGAAGTGTCAGACACCACCGCCCAGCCCAACGCACCGACGCCTTTGCCGAAGAATGCCAAGGCCATGAAGCCAACGACCATCCATTCAACGTCTACATAGTTGCAGGCCACGATGCTACTGGAAACCAGCAGGCCGGCGATGATCGGCGCCTTGCGGGCGAAGGTCAGCGAGTGGCCTTTACGCAGCAGGTAATCGGAAATCACCCCGCCGAGCACACCACCGATAAACCCGCAGATCGCTGGCAACGAAGCAATGAAACCGGCCTTGAGGATGGTCATGCCGCGTTCCTGCACCAGGTACACCGGGAACCAGGTCAGGAAGAAGTAGGTGATGCCGTTGATGCAGTACTGGCCCAGATACACGCCGAGCATCATGCGGTTGGTCAGCAGCTGGCGGATGTAGTCCCACTTCGGACCGTCGCCCTTTTTGCCTTTGCCTTTGTCCTGGTCCATGTCGACCATGCCGCCGTTGTCGGCGATGTGCTTGAACTCGGCGTCGTTGATCATCGGGTGTTGGCGCGGGCTGTAGATCACCTTCAGCCAGATCCCCGAGAAGACAATGCCGATCACGCCCATGACGATGAACACATGCTGCCAGCCGAAGGAATAAACGATCCAGCCCATCAGCGGCGCGAACAACACGGTGGCAAAGTATTGCGCCGAGTTGAAGATCGCCGAGGCGGTACCGCGTTCTGCTGTCGGAAACCAGGCCGCCACGATGCGTGCGTTGCCGGGGAAGGATGGCGCTTCGGCCAGGCCCACCAAAAAGCGCAGCATGAACAGCGCAACCACCGCCGTGGACATGCCGAACTCACCGACATAGCCCTGCAGCACGGTGAACAGCGACCAGGTGAAAATGCTCAGCGCGTAGATTTTTTTCGAACCGAAACGGTCCAGCAGCCAGCCACCGGGAATTTGCCCGGCCACGTAGGCCCAACCGAATGCGGAGAAGATATAACCGAGGGTGACCGCGTCGATGCCGAGGTCTTTTTGCAGGCTGGAGCCGGCGATTGCGATGGTGGCCCGGTCGGCATAGTTGATCGTGGTCACCAGAAACAGCATGAGCAGGATCAAATAGCGGACGTGAGTCGGCTTGGTCGATTGCATTGTAGATGTACTCCCACTGATTATTTTTATGCGCGGGTGAATCTGTTGTGTTGCGGTATCGATACCGATACCGCGGTGTTTCCTGTCAGGAGCCGATGTAGCTGGTTTTTACGACCGTATAAAACTCTTGCGCATAGCGACCTTGCTCACGTGATCCATAGGATGAACCTTTACGCCCACCAAACGGAACGTGGTAATCCACGCCGGCGGTCGGCAGGTTGACCATCACCATCCCGGCCTGGGAGTGGCGTTTGAAGTGGTTGGCGTACTTCAGCGACGTGGTAGCGATGCCCGCCGACAGACCGAACTCGGTGTCGTTGGCCATGGCCAGCGCCGCCTCGTAATCGGCGACGCGAACGATATTGGCTACCGGGCCGAAGATCTCTTCGCGGCTGATACGCATCGCCGCTGTGCTGTCGGCAAACAGCGTCGGGGCGAGGAAGTAGCCTTCGGTGTCGCAGGTCACCAAGCCACCGCCGCTGACCAGACGCGCACCTTCGGACTGGCCGATGTCGATGTACTTCATGTCTTGTTCAAGCTGAGCCTGCGAGACGACCGGACCGATATCAGTGCCGGTTTTCAGCGCGTGGCCAACCTTGATCGACTTCATGCGCTCGGCCATGGTTTCAACGAATTTGTCGTGAATCCCGGCGGTGACGATGAAGCGGCTCGACGCGGTGCAACGCTGGCCGGTGGAATAGAATGCGCTCTGTACCGACAGCTCGACCGCTTGTTTGAGGTCGGCGTCATCCAGAATGATCTGCGGGTTCTTGCCGCCCATTTCCAGCTGAACCTTGGCCTGACGCGAGACGCAGCTGACGGCGATCTGACGACCCACGCCCACGGAACCGGTGAAGCTGATGCCGTCGACTTTCGGGCTCTGCACCAGCGCATCGCCAACCACGCGACCGCTGCCCATCACCAGGTTGAACACGCCGGCCGGGAAGCCTGCGCGGGAGATGATTTCCGCCAGCGCCCAGGCACAGCCCGGAACCAGATCAGCAGGTTTCAGCACGACGCAGTTGCCGTAAGCCAGGGCCGGAGCGATTTTCCACGCCGGGATCGCAATCGGGAAATTCCACGGGGTGATCAGGCCGACCACACCCAACGCTTCACGGGTCACTTCAACGTTGACGCCCGGACGCACCGACGGCAAATAGTCGCCGGACAGGCGCAGGCATTCACCGGCGAAGAACTTGAAGATGTTGCCGGCGCGAGTCACTTCGCCGATGGCTTCGGGCAGAGTCTTGCCCTCTTCCCGGGCCAGCAAAGTGCCGAGCTCTTCGCGGCGGGCGAGGATCTCGCTGCCGACTTTATCCAGTGAATCGTGGCGAGCCTGAATACCCGAAGTGGACCAGGCCGGGAACGCGGCGCGAGCAGCGTCGATAGCGGCGTGGACCTGAGCCAGATCGGCCTTGGCATAGTCGCCGATGGTATCGGTCAGCTCGGACGGGTTGATGTTGGCGCAGTAATCACTGCCCGCCACCCATTCGCCGTTGATGTAGTTATCGAAACGCATTGAATCAGCCACTGAAATCTCTCCTCACGCAAAAAGCCGCTGATCGCTCAGCGGCCTTGGTTTTATCGAGTGTTATTGCGCACCCTGCTTGTCGATCAGCGCGGCGAGCATTTCGTACTCTTCGCCCGTCAGATCGGTCAGCGGCGCACGCACAGGACCTGCGTCGAAGCCTGCGATTTTTGCCCCGGCCTTGACGATGCTCACCGCGTAACCGGCCTTGCGGTTACGGATGTCCAGGTACGGCAGGAAGAAGTCGTCGATGATCTTGCCGACGGTGGCGTGATCTTCGCGAGCAATGGCGTGGTAGAAATCCATCGCGGTTTTCGGGATGAAGTTGAACACCGCCGAGGAGTAAACCGGCACGCCCAGCGCCTTGTAGGCCGCGGCGTAGACTTCAGCGGTCGGCAAACCGCCCAGGTAGCTGAAACGATCACCGAGGCGGCGACGGATCGACACCATCAACTCGATATCGCCCAGGCCATCCTTGTAACCGATCAGGTTCGGGCAGCGCTCGGCCAGACGTTCCAGCAAAGGAGCGGTCAGGCGGCAGACGTTGCGGTTGTAAACCACCACGCCGATTTTTACTGATTTGCAGACCGCTTCAACGTGGTCGGCAACACCGTCCTGGCTGGCTTCGGTCAGGTAGTGCGGCAGCAGCAACAGGCCTTTGGCGCCCAGACGCTCGGCTTCCTGAGCGTATTCGATGGCTTGACGAGTCGAACCGCCGACACCGGCCAGGATCGGTACGCTGGTCGCGCAGGTGTCGACGGCTGTCTTGATGATTTCCGAATATTCGCTGGCCGCCAGAGAGAAGAACTCACCGGTGCCGCCCGCGGCGAACAATGCCGAGGCGCCGTATGGGGCCAGCCATTCGAGACGTTTGATATAGCCCGCGCGATGGAAATCGCCCTGAGCATTGAAGTCGGTGACCGGGAACGACAGCAGGCCGGAAGAAAGGATGGACTTCAGTTCTTGTGGATTCATTATTCGAACACCCTGGGTAGCAACGTTGTGTGAGAAAACCGTTCAGCCTTCGCCGAAGTTGTAGGTCATCGTACAACTTAAAATACAACCGTCAACTGCATTTCATCGCGAGCCGCAAAATTCGCGTCGGAAAAAGTAATTCCTTGACGTAGGAAAGTTCTCATCTATGATCCAGATAGCTGTATATACATACAGCTAAATTTGATTCTACCTACGACATATCAAGGAGCTAGAAATGTCAGGTCTACACGCACAACCGAAGGAAAATACCCGACAGGTCATTGCCGATCTGGATGATCTTTTTACCGAGCACGGCATCGCCCTTTCTGGCAATGGCGACACCCTTAAACTCACCGCCGGCAGCCATCACGGCCTCAAACATCAGCGCCAGGGCCTGCTGTCGACGCCACCAAAAAATGCGCTGAAAGGCGCGCCCCAGTTGAGGTTTGAGGGTGCAGAACATACCGCGATCGGCGACAGCACCCTGCTGCGCTTCGTCAAGGATGCACCTGCCATACCGGCCTCGCAGGTGGAGTTGCACCTGCCCAATGGCCTGGCATTGACCTATGGACAAGTGATTGCGCTGGGGGGTGATTTTTATGGAATTCCCGATCAACCGATCTGCGAAGGCACAACAGCCGCAGACCGAATCCAGCGCTTTACCAACGCCTTCAACTCCCTGGCGGTACTGCCGGCCTCAAACGCCGAGGCGAAGCTGATCCTCAGTGTCATGCAGAAGGAAATCGCCGCCATCAATCAAGCGATCAGGGACGGCAAACAGCCTCACGAGGCTTATGACGCCCTCGGTGATACGTTGTCGGAAGAGTGGAACAAGATCACCGGCGGCGGCAGCTTCGTCTCCGCGCTGTTCCCTTTGGGGCGTTATCTGAAGCTGGCCGCCAACAATGCCGACCACTTTGCCGAATGGGCGTTGCTGGCCTACATCGCCGGGCACACGTCAGCGCTGCAACAAGCAGTGCTGGCCCACAACAGCGGCGATGAAAAGCAGTTGGAGCTGGCCTATGCGATGAACGCTTTTGCCGATCACTACCTGACCGACCTGTATTCCGCCGGCCACCTGCGAGTACCGCGCAAACAGTTGGCGGCGGTGGTCACGCCCAGTGATCTCGGCTCGCTGATTACCCGCTTCATGCACGATGAAGACAGCAAGTTCGGCCTCAACGTGAGCAATGGCAACGGCGATCGCTGGCACGCCTACGGCGACAAGCGCTACTTCGATGCCATCGACAGCGCCAATCGCGCCCAGGTGAATCAAGCGGTTCAGGTGTCTGCGGATGAAGTGTTCGCGGCGTACCTCAGTGGCACTGCCCTGTCGGCCGGCAGCTTTGCAGCGTTGAAAAGGCTGCCCGACCTGCAAGCGGTACGGAACCCGGCAGGCAATTTCTCGCCACTGTTCAAAGTCGAGGGCAACAAGGTGTTGCGGCGCAAGGACGTCAACAACCTCAACGATACCGCCACCGTTGACGACTGGTGGGGCTGGAGTACCTATCTGCTGCTCAAGGACTACCAACCAACCGGCGTGCTGAACTCAGCGGCCAATGCCTGATAAGGAGATCACTGATGACTATCAAACTGAAACTGGAACTGGTTTCTGGCCAATCGCTGAAAGGTGCGCCGCTGGAGTTGCTGTCCAAAGGCGTGCCGATTGCCCGGACGGTCGTGGATGAGCGCGGGCATGCGGTCTTCGATGCCAAACCTGGGGCTGCTGAGTTGGCGGTGAGGGTGGATCGTTCGATTTTGAGGACTGGCTGAAGTTACTGCGAGATGGCCGCCGGCCCTTTCGCGAGCAAGCCCGCTCCCACATTGGATCTTCGGTGAACGCATTTTTTGTGAACAACCGAGATCAAGTGTGGGAGCGGGCTTGCTCGCGAAAGCGATCTGTCAGGCAGCAAATCACCCAACCTGCAAACCTATCCCCGCTGTGCCTGCGCCTCTTCATGCGCCTGGCGCAACCGCTCGCGGCTATTCGTCAGGTGCAAACGCATGGCCGCCCGCGCCGCATCGGAATCCTGGCGGGCAATTGCGTCATAAATCTCTTCATGCTCGCGACTCAGGCGACTCATGTAGTGCTGCTGATCGTCGTGGGCCAGGCGCGCAGAGTTGAGGCGCGTGCGCGGAATGATGCTGGTGCCCAAGTGGGTCATGATATCGGTGAAGTAGCGATTGCCGGTGGCCAAGGCAATTTGCAGATGGAACTGGAAGTCCGAAGCCACCGCATCGCTGGCGTGGGAGGCGCTTTCATTCAGCGCGTCCAGCGCCGCTCGCATCAACGCCAACTGCTCAGCGCTGCGACGTTGCGCGGCAAGGCCGGCGGATTCCACTTCCAGGCTGATACGCAGCTCCAGAATTGCCAGCACATCCCGCAGCGTTACCACAGTGGCCGGGTCGATACGAAAACCGCTCGGGCTTGGAGTGTCGAGCACGAAGGTGCCGATGCCGTGACGGGTTTCAACTTGCCCTGCTGCCTGCAAACGGGAAATCGCTTCGCGCACCACGGTGCGGCTGACGCCATGGGCATCCATGATCGCCGACTCGGTGGGCAATTTGTCGCCACGTTTGAGGTGACCGTCGCGGATCTGCTCGGACAGCACCGTCACCAGTTCCTGAGCGAGGCTGCGGCGCTTGCGAGGGAGGCGAGGTGCGTCGATCGGGTTTTCCATGGTGAACGTCTGTCTCGAAAAAAGCGGCTGAAACCGCATCATAGCTCAACACGGTTGTACGATCACCACCACTCCCTGTGGGAGCGTGGCTTGCCCGCGATGAACGATAACGCGGTTCTGCAGGTGAACCGCGTCGAGGCCATCGCGGGCAAGCCCGCTCCCACAGGTCAAGTGGTGTTTATGCGGTCACCGTCTGATCCACCAAATGGCCATTCTCGATACGCACATGCCGTGGATGGAAACGCTTCAGGCTGCTGCGATGCCCGACGCTGACGATGCTCAGCCCCGGTAATTCATCGATCAACGCCTGATACAGCGACGCTTCATCCTCTTCATCCATCGCCGAAGTCGCTTCGTCCATGTACAGCCATTGCGGCGCATAAAGCAGCGCACGAGCGAAGGCCAGTCGTTGCTGCTCGCCCGGCGAAAGCATGCGCTGCCAGTGGTTGGCTTCATCCAGACGCGAAACCAGGTGTGGCAAGCGGCAGGTTTCCAGCACGTGGACGTAGCGCTCGTGCGGGTAGGTGTCGCCGGGCTGTGGATAACTCAGCGCCTCGCGCAAAGTGCCAATCGGCAGATACGGTTTTTGCGGCAGGAACAGATAACGCCCCGTCGGCAGGCGGATGCTGCCGTGGCCGGCCGGCCAAAGGTGCCCCATCGCCCGCAGCAACGTCGATTTGCCGCTGCCGGAACGACCGCTGAGCATGACGCGCTCGCCCTCCTCCACCGTCATGTCGGCGTTGGTCAGCAGGTGACGACCGTCAGCGAGGTCGAGACCAAGGTTATGCACCTTCAACGCCGAGCCATGATTCTGCACGTCGATGGCCGGTGCGCGTTCTTCGTTGTCGGTCATGGCCTGACGGAAACTCAGCAGACGATCACACGTGGCGCGCCACGCAGCGAGATTCTGATACGCACTGATAAACCAGCTGAAACTCTCCTGCACGTTACCGAACGCCGAACTGATTTGCATCAGATCGCCGAGTTCGATCTTGCCAGCGAAGTAACGCGGTGCAGCGACCATGAACGGAAAGATGATGGCGGCCTGGCTATAACCGGAGGTGAAGAACGTCAGACGCTTGGACACCTTCATGATGTCCCAGAAATTGCGCCAGACCATGCCGAAACGGCTGCTCAAACGACGGTTTTCATTGGGCTCACCGTTGTACAACGCAATGCTTTCGGCATTTTCGCGAACCCGGACCATGGAAAAACGCAGGTCGGCTTCGAAACGTTGTTGCTGGTTGTTCAGGCCGATCAAACGGCGGCCGATCAAATGCGTCAGCCAGCTGCCGATCACGGCATAGACCAGCACACACCAGAACATGTAGCCGGGAATGGTGAAACCGAACACTTCGATACTGCCCGACACGCCCCACAGAATGATCGAGAACGACACCAGGCTGACAATGTTGCGAAGCAAACCAATGCCCAGTTCCAGGGTGTTCGAGGTGAAGTTGTTGAGGTCTTCGGAAATCCGCTGGTCCGGGTTATCGGTGTAACCGCCCTGTTCCAGCTGGTAGTAATTCTTGTTGCCGAGCCAGCGGGCAAAATGCTTTTCGGTGAGCCAGGCTCGCCAGCGGATGGTCAGCATCTGGGTCAGATAGAGCCGGTAGACGGCAGCGATGATTGCCACCGCGGCGATCCCGCAGAAATACAGGATCAGCCGCCAGAAGGCCGCCTCGTCCTTTTGTTGCAGGGCGTTGTAAAAATCCTTGTACCAGGTGTTGAACCACACCGAGAGCCCCACGCTGACCAGCGACAATGCGATCACCGCGATCAGCAACGTCCAGGCCTTGCCCTTCTCTTCGCTGCGCCAGTAAGGCGTGGTCATCGCCCAGACTTTGCGAAAAAACTGCCCGCGCACAGCATCGTTGACCGCGGAATATTCAGCGTTCTGATTCATGGATAAGGCTCGATAAAGAAAAGAACACACACGAGCCGATCATAAATGATCGACCCGGCTTGTAACGAGGTGTGACAACAATTGTTCAGCGCCGGTTCAGCGACGGACCGGACGCTTCTGCAGTTTGCGTTGCAGCGTGCGGCGGTGCATGCCCAAGGCGCGGGCAGTAGCGGAGATGTTGCCTTCGTGCTCGGTCAGTACGCGCTGGATGTGCTCCCACTGCAGGCGGTCCACGGACATCGGGTTTTCCGGCACCAGCGTGTCGAGGTCGGCGTGCTCGGAGAGCAACGCGGCCAGCACGTCATCGGCGTCCGCCGGTTTGCACAGGTAATTGCAGGCGCCGCGCTTGATCGCCTCGACGGCGGTGGCAATGCTCGAGTAACCGGTGAGGATCACTACGCGCATTTCCGGGTCCAGTTCGAGCAGTTTCGGCAGCAACACCAGGCCCGAATCGCCGTCCATTTTCAGATCAAGGGCGGCGTAATCCGGGATGTCGGCCTGGGCGATGGTCAGGCCTTCTTCGGCGGAACCTGCTGTGCTGACGCGAAAACCGCGGCGGGCCATGGCGCGGGCCATCACGCGGGTAAAGGTTGCGTCGTCGTCTACCAGCAGCAAATGCGGCAGTTCTTCGCCTTCGACTTGGATCTCGTCACTCATGTTCGTCTCCTCGGGCGACACGGGGCAGGCGCAGCTCGGTAAGCGTGCCACCTTCCTCATGACTGTAGAGTTTCACTGAGCCGCCGGCGCGTGTCACGCTGGCCTTGCTCAAAAACAGGCCCAGGCCGAAACCTTTGCCCTTGGTGGTAAAAAACGGTTTGCCAATCTGCTCGGCAATGGCCAGTGGCACACCGGCGCCATGGTCGCGAATGCTGATGGTCAAATCCTCGGCATTCCAGTCCAGGGTCACTTGCAAGCCTTCGGGGCACGCATCGGCGGCGTTGTTCAGCAAATTTAGCAGGGCTTGGGTCAGATCCGGCGGCGGCGCCATGCGCGGCACGGTCCCCTGGCCCAGGCGCTGGAAGCGGTAACTGGCTTCCGGGCGCATCAGGTGCCAGCGGTTCAGGGCTTCGTCGAGCCAGTCGGTGACGTCCTGCATCTCCACCGCCAAGCGACGATTGGCTTCCGCCGCCCGAACTAACTGCTGCAAGGTCTCTTTGCAGAGTTTGACCTGATCCTGCAGCACGCTCAAATCGTCCTGCAATAGCGGGTCTGGATGGTCCTGACGCATTTCCTTGAGCAACACGCTCATGGTCGCCAGCGGCGTGCCCAGTTCATGGGCGGCGCCGGCAGCCTGGGTCGCGACGGCCAGCAATTGCTGATCGCGCAGGCCTTCTTCACGACGAATGGCGCGCAATTCTTCCTGACGACGCAGCTCCTCGGCCATGCGAGCGGCGAAGAACGTGATCACCGCTGCCGCCAGAGCAAAGCTCAGCCACATGCCGTAAATCTGCAAGTTCTCGCGGGCGATAGGGAATGTTTCCAGCGGGTAGAACCGCGCCAGCAGCAACGTATAAAGCGCCAGGGCGATTCCCGACAGAATCACCGAATAGCGCCACGGCAGCGTCACGGCGGCGATGGTCAGCGGCACCAGGTAATAAGAGACGAACGGATTGGTCGAACCGCCTGAGAAGTACAGCAAGGCACTGTGGATAAACAGGTCGCAGGCCAGTTGCACGGCGTATTCGAGCTCGGTCACCGGCCACGACGTGCGCAGGCGAATCGCGGTCAGCGCGCAGAGCACCATGGAAAAACCGAGGGTGATCGCCAATTGCAGCCAAGGCAACGGCAGCAGGTCAAACCAGTAGGCCAGGCCTACGGAACCGGCCTGAGCGGCCAGCACCAACGTGCGGATGAACGTGAGCCGCCAGAGGTTCTGGCGAGTGGCGGAAGTGATTTGAACGGGGGCGAGCATGAGCTCTCCTGATGAGCGCTCCAGGCGGATCGCACGGAGTATAACCAAGCCGCGGGCCTGAGAGGCGAAAGTGCGGCAAACGACCACAGCCACCAAGCAATGTATCTGTGACGAAATAACCCTGTGGCGAGGGGGCTTGCCCCCGTTCGGCTGCGAAGCAGACGCAGATCGGCTGACGCGGATTGACTGATAGAACACGGTGGCAGGATTTGGGACTGCTTCGCAGTCCAACGGGGGCAAGCCCCCTCGCCACAGGGTCACCTGCCTTCCATCTGTATAGAAGTTGTAACTGTGCGAACCGGGCCATTGAAGCTAGAGTCTGATGGTTTCACGCAGGTTCGGACCTCAACCCCTGCGCACCGTCCAAGGAGCTTTTCATGCACACATTGCGCCGCAGCGCCGCCCTTCTTGCCTTAAGCGTTGGCACCGTCGTCAGCCTCCCGGCCTTGGCCGTCGACGAACTGCATTACAACCAGATCTCCCTGCGCGCCGAAGTCAGCCAGGAAGTGGCCCGCGACCTGATGATCGTGACCCTCTACACCGAAGAGCAAAACACCGACCCGGCCAAACTCGCCGCCGACGTCAGTACCACCATGAACAAAGCACTGGCCCAGGCTAAAGAAGTCAAAGACATCACCCTGCGTCAGGGTAGCCGCAACAGCTACCCGATCTACGACACCAAAGGCCAGAAAATCACCGGCTGGCGTGAACGCGCCGAACTGCGCCTGGAAAGCTCGGACTTCGCTGCCCTCTCCAAACTCACCGGCGAACTGCTCACCGACCTGAAAATGGGCGGCATGGACTTCGCCATCGCCACCCCAACCCGCAAAGCCAGCGAAGACGCCCTGCTCAAAGAAGCCGTGACCGCCTTCAAGTCCCGCGCCCAACTGGCCACCGATGCCCTGGGCGGCAAAAGCTACAAAATCGTCAACCTGAACCTCAACAGCAACGGTTATCCACAACCGTACATGCGCGGGCCGATGATGATGAAAGCTGCCGGCATGGACTCTGCGCCGGTGACCCCGGAAGTTGAAGCTGGGACCAGCCAGGTCAGCATGACGGCGGATGGGGCGATTGAAGTGTTGATGCAGTGATTGGATAAGGGTTAAACGAAAACCGGCGATCAATAAGTGATCGCCGGTTTTTTTGTGCCCTGAAGAAATGGAGTTTGTCCGTCAGGCCTTGTGTTGATTGACCTGCCGTCAATCGCGGGCAAGTCGAATCGTCGCACCGCCGCTCCCACAAGGTCATGCGCCAATTTCAAATCAGCACAAATCCTGTGGGAGCGGGCTTGCTCGCGAAAGCGGTGTGTCAGTCACTGCGATGTTGGATGTGCCGCCGTCTTCGCGAGCAAGCCCGCTCCCACATTGTTTGCGGTATGTCTACGCCGGATCGACGTTATCCAACGCCCGGTTCACCGCCAATTCCGCCACCATGATGACCTGTTGAATCGCCAATGCCGTGTGGCGCTGCGGGCCAATCAGATTGTTGGCGAAATCACTGGCCAGGACACTCGCTGAGGCCAACGATTCGTAGGCGTGGGCCAGCAGGCTTTCGGTGCCGACATCCGGGGCGACCATGAACATGGTGCTGGGGCGACGGGGTTTTTCTGTGTATTGCGCGGGGGGATCAAGGTAGTAGTCGAGGGCGCGTTTTATGGCTTCGCGGTCTTTGAGTAATTCTTCGGTGCGCGATGCTTCTGCGTTGGGTGTGGTGGTATTGAAGGGTGGGTCGGGGATTAATTTGTCCATTGAAAAATTTCTCCAGCGTTGGAGCCTCCACTTGCCGCTTCTCACACGGCGAAGAGGTGGCAGCTATGTGCGAGGTGAGAAGACCGGTTATGGACACCCGGCCGGACCGAAGTCCGCCCGCACACAGCCGCCATAACGCATTTGCAGGCAGCAATAAGCTGGCAGCGATTATGCGTGTACAGACACTGGATGACCATAAGTTGCCGGGCTCTCACACCCGATCGCTGAGTTGTCAGCGACAGCCAAAGGTTATTGAGCCCGCGTCCGACCGACAACCTGAAAAATGCGTGGGAAAGGTCTGAGTTCTGACACACCCGTTAAACATTCAAAAGCGGAACGCAGAGCGTCCCTGGCGGCATTCCCACGCGGGAGCGTTGGAACGATCAATCTCACGTCTGACGCCGAATGCTCATCTGACACAGCTCCTACGTGGGATTGTGTACACCCGCCATAGACTGGTCGACTAAAAGGCCGCCAAGCCAACAACCAGCTTGAATATGCCGAGATAGAGGGGTCTCCCTTACAAACGGATATTTCCGTCAATCTCACCAACAACGCTACCCTCAGGAAAACACCGCCGCCAAGCCCTCGGGGACTCCATGGAAAGAACCACCGTCAAACCACTTCTACTCGCCCTTACCCTCGCCACAATCGCCTCCACCGCCCCACTCGCCCAAGCCGCCACCACCCTGGTCTACTGCTCCGAAGCCAGCCCCGCCGGCTTCGACCCCAGCCAATACACCAGCGGCACCGACTTCGACGCCTCCGCCGAAACCGTCTTCAACCGCCTCACCCAATTCAAACGCGGCGGCACCGAAGTCGAACCCGGTCTGGCCACTAGCTGGGAAGTGTCCAAGGACGGCCTCAGCTACACCTTTCACCTGCGCGACGGCGTGAAATTCCACACCACCGACTACTTCACCCCGACCCGCGACTTCAACGCCGACGACGTGTTGTTCACCTTCCAGCGCCTGCTCGACCCGCAGAATGCGTTCCGTAAAGCCTACCCCGCCGAGTCGCCGTACTTCACCGACATGGGCCTGAACACCACGATCAAAAGCATCGACAAGACCGACGACCACACCGTGCGCTTCAGCCTGAACAACATCGACGCCGCGTTCGTACAAAACCTCGCCATGAGCTTCGCCTCGGTGCAGTCCGCCGAATACGCCGCGCAATTGTTGAAAGAAGGCAAAGCTGCCGACCTCAACCAGAAACCGGTCGGCACCGGCCCCTTCGTGTTCAAGCGCTATCAAAAGGACTCGCAGATCCGCTACGCCGCCAACAAGGCCTACTGGAAACCCGAGGACGTGAAACTCGATAACCTGATTTTCTCGATCACACCCGACGCCGCCGTGCGCTTGCAGAAACTCAAGGCCGGCGAGTGCCAGGTCAGCGGCTACCCGCGCCCGGCAGACATTGAAGTGATGGAGAAAGATCCAAACTTGCGGGTACTCAAACAAGCCGGTTTCAACCTCGGCTTCCTCGCCTACAACGTGACCCATCCGCCACTGGACCAGCTCAAGGTCCGTCAAGCCCTGGACATGGCTATCGACAAACCGGCGATCATCAAAGCGGTCTACCAGAGTGCCGGGCAACTGGCGCAGAACGCTTTGCCGCCGGCGCAATGGTCCTATGACCCGAGTATCAAAGACGCACCGCACGACCCGACCAAAGCCCGCGCGCTACTAAAAGAAGCAGGGGTTGCGCCCGGTACTACTATCGATTTGTGGGCCATGACCGTGCAGCGTGCCTCCAACCCCAACGCGCGGATGTCGGCACAGATGATCCAGCAGGATTGGGAGAAAGTCGGTATCAAGGCCAACATCGTCAGTTACGAATGGGGCGAGTACATCAAGCGCGCCAAGAACGGCGAACACGACGCCATGATTTACGGCTGGACAGGCGACAACGGTGACCCGGACAACTGGCTCGGCGTGCTCTATAGCTGCGCCGCGGTGAAAGGCAGCAACTACGCCAAGTGGTGCGACCCGGCCTACGACAAGCTGGTGCAGCAAGCCAAGGTGTCCACGGACAAACAGCAGCGGGTCAACCTGTACCAACAGGCACAGCAAATCCTTAAGCAACAGGTGCCGATTACACCGATTGCGAATTCGACGGTGTTCCAGCCACTGCGCAAGGAAGTCACCGACTTCAAGATCAGCCCTTTCGGCCTTACCCCCTTCTATGGAGTGGGTATAAATAAGTAACACCAGGCTCCAACCGGGTGCGCCAAACGCCCCGGTTGCCCCTTGTCGGTGCGCGATTTGCACCGTAAAAAACCTGCGCAAACGGTCAAATGCGTCAGTAATTATACATATGCGACATTAAGGTACGTTCGTGCCACTGTTTAAGGTTTGTAACCATTCCGGATCTTGCATTGGGTATGGCCCCTGCGTAAGTATCCGCAGGTCGACTCACGAGGTCGTCCTCTAATTCCAAAAATGACAACAAATCATGAGGCCACCATGCTTAAACACGCGGTCATTCCGTTTTTAGTCGGCGCAAGCTTATTAGCCAGCGCACCTTTCGCCGTCGCTGCGACTAACCTGGTGTTTTGCTCCGAAGGGAGCCCGGCCGGTTTTGATCCTGGTCAGTACACCACCGGAACCGACTTCGACGCCTCTGCAGAAACCATGTTCAACCGTCTGACCCAGTTCGAGCGCGGCGGCACCGCCGTTGTTCCTGGTCTGGCGACCAAGTGGGACATCTCTGATGACGGCCTGACTTACACCTTCCACCTGCGTGAAGGCGTCAAGTTCCACACCACCCCGTACTTCAAGCCGACTCGTGAGTTCAACGCCGACGACGTGCTGTTCACCTTCAATCGCATGATTAACAAGGATGACCCGTTCCGTAAGGCGTACCCGACCGAATTCCCGTACTTTACCGACATGGGGATGGATACCAACATCACCAAGATCGATAAAGTCGACGACCACACCGTCAAGTTCACCCTCAAAGAAGTTGATGCCGCGTTCATTCAGAACATGGCCATGAGTTTCGCCTCGGTCCAGTCCGCCGAGTACGCTGCCCAGCTGCTCAAGGAAGGCAAAGCCGCCGACATCAACCAGAAGCCGGTCGGTACTGGCCCGTTTGTGTTCAAGAGCTACCAGAAAGACTCCAACATCCGCTACACCGGGAACAAGGACTACTGGAAGCCTGACGACGTGAAGATCGACAACTTGATCTTCGCCATCACCACCGACCCGTCGGTGCGTATTCAGAAGCTGAAGAAGAACGAGTGCCAGATCACTCTGTTCCCACGTCCAGCCGACTTGAAGGCGCTGAAGGAAGACAAGACCCTGAAGGTGCCTGATCAGGCCGGTTTCAACCTGGGTTACATCGCCTATAACGTGATGGACAAGATCAAGGGCAGTGATCAGCCAAACCCGATGGCCCAGTTGAAAGTGCGTCAGGCACTGGACATGGCCGTCAACAAGCAACAGATCATCGACTCGGTTTACCAGGGCGCCGGCCAACTGGCTGTCAACGCCATGCCACCGACCCAATGGTCTTATGACACCACCATCAAGGATGCGCCGTACAACCCTGAGAAAGCTAAAGCGCTGCTCAAGGAAGCCGGCATCAAGGAAGGCACCGAGATCAACCTGTGGGCGATGCCGGTGCAGCGTCCTTACAACCCGAACGCCAAGCTGATGGCGGAAATGCTACAGTCCGACTGGGCCAAGGTCGGTATCAAGGCCAAGATCGTCACCTACGAATGGGGCGAATACATCAAGCGTTCCAAGGGCGGCGAGAACCAGGCGATGATCATCGGCTGGAGCGGCGACAATGGTGACCCGGACAACTGGCTGAACGTACTGTTCGGCTGCGACTCTCTGCAGGGCAACAACTTCTCCAAGTGGTGCGACAAGAAATTCGACGGCATCGTTAAAGAAGCCAAGCGCACTACCGATCAGGCCAAGCGCACCGAACTGTACAAACAGGCGCAACACGTCCTCAAAGACGCCGTTCCAATGACACCTATCGCTCACTCGACGGTGTTCCAACCCATGCGCGACAACGTGCAGGACTTCAAGATCAGCCCGTTTGGCTTGAACTCCTTCTACGGCGTCAGCGTCAGCAAATAAGGTTTGGCAACGGCGACGTTATTCACGTTGCCGTTGCTTTATCTGCCGAGAAAGTAGGAATCAACTGACAGCCAAATCCGCTGCGCACCACAGCAGAGGTTTAGGACGCGTCGCCTTTTCCTACGAGTCTTTCAGGCATTTACGCATTTACTGCCAGACCCACGGCTCATACCGTCGGGATCTGACCAGTTCATGCGTGGGCTCTCGGTTTGCTGCGTGCAATGGTTTGAGATCAATGAAGCCCCACGTTTCCGGACGGGACCACGGCTCATTGCACAACACTAAAAAGAGGGAGCGTCATGCGCCATACCTTGGTTTTATCCGCATTGCTGAGCACCGGCCTGCTGGCCGTCACTTCCATCAGCCAGGCCGCCAATAACAGCCTGGTGTTCTGCTCCGAAGGCAGCCCCGCAGGCTTCGACACTGCGCAATACACCACGGCGACCGATAACGACGCCGCCGAGCCGCTGTACAACCGATTGGCAGAATTTGAAAAAGGCGCCACTAACGTCGTACCGGGCCTGGCAACGAGCTGGGATATTTCCGAGGACGGTCTCAAGTACACGTTTCACCTGCGCGAAGGGGTGAAATTTCACACGACCAAATACTTCACACCGACCCGCGATTTCAACGCCGATGACGTGCTGTTCACCTTCAATCGTATGCTCGATCCACAGCAACCCTTCCGTAAGGCTTATCCGACCGAGTTCCCGTATTTCAACGGGATGAGCCTGAACAAGAACATCGCCAAGGTCGAGAAGACCGGGCCGCTGACCGTGGTGATGACGCTCAACAGCGTCGACGCCGCATTCATCCAGAACATCGCCATGAGCTTCGCCGCGATCCTGTCTGCCGAATACGCCGACCAGTTACTGGCCTCCGGCAAGCCGAGCGAGATCAACCAGAAGCCGATCGGCACTGGCCCGTTCGTGTTCAAGAGCTACCAGAAAGATTCCAACATCCGTTACAGCGGCAACAAGCAGTACTGGGACCCGAGCCGGGTCAAGCTCGACAACCTGATTTTCGCCATCAACACCGACGCCTCGGTGCGCGTGCAGAAGCTCAAGGCCAACGAATGCCAGATCACCCTGCACCCGCGCCCGGCCGACGTGACCGCGCTGAAAAACGATCCGAAACTGCAACTGATCGAAAAGCCTGGCTTCAACCTTGGTTACATCGCCTATAACGTGCGGCACAAACCGTTCGACCAGCTTGAAGTGCGCCAGGCGCTGGACATGGCGGTGAACAAGCAAGGCATTCTCAACGCGGTGTATCAAGGCGCCGGGCAACTGGCGCAAAACGCCATGCCACCGACCCAATGGTCCTACGACGATACCGTCAAGGACGCCGCCTATAACCCGGAAAAAGCCAAGGAATTGCTCAAGGCTGCCGGCGTCAAGGAAGGCACCGAAATCACCCTCTGGGCCATGCCGGTTCAGCGTCCGTACAACCCCAACGCCAAGCTGATGGCCGAAATGCTCCAGGCGGATTGGGCGAAGATCGGCCTCAAGGTCAAGATCGTCAGCTACGAATGGGGCGAGTACATCAAGCGCACCAAGAACGGCGAGCACGACATCAGCCTGATCGGCTGGACCGGTGACAATGGTGACCCGGACAACTGGCTCGGCACGCTTTACAGCTGCGATGCCATTGGCGGCAACAACTACTCCATGTGGTGTGATCCGGCCTACGACAAGCTGATCAAGCAGGCCAAGGTCGTCACCGACCGCGACCAGCGCACCGTGCTCTACAAACAGGCTCAGCAATTGCTCAAGCAGCAAGTGCCGATCACGCCTGTCGCCCACTCGACGGTCAACCAGCCGTTGAGCGCCAAAGTCGAAGGATTCAAGGTGAGTCCTTTCGGTCGGAACGTGTTCTCGGGCGTCAGTATCGACCAATAACCGATTAACCAAAACGCTGGGGGCGGATTCCGCCCTCATGCAAGCGTATTGCCGTAATTCGCCAATCTGGCCTATAGCAAACGTTTGCGATGCCTGCATGAGTTCTAAACCAAATAGCCGGATCACCAAAAAAGACCGGCATTTAAAAAAAGAAAGTAAGGAGCTTCACCCATGAAACTGAGCAGCACCGCGTTATTGGCCTTGGCCATCAGCAGCGTGACCGCCACGGCTTACGCAGAACCTGCAAGTCAGGAGTTTGTCCCTACCACATTGGCCGGCAGTAGCGCCCAAAGCGAGGCCAAAGGCTTTATCGATGGACAAAGCCTGGGCGGCACAACGCGTAACTGGTATGCCAACGAACTGAAACGTCGTGACGACACCTTCAGCTACAAGAAAAACAGCGTGAAGAACGATCCGAGCGCCCCTAGCACCCCGACACCACGTCGTATCAACTGGGTTCAGGGCACTATCGTCAACTACACCTCGGGCTTCACCCAGGGCACCGTTGGCGTCAGCACCGAAGTCGCCGCCTACAACGCCATCGTTCTGGACCGTGACCGCAAGGATATTGCCGGCGGCTCCAACCGCACCCTGGCAGACTCCAACGGCGATGCCGTCGACCAGTGGAGCAAACTGGGTCTGGCCAACGCCAAGTTCCGTGTATCGAACACCACCTTGACCGCCGGTCGTCAGAACTTCAGCACTCCAATCGTTGATGTCATCGGCAACCGCGCACTGCCTTCGAGCTTTGAAGGTATCAGCCTGCACAGCGAAGAATTCAATAACCTGTCGTTCGACCTGGCCGGTTTCGACCGCGTTTCGCCACGTACCGAACAGAGCCTGTCGAAGTTCCGCAGCGAGTACTCCGCCACCGGCGTTGAAACCGACAAGGTCTACACCGCAGGCGTGAACTACCAGCCGTTCAAGAGCCTGAAAACCAGCCTGTACGGCGCCAACGTCGAAGACTTCTGGAACCAGTACTACTTCGGCGCCACCCACGAGCTGGGTGACAGCCAGGTGCTGAGTCTGACCACCGGCCTGAACTACTACAAAACCGTCGACGAAGGCAAAAAGTTGATGGGTGAGATCGACAACGACACCTACTCGCTGTCACTCGGCCTGACTCACCAGGCTCACAGCCTGACCTTCTCGTACCAGGAAGTGAACGGCGACACGTATTTCGACTACCTGCACGAAACCAACGGCATCTACCTGGCCAACTCCTTGCTGTCGGACTTCAACGGCCCGAACGAGAAATCCTTCCAGATTGCCTACGGCCTGAACATGGCCGAATACGGCGTGCCAGGCCTGAAGTTCAACATCTACCAGGCGCGCGGCTGGGGCATTGACGGTACTCACTACCGCGGCACGGCTTACACCGATCCGGGCGCCAAGCGCGGCGACCTGAGCCTGATGGACGGCGAAACCCACTACGAATACGGCATCGGCGCGTCCTACGCCGTGCAGAGCGGCCCACTCAAGGCTACCGCCATCCGCGCGACGTACACCACTCACCGTGCCAGCGAAAATCAGGCTGACGGCAACATCAACGAGTTCCGTCTCGTGACCACCATCCCGTTCAACATTTTGTAAAACGTATGCCTGCGGCTGACTCATGATGAGTCGGCCGTCTGGCTTTTCTGTTCAACCGATTGCAGAGGGCTCTAGATGAAAATGCTTCCCCTACGAGCGGCCATCGCTGCCGCGTTGCTGAGTGTCGCCGTCGGCGTCTCGGCCAAACCCTTGGTGGTCTGTACCGAAGCCAGTCCGGAAGGCTTCGATATGGTCCAGTACACGACTGCAGTCACAGCCGATGCGGTGGCCGAAACCATCTTCAATCGTCTGGCGGACTTCAAGCCCGGCACCACTGACGTGATCCCGGCACTGGCCGAGTCGTGGGACATCAGCGACGACGGTCTGACCTACACGTTCCACCTGCGCAAAGGCGTCAAGTTTCACACCACCGATTACTTCAAGCCGACCCGCGACATGAATGCCGACGATGTGGTCTGGAGCTTCCAGCGTCAACTGGACCCGAAACACCCATGGCATAAGCTGTCGAGCGTGGGCTTCCCGTACTTTGAAAGCATGGGCTTCAAAGAATTGCTCAAAAGCGTCGAGAAAGTCGACGACAACACGGTCAAATTCACCCTGACCCGCCGTGAAGCGCCGTTCCTGGCCGACATCGCCATGGCCTTCTCCTCGATCTACTCCGCCGAGTACGCAGACCAGTTGCTCAAGGCCGACAAAACGGGCGACCTGAACAACAAACCGGTCGGCACCGGCCCGTTCGTCTTCCAGCGTTACGCCAAGGACGCTCAGGTTCGCTTCAAGGCCAACCCGGACTACTTCCGCGGCAAACCACCGGCTGATTCGCTGATTCTGGCGATTGCCACCGACAACAACGTGCGCCTGCAAAAGCTCAAGGCCAACGAGTGCCAGATCGCGCTGTATCCGAAACCGGATGACATCCCGAGCATCAAGAAAGACACCAACCTGAAAGTTGATGAGCTCAATGCGATGACCGTTTCGTACATCGCGATGAACACCTCGCACAAGTACATGAGTGATGTGCGCGTGCGTAAAGCCATCGACATCGCGTTCGATAAGGAAGCCTACGTCAACGCGCTATTCGGCAAAGGCAATGCGACGGTAGCGGTCAACCCGTACCCGGACACCCTGCTGGGCTACAACCACAAACTGACCAACCCGCCGCGTGACCTGGACAAGGCTCGCGCCCTGCTCAAGGAAGCCGGCGTGCCGGATGGCACCGTGTTCACCCTGTTCACCCGCAACGGCGGCGGCCCGACCAACCCGAACCCGATGCTCGGCGCGCAGATGATGCAGGCCGACCTGGCCAAGGTCGGGATCAAGGTCGATATTCGTGTCATGGAATGGGGCGAAATGCTCAAGCGCGCGAAAAACGGCGAGCACGATATGGTGTCCGCCGGTTGGGCTGGCGATAACGGCGACCCGGATAATTTCCTGACGCCTATGCTCAGTTGCGAAGCCGCCAAGAACGGCGAAAACTACGCTCGCTGGTGCAATGAAAAGTTCCAGACGTTGATCGACGAAGCCCGGGCTAAAGTGAACCCGGACGAACGCACGGCGCTCTACGAACAGGCCCAGGCCGTTTTCAATCAGGACCAGCCGTGGATCAGCATGGCGCACACCCGTATGTTCACCGCAATGCGCACCAACGTAGAGGGCTATCAAATTAGCCCCCTCACCACTAATAACTTCGCCACCACCCAGGTGAAGTAGATAAGAAACGCCCGGCCTCGCTGACCCCAGCGCTGCCGGGCACGCCTAACCGGCTGATGAGGTACCACACAAGATGTTTAGTTTTATTGCCCGCCGATTGGGGTTACTGATCCCCACGTTCTTCGGCATCACCTTGCTGACTTTCGCGTTGATTCGCATGATTCCAGGCGACCCCGTGGAAGTAATGATGGGCGAACGCAGAGTCGACCCCGAAATGCATGCTCAGGCAATGGAACGCCTAGGTCTGAACAAACCCCTGTATGCCCAATACCTGGATTACATCGGCAAGTTGGCCCACGGCGATCTCGGCGAATCCCTGCGTACCCGTGAAAGCGTCTGGACCGAGTTCAGCTCTCTATTCCCCGCGACCCTGGAATTGTCCATGGCCGCCCTGTTGTTCGCCGGCATCCTGGGCCTTCTGGCCGGGGTGATTGCGGCACTCAAGCGAGGATCCCTGTTCGACCATGGGGTGATGGGCATCTCCCTGGCGGGATACTCGATGCCGATCTTCTGGTGGGGCCTGATCCTGATCATGTTCTTCTCGGTGAGCCTGGGCTGGACGCCGGTGTCCGGGCGGATCGACCTGCTCTACGACATCGAGCCGCGCACCGGTTTCATGCTGATCGATACGCTGCTGGCCGATGACGTCGGGGCGTTCTTCGATGCCCTGCATCACCTGATCCTGCCGGCCATCGTGCTCGGCACCATCCCGCTGGCGGTGATCGCGCGGATGACCCGTTCGTCGATGCTCGAAGTGCTGCGTGAAGACTACATCCGTACCGCCCGCGCCAAAGGCCTGTCGCCGTCGCGCGTGGTGTTCGTTCACGGCCTGCGTAACGCACTGATTCCGGTACTGACCGTGGTCGGCCTGCAAGTCGGCACGTTGCTGGCCGGTGCGGTCCTGACCGAAACCATTTTCTCCTGGCCCGGCATCGGCAAATGGCTGATCGAAGCCATTGGCGCACGGGATTATCCCGTGGTGCAGAACGGCATCCTGTTAATCGCCTGCCTGGTGATTCTGGTCAACTTCGTAGTGGACATCCTCTACGGCTTTGCCAACCCACGCATCCGTCATCAGCGCTGAGATCAAGACCATGACCACTCTCACTACATCGGTAGCAGTCGATCAAAGCCTGCTGTATCCGTCCCCGTATAAAGAATTCTGGCACGCGTTCTCCAGGAACAAAGGCGCCGTCGCCGGCCTGATGTTCATGCTGCTAGTGATCTTCTGCGCGATCTTCGCGCCGTGGGTTGCGCCGCATAACCCGAGCGAGCAATACCGCGACTTCCTGCTGACCCCGCCGTCCTGGCTGGAAGGTGGGCAAATCCAGTTCCTGCTCGGCACCGATGAACTGGGTCGCGATCTGCTGTCGCGGCTGATCAACGGTTCGCGCCTGTCCCTGCTGATCGGCTTGTCGTCGGTGGTGATGTCGCTGATTCCGGGCATTCTTTTGGGTCTGTTCGCCGGGTTCTTTCCGCGCGTACTCGGCCCGACCATCATGCGTCTGATGGACATCATGCTGGCCCTGCCGTCCCTGCTGCTGGCGGTGGCGATTGTCGCCATCCTCGGCCCTGGCCTGATCAACACCATTATTGCCATCGCCGTGGTTTCGTTGCCGTCCTATGTTCGTCTGACCCGCGCCGCGGTGATGGGCGAATTGAACCGCGACTACGTGACCGCCGCGCGCCTGGCCGGTGCCGGTCTGCCACGCCTGATGTTCGTCACGGTGCTGCCCAACTGCATGGCGCCGCTGATCGTTCAGGCCACCTTGAGTTTCTCCTCGGCGATTCTCGATGCCGCGGCACTGGGCTTCCTCGGCCTTGGCGTACAACCGCCAACGCCTGAGTGGGGCACCATGCTGGCTTCGGCTCGCGACTACATCGAACGCGCCTGGTGGGTGGTGAGCTTGCCTGGTTTGACCATTTTGCTCAGCGTGCTGGCAATCAACTTGATGGGCGACGGTCTGCGCGATGCGCTGGACCCGAAACTCAAGAACGCCGCCTGAGGAGATTCAAATGTCACTGTTAGAAATCAAGAATCTCAACGTTCGCTTCGGCGACGCCAACGCCGTTCCGGTGGTCGACGGTCTCGACATTACCGTGGACAAAGGCGAAGTGCTGGCCATCGTGGGCGAATCGGGTTCCGGTAAATCCGTGACCATGATGGCGCTGATGGGCCTGATCGAGCATCCGGGGATCGTCACTGCCGACGCCCTGAATTTCGACGGCAAGAACATGCTCAAGCTCAGCAACCGTCAACGTCGGCAAATCGTCGGCAAAGACCTGGCCATGGTGTTTCAGGACCCGATGACCGCGCTGAACCCGAGCTACACCGTCGGTTTCCAGATTGAAGAAGTGCTGCGCCTGCACCTGAAAATGTCCAGAAAGGACGCCCGCAAGCGTGCCATCGAACTGCTGGAAAAAGTGGAAATCCCGGGCGCCGCCAGCCGTATGGACGCCTACCCGCATCAACTCTCCGGCGGTATGAGCCAGCGTGTGGCAATTGCCATGGCGATTGCCGGCGAACCGAAACTGCTGATCGCCGACGAACCAACCACCGCTCTGGACGTAACGATTCAGGCGCAGATCATGGATCTGTTGCTGGCCCTGCAGAAAGAGCAGGACATGGGCCTGGTGCTGATTACCCACGACCTCGCGGTTGTAGCCGAAACCGCCCAGCGCGTGTGCGTGATGTACGCCGGCCAAGCGGTTGAAGTCGGTCAGGTGCCACAACTGTTCGACATTCCGGCGCACCCGTACAGCGAAGCGCTGCTCAAGGCCATTCCGGAACACAGCCTGGGTGCCGCGCGCCTGTCGACGTTGCCGGGCATCGTTCCCGGTCGCTACGACCGTCCGCAAGGCTGCCTGTTGTCGCCGCGCTGCCCCTACGTGCAGGACAACTGCCGCACCCAGCGTCCGGCCCTTGACCCGAAAAGCAACAGCCTCGCCCGCTGCTTCTACCCGCTGAATCAGGAGGTGGCGTAATGGCCGTCGTACTTACCGCCCGCAACCTGACCCGTCACTACGAAGTGTCCCGTGGCCTGTTCAAGGGTCATGCGACCGTGCGCGCCCTCAACGGTGTGTCGTTCGAACTGGAAGCCGGCAAAACCCTCGCCGTTGTGGGCGAATCGGGTTGCGGCAAATCCACCCTGGCCCGTGCCCTGACGCTGATCGAAGAGCCCTCCTCCGGCTCCTTGAAAATCGCCGGGCAGGAAGTCGCCGGCGCTGACAAGGCTCAACGCAAGCAGCTGCGCAAAGACGTGCAGATGGTGTTCCAGAGCCCGTACGCGTCACTGAACCCACGGCAGAAAGTCGGTGATCAACTCGCCGAACCGCTGCTGATCAACACCAACCTGAGCGCCTCGGAACGTCGCGACAAAGTCCAGGCGATGATGAAACAGGTGGGCTTGCGTCCCGAGCACTACCAGCGCTATCCGCACATGTTCTCCGGCGGTCAGCGCCAGCGGATTGCCCTGGCCCGCGCGATGATGCTGCAACCGAAAGTGCTGGTGGCAGACGAACCGACCTCGGCGCTGGACGTATCGATCCAGGCGCAGGTACTCAACCTGTTCATGGATTTGCAGCAAGAGTTCAACACCGCCTACGTGTTCATCTCCCACAACCTGGCCGTGGTGCGTCACGTCGCCGATCATGTGATGGTGATGTACCTCGGCCGCCCTGTGGAGATGGGTCCGAAGAATGACATCTACGAGCGTCCTCTGCACCCGTACACCCAGGCGTTGCTGTCGGCCACTCCAACCATTCACCCGGACCCGAACAAGCCGAAAATCAAGATCGTCGGCGAACTGCCGAACCCGCTGAACCCGCCGTCCGGCTGCGCCTTCCACAAGCGCTGCCCGTATGCGACCGAGCGCTGCAGCGTCGAAGAGCCGGCCTTGCGCCTGCTCGACACCCGCCAGGTGGCTTGTCACTACGCCGAGCAATTCCTCGGCGGCGCGGCGTAACAATGTGGGAGCGAGCCTGCTCGCGATAGCGGTGTATCAGTCGGCATTAATGTCGACGGGTATGACGCCATCGCGAGCAGGCTCGCTCCCACAGGTATTGAGCGGCACGAAATATCTAAAGCGTTGATCAACCCCTTCTGCTTCGATTGCACATCAGTCCGGCAGGAGGGGTTTTCTTTTTGTCCGTCATTTACGTTTGCGTGTCTTCCTCATCCTCCTCATCGGCGTCTGGGTCGTCTTCGTCTGATTCAGTCGCAGCGATCATCAGCTCGCTGTGCACTCCTTGCCCGTTCAAGGCCTGTTTTTCATGGTTCTCACATTCTGCCCACGCCACCGCCGACGTGCCGAGGGACAGCATCACCAAAACCTTAAGCAACAACACAATGCGTTGAAAAATGCTCATAGCCGATTCCATCCTTTGTGGGTTGACGCATGGGATGCCTGAAAGGTACTGAATGAAATTTAGTTCCGATTGACCGGGTTCTCCAGACAGGACGCTACCGGGTAGCAGAAAATGTCGTTGGCGAAGAGACTGGTTTCGAATAATGGTATATCCAAACCCTCTAACAACAATGATCCAATGTGGGAGCGGGCTTGCTCGCGAAGGCGTCGGGTCAGTCGACATCAATGTTGAATGAAAGGCCGCTTTCGCGAGCAAGCCCGCTCCCACAGTTGACCGAGGCGGCACAAAAAAACCCCGAGGCTTACGCATCGGGGCTTTGGGGGTTACGGCTCAGCGCTTAGTGATGCTCACGCGTCGCACGGAATTTCACATCCGGCCAGCGCTCTTCCATCAACGCCAGATTGACTCGCGTCGGGGCCAGGTAGGTCAGGTGACCACCGCCATCGACCGCAAGGTTTTCCACGGCCTTGACCCGGAATTCCTCAAGCTTCTTCTTATCGTCGCAATCAATCCAGCGCGCGGAATAAACAGTGATCGGCTCATACGAGCACTCGACCTTGTATTCCTCTTTCAAACGGCTGGCGACCACGTCGAACTGCAGCACACCGACGGCGCCGAGGATGATGTCGTTGCTGCGCTCGGGGAAGAACACCTGAGTGGCGCCTTCTTCGGCTAATTGCTGCAGGCCCTGACGCAGTTGCTTGGATTTCAGCGGATCACGCAGACGCACGCGACGGAACAGTTCCGGGGCGAAGTGCGGGATGCCGGTGAAGCCCAGGACTTCGCCTTCGGTGAAGGTGTCGCCGATCTGGATGGTGCCGTGGTTGTGCAGGCCGATGATGTCGCCGGCAAACGCTTCTTCCAGTTGCTCACGCTCGGAGGAGAAGAACGTCAGCGCATCGCCGATCCGCACGTCTTTGCCAGTGCGCACGTGGCGCATTTTCATGCCTTTTTCGTACTTGCCGGAGCAGATCCGCATGAAGGCGATGCGGTCGCGGTGTTTCGGGTCCATGTTCGCCTGGATCTTGAACACGAAGCCGGTGAATTTCTCTTCAACCGGTTCCACGGTGCGTTCGTTGGCGACACGGGCCAGCGGTTTCGGCGCCCAATTGACCACGGCGTCGAGCACGTGATCGACACCGAAGTTGCCCAGTGCGGTACCGAAGAATACCGGTGTCAGCTGGCCATCGAGGAATTCCTGCTGATTGAATTCGTGGCAGGCGCCCTGCACCAGTTCCAGCTGATCAACGAAGCGATCGTACTCATCGCCCAAATGCGCACGGGCTTCATCGGAGTCGAGCTTCTCGATGATTTTCACGTCGGTGCGCTCGTGGCCGTGACCAGCGGTGTAGACGATGATGTAGTCGTCGGCGAGGTGATAAACACCCTTGAAATCGCGGTAGCAACCGATCGGCCAGGTGATCGGCGCCGCCTTGATCTTCAGGACCGCTTCGATTTCGTCGAGCAGTTCGATCGGGTCACGAATGTCACGGTCGAGTTTGTTGATGAAGCTGACGATCGGCGTGTCACGCAGACGGCAGACGTCCATCAGCGCAATGGTCCGTGGCTCTACACCCTTACCGCCGTCGAGGACCATCAATGCCGAGTCCACTGCCGTCAGAGTGCGGTAGGTGTCTTCGGAGAAGTCTTCGTGGCCCGGGGTGTCGAGCAGGTTGATCATGTGATCGCGATACGGAAACTGCATAACCGACGTGGTAATGGAAATACCCCGTTGTTTTTCCATTTCCATCCAGTCGGAGGTGGCATGGCGGTCGGATTTTCGAGATTTCACCGTGCCCGCAATCGCAATCGCCTTGCCCATCAGCAAGAGCTTCTCGGTGATGGTGGTCTTACCGGCATCGGGGTGGGAAATAATGGCGAAAGTGCGGCGTTTCGCGACTTCGGCGGCCTGTTTGGTCATGGGAAATCGCCTGGCAGGTGATTCAAAAAAGGGCCGCGATTATAGCCCAACTTCATCGAAGAACCGAACCGTTGAGCACATTAGGGGTGGCCAAATGCTGCTTCAGATGGGAACCTTTCGGAGCGTGGAGGCGTCCACTCCCCTGTTACGGCTATTCGTCAGGGTTGAAAAATCAGCAAGTTAGCCTGACGAGGCTGCGCTTATGGCTCGATTTCATGCGGTTTCACGAGCATGAAGAGCTGCTTCTCGCGAACGTTGATTTCCCGGCAGCCAGGAATGGCATGCCACACGGGACTGCGTCCGCCGACTGAAAAAAGGAGTCCGCCTGTGGCTATTCGCTATGGCAAAGGGCTGATAGGAGGTGCGGTTGTCGTCGCCCTTCTGGCCCTGCTGGTCCATTGGATTGGCATCAACACGATCGAACAGTACCGCGACGATTTGTTGTTTTACCTGCAAGCTCATCTGATTCTCGTCCTCGTTTCCATGCTGGCCGCCCTTGTAGTGGGCATACCCGCCGGCATCTTCCTCAGCCGCCCGACCATGGTTGGACGCGCCGAACGCTTCATGCAGATCTTCAACATCGGCAACACCGTGCCGCCTCTCGCCGTACTGGCCATCGCCCTGGGGATCCTCGGCATTGGTAGCGGTCCTGCGATTTTCGCTTTGTTCCTCGCCTCACTGTTGCCGATTGTGCGCAACACCTATGAAGGACTGAAAAACGTCCAGGGTTCACTCAAGGAAGCGGCCGTTGGCATCGGCATGACACCGACGCAGGTGCTGTGGCGGGTCGAACTGCCGAACGCCGTGCCGATCATCATCGGTGGTGTGCGCGTGGCGCTGGCGATCAACGTCGGTACCGCACCGCTAGCGTTCCTGATCGGCGCCAACAGTCTGGGCAGCCTGATTTTCCCCGGCATCGCCCTGAACAATCAGCCGCAACTGCTGCTCGGCGCGGCATGCACCGCCCTGCTGGCCTTGCTGCTCGACGGCCTGGTGACACTCGCCAGCCGCCTCTGGCTCGAACGCGGCTTGCGCCCGTCTTAAGCCTCGGCAAAGGAATATTTATGAAGAAATTAAGCTTTTTAATAGGCTGCGTTCTGCTGTTCGCAGGATTTGCCCAAGCCGCTGAAACACCCGTGATCCGCATTGGTGCCCGGGTGTTCACCGAACAAACCCTGCTGGCGGAAATAACTTCCCAGTACCTGCGCACCAAGGGTTACGACACCCAAGTGACCGGCGGTCTGGGCAGCAATCTGGCTCGTAGCGCCCACGAAAGTGGCCAGCTGGATTTGATGTGGGAATACACCGGCGTGTCGCTGGTGGCTTACAACCACGTCACCGACAAGCTCGACAGCGCTCAGTCCTACGCCCGAGTGAAAGAACTCGACGCGAAAAAAGGCCTGGTCTGGCTCACCCCGTCGAAGTTCAGCAACACCTACGCCCTGGCCCTGCCGGAAAACACCGCGAAGGCTTACCCACAGATCAACACCATGAGCGAGCTGAACACGGTGCTGCAGGCTGAGGCGAAGACCCATCACCTCGTCGCCCTGGACACCGAGTTTGCCAACCGTTCCGACGGTCTCGATGGCATGGTGGATCTCTACGGCATGAACCTGACCCGCAACAACATTCGCCAGATGGATGCCGGGCTGGTCTACACCGCGCTGCGCAATGGCCAGGTGTTCGCCGGTCTGGTTTACACCACCGACGGTCGTTTGAACGCCTTCAAGCTCAAGTTGCTGGAAGACGACAAGCATTACTTCCCGGACTACACCGCCGCGCCGGTGGTGCGTCAGGTTTACCTCGATGCCCACCCGAAACTCGCCGAAGAGCTCAAGCCGCTGGCCCAACTGTTCGACGACGCCACCATGCGTGCCCTGAATGCGCGGGTCGATGTCGATCACGAAAGTCCTTCATCCGTTGCTGCAGATTTCCTGCGCCAGCACCCCATCAACTGAGGAGGAAAAGCCATGGAATTTCTGAACGCCTTTTCCCATCTCGATTGGCCGCAGGTTTTGCACCTGACCTGGCAGCACATCACCTTGGTCGGCATCGCGGTGACGTTAGCGATTGTGGTCGGCGTGCCGCTGGGCATCCTGATGACCCGCTTCCCGACACTGGCCGGCCCGTTGCAAGCCAGCGCCACAGTGTTACTGACCGTGCCGTCGATTGCGCTGTTCGGCCTGCTGCTGCCGTTCTACTCGAAATTCGGCCAGGGCCTCGGCCCGATGCCGGCGATCACCGCAGTGTTTCTGTACTCGTTGCTGCCGATCATGCGTAACACCTATTTGGCGCTGACCGGCGTCGAACCGGGCATTCGCGAAGCAGCGCGTGGCATCGGCATGACCTTCGGCCAGCGCTTGCGCATGGTCGAACTGCCCATCGCGGTGCCGGTGATCCTCGCCGGCGTGCGCACCGCCGTGGTCATGAACATCGGCGTGATGACCATCGCCGCGACCATCGGCGCCGGTGGCCTCGGTGTACTCATTCTCGCTTCCATCAGCCGCAGCGACATGTCGATGCTGATCGTCGGCGCCGTGCTGGTCAGTCTCCTGGCCATCTTCGCCGACCTGCTTCTGCAATGGCTGCAACGCACGCTGACTCCAAAAGGACTGCTCAAATGATCGAACTTCAAAACCTCAGCAAGACCTTCCAAAGCAACGGCAAAGATGTGAAAGCCGTGGACTCGGTAAGCCTGACCGTCAATGAAGGCGAAATCTGTGTGTTCCTGGGGCCATCGGGCTGCGGTAAAAGCACCACGCTGAAGATGATCAACCGCCTGATCAAGCCTACCTCGGGCAAGATCCTGATCAACGGCGAAGACACCACCGACCTCGACGCCGTGACCCTGCGTCGCAACATCGGCTATGTGATCCAGCAGATCGGTTTGTTCCCGAACATGACCATCGAAGAAAACATCACCATCGTTCCGCGCCTGCTCGGCTGGGACAAACAGAAATGCCACGACCGTGCCCGCGAGTTGATGAGCATGATCAAGCTCGAACCCAAGCAGTATCTGACTCGCTATCCACGTGAATTGTCCGGTGGCCAGCAGCAGCGGATCGGCGTGATTCGCGCACTGGCGGCGGATGCGCCGCTGTTGTTGATGGACGAACCGTTCGGCGCGGTCGACCCGATCAACCGCGAGATGATTCAGAACGAGTTCTTCGAGATGCAACGGGCGCTGAACAAGACCGTGATCATGGTCAGCCACGACATCGACGAAGCAATCAAGCTCGGCGACAAGATCGCGATTTTCCGCGCGGGCAAACTGCTGCAGATCGACCATCCGGACACGCTTCTTGCGCACCCGGCGGATGACTTTGTCAGCAATTTCGTCGGCCAGGACAGCACCCTCAAACGTCTGTTGCTGGTGAAAGCCGAAGACGCGGCGGACAACGCACCCTCGGTGAGCCCGGGAACTCCGGTGGCCGAAGCGCTGGAATTGATGGACGAACTGGACCGTCGCTACGTGGTGGTTACCTGCGCCGAGAACAAGGCCTTGGGCTACGTGCGCCGTCGCGACCTGCACCGCCAGACCGGCACCTGCGCGCAATACCTGCGCGAGTTCAACGCCACTGCGGTGTACGACGAGCATTTGCGCATCCTGCTGTCGCGCATGTACGAGTTCAACCGCTCGTGGCTGCCGGTGATGGATGCCGAGCGGGTGTTCCTGGGTGAGGTGACTCAGGAATCGATTGCCGAATATTTGAGCTCTGGTAAGTCTCGTGGGGGCAAGACCAGCATTGTTTCGCCGGCCGAGACTGCTGTCGCCTGATCTGACGTCTTCGTGGGCAAGCCTCGCTCCTACAGGTTTTACACAGTACCTGTGGGAGCACGGCCCGGTTTATTCAATCAGGAGGAGATCGCCTGATCGTCGGGAATGAACTGGAAGATCACATTAGCAGTGGTCGTTTGCGGAAGCGTGATACGGATCATCGGGATCCAGATGCCGGTTTGCGTCTTGAAATCTCGCTGGTCGTATTGCGCCCCCGCCTTGCCGACATCATTGATGTAGAAAACTGCCTCGACCGGGAGGGTTTTACCCATATTCTGGGCCCATTTGGCCAGCCTGAATTCGTTCTGCGTATTAAAGGCAAAGGTTCCGCCCATTCCCTGCGCTTTGATTGCTTCATTGAAGGCAGTGGTTGCACCCTGATTCAAACTGTCGCGCACATTGAACCCGCACAAGAGGGAATACTTACTCGGAATACTATTGTAATGCGCGATATATTGGGCGGCGGTGTTAATACCCTGAGACTGACACTCCCTACTTGAAGGATAACCGGGTCTTTCACCACAGCCTTGTTCGCCCCGATTATCAGTCCCACCGTCCACCGGAAAGAAACACAATATTTCCGGATCCACTTTATCAACTGGCGCGTAAAACACCGGATAAAAGATAAAGCCATTATTATAGCCAAACACCAGTTTACTGAACTTGGCATCCGCCCGCAGATAGGAAAACGATACCCCGGTAGCTGCAGGATTCGGGTTCCAGAAGTGGAACTGGGTAGAGTGTTGGGTCGCGCGCAGCAGCACGCCCGAACACAGGAACGCCGGCGCGGAAGGGTTGTTTCGGCACATGTTCGCCTTATTGAGGTAGCGCTCCGTGAGGTATTGTGCGGTCACCGGGCCAGAAGCGGCCCCCACTGTATTGACTGCGCGGGACTCAACGGCCTGCCCGTCGAAACCAGATACATTGACCGGTGCATCTTCGTGACTCGCACAGCCGGCAACAACCAATGCAATCAGCAAGACAACTATTCTGTTCATACTCACGCACTCCGATGGATTAATATTCAAAAAACAATAAACACGCACACAGTTCCGCCAGACGCAGGGACAGACTGACATCACTGCGACATCATCCAAAAATCTAACTTAATCGCGCAAACAGAAGAATGCATGCCAATTAAAACAACAAGTAGAACTACCTTAATGAAACTCTTGCCATCCGACACCTGTTAAAACTAACAGTAATGATGTTATTGCCATACTTTATCGAGATTAAAAATGTCAGTGTTATCACCGACCGAGGTTCTGCGCCCATCGAAAATCGACTGCACGGGGAACATCAACCTGTCATCTGGGTCGGTTACATCAGTGACAGAGCAGCACCGCACGACGGAAGCGTGCAAAAACGCGACATTTTTTGTTGATCTCGAGCTCCTCACGCCCTAAAGTTCGCGCCGAACGTCCATGCTGGAAACGATCCATCCGGCTCAAGTACTGACGACGAGACAGCAAGGCCAAGGGAAAGCACCGCCTCCCGTGGCCTTTTTGCTTTCGGCGACATGCCTTGGGAAGTAGGCGAACCAAAGTGGGGATACGGAGGGCGTTCATTTGCACCCATTGATAATTTCAGTTTGCCAGTAGGAGTTCCCAGCATGTCGATCAACGTCGAAGACTATTTCGCACGCGATACCTTCCAGAAAATGAAGGCCTTCGCCGACAAACAAGAAACCCCGTTCGTGGTGATCGACACCGCGATGATCAGCCAGGCCTACGACGACCTGCGCGCCGGTTTCGAATTCGCCAAGGTCTACTACGCAGTCAAGGCCAACCCGGCCGTTGAAATCATCGACCTGCTCAAAGAGAAAGGCTCGAACTTCGACATCGCCTCGATCTACGAGCTCGACAAAGTGATGAACCAGGGCGTCGGCCCGGATCGCATCAGCTACGGCAACACCATCAAGAAATCCAAAGACATTCGCTACTTCTACGAGAAGGGCGTGCGTCTATATGCCACCGACTCTGAAGCCGACCTGCGCAACATCGCCAAGGCTGCTCCAGGCTCGAAAGTCTATGTGCGCATCCTGACTGAAGGCTCGACCACCGCCGACTGGCCACTGTCGCGTAAATTCGGCTGCCAGACCGACATGGCCATGGACCTGCTGATCCTTGCTCGCGACCTGGGCCTGGTGCCTTACGGCATCTCGTTCCACGTCGGTTCGCAGCAGCGCGACATCAGCGTCTGGGACGCGGCGATCGCCAAGGTCAAAGTGATCTTCGAACGCCTGAAAGAAGAAGACGGCATCCACCTGAAGCTGATCAACATGGGCGGTGGCTTCCCGGCCAACTACATCACCCGCACCAACAGCCTGGAAACCTACGCCGAAGAAATCATCCGCTTCCTCAAGGAAGACTTCGGCGACGAGCTGCCGGAAATCATCCTGGAACCAGGCCGTTCGCTGATCGCCAACGCCGGCATTCTGGTCAGTGAAGTGGTGCTGGTGGCGCGTAAATCCCGTACCGCCGTCGAGCGATGGGTGTACACGGATGTGGGCAAATTCTCCGGCCTGATCGAAACCATGGACGAAGCCATCAAGTTCCCGATCTGGACCGAGAAAAAAGGCGAGATGGAAGAAGTGGTTATCGCCGGCCCGACCTGCGACAGCGCTGACATCATGTACGAAAACTACAAGTACGGCCTGCCGCTGAACCTGGCGATCGGTGACCGCTTGTACTGGTTGTCGACCGGTGCGTACACCACCAGCTACAGCGCTGTTGAGTTCAATGGCTTCCCGCCGCTGAAGTCGTTCTACGTGTAAGAACCACGCGCAGAAATAAAAAAGCCCATGACGTGTCATGGGCTTTTTTGTGTCTGAACTTTCTACCGCGAAAAGCAGTTGATCGTTTCCACACTCTGCATTGGAACGATCATATGCCACTGACGACTTATCCTATTCGACTCTATTGGAGGGGCAACGGTAATGGATGATCAGTGCTCAAACTGTCTGCCCACGCCTGAACAATTTCATGGTCAAACACCCTTCCAGCATCAACGTCCGCCAAAGCCTCATGAGTAAGTCGACATTGCTCTGCGCCCAGTTGCATTGTCTTTTGACGGTACTCAATCGCCAAGGCGCGAATTCGCAGATCGGTTGCGCTCACCAGCGCCTTGCTCGCCACCCGCAAAAAATTCAGATTCCCGCCGTCCAGTGCCTTGTGCAGCCAACACAGCGCCTCGTCGATCTTGCCTTCATCCGCCAACACCGCTGCATAACTGAACTGCCCACGAAAATCCCCGCCGACCGCCGAGCGTCGATACCAGTCACGGGCTGCTTGCGGATCTACCGGGCAAACCCGGCCTTCTTCCAGATAACGCCCCAGCAGGTTCATCGACTTCGCGTGGCCCAATTCAGCTGCTTGCCGATACAGACTCAGCGCTTGCACCTGATCCTCGATCACCCCACGACCAGTAGCCAGCAGATTGGCGTAGTTGTACATCGCCCAATCCAGTCCGGCTTCAGCGGCAACACGATAATGCCCCTCGGCTATCGAAGCATCGGCGGTGCAACCCCAGCCATGTTCATGGCAACGGCCGAGCATGTTGCGCGCCATCAGATGACCTTGTCCGGCAGCGATCCCGAACCAACGCACGGCTAGCGCTTGATCCTGAGCGATACCCCGGCCGTCCAGCAGGATCTGCCCGAGCAACGCCTGAGCATCGAGCACGCCTTCACGGGCGGCGATCAGGATCGCCTGAGCCGCTCGCGCCGGGCTTTCTTCGAGCATCGATTTGAGGCGGTCGCCGTCGAGGATTTCCTCGCGGTGCAACCGAAAGTCCGTCACTTACACCTCGACCCAGCGACGCAACAGGTTGTGATAGGTGCCAGTCAGGCGGATCAATGAAGGATGGTCGGGCATGTCCTGGGTCAACTGTTGAATCGCCCCGTCCATCTCGAACAGCAAGGCGCGTTGGCTGTCTTCACGCACCAGGCTTTGCGTCCAGAAAAACGAGGCGTAACGGGTGCCGCGAGTGACGGCGTTGACCTTGTGCAGGCTGGTCCCGGGATACAGGACCATGTCACCAGCGGGCAATTTCACGCGCTGGGTGCCGAAGGTGTCCTGGATTTCCAGTTCGCCGCCGTCGTAGTCCTCCGGTTCACTGAAGAACAGCGTCGCCGACAGGTCGGTGCGCACTCGCTCGATGCTGCCCTTGGGCTGACGCACGGCGTTGTCGATGTGGAAGTCGAAACTGCCACCCGCCGTGTAGCAGTTCAGTAACGGAGGGAAGACCTTGTGCGGTAATGCCGCCGACATGAACTGCGGATTTTTCCACAATCGCTCGAGCATCGCCGCGCCGATTTCCTTGGCCAACGGATGCCCTTCCGGCAGTTGCAGATTGTGCTTGGCCTTGGCCGACTGGTAACCGGCGGTGATTTTGCCATCGGCCCAATCCGCTTGCATCAGGGCCTCGCGAATGCGCTGCACTTCTTCTTTCGCGAACACGCCGGGAATGTGCAGCAACATGGAAAGACACCTGAAGGCAAAGGGGCGCCAATGGTATTGATTCTTATTGTCTGTGTAAAACACGTGCGACGAATGAAACGGCAAAAACCGTAAAGGTAAATTGTAAAGAATGTAAATTAGTCGCGAATAGCAACGTTTCGCAATTGATACAGATACGTGTTTACCCTATATTCCGCGGCCTCAAATCCTTGGGGAGGGGAATTCACATGTCACGCCAACAACTACAATTAACGGTCAATTCACCGCGTTTGCTCGCGTCTGCAATTGGCGTGGCGATCACTGCCGGCTCTGCGGGCCACATGGTTTTCGCGGCCGAGAAGACCGGCGAAAAAGCACCTAACAATGCGATTTCCCTGGACGCGACCAGCGTTGTGGGCGAGCAGGATGACACCTCCTACAAGACCGATACTTCGGCCTCCAAGAAGTACACCGCGCCACTGCGCGAGACGCCGAAAAGCGTCACCGTGATCCCGCAACAAGTGATTCGCGACACCGGCGCTACCAGCCTGGTCGACGCCCTGCGCACTACTCCAGGCATCACCTTCGGTGCCGGCGAGGGCGGTAACCCGGCAGGCGATCGTCCGATCATTCGCGGCTTCAACGCCGAAAGCGACACATTCGTCGACGGCATGCGCGACCCGGCGTCCCAGAGCCGCGAGATCTTCAACGTTGAATCGATCGAAGTCAGCAAGGGCCCGGGTTCAGCCTTCACCGGTGCCGGTTCCACCGGTGGCAGCCTGAACCTGGTGAGCAAGACTCCCAAGCTGGGCAATTCCTACAACGGCGGCTTCACTTGGGGCTCGGACCAGACCAAGCGCACCACCCTTGATCTGAACCAGCAGATGACCGACACCTCGGCCTTGCGCTTGAACCTGATGAAGCACGAAGCCAATGTCGCCGGCCGCGATACCGTGGATGTCAGTCGCTGGGGTGTGGCGCCGTCCTTCGCCTTCGGCCTGGGCACCGATACCCGTTTGACCGTCGGCTACTACCACGTCGAGACCGACGACATGCCCGACTACGGCATCCCGTTGACCTTGAGCCCCAACCGCAGCAAGTACAACGTCGATAAACCTGCACATGTCGATCGCGACAACTTCTACGGCCTCACCGATCGCGACTATCGCCAGACCACCAATGACAGCGGCACCCTCAAGATCGAACACGATCTGAATGAAGACCTGACCGTATCGAACAGCTTCCGCATGTCCCGTTCGACCCTGGACTACATCCTCACCAACCCGGACGACAGCAAGGGCAACGTAGTCAATGGCAACGTATACCGGGGTGCGAAGAGCCGTAACTCGACGTCCAGCGGCTGGATCAACCAGACCGACCTGAGCGCCAAATTCAACACCGGCTCCATCGAGCACAGCCTGGTGACCGGTCTGGAGTTTTCCTATCAGGACACCCACAACCGTCCGTACGTCCTGACCTCCACCGCCAGTGGCACCCGCTGCAACCGCGCCCTGTTCAACTCCGGCGATTGCACCAGTCTGTACAACCCGACACCTGGGGATAACTGGAACGGCAGGATCACCGACAGCGCCGCATTCACTGACACCAACACCAAAACCGCCGCGGCCTATGTGTTCGATACCCTGAAGTTCAACGAGCAATGGTCCCTGAACCTGGGCCTGCGTTACGACAACTATCAGGTCGAATCCAGCGGCCACGCCAACGCCAGCAGCACAGCGCCAGCGAACGATTTCTCCCGTGCGAACACCAGCGACCTGGTGAACTACCAGATCGGCGTGGTCTACAACCCGTTGCCTAACGGCAGCATCTACGCGGCCTACTCGACCTCCAGCAACCCGGCCGGCGAAACCAGCGGCAACGGTGGCCTGGAACTGGCGGCGAACAACAGCCGTCTGGACCCGGAAAAGAACCGCAACTACGAAATCGGCACCAAGTGGGACTTCTTCGGTGACGATCTGTCGCTGACCGCCGCGCTGTTCCGCACCGAGAAAACCAACGCGCGGATCAACGATCCGGACGGCGGCACCACGCAAGTGCTGGACGGCGAACAGCAGGTCAATGGCCTGGAACTGAGCTACGCCGGCAAGTTGACCCGTAACTGGAGAGTCTTCGGTGGCTACACCTACATGGACAGCGAAGTGGTCAAAACCACCCTCGCCGCCGATGAAGGCAACCACATGCCAAACACCCCACAGAACAACTTCACATTCTGGTCGACCTACGACCTGGTGCCGGACAAGTTGACCGTCGGTGCCGGTGCGACCTATGTTGATTCCCAGTTTGGCAACGTCGCCAACTCGGTGGAGATCCCGTCCTACTGGCGCTACGACGCAATGGCCAGCTACCGCCTGACCAAGAACGTCGACCTGCAACTCAACGTGCAGAACCTGACCGACAAGCGTTATTTCGACCAGATACTCCAGAACCACTACGCCCACGTGGCGGCGGGCCGTACCGCCCTGCTGAGTGCCAACTTCCACTTCTGATAACAGAAGCGTGAAGGCTAAAGCTCTTAGGCAAAAGCCCCGTTCATCGAAGTGAACGGGGCTTTTGCCTGTAAAAAAGAATGCTTCTCGACAACTCACGGCATAATGCGCGACGTGATGATGACTTTTGAACGAACAAGGCGAGCGACGTGTTGAAGAAATCCCTGTTCCAGTTGCACTGGTTTTTCGGCATCAGCGCCGGACTGGTCCTGGCCCTGATGGGCATCACCGGGGCGGCGGTATCGTTCCAGGATGAAATCCTGCGAGCGCTGAACCCCTCTGTGCTGCACGTCGAGAAGCAGATTGCCGGCGTACTGCCGCCTGCCGAGCTGGTAGAAAAAATCGAAGGCGCTTCGGGCAAGACAGTCTCGATGCTCTGGGTCGAGACCGACAGCGGCAACGCCGCGCGGGTGATCTTCACCGCGCCACCCGGTGAACGTCGCGGGCCGATGCGCTACTTCGACCCGTACACCGGCGAGTTCATGGGCGATGTCACGGGCCAGGATTTCTTTGGCCTGATGCTGCAACTGCACCGGATTCTGGCCATGGGCGATATCGGCCGACAGATCACCGGCGCCTGTACGCTGATTCTGGTGTTCTTCTGTCTGTCCGGCCTGTACCTGCGCTGGCCGCGTCAGTGGAAAAACTGGCGCGCGTGGCTGACCCTGGACTGGAATAAAAAGGGTCGCAGCTTCAACTGGGATTTGCACTCGGTAGCCGGTACCTGGTGCCTGATGTTCTATCTTTTGGCAGCGCTGACCGGGCTGACCTGGTCGTACGAGTGGTACAACAAGGGCCTGACGCGGCTACTTTCCGATTCGCCGCAAAACGAACGAGTGCGCAGTCGCGGCCCTGCGCCGAGCGGCCCGGCCCCCACTGCCGATTACGCCGCGATATGGAGCAGCATCTACAGCGCCGCCGGCCCTGGGCTTTCGTCCTACAACGTTCGTATGCCGCCTGTGGCCGGGCAACCGGCAACCGTGTTCTACCTGCTGAAGAACTCACCCCACGACCAGGCACGGAACCAGCTCACCCTCGATCCGGCGACCGGCATCGTCAGCCGTCATGACCGCTACAGCGACAAGAGCTTCAAGGCGCAGCTGCTGACCAGTGTCTACGCGCTGCACGTCGGTAGTTATTTCGGGATTATCGGGCGGATTATGGTGACGATCGCCGCACTGGCCATGCCACTGTTTTTCATCACTGGCTGGTTGCTGTACCTGGACCGTCGACGCAAGAAACGTCAGATCAAGGACGCCCGCAAAGGCCTCGCGCAACCGGGCAGTGATGCGCCGGCATGGCTGATCGGCTTCGCCAGTCAGAGCGGATTCGCCGAGCAACTCGCCTGGCAGACCGCCGGACAATTACAGGCCGCCGGGTTACCGGTGAAGGTTCAACCGTTGGCAAATGTCAGCGAACAGGACCTGCAGGATTCCAGCAACGCGCTGTTTGTGGTGAGCACCTTCGGCGACGGAGAAGCGCCGGACAGCGCTCGAGGATTCGAACGCAAAGTGCTGGGTCGTGCGCAGAGCTTCGACAGCCTTAACTATGCCGTGCTCGGCCTCGGTGACCGTCAGTATCAACACTTCTGCGGCTTCGCCCGCCGATTGCACACTTGGCTGGGCGAGCACGGCGGCAAGACCCTGTTCGCCCCGGTGGAGGTCGACAGCGGCGACCCTTACGCCCTGCGCCACTGGCAACAGCAACTCGGTCTGCTGACGGGTCAGGCGCCGGTAGATACCTGGCAAGCGCCAAGCTACGACAACTGGACCCTGACCCGCCGCGAATTGATGAACCCGGACAGCAGCGCTTCGCCCGTGTATTTGCTCGGCCTCAGCGCCCCCACCACCAGCAGCTGGCTGGCCGGGGATCTGGTGGAAGTACTGCCGCGCAATTGTCCGTGGGCCATCGAGCATTTCCTCGACGGCCTGGGGATTGACGGTCGGGCCACGGTTGAGTTCGATGGCCTGTCGCAAACGCTGGAACAAGCTCTCGCCAGCCGCCAACTGCCCGAGAACCGCACTCATCTGGTCGGCCTGCACGCGCAAGCGCTGACGGACGCCCTGGTGCCGTTGGCCATGCGCGAATACTCCATCGCCTCGATCGCCGCTGACGGCGCGCTGGAATTGATCGTGCGTCAGGAATTGCACGCCGATGGCAGCCTGGGCGTCGGTTCCGGCTGGTTGACCGAACATGCTCCCGTGGGTAGCAGCATCAGCCTGCGAGTACGACGCAACAGTGGCTTCCATCTACCGAACGAACCGGTGCCGATGATCCTGCTGGGCAACGGCACAGGATTGGCCGGGCTGCGCAGTTTGCTCAAGGCACGGATTGCCGACGGGCAGCAGCGTCACTGGCTGCTGTTCGGCGAGCGTAATCGCGAGCATGACTACCTGTGCCGCGCAGAGCTTGAGGAATGGTTGATCAACGGTGATCTGGCACGGCTGGATCTGGCGTTCTCCCGAGATCAGGCCGAGAAGATCTATGTGCAGGATCGCCTGCGCGAGTCTGCTGACGAGTTGAAAAAATGGCTGGCCGACGGCGCCGTTATTTACATCTGCGGCAGTTTGCAGGGGATGGCTTCAGGGGTGGATCACGCGCTCAACGAATTGCTGGGCATTGAAGAGGTCGACCGCCTGATCGAACAAGGCCGCTACCGCCGCGACGTTTACTGACACCAAACCATTAAATGTGGGAGCGGGCTTGCTCGCGAAAGCTATTTAACATTCAACAAAGATGTTGGCTGTCAGACCGCCTTCGCGAGCAAGCCCGCTCCCACATTGATCGAGTGTCGGCTTACTTCTTCTCACACCGGCGCCAACTTGCGCTCAAACACCCCCACCCCATCCAGATCCCGCAACACCACACTCATCTCCCCCGTCTGCCCGTCGATATTCACCTCGCCAAAAAACTGAAACCCGGCAAACGGCGAGGTGTTCTGCGCCGGTGGTGCTTTCTCGAACACCACTTCGGGGCCGAAGGTTTTATCCAGCGCATTCGGCCCGAAGCTCCCCGCATTCAGCGGCCCGGCGACAAACTCCCAGAACGGTTCGAAGTCCTGGAACGCCGCGCGGTCCGGATGGTAATGGTGCGCCGCGCAGTAATGCACATCCGCCGTGAGGAATACGAAATTGCGCACCTGCTGCGCCCGCAGAAAACCGAGCAATTCAGCGATTTCCACTTCACGACCCTGAGCCGGGCCAGGGTCACCATTGGCCACCGCTTCCCACCGCGCCACACCAGGGCGGACTTCACCGTCGGGGACGCCGAGGCCGATGGGCATGTCGGCGGCAATGACTTTCCATTGGGCCTGGGAGCCTTTCAATTCACGCTTGAGCCAGTCCAATTGTTCGCGACCAAGGAACGGTTTGGCGGCACCCAGGTTGTCGTCATTGGCTTCGCGATAACTGCGCATGTCGAGCACGAACACATCCAGCATCGGCCCATAACTCAGCTTGCGATAAATCCGCTCGCCATCATCGGCACTCTGCAAGCGCATCGGCGCATATTCCAGCCAGGCCTGGCGCGCACGACCCACCAGGCTGTGGATATCTTTGCTCTTGTAGCGCTCATCCAGCTGCTTGCCCGGCGACCAGTTGTTCACCACTTCGTGGTCGTCCCACTGCCAGATCTGTGGGACCTCGGCGTTGAAGCGGCGGATGTTCTCGTCCATCAGGTTGTAGCGGTAATTGCCGCGATAGTCGTCGAGGGTTTCGGCGACTTTGCTCTTGGCTTCGCTGGTGAGGTTGCGCCACACCCGGCCGCTCTCTGTTGTGAGCTGCGCAGGTACGGGACCGTCGGCGTAGATGGTGTCGCCGCTGTGGATAAAAAAGTCCGGCAGGCGCAGACGCATGGCTTCGTAGATGCGCATGCCGCCGATGTCCGGGTTGATGCCGAAGCCTTGGCCGACCGTGTCGCCACTCCAGACGAACCGAATATCTCGCCGGGCGGTAGGCACACTGCGCAGATGGCCGAACCAGGGCTCACTAGCGACACCGCTCTGGGCGTCTTCGAAAGTCACGCGATAGAAAATTGCCTGATCGGCGGGCAGGCCAGTGAGTTCGACCCGGGCAGTGAAGTCGGTGCGGGCATCGGCCAAGGGCGAGACGAATCGACGAGGGTTACTGAACAGGCTGCGGGTGTCCCATTCCACCACCATCCGCGCCGCACGGTCGCTACGACTCCAGATCATCGCCCGGTCGCCCAGCAAATCGCCGGACTGCACGCCATCGGTGAGTTGCGGCCGATCCTTGACCGAAGCAATCACCGCCGGCGCCAGGCCAGGCATCAACAGCCCAGCGCCAACGGCCTGCATGACACGACGACGGCTGAGGTCGAATTCGCTCATGGTGTTCTCCCTGAAAAAGGAAAACTTAAGCATGGCTGTATGACTGCGGCATGACACAAAAGTCTGCCGATCCCTGTGGGAGCGGGCTTGCTCGCGAAGACGGTTTAACATTCAACATTAATGCTGGCTGTCAGACCGCTTTCGCGAGCAAGCCCGCTCCCACAAGGGATTGGGGTCAGGCGCTGACTGGCTCTACTGCCAACTCCACCGTCTCAGGCCGTTTGAGCACCGAATACGTCACCGCCGTCAGCAGACTCCCGGCCACGATCGCCAGCAGATACAACAGCGCATGGTTGATCGCATTCGGAATCAGCATCACGAACAACCCACCGTGCGGTGCCATGAGTTTGCAGCCGAAGTACATCGACAACGCGCCGGTCAGCGCACCGCCGGCGATGCTCGCCGGAATCACCCGCAAAGGGTCTTTCGCCGCAAACGGAATCGCCCCCTCGGAGATAAAGCACAACCCCAACACCAGCGCCGCTTTACCGGCCTCGCGCTCACTCTGGGCGAACTTGCGCCGGGCAATGAACGTGGCGATGCCAAGGCCTATCGGCGGCACCATGCCGGCGGCCATGGTCGCGGCCATCGGTGCATAACTCTGCGACGCCAGCAGCCCCACCGAGAACGCGTAAGCCGCTTTGTTGATCGGCCCGCCGAGGTCGACGCACATCATGCCGCCCAGCAGCACACCGAGCAGGATGGCGTTGGTGGTGCCCATGCTGTCGAGGAAGTGCGTGAGCCCCGCGAGCATTCCGGCCACCGGTTTGCCGACCACGTAGATCATCACCAGACCGGTGAACAGACTCGCCAGCAACGGGATGATCAGGATCGGTTTCAGCGCCTCAAGGCTCTGCGGCAAACGCGCATAGCGATTGATCGCCTGGGCCGCATAGCCGGCGATGAAGCCGGCTATGATCCCGCCGATGAAACCGGCGCCCAGGGTGCTCGCCAGCAAACCACCGATCATCCCTGGCGCCAGGCCCGGGCGGTCGGCGATCGAGTAAGCGATGTAGCCCGCCAGCAGCGGCACCATCAGTTTGAACGCGGTGTCGCCGCCGATTTGCATCAGCGCAGCCGCCAGCGTGCCTTCCTCCTTGAACGCGGTGATACCGAACACGAAGGACAAGGCGATCATCAGTCCGCCCGCCACCACCATCGGCAACATGTACGACACACCGGTCAGCAGGTGTTTGTAGATGCCGGTCTTTTCTTGCTTGGCCGGGCCTTTGGCGCCGGTCGAAGCGCTTTCCTGTTTGCCTTCGGCCAGGGCTTTGTTCAGCGTCGCTTCGGCTTGTTTCAGCGCAATGCCGGTGCCACAGCGATAGATTTTCTTGCCGGCGAACCGCTCGGTGGCAACGTCGATGTCTGCCGCCAACAGCACCACGTCGGCATCGGCAATCGCCTCTGCGCTGAGTGGATTACGCGCGCCGACCGAGCCTTGGGTTTCCACTTGCAAGTCGTAGCCCAGACGTTTGGCCGCTTGCTGCAAGGCTTCGGCGGCCATGAAGGTGTGGGCGACGCCGGTCGGGCACGCGGTGACAGCCACCAGGCGTGGCGCATTTTTAACCACGGCAGCCGGCTCGGCGGCGGCTTCGGGCGCGACGTAAACCTCGGCCTCCTCCACCCCGCGACGCAGCACCGCTTCAACATCTTGCAGGGCCTGGGCCGGGGTGCTCTGGAATACGCGTTTGCCGACGAACCGTGACATATCCACCGGCGCGCTGGTGACCAGCAACACCCACTCAGCGGCCTCGATGGTCGCAGCCGACAGTTGACGTTCCGGATGGGCCGCATCAACGACTTCGACACTGGTGCTCCAGCCCTGACGCTGGGCCGCTGCATCGAGCAGACGAGCGCACAGCACACTGGTGACCATGCCGTTCGGGCAGGCCGTAACAATGGCTAACTTCATTGCAAACCCTCTTATTGTTCTGTCAGGGCGCGCAGGCGCACGCCCTGTTCGAGGTGCGCCAGTTGCGCGGTGTCGCCGATACCAAAACCGATCTGGGTAACGGCCATGGCGGCAATTGCGGTGGCGGTGCGCAAGGTTTGCTCGGGCGTATCGGCACTGAGCAAACCGTGCAGCATGCCCGCCAGCAACGAATCCCCCGCGCCGACAGTGCTGACCACGCTGACCTTGGGTGGCGTGGCGTGCATGGCCGAGCCGACACTGAACCAGTTCACCCCGTCGGCACCGTCGGAAATCACCACGTGTTCGATGCCATGCGCATGCAAGCGGCTCGCCGCCTCGGCTTGGGCGCCCACGGAAACCACCTCGCAACCCAGCGCTTCAGCCAATTCTTCGGTGTTGGGTTTGATCAGCCATGGACCGGCCGCCAGACCTGCGCGCAAGGCTTCACCGCTGGTGTCGAGCGCCACTTTCAAACCGCGTTTTTTCAAGCGCTGGATCAACTCCCGCAACCACTGAGGATTCACGCCACGGGGCAAACTACCGGCCACGACGACCGCGTCATGCCCAGGAGCAATCTGATCGAGTCGATCGAGCAAGGCCTGCTGCGCCGCTTCACTGACCCTCGGCCCCGGGCCGTTGATGTCGGTGATGCGCCCATCGCTTTCTGCCAGTTTGATGTTGCTGCGGGTCTCGCCGGGGACACGGACAAACGCGTCGGTAAAACCGCGTTTGGCAAACAGGGTTTCGAACGCCTGAAGATTGTCTTCCCCGAGAAAACCGCTGACGGTCAGCTGATGCCCGAGGTCGGCCAGCACCTGCGCCACGTTCACGCCTTTGCCGGCGGCGTGGGTGTGCATTTCGTCGCTGCGATTGACCTGACCGGGGGTAAGTAGCGGCAATTGGACGGTGAGGTCCAGCGCCGGGTTAAGGGTCAGGGTTAAGATCTTGGCCATTACAGGGCCTCCACTAATGCACGAACTTCGTTCGCGCTGCCCACGGCCAAGGCCTGTTGGGCAAGGGTTTGAGTCTGGGTCAGGCTGAGTTCACGAATGCGTGCCTTGACCTCGGCAATGCTGCGGCCCGACACGCTCAACTCATCCACCCCCAGGCCCACCAGCACCGGCACCGCCAGCGGATCGGCCGCCAGCTCACCGCACACGCCGACCCACTTGCCATGAGCATGAGCCGCACGCACGGTGATGTCGATCAGTTGCAGCACTGCCGGATGCAAGCCGTCAGCCTGGGCCGATAAGGTCGGATGACCACGGTCGATGGCCAAGGTGTATTGCGTCAGGTCGTTGGTGCCGACGCTGAAGAAATCCACTTCCTTGGCCAGCACCGGCGCCAGCAAAGCGGCCGACGGCACTTCGATCATGATCCCCAGTTGCAGGTCCGCAACCGGGATTTCCAGACGCAGGCGTTCGGTCATGTCCCGCGCCTGGCGCCACTCATCGACGCTGCCGACCATCGGGAACATGATTCGCAATGGACGGCTGTCAGCCGCACGCAGCAAGGCGCGCAACTGCGCTTCCATGACCTGCGGACGTTGCAGGGTCAGGCGAATGCCACGCACGCCGAGGAACGGGTTTTCTTCTTTCGCGATCGGCCAGTACGGCAGCGGTTTGTCACCACCGACGTCCAGGGTGCGCACGACCAGCGGTCGACCGGCCAGGCCATCGAGCACGCGCCGGTATTCGACTTCCTGAGTCGCCTCGTCTGGCGCTTGCGAGTGGGCCATGAAAATCAGTTCGGTGCGCAGCAGGCCAATGCCTTCGGCGCCCTGCTCCACCGCACTGGTGACGCCGGCGCTTTCACCGATATTGGCGAACACTTCCACCGCGTGGCCGTCCGTGGTCAGCGCCGGTTGATGGCGTTGTTCAGCGGCGGCTTTCAAGCGCAGTTCGCGGGTGTCGCGTTCTTCGGTGGCGCGCTGCAAGGTCGCGGCATCGGCGTCCACGTGCAGGCGACCACGTTGACCATCGATCAATAGCGGCGTGCCCGGTTTCAACAGCAACACCGCGGCACCGGCGCCCACCAGCGCCGGAATACCGAGGGCACGCGCGACGATGGCGCTGTGGGCCGTGGCGCCACCACGAGCGGTGAGGATGCCCGCCACGCGTGCCGGATCAAGACGTGCCACGTCGGACGGGCCGACTTCGTCCATCACCAGAATGTACGGCTGCTCTGGTTCGGCCGGGGTTTCGACGCCACTCAATTGCGCCAGCACCCGTCGGCCAATGTCGCGCAAGTCGGCGGCACGTTCGGCGAGCAAGGCGTCCTGAAGCGATTCCTGTTGTTTGGCGGCGGCTTCAATTACCGCCATCCACGCTGCTTCGGCGCTTTCGCCTTGCTTGAGACGGGTGTCGACTTCGTCAGTCAGTTCAGGGTCGTCGAGCATTTCCTGGTGGGTGATGAAAATCTCGCGAATCGCCTTGGACTTGCTGCGCTCGATCAGGCCTTCGATGTCGCGACGCACATCCGTCAGCGCTTGCTTGAGACGTTCGCGCTCGATGGCGGCGGACTCACCGCGCAGCGGGTACTCGATGACTTGCAGCACTTGAATATGCGCCGGGCCGATAGCGATCCCCGGGGCAGCAGCAATCGCCTGAATCAGACTGCCGGAGGCCGGTGCAAGCAGCACTTCGGCGACATCGGCGATCACTTCGCGATGTTGGCTCACTGCCGGCAGCGGCTCGACTTCTTCACCGAGGCCTTCTTCGATGGCCGCCAGCAAGGCCGGCAAGGCATCGGCGGCGATGGTCGGTTCGGCGATGAATTCCAGCACCTGACCGCGACGGGCGCCAAGGCTGAGCAGTTTGCTCAAACTCTTCACCGACACCGCGCTGTCGTGACCATCGACGATGCGCACGCGGATTTCGCCTTCAAAACTTTTCGCCAGTTGCGCGAGAATCTTCGCCGGGCGCGCATGCAAACCGTGGGCGTTGGCCAGGGCAATGCGTGCGCTCGGCCAATCCGCCGGCACCTCACCGCCGAGGACTTCCAGAACCGCGCGGCTGCTGGTGGCACGGCCCAGCTCATGACCACGGCCTTCGATCAGCAGCGCGCAAAGACGTTCGAGCAATGCCTGATGGGCTTCACCGAGGCTGGCCAGGCAGAACAGCCCGCTCAACGGCTGGCCGAGGTAGCGCATGGGTTTGTCCGGGGTAACGAACGCCAGGCCCGGACGCTTCACCGTTTGTTCGCTGTGCAGCCACCACAGGCCATCGCCCAGCGGCAGCGCGTCGACCTGCTGCAAGACGCCGGCAAAACCGTTGCTCACGCAATCGGCCTGACGCAGCAAGCGGGCACCGCGCCAGACCAGTTCTTCGAAGTCATCGGCGGAAACACCAAGGCCGATCATCTGTGCGTCCAGCGCCAATTCTTGCGGTGCGCCTTGCAGCAGTTTCAACAAGGCTTCGGCGGAACTGGCGCGGCGCAGGGCCTGGCCCAGATCGGTTTCACCGAGGGCGCGGGTCAGCAGTTGCAGCAGGCGCAGGTGTTCATCGGATTTGGCAGCGATACCAATCGCCAGATAAACGATCTGGCCGTCGCCCCAGTCCACGCCGTCAGGAAACTGCATCAGCCGCACACCGGTGGCGAACACCTGATCACGGGTTTCCGGGGTGCCGTGTGGGATGGCAATACCTTGGCCGAGAAAGGTCGAGCCCTGGACTTCCCGGGCCTGCAAACCCGCAAGGTAACCATCCGCCACCAGGCCATCGGTCACAAGTCGGTCAGCGAGTAATTGCAGGGCGGTGGCTTTATCCACAGCCGACTGGCCCATGGATATCTGCTCTATGGTGAGCTCGAGCATGCTTTCTCCTTTTTGGCGCCGTGTGACGCCAGGTATTGTTTTGATTGATTCAGCTTAGGCCCTTGGGAGCGCCTTTTCAGGGGCAGTTTTGGCGGTTTCGCGGCAGAACCGACCAAAGCGACCTTTAACGTAGAAAATACGCCTGCTGAAACGTTTAATCTAGAATGTTAGGCACGTTACTCGATAATGTCTCATCCTTGAAGTCCAATTGTCGGATCTGCTGCGACAATGGTCGCCTGCCCGAATCGGGTAGGATTGGCGAAAATGTCGGGCAAGCTCGAACAAATAAGGAAAACCCGGGTTGAAACTCAGTGATATTGCACAGTTGGCCGGCGTCTCCGTGACTACCGCCAGTTATGTCATCAACGGCAAGGCTGAACAGCAACGCATCAGCAGCGCCACCGTCGAACGCGTGCGGGCGGTGGTCGAACAACATGGCTTCACACCCAACCCTCAGGCCGCCGGGTTGCGCAGTCGGCACACCCGCACTCTGGGCTTCATTCTGCCGGACCTGGAAAACCCCAGTTACGCGCGAATCGCCAAACTGCTGGAACAAGGCGCCCGGGCTCGCGGCTATCAACTGCTGATCGCCAGCTCCGACGATGCGCCGGACAGCGAACGGCAATTGCTGCAACTGTTCCGCGCCCGCCGCTGCGATGCGCTGATCGTCGCCAGTTGCCTGCCGGCCGGCGACGACAGTTATCGGCAATTGCAGGCCAAAGGCATTCCGATCATCGCCATCGACCGGGTGATGGAGCCTGAGCACTTTTGCTCGGTGATCAGTGACGACCGCGAAGCCAGTCTGCAGCTTACCCGCAGCCTGCTGAACCCATTGCCCAAGCAGATCGCGCTGATCGGTGCCCGTCCCGAATTGAGTATCAGCCAGGAACGGGCGGCAGGGTTCAAGGAAGCGCTGAACGGTTTCAAAGGCGAGGCGCTGATCGAACACGGCGAGTCGTTCAGTCGTGAGTGCGGTAAACAATTGATGGAAGAATTGCTTCAGCGCCTGGGTCATTTGCCGGATGCGCTGGTGACCACCTCCTACGTGTTGCTTCAGGGCGTGTTCGATGCCTTGCACGACTTCCCTCTGAAGTCCCGCCCGCTACGTCTGGGCACTTTCGGTGATACGCAGTTGCTGGACTTCCTGCCACTGCCGGTCAACGCCATGTCCCAGCAGCATCAGCTGATCGCCGACAAGGCGCTGCAACTAGCGTTGGCAGCCATTGAACAGGCCGATTACCAACCCGGCGTGCAGGCCATCGCGCGGACCTTCAAGCAGCGAATTCATCAGGACTGAGCCGTGGAACTGATCGACACCCACACTCATCTGGATTTCCCGGATTTCGACGTGGATCGTCAGGCGCTGCTGGCCGAGAGCCGCGCCCTCGGCGTGCGGCGGATGGTGGTGCTGGGGGTTTATCAGGCCAATTGGCAGCGGGTCTGGGACTTGGTGCAAAGCGATCCCGATCTGCATGCCGCGTTCGGTTTGCACCCGGTGTATCTGGATGACCATCGCCCTGAGGATGTGACCGAACTCGGTGACTGGCTGACGCGCCTGGCGGGCCATCGACAGCTATGCGCGGTGGGCGAGATCGGTCTGGATTACTTCATCGAGACCCTGGATCGTGAACGCCAGCAAGCGTTGTTCGACGCCCAACTGCAACTGGCGGCGGACTTCAATCTGCCGGCGCTGATTCATGTGCGACGCAGCCATGCGGCGGTGATTGCCACGCTCAAACGGTTTCGCTTGAAACGGGCGGGGATCATTCATGCTTTCGCCGGCAGCCAGGAAGAGGCGCGCGAATACATCAAGCTGGGTTTCAAACTCGGCTTCGGCGGCGCCGCGACCTGGCCGCAGGCCCTGCGCATGCACCGAGTGCTCGCCGGTTTGCCCGTTGAATCGGTGGTACTGGAAACCGACTCACCGGACATGGCCCCCGCCATGTTCCCCGGTCAACGCAACAGCCCGGCCCATTTACCGGCGATCTGCGAGGCACTGGCCACCCTCATGGCGATCAGCCCCGAACAATTGGCTACCGCCAGCACCGCCAATGCGTGTGAGGTGTTTAACTGGTAATCCACTGATTCACGCAATACCTGTGGGAGCGGGCTTGCTCGCGAAAGCGGTTTATCAGTCACCTCAATGTTGAATGTGACGACCTCTTCGCGAGCAAGCCCGCTCCCACATTTGTTCCGGGGTGCTTCTTAAACCCGAAACGCGCTTATCAATTGTTTGAGTTCCACTACCTGCGCCGACAACGCTCGGCTGGCATTTTCAGTCTGGTGCGCGCCGTCGGCGGTACGCTCACCAGCGCGGTTGATCTCGACAATATTCTGGTCGATGTCGTGAGCCACGGCGGTCTGCTGCTCTACGGCGGCAGCGATCTGCTGGTTCTGGTCGACGATCATGCCGACGGCGCCGAGGATGTTTTCCAGCGCCTGCTGGACCTTTTCCGACTGCCCGACCGTGCCATTGGCCATCTGATGGCTGGTGCCCATCGCCTTGACCGCCGCCCCGACACCGCTGTGCAGCTTGGCAATCATCTGCTCGATTTCTTCGGTCGATTGCTGGGTGCGTTTGGCCAGGGTCCGGACCTCGTCCGCCACCACCGCAAAACCACGGCCCTGCTCGCCCGCGCGCGCGGCTTCGATGGCGGCGTTGAGCGCCAGCAAGTTGGTCTGTTCGGCGATGCTTTTGATCACTTCCAGCACACGACTGATGGACTGGCTGTCGCTGGCCAGTTGATTGATCACCCGCACCGACTGATCGATCTCACTGGCCAGTGCAGCGATGCTGCCCTGCTGGGACTCCACCAGGCCGCGACCGCTAATGGTCTCGTCGTTGACGCTGTGGGCGCTGCTGACGGCCGCCGCGGCACTGCGCGCCACCTCCAGGGAAGTGGCTGACATCTGATTCATCGCGGTGGCAACCTGCTCGATCTGCGTGCGCTGCCCCGCCACTGCCTGATTGCTCTGGGCGGACACGTTTTCAACCTGGCCGGCTTGGCGCTCGACCTCGCTGACGGTCTGGCCCACGCGCTCGATCAGGTCATGGATCTTCTTCACGGTGCCGGTGAATACCTCGCCCAACTCGCCCAATTCATCGCGGCTGTTGGCGCTGAAGGTCACGGTCATGTCGCCTGCCGCCACCTTGTCCATCACCGCACCAAGACGCTTGAGGGTGGTGCGGGTCGAGGCGTAGAAACCGCCATAGAGGTAAAAAATCAACACAAACACCACCGCCAATGCCACCGCCTGCAAAATCATGTGGGTGCGATGTTGCTCCAGCCGCTGCTGCAACTGGGTACCGAGAAACTTCAAGGTGGCTTCATTGAGTTGGTAGGTCTGGTCGATCAGGCCCGTAACCTGATCGTAAAAGGCCTGCCACGGTGCATCGAGGGTGTCAGCCATCACCACTTGTTCTTCGAACAGTTCACTGGCCTTTTTCAGAGAGGCCTTGCTGCTTTCGGCCTGAGCGGCCAGGGTTTCGTGCGCCGCTTTACTGGAGCCCAGAGCATCCTGCAATTTCAGACCATATTCGGCCTGAAGCTTTTCGATCTGCGCCAGCAACTCATCGAAACGGGTGCTCGACGCCGAATTGAGGAAGCCCTGCCCCAACGAGTAAGAACCCATCGCCCGGCCGTCGCCGAGCGTCTGGGTGACGGCCGGCGTGACGTTGGTAATGAGCTCGCTCAGCTGACGCATGTCGCTCTGGCTGTCGCGGCTCAGGCCGGCCTGACTGGCAATGATCTGGCTGAAAATCTGCGCATTACCGAGCAACTTGCCGATCAGCGCACTTTTACTTTGCAGGGAGGTTTCCGTTTGCTGGGCCTTGAACGCGGCAATCATTTCATCGCGCTTACCATCGAAAAAGGTGATTTGCTCCGGGTCAGTGGTCATCGCCGCCAGCCCTTGCAAACGGGTCAGAACGCTTTGCTCCAGAGCACTGATATTCGACTCGACATGACCCGCCTTGCCGGACTGGCCAAGGATGACGTTGATCTGCACCAGGTTGTTCAGGGTTTCCAGATCCCGGCGCAGGCTCAGGCCGCTGCCCAACAGGTCGAGGCTTTGCAGCTCGACCCGTGTGCCCTGGAATTCGCGATAGGAATCGCGCACCAGATAGAAGTTGGTCACCAGCATCGGCACGAGGAATAGCACGCTGATCAGGCTAAACTTCATGCCGAAGCTCAGGCGGTTCATCAGCGCGACGGCGGGATAGAGCAAGCTCTTCACTGTGAAGTCTCCCTTTGAATTCTTATTTTTATGGCAGGCGCACAGAGACAGCAGATAGCCACTATTGGCGCTATCTCTGTATAGCCTAAATCGGCGGAGGGTTTTGTAACTTAAGGTTAACGAAAAAGATCGCAGCCTTCGGCAGCTCCTACAGATTCACACGATCCCTGTAGGGGCTGCCGAAGGCTGCGATCTTTTCAATTCAAAGCAGAAATCAGGACAAAACAGTCCACAACGCAAACCCGGCATACCAAAGCACTGCCGCGCGCAGCAACAGTTCCCAGATCCGGTCGAGGCTGTTGATGCCGTCCGGCCCGACTACCGGCGCCGGAATTTCACCGGCCACCAAGCCGACCTTCTCGATCAGTTGGGCGGCACTGATGTTCCAGTTCAGCAGCTCGTGCAGCATCACCCGGCCGACCGCGACAAAGTTGCCGACCAGCGCAAAACTTGCCGCCAGCAGTCGCACCGGTACCCAATCGAACGCATGACGCAGCTGTGCCGCTCGCTCGACCACGGCCGGGTTCTGCCCGTGCTCCTCGGCCAGCGCCAGCAGTCGATAGCTCAACGCAGCAACCGGGCCCAGCAGGAAGTACCAGAAGATCACCGCGAAAAAGCTCTGATAGGCCTGCCACAGCAGATGCCCTTCAACTCGCTCCAGCAGTTGCTCGCCGTTGTCGGCGCAAATATTCAGATCGCGTTTGGCCACATGGGCGGCGGCTTGCAGGTCTTCCCGGCGCCAGGCATCGCGGAACGGCCCGAGGCCGGCCAGCAGATCACCTCGGCCTAGACTGTAAATCACCACCAGCAGGTGCACCGGTAACGCCAGTAAACCGTAGGCTACCGGCTCCAGCACTACCAATAGCAAACCCAGCAGCGCCACCGGCAACAACACCAGCACCACCAGTATCAGCCACGGACGGTTTGTCATGCGTGGGTTGGCTTCAAGCTTGTGCAGCTCGCGCACCCAACCGCCATCACGTTGAACCTGATGGCGCAGGGCCGAGAACTTCTCGATCCACACCGCCAACAGCAGCACCAGAAAACTCATTGTTACTCCTTTTTTTCCAGAGCAGCGTTTGCCAGAGCCGCGCGATAGCGTGCCCAGTCAAATGCCGGTCCCGGATCAGTCTTGCGCCCGGGTGCGATGTCGCTATGCCCGCAGATGCGTTGTGCGGTGATACCCGTAAAGGCGCTTTGCAGCTGTCGGGTCAGGGCCGTCAACGCTTGATATTGTTCGTCGGTGAACGGCAGATCATCCGTGCCTTCAAGCTCGATGCCCACGGAGAAATCATTACAGGTTTCCCGTCCTTCGAAACACGAGACGCCAGCGTGCCAGGCGCGCTCAAGACAAGAGACAAACTGAGTGACGGTGCCGTCACGTTCGATCAGAAAATGCGCAGACACCCGCAGGTCGGCGATCCCTGCAAAGTAGGGATGTTCCGTGACATCCAGACGATTCTGGAAAAATTCCTGCACCTTGCCGGTCAGAAACTGCGCTGGCGGCAGACTGATGTTGTGGATCACCAGCAGGGAAATTTCGCCCTCGGGGCGCGCATTGAAGTTGGGCGAGGGGCATATGCGCACGCCCTGACACCAACCGCTCGCGGGGTCCAACTGCATACAGGTTCCTTCAACGACGACTGTGTTGGTGCCCAGTATGCCGCGATAGACCCTCGGCGCGCGATCACTTGCCGCGATTGAGACGCCGCAGGTTGCCCAGCACCGACTCCAGCGCCCGGTCGAACAGCAAGGTGTCGTCCAGCGTTCGCACCGCGCCACGCCGGAACTCCAGAGCCAGACCGGTACGGCTGTGCTCCAGCACTTTCATCCCGGTACGGTTGACGAAGATGTATTTGTCGGTGGCTTCAATGATCGCCGCCAGCTTGCAGCGCAGGGTGTTTTCCTCGTCCTCCTGAAACTCGACCCAGCAGCCCAGGTGCAGCTGATCTACCTGAAGCAGAGCAACATCGTCCTCCGGCAAACGCATTGATGCCGTTTCGATCGGGCCTTCGTCAGCGGTGCGAAGCACGATTTCCTGCTGCACTTCGACCATCATCGGTGCGTCAACAGCCGTGCTTTTCTGGCCCGGGCGTTCGAACAACTGAAGGTGCAAAACTTCCAGCTCGCTGAAAAACTCGCCGGTGGCGAACGGGTCGAATGCCGAGCTGTTCAAGCCATCGCGCAACGACTTGAGCAACCCCGGCACCAGCGACAACAAGCGCAGGCTCGCGTCGGGTTCGTCATGGCGTTGCACGCTCCAGATCAATTGCGCCATGGTCTGCACATCGGCATGCCATTCGGCGGACTGATCACCGTGCTTGAGGCAGGTCAGCAACAGCACTTTGCTCCAGGCTTCCTGGACAAACGCCACCACGCTGTGCGGCAGTACCTTGCCCACCAACACCTGATTCAGCGCCTGCTCGACGCGCTGACGCGCCAGATCCGTCCTGGCACGGCCTTCTTCGGCGTCGCGGGTGCGTTGCTCGAGTAATTCGCTACGACGGCGTTCGTCACTGGTGAAGGCGAGGAAATCCGCCAGCAATTCGGAAAAGATCGCCGGGTCATCGACAAAATCGTTCAGCAAACGCTGCACCACTTGCTCGATGCGCAGGTACAGGCTGTCGCGCTCATGGTCATCGCACTCGCCCCAGCCCATGGCCGCAGCGGCGATTTCGTTGAGTAAACGCCGGGCCGGATGGCTGCTACGACTGAAGAAGCTCTTGTCGAGCACCGCGACTTTCAGCATCGGGATCTGCAAACGGCCGATCAGCGCCTTGAGGGAGTCCGGCAGGTTACGGTCATCGAGGATGCATTCGAAGAGCATGGCGATCAGGTTGATCACGTCTTCGTCAGCCACCCCCACCACGCGCGACTTGCCGCTTTTGACGCTGACGCGGGTCAGCAGTTGTTCAAGCTGATTACGCAGATCGAAGTCGTCCGGAGCGGCCAGCTCCGGTACGTATTGCTGCAAGTGCGAGAGCAGGCGCAGCAGGTCGCGGGTGGAAATAGGCTGGGTCTGGGCACTGACTTCCAGGGTCGGCGCAACGCTGCCACGCACGTGGAACAGCAATTCCTGCAAGGCGGCGAAGACTTCCTGCACGCCCTCGTCGATCTGTGTATTGCCAGTCCTCACGCCTGTCTCGGCGGGGTCAGCACGAACACTCGCAGCCGCCCGATCGGTGGCACGCCGCGCCGGGGCGGGCTTGAGGTCCGGCAGCACGCCGGTGGCGATCAGCAGTTGATTGGCTTCGGCGTAAAGCTGATCAACATTGCTGAGCACATAGCGTTCGAACAACTTGAGGATGATCAGCTTGACCTTGATCTCCATGCCCAGGTTGCGCCCGGCCTGCAAGAAATACTCGCAGAGCAGCGTCGGCCCCAAGGGGTTGTGCTGTTCGACCAGTGTCTTGCTCAACAGTGTGCTGAGTCGGGCGGTGAGCTGGTCGAGGGCGAAACCGTCGCGATTCAGCACTTTGCCGACCATGGCCTCCACCGCCACGTTGCGCTCCATGTCGTCATCGGGCATCGACGCCGAGGCATCGAAAGCCAATGCCCGGGGCAAGCCAGCGTGAGAAATGTCGTACTGCGCGAGGCTGACGAAGGCCTCGAAGTATTGCTCGAGAAATCCGCGTTCAATGCTTTTGCGCTTGAGGCGCAAATCGCGCATGGCCTCGAAGAAGATGTTTTGCTCGACATTGTTTCGGGCCCGGTCGGCCATTTCAAACAGGGTGTCGTCGGCGTTATCGAACAGCTCTTGCAAACCTTGCTTGAGCTGTTGAGCGGCCTTGTCGCGAACCTGAAGCAGAATCACGGGCAGGCGGGCGAGCGGCGAGTGAGTCGCCTGGTCGGTAGCGGCCTTGTGCAAAGGCACTACATTCCCGTCGTTGTGCATCCAAGCCTCCTGAAACGGTGATTCTTCGGTTCGGTAAGAAAGATCGAGTACGCAGGCCACACAGCCGACGCTCAACGGGGACAGTCACCACCCGTTGTCATTCAATAATCGGGAATCCAAAGCTACGTCAAAGCTATGACGTCAAATGCAAGGCGAATTATCTGCAAAAGACTCTCCTTGTGCCAGCAGACTCTGCCCTTCCCCAAGAAATAGACGTTTATGAGAGCCCCTTGCTTAGCACTGATTGCTCGCGCGAATCGACCAAATGCAGGTTGGCGAACGATGGAATGGCCGTTGATGCCTTGGGTTGCCTCGCAGCATGGCCCTATAATCGGGCCACTTTGTTTGTGGAGCCCGTTATGCCGAATCTACGTCTCGCCGATTTGACCGCCGAAATCGAAGCCAACGTGCGCCGTGCGTTGCTCGAGGACATCGGCAGCGGCGACATCACCGCGCAACTGATCCCGGCCGAACGCCTGGCCAAAGCCACCATCATCACCCGCGATGAGGCTGTCATTGCTGGCACCGCGTGGGTGGATGCGGTTTTCCGGCAATTGGACCCGCGGGTTGCCGTTCATTGGCAGGTGCGCGACGGCGAACGGGTGAAACCCAATCAGGTGCTATTCCATCTCGAAGGCCCGGCGCGCTCGCTGCTGACGGGTGAACGCAGTGCTCTTAATTTCCTGCAAATGCTGTCCGGCGTGGCCACTCGCGCGCAGCACCTGGCCGACTTCGTCGCCGAGACTCAGGTGAAGTTGCTAGATACCCGCAAAACCCTGCCGGGGCTGCGCCTGGCCCAGAAATACGCCGTGACCTGCGGGGGTTGCCACAATCACCGCATCGGCCTGTATGACGCCTTTCTGATCAAGGAAAACCATATCGCCGCCTGCGGTGGCATTCCTGAGGCTATCGCAGCCGCGCACAAGATCGCCCCGGGCAAACCGGTGGAGATCGAAGTGGAAAGCCTGGCGGAGCTGAAGGAAGCACTGGCGGCCGGTGCCGACATCATCATGCTCGATGAACTGAGCCTGGATGACATGCGCGAAGCCGTGCGTTTAAACGCCGGCAAGGCAAAACTGGAGGCCAGTGGCGGTATCAACGAAAGTACATTGCTGCCAATCGCCAAAACCGGGGTGGATTATATTTCGATTGGTGCGATGACCAAGGATGTGAAGGCTGTGGACCTGTCGATGCGTTTAAGCCTCTGATCACGCCTTTGATAATAAAAAATGCCAGCCTGATGAAGGCTGGCATTTTTTTAGACCACCAGATTGTTCATCTCGCAGTACTCTTCCCACTCCACGCCCAATACCTCGGCCGCCTCCTTGTGCAGCGCCAGGCGCGCGGCCTCGAACTCTTCCGGGGTTGTGGTGTATTTGAGCGTCAATTCCCACGGCTGCAAGCCCTGAGCTTCCGCCTCATCCTCGAACGCCCATTGGATCTGGTCTCTCTGATCGTCGGCTGGCAAGTCCTTGATCTCTTCGGCCAACTGAGGCGACTCAAGCAGGTACTTTTTAAGTGCTTCTTCGTGTCTGGCTTCTTGGGTCAATTCTTTAACGGTCATGGCGTTCTCGCTGATCTGGGGAATGGAAGATGGATCTGGATCATCAAGGATCTCTCTGACGCAAAAAACCGTTTGAAGCCCGGTTTGTCTGGCCTTCAGAACCATTCGGGATCATCTGAAAACTGCTGGGCGATGCTCATGCAGACAACGAATATAGGACGTTTTGTCGAGGATGCACACGGGTCTTTACATCTATCCCACAAAAAGCCACGAACATAAGGTGCAGGAGGCCTTGGAACATAAGTCGAAATCCCAAGTCGTAGCGATGTGCCATATCGTCACTTCACAAGGAACCCCAGTGATGCGCAGTTTTTCGAAGCTTTCGTCTGCCCAGCTTGCCACCGCTGCCCTGCTGCTTGGCAGCCTGACATTGGCCAGTGCCGCTCAAGCGGCTGTCGAAGTCACCTCTGACCCTTCGATGTACTCCGACAAAATCTCCGCCCTCCACAATTCATTCGGTAAGGACACGCTCGTCAGAACCAGTGTCAGCATCGATGATCTGGAAAACCTGCAAAAAACCGTGAAGGCCAATGCCACCGAACTGGAAAGCCAGAAGCGCACCCTCAGCGAGCAGGCCCGTCAGATCGAAGAACTCACACGCAACAGCGGTTCCAGCTCAAACTCCAGCAGCAAGGAGATTGACGATCTCAAGCGCACGATCAATGAGCAGGAGCGCGATCTGAACAACCTTGGCAAGCAAGTGGAAGAGCTAAAGCGCAACAACGGCTCCAGCTCAAGCTCGAACAACAGCGAAATCTCCAGTCTCAAACGGGAGATCAGCGATCAGGATCGCGCGATGGATCAACTCAAGCGCACCGTCGAGGACCTGAGCAGAAAGGTGAAGTGAAGAAGAGAATGGTGCCCGAGACAGGAATCGAACCTGCGACCTTCGCGTTACGAGTGCGCTGCTCTACCGGCTGAGCTACACGGGCTGTGGGCTAAACCTAGCACTGGCTTCGGGGTCCGGCAACTTGTGGCGAGGGAGCTTGCTCAGATATTTTTCTGTACACAAAAAAATGCCCCGCCGCTTTCACGGTGGGGCATTTTTTATAACGTTGAAGCGGTCAGGCGAAGGGGGTGATTAAACGCCCGAAGCCTTGGCTGCTGCTACGTCTTTGATGGACAGCTTGATACGGCCGCGGTTGTCCACGTCCAGTACCAGTACTTCCACTTCCTGGCCTTCTTTCAGGATATCGGTCACTTTCTCAACGCGAGCATCGCTCAGCATGGAGATGTGAACCAGACCGTCCTTGCCCGGCAGGATGTTGACGAATGCGCCGAAGTCGACGATGCGCTCAACCTTACCAACGTAGATCTTGCCGATCTCGGCTTCAGCGGTGATGCCCAGAACGCGCTGACGTGCTGCTTCAGCCGCTTCCTTGGTTTCGCCGAAGATCTTGATCGAACCGTCGTCTTCGATATCGATCGAAGCCTTGGTTTCTTCACAGATCGCACGAATGGTCGCGCCACCTTTACCGATGACATCACGGATTTTGTCGGTGTCGATTTTCATCGCGATCATGGTCGGAGCGTTTTCCGACAGCTCGGTACGCGACTGGCCAATGATCTGGTTCATCTGACCGAGGATGTTCAGGCGCGCTTCCAGGGCTTGGCCCAGAGCGATTTCCATGATTTCTTCGGTGATGCCCTTGATCTTGATGTCCATCTGCAGCGCGGTAACACCTTTGGCGGTACCCGCTACTTTGAAGTCCATGTCGCCGAGGTGATCTTCGTCGCCCAGGATGTCGGTCAGGACGGCGAATTTCTCGCCTTCTTTAACCAGACCCATGGCGATACCGGCAACCGGTGCCTTCATCGGAACGCCGGCATCCATCAGAGCCAGGGAAGCGCCACAGACCGAAGCCATGGAGCTCGAACCGTTGGACTCGGTGATTTCCGACACAACACGAATGGTGTACGGGAACACGTCGGCAGCAGGCAGCATGGCCTGAACCGAACGACGGGCCAGACGGCCGTGACCGATTTCGCGACGACCAGCGCCACCCATGCGGCCACACTCACCTACCGAGAACGGAGGGAAGTTGTAGTGCAGCATGAACGGGTCTTTTTTCTCGCCTTCCAGGGTGTCCAGCAGCTGTGCGTCACGGGCAGTACCCAGAGTCGCGACTACCAGTGCCTGGGTTTCGCCACGGGTGAACAGTGCCGAACCGTGGGTCTTGGGCAGAACACCGACTTCGATGTTCAGCGGACGCACGGTCTTGGTGTCGCGACCGTCGATACGTGGCTTGCCGTTAACGATGTTTTCGCGAACGGTGCGGTATTCGATTTCACCGAAAGCCGCTTTGACTTCAGCGGAAGTCGGCTGACCTTCTTCACCGGACAGGTTGGCAACAACCTGGTCTTTCAGCTCGCCCAGACGTGCATAACGGTCGGCTTTGACGGTGATGGTGTAAGCCTGGGAGATCGCCTCGCCGAACTCGGCACGGATAGCGCCCAGCAGTGCGGTGGCTTCTGGCTGAGGAGCCCAGGTCCAGGTTGGCTTGGCAGCTTCAGCGGCCAGTTCCTTGACGGCGTTGATCACCACCTGGAACTCGTCGTGAGCAAACAGTACAGCGCCCAGCATCTGGTCTTCAGTCAGCTCTTTGGCTTCCGATTCAACCATCAACACGGCTTCCGAAGTACCGGCAACGACCATGTCCAGGCTCGAAGCTTTCAGCTGTTCGTAAGTCGGGTTCAGCAGGTAGCCGGTGCTTTCATGGAACGCAACGCGGGCAGCGCCGATCGGGCCATCGAAAGGAATGCCGGAGATGGCCAGGGCAGCCGAGGTACCGATCATCGCAGCGATGTCCGGATCGGTCTTTTTGCTGGTGGAAACGACGGTGCAGACAACCTGCACTTCGTTCATGAAGCCTTCTGGGAACAGCGGACGGATCGGACGGTCGATCAGTCGGGAAGTCAGGGTTTCTTTCTCGGAAGGACGGCCTTCACGCTTGAAGAAACCGCCAGGGATCTTACCGGCAGCGTAAGTCTTTTCCTGGTAGTGAACGGACAGAGGGAAGAAGCCCTTGCCTGGATCGGCTTGTTTGGCACCAACGACGGTCACCAATACGCTGACGTCGTCGTCAACGGTGACCAATACTGCGCCGGAGGCCTGACGGGCGATACGGCCAGTCTCGAGGGTAACGGTCGACTGACCGAACTGGAATTTTTTGATTACCGGGTTCACGGTGTCCTACCTTCTTTTGTGGCTCTTGGGGAACTTGTCTTCTTGCGAAATTCTTGGGCAATGTCGGGAATCGGCCCAACGCCTGTCCAGGGTAAAACGTATATCCAGATAAAACTTGAGGCTGGGAGCCTGCCATGCGCCAGCGGGAAACCCACTGACGCACGACAGACAACCAACCTCTAGCGCAATCGCTTATTAGCGACGCAGACCCAGGCGACCGATCAGAGCCTGATAACGACCCAGATCCTTGCCTTTCAGGTAGTCCAGCAGCTTACGGCGCTGGTTTACCATGCGGATCAGACCACGACGGGAGTGGTGATCTTTACCGTTGGCCTTGAAGTGACCTTGCAGTTTGTTGATGTTGTGGGTCAGCAGTGCAACTTGCACTTCTGGCGAACCAGTGTCACCAACAGCTTGCTGGTAGTCAGCTACGATTTGAGCTTTTTCTTGAACGTCGAGAGCCATGAGGCAATCCTTTTATCAGGAAACTGTTTCAAAGAAACAGCTTCAACAGGCCAGGGACAAATCCCTGTATCTAAAAATGAGTAGTGACCGTGCCTGTTAACAGCCACACTCGTTCGGTCATTCTGACCGAATCAGTCGACGTGGCGCGATGCGCCCGTCTTCGCTCACTTCACCGATACCGATGAAGCGACCGTTGTGATCCTGTACCCGTACCATGCCGAATTTCGGTGCATCCGGGGCGCGTACCGGTTGGCCGTTAAGCCAGTAGAACGCGCTGTGCTCCGAGAAATGCAACAGTGGCCAGTCCAGCAGGCCGCTGTCCGATGGCATCAGAAAGCGGTCGACCGCTTCGTTGCCGCCTTCGGCATGTACCGCTTCAAGCTCTTCCAGAGTGACTGTCTGTGCAAGCGTGAAAGGCCCGGCCTGGGTACGTCGCAATTCAGCCACGTAAGCGCCACAACCGAGTTGCTCACCGATATCCTCCACCAGGGTGCGGATATAGGTGCCTTTGCTGCAATCCACCGCAAGCCGCGCAGTATCACCCTCGAAGGCCAGTAATTCCAAGCGCGCAATAGTAACAGAACGCGGTTCGCGCTCCACTACTTCGCCTGCACGGGCCAGCTTGTACAGTGGCTGGCCATCACGCTTGAGCGCCGAGTACATCGGCGGTATCTGACTGATTTGCCCACGAAATTTCGGCAGCACAGCTTCGATATCGGCGCGACCAACGGTCACCGGGCGCTCCAGCAAAACTTCACCTTCGGCATCGGCCGTGGTGGTGGTCTTGCCCAGTTGCGCCAGGGTTTCATAACCCTTGTCGGAATCGAGCAGGTATTGCGAGAACTTGGTGGCCTCACCGAAGCACAACGGCAGCACGCCGGTGGCCAGCGGATCAAGACTGCCGGTGTGCCCGGCCTTCTCGGCATTGAGCAACCAGCGGACCTTCTGCAACGCGGCGTTGGAGGTAAACCCCAACGGCTTGTCGAGCAGGATGATGCCGCTGACGTTACGACGGATACGTTTGACCTGAGCCACCGATTACTCCTTGGCGTCTTCGGGTTCAGCCGCTACCGGGTGCTGATTGTCTTCAGCCACCGCACGCTCGATCAGGGCCGACAGGTGCGCGCCACGCACGACGCTTTCGTCGTAATGGAAGTGCAACTGCGGAACGCTGCGCAACTTCATTTCGCGAGCCAGCTGCATACGCAGGAAACCTGCGGCGGAGTTGAGCACCTTGATGCTTTGCGCGATGTCTTCAGCGCTGTCCTGGCCCATCACGGTGATGAAGATCTTGGCGTGACCGACGTCACGGCTGACTTCAACAGCGGTAATGGTGACCAGGCCGACGCGCGGGTCTTTGACTTCACGACGGATCAGCTGTGCCAGCTCGCGCTGCATCTGATCGCCGATACGTTGGGTACGGCTGTATTCTTTTGCCATGTCTTGTTACCTGTTACTGCCCCACGGTGAAACCCGAGGGGTCTGAAAGCGGCAAACGCCCGGCCTGACAAAAGCCAGACCGGGCGTTGCGTTTAGAGTCCGGACGTTGCGCCGCGCATCTGCATGCGGCGGCTCATCGTGGCCCTTGAAGTGCGCGAGTTAGAGGCTGCGAGCAACCTGCACCTTCTCGAAGACTTCGATCTTGTCGCCGACTTTGACGTCGTTGTAGCTCTTCACGCCGATACCGCATTCCATGCCGGCACGTACTTCGGAAGCGTCATCCTTGAAGCGGCGCAGGGATTCCAGCTCGCCTTCGAAGATAACGATGTCTTCACGCAGTACACGGATTGGACGGTTACGGTGAACAACACCTTCGATAACCATGCAACCAGCGATCGCGCCAAACTTCGGCGAGCGGAACACGTCACGCACTTCAGCGGTACCCAGGATGTTCTCGCGAACATCGCTGCCCAGCATACCGGTGAGGGCTTTCTTGACGTCTTCGATGATGTCGTAGATCACGTTGTAGTAACGCATATCCAGACCTTCCTGCTCGACGATCTTGCGAGCGCCAGCATCGGCACGCACGTTGAAGCCGAACAGTACAGCGTTGGAGGCCAGTGCCAGGTTGGCATCGGATTCGGTGATACCACCGACACCGCCACCGACCACACGCACTTGCACTTCGTCGTTACCCAGGCCGTTCAAGGCTCCGTTCAACGCTTCCAGCGAACCACGGACGTCGGATTTGAGGACGATGTTGAGCGTCTTCTTCTCTTCCTGACCCATGTTCTCGAAGATGTTTTCAAGCTTGCCGGCGTGAGCACGGGCCAGTTTGACTTCGCGGAACTTGCCTTGACGGAACAGAGCCACTTCACGGGCTTTCTTCTCGTCGGCAACAACGCTCATCTCGTCGCCAGCGTCCGGGGTACCGTCCAGGCCGAGAATCTCGACAGGGATAGAAGGACCGGCTTCCTTGATTGGCTTGCCGTTCTCGTCGAGCATGGCGCGAACGCGGCCATAGTTCGAACCGACCAGCACCATGTCGCCTTGGCGCAGGGTACCGTCTTGAACCAGAACGGTTGCAACCGGGCCACGACCTTTGTCGAGACGCGATTCAACCACAACGCCACGGCCAGGAGCCGAAGGGGTCGCTTTTAGTTCGAGAACTTCAGCTTGCAGCAGAACAGCTTCGAGCAACTCGTCCACGCCAGTACCGACTTTCGCCGAAACCGATACGAACGGGGTGTCGCCGCCCCACTCTTCCGAAGTCACGCCGTGAACCGACAGTTCGCTACGGATGCGATCGAGATCGGCGCCCGGCTTGTCGATTTTGTTCACTGCAACAACCAGCGGAACACCAGCAGCCTTGGCGTGCTGAACGGCTTCAACGGTCTGCGGCATTACGCCGTCGTCCGCTGCGACCACCAGGATCACGATGTCGGTCGCCTTGGCACCACGGGCACGCATGGCGGTAAACGCGGCGTGACCAGGGGTGTCGAGGAAGGTGACCATGCCACGTTCAGTTTCAACGTGGTACGCACCGATGTGCTGGGTGATACCACCGGCTTCGCCAGCGGCTACCTTGGCACGACGGATGTAGTCGAGCAGCGAGGTCTTACCGTGGTCAACGTGGCCCATTACGGTCACAACCGGTGCACGGGAGAACGCTTCACCTTCAAACTTCAGGGACTCGGCCAGGGAATCTTCCAGGGCGGTGTCGCTGACCAGGGTCACTTTGTGGCCCAGCTCTTCGGCAACCAGTTGGGCAGTTTCCTGATCCAGTACCTGGTTGATGGTCGCTGGAGTACCCAGTTTGAACATGAACTTGATGATTTCAGCAGCCTTGACCGACATCTGCTGGGCGAGATCGCCAACAGTGATGGTCTCGCCGATCTTCACTTCGCGCACAACAGGGCCGGTTGGGCTCTGGAAACCGTGGGCGTTGCGTTTCTTCAGCTTGGCCTTGCCGCGACCACCACGACGGAAGCCATCGCTTTCTTCGTCGGTAGTACGTGGCGCAACACGTGGAGCAGGCGCTTTTTCCTTGACCGAAGCACGATGCGGAGCGTTTTTGCGCTCGCCATCGCCACTGCCACGACGATTGCTATCGTCGGCACGTGGTTTGTCCGGACGACGCTGCTCGTCGCGTTTGCGAGTGTCGGCCGCAGGTGCTGGTGCAGCTGCAACAACAGGCGCGCTTTCACGCACTGGTTCGGCAACTGCAGCAGGCGCTGCAACGGCATCGTTAGTAGCGGTTTGCGCAGCAGCAGGCTGGCGACGCGCTTCTTCTTCGGCGCGACGCTTGGCTTCTTCTTCAGCCTTCTGACGTGCAGCATTTTCTACTGCGCGGCGTTCTTCCTGTTCGCGTTTGCGCTCGGCTTCGATTTCTTCCGGGCTGCGTTGTACGAAGACTTTCTTCTTGCGTACTTCAACGCTGATGCTCTTGCTACCAGCAACACGCAGGGTGCTGGTGGTTTTGCGCTGCAATGTAATCTTGCGCGGTTCTTCCACTTTCGCCTTGTGGCTGCTCTTCAAGTGAGTCAGCAAAGACTGCTTCTCACTATCGCTCACACCTTCATCGGCGGCGGTGTGCGGCAGACCTGCCTCACGCATCTGCTGCAACAGGCGCTCTACCGGTGTTTTGACCTCATCGGCCAGTTGTTTCACCGTGACTTGCGTCATGCACTTCTCTCCTCAGGCCGCGCCTAATTACTCGAACCAATGGGCTCGGGCGGCCATGATCAACTTGCCGGCACGATCATCGTCAATGCCGTCGATGTCGAGCAGGTCGTCAATAGACTGCTCGGCCAGGTCTTCGCGGGTAATTACGCCGCGCACCGCCAGTTCCATCGCCAAATCCTTGTCCATACCCTCAAGCGAGAGCAGGTCTTCGGCCGGATGGGCGTCTGCCAGCTTTTCCTCAGTAGCGATGGCTTTAGTCAACAAACGATCCTTGGCGCGAGCGCGAAGCTCGTTGACGGTTTCTTCGTCAAAGCCGTCGATGTTGAGCATTTCTTCCAACGGTACGTAGGCAATCTCTTCCAGGCTGGTAAAGCCTTCATCTACCAGCACCTGTGCCAGGTCTTCGTCGACTTCCAGCTCGTCGATGAAGTTGCGCAGGATGTCGCCGGTTTCTGCTTGCTGCTTAGCCTGGATGTCCGATTCGGTCATCACGTTCAGGGTCCAGCCAGTCAACTGGCTAGCCAGACGCACGTTCTGACCACCGCGACCGATGGCCTGAGCAAGATTGTCTGCGCCAACGGCGATGTCCATTGCATGGGCATCTTCGTCAACGATAATTGCCGCCACTTCAGCCGGCGACATTGCATTGATCACGAACTGCGCCGGGTTATCGTCCCACAGGACGATGTCCACACGCTCACCGCCCAATTCGCCCGACACTGCCTGGACGCGCGAACCGCGCATACCGATGCAAGCGCCTTGCGGATCAATACGTTTGTCCTTGGAGCGGACCGCGATCTTGGCGCGCGAACCCGGGTCGCGGGACGCAGCCATTACTTCGATCAGGCCTTCAGCGATTTCCGGCACTTCGATGCGGAACAACTCGATCAGCATTTCCGGCGCGGTACGCGACAGGATCAGCTGAGGGCCGCGGTTCTCGGTGCGGATTTCCTTGAGCAGCGCACGCAGACGCACGCCAACCCGGAAGGTTTCGCGAGAAATGATGTCTTCACGGGCCAGCAACGCTTCAGCGTTATTGCCCAGATCGACGATCACGTTGTCGCGGGTGACTTTCTTCACGGTGCCGGAGATGATTTCTCCCAGGCGCTCGCGATAGGCGTCAACGACTTGAGCACGCTCGGCTTCGCGAACTTTCTGCACGATGACCTGCTTGGCGGTCTGTGCAGCAATGCGGCCGAACTCGATGGATTCGATCTTTTCTTCGACAACATCGCCGACCTTGGCGCCAGGATGCGTTTCTGCAACCTTGCTCGGCCAGGTTTCGATGGCCGGATCGTCCAGGTCTGCTTCTTCGACGACCGTCCAGCGACGGAATGTCTCGTAAGCACCGGTGTGGCGATTGATTTCCACACGCAGATCGACTTCGTCCTCAAAACGCTTTTTGGTAGCAGTGGCCAGGGCCAGCTCCAGCGCTTCAAAAATTACGTTTGCCGGTACGCCCTTTTCATTGGATACCGACTCAACAACCAGCAGTACTTCTTTGCTCATCGTACGCCTCGCCTTTCGCAAGCCATTGGATCCGCGGGATCCGCGTCTCAGTCAAAACTGGGAATAATGTTGGCCTTGTCGATCATATCGATCGGCAACAGGAACTCATGGTCTTCAACCTGCACCACGACGTCCTGCTCTTCTACACCGCGCAGAAGGCCCTGAAAGTTGCGCCGACCTTCAAAAGGCGAGCGCAGCTTGATCTTCACTTGTTCACCGGCAAATTTTGCAAACTGCTCAATAGTGAACAGTGGGCGTTCCATGCCAGGCGAGGAAACTTCAAGGGTGTATTCAACGGCGATCGGATCTTCAACATCCAGTACACCGCTGATCTGACGGCTGACGATGGCACAATCGTCCACCAGCACGCCGCCCTCTTTATCAATATAAACGCGCAACATTGAGTGGCGACCTTGAGCCGAAAACTCAATACCCCAGCATTCATAGCCTAGGGCCACGACCACCGGGGCCAGCAAGGCCTGCAACTCTTCTAGCTTGCTCGACACCTGAACCCCCTCGTGCATGTATGTGCATGCTGTGCAAAATAAAAAAATGGGCGAAACGCCCATCCTTGAAACGCCGTTGAACAGCGGCGTTGAAAGTGTCCAGCTAACAAAAAGCCCCTTAAAAGGGGCTCCTTAAACTGGTTGCGGGGGCCGGATTTGAACCGACGACCTTCGGGTTATGAGCCCGACGAGCTACCAGACTGCTCCACCCCGCGACAAAGCTGGGGCGGAAGTATACGACCGATCCCTGACAGGGTCAATGTAACCTTCCACCTACAAGAAAGCCCGCAACAGCGGGCTCTCCTGATAATTGGTACCGAGAAGGGGACTCGAACCCCTACACCCTATGGGCACAACCACCTCAAGGTTGCGTGTCTACCAATTCCACCACCTCGGCAATACTACGTTTGAAACCCTTCTTACTTCTGCTCTTGAGCTGGAGGTACGTCAGTCGCTGGAGTAGCCGACTTTTGCTCTTGAAGCACCGGAACATCATCAGAAGCCGGTTGTTGCTTTGGAACTTCCAACACTGCTGGGTTTGGCAAACCTACTTGAGTCAGCTGGTGAGCCTTCTCTTTAGCAAAGTAACCTAACCCCAAGCTGGTTATGAAGAAACCGGCGGCAAGTATAGCAGTAAACTTACTAAGAAAGGTAGAGGAACCTTGGCTTCCGAACACAGTATTTGAAGCACCTGCTCCGAAAGACGCGCCAGCATCCGCACCTTTACCCTGCTGCAGCAAAACCAGAGCAACTACGCCCAATGCACCCAGCAGATGAAAAACGACTACGACTGTTTCCAGCATTTTTTCAGTTTCCCGCGGCGCGACAAATCGCACCGAACTCATCTGCATTCAGGGAAGCTCCACCAATGAGCCCCCCATCGATATCCGGCATGCCGAACAGTTCGACCGCATTGGCCGCCTTCACGCTGCCGCCGTATAGAAGCCGCACACCTTGCGCGACTTCAGAATTCTCTGCCGCCAACTGAGCGCGAATGGCTGCATGCACATCCTGCGCCTGTTGCGGCGAAGCAGTCAGCCCGGTGCCAATGGCCCAGACCGGCTCGTAAGCGATTACTGCCTTTGCAAAGACACCTACACCCAGCTCCTCAATTATGCTGCCAAGCTGACGCCCGACAACCTCAAGAGTTTTTCCAGCTTCGCGCTCTTCGAGGGTCTCCCCTACGCACAACACCGGAATCAAGCCACATGCCTGTGCCGCTGCGAACTTGCGAATCAGCATTCCATCCTGCTCGCCCATTATCTGGCGGCGCTCGGAGTGCCCGACAAGTACCAGGGAACAACCTGCATCCACTAATTGACTCGGCGCAATTTCACCAGTCAATGCACCTTGCATGGATTCCACTGCAGAATTCTGCGCGCCGATCGAAATCGACTTGCCTTTCAAGCCATCAATCACTTGATTGATATGCAAGCAAGGCGGGAATACCGCGACATCAACACCGCTTGGCAAGGCCAGATGACCAAGGCCGTTGATCAGCTCAGCGACGCTGGCGCGGGTACCGTGCATCTTCCAGTTACCAGCTACCATAGGGCGACGCATGCTGTACCTCGTCGGTCAAAGTGGGCGCAGATGTTACCCAACACAATCATGGCTGGCAAGCCGAAATCAGGCAGAAACTTCAGTTACCAGTTTTGCGAGCTCTTCGGCGTAACCGCGAACCTGCGTTTCGTCCTCGCCCTCGACCATGACCCGCACCAGCGGCTCTGTCCCGGACTTGCGCAACAGCACGCGCCCACGACCGGCCATCGCTTGGGTAACACGGTCACTCGCTTCCTTGACTTTCGGATGTTCGAGCGGACTCGCACCACCGCCAAACCGGACATTGATCAGCACCTGAGGACACTTGCGCAGCGCCTGACGGGACTGAGCCAGGCTTTCTACGCGCCTCTTCAGCGCCATCAACACCTGCAACGCGGCAATGATTGCATCACCGGTGGTGGTGTGACTGAAGCAGACAATGTGCCCCGAGTTTTCTCCACCCACCTGCCAATCGCGCTCCAGCAACTCGGAGATCACGTAACGGTCGCCTACGTTGGCGCGCACAAAAGGAATCGCCAGATCCGCCAGGGCCAACTCCAGCCCCAGGTTACTCATCAGCGTACCGACCACACCGCCCTGCAACTTGCCGCGCTCTTGCAGATCGCGAGCAATGATAAACAACAACTCGTCGCCGTCGACGACAGTGCCAGTGTGATCGACCATCTGGACCCGATCACCATCACCGTCAAAGGCAATACCCAAATCGGCGTGCTCGGCCAATACGGCAGCTTGCAGCGGTTCCATATGGGTCGAACCGCAATTCTCATTGATGTTCAGGCCATTGGGATGAGCAGAAAGCACAACGACATCGGCCCCCAGCTCACGGAACACACTAGGCGCCACTTTATAGGTCGCACCGTGGGCACAGTCGATCACGATCTTCAGCCCAGCGAAACTGGTGCCGGTCGGAACGCTGCTCTTGCAGAATTCGATATAACGGCCCGAGGCATCGTTGATTCGCGATACCTTGCCGATCTTGCTCGATTCAACCACGGTCATCGGGGTGTCGAGCAGCTCCTCGATCATCAGCTCGACTTCATCCGGAAGCTTGGTGCCCTTTCCGGAGAAAAACTTGATGCCGTTGTCGTCATGAGGGTTGTGCGAAGCGCTGATCACGATGCCGGCTTCGGCATGAAAGGTGCGTGTCAGATAGGCGATGGCCGGCGTCGGCATCGGCCCCAGGAGCATCACATCAGCACCTGCCGAGGTCAGCCCGGCCTCAAGCGCCGATTCGAACATGTAACCGGAGATCCGGGTGTCCTTGCCCACGAGCACCTTGCAGGCACCCATGCTGCGAAATGCCATGCCTGCCGCCCAGCCAAGCTTGAGCATGAAATCAGGAGTAATCGGGTATTCACCGACCCGACCACGAATGCCGTCGGTGCCAAAGTATTTTTTGCTCATAAGTACTCCATCATTCTTATTCGGCTGATTCTACTGCGGCAATCATTCGCACTACGTCGACCGTTTCAGCCACATCATGGACGCGCAATATACGCGCCCCCTTGATTGAAGCCAGTGCCGCGAGCGCTAAACCGCCATGCAGGCGCTCTCCCACCGGCCGATTCAAGGCTTGCCCGATCATGCTCTTTCGCGAAACCCCGACCAACAGGGGCCGCCCCAAGGCATGCAAGGCCTCCATATGCTTAAACAAACTCAAGTTGTGCTGCAAGGTTTTCGCGAAGCCGAAGCCCGGATCGAGGATGATCCGCTCGGCAGGGATGCCTACCGACGCACACTGGAGCATCCGCTCGGCGAGAAACTCGCCAACCTCTTTCGTCACATCCTGGTACTGCGGATTGTCCTGCATGTCGCCCGGTTCACCGAGCATATGCATCAGACACACCGGCAAACCGGTGGCTGCAGCTGCATCCAGGGCTCCGTCTCGGCGTAACGAACGCACATCATTGATCAAACCCGCCCCCAGTCTTGCGGTTTCACGCATAACTGCCGGTGTGGAGGTATCGACCGAGATAATCACATCGAGTTCACGATGAATACGCTCGACGACAGGCGCTACACGCTCCATCTCCTCAAGGGGAGAAACCGCCCTGGCGCCGGGCCGGGTCGATTCACCACCGACGTCAATCAGTGTCGCGCCAGCCGCCACCATCGCCTCGGCGTGGCGCAGCGCCGCATCGAGCTGACTGTATTGGCCACCATCAGAAAAGGAGTCGGGAGTGACATTGAGAATGCCCATGACATGCGTCTGGGCCAAATCAAGAACCCGGTTGCCGCAAGGCAACCGGGTCGAGGACTGAACAGAAGTCATTTCAAACCTTATACGTCAGCAGCCGGGCCACCGATTGGTGTTTCCGGACGCCCATCCTGCACCGCCGGAGGCGTACCGGATGTATCACTACCGCCAGACCAGTCGCGAGGTTCGCGAGGGGTACGACCCGCCATGATGTCATCGATCTGATCGGCATCGATCGTCTCGTACTTCATCAAGGCATCAGCCATGGCATCGAGCTTGTCGCGGTTATCCGTGAGGATCTGCTTGGCCGTGCCGTAGCACTGGTCAATGATGCTGCGTACTTCGGAATCGATCAGCTTGGCTGTCTCGCCGGAGAAGCTGGCATGTTGACCACCGCCGCCACGACCGAGGAACACTTCGCCCTCTTCTTCGGCGTACATCAATGGGCCGAGTTTTTCCGACAAGCCCCACTTGGTCACCATGTTCCGTGCGATCTGGCTGGCACGCATGATGTCGTTGGATGCTCCGGTGGTGACACCGTCGAAGCCCAGGGTCATCTCTTCAGCGATACGACCGCCGTACAGCGAGCAGATCTGACTGATCAGCGCACGCTTGGACAGGCTGTAGCGATCTTCTTCCGGCAGGAACATGGTCACACCAAGCGCGCGACCGCGCGGGATGATCGACACCTTGTAGACCGGATCATGCTCAGGGACGACGCGACCGACGATAGCGTGGCCAGCTTCGTGATAAGCAGTGTTCTGCTTCTCTTTCTCGGACATGACCATGGATTTGCGCTCGGCACCCATCATGATCTTGTCTTTGGCCAGTTCGAACTCTTTCATCTCGACGATGCGCTTGCCGGCACGGGCTGCGAACAACGATGCCTCGTTCACCAGGTTGGCCAGGTCGGCACCAGAGAAACCAGGAGTACCACGCGCGATCACGGCCGGAGCGACGTCGTCACCCATTGGCACTTTGCGCATGTGGACTTTGAGAATCTGCTCGCGACCACGGATATCCGGCAGACCGACCACGACCTGGCGGTCGAAACGGCCCGGACGCAGCAATGCAGGGTCTAGCACATCGGGACGGTTGGTCGCTGCAATGACGATGATGCCGTCATTCATTTCGAAGCCGTCCATCTCTACCAGCAACTGGTTGAGTGTCTGTTCGCGCTCGTCGTGACCGCCGCCCATGCCGGCACCACGGTGGCGACCGACGGCGTCGATTTCATCGATGAAGATGATGCATGGCGCGTGCTTCTTCGCCTGCTCGAACATGTCACGAACACGACTGGCACCGACACCGACGAACATTTCGACGAAATCGGAACCGGAAATGGTAAAGAACGGCACTTTGGCTTCGCCGGCAATCGCCTTGGCGATCAAGGTTTTACCCGTACCAGGAGGACCGACCATCAGCACGCCACGAGGAATGCGACCGCCCAAACGCTGGAACTTGCCCGGATCACGCAGGAACTCGACCAACTCGCCAACTTCTTCCTTGGCTTCGTCGCAACCGGCAACGTCAGCCAACGTGGTTTTCACCTGATCTTCGGAGAGCAGGCGCGCCTTGCTCTTGCCGAAGCTCATCGGCCCGCCCTTGCCACCGGCACCGCCCTGCATCTGCCGCATGAAGAACATGAAGACAGCGATGATCACCAGGATCGGGAAGCTTGCAACCAGGAGTTGAGTCCAGATGCTTTGCTGCTCAGGCTGCTTGCCTTCGACTACCACGTGGTTATCCACGAGGTCGCCGATCAGGCCATTGTCCTGGATTGCCGGACGAATGGTCTTGAAGCTGTCGCCATCGTTGCGCTTGCCGGTAATCACGTAGCCATCAACCGCTACGCGCTCGACCTTGCCATCCTTGACCTGCTGGATGAAGTCGGAATAGTTGAGGGTCTGCGGCTCGTTAGGGCTGGAGAAGTTGTTCATCACTGTCACCAGGACAGCCGCGATGATCAACCACAGGATCAGATTCTTTGCCATATCGTTCAATTAACTACCCTCTGAAGCAAGCTCCGCTAATGGCGCGTGCTTCGCATGATATTCACCGGCCTAACTTACTACATTACCTACGGCTCTGGCAGGCGCCGTCTGTAACCCTTTGTGAAACACTTTCTACACAATATTCGCTAATGCTCACGGGACGAAATACGAAAATCCTATCGACCCGCAAAAAAACCTCGATTTACTCACTACGGCCGCGGTAGCCCCAAGCCAGCATGTATTGCTCGCGGGAACTGCCACGGGAAGAGTCCGGCTTGATCATCTGGACCTTGTCGAATTTCTGACGAGCGTCCTTCACGTAAGCATCAAACCCTTCGCCCTGAAACACCTTGATCACGAAATTACCACCCGGCTTGAGTATCCGAGCCGCCAGATCAAGAGCCAGCTCACATAGAAACATGGCTTTTGGCATGTCCACCTCAGGCGTACCACTCATATTGGGGGCCATATCGGAAATCACAAGGTCCACCTGCGAATTACCCACGGCTTCAAGGATCTGTGCGAGCACTTCGTCCTGGGTGAAGTCACCCTGGATGAAAGTCACGTCCGGAATGCTGTCCATTTCCAGGATGTCCGAGGCGATCAGACGCCCCTGACCACCGATCAGCCGACTAGTGACCTGCGACCAGCCGCCGGGCGCCGCACCCAGGTCGACAACGCTCATACCCGGACGGATCAGCTTGTATTTCTCCTGGACCTCCAGAAGCTTGTAACTCGCACGCGAGCGGTAACCATCCTTCTGCGCCTGCTTCACATAGGGATCATTGACATGTCTTTTCAGCCAACCAAGGCTTGTCTTGGAACGCGCCATTGGGCACCTCGATGATAAGGGTCGTGATTAATTGGGCGGATCCACGAACCCTCGGGTAAAATGGCCGCCATTTTACAGAATCCAGACTAAAGGGTCAGATTATGCCGCTCACTCAAGAGCAGAAGAAACAGTACAAATCCATTGGCCACCATCTGAAACCAGTTTTGATTGTGGCTGACAACGGTTTGACTGAAGGTGTGTTAGCCGAACTTGAACGCGCTTTGGCGGATCACGAGCTGATCAAAATCAAGCTCAACATCCTCGATCGCGAATCGCGCCTGGCAGCCATTGCAGAACTCTGCAAGGCCGGCAAAGCCGATCTGGTTCAGGTCATCGGCAAGATGGCACTGATTTACCGCAAGAACTTCAGCGTCAACAAGCAGCTGTCGAACGTCCATCGCTTCAAGTGATGACAAGGGTCAAGGGTGTGCTTCGCGCACCCTCACACTCCATCCCGGCACCGGTTGCATCACCAGCACCAGCCCGGAAAACCCCAGAACAAGATAGCTGAACAGCTGCCAATGCACCGCCTGCGGCCAGCCGACGTGGACTGCGAAATACATCGCGCCCCCAAACAGCGCCATCATCAGCAGTTGCCCACGAATATCGCGCCATAGACTGGCAAGGCCCTTGGCCTGAACCAGCACCAAAGCCTGAAAACCCACACACGCCGTGGCAAATCCCACCATCAGCGTATTCAGCATGCCTGCGATTTCGTCGATCAGCAGCGGTGCCAGGCCTATTCGCCCCAGCACCGGCAGCAGACCAACGTGCAACAGCCACAGGCCGCCAACCCACAACATTTGGGTTAGTTGCCAAAGCATGGCGCCCGCACGTAGCGGGCGCCTTCTTTCAGAGGTGGCGAACTTCGACAATCTCGTACTCGATAACGCCACCCGGCGTTTTCACGGCGACCACATCCCCCTCTTCCTTGGCAATCAAGGCGCGGGCCAGTGGCGAACCCACCGAAATCTTACCAAGTTTGAAGTCAGCCTCATCCTCACCCACGATGTGGTAAGTGACGCGCTCATCAGTCTCGACGTTAGCGATTTCAACGGTGGTGCCGAAAATCACTTTGCCGGTGTGAGGAATGGTCGTGACATCGATGATGACCTGATTCTGAATCCGGCCTTCAATGTCACGAATCCGCGCCTCGACCATACCCTGCTGCTCGCGAGCAGCGTGGTATTCGGCGTTTTCCTTCAAGTCACCCAACTCGCGGGCCGTACCGATGTCCTGGCTAAGCTTCGGACGGACGACCTTGGTCAGGTGAGCGTGTTCTTCTTCCAGGGCTTTCGCGCCCTGGACGGTCATTGGGTATTTGATCATGCCTTCAATCCTGCGTGTAGATCCTGCAAGCGGCGCACGGTCTTCTCGGGACCGAACTTCAGCGCTTCGCAGATAGCTTCGCCAGCAGCAATGGTAGTGGTGCAGTAGATCTTGTGCTGCAAGGCATTACGACGAATGGAGTAGGAATCGGCGATCGACTGGCGACCTTCGGTGGTGTTGATGATCAGAGTGACTTCGTCATTCTTGATCATGTCGACCACGTGCGGACGACCCTCGGTTACCTTGTTCACACGACGCACTTTCAGGCCTGCGGCTTCGATCAGCTTGGCAGTACCGGCAGTGGCGACCACTTCGAAGCCCAAGTTGATCAGATCACGGGCCACGCCTGCAACCAGTGGCTTGTCATCGTCACGCACGCTGATGAACGCGGTGCCGCCAGTCGGCAGTACTTCGCTGGCACCCATCTGGGCTTTGGCAAAGGCTTCGCCGAAGGTGTCGCCCACGCCCATCACTTCACCGGTGGACTTCATCTCTGGGCCCAGGATCGGGTCCACGCCAGGGAATTTGGCGAATGGGAACACCGCCTCTTTCACGCTGTAGAAGTTCGGAATGATTTCTTTGGTGAAGCCGATTTCCTTCAGGGTTTTACCGGCCATCACGCGAGCCGCGATCATTGCCAGGGAAACACCGATGCACTTGGACACGAACGGAACGGTACGGGAAGCGCGCGGGTTGACTTCGATGACGTAGATGTCTTCGCCTTGCAGCGCCAACTGAACGTTCATCAGGCCGACAACGCCCAGCTCCAGGGCCATTTTCTTGACCTGTTCGCGCATCTCGTCCTGGATGTGAGCAGGCAGCGAGTACGGCGGCAGGGAGCACGCGGAGTCACCGGAGTGAACGCCGGCCTGCTCGATGTGCTGCATGATCGCGCCGATCACCACGTCGGTGCCGTCGCAGACCGCATCCACGTCCATTTCGATCGCGCAATTGAGGAAGTGATCGAGCAACACCGGGCTGTCGTTGGACACTTTCACCGCATCACGCAAGTAGCGCTTGAGTTCTTCTTCTTCGTAGACGATTTCCATCGCACGGCCGCCCAGTACGTAGGACGGACGAACCACCAACGGATAACCGATCTTGGCCGCGGCACGAATCGCTTCGTCTTCGCTGCGCACGGTGGCGTTTGGCGGCTGACGCAGGTTCAGGCGCTCAACCATTTGCTGGAAGCGCTCACGATCTTCGGCACGGTCGATGGCGTCAGGGCTGGTGCCGATGATTGGCACGCCGGCTTCTTCCAGGGCTCGCGCCAGTTTCAGCGGGGTTTGGCCGCCGTACTGGACGATCACGCCTTTCGGCTTCTCGACGCGGACGATTTCCAGTACGTCTTCCAAGGTCACTGGTTCGAAGTACAGGCGATCGGAGGTGTCGTAGTCGGTGGAAACGGTTTCCGGGTTGCAGTTGACCATGATGGTCTCGTAACCGTCTTCGCGCAGGGCCAGTGCCGCGTGTACGCAGCAATAGTCGAACTCGATACCCTGGCCGATACGGTTTGGACCGCCGCCGAGGATCATGATCTTGTCGCGGCCCGACGGCGCGGCTTCGCACTCTTCCTCGTACGTCGAGTAGAGGTAAGCGGTGTCGGTGGCGAACTCGGCCGCGCAGGTGTCAACGCGCTTGTAGACCGGGAAGATTTCCAGCTTGTGACGGTGGCGACGCAGAGCCTTCTCGGTCACGCCCAGCAGCTTGGCCAGACGCATGTCGGAGAAACCTTTGCGCTTGAGGCGGAACATCAAGTCGTGGTCGATGCTGGCCAGACCCAGGGTCTTGACCTTCTCTTCTTCCTTGATCAGATCTTCGATCTGCACCAGGAACCACGGGTCGATCATGTTCATGCCGAAAATGTCTTCGACCGACAGGCCGGCGCGGAACGCGTCAGCGACGTACCAGATACGCTCGGCGCCCGGCACGGTCAGTTCGCGCTTGAGGATGCTCATGCTTTCCGGGTTGCTCAGGTCGAGCTTCTCGTCCAGGCCGCAAACGCCCACTTCCAGACCGCGCAGGGCTTTCTGCAGGGATTCCTGGAAGGTCCGGCCGATGGCCATGACTTCACCGACCGACTTCATTTGAGTGGTCAGGCGCGCGTCGGCTTTCGGGAATTTCTCGAAGGCGAAGCGTGGCAGCTTGGTCACTACGTAGTCGATGGAAGGCTCGAAGGATGCAGGAGTAGCGCCGCCGGTGATTTCGTTCTGCAGCTCGTCCAGGGTGTAGCCGATCGCCAGCTTGGCAGCGATACGCGCAATCGGGAAACCAGTGGCTTTCGAGGCCAGTGCCGAAGAGCGGGATACACGCGGGTTCATCTCGATCACGACCATGCGGCCGGTGTCCGGGCAGATACCGAACTGAACGTTGGAGCCGCCGGTTTCCACGCCGATCTCACGCAGTACCGCCAACGAGGCGTTACGCATGATCTGGTATTCCTTGTCCGTCAGGGTTTGTGCCGGAGCAACGGTGATCGAGTCACCGGTGTGCACGCCCATCGGGTCAAAGTTTTCGATGGAGCAGACGATGATGCAGTTGTCCTTCTTATCGCGGACAACCTCCATCTCGTACTCTTTCCAGCCGATCAGCGATTCGTCGATCAGCAACTCTTTGGTCGGCGACAGGTCCAGACCGCGGGCGCAGATTTCTTCGAACTCTTCACGGTTGTAAGCGATACCGCCACCGGTGCCGCCCATGGTGAAGGACGGACGAATGATGCACGGGAAGCCGAGACGCTCGAGAACCGCGTTGGCTTCTTCCATGCTGTGGGCGATACCCGAACGCGGGCAGTCCAGGCCGATGGATTTCATCGCCTTGTCGAAACGCGAACGGTCTTCAGCCTTGTCAATGGTGTCCGCGTTGGCGCCGATCATCTCTACGCCGAACTTCTCCAGAACGCCTTCGCGCTCCAGGTCCAGTGCACAGTTCAGAGCGGTCTGGCCACCCATGGTTGGCAGCAGCGCGTCCGGACGCTCTTTCTCGATGATCTTGGCAACGGTCTGCCACTTGATCGGCTCGATGTACGTGGCGTCGGCCATGTCCGGGTCGGTCATGATGGTCGCCGGGTTGGAGTTCACCAGGATGACGCGGTAACCCTCTTCGCGCAGGGCTTTACAGGCCTGGGCGCCGGAGTAGTCGAATTCGCAGGCCTGGCCGATCACGATCGGGCCAGCGCCGAGAATCAGGATGCTTTTAATGTCTGTACGTTTTGGCATGGGTTGTCACTCAAATCCGCAGGTCAGTCGGCAAGCCGTCTTGTTCAATCTCTGAAGCCTTGAGGGGGCCACCGGTTTCGGGACCGCCCTCAGGCTTCGCTACATCAGGGCGAGCGATTAGCGTCGCTTGGCCATTTCGTTGATGAAGCGATCAAACAGTGGCGCTACGTCGTTCGGGCCAGGGCTGGCTTCAGGGTGACCCTGGAAGCTGAAGGCGCTCTTGTCGGTACGCTCGATGCCTTGCAGGGTGCCGTCGAAGAGCGATTTGTGGATCGCCCGAACGTTGCCTGGCAGGGTCGCTTCGTCTACCGCAAAACCGTGGTTCTGGCTGGTGATCATCACCACACCGCTGTCCAGATCCTGGACCGGGTGGTTGGCACCGTGGTGGCCGTGGCCCATTTTCAGGGTCTTGGCGCCGGAGGCCAGAGCCAGCAGTTGGTGACCGAGGCAGATGCCGAACACCGGAATCTCGGTTTCCAGCACGTCCTTGATTGCCTGGATCGCGTAGTCGCATGGCTCAGGGTCGCCCGGGCCGTTGGACAGGAACACGCCGTCAGGTTTCAGTGCCAGCGCTTCGGCGGCCGGAGTCTGTGCAGGCACCACGGTCACGCGGCAACCGCGCTCGACCAGCATGCGCAGGATGTTCAGCTTGACGCCGTAGTCGTAGGCCACAACATGGTATGGCAGCTCGGAGGCTTCGATAGTTGCATGGCTGTCGGTTTTCAGATCCCAGACCGTCGAGCGCCACTCGTACTTCTCTTTGGTGCTGACGACTTTTGCCAGGTCCATGCCTTTGAGACCAGGGAAACCCTGAGCAGCGGCGATGGCGGCTTCTTCGGAAATGTTGTCACCGGCCATGATGCAGCCGTTCTGTGCGCCTTTCTCACGCAGGATGCGTGTCAGGCGGCGAGTGTCGATACCGGCGATTGCCACCACATTGTTGGCTTTCAGGTAGTCGGACAGTGACATCGTGTTGCGCCAGTTGCTCGCAACCAGTGGCAGGTCACGAATGACCAGGCCAGCGGACCAGACGCGGTCGGACTCGGCGTCTTCCGGCGTGGTGCCGGTATTGCCGATGTGCGGGTACGTCAGGGTAACGATCTGTTGGGCGTAGGAAGGATCGGTAAGGATTTCCTGATAGCCGGTCATGGCGGTGTTGAACACCACCTCACCAACGGTTTGACCGTCGGCTCCAATGGCTTCGCCGCGAAAAATGCTGCCATCAGCAAGGGCGAGTATGGCTGGCTTAGTCAAGAAGACCTCCCGTAAATAAAGCCTGAAAGGGCGATCGCAGGTTGTAAAAAAGCGGAGTGACGTATGGACACGTCACCCCGCTTCTTCATCGAATTATTCTGCGCGCTTTTAGTGGACACACTAAAGCTGTAGCTTACAGAAAAAGGCATTTTTGGTCTACCGCCAATGAGCCCTAAAGGCCGGAGAATGCGACAGGACGTCGCTTGGCGGAATAAAACCGGGCCCAAACGCTGAGTTTGAACCCGATTTCGGGCACATCTTACCGCAGGTCGAGCACGTCTTGCATGTCGTAAAGGCCTGGCTCACGACCATCCAGCCACAAAGCTGCACGTACCGCGCCCTTGGCGAAGGTCATGCGACTGGATGCCTTGTGAGTGATTTCCAGTCGCTCGCCTTCACAGGCGAACAGCACCGTATGATCACCGACCACATCACCACCGCGAACAGTCGCGAAGCCGATCGTTTCGCGCTCACGCGCACCGGTGTGTCCTTCACGACCATAAACCGCAACCTTCTGCAGATCACGATCGAGTGCATTGGCGATCACTTCGCCCATGCGCAGAGCCGTGCCTGAAGGCGCATCGATCTTGTGCCGATGATGGGCTTCGATGATTTCGATATCCGCGTCATCGCCCAGCACACGGGCCGCCATATCGAGCAGCTTCAGCGACAGGTTTACCCCGACACTGAAATTGGCCGCGAACACAATCGCAATATCTTCGCTCGCCTCGACCAGCAACTGCTTCTGCGCGGCGTCCAACCCCGTCGTGCCGATCACCATGGCCTTGCCCGCCTTACGGCAGAACGCCAGGTTTTTCAGCATGACTTCAGGGAGCGTGAAGTCGATCAACACATCGAACTCATCGGCCACCGCATCCAGCTTACCGGACAGCGGCACACCGATTCGTCCCAGCGATGCCAGCTCACCGGCATCCACGCCAATCAGCGTGCTGCCGGGGCGCACGATGGCTGCCGTCAGGCCGGTCAGCGGCGCGCGTTGCTGCACTGCCTCGACCAGAATCTTGCCCATGCGCCCGGCAGCGCCCATCACAGCTATACGTCGCATGCCGACTCCTTACAAATCGCCGAAGAAGCGCTTCACGCCTTCGAACCAACCGGTGGTTTTCGGAGAATGACTGTTGTCACCCGCCAGGGAGCTGCGCAACTCCTCCAGCAATTCGCGCTGACGACGACCCAGGTTGACCGGGGTTTCGACCGCCACGCGGCACATCAGGTCACCAGCACCGCCACCACGAACCGGCGCGACGCCTTTACCGCGAACACGGAACTGCTTACCGGTCTGAGTCCCTTCAGGGATCTTCAGCTTGACCCGACCATCGAGGGTCGGAATCTCCAGCTCGCCGCCCAGCGCTGCGTCGACGAAGCTGATTGGCACTTCGCAGAACAGGTGCTTGCCGTCACGCTGGAAGATTGCGTGCTCGCGCACATTGATCACCACGTACAGGTCGCCAGTCGGGCCACCCTGCGCACCCGCCTCGCCTTCGCCAGACAGACGAATGCGGTCACCGGTATCAACACCGGCCGGCACTTTCACCGACAGGGTCTTGTACTCTTCGACACGACCTTCGCCGTGGCAGGAATCGCACGGATCGGAAATGATCTTGCCTTGGCCATGGCAGCGCGGGCAGGTCTGCTGCACCGAGAAGAAGCCCTGCTGCATGCGCACCTGACCAATACCGCCGCACGTCGGGCAAGTGATCGGCGAGGAGCCTTTCTTGGCACCCGAACCATCGCACGGCTTGCAGTTGACCAGTGTCGGAACGCGGATATTCACGGTCGTGCCGCGCACCGCCTCTTCCAGGTTCAGCTCCAGGGTGTAACGCAGGTCGCTGCCGCGCTGAGCGCCGCCACGAGCACCGCCGCGGCCGCCACCGAAGAAGTCACTGAAGACATCGCCAAAGATGTCGGAGAAGTTCTGACCGCCAAACCCGGCACCGCCGCCACCCATGCTCGGGTCGACACCGGCATGACCGTATTGGTCATAAGCCGCGCGCTTGCTGGAATCGGACAGCACTTCGTAGGCCTCGTTGGCCTCCTTGAACATATCTTCCGACGCTTTGTCATCGGGATTACGGTCCGGGTGGTGCTTCATCGCCAGGCGACGGTAGGCCTTTTTCAGGTCCGCTTCGCTTGAACCACGCTCAACACCCAATACTTCGTAATAGTCACGCTTTGCCATAAGTCTTTGCACTCTTAAGGACGTTCGGCAAACCTCTCCTGAGCCTCGCCAAACTCGTTGAGCCCCAATACAGGCCCGGACCCAACTCACGTCAATTCAACGATCCTGGTCTTTGATTCGATGCGGTACTTTCGACTCGAAAAGCAGGAGCATTTCCGGTCATACCGCCAACATCCGAGCGTTGTCGCATGCTGTAAAAATTCGCTTACTCCAGACACGCCAACGCGGGAGCAAGCTCCCGCGCGGCGACATCCTACCAGTCACCGCCTGAAGGCAGTCAACCGGGCGACCAACAACTTACTTGTGGTCTTTGACTTCTTCGAACTCGGCATCGACAACGTCGTCAGCCTTTTCAGCCGATTCGTCTTTCGGCGCCGCGCCTTCAGCTGGCTGAGCCTGATCAGCGTACATTTTCTGAGCCACTGGCGCAGAGACCTTGGACAGCTCTTCAACCTTGGCTTCGATAGCGGCCTTGTCGTCGCCTTTGATGGCGGTTTCCAGGGCAACTACAGCTGCTTCGATTGCAGTCTTCTCTTCAGCGCTCACTTTGTCGCCAGCATCAGCGACCATTTTGCGCGTCGAGTGAACCAGGGCATCGCCTTGGTTACGGGCGCTGGCCAGCTCTTCGAACTTGCGGTCTTCTTCAGCGTTCACTTCAGCATCGCGAACCATCTGCTGAATTTCTTCCTCGGACAGACCGGAGTTGGCCTTGATCACGATCGACTGAGTCTTGCCGGTAGCCTTGTCTTTCGCGCCGACGTGCAGGATGCCGTTGGCGTCGATGTCGAAGGTCACTTCGATTTGTGGCACGCCACGTGGTGCTGGTGGAATCTCGGCCAGGTCGAACTTGCCCAGGGACTTGTTCTGTGCGGCTTGCTTACGCTCACCTTGCAGTACGTGAATGGTCACTGCGCCCTGGTTGTCGTCGGCAGTCGAGAACACTTGCGATTTCTTGGTAGGAATCGTGGTGTTTTTCTCGATCAGCGCGGTCATCACGCCGCCCATGGTTTCGATACCCAGGGTCAGCGGGCTAACGTCGAGCAGCAGAACGTCTTTCACGTCACCGGCCAATACCGCGCCCTGGATAGCAGCACCCATGGCAACAGCTTCGTCAGGGTTGACGTCTTTACGTGCTTCTTTACCGAAGAAATCGGTCACCAGCTTCTGAACCAGTGGCATACGGGTCTGACCGCCGACCAGGATCACGTCGTTGATCGAACCAACGTCGATACCGGCGTCTTTCATCGCGATGCGGCAAGGTTCGATGGTGCGCTGAACCAGGTCTTCAACCAGCGCTTCGAGCTTGGCGCGGGAGATTTTCACGTTCAAATGCTTAGGACCGGTAGCGTCTGCAGTGATGTACGGCAGGTTCACGTCGGTCGACTGGCTCGAGGACAGTTCGATCTTGGCTTTCTCAGCGGCTTCTTTCAGGCGCTGCATGGCCAGCGGGTCACCCTTGAGGTTCATGCCGCTTTCTTTCTTGAACTCGTCAACGAGGTAGTCGATCAGACGAATGTCAAAGTCTTCACCGCCCAGGAAAGTGTCACCGTTGGTGGCCAACACTTCGAACTGGTGCTCGCCATCGACTTCAGCGATTTCGATCACGGAAACGTCGAAAGTACCGCCGCCCAGGTCGTAAACGATCACGGTGTGATCGCCTTTCGCCTTGTCCATACCGTAGGCCAGTGCGGCTGCGGTTGGTTCGTTAATGATACGTTTAACGTCCAGGCCCGCGATGCGGCCGGCGTCTTTGGTGGCTTGACGCTGGCTGTCGTTGAAGTAGGCCGGAACGGTGATCACCGCTTCGGTCACTGGCTCGCCGAGGTAGTCTTCGGCGGTCTTCTTCATTTTCTTCAGAATTTCAGCCGAAATTTGTGGCGGCGCCATTTTCTGGCCGTTCACTTCAACCCAGGCGTCGTTGTTGTCAGCCTTGACGATCTTGTAAGGGACCATCTGGATGTCTTTCTGTACGACTTCTTCGTCAAAACGACGACCGATCAGACGCTTCACCGCGTACAGGGTGTTATGCGGATTGGTCACTGCCTGACGCTTGGCCGACTGGCCAACCAGGATTTCACCGTCGTTGGCATAAGCGATGATCGACGGCGTGGTACGCGCGCCTTCAGCGTTTTCAATCACTTTGGCTTTGCCGTTTTCCAGCACGGAGACGCAGGAGTTGGTAGTCCCCAGGTCGATACCGATAATTTTGCCCATGTTCACTCTCCCGAAACTTTGGATTTGGATGCCGCAGTAGTGGTGGCTGACTGCGGTAGCACTTAAACGCTTGACTTCTAAATGGGGGCCTTGCGGCTAATTTCAAGCCTGCTCGTCAATCGAAGGCGAAACCGGTGCAGGTGCCTTGCTGACCACGACCATGGCCGGGCGCAGCAGGCGACCGTGAAGCTGGTAGCCCTTCTGAAACACCTTGAGCACGCTGTTTGGCTCGACGTCGGCGCTTTCCTGCATGGCCATTGCCTGGTGATGCGAAGCGTTGAAGGGTTCGCCTTCAGGATCAATCGCTTCCAGGTGATAGCGTTTCAGGGTGTCCTGGAACATTTTCAGGGTCAGCTCGATCCCTTCGCGCATCGGACGAATGTTTTCGTCGTCAGGGTTGGATAGCTCCAGACCGCGCTCCAGGCTGTCGATGATCGGCAGCAGGTCGCCAGCGAACTTTTCCAAGGCAAATTTGTGAGCCTTTTCAACGTCCTGCTCGGCACGGCGGCGGACGTTCTGCAGATCGGCGGCTACACGCAAAGCCTGATCCTGCGCACCAGCCAATTGCTCTTCGAGCACTTGCACACGAGCCGCCAGGTCTTCACCCGAAGCCTCGGGGCCCTGGTTGGCGTCTAGATTTTGCGTATCCACTGTCTGTTCGTCAGCCATAGATTTCTCCTTCCAATATCGTCCGCGAGCTCAACTCGCGCTTCTGCCCGGTATATGGGGCCGCAAAATTCAGCTTCAAGGGCTATTTGATGATTAACCCTACAAAAAACAGCTGCATTGTCATTCCTCATCGCACTAAGGATTTCTTTCAATCAAGCAAATCGACCTAAGAGGGGGCATTGTCAGCCCGAAACAAAACACTGTATAAATAACCAGACCTAAAGCCTGGGAGCGGCCTTTATGCTGGTGCACCTGTCCGTACACAACTACGCCATCGTTGAACATCTCGATCTCGAACTCGATCGCGGGATGAGCGTGATCACAGGGGAAACCGGCGCCGGCAAGTCGATCATGCTCGACGCCCTCGGCCTGACCCTGGGCGATCGCGCCGACAGCGGCGTGGTCCGCCCGGGCGCCGACAAGGCCGATATCCTGGCCACCTTCGATCTGGTCGACATCCCGGAAGCCAGCGCCTGGCTGGCCGAACGAGACCTCGAGAACGACGGCCCGTGCATTCTGCGTCGAGTGATCACCGCTGAAGGGCGATCCCGCGGCTATATCAACGGCACCCCCTGCCCCCTCAGCGATCTGAAAGCCTTGGGCGAGTTGCTGATCGATATCCACAGCCAGCACGAACACCAATCCCTGCTCAAAACCGATACTCACCGCCGTCTGCTCGACGAATACGCCGGCGCCACAGACCTGGCCCGCCAGGTGCAATTGGCTGCCCAACGCTGGCGCCAGACCCGCCAGGAACTGGAACGCCTTTCCAACTCCGGCGACGAACAGCGCGCCCGCCATCAGTTGCTCAGCTACCAACTCGAAGAACTGGAAAACCTCGGCCTCGGCGAAAACGAGCTGGAGCAGCTGGAACAGGAACACAAGAACCTGACCAACGCCGAAACCTTGCTGGGTATTTGTCGGCAAGTGGTCGAACAATGCAGCGAAAGTGATTCCGGCAACGTACTGAACGCGCTGACCGCCAGCCTTAACCGCCTATCGAGCGTGAACAATTCGATCGGCGCCTTGGGCGAAGCTAGCAGCCTGCTGACCAGTGCGCAGATTCAGGTTGAAGAAGCCGTAGGCGAGTTGAACCGCTTTCTCGACAACTTCGACGCCGACCCGGCACGTCTTCAGTACCTGGAAGAGCGCCTCGACGCCATCTACACCCTGGCACGCAAACACCGCATCCAGCCGACCGAAGTCGCCGAGATGCAGCAGAAGCTACTCGATGAAATCGAAACCCTGAACGCCAACGATGAATCCATCGAGCGATTGAGCGATGAGCTGGCCTCCTACGCCCGCCATTATCAGGAGAAGGCTCGGGATCTGAGCGATCTGCGGCACCAAGCCTCGAGCAGCCTGGCCAGTGCCGTGGAACAGGAAATCCAGCGCCTGGGCATGCCCGGCGGCCGCTTCACCATCGAACTGCGCCCCAACAGCAGCGACGAACTGCTGCCCAATGGGCTTGAACAGGTAGAACTGCTGGTGAGCGCCAACCCGGGGCAACCGTTGAAAGCCCTGGCGAAAGTGGCGTCGGGTGGAGAACTGTCGCGTATCAGCCTGGCGATTCAGGTGATCACTGCGCAGACCTCGCGGGTGCCAACCCTGGTGTTCGACGAAGTGGACGTGGGCATCGGCGGCCCGACCGCCGAGATTGTCGGCCAGCTGCTGCGGCGCCTCGGGGAGCGTGGGCAGGTTCTAACCGTGACTCACTTGCCGCAAGTGGCGGCGCAAGGGCATCAACATTTATTTGTACACAAGGTTCGCGGTGAAGACGCCACGCATACGGCAGTCTCCAAACTGAGCAAGACCGATCGTGTCGAAGAAGTGGCACGGATGCTGGGGGGCATCGACCTCACCAAGGAATCACTGGCTCACGCGAAAAAGATGGTCGTTACCGCGAAAATTTAAGAACGGTAGAAAGCACGAAGGCGACCCTGGGGTCGCCTTCGTTCGTTTCGCGAACCTGAAGTTCGCGCGACATGCTTACTTTTTCTTGCGTACGTACAGTACAAGATTGTGATCAACCATCTCGAAGCCATACTTGTCGACGATTGCTTTCTGCAGCCGCTCGATTTCTTCGTCGAAGAATTCGATCACTTCACTGGTTTCGACGTTGACCATATGGTCGTGATGCTTGCCGTCGTCCAGCTCGAAGACCGCATGGCCTCCGTCGAAGTTGTGCCGCACCACAAGGCCAGCTGCCTCGAACTGGGTCAGAACACGGTAAACCGTGGCCAAACCGACGTCCTCACCAGCCTCCATCAGCGCCTTGTAGACATCCTCGGCACTCATGTGGCGTTGCTCGGCGGAATCGAGCATTTGCAGAATTTTGACCCGTGGAAGGGTCACTTTGAGGCCGGCTTTGCGTAGTTCGCTATTTTCAACCATGGTCAGCTTTCTCGCGATGCTGCTTCGCAGCTTCTCTTAATGCGGGTATGATCGGCGTTTACGTTGTCCCAGCCAAGATAGTGGAAGTCGCCCACCGATGCAAAACACCAAGCTCTTGCTAACCAGTTTCACCTTTGTGGGACTGCTCGCACTCGCCGGTTGTTCATTCCCCGGGGTTTACAAAATCGACATCCAGCAGGGCAATGTCGTCACGCAGGACATGATAGACCAGTTACGCCCGGGAATGACCCGCCGGCAAGTACGGTTTATCATGGGTAACCCTCTGCTGACTGACACGTTCCATGCCGATCGCTGGGATTATCTGTACAGCCTGCAACCGGGTGGCGGTGAACGCCAACAGGAACGCATTAGCGTTATCTTCAACCCAAATGATCAACTTGTCAGCCTCTCTGGCGATTTCATGCCAGGCGTGAGCCGCGACGAAGCGATTCTCGGCAAGGACAGTGACACTACCGTGACCACGCCTGCAGAAAACGCCGAGAAGCCGAAGCCAGAAAAACCGGTCAAGCCAGGCTCGTTGCTGGACCAGATCCAGAAGGACGTGGACAACGTGGAAACCGTTCCAATCCCGACGCCAGAACCGCTGGAAACCTCGCCGCAATAATTTGCGACGCAATAAAAAACCCGGCATGTCCGGGTTTTTTATCGTCTGGCGTTTAACCGGATCACTGATTCCGGGCTTTGGCCTCGGCCGCTTTGGCGGCGCGCAACCGGCGAACTTCTTTCGGATCGGCAAGCAACGGCCGGTAAATCTCGAGGCGATCCCCTGCCTGAACCGGACGATTGGCCGGTTCAGCGATCACTTTGCCAAAGATCCCAACCGGACAACTGGCTAGATCCAGCTCAGGGAATTCGCTGTTCAGGCCGGATTTGAGCAACGCATCTCGCACCGTTGCACCCACCGGCACCGTTACGGTCAGCAGTACCTGACGATCAACAGCGGCATACACCACTTCGACCTTGATCATTGCCTCAACCATGCATCTGCTTCGCACGCTGGCAAAACGCGTCCATCAGCGTATTCGCCGCCTGATTGAACAAAGGCCCCAACGTCGCACGCACCAGTGGCCCCGAGTAGTCGAACGACAAGTCCAGGCTGATCTTGCAGGCCTTCTCGCCCAACGGCTTGAACACCCAGACCCCGTGCAACTGGCTGAACGGACCTTCCTCCAGGTTCATCTCGATCGAACGCCCTGGCACCAGAGTGTTACGCGTCACGAAATGCTGACTCAGGCCACCCTTGGCCACGCCGACGCGGGCACGCATGAGCTCAGGAGTACTTTCCAGGACTTCCGCCGACGAGCACCACGGCAGGAATTGCGGATAGCTGGCCACATCGTTGACCAGGTCATAAAGCGCTTGTGCCGGATACGGCAGCAGGGCCGAACGTTGAATGTGTGTCGTCATGTCAGCGTTACTTCCACAGCTGGGCGGCAAACACTACAAGAATGCCGATGGGCGCCACATAGCGCATCAAGAACAGGGACAAGGCGAACAGCACCGGACGGCGGATCGACAATTCGTCGCGCACCGCTTCACGCCCCATCACCCAGCCCGCAAACACCACGAAACACAAACCACCGAGTGGCAACATGATCCGCGAGGTGAAGAAATCGATCACACCAAAGAAGTCCAGACCACCGGCTGCCCCCCATTGATAGAGGTGGAACATCCCGCCTTCGTTCACGAAAAACTTGGCTTCCTTCCAGATATTGAAGGAAAACACGGTACCCAGACCGACGAACCAGCAGATGAATGCCAACCAGAAGGTGACCCAGGCGCGGCTGATCTTCGTGCGTTCAACCAGGTAAGCCACCATCGGTTCGAGCAGGGAAATCGCCGAACTCCAGGCCGCAATCGCTACCAGCACGAAGAACACTACGCCCATCAACTGGCCGAACGCCACGTTACCAAAGGCAAACGGCAGGCTGACGAACATCAGCCCCGGTCCTTCGCTCGGGTTCAGGCCCGCGGCAAACACAATCGGAAACAATGCCAGACCGGCCACCAGAGAGACGAATGTATCGAGCAGTGCTACGCCGACCACAGTCCCGGAAATCGACGAACTCTTCGGCATATAAGCGCCATAGATCATGATCGAGCCGACGCCTACGCTCAGGGAAAAGAAAGCGTGCCCCATCGCTGGCAGCAAGCCGTCGAGTACTTTTTCCGGATGGAAGTCGAACATGAAATGCACGCCCTCCATGAAATGGCCCGTAGTCATGCTGTAGCCCAGCAACACCAGGATCATCACGAACAGCAGTGGCATCATGATCCGCAGGCTACGTTCCAGCCCGGCGACCACGCCCTTGGCGATCACAATGGCGGAGAGGAGCATGAAAATCGTGTGCCAAAGTGTCAGGCGCCACGGATCGGCAATCACACCGCCAAAGTAGGCACCGACCTGATCAGGCGTCGCCCCCTGGAAGTCGCCACGACCCATATCAATGATGTAGTCCAGCGACCAGCCGCCGACCACACTATAGAAAGACAGGATTAGCAGCGCCGTGATCATCCCGGCAAATGCACCCCAGGACCACTTCGCCGAATGCCCCGCTTCCAGCGCCAGGACCTTCAAGGCATTCGCCGGGCTCTGCCGCGCGCGGCGGCCGATCAGGGTTTCGGCCAGCATGACGGGCATACCGATCAGCGCGATACAGGCGAGGAACATCAGCACGAAGGCTCCGCCACCGTAGACGCCGACCATGTAAGGGAATTTCCAGATACTACCCAGCCCCACGGCCGAACCGGTCGCGGCGAGTATGAAGACCCAGCGGCTAGCCCAACTGCCGTGGACAGAAACCTTGTCTGTCGACATCGTTATCACGCCCAAGCGTTCAAAAAAGAGGCCGCATTGTCCGGGATTCAATCAACCTGCTCAAGCACGTAGCGATACCGTAGCCGACTCGCTTGCAACTCCCTATAATGCCGCCCCTATGGCTAAACAGAAGAAACACCCAACAGGGACCATCGCGCAGAACAAAAAGGCGCGACACGATTACTTCATCGAGCATAAGTTCGAGGCTGGTCTGGTCCTGGCCGGCTGGGAAGTAAAAAGTTTGCGGGCAAGCAAGCTACAACTGGTTGACAGTTACGTACTGCTCAAGGATGGCGAAGCCTGGCTGCTCGGCAGCCACATTACGCCGCTAATGACTGCCAGTACCCACGTCATCGCTGATCCGACCCGCACCCGGAAATTGCTGCTCAATCGGCGCGAGCTGGAAAAGCTGGCCGCTGCCGTGCAGCAAAAAGGTTACGCCTGCGTATGCCTTTCCTGGTACTGGAGCAAGCACATGGTCAAGTGCGAGATCGCTCTGGGCAAGGGCAAGAAGGAATACGACAAGCGTGATACCGAACGCGAACGCGACGCCGGTCGTGAGTTGCAGCGTGCGGTGCGAAACAAGGGTAAGGAAGACTAGTTCTTTCGCCTTCAGATCGCTTTCGCGAGCAAGCCCGCTCCCACATTATCCGTGGATGCCGAGATTTATGTGGCAGACCCGGAACCTGTGGGAGCGGGCTTGCTCGCGAATGCAATAGTCCAATCACCAAAGAACTAACTGATTACATCCCCTTGCGCCGCTCCGCCCGAGCCACGCGCTGCACTTCCTGACGCACCTCTTCCAGCACTTCCTGCACATACAAAATGTGCCGACTGGAAACTTCCCGCGCTTGCTCTGCCCGACCTTCGATAATCGCCAGATACAATTCTCTGTGCTGCGCGATCAACATGTCGCGGGTTTCAGTGCGCTGTTTGTACATACCGCCGATGTTGGTCACCACGTTGCGCTTGAGCAGGTCGAACAGACCACGAATGGTGTGCAGCAACACCGCGTTATGACTGGCTTCGGCGATTGCCAAATGAAATCTTGCATCCGCCGCCCCCTCTTCCACCCGACTCACTTCGTCATGGCGCGAATAGCAGTCCTGCAATTCATCGAAGGCTGCAGTCAGCCGCTCGCGATCCACGTCTGTGGCACGCAATGCCGCGTAGTAGGCACAGGATGCTTCCAGCGTATGACGAAACTCCAGCAAATCGCGCTGGGCCTCGGGGTTGCTTTCCAGCAGATGCAACAGCGGATCGCTGAACGTCGAGCCCAGGGATTCCACCACGTAGTTACCGCCGCCCTGACGGCTCACAAGCAACCCTTTGGCCGCCAGTTTCTGGATCGCTTCGCGCAACGAAGGGCGTGACACGCCGAACTGCTCGGCCAACGCACGCTCTGCTGGCAGGCGTTCGCCGGCCTTCAATGTGCCCTCGAGAATCATCCCTTCGAGCTGCTCGACAATATCGTCAGACAAACGGCGCTGCCGAATCTGATCAAACCCCATCACTCAATTCTCCACGATCCCGGCGGCTCGCCGGGCTCTCTATTCTGGCCTATCGGCGCTGCATCAGCACCTACCAGACGACGCTTGATCGAACAGATCAGATGCGTTCTGCACCGCTCATTCGACAAAAGTTTTAGGGCGGCAAATTGACACACCGCATACAAGGCTTTTACCCTAGCCAACAGCGATTGTAAATTGGTATTACCAATTATCCAAGAACGCTGACCAGTGCCTGACCAACAACAATTAGGGGCCACCCCATATGCAAACCTGGCAACAGCTCTACAGCCCGCTCGGCAGTCTCGGCGTGTCCGCACTCGCGGCCGTCATCCCCATCGTATTTTTCTTCCTGGCCTTGGCCGTGTTCCGCCTCAAAGGCCACGTGGCCGGCAGCATTACCCTCGCGCTGTCGATTGCCGTGGCAATCTTCGCGTTCCAGATGCCGGTCGATATGGCCTTCGCGGCAGCCGGATATGGCTTCGCCTACGGCTTGTGGCCGATTGCCTGGATCATCGTGGCAGCGGTGTTCCTGTACAAACTGACGGTTAAAAGTGGCCAATTCGAAGTGATCCGCAGCTCGGTGCTGTCGATCACCGACGACCAACGCCTGCAAGTGCTGCTGATCGGTTTCTGCTTCGGCGCGTTCCTGGAAGGTGCAGCCGGTTTCGGCGCACCGGTAGCTATTACCGCCGCACTGCTGGTGGGACTGGGCTTCAACCCACTGTACGCCGCCGGCCTGTGCCTGATCGCCAACACCGCGCCGGTAGCCTTTGGCGCATTGGGGATTCCGATCATCGTCGCCGGGCAAGTCACCGGCATCGACGCGTTCAAGATCGGCGCCATGACCGGTCGCCAGCTGCCATTGCTGTCGCTATTCGTGCCGTTCTGGCTGGTGTTCATGATGGACGGCCTGCGCGGCGTTCGGGAAACCTGGCCCGCGGCACTGGTGGCCGGCTTGAGCTTCGCCATCACCCAATACTTCACCTCGAACTTCATCGGCCCGGAACTGCCGGACATCACCTCGGCGCTGGCCAGCCTGATTTCCCTGACACTATTCCTGAAAATCTGGCAGCCAAAACGTGCCGCAGGCGCGCACATCGTCGGCGCAGTCTCGGCTTCCGTGGTGGCCAGCGCAGGTGGTTTCGGCCAACCGCGCACCACCGTGGCTTCGCCCTACAGCCTGGGGGAAATTTTCAAAGCCTGGTCGCCGTTCCTGATCCTCACCGTACTGGTCACCATCTGGACGCTGAAACCGTTCAAGGCGATGTTCGCTGCAGGCGGCTCGATGTATGGCTGGGTATTCAACTTCGCGATTCCGCATCTGGATCAAATGGTGATCAAGGTCGCCCCGATCGTAACCGCCCCGACGGCGATTCCGGCGGTGTTCAAACTCGATCCGATTTCCGCGACCGGCACGGCGATTTTCTTCTCGGCGCTGATCTCGATGCTGGTGCTGAAGATCAATTTAAAAACTGGTCTTACCACTTTTAAAGAGACCTTCTACGAACTGCGCTGGCCGATTCTGTCCATCGGCATGGTGCTGGCCTTCGCCTTCGTCACCAACTACTCGGGCATGTCGTCGACCATGGCTCTGGTACTGGCAGGCACGGGGGCGGCATTCCCGTTCTTCTCGCCGTTCCTCGGCTGGCTCGGCGTGTTCCTGACCGGCTCCGATACTTCGTCCAACGCACTGTTCAGTTCGCTGCAAGCAACCACCGCGCACCAGATCGGCGTCAACGACACCTTGCTGGTGGCGGCGAATACCAGCGGCGGCGTGACCGGCAAGATGATTTCGCCGCAATCGATCGCCGTGGCCTGCGCCGCGACCGGGCTGGTGGGCAAGGAATCGGATCTGTTCCGCTTCACCCTCAAGCACAGCCTATTCTTTGCAACGATCGTCGGCCTGATCACGTTGGCTCAGGCTTACTGGTTCACCGGCATGCTGGTGCACTAAGAACTACACGCGGCACGGAAAAAACCGACACTGGGTTACGCCCCCGGCGTCAGCTATTCACAACCGGGTCTGCAAGGCTGCTGAAAGCTTCCCTCTCTATATTCAGCAGCCTCAGCGGACGGATAACCGGGACCACCCGGAGACACGCCTGATGAGCGAGCTTTTTTACAACGCAGTGCCGAACGCGACCCGCGTCGCCCCGCCACTGCCCGAGCCTCGGCAATACCCCAGCGAAAAACCGTCACGGGTCTACCTGTTCGGGACTTGCGTGGTGGATCTGTTCTACCCGGAAGCCGGGATGGACGCGATTCATCTGCTGGAACGCGAAGGCATTCGTGTCGAATACCCGCAAGGGCAAAGTTGCTGCGGGCAACCGGCCTACACCTCGGGCTACACCGAACAGGCCCGGACCGTGGCACGCTCGCAACTGGCGTTGTTTGCCGGCGATTATCCGGTGGTGGTGCCGTCGGGGTCTTGCGCGGGCATGTTACGCGAACACTACGCCGACTTGTTCAAGGACGAGCCGCAAACGTTGAAACAGGTTCAGGCCCTCGCGGCACGGACTTATGAGCTGGCCGAATTCCTGCTGTTTGTCTGCAAGGTGCAGCTCAAGGACAGCGGCGAACCGGTCAAAGTGGCGCTACACACGTCGTGCTCGGCACGCCGTGAAATGAACACCCACCTGCACGGCCGTGAGTTGTTGGCGCAGCTAAGCAATGTGGAGCGAGTCGACCATAGCCACGAAAGTGAATGCTGTGGCTTTGGTGGGACTTTCAGCGTCCGTATGCCAGATATTTCCGGCGCGATGGTGGCTGACAAGACCCGGGCGTTGAAGGAATCCGGCGCGCACAAGGTACTCAGTGCCGACTGCGGTTGCCTGATGAACATCAATGGCTCACTGGAGAAACAGCAGGAAGCGTTGCGCGGCCAGCATCTGGCCAGTTTCCTGTGGCAGCGTACCGGAGGTGCCCGATGAGCACCTCCACGATTATTCCTACGGTCACAGTAGAAGAAGATTTTCGCGCCCGGGCTCACGAGGCTTTGGCTGATACGCAACTGCGAAACAACTTTCGCAGCGCGATGGATTCACTGATGAGCAAACGGGCAGCGTCCTTCAGCGATGCCCATGAAAGAGAACATCTGCGAGTGCTGGGCAATGCTGTCCGCGCCCGTGCTTTATCCAAGTTGCCCGACCTGCTTGAGCAGCTTGAACAGAACCTGACCCGCAACGGTGTGACAGTGCACTGGGCGGAAACGGTGGACGAGGCCAATGGCATCGTCTTGGCGATCATCCGCGCTCACGAGGCGCGGCAAGTGATCAAGGGCAAATCGATGGTCAGCGAAGAGATGGAGATGAACCATGTCCTCGCGGCTCAAGGCATTGAATGCCTGGAGTCGGACATGGGTGAATTCATCGTCCAGCTCGACCACGAGAAGCCTTCACACATCATTATGCCGGCGATCCACAAGAATGCCGGTCAGGTCGCGTCCTTGTTCCACGACAAACTTGGCGTGGAGTACACCAAGGACGTTGACCAACTCATCCAGATTGGTCGCAAAGTCTTGCGACAGAAATTCTTCGAAGCAGACATCGGCGTCTCCGGCGTCAACTTCGCCGTGGCCGAAACCGGCACTCTGTTGCTGGTGGAAAACGAAGGCAACGGGCGCATGTCGACCACCGTGCCGCCCGTACACATTGCCGTCACGGGCATCGAGAAAGTCGTCGAAAACCTGCGGGACGTTGTACCGCTGTTGTCGCTACTGACCCGCTCGGCACTCGGCCAGCCGATCACCACCTACGTCAACATGATCTCCGGGCCGCGCAAGGAAGATGAACTCGACGGCCCGCAGGAAGTGCACCTGGTATTGCTCGACAACGGTCGCAGCCAGGCGTTTGCCGACAGCGAATTACGCCAGACCCTGAACTGCATCCGTTGTGGCGCCTGTATGAATCATTGCCCGGTCTACACCCGAATCGGCGGCCATGCCTATGGGGAGGTTTACCCTGGGCCTATCGGAAAAATCATCACCCCGCACATGGTCGGCCTGGCGAAAGTCCCCGATCACCCAAGTGCGTCTTCTTTATGTGGCGCTTGCGGTGAAGTCTGCCCGGTAAAAATTCCGATCCCCGCATTGCTGCGTCGCCTACGGGAAGAGAACGTCAAAGCGCCGGACAGCCCACATCAGGTCATGCGCGGTCAGGGCAGCAAGTACTCGCGCAAAGAACGGTTTATCTGGAACGCCTGGGCGAAGCTCAACAGTTCGCCAACGCTCTATCGCCTGTTCGGTTTCTTCGCCACTCGCCTGCGCGCGCTGACGCCGAGCAACGTCGGCCCATGGACCCAGAACCACAGCGCACCGAAACCCGCCGCCCGCTCACTGCATGACATGGCCCGCGAGCATTTGGCCAAACAGGGAGACCGCTGATGAGCGCCAAGCAAAATATCCTCGCCAAATTGCGCAACAGTCTGACGGGTACCACGCCGGTGCCTGACAACTTCGATATCGAACTGGTGACCGCGCCCTACACCTACACGCCAGAGCAACGCATCCCGCAACTGCGCAAACTGATGGAAGCGGTGCACACCGAAATTCATCTGACGTCCGCAGATGGCTGGCCCGAATTGCTGGCGCAATTGCTGCAGGATCGCCAGCTGCCAAGCCTGTTGATTGCGCCGACGACACTTCACGGTCAACGCATCACTCAGCATTGGGCGAAAAATCCTGGCCTGCCCGCGCTCAAAGCCTACGAGCGTCCGGTCGAGGAATGGAAAGCCGAGTTGTTCAACGACACCCCGGCCAGCCTGACCACCACCCTCGGCGCGATCGCCGCGACAGGCAGCCTGATTCTCTGGCCGACGCGGGAAGAACCGCGCCTGATGAGCCTGGTGCCGCCGGTGCATTTCGCCCTGCTCAAGGCCAGTGAAATCCGCGACAACTTCTATCAGGTACAGCAGGAATTCGAATGGGCCCAAGGCATGCCGACCAACGCCTTGCTGGTCTCCGGCCCGTCTAAGACTGCCGACATCGAACAAATACTGGCCTACGGCGCCCACGGCCCGAAAGACCTGGTCGTTCTAATCCTGGAGGATCAATGAGTCTACCGGCGGCTTTCCTGCGAGATGCGCAGCAACTGATTCCTCAGGCACGACGGTTCGACGACCCGCTGTCGACTTTGGCCTTCGGCACCGACGCCAGTTTCTACCGGCTGATTCCGAAACTGGTGATCCGCGTCGAGTCCGAAGACGAAGTGGTGGCGCTGCTCAAACTGGCGCAACGGGATAAAGTCCCGGTGACCTTCCGCGCCGCCGGCACCAGCTTGTCTGGCCAAGCCATCAGCGATTCGGTGCTGATCGTACTGGGGGATAACTGGAACGGTCGCGAGATTCGTGGCCAGGGTATGCAGATCCGTCTGCAACCGGGCGTGATTGGCGCCCAGGCCAACGCCTGGCTGACACCGTTCGGACGCAAGATCGGCCCAGACCCGGCATCGATCAACGCCTGCAAAATCGGCGGCATCGTCGCCAATAATGCCAGCGGCATGTGCTGCGGCACGGCGCAGAACACCTATCACACACTGGCCGGGATTCGTCTGGTGTTGGCTGATGGCAGTCGTCTCGATACCGAAGACGCCGCCAGTGTGGCGGCCTTCCATGAGAGCCACGCCGAACTGCTGGAACGTCTGGCGACGCTGGGCCGCGAGACCCGCGCCAATGCCGAACTGGCTGCGAAAATTCGCCACAAATATCGTCTGAAAAATACCACCGGGCTGTCACTCAATGCGCTGGTGGATTTCGACGAGCCTGTGGATATCTTGAGCCACTTGCTGGTGGGCTCCGAAGGCACGCTCGGATTTATCAGCGCGGTGACTTACGACACGGTGATCGACCACCCGAACAAGGCGTCGGCGCTGATCGTGTTCCCGGATGTAGAAACCTGCTGCAACGCCGTCACCGTGCTGAAAAGCCAACCCGTATCGGCGGTGGAATTGCTGGACCGTCGCAGCCTGCGCTCGGTGCAGGACAAACCCGGCATGCCGGCTTTCGTACAACAACTGTCGACCAATGCCTGCGCCCTGCTGATCGAATCCCGCGCCGCCTCTTCCACTTTGCTCCAGGAACAACTGACGCAAATCATGGCGTCGCTGACCGGTTTCCCGGTAGAGAAGCAAGTCGACTTCACCGAAGACCCGATGGAAAATGCCCGGCTCTGGGCGATCCGCAAAGACACCTTCCCTGCCGTCGGCGCGGTGCGCAAAACCGGCACCACGGTGATCATCGAAGACGTGACCTTCCCGGTGGAACAGCTGGCCAGTGGCGTCAACCGCTTGATCGAGCTGTTCGACAAACATCACTACGACGAAGCGATCCTTTTCGGACACGCCCTGGAAGGCAATCTGCACTTTGTCTTCACCCAAGGCTTCAACAGCGCGGAAGAAGTCGCACGCTACCAGGCGTTCATGGACGACGTCGCGCAGTTGGTGGCCGTTGAATTCGGCGGCTCGCTGAAGGCTGAACACGGTACCGGTCGCAACATGGCGCCTTTCGTCGAGCTGGAATGGGGCAGCGATGCTTATCAGTTGATGTGGCAGCTCAAACGCCTGCTCGACCCTAACGGCATTCTCAACCCGGACGTGGTGCTCAGCGACGATCCGCAGATCCACCTCAAGCACCTGAAACCGCTGCCCGCCGCCGATGAGATTGTGGATAAGTGCATCGAATGCGGCTTCTGCGAACCGGTGTGCCCATCGAAAGGCCTGACCTTGAGCCCACGCCAGCGCATCGTGATCTGGCGTGACATTCAAGCGAAGAAACGCGCTGGCACAGACACCGCCGAGCTGGAACAGGCCTACGAATACCAAGGCATCGATACGTGCGCTGCGACAGGCCTGTGTGCACAACGTTGCCCTGTAGGAATCAACACCGGCGAGCTGGTGAAAAAGCTCCGAGGCCGAAAGGCAACCCATACGAAAACCGCCAACTGGATAGAGGGAAATTTCGCCACCGCGTTGCAAGGCGCGCGCTTCACCCTGCACGTCGCCAACGGTGCGCGGATGCTGCTGGGGGCACCCCGCCTGGCGAAGCTTTCGGCATCGCTGACGCGGCTGTCCATGGGTCAGGTTCCGCAATGGACCAACGCCATGCCACAGCCGGAAAGAGCCATCCGTTTCAGCCCGACCGTGTCGGACGAGCGGCCTCGGGTGGTGTACCTGGCGGCCTGCGTGTCGCGGGTCATGGGCCCGGCAGCGGGTGATAAAGAGCAAATGTCGCTGTACGAAAAAACCCGTGGTCTGTTGGAAAAGGCCGGTTACCAGGTAGTTTTTCCGGACAATCAGGACAACCTCTGCTGCGGTCAGCCATTCGCCTCCAAAGGCTACGCCGAACAGGCCGAACACAAACGCCAGGAACTGATCGGCGCCCTGTTGCACGCCAGCCGCGGCGGGCTCGACCCGATCTACTGCGACACCAGCCCCTGCACCTTGCGGCTGGTTCAGGACTTGGGCGACGTGCGACTGGACCTGTACGACCCGGTGCGCTTCATCCGTACTCACCTGATGGATCGTCTCGATTTCACCCCCCAGGATGCGCCGATCGCGGTACACGTCACGTGCAGCACTCAGCATCTCGGTGAGAGCCAGGCGTTGATTGATCTCGCGCGCAAATGCAGCAATAACGTGGTCATCCCGGAAGGCATTCACTGCTGCGGTTTTGCCGGTGACAAGGGCTTTACCACCCCAGAATTGAATGCCCATTCGTTACGCACGCTCAAGGACGCGGTACAGCAATGCAGCGAAGGGATTTCCACCAGCCGCACCTGTGAGATTGGTCTGACTCAACACGGTGGAATTGACTACCACGGGCTGGTTTATCTGGTGGATCGAGTAACGCAGGCCAGGGCGACCTGAAGAAAAATAGAACCCTGACGCATCGTCGCAGTCCACCGATCAAGTCCCGCAAACGTGGGACCTTTCCCAAAATTGGCAGCCTGTCCTGATGGCCAGCGATGCCTGGACCCTCAGTTCAAGGAGATACACATGAAACGCTCTGTACTGTTAGGTCTGTTCGTTACTGCCTCAATGCTGGCCTCCTCCTCGTTTGCCGCCAGCGATGATCTCTGTGCAACCAACCTGCAAGCCATCGCCAATGCCAAGTCCGAGACCTTGGCGCCGGAAATCAGAACTCGCGTCGAGGCCAGCGTCCAGCAAGCCAAGGCCTACCAGGCGCAAAACACCGAGGAAGGCACCAAAAAATGCATCTCTGAAACAACTCAAACGCTGCAAGAGATCCAGAATGCAGGCAAAGACGGTAAAAGCTCATAAGCGTGAGGGCCAACCTTCGGGTTGGCCTTCTGAGCCCTGTAAACCCTAAGCTTGCGGAGCATCAGACAGACGACTGCTTCGCAGCCTCGCAAGCTCGGCAGCTGCAACAGATAGCATTTCGTCTTAACTGACTGGCATCAGGCGTTTCTTGTCCCTTTTTCGCTCCCGTCTCCCGGAAAAATCTTTCACCCTAACGCCCGCAAAAACAGAACCCTTGCACGCCATCACAGTCCATTTGTTAAGCCCCAATCAGCGTGGCCCAATTCCCCCCGTTCCAGGAGATACCCATGAAGCGTTCCGCCCTGGCTGGACTGCTCATCGCTGCAACAATGCTGGCCTCCTCCGCATACGCCTCAAACGATAGCGATCAATGCGTAATGAAGCTCCAGGAAGTCAACAGCAAGCTGTCCAGCGCAGCCACGCTGGACGCCGCCACCAAAGGTGTCGTCATCACTAAAACCGAACAAGCCAAGGCCGCCCACGCTGCCAACAACGACAAAGAGTGTGTTTCCCTGACGCAGCAGGCGCTTCAGGACATTCAAAGCCACTTGAATAGCCATTAGCGCCGGGCCAGATAACACGCAGGTAAGGACAGAAGGTCGACTCGCCGCGCGCATTGGCGTACACTGCGCTTGCCTGCTGGTTACACACAGCAGGTTCGGGGCCGTTTAGGATTCGACGCCGGTTGCGAAACTTTAGGTGCATGCCGAGTTGGTAACAGAACTCGTAAATCCACTGTTGCAACTTTCTATAGTTGCCAATGACGAAACCTACGGGGAATACGCTCTCGCTGCGTAAGCAGCCTTAGCCCTTCCCTCCTGGTACCTTCGGGTCCAGCAATCATCAGGGGATGTCTGTAAACCCAAAGTGATTGTCATATAGAACAGAATCGCCGTGCAGTACGTTGTGGACGAAGCGGCTAAAACTTACACAACTCGCCCAAAGCACCCTGCCCGTCGGGTCGCTGAGGGTTAACTTAATAGACACGGCTACGCATGTAGTACCGACAGCGGAGTACTGGCGGACGGGGGTTCAAATCCCCCCGGCTCCACCATTTGATCAACTAAAGACGTCCACGGACGTCTTTTTTTGTGCCTGAAATCCAGTGAAATCAAGGGCTTAAGCGCTACTGGGCGCTGGAGAAGTTTTTTGAGTTCCAGCTGTTTGGGTATTCCAAATGGTATTCCAAGCCATCCGGTGCTATTTTTTGGAATACCAAAACGGTGTCAGAGGTAGCTCTCATGCCCGCTCCAGCCCTTCGCCTTTCCGACCGCCAGCTCAAGGCAGTCAAGGCAAAAGACAAGGATTACGTCCTCAGCGATGGTGACGGCCTTCAGCTCCGAGTCAGGAGCAATGGCTCGATGCTGTGGAACTTCAACTACCGCGAGCCGGTAACCAAAAATCGTATCAATATGGGGCTGGGCACATACCCAGAACTCTCGCTAGCGAACGCCAGGAAGAAAGTGGTGGAAGCACGCGAGTTGCTTGCACAAGGCATTGATCCCAAAGTGCAACGCAATGCACAGGACGAAGCCAAACGAGCGGAGACGGAGCACACGTTTGAAAACGTGGCCACCGCCTGGTTCGAGCTGAAGAAGGACTCCGTCACGCCGGCGTACGCCGAAGACATTTGGCGATCGCTCACGCTGCATGTATTTCCAGACCTGAAAACAACGCCGCTCTCGAAAATTACCGCACCGATGGTCATCGAACTGCTTCGCCCAATCGAGGCCAAAGGCAGCCTCGAGACAGTGAAGCGATTGAGCCAACGGCTCAACGAGATCATGACCTACGGGGTCAATTCAGGATTGATCTTTGCGAACCCCCTAAGTGGCATTCGCGCAGTATTCAAGAAACCCAAGAAACAGAACATGGCCGCGCTACGACCCGATGAGCTTTCCGAGCTCATGATCGAAATCGCAAATGCCAGCATCAAGCGGATCACCCGCTGCCTGATCGAATGGCAACTGCACACCATGACCCGCCCCGCCGAAGCGGCTACCACCCGATGGGCAGACATCGACTTCGACAAACGCATCTGGACCATCCCGCCGGAGCGCATGAAAAAGCGTCGTCCGCACACCATCCCGCTGACCAAACAGGCACTCGCGTTACTGGAGGCGCTCAAGCCCCACAGCGGCCACAGGGAATACGTGTTCCCGGCAGATAGGAATCCGCGCACACACGCCAACAGCCAGACCGCCAACATGGCGTTGAAACGCATGGGCTTCCAGGACCGCTTGGTCAGCCACGGCATGCGCTCCATGGCCAGCACCATCCTGAACGAGCATGGGTGGGATCCGGAGTTGATCGAAGTCGCGCTGGCGCATGTCGACAAGGACGAAGTCCGAAGCGCTTACAACCGAGCAGACTACATCGAACGCCGGCGTCCGATGATGGCTTGGTGGAGTGAGCACATCCTGAAAGCGGCCACTGGCAACTTGTCGGTAGCTGCCATCAATGACGCCAGGAACCGCAATGTCGTGCCGATACGGTGAGCGCTCACCGGACACCGCCGGTAACCGGAAATGACTCCCCAGATGGAGTGATGGTTGATTTGGCGACAGCGGCGACACCGGCGACAACCCGCGTAATACCTGGTCTGCAGCATGGCGACAGAAGTGGCGACTGTCGCCGCTGTAAACCTCTCTCTTGGGGCTTTTTCGGCCAAGCCCACGCGAGCGGGAAGGCTCCGCATTCCCACGCGCATGGGCTCACATTAAAAATCGACGAACGACCACCCGGCCATGGAAAACCACCGGCATCCAAGGTCTTCCAACGCTACCGATTGGCGTAAGAGCCGCCCCCAAAATACTGTTGACCGCGAGCAGAACGAGCGCTACACAGAACCGTACAAGCGCTGTCCTCGACAGCACCCAGGTAGCTAGAACCTTTGAGGCTGCGCCACATTGTGGTGGTTCTCCCCAAGTGCGATTAGCGTCCGGCGGCTCGCACGATCACAGCGATGTGATGGATGCCACTTCTTCCAGAATTCCCACTGCGGCAACTCATGCCCCCTCCTGACTGCTCTGCAGCAACTTATCCGCTTGGCCATTTCTTGCGCCAACCTTTTGCCCGTCTCTTTGCCCCCTAAAGAGACGGGCGCTCATCCCCCTGCTGCAGCCCTGCTCGCATGGGGCTTTGCGGCTTTCCCCCTCGTGACAATCGGCGTGACAAAACCGATTCGACACATCTCGCATTAACGCTGGCGACGGTGCCGCAGCCCAGGACAGGCTGCACCTGACTGACAGTCAGGCATGCCCCGCTCGCGACGATGATGCCCTCCCCCGTCCATGATCTCGCGGTACCGGATTCGTCAACCGGTGCAGCCTCCACCCGCCCGCATTCTTGGATGCGTTCAGGAGGCCAGATCGATGGGAAATGCCCGCGCTCTTGGTCGTACAGAGCCGTCCGTTCCGCGTCAGTGAACACCCTCACAGGTCGCAGGGGCCTTTATCCCTGATAACACTCAACATTCGTGGCGGGAGCGTGAGGGAAACAACTGCTGAACAGGAGACAGATGATGCTGCAATCAAGCTGGAGCTTGCCGCCGCAACCCTTGCTGGAGACCAACCCGACGCCCTTGGATTATCCGGTGGCCGCCCTCGGTGATCTGCTGGGACCGGCCGTCGAGCGCATGGCCGAAGTGATGGGTGTGCCGCAGGCCATGGCGGCGCAATCCGTGCTGGCCACCTCAGCCTTGGCCACTCAGGGGCATGCCAATGTGCATTTGGATGGCCGGGTCTATCCGCTGTCGCTGTATCTGCTCACCATTGCGGCTTCCGGTGATCGCAAGACGGCAGTGGATAAGCTGGCTTTGCAGCCAGCCCGCGAATGGGAACACCAGCAATGGCAGACCTACCGTGAAAAGCTCAGTCGTTACCGCGCCACGCTGGTGCAATCTCAGAAGCAGATGACAACGATCGATCGCCACACCGACACGCCAATCCTGATAGAGCCAGAGCCCGTAGCGCCACGACTGATCAGCAGCGAGCCGACCATCGAAGCCTTGACCAAAAGCCTGTGTTTGGGTCTGCCCAGCATGGGGTTGTTCAGCGATGAGGGCGGCCAATTCCTCGGCAGCAGCACCATGAGCCGGGACAATCGGCTCAAGGCGGTGACCACCTTGTCGTGCCTGTGGGACGGCAACCCCATCGATCGCTCTCGTTCCATGGCCGGAGAAAGTTTGCGCGCTTATGACCGACGCTTGAGCCTGCACTTGATGCTGCAACCGTATTTGGCGAGACAACTGCTCAAGGACCCGCTGCTCAACGGCCAAGGCATCTTCGCCCGCTGCCTGATCACCTGGCCACAGAGTTTGGCCGGACAGCGCTTTTATCAGCCGGTGGATCTCACCCAAGACATCAGCCTCAAACGCTACACCCAACGAATCACCGACCTGCTGCAACGTCCTTGGGCAATCGGCAGCGATGGCGCGTTACACCCCAAAGCCCTGCCCCTGAGAAGCCTGGCCCGACAAACCTGGATCAACCTGCACGACACCATCGAAGCCCAACTGGGCGAGTTCGACGAGTTGGCCAACGTGCGTCCCAGCGCCTCCAAGGCCGCGGACAATCTGCTACGGATCGCCGGCGTCTTTGCGGTACTGGAAGACCACGAACTGATCGAGGTCACCCACATCCAGCGCGCTTCCTCGCTGATGGATTACTACCTGACCGAGATCCAACGGCTGACCGAGCAGGAACCGATCAACACGCAGCGGGAAGAAGCCGATCGGCTGCTGCGTTGGCTGCAAGAAAAACAGTGGTGCCGTTTCACGGTTCGAGATCTGTTACGCAACGGCCCGCGCTTCGCCCGCAAAAGCAGCCATCACACGTTGGCCCTGCTGGTTGAGTTGATCACTCATCAATGGCTGGGCACCGACGGACACCACTTCGAGGTGCGCCATGTTTCGACTCAATGAAGCCCTACGTAACCGGCGCGCCCAGGCGAAAAACGCTCATCATTTACAACTTGTCGCCACCACTGTCGCCACTTTGTCGCCACGCGCAAAGCCAGACGCCACGGGGCTTGTCGCCGCTGTCGCCGCTGTCGCCAAAAACCAAGGCAACAGTTCACACATCAGCGATCTGGTTGAGCGCCTACACCGGGAAGGTGCCGAGTTGTTCTGCCAGGACAACCGGCTGTGTTTTCGTCCCAGTGACTGGGGCCAACTCCCCCCTGTGAGCGGCCAGTGGCGCGAGCTATTGGCATACCTGCGCCAGCATGAGGAGGAGTTCCAGGATGGCCCTGGTCGGCAGGCGTGACGGTCGTAACTTTGGTTATGGCCGCCAATTGAGTTACGCCGGTCCGCAGGCACTCAAGGACTTATTCGGCGGTGGCCATTTTGCTACGGTCAAAACCCACAGCGATCGCTGGCAGGCGTTCGTGCGCTGGTGTCGATCAGAAGAGGGTCCGGGCTACAACGATGCGCGGCAAATTGATCGACAAACGCTGTTCAACTATGCCCAGTACCTGCGTCAGCAAATCGACCACGGTAACCTCAGCATCGCCACCGCGCAAAACCGATTGTCCAGCGTCAACCGCACACTCGCGGCGCTGCGCGGTGATCAGTATGTGAAAGTCCCGAGCCCGAGCCAGACGTTAGGGCAGCAGCGCTCGACGATCCGCACCGTCGCGCCACAAGGCCAGGATCGGCAGCAGATTGAGCGCATTACTCAGTCACTTCGCAATCAAGGACACCATCGCGTCTGCGCCATCGTGCACTTGGCTCGCGAAACCGGCATGCGTTTGCGCGAAGCGATCCTGGCTGATCTGCCTCGATTACAACGTGAAGCCGAGAGGTTTGGTCGAATCAACATCCAGGACGGCACTAAAGGCGGCCGCTCAGGTGCTTCAGCGCCGCGATGGGTCGCGGCTAATGAACAAGTGAAAAGCGCGTTACTGCTGGCTCAAAGCGCATCACCGGCCGGCAGCCGCAACTTGCTGGCCCGAGATGAAAGCTACGCCACGTTCCTGCAACAGACCGTGCGCTCTGCCCGCGAAATACTGCATGAACAAGGGTTGAAGGGCTTTCATGAATTGCGAGCGGCCTACGCTTGCGAACGTTACGAGAAGATCACGGGCCACGCCGCACCAATCAATGGTGGCCACGGCTATCGCCATGACCGCGACCTTGATCAACGGGCGCGCCAACAGATCAGCCTTGAGCTCGGTCATCACCGCATCGATGTGGTTGCGGCCTACATTGGAGGCAAAGCATGACCAAACCCTTCGACATTGCGCTGTTCCTGAGCGGCGTTCTGACCGGCTCGCTGGCCACCCGTCAACGCCATCTTCGGCAAGCCCGAATCATGCAAGCGGCCATTCAACAGCGGTGGCAGCGAGATAATCCCTGGACCTGGCAACTCAAGCATGTGCGCTGGTTTCTCACTCAACACCTGAAAGACCAGTCCGACGCTACCCGGTATTATTATCGACTCACAGCCCTATTGGTGTGGAAGCGATTAGGGAACAGTCGAGAACTACTGATCTGTCGCTCGAATAGCTATAGGTAGGCAGCCCACGAATCTCACTTGACCGCCTTCATCTACTTTACCTTGCACATTCTCTTGCAGAACGAACCTGCTCGAAGCTCACCGCCTTTGTGCGGTAACAATTTCATCGAATACGGGTGCGACATACTGATAACTTCAAATGGCACGCTGGTTGACCCGCTTTGAAAGTGCCTCGGCCGACTCCTTGCGTTCGGAGTACCGATCAACCAAGTAGTCTTGACGATCTCGCAGAAGCAACGTGAACTTCATCAGCTCCTCCATCACATCAACCAATCGGTCGTAATAGGAGGACGGTTTCATCCGACCTGCGTCGTCAAACTCCAGAAATGCCTTTGGTACCGAGGATTGGTTGGGGATGGTGAACATACGCATCCAGCGGCCCAGCACCCGGAGTTGGTTCACCACGTTGAAAGATTGCGAACCACCACAGACCTGCAGTACTGCCAATGTCTTGCCTTGGGTGGGACGGACAGCTCCCATCGCCAGCGGTACCCAGTCAATTTGTGCTTTGAACACCGCGCTCATAGATCCATGACGTTCTGGGGAGCACCAGACCTGGCCCTCGGACCACTGCATAAGCTCACGAAGCTCGCGGACCTTCTCATGGGAGTCCGGCGCATCGTCCGGTAACGGCAAACCCGATGGATCGAAGATTCGGGTTTCGGCGCCGAATTGTTCCAGCAGGCGAGAAGCCTCCTGCACCATCAACCGGCTGAAGGAACGTTCGCGGGTAGACCCGTAGAGCAGCAGAATCCGCGGCTTGTGAGCAGACGGTTCCTTCGGCTGAAGTTGCTCCAGCGAGGGTAGATCGACCAGCTCTGGCTGGATATTTGGCAAGATGTCGTTCATTCCAATCTCCTTAAATCCAATGGTTAGAGAGTACCGATGCGGTCGAGCGCTGCTTTGAGGTCATCCACACCCATTTGCCTTACAGGCAGAGCTATGAATGCGCGGACCCGTTCCTCGATCTTGGCTAGCGTCACTTGGAACGCGGCTTCGATCTCCGCTTCGCTACCGGTCGCGACGGATGGATCAGCCAAGCCCCAATGAGCTTTGAGGGATGGGCCGAAGAAAATCGGGCAAGCCTCGCCTGCAGCACGATCGCAAACTGTAATGACGATGTCCGGTGGCGAATTTTCAAATGCATCCGAAGCCTTGCTTGATAGGCCTTCGGTAGGAATGCCGGCAGCTTCCAGCGTCTTCAACGCTTGAGCATTGACTTTGCCACTTGGAAAACTTCCCGAGCTCACAGCTTCCATTACCTCGGGCGCCAAGTGATTGAACAGTGCTTCAGACAATATGCTGCGGCAGCTGTTGTGGGTGCACATGAACAAGACTTTCATTAAGTATCTCCGGTTCAGAAGCTCAGGCGGATTGCCAAAGCGGCCAGGGTGGCAAGCAGAATGGGTAGTGTCAGGACGATGCCAGTGCGGAAGTAGTAGCCCCAGGTAATAACGATGCTCTTGCGGGCCAACACATGCAGCCATAGCAAGGTGGCCAAGCTACCGATCGGGGTTATTTTTGGCCCCAGGTCACAGCCGATGATGTTGGCGTAAATCATGGCTCGTTGAACAACACCAGTAGCCTCAGAGGAATGTATCGATAGCGCCCCCACCAAGACGGTGGGCATGTTGTTCATAACAGAAGACAGGCCTGCGGCGAGTAACCCCGTACCCAGGGAAGCGCCCCATATGCCATAGCCAGCAAACACATTCAGGATCTGCGATAGATAATCTGTGAGGCCGGCGTTACGTAAGCCGTAGATCACCAGGTACATGCCAAGCGAGAACACTACGACCTGCCAGGGCGCCTCCCTGAGTACCTTACGTGTCGAGATGACATGGCCGCGCGCGGCGATCAAGTAGAGGATCAAAGCGCAGACTGCGGCAATGGCACTGATTGGCACGCCCAATGGCTCGATAACGAAGAAGCCGACCAACAAAAGCCCGAGTACCCATCCTCCAGCAATAAAGGTAGCCCTGTCGCGGATGGCAGCTTCGGGTGCCTTGAGTTGATCGAGGTCATAGGTGCGCGGTAGGTCCTTATGGAAGAACCACAGCAGCATGGCCAAAGTGGCAGCAATGCTGACCAGGTTCACCGGCACCATGATCGACGCGTACTCACTGAAGCCGATGTTGAAATAATCGGCTGAAACGATGTTGACCAGATTGGACACTACGAGAGGCAAGCTCGCGGTGTCGGCGATAAAACCAGCAGCCATGACGAATGCCAGTGTCGCCGCCGGTGAAAAACGCAACGCCAGCAGCATCGCAATGACGATAGGGGTAAGGATCAAGGCCGCACCATCATTGGCGAACAATGCGGATACGGCCGCCCCAAGCAAAATGATGAAGGCGAACAGTTTGCGACTGCTACCAGCGCCCCACCGAGCCACATGCAAAGCAGCCCATTCAAAAAAACCCGCCTCGTCCAGCAACAAGCTAATGATGATGACGGCGATAAACGTGCCAGTGGCGTTCCACACGATCTGCCAAACCACAGGAATATCAGACAAGCTAACCACACCAGTCAGCAGTGCCACTAATGCCCCCAGTGCTGCGCTCCAACCTACACCAAGCCCCTTGGGTTGCCAGATAACGAGAACTATCGTCACAAGAAAAATCAAAAACGCGATCAACATGAGCACAACTCAATCAGCAAAAAAGGGAGGTCAAACACAAGCGGCCGTGTTTTGGGGTCTTCCCCCCATCTCGGCGAGACGCATGGCATCTGTGTTCAACCAGTCCTGATTAGCATCGACGGCGCTGTTCAGCATCGTTCCAACCCACTCAGGCAAGGATGGGTGCAGGCGGTAATACACCCACTGTCCCTGACGACGATCCATCAAGATTCCGGCTTCTCGCAGCTGAGCGAGATGACGGGAAATTTTCGGCTGGCTTTGATCGAGTGCGCAGGTGAGCTCGCAGACGCAGAGCTCACCCTCTCTTGCAATCAGCAAGGTCATGCGAGCTCGAGTTTCGTCAGCCAAACACTTGAAAACGGCGGGGGGCGTCAAGGTTTCCTGCATGTGACCTCTTGGTGGGGACGCTCACTAGCGTGGCGGCCAAAATATCTGGGAAACCGAATATACGAAAAACAATATATACGGTAAAGCACATATTCATATCAGACTGCCTCTGGCGGCTTATCAAGCCAAACCTCAACTCGGGCCTATACTGAGCGCCAAACAGTCCCTCTTCAGAGCCCCCATGAACGAGTCAGATATCTCTGTTCGACTACTTGATGTCGACCAAATCGACGGTTTGGCGATTCAGCTGAACTCGGCGGGACTACCAACCCAAGACCTGCTGCAGCCCAATCGAATGTTCTATTCCTTCCATTATGGAGATACGACGCTGGGCTACGGTGGAATTGAAGGAAACGGTCCCGACCGACTGTTGCGCTCACTGGTCGTTGTTCCGGCTCAAAGGCAGGTCGGTGCAGGAACATTGCTGCTACACGCACTTGAGCGTATTGCTGCGGCCGATGAAGCCTTGCACCTTCACCTTCTGACAAACACGGCGGAAGACTTTTTCCAAACTCGAGGGTACGAACGCAGGGAGCGATCCCAAGCACCGGAAGCGATATCCAGTTCGACGGAGTTCGCGGCGCTGTGCCCTGCTTCAGCGGTCTACATGGTGAAGACACTAGACTCTACTGGCGCTGCTGCCTCTGTATCACCAGATGTAACTTGCCTCAACGAACGTTAATGAGTTGGTTCTCAAATGACCAAGGAAAGAATCTTGGGGCCCTCTGAAGATGTCGAACCCGGTGCTCACCCGCCACGAATCCGTTAATGCGTATTTGAGTCTTCCTCGCAGCATCCAATCGTTGCGAGGCTCAGTCCAAACGGCAAAGAGATCAAGGTCGGCTTTTGAGTCGAACAGTGGCTTGGCATACCTGAGCGTAATCCCATACTGATCACGGTCGAGCTCATTGCTGATCAGCGCCTGTGCCGCTTGTACCTGAGCAAGCAACGGGTCGTTCGACAGACTCGAAACTGACCTCAAGTGCCGCCAAAAGCCCTGTAACGAAACAGTCTCGCGGTCACCGATATACCACTCAGCACCACCAATTGCTGAGGTATAGGGCTGTCGACGGGCAACAGTAGGATCTGATGATTGCTCGAAATCCACCCAAGCAATTTCCCCCCTATAGGCCATTTCCCCACGGACTATTGTGAAGTCGCTACCGATCATGCGCATGCGAGTAGCGTGCTGACCGAGCGTGATCCCTTCAGGCGTGGCACTTCGCACTGCAAAGGTCGGGAACAAGTCATGACCGTCTATTACACTCACCGACCAATCAGCATCAGAGCCCAGCACGTCATACTTCATCGCAACTGTAGGACGCACATCCGGATCTTGCTCCCTGAAGACAACACCGGGTGTTTTCTCCAACGGCACATCATTAAATTGGAACCGATCCAATACATGCATCTGCAGCTTTCCCGCGCCCACCTCACAGTCCAGATGCAGCCCCCAGTTTCCCGTGCGCTGATCAGTAGTTTCAGGGGTCAACCTTCGGTAGTTGCTCGGTGAAATCTGATCGGTGGGATTGATCCCATCAGCACGCCCCCACATCACCAGCTTTTTACCCAGGGCAGGCGCACACACCGTCTCGCTGCTTTTCACATACAGCTCATTGACTCCTGCGTCTTCACGCTTCTCATCCAGACGCTCCGGCGACGATAGCGCCCAGACCTCACTGTTCAACTGCAGGCTTTCGGACGCCTGCCAATCCAGTTTGAGCTTGGCACGATTGGAGGACACCGCGTGTTGGTCATCCAACATCCGGTTGGATGACCACACGCCTGAAGCGACCTCACCTGTCACTTCCGGAGCGCTGGCATACGCACTCGCGGAGAGAATTAGGGGCGCGACAACACCGGCCCGCCACCAGGGCAAAAAGGACCCGCTCATCTCCTCTCCTTATTTGGAAGCTATGTTGTTCGCGGAGAAGAGGCTGTCGCTCAGCGATTCGCCGACCTTGAAGTTGGAGAAAGTAATCGTAGTGGTATGCCCACTCTGCAGGTTCTTGCCCTCGGTTTTCATTGGCTGCCACTTTCTATTCGCTGAATCAACCAACTGGATGTCCGCGAAGGAGAACTGTTTGTAAGGCTGCCCACTGGCATCCGAGGCTTCCACGTAAGTCGTGGCGAAATTGTCCTTGCGCACCCAAGTCACGCGCTTGGCATATCCCGAGTTAGTGCGAACGCTATCCTCAGCGGGTACCGACTCAATGACGTAATGCTCAACACCGTCACGTGCCTGCTGGCTGAGCAAGGTGTGCTTCCAGTCGCCGACCTTGTGCCCCATAACGTCGCCATAGCTAAAGTCAGTACCGATGAAGCTGTCTTTTTTGTTCGAGGCCACTAGGCGACGCACACGTTTCATCGCCGGCAGGTATACCCACATATCGTCATCCTGGGCCGAGCGTTCAACAAGCAAAGTCGTGGTCCCGCGAATGTCTGCCGGCGCTTCGAAGCGAACCAGACGCATGGTGTCTTGCCCATTCTCCTGAAGTTTCGACGCCATGTTCGACTTGCGAACGCGCTTACCACCATCTTTGGTCTGCAGCACAAACTCTGCATCCGCCGTGGAAGTGCTGAAGCGAGTTACAGCAGCATTGCGCTCCATGATTTGCTTCGCCTCCAGCTCTGCAGACCAACCTACCTGTGAGTAAGTCAAGAAGCCGATAGCAGCAAGGATGATCAACAGCACTGCGCCACGATCACCCGAGCGACGCTGGAAAATGAATGCTGGTTTGAAGGTCAGAATGGCGCTCGGAATGAGGGTCAGAGTTGCCAACACGCTTGCCAGCATAGCCAGCACGATGAAAGTAGAAAGCCACATATGAACCTTGTAGTCATAGGAGAACATGAGGACGGCATAGCCACCTGCCACAGCAGTGGCAACGAACAGACAGGCTTTACCAGCGGTTTTCATTGCCATTTCGACGGCCTGAGGCAAGGCCTTGCCCTGGGCTGTGTACTCACCAATGCGGTATATGAGATAGATCGCGTAGTCAGCGCCAATCCCTACCGCCATGGCGGAGATCAACGAGTTGGGAATGTTCAGAGGGACACCGAAGTAGCCCATTACGCCGAAGACCAGCGAAAGAACCACAAGTAGCGGCGACAGCACCAGTAGGCCTGCGGTGAACGAACGGAATGCAATAACTGATACCGCAAAAATCACACCGAGAATTTGCGCGATGTTCAGCAGTTTGCTGTGCACCATCACATCGGTTACTGCCAGTGTCTGCGCCACCTCCCCGCCGAACGAAACCGTTACATTTTTGGGGAAGCGCTGGTTCGCAACCTCACGCAGCTCGTTTACCAGGCGATCAATTTCAGCGTTGCTGTTGGTCCTCAACATGATCGAGATCTTCGCTCGCTGGTAGTCATAATCGACATGCGCCGAGAAGTCTTCCGGGTCGCCAGACATCGAGTAAAGGAACAGGTACTGGGCGATCAGATTTCGATCTTCAGGTAGTGGATTAATAGCACCAGTGTCCCCAGATGCAGCGCCGTGCATGCGCTGGAGAAAGTCATCGATGGACAAGGTCTTACCCACGATCGAGCGCTTCGCGGCATCAGCCTGGAGCTCCCGAATAGCATTCAGGATCTGTGGATCTTTCACTCCGTCGGCCTGCCCAGTGTCGACCATTACATACAGAACGTTGGTGCCGCCAGTCTGTGCGTTCAGCAGGTTATCGTCCCGCTGTAGTGGCAGTGAGTCAGAGAAAAAGCTCTTGCTCGAGTTATCGACATGCACCTTGGGCCAGCCAGCAATCGCAACACCTATCAGTACGACGAAAGCCACCAGGATCCACCGACGACTACGCGGCGTGATCACCAAATGAGCAATGCGAGCACTCAGGTGATCCCAAATTCGCGGTTTGGTCTCGGTATCAATCTGTGCCGCCGAAGGTGGTTTCAGACTGGCACGAACTGCCGGAGTGAAAGTGAATTCCAGTAGCACTGCGGCGAGGATGCCGATGCCAGTGAAAATGCCGAAGGCCCGGACGGTTTCAAGCTCGAACACCACCAACGAGAAAAAACCCAAAGCTGCGACACCACCGGCGATCACCAAAACGGGCCCCACTGCTGCGAGCGATTGAATCGTCGCCAGCCGGTTAGCCACTTCTGGGGCCATGTGCTGTCCGTTGACCAATTCGATGAAGTGTTCGTAGTAGCGCTTGAGCAATTGAACAGCGTGCCCAGCCGCAACGGCAAGAATCAGGATTGGCGTGGGCGAGTTAAAGATATCCATCGGCACCTTCATCAATCCCATGATGCCGACGCCCCAAACCACTGAGAGCAACGCCGTCACCAAGGGAAGAATCAGTCCCTGGCGCGTACGGAAGGCCTCGTAGTGCAGCAAGCCAATCACCAGCACCGCGATGGGGAACAGCCAGTTGATCCGATCTGCAAAAACTTCAGCCTGCTGCAGGAACACCGGGTTTCCACTCAAAGAAATCTCGACGCCCGGCGTGTTCTCCTGGCTCAGGATCCGGTGAACATCCGAGAGCATCGCCCCGAAACCGTTAGGGTTCTCCTTCAACTCCAGCATGATCGTAGCGGTTCGCCAGTCGCTGGAGATAACCGTATCTCGATAAACCGGGTTGGCTTCAATGGCCGACCTTAACGCACTAATTTGATCGGTTGTCGTGGGGATCTGGTCATCGAACAGAGGCTTTGCCTCAAACCCTTCGGCGTTACCACGGATACTCTTGGCCTGCCGCGATGAGAGGCTAAGTAGAGTCTGCTTGGTAACCGATGGCGCGGCATATAGCTTGTCCGTAATGCGCTTTACGGCTTCGAGCACTTGCGGCTGCAGTGCATCACCCTGGGTTGGTGTCAGTCCTATTACCACGAGGTACTTCGATCCGAAGATTTTCTCGATGGTGTTGGTGGCCTTTATGTATGGATGGCTCTGCGGGACAACCGCGGCAGGATTGATGATGACTTGCTGTTTGGCTGCAAAAAAGCCGAAGAAAGCTGATAGAGCCAGCACAAGGGCGATAACCCACCGCCGATGATCGACCACCCAAGTCACATACTGCTCCAAGGGCAATGAGCTCTTGCTGGAGTTTTCGTGAACAGAATCTACCGCTGCGGTTTTCGTTATTTGCGTCATAAGTCAGGCATCAGCAGGAGGAATTAGGAGTTAAAGCCACGTCGTCTTCGTGAAGCCGAGCGATGTGATCTTTGAGAAGGTGTTTCTGGACCTTTGCAGACGCTGTATACGGAAACGCATCCACCACGATGTATTGCGTTGGACGCCACCTGTTGAAGGTCTTGGAAAGGATTTTTTCGAGCTCGACAGTTACTGAAGCGGTATCGACCTCAGGCATGGCCACCCAGGCAAGCACGCTCCGGCCACTGGCAACATCGGTCACCAGCAATGCTGCATCTGCAACACCCTGAACCAATCGAGCCTGATGCTCCACAAGGGCTGAACTGAGAGGGATGCCATCAACGATCAACGAATCTTCCATGCGATCGATGACCTCTAATTCTGAGTTTTCGTGCAGCGTCGCAAAGTCCCCGGTTGCCAACCAGTTACTATTATTTGCTGTGCTGTGGGCAACCCAATGCCCACGGGCCATCAGCTCACCGGTGCCTTCCGCCGAGCAAGCACCTCCTTTGCATTGCACGGCCAACTCGATTCCAAATACCGGCTTGCCGTGGCGCAGAGATGCCCTGGTGCTATCGAAGCGCTCGATGGTGGCCAATGGTGACGTCTCAGTCATTCCCCAGGCATGACATACCTCGACACCAAGCTCTTCCTGGATGAACTGAGCAACATCAAACGGTAGTCGAGTACCACCGACAACCGTGCGGCGCAGGGTACTGAAGCTCAATCCGCTTGTTCGCATGTACCGAACAAGCGCTAGCCAATGTGCAGAGACTGCCCCCAAAACCGTGATGCGGTGTTCCTCGATCCATTGGAACCACTGCGCAGGATCGCGATGCGGTGGTACGAGCACCAACGAAGCACCGACCAGCGGGCAAACAAAAGGAGCGCCCCAGGCACTAGCGTGGAAATTCTGCATGAGAGGCATAACCCGATCGGCACTGTTCAACCCCATCGCGTCGGGCAAGGCACAGGCCCAGGCATGCAACACTGTTGAACGGTGCGTGTACTCAACGATTTTCGGAACCCCTGTGGTCCCGGATGAGTAGCAGACATGGGATAAGGTATCTTCCGCAAACTCAGTAGTGGTGTATTCCCTACCACCTCCAGTGCCAAGCTTGGCCATAGCGCGTAGCGGGGTACCAGGAACCAATGCTGCGAATGCCTGGGCAGCACTCGCTGTAGCCGCATCATGCAACAACATGCCGGGTCGCACCTGCTGAAGAAAACGACCTAGATCTTCCGCGCGATGCTGAGGGTTCAGAAAATGAGTTATCACGCCTTGGCTTAGCGCTGCGTATAGCCAAGCCATTTGATCGAGTGAACTAAAGCCAAAACTGACAACTGCATCTCTGGACCGAAGCCCCATGGAGTGAAGCTCTGTGGCGCAGTTATTCGCAATTTTTGCCAACTGAGCATAGGTTTGAGTTTCAACCACGCCTTCTAGAGATACAGAGGTTACCGTTGCCGCTGCATGCACCTGTGCGGCATGTTTGAGCAGGTCATGGACATGAAGCGAGAGCATTTGCACTCTCGCGGTAGGGTACTGCACGGTATTAGAAGAGTATTTGTTCATGCGGCCATAGTAGAAATCGCCGCACTCCCCCCACAATGGAACCGATGTACCATGGCGCGACAACGTGCCTGTTGCTCAATTCAAGCAAACTGCAAGTAGGTCTGAGTCAACTCATGGCGCGGCCGATCAAACACATCCCTTGCTTTGCCACATTCAATCAGCTTGCCCACCCCCTCCAGCTTCCAAAAAACTGCTACCTGGTCTGCTACACGTCGCGCCTGACTTAGGCTATGGGTCACAAGAATGATCGTTCGTCGCTGAGCCAGGCTCAGAATCAACGTCTCAATTTTTTGAGTCGAGATCGGATCTAGAGCACTGCATGGTTCGTCCATCAGCAAAACATCTGGATTCAAAACCAGCGCCCGAGCAAGACACAGTCGTTGTTGCTGCCCACCGGACAACGCGATGGCCGAACTGTCGAGACGATCATGAACCTCGTCCCACAACCCCACTTCCCGTAATGACGACTCAATACGGCTATTGATATCGGCCTGCGCTTTAATGCCGTGCTGCCTGAGCGCGAACTCAAGGTTCTTGCGAATCGAAAATGGAAATGGATTGGGACGTTGAAACAGCATCCCAACCTGACGCCGCAACTGGGTCGAGTTTTTTGCCAGATGCTTATTGTCCATCCAGCTGAAGTTGATCGAGCCTTCTACCGAGCAGCCCGGCACGAGATCGTTCAGGCGGTTGATGCAATACAACAAACTCGACTTCCCACACCCTGATGGGCCGATGAGTGCGGTGACTGAATTGCGCGGAACGCGCAACGTCACTCCCTCAACGACTGTGCGCTTGCCATAACTCACGGAGAGGTCTTGGATATCGATATGCCCTTCCGCAGCAGTACTCAAGTGAGTAACCGTCCCGTGCACGCTTGATGCAGCTCGTACAAACGGTTCAAGCGATATAGCTCTATTGTCGTTGATCATCATTCAGAGACTCCGTGTCGTGTTGCCAGTCATGCGTCGCTGCATCCAACGAGTTAAGGCATGCACAGTGAAGCTGAGCAAGGCCAAGAGCAGCAGCAGCGCCAAGGCCGAGCCATAAGCGTTAAGGGTACCGCCCGGCACATTGGTCGATAGGTCATAAATATGAACAGAGACGCTGCGCCCGGAATCGAGAACCGATTCGGGCATCCTGTCGGAATAACCGCTGGTGAAGAGCAGTACAGCAGTTTCCGCCAGGGCTCTGGTCAACGCGAGCACAACACCTGCGCATATGCCAGGCAGTGCTACCGGTACCATCACATGCCATAAAACTGACTGTTTCGAGAGGCCGAGCGCTGCTCCGCCAGCGCGATGGGCAACACCCGCGGACTCTAAGGAGAATGCCAGTGAACGCGCCAAAGTGGGCAGGATCATGCAGGCCAAGGTCAGCCCGCCGGCCAGAATTGAATATCCCAATTCCAATTGCCTACAGAACAGGCTGAGTCCAAATAATCCAAACACGACCGAAGGAATGCCCGCCAGTATGTCGAGGCTGCAGCGCAGTATCGTAGCCGGCCAACCTGCGGGATTAAAACCTTCAGTCAACATTACCGCGACGCCAAACGCTAAGGGCAAGGCGGCCGTTAAGCTGACCAACACAATTCCCAGGGTGGACACGAGAATTGGTGCGATCCCCCCGCTGCGGCCTGCATCTTCCGGGCTCGCCAACAGAAAGTCCCAGCTCAGCACCTGAAGTCCGTTACCGAACACCGTTAGCAGCGGCCACAGGAGCATCGCAACTGCAGTCAACGTCAGACCATACATCACGAAGGTCCAGACGAAATCCCGAACGTCGAAACCGAACACATGGAAGCGCCTCATGAGATCATCTTCCTCTGACGCATACCGACCCACTCGCCCACAGCAACCAACGCGCTGACCAACAGCAACATCAGCAGCCCGGCTACGAACAGGGAGGCGCGGTGATCCCCCATCGCGTAGGGCATTTCCAAGGCAATGTTCGCAGTCAACGCTCGTACTGGATCAAACAGCGAAGTCGGTACCTGCACAATGTTGCCACAGACCATCAACACCACCATTGTCTCGCCGATTGCTCGGGCAGCACCGAGTACCATTGCGGAAAAAATGCCCTGCCTGGCAGCAGGGATAACAATACGAAGCAATGTCTGGCTGGTTGAAACGCCCAGCGCTGTCGCTCCCTGGACATAAGCTGTCGGCACAGTCTGAAGGGCAGATTGGGTCAACACCGTGATCGTTGGGATGATCATCAGTGCAACAATGAGGACACCAGCCAATAAACTCGCACCTGGAGGGCTCCAGATGTTCACTATCGGAACGATCGAACTGACGCCCCAAAGTCCGTAGACCACGGTAGGCACTGCAGCACTGAGTTCCACAAGATTGCGCAGCACGTGAGCAAGCCGCGCGGGTGCTTTGAATGTCGTGACCAGCGAAATGGCCAGGCTCAGTGGTGTTGCAACGACAAGCGCACCAATGGTCAGGTAAAGGCTCGCCAATACCATTGGGGTCATGTTGAAGCTAGCGTCCCGCGGCCACCACCCCTCGTCCGTAAAGAATCTTATAGGCCCTCCCTGCGCGATCAGTGGGAAACTTTCACTCAACAAGAAAGCGACGATCAAAAACACGATTGCCGCGCCTAGTAGAGCGAGCATGGACATGGCCGACCAGAACGCCCATCCACGCAGCTTCGTGGGATGGACCTTCGCGACCACCTCATCTGTCAATAAAGTCATGAAGAGAGCCTGATCAGCAGCGCCTGGCTGTCATTTCGTCACCGGAATGAAGTACATGCGAGTAACAAAGGCTGCAGCTTCATTGGAGCGGGCAAACGCCAGGAAGTCCTGAACCGGCTCTGTGAGAGGCGCTTTGTAAACCAAATTCAGGTCTCGGCTGATCGCGTACTCGCCCGACGCAACCGCTGCTGTCGATGGAATCTGATCTCCTAAAGGGATTAGCCGAATTGCAGCGCCCTGATCGGCTTCATACTCAGCCGAACCAATGGACACGTAGCCGACTGCAGCGGGAGAGCCTGCAACAGTCTGAATACCTTGCTGGTTGTCTCCAATAATCACGTGGGCGCGGATATCTTTGTAGGGAATACCAAAAAACCCACTGAAAATCTCCAAGGTAGATCGCCCCTCTGCCTTGCTCACGACGGTGATAGGCGAATCGTCTCCCCCCACGTCTTTCCAATTGGTGATCCGGCCTGTGTATATTCCGACAACCTGCTCTTTTGTCAGACCAGTTATCGGGTTGCTTTTATTGACGATCATGCCGATGCCATCTTTGGCAATCAGCGCATGCTGCAGATCCTGCTCTTCAGGTTTGAGCTCTCGGGAGACCATGCCAAGCACAGCCGTGCCGCTGCGCACATCCATAATCCCCCGAGCACTACCGCCTGCCTGGACCTCGATTCTAATGCCCGGATGTTCTCGCTCGTAAGCTTTGGCCAGTTCACTTATCAGCGGTGCGATAGTACTAGCCCCCACAACGCTGACACGCACGGCCTTGGCTTCAGTCTTTTGATCCGTCTCACGATTGCAGCCTGACAGGCAGAGCAACGCACCCAGCATCCACAGCGCAGGCACGCCAACGTGCCGGGCCGTCCAGGTTTTCTTATTCATTTCTTCCCCGATTTCCATGGGACACATCGAGTGACCGATGCGTCAATATCTGACTAATCGTAAGGCGGAACGGACCGAACTTTGAATAGAAGCTATGTACTATGGCAGTACGCCAGCAGCCTCCCGACAATTGCCGCGGCAAGGGAATGTCCTTGAGCCTAATGGGAGGATATAAAAATGAACGAAGTTTCTGCCGGCACACAGCCAAATCTGCGCGCGCCAGTCGACTTACGTGCTGTAAACCGCCGAGAAGAACTGAGCACTGAGCACAACAAAAGCGACGGTTATTTCAACCTGATCGCGTACATCGCTTCCAACGCAATCGCTGGAGAGGTGATGGCGGTAGAGAACTATTCGGAAATGGTGCCGTTGATGCCAGATACCGAAAGTAAGATTGAAACCGTCAAACAAGCCTACGAAGAATCAAAACACATTCTGATGCTGGCCAGCTTGGGCAAACGCCACGACTACATCGTGATGCGTGAGATCGTGGAGCCGCAGTGGTTCAATATCCGCCGCCACTTCAGCACTGCTGTTCAAAACAAGGACCTGGCTGCGTGCCTGATCATTCAGGACCTGATGACCGAAACCATGGCCATCGTGCTGTACCGCACCCTGCAGCGCCAGGGCGATCCAGACACTTCAGCACTGGCCGGAAAGATCCTGGAAGACGAACTGGAACATCTGGAAATCGGCCTGGCACGTATCCGTGGCCTGATCGCCAAAGACCCGGAAGGTGTTCATGAGAGCCTTAAATGGGCCCACCATCGTGTAATGCCAGAGCTGTTCAGCATGGTGAGCACCAGTTGCCACTTCCTCTGCGACCGACTGAACATTGACTGCGGTGCTCTTTCACTTGGTGATCTGAAGACCGACATCGACGAAATTCGCATCGAAGCTTTGGACACCTACGTAGAAACCCTTGATAAGGCGAACTTCGATCCGGTTGTCACAGCGGCGCTAATCGAGTCGATGCAAACCTATGGCGGCACCCCGTCAATGAACGCTGGGCTGGCCAACGCCTGACGCGTTGCATCAGCCCGCTCTCATCAGTACCGGCGGAGCTCATATGTCCGATAACACAACCTTAACGCAGGGTATTCAAGCCTTCTTCGAGTTTCTACTCATGGACGGTGCCCTGCTCATTGGGCTTTTCCTGCTGGTCACCTGGTTTGTGGTAATGCTGCAACAACGTATGCCCTTTCAAGCGACACAAGGCTCGCTGCTTGGGTCCTCGGGCTGGCGGTCGGCATTTGCCGCCAGTGTTGGGGGCGTCATCACGCCCTTTTGCTCCTGCTCCACGATTCCCGTGCTGAGCGGCATGCTCAGGGCAGGCGTTGGCTTCGTGCCCAGTTTCGCTTTTCTGGTGGCCTCGCCAGTAGTGAACGAGGGTGTGTTTATTCTGCTGTTCCTCACTGTGGGTTTTGTCCCTGGCGCTGTTTTCATCATCGGCGGCCTGGCCCTGACTTCCGCTGCTGGTGTAGTAGCAGGAAGGCTCGGACTGGCAAGACACGTGACGATAGCACCTGCCCCCAAGAGCAGTGCCGCCTTCCTGGGCCAGGGGATTCGAACTTGGCCCGGTTGGAAACCTGCGAGTCGATTCGCTTGGCTTGCAGCGAGGCAGGAGTTGCGGACGGTCGCGCCGTATCTGCTGATCGGTTTGTCCATCGGAGGCTTGATCTACGGTGCCGTACCGAAAGACACACTGATGAGCCTCGTCGATCGGCTACCGGCCGGGTGGCTGTATCTGGCATGCGCCTTGGTCGGCGTACCGCTGTACATCTCTCCCATAGCAGCACTGCCAATCGGATTTGCCCTAATCGAGAAAGGGTTTCCAGTCGGACCGCTTGTGACCTTTTTGGTGGCGGCAATCGGCACAAGCCCTCCAGAGATCATGCTGCTGTTCAGGCTTTTCAAACTCCCACTGGTGATAGCCCACACGCTAACAGTCATTGTTTGCGCTCTGGTCCTTGGCCTGGCTGTCGCACTCGTGCTGTAACCATCTAAATCAAAGAGGGCAAGACATGCTCAATTTTTTCAAAAAGACTTCGGATGCAGATATCACCCAAGTCAAACGCGCATTGGGGCCCGAAGCTATCGTAGTGCTCTCTGCAAGTTGCTGTATGCCTGGCACTACGCAGGTTGACGAACAGATCGAAGCGGCAGCACGTAACGCATTGACGCAGGCCAAGCTGGACTGGCCGGTCCTCACAATTACTGTGACTACTGCGCAATCGATCCTTCCGAAGCTATCCGCAGAGCTGAACGCAAAAGAAAGCGCGGTAGCCCAGCAAGTCACGGAGCTGTTCATGGCTCATGGTCTGAGTGCATTCCCGATAGTCATTGTTGACCAGACTCTGGTCTCCTACGGTGGGGAGCCAGACCAAGCGATGATTCATAACGCACTGGCTGCAGCTTCTGAAACTAACCTTGGTCTTACGAGTGGAGAGGTCCGATGAGAACGCCTCTCCAGACCCCACGCCACGGAAAACGCGTCTTCCTAACAGGAGGTACGGGATTCCTCGGGGCACTCATGGCCGCTCAAGTGCTTAGCGATGACTGGGCAGATCACTTGGTCATCCCGACCAGGCGAGGTGACCATAAGGTTGGTATTCCAGAAGAAGTGCAGCGTGAGCTTCTGGCATTGGGAAGAAGTGCTGACGAATTCGAGAAAAAGGTGACCACTGTTCACTGGCAGGGTGCTGAAACGGCATCGATAGAGCTGCTGGAAAGTATGCTTCGCTCAGGAAATGTGGACACGGTAATCCACTGCGCAGGTTGCCTCGATTACTTCGATAATGAGGCGCTGCAAGCTCTGAACGTCGATTTCACTGCAAGGCTTACTATCGCGGCCAAACAAGCGGGAGTGAGCTTCTTTATCTTCGTTTCCACGGCCTACTCCGCTGGCTACTCTGGAGGTGTAGTGCCAGAAACGGCGCTGAATGAGCCGCAGAGCGATCCTACCAACTACACGCTGACCAAGCGGGCAGCTGAGCGCGTAGTTGCTGAATGTGGCATTCCATTCCTTGTTGTCAGACCATCAATCGTGATTGGTAGCTCTGCTGATGGTCGCTACAGCGGTAAGCGCTATGGCCTCTATCAACAATGGATGGGTATCGAAAGGCTGCTCTCCGATCGCCATCACGCCGAACTGCATACGGTCGCTACGGACCAAGCGCTCAATCTCCTGCACCAGGACGTTTTCCAAGCCAGCATCGCCAGCGTATTTCGGTGGGTGCCCGAAGGTGAATACGTCAATCTGGTCGTTGACGATCAGACCAGTCCGTCGATGAAAGACCTATGGCGGCTGTTCTGCGAAGTCACGCGCCCCAAGACCGTAATTTTCTACGACAGCCTCCAAGCGGTTGATCTAAAGGCCATCAACATTCGCCAGCGAGGCTACCTGACGTTCGCTCAGACCAACCTCGAAATCGGTGCCTACCCTTGGCAGTTCGACCGTCAGTGGCTCAAGGTTTTGAGCCAGCGTGGCCTGAACTTCACTGAAACGACATTGGGCACACTGCAGATCTGCCAAGATCGATTTATACGTTCCTCTCAGCCCATCCAACGGTACCTTGAGCGCTTCGGCGCGGACCTGCCTGCTCGCACTGAGTACCGTGATCACCTCGATACCTGGGACGTTTCTGCCAATGAAAATGCTTGATACCGCGGCCTTTCGACTGGAGCCTTGGCAACGTGAATTGATCCACACCGCAGCTATAGTGAACGGCGGTCTCGAGACAGATGAGCACTCTGACTCCACTCCTCATATCCTTTGGTGGGGAGGCGCGTATTCTGAATTGCTGTCCATGTGTGTAGATAAGATACGCGGCGAACTGATCATCGCTGATAGCGATCCACGACGACTACGCAAAAGCGCCGCGATGATGGACAACGCTCGCAGCGTGCGCCTAATGACGCTTTCTGATTTGTCACGTGATGCCAACGTTATTGAGCCACTACTCCAGGGCGCATTACTTCGTGACATCGATGGTTACATCGCATTGGAGGAGAAACTGCGATTTGGTGTTGAGCGTTCGCCCGCTGTTTCTGATGGTTGGGCCAGTCGAATCCTGATGGACTTCACCCTCAATCGTGTGGATGCGGAGGATGAAAAACAGGTATTGGGGGAAGCATTCCGCGCGCTGAACGTAACCGGTTGCGTGGTCTGCGCAGTACTTGTAAGCGATGAACCTTTAACTTCGCACCACACCGTCAGGTCCGCACCTGCCGGAGCGCCACTTCGGTTACCTTCAGAAACTGCTGTGATAGCTGCGTTCGAACAAGCCGGCTTCCATGGCATCACCTTCCATTGGTCGCCAACAGCAGCAAGCGCTATCGACAGAATTGGCGATGCTGAAGTACGCATGTGTACCGTCAAGGCATACAAAGGAAAACAAGGCCCATGCTGGGAGTTAGGACAAGCCGTTATCTATCGCGGTCCTTGGCTTGAGGTGCACGATGATGATGGACATGCGTATCGCCGTGGTGAGCGGGTCGCGGTATGTGCAAAAACATATGACCTGATGATGCGTGCTCCTTACCAAGGAGCCTTCCTCGGACTTCGCAGCATGAACGAACCACCGCTGGGTCAGGCCGCACCTTTCGATTGCAACACTCCTGCTCTTCGAGATCCGAAGGTGACCAAAGGGCTGGCTCCTTTTCAAGGGGCTCAGGCAGCAGCTTGCTGCTCCACAGAAAGCGGATGCTGCTAGACAAGTACCAATCGGCCGACACCTGTCGCGAGGGATACCATTTGGCCATATAATCGAAATCCAAAGTGCATCAGGTGCCTGAAAATGGGCATCTGATGTGCTTACATCGGGCAGGGAGAGCGAATATGGAAAGCGTCAGGAACAGCTGGCAAATGCTTCAAACAAGCATCAGAACGCCATCCTTTCTAGACCTGGACGTGGACTGCACTGCCATTGGTATCGCCTCTGTGAATGGCCCCGCCGTTCACTTCAAGAAAATCCTATTTCTCGAAGGCGAAATTCACGAAGAGCCCGAAACTCTGCAGAGCCACTGTGCTTCGCTGCTCGCCCTATGGGCTGCAGTGAGAGCCCCTTCCTTGATAGACCTCGGCAAATGCACTTGCATAGGACGTCGCTTGCTCCTACAGGAGCCGACCCTTGGTAGAAGGTTTGCCGTCCACGCCACCCAACTCGACGAGAACAACCTTCTCTTTGCTGTCGTTAGTTCGACTAAGCGCTGGAACAACGTTGAAACTGCCAAAAACCTTGTCACAGTACTAGTTCAACACGCTGCTCAAATTCACGCAGCTGACGATTTCCAACCTTGTGTACCACTCGAGCAGATAGGCGCAGGGCTGGATTGGTATCAGTTTACGACCAGGGAGGTTGAAATTCTGAAGCTAGTAGCCAGCGGAATCAGCAACAAGCAGATCGCCCGGGAATTAGGCTCAAGCCCAAATACGGTCCGAAATCAGATCCATACGTTGTTCCGCAAGGCAGAAGTGACAAACCGAACAGAGTTGGCACTTAGAGTTGCCGCAACGATTTGATACAGGTGTTTACCGATTTGCCGTCAGACGCTGCGAATGGCATTCCCGTTATCTTTGCGAAAGTCGGCAATGGTTTTGCGTTTCTGTGCGAATTTCCAGTCCGCTGATTAACCAAGAACTGGCAGATTTTACGTTCAGCGCAGACTTCAAAAATGGTGCCTACGTTTTTTCACAGCCGGGGCCGACTCCTGCCTTGTCACAACCGGTAGCTATGGGCAGTTCACTGCCGATCATGGTTACGAAGCGTGCTGATCAACTCCGATGCAATCGGTGGTCAGATCGAATGCAAACGGGTAGTCAAGTGAAGTGCAGTATTCCAACTGGTATTCCAACCAAAAATAAAAACCGATATTAATATTATAAATCAATATCTTACTGAACGGATTCAGATTACCCCGGCCCAATCCGAAAACGACAACGCCCGCCAAGTGCGGGCTTTGTTGCATCTGGGGTTTGGTAAATTGTCGGCTATCCCGCATCCACTGTAGAAGCGAGCGGTGCGGGAATCCAACTTCCCCGCAAACAGGCCAACCAGACCAGGACAAATCCGCCCGCGACCAAAGATGCAACCGTCGCCGCGAGCGCCCTCGGAAATGTCCTGCGCCAAGCCATCCTGATCATCGATAGGTAAAGTATTCGCACATATGTCGGCGCCGGAGCGCCAGAATTTACCTCGGCATCCCGCTGATTCTAGGAATCACTACTTCCCACATTTCCATTTTTAGAGCAGGTCGAAACTGCTGATCAGCCTCACCGGCATACCGGGCGATTATCCCTTCCACATGGCACTGGTCTATCTCGACGTTCGCTTTGAAGTTTTTCGCAGTACGACCAACGACTCGCCCTTGGGGGTCCTGAAGCAAGTACCGATCACCATCGCGCGTGAGGTGAAGGGGGTGGCCCGTTTGTAGTTCGGCGATCGCCCGGTGTATTTGATGCGTCGCAGTGCTTCTGCCGGCAAAGCCGATGTCTACGTCAGCCAGCGAAAGCTGAATGTAAGTGCGAGACAGTCGTGGATCGAAATCGCCGGCGAAGCTTTGTACCAAGGCACTGTGTGAAAGCTTGGGACTGAATGGATTTCCAGACTCGAACTCTCCCAAGGTCAATGTTTGTTCCGCCCGCGTCATGCCAACGTAGTAGAGGCGGCGGTCTGCATTCAAGTTTTGAGATGTGCGGCTCCACGCGCCGTCCAGCAATCCGACATGGCGAAACTCCAGGCCTTTGGCGGAATGTACGGTGCCAAGGTACAAGCCCTGCCTTCCTTGTTTGCGAAGTGCCCGCGGGTACTCGTATAACCAGTCGATGATTGAATGTGAAGACAGCTGGCATTCGCCCATTTCCTGAACAAGGCACAGGAGGGCTGTTTCAAAGAATTCTTGCCAGTGCGGATCATCCAGGCTCGGCCGAAGCATAGAGATGGCCTCCGTCGCCGTCTGAGGCTGCTCGATCAAGCGTAAACACCCTATCCCTTTCAGGAAGCCCCGCTGGCGCGTCAAAGGGATTGAGTCCTCATTCTCGGAGGCGAGAAAATAAGGCACCTCGTTGAGTTCGCACCAGGCTTGAACCGGTTTGAGATAGGCATGAGTTCGGCCCAGTATCGCGCATCCGTTCCAGGTGCCGTTTTCCTCCAGTGAAATAAGCCGCGCCAGCTCAGCCGCCACAGCTTGAGCCTGTAGGTTACCCTTGGACCGGTCAGCAAAAGGAAGCTGGATTCGCAGCACCTTACCCGCCCGGGCCGGATCTCGCGCCTCCCATTGCCCACCTGCGGGTAGCTCCCGGCGAGCCTTGTCGATGGTGATGGGATGTTCTGCTTTCATCCGGCCTTCAGTTTCTCCGATCACCCGGTTCGACGAATTGATGATATTGGCGGACGAACGATAGTTATCCACCAGGTAGGTGACGCTGGCATCGTAGTTGTCGCGGAACTGCTCGATGTACTGGTTGCTGGTATGGCGCCAGTCGTAAATATTCTGATCGTCATCACCCACCGCCAAAATGCATAAGCGCCCGTCCTCTTCGGCATTGCGCCCAGCCAACGCACTGACTAGTCGGTACTGCATCTCATCGATGTCCTGGTACTCGTCAACCATAATGTAACGGTAGCCACGCAGCAGTTGCTCGCATAAGTTGTCCTCACCAGTCGCCTGGCCACCCTCCTCCAGCAAGTGCACCGCATCGGTGATTACCTGAGTCAACCGCGTCTCATCGACGGCCTCACCGCGCTCGAAGCGGGTGCCCGTCAATCGCATCGACATCGCGTGGTAGGTCAGCACGCTGACACCGTAGGCATCGGCTCCAACCAATGCTAACAAGCGCTTGCGGATTTCATTGGCGGCATGCCGGTTGAATGCCAAGGCAATGATGCTGCTGGCGGGTACTCGGCGCACGCGCAACAAGTAAGCAATCCGATGGACGATGACACGTGTCTTGCCAGACCCTGGGCCGGCCAGAACTAATCGGTTGACGTCATCGTTGTCGGCAACGACCAATCTCTGGACGGTACTCAAGGAATGGGTGATGGCCTTCCAAGACTGCTCGCTGGTTGCGAGTTTCAGAACTTCTTCGCGCTCATTGAAATATTCTTTGATGAAGTCGCGCTTGGGGTTTCCAAAGTACGCCAGTACCAGCCTGAGCGCCGGTTCCATGTCATGGATTCCGCGCTCGGCATATTCACGCATGACATGCACCTGAACACATTTTTCCCGGTAATGTTCATCGAGCTTCGCGTAATCGTCCTTGTAAAACCCCACCTTCTTTTCAGCCTTTTCGCCGTCCACTTTGATTGTCATCGCACGCCGCATGACAGTCATACCGTGGTTCAGAGTCAAAATTTCCTGCTGGTGCATATACAACAGCACGTGCTCCACCGCTCTGCGAAACTGATCTGCCGGCATCGTGGATTTCAAGACCAGATCGCCCTCAAGCGTGGCGACCAGCTTGCCAAAGGTGGTATCGACCATCAGATCGCGGGCTCGGGCACCCGGTGGAAGTTGGGAGATGAGGTAATTAAGCAGCAGCGTTGCAATGGTGCGGCGTTTCTCACCAAATGCGCTGATACGCTTCCAACTATGACGGCCGGTAAAGCGCAGCTTCAAATGATCACGATTGATCGGGCGAATTTCGAAGGTGCTGCGCTGTTGGCTTTCACCGTCGCGATCCTGGGCCAGACTCTTGAGCAGCCTGAGTACCTGAATGGGATTCACATCGTCACGCTCCAGCCTGGCCTTCAATGCGGTGTTGAGCTGGGAAAGGTTGATGTCTTGCCATTCACCATTTTCTGCATCTGGCGAGAGTTCAGGCAGCAACTCGAACAATGCCTTTTCAAGTTCCAGCGATTGCATAAGCCGCTGATTGGATGAGCCGACGACGCCATATCGGACAAACACCGTCAGCTGAGAATCATTGATCAGGATTCCCATCTGTTCCATCTGCTTCAAGGCCCCGGCAACCTCCTCCAGCGACTGGCCGGTAAGCGTCATGAGTTCATCAGTGTTGATACGTTGGTCGGCCTTGGCCTGAAAGAGGTAGTTGAGGATAGCCTTGAATTCGGCAAACCTGCGTTGGGGGAGTTTCGCCTCCACGAGACGCACCTGCGACTCTTCAAGGGTGAGTGCAGCGCGGGCGGGAAAGATACGCGTCTGGTTTTCTTCACGGCGCAGAAAATCACTACGTTCCAGCCAAGCGATGGCCGTCACCACCTTGGTTTCGGCATCACGATCTTCTGCTGCGAAAGTCGTTTCGACAGTTGCATCCAGCAGAATCTCGCCGGCCGTAATAACCAACTCTCGTCCTTTGCGCTTTGAAGTTTCCCCGCGCAGCTTTTTCAGAATTTGCTGGATATCACGAAGACTGAGCTTGGAGCGCTCGCTTATCCCAAACTGCGCTTCAATATCCTGTGGATCGTAGAGCAGCACGCAGCGGGCGCTTTCCTGATCTCGACCGGCGCGGCCAGCCTCCTGCAGGTAATTTTCAAGCGAGCCGGGGATATCCGCATGGATGACCAAGCGGACATCCTTCTTGTCGACCCCCATGCCGAAGGCGTTGGTGGCAACGATGACTCGAAGCACCCCTTTTATGAAATCGTTCTGAATGTCGGTCTTTTCGCCAGGCGGGAGCCCTGCGTGGAAATACTTGCAAGCCCAACCCTTCCCAACCAGAAACTCCGAAAGCTCCTCCGCACCTTTACGGCTGGAGACAAAGACCACGGCCCCGCCCTCTTGGGTGACCAGATTGTCTTCCAGCAACTGCTGTGTACGCTGGCGCTTTTCTGACTTCTGACAAGGGACAACTTCAAAGTGCAGGTTGACGCGTTCGTGCGAGCCAATGAACTCCTTGAAAGTAATGCCAAGGGAGTCTTGGAAATGCGCGCGGATGTCCGCCAGTACGTCCGGCTTGGCTGTCGCAGTGAAGCATCCAATCGGAGCGAGCGGTTGGTCTTTGTGGTATTCACTAATGAAGCGCGAGGCATACAAGTAGTCAGGGCGAAAATCATTACCCCACTTCGACAGGCAGTGGGCCTCGTCGAAGATCCAGGCGCCAACCTGTCGCTGCCTGAGGGCCCGACGAAAAGTACTGTTGCGAAACTGCTCAGGCGAGACGAGCAGCACGCCGATGTCACCCATCTGGATTTTTTCCAGGACGTCGGCTCGCTCAGGGAGTGTCAGCAGACCGCTGAGGGCGGCAGCACATTGGACGTTGGATGCGATCAGCCCATCTACTTGATCTTTCATCAGCGATTGGAGCGGCGAGACAATGATCGTCAGGCTGCCATTTCGGTGATAGCGGTTCAGGGCCGGCAGTTGATAGCCGATTGACTTACCGCCCCCTGTGGCCAATACGGCAAGAACGTTTTCACCGCGCATACCAGCAAGCGCTACATCATGCTGGCGAGACCGACCATCGCTATCACGACGGAATTCGTCGTGACCGAAGTAGCGTTTCAACTCCTTGACCGGGTCATGCTCGGTGCTGCAGTACTCGCACTCCTTTTTCCCACAGGGGATATCGCGCAACTCTCCAATGATTCGGCCGACCTCGGGAAACTGATGCCTCACCCAAGGTGCGAGCACCGAGTTACCGCCAGAGACTCGAAGCCAGGCAAGCGCATAGGCATGTGGCCAGCGCAACTCATCCCGCTCCAGATCATTTTCCAACAAGCTGAAGAGCCGGGTCTGGCAAACTTTGTATTGCCGTTTGAACGCCGGATCAGTCTCGACCAGAAGCTGCGTGATTGCCGCGCGCAGCTCTTCGAGAGAAAGCGCAGGGGTCTGTGTAATCGACTGGAATATGGACTCAAGGTCACTACCTTTTGCGGCGATCAATGTTTGGTAGCACAGTAGCTCCCGTACATTCATCAACTTCAGATCGGCAAACGCGGCCTGCTGGTCCTGGAAAAGCGTAAGCGTTGAGCGGCAGTCTCCGAGCGGGGAATTCAAACTTTCGCGGATGAGCTTGTAATCTTTGATCAGCCGGTGATACGGATTTTTCGGAAAAGCCAGCGGCGACAAGCGCAGGGTATCGACTACAGCTAGATCATGTAGCGCCAGTTGAGGAGCCTGGGACTTGAGCAATGGCAGATCGTGGTCGATCAGGTTGTGCCCAAGTACATAGTCTGCACCCTGCCCCAGTGCATCCAACTGAGCAAGCGCCGCCGTTGGATCTTTGGAGATCTTGAGCTCTAACTCTTGGCCGGTAGTGGGCCGCAACGCCCCGACCATTATTATTTTGGCCGGCTTTGACTCAGTCGGAGGTACCACCTCCAAATCGAAAATCAAAGTGTTCGGAATTGCTGATTCACTCATACATCCAGAGTCCTTTCTGACCGCGAGACATGGCCAAATTTTAGCGTTACATCACGATACATGATCGGATGCTGATGCAGGACAGAAACGCATGAACTGCGCAGGCCGAGTAGAAAGATGCTCAGCGCCCCGATCCGATCGTTGACCGACTTCTATCTGTCGCCATCGGCAGCAACCATCGACTATTTGAAAGCTTGAAGGTGGATCGGGTATTTGTGTACGGTCTTCAAAACGGAGACTTGTTGCTTAGCGGCCGGATTAACCGACGTTGATTATGGGTTGACGGTAGGGTCATCGCTGGATCGGTTGAGGTTCGGTATCGGGGACCTTCCTATCCTCCCCGTCCTAGGAAATTTCCCGCAAAACGCATCGACTTCCATGAACTAGCGGGCGCGGCTCATCGAGGATAGCCTTCAGGTGTCGCTGCAAATCAGCGATTGGGCTTTGACAGGCCGAAAAGTGTAACCTTTCACTCCTCCTGATCAGGCAGCATGCTCACGCGCATGCAGTCTCGTTTATGGCGGCTGTGCGTGGGGCATCTTCGGGTGCACCGGGTTCCTACACTACCGGTCTGTCAACCCGCGCACAGCTGCCACCCAATTCTGTTTGACAGCAGAGGGGTGGCCGCTTCCATAACTAGTGTAGGAGCATCAACATGAAGAAGATCACCCCCAACCCTCCAGAAACCGATACCCCTTCAGAACCCGAAGCCCTCGACCTGACCCAACTCTCCAAAGCCACCCAACGCGCCGTCAGCGCCCGCTTGCGCGACCCGAAACAGCCCGATCCCGTGAGCCATGTTTTCACCATCCTCCCCGACGTCGATACGCCCACCCTGCTCGCTCACGCCAGCGAAACCCTGGCCTCCATGAATGTCATGACCACCGACCTGGCCGACCAACTCGAAGGCTCGCATCGCAACGTGGCATTGGCGATTCAGCAACTGGCCGTGCTGGCCGAGATGTTGATCAATCGAGCGCTGGATAACCTCGATTCGCCCACGCCGGCGGTCACGCCGTCTGCCACTGAGTGATCACGCTCGTTGATCGAATGGAGGTTTTGTCATGGATCGATACATGCCGATCACCGGCATCGACTGCACCATTGCGTCGCTGCTGATCGACACCGAAGCACCGCTGGATGTGCTGCATGAAACGGCGGCCTACCGCATCCGCACCGCGACTCAATTGCTGGAGAGCTTCGCCGCGAATGAAGGCGTTTACAGTGAACTGGCGCGAGTGCTAGTGACTTCGCTGCGCGATGGCTGCGATTTACTGGATGTGGTTGGGCGAAGGTTACAGATGCAGGTTTCGGCGTCGTAACGAACCAGGCATAGAAAATATTTGCCGCTTCCCCAACACAAGAAGGCACCTGACGAGCATATCGCAGGTGCCTTTTTTTGGATTTGAGCGGATAGGGATGCTCTGAATACGTGACAGAACTGAATGCCCCTATTTTCCAGAGGGTGCAATGCGCACCGACTGGCGCTCCTTCATCAACCCCACTGCAAGTGCCGATAGAATCAGCGCAATCGAAACCCCTTCATTGAAATCAACCCTATGCCCAAGCATCAGCATCGAACCTGCGATCCCAAACACCGGAATCAGCAAAGACAGCGGTGCCACCCTGGAAACCGGGTACTCTCGCAGCAGTAGATTCCAACCCCAATAGCAAAAATGCGTCGCCGCGTAGACTTGAAACAAAATCGAGAACACCGACACCCACTCAAGGTGCGTTGCCAGGGAGGTAAACGGAGCAGAACCGTGTGCCAGCCAAGTGAGTACCAACAAGGGAATCGGCGGGAACAGGCTAGCCCATACCACAAAGGCGAACATTTCCCGGACCTTCGACCTTTTGATGATGACGTTGCCGACACTCCAACTAAAGGCACTCACCAACAACAAGCCATAACCTACTGTCGTCGCATGGCCGGGACTGCTGAAAATAATGCTGATCAAGCCCAGCGCTGCGAGCCCCACTCCAAGAGTCTGTCCAAAGCTCAGATGCTCGCGAAACAGCAACACTCCCCAACCCAAGGTAAAAAATGCACTGAACTGGATCAACAGGGCAGCGGTTCCTGGTGGGACACCCAGTTCGATGCCCAGGTTGATTAACGCCCACATCGCGACGCCAAAAATCAATCCATAGGCGGCCAACCACCCTATGGCGATCGGCGGGCGCCTGACAAAAAATACCCACGGCAACGCAGCCAGCGTAAAGCGAAGAGCCGTCAGCAACAGCGGATCGATAGCGGCCAGGCCTAGTTTGGTGATGGGAAAGTTCAGGCCCCAGACGGCTGTCACCAAGACGGCCAGGGTCAGATGTTTTTTCTGCATGAAGTTCTATTTCCAGAAGACAAGGCAGGCAGCTGTATGCACCAACCAAGTCATCACTATGAGCAATAGAGGCAATGGCTCGCTTGCACTACCAGGTCATAAATCATTAAATTCGGGCCATGCGCGAAACTGAAATAGATCCCTACGAAAACACACCCCGCGATGCAGTGGTGACGGCCAATAACTATCTGGATGGCCAGCGCTTTGCGCTGCATACGCATCAACGTGGGCAGTACGCCTACGCCGCCTGCGGCGTCATCACGGTATTCACCAGCCAGGGTAACTGGGTCGTGCCCCCACAAAGGGCTATCTGGGTACCGGCGGGAGTTCCCCATGAGATGAGCATGAGCGGGCCGGTCACCATGCTTAATACCTACATCCGTAACCGTGCCGCGGCTCGGCTCAGTCTGCCTGCGCACTGCCAGGTCTTCGGCGTGTCGGCACTGCTTCGGCAGCTGCTGATCCGCGCCATAGATGTTCCGGCACTGTATGCGAAGGAGCATCTGGACGGCCATCTGATGACATTGCTGCTTCACGAAATAGCAGGCATGTCGCCCCTATCGCTTAATGCACCTCTGCCGGTTGAGCCAAGGTTGGCACACGCATGTCGCAACCTGCTGGAGCAACCTTCGCTGGAGATAGGGATTGATGATATGACCAGGCAAGTCGGGATGAGCCGCCGCACATTCACCCGTCTATTTCGCCAACAAACCGGTATCAGCTTCGTCGAATGGCGCCAGCAGGCATGTCTATTGGCGGCCGTTGTGCGTCTGGGTAACGGGGAGGCAATTACGAGGGTGGCGACTGATCTGGGCTATAGCAGCCCGAGTGCCTTCACCAGTGTTTTCCGTCGAATATTGGGCGAGGCGCCCAGTCGGTATTTTCGTAGCGAGAAAGGGTTTCTCTGACAGATTGGAGCCACGTGATCCTGGGAAATTTCCCGCAACCCGTAGCGACTTCCATGAACTGGCGAACAAGGTTTCCGGAAGATAGTCTTCACGCTTCGCTACAAACCCTGCGGACGGTTTTGACCAGCCGAACCAGCGTAAGGATCCCTAACCCCATGGAACGCCCTTATGAAAAAGCCTCCCCTGAAATTAGTTAAAAATCCGGCCACTTCTGAGCCTGAAACCCGCGCCCCTACCCAACTTCCCCAAGCCACCGAACGTGCCGTCAGCGCCCGCCGGCGCAACCTGAACAGGAACATCTTCAGCGTCCGCCCCGACGTCGATACGACCACCCTGCTCGTTCATGCCAGCGAAACCCTGGCCTCCCTCAACGTCATGACTTTGGACTTTGCCTATCGACTCGAAGGCTCGCAGCACAATGTGGCGCTGGCTCTTCATCAGTTGGCTCGGTTGACCGAACTGTTGGTCAACCGAGCGCGGGATAACCTCGACCCGAACGGGTTGGTGGCAGTAGACAAACCTCCCGTCGTTCACTGAGTGATCGCGCTTATAGATCGAAGGGAGGTTTTGTCATGGATCGATGCATGCGACGGTCACAGACACAGGTTTCGGCGTAGAAAAGCAAAATGGAGAAGCCTTACATCAACATGAATTTTTCTTCACCCAACCGCCTCTCTCCAACCTGTACATTCCTCTCGCTCATTCAAGAAACTACAGTTTGCCCGCCTCCCGCGGGCTTTTTTTTGCCTGTCGTTTTGTTAGCGATGTGTAACCCTGTAAACGGCTCAACCACAGGTGACGCAGCCTTCTGCAGTACAGGCAGCTCCAGCCGCGCCCGTCCATAGAACGCCAATGCCGTCAGCAAACATGCCAGCCATACAAAGATTCCGGCCCAGAAGGTGTGGGACATGTAGTGCCAACCCTGTAGAACCCGCGTCGTGCCGTAGACGAAACCGAGTAGCAGCGAGCCGTGCATCAGCGCTTTGGAATACCGCCAGCGATAGCGGCGCGCCACGAAGTACAGCGCGAGCATGGTGAAGCCGCCCGACGCATGTCCACCCGGCCAGCAGCGACCGGCGCCGGCGACTTTCAGCAGGTCGAAATTCTGGTACCACTCCTTGTGTTCGATTTTCCCGGCGTACTGAGTCGTTTCGACCGGGCAATACACACTGGTGTGGCCTTTGAGGTAGTGGATAACGCCAGTGCTGATGGAAAACGCGAACACCACATAGAGGACGTCCCGACGGTGTTTACTGGCGAACCGAAGTACCGGTGCGACTTTGATTTTTTCCAGGAACGCGATGATTTTCGAATGTTTTTCAGCCTTCAGCCGCGGCCAGAGAAACGACAGCAAAGCGCCAATCATCGCGACCTCACCAGTCCAGTTCGGGATGATCCGCGCCCATTTATGGGTGATCTTCTCGAACAAATGGACGTGGTCCAACGGAAACACGCGGGTGGCAGGATCATAAAAAAGATCGCTGAAGGCGATATCGATTTTGGTCAGGTCAAACAGCAGGAACACCACGACCGCACAGGCCAGCGGGATACCGAAGTTCGCCCAGTAAAAGCGGTAACGGGAAGAAATCAGCATCGTACGTCCTGATCCAGAAGAATGATGGTGAAGCTCATTCGGTGGTTACCGAACGCCAGTCGGAGGCCTCGATGAAACCGAGCATGCGCGGTGGCTGAGACTTTTTGGCGGAGATAAACAGAGAAGCGCCGTAACCCAGGGTCGCGGTCGGTAACTTGAGGTCTTTTTCGAGTTGCGCCATGCATTCGCTATGGGTCACCAGAATCAGGTTGCGCCCGGCCACTTTGTGCGCCAGGGCATCGCGCAGCATGCTGCCCCTGCAGCGGATCAACCAGTCTTCGCCGACGCCGACCTTGTTGAACATGTAACCGGCGGTTTGCGCCGTACGCATCATCGGGCTGTTGTAGATGTCGGCCCGATCCAGCCCCAGACGCTCGAACTGCGCGCCGACACTCACCGCCACGCTGCGGGAGCGGTCGGTGATTCCATCGTTGCCGATCAGGCAGGCGGCCGTGGAGTGATCACAACGCTCGACGTGGCGCACCAGCACGATCATGTCGCCCTTGGCCCAACCGGTCGCCAACGCCCGAGCACCCGCCACGTTGCCATGGGCCAGGTCCGGTACGGCAGCAGGCCGCAACAGCCAAATCGTCAGCGGAATAACCAACAAGACAGATGCCAGCACGACCGCGGCGTTTCGATAACGGGCCAAACGGCTCAGATCGATCGAGCGTTTTATCCCGAACAGACTCAGTCTCAATTCCACATCAAGCCGCCTCGCCGGCATGCACCCTTGTGATTCGATGCCGCGAGGGTAAAGAGGCGCGCGTCAGCAGCCGGTGAAACCCATGTGAAAAAAAGCTTAAGACCCGCCCAAAAATCTTGTTACAGAATCCATCCAACAAAATTCTTTCAGCTCTCGCGATTGCTGCCGATACAGACCTGCTAACCCTTTGCTGGCTCTTAAAACAACAATCTTCCAGCCAACCGACGATCAAGAAGCGCAACGTTCCTGGAGGAATATTGATGAATAGCTGGTTCGGTAATATCAGCGTGAACCTGAAACTGGGCCTGGGATTCGGCCTGGTCCTGGCACTGACTTGCGTCCTCGCCCTGACCGGCTGGACGAGCCTGGGCGGGTTGATTGACCGCAGCAACTGGATGAGCGACATCACTCAGCTCAACGCCGGCCTGACCAAACTGCGTGTGGTTCGCCTGCAATACATGCTGACCAACGGCGATGAAACGGCCGCACAAAATGTGCAGACCACCCTCGACGGCTTCATCGCTCAGCAACAAGCGTTGCTGTCGAGCTTCAAGAGCCCGGAAAACGTCAAATTGCTCAAAGAGCAGAGCGCGACCATCAGCGCTTACCAGATCTCCCTGAACAAAATGCGCAGCGCCTACCGCACCGGTAACAGTGCTCGCGACGCCATGGGCGCCAATGCTGAAACCGCCAGCAAGTTGATCGAAGCGATCAGCGCCCGTGTGCAGCAAATGCCCCTGAGCGACCAACGCTTCGAACAGTTCCAGGCCATCACTGCGGCCAAGGAAGCGTTCATCCTCGCGCGCTACGAAGTGCGTGGTTATACCGCCAGCACCAACGCCGATACCGAGCAAAAAGCCGTCGCCCAACTGGACACGGCCATCGCCAGCCTGAAACAGCTCAACGTGCATTTCGCCGAGACCCAGCAAGATGCCCTGCGCCAGTTGGAAACCGCGCTGAGCAACTACCGCAGCGCCTTACAAGCATATAAAGCCGCCAACACCGATGCGGTGCAGGCGCGCAAGGAAATGACCGAACAGGGCGCCACCATCGTAACGCTGAGCGATCAGCTGTATCAGATCCAGCTCGACCGCCGCGACGCCGAAAGCGCCCAGGCCCGCACGCTGCAATTGATCAGCACCTTGCTGGCGTTGCTGGTGGGCATCATTGCCGCCGTGATCATCACCCGTCAGATCACCGGCCCGTTGCGCGATACCCTGGCCGTGGTCGAACGCATCGCCAGCGGCGATCTGTCCCAGGACGTCAAAGTGACCCGCCGTGACGAACTCGGCGTGTTGCAGCAAGGCATCGCACGCATGGGCGTGACCCTGCGCGATTTGATCAGCGGTATCCGCGATGGCGTCACCCAGATCGCCAGCGCTGCCGAAGAACTGTCGGCCGTGACCGAGCAAACCAGCGCCGGGGTCAACAGCCAGAAGATCGAGACCGATCAGGTGGCCACTGCCATGCACGAGATGACGGCCACGGTGCAGGAAGTCGCGCGCAACGCTGAAGAAGCGTCCCAGGCCGCAGCCGCCGCTGACGGCGAAGCGCGCGAAGGCGACAAAGTGGTCAACGAAGCCATCGCCCAGATCGAGCGCCTGGCCAGCGAAGTGGCGCGCTCCACCGAAGCCATGAGCGTGCTGCAGAAGGAAAGTGACAAGATCGGCAGCGTCATGGACGTGATCAAAGCCGTGGCCGAGCAGACTAACTTGCTGGCCCTCAACGCCGCCATCGAAGCGGCCCGTGCCGGTGAAGCCGGTCGTGGTTTTGCTGTGGTGGCCGACGAAGTTCGTGGCCTGGCACAACGCACACAGAAATCCACCGAGGAAATCGAAGGTCTGGTGGCCGGCCTGCAGAACGGCACTCAACAAGTGTCGGCCGTGATGAACAACAGCCGCGCCCTGACCGACAGCAGCGTGGCGCTGACCCGCAAGGCCGGCGTGTCACTGGAAAACATCACCCGCACCGTGTCGAACATCCAGTCGATGAACCAGCAGATCGCTGCCGCCGCCGAGCAACAAAGCGCCGTGGCCGAAGAGATCAGCCGCAGCATCATCAACGTACGCGACGTGTCCGAACAGACCGCCGCCGCCAGCGACGAAACCGCTGCGTCCAGTGTGGAATTGGCGCGGTTGGGTAATCAGTTGCAGATGATGGTCAGTCACTTCCGGGTTTGACGCTAGGTCAGCGGTGAATGACAGATCCATTCGCGGGCAAGCCCGCTCCCACAGGGATTGCACATTACCTGTGGGAGCGGGCTTGCCCGCGAAGGCTGTCTAACGCTTAGACACTAATCGCATTGGTAAACACCAACCGATTCCCGAACGGGTCGGCCACCGTCATGTCCTGACTGCCCCATGGCATCGCCTGAATCTGTGGGCGAGCGAAAGAATATTCCTTGGCCAGCAATTGCTGCTGGAACGCCTCTAGCTCATCCGTCTCGATGCGCAGCGCCGAGCCCGGTGTCGTGTCACCGTGGTGCTCGGACAGGTGCAGCACGCATTCGCCACGGGAGATTTGCAGGTACAGCGGAAAGCTTGTTTCGAAGCGATGCTGCCAATCGATCTTGAACCCCAGGAAGTCGACGTAGAACTCCAATGCCTTGGTCTCATCGAAAATCCGCAGGATCGGGGTGGTTTTGCCGAAGCTCATGGCGTTGCTCCCAGACTGAAAAGGCCCAGAGTGTAGCTGGGCTGGATGTCAGCGCTTCGGCTTGGTTGCGGCTTTCTTTAATTGCAATATGCCACCATGAGACGTAGATCAAAAGATCGCAGCCTTCGTCAGCTCCTACAGGGGCCGCGATCTTTTCGGTATCACCGATCACCGAAACCCTTCACGCAAATCCCCTTCACGCGCCAGAAACCGCCCCTCTCTTCTCCCGTTCGCCTGACCTTCGCTGTAACTCAAGGCACCATTGACCCACACCCCATCAATCCCTTCCGCCGCCCGTTGCGGATCGTTGAAGTCCGCCACATCGCGAATCGTCACTGGATCGAACAACACCAGATCCGCCCAATACCCTTCGCGAATCTCGCCACGTTGCTTCAAGCCAAATCGTGCCGCCGACAGTCCGGTCATTTTGTGTACAGCGGTGTGCAGCGGAAACAGCCCTATGTCGCGACTGAAATGTCCGAGTACTCGTGGGAACGCGCCCCACAACCGTGGATGAGGAAACGGGTCTTCCGGCAAACCATCGGAGCCGACCATCGACAGCGGGTGCGCGAGGATTCTTCGTACGTCGGTTTCGTCCATGCCGTAATACACCGCCCCGGCCGGTTGCAGTCGGCGGGCGGCCTCGAGTAATGGCACATCCCACTCGGCGGCGATGTCGATCAAATCCCGACCACCCATTTGTGGATGCAGCGTGGACCAGGTGATGGTGATGCGATGGGCGTCGGTGACTTGCTTGAGGTCCAGGGTCGAAGAACTCGCCGCATAGGGATAACAATCGCAGCCCACCGGGTGGGTTTTCGCCGCGTGTTCGAGGGACGCCAGCAGTTGCGGACTACGTCCCCAGTTACCGGCGCCGGCACATTTGAGGTGGGAAATGATCACGGGGGCTTTCGCGTGGCGACCAATCTGGAATGCCTCGTCCATGGCCTCCAGCACCGGTTCGAATTCACTGCGCAAATGGGTGGTGTAAACCGCCCCGAATGCAGTCAGCTCTTCGGTCAATTGCATCACTTCGTCGGTGGAGGCGCAGAAGGCGTTGGCATACGCCAGGCCTGTGGATAAACCCAAGGCACCGGCCTCAAGGCTCTCTCGCAGTTGCTCGCGCATCGCGCTGATTTCATCGGCGGTGGCGGTGCGAAACAGGTCGTCCAGGTGATTGCTGCGCAACGCGGTGTGCCCCACTAATGCGGCCACGTTCAGCGTGGTATTCGCCGCTTCCACAGCCGCGCGATAGTCGCTGAAGCGCGGATAAACGAACGCCGCTGCGGTGCCGAGCAGGTTCATCGGGTCCGGCGGCTCGCCACGCAAACTCACTGGCGATGCGCTGATCCCGCAGTTGCCGACGATCACCGTGGTCACGCCTTGGCTGAGCTTGGGCAGCATCTGCGGCTGACGGATCACCACCGTGTCGTCGTGGGTGTGCACGTCGATGAAACCTGGGGCCAACACCCGACCGGCCGCGTCGATTTCTTCGGTGGCGCGAGCATCGTGCAAGTCGCCGACACGCTCGATGCGACCGTTCAGAATCGCCACATCAGCGGGGTAACCGGGGGTGTTGCTGCCATCGATAATCAGCGCGTTGCGGATCAGCGTGTCGTACGTCATGTCAATCTCCCAGCGGCAAGTGATCGTCGCCGCCGCGGTAGTCGTCCAGGGCCAGTTTGATCCGTCGCAGACGTTCTTGATTGTCTTCAGGACTGGCCAGCGCCAGCTCGGTAGCGAGCACATCGATGGCCAGCAGCATGCCGTAGCGCGCCGCCGTGGGTTTGTAGATGAAGGATGTCTCGGCGCTTTGCAGCGGCAACAGCACATCGGCCAGTTGCGCCAGCGGCGAATCAGCCCGGGTGATCGCAAGAATTCGGGCACCATAGCTGCGAGCCAGGTCCACCGCTTCGAGCATCTCGGGGGTGATGCCGGTCAGCGAGCAAGCGATGACGGCGTGTTCGGCACCGAGGCTGGCGGCGGTGACGCGCATCATCACTGGGTCGTGACACACCGCAATCGGGTAGCCGAGGCGCACCAGCCGCACTTGCAATTCATCGCTGCACAAGGTCGAGCAGCCGCCCATACCGAAGGCGTGAATCATCCGCACCTTGCCCAGCAGTTTCACCGCATCGGCGAAGCGCGATTCATCGAACGCAGATAAGTGCTGACGCAAGGTCGACTCGATATCACCGACGATCTGCCCGTAGAACGCCGACTGTTCAGGCGTGCCCGCCGGGTCGAGAAAGCGACTGCCGACGCCGCTGGCCTGGGCCAGTTGCAGGCGCAAATCCCGCAGGTCGCGGCAGCCGACGGTACGGGCAAAACGCGACAACGTGGCGGTGCTGACTTCCGCCCGCTGCGCCAGCTCGTCGAGGCTGGCGGAGGCGGCAAATCCTACGTCGTCGAGCATCAGCCGGGCGATGCGTCCTTCGCCGGCGCTGAAGGAATCCTGACGGGCGCGGATCTGATAGAGGATGTCCATGGCGGATGGCTCCGACTAAAGCAGGTAAGAAAGACCTACGGTCAAACCGAAGGCGACCACCGAGATGATGGTCTCTAGCACCGTCCAGGTCTGGAAGGTCTGGGTAACGGTCATGTTGAAGTATTCCTTGATCAACCAGAAGCCGCCGTCATTGACGTGGGAAAAGATAACCGACCCCGCCCCCGTCGCCAGCACCAGCAACTCCGGGTGGGGATAACCCAGTCCCACGGCCACGGGCGCGACAATCCCTGAAGCAGTGGTCATCGCCACTGTGGCGGAACCGGTGGCGATGCGCATCAACGCGGCGAACAGCCAGCCCATCAACAGCGGCGACAGCTGGAATTCATCGGCCAGACTGACGATCTGATTGGTGACACCTGCGTCCACCAGAATCCGGTTCAAGCCACCGCCGGCGCCTACCAGCAAGGTGATGCTGGCGGTCGGCGCCAGGCATTCATTGGTGAACTTGAGGATCGATTCGCGATTGAAGCCTTGGGCCAGGCCGAGGGTCCAGAAACTCAGCAACGTCGCCAACAGCAAGGCGATCACCGAGTTGCCGATGAACAATAAAAACTGGTTGAAGCCGCTGCCCGGGGTGGAAATCAGATTGGCCCAGCCGCCGATCAACATCAGCACCACCGGCAATAGAATGGTCGCCATGGTGAGGCCGAAACCCGGCAGGCTATCGCGCGGTTCACGCTCCAGGAACTGGCGCTCCAAAGGGTTATCCGCCGGCAGCTGAATGCGCGGCACGATGAACTTGGCATAGAGCGGACCGGCGATGATTGCGGTCGGAATGCCGATCAAAATCGCATAGAGCAACGTCTGCCCCACCGACGCCTGATAGACCTGCACCGCCAGCATCGCTGCCGGGTGCGGCGGTACCAGCGCATGGACCACCGAGAGCCCCGCGACCATCGGCAAGCCGACCATCAGAATCGACACGCCTACCCGCCGCGCCACGGTAAACGCGATGGGCACCAGCAAGACAAAACCGACCTCGAAGAACAGCGGCAGCCCGACAAGAAAGGCGATACACACCATCGCCCAATGCGCGTTTTTCTCACCGAAACGGTCGATCAACGTGCGCGCCACCTGCTCGGCGCCGCCAGACTCGGCCATCATCTTGCCGAGCATCGTGCCCAGCGCCACCACCAGCGCAATGTGCCCCAGCGTCTTGCCAACCCCGGCCTCATACGCGCCCACCACACCCGACGGCGGCATCCCGGCCAGCAGTGCCAAACCGATGGATACCAGCGTGATGACAATGAAGGGATTAAGCCGGTAACGGGCGATCAGAACGATCAGCGCAATGATGGCGATGGCGGCATAAACCAACAGCCAATAGCCGAAGGAAAGCATCATGCGGTACTCCTCGAAAGGGTCACGTCGAATGGGTTGTGAAACTCATAAATCATTTCGACGAGCGACTTTCAAACGAAGTGAAAGTAATTTTCGCGGAGGGATAAGGGATGTCGTGCAGAGGCATGGAAGGTTGTGAGTTATGAAAATTCGATAGTGGAACTTTCATCCTCCCGACGCTGATCCGTTCCCACGCGAGTGTGGGAACGATCACTCATCGATTTCAGTCGTGATGCTCGCTGGCGCGTTTGAGCAGTTTCTTGCAACGTTCGGACAAATGCAGCACGCGTAGCTGCTTGCCGGCCTTGGCGTAGCGCTCGCGCAATGTCTTCAGCGCAGCGATGGCCGAATAGTCGACGAAGCTCAGGTGGCGACAATCAAGGGTCACCTGGGCCGGATCATTGGCAGGGTCAAACTGGTTGAGGAATGGCGTGGTAGAGGCGAAGAACAGCGTGCCATGCAGGCGGTAGAGTTTGCTGCCGTCGCTTTCCTGATGAATGTCGGCATACAGCTCGCGGGCCTGTTGCCAGGCAAAGTTGAGCGCCGCAATGATGATCCCGCACATCACGGCGACGGCCAGATCGGTGAACACCGTAATCACCGTAACAGCAAGGATCACCAAAACATCATTCAGCGGCACCTTGTTCAGCACCCGCAACGAGGCCCAGGCGAAAGTCTGCTGCGACACCACGAACATCACCCCGACCAGTGCGGCCAGCGGGATACGCTCGATCAGCGGCGAAAGGAACAGCACGAACAGCAGAATCATTATCCCGGCCACGGCACCGGACAGCCGACCGCGACCGCCAGAGCTGAGGTTGATCATGGTTTGCCCGATCATGGCGCAGCCGCCCATGCCACCGAACACGCCAGAAACTATGTTGGCAGCTCCAAGCGCCACGCACTCGCGATCCGGGTAGCCGCGGCTCTCGGTGATTTCGTCGGTGAGATTCAGGGTCAACAGGGTTTCCAGCAGGCCGACCAACGCCATCAATATCGCGTAAGGCGTGATGATGTGCAGGGTTTCCAGGCTCCAGGGGATATCTGGCAGCGCGAAGCTCGGCAAACCGCCGGCAATGTTCGCCATGTCGCCCAGGGTGCGGGTCGGCAGGCCGAGCAGGTAAACCGCCAACCCAACGCCCAGAATCGCCACCAGTGCTGGCGGCACGGCACGTGTCAGGCGCGGCATCAGGTAGACGATGACCATCGTCAGCGCCACCAACCCGATCATCATGTACAGCGGCGAGCCACTCAACCAGGCCTCACCACTCTTGAAGTGCTCCAACTGGGCCAGGGCAATGATGATCGCCAAGCCGTTGACGAAGCCGAGCATCACCGGGTACGGCACCATGCGCACCAGTTTGCCCAGCCTCAACAGACCGAACGCCAGCATGATCAATCCGCCCAGCAGCACAGTGGCCAGCAAGTACTGCACGCCGTGCTGCACCACCAGCGCGACAATCACCACGGCCATCGATCCGGCGGCGCCAGACACCATCCCCGGCCGCCCACCAAACAGCGCAGTCAGGGTGCAGATGATGAAAGCGCCGTAAAGCCCCATCAATGGATTGAGGTGGGCCACCAGCGCGAAGGCAATGCATTCGGGCAGCAGGGCGAAAGAGGTCGTGAGTCCGGCCAGGACATCGGCGCGCAGACGTTTGGGTTTCATGGCTTACCTAAAAATACAGGCGGGAGAAGAGAGGGCGGATGTTACGGAATTGAGGGCGGGCAGGCCAGTGAATGGGCCGCAGAAACGCTTTCGCGAGCAAGCCCGCTCCCACATTGGTCCTGTGTCGTTCCCATCATCGTGAATCGACGCAAGTCCACTGTGTGCGGGCTTGCTCGCGAAGAACGATGACGCGGTCTACGAATCAGCCCTTGAAATCCGCAATCGCATAAGCCGCCAATTTGCCCTGGATGAAGTCCAGGAAGCACTGAATCCGTAAGGCAAGTTGCGAGTTGCGGTAGTACACCGCGTTGATCGGTTGGCGATATCCGCTGTTGAACTCCGCCAGCAGCACCTGCAAGCGACCGGCGCGGATGTCGTCGATGGTCATGAAGTGCGACAGGCAGGCAATGCCCTGCCCTGCCAGCGCCAAGTGCCGGATCGTCTCGCCGCTGGACGCACTGATCGACGCCTGGATCGGCCAGCGATCACCGTGGACATAGCGCAACGGCCATTGGTTGAGGCCTTCGTTGTTGGTGAAACCCAGCAGCGTATGTTCGGCCAGATCGGCAACCGCGGCCGGTATGCCGTGCTGCTCCAGATACGCCGGGCTGGCGACGATGTGCAGCGGGCTGCAACCCAGTGAGCGGGCGTGCAGGGTCGAGTCGGCCAGCGTGCCGATACGGATGGCGATGTCGGTGCTTTGTTCGAGCAGGTCGATGATCAGGTCGTTGCTGTTGAGTTCAAGCTGAATGTCCGGGTAGAGACGGCGGAACTCATCGATGTACGGCACGACGGCGTGCAGCATGAACGGCGACGCGGCATTGATTCGCAGACGCCCGGAAGGGGTTTGCTGGCGTGAGGACAGGCGCTCTTCGAGTTCGTCCATCTGATCGAGAATCAGCTTGGCGTGCTCGAAGAAGTACTTGCCCTCCTCGGTCAGGTCCATGCGCCGCGTGGTGCGGTTGATCAGCGTGGTGTCGAGCTTGGCCTCCAGTCGCGACAGCGTGCGACTGACCGCCGACGGCGTTTGCCCGACTTGTTCGGCCGCAGCCGAAATCGATCCGCATTCAATCACGCAGACGAAAATCTGCAACTCATCGGATCTGGCTTTCACATGTGTCCCTTATCGATAGTCCTGCGCCGTTCTACTGCGGCGAGGGGGCTTACCCTAATACCAGCCAAAGTGCGGAACCTGTGGGAGCGGGCTTGCTCGCGAAAGCGGTGTGTCAGCCGACATTAATGTTGAATGATAAATCGCCTTCGCGAGCAAGCCCGCTCCCACATGGATTGCGCATGACTAACTGGCATTGGGGCAAGCCAACTCACCACAGGTTCAGACTTTCGATAGTAGCTGAGCGTTATGCCTTAAGGCCAAACACCTCGCTCAAGTGCTGCTCATAACGCGCCACATCGGCTTCGATATTCGGGCGTTTCATCACATCCACGCACAGGAAGGTCGGTAAACCGGTCATGCCGAGGAAGGTGTTGGCTTTGTGGAACGGGAAGTACACCGCGTCCACGCCTTTGGCTTCGAAGAAATCGGTCGGGTCGTCGAAGGCTTGCTGCGGCGCGTTCCAGGTCAGCGACAGCATGTATTTTTTACCGTGCAGCAAACCGCCGCTGCCGTACTTCTGCGACGCATCGGAGCGCGTGCGGCCATCGCTGGCGTAGAGGCTGCCGTGGCCTTCGGTGAAGACTTCATCGACGTACTTCTTGACGGTCCAGGGCGCGCCCATCCACCAGCCGGGCATCTGATAAATGATCACATCGGCCCAGAGGAATTTGGCGACTTCCTCCGCGACGTCGTAGCCCTCGTCGATGAACGTGGCTTTCACATCCACACCGCCGCGATCCAGCACGCTCAACGCGGCTTCGTGCAACGTCGTGTTGTAGCGACCATCGGAGTGGGCAAATTTTTTGCCGCCATTGAGCAACAGGACTTTTTTCATGAGAAGTCTCGCAAGGTTGAAATTCGATGGCGGCAGAGTAGCGAGTCGTCTCACGCGGAATAAGCGCTCAATCAGCAAAATACATTTGACCAATACGCACGAATCGACATGGGATTGTTGCCGTAAACTTGCGCTGATTCTGACTTTCAAGGACAACCTGATGAGCGAACTGCAAGGCTTTATCCTGCACGCCAAGACCCGCCCGGAAAAAGCCGAGGCCTTCGAAGCGTTCTTTCGTGCCTATGTCGAACCGAGTCGCGCCGAACCCGGTTGCATCGAGTACCACATGCTGCGAGACAAACAGGACCCGACGCTGTTTATCTTCTACGAGATCTGGCAATCCCAGGCCCATCTGGACGTGCACTCAAACCTGCCGCACATGCAGCAGTTTCTTGATCAACGCATGGAATATCTGGAGCGGGATTTCGATATCCGCCCGATCGAGATGCTCAGCACTTCGTCCGCTAGCCGCTGATCAGCAAGTGGCCGCCGAGCACGCCGAGACCGATGAAGAACACGCGCTTGAACAACACGGCGCTGATCCGCTGGCGCAGCCATTGCCCCAGCAGCATGCCGAGCACCGCCGGAATCAGTGCCAGCAGCGACGCGCTCAACTCGCCACCGCCGAGGGCGCCGCGCCATAACAGGCCGGCGGCCAACGCGAGGGTCGAGACGGTGAACGACAGGCCCAGCGCCTGCACCAGCTCATCCTTGCTCAAGCCCAGTGCTTGCAGATAAGGCACCGCCGGAATCACGAAAACCCCGGTGGCCGAAGTGATGATACCCGTCAGCACACCGCAGAGCGGACCGAGCCAACGCTCGGTGCGACCGCCAACACGCAAGGTCGGCAGGAACAACCCGCTCAAGGCGTATATCAACAACGCTGCCCCCAGCCCTCGCACGACCCAATGCCCACCGGCCATGCCGATCCAGAGCGTGCCGGCGCCCGAGCCAATGAAAATCGCCAACAGCATCGGCCACAACCGGTTCAACAGCCCGCGCAAATGACCGCCGAATGCCAGTTGCCAGACGTTGGTCAGCGTCGCGGGAATGATCAGCAGCGCCGCAGCCTGCGACGGAGCCATAGCCAGACCGAGCAAGCCCATGGCGATGGTTGGCAGTCCGAGGCCGATTACACCTTTGATCATCCCGGCCAGCAGGAAGGTGGCGATGACCAATAAGGAAAGGGCTAAACCCAGATGCTGGTAAAACGCGGCGAGTGTATTCATGGGGCTATGGTGAGCGCTGAAGGTTGCCTTGAAAATCTGCCATATACTGAGGCTGCCTCTTGCTCAACAAGAGGCATGGGAACGATCTTCGGGATACCTGTATGCACTTCGACCTGACCGACCTGCGCCTCTACCTGAACATCCTCGACACCGGCAACATCACCGCCGGCGCCGCCCGCAGTCATCTGTCCCTGGCAGCGGCGAGCGCACGAATCCGCGCGATGGAATCTTCACTCGGCACTGATTTTCTGGAACGCGGCCGTCGCGGTATCAGCCCTACCCCGGCCGGCAAAGCCCTGGCGCAGCACGCCCGAGTTCTTTTGCAACAGGCCGAGCGCATGCAGCGGGATCTGGCCGAATACGCCAACGGGGTCAAAGGCCAGGTGCGGTTGTTGTGCAATACCACAGCGATCACCGAGTACCTGCCGGAGTTGCTGGCAGACTTTCTGCGCGACCATCCGAACCTCGACATCGACCTGCAAGAGCTGCCCAGCGCGCGCATCACCCATGCCTTGCGCCAAGGTGCGGCGGACCTGGGCATCGTATCTGACGCCATGGATACCGACGGCCTTCAGACCCGCTATTTCCGCGACGACCCGCTGGTACTGATCCTTCCGCGCGATCACCCCTTGGCCGACACCGGACCGTTAAATTTCAGCGCCACCTTGCATCATGATTACGTCGGCCTGAACGCCAACAGCGCCTTGGCCGTGTACCTGGAAGAACAGGCCCTGCACAGCGGCTTACGGATGCAGATCCGCATCCGTGCCGATGGCTTCGATGGCGTGATGCGCATGGTTGCCCGAGGTGCCGGGCTGGCGATCGTGCCCTTGGCGGCGGTCGAACGCTGGTCAGCTGAAACGCCGTTCAAAAGCATCGCACTGAAAGAGCCATGGGCCCGACGCAAACTGTTGCTTTGCGCCCGGGACTTCGCCGTGCTGCCCGGTTATGCCCAGGCCTTGCTGAACGTCTTGACTCTCCCCTGAGGGGCAGACTTTACCCTTGAGGTTTCATCTTCAGGGACCGTTACGATGAGCAAACGAATACTGGTGATTCTCGGTCATCCTTCGAGCAACAGTTTTTGCGGCGCACTTGCCGAACGCTACGCACAATCGGCGTTGCGTGCTGGGCATGAGGTGCGCCAGTTGTTTCTAGGAAGAATGGACTTCGACCCGGTGCTGCGCGAAGGCTATCAACAGGTGCAGCCGCTGGAAGCCGACTTGCGCCGTGCTCAGGCAGACATTTTGTGGGCCGAACACCTGACCCTGGTCTACCCGATCTGGTGGGGCGGCGTACCGGCCTTGCTCAAGGGATTTCTTGATCGGGTGTTGCTTCCGGGCTTCGCCTTCAAGTATCGCGAAGGCAAAGCCTTTCCCGACAAATTGCTGCATGGCCGCAGTGCGCATCTGCTCGTGACCATGGACACGCCACCCTGGTACTACCGCTGGATCTACCGCATGCCCGGCCTGCATCAGATGCGCAAAACCACCTTGGCGTTTTGCGGCATCGAACCCCAGCGCACGCTCACCTTCGGGCCGGTCCTGGGGTCCAGCGCCGGTCAGCGCGAAACCTGGCTGCTGCAAGCCCAGGCTATCGCCAGCCGATGAGTCTGCCGATAATGGGGCTGGCTTACCCTCGGCAAAAAAGGACTTTTCATGTACATCGGCCAAGCCGCGCATCGCTCGGGCACGACGATCAAGAGTATTCGCCATTACGAGTCGATCGGCTTGCTGCCTGCCGCTCGGCGGCAAGGGAAATACCGTGTCTATGATCAGCAAAGCGTCGACCTGCTGATCTTCATCAAGTGCGCTCAACACTTAGGTTTCAGGCTCAAGGAGTTGCAGGCGATTTTTACTGGACATCAAGGCCTGGCGATGCCTTGGTCATTGGCGCAGCAAGCCATCGATGCCAAGAAGTGCGAAATCAGCGAGAGGATTGCCGCACTCACGCATCAACACGAGCAATTGGTCGAGTTTGAAGCCAGCCTCACACAGGCCAAAGCCGATTGCCCGCTGGAAAGTCTTTGAGAGTCTGCGCGTTTCTGGACAGCTCAATGTCGAATACAGACAACTGAACGGTGTATGGGCGCTATAGGGTGCGACTTCAGTTCTTGAACCCACTGCCCGGAGTCATCATGACCGCACCGATTACCGTCCTTCGCGACACTCACCCGCTGCCCGTACTCGACGCCTGCAAATGGGAAAAACTCGAAGGCGACCCGCACACCGTCAACCTCAACGCGTACACCAGCGAAGATGGCAGCAAGATCATGGGCACCTGGATCTGCACGCCGGGCAAGTGGTACGTGGAATACGTGAAGTGGGAATACTGCCATTTCCAGGAAGGCTACTGTATCATCACCCCGGAAGGCATGGAGCCGATCCACCTGCGCGCCGGTGACATTTTCGTCATCGAGCCAGGCATGAAAGGCACGTGGGAAGTGGTTGAGACCGTGCGTAAGTATTTCGTGTTTGCCTGATGCAAAAAACCGAGAGACCACCCGACGTGGTCTCTCGGCAAATATTGGAATACGCAGAACCCGTGGCGAGGGGGCTTGCCCCCGTTCGGCGGCGAAGCCGTCGTCAAACCTGCCGACGCGGTATGACTGAAAGAATGCAGGAGGGAGCGCTACGCACTCCAACGGGGGCAAGCCCCCTCGCCACAGGCAAGCCTCCTCTACACAGGCAAGCCCTCTCACCACAGACAAGCCCACCAGCCCCAATCCCGTCCCATTATTGGGGCTTGCGATAGCTATTGATGATCGCCGAGAAGTCCTTACCCCCTTCCCCACGCTGACTCATCGCCTGATACAACTGTTGCGCCACCGCGCCGAGCACCACCGGTTGGTGCGCCTGACGTGCCGCCTCAGTGGCCAGCCCCAGATCCTTGAGCATCAGTTCGGCACCGAAACCGCCGGTATACCCGCGCGAGGCCGGCGCCGTTTCGACGATACCCGGCCACGGGTTGTACATCTCCGAACTCCAGCAACGCCCGGTGGAACTGTTGATGATCCCCGCGAGCACCGTCGTGTCGATCCCCAGCGCATCGCCCAAGGCCATGGCCTCGCTGACGCCGACCATGGAAATCGCCAGCAGCAGGTTATTGCAGATTTTGGCGATTTGCCCGGTGCCGACTTCGCCACAGTGGACGATGTTACGGCCCATCTGCGCCAGCACCGGTTGCAGGGTCGCGAACAGCTCAGGTGTGGCGCCGACCATGAAAGTCAGCGTCCCGGCCGCTGCACCGCCAGTACCGCCGGAGACCGGTGCATCAGCCATCGTCACGCCTTGTTTGGCAGCCGCTGCGGCAACATCGCGCGCCGTCTGCGGATCGATGGTGCTGCAATCCACTGCGGGCACGCCCTTGGCGATCCCCGCCAGCACGCCGTCTTCGCCCAGCCAGACGCTGCGCACATGCACAGCGGCTGGCAGCATGGTGATCACCAGCTCTGCCTCTTGAGCCGCTTCACGTGCCGAAGCGCTGATGCTGCCGCCCAGTTGCTCGAGCTCTGCCAGCACAGCTTTGTTCAGGTCGACCAGGCGCAGTGAATGGCCGGCCTTGATCAGGTTGCGCGCCATTGGGGCGCCCATGTTGCCGAGACCGATAAACGCGATTTTCATGTCCGGCTCCTTAACGCAAGTGGATGGTGGTGTTCACACCGTCGTTGACGCTGTCGTCGTCGAACCAGCGTGCAGTGACGGTCTTGGTTTGAGTGTAGAACTGCACCACTTGCTTGCCATACGGACCGAGGTCGCCGAGCTTCGAACCACGGGAACCGGTGAAGCTGAAGAACGGCACCGGTACGGGAATCGGGATGTTGATGCCGACCTGACCGACGTCGATTTCCGTCTGGAATTTACGCGCCGCCGCACCGCTTTGAGTGAACAAACCCGTGCCATTGCCAAATGGGTTGGCGTTGACCAGAGCGATGGCCTCATCGAGGGTGTTAACTTCCAGCACCACCAGCACAGGGCCGAAGATTTCCTGGGTGTAGATCTGCATATCGGGTTTCACACCGGAGAACAGGGTCGGGCCGACAAAGTTGCCTTTTTCGAAGCCAGGAACGGTAACGTCGCGACCATCCAGCTCAAGCTTGGCACCTTCCTTGATGCCGCTTTCGATCAGATCGAGAATCCGTGCCTTGGCACGTTTGGAAATCACCGGACCAACATCAGTGCCCGGCTCGCTGCCGGCATTCACTTTAAGTTTCTGTGCCAGTGCTTTCAGGTCTGGCAGCCATTGCTTGGCCGCGCCCACCAGCACCACCACGGACGTGGCCATGCAGCGTTGCCCGGCGGCACCGAAACCAGCCCCCACCAGCGCATTGAGCGCTTGTACGCGATTGGCATCCGGCAGCACCACGGCGTGGTTCTTGGCGCCCATCATCGATTGCACACGCTTGCCGTGTTTGCCGGCCAGGTCGTAGACGTGAGTACCGACTGCGGTCGAACCGACGAACGAAACAGCCTTGATGTCCTTGTGGGTGCAAAGCGCATCCACCACATCCTTGCCGCCATGAACGACGTTGAGCACACCCGGCGGAATGCCGGCTTCGATGGCCAGTTCCACCAGCAGCATGGTCGACATCGGGTCCTGCTCGGACGGCTTGAGCACGAAGGTGTTGCCGCAGGCGATCGCCATCGGGAACATCCACAGTGGAATCATCGCCGGGAAGTTGAACGGGGTAATGCCGGCACAGACGCCGATTGGCTGACGCAGGGTGTAGGTGTCGACCCCGCCAGCGACGTTCTCGGCGAACTCGCCCATTTGCAGGCTGCCAATGGAGCAAGCGTGTTCGACCACTTCCAGGCCGCGGAAGATATCGCCTTCAGCGTCGGCAATGGTTTTGCCCTGCTCGTTGCTGAGCACCACGGCAATACGCTTGGAGTGTTCACGAATCAACGCCTGAAGCTTGAGCATGATGCGCATCCGCGCGCCGATCGGCGTCAGCTTCCAGGTCTGGAAGGCGCGATGGGCGGCGCTGATGGCAGCATCGACTTCGGCGGCTGTGGCGAATGGGACTTTAGCCAACACTTGCTGGGTCGCCGGGTTGACGATGTCGTGCCATTCGGTGGTCTGGGATTCGACCCACTCGCCATCGATCAACAATTTGACCTTTTGCACGGTGGTTTCTAGCGATGCGTTCATGTTGGTCTCCGGGACGTTGTTCTTATTAAGAGAGCGATCTTTGGAGCCAAGGCGAGAAAGTCGCCTTGAGATGAGGCGTGTGTCGCGAATTGGTTGTCGGACTGTTTTTGGAGTATAGATGTGCAAACTTCTAATAAGAACGCACATAAAAGCCGGTCCATCATGCAAAAAAACATCACGTCTTTAGGCTCGTTGAATTGGGATGACCTCAAGTTTTTCCTTGAGGTTGCCCGCACTCGCAAGGCCAGCACCGCGGCCAAGCGCCTGGCGGTGGATTACACCACCGTGTCGCGACGCATCAGTTCGCTGGAAGCTTCATTGGGCACGTTGCTGTTCGAAAAGTCCCGGACCAGCGGTTTCGTCCTGACTGCCGAAGGCCAGCGGCTGCTGGGTTACGCCGAGTCGATCGAAAGCACTCTGCACATGGCCTGCGAACAGGTTTCGGGCTCAGGCGTGGCGTTGTCCGGGCATGTGCGCATGGGCTGCACCGAAGGGTTCGGCAGCTTTTTCATCACCCCGCAGCTGAGCCATTTCGTAGACGCCTACCCGGCGATCTCGGTGGACATCCTGCCGCTGCCGCACTTCATCAGCCTGTCCAAGCGCGAGGCAGACATCGTCATCGCGCTGGAGCGGCCGGAGCACGGCCCGTATGTCTGCTGCAAACTCTGCGATTACAAATTGCAGCTGTATGCGACCCAGGACTATCTGGACAAGCACCCACCGATCCGTCGCCCGGCAGACTTGGGCAAGCATCAATTCATCAGTTATGTGGACGATCTGGCGTTCAGCTCGGAGCTGCTGTACCTGGCGAATGTGTTGCCCGGTGCCAGTGCCAATCTGCGCAGCACTAGTGTGATTGCGCAGTTCGTGGCGGCGCAGCAGGGACGGTCATTGGCGATTCTGCCGTGTTTCCTGGCAGCTCAGGACCCGCGATTGCTGCCGGTGTTGCCGCAAGAGATCACCATTACCCGACAGTTCTGGATGTACTGCCGGGAGGACCTGCGCAAGCTCAAGCGGATCACGTTGTTGTGGGATTACATCCGTGGTGTCACCGAGCAGAATCAAGGGCTGTTGATGGGGGAAAGTCGGGAGATGTTGTTCGCCGATTAATCCGTGCTGACCACGATCGACACCCGACGGTTCTCGGTGCGGCCGACCACGGAGTCGTTGGAGGCGACGGGCTTGCTGCTGCCCAGGCCGCGCAGTTGGATGTTTTCTTCTTTTATACCGGCAGCAGCTAACACCTTGCCGACGCTTTTCGCGCGACGCTGGGAAAGCTGTTCGTTATAGGACTCTGTGCCCGAGGAGTCGGTGTGGCCGTCGATTCTTACGCGCTCGATTTCCACACTCAATAGCGCCTTGGCAATGCGCTCGACAATCTCGGTACTGGCGGGGTTGAGACTCTCGACATCACTGCCGAACAAAACTTTGCCTGACAGATCATAGGCCCAGCCATCATCCGTCATTTCGAAACCTTGCTGCTTGAGCACGGCGATTTGCGCCGGGGTCAGGCCTTTTTGCGGCGCCGTCTGGCAACCGGTCAATGTCAGCAAGGTCAGCAACAGGGTGATCGTGAAAAGGCGTAACGAACGTTGATTGAAGGTGAACACAGGCATTAACTCCTGGTTTGAACATGGACGACAGGGAGCTCCGCCCCTGCCGTTTGCTGTGCGCCTCGGGAAAGGCGTTTGGCCTGGTACATCGCGGCGTCGGCAGCATCGAGCAACTCACCCGGTGTGACCCCATGATCGGGGTACACCGCGATGCCAATACTGAGTGAAGTCAACACTTGGGTACTGCCCGGCAACTGGATGGGTATTTCCATGCTGGCGATGATTTTGTCAGCAATCCGTTCGGCGTCTTCGGCCTTGTGCAGCGGTGTGAGCAGGATTGCAAACTCGTCGCCGCCCAGACGCGCGACCAGGTCCTCTTCACGCAGTTGTGCACGAACCCGGGTTGCCACGGCGACCAGCACCGCATCGCCAGCAGCGTGGCCGAAGTTATCGTTGATCTCCTTGAACCGGTCACTGTCGAGAAACAGCACAGCCACTCGCTCATCGAGCTTGCCGGCATTGCGCAAGGCACGCATAAGGCGGCCTTCGAAAAACGCTCGATTCGGCAGTCCGGTAAGGCTGTCATGGCTGGCTTGGTGGGCCAGGGTTTCGTTTTCGCTTTGCAGGTGGGTCTGCCAGGATTCGAGTTCATCGAGCAAGGCATTGAAGTCATTGCCCAGGTTGTCGAGTTCGGCAATGTCGGCGGGCGGTACGCGCTGGTCAAAGGCTCGCTCGCTGCGGGCGGCGTGAGCCACAGTAGCCAGGCTACGCAAAGGGCCGGTGATCCCCCGCAATTGCCGCCGCGCCAGATAAAGCGCAACCCAGGCACTGATGGCGGTACACAAGACGATTCCCACCAGCCCGCTGAGCAAAAAACTCATCAGGCTGCCACCGTGCCCGACCAGCAGGATACTGCCGATTTCCTGACCTTGATGGACAATCGGCATGCTGATGGGCTTTTCCAGAATCACCCGGGCGATCTGCATTTCAAGATCCGACAACAATCCCGTTTCCGGTCTCTGCCAACGTGCGAGCAACTCGCCTTGCTCGTCCATCACCTGTGCATCGGCCACTTCTTCGGTGGACGCGATCAACGCCAGCGCTTCGGTGGCGGCGGCCTTATCGTCGAACACCACCGCGGCTTCCACGGTGTAGTTGATCGAGCGGGCGATCAGATGCAGGTTGTGATCGGCATAAACCCGCAAGGCCAGAACACCCAGCAGGGTCAACGAAACACTGGCCATGGCCACGGCCACCAAGGCGACGATCAAATGTCCACGGCCGATAACCGAACCCAGGGTCGGGCGTGTACGAGATTTGAATAGATTCATGGTGCCGCCGGCTTGCGGCGCGACAGTTGCAGCACGCTAGGATGAATGCGCACACCGCTGCGGGCGACCGAGTCGAGGTTGACCTCGAAGGACACTTGTTCATCGCCGACCCGCAAACAGAACAGACTGCCGACAGTACACTGATCGCCGCCTTCGCTGATGCTCACCACCGGGCGTCCTGTCAGCGAGGCGAATAATCGACTGCGTTCGTCGCTCGTCAGCTTGCCGATGTACACCGCATCGCATTCCCCGGCAATCGCCGGGTTGTCGGCCAAAAGCCTTCGCACAGTGACAGGCCGACCAGTGGCCTGGGTAGTGCCCTTGACCAGGTCGTCGGTGTACTCGGTAGGGCCGACTATGCACAGACGCAACTGTTGAGGCTCAACAGGCCACCGGGCGTAACTGAGGATCCCGAGCACCACCTGAGTGACCGATCTGGCACGCTGGTCGGCCTTGCTCTCAACGGTTTCCGGCTGAGCGAAGGCAACGCCCGTCAACAAACAGAGAAGGCCGGCAAGCAGCACTTGCTTGCAGCCAACAACGCGCTCTGTCGCCCAGACAGCCACCTTCATGCAGGGATTCTCTTCGATCACAACGAAATGATGCCGCAACGATAGCACAGCACCGAAACACCAGCGAGGCCACGCACCACGGCACTTCGGACAGATTCCGTCGTCTGCTCATCTTTTCAGTGACCCTGCTCAATTCCCTCTTCCAGCTCCAGCATCAACCCGCTCAAGCGCTTGACCTTGCGCCGCACGGCCTCTTCGAATACGCCGGTGCGAGGCTCAATCAGGGTGAACCAGTGTTTGGCCCGGGTAATCCCGGTATAGATCAGTTCCTTGGTGAGCACAGGGTTCAGGGCGTCCGGCAGAATCAACGCCGTATGGGCAAATTCCGAGCCTTGGGATTTGTGTACGGTCATGGCGTACACGGTGTCGACATCGTTCAGTCGACTTGGCAGGACGAAGCGCACACCGCCCTGACCATCGTTGCGCGGGAAGGCCACACGCAGCACTTGCCGTCCAGCCTCAGGCCCCTCACGTTCCGGCAGCTTGAGGGCAATGCCAATATCGCCGTTCATCAAACCCAGGCCATAGTCGTTGCGGGTCATCAGCACGGGCCGACCTTCGTACCATTGGTGGTCGCTATCGATCAGCCGAGCCTTGAGCAGCGCGTCGGTCACTCGCTGATTCAAGCTTTCCACACCCCAAGGCCCTTTGCGTACCGCGCACAATAGCTGGAAGGAGTCGAAAGCTTGCAACACCACACGAGCCCAATCGGTCCAGCACGGATCGTCGATCGAGCTGCCGAGCGATGGCCGCTGACTGCGCAAAAGACTCAGGTAATGTCGATAACCTTGTGGCCCCTCGCTATGGCCTTCGAGCAACAACCGCTCCAGCGCCCGGTCCTGCTCACCCTTGAGGGGCAGGGAAAATACGTCGTCATGGCTTCCTGCCGCCAATAACTTGCGGGCTTCCTCGGGTTGCTGCTGGTTGACCCAACGGGCCAACTGACCAATGCCGCTGCCCTCGCCGAAGCGCCGTGAGTGACGCAGCATCACGACTTGCTGAGCCAGGGGATGCGTTCCGTTGATATCTTCATGCAAACCGCTGCTACGCAGGTTTTCACCGCTGACTGCCTCCAGCCACTGGCGTGTCTGCGGGCTGTACCAACCAGCTTCGGCATCGCGGCACAGATCGCCCAGGACGGCACCGGCCTCTACCGACGCCAGTTGATCCTTGTCACCAAGCAGCACTAGACGGGCATGGGCCGGCAATGCGTCGAGCAGATTGGCCATCATTTCCAGGTCGATCATCGAGGCTTCGTCCACCACCAATACATCCAGCGGCAAGCGATTGCCGGCGTGGTGCCGGAAATGCCGGGTGCCGGGACGACTGCCGAGCAAACGGTGCACGGTGGTTACATCCGACGGGATCTTCTCCCGCACTGTTTCAGCAACTTCCAGGGTTTGAACCTGTTGGCTGATGGATTCGGTCAATCGTGCGGCAGCTTTGCCAGTGGGTGCAGCAAGACGAATGCGCAGCGGTTTGCCGGCCTCCACCGCGGGCGCCTGGAGCAATGCCAGCAAGCGCACGACCGTGGTGGTTTTACCGGTTCCCGGGCCACCGGTGACGATGCTGAATGCGCCACGGGTAGCCAGGGCACAGGCGAGCTTCTGCCAGTCGATCACTTCATCAGGCCTGGCTGGACCGAACAGGCCGGTCAGGCGCTGGGGCAAATCATTCGGTGTGGTTTCGTGTGCCGACAGACGCTGACGCAGGGCATTGTCAATGCGCCGTTCGTAAGCCCAGTAGCGACGCAAGTACAGGCGTTTACCCGACAGCACCAACGGCCGATGCTGCGCGGCCTCACGTCCGTCGACGGCCAGCGCCACCAGACGACTGCACGCCAGCACCTTGCACCAATGAGCACCCTCCAGCGCCTCAAGCAATTGCGACGGCAGCAACATCGCGCCACTTTGCAGATCACCTTCCGGCGGCAGCGACAGCGCGAAGTCCGGCTCTTTCAGCGTTTCGAACAGGTCCAGGCAAACATGGCCGTGACCCAACTGGTGACTGGTCAACGCCGCAGCCAGCAGCACCAATGGATCATCGTCGGGGGCGAGTTCGTGGAGAAAGGCCACGAAGGCCTTGTCCAGCGCCCGCAGCCAACCGCGCTCGACCCAGCGCGTGAGCAGCAGCAACAAGTCATCTGCGCGACTCAAGGGGGCCAGGTTCGCCAGACTTTCGGCCGCTAATGGCGTGGGCAGCAGATCGGCGAAGGTGCGACTCATAGCAGTACTCCCTGTTCCCAGGCGGGTTCGGCCTTGGGCTCTGGCTTACCCTGGAACAACCGGTCCAGACGCTCGATCAGCTCCCGTGGCGGACGGGCGAAATACACACCCTGGCTGGCCGCGCGAGTACCGCGAAGGAACAGGTACAACGCCCCACCAACATGCCGGTCGTAATCGTAATCGACCAGCCGCGCCTTGAGCTGGCGATGCAGGGCGAGCAGGTACAACACATATTGCAGGTCGTAACGGTTATCGAGAATCGACTGCTCCATGGCCTGCCCGGTATAGGCCGCGTCATCGACGCCCAGCCAGTTGGATTTGTAGTCGGCGACGTAATAACGACCGTCGTGCTCGAACGTCAGGTCGATGAAGCCTTTGAACATGCCATTGAGCAGCACCGGTTCGGCAGCCACCCTGGCCACGCCGTTGTGGGTGTATTGGCGCACCAGTTCATCGAGTTTGAGCACATCGACTTTGTGACTGGCGAACCAGAACTCCATCTCGACCCGGTATTGGGTCAGTTGCTCGAACACCACTGGTGCCTGCCCGCCGCCGATGTGCAGCGGAGATTTGAGCAAGTGCTGTAGCCAGTCACTCAACGTCGTGATCCAGCCTTCCCAGCCACGTCGGTTGCAGCGGCGAGCGATGGCGTCTTCCACAGCTTTTGGTGCAGCGGCAAAACCTTCGTCACCGGCCCACTCGAGCAATCCATGGAGAAAAGTGCCGGGGTTCGGCCCGCGAGGGAATCGATGGATATCAGCGCCACCGGCAATCACTTCTCGCGGCGCTTGCGGATCAAGACGCTCGTCGTCAAAAAGCTTTTGCGCTTGCGGACTCTCCGGGGCTTCGTCACTGCCCACGCTCAAACTGTCACCGATACGCAAGGCGCTGTAGGAGGCGATCCACCAGTTTTCGCTGGCCTTGCGCTTGGGTATCAGCGGCGCAAGCAAGGTCGCTTCATTGCACGGCGGATGGTAGTGCTCAGCGCTCGCTTCAGGCATTTCACCGTAGTTCAGCGCCGGGCAGTCCTGCTGCAAATCTTCCAGCCAACGCCGTAACCCTGCCGACTCGGCCAATGGCGCACCACCGCCCAGCAGATAACCCAATGCTGAAAGGTGCAACGTCGAGCCGTTGTTATTGCCGCGCTTGAGGTCCGTCACACCGAGCCAGCAGGCATGTTGTGCCCGGGTCAGGGCGACATAGAGCAGCCGAAGATCCTCGGCCAAGCGCTCATCATCGGCCTGGGCAACCAACTCCGGCGTCGGCTTCAAGCTCACTTGAGCCTTGCCCATCGCGTCGTGGTAATACAACGGCAAACGGCTGCCATCCACCGGTTTTGCCGAGCAAATGAACGGCAGAAACACCAACGGATATTCAAGCCCTTTGGATTTGTGAATGGTCACAACCTTGACCAGTTGCTCGTCGCTTTCCAGGCGCAGGATCTGTTCTTCGCCAGCCTGACCGGACAATGCCAGATGCTCGGACAAATGACGGATCAGTGCTTGCTCGCCATCAAGCTCGGCGGCGGCCTGCTGTAGCAGCTCGGACAGGTGCAGCAAGTTGGTCAGCACCCGCTCGCCATCGTTGCGCGCGATCAACGCCTGGGGCAGTCGGAAGTCGTGCAGCAAACGTCGCAACATTGGCAGCACGCCCTGCTTGCGCCAGAGCTCGCGATAACCGCGGAACTGCATGACACGTGCTTCCCAAGCCAGCTCATCCTGATTCAGCCGTTCCAATTCAGACAGCGAAAGGTTCAGCGTGATGCAGGCCAGCGCGGCACGGAGGGGGCGCTCGACATCCGGCTCGGCACATGCCTTGAGCCAGGTCAGCAGGTCATGGGCCTCTTGTGCGGCAAACACGGAGTCCTTGTCTGACAGATAAACACTGCGCACACCGCGGGCCGAAAGTTCGCCACGCACGGCCTGGGCCTCTTTGCCATCGCGCACCAGAATTGCGATATCCGATGGCAGCAGACCTTTGAAGTCCTTACCGTCCTGGATGAAGCCCGCACGGTCTTGCTGGCCACTATTGAGCAGCGCGGTGATTTCACTGGCGCAGGCAGCGGCCAATTTTTGTCGATATACCGCGCCAGACAGTGGCTGATCGGCGGACAGGTGCCAGATGTTCAGGGCTGGTACAACCTGACCATCAATCTGCAGGAGTTCTTTGCGCCCCTGGGATTCGACGGGCAGGAACGGTACCGGGTTCTCGCCATTCTTCTCACGAAACAGGAATGCTCCGCGCCCCTGCTCACGAGATTCAGCGCGCTCAAACACATGGTTCACCGCACTGACCATGCCATGACTGGAACGGAAGTTGGTGCCCAGGGTATGCAGGCGGCCAGTGGTGGCCTGGCGGGCGCGCAGGTAGGTATAGATGTCGGCCCCGCGGAAGGCATAGATCGCCTGCTTCGGGTCGCCGATCAGAAACAGACCGGTTTCAGGATTGTTGTCTTCGATGCGATAAATGCTCTCGAAGATTCGATACTGCACCGGGTCGGTGTCCTGGAATTCGTCGATCAACGCGACCGGAAATTGCTCGCGAATCAGTGTTGCCAGGCGCTCACCGCCTTCGGACTGCAAAGCCGCATCGAGGCGCAGCAGCATGTCATCGAAGCCCATTTCCGCGCGGCGACGCTTTTCCTCCTCGAACCGTGCACCGACCCAGTGAGCAGCGTGTTGCAGCACGGCGGCATCGGGGGTCGGCAAACTATCGAGACTGGTCTTGAGACCGGGCATTGCGTCGAGACCGGGATGACGGGGAGCTTCACCCTTCCAGGCTTCAGCCATGCCATCGGGGGTCAGGCGAGTGAAGCCGGTGCCAATATCCAACTGCTCGAGAGATTCGTCTTCGGCCCAGGCCCGGAGCTTTTCAAACCAGGGTTCAAAGTAGCGCGGCTGCATCTTGCGGCCATCGACGCTTTTGCTCGCGACGCCCTGGTGACAGATGGCAAGCAACTCATCCGCCCATTGGCGCCAGGGCATCTTGAGTTCGAGCAAAGCGGCACGTCGCTCCTGCAGGCACTCGGCAATCAACTCGGCAGGCTCTTTACCTTCAACGCTGTCACGCTCGCTGGCGAACAACCCTCGCACTCGTGGCAGCAACGCCGCAGGGCCGCCCCAATTGCCGCGAACCCAGTTCAACGCATCGCCTTGCATTGGATAGCAGAACAGTCGCCAGTAGTCGCGCAGGACTTCGCCGAGCAAATCGCTGTGATCGGTTTCCAGGGTCTGGGTGAACAGGCTGCCACTGTCGAACGCATGTTCGCGCAACATGCGCTGGCACCAACTGTGGATGGTCGATACCGCCGCTTCATCCATCCACTGGGCGGCGACGTCCAGGCGGTTTGCACAGCCGGACCACTGTTCGGGGAGGTACTGTTCGCGCAACTCGGCAATGAGGCCATCCGGAGGCGGTGTCTCATCGCGGAAAAACCGTGCGGCTTCAGCCAACCGAGAGCGAATACGTTCGCGCAGCTCTTTGGTCGCGGCATCGGTGAAGGTCACCACGAGGATTTGCGGCGGCAGCAATTCACGGCCAAAACCACTCGATTCGCCGCCGTGGCCAAGGACCAGACGCAAGTACAGCGCAGAAATAGTGAAGGTCTTGCCGGTTCCGGCGCTGGCCTCGATCAGCTGGCTGCCACGTAGCGGGAATGCCAGGGCCAGCGGTGTTTTCGTGGTCATGAGCGCGCCTCCTCGCTGGTCGATGAACGCCAGGAGGCCTCAAACAGCGGCCGATACAAAGCGCTGCACCAATCGGGGAAGGTCTCGTCGGCAATCAGCGCATCGTAATCGGCAAATTGCCGAGCGAGCGCAGGGCTTTCGCGGCGCTCGCCGTCAGTGGTCTGGCCGTCGCCTTCATAGGCCTTGCGGGCAGCGGCGTCAGCTTTGCTCGGGTCGGTTTGAGCGAGCCAGGCGAAGGCTGTTTTTACTGCAATCGGCAGCGGCTGGCGCATGCCCGTTTGCCAGGCCAACAACAGATCGCCCAGAATCCGGGATGCTGTCGCCTCCTCCATCGGACCGAGCAGCAAACTGTCGTCGCTGGCCACCAACGCAGTTGCCATCGGCATGCCGCTGGCACAGGCCACCAGGTGATTGACCCAAGGTCGCGTGAGGCGATGCCATTTGCGGGCCTTGATCGAACCGATGCTGTTGGGAATCGTAGTAACCGACAACAACCCGCCATCTGCGCGTTGATGCAGGCCACTGAGCCAGCCCTCCAGATGCAATCCTTGTAGTTCCAGACTCACCGGTAACGCGCTGGTGAGCGGGGTCGGCCATAACGCCAGAAGTTGCTGATAGCGCAGCAGCAGATCCGGCAGCGGCTCGATCAACTCTCGCTGAAGACATTCACCAAAACCGGCCATGGGCAAAAGCCCGCTGTTTTGCAGGCGTTTTGCCTGCGCCTCCAGTACCTGATCGGTTTGGTCCAATTGCCCCAGTGCCGCTTCGAGCAAGCTATCGCTGAGGCTGTAGCGTTGCAGCGCATCGAGTACGAATGGCTCTTCATCTGCCAAAGGCACTTCGGCAGCCTCGAAGAACACTTTGAGCCGCTGACTGAAGAAATGTCGTACCGGGTTGCGCAGAAAATCCTGCAGCTGACCCAGGCTCAGTGGTTCGTCCTGGACGTAGGGTTCAAGCACTTCGATATCAGTCGCCAGATCACTGGCTTGATGAAGAACCTGCCACTCGCTGGCGTAGCTGAATAGATCATCGCCCTCATGAAAGTAGCGATGGCTGAAAGGTTGCAGCGGATGTTCCTGAGTCATGGACTCAAGCAGGTCATCATTGTCATCGTGCAGTCGCCAGCCGCTGCCGAGATGGTCACGCAACTGCCCTATCAACACCGACGCAGGGCGCTCGCTGTTGTCCCGAATACTGCGGCCGACCCAGCTGATATAGAGTTGGTCGCGCGCGGACAACAATGCTTCCAGCAACAGATAGCGATCATCCTCGCGTCGGGAACGATCGCCGGGACGGTAGTCACTGCCCATCAGGTCGAAATCCAGCGGCGGCTGCGCGCGAGGGTAATCACCGTCATTCATGCCAAGCAGGCAGACCAGTTTGAAGGGGATCGCTCGCATGGGCATCAAGGTACAAAAGTTAACGGCCCCGGCGAGGAAACGCTGAGACAGGCGACCTTGGTCGAGACCCGCCAGCCAGGCTTCCCGGACGACGGTAAGAGGTAACTCGTCTTGCAAACCTACGGATTCGCAGGTTTCAAGCCAGGTCTCGCGAAGCTCTTCGAGTTGGGCCAACAAATAGTCGTCATGCTCGTTGCTGGCCAGGAAGAATAGCTGCACCAAAGCTTGCAACCGCGAGCCCCATTGTTTGGGCGCTGCAGGTTGAGTGAGTTCCTGGTGGGCAATTTCCAGTGCATCCAGCAGTGCGACCAAAGGACCTATGAGCGCGGCATCCAGACCACCGATTTCATCGTAGGGTTCGATACCCTCACAGGCACTGGCGCTGCCCACGGCATAACCCAGCAGCATCCGTCGCAGACCGAAACGCCAACTGTTTTGCTCCAGCTCTTCAGGCAGGCCCAGACCCGCGCGCTGCTCGGCGTTCATCCCCCAGCGGATACCTGCGCCTTCAATCCAGCGATGCAAGGTAGGCAGGTCACGCTCCTCTACGCCAAACCGAGCGCGTAATGCCGGAACGTCCAACAGATCTAGGATTTCGCTGACGGGGAAGCGACTGTCGGGCAGCTTGAGCAGATGCTCGACAGCGATCAATAGCGGATCCCGGCCGCGCTGGCCTTGATCCGCAAGCGTGAAAGGAATGAAGCGCGGATCAAAGCGATCAAGCTGGCCAAAGACAGCACGGATGTGCGGGGCATAACTGTCGATGTCCGGGACCATCACGATCACATCGCGAGGCCTCAGGTCTGGGTCAGCACTGAATCGTGCGAGCAACTGATCGTGGAGTATCTCCACTTCGCGTTGAGCGCTATGGGCGATGTGAAAACGGATCGATTCGTCCTTTTTCATATCGACAGCAGGCCAACGCTCTCGAGTTTCATTCAGGGGACGCAATTCCAGGATGTCGTCCTGCAATTGATTAAGCATGTTCTGTGGCTGGTTTTCGCTGAAAAGGTCGATACGTCCGTCTCGAAATGCCGAGCGATAGCTATTAGGATCGTCGTAGCTGTCGAGCAGATTGATGTAGTCCCGCCCCTGCTTACCCCACGCTGCCAGTAGCGGGTGGGCATGCTGATGGAGCGTTTGCGAGTCGAGAACAATCGGCATGCCGCTCTTGCGAGCCTGACGCTTGTACTGATGTCGCAACAGATCTTTATCGGCGACGATGTCTGCCCAATGGTGACGACATGGGTTGTGTACGCACAGCAAGACCTGGCTGAATCGAGCAAGCCCGGCAAGCGCTTCCAAGGCTTGAGCAGGTAGTGAAGAAATCCCGAAAACGATCACCCGTGACGGCAATCCGCTGGGCGCTACGTCAAGACTATTGATGCGCTCGATAAAGCGTTGGTGAACGCCTGCGCGGCTTTGCGCCATGCCTTGTTCACCGACGTCCAGCAACAGCGCACGCCACAGCTCCGCCTGCCAGCAGTTGGCCGGGGTCAGGGCTTTGGCTTCGCCTCTGCCATTTCGTAGCTGATGGCGGCCTTCTGCCCAGTCTTCGAGCCAGTCGGCACGGTAAACCTGATATTGGTCAAACAGGTCTGCCAGTCGCTCCGCCAATTGATAGCGTTTACGTAAGTCGGTGTCATTGGTAAGAAAGCGCTGCAGGGGTTCGAAGTGCGGTTGGTTAATCAACTGTGGTAGCAGACGCATCAGACGCCAGGTCAGCGGGGCTTTATCGAGCAGGGATTTGACCGGGATTTCGTCACGTCCCAGTACCATGCGATAGAGCTGCCACATGAAGCTGCCCGGTAACTGCACGTCGATGGCGGCGGCGATTCCGCAGCCGCCCATGTCGTCATCTTCGGGGTCTTCGGCCAGTGCCAGCTTCAGCCATTGGGCGATGCCGTTACTCTGTACCAGAGCGATTTCATTTTCCAAGGGAGCCAATGGGTAGCGCCGCATCCAGCTGACCACCAGGCTGCGCAACTCGTCCAGGCGGTTGCCGTGAACCACCATAAAACCAGCACTGAGGGACGTAGCGTCCGGCATAAAGGCTTCCTTGGGAAAATACAAAAGCTAGGGCCGAACCTTAGCACTGTCGGCAGACTGTGGCAGCCGGGAACGATCCGATGATGCTGTACGAACTTTCCTGCGGG
>NZ_JAHSTV010000008.1 GCF_019145235.1 Pseudomonas farris | reverse complement strand
GGGTATGTGTCAACCTTTCCCGCAGGTTCTCTGCTGGCAGCGACTGCTATGCTGGTTTGACCGCATTGCATCGACGCCGAGCGCCAGTCAAGAGAGAGCCCGTCATGTCCCAGTTGCCGTCCCTGAGCCAGTTACGCGACCCCAATACCTTCCTGCGCCGCCATCTGGGCCCCGATGCCGCTGAACAGCAGGCAATGCTCGACAGCCTTGGTCTTGGCAGCCGGGTCGAACTGATCGAGCAGACGGTGCCGCCGGGAATCCGCCTCAACCGGCCACTGGAGTTGCCGCCGGCCCTCGACGAGGAAGCCGCACTGGCCAAGTTGCGAGGCTACGCTGAGCAGAACCAGGTCTGGACCAGCCTGATCGGCATGGGATACCACGGCACCCTCACGCCGGCCGTCATCCTGCGCAACGTGCTGGAAAATCCCGGTTGGTACACCGCCTATACGCCCTATCAACCAGAGATCGCCCAAGGCCGGCTCGAAGCGTTGCTGAATTTCCAGCAGCTGACCATCGACCTGACCGGCCTGGAACTGGCCAACGCCTCGCTGCTGGATGAAGCCACGGCGGCAGCCGAGGCCATGGCTCTGGCCAAACGCGTGGCCAAATCCAGAAGTAACCTGTTTTTCGTCGATGAGAATTGCCACTCGCAAACCATTTCCGTGGTGCGGACCCGGGCCGAAGGGTTCGGTTTCGAGCTGATCGTCGACGCTGTGGATAACTTGAAACAGCACCAGGTGTTCGGCGCGCTGCTGCAATATCCCGACACCCATGGTGAAGTGCGCGATCTGCGCCCATTGATCGATCATCTGCATGCCCAACAAGCCCTGGCCTGTGTGGCGACCGATCTGCTAAGCCTGCTGTTGCTGACCCCGCCGGGGGAACTGGGCGCCGACGTGGTGTTCGGTTCGTCCCAGCGATTCGGCGTGCCCATGGGGTACGGCGGCCCGCACGCGGCGTTTTTTGCCAGTCGCGACGAATACAAACGGGCGATTCCCGGGCGGATCATCGGCGTATCGAAAGATGCGCGCGGCAACGTCGCTCTGCGCATGGCCCTGCAAACACGTGAGCAACATATCCGCCGGGAGAAAGCCAACTCCAACATCTGCACCGCTCAGGTGCTGCTGGCCAATATCGCCAGCTTCTACGCGGTCTACCATGGCCCGGAAGGGCTCAAACGGATTGCCCAGCGCGTCCACCGGCTGACCTGCATCCTCGCCGCCGGACTGGAGCGTCACGGCATTACCCGTCTCAACCAACACTTCTTCGACACCCTGACCCTGGAGGTCGGTGGCACTCAGACTGCGATCATCGAAAGTGCCCAGGCGGCGCAGATCAACTTGCGTATTCTCGGCCGTGGACAGCTCGGCCTGAGCCTCGACGAAACCTGTGACGAAACCACCGTGGCGAAGCTGTTCGATGTGTTTCTCGGTGCCGATCATGGGCTCAACATCGACGACCTGGACGCTGAAGCGCTGGCATCCGGCATTCCTGCCGGGTTGCAGCGCAGTACGCCGTATCTGCGTCATCCGGTGTTCAACGCTCATCACAGCGAAACCGAAATGCTGCGTTATCTCAAGCAGCTGGAAAACAAAGACCTGGCGCTCAATCAATCGATGATTCCGCTGGGCTCTTGCACCATGAAGCTCAACGCTACCAGCGAGATGATCCCCATCACCTGGCCGCAGTTCGCCAACCTGCATCCGTTCGTGCCCAAAGAGCAGGTGGTGGGTTATTCCTTGATGATCGAGGAACTGGAGCGCTGGCTCTGCGCGATCACCGGTTTCGATGCGATCTGCATGCAACCCAACTCGGGCGCTCAGGGTGAGTACGCCGGGTTGTTGGCGATCCGCAAATATCACGAGAGCCGCCATCAGGGCGCGCGGGATATCTGCCTGATCCCGTCCTCGGCCCACGGCACCAACCCGGCCTCGGCGCAAATGGCCGGAATGCGGGTGGTGATCGTCGAGTGCGACGAGGGGGGTAATGTCGATCTGAATGATCTGAAGGAAAAGGCCACGGAGGCGGGGGACAAACTCGCCTGCCTGATGGCGACTTATCCTTCGACCCACGGGGTCTACGAGGAAGGCATCAGCGAGATCTGTGAAGTTATCCACAGCCATGGCGGTCAGGTGTACATGGATGGCGCCAACCTCAATGCGCAGGTTGGATTGGCAAGGCCGGCTGACATCGGTGCCGACGTGTCGCACATGAACCTGCACAAAACCTTCTGCATTCCCCACGGCGGTGGCGGACCGGGGATGGGCCCGATCGGCGTTCGGGCGCACCTGGCACCGTTCGTCGCCAATCACCCGGTGGTGCCAATCGAAGGTCCGCTGCCGGAGAACGGCGCGGTGAGCGCGGCCCCTTGGGGCAGCGCAAGCATTCTGCCCATCAGCTGGATGTACATCGCCATGATGGGGCCGCAACTGGCGGACGCGAGCGAGGTGGCGATTCTCGCCGCGAATTACCTGGCGCAGCATTTGGCTGGTGCGTTTCCGGTGCTCTACACCGGGCGCAACGAGCGAGTGGCCCACGAATGCATTCTCGACTTGCGACCGCTCAAGGCACAGACCGGGATCAGTGAAGAGGACGTTGCCAAGCGTCTGATGGACTATGGCTTCCATGCGCCGACCATGTCGTTCCCGGTGCCGGGGACGTTGATGGTCGAACCGACCGAGAGTGAGTCGAAGGCGGAACTGGACCGTTTTATTGGCGCGATGCTGAGTATCCGCGCGGAAATCACCGAGGTGCAGAACGGCAACTGGCCGGCAGAGGACAACCCGCTGAAACGTTCGCCGCATACCTTGGCCGACATCACCGGGGTTTGGGAGCGGCCGTACAGCATTGAGCAGGCGGTGACGCCGGATGCTCACACCAAGGCCCATAAGTACTGGCCGGTGGTGAACCGTGTGGACAATGTCTATGGCGACCGCAATCTGTTTTGCGCGTGTGTGCCGGTGGACGAATACCGCTGAAGTAACGGAACACACAAACCCCAATGTGGGAGCGGGCTTGCTCGCGAAAGCGGTGCAACATTCACAATTGATGTCGACTGAAACACCGCTTTCGCGAGCAAGCCCGCTCCCACAATGGATCGCATTTCGGGCAAAAAAATGCCGCTCATGAGAGCGGCATTTTGTTAAGCCACGAACCTTATTTCGAGGCGATGGCATTCTTCGCCAGGATTGCGTTTGCCAATTCCATGTCCGTGGCTTGCAGGCCAGGGTTATCGGCGCGGACTTTCTGTATCGCAGCTTCCAGATAGGGGCCGCGAATTACGCCGTCACTGGCGACAAAGCTGCCGGCGTCGTCCTGGGCGGCGACGACCAGCTTGTGATCCCTGGAGGTCAGGTAGGACGTACCGGTGGTGGCACCGGAAGTAAGGACGTTACGCCAAAAGCTGTCATCAGCCATCGCCGAACCGACTGGAAGGGACAACACGGCGAAGGTAACAACAGCAAGTTTGAGACGCATAAAAGGTGACTCCACTGGATTAACTGCGGGCTTTGATTGCCAATAACCCAATCCAGTTCCGTGACGTTAGTCGGCCTGGAGTGTGTAGCGGTTGCAATGGCCTACTTCTGCTCACTCTGCGGCGTCACTCGCAACACCTCTTCGATCGTGGTCAAACCCGCCGCCACTTTCTGCGCCCCCGACAGCCGCAAACTGCGCATGCCTTCCTTGAAGGCCTGACGGCGGACCGCCAGCAAATCGGTATCAGGGTTGATCAGCGCTTTAATGCCGTCAGTCAGCTGCATGATTTCGTACACCCCGGCGCGGCCGCGATAGCCGGTTTCGCGGCATTCCAGGCAGCCGATGGCGCGTTGTGCGTTACCTGGCAGTGGCGCTTGCCAAGGCCGGGTCAGGGTTTGCCAGTCGTCCTCGCCCAAAGTTAATGGCGCCTTGCAATGCGGGCAGAGGGTCCGGACCAGACGCTGAGCCATGACCCCGAGCACCGTGGCCTTGATCAGGTAATGCGGCACGCCGAGTTCCAGCAGGCGGCTGATGGCGCTCGGGGCGTCGTTGGTGTGCAACGTCGACAACACCAAGTGGCCGGTGAGTGCGGCTTGAATCGCCATTTCGGCGGTTTCGAGGTCGCGGATCTCGCCGATCATGATGATGTCCGGGTCTTGCCGCATCAGCGCACGCACGCCGGCGGCAAAGGTCAGGTCGATGTTGTGCTGGACCTGCATCTGATTGAACGCCGGTTCGACCATTTCGATCGGGTCTTCAATGGTGCAGAGGTTGACCTCCGGCGTCGCCAGTTTCTTCAGGGTGGTGTACAGCGTGGTGGTCTTGCCTGAACCGGTCGGCCCGGTCACCAGAATGATGCCATTGGGCTGGCGGGTCATGTCTTGCCAGCGACGCAGGTCATCGGCGGAAAAACCCAGCTGATCGAAGTCCTTGAGCAGCACTTCCGGGTCGAAGATCCGCATGACCATTTTTTCACCGAACGCCGTCGGTAATGTCGACAGCCGCAATTCGACTTCGCCGCCGTCCGGGGTTTTGGTTTTTACCCGGCCGTCCTGGGGTTTGCGCTTTTCTGCGACGTTCATCCGCCCCAGGCTTTTCAGGCGGCTGACGATAGCCATGGTCACTTGCGGCGGGAATTGATAGACGTTGTGCAGCACGCCGTCGATGCGAAAGCGCACCGTGCCTTGCTCGCGTCGGGGTTCGATGTGGATATCGCTGGCCCGTTGCTGGAACGCGTACTGGAACAGCCAATCGACGATGTTGACGATGTGCGCATCGTTGGCGTCCGGCTCCTGGTCGCTGGCGCCGAGGTTGAGCAACTGTTCGAAGTTGCCCAGGGTGCTGGTCTGTTGATCGGCGTTGGTGGCGCCGCTGACCGATTTGGCCAAGCGGAAAAATTCCACGCTGAAGCGCTGGATGTCCACCGGGTTGGCCACCACGCGCTTGATCGGCAGCTTCAGCACGTGGGTCAAATCGGCTTCCCAGCTGCTGACGAAGGGCTGGGCGCTGGCCACGGTGACGGCGTCGCGGTCGATGGACACCGCCAGAATCTTGTGGCGTTGGGCGAAGGCATAGGACATCAACGGCGTAATGGCCGCGACATTGATTTTCAGCGGGTCGATGCGCAAGTAAGGCTGACCGGCCTGCTGAGACAGCCAGAGTGTCAGGCTTTCCAGATCGAGGTGTTTGCCGGGACGGCTGAGGTCGTCCAGGTGTTGGCTGGCGATGAATTCCAGCGGGTGCTGCTGACCATTTATGGCGTGACGGCGGCGGGCGTTGAGTGCGTGTTCGGCCGAGTCCTGACTGATAAAGCCTTGGGAGACCAATTCACGCAGCAAATCATTGAGGTCCAGCCAGCGGTCCTGAGTGGCGAGTTGAACGGACATGCGGGCTCCTTATGAACAACCGTTCACAAAGGATAGCCGCGCACCCGCAGACCGTTGGGCCACTACCCGACCAAGACGTGTCGGGTTTTTTCAGCCTGCCGCCTGAACCAGCTCTCCCCACGCAGAATCAGCCGCTTGCAGGTTCACCGAGCAGACGCTGATCAGGTTACGTAATTTTTCCGCGATCACTTGAGCACGGTGCCAGCTCAGGCCGTCCATGACGATGTCGATCGACAGCAGATCGTCCATACGCTGCACGTTGACCTGCTGCGGCGTCAAAAACTGCAAGGCGAACAAGTTGAGCGCCCGACACAGCAGATCCGGTTCGGCCTCGGCCAGTAATTGATAGTGAACGCGACAGTGGGCGTTGCTGACGTTCCAGACATCGGCGCGGGCGGGCAGGGTGTTCACGGCTTCTAAATGCGGCATGGTCCGGTCTCCAAAATCACTGGAGGAATTTTTACATTCGGTGCGGGGCATTTCTTATCTATGATTGGGCTTATTGACCATTTATCGAATAGATCAATTCGATTTAGTACCCACTACAGGTTTTTCTATGCACAGCGAGCTGGATGGCTACGACCGCAAGATTCTCGCGTTGCTGCAAGAGGACGCTTCGCTCTCCAGCGCGCAGATCGCCGAACAGGTAGGGCTCTCACAGTCGCCATGTTGGCGACGGATTCAGCGGATGAAGGAGGAGGGGATCATTCGCGGTCAGGTGACGTTGCTTGACCGCAAGAAAATCGGCCTTAACACGCAGATTTTCGCCGAGATCAAACTCAACGCCCACGGACGTTCGAACTTCACTGAGTTCACCGAGGCGATTCGCGGCTTTCCCGAAGTGCTGGAATGTTATGTGCTGATGGGGTCGGTGGATTTCTTGCTGCGGATTGTCACGGCAGACATCGAGGCTTATGAGCGCTTCTTCTTCGAGAAACTGTCGATGGTGCCGGGGATTCAGGAGGTCAACTCGATCGTGGCGTTGTCGGAAATCAAATCCACGACGAGTTTGCCCGTCTGAAGCTTTTGCGGTGAATGTGCTGGCCTCATCGCGGGCAAGCCCCACATTGATCTTCAGCGTCCACGAATACGTGAGCGACAGATAACCCTGTGGGAGCGAGCCTGCTCGCGATGGCGGTATCACAGACGCAGCAAAGTCTTCCAGGCGCGATTCTGATACACCGCAATCGCCTGGTGCTTACGCGCATCCAGCGATTCATCGGTGATCGGCTCGTTGGCCAGTTGCGTCAGTTTGTTCAGCTCACCGTACAAGCGATCCATTTCCGGGATCTCCAGCACGCCACGTGCATGATGCAACCAGGACTGGATGCGCTCGATACGCGGCAGTTGCTCAGCCAAGTCTTCCGGCTGTTGCTGGTAACGCTGCAATTGCAGCGAGTTGGCTTCTTCACCCAGCATGCGCGGCAGCCAGCTGCCCAGTTGTGCAGCGCCCTGGCGATTGCCGCGGGTGTTGCGATCGGCGGCCCAGGCGCGGGCCAGCAACCAGCGTGAAGTGTTCAGGGAGAACAGGCCCCAGCGCACGTCTTCCAGTTCTTCGAGGAACTGCTCCGGCGCGGCTTTGCGCACGTCTTCGTCATCGAGGCCGGCTTGTACCAGCGGGCGCCAGTCTTCCAGCAGGGCATCCAGCGCGACCCGCAGATCGTGAGTCGACTGACGCGGTGCGGCCTGACCGAGGCTGCTGATCAGCGCGCGCATTTCAGCGAGGTTCTCGACCCAGTCCTGCAACAGGCGCCAGTGGCCATTGAAGCGATATTGCTCGGCCAGACGTTGGCTGCTGCTCAGCAAATGCCAGCTCAGGGCGGCGAATGCATCGTCCAGCGGCATTTCGGCGGTGATCTGCGGCGTCGGCAAGCTCAGCGAGTAGCTGTTGGCATCGAACAAGCGATAACCGCGTTCGGCCTTGCTGATGTCACATGGCATCAGCGCCAGGGTTGCGGCCAGTTCGGCGGCCAGTTCCAGCAACGCGGCCGGTTCGCCTTCGCGCAGTTCCAGTTCAAGCTCGCAGATTTCTTCTTTCTGCTTGCCGACCGCCACGTGGCCCAGGTCCAGCGCGGCTTCGATGACCACTTTGGTCTTGCCACGGCCCCAAGCGATTTCCGCGCGTTCGCGAACGAAATCGGTGGTAAAGATGGCTTTCAGGGTTTTCTTGTCCAGCTCGGCCAGCTCTTCGGGCCAGCATTCACCGTCGAGTTTCTTCACGTCGAGTTTGGCTTTGGGCAGGGACCAGTCGTACTCGTGACGCTCGGACAGACCGGCGACGCTCTGGCCACGGGTCTTGAGGGTCTGAATCACTTCTTCGCCATCGCGGCGCAGGCGCAGGGCAACCTTGGCGCGGGCCAGGTCGCGCTCAGGCGTGTCGAAGTACTGGTTCATCAACTCACGGCGTTCCCAGCCACTTTTGTTGCGTTTTTTCAGTAACGGGTGCTCGCGCAGAGCGGCGAGGGTTTCGCGGCTGACGCGGAGTTTGATTTCGGTTTCTTTCTGCATGGCCGGAAAATCCAGGATCGGGAGCGCAGCCGGGGGAATGTGTGGCTGCCAAGGTCGTGCAGTGTACAGGACTGATCCGTCCTACGCGCCGTAGCGGTTTATTCCTGTCGCCGGATGGTTCTATGATGGACTTCAATTCGGGAGTGTTGGGAGTCAGCGATGCCTTTGCCGTCCATGAAAGATCAGTTCGCTGCGCTGATCGCCGCGCCATCCGTCAGCTGTACCCAACCCAGCCTGGATCAAACCAATCGGCCGGTCATCGACTTGTTGGCGACATGGCTCGGGGACTTGGGTTTTGCCTGCGATATCCAGCAGGTCAGCCCCGGCAAATTCAATCTGCTGGCCAGTTTTGGTTCCGGCCCCGGCGGCCTGGTGCTGGCCGGTCACAGCGATACGGTGCCGTACGACGAGGCGTTGTGGCAGACCGACCCGCTGAAACTGACGGAAGTGGACGGTCGTTGGGTCGGCTTGGGCAGTTGCGACATGAAGGGCTTTTTTGCCCTGGCCATCGAAGCCGTCAAACCCCTGCTCGACCAACCGTTCAAGCAACCCTTGCTGATCCTCGCCACCTGCGATGAAGAAAGCTCGATGTCTGGCGCTCGCGCTCTGGCCGAAGCCGGGCGGCCATTAGGTCGCGCGGCGGTGATCGGCGAGCCGACCGGGCTGAAGCCGGTGCGGATGCACAAAGGCATCATGATGGAACGCATCGACATCCTCGGCCAGAGTGGCCATTCCTCGGACCCGCGCCTGGGCCATAGCGCCCTTGAAGCCATGCACGATGCCATCGGCGAACTGCGCGGCTTGCGCCTGGCGTGGCAGCGCGAATTCCGTAACCTGCAGTTCAGCGTGCCACAACCGACGATGAATTTCGGCTGCATTCACGGCGGCGATAACCCCAACCGCATCTGCGGCCAGTGCTCGCTGGAGTTCGACTTGCGTCCGTTGCCGGGCATGGACCCCAAAGCCCTGCGCGCGGCGATTTTGCAGAAGCTCGATCCGATTGCCGAACGGCATAAGGTGAAGATCGATTACGCGCCGCTGTTCCCCGAAGTGCCACCTTTCGAGCAGGCCGAGGCCTGCGAATTGGTGAAGGTCGCTGAAAAGCTTACCGGCCATCGCGCCGAAGCAGTGGCATTCGGCACAGAAGCGCCTTATCTTCAGCGCCTTGGTTGTGAAACGTTGGTATTGGGACCGGGCGACATCGCCTGCGCCCACCAACCGGGGGAATACCTCGAAATGTCACGTCTGCAGCCTACCGTGCATCTATTACGTCAATTGATTGAACATTACTGCCTGACGCCGGCCAAAACGACGATGCCAGTGTAGGAGCGTGTATAAATTGCCGATGTCCCAACCCGTATTCATGAGGAGAGCGCGCGTGTCGCCAAGCCTGTTCCGACGATAACCATCAGCCCGCTGTGCGTTTACTGCTTTACCCTTTTTTCGGCTGCTATTTATTACAGGCCCAGGTTCATGCCCGAATACGTCAATTGGCTTCGCCACGCTTCGCCTTACATCAACGCCCACCGCGATTGCACCTTCGTCGTCATGCTGCCCGGCGACGGCGTGGAGCACCCGAACTTCGGCAACATCGTCCACGACCTGGTGCTGCTGCACAGCCTGGGCGTGCGTCTGGTGCTGGTTCACGGTTCGCGTCCGCAAATTGAAACCCGCCTCGCTGCTCGCGGCCTGACCCCGCATTACCACCATGGCATGCGCATCACCGATGCGGCGACGCTTGAGTGCGTGATCGATGCAGTCGGCCAACTGCGCATCGCCATCGAAGCGCGGCTGTCCATGGACATGGCCTCATCGCCCATGCAGGGTTCGCGCCTGCGGGTGGCCAGCGGCAATCTGGTGACTGCACGGCCGATCGGCGTACTTGAAGGTGTCGACTATCACCACACCGGCGAAGTGCGCCGGGTCGACCGCAAAGGCATCAATCGCCTGCTGGACGAACGCTCCATCGTGTTGTTGTCGCCATTGGGTTACTCGCCGACCGGTGAGATCTTCAACCTCGCCTGCGAAGATGTCGCTACCCGCGCCGCTATCGATCTGGGGGCAGACAAGCTGCTGTTGTTTGGCGCGGACCCTGGTCTGATCGACGAAAATGGCCGGCTAGTCCGCGAACTGCGTCCGCAGCAAGTGCCAGCGCATTTGCTGCGTTTGGGCAGCAATTATCAAGCGGAGCTGCTGGATGCGGCCGCTGAGGCGTGCCGGGGCGGGGTGGCGCGCAGTCACATCGTCAGCTACGCCGAAGATGGCGCGCTGTTGACCGAACTGTTCACCCGTGACGGTGGCGGTACGCTGGTGGCCCAGGAGCAATTCGAAGTTGTGCGCGAGGCAGCCATCGAGGATGTCGGCGGTTTGCTGGACCTGATCAGCCCGCTGGAAGAGCAGGGCATTCTGGTACGGCGTTCCCGCGAGGTGCTGGAGCGTGAGATCGAGCAGTTCAGCGTGGTCGAACGCGAAGGCATGATCATCGCCTGCGCCGCGCTCTATCAGATCGCCGATTCGGATGCCGGGGAGTTGGCGTGTCTGGCGGTGAACCCGGAGTACCGCCATGGCGGTCGTGGCGATGAACTGTTGGAACGCATCGAAACCCGCGCCCGGGCACAGGGTCTGAAAACCTTGTTCGTGCTGACCACCCGGACCGCCCACTGGTTTCGTGAGCGGGGCTTCGTGCCAAGCAGCGTCGAACGCCTGCCGTCGGCGCGGGCATCGCTTTACAACTACCAGCGTAATTCGAAGATCTTCGAAAAAACCCTCTGAACCGGGCGACCCCAAACCCAACACGAGCGAGGCTTGCCCGCGAATTAGGCGACTCGATTTATCGGTTGTCCTTGATGACGCCGCGGGCAAGCCTCGCTCCTACAGGGGGGCGGGGTGTTATTCAGTGACATATTTCGCGCTGACATACGGCGAATAATCCGGCAGCACCGTCTCGACCTTCCCTTGCTCCTTCAAAAACTTTGCCGTCTCACCAATCGCCTTGGCTGTGCCACCGTCCAATAGCGCGGTGGTCTGTTGTGCCTTGGCATCCGGGAATGTGGACCCGGCCAGCAGTTCCGGTACATCGGCGGCATTGGCACCGGTCAATTTGGCGATTTTTTGCACCGGTGCCGAATCGGCGGTCCAGCTGTCTTTATGGGCAGCATAGTCGGCGAATGAATCCAGAGTGACCTTGGCAAATCGGGCCACGACATCAGGATGCTTCTCGGCGTAATCCTTGCGAGCGACCCACACCTCGAAGGTCGGCGCGCCCCATTGGCCGACCTGCGCCGCGTCGGTCAATGTCTTGCCGGTCTTGCGGATTTCCCCCAGCGCCGGCGACCAGACAAACGCGCCATCGATGTCGCCACGCTTCCAGGCTGCGGCGATTTCCGCCGGTTGCAGGTTCACCACTTTGACTTTAGAGGCGTCCAGGCCCCAGTGCTTCAGGGCGCCAAGCAGGCTGTAGTGGGAGGTTGAAACGAAGGGCGTGGCGATGGTTTTGCCGATCAAATCTTGCGGTTTATCAATGCCGCTGCCGTTGCGCACCACAAGGGCTTCGGCAGCGTTGATCTGAGCCGAAACAATGAACGCGACAATCGGCAGGTTACGCGATGCGGCTGCCGCCAGCGGGCTTGAGCCGAGGTTGCCAATCTGCACATCACCGGACGCAATGGCGGTGACCACTTCCGGGCCACTGTTAAAGCGACGCCAATCGATTTTCTGGCCAATGGTTTTCTCGTAAACACCATCAGCCTGAGGGACTTTGCTCGGGTCGATACCGGTTTGATAACCGACGGTGAGAGTCGCCGCGTGAGCGGAAAAAGAAAATATCAGCGATACACAAACTGTAACAAATTGACTAGATAGTGCGCGTTTGGCCATCATGGCGTCGCCTTTTCGATAGTGATTGACGTATGGGGAATACGCCAACGCTAATCGATCTAAAAAAAGGCTCATAAATACCATTTAGTAATTAGCTTATGAGCCGATACCTTTTGTCCCGGTTCGGATCATGGCTCGAGAGCTATATTCCTAAATGGAATTAAAAAGAATGAAATAATTCTTTTTGGGTTTATGAGGAACTCATTACCCTGCAGGGACCAAATCACTGCGATTAGACCTTGGTCGCAGACACATATGGTTACGATTGACTTGTCAGTCACGGTCTGGCGCTAATCGCGCATCTGTGGATCTAGGGCGTTAGACCCGAGACCAAAGAACACAAAAATTAGAACGAGAGGAGCGAAACAATGAAGAAGTCCACCTTGGCCCTGGCTGTGGCCGTAGGGGTTTTGGCGCAGCAGGCAGGCGCCGCCGGTTTCATCGAAGACAGCAAGGCTACATTGGGGCTGCGCAACTTCTACATCAACACGGATAACCGTGACGGTGATGCCAAAGCCGCTGGTGCACAGAATAAACAAGAAGAGTGGGGCCAAGCGTTCCAGCTGAACTTTATCTCGGGTTACACCCAAGGCACCGTAGGCTTCGGTATCGATGCTATCGGTCTGTTGGGAGTTCGTCTGGATTCTGGCGGCGGTACTAACGGTGCAAGTCCGGCAACCCGTACCAATTATGGTTCTTACGGTGGTACGGTCTTCCCAAGTGATTCCAATGGCGAGGCGGTCAACAACTTCTCCAGCCTGGGTCTTACCGCAAAAGCCAAGATTTCGCAGACTGAGCTGAAGCTCGGCACCCTGCAGCCAAAATTGCCGGTAATCGTAACCAACGATGGTCGTTTGCTACCGCAAACTTTCCAGGGTGGCCAGATCACGTCGAACGAGATCAAGGACCTAACCCTTGTGGGCGGTCAGATCGAGCACGTCAAAGGTCGTAACTCGAGCAACAATGAAGAATTGTCCATCGCTGGCGCAAACGGCCGTACTGCGGCAGGACGTGACAGCAACAAGTTCATTTACGGCGGTGGTGACTACAAGATCACCAAGGATCTGACCGCGCAGTATTACTACGGCAACCTGGACCAATTCTACAAGCAACATTTCTTGGGGCTGGTTCATAGCTGGTCCATCGGTCCAGGTGTGTTGAAGTCGGACTTCCGTTACTTTAACAGCCGTGATGATGGCGCTAACGGCCATGATGCCAACTACTTCACAACTGGTGATTACGGTACGGGCATCACCAAGGGTAAAGTCGACAACAACTTGTACAGTGGCTTGTTCCTGTACTCGGTTGCCGGTCACACCTTCGGTGGCGGTTACCAGGTCAGCAATGGCGATAGCGATTTCCCATGGCTGAACCAAGGTGACGGCTCTTCGGCTTACCTCACTACCGACATGCAGATCGCCAAGTTCGCCCGTGCCGGCGAACGCACCTGGCAAGCTCGCTACTCGTATGATTTCGCCAAGGTTGGCGTGCCTGGCTTGACCGCCGGCATTGTTTACCTACGTGGTGACAATATCGACACCAGCGGTCGAGTGGGTTCAACCACTCCACAGAGACTCGTTTCGGCGACTGGCCGTTCCGAATGGGAGCGCGACCTGACTCTGGCGTACGTAGTACCAGAAGGTCCACTGAAAAACCTGGGCTTCACCTGGAAAAACGCCATGTGGCGCAACGACATTCCAGGTCAGCGCGACCAGGACGAAAACCGTCTGATCGTCAGCTACTCGATCCCGCTGTTGTAATAGCGCTCGCGTAACCGACGTAAAAAAAGCCCCGCCCGGCATCACGCCGGGCGGGGCTTTTGCGTTTTCAAGGTGGGCTCACCCCCGTAAACCCTCCTTGAAATTCCCCTTTTTGCAACAACTCAAGGCCTTCTCGAACCTTGTGACCGATGTTCATCCCGATGGTCGTTCAGGTCCAGTGAACAGATATTTAATATTCTTTTATGGTCTAAATAAATCGATATTTATTCTTTTTAATTAATATCGAACGCAGGCACAGTTGAGCTCAACAAGCACTCACAAGGAGCAGCACCATGAGCCTCAGACTTGGCGATATCGCCCCCGATTTCGAACAGGATTCCAGCGCCGGCACTATCCGTTTCCACGAATGGCTGGGCGATAGCTGGGGCGTGTTGTTTTCCCATCCGGCGGACTTCACGCCGGTATGCACAACCGAGCTGGGCTTCACCGCCAGGCTCAAGGATGAATTCGCTCAACGCGGCGTCAAAGCCATTGCTCTGTCGGTAGACCCGGTGGACTCGCATCACAAGTGGATCGAGGACATCAACGAAACCCAGAACGCCATCGTCAACTTCCCGATCCTCGCCGATGCGGACCGCAAAGTGTCCGACCTGTATGACCTGATCCATCCGAATGCCAACGACACCCTGACCGTACGTTCGCTGTTCGTGATCGATCCGAACAAGAAGATTCGGCTGACGATTACTTACCCGGCGAGTACCGGCCGTAATTTCAATGAAATTTTGCGGGTGATCGATTCGCTGCAGCTCACCGACAACTACAAAGTGGCCACCCCGGCCAACTGGCAGGACGGTGATGAAGTGGTGATTGTGCCGTCGCTCAAGGACGAAGACGAAATCAGGCAACGCTTTCCCAAGGGTTATCGCGCGGTGAAACCGTACCTGCGTCTGACACCGCAACCGAACAGGTAATCATCCGAATTTGACGATCGCTCCCACGCTCTGCGTGGGAGCGCCGCCCGTGACGCTCTGCGTCACAGTGGACGCGGAGCGTCCATGGATGCATTCCCACGCAGAGCGTGGGAATGATCAGTCCACCAAAGCAGGGGATTTCAGGCCGTTTCGACGGCCTGTTTTTTTGCCTGGAAAAAGACAATTTTCATATTCGTTTAGGATATAACCAAATGAATAAATATGATTTATAGATATATAAATCAACTGTTAAGGTCACTCCATCAACGCGAGATCGCCAGCCGCGAATCGCCAACATCGCTTAAGGAATTGTCTGAATGCTGGTCGTCTCACTTGGTGGCAGTCCCAGCCCACGCTCCCGTTCCGGAGTTTTGCTGGAGCGCTCGCGACGCTGGTTGCAAGAGCAAGGGGTGGAAGTGGTGAGTTACCAGGTACGGGACTTCCCGGCCGAAGATTTGCTGCATGCCCGCTTCGACAGCCCGAAGGTGATCGACCTGCTGCAACAGATTGAAAACGCCGATGGCTTGCTGATCGCCACGCCGGTTTACAAAGCGTCGTTCTCCGGTGCGCTGAAAACCTTACTCGATCTGCTGCCCGAACGTGCCTTGAGCCACAAGGTGGTTTTGCCGATGGCTACCGGCGGTAGCATCGCCCACATGCTGGCGGTGGATTACGCGCTCAAACCGGTGCTGTCGGCGTTGAAAGCCCAGGAAATGCTACAGGGGATTTTCGCCGTGGACAGCCAGATCGCTTACGGCGAAGGCAGCGCCCAGGCGCAGTTGGCGCCGGAGCTTACGCAACGATTGTTTGAAGCGCTGGAGCAGTTTTTCAGCGCCATGGCTCGTCGGCCCAAGCCGCTCGATCCGAACCTGTTGAACGAACGTTTGTTGAGTGCTCGCTGGAGCATTTAAGCCAGCACTCAAGCCATACCTGAATTTGAAATACTCACCTTACTCAGCCGCTAACGGTCAAGCAGGTGCAGCCAAAACCCAACTGCAAAAAGGAGAGCGCTATGCGCACTGTCATTTTGCGTCGTGGTCTGGTCGCTCTGTTTGCTGCGGCTGTGTCCTTCGGCGCCATTACTCAAGCTCAGGCGCTTTCTACCCATGAAGGCGTGCTAAGAATCGGTTATCAAAAGTACGGCACTCTGGTGCTGCTCAAAGCCAAAGGCACACTCGAAAAACGCCTCGCCGCCCAAGGCGTGGACGTGCAATGGACTGAATTCCCCGGTGGCCCACAACTGCTCGAAGGCCTGAACGTCGGCTCCATCGACTTTGGCGTCACCGGTGAAACGCCGCCCGTGTTCGCTCAAGCGGCCGGTGCCGATCTGCTCTACGTCGCTTATGAACCACCAGCGCCACACAGCGAGGCGATCCTGGTGCCGAAGGGTTCGCCGATCAAATCGGTGCAGGAACTCAAGGGCAAAAAAGTCGTGCTCAACAAAGGCTCCAACGTGCACTACCTGTTGGTGCGTGCGCTTGAAGACGCCGGCCTCAAATACACCGACATCCAGACCGTGTTCCTGCCGCCAGCCGATGCCCGCGCCGCGTTCGAGCGTGGCAGTGTCGATGCCTGGGTGATCTGGGACCCGTACCAGGCCGCCGCCGAACAGCAACTGCAAGCACGCACTCTGCGCGATGGCCAGGGCATCGTCGATAACCACCAGTTCTATCTGGCGACCAAACCTTACGCACAGAAGAATCCTGAAGTGATCAAGGCGCTGGTGGAAGAAGTACGCGCGGTTGGCGAATGGTCCAAGGCCAATCCCGAGGATGTGACCAAGCAGGTTTCGCCACTGCTTGGCCTGCCAGCGGACATCACCCTGACCTCGATGAAACGCCAAGGCTACGGTGCACTGTTCCTGACCCCTGATGTAGTCGCGGCCCAGCAAAAAATCGCCGACAGCTTCTACCAGCTCAAGCTGATTCCCAAACCCTTGAGCATTAAAGACGTGATCTGGACGCCACCGGCGGCCGTTGCCAATGCGCAGTAATTCGCCATGAAGAAAATCATCCACAACCTCGCGCCTTGGGCATTGCCGGTCTTGTTGCTGGCGGTATGGCAGTTGTCGGTGTCGGCGGGCTGGTTGTCGACGCGGATTCTGCCGGCGCCGATCGCGGTGATCGAGGCCGGTGTGAGCCTTGTCAGCAGCGGTGAAATCTGGACCCACCTGGCCATCAGCGGCTGGCGTGCGGCGCTCGGTTTCGCCATTGGTGGCGCCATTGGTCTGACCTTGGGCTTCATCACCGGCTTGTCGAAATGGGGCGAACGCCTGCTCGACAGTTCGGTGCAGATGGTCCGTAACGTACCGCATCTGGCACTGATTCCACTGGTGATCCTGTGGTTCGGTATCGACGAGTCGGCGAAGATTTTTCTGGTGGCGTTGGGCACGTTGTTCCCGATCTACCTCAACACGTATCACGGTATCCGCAACGTCGATCCGGCGCTGGTGGAAATGTCCCGCAGTTATGGCCTGTCCGGCTTCGGCCTGTTTCGTCAGGTGATCCTGCCGGGTGCACTGCCATCGATTCTGGTCGGTGTGCGTTTTGCCTTGGGCTTCATGTGGCTGACATTGATCGTCGCGGAAACCATTTCCGCGAGCTCGGGCATCGGCTATCTGGCGATGAATGCCCGGGAGTTCTTGCAGACCGACGTGGTGGTACTGGCGATTCTTTTGTACGCAGTGCTCGGCAAGCTGGCCGACCTTGCGGCGCGTGGGCTTGAACGTGTGTGGCTGCGCTGGCATCCGGCTTATCAGGTTGCCAAGGGAGGTGCCGCATGACGGCTCAACAACCTCCACGCTTGCTGCGCGGGATTCCGCTGGTGGTGCGCAGGCTGCAAAAAACCTTTGGTTCACGGCAAGTGCTGCGGGACATCGATCTGCACATTCCGGCCGGGCAGTTTGTGGCGGTAGTCGGGCGTAGCGGCTGCGGTAAAAGTACCTTGCTGCGCTTGCTCGCCGGTCTCGACAAGCCCACGGGGGGTGAGCTGCTTGCAGGCTCTGCGCCACTCAGTGATGCGCGGGAAGACACCCGACTGATGTTCCAGGAAGCACGTCTGCTGCCGTGGAAAAAGATCATCGACAACGTCGGTCTCGGGCTCAAGGGCAACTGGCGGCCGCAAGCACTGGAAGCGCTGGAAGCGGTCGGCCTGGCGGATCGCGCCAACGAGTGGCCGGCAGCGTTGTCCGGCGGGCAAAAGCAGCGTGTGGCCCTGGCTCGCGCGTTGATCCATCAACCACGCTTGCTGTTGCTCGACGAACCGCTGGGCGCATTGGATGCCCTGACTCGAATCGAAATGCAGCAACTGATCGAACGGCTCTGGCAACAGCATGGTTTCACCGTGTTGCTGGTGACCCACGACGTCAGTGAAGCGGTGGCGATTGCCGATCGGGTGATCCTGATTGAAGAGGGTGAAGTCGGCCTCGACCTGCATGTGGAACTGCCGCGCCCTCGGGTCCGTGGCTCCCATCGGCTGGCGGCTCTGGAAACCGAAGTGCTCAACCGCGTGCTGTCCCTGCCTGGCCAACCGCCGGAACCGGAACCTGTTTCACCACTGCCTACGCAATTGCGTTGGGCTCAATAACTTAAAGATTCATCCAACGACAGGAATCAACATCATGACTATCAAAGCCATCAACGTTCGTAACCAGTTCAAAGGCTCGATCAAGGAAATCGTGCTGGGTGACGTGCTGTCGGAAATCGACGTGCAGACCGCCTCCGGCATCGTCACTTCGGTGATTACCACCCGTTCGGTGAAAGAGCTGGAACTGGTGGTCGGCAGTGAAGTGATCGCGTTTGTAAAATCCACCGAGGTGTCGATCGCCAAGTTGTAAGCGTGTGTGCAAACAACAACCCCGACGGGTGTGAGCCCTTCGGGGTTTTTTATGCGCGTGATTCAGTGAGTTCGGCGGTACGGCCTTCGCGAGCAAGCCCGCTCCCACATTTGATCTTCAGTGGACACAGATTCTCTGTACGACAGAAATCCACTGTGGGAGCGGGCTTGCTCGCGAAGGGGCCAGTGAAGCCTGCGAGGATATCAGGCTGTAATAGCGCGCTTGGGCAGGTAGGGTGGCAAATACAACCCAAGATAAGCATCAAACACCCGCATCCCTTCTTCAGCCATGCGCGGCGTGATCTGCCCATGCTGTTGCACCGAGCGTGCATACACCCGATCCCCCAGCTCCATGGCCAGCGCAAACACATCGACATCACTTGGCAGGGTCGGCAGTTCGAAGTGGTGGTCGAACAACTTGTGCATCAGGTCGCCGAGTTCGATGTCGTGCTGGCGGTCAGCCTGGGTGACTTCGGTCAGGCCATGCTGGGCGAGGATCAATTGGCGGGCGGCGGCGTCTTCGTCGTAGATGGCGAGCATGCGTTGTTCCACCAGTCGCGACAAATCGCGCCAGCCGTTGAGGGCATGGTGGTCGATAGGCGCTTGGAGACAGGCGCGGAACGCGGCGTGGATGTCGGCGGTCAGGGCTTCAAGCAGGGCCGGGACGCTGGCGAAAAAATGGTAGACGGAGGAGGGCGGGATCTCCGCGCGTTCGGCGACGCTGTAGATCGACAGGCTGGCCACGCCCTCGGCGGCCAGCAGCGTGCGGGCGGCATCGAGTATCGAATCGATCCGGGCCTGACTGCGGGCGCGGGGTTTGCGTGGGGTGGCGGTGCGCGTCATTGAAGTCTCCTGCAGGGCAGCGGGCATTGTACGAGCAGGCATCTATGTTGTCTGCCAGGACGCCATCGCGAGCAGGCTCGCTCCCACATTTGATTTGTGTTGAATGCGAATTTTGTGTTCACAGAAAATCCCTGTGGGAGCGAGCCTGCTCGCGATGAATCCAACCCGGTTCCACTGAAAAAAACCATAAAAAAACGCCGCAGGCTTCAATAGCCGGCGGCGTTGTTTTTACTGCAACCGCTTACACGGTATGCAGGTACCAGTTGTACTCGAGGTCGGAGATGGAGTGTTCGAACTCCTCCAGCTCGCTCTCTTTACAGGCCACGAAGATATCGATGTATTTCGGATCGATGTACTTGGCCATGACTTCGCTGTCATCCAGCTCACGCAATGCATCACGCAAATTGTTTGGCAGGCTTTGCTCGTTTTGCTCGTAGGAGTTGCCTTCCACGGGCGCGCCCGGCTCGATCTTGTTGGTCAGGCCGTGGTGCACGCCCGCCAAAACCGAAGCCATCAACAGATACGGGTTGGCGTCGGCGCCGGCGACACGATGCTCGATGCGCACGGCATCGGAGGAACCGGTCGGTACGCGGATGGCCACGGTGCGGTTGTCCAGGCCCCAGCACGGCGAATTCGGCACGTAGAACTGTGCGCCGAAACGACGGTAGGAGTTGACGTTCGGGCAGAGGAAAGCCATCTGCGCCGGCAGGGTCTCGAGCACACCGCCGATCGCGTGACGCAGTGCGGCGTTCTGCTCGGGATCCTCGCTGGCAAAAATGTTTTTGCCATCTTTATCAAGAATCGAGATGTGGACGTGCAGACCGTTACCTGCCTGGCCCGGATAAGGCTTGGCCATGAAGGTGGTGTCCATCTCATGGTCGTAGGCGATGTTTTTGATCAGACGCTTGAGCAGGACCGCATAGTCGCAGGCCTTGATCGGGTCAGCCACGTGGTGCAAGTTCACTTCGAACTGTGCCGGGGCACTTTCCTTGACGATCGCGTCGGCAGGGATGCCTTGCTCTTTCGCACCTTCCAGAATGTCCTGGAGGCAGTCGACGTATTCGTCGAGGTCGTCGATCAGGTAGACCTGTGTCGAATGCGGGCGTTTGCCGGAGATCGGCGAGCGTGGCGGTTGTGGGCGACCGTTCACGTTCTCCTGGTCGATCAGGTAGAACTCCAGTTCGAACGCGGCGCAGATGGTCAGGCCCATCTCGTCGAACTTGGCTACGACTTGTCGCAGGACTTCGCGCGGGTCGGCGAAGAAAGGATCACCTTCGAGTTCGTGCATGGTCATTAACAGTTGCGCGGTCGGGCGCTTCTGCCAGGGCTCATTGCACAGGGTGTCGGGGATTGGATAACAGATTCGGTCAGCATCGCCGATGTCCAGGCCCAGGCCGGTGCTTTCCACCGTCGAGCCATTGATATCCAGAGCAAATAGAGAGGCCGGCAGGTTGATGCCTTTCTCGTAAACCTTGTGGAGGCTGGTGCGTTCAATGCGCTTGCCGCGCACCACACCATTCATATCCGCAATCAGAAGGTCAACGTACAGAACCTCAGGATGTTCCTTAAGGAACGCGTTCGCTTCGTTAAGCTGAACGGCACGCGGGGGTACCGACATGATGCAACACCTTTGTTGTTAAAAATATCAATCATTGATCTCTTCGGATTCCAGTCAACCCGAACGGCATGCCGAAGTCAAGCAAGGCCTTTTTTGCCCTAAAAAAGCACTCGCGAGGCTTTTTTGAGGCACTTTGGGGCGTTTTTTTGCCTTCGGCCGTCTTGGCTCCCGCGAGCTTGAGCGGGCCGTGTTGTATTTTTTACGGGGGTGTTGTGTAAAAAAATGAACAAGGCTAAGCTCGATTTAAACCCATAACAGCAATAATACCGGGGTGCTTCATGTCTCGCCTGCCGTTAATCGGCGTCACCGGCTGCTCAAAGCAGATCGGTCTGCATGCTTATCACATCAGTGGCGACAAATACGTACGCGCCGTGGCATCAGCTGCCAAGGGCCTGCCGTTGATTCTTCCATCCCTGGCGGATCTACTGACATCGTCCGATATTCTGGACGCTCTGGACGGCATTCTCTTTACAGGCTCTCCATCTAATATAGAACCGTTTCACTATAACGGCCCGGCCAGTGCGCCAGGTACTGCTCATGATTCTGCACGCGATGCCACCACTCTCCCGCTGATCCGCGCCGCTGTCGAGGCCGGTGTTCCCGTGCTCGGCATTTGCCGCGGCTTCCAGGAAATGAATGTGGCGTTCGGCGGCAGTCTGCATCAGAAGGTTCACGAGGCCGGTCCATACATGGATCACCGTGAAGACGACAGCCTGCCGCTGGAAGGGCAGTACGCGCCAAGTCACCCGGTGCACGTCCAACCGGGCGGTGTATTGGCCAGGCTCGGCCTGGCGAGCGAGATTCAAGTCAATTCGATTCATGGTCAGGGTATAGAGCGTCTGGCGCCGAGTCTTCGTGTGGAAGCCGTGGCGCCTGACGGGTTGATCGAAGCCATCTCTGTTATCGAAGGCAAGGCTTTTGCTTTAGGTGTGCAATGGCATCCCGAATGGCAGGTAAGCTTGAATCCTGACTACCTTGCGATTTTCCAGGCATTTGGCGATGCCTGCCGCAAGCACGCACTACAACGCGACGCCGATGCGTCAAACAACGCCTGACTTATAAGAGTCAGGAAACTCAGCCTAAGAGGCATTTATGAGTAACAACCTCGACCAGCTCACCGATTGGTTGAAAGACCACAAGATCACAGAAGTCGAATGCATGATTGGCGACCTGACGGGCATCACCCGGGGCAAGATCTCGCCGACCAACAAGTTCATTGCCGAAAAAGGCATGCGCCTGCCCGAAAGCGTTCTGTTGCAGACCGTGACCGGCGACTACGTCGAAGACGACATCTATTACGAACTGCTCGACCCGGCCGACATCGACATGATCTGCCGCCCCGACCAGAACGCGGTGTTTCTGGTGCCTTGGGCCATCGAGCCCACTGCGCAGGTGATCCACGACACCTACGACAAGCAGGGCAATCCGATCGAGCTGTCGCCGCGCAATGTGCTCAAGAAGGTACTGAAACTCTACGCCGACCACGGCTGGCAGCCGATCGTGGCGCCGGAAATGGAGTTCTACCTCACCAAGCGCAGCGATGACCCGGATTACCCGCTGCAACCGCCGATTGGCCGCTCTGGTCGTCCGGAAACCGGTCGCCAATCCTTCTCGATTGAAGCGGCGAACGAATTCGATCCGTTGTTCGAAGACGTCTACGACTGGTGCGAACTGCAAGAGCTGGACCTCGACACGCTGATCCACGAGGACGGGACCGCGCAGATGGAGATCAACTTCCGTCATGGCGATGCCCTATCCCTGGCCGACCAGATTCTGGTGTTCAAACGCACCATGCGTGAGGCCGCGCTCAAGCACAACGTAGCGGCGACCTTCATGGCCAAGCCTATGACCGGCGAGCCGGGTAGCGCCATGCACTTGCACCAGAGCATCATCAGCATCGAGACCGGCAAAAACGTTTTCTCCAATGAAGACGGGACCATGAGTCAGCTGTTCCTCAATCACATCGGCGGCCTGCAGAAATTCATTCCTGAGCTGTTGCCGTTGTTCGCCCCCAACGTCAACTCGTTCCGCCGCTTCCTGCCGGATACCTCGGCACCAGTGAACGTGGAGTGGGGCGAAGAAAACCGCACCGTGGGCCTGCGGGTTCCGGATGCCGGGCCGCAGAACCGTCGGGTGGAAAACCGTCTGCCGGGTGCCGATGCCAACCCTTACCTGGCCATCGCCGCCAGCCTGTTGTGCGGCCTTATCGGCATGGTCGAAGGGCATAACCCGAGTGCTCCGGTCGTGGGTCGTGGTTATGAGCGGCGCAACCTGCGCCTGCCACTGACCATTGAAGACGCCCTGGATCGCATGGAAAACAGCAAGACCATCGAAAAGTACCTGGGTAAGAAGTTCATCACGGGTTACATCGCGGTCAAGCGGGCCGAGCATGAAAACTTCAAGCGCGTAATCAGTTCGTGGGAGCGGGAGTTCCTGCTTTTCGCCGTCTGATGCGCCGGGCGCCGCTGCGCTTGGCGGCGCCCTCCACTCGAATCCAAGGAGAATTCGCATGACCAGCAACAACCCGCAAACCCGTGAATGGCAAGCCCTGAGCAGCGATCACCACCTGGCCCCGTTCAGCGACTTCAAGCAGCTGAAAGAGAAAGGCCCGCGGATCATCACCAGCGCCAAGGGCGTGTACCTCTGGGACAGCGAAGGCAACAAGATCCTCGACGGCATGGCCGGCCTGTGGTGTGTGGCGATCGGCTACGGTCGCGATGAACTGGCCGATGCCGCCAGCAAGCAGATGCGCGAACTGCCTTATTACAACCTGTTCTTCCAGACGGCTCACCCGCCGGTGCTGGAGCTGGCCAAGGTCATTGCCGACGTTGCGCCTGAAGGCATGAATCACGTGTTCTTCACCGGTTCCGGTTCCGAAGGCAACGACACCATGCTGCGGATGGTTCGCCACTACTGGGCGATCAAAGGCCAGCCGAAGAAGAAAGTCATCATCAGTCGCAAGAACGGCTATCACGGTTCCACCGTGGCCGGCGCGAGCCTGGGTGGCATGACATACATGCACGAACAGGGCGACTTGCCGATCCCGGGCATTGTCCACATTGCCCAGCCGTACTGGTTCGGCGAAGGCGGCGATATGACGCCGAACGAGTTCGGTATCTGGGCGGCCAATCAGCTGGAAGAGAAGATTCTGGAAGTCGGCGTCGACAACGTCGGTGCCTTTATTGCCGAGCCGATCCAGGGCGCCGGCGGCGTGATCATTCCGCCAGACAGCTACTGGCCGCGCATCAAGGAAATCCTCGCCAAATACGACATTCTGTTCGTGGCCGACGAAGTGATCTGCGGTTTCGGCCGTACCGGTGAGTGGTTCGGAACCGATTTCTACGACCTCAAACCCCACATGATGACCATCGCCAAAGGCCTGACCTCCGGTTACATCCCGATGGGTGGCCTGATCGTGCATGACGATGTGGTCGAGGTGCTCAACGAAGGGGGTGATTTCAACCACGGTTTCACTTATTCCGGGCACCCGGTGGCCGCTGCGGTGGCGCTGGAAAACATTCGTATCCTGCGCGACGAAAAAATTGTCGAGCGCGTGCGTACAGAAACGGCACCTTATTTGCAAAAGCGTCTACGGGAACTGAGCGATCACCCGTTGGTGGGGGAAGTGCGTGGGGTCGGTCTGTTGGGGGCCATCGAACTGGTTCAGGACAAAGCCACCCGCAAACGTTACGAAGGCCGTGGCGTCGGCATGATCTGCCGCACGTTCTGCTTCGAAAACGGCCTGATCATGCGTGCCGTCGGCGACACCATGATCATTGCTCCGCCACTGGTGATTACACCGGCTGAAATCGATGAGTTGGTAACAAAAGCACGCAAGTGCCTGGACCTGACCCTGAGTGCGTTACAGGGCTAAGTGCTAGGCTCTGAGCGAGGTGCGAAGTGTGCACTTCGCTCAGTGCAAACAAAGGATGGGTCTTTCCTTGAAAGCCTGCCTTGGATCTTGCCAGACTACCGGTTGTTCGGATGCCCAGTAACAGGCCGCTGAGCACGTGGTTAAAAAGAAAAATTGGAGCATTACCCATGAAGGCATTAGGTATGAAGATAGCTGGCAAGACCCTCCTCGCCATGTCCCTGATGGGCGTGATGGCGGGTGCCGTTCAGGCTGACGACAAGGTGCTGCACGTGTACAACTGGTCCGATTACATCGCACCGGATACCGTCAAGAAGTTCGAAGCCGAGTCGGGTATCAAAGTCGTCTACGACGTGTTCGACAGTAACGAAACCCTTGAAGCCAAGTTGCTGGCAGGCAAGTCCGGCTACGACATCGTCGTGCCGTCGAACAACTTCCTGGCCAAGCAAATCAAGGCGGGCGTTTACCAGAAGCTGGACAAGTCCAAGCTGCCTAACTGGAAGAACCTGAACACGGACCTGCTCAAAGCGGTATCGGTGAGCGACCCGGGTAACGAACACGCGTTCCCTTACATGTGGGGTTCGATCGGTATCGGTTTCAACGCCGAGAAGGTCAAGGCTGCACTGGGGGCCGATGCGCCAACCAACTCCTGGGACTTGCTGTTCAAACCTGAAAACGCTGCCAAGTTGAAGTCGTGCGGTATCAGCTTCCTCGATTCGCCAACCGAGATGATTCCGGTGGCGTTGCATTACCTGGGCTATCCAACCGACAGCCAGGACAAGAAACAACTGGCTGAAGCCGAAGCGCTGTTCCTGAAGATTCGTCCTTCGGTGGGCTACTTCCACTCGTCCAAGTACATCTCCGATCTGGCCAACGGCAACATCTGCGTCGCCGTGGGTTACTCGGGTGACATCTACCAGGCCAAGGCTCGCGCCGCTGAAGCCGGTGACAAGGTGAAAGTCAGCTACAACATTCCGAAAGAAGGTGCCGGCAGCTTCTACGACATGGTCGCCATCCCTAAAGATGCCGAAAACGTCGAAGGCGCCTACAAGTTCATGACCTTCCTGCAGAAGCCGGAAATCATGGCTGAAATCACCAACGCGGTACGTTTCCCGAACGGTAACGCGGCGTCTACTGCATTGGTCGATAAAGAAATCACCAGCGATCCTGGCATCTACCCGCCAGCGGAAGTACTGGCCAAGCTGTACGCGATTGCCGACTTGCCGGCCGCGACCCAGCGGATCCTGACTCGCAGCTGGACCAAGATCAAATCCGGTAAATAAGCCGATTTGAGGCAACTACCTGTTGCCGTCGTCGCGCGACGGCGGCAACAGGAATAATTAAATGACAGAAAGTTTTGCTGGAACGGTTTTTCGAGGGTAAGTTGCGCGCCGGTTTTGTTGCCAGGCAGCCATGGCTGTCATGTAACGCGGGGCAACTTGGGCCCAACTAATTTTAGAGGACCTCCACTTGCCTATTTTTTCTTTGTTGCGCAATGCCCTGCTGGTCGGCGCCGGGCTGACACTTGCTGTCAGTGTTCAGGCCGCTGGCACGGTGCATATTTATAACTGGTCGGACTACATCGGTGAAACCACCCTGGCCGACTTCCAGAAAGAAACCGGTATCAAGCCGGTGTATGACGTATTTGATTCCAACGAAACCCTGGAAGGCAAGTTGCTGGCCGGGCGTACCGGTTATGACGTGGTTGTGCCGTCCAACCACTTCCTTGGCAAGCAGATCAAGGCCGGGGCTTTTCAGAAGCTCGACAAATCGAAGCTGACTAACTATTCCAACCTCGACCCGGTGCTGCTCAAGCGCCTGGAGCAGAACGATCCGGGCAATCAGTACGCCGTGCCGTATCTGTGGGGCACTAACGGCATCGGTTACAACGTCGACAAGGTCAAGGCAGTGCTGGGCCTCGACAAGATCGATTCGTGGGATGTGGTGTTCGAGCCGCAGAACATCAAGAAGCTGCACAGCTGTGGCGTGGCGTTCCTCGACTCCGCCGATGAAATGATGCCCACGGTCCTCAACTACATGGGCCTGAACGCCAACAGCACCAACCCTGAAGACTACAAAAAGGCTGAAGCCAAGTTGCTGGCAGTGCGGCCTTACGTGACGTATTTCCACTCATCCAAATACATCGCAGACCTGGCCAACGGTGACATCTGTGTGGCGATCGGTTTCTCCGGCGATATGTTCCAGGCCAAGGCCCGCGCGGCTGAAGCCGGCAAAGGCATGAACATCGCCTACTCGATTCCGAAAGAGGGCGGCGCGCTCTGGTTCGACATGCTGGCGATCCCCAAGGATGCCGCCAACGCCAAAGAGGCCCATGCCTTCATCAACTATTTGCTGAAACCCGAGGTGATTGCCAAGGTCAGCGATTCCGTAGGCTATGCCAACCCGAACCCCGGGTCGGACAAACTGATGGAACAGTCCATACGCACCGACGCATCGGTATATCCACCGCAAGCGGTCCTCGACAAGACATACGTATCCATCGAGTTGCCACCGAACATTCAACGTTTGATGACGCGCAGCTGGACCAAGGTCAAGTCGGGCAAATAGCTTCAAACTATCCAGGTTCGCCACGTTGAGCGAACTGCAAATTCTGTTGGGAGTTTCGTAAATGGCAGTTGCCTCCGGCGCCTATAAGAAAGCCCTCGAGGGCGACCAGACACCTAAACAGGTGCTGGTCAAAATCGACCGGGTCACCAAAAAGTTCGACGAGACGATTGCCGTGGACGACGTGTCCCTGGAAATCAAGAAAGGCGAAATCTTCGCCTTGCTCGGCGGCTCGGGTTCGGGCAAATCCACCTTGCTGCGGATGCTGGCAGGTTTCGAACGGCCCACGGAGGGGCGCATTTACCTCGACGGCGTAGACATCACTGACATGCCGCCGTACGAGCGACCGATCAATATGATGTTCCAGTCCTATGCCTTGTTCCCACACATGACCGTGGCGCAGAACATCGCCTTCGGCCTCAAGCAGGACAAGCTTCCCGCCGCTGAAGTCGATGCACGCGTGGCCGACATGCTCAAGCTGGTGCAGATGAGCCAGTACGCCAAGCGCAAACCCCATCAGTTGTCCGGCGGTCAGCGTCAGCGTGTGGCGCTGGCGCGTTCGTTGGCCAAACGGCCGAAGCTGTTGCTGCTCGACGAACCGATGGGCGCGCTGGACAAGAAACTGCGTTCGCAAATGCAGCTGGAACTGGTCGAGATCATCGAGCGGGTCGGCGTGACCTGCGTGATGGTGACCCACGACCAGGAAGAGGCCATGACCATGGCCGAGCGCATCGCGATCATGCACCTGGGCTGGATCGCCCAGATCGGCAGCCCGATCGACATCTACGAAACCCCGACCAGCCGTCTGGTCTGCGAATTCATCGGCAACGTCAACATCTTCGAAGGCGAAGTGGTGGACGACGCCGAAGGCCATGCGCTCATCACCTGCAAGGATCTGGACCGCAGCATCTACGTGGGTCACGGCATCAGCACCTCGGTGCAGGACAAGTCCGTCACCTACGCGATCCGTCCGGAAAAACTGCTGGTGACAGCCGACATGCCGACCTGCGAATACAACTGGTCGAGCGGCAAGGTGCATGACATCGCCTACCTCGGCGGCCACTCGGTGTTCTACGTCGAATTGCCGAGCGGCAAACTGGTGCAGTCCTTCGTCGCCAACGCCGAGCGCCGCGGCCAGCGGCCAACCTGGGGTGACCAGGTTTACGTGTACTGGGAAGACGACAGCGGCGTGGTACTTCGCTCATGAACCTGCGCAAACTCAAACGCCGGCTCAATCGAATAATTCCCGGTGGCCGTCAGCTGGTCATCGGGGTTCCGTTCATCTGGCTGTTTCTGTTCTTCATGTTGCCGTTCTTCATCGTTCTGAAGATCAGCTTCGCCGAAGCCGACGTGGCCATTCCGCCGTACACCGAGATCTACAGCTTCATCGACCAGAAGCTCCAGGTGCTGCTTAACCTGAGCAACTACGCGATGCTCGGCGATGACGAGTTGTACATCGCCGCTTACCTCGGCTCATTGAAGATGGCGCTGATCAGCACCGTCCTCTGTTTGCTGATCGGCTACCCGATGGCCTACGCCATTGCCAGCGCCCGCAAAGAGCTGCAAACGGTGCTGGTGCTGCTGATCATGATGCCGACCTGGACCGCAATCCTGATCCGCGTTTACGCGTGGATGGGCATTCTCAGCAACAACGGTCTGCTCAATGGTTTTCTGATGAGCATGGGCTGGATCGACGAGCCGCTGCAGATCCTCAACACCAACCTCGCGGTCTACATCGGGGTCGTTTACTCCTATCTGCCGTTCATGATCCTGCCGCTCTACGCCAACCTGGTCAAACACGACACCAGCCTGCTGGAAGCCGCGTCGGACCTTGGTTCGAGCACCTTCAACAGTTTCTGGAAGATCACCGTGCCGCTGTCGAAAAACGGCATCATCGCCGGTTGCATGCTGGTGTTCATCCCGGTGGTGGGTGAGTTCGTGATCCCGGAACTGCTCGGCGGTCCGGAAACCCTGATGATCGGTAAAGTGCTCTGGCAAGAGTTCTTCAACAACCGTGACTGGCCGGTGGCATCAGCGCTGGCGGTGGTGATGCTGGCGATCCTGATTGTGCCGATCATCCTATTCAACCGTAGTCAGGCCAAAGAAATGGAGGGCAAGGAATGAAGCGCTTCCGTTTCTCAAGTTTCATGCTGGTAGCGGGTTTGCTGTTCATCTACGCGCCGATGCTGATCCTGGTGATCTACTCGTTCAACGCCTCGAAACTGGTGACGGTGTGGGGCGGCTGGTCGATCAAGTGGTACGTGGGGTTGATGGACAACACCCAACTGATGGGCTCGGTGGTGCGTTCGCTGGAAATCGCCTGCTACACGGCGATTGCAGCGGTGGCACTGGGGACGCTGGCGGCCTTCGTGCTGACGCGTATCACCCACTTCAAGGGCCGCACGCTGTTCGGTGGTCTGGTCACCGCACCGTTGGTGATGCCGGAAGTGATCACCGGTCTGTCGCTGTTGCTGCTGTTCGTGGCCATGGCGCAGATGATCGGTTGGCCACAGGAGCGCGGCATCGTCACCATCTGGATCGCCCACACCACGTTCTGTGCGGCATATGTGGCGGTGGTGGTGTCGGCGCGCTTGCGTGAGCTGGACCTGTCCATCGAAGAGGCGGCCATGGACCTGGGGGCGCGGCCGTGGAAGGTGTTCTTTCTGATCACCATTCCGATGATCGCGCCGTCGCTGGCGGCGGGCGGCATGATGTCGTTTGCCTTGTCGCTGGATGACCTGGTGCTGGCGAGCTTCGTGTCCGGTCCGGGTTCCACGACCCTGCCGATGGAAGTGTTCTCGGCGGTGCGCCTGGGTGTGAAGCCTGAGATCAACGCAGTGGCCAGCCTGATTCTGCTGGCGGTGTCGCTGGTGACGTTCCTGGTCTGGTACTTCAGCCGTCGTGCCGAAGAGATTCGCAAGCGTGCGATCCAGCAGGCCATCGAAGAAGGCGCCGCCGATTCCTGGAAACAACCGGACGTGCGCCGGGCGCAGGCGCCGGAAGCGGCTTGAGCCTGATGCCGGGTTGACCACGCATGTGTGGCCAACCCAAATCCACTGTGGGAGCGGGCTTGCTCGCGAAGACGGACTGACATTCAACATCCATGTTGACTGACCCACCGCTTTCGCGAGCAAGCCCGCTCCCACAGTGGTTTATGCCACCCAAGGTGATTTGCGGATGATCTCGACGAAGTTCATCGGCTTGAAGCCCGGCTCGCTGTCCACCAGTACATCCGCGTTCACGGTGCCAAACGTGCTGTCCGGCTTATGTTTGAAGCCATTGGCGAACGCACACAGAATGCACTCCTTGAACCCTTCACCCCGTGGATGCGCATGCACCACTGCTTCACGCTGCACGGTGGAAAACGCCGCGTAGTCGATGCCCAGCACATCCATCTCGACGCCGGCCGTCACCAGCGCCACATTGGGACGCAGGTGTTGCGGCACGCCCGGTGTGGTGTGCAGGGCAATCGACAACCACACCTGTTCGATATCGTCGCCAGACAACCCGTAGGGTTTGAGGAACGCTTTGGCTGCGTTGGCACTGTCGACTTCGAATCGCTCATCATCGCTGCGGTGACCTTCCACCAGACCCAAGTCATGGAACATCGCGCCGACGTACAGCAGCTCCGGATCATAAGCCAACTGCTTGCGCTCACCGCTCAAGGCGCCGAACAGAAACACCCGGCGTGAGTGGTGGAACAGCAGGTCGGACTCGACGTCGCGAATGTATTCAGTGGTGGCCCTGGCCAACGCGCTGTCGGGGATTTTGATACCGGCGATGATGCTGCTCATGGTGCTGTCCTCATGGGGAACGCCGTGGCGGCGCTGATGGGGTCAGTCTGTTCGCGCAGCCGAAACCGGACAATCGATCCATGGCTGCGATCCCGGCCAATGAACCTGCATATCGCGCCAACCTCGCTTGTTGGGCTTGGATTGGCTAGGGTTGAGGGTGATCAGCCAGAAAAGATCGCAGCCTTCGGCAGCTCTACAGGGGTGCGCAATCCCATGTAGGAGCTGCCGAAGGCTGCGATTTTTTCAATGTGAAGGTGAACTTGAACCATGAGTAAAACCATTGCCATCGTGGTGTTCCCAGGCGTCCAGTCACTGGATGTCACCGGCCCCCTGGATGTGTTTTCCGAAGCCAATCGTTTCCTGGCCCCGCAGGATCACTATCGGCTGGAGGTGATCGGTGTCGAGCATGGGGTGATGGCGTGCTCCAACGGTTTGTCACTCAATGCCCACCGGCATTTCAGTGAAGCGCTGGAGGCTTATGATTTGCTGTTGGTGGCGGGCGGGCCGCAGTTGCCGTTCATGAATTTTGGCGCGGCGTTCGATACCTGGCTGCGCGATGCCTGTGCGCTGGCGCAACGCTTTGGCTCGATCTGCAATGGCGCCTTCATGCTTGCCCGGGCCGGATTGCTCGATGGGAGAACCGTCACCACTCATTGGGGCGATGCCGCGGCGCTGGCGCAGCTGTGCCCGTCGACTCAGGTCGAGGCTGATCGCTTGTACGTGCAGGACGGCGAGCTTTACACCTCGGCCGGGGTTACGGCGGGGATCGATTTGTCGCTGTATTTGCTGGCCCGGGATCACGGGCCGGACGTGGCACTCAGCGTGGCCAAGCGGTTGGTGGTGTTCACTCAGCGCTCGGGCGGGCAATCGCAGTTCAGCCCGTTCCTCACGCCCCATGCCGAACCGACGTCGGCGGTGGCGATGGCTCAGCTTTACGTATTGGCCAACCTCAATGGCGACCTGACCATTGCTGATCTGGCCAACGCCGCCAACATGAGCACGCGCAACTTTTCCCGGGTGTTCGCCAAGGAGGCGAAAATCACCCCGGCGGAATTCGTCGAACGGGCGAGGGTGGATGCGGCACGGGTGATGCTCGAAAGCACCCATGCGCCGCTGAAAACCGTGGCGTATCAGTGCGGGTTTCGCGATGCCCAGCACATGCGCAGTGTGTTCAACCGCAGGCTGGGAGTGACACCGCAGCAGTTCAGGTTGAATTTTGCGGTGATGGTTTAGCGGCATTTTGTGTTGCTTGTCATGGCCCCTTCGCGAGCAAGCCCGCTCCCACAGTTGACCGAGTTGTTCAGACAGGCACGGTCTAATGTGGGAGCGGGCTTGCTCGCGAAGGCGTCAGCCGGGCCAACAAAAAATCTATTGCCCCGAACGCGCTGGCAACAGCTTCAACGTACTACGGGTATTGGCCGTCACTTCTTCATCATTGAAATGCGCCTGGTAGTAAACCCCCTCGATATACGCCTCGGCCTGGTCGGCATAGTGGCTGTCGAACGGCACGCCGCTCTGGCCGACCGGGTTGATGGTCAGGCTGTGGGCCGGGTCGGCGAAGTCGATCAACCGCCGGGTTGACGGGCCGTAAGTCACAGGCCACGGCGCCGGGCCGATCTTGGCCGAGAGGTTGTTCGGCACTTCATGGGTGCCGGGCGCCGCGAAGGGCCCGACGTTGAAGATCCGCTCCAAAGGTTTCTGCGTCCCCAGCGGATGGCCGTGAGTCAGGGTGTGCGCTTTGCCCCACTTCCATTGTGTGGAATCGGCGCCCAGAGTGGTCTTGAGGTGAGCCATGCTCGCTTGCCAGGCAACCTTGACCGTATCGGCGCGGGTTTCCTTGCCGGGGGTGTTGCGGTTGTCCCACCACGGTGAATCGGCGGAGGCTGCCAGGCGCGGCAGTGCGGCATCGATCACCCGGGTCGGGAGCAGTGTTTCGAAGAAGTCATTGCCCAGTTCATCGCGCATTGCTGCGTCGGTGAGATTGAACAGGAACTGGTTGAACAGGGTGGCGCTGACGGAGTCCAGCGGATAATCGCCGCTCCACTGCGCCAGTTGTTCCACCATCTTGAGCTCGGCGGGATTGCTCACCACTTCACGCAGTACCGGCAGCAACGGCGCCAGCAAACGCGGACCGTAGTCAGTGGTGGTGCCCAGTTGCAGCTTCTGGTTGGAGTCGTTGTCCCACTTCACGTTCTTGTCGCTGAGCTGACGATTGAGTTGCTGACCGCGATCGGCGAGGTTGTAGTAACCGGGAATTTCCATGCCGGTAGGCGACACCGGTTGGAAGTTGGCCGAGACAATGTAGCCTCGCGCCGGGTTCTCTTCCTGTGGGTTGGCACTGAATGGGTAAAAACCTTCCTTGTCCGCCTGAGGGGTGCTGCCGTCGAGGATGAAACCGGGCTTCACCCCGGCCGGGCGCTTGGGCAGCAACGCCGAGGCCCACCAACCGATGTCGCCCTTGGCGTTGGCGTAGACGATGTTCAGCCCCGGTGCCTGAACCTTGGCCGACGCGGCGCGGGCCTTGGCCAGGGTGTCGGCGCGGTTGAGCTGGTAGAAGCCGTCGAGGATCGGATTCGGCGTCTCGAGGAAGGCCCACCACATGGCGACCGGCGTCTTGCCGGCGGCAGTGCCGAGTGCATCGTTGATGATCGGGCCGTGGGGCGACTGGCGCAGGGTCAGCGTGACCGGTGACTGGCCTTTGACCGCGATCTGTTGTTCGGTGTTGACCAGGTCGACCCATTGGCCGCGATACCAGATCTGGTTCGGGTTGTCCGGGTTGACCTTCTCTGCGATCAGATCCAGGTCGTCGTTCTGGAACATCGTCAGGCTCCAGCCGAAGTCCAGGTTGTGGCCAAGAAACGCAAACGGCACCAGTGCTTGATGGTAACCATAAAGCTCGAAACCCGGCGCTGACAGGTGCGCTTCGTACCACACCGACGGAGCCGAGAAGCGAATATGCGGGTCACCGGCCAGCAGCGGCTTGCCGCTTTTGCTGCGGTTGCCGGAAATCACCCAGGCATTGCTGCCTTCGAATTGTGGCAGGCCATTGTCGGCCAGGGCCTGCTCACTCAAACGGGCGAGGGCGTTCAGCCCCTTCCAGTCATTGGCGGTGAGGGCCGGTGCAGGATTGGCGCGTCTTTTGGCCAGCACGCCCTTGGGCTGCCAGTCGAGATCGAAGATGTTCAGGTACTCGGCGCCCAGTTGGTCACGCACGTAAGTCAGCAACGGTTCGGTGCGAAACGCCGCAGCAAAGCTGTAGGCCATGTAGCCGGCGATGCTGATGCTGTCTTCGGCGGTGAACGGGCGCTTGGGGATCCCCAGCACGTCGAACTCTACCGGCGCAGCGTGGCTGTCCTGATATTGATTGATGCCGTCCAGATAAGCTTGCAGGGCCTTCCACGCCGGCGACTGATGATCCAGCGCGGCCACGTAGCTTTCAGCCCGTTCGCGGATGCGCAGGCTGCGAAACAGTTTGTCGGTGTCGATCAGTTTCGGGCCGAGGACTTCAGCCAATTCACCACGGGCCAGGCGCCGCATGGCTTCCATCTGGAACAGTCGGTCCTGGGCGTGCACGTAGCCGAGGGCGCGGTAGAGGTCGGTTTCGTTTTCGGCACGGATATGCGGCACGCCGCGCACGTCGTAACGCACGGTCACCGAACCTTGCAGGTGCTGCAACTCCACCTGGCCCTGGCGCGTCGGTTGCTTGCTGTACACATACCAGCCGCCCCCGGCGACGAGCACGACGATCAGCAAGGCAAGTACGGCCAGGACGCGTTTCATGGTGACTCCTTGTTCTTTCGGGATTGCCGCCCGTGTGGGCTGCAAACGTGTAGCACAGACCTCCTGTGCCGGGCATTGCGGTCCTGGAAAAGTCAGGAATGCCTTACTTAACCTCCGCAGGCCACGGGCAGTAGCAACCCACCGCTAGCGTGTGGGTGGCGTTCACCGCCCGGCCTTCATTCAGCGCTTGCAGAATGGGCTCGATAAAACTGTTGCTCGAATTGCAGGTCAGGCCTTCGCTGTACGGACCGAAATACGCCAGCCTGCCACTGCGGTCCCAGATCGCCACCGCCGGGCTGGCGGGGATCTGTTCGGAGCCTGGCAGGACATTGATGGTTTTGAGGCGACTCAACGTGCTGGGCAATTGACCGTGGCTGCCGGGCTTTTGGACCGCATAGAACTCGACGCCCTGCGGTACATACTGCTCAACCAGTTCGGTCAGGTGTTGTTGGTTGCCGACATTGCACGGGCAGGCCGGGTCCCAGAAGTGCACCAGGCGAATGGCGCCGGGGCCGGCAAGTTCGTCCGGCAGGCGCAAGGGGTCGCCGGAGAACACCGCAGTGTGCGAACTGAAGGCGCGCAAGTAGCGCCCCTGAAACCAGTCATAGGCGGCCCACAGCACGCCGGCACACACAAGGGCGAGCAGGCTGGCAAGCAGTGTGGTGCGGTAGGCAGGACGCATGGGTTTCAATCCTCGAAGGTCGGCTAGCTTGCCATGCTTGCTGCAACAGATGAATATCGCAGGCCTATAAAGTCCGTTTCGCGCTCTGGAATAGCCCATGTCTGCCACTTTCGACCCCGATCATTTGCGTGCCAGCCTGCGGCCATTGGCCGAGTGGCAGCCGCTGTCGACGGAGGCCATGGCCTATCAGCATTTTTATGGGCTGGATTTTCCCCAGCGAACCTTGCGCAGTGGCCTGGGGCGTTTCGAGGTCGATGGCTATGAAGTGGTCAGCCAGCTCTGGTGGCCCGAGCGGGCGAAGGCGACGCTGTTTCTGTTTCACGGTTTCTACGATCACACCGGGCTCTATCGGCATGTGATCGAGTGGGCGCTGGACCAGGGTTTTGCAGTAATCGCCTGTGACCTGCCGGGGCATGGCTTGTCCAGTGGCGAACGGGCGAGCATCAAGGATTTCGCCGAGTATCAGAACACCCTGCAAGGGCTGTTGGCCGAGGCGCAATCGCTGGACCTTCCGCAGCCTTGGCACCTGTGCGGACAAAGTACCGGCGGAGCGATCGTGATCGATCATGTGCTCAATCAGGGCGCAAGCAGTCCGGCCCAGGGGCAGGTGATCTTGCTGTCGCCACTGGTGCGGCCGCGAGCCTGGGGCTGGTCGCAGCTCAGTTATTACTTGCTCAAGCCGTTCGTCAAAGGCATCGCCCGGCGTTTCAGCGAGAACTCCAACGACCCTGAATTCCTGACGTTCCTGCAAGCCGATCCGCTGCAACCGCTACGTCTGCCCACGGCCTGGGTCGGTGCGCTGGGACGGTGGATCAAGCGTATCGAAGCGGCACCGAAGAGCCCGCGGCAGCCGCTGATCGTGCAGGGGCAGGCAGACATGACCGTGGATTGGGAGCACAACCTTGACGTATTGCGGGGCAAGTTCGATCGGCCTCAGGTGCTGATGTTGCCTGAGGCACGGCATCATCTGGCAAATGAGACGCCGGGGTTGCGGGAGGAGTATTTCGGGTTTTTGAGCAAGGGGATGAAGGGGCGGAATCTCTAGCGGTCGTTCGGGCCTCTTCGCGAGCAAGCCCGCTCCCACATTAGATCTCCAGCGGATACAGAATTTATGTACGCCAGAGATCAAGTGTGGGAGCGGGCTTGCTCGCGAAAGCGATCTTCCAGACGCTGAATATTATTGACTGAGGCTCGACGTACTCTGCCCCACCGCCAACCCCGCCCGAATCGCCGCCAGTGCCGCTTGATAGTAAGCCTTACCTTCCGTGGACTCGGCAAACGTGGCGAACTCTTCCAGCTCGTCATCTGACAGGTCGCGGTAGACATACAGCAGCGTGTTGTTCAGGTCGGCGCCGATCTGCTCCATCAGGCGCTGGCGCTGGCCGTTCAACATGCCTTGAGCCTGACCGCCACCGAGAAGGCCGGGGATCATCGAGCTCAGGCTGTCGGCCGCCACGCCCGCAATCGCCAGGCTGACTTCAGCGCCGGCCTCGCGAGCGGGCAGGGCCTGGGCCAGGTGACCGATGATGAGTTGACGGGTATCGCTGGCCTGCATTTTCGGCAAGCCCTTGGCGTTTTTCGCCAATTGATCACGACGGGTCGCCAGCAGTTCGGCGGCGACAATTTTCTTGCCCAGGGGCGATTGAAAGAAGGTCAGTGCAGGTTTCGGATCGGCAAGCTTTTTGCGCAGCTGCGCTTCGGCACGCTGGTCCATGGCCTTGGGGGCGAAACGCTGATTACTGTTGTTGACCAGGGCCTGAAACACCGCCGGCGGCAGGCTATTCTGGTAACGCTGCTGAGCGGCGGAGAGAGCATCGTTGAAATGCGCGCGTTGTTCTGGCCAACCGGCGACCGTATACAACTGGTCGTGGCCGTCCGCCCAGGCGGGCAATACGCAGAGCATTAGCAGTGAAAAAAGCAAGCGACGCATAGGGACTCCTGTCAGCAGGCGACTATTCTCCGTGCGGCATTCGTACTTGTCGAGAATTCGTATCAGGTTGCGTGCCTTATCCGACCAATCCTCCGCTGCGCGGCTCTGTCGGATTTGCGGGCACAGGAATACTATGCGCGCCATGCAAATATCCTCTGATCATCCGCTGCTGTTACGTATCGTCGACGACCTGGCTGAGCGCGGCTGGTCGCAGCAGAATATTTTCCTGCCTCTGGATCTGACCCGGGCGCTGGCGGCCGAGTGCCGCAAACGTGCCGCCGAGGGCGAACTCGCCCCGGCCGCCGTGGGGCGCGGGCCGTTTTCGGAGATCCGCGAGGGCATTCGTGGTGACCATATCCAGTGGCTCGAACCCGGTCAGGCCGAGGCTTGCGACAGCTATCTGGGATTGATGGACAGCCTGCGTGAGGCGATGAATCGCAGTTTGTTTCTGGGCCTGGAAGATTTCGAAAGCCATTTCGCTCTGTATCCGCCTGGCGCTTTCTACCTCAAGCATGTCGACCGGTTCCGCGATGACGACCGGCGCATGGTCTCGGCGGTGATCTACCTCAATGACGACTGGCTGCCCGAGCATGGCGGTCAGTTGCGCATGTACCTGGACGAAGGCATCGAACACGATGTGGTGCCCACCGGCGGATGCCTGGTGGTATTCCTGTCGGGCGAAGTCCCCCACGAAGTCCTGCCCGCGACCCGCGATCGCCTGTCGTTGACGGGCTGGTTCCGCCGTCGTGGCAACGAGCCGTTCTGATCATGCAAAAGATTCTGGTTAGCCGCTGTTTGCTCGGTCACCGCGTCCGTTACGACGGTGGCGCCAGTGGGCCATTCAATTTGTTGGAACAATGGATTGCCGAAGACCGGGTGGTGCCGTTGTGCCCGGAAGTCGCCGGTGGTTTGCCGACGCCAAGGGCCGCGGCGGAGATTCCGGGCGGGCAGGGTGGTGAAGTGCTTGATGGCCTTGCATCGGTCATCACCACCGAGGGCGAGGACGTCAGTGCCGAGTTTCTTTCGGGGGCTTATCAGGCGCTGGAACTGGTGCAACAGCACGGCATCCGCATTGCCGTGCTCAAGGCCAACAGCCCGTCTTGCGGGAATCTGTTGACCTATGACGGGACCTTCAGTGGCGTGAAGATCAGCGGCGAGGGTGTCACCGCGGCATTGCTCAAGCGCAATGGCGTTCAGGTGTTCAGTGAGTTGGAATTGGCCGAAGCGGCGGCAGCCCTGGCAGCCCTGGCAACCCTGAACTAACGACCTGCCTAAAACCCATGTGGGAGCGGGCTTGCTCGCGAAGAGTGAGTGTCAGTCGACATCAATGTTGCCTGACACACCGCATTCGCGAGCAAGCCCGCTCCCACATTAAATCTTCAGTGCCTTATGGCTTCGGCGCCACGCTCGTATCCGCCCCCAACCACTTCTGCGACAACGCTTCCAATCGGCCATCCCCCTTGATCCGCTGCAAGGCGTTTTCGAGGCTGGCATGAAACGCCGGGTTACCCTTCTGAAACGGAATCGCCAGGCTCACCGGCGGGCCGGCCTTCGGTTCTTCTTCCTTCAGCGTTTGCACCAACACTAGCGGGCGCGGCTGCTCTTCTTTCTGCGCGAGCAATTGTGCATCGGCGTAGCTGTAAGGTTCGGTGAAGTCGAAACGATCCTTAAGGTCCGGGGTCTGTGCTATGTGATTGATGGCCACGTCGTATTTGCCGCTTTCGACGCCGGTCAACAGATCGCCGGAATCGGTGACGACGAAGTCGGCCCGTACATCCAGCTCATCGGCCAGCAGTTGACCCAACTCGACTTCGAAGCCGGTCAGTTTGTCGTCATCCTTGAAATTGAAGGGCGGTGTATTAGCCTCAAGGGCAATGCGCAATTCGCCGCGGTCGTTTACATCGTCCATCAGTTCGGCATGAGCCAAAGGGCTAAAAAGGGGCAGCAGGCAGATCAGGCCAGGCAAAAAGCGCATGGTCACTCCTTTGAATTCATTTATCGCGACGCGCTGTTCAGGCTCGCTTTGCTATGGTTGTCGTGTGCCTTCGACAACGAATGGCCGTGAAGTTGTCACGGTCGAGCGAATTTTACGGAAAAACTGGAGAAGAGAATGAAAACCTTTATGTCACGAGCCGCACTGGCTGGCCTGTTGCTGGGTGCATCGATGCTGGCAACGGCTGCCACACCTGCTCCCAAAGGTGCACAAGCGTTCATTGTTTCCCCGGAAGACGGTGCGACTGTGGGGCAGGAATTCAAGGTTAAGTTTGGCGTGAAGGACATCTCACTTGCCCCGGCTGGTGATCCAACCAAAAACACCGGTCATCACCACTTGCTGATCGATGTCGACAAGCTGCCTGCCGAAGGCGCACCGATTCCGACAGATGCCAACCACATGCACTTCGGCAAGGCGCAAACCGAGGCCACCATCAAACTGGCACCGGGCAAGCACACCTTGCAGCTCGAGCTGGGCGACAGCGGTCACATGCCGTTCGATCCACCGATCGTTTCGAAGAAAATCACCGTGACTGTGAAGTAACTTTTCCACAGCCATGAAAAAGCAGCTGTGAAAAAGGGAGCTCCGAGGAGCTCCCTTTTTTGTCGCTCAAAACGCGATCAGAACAACACGCGGCAACGAATGGTGCCGTTGATGTGCTGCAGCTTCTCCTGCGCCATTTCCGAGTATTCGGCATCGACGTCGATCACGACATAGCCGACTTTCTCGTTGGTCTGCAGGAACTGACCGGAAATGTTGATGCCGTTTTCGGCGAAGACCTTGTTGATCTCGCTCATCACACCCGGAATGTTCTCGTGGATGTGCAGCAGACGGTGCTTGCCAGGGTGAGCCGGCAGCGCCACTTCCGGGAAGTTCACGGACGATACCGAAGTACCGTTGTCGCTGTACTTGACCAGTTTTTCCGCCACTTCCAGACCGATGTTGGCTTGCGCCTCAGCGGTGGAACCACCGATGTGCGGGGTCAGGATCACGTTGTCCAGGCCACGCAGCGGGCTTTCGAACTCTTCTTCGTTGGAGCGCGGCTCCACCGGGAATACGTCGATGGCGGCGCCGATCAGGTGCTTGTCCTTGATCGCGTCCGCCAGGGCGTCCAGTTCAACAACAGTGCCGCGAGCAGCGTTGATTAGAATGCCGCCCTTCTTGATGGCGCGGATTTCTTTCTCGCCGATCATCCACTGGGTGGCTGCGGTTTCCGGAACGTGCAGGGTGACGATGTCGGACATGCCCAGCAGCTCGGTCAGACTGGCAACTTGCGTTGCGTTGCCCAATGGCAGCTTGGTCACGGTATCGTAGAAATACACCTGCATGCCCAAGCCTTCGGCCAGAACCGACAGCTGAGTACCGATCGAGCCGTAACCGACGATACCCAGTTTCTTGCCGCGGATTTCGAAGGAGTTGGCCGCGCTCTTGATCCAGCCGCCACGGTGGCAGGAAGCGTTCTTCTCTGGGATGCCGCGCAGCAACAGGATCGCTTCGGCCAATACCAGCTCGGCTACGGAGCGAGTGTTGGAGTACGGCGCGTTGAATACTGCGATGCCGCGTTCGCGAGCCGCGTTGAGGTCGACCTGGTTGGTGCCGATGCAGAAACAGCCGACAGCCACCAGTTTCTTCGCGTGATCGAAGATCTCTTCGGTCAGTTGAGTGCGGGAGCGAATGCCGATGAAGTGAGCATCAGCGATCTTTTCCTTCAGCTGGGCTTCCGGCAGAGAACCTGTGAGGTACTCGATGCTGGTGTAGCCCGCCGCCTTGAGGACGTCGACAGCCGATTGGTGGACGCCTTCGAGAAGAAGGAACTTGATCTTGCTCTTATCGAGAGAAGTCTTGCTCATCTGCGTAAACCTGTGTCCCGGAGAAAAATGGCAGGAAATGGTCAACAGATGCTGACCCGGACGGCAAGAAAGCCGTCGCCGCAGAACAGCCTTTGGGCACTATCCTGCGGGGTCGGTATGCTAGCATATGCACCCCGCTAAACACTCATTCCTGCGACGTGAAGCGTTCTCAGGATGACCATGAATTGTTCGAGAGTTCTGTCGATGACCAATCCTGCCCTGATTGATGAGCTGAAGACCCTGGTTGAGCCCGGCAAGGTGCTGACCGACGCCGACTCCCTGAATGCTTACGGCAAGGATTGGACCAAGCATTTCGCCCCCGCCCCGACCGCTATTGTGTTTCCCAAGACCACCGAGCAGGTCCAGGCCATTGTCCGTTGGGCCAATAACCACAAGGTGGCGCTGGTGCCATCCGGCGGTCGTACCGGGCTTTCGGCTGCGGCCGTGGCAGCCAATGGCGAAGTGGTTGTGTCCTTCGACTATATGAACCAGATCCTCGATGTGAACCTGACAGACCGCACGGCCGTTTGTCAGCCAGGCGTGGTTACCGAGCAATTGCAGAACAAGGCCGAAGAGCACGGACTGTACTACCCGGTGGATTTCGCTTCGGCAGGTTCCAGCCAGATTGGCGGCAATATCGGCACCAATGCCGGCGGGATCAAGGTCATTCGCTACGGCATGACCCGCAACTGGGTAGCCGGCATGAAAGTCGTCACCGGCAAGGGCGATCTGCTGGAACTGAACAAAGATCTGATCAAGAACGCCACCGGCTACGACCTGCGTCAGCTGTTCATCGGCGCTGAAGGCACGCTGGGTTTTGTGGTCGAAGCCACCATGCGCCTGGACCGTGCGCCGAAAAACCTCACCGCGATGGTCCTCGGCACCGCCGATTTTGATTCGATCATGCCGGTGTTACATGCATTCCAGAGCAAGCTTGACCTGACCGCCTTCGAATTCTTCTCCGATAAAGCCTTGGCCAAGGTTATGGCGCGCGGCGATGTGCCGGCACCGTTCGAATCCGATTGCCCGTTCTACGCGCTGCTGGAATTTGAAGCGACCACTGAAGAAGTGGCCAACCACGCCCTGGAAACCTTCGAGCACTGCGTCGAGGAAGGCTGGGTGCTGGACGGCGTGATGAGCCAGAGCGAAACCCAATTGCAGAACCTGTGGAAATTGCGCGAGTACATCTCCGAAACCATTTCCCACTGGACGCCATACAAAAACGACATTTCGGTCACTGTGTCGAAAGTCCCCGGGTTCCTGAAGGAAATCGACGCGATCGTCGGCGAACACTACCCGGATTTCGAAATCGTCTGGTTCGGCCACATCGGCGACGGCAACCTGCACTTGAACATCCTTAAACCGGATAACCTGAGCAAGGACGAGTTCTTCGCCAAGTGCGCGACCGTCAACAAGTGGGTGTTCGAAACCGTCGAGAAGTACAACGGTTCGATTTCCGCCGAGCATGGTGTGGGCATGACCAAGCGTGACTATTTGACCTACAGTCGCTCGCCGGTTGAGATCGAGTACATGAAAGCCGTCAAAGCGGTATTCGACCCGAACGGCATCATGAACCCGGGCAAGATTTTCGCTGTTTGATTCTTCGAACGTTAAGAGCACGAAGCAGGAGTCGGTCCATGAGCTATCAGCACCAGTATGTCGACGGTACGCGTATTCATTTCCCGCTGGGGAAAGTGGTATGCATCGGCCGCAACTACGCCGAACACGCCAAGGAGCTGGACAATCCGGTGCCTACTGAGCCACTGCTGTTCATCAAACCGGGCAGTTGCGTGGTGCCGCTGGAAGGTGGTTTCAGCATTCCGACCGAGCGTGGCTCAGTGCATTACGAAGCAGAAATCGCCGTATTGATCGGTAAGCCGTTGTCGACCAAGCCGAGCCGTGAAGAAGTGCTGGACGCTATCTCCGGCATCGCCCCTGCACTGGATCTGACCTTGCGCGACAAGCAGGCCGAGCTGAAAGCCAAGGGCCTGCCGTGGGAAATCGCCAAGTCTTTCGACGGGGCGGCAGTGCTTGCGCCGTTCGTGGCTGGCAGTACCTTCGCCGACCTGACCGACATTGGCATCCGCCTGACCATCAATGGCGAAGTGCGCCAGGATGGCAACAGCAAGGACATGCTGAATCCGATTGTGCCGATGATCCAGTACATGGCCGGTTGCTTCTCGCTGCAGGCCGGTGACGTGATCCTCACGGGCACGCCGGTGGGCGTTGGCTCGCTGAATGTCGGTGACGAACTGGTGCTCGAACTGCCGGGCGCCAGCCGCTTCGCCAGCAGCGTCCGCTGACCCGACGCAAAACCCTGTGGGAGCGGGCTTGCTCGCGAAGATGCCGTCAAATCCAACATCAATATTGGATGACAGACCGCATTCGCGAGCAAGCCCGCTCCCACATTGGTTTGTGATCCTTCCCGCAAATTGCATCTGCCCACACAGGGCTTTACCGCCATTTCCCGTTTTTTTCACATCTTGTCCGGATAATTCCGGGGCTTCTGGCGTCTGAGCCAGTCCCAATTGTGCTATTACCCATAGCCTGAATTTCTGGAACGTATCCCTGCATGAGCACCCAACCGCTGCCCAAGCTGAAAACTGCCCGCCGCTCGCGCTTTGTCATGCGTTGGTATTCCTGGCTTTTGCTGGTAGCGGCTGCTGTGTATGGCCTCGTGTTTGCGATGCACTGGGATGATCGCGGCCTGCTCTGGGTGATGGAGCGTTTCGAAAGCCCGGCCGAGCGAAAAGAGAGTATCTGGCTGCCGGATTACCGGGCGGTGATCGACGCCAAACTGCTGCCGGGCATGGAGAAGGACGAAGCGTCGGACGTGTCTTATGACCCGCAGACCAAAACCCTGTTTGCGGTGATGGGCAAGAACCCGTTTCTGGTCGAGCTGACGTTGCAGGGCGATGTGTTGCGCAAAATGCCGCTGGTGGGTTGGAGCAACCCGGAAGGGGTAACGGTCATGGGCAATGGTTTGCTGGCGATCACCGATGAGCGCGCGCACCTGCTTACCATCGTCAAGGTCGATGCCGATACTCGCGAACTGAATATCGCCAGTTTCCCGAAATACGACCTGGGTCCGTCAAAAGACCAGAATAAAGCCTTCGAGGCGATCGTCTGGGATGCGCGCAACCAGCAACTGCTGCTGGGTGAAGAGCGTCCACCGGCGCTGTTCAGCTGGAAAAGCGACGACAGCCAAATCCTCAAGGGCGACAAGCAAAAGCTGTCCAGCGACGAACTGGATATCCGCAACCTGTCGGCCCTGGCCATCGATCCGCGCACCGGCCATACTTTGGTGCTGTCCGCCGATTCTCATTTGCTGCTGGAATTGGACGAGAAAGGCGAGCAGGTCAGCTTCATGACTTTGCTCGGAGGGTTCAATGGTCTGAAGAAAACCATTCCCCGTGCCGAAGGTGTGACCATGGACGAAGCGGGCACGCTGTACATGGTGAGCGAGCCGAACCTGTTCTATCGGTTCGAAAAACAACGGTAGGAGCTGCCGAAGGCAGCGATTTCTTGATCTTTTGGTGCAGGCAAGATTGTTGAAGATCAAAAGAGCGTCCGAACGCGGCCCGAACCTTCGGCCGCTCCTACGAGTTCGGTAATTGTGGTCGAAGGCCACTGGCCATTAAGCTTGAATTCATACTGCCGTGGTATTTCATCCACCCGTCTTGTTTCCGAGCTCGCCTGAATGCGCCGACTTGCCCGTCCCAAACCCCTGATGCTGATCCTGTCGGTGATTGCGCTGATCGTGCTGATTGCCGTCGGCCAGTACCTGCGTCTGTTCGAGCGCACCTGGTTCAATGTGCAGGCGTTCTGGCAGCCAATGAATGCCCAGTCCATTGGTCTGGATCAGTATCAGGTAGCAATCGAGGCGCAAGTCATCGATGGCCTGGACGACGATGTTTCGGCGCTGACCTTCGATCCCGTGCGTAAAAGCCTGTTCACCGTTACCAACAAAAATGCCGAACTGATCGAATTGTCTCTGGAAGGCAAAATTCTGCGGCGTGTGGCGCTGATCGGGTTTGGCGACCCGGAGGCGGTGGAGTTCATCAGTGCTGACACTTACGTGATCACCGACGAGCGCCAGCAACGGCTGATCAAGATTCATCTGGAGAAGGACACGACGTTCCTCGATGCCGCGGACGCCGAGCAGATGACCCTCGGCGTGCACATGAGTGGCAACAAAGGGTTTGAAGGGTTGGCCTATGACTCGGTGGGCAAGCGCTTGTTTGTCGCCAAGGAGCGCGATCCGATGCTGATTTACGAAGTGCAGGGCTTTCCGCATTACAACCCGGAGAAATCCTACGCGGTGCATGTCGTGAACAACCCAAAACGCGATGCCGGGATGTTCGTGCGAGACCTGTCGAGCCTGCAATACGACGAGCGCAGCGGCCATCTGCTGGCGCTGTCCGATGAATCGCGACTGATTCTGGAGCTGGATGTCGATGGGCGGCCGCTGACCACTCTGTCACTGAGCAAGGGGCGTCAGGGATTGCAGAAGACTGTGCCGCAAGCGGAAGGCATCGCCATGGACGACGACGGCACCTTGTACCTCGTCAGCGAGCCGAATCTTTTCTACGTCTTCAAAAAACCAGCACAACCCTGACAGACACTACAAAACAAATGTGGGAGCGGGCTTGCTCGCGAAAGCGCTCTGTCTGCCGACATCTCTATCGGCTGACACGGCCTCTTCGCGAGCAAGCCCGCTCCCACACTGTTTGGTGTCTGCCTTATTGGGCGCGCAGGGTTTTCACGCCTTCGCTCGTCCCCAGTAGCAGCAAATCAGCCGGGCGGGCTGCGAACAAGCCGTTGGTGACCACGCCGACGATGGCATTGATCTGTGTTTCCAGCTCCACCGGGTTGGTGATCTGCATGTTGAACACGTCGAGGATGATGTTGCCGTTGTCGGTCAGCACGCCTTCACGGTAAACCGGGTCGCCGCCGAGCTTCACCAGTTGGCGGGCCACGTGGCTGCGGGCCATCGGGATCACTTCCACCGGCAGCGGGAATGCACCTAGGACCGGCACCAGTTTGCTGGCGTCGGCGATGCAGATGAAGGTCTTGGCCACGGCCGCCACAATCTTCTCGCGGGTCAGGGCCGCGCCACCGCCCTTGATCAGGTGCAGGTGCTCGTCGCTTTCATCGGCGCCGTCGACGTAGAACTCCAGGTCGCTGACGGTATTGAGCTCATACACCGGAATGCCGTGGCCCTTGAGGCGGGCGGCGGTGGCTTCGGAGCTGGCGACCGCGCCATCGAATGCGCCTTTGTGCTTGGCCAGGGCATCGATGAAGCAGTTGGCGGTGGAGCCGGTGCCGACCCCGACGATGCTCTTGTCATCGAGTTTCGGGAGGATGAAGTCGACGGCGGCCTGGGCTACGGCCTGTTTGAGTTGATCCTGGGTCATGCGGGCTCCGAAGTGCCGAAAGGGGAACGAAAGGCCGGCATTATAGGCCTCGCGATAGTGCAGGGGGAAACACTCCTGTGGCGAGGGGGCTTGCCCCCGTTCGGCTGCGAAGCAGTCGTAAGGCTGTCGAATGCGGTGTATCTGGAAGAGTGCTGGGGAGCGCTTCGCGCTCCAACTGGGGCAAGCCCCCTCGCCACAGGTATTACTCCGGTTTCAAAACCATCTGTTTAGTGTGGTCGCCCGGCCAAAAGCCGGGTTAGACTCCTTGGCCCTGCCCAACCCGCTCAGTGATGCTTTCCGATGCTCGAACAGTACGTCAAAAAGATCCTCACCTCGCGCGTTTATGACGTTGCCGTAGAAACCCCATTGCAGACTGCCCGCCAGCTCTCCGAGCGGCTGGGCAACGATATCTGGCTCAAGCGTGAAGACTTGCAGCCGGTGTTCTCGTTCAAAATTCGCGGCGCCTACAACAAGTTGACGCAGCTGAGCGATGAAGAGCGCGCTCGCGGCGTGGTCACCGCGTCGGCGGGCAACCATGCGCAAGGCCTGGCCCTGGCGGCCAAGGTTCTGGGCGTGAAAGCGACCATCGTGATGCCCAAGACCACCCCGGAGATCAAGGTCGAAGGCGTGCGTTCGCGCGGCGGCAAAGTGGTGCTGCACGGGGATTCGTTCCCGGAAGCCCTGGCCTACTCGCTGAAACTGGTCGACGAAAAAGGCTACGTCTACATTCACCCTTACGATGATCCCCACACCATTGCCGGGCAGGGCACGGTGGCCATGGAGATTCTGCGCCAGCACCCGGGGCGTCTGGATGCGATCTTCGTTCCGGTGGGCGGCGGCGGGCTGATCGCCGGGATCGCGGCGTACGTGAAATACCTGCGCCCGGACATCAAAATCATCGGCGTCGAACCGGATGACTCCAACTGCCTGCAAGCGGCCATGGCGGCCGGCGAGCGCGTGGTTTTGCCGACCGTGGGTCTCTTCGCCGATGGCGTCGCGGTGGCGCAGATTGGCCAGCACACTTTCGATATCTGCAAAGACTACGTAGACGAAGTCATCACTGTCAGCACCGACGAGATCTGTGCGGCAATCAAGGATATCTACGACGATACCCGCTCGATCACTGAACCTGCTGGCGCCTTGGGCGTGGCCGGGATCAAGAAATATGTCGAGCAGCGCGGCGTCACGGGCCATACCTTCGTAGCCATCGACTCCGGCGCCAACGTCAACTTCGACCGCTTGCGCCACGTGGCCGAGCGCGCTGAACTGGGCGAGGGTCGCGAAGCCATCATTGCCGTGACCATTCCCGAGAAACCGGGCAGCTTCAAGGCGTTCTGCGAAGCCATCGGCAAGCGTCAGATCACCGAATTCAATTACCGCTACAACACCGGCAGCGAAGCGCACATCTTTGTCGGCGTGCAGACGCACCCGGAAAACGACCCGCGCAGTGCGCTGCTCGCCAGTCTCACCGAGCAGGGTTTCCCGGTGCTCGACCTGACCGACAACGAACTGGCCAAGTTGCACATTCGCCATATGGTTGGCGGGCGTGCCGCCCAGGTTGTCGATGAAGTGGTGCTGCGTTTCGAGTTTCCGGAGCGTCCGGGTGCGTTGTTCAACTTCCTCAACAAACTCGGCGGACGCTGGAACATTTCGATGTTCCACTACCGCAACCACGGCGCGGCCGATGGCCGGGTGGTCGCGGGCCTGCAAGTGCCGCACGACGAGCGTCATCTGGTACCGGCCGCGCTGGAAGAAATCGGCTACCCGTACTGGGACGAAAGCGACAACCCGGCCTATCAGCTGTTTCTCGGCTGAGCGGCTACGCTGATCGGCAGGCTATAAGGAAATCGAACAATGGAAACGTTAACCGCCCTGAAAGTGGCGCACATGGTTGCAACGGTGGTGTTGCTGGTGTGCGCGCTGGGTTTGGGGATCTGGGTCTGGCGCACACGCCGTAACGGTGATACGACGGCTCACGTCCGCACCTTGCAGCGACCGCTGGTGTTCATCTGGCTATTGATGGGCCTGGCATTGCTGAGCATGCCATTCACCGGTTGGTGGATGGTGCATCTGGTGGGCTGGCCGTTGGGGCAGACCTGGCTGCTGGCTTCCAGTGTGCTCTATACCGTGGCGGCCCTGGGTTGGTTCTGGCTGGTGGTGCGGCTGAACAAGTTGCGCAAGGCGCCGGCGGGGAACGGCAAATTCACCTTTGCCCTCGCACTGTTCAGCTTTGTTTGTTTCATCGCGATTGCGGGTTTGATGGGAGCCAAGCCGGTTTAAGGCTACAGACCGAGTCGGCCCCTTCGCGAGCAAGCCCGCTCCCACAATTGATCTCGGCTGTACACAAATCCTGTGTCCACTGAAGATCAATTGTGGGAGCGGGCTTGCTCGCGAAGGCGATATCAGCCGCGCAACGAAATTACCGGCCAACCTCGCTTCTCAGCCTCGGCCCGCAGATTCACGTCCGGGTCGACCGCGATCGGGTTCGTCACCCGCTCCAGCAGCGCCAAGTCATTCATCGAATCGCTGTAGAAATAGCTGTCTTCCAGGTTATGGCCAGTCTCTTCCAGCCAACGAAGTAACCGGGTCACCTTACCTTCCCTGAAACACGGAACATCGGTGCTGCGCCCGCTGTAACGGCCGTCGATCATTTCGCATTCGGTGGCGATCAGGGTCTCAACGCCTAAACGTGCTGCAATCGGCCCGGTCACAAAGCGGTTGGTGGCGGTGATGATCACCAGCTTGTCGCCGGCCTCACGGTGTCTGGCCAGCAGTTCGATTGCCTTGGGCAGCACGATCGGTTCGATGCAGTCACGCATGTAGTCCAGATGCCATTGCTCCAGTGTGGCCATCTCGGTGCGGCCGAGAACTTCCAGGCAGAAGTTCAGGTACGCGTCGTTATCCAGCTTGCCGGCCAGGTAATCCTGATAAAACTCGTCGTTGCGTGCCTTGTAGGCGACGGCGTCGAGGAAACCGCGTTCGCACAGATAATCGCCCCAAGCGTGGTCACTGTCACCGCCCAGAAGCGTGTTGTCCAAGTCGAATAAAGCCAGCCGCATTGCAGTTACTCGCTGAAAAGTCTGTAGAAAGGTGTCCAGAATACGGACTTTTCACAAGAGTGCACATAAGGTAGGTCGGCTCGTTGCTGCTTTCACAACCTTTGTGGAACAATGCGGCGATATGCGTTTGCGAGGTTGTTGCCGTGATCGACCCCGATGGTTTCCGCCCCAATGTCGGGATCATTCTGACGAATGATGCTGGCCAGGTGCTATGGGCTCGCCGTATCAATCAAGATGCCTGGCAGTTTCCACAGGGAGGAATCAACCCCCAGGAGACGCCGGAAGACGCCTTGTACCGCGAGTTGAACGAAGAAGTGGGCCTGGAGCGCGAAGATGTTGAAATACTCGCCTGCACCCGGGGCTGGTTGCGCTATCGTTTGCCGCAACGTCTGGTCAGGACGCACAGCCAACCGCTGTGCATCGGCCAGAAGCAGAAATGGTTTCTCCTGCGCCTGATCTCCAACGAGCAGCGGGTGCGGATGGATTTGACCGGTAAACCGGAATTCGATGGCTGGCGCTGGGTCAGTTATTGGTATCCGTTGGGCCAGGTGGTGACATTCAAGCGCGAGGTTTATCGCCGCGCTCTCAAAGAGCTTGCCCCGCGCCTTTTAGCGCGCGACTGACGACGGAGTTCGACCCCGAGCCATGCTCAATACGCTGCGCAAGATCGTCCAGGAAGTTAACTCCGCCAAGGATCTCAAGGCGGCGTTGGGGATTATTGTGTTGCGCGTCAAAGAGGCCATGGGCAGCCAGGTCTGCTCGGTCTACCTGCTTGACCCAGAGACCAACCGCTTCGTGCTGATGGCCACCGAGGGCTTGAATAAGCGCTCGATCGGCAAAGTCAGCATGGCACCCAACGAAGGTCTGGTCGGTCTGGTCGGCACGCGTGAAGAACCCCTGAACCTCGAAAACGCCGCGGATCACCCGCGCTACCGTTACTTCGCCGAGACCGGTGAAGAGCGCTACGCATCGTTCCTCGGGGCGCCGATCATTCACCACCGTCGCGTCGTCGGCGTGTTGGTCATTCAGCAAAAAGAACGCCGCCAGTTCGATGAGGGTGAAGAAGCCTTCCTCGTGACCATGAGCGCGCAGCTCGCCGGCGTTATCGCCCACGCCGAGGCCACCGGTTCGATCCGTGGCCTGGGCCGTCAGGGCAAAGGTATCCAGGAAGCAAAGTTCGTCGGTGTACCGGGTTCGCCGGGCGCGGCGGTCGGAACCGCGGTCGTCATGCTGCCGCCGGCCGATCTGGACGTGGTGCCGGACAAGACGATCACCGATATCAACGCGGAACTTGGCCTGTTCAAGACCGCCATCGAGGGCGTGCGCGCCGACATGCGTGCCTTGTCCGCCAAGCTGGCCACCCAGCTGCGGCCTGAAGAGCGGGCGCTGTTCGACGTTTACCTGATGATGCTCGACGATGCCTCGCTCGGCAGCGAAATCACCACCGTGATCAAGACCGGTCAATGGGCTCAGGGCGCGTTGCGTCAGGTGGTCACCGAACACGTCAACCGTTTCGAGTTGATGGACGACGCCTACCTGCGTGAGCGGGCCTCGGACGTCAAAGACCTCGGTCGGCGCTTGCTGGCTTATCTGCAGGAAGAGCGGCAGCAGACCCTGGTCTACCCCGACAACACCATTCTGGTCAGCGAAGAACTGACGCCGGCAATGCTCGGCGAGGTGCCGGAAGGCAAGCTGGTCGGTCTGGTGTCGGTACTCGGTTCCGGCAACTCCCACGTGGCGATTCTGGCGCGCGCCATGGGTATTCCGACGGTGATGGGCCTGGTCGACTTGCCGTACTCCAAGGTCGACGGCATCCAGATGATCGTCGACGGCTACCACGGTGAGGTCTATACCAACCCGAGTGACGTGCTGCGCAAGCAGTTCGCCGAGGTGGTCGAGGAAGAGAAACAGCTGGCCCTCGGTCTGGATGCATTGCGGGACCTGCCGTGCATAACGGTCGACGGTCACCGCATGCCGCTGTGGGTCAACACCGGTCTGCTGGCGGACGTGGCGCGGGCGCAGAAGCGCGGTGCCGAGGGCGTGGGTCTGTACCGCACCGAAGTGCCGTTCATGATCAATCAGCGCTTCCCTAGCGAAAAGGAGCAGCTGGCGATTTATCGCGAGCAACTCGCCGCGTTCCATCCGCAACCGGTGACCATGCGCAGCCTGGACATCGGCGGCGACAAGGCGCTGTCGTACTTTCCGATCAAGGAAGACAACCCGTTCCTCGGCTGGCGCGGCATTCGCGTGACCCTCGACCACCCGGAAATCTTCCTGGTGCAGACCCGCGCCATGCTCAAGGCCAGCGAAGGCCTGAACAACCTGCGCATTCTGCTGCCGATGATTTCCGGCACCCATGAACTGGAAGAAGCCCTGCATCTGATCCACCGGGCCTGGGGCGAAGTCCGCGACGAAGGCACCGATGTGCCGATGCCGCCGATTGGCGTAATGATCGAGATTCCGGCGGCGGTGTATCAGACCAAGGAACTGGCGCGGCAAGTGGACTTCCTGTCGGTCGGCTCCAACGACCTGACCCAGTATCTGCTGGCCGTGGACCGCAACAACCCGCGGGTGGCCGACCTTTACGACTACCTGCACCCGGCGGTGTTGCAAGCCTTGCAGAGCGTGGTGCGCGATGCCCATGCCGAAGGCAAGCCCGTGAGTATCTGCGGCGAAATGGCCGGTGACCCGGCGGCGGCGGTGTTGTTGATGGCAATGGGCTTCGACAGTCTGTCGATGAACGCCACCAACTTGCCGAAAGTGAAGTGGATGCTGCGTCAGATCAACCTGAGCAAGGCCAAGGAATTGTTGGCTGAGCTGATGACCATCGACAACCCGCAAGTTATCCACAGCTCGCTGCAGTTGGCGCTGAAGAACCTTGGGTTGGCGCGGATGATTAATCCGGCTTCGGTTAAAACCCTCTAAACCTGATCCGGCCCCATCGCGAGCAGGCTCGCTCCCACAGTTGATTTCTGTCGTGCACAAAATCTGTGTTTACAGAAAATCCAATGTGGGAGCGAGCCTGCTCGCGATGGGGCCGGCCTAGACTAAACCCGTCTAAATCCTGACCTCCACTTCCCCCAAATGCCCCCCATACGGCCCGAAACTCCTTTCGACCATATGCCGCCCCCCATCCGCCTGAACAATCAACGCCGTGCTCGCCCGTGTCCCGTAAGTCGGGCTCTTGATAAACACGCTCGACAACAACGTCTCGGTAGCCTGCCCCACGCCAGTGTCCGGCAGTTCGGCAAGCGGCGCCGTCTGCGGGTCGTTGAGCAAGGCCAATAGCGCCTGCGGCTGCGGATCGCCCAACACCTCGCTCAATGCCGCCTTGGCCTTGAGTACTTTCGGCCACGGCGTATCCAGCCCCGCGTTCGATAACCCATAAATGCCCGGTTGGAGCATGACCGCCTCCGTCTCCCGGGCATTGAAGTGCCATAGCTCATTGGTATTGCCGATTAGCAGATTAAACCCGGAATATTCCTGCGAACGTGCAACAACGTCGCTCAAGTAGTCGTCAATCGACATGTCCCCGCTGAGAAACTGCGCCACCAGTTCACCCCGCGATTTGCGCGCTGGCGGTTGAAGGGGATCACGGATGTTGGTCAGCGCGGCGAAGCGCCCGTTGGCGCCGACACCGAGCCATGTACCGCCAGCCTCAAGGTCGCGACCGGCATACACGTGCGGGGCTTGCGGCCATTGCGCCAGGGGCAGGCTGGGCCGGGCATAGAATTCGTCGCGGTTGGCCGCCACGATCAGTGGCTGGGCATGGCCCGGCCGCCAGGCAAAAACAATCAGGCACATAAGGTGGTCCTTGTGTGTTTTTTGCTCACTCTACGCAGACATCGCTCATCGATCCATCGCCATCCACAGTGGAGCCCGAGGCCATGCTTCCGTTACCATGCCGCTCCTGATTCGGGATGCTTGGGGATGCGGCCATGGAATTTCTGCTCTATCTGGCGTTGGGCGCCTGTGCGGGCGTGTTGGCCGGGCTGTTCGGGGTAGGCGGCGGGATCATCATTGTCCCGGTGCTGGTGTTCAGTTTCACTTTGCAGGGATTTGATGCGTCGATCCTGACGCATCTGGCAGTCGGCACCTCGCTGGCGACGATCATCTTTACGTCGGTCAATGCGGTTCGCGAGCACCACCGCCGCGGCGCTGTGCGTTGGCCGATTTTTGCCTGGATGACCCTCGGCATTCTGATCGGTGCCGGTTTCGGCGCGCTGACTGCCGAAGCGATTTCCGGGCCGAATTTGCAGAAGATCATCGGGGTATTTGCGCTGATCATCGCCGTTCAACTCGCTTTGGACTTCAAACCCAAGGCCAGCCGGACGGTGCCAGGCAAAGTCGGTCTGACGGTGGCTGGCAGCATCATTGGCTGGGCCTCAGCGATTTTCGGGATTGGCGGCGGCTCGTTGACCGTGCCGTTCCTGACCTGGCGCAGCGTGCCGATGCAGCAGGCGGTGGCCACTTCGTCGGCCTGTGGCCTGCCAATTGCCCTGGCCAGTGCATTAAGTTTCATGATTCTGGGGTGGCACGATCCACTGCTGCCGGCCCATAGTCTCGGTTTTGTTTATTTGCCGGCGCTGCTGGGGATCGCCCTGACCAGCATGGTTTTCGCCCGCCTCGGTGCGCGACTGGCCCACAGGCTGTCGCCGCGCTTGCTGAAAAGACTGTTTGCCGCTTTGCTGTTTTGCGTCGGCTTGAGCTTCTTGCTCTGACGCGCAGCGCAATCCTGGCTTAATCCTGGCGTGACAGCGTCGCCCGGGAATTTGAAGGTTTCAACTCTAACGAGGAGTCGCAATGCTGCCTTACCCGCAGATCGACCCGGTGGCCCTGGCCATCGGTCCGCTGAAAATCCACTGGTACGGCCTGATGTACCTGATCGGCATCGGCGGCGCGTGGTGGCTGGCGTCTCGCCGGCTGAACCGCTTCGACCCGACCTGGACCAAGGAGAAACTCTCCGACATGGTGTTCTGGATGTCGATGGGCGTCATCGTCGGTGGCCGTTTGGGTTATGTGCTGTTTTACGATCTGAACGCCTATCTGGCCAACCCGACCCTGATCTTCGAAGTGTGGAAGGGCGGCATGTCGTTCCACGGCGGGTTTATCGGTGTGATGCTGGCGGCGCTGTGGTTCGGTAAAAAGAACGGCAAGTCGTTCTTCCAGCTGATGGACTTCGTCGCGCCGATGGTGCCGATCGGCCTGGGTGCCGGGCGCATCGGTAACTTCATCAACGCCGAGCTGTGGGGCAAGGCGACCGACGTGCCGTGGGCGATGGTCTTCCCGACCGATCCGGCGCAGTTGGCGCGTCATCCGTCGCAGCTGTACCAGTTCGCGCTGGAAGGCGTGGCGCTGTTCGCGATCCTCTGGCTGTTCTCGCGCAAGCCGCGGCCGACCATGGCGGTGTCCGGGATGTTCGCGCTGTTCTATGGCATCTTCCGTTTCATCGTCGAATTTGTTCGCGTGCCGGACGCGCAACTGGGTTATCTGGCCTGGAACTGGCTGACCATGGGCCAGGTGCTGTGCGTACCGATGATTGTCGGCGGGCTGTTCCTGATCTGGCTGGCTTATCGACGCGCCCCGGCGGCCCCCGCAGCTGCTGTATAAGAAGCAGGCGCTATAAATTCGAACCCCGGGGGCTTTGGCCCCGGGTTCAAGGACACAGGTAATTCATGAAGCAATATCTCGAATTGGTCGCCCACGTCATCAAGAACGGCACCAAACAGGCCAACCGCACCGGCGTGAACACCATCAGCTTTCCGGGCGCGATGCTGCGCTTCGATCTGCAGGAAGGTTTTCCGGCGATCACCACTCGCAAGATGGCTTTCAAATCCGCCATCGGCGAGATGTGCGGTTTTCTGCGCGGGGTGAACAACGCCGCCGAATTCCGGGCGCTGGGCTGCAAGGTCTGGGACCAGAACGCCAACGAAAATGCGCAGTGGCTGGCCAACCCGTTCCGTCAGGGTGAAGACGACCTCGGCGAGATCTACGGCGTGCAATGGCGCAAATGGCCGGCGTACAAGCAAATTCCGGTCAGCAACCAGGCCGCCATCGAGCAGACCCTGAGCCAGGGTTATCGCCAGATTGCCGAAGGCGAAGAAGACGGTCAGGCCTACGTGGTGCTGTACAAGGCGATCGACCAGATCCGCCAGTGCGTCGACACCATCATCAAGGACCCGGGCAGCCGTCGCATCCTGTTCCACGGCTGGAACGTTGCGCAGCTCGACGAAATGGCCCTGCCGCCGTGCCACTTGCTGTACCAGTTCCACCCGAATGTTGAGACTAAAGAGATCTCTTTGACCCTCTACATTCGCTCCAACGATCTAGGGTTGGGCACGCCGTTCAACCTCACCGAAGGCGCCGCGCTGCTGAGCCTGATCGGTCGCCTGACCGGTTACACCCCGCGCTGGTTCACCTATTTCATCGGCGACGCCCACGTCTACGAAAACCACCTGGACATGCTCAACGAACAGCTCAAGCGCGAGCCGTTCCCGATGCCGAAACTGGTGATTTCCGACCGCGTGCCGGAGTTTGCCAAGACCGGTGTTTATCAGCCGGAGTGGCTGGAGCAGATCGAGCCGGGCGATTTCTCGCTGGAAGGCTATGAACACCACGCGCCGATGACCGCGCCGATGGCGGTCTAAAGCGTCACACGGTCTCCCTGGATCTCTGATATTCACCAGCGGTGAGTTCACAGAAGATCCAATGTGGGAGCGGGCTTGCTCGCGAAGGCGGTGGATCAGTCGACATCAATGTTGAATGAATGAGCGCCTTCGCGAGCAAGCCCGCTCCCACAGGGGATTTGTGGTGTTCTTAGTGGCCGTGACTGCGCCCGACATGGGAATGCTCGATCTCCGTCGCCACAACCCCGCCGCTCACTTCCAACCGCTGCAAAATCCCGCACTGATCGATATCCGGCCCTTCGCTGCAGCGTTGGCGCAGGTCGAGCAGTTGTGTCTGCAAGGCCAGCAAACCATCGATTCGAGCCTTCACATGATGGATATGTTCGTCGATCAACGCGTTGACGTTTTCGCATTGATCCTGCGGGCTGTCACGCAGGGCCAGCAGGCTGCGGATTTCCTCGAGGGTCATGTCGAGGGTGCGGCAATTTCGGATGAAAGTCAGGCGCTCGGCGTGGGCCTGGGTGTAGACGCGGTAATTGCCGTCGCTGCGGGCCGGTTCTGGCAGCAGGTTTTCGCGCTCGTAGTAGCGGATGGTTTCCACGGCGCAGTCGGTGAGTTTCGCCAGTTCTCCGATTTTCATCGCGACAATCTCCAAAAGGGTGCTTGACCCTATAGTGGCTACAGGGTCTTTACTTGGCAACAGGCACCTTCATGGACGCGACCCAATGAGCGATTCTCTTCACACCCACAAACCCAAGGCCGGGCACGATCACAGTCACAAGCTGCAGCCTGTGCCCCAGCATGGCCATGGAAGCCATGGGGATTCCTGCTGTTCCTCCAAAGCAGCGGCACCTTCGCGGATTGTGTTGAGCGAGACGCCGACCGCCAATGCTCGCCTCAGCAGTTTCCGCATTGAGGCGATGGACTGCCCGACCGAGCAGACGCTGATCCAGAACAAACTCGGGAAGCTGTCGGGTGTGCAGCAACTGGAGTTCAACCTGATCAACCGGGTGTTGGGCGTGACCCATGACCTGCCAAGCACCATGCCGATCATCGACGCGATCAAGTCGCTCGGCATGCACGCCGAGCCGATGGAGCAGGGTGCTGAAACCCAGGCGTCGAGCCCTGCACCTGCGAAAAAGCCCTGGTGGCCGCTGGCGTTGTCCGGCATCGGGGCGCTGGCCGCTGAGCTTATCCACTTCACCAATGCGGCACCAAACTGGGTGGTGGCAGTTATCGCGCTGATCTCGATCCTCAGCGGTGGCCTCAACACTTACAAAAAGGGCTGGATTGCCCTGAAAAACCTCAACCTGAACATCAACGCGCTGATGAGCATCGCGGTGACCGGCGCGATCCTGATCGGCCAATGGCCGGAAGCGGCGATGGTGATGTTTCTGTTCACCGTGGCCGAGTTGATCGAGGCCAGGTCTCTGGACCGGGCGCGTAACGCCATCGGCGGGCTGATGCAGATGGCCCCCGAGCAGGCCACGGTGCAGCAGGCCGACGGCAGTTGGGTCGCCCAACCGGTTAAAAACATTGAACTGGGTGGGCGAGTGCGGGTGCGTCCTGGTGAGCGAATCGGTCTGGACGGCGTAGTGCTGTCCGGCAACTCGACCATCGATCAGGCGCCGATCACCGGTGAAAGCCTGCCGGTGGAGAAAACCATCGGCGACAAGGTGTTCGCCGGCACCATCAACCAGTCCGGTTCGCTGGAATACACCGTGACTGCCGAGGCCAGCCACTCAACCCTGGCGCGCATCATTCATGCGGTGGAACAGGCCCAAGGGGCGCGGGCGCCAACCCAGCGTTTCGTCGACGCCTTCTCGAAAATCTACACCCCGGCGGTGTTCATGCTGGCCCTGGCCGTGGCGGTGATCCCGCCACTGTTCATGGATGCGATGTGGTTCGACTGGATCTACCGGGCGCTGGTGTTGCTGGTGGTCGCCTGCCCGTGCGCACTGGTGATTTCCACCCCGGTGACCATTGTCAGTGGCCTCGCGGCAGCGGCGCGCAAAGGGATTCTGGTCAAGGGCGGCGTTTATCTGGAGCACGGCCACAAACTCGATTATCTGGCCCTCGACAAGACCGGCACCCTCACTCACGGCAAACCGGTGCAGACCGATTATTTGTCCCTCGACCCAATCGCTGATGAAATAGCCCCGGCCATTGCGGCGGCACTGGCCGATCGTTCGGATCACCCGGTGTCGCTGGCCATCGCCAATGCGGCTGTGGATGCAGTTATGGATAGCCAACGCGCGCCGCTGATTGTGGATAACTTCGAAGCCCTGGCGGGTCGTGGTGTGCGCGGCGAAATCAACGGTGAGCTCTACCACTTGGGCAACCACCGCCTGGTGGAAGATTTGGGCCTGTGTTCGCCAGCGCTGGAAGAGAAACTGTTTGCTCTGGAGAAACAGGGCAAATCCGTGGTGTTGTTGCTCGACAAGTCGGGTCCCTTGGCGCTGTTTGCCGTTGCGGACACAGTGAAAGCGTCCAGTCGCGAAGCGATCCAGCAGCTGCATGAGTTGGGCATCAAGACCCTGATGTTGACCGGCGACAACGTTCATACCGCTCAGGCCATCGCCGCCCACGTAGGCATCGATCAGGCGCAGGGCGATCTGTTGCCGACCGATAAGCTGCAAGCCATCGAAACGCTTTATGCCCAAGGCCATCGGGTCGGGATGGTCGGCGATGGTATCAACGACGCCCCGGCACTGGCGCGGGCCGAGATCGGTTTCGCCATGGCGGCCGCCGGCACCGACACCGCGATTGAAACTGCTGATGTCGCCCTGATGGACGACGATCTGCGCAAGATTCCGGCATTCATCCGCCTGTCGCGGCAAACCTCGAATATCCTCAAGCAGAACATTGCCCTGGCATTGGTCATCAAAGCGATCTTTCTTGGGGTAACCTTCGCCGGGATCGCCACCATGTGGATGGCGGTGTTCGCCGACATGGGCGTGAGCCTGTTGGTGGTGTTCAACGGTTTGCGCCTGTTGCGCAAATAGACGATGAGGGAAGGGTGTGCTGAGTGCCGAGCTGAAGGCGTTTTACATGGTTGCCCGGTTGGGCAGCATTACCTTGGCGGCGAAAAAGCTCGGCCTGAGCCAACCGACGGTGACAACCCAGATTCGGCATCTGGAAAGCCAGTACTCGGTTGAGCTGTTCTATCGTGGTGGCCGCCGCCTCAGCGTCAGCGATGAAGGCGCGCGGTTGCTGCCGATGGTCAAGGCCCTGTTGCAGCAGGAAGCCGACATTGAGTTCTTCCTGCGTAACAGCGGTCAGGTCCAGGGCACGTTGCGCATCGCTGCCACGGCGCCGTATTACATCCTCGATCTGGTGAAGACCTTTCGCGAGCGCCTGCCGCAGGTGGAGGTGTCGGTGGAAATCGGCAACTCCCAGCAGGTGCTCGAAGCACTGGAGGATTACCGGGTCGATGTCGCTGCGTCCTCGCAGTTACTGGACGATGCGCGACTGATCCGCCGGGTGCTAGGCAGCGATCCACTGGTACTGGCGGTGCACCGCAATCATCCGCTGGCGGTGCATGACCATGTGCCGCTCAGTGCGCTGGCAGGGCATACCTTGTTGATGCGTGAATCGGGCTCGACCACTCGGCGCTTGACCGAAGAGTTGCTGACCAGCGCCGGGGTTAGCTTCGGCCCGCTGCTGGAGATTGGCAGCCGGGAGTCGATTCGTGAGGCGGTATTGCGCAACATCGGCATCAGCATCATCGCCCGGCAGGAAGTGCCGCATGATCCGCAATTGCGGGTGCTGACCATCGAAAATGCGCCGCAGATTCCTGAGTACCTGTACTGCCTCAAGGAGCGAAAAGGTGCGCGGCTGCCGGCGGCGTTTCTGGGATTGGCGCAGGAAATGGCCCCGGCTTAAGTCCTGCGGTGACTGTGCCGGCCTCTTCGCGAGCAAGCCCGCTCCCACATTTGATTTGCGTCGAACACAGATCAACTGTGGGAGCGGGCTTGCTCGCGAAGGCGCCAGATCAAACAACACAGAACCTGAACGCCCAACCCAAATCCTCGAATACCACTATCGGCCGTTTTTGCCTCGTTGCCACATGACGGACGCATTGCAAACCTAGGATGGCCCTCATCTGCTTGATGAGGTCTGTCCATGAACCACTCGATTGCAACTGCCCTGACCAACCCCGGCGCGCCGATGAAAGTGCGCGGCGTGCAGAAACGCTTCGGCGCGTTTACCGCGCTGGATAACGTTTCCCTCGACGTGGCGGCCGGTGAGCTGGTGTGCCTCTTGGGGCCTTCGGGCTGTGGCAAAACCACCTTGCTGCGCTGCATCGCCGGCCTTGAGAAACAAGACAGCGGCGAGTTGTACCTCGGCGATCGCGACGTTTCCCACCTGGCACCTCAAGCCCGGGACTACGGCATTCTCTTTCAGTCCTACGCTCTGTTCCCCAATCTCACCGTCGAAGCGAACATCGCCTATGGCCTCGCCGGTAGCAGTCGCGATGAAGTGCGCCAGCGCGTCGGTCAGATGCTGGAACTGGTCGGCCTGATCGGCAGTGAGAAAAAATACCCCGGTCAGTTGTCTGGTGGTCAGCAGCAACGTGTGGCACTGGCTCGAGCCCTGGCACCGGCCCCTTCGTTGTTGCTGCTGGACGAACCGATGTCGGCGCTTGACGCCCGGGTCCGCGAGCATCTGTGCACCGAACTGCGTCAATTGCAGCGCAACCTCGGTGTCACCACCCTGATGGTCACCCACAATCAGGACGAAGCCATGCTGATGGCCGACCGCATCGCCGTGATGAACAACGGCAAGGTCGAGCAGTACGCCACGCCACAGGAAATCTACGACCGCCCGGCCACACCGTTTGTGGCCGAGTTCGTCGGTCAGGGCAACTGGCTGCCGTTCCGCCGTAGCAGCGACAGTCATGCCCAGGTCGGCGGGATGAACATGCGCCTGGCTGAAGGCAGCGCTAAAACTGCCTCGGGTCGTTTGTTCTGCCGCCCTGAGGCCATTAACGTCAACCCGCCGGTGCATGAAGAAAACCTGTTCCCGGCCAAGGTTCGCGAGATCACCTTTCTCGGCAACCGCTGCCGCATGAGCTTCGAACTCGATCAGCTGCCGGGCCATGCGCTACTGGCGGAACTGGCGCCGGAAGCCATGCCGCGTCTTGGCGCGCAGCAGATCATGGTCGCCTTGCCTCCGCGCAGCCTGCAGGTGTTTGCCTGATGAGCGCGAACGTCGCGCTGCCGATACCGCACAAGCAGGTTCGGCAGACCTCCCGTGCCGAGATCGGCGACCGGCTGTTCGTGATCGGTGGCAAGGTCCTGCTGCTGGTGTTGCTCGGCGTTGCGGTGTTGATGCCGTTACTGGCGATCTTCTGGCGCGGTTTCAGTTCTGAAGCCGGGCAGGGCGGTGGTCTGGTGGCTGCCCGTGAACTGCTGACCAGTGCGAATTTCCACTGGTTGCTGGGCAACAGCCTGAAAGTGTCTGTCAGCGTCGCGGCCATCGTCGTACCGCTGGCCTATCTGTTTGCCTACGCTCTGCAACGTACGTTGATTCCCGGTAAAGGCATCTGGCGCGGTATGTCACTGCTACCGCTGATGGCGCCGTCGATGCTGCCGGGAATTGCGCTGGTTTATCTGTTCGGCAATCAGGGCATGCTGCGTGGTTTGCTCTCGGACAATATTTACGGCTTCTGGGGCATTGTTCTGGGCGAGGTCATCTACACCTTCCCACACGCCTTGATGATTTTGCTGTCGGCGCTGTCCCTGGCGGATGCGCGACTGTTCGATGCTGCTTCCAGCATGGGCGCTAGCCCGGCGAAAGCTTTTCGCAGCATCACTTGGCCGGCGACCCGTCAGGCGGTGTTCGCTGCGTTCTGCCTCGTCTTCACCCTGACCATCACCGACTTCGGCGTGCCCGTGGTGGTCGGTGGCGACTATCAAGTGCTGGCGCTGGAGGCCTACAAAGCCGTGGTCGGCCAGCAACAATTCGGTCGCGGCGCGCTGATCGGTATGGTCTTGCTGCTGCCGGCGCTGTTCAGCTTCGGCGTCGACGCCTGGCTGCGTCGGCGCCATGGCGATTCCATGAGCGGTCGGGCGCAAGTGTTTCAACCGGCTCCGTCGAAGCTGCGCGACGGTTGTTATCTGGCCATCGTGCTGTTGATCTGCGCGGTATTGCTGCTGGTGTTCGGCATGGCGGTGTACTCGTCGCTGGTGAAATTCTGGCCGTACAACCTGTCGCTGTCGCTCAACCATTACCAGTTCAACGACACCGCGGGCGGCGGCTGGCTGGCCTACGGCAACAGCGTGAAGATGGCGTTGTGTACGGCGTTGATCGGCAGCGTGCTGATCTTCACCGGTGCTTACCTGATGGAAAAAACCAAGGGCCAGCGCGGGCTGAATCTGACATTGCGCATGCTCAGTTTCGTACCGATGGCAGTGCCGGGTCTGGTGCTGGGTCTGGGTTACGTCTTTTTCTTCAACCTCACCGGCAACCCGCTGCATGTGCTCTACGGGACCATGACCCTGCTGGTGGTCTGCACCATTGCTCACTATTTGACCACCGCTCAAATGACCGCCACCACCGCGTTGCGCCAACTCGATGCCGAGTTCGAAGCCGCCGCGCTGTCGCTCAAGGCGCCGCTGTACCGGCACTACCTGCGGGTCACCGTGCCGATCTGCCTGCCGGCGTTGCTGGACATCGTGCGCTACCTGTTCGTCTCGGCCATGACCACCGTCTCGGCGGCGATCTTCCTCTACAGCCCTGACACCATCCTCGCGGCAGTGGCGGTGCTGAACATGGACGACGCCGGTAACGTCGGCGGCGCGGCGGCGATGTCGACCCTGATTCTGTTCACCTCGGCGGGCGTGTCCCTGCTGCTGGCCTGGGCTTCGCGCGGTTTGTTGCGTCGCTCCCAGGCTTGGCGGCAGACCGCGCCTGGCAATTGATTCGCTGCTCCTAAACCAAAAAGCCCTCAACTCAAACAGGAAAACGATCATGTTCAAGCCTTTGGCCCTGGCCGCTGCTGTCCTCACCGCTTTCAGCCTGAACGCCTTTGCGGCGAAAACCGAGTTGACGGTGTACACCGCCCTCGAAGCCGAACAACTGAAGACCTACAAAGAGGCCTTTGAAAAGGCCAACCCGGACGTCGAGATCAAGTGGGTGCGCGATTCCACCGGCATCATCACCGCCAAACTCCTGGCCGAAAAAGCCCGCCCGCAAGCTGACGCGGTGTGGGGCCTGGCGGCATCGAGCCTGGCGATTCTCGATCAGCAAGGCATGCTGCAAAGCTACGCACCGAAGGATCTGGGCAAGATCGGTGGCAACTATCGCGACGCGGCCAACCCGCCAGCCTGGGTCGGCATGGACGTCTGGGCCGCGACCATTTGCTTCAACACCGTCGAGGCCGAAAAGCAGGGTTTGAGCAAACCCGTGAGCTGGCAGGACCTTACCAAGCCTGAGTACAAAGGCAAGATCGTCATGCCCAATCCGGCCTCATCCGGCACCGGTTTCCTCGATGTCAGCGCCTGGCTGCAAACCTTCGGCGAGAAGCAGGGCTGGCAGTACATGGACGACCTGCACCAGAACATCGGCCAGTACGTTCACTCTGGCTCCAAGCCGTGCAAACTCGCCGCCGCCGGGGAATTCCCGATCGGTATTTCCTTCGAATACCCGGCCGTTCAATTGAAACGCCAAGGCGCGCCGCTGGACATCATCCTGCCCAAAGAAGGCCTGGGCTGGGAGATCGAAGCGACCGCCGTGATCAAAGGCACACCGCACGAAGACGCGGCGAAGAAGCTGGCTGATTTCTCTGCAAGCCCGGCGGCGATGGAGCTTTATAAAGAGAACTTCGCAGTGCTCGCGCAACCGGGTATCGCCAAGCCGCAGACCGAACTGCCGGCGGATTATGAGCAGCGTTTGATCAAGAACGACTTTGCCTGGGCCTCGAAGAATCGCGACCAGATCCTCACCGAATGGCGCAAGCGTTATGACGGCAAGTCCGAGAAAGTGGCTGCCAAGTAAATCTTCGTAGGCTGACAGGGCCTCTTCGCGAGCAAGCCCGCTCCCATAGTAGATCTCCAGCGGACACTAAATTTGTGAACGACACAGATCAAATGTGGGAGCGGGCTTGCTCGCGAAGGCGGTCTCGAATTCAGGACATCTCTTGATGACACACCACAACGACATGCTGATCGTAGGCGCCGGCATTCTCGGCCTGTCCCACGCCTATGCCGCCGCCAGACGCGGCCTCAAGGTCAAAGTCTTCGAGCGCAGCGAAACGCCACTCGGCGCTTCAGTGCGAAACTTCGGTCAGGCACTGGTCACCGGTCAACCCCCGGGCCCAATGCTTGAACTGGCCAAGGCCAGCCGCGACATCTGGGGCCAATGGGCACAACTGGCGGGCCTGCAACTCAAGCGCAACGGCTCATACCTGTTCGCCCGCACCGAAGCGGAAGAACACCTGCTGGAAGCCTTCTGCGCCGGTCGCGCCATGCAGCACGGTTACCGCGTCGACCTGCTGCGCGGTGCGGCATTGCGCGATTTATACGGCGGCCAGTTCAGCCATCATCGTGCCGCGTTGCACGGCATGGACGACCAGCAGCTGTATTCGCGCGAAGCAATTCCGGCGTTGATCGACTACCTGCGCCGCGAATTGGGCGTCGAGTTTCACTTCTCCACGCTGGTGCGCGACATCGAGCCGGGGCGCTTGCACAGCACCGCCGGCACCTTCAGCGCGGAACAGATCATTGTCTGCTCTGGCCATGATTATCAAACGCTGCTGGCCGAGCCGATTGCCGAGCTGAATCCGCAAATCTGCCGCCTGCAAATGCTTCGCGCCCGCCCGCAGATCAACCTCAACCTGCAACACGCGCTGCTCACCGGCCTGAGTTGCGTGCACTACGGCGCCTTCGCCGATCTGCCGGAGGCCGCAGCGGTGCAGGCGCAGATTCGGAGCGACGCACCCCATCTGCATGAAAACGGCATTCACCTGCTGATCAGCCCGACGCCTTACGGTGAATTGATCATCGGCGACTCTCACCATTACGGCAGCGACCCATCACCGTTCAATGCCGAGCAGGTGGATGACTGGATGATTGAACTGGCCGAGCAGACGTTGGGCTGCAAGGTGCGCGTGGTCGAACGCTGGCAGGGCGTCTATGGTTCACGCGGACCGGGGCCGTTTTCCTTTCTGCGTCCGATGCCGGGTGTGAGCGTGGCGCTGATGCACACCGGTGTCGGTATGAGCGTCGGGCCGGCGATGGCCGAACGTAACGTTGCGACGTTATTGGGAGACAGTAGATGGACCGTCATGAGCAAGTGATCGCCGAGGTGTTTGGTCTGTACGAACGTTTTGGCGACAACGATTACATTGGCGAACCGGTGTCGCAGATCGAGCACATGTCTCAGGCGGCGGAACTGGCGATGGCCGAGGGGTTCGATGATGAAGTGGTGCTGGCGGCGTTCTTTCATGACATCGGGCATATCTGCGCCGAGGGTGCCGAGAACATGGGTGGTTTTGGGATCGTCAGCCACGAGCGGCTGGGGGCGGATTACTTGCGTCGCGCCGGCTTCAGCGAACGCCTGGTGCGGCTGGTGGAATACCACGTTCAGGCCAAGCGTTATCTGACACTCAAAGAGCCCGGGTACTACGAGCGTTTGAGTGAAGCCAGTCGGCGGACACTTGAGTATCAGGGCGGGGTGATGACGGCTGTCGAGGCTGAGGCGTTCGAGCGGGATCCGTTGTGTGCCGTCAGTTTGCGGATGCGTCAGTGGGATGAGTCGGCGAAGGAGATGTGGGTGCCGGTGATTGATCTGGGCATCTTGAAGGAAAAGGCGTTGCGGCTGTTGGTGGCCTAGGACAGTGAGACCGAGGGGCGGCCTTCGCGAGCAAGCCCGCTCCCACATTTGATCTTCAGTGATGAGAGATTTTGTGTACGACGCAGGTCCAATGTGGGAGCGGGCTTGCTCGCGAAGGGGCCCGCCTGAACAGCACATCACTCGGGCTCTACAACTGCTGCGCCAACACCTCAACCTGCTCCTGCCGCTCCCCCTGACTCAGCTTCGAATTCGGATTAAGCGACGACCACTGCGGATGCGCCCGCGCCTTGTTCAGCGCTTCCGGCAGTTTGCCTTCGCGCCAGGTTTTGTCCTGCGGCGTGGCGACCTGAATGCTGTCCATCGCCGCGTGCCCACGGGAATTCAGAGCCTGCAGCAATTGCCGCTGGCGCAACGCCAACAACCGCAGCACGCCGTCGTCGACAGTCAGTTCTCGCTGCCCTTTGATCTTGCCCAACAGGCGGTTGCCGTAACTACGGGCGGTTTGCAGGGCGCCACCGGCAATCGCACCGGCCAGTGCCGCAGCGCCGAGGGTCAGGCCGCCCACCAGCAAATCAACCCCGGCCCCGGCCGCCGCGCCGGCTGCGATACCGCCGCCGACCCGCACACCGAGCTGTTTCAGGGTTTCCGGGTTGAACAGGTCATCGCCCCAGCGGCCATCGAGCAGCGGCAAGTCACTGGCCGCCGCATCTTGTGGACGGAAGGCGTAGAGCTTGAGCAAGGCCTCGACGCAGCGTTGTTCGCGCTGACGCACGGCTTTGCGTAGTTCGCTGATTGCTTGCTGTTCCTGCGCCGCCTCGCTGACCACACTGCGGCGGCAGGCGGCGCAATCGATCAATAAATCGGCAATCAGTCGCGCTGCACTCTGCTGACGGGCCAGGCGTTGGGCCTGCTGGTCGGCGATCAAACGCTCCAGTTGTTCGCGGGAGTTTTCCAGCAGCAGTGCGAGGCTTTCATAGAGTCGACGCTCGCCATCTTCAGGTGGCGCGACGCTGTCGAAACGCACCAAAGCATGTAAGCCGAGACGTGCCAGGGCTTCACGCCAATCAGGTTCGCGGTGCTGGGCGCTGCTGACAAAATTCAGCACCGGTAGCAGCGGTTTGCCGCAACTGGCCAACACTTCCAGTTCGTCGCGGTACTTGGCCAACACCGGCTCTCGGGCGTCGATCACATAGAGACCGGCGTCCGAGGCGAGCAATTGCCGCAGCACTTTGGCTTCCTGTTCGAAGCGCTGCCGGGCTTCGCTGCCCTCAAGAAAACGCGCCAGTCGTGCCGGGCCGTCGAGACGTTCGCCCGGCCGCTCCAGGCGCTCAAGGTAGTCGAGCAGGGCGATGGCGTCTTCCAGGCCGGGAGTGTCGAAGAGATCAAGCAATGGCTCGCCGTCTACCGACAATCGCGCGCCTTCGACGTGGCGAGTGGTGCTGGGACGATGGGACACTTCGCCGAAGCCGACGTCTCGCGTCAGTGTTCGCAGCAACGAGGTTTTGCCGACATTGGTGTGGCCGACCACGGCGAGCTTCAATGGCTTATTCCAGGCATCAGTCATGACCCGTCTCCAGCCAGTTCAACGGCGCGCAATCGGCGAATGGCAGGTCCAGTTGTTGTAGCGCGACATGCCAGTCGCCCAGGCGTTCGGCATCCAGCGCTTCGCCGGGCGGCGCTTGCAACAACCACACGCGGGTGGCGCTGGCGCTGCGAGCCAGTTCGGCAATCAGCGCCAGGCTGCCACGGTCCGGCGAACGCCGTGGGTCACAGGCGATGGCCAGACGGGCCGGGGGAAAACGGCTCAGCTGTTCGAGCAGTTTGTGCCGGGATTCACGGCTGTCGAGGATGCCGGCGTTGTTGACGTTTTTGGGCAACTGCGGCGGCCAGGGACGTTGGTCGTCTAGCTCGATAGCTACCAACAGCGCGCCATCGCTTTGCAGGTCGCTGGCAGTGTTTTCAACCCGATGAAGTTGTTCTGGCGCGGCATCGCTGATGCCCAGGCGTTCGCTGGTGGGCATCAGCCGTTCGCGCAGTTGGGCGTAGCCGGGCAGGTTCAAATCCAGATGCAGGGCTGCTTGGCCGGTTTTCCAGCGCCACAGGCAGAACAATGCGAGCAACAATCGCGGCAAAACGCCGTACACCAGCAGCACCCCAACCAGCCACGCCGCCCAGGCCTGGCGGGCGCTTTCGATGTTCAGCGCGGCATCGCCGCTGGCGCGGATCATCTCCACGCTGGGCACGCTGAAACCGAGTAAGGCCGGCAGGGCGCCGAGGGCTTGGGTCATGGCGACGAAGGTGTCGCCGCCGAGAATGGTGGTCTCCCAGACGAAGCCGTAGCGCCGGGTCGCCATCAGTATCAGCACCATCACTAAAGCACTGAGCATCGCCAGCAACCACAATCCGTTGACTAGCACGCCCAGCGCCCAACGATTGAGTTTCTGCCGTTGCAGCAACAGCAGCAGGGCCGGCGCCAGTTGCGCGGCGTTGGCATCGCGGGCGAGTTTTTCACTGAGCCACAGCCATAAGCGTCCAAGGGCGGCGCCTTGTTCACCGGCGAACACCAGGCCCAGGGCCCAGCTCAGCAATAAAATCAGATTCAGCCCGAGCAGGCTGCCCAACGCCCAGAACACATTGACTGGAGTCTGGCCGTCGCCTAGCGCGGCAAACGCCAGGCCGGCGCCGCTGATCACCGCCAGCACGGCCAGCACGATCAGCGCCAGTCGCGCACCTTGCAGCCAATGTTTGAGGGCGTGGGTCTGTCCGTCGCGCTCGGCCAGCCACAGGGCGCGGCGTTGAATACGCGTCGGCAGGTCGCCGCCGGCGCTACGGGCGATTCGATTGGCTTCCAGATCGTCCAAGGGGCCCGCGTGTTCTTCACGCAGGCGCACGGTTTCGCTCAGCCAGAGGTTTTGCAGTGGAGTCAGTTCAGTCACGCGGCTTCCCGTCGCTTAATTGAGCGGTGAGCATAACCGCTGTGACGCTTATCGGGGTAAGGGAGGCTCTGGTATCCTCGCCGACATGACTAAATCACTCCCCCTCAGCCTGATCGCAGCCCTCGGTGAAAACCGTGTGATCGGCGTCGACAACAGCATGCCCTGGCACTTGCCGGGGGACTTCAAATACTTCAAGGCCACCACCCTCGGCAAGCCGATCATCATGGGTCGCAAGACCTGGGATTCCCTCGGCCGTCCGCTGCCAGGTCGGTTGAACATTGTGGTCAGCCGTCAGGCGGATCTGCAGCTGGAAGGCGCGGAGGTTTATCCGTCGCTGGAGGCAGCGGTGGTTCGGGCGCAGCAATGGGCGAACGAGCAGGGCGTCGATGAGGTGATGCTGATTGGCGGGGCGCAGTTGTATGCGCAAGGTCTGGAGCAGGCCGATCGGCTATACCTGACCCGCGTGGCGCTGAGCCCGGAAGGGGATGCGTGGTTTCCGGAGTTTGATTTGAACCAGTGGAAGCTGGTGTCGAATGTTCCGAACCCGGCGGAGGGTGACAAGCCGGCGTATAGCTTTGAGGTGTGGGAAAAAGCTTAAAAGCTTCGCGAGCAAGCCCGCTCCCACATTTGATCGCGGGTGTTCATAAATGCTGTGTACACCGCAGGACTAATGTGGGAGCGGGCTTGCTCGCGAAAGCGGTCTGTCGGTCGCTCATCAAGCCTGAGCCAACGCCCCATGCTCATCCGCATCCAGCAGCCCTTTATCCGTTTGCTGCATGATCTGGCTGGTGATCGCCCCAGCCGTAATCGAACCACTCACGTTCAACGCCGTACGACCCATATCAATCAGCGGCTCAACCGAAATCAGCAACGCCACCAGTGACACCGGCAAACCCATGGCCGGGAGCACGATCAGCGCGGCGAAGGTCGCGCCGCCACCGACCCCGGCCACACCTGCCGAACTTAGCGTCACAATCGCCACCAACGTCGCGATCCACAGTGGGTCCAGCGGGTTGATGCCCACGGTCGGCGCGACCATCACCGCCAACATTGCCGGGTACAGACCGGCACAGCCGTTCTGGCCTATGGTCGCGCCGAACGAAGCGGCGAAACTGGCGATGGACTGCGGAATACCCAAACGGCTGGTCTGGGCTTCGATGCTCAGCGGAATGGTGGCGGCGCTGGAGCGGCTGGTGAAGGCAAACGTCAGCACTGGCCAGATCTTGCGGAAGAAGCGCAGCGGGTTGATCCCGGCGGCTGACACCAGCAGGCCATGGACCACAAACATCAAGGCCAGGCCGATGTAGGACACCACCACGAAACTGCCGAGCTTGATGATGTCTTGCAGGTTGGAGCCGGCAACCACTTTGGTCATCAGCGCCAATACGCCGTACGGGGTCAGCTTCATCACCAGGCGTACCAGACGCATCACCCAGGCTTGCAGGGTGTCGATGGCATTGATCACTTTCTGACCTTTCTCGACATCATCCTTGAGCAGTTGCAGTGCGGCGACCCCAAGGAATGCCGCGAAGATCACCACGCTGATAATCGAAGTCGGCTTGGCGCGAGCCAAGTCGGCGAACGGGTTCTGCGGGATGAACGAGAGCAGCAACTGCGGCACATTCAGGTCCGCGACCTTGCCCGCGTAATCGCTCTGAATGGTTTGCAGGCGAGCCATTTCCTGGGTGCCGGCGACCAGGCCTTCGGCGGTGAGGCCGAACAGGTTGGTCAGGCCGATGCCGATCAGCGCCGCGATAGCGGTGGTGAACAGCAGCGTGCCGATGGTCAGGAAGCTGATCTTGCCCAGCGACGAAGCGTTGTGCAGGCGCGCCACGGCGCTGAGGATCGAGGCGAACACCAGCGGGATCACGATCATTTGCAGCAACTGCACGTAACCGTTGCCCACCAGATCGAACCAACTGATCGAGGCTTTCAGTACCGGGTTGCCCGCACCATAAATCGTATGCAGAGCGACACCAAATACCACGCCCAGGACCAGCGCCAGCAGAACCTTTTTGGCCAGGCTCCAAGTGGTGTGACGGGTTTGCGCCAGGCCAGAGAGCAAGGCGAGGAACACCAGCAGATTGAGGATCAGCGGCAGATTCATAAGAGCTCCAATAACTTGTGCCAACTGCATTCCGGCGCAGCTGCGGACCGGCAAGCGTAACAGCTTGATATGTAATGAATTAATATCAAAAACATCGGTTGTCTGTCGTTTTTGGAATAAGTGGCTGACGCTGTGGGGAATGCCTCTGACGGAATCAGGATGTAAGCGGTCGCGGGCAGGCGAGGACTGTCATACAGATTTGTTAGCGTCGAGATCTTTGAATCAGGGAGAAACGCCGATGAAGTTCGCACCGAAATTTCTGGCTGCCGTATTCTGCTTGGGCCTTGCCGGCCAAGCATTCGCTACTGACCTGAAACACTGGCCAGCCGATCAGGCCAAGGCATTGGACGCGATGATCGCGGCCAATGCCAACAAAGGTAACTTCGCAGTGTTCGACATGGACAACACCAGTTACCGCTACGACCTCGAAGAGTCCTTGTTGCCGTTCATGGAAAACAAGGGCCTGATCACCCGCGAGAGTCTCGATCCCTCCCTGAAACTGATCCCGTTCAAGGACACCGCCGACCATAAGGAAAGCCTGTTCAGCTATTACTATCGCCTCTGCGAAATCGACGACATGGTTTGTTATCCATGGGTCGCCCAAGTGTTTTCCGGCTTCACGCTTCAAGAGCTCAAGGGCTACGTCGATGAGCTGATGGCGTCTGGCAAACCGGTGCCGAGCACTTATTACGAAGGCGATGTGGTCAAGACCATCGACGTCAACCCGCCGAAAATCTTCACCGGCCAGAAAGAGCTCTACAACAAGCTGATGGAGAACGGCATCGAGGTCTATGTGATGACCGCCGCCTCCGAAGAACTGGTGCGCATGGTCGCCTCCGATCCGAAGTACGGCTACAACGTCAAACCGCAGAACGTGATCGGCGTGAGCCTAATGCTCAAGGACCGCAAGACAGGCGAGTTGACCACGGCACGCAAGCAGGTCACTGCCGGCAAGTATGACGAGAAGGCCAACCTGGGCCTCGAACTGACCCCGTACCTGTGGACCCCGGCCACCTGGATGGCAGGGAAACAGTCGGCGATCCTGACGTACATCGATGAATGGAAAAAACCGGTCCTCGTGGGCGGCGATACCCCGACCAGCGACGGCTACATGCTGTTCCACAGCGTCGACGTGTCCAAGGGCGGCATCCATTTGTGGGTTAACCGCAAAGACAAATACATGACCCAGATTAACGGCATGATGGCTAAAAACGCAGCAGCCCAGGCGAAAGAAGGGTTGGCGGTGACGGCAGACAAGAACTGGGTGATCGTGAAGCCTGAAGAGATTCAGTAAGACCGAGTCCCGGCCAAGCTCACTCTCAAAGGCAACATAGAACAAATGTGGGAGCGGGCTTGCTCGCGAAGGCGGTCTGACAGTCAACATCGATGTTGAATGTTATGGCCTCTTCGCGAGCAAGCCCACTCCCACAGTTGCTTCGGATTGCCTGCAATATTTGTGAATGGCTGTTGCCCGAGTTGTTCGCAAAAAAATGCCCCGCACTTGGCGGGGCATTTTTGTTTCTGCGACTGAGGCTTACAGCCCGTCGAGCATCGCCTTGTTACGTACAGCACCCTTGTCGGCGCTGGTAGCCAACAGGGCATACGCTTTCAGCGCAGTGGTCACTTTACGTGGACGCACTTCCACCGGTTTCCAGCCTTTCTTGTCCTGCTCGACACGGCGCGTGGCCATTTCTTCATCGCTGATCAACAGGTTGATCGAGCGGTTCGGAATGTCGATCAGCACCTTGTCGCCATCCTGCACCAGACCGATCGCGCCGCCGGCAGCAGCTTCTGGCGACGCGTGGCCGATGGACAGGCCCGAAGTGCCGCCGGAGAAACGGCCGTCGGTGAGCAGGGCGCAGGCTTTGCCCAGGCCTTTGGATTTCAGGTAAGACGTCGGGTACAGCATTTCCTGCATGCCCGGGCCGCCTTTCGGGCCTTCGTAACGAATGATCACGATGTCGCCGGCCTTCACTTCGTCGGCGAGGATGCCGCGTACGGCGCTGTCCTGGCTTTCGAAGATCTTCGCGTTGCCTTCGAAGACGTGGATCGACTCGTCGACGCCGGCGGTTTTCACCACGCAGCCGTCCAGAGCGATGTTGCCGTACAGAACGGCCAGGCCGCCTTCTTTCGAGTAAGCGTGTTCGACACTGCGGATGCAGCCATTTTCACGGTCGTCGTCCAGGGTTTCCCAACGGGTCGACTGGCTGAATGCGGTTTGCGTCGGGATGCCCGCCGGGCCGGCCTTGAAGAAGTGATGCACGGCTTCGTCGGTGGTCTGGGTGATGTCCCACTTGGCGATGCCTTCAGCCAAGGATTTGCTGTGCACGGTCGGCAGGTCGGTGTGCAACAGACCGCCACGGGCCAGGGAGCCGAGGATGCTGAAGATCCCGCCGGCACGGTGCACATCTTCCATGTGGTACTTCTGGATGTTCGGCGCGACTTTGCACAGTTGCGGCACATGACGGGAGAGACGGTCGATGTCGCGCAGGTCGAAATCGATCTCGGCTTCCTGGGCTGCGGCCAGCAAGTGCAGGATGGTATTGGTGGAACCGCCCATGGCGATGTCCAGGGTCATGGCGTTTTCGAACGCCTTGAAGTTGGCGATGTTGCGCGGCAACACCGACTCATCGTTCTCGCCGTAGTAACGCTTGCACAGCTCGACGATAGTGCGGCCAGCTTGCAGGAACAGTTGTTCGCGGTCGCTGTGGGTGGCCAGGGTCGAACCGTTGCCCGGCAATGCCAGGCCCAGGGCTTCAACCAGGCAATTCATCGAGTTGGCGGTGAACATGCCGGAGCACGAACCGCAGGTCGGGCAAGCGCTACGCTCGTACTCGGCGACTTTCTCGTCGGATGCGCTGGAGTCGGCGGCGATCACCATGGCATCGACCAGGTCGAGACCGTGGCTGGCCAGTTTGGTCTTGCCGGCTTCCATCGGGCCGCCGGACACGAAGATCACCGGGATGTTCAGGCGCAGGGACGCCATCAGCATGCCAGGGGTGATCTTGTCGCAGTTGGAGATGCAGACGATGGCGTCGGCGCAGTGGGCGTTGACCATGTATTCGACGGAGTCGGCGATGATCTCGCGGCTCGGCAGCGAATAGAGCATGCCGTCGTGGCCCATGGCGATGCCGTCATCCACGGCGATGGTGTTGAATTCTTTGGCGACGCCGCCGGCCCGTTCGATCTCGCGAGCGACCAGTTGCCCCAGATCCTTGAGGTGCACATGGCCCGGTACGAACTGGGTAAAGGAGTTGGCAATGGCGATGATCGGCTTCTTGAAGTCGTCATCTTTCATCCCCGTGGCGCGCCACAGTGCGCGGGCACCGGCCATGTTGCGGCCGTGGGTGGATGTTTTCGAGCGGTAATCAGGCATGAAGCACTCCGGGCGGCTAATCAGGTATCAAAAGGGAAGTGAGCTTCTATTGACGTCTGGAACACTCAGAAATGGCCGTGTGTCCGGAAGTTGCCGATAACTTTGCGGGATCGCCGCGCGCTTCAGCTTGAGCTCATAAACCCGCCGGGGGATGAATGGCGATGAATCTCGCGATTCTACACCGCTGGCGTCAGGAGGGAATGCCGGAAAGTGTTGAACCAGCGCTGATGGCGCATGTGGGGTGACGATCGGCGGGATTATTCGACGCTTGGGCTGGCTCTTGGGCTTTTGGCTCGGCGATTGATACCACTGTTCAGCGCCAGTGCCGCGCTGCTCAAAATGATGAAGCTGTATCCAAGAGTGGATTGCAGATTGGTCGGGCTCAGGCTGATGAGCGCACTGATCAATCCGCCGCAGATGAACGTCACCGTGCTGCCGGCCGATGCCGAGGTTCCTGCATTTTCAGGGAACAGGCTCATGGCTTTGGAACTGGCGGCTGGTCGAGTGATGGTGGTGCCGGCGGTACAGATAAGCATCGGTACCAGGACGGTGATCGGGGACAGGGCAAAGTGGCTCGCGAGGTAAAGCATGATGAGGCCAGACAGCAGGATCAGGCTCAACCCGCTGATGATTTGATGACCGGGACTGATGCGCTTACCCAAGAGAGTCGCCACCATGCCGCCGACAATGTAGGCGCCGCCGTATATCAACAGAATCAGCGAGAAGTCATAGGCCGATAACTGGAGTTGATCCATGAAAATCAACGGCGAAATGACGATGAACGAAAAATGGCAGGCGAAAGCAAAGGCTGAGATCAACCAGTAGGGCAGGAAGTCGGCATCACGCAGGACCCGACCATAAGACTGGAGGATATTCGGCCGGGCTCCAGTTGCCGCCGGGCGGGTGTTTTCGAGAAACAGACAGGCTTTGAGCAATACCACGCCAGCCAGTGCGATAAACACCCAGAAGCTGCCCTGCCAGCCCAGCGTGGCTTGTAGGAATGTACCGGCCAGCGGCGAGACCGAGATGAAAATGCCGCTGGCGGTGACCATCAGGATCCGCAACCGGATACGTTCCTCACCCTCGAACAGATCCTGAACCAGCGCTTGTGACAGCACGAAACACCCGCAGCCCAAGGCTTGAATGACACGGAACAGCAGGAAGCAGGCGTAGTCCGTGGTCAATATGCAGCCCACTGCACCCAGTATCGAAACGGTTATTCCGGCGAGCAACAGTCCTTTGCGCCCGATCACATCCGACAGCGGCCCGATCAGCAGTTGAGAGGCCGCTATACCGAGCGCAAACAGACTGACCGACAGCGCGATATCGGCGCGCGTGTTGCGAAAGTGCTCAGCCAGCGCAGGGAACGAGGGAAGCAGGACATCCAGCGGGAACACGCCAAGCAGCACCATGGCCAACAACAGGCTGACCTTCCCTCGACGGTGTCTGGAGGTTGCCGCAGAGTGCCCTTCATCCATCGATAAGTCCTGCCTTCCTGAACAGTTGCTGGTTGTAAGGCAGGTCGAAGAAACCGGCCTTCTTCAAAGCCTGAAGCGTCGCCCCGGTGCCGGATCGCGCACGTAGAAGGGTGGCTTGCGGGCTGGTCAGTTCGCCAAGCACTTGCGTGACGGAGGTCTCGTCGAGACCTGCGCCCTGCAGGCTTTCCCGCATCCACCGCTCATCGACCTCAAAGAAAATCCGGATACTGTCCAGTAGCAGCCTGGCGGCGAACGCGCGTTGACGGCTGTTCAGCGTCAGCCACAGGTAATGGAACACTTCAGAAAAATAGCGACTGTGGCGCGCCTCGTCCGACAGATGATCTCTGAGCATTGCCTGCACGCTGGACACCAAGTCGTCACGGCAAACGTCGAGCAGTTCTCTGGCAATGATCGTCTCCGACACGAACCCGACGAGAAACCAGGCCAGCGCCCGGTGTTTGTCAGGTGCGCGCTCGAGCAGGGTGTTCAATCGCGTGATGCGCTGCGGCATGACCGGGCGCAGGTTGATCCCGTAGAACCCGGCAATCTGCTCGGCAAGGTTATTGGAGAACAGGGCGTGATAACCCTCGTCGGTATAAAGCTGAAGCGCAGCGGTCTTCATCCGTGGAGGAATGTTGACCTTCAATTCACCGTGGATGATGGTCTCCACGGAACGGTTGACGATGCGGTGTTCGAGCACGGTGGTGTAGTCGAGGAAGTACACCAGATGATTGGCCGACAGCCGATGGATGACGGGTGGACCTAGCGCTTTGATAGCCGGGTGATTCAGGTAAGCCAGCAAGCCTGGGGGAAACCAGTGACGTGTTTCCAGTTGCTGTTCCAGGTCTGGCGGTAATAGATAGTCATGCTCGCTGGTTCGCACCGATGCGCGGGTATTCCAGTCGCCGAGGGTGAAACGCAGCGCCCAGGAAACGGTGTGGTCTGACGGAGCAATGATGGGGGCGGTCATTGTTGCGGCTCCCGACTGCTCAGCAGATCCTTCAATTCCTTGCACATCACTTGTCCGTCGCTGTGGCCACAGCCAACAAAAAACAAGGGTTGTTCTGCGTTGTTCTCGAGCCCCAGTAATGCTTCGACCTGATCGTCCGTCAGTGCTCCGGTCAGCCACGTGTTCAACCCCAGTGCAGTGGCCACCAGTTGAAAGGTCTGGGAAATATGCCCCGCCTCTACGAAGGCCATCCGGTAGGCTCGTGAGTGTTCATATTTCCACCACAACTTGTCGAAGCGAGCGCTAATGAACAGGCCCGCGGGCAGGTTATTGATGAAGTGTTGTCCACACAGCAACTGCCCCAGTAGCGAGTCAGGTGCCGGGTTGATGAAGCTCAGTGCATGGTCGGTGGGATGGTAGGCGTAGAGCCCTGGTTTCAGGCCGCTGACGTTTTGTACATGAAGAAAGCCTTCGCAGGCATTCAGCCCGCCGCCGGACGGACTGCTGCGTCGGGCACCGAGGCCTTCGACAATGGTTTCGTCGACGTCATTTTCGCGCTCATGCAAGTAGCCCAGGGACAGGTAAAGCAGTGTGCCGACATCTTTCAGTGAAACCGCTTCATCCGTGAAGGTGCGGCAGGTTTTTCGGCCTATCAGGACGTTGGCAAGAGAACCCTCCGGCAGGCAGAAAGGTTTTGGCAGGGCAATTAGTTCGCGTGCCTGGCGTTCTGTGAGTCTGGCGTCCGGCGCGGGTGCGTCCAGGACTTCGGTGCAATGATCCAGATAGTATCTCGACCATTCATGAATATTCTGAGGAACATGTTCGCAGGGAATGTTCTTGGTGCCGATATGGAATATTTTCGACAATTCATCCCAGCCCCATTCAATAGTGTCTTGTATTGATGTGGTCAGTATTCCGGAGTTTAGAAGTTGAGTGTCTACTATGCTGCTGTCGTTATACAGTTTGGGGTTGCTTATAAGTTGTGCAAGCCGGGTTGAATATTTCAGATTAAGTTCAAATTGTTTGTGATTCTTGTAATCCCAGACTATTAGGCTAGGCGTACGAGGAAGTATGAACACGTATGGATTTATCTGCATGATGGACGCTTCGCTCTGGGCATAGCTATAGAAAACGCTGGGTAGCCGGCATCCCCAGCGTTTCATTTACTTAGCGGGTTTTTGGCGCAACCAGAAAAGCCAGGTTGGCGATTTTGTTTGTTTCCAGAGTAATTGCTTTCATGTTTTTTGACTCCTTGTCATTGATCGTGAGTGTCACTTCGCGGTGACAACTCAATCATAGGCGGTAATGAGCCCTTATCAAGGGGATATTAAGTAGGAATATTCTAGTAATTTTGTCGGAGCGATCTGGGGGGGAGCAAGTTTGTAAGTTATATTCTTTTAAATAAAAGATGCAGGGAAACGTCCTGCAAGTCAGTAGGACCGCAAGAGTAAGAAGCAGAGGCTGATGAGTGGATGGTGTGGCGTTAGAACGGCTGACGGAGAGCCTGTTGGCTCCCCGTCGAACCAGCGTACTCAGCTGTTTGGCAGCAGACGGCAGGTGATGCTCTTGATGTAGCGGGTCTCGGCAATGGCCGGGTGTACCGGATGATCCGGGCCCTGACCGCCGCGCTCCAGCATCTGGATGTTGCGGTCCAGGTGACGGGCGCTGGTCAGCAGAATGTTCTGCAGATCGTCTTCCGGCAGGTGCATCGAGCACGAAGCGCTGACCAGGATGCCGTCCTTGCTGAGCAGGCGCATGGCTTGCTCGTTCAGGCGACGGTAGGCGCCTTCACCGTTTTTCATGTCTTTCTTGCGTTTGATGAAGGCAGGAGGGTCGGCCACGATGACGTCGAAACGCTCTTCGCTGGCTTTCAGTTCCTTCAGGGCTTCGAACACGTCGCCTTCGATGCAGGTCATTTTTTCGGCGACGCCGTTTAGTGCGGCGTTGCGCTCGACGCCGTCGAGGGCGAAGGCCGAAGCGTCGACGCAGAACACTTCACTGGCGCCGAAGGCTGCCGCTTGAACGCCCCAGCCGCCGATGTAGCTGTACAAGTCCAGTACGCGTTTGCCTTTGGCATAAGGTGCCAGACGCGCGCGGTTCATCCGGTGGTCGTAGAACCAGCCGGTTTTTTGCCCCTGGATGACTGGCGCTTCGAATTTCACGCCATTCTCTTCCAGCGCGACCCATTCCGGCACCAGGCCGAATACGGTTTCGACATAGCGGTTGAGGCCTTCGGCATCACGAGCAGCGGAGTCGTTCTTGAACAGAATGCCGCTTGGCTTGAGCACTTGGGTCAGTGCCGCGATCACGTCGTCTTTGTGAGCTTCCATGGTTGCCGAGGCGATCTGGACTACCAGGATGTCGCCGAAACGGTCGACTACCAGGCCTGGCAGCAGGTCGGAGTCGCCGTAGACCAGGCGATAGAACGGCTTGTCGAACAGGCGATCGCGCAGGGACAGGGCAACGTTCAGGCGATGCACCAGCAGCGACTTGTCCAGCGGCAACTTGATGTCGCGCGACAGCAGGCGGGCGCAGATCAGGTTGTTCGGGCTCATGGCAACGATGCCCAGCGGCTTGCCGCTGGCGGCTTCGAGGATCGCCTGGTCGCCGGCCTTGAAACCGTGCAAAGGCGTAGCGGCTACATCGATTTCGTTGCTGTAGACCCACAAGTGGCCGTTCCGCAGGCGACGGTCGGCGTTGGCTTTGAGGCGCAGGCTAGGCAGGGACATGACGTCGCTCCGGAAAAAAGAGCGGGAGTATAGCGTGTTGAGGGAGTAGCGGGTTTGGTGGTCGATGAAACGCGGATGAGGGCAGTCAGTAAGGTGCGGAACCTGTGGGAGCGGGCTTGCTCGCGAAAGCGGGGTGCCAGGCAGCATTAATGTCGACTGACACGCCGCCTTCGCGAGCAAGCCCGCTCCCACATGAATGCACTGGACTGACTGTCGGATCCATCTTTTTAAGGGTTAGAATCCCCGCCTGACCCGGAGTGCGTACTTATGTCCCAAGAGCTGACGACCGAACAGATTCAACAGTCCCTGCAAGGCATCAGTGTGCCACCCCAGCCGCAGATCATGGTGGATCTGCAGATGGAGCAGTACATGCCCGACCCGGACCTGGAAGTGATCGCGAAGCTGATCTCCCAGGACCCAGGCCTGTCCGGCGCCTTGCTGAAAATCGTCAACTCGCCGTATTACGGCTTGAGTAACAAGATCACCGCGATCCAGCGGGCAGTGAACCTGTTGGGCAGCCGTTCGATCATCAACCTGATCAATGCGCAGTCGATCAAGGGCGAGCTGAACGACGACGCGATCGTCACCCTCAACCGTTTCTGGGACACGGCGCAGGACGTGGCGATGACGTGCCTGACCCTGGCCAAGCGCGTCGGCGTCCAGGCCGGTGATGAAGCCTATGCGCTGGGCCTGTTCCACGATTGCGGCATTCCGCTGATGATCAAGAAATTCCCCGACTACATGAAAGTGCTGGAACAGGCCTATGGCAACGCCAGCGCCGAATGCCGGGTGGTGGATACCGAGAACAAGCAATACAACACCAACCACGCCGTGGTCGGGTATTACACCGCCAAATCCTGGCGCCTGCCGGAACACGTCACTCAGGCCATTGCCAACCATCACAACGCCCTGGCCATTTTCAGCGATGAGTCGTCGCGCAACACGCCGCTGAAAAACTTGCTGGCGATCCTGAAGATGGCCGAGCACATTTGCGCCTCCTTCCGGGTGCTGGGCAACCAGTCTGAAGACCATGAATGGAACAGTGTCGGGCCTCTTGTGCTCGATTACATGGGTCTATCGGAATACGATTTCGAAACCCAGAAACAAGAGATTCGCGACCTCGCCTCTCGTTGAGTGTCGAACCTCGCCTGATTCGAGAGCCCCATGCCTGAATTGCCGGAAGTCGAAACCACCCGCCGCGGAATTGCACCGCACCTGGAAGGCCAGCGCGTCAGCCGGGTGATCGTGCGTGAGCGCCGTCTGCGCTGGCCGATCCCCGAAGACCTGGATGTGCGGCTGTCCGGCCAGCGCATCGTGCTGGTGGAGCGGCGCGCCAAGTACCTGCTGATCAATGCCGAAGTCGGCACGCTGATCAGTCATTTGGGGATGTCGGGGAATCTGCGGCTGGTGGAAGTCGGTATGCCGGCGGCCAAGCATGAGCATGTGGACATTGAACTGGAATCGGGCCTGGCCCTGCGCTACACCGACCCGCGACGCTTTGGCGCGATGCTCTGGAGCCTGGACCCGCTGAACCACGAACTGCTGATTCGCCTCGGGCCGGAGCCGTTGACCGATCTGTTTGACGGCGAGCGGCTGTTCCAGCAATCCCGCGGACGCTCCATGGCGGTCAAGCCGTTCATCATGGACAACGCGGTGGTGGTCGGTGTCGGCAATATCTACGCGACCGAAGCGTTGTTTGCGGCCGGCATCGACCCGCGCCGTGAAGCCAAGAGCATTTCCCGTGCGCGCTATTTGAAGCTGGCGATCGAGATCAAGCGCATCCTGGCCCTCGCCATCGAGCGCGGCGGCACCACGTTGCGGGACTTTATCGGTGGCGACGGCCAACCGGGCTATTTTCAGCAGGAACTGTTTGTGTACGGCCGTGGCGGTGAGCACTGCAAGGTCTGTGGCACAGGGCTGCGGGAAGTCAAGCTTGGGCAGCGCGCCAGCGTCTTTTGTCCGCGCTGTCAGAGCTGATATCGGCTACGGTCTATAGTCAGTGTTCTCACTGCCTAGCCGAAGGACCGTGCCATGAATCTGTTTCGAACCCTTGTCGTTGCGCTGCTGCTGAGTGTCGGTGCGTCCGCGCTGGCGGCCGAGAACGGCAGCGGCGATCCGCGTTACACCATCCAGAACCCGCCAGCCTACGCCATGCTTGGCGATTTACTGATTGCCCGACCGTTATTGGTGGCGGCGACGGTGATCGGTGCCGGGGCGTTTGTGCTGTCGTTGCCGTTTACCGCGCTGGGTGGCGGTATTGGCGATGCAGGGCAGGCGTTGGTGGTCGATCCGGCGAAAGCCGCATTTGTGCGGTGCCTGGGGTGTATCGGGGAGGGGTTTGAGCAGCGGGAGTGAGGCAGTTAAGTTTTCGGTGCTGCTGATGACGCCTTCGCGAGCAAGCCCGCTCCCACATGGGATTTGTGAACGACGCAGATTCAATGTGGGAGCGGGCTTGCTTGCGAAGAAGCCCGGGAAGACAACACAAAACGGTCAGACTCAAGCCTTACCGGTAATCTTGCGATATTTTTCCATCAACTGTTCTTCAGTCTCCGGATGAGCCTCGTCCAGCGGGATGCAATCCACCGGGCAGACCTGCTGGCACTGCGGTTCGTCGTAGTGGCCGACACATTGTGTGCACAGGTTCGGGTCGATCACGTAGATCTCTTCGCCCTGGGAGATGGCGGCGTTCGGGCACTCGGGTTCGCAGACGTCGCAGTTGATGCAATCGTCGGTGATGATCAGGGACATGCTAACTCCAGCCGGGGCGGCAGGCCCGGGCGCAATAAATCAATGCGCACAATTGTGCCGCATTGGCGCCCGCAGTGCACGCGGGCGCGATCAAGTGCAGCAATCGAAGATTGCGGTAGCCGTAAAAGATCGCAGCCTCCGGCAGCTCCTACTTTTTAAAGCGTAGGGTGAGGGCGTCGGCCACCGCCGGGTGGACGAACTTGGTGATGTCGCCGCCCAGGGCTGCGATTTCACGAACCAGCGTCGAGGAAATGAACGAATAACGCTCGGACGGGGTAAGAAACAGGCTTTCCACATCCGGCGCCAGTTGGCGGTTCATGTTGGCCAGCTGGAATTCGTATTCGAAGTCCGATACCGCGCGCAAACCACGCAGGAATATGTTGGCGTTCTTCTCTTTGGCGAAGTGCGCGAGCAACGTCGAGAAACCGACGACTTCAACGTTCGGCAAATGTTTGGTGACCTCGCGGGCCAGCTCCACACGTTGTTCCAGGGGAAACAGCGGGTTTTTTTTCGGGCTGGCGGCGACGGCGATGATCACATGATCGAACAGGCGCGAGGCGCGTTCGACCAGATCGCCATGGCCCTTGGTAATAGGGTCGAAGGTACCTGGGTACAACACTCGGTTCATCGCGTCGTCCTGGCGGGAGTCCGTTGGGGAGTCGGATGGTATCGCAGCCGTCCCGGTCGGCCAAGTCGCCTGTTGGGTAAGAAAGCACTATAGACGATGGGAATATTCCGCGTTTTCATGGGTTTTTCAAACGTTCGGCGAGCGAAGTGGCCAATTGCGCCGTCAGTCCGTAGACCGACAATTGTGGGTTTGCGCCAATGCTGGTGGGGAAAATCGAGCCGTCATGAATCGACAGATTGCGCAATTGGTGATGTCGGCCGAGGCTATCGGTCACGGCGTTTTTCGGGTCTTCACCCATGGCACAACCGCCCATCACATGAGCACTGCCCAAGCGCGTGCGGTACAACTCAAGGCTCAAATCGTCGATTAATGCGCGCGCTTCGGTGAAGGTTTTCACATAACGAGCGTCGACGTGCATCGGCATCACGGCGTTGGCGCCCCCGGCGAACTGGATCTCGGCCATGCTGTGGAACGACCGGCGCAACCCGTCCCAGGCATACGGTGAAACCTGATAGTCGAGCACCGGTGTACCGTCACCGCGCAATTCAACGCTGCCGCCGGGGCTGTCCGGGTGAAAACCGTCCCGCAGCAACGCCAGCATGGCGTGGGTATGCGGCAGGTTTTCCATATGTCGGGCGCTTTCCGTGCCAAAACCGCCGAGTAATGTGCTGGCCAGCGTCGGGTGGAGCGGTGGAACTTCAAGTTTGTAGGACATCTTGCCAGTGGTGCCATCCTGCCACTGGAAATGGTCGGAATAGATCGACTGCGGCGCGCCGTAGAACGGGTTGATCACTTCATCAAACAGCCCGGCGGACATGTTTACCAAGTGTAGGAATGTTCGTTTACCCAGTCGCTCGTGAGGATCCGGTGCTTCGGAGCGCAATAGCAGCGCCGGGCTGTTGATCCCGCCGCCAGCCAGCACGTAATGCCGCGCCTTGACCGTAATCGTGCGTCCGGTAGGCGCAACGCAACGCTCATCCATCGCCACACAGTGTAGCCCCGTAACCTTGCCGTCTTTGATCGACAGCTTTTCGGCGCGGGCCAGATAGAGCAGCTCGCCACCTTTCTCCAGGGTCGCCGGGATGGTCGTGACCAGCATCGACTGCTTGGCGTTGGTCGGGCAACCCATGCCGCAGTAGCCGATGTTCCAGCAGCCGCGCACGTTGCGCGGAATCACATGCCAGGCGTAGCCAAGTTGTTCGCAGCCTTTGCGGATGACGTCGTTGTTGGCGTTGGGCGGCACCCTCCACGGGGCGACACCCAGGCGTTGTTCCATTTTCTCGAACCAGGGCGCCATCTCGGCCGGTGTGTGGCCTATGACGTCGTGCTCTTTGGCCCAATGTTCCAGCGTCGGGTCCGGGGTGCGAAAGCTTGAGGTCCAGTTGATCAGCGTGGTGCCGCCCACTGCACGGCCCTGAAGGATGGTGATCGCGCCGTCCTTGCTCATGCGCCCGATGCCTTCCTGATAGAGGCTGGTGTAGGCCTGGTCTTCGAGCATCTTGAAGTCGCTGCTGGTCTTGAGTGGGCCTTCTTCGATCAGCAACACCTTGTAGCCGGCGGCGCTGAGGATTTCGGCGGTGGTCCCGCCGCCGGCACCGCTGCCGATGATCGCCACGTCCGCTTCGAGGGTCAGGTCCTGGGTCAGCCGGGCGCCGTTGTAGGTTTTCCAGCCACGGGCCAGGCCTTCGCGGAACGGATCGGGTACGGGCATGTTCGGGTTCTCTTATTATTTTGGATTTGGTGGTGAGGCGGCAGACGCTATCGCGAGCAGGCTCGCTCCCACATGGATCGCGTACCCCCTGTAGGAGCGAGGCTTGCCCGCGAAGGCGTCGCCACGACTTCAAACGGTAGGCGGCCCGGGATACCCGCAATGCGCCCACGACTCCGCCCGGCTGTACCATGCCATCATCACCATTTGCAGCAACGAGCTATGGCCCATGCGCAGCAGGCTCAACGAGCTGTTTTCCCAACGGTCGAGAAAGTGCCGGATCTGTTCGCTGCTGGCGTTTTCCCAACTGCCCCAGATCCCGGTCAATGGGCCGCGAGTAATGCTCATCCCCAACACATCGAACAATTGCCGGGTCAGTTTGAGCATTTCCGGCGACAAGTGATTCAGGCCGTTATCCAGGCAGTGCAGGGTCTCGGCGACAGCGGCCGGCATTTTTTCGACGGCCACGGCACCGTCGAGCATCACCGGGATCACCGCCCGCAGAAACAGCACGTCGCCGCTGCGCAGAATCGCGAAACCGCTGGCCGGGTTGCTCGACGAGCAGCCGCTGAGGTTCGCGCCTAATCCGGCCGTGGCGAGAAAGGCGCTGGCGCCGAGGCTGAATTTAAGCAGGCCGCGTCGTGACAGCGCGGGTGTGTCGGACAGGCTTGGGCTCATTATTGTTATTACCCGGCGGTGATGATCGTTAGCGGATAAACAGCTTCTGGATCAGTTTCTGAATGGATTTGCCGTAGGGCGGATAGATCAGCTTCGCCGCATTGAAACGCTGTTTGATCAGCACGCCTTTGGCCTTGCTGAAGGTCAGGAAACCCTCGTGGCCGTGGTAGTGGCCCATGCCCGAGGCACCGATGCCGCCAAACGGCATGTCGTCCTGAGCAACGTGCAGCAAGGTGTCATTGAGGCAAACGCCACCGGAATGGGTTTCGTGGAGGACGCGGTTTTGCTCGCGCTTGTCGTAGCCGAAGTAATACAGCGCCAGCGGACGAGGGCGTTGGTTGATGTAGGCAAATGCTTCGTCGAGATCCTTGTACGGCACGATCGGCAGCAACGGGCCGAAGATTTCGTCCTGCATCACCGTCATGTCGTCGCTGACGTTGAGCAGCAGGCTATGACTCATGCGTCGCCCCTGGCCTTGATCGAACAGCGGAATCAGCAGCGCGCCCTTGCTGGTGGCGTCGCTGAGGTAGCCGTTGAGCCGTGCCAGCTGCCGGTCGTTGATAATGGCGGTGTAGTCCTTGTTGTCGGCCAGCGTCGGATAAAACCCGCGAACCGCCTGACGATAGGCTTCGACGAAAGAGCCGACGCGGTCTTCCGGCACCAGCACATAGTCCGGAGCGACACAGGTTTGCCCTGCATTGAGGGTCTTGCCGAAAGCGATGCGTTCGGCGGCGTCCTTGAGCGGCACATCGCGGGAAACGATGGCCGGGGACTTGCCACCCAGTTCGAGGGTCACCGGGGTCAGATTCTCGGCCGCCGCGCGCATCACGTGTTTGCCGATGCTGGTGGCGCCGGTGAACAATAAATGATCAAAACGCAGCCGCGAGAACGCCACACCGATATCAGCCTCGCCCAGCACCACGCAGACCAGGTCCTGAGGAAAAACTCGCCCCAGCAATTCCTTGAGCAGCAAACCGGTGGCAGGGGTCGATTCGCTGAGTTTGAGCATCACCCGATTGCCTGCCGACAACGCCCCCACCAATGGCCCGATTGCCAGGTAAAGCGGGTAGTTCCACGGCACGATCACTCCGACCACGCCCAACGGCTGATAAACCACTTTGGCCGATGCTGGCTGAAAGGCGAGTCCGACTTTGCGTCGCGAGGTTTTCATCCAGCCTTTGAGGTGCCGGCTGGCGTAATGAATGCCGTGCAGGCTGGGCATCAGTTCGGCGAGCAGGGTCTCATCGGCGCTGCGGTGGCTGAAGTCCTGGCTGATGGCGTCGATCAGGGCCTGACGCTCATTGCTCAGCAGGTCCTTCAACGCCTTTAGCCATTGCTGGCGCTGAGCCGCGGGTGGCATCGGGTTGGCTGCATACGCCGCGCGTTGAGCGTCGAACAGGGCTTGGAGTTCGTCCAGAGGCTGCTGCAGGTTCTTCAGGTAGGCGATGTCAGCAGGCATGGTCGGCTCCGGATTTATTGTAATGGGGAACTTTTTAGAGTCTATGCTCTAGAAAGTCAAATGACGCTCTGGTACAGCTTTGTTTTATCCATGCGTGGATAGGTCGTAAGATGCCCCTCATCGCACTCTGAATTAAAGCTCAAGCCATGGCCCCTCGGATCAAAACCAGCGAGCGCATCGTGCAGAACAGCCTGGAGCTGTTCAATCAACAGGGCGAGCGCAGTATCAGCACCAACCACATTGCTGCCCATATGGAGATTTCCCCGGGCAACCTGTACTACCACTTCCCCAACAAGCAGGCGATCATCGCCGTGTTGTTCAGTGAGTACGAAAACCTGGTGGACAGCTTCCTGCGCCCGCCCCAGGGCCGCGCCGCGACAGTTGAAGACAAGCGCTTCTACCTCAAGGAATTGCTCTCCGCCATGTGGCGCTACCGCTTCCTGCATCGCGACCTCGAGCATTTGCTCGACAGCGATCCCGAACTGGCCGCCCGTTACCGGCGCTTTTCCCAGCGCTGCCTGATCCAGGGCACACACATCTACGCGGGCTTCGTCGAGGCCGGCATTCTGTGCATGGACAAGGTTCAGATCGAATCCCTGACCCTCAATGCCTGGATCATCCTCACGTCGTGGGTGCGTTTTCTGTGCACCACGCGGGAAAACTCCAACCATCTGAGCGAACAGGCGATAAAACGGGGCGTGTATCAGGTGCTGGTGCTGGAGGCCGGGTTCGTCACGGGTCAAGCTCACGATGCGGTGAATGCACTGTTCGAAGAGTTTTATGTGCCGCTGGCCCAGGCGCTGGAAGAAGTGGGATAAAGAGTGCAGTAGGATTCCAGACAAACAAAATCACAGGAGCCCGTTATGCCCATTGCGCAACTGATCAGCCCGCAAGCGTTGGACCTGAAAAAGGAGACGCCGGGGCTGGTGATTCTGGATTGTCGTTTTGCCCTCGAAGACCCTGATTACGGGCAGCGCAGCTACGCGGAAGGGCATATTGCCGGATCGAGCTTTGCCGATCTTGAGCGTGATTTGAGCAGTGCAGTGGTCAAGGGGGTTACCGGGCGTCATCCATTGCCTGAACCCGCCGACTTGATCGAACGCTTGCAAGCCTGGGGCATCAACGCCGACAGCGAAGTGGTTTTGTACGATGACGGTCCCGGCGCCTACGCGGCGCGGGCCTGGTGGTTGCTGGCGTGGCTGGGCAAGCGCGATGGCGTGTTCATTCTCGATGGCGGGCTGAAAGCCTGGCACGCCGCTGGATTGCCCCTGAGTCTTGATCCGCCGTCGGTTACCCGTGGCACCTTTACCGGGACGCCGGATGCTTCGTTGGTGCTCAGCGCCGAACAACTCCAGCAGCGTCTCGGCCAGCCCGCGCTGACCTTGCTCGATGCCCGCGGCTTGCCGCGCTTCAAGGGCGAAGTGGAACCGATCGATCCGGTTGCCGGGCACATCCCCGGCGCACAATGTGCCGCGTTCACCGATAACCTGGGCAGCGACGGGCGGTTCCTGCCGGCCGAACAGCTCAAGCAGCGGTTTGCCGCGAAGCTCGGTGATCGTTCACCGACAGAGTTGGTCGCGTATTGCGGTTCCGGTGTGACCGCCTGCCACAACTTGTTCGCTCTGTGCCTGGCGGGTTATCCGTTGGGGGCGTTGTATGCCGGGTCGTGGAGCGAGTGGATCAACGATCCTGCGCGAGGCGTCGCCAAGGGCGAGTAAACGCAAAACCAATGTGGGAGCGGGCTTGCTCGCGAAGGCGGTGGGTCAGTCGATATCAATGTCGATTGACCCACCGCCTTCGCGAGCAAGCCCGCTCCCACATTTGGATCTTCGTCATCCATAACCAGGCAGCTGCAAAGCGCTGCGATACGCCCCCGGTCCTACGCCGTAAACCTGTTTGAATTGCCGACTCAGATGACTCTGGTCGGCAAAACCCAGCTGCGTCGCGACTTCCAGCGGCAGGCAGCCGCGCTGTAACAGCGCCCGTGCCCGGGCGATACGCTGCTGCATCAACCAGGTGTGTGGCGGCATGCCGGTGGCTCTGCGGAACACTCGGGCGAAGTGGAAGGGCGACAGGTTCACCGTCGCCGCCAGTGCTTCCAGCGAGGGCGGCGCCGCCAAGCGTGATTGCAGCAGCTCCTTGGCCAGGGTCACCGCCCGGTGTTCCTTGCCAGGTTTTCTGGCGATCGGAACGGCTGCGTGACGTTGCAACAGCGACAGCATCATTTTCCGCCAGGCCGTTTGCTGCTGCAGGGCCGTGGACGGACTCTCCAGCAAGCAATGCAGTTGGCAGAACCCCTTCACCAGATCCGGATCGCGATACAACGTGGCGCCAAACGCTGGCAGGGTATCGGTCGGCAGTTCGAGCTCATCCAGCAATGAAAGAATCTGCCCGCTGTCGGGATAAAACGCCCGGTACAGCCAACCGTCTTCCGTACCTTTGTGGCCGGTGTGCAGTTCATCCGGGTTGATCAGCACCAGTGTGCCGCTGCCGGCCAGATGCTCGGCGCCTCGATAGCGATAACGCTGGGCGCCGGCCATGATCATGCCGATCACATAGCCGTCATGCACATGGGGGGCGAAGCGGTGTTCGATGTAGCGTGCGGACAACAACTCGACCCCAGCCAACGGCGCCGTTTGCCAGAAGTGGATCGACTCGCCCTGATCCGAACCCATGCTCTACTTGCGCCCTGTGGTGGCGAGCCACTGGGGAATGCGCCGTTCCAGGTAATAACCCGGTTGCCGGAATGAGCCCTCGACGAAGCCGACATGCCCACCCTTGGCCTGCAACTCGAATTGAGTGGAGGCAGACAATTCGTCGGCATGCGGCAGGCTATGAGGAAAGACAAATGGGTCGTCGGCCGCCTGGATAATCAGGGTCGGTGTGCGAATCTCTCCCAGGAAATAACGACTCGAAGCGCGGCGATAGTAATCCGCGGCATCGGCGAAACCATTCAGCGGCGCGGTGACCCGGCCATCGAAATCCCAGAAGGTGCGCATATTCTCCAGCGAGCCCAGCGCCGCCAATGCAGCCAAGCCATCCTGATGCCCTTCATGCTGGAATCTGCGCTGCTTGTTCTTGATGTAGGCGACCATCTCCCGCATGAAATGCGCTTGATAGAATTTTGAAAAACCCTGGCTGATACGATCGGCACATTGATCGAGCCGAAACGGCACCGACACCGCCACCGCGCCGAGTACACCGCTGTTGCTACCGGTTTCGCCCAGGTGTTTGAGCAACACGTTGCCACCCATGGAATAACCGACCGCATACAGCGGTGCGAGGGGGCGTTGGGTCCGCAGGTGCTTGATGGTTTCGGCCAGGTCTTCACTGGCCCCGGAATGGTAACTGCGCGGCAACAGATTGGGTTCGCCGGAACAGCCTCGCCAGTTCAGCGCGACACTGGCCCAACCCTGGGCGCCCAGTGCCTTCTGTACGCCGGCCACGTAAGGTGAATTCGATGAGCCGGTCAGGCCATGCAGCACCAGCACCAGTGGCACATTTGCGCTGTGGGGGCCATGCCAGTCCAGATCAAGGAAATCACCGTCTTCGAGCCATAAGCGTTCGCGCTCGCGGTCCAGGTGTGTGGTTTTGCGCCATAGCGGTCCCCACAAGGTTTGTAAGTGCGGATTGCCCAGGCCGTAGGCGGGGTTGAAACGGGGGGTGAAATGTTCTGGCAGATGGGACACGATTGCTCTCGATGCAGCGGTGCTTACCCGCAGCGTTAACTGACTGAGCTTCGCACCGTTTTTACAGGCCGGACTAACCGGCGATCCCTGCCATACGTTGCCACAACGCGTAATACACCCGTCCGGATTTTTGCTCCCGATGCAGGCGCCAATTTTCTGGCAAACCCAATATCGACGGTGCCGTTTCGCTTTCAGTGTAGACCCACGCATCGTCACTCAGCCAATGACGCTCTTCGAGCAAAGTGCAAACGGCCGGCAACAGATTCTGATTAAACGGCGGGTCGAGAAACACCAGGTCGAATGCCGTTGCCGGTTGGGTTTCCAGATAGCGCAACGCGTCGGCAGTCTGTACCTGGCCGGTGGTGCAGCGCAGGGTGCCCAGATGTTCCTTGATGCTCGCTACCGCGATGTTGCTGGCATCCAGCGCCTGGCCCATTGCTGCGCCACGGGACAAAGCCTCGAGAAACAACGCGCCGCTACCGGCAAAGGGGTCGAGTACCTTGGCCCCGGCGACATAAGGCGCGAGCCAGTTGAACAGGGTTTCACGGACTCGGTCCGGCGTTGGGCGCAAGCCTGGCGCATCGGGGAAGCTCAGCTTTCGGCTGCCCCATTCACCGCCGATGATGCGCAGTTGATTCACGCCATTATGCACGTTGTGAACAGGTTTTTTAGGGCGCGATGGACGGGCCATTAATGCTCCGGAACCCCGAGCGGTTGCTCGGCAGGTTTGTCAGATGGGGCCGGTAACGGCTTTTGTGGCACGGTCGGGCCAGCGCTGACGATGACCAGTTTGTCCGTGCTCAGGTGTTTGTTCAATGCGGTTTTGACTTGCTCGACGGTCAGGCTCTGGGACTGCTGCATGAAGTCTTCCAGGTAGCTCAGCGGCAAGTTGTAAAAACCCATGGCGCCGAGCTGCCCGACGATATCGGCGTTACTGGCGGTGGACAGCGGGAAGCTGCCGGCCAATTCACGCTTGGCGTCGTCGAGTTCTTTCTGGGTAGGGCCGGTTTTAAGGTAGTCGGCGAGCACGTCCTGCACCAGTTTCAGCGTGCCTTCGCTCATCTCGGCGCGGGTTTGCAGGTTGATCATGAACGGGCCGCGAACCTGCATCGGGCTGAAACCCGAATACACGCCATAGGCCAGGCCGCGCTTCTCGCGCACTTCACTCATCAAGCGGGTGCCGAAACCACCGCCGCCAAGGATCTGATTGCCCAGGGACAGCGCTGCGTAATCCGGATCGTCACGGTCGATGCCCAGTTGCGCGATCATCAGGTTGGTTTGCTTGGACGGAAACTCGATATGGCCGATGCTGGACTTGGGGTCGGTCGGTTGCTCGATTTTCGCCAGGGCCGGCCCTTTTGGCAGATCGGCGGACACTTGTGCGGCAACCGCCTCGGCGTCGGCGCGCGACAAATCGCCCACCAGCGCAATCACCACGTTACCGGCGGCGTAGGCTTTCTGATGGAAGGCCCGCAACTGCGCCAAGGTGATCGGTGGAATGCTTTTCGCCGTGCCGTCGCTGGAATGCGCGTACGGGTGATCGCCATACAAGCGGTTCATCAGCTCCAGGCTGGCGAGTTTGCCGGGGTTCTGTTTCTGGTATTCGAAGCCGGCCAGCATCTGGTTCTTGATGCGGGCAAACGAGTCGGCGGGGAAGGTCGGTTTGCCGACGACTTCAGCAAACAGCTTCAAGGCAGGCTCGCGTTTGTCCGCGGCACTGAGGCTGCGCAGCGAGGCAATCGCCATGTCTTTATAGGCACCGTTACCGAAGTCGGCCCCCAGGCCTTCGAAGCCTTGGGCGATAGCGCCGACGTCTTTGCCGGCCACACCTTCGTTGAGCATGGCGTTGGTCAACAGTGCCAGGCCGGGTGCATCGCCATCCTGGCTGCTACCGGCGGCGAAAGTCAGGCGCATATCGAACATCGGCAGCTCACGGGCTTCGACGAACAGCACCTTGGCGCCTTCGGCGGTGTTCCAGGTCTGCACGTTCAGCGAGCGATGGCTTGGGGCCTTGCCGTCGAGTTCTGCCAACGATTGCAACTTCTGGCTGGACTTGGCTTTGTCGAGGGCTTCGCTGGCGCTGGTTTCGTCAGACTTGGAGAAATAGAAGGCGGCAGACCCGAGCAGTGCAATGACGACCAGGCCGATCAGGGCCAGGCGTGGTTTTTTACGCTCACTCATGAGTCGTCTCCTCTGGCAGTACATGGGCGACGCTGAGACGTGCGCGGGTGAAATACAGCTTGGCGGCCTTCTGGATGTCTTGCGGGGTCACGCTTTCCAGGTCGGCGAGTTCGGTGTCCATCAGTTTCCAGGACAAGCCGACGGTTTCCAGTTGGCCGATGGCGGTGGCCTGGCTGGTGATCGAGTCACGCTCGTAGACCAGGCCGGCAATGACCTGCGCTCGCACCCGCTCCAGTTCTTCAGTGGACGGCGCCGTGGTTTTCAGCTGTTCAAGCAGTTTCCACAGGCCGGCTTCCGCCTGGGCCATGGTTTTCTTCTTCTGAGTGTTCGGCGTGGCCGACAAAGTGAACAGGCTGTCGCCACGGGTATAGGCGTCGTAGCTCGACGAACCGCCGGACACCAGCTCTTCACCGCGTTCCAGTTGCGTCGGGATCCGGCCGCTGTAGCCGCCGTCGAGCAGTGCGGAGATCAGGCGCAGAGCGTTCACCGAACGCTTGTCTTCGGCGGTGGCGATGCTCGGTACGTTGAAGGCCAGCATCAGGCTCGGCAATTGGGTCTGCACATGCAGGGTGATTTTCCGTTCGCCGGGCTCGGCCAGCTCCAGCGGGATTTTCGCGGGTGGCACGTCGCGCTTGGCGATCGGGCCGAAGTAACGCTGGGCCAGGGTTTTGACTTCGTCCGGAGTCACGTCACCAACCACTACCAGGGTAGCGTTGTTCGGCACATACCAGGATTGATACCAGTGGCGCAGTTCTTCGATCTTCATGCGGTCGAGGTCCGCCATCCAGCCGATAGTCGGCGTGTGATAACCGCTGGCGGGGTAGGCCATGGCCATGAAGCGCTCGTAGGCCTTGGACATCGGCTTGTCGTCGGTGCGCAGGCGACGTTCTTCCTTGATCACCTCGATCTCGCGGGTGAACTCGTCGGCTGGCAGGCGCAGATTGGCCATGCGGTCGGCTTCCAGCTCGAAGGCCACGCCCAGACGGTCACGGGCCAGCACTTGGTAATACGCGGTGAAGTCGTCGCTGGTGAAGGCGTTCTCTTCGGCGCCGAGGTCGCGCAGGATCAGCGACGCTTCGCTGGGGCCGACTTTCTCGCTGCCCTTGAACATCATGTGTTCCAGCGCATGGGACAGCCCGGTCTGGCCCGGGGTCTCATAGCTTGAGCCAACCTTGTACCAGACCTGGGAAACGACGACCGGCGCACGATGGTCTTCGCGCACGACGACCTTCAAGCCGTTGTCGAGGGTGAATTCGTGGGTGGGTTGTGGATCGGCAGCCAGGGCTGAAAGTGGCAGACAAACTGTGCTGAACAGCAGGCCTGCAGCGCGGCGGGCTAGAGCATTCATTCGTTTTTAAACCTTTGGGGCTGCCCGCTTGGTCTTAGCCTAGGCGGGCGAGGAGGTGCTAGGATACTGATCCGTTTTACTGGCGGCCACGCCTATCAGGCCTTTGATCGGTCAGTAGGTTGTTTGGGTTTGCGGCTTGGGCTTTGAGTTTGTCAGCTAAACTCTGCGTTTTCGCCGACGATGCCGTTCCAGTCCTTAGTATTAATCAACCTTTGAGGTGCCGTTGGCACCTCGACAAAATGTTGCGCGTGAACAAGCTGGATGAATCGCAGTCTGTTCTGCATCGAATTATTTATTGCCGAGGCGCTCTTTGGCGCGTCGCTACCGTGAGATAGCCGTCCTCCATGTTTGGTTCCAACGACGACAAGAAGACCCCAGCTGCGGCTGGTGAGAAGAAAAGCCTGTTCGGATGGCTGCGCAAAAAGCCGCAGGAACCCGTTGTCGAACAGCCACAACCACTTCCTGAGCCAACACCGGCGCCGGTCATGGATGAAGTGCCTGCGCCGATCGCCGAGCCGGTGCTGCAATCTGCGGCCGAGCCTGAGCCTGAGCCTGAGCCTGAAACCGAAGTCGTGGCCCCATTGCCGCTGACGCCAGCCGCTGAGCCGTGGCTGACATTGCCGGTGGCGGAAGAGCCGGTGGCGCTGGTCGAAGATGAGCAAGCAGCTCACTTCACTCCGCCGATTCCGGCCCCGACTGCGTTTGCTCCAGAACCGATTCCGGCCCCGACTGCGTTTGCTCCAGAACCGGTTCAGGCGCCAATGGTTGAGCCGGTCATTGAACCTGTGTTCGTGGCCGAGCCTGCGCCGGTTGCTCCAGAGCCAGAAGTGTCGGTATTTGTTGCTCCTGCTCCGGTTGCTCCGATTGTTCAAGCACCTGCACCTGCACCTGCACCTGCACCTGCACCTGCACCTGCACCGGTCATCGTTCCTGTTGTCGCCACGCCCGTTGCTCCAGTGGAAACTCCGGTCGAGCCTGTGCGTACCGAAGAGTCCAAGGCCGGTTTCTTCGCTCGCCTCAAGCAAGGCTTGTCCAAGACCAGCGCCAGCATTGGCGAGGGCATGGCCAGCCTGTTCCTCGGCAAGAAAATCATCGATGACGAGTTGCTCGAAGACATCGAAACCCGTCTGCTGACCGCCGATGTCGGCGTCGAAGCGACGTCGGTGATCATTCAGCGCCTGACCCAGAAAGTCGCCCGCAAAGAGCTGGCCGATGCCGATGCGTTGTACAAATCCCTGCAAGCCGAACTGGCAGCGATGCTCAAGCCCGTCGAGCAGCCGCTGAAAATCACCTCGCAGAACAAGCCGTTCGTGATTCTGGTGGTGGGCGTCAACGGCGCCGGCAAGACCACCACCATCGGCAAACTGGCGAAGAAGCTGCAACTGGAAGGCAAGAAAGTCATGCTCGCCGCCGGTGATACTTTCCGCGCCGCTGCGGTGGAGCAGCTGCAGGTCTGGGGTGAGCGCAACAAGATTCCGGTGATCGCCCAGCACACCGGCGCCGATTCGGCTTCGGTCATCTTCGATGCTGTACAGGCCGCCAAGGCCCGTGGCATTGACGTGCTGATCGCCGACACCGCCGGTCGGTTGCACACCAAAGACAACCTGATGGAAGAACTGAAAAAAGTTCGCCGGGTGATCGGCAAGCTCGACGCCGATGCGCCGCACGAAGTGCTGTTGGTGCTCGACGCCGGTACCGGCCAGAACGCCATCAACCAGGCCAAGCAATTCAACCAGACCGTCGAACTGACTGGCCTGGCGCTGACCAAACTCGACGGCACCGCCAAGGGCGGGGTGATTTTCGCCCTGGCCAAGCAGTTTGGCTTGCCGATTCGCTATATCGGCGTCGGCGAAGGCATCGACGATTTGCGTACTTTTGAAGCAGAACCCTTTGTCCAGGCATTGTTTGCCGAGCGGGAGCGTTCATGATTCGTTTCGAACAGGTCGGTAAACGCTACCCGAATGGTCACGTCGGCTTGCATGAGCTGAGCTTTCGAGTCCGTCGGGGCGAATTCTTGTTTGTTACCGGCCATTCCGGCGCCGGTAAAAGCACCTTGTTGCGGCTGCTGCTGGCCATGGAGCGTCCGACCACCGGCAAATTGCTGCTGGCAGGGCAAGACCTGAGCACCATCAGCAATGCGCAGATTCCATTCCTGCGCCGTCAAATCGGCGTGGTGTTCCAGAATCACCAACTGCTGTTCGATCGCACGGTGTTCAACAACGTCGCATTGCCGCTGCAGATCCTTGGCCTGTCCAAGGCCGAAGTCGCCAAGCGCGTGGACTCGGCCCTGGAGCGCGTGGCGCTCTCGGACAAAACCGATCTCTACCCCGGCGACCTGTCCACTGGCCAGCAACAGCGCGTCGGCATCGCTCGCGCCATCGTTCACCGTCCGGCCTTGCTGCTGGCGGATGAACCGACCGGTAACCTCGACCCGCGTCTGGCGGCAGAAATCATGGGCGTGTTCGAAGACATCAACCGTTTGGGTACCAGCGTGCTGATCGCCAGTCACGACCTGGCACTGATTGCCCGCATGCGTCACCGCATGCTCACCCTGCAGCGTGGCCGATTGATCGGCGATGGGGAGGCTGGCGTATGAGTGCAACACGTAGCCCCAAGGTTTCCGAGCGCGTAGCCCCGAAACCCGCCGATCCGCAGCCGCAGAAGAAAAAGCGCGACGATGACGATGGCCCGGATTTCTCTACGCTGTTCCGTGCCTGGGTCGAAAGCCATCGTGCCAGTCTGCTGGACAGCTTGCGCCGCTTGGGTAAACACCCGATAGGCAGCTTTTTCACCTGCATGGTGATGGCAGTTGCCCTCAGCTTGCCGATGGGCCTGTCACTTTTGCTAAGTAACGTCGAGCGTCTTGGCGGTTCCTGGCAGCGTGCGGCGCAGATTTCCCTGTACCTGCAACTCGATGCCAGCCCTGAGCAGGGCGAGTCGTTGCGTGAGCAGATCAAGGGTATGCCGGGTGTGGCCGAGGCCGAATACGTGGGTCGCGATCAGGCGCTGGAAGAGTTTCAGCAGCAGTCCGGACTGGGCGAAGCGCTCAAGGAACTCCCGGAAAACCCGCTGCCGGGCGTGGTCCTGGTGACCCCGAACGAGGTCGACAAGCCCACGCTTGAAGCATTGAGACAAAAACTTTCCGAATTGCCGAAGGTACAACAGGCGCAACTTGATCTAGTCTGGGTCGAGCGTCTGGCAGCCATCCTCAAGCTGGGCGACCGTTTTGTCTTCGGTCTGACGGTGCTTTTGGTTTCTGCATTACTTTTGGTGATAGGCAATACCATTCGTCTTCATATTGAAAACCGCCGCACAGAGATAGAAGTGATTAAACTCGTCGGCGGCACTGACAGCTATGTGCGCAGGCCCTTTCTGTATATGGGTGCACTTTATGGCTTCGGTGCGGGGATTTTTGCCTGGGGTGTATTGGCGTTCGGCCTGAATTGGCTGAACGACGCGGTAGTTGGACTGGCCGGTTTGTACGGCAGTGATTTTGCGCTGGCCGGAGTGCCAGTTGCCGACGGTCTATCGCTCTTGCTTGGCGCGGTGCTGTTGGGGTATATCGGTGCATGGATTGCAGTCGCACGCCACCTGCGGGAGCTTGCGCCAAAGTAATATCATTTTGCTCGTATTGACCTTTCAGCGTTTATGGGAACTTGTCTTTTGGTTTCCGGTCAATTTTCGCAGTGCTGAACTGCACGAGTTATGTAAGTCGGAGGTTTTTTCGTATGACCAATTCTTTGCAGCCTGCATATGCTCTGGTCCCGGGTGCGAACCTGGAGGCCTATGTGCACACGGTGAACAGCATTCCATTGCTGACACCGGAGCAGGAGCGTGAACTGGCCGAGAGTCTCTATTATGAGCAGGATTTGGGGGCGGCTCGGCAGATGGTGCTCGCCCACCTGCGTTTTGTCGTACACATTGCCCGTAGCTATTCCGGCTACGGCCTGGCCCAGGCTGACCTGATCCAGGAAGGCAACGTTGGCCTGATGAAAGCGGTCAAGCGTTTCAACCCGGAAATGGGTGTACGCCTGGTGTCCTTTGCGGTGCACTGGATCAAGGCAGAAATCCACGAGTTCATCCTGCGCAACTGGCGGATCGTGAAAGTTGCGACCACCAAGGCTCAGCGCAAGTTGTTCTTCAACCTGCGCAGCCAGAAGAAGCGTCTGGCCTGGCTGAACAACGAGGAAGTCCATCGCGTGGCGGAAAGCCTCGGCGTAGAGCCGCGGGAAGTGCGCGAGATGGAAAGTCGCCTGACTGGCCATGACATGGCTTTCGACCCGGCTGCGGAAGCGGACGACGACAGTGCATTCCAGTCGCCGGCCAACTATCTGGAAGACCACCGGTACGACCCGGCCCGTCAACTGGAAGACGCCGATTGGAGCGACAACTCCAACCACAACCTGCACGAAGCGCTTGAAGTGCTGGACGACCGCAGCCGCGACATCCTCTACCAGCGCTGGTTGGCAGAAGAAAAAGCCACGCTGCACGACTTGGCGCAGAAGTACAACGTGTCGGCCGAGCGTATTCGTCAGCTCGAGAAGAGCGCGATGAACAAGCTCAAACTGTCGATCGCCGCGTAACCTGCGCACCGGCAATAAAAAACGCCCCGATCATTGATCGGGGCGTTTTTGTTGGTGCCCAATATTCCTGTTAACCACAGAACCAATGTGGGAGCGGGCTTGCTCGCGAATGCGGTGTATCAGTCAACATCAAAGCTGAATGACACACCGCATTCGCGAGCAAGCCCGCTCCCACAGGGGGCTTTAGCGTTATTGAGACCAAGGCGCCCGGCGCGAAACGTTGAGCCCAAGCAGATAACTGTCCCCACCCAACTGACTCATCTGTTGGCGAATCCACCCGGCCCGTCTTGCAACGTAAGAGGTTGGATGGCTGGCGCTCCACACCCGCGGGTTCGGCAGTACCGCCGCCAGCAAACTCGCCTGCTGTCGGGATATCGAGCGAGCGCCCACACCAAAGTGATGCCGGGCGGCCGCTTCGGCGCCAAACACGCCTTCATCCCACTCGACGCTGTTGAGGTACACCTCAAGAATCCGCTGCTTGGGCCAGAACACCTCGATCAGCCCGGTAAACCAGACCTCCAGGCCTTTGCGCAGCCAACTGCGGCCAGACCACAGAAACAGATTCTTCGACACTTGCTGGCTCAGGGTGCTGGCGCCGCGAATCGAGCCGCCGCGTTCGTTATGCGCAAATGCCGCCTGAATCGCGCCGATATCAAAGCCCCAATGCTCGGGAAACTTCTGATCCTCACCGGCAATCACTGCGACTTTCAGGTCGTCGGAGATTTCGTCCCAGGGTTTCCAGGTGCGTTGCAGGTCGATGGGCTCGCCATCGAACCAGGATTCGACCTTGCGCTCGACCATCAGCGCCGTTCCCGGTGGTGGCACCACCCGAAACAGCAACACCAGCAATACGCTGCCGCCTGCGAACCAGAGCAGGGCCTTCGTGAAACGGCGGAAAATTAACTGCAGCATAGAGATGGCTTGGCCGAACCCGTTGAGCCGGCCATTATACAGACCCTGTTGATCGAGTCTGACTGGAGTTCTTCATGTTGCGTGGCTTCCTGATGCTGGCTGCTTTTTTCGGCTTCACCGGAGTTGCCTTGGGCGCATTCGCTGCCCATGGCCTGAAAAGCCGCCTGAGCGCCGAGTACCTGGCGATTTTCCATACGGGTGTCACCTATCAACTGGTGCATACCTTGGCGCTGCTGGGTGTAGCGCTGCTCGCTACGCAGATTCCCGGTCGACTGATTACTTGGGCCGGCGCATCATTTGCTATTGGCATTCTGTTGTTTTCCGGCAGCCTGTACCTGCTGACGATAACGGGCATAAGCAAGCTCGGGATCGTTACGCCCTTCGGTGGCCTGGCGTTCCTGGTCGGCTGGGTTTGCCTGGGGCTTGCCGCTTGGCGGTTGAGCTGACCACGCGGTCCATTTCGTGACGAATGGCTTGGGTCGGCCTGACTGATCGGGCTAGAATGCCAGCCCCTAAAAATGATGGCGGCATTCGGTATGCGCATTCAATTGAACGGCGAATCCCTTGAACTGCCCGACGGTGAAACCGTTGCGGCCCTGCTGACCCGTCTGGAGCTGACCGGGCGCCGGGTGGCGGTCGAGCTCAATCTGGATATCGTCCCGCGCAGCCATCACGCTGAAACCACGCTGAACGACGGCGATTCCATCGAAGTGGTCCATGCCATCGGCGGCGGCTAGTCGTCCGGCCCTAATGGGCACAGAATTCTGCAAGAACCTCACCCCTACAGAGGATTTCCCATGAGCATCGTTCGTAGCGACAAGCCTTTCGTCCTGGCCGGTCGTACTTACCAGTCGCGTTTGCTGGTAGGCACCGGCAAGTACCGCGACATGGAAGAAACCCGCCTGGCCATCGAAGCCTCGGGTGCCGAGATCGTCACCTTCGCCGTGCGCCGCACCAACCTCGGCCAGAACCCGGGCGAACCGAACCTGCTCGAAGTCCTGTCGCCAGATCGCTACACATTCCTGCCTAACACCGCCGGCTGCTTCGACGCTACCGAGGCTGTGCGTACCTGCCGCCTGGCCCGTGAGCTGCTCGGCGGCCACAACCTGGTGAAGCTGGAAGTGCTGGCGGATCAGAAAACCCTGTTCCCCAACGTGATCGAAACCCTCAAGGCCGCCGAAGTGCTGGTCAAGGAAGGTTTCGACGTGATGGTGTACACCAGCGATGACCCGATCATTGCCCGTCAACTGGCGGAGATCGGCTGCATCGCGGTCATGCCGCTGGCCGGTCTGATCGGCACAGGCCTGGGGATCTGCAACCCGTACAACCTGCAGATCATCCTCGAAGAAGCGAAAATTCCGGTGCTGGTGGATGCCGGTGTCGGTACTGCCTCCGACGCCACCATCGCCATGGAACTGGGTTGCGAAGCGGTGCTGATGAACTCGGCCATCGCCCATGCCCAGCAGCCGATCATGATGGCTGAAGCCATGAAACACGCCATCGTTGCAGGTCGCTTGGCCTACCTCGCCGGCCGCATGCCGAAAAAACTCTATGCCAGCGCCTCCTCGCCGCTGGATGGTCTGATCAAGTAAGAGCCATTGATGACTGAATCAAACGACACGCCTATCCAGACGGAAGAAGGCGAAGAGCGCCAACACCGCCGCATCAAGAGTTTCGTGATGCGCGCCGGGCGCATGACTGAAGGCCAGCAACGCGGTCTGGACCAAGGTACGCCGCTGTTCGTACTGCCTTTGGCCGATGCGCCGGTGGACTTCGATCAGGTGTTCGGTCGCTCGGCACCGCGCTCGCTGGAAATCGGCTTCGGCATGGGCCATTCGCTGCTGGAAATGGCTGCGGCCTCGCCGGAGCAGGATTTCATTGGCGTTGAGGTTCACCGTCCGGGTGTCGGCGCGCTGCTCAATGGCGTGCTGACTCAGGGCCTGACCAACCTGCGCGTCTACGATTGCGATGCGATCGAAGTGCTCAACCGTTGCATCGGTGACAACAGCCTCGATCGCCTGATGCTGTTTTTTCCGGACCCGTGGCACAAGAGCCGCCACCACAAGCGTCGTATCGTTCAGGCCTCGTTCGCTGAACTGGTGCGCAGCAAGTTGAAGGTCGGCGGTGTGTTGCACATGGCCACCGACTGGGAACCGTACGCCGAGTACATGCTGGAAGTGATGAACGTCGCCCCGGGCTATCGCAACCTTGCCGAAGACGGCAAATGCGTCCCGCGCCCGACCGAACGCCCGATCACCAAGTTCGAACGCCGTGGCGAACGCCTTGGGCACGGCGTGTGGGATCTGAAGTTCGAAAAACAGTCCTGAGCCCTACGCAATACCAAATGTGGGAGCGGGCTTGCTCGCGAAGGCGTCGTATCAGTCAACATCACTGTTGAATGATCTACCGCTTTCGCGAGCAAGCCCGCTCCCACATTTGTTTTGTTTTGTGTTGTGCTTGGAGATCAGCGGCGGTCGGCTACAACGCCAATCAACACCAGCACCACCAACAGCACCGGTGCCAGGCTGTAGTTGTTGAACTGGCCGAGGCCTTTGATGATCCATGGCGTTGCATAGATCAGCGCCACGCCGCTGCCGACCATGCACAGCAGGGCCATCAGCGGGACGCGCAGGGCGCCGGCGATGCTGCCCAGGCGTTGGTCGACCCAGCCTTTGATGTCGGCGCCAAACAGCACCAGCAAACAGCCCACCAGCGCCAGAGAGATTTCCGACAGGTTGCTACGGCTCCAGCGGGACACGGTGGCGAGCAGGTCGAGTACCAGATCCATTCGATTTCCTTATGTCAGAAAATTCTGCAGCAAGTCATTGAGAAAGAGTTGTCCGCGCAGCGTGGCCGCCAGACGTGACGGTTCGACCTGCAACAAGCCACTTTGTTCGGCCTCGCGACGGCCTTCGGCGAGGCTTTCCAGGGGCAGCCCGGTGCGCTCCGGATACAACCGCGCTTCGACGCCCTCGGTCAGGCGCAAGGCGTTCATCAGGAACTCGAACGGCAGTTCTTCGTTGGTCAGGGCTTTCTCGCCGGCCTGGAAGCTTTTGGCCGGGTTGAGGTAGTCCTTCGGCAGGCGGGTCTTCCAGGTGCGCACGATGCGCCCGTCCGGATGGCTGAGCTTGCCGTGGGCGCCGGCGCCGATGCCGATGAAGTCGCCGAAACTCCAGTAATTGAGGTTATGCCGCGCCGCACGACCGGGCTGGGCATAGGCCGAAACTTCGTATTGCGCGTAACCGTGTTCGGCCAACAGTGCCTGACCGGCCTCCTGAATATCCCACAGGGTGTCGTCTTCCGGCAGCGTCGGCGGCTGGTTCCAGAACACCGTGTTCGGTTCCAGCGTCAGCTGATACCAGGATAAATGGGTCGGCTTCAGGGCAATGGCCTGGCGCAGATCGTTCAGGGCATCGTCCAGGGACTGATCGGGCAAACCATGCATCAAGTCCAGATTGAAGTTGTCGAAGCCGGCCTGACGGGCCATGTCGGCGGCACGAACTGCTTCATCACCGTTGTGAATCCGCCCCAGCGCCTTGAGTTTCTCTTCCTGAAAGCTCTGGATGCCGATCGACAGGCGATTGATGCCCAGCGCCCGGTAGGCGCGGAATTTCTCCTGCTCGAACGTTCCAGGGTTGGCTTCCAGGGTGATTTCAATGTCGCTGGCAAACGGAATACGTTGCTCGACACCTTTGAGCAAACGGCCCAGAGCCTCGGCACTGAACAGGCTCGGCGTGCCGCCACCGAAGAAGATCGAGCTCAGCTCACGGCCATAAACCGCATGCAGGTCCTGATCGAGGTCGGCCAGCAGGGCGTCGACATATTCTTCTTCCGGCAGCACGGGGCTGGCGGTGTGGGAGTTGAAGTCGCAATAAGGGCATTTGCGTACACACCACGGGATGTGGATGTACAACGCCAGGGGCGGCAGCACGGGCAGGGCCGCTCGAGGCGATTGTGCGGCGCCGCCGAAAATCAGCGGCGACGCGGACGAGTCATGGGTCATTTCAGGCCCAGACGCTGGCGCAGCAGATCCATTGCACGGGCGCGGTGACTGATCTGGTTCTTGTCGCTCGGGCTCAGTTCGGCGCTGGAGCATTCACGCTCCGGCACCCAGAACAGCGGGTCGTAGCCAAAACCGTGTTCGCCGCTGGACTGGGTCAGGATGCGCCCATGCCACAGGCCTTCGCAGAGAATGGGCAACGGATCGTCGGCATGACGCACCAGCGCCAGCACACAGACAAACTGCGCACCGCGCTCGGCTTCGGGCACCTCTTTCAACACGTCGAGCAGTTTGGCGTTGTTCGCCGCATCGCCTTTGCCGTCGGCGTAACGGGCCGAATAGATACCTGGCGCACCGCCGAGGAAATCCACCGCCAGCCCCGAATCGTCGGCCAAGGCCGGCAGACCGGAAATGCGCGAGGCATTGCGGGCCTTGAGAATGGCGTTCTCGACGAACGACAGGCCGGTTTCTTCAGGCTCGACGCTGCTGAACTCGCCGATCGAGCGCAAGTGCACCGATTCGCCGAGCATGGCCTGGAGTTCCTTGAGTTTGCCGGCGTTATGGCTGGCCAGTACGAGTTGCGTGAAATTCATCATTGGCCGGGGAAAAGCTCTTGCTGGAAATTGATGGTGTTGGTTTTGTCGCCGGTTTTAACATCGATCTTGAAGGTGCGGATTTCCTGCTGATCCACCGGGAACTGGGCGATGTAGTACACCGCGCCTGTTTCAGTGATCTGTTTGAACTTCAACGGAATGCTTTGGCTGGTCAGGTCTTTGACCGTGCCGCTGACCTGAGCCGTCTGTGGTTTACCTTCCTTGAGTACCGAAACGTTGATCACGCCCTGATTCTTGCTGCGGGTCAGCTCGGCCGCTTTGGCGATATCCGGTGTCAGGAAAGTGGAATTGAAGGTGTTGTAATGCACCGTCACGTCGCCAAAGGTTTCCTTGCGCTCGCCCTTGATGACGTCGGCGGCCATGGCGGTGACGCTCAGGCAGGCAGTAAGTAAAAACAGTGCTAGACGACCCATGATCGTTCTCCTCGAAGTGTCGTGATTCAGACCGCGACCTTGTGGTCCGGCAGACCGGGGCTGCTGACGCGATAGATGCCGATCTCACCTAACAGATTAGGCCATAGCTTACTGGCCCACCCATGCCGATGCTGTTGATCCACGGCAAGCCGATCAATGACCTTGGCTTCACGTTCGCGACACAGCGCTTCAAAGTCTTCGAAAGTGCAGAAGTGGATGTTCGGCGTGTTGTACCAGGTGTATGGCAGAAACTCCGAAACCGGCATCCGGCCCTTGCTCGCCAGGTACCAGCGGCAGCGCCAGTGACCGAAGTTGGGGAAGGTGATGATGCACTGGCGACCGACCCGCAGCATTTCGTCGAGGATCCTGTCCGGGTAGTGCACAGCTTGCAAGGCCTGGGTCATGACCACGATGTCGAAGCTGTTGCTGGCAAAGTTGCCCAGGCCCTTGTCCAGATCTTGCTCGATGACGTTGATGCCCTTGGCCACGCACTCGGCGATGTTGTCCGGGTCGTTTTCCAGGCCATAGCCGGTGACCTGTTTGTGATCACGCAGCCAGGTCAGCAACTCGCCGTCACCGCAACCGAGGTCGAGCACGCGGCTGCCGGCGGGGATCCATTCCTGGATGATTTCCAGATCGGCTCTCATGTCTTCCTCAAAGCGCTATACGGTTCATGTAATTGCTGAAGGCCTGCAAATAACGCGGGATCGGAATCAGGAAGGCATCGTGGCCTTGCGGAGCGTCGATCTCCAGGTAGCAGACGTCTTTTCTGGCCGCCATCAGCGCGTCCACCAGTTCCCGCGAGCGGGCAGGGGAGAAGCGCCAGTCGGTGGTGAAGGACATCACGCAGAACCTGGCCTGGGCATTGGCGAAGGTTTTCGCCAGGTCATTGTCGAAGTTCGCCGCCGGGTCGAAGTAGTCCAGCGCCTTGGTCATCAGCAGGTAGGTGTTGGCGTCGAAACGTCCGGAAAACTCCTCGCCCTGATACCGCAGGTAGCTTTCGACCTGGAACTCGACGCTGTGGAAGTCGTAGTTGAGCTTTTCGCTCTTCAGGCCGCGACCGAATTTCTCGCCCATGGAGTCGTCGGACAGGTACGTGATGTGCCCGACCATCCGCGCCAGCATCAGCCCGCGCTTGGGGATCACCCCCGCTTCCTGGAACGAACCGCCGTGGAACTCCGGGTCGGTGAGGATCGCCTGGCGTGCGACTTCGTTGAATGCGATGTTCTGCGCCGACAGTTTCGGTGCCGAGGCGATCGCCAGGCAGTGCCGCACGCGGTCCGGGTAGGTGATGGTCCACTGCAAGGCCTGCATGCCGCCGAGGCTGCCGCCGATCACCGCCGCCCATTGGCGGATGCCGAGCAGGTCGGCGAGGCGTGCCTGGCTGTGGACCCAGTCTTCCACGGTCAGCACAGGGAAGTCGGCGCCAAACGGCTTGCCGGTTTCCGGATTGATGCTGCTGGGGCCGGTGGAACCGTTGCAGCCGCCCAAGTTGTTCAGGCTGACCACGAAGAACTTGTTGGTGTCGATCGGTTTTCCGGGGCCGATGCAGCTGTCCCACCAACCGGGTTTGCGGTCGTCGGGGCTGTGGAAGCCGGCAGCGTGATGGTGACCGGACAAGGCGTGGCAGATCAGCACCGCGTTGCTCGCCGTAGCGTTCAGCGTGCCGTAGGTTTCGTATATCAGGTCATAAGCGGGCAACGAACGTCCGCAGGCCAAGGCCAGGGGTTCACTGAAGTGCGCCACTTGCGGCGTCACCAGACCAACAGAATCGGGGGGGAAGGCAGCTGGCATCGACCCTGCTCTCATTGAAATGAGGCGTAAGTCTAAAGACCGGTGGGGTTAGCGGCAAGCAAAGGCCGGGCCTGTTTTTTCCCCAGGTAGACCGAGGCGCGGCAATCGCGAGCAGGCTCGCTCCCACAGGGACGCATTCCATTGTGGGAGCGAGCCTGCTCGCGATGAGCGATGACACGGTCAGCCTGCCGGGCGCACCAGATCCTGCAAATCCGGCAGCTTCTTCGGCGAGCAAATCCGCACCCGTTTCTGCCGGTTCAGCTCCCCGCTGAGCAAACTCACCTGACTCTTGGAAACCCCGAACGCCTTGGCCAGAAACGCCATCAGATACGCATTGGCCTTGCCTTCAACCGGCGGTGCGGTCAGGCGGATCTTCAGGCGATCGCCATGCAGCCCGCAGAAATCATCGCTGCGGGCCGCAGGTTGCAGGTGACACTCCAGAATCAGGTCATCACCGTCCCAGCGAAAGTAGCTCATCAGATCAGGCCGAGCAGCCCCTGTGGCATGAGGGCATAGTACGCAAGGCGCGGGATCAGCCAGCTTTGCACCAACTGGATTGCGATAAACGCGAAGATCGGCGAAATATCGAGACCGCCCAGGTTCGGAATGATCCGACGGAACGGCGCAAGCACTGGTTCAGTAATCTGCGCGACCAGCTCTGCGCCTGGATTGTGACTCCCCGGGGCGACCCAGGACAGAATCACACTGATGATCATTGCGTAGAACAGAATACTCAAGAACAGCGAGAAGATTGCGATCAGTGCCCAAGGCACCAAGAACAGCCAGTCAACCATGAAGCCTTTGAGCAGCAGGATGACCGCTATCAGCACCATCTGCACGATCAGCGCCAGTACCAGTGACGACATGTCCAGCCCGAACATGCTCGGGATTACCCGGCGCAGAGGCTTGAGCAACGGTTGAGTGGCTTTCACGATGAACTGGCAGAGCGGGTTGTAAAAATTCGCCCGAACCAATTGCAGGATAAAGCGCAGCAGTACGATCAGCAGGTACAGGCTGCCCAAGGTTTTAATTACGAAGATGGCAGCGTCATTGAGTCCGAGCATCATTGATTCCTTTGTAAGAGCTGATTAGCGGCCGAGTTGCTCAGCCATCTCGGCCGAGCGGTGCGCAGCGGCGCCGAGTGCTTTTTCTACCAGGGCTTCGAAGCCGCCAGCCTGGAATGACTTGATCGCCGCTTCGGTGGTGCCCGCAGGCGATGTCACGCGACGACGCAGTTCAGCCGCGTCGACATCGCTTGCGACTGCCATGTGTGCAGCGCCCAAAGCGGTTTGCACGGTCAGTTGTGCGGCGATGTCCGCTGGCAGGCCGAGCTTCACACCTGCAGCGGTCATGGCTTCGATCAGCAGGAAGAAATACGCAGGGCCGCTTCCGGAAACGGCGGTGACCGCGTCCAGTTGCTGTTCTTCTTCCAGCCACAGGGCAATGCCAACCGCCGACAGCAGCTCCTCAGCCTGTTGGCGTTGTTCGGAGCTCACCTCGCCGGTGGCGTACAAGCCGCTCACGCCCTGGCGCAGCAGCGCCGGGGTGTTGGGCATGCAGCGCACGATAGGCTGGGCGCCAAGCCAGTTGTTCATGCTGGCGCAGGTGATGCCGGCCGCAATCGAGACCACCAGTTGATTTGGCTTGAGGCTTGGGCGAATGGCTTCGCAAACGGCTTTCATCGCCTGCGGTTTGACCGCCAGCACGATCACGTCCACGCCCTGAATGGCTTCGGCGTTCTCGGCAAACACTTCGATGCCGTGTTCGGCGCTCACGCGGGCACGGGTTTCTTCACCCGGATCGCTGGCGCGGATTTGCGCGGCGTCCAGACCTTTGGCGCGCAGGCCGCCGATCAGGCTGGCGGCCATGTTGCCGGCTCCGATAAAGGCAATACGAGTCTTGCTCATGTCAGGTCCTTATAGAGAGAGGTGAGTCAGCCACGGTGAGGCTGACTATGCACTTGTTGAGAGCCGCGGGCGCCAAACAGGGCCGTACCGATACGAACCCAAGTGGCGCCCTGGGCAATGGCCGACTCGAGGTCGTGGCTCATGCCCATGGAAAGTGTGTCGAGTGGCAGATTCAGGCTGGCTTGCAGGCTCTGCACGGCAGCAAAGGCTGCATCCTGGGCGGCGCGATCTTCAGTCGGCTCGGGAATCGCCATCAGCCCGCGCAATTTCAGATGCGGTAGAGCGCTGATGGCATCGACCAGGGCGGGCAGATCGGCCGGGGTGCAGCCGGACTTGCTGGCTTCGCCGCTGACGTTGACCTGGATGCAGATGTTCAATGGAGGCAAATCGGCAGGGCGTTGTTCGGACAGGCGTTGTGCGATTTTCAAGCGATCCACGGAATGCACCCAGTCGAAATGCTCGGCGATAGCGCGAGTCTTGTTCGATTGAATGGGGCCGATGAAGTGCCAGATCAAGGGCAGGTCGGCCAATTCGAGCTGTTTGCTCAAGGCTTCCTGCAGGTAGTTCTCGCCAAAATCGCGCAGGCCGGCGGCATACGCTTCCCGCAGGGCTTCGGCGGGCTTGGTCTTGCTCACGGCTAGTAGCTGGATGGTGTGCTCGTCGCGCCCGACGGCGAGCGCGGCAGCACGGATGCGTGAACTAACCTGAGCAATGTTGTCTGCTATCGTGGACATCAAGAGGCGCCAGCGGTCTGAAGGTTCGCGGCATTCTACTGGAATTGAGGAGCGCTATGGATATCACTGAGCTGCTGGCTTTCAGCGCCAAACAAGGCGCGTCTGACCTGCACCTGTCCGCCGGTCTGCCACCGATGATCCGTGTCGACGGCGATGTGCGACGCATCAACCTGCCGGCCCTGGATCACAAGGAAGTGCATGAGCTGATCTACGACATCATGAACGACCTCCAGCGGGTGGACTTCGAGAAGCATCTTGAAACCGACTTTTCCTTCGAAGTGCCCGGCGTGGCGCGTTTTCGGGTCAATGCCTTCAACCAGAATCGTGGGGCTGGCGCGGTATTCCGGACCATCCCGTCCAAGGTCTTGAGCATGGACGATCTGGGCATGGGGGAGGTGTTTCGCAAGATTACCGAGGCGCCCCGGGGCCTGGTGCTGGTAACCGGTCCGACCGGTTCCGGCAAGTCCACTACGCTGGCGGCGATGATCGATTACCTGAACAACCATCGCCATCACCACATCCTCACCATTGAAGACCCCATCGAGTTCGTCCACGAATCGCGCAAATGCCTGATCAATCAGCGCGAAGTCCATCGCGATACCCGCAGCTTCGCCACGGCGCTGCGCTCAGCCCTGCGCGAAGACCCGGACGTGATTCTGGTAGGGGAAATGCGTGATCTGGAGACTATTCGGCTGGCATTGACTGCCGCCGAGACCGGTCACCTGGTGTTCGGCACGTTGCACACCACTTCGGCGGCGAAAACCATCGACCGGGTGGTGGACGTGTTTCCGGGCGACGAGAAATCAATGGTGCGCTCGATGCTCTCCGAATCGTTGCTGGCGGTGGTGTCGCAGACATTGATCAAGAAAATCGGTGGCGGACGAGTTGCCGCCCACGAAATCATGCTTGGCACTTCAGCGATCCGTAACCTGATCCGCGAAGACAAGGTGGCGCAGATGTACTCGTCAATTCAGACCGGAGGGTCGCTGGGGATGCAGACACTGGATATGTGCCTGAAAGAGCTGGTGACCAAGGGCGTGATCAGCCGCGAGCATGCGCGGGAGAAGGCGCGGTCGCCGGATAATTTTTAAGGGGGAGTTGTAGCGCTTTCATAGACGCCTTCGCGAGCAAGCCCGCTCCCACATTGTAACGCATTCTAATGTGGGAGCGGGCTTGCTCGCGAAGAGGCCATCATGTTCAAAGCAGATTTCGGGTCTGCTCCGGAGCGCTCAAATCAACGCTGAACAACCCGCAATGCGTTCTGTTCTTTCGGCAGAACCCGCTTGGCAACCACGTAGTGGCTTTCCCAATACGGTTTCTTCAGGGTGTCGATGCTCACCGACTTGCCACGGCGTGGTGCGTGGATGAAGCGGTCGTTGCCCAGGTAGATGGCAACATGATTGACCCGGCGGCTCTTGAGTTTGAAGAAAATCAGGTCGCCAGGCTTCAGATCGTTGCGATCGACCTTCTCGCCATGACCGCTGGCCATGGCGTTAGAGGTACGTGGCAGATCAAACGTGGCGTCGTTGAACGCGTATTTCACCAGACCGCTGCAATCGAACCCTTTACTTGGGGTGCTGCCACCCCAACGATAAGGCGTACCGAGCACGTTTACCGCGCGGCTCAGTACATTGCTGCTTTCCTTGGTCGCCATCGGCGGGACCAGCGTGCTGTTTACGCCGCTCAGTTGGCTGGAGCGTTTTACGGTCTGTTTGTTTTTGCTCGAAGGAGCAGAAGCATGGGATTTTGGGGTGTAACCATTAACGTTGGGAAGACGTTGCTCACGATTGGTGGCGTGGGCGGCCAGGGGCAATAATAGGCAAATGGTTAGCCATGTCTTGAAAAATGGACGCATTAGGCAAGGCTCATATGTGTGAACGCGCAACTTTATAACAGCTTTTTTTGCCCTTCCGAGGCCGTTGGTCGATTCAGACTGGGGGGCGCGGAACTAAAAAGCGGCAAAATTGACGTGAGTTGTCTGGCAAAAGTCAGGTATTACAAGGCTTTGACAGGAATGAAGGTAGCATTTGCCGTATGTCGGCCACCTGTAAAAAAGTCACAAAGAATTCAAGAATATTTCTCTATCGTGTGAGTCGAGGTCATCCATGAACACCTATCAACAACCCGCTTCACAGCAAGACACACACAGCAAAGTGATCGGTTACCTTTTGTGGATTTTCGGTTTTACCGGGGCTCACCGCTTCTATTACGGCAAGCCGGTGACCGGGACGATCTGGTTTTTTACCTTCGGTTTGCTGGGTATCGGCTGGCTGATCGACCTGTTTCTGATCCCCGCCATGGACCGTGAAGCGGACCTGCGCTTTACCGCCGGCCCCATCGAATACAACGTCGCGTGGATTCTGCTGACGTTTCTCGGGGTTTTCGGTGTGCACCGGATGTATCAGGGGAAGTGGATCAGCGGGTTGCTGTACCTGGTGACGGGCGGGTTGTTCTTTCTGGGGGTGTTGTATGACTTCTGGACGTTGAATGACCAAGTGTCGATTCGCAACGCGCAGAACAGAGGCGCCTTCCAATAAGTTGTGGCGAGGGAGCTTGCTCCCGCTGGGTCGCGAAGCGACCCCAAAACAGGTCTGCTGCGCAGCCCAGCGGGAGCAAGCTCCCTCGCCACAGGTCTTAAGCCTGGTGGCTGATCCGCCCATCCACCAAGGTGTAACGCACCACACCCGGCAAGCTATGGCCAATGAACGGGCAGTTTTCACCCTTGGACAGCCAGGTCTCACCGGCCACGGTCGAGGCCGCAGGGTCGAACAGTACGATATCTGCAGGCCCACCCACCGCCAGCTTGCCCGCCGGCAAGCGCAACGCTTCGGCAGGACCGGCGCCCAAGCGTGCGAGCAGCGTCGGCAAGTCGAGCAAACCGTCTTCCACCAAGGTCATCGCCAGCGGCAGCAGTAGCTCAACACTGCTGATACCCGGCTCGGTCGCGCCGAACGGCGCCAGTTTGGCATCGCGTTCATGGGGCTGGTGATGGCTGGAAATGGCTGATACCACCCCCGACTTCACCGCTGCCCGCAGGCCGTCGCGGTCCGCACGAGTGCGCAGCGGCGGCTGGACGTGATAGAGGCTGCTGAAGTCGATCAGCGCTTCGTCGGTGAGAATCAGCTGATATAGCGCCACGTCCGCCGTGACTTTCAGGCCACGGGCCTGGGCCTGGGCGATCAGCGCCACACCGCGGGCGCTGGTGAGCTGGCTGAAGTGCGCACGCACGCCGCTTTGCTCGACCAGCAGCAGATCCCGGGCCAGGGCCACGGTTTCGGCTGTTTCCGGAATGCCTGGCAAACCAAGGAAACTCGCTGTCGGGCCTTCGTGAGCCAAGCCACCTTCGGCCAGATCATGGTCCTGCGAATTGAAAATCACCGTCAGGTCGAACGTCGCCGCGTATTCCAGCGCCCGGCACAGGGTGCGGGTATTGCGGAAACTCTCCAGGCCATTGCCGAAGGCCACGCAGCCGGCATCGCGCAGCGCAACGAGCTCTGCAAGCTGCTCGCCGTCCAGGCCTTTGCTCAGGGCGCCGATCGGGAAGACTTTGGTGTTGCCGGCTTCGCGAGCGCGGTCGAGGATCAGTTCGGCCACAGCCGAAGTGTCCAGCACCGGTTTGGTTTTGGGTGGGCAGCACAGGCTGGTCACGCCACCGGCTGCGGCGGCGCGGGTTTCGCTGGCGATCGAGCCTTTGCGGCTGTAGCCCGGCTCGCGCAGGGCGACGTTCAGGTCAACCAGGCCCGGGGCCGCCACCAGGCCCTTGGCGTCGATGGTGTCTACTGCAACGAAACCAGCCGGAGCGGCGCCGAGGGCGACGATCTTGCAGGCTTCAACGTGGATATCAGTCACTTGATCCAGGCCGCTGGCCGGATCGATAACGCGTGCGCCGAGAATGCTGAGCTTCACTGGGCGTTCTCCTGCTCGAATTGGCGCTGGGCAGTTTGCCCGCTCATGGCCATGGACAGCACGGCCATACGAATCGCGATGCCGTAGGTCACCTGGTTGAGGATCACCGAGTGCGGGCCGTCGGCCACCGCCGACTCAATTTCCACCCCGCGGTTGATCGGCCCCGGGTGCATGACGATGCAATCCGGTTTGGCCCCGGCCAGGCGCGCGGTGGTCAGGCCGAACAGGCGGTAGAACTCGCCTTCGCTCGGCAGCAGGCCGCCGGTCATGCGTTCACGCTGCAGGCGCAGCATGATCACCACGTCGACGTCTTTCAGGCCTTCGGTCATGTCGGTGTAGACCTTCACACCGTATTGCTCGATGCCGATCGGCAGCAGGGTTTTCGGCGCGATCACGCGGATGTCCGGGCAGCCAAGGGTTTTCAGGGCCAGCATGTTCGAGCGCGCTACCCGCGAGTGCAGGATGTCGCCGACGATGGCCACCGAAAGGTTTTCGAAACCGCCCTTGTGCCGACGAATAGTGAGCATGTCGAGCATGCCCTGGGTCGGGTGGGCGTGACGGCCGTCGCCGCCGTTGATAATCGCCACTTGCGGGCAGACATGCTCGGCGATGAAGTGCGCCGCGCCGGAATCACCGTGACGCACGACGAACATGTCGGCGGCCATGGCTTCCAGGTTGCGCAAGGTGTCGAGCAGGGTTTCGCCCTTGCTCGCCGACGACGTGGACACGTTCAGGGTGATCACGTCGGCCGACAGCCGCTGAGCTGCCAGTTCAAAGGTGGTGCGGGTGCGGGTGGAGTTCTCGAAGAACACGTTGCACACGGTCTTGCCGCGCAGTAACGGGACTTTCTTTACCGCCCGGGCGCCGACTTCGAGGAACGAGTCGGCGGTGTCGAGGATTTCCGTCAGCAGCTCGCGGCGCAAACCGTCGAGCGAGAGGAAGTGGCGCAGCTGGCCCTGATCATTGAGCTGCAGCGGGCGCTTGGTTTCTAGAGGCGTCATCGCGAGGGGGACTCTCAATAGGGCGAATTAAAGGGCGAGGTCTTGAAGTTCGAGCTTGAGTTCCGGGCCGGACAGCTTCACCCGTTCGTGGGCCGCCAGCGACAGGGTCGCGCCAACCACGTTCGGGCGGATCGGCAACTCACCGGCGTCCAGGTCCAGCAGGCATACCAGCGTCACACTGGCCGGGCGGCCGTAGTCGAAGAGTTCGTTCATCGCGGCGCGGATGGTCCGACCGCTCATCAGCACGTCATCAATCAGTACCAGGTGTTGGCCTTCGATCTCGAACGGCAGCGCCGATGGGCGTACTTGCGGATGCAGGCCGTTCTGGCTGAAGTCATCGCGGTAGAACGAAACGTCCAGGGTGCCCAGGGGCGAATCGCTGCCCAGTTCATCGAGCAACGCCTGCGCGACCCAGACGCCACCGGTCCGAATACCGATGTAACGCGGTTCGTTGATGCCACGGTTTTCCAGATAAGCCTTGAGGCGGATCGCCATCTGGCTGATCAGTTCGGCGGGATTGGGCAGGCTCATGATTTGCTCCTTCTTTGTCCCGAGCCGGATGTTGCTTGAGTGGTGGCTCGGGTTGTAGCTAAGGGAGACGCCGCAGCGGCTCTTCAGAATTAGGTGCGGTCAGGATTCGAACAGCGCGGTGTTTTCGTCGAGCCAGCCTTGCAACAGCAGCGCGGCGGCGATGGCATCGACCGGGTTGTCGCGGTAACTGCCTTTCTGGCCGCCCCGGACCAGGCGTTCGCCCTTGGCCTCGAAGGTGGTCAGGCGCTCGTCATGCGTATAGAAGGGCAGGTTGTAGCGTCCGTTCAGGCGTCGGGCGAACTTCTCGGCCCGAAGGCACATGTCGCTGGGTGTGCCGTCCATGTTCAGCGGCAGGCCGACCACCACAGCGTCGGGTTTCCACTCTTTAATCAGGGCTTCGACCTGATTCCAGTCAGGAATGCCGTTTTGCGCCTTCAAGGTGCACAGCTCGCGGGCTTGGCCGGTAATCACCTGACCGACCGCAACGCCAATCTGTTTGGTGCCGTAGTCGAAACCCAAAATCAACCGCAGGGCCATCAGGCGTGCCCCGCCTGGCTGGTGAGCAGGCTGAGGTTGACGCCCAAGTGTTTGGCCGCCGCTTCAAGACGCAATTCGCTGCTGGTGTTGAACAGGATGTCGGCATGGAACGGGCAGGTCAGCCAGGCATTGTCGGCCAGTTCGGCTTCCAATTGCCCGGCTTCCCAACCGGCGTAGCCGAGGGTGATCAGGCTTTTCGCGGGGCCGACGCCGTCGGCGATGGCGAACAGCACGTCCTGGGAGGTCGACAGGGACAACTCGTCTTCCAGATCAACGGTCGCCTGAAAAGATTTACCCGATGGGTGCAGGACAAAACCGCGATCGGTTTGCACCGGGCCACCAATAAAGATCGGCACATGCTGGCAGAGCAACGGCGGTTCGATATCGGGGCGCAATTGCTCGAGGATATCGGCCAGGTTAAGGTCCTGCGGGCGGTTGACCACCAGCCCCATGGCACCATTGGCCGTGTGCTCGACGATGTAGGTCAAGGTGTGCGCAAAGTTCGGGTCGGCCATGTGAGGCATGGCGATCAGGAAGTGATGCTTGAGGTAGCTGGGGCTGACGTTCTTCATGAGCGCTAGTGTGGCGTTGGAGGGGCGAACTGACAAGCCGAGGATGCCGCAATTTGGCAGTCGGCACAGACCAAATGTGGGAGCGAGCTTGTTCGCGAAGAGGGCGGTACATACAACATTGATGTCGACTGCCCCGACGCCTTCGCGAGCAAGCCCGCTCCCACAGGGGTTTTGTGCTGGTCAATTACTGGAGAGCTTGTCCCCACGCGCAAACTTCCAGGTGCGGATGATTTCCAGACGGTCAATGTCTGACAGATCCCCGGTAAACGGTGCAAACGGCGCCGCCAGCCTTACGATGCGCTGCGCCGCCTGGTCCAGCAGGGGCTGGCCGGAAGATTCCAGCACCAGCACTTCATACAGCGAGCCGTCGCGGTTGATCGAGACCATCAGTCGCAAATTGCCGTAAATCTGTTTGCGCCGGGCTTCGTCGGGGTAGTTGAGGTTGCCGATGCGCTCGACCTTCTTGCGCCATTCATCTTTGTACCAGGCACCCTTGTCGCGCATGGTCGATGCGGCGCTCAAGCGGTGAATGCGCGGGCGCTTGGCGTACAGCTGTTGTTCGCTGGCCAGTTCCGCTTCCAGGCTGGCGATGTCGCTGGACAGCTGCGCGCTGTCGAACGTCGGTGCCGCCACTTGGGGTTTGGTCAGGGGTTTGGGTTCTTCAGTCTTGGTTGCGGCTTTTTTCGGTTTCGGCGCGACGGTGGTCACAGACGCCTTGGGCGCGGCTTCCTGCACTTGAGGCTTGGCCGCCGGCGGAGGGGTGACTTGCTGCACCTTATTGTCCTGGAATGGCGCGACCTCAGTGGTCTTGGGAACCGCCTTTTTCTCCAGGGTACCGCTGCCTTCCTGATTTTCCTGGGCGAGAAAATCAGCTTTATCAGGCTTCTTTTCGCTTTTGAAAGTGGCGAGGGTAATTTCCAGGGTTTTACTGATTTGCTTGGGTTCGACCATGGAGAACCCGACGCCCAACAGCAAGGCCAGGTGAATCAGCGCCGCCAGAAACAGGGTGAAACCGAGGCGATCAGCCGGACGCACGCCACGGTGGGCGAGTTCAGGGGGCAGATCGGACGGGAGTGTCATAACAAGAAAACCAACATCGCGTTTTTTACAAGCCGGGGATGATAACGCAATGTTGGTTGTTTCTTGGCTGTTCTCGATCAACGAGTCTTGAGCTTCTGATCGATGGCATCCATCAAAAGGCCACCAATGTCGGTGCCGAATGCGTTATCGATCTCGCGAATGCAGGTCGGGCTGGTGACGTTAATTTCGGTCAGATGCTCACCGATTACGTCGAGACCGACGAACAGCAAGCCCTTCTCGCGCAGGGTCGGGCCGACTTGCGCGGCGATCCAGCGATCTTTCTCGGTCAACGGTCGGGCTTCGCCACGGCCACCGGCGGCGAGGTTGCCACGGGTTTCGCCGAGCGCGGGAATCCGTGCCAGGCAGTAATCCACCGGCTCGCCGTCGATCATCAGGATGCGCTTGTCGCCATCAACGATTGCCGGCAGGTAACCCTGGATCATGATCTGCTGACGGCCATGCAAGGTCAGGGTTTCGAGGATCACCGACAGGTTCGGGTGGCCAGCGGTGTGACGGAAGATCGACGAGCCGCCCATGCCGTCCAGCGGCTTGAGGATCACGTCGCCGTGATGGTCGGCAAATTCACGCAACACGTCCGGGCGACGGCTGACGATGGTCGGCGGCGTGCACTGCGGGAACAGCGTGGCGAACAGCTTTTCGTTGCAGTCACGCAGGCTTTGCGGCTTGTTGACCACCAGTACGCCGGCATTTTCCGCTTGTTCCAGCAAGTACGTGGAATAGACGAATTCCATGTCGAACGGCGGATCCTTGCGCATCAGGATCACGTCCAGATCGCTCAGCAGCGCATCGCTTTCGGCGCCCAGCTCAAACCATTTTTCCGGGTTGGCGAACACCTTCAGCGGACGCATCCGCCCGCGAGCCTCGCCTTCGGCCTGATACAAATCGCGCTGTTCCATATAGAACAGTTCCCAGCCACGCTTTTGCGCGGCCAGCAGCATGGCCAGCGAGCTATCCTTTTTATAGGAGATGCTGGCGATAGGATCCATGACAATCCCGACGCGAACGCTCATGGGGTTTTCCTCGAAATTGGGTGGAAAGTGTTGTGAAAAAGTGGCGTCAGAGTGGCGCTGAGTGTGTTCCCGGTCAAGGAAAAACCACCGCCAGGGTCGCCCGATAGATTGGATGGGGAGACTGTGCTAAAAAGGCTGCCATGCCGTGTTGGCCCTTAAGTATCAAGGGTTTCGAGCCAACGATAAGCGGCAAACGGACAAATTGATTCACAAAGGCGACGGTAGAGCCCCTATGGAACAGCATTCCAGCGCCTTGAAGGTCATGGTGATCGATGATTCGAAAACGATTCGTCGCACCGCCGAAACGCTGTTGAAAAATGTGGGCTGTGAAGTCATCACCGCAATCGATGGTTTCGATGCCCTGGCCAAGATTGCCGACAATCACCCCGGCATCATCTTTGTCGACATCATGATGCCGCGTCTGGATGGTTATCAGACCTGCGCTTTAATCAAGAACAACAGTGCGTTCAAGTCCACGCCAGTGATTATGCTGTCGTCCAAGGACGGGTTGTTCGACAAGGCCAAAGGCCGGATCGTCGGTTCCGACCAGTTTTTGACCAAGCCTTTCAGCAAGGAAGAACTGCTGAACGCGATTCAGGCCCATGTACCGGGCTTCGCCGCCGTTTCGCCGCAGTAGGACACGCACAGTGACGCTCGGCCATGGGGCCCGGTGTCGACAAGAATGGGGAAGACCATGGCACGTATTCTGATCGTCGATGACTCGCCGACTGAAATGTACAAATTGACCGGCATGCTCGAAAAGCACGGTCATGAGGTGTTGAAAGCCGAAAACGGCGCCGACGGCGTGGCCCTGGCCCGTCAGGAAAAACCCGACGCGGTGCTGATGGACATCGTCATGCCCGGCCTTAATGGTTTCCAGGCGACCCGTCAGCTCACCAAAGACCCGGAAACCGGGCACATTCCGGTGATTATCATCACCACCAAGGATCAGGAAACCGACAAAGTCTGGGGCACGCGCCAAGGCGCCAAGGACTACCTGACCAAACCGGTCGACGAAGACACCCTGATCAAAACCCTGAACAACGTGCTGGCCGGTTGATCGTCCGGTCATGACCGAGTCGCTGACGGCTTTCGAACTGCTGCTGCAGATTGACCAGCGCTGTCGTCTGCTGGCGGCAGACCTGCCGTCCCAGCCGACCCGACAAGACAGTTGGAGCGGCATCGGCTTTCGCTTGGGCGAGCATTGGTACGTCGCGCCCATGGGCGAAGTCAGCGAAGTTCTGCACGAACCGCGCGTTACCCAATTGCCGGGGGTCAAACCCTGGGTCAAGGGCGTGGCTAACCTGCGCGGGCGCCTGCTGCCGATCATGGATTTGCATGGCTTTTTTTATGGTTATGAACCCGGCCATGAAATGCCGGCCTTGCGTAAGCAACGGCGGATATTGGTGGTGGAGCACAAAGACGTGTTTGCCGGGTTGATGGTCGATGAGGTCTTCGGCTTGCAGCACTTTGCCCAGGACAGTCTGGAGCCGGTGCCGGCCGATGACTTGCAAGGGCCGATGTCGGCGTTCGTCAAAGGCCGGTTTCGGCGTGAGCAGAAGTGGCAGGTGTTCAGCCCGTTTGCGTTGGCGCAGTCGCAAGGATTCATGAACGTCGCCGTATAACCGGCGCGACGCCGATTCAATGTGGGAGCGGGCTTGCTCGCGAAAGCGGTCATTCATTCAACATTGATGCTGACTGACCCATCGCCTTCGAGAGCAAGCCCGCTCCCACAGGGTTCTCGGCAAGGTTCACAGATGCTGGTTAACAGGCGAGGACCGATGATAAAAGCTAAAACAGGCAAGCCAGAAGGATCGCGCAGTCGGTCGCAGATCATCGTGCTGTTCATCGCGCTGATTGTCTTCATCATGCTGCTGTTCGCCAACTTCGCGTACCTCAACACCCAGGCGAATTACGACAAACAGTACATCGGCCACGCCGGTGAGCTGCGTGTGCTGTCCCAACGCATCGCCAAGAACGCCACCGAAGCCGCCGCCGGCAAGGCCGCGGCGTTCAAGTTGCTCAGCGATGCACGCAACGACTTCGCCCAGCGTTGGGGCTATCTGAAGAAAGGCGATCCCTCCACCGGCCTGCCCCCGGCACCGTCCACCGTGCGCCCGGAAATGCGCGCCGTGCAGCTGGATTGGGAGCGTCTGCTGAAAAACACCGACGCCATCCTCTCCAGCGAACAGACCGTTTTGTCCTTGCATCAAGTCGCCGCGACCCTGGCTGAAACCGTGCCACAGTTGCAGGTCGAGTATGAAAAGGTCGTCGAAACCCTCCTGCAACGTGGCGCCCCCGCCACTCAGGTGGCGATGGCCCAGCGTCAGTCGCTGTTGGCCGAGCGAATTCTCGGTGCGGTGAACACCGTGCTGTCCGGCGATGAAAATTCGCAGCAGGCGGCCGACGCTTTCGGTCGCGATGCGGCACGTTTCGGCCTAGTGCTCAACGGCATGCTTCAGGGCAATGCGGCACTGAAAATCAGCCAGGTCGAAGACCGTGATGCGCGCGCCCGGTTGACCGAGATTTCCGAACTGTTCGAATTCGTGTCGGGTTCGGTTGACGAAATCCTCGAAACCTCGCCGGAGCTGCTCAAGGTCCGCGAATCGGCCACCAACATCTTCACCCTGTCGCAAACCCTGCTCGATGAAGCCTCGCACCTGGCCAGCCGTTTCGAAAACCTCGCCGGCGGGCGCAACACCGATACCATCGGCGGTTACGTGCTGGGTTTGCTCGCACTGACATCGATCATCCTCATCGGTCTGGTGATGGTGCGCGAAACCAACCGTCAACTGCGTGAAACCGCTGAGAAGAACGAGCGCAACCAGAACGCGATCATGCGTTTGCTGGACGAAATCGAAGACCTCGCCGACGGCGACCTGACCGTGACCGCCTCGGTGACTGAAGACTTCACCGGGACCATCGCTGACTCGATCAACTATTCCGTCGACCAACTGCGCGATCTGGTGGCGACCATCAACCTCACCGCCGGCCAGGTCGCCGCCGCCGTGCAGGAAACCCAGGCCACCGCCATGCACTTGGCCCAGGCCTCGGAGCATCAGGCCCAGCAGATTTCCGAAGCCTCCACGGCCATTAACGACATGGCCCAGTCCATCGATCAGGTCTCGGCCAACGCTGCCGAATCCTCTGCGGTGGCCGAGCGCTCGGTGGAAATCGCCAACAAGGGCAACGAAGTGGTGCACAACACCATCCACGGCATGGACAATATTCGCGAGCAGATTCAGGACACCGCCAAGCGCATCAAACGGCTGGGGGAGTCTTCTCAGGAAATCGGCGACATTGTCAGCCTGATCGATGACATTGCCGACCAGACCAACATCCTCGCCCTCAACGCGGCCATTCAGGCGTCCATGGCCGGTGACGCCGGGCGCGGTTTTGCGGTGGTGGCCGATGAAGTGCAGCGCTTGGCCGAGCGCTCGTCAGCGGCGACCCGGCAGATCGAAACACTGGTGCGGGCGATTCAGACCGACACCAATGAAGCGGTGATTTCCATGGAGCAGACCACCACCGAAGTGGTGCGCGGCGCGCGTCTGGCGCAGGATGCCGGGGTGGCCCTGGAAGAAATCGAAGGTGTATCGAAGACCCTCGCGGCATTGATCCAGAGTATTTCCAACGCCGCGCAGCAACAGACTTCGTCGGCCGGCCAGATTTCCCTGACGATGAACGTGATCCAGCAGATCACCACGCAAACCTCGTCCGGCTCCACCGCCACCGCCGAGAGCATTGGCAACCTGGCGAAAATGGCCAGCCAGCTGCGGCGTTCGGTGTCCGGTTTCACCTTGCCGGACGCTAAAGCGCAGACTGCGGACAAAGCTTGAACCGACTACGGGTGTTTGCTTTTTTTGACTGGAGCGGTGATTGGAGTGGTTATGGGTGATCGGCACGACTATGTGGCCCTCGAGTGGGTCAAAGGCGAGATTGCCGAAACGCTGAAGCAGGCTCATCAGGCAATCGAAACCCTGATCGACGACCCGCAGGCGACGCATGCGCTGAGCGAGTGTCTGGCCTGTGTCCATCAGGTTCACGGTAGTTTGCAGATGGTCGAGTTTTACGGCGCGGCTCTGCTCGCCGAAGAGATCGAGCAGCTGACCAGCGCCTTGCAGCAGAACCGCGTCAGCCATCGCGACGAGGCGATCCATCTGTTGCTGCACGCCTTGGGACAATTGCCGACCTACCTCGACCGAGTGCAAGGCGCCCGTCGTGACTTGCCTTTAGTCGTGTTGCCATTGATCAACGACCTGCGCAGTGCCCGCGGCGAAAGCCTGCTGTCGGAAACCAGTTTGTTCAGCCCACAACTGCCGGAGCTGGCGCCCCTGAGCCCGCAAGCCCTCGCAGTGCTTGAACCGTCCGACTTGCCGAATGTGCTGCGCAAATTGCGGCAGATGTTGCAGATGGCCCTGGTCGGTTTGTTGCGTGAGCAGGATGACGAACCCCATTTCGGTTATCTGGCCAGGGTGTTTGCGCGCCTCGAAGCGCTGTGCGGCAATGCGCCCCTGAGCCCGTTATGGCAAGTCGCTTCGGCACTGGTCGAAGGCATGCGCAATGGCTCGATCGCCAACAGCCCGGCGTTGCGCAGCCTGTTCAAGGACGCCGACAAAGAGCTCAAGCGTTTGCTCGAACAGGGTATGCCCGGAATCAATCAACCGGCACCGCCGGAGCTGCTCAAGAGTTTGTTGTTCTATATTGCCAAGGCCGAACACCCCACCGGGCAGATGCTGACCATGAAAGATCGCTACTCACTTGACGATGCGCTACCCGACGGCGCGATGGTCGATGAAGAACGGGCACGGCTGGCCGGCCCTGACCGCGACGCCATGCGTTCGGTATTGTCGGCGCTGTGCGAAGAGTTGGTGCGGGTCAAGGAGCGCCTGGACCTGTTCGTGCGCAGCGACCGCCAGCACACCTCGGACCTCGAAAACCTGCTGGCGCCCCTGCGGCAAATCGCCGATACCTTGGCGGTGCTCGGTTTCGGCCAGCCGCGCAAGGTCATCATCGATCAATTGGCGGTGGTGCTGAGCCTCGCTCAGGGCCAGCGTGAACCCAACGACGCGACCCTCATGGACGTCGCCGGGGCCTTGCTCTACGTCGAAGCGACCCTGGCCGGCATGGTCGGTACCGTGGAGCCGGAAAGCCAGGAAGACAGCCGTCTGCCGACCACCGACCTGACGCAGATCCATCAGATCGTGATCAAGGAAGCGCGCATTTGCCTGCAACAGGCCAAGGACATGATCGTCGACTACATCGACGCCGACTGGGACCGCCAGCATTTGCAACCCTTGCCGGCGTTGCTGACCCAGGTGCGCGGTGCGTTGGCGATGATTCCGTTGGCCCGTGCGGCGAGCCTGGTCGAGACCTGCAACGGCTTCATCCGCGAGCATCTGCTGGTGGACCCGGACCAGCCCGGCTGGCAGCAACTGGACAGCCTGGCCGACGTGATCACCAGCATCGAATATTACCTGGAGCGCCTCAGCGACGACCCTGAAGCACCGGGAGAACACCTGCTCGACGTCGCGGAAAAAGGCCTGGCCTCACTCGGCTTCTTCCCCAGCGAACAGCAGGTGCCGATGCTCAAGGATGTACTCAGCCCCAGTGAAGCCCTGGTTATGCAGGACATGCAGGAACTGGACGACCCCGAAACCGTTCAGTCTCTGGCCGATGTGTTGGCCAGCCCGGTGTCATCCGTCAACCCGCCAGCCCTGACCACGCCGGGTAGCCTGTTGCCGCCGCCCGCCGGTGAAGAACCGGTGGATGATGAGCTGCGGGAAGTCTTCCTCGAAGAGACTGACGAGGTGCTGGAAATCCTCGAGGAGTATCTGCCGCGCTGGTCGGCCAACCCCGACAGCACATCGGTCTTGAGTGAATTGCGTCGCGCCTTCCACACCCTCAAAGGCAGTGGCCGGATGGTCCGTGCGCTGGTGCTGGGTGAGTTGGCCTGGGCGGTGGAAAACCTGCTCAATCGCGTGCTTGAACACAGCGTTGCACCTGGGCCTGCGGTGCAACAACTGGTGGGCGATGCGCTGAAGCTGCTACCGGAACTGGTGGCCGAGTTTGCCGCCAATGCCCAGCGCCAACGCAACGATGTCGATCAATTGGCCGCCCGTGCGCATGCCCTCGCCAAGGGTGATAAACCGGTGTCCGGTGAGGACGTGCAGGATGTCGCGGCGCTCGATCCACTGTTGCTGGAGATCTTCCGCAACGAAGCCGAAACCCATTTGAGCAGCCTCAATCGCTTCCTCGACCAAGCCTCCGAACACGTACCGCTTCAGGCCAGCGACGAGTTGCAGCGGGCGTTGCATACGCTCAAGGGCAGCGCCTCGATGGCCGGCGTGCTGCCGATTGCCGAGCTGGCGGCGTCGCTGGATGAACTGACCCGGGAGTACAAGGCGCACCGGATTGCCCTCGATCTGGACGAAGTTGAATTGCTGCTGGAAGCCGAAGGGCTGTTCCGCCTTGGGCTGCGACAACTCAAGAGCGACCCGCTGGCTGAAATCCCCGACGCTCGCTCGCTGATCGAGCGAACCAAGGCATTGCTGGCCGAGCGTCTGCAAAACCTGTTGAGCACGCCCAATACGAAGCAGCGCATCAAGCGCGATCCGCAACTGATCAACAACTTCCTCGCCCAGGGCATGGACATCCTGCTGGACGCCGAAAGCCTGTTACAGCGCTGGCAGCAACATCCCGGCGAGCGGCAGGAACTCAGCGCGCTACTGGATGAATTGACCACCCTCGGCGAAGGCGCGCACCTGGCCGATCTGCATCCGGTGGATGAGCTCTGCGAAGCATTGCTCGACCTTTATGGCGCGGTGGAAGAAAGCAGCCTGGCGGTCAGCGACAGGTTTTTCCACGAGGCGCAAAGTGCCCATGAAGCGCTGATCAACATGCTCGATGAACTGGCCGCCGGCCAGGAAGTCACTGCGCAACCGGAGCGCGTTCGGGCCTTGCGCGGCTTGCTCGATGAGAGTCTCGATCCATCCTCCATGGGCCTGATTCGCAGTGACGGCAGCCGCACCCTGAGCATCCGCGAACTGGGCAGCGCCACCGCCGAGCTGGAGCAAGCCGCGACGCAGGTTGAGCTGGACGACGAAATCGTTTCGATCTTCCTTGAAGAAGCGGTGGATATCCTCGAAAGCGCCGGCCAGGCCTTGCAACGTTGGCTGAGTGACCCGGACAACGCCGCGCCGCTGTTGTCCTTGCAGCGCGATTTGCACACCCTCAAGGGAGGTGCGCGGATGGCCGAGGTCGAGCCGGTCGGCGATCTGGCCCATGAACTTGAAAGCCTTTACGAAGGCCTGGTGGACCGCCGTTACAGCCACAGCGAAGCACTGGCGCAGTTGCTGCAACAGAGCCATGACCGACTGGCCATGTTCCTTGATCAGTTGCAGCACAACCGTCCATTGGGTGATTCGGGTGAGTTGATCGCGGCCATTCGTGAGTTTCGCCAAGGCAATGCCGGCAGCGTCGAGGTGGTCGAACCAGCGGTCAGCAATGACTCGGCGGGCCATGATCCCGAGCTTCTGGAGATCTTCCTCGAGGAAGGTTTCGACATCATTGAAAACTCCGGCGCGGCACTGTTGCGCTGGCAGGCCGAGCCGTCGAGTCGCCAGGAAGTGGAAACACTGTTGCGCGATCTGCACACCCTCAAGGGTGGCGCGCGGATGGTGGAGATTGTGCCGATTGGCGACCTGGCCCATGAACTGGAATTCCTCTACGAAGGCTTGTCGGCGGGCGTGCTGCAACCCACCGCTGAGTTATTCTCGCTGTTGCAACGCAGCCATGACCGACTGGCGCAGATGCTCGACGCCACACGCGCCGGTCAGCCATTGCCGCCGGCCGATCGGCTGATCGATGCGATCAAGAATTTCAGCCATCCGGCGGTGCCCGAAACATCGGCACCCATGACGCTACCCGTAGCGGCCAAAGCCGAGCCAACCGCGCTGCAACCGGAAGGCACCGATACGGTCAAGGTTTCGGCGGAGTTGCTCGACGACCTGGTCAACCTGGCCGGCGAAACTTCAATCTTCCGTGGGCGCATCGAACAACAGGTCAACGACGCACGGGTGGCCTTGAACGAGATGGAAACCACCATCGAACGCATGCGCGACCAGTTGCGCCGCCTCGATACCGAAACCCAGGGGCGGATTCTCAGCCGTCAGCAAGTTGAGGCTGAACGCCTGGGCTACGAAGAATTCGACCCGCTGGAGATGGACCGTCACTCGCAGTTGCAACAGTTGTCTCGGGCGCTGTTCGAGTCTGCCTCCGACCTGCTTGACCTCAAGGAAACCCTCGAGCGGCGCAATCAGGACGCGGAAAACCTGCTGCAACAGCAAGGCCGCATCAACACCGAATTGCAGGAAGGCCTGATGCGTACGCGCATGGTGCCGTTCGAGCGAATGTTGCCGCGTTTGAAGCGCATCGTTCGTCAGGTCGCCAGCGAACTGGGCAAGGACGTGGACTTCATCGTCGGCAACGCCGAAGGCGAGATGGACCGCAACGTCCTCGAACGCATGGCCGCGCCGCTGGAACACATGCTGCGCAACGCCGTCGATCATGGCCTGGAATCGGCCGAGGTGCGTATCGCGGCGGGTAAACCGGCCCAAGGCAAGATCACCCTGGATTTGTCCCGAGAGGGCGGCGACATCATTTTCGACATCCGCGACGACGGTGCCGGCGTGCCTTTGGACGCCGTGCGGCGCAAGGCGATCAAGCGCGGATTACTCCACCCGGACAGCGATATCAGCGACCGCGACGTGCTGCAATTCATCCTGCAACCGGGGTTCTCCACCGCCGAAAAAATCACCCAGATCTCCGGGCGTGGCGTGGGCATGGACGTGGTTCACGAAGAAGTCCGGCAGCTCGGCGGCAGCATGATCATCGACTCTGTGCCAGGGCAGGGCGTGCATTTCCGGATTCGCCTGCCGTTCACCGTGTCGGTCAACCGCGCGCTGATGGTGCAGTGCGCAGAGGATCAATACGCGATCCCGCTGAACACCATCGACGGCATCGTTCGGGTGTTGCCCAACGAACTCGAAGGGCATTACCGCCTCGATCCGCCGACCTACGAATACGCCGGGCAACGTTATGAGTTGTGCTATCTCGGCGAGCTGCTGAAAACCAGCACCCGCCCGAAACTGCTGGGCCAGAGCCTGCCGTTGCCGGTGTTGCTGGTGCAGTGCAACGAGCGGCACGTCGCGGTGCAAGTGGATGCCATGGCCGGCACCCGGGAAATCGTGGTCAAAAGCCTTGGCCCGCAGTTCGCCGCGGTGCAGGGTTTGTCCGGCGCGACGATTCTCGGCGATGGCCGGGTGGTGCTGATTCTCGACTTGCTGGCGCCGATCCGTGCGATGCAAGCGCGGGTGCCGCAACGACCAGTGACACAGGACGTAGAGCCCGAATCGCAACGGCCGCTGCTGGTGCTGGTGGTCGACGATTCGGTCACCGTGCGCAAGGTCACCAGCCGTCTGCTGGAACGCCACGGCATGAACGTGCTGACCGCCAAGGACGGTGTCGACGCCATGTTGCTGCTCGAAGAACACATGCCCGACCTGATGCTGCTGGACATCGAAATGCCGCGCATGGACGGCTTCGAAGTGGCGACCCAGGTACGCGCCGACGAGCGCTTGCAGCATCTGCCAATCATCATGATCACCTCTCGTACCGGCCAGAAACACCGCGACCGCGCCATGGCCATCGGCGTCAATGACTACCTCGGCAAGCCATACCAGGAATCGGTGCTGCTCGACAGCATCGCCCGGTGGAGCAAAACCCATGCATGAACACCGCTCCAGCAACCTCACTGGGCTTTTATTGCCCTTGGCTGATCGCAACCTGATCCTGCCTAACGTCGCCGTCGCTGAGCTGATCGACTATCAGCCGGGGGCTTTCGATCTCGATTCACCGCCGTGGTATCTGGGGCGGGTGACATGGCGGGAACGGCAGATTCCGCTGCTCAGTTTCGAGTCGGCGTGTGGCAACAAAGTGGTGATCGGTGAGCGAGCACGGATCGTCATCCTCAACGCCCTCGGCGGGCGGCCTGAGCTGAAGTTCATTGCGCTGCTGGTGCAGGGGATTCCGCGGTCTTACAAGCTGGATAGCCAGTTGAGCTATGTCGATGTGCCGTTGTGTTCACTGGAACAGGCGGCGGTGCAGGTTGGGGAGCAAGTGGCGAAGGTGCCTGACTTGCTCGCGCTGGAGGAGCTGCTTGTAAGCGCAGGTCTGGTCTGACCGGACCCCTGTGGCGAGGGGCTTGCCCCCGTTGGGTTGCGAAGCAGCCCCAAAACCTGCAACCGGGATGTATCAGGTAAACCGAGAACAATGGTTTTACGACTGCTGCGCAGCCGAACGGGGGCAAGCCCCTCGCCACAGGGGTTTGTGCGTTAAACCCCGGCCTGAGCCTTCATCTGCAACGACTCATGATGATCCAGCACCCGCTCCACCAACAACTGCACGCCATCTGCCAAACGACTGAGCGCCAAGGCGACAGAGCGGCGTGAGCCTTCCACATCGTCCGCCAGATCGGCCGCAATGGCGCTGATGGACAGCAGGTCTTCGGAGGCATTGGCCAGAAGGGCTTCGGTGTCGATATCGGGGGAGACGGTGAAGAGCTGGGATTTACGGCGTTTGGCGGGTTTTTCGTGGGGTGACGGGAAGTAATGGGAGAAGGCGCGGTCAGCGGCTTCCTTCATTTTTTCTGCATCGAGGGATGCTTGGGAATCGGTCCCGGATTCTGGCGGGTTGGGAGTAGCTTTGAACATTGTGCATCTCCAGTAATGAGTTTCAGCTGCTCCATCGGTTCCAAGCGAAGGGGTGGCAGCTGTACGCAGGTTGGAACCCGAGGTGGAGAAAACCCGGCAGACCCGAAGGTCTCCCGCGTACAGCCGCCATAACGGAGTGCACACATTAAAGGTGCGCAAGCATACGTCATGAGGGGCGCTTTTGCGCCTTCTACACCTCGGGGTTCCAAGCCCGGTCGCTGAATTGCCAGCGACACACAAACGATAAAGATCAACGCAAAACCGCACCAGTCGGCGGGTTCCGGCATTGCTGTAGGCAGCGACGCCAGACCGCGTAGCCTCTCACCGTTCCTGCGGACAAACTTTTAAACACAAAACTCCAAGCGGTCGGACCTCCCTGTGGTGAGGGGGCTTGCCCCCGTTCGGTTGCGCAGCATTCGTAAACCATTGTTCTCGGTGTACCTGATACATCCCGGTTGCTGGTTTTGGGGCTGCTTCGCAACCCAACGGGGGCAAGCCCCCTCGCCACAAAGGTTTCTGCATTAGGTTGAAGATTCCCAAAAAGGGACCTATCGTTCCTTTTTTGGGACTTATCGGTCGTTGCCGTGAAAAACCTGTCACTAAGTGAAGCCTTGTTCACCACCACCCAGCAAAAAGTGCTCGGCCTGCTGTTTGGTAAACCCGACCAAAGTTTTTACGCCAACGAGATCGCCCGCTGGGCTCAAGTGGGTAAAGGCAGCCTTATGCGCGAGCTGGATCGGTTGCAGCGGGCAGGCGTGCTGACCATGACCCGTCAGGGCAACCAGACCCACTATCAAGCCAATCCCGACTGCCCGATCTATGCGGAACTGCTGGGCATTGCCCGCAAAACCTTTGGTATTGCCGAGCCTCTGCGTCAGGCGCTTCAACCCTTTGCCGAACAGATCACCTGGGCATTTGTGTATGGCTCTATCGCCAAGGATCAGGCAAACGCATCCAGTGACATTGATCTCATGCTGATCGGCGAGGGCCTGCACTACAGTGAAGTGATGGAGCGGCTTATACCGATGGAGGAGCAGTTGGGCCGCGTCCTCAACCCGACGCTCTACACACCCGACGACTGGGCCGCAAAACTGGCGGCTGAAAATAGTTTTGTCGTGCGGGTAGCGCAGCAGGACAAAATCAATCTGATGGGGGGAAACCCTTTGGAGTCCAAGGATGGGCAGCAACGAGAACCTGGAAAACCTGTTACGTAGCGGTGGACTGAAAGCTGAGCCGCCGGATCGCAAGGAATGCGAAGGGCTGATGCGTTCGGCTGTGGATCGATTGAAAGACGCGCAAACGTCTTCGCTTTCCTTCGCGAGTCGTTTCGACCTGGCTTACAACGCTGCCCATGCCCATGCCCATGCCCATGCCCTTGCACTGACGGCTCTTCGCTTGTGCGGCTACCGTTCAGACAAGCGATATCTGGTATTTCAGTGCCTGGTTCATACCGCTGATATTGGCAAAGTACAGGTTCGGCTATTCGCCCTGTGTCATGAGCGACGAAACCTGGCGGAGTACGAAGGCTATATGGATGAAGATCCGGCGTTGTTGGCGCAACTATTGGAAAACACCGCGCAGCTGCAGATTCGTGTGCAGCAGCAGATGACCGGAGTGTAATGCTCTGCCATTGAAAACTGCGGGGATTGTTCTGGCCCCTTCGCGAGCAAGCCCGCTCCCACAGGTATTGTGGGTGACTCAGAATTTGAGCAAGGCACGGACACTGTGGGAGCGGGCTTGCTCGCGAAGGCGGTCGGCACGGGCAACGAATCCCTCCCGCCAACCATTACCCTGACCGTAACGATCCAACACTCTGCTTGATTGATGCCCCCCACCCAACGCTCCTAAGGTGACTCCCACGACAGCGAACCCGTGGAGTGGTCATGACAACAACAATATCCCCCGACTCGCGATGGACGCGGCGGCGCAGCGAAAAGCAGCGGCGTCTCGAGCTGGTGCGGGGTTTCGCCGACGGTGTGGTGTTGCCCACCGACAAGATCGTTGCGGCGCTGGAGGCGTTGATTCTGCCTGGCGACCGTGTGGTGCTGGAGGGCAATAACCAGAAACAGGCGGATTTCCTTTCCCGTTCCTTGGCCAAGACCGATCCGGGCAAGCTGCATGACTTGCACATGATCATGCCCAGCGTCGGGCGTTCCGAGCACCTGGACCTGTTCGAGCGCGGTATCGCCCGCAAGCTCGATTTCTCTTTTGCCGGCACCCAGAGCCTGCGCATCAGTCAGTTGCTCGAAGACGGTTTGCTGGAAATCGGCGCGATCCACACCTACATCGAGCTCTATGCGCGGCTGGTGGTGGACTTGATCCCGAACGTCGTGCTTTCGGCCGGTTTCATGGCCGACCGCGCGGGCAACATCTACACCGGCCCGAGTACCGAAGACACCCCCGCGTTGATCGAACCTGCCGCCTTCAGCGACGGCATCGTCATCGTCCAGGTCAATCAATTGGTGGACGATGTCAGCGAACTGCCCCGCGTCGATATCCCTGCGTCCTGGGTCGATTTTGTGGTGGTGGCCGACAAGCCGTTCTACATCGAACCGCTGTTCACCCGCGACCCACGACACATCAAGCCTGTGCACGTGTTGATGGCGATGATGGCGATCCGCGGGATCTACGAAAAACACAACGTTCAATCGCTCAACCACGGCATTGGTTTCAACACCGCGGCCATCGAACTGATCCTGCCGACCTACGGCGAATCCCTCGGTTTGAAGGGCAAGATCTGCCGCAACTGGACGCTCAATCCTCACCCAACCCTGATCCCGGCCATCGAAAGTGGCTGGGTCGAAAGCGTGCATTGTTTCGGCACTGAGCTGGGCATGGAAAACTACATCGCCGCTCGACCGGATGTGTTCTTCACCGGCCGCGACGGCTCGCTGCGTTCCAACCGGATGTTCTGCCAACTGGCCGGGCAATATGCGGTGGACCTGTTCATCGGCGCGACCCTGCAAGTCGACGGCGACGGCCATTCCTCCACCGTGACTCGTGGACGGCTGGCCGGTTTCGGTGGTGCGCCGAACATGGGTCACGACCCGCGCGGTCGCCGCCATGGCACGCCGGCCTGGCTCGACATGCGTCACGACGATGCACCCGAAGCGCTGCTGGAACGCGGTAAAAAACTCGTGGTGCAAATGGTCGAGACCTTCCAGGAGGGCGGCAAACCGACCTTCGTCGAAACCCTCGACGCGGTGGAGGTGGCGAAGAAAAGCGGCATGCCGCTGGCGCCGATCATGATCTATGGCGACGACGTCACCCATCTGCTCACCGAAGAAGGCATCGCCTATTTGTACAAGGCCCGTTCCCTCGAAGAACGTCAGGCGATGATCGCCGCCGTCGCCGGGGTGACCGCCATCGGCCTGCGCCACAACCCGAAAGACACCGCCCGCATGCGCCGCGAAGGCCTGATCGCCTTGCCCGAAGACCTCGGCATCCGCCGCACTGACGCCACCCGCGAGCTGCTCGCAGCGAAAAGCGTGGCCGATCTGGTGGAGTGGTCCGGTGGCCTCTACAACCCGCCCGCCAAGTTCAGGAGCTGGTAATGCACGCATTCAACCTGCAACCGAAACCTTTAACCCTGACTGAGCGGCTGGCGGATCTCGCGGTGGACGCGCTGATCGACGAAGCGGATCTGTCGCCGAAACCGGCGCTGGTCGACCGTCGCGGCAATGGTGCGCACATCGATTTACACCTGAACCTGATGCACGCCTCGGCGCTGTCGTTGTGGCCGGCGTTCAAGGCAATGGCAGAAGCGGCCATAGAGTTTGGCGAAGTCGGTTTACCCCTGCGCGAAGCCCTCGGGCGGATTGGGCGTGACGGTGAGCAAACGATGCTCGCCACCACCAACGGTGTGAATACTCATCGTGGGGCGATCTGGGCGTTGGGGCTGTTGGTCGCTGCGGCGGCGCTGGAGTGCACGAATACCAAAGCAAGCGCCGTGACCTTGCGCGCTGCACGTCTGGCCTTGCTCGACGACCGTTACGCGCCGCGTCCTCTGAGCCATGGCGCCCAAGTCGCCCAGCGTTACGGCGCTCGCGGTGCACGCGAAGAAGCACAGCTTGGTTTCCCTGCAGTGATTCAACGCGCACTGCCGCAACTCAAACTCAGCCGTGCCGCCGGCCATGGCGAACAGAACGCTCGGCTCGACGCCTTGCTGGCGATCATGACCCATCTCTCCGATACCTGCGTGCTCTACCGCGCGGGCGAGCAAGGCCTGCAGACCATGCAACTCGGCGCCCAAGCAGTGCTCGACGCCGGCGGCAGTGCGAGCCTGACCGGCCGTCGCCGTTTGCATGAGCTGGACCAACAATTAATCGCGTTGAATGCCTCGCCCGGCGGCGCTGCGGACTTGCTCGCAGCCTGCCTGTTTATCGACCGTATCGACTCGGGCGACGGCATCTTCCAGGGAGCGTTTTGATGGAAACCTTATCCTTTGAATTCCCCGCCGGGCAGCCGCCACGGGGCAGGGCGCTGGTGGGCTGCGTAGGCTCGGGCGATCTGGAAGTGCTGATCGAACCGGGGATGGCCGGCAAGCTGACGATCCAGGTGCAGACCTCGGTCAACGGCAGTGAACAACGCTGGCAGCATCTGTTCGCGCGGATGTTCGACGGCCAGACACTGCCCGCGATGGCGATTGATATCCACGATTTCGGCGCCACTCCCGGCGTGGTGCGTTTGCGCCTGGAACAAGGCTTCGAGGAGATCAGTCATGACTGACAGCGCAGCGCTTCTCAACAAACACAGTTTCGTCGAACTCGGCGCCCGGCAACGAGCGAAAGCCTTGCTCGACGCGGGTACTTTTCGTGAACTGCTCGACCCGTTTCAGCGCGTCATGTCGCCATGGCTGTCACGCCAGGGCGTGGTGCCGCAAGCCGATGACGGCGTGGTGATCGCCAAGGGCTGCCTCGGTGGTTTGCCGGTGGTGATCGCGGCCATCGAAGGTGCGTTTCAGGGGGGCAGCCTGGGTGAAGTCGGCGGGGCGAAGATTGCCGGTGCGCTGGAACTGGCCGCCGAGGACAACCGTAAAGGCATTCCCACTCGCGCCGTGTTGCTGCTGGAAACCGGTGGCGTGCGTTTGCAGGAGGCCAACCTCGGGTTGGCGGCGATTGCCGATATTCATGCGGCGATTGTCGATTTACGCCAGTACCAGCCAGTAGTCGGCGTAGTCGCCGGCAGCGTCGGTTGCTTTGGCGGCATGTCGATTGCCGCCGGGTTGTGCAGCTATTTGCTGGTGACTCAGGAAGCGCGCCTTGGCCTCAACGGCCCCCAAGTGATCGAGCAGGAAGCCGGACTTGAGGAATACGACTCCCGTGACCGGCCGTTTATCTGGAGCCTGACCGGTGGCGAGCAACGGTTCGCCAGTGGACTGGTGGATCGCTATGTCGCTGACGACGTGGCGCAGATTCAGCAGCAGGTTAGCGAGTTGCTCCAGCAGGGTTTGTCGGCGCAGCAACGCAGTCGCCAGGCCGAATGGTTCCTACAACGGCTGGCCAGCCTGGACACCGAACCACAAATCGAGCCGTCGACGGTTCGCGATCTGTATCAAGGAGAGCGCTCATGAGTTCGTATTCCCTGAGAGGCTTGAACTGGTTCAACGCCCTGAGTGCCGGCGCGAAACCGGTCGAGGGTTTACCGGCGTCGTTGAAAGTCGCCGATGGTTTATTGGGTGAGCAGCCTGCGCGTTTTATCGCGGTGGTGGCCGATCCCGACAACCGCTTCGTCCGCGCCCGCAATGGCGAGGTCGGTTTGCTGGAAGGCTGGGGCCTGGCCAAAGCGGTGGATGACGTTATTGCTGCGGATAACGACAAACCTCAAAAACGCGCCTTGATCGCCATTGTCGATGTGCCGAGCCAGGCTTACGGCCGACGCGAAGAAGCCCTCGGCATTCATCAGGCCTTGGCCGGTGCGGCGGACAGTTATGCCCGCGCCCGACTGGCCGGGCATGCGGTGATTGGTTTGCTGGTGGGCAAGGCGATGTCCGGGGCGTTTCTCGCTCATGGTTATCAGGCCAACCGGCTGATCGCGCTGCGCGATCCGGGCGTGATGGTGCATGCGATGGGCAAGGCGTCGGCGGCGCGGGTGACATTGCGCAGTGTCGAAGAACTTGAAGCCTTGGCCGCCAGCGTGCCGCCGATGGCCTATGACATCGACAGCTTTGCCAGCCTGGGTTTGCTTTGGGAAACCTTGTCGGTGGATCAGATCGAACAACCGACGACGGCGGATCTGGCGCGGGTGAACGAGTGTCTGGTTCAGGCGATTGAGGATGTCGAGGCAGGTCGTCGCGATTTGAGCGGCCGCTTGGGTGCGAACAATCGCGCCGCGTCGAGCAAGGTTCGCCAACTGCTGAGAGAGCAGTGGTGAACACGCTTCTGGCCCACGACCTGCTGTGGGGGATGACCCCGGAGCAGTTGCCTGCGGATGCGCCTGCGTGGGTGATCGAGTCGATCAGCGCGGGTCAGCCGGTGGTGGTTCGGCGCGCGATAACTGCGCCGGATCAAATCGCGGTCGGCGTGCGCGGACGCTTGCGTGAACAGCGTTATGCAACGTCGATGGCGATCAGAGCGATTTCGCGTCGGGTAAGGCCGGAAGAGCTGTGTCATGTCGAGACGGTTCGGGATCTGCCGGCGTTGCGAGCGCTGGCGCAACTGCGGCCGATACTCGACACCTGCGGTTGGGTGTGGGGTGTCAGCGGCAGCGCCGGGTTTGAATTGGCCAGCGGTTTTGCGGCGTTGCATGAGCGCAGCGATCTCGATTTGATTCTGCGTACACCGCAACCGTTGAGCCGACTTCAAGCGCAAGAGTTGGTGACGCTTCTCGGCACCGCTGAATGTCTGGTCGACATGCAATTGCAGACGCCGAATGGCGCCGTGGCTCTGCGCGAATGGGCCGGCCCGTCGCAACGGGTGCTGCTCAAAAACGCTCAGGTCGCCTGCCTGGTCACCGATCCCTGGAACCCGCAGGAGCAAGCAGCGTGAGCAGTTTGCTGGTGTTTCCCGGCCAAGGCGCGCAGCAACCGGGCATGCTCCATCGTTTGCCTCGGGAAACGCTGATCGAGGCGAGCGAGGTGCTGGGTGAAGATGTTTTGTTGCTCGATTCTGCCGAGGCGTTGCAGTCGACGAGGGCGGTTCAGCTGTGCCTGCTGATCGCCGGAGTGGCCGCTTCACGTCAGTTGTTATTGAGCGTGGATTACGTGGCCGGATTGTCCATCGGCGCCTACCCGGCGGCGGTGGTCGCCGGCGCCTTGAGCTTCAGTGATGCACTGCATCTGGTCAGCCTGCGCGGCGAACTGATGCAGCAGGCTTATCCTCAGGGCTATGGCATGACCGCGATCATCGGTCTGGATCTGGCGACGGTGGAAGGTTTGCTGGCGCAGGTTCATAGCCTCTACACGCCGGTTTACCTGGCCAACATCAACGCCGATAACCAAGTGGTCATTGCCGGCAGCGATGGTGCGATGAAAGCCGTTGCCGAGGTGGCGAAAGGTTGTGGCGCCGGTCTGGCCAAACGTCTGGCTATCAGCGTGCCGTCCCACTGTCCGCTGCTGGAAGCTCCGGCGAAAATCCTGGCCGAAGCCTTCGCCAAGGTGCAATTGAAAACGCCGATTCTGGGTTATCTGAGCGGCAGTCGCGCCCGGCCTGTTATCAATCCCGAGGCGTTACGCGACGACCTGGCCTTCAACATGTGCCGCGTGGTGGATTGGCGCGGCACGGTGCAAAGCGCTTACGAGCGTGGCGTACGTCTACAGATCGAACTGCCGCCCGGTGCGGTGTTGACCGGATTGGCGCGCCGGGTGTTCGAGCAGGGCACCGTGATTGCCTTCGACGGTGCGCGGCTTGATACCTTGCAGGCGCTGTTGCGTGAGGAGGGAAGCCGCCAACCCTAGATCACCGACTCAGGCTGCGAACGACAAAAACAACAATTCCGACGATGCACTTTGAGGACTACAACAATGATTATTTACGGTGTGGCGCTGTTGGCGATCTGTACGCTGGCAGGGGTGATCATGGGTGACATGCTCGGCGCGTTGCTGGGCGTGAAATCCAACGTTGGCGGGGTCGGGATCGCGATGATCCTGCTGATTTGCGCGCGATTGTGGATGCAAAAACGTGGCGGCATGACCAAGGATTGCGAGATGGGCGTCGGCTTCTGGGGCGCCATGTACATTCCGGTAGTGGTGGCGATGGCCGCGCAACAGAACGTTGTTACCGCTCTGCATGGCGGCCCGGTGGCGGTGTTGGCGGCGATCGGTTCGGTGGTGCTCTGCGGCTGCACCATTGCGCTGATCAGCCGGACCCACAAAGGCGAACCCTTGCCCGATGAACCGGCGGACATAACGTCGGTTGGCGCACCGGCAGGAGGTCGCTGATATGTGGGATCTCATCGAGAAAGGTCTGGAACATAACGGGTTGGTGACAGCGTTCGCGTTCGTTGGCGTGATCATGTGGGTGTCGGTGGTGTTGTCCAAACGCCTGACCTTCGGACGAATTCACGGCTCGGCGATTGCCATCGTCATCGGCCTGGTGCTGGCCTGGGTCGGCGGTACCATGACCGGCGGGCAAAAAGGCCTGGCGGATTTGTCGCTGTTTTCCGGCATTGGTTTGATGGGCGGTGCGATGTTGCGTGACTTCGCCATCGTTGCCACGGCGTTTGAGGTGCAGGCCACCGAAGCGAAAAAGGCCGGGATGATTGGCGTCATCGCGCTGCTGCTGGGCACGATCCTGCCATTCATTGTCGGGGCGAGCATTGCCTGGGTATTCGGTTATCGCGATGCGGTGAGCATGACCACCATTGGCGCGGGCGCGGTGACTTATATCGTCGGGCCAGTGACCGGGGCCGCGATTGGTGCCACGTCCGATGTGATGGCGTTGTCGATTGCCACCGGGCTGATCAAGGCGATTCTGGTGATGGTCGGTACGCCGATGGCTGCGCGCTGGATGGGGCTGGATAACCCTCGCTCGGCGATGGTGTTTGGCGGCTTGGCCGGGACTGTCAGCGGTGTGACCGCCGGATTGGCGGCGACGGATCGGCGGCTGGTGCCGTATGGCGCGTTGACGGCGACGTTCCACACCGGGCTTGGGTGCTTGCTTGGGCCTTCGTTGCTGTACTTCATTGTTCGCGGGATTGTGGGGTAAGGATTTGGTTCTTTGTTGAAAGTACCACCGCCTTCGCGAGCAAGCCCGCTCCCACATTGGAATGCATTTCCCTGTGGGAGCGGGCTTGCTCGCGAAGGGCGCGACACGGTCTCAGGCCTGCCGATTGGCATACATCCGACACTCCGCCAGCAACGCCAGCAAATTCGGGTCACGCTCCTTGGCCTTCAGAAACACCACGCCGATGTGCTGCTGCAACCGATACTTTTCCTGCAACGGAATCAGCTTCACCCGGTTCTCATACACCGCCGCAATCCTTCCCGGCAGCAACGCATAACCGACCCCGGAGCTGACCATGCTCAGCAGGGTGAAGATGTCGTTGACCTGCATCGCCACCTTCGGCTCGAACCCCGCCTGTTTGAACACCCGAATACCGTCCTGGTGTGTGGCGAAGCCTTGGGTCAAGGTGATGAATGTCTCGTCGCGCACCTCGGCCAGATCGACTTCGGTCCGCTGGGCAAAGGGCGAATCAGCTGGGGTGGCGAGGAAGATGTCATCGGAAAACAGCGGAATATGCTCGCAGTCCGGGTCATTCACGCTGTCATCCAGCGACACCAGGATCGCGTCGACTTCCATGTTCTTGAGCTTGTACAACAGGTCGATGTTCGAGCCCAGGATCAGGTCGATATTGAGTTCACTGCGGCGGATTTTCAGGCCCATGATCAACTGCGGGACGGTCTTCACCGTCAGCGAATACAGTGACCCAAGCTTGAAGCGCTCAGCCGAGAACCCGGCCGCTTCGCGGGTCAGGCGCACGCTTTCGAGCACGTCCTGAATCAGCTTCTGCGCCCGTTCTTCCAGCACATAAGCGCTTTCGAGTGGGGTCAGGTTGCGGCCTTCGTGTTTGAATAGCGGGCAACGCAGGGCGCTTTCCAGAGAATGGATGGCGCGATGCACGCTAACGTTGCTGGTTTGCAACTCGGCGGCGGCGCGGGCCAAGTTGCCGGTGCGCATGAAGGCCAGGAACACCTCGAGTTTTTTCAGGGTCAACTCTTCATCGATCAACATGGGCGTGACTCTTATTCGAATCGCTCGATTGTGCCCAATTGGCTGACGTTTGGCTCGATGGCTTTTTGTAGGAGTGGCGCTATACGGAAACATTGCGCTTTTAACCTTGAGGCCTGAGCCTTGCACGCTGCGGTAACGAATTTGAGGTGAGCAACACATGTATCACGGGGAAAGATTGAATGCCTGGACGCATCTGGTCGGGGCGGTGGCGGCGTTTGTCGGGGGCGTGTGGCTGCTGGTGATCGCCAGTATGGACGGCAGCCCGTGGAAGATCGTCAGCGTGGCAATTTACGCGTTCACCTTGCTGGTGCTCTACAGCGCCTCGACCGTTTACCACAGCGTGCGCGGGCGCAAGAAAACGATCATGCAGAAGGTCGATCACTTTTCGATCTACCTGCTGATTGCCGGCAGTTACACGCCGTTCTGCCTGGTGACCCTGCGCGGGCCGTGGGGCTGGACGTTGTTCGGGATTGTCTGGGGGCTGGCGCTGATAGGCATCCTGCAAGAGATCAAACCGCGCTCGGAAGCGCGGATTCTGTCGATCGTGATTTACGCAGTAATGGGCTGGATCGTGCTGGTGGCGGTCAAGCCGTTACTGGCGGCGCTGGGGCCAGTCGGCTTTACCTGGCTGGCGTCGGGCGGGGTGTTGTACACCGTGGGGATAGTTTTTTTTGCCCTCGATAATCGCTTGCGGCATGCGCATGGGGTCTGGCATCTGTTTGTGATTGCCGGGAGCGCGCTGCACTTTGTGGCGATTCTGTTTTATGTCTTGTAGATCGCGTTGCAGCTATTTGCAAAACCTGTGGGAGCGAGCCTGCTCGCGAAAGCGTCAGGTCAGTCGACATCATCGCTGACTGATCCACCGCATTCGCGAGCAGGCTCGCTCCCACAGGGACACAGGCGATCCAGTTGCGCCTGCGCCCGTCGGCTGAACACCTGCAACAAGTCGCTCAAGGTGTGTGGCGGCGGTTCGTCGGCGCGGGTGACTGCGTACAGGGTGATCGGTAGCGCCGGCGCCAGGGGGCGAATCGCTGTGGTGGCGGGGGACGCGCCGAGTGCGGTGAACGGGTCGATCACTGCTAGCCCGGCACCGGATTCAACCATCGCCCGCGCCAGCGAATAAGTCTGCACCGCGATGCGTACCTTTGGCGGCGGATCGACCGCCTCAAGGTAGCTGTCGAGTCTGGCGGCCAGCGGGTCGGCGCTGGACAAGCCGATCAGCGGCGCGCCGGCCAGTTCGATCAACGGCAGCGGTGTGCCGTGAGTATCGTCGGCCCAAAAGCCCTTCGGCGCCAGCGCCACCAGCATCCCACAGGCCAGGGCCTGCGCTTTCAGGCCCGGATGATCGGGCAGTTGCAACGTCAGGGCGACATCCACTTCGCGCATCAACAGGTTCTGCATCAGCTCGCGGCTGTGGGCGCTGGACAGTTCGCAGGCGATTTCCGGGTAGCGTTGCGTCCATTCGTTGATCGCTGGAGGCAGCAGCGACAAGGCCAGCGCCGGGATCGCGCCAATCCGTACGCTGTGGCCGGGCTCGCGGCGCAGGCTCTGGGCCAGACGTCGTACGCCTTGCAGGCTTTCGGTGACCTTGTCGACCTCGCGCTCAAGCTCCAGGGCTTCGGGCGTCGGCTGCAATTTACCGCGCACCCGCAGGAATAACGGAAAGCCCAATTGCTGTTCGGCGTGTTGCAGCACTTTGCTCACCGCCGGCTGCGACACGTGCAGCAACTGGGCGGCGCCACTGACCGAACCGGTCTGGCGAATGGCCTGAAAAATCTCGATGTGTCGCAGTCGCATGGCAAGTCCATAACCTTTGTTTATGGGTCAGGCATCTTTATGCATTGTTCAACGGCTGTCACCTGGTCCTAACCTGAAGCACGTTCCAACAACGCTTAAGGACAGACATGGCTCAGCGGGTTTGCATCATCGGTGGCGGCGTCATCGGGCTGACAACGGCTTACGCACTGGTTCGCGACGGCATCGACGTGACGCTGATCGAGGCCCGGGATTCGTTTGCCAGCGAAACCAGTTTCGCCAACGGCGGCCAGTTGTCCTACCGCTATGTCGCGCCACTGGCCGATGCTGGCGTACCGTTGCAGGCGCTGGGCTGGATGTTGCGCGGTGACTCGCCGTTGAAGCTGCGTCCGCGTTTGGACCCGGCCCAATGGCGCTGGGTGGCGTCCTTTCTGGCGTCCTGCCGTCGTTCGGTGAATCAGCGCAACGGCGCACACCTGCTGCGCCTGGCGCTGCTGAGCCAGGCCACGCTGCAAGGCTGGCGCGACGAAGACCGCCTCGACGGTTTCGATTGGCGGCGCAACGGCAAACTGGTGACGTTTCGTGAAGCCGCAAGCTTCGAGCATGCGCGCCAAGGGCTGGCTGATCCGCGACAGCAACAGGTGTTGTCCCGGGCCGAGTGCGCGCAACTAGAGCCGGCACTCGCCGAGGCGCCGTTTGTGGGCGCGATCTACACACCCGATGAAGAAGTCGCCGACTGCCATGCGTTCTGCCAGCAACTGGTGGCCCGGCTAAAGGCGTCGGGGCATTGCGAGTTTTTGCCGGGGCGCACGGTCACCGGCATTCGTCACGCGGACGGCGCGGTGCAGGCCATCGAAATGGACACGCAGATATTGCCGGTCGAGCAACTGGTGATCGCTGCCGGTCATCGCAGCCCGGCGCTGGCGTTGCCGGGCATGAACCTGCCGCTGTACCCGCTCAAGGGCTACAGCCTGAGCATGCCGATCCGCGCCGAACATCGCGCGCCGGAGCTGAGCATCACCGATTACAACCGCAAGATCGTTTACGCCCGCATCGGTGCACAACTGCGGGTGGCGGCGATGGTCGACATTGTCGGCTTCGACCCGGCGCTCGATCCCAAGCGTCTGGCGCTGATCAAACGCCAGGCGCAGGAAACCTTACCCAATGCCGGCGATTACGACGCCGCCATCGCGTGGGCCGGCATGCGCCCGGCGACCCCGAGCGGCGTGCCATTGATTGGCGCCACGGCGTACCGCAACCTCTGGCTCAACCTCGGCCATGGCGCCTTGGGTTTTACTCTGGCCTGCGGCAGCGCTCGGCTGCTGAGTGAGTTGATTGCCCGGCGCGTACCCTCGATCGAAATGCAGGGCCTCGCACCCCGCGTCGCCTGACTGGAAAAGGAAGAACCGATGAGCATCAAGCGTTTCAACAGCAACAGTCGACTCTCTGGCGCCGTGACCTTTGGCGAGCTGGTGTTTCTATCGGGACAGGTGCCGGGTGACAGCCGCGACGCTGCCGGCCAAACCGCAGAGGTGCTGGCGAAAATCGATGGATTGCTGGCCGAGGCTGGCAGCGACAAGGATCACTTGCTCAACGCAACCATTTACCTGAGTGACATTGGCCGCGATTTCGCCGCCATGAACGAGGTCTGGTCACAATGGCTGTCGCCGGATAAGGCGCCGACCCGCACCACATTGCAGGCGCAACTGGCCCGTCCAGAGGTTCTGGTGGAAATCACCGTGATCGCCGCGCGCTGTTAATTCGAACTACCCACAACGGAGAATAACAATGCAAAAAATCACGTTGATCGGCTGCACCCTTGGCCTGCTGCTCGCCAGTCAGGTCCAGGCCAACGAAGCGCCGCTGACCGGCACGCTGAACAAGGTCGCCAATGCCAAGAGCATCACGCTGGGTTATCGCGACGCGTCGGTGCCGTTCTCTTACGTGGGTGATCACACGGGGCAGCCGATGGGCTATTCGGTGGACCTGGCGAGCAAGATTGTCGAGCGCATCAAGCAAAAACTCGAGCTGCCGGATCTGCAGGTGAAGTACAACCTGGTGACCTCGCAAACACGCATTCCGCTGGTGCAGAACGGCACGGTCGATCTTGAATGCGGCTCGACCGGCGTGACCGCCGAACGCATGCAGCAAGTGGCGTTTTCCTACGGGTTCATCTACGTGAAGGGGCAATTGCTCACGGCGAAGGACAGCGGCATCAAAAGCTTCGCCGACCTGCGCGGCAAGAACGTTGTGACCACCGCCGGCACCACCAATGAGCGGTTTCTGAAGAGTTACAACGTCGATCACAAGATCGATATGTTCGTGATCAGCGCCAAGGACCACGGCGAAGCATTCCAGATGCTGCAGTCAGGGCGGGCGGCGGCGTTCTACATGGACGACGCGCTGCTTTACGGCGAACGGGCCAAGGCTCGCGATCCGCATAAGTGGGTCGTGGTGGGCGAGGAGCAATCCCGGGAAATCTACAGCTGCATGGTGCGCAAGGGCGATCCGCAATTTCTCGAATTGGTGAATTCGACGCTCGCTGATTTGTACAGCTCAGGGGAAATCAACGGCATCTACAACCGCTGGTTCCAGCAGCCGATTCCGCCTAAAGGTTTGAACCTTGAGTTTCCGATGACCAGCGAGTTGAAGGCGATTATCGCCAAGCCGGTGAGTGATCCGGTGCAGTAGTTCCTGAACGATCAGATTCTGTTTTGTGTCTTGTAGATCGCGTCGCCGGCCTTCGCGAGCAAGCCCGCTCCCACACTTGATCTGTGTCGTTCAGAGATCAAATGTGGGAGCGGGCTTGCTCGCGAAGAGGCCCTAGAAGTCGCCCCACAACTGCTGGGCTACCGCCAACGCCACCACCGGCGCGGTTTCAGTGCGCAACACGCGAGGGCCGAGGCGGGCGGCATGAAAGCCGCCGGCCTTGGCCTGCTCGACTTCAGCGTCGGACAACCCGCCTTCCGGGCCGATCAGAAACGCCAGTGTCGCCGGTTTCGCATGGCTCACCAGCGGCTCGGCCACCGGGTGCAGCACCAGCTTCAATTCGGCCTCCGTCTGCTTCAGCCAATCGGCCAACAGCAGCGGCGGATGAATCACAGGCACCGATGAGCGCCCGCACTGCTCGCAGGCGCTGATCGCCACCTGACGCCAGTGCATCAGGCGTTTGTCGGCGCGCTCGTCCTTGAGGCGGACTTCGCAGCGGTCGGTGAAGATCGGGGTGATTTCGCTGACGCCCAATTCGGTGGCTTTCTGAATCGCCCAGTCCATCCGCTCGCCACGGGACAAGCCCTGGCCGAGATGGACCGCCAGCGACGACTCGACCTGCCCGGCGAAGCTGTCATCGATGTTCACCACGACGCGCTTCTTGCCGACGTCCGCCAGCGTGCCGCGAAACTCATGGCCCGAGCCGTCGAACAATTGCACCGCATCACCCTCGGCCATGCGCAGCACGCGGCTGATGTAATGGGCCTGGGCCTCGGGAAGCTCGTGTTCGCCGATGCTCAAGGGGGCGTCGATAAAGAAGCGGGACAGTCTCATCAATGGTCTCTGTAATTCGTCTGAACTGATCGTTCCCACGCTCTGCGTGGGAATGCCTCACCGGACGCTCCGCGTCCGCTTTTGGGACGCAGAGCGTCCCCGGCTGCGTTCCCACGCAGAGCGTGGGAACGAGAGAAACTAGCCCGGATCACGGTAACCCGGATGAAAGTCCTGCGGCACTGCCACGCTGATGCTGTCACGGGTGGCGATGTCGATGCCTTCGCTGGCCACTTCGGCCAGAAAATCGATCTGCTCCGGGGTAATCACGTACGGCGGCAGGAAATACACCACGCTGCCCAACGGCCGCAATAAAGCACCACGCTCCAGCGCATGCTGGAACACCTTCAAACCGCGACGTTCCTGCCACGGATAAGCAGTCTTGCTGGCCTTGTCCTTGACCATCTCGATGGCCAGCACCATGCCGGTCTGGCGCACTTCGGCAACGTTCGGGTGATCGGCCAGGTGCGCGGTGGAGGAGGCCATACGTTGGGCCAGGGCCTTGTTGTTCTCGATGACGTTGTCTTCTTCGAAAATATCCAGCGTCGCCAATGCCGCCGCGCACGCCAGCGGATTGCCGGTGTAGCTGTGGGAATGCAGGAAGGCGCGCAGGGTCGGGTAGTCGTCGTAGAAAGCGCTGTAGACCTCATCGGTGGTCAGGCAGGCCGCCAACGGCAGGTAACCGCCGGTCAGGGCTTTGGACAAACAGAGGAAGTCCGGGCGGATGCCGGCCTGTTCGCAGGCGAACATCGTTCCGGTGCGGCCGAAGCCGACGGCGATTTCATCGTGGATCAGGTGCACGCCATAACGGTCGCAGGCTTCGCGCAGCAACTTCAGGTACACCGGGTGATACATGCGCATCCCGCCGGCGCCCTGAATCAGCGGCTCCAGAATCACGGCGGCCACGGTGTCGTGGTTGTCGGCCAGCGTCTGCTCCATGGCGACGAACATATTGCGCGAGTGTTCTTCCCAGCTCATGCCCTCGGGGCGCAGGTAGCAATCGGGGCTCGGCACCTTGATGGTGTCCATCAGCAGGGCTTTGTAGGTTTCGGTGAACAGCGGCACGTCGCCCACCGCCATCGCCGCCATGGTCTCGCCGTGGTAACCGTTGGTGAGGGTGACGAAGCGCTTCTTGTTCGGCTGGCCGCAGTTGAGCCAGTAGTGAAAGCTCATTTTCAGCGCGACTTCGATGCACGACGAACCGTTATCGGCGTAGAAGCACCGGGTCAGGCCTTCGGGCGTCATCTTCACCAGACGCTCCGACAGTTCGATCACCGGCTGATGGCTGAAACCGGCGAGGATCACGTGTTCCAGCTGATCGACCTGATCCTTGATGCGCTGGTTGATCCGCGGGTTGGCGTGACCGAACACGTTGACCCACCAGGAGCTGACCGCGTCGAGATAGCGTTTGCCTTCGAAGTCTTCCAGCCAGACGCCTTCGCCGCGTTTGATCGGGATCAGCGGCAGCTGTTCGTGGTCTTTCATCTGGGTGCAGGGATGCCACAACACCGCGAGATCGCGTTGCATCCACTGATTATTCAGGCCCATGTTCAGTCTCCTCGAGGCAGCTCGCTGGGTGCGCGGGCAAACAATCGCGCAAGCCTATGCAATGCGCGTCATCGGGACAACCCATTGTGTCGATTGAGCTACTTTGTATAAGGAGATAGACGTCGCTGGCGGCGTTTTGATGGCTGACGTATTCTTCGCGGTTCTTTGAGTCGTCTGACTCGTAAAACCGCTATTTCCTCGTGTATTTCCGGAGTTCGCTGAATGTCTGCTGGTTGGCTGCGCGCCTGTGCGCTGGTGATGTTGGGGCTGTTCAGCGTTTCGGCGCTGGCCAAGGATAAAACGGTGATCGTGATCGGCGGCGGGCTTTCGGGCCTCACCGCGGCGTACGAACTGCAGAACAAAGGCTGGCAGGTCACCCTGCTGGAAGCCAAGCCGACGTTGGGCGGTCGCTCCGGCATGGCCACCAGTGAGTGGATCGGCAACGACAAGACCCAACCGGTGCTGAACAAGTACGTCTCGACGTTCAAGCTGACCACCACGCCAGCCCCTGAATTCGTGCGGACCCCGAGCTACCTGATCGACGGTGAATATTTCACCGCCGCCGATCTGGCGACTAAACAGCCGGCCACCGCCGAAGCGCTGAAACGCTACGAAAAGACTTTGGATGATCTGGCGCGTTCGATTGAAGACCCGCAGAACCCGGCCGCCAACAGCACGCTGTTCGCCCTGGACCAGATCAACGTGTCCAACTGGCTCGATCGCTTGAATCTGCCAGCCACTGCGCGTCAGTTGGTGAATCAGCAGATTCGTACCCGCTATGACGAACCTTCGCGCCTGTCGCTGCTGTACTTCGCACAACAGAGCCGCGTCTACCGTGGCGTTGCCGACCGTGACCTGCGCGCCTCGCGTCTGCCTGGCGGCAGCCCGGTGCTGGCCCAGGCTTTCGTCAAGCAGCTGAAAACCATTAAGACCAGCTCCCCGGTTTCGGCCATCAGCCAGGACAAGGACGGCGTGACCGTCAAAGTCGGCAGTGTTGGCTATCAGGCGGACTACGTTGTGCTGGCCGTGCCGTTGCGTGCACTGAACAAGATCCAGATGACCCCGGCGCTGGATGCCCAGCACCTGGGCGCCATCAAAGGCACCAATTACGGCTGGCGTGACCAGATCATGCTGAAGTTCAAGACGCCGGTGTGGGAAAGCAAGGCGCGTATGTCTGGCGAGATCTACAGCAACACCGGTCTGGGCATGTTGTGGGTCGAGCCGGCCATGAAGGGCGGCGCCAACGTGGTGATCAACCTGTCCGGCGACAACGCGCGGGTGATGCAGGCTTTCGGCGACAAGCAGATGGTCGATCAGGTACTGATTCGTCTGCACGCCTTTTATCCACAGGCACGCGGTTCGTTCACCGGTTATGAAATCCGTCGCTACAGCACCGACCCGTCGATGGGTGGCGCTTACCTGGCCTTCGGCCCTGGCCAGATGAGCAAGTACTGGCGTCTGTGGGAACGCCCGCTGCAACGTGTAGCCTTTGCCGGCGAACACACCGATACCTTGTACCCAGGCACTCTGGAAGGCGCATTGCGCACCGGTCAGCGTGCAGCCAGTCAGGTAGAAGACCTGGCGGCAGGCAAGTCGTTTGAACCGGCGAAAGTTGTTCCGGCGGCGACCGCAGCAGCGGCCGGTGCAGTGGCGGCGAAGAAAGGCAACTTCTTCACCAACCTGTTCGGTGGCTCTGACGACAAACCGGCCCCGGCCAAGGCGCCGGAACCAGCGGCACCAGTTGCTCCGGCACCTGCCCCAGTACCTGTGCCGACTCCAGCGCCAGCACCGGTTGAGGCGCCGAAGCCTGCGGCACCGGTGAAAGCAGAGCCTGCCAAGAAAGCACCGGCCAAAGCGCCAGTGAAAAAGCCTGCTGCCAAAACCGAGACCAAAAAAACTCCGGCCAAGGCGACGGCGAAAAAGACTGAGCCGGTGAAGAAGCCAGCGGTCAGTACTGCTGCGAAGACCCCGGCGACAACTGAAACCAAGGCGCAGTAAGCGCTGGAATCAAAAAAAGCGCGGCAGTGATGCCGCGCTTTTTTTATGTCTTGCGTAGGTCGCCGGCTAAAGCCGGCTGCTGATTTTGCTTTGACGCTAAGCTAGATCGACCCTATGTACTTTGTCGCTTTGGTAGTCGCTGATATAGGCGCGGTTGCGTTGATCAATAACCATGTCATACGGTTCGGAAGCATCAGGAATGGAAACCCGGCGAACAATCTCATACGTGACGGTATTGATTTCAACGACCTCTTTTTTGGTTTGATCAACGGCATAAGCGTTTTTTTTGCCGAATACTATTTTCCCTTCGCAAGTCACAAAATCGAAATGCCTGGTGGTCGATAACTTAGGGTCCAGTACGGTCAGTTTTTGAGCGTCAAGACACACGATATACACTTCTCTGTCGTCGGGACTGACGGTAACCGCTGACGGATACTGTTCGGTTTTGATGATATCGAGGACTTTGAAAGTCTTGCTGCTGATGATCGTTAGTGCGTCCTGATAAGGGCCACCAGGAGAGTTTGTGCTGGAAATATAAAGACGCGAATCGTCCTGGCTGATATCCACACTTATGGAGGGAGAGGGTAATCCTCGCACTCTGCGCACCGCATAAGTGCGGGTATCAATAATTGCCAGCCACTCTTTATCTTGTCGAACGGTGACGTAAACATGCTTCCCGTCTCGGCTCACGACGATTCCCCGAGGATATCTTCCCACCGTGACGTTACCCACCGCATAGGTTTCAGTATCAATAACCGAAACCGAACTTGAACCGTAGTTGGTCACGTAAGCTCTTTTCCCTCCATGGGCCAGGACGATGTTTTGGGGATAATGCTCGACGGCGATGGTGCGGATTACCTTTCTGTTCCGGGTGTTGATCACTGACACATTGCCTGAAATGTAATTGCAAACAAAAACCCGTGATCCGTCGTTGTTGATGGCTATCCCTCGTGGCCCTTCCCCTACGGGTATCGAATTGGATAGGTTTCGCGTAGTCGCGGGGGATGAACTCGAATGGTGACTCATGGTAGAACTCCTGTTCAGACGCTCGGACAATCGCCCGAGATCAGGTTCATCAATGACCTGTAATGGTGGCTACTGTCAGATATGACAGTTCTGACGAGTGGTAAAGGCTTTTTGGAAGCGAATATGGGACAGCGTCTGTAGGTTTTTTCTTCTGGTTAACACTCACTTAACATCTCGACCCCAAGGTCATGATCGTATTTTTCGATGTTTCAGAGCGAAATTTTCCGCTTTAAGTCGATAGATAACTCGATAGTCTTGGGCGCAGTTCTTACAGGATTTGGGCAATGCAGCTACGTAACTCTTCTTCCCGCTACGGGTGGGTCAGCATCTTCGTGCACTGGGGTGTGGCGCTCGCGGTCTTCGGCCTGTTCGCATTGGGGCTGTGGATGGTCGGTCTCGACTACTACAGTTCCTGGCGCAAAGATGCGCCGGATCTGCACAAGAGCATTGGCCTGGTGTTGTTCGCAGTCATGTTGCTGCGGGTGTTGTGGCGCTTCATCAGCCCACCTCCACCGCCCCTGCAAAGTTATAGCCGCATGACGCGTCTTGGCGCCGTGTTCGGCCATGCCTTCCTCTATCTCGGGCTGTTCGCTGTGATGATTGCCGGTTACCTGATTTCCACCGCAGACGGTGTCGGGATCCCGGTGTTTGGCCTGTTTGAAGTTCCTGCACTGGTTTCCGGACTACCGGACCAGGCAGATACCGCTGGTGTGATCCATTTGTACCTGGCCTGGGCGCTGGTAATTTTTTCCGGCCTTCATGCGTTGGCAGCATTGAAACACCACTTTATTGATCGTGATGCGACCCTGACGCGAATGTTGGGACGCAAAGCCTGATGTTCAACCTCGACTCCAAAGGAATAGAAAGCATGTTGAAAAAGACGCTCGCCGCTCTGGCAATCGGTTCTGCTCTGCTGTCGGCTAACGTGATGGCGGCCGATTACGTTGTCGACAAAGAAGGCCAACACGCCTTCGTTGATTTCAAGATCAGCCACTTGGGTTACAGCTACATCACCGGTACCTTCAAGGACATCGACGGCAAGTTCAGCTTCGACGCCGCCAAGCCTGAAGACAGCAAGATCGAATTCAATGTACGCACCGCCAGCGTGTTCACTAACCACGCCGAACGTGACAAGCACATCGCCAGTGGTGACTTCCTGAACGTGGGCAAATTCGCCGACGCCAAGTTCGTCTCCACCAGTGTTAAATCCACCGGTAAAAACGCCGCTGGTAAAGACACTGCCGACGTGACCGGTGACCTGACTCTGGCTGGTGTTACCAAGCCCATCGTGGTCAAAGCCACCTTCCTGGGTGAAGGCAAGGATCCATGGGGCGGTTACCGTGCCGGCTTCGAAGGCACCACCAGCATCAAGCGTTCCGATTTCGGCAAACAGAAAGACCTGGGTCCACAGTCCGACGCGGTCGAGTTGTACATTACGTTTGAAGGTGTGAAAGCGAAGTGAATTTCGCTGCTTGAACAAAAACGCCCCTGATCTCGCTATCCGGGGCGTTTTTTATTGCCGGGCAAAATCTGCACTGGCACCGCAAATCCAATGTGGGAGCGGGCTTGCTCGCGAAAGCGGTCGAGCATTCAGCATTAATGTCGACTGAACCACCGCCTTCGCGAGCAAGCCCGCTCCCACAGGTTTCTTCGCCAGCATAAAAAATGCCCCTGATCTTGCGATCCGGGGCATTTTTCATGGCTTTGAAAAACTCAGCGATTGCGGGTCAGCAAGGCTGGTTTTTCGCCGCGCGGACGGCCTGGGAGTTGATCAAGTTGCTCAGGTGTCGGGAAGCGATCGCTTTTCGACTCCTTATGAATGATCTTCGGTGCCGGGCCGCGCGGGTTCTGCACGGCCGGTTCCGAACGAGGCTGCTCGTCACGGGCCGGGCGGCGGTTGCGGGACTCTTCGCGACGGGCCTGGCCGTCACGTGGAGCACCGTTGCGTGGACCGCTGCGCTTGGCCGGTGGGGTGCCGGTGGTTGCGCCGCTGCTGCTGCGCGGACCGTTCTGGCGACCTTGTGGCTGACCGGTGCGCGGGGCACTGGCGCCTGCGCCTTGTGCCGGAGCACCCGGACGGCGACCACGGCCCTGAGCAGGTTTGGCTTGAGGCACGTAGTCGACGCGGTTACCGAAGTTATCGATATCGTCGTCCAGGAACTCGTCTGGAGCACGGTCGGCGGCGGCGCGAGGTGCCGGACGCTGTTGCTCACGGGCCGGGGTGCCTTCGCGAGGCTTGTGCTCACGGGCAGGGCGATCGCCACGGCCAGTGGCAGCGGTTTTTTCCTTGCCGCCCTTGTCCTTGCCTTTGTCTTTACGACCGCCACCACCACCGCTGCCGTTCGGACCATCGCCGCGCGGGCCACGTGGATTGCGCGGGTTACGCACATCCGGACGCTCGCGGACTTCAGGTTTCTCGGCTTCCACAGCGCTGGAATCGAAGCCCATCAGGTCGCCGTCGGCGATTTTCTGCTTGGTCATGCGCTCGATGCTTTTCAGCAGCTTTTCTTCGTCCGGAGCAACCAGCGAGATCGCCTCGCCCGAACGACCGGCACGGCCGGTACGACCGATACGGTGCACGTAATCTTCGTCGACGTTCGGCAGTTCGAAGTTGACCACGTGAGGCAACTGATCGATGTCCAGGCCGCGAGCGGCGATGTCGGTGGCGACCAGGATGCGCACTTCACCGGCCTTGAAGTCGGCCAGGGCTTTGGTGCGCGCGTTCTGGCTCTTGTTACCGTGGATCGCGACGGCGGTGAGGCCGTGTTTGTCCAGGTACTCGGCCAGGCGGTTGGCGCCGTGCTTGGTGCGGGTGAACACCAGCACCTGTTCCCAGGCGCCCGCGGTGATCAGGTGAGCGAGCAACGAACGCTTGTGGCTGGCAGCCAGTCGGAATACGCGCTGTTCGATCCGCTCGACCGTGGTGTTCGGCGGCGTGACTTCAATGCGTTCCGGGTTATGCAGCAGCTTGCCGGCAAGGTCGGTGATGTCTTTGGAGAACGTCGCCGAGAACAGCAGGTTCTGGCGTTTGCTCGGCAGACGGGCGAGGACCTTTTTCACGTCATGGACAAAGCCCATGTCGAGCATGCGGTCGGCTTCGTCCAGCACGAGGATTTCCACGTGGGACAGATCCACACTGCCTTGGCCGGCGAGGTCGAGCAGGCGACCCGGGCAGGCCACCAGCACGTCGACACCGCGGGACATGGCCTGAACCTGTGGGTTCATGCCGACGCCGCCGAAGATGCAGGCGCTGACGAACTTCAGGTCACGGGCATAGACCTTGAAGCTTTCGTGCACCTGGGCCGCGAGTTCGCGGGTTGGGGTCAGGACCAGTACGCGCGGTTGGCGCGGGCCGTGACGCTGGGATTTGTCCGGGTGACCGTTGGGAAACAACCGTTCCAGAATCGGAAGGGCGAAGCCGCCGGTTTTACCAGTACCTGTCTGTGCCGCAACCATCAGGTCGCGACCTTGCAACACGGCGGGAATGGCCCGCTGTTGCACCGGAGTAGGCTCGGTATAGCCCGCTGCCTCGATGGCGCGGACTAAAGCCTCGGAGAGACCGAGGGAAGCAAAGGACATGAGTAATCCTGTTTTAGTTAGGGCTTGGCCCAATGGGAGTCTTGCCTGGCGCGAATCGCGTTTAAGAGGACGCAATCCCGTCCGGTCCTGCTGGGCCTCGAAGGCTCGTCTGGAGCGCTCGCGCGGGCTGAAAAGCTGCGCTGTAGCGGGATCGAGATGCCTTGAACAAGTCCGAGCGTCCGGGCGTGAGCCTGGCGGGAAGGCCGGAGTATAACAGAGCAATCACTGCGCGCCGCTTTCCTGCTGCTCAACGGTTTTTCCGCCGGTTGCGGTGGCGCTGGCGGCCCGTACTTCAGGGGCAGGGCTGGCGCCATAGCGGGCGCTCAGTTCGGCGTAGGCCGGCTCGCGCTTGAAACGTTTGAGCTCGGCACCGAAACGCTGCACCAATAAATCCATCCCCGCATTGCGGCGTACCGCCAGAAACTGACTTTGCTGGCTGATGATGATCGGGTTCTCGGTGATCTTGTCGCGGATATTCAGTTGATCGAGCAAATGCTGGCCAACCCGGCGATCAGTGATCAGCAGGTCGATGCGACCGCGCACCAGTTTGCCGAAGTTGGCTTCATGGGTGGGTGCCGGCTCTTGGGTGAATAGCGTCGATTCGCTGAAGTCCTTGCTGTACAGGTAGCCCGGCGAGGTGCCGATGGTCAGGCCTTTCAGATCGTCCAGCGTGCGAAACGGATACGGTCGCTCGTTGGCATAGAACATTACGAATTCGACTTGCGAGAGCGGTTCGCTGGGGTAGAGCAGGGTCGCGTCGCGTTCATCACTATGGAAAATATCCAGCACGCCATCCGCCTGGCCTTGCTCTAGCATCGACAGGCAGCGTTTCCATGGCAGGAACTGCCATTCCACGTCGATCCCGAGGCGTTTGAAGACAATGGCGGTGGTTTCGTAGTCGAGCCCCAGAGACTTGCCGTTTTCCTCGTACACGTAAGGTGCCCAGGGTTCGGTGACAATACGCAACTTCTCGCCCCGAGCGGTGAAGCTCAGGCAAGTGAACAGAAGCACGGTCAGTAACTGAGCGATCAGGGGCATGGCTTGAGATTACGACGAGAAATCATAAAGAGCCAGAAACCGGATCCAGAAGCTCTATCTCAGGATATGACTGCACAATAAAGGGGCGCCGGAAAGCAAAAAATCGCAGCCTGCGGCATTTCCTACAGGGGGATACGTACCTTTGTAGGAGCTGACGAAGGCTGCGATCCTTTGATCTTGCTTTAATGACGATTAACGCGGCAACTTCAGGTTATTCCACACCGCCAGACTCGGCTCAGCCTGGTTCAGCGTGTAGAAATGCAACCCTGGAGCGCCACCCTGCAGCAGGCGTTCGCACATTTCGGTGATGACTTGCTCACCAAAGCCTTGAATGCTTTGGGTATCGTCGCCGTAGGCTTCCAGTTGCTTGCGGATCCAGCGCGGGATTTCCGCACCGCAAGCGTCGGAGAAACGCGCCAGCTTGCTGTAGTTGGTGATCGGCATGATCCCCGGCACGATCGGTATGTTCACGCCTTTCGCCCGTACACGCTCGACGAAGTAGAAGTAGCTGTCGGCGTTGAAGAAGTACTGGGTGATCGCACTGTTGGCGCCGGCGTTAGCCTTGCGCACGAAGTTGTTGAGATCGTCTTCAAAGTTGCGCGCTTGCGGATGCATCTCCGGGTAGGCGGCGACTTCGATGTGGAAATGATCACCGGTTTCTTCGCGAATGAATTCAACCAGGTCATTGGCGTGACGCATCTCGCCGCTGGCCATGCCCATGCCCGAGGGTAGGTCACCGCGAAGCGCAACGATACGCGTGATGCCGGCTGCCTTGTACTGGCTCAGCAGGCCGCGCAGGTCGTCCTTGCTGTCGCCCACGCAAGACAAATGCGGTGCGGCAGGGACTTTGACTTCGCTTTCAAGCTGCAACACGGTGTTGAGGGTACGATCACGGGTCGAACCACCAGCGCCGTAGGTGCAGGAGAAGAAGTCAGGGTTGAAGGTCGCCAGATGACGGGCAGTGGCGATCAGTTTTTCATGCCCAGCATCGGTCTTCGTAGGGAAGAACTCGAAGCTGTAGCGACGGTCTTGGGACATGGTCATATCCTTGGAAACACGTAAGCCGGACGCTTGCACATCCCAATGTGGGAGCGGGCTTGCTCGCGAAGGCGGTGGGTCAGACGACATTAATGTTGAATGTTAAACCGCCTTCGCGAGCAAGCCCGCTCCCACAAGGGAGAGCAGGCAGCAGGACCAATCAGTAGCGGTAAGCGTGCGGCTTGAACGGGCCTTCGACGGTCACGCCGATGTAGTCAGCCTGTTGCTTGGTCAGTTGAGTGACCACGCCACCGAAACCGCGGACCATTTCCAGGGCCACTTCTTCGTCGAGTTTCTTCGGCAGTACTTCAACGGTCAGGCGCTCGGCTTTCTGGGCTGGCGACAGGTCGGCGTACTTCTGGCCGAACAGGAAGATCTGTGCCAGAACCTGGTTGGCGAACGAACCGTCCATGATGCGGCTTGGGTGGCCAGTGGCGTTGCCCAGGTTAACCAGACGGCCTTCGGCCAGCAGGATCAGGTAGTCGTCGTTCTGAGCATCGAAAGCGCCCGGGCCGGTACGGTGAACCTTGTGAACCTGTGGCTTCACTTCTTCCCATGCCCAGTTCTTGCGCATGAAAGCGGTGTCGATTTCGTTGTCGAAGTGACCGATGTTGCAGACAACAGCGCGCTTCTTCAGGGCTTTGAGCATGTTCGCGTCGCAAACATTGACGTTACCGGTGGTGGTCACGATCAGGTCGATCTTGCCCAGCAGCGCTTTGTCGATGCTCGCTTCGGTACCGTTGTTGATACCGTCGATGAACGGCGAAACCAGTTCGAAACCGTCCATGCAAGCTTGCATGGCGCAGATCGGGTCGACTTCGGAGACTTTAACGATCATGCCTTCCTGACGCAGGGACTGGGCCGAGCCCTTGCCCACGTCACCGTAACCGATGACCAGCGCTTGCTTGCCGGACAGCAGGTGGTCGGTACCGCGCTTGATCGCGTCGTTCAGGCTGTGACGGCAGCCGTACTTGTTGTCGTTCTTGCTCTTGGTCACCGAGTCGTTAACGTTGATGGCCGGGATTTTCAGCTCGCCCTTGGCCAGCATGTCCAGCAGGCGGTGTACGCCGGTGGTGGTTTCTTCGGTAACACCGTGGACGCGGTCCAGGATCGCCGGGTATTTCTTGTGCAGCAGCTCGGTCAGGTCGCCGCCGTCGTCGAGGATCATGTTGGCATCCCAAGGCGCGCCATCTTTGAGGATGGTTTGCTCCAGGCACCACTCGTACTCTTCTTCAGTTTCGCCTTTCCAGGCGAAAACCGGGATACCGGCAGCAGCGATAGCGGCAGCGGCCTGGTCTTGAGTCGAGAAAATGTTGCAGGACGACCAACGTACTTCGGCACCCAGGGCAACCAGGGTTTCGATCAGCACGGCAGTCTGAATGGTCATGTGGATGCAGCCGAGAATCTTCGCGCCTTTGAGCGGCTGCTCGGCGGAGTATTTGCGGCGCAGACCCATCAGGGCTGGCATTTCGGATTCGGCGATGATGGTTTCGCGACGGCCCCAGGCAGCCAGGGACATGTCGGCGACTTTGTAATCGTTAAAATCTACAGGCGTGATAACAGCGCTCATGATGAGCCTCCATTCGTAATGTATGCGAATGGGCGCCGTTGTGCGTTTAGTGTCTGGCGGTGGCCAGTCAACGCCCCATCCGAGCCTGACAGGTCGAACCTGCTGCAGCGCCCCTCGGACAGGTGGCGGGAAAACGGTAGCAACCGAAGATGACCGTTTTGAAACGGTGGCGATTATAGCTGTGTAGACGATACTTCCAAAGCGTTTCTGCAGGTCAATGCCCGAACGGTAATCGAGACCATAGTCGATGCTTGATAGAGCTCTAGTCCGGGCTCTGCCATGATGGCCGGCATCAATCGGCAAGACGGTCAGGAGTGAGTATGAATTTCCACACCCGCAAATGGGTAAAACCCGAAGACCTCAACCCCAACGGCACGCTGTTCGGCGGCAGCCTGTTGCGCTGGATCGACGAAGAAGCGGCGATCTACGCCATCGTCCAGCTGGGCAATCAGCGCGTGGTCACCAAGTACATTTCCGAAATCAACTTTGTCAGCGCCTCGCGTCAGGGCGACATCATCGAGCTGGGCATCACCGCCACCGAGTTCGGTCGCACGTCGATCACGCTGACTTGCGAAGTGCGCAACAAGATCACCCGCAAGAGCATCCTGACGGTGGAAAAGATGGTCTTCGTGAACCTGGGCGAAGACGGCCTGCCCGCGCCGCATGGCCGGACCGAGATCAGGTACGTCAAAGACCAGTTCAAGGATGACGTCATCGGCGAATGAGATCGGCGGCGCGGCCTTCGCGAGCGGGCTCGCTCCCACATTTGATCTTCAGCGAACACAAACTCGATTAACGACTGAAATTCACTGTGGGAGCGAACCTGCTCGCGAAAGCGGTCTACTGGTCAATGATGATTTAGCGGACCACTGAACAGCTCCGAACCCCGCGTGTCGTAATTAAACGACACGCCACTGGTTCAGGAGCTTTATGGACACGCCCAAAGACGGCAAGACCCCGGACCTCTCGGCGAAAGAACAGCACGAGGTTGACAAGAACCAGCCACCGCGCGCGGCGGTGCTGCACGAAATCATTCGCACCCAAGGTGATCAGGAGCTCGAGCGTAGCGTTGCGGCGCTGTGGTGGTCAGCCCTGGCTGCGGGTTTGACCATGGGCTTGTCGCTGATGGGCATGGGGCTGCTCAACTCGCGTCTGCCGGACGGCGAAGGCTTCAAGGTGATCGCCAGTTTCGGCTACTGCGCAGGTTTTCTCGCGGTGATTCTGGCCCGTCAGCAACTCTTCACCGAAAACACCCTGACTGCCGTATTGCCGATCATGAGCAAGCCTACGCTGGGTAATTTCGGTCGGTTGTTTCGGCTGTGGTCGGTAGTGTTGGTGGGCAACCTCTGCGGCACCTTGCTGGTGGCGTACGTGATGCTGCACCTGCCGATTTTCGACACCAAGACCGATCTGGCCTTCCTCGACATCGGGCGCAAGGTCATGGAGAACGACGCGAGCAAGATGTTCGCCAAAGGCATCATCTCCGGCTGGATGATCGCCACCATGGTCTGGATGATCCCGTCCATGGAAAGCGCCAAGATGTGGATCATCATCCTCATCACCTATTTCATGGCGCTGGGAGATTTCACCCACATCGTTGTTGGATCGGTCGAGGTCTCGTATCTGGTGTTTGCCGGCGAGTTGCCCTGGAAGGATTTCTGGCTGGTGTTCGCAGGACCCACGCTGGTGGGGAACATCATCGGTGGCAGTTTTATCTTCGCGCTGATCAGTCATGCGCAGATTCGCAGTGAAATCGGGCCGCCGAGGAAGAGCACGGATCAAACGCCGGATCCACGCAAGCCTAAAGATGAGTGAAGTGAGCTACACCGCGTAAGCTTCATCGCGAGCAGGCTCGCTCCCACCGGGAAATACGCTGTCCAAGTGGGAGCGAGCCAGCTCGCGATAGCGGTTTGCGCATGCAGTCAATCAGCCGGACACATTGACCGCGACAGCACTGCGTCGTTGCAGGTAGATGAAAAACAGCGCCGTCAGTACCGTCAACCCGCTGACCAGTGCACCGGTCCACGGCAAGTCCGCCAGGTCCGCGCCACTGGCTACAACCAGCCCGCCAATGCATGCCCCGGCAGCGTTGCCGAGATTGAATGCGCTTTGATTCAATGTCGACCCAAGGTTCGGCGCTTCATGAGCCTGATCGATGATCAGCAATTGCAGGATCGGGCACAGCGCGAACGCGAAGATGCCCCACAACACCAGCGTGATCGCCGCCGGGATCACTGAATGACTGGTCTGACTGAAAGCGGCCAGCACGACGACCACAGCCAGGGCCATACCCACCAGAGAGGGCAGCAAACGACTGTCCGCCAGTCGGCCGCCAAGCATGCTGCCCGCCGTCAAGCCCACCCCGAACAACAGCAGCATGATGGTCACGCCATGCGGGCTGACACCGGTGATGTCTTGCAGAATCGGCGCGATATAGGTGAACACGCTGAACAGACTGGTGGACGCCAGCACGCTCATGCCCAGCGCCAGCAGCACGTTGACCTTGCCCAGCACTTTGAACTCGCTCGCCAGGTTGGCTTTGTCCATGGGGATTTCCTTGGGCAGCCAAACCCACTGCGCGATTGCCGCAATCACACCAATCACCGAGACCGCCCAAAACGTCGAGCGCCAGCCGGCGTATTGCCCGAGCGCGGTGCCCAATGGAACGCCCAGCACGTTGGCCAGCGTCAGGCCGGTGAACATCATGGCAATCGCTTGGGCTCGTTTGTTCGGTGCCACCAAACCGGCGGCGACCACCGAGCCGATGCCGAAGAACGCACCATGGCACAGCGCGGTGATCACCCGCGCGGCCATCAAAGTGGCGTAGTTCGGCGCCAGGGCGCAGAGGATATTGCCGAGAATGAACATCAGCGTCATGCCCAGCAATGTGGCTTTACGCGGCATGTTGGCGGTGCCGACCGCGAGGATCGGCGCACCGAACACCACGCCCAGGGCGTAACCGGTGATGAGCAGCCCCGCCTGAGGAATGCTCACGGCGAGGTCGCGGGCGACATCGGGCAGCAAGCCCATGATGACGAATTCAGTGGTGCCAATGCCGAAGGCGGCAACGGCCAGTGCAAGCAAGGCGAGTGGCATGCGCAAGGTCTCTGTCGGTAGTCTTGACGCTTTGATCAGGCATACGCAGGCCGACGACCGTTCTCGGTGAGAGCGGGCAGAGGCAGGAATTATTGGAATTAGTGTGTGCGCAACTGAGTGCGGCGTGGTCGCTTGCAGTATAAACAGCTGCGGACATATGGCGAATCAATTCTCTGCCCCGTGATGTAGGAGCTGCCGCAGACTGCGATCTTTTTATTTTGCTTTTGAAAGATCAAAAGATTGCAGCCTTCGGCAGCTCCTACGGGGGAGGGTGGGGGCAAAATAAGGAGAGTGCCGTGCTCGCGACGGTTCTGGTGTTGGTGGCGGCGCTGTTGCACGCGGCGTGGAATACCCTGATCAAATTCAGCGCAGAGCGGCTGTTGGTGGTGGCCTGCATGGACAGCGTGGCGCTGCTGTTTGTCGCCCTGATGCTGCCCTTCGTGGCGCTGCCGCCACTGGAGATGTGGCCGTGGATTCTCGCGTCAGCGGCATTTGAGTTGCTCTATCGCTACCTGTTGATCCAGGCCTATCGGGTTGGCGATCTCGGCTTGGTCTATCCCTTGATGCGTGGCCTGTCGCCACTGGTGGTGCTGGCACTGACGCTGATCTTCGCCGGGGAAGTGCTGACGGCTCAGCAAATCTTCGGGATTTTGCTGATCCCGTTCGGCATGTTGTGCCTGCTCTGGCAGGGCGGTGGCGGGGTGCGTCTGCCGTGGTCGATGCTACCGGTGGTGACGCTGATCGGATTGTGCATCGGTTGTTACACCTTCATCGATGGTCAGGCCCTGCGACGCTGGTCCCATCCGCTGGACTACCTGGTGTGGGTCACCTTGCTCAGCGCCTGGCCGTTCCCATTGCTGGCGCTGGTGCGCAAGCGCCCGGCGTTCATGCTGTTCTGGCGCGAGCAGTGGCGATTGGGCTTGGCGGTCGGGTTTTGCGTTCTGTTCAGTTACGCTCTGGTGTTGTGGGCGATGCAGCTCGGCTCGATTGCCGAAGCTGCGGCGTTGCGCGAAATCAGCGTGATTCTGGTGGTGCTGTTCGGTATGCGCTACCTGAAAGAACCTTTCGGCAGGCCTCGGCTCTTAGCCTGTGGGCTGGTGCTGATCGGCATATTGGTGATGAAGTTTTAGTCGCCCCTGATGGAATTCGATTTTCTATAACTGAAGAAGGAACTGCGTTATGACGGTTGCTCTGTGGTGCATTTTGATTGCGATCTGCTTGCCATATCTATGCACAGGCGTCGCCAAGTTCAGCGGCGGCAAGTTCGGGCTGAAACAGAATCACGACCCGCGGGCGTTTCTGGATTCGCTCGAAGGGATGGCCAGGCGTGCGCATTCGGCGCAGTTGAACAGCTTCGAAGTGACTCCGGCGTTTGCTGCAGCGGTAATCGTCGCGCACCTGGCCGGTAATGCCGATCTGGTGACGATCAATGTGCTGGCGGTGTTGTTTATCACCAGTCGGCTGCTGTACATCATTTGCTATCTGGCGGACTGGGCGATTCTGCGGTCGCTGGTGTGGGCAATTGGCATTGGGTTGATTGTCAGTTTCTTTGTTGTGTCGGTTTAAAGGCAAGATCAAAAGATCGCAGCCTGCGGCAGCTCCTACAGGGATCGATGTTCATCCGCGATATTGCGACGAGCGCGGTCAATGTAGAAGCTGGTGCAGCCTGCGATCTTTTTTGCTTTTAAAGTTTGTCAGCTACCTGCGGTACTTGTGGCAACGCCGCCCCTTTAGGCCAAAGCATCCAGACCTGCCCCTGCTGTTTCATGTCGCCGGCCAGTTGCCCGGCCGCCTCGCCCGTGCCCCAGAACAGGTCCGCGCGGACTTCGCCGGCAATTGCGCCGCCAGTATCTTGCGCGGCCACCGGGCGTACCAATGCGCTGCCGTCCGGGCGTGTGGTCGATAACCACAACAGGCTGCCGAGTGGAATCACCTTGCGGTCCACCGCCGCGCTGTAACCTGCGGTCAGCGGTACGTTCAGCGAACCGCGCGGCCCTTCGTTGCTGTCAGGGTTGCGGGTGAAGAACACGTAGCTGGGGTTGCTGCCGAGCAGTTCGGGAATGCGCATCGGATTGGCCTTGGCCCAAGTGCTGATAGCGCCCATGGTCACGTCTTCTTTCTTCAGCTCACCCTGGTCCACCAGCCAGCGGCCGATGGGGCGATAGGGGTGGCCATTCTGGTCGGCATAACCGATGCGCAACTGACGACCGTCATCAAGCTGGATGCGACCTGAGCCCTGAATTTGCAGGAACTGCAGGTTCATCGGGTCGGTCAGCCAGGCAATCACCGGTGCCTTCACGCCTTGGGTTTCAATGGTTGCCGCATCGTCGTACGGCTTGAGCACGCGACCTTCGAGTCTTCCGCGCAGGCGTTTGCCTTTGAGTTCCGGATAGATACTGTCCAGAGAGACGATGATCATATCCTCGGGTACACCGTACACCGGGATGTTGGCTTCCTCGGTCTGAGTCAGGCTACCGGGGTACACCGGTTCGTAGTAACCGGTAATCAGGCCGTTGGGGTTGTCATTGGCGGCACGCAGGCCATAGACGTCCAGGTTCTGTTTGAGGAAACCGCGGATGTCATTGGCGGTTGGCTGCACATTGGCGGAAGCCGCACAGGTGCCACCCCAGACAGGGTCGGCCTTGAGTCGCGTGCAGGCGCTGCGCCACGAGCCGAAGCCAGCGACGAGGTCGTTGTCGGATACCGCCGGAAGCGCTTCCCAGGTAGCGCTGGAGTAGGTCGCCAGTGCGTGGGTTTTCGGTTTGCTGCTGTCGCCGCCGGTACAACCTGCCAGCACGGCCACCATTGGAAGCGTCCAGGCCAGATTGTGACGCCATGCCTTGAAACGGCTGTTCATGGAGTAATTCCTTTGTCGGTTGCCTGAGTGCTCCATGCGCTCAAACAACCCGTATTGATAATAGGGCTATTGGTCTTTGCCGATGACGCGAGGATACTGGCCGCCGTTTCCAGTGACCTGAAGCCACCATGACTCTTAAAAGACTTTCTGTTGTATTGCTGGCCTGCCTGACCTTGTCCGCCTGCGGTGGTGTCGACCCGAACTCGCCGCTGGGTCAGCGCAAGGCGATCTTCAAGCAGATGCTCAAGACCGGCGAAGACCTGGGCGGCATGTTGCGTGGGCGTATTCCGTTCGATGGCCCGAAATTCGCCGACGGCGCGGTGAAGCTCGACGCATTGTCCCATGAGCCGTGGAAACATTTCCCGCAGGTGCGCGAAGAGGATCACACCAGCGCCAAGGATGATGTCTGGCAGAAGCAGGCACGCTTCCAGGAAATGGCCCGCACCCTTGAAGGCGCCACCGGTGAACTGGTGATTGCCAGCAAGGTTCAGCCCTACAAGGTCAGCAACCTGGGGCCGGCGGTACAGAAAGTCGAAGATGCCTGCAGTGCGTGTCATAAAGAGTTTCGGGATCATTGATTCCAGAAAAGACTGCAGGGTGGGAGCTGCCAAAAGCTGCGATCTTTTGATCTTGAAAGATCTTGTTACTTATCCAGCTCATCCAGCTCATCCAGCGCTTCCTGCAATTCCTTGCGCGATTGAGCCAGTTTGTCTTTGCGCTTGTTGATCTTCTCGGCGTCGCCTTTTTTCATCGCCTTCTCGAGGTCAGCCTGGCGGGTGCTGACTTCGTGCTTGGCGTCGAGCACCTTGTTTTCCCGTTCCTTCTTCAAGGAGGCGTCGGTGCAATGGGCAGTGACTTCGCTCAGGGCGGTTTCCAGACCAGCCTGTTGATCGGCGTTGCCGCGGGACTTGGCCAGTTCGATCTGGTTGATGATGCCTTGTTTTTTGGCGGCGCAGCCGGTCAGGCCCGGGGCATCTTCGTCGGCCATCAATGGAGCGGCCATCACGCTGCACAGGGTCAACACGGCGAGCGGTGAAAGAAGTTTCATAAAAGCTCCAGGTGAAAAATTCGATATAGCGATGGGCTGTTTGAGCGCATCGGCACCTTTGGGTTCCCGGTTCTCAGACCGGGCTGGCGTCTAGAAACCGTCAATCCCGGCAACACGTAATGTCTCACTCAAGGCGAGGACCTGCGGGTCGCGGAAAAATGCGCTCAATTGCGCTGCGCGCCCCGGGCCGATGCCAGCTTCGGCCTGCCATTGTTCGGTGTTTCGTTGTGCCAGCGCCTGCCATGAGTCGGCGAGGCGTGCCTGGCCAGTCGGCGGCAAACCCAGCGCTTTGAGCCAGCGAGCGAATGGGCGTTGCCGGGCGCTGTTGAAACTGTCCAAAAGACGAGCACTGCTGCGCTCACCGAAGCCGTCAATGTTAGCAAGCTCTTGCCCATCGAGGGTCATCCAATCGAGCAGACTGTCGAGGCGTTCGGCCTTGAGCAGTTTCTCCCAGGTACCTGGTCCGACATGAGGCAATGCCAGGCCTTGTTTACCACTGAGCCAGCTCAGTCGTGCGAGGAATTGGCTTTCGCAGCCGGGTGTCGGTTGCCAGCAGCTTAAGGAATGAAAGTCGGCCGCCAGCGGTACATTCAATTCCGGGCGTTCAGTACTGCGCAATACGACCCCGTCGAGCCTGGGGATGGTTAGCCCCGCCAGGCTGATGGCGACCTGATCGCCGGGCCGAATGTCCAGCGCTTCCCAGCGTTGCAGGGAGCTGGCACTCACGCGTTTGATCTGTCGGTCATCAAGCATCACCGGTACCAGATCCAGCACCGGTGTGATCCGGCCGGTTCGTCCAATCTTGAAGTGGACCTTGCGCACCTCGGCCAGCGCCTGGGCAAAGGGGTATTTCCAGGCGACGCTCCAGTAAGGCGCTTTCGCCTGCCAGCGCTCGGCCGGTGGGCGTTGGCTCTGGCGCAACACGACCCCATCGCTGGCAAAGGGCAGGGGCGCGCGATACCAGTGATCCCGCCAGCGCTTGGCATCGGCAAATGCCTTGATCGGCTGACTGTATGGCGTTGTGCTCGGGAACCCCAACTTATCCAGAGTCGTCACCCGGTCGGGCAGATTTTTCGGGCCTTGCGGCCAGTCCCAGACAAACAACCCGATACCAGTCGCTTGCTCTGGGCTTAGTGCCTTGCGCGCCATCAACCCGGCCACCGTGGCGCGGGCATTGAGGCTGCCGGCCTGGGCTTGTACGTGCTCGGTCAGGCGCCAATAGAGTTCGCCTTGCAACAACAAGTCCAGCGGCTGCGGAAGCTTTTGTGGGATGGCGGCGATCTGGCGTGCCGAGGCGGTCCAGTCCTGGCCGTTTACCCCATCCCCCCGACTGATCGCCCGGTGCAACCAGCCGTTGCGATAGATCAACGTCACCGCCACACCATCAACCTTGGGCTGAATCCAGACCTCGCCCCGATCTTTCAGCCAGGCTTCGACGGCGCGCCCATCGTGCAGTTTTTCCAGGCCGGTATGGGCGATAGGGTGAGCAACCGTGCCGCCGGCCGTACGCAACGGTTCGGCGGAGGGGGCCGCATCAAAACACTCGCGCCATTCGGTCAGTCGCGCACGGGATTGATCATAGAGTTCATCGGCGATCAGCGACTGGCCTTCACGGTGGTAGCTGTCGTCCCAGCGATCGATTTGCAGTTGCAGGGTGATGATTTCTTCCTGCGCGCGGGCCGGTGTCCAGTCAGGGCATTCGGCGGCTTTGACGGTCAGGCAGGTGAAGGTCAGCAGGAAGCAGAGAAACAGGCGCAGGTTGGGCAGCATCGAGAGCGTCCTTGCTCGGTGGGATGCTTTCAAGGCTAGTCAGTTTTCGGGTGTGGGGTGCAAAGGTGTAATTCTGTGTGTTTCCAAGTGCTTCCTCATGAAAAAGCCCCGCACGGCGAACCATGCGGGGCTTTGGGTGCCGCAGGAAAAGTCTTACAGGCCAGCCGCGACACGCAGGTCTTCGGCGCGGTCGGTTTTTTCCCAAGTGAAAGTGGTGAACGTATCGTCGCCCACAGTCTTGGTGGCTGGAGTGCGACCGAAGTGGCCGTACGCAGCGGTTTCCTGGTACATCGGGTGCAGCAGGTCGAGCATGGTGGTGATTGCGTATGGACGCAGGTCGAACACTTCGCGAACCAGTTTGACGATCTTGTCGTCGCTGATTTTGCCGGTGCCGAAGGTGTTCAACGAAATCGACGTAGGCTGAGCAACACCAATCGCGTAGGAAACCTGAATCTCGCAACGCTCGGCCAGACCGGCAGCGACGATGTTCTTGGCCACGTAACGACCGGCGTAGGCCGCCGAACGGTCAACCTTCGATGGATCCTTGCCGGAGAATGCGCCACCGCCGTGACGGGCCATGCCGCCGTAGCTGTCGACGATGATCTTGCGGCCGGTCAGGCCGCAGTCGCCAACCGGGCCACCGATGATGAATTGGCCGGTCGGGTTGATGTGGAACTGGGTGTCTTTGGACAGCAGTTCGGCAGGCAGTACGTGCTTGACGATCAGTTCCATCACGCCTTCGCGCAGGTCTTTGTACGATACGTCAGGGTTGTGCTGGGTCGACAAAACAACAGCGTCGATACCGACAACCTTGCCGCCTTCGTAACGGCAAGTCACTTGCGACTTGGCGTCCGGGCGCAGCCAAGGCAGCAGGCCGGATTTACGGGCTTCAGCCTGGCGCTGAACCAGTTGGTGCGAGAAGGTGATCGGTGCTGGCATCAGCACCTCGGTTTCGTTGCTGGCGTAGCCGAACATCAGGCCCTGGTCGCCGGCGCCCTGGTCTTCAGGCTTGGCACGGTCAACGCCTTGGTTGATGTCAGGGGACTGCTTGCCGATGATGTTCATCACGCCGCAGGTTGCGCCATCGAAGCCGACATTGGAGCTGTTGTAGCCGATGTCGAGAATCACGTTACGGACGATGTCTTCCAGATCGACCCAGGCCGATGTGGTGACTTCACCTGCGATGATTGCCACGCCGGTTTTTACCAGAGTCTCGACCGCTACACGGGCGAATTTGTCTTCAGCAATGATGGCGTCCAGCACCGCATCGGAAATCTGGTCGGCGATTTTGTCCGGATGCCCTTCAGACACGGACTCGGAGGTGAAGAGGGAGTATTCGCTCATCTCGATTTTTTCCTGAATTTACCGATGGTGAGTGTCGCCAGCCGGTCGCTGAAAATGGCGGACCTGAATCTGGAAACCATTACGTAAGCCTACATAGAGGCTTTCCCCGGGAACGAGTCCCGCAGCGGTGGCCCAACGGGCCAGATCGTCCTGTTCAAACCCCAACCATAGATCACCGCAGGCCTCCCTGGCCCAACTCTGGTTGTGGCTACATAACTCTGTCACGAGCAGGCTACCGCCCGGTTGCAGCAAGTGGGCCATGCGCTTGAGTGCTTCGGCCGGCGCGGCGAAATGGTGCAGTACCATGTTCAGTACAACGCAATCAGCCTTAAGGCTTACACCGTTCAATGCATCGGCCAATTGCAGGCTGACGTTAGCCAGCATTTCACGTTCACAGACCTGACGGGCCAGATCGAGCATCGCCGGGCTGTTGTCCAGCGCGGTGACTTGAACGAAACGATGCGCCAGTTCCGGCAGAAAACCGCCATCGCCTGGGCCTACTTCGATGGCTGTGGCGCCGGGGCCGAAACCCAGCTTGTCGAGCAGTGCCACCACGCTTTCGCGGTATTGCGGCAGGCCGGCGATCAAGTCTTGCTGGGCGCGAAACTTCTCTGCGACCCGTGAGAAAAAGTCCTGGCTGGCCGCCGCCCGTTGCCCATGGACCTGACCGATCCGCGACTGAACGTCAGTCGGCAGGGTCAGGTTGTCCACTTCTTCCAGCAGCGCGGTATGCAGTTTGCCGCCCAGCAGATCGGTGTGGGGCAGGGCGCGACGGTAGAAAATCGCATTGCCTTCACGACGGGTCGCCACCAGATCGGCCTGGGCCAAAACCTTGAGGTGATGACTCATGCCGGACTGACCGATGCCGAAGATCTGCGCCAGTTCCAGTACGCCGAACGAATCGTTGGCCAGCGCGCGCAATACATTCAGCCGCAGAGGATCGCCGCCGGCCTTGCACAGGGCCGCCAGCTCATCGCAATCGTCATGTCGAATGGAAGGTGCGCGTAAATTCATAAGGCCAGCAGTCTAGTGACGCTCAGAAATCACCGCAAGAGCAATATCAAAAAGTTTTGATATTGCTCGATAGATGGCACTTCTCAGCGTTAGGTTCAGTCAGCAAGCGAACGGCGGAAAGGTTTCACCAGTCGAATACGTCGTTATCCATTGGAAAAACGTCTTCGGATGACTATCTGTCATTGCCCCGAAGGCGGTCGGTGAGGGAAAATGCTCGCCTTTTTTCCGTTTCGTTTTATTCACTCTCGATTCAATATCCGCAGGAGAACAGCGATGCCCAGCCGTCGTGAGCGTGCCAACGCCATTCGTGCCCTCAGCATGGATGCCGTGCAAAAAGCCAACAGCGGCCATCCCGGTGCCCCTATGGGTATGGCGGATATCGCCGAAGTACTTTGGCGTGACTACCTGAAGCACAACCCGAGCAATCCATCGTTCGCCGACCGTGACCGCTTCGTGCTGTCCAACGGTCACGGTTCGATGCTGATCTACTCGCTGCTGCACCTGACCGGCTACGACCTGTCGATCGATGACCTGAAAAACTTCCGCCAGCTGCACAGCCGCACCCCGGGTCACCCGGAATTCGGTTACACCCCGGGCGTTGAAACCACCACCGGTCCACTGGGCCAAGGCCTGGCCAACGCCGTGGGTTTCGCCCTGGCAGAAAAAGTCCTGGCGGCGCAGTTCAACCGTCCAGGCCATAACGTCGTCGATCACCATACCTACGTGTTCCTGGGTGACGGCTGCATGATGGAAGGCATTTCCCACGAAGTCAGCTCCCTGGCCGGTACATTGGGCCTGGGCAAACTGATCGCCTTCTACGATGACAACGGCATCTCCATCGACGGCGAAGTCGAAGGCTGGTTCACCGACGACACGCCGAAGCGTTTCGAGGCCTACAACTGGCAAGTGATCCGCAACGTCGACGGTCACGATCCGGAAGAAATCAAGATCGCCATCGATACGGCGCGCAAAAGCGAGCAGCCGACGCTGATCTGCTGCAAGACCACCATCGGTTTCGGTTCGCCGAACAAGCAAGGCAAGGAAGATTGCCACGGCGCCCCATTGGGTGACGCGGAAATCGCTCTGACCCGTGAAGCACTGAAGTGGAACCACGGCCCGTTCGAAATCCCGGCCAACATCTATGCCGAGTGGGATGCCAAGGAAGCCGGTCGCGCTGCCGAAGCCGAGTGGGATCAGCGTTTCGCTGCTTACTCCGCGGCTTTCCCGGAGCTGGCCAACGAACTGGTTCGTCGTCTGAGCGGTGACCTGCCGACTGACTTCGCTGAAAAAGCTTCTGCTTACATCGCTGAAGTCGCCGCCAAGGGCGAAACCATCGCCAGCCGTAAAGCCAGCCAGAACGCCCTGAATGCGTTCGGCCCGCTGCTGCCGGAACTGCTCGGCGGTTCGGCTGACCTGGCCGGTTCCAACCTGACCCTGTGGAAAGGTTGCAAAGGCGTCACCGCCGAAGACGCCAGCGGCAACTACATGTACTACGGCGTTCGCGAGTTCGGCATGAGCGCGATCATGAACGGCGTCGCCTTGCACGGTGGTCTGGTGCCTTACGGCGCGACCTTCCTGATGTTCATGGAATACGCCCGCAACGCAGTGCGCATGTCGGCGCTGATGAAGAAACGCATCATCTATGTGTTCACCCACGACTCCATCGGTCTGGGCGAAGATGGCCCGACTCACCAGCCAATCGAGCAGCTGGCCAGCCTGCGCTGCACGCCGAACCTCGACACCTGGCGTCCAGCCGATGCCGTTGAATCGGCAGTGGCCTGGAAATGCGCTCTGGAGCGTGATGACGGTCCGTCGGCACTGATCTTCTCCCGTCAGAACCTGCAGCACCAAACCCGTGATGCCGTGCAGATCGAGTGCATCAATCGCGGCGGCTACGTGCTGAAAGACTGTGCAGGCGAGCCTGAGCTGATCCTGATCGCCACCGGTTCGGAAGTCGGCCTGGCCGTTCAAGCCTTCGACAAACTGACCGAGCAAGGCCGCAAGGTGCGTGTTGTTTCGATGCCGTGCACCAGCGTCTTCGAAGCCCAGGATGCTGGCTACAAACAAGCGGTTCTGCCGTTGCAGGTCAGCGCCCGTATAGCCATCGAAGCCGCCCACGCAGACTACTGGTACAAGTACGTGGGCCTGGAAGGCCGCGTGATTGGCATGACCACCTACGGCGAGTCGGCGCCTGCGCCTGCCTTGTTCGAAGAGTTCGGCTTCACCCTGGAAAACATCCTGGGTCAGGCTGAAGAGCTGCTGGAAGACTGATCCAGAAGTTGCTTCGTCTGGACGGCCGTCTTCGCGAGCAAGCCCGCTCCCACATTGGAATGCATTCTCCTGTGGGAGCGGGCTTGCTCGCGAAGGCAATAGTCCAGACAACGCTGCAATAACGGATTCACCACGGTAATCGAGAACCCCATGCCTCAACCGCGTCCTTACAAAGTTGCACTCAACGGCTACGGCCGGATTGGTCGTTGCGTCTTGCGTGCGTTGTTTGAGCGAGGCTCGACGGCCGGGTTTGAAATTGTCGCGATCAACGATCTGGCCGACATGGCCAGCATCGAATACCTGACACGTTTCGACTCCACTCACGGGCGCTTTCCCGGCGAAGTGAGGGTCGATGGCGATTGTCTGCATATTAATGGCGATTGCGTGAAGGTCCTGCGCAGTGCCACCCCCGAAGGCATCGATTGGGCGTCGCTGGGCGTCGATCTGGTGCTGGAGTGCTCCGGCGCTTACCACACCCGTCAGGATGGCCAGCGTTTTCTCGACGCTGGTGCGCCACGGGTGCTGTTTTCCCAGCCGATGGCCAGCGAGGCGGATGTCGACGCCACCATCGTCTACGGTGTGAACCAGGATTGCCTGACCGGCGATGAGCTGCTGGTGTCCAACGCCTCCTGCACCACCAACTGCGGCGTGCCGCTGTTGCGCCTGCTGAATCAGGCCATTGGTCTGGAATATGTGTCGATCACCACCATCCACTCGGCGATGAACGATCAGCCGGTGATTGACGCCTATCACCACGAAGACCTGCGCCGCACCCGTTCGGCGTTCCAGTCGGTGATTCCGGTGTCCACTGGTCTGGCGCGAGGCATCGAACGCCTGCTGCCGGAACTTGCCGGGAGAATTCAGGCCAAAGCCGTGCGGGTGCCGACGGTTAACGTGTCCTGCCTCGACATTACGATGCAGACCGTAAGTGATACCGACGCCACCGAGGTCAACCGGATTCTGCGCGAGGCCGCCACCCATGGCCCGCTCAAGGGCCTTCTGGCCTACACCGAGTTGCCTCACGCCAGTTGTGATTTTAATCATGACCCGCATTCGGCCATCGTCGATGCCAGTCAGACCCGCGTTTCCGGCCCTCGGCTGGTAAACATCCTGGCCTGGTTCGACAACGAATGGGGTTTTGCCAATCGAATGCTGGACGTTGCTACACACTATCTGCAAACAGCTATTTCCAAAAAACCTGCTCTCTAAAACAGCTATCCAGGAATTGCGACCCATGACCGTGTTGAAGATGACCGACCTCGATCTGCAAGGTAAGCGCGTACTGATCCGCGAAGACCTCAACGTCCCAGTCAAGGACGGTGTTGTCACCAGCGATGCGCGAATCCTGGCTTCGCTGCCGACCATCAAGCTGGCCCTGGAAAAAGGCGCGGCCGTGATGGTCTGCTCGCACCTTGGCCGTCCGACCGAAGGCGAGTTCTCTGCCGAGAACAGCCTTGCGCCGGTGGCCGACTATCTGAGCAAGGCGCTGGGCCGCGAAGTGCCGCTGGTGTCCGATTACCTGGGCGGCGTCGACGTGAAAGCCGGCGACATCGTGCTGTTCGAAAACGTGCGCTTCAACAAGGGCGAGAAAAAGAACGCTGACGAACTGGCCAAGCAATACGCCGCCCTGTGCGACGTGTTCGTGATGGACGCCTTCGGCACCGCTCACCGCGCCGAGGGTTCGACCCATGGCGTGGCCAAGTTCGCCAAAGTCGCCGCCGCTGGTCCATTGCTGGCCGCCGAACTGGACGCACTGGGCAAAGCCCTGGGTGCCCCGGCGCAGCCAATGGCCGCTATCGTTGCCGGTTCCAAAGTGTCGACCAAACTCGACGTGCTCAATAGCCTGAGCCAGATCTGCAACCAGCTGATCGTCGGCGGCGGCATCGCCAATACCTTCCTGGCCGCTGCCGGTCACCCGGTCGGCAAGTCCTTGTATGAGCCGGACCTGTTGGACACCGCCCGTGAAATCGCTGCTAAGGTCAGCGTGCCACTGCCGGTGGACGTGGTGGTTGCCAAGGAATTCGCTGAAAGCGCGACCGCGACCGTCAAGCTGATTGCCGACGTGGCCGCAGACGACATGATCCTGGACATCGGCCCACAGACCGCGGCGAATTTCGCCGAGCTGCTGAAGTCGTCCAAGACCATTCTGTGGAACGGCCCGGTGGGCGTGTTTGAATTCGACCAGTTCGGTAACGGCACCAAAGTGCTGGCCCAGGCCATCGCCGAAAGCTCGGCGTTCTCCATCGCTGGCGGCGGCGACACCCTGGCAGCCATCGATAAATATGGCGTTGCCGATCAAATCTCCTACATTTCTACCGGCGGCGGCGCGTTCCTCGAATTCGTCGAAGGCAAAGTGCTGCCGGCCGTTGAAGTCCTGGAAAGCCGGGCCAAGGCCTGAGGCCGCCCATTTGACCAGGCAAAGGAGTGTTCACATGGTCAGGACCTTAATGTTGTTGATCGCCGTGGGTATGCTGGCGGCTTGCGGGAGTAACCCGAAAGCCACGCCGGAACCCGCGCCGCAAACACAGGAAAAAGGCTGCTACCAGGCCGACTGGCAAGCGGAAACCAACCCGGTGATCAACAAGCGTTCCGGACCGGATGGCCTGGACAAATACGAGACACAGGCCCCGGCCAAGGAACATGGTTGTCCTTGAGGGGTCTGACTCTTTACTCAAGACTGGCGGCTTGCGCCGTCAGTCGAGGACCACGGATGAAACGCTTTATCGCCGTTGCGGCACTGGCATTGCTGGCAGGTTGCGCCAATTTGAACCTGTTCAACGCCGCCGAGCCAGCGGACAGCTGGACCACCTGGACCTGCGACAGCCAGGCCAAAGTGCTCTGGCGCTACACTGACGTCAGCCGAAAGGAAGTCGACGTTCGCCTGGGCGGTGCCGATCAGGTCTACCGCTTGAAGCTTGAACCGGGCGCCGAAGGTTCGCTGTACAGCAACGACATGCTGGCGTTTCACGTAAAAGGTGAGGAAGGCCTGGTGTACTGGGTCGCCACCAATGATTTGATCGGACGCGGTTGTAAAGCCGAGTAAGACGATTGATCTGATTCACAGCGATCCAAATGTGGGAGCGGGCTTGCTCGCGAAGGCGGTAGATCAGCTTGCATAGATGTTGAATGTATAACCGCATTCGCGAGCAAGCCCGCTCCCACAGTGGTTCTCTGTAGTTCTTGAGATTTTGCAGCACCGAATTCGCAGCCCGGGCCAACCCCCGATCTGCAATAACTTGAATAGCCGCCGCCGCTACGGCAGGCTGGCACGATTAACGACCCTCAACCGGGAGAGACACACACAATGGCACTTATCAGCATGCGCCAGATGCTGGACCACGCAGCCGAGTTCGGCTACGGCGTTCCAGCTTTCAACGTCAACAACCTTGAGCAGATGCGCGCCATCATGGAAGCCGCTGACAAGACTGACTCCCCGGTGATCGTCCAGGCTTCGGCCGGTGCTCGCAAATACGCAGGCGCCCCGTTCCTGCGTCACCTGATCCTGGCGGCAATCGAAGAATTCCCGCACATCCCGGTGTGCATGCACCAGGACCACGGCACCAGCCCTGACGTCTGCCAGCGCTCCATCCAACTGGGCTTCAGCTCGGTGATGATGGACGGCTCCCTCGGCGAAGACGGCAAGACCCCGACCGACTACGACTACAACGTCCGTGTTACCCAACAAACCGTAGCCATGGCTCACGCCTGCGGCGTTTCGGTAGAAGGCGAGCTGGGCTGCCTGGGTTCGCTGGAAACCGGCATGGCCGGTGAAGAAGACGGCATCGGCGCCGAAGGCGTTCTGGATCACAGCCAAATGCTGACAGACCCGGAAGAAGCCGCTGACTTCGTCAAACGCACCCAGGTCGATGCCCTGGCCATCGCCATCGGCACCAGCCACGGCGCCTACAAGTTCACCAAGCCACCTACCGGCGACGTGCTGGCCATCGACCGCATCAAAGAAATCCACAAACGTATCCCGAACACCCACCTGGTAATGCACGGTTCGTCTTCGGTTCCGCAAGAGTGGCTGGCGATCATCAACCAGTACGGCGGCGACATCAAAGAAACCTACGGCGTACCGGTTGAAGAAATCGTCGAAGGCATCAAGCACGGCGTACGCAAGGTCAACATCGACACCGACCTGCGCCTGGCATCCACCGGCGCAATGCGTCGCCTGATGGCTACCAACCCTAGCGAGTTCGATCCGCGTAAATTCTTCGGCGCGACCGTGACTGCGATGCGTGATGTGTGTATTGACCGTTATAACCAATTTGGTACAGCGGGCAACGCTTCGAAGATCAAGCCGATCTCGTTGGAAGCGATGTACCAGCGTTATCTGAAGGGTGAGTTGAACGCTAAGGTTAATTAAGCCCTGAGCGTTAGACCGCGTTATGAAAAACCCGCCGAAAGGCGGGTTTTTCAATTGGGCAGGTGTAGATAAGGCTGTACTCTTCTTCTTATGACTTCTGTTTTTGACGTCTTGTTGGTTCAGCTACTTCAGGTAAAGCACCTTGACTTATCCCCTGTAAATCGAAGGCGCCATCCTTAATCTCTAATAGAGTGTCACCATCTTCTCGACTGCCCGCAACGCCGGAAAATACTCCTTCGAAATTTGCAGTCCGAGGATTAGATTTCCCTAAAGTGAAATGACCACCCTTAATCCATCCGCCAGCAATACTAGGGCCATCAGTGCTCATGAGTAGCGCAAGGCCAGTGAGTCCATTTTTACCAAACTCATGACTTCCCGTTAATGTTGTGGGGAAGTTTATTCTCAGCGTGTAGTATTGATCCGATCCATCATCAATAGTAGTGCCATGTATTGTGCAGGTTTCATCTTGCCAGTATAGATTAGGTTTTAAATTAACTAACTTGCCGTCGATGGTGGCGAAAAATTTTCCTTTCGTACCATTTTTATCATAGCTGTTCATCGTGCTAACCCTTTGCGTGGAGTGGTCTAATCATGCTGAGTCCTCCAGCTGGCAGAGAACAACTGTCAATTCTGATAGTTGTTTAGATGTTTTGGTAATTAGAAAAATTGATCTTGGCTCTGAATGAATCGCTATATTTGACATGGTGCTGTTGGGTCGGGGGTTAAGGCGCAAACCTGTGGGCAAGACGGGCATTTTATTGGGGTGACAAGCACAGATCATCGTTTTGTCTCGTCTTTGTTTGGGGCGTTATTGCCAATGTATCTAAAGGACTGTCATATCTGACAGTAGACAGCCTTTATCGATACTCTCAGGATAAAAACTCCACCCTGTAATGGAGTACGCAGTCATGAGCACCAAGGATGTAAAACCAAAAGCGAAAGGTCCTGCGCCTGTCACCAACCCAGCTGTGCCACAACAAGAACCGGAAAGTATCAAAAACTCTAAAGGACCCGCGCCTTACACGCTTCCAAAAGAGTCAGAATAAGCACGTAATAAAAAACCCGCAGAAATGCGGGTTTTTTAATGCTTGGAAATTGATTACTGAGCCTTGAGAGAATCAAACCCACGCTGTTCAATCACCCCAAACACATCGGCAATGTCCTGGATCATGATCCGGGCGATGTTGGTGACGGTGTTGATATTGTTCTCGGCGTAGTCAGGCAGGCTAGTGCAAGCTATGAGGTTCAAGTATTTGAGGACGGCGTTGAGGCGTTCGCTGACGCATTTGTGGAGTTCGCGGGGATGCAACTTTTTGTGGCTAGGGGCTTGCCCCGTTTGGCGGTGCGGTCGTCGTGAACCGGGCGGTGCGGTGTGTCTGGGGAATTGGGTGGCAGGGTTTGGGCTGCTTTGCTGCCAGGAGCAAGCTCCCTCGCCACAATGGGTGGATTCCTACATGGTTTTCGGAGCTGAAGATCAAAAGATCGCAGCCTTCGGCAGCTCCTACAGGGAGCGCGTAACTCGTAGGAGCTGCCGCAGGCTGCGATCTTCTAGGGATCAGGTATCGTGATCAATATCCAGCTTGCTGAACGTCGCTTCCCCTCCTTCGCTGGTGTACCCGGTATTGTCCTGCACATAGACACCGGCCTTGAAGTACAGCGGTTTATCACGCCACATCGCGCTGATGTCGGTGTCCCACTGGTAGCCCGCCGCGCTGATGCCCAATGCACCGCCGGGGCTGAGGTGGATGAGGTAGGAAAATTCCCGATCGAGTTTTACGCCAGTGGCGATGGTGATGACCCGGGCGGTGTCGTCGTCGGGGTGCATGCGGACTTTGGCGACGATGTTTCCGGTTTCGCTGGAGTCCTTATATTGATACTCGAGCTTCACCATGGGCTTTTGGCTTTTGTAGGCATGGATCTGGCCAATGACGATCTTGCCCGTGCTGGGTACCTTGCTGACCGTAAGGGTTGCACGCAGAAAGTTATCCGCGTCGGGGTAGTACCAGTTTTTCAGCGTGCCATTGCTGTAGGTTTCGCGGAGTTCGGTGCGAGGGTAAACCGCGTTTTCGGTGCGGGTGCCGGTTACCGGGGACCAGAAAAACAAGGTGCCGGTGTCGGAGTGGAAGTATTGATCCTTGAAGCCGTCCACCAGTTTGGTTGTTTCAACGGTGTATGGCGGACTGCCGACAGGAACGCTGAGGTTCCAGGTTGCGAGATCGATCATAATTCAAGCTTCCACTTTTTTCTGTACGCACGTGCCAGAAGCTCTAGCGCGCGCCTTCGGGCCGTCTTTATAAGCGTAGAACGGTTGTTTGTTAATGCCCGTTTGGCAGATGGTTGACGTCAACATCCTGTCGAAATGCCATCTTTCCCGGTTTACGGGGGCTGTAGGACTGACCGTTAGTCGGCTATGTGAAACTTTACTGAAGTGACGGCACTCCGGTACCTTCTGCTTTCGCGTATCCGGGTCTAGAGTGAAGTCGCACTATGTGTCCGGTTTTCACAAGAGACCGGCCTGAGGTCCCGAACAAGAGATGCAGCATGGAATGCGCACAACCTACGCCAGCTGAAGGCAACTCAATCCTTTTAATTGTTGATGACTACCCCGAAAACCTGATCAGCATGCGCGCGTTGTTACAGCGCCAGGACTGGCAGGTCATCACCGCGGCTTCCGGCTTTGAAGCGCTCAGCCTGTTGCTCGAACACGACGTCGACCTGGTGCTGCTGGATGTGCAGATGCCAGGTATGGACGGTTTCGAAGTAGCGCGCTTGATGCGTGGCAGCCAGCGAACCCGTCTCACGCCGATCATTTTCCTGACCGCCAACGAACAATCTCAGGACGCTGTGATCAAGGGCTACGCCAGTGGTGCGGTGGATTACCTGTTCAAACCGTTCGACCCGCAAATTCTCAAACCCAAAGTCCAGGCCCTGCTCGAGCATCAGCGTAATCGCCGTGCCTTGCAGCAGTTGAGCCATGACCTGGAGGTCGCCCGTGCCTTCAATGCCTCGGTGCTGGATAACGCCGCCGAAGGCATTCTGGTGGTGGGGGAGGATGGGCTGATTCGCTTTGCCAACCCGGCGATGTCTCGCCTGCTCAATGCCACGGTGCATGAACTGCAAGGCAAAGAGTTTCTGGATTTCCTGCAAAAACCGCACATCCCGATCTGGGCCGACTCCGAATTGTTTGCCGGCTACAAACGCGGTGAAACCCTGCGCCTGCACGATGCGTTGCTGCGTACCGCGCCCGGCCAGCAAGTGCCGGTGGCGTTGTCCTGCGCGCCTTTGCCCACCGAACAACAGGCCATGGTGGTGACGGTGCTGGACATGTCGGTGGTGCGCCATCTGCATCAGCAGCTGGAGTTTCAGGCGGTGACCGATCCGCTGACCGGGCTGCTCAATCGCCGGGGTTTCTATCAGACCGCTGAAAACCTGCTGCTGCGCGGCGAACGCTCCGATAGCACCTGGGTGCTGTTGTACTTGGACCTCGACGGCTTCAAGCGGGTCAATGATTCCCTGGGCCACGATGCCGGCGACCGGGTGCTGCGTTGGGTGTCCGAGCAGTTGAAGGCGTGTCTGCGGCCCTTCGATATTCTGGCGCGGATGGGTGGCGATGAGTTCACCGCGCTGCTGGATCTTGAGCTCCCCGAGCAAGCGGCGAAGATTGCCGAGAAGCTCATCGAGCGAGTGTCGATCTGTCAGCAAATCGACGGCATGGACATCGCCTTGGGCGCCAGTATCGGCATCGCCACTTATCCCGACTGCGGGGCCAATCTCGATGGGTTGATGCGCGCGTCCGACATCGCCATGTACGAAGCCAAGCGTGCCGGGCGTCAGCAATATCGCTTCTACGATCACGAAATGAATGGCCGGGCGCGCTCGCGACTGATGCTCGAAGAGAGCGTGCGCACGGCCATCGAGAACCGCGATTTCAACCTGGTGTATCAGCCTCAAGTGGCCATTGCCGACGGGCAGATTCGCGGGTTCGAGGCGTTGCTGCGCTGGCAGCACCCGAGCGTCGGCGATGTACCGCCGGGGCTGTTTTTGCCGTTGCTGGAAGAGGCGCGGTTGATCAGTCGTCTTGGTAGCTGGATTTACCATCGCGGGGCCAAGCAACGAAAAGCCTGGGAAACGTTGTTTGCCGAAGACTTGGTGCTGGGCGTCAGTTTGAGCAGCACGCAATTCGGTTTGCCTAATCTGGTCACCGAGTTGCGTCAGGTGCTGCAGCGCCATGGTTTGAAGTCGCGGCAGCTGGAGGTCGAGGTCACGGAAGAGGCCTTGATGCTTAACCCTGACGAAACCCGCAAGCAGCTGCGTTTGCTGCGCAATTTGGGAGTGCGGGTGGCGCTGGATGATTTTGGTTCGGGGGCTTGTTCGCTGGCGCACTTGCGCGACCTGGAACTGGACACGCTCAAACTCGACCGGCATTTGATCGCCCGGTTGCCGGGTTCCGAGCGGGATGCAGCACTGGCACGCAGTGTCATCGATTTGTGCAAACAGTTCGGCCTGTTAGTCATCGCTGAAGGGGTGGAGACGGTGGCGCAATATGAATGGCTGCAAGCCAACGGTTGCCAGTATGTGCAGGGGTTTCTGGTCGCGCGGCCGTTGATGGCCGAGGACACCCGTCATTTTGTCGAGCCGTTCGACTGGAGCGCGCTGACGAGTTGAATTCGTTACACTGGCGACCTTTTCGTGACTCGTGTTGCCGCCCCAATGACCGCGCTGAAATACCTCCAGGCCTATCCCGCTGTTTTGCAGGACCAGGTGCGCCAGTTGATCGCCGAAGGTCGGCTGGGCGACTACCTGAGCCAGCGATATCCGGAAAAGCACGGGGTGCAGAGCGACAAGGCGCTGTACACCTATGCCCTGGACCTCAAGCAGGAATACCTGCGTAACGCCCCGGCCATCGACAAGGTGTTATTCGACAACCGTCTGGACCTGACCCATCGCGCGCTTGGCCTGCACACTGCGATTTCCCGGGTGCAGGGCGGCAAGCTCAAGGCCAAGAAAGAAATTCGCATCGCCTCGTTGTTCAAGGACGCGGCGCCGCAGTTTCTGAAAATGATCGTGGTGCATGAATTGGCGCACTTCAAAGAGTCGGATCACAACAAGGCGTTCTACAAGCTGTGCGAACACATGTTGCCGGGGTATCACCAGGTGGAGTTCGATTTGCGGGTGTACCTGACGTGGCGGGATATGCAGTAAAAATCGAAAGGTGAATAAGTGTCAATAAAATCAAACACCTGTGATGTGGACTTCGAACATTCCAGAGTGCATGCAGATGAGCCTTGGACGCTAAACTGAATTGCGCAGTGAAAGCAACTACCTAAATCAATAGTTCTGAAGCCAGGTGTTCCCTGATACCTTTTTCAACTATGCCCTACCCACCGTAAATCACTGCTGTTCCCATTTTTTGCCGGAGCGCGTTCAGCGTTGCCGCCCAATTTATGCAAGGGGCAAGTTGGATGACGTCAATGGTTGAAAATATGAAGGCGATGATGTGCCTGACGCTGGCAATGGCGTTGTGGGCCAGCGCTTTCATCGCCTTGAAAATAGCACTTGAAGAGGTGCCTCCGTTTTTGCTTATTTTTTCTAGATTGGCACTCGGAAGCATTTTCTTCTTGATGTTATGGAAATATAGGGGGCAGGCAAAAATAGAAAAGAAGGACTATGTGTATTTGCTGATGATGGGTGCGCTTGAGCCGTGTTTGTATTTCATATTTGAAACAATGGCTCTTCAATATACAACAGCGTCTCAGGCGGGTGTGGTATTTGCCTTTCTCCCGATATTCATTATTGCCTTCAGTTTTTTTGCGCTTCGAGAAAAACCCAGTATCTCGCAATGCCTGGGTGGGGTTGTCGCCACTCTCGGCGTTATCCTATTATGCTTGACGGGTACGAAGAACGAGGCAGCTATTGCGCCAGTAAAAGGTAACTTTCTGGAGTTATTGGCGATGGCGTGTGCAGCCGTATACACCATTATGTTGAAGAAATTGTCTGGGCAATACTCTCCATTTTTGTTGGCAGCAATGCAAAGTTTTATAGGTACTCTGTTTTTTCTTCCTTTTGCTCTTTATGAGTCGGACATTCCCCGTGAAGTAAGTGTTCATGCCCTATTGGCGGTTCTCTATCTTGGAACCATAGTGACGGCCGGTGCCTATACTTTTTTCAATATAGGTATCTCCAAGGTGAGCGCTTCCGAGGGGGGCATGTATTTTAATCTCATCCCTATTTTCACTTTGCTATTTTCTATTTTGGTCCTCAACGAGAACGTCGACTGGATGCAAATGATGTCCATGATGTTGGTTATCTTCGGTGTGTCCATCGGACTGATTGATCATCGTTTCTTTTTGACGCTCTTGCGTCGTAAGGCACTGTTTATTCGCGAATGACATACACGCTGGATCAGATTGTTAGTCAAGTCCGATAAAACCGACCTCCAACTCATCTTGTTCTGCCCCTTGTTAATTTCAAGGGGCTGGCTTCTTGGTGGAATAACACAAGGAATATAGAGCTATGTTGACGGTTACCCTTTTTTCGGTTCCCGCACCGGGACAATGTGTCAAAGGCGATGATCGTTTTCTTGGCACGGTGAGGACGAGTATGCATAAGGCGCCTTTAACGGCGCTGGCAGCAGGATTGAAAGAAGCCATGCTGGCGCGGAGTGTCATTGTTGATGTGCGAATATGTGACATGCAAATACAAGGCGCGCTGCGGGTTGAAGACAGGCTCAAAGAGAAGTACGGAGAACTTTTTTTCGGTGATCTAGTGCTGGAAAAATACCGGGTAGGCTTACCGTTCAATGCCGTTATAAAAGAAATCCAGGGATCGGACGTTATTGGTATAAATTCTAATTTTACTCATTCTCGTCGAATTGTCGTTGACTTCATACAATACTGTAAAGAGCAAAATCCTGATGCCGTTATTGTGCTGGGCGGAACCGACGCCACTGTAGAGCCGGACTATCATGTTTCCGTTGGCGCTGATGTGGTCGTTAAAGGCGAAGGAGAGCTTTGTTTTGCCGATTTGCTGGAATGTATCGATAAGGGCAAGGATTATAGCGCGGTCCCCAATATTGCCTATCGTGCCATGGATGGTGAAGTTGTTCACACGGTCAAATCGTTCTTAACAAAAACGGGAGCCTATGATGTCAACGATATGCCTCCTCCCAACCTGGATATTGTCGATCTTGAGCGTTACTCCGATACCGGTGAGGGTAAACCGCCCTACGGTATTGAAGGTCCTTTTATCAGTGTGGAAACTTCACGTGGATGTGCGCAAGCTTGTTCGTTTTGTGCAACGCCGACGACAAAAGGTCGGTTCAGGTTTATGCAACTTGAAAAAATAAGACGGCATTTCGATTATTTCAAAAGCAAGGGAATCAGAACGCTATTGTTTCAAGAGGATAACTTATTGTCCCGTATTCATCGTTCTACCTCCGGGAAGCAAGTGTTCTCAACGGGGCGGGATGAGCTATTTGATATGTTTAACCTTGCAAGGGATATGGGGTTTAGCTGGGAATTTACTAATGGTATCGAATTAGGGCAGTTTGAATATCAAGGTGTCGTGGATTGTGAATTGATTCGTGTCATGTTTGACTCCGAATTTGTCAATGGTGAATTGGTGGGTTGCTATCGTGCAACATTGCCACTGGAAAATTTGACGGACGATTGCTCGAAATTATTCAGGAAGCTAAAGCCGCTGGGTGTTATCAAGGATGTTATTGAGGAAATCGTTAATACCGGAATTCATTCGCTTTCGTTCAATGTGATTATTGGTCGGCCCGAGGATGATGAACAAAGCTTGAGCCTGACTTATCTTCGCTCCTTGCAGATTCGTTCACTGTGTAAGGAGTTTAATCCGCAGGTTCAGGTTTATTTCAATATATATATTCTTTCGTTGCTGCCCGGCACCGTTGACTTCAGACGTTACAAACAGAATCTGGAGTTTGATTTGACGCAAGACCCTGAAGTTATTACTTTTTATCTGGGTTCCTTGAGGACGCCATTTTTTTCCCCCTTGGAAATCACGCAAGCGCGCGGTGCCATGGCCAAAATGCTTAATAGTGACGCGTTAATTGATGATTACGATGAGGTGCATTACCTCTCGAGCGAGCGATTCGAGGACCTTTTCACACGCGAATCGTTCGAGGATGAGGCTACTAACATCATTGCAATAGGCGCTTGATCTGCTCAAGGCATGGCTACCATGACCGCCCCGCACTTCTTTGATACGAAGTGCGGCGGCAGGCCTGTTTCTCTGTACCGTCCTGCTACTGACGTGTGTTGACCACCGCAAGAATATGATTGGCAAAGTCCAGGTATTTCGGATTGAGGCCGGTTCTTGCTTCCAGCGCGAGAAGATCATCCATCGGAAGAGAGCTGGTGTGCTTTTCATCACCTAGCCATCCAGGATCCGGCAGGAAGCGCGATATCAGCACATCCAGTGCAACGAAGTCATAGCTCACGGGATGCCCGCTCAACAGTTCATCCAGCTGTTTGCGTGAAATCAGGTTAGAGCGTACGACATGGAAGTGACCCTTGCGGTCCAGGGCATAGAGATGCTCGTCGCGCCTTTCATAATGCAAGATCTCAGACATTGGGGCGGCGTAGAACGTTGGGCGACTGAAGGGCGGCTTGACCGAGAAGTAAAGAAAGCCGGAACTGTATTCGATAAGCTCTGAAATACAGAACGCCAGGTGTTCACTCGGTACATGATTCAAGACAGTGTGAAGGCACAGGGTCAAATCATAAGTTGTATGTCGAAGCGAGTGCGCCAGTCCCTTTGTCAAATCACACTGTGTGTAAGTCACTGACAGTGCAACAGTACCCTTGCGCGCTGCTATATAAGCTGAAAACATATTTTCGGCCTGCAGCAGCATGTCCGCAGACAAGTCCAGACATTCAATATCTATGGCGATATCTTGTTGCAGGCAATAGTTTGCGATTCTGATGGCCCATATTCCATCGCCACAACCCACGTCCAGCAGTTGAAGGGCTCGGGATTCTCCGGATTTTTCTTTTTCAAGAATGATCGCATCAATGGATTCCTGCAGGGCTTGCCAAGTTTGCAAGTCGCTCCAGGAGAAAGGGTGGTCGGCCTTGCAGGCCTTGAGGTCGATAGTCTCTTCAAGTGTCGAAGTGCCGTTGGCGTATTGCGTATAACTTGCCGAAAACCGGCTGTAAAAATCACTGACGTTCTGAGTGGAAGTGGTCATAGGTCACAGGGTCTCGATGATGATAAAAAATACTGATTGAACTTAACAAGCAAAGCGAACCATGAACACTATCTGTTTTGATAGCTAATGCGGACGCTTTAAGGTTGACAGTTTTTGCATCAACTGCTTGCTGGTTTGGCTTCTTGTTCTCGAAAGCTACTGAGGCTGCCAAAGTGCATCGCAAAAAACTTCAACGATGCTCGATAGGGCAATGTCAAAAAAAATATTAAGGTTAAGGTAATTTATTTGCAGTATTTTCAAGGTGTTGGCCCTGTTGCTTGTCGGCTTAGGTGGATTGAGAATGTAACAACGTGCGTGATAGTATGCGGCGCAAAGGGAGAGGTATTGGAAATGGATTTTCTCGAGAGAGTAGTGCAGTTAGAATCAGCAACGAACATTGAAAGTTGGCATAGCCTGATTATCGAGACAGCCCATTTTATGGGCTTTGAGCAAACACTTCTTGGCATTATCGACAGTGCTCAGTCTCCGCTGCATGAAGCAATCATTTTGACCAGTTATTCCTCGATTTGGCGTGATAGATACGACGCCCATGGATATGCTGATATAGATCCTGTGGTTGCACACGCGCGAAGTAGTGTCAGGCATGTCATCTGGCACGACGATTTGTATGTGACACCCCGGCAGAAGTGCTTTCTGGAAGAAGCCAAGTCTTTCAATTTTAAATCGGGTGTGACATTTCCGCTTCATGGCCCAGCTGCCGAGTTTGGGATGTTAAGCCTGCAAGTTGATGCTGAGAATGCGGATGCCGAAAAATTCATTCACAGTAAATTGATGGAGATCAGTTTTTTAAAGGATTCGTTGTTTCAAAAGGCACTTGGTTTTATAAGGAACCATAAGGCTGAGCCTGATATCATGCTTTCTCCACGTGAAATGGAAATTTTAAAGTGGAGTGCGATCGGGAAGTCTACATGGGAGATTTCGAAAATCTGCAATTGCTCTGAGGCGAATATTGACTATCATATTAAAAACATAAGGTCAAAATTTAAAGTTAATACCCGGCGTGCCGCTGCCGTTAAAGCGATAGCGCTAGGACTTATAACCGTATGAAAGGCAGGGCGGTTGCCTTTACGGTAGCAGAATATTTTTCCTCAAGGAACTACTGTATTAGATAGGTGAAAACCAAGTTGAAGTTGAATAGTTTTGTCTGGCTAGCCAGTCAATTGAGGAGCTGTTCATGCAGTATGAAATCGCCCGACGTACAGAGTTCGATGGCTCAAAACTTCAAGCCATGCACACGTTGCGTGCCCAAGTATTCAAATATAAAAAAGGTTGGGATGTCACTCTGATTGCCGGTATGGAAATCGATGGATACGATGCGCTTAATCCGTTTTACATGCTGATCAATAGCCAAGCTCAACCGAATGATGTCCAAGGATGCTGGAGATTGTTACCTACGACCGGTCCTTACATGCTCAAGGATACATTTCCTGAGCTTCTTGCCGCGACGGCTCCTGAAGCCAGCGATGTGTGGGAACTCAGTCGATTCGCTGTCGCTGCAGGGCAACAGTCAACAATGCAGTTTTCAAATTTAACCTTCGAGGCGATCAAGGAAGTCATTTCTTTTGGTATCCGTAATGGTATAAAAACGTATGTGACGGTAACGACAGTAGGTATTGAACGGATGTTGTTGAAGGCGGGGCTGGAGATCGGTCGTCTAGGCACACCATTGCAAATAGGGGTCGAAAAGGCTGTTGCATTGACTATCGATCTTGGCGAACTTACTCGTAAGGCTTTAGGGTTGAATGGTGTCGTTCAGTACCCATAAAAAGGTGTTCTACCTATTATTCATTCAGGTAGTTATGGTCGCTTGAGTGGGAGGTTGTCAGGTGTGGCGATCAGATCGCATGCTGCGTAAAATCCTTGGACAATTCGGTGTTTTGCACGGTATTCACACAGTACCAGGGACGTCGTGAGCAAATGGACATCGGATGATGGAGATTTTACTACCATCCTCCTTCCCCCCGAGCGTAGGCGAACGCATGCGCCAGGTTCAAATACAGTCATATTGTTGTTCTCCCAAAACGATATTTAGCTCTTCGCCAGTGCTTTAAAAAGGCTTCAGTGGCGCACAATGAAGAGCGCATAGATTAGTTAACTGGAATCTAGTCCGAGAATTCGGTGAATGTACACTATCAATACAGATAGTCTGCAGCGATTGCGGGGTGGTCTTGTGATTGGGGTTAATGGCTTGTTATCGTTCTTCAAGCCTGCGATCTTTTGGGGTCATCAGGGGACGGGGAATAGCGGATGGACGTGAGCAAGACTAAAAGCAGTTTTTACCGCCGGTTGTACGTGGCGTACCTGATCGACAGCGGACTGGCCAGCAGCGTGCCGGCATTGACTGAAGTGACCGGCATGCCCCGGCGCACGGCCCAGGACACCATCGCGGCGTTGGCGGATCTGGATATAATTTGTGAATTCGAGCAAGAAGAAGGCGCACGCAACCATGCGGGGCGCTATCGGATTCGCGAGTGGGGAGCGATTGATCGAGGGTGGATCGAGCGTAATCTGCGGCAGATCAAAGCGGTGTTGGAATACCCCTGAGATTTTGTGGTGTTGCGGCTGACGCCTTCGCGAGCAAGCCCGCTCCCACACGGGATTGCCCGTGAATACAAAATACATGCATATCGCAGATGTGGGAGCGGGCTTGCTCGCGAAGAGGCCTTTATGGGCGACGCATCCCAATATGCGGAATGTCATCCTCCAAATACTCTTCACCCACCACCACAAACCCGTACTGCCCGTAGTACCCTTGCAAATGCGCCTGAGCCGAGAGGTAGATCGGCACATCAGGCCAGCGTTTGGCGGCCTGTTTCAACGCCTGGCTCATCATTTCATGCCCAAGCCCTGTGCCGCGTGCAGCGGGAGCAATGATCACCCGGCCAATCACCACGTCACCGCCCTGTAGCTCCGGGTCGAGCAATCGCAGGTAAGCCACCAAACGGTCTCCGTCCCAGCCCATCAAATGGCAGGTGTCACCTTCCAGGTCCTGTCCATCGATGTCCTGATAAATGCATTTTTGCTCGACGATGAACACCTCGGCGCGCAACTGCAAAATGGCATAAAGCTGTTCTTTACCCAGATCGCTGTGGTGTTTGCAGACCCAATCGACTGTCATCTTCAGATTCCTTGAACAACGTTGCTTCGATACTAAGCGTCCTGACGCGGGATGTCTTGATGGCAGCGAAATCTGTGACAAAGGCCAAAATGCCATCATTCATTTCTCGCGAGATTGTCTTCTTTGTGTAATCTGCGATGCAGCGCTGTGCAATGTGGTCGATAAGCAAATGTTAGGACCTGGGTTTCGCGGTAGAGGGGCTTGGGAGTTTTGGCTGAAGAACACGTCGGGCAGCCCGCCCGCTAAGGATTTTCTGGCATGCCGCGATTGCATCGAGCATTTGCTTTGATTGGATTGCTGTTGCTGACACAGGCTGCGGCAGCGCAAAAGCTGCGTCTGGTCGCCGATGCCTGGCCACCCTTTACCGACGCCACGCTGGTCAATGGCGGATTGGCCACGGACATCGTCAGCACCGCGCTGGCCCGGGCCGGTTATGCCAGTGATTTCGAGCAGGTGCCGTGGGCGCGAGCCTTGTTTGGGGTAGGCGAGGGGCGTTACGACGTGCTGGTCAACGCTTGGTACACCGACGAGCGCACGAAACTGGGGCAGTTTTCCGGCGAGTACCTGCTCAACCGCGTGCGCTTTCTCAAGCGCAAAGACACGCCGATCGAATTCAGCAACCTGCAACAACTGCACACCTACCCGATAGCGGTGGTACGAGGCTATGCCTATTCGCAAGCATTCGACGACGATGTGTCGCTGCAGAAAGTCCCCGTGCATAACTTCGCCATGGCCGTGCGTATGGTCGCGGCCGACCGGGTCAAGCTGACCCTGGAAGACGAGTTTGTCGCCCGGTATTACCTGGCTCGGGAATCATTCAAGGTACGCAATGCCGTGGAGTTTTTGCCCAAGCCATTGAGCGAGAACAGCCTGCATATTCTGGTAAGCCTGAAGAACCCCCAGCATGAACAGATCGTCGCCGGTTTCGACCGTGAGATTGCGGCGATGAAGGCTGATGGGAGTTATGAGAAATTGCTCAAGCAGCATGGGATGTAACTGCCGGGTATTGTGGTGTGGCCGATGACGCCTTCGCGAGCAAGCCCGCTCCCACATTAGTTCTGCGGTGAATATAATTTTGTGAACACCACAGATTAAATGTGGGAGCGGGCTTGCTCGCGAAGAGGCCCGCCCGATCAGCAAAAATCTCAAGCCTCGCTAGTGTCCTTGATGAGATGCGCCGCCAACGTCCGCAACGGCCCCAGTTGCCGGCAAATCAACGCCAGTTGCGTCTGCACCAACCGCTGCCCTTCATCGAGCTCATCCGGCATCTGTTCAAGCTCATTGGCCTGCGCTTCTTCCTCATCACTCTGAATCGCAATCGGCTGTTTGCTCGCCAGGCCTTGGGCGATTTCGTCGAGGCTGGCAGCCAGTCTCACGCCGGCACCGTCGATTAAATGCTCGCGCACGTCTGACGGCAGTTGGGTTTCGCGGTGTGCTCCCAGCCCCGACAAATAGCTGAGCAAGGTGTGCGACAGCACCAGGAAGCGGAACCCGACATCCGCTTCTTTGCGGAAGTGCCCCGGCTCCATCAGCATGTTGGCCAGCGTGGTCGACAGCGCGGCATCGGCGTTGTGGGCGTTGCGTCGGGCCAGGCGATAAGCCAGGTCGTCGCTTTTACCGGCGGCGTATTGCTGCATGATCTGGCGCAGGTAAATGCTGTTGCAGGTGAGGGTGTTGGCTAGCACTTTGTTCAAGCGTCGGCCTTGCCAGTCCGGCAGGAACAGGAATACCGCCAGCCCGGCGATGAGACTGCCGAGCAAGGTGTCGAACAGTCGCGGCAGCAGCAGCCCGTAACCATCGCCCACCTGGTTGAAGCAGAACAGCACCAGAAGCGTGATCGCGGCAGTCGCCAGCGTGTAGCGAGTGGTGCGGTTGGTAAAGAACACCACCCCGGCAAGGATGGCGAAGCTCGACTGCACCAACGGATTTGGAAACAGATCGAACAACGCCCAAGCCACGGTCAGGCCGATGGCGGTGCCGACAATCCGTTGCCCGAGTTTGCGGCGGGTGGCGCCGTAGTTCGGCTGACAGACAAACAGCGTGGTGAGGATGATCCAGTAACCTTGCGAGGGGTGGATCAAATGCACCATGCCGTAGCCGATGCTCAACGCCAAGGGCAGGCGCAGGGCATGGCGGAACAGCAAGGACGTCGGCGTCAGCTGCGTGCGTAAGCGTATCCAGACATCTTTGAGGCTACGCGGTGAACGGTCCAGCAGGCTGCTGTCGGTGGCATCTGCGAGCGAATCGGGGTTGCTGGCGTCGCTGAGCAAACGGTCGAGGGTGCCGAGGTTGGCCGCCAATGCTCGCAATGAACGCAGCAGACCGCGCCAGGCCGGATTGCTCTGGATACGCAGGTGTTCAAGGGATGCATGCAGGTCGCTCAGGGCCTCGGCGAAGCTTGCGTCATAGATAAACGGCTGGCGCATCTGGATCGATTCGGCCAGCGCGCGGCAAGCCTTGCCTTGCTGGCGCAGCAGGCGCTGACAGCGGAACAGCACGTCGCTGTGGAAGAACGCTTCGGCCAGCGCGTTGTAGGGGTAGTGGGAGGAACTGGCGCGCTCGTGGATGTCCTGGGCGAGGAAGTACAGCTTCAGATAACGGCTGACTTTCACACCCGGCCGACCGTCGCCGACCCGATGCAGAATGATTTCCTTGGCGGCGTTCAAGGCCGCCACCACCCGACCGTTCTGCTGTGCCAGTTCCAGCCGCTGTGCTTCCACGTCCATCTGCCGGATCGGTTCGAACAGCGACGATTTGAGTTTCAGGTAATAACCCAGTTCGCGGAAGAGTCGTGCCAGGCTCTGCTGCACTGGCTGGTTGGAAAACAGCGCCTGCCACAGCACGGATAGCAAGCCGTACCAGGCCGCACCGGCCACCAGCAGCACCGGCTCGTGCCAGAAATCGGTGACCGCGCCGCCGCGCTGGTCCACGCCGATCATGGTGTAGACCGACAGAATCAGCGTCGCCGAAGCAATTGCGCCATACCGTTCGCCCAGCGCGCCGAGCATGGTCAGGCAGAAACTGGCCAGTGCAAAGGCGATGATAAAGAGGATGGGATAGGGGAAGAGCAGCTCGACGGACAGGGCAGCGACCATAAAACACACCAGCGTCACGGCCAGCGCGTTTAGGCGACCCTGCCAACTGTCGTCGGTTTCGGCCAGGGCGCTGGCGATGATCCCCAGGAACAACGGGATCAACAGCCCCATCTCGTCCAGGTACCAACACAGCGCCATGCTGCCGGTCAGGGCGATGAATACCCGCACGCTGTAGCTGAATTTATCCAGCGCCCAGAGGCGACGCAGAGACTGCCGAAATGTGGTCGATGACATGAAGTGCGAAGGCCTTCCGAGGCAATGACGCTAAATTGAGCCACTAATGACGTCGACGCAATGGCGCCGATCACATCTGACAGCAAAATCTGTTCCTGACCAGTCACCATAGATTCAATGTGGGAGCGGGCTTGCTCGCGAAGAGGCCAGTACATTCAACATCGATGTTGACTGTCAGACCGCCTTCGCGAGCAAGCCCGCTCCCACATTTAATTTGTGTTTGTCAGACGAATTGCGCGGCAGCGTAGCCGGAGGCCCAGGCCCACTGAAAGTTGAAACCACCCAGATGCCCGGTGACGTCGAGCACTTCACCAATGAAATACAGACCCGGGCTTTTCAGCGATTCCATAGTCTTGGACGACACTTCGCGCGTGTCGACGCCACCCAGGGTCACTTCGGCAGTGCGGTAGCCTTCAGTGCCGGCCGGCACGACTTTCCAGCTCGCCAGTTTCTCGGCGATGTCCGCCAGTTCGGCGTGGGTGTACTGCTTCATCGGTTTGGAGGCGAACCAGTTGTCTGCCAGCAGATTGGCCATCTTCTTGGTGAAGATTTCCCCGAGCAGGGTTTTCAACTCACTGTTGGGACGTTCGGCCTGCTGTTGTTGTAGCCAGCTCGGCACGTCGTGATCCGGCATCAGGTTGATTTCCACCGTGTCGCCGGATTCCCAGAACGACGAAATCTGCAAGATCGCCGGCCCGCTGAGGCCGCGGTGAGTGAACAGGATGTTCTCGCGGAAACTCTGGTCGTTGCAGCTCACCAGGCAATCCACCGACGTACCGGACAGCTCGGTGCAAAGCTCCTTGAGCTGATCGGTGATGGTGAACGGCACGAGGCCGGCGCGGGTTGGCAGCAGGTCGTGACCGAACTGCTTGGCCACTTGATAACCGAAGCCGGTGGCGCCGAGGGTCGGAATCGACAGGCCACCGGTGGCGATCACTAGAGACTCACAGGTAATTTGGTCGAGGGTGGTTTGCAGCAGGTAGCCGCTTTCCATTTTTTCGATGTGCTGGATCGAGGTGTCCAGGTGCAGGCTGACGCCGACTTGATCGCACTCTTCGAGCAGCAGGCCGAGGATGTCGCTGGATTTGTTATCGCAGAACAACTGGCCGAGTTTCTTCTCGTGGTACGGCACGCCGTGTTTGGCCACCAGACCGATGAAATCCCACTGGGTGTAGCGCGCCAGTGCGGATTTGCAGAAGTGCTCGTTCTGCGAGAGGAAATTGCTCGGTTCGGTGTACATGTTGGTGAAATTGCAGCGCCCACCGCCCGACATGAGGATTTTCTTGCCGGCCTTGTTCGCATGGTCGAGCAACATCACCTTGCGCCCGCGCCCGGCGGCGGTCAGCGCACACATCAACCCTGCGGCGCCAGCGCCAATGATCACGACTTCGGTAGAGCGCAAAACGGTGTCCTCACACAAATTTTAAATTCACCGGCAAACCAATGTGGGAGCGGGCTTGCTCGCGAAGGGGCCAGTACATTCAACATAGATGTTGTCTGTCAGTCCGCTTTCGCGAGCAAGCCCGCTCCCACATTTGATCTCTGTCAGCCAGACGATCGCTTACAAGATGCGCACGCGCAACGAGCGGCCTTTGATTTTACCGTCGTTCAGGCGCTGCAAGGCTTGCTTGGCGATCCCGCGTTCCACGGCCACATAGGCCTGGAAGTCGAAAATCGCAATCTTGCCGACCTGGGCGCCCGGGATGCCGGCATCGCCGGTCAGTGCACCGAGAATGTCGCCCGGACGTACCTTGTCTTTACGGCCCGCACCAATGCACAGCGTGCTCATCACCGGCAGCAGCGGTGCGCCGCCCTGGGACTTGAGGTTGTCCAACTGATCCCAGCTCAACGGCGACTTCTGCAATTGCTCGATGGCCTGGGCGCGGTGCGCTTCGGACGGGGCGACCAGACTGATCGCGATGCCTTTCTCGCCCGCACGGCCGGTACGGCCGACACGGTGAATGTGGATTTCCGAGTCACGGGCCAGTTCGACGTTGATCACCATGTCCAGCATATCGATGTCCAGACCGCGAGCGGCGACGTCGGTGGCAACCAGCACCGAAGTGCTGCGGTTGGCGAACATGGCCAATACCTGATCGCGGTCACGCTGTTCCAGATCACCCTGCAGACCGACGGCGGAGATGCCTTTGGAGGTCAGGTGATCAACAGTTTCCTGAACCTGCTGCTTGGTGAAGCAGAAGGCTACGCAGGAAGCTGGACGGAAGTGCGCGAGGACTTTGACCACCGCGTCCATACGCTCTTCCGGAGAGATTTCGTAGAAGCGCTGCTCGATCTGCGTATCGTCGTGGAACGCCTCGGCCTTCACGATCTGAGGGGTGCGCATGAATTTCGACGCCAGTTGCTTGATGCCCACCGGGTACGTGGCGGAGAACAGCAGGGTCTGACGGCGCTCCGGGGTCTGGGCAATGATTTCTTCGATGGAATCGTAGAAACCCATGTCGAGCATGCGGTCGGCTTCGTCGAGGATCAGCGTGTTCAGGCCATGGAGCACCAGCGAACCCTTGCGCAAGTGCTGCTGGATGCGCCCCGGAGTGCCGACGATGATGTGTGCGCCGTGCTCCAGCGAGCCGATCTGCGGGCCGAAAGATACGCCGCCACACAGGGTCAGGACCTTGATGTTGTCTTCGGCACGGGCCAGACGACGGATTTCCTTGGCAACCTGGTCAGCCAACTCGCGAGTCGGGCAAATGACCAGCGCCTGACAACCGAAGAAGCGCGGATTGATCGGGTTCAGCAGGCCGATACCGAAGGCGGCGGTTTTGCCGCTGCCGGTCTTGGCCTGGGCGATCAGGTCCATCCCCTTGAGGATCACCGGCAAGCTTTGCGCCTGGATCGGCGTCATCTGGGCATAACCGAGGGAGTCGAGGTTAGCCAGCATGGCGGCGGACAGCGGCAAAGTATTAAAAGCGGTGGCGATGGTGGTCACGGGACTGGCCTGCAAAACAAAATGTCGCGCAGTGTATCAGTCTCGTGGCCATTCGCCCGTAGTTTCCAGACGAGAAGTCGCCGAGCGCAGACCAGGCAAGGCGAAAATAGGCGAGAAAGCGGAGTTGGCTTTAGCCAATGAGCATTTCGAGCCTGTTTTCAACGCAGCATGGTCGAGCGCAGGCACTTATCGTCTGGAAACTAAGGCTCGATGTGTTCTTCCGGACCCCTGACGCGCCGTCCGTCAGTTCTAGACAGCTGCGAGAAGATCGTTGCGGCCAGCATCGCCATGATTCCGACCGTCACAAACGTCAGCTGAAATGCGCCCAGAACCGTGCCCACGCCGTCATTGCCGATTTCTGCCGTGAAGCCACCGAGCAGGGCACCGGCGCAGGCCACTCCGAGGCTCAGAGACAATTGCGCGACCACCGACAGCAAACTGTTACCGCTGCTGGCGCTGGCGTCGTCGAGGTCGATCAGCGTGACGGTGTTCATCGCGGTGAACTGCAAGGAGTTGATCGCTCCCAGAACCGCCAACTGAGCCAGCAACAGCCAATACGGCGTCTGCTCGCTGACCAGTCCCATGCTCGCCAGCATGATTCCCAGCGCCAGTGTGTTGCCGGTCAGCACGCTGCGGTAGCCGAAACGTTCGATCAGCGGTCGCGCCACCGATTTGGCAACCATCGCGGCCGCGGCCAGGGGCAGCATGCTCATCCCGGCCTGAGATGGCGAGTAACCCAGCGCCACTTGCAGTAGCAACGGCACCAGGAATGGCAACGCGCCGCTGCCCAGCCGGGCAAACAGGTTACCGAGGATGCCCACGGCAAACGTCCGGGTCTTGAACAGCGATGGCGCAAACAGTGGATTGTCGATGTGCCCGGCCCGCAGCCAATACGCCGCCAGACACGCCATGCCGCCAAATAGCAGCAACATCACCCGCAAGTGCGGCAGGTGCAGTTCGCCGAGGCCTTCCATGGCGATGGTGATCAGCACCATCGCCGCGCCGAACAGCAAAAAGCCCAGGCTATCGAAGCGGGTGCGCTCACTGCCGCGCAGGTCGGGAATGAATTTCCATACCGCGTAGCAACCGAGGACACCCACCGGCAAATTGATCAGAAAGATCCAGTGCCAGGTCAGGTATTGCACCATCCAGCCGCCCATGGTCGGGCCGATCAGCGGGCCGAGCAGGCCGGGGATGGTAATGAACCCCATGATCCGCACCAGCTCCGAGCGCGGATAGGCGCGCAGCACCACCAATCGACCGACCGGCAGCATCAAGGCGCCACCGAGGCCCTGAATCACCCGGGCGCCGATGAGCATGCTCAGGGTGTTGGACAAGGCGCAGAGCAATGAGCCGAAGCTGAACAGGAGGATCGCACCAAAGAAGATTTTCCGGGTGCCGAAGCGGTCGGCGATCCAGCCGGAGGCGGGGATCAGTAAGGCGACGGTGAGCATGTAGGCGATGATGACGCCCTGCATGCGCAGCGGGTCTTCGGCCAAGTCGCGGGCCATGGCGGGGAGGGCGGTGTTGAGGATCGTCCCGTCGAGGGACTGCATGAAGAAGGCAATGGCGACGACCCACGGCAACCAGCGGGCGGTGACAGCGTCGAGAGGTGGGCGGTTGGGCATGGGACCTCTTTGTCAGGTAGTGCTCGGTCCCTGTGGCGAGGGGGCTTGCCCCCGTTCGGCTGCGTAGCAGTCGTAAATCCGGTGAATGCGGTCTGTCTGACGGAGCGCGTTTGCCGGTCTGGGGCCGCTTCGCAGCCCAACGGGGGCAAGCCCCCTCGCCACAAGGTTTTGTGTTTACAGGGTCAGGGTCAATCGGCTGACGAGCGCACCGGGCAACAACGCCGAGGCCGTGGCCCGCTGACTGTAGGTGCTGGCCGACAACATCAGCTCACGTTCCTCGGTCAATGCTTCCAGCTGAGAACCGAGCAGGCTGTAGACGCTGTCATCGAAACGCATGGTGCTGACCGGTGCCTGAATCTCGCCGTTCTCGACCCAGAAGGTCGCAAACCGTGTCATGCCGGTCAGGCGCGCCGCCGGTTGGTCCGAGTAGTTCAGGTACCACAGGTTACTGATGTAGAGCCCGGTGCCGAGGCGCTTGAGGATGTCCGCCTGCTCCAGGTTGCCGCCTTGCATGACCAGCGCTGTCGGGTATTCATGGCTGCTGGCGCCGTTGGCAGTGAGGTCGTATTCAGCGGCGCTGCGGGAACTGATCAGACGGGCATTGGCCATGCCTTTGGCGATCAGCCCCAGGTCATCGCGAGGATAACCTTCGTCGGAAAACGCCGGGCTCAACGAACCGCTGACCTGCTCACGCAACCATACGTTGGGGCTGAAGCTGGCTTCGCTGGCGTAGAACTTCTGCAAGGGGCTCTGTTTGCTGGCAATCGCCTGGGCGGAAAACCCGCCCCAGCTCAACATGCCCATGATTTCTTCCAGCGCTGCCGGCGCCAGGTAGGCGCGGTATTCGCCGGGCGGCAGGGTGCGCAATGGCCGACCCAGAAACGCCAATTGCTCGCGGGCCTGTTGGAAGCGCCTGGCAAACCCTTCGCTGTTCCAGTCGTGCCCGGCATAACTGGCTTTCACCGCCTGACCGTTTTCATGGAACAGGCTGAAATCGAAGTTGAAGCTGTTGGCCTGATGCCAGCCGAACGCGCCCGAAGAACTGGCGAAACCGCGACTGATCGGCCCAGCGGCGTAGAAACCGACCAGGTCCAGACCCTCGGCAGCCTGAGTGATTTCAGCGACCACCTGCTCGGTGTCCGGCAGGGGATGATCCTGCACGTTGTTGCTCTGCCAGTCGTTCTGGTTAAGCAGCAGGTATGGATCCTGAGGCAACAGTGGCAGGGTTTCGCGCAACTGTTGCAGACCTTCGGCCAGACGCTGAAGATCGGCTTCGGGGTCGCCCGACAGCGTGATATTCAGATCGGCATGACGACCATCGTTAATCAGTTTGAACCCGACACTCGCCTGCTGCACCTGCCCGGCCTGACGGACCTTGGCGTGATTGAAACGCACGAAAGCCGACGACTCGGCGGCGTAGCTGAGGGTGAATTGCTCTGGCGTGCGCAGTGCACCGCGCAGCCAATTGACCAGGTCCTTGAATGACTCGGCCTGGCTATTTGAAGTGCTCGTGGAAGTACTCATCAGGCGTCTCCTCCAAACACATCCACATTGCTGAACACACAGGCCGGCGACGCATGGCCGACGCGGATCACCTGGTTCGGTTCGCCCTTGCCGCAGTTCGGCGTGCCTAGCACTTTGACGGTGTTGGCATCGCCGACAGCGCTGAGGCTTTTCCAGAATTGTGCGGAAATCGCCCGGTAGTTCGGGTTCTTCACCACACCCTTGAGTTCACCGTTTTCGATCAACTGGCCCCATTCGCAACCGAACTGGAACTTGTTGCGCGCATCGTCGATGGACCAGGAACGGTTGGTGCTCATCAAAATGCCGTGCTCGATATTGCCGATCAGTTGTTCCAGTGGCTGATCGCCGGGCTCGATGTTGAGGTTGGCCATGCGGTCGATCGGTGGACGGTTCCAGCCGCAGGCGCGGCTGTTGGCAACGCCGTCCATGCCGGCACGGAATTGCGACAGTGCGCCGCCCAATGGCCGCAGCAACAAACCTTCTTTAATCAGAAATTGCTTGCTGGCGGCGCTGCCATCGTCGTCATGCCCGTAGCTGGCGAGCTGCTCGGGGATGTCCGGGTCGAACGTCACGTTGAGCAGTTCGGAGCCGTATTGCAGGCTGCCGAAGTCTTCTGCCTTGACGAAACTGGTGCCGGCGTAATTGCGCTCATCGCCCAGGATGCGGTCCAGTTCCAGCGGGTGACCGATGGACTCGTGGATCTGCAGCATCATCTGGTCAGGCATCAGCAACAGATCGCGTGGGCCTTGCGGGGTGTTCGGTGCCAGCAGCAATTGCAGTGCCTGATCGGCGACTTTCGGGCCGGCACCGATCAGGCCGCAACGGCTGATCACATCAAAGCCGCCCTGCTGGCCGAAGTTCTCGCGGCCCAGGCTACGGGTCTGGCTGTCGCTGCCGTCGTAGGCGGTGACGTCCACGCTCGGGTAGACGAAACGCTGGGCCTGACGCAATTCGGCACCGGCGCTGTTGAGGTAGATTTGCTCGACGTTGGTGATGCCGATGCTCGCCTGCCAGTTCACCAGTCGCTCGTCCTTGGGCACGGCGGCGGATTCGGCGCCGAGTAATTGGTAGCAATCGCTCAGGGACGGAAAGGGCTGGTCGAAGTTGGGCGAGAAATAGTCGGCGCGGTCGCTGGAGACCGCTTGCTCGCGCAGGTCGAGCAGGGCGTGAGGCTTGAGTCGACGGGCTTGTTGCTCGGCTTTCTCCAGCGCGGCTTGCAGGCCGGATTGGGACAGGTCGTTGGTGGCGGCATAGGCTTCGACACCGTTGACCCGAACGGTCAGCATCGCGCCTTCGTCACGGCTCAGGCTCGGCGGTTCGGCGACGTTCTTGCGTACCGACAGGTACTGGCCGGACTCGCGCACATAACGCAGCGAAAAGAATTCAGCGCCCGTGCGCAAGGCAGCAAAACGCTGCTTGAGCTGGGGGTGGAAATCGAACATTCGGGAACCTCCTTGGTATGGAGTTGCGATGTATCGGTATTGCGAGGGGGTGAAGCGTTGGCGTGGCGCTAGATTAGGCCTGGGCGGGGGGTAGATCAAGGGCGGAGCGGTGTAGGGAGGGGTTGCCCGGTGTATGGCATGAAGTTATGTGTTGTTTGGTCGGGCCCCTTCGCGAGCAAGCCCGCTCCCACATTAGATCGGTAGTGAACACAGATTTTGTGAACATCGGAGATCAACTGTGGGAGCGGGCTTGCTCGCGAAGGTCGCGCCTCGGTGTAACGGTCTTACTGAGCAGTCAGGCTCACATCCCGCAACGGCTTGCCACGCACCGGTGCATCGCCGGCCACGAAGTAAGCGGCCTTGCTACGCGGCAATGGCTTGCGACCGCGGATCTTGTCGGCGATTTTCTCGGCCATCATGATCGTTGGCGCGTTCAGGTTGCCGGTGGTGATGATCGGCATGATCGAGGCATCGACCACGCGCAGGGCTTGCATGCCGTGCACACGACCTTCGCCATCGACCACGGCCATCTCGTCGGTGCCCATCTTGCACGAGCAGGACGGGTGGAACGCGGTTTCGGCGTGCTCGCGGATGAACTTGTCCAGCTGCTCGTCGGTTTGCACGTCGATGCCCGGGCTGATTTCACGACCACGGAAGGCGTCCAGTGCAGGCTGTTGCATGATTTCACGGGTCAGGCGGATGCCGTCGCGGAATTCCTGCCAGTCCTGCTCGGTGGCCATGTAGTTGAACAGGATGCTCGGGTACTCGCGTGGATCCTTGGACTTGGCCTGGATGCGACCACGGCTTGGCGAACGCATGGAGCCCATGTGCGCCTGGAAGCCGTGCTCTTTCACACCGTTGCTGCCGTTGTAGTTAATCGCCACCGGCAGGAAGTGGTACTGAATGTTCGGCCAATCAAATTCCGGACGAGTGCGGATGAAACCACCAGCCTCGAACTGGTTGCTGGCGCCGATGCCGGTGCCGTTGAACAGCCACTCGGCACCGATGGCCGGCTGGTTGTGCAGCAGCAGCGACGGGTACAGCGAAACCGGTTGGGTGCAGGCGTATTGCAGGTACAACTCAAGGTGATCCTGCAGGTTTTCGCCAACGCCCGGCAGGTCGTGGACCACCGGGATGTCGAGCTTCTTCAGCAGCTCGGCCGGGCCGACGCCGGAGCGTTGCAGAATCTGCGGCGAAGCGATGGCGCCGGAGCACAGCAGCACTTCCTTGCGGGCGCGGGCTTCAACGCGCTCTTCAGCGGCGCCGATCAGGTAACGCACGCCGACCGCACGCTTGCCTTCGAACAGGATCTTGTCGGTCAGGGCGTGGGTGACGATGGTCAGGGTCGAGCGCTTCTTGGCGACGTCCAGGTAACCGCGAGCGGTGCTGGCGCGACGGCCGTTCGGCGTCACGGTGCGGTCCATCGGGCCGAAACCTTCTTGCTGGTAGCCGTTCAGGTCTTCGGTACGCGGGTAACCGGCTTGCACGCCGGCTTCAACCATCGCGTGGAACAGAGGGTTGTTGCCGGCTTTCGGCGTGGTCACGCTGACCGGACCGTCGCCACCGTGGTAGTCATTCGGGCCGATGTCACGGGTTTCCGCCTTGCGGAAATACGGCAGGCAGTCGAGGTAGCTCCAGTCTTCCAGACCGGGCAGCTTCGACCAGTTGTCGTAGTCCATCGCGTTGCCGCGGATGTAGCACATGCCGTTGATCAGCGAAGAACCACCCAGGCCCTTGCCGCGACCGCATTCCATCCGGCGACCGTCCATGTGTGGCTCTGGATCGGTTTCGTACGCCCAGTTGTAGCGACGACCTTGCAGCGGGAACGCCAGGGCGGCCGGCATTTGCGTGCGGAAGTCGAGACGGTAATCCGGGCCGCCCGCTTCGAGCAGCAGGACGGTGACGCCTTCGTCTTCAGTCAGACGGGTCGCCAGGGTGTTACCGGCCGAGCCGGCACCGATGATGATGTAATCGAATTCTTGGGACATTGAATGCACCCTCTTTGAAGTTGGTCAGGTCAGGCGAGTGCTTCGCACTCGATCGCGGGCAGGCTCGCTCCCACATTGGAATGAAGTCTCCTGTGGGAGCGAGCCTGCTCGCGAAGGCGGCCTCGCAGGCGAAGCAAATGCCGCCTTAGAACACCGAGGCGTAATCGCCCAGTTCGACCTGTACCGATTTGATGCGTGTGAAGTTGTTCAGCGAGCTGATCCCGTTCTCACGGCCCACGCCCGACTGCTTGTAGCCGCCGACCGGCATCTTGGCGTCGGACTCGCCCCAGGCGTTGATCCAGCAGATACCGGCTTCCAGTTGATGGATCACACGGTGAGCGCGGTTCAGGTCCTTGGTGACAACGCCAGCTGCCAAACCGAACTCGGTGTCGTTGGCACGACGGATCACTTCTTCTTCGGTTTCATAGGTCAGGATGCTCATCACCGGGCCGAAGATTTCTTCGCGAACGATGGTCATCTCGTCGGTGCAATCGGTGAACACGGTCGGAGCCACGAACGCGCCTTTGGCGAATTCGCCGTCGGTCAGACGATCGCCGCCGCACAGGACGCGAGCACCTTCTTCCTTACCTTTGGCGATGTAACCCAGCACGCTTTCCATGTGGGCGAAGCTGACCAGCGGGCCGAAGTTGGTGTTCTCGTCTTCCGGGTTGCCGACGCGAATGCGTGCAACGCGCTCAACGATCTTGGCTTCGAACGCGGCTTTCAGGTGGCTCGGTACGAACACGCGAGTGCCGTTGGTGCAGACCTGACCGGAGCTGTAGAAGTTGGCCATCATCGCGGTGTCGGCGGCGCGATCCAGGTCGGCGTCGTCGAAAATGATCAGCGGAGACTTGCCACCTAGTTCCATGGTCACGTCTTTCAGCGACGAAGCGGAAGCGCTGGCCATGACCTTCTTGCCGGTGTCGGTGCCGCCGGTGAAGGAGATTTTTTCGATGCGTGGGTGTTCGGTCAGCCAAGTGCCGACTTCACGGCCACTGCCGGTCAGCACGTTGAACACGCCAGCCGGAACGCCAGCTTCGGTGTAGATCTCGGCCAGTTTCAGCGTGGTCAGGGAGGTGACTTCGCTTGGCTTGAAGATCATCGCGTTACCGGCCGCCAGGGCAGGTGCGGATTTCCACAAAGCGATCTGGATCGGGTAGTTCCATGCGCCGATACCGGCCACGACACCCAGCGGCTCGCGACGGGTGTAAACGAAAGACGTGGTGCGCAGCGGAATCTGCTCGCCTTCGATGGCCGGTACCAGGCCTGCGTAGTACTCCAGCACGTCAGCGCCGGTGACGATGTCGACGTAACGGGTTTCGGAGTACGCCTTGCCGGTGTCCAGGGTTTCCAGGGCGGCCAGTTCATCGTTGCGCTCGCGCAGGATGTCGACGGCACGACGCAGGATGCGCGAACGCTCCATGGCAGTCATCGCGGCCCAGATTTTCTGACCTTTTTCGGCGCTGACCACAGCGCGCTCAACGTCTTCCTTGGTCGCACGTTGTACGGTTGCGAGGACTTCACCGTTAGCCGGGTTAATGGCTTCGAAAGTGGCGTCGCTGCTGGCGTCGGAGTAACCGCCATCGATGTAGAGTTTTTGCAGTTCGAAACGGGCCATAAAGTCCTCGCAAGAGCATAAGTTGGTTGGCGTTAACCACTGGGGCGTGCCGTGTGGCGTTGGCGACGCTGATCAGTAGCGGTTCAGGGGTTGAGCAATTATGTGTGCTCTAACTCACCTGCTTGGCCAGTTGGAAATCCATGTATTCGTAAGCGATCTGGTGCGCCTGCCCGGTGTCGAAAGCATCTCCCGACAGCGCGCCGCGCAACCACAAACCGTCAATGAGGGCTGCCAGGCCGCGGGCGGCGCTGCGCGCTTGATCAAGCGGCAACACACGGCGGAACTGGCAGCACAGGTTGGAATACAGACGGTGATCGTTGATCCGCTGCAACCTGTGCAAAGACGGGTGGTGCATGCTGGTGGCCCAGAAGGCCAGCCAGGTTTTCATTGCCGGGCCATTGACCTGGCTGGCGTCGAAGTTGCCTTCGATAATCACCTGGAGGTGAGCCCGTGGGCTGGTGTCCTCCAGCGCCTGACGGCGCGCGGTGACGTTCTCGCTGAGGACGCTCATCAGATACTGCGCCGTGGCGGCGATCAGGCCGTTCTTGTCCTTAAAATAGTGACTGATGATGCCATTCGAGACACCGGCCAAACGGGCGATCAGCGCAATGCTGGCATCCCCCATGCCGACCTGATCGACTGCCTGCATCGTGGCTTCGATCAATTGCTGGCGGCGGATGGGTTGCATACCGACCTTGGGCATCTTGCACATCTCCTTAGGCCTTCCCGTAGACGAAAAACGGCTACCGGGTTGAGGGCCAGTCTATTTTGTTTTGATTGAACGTTCAATCAACAAAGAATAAGATCTGCGACAAATCGTCGCTGCTTACAGATTTTTCCTACGTGTAAATGGCGATAAACCGACATCCAAAAATGCTCGAAACCTATACGCGCAGGCGTTCCAAGGGTTTCGGGCTTTTTTCGGGGTGTCTTTATATCACCCACTGGTCGGCTGCCAACTAACCGATTGGTCGGGTAACGCGTTGCCTTGTGTTCTTCTCTCGCACTGCCTGGAGCATCTGTGCCATGAGTTCTGCCTCTCTAATAAAGACCCCACCCGAGAAGGTGACGGTCAACGGTTGGGTGTTTTACACCTCTACCGCGCTGATCCTGCTGTTGACCGCCATTCTGATCATCGCCCCGCAAGAGGCCGGCAGAATGCTCGGCATTGCCCAGGCCTGGTTGTCCCGCAGCTTCGGCTGGTACTACATGGTGGTGATCGCCGCTTATCTGGTTTTTGTGGTTGGCCTGGCGTTTTCGTCCTACGGCAAACTCAAATTGGGCAGCAAGGACGACACCCCGGATTTCAGCTATGGCGCCTGGGCGGGGATGCTGTTCTCGTCGGGTATCGGCATCTCGTTGCTGTACTTCGGTGCTTCCGAGCCGCTGGATCATTACTTCAATCCGCCGGAAGGCGTGGCCGGCAGCAACCTTGCGGCCCGTCAGGCAGTGCAACTGACATTCCTGCATTGGGGCCTGCATGGCTGGGCGATTTACGCGCTGGTCGGCCTGGCCGTGGCGTACTTTGCTTACCGTCATAACCAGCCGCTGGCGTTGCGGTCGGCGCTGTATCCGCTGGTCGGCGAGCGTTGGGTCAAAGGCGCGGCCGGTCATGCGGTGGACGGCTTCGGCATGTTCGTGACCCTGCTGGGGCTGGTGACGAACCTGGGGATTGGTTCGCTGCAAGTGTCGTCGGGTCTGGAAAACCTGTTCGGCATGGAGCACAGCAACACCAACCTGCTGATCGTGATCATCGTGATGAGCACCGTGGCGACCATCGCCGCTGTGTCCGGCGTGGAAAACGGCATTCGCCGTTTGTCCAACCTGAACATCGTGCTGTTCAGCGGTCTGCTGATTTTCGTGCTGCTGTTCGGCCCGACCCTGCACCTGCTCAACGGCTTTGTGCAGAACATCGGCGACTACCTGAACGGCGTGGTACTGAAGACTTTCGACCTCTATGTGTATGAAGGCGACAGTGAGAAGTCCGACCGCTGGTTGGGCCTGTGGACCCTGTTCTACTGGGCCTGGTGGATTTCCTGGGCGCCATTCGTAGGGATGTTCATCGCGCGTATTTCCCGTGGTCGTACGGTGCGTGAGCTGGTGGCCGGCGTGCTGCTGATTCCGCTGGGCTTCACCTTGGCGTGGCTGTCGATCTTCGGCAACTCGGCCCTGGACCTGGTGATGAACCATGGGGCGGTGGAACTCGGGAAGACGGCGCTGGAACAGCCGTCGATGGCGATCTACCAGTTGCTTGAGCATTATCCGGCGTCGAAGATCGTGATTGGCGTGTCGATTTTTGTCGGCTTCGTGCTGTTCCTGACCCCGGCGGATTCCGGCGCGGTGATGATGGCCAACCTTTCCTGCAAGGGCGGCAACGTTGACGAAGATGCGCCGCACTGGCTGCGGATCTTCTGGTCGGTGGTGATCACCCTGGTGACCATCGGCCTGCTGTTTGCCGGTAACTTCGAAGCCATGCAAACCATGGTGGTGCTGGCGGGGCTGCCGTTCTCGGTGGTGCTGGTGTTCTTCATGTTTGGCTTGCACAAGGCCATGCGCCAGGACGTGCAAATCGAACAGGAGCAAGCGGAACTGGCAGCGCGTGGTCGTCGTGGTTTCAGCGAGCGCCTGACCCAGCTGGACCTGCAGCCGAACCAGTCGATCGTACAGCGTTTCATGGACAAGCGCGTCAGCCCGGCGCTGGAAGATGCAGCTGTGCTATTGCGTGCTCAGGGCCTGGATGTGCAGACGTTGCTGGGCAAGGCCAAGCGTTGCATGGGCGTGCGGATCGAGATGGAAGAGGGCAACCCTTTTGTCTACGAAGTGAGCCTGGACGGTTATCTGGCGGCGGCGAGTGACACGGTCTCGGCTGAAAGCGCCGATGAACCGCGCGCACGTTACTACCGCGCCGAGGTGTACCTGCACAACGGCAGCCAGGACTACGACTTGATGGGCTTCACTCAGGATCAGATCACCCGCGACGTGCTCGATCAGTTTGAAAGCCATCGGCAACTGCTTGGTCGGGTTTATAGCTAAGAAGTGAGTGGCGCGGTGTTCCAGTGACACCGCGTCATATTTTTCGCGAGCAAGCCCGCTCCCACAGGTAACCGAGTTCTATCAGGGACATGCGGTCGAATGTGGGAGCGGGCTTGCTCGCGAAGGGGCCATCAGCCGCACAGCTGCATGCCCCGATATCCCGCAAACAAAAACGCCGCGATCTCTCGCGGCGTTTTTGTGTCTGCAGCTTTTTACCCCAGGTTCTTGCCGAGCAGCGCGTGGTACAGCTCGCTGTCGCCAAGGATCCCGACAACCTTGTTGTTGTCGTGCAGCACCAATTTGTTGCCGGTCTGGTAACGAATCTGCAGCGCATCGCGCATGCCGATATTGGAGTCCACCAGCGTTGGTCGACGCCCCAAACCTTCAACCGCTTGCCCCGGTATCCAGTTCTGCAGGTCCAGGCTCGAGCCGTTCTGGCGTGCGCCTTTGATGGTGTTGCCTTCGGCCAGGTCCAGCCACGAATCGCCGCCCGGATCCAGGCACACCGAACCGTTGATGCGTTTGCAGTTGTCCAGGGTGCGCATCAGGCTGCGACCGCACAGTACGTTCAGCGGATTGGTGTGGGCGACAAAGGTTCGCACGTAATCGTCCGCAGGGTTCAGCACGATCTCTTCTGGCTTGCTGTACTGGACGATCCGACCGTCTTTCATGATCGCGATACGGCTGCCGAGCTTCAGGGCTTCATCGAGGTCGTGGCTCACGAACACGATGGTTTTGTTCAGCTTGCTTTGCAGTTCCAGCAGTTCGTCTTGCAGGCCCTGGCGGATCAGCGGGTCAAGGGCCGAGAACGGTTCGTCCATCAGCAGAATGTCGGCGTCCATCGCCAGTGCGCGTGCCAGGCCGACACGCTGTTGCATACCGCCGGAAAGCTCATCGGGTTTCTTGTTGCGCCATTGGGTCAGGCCCACCAGTTCGAGTTTTTCATCGACCAGTTTTTTCCGTTCCTTCTCCGGCCGGCCCTGCATTTCCAGACCGAAGCTGATGTTCTCGCGTACCGTCAGCCAAGGCATCAGAGCGAACTTCTGGAACACCATTGCGATACGCTTGGTGCGCATCATTTTCAGTTCTGCCGGAGTGCAGGAAGCGATGTCGATCTGCTTGCCTTCGTGCTCGACGAACAACTTGCCACGGCTGACGGTGTTGAGGCCGTTGATGCAGCGCAACAGGCTGGATTTGCCGGAGCCGGACAGGCCCATCAGTACGCAGATTTCACCTTTTTCGACGTCCAGCGTGGCTTTTTCAACGCCGACGATTTGCCCGGTCTTTTTCAGGATCTGATCACGGGTCATGCCCTGGTCGAGGAGTTTGAGTGCCTCGCGCGGGTCTTTGGAGAAGATCACGTCCACGTCTTCGAAGCGAATAATGCTCATGCGTCACCCCCTACTTTAGCGTCGGGTTGTTTGCAGATACGGTCGAGCATGATCGCCAGCAGTACGATCGCCAGGCCTGCTTCGAAGCCCAGTGCGATATCAGCAGTGTTCAGTGCGTTGACCACGGGTTTGCCCAGGCCGTCGGCGCCCACCAGTGCCGCAATCACCACCATCGACAACGACAGCATGATGCACTGGGTGATACCGGCCGCGATGCTTGGCATGGCGTGGGGCAGTTCAATCCGTGAAAGCAGTTGACGGCGCGAGCAGCCGAAGGCTTTGCCGGCGTCCATCAATTCCTGCGGAACATCGCGAATACCCAGGTAGGTCAGGCGGATAGGCGCGGCAATCGCGAACACCACCGTCGAGATCAGACCCGGGACCACACCCAGACCGAAGAGGGTCAGGGTAGGAATGAGGTACACGAAGGTCGGCACGGTCTGCATCAGATCGAGCACCGGCCGCATCACTGTGTAGAACATCGGTTTGTGCGCGGCGACGATGCCCAACGGCACGCCGATCAGCACGCACACCAGGGTGGCGAACAACACCTGGGCGAGGGTTTCCATGGTTTCCTGCCAGTACCCCAGATTGAGGATCAGCAGGAAGGAGGCAATGACGAAAACGGTCAGGCCCCATTTGCGTTGGATGAAGTGTGCCAGTAGCGCGATAAGGCCGATCAATGCCAGCGGGTTGAACCAGGTCAGCGCAAAAGTCACGCCGTGGATCATCGTTTCCAGTGACACGGCGATTGCGTCGAAGGTGCTGGCGCCGTTTTGCGTCAACCATTCAACGAAGCCCGCGATGTACTGGCCTAAAGGTATTTTCTGATCAATCAGCATGGTAGTGAACGTCCGCATGCAAGGAAATAAACAGCCCGGGCGAGCGAACTCGCCCGGCGTAAGCGATGCTTCCTAAATCAAGGCTGCGCGAGCTTGGCTTTCACGGCCTCCAGGCCTGGTTTACCGTCAATGGTGGTCACGCCAGCGAGCCAGGTATCGAGCACCTGTGGATTCTTTTTCAGCCAGGCCTTGGCGGCCGCGTCAGGCTTCATTTTGTCGTCCAGGACGTTGCCCATCAGCGTGCTTTCCATGTCGAGGGTAAAGACCAGGTTTTTCAGCAACTGACCCACGTTGCTGCATTCCTGTGCGTAACCCTTGCGGGTGTTGGTGTAGATGGTCGCCTGGCCGAAGTTCGGGCCGAAGTATTCGTCGCCGCCGGTCAGGTACTTCATCTTGAATCGAGTGTTCATCGGGTGCGGTTCCCAGCCCAGGAACACCACGGCGGTGTTGCGGCGCTGGGCGCGATCGACTTGCGAGAGCATGCCTGCCTCGCTGGACTCGACCACCTTGAAGCCGGCGTCTTTCAGGCCGAAGGCGTTCTTGTCGATCATGCTCTGGATCAGGCGGTTGCCGTCGTTACCCGGTTCGATGCCATAGATCTTGCCGTCGAGTTCTTTCTTGAACTTGGCGATGTCGGCGAAATCTTTCAGACCTTTGTTATACAACTCTTCGGGGACGGCGAGTGTGTATTTTGCGTTTTCCAGATTAGCGCGCAGCGTGTCCACGGTGCCGGCATCGCGGTAGGCCTTGATGTCGTTTTCCATGGTCGGCATCCAGTTGCCGAGGAACACGTCCATGTTTTTGCCGTCGGCCAGGGACTTGTAGGTCACCGGCACGGAAATCATCGTGGTCTTGGTCTTGTAGCCCAGGGCATCGAGAACGACGCTGGTGGTGGCGGTAGTGACGGTAATGTCCGTCCAGCCGACATCGGAGAAGTTTACGGTGCTGCATTGGGCCGGTTCTGCGGCTTGAGCCAGAAACGGCAGACTCAGCATGGCGGCCAACAACAACGATGGGGAACCTTTCATAAGGGGCGACTCCTTGGTGTTTTTTTTGGCAGTGTTCCGACTGGACCACCGCACTTATCTGTTGCGGTTGGATGGCGTTTTGGAGACATCTCTACCACGGCGCCTAGCAATCGAGTCGATACGATCATGTACCAGTGAAAATCTGACGCCTACAGGGTGCGTCGTATCCAGTACAGGGATGGTCGCATCCAGTGTCGGTAACGTCGTTTACAGCTTTTTTCAGCCCGTTTTGCCTCGCTGATCCGCAAAAAAACGGCGAAAACATAGCGTAAGCGGCCTGCGGCGCTGGCGGGCATGAGTGCGTCGGTGTGAGACGTTGAACGACATGACAAAAGCCTGATGATGCGGCCATCTCGGCGGATTGCAGCTTGAGCGTAGCAGCTCCGTCACTGGGCGCTTTTGCGCCTGGAGCAGGCACATCCAGGAGTTCAGCAGTAATGGCTATCAGCGTTTTCGACCTGTTCAAAATCGGCATTGGCCCTTCCAGTTCACACACCGTCGGGCCTATGCGAGCTGCGGCGCTGTTCGTGCAAGGTTTGCGTGAGCAGGGTCTTTTGGAACAAGTAAGGCGTGTCGAAGTTCAGCTTTATGGTTCGCTATCTGCCACCGGCATCGGTCACGGCAGCGATAACGCCGTGATCATGGGGCTGATGGGCGAGTGGCCGGACGCGATCGATCCGTCGCAAATCGGCATCCGCATCGTGGCCCTGCGTGAAACCAACACGCTATTGCTCGATGGGCGCTTGTCGGTCCCGTTCATCTGGGCCCGGGACATGCGCCTGATCGACGAGAACCTGCCGTTCCATCCCAACGCCATGACCCTGGTTGCCGAAGGCGATCACGGTGAACTGCATCGCGACACCTACTATTCCATCGGTGGCGGTTTTGTCGTCGATGAGGCACAGGCTTCCAGCGGCGTGGTGGATCTGGATAGCACCGTGCTGCCTTACGACTTCTCCAGTGCCGTCGAGCTGCTCAGTCTCTGCAAGCAGCACAACCTGCGCGTTGCAGAGCTGATGATGGCCAACGAGAAAGTCTGGCGCAGCGAAGAGGAAATTCGCGCCGGCCTGATGAAACTCTGGCGCGCCATGCAAGATTGCGTGGAGCAAGGGCTCAAGCACGAAGGCATCCTGCCCGGCGGTCTGAATGTGCGTCGTCGCGCAGCCAAACTGCACCGTAGTCTGCAAGAACTGAACAAGCCCAACGTGATTGGCTCGACCTTGAGCGCCATGGAGTGGGTGAACTTGTTCGCCCTGGCGGTCAACGAAGAAAACGCTGCCGGCGGGCGCATGGTTACGGCGCCGACCAATGGCGCGGCGGGGATCATTCCGGCGGTGCTGCACTACTTTATGAAATTCAGCGAGGCAGTGACCGACGCTAACGTGGTCGATTACTTCCTCAGTGCCGCGGCGGTAGGGATTCTGTGCAAGAAGAACGCCTCGATTTCCGGTGCCGAAGTCGGTTGCCAGGGCGAAGTCGGTTCGGCCTGCGCCATGGCGGCGGCCGGGTTGGCGGAGATTCTTGGTGCCACCCCGGAGCAACTGTGCAACGCGGCGGAAATCGGCCTGGAACACAATCTCGGCTTGACCTGCGACCCGGTGGGCGGGCTGGTGCAAGTGCCGTGCATCGAGCGCAACGCGATTGCCGCGGTGAAAGCGATCAACGCGGCGCAGATGGCGCTGCGGGGCGATGGTCAGCACTTTATCTCGCTGGACCGGGTGATCCGCACCATGCGTGATACCGGTGCCGACATGCACGACAAATATAAAGAGACATCGCGCGGTGGTTTGGCGGTTAGTGCGGTTGAGTGTTGAATCAGTAGTACCGAGTCGCCTGCTTCGCGAGCAAGCCCGCTCCCACATTGGATTTGTGCACGACGCTGATTAAATGTGGGAGCGGGCTTGCTCGCGAAGGGGCCAGACCAGTCAAAACTGCGCGCTAATTGAGCACCCGATTTAAATCGCGCCACGTTTTAGCGCGTCGCAAACAGGTAAGCCTGCCTCCCCCGGTCAGGGATCCAACTCAAGCCTGACCGTCCGTCACCCGTGCTTGCGGTGACACTCTCCCCTGGAGCGTCGCAGCCCTGTTTCCACAAGTGCTACCGATTTGCTCACAGGCAACGGGGTAGCGGGTTTGCGGCCTCTAATGGCACTTATGACCTCTTATCTCTGCGCGCCATATCTAGACGCATCGCGACGTCGTTTTCAGGAGTTATTGAACACGCATTCAAGTTTAGGCATGGCAATTGCTCTGTCATTACAAAGCCCGTCTCCCACGCGAGAACGATGGCAATAAAAAGAGCCTCCGCCTGAGGCCATCACCCGCTTTGTGTGAGGAGATACCGCGATGACGACGTTCAACTCCGGGGCCCAACCCCAGAACCGTGCGCCTCAATCCATCGGCTTTTTGCTGCTGGACAATTTCACGCTTATTTCTCTGGCCTCCGCAGTAGAACCTCTGCGCATGGCCAACCAATTGTCCGGCCGCGAGCTGTATCGCTGGACCACACTCACCGTCGATGGCGGTCAGGTCTGGGCCAGTGACGGACTGCAAATCACCCCCGACGCCTCCATGCACAAAGCGCCGCCCCTGGACACTGTCATTGTCTGCGGCGGTATCGGCATTCAGCGCACCGTAACCCGCGAGCATGTGTCGTGGCTGCAAAGTCAGGCGCGTCAGTCCCGTCGTCTCGGCGCGGTCTGCACCGGCAGCTGGGCCCTGGCGTGCGCCGGTCTGCTGGACGGTTTCGATTGCAGCGTGCACTGGGAATGCCTGGCGTCGATGCAGGAAGCTTTCCCGCGGGTGGCCATGAGCACCCGGCTGTTCACCCTCGACCGTAACCGTTTCACCAGCTCCGGCGGCACCGCGCCGCTGGACATGATGCTGCACCTGATCAGCCGCGATCACGGTCGTGAACTGTCGGCCGCGATCTCGGAAATGTTCGTCTACGAGCGCATCCGCAACGAGCAGGATCACCAGCGCGTGCCGCTCAAGCATATGCTCGGCACCAACCAGCCGAAGCTGCAGGAAATCGTGGCGCTGATGGAAGCCAACCTTGAAGAGCCGATCGACCTCGACGAACTGGCGGTGTACGTCGCCGTTTCGCGTCGTCAGCTGGAGCGGTTGTTCCAGAAATACCTGCACTGCTCGCCGTCGCGTTACTACCTGAAACTGCGCCTGATTCGCGCTCGGCAGCTGCTCAAGCAAACGCCGATGTCGATCATCGAAGTGGCGTCGGTATGTGGTTTCGTGTCTACGCCGCACTTCTCCAAGTGCTACCGCGAATACTTCGGCATTCCGCCGCGTGACGAGCGCGTGGGTTCCAACACCACACAACAAGTGGCGATGATGCCGCTGCCGCAAGCCTTGGTGCTGTCGCCGTTGTCCGGGCCGCTGTCGGCGTTGAGTCAGGCGCGCAATGAGTCGACTTTCGCTAGCGTAAGGCTCTAAACCGAGGCGCTCCATTCGCGAGCAAGCCCGCTCCCACATTCGACCGAGCTCTCTCAGGGGAACGCGGTCGAATGTGGGAGCGGGATTGCTCGCGAAGGCGATTTATCAGGCGCTACGGCTTTGCTGGTACTCCGCCAACGCAGGCAGCAATTGCTTGTCGATCGCCTGGCGCACGGCCGGCAGGATGGTCGCGCTGCTGGTGTACATCTGCTTGACCATGGTCCGCAGCGTCATCGCCCGCTCATCGTTCAAGCCTCGCACTGCACACTCGCAAGCCTGCTCGGCTGTAGAGCCATTCGGTACTTGAAAACCCAACGATTTCAGCTGGCCCAACAGGTCTTCCTGGTCAATCAAATCGGCGTGCATCATGACGCAATCCTTCTTCAGGGAACGGTGTCGTGGCTCGATTCTGGTAGGGGCTGGGGATGGCGGCAAGGACGATTTGTCGCAATGGCCGCAATACCTATGAACAGGTCGCTTTCGGCTAACTTGCGAGCGATGGGAGTGGGCACACTGGACTCAGCTGGCTCCACGAAGGTTTGGTCACCCTCGCGCAACAGCTCCTCAACAGTACCCACCTCTGCCCCGATCCTGTCACGGCTTGATCGGGGTTTTTTTTGGCTGTGAATCAGGGGTTGTCGGGTGTCTGGGCCGACGCCTTCGCGAGCAAGCCCGCTCCCACATTTGATTTGTGAACGACGCAGATCAAATGTGGGAGCGGGCTTGCTCGCGAAGAACGATGACGCGGTCTAGCGTTGCAACACCAAAATCCGCGACAGCAATTCATCCCGGTCGACATAGCAACCCTGGAAATGCCGGGCGCCGGTAGCGGGGTCGAAAGCGTTGCGGGCGTGGAGGGTGCGGCGGTTGTCGAAGCACCACATCTCGCCGGGATTGAGCCGGGTCATCACCCGGAAGCGCGCCTCGCGGGTCATCGCAATGAAGCGTCGGTAAGCGCGATACAGCTTGGGCATCTGTTCGACTGAAGCATCGAACGGCCCACGCAGAAAGTTCGCCATGCGGATTTCCGACACTTGCCCGAAAGAGTCCAGAGCGATGATCGGCGCCAGACAGCGGTAGTCGCTATGGCGGTCCTTGTTGCGGAACTCCACGGGGATTTCACACAAGGCCTGAAACGCCTCGGGATCTTCCCGACGCAAGGCTTCAGCGATGGCAAAACCGTCGACGAAAATGCTCTCGCCACCGTCGGCGTCATTGACCAGGCAATGTAGAAATTGCAGCCCCGGTTGCAACTCTCGGGTCGGCAAGTCGCTGTGCAGCGGCAGGTTGAAGGCGGTGTAGGCATTGCTGTCGGCGTCGGCCTTGGATTGCACGTTGAACAGCACGCCGAAATTGCTCTCGCGGATGAAGGAGATCCGCTGTGCGATCAGCTTCAGCGAGCCCGGCTCAGTCGGTACGCCGCGAACCTGGGTCAGGCCGATGTCGCGCACGGCCAGTAGCCATTGCAGCAAGGCTTCGTTGTCGTTCATCAACGCCTGATAGTCGAATACTGGAAGCTTCAGGTGGCTGTCCCACAACTTACTTTTCGGTTTGGCGGCGCGGCGTTCGGCGCGGGACTCGTCATCGTAGGCGTGGGCTCGCAGCCAGCCCGGGTCGAAGCGGCTGAGATGGCCGCCCTGCCAATCGACACACAGGCAACCTTCGGCATCGATTCGCGCACTGTCGGGGATCAGATTTTCCGCGACATCGACGATTTCCAGCACTTGCTCGCGGGTCACCGTGTAGACGCACTGCGGGCACGGGCAGTTGTCCCGTAGCCATTGATGATGAAAAGGGCTGACCCTTCCGTCCGCCCACTGCACTTGAATGCGGTCCGCCAGGGTGTGCACGGCGGTCAACGCGCTGATCAACGGGTAGGTGCGGAAATCGGCAAAAGCGGCGGCGGTGTTCATGGCGAGCTCCTTGTTATTTTTCGGGCGGTAAAGCGATTACCCGGCCAATGAAGGCGGGTGCGGACAGGTCGGCTTGCTCGGCGACAATGGCTTGCAGTTTGCTCAAGGTTTCTTCGCTGAACGGTGCGGATCGCGGCCCCGCGAGATCGACGTGCAGCAGCATTTGTTCATTGCCCGCCAGCTCCTTGTCACCGCCTACCAGATGCAGGCTGTGGTAGAGGTGCAGGCGCTTGCGGTCATGGCCGATGATCTGGGTGTGCACTTCGACGTCGGCATCGAGCTTCACTTCGTGCAGATAGTTGAGGTGCAGTTCGAGGGTGAACAGCGAATTGCCGCTGGCTTCGCGGTTGTTGCTGTCCATGCCCAGTCGATCCATCAGCGCGTCGGTGGCGTAGCTGAAAATCAGCAGATAGAAGGCATCGCGCAGGTGGCCGTTGTAGTCGACCCAGTCGGGGATGATTTTGGTTTGGTAGGTGGTGAGGGTGGGCATGATGTAGGTTTCCAACATGAGTGGTGACTGGACTGCCGTCTTCGCGAGCAAGCCCGCTCCCACAGTGATTTGAGGTGTAAATACAATTTATGCCACCCAGTAGATCCCTGTGGGAGCGGGCTTGCTCGCGAAGGGGCCAGACCTGCTGACCCATAAGCTTGAGGATTATTCGCTGAACGCCATCCCATGCTTCTCTTTGGTGGTTTTCACCGCCTCCAGCACCGCCAGCAAGCAATCATCACGATAGCGCTCCAGCGCCGAGATGCTGTGCTTGCCCAGCTGCTCGCCGGTGCCATCCACCACGTCATCGATCAATTTCTCGGTCAGCTCCGGCGCCGGCAGATACGTCCACGGCAACTGCAACGCCGGCCCGAATTGCGCCATGAAGTGCCGCATGCCTGCGTCGCCACCTGCCAGGGTGTACGTCAGGAAAGTACCCATGAACGACCAGCGCAGGCCTGCGCCAAAACGAATTGCATCATCGATTTCACCGGTGGTCGCCACACCGTCGTTGACCAGATGCAACGCCTCACGCCACAACGCTTCGAGCAAACGGTCGGCGATAAATCCAGGCACTTCCTTGCGCACATGCAGCGGGCGCATCCCTAAGGATTCGTAGACTTTCATTGCCGCCTGAACCGCTTCCGGCGCGGTATTTTTGCCTCCGACCACTTCCACCAATGGCAGCAGGTAAACCGGGTTGAACGGATGCCCGACCACGCAGCGTTCCGGGTGGGTCGAACTCTCGTAGAACTCGCTCGGCAACAGCCCCGAAGTACTGGAACCGATCAAGGCATTGGGCTTGGCCGCCGCGCTGATTTTGCTGTGCAGTTCCAGTTTCAGGTCCAGTCGTTCTGGAGCGCTTTCCTGGATGAAATCCGCGTCGCGAACGCATTCTTCGATGGTGGCGACAAAGCGCAGACGATCCTGCGACGCGCCGGGTGCCAGGCCTTGTTTCTCCAGTGCGCCCCAAGCATTGGCGACGCGTTTGCGCAGCGCCGCTTCGGCACCGGGCGCCGGGTCCCAGGCCACCACATCGAGGCCGTAGGCGAGGGCGCGGGATACCCAGCCGCTGCCGATGACACCGCTGCCCAGGGCTGCGAAGGTTTTGATATCAGTGATAAAGCTCATGGCGACGTCCTAAAAGAATTCGGTGATCCCTTGTGGGAGCGGGCTTGCTCGCGAAAGCGGAGTGTCAGTCGACAGAAATGTCGGATGTGACGGCCTCTTCGCGAGCAAGCCCGCTCCCACAGGTGAGGTGTAGGTTCGGGTTAACCGCGCTTGGTCAGGCCCATTTTTGTCCGGCCTTCAGCAGGGGTCAGAACGCGGGCGCCGAGGCGGCTGAGGATCTCCGAGGCGCGTTCGACCAGTTGGCCGTTGGTCGCCAAAACACCCTTGTCCAGCCACAGGTTGTCTTCCAGGCCGACCCGCACGTTGCCGCCGAGCAGCACCGCTTGCGCCGCCATTGGCATCTGCATGCGACCGATGCCGAAACCGGCCCAGACCGCGTCGGCTGGCAGGTTGTCGACCATGGCTTTCATGGTGGTGGTGTCGGCCGGCGCGCCCCACGGGATGCCCAGGCACAGCTGAAACAGCGGGTTATCGAGCAGGCCTTCCTTGATCATCTGCTTGGCGAACCACAGGTGGCCGGTGTCGAAGATTTCCAGCTCAGGCTTAACGCCCAGCTCTTGAATGCGTTTGGCGCCAGCGCGCAGTTGCGCCGGGGTGGACACGTAAATGGTGTTGCCGTCACCGAAGTTCAGGGTGCCGCAATCCAGGGTGCAGATTTCCGGCAGCAATTCTTCGACGTGGGCCAGACGGGTCAGCGGGCCGACCAAGTCAGTGTTCGGGCCGAACTCCATCGGGTTCTCGCCCGCGCCGATTTCCAGGTCGCCACCCATGCCGGCGGTGAGGTTGACGATAATGTCGACGTCCGCCTCGCGGATGCGCTCCATCACTTCGCGGTACAGCGCCACGTCACGGCTGAATTTGCCGGTTTCGGGGTCGCGAACATGGCAGTGGACCACGGTGGCGCCAGCCTTGGCGGCTTCCACGGCGGCCGCGGCGATTTGTTTCGGGGTGACCGGCACGTGTGGGCTTCTGGCGGTCGTGTCGCCAGCACCGGTGAGTGCGCAGGTGATGATGACGTCGTGGTTCATGAGGCGGTTCCTTACAGGCGTGATTTTAGGTGTGGCTCAGGACGTGACGATTCCGTTCGCAGCCCACATCGGGCTGCGAATCGGTGATTCATTTCAGGTTTATTTACTGGTCAGTTTCAGGTTTTCAGCAGCCGGTTTGCCGTCGAAGGTGGTCACGCCTTCGAGCCAGCGTTGCTTGTCTTGCGGGTGATCCTTGAGCCATTGCTTGGCCGACTCGAAGGCGTCCTTGTGATCGAGCAGCGGTTGCATCATTCGGCTCTCGTCTTCGGCGGTGTAGGTCAGGTTGCTCAGCAAGCGACCAATGTTCGGGCATTGCTCGGCATATTTCGGCGCGGTGACCGTCCAGACGGTGGCCATGCCTTCGTTCGGGCCGAGGGCGTCTTCACTGCCGGTGAGGTAGGTCATTTGCACGTTGACGTTCATCGGGTGCGGCGCCCAGCCGAAGAACACTACGGCTTCCTTGCGCCGCACGGCGCGATCCACCGCCGCAAGCATGCCGGCTTCGCTGGACTCGACCAGCTGGAACTTGCCCAGGCTAAACTGGTTCTTGGCGATCATCGCCTTGATCTGAGTGTTGGCGCCCGAGCCAGGCTCGATGCCGTAAATCTTGCCGCCCAGTTCTTTTTCGAATTTGGCGATGTCAGCGAAGGTTTTCAGGCCTTTGTCGGCGAGGTAAGTCGGCACGGCGAGGGTGGCGCGAGCATCCTTGAGGCTTGGCGCTTCAAGCACTTCGACCTGCTTGGCATCGACAAACGGCGTGATGGTCTGCGTCATCAGCGGGTTCCAGTAACCGAGGAACAAGTCCAGGCGCTGGTCGCGAATGCCGGCGAAGATGATTTGCTGGGAGGCGCTGGTCTGTTTGGTGGTGTAGCCGAGGCCGTCGAGCAATACTTGGGCCATGGCGCTGGTGGCGATCACGTCGGTCCAGTTCACCACGCCCATGCGCACGTTCTGGCACGACGCGGGTTCGGCCGCCATGACGCTGGCGCTCAAGAAAGCGGTACCGCTGAGTGCAAGAACACAGCTGCTGATCAGTCGTTTCATGTCGGGTTCCTCGGCAGGTCGTTATTGTGGGTTCCGGTGTCTGATGCGCCGGTGATCTCAAGTTACGCAGCAAAGGCCCCGTAAAAACGCACTGCGGCGACCAGCTCTTGCACTGCAGCGACCTGCGCACTTGAATGCTGTCGGCAAGTGGCGTATCAACGTCCACACGCTTCCCGCCCTCTCGCTACCTGCCATCGAGTGCGCTCCATGTCCCAGGATTTCTACTTCTTGTTGATGCCGGGTTTTTCGGCGATCGGTTTCATCTCGGCGATCGAGCCGCTGCGGGTCGCCAATCGCTTTCGCGGCGAGCTGTATCGCTGGCATGTGTTGAGCGTTGACGGCGGGGCGGTGTTGGCCAGTAACGGCATGTCGGTCAACGCCGATGCAGCGCTGGAACCCCTGAAGAAAGGCGCGACCTTGCTGGTGGTCGCCGGTTTCGAACCGCTGAAGTTCACCACCCCGGCGCTGGAGCACTGGCTGCGTCGCTTGGACAACGAAGGCGTGACGCTCGGCGCTATCGATACTGGCAGCTTCGTCCTCGCCGAAGCCGGCCTGCTCGACGGCCATCGCCTGACCCTGCACTGGGAAGCTATCGATGCCTTCAAGGAGTCTTATCCACAGCTCAGCGTCACTCAGGAGCTGTTTGAGATCGACCGTCGGCGCATTACCTCCGCCGGCGGCACGGCTTCCATTGACCTGATGCTCGACCTCATCGGCCAGGCCCACGGCCCGGAACTGGCGATCCAGGTCAGCGAACAATTCGTACTCGGGCGCATCCGCCCGCGCAAAGACCACCAGCGCATGGAAGTCGCCACGCGGTATGGCATCAGCAACAAGAAATTGGTGCAGGTGATCGGGGAGATGGAGCAGCACAGCGAACCGCCGCTGAGTACGCTGGCGCTGGCGGAATCGATCAAAGTGACTCGGCGTCAGCTGGAACGCCTGTTTCGCCTGCATCTGAACGACACGCCGAGCAATTTCTATCTGCGGTTAAGGCTGGAGAAGGCGCGGCAGTTGCTGCGTCAGACGAACATGAGTGTGTTGGAAGTGAGCATCGCGTGCGGGTTTGAATCGCCGTCCTATTTCACCCGCAGTTATCGGGCGAGATTCGAGCGCTGCCCGCGTGAGGACCGACGTACGGCTAAAGCGTAATTCTGACGACGCCCGAGAAACCTGTGGGAGCGGGCTTGCCCGCGATGGGGCCGGCACATTCAATGTTGATGTTGACTGACACACCGCCATCGCGGGCAAGCCCGCTCCCACAATGATCGGTATTGATGAGAGAAAATGTTACTTCTTCATCAACACCGAGCACGCCGCTTTGTAGGCCTCATGCTGATACTTGTTCAGCGTCTCCGGCAGTGCAAAATCGAACTTCTTGTTCTGCGCATTGATGGTCTGCGGCGACAGCAGCGTCACCTCGCAATTTTCCAGCAGCTGGAAAATCCCCTCAATCTTGAACGTAGTCGGCCCACCGGCGAACTCGCCTTTCTTGCTGCGCTTCTTGATCGCGATCCGGTCAATGGAATTCTCGCGAACAAACGACGCCACCTGAGCGGCGAAGACTTTGACATTGGCGGCTTCGTCGTCCTCGTCGAGGGCGATTTTCTTGGTGTTCAGTTCGACATGGCTCAGGGCCTGGCCGTCGAGGGAGGCCACGGCGATGATCGCTTCACTGCCTTTGATTTCGATGCCGCAGATTTTCATTTCAATCCCTTTTTCCTGATGCTGGCGTTCAGCTTACAACTCTAGTTGGTTGGCAGTGATGCCAAAAGCTGCGGCAATTTTTTCACGGGTTGCCTTGCGGGGCTTGGCGACCGTCTCTTGCTGGGCGAAAGCCGGTTGGGAAATGCCCATGCGCTTGGCAACTTCATCCTGCGTAAGGTTCAGGTGTTCGCGCCAGGCGCGAATAGGAAGTGCTCCATCGACGATGCGGCTCACTACTTCGTGGGGGATCAAATAATTCTCCATTCTTATGTCTTTATTCCTGCCCAATCGACTCCAAAAACTCCGACCGCTCGTCACTCATGCGCGCCACGCAATCGTTCTGCGCAATGGTGAACGCTTTGCTACCACTGGTCGCCGGAAATGCGTCCACTGCGCAATCGGCGTCCCGGGTTTTCAGCCATTGCTGTTGCGCGGTTTTGATTTTGGCGGTGATGTCGGTCAGTTGCGCCTTGTTGTTGCCGTAAAGCGTTTGCATGCGCTCGGTGAGGCTTTGGTAGTTGTCGCTCAGCAGCTGTTCGGCGGTGGTTCTGCTATAGGCCGAGCATTCCAGGGTCTGGATTTCGTTTTCGACGGCGTCGCAGGGGTTGTCGTCGGCCTCTTCAGCTGCTTGTACGCCAGTCGCTATCAGTGCCAAAGCCAGGAAGATCGATTTCATTGCGCCGCCGCCCCTTAATCCAGTCATGCATTCAGTAAAACATCAGTGATGCGGCGAATTCTGGCCCAAGCGGGCGGCGTTGGATAGGTAGGCAATGACGCCTGTTCACGACCCTTTGTCGCGGATTGACGCTTTCGGCAATTCCCCTGTCGTTTTTGCACCCGGCTGCCCCGGCCCTCAGGCATATGCTGGCCCCAAAGCGCCGGCACACGATTCGGCGCATGAATCGCTAATAGGGGACAGCCTGATGAGCCCAGCCGAATTGCACGCCGACAGCATCGTTATCGACGGGCTGATTATTGCCAAGTGGAACCGCGAGCTGTTTGAAGACATGCGCAAGGGCGGTCTGACCGCGGCCAACTGCACCGTGTCGGTGTGGGAGGGCTTCCAGGCCACTGTCAACAACATCGCCGCCAGCCAGAAGCTGATCCGCGAGAACAGCGACCTGGTGATTCCGGTGCGCACCACCGCCGATATCCGCAAGGCCAAGGAGCAGGGCAAGACCGGCATCCTCTTTGGCTTCCAGAATGCTCATGCGTTTGAAGACCAGATCGGCTACGTCGAGGTCTTCAAGCAGCTCGGCGTCGGTATTGTGCAGATGTGCTACAACACCCAAAACCTGGTTGGTACCGGTTGCTACGAGCGCGATGGCGGCCTGTCGGGTTTCGGTCGTGAAATCGTCGCCGAGATGAACCGCGTCGGCGTCATGTGCGACCTGTCCCACGTCGGCTCGAAAACGTCCGAAGAAGTCATCCTCGAATCCAAGAAGCCGGTCTGCTACTCCCACTGCCTGCCGTCGGGTCTGAAAGTTCACCCGCGCAACAAATCCGACGAAGAGCTGAAGTTCATCGCCGATCACGGCGGTTTCGTCGGCGTGACCATGTTTGCGCCATTCCTGGCCAAGGGCATCGATTCGACCATCGACGATTACGCCGAAGCCATCGAATACACCATGAATATCGTCGGCGAAGACGCCATCGGTATCGGCACCGACTTCACCCAGGGCCATGGCCAGGACTTTTTCGAATACCTGACCCATGACAAGGGCTACGCCCGCCGCCTGACCAGCTTCGGCAAGATCATCAACCCGCTGGGCATCCGCACCGTGGGCGAGTTCCCGAACCTGACCGAGACCCTGCTCAAACGCGGCCATTCCGAGCGGGTGGTGCGCAAGATCATGGGCGAGAACTGGGTCAACGTCCTCAAAGACGTTTGGGGCGAATAAGCCACCGCACCTCTGAATCCTTTCCCCCGGCCGTCCGTGCCGGGGGCAACACAACGAATTTTCTGGAGTTAAGTTTCCATGGCCAAGATCGCCCCGCAATTGCCAATCGAAGTCGACAGCGAAACCGGTATCTGGACTTCCGACGCCCTGCCGATGCTGTACGTACCGCGTCACTTCTTCGTCAACAACCACATGGGTATCGAGGAAGTGCTGGGCGCCGACGCCTACGCCGAAATCCTCTACAAGGCCGGCTACAAGTCCGCCTGGCACTGGTGTGAAAAAGAAGCTGAATGCCACGGCCTGGAAGGCGTCGCAGTGTTCGAGCACTACATGAAGCGTCTGTCGCAACGCGGCTGGGGGCTGTTCAAGATTCAGGACATCGACCTCGACAAAGGCACCGCCAGCGTCAAGCTCGAACACTCCGCATTTGTCTACGTGTACGGCAAGGTCGGGCGCAAGGTCGACTACATGTTCACTGGCTGGTTCGCCGGCGCCATGGACCAGATCCTGGCCGCTCGCGGCAGCAAGATCCGCACTGTCGCCGAACAAGTCTACGGTGGCTCCGAAGAAGGCCACGACGACGGTTTGTTCACCGTCAAGCCGTTGTAAGTCGAGGACCCCGCCATGGCTTTCGAAGCAATGTTCCAGCCGATCCAGATCGGCAAACTGACCATCCGCAACCGCGTGCTCAGCACCGCGCACGCCGAGGTCTACGCCACCGACGGCGGCATGACCACCGACCGGTACGTCAAGTATTACGAAGAGAAAGCCAAGGGCGGGATCGGCCTGGCGATTTGCGGCGGTTCCTCCAGCGTGGCCATCGACAGCCCGCAAGGCTGGTGGAAGTCGGTCAATCTGGCCGACGACCGGATCATTCCGCACTTCCAGAACCTGGCCGACGCCATGCACAAGCATGGCGCCAAGATCATGATCCAGATTACCCACATGGGCCGTCGTTCCCGCTGGGACGGCGAGCATTGGCCAACCCTGCTGTCGCCGTCGGGCATCCGTGAACCGGTGCACCGCGCGACCTGCAAAACCATCGAGCCGGAAGAAATCTGGCGGGTGATCGGCAACTACGCAAGCGCAGCCGCACGGGCCAAGGCCGGTGGCCTGGACGGCGTCGAATTGTCTGCCGTGCACCAGCACATGATCGACCAGTTCTGGAGCCCGCGAGTCAACAAGCGTACCGATGAATGGGGCGGCAGCTTCGAAAACCGCATGCGTTTCGGCCTGGAAGTGATCAAGGCTGTGCGCAAGGAAGTCGGTCCGGATTTCTGCGTCGGCATCCGTCTGTGCGGTGACGAATTCCACCCGGATGGTTTGTCCCACGAGGACATGAAGCAGATCGCCAAGTACTACGACGACACCGGCATGATCGACTTCATCGGCGTCGTGGGCTCGGGTTGCGACACCCACAACACCCTGGCCAACGTTATTCCGAACATGAGTTATCCACCGGAGCCATTCCTGCATTTGGCCGCCGGTATCAAGGAAGTGGTGAAGGCTCCGGTTTTGCACGCACAGAACATCAAGGATCCGAACCAGGCGACCCGTATTCTGGAAGGCGGTTACGTCGACATGGTCGGCATGACCCGCGCCCACATCGCTGACCCGCATTTGATCGCCAAGATCAAAATGGGCCAGGTCGACCAGATCAAACAATGCGTCGGCGCCAACTACTGCATCGACCGTCAATACCAGGGCCTGGACGTCTTGTGCATCCAGAACGCCGCGACCTCCCGTGAATACATGGGCGTGCCGCACATCATCGAGAAATCGACCGGTGTGAAGCGCAAAGTCGTGGTGGTTGGTGCCGGCCCTGCCGGGATGGAAGCGGCTCGCGTGTCGGCCGAACGTGGCCACGACGTGACCCTGTTCGAGAAAAAAGAATTCATCGGCGGGCAGATCACTACCGCGTCGAAAGCTCCGCAACGGGATCAGATTGCCGGCATCACTCGCTGGTTCCAGTTGGAACTGGCGCGTTTGAAAGTCGACCTGCGCCTGGGCGTGGCGGCGGATGCGGCGACCATTCTCGACCTGCGTCCGGATGTAGTGGTGCTCGCCGTCGGCGGCCATCCATTTTTGGAGCAGAACGAACACTGGGGCGCGGCTGAAGGCCTGGTGGTCAGCAGTTGGGACATCCTCGACGGCAAGGTGGCACCGGGCAAGAACGTGCTGGTCTACGACACCATTTGCGAGTTTACCGGGATGTCGACGGCCGACTTCCTCGCCGACAAGGGCAGCCAGGTCGAGATCGTCACCGACGACATCAAACCGGGCGTGGCCGTTGGCGGAACGTCGTTCCCGACTTACTACCGCAGCATGTACCCGAAAGAAGTGATCATGACCGGGGACATGATGCTGGAGAAGGTCTACCGCGAAGGCGACAAGCTGGTGGCGGTACTGGAAAACGAATACACCGGCGCCAAAGAGGAGCGGGTGGTCGACCAGGTGGTCGTCGAGAACGGCGTGCGTCCGGACGAAGAAATCTACTACGCGCTGAAGGAAGGCTCGCGCAACAAAGGCCAGATGGACATCGAAGCCCTGTTCGCGATCAAGCCTCAGCCTTCGCTGAACCAGGCGGGCGACGGCTACTTGCTGTTCCGCATCGGCGACTGCGTGGCCCAGCGCAACACCCACGCGGCGATCTATGACGCGTTGCGGTTGTGCAAGGATTTCTAAGAGCTTGTGGAAACCTTAGTGGGAGCGGGCTTGCTCGCGAATGCAATCTGTCAGCCGACATTGATGTCGACTGACCCAACGCTTTCGCGAGCAAGCCCGCCCCCACAGGAATCGAGCAAGGCATCCAGGTAGTTTGGCCTGCAAGACCCTGCGGTCTTTGGGAGCTCCACATGTTGAACACCCTTCTTCCAATCCTGTTGTTCGCTGCCTTGGGCCTGGCTGTCCTGGGCGCGTTGCGGCGGGTGGCTATGTGGCGTCAGGGCCGGGCTTCGAAAGTCGACCTGATCGGCGGTCTGTTCGCCATGCCCAAACGCTACATGGTCGACTTGCACCACGTCGTCGCGCGGGACAAATACATCGCCAATACCCACGTCGCCACGGCCGGTGGTGCAGTGGCGTCCATTGTGCTGGCGATTCTGGTTCATGGCTTTGGCCTGCATAACCGCATCCTCGGTTATGCACTGCTGCTGATGTCGGCGGTGATGTTTGTCGGCGCGATCTTTATGTTCCTGCGCCGTCGCAACCCACCGGCCCGGCTGTCCAAAGGCCCGTGGATGCGCTTGCCGAAAAGCCTGATGGCGTTCTCGGCATCGTTCTTCCTGCTGACCCTGCCGGTCGCCGGCATCCTTCCGGAAAACTTCGGTGGTTGGGTGGTGGCTGCGATCCTCGGCGTCGGCGTGCTTTGGGGCGTGTCGGAACTGTTCTTCGGCATGACCTGGGGCGGGCCGATGAAGCACGCCTTCGCCGGTGCCTTGCACCTGGCCTGGCACCGTCGCGCCGAACGTTTTGGTGGTGGTCGTTCCACCGGTTTGAAGCCGCTGGATCTGAATGACCCGAACGCGCCGCTGGGCGTGGAAAAACCCAAGGATTTCACCTGGAACCAGCTGCTCGGCTTCGACGCCTGCGTGCAGTGCGGTAAATGCGAAGCTGCGTGCCCGGCGTTTGCCGCCGGCCAGCCGCTGAACCCGAAAAAACTGATTCAGGACATGGTCGTTGGTTTGGCTGGCGGTACTGACGCCAAATTCGCTGGCAGTCCGTATCCGGGCAAAGCCATTGGCGAACACAGTGGCAATCCGCATCAACCAATCGTCAACGGGCTGGTGGACGCTGAAACCCTGTGGTCCTGCACCACTTGCCGTGCCTGCGTCGAGGAGTGCCCGATGATGATCGAGCACGTCGACGCCATCGTCGACATGCGTCGCCATCTGACTCTGGAAAAAGGCGCGACCCCGAACAAGGGCGCCGAAGTTCTGGAAAACCTGATCGCCACCGATAACCCGGGTGGCTTCGCGCCAGGTGGGCGGATGAACTGGGCGGCGGATTTGAACCTGAACCTGCTCAGCGAGAAGAAATCCACCGACGTGCTGTTCTGGGTCGGCGACGGTGCCTTCGACATGCGCAACCAGCGCACCCTGCGCGCCTTCGTCAAAGTGCTGAAAGCGGCCAAGGTCGACTTCGCAGTGCTGGGTCTTGAAGAGCGTGACAGTGGTGACGTGGCACGACGCTTGGGCGACGAAGCGACCTTCCAGCTGTTGGCCAAACGCAACATCCAGACCTTGGCCAAGTACAGCTTCAACCGCATCGTCACGTGCGACCCGCACAGTTTCCACGTGCTGAAAAACGAGTACGGCGCCTTCGACGGTAACTACCTCGTGCAGCACCACAGCACTTACATGGCGGAGATCATTGGCGAAGGCGCCCTGAACCTCGGCCAGCACAAAGGCAGCAGCGTGACCTATCACGACCCGTGCTACCTCGGTCGCTACAACGGCGAATACGAGGCACCGCGTGAAGTACTGCGCGCCCTGGGCATCGAGATCAAGGAAATGCAACGCTCCGGTTTCCGTTCTCGCTGCTGCGGTGGCGGTGGCGGTGCACCGATCACCGACATTCCGGGCAAGCAGCGGATTCCCGACATGCGCATGGAAGACATCCGCGAAACCGGCGCCGAACTGGTGGCCGTGGGTTGTCCACAGTGCACTGCGATGCTCGAAGGCGTGGTCGAACCGCGTCCAATGATCAAGGACATTGCCGAACTGGTGGCCGATGCGTTGCTCGAAGACGCAACGCCGGGAAAGCCATCGGCACCGGCCAAACGTGAACCTGCGGAGGTGCATTGATGAGCGACATTATCCGCCGCGACCCACGCGCCGAATGGATCGCCCGCAACCGCTTGCACCCGCTGCATGCGGCCATGCAACCGGCGCAACACAGCTGGATGGGGCCTAACGGCCTCATCCGCAAAAATCCTCACGGGATCGGTTTTATCGGCCCCAACGGCATCAAACGGATTGACCGTAGCGGCGCTCAGCAGGGCGGGGCGACTAAACGCTCGGCCGCGGTTGAAGTGCAGTTGCCGCTGCATCAAGTGGCTGCACCCGCGTTCTACATCAGCGTGGTGCCGGACATGGTTGGTGGCCGTTTGAGCAGCCACGACCGCGACTTGCTCGGCCTGGCCCATCAGTTGGCCGGCAAGGACGGCGCGGTACTGGCCGTGGTCTTCGGTGAGCACAAGGAAAACGCCTTCGCTACAGCTGGCGTGGATCGCTTGCTGGTGCTTGAGGGCGACGAATTCAGCGGTTATGCACCGGAACAACGCGTCCAGGGCCTGCGGGCTGTGGATAACCAGTTCAGCCCCCGTCACTGGTTGCTGCCGGACAGCCGCAGCGGTGGTGGCGAACTTGGTCGGCGCTTTGCCGCCGCGTTGGGCGAACGCCCGGCCACGCGGGTCTGGCAGGTCAAGGATCAGGAGTGCATCGGCCGCGCCGGTGCTGGGTTGCAAGACCTGGCGCGTCCAGTCGCACGCTTGATTCTGGCCGCTGCCGAATGCGCTGAACCGGTCAGCGAAACCCGTCACGAGGCCTTGCCAGTGGAGTTATCCACAGCGGTCGCACGCAGCCTGTCGCGGATCGAAGATCTGGGCGCGGTGGCGGTGGACCCGGCAGCGATTCCGATGGCCGAAGCCGAATTCATCTTCTCCGGCGGCAACGGGGTCAAGGACTGGGGACTTTTCCACAGGACTGCCGAGGCGTTGGGCGCGACGGAAGGTGCGTCACGAGTGGCGGTGGACGACGGCTTCATGGCCCGCGACCGTCAGGTCGGTGCGTCTGGCACTTGGGTCACAGCACGGGTTTACGTGGCGGTGGGCATTTCCGGGGCGATCCAGCATCTGCAAGGCATCGGTGCCTGCGACAAGGTGGTGGCAATCAACCTCGATCCTGGCTGCGACATGATCAAACGGGCCGACCTGTCGGTGATCGGCGAGAGCGCCGAGATTCTTCAAGCCTTGATCGATGCGGTAGAGGCTTACCGCAATGAAGCCAAGCGCGATGCGGCTTAAGGAAAGGAAAGGGTTATGAGCACGAAAATCATCAGCCTGGTGTCCATCGGTGCCCACCCGACCTCCGGCCGGCCACGCCGCGCCGAGCAGGATGCGCGGGCGGTTGAACTGGGTTTGCAACTGGCTGGGGATAACCTGCAAGTGCTGCATGCTGGCGACGTCGCGGAACCGGCACTGCGCGCTTATCTGGGCATGGGCCTGGAACAGCTGCATGTGCTGGAGCAACCGGAAGGTGCTGACGCGCTGCCAGCATTGACCGCGTATTTGCGCGATGCCGGGGCGCAAGTAGTGCTGACCGGCAGTCAGGCGGAAACCGGTGAAGGCTCGGGCATGTTGCCGTTCCTGTTGGCGGAAAGCCTTGGCTGGCCGCTGGTGGTGGGGTTGGCGCAGGTCGAATCCATCGACGGTGGTTCGGCGCTGGTGCTACAGGCCTTGCCTCGTGGACAGCGTCGTCGCCTGAAAGTACGCCTGCCGTTTCTGGCGACTGTGGATAACGCAGCGCCCAAGCCTCGGCAGAGTGCTTACGGTCCGGCACGTCGAGGGGTATTGCAGGCAGATGAAGTCGAGGTGATCGACGATGAGCTGCTGGCAGTGGCTACGCTGCAACCGGCCAAACCACGGCCCAAACGCTTGAAAGTGATCAAGGCCAAGAGCGGTGCAGACCGCATGAAAGCCGCGACGGCCAAGGCCAGTGGTGGAGGCGGACAGGTGCTCAAGGGCGTGACCGCACAGGCGGGTGCCGAAGCCATTCTCAAGTTGCTGATCGAAGAAGGCGTGGTTCGCTAACGGTCCTGTGGAGCCCGGTAAATGGCAGTTGAGTTTCGTTCGGCCCTTCGCGCGGATGCGCGGGAGATTGCTCGCTTGTTTCAGATTTCATCAGAAGGTGCGGCGGATTACATCTGGAGCCAACTGGCGCAGCCTGGCCAGGACCTGCTGGAGGTCGGCGCCAGTCGTTACGCACGTGAAGACGTTGATTTCTCCTATCAGAACTGCCTGATCGCGCAGGCTGAGGGAAAGGTCATCGGCATGCTGCACAGCTACGCGATGCGCCACGATCCGCAGGCCGCTCCCGTGACCGATCCGGTCCTGGCGCCGTATGCCACGATGGAAATCCCCGACACCCTTTATATTTCGAGCCTGGCCCTGCATGAGGGCTGGCGCAATCAGGGGTTGGGCAAACAATTCCTCGCCTATGCCTACGACCGCGCCAACCGGTTGGGGCTCAACGGCTTGAGCCTGATTGACTACGCGGTGAACACCGGCGCCCGGCGGTTCTATGAGCGCCATGGTTTTCGGATCGTCGATACCTGCCAGATCACGCCGCATCCGATGATTCGGGTCACTGGGGAAGCCTATTTGATGTATCGGCCTTGAGGCTGAGCCCTGTTCGTGTGGGAGCGGGTTCAGTGTCGAACACTGATTATGTGCACACCAACGTTACCCACAATCCCTGTTAGCGCTTCTGTGGATAACATGTTCGCCCCTCGCTACATCCCATGCCCATCAAGCCCTCCAGCCTTCCGTACAAAAAACAACCAGCCTAACTCTCGGTTTTTTCGAGCTTTTTCCACAGAACAGCTTCGCTCGTAAGCCGATACTTGCCCCCAATCTCTGTTGGCGCTTCTGTGGATAAGATGTTCGCTGTCCGCTACAGGCTATATAAACCGTGGCTTTCAGTGAGTTGATCAAATAATGCTCAATTGACCCTTTTCTCCCCCTGATCCTTCCGCAAACCCCGAATTCTCGCGGCTTTCAGCGGTTTTCCACAGAACCTGCAAAGTTGCCCCCAAAGTCTGTTGGCGCTTCTGTGGATAAGGTGTTCGCCATCCTCTACGCGCCATATAAACCGTGGCCTGCAGACTTATGATCAAAAAACGATCAATGCTTGCATAAAACCCTGCTTCTGGATAAGTCACGGTTTTTCTTGGTTTTTTGTGAATAAATTTGGGCCGTCATCCACAGTTGTCCCCAATAGCTGTGGGTGGAGATGTGGATAACTTGTTCGCTAAACCCTACGAGCCACGGCGCATATAGGCCGCAACGCGATAGATCAGATTTCATACAGTTCTAAGTCACTTCCTTGACTTCGATCTGTCGGCTGTCTTCACTCTCAGGGCACAAGGACAGCCGTCACTTATCCACATCTGGTTCAGGGAGAACGCGTGATGGATAGCCAGCCACATCGCTCGCAGCCACATTCGCACCCCAGCCCCTGCATGACCTGTGTACCGACACCCGCCACCTTGCTGCGTAAACGGATTCACCGTCGCGCCACCAATCAGCGCGCTCGTCTATAGCGCCTGAAGCCTTTCCCCATCCCCTGACGCCGCTGCCATTGAGGCCCGACCGTGCCCGGTGACCAGGCGTTCGTTCGTCTATCGATTGCAGGCAACCACAGAGTTGCCCATCTGCCTGAGAGGAAATGACCCATGACACGGATCGCCACGCCCATCAGTGATATCAAGGAACATTACGACGTGATCGTCATCGGCTCCGGCTACGGCGGCGGGATCGCGGCGTCGCGCCTGTCCCGGGCCGGCAAGCGAGTGTGCCTGCTGGAGCGAGGCCGGGAAATCCAGCCCGGCGAATACCCCAATACGATGCTGGCGGCCACTGAAGAACTGCAAGTCCATGACCCGGACGGACACATCGGTTCGCGCACCGGGCTGTTCGACCTGCACGTCAATGCCCAGCAGAACGTGGTGGTCGGTTGCGGCCTGGGCGGCACGTCACTGATCAACGCCAACGTCGCCCTGGAACCGGAACCTGGTGTGTTCGACGACCCACGTTGGCCGCTGGCGGTGCGTGAACACCGCGACACGCTGCTCAAGGATGGATACGCCCGGGCTCGGGAGATGCTCAAGCCCAATCCTTACCCAGGCACTTCGCCGGTGTTGCCGAAACTGGAAGCCAACAAAAAGTCTGCGGACTACCTCAAGCAAGGTGCGCATTTCTACAAGCCGCCGATCAACGTGACCTTCGACAAACTGCCGAATAACCTCAACCATGTCGGCGTCGAGCAATTACCGTGCAACCACTGCGGCGACTGCGTGTCGGGCTGTAACAACAAGGCCAAGAACACCACGCTGATGAATTACCTGCCGGATGCCTGGAACCACGGTGCGGAAATTTTCTGCCAGACCGAGGTGCGGCATCTGGAGCGCGACGCCGACGGCGACGGCTGGATCGTACATTTCCAATACCTGGACAGTGGCCGTGAGAAGTTTTCGGCACCGACGCTATTCGTCAAGGCTGACGTCGTCGTGGTTTCGGCGGGCACGCTGGGTTCCACCGAAATTCTCCTGCGTTCTCGCGACAAAGGTCTGGCGACGTCCAATCAGCTCGGCGAGAACATGAGCGGCAACGGCGACATTCTCGGCTTTGGCCATAACTGCGACCAACCGATCAACGGCATCGGTTTCGGCGCGAATCCGGCCAATGAAATGAAACCGGTCGGCCCATGCATTACCTCGATCATCGACATGCGCACCGAAGGCGACTGGCGCAGCCGCATGGTCATCGAGGAAGGCTCGATCCCCGGCGCCCTCGGTCGGCCGATGGTGCCGAGCATGGCCGCGTTCGCCGGGTTGATCGGCAAGCCCTCCGATGACAGTTTCAGCGGCAAGCTCAAGTACGCAGAACGCGAAACCGAGAGCTTCCTGCGTGGCCCGTATCATGGCGCCCTGCACAACATGCAGACCTACCTGATCATGAGTCACGATGACGGCAAGGGTCGCATGGTGCTCGACAGCAAGGACCAGCTGCGCATCGACTGGCCGGGTGTTGGCGAGCAGGAAAACGTCAAACTCGGTAATGAGCGGTTGCACCAGAGCACCAAGGCGTTAGGCGGGATTTGGGTCGAGAATCCGATCTGGACCGAGCTGCTCAAACACAGCATCGTTTCCGTCCACCCGTTGGGCGGTTGCGTGATGGGCGAGGACGCGGAGCAGGGCGTGGTCAACCACAAGGGCCAGGTGTTCAGCAGCACCAGTGGCACCAATGTCTATGCCGGGTTGTACGTGACCGACGGCGCAGTGATTCCGACCTCCCTGGCGGTCAATCCGCTGCTGACCATCTCTGCCGTGAGCGAGCGCAACATGGGCTTGCTGGCGGCCGATCGCGGTTGGCTTATCGACTACACGCTGCCCTCGGCGCCGCGCAAACAGGTGGCGCCGCCGACTCTCGGGGTGCAGTTCACCGAAACCATGAAGGGCTATTTCTCCAAAGACTTCACTCAGCCTCAAGGCACCGATCTCAAACTCTACGAGGCGGCGGCCAAACGCGGCGAGTCGGAGAACTCGCCGATCGAGTTCACACTGACCATCACCGCCAACGACCTCAACCGCATGATCAAGGAGCCCGAGCACGCCGCGACGCTGGTCGGTACGCTCAATGCGCCGGGCCTGTCGCCGGAACCGCTGACCGCCAGCAATGGCGTATTCAATCTGTTCGAGGAATATCAGGAACAGGTCGGCGTGCGGCACATGAAATACGACATGAAACTGACCGCCGAGGACGGCAGCGATTATTACTTCAGCGCTTTCAAGACGGTACCCGAAGACAATGGCGTGCTGAATGTCTGGCACGACACCAGCACCCTCTACGTGACGCTGTATCGCGGGTCGGACAAGACCGGTGAGGTGATGGGTTCGGGTGTAATGCACATCCATCCAGTCGATTTCGCCAAGCAAATGACCACCATGAAGGTGCTCAACGCCCGCAACGAACGCGAGCGCATCGACGGGCTGGCGCGGTTCGGCAAGTTCTTCGCCGGCATTTTGTGGGAGAGTTACGGCGGCGTGTTCGCGGGTGACATCTACTTCAACGCTGATGCACCGCCACGGCAGAAACGCCCATTGGATGCGCCGATCCCGAGCGTGCAATTCTTCCAGACCGAAGACAACGTCCAGCTACGCCTGACCCGCTATCAGGGCGGCAGTAAAGGGCCGGTGATGCTGGTGCATGGCTTGGGCGTGGGCTCGAATATTTTCTCCACCGACACCATCCAGACCAACCTGCTGGAGTACCTGTGCAAGCACGAGTACGACGTCTGGCTGCTGGATTTGCGGGTGAGCATTCTGTTGCCCGCGAGCAAGAAGGAATGGAACGGCGATCAGATTGCGCAGTACGACTTCAAGGCTGCCATCGCACAGATTCAGCAGGCAACCAAGGCGGCGGACGTGCAATGCGTGGTGCATTGCTACGGGGCGACGACTTTCTTCATGTCGTTGTTGGCCGGGTTGCAGGGCGTGCGTTCGGTGGTGTGTTCGCAGATCGCCGCGGATACGGTGGTCGCCACGGCAACCGGGCTCAAGGCCGGTCTGCACCTTCCGGGGATGCTCGACGCCATCGGCATCAAATCCCTCACCGCGTATGCCGACAACAAGGAGAGCTGGTTCAACAAGCTCTACGACAAGGCCCTCAACGGCTATGCCCGCATCGAAGCTCAAGGCTACTGCACCAACCCGGTGTGCCATCGCATCACCTTCATGTACGCGTCGCTGTACCGCCACGACACGCTCAACGAGACTCTGCATGACAACCTGCATGAACTGTTTGGCGAATCGAACATGCAGACCTTCGAGCACTTGGCGTTGATCCTGCGCAAGGGCCATCTGGTGGACTTCAAGGGCCAGGACGTCTACATGCCGCACTTCGACCGGCTGACCATGCCGATCTGCTTCATCAGCGGCGAAGACAACCAGTGCTACCTGCCGGAGAGCACGCTCAAGACTTATGAGCGCGTATGCAAAGCCCATGGACCGGAGCGCTACAGCCGCCATGTGGTGCCGGGTTACGGGCATATCGACTGCATGTTCGGCAAGAATGCGGTGCTCGATGTGTACCCGATCATCCTGCAACACCTGGAGAAAACGGCCCTCGGCTAGCACTGCTTACCTGTGGCCTGGGGCTGCTGTGGCGAGGGGGCTTGCCCCCGTTGGGCCGCGAAGCGGTCCCAAATCGGCAAATGCGGTCATTCAGGAAAACCGCGATTGCAGGTTTCACGACTGCTTCGCAGCCGAACGGGGGCGAGCCCCCTCGCCATAAAAGTCTCTAGCCACAGGTATGTGCCCACTCAAGATTTTTGTTGGTGGATTGGGACAAAAAGGAAATGGATGCTATGGACAGTTACATCCGCTGGTTTCAACGCTTCATCTGGCTAGGCATTGTGATGAACATGGTCTTCGCGATTCCGGCGCTGTTTGCGCCGGCGTTGCTGACTTCGATGCTCGGGATGCCGCCGCAGCTCTCCGATCCGTGGCTGGAAAACGCCGGCATGCTGCTGGTGGGGATCAGCCTGTTCTACATGCCGTCTGGCTTCAACGCACCAAGATACGTCGTGCATTCATGGCTGTGCGTATTGTCGCGACTGATCGCCGTGGCGTTCTGGATCTACCTGATCAACACCAGCAGCCAGGCACAGGTATTTGTGCCGATGCTGCTGGGTGATCTGAGCATGTTCCTGATCCTCGGGATTCTGTTGTACCGGGGCAGCGCGCCGGCCAATCGGCCCTTGGCGTTGCTTCGCGACGGCTGGCATGAGTGGCGCGCAGCGTGGGCGAGACGCTGGCAGCGACACAGCTTCAAGGTTGCCACGCTGGTCGTGGTGCTGGCGCTGGGGTTTATCGGCTATGAGACCTGGTACCAGATGCTGCGGGTGGTACCGGAAGAGCAATACGCCTCCGATGAGGATCACTACAAATACGGCGCCATCGGCCTGGGCATCGAAGCGCGGATTCCCTATTACCTGTTCGCCGTATTGCCGCAAATGTGCCCGGATAAACTGCCGAAACCCGGCGGCTATGAAGTCTTCGGTTTCCTCTACGAGAATGGCAAGGACCTGCCGATCGGCATGGCCAAGCGGCAGATCGGTTACCCGACCGTGGAGCCCAACTGCGCCCTGTGCCACACCGGTTCCTACCGGGCCAATACCAGCGACGTCGCCATCCCGGTGGCTACCGCGCCGGCCAATACCCTGCAACTGCAGGCCTTCCAGTGGTTCGCCTACAATTGCGCCAGCGACCCGAAATTCACCCCAGACGCGGTGATGACGGCGATCAACAGCAAGTTCCAGCTCGGGTTTTTCGAGCGCTTGTACAACCGCTACGTGATCATTCCGATGGCCACCAGCGCGCTGGTCAAGCAGAAACAGGCCTATGCCTGGCAACGCCTGCGCGCCCCACAAGGGCCGGGGCGCACCGACACCTTCAACCCGACGAAAATGGTGGTGTTCGGCTTCCCGGATGACTCGACCATCGGCACGGTCGACTTGCCGCAAGTCTGGAACCAGAAGCCTCGGGAGTCGCTGTACCTGCACTGGGACGGCAACAACAACGACATCCATGAGCGCAACTACGCGGCGGCCATGGCCGTGGGCGCAACGCCGGAGTCGGTGCTGCCGGCCAGTTTCAACCGGGTGACCAACTGGTTGCTGGGCCACCAAGCACCCACATGGCCGTTTGCGCTGGATAAGGCCAAGGTCGCACAGGGCAAACCGGTCTGGGAAAACAACTGCGCTGGTTGCCATGATTTCGGTCGCACCGACACCGGTCAGGTCACCACCAACATTGAGGAACTGGGCACCGATCCCCATCGGCTCAACTCGTTCACCAATGGTTTAGTGACGGCTTTCCATGGCTTCAAGAAATCACCGTTCGACTTTGGCGCCTATCGCAAAACCCAGAGCTACAGCAACACGCCCACCGACGGCGTCTGGTTACGCGCGCCGTATCTGCATAACGGTTCGGTACCGACCCTGTGGGACTTACTGCAACCACCGGAAAAGAGGCCGCTGGTGTTCTTCACCGGCTCCGATGTGTACGACCCGGACAAGGTCGGCTTCGTCACCAGTGGCGCGCAGATGAAAGCCTCGGCGGACTTCAAATACGACACCCGTCTGGAGGGCAACCACAACGGCGGCCACCTGTACGGCACCCAACTGTCGGAACTCGATAAGCGGGCGCTCATCGAGTTCATGAAAACCCTGTAATTCCACTACGGATGGAGGAACACGACATGTCATTGGTCAGTCATTGGGAACACGAGTACGACAAGGTCAAGCTGCGCTTTCACGGCTTGTTCACCCGCCTGGAAATGGCCTGGAAGAAGCTCGTCAGCGAGCTTGAACCGGAGGAGTTCGAAGCCATCGTCGCGCTTCTGCAACGGGGTCACGATCAGGCGCACTACGTGCTCAAAAACGGCGACTTGCCCGACGATCAACCGAGTGTGCCGTGGGAGTTGGCCCACGGTTTGTCGATCCTGCATATCGGTAACGCCACTCCCTTGCCGCAATCGGAAGACGAGCTGCAAACCCGAGTGCTCAAGGACGGCAGCTTGCTCGGTTGTCGCAAATGGGAACTGCTGGATCTGTTGTGGAGCGAGGCGCTGCTCAAATGGATCGAGAACCTTCGGCATCACGCATCGTTCGCCACCAACCCGGCGCTGATGCGCATGGACAGTGACGTGACCCTGGCCATCGCCGGCGACTGGGGCACCGGGCCGTTCGACAGCCATGCCCCGGCGGTGTCAGTGGCCAATCAGATGCAACTGGCCCAGGCCGATTTCACCGTTCACCTAGGGGACGTGTATTACGCCGGCACCCACTCCCAGGAAGACGTCGACATGGTCGGCTGGCCCATGGGCAAGCATGGCTCGTTCACCCTCAACTCCAACCATGAGATGTACAGCGGCGCCCATGGCTATTTCAAGGAGCTGGCCAAGCGTTTCCCGGCGCAGCAGGGCACCAGTTATTTTGCGTTGTACAACGATGATTGGCTGGTGATCGGCCTCGACACGGCTTACGCCTCGGATCCGATCAACCTGTACATGGACGGTGCGCTGAACAAGGAGCAGATCGACTGGATGAAAGGGCTGCCTCAGCGCAAGAAAATCATGGTGCTCAGTCATCACCAGGGCTTCGACATTTCCGGGCACAACAAAACGGCGCTGTATCAACCGGTATGCGATGCCTTGGGCCGCGAGCCGGATTACTGGTATTGGGGGCATTTGCACAACGGCATCTGCTACGCCACTCAAGGCGGGTTGCATGCGCGCTGCGCCGGCCATGGGGCGATTCCCTACGGCAATGCCAGCGAGTTGAACGGGCACTCGCGGGTGTTGTGGTCGGAAACGCAAAATGCGCGGGATGAGGCGTACCCGGATCGGGTGTTGAACGGTTATGTGAAAGTGCGGCTGGTGGGGGAGAACATCGAAGAAACGTTTATTGGGGAGGACGGGTCGGTGCGGTGGTCTTCGAGTTGATTGGGTGAATGTGCGACCGCTTTCGCGAGCAAGCCCGCTCCCACATTAGATCGGTGGCGTACACAAAATCTGTGAACGACCCGGTCAACTGTGGGAGCGGGCTTGCTCGCGAAGCTTTTGCTCTTAGCCTTGAACCGGAACACCTTTGAGGTATGGCGCAGGTTCGGCCCCCAGGTTGTTCAGCAACCGCTCGCTGTACCAATCCACGAAGTTCACCACGCCAAACTCATAGGTCTTGGAGTAAGGCCCTGGCTGGTACGCGGTGGAGTTGATCCCGCGCTGGTTTTCTTCGGCCAGGCGACGGTCCTGGTCGTTGGTCGCATCCCAGACCTGGCGCATGCGCTCCACGTCGTAGTCTACGCCTTCGACCGCGTCCTTGTGGACGATCCACTTGGTGGTGACCATGGTTTCCTGAGCGCTGATTGGCCACACGGTGAACACGATGATGTGGTCGCCCATGCAGTGGTTCCACGAGTGCGGCAGGTGCAGGATGCGCATCGAGCCCAGGTCCGGGTTTTTGATCCGGCCCATGAGTTTGGCGCAGCCCTGTTTGCCGTCCAGAGTCATCGACACGGTGCCCTTGAGCAGCGGCATGCGCACGATGCGGTTACGCAGGCCGAAACTGGCGTGGGCGTAAGGGATCTTCTCGGCTTCCCAGGCTGCAGCGGAGGCAGCGACGTGGTCCTTGAAGGCCTGGTCGGCACGCGGGTCGGTGACGTCGTCCCATTCCAGCAGGGTTTTCAACAGTTCCGGGTGCGACGCGTTGCAGTGGTAGCACTCGCGGTTGTTTTCCAGCACCAGTTTCCAGTTGGCCTTTTCGAACAAGGTGGTCTGGATCGCCACCTTGGTGTTCTCCATGTCGTACGGTTCCATGTAATGGTTCAGCGTCGACAGGAAGTCATCAATGGCCGGCGGGTTTTCCGACAGGCTGATGAAGATGTAACCGCCAGCGGTTTTCACGTTCACAGGCTTCAAGCCGTACTGCTTCATGTCGAAGTCGGCGCCCATTTCGGTGCCGGCGAACAGCAGACGACCGTCTAGCTCATATGTCCACTGGTGGTAGTGGCAGACCAGTTTGGCGACTTTGCCTTTTTCACTGGTGCACAGCCGCGAACCGCGGTGACGGCAGACGTTGTGGAACGCATGGACCACGCCGTCGGCACCGCGAATCACGATGATCGGGTTCTTGCCGACTTGCAGGGTCAGGTAGTTGCCCTTGGTCGGGATTTCGCAGGTCATGCCGGCGATCAACCACTCTTTCAGAAAGATTTCCTGCATGTCGATATCAAACAGCCGCTCGTCAGAGTAAAACGGCTGCGGCAGCGAGAAAGTACGCTCGCGCTCTTGTAGCATCTGCGCGGTGGCCTTGCGTGCGGGTTCCAGCGGATCGCCCAGGCTGATTTTTGCGGTGACGTCCATCGATTTGATCCTCATGGCCATTCTGTGTGGCCGGCGAAATAGTGGCTGATACGGTTTGCTACGCAAGGTGTAAAGGTTGTGACTTGGTATGGGGCGAGTGTGGGGCCGGCGCTCGCCAGAACCTTATCCATGGGCGACATGGCCCAATCTGTTCCCGACGCGCAACCCCCGGTAATTGGGGGCTGGTCGCGATAAGTATGTGAATGTCGCAGATAGGTAAATGGAGGGGCTGCGCTATACGCAGAATCGCCAACATGAAGGCCGGCAGTCGGCCGTGGAGATCAGCATGTCCAACAGCTTCCTGAACCCGGTAACCACCCAGACCTGGGCCAATGGTCGACATATTGTCCGTTGCGTCAAAGTCATCCAGGAAACCTGGGATGTGCGCACCTTCTGCTTTATGGCCGACCAGCCAATCCTGTTCTTTTTCAAGCCCGGGCAGTTCGTCACCCTGGAGCTGGAAATCGACGGCGTGCCGATCATGCGCTCCTACACCATTTCCAGCTCGCCGTCGGTGCCGTACAGCTTTTCGGTGACCATCAAGCGTGTGCCGGGGGGCAAGGTGTCCAACTGGCTGCACGACACCCTGCATGAAGGCCAGGAGCTGGCGGTGCACGGGCCGGTCGGGCTGTTCAACGCCATGGACTTCACCGCGCCGAAAGTGCTCTACCTCAGCGGTGGCGTTGGCATCACGCCCGTTATGTCGATGGCTCGCTGGTTCTATGACACCAACGGCAACGTCGACATGGTGTTTATCCACAGCGCCCGTTCGCCCAAAGACATCATTTATCACCGCGAGCTGGAACACATGGCGTCGCGGATCGACAACTTCAGCCTGCACCTGATTTGCGAGAAACATGGTCTGGGCGAGCCGTGGGCCGGTTATCGGGGTTACCTGAACCACAAGATGCTCGAACTGATGGCGCCGGACTTCCTTGAGCGTGAAGTCTTCTGCTGCGGCCCGACCCCATACATGAACGCGGTCAAGCGCATGCTCGAGACGGCCGGTTTCGACATGACGCGTTATCACGAGGAATCCTTTGGTGCGACACCAGCGGAAGCCCGTGCCGACGCGGTGGAACAAGCCGAAATCGCAGCAGATGCACCGGAAGTCGACGTTGCCGACCTGCATCAGGTCGAATTCACCGCGTCCGGCAAAAGCATTCGCGTGGCGCCGGGCGAAACCGTGCATGCGGCGGCGGCCAAGCTTGGCCTGCTGATCCCGAAAGCCTGCGGGATGGGGATCTGCGGGACCTGCAAGGTGATGAAGCTGGGGGGCGAGGTCGAAATGGACCACAACGGCGGGATTACCGAGGAAGACGAAGCCGAAGGGTTCATCCTGTCGTGCTGCAGCGTGCCGAAGGGCGATGTGCGGATCGAGTTTTGAACCTGTGGGAGCGGGCTTGCTCGCGAAGACGGCAGCGCAGTCAACATTGATGTTGCCTGACACACCGCTTTCGCGAGCAAGCCCGCCCCCACAATGGTTGGTATTTCAGTCCACAAATAAGTCGGGCATCAGCTTGTCTTGGGTGCCGGGCTCAAAGCGGTAATGATCGAATTCGGTCACGCCATGCTCCCGCAGAATCTCCTCATCAATCAGCAAGCGCCCGGTAATGCTGCGGCCACTGCTATCCAGAATTGCGTAAGCAGCATCCGCCATAATCGCCGGCGTGCGCGCATGCTTGAACGACTCGCGTGACCCCAGCTGAAACTCGATGGCGGCAGTGGCGATCATGGTCTGCGGCCACAGGGAATTGACGCTGATGCCGTAGGAGGCGAATTCCTCATTCATGCCCAAAGTCAGCATGCTCATGCCGTATTTGGTCACCGTGTAAGGGCTGTACTGGGCGAACCACTTGGTGGCCAGGTTCAGCGGTGGTGACAGGTTGAGAATGTGCCCGGCGGATTTTTTCAGATAGGGCAGGGCAGCCTGACTGCTAAGGAGCACGGCGCGGGTGTTGATCTGGTGCATCAGGTCAAAGCGCTTGAGTTCGATGTGCTGTACGCCTGTCAGCTTGATCGCCCCGGCATTGTTGATCAGCGCATCGATGCCGCCGAAATGCTCAGAGGCGTCGGCCAGGGCCTGGCGCACGGCAATTTCATCACGCACATCCACCTGCAAGGCCAACGCCTTGCCGCCCGCGGCTTCAACTTCTGCCGCTACGCTGAAAATGGTGCCAGGCAGTTTGGGGTGCGGGGTGGCACTTTTAGCGGCAATCACGATGTTGGCCCCGTCCTTGGCTGCCCGCAGCGCAATCTCACGCCCAATGCCACGGCTGGCGCCGGTAATGAACAGGGTTTTGCCTTGTAGTGACATGCGTACGCTCCTGATTGTTGTTATCTGAGCGGATCGAAACGGCTCGCCAGTCAATGTAGACCAACTCCCCGAAACTGATCGTTCCCACGCAGAGCGTGGGAATGATCAGCCTGGTGGGTTTCAGGCTGCCATCACTTCCCGAATATCCGTCGCCAATTCGCGCACGCGGTCTTCTTCGGTGTCCCACGAGCACATGAACCGGGCGCCGCCGTTGCCGATGAAGGTGTAGAAGCGCCAGCCCTTGGCAGTCAATGCGGCAATGGCCGGTTCCGACAGTTGCAGGAACACGCCGTTGGCCTGCACCGGGAACATCAGTTCCACGCCAGGAATGTCGCTCACCAGTTCGGCCAGCAACTGCGCGCAGTGGTTAGCGTGACGGGCGTATTTGAGCCAGGCGTCGTTTTCCAGAATCCCGACCCATGGGGCCGAGAGGAAGCGCATTTTCGACGCCAATTGCCCGGCCTGCTTGCAGCGGTAATCGAAGTCTTCAGCCAGTTTGTGGTTGAAGAACAGAATCGCTTCGCCCACCGCCATGCCGTTTTTCGTGCCGCCGAAGCACAACACGTCAACGCCGGCCTTCCAGGTCAGGTCGGCTGGTGAGCAGCCCAGATACGCACAGGCATTGGAGAAACGCGCGCCGTCCATGTGCAGGTTCAGGCCCAGTTCTTTGCAGGTGGCGCTGATGGCGCGGATTTCGGCCGGGGTGTACACGCTGCCGACTTCGGTGGCCTGGGTCAGGGTCACGACGCGCGGTTTCGGGTAGTGGATATCCTGGCGCTTGAGGGCGATTTCGCGGATCGATTCCGGCGTCAGCTTGCCGTTTTCGGTGCGGGCAACGAGCAGCTTGGAACCGTTGGAGAAAAACTCCGGCGCGCCGCATTCGTCGGTTTCGACGTGGGCGGTTTCCGAGCAGATCACGCTGTGGTAACTCTGGCACAGTGACGACAGAGCCAACGAGTTGGCCGCGGTGCCGTTGAAGGCGAAGAACACTTCGCAGTCGGTTTCGAACAGTTTGCGGAATTGATCCGCTGCGCGTGCGGTCCACTCATCGTCGCCATAAGCGCGCTGGTGGCCGTGGTTGGCCTGTTCCATGGCAGCCCAGGCTTCAGGGCAGATACCGGAATAGTTGTCGCTGGCGAATTGTTGGCTCTTGTCGGTCATGGCCGGCTTCCGTAATCGAGGCGCTTATGGTGAAGAGCTTCGTGGTCAATGATGGTGCGCACTTTACCGAAGATCGTCCGGGGAGCACACGGGATGTTGCTGTCAGAAAAAAACACGGTTGACGGGCAATTATGCACATGACTCAACGGGATGGGGCGCTGGATCTGCTCAAGTGGCTGGCGCTGCTGAGCATGGTGCTCGATCACCTGCGATATGTCGGTTACTCCATCGATCTGCTGTACGTGCCGGGCAGGTTGGCGTTCCCGTGGTTCTGTCTGGCGATGGCGGCGAACCTGTCGCGAGTCCGTGCAGTAACAACGGATGGCCAGTGGCGTTACCTCGGTTGGTTGTTGCTGTTTAGCGCTGTAAGCGAAATCCCCTACCGGATGTACATTCCTGATCTCAACACCTTAAACGTATTGCCGACGTTGATTCTGGGGCTGTTGGTCGCGCTTGGCTGGCAGAACCAGATGCTTCAATCGCGGCTATTGGCGGCCGGTGCACTTTTGCTGGCAGCACTGTTCCCAGAGCGACTGATGTTCGGTTTTTTTGGCGTGCTGTTGCCGCTGGCGATGTTGCTGGTGATCCACCGGCCCTGGTATTTCAGCCTGCTGCCGGGGCTGGTCTGCCTGGCGGCCAATCAGTGGCAAGTGCTGTATTACGCCGCCCGGCTTCACAGCAATGCAGCCATATTCGGCATTGCCGCTTGTCTGATTGCGCCATTGCTGGGGCTACTGCTATTGCGACACGCCCAAGGCATCCGGCCACCGCCGATGCGGCGTTGGGCTTACGCGCTCTATCCCGCGCATTTCCTCGTGCTTCTGGCCTTGCGCCAACTCATCGCCTGACCCCCAATGCAGGAGCTGCATAACCTTGTGAGAGCGGGCTTGCCCGCGATGGCGGCATCACATCCAGCATAGATGTCAGCTGACCCACCACTATCGCGGGCAAGCCCGCTCCCACAGGGGATCCTTTCTGATTTGAAGATTGTGTCCGGTCAGGCTTTTCGGCCCATGTCGTAAACGCACCTTTGCGTGGCGTCCGTAGGCATTTGGCCTGTCTGCGCCGGTCATACCATCGCATCCAAAGGGCACTGCCGTAACGCCAGTGCCTTACCGAGACGAATGGCGCATAGATGCCGCTGGGAGAGACGCGATGTTCAGCAAGCAAGACCAGATCCAGGGTTACGACGATGCACTGCTGGCGGCGATGAATGCCGAGGAGCAACGTCAGGAAGATCACATCGAGCTGATCGCGTCAGAGAACTACACCAGCAAGCGCGTCATGCAAGCGCAGGGCAGCGGCCTGACCAACAAATACGCCGAAGGCTATCCGGGCAAGCGCTACTACGGTGGCTGCGAGCACGTCGACAAGGTTGAAGCCCTGGCCATCGAACGCGCCAAGCAGCTATTCGGTGCCGATTACGCCAACGTGCAGCCGCACTCCGGTTCCTCGGCCAACAGCGCCGTTTACCTGGCCCTGCTGCAAGCCGGCGACACCATACTCGGCATGAGCCTGGCCCACGGTGGTCACCTGACCCACGGTGCCAAGGTGTCGTCCTCGGGCAAGCTGTACAACGCCGTGCAGTACGGCATTGACACTAAAACCGGGCTGATCGACTACGACGAAGTCGAGCGTCTGGCTGTCGAATGCAAGCCGAAGATGATCGTTGCCGGCTTCTCGGCCTACTCCAAGACCCTCGACTTCCCACGTTTCCGTCAGATCGCCGACAAGGTCGGTGCGCTGCTGTTTGTCGACATGGCTCACGTCGCAGGTCTGGTCGCTGCCGGCCTGTACCCGAACCCGCTGCCGTACGCTGATGTGGTCACCACCACCACCCACAAGACCCTGCGCGGTCCTCGTGGCGGCCTGATCCTGTGCAAGTCCAACGAAGAAATCGAGAAGAAGCTCAACGCGGCAGTGTTCCCGGGTGCCCAAGGCGGCCCGCTGATGCACGTGATCGCCGGTAAGGCGGTGTGCTTCAAGGAAGCGCTGGAGCCTGGCTTCAAGGCTTACCAGCAACAAGTGATCGACAACGCCCAGGCCATGGCCGGCGTATTTATCAAACGCGGCTACGATGTAGTGTCCGGCGGCACCGATAACCACCTGTTCCTGGTCAGCCTGATCCGTCAGGGCCTCACCGGCAAAGAGGCGGATGCAGCCCTCGGTCGCGCCCACATCACCGTGAACAAGAACGCTGTCCCGAACGATCCACAGTCGCCGTTCGTGACCTCCGGCCTGCGCATCGGCACCCCGGCGGTAACCACTCGCGGCTTCAAGGTTGCCCAGTGCGTTGAACTGGCTGGCTGGATCTGCGACATCCTCGACAACCTCGGCGACGCCGATGTCGAGGCCAATGTCGCGCAGCAAGTGGCAGCCCTGTGCGCGGACTTCCCGGTTTATCGCTGAGCGCGGTTTTGGAGTAAATGACTATGCAACGCTATTCGGGCTTCGGCCTCTTCAAACACTCCCTCAGCCATCACGAAAACTGGCAGAAGATGTGGCGCACGCCGACCCCTAAAAAGGTCTATGACGTGGTCATCGTCGGCGGTGGCGGGCATGGTCTGGCGACCGCCTACTACCTGGCCAAGGAACACGGCATCACTAACGTGGCTGTGGTCGAGAAAGGCTGGCTGGGCGGCGGTAATACCGCGCGCAACACCACCATCGTTCGCTCCAACTACCTGTGGGACGAGTCGGCGCACCTGTATGAACACGCCATGAAACTGTGGGAAGGCCTGTCCCAGGACCTGAACTACAACGTGATGTTCTCCCAGCGTGGCGTCTACAACCTGTGCCACACCCTGCAGGACATTCGTGATTCCGAGCGTCGGGTCAGCGCCAACCGCCTCAACGGTGTGGACGGCGAACTGCTCGATGCCAAACAGGTCGCCGACGAGATTCCGTACCTCGACTGCTCCAAGAACACTCGCTACCCGGTGATGGGCGCAACCGTCCAGCGTCGCGGCGGCGTGGCCCGTCACGATGCCGTGGCGTGGGGCTTTGCCCGTGCCGCCGACGCCTTGGGCGTGGACCTGATTCAACAGACCGAAGTGATCGGCTTCCGCAAGGAAAACGGCGTGTGCATCGGTGTTGAAACCAACAAGGGTTTCATCGGCGCCAAGCGCGTCGGTGTGGTCACCGCCGGTAACTCCGGGCACATGGCCAAACTCGCCGGCTTCCGTCTGCCGATCGAATCGCACCCGCTGCAAGCGCTGGTGTCCGAGCCGATCAAGCCGATTATCGACAGCGTGATCATGTCCAACGCCGTGCACGGTTACATCAGCCAGTCCGACAAGGGCGACTTGGTGATCGGCGCCGGTATCGACGGCTACAACGGCTACGGCCAGCGTGGTTCGTACCCGGTGATCGAGCACACCATTCAGGCCATCGTCGAGATGTTCCCGGTGCTCTCGCGCGTACGCATGAACCGTCAGTGGGGCGGCATCGTCGACACCACGCCGGATGCCTGCCCGATCATTTCGAAAACGCCGGTACCGAACATGTTCTTCAACTGCGGTTGGGGCACCGGTGGCTTCAAGGCAACACCTGGCTCGGGCAATGTATTCGCCGCAAGCCTGGCCAAGGGTGAAATGCACCCATTGGCCGCACCTTTCTCCATCGACCGTTTCCACAACGGTGCGTTGATCGACGAACACGGCGCTGCTGCGGTTGCCCACTAACAGGAGAAATCCCCATGTTGCATATCTTCTGTCCTCACTGCGGCGAACTGCGCTCCGAAGAGGAATTTCATGCATCCGGCCAGGCGCACATCCCGCGCCCACTGGATCCGAACAGCTGCACCGACGAGGAGTGGGGCGACTATATGTTCTTCCGCGACAACCCTCGCGGTCTGCACCACGAACTGTGGGATCACGTCGCCGGTTGCCGTCAGTATTTCAACGTCACCCGTGACACCGTGACCTACGAGATTCTCGAAACCTACAAGATCGGCGCCAAGCCGCAGTTCACCGACAAGACCGACAGCCCGAAAGCGGCCGCCACGGCTCTGGGAGAGAAGGTATGAGCCAGATCAATCGCCTGTCCAATGGCGGACGGATCGACCGTAACAAAGTGCTGAGCTTCACCTTCAACGGCCAGGTCTACAAAGGCTTTGAAGGTGATTCCCTGGCCGCCGCCTTGCTGGCCAACGGTGTCGACATCATCGGCCGCAGCTTCAAGTATTCGCGCCCACGCGGCATCTTCGCCGCCGGTGCCGAAGAGCCGAACGCTGTGCTGCAGATCGGTGCGACCGAAGCCACGCAAATCCCGAACGTACGCGCCACGCAACAAGCGCTGTATCAAGGCCTGGTCGCCACCAGCACCAACGGCTGGCCGAGCGTGAACAACGACATGATGGGGATTCTCGGCAAGGTCGGCGGCAAGCTGATGCCGCCGGGCTTCTACTACAAAACCTTCATGTACCCGCAATCGTTCTGGATGACCTACGAGAAGTACATTCGTAAGGCTGCCGGCCTTGGCCGCTCGCCGACCGAGAACGATCCGGACACCTACGACTACATGAACCAGCACTGCGACGTGCTGATCGTCGGCGCTGGCCCTGCGGGTCTGGCGGCTGCGCTGGCGGCTGCCCGTAGCGGTGCGCGTGTGATCCTGGCCGATGAACAGGAAGAGTTCGGCGGCAGCCTGCTTGATTCCCGCGAAAGCCTCGACGGCAAGCCTGCCACCGAGTGGGTCGCCAGCGTCATCGCCGAGCTGAAAAACACCCCGGACGTGCTGCTGTTGCCGCGCGCCACGGTCAACGGTTACCACGACCATAACTTCCTGACCATTCACGAGCGCCTCACCGATCACCTCGGCGACCGTGCTCCGATTGGCCAGGTGCGTCAGCGCATCCACCGGGTTCGCGCCAAGCGTGTAGTGCTGGCGACCGGTACTCACGAGCGTCCACTGGTTTACGGCAACAACGACGTGCCGGGCAACATGCTCGCCGGCGCTGTGTCGACTTACGTTCGTCGTTACGGCGTGGCACCGGGTAAGAAACTGGTGCTGTCGACCAACAACGACCACGCTTACCGCGTAGCGCTGGACTGGCTCGACGCCAGTCTGCAAGTGGTGGCGATCGCCGATGCCCGCAGCAACCCTCGCGGTGCGCTGGTGGAAGAGGCTCGCGCCAAAGGCATTCGCATCCTGACCGGCAGCGCCGTGATCGAGGCCCGTGGCAGCAAACACGTCACCGCCGCTCGCGTTGCAGCGATTGATGTAAAAGCACACACCGTGACCAGCCCAGGCGAATGGCTCGATTGCGACCTGGTCGCCAGTTCCGGCGGTTACAGCCCGGTGGTTCACCTGGCGTCGCACTTGGGTGGCAAGCCGATCTGGCGTGAAGACATCCTCGGTTTCGTACCGGGCGAAGCACCGCAAAAACGCGTGTGCGTCGGTGGCATCAACGGCGTCTACGGCCTCGGCGATTCGTTGGCCGATGGTTTTGAAGGCGGTGCTCGCGCCGCCAGCGAAGCCGGTTTCAGCGGGGTCGAAGCGACCTTGCCGAAAGCCCTGAGCCGTCTGGAAGAACCGACGTTGGCGCTGTTCCAGGTGCCGCACGAAAAAGCCACCGCACGGGCGCCGAAGCAATTCGTCGACCTGCAAAACGATGTCACCGCTGCCGCCATCGAACTAGCGACCCGCGAAGGCTTCGAATCGGTCGAGCACGTCAAACGCTACACCGCACTGGGCTTCGGCACCGATCAGGGCAAGCTCGGCAACGTCAACGGTCTGGCCATTGCCGCCCGTTCGCTGAACGTGACCATCCCGCAGATGGGCACCACCATGTTCCGCCCGAACTACACGCCGGTGACCTTCGGCGCCATAGCCGGTCGTCACTGTGGGCACATCTTCGAGCCGGTTCGTTTCACCGCGCTGCATCATTGGCACGTGAAGAACGGCGCCGAATTTGAAGACGTCGGTCAGTGGAAACGTCCATGGTACTTCCCGAAAAACGGTGAAGACCTGCATGCCGCCGTGAAGCGCGAATGCAAAGCCGTGCGCGACAGCGTCGGCCTGCTGGACGCTTCGACCCTGGGCAAGATCGACATCCAGGGCCCGGACACGCGTGAGTTCCTCAACCGCATCTACACCAACGCCTGGACCAAACTCGACGTGGGCAAGGCCCGCTACGGCCTGATGTGCAAAGAAGACGGCATGGTGTTCGACGACGGCGTGACTGCCTGCCTGGCCGATAACCACTTCGTGATGACCACCACCACTGGCGGCGCTGCACGCGTGCTGCAATGGCTGGAAATCTACCATCAGACTGAATGGCCAGACCTGAAGGTGTACTTCACTTCCGTGACGGATCACTGGGCAACCATGACCCTGTCCGGGCCGAACAGCCGCAAGCTGCTCAGCGAAGTCACCGACATCGACTTGAGCAACGAAGCCTTCCCGTTCATGACCTGGAAAGAAGCTCTGGTCGGCGGTGTGCCGGCGCGGGTGTTCCGGATTTCGTTTACCGGTGAGCTGTCGTACGAAGTCAACGTGCAGGCCGACTATGCAATGGGCGTGCTCGAGAAAATCGTCGAGGCCGGCAAGAAGTACAACCTGACCCCGTACGGCACTGAAACCATGCACGTACTGCGGGCCGAGAAGGGCTTCATCATCGTCGGTCAGGACACTGACAGCTCGATGACCCCGGACGACCTGAACATGGGCTGGTGTGTCGGTCGCACTAAACCTTTCTCGTGGATCGGCCAGCGTGGCATGAACCGTGAGGATTGCGTGCGTGATCAGCGCAAACAGTTGGTCGGTCTGAAGCCGATCGATCCGACCAAATGGCTGCCGGAAGGTGCGCAACTGGTGTTCAACACCAAGCAAACCATCCCGATGACCATGGTCGGTCACGTGACTTCCAGCTACCTGCACAACTCCCTCGGCTATTCGTTTGCCATGGGTGTGGTCAAGGGCGGCCTGAAGCGCATGGGTGAGCGGGTGTTCGCACCGCTGGCCGACGGCAGCGTGATCGAGGCGGAAATCGTTTCTTCGGTGTTCTTCGATCCGAAGGGTGATCGCCAGAACGTTTAATGGCCTCGGGTCCTGTGGGCTGGCCGCTGCACCGCGTTGTTTGCATCGCGAGCAGGCTCGCTTCCACAGGAGATCGCGTAACCCTTGTGGGAGCGAGCCTGCTCGCGATGGCGGCGGCACAGCCACCACAAGGGCCGGAACCAACAGAATTCAAGACAGGTGCTTTATGACCGCAGCCAATGTTTACCAACAACGCCCAACCACCGGGGCCAAGGCCGAGTCGTCGCTGCATCATGCCGACCTTGCCAGCCTGGTGGGCAAGGGTCGCAAGAACGCCGGCGTGATCGTGCGTGAGAAAAAACTCCTCGGTCACCTGACCATCCGTGGCGATGCCCACGATCCTGCGTTCGCCGCTGGCGTGCACAAGGCCCTCGGCCTGGAACTGCCAGCCGCGCTGACCGTGGTGATCAAAGGTGAAACCAGCCTGCAATGGATGGGGCCGGATGAATGGCTGCTGATCGTGCCGACCGGCGAAGAATTCGCTGTCGAGAAAAAACTGCGTGAAGCACTGGGTGACCTGCACATCCAGATCGTCAACGTCAGCGGTGGCCAACAGATCCTTGAACTCAGCGGCCCGAACGTGCGTCAGGTGCTGATGAAATCCACCAGCTACGACGTGCACCCCAACAACTTCCCGGTGGGCAAGGCTGTGGGCACGGTGTTTGCCAAGTCGCAATTGATGATTCGCCATACCGCCGAAGACACTTGGGAACTGCTGATTCGCCGCAGCTTCTCGGATTACTGGTGGTTGTGGTTGCAGGATGCTGCCGCTGAATACGGCCTTAGCGTCCAGGCGTAATTGTGGTGAGGGAGCTTTTGTGGCGAGGGGGCAAGCCCCCTCGCCACAGGCAAGCCCTTACTCACAGAGTTCTCTCTGATCACAGATGTTGCAGCAGGAGTCACCGCACTATGAGCCGCGCCCCAGACACATGGATTCTGACCGCCGATTGCCCTAGCGTCCTCGGCACCGTGGATGCGGTGACCCGCTTTCTGTTCGAGCAGGGCTGCTACGTCACCGAGCACCATTCCTTCGATGACCGGCTCTCGGGTCGTTTCTTCATTCGCGTGGAATTCCGTCAGCCCGACGGCTTTGACGAACAGGCTTTCCGCGCAGGTTTGGCAGAGCGTGGTGACGCCTTCGGGATGGTCTTCGAGCTGACCCCGCCGCACCACCGGCCAAAAGTGGTGATCATGGTCTCCAAGGCCGATCACTGCCTCAACGACTTGCTCTACCGCCAGCGCATCGGCCAGTTGTCGATGGACGTGGTCGCCGTGGTCTCCAACCACCCGGACCTCAAGCCGTTGGCCGACTGGCATCAGATTCCGTACTACCATTTCCCGCTGGACCCGAACGACAAACCGTCGCAGGAGCGTCAGGTCTGGCAGGTGGTCGAAGAGTCCGGCGCTGAACTGGTGATTCTTGCCCGTTACATGCAAGTCCTGTCGCCGGAGCTGTGCCGCAAACTCGATGGCAAGGCGATCAACATTCATCACTCCCTGCTGCCGGGCTTCAAGGGGGCCAAGCCGTATCACCAGGCCTACAACAAGGGCGTGAAACTGGTTGGCGCCACGGCGCACTACATCAACAACGACCTGGACGAAGGCCCGATCATCGCCCAGGGCGTGGAGGCTGTGGATCATAGCCATTATCCCGAAGATTTGATCGCCAAAGGGCGGGATATCGAAGGGCTGACGTTGGCACGGGCTGTTGGTTATCACATTGAACGACGCGTGTTTTTGAACGCGAACAGAACGGTCGTTCTTTAGATTTTTGGGGCCGCTTCGCGACCCATTCGCGAGCAAGCCCGCTCCCACAGGGATTTGTGTCAGGCACAGATCTCAGACACACCCTAAATCCAATGTGGGAGCGGGCTTGCTCGCGAAGAGGCCCTCCCAAACAACACAAGACACACAGGCAATAACCCGAGCAATCAACGCGCCGCCGATCCATGGCGACGCGACCGCTACATAAAAACAACAGCGAGGTGAAAGCATGTCTGGCAATCGTGGTGTGGTGTATCTCGGCAATGGCAAAGTCGAAATACAAAAAATCGACTATCCGAAAATGCAGGACCCGCGCGGCAGGAAGATTAACCACGCCGTCATCCTGCGTGTGGTTTCCACCAACATCTGTGGTTCCGACCAGCACATGGTGCGCGGCCGTACCACTGCTCAGACCGGTCTGGTGCTCGGCCACGAGATCACCGGTGAAGTGATCGAGAAGGGCAGCGACGTCGAGAACCTGCAAATCGGCGACCTGGTGTCCGTACCGTTCAACGTAGCTTGCGGGCGCTGCCGCTCCTGTAAAGAGATGCACACTGGTGTCTGCCTCAGCGTTAACCCGGCGCGTCCGGGCGGTGCCTATGGTTATGTCGACATGGGGGACTGGACCGGTGGTCAGGCTGAGTACGCGATGGTGCCGTACGCCGACTTCAACCTGTTGAAACTGCCTGATCGCGATCGCGCGATGGAAAAAATCCGCGACCTGACCTGCCTCTCCGACATCCTGCCGACCGGTTACCACGGCGCTGTAACGGCCGGTGTTGGCCCTGGCAGCACGGTGTACATCGCGGGTGCCGGTCCGGTTGGTCTGGCGGCTGCCGCTTCCGCTCGCCTGCTGGGCGCTGCAGTGGTGATCATCGGTGACGTCAACCCGATCCGTCTGGCTCACGCCAAGGCTCAGGGTTTCGAAATTGCCGACCTGTCGACAGACACCCCACTGCACGAACAGATCGCCGCGCTGTTGGGCGAGCCTGAAGTGGATTGCGCTATCGATGCGGTGGGCTTCGAAGCTCGCGGTCACGGCCATGACGGCGTGAAACACGAAGCTCCGGCGACCGTGCTCAACTCCCTGATGGGCGTGGTTCGCGTGGCCGGCAAAATCGGCATCCCTGGCCTGTACGTGACCGAAGACCCGGGTGCTGTGGATGCGGCCGCGAAAATGGGCAGCCTGAGCATCCGCTTCGGTCTGGGCTGGGCCAAATCCCACAGCTTCCACACCGGCCAGACGCCAGTGATGAAGTACAACCGCCAACTGATGCAGGCGATCATGTGGGATCGCATCAAGATTGCCGACATCGTGGGTGTTGAAGTCATCAGTCTGGATGACGCGCCACGTGGTTATGGCGAGTTCGATGCGGGCGTGCCGAAGAAGTTTGTGATCGATCCGCACAAGTTGTTCAGCGCGGCGTAAGGCTTCACGCAAAGCAAAACGGCGACCTTCGGGTCGCCGTTTTTTTATGCGTCACACTAACCCTGAGGCGGGAGCGGCAATGCCATTCATCGCACAGGTCCGGGGTTTCACGTTTCATCACCGCCACTTGGGTAAAAATGCCGCGCAAACGAGGAACATGCCGGCATATACCCGGTCAAATCGGCAGTTTTACCGCCCGTTACCGGGTGGTTTTCATGGCGCAAGAGGATGTCTGGATGAAAGTTTCACGCGGTTTTGCACTGGCATCGCTCATGGCTGTCGCTTCGTTGACGACGCTGGCCGCCAGCCCGGCCTTTGCACAGTTCAGCCTCAGCGATGCGGCCAATGTGGTTTCAGCGATGCAGGGCAACCAAGGTGACCAAGGCAATCAGGGTGATGGCGCTGTGGCGGCGGCACCCAAGGCGGCCGGTTTGCTCAATACCCTGGGCTCGCAGCTCAATGTCACCCCGGAGCAGGCTGTCGGCGGTGCCGGTGCGATGCTGGGGCTGGCCAGGAACCAACTCAGCGGCCAGGACTTCTCCGAGCTGAGTAAAAACGTGCCGGGCCTCGATCAGATCGCAGGCAACAGCGCCATCGGTGGCCTGAACGGTTTGGGCGGGCTGCTCGGTGCGGGGTCGGACAAGAATGCGTTGCTCGATGGCTTGCTGGGTAACGTCAAGGACACCAACGACCTGAACAACGCCTTCAGCGCGTTGGGCATGGACAGCGGCATGATCGGCCAGTTTGCGCCGGTGATCCTGCAATACCTCGGTCAGCAAGGCGTCGCCGGTTCGCTGCTGCAAAACCTCGGCGGGATCTGGGGCGCGGGCACCGGTAGCTGAGTCAGCCTTCAGCGCGTAGCTCTTTGATGCGCCGGTCCTTCTCGATCCAGAGCTGGTTGACCCAGTTCTGGACCTTTTCGCGAAACGTCGGATCGTTTTCGTAATCGCCTTGCCACAGCGCCGGGTCCAGTTCGCGGGTCTGGATGTCGATGATCACCCTCGGCACGTTGCCGCTGATCAAATCCCAAAATCCCGGAATCTTCTGCTGTGGGTACACCACTGTTACATCGAGAACGGCATCCAGCTGTTCACCCATCGCCGCCAGCACAAAAGCCACGCCACCAGCCTTGGGCTTGAGCAGGTGGGTGAACGGTGATTGCTGCTGGGCGCTTTTCGCTGAGGTGTACCGGGTGCCTTCCAGATAATTGACCACCGTCACTGGCTGACGCTTGTACAGCTCGCAGGCTTTTTTGGTGATTTCCAGGTCCTTGCCGGCCAGCTCCGGGTTTTTCGCCAGAAACGCCTTGGTGTAGCGCTTCATAAAGGGATAGTCCAACGCCCACCAGGCCAGGCCCAGGAACGGCACCCAGATCAGCTCTTTCTTGAGGAAGAATTTGAAGAACGGCGTGCACCGGTTAAGCGTCTGGATCAGTGCCGGGATATCGACCCAGGACTGATGGTTGCCGATCACCAGGTACGAGGTGTCGCGGCGCAGATCATCGCCGCCGCGAATGTCCCATTGGGTGGGAATGCACAGTCGAAAGATCAGTTTGTCGATTTCGGCCCAGGTTTCGGCAGTCCACATCACCGTCCAGGAGGCGTAATCGCGAAAGCGCCCGGGCAGGAGTAATTTCAGCAGGGCGAACACCATCAAAGGCCCGAACAGCACCAGGGTGTTAAGCAACAGCAGCAGGGTAACGAAACAGCCGGTGAGCAGGCGGCGCATAAGTAACTCTTGAAAGCGTTTGGGCGCGCCATGATAAGCAGCTTCAGGCGACAGGCCAAATGGGTGGTGACGAATGTTTCACGTTTGTGGCGGTATGCTGGACTGACATAGCGATCGTTCCCACGCTCTGCGTGGGAATGCCTCAATGGACGCTCTGCGTCCGCTTTGGGACGCGGAGCGTCCCGGGCTGCACTCCCACGCAGAGCGTGGGAACGATCTATTCGATAACGGTCTAAAATTCCGCTGCCCACTCTTCAAGGAAGCCCCCTACGTGAAATCTCTCCTTGCACTGCTTTCCCTCGTGGCCCTTCCAGTCCTGGCCGCTGAGCCGACTCTGTACGGGCGTTACGAATACATCGCGCTGCCGGAAATCGGCGGCGAAGTCCTCAAGGCCAAAATGGACACCGGCGCCCTGACCGCGTCGCTGTCGGCCAAAGACATCGAAACCTTCACCCGCGACGGCGACGAGTGGGTGCGTTTCCGCCTCGCCACCAAAGGCGCCAGCAACAAGGTCTACGAACACAAGGTCGCGCGGATCAGCAAGATCAAGACCCGCTCCGAAGAAGACGACGATGACAAGGAAGCGATCGAACCCACCAAACGGCCAGTGGTTGATCTGGAACTGTGCCTGGGCAACGTCAAGCGCACCGTCGAGGTCAACCTCACCGACCGCAGCAGCTTCAATTACCCGTTGCTGATCGGCGCCAAAGCACTGCGTGAATTCGGTGCGGCAGTGAACCCGGCACGGCGTTTCACGGCAGACAAACCCGACTGCTGATTGACGGCGAATCAGCCTTGGGGCACCGTTCGCCCACTTAACTAGCGGGCTCGGACGCCATGCCTCATATCCTGATTGTCGAAGACGAAGCAGCGATTGCCGACACCCTGATTTTCGCCTTGCAGGGCGAGGGCTTTACCACCACCTGGTTGAGCCTTGGCGCGGCGGCGCTTGAGCATCAGCGCGCCACGCCGGCCGACCTGATCATTCTCGACATCGGCCTGCCGGACATCAGCGGCTTCGAGACCTGTAAGCAATTGCGGCGTTTCAGCGAAGTGCCGGTGATTTTCCTCAGCGCCCGTGATGCAGAGATCGACCGCGTGGTCGGTCTGGAGATCGGTGCTGACGATTACGTGGTCAAACCGTTCAGCCCTCGGGAAGTGGCGGCGCGGGTCCGGGCGATTCTCAAGCGCATGGCGCCACGACCAGTGGCGGAGGCGGCGTCAGCGCTGTTTCGCATCGACAGCGAACGGGTGCAGATCAGCTATCGCAATCAGCCCTTGAGCCTCACTCGCCACGAGTTTCGTTTGCTGCAATGCCTGCTGGAGCAACCTGAGCGAGTCTTCAGCCGCGAGCAATTGCTCGATGCGCTGGGCGTGGCCGCCGATGCCGGTTACGAGCGCAGCATCGACAGCCACATCAAGAGTGTGCGCGCCAAATTGCGCCAGGTGAAAGCCGATGCCGAGCCGATCCAGACCCACCGCGGCCTCGGTTACAGCTATAGCCCGGGGCACAGCTGATGCCATTGGGGATCCGGATTTTTCTGGTCTACGTGCTGTTCATCGGCCTGACCGGCTATTTCGTGCTCAACACCGTGATGGAAGAAATCCGCCCCGGCGTGCGCCAGTCCACCGAAGAAACCCTGGTGGACACCGCCAACCTGATGGCCGAGATCCTGCGGGACGACTTCAAGGCCGGCACCCTCAGCCAGAACCGCTGGCCCGAGTTGCTCAAGGCGTACGGGGAACGGCAACCGAAGGCGAATATCTGGGGCCTGCCGAAGAATCAGGTCAACCACCGGATTTACGTCACCGATGCCAAGGGCATCGTGGTGCTGGATTCAAGCGGCGTCGCGGTGGGCCAGGACTATTCGCGCTGGAACGATGTCTACCTGACCTTGCGCGGCGAGTACGGCGCTCGTTCGACGCGCAGCAGCCCGGATGATTCGAACTCGTCGGTGATGCACGTCGGGGCACCGATTCGCGACAACGGCCAGATCATCGGTGTGGTGACGGTGGCCAAGCCCAACAGCTCGCTGCAACCTTACGTTGATCGCACCGAGCGGCGATTGCTGATTTATGGCGCCGGGCTGATTGGCCTCGGTTTGCTGTTCGGAGCGCTGTTGTCCTGGTGGCTGAGCGCTGCACTGCGGCGGTTGACGGCGTATGCCCAGGCAGTCAGCGAAGGTCGTCGGGTCGAGGTGCCGCATTATCGTGGCGGCGAGCTGGAGCAACTGGCCACGGCGGTGGAGCAGATGCGCACCCAGCTCGAAGGCAAAGCCTACGTCGAGCGTTATGTGCACACCCTGACCCATGAATTGAAAAGCCCGCTGGCGGCGATTCGTGGCGCGGCGGAGTTACTGCAAGGCGAGATGCCGCTGGCTCAGCAGCAACGATTCGTCAGCAACATCGACAGCGAAAGTGCACGCATGCAGCAGTTGATCGAACGACTGTTGAACCTCGCGCAGGTGGAACAGCGCCAAGGGCTGGAAGAGCGGGTGGCCGTGCCGTTGGCGGATTTGGTCGATGAGCTGTTGAGCGCGCAGGCTGCGCGAATCGAAGGCAAGCAGTTGCGTGTGGAACTGCACATTGCAGCGGATCTGAACCTGCTCGGCGAACCGTTTCTGTTGCGTCAGGCGCTGGGCAATCTGCTGGAGAATGCGTTGGATTTCACCCCGGCTCGAGGCGTGCTGCGCTTGTGCGCCGAACGAGTCGGTGAGCAGATTGAGTTCAGGCTATTCAACCAGGCCGAGGCGATTCCCGACTATGCATTGCCGCGCTTGAGCGAGCGCTTCTACTCACTGCCGCGTCCGGACAGTGGGCGTAAAAGTACGGGGTTGGGGCTTAACTTCGTTGAAGAGGTGGTCAAGCTGCATGGCGGTGCGATGAGTATCGGTAATGTCGACGGCGGTGTAGAGGTCACGTTGCGCCTGCCTTAGGACCGAGTCGCGATGGGGCCACCCCAGTCTCCACATACTCTCCACATTCCCCCCATAAATCTCCCACACACCGACTCCAGACTCTCCCCATCCAAACAGGGAGAGTCCCATGAACCGTAGCCTGACCCTAAAACTCGGGGCGATTGCCCTTTTGATTCTGTTGCTGCTGATCCCGCTGCTGATGATCAATGGCGTGATCCAGGAGCGGCAACAACTGCGCGACGGTGTGCTCGAAGACATCGCTCGCAGTTCCAGCTACAGCCAGCAACTGAGCGGCCCGCTGATGGTGGTGCCCTATCGAAAAATGGTACGCACCTGGAAAACCAACGAAAAAACCAACCAGCGTTATCAGGACGTCGGCGAGGAACGCGGGCGCTTGTACTTCCTGCCGGAGCGCTTCGAACTGGACGGCCAGGTCCAGACCGAACTGCGCGCCCGGGGTATCTACGAGGCGCGGCTGTTCCACGCCAATAACCGCATCAGCGGGCACTTCTCGGTCCCGGCACAACTGGGCATCAAGGAGGACTTCGCCGATTACCGCTTCGACCAGCCGTTCCTGGCCGTTGGCATCAGCGACATTCGCGGCATCGAGAATGCCCTGAAACTCGAACTCAATGGCCAGAGCCTGGACTTTGTACCGGGTAGCCAAGTCGGCTGGTTGGGCGAGGGTGTGCACGTGACGCTGCCAGCGCTGGACACCCAACAGGCTACGGAACTGGCCTTCGGTTTCGACTTGCGCCTGCAAGGCACCGGCCAGTTGCAGATTCTCCCGGTGGGCAAGACCAGCAAGGTTTCACTGGCCGCCAATTGGCCTCACCCCAGCTTCATCGGCAACTACCTGCCGGCCCAGCGTGAAATCACCGATCAGGGTTTCACTGCCAATTGGCAAACCTCGTTTTTCTCCACCAACCTGCAAGAGGCCTTGAACAGTTGCGTATCTGGCGGCGAGTGCGAGGCGTTCAGCGGTCGCAGCTTCGGCGTGAGTTTCATCGACCCGGTGGACCAGTACCTGAAAAGTGACCGGGCAATCAAATACGCGCTGCTGTTCATCGTGCTGACCTTCGCGGGTTTCTTCCTTTTCGAAGTGCTGAAAAGCCTGGCGGTACACCCGGTGCAATACGCGCTGGTCGGCGTGGCGCTGGCGTTCTTCTACCTGTTGCTGTTGTCGCTGTCCGAGCACATTGGCTTTGCCTTGGCATATCTGCTGTCGGCGAGTGGCTGTGTGTTGTTGATCGGTTTCTATGTCTGCCATGTGCTGCGCAGCGTGCGTCACGGCTTGAGTTTTTCGGCAGGGCTGGCGGCGTTGTATGGCTTGCTTTACGGCTTGCTGAGTGCCGAGGATTACGCGCTGTTGATGGGCTCGCTGCTGTTGTTCGGGCTGCTGGGCGTGTTCATGGTACTGACCCGCAAGCTGGACTGGTACGGGATCGGGATCGGGCAGAAAACCGCCAAGCCGCTGGCGTTTGATATTGGAGCCGTGGAATGAGCCGGTCGTTGGGGTTGCGCGAGGATCAGCAGGTGGGAGAGGTGCTGGCGACGCGGATTGCGGGGTTGTTTCCGTTGGATCCGGTGTGGTGCATTCGCGAGCAAGCCCGCTCCCACACTCGATCTCCTGTGAACACCAAAAAGGTGCCCATCGCCGATTAACTGTGGGAGCGGGCTTGCTCGCGAAGAGGCCGGTACAGCCAGCGAATATCTAAACCTTGGGCATCGTCGCAATCATCGAAGGCCGCTGGCTCACTTCAAAATACCAGTCCGCCAGCTTCGGGTTCTCTTTGCGCCATTCCAGATCCGGATGGCGCAGATCCAGATAACCCAAGGCACAGGCCACACTGATCGCCGCGACATCGAAATGGCTGGTCAGCTCGGCAATCGCGTCGGCTTCCAGCAGCGCCAGGGCGCGACGAATTTTGTCGCGCTGTCCGTCGAGCCATTCGTCCCAGTGCTTTTCCGGGACGCGCAGGGCCACTTCATAGCGAATCATCACTGCGGCATCCATGATCCCGTCGGCCAGGGAGGCCAGGGTCAGGCGCCGCCAGCGCGCCGAGCCGTCGCGAGGGATCAGCGGATTGCCGACATGCTGATGATCGAGATAGTCGAGGATCACCCGGCTGTCGTACAACACATTGCCGTCGGCCAGACGCAGGGCTGGAATTTTGCCTAGCGGGTTGTCTTCGTTGAGGGCCGGATCCGGGCTGACCGGCGTGAGCTGACTGGCTTGCAGCGCCACGCGGTTCGTTTGACCGGTTTCGTGCAGCAGCACCATGACTTTGCGAACGAAGGGCGACGCAGGGTTGTGGAACAAGGTCATGCTGGGGGCGGACATGGCAACGATCTCGATCATGGGCAGTGTCGGCAGCATAGCGCTTTAATGCTTGAGCTCAAGCGTGAGCTCACGGATGAGCACGGAACGAAGTGTGGGAGCGGGCTTGCTCGCGAAAGCGGAGTGTCAGGCAACATAAATGCTGACTGATACACCGCTTTCGCGAGCAAGCCCGCTCCCACATTTTTGGTTTTGTGCCATTCAGTGGCGTTGCAAGAGCCCGCGCAGGGCGAGGACGGCGGGGATCCCCAGCCCGAGCCAACTCAATGCATCCCACACGCCATCGCCCAGCAACGCGGCAAACAGCCCCGCGGCGCTGAGCAGGGCAATGACAGTGGGCGTGGCGAAGACCTTCCAGAAATTCGACTGTCTCGGTCTCATGTCGGGCACTCCGCGTTTTCGAGTACAGGTTTCGCGACCTTGCGCCGCACCACCCACAAATAAACCCCGCTGCCGAGCACGATGATGGTCAACACATCGAGGCTCGCCCAGAGGATTTTCATTGGCATGCCGCCGTAATCACCAAAGTGCAGCGGCTGCGACATGCCCATGGCGTCCATGTACCACGGCCGTTCGGCCACTGCCGTGACTTGCAGGGTGCTGGCGTCGATCAACACCGGCGTCAGCAGGTGCGAAGTCAGTTGGGTGCTGCCTTTCATGAACACGGCGTAATGGTGTTCGCTGGAAAACCGCGTACCGGGGAAGGCGATGAAATCGGGCTGCATGCCCGGCGCGACGTCTTTGGCGATGTCGAGCAGGCGGGTCGCAGGCGCCAATTGAGTCAGCGGTGGCGCATCGCGGTAAGGCGCGATCATCGCGCTCAGGCTGTCGTTGCGCCACGCGGCGATCAGCAAGTCGGCGCAGGCACTGATCACGCCGGTCACGCCGACCACCAGCGCCCAGGTCAGCGTCACCACGCTGATCAGGTTATGCAGGTCGAGCCAGCGCAGGCGGGTGGATTTGTCGTGGCGCACGGTCGCGAACTTCAAACGTCGCATGAACGGCAGGTACAGCACCGTTCCGGAAACAATCGCCAGCACAAACAGAATCCCCATGAACGCCAGCAGCAACTTGCCCGGCAGGCCAGCGAACATGTCCACGTGCAGGCGCAGCATGACCATCATCAGACCGCCATTGGCCGACGGCATTTCCAATGCTTCGCCGGTGCGAGCGTCGAGCATGAAGGTGTGGGACGAGTTCGGCTCGGTGCCGGCGGTGGGCGCCATGATGGCGATCACGCCGTTAGGGTCTTCGTCGTCGTAGCCGAAATACTGCATGACCTCGCCGGGACGATGCTTTTCAGCCGCTTGCACCAACTGCTGCAAATTCAGCTGCGGGGTATCGGCCGGCATCGATTTCAACTCGGCGGCATCGCCCAGCAGATGGTCGATCTCGTGGTGAAAGATCAACGGTAGGCCGGTGAGGGCCAGCATCAGCAGGAAGACCGTGCAGATCAGGCTGGTCCAGGTGTGAACGAATGACCAGCGGCGGATGGTTTTGCTTTTCATTTCATGGCCTTCAGAAAGACCCAAGCCGTCCTCGAAGGACGGCCTGGTCGTGGCGCGTGTCAGTTCAGACGATTACCACTTGTACGTAGCGCTGGCGACGACGCTGCGTTGGTCACCGTAGTAGCAGTAGAAGCTGTCGCAAGTGGAGATGTAGTCCTTGTCGAACAGGTTGGTGGCATTCAGTGCCAGTGATGCACCTTTCAGACTGTTATCCAGACGGCCCAAGTCGTAATGGACCGCCGCATCGAACACCGTGTAGGCATCAGCCTTACCCAGCCAGGTGTTGCCCTGGTCGCCATAAGTGTTGCCGGTGTAACGTGCGCCGGCACCGATGCCGAAACCATCCAGCACACCGTTGTGCCAGGTGTAATCGGCCCACAGCGACGCTTGCTGGTTAGGCATCAGTTGCAGGCGATTGCCCTTGAAGTCACCCTTTTGCACTTCGGACTTGGCCAGGGTGTAGGCGGCGATGACTTTCAGGTTGTCGGTGACGTCGGAAACGGCTTCCAGCTCCAGGCCTTTGACCTTCACTTCGCCGGTCTGGCTGGTAATCGAGACGTTGTCCGAGTTGGTCGTGGTGACGGAGACGTTTTTCTGGGTCAGGTTATAGACCGCAGCCGTCAGCAGGGTGTTGCTGCCCGGCGGTTGGTACTTGATGCCCAGTTCCCATTGCTGGCCTTCAGTCGGCTTGAACGACTCGGTCGGCGATGCCGTCGCTTTGCTGGTCGGCTGGAACGACTCGGCGTAGGACAGGTAGGGCACGAAGCCCGAGTCGAACACATAACTGATCGCTGCGTTACCGCTGAATTTCTTGTCCCGTTCGGTGTTGGTGGCATCACCCTTGTTGAAGAATTTGGTGCCTGTGTGGATCCAGTCCTCACGACCACCGAGGGTCAGACGCCATTGGTCGAGAGCCATTTGGTCCTGGACGTACAAGCCGGTCTGGTAGGTCTTCTGGTCATAGTCATAGAACGCCGTCGAGCGTGACGGGCGACCGATTGGCTGGCCATAGATCGGGTTGTTGACGTTAGTGGTCAGACCGTCACCGAAGATCGAGGTGTAGTTGGTATTGGTGCGCTGGTGATCGAGGCCGATCAGCAGGGTGTGACGGATGTCGCCGGTCGCGAAGTCGCCCTGGAAGTTGTTGTCCACGGCGAACTGGCTGATGTCCTCGTCGACACTGGTGCTCGAGCGGCCAACGTTGCCCTCGGCATCGACTTGGGTGAACGGGTAGGCGCCGGGGGTAAGAGCCTGAAAGGACAGGTCCGTTTTGGTGTACCGCAGGTTCTGCTTGAACTGCCAGACATCGTTCAAGCGATGTTCAAAGGCGTAGCCCAGCGCGTAGTAGGTACGGTCGTAGTATTCCCAGTCCGGGTCACCGAGGTTTTTGTGATGGGAGATATCGCCGAGCGGCGAATGGATCTTCGTGCCTTGCACTGGCAGGAACTGGCTGGTGATGCCTGTGTCGTCGCGGGTAAATTGCGTCAGCAGCGTGAACTTGGTGTCAGGGGCGATGTTCCAGGTCAGGCTCGGCGCGATGTTGTAGCGCTTGTTGTCGATGTGATCGACCTGTGTGCCGCTGTCGCGCAATACACCGCTCAGACCATAAAGAAACCGGCCTTCGTCATCGATCTTGCCGGTGCTGGCGAAGTTAATCTGGCGATGATTGTCGCTGCCATATTGCACCTGGATTTCGTTGCTCGACTCGGCGCTGGGACGGCGGCTGACCATGTCCAGCAGGCCGCCTGGCGGGGTCTGGCCGTAAACCGAAGAGGCCGGGCCGCGCAGCAGGGCGAGGCGATCGAGGTTCCAGGTTTCCTGTTTCGGGTTGGCGTACACGCCTTTTGGCAGTGGCAGGCCATCGAGGAATTGCGTCGGTTCGAAACCGCGCACAAGCAACCAGTCGGCGCGGGTGTCGCTGCCATAGCTGCTGGCGACGATGCCAGGCATGTAGCGCACGGCGTCATCGAGGTTTTGCACACCGCGATCTTCCATTTGCTGGCGGGTGGCGACGGAAATCGAACGCGGCGCTTCGACCAGCGCGGTGTCGGTCTTTGTGCCAGCGGCGGTGCGCGTGGCAACGTAACCTTCGACCGGGCTCCAGGCAGTTTCCGCATTTTCCAGGCCAATGACGGCGGTTTCGGGCAAGGCCATCACACCTTCAGGCACGGCCACCAGGCTATAGGTGCCGGCGCTGCTCTGTTCCAGTTGCAGACCGGTGCCGCGTAAGGCTTCCCGCAGGGCGCCGGTGGCGTCGAACTGGCCCTTCACCGGGGCCGAGGTCTTGCCCGCTGCCAGCGACGGATTCAACGACAGTGCCAAACCGGCCTGGCTGGCGATCTGGTTCAGGGTGCTGGCCAATGGCGCAGCCGGCAGGTTGTAGGCGCGAACGCTGGACGCCTGTTCGGCGGCAATCAGTGGAGCGCTGGCCAAAGGGGCGCAAAGGGCAATGGCGACCGCCAGCAAACGAGGACGCAACACGGTGTCTAGCGAACGGGGCATACAGCGGCTCCTGAATGGAAATATTTCTCAATTGCCTAGGTGCCGGACGAGAATCCAAAAGTGATAGGGCGAGATGAAAATAATTTCGATTCAGCCCTTCAATTGGTAGTGAAGACTTACTGTGGCGAGGGGGCTTGCCCCCGTTCGGCTGCGAAGCAGTCGCAAAATCATTGAATGCGGATTATCAGGAAAAATGCGGGGGACCGCTGCGCGACCCAACGGGGGCAAGCCCCCTCGCCACAGTGCCCGCTCCCACAGGATCTGCGCTGAATTCAGGGCTTGGCGTCAGCCTTCGCGACCGTTACCCACCATGGCGTGTGCTGTTCGATCTGCACCGGCAGGGTCGGCAAAAGTGCACTCAGCGCCTTGTCGGTATCGTTCAAGGGGAAGCTGCCGGTGATGCGCAGGTCGGCAATCTCCGGTGTGACGCCAAGATGTCCGCGACGATAGCGACCGAGTTCCTCGACCAGATCCTCCAGCCGCGCGTTGTCCACCACCAACATGCCGCGGGTCCAGGCATCGGCGCCGAGGTTGAGGGCGATGATGGGGCCCAGGCCATTGCTGCGCATCAGCACTTGCTGGCCTTCGCGCAGAATCTGTTCCTCGAGGCTCGATTCGGGATGGGCGGCGACCGCTGATTTCAATACGCTCAGGCGCGTGCCTTCTTCTTCACGCTTGACCAGGAATCGTGTCCCCAATGCGCGCATGCTGCCTTCGCGGGTCTCGACGATAAACGGCCGGGCATCGCCATGGCCGGTTTCGACGAGGATTTCTCCTTCCTGAAGAACGATCAACCGCTGCTTCTCATCGAAGCGCACATCCACTGCGCTATGGGTGTTGAGGTTGATCAGCGTACCGTCGGTCAAGCGCAGGGTGCGCTGCTCGCCGGTGGCGGTGCGCTGGTCGGCCAGCCAATAGTCGATGGGCAGATAACGATCACCGGCGAACAGGGCCAAGCCGATCACCGCCACGATGCTGGCCAGGCCGCTGCCGAGCTTGCGCACCCGGCGTCGGATGCTTTCGCGCGATTGAAGCAAGGCTGTACGGGCTGGACCGTTGGCAACGCTGAAACGCTGGTCGAGCATGCCCAACTGACGCCAGGCCCGAGCATGTTCTTCGTGTGCGGCGTGCCATTTGGCGAACTCTTCGCGCTCGACTGCGTTGCCGGAATCCAGCGACAGTTGCCAGGCAATCGCGGCATCCAGCACTTGCGCCGACACAGGTTTGGAGCTGGCCGGGCTCATACCGGCTCACCGTACAACGCGATGTAGCACTGACGAATGCCTTGGGCCAGGTACTGACGAACCCGCGGCACCGACACGCCCAGACGCTGAGCGATTTCGGCGTGGCCGAGGCCATCGAGACGGTTGTAGAGAAACGCCGCCCGGGCCTTGCTCGAGAGCTTGCCCAACAGGCGGTCGATGGCTTTGAGGTCTTCGAGGATCAGTTGCTGTTCTTCCACCGACGGTTGTTCGCCTTCGGGGATCAGCATCAATTCGGTGAGGTAGGCCTGTTCCAGCGCGGCGCGGCGGAAATAGTCGAACAGCAGGCCCTTGGCGATCGCCACCAGAAACGCCCGGGGTTCGCGAGGCTCCTTGAATTCATCACGGCCCAACAAGCGCACGAAGGTGTCCTGACTCAGGTCTTCGGCCCGTTGTGGGCAGGCCACGTTGCGCCGCAGCCAGGCCAATAGCCAACCGCGATGGTCGCGATACAACGCACCAACGAGCTCACTCTGGGGGCTTTGGACTGACGACACGCAACATCACCGATTGGGAAGTGTTAAGTAACGATAATTGTTCGCGATTGTGGCAGAGGCGGGGGAGGTAAGCAATTGGCGCTGGTCGGGTGGTTTTTGCGGGGGGAATGTCCAGTCAGACCGAGTTATCGTTCATCGCGGGCAAGCCACGCTCCCACAGGTTTTGTGCCGTTTGCGAAATCGGCGGACGACGAAAAACCTGTGGGAGCGTGGCTTGCCCGCGATGGGGCCCGAACAGTCACCGAAGATCTAGAACGAAGGCGCTTGCCGCCGCCGCTTCCACTGACTCAGCCGCTGCTGCAAATTCAACGGGCTATGAATCTGCTGCTGTCGCGCCCGGCTGAATAAAATCAGCACCAGCTCCGCCGTCGCCAAGGCATCGGCACTGGCGTTATGCCGTTCGAAGACCTCCAGCTTGAACCAGTCGATCCACTCGTCCAGCCCTGCCTCGCGAAAGTGCGCCTGCGGGCACAGCAGCGGCGCGATGTCTGCCACGTCCAGAAACGGATGCTGCAACTTGTAACCCAGATGTTCTTTCAGCGCGCGCCCCAGCATGTGCTGATCGAACGGCGCATGAAACGCCAACACCGGACTGTCGCCGACGAACTCCATGAATTCGAGCAGAGCCTGCGCGGGGTCGCTGCCGGCGGCAATGGCGCTGGGGCCCAGACCGTGAATCAACACGCTGGGGCCGAGTTTGAGTTCGGTGCATTGCAGCGTGCGCTCGAATTGCTGGCTGAAGTCGATCGCCCCGTCCTCGATCACCACCGCGCCGATGGACAACAGCCGATCCTTGTTCAGGTTCAGCCCGGTGGTTTCCAGGTCGAGTACCACCCAGCGTTGCTCGCGCAGGCTGCAATCACCCAGCTCGGCCACGGCAGGCAAGCGCTCCAGACGTTGTTGCAGTTCGCCGGGCAAAATGGGGTTTACCGGCCGCAGCCATGAAAACAGGCTCATAACTGATACCGCAGGGTCAGGCTGCTTTGCAGGCGTTGGGCCTGGCGCAGGGATTCACGCAGGATGCGTCGGTCCAGATGATTGAGGCTGTCAGGATCGACACGGTTGGAGTAGGGCAAATTCTCCCGGGTCTGTAGCTGATGTTGCTGCATGCGGGTTTGCTGGATGAAGTGATACGCCTCTTCATAGGCTGCACCGTCCAGCCGTTCGATGACCTCTTTGTCCACCAATTGGCGAAAGCGCTCCAAGGTATTGTTGGTATCGATGCCATGGGCCAGGGCCAGCACTCGAGCCCCATCGACGAAAGGGGTCAAGCCCTGGAGTTTCAGGTCGAGGGTGGCTTTCTCGCCATTCTTGCGAGCCAGCACGAATTCGCGGAAGCGTCCCACGGGCGGACGGTTGCGCAGGGCGTTTTCGGCCATCATCCGCTGGAACAAGCGGTTGTCGCCGACTTGATCGAGAATGCCTTGACGCAGCTGCTCGCAGCCTCGCTCGTCGCCCCAGACCACGCGCAGATCGAAGTAGATGCTCGACCCCAGCAGGTTTTCCGGTGTCGCCTCGCGGATAAACGCCGCAAAACGTCGCGCCCATTCGGCCCGGGACAAACACAGCTCGGGGTTGCCGGCCATGATGTTGCCCTTGCACAGGGTGAAGCCGCACAGCGCCAGGTTCTGATTGATCTGCTGGGCGATGGGCAGCAACTTGCCGCGAATCTCGGCGGCGTGGGCCGCGTCGCGGGCTTCGAACAGAATGCCGTTGTCCTGATCGGTGTGCAGCGTCTGCTCGCGGCGGCCTTCGCTGCCGAAACACAGCCAACTGAACGGCACGCCGGGGTCACCTTTCTCGGCGAGCACCAGTTCGATCACCCGGCACACGGTGTGGTCGTTGAGCAGGGTGATGATGTGGGTGATCTGGGTCGAGGACGCGCCGTGGGCCAGCATCCGCTCCACCAATTGGCCGATCTCGCCGCGCATCGCCACCAGGTTTTCCAGCTTCTGGGCACTGCGAATGGTCCGTGCCAGGTGCACCAGGTCGACCCGTTGCAGGGAAAACAGGTCACGTTCCGAGACCACGCCGCACAAGCGCTGGTCCTTGACCAGGCAGACGTGGGCGATGTGGCGCTCGGTCATGGCAATCGCGGCATCGAAGGCGCTGTGATCCGGCGTCAGGTAAAACGGCGCCCGGGTCATGTGCCCTTCAATGGCTTCATTGAAATCGCTGGTGCCGTTGGCCACCACATGTCGCAAGTCGCGCAGGGTGAAAATGCCCAGCGGCGCCTTTTGCTCATCGACTACCACAATGCTGCCGACTTGCTGATCGTGCATCAGCGTCACGGCTTCACGCAGAGGCGTGATCGGGCTGCAGGTCACCGGGTGACGCATGGCCAGTTCGCCCAGCCGGGTATTGAGCGAGTACTGGGTGCCGAGGGTTTCCACGGCTTTTTGCTGGACTTGCTGGTTGACCTGATCCAGCAAGCTGCTGACACCGCGTAGGGCAAAGTCGCGAAACGGGCTGGAAAGTGCGAACAGTTTGATGAACGCCAACTTATTCAACTGTAGGCAAAAGGTATCTTCGGCCGCCAGATGTTCGGTGCGAGTCGCCCGTTCCCCCAGTAGCGCGGCGAGGGGGAAACACTCGCCGGTGGTGATTTCGAAGGTGGTTTCGGTCCCGCCCTTGGCCGTGTGCGGACGTTCGCCCACGACTCGGCCTTGTTTGACGATGTAGAAATGCTCAACCGGGCCGTCCGCCGGTTTGATGATGCTTTCGCCGGGGGCATAAAAACGCAGCTGACATTGCTCGACCAGATAGGCCAAGTGGGCGTTTTCCATCTGATTGAATGGCGGGAAGCGCTGTAGGAATTGCAAAGTGCCCTGGATGTTCTGCAACACCGCGGTTTTCCCTGCCTGGGTGAAGGCGTCCGCTTTACTCATAACCATTACCGCAGTCTTTTTCTGATTGTTGTGTCGGATCGTTGTGTCAGATCGTTACAGGCATGGTCGGCCCCTGCGGGCAGGGTGCCCATTGGACGTAAGTCTAGGTAGGCAGTGCCGCGTTCGGGATATGGGAAATGTCTGACACAATTGCGGGAAAAACCTCCTACATTATCTATTGGAATAGTTTCCGACGAAGTGCACATTGAAGTCTGCTTAGCGATGTCTGACCACTGTGTCAGGGATCGAATCGAAAACGTTGAGAAAGCCATGTCCGACCACGATATTTTGAGTGATGCCGAGCGCGAAGCGCTCAGTGCCGTCATGTTGGAACCAGACTTGCCGCCTCAGCGGGTGCTGATCGTCGATGACGATAAGGACTCCAGGGAATTGCTGTCGGAAATCCTGGGGCTTGACGGCATTCACTGCATGACGGCAGCCAGTGGCGAAGCGGCGCTCAAATTGCTGGAGGCGAAGCCATCGATCGGGCTGGTAATTACTGACCTGCGGATGAGACATGTCGATGGTCTGGAACTGATTCGTCAGGTGCGGGAATCGGCTCGTGCGGCGTTGCCGATCATCATCGTCTCCGGCGATGCGGACGTGAAGGATGCGATCGAAGCGATGCACCTGCACGTAGTGGACTTTCTGCTCAAGCCCATCGATAGCGGAAAATTGCTTGAATTGGTCAAGCATGAGCTGGGGATGGATGTGTAGCGGCTCTCAGTTGTGGCGAGGGGCTGTTGTGGCGAGGGGGCTTGTCGGAACGCCGCACTGCCCCGTTCGGCTGCGCAGCAGTCGTAGATTCTCACTGAAAAATGCAGGGCCGCTTCGCGACCCAACGGGGGCAAGCCCCCTCGCCACAGAAGTAGCATGCACAAATAAAAAAGCCCTGATCTTTCGATCAGGGCTTTTTCATGTCCGGCGTCAGCGTTTACTCAAAGGCCATTGGCAGCCTTGAACTCGCGACGACGACGGTGCAGAACCGGCTCGGTGTAGCCGTTCGGCTGTTTGGTACCTTCGACCACCAGTTCGACCGCCGCCTGGAAGGCGATGTTGCTGTCGAAATTCGGTGCCAGCGGACGGTACAGCGGGTCGTTGGCGTTCTGACGGTCAACCACCGGCGCCATGCGCTTGAGGCTTTCCAACACCTGATCTTCAGTGACGATGCCGTGGCGCAGCCAGTTGGCGATGTGCTGACTGGAAATACGCAGCGTCGCACGGTCTTCCATCAGGCCGACATCATTGATGTCCGGCACTTTCGAGCAACCCACGCCCTGATCGATCCAGCGCACCACGTAGCCAAGAATGCCCTGGGCGTTGTTGTCCAGTTCGTTCTTGATCTGCTCCGTGGTCCAGTCTGGATTGACGGCCAACGGGATGGTCAGGATGTCGTCCACCGAAGCACGAGCACGTTTGGCCAGTTCGGCCTGACGGGCGAACACGTCAACCTTGTGATAGTGCAACGCGTGCAGCGCGGCGGCAGTCGGCGATGGAACCCAGGCGGTGTTGGCACCGGCCATCGGGTGGGCGATTTTCTGTTCGAGCATCGCGGCCATCAGGTCCGGCATGGCCCACATGCCTTTACCGATCTGTGCGCGACCTTGCAGGCCGGTGCTCAGGCCGATGTCGACGTTCCAGTTCTCGTAGGCGCTGATCCATTTTTCAGCCTTCATGTCGGCCTTGCGCACCATCGGGCCGGCTTCCATGGAGGTATGGATTTCATCGCCCGTGCGGTCGAGGAAACCGGTGTTGATGAACACCACGCGCTCGGCGGCAGCCTTGATGCAGGCCTTGAGGTTGACGGTGGTACGGCGCTCCTCGTCCATGATCCCGACTTTGAGGGTGTTGCGCGGCAGGTCGAGGGCGTCTTCGATGCGACCGAACAGCTCGTTGGTGAACGCAGCTTCTTCCGGGCCGTGCATCTTCGGCTTCACGATATAGACCGAGCCAGTGCGGCTGTTCTTGCGCGAGCTATTGCCGTTGAGGCTGTGAATCGCCGCGAGGCAAGTCACTAGGCCGTCGAGGATACCTTCCGGTACTTCGTTGCCGTCTTTATCGAGGATCGCGTCGATGGTCATCAGGTGACCGACGTTGCGCACGAACAGCAGCGAGCGACCGTGCAGGCTCAGTTCGCTGCCATCGAGGGCGGTATAGGTGCGGTCGGCATTCATGGTGCGGGTAAAGGTCTGACCGGCCTTGGAGACTTCTTCCGACAGATCACCCTTCATCAGGCCGAGCCAATTGCGGTAGATCACCACTTTGTCATCGGCATCGACCGCGGCAACCGAGTCTTCGCAGTCCATGATGGTGGTCAGCGCGGCTTCCATCAGGATGTCTTTGACTCCGGCAGCGTCGGTCTGGCCGACCGGGGTGCTGGCGTCGATCTGGATTTCGAAGTGCAGGCCGTTGTTTTTCAGCAGGATCGCGGTTGGAGCCGCTGTATCGCCGTGGAAACCGATCAGTTGGGCATCGTCGCGCAGGCCGGTGTTGCTGCCGCCTTTAAGGGCGACCACCAGTTTGCCGTCAATGATCTTGTAGCCGGTGGAGTCAACGTGGGAGCCGGCAGCCAATGGCGCGGCTTCGTCGAGGAACGCACGGGCGAAGGCGATGACTTTGTCGCCGCGAACCTTGTTGTAGCCTTTGCCTTTTTCCGCGCCATCCGCTTCGCTGATGGCGTCGGTGCCGTAGAGCGCGTCATACAACGAACCCCAGCGAGCGTTCGAGGCGTTGAGCGCAAAGCGCGCGTTCATCACCGGTACTACCAGCTGTGGACCGGCCATGCGGGCGATTTCGTCATCGACGTTTTGCGTCGTTGCCTGGAAATCGGCCGCTTCTGGCAGCAGATAACCGATGTCTTGCAGGAAGGCTTTGTAGGCCACCGCATCGTGCGCAACACCTGCACGAGCCTGGTGCCAGGCATCGATACGTGCCTGGAAATCATCGCGTTTGGCGAGTAGGGCTTTGTTCTTCGGCGCCAGGTCATGGATGACCTTGTCGGCACCGGCCCAGAACTTATCGGCGGTGAGGCCGGTACCGGGAATGGCTTCGTTGTTCACGAAGTCGAACAGGACTTTGGCGACCTGCAGGCCACCGACTTGAACGTGTTCAGTCATTGCTTGCCTCACTCTGCTCAGCTATTTCGCTTTTCAGCTCTTCAATTTAACAATGAAGCCTCTGGCCATTTAAACCACAAACCCATCTACCAGTACATGCCATTGCTGGCGGCTGGGTTCGATCCGATCAACGGCTTTGCGGCCTTGCTGACAGGGCTTTCAGGGTTGCGGCGGCACCTGCGGCAGACATCGATCCAGCGTTATGTAGTGCGCGCTGCGGCATACTACATGATGAATTGCGGTTGTGAAAATTAGACTAATTACGTCGTTCTGCGACCCCATGACGCATTGCGGTCATGTCGGGGAACGGGATGTTCTCAAAAAACTATTAGATTGTTCCAGTTAAATATAAAAACTTGTACACGATTTATGGTTTGGCAGGATTGTTGGTGGTGCCCCATTCGCGGGCAAGCCGATTCAGCGCAAGATCAACCCTTGCCTATACTTGTTTTTCTATAACAAAAGTCATGACCAGAGGGCTGCGCCATGGACCATCTCGTACTCACTGTAATTGCTCCAGACAAGCCCGGGCAGGTCGAGCGCATTGCCCAATGCATTGCCGAGCACGGCGGTAACTGGCTGGAGAGCCGCATGTCGCGCATGGCCGGACAGTTCGCGGGGATTCTTCGGGTGGGTGTGCCGGCCGAGGCCTACGACGAACTGGTAGACGCCCTACAGAGATTGGCGGATCAAGGGATCCGCGTGCTGATCGCCGAAAGCGGCATCGAACAGTCCTGCACCTGGAAGCCGATTGCCATGGAATTGGTGGGCAATGATCGTCCGGGCATTGTGCGAGACATTACGCGTCTGCTGAGTGAGCAGGGCGTGAACCTGGAGCAGTTGGTGACCGAAGTTCGACCGGCGCCGATGAGCAGCGAGCCGCTGTTCCATGCCGAGGCCATTCTTGCGGTGCCACTGACCTTGTCGCTGGAGGTGCTGCAATCGCGTCTGGAAACCCTGGCGGACGATCTGATGGTCGAATTGGTGCTGCGCAGCGAACCCTGAAAGGTTATCCAAGTTATACGTGCACCTGCCTGTGGATAACCTGTAGAGACACCTGGCCAGGCCACGTCGGCCGGGGCTCTTCAGGATCTGATCAAAAAACCAGCAGTTTCAGTGACTTGCGCACAAACGCCGGGGATCACGCTGTGGATAACCTTGGGAAGGATGGATGCAGGCCACGGAAGACGTGGCCTGTAGAGATTTGTACGTTTTCTGATCAGCTGCGGCGGCGCAGACTTATCCACGCGTCCACGCTGTAAACCGCCAGACCGGCCCAGATAAAGATGAACGCCACCAGCGTGCTGGACGATAAGTGCTCGCCAAACAGCAGAACGGCTTGCAACAACACCAACGTCGGCGCCAGGTACTGGAGAAATCCGAGGGTGGTGTAGGGCAAGTGCCGGGCGGCGGCGTTGAAACACACCAGCGGCACCAGCGTCACCGGACCTGCAGCCACCAGCCACCAGGCTTCAGAGGTGGTCCAGAATTCGGCTTGCGCGCTGCTCGCCGTCGGATTGAACAGCAACCAGGCGACGGCAATCGGCACCAGCATCCAGGTTTCCACCACCAGCCCCGGCAGCGCCTTGACCGGTGCCTGCTTGCGGATCAATCCGTAGAAGCCGAAGGTCAATGCAAGCACCAGCGACACCCACGGCAGACTGCCGACTTGCCACACTTGCTGCGCAACACCAACCGCCGCCAGGCCAACCGCCAGCCATTGCATGCGCCGCAGCCGTTCGCCGAGGATCAGCATTCCCAATAGCACATTTACCAGCGGGTTGATGTAGTAACCGAGGCTGGCTTCGAGCATGCGCCCGTTGTTCACTGACCAGACGTAGGTCAGCCAGTTGGCGGCGATCAACGTGCCGCTCAGGGCCAGGATTGCCAGCCGTCGCGGGTTGTCACGCAGCTCGCGCCACCAGCCTGGATGCTTCCAGACGAGCAGCAGTAAAGCACCAAACAGCGCGGACCACAGCACTCGGTGGATGATGATCTCCACGGCGGGTACGTTGGCGATGGCTTTGAAGTAGAGCGGGAACAGTCCCCAGATGATGTAGGCACTCAGGCCCAGGATGTACCCGCGACGCGGGTTGGCGGCTTGCATGAGAATCCTTGCTTAGGCAGCTAACAAAGAGGGGATTGTAAGGAGATTTGTCGGGATATGTCGCGGACCTTGTGGGAGCGGGCTTGCTCGCGAAAGCGGTCATTCAGTCAGCATCTCTGTTGAATGTGAAACCGTATTCGCGAGCAAGTCGAATCGTCGCACCGCCGCTCCCACATTGGATTTGTGTTCAGAATAACTTCAGCGGTTCTTCGTTGAGTGCGGCGAGTTGCTCACGCAGCGCCAGCACTTGATCGCCCCAATAGCGTTCGGTGCCGAACCACGGAAAGCTGCGAGGGAAGGCCGGGTCGTCCCAGCGACGGGCGAGCCAGGCGCTGTAGTGCATCAGGCGCAAGGCGCGCAGGGGTTCGATCAGCGCCAGTTCCCGCGGATCGAAGTCGTGGAATTCGTTGTAACCGTCCATCAATTCCGACAACTGACCGAGACATTCCTGACGATCACCCGCCAACATCATCCAGATATCCTGCACCGCCGGGCCCATGCGGCAGTCGTCGAGGTCGACGATATGGAACATCTCATCGCGGCACATCATGTTGCCGGGGTGGCAATCGCCGTGCATGCGGATGTTCTGGTGCGGCGTGGTCTTGTAGACCTCTTCGACACGCTTGAGCAGGTCGCGGGCCACGGACTCGTAGGCCGGTAGCAAACTTTTGGGTACGAAGTTGCCTTCGAGCAATGTCGTCAGCGAGTCCTGACCGAAGTTCTTCACTCCCAGCGCTTCGCGGTGTTCGAACGGTTTTGTAGCACCGACCGCGTGCAGCCGACCGAGCAGTTGGCCCAGGCGATACAGCTGATCGAGATTGCCCGGCTCCGGCGCACGGCCGCCACGGCGGGGGAACAGGGTGAAACGGAAGCCGTTGTGTTCATGCAGGCTGGCGCCGTTGTGGATCATTGGCGCAACCACCGGTACGTCGCACTCGGCGAGTTCGAAGGTGAATTGGTGCTCTTCGAGAATCGCTTCGTTGGTCCAGCGCTGCGGACGGTAGAACTTGGCGATCAGCGGCTCGGAGTCTTCGATGCCGACCTGATAGACACGGTTCTCGTAGCTGTTGAGCGCCAGAATGCGTGCGTCGCTGAGAAAGCCGATGCTTTCGACGGCATCGAGCACGAGGTCTGGGGTAAGCGTTGCAAACGGGTGGGCCATGCTGACTCCTGCGCGCAGCAGGCTGCCGCGTCCGGCCAAACATGGTAGCGCAGACGGGGCTTCTTTAGGGGGTTGGGCTTGAGATGAGTGTTGTCTGGGCTGACGCCTTCGCGAGCAAGCCCGCTCCCACGTTAGATCTAAGGTGTGCCGCAATTTGCATTCACACTGAAGATCCACTGTGGGAGCGGGCTTGCTCGCGAAGAGGCCTTATCAGGCGCCGACGATCCCGCCATCCTCTCGGGTAATCGCCATCACCGAAGACCGCGGCTTGCCGTTGGGCTGGTGCTCAGGGAACGTCGACCCACCGTTTTCCCCCGGATGCTGAATCCCGACAAACAAGGTTTTCTGATCCGGCGAGAAGCTGATCCCCGTCACCTCGCAGCCCACCGGCCCGACCATGAAGCGGCGGATCTCGCCGGTCACCGGGTCGGCACAGAGCATCTGGTTATTGCCCATGCCTGCGAAGTCGCCTGCGTTGCTCGAATCGCCATCCGTGAGGATCCACAAACGCCCGGCCTCGTCGAAGCCCAAGCCGTCCGGGCTGTTGAACATGTTCTGCGGGGTGATGTTCGACGAACCGCCCTTCGGCGTACCGGCGTGGACGCCCGGGTTGCCGGCGACCACAAACAGGTCCCAGGCAAAGCTATTCGAGCCGTGATCGTCGCGGTCGGTGCGCCAGCGCAGGATCTGCCCGTAGACGTTTTTCTCGCGCGGGTTAGGCCCGTCCACCGGTTGCCCTTCTTCGCCGCGTTTGGCGTTGTTGGTCAGGGTGCAATAAACCTGGCCATCCTTGGGGCTGACGACGATCCATTCCGGGCGGTCCATGCGCGTGGCGCTCGCAACGCTGGCTGCGAGACGTGCGTGAATCAGCACTTCGGCCTGATCGGCAAAACCGCTGCTGGCATCGATGCCATTCTTGCCGTGGGTCAGTTCGATCCACTGGCCCTGGCCTTTCGGGTGATCAGCGTTGCCGTCGCCCGCGTCGAAACGCGCCACGTACAAGGTGCCGTGATCCAGCAGGTCGCGGTTGGCTTTGGGGTTTTTGTGGTTGATCTTGTCGCGGCTGACGAATTTATAGATGAACTCGCCACGTTCGTCGTCGCCCATGTACACCACGGCGCGACCGTCATTGGTTTCGGCCAGTGCGGCGTTTTCATGTTTGAAGCGACCCAGCGCGGTGCGTTTGACCGGCGTCGACTGCGGATCGAACGGGTCGATTTCCACCACCCAGCCATGACGATTGAGTTCGTTGGGGTTTTTCGCCAGGTCGAAGCGCGGATCATGTTGATGCCAGTTGATCTCTTTACTGGCCGCCACCGCGCCGTAGCGTTTCTGCGCGGCATCGAATTTCTGCTCGGCATTGCTGCTGCCGAAGCAGTCGGTGAAGTTCTCTTCGCAGGTCAGATAAGTGCCCCATGGCGTCTTGCCATTGGCGCAGTTCTGGAAGGTGCCGAGGACTGTCTTGCCATGTTTGTCGGCGCTGGTTTTCATCAGTTCGTGACCGGCCGCCGGACCGCTCAGGTGCAACGGCGAGTTGCCGTGAATGCGGCGGTTGTAGCGCGAGTCCTGGACGAACTGCCACTGGCCGTTCTTGCGCTGCACTTCGATGACCGACACACCTTCACAGGCCAACGCCTTGCGCACCTCTGTAGCCGATTGCGGCGCGCCGCGATGTGGGAAGAGGTAGTGGTAGTTGGTGTATTCGTTGTTGATCGCCATCAGCGCCCGGTCTTTGTCATCGGGGAACTCAAACAGGCTCATGCCGTCGTTGTTGTCGCCGAACTGGACTTCCTGCGCCTCGGCCGTGCCGTTGCCGCTCGGGTCGAACGCCGGGCCATTTTTTTGCAGTGGTTGACCCCAGCTGATCAGTACCGAAGATTTGTAGCCCGGCGGCAGGGTGATGGCGTCGGTCGTGGCGGCAGCGATGCTGTCGAAGCCCAACAGTTTGCTGGAGCCGGCGCTGACGCTGGCGGCCAGCACACTGCGACTCAGCAAATTGCCACCGAGAAACATCGCTGCACCGCAGAGGGCGCCAGCGCTGATGAAGCCACGACGGCTGAGGCCAACCATCTTTTCGAGGTCGGTGGGTTGGTTGTCTTCTAATAAGCTCACATCAGGCTCCCTGCGGGTTTTTGCAGTCACCTTAATGGTGGTCGATGAAGGTTTTGTTGCAGCGCTGATCAGAGCGGTGTGCCCAGCAGAATATTGGACGGTGCGAATTGCACAAGAACCGGTTTGCCAGCGGCGAGTTCGAGGGTTTTCAGGTGCAGCGGCTCGGCCAGGGCGCAAAGTGTCTGGCCATTGGGCAGACCGATGCGCACTTCGCTGGGACCGTCTTGGGCGTCGAGGATTTCTTCAACTGTGCCCTTCAGGCAATTGTTGCCGGGCGCCGCGGCTTGATCGATGCCCAGCAGTTCCAGCCAACCGGCCTTGATCAGTGCCACCACCTCGGTGCCAGTTTGCAGTTCCAGGCGCAAAGTGCTGTCGTGGGTGATCTGCGCATCGATACGCAAGCCTTCGGCCAGTTCAAGACGGATGCGGTCGTTGCGCCCCTGTGCATCGATCGCCACGACCTTGCCGTGTAGTTGGTTGCGTGCGCTGGTTCTGAGCATCAGGCGACCGAGCAGGTCCAGGTCACTGGCCTCTTCGGCGGCTTCCAGCACCTGAGCCTGCAAGGCTTGGAGCTTTTGATACAGGCGCAACACGCGTTCGCCTTCGCTGGACAGTTTGGCGCCGCCACCGCCCTTGCCGCCGACGCTACGCTCCACCAGCGGTTTCTGCGCGAGATTGTTCAGCTCGTCGATGGCATCCCACGCCGCTTTGTAACTCAGGCCCGCGCTTTTCGCTGCGCGGGTAATCGAGCCTTGTTCGGCGATGTGTTGCAGCAACGCGATGCGCTGCGGGCGACGGACAATGTGCTGGGACAACAACGTAGGCAAGGACATGGCGAGACGCTTTGGGCTGTGACGATGGATAGGACGTTGGCGGCTTGAAGTGCGGGAGTCAAGTCAGCCCTCATCGCCAGGTTTGGGTGTACGGGCCAGGCAGTAGACATCGACCCGCGCGGCGCCCGCATCCATCAACAAGCGAGCCAGGGCCTGGGCGGTGGCGCCGGTGGTCAGCACGTCGTCGATCAAGGCGAAGTGGCGGCCCTTGATCGAGGCCGTGGACGCCAGGGCAAAGGCATGGCGCAGGTTCTTTTTACGGGCGTCGGCATTCAGCTCTTGTTGCGCGCTGGTGTCCTGGATTCTCAGCAATAGCGTTTCATCACAAGGTATGTCGAGGCTGACGCTGAGCCAGCGGGCGAGCATCGCTGCCTGGTTGAAACCGCGCTGACGCAGGCGTTTGGAGGCCAGCGGTACCGGTATCAGTGCATCGGGCCGGTCCAGATCCTCATCGAAACGATGTTGCAGGAATTGAGCAAGAAGTTCAGCGAGCAAGCGGCCAAATGGCCACTTTGCGCTGTGCTTGAAACGAGTGATCAAAGTGTCAACGGGAAAGCTGTAAGTCCAGGGTGCGGCAACTCGCTCAAACGCTGGCGGTTGTTTCAAGCATTGGCCGCACGTCATGCCCGTGGCGGGCAATGGCAGGGCGCAGGTTTGGCAGTGCTCGCCCAGCCAGGGCAACTCGGTTTCGCAGGCCATGCAAATTGGCGTGGTGTCGTCTGCGACTTCTGCGCAGAGCAAACAGGTTTGTTTGTTTTTTAACCAGATGTAAACCCGCCCTTCGTATCGTGGTTGACAGCGCATCGCTCTTCCTTAAATATGCCGAACATCCGTGTCGCGTCTGTGGGTATTCCATTCCCCAGCCGCTTGCCAAGCATAAACAAGGAAACGCCCATGAGCGCCAGCACCACTGCAACCCTGCGTCATGACTGGTCTTTGGCCGAAGTCAAAGCACTTTTCGTTCAGCCATTCAACGACCTGTTGTTCCAGGCGCAGACGGTGCACCGCGCGCATTTCGACGCCAACCGCGTCCAGGTCTCGACGCTGCTGTCGATCAAAACCGGTGCTTGCCCGGAAGATTGCAAATATTGTCCGCAGTCCGGTCACTACAACACCGGCCTGGAAAAAGAAAAACTGATGGAAGTGCAGAAGGTCCTCGAAGAGGCCGCTCGCGCCAAGGCCATCGGTTCGACCCGTTTCTGCATGGGCGCGGCGTGGAAACATCCGTCGGCCAAAGACATGCCGTACGTGCTGGAAATGGTCAAAGGCGTGAAAGCCATGGGCCTGGAAACCTGCATGACCCTCGGTCGTCTCGATCAGGACCAGACCGTCGCGCTGGCCGAAGCCGGCCTGGATTACTACAACCACAACCTCGACACCTCGCCTGAGTTCTACGGCAGCATCATAACTACCCGTACTTACAGCGAGCGCCTGCAAACCCTGGCTTACGTGCGTGATTCGGGGATGAAGATCTGCTCCGGTGGCATTCTCGGCATGGGCGAATCTCTCGACGACCGCGCCAATCTGCTGATCCAGCTGGCTAACCTGCCTGAGCATCCGGAATCGGTGCCGATCAACATGCTGGTGAAAGTCGCCGGGACGCCGCTGGAAAATGCCGACGACATCGACCCGTTCGACTTCATCCGCATGCTCGCTGTTGCTCGCATCCTGATGCCGAAATCCCACGTGCGCCTGTCCGCCGGCCGCGAAGCGATGAACGAACAGATGCAGGCTCTGGCGTTCTTCGCCGGTGCCAACTCGATTTTCTACGGCGAAAAACTGCTGACCACCGCCAACCCGCAGGCGGACAAGGACATGCAGCTGTTCTCGCGTCTGGGCATCCTGCCGGAAGCGCGCGAAGAGCACGCCGACGAAGTGCATCAAGCCGCCATCGAACAGGCACTGGTGGAGCAGAAGAGCAGCGAGCAGTTCTATAACGCTGCTGTCTGATCCAGCACAAATCGAATGTGGGAGCGGGCTCGCTCGCGAAGGCGTCAGTACAGCCGACATCAATGTTGAATGTCACACTGCTTTCGCGAGCAAGCCCGCTCCCACATTAACCGCGCTCAACCTGTGGGAGCGTGGCTTGCCCGCGATGGCCGTGACTCGGTCTCCAGACAAGTCAGTACAGCTCCCCACATCTGACCTTCGAGGCCTGCATGTCTTTCGATCTCAGCGCGCGCCTTGCTGCCCGTCGTGCCGAAAACCTTTATCGCCAGCGCCCGCTGCTCGAAAGCCCGCAGGGCCCGGAAGTGGTGGTCGATGGTCAGCCGTTGCTGGCGTTCTGTAACAACGACTACCTGGGCCTGGCCAATCACCCGCAAGTGATCGAAGCCTGGCGCGCGGGCGCGTCGCGTTGGGGCGTGGGTGGTGGCGCTTCGCATCTTGTGATCGGCCACAGCGGCCCGCATCACGCACTGGAAGAAGCCCTCGCCGAATTCACCGGCCGCCCGCGAGCGTTGTTGTTCACCACCGGGTACATGGCTAACCTCGGCGCGGTCACCGCATTGATCGGGCAAGGCGATACGGTGCTGGAAGACCGCCTCAATCACGCATCGTTGCTGGATGCCGGGTTGTTGTCCGGTGCGCGCTTCAATCGTTATCTGCATAACGACGCGGCCAGTCTGGCCAAGCGCCTCGAGAAGGCCACCGGCAATACGCTGGTGGTCACCGATGGCGTGTTCAGTATGGACGGTGACATCGCCGACCTGCCGGCGCTGGCACGGGAAGCCAAGGCCAAAGGCGCGTGGCTGATGGTCGACGACGCTCACGGTTTTGGTCCGCTGGGTGCCAATGGCGGCGGGATCGTCGAGCATTTTGGTCTGAGTCAGGAAGACGTGCCGGTGTTGGTCGGCACCCTCGGCAAGGCTTTCGGTACAGCCGGTGCTTTTGTGGCTGGCAGTGAAGAGTTGATCGAAAGCCTGATCCAGTTCGCTCGCCCTTACATCTACACCACCAGCCAACCACCGGCGCTGGCTTGCGCGACGTTGAAAAGCCTGGAGTTGCTACGCAGCGAACACTGGCGACGTGAGCATCTGCAGACGCTGATTCGCCAGTTCCGCCAAGGCGCCGAACAGATTGGGCTGGAGTTGATGGACAGCTTCACGCCGATCCAGCCGATCATGATCGGCGATGCCGGGCGCGCGGTTCGACTGTCGCAGATGCTGCGCGAACGCGGACTGATGGTGACTGCGATTCGTCCACCGACTGTGCCTGCGGGTAGCGCACGTTTGCGCGTCACCCTGACCGCCGCTCACAGCGAGGCGCAGGTACAGCTATTGTTAAATGGACTGGCCGATTGTTTTCAACAACTGGGACCGGAGCCAAGCCATGCGTGATCGTCTGATTCTGCTGCCGGGTTGGGGGCTCGGGATTTCGCCGCTGGAACCCTTGGCAGCCGCCTTGCAGGGTTTGGATGAGCACCTGCATGTCGAGATCGAGCCGTTGCCGGAGCTGGAATCGAGCGACCTTGAAGAATGGCTCGATGAGTTGGACTCGACGTTGCCACAGGATGCCTGGCTCGGTGGCTGGTCATTGGGCGGCATGCTGGCGTCCGAATTAGCGGCGCGACGCGGTGACCGCTGCTGCGGCCTGGTGACGCTGGCGAGCAACCCTTCCTTTGTCGCCCATGAACAATGGTCGAGCGCGATGCCCGGTGAGACCTTCGATGCGTTTCTGGCCGGCTGCAAGGCTGACTCGCGCATGACGTTGAAACGTTTTTCGCTGCTGTGCGCCCAAGGTGCCGAAGACCCGCGCGGGATATCACGACTGTTGCTCGCTGGCGCACCGCATACGTCTTCGCCGGTGTTGATGAGCGGCCTGGAGTTGCTTGCCCAACTGGATACCCGGCAAGCGTTGCAAGCGTTTCGTGGGCCACAATTGCATTTGTTTGGCGGCCTCGACGGGCTGGTCCCGGCCGAAGCGGCGGGGGATTTGCTGGCACTGCTGCCGGATGTCGAAATCGGTCTGATTGAACAGGCCAGTCACGCGTTTCTTCTGGAAGACCCTCACGGTGTGGCGGGGGCGATTCAGGCCTTTTTGCATGAGTTCGGTGATGACTGATTTATCCCTTCCCAACCTGCCCGGCGGCTTGCCCGACAAACGCCAGGTGGCGGCGTCCTTTTCCCGTGCGGCGGCGAGCTACGACAGCGTGGCCGAATTACAGCGCGACGTGGGCAGCGAATTGTTACGTCGGTTGCCGGAAGATTTTGTCCCTGCTCGTTGGCTGGATATGGGCTGCGGCACCGGGTATTTCAGCCGAGCCTTGGCGGAGAAATTTGCTGCGAGCGCTGGCGTGGCGTTGGACATCGCAGAAGGCATGCTCAATCACGCCCGTCCCTTGGGCGGCGCGACTCATTTCATCGCGGGCGATGCGGAGCGCTTGCCGTTGCAGGACTCTACCTGCGACCTGGTCTTCTCCAGCCTGGCGGTGCAATGGTGCGCGGATTTCGCCTCGGTGCTCAATGAAGCGTATCGGGTACTGAAACCGGGCGGAATTTTCGCGTTTGCTAGTCTGTGTGTAGGCACTCTGTACGAATTGCGCGACAGCTGGCGTCAGGTGGATGGCATGGTGCACGTCAACCGCTTCCGCGAGTTCGGTGTTTACCAACAGCTTTGCGCGGGCAGCGGCTTGAAGGTCGTCAGACTCGAAACGCAGCCGCATGTGTTGCATTACCCCGATGTCCGCAGCCTGACCCATGAGCTCAAGGCACTTGGGGCGCATAACCTGAACCCCGGTCGGCCAGGCGGTTTGACCGGCAGGGCGCGGATCCTCGGCCTGATCGAGGCTTACGAGCAGTATCGTCAGGCACAGGGACTGCCGGCGACTTATCAAGTGGTTTACGCCGTGTTGGAGAAACCCTTATGAGCGCAGCCTATTTCATCACCGGTACTGACACCGATGTCGGCAAGACCACCGTCGCCGCAGGTTTGCTGCATGCCGCGCGATTAGCGGGTTTGAGCACTGCGGCAGGCAAGCCGGTGGCCTCTGGTTGCGACCTGACGCCCAAGGGTTTGCGTAATGCCGATGCGTTGGCACTGTTGGCCGAGTGCTCGATACCGTTGACCTACGATCAGGTCAATCCGGTCGCGTTCGAACCGGCGATTGCACCACACTTGGCAGCCCGGGAGGCTGGCGTAGCGTTGACCGTGCAATCGCTGCTGACACCGATGCGGCAGATTCTCGATATGCAGGCGGACTTCACCTTGATTGAAGGCGCTGGCGGCTGGCGAGTGCCGTTGGCAGATCAGGACAATCTGTCGGACCTGGCCATGGCACTGGGTCTGCCGGTGATCCTGGTGGTCGGCGTGCGCTTGGGTTGCATCAATCATGCGCTGCTAACGGCCGAGGCGATCGCACGGGATGGTTTGCAGCTGGCAGGGTGGGTGGCCAACATCATCGATCCGAAGACTTCGCGCCTGGAAGAGAACCTCGCGACATTGGCCGAGCGCATCCCCGCGCCGTGCCTGGGGCGAGTGCCAAAACTCAAATCGGTGACAGCCGACGCAGTGGCTGAACATCTGCAGCTGGATCTGCTGGACTGAGATTGTTGGCTGGGGTTTTACCTATGGCAAGGCACTGTGCCATTAGTGTTTTTGTCGGGCCTTTTGTCGGCGTGTCTGGTTCAATGGCCGCTGTTGATCCTTTGTCGGACGAGTTCCCCCATGGAAATCTCAGGAAACACCGCTTTTTATGCTGGTCTGAGCACGATTCAGACAGGGCAGAACCGTGTCGATCAGGCTTCGGGTCAGATCGCCAACAACACCATCGAGCGTTCGGTCACCAGTCAATCCTCGGAGATTCAGGTTGATCGTCTGCGTTCGGTAGACCGCAGCCAGCAATCGGATCTGGCCAGCAATATGGTCGAGATGTCTCAGGGCAAGTTCCAGGTGGAGCTGGGCGTCAAAGTCGCCAAGGCATCCGATGAAATGCTCGGTACGCTGATCGATACCTACGCCTGATCCCTCGCTGTATCCGCTACTCCAATGCCGCGCCTGTTCGCGGCGTTTTTCTGCGTAAGTCCTTCTGCCTCAACTAATCTCTCCTACATGGCGTGTTGCTCAGTCAACGGCGTTGCGCAACTGTGTGGCCGAGGTTTTCATGGTGTGATGACGAACGGCAAAAGATCGGCGCTTGACAAGAATTGGGCGTAAACGTATGTTTCAAACAACTGTTTGACCGTCACAACAAATCAACGCGGTCGTTCATTCCCGGTTACATCAGCAGAGGTTTATCGCTATGCCTGACTACAAGGCCCCCTTGCGTGATATTCGCTTCGTTCGTGACGAACTGCTCGGCTACGAAGCGCACTATCAGAGCCTTCCGGCTTGTGCAGACGCAACTCCGGACATGGTTGACGCCATTCTCGAAGAAGGCGCCAAGTTTTGTGAGCAGGTGCTGGCTCCGCTGAACCGCGTGGGTGACACCGAAGGTTGCACCTGGAGCGAGTCCGGCGTTAAAACTCCGACCGGTTTCAAAGAAGCCTACAAGCAATTTGTCGAAGGTGGCTGGCCCAGCCTGGCTCATGACGTAGAGCACGGCGGCCAAGGCCTGCCTGAGTCTCTGGGTCTGGCTGTCAGCGAAATGGTTGGCGAAGCCAACTGGTCGTGGGGCATGTACCCAGGCCTGTCCCATGGCGCGATGAACACCATTTCCGAACACGGCACGCCTGAGCAGCAAGATGCTTATCTGACCAAGCTGGTTTCCGGCGAATGGACCGGCACCATGTGCCTGACCGAACCGCACTGCGGCACCGACCTGGGCATGCTGCGCACCAAGGCCGAGCCTCAGGCCGACGGTTCCTACAAAGTTTCCGGTACCAAGATCTTCATCTCGGCCGGTGAACACGACATGGCCGACAACATCGTCCATATCGTTCTGGCACGTCTGCCGGATGCACCGGCCGGCACCAAAGGCATTTCCCTGTTCATCGTTCCGAAATTCCTGCCAAACGCAGACGGCTCGATCGGCGAACGCAACGCTGTGACCTGCGGTTCCCTGGAACACAAGATGGGCATCCACGGTAACGCCACCTGCGTGATGAACTTTGACGCGGCCACCGGTTACCTGATCGGCCCGGCGAACAAAGGCCTGAACTGCATGTTCACCTTTATGAACACCGCCCGTCTGGGAACTGCGCTGCAAGGTCTGGCGCACGCCGAGATCGGCTTCCAGGGCGGCCTGAAATACGCTCGCGATCGTCTGCAAATGCGCTCCTTGACTGGCCCGAAAGCGCCGGACAAAGCCGCTGACCCGATCATCGTTCACCCTGACGTACGTCGCATGCTGTTGACCATGAAGGCTTTCGCCGAAGGCAACCGTGCGATGGTTTACTTCACCGCCAAGCAGGTCGACATCGTCAAGTACGGCGTCGATGAAGAAGAGAAGAAGAAAGCCGACGCACTGCTGGCCTTCATGACTCCGATTGCCAAAGCCTTCATGACTGAAGTCGGTTTCGAATCCGCTAACCACGGCGTGCAGATCTATGGCGGTCACGGCTTCATCGCCGAGTGGGGCATGGAGCAGAACGTTCGCGACAGCCGCATTTCGATGCTGTACGAAGGCACCACCGGTATCCAGGCACTCGACCTGCTGGGCCGTAAAGTGCTGATGACTCAAGGCGAAGCACTCAAAGGCTTCACCAAGATCGTCCACAAGTTCTGCCAGACCAACGAAGGCAACGACGCGGTCAAAGAGTTTGTCGAGCCATTGGCTGCGCTGAACAAAGAGTGGGGCGAGCTGACCATGAAGGTCGGTATGGCCGCCATGAAAGACCGCGAAGAAGTCGGCGCCGCGTCGGTGGACTACCTGATGTACTCCGGTTACGCCTGCCTCGCCTACTTCTGGGCTGACATGGCGCGTCTGGCTGCCGAGAAACTGGCTGCCGGCACCACCGAAGAGGCGTTTTACACCGCCAAGCTGCAGACTGCGCGCTTCTACTTCCAGCGTATCCTGCCGCGTACCCGCACTCACGTTGTAACCATGCTGTCGGGCGCCAACAACCTGATGGACATGAAAGAAGAAGACTTCGCACTGGGTTACTAAGCCCTACGCAGTCCTTCACAAAGCCGCTGCTTCCTCGGGAGCAGCGGCTTTTTTGTGTCTGAGGCAAACGGGCTGCGCCTGTAAATATTCCTGACTAAAACGCTAAGAAGAACGCCATTGCTGCCGTTAAAGAGGATGGCGATGTGACACACGTCACATTGCACGTGCTTAGCTGCTTTAAATGCAGGCACAATGCCATCTTTGTTTGCCGGGTCGGAGCTTTACCCTTGCCGCGTTCTTCCGCTGTACGTTTCAGTCATTTTTTGCCATCGCTGCTGTTGTTGTTTGCGGGGCTTGCGGCTGCCTACGTCAAGGATCTCAACGTCTTCTTCACTTCGCTGTTCAACGTGCTGCCTACGCTGGTGCTGTTGCTCGGCGGGGCGTATTGCGCGGTTTACCGACGTCAGCGTGAACTGTTTCTGATGGTCACGGTATACACCGCCTACTTTCTGCTCGACACCCAGACCGACTATTACCGCGACAACGGCAAAGTTCGTGAAGACGCCGCCGTGGTCTTCCATCTTTGCTGTTTGTTGCTGCCGTTGCTCTTTGGCTTGTTCGCCGCTTGGCAAGAGCGTACTCATCTGTTCCAGGACATGGTGGCGCGCTTCGCCGTGTTGCTGGCGTTCGGCAGCGTGGCATTGGGGCTGGAACAAAGTTACCCACAGGCGCTGCTGATGTGGCTGTCGGAGATCCGCTGGCCAGCCCTGCATGGTGCCTGGATGAGCCTGATCCAGTTGTCCTACCCGGTATTCATCGCCTCTTTCCTGTTACTGGCCTGGCAATACTGGCGCAATCCAAGACCCTTGCATGCTGCGCAATTGGTGGGGCTGTTGGGATTGTTTTGGATGTTGCCGAAAACCTTCATCCTGCCATTCACCCTGAACATCATGTGCAGCCAGGTGATGTTGATGATCGCCGCGGCGGTTGCCCATGAGGCCTATCAGATGGCCTTCCGCGATGAGCTCACCGGCCTGCCGGGCCGCCGCGCCCTGAACGAACGCATGCAACGGCTGGGGCGCAATTACGTGCTGGCCATGGGCGACGTCGATCATTTCAAGAAATTCAACGACACCCACGGCCACGATGTCGGCGACCAAGTGTTGCGACTGGTCGCCAGCAAGCTGTCGAAAATCAGCGGGGGCGGTAGGGCCTATCGCTACGGCGGTGAAGAATTTGCTCTGGTGTTTGCAGGCAAGACCCTCGAAGAGTGCATGCCGCACCTGGAAGTCATTCGCGAATCCATCGCCACCTACAACATCCAGCTGCGCAATCAGGATAGCCGTCCTCAGGATGACCAACAGGGACGCCAGCGCCGCGCAGGCTCGGGCGCCTCGAGTGTATCGGTCACCGTCAGCATCGGTGTCGCCGAGCGGTTGGAACAGCGCTCGCCGGAAGAAGTGCTCAAATCCGCTGACCAGGCGCTCTACAGCGCCAAGGGCGCGGGGCGAAACTGTGTGATGGCTTTCGGTCAGAACCGTCGTGGCGCGGTGCGCATGGACGCGGCTGCGGGTTGAGTGATGATGGCGCATTCAGCGTCTGGACTGTGATTGTGAGGCGTGGTGCGCGGCAGTAGGTTTGAGCAATCTGCTGCCGGAGAAATGACCATGCCCGAGTACAAAGCTCCCCTGCGCGACATGCGCTATTTGATCGACCACGTCTTCGATTTTCACAGCAACTACGCCGCGCTGGGCGCCACCGATGCCAGCCCGGACATGATCAATGCGATCCTTGAAGAAGGCGCGAAATTCTGTGAGAACGTTCTTGCACCACTGAACCGCAGCGGCGACGAGGAAGGCTGCCATTTCGACAACGGCGTGGTCACAACGCCTACAGGCTTCAAGCAGGCTTTCGCGCAGTACGTGGAAGGCGGCTGGCATGGTCTGGCGGCGGATCCGGTTTACGGTGGCCAGGGTTTGCCAAGTTCCTTGGGTTTGGTCATCAGTGAAATGGTCGGTTCCAGCAACACCTCCTGGGGCATGTACCCCGGCCTGACTCACGGTGCGATGTCAGCGATCCACGCCCATGGCACCGAAGAGCAGAAACAAACCTATCTGAGCAAGCTCACTGCCGGCCAATGGACCGGCACCATGTGCCTGACCGAAGCCCATTGCGGTACCGATCTAGGCATCATCAAGACCCGCGCCGTGCCTCAGGCCGATGGCAGTTGCGCGATCTCCGGCAGCAAGATCTTTATCTCCGCCGGCGAGCACGACATGAGTGACAACATCATTCACCTGGTGCTGGCTAAACTGCCGGATGCTCCTGCCGGTACCAAGGGCATTTCGCTGTTTATCGTTCCTAAATTCCTACCTAATGCCGAGGGCGATGCGGGCGAGCGCAATGGCGTTTCCTGCGGTTCGATCGAGCACAAAATGGGCATCAAGGCCTCGGCCACCTGTGTACTGAATTTCGACGACGCCAAGGGGTTCTTGATCGGTGAGCCAAACAAGGGGCTGAACTGCATGTTCACCATGATGAACCACGCGCGGCTCGGCACCGGTATGCAAGGTTTGTGTCTGGGTGAGGCGAGCTTCCAGGGCGCGATCAAATACGCCAACGACCGCCTGCAAATGCGCTCGCTGACCGGCCCGAAAGCACCGGAAAAAGTCGCCGACCCGATCATCGTTCATCCCGATGTACGCAGGATGTTGCTGACGATGAAGGCCTTCAACGAAGGCAACCGGGCGTTGACCTATTTCACCGCGCAGTTGCTGGACGTTGCGCATCTGAGCCCGGATGAAACGGCGCGTCAGGATGCCGAAGACCTGTTGGCATTCCTGACGCCGATCTGCAAAGCCTTCATGACCGACACCGGGCTGGAGGTGACCAACCTCGGCATGCAGGTATTTGGCGGTCACGGTTTCATTCGTGAGTGGGGCATGGAGCAGTTGGTTCGCGACTGCCGGATCGCGCCGATCTACGAAGGCACCAACGGTATTCAGGCGCTGGACTTACTTGGGCGCAAAGTCCTTGGCAGTCAGGGGAAACTGCTGCGCGGCTTCACCAAAATTGTCCACAAGTTCTGTGCGGCAAACGCTGAACATCCGCAACTCGCCAGCTATGTGGCGCAGCTCAATGGTCTGAATCAGCAGTGGGGCGAGTTGACCACCAAGGTCGGCATGGCAGCGATGAAAAATCCGGATGAAGTCGGTGCCGCTTCGGTGGATTACTTGATGTACAGCGGCTACATCATCCTCGGCTACCTGTGGCTACGCATGGCGTTGGTAGCTCAGGCGCAGCTGGAGTCGGGCAGCGGCGATGCCGATTACTGCCGGGGCAAACTGGCGACCAGCGAGTTTTACTTCAAACGTTTGCTGCCACGTACCGCCGCTCATCGGGCGGCCATCGAGGCGGGCAGCGATTGTCTGATGAAGCTGCCGGCGGAGTTGTTTGCGCTCTGACGGTTAGGCTTGAAAAGCTTCGCGGGCAAGCCTCGCTCCTACGGTTTTATGTCGTTCACCTGAAATGCGTGCGACACGACCTGGAGCGAGGCTTGCCCGCGAATGCGTTTGGGCGGACCTAAGACATCCGCCTGATCTTCAGTGACTAAAAATAACAAAACAGTCATGAGTTGACCCTATGTGTCGTAAAAGTTGTTGGGGTACACTCAGACCAACGAAATCACTATTCCTACGAACCACCTGTTTAGATCTTGCGAGGTTTGCCATGGCTGACTACAAAGCGCCCCTGCGCGATATGCGCTTCGTCCTCAATGAAGTTTTCGAGGTCGCCAAACTGTGGGCCGAACTGCCTGCGCTGGCCGAGACCGTCGATGCGCAAACGGTCGAAGCCATTCTCGAAGAAGCCGGCAAGGTCACCAGCAAAAGCATCGCGCCGCTGAGCCGTGCAGCTGACGAAGAAGGTTGCCGCTGGGCTGACGGTGCCGTCACCACCCCGGCCGGTTTCCCACAGGCTTATCAGACTTACGCTGAAGGCGGTTGGGTGGGTGTCGGGGGCGATCCGACCTACGGCGGCATGGGCATGCCCAAAGCGGTTTCGGCGCAGGTCGAAGAAATGGTCAACTCCGCGAGCCTGTCGTTCGGTCTGTACCCAATGCTGACCGCCGGCGCTTGCCTGTCGATCAACGCCCACGCCAGCGAAGAGCTGAAAGCCGCGTACCTGCCGAACATGTATGCCGGTGTCTGGGCCGGTTCCATGTGCCTGACCGAGCCGCATGCCGGTACTGACCTGGGGATCATCCGCACCAAGGCCGAGCCTCAGGCCGACGGTTCCTACAAAGTCAGCGGCACCAAAATCTTCATCACCGGCGGTGAGCACGACCTGACCGAGAACATCATCCACCTGGTATTGGCCAAACTGCCCGACGCGCCAGCGGGGCCGAAAGGCATTTCGCTGTTCCTGGTGCCGAAGTTCATGGTCAATGCCGATGGCAGCCTGGGCGCGCGCAACCCGGCGAATTGTGGTTCGATCGAACACAAGATGGGCATCCAGGCATCCGCGACCTGTGTGATGAACTTCGACGAAGCCGTGGGTTATCTGGTCGGCGAGCCAAACAAAGGCCTGGCGGCGATGTTCACCATGATGAACTACGAGCGTCTGGGCGTCGGTATCCAGGGCCTGGCCACTGGCGAGCGCTCGTACCAGAACGCTATCGAATACGCTCGCGACCGTCTGCAAAGCCGCTCGCCAACCGGCGCGCAGAACAAGGACAAAGTGGCTGACCCGATCATCGTCCACCCGGACGTGCGTCGCATGCTGCTGACCATGAAAGCCTCGAACGAAGGCGGCCGTGCCTTCTCCACTTACGTGGCGATGCAGCTGGACACCGCCAAGTTCAGTGAAGACGCCACTACCCGCAAACGCGCGGAAGATTTGGTGGCTTTGCTGACCCCGGTGGCCAAGGCCTTCCTGACCGACTTGGGCCTGGAAACCACGGTGCACGGCCAGCAGGTATTTGGCGGTCACGGCTACATCCGTGAATGGGGCCAGGAACAACTGGTGCGCGACGTGCGTATCACCCAGATATACGAAGGCACCAACGGTATTCAGGCGCTGGACCTTGTAGGACGCAAGATCGTTGGTAGCGGCGGGGCGTTCTACAAATTGTTCGCCGACGAGATTCGCCACTTCACCGCGACTGCCGATACAAACCTGGCGGAGTTCACCAAGCCGTTGAATGATGCGGTGGATACCCTCGACGAACTGACTGAGTGGTTGCTGGATCGGGCGAAAAACAACCCGAACGAGATCGGCGCGGCGTCGGTCGAGTATCTGCAGGCATTCGGTTACATGGCCTACGCCTACATGTGGGCACTGATGGCCAAGGCAGCCTTTGGTAAAGAAGCGCAGGACGATTTCTACGCAAGCAAACTCGGTACAGCGCGGTTCTATTTCGCACGTCTGCTACCGCGAATTCACTCATTGAGTGCGTCGGTAAAGGCGGGCAGCGAATCGCTGTTCCTGCTGGACGCAGGACAATTCTGATCCTTTGACGTTGTGTAAGCATTCTCTTACATAACGTGCTGCTGTTTTCCCATAGGCGAAGATTGGATCCAGAGCTAATCTACTTCACATGGACGTCGCGCAGGAAGCGCAAAGCAACAACACGGACACGTAGGATTCTGCCAGGATGGCGGAGTGAAATGGATGTCAGGGAAACAGTCTGCAAAGCCCCGCTTCGGCGGGGTTTTCTTTTGTCTGGAAAAAAGTACTCAGCTCAACCGTCTCCAGTCTCGTCGGGCCATTCAAGTGGTCATCCGGCCCATTCATCACTTCCTCCAATAGTGTCCCCAACAACGTCAGCAAAGCCTGTCGCCGCTGCACATCCCAACACATCTCGAATACTGGCCTTGAAGAGCCGCAATGAACCCTGAAGAACGCCGCAGGTCGATTAGCTGTATGGTTTCACAAGAGCCAACTTCAATCAGGAGCTACCCCATGGATATCATTCGAATCATCATCGCCATTCTGTTGCCGCCACTGGGTGTGTTTCTGCAAGTCGGTTTCGCTGGGGCATTCTGGCTGAACATTCTGCTGACATTGCTTGGTTACATTCCGGGAATCGTGCATGCGGTTTACATCATCGCCAAGCGCTGAGATTCGCTGCGTCAGGTAAATGGCATTCGCGAGCAAGCCCCGCTCCCACATTTGATCTCTGGTGTTCACACACAATGTGCTCACAGAAGGTCCAGTGTGGGAGCGGGCTTGCTCGCGAATGGGGGCACCGCAAATACCTGCACTGAGCGCAGAGTTCAGTCCGCTAACTCCATCACCCGCCTATAAAACAACCACTCCTGCTCCAGCGCATGGGCCTGATTGCCGGCCTTGCGAAAGCCGTGGCGTTCGTCAGCGTAGTAATGTGCTTCGACCAGAATGCCGTTGTCCTGTAGCGCAGTGACCATGTCGCGGGTCTGTTGCGGCACCACCACGGCGTCCAGTTCACCTTGAAAGAAAATCACCGGAACGCTGATGTTGTTCGCGTGCAGCAATGGCGTGCGTGCGGCGTAGCGTTCGGCGTCCAGCACCGGGTCGCCGATCAACCAGTCCAGATAATCACCTTCGAACTTGTGGGTGGCGTGGCCTAGCGCAACGGGATCGCTGACGCCATACAGACTAGCGCCCGCACGGAAGACCTTGTGAAAGGCCAGTGCGCACAACGTGGTGTAGCCACCGGCGCTGCCTCCACGGATAAACGCTTTGTCGCCGTCGATCAGCCCCCGATCGGCGAGGTAGGCCACCACCGCACAGGCATCTTCCACATCCACGTCGCCCCAGCTCAAATGCAACGCTTGGCGATACGCGCGGCCATAGCCGCTGCTGCCTCGGTAATTGAGGTCGGCCACGGCGAAGCCGCGTTGTGCCCAATACTGGATTCGCGGGTCGAACATCGGGTAGCAGGCCGAAGTCGGGCCGCCGTGAATGAACACCACCAAGGGCGCTTTCGTGTCGCCGGTCATCGCCGGGTAGAAGAAACCATGGGCCTCGCCCGAACCGCTTGGATAGCGCAGGGTTTGCGGGCGGCTGATCTGTTCGGCGGGCAGCGGTGCGATACCGCCGGCCAGAACGTTGACCTGGCGTGTTTCACGGTCGATGGCAATGATTGCCGACGAACTGACCGGCGAAGCGGCGATGCAGTAGATGAACTGTTCATCCTGTGCGAGGTGACGGAAGCGGCTGTAGTCGCCCGTGAAATCGTCACGGGAACCATCGCCATGACAAAGCCCCAGTCGACCAAACCCGCCCTCGGTCCAACTCGCCAGATAAGTGTCTTCGCCCAACGGCAACCACGTGCAACCACCCAGTTGCCAAGGCGCCGGTCCATGGTCGGCGGCAGCACTCGGGAGTGGACGCAGACCGTTGCCCGACTCCATCCACGGCTGCCAGAAACCGCCGCGATCCGTCAGACAAAACAGACGGCCGCTGTCATCGAATCGTGGTTGTTGCAGTGACTCCTGGGCACCGTCACCCGCCACACAGCGTGGTTGTGCAAAGGTGTGATCGCTCTGGCGCTTGGCAACCATCAGGCGAGTAGCGGTCCAGGGCTGATCCGGGCGATTCCACTCGATCCAGGCCAGACGTCGACCGTCAGGGCTCACGGTTGGAGCCGCGTAGAAATCGGCGCCTTCGGCCAGCAGATGACGTTGGCCGTCAACCAGATCGATAGCCACCAGGCGATGTCGATCGCGGTGCTCTTCCACCGCCAGCACTTGCCCGTTGGCGAAGTGCAAATCGCCGTAGCGGCATTCACTCGAAGTCAGCACCTCAGGCGCCTCACCGGTCAGTGATTGCCGGTACAGCTGCTGGTCTGCCTCGTTGACGAAAACAAGCCCATCATCGGTCAGACAAAACGCACCGCCGCCATATTCGTACACCCGGCTGCGCACACTGAAGGTAGGCGGTGTCAGGCAATGAGCCTGGCCGTCGCGCCACTGCCAGATCCGGCAGGCGGCGTCCTCGGGGCGGTATTCGTTCCAGAACAGGCCATGCTTGCCGACTTGTAACTCGGCGAAGTCGATGCCGGCCGCGACAGCCCTGGCGGCGCTTAAGGGTTCAGCTTTTGGCGATGAGGCGTGAGTTTCGTTCATTGCGAAAGGCCAGTTGTTCAATGGTCTGGGTCGCGTGTTCGGCCTCTTCGCGGGCCTTGAGAATCACGCCGTGATGTTCCGACTTGCTGCACACCGGGTCGGCGTTGCTCGCGTCACCCGTGAGCATGAACGCCTGACAGCGGCAGCCGCCGAAGTCCTTTTCTTTCTCGTCGCAGGAGCGGCACGGCTCGGGCATCCAGTCGTAACCGCGAAAGCGGTTGAAGCCGAACGAGTCGTACCAGATGTGCTGCATGCTGTGGTCGCGCACGTTAGGAAACTGCACCGGCATCTGTCGGGCACCGTGACAGGGCAGGGCGGTTCCGTCCGGTGTGACTGTCAGAAAAATGCTGCCCCAGCCATTCATACAGGCTTTCGGACGTTCTTCGTAATAGTCCGGCGTAACGAAAATCAGCTTGCACGGATGCCCTTCGGCTTCCAGTTTGGCGCGGTATTCGTTGGTGATGCGTTCGGCGCGAACCAATTGTTCTTTGGTCGGCAACAGGCCAACCCGATTGAGCTGGGCCCAGCCGTAGAACTGGCACGTCGCGAGTTCGACGAAGTCCGCCTCAAGGGCGATGCACAGCTCAATGATCCGGTCGATCTTGTCGATGTTGTGCCGATGGGTGACGAAGTTCAGCACCATCGGGTAGCCGTGAGCCTTCACCGCTCGAGCCATTTCGAGCTTTTGCGCGAAGGCCTTTTTTGAGCCTGCCAGCAGGTTATTCACTTGCTCGTCGCTGGCCTGAAAACTGATCTGGATGTGGTCCAGACCGGCCTTCTTGAAGTCGCTGATTTTCTGCTTGGTGAGACCGATGCCAGAGGTGATCAGGTTGGTGTAAAAACCCAGCTTGCGTGCCTCGGCGATCAGTTCGGCGAGGTCTTGGCGCACCAGCGGCTCACCGCCGGAAAAACCCAACTGCGCCGCGCCCATCTCCCGGGCTTCGCGAAAGACTTTGATCCACTGCTCGGTGGTCAGCTCTTTGCCCTGCTCGGCGAAATCCAGTGGATTGGAGCAGTACGGACATTGCAGCGGGCAGCGATACGTCAGCTCGGCCAGCAACCAAAGGGGCAGGCCGATTTCGGGCTTGAGCGGTAACTTGTCTGACACGGAATCAGGCAAGTTCGATCCAGTGCTGAGCACGGGCGACCTCCATGAATTGCTCGATGTCGTCACCGAGCTCAGGCACGTCGGGAAACTGCGCGCCCAGTTCGGCGATAATCGCCGCGACATCCCGCTGACCATCAATCAAACCGCCAATCAGCGCAGCGCTGTCGTTGAGTTTGATCATGCCTTCCGGGTAGAGCAGCACATGGCCTTTTTGCGCCGGTTCGTACTGGAAGCGGTAGCCGGTGCGCCATGTCGGGGTTTTGCTGCGATCGAAACTCATAAGGTAATTCCTTTATGCCAGACCCGCTGTTCGGTCACGCTGTGGTACGGCGGGCGGTTCAGTTCGTAGGCCATGCTCATGGCATCGAGCATGCTCCAAAGAATGTCCAGTTTGAACTGGAGAATTTCCAGCATGCGCTCCTGGCCTTCCCGCGTAGTGTAGTGCTGCAAAGTGATCGCCAGACCATGCTCCACATCCCGACGAGCCTGGCCCAGACGTGTGCGGAAATATTCGTAACCGGCCGGGTCGATCCACGGGTAATGCTGCGGCCAGCTGTCGAGGCGCGATTGGTGGATCTGCGGCGCGAACAGCTCGGTCAGCGAACTGCTGGCGGCTTCCTGCCAACGGGCGCGGCGGGCGAAATTGACGTAGGCATCCACGGCGAACCGCACGCCAGGCAGCACTAATTCCTGAGAGCGCAGTTGATCCGGGTCGAGGCCTACCGCTTGCCCAAGACGCAGCCAGGCTTCGATGCCGCCCTCTTCGCCGGGGGCGCCGTCGTGGTCCAGCAGACGCTGAATCCATTCGCGACGAATCTCGCGGTCCGGGCAGTTGGCCAAGATAGCGGCGTCCTTGAGCGGGATGTTCACCTGATAGTAAAAGCGGTTGGCGACCCAGCCCTGGATCTGCTCGCGGGTCGCCCGGCCTTCATACATCGCCACGTGATACGGGTGATAAATATGGTAGTAGGCGCCCTTGGCGCGCAGGGCCGCTTCGAATTCGGCGGGGGACATTGCGGTGTCAGTCATTGCGGTTCTCCGGGGTACAACCCTAGATGTGTAGTGCTTGTACGGGCTTCATCGCGAGCAGGCTCGCTCCCACAGGGGGCAAGTGGTAACCCAATCCAGTGTGGGAGCGAGCCTGCTCGCGATAGACCGCGCAGCGGTCTTGGTTTCCTACAACACAATACTCATACCGTCATACGCCACTTCAACCTCGCGCCGAACCAGCTCCGCGCGCTCCGGCGAATCCTCGTCGAGAATCGGGTTGGTGTTGTTGATGTGGATAAGTACTTTGCGCTGCTTGGGCAACTGTTCCAGTACTTCGAGCATGCCGCCGGGGCCGTTCTGCGCCAGGTGACCCATCTCCCGGCCAGTGCGCGTGCCGACACCACGGCGCTGCATTTCGTCGTCGTCCCACATCGTGCCATCCACCAACAGGCAATCGCTGCTGGCCATGATCTTCATCAGCGATGCGTCGACCTTGCCCAGGCCCGGTGCATAGAACAGTTTACCGCCGGTGCTCAGGTCTTCGACGATCAGGCCGATGTTGTCGCCCGGATGCGGGTCGAACCGATGCGGCGAGTATGGTGGGGCGGCGCTACGCAGGGGCAGCGGGGTGAAGCGCAGGTTCGGGCAGGCCGGGACGGTGAAGCTCTGATCGAGTTCGATACGGTTCCAGTTCAACCCGCCATTCCAGTGAGTCAGCATGGTGAACAACGGGAAACCGGTGCTCAAATCTTCGTGGACCATGTCGGTGCACCAGACCTGATGCGGGCAACCTTCGCGCAGGCTGAGCAGGCCGGTGGTGTGATCGATCTGGCTGTCCATCAGGATGATTGCACTGATGCCGGTGTCACGCAGCGCGCGACCTGGCTGCATTGGAGCGAAGTTCTGGAGCTGGGCGCGGATGTCCGGCGAAGCATTGCACAGCACCCAGTTCACGCCGTCATCGGAAATCGCGATGGACGACTGGGTACGCGCCTCGGCCCGCAGGCTGCCGTCGCGAAAACCTGCGCAATTCACGCAGTTGCAGTTCCACTGGGGGAAACCGCCGCCGGCGGCGGAACCTAGAATCTGGACAAACATGGCCGCTCCATCATTGAAAGCTGAAAATAAAAACGCCCCGGCGAGCCGAGGCGTAGCACTGCATTCTCTACCAGACGGCAGAGCTTAGCGGCTTGCGAAGTACATGGTGACTTCGAAGCCGATACGCAGGTCGGTGTAAGCAGGTTTGGACCAGGACATAGAAGCGCTCCTTCAGGTGGATGGGACAGTTGAGACCTATACATATAGTCCACCTCCAGTCGGAGATGTTCAGATAGTTAGGCGGCTATGTTACTCAAAATTACAGAGCGATTGGCCACGAATCTTTGAGAAAGCTAATTGCAGCACCGGTAATGATCATTTTGCCACTTGCCAAGGCGTAGATGGGCCCGGTCCGCTGGCCAGACAGCGCCATCCACCGTCGGCCCGATTCAGTCGTTGTACCGCCGCCAGCAAGGCTTCGCGGTCGCTCATCAGAATCGCTTGAGGCAGGCGTTTCAGGTAATCCGACGAGTGGCCGGCCAGTTGGCCTTGCCAGAGCAGCTCAGTTGCTTGGGCGTTGGGCAGGGCGGTGCTGTCGAATTGATCGGCCAAGGCTTGGCGCTGAGCGATGAAGGTCGCGTTATCGATGCTTTCGATCATCCCTTCCGATTCGCTGAGGAACTGTTGGATGTGCTCCAGCAAATCCAGAGGCGCGACACTCGGTGATTGCACACCGAACAGCAGCCCGGTCTGGCCGTTTATCTGGCGTAGCCCGCTGAATACGGCGTAACCAAGCTGTAGCTCCACCCGCAGGCGCTGGTAGAACGGCGTCTGGCTTACGTGTGCGAGCAAACGCCAGGCGGCCTCATCGGCGATGTTATGGGTTGCTGTCGGGCAGAAGAGTAGCAGCGCGTGTTCGCTGGAGCCGGTATCGACGGAGTTCCAGAGATGCTGTGAGCGAATCGATGGAGGCGGCGTCAGTTGACTGTCCGCAGTGCCGGGAATACGACTCAAGGCAAGCCCCATCGCCGCTTGTGTCTGGGCAGACAGGCCTGCCGCCAGGCCATCCCAGCGCGCGCTCGACCAGAGTTGCTGTAAGTCATCTGAGGCTTCGGTGTGCTCAAGGCATAGCTCGGGCAGCGCCTTGAGCAATTGTCGAATCGGCATCAACGCAACGGCCGCCAGCTCTTCCTGTGAGAAATCGGCATCAGGTTTTGTCAGTTCCTTCAGCGCGTGTTCGAGGACTGTCGGCATCGGTTCCTGCAGGCCCGTCATTTTCAGCAGCCATTCATTACCCGAAGCGCTGAAGGAAAAGTCCACACCGGCCTGACGCGCATCTTCGCGCAGCATCCGCAGGTTGTTTTCCAGATTCGACTGAAGGCGGCTGTGAGGTGCGAACTCCAGGCGCCAGCGCAGATAAACCGCACCTTCATCCGTGTTATCCGGCAACGCCTGACTGAACTGCATCGGCGATCGTTCGCGCCGACTGCGTGAGCGATCCTGGGCAAAAGTCCGCAGGCCGCGATGGGCGCTGGTCTGGCCGCGAATCAATCCGGCATTCGAGGCTGGAGTCTCGGCGCGCAAAAACGGGTTGGGTGTCGGCAGTTGCCATTGGCCGGTGAAGTTATCCACAGCGCCGATTTGTTTGAGGATTGCCTTGAGGGCGACAACGCCCTGTTCGGATAGCCCGGCTTCAAGCTGTTCGCTGTCTCGTTGGGCCCGTTGCAGGGCGGCGCTGACTTGCTGTTGGCGCTGTAGCAGGGCTGCATACTCTTCGCGCAGTTCGGCCCAATCCTGATGAGAGGCAAAAAAGCCCAGCCAATCCAGGAGCCGTTCGCGGATCACGTTGTCCGTTCGCGTTGCGTTGGCGGGCCGGGTGAATTCGATGTGCAGCAAAGCTTGGCCAGCGTAGTGATAGAGCAGCGCGGCTTTCAGGTTGTCCGCCAGCCCATGCTCTCGCAGCTGCGCCAACAGGCCGCCGGGTTTTTCGGCGTTCAGCCAGTGGCACAGGAACGCCAGCGCTTCGGGCGTTGAGTCGGGCAGCGCTTGGAAGGTGAACAGTAGATCAAGCCGACGTTCTCCTGCCTGTTGATAACTATTGTCAGAAGAATCCATCAACAAGGTGGGCTTTGTCTGAGGGACTTTTTCGCCGGGGGTAATAGCAACCGCAAACGCCTGCGCCATTTCCTTCAACTCATCGAGACTCTGTGGCCCGGCCAGGCTCAGTGTCATCTGCCCGGTCTGGTAAAACCGATGATAGAAGTCCTTCAACGCTTGTTGAAATTCGGGCTGCGGTACCGGCAGGCTGTAGCGGTTTCCAGCATGAAACGCCCGCAATGGATGAGCCGCCGAGAGCCCGTCGAACAAAGCAAATTGCTGCTGGGCTGTCGCATCCCGCGACCAGGCGACAAATTCGGCATGCAGCACTTCCCGTTCCCGGCGCTGATCGTCCAGATTCATACGCGGATGAGCGAGCATATCCGACAGACGCTCAAGTCCACCCTTAAACGCCTGAGGCGGCAGCTCGAAAAAGAAGTCCGTCGTACGTTCGCTGGTTCGCGCATTCACCTGCCCGCCATGACCTTGCACGTAGGCCATCAACCCCTGCTCTGCGGGAAAGCGCTCTGTACCCAGGAACAGCAAATGCTCAAGAAAGTGCGCCAGCCCCGGCCAGGCCAGTGGCACGTCGTGACTGCCGGCAGCGACCCGCAACGCAGCGGCGCAGCGCTTCAAATCGGGAGCATGACGCAGCGTCACCCGCAGGCCATTGGCGAGGGTTTCAGTGTGGAGGCGAGGGGGATTCAGCGCAGGCATGAGCACTTCCAGAACAGAGAAGCGCTAATGCTAGCGGATTAGGGCTTGTTCAGCTCGCCGTATAGCTCGGGACGGCGGTCGAGGAAGTAACGATTGGCGGCGCGGGAATCAATCATCATCTGACGATCCAGTTCACCGACAATCAACGCTTCATCAAGTCCGGCCTGGGCGATGCGGCTGCCATCCGGCGCGGCGATGCTGCTTTGGCCGCAATACTGGATGTCGCCTTCGTGGCCGCAGTAGTTGGCGTAGGCCACATAACACTGGTTTTCGAAGGCTCGGGCGCGGACGGTGACATCGGCGATGAAATCGTAGGGAATCATGTTCGCCGTCGGCACCAGGATCAGCTCGGCACCGGCCAAGGCCAGACGCCGGGCGTTTTCCGGGAACTCCAGGTCGTAGCAGATCAAAAAGCCAAGCTTCCAGCCGTTGAGTTCAACCAGCGGAAACTCATCCGGCCCGGGGCTGAACATCGAATGATCGAGGTCGCCGAACAAGTGAGTCTTGCGGTAGTTGCACAACCGTTCGCCATCGGCGTCGATCAACTGCACGGCGTTGTAGATCTGCCCGTCTTCGGTGCGCTCCGGGTAGCCATATAAAATGGCAATCCCCGTCGCTTTGGCAATGCGCGCGATTTGCTGCGCCGACTCACCGTTGTGCACCTCCGCCAGCACGCTGACCGCATCGATGCCGATGTTGTAGCCGGTCAGGAACATCTCCGGCAGCACCAGCAAGTCCGCGCCCTTGGCCTCCAGCGCCAGTTGATGCAGGCGTTGCAGGTTACCTGCGACATCCAGGGGCAGCGGTGGACATTGGTAAAGGGCTACGCGCATTTCGGATTCCTCTTACTCGGGCAGGGCGATCGGACCGATCTCGTTAAACACATCTCCTGGACCCGGGTTTTCGGCGTGAGTTTCACCGCCGAAGTGTTTCATGATCCCCCATACCGCGTTGAGCGACGTCTGCACCGCACCTTCGACCCAGGCCGGCGTCCACGAAACGTCATCGCCGGCGATGAAAATCCCGCGCTGCTCGGGCGGCATGTCGTCCTGCATGAAGTGCGCGTACATGCGCTGGTTGTAGCGGTAGTGGCCGGGCAGGGCGCCTTTGAAAGCCCCGAGGAAGTGCGGGTCGGCTTCCCACGACACGGTGATCGGATCGCCGATGATCCGCGCGGCGATGTCGACTTTCGGGTAGATCTTCTTCAACGCGTCCAAGGCCAGCTTCACGCGTTTTTCCACTGGGTGCGGGAGCATTTTCAGCGCGTCGCTCATCCACGAGTACGACAGGCAAATCACCCCCGGCTTGTCGTCGCCATTGTCGAACAGATAGGTACCCCGAGTCAGGCGATCGGTGAGGGTCATACTCATCAGGTCGCGACCGGTTTCCGGGTCCTTGTCCTTCCAGAATGGGCGATCGACCATCACGAACGTCTTCGATGATTGCATGTAGCGGGTGCGGTCCAGGGCCATCCACATCTTTTGCGAGAACAGGCTTTCGTCGCATTCGATCTGGGTGGTCAGCAGCCAGCTCTGGCAGGTAGTCAGTACTGCCGCGTATTCGCGTGTGTCGCCGTAGTTATCGGTAACGGTAAAACGCCCGTTCGGTGCATGGGCAATTTTTTTCACGCCGGAGCGCGGCGCGCCACTGTGCAGCGAGCTGAGACTGGTGCCTTCAGGCCAATGCACGCAACGCTCCGGTACATGGCGCCAGATGCCCAGCGGCACCTGCTCCACACCGCCGACTACCAGGTGCTGGTGATCGTCACAGTTGGTCATCACCACGCGGAAGATTTCCAGCATCGAGTTGGGGAAGTCCGAGTCCCAGCCGCCAGTACCGAAGCCGACTTGGCCGAACACTTCGCGGTGATGGAACGAGAGCTTGGCGAAGGCTTCGGAGGTGGCGACGAAATCATAGAACGTGCGGTCGTCCCACAGCGGCACCAGGGTGTTCCATAGTTCCTTGAGGCGCGGCACGTCACGGTCGCGGATTGCTTGCTGGATATCGGAGAACTGCGAGCCGGCTTCCAGAGCATCGGCCCAGGCGTCAGCGACTTCCTGGAACAGTGCAGGAAGATCCGCCAGTTTCTGTGCGTAATGAGTTTTGCCTTCCAGATCGATTACCGTGCTACCCGACGCAGGCGTCAGCGGGTTCGGGAAGGGTTTGGTTTGGAGGCCGAGTTTGTCGACATAGTGATAAAACGCGGTCGACGACACCGGGAAACGCATACCGCCGAGCTCGGCGATGATGCCTTCAGCGCCGTTGAATGCCTGGGAGCGCAGGCGACCGCCCATCTTCGAGGCTTCGTAAACAACGGGTTTGAGGCCCAGCTTCATCAATTCGTAGGCGGCCACGAGGCCCGCAATGCCAGCCCCGACAATCGCCACTTCGGCACCGTGATTGTGCGCCGGAATGCTGCCCAGCCCGGCCGGGTGTTCGATCCAGTCGTCGAAGGCGAAAGGAAAGTCCGGGCCGAAAACGGTGACCGGTTTTTTACCGTCTGCAGGATGGCGATTGTTCTTGTTCATGGCTGACCTTGCTGGCGACCTGACGCAGAGTGCGCGTCTGAGTATAGGAAAAGATGGCAGCCATTCTAGAGAGCGTAGAACACGTTAATAAGACGCAATGTGTCGTCATTTTGCTTTGCGTCTACACATTGTGACGACGCAACGCGGCGTTACGACGAAATTAGTCTGTAGGAGCGAGGCTTGCCCGCGAAGAGGCCCGACCAGACACCCAAGACCTAACGGCGGAAACTCAAACCGGCTGCCCCCGATCAATCTTGCTGCTCAAGATGATCGAAGTCGTCGTCTTCTCCACGCCATCCACACTGCCAATCTGATCCAGCAACTGATCCAGCTGCTCCGGCGAGTCGGTGCGCAACCACGCCACGTAATCAAATTCACCACTCACCGCGCACAACTGCTGAACCTGCGCCATGGCGCTAAGACGACGCAGCACTTCCTTGCCGGACCGCGGTTGCACCGTAATCCCGACGTACGCCTGCAATCCGCCATCCACCACGCGCTGCCCCAGGCGCACACCGTAACCGGTGATGACTTTGGCCTTTTCCAGCCGTGCCAGACGCGACGTCACCGTAGTACGGGCGATACCCAGTTGCCGGGCGAGCATGGCCACGCTTTCGCGGGCATTGATCTGCAGGGCCGCGATCAATTGGCGGTCGATTTCGTCAAGAACGGGCGGGCGAGTGTCAGGCAAAGGGGCATCTCCAGCGGCACAGAGCAATGGGCGGTCATGTTACAGGCACATCCTGCGCGGTGCTCGTGGCGGTTGTCTGAACTGGCATCAGTTACGCGCAAGCCCGCTCCCACAGCCAGGCGACGGTCTCATCACGCAGTCGGGCATTTTTGTGCTTTCGCTGGGGCAATAGTTCGGTGTCTTCAAGGCTGGCAATCTCGCCCGGCAGTGTAGAGACGGCAAGTACGTTGTAATTGCCGTACACGGCTGGAGTAATGATGCGAAACGGGTTCTACATCGATAGCATGGACACGAGCCGTTACTCTCATAGTCGAATACGCAACGGAGGGCATTGACGGGAGATGATGGGAATGATGAAGAAGATGCCTCCCGCTATACGGGAACATGCATTGCAGATTGCGAATCACGAAATGGGGCACTACGTGATTGCCCGAGCCTTGGGCTTTGAAACGGGTGATGTGACCCTGAAAGTCACCATGGACTTGAGGCATCAGGCTGGGGCTTCCATTATCTTGACGCGGTCAATTTCCTCGATAGAAGAAATGAAGGAACATTTGGAAGGTCGGCTGATAGTCCTTTTTGCTGGCGCTATGAGTCAGACCTTACCTGCAAAGCATTCAGCCAGGAAACTCGTCGATAAAACGAAAGCGACAGCCATCCTGAATGGAGAGCTTGGGGCGGAACAGGATTACGCAAAAGTAAGGGAGTTACGGCACTTGCTGCGAAATATCTCCTACCCCGATACGGATCCAGCGTCGTCCGAGCGCATAACTGCCGAGCTTAAAGAGATTACTGATCGTTTATGGCTGCGGACCCAACAAATCGTAGAGGCATTGGCCGACACGATTACCGGCTTGGGCGCGGCGCTGGTAGATGGCATGGTCATTGTGGAGCAATGGGGGAGGCCGGCGGATACCTATGAGGTCGTGTTGACGGGGGAAATGCTTGAACGGTTGCGGCCTGTGCAGGCCATTCCATCGTTGAGTGTTTGGGCCTGAAAAGTGCCAGGCGCTGACTTCAATTTGCAGGGCAGATATCCTGTTTTGGCATAAAAAAACGAGCAAACAATTCGGGTTGTGATTTGATGTTTAATTTGGCGTAAATATTTCGGCGGTGAACTTTTATTGTTTCTGCCGACAGGGAAAGTTTTCCTGCTATCTCTTTGTTAGAGAAGCCGCTAAGTAATAATTTGAGGACGTCCTTTTCGCGCGTTGTTATTTGTGTGCCAAGCTGGAGAATCGCTTCTGGCCATGGAGTTGGTTCAGGGGAATCTTTTTCTACGTCAATCTCAAAACACATGCGTTGATGCATTAATGCAGTTACCCATGGTTTGATAATATCAAGTATTGTTATTTGTTCTTGGTTGAAGCGGGCGTTACTACCAAAGGAAATGCATAGCGTTCTATCGGAGTCAAGCTGGACATTGTACTGCGCTTCATCTACAGAAATATACTGTGCGAAGTATTGGTGATAGTACTCAGTCTCAAGGAAGTGCTCCGGTGCAATATCCAGCATGTGAAAGAAACCGCTCTGCGGGTTTTCTCGATTAGCTATATAAAATGGATCCAGCATATAAAGTCCCTTCACGTAGCGATGAATAAAGGCATCTACCTCTTCTGTATCTGCTATTTCAGGGAGACTAACAACTTGTACTTGTTGATTGCTAAATATTAATACGACCCAGTTATCGATCTGCACATATTCATTTAACGTGCGAATAAGTGAGCTCCAGAATTCTGGACGGTTCAACTGCATGATCAGCTTTCCAATCGATCGGTGCCAAGCCAGGCTATGAAGGTCGAGTGGCATTTTCTACCCCTTTAGGGTTAGGGATTCGTAGGTCGCAGGTAAGTATTCGTAGGTATTTACTATTCGTCAATGCCGGGTATATTCACGATCAGGATTCACGATGGCCATGAGGGCATGTCGTCTTGACAAGGATAGTTGTATGAGCAAATCACCTTTGCGAACCATTTTTGCAGCCTCGCTTCTCTGTGCAGGGATCAGCACATCAGTGGGGGCTGTAGAGCCTGGGGTGTATCTGTATAACTGGTTCGGGCTTATCGCACCGGAGACCCCAAAGGAGTTTGAGCAGGAAACCGGCACCAGCATCCATATGGACGCGTTCGACAGTGCCGAAATCATGCAGAGCAAAGTGATGGCTGGGCGCACGGGGTACGACGTGGTTGTGGCTACCTCCAACGTGTTGCCAAGCCTGATCCAGGCGGGAGTACTTCAGCCGTTGGATCGTAATCAGCTGAGTAATTTGTCACACATCGACCCTGATATCTTGTCCCAGGTTGCGGTCAATGACCCTGGTAATCGCTACGCTGTTCCCTATTTATGGGGCACCACCGGCATTGGCTATGACGTTGATAAAGTCAAAGCGGCATTAGGTGATAATGCTCCGGTGAATAGCTGGGACTTGATCTTCAAAGAAGAAAACATCAGCAAACTCAAGTCGTGCGGTGTGGCAATGCTCGATTCTCCAAGTGAGATCATTTCAATTGCTTTGCATTACCTTGGGCTCCCTAGCAACAGTAGGAATCCGGATGATTACCAGAAAGCTCAAGCCCTGTTGTTAAAAATCCGTCCCTACGTCCTCTATTTCGACTCATCCAGAATCGACTCTGACTTGGCTGATGGCAATATTTGTGCAGTTGTAGGTTGGGCCAATGGTGCCCTTGCTGCGCAGGCCATCAACGAGAAGGCTAATACTGGACGCAAGATTGCATACAGCCTTCCTCGCGAGGGAGCGCTGGTTTGGTCAGAAAATTTGGTTCTGTTAAAAGATGCTCCCCACCCAAAGGAAGGCATGGCATTTATTAATTATATGTTGCGGCCAGAAGTTATTGCCAAGAGCTCAAATCACACGTTGTATCCTAACGCTAATAAAGATGCCACAGAGTTTGTTGAGCAGAAGCTGCGCGACAATACTTGGATTTATCCAGACAAAAAGACCGTTGCTACACTTGTTCCACTTGAGCCGCTGCCATTGAAGTTGGAGCGAATCCGCACTCGGGTTTGGACCAAAGTGAAGAGTGGTACGTGATCTGACTTGGTTGTCGTCTTTGATGTTCTATGGGGGGTCTTTATTTTATGTGAGGGGGCTATGGGCGTTTACAGAGAAATTAAAAGCGAAATTAAAGAATTGATAGTGCTGATAAAAATGATTGAGAGATATGAGTCGCTAATTGCACGTAGTTCTATGTCGCTGGATAAACAGTCAGTTGGTTTTAATGAGCGGCGGTGGAGCCGTATTGAAGAATTGCTCCGTAAGTATGATGTGGGTTTATAGTTTTTAAAGAAAATTAATCTGGTTCTGTGTATGTGAAATCACGTAGGGAGCAGGGGCAGCCCGTATCAGCCGACTTACTTAGGGGGCACAGAGGTTCCAGGGAGGGAGAAAAATCATGTACCAAGGTGATTGCCAATGCTACTTGGAGTCGGACGAATACAAAGCCTACAAGGAGATTGAGGAGCAGATCGGCCACTGCACACCCGAACAAGCCTGGGCCATGTATTACGTCTCGGTCGGGAGGGTGCGTGAAAACATCGCCATGGCGGTGATGGAACACATCGCCAGGGGTAACAAGGCACTGCTGGTGGAGTTCCCCGAACTTGCACCGGCTGAAAAGGGAGCTCACCAAGCGAGCTAAGGCGGATCACTTAAGCCTTTACAGCGAAGGAGTCACCAGTCCTGGATCGCGACGGTGTCCATAGGGCTGTATCAACGGTGGCCACCCAGAAACACGAAAGCCGCGCAGTGCGCGGCTTTGAGTATGGTGGGCCCAGTAGGACTCGAACCTACGACCAAGGGATTATGAGTCCCCTGCTCTAACCAACTGAGCTATAGGCCCTCAGTAGGCCGCGGATTATAGCGATGGTTTCTCAGCTGTGCTATCCGAAAAATCCAATATGGCTGTACGAAGAAACGTCGCAGCGAATTCGTCGGGGGGAAGTGGCAGGCTGACGATGTAACCCTGGATCTGTTCACAGCCCTCCGCAGCCAGGAATTGCTGCTGCGCCTGGGTTTCGACGCCCTCGGCGATGACGGTGAATTGCATGCTGCGGCCCAGGGCGATGATGGCGCGAACGATCGCCGCGTCATGCGGATCGTCTGGCAGGCCGCGGACGAAGGATTGGTCGATCTTGAGAATGTCCAGCGGCAGGCGTTTGAGGTAGCTCAGGGACGAATAGCCAGTGCCGAAATCGTCGATCGCCAGTTGCACGCCCAGGCGTTTGAGTTGATGCAGCACCGCCAGCGCCTCTTCGGCCTGGCTCATGATGAAGTTTTCAGTGATTTCCAGTTGCAGGAAGCCGGGGTTGAGGTGGTTGTCCTTGAGCAGTTGTTCGATCCGGCCAAGCAGATTCGGCTGGCGCAGTTGCGCGCCCGCGAGGTTGACTGAGAGTGGGCCCAGGCACTCATAGACCTGATTCCACTCGTACATCTGTCGGCAGGCGGTCTCAAGTACCCAATCGCCGATTTGCAGGATCATGCCGTTTTCTTCGGCCAAGGGAATGAAGTGCTCGGGAGGTACATCACCGAAGGTGGGGTGATGCCAGCGAATCAGCGCTTCGGCGCCAACCACTCGATAATCGTCCAGACTGATTTTGGGCTGGTAGTACAAAAACAGCTCATTGCGCTCGATGGCGCGCCGCAGTTCATGTTCCAGCGCCACGCGCTCGCTGGCTTGGGCGGTGAGGTCGCGGGTGTAACTTTCAACCCGGTTACGGCCCTTGGCCTTGGAGCGATACATCGCGGCATCGGCGTTCTTGACCAGCGTAGCGACGTCGCAGCCGTCCTTGGGATACAGGCTGGTGCCGATGCTGGCGCTGATGAAAAACTCGTGCTCGCCGGCCTGGAAAGGGGCGGAGAAGCAATTGAGCAGCTTGGTGGCAATGTTGTCGGCATCGCTGGACTGTTGCAGACCGGGGAGCAGGATGATGAATTCGTCGCCACCCAGCCGCGCCACGGTATCGATATCGCGCAGTTGCTCCTTGAGGCGCACGGCAATGCCTTTGAGCAGCAGGTCGCCAACCGGGTGGCCGAGGCTGTCGTTGATGTGTTTGAAACGGTCCAGATCCAGGAACAGCACCGCGCCCTGGCCCCCGTTTTCCTGCTGGCTGTTCAGTGCAGTCAACAGCCGACTCTCGAACAGCGTGCGGTTTGGCAGGCCCGTCAGCGGGTCGTGGTGCGCCTGGTAGTCGAGTTTGGCCTGCGCGTGCTTGAGGCTGGAAATGTCCGCGAACACCGCAACAAAGTGGGTGATGAGTTTGTCCCGGTTGCGCACCGCGCTGATGGTCAGCCAACTCGGGTAGAGCTCGCCGTTCTTGCGCCGGTTGGAAATCTCGCCTTGCCAATGACCGTCGGCGGTCAATTGATGCCACATCGCCGCATAAAATGCGCTGTCGTGCAGGCCCGAGGCGAGCAGGCGAGGGGTGTGGCCCAGCGCTTCGCTCTCGCTGTAGCCGGTAATTTCGGTGAATGCACGATTGACCGCGCTGATGTGCTGTTGGGTGTCGGTGATCAATACACCCTCGGCGGTGCTCTCGAACACCGTGGCGGCCTGTTGCAGTTTCTCTTGCATCAGATGTCGCTCGGTAATGTCCCGGGCGATGGTCAGCATGCAGGCCTCATCGCCAATGGGCAACGGCCGGCTTGAAACCTCACAGAGCCGGATCTGCCCGTCTTTGCGGCGGATGTGGCAACTGAAGTCGCGGACAAAACCATCCCGGTGCAACAGCTCGAGCATCTGTTTGCGTTCGTTGAGATTGACCCAGATTCCCAGGTCCAGGGCCGAGCGATCCACGGACATCGCGCTATTGAAGCCGGTAATACGGCTGAAGCCCTCGTTAACCTCCAACAGCAAACCGTCGCTCTGCCGGGACAGGAGCAAGCCGTCGGGGGAGGCATGAAAGGCCTTGGCGAACTTCTCTTCGGAGGTTTGCAGTTGTTGCTGGGTTTCCTTGAGTTGGCTGATGTCCCGCACAACGACCACCAGGGCCGGGGTGGTATCGAGATCGAAAGGCTCGGCAGAAATCAGGCCGGTAAACACCTGACCATTGCTGCGGCGAAAGGGCATCTCCAGGTTGCGGATGCTGCCGGCCTGCAACCGCTGCAACAAACCTGGCCCCACACCGGGTACACCCCAGATGTTCAGGTCGGTGGCGGTCTGGCCTATGACGTCTTCGGCCTTGAGGCCGATCTGTTCTTCGAACGCTTCATTGACCTCCAGCAGACAACCGTCGGAAAGCCGTGCGATCACCAGAATATCCGGACATTGCTGGAACACTGAAGCGAACTTTTGTTCCGACAGGCGCAGCGCCTCTTCGGTGCGCTTGGCTTCGCTGATATCGATCATCAGCCCACGCAGTACTGGTTCATGGGCGTGCTCGATCAGGCTGACGATATCACGGACCCAAAGGCAACGGCCGTCGGCGGTGATGACCCGGTAATCGACGCTGTGATCGCGTCCGGCCGCCACTTCACGGTCGCAGAAGGTCTGGGTCCGGGTCAGATCCGCGGGGTGGATAATGTTGCGCCAGAAGCCCGGAATCAGCCAATGGGGCAGGGGATAACCAAGGAGATCCTGAGCGTGAGGTGACACGTAACTGTAGGTGTAATCGCTGATCCGGGCTTCCCAGGCGATAGCCGAAAGACTCTCCACCAGCCCGCGGTAATGGTATTCGCTGCTGCGCAGCTCCTGTTCCAGAGCGACCCGACGAGCAATTTCCGAACTGAGTCGGCGGTTGATCCGGATAACCACTGCCAGCACGATCATCAGAAACAGTAATCCTGGCAGGCCGTACATCAGCACATCGAGCCAGAACGTTCGATGGTCCAGAACGTTACCGACCCAATGTTCCTGGATGGCACTGATTTCACTCGGGGTCATGTCTGCCAGGACTTTATCGAGGATGCTGACCAGCAGCTTGTTGTTCGGGGGCACGGCCATCGCCAATTGGTAGCGATAGGGTGTTTCACCGCTGACGTAGAGCCCGTCGAGCTTGAGCTGGCGCAGGCTCCAGACGCTGGAGGCGAGATCGCCCACGACGGCGTCCACGGCGTCGGTAGCCAGTGCCTGCAGCGCCGAGCTGACATTGGGCATCGCTACCAGATTCAGGTCGGGATGGTGGGTGCGCAATAGTTCATGGGGGGCATAGTTTTCCACCACAGCGATCTTCAGCCCGTACAGGTCTTCGATTTTGCGCGGTTGGGCACCTCCGACGTGAGCCAGAATGACAATCGGAAAGTCGAGATAGGGGCGTGTGAACGACAGATACGTCTGGCGCTCGGGAGTCGACATGATGCCTGGCAAGATGTCTAGCTTGCCTTGTTTGGCCTGCTGCAAGACTTCAGTCCAGCTGACCGGCTCGATGGGCGTGAGTTTGATGGCCAGCCGTTGACGGATGACGTTGATGTAGTCCGCTGCCAGGCCCTGATAACGCCCGTGTTCGTCGCGAAATTCAAACGGCGGCCAGGACGCGTCCACGCCCAGGCGCAATTCCGGGTGAGCCGTTAGCCAGCTACGTTCTTCGTCGGTAAGAGTCAACGCGCCAGCCGTTGCGGTCCAGGTCATCAGCGACAGCAAAAAAAGCACGGTCGGCCATCTGGGCATAACGGTCTCGTTATGGCTTGGGGGAATGTTTCGAGTGTAGACGGGCTATGCGGCGGGGGGGATGTACGGGGCATTTAATCTGTATAAAGCAAAACCCCCGGCCTGGGCCGGGGGTTCTGTGGATCACTCGTCGAGGAAGGAGCGCAAATGCTCGCTTCTCGTCGGGTGGCGCAGCTTGCGCAGTGCCTTGGCTTCGATCTGACGAATCCGTTCACGGGTCACGTCGAACTGCTTACCAACCTCCTCGAGGGTGTGGTCGGTATTCATATCGATACCGAAGCGCATGCGCAGAACCTTGGCTTCACGGGCAGTGAGGCCGGACAGGACTTCGCGAGTCGCTTCTTTAAGGCTCTCAACAGTGGCGACATCGATTGGCGACTGCATGGTCGAGTCTTCGATGAAGTCACCCAGATGAGAATCTTCGTCATCACCGATCGGGGTTTCCATGGAGATCGGCTCTTTAGCGATCTTCAATACCTTGCGGATCTTGTCCTCAGGCATTTCCATGCGTTCGCCCAGCTCTTCCGGGGTCGGTTCGCGACCCATTTCCTGCAGCATCTGCCGGGAAATACGGTTGAGCTTGTTGATCGTCTCGATCATGTGCACCGGAATACGGATGGTGCGTGCCTGGTCGGCGATCGAGCGAGTGATCGCCTGACGGATCCACCAGGTGGCATAAGTCGAGAATTTGTAGCCGCGGCGGTATTCGAACTTGTCTACCGCTTTCATCAGACCGATGTTGCCTTCCTGGATCAGATCGAGGAATTGCAGGCCACGGTTGGTGTACTTCTTGGCGATGGAGATCACCAGACGCAAGTTCGCTTCAACCATCTCTTTCTTCGCGCGGCGGGCCTTGGCCTCACCGATCGACATGCGACGGTTGATGTCCTTGATCTCGGCGATCGTCAAACCGGTTTCGGTTTCCAGCGCGGTCAGCTTCTGCTGGCAACGAATGATGTCCGGTTGCAGGCGACCAATGGCTTCAGCGTATTTGCTTTTGCCTTTGGCCAGTGCATCGGTCCAGCTTTCGTCGACTTCGTTGCCCGGGAACTGGCGCAGGAAGTCGGCACGCGGCATACGGGCATCACGAACGCACAGTTGCATGATCGCGCGCTCTTGCTGACGCAGACGATCCAGGGCACTGCGAACACGCTCGACCAGGCCTTCGAATTGCTTCGGCACCAGTTTGATCGGCATGAACAGCTCAGCCAGGGCGATCAGCTCGGCGATTGCCAGCTTGTTGCCACGACCGTGCTTTTTCAGGGCCTTGCGAGTGATTTCCATCTGATCGGCGACAGCACCAAAGCGCTGTGCGGCGATGACCGGATCCGGACCGCTTTCGGCTTCTTCTTCGTCGTCGGTCGCTTCGGCGTCATCGTCGTCGGTGTCGTCATCCGCTTTCACGGCTTTCGGGTCGACAGGCGGTGGCACTTCCGCTGCAGGCGGCGCAATGCCGTCGTCCGGGTCGATATAACCGCTCAGGACGTCGGACAGGCGGCCACCTTCGGTGGTGACGCGAGTGTACTCGGAGAGAATATGGTCAACCGTGCCAGGGAAGTGCGCGATTGCGCCCATCACTTCGCGGATGCCCTCTTCAATACGTTTGGCGATTTCGATTTCGCCTTCACGTGTGAGGAGCTCTACCGTACCCATTTCACGCATGTACATGCGCACTGGGTCGGTGGTGCGACCAATGTCGGTCTCGACCGCTGCCAACGCTGCTGCTGCCTCTTCGGCGGCGGCTTCGTCGGTATCGGCGTCGGCCAGCATAAGGGAATCCTTATCTGGCGCAACCTCGAATACGTTGATCCCCATGTCATTAATCATGCGGATGATGTCTTCCACCTGTTCCGGATCTGAAATATCCTCCGGCAGGTGGTCGTTGACCTCCGCGTAAGTCAGGTAGCCCTGCTCACGACCAAGTGTGATCAACTCTTTGATACGAGACTGCTGTTGCGCTTTTCCGGACATAACACCCTATCCACTGAAGGTCTTGGCGGGCAAAAAACAAGCCGAGGATTATACCTGAGCTATGACCTCACGCGCCAGTTGAGGTCGGGCTTGATGCGGAAACATTGCGACTTAAAAGGTCGCGCAGTTGATTTTTCTCTTCGGTGCTCAATTCACTTTGACGTGCTTTTCGAAGAAGTTGTTCCAGGTTTCGCTCGCGTTGGCGGGCTGACAAGCTAGTAATGGTGTCGAAAAACTGTTGTTCAAGGTTATCTCCATCAATCAGCCACTCCTTTTCTGCCAGCGCTTTGAGCAGTCGGCCTTGTTCGGTGCCGTGCCAGCGCGCAATCAGTTGAAATGAGTTTAGCTTGGGATTCTTCTGTACGGCTTCGAGCAGGGCGACCAACAGTTGCGTGTTGGTATGGTCCTCGGCAGCGAAGTGCCCGGCATCCTCGACTTTCTCAGCCAGTTGCGGGTGATGCAGCAGCGTGCGCAAGGCGGCCAGGGTGGGCGGCTCTACAGCGGCCGGAATCCGTGGCGCGCGCGGTTGATCGCGATCGCCGCCACGTTTGCCGTTTTTGTCCCATGGTTTCTTGTCCCATTTCTTGCCGCCTGCACCAGGTTTCTTCGGCGTCCATTCCTGCTGCGGCGCGTACATCTCTTGGGCCTGCGGCTGATGGTAGTCGCTGTAATCCGGCATGGCGTCGTAATCGATGCCCGGATCGTAAGCGGGTGGCGCTTCCTGAGGCTGAGGCGTGCTTTGCACGAGTTGGCTCACGGCTTCGCCGCTAAGCCCGGTGATTTCGCTCAGGCGCTGGCGCATCAAGATGCGCAGGTTGGCCCCCGGGACTTTGTCGATCAGCGGCGCGGCGAGGGTGGCCATGTGGGCCTTGCCTTCGAGGGAGCGCGGGTCCGATTCTTCGGTCAGCTGTTGAAAAAAGTAATCGGCCAGCGGCTGGGCGTGCTGATTGATTCGCGCGCGGAAGGCGTCAGTGCCCTCGGAGCGGACCAGGGTATCCGGGTCCTCTCCCTCGGGCAGGAACAGAAAGCGCGCCCGGCGCCCGTCCTGCAGGCATGGCAGGGTTGCCTCCAGCGCCCGCCAGGCGGCATTTCGGCCCGCCTGGTCACCATCAAAGCAGAACAGCACGCTGGGCACGACGCGAAACAGGCGCTTCATGTGCTCTTCGCTGGTGGCGGTGCCCAGAGTTGCGACGGCGTTGCGCAGGCCTTGCTGGGCGAGGGCGATGACGTCCATATAGCCTTCGACGACGATGATTTCGTCGAGGTTGCGGTTGTTCTTGCGTGCTTCATAAAGGCCGTAGAGTTCCTGGCCTTTATGGAAGACCGGGGTTTCCGGTGAGTTCAGGTATTTCGGCTTGTCGTCGCCCAGCACTCGGCCGCCGAAGGCGATGATGCGCCCGCGACTGTCGCGGATCGGGAACATCACGCGATCGCGGAAGCGGTCATAGCGCTTGCCGGTTTCGGCGTTCTCGATCAGCAGGCCGGCGTCGATCATGGCCTTTTGCTGCAGGGTATCGCTGCTCAAGTGCTTGTACAGATTGTCCCAGCCAGGAGGGGCAAAACCGAGCCCGAAATCCCGGGCGATTTCTCCCGTGAGTCCACGACCCTTCAAGTAATCCACGGCGGCTTTGCGTGACGGATGGCTTTTCAGGGCTTGACGATAAAAATCGGCGGCGGCGGTGAGCAGCGGATACAGCGGCGAATCGGTGGGCTGCCGTGGTTTGTGCGGACGGCCACTTTCTTCGCGGGGAATTTCCATGCCGGCGGCTTTGGCCAGTTCTTCGACAGCCTGGACGAAATCCAGGTTGTCATGGTCCATCATGAAGCCGAGGGCGTTACCGCCAGCGCCGCAGCCGAAGCAGTAATAAAACTGTTTGTCGGGGCTGACGCTGAAGGAGGGGGTTTTTTCTTTGTGAAACGGGCAGCAGGCCGTGTAGTTCTTGCCGGCTTTTTTCATTTGCAGGCGCGAGCTGACCACGTCGACGATGTCGGTGCGGTTCAGAAGGTCGTCAATGAAGCTCTGGGGAATTAGCCCGGCCATGGCGTTCTCGTCATCTGCGCTGAAATGGACCCAAAACGAAGGGCGGCCGAACGCGGGTCGTTGTTTGAGGCGCGCAGGGTGTGCGGCTCGACCGGTGTCGTCTGCGTATCGCTGTCGGGAAGTGTATCTGCCGAAAATCCACTGACGTTAGTACCAATCAGTATTCGACTATTTGAAAGTGTTTCGCTGAATCCGGCGACGGACAGTCGTTGGCCTCGGATAGCTCATAAGCGGGCACGCAAGAAGGTGCCTTGGGCTGATCGTCGTGAGAGGAATCAGTGGGTGTGCTCGTCAGTAGCCTTGGAAGGCTCGTCAGAAAAGACGTGCACCGCTGGCAAAAGAGCCAGGTCTGACGCTGTGAAGCAGATTTGTCTCGGTCGCGTCTGCGGCTTCGACGGTGAAGCATCAAGCGTTTTCCGCAAATGCCATTAGCCCGGCTGAGGGCCGGGCTTGGCAGAAGCTTGCTACGATCGTCTGTGTATTAGTACAGACGAACGGCGCGGCGCTGTTCGCGCTGAACTTTCTTGGCGTGACGCTTAACAGCGGCTGCTGCTTTACGCTTACGCTCAGAAGTTGGCTTCTCGTAAAATTCGCGGCTACGAACTTCAGCCAGTACACCGGCTTTTTCGCAGGAGCGCTTGAAACGACGCAGAGCTACGTCGAAGGGTTCGTTCTCTTTTACTTTGACGGCTGGCATCCAGAGCTACCTTCATTCATTACCGGGGTCAACATCCTCGCGGCAAAAGAGCACTTGAAGACGTCGGTTTTTAAGGGTTGCGGATGTTAACCCCTCATCGCTCGGAATGCAAAGCCTCTGATCGAAAACCGCTGGTCGGGGCATCACGCGAAGACTATTATGCGCGCCTTCGAATTCAGCCTCTACAAGGCGCAAACCCATGCTAGTACTGGGATTAGAAACCTCTTGCGACGAAACCGGTGTCGCACTTTACGACAGTGAACGCGGGTTGTTGGCCGACGCGTTGTTCAGTCAGATCGATCTGCATCGTGCCTATGGCGGCGTGGTGCCGGAGCTGGCGTCGCGTGATCACGTCAAACGCATGCTGCCGTTGATTCGTCAGGTCTTGGCCGAGGCCGGCTGTGTGCCGACCGAGATCGACGCCATCGCTTATACCGCGGGTCCTGGCTTGGTCGGAGCCTTGCTGGTGGGGGCTTCGTGCGCCCAGGCGCTGGCTTTTGCCTGGGGCATTCCGGCCTTGGGTGTGCACCACATGGAAGGTCACTTGCTGGCGCCGATGCTGGAGTCGCAACCTCCGGAGTTCCCGTTCGTCGCTTTGTTGGTGTCGGGTGGTCATACGCAGCTGGTTCAGGTCGACGGGATCGGTCAGTACACGCTCTTGGGCGAGACTCTCGACGATGCTGCCGGCGAAGCATTCGATAAAACCGCGAAGATGATGGGCCTGAATTATCCGGGCGGTCCGGAGATCGCGCGTCTGGCGGAGCAGGGCGTTGCGGGGCGTTTCACTTTTCCGCGCCCAATGTGTGATCGTCCAGGCTTGGCTTTCAGCTTCAGCGGGCTGAAAACCTTTGCGCTGAACACCTGGCAGCAGAGCGTCAGCGCCGGGGACGACAGCGAACAAGCCCGTTGCGACATCTCGCTGGCGTTCCAGCAGGCCGTGGTGGAGACTTTGACCATCAAGTGCAAGCGTGCCCTCAAACAGGCGGGTCTCAAGCGTCTGGTGATCGCAGGGGGTGTCAGCGCCAATAAAGCGCTGCGGGCTTCACTGGAGAAAATGCTCGGCGACATGAAGGGCGATGTATTTTATGCCCGTCCGGAGTTCTGCACCGATAATGGCGCGATGATTGCGTTTGCCGGCTGCCAGCGCTTGCAGGCCGGCCAGCATGAAAGCCTGGCAATCAGCGTGCAGGCGCGCTGGCCGATGGAGCAACTGTCGGCGCTGTGATGAGGGGTGCTCACGTGCGGTATTTAAAAATGCCGTTCGCGCCCGGCAAACAGGTCGCGTAGATTGCCGCGATGACGCCAGACGATCAGGCCCGTGAGTGCGCTCATGGGTAGCAGTGCCGCCGGTTCTTGCCAGGCAAGCAACGGCAGGGTCAGCGGTGTGGCAATCAGGGCTGCGAGTGAGCTGGTGCGGGTCAGGTAGAACGTCAGCGACCAGGCGCAGACCGCCAGCAGCGCGGCAGGCGGGTAGAGCCCCAGCAGCATGCCAGCGGCGGTGGCGACACCCTTGCCACCGCGAAAGCGGAAGTACAGCGGAAACAGGTGGCCGATAACGGCGCAGACGCCGATCCAGGCCTGTTCTTGCAGTGAAAGGCCTATAGCACCCGCGATCAATACGGGCAGCAGGCCTTTGTTCAGGTCGCCGAGCAAGGTCAGGATGGCGAGTTTCTTGCCGGCCAGACGCAACATATTGGTGGCACCGGCATTGCCCGAGCCACTCATTCGCGGATCGGGGTTACCGGTCAGGCGGCTGAGCAAAATGGCGAAGGACAGAGAGCCGAGCAGGTAGGCGAGGATCGCCAGTAACCAAAACATGCTAACTATTCCGGGCGAGGACGCCCTGATTCTAACGGCGCATTGCGCCCTTGTCGTGCAGTGGAGAGAAGTGCTTGGACAGAGTGTTTATCGAGGGCCTGGAAGTCGACACCGTGATTGGTGCCTACGACTGGGAACGAGGCATCCGACAGTGTCTTCGACTTGATCTGAGCTTCGCCTGGGACAATCGTCCGGCCGCCGCCGGTGATGACCTGACCCTGGCGCTCGACTACGCGAGCGTTTCGTCGCGCATTCAGGCGTTCGCCGAACAGGCGCAGTTCCAGCTGGTCGAGACCTTTGCCGAGCGTCTGGCGCAAGTGCTGATGAGCGAATTCAAGATCACCTGGATGCACCTCAAGCTGACCAAGCCAGGTGCCGTCCCGGCGGCCACGGGTGTGGGCGTGGAGATCGAGCGCGGATGTCGCTGACTCAGGTGTACCTCGGGCTCGGTAGCAATATCGAGCGCGAAGCCCATTTGCAGGCTGGCCTGGACGCCCTGGCGGGTTTCCTGGTGGATATGCGCTGCTCGGCGGTATTCGAAAGCCAGCCGGTGGGGATCAAGAGCGGGCCGTTTTTCAATTTTGTGGTTTCGGCTTTCACCGATCTGCCGCTGATGGAGCTGGATCGACGGTTGAAATTCATCGAAGCGGATAACGGCCGTTACGCGCCGGACCGCAAGGGCTTGCCGCTGGATATCGACGTGCTGCTGTTCGGCGACCTGGTGGGCAACTTCGATGGTTTGATCTTGCCGCGGGCAGAGATTCTGAAAAATGCCTTCGTGCTGTGGCCGTTGTCGCTGATTGCGCCGGACCGTGTGCATCCGGGCGTAGGCAAAAGCTTTGCGACTTTGTGGGATGAAGCGCAGATCGATCAGGTGCTGGCGCCAGTGGCGTTTGAATGGCGCGGCCAACAGCTGACCCCTTTGAATTTGTTGTGAGGCGGATGACGCCATCGCGAGCAGGCTCGCTCCCACAGGTTAACGCTAACCCTGTGGGAGCGAGCCTGCTCGCGAAGCTTTTCAAACAGACGCCGCCGCTTTATAAGCCTTCAGCGCCTTGAGCCGCTCGCGCTTGATCGCCTCGCCCAACTCCGGTCCCTTGAATCCCTTCTCCAGCAACGGCTGAACGGCAACACTTCGCGCTGCGGTTGCCGCGCCACGTAAATATTCCGCCTGTGGATAACTTCTCTGCTCCAGGCCTTTACGCCCCCGAGCGTCCATTTCACACGCTGCGATAAACTCCTCAAAGCGCTGAGGTCGACGATAGACGTCGAAACTCTGCAACAACTCCAGCAAGGTCGACGGTTTCAGCTCCAGCGCACGATGGCCATGGGTGTGATACTTGCCCACCAGTAGCGCCAGTTCCTGACAGTCCTTCGGTGCCTTGAAGCGCTCATTGACCGCTTTGATCAGCTTCAGGCCTTTGTGCTCGTGGGCGATGTGGCGGGGCCATTCTTCCTCGGGCGTCAATCCTTTGCCCAGGTCATGCAGCAAGCAGGCCCAGCGTACGGTCAGCGGTTGTTTATGCAGTGCCGCTTGCTCCAGCACGCTCAGGGTATGCACGCCCGTGTCGATTTCCGGGTGATGGGCTTCGGGTTGCGGTACACCGAACAGCGCGTCGACTTCCGGCATCAGTACCTTGAGCGCGCCGCACTCGCGCAGCACCTCGATGAATACCTGAGGCTGGTCTTCCATCAGCGCGCGGGCGATTTCTTTCCAGCTGCGTTCGGGAGTCAATGCCTCCAATTCACCTGATTCGCTGAGTTGACGCATCAGCTCCAATGTCTCGGGGGCGACGGTAAAGCCCAGTTCCGCATAACGCGCGGCAAAGCGGGCAACGCGCAAAACACGGAGTGGATCTTCGGCGAACGCGGGGGAAACGTGACGAAGCAGACGTGCCTCTAGATCCTGCTGGCCATGGTAGGGGTCGGACAGGTTCTGCTGGTCGTCTTCGGCCATGGCGTTGATCGTCAGGTCGCGACGAATCAGATCTTCTTCGAGGGTGACGTCGGGGCTGGTGTGAAAGATGAAGCCGCCGTAGCCGCGCCCGTTTTTGCGTTCGGTGCGGGCGAGGGCGTATTCCTCACCGCTTTTGGGGTGAAGAAACACCGGGAAGTCCGCGCCCACCGGACGAAAGCCCTTGGCGAGCATTTCTTCGGTGGTGGCGCCTACAACGACCCAGTCGATATCGGTGACAGGCTTGCCCAGCAGGCGATCGCGTACCGCACCGCCGACTTTATAAATCTGCATAAAAAACCTCCGTTAGCCCGACAGAATAACCTTTGCGTCGAACTTCCGGAGGCAGAAAAGAGGATCAAAGATGAATGACTGCCAAGTCCAGCCGGCCGTAATCACCCTCGCCATGCTCGCTTCTGGGCGGAACATGGTGGGTTTTCATCACCTGATCCCCTTGCAGGGTTTCCAGGTGAATGTCGAAGCCCCAGAGGCGGTGCAGGTGCTTGAGTACTTCATCAGTGGAATCGCCCAGCGGTTTGCGGTCGTGTTGCTGGTGACGCAAGGTCAGGGAACGGTCGCCACGCCGGTCAATGCTGTAGATCTGGATGTTGGGTTCGCGATTGCCCAGGTTGTATTGCGCCGCCAGGGTTTCACGAATGGTTCGATAGCCGTCTTCGTCGTGTATCGCCGGAACCAGCAGATCGTCCTTCTGATCGTCATCGAGGATGCTGAACAGCTTGAGGTCGCGGATCACCTTGGGTGACAGGTACTGCAGGATGAAACTCTCGTCCTTGAAGCTGCTCATGGCGAATTTGATGCTGGACAGCCAGTCGGTACCGGCGATTTCCGGGAACCAACGGTAGTCTTCCTCAGTGGGCTGTTCGCATATCCGGCGGATATCGCGATACATGGCAAAACCCAGGGTGTAGGGGTTGATGCCATTGTAGTAGGGGCTGTCGAAGCCGGGCTGAAAGACCACGCTGGTATGTGAAGTCAGGAATTCCATCATGAAGCCATCGGTGACCAGGCCTTCGTCATACAAGTCGTTCATCAAGGTGTAGTGCCAGAACGTGGCCCAGCCTTCGTTCATTACCTGGGTCTGGCGCTGCGGATAAAAATACTGGGCGATCTTGCGCACAATCCGCACGATTTCGCGCTGCCAGGGCTCCAGCAGCGGGGCATGTTTTTCGATGAAATACAGGATGTTTTCCTGAGGTTCGGCGGGGAAGCGTGCGTTGTCCTTGTCGCTGTATTTGTCTGCGCCTTTTGGAATTGTCCGCCACAAATCGTTGATCTGCTTCTGCAAATGCTCTTCCCGATCCTTCTGCCGACGGCGTTCTTCTTCGGCGGAAATCGGATAAGGGCGTTTGTAACGGTCGACGCCGTAATTCATCAGCGCATGGCAGGAATCGAGCAAGTCTTCTACCGCGTCGATGCCGTGGCGTTCTTCGCACTGCATGATGTACTGCTTGGCGAACACCAGGTAATCGATGATCGAACTGGCGTCGGTCCAGGTGCGGAACAGGTAGTTGCCTTTGAAGAAACTGTTATGGCCATAGCACGCGTGAGCCACCACCAGCGCCTGCATGCAGATGGTGTTTTCTTCCATCAGATAGGCAATGCAGGGGTCCGAGTTGATCACAATCTCGTAGGCCAGGCCCATCTGGCCGCGGCTGTAGGATTTTTCGGTGCTGAGGAAGTGTTTGCCATAGGACCAATGGTGATAACCCAGGGGCATGCCGACAGAGGCATAGGCGTCCATCATCTGCTCGGCGGTGATCACTTCGATCTGGTTGGGGTACGTATCCAGCGCGTAGCGGGCCGCGAGACGACTGATTTCGCGGTCGTAGGCCTGGATCAGCTCGAATGTCCATTCGGAGCCGGTGGAAATGGGTTGGCGCTTCTGCTCTTTGGCGGTCATGTCACTAACCTGCGCTGGAAGAGTTCACGGAAGACCGGATAGATATCCCCGGCCGAGACCAGTTGCTGCTGGGCAAAAGTGTCAGAGAAGGCTTCGGCGATGCGTTCGTACTCGAACCACAGGGCCTGGTGTTCGCGCGGGGTAATCTCAACATAAGTGTAGTACTGCACGAACGGCATGATCTGGTTGATCAGGATGTCGCGGCAGATCGGCGAATCGTCGTTCCAGTTGTCGCCGTCGGACGCCTGGGCGGCATAGATGTTCCATTCGTTGCTCGGATAACGCTCGGCCATGATCTCCTGCATCAGTTTCAGGGCACTGGAGACAATCGTGCCGCCGGTTTCCCGGGAGTAGAAAAACTCCTCCTCATCAACTTCACGGGCGCTGGTGTGGTGGCGGATGAACACGACGTCGATTTTGTCGTAGTTCCGCTTGAGGAACAGGTACAGCAGGATGAAGAAGCGTTTGGCGATATCCTTGGTCGCCTGGGTCATGGAGCCAGACACGTCCATCAGGCAGAACATTACTGCTTTGGAGCTGGGGTTCGGCTGCTTGATGAGCAGGTTGTACTTGAGGTCGAAGGTGTCGAGAAATGGCACTCGGTGAATGCGCGCGCTGAGCTTCTCGATTTCTGCTTCGAGCTCCTGGATATCGCCGAAGTTGTCCGGTTCTTCCCGTTTAAGTCGCAGCAGTTCCTCTTTGACTTCGCGCAATTTCGCCCGGCTGCTGCCGGACAAGGCAATGCGTCGGGCATGGGCCGAACGCAACGTGCGGATAATGTTGATCCGTGACGGGTTGCCCTCGTTGCTGATGCCGGCGCGTACGGTCTTGAAGGTGTCGGTGCCGGTCAGGTGGCGTTTGACCAGATTAGGCAGCTCAAGGTCCTCGAACATGAACTCGAGGAATTCCTCCTGGGTGATCTGGAAGACGAACTCGTCCATCCCTTCACCCGTGTTACCGGCCTTGCCGGGGCCTCTGCCGCCGCCACCTCCGGGCGGGCGGGCGATGTGCTCGCCGCTGATGAATTCCTTGTTGCCGGGGTGCACGATGGTTTGCTTGCCGCCACGACCGTGGTGAAGCACCGGCTCGTCGATGTCGCGGCCGGGAATGCTGATCTGCTCGCCGTGTTCCATATCGGTAATGGAGCGCCGGCTGACCGCCTCTTCGACAGCCTTTTTGATGTGATCACGGTAGCGCCGCAGAAACCGCTGGCGGTTTACCGTGCTCTTGTTCTTGCCATTGAGACGTCGGTCGATCACATAGCTCATGACTGCTCCTTAGAAGCTGTCCTGAAAGGGGCGAGCGTTAACGCAGCATAAGTCCAGTGCCGGAGGGTGTACACGCTCCCCCAAGCGCTTTGACGCTGCCTGAACCTCGCTACCGCATTTCGGACACCTCCAGAGGCCTGTGTAACAGAAAAAGCGTAAACAGGCCTCGGGCTAACGACAACCGGTCTGACCGGCAGCGGGTTACTGTGATTTTCTGACCCGCAAGTACCACTCGGACAGCAGTCGTACCTGTTTGTCGGTGTAGCCCCGCTCGACCATCCGTGTGACGAAGTCGTTATGCTTCTGCTGGTCCTCTTTGCTGGCCTTGGCGTTGAAGCTGATGACCGGCAGCAAGTCCTCGGTGTTGGAGAACATTTTCTTCTCGATGACCACCCGCAGTTTTTCGTAGCTGAGCCAGGTTGGATTCTTGCCGTTGTTGTTGGCTCGGGCGCGCAGTACGAAGTTGACGATTTCGTTGCGGAAATCCTTCGGATTGCTGATGCCGGCCGGTTTTTCGATTTTCTCCAGTTCTTCGTTCAGGGCTACGCGGTTGAGGATCTCGCCGGTTTCCGGATCGCGATATTCCTGATCCTGTATCCAGAAGTCGGCGTACAGCACGTAGCGATCGAAGATGTTCTGACCGTACTCGCTGTAAGACTCGAGGTAGGCAGTCTGGATCTCCTTGCCGATGAATTCGATATAACGCGGCGCCAGGTACTCTTTCAGGAAGCGCAGATAGCGTTCGCGGGTCTCGGCCTGGAACTGTTCCTGTTCAATCTGTTGTTCCAGCACGTAGAGCAGGTGCACCGGGTTGGCGGCGATTTCGTGCGGATCGAAGTTGAAGACCTTCGATAGAATCTTGAAGGCGAAGCGGGTCGACAGACCGTTCATGCCTTCGTCGACACCCGCTGCGTCGCGGTATTCCTGGATCGACTTGGCCTTCGGATCGGTGTCCTTGAGGTTTTCGCCGTCGTACACGCGCATCTTGGAGTAGATGTTGGAGTTTTCCGGCTCCTTGAGGCGCGAGAGCACGGTGAACTGAGCGAGCATTTTCAGGGTGTCGGGCGCGCAATGGGCCTTGGCCAGCGAGCTGTTGAACAGAAGCTTGTCATAGATCTTCACCTCGTCGCTGACGCGCAGGCAGTACGGCACTTTGACGATATAGATCCGGTCGATGAATGCTTCGTTGTTCTTGTTGTTCCGGAAGGTGTGCCATTCCGATTCGTTGGAGTGGGCCAGCAGGATCCCGGTAAACGGAATCGCCCCCAGGCCTTCGGTACTGTTGTAGTTGCCTTCCTGGGTGGCCGTCAGCAATGGGTGCAGCACCTTGATCGGTGCCTTGAACATTTCGACGAACTCCATCAGGCCCTGGTTGGCCCGGCACAATGCCCCCGAGTAGCTGTAGGCATCGGCGTCGTTCTGCGGGAACTCTTCCAGTTTGCGAATATCGACCTTGCCCACCAGTGCCGAGATGTCCTGGTTGTTTTCATCTCCCGGCTCGGTTTTCGCGACCGCAATCTGGTTGAGGATCGACGGATAGAGTTTCACCACGCGGAACTGGCTGATATCGCCGCCGAATTCGGCCAGGCGCTTGGTAGCCCATGGCGACATGATGGTATTGAGATAGCGCCGGGGAATACCGAAGTCTTCTTCGAGGATCGCGCCATCTTCGGTGGCGTTGAACAGACCCAGGGGCGACTCGAAAACCGGCGAGCCCTTGATTGCGTAGAAGGGCACTTTCTCGATCAGTTGCTTGAGCTTTTCGGCCAGGGACGATTTACCGCCACCGACAGGGCCAAGCAGGTAGAGGATCTGTTTCTTTTCTTCCAGACCCTGAGCGGCATGGCGGAAATACGACACGATCTGGTCGATGCATTCTTCCATCCCGTGGAAGTCTTCAAAGGCCGGATAGCGGCGGATCACCTTGTTGGAAAAGATTCGCGACAGCCTCGAGTTGGTCGAGGTGTCGAGCAGCTCCGGTTCACCGATGGCCAGCAAAAGTCGCTCTGCTGCGGAAACGTAGGCGCTGCGGTCCTTTTTGCATAGCTCCAGGTACTCTTGCAGAGAGAGTTCTTCCTGGCGCGTGGACTCGAAGCGTTGTTGGAAGTGGCTAAAGATACTCATGACGTCACCTCGCTCGATACGTGGAGCCGACGCCGGATCAGTCAGTCGATGCTGGCAAGCAACTGAATATGCAGTTGCTGTTTACCCCCCAGAACACCTTCAGGGTATCAACCCTGAAAGCTACTCCCGATGACCCGCGCGCCGGTGTACCGGCTCTCCCCTGTTTTGGATGGCCTGCGCTTAAGGATAGTTCGGAATCTTGAAGGTAAAGGCGCAATAAGTAATTAGTTGTGGCAGACCGTTCGTCAGCCAGCGCGCGAGCCCACGGGGGCCGGGCCTTGCGCGCCTTGAAAAAAATTATTCGGAAGTGCCTTGCGCCGTTTCCGAAGGATAGGTCGTACGCCACAGCTCAAAACCGCCATCCATGCTGTAGACGTCGGAGAAGCCCTGACTGATCAGGTAAGCGGCCGCGCCCTGGCTGGAATTGCCGTGATAGCAGACCACTACCGTTGGCGCGTCCAGGTCAGCGCCCTGAATGAAAGCATGCAGAGAATGGTTGTCCAGATGCTTCGAACCGGCAATGTGCAGCGCGGCAAAAGTTGCCGGGTCGCGGACATCGACTACCACCGCGCCTTGTTCGCGCAGGGCCTGGGCCTGTTCTGGGGGGATACGTTTGAATTCGCTCATGGCGGGCTCCTGTGGCTCGGCTGAAAGCGCAGTCTAGCGCGGGGCGCTGGCTGACGTTTGTTCGGGAATGGAGGTGGCGACAGCCGGCCCAGTATGGCCGTGGGCGTCGCATTTACATTGCAGGCGCTCGCCGGTGTCGACGTTCATCAGGGTCATGGCGCCACCCCAGACGCAACCGGTGTCGAGCGCAAACAGGCCCGGCTCGTTGCACTGGCCTTCGAGCGCCGCCCAGTGGCCGAAGATGATCTTCAGGCCTTTGGTCTTGCGCTCCTTGTGGGTGAACCACGGCGCATATCCCGGTGGTGCAGTGTCGATGCCTTCCTTGCCCTTGAGATCAAGCTTGCCGTCGCTGGTGCAAAAACGCATCCGGGTGAAATAGTTGGTGATGACTCGCAAGCGCGCCGCGCCTTTGAGGTCGTTGTCCCATTTCACCGGTTCATTACCGTACATGCCGTCAAGGTAAGGCGCGAAGCGGTTGTCGTCGCGCAGGGCTTCTTCGACTTCGGCGGCGCACTTCAAGGCTTTGCGCAGCGACCATTGAGGCGGGATGCCGGCATGGACCAGGGCGATATCGCGCTGTTCATCGTAATGCATGAGCTTTTGTTGCCGAACCCACTCCAGCAGCTCCCCGCAATCGGGGGCTTCAAGGATCTCGCGCAGAGTGTCGGCCTTCTTCAGGCGTTCGATGTTTTGCCCGACGGCCAGCAAGTGCAGGTCATGGTTGCCGAGCACGCAGATCAGCGATTCGCGCAGGCTATAGAGGAAGCGCAAGGTTTCCAGCGACTGTGGGCCACGGTTGATGAGGTCACCCACCAGCCACAGACGGTCCCGGGCAGGGTCGAAGGCGACTTGCTTGAGCAGGCATTGCAGCGGTTCAAGGCAACCTTGCAAGTCGCCGACAGCATACGTCGCCATCAGTGCAGGGCTCCGGGTACTGCCAGACGGAATGGTGCGATGATGGCATCGAAGTGTTTGCCGTCATTGGCGACCATTTCATAAGTGCCCTGCATCGTGCCGACCTTGGAGGTCATGACAGTGCCGCTGCTGTAGGTGTGGCTCTTGCCCACGTCGATCAACGGCTGTTGGCCGACGACGCCTGCACCGCGAACCTCCTCGACATGTCCGTCACCGTCGGTGATCACCCAGTGCCGTGAAAGCAGTTTGGCGGGCACCAGGCCATTGTTCTGCACGGTGATCGTGTAGGCGAAGGCAAAGCGATTTTGCTCGGGTTGCGATTGTTCTGCCAGATAGCGGGTGACGACGCTGACGTCGACCTGATAACGAGGATCGGACATGCAAAAGGCCTTAAAAACGAAGCGGGACGCGGGGCGTAACTGATGGATCTCAGTCTAGGCCAAGTATCGGGTAGTAGACCAGAGTGGCGTCCTACCCGATAGCGCTCATCGCCTGTCAGTCGGTGGCAGGCTTTTGTAGGACTTGTTCGCTGAGCTTGTCGGCCAGGCGCACGAAGGCAGCCAGATCGAGCTGTTCGGGGCGCAGGCTGCCATCGACGCCGGCGGCTTCGATTTCGGCGTTGCTCAGCAGCAGTTTGAGAGTGTTGCGCAATGTTTTGCGGCGCTGGTTGAAGGCTTCGCGCACGACGCGCTCCAGCAGTTTGTGATCTTTGGCTGGATGCGGGAGTACCGCGTGAGGCACCAGACGCACGATGGCCGAATCGACTTTCGGCGGCGGATTGAATGCGCCCGGGCCAACGTTGAACAGATGTTCGACCCGGCAGTGGTACTGAACCATGATCGACAGGCGACCCCAGTCACCGCCACCAGGCCCCGCCGCCAGACGCTCGACCACTTCCTTTTGCAGCATGAAGTGCATGTCACGAATCAGGCTGGAGTTGTGCAGCAGATGAAAAATCAGCGGCGTAGAGATGTTGTACGGCAGGTTGCCGACCACTCGCAGGCTGTTCGGCGCGGCGTTCAGACTGTTGAAGTCGAACTTCAGCGCGTCGCCCTGATGCAGGTGGAAATTGCTCTTGCTGGCGAACTGCTGATTGAGGATCGGGATCAGGTCTTTGTCCAGCTCCACCACGTCCAGTTGGGCGCCGCTGTTGAGCAGGCCTTCGGTCAATGCCCCCTGGCCCGGGCCGATTTCCAGCAGACGGTCTTCGGGTTTGGCATGAATGGAACGCAGGATACGGTCGATAACGCCGGCATCGTGCAGGAAGTTCTGGCCGAAGCGCTTGCGCGCCCGGTGTTGGTAATGCTCGGTCATAAACGGGTCTCGGCCATCTGGTAGGCGGTTTCCAGGGCGACTTGCAGGCTGCCGGTGTCGATTTTGCCGCTACCGGCCAGGTCCAGGGCGGTGCCGTGGTCGACCGATGTGCGGATGATCGGCAAGCCGAGGGTCACGTTGACTGCCGCGCCGAAGCCTTTGTATTTCAGCACGGGCAGGCCCTGGTCGTGGTACATCGCCAGCACCGCGTCGCAGTGCTCCAGATATTTGGGGGTAAACAGAGTGTCGGCGGGCAGGGGGCCGCGAAGGTCCATGCCCTCGCCGCGCAGGCGCTCTAATGTAGGTTCGATGATGTCGATTTCTTCATGGCCCAGGTGACCGCCTTCACCGGCGTGCGGGTTAAGCCCGCAAACCAGGATGCGTGGCTGGGCGATGCCGAATTTTTCTTGCAGGTCGGCGTACAGGATCCGCGTGACCCGCTCCAGGCGCTCCGGTGTGATTGCATCGGCAATCTCGCGAAGGGGCAGGTGAGTGGTGACCAATGCCACGCGCAAGCCGCGGGTGGCGAGCATCATTACCACTTGCGCGGTATGAGTCAGGTCAGCGAGAAACTCCGTGTGCCCGGAAAAGGCGATTCCGGATTCATTGATCACGCCCTTGTGCACAGGGGCGGTGATCATGCCGGCGAAATGCCCGTCCAGGCAGCCCTGGCCAGCACGCGTCAGGGTTTCCAGAACGAAAGCCGCATTGGCTTTGTCCAGATGCCCGGCGGTGACCTTGGCGTTAAGTGGCGTATCCCACACATACAGGCTGTTGGCCGGGGCTGGAATATCTGGCCAGCTGTCTGGCGTTACCGCCAGCAGATCGACAACCACGCCCAGTTGCGCGGCCCGCTCGATGAGCAGGTCGCGGCTGGTAATGGCAATCAGAGGGTGTGGCTGGGCTTGCGAGGCGAGCAGCAGGCACAGGTCAGGACCTATGCCGGCTGGTTCGCCGGGGGTCAACGCGAAACGCTTGGGTTTCACTGCGTTGCCTGGTCTGCACCAGGGAGCTTGATTTCTACATACGCTTCGTCACGGATCTGACGCAACCAGGTTTGCAGCTCTTCGTCGTATTTGCGGTTGCGCAGTACGGTCATCGCTTGCTGCTCACGGGCCTGGGTGGTGCTGTCGGTGGCGCGGCGGCCAAGGACTTCCAGAACGTGCCAGCCATATTGAGTCTGGAACGGCTTGGACAGCTGACCTTGTGGGGTCTTGGCCATCACTTCGCGGAATTCAGGCACCAGTGCATTCGGGTCGATCCAGTTCAGGTCGCCACCGTTGAGGGCGGAACCCGGGTCTTCCGAGAAGCTTTTCGCCAGCTCACCGAAATCTTCGCCCGCTTCGATACGGGAGTAGAGCGATTGAGCCAGTGCTTTGGTTTTTTCTTCGTCGCGGATCGGGCTTGGTTTGACCAGGATGTGACGCACGTGCACTTCGTCACGCACCTGGGCTTCGCCGCCACGCTTGTCGAGGATCTTCAGGATGATGAAGCCGCCCGGTGTACGCATTGGCTGGGTCACGTCACCCACTGCCATGGTGCCCAGCAGGCGATCGAACGGAGGTGGCAGTTGAGCGGCTTTACGCCAGCCCATGTCGCCGCCTTCCAGCGCGGTTTCGCTGGCGGATTTGGCGATTGCCAACTGACCGAAGTCAGCGCCTTGCTTGAGCTGCTGGTAAACCGCGTCGGCTTGTTTGGCTGCATTCTGAATCGCGTCGGAGTTAGCGCTTTCCGGCGTAGGAATCAGGATGTTGGCCAGACGGAACTCTTCGGACAACTGCATCTTGCCCAGGTCGGACGCCAGGAAGTTCTTGACTTCCTGCTCGGACACCTGGATGCGTTCGGCTACACGGCGCTGACGTACACGGCTGATGACCATTTCGCGGCGGATCTGGTCACGGGCGTCGTCATAAGACAGGCCGTCGCGAGCCAGGGCGGCGCGGAATTGTTCGATCGACATGTTATTGCGCTGGGCAATGGTGCCGACAGCCTGGTTCAGTTCTTCATCGGTAATGCGGATGCCGGAACGCTCGCCGATCTGCAGTTGCAGGTTTTCGACGATCAGACGCTCGAGCACCTGCTGATCCAGCACGCCTGCAGGCGGTACGGCAGCACCGCGTTTGGCGATGGTTTGCTGAACTTCGTGAACACGCTGGTCCAGTTGGCTCTGCATGACCACGTCGTTGTCGACGATGGCCACCACTTTATCGATGGACTGTACCGCAGCGTTGGCCGCGGTACCCAGGAACAGCGCGCCCAGCATCAGCGGGCGCAGACAATCAGAAAGCTTGGTCTTCACGTTCACGATAACCTTGGATGCCTTTGTCGAGGAAGCTCTCTACCTTGGCGCCGGTGAGGCCGCCGAGTCCCTTCAGAACAATTTGGAGGAAGATGCCGTGGTCGCCTTTTTCGTTTTCCGGGGCGTTCTGACTGAACTCGTCATAGCTGACCCAGTAACGGTTGATCAGGCGCAATTTCCAGCAGCAGTTGTCGTATTCGAAACCACCGAAAGCTTCCAGAGTACGGTTGCGGTTGTAGTCATACTGCCAGCGGCTGATAGCGTTCCACTGCGGCACGATCGGCCAGATCACCGAGAAGTCGTGCTGCTCGATCTTGTAGTAGTCTTTCACGTAGCCAGGAGTGCCCGGGGTACCGTAGTCACCGCCGCCTACCGACCATTTGCCGGTGTTCTGGTCATAACGAACCTGGTCATTGCGATAGCGATAACCGGCGTTGATGACCTTGTTCGGGTTGTCTTCAGGCTGGTAGTGGAACATCGCGCTGCCCGAGCGTGGGCTGCGGCTGTCCGGGTCCCAGTTGTAGTCAGCGGTGGTGCGCCAATCGCGGTTCCAGCGGTATTCGTATTCCAGTGCATACGGCGAGACGTTGGCTTGAGCATCGTCACGGGTTTTCGCATCGATACCTGGCAGCTGGACTTCGCGGTCCTTGAAGTACAAGGCCTGGCCGACGCTGATGCGTTGACGTTCGAAGCCGTTGTCTTCGATCCAGCGGTTGGTCACGCCCAACGACAGCTTGTTCTCGTCGCCGACACGGTCAGCGCCGGAGAAGCGGTTGTCACGGAACAGCGAGGCGTAGTTGAAGGTGGATTCGCTGGTGTCAAAGATTGGAATGTCTTCCTGATCCGTCTCTGGGACGTAGAGGTAGAACAAACGCGGTTCGAGGGTTTGGCGATAGTTCTTGCCGAACCATTGAGTATTGCGATCGAAGTAGAGACCGCTGTCGATACTGGCGATTGGTACGCCACGGTTTTGATTGCTGCTGAACGTGCCATTGATACGGTCTGACTCTGCATCCTGCAAGGCGATGTCGCTTTTACCTTTGCCGTCCAGATCCAGCTGGTACTGGGTGTACTGATACTTGAGCGATGGCTTCAAGAACCCATAGGTCCAGTTCAGCGGCAGACTGACACCCGGCTTGAGATTCAAACGGTCGCCGGTAGCGCGAGCCAGGCCGGTCACGTTGTTATCAAGTCGCGGTTCGACGGTGCCATCTTCGTTTACGAAGTTGCCATTTTTCAAATCACGGTCGAAGCGGACGATTTCAGTCTCATAGTCGAAATCAAGACCGTTCGGGTGATAGGGCAGCGCGCCATTGAAGGTGATCTGCGGCAAACGATCATAAGGCGTGATGTTCGAAACGGTCGCCAGCTGATAAGCCTGGGCATTCAAACGAGCGGTATAGCTGTCGCCACGATAGGTGACAACACCTTGCTGATTCACGAAATCGGCACTTTTTACACCAATCTGATCAGTCTGCAGATCCTGGAAGTAATACGGATCACTGATTTTGGTGTAATCGACCTGAGTCATTACGCGCGAGTCCAGACCACCCTTATGCTGCCAGTTGTACATGTAGCGGGTTTTTTCGTAGTCGGACTGATTGCTACGCTCGGTTTCTTCGTCATTGAGGTACGCGGCGCCAAACTGACCTTCGCTGGACTTGGTCAGGTAGCGGAATTCGCCTTCCATCAACAGGCCGCGCTTGGCCATGTAGCGCGGGTACAACGTGGCGTCATAATTCGGTGCCAGGTTGAAGTAGTACGGCGTCACCAGCATGAAGCCGGTATCGCTGGCGGTGCCGATGCTCGGCGGCAGGAAGCCGGACTGGCGACGGTCGTCGATCGGGAAATAAATGTACGGCGTGTACAGAACCGGAATGTCCTTGACCCGCAGCGTCACGTTGGTCGCAGTACCGAAACCGGTCGCCGGGTTCAAGGTGATGTTGTTGCCCTTGAGCTGCCAGGCGTTGCTGTTCGGTTCGCACGTGGTGTACGTACCGTCCTTGAGACGGATGATCGCGTTCTCGGCACGTTTGGCGTACAGCGCGTTACCGCGGATACGCGATTTGTGCATCACGTATTCGGCGTTGTCGATCTTGGCTTCACCGGTGTCGAGCTGCACGTCGGCGTGGTCGCCGACGATCAGTGCGCCATTGTCGCGAATGCGCACGTTGCCGCTCAGTTCGCCACGGCTTTCGGCCTGGTACAGGTTCGCTTCGTCGGCTTCGGCCTGCATGCTGCCCTGACGCAAGACCACGTCACCGGCCAGGGTAGCGATCTGCTCATCCTGCTTATAGCGAGAGGCTTTGGCGCCAAGAAAGGTCGGAGCGTCACTTTTATTCGTCTTGTCATTCATGCCAGGACGAATCGGTTCGATATAGGAACCAGAGCAGTAAGGACCGGTTTCGGCCAATTGCGCTGCAGTGAGCTTCTCGCGCGGAACCCAGTCGAGGTGGCTGTAGTCTTCACTACGCGACTTCAGTCCGCGGCCCTTGGACTCGGTGACCAGTACGGGTTTGGCGCCGGTGTCTGCGGTGTCTGCCGGGGCTTCGCCAGTGGCGGAAACTGCGCTGCCGTCATGGACGGGGCGTGGCGGCAATGCAGCAGCCGGTGCCTTTGGCGCACAGTCCCAGGCACCCGAAGCAGAGACTGAGCAGTCATACTGTTCCGCGGCGACCACGAACGAAGTGGCTAGAGGTTGCAGGGCCAGCAGACTGCCGGTGACCAACAACGGAAATTTTTTACGAAACGCGGGGGATTTCAATGCCATCTTATTAGTCCGGGCTTCCTGCGTGCCATCTGCCCGCGGTGTGGGCCGCACGCCTCTCGATGGTCTGAAAAAGATGCTGGATAATAAAGCATGACCCGCTTGACGGCTAGCGCCGTCGGAGACCCTTGCAATGCCTGACCAAGATGTACGCTTGCAACACCTGAAAGTTTGGCTCGATGAACAGTTGGCTATCCTCTTTGCAGAACAAGGTTGGGGCGCGGTGCCCCCGGCCACGTTGACTGCGGCCAGTAGCGACGCGAGTTTTCGGCGCTATTTCCGCTGGGAAGGCGCAGGCAGAAGTTTCGTCGTAATGGACGCGCCGCCGCCCCAGGAAAACTGCAAACCTTTCGTGGATATCGCTTTTCTGCTGGCGAAATCCGGAATAAACGTGCCGAAAATTTATGCCGAAGACCTTGAACGTGGTTTTCTTTTGCTCAATGACCTGGGCAACAAGACTTACCTGGACGTGATCGACAGCGAAAACGCCGACGATTTGTTCAAGGATGCCCTGCAAGCGCTGCTGGCTTTCCAGCAGTTGCCGATGGTGGCGCCGCTGCCAAGTTATGACGTGGCACTGCTGCGTCGTGAGCTGGAACTGTTCCCCGAGTGGTACGTGAAACGCGAACTGGGTATCGAATTCGACTCGACGCAGCAAACGCTTTGGCAGCAGGCCAGTGACTTGCTGATCGACAGCGCTCTGGCTCAGCCCAAAGTCCTGGTGCATCGCGACTACATGCCTCGCAACCTGATGCTCAGCGAGCCGAATCCCGGCGTGCTGGATTTCCAGGACGCGGTATACGGCCCGGTGACTTATGACGTGACCTGCCTGTTCAAGGATGCGTTCCTCAGCTGGCCTGAAGAGCGTGTGCGTGGCTGGCTGGAAGATTACTGGCAGCAAGCCGGTGCGCTCGACATCCCGGTGCAGCCTGACTTCGAAGATTTCCTGCGCGCCAGCGACCTGATGGGCGTGCAACGGCACCTGAAAGTCATCGGCATTTTCGCCCGCATCTGCCATCGCGATGGCAAGCCGCGCTACCTCGGCGATGTGCCGCGCTTCTTTGCTTATATAGACGCGGTCATCGCCCGTCGCCCTGAACTGGCGGAGCTGGGTGAATTGCTGGCCAGTCTGCGTGCTGGAGCGACGGCATGAAGGCAATGATTCTGGCCGCGGGTAAAGGCGAGCGCATGCGTCCGCTGACCCTGACCACGCCAAAACCGCTGGTTCGCGCCGACGGAGTGCCCCTGATCGAATATCACCTGCGAGCGTTGGCGGCGGCGGGGTTTACCGAGATCGTGATCAACCATGCCTGGCTCGGTCAGCAGATCGAGGATTACCTGGGCGATGGCTCGCGGTATGGCGTGAGCATTCAGTACTCGGCGGAAGGTGAGCCGCTGGAGACCGGTGGCGGTATTTTCCGTGCGTTGCCGTTGTTGGGTGACGAGGCCTTTGTGGTGGTCAACGGTGACATCTGGACCGATTACGACTTCAGCGTGTTGCACCAGCCCATCGCCGGGCTTGCTCATTTGGTGTTGGCGGACAATCCGGTGCATCACCCGAGTGGAGATTTCACCCTGGTCGATGGCCATGTACAGGACGGTCGGCCGGATACTTCAACCCTGACCTACAGCGGCATCGCTGTGCTGCACCCGCAGCTGTTTGACGGTTGCTCGGCCGGTGCCTTCAAGCTTGCGCCGCTGCTGCGCAAAGCGATGGCTGACGGGCAAGTGACCGGCGAACACCTGAACGGGCATTGGGTGGATGTCGGCACCCACGAGCGCCTGGCTGAAGTAGAAACCCTGATAGAAGCGAGACGCTGACATGTTGTGGCCAGGGACTCTGATTGGAGCCGGAGCGGGCTTTGCCATAGCCAGCATTCCGGGGGCCATGCTCGGTGCTTTGTTGGGACAGGCGCTGGACCGGCGCTTGCACCTGCAGAGCTGGGCGCATTTATGGGAAAAATTTGGTGGTCGCTCGGTGCTGCGCAACGATGAGCTGCTGTTCGTGTTGCTGGGCCGATTGGCCAAGAGCGATGGGCGGGTAGTGGATGGGCACATTCAGCAGGCGCGGCAGGAAATGCGTGCTCTGGAGATGACCGAATCGGCACAACGTCGCGCGATTGCGGCGTTCAATCGTGGTAAGTCGGGACATGACCGGTTGCGCGGTTATCTGCGACGCCTGAGTGCTCAACCCCATGCGGCGGAAGGTGTGTTGCGTGCCTGTTGGCGGATGGTCTGGGCCGATGGCCGCGCCGGTAGCAGTGAGCGCGAGCTGATTGCCCAGTGGGGCAAATGGCTGGGCTGGACGCGGCAACAGGTGCAGGCCTTGGCGACTGACTATGAGCCGCAGAAACGCCCATCGGTCAGCAGCGCTGTAACTTACCAAGATGCCTTGCGGCTATTGGGCGTGTCGGCGACCAGTGAGCCGGCGCAAATCAAGCGCGCCTATCGACGCCTGCTCAGTCGTCATCACCCCGACAAGATTGCTGGCAGCGGTGCAACGGCTTTGCAGGTTCGCGAGGCTACGGACAAGACTCGTGAATTGCATACTGCCTACACGTTGATTCGTGAGCGGCGGGATTTTCGTTAGCAGGGCAGAGTTGTGTTGACAGTGCTATCGCCTTCGCGAGCAAGCCCGCTCCCACATTTGATCGGCGTTGCCTGCCTGAACGCGATCTAATGTGGGAGCGGGCTTGCTCGCGAAGGGCGCGCCGCCGATCTATCAGTCTGCCGCGTTCTGCGGATTCAACCAACCCCGCACCCGCCGAACCAACTGCTCTTGCTCGGCCTTGGCATTCCCCGGCAGCGCCTTGAGCGAAACCTGACTGAACCCCGACGTTTTCAAGCGCTTGCTGGCCTGCAAACGTTCCAGCGCCGCGTTACGATCCCCCGGCTTATCCATATAGAAGATATCTGCGGTAGGCAGCTTCAAGGTAGGTGTGAGCTCAGCCAGCCCCGGCATCGCTGTAACAGGCGTCTGAGCGGCGACCATCACCAACTTCTCGACTTGCGATGGCTGCTTCTCGCTCAGATAACGCGCGGCCCAGTAAGCGCCGGTACCATGGCCCAACACGACGATGCTGCGAGCGCTTTGCTGTTCGGCGTAGGCGATGGCTGCATCGATACGGGCGAAGATTCGCTCCGCGTCTGCTTTGGCCTGTTCTTCGGTGGTTTCGACGATAGCCTTGTCGGCCACATCCGCTTCGCCGCCGGCCGCCTGTTCGATGGGCGCCGGGGTCGTGGCTTCTTTGCTGCCGGCATCAGGCGCTTTGGGTGTTGGCGCCACTTCGACGATACGTGGCGCAATGGCATCGCTTTGCAGGTCCGGCAAGGTGATACTCAGGCTGCTCCACTCGACGTCCGGCAACTTGCGCCGCAATGGGCTGATCGCTTGCGGCCAGTCAATGGTTTCGCCGGCGCCCGGGATGATAATCACCGCGCCTTTGGGTTCGGTGGTATTGGCCGGTTTCCACAAGGCGAGAAAGTTGTCGGTGCCGGCTTGCAGTTGTTGCTGTTCCTGCGCAGGGATTTTTCGCTCAAGTGCTGCCGCTTCTTCCTGACTACGCTCAAGCAGAGGCTGACGTTCGACCGGTTTTTCTTCTGCGGGTTTTTCCGCAGCGGCAGGTGCCGGGTCGGCCGCCTCGACGGAAAACGCGCAAGGCAGGATCAACGACAGGCACAATGCTGGCAGTGCCAGGCGGTAGACAGGGGGCATCGGATATTCCAGGCCAGAAGTTAATCCGGCAGCCTAATGGGTTGGTCAGTATTTGTCAGTGTGTGAGACTTCGATGATGCATTTTCGCTGCCTGTGGGTTATCGGCTGTTTGTGGCTTCCCTTGATGGGCTGGGCGGCGCCCGCGCCACCAGCGCACGTCGTGCACCTGTCGCCAGCGCAACAGCAATGGCTGGCGCAGCATGGCGAGTTGCGGGTCGGGGTGGTGTTGCAAACACCTTATGCCCAATACGATCGCCGCTTGCAGCGCCTGTCCGGGGTTAATGTCGAGCTGATGAAGTGGCTGGCCAAAGCGCTCAAGATCGAGTTGAGCTGGCGCAATTATCCTGATCTTGCACAACTGGAAGCCGCGGCGCGTGAAGGCGACATCGATATCGCACCGGGGCTGACGCAAACCCCCGCAGGTTTGCGGTTCTGGCAATTTTCCGACCCTTACATGCGGGTGCCGCAACTGGTGGTCAGCGACCAGAAGAGCACCGGTGCAGTAGAGCTGGAAAAGCTCGACAGTCAGACCCGCGTCGCCGTGCGCATGCCCAGCGCCACCGCCGATTATTTGCGCAGTAACTATCCCCATCTGAACCTGCAAGGCGTGCCCCTGGAGCGCCAGGCGCTGCAATTGTTGTTGAGTCAGCAGGCCGGTTACGCGGTGGTCGATGAAGCGCAGTTCGGACGTCTGTCTGTCGAGCCTGAGTTCTCCGGGCTGGTCGTGGTGGGCGATATAGGCTTCCCGCAACTGCTGCGAGTGGCCACGCGTCGGGACTGGCCGGAGTTGGCCGGTATCGTCGAAAACGCGCTGCGGGCGATTCCGGCCAAGGACCTGGAGCAACTGCACAATCAATGGCTGCAACCCAAGTATCCGCGGCTGTCCGAGTCGCCGGGTTTCTGGCAAAACCTCAGCCTGCTCTTGGTGATGTTGTTGCTGAGCAGCATGGCCATTGTGTTTTGGCAACGTCGTCAGCAACACAGTCTGGAGCAACGCTTGCTGGCGGCGCGCGAAGACATTGCCCTGCGCGAGGCCAGCGAAGAGGCCTTGCGCCTCACGCAGTTTTCCATCGATCAGAGCACTGTCGGCATCCTCTGGGTCAACTGGGACAGCCATGTGCGTTACGCCAACCGGGCGGCCGAAACCATGCTCGGCTATCCGGCGGGCGGGATCATTGATCGGCCCTTGATCGACTTCGAACCCGGTTTGCACATGGACCGCTGGCTGAACCTGTGGAAACGCGCTCGGGCCAGTGAAGAAGGGCCGCAAAGTTTCGAAACTAATTGCGTGCGAGCGGATGGCAGTATTTTGCCGGCGGATGTTTCGTTGAGCTTCTTGCGTTTTCGCGAAGGCGAATACCTGGTGGTTTACCTCAATGATGTCACCGAGCGTCGTCGCGCCCTGGCCGCGTTGCAGGAAAGCGAGGCGCGGCTGCAAGGGATCGCCGCCAACGTCCCCGGCCTGGTCTTTCGTCTGGAGCGCGCGCCGGTGACAGGGCAGATCGACTTTGCCTACATCAGCGAAGGCAGCGAGAGCCTGGTGGGGTATTCGCCGGCCACGTTGGCCCATCGGGACAAAGGCCTGCGCAGCCTGGTGCATCCGGATGACAAGGCCAGTTATCACCAGACTCAGGACCATGCACTGGACACCGACAGCGACTGGTCGTGGCAGGGACGGATTCTGACCCGTCAGGGCGAGCAGCGCTGGGCCGAGATCAAAGCCATCACTCGCCGCCTCGAAGACGGCGCCTATGTCTGGGACGGGATCGTCTGGGACATCACCGAGAGCAAGCGCATCGAACTGGAACTGGCCAGCTCTCGCGAGCAATTGCGTGAGTTGTCCGCCCACCTGGAGAGCGTGCGGGAAGAGGAAAAGGCCCGCATCGCCCGGGAAGTTCACGACGAGCTGGGTCAGATGTTGACCGTGCTGAAGCTGGAAACGTCCATGTGCGAATTGGCCTACGCCCAGCTTGATCCGGGCCTGCACGAGCGCTTGAACAGCATGAAGCGTTTGATCGCTCAGCTGTTTCAACTGGTGCGCGATGTGGCCACGGCGCTACGGCCGCCGATTCTGGATGCCGGGATTGCCTCGGCTATCGAATGGCAGGCGCGGCGGTTCGAAGCGCGCACGCAGATTCCGTGCCTGGTGCAGGTGCCGGATAACTTGCCGATGCTCAGCGATGCCAAGGCCATCGGGCTATTCCGGATCCTTCAGGAAGCGCTGACCAATGTCATGCGCCACGCCCAGGCGCATACTGTTGAACTGACGCTGACCCTTGAGGGCAATGAACTCTGTCTGACTGTCAGCGATGATGGCGTAGGATTTGTCGCCGCCACTGGCAGGCCGACATCCTTCGGTGTGGTCGGCATGCGTGAGCGGGTGTTGATCATGGGCGGGCAGTTATCGCTTGAGAGTGAGCCGGGGGAGGGCACGACCCTGAGTGTGCGAGTGCCGCTGGATGAAGCCTGATGGTTTTAAGTTGTTTGGACTGGCGCCTTCGCGAGCAAGCCCGCTCCCACAGGGGAGAACGCATTCCAAATGTGGGAGCGGGCTTGCTCGCGAATGATCTTGGCTCTGACATAAGAAGAATGGAGAAGAACGTGATCCGTGTACTGGTAGCCGAAGACCACACCATCGTTCGCGAAGGCATCAAGCAGTTGATCGGCCTGGCCAAGGACTTGCTGGTGGTAGGGGAGGCGAGCAATGGCGAGCAGCTGCTCGAGACCTTGCGCCATGTTCCCTGCGAAGTGGTGTTGCTGGATATCTCCATGCCCGGGGTCAACGGCCTGGAAGCGATCCCGCGGATTCGCGCGCTGAACAATCCCCCGGCGATTCTGGTGTTGTCGATGCACGACGAAGCGCAAATGGCCGCACGAGCGTTAAAGGTTGGCGCCGCAGGCTATGCGACCAAGGACAGCGATCCGGCATTGCTGCTGACGGCAATCCGCAAAGTCGCGGCGGGCGGGCGATACATCGACCCGGACCTGGCCGACCGGATGGTCTTCGAAGTCGGCCTGACGGATTCGCGCCCGTTGCACTCGTTGCTGTCGGAGCGTGAGTTCTCGGTATTCGAACGCCTGGCCCAAGGCGCCAACGTCAACGACATCGCCCAACAACTGGCCCTGAGCAGCAAAACCATCAGCACCCACAAGGCGCGGCTGATGCAGAAACTCAACATCACCTCCCTGGCCGAACTGGTGAAGTACGCGATGGAACACAAACTCCTCTGACACACCCAATCCCACTGATTCACTGCAATCCAATGTGGGAGCGGGCTTGCTCGCGAAGGCGGGCTACCTGTCGATACATGCGTTGAATGACACACCGCCTTCGCGAGCAAGCCCGCTCCCACAGGGAATCTCCTTTGAACATCCAATCGTGGGCATATCCAATAACGACACCCTTTACGCATAGCTTTTTGCCTGTTTTTGTGGCTTACAGCTCACCGCCTGTCGCGATCCCGAATCGACATATCCATCCCCGCCATCCTTGTAGGGCAATCCCTACCCCCAATCTTCCATCCGGCTGAGGCGATTCTCTCCTGCGCCCCGATTTGCGCCGCTCCCAGCGTCCACTAGGCTTAGTCCACAGCAGTCATCAATAACAAAGGTGTGGGTATGAGCCAGGTTGATTCAAGCGCAGGGGCCAGCGATATTCTGGTCAGCTTTCGTGGAGTGCAAAAGAGCTACGACGGCGAGAACCTGATCGTCAAAGACCTCAACCTGGATATTCGCAAAGGCGAATTCCTCACCTTGCTCGGGCCGTCCGGCTCCGGCAAGACCACCAGTCTGATGATGCTCGCCGGTTTCGAAACGCCGACCGCCGGCGAAATCCAACTGGCCGGGCGTTCCATCAACAACGTGCCGCCGCATAAACGCGACATTGGCATGGTGTTCCAGAACTACGCGTTGTTCCCGCACATGACGGTTGCCGAGAATCTGGCGTTCCCGCTGACCGTGCGCGGCTTGAACAAGAGCGATGTCAGTGACCGGGTCAAGCGTGTGTTGAGCATGGTTCAGCTCGACACCTTCGCCCAGCGGTATCCGGCGCAACTGTCCGGTGGCCAGCAGCAGCGTGTGGCCTTGGCCCGTGCGTTGGTGTTCGAACCGCAACTGGTGCTGATGGACGAACCTCTCGGCGCGCTGGACAAACAACTGCGTGAACACATGCAGATGGAAATCAAACACCTGCACCAGCGCCTCGGTGTGACCGTGGTCTACGTGACCCACGACCAGGGCGAAGCCCTGACCATGTCCGACCGGGTGGCGGTTTTCCATCAAGGTGAAATCCAGCAGATCGCGCCACCGCGCTCCCTCTATGAAGAGCCGAAAAACACCTTCGTCGCCAACTTCATCGGCGAGAACAACCGCCTCAACGGCCGCTTGCACAGCCATACCGGCGATCGTTGTGTGGTCGAGCTCGGTCGCGGCGAAAAAGTCGAAGCGCTCGCAGTCAATGTCGGCAAGACCGGCGAACCCGTCACGCTGTCGATTCGCCCGGAGCGCGTGAGCCTCAATGGTTCGAGCGAGTCCTGCGTCAACCGCTTCTCAGGGAGGGTGGCGGAATTCATCTATCTGGGCGACCACGTCCGGGTTCGCCTGGAAGTCTGCGGCAAGACCGACTTTTTTGTGAAACAACCGATTGCCGAGCTCGATCCCGCGCTCGCCGTCGGCGATGTGGTACCGCTTGGCTGGCAGGTCGAACACGTTCGCGCGCTCGACCCACTTTTAGAGGCGCATTGATCGCCCCCCTGCTTCACCAACACCAACCCTGCACGTGGAGAGAACAATAAATGTTGAGATCCCTGAAATTCACCGCCCTGGTCGTAGGCATGATGGGTGCGGCACACGCGATGGCGGCGGGCCCGGACCTGACTGTGGTGTCCTTTGGCGGGGCGAACAAGGCGGCGCAGGCCAAAGCCTTTTACGCACCGTGGGAAGCGGCGGGCAACGGCAAGATCGTTGCTGGCGAATACAACGGTGAGATGGCCAAGGTCAAAGCCATGGTCGACACCAAGAGCGTGTCCTGGGACCTGGTGGAAGTTGAATCGCCAGAACTGTCCCGTGGTTGCGACGAAGACATGTTCGAGCAACTCGATCCTGCGCTGTTCGGCAAGACCGAAGACTACGTCAAAGGCGCTATCCAGCCGTGCGGCGTGGGCTTCTTCGTGTGGTCGACCGTGCTGGCCTACAACGCCGACAAACTGAAAACCGCTCCGACCAGCTGGGTGGATTTCTGGGACACCAAGAAATTCCCGGGCAAACGCGGCCTGCGTAAAGGCGCCAAGTACACCCTGGAATTCGCCTTGATGGCCGATGGTGTTGCACCGAAAGACGTCTACAAAGTGTTGGCCGGCAAAGATGGTCAGGACCGTGCGTTCAAGAAACTTGATGAGCTCAAGCCAAGCATTCAGTGGTGGGAAGCCGGCGCGCAACCGCCGCAATACCTCGCCTCCGGTGACGTGGTCATGAGCTCGGCCTACAACGGCCGGATCGCGGCGGTACAGAAAGAAAGCAACCTGAAAGTGGTGTGGAACGGCGGTATCTACGACTTCGACGCATGGGCGATTCCAAAAGGCCTGGATAAAACCCGTGCCGAAGCGGCGAAGAAATTCATCGCGTTCTCGGTGCAACCGCAGCAACAGAAGACCTATTCGGAAAACATCGCTTACGGCCCGGCCAACACCCAAGCCGTGCCATTGCTGTCCAAGGATGTTCTGAAGGATATGCCGACCACCCCGGAAAACATCGCCAACCAGGTGCAGATCGACGTCAGCTTCTGGGCTGACAACGGCGAGCAACTGGAGCAGCGCTTCAATTCCTGGGCTGCCAAGTAACCACGCCACACGGGACGACGGTTGACCGGATGATCGTTCCCACGCTCTGCGTGGGAATGCCGCCCGGGACGCTCCGCGTCCCTGTGACGCAGAGCGTCACTGGATGCGTTCCCACGCAGAGTGTGGGAACGATCAGCACCAAAAGTTCGAGGCGGCGTTTGCCACCTTTGCAATGATCAAAGATTTCCGGAGTACGCCATGGCTATCGCCGTTCCCGTGAACGCGGGCACTGACCCCACCTTGAAGCAGCGGCTCAAGCACGCCGAGCGGATCAACCGCTGGAAAGCACAAGCCTTGATCGCGCCGTTGGTGCTGTTTCTGTTGTTGGTGTTTTTGGTGCCGATCGTGGCGCTGCTCTACAAAAGCGTCGGTAACCCGGAAGTGGTCGGCGCCATGCCGCGCACCGTGGCTGCCATCGCCAGTTGGGATGGCCGAGGCCTGCCGGCAGAGCCTGTGTACAAGGCCGCCAGCGAAGACCTCGCCGAAGCCCGCAAGAATCAGACCTTGGGTGACTTGTCCAAGCGCTTGAACATGGAGTTGGCCGGCTACCGCAGCCTGCTGACCAAAACCGCACGCGCCTTGCCGTTCGCCACGGAGCCGGCTTCTTATAAAGAAGCGCTGGAAGCGCTGGACGAGCGTTGGGGCGACCCGGCCTATTGGCAGGTCGTGCGTCGCAACACCAGTAACATCACGTCTTATTACCTGCTGGCCGCCGTCGACCACCGTATCGACGACCTCGGCGAAGTGGCCCCGGCCACCCCCGATCAGGCGATCTACCTCGATATCTTCGCCCGGACCTTCTGGATGGGCCTGATCATCACCGTGATTTGCCTGGTGCTGGCCTATCCGTTGGCCTACCTGCTGGCGAACCTGCCATCGCGGCAAAGCAACCTGTTGATGATTCTGGTGCTGTTGCCGTTCTGGACCTCGATTCTGGTGCGAGTCGCCGCGTGGATCGTGTTGCTGCAATCGGGCGGCTTGATCAACAGCGGTCTGATGGCCATGGGCATCATCGATAAACCGCTGGAGCTGGTATTCAACCGCACCGGGGTTTACATCTCGATGGTGCACATCCTGCTGCCGTTCATGATTCTGCCGATCTACAGCGTGATGAAAGGCATCTCGCCGACTTACATGCGCGCAGCGATTTCCCTCGGCTGCCATCCGTTCGCCAGTTTCTGGCGGGTGTATTTCCCGCAGACCTATGCCGGTGTCGGCGCCGGTTGCCTGTTGGTGTTTATCCTCGCCATCGGCTACTACATCACCCCGGCGTTGCTGGGCAGCCCGAACGATCAGATGGTCAGTTATTTCGTCGCCTTCTACACCAACACCAGCATCAACTGGGGCATGGCGACCGCTCTCGGTGGGCTATTGCTGCTGGCGACTGTGGTGCTTTATCTGATTTACAGCTGGCTGGTGGGCGCCAGTCGCCTGCGCCTGAGCTAAGGGGAGAATGAAATGCTGAGTCCTTATATGTCGCCCATCGAACGGGTGTGGTTCTACAGCTTGCGCATTCTCTGCGGGCTGATCCTGTTGTTCCTGATCCTGCCGGTGCTGGTGATCATTCCGCTGTCGTTCAACTCGGGGAGTTTTCTGGTCTATCCGCTGCAAGGCTTCTCGCTGCACTGGTACCAGGACTTCTTTGCCTCGGCGGAATGGATGCGTTCGTTGAAGAACAGCATGATCGTGGCCCCGGCCGCGACGGTGCTGGCGATGATCTTCGGCACGCTGGCGGCAATCGGCCTGACCCGGGGTGATTTCCCGGGCAAACCGCTGGTGATGGCGCTGGTGATTTCGCCGATGGTGGTGCCGGTAGTGATCATTGGTGTGGCCAGTTACCTGACTTTTGCCCCGCTGGGGTTTGGCAATAGCTACATCTCGCTGATCGTCGTGCACGCCGTATTGGGTGTGCCGTTTGTGATCATCACGGTGTCGGCGACCTTGCAGGGGTTTAACCAGAACCTGGTACGGGCCGCTGCAAGTCTGGGGGCTTCGCCGTTGACCGCGTTTCGTCGAGTGACATTGCCGTTGATTGCGCCGGGCGTGATTTCCGGTGCGCTGTTTGCCTTCGCCACCTCGTTCGACGAAGTGGTGGTGACGCTGTTCCTTGCCGGTCCGGAACAAGCGACCTTGCCTCGGCAGATGTTCAGCGGCATCCGTGAAAACCTCAGCCCGACGATCGCCGCTGCCGCGACGCTGCTGATTGCGTTCTCGGTGATCCTGTTGCTGACGCTGGAGTGGCTGCGCGGGCGCAGCGAAAAACTGCGCACCGCGCAGGTCTGAAATTACACACAGCTCAAAATGTGGGAGCGGGCTTGCTCGCGAAGGCGGCGGAACATTCGACATACACGTCGGCTGACACTCCGCTTTCGCGAGCAAGCCCGCTCCCACATTTGATTTGTATCGATCCCGCCATGCATGTTCGGTCATTTATGATCTGAATAGCAGACAAACCCCAATCCCCAGCTACTATTGTGCCCAGCTCCCCTATCTATAAGAGGCTGCGCACATGAGTCTTTCCTCTTTCAAAATCGCTCACAAACTGATCACCGGCGCAGGTGCCATCGAGCAACTGGCGGCTGAGCTCACACGCCTGGATGTCGACAACCCGCTGATCGTTACCGACGCCGCTCTGGTCAAGTCCGGCACGGTAGAGCTGGCGCTGGCGCAGCTGGGCGAGCGCAGTTACGAGATTTTCGACCGGGTGTTGCCGGACCCGGAAATCGCCATCGTCGAAGATTGCATGCGGGTTTACCGTGAAGGCGGGCATGACGGACTGATCGGCCTCGGTGGCGGCAGTGCCATCGACATCGCCAAGAGTGTTGCGGCCTATGCCGGTTACCACGGCGCCCTGGAGGATTTGTTCGGCGTCGATCAGGTGCCGCGCAAAGGCCCGCCGCTGATTGCCATCCCGACCACTGCCGGCACCGGTTCGGAAGTGACCAACGTGGCCATCCTCTCCGACAAGGTCGCGCAGCTGAAGAAGGGCATAGTCAGCGATTACCTGTTGCCGGATGTGGCGCTGGTCAGCCCGCAAATGACCCTGACCTGCCCGCGCAGTGTCACCGCTGCCAGTGGCGTCGATGCGCTGGTGCATGCCATCGAGTCCTACCTGTCGCTTAATGCCTCGCCAATTACCGATGCCCTGGCCATTGGCGCGATCAAGCTGATTACCAAGGCGCTGCCCAAGGCCTACGCCAATCCATCTCATCTGCAGGCCCGCGAAGACATGGCCACCGCCAGCCTGATGGCCGGCATGGCGTTCGGCAATGCCGGGGTCGGCGCGGTGCATGCGTTGGCGTATCCGTTGGGTGGGCGTTTCAACATCGCCCATGGCGTCAGCAATGCCTTGCTGCTGCCGTATGTCATGACCTGGAACAAGATGGCTTGCGTGGAGCGTATGCAGGATATTGCCGAGGCCATGGGGGTGAAGACTGCTCATCTGAGCGCGAACGAAGCGGCGGACAAAGCCGTGGAGGCGATGACCGAGCTGTGTGCCGCGGTGGAAATCCCGTTGGGCCTGCGCAGTTTCGGGGTGCCCGAGGACGCGATCCCGGCCATGGCCGCGGAAGCCGCCGGCATCGAGCGCCTGATGCGCAACAATCCGCGCAAGCTGAGTGCTGTCGATATCGAGAAGATCTACCGAGCGGCCTATTAGTACCCAATCATCGCAGCACGGTGCGCGCGTCAAAGCATGAGGTATACAATGCGCGCCATCGTGATTCTGCTCAAAAAAGGTGCGTCATGCAGCCCTTCGTCATTGCTCCGTCGATTCTCTCCGCCGACTTCGCCCGCCTGGGCGAGGAAGTGGACAACGTCCTGGCCGCCGGCGCCGACTTCGTGCACTTCGATGTCATGGACAATCACTACGTGCCAAACCTGACCATCGGCCCGATGGTCTGCGCCGCGCTGCGCAAGTACGGCGTGACCGCGCCGATCGACGCGCACCTGATGGTCAGCCCGGTGGACCGCATCGTCGGTGACTTCATCGAAGCCGGTGCGACCTACATTACCTTCCACCCGGAAGCCACGCAGCACGTCGACCGTTCCCTGCAATTGATCCGCGAAGGCGGCTGCAAGGCGGGCCTGGTGTTCAACCCGGCGACCCCGCTGGATGTGCTCAAGTACGTGATGGACAAGGTCGACATGGTCCTCCTGATGAGCGTCAACCCAGGCTTCGGCGGGCAGAAGTTCATTCCCGGCACTCTCGATAAGTTGCGTGAAGCGCGGGCGCTGATTGATGCCTCCGGTCGTGATATCCGCCTGGAAATCGACGGTGGGGTGAACGTGAACAACATTCGCGAAATCGCTGCTGCCGGCGCCGACACCTTCGTCGCCGGTTCGGCGATCTTTAATGCGCCGAACTACCAGGAAGTGATTGAAAAAATGCGCTCCGAACTGGCGCTGGCTCGTCCATGAGTGGTTTTGAGCAGCTGTTCCCCGGGCGTTTGCCGCGGCTGGTGATGTTCGATCTGGATGGCACGCTGGTCGATTCGGTCCCTGATCTCGCGGCGGCTGTGGATAACATGCTGCTCAAACTCGGGCGTCAACCTGCCGGTATCGAACCGGTGCGGGAGTGGGTTGGCAACGGGGTGCACATGCTGGTGCGCCGGGCCTTGGCTAATCACATCGACGCCGAGGGCGTCGATGAGGTCGAGGCCGAGCATGCCCTGGAATTGTTCAACGGCTTTTATGAGGACGGTCACGATCTGACGGTGGTTTACCCCGGCGTGCGTGACACCCTCAAGTGGCTGAATAAACAAGGCATCGAAATGGCGCTGATCACCAACAAGCCGGAGCGCTTTGTCGCGCCGCTGCTGGATCAGATGAAGATCGGCCGTTACTTCAAATGGATCATCGGTGGCGACACCCTGCCGAATAAGAAACCTGACCCGGCCGCGCTGTTTTTCGTGATGAAAATGGCCAACATTCCGGCGTCGCAATCGTTGTTCGTCGGCGACTCGCGCAGCGATGTGCTGGCGGCGAAAGCGGCGGGGGTCAAGTGCGTGGCCCTCAGTTACGGCTATAACCATGGTCGACCGATTGCCGAAGAATTGCCGGCGCTGGTGATCGATGATCTGCGCAAACTAATTCCCGGTTGCCTGGATCCGGCCGCTGAGATAACGTTGCCCGACGCTGTTCAATCCCCTCCTGGAAACGCCATCGTGGTGGTCACTCGCAAACTCTGGATGAAAGTCATCAAGGCCCTGGCCCGCTGGCGTTGGCGCGCCTGACTTGTTCCTGGCCGGCATACCGGCGCGTTTGCACACCTGACCGTTAGACCCTCAAGCCACGAGGCACCTCATGATCCGCGAAGAATTCCTGCGTTTGGCCGCTGCCGGCTACAACCGCATCCCGCTTGCCTGCGAAACCCTGGCCGACTTCGACACGCCATTGTCGATCTACCTGAAACTGGCCGACGAGCCGAACTCCTACCTGCTGGAGTCGGTGCAGGGCGGCGAAAAATGGGGCCGTTATTCGATCATTGGCCTGCCGTGCCGCACCGTGCTGCGGGTTCACGATCACCACGTCAGCGTGACCCACGACGGCGTAGAGATCGAAAGCCACGACGTTGAAGACCCCTTGGCCTTCGTCGAAGCTTTCAAGGCGCGCTACAACGTGCCGACCATCGCCGGTCTGCCGCGCTTCAATGGCGGTCTGGTGGGCTACTTCGGTTATGACTGCGTGCGCTACGTGGAGAAGCGTCTGGGCAAATGCCCGAACCCGGATCCACTGGGTGTACCGGACATTCTGCTGATGGTCTCCGATGCAGTGGTGGTGTTCGACAACCTCGCGGGCAAAATGCACGCGATCGTCCTGGCCGACCCGTCGCAGGAAGATGCCTTCGAGCAAGGTCAGGCGCGTCTGCAAACGCTGCTGGAACAACTCCGTCAGCCAATCACTCCGCGCCGTGGCCTGGATTTCAGCAAACAACAATCGGCTGATCCGGTGTTCCGCTCGAGCTTCACCCAAGACGATTACGAAAAAGCCGTCGACACCATCAAGGAATACATCCTGGCCGGTGACTGCATGCAGGTTGTGCCGTCCCAGCGTATGTCGATCGACTTCAAGGCTGCGCCTATCGACCTGTACCGGGCGTTGCGCTGCTTCAACCCGACGCCTTACATGTACTTCTTCAACTTCGGCGACTTCCACGTCGTTGGCAGTTCGCCGGAAGTACTGGTGCGGGTCGAAGACAACCTGATCACCGTGCGCCCGATTGCCGGCACCCGTCCGCGAGGCGCCAACGAAGAGGCTGATCTGGCGCTGGAAAAAGACCTGCTGTCGGACGACAAGGAAATCGCCGAGCACTTGATGCTGATCGATCTGGGCCGCAACGACACCGGTCGCGTTTCGGAGATCGGTTCGGTGAAACTCACCGAGAAGATGGTGATCGAGCGTTATTCCAACGTGATGCACATCGTGTCCAACGTTACCGGCCAATTGAAGGCCGGGCTGACGGCGATGGACGCACTGCGGGCGATCCTGCCGGCGGGCACCTTGTCTGGTGCGCCGAAGATTCGCGCGATGGAAATCATCGACGAGCTGGAACCGGTCAAGCGTGGCGTCTACGGCGGCGCGGTCGGTTACTTCGCCTGGAACGGCAACATGGACACCGCGATTGCGATCCGCACCGCGGTGATCAAGAACGGCGAACTGCACGTACAGGCGGGTGGCGGCATCGTTGCTGACTCGGTGCCGGCGCTGGAATGGGAAGAAACCCTGAACAAGCGCCGCGCCATGTTCCGCGCCGTGGCCCTGGCCGAGCAGACGCCAGACACCTGAGTTCATGCAATACCTGTGGGAGCGAGCCTGCTCGCGATGGGGCCAGCACAGCTGACATTGATGTTGCCTGACTCATCGCTATCGCGAGCAGGCTCGCTCCCACATGAATCTCACCACCTGAAAAAACGCGGCGCCTATGAGGGCGCCGCGTTTTTTTATTGCCTGCGGTTTAGAAATCCAACGTCACCCCAACGTTGATGCCCTGCTGGGTAAAGTCATCATCCTTGCGGAAAGAGTAACCACCACGCAATGCCAGGTCGGCGGTCAACTTGTGGCTGACCCCCAGGCTCACACGGTTCAAGTGGCTCTGCGGCGTATAACCTTCGAGCGTGAAGTCATTTACCGGCAGGCTGTTGAGGGCGATGTTTACCTTCTGAACGTCATCTTCGTACTCGCGCTCGTGGGCATATTCGCCAAATACTTGGGTCTGACGGGTGAAGTTGTATTTGCCCTGCAAGCCGACACCCAGGCGTTTTGAGTCTCGGGTCTGATCATCAAAAGTCAGTGCCGTGGAGCGGTTGCTGTTTTCCGAGTAGCCGTCGACTTCCACTTTGGCGTAATCGGCGCTGATGAACGGTGACAGGTGCCATTCGCTGCCCGCTTGGGCAATGTCGTAGCCAAGGCGAGTGCTGAACGCCCAGAGATAGCCATCGGTATCACCCTTTTCCGCGCCTTCGCTGACACCCAGGTCGAATTTGCGTTCGAGATTGTCGTAATCCAGCTTGCCACCGGTCAATGCGGCATCGGCCCACCAGCGATTCTCCTGGAACTGGGCGAAGGCGGTCGCCAGATAGCTATTGAGTTTGTAGTCCGAATCGTTGCTGCCTGCTTCCAGGTTCTGGCGATAGAAGCCTGCTGCCACACCGACGCGCCAAGCTTCATTAAGGCGATAGCTGCCGCCGATATTCAGGTTGTAGCCGCTGCCGTCGGCGCTGGCGCCGCTGTTTTGGCTATCGACATCCAGATGCTGACCACCGCCGGCAACAATCGCGCGCCATTGGCCGACGGCTTGCCAGTTTTCCCAGTCGGATTGCCACTGACTACGCAGTTCGTCCTGGTGCGCGCGCAAGGTGGCGTGGGCCATTTCCGGCAGTAATGTCAGCTCCCACGGCGCAGCCAGTAGGGAGTAGGCGTAGTCGGAAATCAGTTTTTGCCCGGCTTCAGTCGGATGGACCCCATCGTTGTAAATCAGCTTGCTGGGATCCGGCGTGGCACTGTTGATCCCATACGTAGGGTTTTCGGTGCAGCTGTTGCCGCTGAAACAGGTCGCCGTCAGGTTCTGGCCTGTAGCAAAACCGAATCGCGCCGGGTCGGCGAAGGTTTCCTGCAGCAGCAACGGAATGTTCAGCGGGATGATTTCGGCTTCGATCCCCGCGAGACGGGTGACCAGTTGCCGGTTGAAGGCAGAGCTCAGTAGTGAGGTAGGTGTCTGCTGGGGCGTGCCATTGATGGCGGGCGTCAAACCCAGGTCGGGCAGCAGCCATACCATGATGTACCGGGCGCCGGCAGCCTGCAAAACCTGGACGCTGTTAGCCAGTCGATCCGCAGCGGCATTCGCCTGAGCGCCACTTTGTACACGTCCCTGAAGAAAATCGTTACCACCCCCGGAAATGTAATACAGCGCATTCGGATCGGCGCTGAAGTTGTTTGTCGGCAGATAGCCCGAACGCGTGCGTTCACCCGTAGCGGATACGCTGGTGATTGAGGTGAGGATCTGGTCGGTGCGGTAACCTCCAACGGCCCAGTTATTGCCATCCGGCAGGCCCTGGGCCGCACGCGCCGCCGAAGTTGAAGCGGCCGTCTGGTCCGGTGAAAACCCGAGCCTTTCACCCAGCAGTTGGGTCGAGTTGGCGGAATAGATTTCGCCGCTGCCGTTCTGGTAAACCGGTCCGGTCCGGTTGGTGAAGCGCAGGGTCGAACCGGGAGGGCCGCCCGTGTCGGTAAACTGCCCGGCATCGTTGAGGCTATCGCCGAAGACGATGAAATTCGAATAAGGGTTGGGCGCCGCGATCGCCTGGGTGCAGGCCATAGCGAGCAAGCAGCCGGCAAGCGGTACAGCCAACGTCTGTCTGATCATGAGCAAGTCCGTTTGTTATTGTTGTAGTGAGCAAAACGATAGTGCCAAAAACTATAGAGCCTGTTGCCGTTCGGCGCGAACCCGTCGATTGTTTCACGCGCTTCGATCGCCCCATATTGCACGCTCTGCCCAGCTAAGTTACTGTGCCAAGACGTATAAATGAGACCTTCCCCGTGTTGATCGTCAGCAAACTTCTGGATCAAGTCATCAAGGCACACGCCCGTTGGCGTTGGCGCGCCTGAATCCTTCTGCCGGCCCGGCCGGACCTTTACCGCTTTGCCTTCTTTACCCGCAAGACAAACCGCTTTGCAGCGCGACTCCAGCGACTGACAAAGTGCAGGACGCTGCGGGTAAATCATTCGAAGGCTGTATTCAAAGTCAGTAAATTCAAGAGGTTCTTAACGCCATGTTGCTGATGATCGATAACTACGACTCTTTTACTTACAACGTTGTGCAATACCTTGGCGAGCTGGGCTCCGAGGTCAAAGTCGTGCGCAACGATGAACTCACCATTGCCGAAATCGAAGCCCTCAAGCCTGAGCGCATTGTCGTGTCGCCCGGTCCTTGCACCCCGACCGAAGCCGGTATTTCCATCGAAGCGATCAAGCACTTCGCCGGCAAGCTGCCGATTCTCGGCGTTTGCCTGGGTCACCAGTCCATCGGCCAAGCCTTTGGTGGCGATGTGGTCCGTGCCCGTCAAGTCATGCACGGTAAGACTAGCCCGGTATTCCACGAGGATAAGGGCGTATTCGAAGGCCTGAATCGCCCGCTGACGGTCACCCGCTATCACTCGCTGATCGTCAAGCGCGAAACCCTGCCCGATTGCCTGGAACTGACCGCCTGGACCCAGCTTGAAGACGGCTCGGTCGACGAGATCATGGGGCTGCGCCACAAGACGCTGAACATCGAAGGTGTGCAATTCCACCCTGAGTCTATCCTCACCGAACAGGGGCACGAGCTGTTCGCCAACTTCCTCAAACAAACCGGCGGCACGCGCTAAGGACTTTCCATGGATATCAAGACAGCCCTGAGCCGTATCGTCGGCCACCTCGACCTCAGTACCGATGAGATGCGCGATGTCATGCGCGAAATCATGACCGGGCAATGTACGGACGCGCAGATCGGCGCGTTCATGATGGCCATGCGCATGAAGAGCGAAAGCATCGATGAGATCGTCGGCGCCGTGACGGCGATGCGCGAGTTGGCGGACAAGGTTGAACTCAATACCCTCGACGGCGTGGTCGATGTGGTCGGCACCGGCGGCGACGGTGCGAACATTTTCAACGTCTCCACGGCTTCCTCGTTCGTGGTCGCCGCAGCCGGTTGCACCGTAGCCAAGCACGGTAACCGTGCGGTGTCGGGCAAAAGCGGCAGTGCCGACTTGCTGGAAGCCGCGGGTATCTACCTGAACCTGACGCCGGTTCAGGTGGCGCGTTGCATCGACCACGTCGGCATCGGTTTCATGTTTGCCCAGACCCACCACAGCGCCATGAAGCACGCCGCCGGCCCCCGCCGCGAGCTGGGCTTGCGCACGCTGTTCAACATGCTCGGCCCGCTTACGAATCCGGCCGGTGTGAAACATCAGGTGGTGGGTGTGTTCAGTCAGGCGTTGTGCCGGCCATTGGCCGAAGTCTTGCAACGTCTGGGCAGCAAGCACGTACTGGTGGTGCACTCGAAGGATGGCCTGGACGAGTTCAGTCTGGCGGCACCGACCTTTGTGGCGGAATTGAAGAACGACCAGATCACCGAGTATTGGGTCGAACCCGAAGACTTGGGGATGAAGAGCCAGAGTCTGCACGGTCTGGCGGTGGAAAGCCCGGCGGCCTCCCTTGAGCTGATTCGCGATGCTCTGGGCAAGCGCAAGACCGAGAACGGTCAGAAAGCCGCAGAGATGATTGTGCTTAATGCCGGCGCCGCGTTGTACGCCGCCGACCATGCCAGCAGTTTGAAAGAAGGCGTTGCCCTGGCGCACGATGCGCTGCACACAGGCCTCGCTCGGGAAAAACTTGAGGAATTGGGTGCATTTACCGCGGTATTCAAAGTGGAGAATGAGGGATGAGTTTACCGACGGTTCTGGAAAATATTCTGGCCCGCAAAGTTCAGGAAGTCGCCGAGCGTCGCGCTCGTGTGAGTCTCGCGGAGCTGGAAAATCTGACCAAGGCGGCCGATGCACCCCGTGGTTTCGCCAAGGCATTGATCGATCAGGCCAAGACGAAACAGCCAGCGGTCATTGCTGAAATCAAGAAGGCTTCGCCAAGTAAAGGCGTGATTCGCGAGAACTTCGTGCCTGCGGACATTGCCAGAAGTTACGAAAAGGGCGGGGCCACTTGCCTGTCGGTGCTCACCGACATCGATTACTTCCAGGGCGCCGATGCGTATCTGCAGCAGGCTCGGGCGGCGTGCAAGTTGCCGGTGATCCGCAAGGACTTCATGATCGATCCTTACCAGATCGTCGAATCCCGGGCTCTGGGCGCTGACTGCGTGCTGTTGATCGTCTCCGCACTGGACGACGTGAAGATGGCCGAGTTGGCTGCCGTGGCCAAAAGCGTCGGTCTTGATGTGCTGGTGGAAGTCCACGATGGCGACGAGCTGGAGCGGGCCTTGAAAACCCTCGACACGCCGCTGGTGGGTGTGAATAACCGCAACCTGCACACCTTCGACGTCAATCTGGAAACCACCCTCGACCTGTTGCCGCGCATCCCGCGTGATCGTCTGGTGATCACCGAGAGTGGCATTCTCAATCGGGCCGATGTCGAGCTGATGGAAATCAGCGATGTGTATGCGTTCCTGGTCGGCGAAGCGTTCATGCGTGCTGAAAGCCCGGGTACGGAATTGCAGCGCCTGTTCTTTCCCGAGCGTGGCATTCCAGTGAGCGGTTCTACGCTCGACTGATTGAAAATCGGGGCGCTCCCTTCGCGAGCAAGCCCGCTCCCACATTAGCCCGCGTTCAGCCAGACAACGCGGTTCAAATGTGGGAGCGGGCTTGCTCGCGAAGGCGGCATAAGATGCACCACAGACTGACCGTCCTATGGAATACCTTATGACCTCACCAACCCCTCTGACCATCGAAGCCGGCCTGCTCGCCGAACAGGATCTGCTGGCCCATGTGTGCACCGGTGAGTCGGAGTTCGGTCTGCTGTTCTGGCAACCCACTGACCGCGCGTTGGTCATGCCCCGTCGCTTGAATCGTTTGCCACTGTTCGACGCCGCGTGCGAAATATCTGCTGCCGCCGGCTGGCCGGTACTGCTGCGTGAAACCGGCGGTGAGCCGGTGCCGCAATCGGCATCGACCATCAACATCGCACTGGTTTATGCCCCACCGCGCAGCGAAGGCGATCTGAACCGCATCGAAACCGGCTACCGGCGTCTGTGCGATCCGATCTGTCAGTTACTGGATGAGCTGGGCGGCACTTCGTCGTTGGGCGAAATCGAGGGCGCGTTCTGCGACGGCCGTTTCAACGTTAACCTCGATGGTCGAAAGATGGTCGGCACCGCCCAGCGTTGGCGCCAGAGCAAGGGCGGTCAGCGTCCGGTCGGTCTGGTGCATGGGGCGATGTTGATCGATGACGAACGAGAGACGATGGTCGCGGCGGTCAATCGCTTCAATGAAGCCTGTGGCCTGGAACAGCGGGTTCGCGCTGAAAGCCACATTGCCCTGCATGAAAAGTTTGCCGCTCCTGAGGCGCTGGAACGGCTCGATGCGCTGTACCGACAGTTGCTGGTTGAAATGCTCGGGGCTTAAGTTTAGGAACTTAAGTTTTCGAGCTTAAGTTTTCGAGCTTAGCGCGTACCGAAGACCACCATGGTCTTGCCTTTGACGTTGACCAGGTTGCGCTCTTCCAGATCCTTGAGCACACGGCCGACCATCTCACGGGAACAACCGACAATCCGGCCGATTTCCTGACGGGTCACCTTGATTTGCATGCCGTCCGGGTGGGTCATGGCGTCAGGCTGCTTGCACAGTTCCAGCAGGCAGCGCGCAACGCGACCGGTCACGTCGAAGAACGCCAGGTCGCCGACCTTACGCGTGGTATTGCGCAGGCGCTGTGCGATTTGTCCGCTGAGCACGTAAAGAATGTCTGGATCTTGTTGGGACAACTCGCGGAATTTTGCGTAGCTGATTTCCGCGACATCGCACTCGACCTTGGCGCGCACCCAAGCGCTGCGTTCCTGTTCCAGGCCGGCTTGCTCAAACAGACCCAGCTCGCCGAAAAAGTCGCCGGAATTGAGGTAGGCAATGATCATTTCACGGCCGTCGTCATCCTCAATCAGGATGGTTACCGAACCTTTGATGATGAAAAACAGCGTGTCCGAGCGGTCACCTGCACAAATGATGTTGCTCTTGGCTGCATAGCGACGGCGCTGGCAATGCATCAACAGTTTGTCGAGGTTCTTGATTTTGGGTGTGGGAGTAATAGCAACCATGGTTGTATCCCGAAAAGACTGCACGGTGTTTGTTTTTTATAGGAGCTGGCGAAGCCTGCGATCTTTTTTATTCGCTGCAAAGCTGGCTATTCGCCATTGAATTGGCGTCAGCTTAACAGACGCATTCCTTCAAGATTCGAGAATTTGCCTACGACGCAGATGGCTATGTCCTAGGAAGGCGAAGCGCTGCCAATCAAGGGCCCTGTGCTAAGCTGGCGACCCTTTTTTATACAGTGGAGTCTTGGCGATGAAGGCACGCATCCAATGGGCTGGCGAAGCCATGTTCCTCGGCGAATCCGGCAGCGGTCATGTCGTGGTCATGGACGGTCCGCCCGATGCCGGCGGTCGTAACCTGGGTGTCCGGCCGATGGAAATGCTTCTGCTGGGTGTTGGCGGTTGCAGCAATTTTGATGTGGTCAGCATCCTCAAGAAGTCCCGTCAGGCCGTCGAAAGCTGCGAAGCCTTCCTCGAAGCCGAGCGTGCGACCGAAGATCCGAAGGTTTTCACCAAGATCCACATGCACTTCGTGGTCAAGGGCCGCGGGCTGAAAGAAGCCCAGGTCAAGCGCGCCATTGAGCTGTCTGCAGAGAAGTATTGCTCGGCCTCGATCATGCTCGGCGCGGCTGGCGTGGCGATTACCCACGACTACGAAATCATCGAACTCGGTTGAATCGACATTCAACTATCATAAAAGCGGTGCAGACTCTGGCGATCCATCGCTGACGTCTGCACAGGTCGCTTTCCTGAACAGAAAAAACAAAATCGCCATCGCGAAGAGGTGTTAACCGTCCTACGCAGGTGCGTCGTTCGCATCTGACGGGCATGCTTGATCACGCGGCCAGCCCGCAATACATAGAGAGTTTTAACGGTGAAAAGCAAACTCAAGCTCCACGGGTTCAATAACCTGACAAAGACCTTGAGCTTCAATATCTATGACATCTGCTACGCGGAAACCCCGCAAGACCAACAGGCTTACGTCGAGTACATCAATAAAGAGTACAACGCCAAGCGCCTGACGCAGATCCTCACAGAAGTTGTCGATATCATTGGTGCCAACATCCTGAACATCGCCAGTCAGGACTATGAACCCCAGGGCGCCAGCGTCACGATTCTGATCTCTGAAGAGCCGGTGACCCCGACCGACAGTCAGATCGAAGAGTCTCCGGGGCCGTTACCCGAAATCATCCTGGCCCACCTCGACAAGAGCCACATCACGGTGCACACCTACCCGGAAATCCATCCGGTGGACGGTATCGCGACGTTCCGTGTGGACATCGACGTGTCGACCTGTGGCGTCATTTCACCGCTCAAAGCACTCAATTTCCTGATTCACCAGTTCGATTCAGACATCGTGACCGTGGATTACCGCGTGCGCGGCTTCACCCGTGATGTTGAAGGCAAGAAGCACTTCATCGACCACGAGATTAACTCGATCCAGAACTACTTGTCCGAAGACACCCGCGACGCGTACCAGATGACTGATGTGAACGTGTATCAGGAAAACCTGTTCCACACCAAAATGCTGTTGAAGCACTTCGAACTGGATAACTACCTGTTCGGCGACGCCACCAGCAACCTGTCCTCTGAGCAACGTGCCTTGGTGACTGAGCGTGTGAAACACGAAATGCTCGAAATCTTCTACGCGCGCAACATGCCAAACTAAGATCTTCGAGTACAAAAAAAGGCGACTACCTTGCGGTAATCGCCTTTTTTATTGCTGTCTGTCAGACAGACCGTGCTATGGCCTTCGCGAGCAATCCCGCTCCCACATGGAACTGTGTTCACAGAACTACTGTGGGAGCGGGCTTGCTCGCGAAGAGGCCCGATCTGAAGACGCTTCCGTCAGATCCGATAAGTACTCTTCGTCATCACCTTGGCCAACAAACTCATCCCGAACTTCACCGGCGCCGGAAAACGAAATCCACCCGCATCCAGCGCACTTTCAGCATGATGCTCTTCATCGATACGCATCTGCTCCAGGATCGCCCGGGATTTTTCGTCCTCGGCTGGCAGTTGCTCAAGGTGTTCGTTCAGGTGTTTGCAGACCTGATGCTCGGTGGCAGCAACGAAACCCAGGCTGACTTTGTCGCTGATCAACCCGGCAACCGCGCCAATCCCGAACGACATGCCGTAGAACAGCGGATTGAGGATGCTGGTATGGCTACCCAGCTGATGAATGCGTTGTTCGCACCAGACCAGATGGTCGATTTCTTCTTCGGCGGCGTGCTCCATGGCGGCGCGCACTTTCGGCAGTTTGGCGGTCAGGGCCTGACCTTGATACAGCGCCTGGGCGCAGACTTCACCGGTATGGTTGATGCGCATCAAGCCGGCGACATGTCGGGTGTCCTCGTCGCTCATTTGCGCATCCGGCTGCACGATGGCCGGCGACGGACGGTAGGGCTGACCACTGAAAGGCAACAAAGTCCGCATCGCGGCATCGGCTTGCAGCAGAAGACGGTCAATCGGCGAGTAGTGACGTTGGGTAGTCATGCTGACCTCCGGGAAGAATCTCGGCGGCCAGTTTAACCCAATCGGCCGGGGGAGGGTTTGCGCCGAGTCATTTCCGGTGGGAGCGACACCAATCCTGTAGGAGCGAGGCTTGCCCGCGAAGCTTTTGGCGCACTTGAGGACGCCTTCGCGGGCAAGTCGGATCGCCGCACCGCTCGCTCCTACAGGGGTAGGATGGTGGATCAGCCCGGCGGCCAGTGCATCTGGCGCTGACCCAATACATGCATATGTATGTGATAGACGGTCTGCCCACCTAGTGGATTGCAATTCATGACCAGGCGGAAGCCCTCTTCGCAACCCAGTTCCAAGGCCAGACGCTGGGCAGTGAACAGAATATGCCCAGCCAATGCCTTGTCGTCCTCGGTCAGGTCGTTAAGCGTGCGCACCGCTTTTTTCGGGATCACCAGAAAATGCACCGGTGCCTGTGGCGCGATGTCGTGGAAGGCCAGTACCTGGTCGTCCTCGTAAATGATCTTCGCCGGGATTTCCCGGTTGATGATCTTGGTGAACAGAGTATCCACAGCTGTTTTCTCCGTTGTTTGGGCTGGCCTGAGTGTAACCATGGGTTATCTCAGAGCCCAGCCTTTTGCCTTGAGGATTGATCAGCGCGGGCAATAGGCTTTGTTGACCATGCCCGCGATTGTCCGGGTCAGCCAGCGTGAGCCGAGCCGCGGCAGGAACGCGAACCAGCGATTCAGGCGACCGGGGATAATAATGGCGCGATTTTTCGCCAGCGCGCGCACGGTATAGAGCGCGACTTCTTCTGGAGTCATCAGCAGTTTGCTCTCGACCAGTTTGTCGGTGTCCAGTTGCGCGGTGCGGAAAAACGCCGTGCGGGTCGGGCCGGGGCAGAGCACCGATACCTTGACCGCACATTTCTTCAGTTCGACGCGTAAACCTTCGGAAAAATGCAGTACGTAAGCCTTGCTGGCGTAGTAAGTGCTCATCCAGGGGCCGGGATGGAACGCCGCGACCGAGGCGACGTTCAGAATCTGCCCGCCGCCCTGCAGGGCCATGCTGTTGCCGATGGCATGGCACAAGCGAGTGAGGGCCAGGATGTTCACTTCGATCAAGTCCTGCTCGGTCATCCAGTCCTGGGCCAGGAACGGACCGCAGGTACCGATGCCGGCACAGTTGACCAGCAAATCGATTTGCCGATCGCCTTCCTCCAGCTCCAGCAAAAATCCGGACAGCCTCAGCGGCTCACCCAGATCACAGGCGCGAAACAGCACCTCCACACCAAAACGTTGAGTCAGTTCGATCGCAATGCTTTCCAGCTGATCACGCTGTCGGGCCACCAGAATCAGGCTGCGGCCGCGCCGGGCCAGCGCTTCGGCCATCGCCAGGCCGATGCCGCTGGAAGCGCCAGTGATCAGAGCGTAACGGGTCATGCAGTTCTCCATCGCAACAGCTCCGCGCCGGCGACGCAGGTGTCACGGGCGGGGAGCGCTGTTCATTCTTTCGCAGAGTCTACAGGGGCCTCGGCTGCTTCGGCTGCATCATCGGATGAATTTGGTGCTTGTTCGGCCTCTTCGGCCGGCTCGACTTCAACTTCGTCGGTGATCACCGAGCTGCTTTTATAGGTGCTCTCGGTGGCGCTTTCGTACTCATCCTGGATCGCGGTGAGGCCTCCAGTCAGCCCGCCCACAAACATGAGCGCGATAAACACCAGCCACAGCGAAGCCAGCACCCTGACCGCGTTGCTGTTGGGCGGTGGTGGTGCGCCATATCGGTTGGCCGTGTTGTTACCCGGCACGATCATTATTACAAACGGAAAAACGCTGCCCACGACCGGTACAAGGTTCAGCAGCCAGAGCCAGCCGGACCAGCCAATATCGTGCAGGCGCTGCACACTGAACTGGATGCTGATGAATGCGAGCACCACGACCAGGATAAAGGCCAGCAGACCCGCGAGGACCAAGCCAGCAGTGGAGTCCGTGCTAATGAGCGCGAAGCCGAAAATAGCCAGCACGGCACCAACGCCAAGCGTCACCAGCGTAAGCGCCATCGTCCAGGCCAGAAAGCGCAAGCGACCGATGCGGCCAACGAAACTGAATGCCTTGAGTGCAGAAAACTCCGGCAGTGCTTCGCCGACAGAGGCTCGGGGCGGTGCATAGGGAGAATCGGGATCTGCCGTGACAGGTTGGTTATTGGCAGGGGCGTGTTCGTGAACATCGGACAGGTTCAGCTCGATCGAGGGTTCTGTTTCGATTCGGGCATCGATGCCGGTTTTCGTCAGCGCCTGAAGGTAAGTCTGCGCGTCGGCGTGTGACAGGTCGCGCTTGAGTGCAACTGTCCGGCCACTGAATAGGCGCTCGATAGCCGCGACATCGCTTTTGAACAGCTCGGCGAGATTGAGCTTCGCGGTGGTGGCGTCAACACCTGGCTGCAGAGCGCCATCGAAGACGATCTTGAAACGGTTTTCGCTCATGGCCGAGGCATCCTTGTCGCGAGAGTTTGTTTGTAATAGACGGTGTTGCAAGTATGGAGTGTAGGGCCAGCCGGATTGGGCTGGCCAAGTTTTTCTGTCAGCGCGGCCAGCGCTTGGGCAACGCCGCCGCCAGTTCCAGCGCCTTGCGGTATTCGGCATCGAGACGTGCGACCAGTTGATCGACACCCGGCAGGTCATCGATTTCTCCGACACCCTGGCCTGCGGACCACACGGTTTTCCAGGCTTTGGCTTCGTCGCTCAATGGCTTGAGCTTGGAGCCGAAATTCACCTCGCCCTTGCCTTGTAGGGTTGCCATGTCGAAACCGGCGGCCTCCAGGCTCCGACGCATGAAACTTGCCGGTACTCCCGATACCGCTGGAGTATGGATGATATCTGCGGCTCTGGAAGTCAGGAGCATCTCCTTATACGCGTCAGGTGCATGACTTTCAGTGGTGCCGATAAATCGCGTACCGAAGTAGGCCAAATCCGCGCCGAGCACTTGCGCGGCAAGAATTTCATGGCCATGGTTCAGGCAACCGGCCAGCAGCAGGGTCTTGTCGAAAAACTGGCGAATCTCGGCGATCAGCGAAAACGGGCTCCAGGTCCCGGCGTGACCACCGGCGCCCGCGGCCACGGCAATCAAACCGTCAACACCTGCTTCAGCGGCTTTTTCCGCGTGGCGACGGGTTGTCACGTCATGAAATACCAGGCCTCCGTAGCCATGCACGGCGTCGACCAATTCTTTCACGGCGCCGAGGCTGGTGATCACGATTGGTACTTTGTGCTCGATGCAGATCGCCAGATCCGCCTGCAATCGCGGGTTGCTGTTGTGGACGATCAGGTTCACCGCGTAAGGCGCAGGGTTTTCCAGTATCGCCAGTCCTGCTTCGATTTCTTCCAGCCAGGCCTTGAAACCGCTGCTCTCACGCTGGTTCAGCGCGGGAAAGCTGCCCACCACGCCATTACGGCAGCAGGCGAGCACCAGCTCAGGGTTGGAGATCAGGAACATCGGCGCTGCCACCACGGGCAGACGCAAACGTTGTTCGAGCAAAGCGGGCAGCGACATTGGAAGTACCCCGGGTGAATTATGCTTGTTGGATTAAAACGGCCGAACGACGACCAGAATTACGATAGCCAGCAATATCAGAACCGGCACTTCATTGAACCAGCGATAAAAGACATGGCTGCGGGTGTTTTCGCCACGGGCAAAACGTTTTACCTGTGCACCGCACATGTGGTGATAGCCGATCAGGATTACCACAAGGGTCAATTTGGCATGCATCCATGCACCTTGAGTGAAGTAGGCGCTTGGGTTGAGGCTGATCAGCCAGATGCCGAACACCAGGGTGGCGATCATCGCCGGGCCCATGATGCCCCGGTACAGCTTGCGCTCCATGATACTGAAGCGTTCCTTGCTGACGGTGTCTTCGCTTTGAGCGTGATAGACGAACAGGCGCGGCAGGTAAAACAGGCCGGCAAACCAGCAGACCATGCTGACGATATGAAGCGCTTTGAGCCACAGATAAAGCATTTTTAGTTATTCCCAGGGTTCACGGTAGCGCGAATAGTAGAGGCTTGAGCCGCCACACGTCACCTTGACGGTTGTCGCAGAGCCGCGCGGCCCCTATTATCGACGGCTTTCCAGTGGGTTCGTTGAGGGTAGGTTTATGGTCAAGGTCGGTATCGTCGGCGGCACGGGTTACACCGGTGTCGAACTGCTGCGTCTGTTGGCACAGCATCCGCAAGCTGAAGTGGTAGTGATCACTTCCCGATCCGAGGCTGGCTTGGCCGTGGCCGACATGTACCCGAACCTGCGAGGCCACTACGACGGCCTGGCTTTCAGCGTTCCGGACATCAAGACCCTCGGGGCCTGCGATGTGGTGTTCTTCGCCACACCGCACGGTGTCGCCCATGCCTTGGCGGGTGAGTTGCTGGCTGCCGGGACCAAGGTCATCGATCTGTCGGCAGACTTCCGCCTGCAAGACGCCGATGAGTGGGCCAAATGGTACGGCCAACCGCACGGCGCGCCGGAACTGTTGGAGGAGGCGGTCTACGGCTTGCCGGAAGTTAACCGCGAGCAAATCAAGCAAGCACGGCTGATTGCTGTGCCGGGTTGCTACCCGACCGCCACGCAATTGGGATTCCTGCCATTGCTTGAGGCCGGTCTGGCAGATACCACTCGTTTGATCGCAGACTGCAAATCCGGCGTCAGCGGTGCCGGTCGTGGCGCTTCTGTAGGTTCGTTGTACTCCGAGACGTCGGAAAGCATGAAGGCTTACGCCGTCAAAGGGCACCGTCATTTGCCGGAAATCCGCCAGGGTCTGCGTCGTGCAGCGGGCAAGGACGTGGGGCTGACCTTCGTTCCGCACCTGACGCCAATGATTCGCGGTATTCACTCGACGCTCTACGCGACTGTCGTGGATCGCTCGGTGGATCTGCAAGCGTTGTTCGAAAAGCGCTATGCCAACGAACCGTTCGTCGATGTAATGCCTGCCGGCAGCCATCCGGAAACCCGTAGCGTGCGCGGCGCCAACGTTTGCCGTATCGCCGTGCATCGTCCGCAGGATGGTGAGCTGGTGGTGGTGTTGTCGGTGATCGACAATCTGGTCAAAGGCGCGTCGGGTCAGGCGGTGCAGAACCTGAATATCCTGTTCGGTCTGGACGAGCGTCTGGGCCTGTCCCATGCCGGCATGCTGCCATAAGGCTTTATCCCGCTCAGCAAAAAGGCCCGTCGAACGGGCCTTTTTGCATTTTGGTCTGACAATTGGGTTGATTGATATACCGTAACAATAGTTGACCGATTTTCTGGGAGAAGCGGATAATGCGCGTCATCACGCATTATGGCGGCGTAACGCCGGGAGATAGTCAGCATGAGCGTCGAATCCTTCACCCCCACGGCTTTGCAATTCACCCACGGTGCCGCGCACAAGGTGAAGAGCCTGGTCGATGAAGAGGGGAATGATCGCTTGAAGCTGCGCGTATTCGTTACGGGCGGCGGTTGTTCAGGGTTTCAGTACGGCTTCACCTTCGATGAAGAAGTGGCCGATGACGACACCATCGTCGAGCGCGAAGGCGTCAGCCTGGTGGTCGATCCAATGAGCTTCCAGTACCTGGCAGGTGCCGAAGTGGATTACCAGGAAGGTCTGGAAGGTTCGCGTTTCGTGATCAAGAACCCGAACGCTACCACCACGTGTGGCTGCGGCTCTTCGTTCTCGATCTGATCGCACCTCACCGCATTACCAGGCGCCGCGAATCTCAGGACTCTGCGGCGTTTTGCTGTCTGGGGTTCAGGCTCAGGCGGGGTAGATGGCGCCGAGTACGCGTAGGCCGCGGGCGCCGGTGACACTCGGACGGTTGGCCGCGATACCTTCCAGGCAGCAATGAGCCAGCCAGGCGAAGGCCATGGCTTCGACCCAGTCCGGGTCTACGCCGTAAGCAGCAGTGCTGCTGACTTTCGCATTCGGCAACAAACTGGCCAAGCGCTTCATCAGCGTGGCGTTGTGCGCGCCGCCACCACAAACCAGCAGCTCCCGTGTATCCGATTGAGCGCTTTGCAATGACTCGACAATGGTCAGCGCAGTCAGCTCAAGCAGCGTAGCCTGTACGTCTTCGGCAGCGAAGGTCGGTAGCTGCGACAGATGCTGCATCAGCCATGGCAGATTGAACACTTCGCGGCCGGTGCTCTTCGGGCCTTGGGTCACGAAGAATGGATCACTGAGCAGCTCGCTCAACAGAACCGGTTCTACCTTGCCGCTGGCGGCCCATTGACCGTCACGATCAAAGTTGTCGCCGCGTTGCTGGTGAATCCAGGCATCCAGCAGGACATTCCCGGGGCCGCAGTCAAACCCTGCAACAGGCTTGCCGGGTTCGATCAGGCTGAGGTTGCTGAACCCGCCGACGTTCAATACCGCGCGATTGCCAGGCCGTTCTTCAAACAGGGCTTCGTGAAAGGCTGGAACCAGTGGGGCGCCTTGTCCGCCGGCGGCTACATCGCGGCTGCGGAAATCGCTGACCACGGTGATGCCGGTCAGCTCGGTGAGCAAGGCGGGGTTGCCGATTTGTACCGTAAACCCGCGCGCCGGCTCATGGCGAATGGTCTGGCCGTGGCTGCCAATCGCGCGAATGTCGTCGGGTTTCAGATTTTGTTGGTCGAGGAGGGTGTGAATGCCCTGTGCGGCCAGTTTCACCCAGTTCTGCTGGGCAATGGCGGAGCGGGCAATCTCGTCCGGGCCGCTGGCGCACAAGCCAAGCAGCTCGGCGCGCAGGGAATCAGGCATAGGGATGTAATGGGTGGCGATCAGCTTGATCGCCGGGGCTTGCTCGATCAACGCAATGTCCAAGCCATCAAGGCTGGTCCCGGACATCACACCTATATAGAGCGCCATGGCTTAACGTTTACTCGAAGCCAGCTGGGTAGTTTTCTCTTGATCCATGCGCGCCATCAGCGGTTGGCTTTGCGCGAGGAAGCGTGCGCGTTCGGCTTTGGAGATCGGATCGGCCATCGCCACCTTCTGACCCAGCGGGTCGACGTGCACGCCATTGACCTGGAACTCGTAGTGCAAGTGCGGGCCGGTGGACAGGCCGGTAGTGCCGATGTAACCGATCACCTGACCTTGCTTGACGCTGCCGCCAGTCTTGATGCCTTTGGCGAAGCCCTGCATATGACCGTACAGCGTACGGTAGGTATTGCCGTGCTGGATGATCACGGTGTTGCCGTAACCGCCGCGACGACCCGCCAACAATACTTTGCCGTCACCGGCAGCCTTGATCGGCGTACCGCGTGGTGCCGCGTAATCGACACCCTTGTGGGCGCGGATCTTGTTCAGGATCGGGTGCTTGCGGCCCATGGAGAATTTCGAGCTGATGCGGGCGAAGTCTACCGGAGTACGGATAAACGCCTTGCGCATGCTGTTACCGTCGGCCGTGTAGTAGCTGCTGTTGCCTTGTTTGTTGGTGTAGCGCACCGCGGTGTAAGTCTTGCCGCGGTTGGTGAAGCGTGCGGAGAGGATCGGGCCGTTGCCGATTGCTTTGCCGTTGACGACCTTCTGTTCATAGATCACATCGAACTCGTCACCTTGGCGAATATCCTGGGCGAAGTCGACGTCATAGCCAAACACGCTAGCCATATCCATGGTCAGGCTGTGGGATAAACCGGCCCGGGCGGCAGATTGCGACAGCGAACTGTTGATCACGCCATGAACGTAGGCGGAGCGAACAGTGGGCTTGGCGGTAATGCGGTTGAACGTATAACCCTTGTCATTCTTGGTCAGGCTGATGCTTTCCATGTCGCTGACCTTGCTGTGCAAGTTGGTCAGCTGGCCATCCGGGTCCAGTTCGAACTCAAGCTTCTGGCCATGTTTGAGCTGGCTGAACTGCTTGGCCTGCTTGTCGCTGGCCAGCACTTCATGCACCGAAGTGACCGGAAGGCCGACTTTCTCGAACAAAGTCGAGAGAGTGTCGCCTTTGCTAACAATCACTTCCTTATGGCCTGGCGCCTTCTTCTCTTCTACGACTGGCGCGGGAGCAGGGGCGGGGGCGGGGGCGGCCTGGGCGGTTTCCTGAGTGTCTTCGGCGTTGTTTTCGATCTGCGCGAAGGGGGAGGCTGCCGGCTCATTTGTGGCTTGGACGGCTTCGGCGGCGTCTTGATCTTGTGTCAGTTGTTCTGCAGGGCTTTCCAGTTCAAGACTCAGGGTCGTCTTTTTGGCTTCAACATCACTGGAAGGGAATACCAGAAGCGCCAGGCTGAGAAGGGCGGCGATGCCACTTGCTGCAAGCAGGTGGGTCTTCGGGTAAAGCGGAGGCGCTTTAGACGGTTCTGTGGTCATAGGTAATTTTGACTTTGAAAAGATGAATTGGAAAAGATGAATGACATGATGAAGACGAAATAACTGTATAAAATATAACCAAATCATCTCTGAAGCAAGTCTGCGAACGCTCTGTCCGTGGATTGGCGTCCGTGCGCCGGGCAAAACTTGTATTTGGTGCGCGATCTTGTATGGTTGTTCCCCTTTGAATCTGAGCCTTGCGGGTCTGTTATGAAGTCGGTTGAAGAGCAGCTAGCGCTGATCAAACGTGGTGCAGAAGAACTGTTGGTCGAGTCCGAGCTGATCGAGAAACTCAAGCGTGGCCAGCCGCTACGTATTAAGGCAGGCTTCGATCCGACCGCGCCGGATTTGCACCTGGGTCACACCGTGCTTATTAATAAGCTGCGCCAGTTCCAGGAACTGGGTCACCAGGTGATCTTCCTTATAGGTGACTTCACCGGGATGATCGGTGATCCAAGCGGCAAGAGTGCGACACGTCCTCCGCTCACCCGTGAGCAGGTTCTCGAGAATGCCGAGACCTACAAAACTCAGGTATTCAAGATTCTTGATCCGGCCAAGACTGAAGTGGCGTTCAACTCCACCTGGATGGATCAGATGGGGCCAGCCGACTTTATTCGCCTGACTTCGCAATACACCGTGGCTCGCATGCTCGAGCGCGACGATTTCGATAAGCGTTACACGACCAATCAGCCAATTGCTATTCACGAGTTCCTCTATCCGCTGGTTCAGGGTTATGACTCGGTCGCGTTGCGCGCGGATGTCGAGTTGGGTGGTACCGATCAGAAGTTCAACCTGCTGATGGGGCGCGAGCTGCAGCGTAGTTATGGGCAGGAGGCTCAATGCATTCTGACGATGCCGTTGCTCGAAGGTCTGGATGGTGTGAAGAAGATGTCCAAGTCGTTGGGCAACTACGTCGGCATCCAAGAGGCGCCGGGTGTCATGTATGGCAAGCTGGTCTCTATTCCGGATGTGCTGATGTGGCGTTACTTCGAATTGCTCAGTTTCCGCTCCATGGAAGAGATCAATGCTTTCCGGGCTGACGTCGAGGCAGGTGCGAATCCGCGTGACATCAAGATCAAGCTGGCCGAAGAGATCGTTGCGCGCTTTCATGGTGAAGAGGCTGCGGCCAATGCTCATCGTGCGGCGGGCAATCGTATGAAAGACGGTGAACTGCCGGATGATCTGCCAGAGATCGAGTTGACCGCTGCCGAGGATATGCCGATTGCTGCTGTCCTTAATAAGGCGGGCCTGGTGAAGAACTCCGCTGTGGCGCGCGATCTTCTCGGTTCTGGTGGTGTGCGTATAGATGGTGAGGTTGTCGATCGCACCTTTATATACGTACTGGGCGCGACCCATGTTTGCCAGGCCGGGAAGAAGGCATTTGCGCGTATTACGCTCAAATCCGAATAAAGCTGAAATCAGG
>NZ_JAHSTV010000007.1 GCF_019145235.1 Pseudomonas farris | reverse complement strand
GGGTTTTGTTTTGTCCGCAGGAAAGTGTCGTGGAGGCTATCCCAGGTAATAGCTGCATTGTTCATGAAGTTTCGGTGGAACGGACGCTAAAGTAACCACGCCGTTTTTGGTATGGTGCAGCTCGTTTTTTAACGGACTGATTTCAAGCCTACGAATCGGCCTCCTCTACAGTCAAAGAGCCGCTGCAGAAATGCCTGAACCAATACCAATCAAGGACCACGAAAAAGAGACGCGCCTGGTCAATAAAAGACTGATGGCCTGCGCCTTGTTCGTCGTTGCTATTACCTGCGCGCTGGTGGTGCGGCTGTATGTTCTGCAGGTGGTCGAGTATGACTACCACTCGACGATCTCCGAAAACAACCGCGTACACGTATTGCCGATCGCCCCTACCCGCGGGTTGATCTACGACCGCAACGGCGTGCTACTGGCGGACAACCGGCCCAGTTTCAACCTGACCATCACCCGCGAACGCGCCTCCGACGTCAAAGAAGAGCTGGATGAGGTGGTCAACCTCCTGCACCTGCCGGCTGAAGACCGCACGCTGTTCGACAAGGCGATGAAGCAGGCTCGACACCCCTTCGTGCCCGTCACCTTGTTCTACGAACTCAGCGAAGAACAAATCGCGGTGTTGGCAGTCAACGAATTCCGTTTGCCAGGGATCGACGTAGAACCACAGTTCGTTCGCCACTACCCGATGGGTGCACACTTCGCACACTCGATCGGCTACGTCGGCCGCATCAACGAGAAAGAATCCAAAGCCCTGGATACGGTGGAGTACCGTGCCACCCAATCCATCGGCAAGACCGGCATCGAGAAATTCTACGAGCCCGAGTTGCACGGTCATGTGGGGTATGAAGAAGTCGAGACCAACGCCCAGGGTCGCGTGCTGCGAGTGCTCAAACACACCGATCCGGTCCCCGGCAAAAACATCGTATTGAGCCTCGACGTCAAACTTCAGGAAGCTGCCGAGGAGGCGTTGGGCGATCGCCGTGGCTCGGTGGTTGCTCTCGATCCCTCGACTGGTGAAGTGCTGGCCATGGTCAGTAAGCCAAGCTTCGACCCGAACATGTTCGTGACGGGCATCAGCTTCAAGGAGTACGCGGCGCTGCACGATTCCATCGACCGGCCGCTGTTCAATCGTGTGCTGCGTGGGCTCTACGCGCCGGGTTCGACCATCAAGCCGGAAGTGGCGATCGCCGGCCTCGACGCCGGGGTGGTCACCCCGCAGACCCGCGTCTTCGATCCGGGTTATTACCAGCTACCGGATTTCGATCATAAATACCGTAACTGGAACCACAGTGGCGATGGCTGGGTGGACATGGACGCGGCGATCATGCGCTCCAACGACACCTACTTTTACGATCTGGCGCACAAGCTGGGCATCGACCGTCTGCACGACTACATGGCGATGTTCGGCCTCGGCGAGAAGGTCTCACTGGACATGTTCGAAGAGTCTGCGGGGTTAATGCCATCCCAGGCCTGGAAACGCGCCACGCGCCGTCAGCCGTGGTTCCCTGGCGAGACAGTGATCCTCGGCATCGGCCAGGGTTACATGCAGGTCACGCCGCTGCAGTTGGCCCAAGCGACTGCACTGATCGCCAACAAAGGTGTATGGAACCGACCACACCTGGCCAAAACGGTGGATGGCGTAGCGCCGGTGGACGAGCATCCGATGCCGAACATCCTCCTCAAGGATCCGCGTGACTGGGAGCAGGTCAACCACGGCATGCAGATGGTGATGCACGATGCTCGCGGGATTGCCCGAGCGGCAGCGGTGGGGGCTCAGTACCGCATCGCCGGCAAGAGTGGGACCGCGCAAGTGGTGGCGATCAAACAGGGTGAGCGCTACAACCGGGCGAAAACCCTGGAGCGTAACCGCGACAACGCCTTGTTCGTCGGTTTTGCCCCGGCCGAACATCCGAAGATTGTCATCTCGGTGATGATCGAAAACGGCGAGGCCGGCGGCCGAGTCGCCGGTCCTGTGGTGCGGCAGATCATGGATGCCTGGCTACTTGATCAGGACGGTCACCTGAAGCCGCAATACGCCGTGCCGAGCAAAGCACCGGGCGACCCTCACGTCTAATGATCAAGGCTTCACAGCACAGGCGCACGATGCTGGGACCGATCGGCGCAATTGGTTTGAAGATATTTCCCGAAAAAAACCGTCGTAACCCGACGGGCGTGCGCCGCACCACCGTCGTGGTGCGGCGCGCACCGGTTCAGCTGAAAAACTTCGGATGAATGCCTTTGTGAGCTGCGATTTCTTGCCGCATATCAGCCACCAGCGATGCGATCGCGTGGGGGCTGTCCAGTGTCCATACCGGAACATGGGTGGCCACCAGATCCACTTTGCCAGTCATGCAATCGCAGACCCGAATTGTCATGGACTGATCCGCTTCCAGGCTGCAGGTGCATACGGCGGGCAGAAAACTGTGCTCAATGATGTTTTGAATTTCCAGGGTTGAAAGGAACATCGCTACCTCCCTCACGCCAGATGTGTGGCCGGGCAAATGCTCCGTCATTCACCCTTAGCCCGAAAATTCTAATCCTGAATAGAGGGTGTCTCAAGACCGTAACAGGTTGCTCGTCGTCTCATCGGCTGTCGCAATTCGCGACAAAACCACATCAAGCCCCAGGCACCGGACAGCTCAAATCCCCTTCCTGACACTTCAAGTAAGTCTTGAACGCCTCGACCCGCGCCTTGGTCAGTTCAGTGCTGCAGTTGCTATGGATCAGCGGATACACACTGCCTCCCGCCACCCCGGACGCCGAGAACTTGCACTCGGCGTCGCGAAACGCAATCCATGAGCGCTGCGCACCGATCAACAGCTTTTTCGCGTCGGGGCTGTCCTTCAATCGCGCGGTGATCTGCTGATAAAGCGCATTCAGCTCCTTGTCGGCCGCCTTGTTCTGCTGCGCCGCGCACTGATTCATCGTCGTCTGGTCAGTGGCATTGTCGCAGTCAATGGCATGCGCAAAGGGGGTAAACAGCAGCGGCGTCAACGCAAGGAGAAAACGTGGGGGCATGGGAGGTTCGCTGTGATGATGGAAAGTTTGAATGCAGTGTAGCGGGGCGCCGCCAGCCAACAAATCAGAGTCTGGCGCGGTGTAATCCGGAAAGCTATGTCTGCCACTCCGGACATTTCTCATTCGATTCATATTCAAGCCAGGACACGTCATGGGACGTCCAGATATGAGCCTGAGGTGTCATTTTCGGATCATCGTCGAGCGTCGCCACGCGAACGATTACATGAGGTTGGGCCAAGCGCTCTGCCATCAGATGCGATCCGCAGATCGAACAGAAATGCCGAAGCTTGCCCGGCGACGACTCATAGGTGCTTAGCCGGTCCTGTCCTTTTATCCAGTGAAAATGCTCACGCATGACCCCGGCCGTCGAGACGAATGCTGCTGCGTGTGCCTTGCGACAGGTGTGGCAGTGGCAGTGACTGATGGGCATGTCGAGGCTATCAAGTTCGTATTCGATGGCTTTGCACAAGCAGCTGCCATGCAAGTTATTCATGGGGATTTCTCCTGGTTGCGTGGCTGATATGTCGGCAGCAGTGGCTGCCCGAAGCAGGGCGTCAGCCGTGGCTTCGATGTCTTCGCGCATGTGCAACTTTGCCAGCCAGCCGTCAGGGATGGCCTGCACACCGTAGTGGGCTCCGGCCAACTGGCCGACGATGGCGGCAGTGGTATCGGCGTCGTCGCCAAGGTTTGCGGCTTCGAGGATGGCGGCTTCAAAACTGTCAGTGTGATGAAAGCACCACAAGGCCGCTTCCAGTGATGCAACGCAGTAACCGGTACCGCGAATATCGTCTTTGGATTTTCCGAGGTAATCGCCTCGGGCGATGCTCGCGACCTTCGGTTCCACGAACGTCGTCTCTGGCAGGCTCTGCAAATCCGGCTTGGGCGCGCCTTGCAATGCCTTGCGGATCAGATCGGCAAGTAACTGACAGCATTCAAGTGCCTCCGGCGCCGCATGGGTAGTGCGCGAGCTGTCTGCGGAAAACCTCCTGATCCGGTCAAGGTCGGGAAAGTAGTACAACACTATTGGCGCTAACCGCATCAGCGAACCGTTACCGGCCGTATAGGGATCGGTGGATCCCGCGAATGGCTGACCGGTTTGCTGATAACGAGCCAGCGCTTCACGGACGGTCATGCCGATGTCGAAGCATTCGCCGGTCGAACTCAGGTAACCCCATTGCCACCAGTTGAGATAACGGCCCATTTGGTCGGCCGGATCAACCCCTTTTTTGTTCAGCAGACTTTCGGCCAGGCAAAGTGCCATGGAGGTGTCATCAGTCCATTGCCCCGGCTTCAGATTGAAAGGACCACCCCCAATCATGTCGGTCAGAGGCTTAAACGAGCCGCGCGTTTGGAATTCGGCACGGGTGCCAACGGCATCCCCACAAGCAAGCCCCAGCAGGGTTGCGCGATAACGTTCCGTGAGTGAAGGCTGCATGAATCTTCCTTGTAAGGGTTCCACGTCGTTTCAAACGTTAGCAGTTTCAGCCCGTTGACTCCCCCCTTCAAACCAGAACTTATGGCCAAAACTGAGGCCGAATATTTCAGGTACGGGTGATTGCCGCACCCGTTTGATACAACTTTAAGGTTGGTCTTATGGTCTTTACAGGCCTACTGTTCAATACAGGAGGTGACTTATGAACCCAGCATCAGATCGCATCGAAAGGAAGATCCTGCTCAAGGTGCCGCGCTCGCAGGTCTGGCGCGTGCTGGCCAATGCCGAAGCCTTTGGGCAATGGTTCGGCGTGGCACTCGAGGGCAAGCGTTTTGTCGCCGGCGAGTGGACCCAGGGGCAGATTACTTATCCTGGTTATGAGCACTTGTTGTGGAATGTACTGGTGGAGCGGGTCGAGCCGGAGCGCGTGTTTTCGTTTCGCTGGCACCCGTATGCAGTCGAACCCGATACCGATTACTCCCAGGAGCCCACCACGCTGGTGAAGTTCGAACTCCAGGATATGGACGAAGGCACGTTGTTGACGGTCGTCGAGTCCGGTTTCGATCACATCCCTCAGTCGCGCAGGCTCAAGGCGTTCCGCATGGACAGCCGGGGTTGGGATGAGCAGATGAGCAATATCGAAAAATTTCTGGTAGACACCAAGGACCATGAGCGTCAGGGAGGTTAATGGCTGCAGGCCACGACACTCGTGGCTTCAGCCCATGATGACTGATTCGTCTAAGGGTTTTCGGAAGGGCGGCTATAGCGAATGTCTTACACGCGGTAGTAGCTATGTCGTCTATTGCAGATTGGATCCCAAGCGTAATCTAGCCTCATCAACTGAAGCACAGGAAGTGCTCCAGGGTCACGGATGATCGACCATAGCAAGGATCGCTGCCGACAGGGAGTCGATATGGTCTTGGGAAAAACCCGCTTCGGCGGGTTTTTTTTCGTCCGCAGAAAACTGCAGTTGCTACAAGAAGGGCAGGTTTCAGGTGCTGAATGGTCAATGGCTTACATGTAGTCGATGGTATGTCGTCTTTTGAAGCTTCACCGATACGTCTAATCTGGATCCATCAACTGAAGCACAGGACGTGCTCAGGATCACGGATGATCGACCATACGCCAGGATGGCTGCCGACAGGATGTCGCATGGTCTTGAGAAACCCGCTTAGGCGGGTTTTTTTATGCCCTTGAATTGCCTGATTCTGGCGAACACAAAACTGCTAAATCGCCTGAGCGCGCAGCCGGGCGATGTCCTTGCTCGGCGAGGCGCCAAACAGACGGCTGTATTCACGGCTGAATTGCGAAGGGCTTTCGTAGCCCATTCTGTAGCCGATTGACGAAACATCACTATTCTCCAACAACAGCAGCCGTCGCGCTTCCTGCAAGCGCAATTGCTTCTGGTATTGCAACGGGCTCATGGCTGTCACCGATTTGAAGCGGTGATGCAGCGCCGAGGTACTGAGATTGATCATCTGCGCCAGGTTCTCGATGCTCAGGGGGTCGGCGTAATGGTTGTTCAGCCATTCGATAGCACGGCTGATGCGGTGGGTCTGGGTGTCGGGTATGGCGATTTCATGCAAGCGCTGGCCCTGCTCGCCGCGCAATAACCGATAGAAGATTTCCTGCTGCGCCAGTGGTGCCAGGGGCGCGATGTCGTCCGGGGTTTCCAGCAACCTCAGTAGCCGCAATACGGCATCAAGCAAGGGCGCGTCGATTCGATCCAGAAACAGACCACGTCCAGTCGTTCTCACCCCGGGTACCCCGATTGGGCTGACGTCGGCGATCAAACGGCAGATCTGCGCCGGGTCAATGTCCAGACGCAAACACAGATAAGGCCGATCCGGGCTGGCCTCGATCACTTTGCCGGCCAAGGGCAGGGTGACCGACACCACCAGGTAATTGAGCGGGTCGTAAATATAGCTTTCAGCGGCCAGGCGTACTTCTTTGCGTCCTTCGACAATCACGCACAGTCCTGGTTTGTGCACTGTGTGCAGGTCTTCGGTGGGATGGTCGCTGCGGATCAGGTGCAAGTCTTTGATCGGCGTGGCATGAACGCCGTATTCCGGGGCGAAGCGCTTCATCAGGCTCACCAGCTCGGCGCGCCGAACGTCGACGCCGTCTTGGGCATCCGCGGAAATAGAAGTCGTCATGCTGAACAATCTCCCTGGCCGAAGGTTGAGTCGGGCTAGTAAAACCGATTGCGCGCGTGTCGGCCAGCATCGGTTTCGCTGCTACAGGATCGTGCAAGAACCCAGGAGAAACCGGCTAACGAAACCCATCGAAGCGTCCCTAATCTGGACCTGTCGCAACGTCCCCATCCGGGATGTTCCAGTCACCAGAACAAGGGAAAAGTCATGTCCAACATTCAAGGCAAAGTGGTTGTCATTACCGGCGCCAGCAGCGGAATCGGCGAAGCCAGTGCACGTCTTCTGGCCAGTCAGGGCGCCCATGTGGTTCTCGGCGCCCGACGCGTCGATCGCCTGGAAACACTGGTCGCAGAACTCAATGAATTTGGCCGGAGCGCAGCGTTCAGGGCGGTGGACGTCACACGCCGCGATGATGTGCAGGCCTTCATCGATTTCGCCGTCGAGCGCTTTGGCCGGGTCGATGTAATCGTCAACAACGCCGGAGTCATGCCCCTGTCGAAACTCGAGGCGCTGAAGGTCGAGGAGTGGGACCGGATGATCGACGTCAACATCCGTGGCGTCCTTCACGGCATCGCTGCCGGGTTGCCATTGATGCAGCGTCAGCGCTGCGGCCAGTTCATCAACATCGCCTCCATCGGTGCCTACACCGTCAGCCCGACCGCCGCCGTGTATTGCGCCACCAAATTCGCCGTGCGTGCGATTTCCGAAGGCTTGCGTCAGGAAGTCGGTGGCGATGTGCGAGTCACGGTGATTTCCCCCGGCGTGACCGAATCCGAACTGGCCGAGAGCATTTCCGATGCCGGCGGCCGCGCCGAAATGCGTGAATTCCGCAAGATTGCCATTCCTGCCGAGGCTATCGCCCGAGCCATTGCCTATGCCATCGATCAGCCGGCCGATGTGGATGTCAGCGAATTGATCGTACGGCCGACGGCCAGTCCGTTTTGAACCGGCACTTATTGAAGTCGGGAGAACTGAAATGACCAAACCATCAGGCAATCAAGACCAATACGTTGGCCTTTGGGTCACCGCCGACGGCGTGATCCGCCACCAACTGCTGCCCGGCGGGCGCTACGACGAGGCGCGCGGCCATCGGGAAAGCGCCTATCTGGGCCGCTATTGGCTGGAGGGCGACCACATCGAATATGTCGACGACACCGGTTTCACGGCTGACGGCGACTTTCGCGACGGGGTGCTCTACCACGCCGGGATGGTGCTGTACCGCCGGCCGGAGTGACGCGTCATTGATTTTATCGAGCAAGTCATGCACTGAAACAGAGGAACCTACCCATGAAAAACTCTCCTAAAACCTGGTTTATCACCGGCGCCTCGAAGGGCCTCGGCCTGGCCCTCGCGCAACAGGTGTTAGCCTTGGGTGATCGCGTCGCCGCCACCTCCCGTAACCTCGGGGAGCTGCAGGCCGCCAGCGAGCGCTTTCTGCCGCTGCAAGTCGATTTGATGAATGAATCCAGCGTGGCCAGTGCTATCGCAAGCACCGTTGAAGTCTTCGGCAGTCTTGATGTCGTCGTCAACTGCGCCGGTTACGGCCAGCAGGGCACCTTCGAAGCGCTGTCGGACAGCGAATTGCGGCGCAATTTCGATGTGAATCTGTTTGCGCCGCTTAATGTATTGCGTCACGCCTTGCCGCAGTTGCGGGCGCAGCGCAGCGGGCACGTGATCAATATCTCGTCGATTGTCGGCTTCGATGGCGGTTATGCCGGTTGGGGCAGTTACGTGGCGAGCAAGTTCGCCCTCGGTGGTATGACCGAAGCGCTGGCGGCAGAGGTTCAGGAGTTGGGAATCAAGGCCACCGTGGTTTATCCGGGACCGGTGCGTACGGGGTTTCTGTCCAGCGCTTCACTGGCTGTTGCCGAGCGCAGGATTGATGATTACACCGCCGCGCAAGCCTCACTGGACCTGCACCAGAACACTCTTGATGGTCAGCAGGCCGGCGACCCGGACAAGATTGCCTTGGCAATCATCCAGGCGGCCAATGTCAGTGAGCCGCCGCTGCACTTGTTCATGGGCCAGATTGCGGTTGACCTGGCGCAACAGAAAATCGCACAGGTGCAGCAGGACTTGAACCAGTGGAAAGCCATTTCGCTGGCAACAGATTTTCCGGCCTGAGTGACTGGCTGCGGGGGCAATAGCGCCCGCAGCCGTTTCTTTCACTGGCGGGCGAGTTTCGCCGCTGCACGTTCGGTGATTTCCGAGCGCAATTTCAACGACGCGGCAGCGCGTTTGCGGGCTTCATCCAGCACGCTGACCGGCGCTGTCTCGGGACTTCCCGAAGCAAACGGTGGCGCCGGCGCGTATTCCAGCTGCAACTGCACCAGTTGCGCCGTGTCCTTATCGAACAATTCAGCCGCCAGGGTCAGGGCAAAATCGATCCCTGCGGTGATCCCGCCACCGGTCAGCAGATTGCCGTCGCGCACCACCCGATCGTTCACCGGGATCGCTCCCAAAACCCCAAGCAATTGGTGATACGCCCAGTGAGTGGTGGCGCGTTTGCCCTTGAGCAACCCCGCCGCGCCAAGCACCAGTGCGCCGGTGCAGACCGAGGTGACATAACGCGCGTTGGCGGCCTGCGCCTTGATGAAGGCCAGGGTTTCGTCATCCTCCATTAACGGCCCGACGCCGCTGCCGCCGGGAATGCAGATCACATCCAGTGGCGGGCAATCGTCGAAGGTTGTGGTCGGTTTCAACACCAGTCCGGTGCTCGCGGTGATCGGGACCAGGTCCTTCCAGATCAGATGCACTTTCACGTCCGGCAGCGAGGCCAGCACGTCATAAGGGCCGGTCAGATCCAATTGTTGAAGCTGCGGGAACAACAGAAAACCGATCTGCAACGTCATGGCGTTTTTTCTCCTGGTTGGGGTGGACGACTTCACTGTAGGCTCGTAGGATCTGGCGCATACGCCAATCACCCCACGAATTACGCCAAGCATGCCGAACAACCCGAAAACCATTCATGTGCTGGCCTTTGCCAATGTGCAACTGCTTGACGTCACCGGGCCGTTGCAGGTGTTCGCCTCGGCCAACGACATTGCTCGCCAGCAAGGTTTGCCACCGCCCTATGCACCGTCGGTGATTGCCAGCGGTGGCGGGGCGGTGATGTCGTCGGCGGGGTTGGCGCTGTTTGCGGAGTCGTTGCCGGATCAGGGCAGTGACACCTTGATCATTGCGGGTGGCTGGGGCGTTTACGCTGCGGCGAAAGACGAGCCGCTGGTGGCTTGGGTACGTGAGCACGCGACAGGGTGTCGGCGGGTGGCGTCGGTGTGTACCGGGGCGTTTTTGCTGGCGGCCAGCGGTTGGCTTGATGGCAGGCGGGTGGTCACACACTGGACCCGTTGCGAGCAATTGGCGCATCAGCATCCCAAACTCCAGGTCGAACCCAACCCGATCTTCATCAACGACGGCCCGGTCTGGACCTCGGCCGGGGTCACCGCGGGCATCGACCTGGCCTTGGCGATGGTCGAAGAAGACCTCGGCCGAACCATGGCCCTGGACGTCGCCCGGCAATTGGTGGTGTTTCTCAAGCGTCCGGGTGGTCAGTCGCAGTTCAGCGTTACCTTGTCTTTGCAAAAGGAAGGCAACCGATTCGACGACCTCCATGCCTGGATCAGCGAAAACCTCACCAAGGACCTCGGCATCCCGACCTTAGCCTTGCAGGCCGGCATGAGCGAGCGCAGCTTCGTCCGTCACTACCGCGCCGACACCGGCCAGACTCCGGCGCGGGCCATCGAACTGATTCGGGTCGAGACCGCGCGACGGCTGCTCAGCGACACCGGTGTGCCGATCAAACGGGTCGCGGTGCAATGCGGGTTTGGCAGCGAAGAGACCTTGCGCCGCAGTTTTCTGCGAGCCATGGGCGTGACACCGCAAGCCTATCGCGAGCGGTTTTCCGTCAGTTCTCCAGCAGATCCAGTATTGCCTTGAGGGTCGCCTCGGGCGCTTCTTCGGCAATGTTATGCCCGACGCCCGCCAATACTCGGCGTTCATAAGGGCCGGTAAAGCGCTCGGCGTCTTCATCGATTTCAGAGGCGGGGCCTACACCATCATCGGCGCCGCACAGGGAAATCGTCGGCACGCTGATCACCGGTTGTTGGGTCAGCGCTTCTTCCATCCACTCCAGCGCCGGATCGCCGGGCGCATACATGAACCGGTGCCGGTACGAGTGAATCACCACCTCGACGAAGTCCGGATTATCGAAGAGTGGCGCGCTCAAGGGATAACGTTCGGCATTTTTGACCCAGGTCGGCGACCACAACTTCCAGAGCAGTTCGCACAGTGCCCGGCGGTTTTGGGTCAAGCCTTCAACACCGCGCGGGGTGTGGAAATAGTACTGATACCAGAGACGGTGTTCAGTCTCCGGATCCAGAGGCTGGGTGGAGTTGGGGATGTTCTGAAGGTTGTAGCCATCCCCGGTCACCAGACAGCGCACCCGCTCCGGCTTCAGCGCCGCAACAATGCACGCCGCCCGACCGCCCCAGTCGTAGCCGCACAAAGCAGCTTGTTTGATGGCGAGGGCGTCCATCAGGTCCAGCAAATCCTGGGCGAGGGCGGCTTGCTGGCCGGAGCGCAGTGTGTCGGGGGAGTTGAAACGAGTCGGGCCGTAGCCGCGCAGGTACGGGACGATAATGCGGTAGCCCTTTGCGGCGAGGACCGGGGCGATTTCGTCGTAGGCGCGGGGGGAGTAGGGGAAGCCGTGGAGCAGAATGACCGGGTCGCCGGCGCTGGGACCGTGCTCTTCGTAGGCGATATTGAGGCTGGGTGTCAGTGCGTATTGGATCTGCGCGTCATGGTTCATTTGACATTCCAGAGGGCTGTTTTGAGAGGCTGATTCAAATCGACTCGGGGCCTTTTCCTCAGGCTTCCACGTCCGCCACCTGATTGAAATACTTCGACCGATCCGGCGTAAACGTCACCATCATTTTGGTCCTGGAACAGGTCAACGCCCGTTCTGCGCTCAGATCAATATCCAGATCTTCCCCGCGCAACCCCTGCCATTGGGCGAGGTATTTGAGGGATCCGTATTTTTCGAGTTTCTTCAGGCTGCGACTGACACCACCTTTCCAGCCCAGCACCGGGAGTTCGCCGGTGAGGCATTGTTGGGCGAGGTCGGGGAAGCGGACGGCGCGTTGGCGGCCGATTTCCCAGCATTTGATCAGTCCTTTGTCGTGGCCCTCCCACAGTTCATCCCGGTTCAGGCCTGATCGGAGTGGGGTGTCGATGCTGCGATGGATACGCTGGGTCATTCTGGTTCCTTGAATTCGGGTTTTGTTGGACAGCTCCGCTGTGCCCGTTGACGTGGATGGTAGGGATGGATGTAAGCGGTGGCAACAAGGTATTTCTGGATGTAGGAATGAGTTACCGCGAGTTTATTGGACTGGTTTTGTTTAGTGATTGTAGGTTCTGCCAACCTGGTTCTGTGGCGAGGGGGCTTGCCCCGTTCGGCTGCGTAGCGGTCGAAAAGCCAGCAAATGCGGTGCTTCTGAAGGAATGTGGTTGTGGATTTCAGGGCCGCTGCGCGCCCCGACGGGAGCAAGCTCCCTCGCCACAGGAGGTCAGCAGTGTCAGATGGAGCGTGTTTAAGTTCATTGCGGGTAAGCCTCGGTCCTACAAAAAGTGTCGTAAAAGTGGATATTTCCGACGAGTCTTGGCGGTTGTAAGTGAGGAAAGGGAACCGATAGTCTTTCCGGGTCGCTGCCAATTCAGCGACCGGGTTTGGTCACCCGTGCAATGTCAGGCGTGCAAGCGCCAACGTGAGCATGTCGGCGCTTTTTCGTGCGCTTGTCGGTATGCTTCGCGGTGGGCTGTGCGCGGGGCACTTTCGAGTGCGCCGGGTGCCTGACTTCCCGGTTGACCAACCTGCGCACCGCCCACCACCCATCGTTTGGTCACGACGGTGGTGAGCTTCATGAATGTCAGGAGTTACACCATGATAAAAGACAGTCCCAATCCCCCAGAAACCGACGACGTCTCCCCCTACGAATCCCTCGATTCCAAAAAGCTCCACGACGCTGCCGAACGGGCGCTCGACCACTACCTCAAACCCGCCCCCAAAAAAACCGAAAGCCGCAAGCCAAGCAAAATGTTCATGGTTGCCCCGGACATGGACAACGAAAGCCTGCTCGCTCATGTCTGCGAATCACTGGCCTCAGCCAGCGTAATGGCCAGCGACATTGCCGCGTATGTCGACGCCCCGCAGCGGCATACGCTCCTGGCGATTCAGCAGGTCATCATGCTGGCCGAGCTGGCGGTGAATCGGGTGCTCGATAACGTCGACGTGCCAAAGCCCACGCCACACAGCTGATCCCCTGTGGGAGCGGGCTTGCTCGCGAAAGCGGTGTGTCAGGCGACATCAATGTTGAATGTGAAATCGCCTTCGCGAGCAAGCCCGCTCCCACAGTTTTGTACGGTGTACATATCCCACAATTGGAACGGTGTGCATCTGTAGCAGCGAGCGGTATGGCGATCCGACTTGCCTCCGAAGAAGGCGACGCGGTCTTCAAGGCTGCCAAAAGTTTTTCTCCCCGCTCAACTTCCTGTTCAGGAAACTCGCCGCGCTGATCAGCGCCAGGTGCGTCAGCGCTTGTGGTGTGTTGCCCAAGTGCCGGGCATGGCTGTCGAACTCTTCGGCGTACAGCCCCAGCGGGTTGGCATACTTCAGCAATTGCTCGAACTCCAGGTGTGCCTTTTCCACTTGGCCGGCCCGGGCCAGGCATTCGACGTACCAGAACGAGCACGCGGCGAAGGCGCCTTCGGTGCCGGGCAGGCCGTCGATCTGGCTGTTGTCGTTGCGGTAGCGGTAGACCATGCCTGCACGCACCAGGGTTTTCTCGATGGCTTCGAGGGTCGAGATCCAGCGCGGATCTTTGGCGCTGACGAAGCGCACCAGCGGCATCAATAGCATCGAGCCGTCGAGGCCGGTGCCGCCGATGTGCTGGACGAAATGCCCGCGTTCTTCGTTCCAGAAATTGCTCCAGATGTCGGTGTAGATCGCTTGGCGGGTCTGGTCCCAGCGGGCGAAGGGGGCGGGCAGCGAGCGTTTGGAGGCCAGCCGGATGGCGCGATCCACGGCCACCCAGCACATCAGTCGCGAGTGCAGGAAATGATACTGCTCGCCGCGCATTTCCCAGATGCCGACGTCTTTTTGCTGCCAGGTTTCGCAGACCTGATCGACCACTTCCACGGTGTGTTTCCAGCCTTCATGGGAAATCGCTTCACCGTGCTTGTTGACCAGGTACACCGCGTCCAACAGCTCGCCGAAGATGTCGAGCTGGATTTGATCGTAGGCCTGATTACCGATGCGTACCGGTGTTGCGCCGCCATGACCGGACAAGTGTGAAAGTTCAACTTCCGGCAGTTCCTGACGGCCATCGATGGCGTAGAGGATGTTGAGTTTCATCGGCTTGCCGCGGCAATCGCTGACCCTGCCGCGCAGCCAGCGCATGTAGGCGTTGGCCTCCTCGACGAAGCCCAGGCGCATGAAGGCATAGACGGTGAACGAGGCATCGCGGATCCAGGTGTAGCGGTAGTCCCAGTTGCGTTCGCCGCCGGGCGTTTCCGGCAGGCCGAAGGTGGCGGCGGCGAGGATGGCGCCGTGTTTGCGTGAGGTCAGCAGCTTCAGGGCCAGTGCCGAGCGATTGACCATTTCCCGCCAGCGACCGCGATAATTGGACTGGCCGATCCAGTCGCGCCAGAACTTCAGGGTGCGCTCCAGGCACAGCGCGGCGGCGCCTTCCTTGAAGCGCGCATCGTCAACGCCACCGAGCAGGAACTCGGCGCTCTGGTTCTGTTCGAGGATGAATTCGGCGACGGCCGCATGGCCCTCGATACGCAAGGATTGATCCGAACACAACTGTATGGCGGGCTGACCGGCGGCCTCGAAACATACACTCCGATCACGTGCGCGGGCCTTGGTCGGAGCCCGGGCATAGTCATGACGCACGGAGCAGCGCATGCGGATCGTCGCTTGTCCGCTGACCACCCGCACCCGGCGCATCAACATCGGCAAATCATCTTCGCTGTCGCCGATGGGCAGCAGGTCGGTGACTTCGACCACCGCGTGATCGCTGAGCCATCGGGTTTGCAGGACGTTGGTGTCGGGCAGGTAAATCTGCTCGCGACGGGCGTCGGGCAGGTCCGGGGCCAGTTGGAAAATACCGGCTTCGGGGCTGTCCAGCAGCGAGCAGAAGATCGACGGACTGTCGAATTCCGGCCAGCAGAAAAAGTCCACGCTGCCCTTGTCGTTCACCAACGCTGCGCTGCGCATATCGCCAATGATGCCGTGGGCGTCGATGGCGCTTTGTCGTTCGGAATGATCAACCATTGCCGCAGTGCTCCGGGGAACCGAGGGTCTAACTAGCTGACCGGTTTGAGCCGCAGAGAGTTCATTTGCCGGCAAACCGTCGTTCACACTCAACCAACAATTCGAGGCTTTCCCCGTGGCAGATGTTTGTGGCAAGTTGCAGGCCTTTGTTGAGGCCGGACCCCATCGCGGTCGGCCTGAGTTGCAAACCGCTTATGCGCTGGAATCGGTGCTGGACGAAGTCTGCTTTATTGTCGGGCCGCCGCTGTCGGTGGGGTAGCCCGGTGCAATGCAATGCAAAATGTGGGAGCGAGCCTGCTCGCGATAGCGGTCAGGCAGGCGGTATTGATGTTGAAGGTGATGGCCTCATCGCGAGCAGGCTCGCTCCCACAGTGGGATATGTGTTGGGCTAAATAACCGGGACAATGCAAATTCAGGTGCAAGCAAGCCTGCTCCCGGGTTACCAGCCTCTTCCCGAATTCACCCAGAAATTCACCGACAACGACGTCGACACCGATTCCACCTGATGGAACCAGCCTTCGGGTAGAAACAGCAGGTCGCCGGCCTCCAGGGTCACCCGCAGAAACGTCACGTCCCGCGCTCCGGGGAAGCGCTGATAATCCGGCGCATCCGGGTTGAAATCACAACCGTCGAGCCCGCCTTGGGGGGCCGTCGACCAAGTGCCGAGGGCTTCGCGGTGATGAGGCGCGGCGAGGGTGAAGGTTTTCTGGCCCCAGACCTGAGCGAACAGGTTGTCGGTATCATCGCGATGCAGCGGTGTCAGCGTGCCTTTGGGGCCGATCCAGATGCGTGGCGGGATGAACAGCGCTTGATCGAAATAGGGCGGGTACTTGATCTGCTCCATCAATTGCGCGGGCAGGATATTGTTGCCCATGTACGCCGGTGGTTCGCCATCGGCGCTTTTGACCGCCGGGGTATCCAGCGAGGCGATGAACGCGGCCATGGAGGTGGAGCGGAAATCCCGTTCCGTGGAGAAGGTTTTCTTCACGTAATCGCCGTGTCGGGTGATGCCTTGCAGTTCGGCGAAGTGCACCAGCGATTCTTCGCGGCTGAGCTTGAACAGGGGCCAGTCTTGCAAGGCATCGCTGATCACCAGAGGAATGCCATGAGGCAAATAGCGAGTCTCGAATTCCAATACCGACAGCTCGCTGCGTGGCCGGCGCTCCACCGAATATTGGGTTGGCAGGCTCGCGGAAACCTTTTCGCTGAAACGCGGCGGGGTCGGGTAGCGCTTGTTCATGTCGACCTTTTCCACCACACCGCCCCCATGGCGAGCGTGATCGATGATCTGCGGCAGCATCGTCGCCAGGCCCATGTTGCCACCAATTTTCAAGCGGCCGCTGGCGAACAGCTCCTCGACGTTGGCCATGCCGCCCATGATCCCGAGAAAGTCCTTTTCCGCAACTTCGATGGTCACGTCGGGGCTGGCATGTCGGCCGGCTTCGGTGCGGCTGCTGGCCTTGACCTCGGACCAGTACGCCTGGTGCGGGCCGAACACGAATTGAAAAACCCCTTCGATGCCGACGGCACCGGCATTGGCGAACAGTTTGCCCAGGATGGTCTGCAGGTCCACGGCTTTTGCCCCTTGTTGGTTTTGGTCTGAGCTGGTTTTGGTCTTAACAGGGGACGATAACCTGCAGCGCAAATTTAACCGGCGCTGACTAATTTGCGTCGCTTGCGGACCGTCCCTCCTTACAGACGACTTTTTGAGGTGAACGTGGTGACCAAGCTGACCTTGCTGTGCCTGCCGTACTCTGGCGCCAGTGCCATGGTCTACAGCCGCTGGCGGCGCAAGTTGCCGCAATGGCTGCAGTTGCAGCCGGTAGAGCTGCCGGGGCGGGGCGCACGGTTCGGCGAACCGCTGCACACCGACATGCGCGCACTGGCGATGCAATTGGCCAGTGAGCTGCGTTTGACGCTCAAGGCGCCCTACGCCTTGTTTGGTCATAGCCTGGGCGCCTTGCTGGCATGCGAGATGGCCCACGCCTTTCGTGCGCTGGGCTGCCCGGAACCGGTGGCCCTGTTTGCCTCGGGAACGGCGGCACCCACGATGCGGGCCGACTACGACCGCGGCTTTGCCGAGCCGAAAACCGATGGGCAGTTGATCGAGCAGCTACGAACGCTCAATGGCACCAGCGAAGAGGTGCTGGCCAATGAAGAGCTGATGAGCCTGACGCTGCCAATTCTGCGCGCGGATTTTCTACTGTGCGGACGTTTTCAGCCGGTGCAGCGGCCATTGCTCAAGTGCCCGGTGCACGTGCTGGGAGGCAAGTCCGACAAGGCCACCACCGAACAGTTGATCGGTTGGAGCAAGGAAACCCATGGCAGCTTTTCGGTGGACATGCTGGCCGGCGGGCACTTCTTCATTCATGAGCACGAAGCCAAGGTGCTACGGGTGATCAAGGATCAGTTGGAGGTTCATCATCGGCGGGGTGCCATGGCTGCCATGGCCTGACCTGCTTTTCTTGTGGGAGCGGGCTTGCTCGCGAAAGCGTCGGATCAGCCAACATCAATGTTGAATGACACACCGCTTTCGCGAGCAAGCCCGCTCCCACAGTAGATTTGTATTTGCCTGTCTTTCCTCGCTTCACCCTCCTTCCTGATACTTATTCTCAAACGCTAATTTTTCCGGTCTGCATTCGTTTTATAGGGACGACGTGCCTTTGTGCTTCCTGCCTACTGATCCGGATGCTAAGAAATGAATGCTGAAGACTCCTTGAAACTTGCTCGCCGGTTTATCGGGTTGCCCCTGGAAAAGCGCCAGATGTTCCTTGCGGCCTTGCACAAGGAGGGCGTGGACTTCGCCCGTTTTCCGATTCCGCAAGGGGTCGAGGCCGAGGATCGGCAAGCGCTGTCCTACGCTCAGCAACGCATGTGGTTTCTCTGGCAACTGGACCCGCACAGTGGCGCCTATAACTTGCCGGGCGCGGTGCGCCTGACCGGGCGGTTGAATCTGCCGGCCCTGGAGCAAGCGTTCGCCAGCCTGGTGGCGCGCCATGAAACCCTGCGCACGGTGTTCCAGCGCCAGGCCGACGAGACTCTGCAACAAGCGCCGACCAGTGCGCCGCTGGTGATCGAACAGGTCGATTTCAGCGCATTGCCGCCCCTTGAGCGCGAGCAGGCTGTGGCCGAGGCTGCCCAGCAGCAATCGCTGCTGCCGTTCGACCTTGCCGTCGGGCCGCTGCTGCGGGTCAAGCTGCTCAAGCTCGCTGAGCAGGAGCACGTGCTGCTACTGACCTTGCACCACATCGTTTCTGATGGCTGGTCGATGAATGTGTTGATCGATGAGTTCATCCGCTGCTACGACGCCCACGATGCAGGCGCGCAACCGCAGCTCGCACCGCTGCCGATTCAGTACAGCGACTATGCCTTGTGGCAACGCCGCTGGCTGGAAGCCGGGGAACAGGCGCGGCAACTGGAATACTGGCAAGCCCAATTGGGCGACGAGCACCCGGTGCTGGAGTTGCCCACCGATCACCCGCGCCCGGCGATGCCCAGCTATCGCGGCACGCGTTATGAGTTCGGGATCGATGGCCAACTGGCCGAGCAACTGCGAGCCACCGCGCAGAAACACAACATCACCTTGTTCATGCTGTTGCTCGGTGCTTTCAACGCGCTGCTGCACCGTTACACCGGGCAGACCGATATCCGCGTCGGCGTGCCAATCGCCAACCGCAACCGCGGTGAAATCGAAGGCTTGATCGGTTTCTTCGTCAACACCCAAGTGCTGCGCACCCGGCTCGACGGCCAGACCCGCGTGGCCGATTTGCTCAGTGACATCAAGGAAACCGCCCTCGGCGCCCAGGCCCATCAGGACTTGCCGTTCGAGCGGCTGGTGGAAGCGTTGAAGCTGGAGCGCAGCCTCAGCCACACGCCGTTGTTCCAGGTGATGTACAACCATCAGCCGCAGGTGGCAGACATTTCCACAGTCGCTACCGCGTCGGGCCTGGAACTGGGCGTGATCGAATGGGAAGGGCGCACCACCCAGTTCGACCTGACCCTGGATACCTATGAAAAGGCCGGCACACTGCACGCCGCGCTGACCTACGCCAACGACCTGTTCGACGCCGCGACCATCGCCCGCATGGCACGGCACTGGACCCATCTGTTGCGCGGCATGGTCAACGACAGCCAGCAGCGCATCAGCGATTTGCCGTTGCTTGAAGCCGCGGAATACCAGCGCATCGTCCACGACTGGAACCGCGCTGACCAAGGATTCGCCGATGATCTGTGCATCCATGAGCTGATCGCCAGGCAAGTCGCGGCCATGCCAGACGCGCTGGCGGTGACCTTTGCGGCAAAACAACTGACCTACGCCGAACTCGACGCTCAGGCCAATCGTCTGGCCCATAAACTGATCGAGTCGGGCGTGGGCCCGGAAGTGCGGGTCGGCGTGGCGATGCAGCGTTCCGACAGTCTGCTGGTGGCGTTACTGGCGGTGCTCAAGGCCGGTGGCGCCTATGTGCCGCTGGATCCAGATTACCCGGCCGAACGAGTGGCCTACATGCTCGAAGACAGTCGCGCCTTGGTGCTGTTGACCGAGCAGGCGTTGGCCGCGACGTTGCCCGTGACTGCGCAAACCCAAGTGCTGCTGATGGACGCCGCAGAGCCGTGGCTGGCCGCTTACCCGAGCAGCGCGCCGGTGACTCGCGTCACGCCGGATAATCTGGCTTACGTGATCTACACCTCCGGCTCCACCGGCAAGCCCAAAGGCGTGGCCATCACCCATAGCAACGTGCTGGCGCTGATCGACTGGTCGCAGTCGGTCTATAGCCGCAACGATATTCAAGGTGTACTGGCCTCGACGTCGGTGTGCTTCGACCTGTCGGTGTGGGAGCTGTTTGTCACCTTGGCCAATGGCGGCTCGGTGATCATCGCCCGCAATGCCCTGGAACTGCCGCAACTGCCGGCCCGGGATCAGGTGCGTCTGATCAACACCGTGCCCTCGGCGATCAATGCATTGCAGCGCGACGGACAGATTCCGCCGAGTGTGCGCATCATCAACCTCGCTGGTGAGCCGCTGAAGCAGAGCCTGGTGGATGCGTTGTATCAGCAGCCAACCCTCGAGCACGTCTACGACCTCTACGGTCCATCGGAAGACACCACCTATTCCACCTGGACTCGGCGCGAAGCCGGCGGCACCGCCAACATCGGCCGCCCACTCAAACACACCGCCAGTTATTTGCTGGACGCCGATCTGCAACCGGTGCCCCAAGGTGTATCGGCCGAGCTGTATCTGGCCGGCGCCGGCATCACCCGAGGTTACCTGGCGCGGCCGGGCATGACCGCCGAGAAGTACGTGCCGAACCCATTCGCCAGCAACGGCGAGCGCCTGTATCGCACGGGCGATTTGACCCGTTATCAGGTCGACGGTGCATTGCAATACGTCGGTCGCATCGACCATCAGGTCAAGGTTCGGGGATTTCGTATCGAACTCGGTGAAATCGAAGCGCGGCTGTTGCAGCAGGACGCGGTGCGCGAACTGGCAGTGCTGGCTCAGGACGGCGCCAGCGGTCTGCAATTGGTCGCCTACATCGTGCCGACCGATGCAGGTGTGTTGACGGGTAATGCCGATGCTCAAGCGAGCCTGCGTGAAACCCTGAAAGCCGCCCTGCGCCAACATTTGCCGGATTACATGGTGCCGGCTTATCTGCTGTTTCTCGAGCAATTGCCGTTGACGCCCAACGGCAAACTCGACCGCAAAGCCTTGCCTGCGGTCGACGGCACTCAGCAGCAACGCGAACACGTGGCGCCACGCTCGGCGCTGGAAAAGTCCCTGGCAGCGATCTGGCAGGACGTCCTGGCCATCGACAACGTCGGCCTGGAAGACAACTTCTTCGAACTGGGCGGCGACTCCATTGTGTCGATGCAGGTGGTCAGCCGCGCGCGTCAGGCGGGCATCGTGTTGAGTCCCAAGGATCTGTTCCAGCACCAGACCATTCGCAGCCTGGCGCAAGTGGCCCGCAGCGGTGAACAGAACCTGATCGATCAAGGTCCGGCCGTTGGCGCGGTGGCCTTGACGCCGGTGCAGCACTGGTTCTTCGAGCAAGCGATTGCGCAGCGTCAACACTGGAACCAATCGCTGCTGCTGGTCCCACGCGAAACGCTGGATGCCGGGGCGCTGGATCAAGCGTTGGCGCAGTTGCTCAAGCATCACGATGGTTTGCGTCTGCGATATGAAATGACTGATGCCGGTTGGCAGCAAGCCTATGGCGCGGTGTCCAGCGAGTCGGTGTTGTGGCAACGCTCGGCGCAATCGGCCGAAGAACTGAATGCCTTGTGCGACGAAGCCCAGCGCAGTCTTGATCTGAGTCACGGCCCATTGCTGCGAGCGCTGTTGGTGGACATGGCCGACGGCACGCAACGGCTGCTGTTGGCTATTCATCACCTGGTGGTGGACGGTGTTTCGTGGCGGGTGTTGCTGGAGGATCTTCAGCAGTTCTACAGTCAGGTACGCGACGGCTCGACGCTGACCGCCGCGGCGAAAACCAGTTCCTGCCAACGCTGGGTGGCGCGTCTGCAAAGCCACCTGCCGACATTCCAGAACAGTATCGATTATTGGCAGGCCGAACTGCGCGATGCAGCGCAAAACGACTTGCCGTGCGACCGCCCTGACGGCGCACTGCAAAACCGTTTCGAGCAGAAAGTCGAACTGACCTTCGACGCCGAGCAAACCCGCAAACTGTTGCAGCAGGCGCCAGCCGCCTACCGCACTCAGGTCAATGATCTGCTGCTGACCGCGCTGGCGCGGGCCGTGTGCCGCTGGACCGGGCAGGGCAGCACGCTGATCCAGCTCGAGGGGCATGGCCGCGAAGACCTGTTCGACGACATCGATTTGACCCGCACCGTCGGCTGGTTCACCAGCCTGTTCCCGGTCAACCTGAGCCCGGCCGGCGATCTCGGCGCATCGATCAAAACGGTCAAGGAGCAACTGCGCGCGGTGCCGGACAAAGGTCTGGGATACGGTGTGCTGCGTTACCTGGCGGACCCGCAAACGAGCACCGCACTGGCGGCCCTGCCGCAGCCGCGCATCACCTTCAACTACCTGGGGCAGTTCGACCGCCAGTTTGACGAGGCGGCGTTGTTTGTGCCGTCCAGCGAAGGCAGTGGCGCGGCCCAGGATCCGTCGGCGCCGTTGGCCAACTGGCTAACAGTCGAAGGTCAGGTGTACGGCGGTGAGCTTTCGATGAGCTGGGGCTTCAGCCGTGAGATGTTCGACACGGCGACCATCCAGCAGCTGGTTGATCAATACGCTGTCGAACTCAATGCGTTGATCGAACATTGCTGCACCCTCGAAACCCCACAGGCTACGCCGTCGGACTTCCCGCTGGCGCGCATCACCCAGGCACAACTCGATGCACTACCGGTGGCCGCCGGGCAACTCGACGACCTCTACCCGCTATCGCCGATGCAGCAGGGGCTGTTGTTCCACACCCTTTACGAGCAGGCGGCGGGCGAGTACATCAATCAGCTGCGGGTGGATGTGCAAGGCATCGACCCCGAGCGTTTCCTCGGGGCCTGGCAGGCCACTGTCGATGCTCAAGACATCCTGCGCACAGGTTTTGTCTGGCAGGGTGAACTGGAGCAACCGGTCCAGATCGTCCACAAACAGGTTCAGTTGCCGTTCACCGTGCTGGACTGGCGTGAGCGAGGCGATCAGGTTCAGGCCTTGCGTGAACGGGCCGATGCCGAACGCCAACAAGGGTTCGACCTGAGCCAGGCGCCGTTGCTGCGACTGGTACTGGTGCAAACCGCCGTCGATAGTTGGCACCTGATTTATACCCATCACCACATCCTGATGGACGGCTGGAGCAATTCGCAGTTGCTCGGCGAAGTCTTGCAGCGTTACAGCGGTCGCGCGCCGGTGTCCTCCGTCGGGCGCTATCGCGATTACATCGGTTGGTTGCAACGTCAGGACGCGCAATCGAGCCAGGATTTCTGGAGCGAGCCGTTGGCTTCTTTGCAAGAGCCAACCCGACTGGCCCTGGTGGTGTCTGGCAACGAAACCCTTAGCGGGCACGGCGATCACTTCCAGACCCTGGAAGTCAGTCGCACCCAAGATTTTGAAGCCTTTGCCCGACAACAGAAAGTCACCCTCAACACCCTGGTGCAGGCCGCGTGGCTGTTGTTGCTGCAACGCTACACCGGTCACGAAACCGTGGCCTTCGGTGCCACGGTGGCTGGGCGCCCGGCAGACTTGCCCGGCATCGAGCAAGCTGTCGGCTTGTTCATCAATACCTTGCCGGTGATCGGCGCGCCGCGTCCGGATCAGAGCGTTGGTAACTGGTTGCAAGCCGTACAGGCGCAAAACCTCAACTTGCGCGAGTTTGAGCACACACCGCTGGCGGACATTCAACGCTGGGCCGGGCAGGGTGGCGAAGCGCTGTTCGACAACATTCTGGTGTTCGAGAACTACCCGATTGCCCAGGCGCTGCAACAGGGTGCAGAACAAGGCGTGGTGTTCGGCGAAGTCGCCAACCTTGAGCAAACCCATTATCCGTTGAGCGTCGCCGTGACGCTGGGCCAGACACTGGCGCTGCATTACAGCTTCGACCGGGCGCATTTCTCCACGTCGGCGATCGAGCGCATCAGTGCGCACCTGCTGCAACTGCTGGAACAGTTTGCCGAGTCGGCCGAACGCAACCTCGGCGAAATCGCCTTGGCCAGCGCCGCCGAACTTGCGCAGCAAACGGCCAGTAACCGGCCGCAAGCGTATCCGGTGAATGTCGCCGTTCACCAACGCATCGCCGAACTCGCCGCCCAGCGCCCGGAGCGCACGGCGGTGATCTTCGCCGGTCAGCGTTTCAGTTATGGCGATATCGACCGGCGCGCCAATCAGTTGGCCCACGCCCTGATCGCGCGAGGTGTCGGCCCGGAAAGCCGGGTTGGCGTGGCCTTGCCGCGTAGCGAAGGGGTGATCGTCGCGTTGCTGGCGGTACTCAAGGCCGGCGGTGCCTACGTGCCGCTGGACACCAGCTACCCCCGTGAACGCCTGGCCTATCTGATTGAGGATTCGGGGCTGGCGTTGCTGCTGACCGATTCTGCTGTTTCTGCGCAGTTGCCGGTGGAAGATTCGGTCCCGGTGCTGGAGCTCGACCGCCTCGATCTGCGCAGCCAATCCCTCAATGCGCCTGAGGTGCAGCTCGATCCGCAGAACCTCGCTTACGTCATCTACACCTCCGGCTCCACCGGTAATCCCAAAGGCGTGAGCGTTGCCCATGGCCCGCTGGCGATGCACTGCCAGGCCATCGGCGAGCGTTATGAAATGCGTGACAGCGACTGCGAATTCCACTTCATGTCCTTCGCATTTGACGGCGCCCACGAGCGTTGGCTGACCAGCCTGACCCACGGCGCCTCGCTGCTGATTCGCGACGACAGCCTCTGGACCCCGGAGCAGACTTACAACGCCATGCGCGAACACGGCGTGACGGTGGTGGCGTTCCCGCCGGTCTACCTGCAACAACTGGCCGAGCATGCCGAACGTGAAGGCAACCCGCCGAAGGTGCGGATCTACTGCTTCGGCGGCGATGCCGTGCCCAACGCCAGTTTCGAGCGGGTCAAGCGCGCGCTCGATCCGGACTACATCATCAACGGCTACGGCCCGACCGAAACCGTGGTCACGCCGCTGATCTGGAAGGCCGGGCGCGACGTGCAGTGTGGTGCGGCCTATGCGCCGATCGGCAGTCGTATCGGTGACCGCAGCGCTTACGTGCTGGACGCTGACCTGAACCTGCTGCCCCAAGGTATGGCCGGTGAATTGTACTTGGGCGGCACGGGCCTTGCCCGGGGTTACCTGAACCGTCCGGGGCTGACGGCGGAACGGTTTGTCGCCGATCCGTTCAGCGTTGTCGGTGGCCTGCTGTACCGCACCGGTGACCTGGTGCGTCAGCGTGCCGACGGCACTTTCGATTATCTGGATCGCATCGACAATCAGGTGAAAATTCGCGGTTTCCGTATCGAGCTGGGAGAAATCGAAGCGCGCCTGCAAACCCTCGAAGGTGTGCGCGAAGCCGTGGTGGTTGCCCAGGAAGGCACCGCCGGCAGCGGCAAGCGCCTCGTGGCTTATGTGGTGGCCGACGCGCTCAATGCCGATCGCGCCGATTTCGCCGAAAGCCTGCGCGAACAACTTAAAGCCGTGCTGCCGGCGCACATGGTGCCGGCTTATTTGCTGCTGCTTGAGCGCCTGCCGCTGACCCCCAACGGCAAACTCGACCGCAAGAACCTGCCCAAACCGGACGTCAGTCAATTGCAGCAAGCCTATGTCGCGCCGCAAAGCGCGCTGGAGCAGCAACTGGCGACGATCTGGCAGGACGTGCTGAAACTCGATCAGGTCGGTTTGAGCGACAACTTCTTTGAGCTGGGCGGCGATTCGATCATCTCGATTCAAGTGGTCAGCCGCGCCCGACAGGCCGGTATCCGCTTCACGCCAAAAGACCTGTTCCAGCACCAGACCATTCAGGCACTGGCCACGGTGGCGCGTCTTGGTGAGCAGGCTCAGTTCATCGATCAAGGGCCGGTGACGGGCGAACTGGCGTTGTTGCCGGTGCAACAGGTGTTCTTCGGACAGGCCATCCCCGAGCGCCAGCACTGGAACCAGACGGTGATGCTCAAGCCGACGCAAACCTTGAATGCCAACGTGCTGGAGCTGGCTTTGGGCGCACTGGTTGCGCACCACGATGGCTTGCGCTTGAGCTTCGCCGAACAGGCCGAGGGTTGGCAGGCGCAGTACCGTGCGCTGGACAGCCAGACCGATGCGATGGTCTGGGCGGTCGATGTCGCCGACGCCACGGCACTGGAAGCGGTAGCCAACGAAGCGCAACGCAGCCTGAACCTGCAAGACGGGCCACTGATGCGTGCGGTGCTGGCGAACCTCGATGACGGCAGTCAGCGACTGTTGCTGGCGATCCACCATTTGGTGGTGGACGGCGTGTCGTGGCGCATTCTGTTCGACGATCTGCAAACCGCCTACCGTCAACTGTTGACCGGCGAAACCCTGCAATTGCCAGCCAAAACCAGTGCCGCCAAGGTCTGGGCCGAGCACCTGCAAACCTACGCTCACAGCGCTGAACTGCGCACCGAACTGGCCTGGTGGCAACAGCAGTTGCAAGGCGTCGAAGTGGCTTTGCCGGCGGATAATCCCCAGGGCGGGCAACAGAACCGACACGCACTGACGGTGCGTACGCAACTGAACAAGGAACTGACCCGCCAATTGCTGCAAGACGCCCCGGCGGCCTATCGCACCCAAGTCAACGATTTGCTGCTGACCGCACTGGCCCGCGTCATGGTGCGCTGGACCGGCGCCGACAGCACATTGATCCAGCTTGAAGGTCATGGCCGTGAAGAGCTGTTCGACGGCATTGACCTGACCCGCACGGTCGGCTGGTTCACCAGCCTGTACCCGGCGAAACTGACGCCGGTCGCAGACCTTGGCGGCTCGCTGAAACAGATCAAGGAACAGCTGCGCGCGATCCCGAACAAGGGCATCGGTTTTGGTGCGCTGGCCCATCTGGGTGACGACGTTGCACGTAAAACCCTCAGCCAATTGCCAGTACCGTGCCTGACCTTCAACTACCTGGGCCAGTTCGACGGCAGCTTTACTGAAGCTGACGGCGCGTTGTTCGTGCCGTCCAGCGAAGCGGCTGGCGATGAGCTGGATGCCAACGCGCCATTGGCTAACCAACTGGCCCTCAATGGTCAGGTGTATGGCGGCGAACTGAACCTGGGCTGGACCTTCAGCCGTGAAATGTTCAATGAGGCGACCATCCAGGGGCTGGCCGACGATTACGCGCAGGAACTGCAAGCACTGATCGCCCATTGCTGCCAGACCGGAAATCACGGCGTCACCCCGTCGGACTTCCCGCTGGCGCGCTTGAGCCAGGCACAACTGGACGGCTTGCCGCTGGCGCCGCAGTCGATCGAAGACCTGTACCCGCTGTCGCCGATGCAACAGGGCATGTTGTTCCATGCCGTGTACGAAGAAACCACGGGCGATTACATCAACCAGTTACGCCTGGACGTCGAAGGGCTCGACCCCGAGCGTTTCCATCAGGCCTGGCAAGCGGCCGTGGATGCCCACGACATTCTGCGCACACGATTTGTCTGGCAGGGCGAACTGGAAAACCCGGTGCAAGTGGTTAGCAAACACGCGCAAATGCCTTACAGCCTGCATGATTTGCGCGTGCATCCGCAGCGCGATCAGGCCTTGCAGACGCTCGCCGACACTGAGCGCCAAAACCTGAACTTGAGCGCGTCGACCTTGTTGCGTTTGGTGATCGCGCGCATCGACGACAACCGTCATCACCTGATCTACACCAACCATCACATCCTGATGGATGGCTGGAGCAACTCGCAGTTGCTCGGTGAAGTGCTGCAGCGTTACAGCGGTCAGTTCAACGTCACTCACAGCGGGCGTTATCGCGATTACATCGCCTGGCTGCAACGTCAGGACACGGCGGCCAGTGAAGCGTTCTGGACCCCGGCGCTGCACGCGCTGGACGAGCCGACGCGTTTGGCCCAGACCGTCGCGAAGCCTCAAACGTCTATCGACACCCAAGGTTATGGCGATCATTTCCAGGTACTGGATGCCGATCAAACCCGGCGTCTGGGCGAGTTTGCCCGGGCCTCGAAAGTCACTGTCAACACGCTGGTGCAGGCAGCCTGGTTGCTGCTGTTGCAACGCTACACCGGTAAAAACACCGTGGCCTTCGGCTCGACGGTTGCCGGTCGTCCGGCCGACCTACCGGGTGTCGAGCAACAGATCGGTCTGTTCATCAACACCTTGCCGGTGATCGCAAGCCCTCGGGCCGAGCAATCGCTCAACAGCTGGTTGCAAGCGGTGCAGGCGCAAAACCTGGCATTGCGCGAGTTCGAACATACCGCGCTGTTCGATATTCAACGCTGGGCCGGGCAGGGCGGTGAAGCGCTGTTCGACAACATCTTGGTGTTCGAGAACTACCCGATTTCCCAAGCCCTGGAGCAGGGCGCGCCGCAAGGACTGCGCTTTGGTCCGGTGGCAAGCCTGGAGCAGACCAACTATCCGTTGACCCTGCTGGTGAGCCTCGACACTCAATTGTCGGTGCACATGAGCTATCAGCGCGCCAGTTTTGCATCGGCGACGGTTGCGCAATTGGCGGCTCATTTGCAGCACCTGTTGAGCCAGATGATCGACGCCGGTGAACGCTGCCTCGGCGAGTTGGTGCTGTTGGATGAGACCGAACAGCAACAGGTCTTGCTGGACTGGAACCGTAGCGATGAAGGCTTCGCCCAAGACCTGTGCATTCATCAGTTGATCGACCGCCAAGTCGCCGCCCAACCGGACGCGCTGGCGGTCACCTTCGCCAGCCAACAGCTGACTTACGCCGAACTCGATGGCCGCGCCAACCGTCTCGCCCACAAGCTGATCGAGTTGGGCGTGGGCCCGGAAGTGCGGGTCGGCGTGGCGATGCAGCGCTCGGACAGCCTGCTGGTCGCGCTCCTCGCGGTGCTCAAGGCCGGCGGTGCCTACGTGCCGTTGGACCCGGATTACCCGGCCGATCGCGTGGCCTACATGCTTGAAGACAGCCATGCGCGGGTGTTGCTGACCGAGCAGGCTGTTGCTGCAACGTTGAACGTCACTGCCGAAACCCAAGTGCTGCTAATGGACCTGATCGAGCCGCAGTTGGCGGATTATCCGCGCAGCGCCCCGATCACTCGTGTCACGCCGGATAACCTGGCTTATGTGATCTACACCTCCGGCTCCACTGGCAAACCCAAAGGCGTGGCCATCGCCCATCGCAATGTGCTGGCGCTGATTGACTGGTCGCAATCGGTATACAGCCGCGACGACATTCTGGGTGTGTTGGCCTCGACCTCGGTGTGCTTCGACCTGTCGGTGTGGGAGTTGTTTGTCACCTTGGCCAACGGTGGTTCGTTGATCATCGCGCGCAACGCCATGGAGTTGCCGCAATTGCTGGCTCGTGATCAAGTGCGCCTGATCAACAGCGTGCCGTCGGCGATCAATGCGCTGCAGAGCGCCGGGCAGATTCCGCCGGGTGTGCGCATCATCAACCTCGCTGGTGAGCCGCTGAAGCAGTCGCTGGTCGACGCGCTTTATGGGCAACCGACCGTGGAGCATGTCTACGATCTTTACGGCCCGTCGGAAGACACCACCTATTCCACCTGGACCCGCCGCGAGGCGGGTGGCACGGCGAACATTGGCCGGCCGCTCAAACACACCGCCAGTTACTTGCTGGATGCCGATTTGCAACCGGTGCCTTTGGGCGTGTCCTCCGAGCTGTACCTGGCCGGTGCCGGCATCACCCGGGGTTACCTGGGCCGGCCGGGCATGACGGCCGAGAAGTACGTGCCGAACCCGTTCGCCAGCAATGGCGAGCGCCTGTACCGCACCGGCGATTTGACCCGCTATCAGGCCGATGGCGTGCTCGAGTACCGAGGTCGGATCGACCATCAAGTGAAGATCCGCGGTTTCCGCATCGAACTGGGTGAAATCGAAGCGCGTCTGCTGGAGCAGCCAGCGGTCCGCGAAGTGGCGGTGCTGGCGCAGGAAGCCCTGGGCAATCAGCAACTGGTGGCCTACGTGGTCGCGCCGCAACTGGACCTCACTGCCGCCGACGATCAGCAGTCTTTGCGTGATGAACTCAAGGCACGGCTCAGGGAATCCCTGCCGGAGTTCATGGTTCCGGCGCACTTGTTGTTCCTCGCCAGCCTGCCACTGACGCCTAACGGCAAACTCGACCGCAAGGCGTTGCCGACTGTGGAGACCAGTCATTTGCAGGTGCGTTATATCGCCCCGCAGAGCGAGCGCGAGCAGCAGGTCGCGGCGATCTGGCAGCACGTACTGCAAATCGAGCGGGTCGGCTTGCTGGATAACTTTTTCGAACTGGGCGGCCACTCGTTGTTGGCCGTCAATGTGGTTTCACGCCTGCAACTGGAACTGGGCCTGAAACTGACCCCACAACTGATTTTTCAACACCCCGTACTCACGGATTTCGTCAGCAGTCTGGCAACCGCAGGTGAGCAGGTCGATACGTTGAAACTGAGCAAGCTGGACGCCCTGCTTGACGAAATGGAGGAAGCTTGATGGATACCAATGTCGCTTTGAAGATCGCCCGGCGCTTCATTACTTTGCCGCTCGACAAGCGCAGGGTCTATCTGCAGAAGATGCTCGAGGAGGGTGTTTCGCCAGCGAACTTGCCGATTCCCGAAACGCAGTCGCAGTTCGATCCGGTGCCGCTGTCCTTTGCTCAGGAACGCCAGTGGTTTCTCTGGCAGATGGACCCTGGCAGCGCCGCCTACAACATCCCCAGCGCCATGCAGTTGCAGGGCGAGCTCGACGTATCGACGCTCGAACGCGGCTTCAATACCCTGATTGCCCGTCATCAAAGCCTGCGCACCACATTCCAGCAGCAGGATGAGCGGGCGGTGCAGGTGATTCATCCGCAGATTAACCTGACCGTCGCCATGCACGAACTGGATGAAACCCCCGGTGCCCTGTCGCCAGAGGCGCAGATTCAGGCATTCGTGGCTGAACAGGCCGGGCAGCCTTTCGATCTGGTCAACGGGCCGTTGTTGCGTGTCAACCTGTTGCGCCTTGGCGCACAGGAGCACGTGCTGACCCTGACCCAGCACCACATCGCCTCGGATGGCGCATCGATGCGGGTCATGGTCGACGAGTTGCTGCAACTGTATGGCGCCTACCGCCAGGGCCAAGAACTCACTTTGCCGCCATTGTCGATCCAGTACGCCGACTATGGCATCTGGCAGCGGCACTGGATGGAAGCCGGGGAGCGCGAGCGGCAACTGGACTACTGGCAGGCGCACTTGGGCAGCGAGCATCCGGTGCTGGAATTGCCCACCGATTACCCGCGTCCGGCGGTCCAGAGCCTGCGGGGTGCCCGTCATGAACTGGCGTTGCCGACGGCACTGGGCGAGCGCTTGAGAGCCTTGGCCAAAAGCGAAAACGTCACGCTGTTCATGCTGTTGCTGGCGTCCTTCCAGACCTTGTTGCATCGCTACAGTGGCCAGGCCGACATTCGCGTCGGCGTGCCGACCGCTAACCGCAACCGGGTCGAGACCGAGCGGCTGATCGGCTTCTTCGTCAACACCCAGGTCCTCAAGACCGAATTCGATGCACAGGCCACGTTCAGCGCGTTACTGGCCCAGGTCAAGAACACGGCGATGGCCGCCCAGGCGCATCAGGACCTGCCTTTCGAACAGCTGGTCGAGGCCTTGCAGCCGGAACGCAGCCTGAGTTACAGCCCGCTTTTCCAGGTCATGTACAACCACCAGAGCACCGGCGCCACCCAAAGCCGGCAGGGCGCAGGCGAGTCAGCGTTGACGATCCGCCACTTGCATCAGCCATCGCGCACCGCGCAATTCGACCTGACCCTGGAAACATTCGACGGCCCCGAGGGCCTCGGCGCACAGCTGACCTATGCCACCGATTTGTTTGACGGCGCGACCATAGAGCGTCTGGCACGGCATTGGCAAAACCTGCTGGGCAGCATCGTTGCCGATCCGCAGCAGCGGGTGGGCGAACTGGACCTGCTCGACGAAGCCGAACAACAGCAGGTGCTGGTGGACTGGAATCGCAGCGCCGCCGAGTACCCGACCGACCGCTGCATCCATCAACTGATCGAAGCCCAGGCCCTGCGCACGCCGCAGGCCACCGCGCTGGTGTTCGCCGGGCAATCGTTGAGTTATGCACAACTCAATCGCCAGGCTAACCAGTTGGCGCATCGGCTGATCGAACTGGGTGTCGGCCCGGATCAATTGGTCGGTATCGCCATCGACCGCAGCCTGGAAATGCTCGTTGGTCTGTTGGCGATTCTAAAGGCGGGCGGTGCCTACGTGCCGCTGGACCCGCAGTACCCCGAAGACCGTCTGGCGCACATGATTGAAGACAGTGGTCTGCAATTGCTGCTGACCCAGGCGCATTTGATCGGGCAACTGCCGATTCCGGCTGACGTGCAGACCCTGTTGCTCGACCCGCAAGGCGAGCACGCTCGCAGTTACAGCGAAGCCGATCCGCAGGTAGTGATCAGCGGTGAACACCTGGCGTATGCGATTTACACCTCCGGTTCCACCGGCAAGCCCAAAGGGGTGATGGTGCGCCATCAGGCGCTGGTGAACTTTGTGGTGAGCATGGTCAAGGAGCCGGGAATTGATGCCCAAGACCGCATGCTGTCGCTGACCACGTTCTCGTTCGATATTTTCGGCCTGGAAATCTACGGTCCACTGCTCAGTGGCGCCCGTGTGGTGCTGGTGGACAAGCAGACCGCCCAGGACCCACAAGCGTTGCTGGAAATGATCCGGCAACAGGCGGTCACGGTGGTGCAGGCCACGCCGTCGACCTGGCGCATGTTGCTCGACCACGAACAGGCTCCCATCCTCCAGGGCTGCAAATTCCTCTGCGGCGGCGAAGCGCTGGCCGATGACCTGGCCCAGCGCATGCTTGGCCTGGCAGGGCAGGTCTGGAACCTTTATGGCCCGACCGAAACCACCATCTGGTCGGCGGCCTGGCAGCTGACCCGCGAGCAGCGCCAGCCGTACCTTGGCAAACCGATTGCCAATACCACGCTGTACATTTTGGGCGATGATTTGGCGCCGAACCCGGCGGGCTCCATTGGTGAACTGCTGATCGGTGGCGACGGCCTGGCCCGTGGGTATCACGACCGTGCGGCGATGACTGCCGAGCGCTTCCTGCCTGACCCATTCGGCAATGGTGCGCGGCTCTACCGCACGGGCGACCTGGCGCGCCATCGTCACGACGGCGTGCTCGAGTACACGGGGCGCATCGACCATCAAGTGAAGATCCGCGGTTTCCGCATCGAGTTGGGTGAAATCGAAGCGCGTTTGCTGGAGCAGCCAGCAGTTCGCGAAGTGGCGGTGCTGGCGCAGGAAGCCCTGGGCAGCCAGCAACTGGTGGCCTATGTGGTCGCGCCGCAACTGGACCTCAATGCCGCCGACGATCAACTGCGTATGCGTGATGAACTCAAGGCGCGGCTCAAGGAATGCCTGCCGGAATTCATGGTCCCGGCGCATGTGCTGTTCCTCGCCAGCCTGCCGCTGACCCCCAACGGCAAGCTCAATCGCAAGGCGTTACCGGCGGTGGATGCCAGCCAGTTGCAGACGCGTTACGTCGCCCCGCAGAGCGAACGGCAACAGCAAGTCGCCGCGATCTGGCAGGACGTGCTGAAGCTGGATCGCGTAGGCCTGACCGACAACTTCTTCGAGCTGGGTGGGCACTCCCTGTTGGTGACCCAAGTGGTGTCGCGGGTACGTCGGATGCTGGAGATCCAGGTGCCGTTGCGCAGCCTGTTCGAGCACAGCACCTTGGAGGATTTCGTCCAGGCACTGGGCGCCGAACCCGGCGAGCAGTCACCGGCGATGACCCGGGTCGACCGTGATCAACCGCTGGCGCTGTCCTTTGCCCAGGAGCGTCAATGGTTCCTGTGGAAAATGGACCCCGACAGCGCCGCCTACAACATTCCGACCGCACTGCGGATGCGCGGCGAGTTGGACAAAAGCGCATTGCAGCAAAGCTTCCAGGCGCTGGTGGAGCGCCACGAGAGCCTGCGTACGGCGTTCGTCGAAGAAGATGGCCGCACCTGGCAGGTGATCCGCCCGCAAGGTCGAGTGAGCTTTGTCGAACAGCGTCTGGCCGCCAGTGATGAGGCGAGTATCAAGGCCTTCGTCGAACAGGAGACGCAACGTCCGTTCGATGTGCTCGACGGTTCGTTGGTGCGCTTCGTCCTGCTGCAGGTTGGCGAACAGGATCACGTGCTGGTGCTGACCCTGCACCACATCGTCTCCGACGCCTGGTCGTTGCAGGTGATGATTGATGATCTGATGGGCCTGTACTCGGCGATCAGCCAAGGCCGGCCGGCCGAACTGCCAGCGTTGCCGGTGCAGTATGCCGACTACGCGGTCTGGCAGCGTCAATGGATGGCCGCCGGTGAACGGGATCGGCAATTGACGTACTGGACCGAAAAGCTGGGCAGCGAACAGCCGCTGCTGGAGTTGCCACTGGATCATCCGCGTCCGGCGCAGCAAAGTTTCCGCGGCGCGCGTCTGCCGATCACCCTCGACGAATCCCTGAGCAATGAGCTGAAGGCATTGGCCCGGCGCGAAAACGTCACCCTGTTCATGCTGTTGCTCGGTTCATTCCAGACCTTGCTGCATCGCTACAGTGGCCAGGCCGACATCCGCGTCGGGGTGCCCATTGCCAACCGCAACCGGCTGGAAACCGAGCGTCTGATCGGCTTCTTCGTCAACACTCAGGTGCTGCGCGCCGAGTTCGACGGCCAGATGACGGGCGCTCAATTGCTGCAACAGGTGAAGCAGACGGCCATGGCGGCGCAGATGCATCAGGACTTGCCGTTCGAGCAGTTGGTCGATGCCTTGCAACCGCAACGTAACCTGAGCCACAGCCCGCTGTTCCAGGCGATGTTCAACCACCGCAGTGAAGCGGCGTCAACGCTGGCCGAATCCTTGCCGGGCATCGATCTGGAAAACCTCAGCTGGGAGCACCGCACCGCGCAGTTCGACCTGACCCTGGACACCAGTGATAACCCACAAGGCCTGCACGCCTCGCTGACCTACGCCACCGATGTGTTCGAGCCATCGACCATCAAGCGCATGGGTCGGCACTGGCTGAATCTGCTGCGGGGCCTGGTCGAGGACATCAACCGGCCGGTCGGGCAATTGGCAGTGCTTGATGACCAGGAGCGGCAACTGACGGTTGTCGACTGGAACGCCACCGCTGTCGACTACCCGTTGAGCCGCAGCGTGCATGACCTGATCGAAGAACAGGTCGGTAAAACCCCGAATGCGTGTGCGCTGGTGTTTGCTGAACAACATTTGAGCTACGCGGAGCTCAATGGCCGAGCCAATCAACTGGCTCACGTGCTGATTGAGCAGGGCGTCGGCCCGGATGTGCTAGTGGGCATCGCGGTCGAGCGGTCGGTGGAAATGGTCGTGGGCTTGTTGGCGATCCTCAAGGCGGGCGGTGCTTATTTGCCGTTGGACCCGGAGTACCCGCAGGAACGCCTGGCCTACATGTTTGAAGACAGCGGCATTCAGCTGTTGCTGACCCAGAGCCACTTGCTTGAGCAATTGCCGATCCCGGCAGGCATTCGCAGCCTGGTGCTGGATCAGGACGGCGATTGGCTGGAAGGGCACAGCGATTCCAACCCAAGCGTCGACCTTGAAGGTGAAAACCTCGCTTACGTGATCTACACCTCGGGCTCCACCGGCAAACCGAAAGGGGCGGGCAACCGTCATTCGGCGCTGGTCAATCGTCTGTGCTGGATGCAACAAGCCTATCGGCTCGACAACACGGACAGCGTGCTGCAAAAGACGCCGTTCAGTTTCGACGTCTCTGTCTGGGAATTCTTCTGGCCGCTGTTGACCGGCTCGACACTGGTAGTGGCCGCGCCGGGTATTCATCGTGATCCGGCGCAGTTGATCGAACTGATCACCGCGCAACAGATCACCACGCTGCACTTCGTGCCTTCGATGTTGCAGGCGTTCCTGCAAGACCCTTCGGTGGGCAAGTGCACCAGCCTGACCCGGATCGTGTGCAGTGGCGAAGCCCTGCAAGTGGATGCGCAGCAGCAAGTGTTTGCCAAGCTGCCCAATGCCGGGCTGTACAACCTCTACGGCCCGACCGAAGCGGCCATCGACGTTACGCACTGGACGTGCATCGAGGAAGGTCGCGACAGCGTGCCGATCGGCCAGCCGATCGCCAACCTGGGCACTTACATTCTCGATCACGAGTTGTCGCCGGTACCGGTGGGTGTGATCGGTGAGTTGTACTTGGGCGGCGAAGGCCTGGCCCGGGGTTATCACCGCCGTGCAGCACTGACCGCCGAGCGGTTTGTCACCAGTGCCTTCGGCGACGGCCAGCGTCTGTACCGCACCGGTGACCTGGCGCGTTATCGTGCCGACGGGGTGATCGAGTACGCCGGGCGCATGGACCATCAGGTGAAAATCCGTGGCCTGCGCATCGAATTGGGCGAGATCGAAGCGCGCCTGGCCGAACACGACGAAGTCCGTGAAACGGTGGTCATCACCCAGGACGGCACGCTGTTGGTGGCGTATGTGGTGCCGGCCCGCGACGCACTGCTGCACGCCGACGATGACGTTCGCAACGCCGTGCAGCGCAGCCTCAAGGAATACTTGAGCCAGACCTTGCCGGATTACATGGTCCCGCAGCATTGGCTGTGGCTGGAGAAAATGCCGGTCAGCCCCAACGGCAAACTGGAACGCAAGGCGTTGCCAAAGGCTGACACGACCACCAGCAGCAAGGCTTACGCCGCACCGACCACTGCCACCGAACAGGCGTTGGTGGAGATCTGGCAAAGCGTGCTGGGTCGGCCGCAGGTGGGTATCAGCGACAACTTCTTCGAGCTGGGTGGCGATTCGATCATCTCGATTCAAGTGGTCAGCCGGGCGCGTCAGGCAGGGATCCATTTCAGCCCCAAAGATTTGTTCCTGCACCAGAACGTGCAAAGCCTCGCGGCGGTGGCGACTGTCGGCGACAGCGGGTTGAGCATCGACCAGGGCCCGGTCACCGGCGACACGCCATTGCTGCCATTTCAGCAGTTGTTCTTTGAGCGCGAGATGGCCGAGCCGCACCACTGGAACCAGTCGGTGCTGCTCAACTCCGCCAAACCGTTGCATGCCCAACACCTGGAGCGTGCGTTGCAGGCACTGATCACGCATCACGACGCGTTGCGTCTGGCCTTCATCCGTCAGGGCAACCGCTGGACCGCGCAGCATCGTTCGCTGGCTGAGCAACAGGTGCTCTGGCAACAGTCGCCTTTGCTGTGGACCGCCGAGATCGCCGATCCGGCGGCGCTCGAGCAGTTGGGCGAGCAGGCCCAGCGCAGCCTCGACCTGGCGAGCGGCAATCTGCTGCGCGCCGTGCTGGCGAACATGGCCGATGGCAGCCAGCGTCTGTTGCTGGTGATCCACCATCTGGTCGTCGACGGCGTGTCCTGGCGCATTCTGCTCGAAGACCTGCAACAGGCTTACGAGCAGTTGCAGGCCGGCGAAGCGCTCAAATTGCAGGCCAAGACCAGCGCCACCCAGGCCTGGGCGCGGCGCTTGCAACAACATGCCGACAGTGCGGTGATGCAGGCTCAGCTGACGTTCTGGCAAGGGCAATTGCAGGATTCGCGCAATGACTTGCCTTGCGATCGACCACAGGGCGAGTTGCACAATCGTCACGCCTTGCATGTGCAGACCCGTCTGGACAAAGAGCAGACCCGCCAGCTGTTGCAGGAGGCGCCGGCGGCCTATCGCACACAGGTTAACGATCTGTTGCTGACGGCGCTGGCGCGGGTGATCGCTGACTGGACGGGCGATGCATCGGCCTTGATCCAGCTCGAGGGCCATGGTCGCGAAGCGTTGTTCGAAGAACTCGACTTGAGCCGCAGCGTAGGCTGGTTCACCAGTCTGTTCCCGGTCAGGCTGACCCCGGCGGCGACTGCGCAGGACTCGATCAAGGCGATCAAAGAGCAACTGCGGGCGATCCCCGATAAAGGCCTGGGCTTTGGCGCGCTGCGCTATCTGGGCAATGACAGCACCCGACAGGTGCTGCAAGCCTTGCCCGTGCCGCGCATTACCTTCAACTACCTGGGCCAGTTCGATGCCGGGTTTGGCGACGAGGCGGGCGCACTGTTCACCCCGGCCAGCGAATCGGCGGGCGCGCAGCAAAGTCCGCTGGCGTCTCTGGACAATTGGCTGACCCTCAATGGTCGGGTGTATGGCGGCGAATTGAGTATCGGCTGGACATTCAGCGGGCAGATGTTCGATCAGTCGACCATTGCGCGGTTGGCGGATGCTTATGCGCGGGAACTGGGGATCTTGATCGAGCACTGCTGTCAGGCTCGGCACCAGGGGTTGACACCGTCGGACTTCCCGCTGGCCGGGTTGACGCAAATCCAGCTCGATTCGTTGCCCGTGGCGCCACGCCAGGTCGAAGACATTTACCCGTTGTCACCGATGCAGCAAGGCATGTTGTTCCACACCCTCTACGAGCAGCAGGCCGGCGATTACATCAATCAGCTGTGCGTGGGCGTCGAAGGTTTGCAGGTCGAGCGTTTCCGCGACGCTTGGCAAGCGGCACTGGATGCGCACGATGTGCTGCGCAGCAGTTTTGTCTGGGACGGCGAATTGCAGCGGCCACAGCAAGTGATCCACAAACGCTTGCCAGTGCCGTTCACCTTTCATGACTGGCGTGGGCAGAACGACCTGCCCCAAGCGCTCGAGGCACTGGCTCATGCACAACGGCAACAGGGCTTCGACCTGCATGAGGCGCCTCTGCTGCGCCTGGTGGTGGTACAAGTCGCCGCCGAACGCTTTCAGCTGATTTACACCAGCCACCACATTCTGATGGATGGCTGGAGCAACTCGCAGCTGCTGGGCGAAGTGCTGCAACGCTACAGCGGCCAGGCACCGGCGATCGCGGCGGGTCGTTATCGGGATTACATCCAGTGGTTGGGGCAACAGGACGCGCAGGTCGCCGAGCACTTCTGGAAGGACCAACTGGCGAACTACGAAGCACCGACCCGTCTGGCCGACGCGCTGGTTTACCGTGGCAACCAGGCTGGCATCGATACGCAGGGTGAGCATTTCCTGACCCTGGACGCCGCTGTCACCGATGACCTCAACACCTTTGCCCGGGGACAGAAAGTCACCGTCAACACCCTGGTTCAGGCTGCCTGGTTGCTGTTGTTGCAGCGTTACACCGGGCAGGACACCGTCAGTTTCGGCGCCACGGTTTCTGGTCGTCCGGCGCAGCTGAGTGGGGTAGAACAGCAGATCGGTCTGTTCATCAACACCTTGCCGGTCATCGCCAGCCCCCGTGCCGAACAACCGTTGGCGCAGTGGTTGCAGCAGGTGCAGGCGCAGAATCTGTTATTGCGTGAGCAGGAACATACGCCGCTGTTCGACATTCAGCGCTGGGCCGGGCAGAGCGGTGAAGCCCTGTTCGACAACATTCTGGTGTTCGAGAACTACCCGATCGCCGAAGCCCTGCAACAGGGCGCGCCGCAAGACCTGCGCTTCGGCGAGGTGGCCAGGCATGAGCAAACCAACTACCCGTTGACGCTGGCGGTGAGCCTGGACAGCCGATTGACGGTGCATTTCAGCTATCAGCACAGCCGTTTTGCCGCGGCCACCGTGGCGACACTGGCCGCCCAGTTGCAGCACCTGTTGATCCATATGAGCGCCAGCGCCGAGCGTTGTCTCGGCGAGTTGGCGTTGCTGGACGAAGCCGAACAGCAATGGGTACTGCGCGACTGGAACCGCACCGAAGCCTGTGGCGTCGAGGATCTGTGCATTCAGCAGATGATCGATCGTCAGGTCTTTGTGCAGCCGCAAGCGTTGGCCGTGACCTTCGGCAACCAGCAGCTGACGTATGCCGACATCGATGCGCGGGCCAATCGTCTGGCCCACAAGCTGATCGAATGCGGTGTCGGCCCGGAAGTCCGTGTTGGCGTGGCGATGCAGCGTTCCGACAACTTGCTGGTGGCGCTGCTGGCGGTGCTCAAGGCCGGTGGCGCCTATGTGCCGCTGGACCCGGATTATCCGGCCGATCGCGTGGCCTACATGCTTGAGGACAGCCGTGCCCTGGTGCTGCTGACCGAACAGGCGGTGGCGACGACGCTGGCCACAGGCGCTGATACTCAGGTGCTGCTGCTCGATCAGCTCGAAGCGCCACTGGCGGCTTATCCGCACCACGCGCCGGTGACCGCGGTGACGCCGGACAACCTGGCCTACGTGATCTACACCTCCGGTTCCACCGGCAAGCCCAAAGGCGTGGCGATTACCCATCGCAATGTGCTGGCGCTGATGGACTGGTCGCGGTCGGTGTACAGCCGCGACGACATTCAAGGGGTATTGGCCTCGACGTCGGTGTGCTTCGACCTGTCGGTGTGGGAGCTGTTTGTCACCCTGGCCAACGGCGGTTCGCTGATCATCGCCCGCAATGCCCTGGAACTGCCGCACTTGCCGGCGCGGGAGCAGGTACGCCTGATCAACACCGTGCCGTCGGCCATTGCCGCATTGCAGGATGCCGGGCACATACCGTCAGGCGTGCGCATCATCAACCTGGCCGGTGAGCCACTGAAGCAGAGTCTGGTGGAGACGTTGTACCAACAAGCGAGCATCGAACATGTCTACGACCTGTATGGCCCCTCGGAAGACACCACCTATTCCACCTGGAGTCGCCGCGAAGCCGGCGGCACGGCGAACATCGGTCGGCCGCTCAAAGGCACCGCCAGCTACCTGCTGGGGGCCGATCTGCAACCGGCGCCGCTGGGCGCATCGGCCGAGTTGTACCTGGCCGGTGCCGGCATCACTCGCGGTTATCTGGGGCGCCCGGCGATGACCGCCGAGAAGTTCGTGCCGAACCCGTTTGCCAGCAACGGCGAACGTTTGTACCGCACCGGTGACCTGGCCCGCTATCAGGCCGACGGCACATTGCAATACGCCGGGCGTATCGACCATCAAGTGAAAGTGCGTGGCTTCCGTATCGAGCTGGGCGAGATCGAAGCCCGTCTGCTTCAGGCGCCGAGCGTGCGACAAGCGCTGGTCGTGGCGCATCCGGGCGCATTGGGCCAGCAGTTGGTCGCCTACGTAGTGTTCGATGACCCGGCGCTGGCGCTTGGCGAGGCCTCGGCACAGGCCGTACTGCGCGAAGAACTCAAAGCACGACTTAAGGCTCATCTCAAGGAAAGCCTGCCGGATTACATGGTGCCGGCGCATGTGCTGTTCCTCGAAAGCCTGCCACTGACGCCCAATGGCAAGATCGATCGCAAGGCGTTGCCGAGCATTGATGTCAGCGCATCGTCTCGGGACTTTGTCGCACCGGTCGGCGAACTCGAAGAACAGATTGCGACGGTCTGGCAGAACGTGCTGGAACTCGAGCGGGTCGGTCGCGAGGATCACTTCTTCGAGTTGGGCGGGCATTCCCTGCTGGCGACTCAGGCGGTTTCACGGTTGCGCAAACTTTCGGCGCATCCGCTGAGCTTGCGTGACCTGTTCAACCATCCACGCCTCAAGGAACTGGCGATCTGGATGCGCCAGCAGCAGGACGCGCCAACGACGGGCACGGGCGCTGGTTCCGTGGCGCTCAAGGCCCATGGCGCCAAGGACAGCGCACCGTTGTCGTTGGTGCAGCGCCGTCTGTGGATCGCCGAGCAGTTGTCCGGCGGCACGTCGACCTACGGCATGCCGATGGCCCTGCGCTTGCGCGGCGAGCTGTCGATCGAGCGACTATTGAGTAGCTTTGCCGAGGTGGTGCGCCGCCACGAAGTGCTGCGCACCGCCTATACGCAGGACGACGAGGGCGACCCAATTGCGCTGATCGCCGAGCATGTCGAGCTGGACTTCCCGGTGATCGACCTGTCCGGGCTGTCGCGCAGTGCTCAGGAAGAACAGGTGGCGCAAACGGCACTGGATAACGCGCGCACACCGATCGACCTGGAACAGGCACCGCTGTTGCGTGGGCGAATCCTGCACCTGGGGCCGACCGAACATGTGTTGCTGTACGCCATGCACCACATCATTTCCGATGGTTGGTCGATGGGGGTTTTGATTAATGAATTGGTGCAAGTTTACGACAGCTACGACCGTGCCGAGGACGGCGACCTGACGCCACTGCCGGCGCTGGAGGTGCAGTATTCCGACTTCGCACTCTGGCAGCAGGCGCTTGAGCAGCAAGGGGTTCTGGGGCAACAGGCCGAGTACTGGAAAGACCGGCTCGCCGGTTACAGCGGGCAGCTGATGCTGCCACTGGATAACCCGCGCGGCCTGACGCCGTCCTATGAGGGCGACGCGGTGCAGTTCCGGCTTACCACCGGTTTGAGCCGCGCACTGCGCAAGCTATCCATGGACGCAGGCGTCACGTTGTACAGCACGCTGCTGGCATCGTTCCAGGTGCTGCTGCACCAGGTCAGTGGTGGTGCCGATGTGCTGGTCGGCGCCGATGTCGCCGGGCGTGAGCAGCCGGAGCTTGAGCGGCTGATCGGTTTCTTCGTCAACGTGCTGCCGCTGCGTTCGCGGTTCGAGGCCGGCGCCGAGTTCTCGAACTTCCTCGCGCAGACCCAGGAAACCCTGCTCAGCGCCCTGGAGCATCAGGACCTGCCGTTCGACATGATCGTCGACGCCTCGGGCGTACCGCGACACAAGGGCATGAACCCGTTGGTGCAGGTGTTGTTCGTGATGAACAACCTGCCGGGACGCGTCCAGGCCATGGGCGGTTTGAGCGTGGAAGCGCTGCCGGCGCTCGAGACCCATTCTAAATTCGACATGGCATTGTTCGTTGACGATGAAGAAGGGCAATTGCTGGGGACTTGGCAATTCGCCACAACCTTGTTCGGACATGAGCGCATTCAGTACCTGGTCAAGGCCTGGATAGCCCTGTTGGAACAGATCGTCGCTGATCAGGACATTCAATTGGGAGCTCTCAGTATGCCTGTCGACAACCGCGCGGTGGCTGCTATGCCTGCCGCCGCCCCGGGACCCAAGGCCGACAAACTCGGCAAATTCCTCAAGCGTTCCGCGACTCCGGTCGCCAAAGTCCGGCCGTCGCCGCTGCGTGAATCCCTGCTGGTTGCACCGCAGCGGTTTCCGTTGCTGCTGGAGCCGAACGAGCCGCACCTGGATGTGATCGAGTGGATCAACCACAACCGGTCATTGATCGAACAGAAACTGGCCGAGCACGCCGGCATTCTGTTCCGCGGCTTCGAACTGGACGGTATTCAGGGCTTTGAAGCCTTTGCCGAAGCGATCCAGCCGGGGCTCTATGGCCAGTATGGCGACCTGCCGAAAAAGGAGGGCGGCAAGAACACCTACCGCTCCACGCCGTACCCGGAACGCAAGATGATCCTGTTCCACAACGAGAGTTCGCATCAGGATCGCTGGCCGCGCAAGCAGATGTTCTATTGCGAGCAGGCGGCGCCCGTGGGCGGTGCGACGCCGGTGGTCGATTGCCGGTTGATGTACGAAAAACTGCCGGCGGACCTGCGTGAAAAGTTCGAAAACAAGGGCTTGCTCTACGTACGCACGTTCACCGACAAGCTCGACGTGTCCTGGCAGCACTTCTTCAAGACCGAAGATCGCGCCGAGGTCGAGGCCCGTTGCCGTGCCGGTGGTATCGAATGGCGCTGGCTCGACAACGATGAGTTGCAAACCCGTACTCCGGGGCCGGCGATCATCCGTCACCCGATCACCGGCGAGAAGTCGTTCTTCAATCAGGTGCAGTTGCACCACATCTATTGGCTGGAGCCGGATGTGCGTGAAGACCTGCTGTCGATGTTCGGCCTGGAGCGGATGCCGCGTCATGTCTATTACGGCGATGGCTCGCCGATCGAAGACGAGGTGATGCAGCGCATCGGTGAGTTGTACGAGGAATGCGCGGTGCGTTTCGACTGGCAAAAAGGCGATGCGATCCTGCTGGACAACATGCTTGTGGCTCACGCCCGTGACCCGTTCGAAGGCCCGCGCAAGATCGTCGTCGCCATGGGCGACATGTTCGACCGCAGTGCCCTTGAAAGCGCACAGACCGCCCAAGGCGCCATGAACACCGAGGAAACCGGAGCATGAATGAGGTATCGATGGACGCGCAGGACCTGGGTTTCGCCCTGACTCCCGAGCAGCAGGGGTTGCTCGAGCAACTGCCCAAGGCCCCGGCCTGCAGTGATGCGCTGCATTTGCTGGGAGTGGACATTACCGGTGCGCTTGACCCGCAGCGTCTGCAAGCGGCGCTGGATGCGCTGTTGGCGCAGCAACCGATGCTGGTGCCGCGCCTGGCCAAGGCGCCGGGCTTCCATGGTCTGCGCCAGTTCGCCGGGGGGGCCGGGCGCTTCCCGTTGACGGTGCAGACACGCCTGGAAACGGCGGTCGAAATCCACGCTCAACTCGCCGAATGGGCGGCACGATCGTTTGTCGTCGGTGAGTCGGAGAGCGCTCAGGCGATGCTCTATCACCAGGCGGACAATCACTGGACCCTGGTGCTCGGCGTTGCCCGGCACTGCATCGATGAAAGCGGCTTGCGGCTGATTTATCAGCAACTGTTGCGGGAGTATGAGCAGGGGCTGGCCGAGGCTGATGACGAGACCGGGGAATTCACCCAGTACCTGGAATGGCGCAGCGAAGTGGTGCTCGACGAGGATGCGGCCAGTGCCCGGACTTACTGGCAGCAGCACCTGCAAGGCGCGGATGTCGACCTGTCCACCCCATGGCTGGGCTACCGGGCCGCAACCGCCCAGGCATCGTCCGCTACAGCGCTGTTGACGACCACGCTTGAGCCCACGCTGCATAACGCGCTGCAGCAGTTGGCAGGCTCGCTGGCGCAACCGCTGAGCGTCGTGATGCAAGCCGTCTGGTGGTTGCTGTTGGGGCGTCTGGGCGGGAACGAACAGATACTGGTCGGGGTGCGGCACGACAGTCGCGACGACTATGAGTATTTCTGCGACGCCGTGGGCGTTTTCGAGAAAACCCTGCCGCTGCATTTGTCGATGGCGGCACGTACTTCGTTCAGCGCCTGGGTCGGTGAACTGGCAGCACGCCTGGATGAACACCGCACCTGGCAGGAATACTGGTTGCCGGAACTCGCATCCGAGGCGGCCAGACCGGCCTATGGTTTCGTAATCTGGCGCGCACCGCAGCCCCAGACTTCAAGCGCGCTGCAGTGGACACCCGTGCAGCGTCCCGTTGCTCGGGAAACTCAATTTGAACTGATGCTACAATTCGAACCGGGCGAATCGGGCCGCCTGCATCTTCACTACGCCACGCAGCGTTATTCGCTGACGGCTGTCGAAGGGCTGATGACGCAGTTCAGCGTATTGCTGGCGAGCATCGTGGCCAATCCTCAAGCCGAGCCGGGGCAACTGGCATTGCTGGGGGCCGCCGAGCAACAACGCTTGCTGGCAATCAACCCGCCACCTCGGCCGCTGGTGGATGGCCGATACTTGCCACAGCGCATTGCCGATTGGGCGCATGCCACACCGGACACTGTCGCACTGACCGACGCGCAGCAACACCTGAGCTACGGGCAATTGCAGGCCAATGTCGACGTGTTGGCCAAGGCTTTGAAAGCCCAGGGCCTGGCCCGAGGTTCGATCGTCGCGTTGGCGTTGCCGCGCTCGGCCGATCTGGTGGTGGCGATGCTGGCGGCCTGGCGTGTCGGTGCGGCGTATCTGCCGCTGGACCCGCAATGGCCGATGGCGCGTCAGGCGTTGATGCTGGAGCAGGCCGGGGCCGCTTTGCTGCTGGTGGATGCCGCGCAGATTGATCAGTGGCACGGTCATTCGTTGAGCGTCTCCACACTGAATCAATTGTGCCAATCGACGGACCTGTCGGCACCGGTCATCGAATTCGATACCCAGGGCAGCGATGCGGCCTATGTGCTGTTCACTTCAGGCTCCACCGGTGTACCCAAAGGCGTAGTGATCGAACATCAACAATTGCTCAATTACACCGCTCATGCCAGTCAGGCCCTGGGGCTTAATCAGTGTAAACACGTTGGCTTCTCGTCTACCGTGGCGGCAGACTTGGGTAACACCGCATTGTTTGGTGCCCTGTTCAACGGTGCGACGCTGCATGTGGCCAGTGACGAGCAGATGCAGGACGGCCGGTTGTTCGCCGATTACTTGAAACAGCAGGCTATCGATTGCCTGAAGATCGTTCCGTCGCACCTTGCCGCGCTGCTCGACAGCGACAGTCCGCTACTGCCGTCTACGCTGATTCTCGGTGGCGAACCGATCGCCCCAACGCTGCTTGAGCGTATCGCTCAGTTGCGCAGCGATTGCCGGGTGTTCAACCACTACGGCCCGACGGAAGCGACGGTGGGTGTGCTGATCCATCCGCTGTTGCTGGACGGTGGAATTCAAGAGACTGCCGCCCTCAGCCAGGTGCTGGGTAACAATCAGGTGTATGTCCTTGACGACCACTTGCAACTGGCCCCGGTCGGGATGTTGGGCGAACTGTACCTGGGTGGCGCGCAATTATGCCGTGGTTACATCAATGCCGAGGCCGATGCGCAGGTGTTCATTCAGAGCCCGTTCAATCCTCAGGAACGTCTGTATCGCACCGGAGATCTGGCGCGTTATCGCCCGGATTTGGCGATTCAGTTGCACGGTCGGCGCGATCAACAAATCAAGGTGCGTGGTTTCCGTATCGAACTGGTGGAGATCGAAGCTGAACTGCTGCGCCTGCCTCAGGTGGCTGAAGCACTGGTGTTGCCAGGCGCTACAGCTGAACAGGGGATGCAGGCATTCGTCGTGCCTCATCAGCCACCTTCGCCGGCCTTGCTTGAGGTCGTTCGCAGCGAACTGGCCCAGCGCCTGCCCGCCGTGATGCTGCCGCAGCACGTGCAGTTCATCGAGCGTTTTCCACGGCTGGCCAATGGCAAGATCGACCGCAAGACGTTGCAGCAACTCAGCGCAAGCCTGGTTGACGAAGAATGTCTGGCGCCACGGGATGCGCTCGAGCAATTGCTCGCGGCACGCATGGCGCAGCTGCTGGGTGTTGAGCGTTTGGGCATTGATCGGGATTTCTTCGCCGCCGGTGGCCATTCGTTGTTGGTGATCAAACTGGTGGCCGGTATTCGCAAGTTGTTGCAGTGCGAAATCCATCCCGGTGTGGTGTTTGATCATCCGACCGTGGCGGGTTTGGCATTGGTGTTGCGATCTCGGGAAAGCAGCCCCGGTCAACTGGAGAAACTGGCCCGGACACGGTTGCGCCTGGACAGCATGAGCCCGGAAGAAAAAGCCTTGTTGACGGAAAAAGCCCGGCAACTGCAAAACGCCAAGGCTGCACAGAACAGCTGAGAACCCCGCAAATAAAAGGCCGACGCCCAACGCGTCGGTTTTTTTTTAATTATGCTGTTAATGATAAATAAACTCATTCCGGTTTCTGCGTGGCGCTACGTCTTACTAAGGTATGCAGACAATTCGGGTCGGGCAGGGTAGCCCCAGGGTTCGGGTTTGTAGGGCAGAACACGATTTTTTCCGTTGTCCAGACAGATGACCTGTGCCCGGGGAGGGGCCGGGTCGACCGCCAACTGATGTGCTGCCCCAGAGGTGGCCGACAGAGCGGTTTACGTGTTTGGGCAGCGTCGGGCACTTGGTGGCCCATCGGTCTTATCCACTTCTAACGAATAATAGAGAGCACGATGTCAGCAATTCATGAGTTGAAACCTCTGTTCAAGGCTTTGATCGTTTCCCGTACGCTTCGCTCACGTCATTCGCTGGCCGGTCTGGGCATGGCCTGTCTGATGCCGTTCAGCGCGCAGGTCTGCGCCGAAGAGATCGCCGTCAACATTGCCGCGCAGCCCTTACCCCAGGCGTTGCAAGCGTTTGGCGAGCAAACCAACCGGCAGGTGATCTACAACGCCGCCGACATGGCCGACCTGCGCGGCAACCGCGTCAGCGGCAAACTGAGCGCCGAAGCGGCCATTGCCGAACTGCTCAAGGGCACCGGCGTGCGCTACAGCTTTGAAGGCAACACGTTGATGCTGGTGCGGGGTTCCGCCACTGAAAGCCTTGAGCTGGGCGCGACCACCGTCAATGCACAGCAGCTGGATGCGACGACCGAAGGCAGCAACTCATACACCAGTAACGCCGTGACCATCGGCAAGGGTACCCACACCCTCAAGGAAATTCCGCAGTCGATCACCGTGATGACGCGTAAGCAGATGGATGACCAGAACCTGGTCGATCTCAAGGACGCCGTCAACCAGACCACCGGCGTGGTCGGCCTGCAGGGCGTCGGCCAAGGCTTGATTCTATCGTCGCGCGGTTTCCAGATCGACGACTGGCAGTACGACGGTGTGCCGATCCCGCGTAACACCTATTCACTGGGCAACTGGGCGACCCAGGACCTGATCTTCTATGACCGCCTGGAAATCCTGCGCGGCGCCTCCGGCCTGCTGCAAGGCACCGGCAGCCCCGGTGGTGCCATCAACCTGGTGCGCAAGCGTGGCCAGAGCGCACCGACCGTGACCCTGACCGGCAAGGCCGGCTCCTGGGATCACTACGGTCTGCAATTGGACGCCGGCGGCCCGCTGAACCAGGCCGGCAACATCCGCGGCCGCATCGTCGCCGACGAAGACCAGAGCAACTCGTTCATCGACCACGCGTGGAGCAAGACTCACTCGCTGTACGGCGCCCTGGATATCGACCTGCGCGAAGACACCACCCTGGGCTTCGCGGTCAGCCAATCCAACGGCGAATCGCGCGGCAACATCCGCGGTCTGCCACGCTACGCCGACGGTTCGATGCCGGACGTGTCGCGTTCGACCTACACCGGCGCGCGCTGGAACCGGTCCGAAATCGACGTCACCACCCTCTACGCCGATCTGGAGCACCGTTTCAACGACGACTGGGCCTTCAAGGTCGGTGCTGTGCACATGACCGAAGACAATCAGGCGAAAAACCAGAGAACGCAAAATGGCAGTACCGGTCTCAACCCTGATGGTAGTGGTGTGCAATATGCCGATTTCGTGACCGATTTCCAGTCCACGAAGGTCGGCCTGGACATGAACCTGTCCGGCAAGTTTGAAGCCTTGTCGATGCAACAGGAAGTCATGCTGGGCGGCAACTTCTCTCAGTTGGAGACGGATGATAAATTCGCCCGTACCTTCAACAACAGCAGCACCGACACGATCTTCGACCTGAACAACGACCGACCGGACATCAGCTACGAGGGCCTGATCAACAGCCCGGGCGGGCGGGGCACCCTCAGCAAATACGATATCCGCCAGAAAGGCCTGTATGGCACCTGGCGCGTCAAGCCGGTCGATGATCTGACGCTGGTGCTGGGTTCCCGGGTCAGCTGGTATGACTTCAGCTACAAGTCGAAAACCGAAACCGCGGCCAACGGTATTACAACCAACGCGCCAAGCACCGGAACTGAAACCGGAGTGGTCACGCCCTACGCCGGTATCATCTATGACCTGAGCCGTGAATGGGCCGTGTATGCCAGTTATACCGACGTGTTCCAGCCGCAGACCAACCTTGATACCAGCGGTTCGGTGCTCAAGCCGATAGTCGGCACCAACTACGAAGTCGGCCTCAAGGGCGAGTTGATGGATGGTCGGGTCAATACCTCTCTGGCTGTCTTCCGGTATGACCACGAGAACCGTGCCGTCTCCGTCGCCAGCTGTACTGGACTGAACTGCTCCTCTGCCGCAGGGAAAGTGCGCAGCCAGGGCATCGACGCCGAAATCAGTGGTGAAGTGATGGACAACCTGCAGCTGTTCGCGGGCTACACTTACAACACCACCAAGTACTTGGAGGAGCCGGGGAAGGAGGGGAGTGTCTTCAGTACCTGGACGCCGAAACACATGCTGCGCGTGTGGGGCAACTACCAGTTCACCGGCGACTGGAGCCGTGTCAGCACCGGTCTGGGCTTCACCACCCAAAGCCACACGCTGGTTTACGATCTTAATAAAGATGTACCGGGTTACACCGTATGGAACGCCCGCGTCGGCTACCAGCTGACGCCGGAAATCGCTTTGGCGGTCAACGCCAACAACCTGTTCGACAAGACGTACATAACGTCCGCTTACAACCAGCTCAATGGCAACAATAACTTTGGTGATCCGCGCAACCTGATGTTCAGCGTGACCTACAAACCGCAGTTCTGATTGCAAGCGACAAACCCTGAGCCCGGCCCGCAATTTGCGGGCCGGGCTTTTTATTGCAATTTAGTGGGTGGACACACAACCCTCTGTGGGAGCGGGCTTGCTCGCGAAGACGGCAGCACAGTCAACATTGATGTCGCCTGACATACCGCTTTCGCGAGCAAGTCGGATCGCCGCACCGCCGCTCCCACAGGTTTTGTGCCTTGACTGACTGGCATTAAGGGCAACCCGCCGCAGCCTGGCGGCGGGTTGATGGGGCGGGGGAGATCAGCGATGTGCAGTGGTGGCCAGGAAGGCGTCGATCAGTGAGTCGATCAGTGCGCCATCAAAGATCATGCTGCGGTGCAGCAACGGTGAGTGCACCGAGCATGTCAGCTCACCCGAGGGGCTGTAACGCCGGATCAATGCCTCGCAGAACGCCAGTTCTTGCGCAGTCTTTTCCAGGACGGCCCACCAGCAACTGGGCCGGACCTGCACAGGTTTGAAGGTAAAGGCCTTGAAGGCCTCCAGCAGACGGTCATGCACCGAGAACGCCTGAGCATTCATGACTTCGTTCTTCACGCTTTGCACGATCGACAACAAGTCGCCTTGGCCCGGTTCGACCAGGCTTGCTGCCCAGTCATAGAACTGCTTGACCGAACTGTGTGGCGAGTCTTTCAAATACGCCGCCGTGCGGTCTGTCAGGGTCGGGAACAACAGATCGAAATAGTGAATGGCATCGAGGATTTCTTCCGAGGCCTCGCTGCTCTGTTCAGCACTTGGCAAGCGTCGATAACGTGGCAAGTCCTCGGGGTACAGGTGTTCCGGGATGGTGCTGTCCACCAGGCCGAGAAAGGCCACCTGATGACCCAAGCCTTCCAGCGTGGCGGCGATATCCAGCGCTATCGCGCCCCCCAGCGACCAGCCCATCAAGTGGTAGGGGCCTTGAGGTTGTGCCTTGACGATTTCTTGACTGTAATCGGCCACCATCTCGTCCCAGCTTTGGCTGCCATCGCTGAAACCGCGATGCATGACGCCACAGACCGAGGCATGGGCCTTGAGTTTCTTCGCCAGCGGCTGGTAACAGAACACGATTCCGCCGCTGGGGTGCAGGCAGAACAGGGTCGGTGCGCTGGCCGGGGCTGCATTCAACTCGACCACGCACTGAGTCTGTTCCCGATGCTTGCGCGAAATAAACGCCGCCAGTTCGCCGATGCTCGGATGGGCCAGTAACTCTTGCAGGCGCAGCTCGATGTTCAGACGTGTCTTGAGCGTGGAAATGAATTGAATGGCCAGAATCGAATGCCCACCCAATTCAAAGAAGTTGTCGGTCACCCCCACGCGCTCGATGCCTAGCGATTGCTGCCAGAGCTGGGCGAGTGCCTCCTCCAGTGGGTTGTTCGGTGCAACGTAGGCTTGCTGCCACAGACTGACATCCGGCTCGGGCAGGGCCTTGCGGTCGAGCTTGCCGTTGGCGTTGAGCGGGAAGTGATCGATAAACAGCAGGTGGCCGGGCACCATGTAGTCTGGCAACTGCGCCTTGAGGGCGTTCAGCAGTTGTTCGCGCAGCTCGGTGCTGGCCGGTTCGCTGGCGATCACATAACCGACCAGTTGCAGACCGCTCGGGCACTCATGGGTCAGGACCACGCAGTCCTGCACGGCTGGCAGGCTCTGCAGACGTGCCTGGATTTCCCCCAGCTCAATGCGGAAACCACGAATCTTTACCTGATGGTCGATGCGTCCGACGTACTCGATGTTGCCATCGCTACCGTAACGCGCCAGATCGCCGGTGCGATACAGACGCCCGCCGGGAAGCGGGTCGAACGGATCGGGAACGAAGCGAGTGGCGGTCAGGTCGGTGCGTTTCAGATACCCACGCGCCAGGCCGGCACGGCCGATATACAACTCACCGATGCAACCTTTGGGTACCGGGTTGAGATGAGGGTCGAGCAGGTACCACGACAGGTCGACAATTGGCTCGCCGAGGGGGCTGGTCGCGTCCGAGTGCAGATCGTTCAGTGACAATGGCCGGTAGGTCACGTGCACGGTGGTTTCGGTGATGCCATACATGTTGATCAACTGCGGCGCGCGATCGCCGAAGCGTTCGAACCATGGACGCAGGCTTTGCACATCAATCGCTTCACCGCCAAAAATCACGTAACGCAGGTGTTGGGTCAGTGACTGTTGAGGTTCGCAGGCGACCTGCATCAGCTGTTTGAATGCCGACGGCGTCTGGTTGAGCACGCTGATTTTTTCCTGGCATAGCAGTGCGTAGACATCCTGTGGCGAACGGCTGACGGCGTGCGGCACGATCACCAGCCGGCCTCCGTGCAACAGGGCGCCGAAAATTTCCCATACGGAGAAGTCGAATGCATACGAGTGAAACAGGCTCCAGACATCGTCCTGGTTGAAGTTGAACCAATTCGCGGTCGCGTGAAACAGCCGCATCACGTTGTGGTGCGGCAGCAGCGCGCCTTTGGGCTTGCCGGTAGAGCCTGAGGTGTAAATCACATACGCCAGGTTATCCGGGTGTACCGCCACTTCGGGATTGTGCTCATCCTGCGGGTGGCTGGACAGCGGCTGGTCGAGTAACAGGCAGTGAACCTCGGCCGGCAGCGGCAACCGTTCGCGCAGATGCGTCTGCGTCAGCACCAGCGCGATGGCGCTGTCCTCGATCATGTAGGCCAGGCGTTCGGCCGGGTAGGCCGGGTCCAGCGGCACGTAGGCGCCCCCGGCCTTGAGGATCGCCAACATGCCGATGATCATGTCTGGCGTACGCTCGACGGCGATGCCCACCAGCACATCCGGGCCGACGCCCTCGCTGATCAGCCGATGGGCCAGCCGATTGGCCTGGCGATTGAGCTCGGCGTAACTCATTTGCTGATCGCCAAAACTCAGGGCAATGGCTTCACCGGCTCTACTGGCGTGCGCTTCGATCACGTGATGCAGGCAGTGTTCGCGTTGCAGGCGGATGGGCTGACGATTCCAGTCGGCCAGAGTTTGTTGGCGCTCGTCCGGGGTCAGCAGTTGCAATTCGCCGAGGACGCAATCGGGGGCTTCGATGAGGCTCTGCAACAGGTTCTGCCAATGCCCGGCCATGCGTTCGATGGTCGCCGGGCTGTAGAGGTCGCGGCTGTACTCGAAGGTGGCGACAAGGCCTTGATGCGAGTAGTCGATGTCCAGCGAGAGATCGAATTTGGCCTGTTTTTCTCCGGAATCGAGAAACTCCAGTGTCAGCTCGCCCCAGTCCATCGCGGCTGGTTCGGCCGTGTCGGTGCGCCAGTTGAACAACACCTGGAACAATGGATTGGACGTCTGGCCACCCGGTCGTTGCAGTTGATCGACCATCAGCTCCAGTGGGTAATCGGCATGTTCGAGTGCCGCCAGGGATTGCCCGCGCAGGTCGTGCAAAAAATCCACGGCGGTGCAGGTCGAATCGATCCGCGCCCGGTACACCTGAGTGCCGACGAAAAAGCCCACCAGCTCCTGGGTTTCGCCACGGTTGCGGTTGGCGTTGGGCACGCCGACGGTGAAGTCGTGCTGGTTGCTGTAGCGACCGAGCAGCAATTGCCAGGCGCCCAAGGCCAGCACAAACGGCGTCAGCCCCTGGCGCTGGCAGAAGGCATTGAGCGCTTGGGACAGAGTGGTGGGAATACTCAATGAAAGGCGCCCGGCGAGGTGCTGTTGACCAGATGCGCGGGCAAAATCCTGGGGCAGTTCGAGCACGGGCAATTCGCTGCCCAGGTACTGGCGCCAGTAATCGCCGCTGCGCGCGCAAGCGGCACTGTCGAGGTATGCACCGCGTTGCCAGGTGGCATGGTCGGCGTATTGCATCGCCAGTGGCGGCAGTTGCGCGGTGTCGCCGAGGCGGGCCTGGCCGTAGGCGCAGGACAGGTCTTGCATGAGAATCGCATTGGACCAGGCATCGGAAACGATGTGGTGCATGTTCAGCAGCAACACATGCTCCCGGGTGTCGAGCTGGAGCAACGTGGCGCGGATCAGCGGCGCTCGGCTCAGGTCGAAGGGGCGCAGCGCCTGATTCTGGATACGCTGCGCCAGTTCATCGGCGCGGGCCTGGCTGTCGAGCGCCGAGAGGTCTTGCTTGTGCAGGTTCAGACGGGCGTGACGCTCAACGACCTGGATCGGTACGCCGTCGATTTCCTTGAACGCGCTGCGCAAAATGTCGTGTCGATCTATGACCCGATCAAGCGCCACTTCCAGCGCCCGGGTATCCAGTTCGCCGGTCAGCCGCAAGGCACGTGGCAGGTTGTAGGCCGAGCTGGTCGGCGCCAATTGTTGCTCCAGCCACAGTCGTTGCTGGGCGAACGACAGCGGGGCTCGATCCAGGCGGCTGCGGGGCGACAAGGCTTGTACATCGTCTGCGGCATCGGCCAGTAAAAGCGCCAGCAGATCATCATCAAGAAGTTCGTTCATGGGGTTCTCGCAAAAGGCGGCAATGCGTCGGGCCGGGCTCAGGCCGTGGCGGCCGGAGCTTTTTCACTGATGACCTGACCCGCTTCCATGCGCACCAGTTGGTCGGCGACATCGAAGTAACGGTCGTCGTGGGAAATGACGATGATGGTCTTGCCCAGGTACTTCAGTTCCGGCAGCAGTTCGGTGTAGAAAATTCTCCGGAAGACCGGATCCTGATCGGCCGCCCACTCGTCGAACACCAGCACCGGGCGCTCCTCTAGCCAGGCGTTCAACAGCGCCAGGCGCTTGCGCTGGCCGGTGGACAGATCGGTGGTGCTGAATGCGCCATCGCGGATGCTGACTTTGTGGGCGATTTCCAGGCGTTCCAGGTAACGATTGGCGTCTTCGGGAACCTGCTGGTCGCCTTGCACCAGTTCATCAAACAGGAAGTAGTCGGCAAAAATCGTGGTGAACAACTGACGATAATCGTCGCGGCTGCTGGCCAGTACCGGTGAGCCGTTGAGGATGATTTCACCGCCCTGTGGCGCGTAGAGGCCCAGCAGCAACTTGATCAGCGTGGTCTTGCCGCCGCCATTCTCGCCGACGATGAAGACGATTTCACCCTGGGCGATGGAGAGGTTGACCGGCCCGAGGGTGAAGGGTTTGCTGCCGTCCATCGGAGGGAACGCGTAATGCACGTCTCGCAATTCGAGGTGTTCGACGACCGTTTTGGGGGTGTTCTTGTCACTGAGCAGCAAGTGCGGCTCGGGCGAGGAAAACTGTTCGGCAAGGTCGGCAATACGCTTGAAGGCGATGTTGGCACGGCTGACCACCGGCAGGGTGATGACCAGGTATTCCAGCGGACCTTTCATGTACAGCAACACCAGCACGAAACCGCTGAGGACCGCTTTATCGGTGCCCAGCCAGAACGATTGCAGGGCCAGCGCCAGGCCGATGACCACGAAAAACAGCATCGAACCGAAGGTCTTGGCCACCACGAATGTGTTGATCGAACGGATGTGGGTATTGCAGATGTAGTCGGCGGTGCCTTCGATGCGTTGGCTGAACATGCGTTGGCGGCGCGGGCGATGAATGCGCAGTTCCTTGGCGCCGGCCGCAATCGCGCTGTAGTGTTTTTGCAGTTCGTCTTCAGCCTCGCGAGCGGCTTCGAAGCCCTTGATACCCTTGGCCCGGGCCACATATTGCACCACGGTGCCGATCACCAGTGCCACCAGCAACAGGGCAAACATCGGCAGCGACAGATAAGCCAGGTAGCTCAGGCAACCAAGGGTCACGGTGAAGGCAATGGCCAGCGGCGCAAAGGAGAAGGCGAAGCTGCTGACGGTGTCGACATCGTGGGTCAGGACCGGAATGAGCCGATGGCTGCGATACCGCTCGATCTGTTCGATCGGTGCCAACAGGACTTTCTCACCCAGGGATTTACGCAGCCCGGCAATGATGCGCTGCCCGACATGATTGGTGCCGATATCCGACAGAGTCGACGCCACCAGGGCCAGCACACACAGGCCGACAAACGTCACCAGCACACTGGCGGGTGGGCTGCCTTCGCCGTTCAGGGCGTTGTTGATGGTCGCAAGCAGGGCGGTAATGCTGAGTCCACCCAGCATGCCAAGCATGATCGACAGCACCACGACGACCCGGAAAGGCTTGAGCAGGCTGAGGACTTCACTGATGGCTCCGCGGGAATTCGTGGTCATGGGGGTTTCCGCTTCAAGTGCCGTTAAGGGCAGAAGTTCAAGGGTTGAGGTTCAAGAGTTGAGCTGTTCCCGGGCGTGCATCACAGGTCCCGCGCGACGCGAAAACCGATCCAGTCGCCACGGGTATCGGGGTAGGTGGCATTACGGTTGCCCGAACGCGAGAACACCGGTGCTTCACCCCAGTCATTGCCACGAATGCGCCGGGCCTTGCAGTCGCCGGTCAACCACGCGCTGCCATCGCTTGGTGCACCGACGTAGTTCTCGTTGTAGCAATCGGCGGTCCACTCATAGACGTTGCCGTGCATGTCGTACACGCCGAAAGCGTTGGCCGGGAAACTGCCCGCCGGTGAGGTGAAGTTGTAACCATCGGCGGCGCCGTAGGTGTTGGCGTGTTTGGCGATGCTGTATTCCTTGCCTTCATCGAACGGGAAGGGGAACGGGCCGCTGCTGCCTGCGCGGGCTGCATACTCACGCAGTGATTCGCTGACCAGTCGATAGTGCTTGCCGGTCTTCTTCGAGAGCCAGGCCACATAGGCATTGACCTCGGGGAAGTCCATGCACACCGCCGGATGCCTCGCGGTGCGTTCATAGCGGGGCACACCGGCCTTGCACTCGCGGCCCGGCCGGGTGTCGCCGTCGGGCATGACGTAACCGCTGTCGCGCAGGTAGGCGTCCCACTCGCCGGCCAACACCTGAAAGCGGCTGATGGCCAAGGGTTTGGCGAAGGTCACCGGGTGCAACGGGCCTTCGTCGGGCTCGCGGCCCACCTCATTGTCCGGGGTGCCCATGGTGAAGGTTCCGGTGGGCAGCACCACCATCTCGGGGCAGTCCTTGCAGTCCTTGAAGATTTTCCCGGGCGGGGCAGGTGCTGCGGCCTGAGCGGCGCCCAGCATCAGGCTTGCAACCACGGCGGCGAAGGCCAGTGCGGGGAGCGTCTTCAAGGAAAAACTACGCAGCTCACTGTTCATCATTGCTCTCGATAAAAAGTTAAAAGGAATCAGGGGGCTAATACCCGTCAGTTAAGGAGCGGAACCTGTGGGAGCGGGCTTGCTCGCGAAAGCGGTGTGTCAGTCGACATCAATGTTGACTGTGCCGCCGTCTTCGCGAGCAAGCCCGCTCCCACATTCATCATGGGGTTGGGATCAGAGCTGTGTGTCGAGCAACGCCATGAAGCGGTCGACTTCAGCTTCGGTGTTGAGCAGCCCCGGCGCTGTGCGGATCACCGGGCCCACGTCGCGCTCCACGGCATCGGCGATCACGCGGTTTTGCATCAGCCAGGCGGCGATCTTGTCGCTGTCCTGACCCTTGACCCGAAAGAAGCTGAAACCGGACGACAGCTCGGGACTCAGGGGCGTGACCAGTTCGATCTGCGGGTGCGCTTGCAGGCGATTTTTCATATAGCTGTTCAGGGCATGGATACGCGCCTGAACATCGGCCTTGCCCAATTGCAAATGCAGTTTGAAGGCTTCGTTCAGCGCCCAACGGTGCTCGAACGAGTGGTAGCCGCCCGGTGTCATGGTGGTGGAGAACGCCGTGGCTTCGGAGAAGGTCGGGATGATCGGCGTGACGTATTTCACCTCTTCACTGCGGCTGCAAACGATGCCCGTGCCACGGGGGCCGAACATCCATTTGTGGGTGCCGGCGATGAAGAAGTCGCAGTTCATGGCCGGAAAACTCAGGTCCTCGACACCAAAACCGTGCACGCCGTCGACCAGGTAAATGATGCGGTCCTGCTCGCTGCGGTGGCGGTTGTGCTTGTCCACCAGCGCGCCGATTTGCGCGATCGGCAGTTTCACGCCGCTGCCGGAGTGCACCCACGTCATGCCCAGTACACGGGTTTCGGGTTTGATGTTCTGGTCGATCGACGCAAGGATCTCGGCTTTGGAGGCCGTCTGCGGATCCTTGAACAGCCTGATCTTGCGCACCCGAGTGCCGTCCCGTTGGGTGCGCAGATTGAGGATCGTGTGGGTCGCGTAATGCTCGTGGGCGGTGGTAAGGATTTCCTGGTCCGGGCGCACATGCACACCGCCGTAAATCATCGCCAGGCCTTCGGTGGTGCTGCCGGTCAGCGCGATCTGTTTGGCATTGCTTTGCAGGTAACGACCCGCCCAGACGCGCACCTCTTCTTCGCGCTGCTCGATAACACCCAAGTCCCAGTCCATGGCAAGCCCAGGGTTTTTATCGAGGACGGCGCGGTGCATCTCGATCGCTTCACGCACCGGTTTGGGGTGCGAGGTGATCAGGAAGTTGGAGAAGTGCAGGTAGTCCGGATCCTGGTCGAACAGTTGTCGCAGTTGCGCCCATTTGTCCCCTGGCAGCGAGGGCTGTGGGGTGGCGCTGGCAACGTTGTGCAGGCCGGCAGTCAGGGGCAGGCCGGCGGCGAGGATCCCGGCCTGTTTCAGAAAGGTTCGACGATCGCTCATGGTTTGCTCGTGCCTTGATGTGAAATCAGCGCCGGCTTGGCGGCTTTCTGTACCTGATCCCAGACCCGCAGGAAGTTGCCGCCCCAGAGCTTGGCGATGTCTGCTTCGGAGTAGCCGCGCGAGATCAGTTCCGCCGTGACGTTGCGAATTTCACCGACGTTGTTCCAACCCTTGACCCCGCCACCTTCGTTGAAGTCGGAGCTGATGCCGACATGATCAATGCCGATTTTTCGCACCGTGTAATCGATGGCGTCACCGAGGTCCTTGAGGGTGGCTTTGGGTTCTTCTTCAAGAGTCGCGTAGAGGCGGCTGGCGTACTGGCCGAATTTTTTCTCGGACCAGGCGGCGATGACCGGATCACCCGGCATCAGAGCCATGGAGAGGTTCGGCAGGGGCGGCAGGTCGAACTGTTGGCGCAGTTCGTTGAGTTTGTCCTGGGTGGTCTGGGTCAGCGGTCGCAGGTATTGGGAGAAACCGACCACCTGCACCACGCCGCCGCTGTTCTTGATCAGCTGCAATTCCTTGTCGCTGAGATTGCGCGGAATATCGACCATCGCCCGTGGCGCCGAGTGCGAAGCCACCATCGGCGTGCGGCTCAATTGCGCGACTTGCTCCAGGGCCTTGGTCGACATTTGCGACACGTCGATGATCACGCCCAGGTCATTCAAGCGATGCACGGCTTGCTTGCCCAGGTCCGAGAGGCCGTCGAGGGCATCTGGCGAATCGTTGAAAAACGGCAAGGGGCGCGAAGAGTCGGCCCAGTCGTTATTGCCGATGTAGCTGAAACCGAACATGCGCATGCCGCGTGCCGTCCACAAGTCCAGCAGGTTCAGGTCATGGCCCAGTGGATAGGCATTGAGCATGCTGATGAAAATCGCGAACTTGCCTTCTCCGTGCAAACGACGGAAATCGTCGGGGGTGTAGGCAATGGCAACCTGGTTGGGAAAGTCGCGGACCATGCCGGAAATAATCTTGTAGCGGATCTCCTGCTGGTTACGTGCTTCTTCGACGAAACCGGCGGTGGGCCTGTGCGGCGCGTTGGCGCCATTCCACAGTTCGGGCCAGCCGAAAATTGTCAGGGCCGCACCGGACAGATGTCCGCGGTTAGCCTTGACCAAGTCGAACTGGCCTTTGCCATCCTTGTCAGCCTCGTTGCCTTGGGTACCGAAATTTTGCATCAGGCTGATGTGGCTATCGAAGGAGAGCATGCGCTCGTGCAACTCGTCGGCCTGTTTCATGACCTTGATCGGGTAACCGAGGTTGTCCTTGAACCCGTAATACCAGACCGCGAAGCCTGCACCGGCGCTGATCGCCAGGGCCAACGGCAGGCCGATGTAAAGAGCCTTTTTCGAACGTGGTTTTGTCATTGCCATCTCAGTCAGGTTCGCCGCCCCGGTACAGGTGTTGGGGCCTTTGCTATCTGGGAGGAACGAGTGGCTGGCCAGGGAATTTAGGTGGCTTGCAAAAGATCGCAGCCTTCGGCAGCCCCTACAAAGGCACGGCGTACACCTGTAGAAGCTGCCGAAGGCTGCGATCTTTTAAGGCCTTCCATAAATTTGTAGAGGTAACAAACGTTCTAGCTTGGATAAAGCCTGCTTCATGGCTGACACAGGTAGGGCAATGACGATTTCTCGACGATGGTTCATGGCAGGCCTGGCGCTGACCGGCGCTGCTGTGCCTGCGGCTTTTTATGGGCATCGCGAATGGACGAAGCCAGACCCGACGATCACCCCGGGTGAAGCGACCGTCGATCTGGCGGACACCGCGGGTCAGCAGTTGGCCAACTCGCTGCGAGGCATCTGGGATATCCGCTTTGAAGGATCCCGCGCGGGCCTCGACGGTTTACCGCAGAGCGGGCTGGAACTGTTTCTCGACATCGCCCAGCGCGGCCGCGGCCTGCGTGGCTGCCTTGATACCGCGCAACAGTTACGCAGCGAAACCGAGCCGCGTTACAGGGTGATCGGCGATCTGGTTTCGCCTGACGCCAGCCAGCTGTACTGGCGCCTGGTCGATACGCAATCGGCCAACGGCGCACCGGCTTATGAACTGGCGGTCGTGCTCGATGAAGTCTGGGCGGATTTCGGCAATGCCGGCAGTGGCACCCTCAGCGGGCGGGTCTTGCGTCTGGATCGCCCGCTCGGCTTGGCGGAACTGGACAATCGATTTGTCGCGCGCAAACGACTGTTTCCCGAAGCCCGAGAGCGTGTCGGTCTGAATCCGCCGTTGCTGGCGTGGCTGATTTCCCCTGAACACCGCTTGTTCCACCAGCTCTGGCACGCCACGCGGGACAAATGGCACAAACTCTCCGAAGACCAGCGCGGTGCCTTGCGCGGCATCGGCTGGCAGCCGGGCCCGCGGGGCGAGGAGCGCGATGCCCGTGGGCCGCGCAAAGACCGTAATGGCTCGGGGGTCGACTTTTTCTTCATGCACCGGCACATGCTCGGCACTGCGCGTTCGATGCAGGACCTGCCGTCCTGGCCGAGCTTCCCGATGCCGCAGCCGGAGCTTGAACGCGACCGTCAGGGCTTCGCCCGCTATTTCGACAATCACGATGGCACTGCGCTGCCGCCCACTTGGCTGGCCGCCGAAGATACCGAGTACACGCGGTGGGTCAGCGACATCAAGACCGCCGAAACCTATCACAGCAATTTTCAGGTTTGGGAATCGCGCTACCGTGATCCGCGTTATCTGTCGAAGCTGACCCTGGGGCAGTTCGGCTCAGAGATTGAGCTAGGCCTGCACGACTGGCTGCACATGCGCTGGGCCTCGGTGCCGCGCGATCCATCCAACGGTCAGCCGGTGCCTTTTGCCCGGGATCCAGCGGACTTTTCCGCGCGTTGGTATGCACCGGAAAACGACTTTCTCGGTGACCCGTTTTCATCCCACGTGAACCCGGTGTTCTGGCACTTCCACGGCTGGATCGACGATCGTCTGGAAGACTGGTTCCGCGCTCACGAGCGCTTCCATCCGGGGGAGGTCAGCCGGCTCGAGGTCAATGGCGTGCGCTGGTTCGCCCCTGGTCGCTGGGTTGAAGTCGATGATCCGTGGCTCGGCCCGAGTACCCACGGTTGCAGCACCACGCCGGGATTACAGGCCGGCAAGTCGGTAGAAATGGACCCGGAAACCATGAAGCTGGCGCTGCGCATCACCTTCGGCACTGACGAAAAGAAACTCGCCGAGTTGTTTCGCCGCGTGCCGCAACGGCCGTGGTATGCGCGGAATCTGAAGGTCAAGCCGATTGCCAGTTAAGCCGGGCGACCGAGTTATCGTTCATTCGCGAGCAAGCCCGCTCCCACATTGGATCTTCAGCGAACATGGAATGTTTGTTCGGCGCGGATCAACTGTGGGAGCGGGCTTGCTCGCGAAAGCGGTTTACAGCCACCACCATTACAACGCCTGCCACCCCCCACCCAACGCCTTGTACAGCGCAATGCTCGCCTGCAACCTCGACAACCGCAGTTGCACATTCGAATCTTGTGCCGCATACAACGTGCGCTGGGTTTCCAGCACCGTCAGCAAATCCTCGGCCCCAGCCTGATAGCGGCTTTGAGCGATGTTGAACGCGGTCTGTGCCTGGTTCAATTCTTCGTGTTGCCACTCTCGCTGCTCATCCAGGCCGCGAATGCTGTTGAGGGCTTTTTCGACGTCGGCAAAACCGTTGATGATCGCGCCTCGATAGGTTTCCAGCAGTTCTTGTTGACGGGCCGTGGCCTTGTCGCGCTCAGCGCCGAGGCGGCCGTTATTGAAGATCGGCGCGACCAGCCCGGCGGTCAGGTTGTAGAACGGGTTGCGCAGAATATCGTTGGCTGTATTGGCGCCCGAGCCGATGTTGGCGCTCAGGGTCACGGCGGGCAGCATGGCGGCGCGAGCGACAGTCACGTCAGCTTGGGCAGCGGCCAGTTGCGCTTCGGCGCGGGCAATGTCCGGGCGGCGGCTGAGCAGCTCGCTGGGCAGCCCGGCACCGATGGCTGGCCACTGCAGTTGAACGAAGGACTCCTGGCTCGGCGGCAGTTGCTGGACCGGCCGGCCAAGCAGGGCGGCGAGGCTGATCAGTGCATCCTGGGCTTGCTGTCGAATCTGCGGCAGTTGCCGTTGTTGCGCCGCCACCAGGCTTTTCTGTTGCGCCAGTTCCAGTGCGGTGGCCGAACCCGAATCGAAACGGGTCTGCACCAGTTTCAGGACATTCTGTGCGTTGGCCAGGTTCAGCTCAGCAATGCGACTCTGTTCATCCAGCGACAAGGCTTGCGCGTAGCTGTTGGCAACCCCGCTGAGCAAGGTCAATTCAACCGTGGCTTGATCGAATTCGCTGGCTCGCAACCCTTGCTGCGCGCTGTCTCGGGACGCGCGTTTGCCGCCCCAGAAGTCAATTTCGTAACTGGCGCTGAGGTTGGCGTCGAAAAAATCCACGGCCTTGTCGTTGCTGTCGACATCAAGTTGACTGTAGCCCTTGCCATGCAGCAGTTTCTGGCGGTTGGCGTTCATGCCGGCCTTGACCTCCGGCAGCTGCGAGCTGCCGGCAATCACCGTGTCGGCCTGGGCCTGGCGCACTCGAGCGATGGCGGCGGCCAGGTCATGACTGCCGACGCGGGCCTGTTCGATCAGGCGATCAAGCTGCGGGCTGCCGAACTGCGTCCACCATTGCCGACTGTTCTGGGAAGCGCTTTCGCGGTGTGGTGATTGCCAGGCGGGCGGTGGTTGAATGCCGCTGTCCGGGCGCGGAGCGGGGTGGCTGCACGCGCCGAGTAACAGGCAAAGGGTCAACAGGCTCAGTTGCGGTTTCATAGATCGATCATTCACTGGTAAGGGCCGTGACCGGGTCGAGCCGGGCAGCTTTGCGGGCCGGCATGAAGCCGAAGACAACGCCGGTGATCAGTGCGCAGGCGAAGGCGCCGATGACGGCGGCCAGGGAAAAGGCGACCGCGACTTCGCTGAGCACCAATACGCCGCCGACGATCAGCGCCAGGGCGATTCCGGCGATCCCGCCGACCACCGAGAGCATCACCGCTTCGGTGAGGAACTGGCGCAGGATGTCGCGCTGACGGGCACCGGTGGCCATGCGGATACCGATCTCCCGGGTCCGTTCGCGCACGGTCATGAGCATGATGTTCATCACCCCAATCCCGCCCACCAGCAGCGAGATCGCCGCAATCGAACCGAGCATCAGTGACAGCGTATTCTGTGTGCTGGCCTCGGCCTGAATCATCGCGGCATTGTTGGTGAGTTCGAAATCGTGTTTGCCGTTATGCAGGCGCAGCATCAACTGCTCGATGGCTTTTTCGGTCTCCTTGACCTTGCGCGCATCGGCCGCGGCAATGGTCACGTATTCGGGGTTGTGGGTGCCGAACAGCCGGACACTGGCCGCCGAGTAGGGCACGGCAATCCGGTTGTCGCTGTCGGAGTCGCCGGAGCTGGCGCCTTTTTCAGCGAGTACGCCGACGACCTGAAAGGGCACGTTTTCGATCAGGATGTATTGGCCGATGGGGTTGGCCACATCCTTGAGTAGCTTGGTGCGTACCTTATGGCCGATCACCGCGACCGCCGCCGCGTTGTGTTCATCAGCCTCGGTGAAGTAGCTGCCCTGGACCACCGGCCAGTTGAAAATCTCCGGAAAATTGGTGTCATTGCCACCGACATAACTCAGGTGGTCGAGGTTGCCGAAGCGTACCCCGGCTTCGGCACCGTTGACCGGCATGATCCGCATGACCTGCGGCAGGCTGGCCAGCGCCGCGACGTCATCGAGCGTCACAATGCCGGGCGGCGTGCGCGGGTTGGGGGCGGAGCCGCTGAGGTAAATGATGTTCGAGCCGAACGCGCCCATCTGCGCCATGACCTGACGTTTGCTGCCTTCGCCGACGGCCAGCATCACCACCACCGAAGCGACGCCGATGATGATTCCCAGCAACGTCAGGGCGGTGCGGAAGCGATTGATCCACATCACCCGCCAGGCCGCGTGTACGGCATCGACCAGTTCGCCTTTCCAGGCCCCGGTGGCCTCGGCGCCTTCGGTCAGCCGCGTGCGCAAATCCACCGCTTGCAGTGCACCGGGGTTGGCCGAGGTCTGGGCGGCGGGGTTGTCGCTGGCGCTGTCGCTGATGATCAGGCCGTCGCGGATTTCGATGACGCGTTTGGCCCGCGCCGCCACGTCACGGTCGTGGGTGATGAGGATCACCACGTGACCCTGGCTCGCCAGTTCATCAAGCAGGGCCATGACCTCGGCTCCACTGTGGCTGTCGAGCGCGCCGGTGGGTTCGTCGGCGAGGATGATGTGGCCGCCGTTCATCAAGGCGCGAGCGATGGACACCCGTTGCTGCTGCCCGCCGGAGAGCTGGTGCGGACGGTTGCCGGTGCGTGACGCCAGGCCGAGCCGATCGAGCAGGGCGGCGGCGCGAGCGTGGCGTTCAGCTGCTGGGGTGCCGGCGTAGATCGCCGGCATCTCAACGTTTTCCTGGGCCGAGCCGGACGGGATCAGGTGATACCCCTGAAACACGAAACCGAACGCTTCGCGGCGCAGCCATGCCAGTTCATCGCTGTCGAGTCGGGCGACGTTTTCTCCCGCGAACAGATACTCGCCGGACGTCGGCCGGTCGAGGCAGCCGAGGATGTTCATCAGCGTCGATTTGCCGGAACCGGAAGCGCCGACGATCGCCACAAACTCCCCGGCGTGGATCGACAGGTCGATGCCGCGCAGTACGTGAACTTCGGGCGCGTCGCCGCCACCGTAGGATTTGCGAATGTCCTGCAGGTCGATCAGAGGCGTTTGCATTCAGCCTCCGCTGCCGTCGGTGGGACCGATCAACAGGTGATCGCCTTCATCCAGACCGTCGAGGATCTGCACCTTCAGGCGGTCGCTGATGCCGGTACGCACGGTGCGTTGCTCGATGTCACCGTTTTGGGCGACGACTCGAGCCGATTGCCTGTCCGCTTGCGGGCCGCCCTGCAAGGCCGCGACCGGCGCGGTAAGGACGTTTTTTGCCTGATTGGAGACGAAGAACACTTGGGTGGTCATTTCCGCCATCAGCGCGTTGTCGGCGTTGTCGACGTCCAGCAGCACCGTGTACAGCACCACGCGGGCAGTGCCGCTTTTATTGGAACTGGCCGGGCTGCCGCCGCCTCGGCTGGTCTGATCCAGCGGTTTGGGCGGTATCGGCAAGATCTGCCGTACTGTGCTGCTCCAGCGCCGATTACCACCGCTGAGCGTGGTGAACCAGGCGGTCATGCCGGGTTTGACGTGTCCGATATCAGCCTCCGAAACCTCGGCCCAGACGGTCATGGGCGAGAGTTTGGCGATGCGCAGGATTAGTGGTGTTTGTTGCTGGGCGTTGAGGGTCTGGCCTTCCCGGGCATCGAGGGCGACGATCGTTCCGCTCATCGGTGCGTAAATGCGCGTATAGCCGAGTTCGGCCTGATCGCTGCGCAGGCTGGCCTGGGCCTGGCGGATCTGCGCTTCAAACATGTCGATGCGCGCCTGGGTTGTGCGCAGTTCGGCCTGGGCCGTTTGCACATCTTCGTCGCGTGTGGCGCCGCCGGCGGCGAGGTTCTGTTGGCGTTGATATTTCTGCCGGGCCAGATCGTGCTGTGCCCGTTGCTCCTGAAGCTGCGCCTTGAGGTTGTCGATGGAAAAACGCCCGGCGTCGAGTTTGGCCTGTTGGGTGGAAGGGTCTATTTCCACCAGCAACTGGCCTTCCTTGACCACGTCACCGACCTCCACATGAATCTTGTGAATCTGCCCCGAGGCCTGGGCACCGACATCGACATAACGTCGCGGTTGCAGAGTCCCCAATGCCGTGACGCTGCTTTCAATGTCGCCGCGAGCGACCTGGACCGTGGCGAACCGATCTCGACCGGGAGGCAGAACCTGCCAGGCCGCGACGGCGATAACGGGGATCAGACAAAGGGCTACAAGCAGGGCGCGTCGGGTGTGACGGGGACGTTTCATGCAGGGTTCCGGCCAATAGGAGTCGGCCCGTCGTTCAGCTGGCGCGCAAATCTGGCGACAGCCGAACGCTGTCGGAGGGCCGACAGACACGGGGAGCTGTCCTGTAAACGATGAAGGCGGCGGGGAATTTAAGCGTGGACGTATCGAGTGACGAGCAAGGGTTACAGGTATAGGACAGCACTATTTATCAAGCAAATAGAAACAGCGCTTTAAATCTATATGAGAATTACTATAAATTACACACTCGAAACTGCCACCATCGTGCCACTGCCTGCCTGGCGGTCGCGGATCTGGTTCAAGGATAGAAACCGCACCCTGTGCGGCCGGGAGTCATGTTGGAAAACTACTATCGCGAGCTGGTGTGTTTCCTGAACGCCAAGCTAGGCAACCGTCAGGTGGCCGAAGATGTGGTGCATGACGCTTATCTGCGGGTACTGGAGCGTTCCAGTGAGACGCCGATCGAACAACCCCGGGCGTTTCTTTATCGCACTGCGCTCAATCTGGTGATTGACGACCATCGACGCAATGCCTTGCGTCAGGTTGAATCCCTGGACGTGCTCGACAGCGAAGAGCGCTACTTCATTCCCTCGCCCCACAACAGTATCGATCACGGTCAACGCCTGGACATGCTTCAGCGCGCACTGGCGGAGTTGCCACGGCTGTGTCGCGAGAGTTTTCTTTTGCGCAAGATCGACGGCTTGTCGCACCCGGAAATCGCCGAGCAGCTGGGTATTTCCCGGGCGCTGGTGGAAAAGCACATCGTCAATGCCATGAAGCATTGCCGGGTGCGAATGCGCCAGTGGGACGCCCATTGATCGCCACCGTTTAATCAGACCTCGCTAAATTTTTTTTCATTGTCCTCGTTCCTATTCAACAGACGATCTGCTGCCACCAAAGGCCGGTCAGGTCACCCAGGCTTTATCCCCGCTGGCCCGGGGTTCATCCAGAGGACACTGGAAATGACACAGGCAATTGCATCGCCCATCGTTCACGACCTGATCGGCGTCGGTTTCGGCCCTTCGAACCTGGCTCTGGCCATCGCCCTGCAAGAGCGTGGGCCGAGCCAGGGCGAGCTGGATGTGCTGTTTCTCGACAAGCAGGCGGACTACCGCTGGCACGGCAACACCCTGGTCACCCAGAGCGAACTGCAGATTTCATTTCTCAAGGATCTGGTGACACTTCGCAACCCGACCAGCCCGTACTCCTTCGTCAATTACCTCAAGCACCACGGTCGTCTGGTGGACTTCATTAACCTCGGCACCTTCTATCCGTGCCGCATGGAGTACAACGACTACCTGCGCTGGGTCGCCGGGCAATTTACCGAGCAGAGCCGTTATGGCGAGGAAGTGCTGGCCATCGAGCCGGTGCTGCACCAGCAGCAGGTCGAGGCACTGCGGGTGATCTCGCGTGATACGCAAGGTCAGCAGCATGTGCGCACCACCCGTTCGGTCGTGGTCAGCGCCGGCGGGACACCGCGCATTCCCGAAGCGTTCAAGGCACTCAAGGATGACGGCCGGGTGTTCCACCACTCCCAGTATCTGGAGCGCATGGCCAAGCAGCCGTGCGTGAACAACCAACCGATGAGCATCGCGATCATCGGCGGCGGGCAGAGTGCGGCGGAAGCCTTCATCGACCTGAACGACAGCTTCCCGTCGGTGCAGGTGGACATGATCCTGCGTGGCTCGGCCCTGAAGCCGGCCGATGACAGCCCTTTCGTCAACGAAGTGTTCTCGCCGGAATTCACCGACCTGGTGTTCCAGCAGGCCAGCAGCGAACGCGAGCGTCTGGTCAACGAGTACCACAACACTAACTATTCGGTGGTGGACATCGACCTGATCGAACGCATCTACGGCATCTTCTACCGTCAGAAAGTCTCGGGCATCGCGCGCCACGCGTTCCGTACCCTGACCACCATCGAAAAAGCCACCGCCACCGAGCGCGGTATCGAGCTGGCGGTGCGCAACAACGCCACCGGCGAAGTCACGGTTCGCCATTACGACGCCGTGGTGTTGGCCACCGGTTACGAGCGCCAGATGCACCGCAAACTGCTGGCGCCGCTGGAACAGTACCTGGGCGATTTCGAGGTTGATCGCAACTACAAACTGATCACCGACGAGCGCTGCAAGGCGGGCATCTACATGCAGGGCTTCTGTCAGGCCAGCCACGGCTTGAGTGACACCTTGCTGTCGATCCTGCCGATCCGCGCCGATGAAATCGCCGGTTCGCTGTATGACCATGGCAAGTCGTGGGGGCATGGTCGGTCGGTGATGGATTTGTTGTTGGCCACAGCGAGCTGAGATTTGTGGCGGCTATGAGGCCTCTTCGCGAGCAAGCCCGCTCCCACATTAGTCCTGCAAACACAGGTCAAATGTGGGAGCGGGCTTGCTCGCGAAGAGGCCCGAAAAAACACCACAAATCCAGAATCCTGAACCCCTCCTGAAGAATCCCGCGCTGCAACGGCGCGGCGAATCCCGGCCCGTTCTCTGAGAGCCATGTACTGAAGGGATAAGTGACACAGCTTTTAGGAAACGTCCTACAGAACGCTTCATGGCTCTTGCGTAGTCTTGCCGCCTCACTCATCAGGCATTGACCTGGAGGCACGCGATGACCAACAAAACCTTGCGTATCCTGATCGCCGACGAGCAGCATTTTCATCGGATGAAAACCGAACGGCTGTTCAATCAGCTCGATTACTACCGGGTGGCGCCGGTACAAAGCCTTGCGGAGATGCTGACCCTGGTCGAATACGGCTGCGAGCCATTTGATCTGGTCGTCATCAATGCCTCGCTGGCGGGGGGGACACTGGACCTGCCTGGGTTCTTCCTCGATAACCGCCAGGTTCGTCATGCCTTGATCTACGCTTCGGCGCTGCCGGATTTTGCGTCCATTCAATGGCTGATGACGCTCATCGATCCGCCTGCGTGTGAAGCTGCACTCTCCTTGAATCAAGAACGATATCGGCAACGGATCGGTTGATTTTCGGGGCTACCGTTCGTCGGTACTATCACTTCTGTCAGGTACATTCTTTCTGCCTTCCATGCAAAAGTCTTAGCGCAGCCGTTGCGTCCGGTTCGTCGTTATCCGGCATGTATTGGTGCGTAATCGTCAGGTTTTTGCACAGGGAGTTTCCATGAAGTCAGTGCTGATTGTGGACGATCATCCGGTGGTACGCGCCGCAGTCAAAATCGTACTGGAGAAGGAGGGTTTCAAACGGATTCATGAGGCTGCCAGCGGTAGCGAGGCGTTGTCGATGCTGCGAGAGCATTCACCCTCGCTGGTGGTGCTGGATCTGGTCATGCCCGAAGGCGATGGGCTGGAGCTTCTGGACCGGATCAGGACCAGTGATTGGTCATGTCAGGTACTGGTTTTCACGTCCCTGGATCCGCTGTTTTTTCAAGAGCGTTGCATGCGCGCCGGCGCCATGGCGTATGTCTCCAAGACCAACGTCCTGAGTCAATTGCAAAAGGCCGTGCATGCGGTCATGACCGGTTACACCTATTTCGCACGGCTGCCTTCGGGTTCGCAGAACCCCCTGCAACGCAGCGAAAAACAGATGATCGACAAACTCTCCAACCGCGAACTGACCATCCTGCAATACCTGGCCCGGGGCATGACCAACAAGGCGATCGGCGAGCTTATGCACTTGAGCCACAAGACTGTCAGCACCTACAAGACTCGCTTGATCGAAAAGCTCGGGGTGAACGCGGCGGTGCACTTGCGGGACTTCGCCAAGCGTAATCGTTTGATCTGAGTGAGCCCGATCATGCGCATGTTGCTGTTGGCCTTGGCACTGAGTTTTTTAACGCAGTTGCCTGCGGCGATGGCCGATGAGCCGCAGCGGTTGCACCTGCTGGGTCGCTCCACGGCGGAGGGCTTTCAGGTCAAGCTGGATGAAAAGGACTGGCAATGGCTGCGCGATAAACGGGCCTTGCGCCTCGGGGTAACGGGGGCGGATTATCCGCCGTTCGAAGTGACGCGCCACCGCGATGAGCTGGAGGGCATCACGGCCGATTACGCCGAGCTGCTGGGGCAACTGCTGCATGTCAAAATCGACGTGCTGCGTTACGCCACTCGTGAAGCCGCCATGGACGCCCTCAAACGCCATGAACTGGATCTGCTCGGAACATCGAACAACTTCGAAGCGGCCGACCCCGCGCTGACCCGGTCCCGAGCCTATGCCGAAGATCAGCCGATGCTGGTCACCCGACGGGACGAGCGAATGCCCGTCGACCTTGCCGGCAAACGTATCGCCATGGTCGATGACTATTTGCAGGCGCAGACCGTTGAAGCGTTTTATCCTGATGCAAGTTTGCAGCGTTATCCCTCGGCGCTCGACGCGCTCGGAGCGGTAGCGTTCGGGCCAGACGATGTGTACCTCGGCGATTTCATCAGCGCCAATTACCTGATCAACAATAACTACCTCAATAATGTCCATTTGGCGGGTCCTTCCGGACTGGATGCCAATCCGTTCGGCTTCGCTTTGGCGAAGGACAACCCGCGTCTCAAAAACATCGTCGACAAGGCTCTGGCAGCGATTCCGATGGACCAGCGCTCGGTCATAGAGGCGCGCTGGAGTGCCGGCAGGGCCAATACGGCGGGGCAACAGCAGGTGCGTTTGAGCCCCAGTGAACAACGCTGGCTGGACCGGCATCCGACGGTCACTGTCGGCGCGATCGACAACTTTGCCCCGCTGACGTTCTACGATGCCCAAGGCCGGCTCAGCGGGTTGACGGCGCAGTTGCTGACGCTGATCAGCCAGCGCAGCGGTTTGACCTTTCAGATGCAACGCGGCCGCTCACTGGACCGGCAAATCGAGCAACTCCAGAACGGCGAGATCGACCTGTTGCCTGTGGTCACTCCCAGTACCGAGCGTGAAGACGCGTTGCTCTTTACCCGCGCCTACCTGAGCAATCCATTTGTGCTGGTCATTGCAGCGACGACGGGCAGCCCCAGGACGCTGGACGATCTGGCCGGTAAGCGCCTGGCGATTTATCGCGGTCATCCGTTGTTCGGGTTCATACAGGCTCGGGCGCCGCAGGTGCGCCTGGTCGAAGTGCAAAGCCCGGCCGAGGGCATGGAATGGGTGATCAAGGGGCAGGCAGATGCGACGCTCAGTTCATTGATCGTCGCCCGTTACCTGATCGCTCGGCATTACCCTGATCGTCTGCGCGTCAGCAGCACCGTGGGCGATCAACCTGCCCGCATTGCCTTGGCCACGCATCGCGGCGCGCTGGAGTTGCGCTCGATTCTGAACAAGGCGTTGCTGAGCATTTCGCCTCAGGAAATGGACGATCTGGTGGCCCGCTGGAGTCATGATGTGGTGCTGGATGACAGCTATTGGCTGCGTCATCGTCAGGGCATTCTTCAGGCCTTTGCCGTGGCTGGCGCCTTGCTGTTGCTCGCCCTGGGCTGGATCGCCTGGCAGCGCCGGCAGATCCGCCAGCGTCAGCAGTGGTTGCAGCAATTGCAGGATGCCAAGAACGAGGCCGACGATGCCAACCGCGCCAAAACCACTTTTCTGGCAACCATGAGTCATGAGATCCGCACACCGATGAATGCCCTGATCGGCATGCTTGAATTGGCCCTGAAACGTGCCGACGAGGGTGTCACCGATCGTTTTGCCATTGAGGTGGCGTCCGGTGCCGCACAACAATTGCTGGCGCTGATTGGTGACATTCTGGACATCGCCCGCATCGAGTCCGGGCATTTATCCCTGACACCTGAGCGGGCCAATCTTCGGCGGCTGGTGGAATCGGTGTGTCGGGTTTTCGAAGGCCTTGCGCGGCAGAATGAACTGGCGTGGCGCATCGATCTGGATGAACACAGCGACTGCGACGTGTTGATCGACCCCACCCGTTTCAAGCAGGTGCTGTCCAATCTGCTGAGCAACGCCATCAAGTTCACCCGTGAGGGCGAGGTGAGCGTGACGCTGCGGGTGACGCCCGTGACGCCGGAGCATCTGGCGGTCAGTGTGCGCATTGAAGACACCGGCATTGGCATCAGCGACGTCGACCGGCAACGGTTGTTCAGCCCGTTCGCCCAAGCCAGCAATAACCAGCAGTCAGCTCGCGGCGGCTCCGGGTTGGGCCTGGTGATCAGCCGCACCCTGTGCGAAATGATGGGTGGCCGGTTGCAACTCGACAGCGTCCTCGGGCAAGGCACGCGGGTGGACATCAATCTTGAGCTGATCGCATTGCAACCGTTGCCGTCCATTGAGGCGGTGGATAGTGGATTGCAGGCGCCGACGCGGCCACTGACGATTCTGGTGGTCGACGATCACCCGGCTAATCGACTGTTGCTTTCACGGCAATTAAGCCATCTGGGACATCGTGTTCTGGAGGTCGAAGAGGGAGAGCGGGGGCTTGAGTTGTGGCGTGAGCATGAGTTCGATCTGGTGGTTACCGACTGCAATATGCCCAGACTCAGTGGTTATGAACTGGCGGGTGCAATCCGCGATGAAGAGCGCGCCCAGGGATTAACGTTGACGCTGATTCTGGGCTTTACCGCCAATGCGCAGCCCGAGGAAAAAATTCGCTGCCTGGAGGCGGGGATGGACGACTGCCTGTTCAAACCGATCCTGCTGGCAGATTTGAGCGCATGGTTGGCGTCCAGGTTTGCAAGCGAAGCGCAATCGATACCCGAGATAGACCTGAGTGGTCTGGAGCAATACATCGGTGCGGACCGTACGTTGCTCGATCATCTGGTGCACGAACTGGTTGTGACCAATCGGACCGATCGTGAGGATCTGCTCCAGGCGCACGCTAGTGGTAATTGCGATGACCTGCGAGACTTGGCACACCGCATCAAGGGCGGTGCGCGCATGGTTCGGGCGCAGCGTTTGATCGAGCGTTGCGAGCAACTGGAGCATGTTATCGACAAGGGCGACCTGGCGCTGGTCGAAAAAGCCGTCGACCAGCTGCAACACGCTATGTCCTTGCTGGACAGGCACTTGAGCCAAGGTTGAGACTCAATCCCACTGCGGCGCAATGCCTTTGGGGCTGGTCAGCCGCTGGCCGCGATCCAGGCCTGCGATCAGCGCCATGTCGGCGTTGCTCAGGGTCAGGGCGCAGGCTTGCAGATTGCCTTGCAGGTTGGCGTGTTTGGTGGAAGAGGGGATGACCGCGTACCCCAGCTGCATGGCCCACGCCAGTGTGACCTGGGCCGGTGTCGCCTGAAGGCGATCGGCGATCTGCTGGATGAGCGGATCCTTCAGCACTTCGCCGTAGGCCAGGGTCATGTAAGAGGTGATCTGAATGCCTTGGCTTTGGGCGAATTCGACAACCTTGCGGTTTTGCAGGTACGGGTGCAGCTCGATCTGGTTGGTGGCGATGTTCTCGGCACCGATGGCGGCAATAGCCTGTTGCATCAGGTCGACCGTGAAGTTGGACACGCCGATCTGCCGGGTAAGGCCCAGTCGTTTGGCTTCGAGCAGCGCACCCATGAATTCTTCGACCGGCACCTGATCTTCCGGCGATGGCCAGTGGATCAGCGTCAGGTCCAGGTAATCGGTTTGCAGTTTATTCAGGCTCTCTTTGAGGCTGTCGATCAACCGGTCTTTGGCAAAGTTGGCGACCCAGATTTTGCTGGTGATGAACAGCTCTTCACGAGCAATGCCGCTGGCAGTAATGGCCTGGCCGACCTCGGCTTCGTTTTCATAGATTTGCGCGGTATCGATGACCCGGTAACCCAGCTCAAGACCGGTGCTCACCGAATCGATGACCACCTGGCCTTGCAGGCGAAACGTACCAAGACCGAATGCGGGGATAGACATCAATGACTCCAGGGGTTGCAGTGGGAATGGACGGGAGTATCCCCGGCTGCACCTTTGAGAAAAACCGCTGGTTGGGCAAAGCACTGTTTACCGTAAGTCATGAATGGGATGTTTTAGTGGCATTGATGGTGTTTGGTCTGACGCCTTCGCGAGCAAGCCCGCTCCCACATTGGATCTGTGGTGTACGCAGCTCCAATGTGGGAGCGGGCTTGCTCGCGAAAGACGCGACGCGGTGTCGGAATTAACTCCGCCCTAAGCAATATCGCTATGACTGAATTCCTCACCCAGAAAGTCGATCAAGGTCCGCACCGACGGCAACAATCCGCGTCGTGACGGGAAGATCGCATGCACGATCCCGCACTTGGGTGTCCAGCCCGGCACCAGTTCCACCAGTCGCCCGGCAGCAATGTCATCACGCACCACCACGCTAGGCAGATGGGCGATGCCGATGCCGGCGAGCACCGCGTGACGCAAGGCCAGCAAGTCGTCGGTGACCATCCGCGGGGTATGACGAATCAGCGCGCTGGCACCGTCGGCGCCGAACAATTCCCACTGATATTCACGCTGCGCGCCACCCCAATGCACGCTCGGCAGACCGCTGAGATCAGCCGGCGTGGCCGGTGACGACAAGCGCTGCAAAAACGCCGGAATGCCAACCAGGCATTGAGTGCTATTACCCAGCACCTTCATCACCATGTCGGTGTTTTCCAGCGGTGGAAAGCGCACGCGCAGAGCGATATCGAACCCTTCGTGGATCAGATCGACCCGGCGGTTGGTGCTTTCGATGAACAACTCCACCAATGGGTATCTGAGCATGTAGCGGGTCATCATCGGCCCGACCCAGGAATTCAGCAGCGCCGTCGGGCAACTGATGCGCACCAGGCCCTGGGGTTCGGAGCGATTGCGTTCGATCAATTCGGCGGCGCTTTCGGCTTCCACCCGCATGGCCAGGCAACGCTGGTAATAAGCCTGGCCGATTTCGGTCAGCGAGCAATGCCGGCTGGTGCGGTGCAGCAAGCGCACACCGAGGCGCTCTTCGAGCTCGGCGATGCGTCGGCTGAGCTTGGATTTTGGCATGTCCAGCGCGCGCCCGGCCGGGGCGAAACCGTGGTGTTCCACCACTTGGGTGAAGTAGTACAGGGTGTTGAGGTCTTCCACCATCGTTCTCCAAATAGAACGCTAAGGCTGATTTTTGCAGTCTAGCGCAGCAAAGGCGTCGGTTTTAAGCTTTGTCCATCGCGTCACACAACAGATTTGGAGGAAAAGATGAAAAACATCATCGGTATCTACACCAGCCCACGACCTCATTGGGTCGGCGACGGTTTTCCGGTTCGCACGCTGTTTTCCTACGACAACCTGGGCAAACACATCAGCCCGTTTCTGCTGCTGGATCACGCCGGTCCCGCCGAATTCACCCCGACCACCGAGCGTCGTGGCGTTGGTCAGCATCCGCACCGCGGTTTCGAAACCGTGACTATTGTTTACAAGGGCGAAGTGGAACACCGCGACTCCACCGGCAGCGGCGGCAAGATCGGCCCTGGCGATGTGCAATGGATGACGGCGGCCTCGGGGATTCTTCATGAAGAGTTCCACTCCGAAGGTTTCGCCAAGAGCGGCGGCACTCTGGAAATGGTGCAGCTGTGGGTCAACCTGCCGGCCAGGGACAAGATGGCCGAGCCCGGTTACCAGACGATTCTCGACGGTGACATCCCGAACATCCCACTGAAGAACAACACTGGCAGCTTGCGTTTGATCGCCGGTGAATTCGAAGGCCACAGCGGCCCGGCGCGCACCTTTACGCCAATCGATGTGTGGGACGTTCGCTTGAACGCCGGCAAGTTGCTGACCCTGGATCTGCACGAAGGGCGCAACACCGCACTGGTGGTGCTGCGTGGCACGGTTCAGGTCAATCAAAAGGAACTGGTGCGTGAAGGGCAGTTGGCGCTGTTCGAACGCGACGGTGATCAGCTCAGTCTGGAAGCCAATAACGACGCCGTGGTGCTGCTGCTGAGCGGCGAGCCGATCGACGAGCCCATCGTCGGCCACGGCCCGTTCGTGATGAACACCGAGCAAGAGATTCATCAGGCTTTTGCCGACTTCCATTCGGGCCAGTTCGGCCGGATGCCCGTTTGAAGTCATTGTTGTAGCGCTGTGGCGTGCCGGGTTTGCCTGGCCGCGTTGAAACGAAAAAACAGAGTTCACTTACGCCGGCCCGTTCGGCATCGATAAAAAGCGAGGATTACCCCATGACTACTTCCTACAAACGTCTCGACAAAGATAACGCCGCCGTTCTGCTGGTCGATCACCAGGCGGGTTTGCTTTCTCTGGTGCGCGACATCGATCCGGATCGTTTCAAGAACAACGTGCTGGCCCTGGCCGACCTGGCCAAGTACTTCAAGCTGCCAACGATTCTGACCACCAGTTTTGAAACCGGCCCCAATGGCCCACTGGTACCGGAACTCAAGGCATTATTCCCGGACGCGCCGTACATCGCTCGCCCTGGTCAGATCAATGCCTGGGACAACGAAGATTTCGTCAAGGCGATCAAGGCCACCGGTAAGAAGCAACTGATTATTGCGGGTGTGGTGACCGAAGTTTGCGTGGCTTTCCCGGCACTGTCGGCCCTGGCCGAAGGCTTTGAGGTGTTCGTGGTGACCGATGCTTCCGGCACGTTCAACGAACTGACCCGTCAATCGGCATGGGATCGCATGTCGTCCTCGGGTGCCCAGTTGATGACCTGGTTCGGCCTGGCCTGTGAACTGCATCGCGACTGGCGCAACGACGTGGAAGGTCTGGCGACTCTGTTCTCCAACCACATCCCGGACTACCGCAACCTGATGACCAGCTACAACACCCTCACTAACGCCAAGTAACACTGATCCACTGTGGGAGCGAGCCTGCTCGCGATAGCGGTCTGACAGTCACTGCAAATGTGTCTGTTCTACCGCCATCGCGAGCAGGCTCGCTCCCACAGTGTTTTGCATTGTTCTCAGGCCATCAATTGCTCCTACACTGTGCCTCTGAGATCTTCGCGCCATTGGCCCTTGCTGGAGTTGCTTGATGCTGTCACTGCTTACCGATCACCCGTTGCTCAGCGCGCTGATTCTGATCCTGATCGATCTGGTGTTGTGGCGTTTGATCACCGCCAGCGGCAGCAATTGGAAACTGGCGGTGCGGCTGGTGATTTTCTCATTGTTCAGCGTGCTGCTGTTCAACGAAGGCTTGAACCCCATGGCGCCGGCGCCCTGGGTCGACAATGTACCGTTGCACCTGGCGGCGACCGGTTTGCAGATCGGCTGGTGGCTGTACGCAGCGCGCACCCTGACGGTGTTGCTCGGCGCGGTGATGATGCAGCGGGTCGGGCACACCGGGCGTTTGTTGCAGGACTTGCTCGGCGCGGTGATTTTCCTGATCGCGGTCATCGCTGCCCTGGCATACGTACTCGAGTTGCCGGTCAAGGGCGTGCTGGCAACGTCCGGCGCGTTGGCGATCATCGTCGGCCTGGCCTTGCAAAGTACCCTCAGCGACGTGTTCTCCGGGATTGTCCTGAACACCACCAAACCCTATCAACTGGATGACTGGATCTCCATCGACGGCACCGAAGGCCGAGTCACCGACATCGACTGGCGCGCCACGCGCCTGCAGACCGCGCAAGGTAGCATGGCGGTGATTCCCAACTCGTTGGCGGCCAAGGCCAAAATCATCAACTTCAGCCGGCCCAGTGACATTTTCGGGGTGTCGATCAGCTTGCAAGTAAGCCCCCATGCGCGTCCGCAAACGGTGATTGATGCACTGGAGCGGGCCATGCAGGGGTGCCGCTTTCTGTTGAATAAACCGGCGCCGAGTGTTTCGTTGAAAAGCTCCGGCAGCACTGGCGTGGACTACGAAATCAGTGGCTTCGTGATCTCCATGGATCAGAAACGCATGGTGCGTAATCAACTGTTCGACCTGGCATTCCGGCACTTGCAGGCGTCCGGCGTCAGCCTGTTATCGAGCGTCGAGCCCAACGCGCCTGCTGCGCTGTCGCGGCCGCGGGCGCTGCTGGAAAGCTCGAACATCTTCTCGACCCTGCGTCAGGAAGAGAGAGAAACCTTCAGTCAGAACATGAAGCTGCAAACCTTCCGCGCCGGGGAAATGATCCTGCCGGCGGGGGAGGTCAGCGATCACCTGTTCATCATCGAATCCGGCGTGGTGTCAGTCGCCCTGAGCCGCGGTGGTAAAAAGTTCGAGGCCGGGCGCATGGGGCCGGGTGAGGTGATTGGCGAGGCCGGGATTCTTTCCGATGAATCCGCGCTCGCCGACTTTTCGGCCAAGACCTTTTGCACGCTCTACCGCATCGAGAAGGAATACCTCAAGCCGTGCCTGGACGCGCGGCATGACATCAGCGAAGCAATGAAGGCCTTGCTGGATTTTCGTATGCATACGGCTCAGACGCTGATTCAGGAGGTGCCGAAGGTGGTGGCGAAGAAGGGGTTTTTGCAGTGGTTGCGCAAGCGTAGCGGCTGATGTGTTGGTTGCCTGTTCCGGCCCCTTCGCGAGCCTGCTCGCGAAAGCGCCAGCACAGTCACTGAAAATCTTCTGGTCTATTGGCATCCTCAACTTCCCAATAATTGGCTATTTGTTCAACGGCAGGTCCGCATTAACGTAGCGCCAATCCCACCTGTGATTGGAGCTCACCATGCAACCTCGTATCGATTTTTACACTGCCTCCCCAGACGGCCTGAAAGCCATGATCGCCCTGGAAACCGCCGTCTCGAAACTGCCGCTGGAAAAGTCGCTGATCGAACTGGTCAAGCTGCGCGCGTCGCAGATCAACGGCTGTGCCTTCTGCCTCGACATGCACACCGCCGATGCTCGCAAGGATGGTGAAACCGAGCGTCGGCTGTACACCTTGTCGGCGTGGCGTGAAACGCCGTTCTTCACCCCCCGTGAACGGGCGGCCCTGGCCTGGACCGAGTCCCTGACGCAGCTGAGCCTGACCCACGCCCCGGACGAAGACTATGCGCTGCTCAGCGCCGAGTTCAGCCCCAAGGAGATGGTCGACCTGACCGTGGCGATTTCCACCATCAACAGCTGGAACCGCCTGGCCGTGGGTTTTCGCAAAATGCCTCAGGCGTAACGCCTTGGCTCTGATGCCAGTCAGTTAAGAAGCAAAACTTGTGGGAGAGGGCTTGCTCTCGAAAGCGGTGTGTCAGGCAACATCAATGTTGACTGTGCTGCCGTCCTCGCGAACAAGCCCGCTTGTGTCTTGCGCGTTATTTACTCGCTGTTAGTTAGCGAATTCTCCTACATCCATTTCCACCTTTCCCGACTTCTTTCCTGATCGATCCCCCGCAAAGTCCCCGCGCCTAATTTTCTGCGCCAGGGATTGCTCATGTTCGAACCGATTTTTAACCCCGCCTCATATCGTTCGGTGCGTTGATGGAACACGTCGCCCGCATCGAACAAGAACTCGACAGTTTTCCGAACACCCTGACGCTCTACCGCGAACAGCTCAAGCACTGGTTCAGTCGGGCAGCGGATAAGGCCAGTCACGCCGCCGATTTGCCTTCGCTGATGGGCATGGAACGGATCATCCGGTTCGGCAATGCCAGCACCGTCGTGAGCAGTGGCGACGATGACTTTCTCTCCACCGTCGTGCAGTGCCCGAAGGGTGGAAAGCTCGAAATCGAGAGCATGTTCGAATCGGTTTATGACATTCCCGTGGGGAATATTCAGGTCGATGTGATTGCGCAGGAGGGCGGGGAGTCGACGCCGGTCACACTCGATAAAAACGGCAAGGGAGTGTTCCGAGGGGAAGAGGGCAAGTTCTACCGCATTCACGTCCACAACGAAGTCACACCACAGCAAGTTGAAGATCTTTTCTCTTCCTACGATGGCCTGACGAAAGAACTCGACAGCTGGCTGCGTGATGAGTGGCAGACGTTCAAACCGAAGTGGTCAGAATCGTCTTCGGTGGCTGCAGGCAATGGAATGCTCGCGGGCAGTTGGGCGGCCATTGAAGGTGTGTGGGACGGCATCAGCCTGCTGTCGGACATTCTCAAGGATCCGGCGAAGTTCGCAGAGCGGTTGGGCGAAAGTGCCGCAGAGCTGGAGAAGCTCGCAAAAACCGCACCGGATGTCATGGAAAAAGCCCAGTTGCTGGCCAGTGACGAAGCAGCGCTGTGCCTGCTGGTGCGCAGCGCCAGCCTGTGGTTGGACATGCTGCCACCCAGCGAAATCGCCGGCAAAACCGCCGAAGCGGTGTCGATGATGGTGGTGCAGCTGTTGATCGACATCCTGATTGGCATCGTCCTGACGTTCGCCGGGGCGGGCGCCGGCATCGCCTATTTGACGATGCGTTTGGCTGAACGAGCCGCGCAGTTACTCAGTGCCGTTCTGCGTCTCGTGAAGGCGATTTTCGCGATCATCAACAACTTCATCAGCTACGTCGACCGCTACAAAAAAGTCGCCGCGCGTGGCATCGCGGCGGGCATGAAAAAAGGCCGGATGCAATTGAGCTGGAGCGCACGTCGCAACGCTTCGCTGAAGAAGGACGAGCACCACGACGACTCCCCCGACCAAGCAAAAAATCCCAACGGCGACAGCGCCACTTGCGCGCCGTCCACCTGCAAGAACGGCTGCCCGGTGTCGATGGTCACCGGCGAAGAATTGCTGACCCTCACCGACGGTTCGCTGGACGGCATCCTGCCGTTCGACTTCACCCGGCTCTATCGCACCAGCGCCGCCGAGATCGATATCGGCCTCGGCTTCGGCTGGAGCCATTCGCTCGCCCATCGACTGGAGATCGAGGGCGATCAGGTCATCTGGATCGACCACGAAAACCGTCGCACCACGTTTCCGCTGCCGAATCGCGAGCGCCCGACGATCCACAACAGCCTCTCGCGGGCGGCGATTTATCTCGGCGCTGACCCCGAGGAACTGATCCTCGCCCAGGCTGGCGACGACGCACGTTTTTATCACTTTCATAACGGTCGGCTGACGGCGATCAGCGACGCGTACGACAACCGACTGCGCATCACCCGCGACCGCCAGGATCGTATTCAACGCCTCGACAACGGAGCCGGCCGTGCCTTGCTGTTGCGCTATGACCGCGCCCACCTGGTCGCCATCGACTACCAGTGTTTTCGCCCGGCCCAGACCCTCGCCGAGGCCTGGCACACCGAGCAGACGCTGGTCAGTTATCACTACGACGAACGCGATCAACTGATCGAAGCGAGCAACGCCGCCGGTGAAAGCGAGCGTTACGACTACGACGACCGGCACGTGATCCTGCAGCGGCAACTGGCCGGTGGGGCGAGTTTTTTCTGGGAGTGGGAACGGTCCGGCAAGGCGGCCAGATGTATTCGCCACTGGGCGTCGTTTTCGCAGATGGACACGCGCTACGTCTGGGATGACGAGGGCAGCGTCACCGTCCAGAACATCGACGGCAGTGAAGAGGTTTATGTCCATGATGACCGGGCGCGGCTGGTGCGCAAGGTCGAGCTGAATGGTGGCGAACAGCTCAAGGCCTATGACGATCAGGGTCGGCTGATTGCAGAGCAGGATCCGCTCGGCGCTGTCACCGAATACCGTTACGACGAAGTCGGACGGTTGGTGGCGCTGATTCCACCGGAAGACGAACCAACGGCCTACGAGTACCGCAATGGTTTCCTGCATGCGCGCTATCGCGGCAAAGCGGTGTGGAAGTATCAGCGCAATGCTCAGGGGGATGTCACCGAGGCCACCGATCCTGATGGCCAGGTCACCCATCATCACTACGACGCTCAGGGGCGTTTGCTGTCGATCCGCTACCCGGACACCAGCCGGCATGTGTTTGTCTGGAATGCCTTGGGGCAGTTGCTCGAAGAAACCTTGCCGGACGGTGGTCAGCGCCGCTTCTCCTACGATGCGCTGGGGCGGCAGACGACTCGTCAGGACGAACACGGTGCCGTCACCCAGTACCAATGGGATGCCGTCGGCCGACTGATCCAGACGACATTGCCTACCGGCGCCAGCCGCGGGTTCAGCTACAACGCCTACGGAAAAATCACCGCCGAACGCGATGAACTGGGCCGCGTCACCCGCTACGAATACGCCGACGATTTGCACCTGGTCAGCCGCCGCATCAACCCCGACGGTACCCAGCTCAAATACCGCTACGAAAACGCGCAGCTGCTGCTCACGGAAATCGAAAACGAATCCGGTGAAAAATATCGGCTGGACTACACGCCCAACGGCCTGATCCGACAGGAAACCGGCTTCGACGGCCGCCGCACCGCGTACGTATACGACCTCAATGGGCACCTGCTGGAGAAAACCGAGTTCGGCGACGACGGCTCGCAACTGATCACGGCTTATGAGCGGGACTCGGCCGGACGGTTGCTGACCAAGACCCTGCCCGACGGCATCCAGGTCGAGTACCGCTACGACTCGCTGGGCCGATTGATCAGCGTCGACGATGGCCACGACCATCCGCTGGAATTCGAATACGACCAGCAGGACCGCCTGATCACCGAGCATCAGGGCTGGGGCACGCTACGTTATGGCTACGACGCCTGTGGCCAGCTCAATCGCCTGCGCCTGCCAGACGGCAGCAAACTCGACTATCACCATGCCAAGGGCGGCGCGCTGACGGCGATTGACCTTAATGGCGCGCGGCTTACAAGTCACACGTACAAATCCGGCCGCGAACAGCAGCGCCAGCAAGGCCTGCTGCTCAGCGAATATGCCTACGACGACCAGGGCCGTTTGAAGGCCCACGCTGTCAATCAACAGCAAAAAAACCTGTACCGCCGCGACTATGCCTACAGCCTCAACGGCAATCTCGACCACATCGCCGACACCCGGCACGGCCAGCGCAGCTACCAATACGACCCGCTCAACCGCCTGACCCGCGTCCGTCATACCCGCGACCAACCACAGGAAACCTTCGCCCACGACCCGGCCGGCAACCTGCTGATGCAGGACCGCCCCGGCGCCGCGAAGGTGCTGGGTAATCGCCTGCTCATGCAAGGCGACCGGCATTACGACTACGACGCCTTCGGCAACCTGATTCGCGAACGCCGCGGCACCGCGCAAAAACTCGTCACCGAATACCGCTACGACTGCCAGCACCGACTGATCGGCGTCACTACGCCGGACGGTCGTTGCTCAAGCTACCGCTACGACGCCTTCGGCCGCCGCATCGCCAAAACCGTTGACGGCCACACCACCGAATTCTTCTGGCAAGGCGACAACCTCGTCGCCGAAAGCAGCCGCGAACACTACCGCAGCTACATCTACGAACCCGGCAGCTTCCGCCCCCTCGCCATGCTCGACGGCAAAGGCCCGCGCAAGGCCTGCCCGTTCTACTACCAACTCGACCACCTTGGCACGCCGCAGGAGTTGACCGATTTTGGTGGCGAAATTGTCTGGTCGGCGAAGTACAACGCCTACGGCAAAGTCACGCGCCAGACATTCGGCGGGGGCGAGCAACTTGAACAACCGTTACGGTTTCAGGGCCAATACTTCGACCCCGAGAGCGGCCTGCATTACAACCGGCATCGGTACTATGATCCGGAGGTTGGTCGGTATCTGACGTCGGACCCGGTGAAGTTGGCGGGTGGGCTGAACCAGTATCAGTACACGCCGAATCCGACGGGGTGGGTTGATCCGCTGGGGTTGAGCGGGAATTGTCCGCCGCCGAATAAGCCTGGGTGTGAGGCGCCGGATGATACGACTGGCGTTAAGGTGGATGCGGGTGAGCCGGCGCTGCCGAAGGCTTACACTCAATTTCCAGAAGATCCAAACGAGCTTACGGAAGTGTTAGGCGTCCAGCCCAAAATTTCACAGACTCAACATGGAAGTCAAAGAATGACGTGGCGACCTAACGCGGACACTATTATTAGATTTGAAAGTCATCCCGGAGATGCTGGGCCATTTAATGCGAGGCATCATGGTGAACACTATCATTTGGAACTCAAACCTAATAATTTAAGTTGGAGTCAGGCGGATAGAAATAGGGAGGTTATCAAAGTCAGACCTGACGGCTATCAACTCGGTCACGGAACTGGCTTTGTTGCCGGTGAGAAACATCCAGGTATTTCAAAATGAAAGAATTTTCAGTTTCAGACGGCACCATTGAAAAAATGACGTGTGAGCACGAGCGCATTTTTATAGAATTTCTAGATTGGCAGGAACAGCGATGGATCATTATCTTTGAAAATGTTTTAGGTGTGAAGTGTGTTGGGGCAATAGGCGCAGAGATATCAGAGATGTTTGTGGTGGGTGTGACATCGTTGTCGCAGGAGTTGCTTTTGATTGATTCTTCGGAAGTCGGGCTAAGCTACTGCTTCACTTGTGCTCGCGAGTGCAACATTGTTTTGACAGTTGTGGCTAGCGGATACACTGTTGATAAATGTGATTGAAATAAATTAATCTGTCCCGCTTTTGATAGAAGAAATAGTTATGAAGGCAACCATGGATCTCGTGACTCTTGTTGCTGAAGAAGTTCTAGTTAGGTTTTCAACCAGTGTCGGGTCCGCAACCGCAGTTTGGCGTGTTGCCCCACCGAAATATGGTGAGCAGCATGATGTCGAATTAGAAGTCGATGATGAGTTTGTTTGGGGAGAGAATGCTTGTTCTTCGCTCAATAATGCTCACTCTATTGGAGTGCTGGATGGCATCGTAACTATGACGGGGACTTTAATCTCAAATGATATGGAAGGCGACGCAGTTGTTGATGTGGGTGGAGCAATAATATTTATTGAGTTGATTGGATGTGCGGAAGCTGACTCGGTGTTCGTGGATTTAAAGGTTAAGAATATAAATGTTTTTCCGACAGGTATCTGAAGAGATTCAGCACTTTTCAATTGTTGTTGCTCCTCTTTTTTCTTTATATCCGATTAAGTAGAGTGAAAAATGCTTATTGATCCTGGAACTGGGCAGCCGTATATCCCTACACCCTCTTGTTTTTTGGGGTGTTTTGATATTTATGATCGTGAAGAGACTCTGGGTGAGGAGTTGGAGGGGTTCGATCCTAATGACCCGACGGACAGGGAGGAGCTAATTCTCAAATATTGCCTACCCAGAAAGCGATCATATCGGCAAAGATTTTTACTTTACAAATGTCTGGAGGAAGCTCTTCAGGACAGAAATTATGATTTCCAATCATTGCTGAAGTATGACGCCTGAGGCGTATTCATCATTTCCTGATGGGTGGGATGAGATGAAAAATACCAGGGCATTTTTTGAAGACATTTTTCGCTTGGCAACTGTTGTGTGGGAAGACGACCTTCAAAAAGCCAGCCTTGAAGATCAATCCACTTGGACGACTATCGGTTAGTTGCGTTGATGGTCGTACATGCTGCGAAATTTCTGGACAAGGTCGTCGGAAGTTTCCTTCAACTCGTATCGGTTTCCATGAACTGGTGCGAAATGTTTTCCATCGATAGTCTCTGGTGGTCACTGAAGATTCAGTGGCAGGGTGTAGGAACCCTTCAATACCGTTAGAGCTACATTGACGTCGATGCTTGGTTTGCGGCCGTTAACGTGCGTCCGTAATATCTGTTGCGGCGGCTATGCGCGGGCACGCTTCGGCGTGGTCGAGTTTTGCTCTAAGGGTCTCGATATTCCTACCCCGTGCATAGCTGCCACCCTAGCCTGTAGGAAGGCCTAAGGCAGCTCCATTTCTTCCTTGGAGCATCTCAAATGAAAAATCTTCATCCCGATCCACCCTACGAAAAACCAATGCCTCACCCCAAAAGCCGTTTCATGGCGCTCACCAGCAACTGCACCGACATGCCCACCCTGTTCGCTGATACCCACGCGCCGCTCGATATCTTGACCGACGCCGCCAGCTATCGAATTCGTGCCGTCACCCAGGTGCTTGAGAACCTGTCCATGCGCGGCTCGGTCGAGTGCGACTCGATGATTCTCAGCGACTTCGCTTTGCTCTGCGCCATTCCGTTACGGGATGGGTGCGATGTGCTGGATTTGATTGGGCGACGGTTGAGGGCACGGCCTTCGGAGTAGCGGCGGGCGTTGTTGTGGCGAGGGAGCTTGTCGGAACGCCGCACCGTCCCGCTCGACTGCGTAGCAGGCGCCAAACCAAGCCCTGCGGTGTACCTGACAAACTCGTGGCGTTGGTTCTGGGGCTGCTGCGCAGCCCAACGGGACGGTGCGGCGCTCCGACAAGCTCCCTCGCCACAGGGTTTTGATTGGCCGGAATGTTTTGGGGCCGCTCCGCGACCCGAAGGCGGCAAGCCTCAATGCGCATCAGCACTCGGCGCGGCCGGTGGTTGTACTTTGCGCATCAAGGGCACCATCGCCGTGGCGAGGATGAAACAGACCATGATCATCAGGAACGCGTCGCCGTAGGTTTGCGTTTGCGCTTCGCGGTAGGTCAGCAGCCATAGCTGACGCAGGCTGGCGGTGACGCCGATGTCACCGCTCTGGCCGAGGGCGGCGAAGTTATTGCCGACTTGGGACAGCCACTGATTCAGCGCTTCGTTGGTGCTGTTGAGGTTCTCTGCCAACCGGGTGAAGTGCAGGTTGGTGCGGTCATTGAGGATGGTCGCGCACGCAGCGATGCCCATCGCGCCACCGAGGTTGCGCATCAGGTTGAACAACCCCGAAGCATGTTTGAGCCGTGACGGTGCCAACCCGCCGAGGGTCAGGGTCACCGCAGGCGGCACTGCCAGTTGTTGAGCGATCCCGCGCAAGGCTTGCGGCAGCATCAACTCTTTAGCCCCCCAGTCGTGGGTGATCGGGCTGAAATCCCACATCGACAGGGCGAACAGCCCAAGGCCGGTCATCATGACCCAACGCAGGTCGATGCGGTTGGCCAGAAAGGCGTACAGCGGAATTGCCAGAATCTGGAACACCCCGGTGGAAAAGACTGCGAGGCCAATGTCCAGCGCACTGTAACCGCGCACCCGGCCGAGAAACAGTGGAGTCAGGTAAATCGTCGCGAACAGGCCGATCCCCGTGACGAACGAAAAGAAACAACCGAGGGCGAAGTTGCGGTCTTTCAAGGCACGCAGATCGACAATCGGATTGGCCACGTGCAGGGTGCGACCAATGAAGGCCAATCCAGCCAGGCCGCTGATCCAGGCAGTGGTCAGAATCGTTCTGTCGCTGAACCAGTTGAAGCGCGGGCCTTCTTCGAGGGTGTATTGCAGGCAACCGAGAAACACCGCCATGAACAGCATGCTCAGGTAGTCGGCACCCTTGAGCAGCGACAGTTCCGGTTGATCGATTTTCACCAGCATCGGCACCGCCACCGCGACGAAAATCCCCGGTACCAGGTTGATGTAGAACAGCCAGTGCCAGGACGAAATGTCGGTGATCCAGCCACCGATCACCGGCCCCAGCGTCGGTGCCAGCGAGGCCACGGCGCCGATGGTCGCGGCGGCGATCACTCGTTGTTTACCGGTGAAGAAAAAGAATGCGGTGGTGAACACCAGCGGGATCATCGAACCACCAAGAAACCCTTGCAGGGCGCGGAAGGCGATCATGCTCTGGATGTTCCAGGCCGCGCCGCAGAGCAGGCTGGCCAGGGTGAAACCCACCGCCGAGGCGCAGAACAGCCAACGGGTCGAGAACACCCGGGACAACCAGCCCGACAGCGGAATCACGATGATCTCGGCGATCAGGTAACTGGTCTGCACCCACGCAGTTTCGTCGATGCCGGCCGAGAGCCCGCCGCCGATGTCACGCAGCGACGCCGAGACGATCTGGATATCCAGCAGCGCAATGAACATGCCGATGCACATCGTGGCGAAGGCGAACACCTTGGTCGCCGTCGCCATGTTGGCGGCGTCGAACGGCAGCGCGGGGGCGGCGAGGGCGCGACTCATGGTGTGCTGGCCATGGTCGGGGATTCAGGCTCGGCGCGGGTGTCCACTTCGGCAGTCACCGACAAACCGGGACGCAGATGACCGAGCACGCCATCGGCCGGGTCCAGCAGGATTCGCACCGGTACCCGCTGAACGATTTTGGTGAAATTACCGGTGGCGTTTTCCGGTGGCAGCACGCTGAACTGCGAACCACTGGCCGGCGCGAGGCTGTCCAGATGACCGTGGAATTCACGCCCCTTGAGCACGTCCGCATGAACGATCACACGCTGGCCCGGCGTCATCCGCGACAGCTGATCTTCCTTGAAATTGGCATCGACCCACAGTCCGCTGGCCGGCACCACCGACAGCAGTTGCGAACCGGCCTGGGCGTAAGCGCCGACCCGTGCCCGACGATTGCCGATCACGCCGTCGACCGGGGCTTTCAACTCGGTGTAACCGACGTTCAACTGCGCCAGATCACGCTCGGCCCGCGCCTGGATCAACGCGGCGCGCGCTTGCTGTTTTTGGGTTTCAATCACGTTCAATTGGCGTTGCGCGGCCAGCAATTCGGCCTGAGCCCGGGCACTCTGCGCCTGTGCAGTCTTGAAAGTGGCGTCGGCCCGTTGCGCGCTTTCCACCGAGACGGCATTGCTGTTCACCAAGCGTTTGTAGCGGGTGTTATCGTCCCGCGAGCGCGCGGTTTCGGCGCCTGCGGCATCGATGCCGGCACGGGCCTGGCCGATTACTGCGTGTTGCAGTTGTTCAGTAGCGTCGAGGTTGGCGAGTAATGCTTCTTCGGCAGCTACCGCACCTTCGGCCTTGGCCAGATTGGCGCGATAGTCACGGGCGTCGAGACGAATCAGCACATCCCCGGCCTTGACCTTCTGGTTGTCGGTGACCAGCACCTCTTCGATATTACCCGCAACTTTCGGCCCGATCACCGTGACGTCGCCACCGATGTAGGCATCGTCGGTTTCTTCGATGAAACGGCCGGCGGTCCACCAATGAGCTGCGTATAGCCCGATGAACACCAGGGCCGCGATGGCCGCCGTCAGCAAGATCAACCTTTTAAGCAGGGGAGGCTTGGGTGTGTTCACCGCGACAGCAAGATCGGGTTCAAGGCTGGGCATGCTGGTCATGGAGAAGTACCTGTAAGAAATGATGCTTTATTATGGATGTAATATGACCTAGGTAATATTTGCTGACAAGGGTTTCTGCTGCCGGTCGTCAGGTTGGTTTTGAGTTATAGGACGTATCGCGGACTTCTCTTATCGAATGCCTTGGCCGCCCTTCCTCGGTTTTTGATTCTGATTCAACATCCCATCCAGTCTTCCGACGGGGCCACAATACGGGGATCGAGGGGAATCCATTGCTTCCAGTTAATAGGAAGCATTACTATTCACGCCTCCTCTCCACAGCACACCGCAATGACCCCCAAGCTGCCCCGCAGACACGGCTTTTTCGAGCATTACGAAGAGTTGATCGGCACCTGGACCCGTCGCCTGAGAAATCGTCAGCAGGCCGAGGACTTGGCCCATGACACCTTCGTGCGGGTGCTTGAGTCCGATTCGGCGGCGGTGCAACAACCTCGGGCGTATTTGCACCAGACCGCGCGCAACATTGCGGTGGACGGTTATCGGCGTGAGGATCGGCGGGGCGCCATGGAGTCCGAGGCGATCGATCACAGTGTGTCGTCGTCCGGCGACCCGGAGCATTTCATGCACGCGATCCAGTTGGCGGATTCCATCGAACGGGCGCTCACCGAGCTGCCGGTCAACTGCCGCAAGGTGTTCGTCTGGCAGAAGATCGAAGGCCTGACCCAGGCCGAAATCGCTGAGCGCCTGGGGCTGTCCAAGAACATGGTGGAAAAGTATATGATTCGCACCCTGCGGCATTTGCGTGATCGCCTGGACGGGTTACAGCCATGATTCGCCGCGCCTTTTCATCCCCGGCCAAACAGGACTTTCCATGATGGATACTCGTGATTGTGCGTGCGGGCAAACAACGGTTCGCGACGACGCGGCGCGGTGGTTTGTGCGTTTGCAGGAACCTGTCGTCAACGCCGAAGACCGGCGAGGCTTCGAGATCTGGCTGGACGAACACCCTCAGCATCGCGACGAATACCAAGTGCTCCAGAGCCTGTGGGCGGCGGCCGATCTGCTACCCGCCAAGCGTTTGCACGCCTTGTGCGAAACTCCGCCGGCGCGTAGTAAACGTCGCCCGCTGATGCGTTATGCAGTGGCCGCCAGTGTGCTGGCGGTGGCACTCGGCCTGGGGTTGTTCAGTGGCCTGAATCGTCCGGCGACCTACACGGCTGAATATTCCACAGCCCTTGGCGAGCGTCGTCATGTGGCGTTGCCGGACGGTTCGGTGATCGATATGAACAGCGGCAGCCGGGTGCAGGTGCGCTATGAAAAAGATCGTCGCGGCATCGAGTTGACGCAAGGCGAGGCGATGTTCAGCGTCGAGCACGACAGCAGCCGACCGTTCGTGGTCGAGGCGGGCAGCGGCAAAGTGACAGTCACCGGCACCCGTTTCGACGTGCGTCGCGACAACACCGAAACCCGGGTCGCGGTGGAGCAGGGCACGGTCAAGGTTCAAGGTAACGGTGCCGATTTCGTCAGCCTTACCGCCGGCCTCGGCACTCGCGTCGATGCCCTGGGGAAGGTTGCCGCCGCCTATACGGTCAACCCTGCAGAACTGACCGCATGGCGCAGCGGCAAACTGGTGTTCAACAACGCCAGCCTCAGCGAAGTGGCCGAAGAAGTGTCGCGTTATCGGGAAAAGCCGCTGAGGGTCGGTAGCGCCAAAGTGGGCAATCTGCGCCTGACCAGCGTGTTCAAATCCGACAACACTGACGCGCTGCTCAAGGCCTTGCCGAGCATTCTACCGGTAGCCATTCGCACCCTCGATGACGGCAGTCAGGAAATAATTGCCCGATAGATTCAGGTTTTTTTCGAGTTCTTCGTCTTCTTGTCCAACTGCAACTGGTTTGCATTAACAGCCGCACACTCTTGCGATCCACAGGACAATGTTCGACGTGAAGAAAACCACCGCTAAAAATAACAAATCATCCTGGCTGCCCCTCGCTCTTGCCTTGGCGGTCAGCTCGGCGCTGCCCCAGGCGTTCGCTGCCGATGCCATTCATATTCAGGCGCAGCCGCTGGGTCAGGCCTTGAGTCAGCTGGGTCAGCAAACCTCGCTGCAGGTTTTTTTCAGCCCTGAACTGGTGGCCGGCAAACAGGCTCCGGCAGTCGACGGCAATCTTTCACCGGAACAAGCCTTGCGCCAATTGCTGCAAGGCAGCGGTCTGGAATACCAGATAGATGAAGGCTCGGTAACCCTGATGCCAGCCCCGACTTCCGCCGCCAACGGCCCGCTGGAACTGGGCGTGACCGATATCAAAGTGGTCGGCGACTGGCTCGGCGATGCCAATGCTGCCGTGGTGCAAAACCATCCCGGCGCGCGCACGGTGATTCGTCGTGAAGCGATGGTCGAGCAGGGTGCCATGAACGTGGGTGACGTGCTGCGTCGTGTACCCGGCGTGCAAGTGCAGGACGCCAACGGCACCGGCGGCAGCGATATTTCCCTGAACGTTGGTGTGCGTGGCCTGACCTCGCGGCTGTCGCCACGCTCCACTGTGCTGATTGACGGCGTGCCGGCCGCCTTCGCCCCTTATGGCCAACCGCAGCTGTCCATGGCACCGATTTCTTCCGGCAATCTCGACAGCATCGACGTGGTGCGTGGCGCCGGTTCCGTGCGTTATGGGCCGCAGAACGTCGGTGGCGTAATCAACTTCGTTACCCGTGCGATCCCGGAGAAAGCCACTGGCGAAATCGGCACCACCCTGGAAACCACTCAGCGCGGTGGCTGGAAGCACATCGACACCGCGTTTCTCGGTGGCACCGCCGATAACGGCATGGGCGTGGCGCTGTTGTATTCCGGTGTGAACGGCAACGGTTATCGCAAAAGCAACAACAGCAATGACATCGACGACGTAATCCTCAAGACCCATTGGGCGCCTACCGATCAAGACGATTTCAGCCTCAATTTCCATTACTACGACGCCAGCGCCGACATGCCCGGTGGCCTGACGCAGAAGCAGTACGATGCCGATCCGTTCCAGTCCGACCGCGACCATGACAACTTCAGCGGCCGCCGCAAGGACGTGTCCTTCAAGTGGATTCGGCAGATCGACGACCGCACCCAGGCCGAAGTGCTGACCTACTATTCCGACAGTTTCCGTGGCAGCACCATCGCCGCTCGCGACCAGAAAACCCTCAGCTCTTATCCGCGCACTTACTACACCTTCGGCATCGAACCGCGGGTGTCCCATGTGTTCGATCTGGGCCCGACCACGCAGGAAGCCAGCGTCGGTTATCGCTACCTGAAAGAAGGCATGCATGAAGAGGCGAGCCGTCTGGCGCTGGTGAACAATCAGCCGGTGGTCACCAAAACCTCCGATGGTCATGTGTTCCAGGATCGCACCGGAGGCACCGAAGCCCACGCTGTTTACATCGATGACAAGATCGACGTCGGCAACTGGACCGTGACCCCCGGCATCCGTTTTGAAAGCATCAGTACCGAATGGCACGACCGGCCGGTTCTCGACACCGCTGGCAGACCTGTGCAGGAAAAACGCCGCAGCATCGACAGCAACGAACCGCTGCCGGCCCTGAGCGTGATGTATCACATGTCCGAGGCCTGGAAGCTGTTCGCCAACTACGAAACCTCGTTCGGCAGCCTGCAATATTTCCAGCTCGGTCAGGGTGGTTCGGGCGATAACACCGCCAATGGCCTGAATCCGGAAAAGGCCAAGACCTACGAAATCGGCACGCGCTACAACGATGACGTATGGGGCGGGGAAGTGACGCTGTTCTACATCGACTTCGATAAAGAATTGCAATACATCAGCAACGATGTGGGCTGGACCAACCTCGGCGCCACCACGCACCAGGGCCTTGAAGCCTCGGTGCATTACGACATGGCGGCGCTGGACCCACGACTCGACGGCCTGACCGCCAACGCCGGTTTCACCTACACTCGCGCCGTTTATGAAGGCGAGATACCTGGCTTCAAGGGCCGTGACCTACCGTTCTACTCGCGTCAGGTGGCGACCGCCGGCCTGCGTTACGACATCAACCGCTGGACCTACAACCTCGATGCCTTTGCCCAATCCAAGCAGCGCTCGCCGGGCACCGCGGTGAACGCTGATGGCAGTTTCAGCGGCAACTACATCACTGAAGGCAGCGCGGACGGCCAATACGGCGACATCCCGGGTTACGTCACCTGGAACGTGCGTGGGGGGTATGACTTCGGCTCGCAATTGTCGAACCTGAAAGTCGGGGCGGGGGTGAAGAACATTTTCGACAAGCAATACTTCACCCGCTCCAGCGACAACAATTCGGGGATGTACGTCGGCGCACCGCGTACGTTCTTTGTGCAGGCCAGTGTCGGGTTCTGATAGACCGAGGTGGATTCATCGCGAGCAGGCTCGCTCCCACAATAGATCTTCAGTGAACACAACATTTGTGTACGACGCAGATCAAATGTGGGAGCGAGCCTGCTCGCGAAGCTTTTAAACCTTCAACACCTTTCCACCAATCGCCACCGCCACCAGCAATACCGCCATCAACCCAAAGGCAAAACTCAAGCTGCTGCCATGGGCGATAAAGCCGATCACCGCCGGCCCGGCGAGAATCCCTGCATAACCCAGGGTGGTAATGGCCGGCACGGCAATGCTTTCCGGCATGACGGTCTGTTTGCCCACGGCGGTATAGAGCACCGGCACAATGTTCGAACAGCCAGCCCCCAGCAGCGCATACCCCACCAGTGCGGCTTCCCAGCTCGGAGCGAATGTCGCCAGCGCCAGGCCTGCGGCGGCCGTCGATCCACCAAACACTATCACTCGTGTCGCACCGAGGCGCCGGACAATGGCATCGCCAGTCAAACGCCCGACGGTCATGGTCAACGCAAACGCCGCGTAACCCAGCCCTGCATACGCCGTGTCGATCCCACGCTCCTGCGCCAGGAACACCGCGCTCCAGTCGAGCGCTGCGCCTTCGGCCAAAAACACGATGAAACACATGCCGCCGATAAACAGCACGATGCCATGCGGCACGGCAAACGCCGGGCCGGAGCTTTCGCTGCCATAGGGCAACAGATGCGGCGCGGCCTTGAGCAACGCCACCACCAGCAGCACGATCACCACCAGCATCGCCCCCAGTGGCGACATCCCCAAGCCGAGAAGGGCGCTGACACCCGCCGCGCCGACGATTCCGCCAAGGCTGAACAACCCATGAAACCCCGACATCATGGTCTTGCCGCTGGCCCGCTCGACGATCACCGCTTGCAGGTTCACCGTCGAATCCACCGTGCCCAGGCCCGCGCCGAACATGAACAACGCCGCGATCAACGCCGGAATCGAAGACACCGTCGCCAACAGCGGCAGTGCCGCACAGATCAACAAAGTCCCGCCGCTCAACACCCGACGACAGCCAAAACGCGAAGCCAGAATACCGGCCATGGGCATCGCCAGAATCGAGCCCACCCCCAGACACAGCAGCAACAGCCCGAGAGTTCCCTCATCCAGCCCTGCCCGCGCCTTGGCGTAAGGCACCAGCGGCGCCCAAGCCGCGATGCCGAAGCCTGCGATGAAAAAGGCGATGCGTGTGGACATCTGTTCCAGACGTCCGGGGACGAAGGTGGCTTGGGTATTGAGGTTGGTCATATCGATCCTTGGCAAAAAACGTCGCGTCTCCAAGGGACAGTGATCAACCGCATAGGGTTCGATCACCTCGTCCGGGCGGGGCGTAGTCAGGCAGGGTGACATCCTTGCACAGCCAGCCGCTGTTTCGCGATATCGTCGACGCATCAATTGTTCATAGAGGGGGCGCCATGACGCGGATGTACGATGCTCGAGGGAATATCTACGTGGTCGTGGCGCCGGATAACGTGCGCGGTAACGGAATCGAATTGCCTGCGCTGGCCAGTCATGCCGCGCAAACCCGTGAGGCCTGGGCGATGTCGGCCATCGAGGCATTCTGCGCTTGGGCTCCGGGTACACAACCGCCCGGCAGCAAGGCGCATCGCTGCGATGGGCTGCTGGTGGGGCCGTTTCAATCGTCGCCGCCTTTTGACCTGCTGATCGTCAACACCGACGGCACCCTCGCCGAGCGCAGTGGCAATGGCTTGACGATTTTTTCCCAGGCCCTGAGCGAACAAGGGCTGATGCCGAAGGAAGAGGCCTGTCTGCTCCGGGTTCATCACGACAAGAGCGATGCGGTTTCGCCAGTGGAGACTTCAGTGAAACCCGCTGAAATCGATGGCGTGCAAGGGTTCTGGCTGGACCTGGGACAGCCATCGTTCGGGCCTGAAGCGGTGGGGGCACAAGGGGTTGAACCCGTGACGTTGAAGGGGCGCGAAGTCAGTCATGTGCGGCCATTGTCGGCGCTTGATCCTGCCTGGAACCGCAGCCAGTTTGTGCGTATCGGCAATCCGCATTGCGTGACGTTGGTGACAGCCGCCGATGCGCTGCCGAGTAACACGCAGATGCGCGAGCCAGAATTGGCCGAAGGATTGACCCGCATCGCCTACGCCATGCCGACCGGGGCAGGGCAGCCGTGTGTGGCTGGAGTGAACCTGCAATGGGCGATGCTTGAATCCGAGGGGCGAATCGTTGCGCGGGTGTTCGAACGTGGCGAAGGGCCGACCGCGTCGTCGGGCACCAGCGCCAGTGCGGTGGCGTGTGCGGCGTGGCGCGTGGGTTGGGTGGCGGCGGGAGAGGTGAAGGTGGTCATGCCTGGCGGCACGGCGCCGATTTTGCTGGAGGAATTGGATGGCGAGTTGAGTCGGGTCAGATTGTTTGGTACGGCGCGGTTGATGGGTTGATTTCCAGATTGCATTCGCGAGCAAGCCCGCTCCCACATTGGATTGCAGTCGCTCACAAATAATGTGTCCACTGAAGATCCAATGTGGGAGCGGGCTTGCTCGCGAAGGCGTCAGTCCAAACAACCTGAACTTCAGCTCATATCGCTGCAGAACTCCACCACCGGCATCTGCCGCTTCATCAACACCTTGCCCCCGCGAACCGAATACAGCGGCAAACCCTGGCTACGAATCACCTCATAATCACTGTCCGCCGACAGAATCAACAGATTCGCCGGTCGCCCTTGTTCCAGCCCATAACGATCGCCCAGGTTCATGGCTTTGGCACTGTTGTCGGTCACTAGGTCCAGCGCACTTTGCAGATTGCGATAACCGAGCATATGGCAGATGTGCAACCCGGCCTCGAGCACCCGCAAAATGTTGCCGTTACCCAACGGATACCACGGGTCGACGATCGAATCCTGGCCAAAGCACACGTTCATTCCCGCTTCGAGCAACTCATTCACCCGGGTCACGCCACGGCGTTTAGGGAAGTTATCGAAGCGTCCTTGCAGGTGAATGCTTTCGGTGGGGCAGGAGACAAAGCTGATCCCCGAATGCCCGAGCAGCCGAAAGAGTTTGGCGCAGTAGGCGTTGTCGTAAGAGCCCATGGCCGTGGTGTGGCTGGCGGTGACGCGCGAACCCATGTCGCGGCTACGGGCTTCTTCGGCCAGTACTTCAAGGAAGCGTGAATGCGGGTCGTCGGTTTCGTCGCAATGCACGTCCACCAGACAACCGGTGCGCTCGGCCAGATCCATGAGGAACTTCACCGAACTGACGCCTTGATCGCGGGTGTATTCGAAATGCGGAATGCCCCCGACTACATCGGCGCCCAGACGGATCGCTTCTTCCATCAGCTCCCGACCGTTGCGGTATGACTCGATGCCTTCCTGAGGGAACGCGACGATTTGCAGGTCGATCAGATGACGGCTTTCCTCGCGGACTTCGAGCATTGCCTTGAGCGCGGTCAGTTCCGGGTCAGTGACGTCGACGTGGGTGCGCACGTGCTGGATGCCATGGGCGGCGAGGGTCTGGATGGTCTTCTTGGCGCGGATCTTGGTGTCTTCCTGGGTGATGGTCGCCTTGCGCTCGCCCCAGCACTCGATGCCTTCGAACAGCGTGCCGCTCATGTTCCAGCGCGGCTCGCCAGCAGTCAGGGTGGCATCGAGGTGAATGTGCGGCTCGACGAAGGGCGGCACCACCAGATTACCGCCGGCGTCCAGGTCGTCAGGCCCCAGGGACGGGGCTTCGGTTTGCCGGGCAATGCTGTGAATCAGGCCGTTTTCCAGGTGCAACTCATGCAGGCCTTCTTGGTTGCGCAGGCGGGCGTTGATGATATGCATCAGGCGAATCCTTTTAGAGATCTTGTAGTGGTGCGTCGGCGGTACGGGCACCCAGTACCCCGGTCAATAGCACATACGTTAGCGCGGCTACGGCAATCCCTACCAGCGGCGCGACCCACGGCGAGCTGAAGGCGGCGACTGTGCCGACCGCATAAGCGCTCAGCCCCGGCCAATTGAACGCGGGCAACCGTGTATCGGCCAGGCGTGGGTAGCGGCCCCGATAGCGGAAGAAAAAGTCCGCCATGATCACCCCACCAATCGGCGGAATCACCGTGCCCAACAGAATCAGGTAAGGCACCAGCATGTCATACATGCCCAGCAGTGCCAGCAGCGTACCGATCACCGCGCCGGCCAGGGTCACGGTTCTGCGCCGGCCGGTACGCAGCAGGTTGCAGCCGGCGACGGCGAAGTTGTAGATGGTGTTGTCCTGGGTGCTCCAGATGTTGAGTAGCAACATCGCCATCGCGGCCATGGCGAAGCCTTGCAACAGCAGCACTTCGACCACGTCCGGTTGCTGATAGACGATGGCGCCATAGGCACCGATCAACACCATCAGACCGTTGCCGACGAAGAAGCCGATCAGGCTCGCCAGCACCGCAACTCGCGCTGAACGGGAGAAGCGTGTCCAGTTGGTTGCTTGCGTCGCACCGCTGACGAACGTGCCGAACACTAGGGTAATGGCGGTCGACCAATCCAGCGTTCCGGTCGGAACCACCGCGAGCAAGCCCTCGAGCCCGCCGACCTTTACTGTCGCGACCCACATCGACAACATCAGCAGCAACATCATGGCCGGCACGGCGATGTACGACAGAATCTCCAACCCGCGATAGCCAATGTACGCCGTGGCACAGAAGCCCAGGCCGAACAGCACCATCAGCCCCAGAACCGTGCCCCCGCTCAGTTCGAAATACTTGCCCAGCACCACCGCCGCCGTCGCGGTGCCCCAGGCGTACCAGCCGATCTGGGTGAAACCGAGGATCAAATCGCTGAGTTTGCTGCCCACTTCACCGAAGCAGAAACGTCCCATCAGCACCGAGTTGAGGCCGCTCTTGAAGGCGATGTAGCCCAGCCCCGCGGCATAGATCCCCAGTAGCAGATTGCCGACGATAATCACCGCCATCATCTCGCCGAAACTGAACGCCACGCCGAGCTTGCCGCCAGCAAACATGGTCGCGGTGAAGAAGGTAAAACCCAGTAGCACCATGGCGGTGGAGGCAAGTCCCTTGCGGGCATGCATCGGGACTTCGCTGAGGGGGTAATCGTTGCCCGAATCGTTCTGCGTCATGTGGCGTTCCTTGCTGGATGGAGGACGCGGGGGGTGTTGCAGTGCTCGTGCCAATGGCGCGAGGGTGTTGTTATTTATAGACGAGCAGGTGGATTTGGCCCGCAGAGAGGCACGAAAGCGGTGCACCTGAAGGAACACAAGACTCATGTGGGAGCGGGCTTGCTCGCGAAAGCAGTGTGTCAGTCGACATCAATGTTGCATGACACACTGCTTTCGCGAGCAAGCCCACTCCCACATTAAATGCGGTTTTTTCAGGGGGAATTGTGCAGGGGCAAAAACCGCAATATCGCCGCCACAATCGCCTCCGGCGCATCCTCCTGAACCAGATGCCCGGCATTGGCAATGGCATGAAACTGCGACCCCGCAATCATCTGATGCAGCGCCTGGCCGCGCTCAATGGGAATCCATTGATCGTCCTTCCCCCAAAGAATCTGCACCGGGCAGCGAATCGTCGGGTACAGCCCTTCGACTTCGCGGGTATAACGTTCATCCATCTGCGCGATCTGCCGGTAGAACGCCGCTTGTCCCGGGTTTCCCAGCCAAGGCTGCACATAGGGCGCCAGCTCATGATCGGGAATCTCACGCTTGATCGCGCCACGAATATAGGTCGGCACAATCGCCTGCTGAATGTAATCGGGCAGTCCACTGAACGCGGCTTCATGCTGACGCACATGCTGCACGAACGGCGACCCCCAGGGCGACAGCGCCACCGGATCAATCAGCGTCAGGCTGCGATAGTTCTTGCCATTGAGCAGATGCGCGCGCAACGCGGTGGCGCCGCCGAAATCGTGGGCCACCACGTCTGGCTGCTCCAGGCCCCAATGATCCAGCAATTGCGCCAACAGCTGGTTTTGTACGCCCAGCGACACATCGCTGTCCGGCTGTGCCGATTGCCCGTAACCCAGCAGATCGAAGTAGTGCACCCGGTGCGTGGTGATGAAGTGTGGCGCAATCCGGTGCCACACATAAGAAGAGAAGGGTGTGCCATGCACGAACACCAGCGGCGGACCGTCGCCACGTACGGCGTAGCGCACGGAATGCCCGTTGAAGCGATAGGTCTGAGCCAGCGGCCAGTCAGCCATGGGAGCGTCCTCTTGGCATGTGCGAGCCAAGAAGCATAGGCATAAAAAAACAGCCATTGAAGGCTGTTTTTATGTTGACTGACGAAACGCAGTTTCCCTGTGGGAGCGGGCTTGCTCGCGAAGGCGTCGTGTCAAGCGACATCGATGTTGACTGTGCCGCCGCCTTCGCGAGCAAGCCCGCTCCCACAGGGGATTTTCGTTGTCTTTAGATCGGTTTACTCGCCGCGATAGATGCAACCGCTGGTGCAGGTCTCGTGGATGCGAATTGCGCTGAGTTCCGGCAGCAGGGGCTTCAATTCATTCCAGATCCACTTGGCCAGCACTTCGCTGGTCGGGTTTTCCAGGCCGGGAATGTCGTTCAAGTAGTTATGGTCCAGGCGTTCGTAAAGCGGCTTGAAGATCGCCTTGATTTCCGAGAAGTCGCGGATCCAGCCGGTGTGCGGATCGAGGTCGCCGCTTAGGTGAATCGCCACTTTGAACGAGTGACCGTGCAGACGACCGCACTTGTGGCCGTCCGGCACGTGGGGCAGGCGGTGGGCGGACTCGAAGGTAAATTCTTTGAAGATTTCCACAGTGATGTTCAGCTCTGTCAGGTGGCGATCGCCGCGGCGATATGGGCAGGTGGCGAGTTTACCAGAGCTCTGGGCAAAACACTGACTAAAGGGTCAGCAAGCGCTCGCCGAGGCGACCGTTGGCGGTCAGTTCGAGGAATTCGTCACCCAGCCTGCGGCTTTCATCCATCGTCGCGCGCCAGTATTTCTGCCGGCTCGGGGCGTCGCCCATGAAGCGCTTGAAGTCGTTACGGTCCGGTAGTTTGCCGTAGGGCAGGCGCGACAGGTATTCCTTTGACGGCGCCAGCAACAGAACATCCTGCAAACGCGCCGGGCAGGCGCGGCGCCATGGCAGGGTCTTGTCGAACCAGCCGGGGATCACTCGATCAGTGAAGTGCGGATAGAGCACAATGTCGTTGCCGCTGTAGGGCAAGTCGAGGTGATAGTCCAGCAGTCCGCCATCGCGGAACGTCCCGGCGCCTGCGCCCGGCAGGTCGCGCACGCCTTGCATGACCATCGGGATCGAGCCCGAGGCGAGCAGGGCCTGGCACAGGTTGCCGGCATCCAGCGCAACGAAGCGCGACGGGAAGTCATTCAATGCGTTGACCGGTGGCGCCAGGCGCGGGTCGTGGATGATCAGCCGCTCGAAATGCCGCGACAGCCGCGCCCGCCCACGCAGGTTGTCGGCGATCACCGACGACAGCCCCAGCCCCAGCCGACCACGATGATCGTCCGCCAACAGGCCGTGGCTTTTGACCACCATGATGTTCAGTCGGTAATGGGCATTATCCAGAATCGATGCATCGCGGCCGTCGAGCAAGTCATCGAGCATCTGCCGGGAGCTCTGGCTGATCTGCGCCATGGTCACACCCTTGGCAAAATTCTGCTCGGTGTACAGATGACCGAGGCGGCGCAGGCCTTCGGCGGCATCCGGCAGGCATGCGCTGGCGAAGCGCCAAGAGCCCACCGACGCACCAATCAGCGAACGCTCCCGGGGCGCCGCCGGCAGCCATTCGCCGAACAGCGCCAGATCGAGCCCCTGAATCCCCAACGCTTTCGGGCCACCGGCGGCGCCCGGCAACGTGCCCACGTCAGCGGCGCTCAAGCCATTTGCACGGATGCGCGCCAAGGCACGCGGACCGGCCTTGATAGTCAGGGAAGGGAACTTGATGTGGATCGCGGTCATACCGGTCTCGATGTCTGGCAGGCGGGGGATTATGTGGGAGCGGGCTTGCTCGCGAAAGCGGTGTAAGAGTCGACATTTTTGCTGAATGTTGAACCGCCTTCGCGAGCAAGCCCGCTCCCACAGGTTTTGTGTATGGCTGCGATATCGTGGCGCCAGTCCCAATGATGGCAATTCAGTTTCAGTTAAGTTCGAATCACTAAGGTAGCTCTTGTAGCAACACATAAAAAAATACGGAGACACCCATGAAAATCCTGACTGCCCTGTTCACCGCCTCCATCATCACCATGACCGCCAGCATCGCCCACGCTCGCGACCTCGGCCCCGACGAAGCCCTGAGACTGCGCGACGCTGGTACCATTGTGTCCTTCGAGAAGCTCAACGCCACGGCATTGGCCAAACACCCCGGCGCCAAAATCACCGAAACCGAGCTTGAAGAAGAGTACGGCAAGTACATCTACCAGGTGGAACTGCGCGACCCGCAGGGCCTTGAGTGGGACCTGGAATTGGACGCTGTCAGCGGGCAGGTTCTCAAGGATCATCAGGATACGTAATGAAGGTGTTTTCTTTTAATCGGCGCGCCAGCAGTCGGATGGCGCTGGCGCTCCTGGTTTTTTGCTCGGTGGTCATGGCTCGCGACCTGGATCAGGACGAGGCCCTGCGCCTGCGCCAACAAGGTGTGATCCTGCCGCTGGAGCAGCTCTTGCAGCAAGCGCTGGACCTCTATCCCGGGGCCAAGCTGCTGGAAGCCGAGCTTGAGGAAAAGCACGACGTCTACATTTACGAGGTCGAGCTGCTGACCACCGAAGGCGTGGTGCGCGAGCTGGACCTCGACGCCACCACCGGCCATTTACTGAAAGACAAGGAAGACTGACCGATGCGTTTGCTCCTGGTGGAAGACCACGTGCCGCTGGCCGACGAATTGATGGCTGGCCTAAACCGGCAGGGTTACGCCGTGGACTGGCTGGCCGACGGCCGCGATGCGGTGTACCAGGGCAGCAGCGAGCCCTATGACCTGATCATTCTCGACCTCGGCCTGCCGGGTTTGCCGGGGCTCGACGTGCTGGCGCAATGGCGGGCCGGGGGCTTGGCCACGCCAGTGCTGATCCTCACCGCGCGCGGTTCCTGGGCCGAGCGGATCGAAGGCCTCAAGGCCGGTGCCGACGATTACCTGACCAAACCGTTTCACCCCGAAGAGCTGCACCTGCGAGTCCAGGCACTGTTACGCCGCTCCCACGGCCACGCCAATCAGCCGACGCTCAAGGCCGCCGGTTTGCATCTGGATGAAGGTCGTCAGTGTGTGACTCGCGACGGCGCCGACATCCAGCTCACCGCCGCCGAGTTTCGCCTGCTGCGCTACTTCATGCTGCACCCTGAACAGATCCTTTCCAAAAGCCACCTCGCCGAACACCTCTACGACGGTGAAACCGAGCGCGATTCCAACGTGCTGGAAGTCCACGTCAATCATCTGCGGCGCAAGCTTGGCCGCAGCGTGATCGAAACCCGTCGCGGTCAGGGTTACCTGTTCGGCGGGCAAGCCCAGTGAGGTCGATTCAGCGCCGCTTGAGCCTGGGGCTGATCAGCGTGATGGTGATCGTCGGCCTGGTGCTGGCGCAAACCAGCCTGTGGCTGTTCGAAATGGGTTTGCAGCGCTACCTCGAAGCCGGTCTGCGCAACGACAGCGAAAACCTGCTGGTGGCGCTGGTGCGCGGGCCGCAGGGGTTGCAACTGGATGAGCGGCACTTGTCGCCGGCCTATCAGCGACCGTTCTCCGGGCATTACTTTCGTATCGATTTCGCCGACAGCCATTGGCGTTCCCGTTCGTTATGGGATCAGGAACTGCCGCAGCTTGGACACCCTGGGCTGCATAGCAATCTGCAATTGGGGCCGGAAGGGCAGCAGCTGTTGGTATTGCGTTCGGACTACCGTCGGTTGGGCCAGGCGATTTCCATCAGCGTCGCCCAAGACTACACCCCGGTGCGCGAGAGCTTTCGGCGCATGCAGCAGATCGGCCTCGGGTTGGGGCTGGCGGGGCTGTTGCTGATTTTGCTGTTGCAACGCATCACCGTGCGCCGCGCCTTGCGCCCGCTGGAAAAGGCCCGCGAGCAGATCGCCCAATTGCAGCAGGGTCAGCGCTCGCAACTCGACGAAGAAGTGCCGCTGGAGCTGGAACCGTTGGTGGCGCAGATCAACCATTTGCTGGCCCACACTGAAGACAGCCTCAAGCGCTCGCGCAATGCGCTGGGCAATCTTGGCCATGCCTTGAAGACTCCGCTGGCGGTGTTGTTGAGCCTGGCTTCCAGCGAAAAACTCGATGCTCACCCGCAGCTGCGCAAAGTCATGCAGGCGCAACTGGAACAGGTTCAGCAACGGCTCAATCGCGAACTCAACCGCGCCCGATTGTCCGGCGATGCACTGCCGGGTGCGCTGTTTGATTGCGATGCGGAATTGCCAGGGTTGCTGGCCACGTTGAACATGATTCACGGCGAACACCTCGACTTGAGCTACCGCGCGCCTGCCGGTTTGCAACTGCCGTGGGATCGTGAAGATTTGCTGGAATTGCTTGGCAACCTGCTGGACAACGCCTGCAAATGGGCGGATGCCGAGGTTCGGTTAAGCGTGGTCGAAACGGCAGAAAGGTTTGAGTTGAGCGTGGAAGACGATGGCCCGGGGATTCCCGAACACCAGCGCGCTCAGGTGTTCAGCCGTGGTACCCGGCTTGATGAACAGACGGATGGGCATGGGCTGGGGTTGGGCATCGTGCGCGACATCGTCGACACCTGGGGCGGGGCGTTGAAGTTGCAGGAAAGCGAGTGGGGCGGGCTGAAGGTGATGATCGAGTTACCCAAACGCTAACACCCATTTGAAGGACGCCGAGTAACCTGTGGGAGCGGGCTTGCCCGCGATGGCGATGTAACAGTCAACATCGATGTTGGATGTTATGGCCTCATCGCGAGTAACTCGCTCCCGCAGGAAGGCGTTGAATCAACCCCGGAACTGACTGATTCACACCCCTACGGGGGTTGGTGTTGGCCTTTGACAAGGCGGCAATGCTCCGGCACAGTGCGCGCCCTCTAATAAAACCCTTTTTCTTTAATCCGCTGGCGGCCTATGCAGACTGCCGGCCGGACTCATTCCGTTTGGCGGTGATTGCCTCACCGCGCTGCTTTTGAGGTAACAACAATGAATGCAGTAATTGCCGCGGTCGGCATCATGCTGATACTCAGCCTGTCCCGCGTGCATGTGGTGATCGCGCTGATTGTGGGCGCACTGGTCGGTGGCTTGACCGGTGGCCTGGGCATTGACGCGACCCTTAAAGCTTTCAACAGCGGCCTTGGCGGCGGGGCGACGGTTGCGTTGTCCTACGCCTTGCTCGGCGCGTTCGCGGTGGCTATCGCCAAGTCCGGCCTGGCCCATGCGCTGGCCGACAAAGCCTTGGCCATGGTCGATCGCCAGCACGCCAACGGTGGCGGAAATGTCAAATGGCTGCTGATCGGCCTGCTGTGGGTGGTGGCCATCGCCTCCCAGAACATTTTGCCGATTCATATCGCCTTTATCCCGTTGCTGGTGCCGCCACTGTTATATGTGCTGACCAAACTGCAACTGGACCGTCGATTGATTGCGTGTGTCATTACGTTCGGTCTGATCACGCCGTACATGTTCCTGCCCGTGGGCTTCGGCAACATCTTCCTCAATGAAATTCTGCTGGCCAACGTCGCCCGCAGTGGCGTGGACATCAGCGGTATCAACGTCACCCATGCCATGGGCATTCCGGCGCTGGGCATGGTGTTTGGCTTGGCGGCAGCGTTCATCAGCTACCGCAAGAAGCGCGTTTACGACCTCGAGAAAATCGAGAAAGTCGAACAGGTCGCGGTGCAGTACAACCCAATGAGCCTGATGATCGCCGGTCTGGCCATTGCCGCCGCGTTCATTGTTCAGTTGCTGCTGGACTCGATGATTATCGGGGCGCTGGTGGGCTTCCTGATCTTTTCGGTGTCGGGGATCGTCAAATGGCGCGACACCGATGACCTGTTCACCGAAGGCATGAAGATGATGGCGATGATCGGCTTCATCATGATTGCCGCGTCCGGGTTTGGCGAAGTGATCAAAGCCACCGGGCAAGTGCAGACACTGGTCGAAACCTCGGCCTCGTGGATCGGCCACAGCAAAGCCGTCGGCGCGTTACTGATGTTGCTGGTGGGCCTGTTGGTAACCATGGGCATCGGCTCGTCGTTTTCCACCGTCCCGATTCTGGCGGTGATTTTCGTACCGTTGTGCGTGCAACTGGGCTTCAGCCCGATCGCCATCGTGTGCATCGTCGGCACCGCCGGTGCGTTGGGCGATGCCGGGTCACCCGCGTCGGACTCGACCCTGGGCCCGACCTCCGGTCTGAACATCGACGGCCAGCATCACCACATCTGGGACACCGTGGTCCCGACCTTCCTGCACTACAACCTGCCGCTGCTGGTGTTTGGCTGGGTGGCGGCGATGGTGTTGTAACGGCCACTACCCTTGTGGGAGCGAGCCTGCTCGCGATTGCGATCTGTCAGTCACATTGATGCTGAATGTAACGCCGCCATCGCGAGCAGGCTCGCTCCCACAATGACTGCGTTCAACTTTTGAATTGGCCTGCCGTTATAGCTTTTAACCACGCCAAACAAAATCAAAAGAGTGAACGTCATGCGCATGAGCCTGAAGGCTAAAGTCCTGTCCCTTGCCGTCCTCCCGGTGCTGCTCTTTGCGCTGGTCATCAGCCTGACCACGCTGTTCATTCTGCAGGAGCAGGCCCGCAAGGAAGTCGAGGAAACCCGTCAGCGCCTGCTCAGCGATGCCAAGGCGACCCTGCAAAGTTACGTCGCCGTGGCCATGACCACGATCAAACCGCTCTACGACGCAGCCGCCCCCGGCGATGATGCGGCGCGGGCACAGGTGGTCAAGTTGCTGTCGAGCATCACTTACGGCAAGGACGGCTACTTCTTCGGCTACGACTCCAACACCGTGCGCCTGTTCAAGGCCAACAGTCCCGAAGGCGTGGGCCAGAGCTTCAAGGACAATCGCGATCCGAACGGCGTCTACGTCAACCGCGACCTGGTGAAAGTCGCCAAGGACGGTACTCACTACCTGCAATACAGTTCGCCGCTGCCCGGTAACACCCAAGTGCTGGTGCCCAAACTCGGCTACACCGAATACCTGCCGAAGTGGGACATGGCGGTCGGTACCTCGGTCAACCTCGACGGCATCGAAGCGCAAGTGGCGGTGGTTGAGGCCAAGGTCCAGGAACGCATGCAAGGCGTGGTGCTGAGCATTGTCGGGATTGCCGTGGTGGTGCTGCTGGTGATCGCTGCTGCCGGGATGCTGCTGGCCAACACGATTCTGCGTCCGCTGAACCTGATGAAAGCCAACCTCGATGACATCGCGGCGGGCGAGGGTGACCTGACCCGGCGCCTGTCCATCACCAGCCAGGATGAACTCGGCGAACTGGCCGGCTCGTTCAACCGTTTCGTCGACAAGATCCACGGTTTGGTGCGGCAGATCACTGAAATGACCTCGCAACTGACCGGGCTGGTGAATCAGGTCTCCGATCAGGCCCAGCGTTCGGATCAGGCCATGGAGCGCCAGCGTCACGAAACCGATCAGGTGGCCACGGCGATCAATGAAATGTCGGCGGCGGCCCAAGAAGTGGCCAAAAGCGCGCAAAACGCAGCGGTCGCTGCCCAGCAGACCGACGAAGAAGGCCAGGCCGCCAAGCGCGTGGTGGCCGGCAGTATCGTGAAGATTCATGCGCTGGTGAACGACATTCGCAGCAGCGGCGTGTCTCTCGACAGCCTGCAGAAAGATGTATCGTCGATTGTCAGCGTACTCGGGGTGATCCGTTCGATTGCCGAGCAGACCAACCTTCTGGCGCTCAACGCCGCCATTGAAGCGGCCCGCGCCGGTGAGGCCGGGCGTGGTTTTGCGGTGGTCGCCGACGAAGTGCGTGCATTGGCCAGTCGCACGCAAATCAGCACCCAGGAAATCCAGAGCATGATCGACCGCTTGCAGGCCGGCACCCAATCGGCAGTCGAGGCCATGCGCCGCTCCAGCGAGGCCGGCGACGGCACGTCGGCCCAGGCCAACGAGGCGGGGGCGTCTCTGGACGCCATGGCCCAATTGATCGGCACCATCAACTCGATGAACGCCCAGATCGCCAGCGCCGCCGAAGAGCAAACTGCTGTGGCCGAAGAGATCAACCGCAGCGTGCATCAAATCGCCGTGGCCGTAGACAGCGTCGCCGACGAAACCCAACTCGGTGCCCAGACCTCGCGCAGCCTGGCCGACCTCGGTCAACGCCTGGGGCAACTGGTCGGGCAATTCCGTATCTGATTGATAATGCTCGTGTGGCAAAGGGGCTTGTCCCCAATGCCGGTAAATCAAGAAATTTGAGCGACGGAAATCCTGTGGTTCCGCATCGCGACTACCCTCATTAGTAAGCAAGCACCGTCCAAGCGTTTGTTTGAACCCGTATCTGGAACGGGCGGTCATTTGCTTCAGGTGTCGCGCATTCGCGGCACCCGGACGACCCTAACCACGGAGTCAGACTTATGAATGACGGTACCTGCGACTGCCCGAAATGCAACTGTAAGCTGGGTGAACACCCTATCGTGCGTCACGGCAAGCACTATTGCTGTGAAGCCTGCGCCAAGCACCACGAAAACGGCGAAACATGCGCCACCAAAGGCTGCAAGTGTGCTCAACACTGACCGTTCAGCCAAAAAAGTGGAGCCGTCCAGGCTCCACTTCAGTTGGGATCTTTCCCCTCCTTTTTGACGCTCAACTGGCCGGTCGCCAGGTCACATTCTCGATGCCGAATTTTTCCGCCAGCGGTTTGCTGGTCTTTTGCACCCGTTCACGGCCAAAGCGCGGGATCCGGCCGATACCGGCGTCGCAACTTGCCCAGTGCCAAGCCTCTGCATTGTCCATTTTTTCCAGGCGGATAATGAAAGACTTGGGCTGGCCATGAAGGGTGTATTCAATAACGAAAAGTTTTGCATTGTTCATAAAGCCTGTATTCCTCCCTGTAGTTATAGAGGGATCACGAGGCGCAGGGAAAATTCAGTCGAATTGTCGGACGGTGACAGTGACTGGCGACAGCCGGACGCCTCTTGATCATGGAGTCTTCCCGACCCCAAATGATCCTAGCCTATGGCCCAAGATGCGCCGGCGGAATCGTCACAGTCGGCATGTATGTTGAATGTTCTAGCCCTATCGCGAGCAGGCTCGCTCCCACAGTTGATCTGCGCCACTCACATGATTTGTGACCAACACAGCCCCCTGTGTGAGCGAGCCTGCCCGCGATGACGGCCTGAAGCCGAACTCAGACCTCAGGCACACCTTTCTCCCAAGCCGACCAATTCTGCAAAATTTCCTGCACCAACGGATTCCCCGTGCGGTACAGGTTCTCCAGCGCCGGCACAAACCCACCCTGATCGGCGTATTTGAGCAGGTTATCCACCTCGCTCTGGCCCGGCGCCGGCCGGTCGAAGTCGGAACCGGCGCGCACCACCGCCAGGCGCCGGACGTCCACCAACCCCTCGCGGCTGGCGCGCAGCAGCGCCTCGTAGGTGGAGTTGTCTTCCTGCTGAGTCGTGCAATAGACCCCTTCGTTATTGGTCAGCAGCCTGGTCCAGACTTCCGCCCGCTCACTCAACCGCGTTCCGGAAAACCAGGTATTGCCCGCCAGCGTGTCGCACTGGGTCACCACCGGAGGCTGATTGGCCGGCGCAGACGGATACTTCAAGCGCCATATCGCTGATTCCTTGCTTTCGCTCAGCTGGACCTTGTGGCTCAGGGCGAATGCCTTGGCCTGCAACTTCGGATTGAGTTCGAACACTTCAGTCTTGTAGTCCAGCGGCGGCTTTTCGTTCGGGCCTTTGGTGTTGATGCCCAGATAACCGGTCGGCCAGTCTTTCGGCGCGTCCCGGGAGTCCAGCTCCCACTGGGTGCCGAACTCCACCAGATAGTGCGCCCACGCGGTGGTGCCGATGGTGCCGTGGTGCGGGCTGATGCCGGCAATCCCGGCGATCAGGAAGTAACTTTTGCGCAGATCGAATTTCGGTGACAGTACCAGGGCCAGGGTCGAGGCTGCGGCATTGGTCTGGCCCATGCCGGTGACCATCAGGCACACCTGTTGGGTGTTGCAGCGAATATTCGGGTACTCGGCGGACAGGCCCGGTACGCGCACTTCTTGCTTGAGCTCCAGGCGATCGATCCAGTTCTGCGCCTCGGGGGCGAACATGGTGATCAGCATCACTTTCGGCTGGATCGGCGTGTTGTCAGCCCACGCGGCGGAAGAGAGCAGGGTGCCGCAAGCCAAGCCCACGGTAAGGGAAAGACGCGTCATTGCATTCATAAAACCTCCTGATTCAAATGAGCCTTAAAATTGATAGCCGACACCGGCGTAGTAGCCCCAGCCGTTGGAACGGGCGCGGAAGTCACCGTCGCCGAAATTCAACTCGCTGCCGTCGTCCCAGTTGCCGCCGTTGTGGAAGTAACGGCCGACCAGGGTGAAACGCAAGTGGGTGAAGGCGTAGAGCAACACGTTGGTGGCCACGGTGGCATTGGCGGTGCGGGCCGGGTTGTCCTTGTGCAGGTCGGAGCCGAAGTCAAAGTTGGTGAAACCGATATAGGTCAACGACGCGCCGTTGCTGAAGCTGCTGATGGGCACGATGTACTTGAGCTGGGCGCGGTAGCCGTCCCACGAATACTCGTTGCTGGCGCCGTAGTTTTCCCACTGGTAGCGGCCATAGAAGTTGGCCGACAGGTTGACCCGCGAATGGGTGTCGATGTCGGTGCCGAGGCCGCTGTACAGCGTGTTGGCGCGGTTGGCACTGTTGCTGCCATGGTCGTAGATCCAGTCGAACGCGACGTACCATTCCTTGAACGGCCCGACGGCCAGGCTGCGGCCGGCCAGGTAGTCAATGGAAATCCGCGGTTCGTGCTCCATGAACACCGGCGAGCCGTGGTCCCACACGCCTTTGTCATGGCTGTTGCCGATGTCGAAGATCTTCGGAATGTCGATGTAACCGTACAACTCGAACGGTCCCTTGCGGCCGAAGTATTCATATTCCAGGTAGATATCGTCGGTCGGTTGCGGGCCGAAACTGATGTCTTTGCTGCCGATGATGGTCAGGTCCTGGTTAAACCAGTCCGACAGGTAGGCACCCTTTTTCGGCGGGCTGGCTTCAGAGCTGAGGGCTTCACCCTGGGCGGATTCTTCGGCGGTGGCCGGTTGGGCCAAAGCATGGTTGCTGAGTAATCCTGTAACGCTGGCCAGCAGCAAGGAAACAGCAAAGGTGCGCGAGCAAGTCACGCGGTTGGAGGTGCAATGCATTAAAAGTCCCTTTTCGTGCGGATCGAAAGCCCGGTGATGCGGGTTTGCGCGGTTAGGTGGCGAACAGGCCGGTATCGGCGACTAGCAAACGTTTGCACAAGGCATACCAGTTTGGTTCAAGGCACGGAAAAATCTAAGGAATTGACGGTTTAACTGTCCTTTCGGTCAAAGAATTCGAGGTGAGGGGGGAAAAGGAGGGGAATTCGGGGGCGAAGGGATCTGGATGAGATATGCACCAAAGTGGTATCGACGATCAGATAAGTAACCCCATCTGTGGCAATAGAGCTTTTGTGGCGAGGGAGCTTGCCCCCGTTCGGCTGCGCAGCAGTCGTAAACCATTCAACACGGTGCTGCAGACAAACCACATTGTCTGGTTTTGGGGGCCGCTGCGCAGCCCAACGGGGGCAAGCCCCCTCGCCACAGGGTTGCTGTAGAATCCTCGCCATTGACTTCACAAGGTGCACCCCCGATGAGCGAGCCGATTCGTCTGACCCAATACAGCCACGGCGCAGGCTGTGGCTGCAAGATTTCGCCCCAGGTGCTGGAAGTGATTCTGGCCGGCAGCGGTGCGCAAAACCTGGACCCGAAACTCTGGGTCGGCAACGCCTCGCGCGATGATGCGGCGGTGTATGCCATTGACGAAGAACGCGGCGTGGTCTCGACCACCGACTTTTTCATGCCGATTGTCGACGATCCGTTCGATTTCGGCCGCATCGCCGCCACCAATGCCATCAGCGATATCTACGCCATGGGCGGCGACCCGTTGATGGCGATTGCGATTCTCGGCTGGCCGGTCAATGTGCTGGCGCCGGAGATTGCCCGGGAAGTGATTCGCGGCGGGCGTTCGGTCTGCGATGAGGCCGGGATTCCGTTGGCCGGCGGCCATTCCATCGACGCGCCAGAGCCGATCTTCGGCCTGGCCGTGACCGGGCTGGTGGAAAAGCGCCACATGAAGCGCAACGACACCGCGACAGCCGGTTGCTTGCTGTACCTCACCAAACCCTTGGGCATCGGCATCCTCACCACGGCCGAGAAGAAGGGCAAGTTGCGCACTGCCGACATCGGCCTGGCCCGCGACTGGATGTGCACCCTGAACAAACCCGGCAGTCGTTTCGGCAAACTCGACGGCGTGACCGCAATGACCGACGTCACCGGTTTTGGCCTGCTCGGGCATTTGGTGGAGATGGCCGACGGCAGCAACGTGACCGCCCGCATCGAATATGACCGTGTGCCGCGCCTGCCGGGTGTCGAGTATTACCTCGATCAGGGCTGCGTGCCGGGCGGCACGCTGCGCAATTTCGACAGCTACGCCAGCAAGGTCGGCCGGCTCCAGGAGTTGCACAAACGCGTGCTCTGCGATCCGCAGACCAGCGGCGGCCTGCTGATCGCGGTCACGCCCGAAGGCAACGAAGGGTTCCTGGCGGTGGCGGCCGAACTCGGTCTGGCCCTCGACCCGATCGGCGAACTGGTTGAGCGACAGACTAACGCGGTAGAGGTGTTTTGATGTCCATCGACTTCACCGATTACCGCGACATCTTTCTCAACGACCGGCCGATGATGGATACCCGCGCACCGGTCGAATTCCTCAAGGGCTCATTCCCCGGCGTGGTCAATCTGCCGCTGATGAATGACCTCGAGCGGCAACGGATCGGCACTTGCTACAAGCAGCAAGGCCAGCAAGCGGCCATCACGCTGGGACATCAATTGGTGTCTGGCGAGATCAAGGCCGAGCGCATCCAGGCCTGGGCCGATTTTGCCCGGGCTCATCCGGATGGTTATTTGTATTGTTTTCGCGGCGGCTTGCGTTCGCAGATCGTTCAGCAATGGCTCAAGGACGAAGCGGGTATCGACTACCCGCGAGTCGGCGGCGGCTACAAGGCCATGCGCACTTTTTTGCTCGATACCCTCGATCAGGCCATTACCCAGTGCGATTTCGTTTTGCTGGGTGGCATGACCGGCACCGGCAAGACCGAGGTGCTCACTCAATTGAGCAACGGGCTGGACCTTGAAGGCCACGCCCATCATCGCGGCTCAAGCTTCGGCAAACGCGCCACAGGCCAACCCTCCAACATCGACTTTGAAAACCGCCTGGCCGTGGACGTACTGAAGAAGCGCGCCCGCGGAATCGAACAGTTCGTGCTGGAAGACGAGAGCCGCGCAATCGGCAGTTGCGCCTTACCGTTGCCGCTGTATCAGGGCATGCAGCAGTTTCCGATGGTTTGGCTGGAAGACAGCCTGGAAGGGCGTGTCGAACGAATCCTGCGTGATTACGTGGTGGACTTGTGCGCCGAGTTCATCGAAGTACATGGCGATGAAGGCTTCGCGCTGTTTTCCGAACGTTTGCTGGCGAGTCTGAACAATGTCCAGAAACGGTTGGGCGGCGAACGTCATCAGCGGATGTTGACCTTGATGGAAGATGCGCTGGCAGAACAGGCGAACAGCGGTGCGGTGGATTTGCACCGGGGCTGGATCGAGGGGTTGCTGCGCGAGTATTACGACCCGATGTATGCGTTTCAGCGGGAGAAGAAGGGTACGCGGATCGAGTTTGTCGGGGAGCGGGGGGCGGTGCTCGAATACCTGCGGGAGCGGGGTAATCAGCGGGGGTGATGTTGTTTTGCTGGCCCCATCGCGAGCAGGCTCGCTCCCACACTGGATCTCGGTGGTACGCAAAGTCTGTGTTCACTGAAGATCAAATGTGGGAGCGAGCCTGCTCGCAATGAGGGCCAGACAGGCCCCGACCGCTTACGTCGGACAGCTCTCCTGACCGTTATCCAGCCCTTGCTTGTAGCTGTGGCTCTGCAGGCTGGCCTTGCCGTTGTGCCAGGTCAGTGTGAGCACGTACAGCGAGTCGTAATCGCTCGACTCCCAGTCATCGGTGATGTTCTGTTCTTTGCCGACGGCTTCCCCGGCGACCTTGTTGATCAGCTCGGGCAGGTAGCCGTGGGACCAGGCCGTATAAATGACCGAGTTGTGATACTTGTCGTGCAGCAGTTCATCCGCCAGGTCGCTGGTGTCGTTAGCCGAGAATTCGATGTTCACCGGCAAACCAAGCTTGATCGCGCTGGGGCTGATGGTCATCAGGGGCCGGATGTAACTGTAGGAATTATCCAGTTCGCCTTCCTCGACATTGCGTGTCGGGTTGGCGGCAAACACATAGTTGGCTTTGCCGAATTTTTCCGGCAACAAAGTGGCCAGGTCGATGGCGCGATTCAGCCCCTGACAATTGAGCTGACCCAGGCCGCCGGCGGGTTTTTCCCCGTGGCGCAAAAATACCAGCGTCTGGGTGCCGTCTGCCGGTTGGGCGCGGCTTTCACTGGATTCAAGCGACAAAAACAACGCGCTGACCGCCAGCAGGGCGGGCAGGAAGATATAGGCGCGATGTTTGAAGCGTTGGGCGAGTTTCGATGGGTTCATCATCTTCAGGTCATCTTCAGCGCATTCGGTTAAGGCTGACAAACCTTGACACCGCCAGCTCCCAGCATCGGGTGTATTCCATGTCGTTGACCCGGTCCGTTTCCTACAGGGCAATGTTCAGAGTCCTCTGAAGCCCTTTGGTTCGATCCGGGCGAGGTGCCTGGCACTTTAACGGCAACCTTGAACGGATTGGGGAAAAGGTTATCGACTGGATGTTGCGGATTTATGGACATGGCACACACCTTATCCCTCTGTAGATTATGATCTTCGCTCCGGTTTTCTCGTGGATGCCCCTTATGACCGATTTGTCTGCATTCCCCATCACTCAAAAATGGCCGGCCCAGTACCCGGAGTGGATCCAGCTCTATTCCTTGCCAACGCCCAATGGCGTCAAGGTTTCGATCATGCTCGAGGAAATCGGGCTGCCCTACGAGCCGCATCGGGTGGGCTTCGACACCAACGATCAGTTGTCCCCCGAATTTCTGTCGCTGAACCCCAACAACAAGATCCCGGCGATCCTCGACCCCCACGGTCCAGGGGACCAACCGCTGGCCTTGTTCGAGTCCGGGGCGATTCTGATTTACCTCGCCGACAAGAGCGGGCAACTGCTGGCGCAGGAATCGGCGGCGCGTTACGAGACCATTCAATGGCTGATGTTTCAGATGGGCGGTATTGGGCCGATGTTCGGCCAACTCGGATTTTTCAACAAATTCGCCGGCAAAGACTACGAAGACAAGCGTCCCCGTGATCGCTACGTCGAGGAAAGCAAGCGCTTGCTTCAAGTCCTCGACGGCCGTCTGCAAGGGCGCGACTGGATCATGGGCGAACGCTATACCATCGCCGACATCGCGACCTTTCCGTGGGTGCGCAACCTGATCGGCTTCTATGAGGCCGGTGATCTGGTCGGTATCCAGAATTTCCCCAATGTTACCCGCGTACTGGAGCGTTTCCTGGCAAGGCCGGCGGTGATTCGCGGGCTGGAAATCCCCAAGCAACCTCTTTGAGTTATCGCACTGAACCTGTGGCAGCGGGCTTGCCCGCGATGACGGTGGTAACTTCAACATCAAATGTCACTGACATACCGCTATCGCGAGCAAGCCCGCTCCCACAGGGTTCTGTGCTGGATGCGGTCGATTGTTGCCGCCGCGGTAACGCAGTCTTGAGCGATCGAGGTTTGTGCCTCGCGCCTTGCAGGGCATAAGCTTCGCCCCCTACGACTTTTTGTCTCATCCGCCGTTTTTCAGGAAGGCCCATGCCCAGTCAGTTCCCCGAAGCACGTCCACGCCGTCTGCGCCGCAATGCGAGCCTGCGCAGCCTGTTCCAGGAAACCGAGTTCAGCCTGAACGACCTAGTGCTGCCGATTTTCGTCGAGGAAGAAATCGACGATTTCGTGCCGATCAAGAGCATGCCCGGGGTGATGCGCATTCCCGAGTCGAAGCTGGCCGGCGAGATCGAGCGTTACGCTCGGGCCGGGATCAAGTCGGTGATGACGTTTGGCGTGTCCCATCATCTGGACAGCAGCGGCAGCGACACCTGGAGCGACAATGGTCTGGTGTCGCGCATGTCGCGCATTGCCAAGGACGCCGTGCCGGAAATGATTGTGATGTCCGACACCTGTTTCTGCGAGTACACCGATCACGGCCACTGCGGCGTGCTGCACCATCACGAAGTCGACAACGACCAGACCCTGATCAACCTAGGCAAACAAGCCGTAGCCGCCGCCCGCGCTGGCGCTGATGTGATCGCACCATCGGCGGCCATGGACGGGCAGGTCCAGGCTATTCGCCGGGCGCTCGATGAAGCGGGTTTCAGCCAGACCGCGATCATGGCCTATTCGACCAAATTCGCTTCGGCGCTTTATGGCCCGTTCCGCGAGGCTGGCGGCAGTGCGCTGAAGGGCGACCGCAAAAGCTATCAGATGAACCCGATGAACCGCCGCGAAGCCGTGCGTGAATCGTTGCTGGACGAACAGGAAGGCGCCGACGCGCTGATGGTAAAACCGGCCGGTGCGTATCTGGACATCATCCGCGACATCCGCGAAGCCTCGCGTTTGCCGCTGTCGGCGTATCAGGTGAGCGGTGAGTACGCGATGATCAAATTCGCCGCGCAGGCCGGGGCAATCGATGAAGACCGAGTGGTGCGTGAGAGCCTGGGGGCGATCAAACGGGCCGGGGCGGATTTGATCTTCACCTATTTCGCGATGGACCTGGCCCTGGCCGGGATCTAATGATCACCACATAATCACTGTGGGAGCGGGCTTGCTCGCGAAGGCGGCGCGTCAGTCGATATTTATGGTGACTGACACGCCGCCTTCGCGAGCAAGTCCGCTCCCACATTTGATCTTCGCCGTTCTTGGGTTCAGCCGAAGAAAGGCCGAATCTCACGGTCCCGGAAATACCGCTCGATCACCTTCGGATCGGCGCTGTAGTCGGCAATCGCCACATACGTATCCGGCCGCAGCAGGTAGAACCCGTTGCGCGCCAGCCCCACGGTTTCAAACACCGGTCGCCAGTCGAACACCTGCAACGGCAGATGATGCTCGGTGCACCAGACGATCATTTCATCGCTGGTGTCGCCATACACATGCACCTGCCAGCTCGGATTTTTTAGTGACTCGAAATTGTCCCCTTCACCGTCGTGGGCCCAGGGCAGGCGATCACCGCCATGAACATGGCCTGCAACGCCCTCGCTCAACGGCATGCCGCGATAGTTGAGAGTGGTCTGTGACACCGTGCGAAACATGAACTCCCGGGCCGCCTCAAACGAGATCATTTTCGGGATCAAAAAGGGTGCCACGCGTATACGCATCACGTCGGCAATGGGCCCATCGGCTGTGACGAAACTGAAGACCCGATCAGTGGTGGCCACCAGTCGCCGGGCAAACGCGATGCGTTCAGTTTCATAGCTGTCGAGCAGTTTGGCCGAGGCGCCACCGCTCAACACCGTCGCGAGTTTCCAGGCCAGATTGATCGCGTCGCCAATCCCGGTGTTCATGCCCTGGCCTCCCGCCGGGCTATGGACATGGGCGGCGTCACCCAACAGAAACGCGCGCCCCGTGCGAAAGTGATCCGCAACCCGGTGATGCACACGGTAGGTCGAGAACCAGTTCACCTGATCGATCTGCACCTTTAAATGCTCGATGGCCCGGCTGCTGACGTCTTCAAACTGGAGGGTTTCGGCACGGTCGGCGCGTTCATCGCGAACCGTGCCGATCAGGCGGGCACGACCTTCGCCGGCCAAGGGAAATACGGCGAGGAAGTCGGCTTCATCAAGGTCCACATGCAGTTCACCGTTGAACGTGGGGCCGCGAGCCTGCACATCCGCCACGTAGAAAATCTGCTGGTAGGTGCCACCCGGAAAACCGGTGTCCAGCGTCTTGCGCACAATCGACCGGGCGCCGTCGCAGCCGGCGAGGTAACAGGCCTGGCAGGTTTCCTGCTGGCCATCGGGCAAGCGCAGCCGGGCGGTGATGCCGTCGCTGGTTTCCTCGAAGCTTTGCAGTTCGGTATCGCGCTCCACCGTAATGCCGAAGGCTTCCAGGCGTTCGATCAGCAGGCGTTCGTGCTCGTCTTGCGGATAGATTTCCAGAAACGCGTAGGGCGTCAGACCCTCGCCGATGGTGCTCAGCGGCAGGCGTGCGACGGGTTCGCCCTTAACCCAGAAATTCGCCGCGGCCACTTTATGGCCGTTTTGCACAACGGCGTCGCTGAGGTCGAGCTGGCGATACAGTTCAAGCGTTCGCGCCTGTACCGCCAGTGCACGTGAAGTGGTGCCGGGTGTCGACGTCTTGTCGATGATCCGCACCGCAATCCCCAGTTTGCTCAACCACAGCGCCAGTACCAGCCCGGTCGGGCCGGCACCGATGATCAGCACGTCGCTACGGTTCATGAGCCTGTCCTCCTCGGTGTGTGGATCAAGTATGGTTCAGCCCGGATGCACCGGCCTCCCGGCTGCCCAACGGAAAACCACCCCTGTGGCGATACAGCGCAGGGGAACAGTCCGCGACTGTCACAGTCATAGCCTGCGCCATGCCATTGATCGTATGGTTAACCCGGCTCAACGGATTTTGATGGAGCACCATGCAAGTCAATCGATTGATCATGAGCATCGCGGCACTGTTGGTCCTGGCCGGTTGCGGTAGCCAACGCACGCAGGAACCGCCGGCCCGCAAGCCTGCCGAGGTCAAGGCAGAGATCATGCGTCTGCTCCCGGCCAAGACAGCCGACCGCCAAGGCTGGGCCACAGACATCTACGCGGCATTTGCCGCACAAAAGATTCCACCGACCACGCAAAACCTGTGTTCGGTACTCGCGGTCACTGAGCAGGAATCGACGTTTCAGGCTGATCCGCGGGTACCGGGCCTGGGTAAGATCGCCCGGGACGAGATCGACCGCCGCGCCGCCAAGGCCCACATTCCAGGCCTTCTGGTGAGCGGTGCCTTGCAGGTAAGTTCACCCAATGGCAAAAGTTACAGCGACCGGCTGAATGCTGCGCGCAGCGAAAGAGAACTCAGCGCGATTTTCGATGATTTCATTGGCATGGTGCCCATGGGGCGGACGCTGTTCGATGGTTTCAACCCGGTGCACACCGGCGGGCCGATGCAGGTCAGCATCGATTTTGCAGAACAGCAGGCGCGGGATTATCCCTACCCGGTGGACGGCTCGATTCGCCGCGAAGTGTTCACGCGTCGCGGCGGTATGTATTTCGGTATTGCCCATTTGCTCGGTTACCCGGTGAGCTACAAGCAGCCGCTGTATCGTTTCGCCGATTTCAACGCCGGTTGGTACGCCAGCCGCAATGCGGCGTTTCAGAACGCGGTAAGTCGTGCGACGGGTATTCCGCTGGCGCTGGATGGCGATCTGGTGCGCTACGGTTCGATCATGCCGGGCACCACGGAATTGGCGGTGCGCACCCTCGGCAAGCAACTGGACATGCGAAACCTGACCATTCGGGATCAATTGGAGGAGGGGAAAGGGCTCGAATTCGAGGACACCAAGCTCTACCGACGAGTCTTCGCTTTGGCCGAACAAGCCGAAGGCCGGCCATTACCCCGGGCGGTGTTGCCGGGGATCTTGCTGCAAAGCCCGAAAATTACCCGCAAACTCACCACGGCGTGGTTCGCCAAGCGGGTCGATGAGCGTTATCAGCGCTGCATGAAGCGCGCGGGGATGTAACCGAACCAAAAAATGACTATAAAAAAACCCGGCTGATGAGGCCGGGTTTTTTATTGAGTCCTGCGGTAAAACCCTTCATTCAGGCAACGCGATTCTGGATCAGGCGATCGGAACCACCTTCAGCCACGCGATTCTGGATCAGACGGTCCGAACCACCTTCGGCCACACGATTCTGGATCAGACGGTCCGAACCACCTTCGGCCACACGATTCTGGATCAGACGATCTGAACCACCTTCAGCGACGCGGTTCTCGATCAGGCGATCTGAACCACCTTCAGCGACGCGGTTCTCGATCAGACGATCCGAGCCACCTTCAGCCAAACGGCTTTCAATCAAACGATCCGAACCGCCTTCGGCGACGACCGGGTGAGCAGAGGAAGCAGCGAAAGCGTTAACTGCAAAAACCGAGAAAGCGATGCTGAGGAGGATTTGGCGTTTCATGATGGTGTGCTCCGGGGTGTTATTGGTTGGGTATGGAGCGGATGTTACGCCGAGGATTTTTTATGAGAACTTCATTGACGTGATGGTGAACATCGACGCTGATGATGATTACAACGACGGCCCTGTGGGCCTGCTCGCGAAAGCGGTACTACATTTGACGGATGAATTGACTGGCCCACCGCTTTGGCCGAGCGCAATCTTCGGCAGCTGCTACAAAGAGAGAGTCGCAGAGGAGATTTAGTCATGTACCAGCTCTACGGGCATCAGAACTCAGGTGCGGCCGCCATCGAAGCCGCGTTGGAACTGTGCGAGGTTCCTTATCGCTTCATCGATGTTTCATCGTCCCCGGAGGCGGTTCAGGCATTGGAGAAGCTCAACCCGCTCAAGCAGATTCCCACCTTGCAACTGCCCGATGGCGGTGTTCTGACCGAGAGTGCGGCCATCCTGATTCATCTGGGCCTCACGTTCCCGGAGTCGAACCTGCTGCCGGAAAACCCGCTCAAGCGTGATCAGGTTATTCGGGGCCTGGTGTACATCGTCAGCAATTGCTATGCCGCCATAGGCATCATCGATTACCCCGAGCGCTGGCTGGCCGAGGCGGACGAATCATCCAGGGAAAACCTCATGGTCGGTGCCCGCCAGCGCCTGCACTGGAGTTGGGAGGTGTTTGCCGATCAGTTCGCCGGCAAGTTGTACCTGGGCGAGGGAGCGCCGGGCGCGCTGGATATTCTGGCGGCGGTGGTGACACGGTGGGCGGGCACCCGAGAGCACTTGCGCACCGCGCGGCCGGGGTTCTCTGCCTGGCTTGAACGCTTCGACCGGCACCCTGCATTGGCACCGGTTTTCGCGCGGCATTGGCCGTCTTAAGAACACCGCCAATCAAAATGTGGGAGCGGGCTTGCTCGCGAAAGCGGTGTATCAGTCACCATAAGTATCGACTGACATATCGCTTTCGCGAGCAAGCCCGCTCCCACAAGGGGATTTGCGGTGGGTTGGGTCACTCGCCGCGAATGTACTGCTCCAACTGCCGAATCAGTTCAGCCTGTTCGGCAATGGCTTCCTTGACCAGGTCGCCGATGGACAGCAAGCCTATCAACTCGCCGTTTTCCACCACCGGTAAGTGCCGCAGGCGTTTTTCGGACATGATGCCCATGCAGGTTTCGACGGTTTGATGGGTGTCCACGGTGATCACCGGCGCCACCATGATGTCACTGACCGGTGTGCCGACAGAGGAGCGCCCCTTGAGCACCAGTTTGCGCGCATAGTCACGCTCGCTGATGATGCCGACGACCTTTCCCTCTTTCAGCACCGGTAACGCGCCGACGTTTTTTGCGGCCATCACCATCAGCGCTTCCAGCACCATTTGATGAGGCGCAATGGTGTGGACTTCCTGATTCTGTTGGGCCTTTAACTTGAGCAGTTGGGCGACGGTTTTCATGGCGGTTTCTCGGGTGTTGTCGTTGTTCTTGAAGAATCGTAGAGACGCGCTCACAGAGCAAGGAAGAAAGCGGCAGATACCGAGCAAAAAGCGTCATTCAGCGATTTTTCTTTGTAAAAGACCGCCCTTAATGCCGGTAAGTTAAGAAATTTGAGCAACGAAATTCCTGTGGGAGCGTGGCTTGCCCGCGAAGAATGCACCGCGGTTTTTCAGGTACTACGCGTCATCGTTCTTCGCGGGCAAGCCACGCTCCCACAGGTTCTGCGTCTTAACTTACCGGCATTAGGGCAAGCCCCCTCACCACACCGTCGATCACGCGTAGAATTACCCCTTGAATCAGATCGTTGAGGTTGCAGTGGTGGATTTACAGCAGGGCTTCGTCCTGACCCGGCATTGGCGCGATACCCCAGCCGGCACGGAAGTCGAGTTCTGGCTGGCGACCGATGCCGGCCCCCGGCGCATCCGCCTGCCGCATCAGCCGTCGGTAGCGTTCATTCCGGCGGTCCAGCGCGAGCAAGCCGAAGCGCTGCTGCGCGCCGAGAAAAACCTCGAGCTGAAGCCCTTGGCACTGCTGGACTTCGAACATCGCCCGGTGCTCGGCCTGTATTGCCAGCAGCACGGTCAGTTGATGCGCCTGGAAACCGCGCTGCGCAAATCAGGCGTTGATGTATTCGAAGCCGACATCCGCCCGCCGGAACGCTACATGATGGAGCGTTTCATCACCGCGCCCGTTTTGTTCGGCGGCACACCCAGCGCCGAAGGCCTGCTGCTCGACGCGCAAATGAAACCCGACCCCGGCTACCGACCGAAGCTCAGACTGGTCTCGCTGGACATCGAAACCACCGCTCAGGGCGAGTTGTATTCCATCGCCCTGGAAGGCTGCGGCGAGCGGCAGGTGTACATGCTCGGGCCACCCAACGGCGATGACAGTGGGGTAGATTTCCAGCTCGAATACTGCGATTCGCGAACCCTGCTGCTGAAAAAACTCAATGAATGGTTCGCTCGGCACGACCCCGACGCCATCATCGGCTGGAATGTCGTGCAGTTCGATCTGCGCGTACTGCACGAACATGCTCGCCGCCTGGCGGTGCCACTGAAGCTGGGGCGTGGCGGTGAAGAAATGCAGTGGCGCGAGCACGGCAGTCGCAATCATTATTTCGCCTCGGCCGCCGGCAGATTGATCATCGACGGCATCGAGTCGCTGCGCTCGGCGACCTGGAGCTTCCCCTCGTTCAGCCTCGAAAACGTTGCACAAACCCTGTTGGGCGAAGGCAAGTCGATCGACAACCCCTACCAGCGGATGGACGAAATCAATCGCATGTTCGCCGAGGACAAGCCGGCCCTGGCGAAGTACAACCTCAAGGACTGTGAACTGGTGACACGGATCTTCGCCAGGACCGAATTGCTGACCTTCCTGCTCGAGCGCGCCAGCGTCACCGGTTTGCCGGCGGACCGCAGCGGTGGCTCGGTGGCGGCTTTCACTCACCTGTATATGCCGTTGATGCACCGGCAGGGCTTCGTCGCGCCGAACCTCGGCGGCAAACCACCGGAGGCCAGCCCCGGCGGTTTTGTCATGGACTCGCAACCAGGGCTGTATGAATCGGTGCTGGTGCTCGACTACAAAAGCCTCTATCCGTCGATCATCCGCACCTTCCTGATCGACCCGGTGGGCTTGATCGAAGGGCTCAAGCATCCCGACGACAGCGAGTCGGTGCCGGGCTTTCGCGGTGCACGTTTCTCAAGAACCCGGCATTGCCTGCCGGCCATCGTCGCCCGGGTCGCCGAAGGTCGTGAAAGCGCCAAGCGCGAACATAACGCACCGTTGTCCCAAGCCCTGAAAATCATCATGAATGCCTTCTATGGCGTCCTCGGTTCCAGCGGTTGCCGCTTCTTCGATACACGGCTGGCCTCGTCCATCACGTTGCGCGGTCACGAGATCATGCTGCGCACCCGCCAATTGATCGAAGCGCAGGGGCATGCGGTGATCTATGGCGACACCGACTCGACCTTCGTCTGGCTGCGCCGCGCCCACGGTCAGGCAGAAGCCGCGCGGATCGGCCATGCGCTGGTGGATCACGTCAACCAGTGGTGGCGCGAGCATGTGAAACAGGAATACGGGCTGGAAAGTGCCCTGGAATTGCAGTTTGAAACCCACTACAAGCGCTTTCTGATGCCGACCATTCGCGGCGCCGAGGAGGGCAGCAAAAAGCGCTATGCCGGATTGGTCACCCGCGCCGATGGCACCGATGAAATGGTCTACAAGGGCCTGGAAACCGTGCGCACGGACTGGTCGCCGTTGGCCCGGCAATTCCAGCAGGAGCTGTACCTGCGCATCTTCAATCGCAAACCCTATCAGGACTATGTTCGTGACTATGTGCGCAAGACATTGGCCGGTGAGTTCGACGAGCGCCTGATCTATCGCAAACGCCTGCGCCGTACCCTCGATGATTATCAGCGCAACGTGCCACCGCATGTGCGGGCTGCGCGAATCGCCGATGACTACAATGACCAGCAGGGACGTCCACGGCAATACCAGAATGGCGGCTGGATCAGTTATGTAATCACCGTCGCCGGCCCCGAGCCGCTGGAAATCCGCAGCGCGCCCATCGACTACGACCATTACGTCACCCGGCAGCTGCAACCGGTGGCGGATGCGATCCTGCCGTTCGTGGATGATGATTTCTCAACGCTGATTGGGGGGCAACTGGGCCTGTTTTGAGTCCAGCAGCGACAACGTCCAGTCATCCGGTATGCCGTGAAAATACTGATCCAGCGCCTGATGGAACAAGCTGCCTTTTGGCGAAACCTGGGCGAACAGCGTCATCGATGAGTGAAACTTGAGGTTGTCGGGATGACCGAAAATCTTGGTGATCGACCGATGAGGAACGTCCAGGACCAATTGCGTGCAGGTACGCAAGCGCGGACCCAGTAACGGATGTTCCAGGTACGCCTTGGCTTCTTCACTGGAGCGAATGGCGAAGTAACGGGACATCTCGCTGTCGCCCAACCCGGAAAACTGCGGAAAGATAAACCACATCCAGTGCCGGCGCTTCTGGCCGGCCCGCAGCTCCTCCTGCACCCACTCGAACACAGGGTCCTGCGCCTGGACGAAGCGTGGCAAATTGAACGAGTCGAGCTGATCGGTACTTCTCATGCCGATGCCCTCTGACAGAACCGCGATGGCTCAGACCATGGCCAACCGTTGCTTGCGTTGTGGCGCGCGAAAAGCTTGGTCCAGCGCCTCCAGATCCCCGACCTCAAGCCGCAATTGCGCCGCTTGCGCATTGAGCTGCACATGTTCGGGACGGACCGCCTTGGGGATGGCGATCACACCGTTCTGACGCAGAATCCATGCCAGCGCTACCTGCGCAGGTGTCGCCTCGTGACGGGCGGCAATCTGCTTGAGCGTCGAATTGGCCAGCATCTGACCGCCCTGGCCGATCGGACAATAGGCCATCACCGGCATCCTTTGGTGTTGGCTCCAGGGAAGCAAATCGAATTCGATGCCGCGCTCTTCAAGGTTATATAGCACCTGGTTGGTGGCGCAGGCTGGTGAAGCCAATTCTTCCAGGTCATCCAGATCGAAATTGGACACGCCCCAACGGCCGATCTTGCCATCTTCGCGCAGGCGTTCGAAGGCTTCGACGGTTTCCGCAAGGGGATAGTCGCCGCGCCAGTGCAACAGGTAGAGGTCGATGTAATCGGTATTCAAACGCCGCAGGCTACGCTCACAGGCCTGGGGGATGCCTTTGCGGCTGGCGTTGTAGGGGTAGACTTTGCTGACCAGAAAAACCTGGTCACGCACGCCGGCGATGGCTTCACCCACCACCTCTTCAGCGCCTCCTTCTGCATACATTTCAGCGGTGTCGATCAGGGTCATGCCCAACTCGATGCCCAAACGCAGCGCTGCAACTTCCTTTGTGTGTCGGGAGCGTTCCTCTCCCATGCGCCAGGTTCCTTGGCCGATGACCGGCACTTGGCTGCCGGCCAGCTCAAGAGTACGCATGAATCCTCCTTCCTGAAGTCCGATCGATACTTCAGTTGGCAGCAAAATAGTCCGGTGGTTCCGTGGATATCTCGAAAGATCGCAGCCTGCGGCGGGAGCTGCCGAAGGCTGCGATCTTTTGATCTACAGGGTAGAAAACTTATACACCGTAGTCTGGCTATAGCGCTTGCCCGGATCCAGCCGTGTGGACGGGAAATTCGGCTGGTTCGGCGAATCCGGATAATGCTGCGTTTCCAGAGTGAACGCCCCCCAATGCGGATAGATCTTGCCTGCCTTGCCCTTGACCGTGCCATCGAGGAAGTTGCTGGTATAGAACTGCACACCCGGTTCAGTAGTGTAGAGCTGCAACCGGCGCCCGGATTGCGGATCGCTGACATCGGCGGCGAGTTTGCCCAGATCACCCTTGGCGTCCAGCACCCAGTTGAAATCGAAACCGCCTTGTTTCGGTTCGGCGAATTTCAGTTGCGGGTGATCAGCCTTGATGTGTTGACCAATGGCGGTCGGTTGAGTGAAATCCATGGGCGTGCCGGCGACCGGGGTCAGTTCACCGGTGGGGATCAGTTTGCCGGTGACCGGCGTGTAGCGGGCGGCGTGCAAGGTGGCAAGTTGCTTCAGTACGTCGCCATTGCCCGCGCCGGCGAGGTTGAAATAGCTGTGGTTGGTCAGGTTCAGCACCGTGGGTTTGTCGGTGCTGGCCTTGTACTCGATGCGCAGCTCATTGTTCTCGGTGAGGCTGTAGGTGACTTCGGTTTTCAGGTTGCCCGGGAAACCCATTTCACCGCCCGCCGACAGATACGTCAGGGTCACGCCCACCGAATCCTTGCCTTTGCTCGGTTCGGCCTTCCACACTCGTTTATCAAAACCCTGGGCCCCGCCGTGCAGTGAATTACTGCCGTCGTTGAGTGGCACCTGATAGCGCTTGCCGTCCAGCTCGAAGGCACCGTTGGCCAAGCGATTGCCGAAACGGCCAATGGTCGCCCCAAAGTACGCGGTGCCACTTTGATAACCCTGCACATCATCGAAGCCCAGCACCACATCGTCGAGCTTGCCGTTTTTGTCCGGCACTTTCAGCGACTGCAGAATCCCGCCGTAGGTAATGACCGTGGCTTGCAGGCCATGGCTGTTGCGCAAGATGTATTGCTCGACGGGCGTGCCGTCATTGGTTTTGCCGAAAGCCTTGCGTTCACTGGACAAGCCGGCGGCGTGAGCGGGGAGGGTGGCGATCATCAGGGACAGTCCGAGGCCGGAGAGCAGGTATCGAGATTGAAGCATGGTTGACCTTCCTTTTTGTTGTTTTGTGAGAAGTAGTCATACTAATAATCGAGTTTTAACGCGATCAAGGAAAGGATTTATAGCTTAACTATGCAGTGTTGCAATAATAAAGTATGACTAATACAGATCCGCTTTCACGGTGACCCGCGTTTACGGACCACCGGCACTGCACTTTTTCGGCTTTCGCGGTTCTATCCTTGGCCAGCCCGCGGCGATCCCCACCGCCGGCCCATGCCCAAGTTCAAGAACCCATGGCTCGAGTTTTACCCCGCTTTACCCCGCACATTCGCCGTTATTGCTGGCTGCTGATTGGCCTGTCGATGCTCTTCGCCAGTGGCTGCAGCCATCAGCCGGGCAACGACCTCGTTAGCCAGTTTCGCAACGGCAAACCCCAGGAATTTCTCCAGACCAGCGTCGACCGCATGGCGACCCTGGCGATGCGTGACAACCTCCAAAGCCTTTACCTGCTGATGAACAAGCTCTACCTGCGCAACCCGGAGGAGCTGAAGAAATCCGGCTTCCTCGATGTCGGCACCGCAGAAAAACAAGTGCGCATGGCCATCGAACAGCAACAACCACTGCCCACCCTCGGCGGCAAAAAAGACCTGGCCGCGCTGAGCTACGCCATGAGCCCGGAATTCCTCGGCGACCGGGTCGGTGCCTTCATCTATGCCATCGGCAGCATGCTGGTCACCGCCCACGGCAATCGGCTGGAGTTCTACATGACGGATGCGATCAACCCGACCTTCGTCAGCAATGCCGCGCGAAACATCGAGAAAGCCACCTGGATCTTGAGCCAGCGGCAAAACAAGCAAGGCGAGCCGTTGCTGTTTTCCAACGAAATCTCGGAGGAGGGCAGCAACCTGAGCTTTGCCGTGGAGTTCGGCAAAATCGTCGCACGGCTGGACCTGCTGACCCAGATGCTCGACGAACGCTACCGACGGATCGGCCTCAACTACGCCCAGAGTTTGCTGTTCCTGAATTTCTTGCCGGTGCAATAAGCGAGTGCCAAACCCAATCCCTGTGGGAGAGCTTTTGTGGGAGCTGGCTTGCCTGCGATTGCATCAACTCGGTTGGACGTTAAACCGAGTCGTCTGCATCGCAGGCAAGCCAGCTCCCACAGGGGATTTGAAAGAAAGAAGATCGTGTTCCTGCCCAATGAGTTGGCATAACGATAGACCGCATCGATATAACTGGTTATAAGAAAAATCGCTATGCTGCGGGCCGGTTATTCTCCTGCGATTTTCTGGGCGTATTAATGGAATTCGGTAATTTCGGGTTGGTCGTTGCAGGTCTGGTGGTCGGCTTTATTGTCGGCATGACCGGCGTCGGGGGCGGTTCGTTGATGACCCCCATTCTGTTGTGGTTCGGCGTCAACCCGGCGACGGCGGTGGGCACGGACTTGCTGTACGCGGCCATTACCAAATCCAGTGGCGTGCTGGTTCATCGCAAGAACAAAAACATCGATTGGGCGATCACCGGTTGGCTGACCCTCGGCAGTGTGCCGGCAGTGGCGCTGACGCTGTGGTTCCTGAGCAGTTTGCAGACCTCGCCCGACGCGATGAACGCTGTCATCAAACAAGCTTTGGGCTTCGTATTGTTCGCCACGGCGCTGGCGATTTTCTTTAAGAAACGCTTGCTCGATTTCGCCCACAAACGGGCGGGCGGCCACTACAACCCTAGCGGTCCCCGCTTGAATGCACTGACCGTCATCACCGGTCTGATCCTGGGCGCCATGGTGGCCCTGACCTCTATCGGCGCTGGCGCTCTGGGCACAGTAGCGCTGTTCATTCTGTACCCGATGCTGCCTACCCGCCGCCTGGTCGGCACCGAAATCGCTCACGCGGTGCCCCTGACCCTGGTCGCCGGCCTGGGCCATGCGAGCATGGGCAACATGGATTGGCATATTTTGGGCTACTTGCTGGTCGGTTCGCTGCCGGGGATTTACCTGGGCAGCCACTTGACCGGGCGGATCTCCGACGAACTGTTGCGTCCGTGTCTGGCCACGATGCTGGTGCTGATCGGCTACAAACTGGCGTTCTGATCGCGCACCGTATAGATCACTGAATTTAGCGGAATCATGCTCTCGCTGACGTAGTCAAAACTATGACCACGCTCAGATGAGGTCATGACGGCCATGAACAGCCCCGTAAACGATCTTCTGCGACGGTTCCGTCGCCCCCGCGGCGAGCCACCCGGCAACGCGGCCGAAGTGCTGCGCCGTCATGCCGAGCCGTTGCCTGCACTCGACTCACCTGAATTCGGCGAACTGTTCGACCGCTTTGGCGATGCCAGCGTGGTACTGATCGGCGAAGCCAGCCACGGCACCCAGGACTTCTACCAGACCCGAGCGGCGATCACCCGCCGCCTGATCGAGCAGCACGGCTTCGGCATCGTCGCGGTCGAAGCCGACTGGCCCGATGCCGGCCAGATTGATCGATGCGTCCGCGATCTGGGCCGCTCCGCCTGGAAAAAACAGGCCTTCGCCCGATTCCCCACCTGGATGTGGCGCAATACGTCCGTGCAGACCTTTACCCGCTGGCTGCACCACCATAATCGTGGGCTGACGCCCGAGCAGCGTGTGGAGTTTCGGGGGCTGGATGTTTACAGCATGCGTCACTCCATCGACGAAGTATTGGGCTATCTCGATAAGACCGACCCACAGTTGGCGAAAGAGGCCCGCCATCGCTACAGCTGCCTGACGCCGTGGAACGACGACCCGGCGCTGTACGGTCATTTCGCCGAGCGGGGCAACATGGCCACGTGCGAGGACGCAGTGGTCGAGCAATTGAATGTGCTGTTGGGCGAACGGCTTGATCCGATGGTCGCCGATGACGAGGCGTTTTTCAGCGCCACCCAAAACGCCCGCGTCGTGCGGGCTGCCGAGCAGTATTACCGCGCCATGTACCGCGGCTCGACCGCCTCGTGGAACTTGCGTGACCTGCACATGTTCGAGACTTTGCAAACCCTGATGGAGCATCGCGGGGCAGGCGCCAAAGCGGTGGTGTGGGCGCATAACTCACACATCGGCAACGCCGCCGCCACGCAAATGGGTTGGGAGGGGCAGTTCAACATCGGTCAGTTGTGCCGCACGGCCTACGGCTCACAAGCGGTGCTGATCGGCATGGGCACCGACCACGGCACCGTCGCTGCCGCCGATGATTGGGATGAACCGATGCAGGTCAAACAGGTGAACCCGGCATTGGCCGACAGCTGGGAACAACTGTTTCTCCAGGCCGGCGTTCCCGCAGCGCTGCTTGACTGGCGGACGTCACCAAACGACGAGTTGCTGGACGTATTGGCCGAGCCATTGCTCGAGCGCGCCATCGGCGTTATCTATCGCCCCAGGACCGAGCGCCAGAGCCATTACTTTCAGGCAGTACTGGCGGAGCAGTTCGACGCTTTTGTCTGGATCGAAAAAACCCATGCGGTCTCGCCATTGCCGGCGCCTGAGTTCATGGAGCACGAGGAAGACACCTTTCCGTTCGGTATATAACATGCAAATAACGGGCATCTATTCCCGGGTAAAAATCTCCAGCAGATGCCCGTCCGGGTCATCGAAATACACCCGCCGGCCACCGCCGTAATCGTTGATCTTGTTCGGCCGTTGCTTGCCAGGATCTGCCCACCAGGGTTGCTTGTGCGCTTGCAGGCGAGCGAAGGCCGCATCGAAGTCTGCGTCGCCAATCAGGAACGCATAATGTTGGGAGGCGATGGGCGGGTCGTTATTGTAGAAATCCAGCGACACTCCGTTATCGAATTTGACCACCAGCATCGGCCCGAACGGCTCGGCATCGGGCAGGCCGAGGAGGTCGGTCAGGTAGCGGGCCGACACCTGTTTGTCACGGCACCAGACGATGGTGTGGTTCAGCTGAGCGCTCATGGAAAAATCCTCACGGCGAATCAGGTCGTGCGAGTGGTGCTATGAGATTAGCTCAGGCTGTTGCGCAATGACCGCCCTGACCTAAGCTTGGGGCAAGGCGAAACACAATTGCAGTGCGTCACCCGGAACGTTCGCCGCGATGCGCAATCATTAGGGCGTGGATATCAAAAGGAGATGCGCATGCTCATCAGGTCTTTGACCCTGGCTACTCTGCTGGCTTTCGTCGGCCCCCTGTTCGCCGCCGATGACGATTCCCCTCTGGTTAAAGACGTGGGCAGGGCCCGTCCCTTGATTGTCATCGCGCCCAGTTCGGTCGATCCCACCTGGGTCAGCCTGAAAAAATCCCTGGATGAACCCGCCAGCCGCAAGGGCTTCACCGAGCGAAACATGGTGCTGTACACCGTGATCAACACGATGGGCCAACGCGACGGCAAAGACCTCGACCCGCAAACGACAATGGCGTTGATCCGCTCGCTCAAGCTGGGCGCCGGGGCGAAGAGCAAAATCATCCTGGTCGGCAAGGACGGCGAAAAGAAGCTTGAAAAGGATGTGGTCGAGCTGAAAGAGATTTTCAGCACCGTCGACCAGTTGCCGGCGGCCGAGAAAGAAGCAACGGTACCGGTGCCAGCGCCGATGGCTGAAGTTGCACCGGCCAAAGGTGCAAAGGGCAAACCGGCGAAGCCCGCCAAACCGCCTGAGCAGCCGGATGATTGAATTTCCTCCATTGTGGTGAAAATCCCTGTGGCAAGGGGGCAAGCCCCCTCGCCACAGGGTTGCCCAGTCTCATGGGGTGTCGGGATTACTCGGCTAGAGCGCTCAGAATCTCATGGGCAATTTTGATTCGTTCCGGGTTCGGGTAGTTTTTGTTGGCCAGGATCACGATGCCGATGTCCTTCGCCGGGATAAAGGCGACATAGGCGCCAAAGCCACCGGTTGAGCCGGTTTTGTTGATCAGCACGGTGTCGCGCTGCGGTTGCGGTGGGTTCAGCCACCGGACTTCATGAGCCTCAAACGCCATTTGCGACGAGTTGCCCGCCAGCAATGTATCGAGCGTTACCGGGTAATTGTAGAGCTCCCATCCCAACCCTTGAGTCATCTCGCCGACGGTGTAGTAACCGGTGTGAGTGATGGCGATGGCTTGCTGCAGGGGCTTTTCCAGCGACGCCGGATTCATATTCGCTTCAACATAGCGAAGCAGGTCCGAGGCGCTGGTTTTCACGCCATACGCTTCGGAATCCAGTGCGCCCGGTCCGACCCGCACAGGCTTGTCGTCCTTGTTGTAACCCTGGGCGTAAAGCGCCATCTGATCCTGCGGCACCTTGAGGTAGCTGTGCCTGAGGCCGAGTTTCGGCAGCAAGGTTTTTTCCATCAGCTTATCGAACGGCGCCCCCATGCTTTGCGCCGCCAGATAGCCGAACAACCCAAGGCTGGGGTTTGAATATTGGCGATGAGTGCCAGCGGCGTAGGTCGGTTTCCATTGTTTGAAGTAGCCAAGCATTTTGTCCTGATGGTCTGCCTCACTGGGGAATTGCAGCGGCAGGCCACCGGCGGTGTAGGTACCGAGTTGCAGCACGCTGATGCTGTCGAACGCGCTGCCACGCAATGTCGGTAGAACCTGACTGGCGTTGTCCGACAGGGCCAGTTTGCCTGTCGCCTGCGCGTAGGCGGCGAGGGTGGCGGTGAAGGTTTTGCTCACCGAACCGATCTCGAACAGGGTGTCTTCGGTGACGGCTTTGCCGTTTTCTTTCGAAGCCACGCCGTAGTTAAAGTAATGAGGTTGGCCATTGACGGTAATCGCGACCGCGACACCGGGGATCTGCTGTTGCTGCATCACCGGTTCAATAGCGGTCTTGACGACGGCTTCGATGCGATCGTCAGCAAAGCTGTGGCTAACGCCGAGCAGAAGTGCGAAAGCGCTGTAAGACGCGAGTTTTCTCTGATTCTTTTTAGGCATGATTGAATTACTTTCCATGAGTTTCTGTGGTGTTAACCGCTACACTCCGAGTGGTTTTCAAGCTGGTCCGTCGCTGGGCGAGCCAAATCTATGCAGTTTGGCGAAGACCGACAAACGACGATATTTCGGATGAGCCATTAGAAAATTTTGGGAGTGGGCATGATTCGACCTCATCTGCCGTTGAATGCGCTGCGCGCTTTCGAGGCTTCGGCACGCCATTTGAGTTTCACACGGGCGGCGGTGGAGTTGTGTGTCACGCAGGCGGCGGTGAGTCATCAGGTCAAAAGCCTTGAAGCCCAGCTTAACGTGACTTTGTTCAAACGCCTGCCCCGAGGCCTGATGCTGACCAGCGAAGGTGAAACCCTGCTGCCGGTGTTGCGCGAATCCTTCGACCGGATCGCCGAGACCCTGGGGCGTTTCGAGGGCGGGCATTTTCGCGAGGTGTTGACGGTAGGGGCGGTGGGGACGTTTGCGGTCGGTTGGCTGTTACCGCGGCTGACGGATTTTCAGGCGAAATATCCGTTCATCGATTTGCGCCTGTCAACCAACAACAACCGGGTGGACGTGGCCGCTGAAGGCCTGGATTACGCCATTCGCTTTGGCGCGGGGGCGTGGCATGGGATCGAAGCGGTACGGTTGATCGAGGCGCCGCTGTCGGTGCTCTGCGTTCCCGAGATTGCGCGACAATTGCACACACCGGCCGATCTGTTGCCGCAAACGTTGTTGCGCTCCTATCGCACGGATGAGTGGCCGGAGTGGTTTCAGGCTGCCGGGCTCTCAATCCATGCGGCACCGCCGAGAAGCATCGTCTTCGACTCGTCGCTGGCGATGATGGAGGCTGCGCTGCAAGGGGCAGGCGTTGCATTGGCGCCGCCGCTGATGTTTGCCCGGCAACTGGCGGCGGGCGCAATCGAGCAACCGTTTGCCATCGGGATTACCACCGGCAGCTACTGGCTGACCCGCTTGCAGTCGCGCCCTGAAACGTCGGCGATGACCGCGTTCAAGGACTGGTTGCTGCAAGCTTCGCTTTAATACAAAACCCTGTGGGAGCGGGCTTGCTCGCGAAGGGGGCATCACATTCAACATTAATGTTGACTGACACACCGCCTTCGCGAGCAAGCCCGCTCCCACAGGGATTGAGGTGCTTTCAGAAGCCTACCGCACCAGACACGGCCGCTTGTTATCGAACTTCCACCCCGGAATCAGAAACTGCATCGCCACGGCGTCATCCCGCGCGCCCAGCCCCATGCCTTTGTACAGCTCATGGGCCTTGGCCAGTTGATCGATGTCCAGCTCAACCCCCAGGCCAGGTTTTTTCGGTACCTGCACACAGCCATCGACGATTTGCAGCGGCGCTTTGGTCAGGCGTTGGCCGTCCTGCCAGATCCAGTGGGTGTCGATGGCGGTGATTTCACCCGGGGCGGCGGCCGCGACGTGGGTGAACATGGCGAGGGAAATATCGAAGTGGTTGTTCGAATGCGAGCCCCAGGTCAGGCCCCATTCGTGGCACATCTGCGCGACTCGAACCGAGCCCTGCATGGTCCAGAAGTGTGGGTCCGCCAAAGGAATGTCCACCGATTGCAGCTGAATCGCGTGGCCCATTTCCCGCCAGTCGGTGGCGATCATGTTGGTCGCGGTTTTCAGGCCCGTGGCCCGACGGAACTCGGCCATGACTTCCCGGCCCGAATAACCATTTTCCGCACCGCACGGGTCTTCGGCGTAAGCCAGAACGTGATGCTGATCCCGGCACAGGCGGATCGCTTCTTTTAGCGACCAGGCGCCATTCGGATCAAGGGTGATGCGCGCGTCGGGAAAGCGCTCGGCGAGGGCGGTGACCGCTTCGATTTCCTCGTCACCACTCAACACGCCGCCCTTAAGTTTGAAGTCCTTGAAGCCATAACGGGCGTGGGCAGCTTCGGCCAGGCGTACCACGGCGTCGGCGCTCATGGCTTTTTCGTGACGCACACGGAACCAGGCGTTGTCGGCATCCGGTTCGCTACGGTAGGCCAGATCGGTTTCGTTGCGATCACCGACATAAAACAGATAACCAAGCATCTTCACTTCGTCGCGCTGCTGGCCTTCGCCGAGCAGGGCCGCGACTGGCACATCCAGGTGCTGACCGAGCAAGTCGAGCAGGGCGGCTTCCAGGCCGGTGACCGCGTGAATGGTGATGCGCAGGTCGAAGGTCTGCAGGCCGCGACCACCGGCATCGCGGTCGGCAAAGGTCTGGCGCACTTGATTGAGGATCTTCTGGTAAGTGCCGATCGGGCTGCCGACCACCAGTGCGCGCGCATCTTCCAGCGTCTGGCGAATACGCTCGCCCCCCGGCACTTCGCCGACGCCGGTGTGGCCGGCGTTGTCCTTGAGGATCACAATGTTGCGGGTGAAAAACGGACCGTGGGCGCCACTCAGATTGAGCAGCATGCCATCGTGGCCGGCCACCGGCACAACCTGCATGCTGGTGATGATCGGGGCTTTTGCGGTTTCTTGTGGGTTCATTTTTATGTCCTTAAAAAGCAGGTATTCAGGCGTGACGAGGCGAAGGCTTACCCAAGGCAGCGGCCGGAGCTGGTTTCGGTTTATTGCGTGCGGCGAAGACGATGATCGCGGCGATGATCGAGGTGGCGGCCAGTCCGTACAGCCCGCCCTGAATCGACCCGGTGTGTTCTTCCAGCAGGCCAAAAGTGGTCGGTGCAACGAAACCACCGAGGTTGCCCACCGAGTTGATCAGTGCGATCACGCCTGCAGCAATCCGCGCATCCAGATACGCCTGGGGAATCGGCCAGAACAGCGACGATGCCGATTTGAAACCCAGCGCGGCGAAGCAAATGGCGACGAAGGCGAAGATCGGCCCGCCGGTGGTGGACATGAACATTCCGGCGGCAGCGATCAGCAGTGCACCGGCGACCCAGGCTTGCTGGTGTTTCCATTTGGCCGACAGCGTGGCGAAGGCGTACATGCCGACGATCGACAGCAACCACGGAATCGAGTTGAACAACCCGACCTGAATGTCGCTCAGGTCGCCCATCTTCTTGATGATGCTCGGCAGCCAGAAGGTCGCGGCGTAGATGGTCAACTGGATGAAGAAGTAGATCAGGCAGAACAGGATGATCTGGCGATCCTTGAGCAGCGTGCCCAGCGACGGTTTGATTGGCGTCGCGGCTTCGCGGGCCAGTTGTTCGTCATCGATGGCTTTGACCAGTGCGTCCTGCTCAGGGCGGGTCAGCCATTTGGCGTCGTGAGGCTTGGAGTCCAGCCAGAACCAGACGAACACGCACAGACCGACCGAGAACATCCCTTCAATGAAGTACATCCACTGCCAGCCGTGCATGCCCAAACCGCTGATTTGCAGCAGCAGCCCGGACAATGGGCCGGAGATCAGCGACGCGATGGCCGAACCGCTGAGGAAGATCGCAATCGCCTTGCCGCGTTCGACGCCGGGTAGCCAGCGAGTGAAGTAATAAATCACCCCAGGGAAGAAACCGGCTTCGGCCACGCCTAGTAGAAATCGCAGGATGTAGAAGTGGGTTTCGTTCTGAATGAACGCCATGCAGGCGGCCACCAGGCCCCAGGTCAGCATGATGCGGGTCAGCCAGATTCGCGCGCCGACTTTTTGCAGGAGGATGTTAGAGGGGACTTCGAACAGCGCGTAACCAATGAAGAACAGACCGGCGCCGAGGCCGTAGGCGGCAGCGCCAATTCCTAAGTCGTGTTCCATATGGGCGCGGACGAAGCCGATGTTCACACGGTCGATGTAATTGACGATGAACATGATCACGAACAGCGGCAGGACGTGGCGTTTCACTTTCGAGATGGCGGACTTCAGGACCGAATCGGCGCCATCGTTCATCCCGGATATGGATGTATTCACTTCTTTTTCTCCCACTCGTTATTTTTATGCGGGGTGTGGCTGGGTGCTGCATTGTTGATAGACATCATACAACTAGATTTTTCGGACCGACAAGTACTGTCTCTCAACAAAATGGCGTTAGGCGGGCGGGTTTTTATTCTTTTTTTGATTTTTTGTGCTGCATTTGCTGGGTTTTGTCGGGATTTATTCAATCGGTGATGTTCTCTTTATCTCGACGAGGAGTCTGGGTTCTATAGGTCTAAATCGTCTGTTTCAGCATGATGATTGAGTGTTGTCATACAAGCTGAGCGGCTTTTTGTTGAGATTCCCGTCACCAAGAAACGAGCGCAGTGCTACGATCCGGATACCCGCTCTACGGATAAATCACCATGCAAGAAGACATCGACGCACCTGCCCGCAAGCGTGCCCACAACCTGGCCCATGATCTGGTGAGCAAACTGACCCAGAGCATCCTGCTCGGCCAGATGGTACCGGGGGACAAGCTGCCGTCGGAGAACTCGATTGTTCAGGAGCATGGCGTCAGTCGCACGGTGGTGCGCGAAGCGATCTCGAAGTTGCAGGCTTCGGGATTGGTGGAAACCCGTCATGGCATTGGCACTTTTGTTCTCGAGCGTGCACCGGATCAGGGGCTGCGACTGAATGTCGATACCGCACTGGGCGTGCGCAGCATTCTGGAGTTGCGCATGGGGCTGGAAACCCAGGCAGCGGCGCTGGCAGCGGTTCGTCGCACAGACCAGCAGTTGGCGCAGATGCGTGAAGCGCTGGATGACTATCAAAGCCTGTTGGCCAACAACGACAGTTGCGTCGAGGCGGACAAACGCTTCCATCTGCTGATCGCCGAAGCCACCGGCAACGTGTGCTTCACCGAGATCATGCAGCACCTGGGCAGCGCCATGATCCCCCGGACCCGCGTCAATGCCGCAGAGCGCGGGTCGGCGGATTTGAGCAAGCTCGGGCACCTCGCCAACCTTGAACACGAGGCGATTCTCAACGCCATCAAACGCCAGGATCCAGATGCGGCGCGGGCGGCAATGTGGTTGCACCTGACTAACAGCCGCGACCGCTTTTCGGCTGATCGGTAGCCGCCGTTTGTCTCCTCGATAGCACCCCGTTTGCAGGCTCGTTTCCAACCTGTACGGCCCAGATTCGCTGGACCTCATCAGTGAGGTGCGTCATGGCTAACGAGCAAATCCTTCAAGGTGGTACTTTTGATAACGACCCTGTCAGACCCACTCCCGATGTGGACGATCCATCGATGGATCAAGACGCACCACCCGGCATGGACCCTTCGCGAGACCCGACCGATACGGATATTGATCGTCCTGAAGACTGGAGGGACCCGGCTCTGGACCCGGCTGTGGATGACGACATTCCAGCGCCGGATGAAGAAACGCCATTGTCCGACGACAGGCGATAAACGAAACCCGGCCGATGTGCCTAATGCTGGTCAGTTAAGCGCAATCCATGTGGGAGCGGGCTTGCTCGCGAAGACGGCGGTACAGTCAACATTGATGTCGCCTGATACATCGCCTTCGCGAGCAAGCCCGCTCCCACAGTGACCTCATGAACATTGGATATCACCTGTAGGAGCGAGGCTTGCCCGCGAAGGCGCCAGACGCATCAGCACCGATCAGCGATCAAACACTGGCCACTTGAATCCCAAAAAACCGCCGCTCCAGATTCAACGCCAACACACTGACCAGCACCACCACCGCACCCATCACCACCATCAACGTCGGCTGCTCGCCCAAGCCAACAGACGCTATGGCCATCGCAGCAGGCGGAATCAAATACATCGTCATCGTCGCCCGGCTCAAATCCACATGAGCCAACACAAACGCCCAGGCCAGGTAGGCGAGGGCGCTGGGAAACACGCCCAATGCAACCACTGCCCATTGCACATGAAGCGGCGCGCTGACGATTTCGCTGGCCAGCCCCGGCAGATAAACCAGCAATAACGCCGTCCCCGACCAGACGGTGTAGCAGACCAGCGTCAACCCGTCGTAGCGCCCGGACTGATGCTTCTGCAACGCAAAGTAGAAACTCCAGGACACCGCCGCCAGCAAAATCAGCAAGCCGTGAGCGTCGATGCTCCCCAATCCATGATCACCAGCCACCACAATCACCACGCCGGTCAAACCCAGAAACACGCAGCCCCAGCGCCAGACACTTACCCGGTCCTTGAAGACGAAGCGCGCCAGCAGCGTGCTGAACAAGGGCGTGGTTTGCGCGAGCACACTGGACGCCCCGGCGCTGACCCCTTGCTGGCCGAAATTCAGCGCGACGTGATGCAAGCTCACGGCAAAAAAACCGAGCACGATCAGCAACGGCCAGTCGCGTATGTTCGGCAGGCGGATACCCCGGAACACGGCGACTACTGCCATGAACACCGAGGCCACCAGAAACCGCAGCAGCGCCAAATGCCCCGGGTCATAGGCCTGCAAACCGATATGAATACCGGTCGGGGAATACCCCCAGCAGGCGACGACAAACGCCATCGCCAGAATAATTTTGACGGAGAGATGAGAGGAGGGTGTGAGTGGCTTCATGGTCGGCACCTGTGGGCGTATGCACCGAGTATCGGAAGCCTGACCGTTCGCCACAACTGACTTATACTGCGTCAATTGTTCACTTTAGGTGATGTATGGAGCTGGCGCAGATTCGCATGTTCAAGACCGTCGCCGACGTCGGCAGCATCGCCCGGGCGGCCGAGTTGCTGCACTGTGTACCGTCGAACATCACAGCGCGCATCAAGTCGCTGGAAACCGAGCTGGGTGTCGCGCTGTTTCTGCGTGAGGGACGAGGGTTGCGCATCAGCCCGGCGGGGCAGACCTTTCTGGCTTACGCCTCGAAAATTCTCGCGCTGACGGCTGAAGCCAAACGCGCGCTGGACCCTTCGGCCGAGCCATCCGGGCCGTTGCGCATTGGCGCTATCGAATCGTCGGCGACCGGTCGATTGCCGCGGTTGCTGGCCAAGTTTCACAAGCGCTATCCGGGCGTTGCGCTGGAACTGACCACCGGTAGCTGGGGCCAATTGCTCGATGACACGCTCAATCACCGACTCGACGGCGCAATCGTCGCGGTGGATGTCGAGCGCTCACACCTCAAGCGCACGCCGATGTACCGCGAAGAGCTGCTGCTGATTGCTTCGACATCATTGGGGCCGGTGCGCGATATCACGGATTTGCAGGACAAGACCGTCTTCATGTGGCCTCAGGGTTGTCCTTACCGGGCGGCGCTGGAGCATTGGTTGTTGCATCAGGGGCAGGCGTTGCCGATCGTCAGTCTGGCCAGTTATGGCGCGATTGTCGGCTGTGTCAGCGCCGGGGCCGGCGTCGCGTTGGTGCCTAAAGGGATCTTCGATCAGTACGCTAAAGGGGCGGGGTGCGCGGGGTATGAATTCCCCGAGCTGACGGCGATCGACAACCTGTTTTACTGGCATGAAAACGCTGGTGTTCACCCGGCGCGAGAGGCGTTTGTGGGAATGTTGCGGGAGGAGTTTGTGTGATTACTCAAGGCTTGCTCCAATGCCAGTCAGTCGAGCGCAATCCATGTGGGAGCGGGCTTGCTCGCGAAGGCAGTGTGTCAGGCGATATCAATGTTGACTGTGCCGCCGCCTTCGCGAGCAAGCCCGCTCCCACAGGTTTTATGCCTTGCCTTTGATGATTTTCAACTCTCGCCGACATCCCGCATCAACAACCCAAACTGCAAATCCACCGCATCCGGTATCGGCAAATACACCGTGTGCCCATCCCCCGGCGCCACTTCAACCGCCTTGCCTTTGGCGTTCTGCAGTTGATGCAAATCGAAGTGGAAGTTGCCCTGGGGCGTCATTAGTTCCAGGTGATCGCCCAGACCAAAGCGATTCTTCACCCGCACCTCGGCCAGCCGATCCCGGCGTTCGCCGGTCAGCTCGCCCACGAACTGCTGGCGCTCTGAAACCGAGCTGCCGTTCTGGTAATTCTGATATTCGTCATGCACGTGCCGACGCAGAAAACCTTCGGTGTAGCCACGCTGGGCCAGGGATTCCAGATCGGTCATCAAGCTACGATCAAATGCCCGACCAGCCACCGCATCATCGATCGCGCGGCGATACACTTGAGTGGTGCGCGCGCAATAGAAGTGCGATTTGGTCCGACCTTCGATCTTCAATGAATGCACGCCCATCTGCGTCAGGCGTTCGACGTGCTGGACGGCGCGCAGGTCCTTGGCGTTCATGATGTACGTGCCGTGTTCATCCTCGAATGCCGGCATCAGTTCGTCAGGGCGATTGGCTTCTTGCAGCAGGAACACTTGATCGGTCGGCGCACCGATGCCCAGCGTCGGTTCGGGTCGGAACTGCTGAACGATTTCGCCGAGCTGATTTTCGCTGGCCGGCGTCGCCGAGTATTTCCAGCGGCAGGCATTGGTGCAGCTGCCCTGATTGGCGTCGCGCTTGTTCATGTAGCCCGACAACAGGCAGCGCCCGGAATAGGCCATGCATAAGGCGCCGTGGACGAACACTTCGAGCTCCATCGCCGGGACGTGCTGGCGGATTTCGGCGATCTCTTCCAGCGACAGTTCACGGGACAGAATGATCCGGCTCAGGCCCTGTTGCTGCCAGAACTCGACGCTGGCCCAGTTCACCGTGTTGGCCTGTACTGACAAGTGGATCGGCATCTGCGGGAAGTGCCGGCGCACCAGCATGATCAGGCCCGGATCGGACATGATCAGCGCATCCGGCGCCATGGCGATCACCGGTTCCAGATCCTTCAAGAATGTTTTGAGCTTGGCGTTGTGCGGAGCGATGTTCAGCACCACATAGAAACGCTTGCCCTGAGCCTGGGCCTCGGCGATGCCAAGCGCGAGGTTGGCGTGATCGAATTCATTGTTGCGCACCCGCAGGCTGTAGCGCGGCTGGCCGGCGTACACGGCGTCGGCGCCATAGGCGAAGGCATAACGCATGTTTTTCAGGGTGCCGGCAGGGGCGAGCAGTTCTGGAGGCGTAAGCGTCATGGCGCAGGTCATGGCAGTGTCGATCGCAAAGCCGGCAAGGGTAAGCGGCTTGCCCGCGGGGTTTATTGATCTGGATCTATGCTTGATGAAAAACGGATGGCACTCGCGCGAGCCGTGGCGGACTAAATATCAGGATGCGCAATCGGCGCCCCTGCGCACTGACATGGATCGGACATGAACGAAACGAAACTGCAAAACACCTCGTTGATGGTCTTGCTGACGCTGGTGAGCATCGCCTTCATCTGGATTCTGCTGCCGTTTTATGGCGCGGTGTTCTGGGCGGTTATCCTCGGCATTCTGTTTGCGCCCTTGCAGCATCAGCTGCAACGCAGGTTCGGCTGGCCCCACAACCTGACGGCCCTGTTCACTTTGTTTCTCTGTGTGGTGATCGCGATCCTCCCGGTGATCACCATCAGTACCTTGCTGGTTCAAGAAGGCGCGGCGCTTTACAACAGAATCGAAAGCGGTGAGCTGGACATTGCCGGGTATGTGTCGCAGTTCAAACAAAGCCTGCCGCCGTACGTTCAGTACTTGCTTGATCGTTTCGGTATGGGCGAGCTGAGCGGGCTTCGAGAGAAAATCATCAAGAGTACGATGCAAGGCAGCCAGTTTGTCGCGACCAAGGCGTTCAGTTTTGGTCAGGGGACATTCCAATTCGTGGTGAGCTTTTTCGTCATGCTCTATCTGCTGTTTTTCTTCCTGCGGGACGGGTCTGAACTGGCGCGCAAAGTACGCGCGGCGATACCGCTGGAAGATACCCAGAAGCGCCGTTTGCAACTCAAGTTCAATCGCGTGGTGCGGGCCACCGTGAAGGGCAATGTGGTGGTAGCGATCACGCAAGGGGCATTGGGTGGTTTTATTTTCTGGTTTCTGGACATCCCGAGCGTGCTGCTCTGGGCGGTGTTGATGGCATTTCTGTCGCTTTTACCGGCGGTGGGGGCGGGTATCGTCTGGATACCGGTGGCGGCGTATTTTCTGTTCAGTGGCGCGATGTGGCAGGCCACGGTGCTGACCTTGTTCGGAGTGTTCGTGATTGGCCTGGTGGACAACGTCCTGCGACCGATCCTGGTGGGCAAGGACACCAAAATGCCAGACTACTTGATCCTCATCTCGACCTTGGGCGGCCTGGCGCTTTTTGGTCTGAACGGTTTTGTCATCGGGCCGTTGATCGCGGCGCTGTTCGTGTCGAGCTGGGCGATTTTCATCGATTCCAAGCCCAAGGTTCAGCTGCCTTAAGCGCTGAGCTGGCCTGAGTCGATACGTTGTGACAAGGCTTGGGCGGCGGGAAGCGAGGTGAGCGGGCCGCTGATCGGTTCGCCGTCCTGCACCAGATACCAACAGGCAAGCAATCCTCGCGCTCTGAGCTGTGCGGGAACGGCGCTGCCGATAACTGACATGATCTGAACCTGGGCCATAAGTACCTCCATTAAATCTATGGAGCTACCTTACGGATCGGACGCTTGAACGGACAATCAACGCTTTCGATAGTCGTCATTGATGCCAATGAGTTCTGCGGTCAATCCACCACTAGATCGAGCATATGTACTACTTCCTGCTCATTGAGCAGGCCTTTGCGCACCAGGTTTTCTGCCAGCAGCGAGAGGAATTTTGCGCTGCGATGGCCTTCCAGGTGTTTGAGTTCGGTCAGTGCGTTGTACACCTTGCTGGAAGTGCACAAGCCGACAATGCGATGCGGGTTTTGTGTGGGCATGAGGTCGTCCTTGTTTTTATCAACCTGTTGTTTACGGACAGGTCCAAGCTTGCGGACCGGACATGACATAAATATGACCAACTTTACCTGTCGGTACTGTTCCGACAGCGACCTTGACGAGATTTATTCAGACTTCGTCCAGCCCGTGGTCATAAAAAAGGCCCCGCTGTTACAGCGGGGCCTGATGAGCGTGTTACCAGCGGTCGCCACGATAATAACCATGGGGAGGGCCGTAATAGCCGCGTGGTGGACCATACCCGCGTGGCGGACCGTAATAGATCGGTGCCGGGCGGTAGTACATCGGTTGTTGAACGTAGACCGGCGCCGGTTGGTAATAAACAGGCGGTGGCTGCACGTACACCGGTTGTGGCTGAACGTAAACCGGTTGTTCCACATACAATGGCCGGTCACGACCGATAATTGCTGAGCCGATGATTGCCGAGCCGACGATCGCACCAAACACAGCCGGACCTTCCCAGCCACGACCACCTGCTTCTGCCTGCCCTGCGATAGCGAGAGCACCGATCAGCAAGGCTACTGTGGGGATTTTACGGATCATGATAAGTCCTCGGTTCTTCGACCCGGCGCTCGCGTCTGCAATAGACACAAGTTGTCGCGGGGATACTTCTAAGACAGCATTTTTTTGAAAATCAGCACAGCCGTTGGGTAAATTTTGTGTAAGGTCTGTACCGGCTTCTTTACGGCTGTGTGCCAGGTGCAGACTGGCTTTTATGATCAATCAGAACCGGTGGAGTGGCTAATCCCGTCCATCCGAAAGTGCTATTGAAGGAGATTCCAATGCAGATGAACCCCAACAGAGACACTCAGCTGTGCATGTCACTCTCGGGGCGTCCCGGCAATTTTGGCCTGCGGTTTCATAACCATCTGTACGAACAACTGGGCCTGAATTTCTACTACAAAGCCTTCAGCAGTCAGGACTTGCCGGGTGCCGTTGGCGGCATCCGCGCCTTGGGAATCCGGGGTTGCGGGGTGTCGATGCCGTTCAAGGAAGCCTGTATCGCCTTGGTCGATGAGCTGGATGCATCGGCTGAAGCTATTCAATCGATCAACACTATTGTGAATACCAACGGTCACCTCAAGGCTTACAACACCGATTACATCGCCATTGCCCAGTTGCTTGAAACCCATCAGGTTCCCAAGGATTCGACCTTTGCCCTGCGCGGCAGTGGCGGCATGGCCAAGGCTGTGGCCAGTGCCTTGCGCGATGGCGGCTACAAAAACGGCCTGATCGTGGCCCGGAACGAGCGCGCCGGGCGTGCTTTGGCTGAATCGTTGGGTTACTCATGGCAGGCAGAACTGGGGGGGCAGCGCCCGCAAATGCTGATCAACGTCACGCCCATCGGCATGACCGGCGGGCCGGAAGCGGATCAATTGGCGTTTGAGCCTGACGCTATCGCTGCGGCCGAAACTGTCTTTGATGTAGTCGCGATCCCCTCGGAAACACCATTGATCGTGCGCGCTCGTGCCGAAGGCAAGCGGGTGATCACCGGGCTGGAAGTGATTGCGATCCAGGCGCTGGAACAGTTCGTGTTGTACACCGGCGTACGGCCGACTGATGAACAATTCCAGAAAGCCGTGGCGTTTGCCCGGGGCTGATCATTCCCAAATATTCGTTGGATGTCCCGGCCCTTTCGCGAGCAAGCCCGCTCCCACACTTGACCGCATTAGTCTGAATCAACTTGGTCACCTGTGGGAGCGGGCTTGCTCGCGAAGGCGGAGGCACATCCTGCATCAATGCAACTGGCGGATCGCCGCCCGAGGATCAGCGCTGAACCTGTGGGCGAGCCTGCTCGCGATTGCCGCGACTCGGTCTCCTGCCAATCCCCATTCACTTGTCCTCGAATAACCCCCGCCTATACTGGCCACCAGCAAGCGCAGACTTGCTCTCCAGCCACCGTGACCGAGGTTTTCATGCATCCCGCCATTCTCAACCTGGATCAGGCCGAACTTTTACCGCTGCCCGAAGACTTTGCCCCCACCGGTGATGCCGCCGGCCGCTATCAGCAACGCCTGGCCCGCATCGGTCAGCAATTGGGCGCGCAAAAACTGGGTTATCGGTTGTATGCCCTGGAGCCGGGCATGCGTGGCAGTCCTTTTCATAACCATCGGGTCAACGAGGAGATGTTCTACATCGTGGCCGGGGAAGGGGAGGTTCGCCTTGGCGCCGAACGTTTTCCGATCCGCGCCGGTGACGTGATCGCCTGCCCGGCGGGCGGTCCTGAAGCCGCGCACCAGATCATCAATACCAGCAACGGCGAATTGCGCTATCTGGCGGTCAGTAGCCAACACTCGCCGGATATTTGCGAATACCCGGATTCCGGCAAATACGTGGTGATGGACGACTTCAAGGTCGATGCGCAGGGCAATGCTTCGGGCTTCGTCGCCGTCGCCAGGCAGGCTGATGGTGTGGATTATTGGGATGGTGAGTAGCGTAATCGGTGGGAGCAGCTGTCTTAATTACTCTTGTGATCACTGAAGATCCAATGTGGGAGCGGGCTTGCTCGCGAAAGCGGTCTGTCAGTCATATTGATGCAAGATATGCCGCCGCCTTCGCGAGCAAGCCCGCTCCCACATTCAGAATGTCGCGACCAGTCTATTCGAGGCGTGCCAGTCGCTCTTCCAGCGCCGCAATCCGCGCTTCAAGCTCTTCGATTCGCTCAACCGACACACCGCCACTGGTGCCGCGTTCCGCCGGATTCTGCCGGGCAGCCAGGATTGCTTCGATATCCGCCGGATCGCCCAGTGCATGCATGTAACGGTCTTCGCGCTGGCCAGCCTGGCGCGGAATCAAAAGCGCCAGCCCTCTGGCGATCAAACGTTCCAGCTGGTGCACCACCTGCTCGGCATCTTCGAAGTCATGCATGCGGCCGCTGCGGGTCAGCAGTTCGTTGACCGTCTGCGGGCCGCGCAGGAACAACAACCCCGTCAGAATCACCTGCGCCGGCACCAGTTCCAGCGCCTTGTCGACCCGATGCTCCCAGCGGTCGGCACGGCTGCCCATCACCAGCCTGGTAAAACCGCGACCTTCCAGAACGCGCAGGCTCTGGCCGACCTGGCCCTGGCTGAGGTTCATCACCGGTTCGCGGCTGGTTTTCTGATTGCAGGCAATCACCAGCGCATTAAGCGTCAGCGGATAGGTTTCCGGGCTGGTGGCCTGTTTCTCGATCAACGAGCCCAGAATGCGGATTTCCGTGCTGTTGAGCCGCGGTTCGTCGGAGGTCGTTTCTTGCTCAGTGCTCATCGCGCTTTTCCCTATGCAGTCGAAGCATGCAGTCGAAGCCGCCTAGCCTAATCCTTGCAGGATAAAAGACAAGCCGCAGGGCGGTCGGGCATGGCTATAATCGCTCCACGTTTTTACTCCTGTCACCACACGAGACCATCATGACTATTTCCCTGTACGCCGCTTCCGTTCCGGTTTTCCAGCAAATGCTCAATGCCTTGAGCAACAACCTGAGCAAGGCCGAAGCCCACGCTACCGCGAAAAACATTGATCCGAACGCATTCCTGCAAGCCCGTCTGTACCCGGACATGTTCCCGCTGGTGCGTCAGGTGCAGATCGCCGTTGATTTCGCCAAAGGCGTTTCGGCGCGTCTGGCTGAAGTCGAACTGCCGAAATATGACGACACCGAAACCACCTTCGCCGAACTGCAAGCGTTGATTGCCAAGGTCCTGGCCTTCATTGGCGAGATCAAGCCTGAGCAGATCGACGGCAAGGAAGGCATCGAGATCGTTACCCGTCCAGGCACGCCTAAAGAGAAGCGCTTCACTGGCCAGGCTTATCTGCTGAGCTACGGTTTGCCGCAGTTCTTCTTCCACGTGACCACCGCTTACGCACTGCTGCGTCACAACGGTGTGGAAGTGGGCAAGCGCGATTACATGGGCGCGTTCTAAACCGCCCAGGTACAAAAAAGCCCGCCAAGGTGTAAGCCTTGGCGGGCTTTTTTACATGCGTTGCTGCGGCGATCTTTTGATCTTTTTATGCCAGACGCTGGGCTTCCCGGGCTTTCTGGGTCTTCTGTTCCTCACCCTGGCATGCCGCCGCGGTGAACAGCACGTCGGTGGAGGAATTCAGCGCGGTTTCCGCCGAGTCCTGCAACACACCGATGATGAAGCCGACCGCCACCACCTGCATGGCGATTTCGCTCGGGATGCCGAACAGGCTGCACGCCAGCGGAATCAGCAACAGCGAACCGCCTGCCACGCCCGAGGCGCCACAGGCACAGATCGCCGCGACGATGCTGAGCAGGATGGCTGTCGGAATATCCACGGCGATGCCCAGGGTATGCACGGCAGCCAGGGTCAGCACGGTGATGGTGATCGCAGCGCCGGCCATGTTGATGGTGGCGCCGAGCGGGATCGACACCGAATAGGTATCTTCATGCAGGCCCAGACGCTTGCTCAACTCCAGGTTGACCGGAATGTTCGCCGCCGAACTGCGGGTGAAGAAGGCAGTGATACCGCTCTCGCGCAGGCAGGTGAGTACCAGCGGATACGGGTTGCGACGTAGCTTCCAGAACACAATGGCCGGGTTCATCACCAGCGCCACGAACAGCATGCAGCCCAACAACACGGCCAGCAGATGCATGTAGCCGATCAAGGCACCGAAACCGGAGGTGGCGAGGGTCGAGGCCACCAGGCCGAAGATCCCCAGCGGCGCAAAGCGAATCACCAGACGCACGATCAAGGTCACGCCATTGGACAGGTCGCCCAGTACTTCGCGCGTCGTCTCGCCTGCATGGCGAATCGCAACGCCCATGCCGATCGCCCAAGCCAGGATACCGATGAAGTTAGCGTTCATCAGCGCGCTGACCGGGTTGTCGACCACGCTGAGCAGCAGGCTTTGCAGCACTTCGCTGATGCCGCCCGGTGCGGTCACCGCGACGTCCTGGGCCGACAGCACCAGACTCGACGGGAACAGCGTACTGGCGATCACCGCCACCACGGCCGCCGCGAAGGTGCCCAGCAAATACAGAAACAGAATCGGCCGGATATGGGTTTCCTGGCCGTGCTTATGGTTGGCAATCGAGGCCATGACCAGCACGAACACCAGAATCGGCGCGACAGCCTTGAGCGCCGACACGAACACTTTGCCAATGAAGGCGGTGGATTTGGCCAGCTCAGGCGCGAACAACGCCAAGGCAATCCCGGCGATCAGGCCGATGATGATTTGCGTGACCAGGCTACTGCGTTTCAGGCGTTGCAAAAGAGAAGGGGATGAAGCGGTCATAACGGCATCTCTGATTTTATTAGGGTGCAGGGTTCTGTTCATGCAGCAAAAAGCCGGGCAGGCCACATGGAGGGAACCGAAGGGTCGCTGCATCAATGCCAATGAATGGCCGATGAGCAAAGTGTAAGTACCGCAGGCCGCGGACTTTATCACAGCGTAGGCGTGATCCTTCAGACCTGTGACGATCTGCCACCCGATTGCTCAACGCGATTTGCAGGTTCGTGCAACTTCGTCCGGAAACACTCTGTTAAGCTTCGCCATCCTCATTTTCAAGTTCTGCCAGTGAGCCTTCGGGCTGTCGCTGGTGTCGTCGTTTTCCTGGAGTTCTGCATGCTGTTGCCCATTCTTCTGTTGTCCGCCGCCGGTTTTACGGTGCTGACAACGGAATTCATCATCGTCGGCCTGTTGCCGGCAATCGCCCGAGATCTGGACGTCAGCATTCCTCAAGCGGGTTTGCTGGTGACCCTGTTCGCCTTCACCGTGGCCGCTTTCGGGCCGTTCCTGACGGCGTACTTCGCAAGATTTGAACGGCGCAAACTGTTTATCAGTGTGCTGATCATGTTCGGTCTGGCCAACACGCTGGCGGCGCTGGCGCCGAACATCGGGGTGATGGCCATTGCGCGACTGATTCCGGCGCTGGGGTTGCCGGTGTTCTGGGCGTTGGCCAGTGAAACCGCAGTGGACATCGTCGGGCCGGACTATGCCGGGCGGGCCATCTCCAAGATCGGTTTCGGCATTGTCTGCGCCACGGTGTTCGGTATTCCGGTGGGTACGCTGATTTCCGATGCGTTCGGCTGGCGCAGTGCCTTTGGCATTCTGGCGGTAATCGCGTTTGCCAAGGCGTTGCTGCTGTTTATCTACTTGCCGAAAACCAACCTGCACCAACATCAAGTGAGCTTCCGTTCGCAGTTCAGAATCCTGCGTAGCCCGTTGATGCTGGGGCATGTGCTGTTATCGATCCTGGTGTTCAGCGGCATGTTCACCGCTTACACCTACCTGGCAGACATTCTTGAGCGACTGGCCGGTTTCAACGGCACCGTCGTCGGCTGGTGCCTGATGGGCTTCGGTGCGGTCGGCTTGATCGGCAATTCGTTGGGCGGTCGCGCGGTGGATCGGCATCCGCTAATTGCTTCAGTAACGTTCTGTGCCTTCATGATCGCCGGCATGGTGGCCTTGGTGCCGAACATTCATTCGCCCCTCGGTCTGGCGGCAGCGATGGGGATTTGGGGCGTGACTCAGGCCGCGCTGTTCCTGGTCAGCCACGTGCGTCTGATGAAGGCTGCGCCTGAGGCACCGGCCTTTGCTGCATCGCTGAACATCGCCGGGGCCAATCTCGGCATCGGTCTGGGCGCGATGGTCGGTGGGCGGGTGATCGACAGTGTCGGCCTGGGCGGCCTGGGTTTCGCGGCGGCTGGTTTTATCCTTGTCTCGATCCTGTTGGCGATGGCGCTGATGACCTTTAAACCTCGCGAAATCTGCGCCTGACACCTCATATCGCGGTAAACAGCTCGCGGCGAGCACCTTCGGTAATGGCGACAATGCCGGGGTGCTTGACCTTGCGCTCCACCGAGATGGCGTAGAACGACTCGCGCACCGCGTCGGTCTGGCCAATCAACTCCACGCCGCATTGGCGTCTCACTTCGTCGGCAATCACGCTCGGGCCGATGAATATCCCGCTGCCGGATTGGCCGAAAGCCTGCATCAAGGCGCTGTCGTCGAACTCGCCGACGATCTGTGGCTGGATCTGCTGTTCGGCAAACCAGCGTTGCAAGCGACTGCGCACCACGGTTTCCGGCCCGGGAATCAGCAGCGGGGCGCCGTGCAGGCTGCGGGGGAAGTCCTGGCCATATCGCGCCGCCAGTTCGGCTGTGGCGAAGAAGCTGATGCCGCATTCACCGAGTTTCTGGCTGTAGCCCTTGATGTCCAGATGCGAGGGCATCGGGCTGTCGGAAATCACCAGATCAAGGCGCTGAATCGCCAGGTCGGCAAGCAAACGTTCCAGTTTGTCTTCGCGACAGGTGATACGCAGGGGCTCGCTCAACTCCATGGTCGGAGCGATCAGGCGATAGACGATGGATTTGGGCACTACGTCGGCGACTCCTACCCGAAACAGGATTTGTTGTTCATTGGGCTGCGCCCGCAGCATCAACTCCAGTTCGCCCCCGAGCTGAAACATCTGCTCGGCGTAGGGCAGGGTCTGACGCCCGGCTTCGGTGAGTTCCAGCTGCCGGCCGACCCGACGAAACAACTCGATGCCATAGGTTTGCTCGAGCAGGGAAATCTGCCCGCTGATGGTCTGTGGCGTCAGGTTCAGTTGCTCGCAGGCGCGCACGATGCTGCCCGTCTTGGCCACCACCCAGAAGTAATGCAGCTGTCGATAATTAAGCATCTATTTATATTCCGGGGCAGGAGCTGCAGATGAAGATATGGATTCGTTAAAACCGAAGTATAGCCGCTAAAAATACGAATTTTCCTGAAGTGTTTACTTCCTTAGAATGCCTCGCTATCGACGGATCGCCTTTCCGGTTCTGTCTGTTCTATTTGAGGGAAGCATCATGAAGCTTAAAACCACGGCACTGCTGATCACGTCTTTACTGGTGTTGGCCGGTTGCGACCAGGCCGAGAAAAGCGCTCAGCAATTGATGGGCAAGGCTGCCGAAACCGCTAAGCAGGCAATTGACGATACCCACAAAGCGGCCGAGCAAGCGCTCAGCGATGCCACGGGCGGTTTGATCACCAAGAAAGAACAACCGGCCAAAGAGACGGACAAATCCGAATCTTCGTCCCAGGAAATCTAAACCGTCTACAACGAGTCAGGACTGACCCATGGAATACCTTTTAGAACTTGCTGCAAGCCCCACTGCCTGGGTCGCCTTGGCCACGCTGGTGGTGATGGAAATCGTGCTCGGCATCGATAACCTGATCTTCATCTCGATCCTCACCAACAAACTGCCCGAACAGCATCGCCAGAAGGCGCGGCGCATCGGTATCGGCATGGCGTTGATCCTGCGCCTGGCACTGTTGAGCACCATCGCTTTCATCGTCCAGCTGACGGAGCCTGTGATCGAGATTCTCGGCCACGCGTTCTCCTGGAAGGACATGATCCTGATCGCGGGTGGCCTGTTCCTGTTGTGGAAGGCGACCACCGAGATCCATCACAGCATGGATCCGGCGCCGGATGATCCGACGTCGGCCACCTCGACTGTGACCCTGGGTTTTGCCGCTGCGATCGGTCAGATCCTGCTGCTGGACATGGTGTTCTCCATCGACAGCATCATTACCGCTGTCGGCATGACCGAGCATTTGCCGATCATGATCATTGCGGTGGTGGTGTCGGTACTGGTGATGTTGTTGGCAGCTGACCCTCTGGCCAAGTTCATCAACGACAACCCGACGGTGGTGATGTTGGCGCTGGGCTTCCTGATCATGATCGGCATGACGCTGATCGCCGAAGGTTTTGGCGCCCACGTACCGAAAGGCTACGTCTACGCGGCCATGGCGTTCTCGGCCACGATCGAAGGCTTGAACATGCTGTCTCGTCGGGCCAGGCAGAAGCGCATCGCCGCAGAAGCTTAACCTTCGTTAAACGAAACGGCCGCCTGAACTCGAAAGAGCCCAGGCGGCCGTTTTTGTTTGGGCGACCGAAAAGCGCCGGTCAGTGCGCGGTGGCGGGGTGGGCAGCCGGCTGATCGGTTTTCGCCACAGGCGCCGATTGAACCGGGTGATGATGGTGCCGGCGGGTAATACGTAAAACGCCCCACAGCATGGCGGCGGCCACGGCCAGCCAGCCGGAAATCAACATTACAATGGTCATTGTCAGGCTCATCAGTGCCTCCTCTTTGCCCTGCATCGGGCACACACTCTTCCTTGGTAAGTGACAGTTTAGCCGCTGCTGTATTTCAGACTATTGACCAAAGGTCGCCTGTCACCAACCAGTTCGCTCTATCGAATGTAATCAACTGCCCGTTAAGGCTATACCGCTGCCGCGCGGCATCCTATGATCGACGGCCAAGCCGGGAGTGTGAATACCTGGCGTCTGAACAAGAGAGTGATGATGGTGCGGGTAGTTTCTCGAATTCGATCTTTGGTATTGATCGTTGGCTGCGTTGCCGGTCTGGCTGGTTGTGCGGGGAGCGTGGCGCCTGAGATCAAGCGTCTTCCTGAGCGGGTCGAACTCAGCGGTACGTTCTACCGTGGGCAAAGTTATCAAAGCGGGCCTCAGGTTCTGGCCAGCCTGCTGTCCCAGCAAGGCATCGTGATAACCCCAGGCTTACTAGACAAACCTCTGCATTTGCCGGGTGCCGAAGACCGCTTGCAGCAGAACATGCAGGACCTCGCGCGCGAGTACGGGATGGTGGTCTATCCCCTCGACAGCCATTTGCCAGCGCTGCTGGCCCAGGTTGCGGCCGGTTATCCGGTAATGGTGCGCTTCACCGAAGGCTCGGCGTTTTGGGCAGAGCCCCGATACGCCATTCTCGCCGGTTACAACCGTCAGAAGCAGACCGTGCTGCTGCGCGCCGGGATGGATCGTCGGTTGCTGATGGGGTTCAGCGCCTTTGAATCGGCGTTCGAGAATGCCGGTGGCTGGGCCGTATTGATCCAGAAGCCGGACCAGATTCCGGCCAATGTTGATCAGCAGCGCTGGCTGAAAGCGGCGAGCGATCTTGCCCAGTCAGGTCAGGAGCAGGCGGCAGCCAGGGCGAAGAAGGCGTTGAGCGCGAAGTAAGTTCCGCTCGTCATCGGCATGGCACTGCCACGCTATGCTGGAGTCTCACGTAGAGGGTCCGGACTTTTCCGGGACCATGATCAGGAGGCGCCATGGCACATTCCAATACCCCCACTGGTCCGCACTCGTCTGAGCATTCGTCCGATAATGAGTTGGGGTTCGACCCCGATTCCCCGGACGTTGCCGATCCTCAGGTCGATCCCATCGGGCCCGCCAAGGCGCCCAGGGATGTAAAACCGGGTGAGGAGGGCAAGAAGGCCCCGGCAAAGCCTTACGATCCACTTGGCGATCTGAAACCCAAGCCCTAGTGTGAGGTGCATATGTCTACCGATTCGAGCTTCGACGACAAACGTCCTGATCCTCCTGACAGTGTTCCAACAACCCCCGAAGAAGATCTGGATCCGGTGATGGATCCGGACAGTCCGTTACGGGACCCCTTGGCCAGACCGACCGTGGTACCAACAAAGCATCCGCAAGGCTGGAAAGACCCGAGTGCCGGGGATGGCATTCCGGATGACGATCAGATGCCGTTGCCTAATGATTAATCCGGACAAAAAAAAGCCCCGAATATTCGGGGCTTTCTTTTGGAGGCGTTTCGACTTATTTCGATGCTTCAACCACGCCGCTCTGGCGATGCTTGAGATTCTTGTCGGACTTGTACTGCAGGGCGACGGACGGCACGTTGGCGCTCTTGCCGGTTTCGACCCAGCTACGAATCCGGCTGGCATCGGCAAAGTGCGTGTACTTGCCGAAGGCGTCGAGAATCACCAGCGCCATCGGACGATCACCCATGTGGGTGACCAGCACCAGGCAGTGACCGGCCGCGTTGGTAAAGCCGGTTTTGGTCAGTTTGATGTCCCAGTTAGGCTTGTTGACCAAATGGTCGGTGTTGCGGAAGCCCAGGCTGTAGTTGGGTTTACGGAACGAAACGGTTTTTTCCTTGGTGGTGCTCAGCTGAGTCAATAGCGGGTGCTTGTGTGCGGCGATCAGCAGTTTGCTCAGATCGCGGGCGGTGGACACATTGCGAGGGGAGAGGCCCGTCGGTTCGACAAAGTGGGTGCTGGTCATTCCCAGCGCTTTGGCTTTGGCGTTCATGGCGGCAATGAACGCGACATAGCCGCCCGGATAGTGATGGGCCAGACTCGCAGCGGCACGGTTTTCCGACGACATCAGGGCAATCAGCAGCATCTCTCGGCGCGGCAATTCGCTTTTGAGTTTGACCCGGGAAAACACGCCTTTCATTTCCGGGGTGTCGCTGATGTTGATGGAAAGGTATTCGTCCATGTTCTGCCGGGCTTCTACCACCACCAGGCCGGTCATCAGTTTGCTGACGGACGCGATTGGCACTACCACGTCAGGATTGCTGGCATAGATCACTTTGTTGGTTTGCATATCCATCAGCAAGACACTGCCGGAAGCGATCTTCAGTTGTGAAATGTCTCGGGGTGCGGCGGTGGTTTCTGCGGCGTTGATCGTTGGCGCGGTGAAAGTCCCTGTAAATGCAAAAAATAGACTCAGGATTGAAAGACGGATTTTCACGCTGGCGGACTCATAAAGGGTGGATATGCCGTTTTGTAACGGGCTGTTTCTTTAAAAAGCGACGCATTTTAGGAGTATGGCTGAAGAACTGTCGATGGTTGTTCTATGTTCAGGGGAAAGTGCTTGGAAGCACGCTTTTCCGGCAGATGGTCGAGCTTTTTCTGCAGGCAAAAAGAACCCCGCGATGGCGGGGTTCTTTTATGCGGCGCTGCAAGCAAGCGTGAACTCAGCCGTGCAGGGTTTCCGCGGCGTACAGCGTGTTTTCCAGCAGGCAGGCGCGGGTCATCGGGCCAACGCCACCCGGAACCGGCGTGATCCAGCCGGCGCGGGGCAGGGCGGTTTCGTAGATCACGTCACCGACCAGCTTGCCGTCTGCCTGGCGATTGATGCCAACGTCGATCACGATCGCGCCTTCCTTGATCCATTCGCCTTTGACCAGGCCCGGCTTGCCGGCTGCAACCACCACCAGGTCGGCGCGACCGACATGGCCCGCCAGATCCTTGGTGAAACGGTGGGTAACGGTCACGGTGCAACCGGCCAGCAGCAGTTCCATCGCCATTGGACGGCCAACAATGTTGGAAGCCCCGACAATGACCGCGTCCATCCCGTAGAGGTCGGCACCGGTGCTTTCCAGCAACGTCATGATGCCTTTAGGGGTGCACGGACGCAGCAGCGGAATGCGCTGGGCCAGACGGCCGACGTTATAAGGGTGGAAACCGTCGACGTCCTTGTCAGGACGAATGCGCTCCAGCAATTTGGAGGCGTCCAGGTGTTCAGGTAAAGGCAGCTGAAGCAGGACGCCGTCAATCGCCGGGTCGTCGTTCAGGCGATCGATCAGGTCGGTCAGTGCTTCTTGAGTGGTTTCGGCAGGCAGGTCGTAGGCTTGGGAAAGGAAGCCGACCTCTTCACAGTCTTTACGCTTGTGCGAGACATAAACCTGAGAGGCAGGATCGCTGCCGACCAGGATCACCGCGAGGCCGGGTGTGCGCAGGCCTTGCTGGCGACGCTCGGCGACTCGTTTGGCGATCTGCTGGCGCAGGCTGGCGGCGATCGATTTGCCGTCGATTAGTTGTGCAGTCATTGCGCGTGATTAACCATCGAGAGGGGAAAAAAAGAGAGCGCATTCTCGCATGTCATGAGGTGAGGGCAAAGGCGCTTGGTCTGCAAATTCCCCTAACCCCTTTAATTAAATGAATTTTTTTTAAAAAAGAGTTGACGACCTTCAGGCTCACCTATAACATTCGTCGCACTTGTCGGGCACAGCCTAGCACTGGTTAAGAAGGTCGAGCAGAGTTGATGTTTAATTCGGTGAGACTGAAAGCACTTAGTTTGTAATCGTCCAAGAATACAGATTAACAAGGCGCCCGTAGCTCAGCTGGATAGAGCATCCGCCTTCTAAGCGGATGGTCGCAGGTTCGAGTCCTGCCGGGTGCGCCAATTAGGCAGCTTTGGCACAAGTAACGCAACATGGCAATATGGTGGGCGTAGCTCAGTTGGTAGAGCACGGGATTGTGACTCCCGTTGTCGAGGGTTCGATCCCCTTCGTCCACCCCATATTTAGAAAGGCGCCAGATTAACAGTCTGGCGCCTTTGCTTTAAAAGTTTGATGCGGATGTGGTGGAATTGGTAGACACACTGGATTTAGGTTCCAGCGCCGCAAGGTGTGAGAGTTCGAGTCTCTCCGTCCGCACCATTACAAACAGCTATTTAATAGCAGAAAACGGCGCAGCACCTGAAAAGGGCTGCGCCGTTTTTGTTTTAGAAATCTGAATTTTCAAAACAACCGCATGTTCCGGGTTGAAAGGGCGGGTAGGGTCGTCGAATTTATGTATCTCGATGATGCTGATTCGCCCGTCGGTCCCCTCGTGGGGTCGGCTGTCAGGGATGGATTGCCGATTTCTTCTATATATAGAAGGATTGGCGCAGAGCCCTGGCATGACTGGCTGTATTTGCTAATAGGGCGAGGCACAACCGTTTGTCCCCGCCTATAAATTGCCTGCTGCTTTTTTACCCGTTTTCAGTAGGGTGACTTCTTGAGTATGACCCACTAGAATGCATGCCCTTGGTGCGACACGCGTGGCGTGTCTCCTAAACTTCGAGGTGTAGAGTCATCTTGAAGGGTTTTCGAAAGAGAACCGAGAGCTTGGGTGCCCAATCCCAAGAAACAAAACCCTCCCAGAAGTCCAATGCCTTCAAGGACTTGCCGCAGCGGCGGTGGCAGACCCAAGGTCGATTAGCGCTCGGTGGCTCGACCACAGTACTGGATTTCCGGTATTGGAGTGCCTACTACATATCAGCCCTATTCAGGGCTAAACCCATGCGGGAGAGAATCCCCGCTGGGGTTCCCTCCTGCTTTTGAAACAGGAGGTAACAATTCTTTGAGCATGCTGCCTCGGCAGTCCCTGTTCACATCAAACCGGAGACATGAGCGAAAGCTCTGTCTGTCATTGTCCAACCATTGCCTGTTTGGAGTGGCAGCGGACTCGTTGTGCGACCAACGATAGCCTAGGAAGACATGCGTCACTGGTAACGGTGGGGTGTGAAGCTCTTCCAACAATGTAGCCCCCTGTATGGGTGCGTCTTCGCCGTGAGGCGGAGCGCAGATGCTCGGAGCAGTACCGGGTTGAGGCGCTAGGCTGGCTGGTATGGGTAACACAAGTGAACTGCTAATAAACGTCGTCAGCATTACGGTGCCTAATCTGCTGATAGGCATTAACCAAAAAGGTGATGCGACCGGTTGTTCTGGTCAAGGGTCGGAACACGTCGTCACAAAAGGTCGCCGGCGAATAGGCAGACTCTAACCCAGTCGTGTGACAGGCAGGGAACGTGGTAAGCCCGTATAGCTGCCTTCGGGCAGGTGAGCCGCAAGGTGATCCGTTGGCTGTGCGGGTATGGGATCGCAGAGAAAGCGAAAGCCGGGCTGTAATGGCCCGGATAGGGGCTGGAACATTGCTTCACGGGAAACCGGGCAGACTTCTGCGTGGTCTTTCGTCGCATGAACTCTGAGTGAACCTGTCTCAATAAACCTAGAGATCCAGTTGTAACGGATCTTCTATTAATCCAACCCTGGCGGGAGCGTCCATTCCCGTCAGGGGATGTGTGCGTCTTTCGCTTGGGGCAACTTGAGAGGAAGGCAGCATGTTAGAACATAGCCAATTGGCCGTGTCTGCGCCTTCCGGCGCTCCGCAACAATGGCATGACATCGATTGGTGGCGTGTTCAGCGGAATGTCCGGGCGATGCAGATACGGATTGCGAAGGCTTGTCGGGAAGGCAACTGGCGCAGGGTGAAAGCCTTGCAGCGGATGCTGACCCGCTCACGCTCGGCCAGATACTTGGCCGTACGGCGAGTCACTGAAAACCAGGGTAAGCGCACGGCGGGAGTCGACCGCGTGCTCTGGGATACACCCGATGCCAAATGGAAGGCGGCAAATGGGTTGAAGCGCCACGGTTATAAGCCACGGCCTTTACGACGTGTGTTTATTCCGAAGTCAAATGGAAAGGAGCGCCCTCTGGGCATTCCGACCATGACGGACAGGGCAATGCAGGCGTTGTATTTGCTTGCTCTGGCACCCATTGCAGAAACCACCGGCGATCCAAACAGCTACGGCTTTAGGATCGAGCGATCTACGGCGGATGCAATGGGGCAGTTGTTCGTATGCCTATCCAAGAAGGTTTCGGCCCAATGGGTTTTGGAGGCGGACATCAAAGGCTGCTTTGACCATATCAATCATGATTGGCTTATCACCAACGTCCCAACGGATAAGGTGACTCTCCGAAAATGGTTGAAAGCTGGCGTGATTCATAAAGGCCAGCTACAGGCAACGGATGCCGGTACGCCACAGGGCGGGATTGTCTCGCCCAGCTTGGCGAATCTGGTGCTGGATGGGCTGGAGTCACAACTTAAGCAACATCTGGGTGTGACCAAGGCCAAGAAGCTGAAAATCAATGTGGTGCGTTACGCGGATGACTTTGTGATAACCGGAACCTCGCGAGAGGTGCTGGAAACTGAAGTCAGACCTTGGGTAGAGCAGTTCCTAGCAGTGCGGGGGCTGCAGTTGTCACTCGAGAAGACGCGTGTCGTCCATATAAAGGAAGGCTTTGACTTTCTAGGTTGGAATTTCCGCAAGTACGATGGGAAGCTTCTGATCAAGCCAAGCAAGAAAAACGTGAAAGCGTTCTATAGCAAGATAAGGGAGGTCATCAGTACCAGCAAAACGGTAAGGCAGGAGGATCTGATCCGACAGCTGAATCCGATACTGCGTGGCTGGGCGTTCTATCACCAGCCTGTGGTAGCCAAGAAAGCGTATAGCCGCATGGATTACATGATCTTTCTGGCTCTATGGCGTTGGGCAAAACGGCGACACCCTAAGAAAACACTCCAGTGGATCGGAGCAAAATACTTTAAACCCATGAAGGGGCGGAAAGGGGTGTTTGCTACCGCGACGATGAATGACAAGGGAGAGATGCGAACGATCGAGTTGTACTCGCTAGCGAGCACTCCGATCGAACGACACAAGAAGGTGAGTGGGGAGTACAACCCCTTCGATCCTTCTATGGAGGAAATGGGTGAGAAAAGGCGTATGGAACAGATGCTCAAAAGGCTGGCGTACCGTAAGCAAATTTTGAGCCTTTTCCAGAGTCAGAAAGGATTGTGTCCAATGTGTAAGTTACCGATTACGAAGGAGACGGGGTGGCATGATCACCACATTCTGTACCGCACAAAAGGCGGTGGAGACTCCCTAAATAACCGGGTACTATTGCACCCCCTTTGTCACCAGCGGCTACACGCTCGCGGATTGACAGTGAACAAACCGGCTCCCCTTACCGGGGGTTTTGATTAGGCCCGAGCCGTATGCGGGGAAACTCGCACGTACGGTTCTTAGGGGGAGGTGGGCCAGTAATGGCCCATCTCTACCCGACATTCTGGGGTCGGAAACGGCCGGCTAACGTCTGTGCAACGAGGAATATCCATGCAAGTTTCTGTTGAAAATACTTCTGCTCTTGAGCGCCGCATGAGCATCACCGTGCCGGCTGAGCGCATCGAGACTCAGGTCAACAAGCGTCTGCAGCAGACTGCCCAAAAGGCCAAGATCGCTGGCTTCCGTCCAGGCAAAGTGCCTATGAGTGAAATCAAGCGCCGTTTCGGTGCTGATGCACGTCAAGAAGCCGTGGGCGATGTGATCCAGTCTTCCTTCTACGAAGCTGTTGTCGAGCAGAAGCTGAACCCGGCTGGCGCTCCTTCGATCGAGCCTAAATCGATGGAAGCTGGCAAAGATCTGGAATACGTCGCAATTTTCGAAGTTTTCCCGGAGTTCACCGTTGCCGGTTTCGAAGGTATCACTGTCGAGCGCCTGAGCGCTGACGTGGCTGATGCCGATCTGGACAAGATGCTGGAAATCCTGCGCAAGCAGAACACCCGTTTCGAAGTTGCCGATCGCGCTGCTCAGAACGAAGATCAACTGAACATCGATTTCGTCGGCAAAGTCGACGGTGAAGTGTTTGCTGGCGGTTCCGCCAAAGGCACCCAGCTGGTACTGGGTTCCGGTCGCATGATCCCTGGCTTCGAAGACGGTCTGGTTGGCGCTAAAGCTGGCGAAGAGCGCGTTCTGAACCTGACCTTCCCAGAGGACTATCAGAACCTCGACCTGGCAGGCAAAGCCGCTGAGTTCACCGTAACCGTGAACACCGTTTCCGAGCCTAAACTGCCTGAGCTGACCGAAGAGTTCTTCGCTCAATTCGGCATCAAGGAAACCGGTCTGGAAGGCTTCCGCACCGAAGTTCGCAAGAACATGGAGCGCGAACTGCGTCAGGCGATCAAATCCAAGGTCAAGAATCAGGTTATGGACGGTCTGCTGGCCACCAACCCGATCGAAGTGCCAAAGGCTCTGCTGTCCAACGAAGTTGACCGTCTGCGCGTGCAGGCTGTTCAGCAGTTCGGCGGCAACATCAAGCCTGACCAACTGCCGGCCGAGCTGTTTGAAGAGCAAGCCAAGCGCCGCGTTGTGCTGGGTCTGATCGTGGCTGAAGTGGTCAAGCAATTCGACCTCAAGCCTGACGAAGCCCGCGTTCGCGAGATGATTCAGGAAATGGCTTCGGCTTACCAGGAGCCTGAGCAGGTTGTGTCTTGGTACTACAAGAACGACCAGCAACTGAACGAAGTCCGTTCGGTTGTGCTGGAAGAACAAGTTGTGGATACTGTTCTGCAGAAAGCTAGCGTGACCGACAAATCGGTCTCTTACGAAGAAGCGGTCAAGCCGGTAGAAGCTCCACAAGCCGACTGATTGTTTTTGCGGTAAGAAGTACACACCATAAGCCAGCCTTCGTGCTGGCTTATGCGTATTCAAGACATAACTATTTGGGAGTGACTGCAGAGCATGTTCCGTAATTCGTATATTCAGCAGAACTCTGATATCCAGGCCGCAGGCGGCTTGGTCCCGATGGTTGTCGAGCAGTCTGCTCGTGGCGAGCGCGCCTATGACATCTACTCGCGCCTTCTCAAGGAGCGAGTGATTTTTCTGGTTGGTCCGGTAGAGGACTACATGGCCAACCTGATCTGTGCGCAACTGCTGTTCCTTGAAGCGGAAAACCCGGACAAGGACATCCATCTCTATATCAACTCGCCGGGCGGTTCGGTGACGGCGGGCATGTCGATCTATGACACCATGCAGTTCATCAAGCCAAACGTGTCGACCACCTGTATCGGTCAAGCGTGCAGCATGGGCGCGTTTCTGCTGACGGCCGGTGCCCAAGGCAAGCGTTACTGCCTGCCGAACTCGCGTGTGATGATTCACCAGCCACTGGGCGGTTTCCAGGGCCAGGCCTCGGATATCGAAATCCATGCCAAGGAAATCCTCTTCATTCGTGAGCGTCTCAACACGCTGATGGCCAAGCATAGCGGGCGCACTCTTGAAGAAATCGAGCGCGATACCAACCGCGATAATTTCATGAGTGCAGAAGCGGCGCGTGAATACGGGTTGATCGATGAAGTGATCAACCAGCGCCCCGCTTAAAATAAGCAGCTCAAAATAGGGTTGGTCAGCTGGTCTGATCACCGGCGGGCTTGAAAAAGCCCGCAATAGCCTTCATCTTGTGTTGCAAGCCTATCGGATTTGGATCGAACGAATGACTGACACCCGCAACGGCGAGGACAACGGCAAGCTGCTCTATTGCTCCTTCTGTGGCAAAAGCCAGCATGAAGTACGCAAATTGATTGCCGGCCCCTCGGTCTTTATCTGCGACGAGTGCGTCGACCTGTGCAATGACATCATCCGTGAGGAGGTGCAGGAAGCCCAGGCCGAAAGCAGCGCGCATAAATTGCCTTCGCCTAAAGAAATCAGCGGCATCCTTGATCAGTACGTGATTGGTCAGGAACGTGCGAAAAAGGTTCTGGCCGTAGCGGTGTACAACCACTACAAGCGTTTGAACCAGCGTGACAAAAAGAATGACGACGTCGAACTCGGCAAAAGCAACATCTTGCTGATCGGCCCGACAGGCTCGGGTAAAACCCTGCTTGCCGAAACACTGGCCCGCTTGCTGAACGTTCCGTTCACCATCGCCGACGCAACCACCCTCACCGAGGCGGGTTATGTCGGTGAAGATGTCGAGAACATCATTCAGAAGCTGCTGCAGAAGTGCGATTACGATGTAGAAAAAGCCCAGATGGGCATCGTCTACATCGATGAGATCGACAAGATCTCGCGCAAGTCTGACAACCCGTCGATCACCCGGGACGTTTCCGGTGAAGGCGTGCAGCAGGCCCTGCTCAAGTTGATTGAAGGCACGGTCGCTTCCGTTCCACCTCAAGGTGGTCGCAAGCACCCGCAGCAGGAATTCCTTCAGGTCGACACCCGTAACATCCTGTTCATCTGCGGTGGTGCGTTCTCCGGTCTGGAAAAGGTTATTCAAAACCGTTCCACCAAGGGCGGCATCGGTTTCAACGCGGAAGTTCGTAGCAAGGAAGAAGGCAAGAAAGTCGGTGAGTCCCTGCGTGAAGTCGAACCTGACGACTTGGTCAAGTTCGGTCTGATCCCGGAATTCGTCGGTCGTCTGCCGGTACTTGCCACGCTGGACGAGCTTGATGAGGCTGCGTTGATGCAGATTCTCACCGAGCCGAAAAATGCTCTGACCAAGCAGTATGCCAAGCTGTTCGAGATGGAAGGCGTGGACCTGGAATTCCGGGCCGACGCGCTGAAATCGGTCGCCAAACGTGCTCTGGAACGCAAAACCGGTGCCCGTGGACTGCGCTCGATCCTCGAAGGTGTATTGCTCGACACTATGTATGAAATCCCCTCGCAGTCCGAGGTGAGTAAAGTAGTGATCGATGAAAGCGTTATAGAAGGTAAGTCCAAGCCACTGTATATCTACGAAAACAGTGAGCCGGCTGCCAAGGCAGCGCCAGACGCCTAAGCGTCACACTGCTGAAATAAAGAAGGGGCCTTCGGGCCCCTTTGCTTTTAACGCGTTTTAACATTTTATTTGCGCTTGTTTTTTTTGAAAACAGCCCCCATCTTGGTTTCAAGCTTACATCCATCTGTTTACGGCCTTATGGCCGCCGTAGAGGCGAAATCATGAAGACAACCATCGAATTGCCTCTCCTGCCATTGCGTGATGTCGTGGTTTATCCGCACATGGTTATCCCGCTGTTCGTGGGGCGCGAGAAATCCATCGAAGCCCTCGAGGCAGCGATGACGGGCGACAAGCAAATCCTTCTGCTGGCTCAGCGAAATCCCGCTGATGACGATCCCGGTGAAGAAGCACTTTATCGCGTAGGCACCATCGCTACCGTTCTGCAGCTGCTCAAGCTGCCTGACGGCACGGTCAAGGTTCTTGTCGAAGGCGAGCAGCGGGGCGCCGTGGAGCGCTTCAGCGAAGTCGACGGCCACTGCCGTGCCGAAGTTTCGCTGATCGACGAAGTCGACGCGCCTGAGCGCGAGTCGGAAGTGTTTGTCCGCAGCCTGCTGGCTCAGTTCGAACAATATGTGCAGCTGGGCAAGAAAGTCCCCGCTGAAGTCCTGTCGTCGCTTAACAGCATCGACGAGCCAGGTCGCCTGGTTGACACCATGGCCGCGCACATGGCCTTGAAGATCGAGCAGAAGCAGGAAATCCTCGAAATCATCGATTTGTCGGCCCGGGTCGAGCACGTTCTGGCGTTGCTGGATGCCGAGATCGATCTGCTGCAAGTCGAAAAACGTATTCGCGGCCGCGTTAAAAAGCAAATGGAGCGCAGCCAGCGCGAGTACTACCTGAATGAGCAGATGAAGGCCATTCAGAAAGAGCTGGGCGACAGCGACGAAGGCCACAACGAAATCGAAGAGCTGAAAAAGCGTATCGATGCCGCTGGTCTGCCGAAAGATGCATTGGCCAAGGCCCAGGCCGAACTGAACAAGCTCAAGCAAATGTCGCCAATGTCCGCGGAAGCGACGGTGGTGCGTTCGTATATCGACTGGCTGGTTCAAGTGCCGTGGAAGGCTCAGAGCAAGGTGCGTCTGGACCTTGCCCGTGCCGAAGACATTCTCGACGCCGACCACTATGGTCTGGAAGAAGTCAAAGAGCGGATTCTCGAATACCTCGCCGTGCAGAAGCGCGTGAAGAAGATTCGTGGTCCTGTGCTGTGCCTGGTGGGTCCTCCAGGGGTGGGTAAAACCTCTCTGGCGGAGTCGATCGCTCACGCCACCAACCGCAAATTCGTCCGTATGGCCCTCGGTGGTGTGCGCGATGAGGCGGAAATTCGTGGTCATCGCCGGACTTATATCGGTTCGATGCCAGGAAGATTGATTCAAAAGATGACAAAGGTGGGTGTCCGCAACCCGCTGTTCCTGCTCGATGAAATCGATAAAATGGGCAGTGATATGCGTGGCGATCCGGCGTCGGCGTTGCTGGAAGTGCTCGATCCCGAGCAGAACCACAACTTCAACGATCACTATCTGGAAGTCGATTACGACCTGTCCGATGTGATGTTCCTGTGCACCTCCAACTCGATGAACATTCCGCCAGCACTGCTGGACCGAATGGAAGTGATTCGTCTGCCGGGTTACACCGAAGACGAGAAGATCAACATCGCTGTCAAATACCTTTCGCCGAAGCAGATTACGGCCAACGGTCTGAAAAAAGGCGAGCTGGAATTCGACGCCGAAGCGATTCGCGACATCATTCGCTACTACACCCGCGAAGCCGGTGTACGTGGGCTGGAGCGCCAGATTGCCAAGGTTTGCCGCAAGGCGGTCAAAGAGCATGCGATGGAAAAACGCTTCTCGGTGAAGGTCACTGCCGACATGCTCGAGCACTTCCTGGGCGTGCGTAAATTCCGCTACGGCCTGGCTGAGTCGCAGGATCAGATCGGTCAAGTCACAGGCTTGGCGTGGACCCAGGTGGGCGGCGAATTGCTGACCATTGAAGCCGCGGTCGTGCCGGGTAAAGGCCAGTTAATCAAGACGGGTTCTCTGGGTGACGTGATGGTCGAGTCGATCACCGCAGCCCTGACCGTTGTCCGTAGCCGTGCGAAGAGCCTGGGGATTCCTCTGGACTTCCATGAGAAGCGCGACACGCATATCCATATGCCTGAAGGGGCAACGCCGAAAGATGGCCCTAGCGCCGGTGTAGGCATGTGCACGGCCTTGGTATCAGCATTGACTGGCATTCCTGTGCGCGCAGATGTTGCCATGACCGGCGAAATCACCTTGCGTGGTCAAGTGCTGGCGATCGGGGGTTTGAAGGAAAAACTGCTGGCGGCTCACCGTGGCGGAATCAAGACGGTGATCATTCCGGAAGAGAACGTACGCGATCTGAAGGAAATTCCTGACAATATCAAGCAAGATCTACAGATTAAACCAGTTAAATGGATTGACGAGGTCCTGCAAATTGCGCTGCAATACGCGCCGGAGCCCTTGCCGGATGTGGTTCCGGAGATCGTTGCAAAGGATGAAAAACGCGAGTCTGACTCTAAGGAAAGAATTAGCACGCATTAGTACGCATTTGCCTGGGGGGCTTGTTGACAGTTTTTTAGAGCCCTTGTTATAAAGCGGCTCTTAAGTGTCTGTAGGCCATTCAGCACTCGTTTTTTTGCTTTCACCAAAAAACTTAGAATCAAACTCAAAATAGATATAAGGGGACTTAGAGTGAACAAGTCGGAACTGATTGATGCTATCGCTGCATCCGCTGATATCCCGAAAGCTGCTGCTGGCCGTGCGCTGGACGCTGTAATCGAATCCGTCACTGGCGCTCTCAAGGCTGGCGACTCTGTTGTTCTGGTTGGTTTCGGTACCTTCTCCGTGACCGATCGTCCTGCTCGCATCGGTCGTAACCCACAGACCGGTAAGACGCTGGAAATCGCCGCCGCCAAAAAGCCAGGTTTCAAAGCCGGTAAAGCACTGAAAGAAGCTGTCAACTAAGTTCGATTCAGGTTTTTGCCTATCCGGGTCGGGGTCATTCCTGACTTGGCAGCGGAGCGGTAGTTCAGTCGGTTAGAATACCGGCCTGTCACGCCGGGGGTCGCGGGTTCGAGTCCCGTCCGCTCCGCCAGTTACGAGAAGGCGCATCCTCGGATGCGCCTTTCTTCTATCCGGATTCTACCCACGCTCCACGGTTGCCTAATTTTGAAGTTCAACCGTTTCTGGGGGACGCATGCTGCAGAATATCAGGGACAATTCACAAGGCTGGATTGCCAAGACCATTATCGGGATCATCGTTGTACTGATGGCTTTCACCGGTATCGAGGCCATTTTCCAGGCGACGACCAACAGCCAGGATGCGGCCAAGGTCAACGGTGAAGAAATCAGTCAAAACGAGCTGAACCAGGCGGTTGATATGCAACGCCGTCAGCTCATGCAACAGCTTGGCAAGGATTTCGATGCTTCCTTGCTCGACGAAAAAATGCTGCGCGAATCGGCCCTCAAAGGCCTGATCGATCGCAAACTGCTGCTGCAAGGCGCAGAAAAGTCGAAATTCGCTTTCTCCGAAGCGGCTTTGGATCAGGTGATCCTGCAAACGCCTGAATTCCAGGTGGATGGCAAGTTCAGCGCCGAGCGCTTCGATCAGGTGATCCGTCAACTCGGTTATAGCCGTCTGCAATTCCGCCAGATGCTGGCTCAGGAAATGTTGATCGGTCAGCTGCGCGCGGGCTTGGCCGGTAGCGGCTTTGTCACTGATGCGCAGGTTCTGGCCTTCGCCCGTCTGGAAAAACAGACCCGCGATTTCGCCACCCTGAACGTCAAGGCAGATCCTGCGGCGGTGAAATTGACTGACGACGAAGTCAAAGCCTACTACGACGAACACGCCAAGGAATTCATGACGCCGGATCAGGTGGTCATCGATTACCTCGAATTGAAGAAAGCGTCCTTCTTTGATCAGGTCAGCGTCAAGGACGAAGACCTGCAAGCGGCGTATCAGAAAGAAACCGCGAACCTGTCCGAGCAACGCCGGGCTGCGCATATTCTGATCGAAGTGAACGATAAGGTGACCGAGGCGCAAGCCAAGGCCAAAATCGAAGAAGTGCAGGCGCGTCTGGCCAAAGGCGAAACATTCGAGGCCCTGGCCAAGGAATTCTCCCAGGATCCAGGCTCGGCGAACAATGGCGGTGACCTCGGTTATGCAGGTCCAGGCGTCTACGATCCAGCGTTTGAAAAAGCCCTGTATTCGTTGGCCAAGGATCAGGTTTCGGAGCCGGTTCGCACTGACTTCGGTTTCCACCTGATCAAGCTGCTGGGCGTTGAAGCCCCTGAAGTGCCGACATTCGCCAGCCTGAAAGACAAGCTGACCCGCGAGCTGAAAACCCAGCAGGTCGAGCAGCGTTTCGTCGAGGCGACCAAGCAGTTGGAAGACTCGTCGTTCGAGGCCTCCGACCTGGCCCAGCCAGCACAAGACTTGAAGCTGACTGTCCACACGTCCGCGCCATTCGGCCGGGAAGGTGGCGAAGGTATTGCGGCCAACCGTGCCGTGGTGACCGCTGCGTTCAGTCCTGAAGTGCTGGATGAGGGTGCCAACAGCACCGCCATCGAGCTGGACCCGGAAACCGTGATCGTGCTGCGCGCCAAGGAACACCGCAAGCCTGAGCAACTGCCGCTGGAAAGCGTGGCTGCCAGCATCCGTGCGCAACTGACCAAGGAGCATGCCAGTGCTGCCGCCAAGACCAAGGCTGATCAACTGATCGTCAGCCTGCGCGATGGCAAGACTGCACTGGACAAGGCGATCGATGGCCAGAACTGGAAAGTGACTCAAGCTGCGACTCGCGCTCAGGAAGGGGTCGACCCAACCGTGCTGCAAGCGCTGTTCCGTATGCCGAAACCCGCTGCCCAAGACAAGCCGACCTTCAGCAGCGTGACCCTGGCCGATGGTAGCCTGGTGATTGTGCGTCTGAATGGCGTGAACGAAGCTGCGGCACCGACCGAAGAAGAGAAGGTTCAATACCGTCGCTTCCTCGCCTCGCGCATTGGCCAGCAAGACTTTGCGGCCTACCGCAAACTGTTGGAAAGCGAGGCGGAGATCAAGCGTTTCTGATGCTTGACTGAGCTTTGCGCGACACAAAGACCCCGGCCGAAAGGCTGGGGTTTTTTATGGGTGAAACAAAAGCGGCATGAGCTACCCGTCGCCTGCTTATTTACCGCGCGACTTTTTCCTGTCAGTAACAGTCAGTAGACTTGTAACTGTTTCAAGACACTAAACGGTGCGACGCTAAGCATCGATCTGTTGCACAATACGCCCCGAACCGTTTTCCTCAGGATGTTCAATGTTTAAATCAATTCCCATGCGTATTGTCGGGCTGGCCTTGGTGCTGGCCGCCGCTGCCGGTTGTTCGTCGAAGAAAGCCGCCATCTACGAGCATGAGAACTTCGACGATTCCGGAACGTTCTCGCGCAATTACCCGGTGAGCGATAAGCAGACCTGCGAGGCCGCCCGTCGGGCTTTGCTCAGCCAGGGTTACATCATCACCAGCGCCGATCCGAAGCTGGTCAGTGGACACAAGAGCTTCCAGCAGACTGGCGAGACCCACATGGAGATCAGCTTCAGCGTGGTTTGTGCCGATGACGGCAGCGAAGGGCATCACGCGACGATGTTCGCCAACGCCTTGCAGGACCGCTATGCGCTGAAAAAGACCAACAACTCCGCCAGCCTTGGTGTCGGTGTATTGGGCTCGGTGTCGATGCCGATCGGCTCGTCCGACGATTCGATGGTCAAGGTCGCCAGTGAAACCGTATCCTCGGCCAAGTTCTACGAGCGTTTCTTTGCCTTGGTCGAGTTGTTCCTGCCGCCGGAAGCGAAGAAGGCCGCGCACATTACCGAGAAGCCGAAGACTGATCTGGGTGTGCCTGAAACCAAGGCTGCGCCGGCTCAGTTGGCGCCGACCCCGGCGGCAGAACCTGCACCTGCTCCAGCGCCGGCAGCTGAACCTGCACCAGCCGAAACCGCTCCATCCAGTTCGGAGCCTGTTGCACCACCTGCTGAAACGGCGCCGATCACTCCGGAGCAGGGCAGCGAGCCGGCTTCGTCCACAGAAACGGTGACGCCACCGGCAGACTCAAGCACCATGCCCCCTCCGAGCGAGCCAATTTCGGCCATGCCTGTCTCCGGCCAGTAAAAGGCTGATGTTACGGATCGGGTCAGACGACTCCGATCCCGTAACACCTTTCAAGATTGATCCACATCAAATCGAGCCGTATTCCTGCAGCTCGTATCGAAAAAATCCTGTGATAAATTCCTGACCACCTAATACGTTTTATTCAGTAGCGACGTAGTGTCATACCCGCGTCATTTTTCTTTCATGCGGGCACTTTATGCTCAGGGCACTAGTCATTTATTCAGACGATTTTTTCAACAAGCGATGGGGGTTTAATAATGGACGATTATCAAGAAGAACTGCTCGAGTATCAGGCGTTTGAACTGGACCCGCTGGAACCGGCCGAAGACGCTACCGAGCTTTAGGGGGCGTTCTCAATTAGTTTCCCCGCCGCGCCCCCTAACCTTACGCGGATTGGCGATGACTGCGGCGAAACTCGCCGGGGGTCTGGCCGTTCCAGCGTTTGAAGGCCCGTTGGAAGGCTTCGGCTGAGGCAAAACCCAGCAGGTAGGCGATTTCCCCGAACGCCAGTTCGGTGTCGCGGATGTAGGTCATGGCGAGGTCGCGGCGTGTATCGTTGAGAATTGCACGAAATTGCGTGCCTTCCTCGGCGAGTTTGCGACGCAACGTCCAAGTTGGCAGCTTCAGGCGTGCCGCCACTTCTTCCAGGTCGGGCTCCCGACCACCATTGAGCAACGGCCCCAGTAACTGAGTGATGCGTTCACGCAGGCTGCGGGTGCGTGTCAGTTGCTCCAGTTCCCGTTCACACAGTTGCAGCAGGTGCCGCCAGGTGCTCGGGCAGTGCTCCGGGTTGCGCTGGGCGAGGCTGTCCAGGCTCAGGCGCAGTTGGTTCTGTTCGGCGCCAAACTGAATCGGACAATCCCCCAGCACGGCGTATGCCTCGCGGTAATCCGGCGCCTGGAATTCGATCTCGATCCGTTCAGCGCGTAGCGGGGCAGGGCTTACGCTGGATAATTGCTGCAACCAGCCGGCGATGATCGAATCCACCACGAAGCGGTTGTAGGCGTTGTAGGGGCTGATGGAATAGAACCGCAGCCAGGCACCTTGGGCGTCTTCGTGAAAGCTTGACTGGCCGCGATAGTTGGAGCCGTACAGTGCTTCGAAGCGAATCAGGCAGCGCGCCGCTTCCCGCACGGTGGGGGCTTGGGCGGCGGTGACTCCGGCCAGGCCGGCCTGGCTCAGGCGACTGAGCTGGCCCATGCGCAAACCCAATGCCGGGTCGTCGGTCAGTTGAATGGCGCCGTGACCCAGGCGCATGTAGCGCGGGATCGAGAGACGGGCGCCGGCTTCGGCCAGCCGTGCGGCATCGAGGCCGTATTGTTCAAGCAGTGGTTGTGGGTCCAGGCCATGGCTGCGCACGGCGTCGGCCAGGCTATGGACAAAGCCCACCGACAAATCCCCGAGACGCATCGGCTGCGGTTTCATCGGCTTACAGCCAGAGGTTCAGCAAACGCGCGCCCCGGGCATCGCCGTCGGCGAATTGTTGCCCGTTGCTGCTGAGGAAGCTCTGACCGGCGCTGCCCTTGTCCCAGAACTGACCGCGCAGGAACACGCTCATACCGGCGATGGCCTGGCTGCCGGACGGTTGGGCGATCAGCGTCAGCCGATGCCAGGCCTGACCTTCACTGAGTTCGCCAGCTTTGAGGCTCACAGAGTTCGGCGTGGACTGGCCTTTGTAGCCAGGCCACGGTTGATCCCAAGACCCGTGTCCGACGACGAACGCCGGGACCGCCACCAGTTGCGCGCCTTGATCGTCGAGTTTGCGATAGTTGTCCGGATACCAACTGTCGCTGCCGATCAGCACGCCCAGGCGTCCGGGCGGTGTATCGACGACGTTGATCGTGTGCTCGGAATTGGCTTCGACAGTGTCGCGTCCAGCGAAAGTCGGGTGCATTTGCCGCTGAGGCTGGCCGATCGGCAAACCATCGCGACCGAACACTACGCTGCTGTTGTACAGGGCACCGCGGCCAATCTTCAGGGTGCCATCGCTGATACTCGGCTCGGGCAACACGATGGAACCCGCCACCAGCGTCACGTGGAAGTCTTTCGCCAGGCCGCCGAACAGTGCCTGATAATCCCTGGCCATTTTCTTGGCTTTCATCCGCAAGTGCGCATCGTCGAGACGGCTACCGCCCTCGGCGCTGATCAGGGCGCGGATGAACTGCAACGGGTTGCTCACCGCCAACCAGTTCATGGCTTCCTTGAGCGTAGCGGCCTGGTACAACTCGTCTTTTTCGCCGCTGATCATCAGCCAGGTGCCGACATGTTCGGGCAGTACGACGATGGTTTTTTCATTCAGCAGGCCTTGATCCTGAGCCTTCTGCAAGTAGGCCGCGAGCTTGCGGTGCAAGCGTTCGGGGCTTTGATAATCGGTGGGGAACAACTCGGGCTGGATACCCAGAAGATTGCCGCGATCGGCGGGAGTGCCCTGATCGACCGCGAGACTGATGCGCAGGTCCGACAGGTAATGACCCACCGGACGGTCCGCGGCCCACATGGCGTAGGTCGTGAGGGCGGCGATCAACGCCATGGAGAGGGTCAGGTACAAAAGTTTGCGCATGGGGAAACAGTCAACGGCCGTGTGCAGGGTTCGCGACTAGGGTAGGGCTCATGCCCGCGCTTGCCAAGGGGCGCTGCACATTTGGATCAATAAGTTGTCAGTTACGGTCATTGAGTGACAGCAGTGCGACTCTTAGTCTGTCGAACATGACTGACGGGGGCCGAAGAGCTCCTGCACTTTTTCCGTGATCGCTCGTTGTGGAGTTACCGATGGCCGCCGCTCATTACCCGCACCTGTTGGCCCCGCTGGACCTGGGTTTTACCACGTTGCGCAACCGCACCCTGATGGGCTCGATGCACACGGGCCTTGAGGAAAAGCCCGGCGGTTTCGAGCGCATGGCGGCGTATTTCGCCGAGCGTGCCCGTGGCGGTGTAGGCCTGATGGTTACCGGCGGTATCGGCCCGAACGATGAGGGCGGGGTTTACTCCGGCGCGGCCAAACTCACCACCGAGGAAGAAGCCCTCAAGCACCTGATCGTCACCCGAGCGGTGCACGAGGCGGGCGGCAAGATCTGCATGCAGATTCTTCATGCCGGGCGTTATGCCTACAGCCCGAAACAGGTGGCACCGAGCGCGATCCAGGCGCCGATCAACCCGTTCAAGCCTAAAGAGCTGGACGAGGAAGGCATCGAGAAACAAATCAGCGATTTCGTCACTTGTTCGACCCTGGCGCAAAAAGCCGAGTACGACGGCGTCGAGATCATGGGCTCCGAAGGTTATTTCATTAACCAGTTCCTTGCGGCCCACACCAACCATCGAACTGACCGCTGGGGCGGCGCTTACGAAAACCGCATGCGCCTGCCGGTAGAAATCGTCCGCCGGGTGCGCGAAGCGGTCGGCCCGAACTTCATCATTATCTTCCGCCTGTCGATGCTTGATCTGGTGGAAGGCGGCAGCAGCTGGGAAGAGATCGTGCAATTGGCCAAGGCCATCGAGCAGGCCGGTGCGACGATTATCAACACCGGCATCGGCTGGCACGAAGCGCGGATTCCGACCATCGCCACCAAAGTACCGCGTGCGGCGTTCAGCAAGGTCACGGCCAAACTGCGTGGCTCGGTGAATATTCCGCTGATCACCACCAACCGCATCAACACCCCGGAAGTCGCCGAGCAGATTCTGGCCGAAGGCGATGCCGACATGGTGTCCATGGCACGGCCGTTCCTCGCCGACCCGGATTTCGTCAACAAGGCTGCGGCCGGGCGTGGCGATGAAATCAACACCTGTATCGGTTGCAACCAGGCATGCCTGGATCACACCTTTGGCGGCAAGTTGACCAGTTGCCTGGTGAACCCGCGGGCCTGCCATGAAACCGAGCTCAATTACCTGCCGGTGCAGCAGATCAAGAAAATCGCCGTGGTCGGTGCCGGCCCCGCAGGGCTGTCCGCCGCGACCGTGGCTGCTGAACGTGGTCATCAGGTGACGTTGTTCGATTCGGCCAGCGAAATCGGCGGCCAGTTCAACATCGCCAAGCGTGTACCTGGCAAGGAAGAGTTCTTCGAAACCCTGCGTTACTTCAACCGCAAATTGCAGACCACCCACGTCGAGCTGTGCCTGAACACTCGTGTGGATGTGGCGCAGCTGGTCGAGGGCGGTTACGACGAGATCATCCTGGCGACCGGCATTGCCCCACGGGTGCCGGCGATTCCGGGCGTCGAACACGCCAAGGTGCTGAGTTACCTGGACGTGATCCTCGAACGCAAACCGGTGGGCAAGCGCGTCGCGGTGATCGGCGCCGGTGGTATCGGTTTCGACGTGTCGGAATTCCTCGTTCACGAGGGCGTGGCCACCAGTCAGGACCGCGAAGCGTTCTGGAAGGAGTGGGGCATCGATACACACCTCGAAGCGCGCGGCGGTGTTGCGGGAGTCAAGGCTGAGCCGCATGCGCCGGCCCGCGAAGTGTTCCTGCTGCAACGCAAGAAATCCAAGGTCGGCGACGGTCTGGGCAAAACCACTGGCTGGATTCACCGCACGGGACTTAAGAACAAGCAGGTGCAGATGCTCAACAGCGTCGAGTACCTGAAGATCGACGACGAAGGCCTGCACATCCGCATCGGCGAAAGCGGCGAACCGCAGGTGCTACCGGTGGATAACATCGTGATCTGCGCCGGACAGGATCCGTTGCGTGAGTTGCAGGACGGTCTGATTGCGGCCGGGCAGAACGTGCATTTGATCGGCGGCGCGGACGTGGCGGCGGAGCTGGATGCCAAGCGCGCGATCAACCAGGGTTCGCGGTTGGCGGCTGAGTTGTAATACGCAGGTTTAAGGTGCCAATGGCCATCACGAGCAGGCTCGCTCCCACAGGTTTTGTGGTGTTCACGTATTTTGTGACCGACGCAAATCCAATGTGGGAGCGAGCCTGCTCGCGATGGGTTCCTTTGAGCGACTAGAATGCGGGCTCTATCTGAGAACGATCAGGCGCCAATGCTTTCCCCACCAACAAACTGGCTCCCCCAGGCCCCTCTCGAATCCCTTCACCTCGACTGGCTCACCACTGCCGGCATCGAAGTAGCCATCCTGCGTCTGGACCAGATTGACCCGCTGATCAGTGGCAACAAGTGGTTCAAACTCATCGAACACCTGAAAGCCGCCGACCAGAGCGGCGCCCAAGGCATCATCAGCCTGGGCGGTGCTCATTCCAACCATCTCCATGCATTGGCCGCTGCAGGCAAACGCTTCGGTTTCACCACGGTCGGCCTGCTGCGCGGGCATCCGCAAGACACCCCGACGGTGAAGGACTTGCAAGTGTTCGGCATGCACTTGCATTGGTTGGGTTATGGCGGTTATCGAGCGCGGCACGAACCGGGCTTCTGGCAGCCATGGCGGGAGCAATACCCTGAGCTACATCCAGTGCCGGAAGGTGGTGGCGGCTTGCTTGGGGCGAAGGGTTGCGGGCAGTTGGTGACTCTGGCCTGCGAGCAATTGAGCGGTCTGGGCTGGAGCCACTACGACGGCTGGTGGCTGGCCTGCGGAACGGGCACCACCCTGGCCGGGCTGGTTCTGGCCGAGGCGGGCGAACATCCGGTGTATGGCGCGTTGGCGGTGCCTGACGATCACGGCGTAGTGCAGCAGGTCGAGAGGATTGTGCAGGAGGCCGGTCTGATCGATCCCGCCTATGAACTGCTGGACGCCAGCCGTGGCGGTTTTGCCAAAGTCGATCCGCCGTTGCTTGCATTCATCGAGCACACTGAACAGGCCAGCGGCATTCCCCTCGAACCGCTGTACACCGGCAAAGCGCTGCTGGCGCTCAAGCAGCAAGTCGAGGCGGGTAAATTTGCCCGGGGCACGCGCTTGATCTTCATCCACACCGGCGGCTTGCAGGGCCGCCGGGGTTTCAGTTCACACACCTTTGTGGCGAGGGGGCTTGCCCCCGTTGGACTGCGCAGCAGTCCCAAAACCTAAAAATGCGGTGTGTCAGGCTCGACACGGTCACAGATTATGGGGCCGCTTCGCAGCCCAACGGGGGCAAGCCCCCTCGCCACAGGGATCGGTGGTTTCGGTAACCTGGCTCAACCGCGCTTGGGCACCATCCGCAACAAGGTGTTATCGCGCACCACATAGTGGTGATAAAGCCCGGCCACGGCGTGCAGCCCGATCAGCCAATAGCCGATCGTCCCGCCGAGCACATGCCAGCCCTCAAGTTGCTTGGCCAGCGGTTTGTTTTCTTCCATCAGCAACGGCAGATCGATGCCATAGAACATCACCTGATGCCCCTCGGCGCTGGTAATCAGCCAGCCCAGAATCGGCATGGTGATCATGAAAATATACAGGGCCCAATGCATCAGTTTGGCGAGCAGGGTTTGCCAGCGAGGGGAGGCGGGGAAGATCTGCGGTGCCGGTCCCAGGCTGCGGGCGAACAGCCGTAGCCAGACCAGCACGAACACCGTCAGGCCGAGCATGAAGTGGGCTTCTTTGATCAGCGTCCGGCCGCCGCTGCCCTTGGGGAATATCCCGCGTAATTCGATACAGGCGTAAACCACTATTAGCAGCACCAGCATCAACCAGTGCAGCGCGATCGATACGGTGCTGTAGCGTGATTCTGAATTCTTCCAGGGCATACGGCGTTCCTCACAGGTCTGGTCTGAAGTCACCGTTCTTGTTCGACGGCGTGGGGTTAACTGTAATCCTGTTTGGTGGGTTTGCCTGAGGTAAAGGGGCTGTTCAATGCTCTGGATCAAGTGATCGGCCACAAAAAAACGCCAGTTCCGTTAAAGGAGCTGGCGCTTTTTTATGAAGCGAGAGGTGTAATCAGTCGGTTTGCGGCATCTCGCCCTTGGCCAAGCGCTTGTTGATGTCGGCGATCACCTCGGGCAAGTCGGTGATGGTGTCGATCATGTAGTGCGGCCGCGAGCCTTCGAACATCGCGTGAATGCGCTTGCGTTCGCTGGCCAGTTTATCGCTGCCCAGGGCGCGATAGCCTTCGTAGTCCAGGCCCAGCGCGTTGCCGGAGCAAATCAATGCCACGGTCCACATGCCGGCGCGGCGACCTTCGAGAATGCCCGGCACGGTGTCGTCGATCTTCACGCAGGCCGCGACGTCGTCGATGCCCAGGGCAATCACGTTGGCCAGTGCCTGAGCCGGCCATGGGCGGCCGTTGGGCACTTCGTCGGTAGCGACCACGTGATCGGCGACGTAGCCGTTGGTGGCGGCCAGTTCGACGACTTTGTCCATGACCTGTTTCGGGTAGCCGGAGCACGAGCCGATCTTGATCCCTTGCTGGCGCAGGTTGTCGATGGTGTCCAGGGCGCCCGGAATCAGGGCCGAGTGTTCGGCGATTTTTTCGATCTGCAGCGGCATGAAGCGTTTGTAAATGGCGGTGACGTCATCGTCGGTCGGAGTGCGACCGAACACTTGGCGATAACGCTCGGCGACTTGCGGCTGATCGCACAGGGTACGAATGTGGTCCCACTTGCCCATGCCCATCGGCCCGCGGGCTTCTTCGATGGAAACCTGGACGTCGAACTCGGCGAAGGCTTCGACAAAAATCTGCGTCGGGGCGAAAGAACCGAAGTCGACCACGGTGCCGGCCCAGTCGAGGATGGCGGCTTGGAGTTTGATTGGGTTTGTATAGTTCATGGTGATCAAATCCTGTGGCAACTGGCTAATAGGGGAGCTGCTTTTGGTGGGAGCGGGCTTACTCGCGAAGGCGGTGTGTCAGTCGACATCAATGTTGAATGTCAGTCCGCTTTCGCGAGCAAGCCCGCTCCCACAGGGATTGGGGGTGAATCAGATGTCGAGTACTTCCATCTCGCACAGCACCTCGGCGACCGCCGCCACCGCTGCGTGCATTTCGGCCTGGTTGACGTGGCCGATGCAGCCGACGCGGAAGGTTTCGACCTGGGTCAGTTTGCCGGGGTAGAGGATGAACCCCTTGGCCTTGACCCGCTCGTAGAATTCCTTGAACTGATAGCGCGGGTCTTTCGGCGCGTGGAAGGTGACGATGATCGGCGCCTGGATCGCGGCGGGCAGGAAGCTGCGCAGCCCCAGTTTGGCCATGTCATCGAGCAGCACCTGGCAGTTATTGGCGTAGCGCTGATACCGTGCGGGCAAGCCGCCTTCTTCGTTGTATTGCAGCAGCGCTTCGTGCAGCGCCGCGACCACGTGGGTCGGCGGGGTGAAGCGCCATTGGCCGGTCTTGGCCATGTAGGTGTGCTGGTCAAACAAGTCCATCGCCAGTGAGTGCGAGTTACCGGCGGCATTGGCCAGCGCTTCTTTGCGCGCAAAGACGAAGCCCATCCCCGGCACACCTTCCAGGCATTTGCCCGAGGCGGCGATCAGTGCGTCGAATGGCACGTCTTGGGCGTCGATCGGCAGGGCGCCAAACGAACTCATGGCGTCGATGATCAGGCGTTTGCCGTGTTGCTCGATAACGTGGGCGATTTCCGCCAGCGGGTTGAGGATGCCGGTGCTGGTTTCGCAGTGAATCAGCGCGACGTGGGTAATGCTGGCATCGGCCTTCAGCAGGCGGTCGACGTCGGCGGCGGTGGTCGGTTCGTCTTCGGCGGTTTCGAAGGTGCTGAACGAACGGCCGAGTACTTCGCAGATTTTCGCCAGGCGTTTGCCGTAGGCGCCGTTGATCAATACCAGCACTTTACCGTCGCGAGGCACCAGTGTGCCGATGGCCGCTTCGACCGCGAACGTGCCGCTGCCTTGCAACGGCACGCAGTGATGGCTGTCGCCGCCGTTGATGATCGTCAGCAGTTGTTCGCAGAGGCTGGCGGTCAGTTGGTTGAAGCGGTCATCCCATGAGCCCCAGTCGACCATCATTGCCTGACGGGTGCGGCTCGATGTGGTCAATGGGCCGGGGGTGAGCAGGATGGGCTCGGCAGTACTCATTCTTGTGTCCTCGCAAAAGCTCAGTGGGATGAAGCTACGGGACATAAATTGCAATTCGGTGAGCTATCAATCAAATTGTTTGTTGTTATGCCAGTCATCAGTGAGGGTTATTCATGAATCTGTTTCAGCTGCGGGCCTTCGACGCTGTGGCTCGGGAAGGCAGCTTCACCCGCGCCGCCGAGCGCCTGTTTATCAGCCAACCGGCGGTCACCGGGCACATCAAGACGCTGGAGGAGCACTACCAGATCACCTTGCTGCGACGCACCGCGCGGCGCGTCGAGCTCACGGAAGAGGGCACCAAACTGGCAGCGATCACTCGGGCAATGTTTGGTCTGGCCGAAGAGGCGCAGGTGATGCTGGAGGCGAACCGGCAGTTGCTGACCGGGCGTCTGGAAGTGGCGGCGGACGGGCCGCACATGGTCATGCCGATGCTCGCCAGTTTGCGTGCGCGTTATCCGGGGATCACCGTGAATCTGCGGTTGGGCAATGCTCAGGAGACGTTGGCCGCGTTGTTGTCAGAGCATGCCGACGTGGCGGTGCTGACCGAAGTCGAGCCGCGCAAGGGGTTGCATCTGCAAGCGTTGAGCGAGTCGAGGATTTGCGCGTTGGTGCCTGCTGGCCATCCGTGGGCGCAGAAGTCAAAAGGGATGCCGCTCAAGGATCTGGACCAGGTGATCATGGTGTTGCGTGAACCGAGTTCGATTACCCGACGCACATTCGACGAGGCGTGCGCTCAGGCCAACGTCAATCCACGGGTGTTGCTGGAACTGGACAGTCGCGAGGCAGTGACCGAGGCCGTGGCCGCAGAATTGGGCGTGGGCGTGGTGTCGTCGGTGGAAGTCAGCCACGACCCGCGGGTGGCGGCGGTGCCGATTATTGGCGAGGGGTTGGTCAATCGGCACATGATCGGGTGCATGGAGCGGCGGCGGGATTTGCGCTTGATACAGGCGTTTTTTGGGTTGGCGCCTGGTAGATAGACCGAGGCGCGGCCTTCGCGAGCAAGCCCGCTCCCACATTTGATCTTCAGCGGACACAAATTGTGTGTACGACAGAGATCCACTGTGGGAGCGGGCTTGCTCGCGAAGGGGCCGGACCTGCCCTACACAAGACTCTCGCGAACCATCTCCAGAAACGTCGCCACCACTCGCCGCGAACTCTGTTCGCGCAAGCACACCAGTGTCTCCGTCAGCCTGCGTGTGCAATCGGTAATTGGCAACGCACACACCCGCGAATCCGCGCCGAATTCAGCGGCCGACACCACCCCCACGCCAATCCCGACCACCACTGCCTCGCGCGCCGCTTCCCGGCCTTCGACTTCAATCGCCGGGCGGATGCGAAACCCGGCCCGGGCCATTTCCTCTTCCAGGGTTTGCCGCGTCACCGAGCCGATTTCCCGCAGCACCAACGGTGTGTCGTCCAGGTCCGCGAGGCAGATGGATTCGCGATCGGCCCACGGATGATGACGCGAAACGAACGCCACCATCGGGTCATTGCGCAGCGGCAACGAGAGCAAACGGTCGTCGCTGACATCGCGCCCCAACAGGGCCAGATCGGCCTGATAGTTGAACAGCCGAAACAGTGATTCGTCGGTGTTGCCGGTTTCAATCTTCACGCTGATGCCGGGGTAGCGCTCACAGAACCGCGCAATCTGCGGCAGCACATGCACCGGCGCGTCCACCGCCAGAATCAGGCTGCCGGTTTGCAACGCCTGAGACGCGTGAAGCAACTCCTGCGCTTCGGCTTCGATGACGAACAGCCGCTGGGTGATGCTCAACAGGCGCTCGCCCAGATCGGTCAAGCGCACGGAGCGTTTATTGCGGTGGAACAGCAACACACCGAAACGCTCTTCGAGCTTGCGCACTTGGTCGGAAATCGCCGGTTGCGTCAGAAACAGCCGCTCGGCGGCCCTGGTAAAGCTTCCGTGAACCGCGACGGCGTGGAAGGCTTTGAGCTGGGCGTGGGATACCGACATTGAACTCTCCAGTAACGAGCTTAGCCAGTAACAAGCTGAGCTTATATTTGAAATACGATAAATCGATTTCACTTATTAATCAGTAATTGTTTTTATCCGCTTCAGCCCCGGTGACTGTTCAGTCGAACAGCTCGGTGGCCATGAGCCCTTGCGTGCAATCAGCAGGACTCATCTGACCGGTATCGCCTCAGGGAACAGGCGATACCGCAGTGCTCAACAATAAAAACACAGGCGTTTTCTTCCAATTCTGCCGGCACACTCACACCCTGAGGTCAGAACCACAATGAACAGTCCCATCGGTACCATCAAGCGTTGGCGCGTGCAGATTTTTGCCATCACCTGGCTCGCGTATGCCGCGTTCTACTTCACCCGCAAAGCCTTTTCCGTGGCTAAACTGGGGATCGCCGAAGACCCCACCTTCACCCTCGACAAAATGGCCATGGCCAACCTCGACGCCATCTACCTGGCGGCTTACGCCATCGGGCAATTCACCTGGGGCATCCTGGCCGACCGCTTCGGGCCCCGGGTCGTGGTGCTCGGCGGATTGCTGATTTCCGCGGTGGCCGCGTTGGTGATGGGCAGCTTTGCCACGTTGCCGATTTTCGCCACTTGCATGCTGATTCAAGGGCTGGCGCAGTCCACCGGATGGTCGGGGTTGTGCAAGAACATTGGCAGTTTCTTTCCCGCTGAGCAGCGTGGGCGGGTGTTGGGTTTATGGAGCTCCTGCTACGCCTTTGGCGGGCTGGTGGCCTCGCCGTTTGCGGGTTGGTGGGCGTATACGCTGATCGGCACCTGGCATGCGGCGTTCATTTCCAGTGCGGCGGTGGTTGGGCTGGTCGCCGTGCTGTTTTTTATTTTTCAACGTAACAAACCCGAAGACGTTGGCTTGCCAGCGGTGGAGCCGGAACCTGCGTTAACCGCCGAAGAGGCGCACGCTCAAAGCAAGATCAGCGTTCTGGAGCCGCTGCGGGAAATTCTGCGCAACCGCACGGTGTTGGTGCTGGGGCTGGCGTACTTTCTGTTGAAACCGGCGCGCTACGCGATTCTGCTGTGGGGGCCGGTGATCGTCTTCGAGCAAATGCCCACGGTGGGCAAGGTCGGCGCGGCGATCATTCCCACCGCGTTCGAACTGGCCGGGTTGCTCGGGCCGATCCTGCTGGGGCTGGCCTCGGACAAACTGTTCGGCGCCCGACGCATGCCGGCCTGTGTGCTGAGCTTGTTGGCGCTCACCGTTTCCCTGGCGCTGTTCATGGGCGCCCTGCATACCGGCAGCGTGTTGTTGGTGGTGGCTCTTCTGTTCGTCATGGGCCTGACCCTGTACGGACCGGACTCGATGATCAGCGGCGCGGCGGCGATCGATTTCGGTACCGCCAAGGCCGGCGCCACGGCGGCGGGCTTCGTCAATGGTTGCGGTTCGGTCGGAGCGATTCTTGGCGGGCTGCTGCCGGGTTACTTCGACTCGGTCACGGTATTCATCGTCTTTGCCGGCTGCGCGTTGTTCTCGTCGCTGGTGCTGATTCCCCACTGGAACAGTCGCCCGGCGGGTCTGCGTCCCGAAAGAGCATTTGTGCCTAACCAACCGATGACCGTAAAACCCCTGCGTACATAAGGATTACCCCCATGAGACCTTACTGGCTGGAACAGGCGCTGGCGGCCGAGTCCTGCGCGTCGTGCGAACCTTTATCCGGTGATACCCGCGCCGACGTATGCATTGTCGGTGGCGGCTACACCGGGTTGTGGACCGCAATCATGCTCAAGCAGCAGAACCCCGAACTGGACGTACTGCTGATTGAAGCGGATATCTGCGGTGCCGGTGCCAGTGGGCGCAACGGTGGTTGTGCGCTGTCGTGGTCGGCCAAGTATTTCACCCTGGAACGGTTGTTCGGCGTCGAAGAAGCCGTGCGCTTGGTCAAGGAGTCCGAGCGCAGCATCCACGCCATCGGCGCCTTTTGCGAACAGTACGCGGTGGACGCCGATTACCGCCTCGACGGCACGCTCTACACCGCCACCAATCGCGCCCAATGTGGCTCGACCGACGCGGTGATTGCGGCGCTGGAGCGCAACGGCATCAACTCGTTTACCCAGCGGCCACTGGCGGATGTACAGCGCATGGCCGGTTCCAGCAAACACCTGGAGGGCTGGTTTTCCCCGGCTGCTGCGAGTGTTCAGCCGGGCAAACTGGTGCGCGGCCTGCGCCGGGTGGCCTTGCAGCTGGGGGTGAGGATTCATGAAAACACCGCGATGACCGGCCTGGTGGAAGGCAAGCCTGCGGGAGTTAAAACCCCCAACGGCACGGTCCGCGCCGATGGGGTGGTGCTGGCGATGAACGCCTGGATGGCCCGGGCGTTCCCGCAGTTCGAACGCAGTGTGGCGATTGTTTCCAGCGACATGCTGATCACCGAACCGCGGCCGGATCTGCTCAGCGAGATCGGTTTGACCAGCGGCGTGACAGTGCTCGATTCGCGGATTTTCGTGCACTACTACCACAACACCCCGGACGGTCGAATCATGCTCGGCAAGGGCGGCAATACCTTCGCCTACGGTGGGCGAATGCTGCCGGTATTCGACCAGCCGTCGCCCTATGCCGGCCTGTTGCAGCACAGCCTGAGCGAGTTCTTCCCGGCGTTCGCCAAGGTCAAGGTCGAGGCCACCTGGAACGGGCCTTCGGATCGCTCGGTGACGGGGCTGCCGTTCTTCGGCCAGATGAGCACCAGCGGCAATGTGTTCTACGGTTTCGGTTACTCCGGCAGCGGTGTCGGGCCTTGCCATATGGGCGGGCAGATTCTCGCCTCGATGGTGCTGGGGCTGGACAATGCCTGGACCCGCTCGCCGTTGGTGAATGGCCCGTTGGGCTTTTTTCCGCCGGAGCCGATCCGTTACCTCGGCTCATTGATGGTGCGCAACGCCATCCGCCGCAAAGAGCGCGCCGAGGATCACGGGCATCGGCCACGGCACCTCGACGTGCGGCTAGCGAAGTTTGCCGCGGCGGCGGGCAAGGCCGACAAGGGATGAAACTCAAGGTGCGAGATCCGAGCGATTGATCAGCCAATCGAGCAGTAGACGACCATCGCGACGTGGCTCCGGAGCGGGGCGGGAAGGCTGGGGATGGCCCATGCCTGCACACAAAACCGGTCGGTCCGGGTCGCTGTCGAGGAAACTGACCAGCACGTCGGTGCCGGCCATGGGCAATCTGGACGGATCGATCCGACCGTCCGGCGTTGCGAGGGCGACCGGTAGCCAGAGACCGTCGGATTCATCCGCCTCGAACGCCGGCGTCGGCCATAACCTGACCTGTATCCGGCCCTGGTCATCGAGCGCCGCCGGTTGCCCGACGGAGCCCAGCACTTGGGCGGTCTGATAGCCCGGGATGCTCGGCCTGGCGTGTTTGAGCGCCGGTCTGAACACCGTTGACCAGGGAATGGCCGTGAACTGATTGCTGTAGCGCCGGGCACTGCCGGGCTGGCCCTCGGCGAGAATCGACGGCTGCTGTCCTTGGTGCCGGATATCGGTGAGCAGCCACTGATCGTTGAAACTCGAGAGTGGGTGCTGCGCCACTTGCAGGATCTGTCCGCTGCACAGTTCGCTCTGGTTGCTTTGGCCGTGGATCTGCCGTTGCTGGCAACGCAGGCGTTCCAGCCGTCGGCGGCTGAGCTGGTCGTGATGAAGCTGTTCGGGCGCGGGGCGTGCCGTCATCGGGCCCGTTCTGGTGAGCGGGTGATTGGCCGCTCCATCGCCGATCACCTGCGCGCCGCGGTTTCTGGCCTCCCATCGTGTCGGGGCGAGGTCCGGGTCATGGCGCTGGAACAGTTCGCTGATCACCGGCAAGGCGAAGTCGTTGAATGCGTCGTCCTGGAACGGCATCAGCAGCGGCTCCTGAGGGAAACTCAGGCTGTCATCGGCCAGCACCAGCACGTGCCCGTCGTGCTGATGTTCGAAGTGATAGTGGATGCCTTCTTCCTCACACAGCCGCTGCATGAAGGCCAGATCGCTCTCATCGTACTGAATGCAAAAAGGTCGGGGCGGGTAACACCCGTTTGCCAGTTCGAAGCGGTAGCTGTGTTCGGGTAACTGATGTTCCTCCAGCAACTGGCGCACGATCGCGGGCACGCTGAGACGATGAAACACCCGACGCGAGCTGTGCAGGTGAAGTTGTTGAAGATGGGGTGCCAACACCAGGGAGTAGCCGATCCGGTGCTTGCCGCGATGTTCGCGACTGACGCTGTGGATCACGCCGTGAATGCCCTGGTCCCCCGCTAGCCGCAAAAACGCCGGTTGTTGCAGCCATTGGTCGAGGCGCATCGCCGGGGCGAGGCCGATCACGTCGATGTCGAATCGATAGGGCTGGTTGAGACCTTCACGGCCACTGAACTGCAACACCTGCAGACTCAAACCGCCGTCCAGGAGTGTCAGGGTAAAGGGGCTTTCCTTGTCGTTGTGCATCGAGCGCGCTTCTGCCAGGGAGGATGGGCGCAGAGGGTACGAAACCACAGCCCTGAAGCGTCACCGCAAATCGACTTTTCAGAATCGCCCTACAAACACTGGTGAAGATGTCGATTCGTCACGGGGTGAAGATCTTGGAATTTTTGGTCGATTGGCATCTTTAGGCCGTATAAACTTGCGCAATGCGTCGGCCAATAGATGTCTCGGCGCCACAGATCAAGAGAGTGAGTAATGGGCGCACAGTGGAAGGTTAAACACAAAGAAGCGGCATCCAACGCCAAGGGCAAGATCTTCGGCAAACTGGTGAAAGAAATCACCATCGCTGCCCGCAACGGTGCCGATACCGCCACCAACGCACACCTGCGTCTGGTGGTCGAGCAGGCCAAGAAAGCCTCGATGCCCAAGGAAACCCTGGATCGCGCGATCAAGAAAGGCGCGGGCCTGTTGGGCGAAACCGTGCAATACCATCGCGTGACGTATGAAGGGTTCGCACCGCATCAGGTGCCGCTGATCGTTGAATGCGTGACTGACAACATCAACCGCACCGTCGCTGAAATCCGCGTCGCGTTCCGTAAGGGCCAGTTGGGCGCTTCCGGTTCGGTGGCCTGGGACTTCAACCACGTCGGCATGATCGAGGCGTCCCCGGACAGCCCTGACGCCGATCCGGAAATGGCTGCGATCGAAGCCGGTGCCCAGGATTTCGAACCGGGTGAAGACGGCGCGACGCTGTTCCTGACCGAACCTGTGGACCTGGATGCGGTACAGAAAGCGCTGCCGGAGCAGGGTTTCACCGTGTTGTCGGCCAAGTTGGGCTATCAGCCGAAGAACCCGGTCAGTGGTTTGAGCGACGAGCAGATGGCAGAAGTCGAAGCGTTCCTCGAAGGCCTCGATAATCACGATGACGTGCAGGACATGTTTGTCGGGTTGGCGGGTTAAGTCTGTGTGTCATTGACGGCTTGTTGCCTGGCAGGCCGTCTTCGCGAGCAAGCCCGCTCCCACATTCGATCTGTGGCGTTCACAAATCCTATGTGGGAGCGGGCTTGCTCGCGAATGACCGCGCAGCGGTCACCGTCCCTTCAACTCCCGCACAACCTCGCTGAACCCTGGCCGCGCCAGCACATCCGGCTGACAGCAGCGCTGCTGCAACGCCTCTAACGCCTCACGCCCTTCATCGCTCAGCCCCGAGTCGATCCGCGCCAGCAATTCCCCCAGCAGCACTCCGAACGCCCGCACCTCGATCCGTTGCAACGCGCGGCTTTCAAGGCTGTCCGAAGTGGCATGGAAAGACGCCGCGCCAAAATCGCCCAACAGGCAATCACCGTGCTCGTTCCACATGATGTTGTGACCATAGAGGTCACCGTGGGTGATGCCTTGGCGGTGCAAATGTTCAGCCACTGAAGCAATGCCACTGGCGATGCGCAGCGCCACGTCAGCGTTGAATCGGGTGTCGTCGGCATAGACGTCGCGGGTGCAGGACGCCAGGCTCGGCAGCCCGGCCAGGTTGCGGTAACTCGGATCGATCAGTTGCATCACCAACCCGGCCTGCGCCTGCGGATGGCCGACAATCCGCCCTTCGACCCGGATCAGGTTGGGGTGGATGCCCGCGGTGATGCAGGCGTTCATTTCGTGCAGCGGCGAGCCATCGCTGGTCATTTCGCCTTTATAGAGTTTTACCGCGACCTGTTTCGTCTGCTCCCACAACGCCTGATGAATGACCCCCGACGCGCCTTCGCCGAGTTTTTTCGCCAGGCTCAGCTGGGACCAGGGAATGCTCGCCGTGGCTTCGAGGGCGGCGGCATCGGCTTCGGTTTCCAGTGGGTTACCGGCGTACGCCAGCCAGGTCAGGCTCGGCAGGGTCAGCAGCCACTCGGGAAGCTCGGTGAGCTGATTGGCGGCGATGCGGATCAGTTCGAGTCGATGGCAATGGCTCAGGCTTTCGGGGAGACGCTGTAACTGGTTGCCGGCGAGCATGAGCTTTTGCAGATGCGGGCGTTCACCCAGTTCGGTCGGCAGATCCGTGAGGCGGTTGTCGGTCAGGATCAGCCAGCGCAACAGCGTCGGCAGGGCGGCGCCCGGCACGTTTTCGATGGCGTTGGCCTTGAAGCCGATCATCGTCAGCGCGGTGCATTGGCCGAGGCAAGCGGGCAGTTCAGTGAACTGGTTGTCCGAGCAGAACAGCACGCGCAAACGGGTCAGGCGGTGCAGGTCGTCCGGCAGGCTGCGCAAGGCGTTGCCGCTGAGGTTGAGCACTTCGAGCGAGTCCGCCAGGTCGAAGATTTCCCGGGGGAACTCGGTCAGGCCGCAGGACAAGTCCAGACGGGTGATGCCCGACAGTTGGCCGGCGCGCAGTTGTGCGAGGGTATCCATGGGCAGGTTCGCTATTGATCAGGAGGAGGGCGTGGGGGCCTGGAAATGGGCGACATGATAGCGGGAAAGTCGGGGTGCTTGTCAGGCCGCCATCGCGAGCAGGCTCGCTCCCACAAGGATCTCCATTGTTCGCGGATTTTGTAGCCACTGGAAATCCAATGTGGGAGCGAGCCTGCTCGCGATGAGGCCGGTGCTGCACCATCAATCCCTGCGGTCAAGCCGGATCCCTGACCTCCACCAACTGCCCCAACCGACTGCGCGATCGAATTAGCGCTCGATACTGCGATTCCACCGGGCATTCCACGCCGGGCGCTGTTCGTTGACCTGATCCCAGTCGATGGCGATCGCGGTGGTCAGATACTGTTTCATCGCCTCGACCTGACCGCGGGTCTTGTCGGTGGTTGGCGTATTCGGGTTGGATGGAATCTGATCGCCATCTTCAAGCGCAGCGGCTTGCGCTTCGGGCGTCAGCAGGAAGGCGGCGAGTTTTTGCGCCAGTTCCGGTTGGGTGTTGTTGGCGATGGCGCATTCGGCGACGTTGAGCACCACGGAGCCTTCTTTCGGCTGTGCATATTCCACCGGCATGCCCTTGAGCTTCAGCGCGGTGACCTGGGTCGGCGTCAGTGGGAACAGCGCCGCTTCGTCGGTCTGGAGCATTTCGGAAATTTTCGCGGAACTCGGAATGTACTCCAGCACGTTGCGCCCGACAGTGTTCGGCCAAGCCTTGAACCCCGGTTCGACGTCGGTTTCGCTGCCACCCTGAATCCGGTTGAACATCAGGAAACCGTGCAGGCCGAAGGTCGAAGACGCCATCGACTGGAACACCAGTTTGTCCTTGAAGCGCGGGTCGGCCATGTCCATCCAGGAGGTCGGTGCGTTCCAGCCTTTTTCCTTGAACAGCCGCGTGTTGTACGCCAGCCCCGTGACCCCAAGGCTGACCGCCACGGCTTGATCCTTGATGCGGCCCTTGGCCGGAATCTGTGCCAGGGGCGGACTGTCTTCGAGTTTGTCGCACAAACCCATGGCGATGGCGCGGTACATGATGCCGTCGTCGAGGAACATCACGTGCATCTGCGGGTTGCCTTTGCTGGCCTGGACCTTGGCCAGAATATCGGCGGAGGTTCCCGGCACGATCACCACTTTGACGTTATTGGCTTTCTCGAAGGCCGGCAGCACCTTGTCGGCGTAGAGCCGCTCCATGGTTCCGCCGTTCATGCCCAGGTAAAGCGTCGGTTCTGCCTGGGCCTGGCTGACCGTGAGCAGGGCGCCCACGCAAGAAAAACCGAGCAGTGCACTGCGTTTGAAATGATTCATGGCGCGACCTTCCTCTATCAAGCAACGGAGATGGAGTGAAACCGGGTGATGGAAAACGCATCCAGCGGCGTCTTTGACGCGCCGCTACAGATGATCTCGGTGAGCGCCTGGCCCACCGCAGGCCCGATCTGAAAGCCCGCACCGGCAAAGCCGAACGCGTGCAACAGACCGGGTTGGGTGCTGCTGTGACCGATCACCGGTTGGCGATCGGGCAGATAACCTTCGGTGCCGCTCCAGGTGCGAATCGCCTGGGCACCTTCAAGAAACGGGTAGAGTTCGACGGCCTGGCGCAGGATCTCGATGACGGCGTTCTGACCAGGCCGGGCGCGGGCGTTATCGAGGGCAAAGCCCTGGCCGCCGCCCAACACACAATTGCCGCGAGCGACCTGACGGGCATAGATGCCGCCGCCCTCGACGCCGGTGCTGGCGTTCATCACCAGCGGCAACGGTTCGGTGACCAGCATTGCCGGGTGCCCGGCGTGCATTGGCACCGCTTCGCCGAATTGCGCAGCGAGCTTTCCGGCCCAGGCGCCGGCGCAATTCAGCAGCCAGGGGGCGTGCAGCTCGAGGCCGGTTTGAGTGCTGACGCGAAAGCGCTGACCGTCATGCTCCACTGCGGTCACTGCGCATTGTTCATGGATCTGCGCGCCGTGCCGACGCGCGGCCTGCGCGAAGGCCGGAGACACCAGTCGCGGGTTGGCGTGGCCGTCGTCCGGGCACAACGAGGCACCAACCGCGACCTCTCCGACCCACGGAAAACGTGCGCGCAACTCATGGCGATCGAGTACCTGCAAATCGAGGCCGAACCCCTGGCTGCTGGCGGCGTAATCCTGCAAGGCGTGCAGGTCGTTGAGGCTGCGGGCGAGTTTCAGGTGGCCGCTGCGCTGGTACTCGCCGTTGATGCCGATCAGCTGAGGCAGTTGCCCCCAGATCTCGTGAGCCCGTTGCGACAGCGGCAATTGCGACAGCGGCCGGCCCTGACGACGCACGCCGCCGTAGTTCACACCGCTGGAGTGCGAACCGCAAAAGTCCCGCTCCAGCAACGCAACGCGACGACCGGCCTTGCTCAGAAACAGGGCCGCGGAGGCCCCGACAATGCCGCCGCCAATAATGATTGCATCGACCTCGATCATGGCTCGACCTCCAGACCGAACGGCAGGGGTTTAATCGGCGCCTGTGCCCGTAACCGGCCGATGTCGGACAGGTTGCGCTGGCTTGTGCAGGCGATGATTTCCGCTGCGGCGGCGCCGCACATCCGCCCTTGGCAGCGACCCATGCCGACCCGGCAATGGGCCTTGACCCGGTTGATCTCCCAATGGCCTTCGCGCACTACTTGGCGGATGTCGCCGGCGCGCACTTCTTCGCAGCGGCAGATCATCAGGTCATCCGCGGCGTCGGAGGCCCAGCTTTCGGGAAAGATAAAGGCGCGCTCAAGGCCTTGGCGGAATCTGCCGATAGTGTTCAGCGACTGTTCCAATTGGGTGGCACGCTGTGGCGGGATCAGGTAACCGATATCTTCAAGCAGCGCCAGGGCTGCCCGTTCACCGGCCATTTCCGCCGCGTCGGCACCCATGATGCCGGCGCCGTCACCAGCCAGGTACACCTCGGCGATGCTGCTGCGACCGGCGCTGTCGCGCTGCGGCAGCCAGGCGCGGTTGAGCGGGTTCCAGGTGAATTCACAGCCCAGCAGATCGGCGAGTTGGGTTTCACTGCGCAGGCCGTGGGCGAAGGCTACGGCGTCGCATTCGATTCGATGTTCGCTTGCTGCGTTATGCCAGTTCAGCGATTGCACGCGGTGTTCGCCATCGATGCGTTTCAAGGTGGCGCCCTGGTGTACCGGGATGCCGTGTGCGGTCAGCCAGGCACGGTAATAAATGCCTTTGGCCAGCGTGGAGGGTTGCGACAGCAGGCTGGGCAGGGCGCGGGCCTGAGCGCTGAAGGGCGAGCTGTCGAGTACGGCGATCACGTTGGCACCGGCCTTGGCGTATTGGTACGCCACCAGATACAGCAACGGCCCGCTGCCAGCGAACACCACGCGTTCACCTATGGCACAGCCTTGAAACTTCAAGGCGATCTGCGCCGCACCGAGGCTGTAGACTCCCGGCAGCGTCCAGCCTGGCACCGGCAGAATCCGGTCGGTGGCGCCCGTAGCGACGATCACCCGGGAGAACTCCAGCCGTGCGGCGCGGCCCTCATGCAAGGTGTCGAGCGCCCCAGATTCGGCGTTCCATACCAGGGTGTCGGGGCGGTAATCGAGTTGCTCGCGCAGTTCGTCGATTGTCTGATGCAGTGCCTTGGCCTTGCGTGCTTCGAAGCCATACAGCTTGACCGGCGAACGCTTGAAATTCGCCGGCTGACGCCGATAAATCTGCCCGCCACCGCGCGCGGCTTCATCCAGCAGAATGGGGCGCACGCCATGGGCAACGAGGGTTTGCGCCGCCCGGATTCCGGCGGGGCCTGCGCCGATGATGACCACAGACTTCATACCCACCCCGTCAGCGTTGCCCACATTATTTTTGACCGCCACTGAACCCCTGTGGGAGCGAGCTTGCTCGCGAAGGGGGCGGAACATTCAGCAGATATGCCGGCAGACAGTCCGCTTTCGCGAGCAAGCCCGCTCCCACATTTGATTGGTGTTGCCCACCTGTTTTGTGATCGGCGCGGCCCCCCTGTGGGAGCGAGCCTGCCCGCGATGACGGCGGCACATCCAACATTGATGCTGGCTGACAGATAGCTTTCGCGAGCAGGCTCGCTCCCACAGGGAGATGGGTTTGTGCTGGGAAAGTGGGTGTTCATACCAATCGCCCCGGTTCGCGGTTGATGTGTTGTCCGGCTTCAAGCAGCGTTGAGCAGGCGCGCACCCGGCGGCCATCGCCCAGGCGTACCCAGCAGTCCTGGCAGGCGCCCATCAGGCAGAAACCGGCGCGGGGCTCGGCGCTGAAGTCACTGCCGCGCAGGTGTTCGCTGCAAGTCAGCACGGCGGTCAGCAAGGTGTCGCCGAGCAGGCCACTGGCAGGCTTGCCGTCGAGGGTAAAGTCCAGGGCCGGGCGGTCGCCTTCGGCCAGTCGTTTCAGCAGAGCCATGGCGCCCTCATTGTTTACCCACCAGAACCCGATCCAGGCCGTAGACCCGATCAAGCAGAATCATCGTCAGCGCGGTCAGCGCGATCACCAAGGCCGACACCGCCGCCATCATTGGATCGATGGATTCGGTGGCGTACACGTACATGCGCACCGGCAGCGTTTGCGTGGCGGGCGAGGTGACGAAGATCGACAATGTGACCTCATCGAAACTGTTGATGAACGCCAGCAGCCAGCCACCGGCGACGCCCGGCAAAATCATCGGCAAGGTGATTTGCCGGAACAGCGTAAAGCGTCCAGCGCCCAGGGATTGCGCGGCGTGTTCGGCGCTGCGGTCCAGACCGATGGCCGAGGCCAACACCAGGCGCAGCACATACGGCGTGATCACCAGCACATGGGCGAAGATCAGCCAGGCGAAGCTGCCGTTGACGCCCATCAGCGCAAACAACCGCAGCAACGCGACGCCCAGCACCAGGTGCGGAATGATGATCGGCGACAGGAACAGACCGTTGAAAAAGTCCCGGCCGGGGAACTCGAATCGAGTGATTGCCAGGGCTGCCGGCACCGCGATCAGCGTCGCCAGCGTGGCGGCACAGAACGCCAGGATCAGACTGTTGTAAAACGCATCGACAAAGTCCGCGCGCTCGAACACTGCGCGGAACCAGCGCAGGGAAAACTCCGTGGTCGGCAGGCTCAGGGTGTTTTCCGGGGTGAAGGCGACGAGGCACACCACCACCAGCGGCGCGAGCATGAACAGCACCACCAGGGTATGGAACAGCAGGGCGAAAGGACCGTTTCTGGACATGACGAATTATCCCAATGACTTCTTGTAGCGGCCTTCGATCATCCGGTTCCACGACAGCATGATCAGCAGGTTGAGCAACAGCAGCGCGACGGCAATCGCAGCGCCCATCGGCCAGTTGAGCTCCGACAGGTACTGGTCGTAGATCAGCGTGGCGACCATCTTTATCCGGCGTCCGCCGAGCAGTCCGGGGATGGCAAATGAACTGGCCGCGAGGCCGAACACGATCAAGGTGCCGGAGAGCACGCCGGGCATGATTTGCGGCAGCACCACTTTGCGCATCACCGTGAGGTGGCTGGCGCCCAGTGACAGCGCGGCGTGTTCGGCGGCCGGGTCGAGTTTTTGCAGCGAGGTCCAGACCGGAATGATCATGAACGGCAGCATCACGTGAACCAGCGCGATCACCACCGCGAATGGCGTGTAGAGCAGCTTCATCGGCGAGCCACCGAAGGCTTGCAGGGTCTGGTTGACCAGGCCGTCGGCGCCGAGCAACAGGCTCCAGCCGAAGGCGCGCACCACCACCGAAATCAGCAACGGCGTGAGGATCAGAATCAGGAAGATCGAGCGCCACGGCGCGCCCATGCGGCTGAGGATGTAGGCCTCGGGCACGCCGATCACCACGCAGAGCAGGGTGGTCAGGGCGCTGATCCAGAACGTGCGCAGAAAGATCTCGTAGAAGTACGGATCGCCCAGCAAACTGCTGTAGTGATCGAGGGTGTAGGCGTCACTGTTGATACCCGAGCTGTAGTCGAAGACGTTGAACGACAGCACCAGCGTCAGCAGCAACGGGATCACCAGCAGACCGAAGTACAACGCCAGGGCCGGTGCGGATAACCAATAGCCCTGACGTCTCTGGCGGATGACGGCAAGCGTACTCATGCCGACACCTCGTCGACACTCAGCACCCGCAGCAATGTTGCATCCCAATCGAGCCCGACCGCCGTGCCTTCAATCAAGGGGGCGGAACCGTCGTTGCGACGTACCACGCTGAGTTCGCCCAACGATGTCGATACGCCGTACAGCCATTGGCTGCCCAGGAAAAAGCGGCTGACGATCTTGCCTGGCAGACGGCCCTGACCTTTATCCAGCAAGTCGATTTTTTCCGGGCGCAGGCTCAGGGTCAGTTCGCCGTTGCCACGACCGCAGACCTGCACAACGCCAGCGTTGTCCCGTTCGCCGGGCAGCAGATTGGCCTTGCCGACGAAGCCGGAAATGAACTCGGTGCGCGGGTGTTCGTAGAGGGTGTAGGGCGCGTCGATCTGAGTGATGCGCCCGGCTTGCATCACCACCACCCGGTCGCTGATCGACAGCGCTTCGGACTGGTCGTGGGTGACCATCAGTGTAGTGATGCCGACTTCGCGCTGGATGCGGCGGATTTCGAACTGCATCTCTTCGCGCAAATTGGCGTCGAGATTGGACAGCGGCTCGTCGAGCAGCAACACCGGCGGTTCGATCACCAACGCCCGAGCCAGCGCGACACGTTGGCGCTGACCGCCGGAAAGCTCCCGTGGGTAGCGCTCGGCGTGTTGGTTCAGACGTACCAGTTTCAGCACCTGATCCACCCGTTGCTGCAACTCGCCGTTGGGCACTTTGCGCATGCGCAGGCCGAAGGCGACGTTGTCTTGCACGGTCATGTGCGGGAACAGCGCGTAACTCTGGAACACCACGCCCAGACCGCGACTGGCGGGTTTGGCGTGGGTGATGTCGCGACCGTCCAGGACAATGCGCCCGCTGCTGACTTCGACGAAGCCGGCGATCATTTGCAGGGTGGTGGTTTTGCCGCAGCCGGAGGGGCCGAGCAAGGAAACGAACTCGCCTTTCTCCACTGACAGATTGGTGGCGACGACCGCGTCGATCTCACCATAACGTTTGCCGAGGTTTTCAAGTTGCACGAAGGCCATGACTGCGCTCCACCTGAGATTGTTATGCGTCGCCAAAGGCGCGCTTTTTTGTATGGGCAGATACGAAAAGGATGTTGCCGGGGTGCGTTGGCGCTCGACTTCTGTCGGCTGCCGCTGTTGTTCGAATCGCCCCTGATGGACGCAGAGTAGGACGAAGAATAGGATGGGCTCAATGGCCTATTTCACTGAAGCGATGATTATTTTCAGTTTCATTCAGTGAGTAAATTTATTGTCGAGAAATCACATGCCTGATTCCATTGAGCGGAATGAAAACAAAAATGAAGTCGGCGTGGGTGCCGTCTCAAGACTATTTGCGGTGCTGCGCAGTCTGGGTGATACCGTCGAAGGTGGAGAACGCGTGACGCAACTGGCGCAGCGCATTGGTTTGTCGCAACCAACCACCCACCGCTTGCTGCGCAGCCTGATGGACGAGGGCATGGTCGAGCAGGACGCGCGCAGCAAACGCTATCGCCTGAGCCTGGAGTTTTTTGCCTTGGCGGCCCGCGCCGGCAACACCGGCAACTTGCGCGAACTGGCGCGGCCGGCGTTGCTGCGGCTGTCGGCTTCGTTGGGGGATTCGTTGTTTTTACTGGCACGCAGCGGCTTCGATGCGATCTGCCTGGACCGCAGTGAAGGGCCGTTTCCGATCCGCACGTTTACCGGTGATATTGGCGGGCGGGTGGCGCTGGGTGTGGGGCAGGGCAGCTTGGCGATTCTGGCGTTTCTGCCGGAAGAGGAACGCGACACGGTGATTCATTACAACCTGCCGCGGCTCAAGGATTTTCATCTGTACGACGAAGTGTTCCTGCGTTCGGAAGTCGAGAATGTGCGCACCCTCGGTTACGCAGGGCGCAACACTGGCGTATTGCAGGGCATGGCCGGGGTGGCCGTGCCGATCCTCGACCGCGAAGGCCGGGCGGTGGCGGCGCTGAGTGTGGCCACGGTCAGCGATCGCCTGGGGCCGGATCGCTTGCCGACGGTGGTGGAGATGCTCAAGCGTGAAGCCGCGCTGATCGGGCCGCGGATCAATCCGTTCGATCCGCTGTTGCGAAGGCCTTCGCAAGTGTTTGGGCCGGGTTGACCACAATCTCAGGCCTCCACAAATCCCCTGTGGGAGCGGGCTTGCTCGCGAAAGCGGTGTGTCAGTCGACATAAACGTTGAATGTTAAACGGTCTTCGCGAGCAAGCCCGCTCCCACATTCGATTGGTGTTGTCTCCGCTTCCGGAGATCAGAACTTCAAAGTCTGTTTGAGCATCTGCGCCGCCGGCGTATCACTCGGGCTGACCATCGCATAGTTGTACCCGGCCCCCGACCAGTACTCCGCCTGCAGTTCACCATCACTGCGACTACCGCGAGGCAGCAGAGTATTTTTCGGCCCGGGTGGCCGGACATAAAAGCTGACTTTATGGCCGCTCTGATCCTCGTATACCACCATCGCCGCCGGCCCTTGTTCGGTGCTGAGCAGCCGCCCGCTGATGGGTGTGTATCCGGAAGCGGTCAGGTTCGGCAGGCGTTGGGCCTGGTTGAAATACCGATCGAGCCAGCCCTGCATGTCGCCGTCATCGCTGACGGTGTAATCCGCCGGCAGGATGCCTTGCTGGGCAATCAGCCGGTAGGCCTGCATCGCATCGGTCATCGGCAGCGGGGCGCTGACCAGGGTCATTTGCCGCGCCTGCCAACCGCTCAATCCGCCGATGCTGACTGCGATCAGCAACACCGCCGCGCTGGCCAGATGGCGGCGCGACTGGCGTTTGACTCGCTGGCGAATCATTGCCGGGTCGAGTTCCGGGTTGTCCGGTTGCTGCAAGGCGCCGCTCAGGGCCGCGCGCAATTGTTGGGCATCGTGTTGCCAGGCGCGTACTTGCGCGGCCACTTCGGTGTTGTTGGCCAGATAAATCTCCACCCGATGCTGATCGGCATCGCTGAGTTGGTGATCGACGTAGGCGTGCAGGTCACGCTCGCTGGGAGGCATGCTGATCATTTGAGTCTCCGCAGAGAAGGGTGGGTGATTTCGCCGTCGCTGAGCTGGCGCAAGACTTGGCGTGCGCGGGACAGGCGCGACATCACGGTGCCGATGGGGACGTCGAGAATCTCGGCGACCTCCTTATAACTCAAGCCTTCCACCGACACCCAGAGCAGCAGCGCGCGCTGTTCGGTGCTGAGCTGATCGAAGGCTTGCAGGGTCGATTGGGCGATCACCGTGCGTTCTGCCGAAGGCTGCGCATCATCACGGCCGGTAAAAAATTCGAGCATTCGCGCATAACGGCGGGAGCGGCGATGGGCGTCGAGAAACTGCCGATAAAGGATCGAAAACAGCCAGGCACGCAAGTCGCCCTCGGGACGTTTGTCGCCCCAACTCGACAGCGCCCGCTCAAGACTGGCCTGCACCAGATCGTCGGCGCTGCTGGAGTTGCGCGTGAGCGATACGGCGAAACGCCGCAGCCTGGGAATGACTTCCCTGAGTTGTTCGTCGATATCGTTCATGAAGTTCTGACTAGTCACTACGCTGTGGACTAGGAAGACGCCCGGCATTCGAGGTTATTCCACGCTTGGAAAAATAAACACCGGGCGATGGAATAAACCCTGGTGGGGTTCGTCTGCCTGATTCTTCTCACTTGTGGCCGATGGCCCTGGAGTCATTCATGGTAGATCGCTCATCACCACCAACGGGGCCTGGCCGGCCACCGCTGAGTGCCGCGAGCCTGACGTTGCGCCTGACCGGCATTGCTGTGGTCGTCGCCACATTGGCCGGGGCTTTTGCCTACGTCAACGGCACACTCGACCCACAGCGCCTGACGCCGAAAGACTTGGTCAATGTACTGGAGAAAAACAACGGTGTGCACCCGGGATTCCGTCGTAATCACGCCAAAGGCGTGTGCGTGATCGGGCATTTCGAGAGCAGCAGCCAGGCGCGCGAGTATTCCAGTGCCCAAGTGTTCAGCGAAGCGCGGACCCCGGTGGTCGGGCGTTTCGCGCTGCCTGCCGGCAATCCTTACGCGCCGGACAACAGCGTGCCGATCCGCAGCCTGGCGTTGCGTTTCACCCAGGCCAACGGTCAGCAATGGCGCACCGGAATGAACAGCATGCCGGTGTTCCCGGTGGGCACGCCCGAGGCGTTCTATCAGTTGCAACAAGCACAGTCACCGGATCCGGCTACCGGCAAACCGAACCCGGCGGCTGTGCCAGCGTTCTTTGCGGCGCACCCCGAAGCCGTGCCGTTTCTGACTTGGGTCAAGACCGCCAAACCGTCGGCCAGTTACGCAACGGAAACCTATAACAGCGTCAACGCGTTTTACCTGGTGAACGCGGCCGGGCAACGGCAGGCGGTGCGTTGGAGCATGACGCCAGTGGCTCAGGACGCGGCAGGTGCAACGGCCCCCGAGGGCGGTGGTTTCCTTGAGAAAGATCTGGTGCAGCGCTTGTCCGCGGGCCCGCTGCGTTGGCAGCTGAACGTCACCCTGGCGAACCCCGGGGACCCGGTCAACGACGCGAGCAAGGCCTGGCCCGAGGGCCGAAAGGTGCTGAACGCCGGCACGCTGGTGCTCGAAAGTACCCAGCCGCAACTCAATGGCGAGTGCCGTGACATCAACTACGACCCACTGGTATTGCCCAGCGGTATCGAAGGCTCCGACGACCCGTTGCTCGCCGCTCGCTCAGCGGGTTACGCCCGTTCCTACCTGCGCCGCACCAGCGAAGTGAAGCAGTTGCCCAACGCCAAACAGGAGTCTCAACAATGAGTGCTCAACCGAACCATTTCGCGCCGTTGGCGCGGCTGCTGCACTGGCTGATGGCGCTGATGATCATCTCGATGCTGTTTATCGGCGCGGGTATGGCGGCCTCGGTGTCCGAGCGCCATCAGTGGCTGATCCATCTGCACAAACCTTTGGGCGTTGCGATTCTGTTGCTGGTGATCGTGCGTCTGGCCGTGCGTTTTTCGACCCGGCAACCACCGCTGCCGGCGGACCTGCCGGGTTGGCAAGCATTCGCGGCCAAGGCTTCGCATTTTTTGCTGTACGCCTTGATGCTGATTTTGCCGCTGCTGGGCTGGGCGATGATTTCCGCGGCTGGCGACCCGGTGATGCTCAGTAGTTCGTTGCAGTTGCCGTCGATCCTGCCGGCGAATGCGCAGGTGTTTGCGTTCCTGCGAAAGGCGCATGGGTATCTGGCGTATCTGCTGTTCCTGACCGTGCTGCTGCATTTGGCCGCGGCGTTGTTTCACGGGTGGGTGCGCCGGGATGATGTGCTGAACAGCATGCTGCGGGGTAAGGATCGCGGCTGATCAGGGTTGCTGAAAAATGTGGCGAGGGGGCTTGCCCCCGTCGGGCTGCGAAGCAGCCCTAAATGCGATAGGTCAGGCATACCGCGTTTAATCGGTTTACGACTGCTGCGCAGCCGAACGGGGCGGTGCGGCGTTCCGACAAGCCCCCTCGCCACAGGATTTGCTCGGGGCTGGGGCCAACGTCATCCACCAATAAATCAACGCCACGGCATTGATCCCCGCACCCAGCCAGCACACCCCAATCCATCCCGCCCAAGCGTACATCGCCGTCGAACCGATAGAACCCAAGGCGCTGCCGATCGAATAGAACAGCATGTAGCCGGCGGTGAGTCGGCTTTGCGCTTCGGGGCGCACGCTGTAGATCATGCTCTGGCTGGTAACGTGAACGGCTTGCAAACCCAGATCCAGCGTAATCACCCCGAGCAGCAGCGCCCATAAAGAGGATTGGGTGAATCCGATGGGCAGCCATGAGGCGAGCATCAGCAGCAACGACAGCCCACTGGTCCATTGACCCAGACCGCGATCGGCCAAATGCCCGGCGCGAGCGGCGGCCAGTGCACCGGCGGCTCCGGCCAAGCCGAACAGGCCGATTTCGGTGTGGGAAAGTGAGAGCGGCGGGGCACTCAGCGGCAGCACCAAGGGTGTCCATAGCACCATGGCGCTGGCGAAGGTCAGCAGGGCGAGCATGGCCCGTTGACGCAATACCGGTTCTTCCTTGAACAGCGTGAAGACCGAGGCGATCAACGCAGCGTAAGCGCTATCCGGACGCGCCTCTTCGTGCTTGGGCAGCACACGAAACAACAGCAGCGCCATCAGCAGGGTCAACCCGGCGGACAACAGATAAATCGAACGCCAACCGGCCAGATCGGCCATGCCACCCGCCACCGTTCGTGCCAACAGAATGCCGACGACTATGCCGCTGGTGATCACGCCCACCACACGTCCACGTTGCGCCGGGATGGCCAGGGTCGCGGCGTAGGCCACCAGGACTTGCGTCACGACCGCCAGTAATCCGGTCAGCGCCATGCCGAGCAACAGCCAGATGCTGTTCGAGGCAAACGTGATCATCAACAAAGCCAGGGCCGACAGCAGGGTTTGCACGACGATCAGCCGTCGACGGTTGAGCAGATCCCCTAGCGGAACCAGCAACAACAGACCCACGCCATAACCGATCTGGGTAAGGGTGACAACGATACCGATGGTTGCCGGATCCATGGCGAAGGCCTCGGCCATGGCATCGAGCAGCGGTTGTGCGTAATACACATTGCCGACGGCCAGGCCGCAGGCGACGGCAAACAGCAGCACCACGGCGCCGCTTAACGGGTGGTCAGGTTTCATCACGGGCTTCCTTTTGTGGTTTCAAAATAAAACCAGTTGTACGGTAGGGAGTCTGGTTTTATATTGCAACCACATTTGTTGCCGGTTGACGCGGTCATGGTTAAACGTACAAGCATGGAAGGCGCCGAGTGCCCGGTCGCCCGTTCACTGGACGCGATTGGTGATTGGTGGTCGTTATTGATCGTGCGCGATGCGTTCGATGGCCTGCGGCGATTCGGTGAGTTCCAGCGCAATCTGGGCATGGCCAAAAACATTCTCTCGGCCCGCCTGCGCACATTGGTGGCTCATGGGATTTTCGATCTGGTGCCTGCGTCGGACGGCAGCGCGTATCAGGAATACGTGCTGACGGAGAAGGGCAAGGGCCTGTTCCCGTTGATCATCGGGTTACGGCAGTGGGGCGAGGCGTTTTTCTTTGAGGCGGGGGAGGCACATTCGCGGGTTGTCGATCGTGAGAACGGTCGACCGGTGCGGCCGCTGGAGCTGCGTGCCGAAGATGGGCGCTTGCTGGGGCCGGAGGATTGTGTGCGGATTGCTGCCGAGTGAAACATCAAAAGATCGCAGCCTTCGGCAGAAGCCTGCGATCTGTTGATTTTAAGGGCGATCAGCGCAAGGTATCGACCATGTCGGCGATGGTCGTCAGCACATCCTTGCCCAACTGCTTCGAGCGTTTGCCGGACCAGCCGGTCAGCGGGTTCGGTGCGTCGTTGTGGTCTTTGAAGGGCATTTCCAGGGTCAGCGACAGGCAGTCGAACTTCTGACCGACGCTGTTGCAGGCCAAGGTCATGTTGGCTTTGCCAGGCTCGTCGCGGGTATAGCCGTGTTTGGTCTGGAAGTCTTTGGTCTGGTGTTTCAGATGATCGCGAAAATGTGCTTCGAGTTTCTCGATACGTGGCGTATAGCCCGGGTTGCCTTCGCAACCGGCGGTGAACACGTGGGGGATTTCTTCATCGCCATGGATGTCGAGGAACAGGTCGACGCCATACTTTTCCATCTGCTGCTGAACGAACAACACTTCCGGGCTGATTTCCTGGCTGGCGTTCTGCCAGGCGCGGTTCAGGTCCTGGCCCATGGCGTTGGTGCGCAAATGACCGTGGAAGGCGCCGTCCGGGTTCATGTTCGGCACCAGGTACAGGTCGGCGCTGGCCAGGAGTTTTTTCAGCACCGGGTCGTCGTGTTTTTCGAGGCGCTCGATCACGCCTTCCATGAACCATTCGGCCATGTGTTCACCGGGGTGTTGCTGGGCGATGATCCAGACCTTGCGCTGACCTTCGGCACCCGTACCCTTGCGCAACAACTGGATGTCGCGACCTTCAACGCTCTTGCCGGTGGCCAGCAGTTCGGTGCCGGCCTTGGTCAGGGCCTGTTCGATCAGCCAGTCATGGCGGCCACGGCTGTAGGGCTCGAAGTAGGCGAACCAGGCATGAGTGGCAGTGGCTTCGAGGCTGAAACGCAGGCAGTCGCCTTCGAAAATGGTCGGCACCCGGAACCAGTTGACGTGGTCATAGGACGCCACCGCCTGATAGCCATCCCAGGCCTTGTTGTACGAGGATTTACTGGCGTTGTTCAGACGAAACCAATGATCTTGACCGACGTGCAGACCGCTGGCCTTGAAGTGGAACCACTGGAAGTGCTGGCTGCGGGTGTCTGGCTTGATCGCCAGCAACGCTTGCAAAGGATTGCTGATGTCCAGCACTTCGATGTTGCCGCTGTCGAAGTTTGCGCTGATGTCGAAAGAAGATTTACCCACGGCCATAATCGGTTCCTGAATATGATTTTTATGGCTGCTACTTTACACGCAAGGGAGGGATAAACCGGGGGGGAATTGCGGGGTTGAAAAGGGGGGGCGTCCTCCTTGACGCCGATGCAGCTTAGAGACTGTGAAAGTGATTCTCAAGTGCTATTTTGCGTTAGTTTGGCCCAATGCTACCGGGCCTCTCTTGCCAACAGATATTCATTTGATATCATCCGCGCCAATCGAATTTGCAGCACCCACAGACTTCATTAGCCTGAAGCCAAAGCCAGAATAACTGGCAAAAAAAAGACCCGGCAAAAAGCCGGGTCAAAAACCGTGATTAGCCTGATGAGGAGATAGTCCAAGAGACCGACCTAAGGTCCCTTGGGCCATCGACTGATCTCGCGACCAGTTGATGCAATAATAATCATTATCATTTGCAAGTCAAATGTTTTTATCTGCACGATTGGAAAATTTTTCCTGTCTTTCTCCAAAGCGCTTCCTAGTCAATCGTTCTGATTGCCCTCCAGGGACCGGTCGACCATCGCCTTGGCCATGTCGATCATGTGCACCGTCGAAAACGCCAGATCCCGGCTTGCGCCCTGCAGCTGATTGGCTGATTCATGCGCGGTGGCGGCGGCACAGCGCAACAGATCCGAAGCATGGACCAATGCCTCTTCGCTGCTGATGTTACGGTTCACATCGAAGAAACGTTCTTCGCCGGCCTCTTCTGACACAGCTGGTTTCAAGTAATAGTCCAGCGCCCGCTGCGCGGCAGCAGAGCCTTTTGGCGAGTTGAGTGTGGTGTCGAATTGGGTGTCGGGCAGGGTAATGCTGGGGATGGTCATGACGATGGCAAGCTCCGTGAATAGATTCAAATCCGTGAGCCCAGCTTAGTACGTACTGTATTTGTGTCTTGAATTTAAATACTACAATTTGTGTTTTGTTGGTCGGAGTACCCCACGTATCGTGCCGCACATGGATAAATGGATTGAATTGGTCAAGGCCAAAATGAGTGAACTCAAAGTCACTCAAGAGATACTCGCCGAGCGCATCGGAATGTCCCAGGGCGGCGTCGGCCATTGGCTGAATAAACGTCGTCAGCCCCGCATCCAAGAGATGAACCGTGTCTTGCAGGCGTTGGGGATGGACTATCTGGAAGTCGCGATGGTGATCAGGGAACCGCAGGTCTCACAGGATGAAGAGATCCCTCTGACGCAAAAGTACAACCCGTACTTTCGCTACCCGGTCAGTGACTGGCGGGAAACCGGGGAGGTGCGCGACGGAGAGTTATTGAGCTACGGCGCTTCATCGGCTGTCAGCAAGCCGCGCTTCGAGCTGTCCGATTACCACGCACAGGGCGCGGCGTTCTGGTTGGTGGTGGTTGGCGATGCGATGACCGCACCCACGGGTGTGAGCATTGCTGCGGACATGTTGATTCTGGTGGACCCGGCCATCGTGCCGGAGCCTGGCAAACTGGTGATCGCCCAATGGCCCGGCAGCGCCGAGGCGGTTTTTCGTAAACTGATCGAAGAGGGCGGGCAGCGTTATCTGGTCCCGCTCAATCCGACCTATCCGAAAGCCCTTTACACCGAAGAATGCCGAATCATCGGCGTAGTGGTTCAGGCGACTGCCAAATTCTAATCAGATCGGTCCTCGCAACGCGTAGGACCGATCTTCATTTCACGCGTGTTCCAACTCCACCAACGCACTGCCTTCGCTGACCATCTCGCCTTCCTGGCAATACAACGCCTTGATCACTCCGGCGTGGGGCGCGCGAATGCTGTGCTCCATTTTCATCGCTTCCAGCACTACCAATTGCGCCCCGGCGTCGACCGTCTGCCCGGCCTCCACCAGCACTCGCACGATGCTGCCGTTCATGGGCGCGGTGAGTCCGCCCTGATGGCTGTGACTGGCTTCGACGGCACTGATCGGGTCATACGACTCGATGCGGCGCAGCTCACCGTCCCATTGCAGATACAGCGTATCGCCACGGAGGATGGCCCGATGCTGGCGGCGCAAACCATTGTGTTCGGTCAGCAGGTATTCACCCTTGAGCTGCGCGGTATGAGCGTCGGCATCCCCCAGGGTCAGCGCCAGGTCTTGCCCTTCGCAACTCAAATGCAGGGTGATTTCTGTCGGCAGTCCGGCACGGAATCCGTTGCCAATACCCCAAGGCGAACTCAGGTCATCAGCGCGGGTCGTGCTCGGCTGGCTCTGGGCAAATGCCTGCGCGGCCGCTTGCCAGAATTCATCGCTGAGGTCTGAAGGTGCTGGCAACAGTTGTTCCTGATAACGCGGAATGAACCCGGTATCCAGTTCGGCCGCGGCAAACGCCGGGTGGGCGATGATCCGGCGCAGGAAGTTGATGTTGGTCTTCAGTCCACCGATGGCAAACTCGTCAAGCATGCTCAGCAACCGCAGCCGCGCTTGTTCACGGTCTTCGCCCCAGGCAATCAGCTTGCCGAGCATCGGGTCGTAAAAGGGCGAAATCTCATCGCCTTCTTCAACGCCACTGTCCACGCGACGCCCCGGTCCTTCGGCAGACTCGCGGTACAACGCCAGACGTCCGGTGGCCGGTAGAAAATCGTTGCTTGGGTCTTCGGCATACAGTCGCACTTCGATCGCGTGACCGATCAGCGGCACCTGATCTTGAGTCATCGGCAGCGCTTCACCGCGGGCCACGCGAATCTGCCAGGCCACCAGGTCAAGGCCGGTGATCGCTTCAGTGACAGGGTGTTCGACTTGCAGGCGTGTGTTCATCTCCATGAAGAAGAACTCACCGCGCGCATCCAGCAAAAACTCCACGGTGCCGGCGCCGACGTAACCGATGGCCTGTGCCGAGCGCACGGCAGCTTCGCCCATCGCGCGACGCAGTTCCGGGCTCAGACCCGGAGCCGGTGCTTCCTCGACAACTTTCTGATGCCTACGCTGGATCGAGCAATCACGTTCGTTGAGGTACAGACAGTTGCCATGCTGATCGGCGAATACCTGGATTTCCACGTGGCGTGGTTTGAGCAGGTACTTCTCCACCAACATCCGCGAGTCGCCGAATGAGGACTGCGCTTCACGTTGCGCCGAGGCCAGAGCTTCGGCCAGCTGGCCGACATCCTCGACCACTTTCATGCCTTTGCCGCCGCCACCCGCGGTGGCCTTGAGCAGCACCGGATAACCGATGCGTTCGCAGGCGTCGCGGAAGGTGTCGAGGTCTTGGGCTTCGCCGTGATAGCCGGGCACCAGAGGTACACCGGCGGTTTCCATCAAGGCTTTGGCCGCGGACTTGCTGCCCATGGCGTCAATGGCCGAAGCGGGCGGGCCGAGGAAGATCAGGCCGGCCGCTTCGATCGCGCGGGCGAACCCGGCGTTTTCCGAGAGAAAACCATAACCGGGATGAATCGCCTGAGCGCCGCTGGCTTTCGCGGCAGCGATCAGTTTGTCGATTTGCAGGTAACTGTCGGCGGCTTTGCTGCCGCCCAGGTCGACGCGGATATCCGCTTCTCGGCTGTGCCGGGCGTCACGGTCGGTGGCGCTGTGCACGGCCACGGTGGTCAGGCCCAGGGCTTTGGCGGTGCGCATTACTCGGCAAGCGATTTCTCCGCGATTGGCCACCAGCAGAGTGGTGAGAACAGGTGCGCTCATCAACGCGGCTCCTTGAGGGTGGTTTCGGCTTGCCAGTTCGGCGGACGTTTTTGCAGGAAGGCGCGCAGGCCTTCCTGGCCTTCCGGACTGACACGGATTCGGGCGATGGCGTTCTCGGTGTAGCGCCGCAGCGCTGGGGTCAGCGCGCCGTGGCCGACCTCACGCAACAAGTCCTTGCTGGCGCGCATGGCCGCCGGGCTGTTGAGCAGCAGGTTGTCGACCCACTGATCGACTTTCTGCTCCAGTTCAGTCATCGGGTAGCTCTCCGACAACAAACCGATCTCCCGAGCCCGTTGCCCGCCGAAACGTTCGGCGGTCAAGGCATAGCGCCGTGCCGCGCGCTCGCCGATGGCTTGCACCACGAACGGGCTGATGACCGCCGGCGCGAGGCCGATACGCACTTCCGACAGGCAGAACTGCGCGTCGTCGGCACCGATGGCCATGTCACAGCAACTGATCAGACCCAGCGCGCCGCCATAGGCCGCGCCTTGCACTACCGCCACGGTCGGGATTTTCAGCTTGGCGAGGTTGTACATCAACTCCGCGAGCTCCCGGGCATCGTCGAGGTTGGTGTGGTAATCGAGTTCGGCCGATTGCTGCATCCAGGCCAGATCGGCGCCGGCGCTGAAATGCTTGCCGCGACCGCGGATCAACAGAAAACGCAGGCTGGCATCGCTCGACACTTTGTCCAGAGCGAGGATCAGTTCGCGGATCATTTCGGCGTTGAAGGCGTTGTTCTTTTCTTCACGGCTGAGCCAGAGGGTGGCGAAACCACGCGGGTCGGTCTGCAGTTCGAGGGTGTTGAAGTCGCTCATGGTTTTCTCCAGATCACATCCGGAACACGCCGAAGCGGCTCGGTTCGATAGGCGCATTCAGCGACGCCGACAAGGCCAGGGCCAACACATCGCGGGTCTGCGCCGGGTCGATGACACCGTCGTCCCACAGTCGAGCGCTGGAATAATAGGGATGCCCCTGTTCTTCGTATTGATCGAGGATCGGTTGCTTGATCTCGGCTTCCTGCTCGGCGCTGAAACCATGACCACTGCGCTCGGCCTGCTCACGCTTGACCTGCACCAGCACGCCCGCTGCCTGTTCGGCCCCCATCACGCCAATCCGTGCGTTCGGCCACATCCACAGGAAGCGTGGATCGTAAGCCCGCCCACACATGCCGTAATTCCCGGCGCCGAAGCTGCCGCCGATGATCACGGTGAATTTCGGCACCTTGGCACAGGCCACGGCGGTCACCAGTTTCGCGCCATGTTTGGCGATGCCGCCGGCTTCGTATTTCTGGCCGACCATGAAACCGGTGATGTTTTGCAGGAACAGCAACGGAATACCGCGCTGGCAGGCCAGTTCAATAAAGTGCGCGCCTTTCTGCGCGGCTTCGGCAAACAGGATGCCGTTGTTGGCGAGGATCGCGATCGGGTAACCGTGCAGGTGGGCAAAACCGCACACCAATGTCGTGCCGAACAATGCCTTGAATTCATCGAACACCGAGCCGTCCACCAGGCGCGCGATCACTTCGCGCACGTCGAATGGTTGCTTGGCATCTGCCGACACCACGCCGTACAACTCATCACTGCTGTACAGCGGCGCGATCGGCGTGTGTTGTTGCAGTTCACCGAGCTTGCGCCAATTGAGGTTGGCGACGCTGCGCCGGGCCAAGGCGAGGGCGTGTTCATCGCTCTCGGCGTAATGGTCGGCGACCCCGGAAATCTTGCAGTGCACATCGGCCCCGCCGAGGTCTTCGGCGCTGACCACTTCACCCGTCGCGGCTTTCACCAGTGGTGGGCCGGCGAGGAAAATCGTTGCCTGCTGACGAACCATGATCGCTTCGTCGGCCATCGCTGGTACGTAGGCGCCACCGGCGGTGCACGAGCCCATGACCACCGCGATCTGCGGAATGCCCATGGCGCTCATGTTGGCCTGGTTGAAGAAGATCCGCCCGAAGTGTTCGCGGTCCGGGAACACTTCGTCTTGACGCGGCAAGTTGGCGCCGCCGGAGTCCACCAGATAGATGCAGGGCAGGCGATTTTGCTGGGCGATGGTTTGTGCGCGCAGGTGTTTTTTCACGGTCAGCGGATAGTACGAGCCGCCTTTTACGGTGGCATCGTTGGCGACGATCATGCATTCGACGCCTTCCACCCGACCGATTCCGGCAATCACGCCAGCGGCGGGAACGTCTTCTCCGTACACCGCATAAGCCGCCAATTGACTGATTTCGAGAAATGGCGAACCCGGATCGAGCAGACGATTGATCCGTTCACGCGGCAGCAATTTGCCTCGCGAGGTGTGGCGTTCTTGAGCCTTCGGGCCGCCACCTTGCTGCACTTGCGCGAGCAGGGAGTGCAGGGCGTCGACCTGTTTGAGCATCGCCGCGCTGTTGGCCGCGAACTCCGCCGAACGGGGGTTGAGCTGGGTATGCAGAATAGCCATGTGCAGCTCCGTTTAGCGGGTTTCGTTGAACAGTTCGCGACCGATCAACATGCGGCGGATCTCACTGGTGCCGGCGCCGATTTCGTACAACTTGGCGTCACGCAGCAGACGACCTGCCGGGAATTCGTTGATGTAGCCGTTACCGCCGAGAATCTGGATCGCGTCGAGGGCCATTCGGGTCGCGCATTCGGCGCTGTAGAGGATCACTCCGGCGGCGTCCTTGCGGGCAGTTTCGCCGCGCTCGCAGGCCTGGGCCACTGCATAGAGGTAGGCGCGGCTGGCATTGAGTTGGGTGTACATGTCGGCGACTTTGCCCTGGATCAGCTGGAATTCGCCGATGCTCTGGCCGAACTGTTTGCGGTCGTGGATGTACGGCACGATCAGGTCCATGCAGGCCTGCATGATCCCGGTCGGCCCGCCCGAGAGCACAACGCGCTCGTAGTCGAGGCCACTCATCAGCACTTTCACGCCGCCGTTGAGCACGCCGAGGATGTTTTCTTCCGGCACTTCGACGTCATCAAAAAACAGCTCGCAGGTGTTCGAACCGCGCATGCCGAGCTTGTCGAATTTGTTGCTGCGGCTGAAGCCTTTCCAGTCGCGCTCGACGATGAACGCGGTGATGCCGTGCGGACCTTTTTCCAGGTCGGTCTTGGCATAGATCACATAAGTGTTGGCGTCGGGGCCGTTGGTGATCCAGGTTTTGCTGCCGTTGAGCACGTAGTGGTCGCCACGTTTGTCGGCGCGCAGTTTCATCGACACCACGTCGGAGCCGGCATTCGGTTCGCTCATGGCCAGGGCACCGATGTGCTCGCCGCTAATCAGTTTTGGCAGGTATTTGCTTTTCTGTTCGTGTGTACCGTTGCGATTGATCTGGTTGACGCAGAGGTTGGAGTGGGCGCCGTAAGACAGGGCGACCGAGGCCGAACCACGGCTGATTTCTTCCATGGCGACGACGTGCGCCAGATAGCCCAGGCCCGCGCCGCCGTACTCTTCCGGCACGGTGATACCCAGCAGGCCCATGTCGCCGAATTTGCGCCACAGGTCGGCGGGGAACAGGTTGTCGATGTCGATCTGAGCAGCGCGCGGGGCGATCTCTTTGGCGACGAAGGACTGAACCTGTTCGCGCAGCATGTCGATGGTTTCACCGAGGGCAAAGTTCAGGGATGGGTAGCTCATGGGGCACCTTTTGGCTTTTTTGTAGGGTGGGGAGGGCAGTGATTCGGCTCTCACCTTTACGTTAACGTAAGCCTGTGACGAATGGCTGTCAATCACCCTTTACGTTAACGTCAACTTGAGCGAGAGTAGAGCCAGTTCTGAAAGACCAGCGTCGCACTCTGTGGCGAGGGGAGCTTGTGTGGCGAGGGGGCTTGCCCCCGTTCGAGTGCGCAGCGCTCGCAGATCTTGGGTCCGCTGCGCGGCCCAACGGGGGCAAGCCCCCTCGCCACACAAGCCCGCTCCCACAGGTCGCCGGTCAAACCCACTAATAAAGACAATAGGGGTCGTCATGGATCAACCCAGTGCAAGCCCGCAGCGCAGCTATACCCGTGGTTCCCAGGATAAAGCCTTGCTGGCGATGACCATCGGTCAGGCATTCGATAACACGGTCGCGCAATACCCGAACGGGGAGGCGCTGGTCGTGCGCCATCAGCAGCTGCGCTACACCTGGCAGCAGCTGTCAGAGGCCGTCGATGTGCATGCCAGAGCATTTTTGGCGTTGGGGTTGCAGACTGGTGACCGGCTCGGCATCTGGGCGCCGAATTGTGCTCAATGGTGCATCAGTCAGTTCGCCAGCGCGAAAATCGGCGTGATCCTGGTCAACATCAATCCGGCTTACCGCAGTTCCGAACTCGAATACGTGTTGAAGCAGTCCGGTTGCCAATGGCTGGTCTGTGCCGGTGCCTTCAAGACCTCCGACTATCACGGCATGTTGCAAGGGCTGGTACCGGAACTGGCGGAGCAATCCATCGGCCAGTTGCAGAGCGAACGCCTGCCGGAACTGCGTGGGGTGATCAGCCTGGATGCGCAGCCGCCATCGGGTTTCCTGCCGTGGTCGCAGCTGGCCGATCTGGCGGCCAGCGTGTCGGTCGAACAATTGCGCGAACGCCAGGACAGCCTGCATTTCGATCAAGCGGTCAACATCCAGTACACCTCCGGCACCACCGGATTCCCCAAGGGCGCGACCCTCAGCCACTACAACATTCTCAACAACGGTTACATGGTCGGCGAAAGCCTCGGGCTGACGGCCAATGATCGGCTGGTGATTCCGGTGCCGCTGTATCACTGCTTCGGCATGGTCATGGGCAATCTTGGCTGCGTCACCCACGCCAGCACCATGATTTACCCCAACGACGCCTTCGATCCATTGCTGACGCTGAGCACCGTCGCCGAAGAAAAAGCCACCGCGCTTTACGGCGTGCCGACCATGTTCATCGCCATGCTCGATCAGCCCAAGCGCGCCGAGTTTGATTTGTCGAGCCTGCGCACCGGGATCATGGCCGGGGCGACCTGTCCGATCGAGGTGATGCGCCGGGTTATCAGCGAAATGCACATGAGCGAAGTGCAGATTGCCTACGGCATGACGGAAACCAGCCCTGTGTCTTTGCAGACCGGTCCGTCAGACGAGCTGGAGTTGCGCGTCACCACCGTTGGTCGAACCCAGCCGCAACTGGAAAGCAAAATCATCGACGAGGCGGACAACCTGGTACCGCGCGGCACCATTGGTGAGCTGTGTACTCGGGGCTACAGCGTGATGCTCGGCTACTGGAATAACCCGCAAGGCACCGCCGAGGCTATCGATGAGGCGGGCTGGATGCACACCGGTGATCTGGCGAGCATGAACGACGAAGGCTACGTGTGCATCGCCGGGCGTAACAAAGACATGATCATCCGCGGCGGTGAGAATGTTTACCCAAGAGAACTGGAAGAGTTCTTCTTCACCCATCCGGCGGTAGCCGACGTGCAGGTGATCGGCATTCCTTGCTCCCGCTACGGCGAAGAGATCGTTGCCTGGATCAAATTCCACCCCGGCCACAGCGCCACCGAGCAGGAGCTGCAAGCCTGGTGCAAGGAGCGCATTGCGCACTTCAAGACACCGCGTTACTTCAAGTTCGTCGAGGAGTTTCCGATGACGGTGACCGGCAAGATCCAGAAGTTTCGGATGCGTGAGATCAGCATCGAGGAGCTGCGCATCAACAAAGACTGACACATAACCAGTGTGGGAGCGGGCTTGCTCGCGAATGCGGTCGATCAGTCACCATCAGTATTGACTGACACACCGCATTCGCGAGCAAGCCCGTTCCTACATTTGGATCGAGAAAAACCGGAAGGCAAGAAAGCACAAAGGGGAGCCGAAGCTCCCCTTTAATTTTGTCGTACGTGCTCTTTTTTTATTATTGAGGGGCGGTCTGTTGTTGTTTTTGGTAACCGTGGCCCTTTACCGCTGTTTTTGTCGATCCCCATCCGGGATCAAGAGCAAACGTATTTTTTTGAGCGCTGATCTACTTTTTCGCTAAGCGATCCAACCAGTTCGGGAGCTACCTGAAGGTAGTTTTATTGTTCTCTGCCCGGTTGCGGGTTACTTCGAAAAGCACCCTGAAAAGCACATCCTCTCCAAAAAAATCTGTTAGCTGCGTCTCTGCCGTGTTGTTCTTGTTATGTCAGAGTCGTTACGTCTTATTTTTATTGGTTTGCAGTTTTTATTCTTGTTATGCCATAGAGATAGCAGAAGCCGTGCCAACTTTTAAAAATCCTTTAAATTCAATGGTTTGGGTTTTTACCAAGATTTTTCAGCCGATCCAAACCTGACAATTTGTTTCCGTGTTACTCGTTTCCGCCCACGTTTCAGCACACGCGGTAACACCTGGACACATCCACACTGTCACTGCGCACTGCGGGCTTTGGCCACGCGCGAACCGGTAGGACGTCCCAGCACCGCGCAAATCTGTTGGCCGGCCCGAATCAAGGCGTCCAGGTCGATGCCGGTCTCGATACCCAGGCCGTTGAGCAGGTAAACCACGTCTTCGGTCGCGACATTACCGCTGGCGCCTTTGGCGTATGGGCAGCCGCCGAGGCCGGCGATGGAGCTGTCGAACACCGCGATGCCTTCCAGCAGGCTGGCGTAGATGTTGGCCATGGCTTGGCCATAGGTATCGTGAAAGTGTCCGGCCAGTTTTTCACGTGGTACGTCAGCCGAAACCACTTCGAACATCTTGCGGGTCGCGCCAGCGGTGCCGGTGCCGATGGTGTCTCCCAGCGAAACCTCGTAGCAGCCCATCGCATAGAGCTCGCGAGCAACCCGGGCGACTTGTTCCGGTGCGATGTCACCTTCGTAAGGGCAGCCCAGCACGCAGGACACGTAACCGCGCACGCTGACGCCGTGTTGTTTGGCGGCGTCCATGATCGGCACGAAGCGCTCCAGGCTCTCGCTGATCGAGCAGTTGATGTTGCGCTGGGAAAACGCTTCGGACGCTGCGGCGAACACGGCGACTTCCTTGACCCCGGCGGCGATGGCGTCTTCAAAGCCCCGCAGGTTGGGGGCGAGGGCGCCGTAGGTTACGCCCGGCTTGCGCTGGATCTGCGCGAAGACCTCGGCGGAACCGGCCATTTGCGGCACCCATTTGGGCGAGACGAAACTGCCGACTTCTATATAACCCAGACCTGCGGCTGTCAGCGCGTCGACCAGTTGCACCTTGTCCGCAACGCTGATGGGCTGGGCTTCGTTTTGCAGACCGTCGCGAGGGCCGACTTCGACCAGGCGTACGTGAGTGGGTAGGGACATGGAGTATTCACCTGTAGTTGTGGGCGAGCGACGATCTACTGTGGGAGCGGGCTTGCTCGCGAAGGCGTCGGGCCAGCCGACATCAGTGTTGAATGACAGACCGCTTTCGCGAGCAAGTCGGATCGCCGCACCGCCGCTCCCACACTGAATCGGCGTACGATTATTGGACCGCTTGCTGGCTCTTGATCGTTTGCTCCAAGGCCTGAGTGCAGCGCTCCTCGGCCGTGTCGAGTTCCAGTTTCATCTGTTCAATGTCCAGCAATTGCTGTTCGAGTTGTTCCCGACGCTCGGCGATTTTCGCCAGCATGCTGTGCAGTTGCTTGGTGTTACCGCTGGAGGGGTCATAAAGCTCGATCAGCTCGCGGCATTCGGCCAGGGAAAAACCAATGCGCTTACCCCGCAGGATCAGCTTCAGGCTGACCTTGTCACGGGGCGAATAAATGCGTTCCTGGCCACGACGCTCGGGGCTGAGCAGGCCTTGCTCTTCATAGAAGCGAATGGCCCGGGTGGTGATGTCGAGCTCGCGGGCGAGGTCGGAAATGCTATAGGTCTGGCTGCTCATGGAAGCGCTCGAAAAAGGTCATGGCGCTAAGCTAATGGCAGGTTGACGTTTACGTCAAGGGGCATGGATCTTCATTGGTATCACCGGCCTCTTCGCGAGCAAGCCCGCTCCCACAGGTGACCGCGTTCTCTCAGGGGAATGCGATCAAAATGTGGGAGCGGGCTTGCTCGCGAAGAACGATGACGCGGTCCAAAGTCCTACACCTTATCGAACTTCTTCTCATGCGCCGTAACCTGCTGACATAACTCGATCATCTGCTCGCGCATCCAGCGGTTGGCCGGGTCCTGGTCAGTACTTTCGTGCCAGTAGAGGTGGGTTTCCACCGGCGGAACTTCTTTGACCGGCAGGTTCACCGAGTACAAGTCATGGCGACGGGCGAAGCGTTCCGGCACGGTCATGACCATGTCGGTCTGCTGCAACACCTGGGACGCCATCAGGTAGTGCTGGGAGCGCAGGGCGATCTTGCGCTGGATGCCCATTTTGCCCAGGGCCAGGTCGACATAACCCAGACCGCTGCGGCGGCTGGAAATATGGATGTGGGTCAGGGACAGATAATCGTCGAGGGTGAATTTTTCTTTGCCCGCCAACGGATGCCCCTTGCGCATGGCGCACACGTAACGGTCCTCCATCAACTTGACGTGGCGCACCTGCGGGTCAGTGTTGAGCGGCGCATCCACCGCGAAATCGAGACGACCGGCGGCCAATTCCTTGGTGGTCTCGCGACGTTTGGACAAGAAGCTTTCGATGATCACCGTCGGCGCCAGGCGTCGCAGGCGCTGGAACAGCGGCGGCAGGATCACCGCTTCAGTGAGGTCGGTCATGCTAATGCGGTAGGTCTTGACCGCCTGCAACGGGTTGAAGATGCGGCTTTCCTGCACCGACACCCGCAGCAAGGAGAGGGCATTGCGCACAGGGCCGATGATGTTCTGCGCCATCGGCGTCGGCACCATGCCTTGGGCAGTACGCACGAAAAGCGGATCGTTGAAGGTCTCGCGCAGACGGGCCAGAGCGTTCGAGACTGCCGGTTGAGTAATGCCGACAATCTGCCCGGCGCGAGTCAGATTGGCTTCGGTGTAGATCGCGTCGAAGACGATAAAAAGGTTGAGGTCGACCTTGCTCAGATTCATTGCGCTGCGCTCTCTGCTTCTTGTTTTAGGAAGGTGGCTCGATCAGTCGATCATATATCGGTGATGAATGTTAATACACGCCGAGAATAGGCTAGGTAAATTATCAACGCTGTTCTAGCATCGAATGCATGCCCTGAACAACCTCCCTTAAGTAAGAAGGTAGCTGCCCATGGATTTCGCTTATTCGCCCAAAGTGCAAGAACTGCGTGAGCGCGTAACCGCGTTCATGGACACCTACGTTTATCCCGCTGAAGCGGTGTTCGAACGCCAGGTCGCCGAGGGCGATCGCTGGCAGCCGACGGCGATCATGGAAGAACTCAAACTCAAGGCCAAAGCTGAAGGTCTGTGGAATTTGTTTCTGCCTGAATCCGAACTCGGTGCCGGCCTGACCAACCTCGAATATGCGCCATTGGCGGAAATCATGGGCCGCTCGCTGCTGGGCCCTGAACCGTTCAACTGCTCCGCGCCAGACACCGGCAACATGGAAGTGCTGGTGCGTTACGCCAATGAAGAACAGAAGCAGCGCTGGCTCGAACCGCTATTGCGCGGCGAGATCCGCTCGGCATTCGCCATGACCGAGCCGGATGTGGCTTCGTCCGACGCTACCAACATGGCCGCCCGCGCTGTGCGTGATGGCGATGAATGGGTGATCAACGGCAAGAAATGGTGGACCTCTGGCGCCTGCGATCCACGCTGCAAGATTTTGATCTTCATGGGCCTGAGCAATCCGGATGCACCGCGCCATGCGCAGCACTCGATGATTCTGGTGCCGGTGGACACCCCAGGCGTGAAGATTGTGCGTCCGCTGCCGGTGTTCGGTTATGACGACGCGCCTCACGGTCACGCCGAAGTGCTGTTCGAAAACGTCCGGGTGCCGTACGAAAACGTCCTGTTGGGTGAAGGACGCGGCTTCGAAATTGCTCAGGGGCGCCTCGGCCCAGGCCGGATTCACCACTGCATGCGTTCGATCGGCATGGCCGAGCGTGCGTTGGAGTTGATGTGCAAACGTGCGGTCAACCGCACCGCGTTTGGCAAACCTTTGGCACGCCTGGGCGGTAACATCGACAAAATCGCCGACTCACGGATGGAGATCGACATGGCGCGCCTGCTGACGTTGAAAGCGGCGTACATGATGGACACCGTCGGCAACAAGGTGGCGAAGAGCGAAATCGCACAGATCAAAGTCGTCGCGCCGAACGTGGCATTGCGGGTGATCGACCGGGCGATCCAGATCCATGGCGGGGCAGGGGTTTCCAACGATTTCCCGCTGGCTTACATGTATGCGATGCAACGCACCCTGCGCCTGGCCGACGGCCCGGACGAAGTGCACCGCGCGGCGATCGGCAAGTTCGAGATCGGCAAGTATGTGCCTAAAGAGATGATGCGTAGCGGTCAGTAAATCCGCGGCGCCTGCCATTCGCGAGCAAGCCCGCTCCCACATTTTGACCGAGTTCTTTCAGGAGAATGCGGTGGAATGTGGGAGCGGGCTTGCTCGCGAATGCGTCAGACCTTTCACCACGAGGGTGTCTGGTTCAATACACCCAAACCTCAACCCGCCGATTCTTGATCCGCCCTTCATCTCCGCTGTTGGTCGCCACCGGCATCTCGGCGCCGAAACCACGAATCTCGCGAAACACCACGCCGCTTTTCACCAGTTCTCGCCGCACCGCCATGGCCCGCAGTTTCGACAGCAGGTCAGCCCGAGCGGGGTCGCTCTTGGCGTCGCCAAACCCCACCAGCGTCACCTGCCGATTGGTTTTGTCGTGCTGCTCTATATAGTCGAGCACCCGCGACAGGTCCTGTCGGGCCTTGTTGTCCAGCGTCGCGCTGCCTTCTTCGAAACGGAAGTTCACCGTCAGCCGCTGGGCATGACGGCTGAGCGCCTGATAACCCTCGGGCATCAGCGCATTCGGTGTGACGGCCATGGCCTGAACCGTCTGCGCGATAAACCCATTGGCTGCGACGATCGCCTGGCCTTTGCTGCTTTGGGCAAACTTCACTAAGGCCTTGGCCCAGGGATTTTTCCCGGTCGGCGGTAGGTAAAAGAACAGCCGACGGGACAGCGGGTAATCTTCCGTCGCGATCAGGCTATTGAGCGGCAGCATGGCTTGGGAGTCGCCATCGACGATGGCCACGGCTTTGGCCTCGCGCACATAAGGCAAACCGATGAAGCCGATGGCTTGCGGGTCCAGACTGACCGCGTCGGACAATTGCTCGCTGGATTCGAAGCGTTTTGCATTGCCGCTCAGGGTTTTCCCACGCGGGCTGAGGACCAATTCCTTGAACGTGTCATAGGTGCCCGATTGATCATCCCGCGCATAGAGATGAATCATCCCACCGGTGCCGCCCAGTTCTTCCCAGGTTTTCACTTCGCCGCTGAAGATCCGCGCCAGTTGTACGGTGTTGAGTTGTTTCAGCGGATTGAGCGGATGAAGGATGATTGCCAGCCCGTCGATGGCGATGACTTGCTCGGCAATCGGGCTTTTCAGGTCGCCCAGCCGTTGGAGATCCAGCCGTTCGCTGTCCTTGATCGGGCGCGAGGAGGCCGCGAGATCGGCAGAAGCGTTTTTCAGGGCTTTGAATCCTGTGCTGGAGCCGTGGGCCGCGACCTCCACCTCGACTCGGCGTCCCTGAACGGTTTCGCCGACGATGCGTTGTTCGTTGGCTTTGTCCGGGGCTTCGCGATGAACCTTGAGCAGGCCCTGTTCACGCATCAACCCCTCGACCAGCGCCGGGCCCAATGCCGCGCCAATGGTGTTGGAACCCTGGATGCGCAGCACCGGGCCACGTTCGGGCGTCGGCAAATCGCCGGCCGATACCGTTAACGGCAGCAGGGCGGCGAGCATCGACAGAAACAACACGCGCAGCGTCATGCCGGCACCTTATAAGCCTGGGAAAGTGCCGGGAGAATAAGTCAGTAAGGTTTCTGAACGATGACAGTTACCAAGTGTGGGAGCGGGCTTGCTCGCGAAGACGGTCGATCATTCAACATTGATGTCGACTGACCCAGCGCCTTCGCGAGCAAGCCCGCTCCCACATTAGCCTTGTGTAGATTTTGTAGGATCAGCTCAACTCAAGCCAGATCGGCGCGTGGTCGGAAGGTTTTTCCATCCCGCGCAGATCGTAATCCACGCCGGCATCCTTCACTCGCGGCAACAACCCATGGGACGCCATGATCAGGTCAATCCGCAGCCCGCGCTTGGGCTCATCCTCAAAACCACGGCTACGGTAGTCGAACCAGCTGAAACGGTCGGCAACGTCCGGGTTCAGGTGACGGAAACTGTCCACCAGGCCCCAATTCTTCAGGCGGGCCATCCATTCGCGTTCTTCGGGCAGGAAGCTGCATTTGCCGGTTTTCAGCCAGCGTTTCATGTTGTCCGGGCCGATGCCGATGTCGCAGTCTTCCGGGGAAATGTTCACATCGCCCATCACCACAATCGGCTGGTCGTTGCTGAACTGGCTTTCCAGCAACTGCTGCAAATCGCTGTAGAAACGTTCCTTGGCCGGGAATTTGGTGGGGTGATCGCGGCTTTCACCCTGTGGGAAATAGCCGTTCATGATGGTCACCGGCACGCCATTGGCGTCGGCGAAAGTGCCCCAGATGAAGCGCCGCTGAGCGTCTTCTTCGTCAGTGGTGAAGCCTTTGTACAAGGCAATCGGTTCCTGGCGCGAGAGCAGGGCCACGCCGTAGTGGCCTTTTTGCCCATGGAAATGCACGTGATAACCCAGTGCCTGAACCTCGGCCAGGGGAAACTGATCGTCGTGGACCTTGGTTTCCTGCAATCCGATCACGTCTGGTTGATGTTTCTCAATCAGCGCCGCCAGCTGATGCGGGCGAGCGCGCAGCCCGTTGATGTTGAAGGAGACGATCTTCATGGTCGGCAGTCCTGGCAAAAGTGCGATGCTAGCTGACATGTAGGAATGGGGCCAGCCTTGGGGTGAGGCGATTCGTTGTGTTCTGTCAGAGATGATGTGTTGGCAGATCGGGCCTCTTCGCGGGCAAGCCACGCTCCCACAGTGTCCGTGGCGTACACAAAATCTGTGAACGCCACTGAAACTGTGGGAGAGATGTGTTGGCAGATCGGGCCTCTTCGCGGGCAAGCCCGCTCCCACAGTGTCCGTGGCGTACACAAAATCTATGAGCGCCACGGATACTGTGGGAGCGTGGCTTGCCCGCGAAGGCGTCAGCCCAGTCGATGAAGATCCCGGCTTGGTCTATACCTGTGTGGGGAACTGTGAAGCCACCCAAAGGCTCGTACCAATAAGAACGCGGCCTTCTGAGCCGCGCCCAGGGGAGATCTACCGTTATGCCCGAAACCTCGACCGCCATTGCCGATATTCACATGCTCGACAGCGGCTATTCCCGCGAAGCACGCTCCCTGTTGTACCAGGCGTACCGGCACGAGCCGACGTTCGGCTACCTGTTCGAAGCCGAGCGCCCTGGTTATGAACAACGGGTAAGGGCAACGGTGCGCGAACTGGTCAAACAGCACTTTTTGCAGGATTTGCCGGCCATCGGCCTGCTGGTAAACGACCGCTTGATCGGCATCGCCCTGATCGCACCGCCGCAACGCCGCTTGGGCATCACCGAAAGCTGGGCCTGGCGCTTGCGGATGGTGCTCAGCACCGGGTTTCGCTGCACCCGACGCTACCTCGATTACCACGCCGCCGTAATGGCGTGCGTGCCGTCCGATTCGGTACACGTTTTGCCATTGCTGGGGGTTCATCCGCAATTCCAGGGCAAGCACTTTGGCGAACAATTGCTGCAAGCGGTGCACAATTGGTGCGCGGTCGATGAACACTCCCAAGGCGTGATCCTCGACACCGGGAATCCTCGCTATCTGGAGTTCTATAAGCGTCAGGGCTATGAGGAAATCGGCGAAGTGGCGGTAGGACCGATTCTTGAACACGTGTTTTTCCACGCAAATCCGCAGGTGTTACAAACGGCAACGGCATAACGGTAGAACTTTCAGCGCACGTCAGGCTCTATCACGCTCCCAAGCTCGTGATAGCATCCGCGCCTATGAAGTTTCCACGAAGATTTACCAGTGGCGTGCTGATGCTGATTTCCAGCTGCGCGGCGCTGGCGCAAAGTGAATTGGATGTGCGGATCAAACCGTCCAACGATGAACTGAAGGCCAATATAGAAGGCTATATCGGTAGCCTCGGCGATCGCGATGAAGAAGCCTTGCTGCGCTTCAGTCGCGGCGCCGAAGAACAGGCGCGCAAGGCCGCCCAGGCTTTGGGTTATTACCAGCCGCAAATCGACAGCGACGTGAAGGGCGGCAAGACACCGCGCCTGGTGCTGAACATCGAGCCCGGCGAGCCCATCCATTTGCGCAACGTCACGGTGCGCATCGACGGCCCGGCGGCCTCGTTCAAATCCTTTCGTGTACCGAAAAGCGACCTGCTGAAACCCGGCGCAGTGCTTAACCATGGCCGTTACGAGGACGCCAAGCGGTTGATCCAGAACCAGGCCTCGCGCTACGGCTTTTTCAGTGGGCGCTTCACCCGCCAGAAACTGTTGGTAGACCCGCGTGCCGGCGTCGCCGACATCGAATTGATCTACGACAGCGGCCCGCGCTATGCGCTGGGCAAGGTCAGTTTTGAAGGCGATACGCCGTTCGACGAAGACCTGCTGCAACGCATGGTGCCGTTCAAGGCCGGTACGCCCTATGATTCCGAACTGATCGCCGAACTCAATCAGGCGCTGCAATCGAGCGGCTATTTCGAGGGCGTGCGCGTGGACGCAGCGCCGACCGCGTCCAAGGACGACGTGATCCCGGTGGCGGTCAAACTGGATACCCGCAAGCCACGGACCATGGGGCTCGGCCTGGGTTTCTCCACCGACGTCGGTCCACGGGTCAAAGCCAACTGGACCCGCCATTGGGTTAATCCTCAGGGGCACAGCTATGGCTGGGAGGCCGAGATTTCAGCGCCACGGCAGAACGTCGGGCTGTTTTATGACGTTCCGCTGGACCCACCATTGACCGACAAACTGCGCTTTGCCGGTGGTTATCAATATGAAGAAATCGCTGGCACCGATACCCTCAGCAAACTGCTGACCCTCGGCCCCGAGTGGCACAGCAAGTTGCCCAGCGGCTGGCAGCGGGTGGTGTCGCTCAAGTGGCAACGCGAGGAATACAAACTCGGTGACGATTCGGGGCTCAGCACCTTACTGATGCCCGGCGTGAGTTATTCGTACCTGAAAAGCGATAACCGCATCGATCCGCACAACGGTTATCGCCTGCAATTCGAAACCAAAGTCGCCAAGGAAGGATTGGGTTCGGACACCAACTTGCTCTACGGCACGGCGCTGGTCAAAGGCCTGACCACGGTCTTCGACAAACACCGCTTGCTCGGTCGGGTGCAGGTCGGCGGCAGCGCCACCAACGGCTACAAATCCGTGCCGCCGTCCTTGCGCTTCTTCGCCGGTGGCGATCAGAGCGTGCGCGGTTACGATTACCAGAGCCTGTCCCCGGAAAACTCCGATGGCGACCGTATCGGTGGCCGCTACATGGTGGCCGGCAGCGTCGAGTATCAATACTCTGTCGCCGAAAAATGGCGGGTCGCAACCTTCATCGACCAGGGTAACTCCTTCAACACACTCGAATTGCCGAACCTCAAGACCGGTGTCGGTATCGGCGTACGCTGGGTTTCGCCGGTGGGGCCGATTCGCCTCGACCTGGCCCACGCGATGGACGACGACGGCGGCATTCGACTGCACTTTTCCATGGGGCCTGAGCTGTGAAGCGTGGTTTGAAAATAACGCTGCTGGCGATTCCGGCGCTGCTGATGCTGATCGTGCTGACACTGATCAGCGTGCTGGGCACTCCGACGGGCAGTCGCTGGGCGCTGGGGTTTGTGCCGGGTTTGGCCGTGGAGAATTTCCAGGGCCGTTTGGGTGGGCAGTGGAGCGCCGATCATCTGGTGTGGCAGCAGAACAGCAGCCGGGTTGAGCTGAACAAAGCGATTTTCGCCTGGTCGCCGCTGTGCCTGATGCGCATGACGTTGTGCATCGAGCAATTGCAGGCCGAGCAGGTCAGCCTGCAATTCCCGCCGAGCGTGGAAGAGGAAAGCAGCGGCCCGATCAGTCTGCCGGACTTGAAATTGCCGCTGGCCATCGAATTGGGCGACGTCAAAATCGGCCGCCTGCTGTTCAACGGCAGTGAAGAACTCAAGGGGCTGCAACTGGCGGCGCACTGGACCGAGAAGGGGTTGCAGATCGACTCGGTGCATTTGCAGCGTGATGAACTGAGCCTGAACCTGTCCGGCCTGTTGCGACCGAGCGGTAACTGGCCGCTGACCGCTGAAGGCAAACTGACCTTGCCGTCGCCGGGTACCGAACCATGGGCACTGGCCCTGAAGGTCGACGGTGATTTGCTGAAAACCCTGAACTTGAAAGCCGACAGCAGCGGCTACTTGAACGGCCAACTCACTGGCGAGCTGCAACCACTGGCGGAAAACCTGCCTGCCAAAGTGCGCATCACCGCCGACGGCTTCAAACCCAGCGCCGATCTACCGGATACCTTGCAACTCAATCAACTGGAACTCACCGGCGACGGCGACCTGAAAAACGGTTACCAGTTGGTCGGCAAAGCCACGTTGCCCGCCGAGCTTGGCCCGGTTGCGCTGGTGCTGCAAGGCAAGGTCGACGCCAAGGGCGCGCAAATCGCCGGCCTTGATCTGACGGCCAACGACAAACAAAGCCTCAAGCTCACAGGGCTTGTGGACTGGAGCAAAGGCCTGAGTGCTGAAGCGAAAATCGACTGGCTGGATTTCCCGTGGCACCGTCTCTATCCGCTGATCGACGAGCCGCAAGTGGCGCTGCGCAGTTTCAACGGTGAGGTCTCCTACACCGACGGCAACTACATCGGTAACTTCAAAGCCGCACTGGATGGCCCGGCCGGGGCGTTCAGTCTGAACAGCCCGTTCAGCGGCGATCTGACCAAAATCCACCTGCCGCAATTCAAACTCGAAGCCGGACAGGGCAAGGCCGAAGGGCATTTGAACCTGCAGTTTGCCGACGGTATCGCCTGGGATACGGCGCTGGACCTCTCGGCAATCAACCCGGCGTACTGGCTCGCGGAGTTGCCAGGCACCTTGGCCGGCCCGTTACGCAGCAAGGGTGAGATGAAGAATGAAAAACTCAGCCTGACCGCCGACCTGGACCTGAAAGGCAAGCTGCGCGGGCAACCGGCCGTATTGCAAGCCAAGGCCGATGGCGGTGGCGAGCAATGGAACCTCAGCACATTGCAGATTCGCCTCGGTGACAACAGCATCAACGGCCAAGGCAGCCTGCAACAGAAACTCGCCGGCCGGATCGACATCAAGATGCCGCGTCTGGCCCAGCTCTGGCCGCAACTGCGTGGTCAGCTCAATGGTCGGGTCGATGTCGCCGGCACGCTCAAAGCGCCACAAGGCAAACTCGGCCTGCAAGGCACGCAACTGGCCTTCGAAGACAATCGTCTGCAAAGCCTCAATCTGGACGCCACACTCGACAACGCTCAGCGGGCGAAGATCGACCTCAAAGGCAGCGGCATTCAGACCGGCGATACGTCACTGGGCACGTTGACCGCCAGTGGTCAGGGCGACATCAAAAACCAGAAACTCGCCCTCGACCTGCAAGGACCGAAGCTGAAACTGGCGCTCGGTCTCGACGGCACGCTGGATAAGGGCAATTGGCGCGGGCGTCTGGCCAGTGGCGATATCCAGGCTGGCGGTCAGGACTGGAAGCTGCAAAATCCGGCGAAGCTTGAGCGACTGGCGGACGGTAAAATCAACTTCGGCGCCCATTGCTGGATGTCCGGCCCGGCCAGTCTGTGCGGCGAAGACCAGCGCTTGATGCCCGAGCCGAAGCTGCGTTATCACCTCAAGCAGTTCCCGATCGACAGTTTGGCGCAATGGTTGCCTAAGGATTTTGCCTGGAAGGGCAAGCTCAACGCCGACCTGCAACTGGACCTGCCGGCCAGCGGCCCGAACGGCCAGATCAGCATCGACGCCAGTGGCGGCACCTTGCGTATGCGCGAGAAGGAGCAATGGCTGGAATTCCCGTACCAGACCCTGAAACTCACCAGCAAACTCACGCCAAAACGCATCGACACCGACCTCAACTTTGTCGGCGGCAAGCTCGGTGAACTGATGGTTCAGGCGCAGATCAACCCGCTGCCGAAGAACAAACCGCTGACCGGTTCATTCCGCCTCAGTGGTCTGGACTTGTCGGTGGCGCGGCCGTTTGTGCCGATGGTCGAGAAACTCACCGGGCATTTGAGCGGCAGCGGCACATTGTCCGGCGGACTGCTGGCGCCGCTGGTCAATGGCAACCTTGAGCTGCGCGACGGTGAAATCTCCGGGCCTGAACTGCCGATGGCGCTCGAAGCCTTGCAACTTCAAGCCGTGATTGCCGGGGAAACCGTGCAACTGAACGGCGGTTGGAAAAGCGGCAAGGCCGGGCAGGGCAGCCTCAATGGCAACATCGCCTGGGGCCAGGCGCTGGTCGTGGATCTGGCGCTCAAGGGCTCGCAGTTGCCGGTCACCGTCGAACCCTACGCCGCGCTGGAAGTCGCGCCGGACCTGAAGATCTCCATGAAGGACGACAGACTGGCAATCGTCGGCAAAGTGCTGGTGCCCAAGGGTGAAATCACCGTGCGCGAACTGCCGCCGTCCACGGTCAAGGTCTCCGATGACACGGTAATCGTCGGTCAGCAGACCGAAGAAGGTAAACCGCCGATGGCCATGGCGATGGACATCGATGTAGTGGTCGGGCAGGACAAACTCAGCTTTGCCGGATTCGGCTTGACTGCCAACCTGCAAGGCCAGGTGCACATCGGCGACAACATGGACACCCGTGGCGAGCTGTGGCTCAACGACGGACGTTATCGCGCCTACGGTCAGCGACTGACGGTGCGCCGGGCGCGATTGCTGTTTGCAGGTCCGATCGATCAGCCATACCTGGACATCGAAGCGATTCGCCAGACAGACGACGTCATCGCCGGCATTCGCCTGAGTGGCAGCGCCGAGCAGCCGACCACGCAGATCTTTTCCGAACCGGCGATGAGTCAGGAGCAGGCGTTATCCTATCTGGTGCTGGGGCGTCCGCTAAGCACCACTGGTGAAGACAACAACATGCTCGCCCAGGCCGCTCTCGGGTTGGGTTTGATGGGTAGTTCGGGGGTGACTAGCGGGTTGGCCAAGGATCTGGGTATTCAGGACTTCCAGCTCGATACTCAAGGCAGCGGCGCCAACACCGCCGTGGTAGCCAGCGGCAACATTTCGGAAAAACTCAGCCTGCGTTATGGCGTCGGGGTTTTCGAACCGGCCAACACCATCGCCTTGCGCTACAAACTGAGCAAAAAGGTCTACCTCGAAGCCGCCAGCGGCGTGGCCAGTTCGCTGGACATCTTCTACAAGCGGGATTTCTAGCCCTTCAAGATCAAAGGATGTGAGACTTCAAGGTGACCAGCCCGGCAGAATCATCGGCTGCAATAAGGCATCCGCTCCAGGTTGACGATCTTCTCGTCCTTAAAGTGTCGAACACCTCCGGGCTTCCAGCTTTCCTTAATTCGTGCCCCGACATTTGAATAGTATGAATCCAACTGTTTGATATTTTCGAGAACCGTCCACTGCCCCCTATCGAGCATCGCCACTGGAAACTCCCCCGGCCGTGCGACAGCCCCCAGAACACCACCGGATTTAGCCACCACTTCAGATTCAGAAGCCACCATATGGGAAAAGAAGTTGACTTGAGGGCCATGCCTGATCGTATTTCGCTGTTTAACTTCAAAGGGTCTGTTCGGGTCAACTTCAGCGACCTGCCTGTTCATCAGGTCAATGATGTCTTTCTCCTCTTTTGAGTCCGCCAATACGGTGCGTGGCGGCCCCGCGCCACGAAATGTAATAAGGTCGTGCATGTCATAATCCCCGGTAAAGGGAATAGTTGGCCAGTTCACCTTGCTCTTCAAGGAAGCCAGACTGCTTTCAAGATCCTTGATATCAATCGGGTAGATGGGCTTGTCATGTTCATTTTTGCCGCTTAGATAAATACCGACCAACCCCGTACTGTTCCAGTGACCGACATACCCTTCAATTCCGGCCGACTTTACTGCCGCTAGCACACTGGGTGCTTTTTCAGCGCCGTAGGCGTTTTCGATAGAACTCTTCTTGATGGTTTTTTCGAGGATGTCATGCCCTTTAGCCGCGGCGCCTCTCGCTAAAGCATCCAGTGTCGCTTTTCCTGCTGACCTGAAGCTGACGGCAAAATTACCTTTTCTAGAAGCTTCTTCAAGTGCCCCCATATGCCCGGACCACACAAACTCATCAGAGATTCGGCTCCTGCCATTCTTTTCTGCATGGATGCCGGTCAGTTGCGCGAGCTGCGCTTTGCCGGGGATTTTCAGGGGGGGCTGTTGAGGACTCCTGTGGTGATCTGTGCGTTGTTACCGTGGAGCTCGAAGGTGGACGAATCCCTGGTGCTGGCGCTTGTTGGACCTTTGGCATTCTGGTCGCTGAAAGTGCGGGCCGTGTGGCGGGTGGAGGATGGGTGAATTGCTCTTTGCTGGGGGGGCGCCCGGGTATCCTGGCGCTGTTGGCCGATACTCTGGTGCTGACGCATGCCTAAATTGGTGAGGCCGATCGAGGCGTGTTGGGTCGGCCGTTGGGACCGTTGCTCCAGGCTCGGTCGAACGACCGTCGACAGTTGTACATTCGAGGTGCTGGCAGCGAGTGTCGGGATGATCGTTCTATAAGGCACGGCGCTTTTCCTTGTCACGAGAAATGACATGGCAACATTGTGACGTCTACCCAAGACGGTCAGGTCTGATGCCTTTTCTCTGAGTGGCACGGTTGCACGGCTCGGTTCCCGGCGAACCATGGAGGAAAGCTGCTCAGGCGCTTCTGGCATCTCAATCAGTTCTTTGTCGGAGCACTTGCAAGAGGTATTCGCCATCGCGAATTTCCGTGCGCAAGGCATGGCTAGGAGTCTTCGTGCAACTGACGAGCCCAGCCGAGTATCAGTGTGAGCGCTTTTCATGAGCATCAAGTCTGTTGAGCCAGTGTCCTCTATCAGAACTGAGGTGTTTCTGGCCAAAATGAAAGCAACTCATGCTCGCGGCGACCTAGGTTGCTATGCCTGGCCTTGCGTTTGGCAAGGATTGCTGGCCTGCCAGACATGTTGGAGGTCTATAAAGACAGTCGACGTAGTTGCGCGGCTTATACTGAATGCGTCACCTGTTCGATGATGGCGTATTGCCCAGCTAATTGATCTGTCAGTGTTCTTGATTCAGAGAGTAGGCATCGAAAGTGAGATTGATTTCTTTTACATTGCCCACTAACAATGCTCAGTCAGGTAATTTTAATGTGGGGCGGTGACAAAACAATGACAATGCAAATCATGACATTATTGATTATCCCTTTCATAAAACCAAGTTGCCTTGAGTGATAGCTATAGCTTACTGGAATAGTGTTCGGTAAACCGAATGTGGCCACTAAAGACAGTAGTATTTTGGCAACAGAGGGGGCTGAATCGAAAGCCGATGTGGCACATACCCATCATTCATGGTATTCAAGATGAATCTAATTCATTTTGCGGCTGACTTCCCTTCCCGGAGTAATACGTTGATAGCGGGCGAATAAGGAGTCGGAGTGTATGAGTTAACCATTGGAGGATGCCGTTTTGCTTGGTACGGTACGGGAACCAAGAGTGGAACAGTTTCAGGTATTCCCAAGCTTCAATTGAAGAGATTATTGGGTTGGGGACTCTATGAATATTGAATGTTTACAGATGGATCATGAGATTCTCGATATCTTTGGCACGCTGCAGTCCTTCATAAGAAAGGCCGCCCCGCTCAAGGTCGATATGGTTCTGGAGGGCGAAACCGGGACGGGCAAGGATACGCTGGCGCGACGCATTCATCAGTTGTCTCGTCGTGAAGGCCCCCTGATTGCGCTGAACTGCGCAGCAGTGCCGGAGCAGTTGGCAGAAAGTGAATTGTTCGGTGTCATGGCGGGGGCCTACACCGGCGCATCAAAGTCCAGAGCGGGTTATATCGAGGCATCGGATCAGGGCACGCTGTATCTGGACGAAGTCGACAGTATGCCGTTGTTGTTGCAGGCCAAGCTGCTCAGGGTCCTTGAAATGCGCGGGATCGAACGTCTGGGCTCGACCCGCTTCGTATCCCTGGATCTGCGGGTGATCGTGGCCACGCAAACCCCATTGGAAAAGCTGGTCGAAGAAGGGCGATTCCGTCGGGATTTGTTCTTTCGTCTCAATGTCATCAAGATTCAGATGCCGACCCTGCGTTCGTGTCTGGACCATATACCGATATTGTTCGAGCGCTTCGTTCATGAAGCCACCTGCAAACATAGCCAGCCGACCCCGCTGAAGGGACCGGATCTGCTCAAGCTGCTACTTAGTCATCGCTGGCCGGGAAATATTCGGGAACTCAAATGCGCGGCCGAGCGTTTCGTTCTGGGCATGCCACCTTTGCAGGGGGAAGGCTGCTGTGCAATGAAACCGATGGCGCCGCTCAAGATCTATCTGCAACTGTTCGAAAAAGCATTGATTCAGGACTCCCTTTCCCGACATCCGAAATGCATCGACGCGGTGATCCGTGAGCTGGGCATACCCCGACGCACCCTCTATCACCGAATGAAAAGCCTGAACATCAATTCTGCTGGGGCTTAGGTCGCTACTCAATCGCCTGCGAGTGGCTGTGAACGTATTTAACTTTCGTATCTTTCAAATGACGTTGGAACTGGTTTGTCGAAGGGGCCACTCATTGATCGAACATCATTGATCCAAGGTGTTCGAACCCCCCTTCGACTATCAGGAGTAATAAAAATGGCGAGTCTTGCAGCATCGACCGCAGCTTCGGGCGTCATGGACGCAGCTTCAGCAGCAAACACAACGAAGCAGGCTGCAGCATCGGCGGCCAAAATGACGGCTGATACCGATAGTGCAATTTCAACGGGCCAACAGGATTCTGCAGTTAAAGCGCAGAACGCTGCCGTGCAAACCGCAAAGGCTATCACCTACTAAGTTGTTGTGTGCTCTCTCGACGGGTGTCGGGGGAGCCATGACTTACGCAGTTTCAAGGAGTAGAACTATGCAGCCTTCTTCAATTGGCGCCTCTCAGGCCGGGTTATCCCAGAGCAACTTCAGTCTTTCTACAGGTCCTGTCTTCAAGAGTGAAACGAGTAACCCTGCAGCAGGGAAGATCGCATCGTTGCTCCAAGACACCTTGTTCGAAAAGAACGGTGACGGCGCCAATATTCGCAATCAAGATAGCCCATTGCTGGGCATGGTCGCCGATTATATGGACAAGAAGCCGGACACGTTCGGCAAGCCTCACGATGCCACTGGCAACGTCGGGGGCTGGAAGGATGAAGTGAAGGAGGATGGCTACCTCAACAATCACGAGACGGAGTCTTTCACCAAAGGTCTGGAAGGGTTTATCAGCGATATGTTGGGTGGTGGCGCCGACTCGAAACAGGGCTTGGGCAACAACTCCTTCGGGGGACAATCATCCGGCGCCACTAACTCCGATTCGCCCGGGGAGCTCAAGGATATGCTGTCTTCGTTGCTGGGCAGCCTGGGTGAAGACAAGCTCGACAACATGCTCAAGACGCCAAGTGACCCGAGTCGTCAAATGCGCGGGGAAAAGGAGTTTAACCCTGACGATAAAGATCAGCTCAAAGAAGTGTCGCGCTTTATGGATATGCACCCGGAAGAGTTCGGCAAACCCGATGGTGATTCCAAGGACTGGATGGGTGAACTGTCGGAAGGCGACAACTTTATGTCCAAGCCCGAAGGCGAGCAGTTCCAGAAGGCGATCGACATGATGAAGTCAGAAGTCAAAGACAGCGCCCACGGTAATTCGATGAGTGGATTATTCCCCGACGCCGAACAGAACTTTCAGAATGGTGGTGCTGGCAACACGCTGAAAACCGATGCCAGTGTTGCGGCTGGTAATTTGCTGTCGGTGCTGACTCAGCAGAACACAACCCGCTAATACAGCTGAGTGAAAACCTTCGTCTTGGCAGGAGAAAAATGATGTCGATTGCACGTGTGACAGGTAGCAACTTGGGGCTGTCCGGTTTCGAAGTCGCATCAAGTGAGGCTCCTGCCCAGGCGGATGTTGCCTGGTTCAAGGCGGCGATGCACAAAGGCGCCGACCAGCCGACCACGGTCAGTGCCGATTCAGCAAGCCAACCGCTGACCATCGCTTCGATGTCCAGCCAGCACTCTTCCGAAAAGGCTTCCCGGGCGTTGCAAAAAGCCGCGAAGTCTGTTGATCCGCAACAGGTATTGCAGGCCAACCGCTCGCTGTCCTCGTTTTATCTAGAGAGCATGCTGAGCACCAAACTGGTCAGCAAGGCGACACAGAGTGTGGAAAAACTCACCAGTCTGCAATAAGGCGTGAACATGTATTGCAAGGCTTTGGGGTGGCTGGTGATCCCGTTATTGGTCGTGTTGCTGGCCGCCTGTGGCGATCGGATGGAGTTACATCGAGCACTGTCCGAGCAAGATGCCAACGAGGTACTGGCCGAACTCGCGAGCAAGCACATCGATGCGCAGAAACGCCTGGATAAAACCGGTGTTTCAGTATTGGTCCCGACCCAGGATATTTCGCGGGCGGTCAGGGCGCTGGAGGCTGTCGGTCTACCTCGTCAATCCCGTTCAAGCCTGGGTGATGTGTTTCGCAAGGAAGGGGTGATTTCCTCGCCCTTGGAGGAGCGCGCCCGCTACATCTACGCCCTGTCCCAGGAACTGGAGCAGACCCTGTCGCAAATCGATGGGGTGATCGTGGCAAGAGTGCATGTGGTCCTGCCTGAGCGGATAGCGCCAGGCGAGCCGGTACAGCCGGCTTCGGCGGCGGTGTTTATCAAACACAGTGCTGATTTCGATCCCGACAGCGTGCGGCCACGGATCCAGCGCATGGTCGCCAGTAGTATTCCGGGCATGGCCAATGCCAATCAGCAAAAACTCGCGGTGGTCTTCGTACCTGCCCAGAACTTTAAGGAACTCGAAGATAACGTGGCCCTGGGGCCCTTCACCATGACTCGCGAACGCCTAGAGTTCTGGCAATGGATAGCGGCCATTTGTGCAATCGGTGTGTTGCTCTTGTTCGCCGGGTTGTTGGCTCTTAATCCCGCATGGCGACAACGTCTGGCAGGCCGAGTCAAATCTGGCGCAAGCCCGGCATCTGATCCTCAGTGAGACTGGCTAACCCGAGTCAATCGCTCTATTGGGTTCGCTGGTGGGCTCAGGGTTGGTGCGATACCCATGCCGGTTGGCAATTACCTGCCGAACCGCAACTGCCTCTGCCGATGCTGGAGCTTCTGCGCAAAACCCGCGGTGCCTGGCTGGATCGCCGATTGGGCTTCATGACGAGTATACCGCCCCCGCCGCCTATCGCGCTGTTGCCCTTGTTGCCCTTGGCACCCGAGCAATGGCAATACGTGTTTAATCTGGTTGTCACGGTGTGCGGTGGCAGTGTGGTGCGATCACCGAACCTGGTCGCAGAGCCAGACCATATCTGGTGTCGGCGCCTGGGCAAAGCGTTGCAACCCGGGCAGTGGTTACCTGCAACCTGGCGAGAATGCCGGGCCGAGGCGGTGGGGCTGGCTTTATTGCGAGCCTGGGTCGGGGAAAGGGTCTGGGGGAAACTGCGGCTGAGATTTCTGCGCTTTGACGTCGAAGAGGCCGAGCGCATGACCTGCGACACCATTCCCCACGTCAAATTGACCGCTTTGTGGCAAGCCGTAGCCTGGTATGTCCTGAACTTCACCCAGCAAGGACCCCCTCATGTTGACCCGTCGGAGCCTGACACTCGTCAGCCATCAGCAACGCATCAGTGAACCGCTGTTGCGTCGAGAGGTCATCGAGCGTTGCCTGTTGGCCGAACAGTTGCTCGAAGCGGTACAGGCCCAGGCCGACGCGCTGATCGAAACGGCCCGCGAGGATGCCCGACAATTGCGCGAGGAAGCCGGTGACAGGGCGCGCGCTGAAGTCTGGCAAGAGGCGAAAACCCTCTTCGAGGACTGGCAGGCGCAGCGAGAGCACATGTGGTTGCACATCGAGCAAAGCGCTCGGGAGTTACTGCTCCAAGGGCTGCAAATCGTTCTTGGGGAACAGCCCTTGGCTGCCCGCGTGGATGCGTTGTTCCTGCACTTGAAGTCAGCACAACCGGCTGATGAAGCGGGGATCTTGCATTGCCATCCGGACTTGCTGGAAGTCGTCGCCGAGCGCATGAAGGTCGACGGCAGCCGACCTTGGACCCTGCGCGCCGACCCGCTCCTGGGGCACGACGCGTTGTGCCTGCAAGGTGAGCAGGGGGATTTCAAATTGAGCTGGAGTGTTTTGCAGAGGTGGGCCTTGCCTTCAGCACCCTAGTAGTAAGCGGCTGGCTATCCCACCTTGCGCAATTACACGACGTAACCGCACGCAGCCCGCTTCGGCATGTCGAAGGGCGTGCATATGTTCTGGAATGGGTCGTATGGTCAATGAGTCGTTTAGGAGTTGTTCCCGTTGAAATTCGATTTAACTGAACTAGACACAAAATATGCAGGCGCGGCAGACCCGGCCCTCGGCCATATTCCGAACGATCTGATAGCTGCTATCCAGGATGTGTACAAGCCGGCGGGAATGCAATTGACGGATCTGGCTCTACGCGAGGCTGAGAGTGTCGAGTATGGTGCCTCCCGCTTTGGCCTCGACGGACACACCATTGTCTTCCGTGTGGCTAAAACAACGCCGACGAAGATTGGACAGTTCGTCACAATATGGAAGCGCCCGACGTCAGGCGGCATCATTGCACCTCTCGATGTCGATGATGGCGTAGCCTTTGTTGTGGTGAGTGTGTTCGATGCAACTCATCGCGGACAGTTTGTTTTCGACCAGAAAATACTGGCATCAAAGGGCATCATGGCGATTAACGGTAAAGGCGGTAAGCGCGCTATCCGCGTTTATCCACCTTGGGTCAAACCAGTCGCCAAAGAGGCCGTTAGGACACAACAATGGCAACTACGATACTTCCTTCCTCTTGAACAAAGCGGAAGCGCCGATTCCGTGCAGGTGCGTCGGTTATTTGAAGTTTAAGATCCTTATCCGTCATTCTTGAGCGTTCTGGGTAAGCCCGACGTCCACCTATGCGGCAGCAACTGATCAATTTCACTCGCCCGCTGCGTCGGCAGACGCGTGAGAACGTCCTTCAAATAAGCATACGGATCATGCCCGTTGAGTCGCGCAGATTGGATCAAACTCATGATCGCCGCCGCCCGTTTTCCGCTGCGTAGCGACCCTGCGAAGAGCCAGTTCTTGCGTCCAAGAGCCCAAGGCCGGATCTGGTTCTCTGCCCAATTATTATCAATGGGAACAGTTCCGTCATCGAGGTAGCGCGACAGCGCTGCCCAGCGTTGCAGACTGTAATCCAACGCTCTGCTGATAGCCGATCCTTCGGGTACAAGATCACGCTGCGCGATCATCCAGGCATGCAGCCTATCCATCACCGGTACGGCTTTTTCTTGCCGTATTCGGCGCCGTAAATCCGGATCCAGGTCGCGGACTTCACTTTCGATTTCGTACAGCAACTGGATATAGCGCAGGGCTTGCTCGGCGAGCATGCTCTTGTTGGTGGCATGCAATTCGAAGAACTTACGCCGCGCATGGGCCATGCAACCGATCTCCGTCACGCCGAGTTCGAAGCTGGCCTTGTAACCGCCAAAATCATCACAGACCAGCTTGCCCTTCCAGCCTTGCAGGAAGTTGCGAGCATGCTCACCAGCGCGGCTGGGACTGAAGTCATAGACGACAGCCGCTGTTTCGCAGAACTGGCTGGTGGCGTAGGCCCACACATAAGAGCGGTGAGTTTTCTTCGAGCCCGGAGCGAGCATCTGCGCCGGTGTTTCATCAGCATGGATGACTTGCTGCCCAAGCACCACGTCGCGCAGCGCGTCGACCAGAGGCTGCAACTGCACGCCAGCTACGCCAACCCATTGAGCCAACGTTGAGCGCGGAATCGCCAAGCCAGCTCGACCGAAAATCGACTCCTGGCGGTAAAGCGGAAGATGGTCGGCAAACTTGGCGATCATGACGTGGGCCAGCAGCCCGGCAGTCGGGATGCCCTTGTCGATGACCTGCGCCGGAACGGGTGCCTGGATCAGCGTTTCGCAGTCATCGCAGACCCACTTGCCACGGACATGGCGCTCGACGGTAAATACGCCGGGCGTGTAGTCCAGCTTCTCGCTGACGTCCTCACCGGGCGCTTGAGTGCACAGCCGCATGGGCAGTGGGTGTTGTCCGGTTCGTGATGGATCAACGTGCGTGGAAATTCTGCCGGCAACGCGGTGCGCTTGGGCTTTTGCTTTTTCTCGGTCGCCGCTGACGCGGTTTGCAAGGCTTGAAGCTCAGCTTCAATCGCCGCGATATCGGTATCGATCAAGTCATCGAGCAAGTTGGCCTGCTGCGGATTCAACTGCTCGCTGCGCTTGGGAAACTTCAAGCGCTTGAGTTGTGCGATCTCATGGGTCAGTTTCTCGATCACCGTTTGGTCGCGGTTGATCTTCTTGCCCATGGTCTCGACCGTCTTACCCATCGCCTCGACTTGCTGGTCGAGCGTCTCGACACGCTGTATCAACTGCGCCGCCAAAGCGCGCAGTTGTTCAGGGGTAAGGTGATCGAGATTGGGGAGCGAAATCATGCACTTTCGGTTGGCCAGTTCACTTTGACGGTACCGCGCGGGTGCTGGATTTCAACGCAGATATTTGATGATGCTGCGTGCGAATTTGCTACGGCCAGCTGCATGGGTAACGGAATGAATGCAGATTGCAGCGCCGTGCTTTTCTGCGCTTGCACCCGAATCCATTTGTGTACGAGGTTTGCGTTGAGACCATGGCTGAGCGCGATGCAGGCAATCGAAGCGCCGGGCTGGGCACACTCTTGAATGACTTGGGCCTTGAAGGACTTGGAGTAGGAACGGCGTTGTGGCTGCATGAAATACCCGCTTAAAAGGCTGGAACTGGTGTGCACTTAAATTTAAGTGCACACCATGTCCTGGCCTTGCGGGGCTGGGTAGATGAGTTGGCCGGACGGTTACCCCTAGCAGCCGTTGCCGCTTGAGTTCAGGGGGCTGCCGGGAATGTATGTCGCGGGATAGAACCCTGCGACCGCCGCGCACTATTTCTCCATGCCGGGGAACCAAGTTCGGCCGGTGGCCACTCAGGGAGCAGCAAACAAACCTGGAGTATCAAAATGCTTTCTTCAGACGCACTTCGACGCCGCCTCGACAACAACTTTGATCATGCGCAGAAAGGTCTGGATTCGGCAGCCATGAATATGGATGCCTTCTCCCAGGATGACTGGCATGCTTTCAACTCGGCCATGCGTCAATCCGCCACTGCCAGTTGGGCGGCCAACCAGGAAGTCCTAGTCAAACACAACCTGGCCAAGGCGATCCTCAATGAAATCCGCTGAGCTCATCGCCACTGTCGAAGGTTGGCTCGATAGTGGCGATGTTGAGCTGAAACTGAGTATTGATCACGCACCGATCAAGATTCAGCGGCGTCATAACGGTTTGTTGTGTATCGCGATGCTCAGCGTTAGCTGGTGCGGGGATGACGCAAGCCTTGAAGCGGCCCTGAGCCTTTGCGGTCCAAGCCTCGAGCGCTTCAGCGGTGCCTTGGCGCTCGACCCGACCGAGCGCCGCCTCTGCCTGCTGCTGCAACTGGAGTTTGATTGCACCGCCACGATCATTCATGCACTCGAGTCCCTGGCTAATCAGCGGGATGTCTGGGAGTCGATGCTCGATAACACGGCCACGCCGTTGCCCAGGCGTTTGAACCAATCCGGTTCAACAGGAAGGCTGTATGTTTAGGCGTCTCTGCGGGTGGTCGTTGCTCAGTGCTTTGGCTTGGCCGAGCCCTGCCACTGCCGCCGTTCCCGAGCAATGGCGGCAGTCGCCTTATGCCTATGAGGCGACGCAAACACCCTTGGCAACAGTGCTCGCTGATTTTGCCAATTCATTTGGCGTGAGTCTGGACGTGGGGGGGGTGTCAGGTGTGGTGGACGCCAAAATCCGTTCGGCCAATGCCCAGGAGTTTCTCGATCGGCTGGCCCTGGAGCATCAGTTCCAATGGTTTCTTTACAACGGCAAGTTGTATATCAGCCCGCAGAACACGCAATCGGCACGGCGCCTTGAAGTGTCTGCCGACGCTGTGCCCGATCTGAAACAGGCCCTGACCGACATTGGTCTGCTGGACAAGCGCTTTGGTTGGGGAGAGTTACCCGATGAAGGGATGGTGCTGGTGAGTGGACCGGCGCGCTATGTGGAGTTGGTCCGTAATTTCAGCAAAGAGAAAGTCAAGGCAGAAGACAAGCAGCAGATCATGATGTTTCCGTTGCGTTATGCGACGGTCGCGGACCGAAAGGTCAATTATCGGGACCAGAGCATAACGATTCCGGGAGTCGCCAATATTCTCGATGACCTGCTCAGCAGTCGGAGCTCACGATCCGTGACCCAGGATCCCCAGGCTAATATCCAGGCCTTGAAGAACATGAGCGATTTCAGTCGCAACAAAATCATGAGTTCGGCTAACGAGCGCACTTCCGGGCAAGCCGAAACCAATGGCAGCAAGACTTCGAGCAAGACATCGAGCAACCGCCGCGTGGCTGCGGATGTACGTAACAACGCGGTGTTGATTTTCGATAACCCGGAGAAACGCCCGATTTATGAGCAGTTGATCGCCCAGCTTGATGTCCCGCGTAACCTGGTGGAAATCGATGCAATCATTCTGGATATCGATCGTACGCAACTGTGGCGTCTGGAGTCGCGCTGGGGAGGCCGGGCCGGCTCTGTGCAGTTTGGCAGTAACTTGCTGACGGGTGGAGCTTCTACATTGTCCATTTCTGACTTCAACCGCTTTTTTGCCGATATTCAGGCCCTCGAAGGGCAGGGCGTGGCCTCGGTCGTCGCCCAGCCCTCGGTGCTGACCCTGGAGAATCAACCCGCTGTCATCGATTTCAGTCGCACAGCCTATATCCAGACCACCGGGGAGCGGGTCGCCAATGTCCAGCCCGTCACCGCCGGCACCAGCCTGCAAGTGATCCCCCGGAGCATCCCGGGGGGGGAGCAGAACCGCTTTCAGTTGATCGTCGACATCGAAGACGGTCAGCTCGAGCAAAGTCAGGATGACGCGATCCCTGGCGTAAAAAAAGGCACCGTCAGCACCCAGGCTGTGATCAGTGAGAACCGCTCTTTGGTGATCGGCGGATTTCATGTCGACGAAAGTGCTGACCATAATGATCGGGTCCCCATACTGGGCAGTCTTCCACTGATCGGGTCGTTTTTTTCCTCCAAACGTCAGAACGTTTCAAAGCGAGAACGAATGTTTATTCTGACCCCCAAATTGATTGGCGATCAGGTCGATCCTGCCCGCTATGTTGCTGCCGAGAACAAGCCGCAACTGGATACAGCGTTGGCACGCGCCAGGCAACCGGATAAAACCACGTTGCTGCGTGAAGCAATTTCCGTGGCGTTTGCCGACCTGGCAAAAGGGCGGGTTCCCGGTAATGCCAAAGAGGCAGTATCTGGAGCGATGGTGCATAACGTGTGTAGAGTGGGGCCAGGCTTGGTAATGGATCCAAAGCGTGGCCAGTGGTTTAGTGGTGCTGATTTCGATATTGCCGTAGGCGTGGTGCGAAATGCCAGCGATCACCCCGAACTGCTCGATGAAGCTTTTTGCGCGGGTTCGCAGACACTAGCAGTAACTGTTTCTCCGAGAGCGCGCTTGCAACCCGGTGAATCGGTTGAGGTTTTCATTGCGTTGCGACCAGCCGTTACACCGACAGTGCCAGGGCGAACATCCAGGGTATCGATGTTGCCTCTTTGAACGCTGGCACCCATTAAGTCATTACTTAGCCCCCAACCAAGTTGTTTCTATAGAGTGGCGCGCCTACGGAATAAGGCCGTCAGTAGACTCCAGCGACAGGAGACTGAAACATGAAATTCAGGTATTTCAGATTTTTTCTGATAATAAGCGTTTTATTTTTGAACGCCTGTTCTGCAATGACAGATAACACCTGCTCTTCAGTTGAGTGTCAGCAATTTGAGGCCCAGAACACTGAGCTGAAAGTCTGGTGGTCACCGGCTTTACGTAACAGCGTTGATGAATACAGCCTGGTACCTGTTCATGAGTGAGATGATTACGCATAGCGCTGATCAGCAGGATTTTCTGGCCTGTGTTGGCAAGGAGCGAGCAAGCATCTGGCGATGGGCGCCGGGTATCGAGTTTGTTTACCGCAAGGAAAGTATCGGCTGGGGGGTGGCATTGAATATTCAACGCAAAGCCCAGCGCCCCCACCTGTTTTCCGACACCCTCAAACGCCGCTTCGAGGATGTCGAGTCTTATGATGGCTATTATCTGTGTCTGGACAGCCAGCAAACCTTTGTGGTCTGGCACGCGGTGTCCAATGAGTGCCTCAGTGTGGCACTTATGCAAGGCCTGATAAACGGCTTGCTGGAGTTGGTGGGTTTGACGCATTTATCCTCCACTTCATCTTTAGTGGAACCCTTCGCCGTTATTCGTCCACTCAGAACGCGCCATTCCCTAGCGTAATCAATCCGAGGAAATGACGATGGCGAATACCAAACCTGATATCCAGCGTTTCATCGCCCGTTTGAGCGAAAAACTGGGCACTCCTCTGACGCTGCAGAACGGGGTGTGTGCGCTCTACGATCATGAGCAGCGTCAGGTAGCAGTGATCGAGTTACCCGAGCACAGTGACAGTGTGGTGTTTCACTGCCGGCTGGGTGGGATGCAAAAGGACGCAGGCAACCTGCAGCACCTGTTGGAGATGAATTTCGATGTGTCGACCTTGCGCGGTTGCTGGTTCGCCCTGGACCAGGGAGATGTGCGTCTGTGCACCCAACGCGAACTGACGGGGCTTGATGAAGAACACTTTTGTAATGTGGTCAGTGGGTTTATGGCTCAAGTGCAAGAGACTCGCGTCACCCTGGGGCGTTTGTTGAGTTGAGGGGAGGTCGAACTGCCCGGTGAAGTGTATTGAGGTTTAGCCGTTCAAGGCTTTGCCAGAACCTGAAATGAAAACGGACTCATAGCAATATGAGTCCGTTTTTTATGCGTGGGGACTTCCGGACAGAGATTTTGAGGCTGCCTTCTCGAACTCCGGGTACTGAATGATCAACCAGATTCAGGCCGGCCTGGCCGGCGTGGGAACGATCGAAAGAACCCTCAGCTTTTTAGCTCAAACCCATCTTTCTTCAGCGCACCAACTGTACTTTTCAGGCTTTGCGTGGGCTTGCCGAGTTCGCCGTCCAAGACGTATTTTTTTGGCGTGTCCTGATTCTCGCCATAAGAAAAGCTGATCTTGCCCAGGGTTTTAGTGACGATCAGAGCGGCGGAGCTGTTGGAGCTGAGTAACGGCAGCGGGGAGGTAAAATCTTCCTTTTGGCTGGCGCTCTGGAACACGGTAATGGCTTTGATCCGCATATTGTCGCGGTCAGCCAGCAGGGCTGCCAGAGCCGTTTGTGACAGCGCGCCGCTGCGACTGCCTTGATCGATCTTGTCCTGGACGTGATCCTTGAGTTCAAGTCGAACCCTAGCCAGGTTGCCATCGGAGGATTGCAGCTGTTTGATCAGGGACTTGAGCGTTGGGTCATCACGCAGCAATGCGCAGACTTGTTCGGCGTTGCTGGGTGAATGCATCGAACTCACCAGACTCATGACTTTGGACACCACCCCTTGCTCGCTCAGGCGCGACAAGTTGGTGTAGGAACTCTCGAAGCGTGCGCTGTCAAGCATGCTGTGTTTCTTGTCCGCCGCCTCCTGTTGAACCGAGGAGCGTTTCAACGCTCGCAGGGCCGCATATTGTTCGTCGTTTGCCACGGGCTTGTCGCAAAAGTACTGACTCAGCCCCTCAAGGTGTCGCTGGATTTTTTCCTTGGGTGTTGCTTCGGCGAATTCCGGCTGCCGATCATTGGCCAGCCTGCTGAGTTCTGCCTGAGAAGCACGATCCTTGAAGGCTGTGCCGAGACTCTTGGAGAGTTTGCTCAGGTTGGCGGTGGTCAAGGGGTTGGCTTGTGTATAAGACAAATCGATTCGCTTGGTGGTTTTCGAGTCCGCGGAAGCGCTCAGATTGGCACTTATCAAGGGTATGGCAATCGATTGCGATGCAGTGGCTTTCGTCGGATCCGTTGGATTCTTGGGGGCCGTGTGCGCTGCACTGAGTGGGGTACGGAAATAAACCCCGGCATCCAGCTTGTTCATCAGGCGCGCACGGTTCATCCCGCCTTCGCGCAGTTCGCTTTTATCGCTGCTTTTGGTCAGTGAATAATCAGTGAAGTTCAGCAAGTTGACGTTGACTGTTCCACCCATCCCGATACGGCTGGCGACTGATAATGGAGAGCTGTTCTTATCGGTTATGCCCAGCCCGACATTAAGTTCGGCTGTGCCGCTGGCATTAAGGTCGAAACTCAAGTGCATGCCATTTTGGGTTTTATGGTCGACGCCTTTTGTCATGATCTCCAGTGGGTTGAGTTTGCCGCTGAACAGGTTGTCGACAAAGTGATCGATGTCCTCGTCCGGTACGGTAAACACCACGCCATGGTGTTGGGTTGCGGTGGCTGTGGCGGTGAGATTCGCTCCCAAACGAATAGCCGGTACAAGTTGACGTTCGTTGCCCATATCGACCTTGGGTTCGTTTGGCCAAAAATTCTTGCTGGCGCCTACACCTGCGTTTGCCGTGCCTATACCCGCGTGTGACAGGTCAGCGATGATGCCATTTTCGCCTCGCGCGAACTTCAGGCTGTATTTGCGTCCGCCTGCCACTGAACCGCTGGGAAAGGGGCCTGTACCGAGTTGGGCCAGGCTAATGAAGGGGGTGCTCAGGCTCACCCCATAGCCGCTCTGCAGGCTGATCTCATCGTCGGGATGCTCCAGTTGCTTGAGCGATGCCTTGAGTTTGTCTGCCAACTCCGCCTGGCTCTTGCTGCCGGTGGCCGCGCGCAAGTTGACGCTAATGGCATGGTCTTCTTTCTTGAGCCCTTTGCTGAATGCCTTGATCGCGTCATAGGAGTTTTCGAGGCTGGTGTGGTCGATAAAACCCATATCGGTAATTTGTTTGATCGGGTGTTCGGCATAGGTGTTGTCGCGCAACAGGTTGAATTTTTGCTGCAGTTGGTCCAGTTTTTTGCTGTTGTCCGCACCGGGAGGGATGGGCATCTCGGCGTAGTCGAGCAACATGCCGAAGTCTTTGAGGGTAATCACGTCAAGGGTCAGGCGAGACTTGGTCAGGGCCTGGCCGTCGCTGAAGTCGCGTCGCTGTCCGAGGGGCACATCGGCTTTCTGGTGGGCGATTTTCATGCCGTTGTCTTGTAACGTTTTGAGCAGCGCGCCCGTGTGGTTCTCGGCCGAAGGGGCGAATTGGGTCAAGACGTCTTGCAGTTCCTTGAGCAAGTCGTGCCCGGAGCTGTTCAGGTTGCGTTTCTCGGACGCAGTGGACAGTGCCATGCTCAGCGCAGTGCGCTTCGATGGCTCGGAAACTTCGCCATGAATGTTCAGCAGGCCCTCTTTCTGGCGCAGCAGTTTCGACTGCCCGTGCTGGTGCCCCAAGTGCATGGCCGCCCGGTGGCTGTTGTCTTCCAGCTCAGTGCGGAAGGCTTCCAGATCCGTGAGCAACCCGGCACCTGGCGCACCGAGGTCGAGCCTGGCGATACGCGATTTGAAGTCGTTCCCAGCTCCAGGAGCCTTACCTGAATCTTTGTGGATCATATCCAGGCGCTCAAACAGCTTGGACTCGGTTTCGTAAATCGGGCGCAGACCTTCACGGCCGTGATGATGATGTTGGATGTTGTTGCCGATATTTTTCAGCGGCCGAGGTATTTCCAGAGTGTTCTTGTAAATATGGGCCCGGAAAAATTCGGACGCGCTCGATTTGTTGCTGCTTTCCCCCGAGCGCCCCATCAGATTGATGGCGACGCGCAGGGTGCCACCCGTGAACGGGATGCGTTTGCTGTTTTCGCTGCCGCGTACATTGGTGAACAAGTCGTTCAAGGCATTGTGGTCGGTGGGACGCGGTATCAGTGGTTGCCATTCGCCCTGTTTGAGATGCACCTGGGTATGGCTTCTGTTACGCACGGTGGCACTCAGGCTGCCGTCGTCAGCGGTACGGATACTGGCTAGTAATCGCGGAGGATTGTCCGATGTCACGACCGGCTTCCAGTTGGCCTCGGGGCGTGCTTCGGGGGCTTGCCAGTCATCCTTGGCCAGGACAAACAACTCACCCTGAGTGGTCAATGCATGGAGGTTGTGGTTCTCGTCCAGCGCAAGGGAGCTTACTTTGTCGGGCAGACCATGGTGCGTCAGCTCGCTAGGGTCGCCGGTCTTGTGATGAGCCGTGAGCCTGTTTTGGTCGTCGCAGACGGCAAACTGCTTATCGTTGAGCATGGTGAAGGTGGTGACGGTGCGATTTTCCAGTCCCGGAAGTTCGTCGCCGACGCTCACGTTGGTCGAACGTGACGTTTGGGTCAGGGTGTGGCCGGTACCGACGGCCACCGGGGTGTAGTGGGGGCTGACATCGAGCTTGGCGATCTTTCCGTCCTTGAGCATATAGGCCTTGTTGTCGGCGCCGCGCTGCAATTGCTCGACATCTTTGATGCCGGTGTCTTTCCAGTCCTGGGTGGTTGGGTCCCATTGCTGGATTCGCTTGTCGGTGATACCCATGCGGCCGGAAGGACCGAGGTCGAAGGTGTTGGCCGGGGTTGGGTCGGCACCACCGGCCAGGCCGCGCTTATTGTCCAGCACCAGCGCATCGGTGAGATTCCAGCTGCTCTTGAGACCCTTGCTCTGCTCGTCGAGCGGGTGTGCATGAGTCTGGCCCAAATGATCAGTGACCAGAATATGCAGCGCGCCGTCGTCGCCATGCATAAAGCCGGTCACCTGTTTGCCAGCACCGAACTTTTCTCCGACGGGCTGGAAGTCCTGCTCGGGTGCCAGGTTCAGGTTCCGTTCCCCGGTGTTCAACTCGTTGCGCCCGACGCTGTAGAGCTTGCCTTCGGTGTCGGCGATAAACAGTCGGTCGTTGCTCAGTCCGACACTCAGCGCCTCGGACTTCCCGTCATTGAGCTTCAGTCTCCTGGACGGCGACAGCTGGGCTTCCTGAAGCACATCCACTAAACGAATATCTTGCTGATCATGCTTGTGGATCAGACAAACAGCGACGTTGTCCGAGGCCACGGAGAACGTCTTGAGGTTCTTGAATATGTCGTCACCTTGCCCGTAGACAGCGCCATTGCCATGGGTCGATAGCTGACTCAAGACCTTACCCTCGCTGCCAGGTTTCGGCTCCCAACTGGTGGTAGAGGCGTTGAAACGATGCAGACGCCCCTCATGCACGCGCAGTTGCTCGCCATTCTTTTCTTCATGAATGCCAGTCAGTTGCGCGAGATGTGCTTTTCCGGGGATTTGCAAGGGGGTACTTTTGAGGCCGCCGGTGGCGATCTGAGTGTTGTTACCGTGGACTTCGAAAGTGGACGCGTCCCTGGTGAGGGCGCTCGATGGGGCTTCTGCCTGGCTGCTTCTCAGCACCACCAAGGCTGTGGGTGACTGCTTCAGGTGCAGCACACTGCCTTGTTGATCGAGCAGCAGATGATCCTGGCCGTTCTCCAGGCTGTGCTGCGCCTGGTAGGTTTGCTTCGGTTGGCCCAGGATGCTTTTCAGCAGGTCGGTTAGAGCCGGTGGGGTGAAGCCCAGGAAGTCGGGCTGGCCTTTGGCATTCAGGCTGATACCTGGTTTTTGCGCCGTGGTGGAATTGGGCTGCTGAAGATGGGCATTCTGGCCGCTGGAGGTGCCGGCCGTGTGATGGTTGGGTGGCAAGTAAAGACGAGGTTGCCGGTTCGTTAATTGCCGTAAATTCTCCGCGGTGTAATTGGGCTGCTGAGGATGGGCATTCTGGCCGCTGGTAGTGCCGTCCGTGTGACGGCTGGGTGGCAAGTAAAGATGAGGTTCCTTGATCATTAATTGTCGTAATTTTTCTGCGGCGTATTGGGGCGGCTGAGGATGGGTATTCTGGTCGCTGGAAGCGCCTGCCGTGTGACGGCTGGGTGGTAAGTGAGCATCAGGTTGCACCCTTTTCGAGGGTTGCGCCCCGGTGTTCTGATGCGGTCGGTCAACCCACTGCTTCTGGCGCATGCCTAAATTGGCGAGGCTGGACGAGGCGTTTTGGGTCGGCCGTTCGGACCGTTGCTCCAGCCCCGGTCGAACTGTCAGCCCTTGCACATTCGGGGTGCTGACAGCGGGTGTCGAGTTGATCGAATTATGAGGCATGGCGCTTTTCCTTCACGGGGACAGACATCGCAACTTCATTACGGCTACTCAGGATGTTCAGGTAAATTCCTTTGCTCTGAGTGGGATGGCCGCAGGGTCTGGTTCCTCGCGAACAGGGGAGAAGCCTGCTCAGGCGCTTCCGGCATCTCAATCAGCTCTTTGTCGGAGTGCTCATCCAGTTCCCGCAGCAGGCGGTAGACCTGTGCCACGGCTTGCAAGGTTGCGCGCGGGATAAAGTGGCCGACATCGCTGTGATACAGCGTGCGCGCGAGCCAGACGAAACGGATCACCGGTACCCCGGCCTGACGGGCACGTTCGATCAGCTCTCGGGCCTGGGCATCATGACCTTTGCAGACGATGCGTGGCAGAGGTGTTTGTTCCGGCCGGTAGAACAAGGCCACCGCGTAGTGCGTCGGGTTGACCAACAGCATATCGGCATCTTCCACGGGGGCCCTGATGGAGGCCTGGGAGCCGGGTTCCTTGGTCAGTTCGCGGGCCAGCGACTTGCGTTGAGACTTCATATGGGGGTCGCCTTCCATCTCCTTGTACTCTTTACGTATGTCTTCGTGGTCCATGCGCTGGCCCTTCATGAAGAAATACTTTTGCAAGCCGAAGTCGATGGCCGCGAGTACCAGCAGCACGCCCAGACAGGTGTGCGAAAGGCGAGAAAACAGATCGATCATCGCCAGCCAATAGGTGTCCAGATCGGTGTTGGCCAAGCCGATCAAGTCGCCCAGCGCCGGTGGCAATACCAGGTACAGCACGGTTGAAATCAGCACGGCCTTGCACAGGCTATTGAACAGATTGAACAACTGCTTGGAAGAAAACATCTGCTTGAATTGATTCAGTGGGTTGAGTCGATTGAAGTCGAGCTTGATGGCTGCGGGCGCGAACAATAGACCGAACTGGATCCAGCCGCCGATCAGACGCATCGCCACTGCCACTCCTAATACAGGCAGCATGAATAGCAGCAAGTCCCAGCCGGCCTTGCTCAAGACCTCATTCACTCCGGCGGCGAAGGGGCGGTCCAATTGGGCGAGGGGTAGGGCGACCAGTGCCTTGAGCTTGGCAATACCGCTGCTGGCGAGAGTGAGGATCAGCTCCAGCAGGGCGGCAAAGATAAACAGTTTGTGCACGTCCTGACTCTGCCCTACTTCGCCTTTTTTGCGGCCATCGTCGAGTTTTTTCTGGGTTGGCTGTTCGGTTTTTTCACCCATGGACGATTCCTTTTGATTCCTGGTCGATGGCGAGCATTACGCGCCCGTTCATCCCGGTGGCTTCAATAGCAATGGCAGGAGGTGACGAAGATCGCTCAACTCGTTCAGGCGACCATCGCCGAGCCAGCAGAGCATCGGCAGATACACCACCAGGAAGCCCAGGCCGACCAGACTCTTGGCCGGCATTGCCAGGGTTGAGACTTGCAGTTGCGGGCTGTACAGACTGAGGATCGCCATGCCGAATTCGATTAACAGCAGTAGGCCCACCAGTGGTGCGGCATAGAGCACCATAAAGCGAAAGGTGCTGGCCAGAAGCGTCAGGTAGACGTTGAAGCCCTCGGCTCTGGGGATGGGTGTCCATTGGGTCGCGGGCCAGACGCTGTAACTGTCCCAGATAATCTGGGTCAGGCTTGAGTAGCCGCCACCGAGAATCATCAGCAAAATCAATACCTGCTTGAACATATGCCCCAGCTCCGAGGTGTTATCACCGAGGGCCGGATTGATCTGCCCGCCGATCAGGGCACCGCGCTGGTTATCAAACAGGCAGCCGACTGATTCGAACAGCCAGAATGGCATGGCTATCAGCAACCCGAGCAGCAGGCCGATGACGCTTTCCTTGAGTACCAGTGCGCCGACGTCCAGCCAGCCCAACTCCTGACCGGCCAAGGCTGCGCGGATACCCGGCATCGGCACAAGGGCCAAGGCCAGGACAACGGAGTTACGCAACATCCCCTTGATTTCGTGAAAAGAGAACGCCGGGATCAGAAACAGACAGGGGTACAGGCGGGCCATGCCCAGGGTGAGGGCGAGGATCGATTCGGACAGTTCGTGCAAGGCCGGCTCGAACATCTCAGGCCCTCGTCTGCGCGATCATACCGAACGCCAGGTTGGTCAATTGCATCAGCTCGATTCCGATCCAGCGCCCGGTCAGCGCCAAAGCGATGCCCACCGCCACCAGCTTGACGGCGAATGGCAGGGTCTGGTCCTGCAATTGCATCACCGCTTGCAGCAATGAGGTGATGATGCCGACGACCACCGCCACGATCAGCGCCGGGGCAGACAGCACCACCACCAGCAGCATGGCCTGCTTGAACAGCGTCAGGGTTTCCATAAAGCCTCGGTTTGTCACAGATAGCTGTAGAACAGCCCGTCGAGCAAACGCGTCCAGCCGTCCACCAGAACGAACAGCAGAATTTTCAGCGGCAATGAGATGGTCATGGGTGCAACCATCTGCATGCCCAAGGCAAGCAGGATGTTGGACACGATCAGATCGATGACGATGAACGGGATGTAGATCAAGAATCCGATTTGAAAACCGGCCTGCAACTCCGATAGAACAAAGGCCGGTACGGTGAGCAGTAAGTCGTCGCGGCTGGCCTTGGCCGACATTTCCGCTGGCCACATTCGCTGGGTGTTTTCCAGCAGGTGGGTCTGGATATCCGGGTTGACGTTACGCGCCATAAACTGACGCAAGGGTTCGACCACGTGATTGGCGCCGCTTTGCATGGCCTCGAAATCCTCCATTTGCTCCGGCAGGCTCTTGACGCGTTGCCCCATATCGCTGAATACCGGGGCCATGATGAATAACGTCGCCGCCAGGGCGATGCCATACAGGGCCATGTTCGGCGGTACCTGCTGCACGCCGATGGCGTTGCGAGTGATCAGCAGGACCATGGAGATTTTCAGAAAAGCGGTGCAGATCATCATCAGCAACGGCACCAGGGACAAGGCACCGAGAAATAGCGCCAACGTCAGCGGATCGACGTTCTGCAGGTTCACCGTTGTGTTTCCAGGCGGGTGATTTGCAGACCCAGGCGCCCCTCGACATCTACCAGTTCGCCATGGGCCAGCGGTCGTTCGCCATGGCACAGGGTTGCATTGCCTGGGGCACAGCCGCTGAAAGTCAGTACCGAACCCACCGCCAGCGTACTCATTTGTCCCAGCGTCAAGGACAGGCTGCCCGCGCGCAGGGTCAGGGCAAGGGGCAGGTCGGCGAAACGTGCGAGTCTGTCATCGGCTTGTCGCGCATCGTTGAGTTCCGGGAGCTCTGGGTCGAGAGTCGCGAGTGCGTCGACAGCAGCAAGATTATCGATCGATGCATTCATAAGATTTTCTTCCAGGTCGGTGATGCTGAAACGCAGCGGGTTCGTCTCGTCCTGACGCAGGCCGAGGCGACAACCGCCAATGTGCAGGGTGCCTTGGCCGTCGGGGGCGAACAGGGGGTGCTCGGGCAAGAGAATGTCACCTGGACGCAGGGAGGCTGTTTGTGAACTGCTCAGCTCGGTGCGACCCAACAGAAGCGGGAGGATAACCAGCCAGTCGGCCTGCATGCTGCTCTGCCGGGGTTCCCAGCCGCCCTGGCCGAGCAGACCGAGAAGAGTCGCTGGGAGTAAGCGGACGCGGCTGTAAACCCGTAAACCATTGATTTGCGCCTCCAACAGACATTCCATGGCCCCTTCGACGACCGTTACCGTCGGCTGTAAATGGCCAAACAGGGTTTGCAGCTCGGGGCTCAGGTAGTGGTTGTAGAGCTGCCAGTACCAAGCATCATCCGGATCTTCGGACGCCGTTTCAGGTAGCAGCGCCGGACAGCTGGAGAGCAGGCCGAGCAAGGCTGTGGCGTCGCTGAGCCAGAGTGCGCCGGACTCGCTGGCGAGAACTCTGCCAGGCGTCCGGCCGAATGGTGTGGGCGCCAGGCGCAGGTTCAGGGAACCGGATGCCTGCTCAAGGCGAAACCGCAGGCTCAGGCCCTGACCTACACGTTGTCGGGCCAGGGCTTCATCGGCGGGCATGGCGCGAAAACTCAAGGTGCGAACCGACATTTCAATGCGCCTGCGCATCGAGAGTCAGTTGCACGCGGCGCCCGAGTCGTTGGCTGAGCCATTCGCGGAACACCTCACGGTTTGGCTGGCAGCGCTTGCAGGCTTCGCTCTGAGCGAAACGTACGGCGATCTCCAGGCTGTCACCGCAATTGATCAGCTGTACCGCCACTTTGCCCAGTTGCGGAAACTCGAAAAACGCTTCCATGGGGGCTTCACTGGATGGCGTCAGGTGGGTGTCGATGTGCGCGAGCAAGGCATCCCACAACTGCGTGGTGTGGGCGGGTGGCGAAGACGTCAGGGTGGATACGTGTTGCTCGTCGGCAAAACCGTCCGAGAAGCCGTCACCATTGAAGTCGGGGAAAAATGCCAGGCTGTTCGCGTCCGGATTCATCAGGTTCTGGAACAGTTCGCCTTCCTGCCGGGTCTCGCTCTCAAACTCGCGCGTGAACTCGATACGTGGTGCCCAATGGGGCTGTTCTGGGCGTGGCGGTTGCTCGGTACTGCGAGCGTTTGGTTTGAGCGGGGGATGCCTGGGGTTCATGACGCCTCCCGGGCCAGGTCAATCAGGTAATCGAGCTTTTCCATTTCGCGCTGACGCCGACGCATTTCCAGGCGGCTTCCCTCGACCCATTGAGACTGCTGCCGATACTCCTGCTCCAAGGCTTTATAAGTCCGTTCGTCGTCCTCGATACGGCGGATCGATTGTTGCTCCCTGGCTAGCCAGGTGTTCATTTCGCTGATGGACAGCGGCCGGTTGGCGTGCTGCTCGCGCAGTTCAATACGACTCTGACGATGGGCCTCATGCAACAGCTGCCGCTCCTGTTCCATGACTTCCAGGCGCTCGCGCAAGGCCTTGAGCACCTTCTGCTGGCGGTGCCAGCTCAGCTCGGCCATGCTCATGCGGTGTCGGCGAATCGGCGCCAGCAGGTCGAGGGTCTGGCCGAGGACGACCCTGCCAGGATCGTTGACGGGAACTTGCGAGTCGGGGTCAGAGTGGGACATCGGCAGTTACCTGTGAGAGGTGATCCAGGGTTTCTTCCAAAGACCGGGGTTCACGCAGCGACTGCTGCAAAAAGGCCGCGATCCGGGCATGTGAGTCCACTGCGCAATCGGTCAGGGGGTCGTTGCCTTGTTGGTACTCGCCGAGCTTGAGGAGCATCTCCACCTGCTGGTAAGCCGCCATGAGTTTGCGTATCTGCGTGGCATTACGCAGCTGTTTGGTTCCCACCACATTGCCCATTGTCCGGCTCAGGCTGGCGAGTACATCCACTGCCGGGAAATGCCCACGCTCGGCGAGTTGTCGAGACAGGACGATGTGCCCGTCGAGCAGCGAGCGAACTTCATCGGCAATCGGGTCATTCATCGAGTCTTGTTCGATCAGCACCGAGTACAGGGCGGTGATCACCCCGCTGTTGGTGCGTCCGGCCCGTTCCACCAGACGTGGCAATAGCCCATAGACCGACGGTGGCAACCCGCCACGCCCAGCAGGTTCACCACTGGCCAGGCCGATTTCTCGCTGGGCCCGGGCAAAGCGGGTCAGGGAGTCGATAATCAGCAAGGTCGACTTGCCTTGCTGGCGAAAGCCCTCGGCGATGGCAGTCGCGGTAAAGGCTGCGCGGGCGCGTTCCATGCTGCTGCGGTCCGAGGTGGCACAGACCAGCACCGTGCGGCTGCGCAGTTCGTCGTCGAGTTCGTGGTCGAGAAACTCGCGCAGTTCCCGTCCGCGCTCACCGATCAAGCCAAACACAATCGCTTTGCACGGGGTGTTACGCGCCAGCTCGGCCAACAGGGTGGTCTTGCCGCAGCCGGCCCCGGCAAAGATGCCGACGCGCTGGCCTTCACCCAGGGTCAGCAGGCCATCGATGGAACGCAGCCCGGTCGACAACGGTGACTCGATACGGGGTCGCTCGGTCGCTGCCGGTGCATCGCGGATCACCGGCAGTGCACCTGGGGTGCCCGCCTCGGCAAAGGCCGAAGGCCCGTCGTTGCTCAAGGATCTGCCGAAACCATCAAGCACCGCCCCTAACAGCTCATCCCCGACCACCAGGCTGTGGGGCTGGAACAAAGGGATGACCCGCGCGCCGATGGCAATGCCGTCCAGCGCTCCAAGGGCCGCCAGCAGGGTGTGCTGTCGGTCGAAGCCGACGATTTCCGCCATGACTTCAGTGCCATCGGCACGCTGGATCTGACACAGGTCACCGATCCGCGCCCTCGGCATCCGGCTGTGCAACAGGATGCCGTTGACCCCGACTATACGGCCATTGATTTCCACCGGCGCGCGGCGTTCCAGGCGTTCACGTTCGCTCTGGTGCCAGTGAGTGAGGCGCTCAAGAGCGGCCTGCATCACCAACTCAACTCGACACGACGGTCGCCTTCAAAGATCACTCGATGATCATTGATTTCCACTAGACGTACACCGTCCACTTCATCACCGAGAAACAGTCGCCGTCCATCGCTGGTCAGTATATGGGCCGGTCGGGTACCGCTGATCTGCACCACGTGGAACGGCAACAATGGGGCGGCTTCAGGCAGGGCGCTGAGCACTTGCAGCGGGCTTTGATAAAGATGCTCGAAGCGTTGCAGCATGCGCTCGGTCAATTGCAGGAGGTCATCTTCTTCAAAGCGCCCGTGCAGGTAGATCTTGCCATTTTCTTCGACGACGCTGATCCGCCCTTGCAGCTCACGCTCCTTGAGCATTTTGCCCAGCACCTTTTGCACCTGGGCCGAGTCTTTGAGAATGCTCTTGGGCGCCGGTCCCTGGACCACCGGCAAAGGTTCCTGCCGGTTGTAGACCCAGAGCAGGGCCATCAGGAACGTCACCAGGGCACCGATCAGCAGCAGCGGTCCGAGCAACGATCGGGGGGCGCGAGCAGCCTGCACCCGGGACTCATCGTGTTCGGCGATCAACAGCTGGGGCTCCGTCGCCGGCTCGGTAGTGTCCCGAGGCTCGTCGTCCTCAGGCGGCCAATCGGTATTGGCACTGACCACTGATAACCAGACTCCATTCAGGGCGAAGGGCGTGCCGGGTTTGAACATGGCAATTTCGTCGACCCGGTGCCCTTCGCTGTCGGTAATGGCGCCTTCCTTGCGCACCAGGGACCATGTGTCGTCGATCAGTTGCAACAGGCAATGGTGATCCTTGATCCCGGGGTCATACAGGGCAAGGTCAGCGCTGGACGAAGAACCGATGCTCCATTGTTCACCTGTCAGTGGCAAGGCTGCCCCTCGGTGCAGGCCGGTGAGCACGCGTAACTCATACAGCATGTTGGGTTTCATGAGCATGCTCCGTCAGGCAACGTGTGCCTCCTCCAGATCGATGCGTCCGAGTACGTTGACTTGCGCGGAGGACAACAATTCGGCGAAAGACAGCACTGGCACATGATTGAACTCGTCGTTCAGCAGGCCATGCAGCGGGCTGCGCAGGTCCTGGGCTACCAGCAGCACCGGTGCTGGCCGTGTCCGCAACGGGAAGGCTTCGCGCAATTGCTCAATCAACGCACTACCCATTTCCGGCTCGAGGGCGAAGTAGGACTCACTCTGGGTCTGGCGCAGGGCATCGCGCAGCAACACTTCGGTTTCCGGGGTCACCAGCCAGGCGTGGAGGGTGCCGAGTTCAGAGTGCTGATGGCAGATCTGCGCCTTGAGTGCGATGCGCACGTAATCGGTCAGGACATTCAGGTCGCGTTCATGCTGGCCTTGCTCGATCAGGGTCTCGGCAATCGGTCGCATCGACCGCAGCGACACCAGTTCGGCGGACAGCCGCTGCAGTACGGAGGCGAAACGAGCCAGGGGCAGGGTGCGTTGCAGCTCCTGGGCCAGTTCCGGTTGTTCTCTTTCCAGCCAGCCGATGATCGCCTTGCTTTCCTGCAAACCGAGAAATTGCGGCCCGGTGGACTGGAAGGCGCGCCCCATACGCTCAAGGATCAATTCGTTGGCATGAATGCTCTCCACAACGTCTTTGAGCAGCAGCGGGTCATCGGCCTCGAACCACAGCCATAGCCCCTCGTCGCGATCGGCGCGGCCGGGCAAGCCACCATCGTTTTCGTCAACCTGGCGATAGTCCACGGCGCGTCGGCTGGTGGTGAAAGTGGCGCGAATAAACGGCACTTCATAGACACAGAAGCGGAATTCGTCGACCTCGTGCAACTCGATGAATTCGATATCGAATGAGGGCAGTGTCAAGCCGAACTGATGCACCAGGGTATTACGTCGTTGACGGATGCTTTGCAGCAGTTGTTCCAGCTCGGGACTGTCCTTGTGGCTCGGATGAAATTGCAGCAGGTAAGCCCGTGAGGGGTTGAAACGCCGGATATCTTCGTACCCGTTCAGTTCCGGGGCGCCATTGCGCGAAGCATCGTCGTGGTCTTGCTGGATCTGTTTTTGGCGAATGCGCCAGAGCTGGAGCAAACCGCAGAACATACACAGCAGGCTGATGCTGACGAACACCAGGCTGGGCATCCCCGGAATGGCGGCAAAGCCGAGCATGCCGATGGACGAAAAAACCCAGGCCTTGGGTTGGCTGGTCAGTTGCTCGGCGATTTCGTGGCCGATGTTGGCATCCATCGCCTGGCTGTCCGGTGCCACGCGGGTGATGATCATCCCCGCCGTCAGAGAGATCAGCAGTGCCGGAATCTGTGCGATAAGGCCGTCACCGATGGTCAGCACCGAGTACAGGTGCATCGAGTCCGCCGGTTCCATATCGTTTTGCAACACGCCGATGGAAAAGCCGCCGATCAAGTTAATGAAGACGATAACCAGGCCGGCGATGGCATCGCCCTTGACGAATTTCATGGCGCCATCCATAGCGCCGAACAGCTGGCTTTCCTTGGACAATTGCTCGCGCCGCACGCGCGCTTCGTGGACATTGATAAGGTTGGCGCGCAGGTCACTGTCGATGGACATCTGCTTGCCCGGCATGGCGTCGAGGGTGAACCGCGCTGCCACTTCGGCGACCCGTTCCGAGCCTTTGGTAATCACCAGGAAGTTGACGATGGTCAGAATCAGGAAGATCACCAGCCCGACCGCCAGGTTGCCGCCAACCACGAAACTGCCAAAGGCTTCGACGATATGCCCGGCGTCCTGTTGCAGCAGAATCAGCCGGGTGGTAGCGATGGACAGCGCCAGGCGGAACATCGTGGTCAGCAACAGCACTGCCGGAAAGGTCGAGAATGCCAACGGGCGCGGCAAGTACATGGCCAGCACAATCAGCAGCGATGAAATGCAAATGTTCAGCGCAATCAGCACATCTACCAAGGCGGTGGGCAGGGGCAGGATCATCATAAAGACAATCGCCATGACCATCATCGCTCCGACGATTTCGGTGCGGCGCACTACCGCGATCGCCAGGCGGTTGAGCCAGTAGATCAAACGGTTCATGGTGCGGGGCGGCCGGTATCGGGCACGCCCATTATCTGACGCTCGTGCCTTGCGTGTTCATCCATCAGGTTCTGCAACAGCCGCAGGCCGTTCTGGCGGGATTTCAGGTCTTTCCACAGGGTAAGTGGCAGAGCCTGTAATAACGGATACAAACCATTGAAAAACAGCGGCTGCAAACGAGGTGCGTGGCCGATGGTTTCTTCGGCGAGCAGGGTCAGGTCGCGGGCGAAGACTCCGATGCCACAGAAACGCAGTACCCGCTTACCCATGGTCATTGCGGTCATGGTGTCGCCAGGTTTTTGGGGGGGGAATCGCTCAAGTAGGGCCTGGCAGGTTTTAAGCAGGTTGTTCAGCTGACCGGAGGCTCCCAGTCCCCGCAACATCGAACGTAGAACACTGGTGGGCAAGGACGGCGCAAGGGCGGCGATATCATCCGCCAGAGCCCGCTGCAACGTGCGCAGGCCCCGTGGAAACTGCTCTTCAGTGAAGCGTTCGAGCAGGGCTTCGAGCAAGATGGCCAGCGGCTGCTGCTGCCCGATTGCTTTGTAATACACCTGGCGCATGGCACTGCGTTGTTCCGGATCGCGGCTGAACAAGGCAATCGCGCTGGCGGTATTCAAGCCCGCGCGGATCTTCTCGCCATGCAACTGACGCAGTTCGTCGATGGCCGTGCGAGTGATGTCCGTGTCTGTTTCACGACCTTCGGCCATGGCCAGGCGCAAGGTCTGTTGAAGAACAATATCGGTGAGTGCTGGATCGTTACCGGTCGTCTGCAACAGGTCCGGCATTGAAGGCTGCTGTTGCAACAGCGACTGCATGCGCCGGGCCTGCTGCTCCAGACTTGGCTGGTCGGTGCGTTCGAGCAGGCGATACATCTCGACCAGCTTCTCGACCCGCTCGACCCGCTGCGATTTGCTTGACTCACTGACATTGCGCTCATCAAGGCCCTTGCTGTGACGCTCCACACTTTCGCTGAACTTCAGTGCCACCTCTTCCATGGAGTCGACCAATGGGTTTCTGGCACTGGTTGCCCTTTCACTGCCGAATGCTTGCCGGGGAGCGATATCGAGAGGGGGCATCACATCGTTATCGTTTCTGATCTTCATCGGGGATCGCCACAGCACATGTGTGTTCTGTGTGGCGAATGGAGGCTGCCGGTTCCATGGTTTTTTTAACAACATGAATGCTGTGCCAGAACAGGCACGGCGTTTGTGTCGATAGTGCAACAAGTGGCAAAAAAAGCTTATTTCTGAACAATAAAACCATATGTATCAACTACTTGATAATGTAAAAAAGTTGGTACATTCGCTGCTCTCTCTTCTCCCTCACCAATGTTGGCAATCATGAGTGATGAGGGATTAAACGTGGAACTGAACAACGTTCAGAAGGAAGTGAAAGTCGCTGGCGCGACCCATATGGATCTGGGTGAGGTAGTTAAAGGCAGTGAGAAAAAACTCCGGTTTTTTATCATGAAACGGGTCTTCAATCGGGCCGATGTCGATGACCTGATGCAAATGACTTATCTGGAAGCCCTGCGCAATCAACATAAATTTCTTGGTGCCTCGAAACCGGAAACCTGGTTATTCGGCATTGCTCGCAACCTCGTGAGCAACTACTTCAAAAGAATGTATAACCAGCCTCAGTTCGGTGTGCTGGAAGAACTGGCAGTCGAACGTCTTGAGTGCGGTCACGACCCGAGCCATGTCAGTGAGCATCATCGGGTGTTGAACCGGACCATGGCGGCAATCGACGAACTGTCCATGGAAATGCGCACAGTGATCAACCTGGTGGTCGATTCCGATATCACTTACCAGGATGCGGCCGAACGCTTGGGCATACCCATTGGCACCGTGCGTTCGCGAATCGCCAGGGCGCGCGACAAGCTGAAAATGAGCGTTTACGCAGGGAGGATCCAATCATGAATGACTTCATTGCAATAACCCCTGCAACACCTGCGCAAATCCTGCCCCGGGGTATTCGCGAGTCAACGGACAGCGATCTGCCGGCGATGATGGAGATATTCAATGAAACCGCCGGCACTGGCTCCAACTCGCCGGTGACGCGGGCATTGACCCTGGAGGAGGTGGCTTTCCAGATTAACCTCTACAAGTGCGACAAAATGCCTGTGTACGTCCTCGAGCGCGACGGCGAAGTGCTTGGCTGGTTGTCGATCAATCGTTTCTGTTGGGGCAGTCAGGCCTGCCACACTACCGGAGAAATGGGGATTTATGTGCGTGCCGATCACTGTGGCACCGGGATGGGCGTGCGCCTCGCCCGGACCGCGGTGATCCTCGGCCGACAGTATGGTCTTGAAACCATCGTAGGCTGGATCATGGCTGCGAACCTTCCGAGTCAGCGCATGGCTCAGGCCATTGGCGCACGTTTGTGGGCGCGAATGCCGAACATCGCACGCTTTGGTCAAAAGCGTGCCGATGTATTGATGTTCGGTCTGCCATTGTACGAGGAGTTGCCCACGGAACCAGGCGACGAGGCGGCTTCGGCGGCGAATGGAATGCAGACCTCATAACTCTGAAACCCCTGAAGGGCAGTGAGCTACCGCACCACAGGCCGACCCGCCCAGCCGCGATCTGTCGTTGCACCATGAGTCTTTTCATGGAGACCGATCGCGGTGTGGGGCTTCTCTTCAAATCGGTAGCGGTCCCATCCACGGCCACTTCACCGCGGGCGATGACTAACGCAGTTAACCTCATCACCTTTTCAGCACGTTCCAACCTCTGATGGAACACAACAACCACTCATCATTGAAATACAAAGCAACCTAACTATTGCGTTGACATTCGCTGCCTAGGCAGTAACATCTCGTCATACATTCTCTGCCTAGGCAGCTAATCGGTGGTTAGATGAAGCATTTCACCCCAGAAAATTTCCAGCATTGCCATCTCGGCCTCCTGCTCGGGCGTGCCGCGCTGCTCAAGGACCGGATCATCGACACACACATGGAACCCCACGGCATCACGGCCGCGCAGTTCAAAGTGCTGATCATCATGGCCCAGTTCGGCGTCAACACTCCGGCTGAGCTGTGCCGTCATCTGTCGCTGGACAGCGGTTCGATGACACGCATGCTTGATCGTCTGGAACAGAAAGGTTTCCTCGCCCGCCAACGCTCCGAGGCAGACCGGCGTCAGGTTCAACTGGTGCTGACCGAACAGGGCCAGCAGCTGACCGACCAGCTGCCGCAGATCGGCGCCGATGCCATGAATGAGCTGGCCGGCGCCATTACCCCGGAAGAATTGAAAACCCTGGAACAAATCCTGAAGAAAATTCTGGTAGCCGCGGGTGACTCGATCACGTTGCTGCGGGTAGGTGGCAATGAACAGTAAAAGCCTGCGTAGCGGCCTGAGCCTGGTGCTGTTGGCCATGAGCCTCGCCGGCTGCGCCAGTTACAGCGGCCTGACCACCGAAGGCGTCAGCCTCGATGCGAAAAATCTCAAGGCCGGGCAATCCCTCAACGGCGTGACCCTCTCGCCCGCGGCGTGGCCAAAAAGCGATTGGTGGAAAAGCCTTGGCGATCCGCAACTCGATGGCCTGATCCGCGAAGCCCTGCACGACAGCCCAGACATGCAAATCGCCGACGCCCGCGCCCATCAGGCCAGCGCCGTTGCCTATGCCGCCGACGCCGCGCGGATGCCGACCCTCGATGCCAGCGCCGGTGTCAGCCGTTCGCGTCTGGCTCGTGATCAGGACCCGAGCGGGCAGGGCGGCACCTATTCCACCGTGCGTAATCTCGGTGCGAGTTTTAATTACAACTTCGACCTTTGGGGCGGCCAGCGCGATGCCTGGGAAGCCGCATTGGGCCAGGCCCGTGCCGCCGAAGTCGATCAGCAAGCCGCGCAGCTGACCTTGTCCGCCGACGTCGCCCGCGCTTACAGCGATTTGGGGCAGGCGCACATCATCCATGACCTGGCCAGCGAAGACCTCAAGCGCACCCAGCAAATGCTCGACCTCAGCCAGCGTCGCCTGAGCTCGGGGATCGACAGCCAGTACCAATTCCAGCAGACCGAAAGCCTGGAAGCCAGCGCCCAAGCCAGCCTGATCGACGCCGAGAAGCGCCTGCAAAGCGCGAAAATTGCCTTGGCGGTGCTGTTGGGCAAAGGTCCGGATCGCGGCAATGAAATCGCCCGACCGAAAGTTCTTCAGGCCAGCGCCGTGGCTTTGCCGTCGGTGCTGCCGGCGGAACTGCTTGGGCGTCGTCCGGACCTGGTGGCGGCACGCTGGCGGGTTGAAGCCGCGAGCAAAAACATCGCGGCGGGCAAGACTCAGTTCTACCCCAACCTCAACCTGAGCGCGGCGGCGGGTGTCGAGTCGTTGCTGGGCGATGCGATGTTCGGTTCCGCCAGTCGCTTCTTCAATGTCGCGCCAACGATCTCGGTGCCGATTTTCGACGGTGGCCGCCTGCGGGCTGACCTCGATTCCCGCGACGCCGATTACGACCTAGCGGTGGCGCAGTACAACAAAAGCCTGGTGAAAGCCTTGGGCGATGTCAGCGACACCATCAACCAATTGCGCGATATCGGCCGGCAAATCGGCGCCCAGCAGCACGCCACCGACATTGCCCAGGATTCTTACAACACCGTGGTCCAGCGCTACGGTTCCGGTATCGGTAATTACCTGGACGTGCTCAGCATCGAGCAGCAATTGCTCCAGGCCCAGCGTCAGCTGGCCAACCTGAATGCCGAGCAGATCGACCTGTCGATTCAACTGATGCAAGCGCTGGGCGGCGGCTTCCAGGGCGAAACCCTGACCGCGGCCAACGCAACCCCAGCCACGCAGCACAACTAATTCAAGGTACCCGTCATGGCCACTGTCGATACATCCCAAGCCCCTGACAACGCTCAAGACACGAGCAATCCACGCAAACGCAAAGTGATGCTGTTTGTACTAACCATCGTGGTGATCCTCGCCGGGCTCGGAGTCTGGGGTTATCACGAATTCTTCGGTCGCTGGAATGAAAGCACCGACGACGCCTATGTGAACGGCAACGTGGTGGAAATCACTCCGCTGGTCACCGGCACCGTGGTCAGTATTGGCGCTGATGATGGCGATCTGGTCCACGAAGGCCAGGTGCTGGTCAACTTCGACCCGAACGACGCCGAAGTCGGTCTGCAAAGTGCCCAGGCCAATCTGGCCCGCACCGTGCGCCAGGTGCGCGGTTTGTACAGCAACGTCGACGGCATGAAAGCCCAGGTCAATGCGCAGCAGGCCGAGGTGCAAAAGGCTCAGGACAACTTCAATCGCCGGAAAAACCTCGCCGCTGGTGGGGCGATTTCCCAGGAAGAACTGTCCCATGCCCGCGACGATCTGACCTCGGCGCAAAACGCCTTGGCCAACGCCAAACAACAGCTCATGACCACCAGCGCGCTAGTGGATGACACCGTGGTGTCGTCGCACCCGGACGTGATGTCCGCCGCCGCGCAATTGCGTCAGGCGTACCTCACCCATGCCCGCAGCACTTTGATCGCGCCGGTCACCGGTTACGTTGCCAAACGCAGTGTGCAACTCGGTCAGCGGGTCCAGCCGGGCACCGCGCTGATGGCGGTGATCCCGCTGGATCAGCTGTGGATCGACGCCAACTTCAAGGAAACCCAACTGCGTGACATGCGCATCGGTCAGCCGGTAGACATCGAGGCCGACCTCTACGGCAGCGACGTCAAATACAGCGGCACCATCGACAGCCTCGGTGCCGGGACCGGCAGCGCGTTTGCCTTGCTGCCGGCGCAGAACGCCACCGGTAACTGGATCAAGATCGTCCAGCGGGTGCCGGTGCGGATTCACATCAACGCCGAAGAACTGGCCAAGCACCCATTGCGGGTCGGCCTGTCGACTCAGGTCGATGTGAACCTGCGTGACCAGAGCGGTCCGGTGCTGGCGCAACAGCCGCCGCAAAAGGCTTCGTTCAGCACCGGCATCTACGACCGTCAGTTGGCCGAGGCCGATGCGATGATCACCCAGCTAATCCACGACAACAGCGCCGCGGTCACTAAAACCGCGCACCGCTGATTCGCCATCACACCGACCCTGTGGGAGCGAGCTTTTGTGGCGAGGGGGCTTGTCGGAACGCCGCATCGCCCCGTTGGACTGCGCAGCAGTCCCATCTTCTAGGGCCGCTTCGCGACCCAACGGGGCAAGCCCCCTCGCCACAGCTCGCTCCCACAAGGTCAGCTGCGTCAGTAACAGGCGCTGCGCCAATCAGGTTTCAAAGGATTTGCGATGAGCAATAACGCGTCTTTCACGCCGCCCAGCCTGCTGCTCAGCACCATCGGCCTGTCGCTGGCGACCTTCATGCAGGTGCTCGACACCACTATCGCCAACGTGGCCTTGCCGACGATTTCCGGCAACCTGGGCGTGAGTTCGGAGCAGGGCACCTGGGTCATCACCTCGTTTGCCGTAAGCAACGCCATTGCGCTGCCGCTGACCGGTTGGCTCAGCCGGCGTTTTGGTGAGGTGAAGCTGTTTCTCTGGGCGACGATGCTGTTCGTGCTGGCGTCGTTTCTCTGTGGCATCTCGACCTCAATGCCGGAGCTGATCGGCTTTCGGGTGCTTCAAGGCCTGGTGGCCGGGCCGTTGTATCCGATGACGCAGACGCTGTTGATCGCGGTCTATCCGCCCGCCAGGCGAGGCATGGCCCTGGCGTTGCTGGCGATGGTCACGGTGGTGGCGCCGATTGCAGGGCCGATTCTTGGCGGCTGGATCACCGACAGTTACAGCTGGCCGTGGATTTTCTTTATCAACGTGCCAATCGGGATTTTCGCAGTGATGGTGGTGCGCCAGCAACTCAAGGCGCGTCCAGTGGTGACCAGTTACCAGCCGATGGATTACGTGGGTTTGATCACGTTGATTATTGGCGTCGGCGCGTTGCAGGTGATCCTCGACAAGGGCAATGACCTGGACTGGTTTGAGTCGAATTTCATCATCATCGGCGCGGCTATTTCAGTGATTGCGCTGGCGGTGTTCGTGATCTGGGAAATGACCGACAAGCATCCGGTGGTCAACCTGCGGCTGTTCGCTTACCGCAATTTCCGCATCGGCACCATTGTGTTGGTGGGCGGCTACGCCGGGTTCTTCGGCATCAACCTGATCCTGCCGCAATGGTTGCAAACCCAAATGGGCTATACCGCCACCTGGGCCGGATTGGCGGTGGCGCCGATCGGTATTCTTCCGGTGCTGCTGTCGCCGTTTGTCGGCAAGTATGCGCATAAGTTCGACCTGCGACTGCTGGCCGGTGGCGCGTTCCTTTGCATCGGTTTGAGTTGCTTCATGCGCGCCGGGTTTACCAACGAAGTGGACTTCCAGCACATCGCGCTGGTGCAGTTGTTCATGGGCATTGGCGTGGCGCTGTTCTTCATGCCGACCTTGAGCATTTTGATGTCGGATTTGCCACCGAGCCAGATTGCCGATGGCGCGGGCCTTGCGACGTTCCTGCGGACCTTGGGCGGCAGTTTTGCGGCGTCGCTGACCACCTGGATCTGGATTCGCCGCGCCGATCAGCACCATGCGTATTTGAGTGAAAGCATCACCACGTACGAGCCGGCGACCCGGGATGCCTTGAATGCGTTGGGCGGGGCGGGTAACCCGGCTTACGCGCAGCTGGATCATGTGCTGACCAGCCAGGCGTACATGCTCTCCACCGTTGATTACTTCACGTTGCTGGGATGGGCGTTCATGGGGTTGATTCTGCTGGTGTGGCTGGCGAAACCGCCGTTTGCGGCGAAGGCAGGACCGGCCTCGGCAGGCCATTGAGGCAAAACGCGGTCAATGTGGGAGCGGGCTTGCTCGCGAAGGCGGTGTGACAGTCAACAGAGATGCTGAATGTGAATCCGTCTTCGCGAGCAAGCCCGCTCCCACAAGGGTTTTGTGTTTGGCCGTTAGTTTGCGGGTGCTGCCAGTTGTGGCGGCGGGGTGAAATCAAACGGCGCCAACGCAAACCCTTGCTCATCCACCTGCAACGCCCAGCCCTGACGATCCCAATCCCCCAACACAATGCGTTTGGCCGACTGCTCGCCAATCTGCAATTTGTGGATGGCGGGGCGATGGGTGTGCCCGTGGATCAAGGTCTTCACACCATATTGCTGCATGACCCGCGGCACTTCTTCCGGAGTGACATCAACAATGTCATTGGCCTTCATCCGCGTTTGTGCACGGCTTTCACTTCGCAGCTTGCGCCCCAGTTTGTGGCGAGTGCGCAAGGGCAGATGCCGCAGGATGAACAGGGTAATCGGGTTGCGCAGGTAGCGCCGCAGCTTCATATAAGCTTCGTCGCGGGTGCAGAGGCTGTCGCCGTGCATCAACAGCACTGGCTCGCCGTAAAACTGCACGACACTCGGGTCTTTCAACAACGTGCAGCCGGCCTGTTTGCAGAAGGCCTGGCCAAGCATGAAGTCGCGATTGCCGTGCATCAGAAAAATGGCCGTGCCGCTGTCGCTAAGTTCGCGCAGGGCCTGGCAGATGGAACGCTGGAAGGCTGTCATGGCATCGTCGCCAATCCACGCCTCGAAAAAGTCGCCCAGAATATACAGCGCACTCGCGGAGCGGGCACGTCTAGCGAGCAAATCCAGAAACGCCCGGGTAATGTCCGGGCGCTCCTCTTCCAGATGCAAGTCTGAAATCAGCAGTATCACTCAATGATCTCGGCTTTCTCGATGATCACGTCTTCTGCTGGTACGTCCTGGTGGCCGGCTTTGGAAGTCGTGGCCACGCCTTTGATCTTGTCGACCACGTCGGTGCCTTCGACTACTTTGGCGAATACGGCGTAGCCCCAACCCTGAGCGGTTTTGCCGCTGTGGTTCAGGAAGCTGTTGTCAGCCACGTTGATGAAGAACTGGGCGGAAGCCGAATGCGGCTCCATGGTCCGGGCCATGGCTACGCTGTACTTCACGTTCGGCAGGCCGTTGTCGGCTTCGTTCTGGATGCTTGGGCGCTTGTCTTTCTTTTCTTTCATGCCTGGCTCGAAACCGCCGCCCTGGATCATGAAGTTACCGATGACACGGTGGAAAACAGTGTTTTCGTAGTGACCGGCTTTAACGTACTCGATGAAGTTGGCCACGGTGATCGGGGCTTTCTCAGCGTTCAGCTCCAGGACGATGTCGCCATGGTTGGTGGTCAGTTTGACTTGGGTCATGATCGGTACTCTTTTTTCTATGAATTCGTGGGTTTCGGGGCGTTCAGGCCCTCAACCAGTCCGGCCAGTGTCGGCCAAGGCAGGCAGTTTAGCGTGCCGGGCGCGAATTTCGAGGCTGTTTTTCATTGGCAGCCGATTAAATGCAGCCGATTGCCGGCCTGCTCTGTCAGCCACTTGACAGCATCGGCTATGATAAGCCCCTTTGATTTATAACAGCCGCTTTGATTTGGCCAACTGGCCGCGCACTTGTACGTTCAAGGATCCTATGAGCAAGCCCACTGTCGACCCTACCTCGAATTCCAAGACCGGCCCTGCCGTGCCGGTCAATTTCCTGCGCCCGATCATCCAGGCGGACCTGGACTCGGGTAAGCACACGCAGATCGTCACCCGTTTCCCGCCTGAGCCCAACGGCTACCTGCACATCGGTCACGCCAAGTCGATCTGTGTGAACTTCGGTCTGGCTCAGGAATTCGGCGGCGTCACGCACCTGCGTTTCGACGACACCAACCCGGCCAAGGAAGACCAGGAATACATCGACGCGATCGAAAGCGACGTCAAATGGCTGGGCTTCGAATGGTCCGGTGAAGTGCGCTATGCCTCGCAGTATTTCGACCAGTTGCACGACTGGGCGGTTGAGCTGATCAAGGCCGGCAAGGCTTACGTTGATGACTTGAGCCCTGAACAAGCCAAGGAATATCGCGGCACGCTGACCGAGCCGGGCAAGAACAGCCCGTTCCGTGACCGCTCCGTCGAAGAAAACCTCGACTGGTTCGCCCGCATGCGCGCCGGTGAATTCCCGGACGGCGCACGTGTGCTGCGGGCCAAGATCGACATGGCCTCGCCGAACATGAACCTGCGCGACCCGATCATGTATCGCATCCGTCACGCGCATCACCACCAGACCGGCGACAAGTGGTGCATCTACCCGAACTACGACTTCACCCACGGTCAGTCGGACGCCATCGAAGGCATCACCCATTCGATCTGCACCCTGGAGTTCGAAAGCCACCGTCCGCTGTACGAGTGGTTCCTCGACAACCTGCCCGTACCGGCGAAGCCGCGTCAGTATGAGTTCAGCCGCCTGAACCTGAACTACACCATCACCAGCAAGCGCAAGCTCAAGCAACTGGTCGATGAAAAGCACGTTCATGGCTGGGACGATCCGCGCATGTCCACGCTGTCGGGCTTCCGCCGCCGTGGCTACACGCCGAAATCGATCCGCAACTTCTGCGAAATGATCGGCACCAACCGTTCCGACGGCGTCGTCGATTTCGGCATGCTCGAATTCAGCATCCGTGACGACCTCGACCACAGCGCCCCGCGTGCCATGTGCGTATTGCGTCCGCTGAAAGTCGTGATCACCAACTACCCGGAAGGCCAGGTCGAAAACCTCGAATTGGCGTGCCACCCGAAAGAAGACATGGGCGTGCGCGTATTGCCATTTGCCCGTGAACTCTACATCGACCGTGAAGACTTCATGGAAGAGCCGCCAAAAGGCTACAAGCGCCTGGAGCCGAACGGCGAAGTGCGTCTGCGCGGCAGCTACGTGATCCGTGCCGACGAAGCGATCAAGGACGCCGATGGCAACATCGTCGAACTGCGTTGCTCCTACGATCCGCAAACCCTGGGCAAGAACCCTGAAGGCCGCAAGGTCAAAGGCGTGGTGCACTGGGTGCCGGCCGCGGCCAGCGTCGAATGCGAAGTGCGTCTGTACGATCGCCTGTTCCGTTCGGCCAACCCTGAAAAGGCCGAAGACAGCGCCAGTTTCCTGGACAACATCAACCCTGACTCGCTGCAAGTCCTCACCGGTTGTCGTGCCGAACCTTCGCTTGGCAATGCACAGCCGGAAGACCGTTTCCAGTTCGAGCGCGAAGGTTACTTCGTCGCGGATATCAAGGACTCGAAGCCCGGTCATCCGGTGTTCAACCGTACCGTGACCCTGCGCGATTCGTGGGGCCAGTGATTCAGCGTTAAGGAAGGAGCATTCGTGCTTACGATCTACAACACGCTCACCAAGAGCAAAGAAGTCTTCAAGCCTCTGGATGGCAACAATGTGCGCATGTACGTCTGCGGGATGACCGTGTACGACTACTGCCACATTGGCCATGGCCGCAGCATGGTCGCGTTCGACCTGGTGACCCGCTGGTTGCGGTTCAGCGGTTATAACCTGACCTATGTGCGCAACATCACCGACATCGAAGACAAGATCATCAATCGGGCGAAGGAAAACGGCGAGCCGTTCGACGCGCTGACCGAGCGCATGATCACCGCGATGCACGAGGACGAGGCGCGCCTCAACATCCTCAAGCCGGACATGGAACCGCGGGCCACCGATCATATCCCTGGCATGCAGAGCATGATCCAGACCCTGATCGACAAGGGCTATGCCTATGCACCGGGCAATGGCGACGTGTACTACCGCGTCGCCAAGTTCATGGGCTACGGCAAGCTGTCGCGCAAGAAGATCGAAGACCTGCGCATCGGCGCCCGGATCGAAGTCGATGAGTCCAAGCAGGACCCGCTGGACTTCGTGCTGTGGAAAGGCGCCAAGCCGGGCGAGCCGAGCTGGCCTTCGCCGTGGGGCGATGGACGTCCGGGCTGGCACATCGAGTGCTCGGTGATGTCGACCTGCTGCCTCGGCGAGACCTTCGACATTCATGGCGGCGGCAGCGACCTTGAGTTCCCGCACCATGAAAACGAAATCGCCCAGAGCGAAGCGGCCACTGGCAAGACCTACGCCAACACGTGGATGCATTGCGGCATGATTCGCATCAATGGCGAGAAGATGTCCAAGTCCTTGAACAACTTCTTCACCATTCGCGACGTGCTGGAAAAGTACCACCCGGAAGTCGTGCGTTATCTGCTGGTGTCGAGCCACTACCGCAGCGCGATCAACTATTCGGAAGACAATCTCAAGGACGCCAAGGGCGCACTCGAGCGTTTCTACCACGCGTTGAAAGGCCTGCCGAAGGTGGCGCCGGCTGGTGGCGAACCCTTCGTCGAGCGCTTCACTCAGGTGATGAACGACGACTTCGGTACTCCGGAAGCTTGTGCGGTACTGTTCGAGATGGTTCGCGAGATCAACCGTCTGCGCGAGAGCGATCTCGATGCGGCGGCGGGTTTGGCGGCTCGTTTGAAAGAATTGGCGAGCGTGTTGGGTGTGTTGCAACTTGAAGCCGATGACTTCCTGCAGGCCGGTGCCGAAGGGCGGGTTGATGCGGCTGAGGTCGATGCACTGATCCAGGCTCGTTTGACGGCTCGTGCCAATAAGGACTGGGCCGAATCCGACCGCATCCGCGACCAGCTTACCGCCATGGGCGTAGTGCTGGAAGACGGGAAGGGCGGGACGACCTGGCGATTGGCTGACTGATTGCTGTGTAGTGCTTACAAAACAAAACCCGCCTTGTGCGGGTTTTTGTTTTTGGGGTGGCCGCTAATTCTGCAGTGACAGGACTGACGCCTTCGCGAGCAAGCCCGCTCCCACACTGGATTTGTGACGTACACAAAACTCAAACACACCGAAGATCAAATGTGGGAGCGGGCTTGCTCGCGAAGGTCTCAAGCCGAACGCCGCTAGTGCGGCTCACTCAATTATTCAGCCTGGCGTAGGCGTTTATAGAGGGTATTGCGGCTCACCCCGAGCCGACGGGCTAAATGGGAAATATTCCCCCCAGCCGCCTGCAACTGCCGATTCAATTGCTCGGCATCATTCAAATCAACCGCCAATGTCTCCGGTGAATCCACCGGCTCCATCTCCAGATCGACAAAAAAATCATCCGGCAAATGCTCCAGCCGCACGGGTTGTTCCTCGGCCATGGCCAGTGCCACCTGCATCACGCTGCTGACCTGACGCAAATTCCCTGGCCACGGATGGCGGCTGAACAGCTCCATCACTTCACGGCTCAAGCCAGCCCATTGGCTCGGTTCGCGGTGCTGTTCCCACAGTCGTTTGAACAGCGCTTCCTTATCGCTGCGTTCCCGTAGCGGCGGCAGTTCCAGGGTCAAACCACCGATGCGGTAATACAAATCCTCACGAAACCGTCCCAGCTGAACCTGTTCGCGCAACGAGCGGTTGGTCGCTGAAATGATCCGTATGTCCACCGGGAACAGCTCACTGCTGCCCACCGGTTGCACGCAACGCTCCTGCAACACCCGCAGCAACCGGGCCTGGGTCGGCAGCGGCATGTCGCCGATTTCATCGAGGAACAGGGTGCCTTTGTCGGCCTTGCGGATCAGCCCGATGCTGCCTTTCTGGTTGGCGCCGGTGAATGCGCCTTTCTCATAGCCAAACAGCTCGGATTCCACCAGTTCGGCGGGGATCGCTGCACAGTTGACGGCAATGAACGGCTGTTTGCTGCGTGAACTGGCCTGATGCAGGGCTTTAACGAAAACTTCCTTGCCGACCCCGGTTTCCCCGTGGATTAACAGCGGAATGTCCTTTTCCAGCAAGCGTTCGGCCTGGCGCACGGCTTTTTCCACACGGCTGTCGCCAAAGTGCAGGGTATTGAGGCTGATCGCGGCGGGCGCCATCACGGTGGATTCGGCAAACACTCGCGCCTGAATAGGTACCTGTTTCGGCCGCTTCAACAGGCATTGAAAACGGTTGCGCCCCGAGGCTTGCAGGGCAAACGGCAGACCGTCCGGCTGGTTTAGCAGTTCCAGCAAAGAGACTTTGAACAGGCTTTCGACGCTGACCCGCGACAGGCTGATGCCCAGTAGATTGTCGGCCCGGCGATTGGCGGACAGCACCTGACCGGTTTCATCGAAGATCAGCAACCCGGCCCATTGGCTGTCGAGGTTGTTCAGCCCAGTGTTGAAGGTCAGTTGGAAATGCTGGCCGTGGAACAGGTTGAGGATCAGCCGGTTCTCCACGGTCTGACTCATCATCTTGACCATGCCCAAGGTGTGCGATGGCGGCAGGTAGCTGTCGCTGGACACATCCAGCACCGCGATCACCTTGCGCTCGGCATCGAAAATCGGCGCGGCAGAACCGGTCATGAAGCGGTTGGCCTTGAGAAAATGTTCATCGTGCTCGATGTGCACCGCCTGCTCGCAAGCCAGTGCGGTGCCGATCGCATTGGTGCCGCTGCAACGTTCCATCCAGCTGGCGCCGGCGCTGAAACCGCGAGTCAGGTTCGGCTCGATGAAACGCTGGGTACCCCAGGACGTCAGCACCTGGCCCTGATTGTCGGCGAGCATGATCAGGCAATTGGAGTTGCTGAGGATGTTCTCGTAATACGGCAGGACTTCCTGATGGGTGGTCTGCACCAGTGAATGCTGGCTCTCCAGCAACTGGGCGATACCATCAGCCGGCAGCTGATCGAACGCCGGCGCGCTCTGATGATCGAGCCCGAACGCGCGGCAGCGGGACCAGGAGTCCTGGATGATGGCGTCGTGGGAGAGCGGCGGGGCAGGTGCGGCCATGGCATTCAGCCTCTGAATAAAGCTTTTTATTGTTGTTATGAGATTCCATGTGGGAGCGGGCTTGCTCGCGAATGCGGTGGGTCAAACACCAATAATGTGTCTGACCCACCGCATTCGCGAGCAAGCCCGCTCCCACAGAGTGTTGTTCACATTTGTTCATTGTCAACCTTTGAACTGTTCAATTGTTCAGTCGCGGTTGTTCATTTCTGTTCAGCAACGAACGCGGTTTTCCCTTCTTTTTCGTTTTTTTCAAGCCAGATCAATTGCTTGGAATTTCTGGCACGAATGTCGCTGTAGTGCTCCGGTCGCTTGACTCCAATAATAAAAAGGCCGAGCCATGTCACTAATCCTGGAGCACGTCAGTCGCACCGTCGAGGGTCAGACCTGGATCGACGATGCGTGCCTTAACTTCGAACCCGGATCGTTCAACGTTTTGCTCGGTCGCACGCTGTCCGGCAAAACCAGCCTCATGCGCCTGATGGCAGGTCTGGACAAGCCCGACAGCGGCCGCATCCTGATGAATGGCGTCGACGTCACCCAGCGCCCGGTGCGTTTGCGCAACGTATCGATGGTTTATCAGCAGTTCATCAATTACCCGACCATGACGGTGTTCGAGAACATCGCCTCGCCGCTGCGTCAGTCCGGCGTTTCCAGTGAGCTGATCCAGAGTAAAGTGCTGGAAACCGCGAAGATGCTGCGCATCGAGAAATTCCTCCAGCGTTATCCTTTGGAACTCTCCGGCGGCCAGCAACAGCGCACGGCGATGGCCCGGGCGCTGGTCAAGGACGCCGAGCTGATTCTGTTCGACGAGCCGCTGGTCAACCTCGACTACAAGCTGCGCGAAGAGCTGCGTCAGGAAATGCGCGAGCTGTTCAAGGCCCGGCACACCATCGCGATTTACGCCACCACAGAACCCAACGAAGCCCTGGCGCTGGGCGGCACCACCACGATTCTTCACGAAGGTCGGGTGATTCAGAGCGGCAAGTCCTCCGAGGTTTATCACCAGCCGCAAACCGTGCTGGCGGCGGAATTGTTCTCCGAACCGCCGATCAACTTGATGCCGGGGCGTATCGCCGGCAACGAAGTCAGTTTCGCCAATTTTGTGCACTTCCCGTTGAACGTCGATCTGCGACCGGTGGGCGAGGGCGAGTTCCGTTTCGGCGTGCGCCCCAGCCACATTTCCCTAGTGCCGAGCAACGACGATGACCTGGAGCTGGCGGTGACCGTCGAGGTGGCCGAGATCAGCGGTTCGGAAACCTTCCTGCACGTGCGCAATGAGTATTTCCTGCTGGTGCTGCACTTGCCGGGTGTTCACGAATACGACGTCGATGCGCCGATTCGCATCTATATCCCGACCCATAAACTGTTTGTGTTCGATATGCAGGGGCAGCTGGTTCAGGCGCCCGGTCGGCGCATTGCGAGGGTTGCCTGATGGCCGAAATCCGTTTGCAGAACCTTGCCCACAGCTACACCCCAACGCCGACCGGCCCTGAGGATTACGCGATCCGCGAGATGGATCATGTCTGGGAGCAGGGCGGTGCTTATGCGCTGCTCGGGCCTTCGGGGTGTGGCAAGTCGACCTTGCTCAACATCATTTCCGGGTTGCTCAGTCCGTCTCAGGGCCAAGTGCTGTTCGACAGTAAAGTGGTCAACGAACTGACCCCGGAAAAGCGCAACATCGCCCAGGTTTTCCAGTTCCCGGTGGTCTACGACACCATGACGGTGTTCGATAACCTTGCCTTTCCATTACGCAATCAGGGCATGGACGAGGCGAAAATTCACACCAAAGTGCACGAAATCGCTGAAGTCCTCGACCTCCAGGCATTGCTGTCCAAGAAGGCGCGCAACCTCACCGCCGATGAAAAGCAGAAAGTCTCCATGGGCCGTGGGCTGGTGCGCGATGACGTGTCGGCGATCCTCTTCGATGAACCGCTGACGGTGATCGACCCGCACCTGAAGTGGAAGCTGCGACGCAAGCTCAAGCAGATCCACGAGCAGTTCAACATCACCATGGTCTACGTCACCCACGATCAGCTCGAGGCTTCGACCTTCGCTGACAAGATCGCGGTGATGTATGGCGGCCAAATCGTGCAGTTCGGTACGCCACGGGAATTGTTCGAGCGACCGAGCCACACCTTTGTCGGTTATTTCATTGGCAGCCCGGGGATGAACCTGATCGAGGTCCAGCCACAAGCCGGCGGTGTCGGTTTTGCCGGGACCCATTTGCCGCTGTCCGACGCGATGCAGAAACGAATCGCCGAGTCCGAATGGAAAACCCTGAAGGTCGGCATTCGTCCGGAGTTCGTTCATGTGTGGGACGAACCCTGTGATGACGCGATGCAGGCACAGGTCGTACACGTCGAAGACTTGGGCACCTACAAGATCATGACCCTGAATCTCGACGGCGCGCCGCTGAAAGTACGCTTGGCCGAAGACAAACCAGTGCCCGAAGGCACGGCGTACATCAGTTTTCCGGCGCAATGGCTGATGGTCTATGCCGATGAATACCTGCTGGAGGTGCTGCCATGAACAAGGTGCAGAACAACAAGGCCTGGTGGCTGGTATTGCCGGTGTTCCTGCTGGTGGCATTCAGTGCGGTGATCCCGATGATGACCGTGGTCAACTACTCGGTGCAGGACATCTTCGACCAGTCCAGCCGCTACTTCGTCGGTGCCGACTGGTACAGGCAGGTGCTGCTCGACCCACGGTTGCATGATTCGCTGCTGCGCCAGTTCATCTACTCCGGCTGCGTGCTGTTGATCGAAATTCCGTTGGGTATCGCCATCGCCCTGACCATGCCGATCAAGGGCCGTTGGTCGTCGCTGGTGCTGATTATTCTGGCGATTCCGCTGCTGATTCCGTGGAACGTGGTCGGCACCATCTGGCAGATTTTCGGCCGGGCCGACATCGGGTTGCTCGGTTCGAGCCTCAATGCCATGGGCATCAACTACAACTATGCGTCCAACACCATGGACGCCTGGGTCACGGTGTTGGTGATGGACGTGTGGCACTGGACGTCGCTGGTGGCGCTGTTGTGTTTCTCCGGCTTGCGGGCGATTCCGGACGTGTATTACCAGGCGGCGCGGATTGATCGGGCATCGGCCTGGGCGGTTTTCCGACACATCCAGTTGCCCAAGCTCAAGAGTGTGCTGCTGATCGCGGTGATGCTGCGGTTCATGGACAGTTTCATGATCTATACCGAACCGTTCGTACTGACCGGTGGCGGTCCGGGGAATGCCACGACTTTCTTGAGTCAGACACTGACCCAAATGGCCATCGGGCAGTTCGACCTTGGCCCGGCGGCGGCTTTCTCGCTGGTGTACTTCCTGATCATCCTGTTGGTGTCGTGGCTGTTCTATACCGCCATGACTCACTCTGACGCCAATCGGTGAGGCCTGCCATGAGCAAGAGAAAGCTAATCCCGTTGCTGATCTACATCCTGTTCCTGCTGGTGCCGATCTACTGGCTGCTGAACATGTCCTTCAAGAGCAACACTGAAATCCTCGGCGGTCTGACGCTGTTTCCCCAGGATTTCACCTTTGCAAACTACAAGGTGATCTTCACTGACCCGAGCTGGTACACCGGTTATCTCAACTCGCTGTACTACGTGAGCCTGAACACGGTGATCTCCCTGAGCGTGGCGCTGCCGGCGGCGTATGCGTTTTCGCGCTATCGTTTCCTCGGCGACAAACACCTGTTTTTCTGGCTGCTGACCAACCGCATGGCACCACCGGCGGTGTTCCTGTTGCCGTTTTTTCAGTTGTATTCCTCGATTGGGCTGTTCGATACCCATATCGCGGTGGCGCTGGCTCACTGTCTGTTCAACGTGCCGTTGGCGGTGTGGATTCTTGAGGGCTTCATGTCTGGCGTTCCCAAGGAAATTGACGAAACCGCCTACATCGACGGCTACAGTTTCCCCAAGTTCTTCGTGAAGATCTTCGTCCCGCTGATCGGCTCCGGGATCGGCGTCACGGCGTTTTTCTGCTTCATGTTTTCCTGGGTCGAGCTGTTGCTGGCGCGAACCCTGACCTCGGTGAACGCCAAACCCATCGCGGCGGTGATGACCCGCACGGTCTCGGCGTCCGGCATCGACTGGGGTGTGCTGGCGGCGGCGGGGGTGTTGACCATCCTGCCGGGCATGCTGGTGATCTGGTTTGTTCGCAACCACGTGGCCAAAGGCTTTGCCCTGGGTCGGGTATGAGGAACTGATGATGGAATGGATGAGTTGGACCGGCCCCACGGCGGCATTCTTTAGCGTCATTGCCTTGATCCTGGCGGGCATGACGACCTGGGAGTTGCGTTCGCCGAGTGTCCCTCGGCGTGGTTTTTTGCCGATTGCTACTACTCGTGGCGATCGGCTGTTTATCGGTCTTCTCGGCAGCGCCTACCTGCATTTGCTGGTAATCGGCGTCACCGACTGGAGCATCTGGGTAGCGTTCGCGTTGTCCCTGGTGTGGCTGTTGGCTGTGATGCGTTGGGGCTAGTCGAATCGCTCGGCAATGTTGCTCCGAAACCTAAACAGGAGGTCTCTATGTTCGACAAAAACAATAAGCTGCGACATAGCGTTTCATTGGCAGCCATGCTGGCACTCAGCGGGTTGAGCGCTGCGGCCTGGGCCGATGCCTATGAAGACGCCGCCAAGAAATGGATTGGCAGCGAGTTCAAACCATCCACCCTGACCGAAGCCCAGCAGCTCGAAGAGCTGAAGTGGTTTATCAAAGCGTCCGAGCCGTTTCGCGGGATGAACATCAAGGTGGTTTCGGAAACCATTGCCACCCACGAATATGAATCCAAAGTGCTGGCCAAGGCTTTCACCGAGATCACCGGGATCAAGCTGACCCACGACTTGCTGCAGGAAGGCGATGTGGTGGAAAAGCTGCAGACCCAGATGCAATCGGACAAGAACATCTATGACGGCTGGGTCAACGACTCGGACCTGATCGGTACGCACTTTCGCTACGGCAAGACCGAATCGATCACCGATCTGATGGCCAACGAAGGCAAGGCCTACACCTCGCCGACGCTGGACATCAAAGACTTCATCGGCATCTCGTTCACCACAGCGCCAGACGGCAAAGTCTATCAACTGCCCGACCAGCAGTTCGCCAATCTCTACTGGTTCCGCGCCGACTGGTTCGAACGAGCGGATCTGAAAGCGAAATTCAAAGAAAAATACGGTTATGAACTGGGCGTGCCGGTGAACTGGTCGGCCTATGAAGACATCGCCAAGTTCTTCAGCGAAGACGTCAAGGAAATCGACGGCAAGCGTATCTACGGGCACATGGACTACGGCAAGAAAGACCCGTCGCTGGGTTGGCGTTTCACTGATGCGTGGTTCTCCATGGCTGGCGCTGGCGACAAGGGCATTCCCAACGGCTTGCCGGTGGACGAGTGGGGCATCCGTGTCGAAGACTGCCATCCGGTTGGTTCCAGCGTAACCCGCGGTGGCGATACCAACGGCCCGGCGGCGGTGTATGCGACCACCAAATACGTCGACTGGATGAAAAAATACGCGCCACCGGAAGCGGCGGGCATGACCTTCTCCGAATCCGGGCCGGTGCCGTCCCAGGGCAACATCGCCCAGCAGATCTTCTGGTACACCGCGTTTACCGCCGACATGACCAAACCAGGCTTGCCGGTGATGAACGCCGACGGCACGCCGAAGTGGCGCATGGCACCGTCGCCGAAAGGTCCGTACTGGGAGGAGGGCATGAAACTCGGTTATCAGGACGCCGGTTCCTGGACCTTCCTCAAGTCCACGCCTGAAAAGCAAAAACTCGCGGCCTGGCTGTACGCGCAGTTCGTGACGTCGAAAACCGTATCCCTGAAGAAAACCATCGTTGGTCTGACCCCGATTCGCGAGTCGGACATCAACTCGCAAGCCATGACCGACCTGGCGCCGAAACTCGGTGGTCTGGTGGAGTTCTATCGCAGCCCGGCCCGCGTGCAATGGACCCCGACCGGGACCAACGTGCCGGACTATCCTCGTTTGGCGCAACTGTGGTGGAGCCATATCGCGGAAGCGGCCAGTGGCGAGAAAACGCCACAACAGGCACTGGACGGTCTGGCCAAGGATCAGGATGCGATCATGACCCGCCTGGAACGCTCCAAGGTACAACCGACCTGCGGGCCGAAAATGAATCCTGAGCGGGATGCGCAGTACTGGTTCGATCAGCCGGGTGCGCCGAAAGCGAAACTGGCGAACGAGAAGCCTAAAGGCGAAACCGTGAGCTATGCCGAACTGCTGAAATCGTGGGAGGCGGCGCGTAAGTAATCGTCTGTAATGTGAAACGCGAACGGCACCGTAAGGTGCCGTTTTTGTTTGTGCCTGTTCCACCGCCATCGCGAGCAGGCTCGCGAAGGCGTCATTGAAAACGCCGCAAACACTTCAGGTCAGCGCCGCCAGTTGTTGAACCGTCTCCGGAAAGCGCTCAACCAGCCGGATCAATGTTGTCGCCTGAGCATTAGGTTTCGCCCGTCCTTGCTCCCAGTTCTCCAGCGTCCGGGTGTTGGTGCGCAAGTACATCGCGAATACCGAACGGGAAAGGTTGAGCTGTTGGCGTATGGCTACCACTTCCTCGGCAGTGATTGGCACCAGTTTTGGCAGTTTGACCTTGTGGGTTCGCAGCGTGACCTTGCCTTGGCGCTCGTCGGCCAAGGCTTCAAGGCCTTCCATCAGTTCGGCAAAAATGTCACGTTTCATGGTGGGATCTCGTGTTGATTTCGCTATCTAGAGTTTGTCTGAAAAGTTTCTTCTGGGAGGGCGACAAGTCGTCTTGCTCGTTTTTGCTATATACGGTGAACAGCCAGAATTGATCAAAACCCGACCACCAGTAATAAATCACCCTTAGTCCACTGCGCTTGCCTTTGCCTCGTCGCTGGTCGGAGAAACGGACCTTTCGCAACCCGCCCATACCTTCCACCAGGTCGCCAGTTTCCGGGTTTTTCAGCAGCTCCAGTTGAAAGCTGCGAAACAGTTCGTCGTCCAGGTAGTCATTTCTGTGCTTTTGAAATACGGGTAATTCGATAAAAAGAGCGTCCATGTTCTGTACGTTACCTGCGTATATTTCTATCACAAGAATCGAATAGGTCAAGGCTTCTGTTCCTGCCCAATTCGGTCAAGTCATTACGTTAAAGTCGACGGCAGGATTGGGATGTAGGACGCGGCTGATTCACCCGCGAGGCGATTCTGGATATCGGGGAGGAGAGGGGCGATAAGGTTCAAAAGCGTACGCAATACCCTGTAGGAGTCGCCGAAGGCTGCGATCTTTTGATCTTGTCCCCAAAACGCAAAAACGGCACCCGAAGGTGCCGTTTTTGTTTGTTACCGAGTATCGCTTAAGCGATCAACCCGCCAACCCCGATTGCTGAACCAGGTTCAGCAGCGGCTGTGGATACAGGCCGAGGAAGAACGCCAGTACGGCAATCGCCAGCAGCATCACGCCACCTGCACGCTGTTCCCAGTGCAGTTGAGCATCGTGGCGACGCAGGTTCGGTTCCATCAGGTACAGGGTGACCATCACGCGCAGGTAGTAGAAGACGCCAATGGCGCTGCCCAGTACCAGGGAGCCGACCAGCCACCATTGGTGCGATTCGACACCGGTAGCGATGATGTAGAACTTGCCGATGAAGCCCGCGGTCAGCGGGATACCGGCCAGGGACAGCATCATCACGGTCAGGACGGCGGTCAGGTACGGACGGCGCCAGAACAGGCCGCGGTATTCGTACAGGGCGTCCGCGTCACGGCCGTTGTACGGCGAGGACATTAGGGTGATCACGCCGAACGCGCCGAGGCTGGTGATCACGTAGGTGACCAGGTACACGCCGATGGCTTCCACGGCCAGGCCTTTGCTCGCCACCAGGGCGATCAGCAGGTAGCCGAAGTGGGCGATGGACGAGTAACCCAGCAGACGCTTGAGGTTGCTTTGGGTCAGTGCCAGCAGGTTACCGAACAGGATCGACGCGATGGCGATGATGGTCAGCACGTCGCTCAGCACACCGCTGCTCGCCGCTGGCGAGATCTGGAACAGACGCACCATCACTGCGAACACAGCGACTTTCGACGCGGTAGCCAGGAACGCTGCCACCGGTGCCGGAGCACCTTCGTAAACGTCCGGGGTCCAGAGGTGAAACGGTACCAGCGACAACTTGAACGCCAGGCCGATCAGCATCATGCCCAGGCCCAGTTGAGCCAGAGAGCTTGGCAGACCGGTGGCCGCCAGGGCCTGACCGATGCCGTTGAAGCTCAGGCTGCCAGCGTCGGCGTAGAGCAGGGCCATACCGAACAACAGGAACGCGGAACCGGCGGCCGACAGCACCATGTACTTGATACCGGCTTCCAGCGAACGTTTGTTGAAGAAGGCATACGCCACCAGACCGTAAACCGGTACCGAGAGCAGTTCCAGACCGACGAACAACCCGGCCAGGTGCTGCGCGCTGACCAAGACCAGGCCGCCGGCGGCGGCCATCAGGATCAGCAGGTAAAGTTCTTCACGGTTGCCCGGGTAACCCGAACCGCCATCGCCGAGGTAGGCGTGGGCGAGGGTGACACAAGCGAGGGTGGCGACCAGGATCAGCGCCATGTACAAGCAAGCGAAGGTGTCGATCTGCAGCAGTGGAGTCACGGCCAGCGGCGCGACTTTCAGGGCTGGCAGGATCGACAGCAGAGCCAGGTTCAGACCTGCCACCGACAGCAGGAAGGTCTGTGAGTGGTTGCGGCGCCATGCGATAGCCAGCATCACCACGATGATCGTGGCGCTGGTGATCAACAACGGCGCAAGCGCGATAAAGTGTTGAGTCGTGAATTCCATAGCGCTCTTACCGGGCCGAAGCGAGTTGAGTGAAGGCGGTGCCGAGCCACTGCTGCACGCCATGCATCGTCGCGGCAGAGGTATCGAGGAACGGTTGCGGGTACACGCCGATGTAGATCAGCAGTGCCGCAAGTCCAACCACCATGATCAGTTCGCGACCGTCCATGCCATGCAACACCGCGTCCGATTTCGACGGGCCGAAGAAGGCACGGTGGACCATGATCAGTGAGTAGACCGAACCGAACACCAGGCCGGACGTCGCAATCACAGTGATCCATGGGGCGCTGGCGAAGGTGCCGATCAGAATCAGGAACTCACCGACAAAGTTACCAGTCGCCGGCAAGCCCAGAGACGCGGCGGCGAAGAACAGGCTGAGAGCCGGCAGGTAGGCAATCTTCGACCACAGGCCACCCATCTCACGCATATCGCGGGTGTGGGTACGCTCGTACAGCTGACCGGAGAGGATAAAGAGTGCCGCGGCCGACAGACCGTGCGCCAGCATCTGCATCACTGCGCCCTGCAGCGCCAGTTGGCTGCCGGAGTAGATGCCGATCAGCACGAAGCCCATGTGGGAAACGGACGAGAAGGCGATCAGACGCTTGATGTCGGTTTGCGCAAAGGCCAGGAACGCACCGTAGAAAATCCCGATCAGACCCAGGGTCATCGCGAACGGCGCGAACTCGGCCGAGGCATTCGGGAACAGTGGCAGGGCGAAACGCAGCAGGCCATACGCAGCAGTCTTCAACAAGATACCGGCCAGGTCCACGGAACCCGCGGTCGGTGCCTGGGCGTGAGCGTCAGGCAACCAGGAGTGGAACGGCACTACTGGCAGCTTGACCGCGAAGGCGATGAAGAAGCCGAGCATCAGGATGTACTCGGTGGTCATCGACATCTTGGTCTTCAACAGGTCGGCGTAGTTGAAGGTAATCACGCCGGTGTCGTTGAAGTTGACCAGTACCAGACCCAGGATCGCCACCAACATGATCAGGCCGGAAGCCTGAGTGAAGATGAAGAACTTGGTCGCCGCGTAGATCCGGGTTTTCTTGCCGTCCGAAGAACTGTGACCCCAGAGCGCGATGAGGAAGTACATCGGCACCAGCATCATTTCCCAGAAGAAGAAGAACATGAACAGGTCGAGGGCGAGGAACACGCCGACGACACCGCCCAGGATCCACATCAGGTTCAGGTGGAAGAAGCCCACGTGACGCTGGATCTCTTTCCACGAGCAGAGTACCGAGAGGACACCCAGCAAGCCGGTCAGCAGGATCATCAACAGCGACAGGCCGTCGAGGGCCAGGTGCACGTTGATGCCGAAACGCTGGATCCAGACGTGTTTGAACTCAATCACCCAGGTCGGATCGGCGCCAGGCGCCGGAGCAAATGAATAGTCACCGTTGGCCCACAGCCAGAGGCCGAGGGAGAGCAGCAGGGACATGGTAATCAGCGCAATCCAGCGGGGGAGGGTAGCGCCGAAGCGCTCACCCATCCAGCACAGCAGGCCGCCGATGAAGGGGATCAGGATTAGCCAAGGCAGAATCATGACGGGCTCGTTTCCTTTCGCAAGTTCGCAAGGTTCATATCAGACCGCTACCAGCACGACGGCGCCGATTACCAGCACGGCACCAGCAGCCATCGAGGCGGCATACCAACGCAATTGACCGGTCTCGGTGCGGCTCAGGGCGGTGTGACCGCCTTTGGCCATACGCGGGATCAGACCGATAGTCTGGTCGAGCGGGTCTTTGCGCAGTACATGGCTGATCGCAAGGTAAGGCTTGACGAACAGTTTGTCGTAGATCCAGTCGAAGCCCCAGGCAGCGAACCACCAGGCCGAAAGGAAGCGGCCGACGCCGCTGTTGGCGACGGCGGTAACGAAGCGACGCTTGCCGAGGAACAGCAGCGCGGCCAGCAGGATACCGGCCAGGGCGATGGCGCCCGAGGCGATTTCCAGACTGTGCTTGGCTTCGCCGCCGGCATGGCCGACGCTTTCCGGCAGCACACCGTGCAGCGGCGGAACGATCATCGCGCCGACGAACGTCGACAGTACGATCAGTACCGACAGTGGCAGCCAGTGAGCAATGCCGTGACCGGCATGCGCTTCGGTCTTCGCTTCACCGTGGAACGCGATGAAGATCAGGCGGAAGGTGTACAGCGAGGTCATGAAGGCACCGACCAGACCTGCATAAAGCAGACCCTGGTTACCGCTGGCGAACGCTTCCCAGAGGATTTCATCCTTGGAGTAGAAGCCCGCGGTCACCAGAGGCAAGGCCGCCAGGGCCGCGCCACCGACGATGAAGCTGGCGTAGGCCAGTGGCAGTTTCTTCCACAGGCCGCCCATCTTGAAGATGTTCTGCTCGTGGTGGCAGGCAACGATCACCGCACCGGACGCAAGGAACAACAGCGCCTTGAAGAAGGCGTGGGTCATCAGGTGGAAGATCGCGCCGTCCCACGCACCTACGCCCAGGGCCAGGAACATGTAGCCGATCTGGCTCATGGTCGAGTAGGCGAGGATACGTTTGATGTCGGTCTGAACCAATGCGGCAAAACCTGCCAGCACCAGCGTCACGCCACCGACAACACCCACCAGGTGCAGGATATCCGGCGCCAGGGCGAACAGACCGTGGGTACGGGCGATCAGGTAGACACCGGCGGTCACCATGGTCGCGGCGTGGATCAGTGCCGAAACCGGAGTAGGGCCGGCCATCGCATCCGCCAGCCAGGTTTGCAGCGGCAGTTGCGCGGATTTACCGACAGCGCCGCCCAGCAGCATCAGGGTCGCCAGAACGATCCAGAAGTCGCCGGCCTTGAAGTGCTCAGGCGCCTTGACCAGCAGTTCCTGAATGTTCAGCGTGCCCAACTGTTGGAACAGGATGAACAGGCCGATGGCCATGAACACGTCGCCGACGCGGGTCACGATGAAGGCTTTGAGTGCCGCGTTACCGTTGTTGCGGTTGCTGTAGTAAAAACCGATCAACAGGTACGAGCACAGGCCCACGCCTTCCCAGCCGAAGTACACGAACAGCAGGTTATCGGCCAGGACCAGGAACAGCATGCTGGCGATAAACAGGTTGGTGTAGGCGAAGAAGCGCGAGTAACCGGCTTCACCGCGCATGTACCAGGACGCGAACAGGTGGATCAGGAAGCCGACGCCGACCACCACACCGAGCATGGTCAGGGACAGACCATCCAGGTACAGCGCGAAGTTAGGCGTGAAGCCTTCTACCGCCATCCACTGCCACAACACGTGGGAGTAGTGACCGCCTTCAGGGGGCGCAACGTTGAACTGCCAGATGATGTAAGCAGTGACGATTGCCGACAGGCCAATGGAGCCGACGCCGATCAGCGCCGAAAGGTTTTCCGACCAGCGACCGCGTGAGAACGCCAGCAGCAGGAAACCTATGAGAGGGAATACGAAAGTCAGATAGAGAAGGTTCATCCGCGCATCTCGCTGGCAGCGTCGATATCGAGAGTGTGGAAGCGGCGATACAGCTGCAACAGAATCGCCAGGCCAATACTGGCCTCGGCGGCTGCCAGGCTGATCACCAGAATGAACATGATCTGTCCATCCGGCTGCGCCCAGCGGCTACCGGCAACGATGAACGCCAACGCGGAGGCATTCATCATGACCTCCAGGCTCATCAGCACGAAAAGAATGTTGCGCCGGACCATCAGGCCGACCAGACCGAGGCAGAACAGGATGCCGGCAACCGCCAGACCATGCTCCATAGGGATAGCAGGCATCGTCATTGCTCCTTGGCTTCGTTGCGGCCCAAGTGGAACGCCGTGACGGCTGCGGCGAGCAGCAGCATCGAGGCGAGTTCGACCACCAGCAGGTAAGGACCGAACAGGCTGATGCCCACGGCCTTCGCGTCTACGGTGGTGTGGCCGATGGCCTGACCGCTGGCATCGCTGAACAACACGTACAGCAGTTCAACCAGCAGCAGGGTGCCGAGGGCGACCGGGCCGAGCCAGATGCCGGGCTTGAGCCAGACGCGCTCTTGCTGAACCGAGGCGGGGCCCAGGTTCAGCATCATCACCACGAACACGAACAGCACCATGATGGCGCCAGCGTAGGCGATCACTTCCAGTACACCGGCAAACGGTGCGCCGAGGGCGAAGAACGTCATGGCCACGGCGATCAGCGAAATGATCAGGTAGAGCAGGGCGTGCACGGGGTTGGTGTTGGTGATCACGCGAAGCGTGGACACAACAGCGATACCCGATGCGAAATAGAAAGCGAATTCCATCTTTCTTCCTTAAGGCAGCAAGCTCTTCACGTTGATCGGTTCGGCTTCATTCTGCGCGGAGCCTTTTGGCTTACCGGCAATCGCCATACCTGCAACACGATAGAAGTTGTAATCAGGGTTTTTGCCGGGGCCGGAGATCAACAGATCTTCTTTCTCGTACACCAGGTCCTGACGTTTGAACTCGGCCATCTCGAAATCCGGTGTCAGCTGGATCGCGGTGGTCGGGCAGGCTTCCTCGCAGAGGCCGCAGAAAATGCAGCGCGAGAAGTTGATACGGAAAAACTCCGGGTACCAGCGACCGTCGTCGGTTTCAGCTTTCTGCAGCGAGATGCAACCGACCGGGCACGCCACGGCGCACAGGTTGCAGGCTACACAACGCTCTTCGCCGTCGGGGTCGCGGGTCAGCACGATACGTCCACGGAAGCGCGGCGGCAGGTACACGGCTTCTTCCGGGTACTGCAGCGTGTCGCGCTTGCGGAAGGCGTGGCCGAAGATCATCACCAGGCTGCGAAGCTGGGTGAAGAAGCCATGCACGATGTCAAAAATGTACTTCATGATTCTCTATCCTCACTGAGCCGCGACGGCGGGCGTGTTGAGCAACACGACCGCAGCGGTCACCAGCATGTTGACGAGGGTCAGCGGCAGGCAGAACTTCCAGCTGAAATCCATCACTTGGTCATACCGTGGGCGCGGAATCGAGGCGCGCAGCAGGATGAAGAACATGATGAAGAACGCGGTTTTCAGAGCGAACCAGATGAACGGGATCTGCGGCAGAATGCCGAACGGACCGTGCCAGCCACCGAAGAACAACGTCACCAGCAGCGCCGAAATCAGCACGATGCCGATGTACTCACCGACGAAGAACATGCCCCATTTCATGCCGGCATATTCAATGTGGTAACCGTCGGCCAGTTCCTGCTCCGCTTCCGGCTGGTCGAACGGGTGACGGTGAGTCACGGCGACGCCAGCGATGAAGAAGGTCAGGAAACCGAAGATCTGCGGAATGACGAACCACAGGTTCTGCGCCTGGTATTCAACGATGTCGCGCATGTTGAACGAGCCGACCTGGATCACGATGCCCATCAGCGACAGGCCCATGAACACTTCGTACGACACGGTTTGCGCCGAGGCCCGCAAGCTGCCCAACAGGGCGAACTTGTTGTTACTCGACCAGCCGGCGAACAGCACCGCGTAGACCGACAGACCGGCCATGGCGAAGAAGAACAGGATGCCGATGTTGATGTCCGCCACGCCCCAGGTCGGGGTGATCGGGATGATCGCGAAGGCAATCAGCAAGGCGCTCATGGCCACGACCGGTGCCAACGTGAAGATCACTTTGTCGGCGAACGGCGGGGTCCAGTCTTCCTTGAAGAACATCTTGATCATGTCGGCGGCGATCTGGAACGCGCCGAACGGGCCGACGCGGTTCGGACCGTAACGGTCCTGCCAGAGGGCGAGCAGACGACGCTCGACCCAGCTCAGCAGCGCGCCGCACACCACAACGGCGAGCAGAATCACGATGGCCTTGAGGACCGCGATGATTACGTCGATCACTTCAGGAGTGAACAAGGTCATAGCGCTGCCTCCTGCAGACCGTCAACGGATTTGCCAAAAATCGCAGGTGGAATGCCAGCGATACCGGCCGGCAATGCGACCAGACCGGCACCCAGCTCTTCGTTGATGCGCAGCGGCAGACGCAGGGTCTGGCCGGCCACGTTCAGGCTCAGCAGGGCACCGTCATTGACACCCAGACGATCGGCTTCGGACTTGGCCAGCGACAGGTAAGCAGCTGGAATGCGTTCTTGAACCGGCGCGGCTTTGGAAGAGTTCTCTTCGCTGCCGAACAGGTGGAAGAACGGCACGACCTGCCAGGTGCCCGGAGCCGGGTTGAACGCGCGCGGAACACTGGCGAACCAGTTCAGCGAATCACCGGTGCTTTCGATCAGGCGAGTGCCCGGGTCGCCAGCGCGGATGTGACCACCGACTTCGTCCTGGAACTTGTTCCAGGCTTGCGGCGAGTTCCAGCCCGGAGACCAGGCGAATGGTACTTGCTGACGCGGTTCGACCGAGCCCGAGTAACCTTCCATGGAGAACGAGAACGCGGTGTCGTTGTCCTGGGAAGTACGCGGTTCGTGCACGCTGATGTCGGCGCGCATGGCAGTCCGGCCGCTGTAACGCAGTGGTTCGCGAGCCAGTTTCAAGCCTTTGATGCGGAACGCAGCGGACGGTGCGGCATCGACGATGCGCGCCAGTTGCGGTTTGCTCGCAGCAACGGCAGCGGTGACGTGGTCCAGTTGGGTCCAGTCAATCGGCTGGTTCAGCAGGGTCGAACGCAGGGCATGCAGCCAGCGCCAGCCTTCGTGAACCAGAATGCTTGCGTCGAGGTAAGTCGGGTCGAAGACCTGGAAGAAACGCTGGGCGCGGCCTTCCTGGCTGACCAGCGTACCGTCGCCTTCAGCGAAGCTGGCGGCTGGCAGAACCAGGTGCGCGCGATCGCTGGTGGCGGTCTTCTGATGGTCCGCCACGATCACCACTTTTGCGGCGTTCAGGGCAGCATCGACCTTGGCTTTGTCGGTACGGGTGTACAGATCGTTTTCCAGCACGACGATGGCGTCCGCCTTGCCGTCGATCACCGCTTGCAGGGCTGCGTCGACCGAGTCACCACCGAGCATGGCCAGGCCGAGGCTGTTGGCCTCTGGCACGATCAGGCTGATGGAGCCGTTCTTCTCGCGCAGCTTCAGGGCCTTGGCGATGTTCGCCGCGGCTTCGATCAGCGCCTTGGAACCCAGCGAGGTGCCGGCAATGATCAATGGACGCTTGGCAGCGAGCAGGGCGTTGGCGATGCGCTGAGCCAGTTCGAGGGCTTCAGCGTCCAGGCCTTCAACGGCCGGCGCGCTGGCATCGAGGGCGTGAGCCACGGCGAAACCGATGCGGGCCAGGTCGTCGGGAGCTGCGTGAACGCATTCTTCAGCCACGTCGTCGAGCTTGGTTTCAGCCAGGCTGGCGATGAACAGCGGGTTCAGCGCGTTCTGACCGATGTTCTTCACCGCGGCATCGAGCCATGGCTGAACACGCATGGCGTCGGCCATGTCTTCGGCCTTGCCCTTGACCGATTGGCGCAGGGCCAGGGCCATGCGCGCAGCAGTCTGGGTCAGGTCTTCGCCGAGGACGAAAATCGCATCGTGATCTTCGATGTCGCGCATGTTCGGGATCGGCAGCGGGCTGTCTTTGAGCACCTGCACAACCAGACGAATGCGTTCCAGCTCAGCGGCTTCGATACCGGAGTAGAAGTGCTCGGCACCGACCAGTTCAAGCAACGCGTAGTTGCTTTCGAGGCTGGCGCGCGGCGAACCGATACCGACGATATTGCGACCGCGCAGCAGGTCAGCGGCTTTATCCAGCGCTTCGTCGAGGCCCAGCTTGGCGCCGTTGGCCAGCAATGGCTGACGCGGGCGGTCTTCGCGGTTGACATAGCCATAGCCGAAACGGCCACGGTCGCACAGGAAGTACTGGTTCACCGAACCGTTGAAACGGTTTTCGATGCGACGCAGTTCGCCGTAACGCTCGCCCGGGGAAATGTTGCAGCCGCTGGAGCAGCCATGGCAGATGCTCGGCGAGAACTGCATGTCCCACTTGCGGTTGTAGCGCTCGGAGTGAGTCTTGTCGGTGAACACACCGGTCGGGCAGACCTCGGTGAGGTTGCCGGAGAACTCGCTTTCGAGGGTGCCGTCTTCAACGCGACCGAAGTACACGTTGTCGTGGGCGCCGAACACACCGAGGTCGGTACCGCCAGCGTAGTCCTTATAGAAGCGCACGCAGCGATAGCAAGCGATGCAGCGGTTCATTTCGTGGGAAATGAACGGGCCCAGTTGCTGGTTCTGGTGAGTACGCTTGGTGAAGCGATAGCGGCGCTCGTTGTGGCCGGTCATCACGGTCATGTCTTGCAGGTGGCAGTGACCGCCTTCCTCACAGACCGGGCAGTCGTGAGGGTGGTTGGTCATCAACCATTCAACGACGCTGGCGCGAAACACTTTCGCTTCTTCGTCGTCGATGGAGATCCAGCTGCCGTCGGTGGCGGGGGTCATGCAGGACATGACGATCCGACCACGCTTGTCGTTCTCGTCGGTGTACTGCTTGACCGCGCACTGGCGGCAAGCGCCAACGCTGCCAAGGGCTGGGTGCCAGCAGAAATAAGGGATATCGAGGCCTAGCGACAGACACGCCTGTAACAGGTTGTCTGCCCCATCGACTTCGAGCTCTTTGCCGTCTACGTGGATAGTGGCCATGGTTCAAAGTTCTTCGTTGGCCCGGTGTCAGCGGGCGTGGCTAATGGAATCTTGTTATTCGCGTGAATCAACACAGCCGTTTTCGGCGTCATCACACGAGAAGACGAAGGGCACGGACCCTTCGCCTTTTTAAGCGTTTACGCGCCGACTACGATCGGCTTTGCCAGAGGCGGGACGACGGCACTGGTGGGAGCGATGCCGGCTTCGAACTCTGGACGGAAGTATTTGATGGCGCTGCCCAACGGCTCCACGGCACCCGGTGCGTGTGCACAGAAGGTCTTGCCCGGGCCGAGGAAACCGACCAGACCCAGCAGGGTCTCGATATCGCCGGCTTGCCCTTCACCGTTCTCGATCGCCCGCAGCAGCTTGACGCTCCACGGCAGACCGTCACGGCACGGGGTGCAGAAGCCACAGGATTCGCGGGAGAAGAACTCTTCCATGTTGCGAAGCAAGGACACCATGTTGACGCTGTCGTCCACCGCCATGGCCAGGCCGGTACCCATACGGGTGCCCACTTTGGCGATGCCGCCGGCATACATTTGTGCGTCCAGGTGTTCCGGCAACAGGAAACCGGTACCGGCGCCGCCTGGCTGCCAGCACTTGAGCTTGTAACCGTCGCGCATGCCGCCGGCGTACTCTTCGAACAGCTCGCGACCGGTGACGCCGAACGGCAATTCCCACAGGCCAGGGTTCTTGACCTTGCCGGAGAAGCCCATGAGCTTGGTGCCCATGTCTTCGCTGCCTTCGCGGGCCAGCGATTTGTACCAGTCCACGCCGTCGGCAATGATCGCCGGCACGTTGCACAGGGTTTCAACGTTGTTCACGCAAGTCGGCTTGCCCCACACGCCCACGGCGGCAGGGAAGGGCGGCTTGGAGCGCGGGTTGGCGCGGCGGCCTTCGAGGGAGTTGATCAGTGCGGTTTCTTCACCGCAGATGTAACGCCCGGCGCCGGTATGGACAAACAGCTCGAAATCGAAGCCGCTGCCCAGGATGTTTTTACCCAGCAGGCCTGCTGCCTTGGCTTCTTCCACGGCACGGTTCAGGTGCTTGGCGGCGGTGGTGTACTCGCCACGCAGGAAGATGTAGCCACGGTAGGTTTTCAGCGCGCGAGCACTGATCAGCATGCCTTCGATCAGCAGATGGGGCAGTTGCTCCATCAGCATGCGGTCTTTCCAGGTGTTCGGCTCCATCTCATCCGCGTTGCACAGCAGGTAGCGGATGTTGATGGATTCGTCCTTGGGCATCAGGCCCCACTTCACGCCCGTGGGGAAGCCTGCACCGCCGCGGCCCTTGAGGCCGGAGTCTTTCACGGTCTGGACGATGTCGTCCTGGGCCATGTCGGCGAAGGCCTTGCGCGCAGCGGCGTAACCGTTCTTGGCCTGGTATTCGTCGAGCCATACGGCTTCGCCGTCGTCACGCAGACGCCAGGTGAGCGGGTGAGTCTCGGCCGAACGCTTGATGCGGTTGGCTGGACCGAAGGAAGTCAGGGTCATACGTAGCCCTCGAGCAATTTGGCAACGCCGGCAGGCTGTACATCACCGAACGTGTCGTCGTCGATCATCAGCGCCGGCGCCTTGTCACAGTTGCCGAGGCAGCAGACCGGCAGCAGGGTGAAACGACCGTCGGCGGTGGTCTGACCCAGGCCGATGCCCAGCTTGCTCTGGATTTCGCTGACTACCGACTCGTGGCCGCCGATGTAGCAGACCATGCTGTCGCAGACGCGAATGATGTGACGGCCCACGGGCTGACGGAAGATCTGGCTGTAGAACGTCGCCACCCCTTCAACGTCGCTGGCCGGGATGCCGAGGATCTCGCCGATGGCGTAGAGCGCGCCGTCAGGCACCCAGCCACGTTCCTTCTGGACGATCTTCAGGGCTTCGATCGACGCCGCGCGCGGGTCTTCGTAGTGATGCAGCTCATGCTCGATGGCCGAGCGCTCGGTTTCGCTCAGGGCGAAACGGTCTGTCTGGATAAGCGGGCTGTTCATGCTTAGCGGTCCACGTCGGCCATAACGAAATCGATACTACCCAGGTACGCGATCAAGTCCGCGACCATGCTGCCTTTGATCACCGAAGGGATCTGCTGCAGGTGCGGGAAGCTTGGAGTACGAATCCGGGTGCGGTAGCTCATGGTGCCGCCATCGCTCGTCAGGTAATAACTGTTGATACCCTTGGTCGCTTCGATCATCTGGAAGGATTCGTTGGCCGGCATGACCGGGCCCCACGAAACTTGCAGGAAGTGCGTGATCAGGGTCTCGATGTGTTGCAGCGTGCGCTCTTTGGGTGGCGGCGTGGTCAGCGGGTGATCCGCCTTGTACGGGCCTTCCGGCATGTTGCGCATGCACTGCTCGATGATCTTGATGCTCTGGCGCATTTCTTCGACGCGAACGATGCAACGGTCGTAGGCATCGCCATTGGCCGCCAGCGGGATTTCGAATTCGAAGTTTTCGTAGCCGGAGTAAGGGCGAGCCTTACGCAGGTCGAAATCGCAACCGGTCGAACGCAGGCCGGCACCGGTGACGCCCCATTCCAGGGCTTCTTTGGTGTTGTAGGCGGCGACGCCGATGGTCCGGCCACGCAGGATGCTGTTGTCCAGTGCGGCTTTCTGGTATTCGTCCAGACGCTTGGGCATCCACTCGACGAAATCCTTGACCAGTTTTTCCCAGCCGCGCGGCAGGTCGTGGGCGACGCCACCGATGCGGTACCAGGCCGGGTGCAGACGGAAACCAGTGATGGCTTCGATCACCGTGTACGCCTTCTGGCGGTCGGTGAAGGTGAAGAACACCGGGGTCATGGCGCCGACGTCCTGGATGTAAGTCCCCAGGAACAGCAAGTGGCTGGTGATCCGGAAGAACTCGGCCATCATGATGCGGATGACGTCGACCTTCTCGGGCACCTTGATGCCGGCCAGCTTCTCGACCGAGAGCACGTACGGCAGGTTGTTCATCACGCCGCCGAGGTAGTCGATACGGTCGGTGTACGGAATGAAGCTGTGCCAGGACTGACGCTCGGCCATCTTCTCGGCACCACGGTGGTGGTAACCGACGTCCGGCACGCAGTCGACGATCTCTTCACCGTCCAGCTGCAGAATGATACGGAATGCACCGTGCGCCGAAGGGTGGTTGGGACCCAGGTTGAGGAACATGTAGTCCTCGTTCGGTCCGGAACGTTTCATGCCCCAGTCTTCAGGCTTGAAGCGCGCGGCTTCTTCCTCAAGCTGTTGCTTGGCCAGGGTCAGGCTGAACGGGTCGAACTCGGTGGCGCGGGCCGGGAAGTCTTTGCGCAGCGGGTGACCTTCCCAGGTCGGCGGCATCATGATGCGGGTCAGGTGCGGGTGACCGGCAAAGTTGATGCCATACATGTCCCACACTTCACGCTCGTACCAGTTGGCGTTCGGCCAGAGACCGGTAACGGTCGGCACGCTGAGGTCGCTCTCGGACAAGGCGACCTTGATCATTACGTCACTATTACGTTCGATCGACATCAAGTGATAGAACACAGTGAAGTCGGCGCCGCTTGGCAGCCCTTGACGCTTGGTGCGCAGACGCTCGTCCACGCCGTGCAGGTCATAGAGCATGACGTACGGCTTGGGCAGGTTGCGCAGGAAGGTCAGGACTTCGACGAGTTTGGCGCGGGCAACCCAAAGCACCGGCATGCCGGTGCGGGTCGGCTGGGCGGTGAACGCCTCCGGGCCAAAACGATTGTTCAGTTCGACGACCACATCCTGGTCGTCTGCCTTATAAGGCGGGATGTACAGAGCACTGCCTGTAGTCATGGTTATTTATCGCTTTCGGTCAACGTAAAGAATGAAGCCAGTTTCTCGTTTCTTTGTAAGAACAGATCTGGATCAGACTTCGTCGGGGCTGCGCAGGTTGGTTACCTGAATACGCTGTTCGCGGCGCTGTTCCTTTTGCGAAGGCATCTCGGCGCGGTAAACGCCTTGATCGCCAACGACCCAGGAAAGTGGGCGACGCTCCTGGCCAATCGACTCCTGCAACAGCATCAAGCCTTGCAGAAAAGCTTCAGGGCGGGGCGGGCAGCCAGGCACGTAGACGTCCACGGGCAGGAACTTGTCCACCCCTTGAACGACGGAGTAGATGTCGTACATGCCACCGGAGTTGGCGCACGAACCCATGGAGATGACCCATTTAGGCTCGAGCATTTGCTCGTAGAGACGCTGAATGATCGGCGCCATCTTGATGAAGCAGGTACCGGCGATAACCATGAAATCCGCCTGACGCGGCGATGCCCGGATAACCTCGGCGCCAAAGCGCGCGATGTCGTGGGGCGCCGTGAAGGCGGTGGTCATTTCCACGTAGCAGCACGAAAGACCGAAGTTATACGGCCACAGGGAGTTCTTGCGCCCCCAGTTGATCGTGCCGTTGAGCACGTCTTCGAGCTTGCCCATGAAAATGTTTTTGTGGACTTGATCTTCTAACGGATCGGAAACGGTTTCCCGTTTGCCAATCGGATACTGCTCGTTAGGAGCATCGGGGTCGATCCTGGTGAGATTGTATTGCATTGCCAAAGCCTCATTGTTTCAGCTTCGCTTGCCGCTTACGACGAGCTTCCGGAGCCCAGTCAAGGGCGCCCACTCGGAATAGGTAGACAAGACCTGCCAACAGAATTGCTATGAAAACGAGAGCTTCGACGAATCCGGTCCAGCCGCTTTCGCGGACGGACACAGACCAGGCAAAGAGAAAAAGGGCTTCGATATCGAAGATCACGAAGAGCATCGCGACCAGATAGAATTTGGCTGAGAGCCGCAAGCGGGCGCCACCGGTAGGTAGCATGCCGGACTCGAACGGTTCGTTTTTGCTGCGGCCCCAGGCTTTTGACCCGAGGAGGCTGGATACGCCGAGCATGAAGGCGCAAAGGCCGCCGACACCCAGAAGGAAAATGGCAAAGCCCCAGTTGTGGGCCATGAGTCCGGTCGCTTCGGGCATGCTGGTAATCCTTAACAGAGAGCAAAGGTCTCTGAGCTTGAAAAGAAACAAAGCAGTGACGATATGTCGCAGCAATCAATCGCGGTGATTTTATGGCTAAACACCGAGCAAGTAAAATTCAGATAGCGAAATTATTTACAAGAATAAGGACATAGCGTGCCTCCAAAGCCCTGTAGCCCATGCCGCTCGGGCATTAGCGGGGGTTTTGTCAAATATGTTTTGTAGGGAATGTAACGAACATAGTTACCGCTAAATGATAATCAATATTATTTGACGTGGTTTTCAAACTGTTTAACGGGTGAGTGGCTGGGAAGTTGTCTTATATGCGTGTTACTGCAAGTAGCGAGCACGGTCGTTTTACCTTATTTTCCGGGTCGTGAAACTGCTCTGGATCAATGTGTTTCGCAAAATTCTGTGGGTTGACACGCTCCCACAGGGTTTTGCAGTGATCGAAAAATCGCAGGCAAAAAAACGCCCCGAACCAGTCGGGGCGTCAGATGAGCGGCTTTGCGGTTAGCTTTTTATTCGGTCCGCAAGGGCCGTTTGCTTAAACGAAGCAGATCAGTGGAACTGTTCTTCTTCGGTCGAACCAGTCAGCGCGGTCACCGAGGATGTGCCACCTTGAATCACGGTGGTCATGTCGTCGAAGTAGCCGGTGCCCACTTCCTGCTGGTGAGCCACGAAGGTGTAACCCTTGGCAGCGTCAGCGAACTCTTGCTCTTGCAGCTTCACGTAGGCAGTCATGTCGTTGCGGGCGTAGTCGTGCGCCAGGTTGAACATGCTGTGCCACATGTTGTGAATGCCGGCCAGGGTGATGAACTGGTGCTTGTAACCCATGGCGGACAGTTCGCGCTGGAACTTGGCGATGGTCGCGTCGTCCAGGTTTTTCTTCCAGTTGAAGGAAGGCGAGCAGTTGTACGACAGCAGTTGGTCCGGGTATTCCTTTTTGATCGCTTCAGCGAAGCGACGAGCCTCGTCCAGATCCGGCTTGGCGGTTTCGCACCAGATCAGGTCGGCGAACGGTGCATAGGCCAGGCCGCGAGCGATGGCCTGGTCGAGACCGGCGCGCACTTTGTAGAAGCCTTCCTGGGTACGTTCGCCAGTCACGAATGGCTGGTCGTACGGGTCGCAATCGGAAGTCAGCAAGTCGGCTGCGTTAGCGTCGGTACGGGCCAGGATGATGGTCGGTGTACCGGCAACGTCAGCTGCCAGACGAGCAGCGGTCAGCTTCTGCACAGCTTCCTGGGTAGGAACCAGTACCTTGCCGCCCATGTGGCCGCATTTTTTCACGGAAGCCAGTTGGTCTTCGAAGTGAACGCCGGCGGCGCCTGCTTCGATCATGCTCTTCATCAGCTCGTAGGCGTTCAGAACGCCACCGAAACCGGCTTCAGCGTCAGCCACGATCGGTGCGAAGTAGTCAATGTAACCTTCGTCGCCCGGGTTCTTGCCGGCTTTCCACTGGATCTGGTCAGCACGACGGAATGAGTTGTTGATGCGCTTGACCACGGTCGGAACCGAATCCACTGGGTACAGCGACTGATCCGGGTACATCGATTCGGCGGAGTTGTTGTCCGCAGCCACTTGCCAGCCCGACAGGTAGATCGCCTGGATACCGGCTTTGACTTGTTGGACAGCCTGGCCGCCGGTCAGGGCGCCCATGCAGTTGACGAAATCTTTCTCAGGACGGAAGGACGGCTTGGCACCCTGGGTTACCAGGTTCCAAAGCTTGTCGGCGCCCATTTTTGCAAAGGTGTGCTCAGGTTGAACCGAGCCACGCAGGCGGACGACGTCAGCAGCGGAGTAATTGCGTGTCACGCCTTTCCAGCGCGGGTTTTCAGCCCAATCTTTTTCGAGGGCTGCAATTTGCTGTTCGCGTGTCAGTGCCATGGGGATAAACCTCGTCGCGTCTTTAATCGAAAGTGGTTCTGGGTGGACAATTCCTGCGTGCCAAATACGCATTTCAAAGGGGCGTAAAAGGCTGCTCGCTGACCAGAAGCTTAGGCGGTCAAGTCGGGTTCGGCGGGGATGGCGACGGGATGAACGATGGGCTCGAGGGGAAAGTGAGCAGGTAAGGGCGAACTGGCGAGCGCATTCGGGCGTCGTGGGCCTTGGTGCGAACTTCAGTGTGGAGCCGGGTTACCTAATACGCTTCCGTCCCTCGGGACAACTTCGTTCCAGTCGGCAACCTCGTCAAACACACCTTGTGGGCGGTACAGACACGAATCGGCTCGCGGGGTAGGTGCGAACAACAACTCGAAAGCCCTTGCCAGGGCCTCTGATTAGCGGGAGCGAGGCCATCATGCCTTTGCTTTTTTGGCTCGTCAAACGTTTTGTAGTGCTTTTTTTTAAGCACTACATCTTTGGTCTAATACGACTAATCAGTCAGTTTTTGGTGCTTTAGTCCAGCGTATCGACTTTCACCCGTAGGGTCATGTCATCCCGGCCTTGAGTCGAGTAGCTGCGGGTCAGGCCTTGTTTGTCGGCTTGAGTCTGGCGATTCACGCCCGCCAGGGTGATCCATTCACCCAGTCGGCCGCTGACAGTTGTGTCGGTGCTTTGCACGTTCACTACATCGGGACGTTCCTGGCTCATCCGGTCACGGTTAGTACTGATTGCCAGATGAACGATGTCGCCGGTGACGCTCGCGGTGACGTAGAAGCCTTGGGTGACGTTGCGGTATTCAGTTTGGCTGCGCAGGTCGCCATAGGAATCGGTCTGGGTGCTGGTGAGCGGCACACTCTGGCCGACCTGGATCAGCGCCGGTGTGCCTTCACTGGCCTGAACCTGCTGGATACCGCCGTCGCGACTGTCGGTGCTGCGGTTGATGATGCGCGTCTGGCTCGGCTTGGCGCCGTTGACCGAGTACCCCTGATCGCCCTGGAAGTTGTTTTCGTTGGTGTCGACGGTGATCAGCAAGCGTTTGGCGGCCACATCGAGTTGGCTGATCAAGGCCTTAAGTTCGTCGATCCTGCGTTGTTCTGCGTTGACAATCAGCTGATTGCCATAGGCGCTGACCTGGCCATCCTTGCCGATGAAATCCTGCGCCACCGGCAGCAGGTCGGCGCTGGTGCGATAGTTCAGGGGCACGATCTCGGTGGCGGCCATGACCGAAAAACTGCAGGTCAGCAGCAGCGTGGTGAGGAGGGTGCGTAGGGACATATCCGTTATCTCCGGCCTTTAAAGTCTTGATATTGCCAGTTTGTCGGCTCGCGGTGGGGCAAGTTGAATCGTAGACAGCAAAACGCCCCGGCATCCGAGGATGGCGGGGCGTTTTGTGGTGTTCTTCAGGGCCTCATCGCGAGCAGGCTCGCTCCCACAGGGTTTTAGGTGTTGTTACAGATTGCAGCAACACCATCAATTCACTGTGGGAGCGAGCCTGCTCGCGATGGCAGCACCTCGGTGTTATGCCGAGTGCCGCACCATGTCCACATGCGGAATCCCGGCTTCCAGGAATTCCTCACTGACCATGCTGAAACCCAAACGCTCATAGAACGCCGTGGCCTGCACTTGCGCGCTCAGCATCTGCTGCTTCAACCCGCGTTCCTCGGCTTCACCGATCACCGCTTGCATCAGCGCATCGCCGACTTTCAAGCCGCGCCAGTCCTTCAGCACCGACACCCGGCCAATGTGACCATCTGGCAGCAGGCGGGCAGTGCCGATCGGGAAGTCGCCTTCAAAGGCCAGAAAGTGGACTGCCGTTGCGTCATCAGCATCCCATTCCAGCTCAGGCGGAACGGATTGCTCGGCGATGAACACCGTCTCACGAATGCGCCGGATCTCGGCGTTGTCCTTTTGCCAGTCTGCGACACGTACGTGAATTTTATTCATCAGCAAACCCCAGGCTGCCTTGCTTGACCAACTCGCACAGCAGGCCGCGACCGTCTTCGTCGCTCAGCCACTCGCCAAGGTTGTCGGTATGCAGGGCGTCGGCGGCGCAGATCATTTTCAGCAGCTCGCGCAGTTTGCCCGGCAGGTAACGGCTCTGGCCGCTGGCGAACAGCAGAAGATCGTCATCGACTTCAGACCAGGCCATGCGCGCGCTCGGGTTGCGGATCAGGATCGCGCCTTGCTCGAGGCTGGCGAGCAAGTCTTCTTCTTCGATCTCTTCCGGGCCAGCCACCAGCTCAGGGTAGCGCGGCTCGGTCATGAATTGGCCGAACCAGGTCAGCAGCAAGCGCTCGTCGCTCATGTGCTCGGCCAGCAGGCTTTTCAGGCGATCGAGGGCGTCGTGCTGGATCTGATGAGGATCGACCGCCGGCAGGGCGTCGGCGTCGGTGTAACGCTCTTCGTCCGACAGGAACTGGCTGAGGAAGTCGGTGAAGTGGGTCAGCACTTCACTGGCGCTCGGCGCGCGGAAACCGACCGAGTAAGTCATGCAATCGTCAACGGCCACGCCGCAGTGAGCCAGGCGCGGCGGCAGGTAGAGCATGTCGCCCGGTTCCAGAACCCACTCATCGGTGGCTTCGAAATCAGCGAGGATGCGCAAGTCGGCGTGTTGCAGCAGCTTGCTCTCGGAATCGCACATCTGGCCGATTTTCCAGTTGCGCTTGCCGTGGCCTTGCAGCAGGAACACGTCGTAGTTGTCGAAGTGCGGACCCACGCTGCCACCTGGAGCAGCGAAGCTGATCATCACGTCGTCGATGCGCCAGCTCGGCAGGAAACGGAAGTTTTCCAGCAGTTCGCTGACTTCCGGCACGAACTGATCAACGGCTTGAACCAGCAGGGTCCACTCGCGTTCCGGCAACTTGCTGAATTCGTCTTCGGCGAACGGGCCGCGGCGCAATTCCCAAGGGCGCTCGCCGTGCTCGATGATCAGGCGCGATTCGACTTCTTCTTCCAGCGCCAGGCCGGCCAGTTCGTCGGCGTCGATCGGGCTTTCGAAATCAGGGATCGCCTGACGGATCAGCAGGGGTTTTTTCTGCCAGTAGTCACGCAGGAATTCGCGCGCCGTGATGCCGCCCAGAAGTTGAAGAGGAATGTCAGGATTCATGTGTAACCTATTGAAAAAAAGCACTTTTCAGACGGGAATAAAAACGCCCGGCGCTGCCGGGCGTCTCAAACGGGTACAGCGGTCGATCAGATGCGTTTGGCTTGCGCTACAGCGTTGCCGATGTAGTTTGCCGGGGTGAGCAGCTTCAGCTCAGCCTTGGCTTGCGCAGGCATGTCCAGGCCGTCGATGAAGGTCTGCAGCGCTTCAGGGCTGATGCCCTTGCCGCGAGTCAGCTCTTTCAATTTCTCGTACGGGTTTTCGATGTTGTAGCGGCGCATCACAGTCTGGATCGGCTCGGCCAACACTTCCCAGCACGCGTCCAGGTCAGCAGCAATCTTCTGCTGGTTGAGCTCCAGTTTGCTGATGCCTTTGAGGCTGGCTTCGTACGCGATCACGCTGTGGGCGAAGCCGACACCAAGGTTGCGCAGTACGGTGGAGTCGGTCAGGTCACGCTGCCAGCGGGAGATCGGCAGCTTGCTCGCCAGGTGCTGGAACAGTGCGTTGGCGATACCCAGGTTGCCTTCGGAGTTTTCGAAGTCGATCGGGTTGACCTTGTGCGGCATGGTCGACGAACCGATTTCGCCAGCGATGGTGCGCTGTTTGAAATAACCCAGGGAGATGTAGCCCCAGATGTCGCGGTCGAAGTCGATCAGGATGGTGTTGAAGCGCGCGATCGCGTCGAACAGCTCGGCGATGTAGTCGTGCGGTTCGATCTGCGTGGTGTACGGGTTGAAGCCCAGGCCCAGCTCGTCTTCGATGAAGGCGCGGGCGTTGGCTTCCCAGTCGATCTCAGGGTAGGCCGACAGGTGAGCGTTGTAGTTGCCGACAGCGCCGTTGATTTTGCCCAGCAGCGGAACGGCGGCGACTTGAGCGATTTGACGCTCCAGACGATAAACCACGTTCGCCAGTTCTTTGCCCAGGGTGGTCGGCGAGGCCGGTTGACCGTGGGTGCGCGACAGCATTGGCACGTCAGCGAAACGGATGGCCAGCTCGCGGATGGCGTCGCTGGTCTGGCGCATCAGCGGCAGCATCACATCATCACGGCCTTCGCGCAGCATCAGGGCGTGGGACAGGTTGTTGATGTCCTCGCTGGTGCAGGCAAAGTGGATGAATTCGCTGACGGCAGCCAGTTCTGGCAGCTTGGCCGCTTGCTCTTTGAGCAGGTACTCAATGGCTTTGACGTCGTGGTTGGTGGTGCGCTCGATCTCTTTGACACGCTCGGCGTGCTCCAGAGAGAAGTTTTCCGCCAGGGTGTTCAACACAGCGTTGGCTTCGGCGGAGAACGCCGGCACTTCGCTGATGGCAGGGTGAGCGGCCAGGCGCTGGAGCCAACGCACTTCAACCAGAACGCGGGCACGGATCAGACCGTATTCGCTGAAAATTGGGCGCAGGGCCTGGGTTTTGCCGGCGTAGCGGCCGTCAACAGGGGAAACCGCAGTGAGCGAAGAGAGCTGCATGGGGTGTTCTCGGACAGTCGGGCAACGAAATGGGGCGCGTATCATACATGAAAAAATCCGCCGGTCCGTTGCCAACTGACCGGCGTATTACGCGTTACTGACTACAAAGCGGTATTGCAGGCGCGGTTCAGCTGCTGCGCATCAGCGGGTAAAGCTCTTTAAGCAACTTGCGCCGGCTGATCACCAACTGCCAGCGATGACCGCCCAACTGCCGCCACAGGCGTGCCGAACGGATCCCGGCCAGCAGCAGCGCGCGAATCTTCGAAGCATTGCTCGGTTGCTGCAGGTTGCGCATGTCGCCATGCACCTGAATCCGTTGGCGCAGGGTGCTCAGGGTGTCCTGATACAGCGCACCGCAGGCGGCGATTACGTTTTCATGAGCCGGGCCGAAGTGTTCGACCTGAGACTGGATCTGTGGCAAACGCTTGCCGATCACTTCCAACATGTCTTCGCGCTTGGCCAATTGACGCTCCAGCCCCAGCATTGACAGGGCATAGCGCAGCGGTTCGCGCTGAAGGGTGCTGGGGTCGCGCTCCAGAGCGCCGATCAAGGCGCGGTAGCCTTCACGCAGGTTGATGTCGTCACCGCCATAGACTTCCAGCGTGTCCTTGGGGTCGCGAATCAGCAGGCTGCCGAGCATGCAGGTCAGGCCGGCTTCGTTGGTCTGGCCGCTCTTGGCGATTTTGTCGACCAGTACGGCGGCGAGAAACACGCCGCCCAGGGCTGTCAATTGCTCCTGAGTCGGGCTCATGAACGCTGACCCTTGCTGGTCCAGGGTTCGGCCACTTCGATCACGCCACCGCCGAGGCAGATTTCACCGTCGTAGAACACCACGGATTGGCCTGGGGTGACCGCGCGTTGCGGGTCATCGAAGGTCGCGCGGTAGCCGGTGGCAGTCTTTTCCAGTGTGCAAGGCTGGTCGCTCTGGCGATAACGCACTTTGGCGGTCAGCTTGCGCGGCTCGGTCAAGTCGATCGGGTTGACCCAATAGATGTCCGAGGCGAGCAGGGCGCGGGAGAACAAATAAGGGTGATCGTTGCCCTGGCCAACGATCAGTTCGTTGTGTTCCAGGTCCTTGATCAGCACGTACCACGGCTCGTCACTGGCGTCTTTCAAGCCGCCTATGCCCAAGCCCTGGCGTTGGCCGATGGTGTGATACATCAAGCCATGGTGACGGCCGATGACTTCGCCTTCGGTGGTCTTGATCTCGCCTGGCTGGGCCGGCAGGTATTGCTTGAGGAAGTCGCTGAAGCGGCGTTCGCCGATAAAGCAGATCCCGGTGGAATCCTTTTTCTTCGCGGTGGCCAGGTCATGTTTCTCGGCAATCGCGCGCACTTCGGGTTTTTCCAGTTCGCCGACCGGGAACAGAGTCTTGGCAATCTGTTCGCCGCCGACGGCGTGCAGGAAGTAGCTCTGGTCCTTGTTCGGATCCAGGCCCTTGAGCAATTCGGTGCGGCCATCGATGTCACGGCGACGTACGTAGTGGCCGGTGGCGATCAGGTCGGCACCGAGCATCATGGCGTAGTCGAGGAACGCCTTGAACTTGATTTCGCGGTTGCAGAGGATGTCCGGGTTCGGCGTGCGGCCGGCCTTGTATTCGGCCAGGAAATGCTCGAACACGTTGTCCCAGTACTCGGCGGCGAAGTTGGCGGTGTGCAGCTTGATGCCAATCTTGTCGCACACGGCCTGAGCATCCGCCAGGTCATCCATGGCGGTGCAGTATTCCGTTCCATCGTCTTCTTCCCAGTTCTTCATGAACAGGCCTTCCACCTCATAACCCTGCTCAATCAGCAGGAGAGCGGAAACGGAAGAGTCCACGCCGCCGGACATGCCGACAATGACGCGCTTCTTTTGTGTGTCAGAAGGGGCTGGATCACGCATAGGGATTCAATGAGTGTCTTTAAAAAGGACGCGATTCTAGCAGGCCGAAGCCCGCAAGGCTAAAGAGAAGGGCGGATCAGTTCGAGACCGAAGTGTTTGCCGTCCAGATAATCATCGATACAACGGATGATCAGCTCACTGCGCCAGTTTGCGCGCTGTTGCAGCAGTTCGTCACGCGTCAGCCATTTTGCGCCGACGATACCGTCATCCAGCTGATAGTCCGGGTGGTGTTTGAGCGGTTTTGCGGTGAAGCAGACCCGCTGGTAAGCCACGCCGTTGCTCGGGGCGGTGTAGAGATAAATGCCCACCACGCCTGTCGGCTTGACGTCCCAGCCGGTTTCCTCAAGGGTTTCACGCACGGCGGCTTCGATCAGGGTTTCGTCCGGGTCCAAATGGCCGGCCGGTTGGTTAAGCACCGTTTGTCCGTGCTTGAGTTCTTCGACCATCAGGAAGCGACCATTGTCTTCGACGATGGTGGCGACGGTGATGTGGGGTAGCCAATCCATGAAGCTTCCTCGAATTTTGAATATTGAAACACGGTCAATGTGGGAGCGGCGGTGCGACGATTCGACTTGCTCGCGAAAGCGGTGGGTCAGCCAGCATGAATGTTGAATGATAAACCGCATTCGCGAGCAAGCCCGCTCCCACATTGGTCCAGTGTTCACATTGGAAGGGTGTGAACGCCAGAAACAGAAACCCCGGCACTGGGCCGGGGCTTCTTTGCATCCTTACAACCTTAAACCAGCGCAGCGATCGCGGCGTTGAAGGTGTTGCTCGGGCGCATGGCCTTGCTGATCAGCTCGGCATTGGCGTGGTAGTAACCGCCGATGTCCACTGGCTTGCCCTGAACGGCGTTGAGCTCGGCAACGATGGTCGCTTCGTTCTCGGTCAGGGTTTTGGCCAGTTCGCCAAACTGCGCTTGCAGTGCAGTGTCTTCGGTCTGGGCGGCCAGGGCTTGAGCCCAGTACAGCGCCAGGTAGAAGTGGCTGCCGCGGTTGTCGATGTTGCCGACTTTGCGCGATGGCGACTTGTTGTTGTCCAGGAACTGGCCAGTGGCCTGATCCAGGGTCTTGGCCAGCACCAGTGCTTTAGGGTTGTTGTAGGTAACACCCAAGTGCTCAAGGGAAGCGGCCAGGGCCAGGAACTCGCCCAGGGAATCCCAGCGCAGGAAGTTTTCTTCCAGCAGCTGTTGAACGTGCTTCGGAGCCGAACCGCCAGCGCCGGTTTCGAACAGACCGCCGCCGTTCATCAGCGGAACGATCGACAGCATCTTGGCGCTGGTGCCCAGTTCCATGATCGGGAACAGGTCGGTCAGGTAGTCGCGCAATACGTTGCCGGTCACCGAAATGGTGTCCTTGCCTTCGCGGGTGCGATCCAGGGTGAACTTCATCGCGTCGACAGGCGACATGATGCGGATGTCCAGGCCGGAAGTGTCGTGTTCCTTCAGGTATGCCTGAACTTTCTCGATCACTACGCCATCGTGGGCGCGCATTGGGTCCAGCCAGAAAATGGCTGGAGTTGCGCTTGCACGGGCACGGTTGACGGCCAGTTTGACCCAATCCTGGATCGGCGCGTCTTTGGTCTGGCACATGCGGAAGATGTCGCCGGCTTCAACCGACTGTTCCAGCAGAGTGCGGCCAGCGCTGTCGGAAACCCGAACTACGCCGTTTGCCTTGATCTGGAAAGTCTTGTCGTGGGAGCCGTACTCTTCGGCTTTCTTCGCCATCAGGCCAACGTTCGGCACGCTGCCCATGGTGGTTGGATCAAAAGCGCCGTTAGCCTTGCAGTCTTCGATCACTGCCTGGTAGATGGTGGCGTAGCAGCGATCCGGGATCACAGCCTTGGTGTCGTGCAGTTGACCGTCAGTGCCCCACATCTTGCCGGAGTCACGGATCATCGCCGGCATCGAGGCGTCGACGATGACGTCGCTCGGCACGTGCAGGTTGGTGATGCCTTTGTCGGAGTTGACCATGGCCAACGACGGACGAACGGCGTAGACCGCCTGGATGTCCGCTTCGATCTGCGCTTGCTGATCGCTAGGCAGGGCTTTGATGCGAGCGTACAGGTCGCCGATGCCGTTGTTCAGGTTGAAGCCAATCTGTGCCAGCACGTCTGCGTGCTTGGCCAGTGCGTCTTTATAGAACTCGGCAACGATCTGGCCGAACATGATCGGGTCGGAGACCTTCATCATGGTGGCTTTCAGGTGAACCGACAGCAGCACGCCTTTGGCTTTGGCGTCTTCGATCTCGGCCGCGATGAAGCTGCGCAGCGCTTTTTTGCTCAGAACGGCGCAATCGAGGATCTCACCGGCTTGCACGGTGGTTTTTTCTTTCAGGACGGTGGTGGTGCCGTCTTGAGCGATCAGTTCGATTTTGACGGCGTCAGCGGCGTCGATCAGGGCGGCTTTTTCGCTGCCGTAGAAATCGCCGGTGCTCATGTGAGCGACGTGGGACTTGGAGTCTTTTGCCCAGGCGCCCATTTTGTGCGGGTGCTTGCGCGCATAGTTCTTGACCGACAGTGGCGCGCGACGATCAGAGTTGCCTTCGCGCAGAACCGGGTTCACGGCGCTGCCCTTGATTTTGTCGTAACGGGATTTGGCGAGCTTGTCGGCATCGCTGGTCACGGTTTCCGGGTAGTCCGGCAGTGCGAAGCCCTGGGCTTGCAGCTCTTTGATCGCGGCCTGCAGTTGCGGAACCGAAGCGCTGATGTTCGGCAGCTTGATGATGTTGGCTTCAGGCGTAACGGCCAGGTCGCCCAGTTCGGCGAGGTGGTCGGCTACGGCTTTGTCACCCAATTGCTCGGGGAAGCTGGCCAGAATGCGCCCTGCAAGAGAGATATCGCGGGTTTCAACGGCGATATCAGCCGAGGCGGTGAAAGCCTCTACGATAGGCAACAGTGAATAGGTGGCGAGGGCTGGGGCTTCGTCGGTGAAGGTATAGATGATCTTCGAGCGGGTGGGCATATTCGGATTAACTCTCTCTTCTTTGCTAAAGCGTGCGCAGAAACTCGAGGGGCGCCGGGTAAGCGCGTTCGTTCAAAGTCATCCATGAGCCGAATGTCGAGATTCTTCGCGGTGATGTTGGGTGCATCAGTCGAGCGTCAAGCGGGTGGACTGCGGTAACAATCCGGCTTATTCGGGCCCAACGTCTTGTGATAGAGCGGTCGGCCGTCGTGACTCTGTGGTCAGCGGCGGCATTATACATAGGTAGCTGGCAATCTGCCGATGGTTCATATGCAACGTTTTTCGTCCATTGGTCTAAAGGTCGCAGGCCGGTGTGGGGCGTAGAGTCGTTCGCCGTGCTTGAGTTTGGCGCTTTTCCCTTTGCTTTCAGGCTTGTACGTTGCGAACTGTGCAGCTTTGCGGCAGATGGGTGGAACATAGGGTTTGCGCGCCGATTTAACTGGGGTACGCTCGAACGCAGCCAGATGTTCAATCCAAACAATGGAGTACAGCATGGGATACAAGAAGATTCAGGTTCCAGCCGTCGGCGACAAAATCACCGTCAACGCGGACCATTCTCTCAATGTTCCTAACAACCCGATCATCCCCTTCATCGAAGGCGATGGTATTGGCGTTGATATCAGCCCGGTCATGATCAAGGTTGTCGATGCTGCTGTTAAGAAGGCTTACGGCGGCGAGCGCAAAATTTCCTGGATGGAAGTCTACGCCGGGGAGAAAGCGACTCAGGTTTACGATCAGGACACCTGGCTGCCTCAGGAAACCCTGGACGCGGTCAAGGATTACGTGGTTTCCATCAAGGGCCCTCTGACCACGCCGGTCGGCGGCGGCATTCGTTCGCTGAACGTGGCCCTGCGTCAGCAGCTCGACCTGTATGTCTGCCTGCGCCCGGTGCGCTGGTTCGAAGGCGTACCGAGCCCGGTCAAGAAGCCAGGCGACGTCGACATGACCATCTTCCGTGAAAACTCGGAAGACATTTATGCCGGTATCGAATGGAAAGCCGGTTCGCCGGAAGCGACCAAGGTCATCAAGTTCCTTAAAGAAGAAATGGGCGTCACCAAGATCCGTTTCGACGAAAACTGCGGTATCGGCGTCAAGCCGGTTTCCCTGGAAGGCACCAAGCGTCTGGCGCGCAAGGCTCTGCAGTATGTGGTCGACAACGACCGCGATTCGCTGACCATCGTGCACAAAGGCAACATCATGAAGTTCACCGAAGGTGCCTTCAAGGAATGGGCCTACGAAGTGGCCGCTGAAGAATTCGGCGCGACCCTGCTCGACGGCGGTCCGTGGATGCAGTTCAAGAACCCGAAAACCGGCAAGAACGTCATCGTCAAGGACGCCATCGCCGACGCCATGCTCCAGCAGATCCTGCTGCGCCCGGCCGAGTACGATGTGATTGCGACCCTGAACCTCAATGGCGACTACCTCTCCGACGCCCTGGCGGCCGAAGTGGGCGGTATCGGTATCGCGCCGGGTGCCAACCTGTCCGACACCGTGGCCATGTTTGAAGCGACCCACGGGACTGCGCCGAAGTACGCCGGCAAGGACCAGGTCAACCCGGGTTCGTTGATCCTGTCCGCCGAGATGATGCTGCGTCACATGGGCTGGACCGAAGCGGCCGATTTGATCATCAAAGGCACCAACGGCGCGATCTCCGCGAAAACCGTGACCTATGACTTCGAACGTCTGATGGAGGGCGCGAAACTGCTGTCGTCTTCCGCGTTTGGTGATGCGTTGATCTCGCACATGTAAGCCAGCTGACAAAAAAAACCGCCTTCGGGCGGTTTTTTTATGACTGGATGATTAGGTTGCGTCAGCTCGACACTGTTTCTTGTTGCAGGGTGGCGTGCGCAGCCTGTTCATTAGCGCTGTCAGCGGGTGCAATATTCACCGCGTGAAGCCCCTTGGGGCCCTGAATAATCTCGAAACTTACGGCTTGTCCGGCTTTGAGGGTCTTGTAACCTTCCATTTTAATAACCGAATAGTGGGCAAAGAAATCGATGTCCTTGCCATCCTCGTCGCGACCTTCTCTGGCGTCGGTGTTAATGAAACCGAACCCCTTGGCATTGTTGAACCATTTCACCTTACCGACAGCCATACCCATATCCCTCTGCAACAGACTCCATCACTGGAGTATCATCCAGTTAATCCGCAGTCTAATCTGCAAATAAGATTGACTCCGCGGACCTTTTTTACCCACTGTGGGCTCTATTGGTTGTAACACCGATTTTCCGATAGTCAAGGTGACCGGGCAGTCGGAGTTGAAAACGTTCATAACCGCCCCCACCACTGTATTTGCACAACTGACGAACCTTTCTTTCCATGCATGCAATCAGCCAGATTCGACTAACATTCAATCAGGATCGCCCTGATTTACACGACGACGATTCCGCAGGCATTGCTGTTCAGGAGGCTAAGCCTGCTTTACAGGCGCCACCGATGTACAAGGTGGTTTTGTTCAACGATGACTACACACCGATGGATTTCGTCGTCGAAGTGCTCGAGGTGTTTTTTAACCTGAATCGCGAGCTGGCGACCAAGGTCATGCTGGCCGTCCACACAGAAGGACGGGCAGTATGTGGAGTGTTTACCCGCGACATCGCCGAGACCAAGGCCATGCAGGTCAACCAGTACGCCAGGGAAAGCCAGCATCCGCTACTCTGTGAAATCGAGAAGGACGGTTAATCGCCGACCACTTGGGTATGAGGTGAAGCTATGTTAAACCGCGAGCTCGAAGTCACCCTCAATCTTGCCTTCAAGGAGGCTCGTTCGAAGCGTCATGAATTCATGACCGTCGAGCACCTTCTGCTGGCCCTATTGGATAATGAGGCTGCCGCCACCGTTTTGCGTGCCTGCGGCGCAAACCTCGACAAACTCAAGCATGATCTGCAGGAGTTCATCGACTCCACCACGCCATTGATCCCTCTTCATGACGAGGATCGTGAAACCCAGCCAACCCTGGGCTTCCAGCGTGTACTGCAACGTGCTGTCTTTCACGTACAGAGCTCGGGCAAACGCGAAGTGACTGGCGCTAACGTGCTGGTTGCAATCTTCAGTGAGCAAGAGAGTCAGGCAGTGTTTCTGCTGAAACAGCAGAGCGTTGCGCGCATCGATGTCGTCAACTACATCGCCCATGGCATTTCCAAAGTGCCGGGGCATGGCGATCACTCTGAAGGTGAACAAGATATGCAGGACGACGAGGGCGGTGAGTCTTCCTCTTCAGGCAATCCTCTGGATGCTTATGCCAGCAACCTCAACGAACTCGCGCGCCAGGGTCGTATCGATCCGTTGGTAGGCCGTGAGCTGGAAGTCGAGCGCGTCGCGCAGATCCTCGCGCGTCGTCGCAAAAACAATCCGCTGCTGGTGGGCGAGGCGGGCGTGGGTAAAACCGCGATTGCCGAAGGCCTGGCCAAACGCATTGTCGACAATCAGGTGCCGGATCTGCTGGCCAACAGCGTGGTGTATTCCCTCGATCTGGGGGCTTTGCTGGCCGGGACCAAATACCGCGGCGATTTCGAGAAGCGTTTCAAGGCGCTGCTCAATGAGCTGAAGAAACGTCCGCAGGCGATCCTGTTCATCGACGAGATCCACACCATCATTGGTGCGGGCGCTGCGTCCGGTGGCGTCATGGATGCTTCGAACCTGCTCAAGCCATTGCTGTCTTCGGGCGACATTCGCTGCATCGGTTCGACCACGTTCCAGGAATTCCGTGGGATCTTCGAGAAGGACCGTGCTCTGGCTCGGCGCTTCCAGAAGGTCGATGTGTCGGAACCTTCGGTGGAAGACACCATTGGCATCCTGCGTGGCCTGAAAGGGCGTTTCGAAGCGCACCACAACATCGAATACAGCGATGAAGCGCTGCGTGCCGCTGCTGAACTGGCCTCGCGTTACATCAATGACCGGCACATGCCGGACAAGGCCATCGACGTTATCGACGAGGCGGGCGCCTATCAGCGTCTGCAACCGATCGAGAAGCGGGTGAAGCGCATCGAAGTGGCTCAGGTCGAGGACATCGTCGCGAAAATCGCGCGAATTCCGCCAAAGCACGTCACCAGTTCCGACAAAGAGCTGCTGCGTAACCTTGAGCGTGACCTGAAACTCACGGTATTTGGCCAGGATGCGGCGATCGATTCTCTGTCGACCGCGATCAAACTGTCCCGTGCCGGCCTCAAGTCGCCTGACAAGCCCGTCGGTTCGTTCCTGTTCGCAGGGCCGACCGGTGTGGGTAAAACCGAGGCCGCGCGGCAATTGGCCAAGGCGTTGGGGGTCGAACTGGTTCGCTTCGACATGTCCGAGTACATGGAGCGCCACACCGTATCGCGTCTGATCGGTGCCCCTCCAGGCTATGTCGGGTTCGATCAGGGCGGTCTGCTGACCGAAGCCATCACCAAGCAGCCTCACTGCGTGCTGCTGCTCGATGAAATCGAGAAGGCGCATCCGGAAGTCTTCAACCTGCTGTTGCAGGTCATGGACCACGGTACGCTGACCGATAACAACGGGCGCAAGGCGGACTTCCGTAACGTGATCGTCATCATGACGACCAACGCCGGTGCCGAGACTGCAGCGCGTGCTTCGATCGGTTTCACCTATCAGGACCACTCGTCCGATGCGATGGAAGTGATCAAGAAGAGCTTCACGCCGGAATTCCGTAACCGTCTGGACACCATTATCCAGTTTGGTCGCCTCAGCCATGAGGTCATCAAAAGCGTGGTGGACAAGTTCCTCACCGAACTTCAGGCGCAGCTGGAAGACAAGCGTGTGCTGCTGGAAGTCACCGACGCGGCTCGCAGCTGGCTGGCGGCCGGTGGCTACGACTCGGCAATGGGCGCTCGTCCAATGGCGCGTTTGATCCAGGACAAGATCAAGCGTCCACTGGCCGAAGAGATCCTCTTTGGCGAACTGGCCGAACATGGCGGTGTGGTACACATCGACATCAAGGACGGCGAGCTGACCTTCGAGTTCGAGACCACGGCTGAAATGGCCTGACGTTAACGCGATAAAGCAAAAGGCGCCGAAAGGCGCCTTTTTGCTGTCTTGAAGAAACACACCAAACCCCTGTGGGAGCGGGCTTGCTCGCGAAAGCGGTGGGTCAGCTTGCATCAATGTTGAATGTGCCGCCGTCTTCGCGAGCAAGCCCGCTCCCACATTGGATTTAGGGTGGTCATCAAATTCCACACAAACAAAAACGCCCGGCATAGCCGGGCGTTTTGTATTGACTTGATTAGCGAGCGCGGTAGGTGATGCGCCCTTTGCTCAAGTCATAGGGCGTCAGCTCGACGCGCACTTTGTCGCCGGTAAGAATACGGATGTAGTTCTTGCGCATCTTGCCGGAGATATGCGCGGTTACGACGTGCCCATTTTCCAACTCCACACGAAACATGGTGTTGGGCAGGGTGTCGACGACAGTGCCTTCCATTTCGAAGCTGTCTTCTTTCGACATGCAGTAAAGCCCTCGGTGTCCAATGAATGGCCCGGTGCAACTGCGCCAGGCAAAAGCGGCGTGCATTGTGCCCGAAAAATGGGGTTTAAGCCAAGGGGTTCTAGCTCAGGATGACCCAACGCTGATTAATCAGCAGTTCGATAGGGCGATATTGGGTCTTGTAGCTCATTTTTTTGCAGTTTTTGATCCAGTAGCCGAGATAGACCGCTTCCAGCCCCAGGCGCCGGGCTTCGGTGATCTGCCAGAGAATCGCATAACGCCCCAGGCTGCGACGCTCCTCGCCGGGCTCGTAGAAGGTGTAGACCGCCGATAAACCGTTGGGCAGCAAGTCGGTGACGGCCACTGCCAGCAGTCGGCCTTCGAGACGAAATTCGTAGAAGCGGGAGAACGGCAAGTCACGCACCAGGAAGGTCGAAAACTGGTCGCGGCTTGGCGGATACATATCGCCATCGGCGTGACGTTGTTCGATGTAGCGCTGATAGAGGCAGAAGTACTCTTCGCTGAACTTTGGCCTGGCCGGACGCACCTGCAAGTCGGCATTGCGTTTGACGATGCGTTTCTGCTGACGGTTGGGGGTAAATTGCCCCACAGGAATGCGCGCCGGTACACACGCATTGCAATGCTGGCAATGGGGCCGGTAGAGATGATCGCCACTGCGACGAAAACCCATTTCCGACAGGTCTGCATAGACATGCACATCCATGGGCTGGCTAGGGTCGAGAAACAGCGTCGTGGCCTGCTCCTCGGGCAGATAACTGCAAGAGTGGGGCTGAGTGGCATAGAACTTCAAACGCGCCAACTCGGTCATGATCAACCCTCGGGATAAGCTTTTTGATTAGGGGGCGTTCTCAATTCGTTTCCCCGCATTAAGTGTAAGCCACGCGCGCAAAAGTCGCTCAGCAAACCCAAGTGGCACTGCTGGGGTGATCCAGGTGCCGCGCAAGGTAGCCGGCAAATTCACGGCGGGGAATCGCTCGAGCACCCAAACTGTGCAGATGATCGGTAGGCATCTGGCAGTCGATCAGCACAAAGCCTGAGTCTTTCAGGTGTCGCACCAGTGTGGCGAAGCCATATTTGGAGGCGTTGTCGGCGCGGCTGAACATCGACTCGCCGAAAAACAACTGCCCCATAGCCAGGCCGTAGAGCCCGCCGACCAGCACGCCATCGTCCCAGACCTCCACCGAGTGGGCGTAACCACGCCTGTGCAGTTCGACATAGGCGTCCTGCATCGCTTGGGTGATCCAGGTGCCGTCAGCGTACTCGCGCGGCGCGGCGCAGGCGCGGATGACCGCGGCAAAATCCCGATCGAAGGTCACTTGATAGCGCTGTTGGCGCAGCAGTTTGTTCAAGCTGCGGGAGACATGCAGTTCGTCGGGAAACAGTACCGTGCGCGGATCCGGCGACCACCAGAGAATCGGCTGGCCCTCCGAAAACCACGGAAAGCAGCCGTGACGATAGGCTTGAATCAAACGATCGGCGGACAAATCGCCACCCGCGGCCAGGAGCCCGTTGGGGTCGCGCATGGCTTTTTCCAGCGGCGGGAAGGTCAGGGTGTTGCGTTGTAACCAAGTCAGCATGGCATCCGGGCTTGCAGAAGGGGAGGGCGGTAGCGGGCCGTTGAACCCGCCTTGTAGGAGGTTAACCGTCAAACGGTGGGGATGTCATCGAGATACTTCTCGGCATCCAGCGCGGCCATGCAGCCGGCCCCGGCGGACGTCACCGCCTGGCGGTAAATATGATCGGCCACATCACCGGCGGCGAACACGCCTTCGATGTCGGTGGCAGTGGCGTCACCTTCGCTGCCGCCCTTGACCAGCAAGTAGCCGTCACGCATTTTCAGTTGGCCCTGAAACAGATCGGTGTTGGGTTTGTGGCCGATGGCAATGAATACACCGGCCAGCGGCAATTCATTGGTTTCGCCCGTATGGCTGTGCCGCAGGCGGGCGCCGGTCACACCGCTGGCGTCGCCCAGCACTTCGTCCAGATTCTGGTTCCAGTGCAGGCGGATATTGCCGTTGGCGGCTTTTTCGAAGAGCTTGTCCTGGAGGATCTTCTCCGAGCGCAGTTTGTCGCGACGGTGAATCAGGTGGACTTCCTTGGCAATGTTCGACAGGTACAGCGCTTCTTCCACGGCCGTGTTACCGCCGCCGACCACCGCGACCACCTGGTTGCGGTAGAAGAAGCCATCACAGGTGGCACAGGCCGAAACTCCTTTGCCGGCAAAGGCTTCTTCCGATGGCAGCCCCAGATATTGGGCCGAAGCGCCGGTGGCGATAATCAGCGCATCGCAGGTGTAGGTGCCGCTGTCGCCGATGAGTTCGAACGGGCGCTGTTGCAACTTGGCCGTATGGATGTGGTCGTAAACGATCTCTGTGTCGAAGCGTTCGGCGTGTTTTTGCATGCGTTCCATCAGTACCGGGCCGGTCAGGCCTTCGACGTCGCCAGGCCAGTTGTCGACTTCGACGGTGGTGGTCAGCTGGCCACCTGCCTGTATACCGGTGATGACAACGGGTTTGAGGTTGGCGCGAGCGGCATAAACGGCTGCGCTGTAACCGGCAGGGCCGGAACCCAGAATGATCAGGCGGGAATGCTTCGCTTCACTCATAAAAACACCTCATAAGCCTTTGTCACAAAAGAGAATGCATGCTCAAATTGGACTGCGCGTACTGTGCTGTTGGCTATGCTGCACCCAAGGGTCTCAAGCATGGCATCGGGCGAACAAACCCGTACAATGCCCGCTTGTAACAGTGTTTGTATCAAAAAAGCGGTGCGTGCCGTATTTCGAAAAACCGGGGCGCAGTGTTAAAAGTAGTCCCAGTTGCGCCTGTTAACTTTTTTACCTGCCTGGATTGGGCAGTTTTTATAGTCATTCAACAGATGGACGCGCCATGGGCGCAGGAAAAGAAGCGTTTTGAAGAAATCCACCGCAGCACCTAAAACAGTCGTCCCGCTCTGGCGCCAGCAATTGCACTACCGGCTCAAGGAAGGTGCATTGATCGCCATCGGCGCCTTGTGCCTGTTCCTGATGATGGCTTTGTTGACCTACGGCAAAGACGATCCGGGCTGGAGCCATAACAGCAAGATCGACGATGTGCAGAACTTCGGCGGGCCTGCCGGCTCTTACAGCGCCGACATCCTGTTCATGGTCCTGGGTTACTTCGCCTACATTTTCCCGTTGCTGCTGGCGATCAAGGCGTATCAGATCTTCCGCCAGCGCCACGAGCCGTGGCAGTGGAGCGGCTGGCTGTTCTCCTGGCGCCTGATCGGCCTGGTGTTTCTGGTGCTGTCGGGTGCAGCGCTGGCCCACATCCATTTCCATGCGGCGACCGGTCTGCCGGCCGGCGCTGGTGGTGCTTTGGGCGAAAGCCTCGGCGATCTGGCCCGGAACGCGCTGAACATCCAGGGCAGCACGTTGTTATTCATCGCGCTGTTCCTGTTCGGCCTGACAGTGTTCACCGACCTGTCGTGGTTCAAGGTGATGGACGTCACCGGCAAGATAACCCTTGATCTGTTCGAACTGTTTCAGGGCGCGGCCAATCGCTGGTGGGCGGCCCGTGTCGAGCGCAAGCAACTGGTCGCCCAACTGCGTGAAGTCGACGATCGCGTGCATGACGTGGTCGCGCCGACCGTCACCGACAAACGCGAGCAGGCCAAGGTCAAGGAGCGCCTGATCGAGCGCGAGCAGGCCCTGAGCAAGCACATGTCCGAGCGTGAGAAACAGGTGCCGCCGGTAATTGCCCCGGCTCCGCCCAAACCCGCAGCGCCCAGCAAACGCGTGGAAAAAGAGAAACAGGCGCCGTTGTTCGTCGACAGCGCCGTGGAAGGCACCTTGCCGCCGATCTCGATTCTCGACCCTGCGGAAAAGAAACAACTCAATTATTCGCCTGAATCCCTGGCGGCCGTCGGCCACTTGCTGGAAATCAAGCTCAAGGAATTCGGCGTCGAAGTCTCGGTGGATTCGATTCACCCGGGCCCGGTCATTACCCGTTACGAAATCCAGCCTGCAGCCGGCGTCAAAGTCAGCCGCATCTCCAACCTGGCGAAAGACCTGGCCCGTTCCCTGGCCGTGACCAGTGTGCGTGTCGTGGAGGTAATTCCGGGCAAGACCACGGTCGGTATCGAGATCCCGAACGAAGACCGGCAGATCGTGCGCTTCTCCGAGGTCTTGTCGACCCCCGAGTACGATAACTTCAAGTCCCCGGTCACCCTGGCCCTGGGTCATGATATCGGCGGCAAACCGGTCATCACCGACCTGGCGAAAATGCCGCACTTGCTGGTGGCCGGTACGACCGGTTCCGGTAAGTCGGTGGGTGTGAACGCGATGATCCTGTCGATTCTGTTCAAATCTGGCCCTGAAGACGCCAAACTGATCATGATCGACCCGAAAATGCTTGAGCTGTCGATCTACGAAGGCATTCCGCACCTCCTGTGCCCGGTGGTCACCGACATGAAGGACGCTGCCAACGCCTTGCGCTGGAGCGTCGCCGAGATGGAACGGCGCTACAAGCTGATGGCGAAGATGGGCGTGCGTAACCTGTCGGGCTTCAACGCCAAGGTCAAGGAAGCCCAGGACGCCGGCGAGCCGTTGAGCGATCCGCTGTACAAGCGCGAAAGCATCCACGACGAAGCGCCACTGCTGCAAAAACTGCCGACCATTGTCGTGGTCGTCGACGAATTCGCCGACATGATGATGATCGTCGGCAAAAAGGTTGAGGAACTGATCGCCCGTATCGCCCAGAAGGCCCGTGCGGCCGGTATCCACTTGATCCTCGCGACCCAGCGTCCGTCGGTGGACGTGATCACCGGTCTGATCAAGGCGAACATTCCGACCCGTATGGCGTTCCAGGTATCGAGCAAGATCGATTCGCGGACCATCATCGACCAGGGCGGCGCCGAACAACTGCTGGGCCACGGTGATATGTTGTACATGCCGCCGGGCACCAGTCTGCCGATTCGTGTTCACGGCGCGTTCGTGTCCGATGACGAGGTTCACCGGGTGGTTGAGGCCTGGAAACTGCGCGGTGCACCTGAATACAACGATGACATCCTAGCCGGTGTCGAAGAACCCGGTAGCGGCTTTGAAAACGGCGGTGGTGGCGGTGACGATGATGCTGAAACCGATGCGCTCTACGACGAAGCGGTGCAGTTCGTACTGGAAAGCCGTCGCGCGTCCATCTCCGCGGTTCAGCGCAAGCTGAAAATCGGCTACAACCGCGCGGCGCGCATGATCGAAGCCATGGAGATGGCTGGGGTCGTGACGTCCATGAACACCAACGGTTCGCGTGAAGTCCTGGCCCCTGGCCCGGTGCGCGACTGATCCGGTTTTGAAAGGGGCGGTGTCTTGAGACGCCGCCCGCACTCCCACGAATGTTTATGAGGACTCCCATGCGTCTTATCCGCATGCTGTTGCTGCCGGTACTGGCTTTGACCACGCTCTCGGCCCACGCCGATGACAAGGACGTGGCACGTCTGACTCAACTGCTGGAAAAATCCCAGACCCTGACCGCGCGTTTCTCCCAGCTGACCCTCGATGGCAGTGGCACCCAGTTGCAGGAAACCGCCGGTCAAATGTCCTTGCAGCGCCCGGGCCTGTTCTACTGGCACACCGATGCGCCGCAAGAGCAGTTGATGGTGTCCGACGGCAAGAAGGTTTCCCTGTGGGACCCGGACCTGGAGCAGGTGACCATCAAGACCCTCGACCAGCGTCTGACCCAGACTCCGGCCCTGCTGTTGTCCGGTGACGTGTCCAAGATCAGCCAGAGCTTCGACATCAGCGCCAAGGAAGCCGGCGGCGTGATCGACTTCACCCTGAAGCCGAAAACCAAAGACACTTTGTTCGACAGCCTGCGTCTGTCGTTCCGCAATGGTCTGGTCAATGACATGCAGCTGATTGACAGCGTCGGTCAGCGCACCAATATCCTGTTTACTGGCGTGAAGGCCAACGAGCCGATTCCTGCGTCCAAATTCAAGTTCGACATCCCCAAGGGTGCCGACGTGATCCAGGAATAAAACGCAGGACCTGTGGGAGCGGGCTTGCTCACGAAGAGGGAGTGTCAGTCACCATCAATGTTGTCTGACACACCGCATTCGCGAGCAAGCCCGCTCCCACAGGGATCAGCGGTGTTCAAATTATTGACTGACAGGCAGTGAGGTTTCGCAAGTAGTGATGGACCTGTTTCGCAGCGCCCCGATTGCTCAGCCCTTGGCCGCACGCCTGCGCGCGACCAATCTGGACGAGTACGTTGGTCAGGAACACCTGCTCGCTCGCGGCAAGCCTTTGCGCGAAGCGCTGGAGCAGGGTGCCCTGCATTCGATGATTTTCTGGGGGCCGCCGGGGGTGGGTAAAACCACGTTGGCGCGGCTGCTCGCGGAAGTCTCCGATGCGCATTTTGAAACGGTTTCGGCGGTACTGGCCGGCGTAAAGGAAATCCGCCAGGCGGTGGAAGTCGCCAAGCAACAGGCCGGGCAGTACGGTAAACGCACCATCCTGTTCGTCGATGAAGTGCATCGCTTCAACAAGTCCCAGCAGGATGCGTTCCTGCCGTACGTTGAAGACGGCACGCTGATTTTCATCGGCGCGACCACCGAAAACCCCTCGTTCGAACTCAATAACGCGCTCCTGTCCCGGGCGCGCGTCTATGTGCTCAAAAGCCTCGACGAAGCGGCCCTGCGCAAGCTGGTGCATCGCGCGCTGACCGAAGAGCGAGGGTTGGGCAAGCGGCAACTGACCCTCAGCGATGAGGGTTTCCAGATGCTGTTGTCCGCCGCCGATGGCGATGGCCGGCGTCTGCTCAATCTGCTGGAAAACGCCTCTGACCTGGCCGAAGACAACAGCGAAATCGGCGTCGATCTGCTGCAAAGTCTGCTCGGTGATACCCGTCGACGCTTCGACAAGGGCGGCGAAGCCTTCTACGACCAGATCTCCGCGCTGCATAAATCGGTGCGCGGCTCCAATCCCGATGGCGCGCTGTATTGGTTTGCGCGGATGATCGACGGCGGTTGCGACCCGCTGTACCTGGCCCGGCGCGTGGTGCGCATGGCCAGCGAAGACATCGGCAACGCCGACCCTCGCGCTCTCAGCCTGTGCCTGGCGGCGTGGGAAGTGCAGGAGCGCCTCGGCAGCCCCGAAGGTGAATTGGCGGTGGCCCAGGCCATTACCTATCTGGCCTGCGCGCCGAAAAGCAATGCGGTGTACATGGGCTTCAAAGCCGCGATGCGCAGCGCCACCGAACACGGTTCGCTCGAAGTGCCGCTGCACTTGCGCAACGCGCCGACCAAGTTGATGAAGCAATTGGGCTATGGTGACGAGTACCGTTATGCCCACGATGAACCAGATGCCTACGCTGCGGGCGAAGACTACTTCCCGGACGAGCTCGAACCGCAACGGTTTTATCAACCAGTGCCCCGTGGCCTGGAGCTGAAGATCGGCGAAAAGCTTAACCACCTCGCGCAGCTTGATCGTCTAAGTCCACGGCAGCGGAGAAAATAGTGATTCCATTGATCGTTGCCGTTTCTGTCGGCGGTGTCGCCGGTACGCTATTGCGCTTCGCCACCGGTAACTGGATCAACGCGAATTGGCCGCGGCACTTCTATACCGCGACGCTGGCCGTTAATATCGTGGGCTGTTTGCTGATCGGCGTTTTGTACGGTCTGTTTTTGATGCGCCCGGAAGTACCGATAGAGGTGCGCGCCGGGTTGATGATCGGCTTCCTCGGGGGGCTGACGACTTTTTCATCCTTTTCACTGGATACGGTGCGCCTGCTGGAAACCGGGCAAGTGCCGCTGGCCCTGGGCTATGCGGCCATCAGCGTATTCGGCGGGCTGCTCGCCACCTGGGCTGGCCTGTCCTTGACCAAACTTTGATAACGAGAAACCGACATGCTCGATTCCAAACTGTTACGTAGCAACCTTCAGGACGTAGCGGACCGCCTGGCATCCCGTGGCTACACGCTGGATGTTGCGCGCATCGAAGCGCTGGAAGAACAGCGCAAGACCGTCCAGACCCGTACCGAGGCACTGCAGGCTGAACGTAACGCGCGCTCCAAGTCCATCGGTCAGGCCAAGCAGCGCGGCGAAGACATCGCGCCGTTGATGGCGGACGTCGAGCGCATGGCGGGTGAGTTGAGCGCCGGTAAAGTCGAGCTGGACGCGATCCAGACCGAGCTGGATTCGATCCTGCTGGGCATCCCGAACCTGCCGCACGAATCGGTGCCGGTCGGCGATGACGAAGAAGGCAACGTTGAAGTGCGCCGCTGGGGCACGCCTAAGGCCTTCGATTTCCCGGTTCAGGACCACGTGGCCCTGGGCGAGAAGTTCGGCTGGCTGGACTTCGAAACCGCCGCCAAGTTGTCCGGCGCCCGTTTCGCCCTGCTGCGCGGCCCGATCGCCCGTCTGCACCGCGCGCTGGCACAGTTCATGATCAACCTGCACATCAACGAACACGGTTACGAAGAGGCTTACACCCCGTACCTGGTGCAGGCGCCTGCGTTGCAGGGCACCGGGCAGTTGCCTAAGTTCGAAGAAGACCTGTTCAAGATCAGCCGCGAAGGCGAAGCCGATCTGTACCTGATCCCGACCGCTGAAGTGTCGCTGACCAACATCGTTGCTGGCGAGATCGTCGATTCGAAACTGCTGCCGATCAAATTCGTGGCACACACGCCGTGTTTCCGCAGCGAGGCCGGTGCATCGGGTCGCGACACTCGCGGCATGATCCGTCAGCACCAGTTCGACAAGGTCGAGATGGTCCAGATCGTTGAACCATCGACCTCGATGGAAGCGCTGGAAGGCCTGACCGCCAACGCCGAGAAAGTCCTGCAACTGCTGGAACTGCCGTATCGCACCCTGGCGCTGTGCACGGGCGACATGGGCTTCAGCGCGGTCAAGACCTACGACCTGGAAGTGTGGATTCCGAGCCAGGACAAATACCGCGAAATTTCGTCGTGCTCCAACTGCGGCGACTTCCAGGCCCGCCGCATGCAAGCGCGTTTCCGCAACCCGGAAACCGGCAAGCCTGAGCTGGTTCACACCCTGAACGGTTCCGGCCTGGCGGTCGGTCGTACCCTGGTGGCGGTGCTTGAGAACTACCAGCAGGCCGACGGTTCGATCCGTGTGCCTGAGGTGCTCAAGCCGTACATGGGTGGCCTTGAGGTCATCGGCTAAATGGACTATCTGCCGCTGTTTCATAACCTCCGCGGCAGTCGTGTATTGGTCGTCGGCGGTGGGGAGATTGCGTTGCGTAAATCCCGCCTGCTGGCCGAAGCCGGTGCGCTGCTGCGGGTGGTCGCGCCTGAAATCGAACCGCAACTGCGCGAGCTAGTGGTTGGCAGCGGTGGCGAGTGCCTGTTGCGTGGCTACGCCGAAACGGACCTGGACGGTTGCGGGCTGATTATCGCCGCCACCGACGACGAACCGCTGAACGCGCAAGTCTCCGCCGATGCCCATCGGCGTTGTGTGCCGGTCAACGTGGTGGACGCGCCGGCCCTGTGCAGCGTGATCTTCCCGGCGATCGTCGACCGTTCCCCATTGATCATTGCGGTGTCCAGCGGCGGCGATGCGCCGGTGCTGGCGCGGTTGATTCGCGCCAAGCTGGAAACCTGGATTCCTTCCACCTACGGCCAACTGGCCGGTCTGGCGGCGCGTTTCCGCACTCAGGTCAAAGGCCTGTTTCCGGATGTGCAGCAGCGCCGGGCGTTCTGGGAGGATGTATTCCAGGGCCCGATTGCCGACCGGCACCTGGCCGGGCAGGGCGCCGAGGCCGAGCGCTTGATGCTGGCGAAAATCAATGGCGAAGCACCCGTCGCTACCGGCGAAGTTTATCTGGTGGGCGCCGGGCCGGGTGACCCCGACCTGTTGACCTTCCGCGCCTTGCGTCTAATGCAGCAAGCCGATGTGGTGCTGTATGACCGTCTGGTGGCGCCGGCGATTCTGGATTTGTGCCGTCGCGATGCCGAGCGGGTCTACGTCGGCAAGCGCCGCGCCGATCACGCCGTGCCTCAGGAACAGATCAACCAGCATCTGGTGGATCTGGCCAAGGCCGGCAAACGCGTGGTGCGTTTGAAGGGCGGCGATCCGTTTATCTTCGGGCGTGGCGGTGAAGAGATCGAAGAACTGGCGGCCCATGGCATTCCGTTTCAGGTGGTGCCGGGCATTACTGCAGCCAGCGGTTGCGCGGCGTATGCCGGGATTCCGCTGACTCACCGCGATTACGCGCAGTCGGTGCGGTTCGTCACCGGGCACCTCAAGGACGGTTCCACCGATTTGCCGTGGGCCGACCTGGTCGCGCCGGCGCAAACCCTGGTGTTTTACATGGGGCTGGTGGGCTTGCCGATCATCTGCGAGCAGTTGATCAAACACGGTCGCGCAGCCGATACCCCGGCGGCGTTGATCCAGCAGGGCACCACGGTCAATCAGCGGGTGTTTACCGGCACCCTGGCCGACCTTCCACGGCTGGTGGCGGAGCATGAAGTGCATGCGCCGACGCTGGTGATCGTCGGGGAAGTGGTGCAACTGCGCGAGAAATTGGCGTGGTTTGAAGGGGCTCAGGCGCAGGTCTGAATACCGAGTGGCCTCCTTCGCGAGCAAGCCCGCTCCCACATTAGAGCGTGTTCAGCCACAGATTCATGGCCAGACACAGATCAAATGTGGGAGCGAGCTTGCTCGCGAAGAGGCCCTCAAAACCACCTCCATGCTCAGATCAGACCTCAGCTTTACGCCAAACCCCTTTCCCATTCAACCTTGCCCGATCATGAGCCGAAGTGAAATCCTGAGCCGGCCCTTTAGGCACGATCCCGGTCGGATTGATGGTCTTGTGGCTGCCGTAGTAGTGATTCTTGATGTGCTCAAAACTCACCGTTTCGGCTATCCCCGGCCACTGATAAATCTCCCGTAGCCAGTTCGACAGATTCGGATAATCGGCAATCCGTCGCAGGTTGCACTTGAAGTGCCCGAAGTACACCGCATCGAAACGAATCATCGTAGTGAACAGCCGAATATCCGCTTCCGTCAGGTATTCACCCGTCAGGTACCGATTCGCGCCCAGCAATTGCTCCAGCCGATCCAGCTCACCAAACAGTTCGTCGAACGCTTCTTCATAAGCCTGCTGCGACGTAGCAAACCCGGCGCGATAGACGCCGTTATTCACCGCTGGATAAATCCGCTCGTTCAACGCATCGATCTCGGCCCGCAATGGCGCCGGGTAGAAATCCAGGTCATTGCCGGTCAGCTTATCAAAAGCACTATTGAACATGCGGATGATCTCCGCCGATTCATTATTGACGATGCGATTTGTCTGTTTGTCCCAGAGCACCGGCACAGTGACGCGACCGGTGTAGTTAGCGGTATCGGCGGTGTAGCGTTGGTGCATGAAATTGAAGTGATCAAGCTTGTCGCCGGTCGAGCCCAGGCTCTTGTCAAAGGTCCAGCCGTTTTCCAGCATCAACCAACTGACCACCGACACATCGATCAGGTTTTCCAAGCCTTTGAGCTTACGCAGGATCAGCGTGCGATGAGCCCACGGGCAGGCGAGGGATACGTAGAGGTGATAGCGACCAGCGTCGGCGGCAAAACCACCGACACCGGTCGGGCCTGGCTTGCCGTCGGCGGTCAGCCAGTTGCGACGTTGTGCCTGTTCACGCTGGAACGTGCCGTCCTTGCTGCTTTCGTACCATTGATCCTGCCAGCGTCCTTCGACTAACAAACCCATGTTCAAAACTCCTCAACCGATAAGCGTTGGAGAGGAGTCTATGCGCATAGGTTCGAACAAAAAGCGCAAAGGTTAGGCAGTTATGATCGGTTAAATCGATCGGTCCCTTGCATCCCAATACTGCTGGGCGGTTTCGAACGCTTGCTCGCGGGTCTGGCCGAGGCCGCGCAACGCCAGGGCCATGGTCGAGATCAACGCCATTTGTGGATAGCTGTCGACTACATCGCCACGCCATACGGCTTTCAGGTGCTCCGGATCAAGGGTCGCCGGTTTGACGTGGCGCTGGGTCGACAGCTGTGGCCATTCTTCATCCCAGCTTTCGCCGCCGGTGGTGCCATACAGGTGGCTGTCGGCGTCCGGATTGATCTCGATTTCACCACCATCGCCCTTGATCACGATGGCGGTATCGCCCAGCAAACCGCTGGCATCGCGATGTACGGCCTGATAGCCGGGGTGGAAAATGCTTTGCAGACCGCAGCGAGCGCCCAACGGATTGAGAATCCGCGCCAGGGAATGGATCGGGGAGCGCAGGCCCAAGGTGTTGCGCAGGTCGATCATTCGCTGAAGTTGCGGGGCCCAGTCCACCAGTGGCATGAACGCCAGACCGCTCTTATCGAGCGCAGCGCCGACCTGCTGCCAGTTGCGGCACAGTGGAATGTTCAGCGTCTCGAGCAGTTGTTCGCTGTACAGCCGACCGGCCGTGTGTGCGCCGCCGCCATGCATGAAGATGCGCACGCCGTTCTGTGCCAGGCACTTGGCCGCCAGCAGGTACCACGGCAGGTGACGCTTCTTGCCGGCATACGTCGGCCAGTCCAGATCAACTGCCAGCGCCGGTGGATTCAGGCGTTCACGCAAGGCTTCGGTGAACCCGGCCATTTCCTCGGCGCTTTCTTCCTTATGCCGCAACAGCATCAGGAACGCGCCGAGCTGGGTGTCCTCGACCTTGTCGTCGAACACCATGCCCATGGCCTCGCGGGCTTCCTCTCGGGTCAGGTCGCGGGCGCCGCGTTTGCCTTTGCCAAGGATCCGCACGAACTGGGCGAACGGGTGCTCGGCGGGCGTTTCGAGGGTCAGTGCTGGATAGTCGGTCATAAGCAATTCGTCGGTTTGGGCAGGCCCGCCAGTTTTGCGGCGAGTTTGGCAGGGGTGCCTTTGAACAGTCGGTTCAGGTGCAGGCTGTTGCCCTTGTCGGGGCCGAGTTTCAATGCGGTGTACTTGATCAGCGGGCGGGTCGCCGGGGACAGCTGGAATTCGTCGTAGAAACTGCGCAGCAATTCGAGGATCTCCCAGTGTTCCGGGCTCAACTCGATGTCTTCTGCAGCGGCGAGGGCGGCGGCCACTTCGGCAGACCAGTCACTCAGTTCGACCAGGAAACCGTCCTTGTCCAGTTCAATGGCGCGGGCGCCGACCGTCAGGGATTTCATAGCCAACTGTTGACCTTGTCGTAGTGAATCGACAGTTCGACGAAGGCCGGGTAATCGATGGCCTTGGCCCAATCCGGGACTTCCAGAGCCCGAGCTTGAGCATCTTCGCCCAGCACGAACAGTTTCAGGCTGCGAGCCTGCAGCGTGGTGAATGGTGCGGTGCCTGGCTGCAAGGCATAAGCCGCATCGCCACTCAGCAGCAGCGCATCGTTGGCACCGATCACGCGCAGGCAACTGCTCAGGCGGTCGTTGCCGAAAGGGGAATGAGACAACACATGCAAAGTCGACATCAGAGGGTGATCACCTGGTCGTAACGGTCAATAAGGGCGGTGATTTCCTGGGCGGCCAACACCTGGGCTTCTTCAAGCGACAGACCTTTTGGGGCCAGACCACGGGCCGCGGCGCTTTCACCGCACACGAACAGGTCTTCGACACCAAACATCGGCAAGGCTTGCAGGTTGGCGCTCAGGTCTTTCTGTTGCAGCGCCTTGGCGTCCTGTTTCGCGGCGAGCTGGAACACGCCGTCATCGAGAAATAGCAGGCCGATCGGCAGATCGAAGGCACCGCCGGCCAGTACGATGTCCAACGCTTCCCGCGCATTCGGCCCGGACCACGGTGCCTGACGGCTGATAATCAGTAAGGATTTAGCCATCTCACGCGCCTCCGAAACAGATCAAGCGGTCAGCGTCCTGCACCGCATCATGCAACTGGCCGAGGCCGGACAATTCCCATGGCGCGCCTACTGCTACCGCTTCACGCTGATAGCGCTGGGCTTCTTCCTCGTTCAACACCCCACGGCGCAGGGCGGCGGCGATGCAGACCACGCCATCGAGTTGATGCTCGCTGACAAAGTTGCGCCATTGCTTGGGCAAGTCCTGCTCATCCTGAGGCGTGACCACGCTGCCGGAGGCGTTGTAGACGCCATCCTGATAGAAAAACAGCCGGACAATCTCATGCCCGCCAGCCAGCGCGGCCTGGGCGAACAGCAAGGCACGGCGCGAGGAGGGCGCATGGGCGGCGGAAAACAGCGCAATGGCAAACTTCATGACGGACTCGATCAGCAAAACTGCGGCCATGATAAAGCTTTATCGGCGGGGCGGCGAAGGGCGTTTACTCGTAGACCGAGTCGCTGCCTTCGCGAGCAAGCCCGCTCCCACACTCGATGTCTGTCGATCACAAAATCGTGATCCGCCGCAGATCCAGTATGGGAGCGGGCTTGCTCGCGAAGACGGACTTCCCGGCAACATAAATTCAGGATCTGATCACCTGATCAGCGTGGCATATACCCCAACTGCCAACGCCGCGGAATCTTCAACGACAGCAATCCCAGCACCCCCGCCAGCAGCCCGCTGACAAACAGCGCCCCGAGCCCAAGGTGATGTTCCAGCAAAGCCCCAATCACCGCGCCGGCAAACATCCCGGCCCACGGGATTAATTGCACCCGCCAGCCGTTGCGCCGTTCGCCAAGCATCCATCGCCCCAGACCACGGCCAAACCGCGACAACGCGCCGGTGACGTAAGTCAGCCCGACCGGCAGGCCATTCACTTCTTCCACGGCGGCATTGAGCATGCCCATGGCGATGATCGTCGCCAGCAGCGCCGGCAATTGCGTTTCGTAGGGCCAAGCCGCAGCGCCGCAGAGCAGGGTGGCGATGCACAGCAGCAACGGCAACGCCCGCCGGCCACCGAAACGGCTGACGATAATGCCCAGGGCGTTGCCGGCGACAAATGTGGCCACGAGGATTACCAGGCGCAGGGTCAGCCCGAGGTCGCCATCGCTGATCGCCACGGCCAGACGAGTGGTGTTGCCGCTCATGAAGGACACGAAGTCGCCGCTGGCCATGAAGCCGATGGCATCGGTCATGCCGGCGAGCACCGACAAACTGGCGACCATCGACAGGCCGATGCGGCCGCGCCATTTATGGGTATGCAAATGGCCCGGTGTGGCCCGGGTACTTAAGGGCGAAGGCAGCATCGACGAAAGCTTCCTTGAGCAGCGATGATTACTTGGTTAACCCATATAACTCGCAATACTCCAGCCAGTCCATGCCGGCCATCTCCGCGACTTCCTTATGCACCTCCAGGCGTTGGGCCTGGTAGTCCTCAGGCGTGGCGGCAGTCAGTTGCAGCGTCAGCTCCCAGGCAAACAAACCCAGGCGCTCAGCTTCGGCTTCGAACGCTTCATGCAAGCGCTCGTCGCGGTACTGCACCACTGTCACACCCTTGGCCTGGGCCAGCAGTGGATTCAGATTGTCCAGTTCGATGCGCAGTTCAGGACGCTCATCGAGAAACTTTTTCAGCGCCTGCTCGTGTTGCTGTTCGGTTGCCGCCATGGTCACTCCTTAGAAGACTGCTTTTTGCTCGCCTTGGCGGCCGCGGCCAGACACTCCAGAGCAAATTGCTCGGGGTAGGTCATCTGGATCGGCGTGGTTTCGCCTTTGACGGTTCTTTCGCCATCGAGAATGTAACGAATCCGCTTGTCGGTGACGCCAATACGTTTGGCGATCCAGGAAGGCGTCTGACCGATCTGGCTGATCAGCTTGTCGGCGTATTCAGCGGTCGGTTTGTAGTATTCGGCGTTGGGTGTCATGACCTTTCCAGAAAAATGCGCCCGGAAAAATGGGCGATGCGGCGTTAATGGCGCGACAGGGTGCGCGAATCGTTGCGCGGTGTCGCGGTATAAATGAAGTAAAGCAGAACGATACGCCGCGCCGCGGTGATACAGTCCGCTTTTTCTTGATGAGCGAACGCAATGCGAATTCTGATGGTGGCGCTGGCCGCAACCTTGCTGGCGGGCTGCGCCGGATCGGCGATGAATGACGCCCGCACCAAAACTCCGTACAAAACCCTGACCTCGGACAAACCGGAAAAAGTCGTCGCCCAGTGCGTGCAATTTGCCTGGCAGGACGAAGCGGTATTCGGTGTTGATGCGGGCGCGTATTTGCAGCCGGGCAAGAAGGGTGGCTCGACGGTCTACACCCGTTCGGCCGAGTCCTTCGTGGACGTGACCACCGACGCCTCGGGTACAGCATTGAGCTACTACGCGCAGCATGACGATTTTGTCGCCAAGCGCCGTTTGGCGGCGTTGGCGACCTGTCTCTGAGCAGTCTGCAGTTTGAGGCTCAATCCCCAGACGATCGGCCGAGGGCCATTCCAATGTGGGAGCGGGCTTGCTCGCGAAGGGGCCTTCAGGGGCGCCAAAAGCTTCGCGAGCAAGCCCGCTCCCACAGGTTGCGCGTCTTAATCAGTGTTAATGAGGCGCTTCTGGAAAAAGAAGCGCTTGTGGCCCGGCGGATAATCGGCAATGTGCCCCAACTCGCTGTAGCCGTGCTTCTTGTAAAACTCCGGCGCCTGGAAGTCGAAGGTGTCCAGCCAGATCCCCACGCATTCCTTTTCCCGCGCCAGGTCTTCGGCCATCTGCATCAGCTTCGAGCCCATCCCTTGTCCTCGGGCCAGCTCCGGCACCGACAACAACTCAATGAAAAACCACTGGTAAAACACTCGGCCATAAAGCCCGCCGAGAATCTCGTCGCTGTCATTGCGTACCAGCAAAGCAATCTGTTCCGACACCGTGGCCCCGGCCTTTGCGGCGTTGTAGGCGCGCAGTGGTGTGAGGATCGCCTCGCGCTCCTCCGGAGTGGCATTTTTCGACAATTCGATTCGCAGAGTCATAGGCAACACATCCTTATGGCAGTGAACACGGAGCCTATCCCGGTTGCGGCGATTGTTCTATCCCCCCGAAGCCCAAGGAACCCCCGGGGCTCCGGGAATGTCTAGCGTGAACAGCATCGTTGTTGAAAGCAGTCATTGAGGGCAGCCCGTGAACATTTTTGAAGCCTTGCGCGAAAGCCACGACCGTCAGCGCCGCTATGCCGATGCACTGATTCAAACCAGTGGCGACACCCCGGAACGGGTCGAGGCTTACAAACGGCTCAAATCCGAGCTTCAGGCCCACGCAACCGCTGAAGAACGCCATTTCTACATGCCGCTGATGGAGTTCGACAACGGCGTGGATCTTAGCCGCCACGCTATCTCCGAACACCACGAAATGGACGAGATGATGGAAGCGCTGGATGCGACCGAAATGTCCAGTCCATCCTGGTTGGCAACGGCGAAAAAGCTCTCGGAGAAGGTCCATCACCACCTCAAAGAGGAGGAGCAGAAGTTCTTTCAGATGGCCGGCAAGTTACTCGACGAACAACAGAAAGAAACCCTCGCCGGGCAGTATCAGAAAGAATACAAGGCGCAACTTTCCTGAGGATGAAAGCGCCGCAATGCGGTTCACTCAAGAGAGTCTTGAGTCAGTAAGAACTTGTGGCGAGGGAGCCAACACACCTTGCCGGCAAGGTGAAATGATTTGAATCCAATGCGCTCCTTGTAGAGAATCGCCATCTTTGCCTCGAAAGGATGCGCGCGATGAAGTTCGAAGGGACTTTCCAATACATGGGCACTCACAGGATCGTCTTCAACGTCTCGCAGATCACCCTCACCGACAGCGAGCGCGGACGCCTGCGCGAGCTGCATTTTGGCGAGGCGAAAAGCGCCCACTATGAGGTCAACAGCAAGGTCGTCGAGGTGTACGAATAGATGCAGGCCAAGAGCCTGGCGTGCGTGATGATGATAGGCATCTCCAAGCCGCTGACCCGGCAACAGGGCGATGCCCTCAATGCCCAACGCACCAAGGTCGCCAACCTTGCCGCCTCCGCCTTCGGTGGCGCTGCCGGTACTGTGGGCGGTTTAGCCGGACCTGCAGGCAGTGTCGCCGCAGGTACTGTTGTAACGGCGGGTGTGCGCTCGTACGTCAATGACGCTCTGCCCACCTACCATGCTGGCGACGTAATCGTCAACATCCAGGCGCAGGTCAATGGTGGGATTGGCCCACAGCGCTCTTCCGAATCCCTGATCATCAAGACCTGAGTGGGGCTGCACATGTCCGAAATTACCCAGACGGTCATCGTTGTGGCGCTGGCCTTTCTACTTGATCGGTTTCTTAAGCCGTACCCGCTGCGCAAGTGGCTAGGGGTGACGCTGGTGGTGGCAGGCGCAATCGGCTGCGTTGCAGTGAGCCAGACCCAGTTGCTGGGCTTTGACTTGGGATTGATGTCGGTTCTTGCCGTGCCGGTGGGCGCGGGGCTGTTCGTGACCAGGCGGCGGTTCGAGCAGATTGGCTGAAGGTCAGGAAGGTGTGTTGACCGGGCGGATACCTTGCTCCCGCTTGAGTGCGTAGCGCTCACAAAAATCGCAATGGTTGTCAGATTTTTGGGGCCGCTACGCAGCCCAGCGGGAGCAAGCTCCCTCGCCACAGGTTTCTCTGGCTCAAGGTTCTCTTGAGTGCACAGCATTACGACAGTCGCCGGGCTTTTCTGTTTTCGCCTAATATGGACGCTTTCTGACGAACATAAGGATGGATTGTCATGTCGAACACAGCCGAGCGGGTCAACATCATCGAGTCCCGGGTGCTGTCCCACGACTGGTATCTGCTGAAAAAAATCACCTTCGATTACTTGCGCAACAACGGCGACTGGCAGCGTCAGACTCGCGAGGTCTATGACCGCGGCAATGGCGCGGCGATTCTGCTGTTCAATCGCGAGAAGAAAACCGTCGTACTGACCCGCCAGTTCAGGCTGCCGGTGTTCGTCAACGGCCACGATGGTTTGCTGATTGAAGTGGCCGCCGGGCTGCTGGAAGGCGCTGCGCCTGAAGAGCGCATTCGTGCTGAGGCCGAAGAGGAAACCGGCTATCGCGTCCACCATGTGCAGAAGGTTTTCGAGGCTTACATGAGCCCCGGTTCAGTGACTGAAAAGCTGCATTTCTTCATCGCCGAGTACGACGCCTCTTCGAAGGTCAGTGATGGCGGCGGGCTGGAGGAAGAAACCGAAGAACTGGAAGTGCTGGAGTGGAAGTTCGACGATGCGCTGGCGGCGTTCTATCGCGGGGAGATCTGCGATGCCAAGACCATCATGCTGCTGCAGTATGCGGCGATGAAGGATGTCTTCGGAGCGGTTTGAGCTGCGGGCGGCGATTTAGGTTCCCTGTCTTTTTGTAGGGGCCGTCAGATAAACAAATCATCCATTCTGCCGGCTCCGCGACACTCGTATCCCTCCAGCGTCAGCAACTGCTCTTTCGCCTCAAGCCCACCGGCAAACCCCGTCAGTTTCCCCGAAGCACCGATCACTCGATGACACGGCGCGACAATCGAAATCGGATTCTTGCCATTAGCCGCCCCTACCGCACGAACCGCGCTGGGATTGCCGATCTGCCGGGCAATCTCGCTGTAGCTGCGAGTCTCGCCAAACGGAATGGTCAGCAACGCCTGCCACACCTTCTGCTGAAATTCCGTCCCGGCAAAATCCAGCTCCAGCTCGAAACGGTTACGTGTGCCGGCGAAGTATTCCTGCAACTGCTGTGCGGTGCGCACCAGGATCGGGTTGTCCGCTGCTTCAGTCATCGGCCCCAGCCTTACCCGACCCGGTTTGTCGTTTTCCCAGAGGATGGCCGCCAGTCGCGCGCCTTTCGCCACCAGTTTCAATTCGCCGACCGGAGACGCCAGGGTGGTGAAGGTATAGGACATGCCGGCGGACTCCGTAAAAGTACTGAACAGGGGGCCCAGCATACTGCCTCGTCGGGGAGGCGCAATACGCAATCGCAGCCATACTTGCCTACTGCTCTTGAACCGTTCCCTCTGTTTTTGAACAGAACCTAAAAACAAAAAGAGACCGACTCATGAAGTTCGAACCTTTTACCAAATCGCTCGTGGCAACCACATTGGCGCTGAGTTGCCTGACCGCCCATGCGGCCTCCGTCGCCCCGGTCGCGGCCGAAAACGGCATGGTCGTCACCGCCCAGCATCTGGCCAGCCACGTCGGCGTCGATGTGCTCAAGAATGGCGGCAACGCCGTCGATGCCGCCGTTGCGGTGGGTTATGCGCTGGCGGTGGTGTACCCCGCGGCGGGTAACTTGGGCGGCGGTGGTTTCATGACGATTCAATTGGCGGACGGGCGCAAGACCTTCCTCGACTTCCGTGAAAAAGCCCCGCTGGCCGCGACACCCGACATGTACCTCGACAAAGAGGGCAACGTCATCCCGGAGCTGAGCACCCGCGGCCACCTTGCCGTTGGCGTGCCGGGCACCGTTTCGGGCATGGAACTGGCTCTGAAGAAATACGGTACCAAACCCCGCAAGGAAGTGATCGCCCCGGCGATCAAGCTTGCCGAAGACGGTTTTGTGCTGGAGCAGGGCGATGTCGACTTGCTGGAGTACGCCACCGACGTCTTCAAGAAAGACATGCGCGACTCGGGCTCGATCTTCCTGAGCAATGGCGAGCCGATGCAGGTCGGCCAGAAACTCGTACAAAAAGACTTGAGCAAAACCCTGCGGGAAATTTCCGAGAAGGGCGCCGACGGTTTCTATAAAGGCTGGGTGGCCGACGCCATCGTCACCTCCAGTCAGGCCAACAAGGGCATCATAACTCAGGCTGACCTCGACAAATACCAGACCCGCGAACTGGCGCCGATCGAGTGCGATTACCGCGGCTATCACGTGGTCTCGGCGCCACCGCCAAGCTCCGGTGGCGTGGTGATCTGCGAGATCATGAACATCCTCGACGGCTACCCGATGAAAGACCTGGGCTTCCGCTCGGCTCAGGCGATGCACTACCAGATCGAAGCGATGCGCCACGCGTATGTGGACCGCAACAGCTACCTCGGCGACCCGGACTTCGTGAAAAATCCGATCGCTCATCTGCTGGATAAAAACTACGCGACCAAAATCCGCGAAGTCATCGATCCGCAGAAGGCCGGCGTATCCCGCGAGATCAAACCTGGCGTAGCGCCTCACGAAGGCAGCAACACCACCCATTACTCGATCGTCGACAAATGGGGCAATGCGGTGTCGGTGACTTACACCCTCAACGATTGGTTCGGCGCCGGCGTCATGGCGAGCAAAACCGGGGTCATCCTCAACGATGAAATGGACGATTTCACCTCGAAAATCGGCGTGCCGAACATGTACGGCCTGGTGCAGGGCGAAGCCAACGCCATCGCCCCCGGCAAAGCGCCGCTGTCGTCCATGAGCCCGACCATCGTCACCAAGGACGGCAAGGTCGTCATGGTCGTCGGCACGCCCGGTGGCAGCCGCATCATCACCGCAACCTTGCTGACCATCCTCAACGTGATCGACTACGGCATGAACATCCAGGAAGCGGTGGATGCGCCGCGTTTCCACCAGCAATGGCTGCCGGAAGAAACCAACCTGGAGAACTTCGCCACCAGCCCGGACACCAAGAAGATGCTCGAAAGCTGGGGGCACAAATTTGCCGGGCCGCAGGACCCGAACCATATCGCAGCTATTCTGGTAGGTGCGCCTTCGCTGGAAGGCAAGCCAGTGGGCAAGAACCGCTTCTACGGAGCGAACGATCCACGGCGTAATACCGGGTTGTCACTCGGTTACTGAAACAGGCGATCAGCGGCCACCTGAACTCCCCGGGTGGCCCCGATCTCCGATCCTCGAACGCAGCCTCGACAGCTGCTACAGACCAGAACGGGAGTTGTAATCCATCGTTTTACCGACCTATCTAAGGAAGGAAGCCATGAGCACCGCACTCCTGATCATTGATGTCCAACGCGCGCTGTGCACCGGCGAGTATGAATGCTTCGACATCAAGCGCGTCATCGATACCATCAACGATCTCAGCACCAAAGCCCGGGCCGCCGACATCCCGGTCATCCTGATCCAGCACGAAGAAGAGGGCGACCTGCTGCAATACGGCAGCGAAGGCTGGCAACTGGCCGATGGTCTGAAGACTTCACCCCAAGACCTGCGGCTGCGCAAAACCACCCCGGATTCGTTCTACCAGACCCGCTTGCATGAACATCTGCAAGAACTGGAAGCCGACCGCCTGATCATCTGCGGTCTGCAAACCGACTACTGCGTCAACGCCACCGTCCGCCAGGCGCATCAATTGGGCTACGACGTCGTGCTGGTGGCCGACGCCCATTCCACCATCGACAACGGCATGATGAGCGCCGAAGACATCATCGCCGAACACAATAAGGATCTGGCGCACCTGACCGGCTCCGTGGCGCGGATCGATGTAATGCCGGCCAGTGAAATCAAAGTCTGAAAACAATGCCAGTCCCGTGGCGAGCGAGCTTGCGCGCCTGGGGCTGGACGCAATCGCTGCGCCTATGGCATGGTCAAAAAGATAATACGCCATGCAGCGAACGGGATCAGAACGATGGAGGAGGGTGATGAGGTCGGCGCCAAGGCGTCGATGGCAACGCTGCAAGCGTTCAATCTTTGCGTATTGCACCTGGGGCGTCTTGCCCGGGATCGTGGTGCATCCCGGTTCATCACCGACGGCCTGCAGGCATTCAGCCAACTGGTGCCCTTCACTTCGGCCTGGTGGGGGGAGATGTCTGCATTAGGTGTCGATGTTTCGCCCAGAAACTGGATGCACGGGCGAATCAACCTGCCCGAGTCGTTTGCCGCCGAGTGGCACACGTGTGCGCGCAACGACAAATTCTCCCATGACACCATGAGTCGACCCGGTGAGGTCGTGCGCGACAGTGGCTTCACCGACCCCAATGAAGAAGTGAACGCCTTCGCTCGGCGCCACGATCTCTACTACCTGATGTGCATCACCTTCGAGTTACCCGAAAGCGGTTTGATGTTCTTTGTCTGTCTCTACCGAGGCGTTGATGCCTCGGCTTTCAACGACAGTGAGGCCGATCTGTTTTCGGCCTTCTGCGACCACCTGTTGCAGCTGTGGCGATTCCAGGTGCAGGACATGATCCGTTTCGACACCGGCAGCGGGGCGTCGGACTTTGGCGTCGCGCGCATGGACGGCAGCTTGCTGTACGTGGGGGCAACGCTGTGTGCCGCCATTGAGCGTGAGTTACCCGGCTGGAACGGTTCAACGCTTCCCGCGCAGGTGATCGCGCAACTGCAAAAGGCACCCTGCGTTATGCGCCTGGGCCGCTGCGCCCTGACACTGAGCCCAAACGCCGAGCACGTCATCCTGTCGCTCGAAGCCCAGTCACGCGGGGCGATGCTTGCGCCACGCGAGCGAACGGCAGCCATGCTGTTCGCCGCCGGCCATTCCTACAAGGAAATTGCAAAAATCCTGGAGTTGAGTCCTGCGACAGTGCGCACCTATCTGCGCAACTGTTACTTGCAACTGGGTGTGAAGAGCAAGGTGGAACTGGGTTCGGTGCTGCGTTCAGCGATGCCAGTCAGTTGAGCGCAATCCCTGTGGGAGCGGGCTTGCTCGCGAAAGCGGTGGGTCAGGCAACATCAATGTTGACCGTGCCGCCGTCTTCGCGAGCAAGCCCGCTCCCACAGGTTCCGCGGCTTAACTGACTGGCATGGAGGCTTGCCCGCGAAGGCACCTTTAAGACGAAGGCTTATTAAGCCGCCCATCAAGGGCAAAAGGCTCTTGCAACACCAACTCGTACAACCCATTAGCCAATTGCGGGTTCATCAACAAATTCCAGCTATGCGGCGAGACACTAGAAGGGACCAACACAAAGGGGTACACACTTAACAGGTCCGCACCGAACTGTTGCTGGCTGCGACTTGGGGTGCCCGGTACCAGCCAATTAGAGTTTGCAATGCTGTCGGGCTGCACCACATAAATCCTGGACGGGTTCAGCACTCGGGCCTGCGTAAGACGATGGGGCTTGCAATCCAGCGCGTCGAAATTTTTATGCACCGCAACTTCAAGGATGGCCGTAGAGGCATCCAGGGCTGCATAAACCGTGGCCATACCTTTAGGGTTCCAGCGCCCACCGACTTTTTCAGCCCCTACGCCCGAATTCCAGGTGGGGGCATGCTCAGCAGGATCAAGGCGCCAGAAGTGAATCTCACTGCTCAAAGGGTCTTTAGCCATCAATAGACCCCGTACTCAATGCGCGTCAGAAAGTCAGTCACCAACTCATACCCGACCGAATTTGAAATCAGGTCGATGGGCACCTCACCATCCAGACCCCGAGCAGGTTTGACCATCCACTGCTCGGCAAGCTCACGCGAACCCAGCACATCCGTTGCCTTTTCCAAGACCTCTGCATAGTTGAGCGCTCGCGTGCTTTGCTCCGCGGTCAACGCTTCATTGGGCGTTTTCAACCGCCGCGCAAGCGTGCGATCAGATGCACCAACGATTTTCGACAGCACGCCACGTTGCTTATACACCTCGCTGTTTTCGATCATGTCGAGCACCGACTGCAGCGGAAAACCGTTTTTAACGGCCCTGTAAATCTCCATACGATCATCGCTATTTTTTCCAGAAAGCAAGACCGCAACCATTGGGGGCACGCGACTCGACCCCGGCATTTTCACCTTCACCGCACGCTCGCCATTACTCAAGACGGTTACGGCAACATTGGATTCGCGTGGTTTAACCTTTCTTTTTGGGCTGGCATCTTTGACAGCCTCGTCGACTACAACATCTTTTTTCTTGGCGCTCATGGCAGCCTCCGCTGCTTTGTCATCTGGCATGAACTATAGTGCCAAATGGCAGAAAAGACCTAATCCAGCTACAACGCACCCCCTGTAGGATCGCCGCACCGCTCGCTCCTACAGAGGAATGGAGCTCACGTTTCTAAGGGGTATCGATTTTATCCAGCACCCGGTTCGCCGTGATCTCCGCCACCATGATGCTGTTTGAAATGCCCAGCAGGGCGTAGCGCGATTCACCCTCCAGATGATCCACCAACTGATGGACCATCACATCGACCGAGGCCAGCGTCTCGACCAAAAAAACCGCCAGGGTTTCGGCTGTGGCTTCTGGGTTCACGGAAAGCATAGTGCTGGGTGTACGCGCGGTAGCTTTGATGTCGGCATTCGACGGGAAGTGGAAGTTGAGGGCGCGTTCGGCGGCCTCATTGAGTTTTTTTGAGTCGAGAGATTCGTAGGGGGACGCCGGGTCTGTGACCGGCGGGTTGGGCGTTGCCTTGAACATGGGGACTAACCTCTAGTGAGGCCGCAACCATCTCGCTGCTATACGAAAGGGTGGCAGCTGTGCGCAAGTTAGCAGACCGGTAGTCACCCAAAACCCGGCGCACCCGAAGGTGCCATGCGCACAGCCACCATCAAGTGCAGGCGAAAGCCTGACTGGATAAGACATGTGCAACCGTGAATGACTAGCCGGGCTGCTAAACCCGATCACTGGGAATCAGTGATGCGAATCAAGTTACCGGCGGGGCTCCAGGCGCACAAGCCGGCGGATTCTGGTGCAGCCGTAGGCAACGGCGCAAGGTTTTGTAGCTTTCAGGACGTAACTTTGAGGTCTTTTAAACAAGCCTCTTCGATCAATGTTGACTGTGCCGCCGCCTTCGCGAGCAAGCCCGCTCCCACAGGTTCCGCCGCTACACCCGATCGGCCCCCTGTCATTTAATTACCTCACCCCTCCTCATTTGTAGAGGTCCATCCGACGCCCGCGCCCTATAGGGTATGCCTGCATATCAGAGGCTTGCGGCCGTCTGTTCGGGCCACTTCCAAAACTATAAAAATAGAGGTGAGGCAGTTGAAATTTTCCAGGCTGTTTATCGCCGTTGCGTCGACAACGGCATTTTCCTGCATGGCGCTGGTGGGGTGTCAGACACAGGGGTCGACACCGGCTGACATGGTGATGCGCAACGGCTATGTCTACACCGTCGATGGCAAGAATTCCGTGCAGCAGGCGATCGCCGTCACGGGCGGGAAAATCGTCTATGTCGGCAGCGATGAAGGCGTTGCTTCGTACATCGGCACGCAGACCCAGCTGATCGATCTGGCGGGGCGCATGTTGATGCCCGGCTTCGTCGATGCGCACATGCATCCGGGGGACGGCGGTCGCGCCATGACGTTGTGCGACCTGAAATACCAGACGATGACCCGCAAGGTTTTCCAGGAAACCATTCAGGCGTGTCTGGATGCCGACAAGGGTAAGGGCCCGGATGTCTGGCTTGAAGTGGGCAGTTGGGACCGCATGGGCATGACCGGGCTCGACGGCGATCCCGACAAGTCGACGCTGGATGCGCTCAAGACCACTCGCCCGATTCAGGTCCGTTCCACCGACTTCCATACCGTGCTGACAAACTCTCGCGGCCTGGCAGTCGCTGGCGTCAACAAGCACACGGTCAATCCGGGGGATGGCAAGTACATCCGCGACAGCGCCGGCAACCCGACCGGTATCTGTGAAGACGGTGCCGCCGATGCCATGGCCGCCGTGGTGCCGCCGGCCAGCGACGCAGAAAAACTCAAGCAGACCCGCGCGGCGCTCGACGCCATGCGTCAGCAAGGCATCACCAGTTTCTTCGATGCCTTGTCGGGGCCTGAAAATGGCAAAGCATTTACCACCCTGCAACAGTCGGGCGAACTGACTGCACGGGCCTTGCTGGCGATCAAACTCGACCCTGCCGCCGCCGCTGCAGACCCGGCGAAAACCATTGCCGAGGCCAAGGCACTGGCCAACACCTACGACCAGGGCGAAGCCAAAGTCGCGCCGGGTGTGAGCATGCGTCACGTCAAATTGTTCATGGACGGCATCATCAACGCTCCAGCGGATACCGGGGCAATGTTGGCGCCGTACTTGCGCAATGCCGGCACCGATGCCGCGCCCAAGTGGACGCCTGGCAAGAATGCCGGTGAGCTGTACTTCCCGCCGCAAGTGCTCAATCCGCTGCTGTTGCAAGCGGTGCAGGTCGGCCTCGATCCGCACCTTCACGCCACCGGGGATCGAGCGGTGCGTGACTCGTTGAACGGTATCGAATACGTGCGCCAGCAACTGCCGGGTAACGGTTTTCGTCCGGCCATTACTCACGCCGAATCGGTGGACCCCGCCGACTATTCACGCTTCAAGGCGCTCGACGTGACCGCCAACATGTCGTTTCAGTGGGCCCAGCAGGCGCCGTCCACGGTCGACGGCACCAGCGATCATCTCGGCCCGGCGCGTTTTGCCCGCATGGAGCCATCGGGCAGCATCAGCCGCGCTGGCGGTCGGGTTGCTTATGGCAGCGACTGGCCTGTCGACCCGCTTGATGAATTCCTGGCGCTGAAGATCGGTGTCACCCGTTCAGGCGATCCGCTGAACCCGCACAGCTATGGCCCCAAGTATGCCGGCAGGTTGAATGCCGAGCCGGCGCTGTCGCGCACTGATGTGCTGCGCACCATCACCATGAACGCCGCTGAACAGCTGAAACTGGACGCTGTTGTCGGTTCGGTCGAAGTGGGCAAGTTCGCCGACTTGATCGTATTGGACAAGAACTTCATGCAGGTGCCGGAGGATGAGCTGGGCCGAAACGAGGTGCTGCTGACGGTAGTCGGCGGCAAGGTCGTGTGGGCCAAGGCGCCGTTCGTTGGACTTGACCCGAAGGCGTTGTCACAAGCTTCCACATCCCGAATCGCCCAATAAAAACAAGAGAGTGTTCCGATGCAACTATTCATTCCCAACCTGTTGGCCGCAGCCCTGGCCCTTTCCTCGGTGCAGGCCATGGCCGCCGCTGATCTTGTGCTGTTCAACGGCAAGGTCTTTACCGCCGAACCCGGTCAAGCACTGGTTCAGGCAGTGGCGGTGCAAGACGGCAAGATTCTAAAAGTGGGCAGCGATGCCGAGATCAACGCCCTGGCCGATGCCCAGACGCAACGAATCGATCTGGCGGGCAAAGTATTGATGCCTGGAATGATTGATACCCATAGTCACCCGGTCGTTGCGGCCTTCAACAGCCAGGGGGCCAATCTGCTGGATGAAGTAAAGCCATTGCCGGAACTCGAGCAATGGGTGATCGAGCAGGATGAAGCGGGGCGTGCACGGGCCGGTGACGTGATCAGTATTGCCGGGGTGAGTTCGGCCTATTGGGAGAAAAGCCGCGAGCTCGGTCAGCGCTTCAATCAGGGACGCTGGGCGGACCAACCGGTGGTCCTCAGCGGGATTGACGGGCATACCGGCTGGGCCAACAACGCGATGCTCAAGCGTCTGAAGATCGACGCGGCATTGGTAAAAGGTCTGTCGGAACAGGACCGCAGCTTCGTGGGGCACGCAGCGGACTTCACCCCCAATGGTTTGTTCGCCGAGTCGCGCTGGGACAAGGTACGCAGTCAGATTCCCGCGCCCGGCAACGAGGTCATGTTGAAGGCTGCCCGTGAGGCGGTGAAGGTCAATAATCAATATGGCGTTACCGCCTGGATGGACGCGGCAGCGAATGCCGGAAGTGGTGATTCGCTGTTCGATTTCCAGGCCACCGAGCAGAGTTACGGTGTTCTACCGCTTTACCGCGAACTCGCAGAGAAGGGCGAGCTCAACGCCCACGTCGCGGCTCTGCTGCTGGCCAACCCAAAAAGCCGGTCGGCCGATCTGGAAGTGCTGGCCAAGGTGATGAAGAAATTCGAGGGCGTGCCCAACCTGAGCTTCCCTGGCATCAAGGTCTTCGCTGACGGCGTTCTGGAGTTTCCGGGGCAGACGGCAGCGGTGATTGTTCCGTTCACCAACAGTCACAAAAACGGTCAGCTGCTGATCGACCCGGCACACTTTGGTGAATTGGTAGTCGCGGCGGAGAAGCGTGACTGGATTGTGCACACGCATGCGGTCGGCGACCGTGCCGTACGTGAGTCACTCAATGGCTTTGAATACGCACGCAAGCTCAACCCGACACCGATGGCCCACAGCATCACTCACCTGCAACTGGTCAATCCAAAGGAATTCCCGCGCTTCAAGCAGCTTGGCGTGCTCGCTTCCATGCAACTGCTGTGGGCTACCGGCGAGTCTTACACGGTGGAGTTGGTCAAACCGTATATCAGCGCGTTCGCTTACGGATATCAGTATCCCGCCAGGTCCCTGCATAACGCCGGAGCGGTCATCGCCGGTGGCAGTGACTGGCCGGTGTCCAGCCCCAACCCGTGGAATGCCATCGCTCAGGCCAGCACTCGCAAAGGGCCGCTGGGTGTGTTGAATGCCAATGAACGCATTGATCGCCAGACCATGTTCTACGCCTACACCCTCAATGCCGCCAAAGTCCTGCGGCTGGATCAACAGATTGGCTCGCTGGCGCCCGGCAAACAGGCCGATCTGATCATCCTCGACCGCGATGTGTTCAAGGTCAGCGACGACGAACTGTTCGACACCAAAGTGCTGAAGACTTTCTTCGCCGGCAAGCAGGTTTACGCGCCCGCGTCCTGACGACCGACCATTCGCCGGCAGCAGCCAAAAAATGCTCCTGCTCCTCGATGGCGAGGGGCTGGGCAACGCCATGCCCGAAATCACCCGCTGATCCATAAAAATAAGAGATTTGTATGAACGTACGCTCAGCATTGACCCTTGTCAGCCTTGTATTGGCTCCCCTGACCAGCCAGGCATTGACACTTAACGACAACTTCAGCCTGGACATGACCCTGGACGTTGTCAGTGACTACCGCACTCGTGGCATTTCGCAAACCCTGGGGGATCCGGCGGTTCAGGCCGGCGCCACGCTGGTGCACAGCAGCGGCTTGTACATGGGCGCCTGGACCTCGAATGTCGATTTCGGCGGCCCCTACAAGACCCGGCAGGAACTCGAGTACTACGCGGGCTACTACTGGCAGGCGACCGAAGCAATCAGTCTCGATCTGGGGTACCTCAAGTACGACTATCCAAAGGAAGGCCAATTCAACATGAGTGAGGTCTACGCCATCCTTGACGTTTATGGCGTGAAGCTCGGCGCCAACTACTCAAACGATACGCCGAACTTCTTTGGCGAGGACCAGGACACCCTTTACACCTACCTCAGCTACACAATCGAATTGCCGGCCGAGTTCGGCCTGGACCTGCGCGTGGGTCGCAACGACGTCAAAGACCCGGCTTTCTGGTCCACCAACGGTGAAAGCCGCGATGCCTACACCGAGTGGGAAGCCAAACTGACCCGTGATTTCGTCGGCGTGACCTGGGGCCTCAGTTACGTCGATACCGACCTGTCGAAAAGCGAATGCGCGAGCTGGTACGGCTATGACGATCTATGCAATGCCACCGTGGTAGCCAGTGCCAGCAAGGCCTTCTAAGCGGGCGCGCCAATAACTGCCTTGTGTTCAAGCGTCTCCTATACTGATCCGCGTTGACAGGTTCAACGCAGATCCTGAAGGCCGTTGGAACAGCAGTCAGCGGCTTCCCTACGACTCAACAGTAAGGAGAACGAACATGGCAATCCGTATTGGCGACGAAGCACCGGACTTTACCGTCGAAAGCACCGAAGGCCCGCTGCATTTCCACGAGTGGATCGGCGACAAGTGGGCGATCCTGTTTTCGCATCCCAAGGACTTCACCCCGGTGTGCACTACTGAGCTCGGCTACATGGCGGGGCTCAAGCCAGAGTTCGATAAACGCAACACCAAGATCGTCGGGCTCAGCGTCGACCCTGTCAGTAACCACCAGACCTGGGCCAAAGATATCGAAGAGACCCAGGGGCATGCGGTCAACTATCCGATGATCGGGGACGAGAACCTGGTGGTGGCGAAGCTCTACGACATGATTCATCCGAATGCCAGTGGCGGCGCACGGACTGCGGTGGACAACGCTACGGTGCGTTCAGTGTTCATCATCGGGCCGGACAAAAAGGTCAAGGCGATGCTGATCTACCCGATGAGTGCCGGACGCAACTTCGATGAAGTGCTGCGTCTGCTCGATTCTTTGCAATTGAATGCCAAGCACACCGTTGCCACCCCAGTGAACTGGCGTCCGGGCGAGGACGTGATCATTCCCACTTCGGTCTCCGACGAGGATGCCAGGAAGAAATATCCGGATGGCTTCAAAACGGTGAAACCTTATTTGCGCACGGTGGCGCAACCGAAGTAACCGATCCGTTGGGAGACCCAATGCCAGTCAATTAGGCGAAATCCATGTGGGAGCGGGCTTGCTCGCGAAAGCGGTGTGTCAGGCGACATCAATGTTGACTATGCCGCCGCTTTCGCGAGCAAGCCCGCTCCCACAACCCGCCTGCGGCGGGGCTACTCGCCCTCAAGCGCGAGTTCGCTCGGATCAGCCCCACACATCTGGGCCAACACCTGAACCACCAAAGCATGATCCTCACGCTGGGGCAGCCCTGAAACGGTGACGGCGCCAATGCACCCCACGCCCTTGACCGACACCGGGAAGCTGCCGCCATGGTCGGCGTAATCACGCAGCGGCAACCCCATCAAACCTTCGAGTGAATCGCCCTGAAGCTTAAAGGACAGGCCTACGCGGTATGAGCTGAGTTCCATCAGTTCTACGACATTTCGCTTGCGTCGTGCCCAGTCGGCATTGCTGGCGGAGGTTCCTGGCATCGAGTAGAAAAACACCGTGTCTCGCGCCAGCCTGACCTCAATCGTGGCGGACACGCCTTGCTCTTCGCAGGCGGTTTTCAAACGGGTGCCCAAGTCCCAGGCCGTCGCTTTGTCGAAGCGCTCAAACTTCAGGGTTTCTTCCTGGAGCGCGATACGTTGCAGGTCGGTTTTGATGTCCATGATTTCTCCCTCATCCCTTTCGGGCGGTCGTACTGTTACGCACGGTTAATGTGAACGGCAGCACCATATGGCGGTCCGGGATGGGCTTTTTTTCGATGAGGGCGATCAGCATTTCAACGGCCTTTTGGCCAAAGATTTCGGCGGGTTGTGCAATGGTCGTCAACGCCGGATCACAGTAGGCCGCGAACGGAATGTCATCGAAACCGACCAACGAAATATCGTCGGGTACCCGCAAACCCTGTTGTTTGATGCGCTTCAATGCACCGATCGCCATTTCATCGTTTTCGCAAAAGAACGCGGTCGGACGGTCGGCCAAATCCAGAAGTATTCCCGCGCCATCAAAACCGGCCTGCAACGTGAAGTCCCCGTGGCAGACCAATTGCGGATCCGACTCGATACCGGCCTGGTGCAATGCATCTTGATAACCGGCCACGCGGTCGCGTGTGAGCGGGCTGCTTTTCGGGCCTTTGATCAGGCCGATCCGGCGATGGCCCAGATCGATCAGATGCTCCGTCATGGCTTTGGCCGCTGCACGATTGTCGAGGCTGATCGTCGGATGCCGTCCGCCTTGAATCACCTCGCAGGCGTTGACCAGCGGCAGTGACTCGCCGTGGGGGAAGGGCGATTCAAAAGGGTCGTAGGCGCGCAACTGAATCACGCCGTCGGCTTGGTGGGCGTACACCAGCGCGGCAAATTCCCGTTCGATTTCCTCGCGGCCCTGGGTGTCGCACAGCAGCAGTCGATATCCGGCCGCCTGCGCGGCCTGTTGGGCACCGCTGATCACCCGGGCGAAAAACGTGTTGGCGATGGCCGGGACCAGAATCACCAGATTGCCGGTTCTGCGCGAACGAAACTGTACCGCCATGAGGTTCGGCCGATAGCCGGCCTGTTCCACGGCTGCGTTGACCTTGTCTCGGGTTTCGGGGAGTACGCGTTCGGGCGACTTCAACGTTCTGGACACGGTGGCCACCGAGACGCCGGCCAGCCGGGCTACTTCACGGATATTGGACAAGACGACCTCGTTATCGAACCGGCAGATGTAAACATGGCCGGCGAGCTTACCGCAGTCCGGCCGTGCGCTGAAATGACCTTCATTTTTAATCCCGGGTTTGACACCTGAACTAACTGAGCTTAAATTTCCGGCATGATGTAACCGGTTACATCATAGTCAAACCTGAGCGCTAATCCGCCCCGAACAAGAGAAAATTCGCGATGAACGTTGCAACGGCAAAAATAAGAATGGGGTTTGTCGGGGGCGGCGAGGGTGCCTTCATCGGCAAAGCCCACCGCCAGGCCGCCGGTCTCGATGGTCGTTTTGAACTGGTGTGCGGTGCATTCAGCCGAGACGCCCGCAACAATCAGGACACCGGTGCCACGCTGGGATTGTCCGCTTCACGCTGCTACAGCGACTGGCAGCAGATGCTGGACAGCGAGCGCGCACTGCCTGCCGATCAGCGCATGGAGCTGTTGGTCATTGTCACGCCCAATCACTTGCACGCGCCGATCGCCAGCCAGGCACTGAGCACGGGTTTTCATGTGTTCAGCGAAAAGCCCGCGGCACTGAATCTGTCCGAGCTGCTGGCGCTCAAGGCCGTGGTAAAAAGCAGCGACCGCCTCTATGGGCTGGCCCACACGTATCTGGGTTATCCGATGGTCTGGCAGGCGCGCAAGATGGTGCGTACCGGCGTGATCGGCGCTGTGCGCAAAGTCATCGTCGAATACCCGCAGGGCTGGCTGAGCCGGGATGTGGCCAAGCAGGGCAACAAGCAGGCGAGTTGGCGCGATCAGCCTGAGCAGTCCGGGCTGGGCGGCTGCATCGGCGACATCGGCACCCATGCCTTTTCACTGGCCGAATTCGTCGCGGACCAACCCATCGAACAGGTGTGCGCAACCTTGGGTTCGCACGTTGCCGGGCGGCAACTGGACGATGACGCGGCGATGCTGTTCAAGATGGCCGCCGGGGCCAGCGGAGTGTTGATCGCCAGCCAGGTCTGCGCCGGCGAAGAGAACCCGTTGAAGATCCGCGTCTATGGCGACAAGGGCGGGCTGGAGTGGCGTCAAGAAGAGCCCGCGAGCCTGATCCATCGCTCCCTCGATCAACCGTTGAGCATCCTTCGTTCCGGTGTCGGCCAGCCCTGGTTATGCGAGGCCGCCAGCCAGCGCATGCGTTTGCCTGCGGGGCATCCCGAAGGTTATCTCGAGGCCATGGCCAATCTCTATGGTGATTTCGCCACCGCGATCCGCAGCAACGTCGAAGGCAACGATGCCCCCGGCGTGCCGGGCATCGACGTCGGGTTGCGTGGCATGGCCTTTATCGAGGCAGTGATCGCCAATCATCGCGGCGACGCGAAGTGGACCGAACTGGTCTGCAACCCATGAATCCGGAGAACGCTCTCGTGAACCACACCTCCCCAACACCGGCAGGCCTGCGCGGCCCGGGTATTTTTCTCGCGCAGTTCATGTCCGGCGAAGCGCCCTTCGACACCCTCGCCAACATTGCTCATTGGGCCGCAGCGCAGGGTTACAAAGCCATTCAATTGCCGACCCTGGGTACGCAATACATCGACTTGGCGCGCGCCGCCGACAGTCAGGATTATTGTGATGAATTGAAAGCCGTCTGCGCCCAGGCAGGCGTCGAAATCAGCGAGCTGTCGACGCATCTGCAGGGCCAACTGGTGGCGGTGCATCCGGCGTTCGATACGTTGTTCGATGATTTCGCCCCTGCGCATTTGCGCGGCCAGCCTCAGGCACGAACCGAGTGGGCCATCGATCAGTTGAAGCTCGCCGCGCGCGCCAGCCAACGCTTGGGGCTGAAGGCGCACGCGACGTTTTCCGGTGCGCTGCTGTGGCCCTATGTCTACCCGTGGCCGCAACGCCCGAGCGGACTGGTCGAGCAGGGTTTTGCCGAGCTCGCCAAGCGCTGGTTGCCTATCCTTGACTGTTTCGAGCAAGCCGGTGTCGACCTCTGCTACGAGATCCATCCCGGCGAAGACCTGCACGACGGCGCCTCGTTCGAGCGTTTCCTTGAGGCCGTCGATCACCATCCGCGCGCCGCGATTCTCTACGACCCGAGCCATCTGCTGCTTCAGCAAATGGACTATCTGGGCTTCATCGATCGCTACCACGAGCGCATCCGCATGTTCCACGTCAAGGACGCCGAGTTCCGGCCCGATGCCCGCTCGGGTGTCTACGGTGGCTATCAAGGTTGGGTCGATCGGCCTGGCCGCTTCCGTTCCTTGGGCGATGGGCAGATCGATTTCAAATCGATTTTCAGCAAATTGACGCAATACGACTTTGCCGGCTGGGCGGTTCTGGAATGGGAGTGTTGCCTGAAGGATTCGGAGCAGGGCGCCGCAGAAGGCGCGGCCTTCATCCGGCAGCACATGATCAGCAAAACCCAAAAGGCATTTGACGATTTCGCCAGCGTGGCGTCCGACGAGCGTTTCAATCGACGGCTATTGGGTTTGCCCGACGCCTGAAAAATCTGTTTGCCCCTCTTTCCAAAAAAAACAATAAGACGGTGACTGATATGACCACGATGACTGCGCGATTAAGCGTAATGATGTTCTTGCAGTTCTTTATCTGGGGCGGGTGGTTCGTGACCCTCGGCACCTTCCTCTCCAGTAATCTTGGGGCCAGTGGCGGGCAGATCGGCATGGCGTTCTCGACGCAGTCCTGGGGCGCGATCATCGCGCCCTTTGTGATCGGTCTGATTGCCGACCGCTACTTCAATGCCGAGCGCATTCTTGCGGTGTTGCATCTGATCGGCGCGGTGCTGCTGTTGCAACTCTATCGAGCGCCTGACTTCAGCACGTTTTACCCCTTTGTGCTGGCCTACATGATGATCTACATGCCGACGCTGGCGTTGGTGAATTCGGTGGCATTCCGGCAGATGCGCGACCCGGCCCTGGAGTTCTCGCGGATCAGAGTGTGGGGCACCATCGGCTGGATCGTGGCGGGTGTGGTGATCAGCTTTGTATTTGCCTGGGATTCGCAACAAGCGATCTCATCCGGTGGCTTGCGCAACACGTTTCTGATGTCGGCCATCGCCTCCCTCGTGCTCGGGATCTACAGCTTCAGCCTGCCGCGCACCGCGCCGCTCAAACCTGAGCCGGGCAGTGTCGGCTTAAAGCAAATACTGGGGCTGGACGCCTTGGGTTTGTTGAAGGACCGCAGTTACCTGGTGTTCTTCATCGCCTCTATTTTGATCTGCATTCCATTGGCGTTTTATTACCAGAATGCCAACCCGTTTCTGGCGGAAATCGGCGTGACCAATCCAACCGCCAAGATGGCGATCGGGCAAGTCTCGGAAGTGCTGTTCATGTTGCTCCTGCCGCTGTTCATTCAGCGTTTCGGCATCAAGATCGCGCTGTTGGTGGGGATGCTGGCGTGGGCGTTGCGCTACCTGTTGTTCGCCTACGGCAACAACGGGGACCTCGCCTTCATGTTGTTCACCGGCATCGCCTTGCACGGCATCTGCTACGACTTCTTCTTTGTTTCGGGGCAGATCTACACCGATGCCAAAGCGTCGGAGCGCTTCAGAAGCTCCGCGCAAGGATTGATCACGCTCGCGACGTACGGCTTGGGCATGCTGATTGGCTTTTGGGTGGCCGGGGCGGTCACCGATCACTATGCGTCGGCTGACGGCCATGACTGGCAAAGCATCTGGCTGTTCCCGGCAGGGTTCGCGTTGGCGATATTTTTCTGTTTTTCGCTGGCCTTCAAAGGGCGGCAAAGCGCGCCAGCGCCGTCGAGCATTTGAATTATGACCCCCAGTCTGAAGAACACCAGTGGAAACCTGTGGGAGCGGGCTTGCTCGCGAATACGGTGTGTCAGGCGACGCCAATGTTGACTGTGCCGCCGTCTTCGCGAGCAAGCCCGCTCCCACAGCATTTGCGATTAACCGACTGGCATTTTAGGGGTTATGGAACGCGTTTCACTCAAGGCGCGCCAAACAGCATCGTCCAATAAACACCCTCATCGCTGCGCGAATCGGCGGCATAGGCCGCGCCCACCTGGGTAAACATCGGGTTCATCAGGTTGGCGCAATGCCCGGGGCTGGCCAGCCATCCGGCCATCGCCTTGCTCGGTGAGCTTTGCCCGGCGGCGATGTTCTCGCCGATCTGCCGGCCTCGGTAACCGGCGGCTCTGGCCCTATCTGCCGGCATATCACCCTCGGGATCGCGGTGGGCGAAGTAATTGCCGTAGGCCATCGCCTTGCTATGGCCTTGCGCGGCGGCGCCCAGGGCGGCATTCCAGGTCAACGGTCGTGCGGCGGCAAAGCGTTGGCGCCCGCACAAGCGTGGCCTGGCCCGCGCCGCATTGACCTCGGCCAACAATGCCTTGCCCGCTGCTCGCGAATCGCCGACACGTCCGTCGAGCACCGGTTGCGCCAGCACCACCTGCCATTCGCTACGGGAGCGAGTGACGCCGATATCGGCGAACTGGGTATCGAGCAGCGCCCCGCAATGGTCGCTCTCAAGCATGTCAAACGCTTCATCGGCATCTTGCGCGCCGACCACGCGAATGGTGCGCACCGTCACCGCTTGATAGCCTTTAGCTTTCAAGGCGTTGCGCAAACCTCCGCCATAGCCGACCGGCAACGCCAGGTTCGATTTCAGCGACAACGGCCGCAATGGCTTGACCGTACGCCCCGCACAACGATCGGGATCGGCGCGGTAGTCGTTGATGACCTCCACCAGCTGCCGCTCCCCACTGGCATGGGCGGGGCTGGCGAGTAGCGGGAGGAAAGGCATCAGGCACAGAGAGATAAAGCGACAGCAGCGGACGGTTGGGCGCATGAACGGACAGCTCTGATGAGATGACGACGAAAGGGGGGATAGGAACGAGCAATGACCGTAGGAGCGCTTCGTTGGGTGAGCTTCTTTTACGGCACGGCTAAGACTGCGGGTCTGAAGACTGGTTCACGAGGGGAAGAGACAAATTTAACGGCGCCACCGTGGGGGCTGATTCAGGCATGCACAGGTCTGTCCGCCGGGGGACATTAGCCCCGCTGGCTGGTACCGTACCGACATCCTTCAGGGGGTACAGGGACATGACGAAAACCAAGGGTGACAAAGACTGGGTAAAGCGCTCGGCTCAGCCGTTGAAGATGGAGCGCATCGAAGCCTTTTTTGGCGGCCATGGGTTTACCCCGCATCGCCACGATACGTACGCCATCGGACGAACGCTGTCGGGTGTACAAAGCTTTCAGTACCGCAACACCAAGCGTCACAGCCTGCCCGGGAAAACCATCGTTTTGCATCCGGACGAGGTGCATGACGGTGAAGCCGGTACCGAAGCGGGTTTTCATTATCGGATGATCTACATCGAACCCGCTTTGATTCAGCAAGTATTAGGCGGCAAGCCCTTGCCCTTCATCGTGGGTGGTATATCCAGCGACCCACGGCTTTATGCCGCGACCCAGGTGCTGTTGCAAAACCTCGACGCTTGCATCGAGCCCCTGGAGGAAGACGATGCCATTTACGATCTCGCGCAAGCGCTGGATGTGCTCTCGGGTCAACGCGGGCGACGCAAGTCGTTTGACTTTGTAGCGGCCGAACGCGCGCGTGCGCTGATTCATGAGTCGCTGGATCGAGTCATTACCCTAGAGGAGTTAGCGCAGGCCAGTGGTCGAGACCGCTGGAGCCTGAGCCGTGATTTTCGTGCGCTGTACGGTACGAGCCCCTATCGATACATGACTCAACGACGTCTCGATCTGGCAAGAGCACTGATGTTCGGGGGCCACTCGATGGCGGAGGCGGCCGTCTCCGCAGGCTTTTTCGATCAAAGCCACATGACGCGCCAGTTCGTCCAGACCTATGGCGTCTCACCCGGCCGGTGGATGAAAAGGCTGGGCCTTGTTTAAGGGCGTTCGACTTGCACAATCATGCAATACGCAGTGCTGATCCTCTCCTAAAGTCAGACCTCGATAACGTGGCTAGTGAGGGCGACTCAAATGCATTCCCAACCCGGCGTGACAACCTGCACCGCGATTAACTTTGCCGAAAAATTTGCGTTGTTCAGTGAGCAATGGGCGCCCAAGGTCGTTGCCGAAATGAACAACTACCAGTTCAAGGTGGTGAAAATCGAAGGCGACTTTATCTGGCATTCCCATGCCGACACCGATGAAACCTTTATCGTCCTCGAAGGCGAGCTTCGCATTGATCTTCCAGAGGGCGCTGTCGTGGTCAGGCAGGGAGAAATGTACGTCGTCCCCAAGGGCGTCGAACACAAGCCTTATGCTGAGCGAGAGGTGAAGATGTTACTGATCGAGCCGCGTGGCGTGCTGAATACCGGCGATCAGGAGGGAGAAAGAACCGCCATCAATGATGTCTGGATTTAGACGTCTTGGTAGTTTCTTCATCTCTGGGTGAGCAGGGCGCCTGAGAGCCTCGCGATAGCTCAGACACATCTATCGCTACATCTGCCAGCGATCATTCAGGAGCGCAGTGTCATTCTCTGAATCAACGAATTAGCGGCGTTTTCGTTGAAAAGGCTCGATGACAGGTGGCGAAGTGCCTCTCGTCGGAAGACAACGCGGCTATTCCGCGCTTTTCAGCTATTCTTGCGGCATCTGGACGGTGGCCATGACGTACTGGCACACGATGCGCAAGGAAGGGAAGACAAAATGGATGAGGTGCATTGCGTGCAAGTTATCGCTGTGACTGGCGGTAAAGGTGGCGTGGGCAAGACAACGGTGGCGGTTAACCTTTCGTTGGCGCTGGCAAAAATGGGGCGGCGCGTCGTATTGCTGGACGCCGATCTGGGCCTGGCGAATATCGATATTCTGTTGGGGCTGACGCCGCGCTACACATTGGCCGATGTCATCGAAGGGCGTTGCGAGCTGTCTGACGCGCTGTTGCCGGGGCCTGGAGGCATTCGTGTTGTCCCGGCCTCTTCGGGCTTGCAGAGCATGATTCATCTGGAGCCGGCGCAATACCGTGCGCTGATCCAGTCCTTTAGCGATATTGGCGATAAGCTGGATGTGCTGGTGATCGATACGGCCGCCGGTATCGGTGGCTCAGTGGTCAACTTCATCCGCGCGGCGCAGGAAGTGATGGTGGTCGTGTGCGATGAACCCACCTCAATCAGCGGCGCCTACGGGCTGATCAAACTGCTCAACCTGAACTACGGTCTGCATCGTTTTCGCATATTGGTCAACATGACGGGAAGTCCGGCAGAAGGCCGCAATCTGTTTGCCAAGCTGGAAAAGATTACCGACATGTTCCTGGATGTCTCGCTGCAATACGTCGGCGCGATACCCAACGACGAATGTGCGCACAAAGCCGTGCAGAAGGGGCGTGCGGTGTTTGAAGCCTTTCCCCGTTCCAAATGCGCTCAAGCCTTCCAGGCCCTGGCTCACAACGTGGACTCCTGGCCATTGCCGACTCATCCGAGAGGGCATGTGGAGTTTTTCGTTGAGCAACTTGTGCAGAATTCGGGTAGGTGAGGGGCAAAGCCCGCCTTGTGCGGGCTTTTCCGTTTACACAGACTCAAATCACAACTTGTAGCCGATCTGCCGCAACAGATTCTTGCGCCACAGAATGTCTTCATCACCTTCAATGTCTTTGGCACAGAAGCCATCCACCACGCCCAGAATCCCGCGTCCCTGTTCCGTCTCGGCAACAATCACTTCGGTGGGATTGGCCGTTGCACAAAAAATACGGCACACCTCTGGAACCAGTTTGACGGCGTTCAACACGTTCAACGGATAGAAACCGTCGCCGAGGAAAATGATGAAGCTATGGCCCGCGGCAATGGTTTGCGCATTTTTCTGTGCAAGTTCGATCATGGCGGTATCGGTGCCGGACCATCGCACCAGGCATTTGCCGGAGGCTTCACAAAAGGCCACGCCAAACTGGATACCTGGCACGGCGTTGACCAACGCTTCGTGGATGTCCTCGACGGACTTGATGAAGTGCGTCTGACCCAAAATGAAATTCGTTGCTTCCGGCTTGTCGATTTTCAACGTGATGAGTTGCATTTCAAACGCCTCCTTTCACGATGCTGCGAACCAGGGGCTGGCCTCTAATCAAGCCGGGACGGTGTCTTGCTCAGCGGGCGGTGTCTCTGTGTAGACGCGAACTTCACCCAGTTTTCTTATCGTCGACTTAGGCAAGGTCGGCGCATCAAGAAGAATCGAATCAATGCGCTTGCGGATGTCAAAAACGATTGGGCCCAGGATAGCCTCGTCCTTGCCGCTGGCGATTTCGTCCTGAATCTCACGAGATATCGCTCCGAGTTTCTCGGCGGTGTCTTTGTGCCCGGCAGCCCGGGTATCAAAGTTCAGGAAGGTCTGAACCGAACTCAACACCAGGGTCAGGAGTGATAGCACGCCGGCTACGTATTGAAGCCATACGGGCGAGGAGTCACTGATTGAGCCAAAGACACTGGCGCTGACGATCGCCGACAGAACAACGCAGGGGATACCCAGTTTCCAGCTGAATTTCTCGAAATCCCGGGCACTGATTTCGTGTTCAATCTGCAACCGAACGATCATGCGATTCCATTTGGTCAGTAGCTCTAGCCGGCTCATGGTTGCAGTCCTTGGCAGGGGATTCAGAGGAATATTAGCTTCTATTTGGCCGCCTGTTAGGGTTCGCAGACAGGATGAAGCTGAGGCGCCAGGCCTTCTTCCTCTCGGAGCTGGCGGCTCATGTCGTCGCAGCTCTGCGACCAGGTTGTCAGCCACGTCGACATCTCGGGTGACTGTTCAGCCAATCCCAGCTCCCGGACAAATTCGGCTGGTGAGACCGTGCCTTTGGCCGCACGGAACAGGCCCCGCATGATGACGACGCCAACTACCCGTCCTTTGCTCACGAAGCGGTGTTCCATAAAGCTCCACTTATCGTCCCAGCCGAGTATTCGGGTATGAATCTCAAACGATTCGAACAGCTTCAGCTCCCGCCGAAACTTGCCCCAGGTATCCCCAACAATCGGCACGGCTCTATGGCGCAGGGCCACTCGATAGGCACCGCTGCGCAGGACGAAGTCCATGCGGCCTATGTCGGCCATAGTGAAATAACGGCCATTGGTGACGTGCCGGTTGAGGTCAAGATCGAGCGGCCAGACGCGCATGCGGATGACGGTAGTGGCCAGCCCATCAACCGGCTTGCGCCAAGGGCGACGAAACAGCATCAGGAACAGTCGAAACCAGAGATTCATAAATACGCCGAGGGCTGAGTAGATCGGTGCACTTTAGGGCGGAGAATGTGAGCGAGATAGGTGCGCAAATGACTTTTTTCATGTGAAAAGCGCAATTGGATCATTTCACGCGCGATGTCAGCCATTTCAGGCACTGCCCGCCAACAGGTATTCCGCTCAGGAATGCCCCCATAAAAATCATGAATTTTCTTTATGGCATTGGATCTCGTAGCGTGTCTGCTCACCATATGGAGATGATCCCGTGAATGATTCCCGCCTGCGCCTGTACGTTGATGCTCAATTCACCAGCCCCTATGCCATGTCGGTTTTCGTGGCCCTTCGCGAAAAGGGCATCGAATTCGAACTGAGCCCGCTGGACCTCGACGCGTTCGAAAACCAGTCAGAAGACTATGCCAGCCTCTCGCTGACCCAGCGCGTACCGACGCTGGTGCATGGCGATTTTGCCTTGTCTGAATCGTCGGCGATCACTGAGTACCTGGAAGACGTTTTCTCTCAGACGCCGGTCTACCCACAAGACCTGATGCAGCGCGCGAAGGCACGACAAGTCCAGGCGTGGCTGCGCAGCGACCTGCTGCCCATTCGGCAGGAACGATCCACACTGGTGGTGTTTTATGGCCTCAAATCCGCGCCCTTGTCGCCGGCTGCCGAGTCGGCCGCGCGCAAACTGATCAGTGCCGCACAAGCGCTGCTGGCTGACGGCCGCGAGTACTTGTTCGGCCAATGGTCGATCGCCGATGTGGACCTGGCCTTGATGCTCAACCGGCTGATACTCAACGGTGACGCCGTGCCATCCGCCCTGGTGGAATACGCGCAGCGTCAATGGCAGCGGCCTACGGTGCAGGAGTGGATCAAATTGCAGCGTCCTGCGCTGTAGCGGTGTGAAGTCAGGTCAACTGCGCTCAATAAATTGCACGATGACCTGATTGACGATCTCCGGATGCGTAATCGGTCCCATATGACCGAGCCCCTCGAGTTCCACCACTTCAACGTTAGGCAGTGCGCCGGTCAGCAGCCGAGCCACTGCCCGTGACGATGCCGGTGAATCCTTGCCGACCATGAAAAGCACCGGCAGGCTGAGCGAGCGGAACGCGTGTAATGGCGTCGGCTCGTTCAACAGTGCGTGAGCCCAGCCCTGCACATTGGCCACCGCGGCGGCGATGGAGGGCTTGCGTTGTTCCGGGGTTTGCTCCCAGGCCCCGGCACCCATCCAGTAGTCAATGAAGTGCTGGGCCGCTGCATCCAGGTTACCCGCCTCAAGCGCGAGCCCGGCGTTTGCGACGACTTCACGGATGGCATCTGCCTCATTGGGTGGAGGTGATTCGGCGTCGAGCAGGGCAAATAATGTGGGCTCATATAAAACCAGGGCGCGCACCCGGCCGGGGTTCTGCAGCGCCGCGATCAACGCCACTGCCCCGCCATAAGAGTGACCGACCAGAATGAGTGGTTCGCCGGCGCGGGCGAGCACCGGCTCGGCGAAGCGCGCTTCTTCACTGAGGGTGACGATTCGATCGGTGGGCCATGCCGGGCTCTTGCCGGCGCCAAACGAATCGAGCGCCAGAACCCGAAACTTTGCGGCCAGATGATCTTGCAGTCCACGCCACTGCACCGAGTGACTTGCATTGGCATGAAAGCAGACAATGCCCGGGCCCACGCCAGCGTCCCGATAAAAGGGTTCGACGGGTTTCATTCTGGCTCTCCTGCAACGACATTAAAGAGACGAAGAGAGTTATAGATTAACTTCAAGGCTTCGGTGTAGCAGCCAGTCATGATGAAATAGCCGCCCGTTTTTGCTGTCAGCAACACCTGATTTGGAGCATCACATGAAAAACGCCGCCATCCTTACCTTCGCCTTGATGCTCAATACGGGGTTATTCAGCATGCAAGCAGAAGCGGCGGGTGATGCTGAAGCCGGTCAGAAACTGTTTAACCGTATTTGCGGCGGCTGTCATCAAGTCGGGACTTCGGCACGGGGTTCTTTTGGTCCGCAACTCAATGCCATCTTCGGACGCCCTGCGGGAAGCACGACGGACTATCAGTACTCAAGCGCGATGAAATCATCAGGCCTCATCTGGACTCGCGAAACACTTACCGCCTACATCGAAGCGCCAAAAGAAGTGGTCCCCGGAACCCGGATGATTTTCTGGGGCCTCAGCGATCCGCAGAAGATTGAAAACCTGCTGGCCTACCTTCAGACCTTTCAGCCGCAATAATCTGTGCCTCATCAAAATGTTTGCCGTGTAAAGGCTGTACAGATGATATCAATGAGCCATTCCATCCGTTAAAGTATGCGCCGCCCGAGAGACGGATCCCGGGTATTTCTAATGGAGTGACACAGTGAATTATCTCAGCAAAGTTGTTGCCGTAGCCCTGTTCGGTCTGGTTCTGGCGGGTTGCACCGGCACCCCGATGAAGACTCAGCAGTACGACAGCAACCAGTACACCGTTGTCGGCCACAGTGAAGCGACCGCCACTGGCCTCCTGCTGTTTGGCCTCATTCCGATCCAGCAGAACAACCGTTTCATCCGCGCTCAGAACGCCGCGATCAAGGCCCGTGGCGGCGACGCCATGATCAACACCCAGGTTCAGGAAAACTGGTTCTGGGCTTGGGCTCTGACCGGTTACACCACCACAATCTCCGGTGATGTGATCAAGCTGAAAACCGTTCAGTAAGCGACAGGCTCTGCCTTTGTGGCGAGGGAGCAAGCTCCCTCGCCACAGGTTTCTCACTTATTGATCGCACCTCACCCCCAGGCTTTTCCGAGCTCATCCAGACCCGCGTCTTGCAGGTTCTGCGCACTCATGACCACTCGGAATTTGCAGTTGGCCTGGAAGTTGAGAAAGAAGGGTTCCGCATATCCGGGAATTTCGGAAGGGTCCTCAATATCGATCAGAAAAATCCCGCTTCGCATTCCATCCTGCTCAGTGAAATAAGTCGCCTCCGGCTTAATGGTTTCCAGCACGCGGTTCATGATTTCGCCGATTTTCCCGGACCTGACATGCGCGTTGAAAGGCTCATGGGGAAACTCGACCATCAGTAGCATTTTCATTATTCGATACTCTGTTGAGGTGGCGTGCTCCTTACCCGGATCCTTACTCCTGACGATGATGCCGCAAGCCGTGCGTTCAGCCGTGCCAGCGGTGGTGTGTGGTTAAGAATAGCGAAGGGTGAGAGGCTGCCGGGGCAGAGTTACGGACGGTCATTCTGGATGATTCAGCGGCGAGGTCTGGCAGCGTCAGGGTGTCTGTTCTTTTGAAAAGGCTAGAGGGTGTCATCACGGTGTCATCGAACGAATGGCAAGCTCCTCGCAAACCGTCTTGAGCGCTCAGACGGAACTCCGTCTGCGGGCTGATGAATTTGCCAGGAATCCCCCTTATGAAAGGAGACGCCTCCCTGTTTGCGGCCATTGACTTGGGGTCCAATGCGTTTCGCATGATGATCGGCCAGTCAGTCAGGCGCAATCAGGGGTTCATGATCCAGGAAGTGAAAACCTTGCGAGAGCCTGTCCGTTTGACGGAGGGGTTTCAGGGCGGGGCGCTGGACGAGTTAGCGCTGGATCGGGGATGGCAAGCGCTCGCGCGATTTGGCAAAAAACTGCGCGGCTTTGAGGCCGGTCGTGTGCGGGCAGTGGCGACCAGTGCCGTCCGCGAAGCCGATAATGCCCAACTGTTTCTGGCCAGCGCGGAGCGGCACCTGGGCTTTCGTATAGATGTCATCTCTGGGCATGAAGAGGCGCGACTGGTGTACGCCGGTGTTGCCCATACGATACCCAGTACAGAAAGCATGCGCCTGGTCGTGGATATCGGCGGCGGCTCTACGGAATTGATTCTGGGGCAGGGCACTCAGCCTCTTTTGACCGAGAGCATTGCCATTGGCAGCGGCACTTTTGGCGCGCGTTACTTTCAGGGCGGCTGTATATCGGCGAAGGCGCTCCTGGAGGCCGAGCGCGTGGCCACTCTGCAGTTTGAAAAAGTTACCCGACGTTATCGCGCGCTGGGTTGGCAGCAGACTATTGGTTCTTCAGGTACTGCACGGATGCTGGCCAAAGTGCTCAAGGCCAATGGCTTGAATGACGATGGTCAAAGCGGTATCACCTACGGCGGTCTGTTGCGCTTGTCGTTGCGTCTGCTGGAAGTGGGGCATGTTAAACAACTCAAATTGGCGGGCTTACCACCCCATCGGCTGAATATCTTGCCCGGTGGCCTGGTGCTCATGCTGGCGGCGTTCAAGGTGTTCGGCATCTCGCACATGAGTCCTTCCGAGCCGGGTTTAAGGTTGGGTGTTCTTCATGGCCTTATGTCCAAACACTAAATGACGCCGCTGTTGTAAGAAAAGAATTGTTATTTAGATCAGAAAGAATGTGAGGACGTGATGGCTGAGAAACTCCGGGTTCTGTTCGTTTGCGCAAAAAATGACGTTCGCTCACTGATGGCGCAAGCGCTACTTCGGCACACTGATTCCGAACACTTCGAAGCCTTTAGCGCGGGTCTTGTGGCCAGTGAAGTTGACCCCCGCACGCTGGAGTCTCTCGATCACGTAGGTATCGACACCACGGGGTTGCGCAGTAAAGCCATCGATGAGTTTGAGGGGCAGCCGTTCCATTATGTGATTACGCTGTGTGACAAGTCGTCCGAAGAGGCTTCGCGGATGCCCACCGCCGGAGAAGTGATCGTGTGGAATTTCGAGGATCCCGTCACCAGTGAAAAACATGATCCGTTCCGTCATGCCATTCAGGAAATCCACGATCGCCTCAAAATGTTCATCACTGTGAAGACCCGGTAGTGATGCTCGAGTGCTAGCGCTGATCATCTTTGACGACCCAGTCGGGCACTAAAAACGCATGAAAAAACCCGGCTGATGAGGCCGGGTTTTTTGGTTGAGTGTTGCGGTAAAACCATTCATTCATGCCACACGATTCTGAATCAGACGATCCGAACCACCTTCAGCGACGCGGTTCTCGATCAGACGATCCGAACCACCTTCAGCCACACGATTCTCGATCAGACGGTCCGAACCACCTTCGGCCACGCGGTTCTCGATCAGACGATCCGAACCACCTTCAGCGACGCGATTCTCGATCAGGCGATCCGAACCACCTTCAGCGACGCGGTTTTCGATCAGACGATCCGAACCACCTTCAGCGACGCGGTTTTCGATCAGACGATCCGAACCACCTTCAGCAACGCGGTTCTCGATCAGACGATCCGAGCCACCTTCAGCCAAACGGCTTTCAATCAAACGATCCGAACCGCCTTCGGCGACGACCGGGTGAGCAGAGGAAGCAGCGAAAGCGTTAACTGCAAAAACCGAGAAAGCGATGCTGAGGAGGATTTGGCGTTTCATGATGGTGTGCTCCGGGGTGTTATTGGTTGGGTATGGAGCGGATGTTACGCCGAGGATTTTTTATGAGAACTTCATTGACGTGATGGTGACTATCGATGCCAGCAATGGTTGAAACGTAGTGGGTAAATGCCGTGTATACGCGTCTTTCCCCTGGTTTACAGGAACAGGTCGTAGGACAGTTTGCCGATCAGGATCACCAGCAACACCAGGAACAGAGCCCGGACAAAGGGCACGCCTTTATGAACCGCCAGCCAAGTGCCGGTCAGCGCGCCCAGGATGTTGAATGCCGCCATGGGGATTGCAATCAGGTAGAGCACATTTCCCGTCGGAATGAAGAATATTAGCGCCGCTACGTTGGTCGCGATGTTCACCAGCTTGGCCGATGCCGAGGCATGAAGAAAGTCGAAGGCGAAGCAGCGGATAAACAGGAAGATCAGGAAGCTGCCAGTGCCGGGACCGAACAGTCCGTCGTAGAAACCGATCGCACCGCCGATGACGATCGCCAGCAGTTTTTCCTTGGTGCCGATGCGCATGGGCTTGTGCAGGGCGCCGAAGTCCTTTTTCCAGAAGGTGTAGATCGCCATCAGCACGATCAACACCAGCACCGCCGGCCGGATCATCGACTGGGGCACGAACGACACCGTGGCCGCTCCGAAGAACGCCATGACAAAGGCTGAACAGGCGGCGGGGATCACCAGACCCCAGTCGATCACCACCTTGCGCACGAAGGACCGGGCCGCGAATGCGGTGCCACAGGCTGCCGCGACCTTGTTGGTACCCAGCAGCGCCGCCGGTTGTGCCGTGGGCAGCACGTTGAACAACGCGGGTATCTGGATCAGTCCGCCGCCGCCCACCGCCGCATCGATCAGGCCGGCGGCGAAGGCGAACACGCAAAGGATGACAATATCGACCATAAAATCAGGCTCTGACGATGAAGGGTTGATGAGGGGCTGCGGATCTCCCGACTATTTCATCCAGCTTCGGGTTGAACGGGAGGTTAACGGACGGGCCTTTTTTGTGTTGCAATGCCACGTTGTGAAAAGTGCAATGAGGTGGTCCGTGGCATTGAATATGTTGGGGGAGCTTGAAGCCTTCGCGACGGTGGCTCGCAAGCGCAGCTTCATCGCGGCGGCACGTACTCTGGGGCGCTCCCCCAGCGCGCTGACCCGTGCCGTTCAAGCCCTGGAGGAAAGCATCGGGGTCAAGTTGTTCAATCGCTCGTCCAATGCCGTGAGCTTGACCGAGGCGGGTGAACGCTTGTTGCCTCACGCTTACAAAATGCTGGATCTGCAACGTGAGGCGGATGAAGACCTGGCCGGTCTCAGCGGCCTGGCCTACGGCTGGATCCGCTTTTCCGCCCCCGAGTTTCTCGGACACGGGGTATTGCCCCAGTTGATCGCGCAGTACAGCGAGCGCTATCCAGACGTGAACGTCGATGTGATTTTTACCGATGAGATCATCGACCCGGTCAAGAGCAAGCTGGACTTCTCGATTCGCGGGGCGTTTGCGCAATCCAGTGAGCTGATCGGCTATCCGCTCTGGAACTACTCACGTTATCTGTATGCCAGCCCCGGGTATCTGGAGCGGCGCGGGATGCCCGACTCCATCGAGGCGCTGGAATCGCACTCGCTGATCCTGCATACGGCGCCGCGGATTCTCAAGGAGTGGAATTTTCGCAGTGAAGAGCAAGCCATCAGCTTTCGGGTTCATCCAAAGTTTCGTTTCAGCTCCGGTTTGGCGGTGTTCCAGGCGGCCCTGGCGGGCGTCGGGATCGCCCGTCTGGCGGACTGGATGGCAGAGCCCGAAGTGCAAGCGGGGCGCCTGCTGCGGGTCTGTCCCGAGTACAAACTCACCTCCAGCAGCGGTGAAAGCCCACAGATGCACGCGGTATACCCCGCCGGGAATCTGCCGCTGCGGGTGAAATCGTTGTTGGAAGTGATCCGTGGCTTTGGCGACAGCCTTAGTCGAAAGCATGCGGTGACGCTTTAGGTGGCTGGACGTTGATCCTCAATCAGTGTGAGGCGACCTTAGGCTGAGTCACCAATGAGCGTTTGTTCGCAGTTTCGCAATCGCCTCGCGGCACAAGCCTTGGCTTTACGCACATCACTCACTGGTTGAATCAATCAGCCCCTTTTCGTCATTGCGATCTGTGGGCAGCACGGTAGTGGCTGCATTGTCCCACGTCAGCAATATCTGGGTGATGGCCGCATCAATGATCTCATACGGCGTGTTATCCCGAGCGAGGATGGAAATGCCCTGCAGGAAACTGTCGAACACCGTAGCCATCGCGGGCGCGTGAATATTGCCCGGCAACTGACCGGCACTGACACCTCGCTCAACACACGCAAAAATCCCCGCGCGAGTGTGGGCGCGAGATTGGGTCAGGGCGTCGACTACCCGCGCATTCTCCGGGCTGGGCGCGCTCATCACGCCGAGGGACACCATGCAGCCCTTGGGATGGCCGTCTTCACACTGCATGCGCGCTGACTGGCGCAGCGCGGTCTCGATGGCTTGGCGTGGCGGCAGGCTCTCGTCCCACAGGCATTCGGTGACTTGGGCGAACGTCGCCAGGTAACGTTGCACACACTCATCAAACAACGCTTCCTTGGAACCGAACGCCGCGTAAAAACTCGGCGCGGAAATTCCGCCACCCAGTCTGGCTTTCAACTGAGCGAGGGAGGTCGCGTCGTAGCCGTGTTGCCAGAACAGGTGCAAGGCCTGTTCCACCGCGTGGTCGCGGTCGAAAGTGCGAGGGCGGCCCATTTGCGCCATTTCAAAACTCCTCAGGATGACGAGATAAATACTAGTCGATACATAAGTCGTTGACAACGAGCGCTGCCTACCCTCAACATTTATATCGATCGGTATTTAAGTCTGAAATCCTCACTCAAGGAGTCTTCCGTGACACCCTCAATCACCTTATCGGTAGCGCCCGACCGCCTGCCCATCGGAGCCTTGCTCGCCTTGGCCATGACCGGTTTTATCTGCATCGTCACCGAAACCCTGCCCGCCGGCCTGTTGCCGCTGATCAGCGCAGGGCTGAAGATTTCCCCTTCCATGGCTGGCCAGATGGTCACCGCCTACGCCCTGGGTTCGGTGCTGGCGGTCATCCCCATGACCATCGCCACCCGCGGCTGGCGCCGTCGTAACGTGCTGCTGCTGACCATCGTCGGTTTCCTGCTGTTCAACTCCATTACCGCACTGTCATCCCACTACGGCGTGATCCTGGTGGCGCGCTTCTTCGCCGGCGTCGCGGCGGGGCTGGCCTGGAGCCTGCTGGCCGGTTACGCCCGACGCATGGTCGCGCCTCATCAACAGGGCAAGGCGCTGGCGCTGGCCATGGTCGGCACGCCGATTGCCCTGTCTCTGGGCGTGCCTCTTGGCACTTGGTTGGGCAGCCTGGTGGGTTGGCGCACCACCTTCGGCATCATGTCGGCCCTGACCCTGGTGCTGATCGCCTGGGTACTGGTGAAAGTCCCTGACTACCCACCCCAAGCCGCGCATCAGCGCATGTCGCTGCGCACAGTACTGACCACGCCGGGCGTGCGCCCTGTGCTGGCGGTGGTGATCAGCTGGATGCTGGCACACAACGTTCTCTACACCTACATCGCACCGTTCGTGGCGCCGGCGGGGTTGGGGGATCGGGTGGATTTGGTGTTGTTGGTGTTTGGCATTGCGGCGTTGGTAGGGATTTGGGTGACTGCCAAACTGGTTGAGCCGTTGTTGCGCAAGACTGTGTTGGTGAGCTTGGCGGCGTTTGCGGCGGTTTCCGTGGTGTTTGGCTTTTTGAGTAGCGTGCCTGAGGTGATCTACATCGGCATGCTGGTTTGGGGGTTGAGCTTCGGCGGGGCTGCGACGTTGCTGCAAACGGCTCTGGCGGACGCGGCGGGGGATGGGGCGGATGTGGCGTTGTCGTTGAATGTGGTGGCTTGGAATAGTGCGATTGCGGGGAGTGGGGTGTTGGGTGGGGTGCTGCTGGACAGGTGGGGCGTCGCCTCTTTTCCGTGGGCAATGGTGGTGTTGGTGGCGGTGGGGTTTGTGATTGTCTGGGGCGCTCAGGCCCACGGCTTCAAATCGGGCCCGCGTGCGGCTGGCAGGCCAGCGGTGGCGGGGCACTGAACCACAAAAAAGTCAAAAAATGGTTCTGGATGGGGGGCTCGGGCGATCCAGTTGATGCGTACCAAGGCGTTCACATTGGAGCTTTCAAAAAACGTTGCTCATGATCAGGATCAGGCAAAAGGCACGTGTTGTATTTTCCGAAGAGCCAATAGCGATTCAACGCAATGCGATCGTATGCCCAATCGCGAAGCTTGCGTAGGAAGCTGCGCAAAAGGTTCACGGGATGCCAAGGGGTGGGCAGCTGGGCGATGACTTCGAAAAATGCATCCGAACGCACCCAGTAGTGTCGGTCGCGGATCACGGCCATGGTGTCGAATTGGTGCAAGGGCAAACCTGCCCAAGCAAGCAGGGCCTGCCCCTCGGGCGACTGTACTGCCGCCAACCGGACGCGCCGATGGCGGTCATGGCGGAAACCTCGCCCAGCCATTGCACAGCTTACATACGCCGTCGAACAAGAGCACCGTCTCGCCTTGCTTGAGCAACGGCGCGGGTGAGGGGCGAATTTGGGATGCTGGCATAAACATGGGTCCAATGGGCCTCGTTATCCGGATCATACCCGCACGCTAGAGTTGAAGTCTGTTTATGGTCCAGAGTGTATAAAAACGGCCACCACCTTCTACGAGGATCCCACCATGCGCAACTACACCCTGGAATACCTGTTCAACGGCGAACCTCGCACACACATGTTCGAATTCGAGCAGCTTCAACTGCCTGTCCATGAGGCGGCGATGCACCTGCTACAGCTGCACTATGGGGATGGGGAGAACAGCCTGATCATGCCCACCGCGGACGCGACGCCAGCGGAGATTTTAGAGCAGGCTGAGCGGGTAGGGCTGACGCAGATAAAAGTCGTCGATTAACCCGGTGATGCGGGGCTGCGGTCAGCAACACGCGCCTCGGCATATTTGAAGGACCGTTGTTGACCGATTGTTGCCGGTCGTGAAGGTCTGTAATCAACTGTGGATTCAACCGGTCGATGCAACAGATTGGCTAAATCGCTCAGCGGGTGTTTCGTAGTTTGGTGTTTTCCCAGGACGGCAGCTATCTACACGATAGTGCCCCCGTTATTCGATTCGCGGATGCTGCTGCACGAGATGCTCACGTTTAGCTTTCAGCTCAGCGATTTCTGCGTCGATGTCCTCGATCTTCTGCTCGATATTGTCGTGATGTTCCTCCAACAGTTCTTGCGCTTCCTCAATGTCGGAAGCCGCCGGAGCTGCACCACGCAGCGGTTTGTTCGCTGTTTCTTTCATCGTCACGCCGGTAATCAGACCCACCACGGCAATCACCATCAGGTAGTAGGCCGGCATGTACAGATTTTGCGTGCTTTCCACCAGCCAGGCCACAGCGGCAGGGGTCAAACCCGCGATTAACACCGAGACGTTGAAGGCGCTGGCCAGGGCGCTGTAGCGGATGTGAGTGGGAAACATCGCCGGAAGGGTGGAAGCCATCACGCCGATGAAAAAGTTGAGCAGCACCGCCAGCATCAGCAAGCCGGAAAAGATCAGGCCGATCTTGCCGCTGTTGATCAGCATGAAGGCCGGGATGGCGAGGAAGAATAGACCGACGCTACCGCAGATAATGAAGGGGCGGCGCCCAATCTTGTCGCTGATGAGCCCGATCATCGGCTGGACGAATAACATGCCGACCATGATCGCGATGATGATCAACACGCCGTGATTCTCGCTGTAGTGCAAGTTGTGTGTCAGGTAGCTCGGCATGTAGGTAAGCAGCATGTAGTAGGTGACGTTGGTAGCTACCACTACGCCGATGCAGGTCATCAGACTGCGCCAGTGCTGGGTGGCCACCTCCTTGAAGGACACTTTCGGGCCCCTGGCAAGGCCTTCGCGATCACCCTGTTCCAGTTGCTCGACATGCTGTTGGAACGCCGGTGTTTCTTCCAGCGCGTGACGCAGATAGAGCCCGATCATGCCCAGGGGCAGGGCGAGGAAGAAGGGCAGGCGCCAGCCCCATGCCTCAAACTGCTCTTCGCCCAGAATGGTGGAGATCAGCACGACCAAGCCTGCGCCGAAGACGAAGCCGGCAATCGAGCCGAAGTCCAGCCAGCTGCCAAGGAAACCGCGCTTGCGATCCGGGGCATATTCGGCGACGAAGATCGAGGCGCCGGTGTATTCACCGCCCACTGAAAAACCTTGGGCCATTTTAGCGAGCAGCAGGAGGATCGGCGCCCAGATGCCAATCGAGGCATACGACGGAATCAGCCCGATGGCGAAGGTGCTGAGCGACATGATCACAATGGTGGCCGCCAGGACTTTCTGTCGACCGTACTTATCGCCCAACGTACCAAAAAACAAACCGCCCAGAGGTCTGATCAGGAAGGGAACCGAGAAGGTGGCCAACGCGGCAATCATCTGCACACCGGGATCAGCGCCGGGGAAAAATACCTTGCCGAGAACATAGGCAACAAACCCATAGACGCCGAAATCGAACCACTCCATCGCGTTGCCGAGCGCAGCGGCCGTGATCGCCTTGCGCATTTTCGCGTCGTCGACAATGGTGATGTCTTCCAATCCGATCGGATTGACGGTTTTCTCAGGTGATTTCATGCGAGCCACTCTGTAACTGATCTGTCCTGATGCAAACTGCTGAGCTCCGGTGTGGCACAGCCCAGACGGGTTTGCCGGCCAGACCGATTCTTCTAAGCGCGTGTCTAAACCAGCGACTTTTGAATTTGATGATCAAATGTATCTAGAAAATCATGCATGCTGATTTCTCCGAGATCTACAGCTTTAGCGCCGCCGGCCGCAATAAAGGTGACATCAGTGATACCTAGGACGTTCAGGATCAGTTTCAAATATTGGGTCGCAATGTCACGGTCTTTAATCGGGGAGTCGTTGGTGTATACACCTCCGGAGGCGAGCAGCACCGTTGCCTTTTTACCGGTCACCAGCCCTTTACCATCAAAGCCCAAGGTCAGGCCTTTACGAACCACATGATCCACCCACGCCTTGAGCGCCGCAGGAACGTTATAATTGTAGACCGGCGTTGAAATAACCACGTGATCGGTTTCCAGCAACTCGGCCCCTAGCGCACCGCTCATCGAAAGCCTGCGCGCTATCCGTGAGGCTTTTCCGCATCTGGCAGTGAGTTTTTCCACAGAAGGCTTAGGCGGCGCAGAGCGTCGATTGCGCAACGGCGATGCGGCACTGGCGTTTTGCACATTGATTCCGACAGTGCCCGACGATATCACCGCACTGCCGCTGCTCAGCGTCGACTTGAGGCCAGTAGTAGCCAGTGGGCATCCCCTGGCTATGTTAGGCCGTCGGGCAACAAGTGCAGACCTCAAGCCTTATGTACAACTGGTACTTTCCGATCCGGTTTCTCCCGACAGCCCTAGCTATGGGGTGACGGGCAGTCACCAGTGGCGGTTTGTAGATTTGGCACGGCGGCTGGATTTTTTGCTCGCCGGGTTCGGTTGGTGCCGAATGCCAGAGCATCTGATTGCGGATCATCTGGCTTCAGGACGCCTCCTACCGCTTGAGTTAACTGCCGAACTTCAGCGCACACCAGACACACTTACGATCTACGCAGCGCACATGCAAAATTGCTCTTTAGGGAAAGCAGGCCGATGGCTTCCGAATGATCTGACCCGTCGTCTGTGCATGTGATGATACGAAGACGACTAACGTTAGCGGTTTGGTTATCCCGTTGGCCAAAGGGCTGATGCGCGCCATAGGGTTTGGCACCCCAACGATCAGTCTTAATATGTCGTTGTTTGCTCGGCGCGCATCACTCTTCATTTTGGATATAGACAGTTAGCTTTTGTCGATACTTTGTCTCTGGGTCGTATCGTAATCGAACGGTTTAGTTCCATAAAAAGAATGGATTTCTGTTGCCCAAGACTCATCGGCCATATTGGGCCAATTGTCCTTGTCAAAGCCTGGTGCATTTTCCAAGCGTTCTTTCTCTACGTTGAGTACGAAGCGCTTGTTTATTGTGTCGAGTGTCAATGCATTCCAGGGTACTGCAAACAGTTTTTCTCCCATGCCAAGAAAACCACCAAAAGAGAGAACCGCATAACTCACTCTACCGCTGCGAACATCCAGCATGATTTCCTTAATATCCCCCAAATCTTCGTCATTATGGTTATAAACATCATTTCCAATGAGGGTGTCTGCCCCCATCAGGTCAGGGCCAGGCCCCTGTTCCTCGGAGCCGGCATCTCGTATGAGGTTGGTTTTGTACATGCCATAGGTATCGCGATCTTCGTAGTTCATTACTCTCTCCTATCAGCAATCGTCAATCAATCAGAAAATTTACCCACCGCCTTGATGGCTGTATTAGTGGGAGTCACCCGCTTTCGGAAAGGTTGAATTTTTTTTCTGCATGACGACGAGTGGCACGTGGGAAGTAAAAGAAGTTAATCAGCTTTTAATTAGTGTGCTATTCATGTGTGATGTTTGTATTGTTTTTATTATGGATGTTCATTGGATCGATATCGTAGATGCTTGGATGAAGCGATTTTCCGTTATGGCAACTACGTCTCCGGCTTGCATATGACTTCATAAATATGAAGATTAAATTTGGGCCGCTACCGGGACCGAACTTGTTTGAATGGTAGTCAATCTAGTAAGTGCCCTGGAAATGGCGGAACAGACGGCCGTCTGACCACCCACTGCAACGGTCGAGACTAGACCGTCGCAGTCTCTTACCAGGCTCGAGGTCGACCAATGCCCGGCGAGGCACCAATCGCTGCAGATCTTTCATCGTGACGTTCCAGCTTTCCAGGCGTCTATGACTTTGTAGCCAAGGTTGGCTCTCATCTTGGAAGAGGGAGAACTTTTATGATCATTAAACCGCGCGTTCGCGGCTTTGTCTGTGTGACTACCCACCCCACTGGCTGCGAAGCCAACGTCAAGAATCAGATCGATTACGTTACTACGAAAGGATTGATCACCGGAGGGCCAAAGAATGTACTCGTGATCGGTGCATCGACCGGATACGGACTTGCTGCGCGGATAACGGCAGCTTTTAGTTGTGGCGCCAGGACTCTCGGTGTGTTTTTCGAACGTGCAGGTGATGAAGGCAAGCTCGGCACCGCCGGCTGGTACAACACAGCGGCCTTTCACACGTTTGCCGAGTCCGACGGCCTCTACGCCAAGAGCATCAACGGCGATGCTTTTTCCGATGAGATCAAACAGAAGACTATCGACGTTATCAAGCGCGACTTCGGGAAGGTCGACCTGGTTGTTTACAGTCTTGCCGCACCGCGCCGGACACACCCCAAGACGGGTGAAGTATTCAGTTCTACCCTCAAACCGCTCGACAAGGCCGTGACCTTGCGGGGCCTTGATACTGATAAGGAAGTGGTCAAGGACACCAATCTACAACCCGCGACCCAAAGCGAAATCGATGGCACGGTGGCCGTGATGGGCGGCGAAGACTGGCAGATGTGGATCGATGCCCTGCACGAAGCAGGTGTTCTGGCTGAAGGGGCTAAAACGACCGCGTTCACTTACCTGGGCGAAAAGCTGACTCATGACATCTATTGGAATGGCTCCATCGGTGCGGCCAAGAAGGACCTGGATCAGAAAGTCCTTGGTATCCGTGAACGGTTGGCTGTTCTTGGGGGCGATGCGCGGGTCTCGGTATTGAAAGCGGTGGTTACCCAGGCAAGTTCAGCTATCCCGATCATGCCGCTGTATCTGTCATTGTTGTTTAAAGTCATGAAAGCGCAGGGCACACACGAGGGGTGTATCGAACAGGTCTATGCGCTCTACAAAGACAGCTTGTACGGCCATTCTCCAGTGATGGATGAAGTGGGCCGCCTGCGCGCGGACTACAAGGAGCTGGCTCCCGAAGTCCAGGACCGCGTCAGGCAACTTTGGGATCAGGTTAGCAACGATAACCTCTATGAACTAACTGACTTTGTCGGTTACAAAGCGGAGTTCCTGCGTCTCTTCGGTTTCGGGATCGAAGGGGTTGACTACGAGGCTGAGGTAGATCCAGACGTCAAGATCTCTAACCTGCTCCAGGCTTAGGTCGTAAGTATGGACAGCTGCCTCGATGCCCCATGCAGAGGCAGCGGCTGCCCAAGAGGGGTTGTGATTCCCTGCTATCTGTTGGCTAGCTGCACCAAGATGCTCTCTTGAACCTGCGCGACCACCTATAATTTCCTCGGAAATCATCGCAAGGCTCGCCTATGAAGCGCTTTATTCAAGGTGAACATCGAGGCCAAAGTACTTTACTTCCCGAGAGCCTCGATGACTATTTCAGCGATACCAATCCGGTGAAGATCTACATCTACGGCTATCTCAACCGCATTCAGTCGAGCCGGCGCCTGGAACGAGAAGCCCAACGCAACGTCGAGCTGATGTGGCTGACTGGGCGATTGATGCCTTATTTCAAGACCATTGCCAACTTCCGAAAAGACAACAGCAAGGCAATCCGAGGCGTCTGTCGTCAGTTCGTCGTGCTCTGTCAGCAGCTCGGATTGTTCGCAGAAAAAATGGTCTGTCACTTCCTGCGATTTTCCTGGGAGCGCATAGTTCGGGACTACGCTAAAGCTATGCGAATCGTCGATCAATGGTGACCCACTGTTCGCGCTGCGTCCGTCCCTGGAGCGCCCAATGCCGCCCATCACCACGCGCCTGGTGGCGCTGTTTGTTCTTTGCCTGACGCTTGAAGTGCCAGCCCAGACCAGCGCCTGCCCAGATGGTGAGAAACAAGTGTGCCTGGACGGCTGCCTCTGCCTGCCAGACGTGGGACAGGTGCTCGGTCCCCTGCCTGATGGCATCTACCAGATCGCAGCACCTGCCCTGGCGCTGTGGCTGACCCAAGCCCGCGCTGAAGCAGCCAACACCGGCATCCAACCGATTCCACCGCACATCCGCGAGCAACTGCTGCGCTGGTATGACCCCAGTGTCCTCGATACCGCGCGCTACAAAGTTAGCGACAACGGCCAATTCAACGCCGCTACTGCCATGCTGCAAAACCCCGATGTCGGTGCCGTGACGCTGATCGACATCATCCTCTTCCGGGACGCTCAAACCGCAGAACAGGACATCGCGCTCTGGGCTCACGAGTTAAAGCATGTGCAGCAGTATCAGGAATGGGGGGTAGAAGGATTTGCCCAGCGGTATACACAAGATTTCAATGCTGTGGAGGCGCCGGCTTATGCCATACAGGCTGAGGTCAGACGGCGGGTGCGGGAAGGGACTTACTGAAAAGCTGCCGGTCGGGATGGTTCAATCAGTTTCGCAAGTCACCCGCTTTGATGAAGTCGATGAGCGCTTTCAAGGCCGGTGGCACATGGCGCCGGCTGGAGTAATAAAGAAAGAATCGGCTTGGCGGTGCTTTCCATTCCTGGAGTATTTCTCGGAGATGTCCGTTGCGGATTTCGTCACGCGCCAGCTCTTCGTAGACATAAGCAATACCAGCGCCATCTTTCGCCGCCTGGATCATCAGCGCATCGTCTTCCAGAATGAGCGGGCCTGTGACGGACAACCGTATCGGTTGACCGTCTGCTTGATACTCCCAGGCGTAAAGTTTGCCACTGGGAAAACGCCTGGCAATGCACGAATGCTCGAGCAAGTTGCGGGGGGCGTGGGCAATCCCCTTTGCGGCCAGATAGGTATCCGAAGCAACCGTCACGAACGATTGAGGTGCGCCGACAGGGACTGCGATCATGTCACCGGCCAGGCTTTCACCAAAACGGACTCCAGCGTCAAACCCGCCGTTCACGATATCGGTCAATCCATCATCGGTGATCAGGTCTAACTGAATACGTGGATACCTGGCCACGAAGGGCGCGAGCACTTTCGCAAACACGATACGAGCCGCCGGACGCGCCACGTTGAGGCGAAGTTTGCCAGCGGGCACTTCCTGCATCGAGGTCAATTGCGCCAATACATCAGCAACCTGGTGCAGCGTCGGGACCAGCGTCGCCAATAGCTGCTGGCCGGCCTCGGTCGGGGTCACGCTACGAGTGGTTCGGTTCAGCAGCCTGATGCCCAGGCGTGTCTCCAACGCTCGCATTGCGTGACTCAACGCGGAAGCCGACACGCCACGCTCGTCGGCTGCCTTGCGGAAGCTGCGATGGCGAGCGACGGCGGCAAAGGCATCGAGTTCAGAGAGATCGGGGTGATTACTCATGAATGTCGTTCAGTAGTTCAAATACGATTACCCATCTTATCGCCATCAGATCTCTCCCGGATACTTCTCACATCATTTGTGGAGAGGTCGCTATGCAAAAGAATCGTCTTGGATCATCGGATTTCCTGATTTCGCCTATTGGCTTGGGGACATGGGCAATCGCCGGCGCCGGCTGGGAATACAGTTGGGGAGCGCAGGATGACCAGGACAGCCTGAGTGCACTTGAATATGCCGTCGAACGCGGCGTGAACTGGATTGACACCGCTGCGGTTTATGGCTTGGGCCATGCGGAGCAATTGGTGGGGCAATTGCTGTGTCGGGTGCCGGTCTCGCGGCGTCCTTTGGTGTTCACCAAAGGCAGCCTGGTCTGGGACCCGGTCACGAAACAGATTTCGCACTCCCTGGTCCCCCAATCCTTGCTCGCCGAGATCGACGCAAGCTTGCGCAGGCTCCAAGTCGAGACTATCGATCTGTATCAGATCCACTGGCCAGCCTTTCCTGCCGACGCAAGCAGTGAAGGTATTGAAATGGCGCTTTCGGCTTTGGCAGCCGCGCGCGATCAAGGAAAAATTCGCGCTATCGGCGTATCGAATTTCGATGTCGCTCAACTCAAGCGGGCGCAGGCGGTGACAGAGATCGTTTCGCTCCAGCCGCCGTACTCCGCCTTGATGCGGGACATCGAGAAAGACGTCCTGCCATTCTGTGAGCAGGCCGGGTTGGGTGTCCTTGCCTATTCCACACTTCAATCGGGGCTGCTGTCCGGCAGCATGACGCGCGAACGCATCTCGCAATTGCCCGAAGACGATTGGCGCAAGGCCCGAAGTGCTGATTTTCAGGAGCCCCGTTTGAGTGCGAACCTGGCATTGGTTGACGTCATGGCGCGTATTGGAGAAAGGCACGGGGTGAGCGCTGCGGCAGTCGCCATCTCTTGGGTACTTCGCCAACCGGTAGTGACGGGCGCCATTGTCGGAGCCCGCCGTCCCGCACAAGTAGACGGGCTGATTGCAGCCTCGGAGTTGCGTCTTGGCGCCGCGGAAATCGACGAAATTCGACCGTTCCTGCCCTCGGGCATGGGAACAAATGTCCCCGGCGTCGCCTGACTCTGTTGAACAGAGGGTGAGCGTTCGCCGACCAATCTTGTCGCTCATGAAACCGATCATCGGCTGGCCGAATAACGACCGGTCCGGGTGCTCACATCTACCCATACGGCTAACACCAGAATGCTGCCTTTGACAATCATCTGCCAGTAGCTGTCTACGTCGAGCATGGACATGCCGTTGTCCAGACTGGTGATGACCAACGCGCCAAGAAGGGCGCCATAGACCGTGCCGGAGCCGCCGCGCATAGAGGTGCCGCCGATGAAGCAGGCGGCGATGGCGTCGAGTTCGCCCATGCTGCCGGCCGAGGGTGAGCCGGCGGCAAGGCGGGCGGTGTTGACCACGCCGGCGAGAGCGCACATCACGCCCATGATCCCGAAAATCCACAGTTTCACAGCCTGTACGTTGATACCGGACAGGCGCGTGGCCTCCATGTTGCTGCCCACTGAATAGACGCGTCTTCCGAAGACGGTCTGGCTGGTCACGTAGCTGAACACGCCCAGCAGAATCAACAGAAGCAGCACTGGAACCGGAATCCCGTCGTAGCTGTTGAGGGTATAGACGAACCCGCCCAGTACCGCGCCGATCAACACCACGCGCAATACGTCACGCATCATCGAGTGTGCCGCCAGGCCGTGGAGAGCACGATTGCGGCGTTGTTTCCAGGTCAGCAAAAGTGTCAGCGCGAACAGCAGCACGCCCAAGCCGGTGCCTACCGCGTGCGGCAGATAACCCTGGCCAACGTAGACCAGCTCCGGCGATACCGGGGCGATGGTGGTGCCGCCGGTAATTCCCAGCAGGATGCCGCGAAAGGCCAACATGCCACCCAGCCCGACGATGAAAGACGGGATCCGCAGGTAGGCGGTCATGTAGCCGTTGGCCAAACCGATCATCAATCCGCACAGGGCGACCAGGCTCAGGTTCGCCAATAGCGGTATGTGATAGACCACGTCGAGAATCGCCGCCAGTCCACCCAGCAGGCCCAGCAATGAACCGACCGATAAATCGATCTCGCCGCTGATGATGACCAGCACCATGCCGCAGGCGAGAATCCCGGTGATGGACATCTGCCGCAGCAGATTGGAGAGGTTGCGCGGGGTCAGAAATCCGCCCTCGGTCTGCCAACTGAAGAACAGCCAGATAATCGCCACAGCAATCACTAGCGCGAGCATTTTGTAGCGGGTGAAGAGCTGTTTGATCTGATTCATCTACACGGATTTCCGATCATTATTGTGATGGCCAGCGGGGTGGCTGAGCGCGGCGGCGAGCACCTGTTCCTGGGTGAGTTCGTGGTTGACGAAATCGCCGCGCAATTGGCCTTCGCCGATCACCAGGACGCGGTCGGAGACGCCGAGCACCTCGGCCAGTTCCGAGGACACCATGATGATCGACACGCCTTCAGCCGCCAGCGTCCCCATCAACTTGTAGATTTCATACTTGGCGCCGACATCCACACCTCGGGTGGGCTCATCGAGAATCAGTACCCGGGGTTTGGTCAAAAGCATTTTCGCCAGCACGGCTTTTTGTTGATTGCCGCCAGAGAGGCTGGTGATTGGCAGGAACGGGCTCGCGGTTTTGAGATGCATGCGCGAGATTTCCCGGTCGATGCTGCCCAGTTCGGCTTCGGCGTCGATGCGGGTCATTTTCGAGTAATTGTCCAGCACGGCCAGGGTGATGTTCTGGCCGACGCCCAGATCCGGAATGATGCCCTGGCGCTTGCGGTCCTCGGGCACCATGCCCAGGCCGGCGCGGATTGATTTGCGCGGCGTGCGTGTGTCGATCGGTTTGCCGTCCAGCCAGACCTCGCCTTCGTGGCGACCGGGGTAAGCGCCGAAAAGCGCCGACACCAGCTCCGTGCGTCCGGCGCCGACCAGACCGGCGATGCCGAGGATTTCACCGCGTTTGAGGACGAACGAAATGTCGTCGACCCGTTTGCGTTTCGGTGTATCGACGTCGTAGCAGGTGACGTGGCGCGCCTCGAAAATCACCTCGCCAATGTCGTGGGGCTCGGTGGGGTAGAGGTTGCTCATTTCCCGTCCGACCATTTGGGTGATGATCTTTGGAATGTCCATGTCCACCATGGCGGTCGTTGCGATGTGTTGGCCGTCACGGATCACCGAAATGGTGTCGCATACGGCGGCCACTTCATCAAGCTTGTGAGAGATGTAAACGCAGGCAACGCCCTTGGCCTTAAGGTCGCGGATGATATCCAGCAGCACCTCGATTTCCGAACGGGTCAGGGCCGATGAAGGCTCATCGAGGATCAGCAGACGCGCTTGCTTGTTCAGTGCCTTGGCGATTTCCACCAGTTGCTGGTAGCCACCGCCGTACTGCGAAACCGGTAGCGATACGTTCATGTCCGGTACTTTCAGTTCACGCATCAGGGCTTCGGCGCGGTGGATCATCGCCGGGTAATTCATGCGCCCGCCGGGCAGCATCAGCTCATGGCCCATGAAAATGTTTTCGGCCACCGACAGGTCGGGAACCAGCGTCAATTCCTGATGAATGATGACGATACCGGCGGCCTCGGTCTCGCTGATCGATTGCGCCCTGAGCGGCTGGCCGTCCCAGAGGATTTCACCGTCCCAGGTACCATAGGGGTAGACCGCCGACAGAATTTTCATCAGCGTGGATTTACCGGCGCCGTTCTCGCCGCACAATCCCACGCATTCACCGGGCTTGACCCTGATGTCGATGCCATTGAGGGCTTTGACACCGCCGAAGGTTTTGACGATGCCGTTCATTTGCAGCAGGTAGTCGGACATGGCGAGGGCTCACACAAAGGGCTCACACATAAGCAACAGACGGGAGGCCAACCCTGCGGGAACGGATTGGCTCGCCCCGCAGGATTGCACTCAAGCTTGCTCTCGAGTCTGTACCGCTCGATGGTTCACTGTCCGGCAATCTGCGCCTTGGTGTAGAACCCGTCCTGTTCCAGCAGGTCGATGTTGTCCTTGGTCAATGGGGTCGGGGTGAGCAAGATGGTGTCGACTTTTTTACTGCCATTGTCGTACTGCGAGCTGTAGGTGGGTTTCTCGTTACGCGCCAGTTGCACTGACAGCTTGGCGGCTTCGGAGGCGATGAGTTTCAGCGGCTTGTAGACGGTCATGGTCTGAGTGCCATTGATCACTCGCTTGACCGCTGCCAGGTCCGCGTCCTGACCCGAGATTGGCACCTTGCCGGCCAGTTTCTGCGCGGCCAGTGCCTGGATGGCACCGCCGGCAGTGGCGTCGTTGGAGGCGACGATGCCATCAATCTTGTTGTCGTTGCGGGTCAGGGCATTTTCGACAATGCTCAGCGCTTCGGTGGGGTTCCATTCCTTCACCCACTGTTGGCCGACGATTTTGATATCACCCTTGTCGATGGCCGGTTGCAGCACTTTCATCTGACCTTCGCGCAGGACCTTTGCGTTGTTGTCGGTCGGCGCGCCTCCGAGCAAAAAGTAGTTGCCCTTGGGCGCTGCTTGCAGCACGCCGCTGGCCTGCATCTCGCCGACCTTTTCGTTATCGAAGGAAATGTAAGCGTCGATATCGGCGTTGAGAATCAGGCGGTCATAGGACACGACCTTGATTCCGGCCTTCTTGGCTTCGGCGACGGCATTGGTCAGTACGGTGGCGTTGAATGGCACGATGACGATCACATCGACGCCACGGGAGATGAGGTTTTCGATTTGCGAAATCTGCTTTTGCTCGTTGGCATCGGCCGATTGCACGAAGACCTTGGCGTCCATTTTTTCCGCCGCCGCGACGAAGTAGTCCCGGTCACGTGACCAACGTTCCAGCCGCAGGTCATCAATGGAGAAACCGATTTTCGGGTGGGCAGAATCGGCCATGACCGAAAGGGATAGCAAAGACAGGGCGCCGGCGAGTAGCGTGCGTTTTAGTTTCTTCATGATGGTGCGTCCTTTTATTGTTGTTTGAAAGACACTGCCTGACGATGAATATCGTGCCGGTAGAACTGTAGAGAGTCGCCAGGTGCCGCGGGCATAGATTTGTCGCGCGAATGTCACAGCGCCGCCAGCGGACGTTGTTGACCGTCAGTTGTAGATAAACCGGTTGACGACGTTTTCGAGCATCTCCTGCCTGCCGCTGACGGCCTGCGGATTCAGTTCGTTGGCGAAGGCATGTTCGGCCAGTGATTGGAGGCTGAACTCACCCGCCAGTACCGCTAGCCCCAAGGGCTGCTCCCAGCCGGCATAGCGTTGATCCTTGAATTGCTGGAGTCGGTCGTTCTGCACCATGGCCGCCGCGCGCTCCAGGGACAGGGCGAGGACGTCCATCGCGGCGACGTGGCCATGGAACAGATCGATCTCGTCGAGGCTTTGGCGGCGAACCTTGGAGTCGAAGTTGAACCCGCCATTCTTGAAACCACCGACTTTGAGAATTTCGTAGGTGGCCAGGGTCATCTCTTCGACGCTATTGGGAAACTGGTCGGTATCCCAGCCGTTCTGCGGATCACCACGGTTGGCGTCGATGCTGCCGAAGATCCCCAACGAGGCTGCCGTTGCGATTTCGTGATGGAAGCTATGACCCGCCAGGGTCGCATGGTTGGCCTCGATGTTGACCTTGATTTCGTTTTCCAGGCCGAACTGATGCAGAAAGCCAAAGACGGTGGCGCTGTCGTAATCGTATTGGTGCTTGGTCGGCTCCTGCGGCTTGGGTTCGATCAGCAGGTCACCTTTGAAACCGATCTTGTGTTTATGTTCGACCACCATTCGCATGAAACGACCCAGTTGTTCGCGTTCGCGTTTCAAGTCGGTGTTGAGCAGGGTTTCGTAGCCCTCGCGACCGCCCCACAACACGTAGTTGGACCCTTTGAGACGCTGGGTAGCGTTCAAGGCGCTGAATACCTGAGCGGCGGCACAGGCGAACACTTGCGGGTCCGGGTTGCTGGCGGCGCCTGCGGCGAAGCGCGGGTTGCTGAAGCAGTTGGCAGTTCCCCACAGCAGCTTGATCCCGCTCTGTTCCTGATGGCGCTCCAGATGGTCGATCATCTGCGCGAAGTGGTTGCGGTAATCCTTTAGCGAACTGCCTTCCGGGGCGACATCCGTATCGTGGAAGCAGTAGTAGTCGATACCAAGTTTGGAGAAGAACTCGAATGCAGCTTCCGCCTTGCCGATGGCCATCTCCATCGGATCTGCAGCTTGCTGCCACGGGCGCTTGAAGGTACCTGCACCGAACACATCGGAGCCCGGCCAGACGAAGGTGTGCCAATAGCAGACAGCCATGCGCAGGTGCTCGCGCATCGGTTTGCCGAGGATAAGCTTGTTGGCATCGTAGTGGCGAAAGGCGAGGGGAGAGTCGCTGGCGGGGCCTTCGTAGAGAATCTTGTCGACATCGGGAAAGTACGGCATTGGCAATGTCCTTGTTGTTCTTGGCGGTGTCTCGATACTAGCAACGGCCTTGTGGCTGCTGATTATGAAAGTCACCAACACAGGGTGCGATTTTGAGTATTGAGATTCGTCGTATGCACGCCTAGTCTGTGCCGACGCCTCGGTGTTGACCGGCCCAGGACAAGAACAATGAAAACCGTACCGCCCGTTCACCGCATCGCACTGCTGTTCAATGGCAGCAAGATCTACGACCGCGGCATCATCAGTGGCATCGGCAACTACCTGAGCAGCACCCGCGCATCCTGGGACTTGTTTCTTGAGGAGGATTTCCTCTGCCGGTTGAAAGGGATCGAGCGCTGGCAGGGTGACGGGATCATTGCCGACTTCGACGACCCGCTGATTGGCGAGGCGCTGGCCGCAATCAAGTTGCCCGTGGTGGCGGTGGGCGGTTCTTATCAGGATGCGCGAGCCTATCCGAAAGGTATTCCGTACGTCGCCACCGACAATGCCGCGCTGATGACGCTGGCGTATGAGCACCTGATCGAAGCCGGGCTGACGCGTTTTGCCTGCTTCAGCCTGCCTGAAGCACAAGCCAATCGTTGGGCTCAGGAACGGGAAAAAGCCTTTCGCCAGCTGATGCAACGCGATGGCCTGCACGCGGAGGTCTATCGCGGCATGGGCACCAGCGCGCCGCTCTGGGACAGCGCCGTCGAACAGCAGATCGCCTGGCTGCAGAGCCTGCCCAAACCCATCGGCATCATCGCCGTCAGTGACGCGCGCGCCCGGCAGCTACTGCAAGCCTGCCTTACCGCCGGGATCGCCGTGCCGGAGCAGGTGGCGTTGATTGGCATCGACAACGACCCGCTGACCCGCAGCCTGACCCGGGTGCCACTGAGCTCGGTCATCCAGGGCACCGAAACCATGGGGCGAACCGCTGCGCATCTGCTCCATCAGATGCTGCACGGCATGCCGTCCACAGGCACGCAAATACTGATTCCCCCTGATTCGATCAACGTGCAGGTATCAAGTCTGCATCAACCATTAGGTGACCCCTACGTCATGCAGGCGCTGCTGTTCATTCGTCAATATGCCTGCCAGGGCATCAAGACGGCGCAGGTGGCGGCTTATGTCGGCATATCGCGCTCGTCGCTGGAGTCGCACTTTCGCAAAGTGCGAGGCTGCAGCGTGCATGACGAGATCCTGCGCTTCAAACTGGCGGCCGCGACCAACGGGCTGGAGAACAGCGATTCAGCGATTGCAGACATTGCGTCCAGCTGCGGCTTCAAATCTGCGCAGTATCTGCACACTGTGTTCCGTCGCGAGTTTGGCTGTACGCCCCGTGAATACCAGCAGGGCGTCAGCGTCGCGATGCAGTGATCGTTGGGGTGAGTCATCGCCCTGGTCGTATAAATTTGAAATGTACGGCGTTGCTCTACAGAATCTCCCCCCCGATCCGGCCAAAGGTGCCGGACACTCGTGGTGAAAAGGAACTGCAGTTGAACGAACAGACATTGTCCATACGCCTGGAGCGCGTGGCGGCGCATGTGCCACCAGGTGCGCGCCTGGCCGATATCGGCTCGGATCACGGCTACCTGCCGGTGGCGTTGATGCGCCGTGGCGCCATCGCGACGGCGGTGGCCGGCGAGGTGGCATTGACGCCGTTCCGCTCGGCCGAACGCACCGTGCGCGAGAACGGCCTGGACCAGCGGATCACCGTGCGCCTGGCCAATGGCCTGGCGGCGATCGAGCCGGGTGACGGGATCACGGCGATCAGCATCTGTGGCATGGGCGGCGAGACAATCCGCGACATCCTCGACAGCGGCAAGGCGCACCTGAGCGGCCAAGAGAGATTGATCCTGCAGCCCAACGGCGGCGAGCAGCCACTGCGCCAATGGCTGATGGAAAATGGCTACCGCATCCTCTGCGAGGAGCTGCTGCGGGAAAATCGCTTCTACTACGAGATCATTATCGCCGAGTGCGACGGGCCGGTGATGTACACCGCCGAGGAGCTGTACTTCGGCCCGCTGCAGATGCAGGCGCGCAGCCCGGCGTTCCTGTCCAAGTGGCAGCGCCTGTTGCGCCAGAAGCAGAAGACCCTGACCAACTTCGCCCAGGCGCGACAGGCCGTGCCCGAGGAGAAGGTGCAAGACACCGAACGGCAGGCCCGGTGGATCAGCGAGCTGCTGGCTTGAACTCACGGTGTTAGCCGCTTTAGAGCCCCCTGAAACCGATAAACCAGGGAAGCGTATCCCTGCCTCTATGCCCTTTATACTCCGATTTTCTTTCAAGCTGCTTTCGACAATAAAACAAACTGATCATGGCTGGGATTAAGAACAAGTTGAACAACCATTGAAACGCATCTGTTGATTTCAAGGTGATCGCCGTAAGTAAGTTGATTAGAACCAGACCAATGATTAAAAGGTTGTATCTAATATGTCGACGCTTGATTAAAGCAAAGCTTTCCCAGTCATAAATCAGCCATTCGTGGGAAAATTCGTCGCATTTAGGGCACTTATGGGTTGGCGGAAGTTTGTCTCCGATATAACCACAGCCAGGGCATCGAACTTTCATGGCGCTATCCACTATTAGGTGACATGCCATGTCGCGTTTCTTGTCGCGGTAAGTGCGGGGAAACATGACTGAGGTGACGGCAAGCCCGACTATGGTAAAGAGGGTAGCAGGACACCACCCGTTTGCCACCAGTCTGTCCACCGACTGCTTTGTGGTCGATTGCGGCCTGTCACGAAGGGCTGCAATCGACCTATAACTCCCTGTCGCAAAGGCGAATTCAATATTCCTGGCAGGAATGCATCTCATAAAATTAATGAATTTTTATTATTTAAGTATGTGGAGTAGCTTAATTCAAGGACATGGAGAACCGCCTTGAAATCATCACCTCTGAAAGCAATTGAAAAATTCGATACCTCTCGGGCCAATGAATATGGACGACAGAGCCGCATCGCATTAGCAGGGTATGACGCCTGCCACGATCTTACCGCGTGTATGTTGGCGGCAAGCCTTGGTAATACAAGCTCCGCGAGAATATTGGCAGTCGGCGCTGGTGGTACCGCCCAAGAGATTATTGCTATGGCAGCATTGGAGCCAAGTTGGCATTTCACTGCCATAGATCCGTCTGAGCCAATGTTGGAGGCTGCGGCACAGCAGTTGAAGGCAAACAAGTTGCTTGAAAGAACGAATATGCACCTTGGGCAAGTCGACGATCTGCCTGAAGATAAGTTATACGACGCGGGCACTTTGATAGGCGTACTCCATCATCTCGAGGGAGATGACGCCAAGCGAAAACTTTTGCAATCCATCCGGACTCGTCTAAAGCCGGGTGCGCCGCTGATTGTGGCAGGAAATCAATATGCTTATGCCAGCCAACCGTTGTTGCTTGATGCCTGGGGGCAACGGTGGCGGCAACATGGAGCCAGCCCGGATGAAGTGAAGGCCAAGTTAGGAAAAATTCTACAGGGAGCTGACCCGCCACATTCCGAGGCTGCGGTTCAACAATTGATGCATGACTCTGGATTCGGAGACGCTACTCGTTTCTTCAGTAGTCTGTTCTGGGGTGCCTGGCTAACGCGTAAGACCATTTAAAACGGAACCGTAGACTGCTCTGGCCGTTTTCTGCCTGCTACGACGCAGCTATCGGGCCAAGATCCAAAACGCTGTCAGCACAACGACTTCTGGTAATAGAACCCACACATCGACTCGGGAACGCTGACACACTGCTTGAAGAGAAACAGCTGGAGGCATTTATCAAGGATGCATTTGCCGAGGAACCTGCACAAATCTTCTAAACGTTCTTTTCCATTGCGCGGTAATTTAGTCGTCCGCACAGATCAACACTGAGCCATGACCCAGGGAGCCTTGCGTGGATAGACGCAACTGGATTGAGCTGTCCCAGGACGCCGATACCGGGATTGAATCGATTCGTGCCCATTTTCAGGGGCATGCCTACGATCCGCATTGGCATGACAGTTTTCTGGTCGGGGTCACCGAGCAGGGGGTGCAGCAGTTCAATTGCCGGCGCGTTCGCCACCTCAGTACGCCGGGCAAGGTATTCATGCTGGAGCCGGGGGAAATCCACGATGGGCATGCGCCGACCGAGGAGGGGTTTACTTATTCGATGCTCTACCTCGATCCGCACTGGCTGGAGCGGGAGTTGCACGCGTTGTTCGAGCACGCGCCGGCCAACAGTCAGCCGGGTTTTGCCGACACCCTGAGCCAGGATCCGCGCCTGGCCACTGCCATTTTTCAAGCCTTCCACGCGCTCCATGAGGGCGACTTGCGCATTGTGCGCCAGAGCGCCATCGACACCTTGTTGGGTTCGCTCACTTGCCACCTTGATTGGCGCAAGCGTCAGACCTTTGATCCGCGCCTGCCGTGGGTGGCCCAGGTTGCACGTGACTATTTGCATGCCCATGTTTACGAAGACATCGGGCTGGATGATCTGGCCCAAGCCTGTGGTGTTGATCGCTTTCGTCTGACGCGGGCCTTCAAGGCAGCCTTTGGGCTGGCGCCTCATGCTTATTTGATCCAGCTGCGCCTGGCCAAGGCGCGACAACTGCTGGCGCGGGGCGAGTCGCCGGCTCAGGTGGCCAGTGCGCTTGGGTTCGCCGATCAAAGCCATATGGGGCGCTGGTTCCGCCGTGCCTACCAGCTCACACCCGCGGATTACCGCAAGCGCTGCTCAAACCTTCCAGACTGAATCCCGCTGACCCGCGACCATGGTTTCCTAATTGATCAAGGAGTCCATGCCATGGAATCGTTGTTGCCTTTCCTGCTGTTTGCGTTCGTTGCCTCGATTACCCCGGGACCGACCAATATTCTGGTGTTGAGCCACAGTTCGCGGCGGGGGCTGGGTGCCACGCTGCCGATCATTTTTGGCGCATGTGTGGCGGCGGCGCTGATTGTGTTTGCAGTCGGGCTCGGCGTGGGCGAAACGCTGCTGCGGTTTCCGCGTGTGCAGCAGGCAATGGCCTGGGCCGGGGTACTCTGGTTGAGTTGGCTGGCCTGGCAGATCTTTCAAAGCGCGCCGCCGTCCCTGGACCCGACCACCCCGCGCGATGAGGGGCTCAGCGTGTTCGGCGCCGCCACCCTGCAATTGGTCAACCCCAAGGTCTGGATGATGGCGATGGCGGTGGTCAGCGTATTTGTCGGTGGCGGCGACAAGACCCTGCGGCTGGTGGTGTTGTCGCTGATGTTTCTGTTGGTCTCTTTGCCGTGCATGACCCTGTGGGCGTTGCTCGGCGTGGGTAGTGCCCGGGCTTTTGGTTCGCCACAGGCGTTCAAACGCATGAACACTGCACTGGCTTTTTTGCTGCTGGTGTCGGCCTGGTTGACCGTGCTGGTGTAGGTCGAACATTGCCTGGGCAGGGCGAAGCAAGTCACAGCTTGCTGTCACTCATCTATATCAAAAGGCCAAACCGATATTCGTGCTCTGTCCCTTCCTGCCCAGATATAGGTTCAATCAAGAAGCCGCACCGGTTGAGCACTTTTGCCGAGCCGATATTTGCAGCGTATACGTTGGCAACCAGTTGTTTAAGGTTCCAATGCAGCTGCGCCTCCTGGATCAGATGCTTCACCGCCAACGTTGCCAGACCCTGTCCGCAAGCGCTTTGAGCAATCCGATAGCCGACTTCAGCCGACCGTTCGGAGATGTCGATACCTTTCAGGTTCGCCCGACCCACTATTTTTCCGTCAGCATCTTCGATGACAAATGGGTGCCAGGTTCCGGCGGCAAAGTCAGATAAATAAGCCGCAATGTGGCCGGCGACGCCCTGCACCGAGTAAAAAGCAGCGTCGCGCGCGTCAATGAAACGCTCGAACCACTCGCGATTGTCCATTTCAAAGGTCAGCAACGCCTCAGCATCAGTACTTTGTAGGGTACGAATTCTGACGGGTTTCATAAGATCGCTTCCTTGGTAGAACCACTTGGTAATTGTGCAGTGGAACAACTGTCCGCTCTCGGCCGATTCTTACCTGCATCGGTCGGTTGAATCCACAACCCAAAGCGGACAGCCCGGACATCAGAATCAGGTTTCGGATTGATGAGCCGCCCAGTGTTTCATCTCTTCGGCAATGAAGTGGTTCACCAGGTCGCTGTACATCTTCTCGATTGCATCCGGGCTCAGGCCCTCGGCCTTAGCCCACTCGCGACGTGTCGCCAGCATCGCCTTGAAACGCTCCGGTGCACGCACCGAAGTCGCTGAGGTCTTGAACTTCGAGGCCGCCAGCACGTAATGAAAACGCTTGCCCAATAGCTTGATAACGGCCTGATCAAGGGCATCGATTTCGCGTCGGATGTCCTCCATGCCTGCACACTCTGCGGGCTGCAACTGATTGATGACTTCCATGTAAGTGACTCCGTTTGCTGAAAAAGATCGTGAGGTATCTCTTAAACACCGCCGTATTGATACACCGTCGCACTCCAATACTGGCTGCCGTTACGTTTTTGCCGAGTCCATCCATCTGCCACCAATTGTTTGGCAATCATTCGATTCATAAAGCCATGACCGAGCAGCAGAACCGGTCCTTCGCTGGCAAGGGACTGAAGTCGTTGAGCTGCCGTGCTGGCGCGCATCTTTGCAGTGGCGACGGATTCGACTCTGCGTGAGTAACCGCACAACCATAAGACTCGAAGGATAAATGCCCAGGTAAACGGTGATAGCCGTGGCAGTTTCCAGTGACCATAAGGCAGTTGCGCTTCACAGAAAAGCGCGTCGACGAGGGCGGGTTTCAGGCCAAGAGCCTGGACGGAAGTCAGCGCACGAGGCGCGTTGCTTGAGACAATCACCGTGGCGGATGCGGCGAGCTGCATGCTGGCGTCCGGGACGGGTTGGTTGGTGATTTCGGACCGGTTGTATTGTTCGATCCAGTCTTTCATATCGAGCGCTGACATTTTGTCGGTTGCGACCAACTTTGGCTGGCCGTGACGCATCAGGATTATTTTCCTACTCACAGTATGTTTACGTCCTTGTCCTGGTATGCGGTGAATGTGGGACTCGACGGTAATCTTATCTGTGAAAGTCAGTCGTCGGCCATGACGGATGTGCGTTTTTCCTGCGTGGGAGGCGCACTGTTTTCAAACCAATCGTGATCGCGGTACCACGCCACGGTGTCAGTGAGTGTCAGCTCCAGCGGCCGGAAACTCAGGCCAAGCTCTTGTTCACTCTTGCTGTGGTTGAAACAGGTGCGGTCCTTCTCTCGTACCAACAGGCGCAACGTGGCCATGCTCAGCAGAATGGGCTTGCCGGTAATACGCGCATAGATCTCCTGCACCGCCGCCAAGGTGTATAGAAAGGGCAGTGGTAGTTGTCGAACGGGTGTCTTGACGCCCGCTATACGTCCCAGAACAGGCACCAGCTCACGCATTGTCATATGCCGGCCCGCCGCGAGATAGCGCTCACCGCGCCGTCCATGTCTGGCAGCGGCAATTTGCGCCAACGCCACATCGCGAGCATCGACAACGGAGAAACTACCGGGGATCAGTCCGGGCAATTTGCCACGCACGACATCGTTAACCAACTGTCCCGAGGAGGTCGGGCCCATGTCGGCAGGGCCCCACATCCAGCCAGGCAGAACCATGCAGGCATGCATCTTGGGATGGCGTTCCAGGAACGACAAGACGACGCGGTCGGCGAGGATCTTGCTACGGTAGTAGTCATCCGCATCGGCGTCGGCCCGCAGGCAAGTTTCATCGATTGACGTGCCGGGTGCGCCGTCGAGCACGGCAATGGAAGACGTGTGGATGAAGCGTCGGATACCGGCGTTGTAGGCCTGGGCAAGCAGGCGCCGCGTACCCTCCACGTTAATCTTTTCGAGTTCCTTCCAGTGACTGCCGCCCTTGTAGTTGTCGCGAAAGAACGCGGCGGTGTGAAACACCGTATCGCAGCCTTGCAGCGCCGTTGCGAACGCGTCGACATCGGCCATGTCACCAACGACCAGTTCCACACCCTGCAAATGCTTGAATTGTTGTTCACCTTTGGCTCTTGAGCGAACCAGGGCTTTGACCGCGCAGCCTCGAGCGACCAGTTCTCGCACCAGGTTGTTGCCCAACAAGCCGGTCGCGCCAGTGACGAATGTACTATGCATAGGTCAACCCTCACTCTGATCGGCTAAAAAATGACATCAACACCGCACTGTCGAAGAAGGCCTCTTCACGGATGGCCAGCCCGTCTTTGAAGGTGAAGTGTGCGGCGTAGTACACGGCAATATGGCGGCCATGGGGTGGAATCACCCGGTCCGGCATCACTAATGGTGCGGTGAAGGTGCCGGTCAGGAAGGCGGTCAGTGCTAAACGATCGTTATCGACGGCAAATGGGCTGAAGGTCAGCTGGGCATCGGGGAAGGCTTCGAGTAATGCGGTTTCTCGTTTGCGCATGGATTCGCGACCGGTTTGCATCCCCATCCCATCGAAGTAGATGAAGTCTTCGCAAACCAGCGTCAGCATCGCTTCCACATCACGGCGATTGAAGGCGCTGGCGGCGCGTTCCGCAAAGTCGTTGGGGCCAGTAGTCATACAGTCCGTTCCATTCCATTCGTTTCGAGGGCTTGTAGATATACCTTTGAGGCCTCTGCCGAAAAACAGCGACTGCTGCATAATGGCTTTGCAAATTTGCAAATCAGGGAAGATATGAAGCATGGCTTTGCAAGCAAACTGGGACGATCTTCGTCTGCTGTTGGCAGTCTCGCGACGTGGCAGCTTTCTTCAGGCCGGCCAATTGCTGGGGATCGCGGCGTCTACTGTGTCGCGACGGCTGACCCAACTTGAAGGTGCACTTGGCGAGCCACTCGTCGAGCGGGGAGTTGAAGGATGCTGGTTGACCCCGCGAGGCCAATCCCTCGTGGACGTTGCCCTGGCTGCAGAAGCGGGCTTGAGGCGTCAAACCGTTACGGGCATGTCCGAGCTACACACAGAGCTATCTGGCACTGTCGTGGTCAGTGCAGGGGAGGGGTTCTCTTCTTGCGTGCTCGAGGCCGCGAGTCGCTTCACCTCTGTGCACCCGCGATGCTCGGTGGAATTGCTGATAACAGCCGACTTTCACAAGATTGTCCGCGGCGCCGCAGACATTGCAGTACGCACAGCTCATCTGGGCGAGCCGTCGCTGATTTATCGCCCCATAGGCAGGCTCGCTTACGGTGTCTTCGCCGATGCAGGTTATCTGAAGCGGTTTCCAGGAGTGACGCCGGCCACTGCGGTCAATATTGCCTTGCTTCCTCCGCTGGATATGTTGCCGCAAATGTGTGTGGCAAAGGCGGCGGGCCTGGAACGCATGCAGATCAGCGTGAACTCGTTCGCGGCTCAGCTCGAATCGGTGAAGCGAGGTATGGGCGTGGCAGTGCTGCCCTGTATTCTGGCGAAGGACCTGATCGAGCTATTCCCGGATATCCAGCTTCCAGATATGGAGGTCTATCTGGTGACCCGGCCGCAGGCGTTGAAACAGGCTCACATCAAATGTTTTTTTGTCATCCTGGAGCAGGTGCTGCTTGAAGCCATTTCCATAGAAAGTGTCGAAGATTAGCCCTTGGGGGAGGCGCCCCGAAATGGGTGAATAAGGGCAAATACATCTTCTCAAATTCAGTGGCTTTGACTTTGCAATCTGGTAGGGGCACAGTCTGGCGCTACGTGAGGATGGATGCCTCGGTGACGCTTAAGGAGAATGCCGTGTTTCCGATCAATATCTGGTTTGCCTATACTGCCGCGTGCTTGCTATTGGTACTCGCACCAGGCCCGGACAATCTGCTGGCCGTAGGCCGAGGACTCAGTCAGGGCAGGATAGCCGCTATCGTATCGGGCATGGCATCCGGGGCGGGAATTCTCTTTCATGTGGCAACCGCTTCACTCGGACTGACTTTGCTTATGCAGACGTCTGCAGTTGCCTTCTGGGTCGTCAAGCTCATCGGCGCCGGTTATCTACTTTGGCTTGGCATAAAGGTCCTACGCTCTCGTAGCCTGATTAGCTTCCAGCCAACGACTCGGCAATCACTGCCGAGCATTTTCCTCACAGGATTACTCTCGGCAGCACTCAATCCGAAGCCCGGGTTTTTCGTTCTTGCGTTCATCCCTCAATTCGTCGACCCACAACGCGGCTCAGTGAGCGTGCAGATGCTGGTGTACGGCATATGGTTTGCCGCACTGACGGCAGTGGGATTCGCACTTATGGGCGTATTTGCCACTGCACTGTCCCGATTTTTGCGTCAGAGGCCACGACTGGTAAATGGCCTGAACGTAGGGGCAGGACTCACCTTCGTTGCTTCGGGAGTATCGATAGCGGCACTCAGCCAAAAATAGGATCAGTATATTGGCGTCGCGAGGCTAAGATTTCAGCCTCGCTGAGCCCCGGTAATTATGAAAGCTGACGATTTTAAGACATCCGGCTGTGATTCGCTCCACACGCCTGCCGACACAGCGAACGAGTGAGATCGGGCAACTGCTGTTGCATCAGTGAAGGGCGGCGCGTCGGTTGATCACACCTTGCTACGTTGGGCTTCCGGATAAAAATCGTTTGGTGATCATTGCCACTGCCTCCGCTGGAGATGTCAGGGCTGTGTCTATATTAAACGGGGCGTTATCCCACCCCTCATATTCATGATCCAATACAGACTGCCAGGTTGGTGGCGTCAGCCCGGGAATATCAATCTTTCTGGTTTCTACCCGTCTGCGGTGTTCATGTATATCAGAGCAAACCACCTGGATATTCACTAATGGAGCGCCAGAGCGTGTGGCTATTTCGCTCCACGCCTTTCGGCTTTCGATTACTGGGTTAACGCAGTCGACTATGACTGTGCTGCCAAAGCGAAGATTGCTCAGAGCAAGCTCATTAGCGACCATGTAACCGCTCCGCCCCACGTCTTGTGCCAGAGCACCGGAATTTCGGATAGCCTGCTCAATCGTGTCGATCCGCAGATACACAGCACTTGTTCTGGTGGCAAGGTCACTTGCGATAGTCGTCTTTCCGGTACCCGGAAGGCCGCTGAAGACAATGAGCATTTTATGTCCTTCGGTTAGTGAGTTAACCCAGTCTAGGCGGTTGCCAGTTATGCGGCAGCAATAGCGGCCAGCGCTCTCCTGCCATGACCATCTGCCCCCGACCTTCATAGGGTCACCGACGATGCCTATGTGGCAGTAGCCCGGCAATTTCATTCGCTTGATACGTTGGCAGACGGGCCAATACATCCTTCACACACATTTGTGCCATCAAGCCCTTTTCTGTCGTTCATCCATTAAAAAAAGCCCCCCTTAGCCCCAGATAACATGATTTTTCACACGATCAAGCCTTCCATATAGTCATCGCAAGCCCAATCGGAACACATCTGTGTTTCATCGATGCGAGATAAATTTATGGATGACAAGATAAAACCCGGTCAGAGCCAGAATGCTGGTTTGGGGACGCGAGTGGTTTGGGGCGGGGAGCAAGTTCAACATCCCTACAACGCCACCCAGACTCCCATCGTAGTCAGCGCCGCCTACGGTTACCATGACATCGATGAATGGTATGACGTGGCATTGGGTAAAGAACCTGGCTTCATTTACAGCCGCATGGGTAACCCAACTGTCACTGTCCTGGAAGACAAACTTTGCGAGCTGGAAAGCGCTGAATCGGCTGTCGCTTTCAGTACCGGGATGGCTGCCATCAGTGGTGTGCTGCATACCTTCCTGTCCTGTGGTCAGCGTGTGGTTTCTACCCGCGACAGCTACGGTGGCACAAACAAAATCTTTGAAGAGTTTCTCCCTCGCATGGGAGTCGAGGTCATGCTTTGCGATACCCTCGATATAGAAGCTATCGAGCATGAGATCGCTAAAGGCTGCAATGTCCTCTACCTGGAAACCCCGACGAATCCAACACTCAAGGTTCTGGATATCCGACGTCTCGTGGCGACGGCGAAGCGTGTTGGGGCTTTGGTCATAGCAGACAATACGTTCGCGACGCCTTTGAATCAGAATCCCCTTGCTCTTGGGGTTGATGTGGTAGTGCACAGTGCTACCAAGTTCCTGTCCGGTCATGGCGATGTGCTTGGCGGTGTGGTCTGCGGCACCGAGCATCTCATGTCTCAAGTTCGTCATTACCGCGAAATCAATGGGGCCTCGCTGGACCCGTTCTCGGCTTATCTCATCATCCGGGGCATCAAGACTCTGGCTTTGCGTCTTCGCCAGCAACAGGCGAGCGCACAAGTACTGGCCGAGTACCTATGCACCGAGCCCTTGGTGGAATCTGTGAACTATCCGGGACTTCCTCAACATCGAGGTCATGTCATTGCCCGTTCGCAAATGCGCGGATTTGGCGCAATTGTCAGCTTTGTGCTGGTGGGGGGCATGGACACAGTGACTCGTTTGTTACCGCTGCTCAAATATGCACATCGTGCGGGCAACCTGGGAGCGGTTGAAACCATCTACGGGCCGGCACGGACAACCAGCCACGTGGAAAACACCTTGGAGGAACGGGAGGCACTTGGGATTTCCGAGGGCTTGGTCAGGGTCTCCGTGGGTATTGAAGATACGGCCGACTTGTTGGCTGACCTTAAACAAGCATTTGCGTTAGTTCGCAGTAAACAAGGTGATGCAATCCTCCATGCTGGCACAACCGAGCGTTTCACCGAGGTGGGAACCTGAACTCGGTAAGACTTCCGATTTTATGATCGGATCGTCCTTCATGAATAGTGAAAACAATAACAACTAGCGACAATTTAATTGTGCTGCCTAATAGTCGGTTACAAGAAATATTTGTCCGTGCATTTCATGAGAACATAGCGATGACTATCCAAACAAAAAATGATCAGTCCGATCCAGCCTTAAATTTCAAGAAAGAAATGCAAACCCGCCACATTGTTATGTTGGCGTTGGGCGGTGTAATCGGTACGGGATTATTCCTTACCTCCGGCTACACCGTTAATCAGGCTGGGCCGCTCGGCGCAGTGATTGCTTACATCATCGGTGCGGTGATGGTGTATTTGGTAATGGTCTGTCTCGGTGAATTAGCGGTACAGATGCCAGAAACCGGATCTTTCAGTAGCTACGCAACTCGATACCTGGGCCCAGGTACGGGCTATACGGTGGCCTGGCTATATTGGCTCACTTGGGCAGTCGCTATTGGCTCTGAGTTTACGGCTGCGGGCATCCTGATGGTTCGGTGGTTCCCTGATACACCGGTCTGGATCTGGAGCGCGTTTTTTGCCATTGCAGTCTTTTTAAGCAACGTTGTATCTGTTCGTTTGTTTGCGGAGACTGAATTCTGGCTTTCGCTGATTAAAGTTCTGACTGTTATCACGTTTATCGTCATTGGTGGTGGGGCTATTTGCGGTCTCTTCCAAGTACAGCATTTGCAAGGTGCCGGGCTCTCGAACTTTACCCGTGAAGGGCTTTTCCCGACAGGGTTCTTACCCATTGCGATGACACTTCTAGCTGTCTCCTTTGCATTTTCCGGAACTGAGCTTATCGGGATTGCGGCAGGTGAAGCGCAAGATCCTCAGACCAGCGTACCCAAGGCGATACGGACGACGGTGGTACGTCTGGCGCTGTTCTTCGTGGGCACGATTTTCGTACTTGCTACCTTATTGCCCCGAGAGCAGGCGGGCGTTATAGAAAGTCCGTTCGTGATGGTGTTCGAGCTGATTGGCATCCCATATTCAGCTGACATTATGAACTTCGTCATTCTCACGGCCCTGATATCCGCCGCTAACTCAGGACTGTATGCGGCTTCGCGCATGCTTTGGACATTGAGTGATCAAGGGCACATGCCTAAGCGCTACGCCAGGCTTTCGCGCCAGGGCACGCCGGTTAATGCGATCGTTTTGAGTATGGCGGGTGCGATGGCGTCGCTGCTCAGCAGCGTGCTTGCCCCTGATACGGTTTACTTGGCTCTGGTGTCGATTTCGGGTCTCGCGGTGGTGATCGTCTGGATGAGCATCGCTGCGAGCCAAATCGCCTTCCGACGCCAATATGTCGCCAATGGCGGGCGAGTTGAGGATCTGCATTTTCGTGTGCGCGGCTACCCTTGGGTTCCTATTGGTGCTCTGTTGTGTTGCTTGCTGGCCTGCGTCGGCATTGCTTTTGATCCTGAGCAGCGAGTGGCGCTTTACTTCGGACTTCCGTTTATCGCGTGGTGTTACTTCGTTTATTGGATCACTCGCAAGAAGCGGGAAGAGCGGTTGGCATTAGCAGCGGCTGCACATCATTCTGCTGGTGCGGCGTGAGTAGCTCAGGCGATGATTGAGCAGAGATAAGTCCCAATGAGGTTGCGCCGATGAGTCAAAAATCACTACCGCCCTTGAATTGGCTGAGGGCATTCGAAGTATCGGCGCGGTATTTGAATTTCACCCATGCAGCGGTGGAGCTGCACCTGACTCAAGGTGCAGTAAGTCAGCAGATCCGTCAGTTGGAGGGCCACCTCGGGGTGGCGCTATTCAAGCGCCTGCCCCGAGGGCTTGGCTTGACTGAAGAAGGGCAGTCGTACCTGCCGGTAGTACAAGACGCGATCAGCCGTCTTGCAGTGGGTACAAACGAGATTTTTGGCCAGCACAATCGAAGGCATGTGAAGGTGCGTGGCAGTCTTTCCTTTCTTCACTATTGGTTGGCCCCGCGGCTCGCAGTTTTTTGTCGAGAGTATCCCCAAATCGACATCCGATATATCAGCAACATTTGGGTGAAGGAACCGGACGGAGAGGATGACCTGGAGATTCGCTGGGGATGCGGTGAGTGGTCGGGATTGCACTCTCAGCGATTAACGTGGGACATCCTCCAGCCCGTTTGCTCGCCTGAACTTATGACCCGTTCACCGATACGTGAGCCTCGCGATTTGATGAACCATTCTTTGCTGCATGTATTGGGGTACGAGGAAGGTTGGGGTTACTGGTTGAAGCGGGTTGGAGCAGACGATGTCGATTATTCCCGTGGTCTTCAGTTCGACACACTGATTTCCACAATCCGCATGGCAGAACTGGGTCAGGGCGTTGCCTTGGCGCGGTCTTCCGTCGTGGAAGATTTGCTGAAGAGTGGGCACCTGATTGCTCCATTCAGTCACCGAATCGAGGCCAGCGAGTCTTTTTATCTAGTGCGTGAGCAGGCCGAGATGCTTTCGCCTGATGCCGCGACTTTTTCTACTTGGTTGGTGGCTCAAGCCCACCGCCTTTTGTAATTCTGTTCTGGAGTCATCATGCATTACGTAAGCACACGCGGCGGTGACGTGCGGGCGGACTTTGGCAGTGTGGTTCTGTCGGGGCTTGCCGAAGATGGCGGTCTCTACGTCCCGGCAAGTTTGCCTGTCTTCACTGAGAAACAGATTACCAGTTGGTCGTGGTTACCTTTCGAGGAGCTGGTCTGGCGAGTGGTCTCACCCTACGTTGGCTCTTCCATGGACGAAAGCACCCTGCGTGCTTTGCTGAGCGACAGCTATCGAAACTTTAACCACCGCGCTATTACGCCGCTTGAGCAGATAGGCCATAACGAATGGATACTCCAGCTGTTTCATGGCCCGACCCATTCTTCCAAAGATTTCGCTGCGCAACTGCAATCGCGTTTGGTAGAACACTTTTTGGGGGAGGTCGGTGGAGAGGCGCTGATCGTCGGTGCGACTAATGGCGATACTGGGCTGGCTGCGCTCGAGGCGTTTTCCAACTGCGCTGGTACTCGCATGGCGATATTGTATCCGCGCAATGGGGTAGCGCCTGAGCAACTCTCTGCCTTGCAGGCGGCAGACCCTGATCGGGTTCAGCTTTTTCCAGTAGACGGCAATTTCGACGACTGCCAGACGTTGGTCTCTCGACTCTTGCGCGACTGGCCGTTAGACGGGGTAATACCGATCAGCTTCAACTCCACCAACTGGGTTGGCGTCCTCGCACAGATCGTTTTTTATTTCCACGCTGCCTTGCAGCTGGGTGGCGGGACACGTCCTGTAGGTTTCAGCGTTCCAGCAGCCAGCTCTGCTGAGATCTGCGCCGGCTACATGGCTCAGAAAATGGGATTACCCATCAACCAGGTGATCATTTCTACGAACAGTAATGATGCACTTCACCAATTTATTCATCGCAATCGCTACTCGACCCGAGTCAGTAATCGAACATTGTCTCCTGCGATGGATTTCTCCCTGTTCTCCAACTTGGAGCGGTTCATTTGGGAGCTGTATGGGCACGATGGGCATTCAGTAAAGGCGCTAATGGAGCACTTTGAAGGCTGCGGCGAGTTAAGCATTGGCAACCAGCAATGGCTCAGGGCCCGCGTTCTGTTCGACTCCTATGCAGTAGACGAATCACAGGTTCGCGACGAAGTCGTCAAGTTGTTCCGTGAGACCGGGTCTGCAATCGATCCACATACCGCTGTGGGCGTACTGGCTGGCCGAATTCATCGACGCAGTCTGGGGGCTCCGATGGTGACCTTTGGGCAAATTGCTCCGGCCAGGTCTGCGGCCCTATTGTCCGAATTAGGTGTCTGGCAGGCAGAGGTGCCAACGACTCCTGACATTTTTGCTCAGCCACCGTACTTGGCCAAAGGCGATCTGGACGGTCTGTGCCAGGCCCTCTTGTTGGCGCAGCAGAGGCCTGTATGAAGCGCATTCTGGATCCGCTGGACGAGCGCATACTTGCCGAACTCACAGCGAATGCTCGAATCGCCCATGTTGAACTGGGCGCCAAGGTCAACCTGTCTCGCAATGCTGTGCGGCAGCGCATCGAGCGTCTTGAGCGAGACGGCGCCATCCAGGGTTATACGGTACGTCTCGGTGATTCCCGAGGACCTTCATCGCTGATCAGTGCGGTGATCTTTGTCTATCGCTACGACCGCATGCGTGGAGAGGAGGTACTTGCTGTGCTGCGCTCCATCCCCGAGGTGGTTCAGTGTGAAGTATTGAGCGGTGAATTCGATTTGATGCTTCGAGTCAATGCTGCCTCTCCCGAACGTGTCCACCTCGTTTGGAAGGAAATCTCTGCGATGCCCGGGGTGGAAAATACCGTCACTTCCTTCGTCCTTTCTGCCGTGTTCTGAGCACAAAAAAAGGGGCTTTCTGCCCCTGTATACCTCGTCTTTCTGTACGGGCAAAACGGCCAACAAATACAGCACTCTGCCATATTCAACTGCCAGAGCTCGACTCTTACGATCTTCCTATCGAACAACGTCTAAGAGGACTGCTTTCATGACTGAATACAAAATTGCCCTGGTGGGTTTTGGTGGCGTCAACCGTGGCCTGGCTCAACTGGTTGCAGATCGTAATGCCGAGTGGAAAGCCTCTCTGGGTTTTGGTATCAAAATCGTGGGTGTGACTGATATTTTTCTCGGTTCCATCGTTGCTAAAGAGGGGCTGGATGCAAAGCAGTTGGTCGCTCTGCCTCTCGAGAAGGGGGCGCTCGCTCAGATGCCTGGAGGCACCGCTGAAGCGTTGAACGAAGCTGTCATTAAGCATTCTGGTGCGGACATGATTGCTGAAGCCACCTTTACCAACCCTGTCGATGGTGAGCCCGCTACTACGTTCTGCCGCTGGGCACTGGAAAGCGGCATCCATGTTGTGACCACCAACAAGGGGCCAATTGCGCTGCACGGCGCTGAGCTTAAGGATTTGGCCCGTCGTAAGGGAGTTGCCTTCGAGTACGAAGGCTCGGTTATGAGCGGTACGCCCGTGATTCGCCTGGCACGACAGGCTCTGGCAGGCGTGGAGGTTCAAGGCTTTGAAGGCATCCTGAACGGGACTTCCAATTATGTGCTGACCCGCATGAAGGACGGCCTGACTTTTAACGACGCAGTCGCTCAGGCTCAACAGCTCGGCTATGCCGAGGCCGATCCAACTGCCGATGTCGAGGGGTTTGACGTCCGCCTCAAGGTGGTGATTCTCGCCAACGAACTGCTCAACGCTCGATTGAGCGTCAGCGATGTGGCTTGTTCAGGGATTAGCAGCATCAGCCCAGAAGACGTCGCCCAGGCAAGTGCCAACGGTGCAAGTTGGAAGCTGATCGGTTGTGCAAATCGCGAAGCCAATGGCTCGGTTCGAGCGAGTGTGGAAGCTCGACTGTTGCCGAATGCGCATCCTCTTGCAGGTATTTCCGGCGCCACGAACGCGGTGTCGTTCAATACTTCACTGCTGGGTGCCGTCACTGTATCCGGCCCTGGAGCAGGTCGTATCGAGACTGCCTATGCGTTGCTGTCAGACATCATCGCCATCCATACCACCCACGGCAAGTAATAGGAGAGTAGTCATGAGCGTATCCAGCATGGCCAGCATCCAGCTTGTTGATGCCAAACAGATTGATGTGTTCAGTCCATTCGATGGTCGCCTGGTGGGAAGCGTACCTTGCCTCGATGCAACCGCTGTTCCTGGCTTGCTGGAGCGTGCGCGAATTGGCGTGCGTGAGAGTGCGGCAATGCCTCGTCACCTTCGTGCACGCATCCTTGAGGAAACGGCACGGCGTGTAGAGCTTGAGGCTGAAGCGTTTGCCAAACTCATTGTTGCAGAGGCGGGAAAGACGCTGCGACAAGCAGAGAAGGAAGTGAAACGTTGTGTGAACACGCTGAAGCTATCGGCGCAAGAGGCTCGTCGTAACGCCGGGGAAGTGATTCCATTCGAGGCTTATGAAGGCTCCGAATCGCGCCAAGGCTGGTTCACTCGTGAACCGTTGGGGCTTATCGTCGCGATCACCCCATACAACGATCCGCTGAACTTGGTCGCCCATAAATTGGGCCCGGCCATCGCCGGTGGCAATGCTGTGATCCTGAAACCCTCAGAGCTCGCACCGTTGTCGGCTCTCAAGCTGGTTGAGTGCCTGGTGGAAGCGGGTTTGCCTCCGTCCGTGGTAACCCTGGCGACCGGAGGCGTCGATCTGGGTAAAGCATTGGTGGAACTGCGCGAAGTGCGGATGATTTCCTTCACGGGTGGTTTTGCAACGGGAGAGTCCATTGCTCGTAGTGCAGGCTTGAAGAAGCTGGCCATGGATCTGGGAGGGAATGCACCGGTTCTCGTGCTCGAAGACTGTGATCTTGAACCAAGCGTAGAGTCTTGTGTATCGGGTGCCTTCTGGGCAGCAGGACAGAATTGCATCGGCACGCAGCGCATCCTCGTACACAGTTCAATCTACGAAGATTTCCGTGAGCGTTTTGTCAGCCAAACGCGTGCATTGGTGCTTGGCGATCCTGATCAGCGAGCAACGGATGTTGGCCCGATGATTACGGAGCAGGCGGCTCGTCGCACCGAACAATGGGTGAATGAAGCGCTGGCCGAGGGTGCTCTTCTTCTGTGCGGACACCATCGCCAAGCGGGAAGCTATGCCCCGACCGTACTGGAGCGTGTAAGCCATAACAGTCGGATTTGGCAGCAGGAAATCTTCGCGCCGGTGGTCATCCTGGAGCCTTTTGACCACCTGGATGACGCCGTTGCTCTGGCCAACGCGCCAGAATACAGCTTGCATGCGGGACTCTTCACCCGTGATCTTTCCAAGGCCCTGAAATTGGCGCGCCAAATTGAAGCCGGTGGCGTGATGATCAATGATTCTTCTGATTATCGTTTTGATGCCATGCCTTTCGGTGGCTCCAAGTACGGAAGTCTGGGGCGAGAAGGTGTTCGATTTGCCTACGAGGACATGACGCAACCCAAAGTGGTCTGCATCAACGAAATGGGTTGAGCGCTTAAGGCGATGGTGTCCATCTAAATTTTTTTTAAGTGGACACCATTTTTAGCTGTGTAAAAGCGTAAGCAGTCGTTGAGATCTATTTGTTGTCACTTTATGTTATTCGTTTCCATGGAGGATTCTGACTGATGGCACGCGTGGGCTTGATACTGACACCCGGTTTTGCGGACTGGGAATACGCTTTTATTGCAGGAACCGCATCCCCGTTTTACGGGATCGACGTCAGGTTTTTCGCTTCTGCCACGGGGCAGTTCCGCTCCCAGGGGGGACTGGCTGTAACTGTGGATAGCAACTTGCAACAATGCCTGGACTGGAAGCCGGACGTTGTTGTCGTCATCGGTGGAATGATCTGGGAACGTGCAGATGCACCGGATATTCGGGACTTTCTGCTTGCGAGTCGTTCAAGTGGAGCGACAATTGCCGGTATCTGTGGGGGGACGCTGGCACTTGCGAGGGCCGGGCTTCTCAACACGGTTTCTCATACCTCGAACAGCGCTGACTTCTTACAACAGAATGCCGTAGGTTATGAAGGCGCCGCGCTTTATCGAAGCAGTCAAGTAGCTGTGGTTGCCGACCGCATCATCACGGCTCCAGGCCCTGCACCCGTTAGCTTTACCTGTGCAGTGTTTGAAGCTGCCGGACTCTCTTCAGAGAACGTTTCGCAGTTCAGGTCATTGTTGGCAGCGGAACACGTTTTTTGCCGGTCGCGCTGAAGAATTGTCTGGATCGAATCTAACCACTGAATCGTCAAGGAGCGCGCCCGAACGGAAGTTGATTTGCAGGACCAGGCCTGGCCGACGTACGGTCGGCCGCTCCCTGTCGATCAATTGCTCATGATTGGCGCCAGTGCGGTCTGGATCGTGGACATCTGTGCGGGTGTTGTCATGTGCGTAAGCAGCCGGCCAAAGTGTGGATGCTCCACGCCCGAGATTATGTATTTGGATTCCTCTGCTCTGAAACACCCTTTAGTCCGTTGCTTAAGGCAGCGGTACGATGAACGCAGAGTGTATTCATCGTACTGATTTTTTCAGCGATGAGGCTTACATCTGGCTTTGTTGCTCTAAAGCTGAGGTTTCGACGTTATATGAATGCAATTCACTCATTGCTGCACAAAAAGTGAGAACGTCCTCCTTGACGTTTAGCGGACTAAAAGAGACTCGTAGGGTGGAGCTCATTTGGGTGTGACTGAGCTTCATCGCGCTTAACACCCGGGAAGGTGTAGGAGACACACTGCTACAAGCTGAGCCTTTAGAGACGCAAATACCTCTTTGCGAGAGAAACTTGATCGCCCTGCTGGCATCGATACCGTTAAAGCAAATAGAGAGTATGTAACCTGAAGTTTCTCCATCCTGGGTATTGATCGAAAATGAGATGTCTGACTGCTCAAGAGTCTTTTGAAGGAGCAGGCTCAAGGCGCGAACGTGATTATGGTACTGGTCAGCGTTTTTTTGGTGATGTACGAGAGCTCTATATAAAGACTCTATGCCGTAGATGTTTTCCGTTCCTGGCCTGACGCCAGCCTCCTGCTCCCCTCCAAATAGCAAAGGGGAGAGTCGAAAACGATGGTTAAAATAAAAAAAACCGACCCCCATTGCCGCTCCGAGTTTGTGTCCAGAACCAATAAGGGCATCGATATACGTTAAGTCGGGAGAGGAGACTTTTGTCAGTGTCTGTACACCGTCACAAATGAAGGAGATTTCCGGATCTATGGCTTTTATTTTTTTAGCGATATCGTCGATAGGTTGGCGTGCCCCAGTTTCATTGTTAACGCCCATGACCAATACCATTGAAGTATGTTCATTGAGTAAATCATATATGAAAGAAGTCTCTATAATTCCTCGGTGATCAACTGGAACAATATGGACGATAAAGCCGGACTGCTGCATGTGTTTTACGGTATTGAATACAGCAGGGTGTTCAATGGCGCTGACAATTATTTCGTTTCTTGTCGAATTGGCCATCTTAAGAAAATGGCATCTTCCTTGAATAATCAAATTAGCAGCTTCGGTGGCGCCTGAGCAGAAATGATACTCGCTTGACCGCCCTCCGAACATCGCGCTCAGCAGCGATCTGGTTTTTTCAAGCACTGCGTTAGCTGCATAGCCTGCAGAATGAGCGCTTGAAGGGTTTCCAGGTTCAGGGGAGAAAGTCACAGCATCTTCAAAAGGTAATGCAGAGGCAGCGCTGTCAAGATAGATCATATATGTCCTTATATTATTCTCATGTTATTGTTGTGCAGCATATCTTGTATCTGGTTCGTAAACTCTATGCTGTCTGTGCTTGAACGGCCAATCAGATTTTTTTCAATGAAGGTGTACTCGATCAATTCTTCTTTGTTGATGATGATCTGCGCGCAATTTCTGGAAAAGTTTTCGATCAGTAAGTTGGCCGATATAACGCCGCGATACACCTTTTCTCCAATGAACTCGTCATCTGCTCTTGCGTAAATAGCGATATGATCCACGGAGTTGTCAAATTGACAAAGCAAGCCACCGTAGGTCGCAGGGCAAAGAACTCGTCCTCCTGTTTCGTAGAGATTGATCACCGGGTTCTTTTTCAAACGGGCCAAAGGGCAATTTTCCAGGTCGCTCTGTTTAATCTGGTTCTCGTTGTCCTTCCACCATGAACCTCCAAAATAGGAGTCCTCATCGTGTGTGTCGAACAGGTAGGGAGTGGTCAATGAGAATAGACCCTGATCTTCGGTAGAGAGGAATAGTGCGTTTGTTTTATTGAATACCTCGTGGATGTAGTTTTGACTGGTTGATTTGAGTTGTTCAATTTCGGAGCGAGTCCGACGCATGATTTTCCGGAAGTGATCGTTGCCTTTGGATTGCAAATGAATTGCTACTTTTTCTAAAGATATTTCACTTGCGGCGAGTAATTTTTGATAGGCGCTGGGGATATAAACGGCTTTCTCACGGTGTTGGATGTCTTGAGTGATTCTCCGTCGTTCATCATTCCCACCTTTGATGCCTATAAGGTCAGAAAGGTACAGGTTTATGGATACGTTTTTGTTATGACGCTTTAAGGCGTCATGTAATGCAATCCCCAGTTCGAATGTGCGAATCTCCGTCGGACTCGGTTCTCCTTGTATGCCAAATGAATAGCCATCGTGAGATGAGAATATGGTCGTGTGACCGCAGTCGATTACAATGTTTTCTCTTAGATTTTTCTGTGAGGTGATGGTGTGAACTATTGAGTCAATATCCATTTTGTGTTCTCAGTTCAGGTTAAATAGTTTTTTTCTAATGAGTGCTCTATAGATTCCGTAAGGTCTGCCAACAAAGCCTGCAATAATGCAAAATATCAAGGCGGCCTTGATGGCTTGCATTAAGGTTGCACCGCTTATGCTCATGTTTATTATGTAGAGTGGTAACTCGAACGAGAGATAGGCCAAGGTATCGACAAGGTAAGGTTTTATACCTTTATCCCTGTCGGAAATCTTGAATTTTTTAAAGACATAGTCGCGCCATATACCGAAGGGGCGAGCAGTGCTGGTGATAATGAACAGCCCTACGAGTCTAGCACTTAGGTGTGTGCTAAGTGTCATCTGCGCAAAACCTAGTTCGATAGGTATGGAGATTAAGTAGCAAAACGTATTTAGCGCGAAGGTGTCGGCCCAAAAATTTTTTAGAGACTGGGTGTTTTGTTTTATAGATAAATCATTGTTGGTAGAAGGCATGGTTTAGCCTCGCTATAATGTATAACGTCACAGGTTGAAATTACGAGCAGCAACAAGCAATGAACTGTTCCATTGGTCGCGGCGCTTAAAAGTCTATGTTCGCGGTCGAGTATTTAAATACTCGAACCAGGAGGCTTGTTTTTAATTAGAGATCGTGCGCAATAGTGTCTGGCACCTAGACGCATGAGCGGAACGGAGTAAGGTTTTTTGGCGGGAGTTAAGACGTATACACATAAATGCCTCCATGGCAGCAATGCTCTCTGATACGACAGCACTCTAATCTATGGGCGATAGCGTCGTCTACCCCTCACTATCATTCTGCTACGTTCGGGCTTTGTTCTGGTGTTGATCACCACTGTTGCGGTATTTCGAAAGCCTAAATCGTTTAGTTTCAGCTCATTCTAAATTCTGTGCAGTTTGCCCCTGTTCCGCCTCGGCCCTTAGCGACAACCCCATATCGAATAGCACTCGCAGTTTACTTGGTTTGAGTTGAGATCAAGTATCGCGAGGCGCTTATAGTCCAAACGATGATACTTACCAAAAATCATAAAACTCACCAGGATTTTCAAAATAGCTTCTATTTTGTGGCGCAAATCACCCTCTAACGCCTGCAATTTGCAATTTTTTCACACTAAACTCTGATTCAAATCAGTTTTAATGCGGCGCAGGCGTGCCCGATTATCGCTCGGGAATACTGAAAATGACTTCCGGATTTGGTGCGCGCCACACACGAATTGAACGGAGAGCCCCTATGAAACACCTGGCCTTCGCATGCTGAGTGTGCCGACGAACGTAAGCAAAGCCGTCTGGACCGGAGATTCACAAGCATGTGCTGGCTGCGCGTAAACGCAGTGGCAAACATGCGGCGGCGATCATGAGTTTGATCCAGTCGGCGCGGCTCAATCGGCAGGGCAGACGCTCACGCCCTATCAGCTCCTTGTTACCGGAGTTACAAGCCCGACTCCCTTACGCCGCCTGCCGCCGCATGGTCAGGATAGCAGCACCGAAACCGATGAATGTCGACCCCACCACCCGGCTGACCCAACGGGACAGCGCAGGCCGGGTCAGCACACCCTTGGCCCGCGAGGCGAGCGCGGCATAGAGGCTCAGGGACAACACCGACAATGCCATGAAGATCGAGGTGAGGATCAGAAATTGCGGCAGCAATGCCGCACTCTGATCGATGAACTGCGGGAACAACGCGGTGAAGAACATCGTCGCCTTGGGGTTGGTCACCGCCGTCAGGAAGGCCGCTTTGTACAGTTTGGAACGAGTCGGCCGGCTTTCCTTCAAGTCGTCCTGAATTCCGTCCGGGAGCATCGGGCCCTTTTTGAACAATTGTTTGATGCCCAGGTAGAACAAATAACCGGCACCGATGAACTTCACTGCGTTGAACAGCCATTCGGAACTGGCAAGCAGCGCCCCCAGCCCCAGCATGGCAGCGGACGACAGGCAGAACAGGCCACTGGCGTTGCCGAGCGATGACCATATGGCGCTGCGCTGCCCATGGGCCAGGCTATTGTTGATCGCCATCAAGGTCGCAGGCCCGGGGCTGGCAATAGCAATCGCGGCGACCAGTGTAAACGTCAGAATCGAGTGAGAATCCATTTTCAAAGCTCGTGGTGATGGGGGCTGGCATATTACAGGAACGAACGGTACAACAAGTTAAGTGGTGCCCCATCTTCACCAGCGACCCATATTACTGCGGACTTGGCGTAGTCAAAAAAGTCGGGACTCAGGAGAGCATTCAGGGCGTTCCAGCGGCCGCTGCTTGGCGAAAGCAAACAATACTCATGCTCCCCAAATCCGCAAAACAGGAGCGCGTTATTCCCGGTTCCGTAGCGTAGAATTTCCCAAACGCCAGCCCCCACCCGAGACGGAACCTCAATGCAAACCCCCGCCACCCAACACCCTCTCTGGCAAACCTACCTCCTATTCCTCGCCCCCATGGTCCTCTCCAACTTCCTCCAGTCCATGTCCGGCACGATCAACAGCATCTACATCGGCCAAATGCTTGGCACCCAGGCTCTCGCGGCGGTATCGGGCATGTTCCCCGTGGTGTTCTTCTTCATCGCCTTGGTCATCGGCCTCGGCGCTGGCGCCGGGGTGTTGATCGGTCAAGCCTGGGGCGCTCGCGAGTTGCATTTGGTGAAGGCGATTGCGGGTTCGACGTTGCTGTTGGGGGCGATGATTGGGTTGGCGGCGGCGGTGTTGGGCAGTGTGTTTGCCCGGCCGGCGTTGCAGGGTTTGGGCACGCCGGTGGATGTGCTGGACGATGCGGTGGCGTATGCGCATGTGATGATGTGGATCTTGCCGTCGCTGTTGGTGTTTGTGTTGTTCACGCAGTTGCTGCGTGGGGTGAGCGATACGGTGTCGCCATTGTTGGCGCTGGTGGTGTCGACGTGTGTCGGGCTGGCGCTGACGCCGGCGTTGATCCTCGGGTGGTTGGGGTTGCCGCCGCTGGGGATTCAGAGTGCGGCGTGGGCGGGGTTGGCGGGTAACTTGTCGGCGATGGGGTGGCTGGCGTGGCGGTTGATTCGCAAGGGGCATCCGTTGGCGCCGGATCGGGAGATGTTTGCGTCGATGCGGCTGGATCTGGAGATCCTCGGCAAAGTGTTGCGCATCGGGCTACCGACCGGGCTGCAGATGGTGGTGCTGTCGTTATCGGAGCTGGTGATTCTGGCGCTGGTGAACCAGCACGGTTCCCAGGCGACGGCGGCGTACGGGGCGGTGACGCAGATCGTCAATTACGTGCAGTTCCCGGCGCTGTCGATTGCGATCACGGCGTCGATCCTCGGCGCGCAGGCGATAGGGGCGGGCCGCATCGAGCGCATGGGGCCGATTTTGCGCACGGGGCTTTTGATCAACGTGTGCCTGACCGGTGGTTTGGTGGTGTTGGGTTACCTGCTGTCGCACTGGTTGCTGGGGTTGTTCCTCACGGATGATTCCACGCGGGCGATGGCGGAGCACCTGTTGCACATCATGCTCTGGAGCCTGCTGGTGTTTGGCTTTCAGGCGATTGTCGGCGGCATCATGCGCGCCAGCGGCACGGTGTTGGTGCCGGTGGCGGTTTCGATCGTTTGCGTGGTCGGGGTGCAGTTGCCGGTGGCGTATCTGCTGGATGCGCGTTTTGGATTGCAAGGTGTGTGGATGGCGTTTCCGGTGGCCTATCTGGGCATGCTGGTGCTGCAGACGCTGTATTACAAAATGGTCTGGCAGCATCAGAAGATCGAGCGGTTGGTGTAGGGCCTCGGTTTGAGTATCAAGCGCTGCTCTTGAGCCAGGTCTCGAAGCGCGTCGGCCCGATGATGGGGTGCTCTCCCGGCGTAAGCGAATGGTCATCGATGGGCGCACCGAAGTAGGGGACAGTGTCGTCCGCTTGGGCCTGGCGTGGGTCGTTGGTGTGTTGCAAAAACAGGCGCACGAATTCCACCAGCGGCCAGCGCTCTGGCCCGGCCACTTCCAGGGTCTGATTGCTCGGCGCTTGCACGGCGACCTTCGCCAACGCCATCGCGACATCGACTGCGGCAATCGGTTGCAGCTCGGCGGAGGTCAGGCGCACGGTATCGCCGTCCTGAACGCCCGAGTGCGAAATCGCCCCGATGAATTCGAAGAACTGCGTGGCCCGCAATATGGTGTAGGGGATGCCTGAGTTTTTGATGAGTTTTTCCTGCGCCATTTTCGCCCGGAAGTAACCGCTGTCGAGCATGCGCTCGGTGCCCACCACCGACAGGGCGACATGGTGTTTGACGCCGGCGGTTTTCTCGGCGGCGAGCAGGTTACGCCCGCAGGTTTCGAAGAATTCGAGCACGACAGCGTCTTCGAAGGAGGGCGAGTTGGCCACGTCGACCACCACATCGGAGCCTTGCAAAGCGGTTTGCAGTCCTTCGCCGGTGAGGGCGTTGACGCCGGTGCTGGGTGACGCGACCAAGGTTTCATGCCCCAGGCCTTGCAGGTTTTTGCAGAGGTGTCTGCCGATCAGCCCGGTACCGCCAATGACGACGATTTTCATGACGAGTCTCCCGATCCGTGCGCAGTGGGTTGCGGTGGCTTGGAATCCTGCAACCATTAAAGACCCGGAATGCGCGAGAGGGTGGCGGGGGCGACGATCGGGTTATCGGGAAAAAGCGCGGCTGGTTCACAAAAAGATCGGAAAACTGCACTGCTGGCAATGTTATATTGCCGGCCTCTGGCCTAATGCCAGTCAGTTAAGCGCAATCCATCCATGTGGGAGCGGGCTTGCTCGCGAAGACGGCAGCACAGTCAACATTGATGTCGCCTGATACACCGCTTTCGCGAGCAAGCCCGCTCCCACGTGGATTACGTTTAACTGACTGGCATTAGCGTCTGCACCATCATTTTTTTGAAGTTCGAAGGCTTGTTTGAGGCTACTCAAACGCCTTCCCAGCAGTCAGATCAAACACCGCGCCGAGGATCGGGCGCCAGGTTTCGTTATGCATGGCAGGAGGCGTTACATGCGTTGTGTTCTTTCACTGCTGATCACGCTGGTCTGCGCCCAGGTTGCATGGGCCGAGCCCACGGCTGAGTTGTCGGAACCGGTGGGCGGCTGGCGCTATCACGGCCTGCTGGACCGCAGTGAAAATCCGCGAGTCGCCTATCCCACGCCGCCTATCGACCGGGGCGTGCAGCGCAATCGCACGATGATCGAAGGCCAGCTCAAGGCCCTCGGCACGCTCCGACCGCCGCACAGCCTGGCGGTCAACGGCAATCCCCTGAATTTGTACACCGACGACCAAGGGCGTTTTGCCCGGCCGTATGCGTTCGGCGCCGGGTCCAACAGCGTCGAAGTGCGCAGTTCCGAGGGCAAGTCGCTCAAGCGCGTTCAATTCTATGAAGCCAACAACCTGCGCACGCCGGCGCGCATTCGCGTGGTGCTGGGGTGGGACGATCCCAAGGCCGAACTCGATCTGCACATCATTACCCCCGACGGCCAGCATGCGTTCTGGGCTCGCCCTGCGATGAGCAATGGCGGCGGCCTCGACCCGGACGGGGTCGATGGCCCCGGCCCGGAAATGTTCACCATGACCGCGCCGATGCATGGCACTTATCTGGTTTACGTGAACTATTGGGGCAACTTCGGCAGCGGCGGCTATAACTTCGATGAGACCAGCAACCAGAACGAGGTGATCACCTCGCAAATCAATCTGGTGCTCTACGAAAACACCGTCGACGAAAAACGCGAGACCTTCATCGTACCTTTGCGGGCGATCGGCGACCTGCTGCTGGTCAAGACTTTCAACTATTAAACATCCCGCACCACGGATGAATTGGGTTTGTGAACATGAGTGATAAGACAGTTTCTCCGGCCGCCGACGCACCTGCTGCCAACACTTCCCGACGCTGGCCGGCGCTGGTAATCGGGCTGTGCCTGGTGGCCGGCGTGGCAGGCGGGTTGGGGTGGTTCCTGAACAAACCCAAGGCTCCGCCTGCGGAACTGGCCAGTGACAAACTGGGCATGAGCCGGCCGGACGGTTTGCTCGAAACCCACTCCCTGAGCCAACTGCCAAAAGATCTGCTGGCGGTGCCGTTTCTCAAGGAAACCCTGACCGAAGATTTCGTCTTCTATTACGAAGCCCACGCCGACCGTCTCGGCTTGATCGGCAGTCTGCGGCGGATCATTTACGAGCATGACCTGAAGTTGCAGGACAGCCTGATCGAGCAGCTATTCGATCAACCGGCGGATGTGGCGCTGTGGCGCGGGGCGGATGGGCGTCTCAAGGATTTTCTGTTAGTGATGGATCGCGGCGGGCTGGCCAAGGTGCTGGAGCCGCTGGCGAAAGTAGCGCTGGGTGATACGCAGCTGAGCAAACTCAGCGAGGTGAAAGTCGGCACCGACGCCGTCACGCTGTATCAGCTCAACTACAACGCCAGCAAGTCATTGGTGTTCGCTTCCCATGGCGACAAACTGGTGGTGCTGTCCAATCCGGCCAAGCTCTACGATCCGGAAAACGGCGCATCAGAGGACACCGGCAGCGTTTCGACCAAGGCCATCGCCGCCTTGCTCAACGGCGACAAACTGTTCCCCGAAGCCTTCGGCCTGCCACCGCGTGCGCCCGAGGTAAAACAGCGTCTCTCGGTCAATTCCAGCGTTTTGGCCATGGGTTACCAGCGCTTCATCCCGAACTTCGCCGGCCTGCGTTTCGACATGGACGACAAGGGCTGGCACAGCTTCCTCGCCATGGACGAACTGGAAAATCAGCCAGACTTCGACTTCAAACCGATCTGGCAAGCCATGCCCATGGGCGCCAGTGCCTGCGTGGCCTTGCCACTGGCCGCCGAACAACAGAAACCGCTGCTGGTGAAGCTCGGTGCCGACGACGCCGTGGCCCAGGCTTTGACCGAACACATGGCCGGTGCCGCCGGCTTGTGCTGGTACGCCGATTCGCGGCTGTACACGCCGCTGCTGGTGGCCAGCCTGAATGACGATGACAGCGCCAAACTCGACGGCGATCTGGGCAACCTGTTCGGCTCGATGGTCGGCGCCTACGAAGGCAACGTCGCCGATCACGCGTTCCCGGTGGTCGAGAAACAGGAAGGTCAGACCCATCAGTGGCAGCGCCAGGTCAGCTCCAATTTCGGCCCCTATAAGGCCAAGGATGCCGAGCAACCGGACGCGATCACCGGCAAAGCCTTTATGCGCGTAAGCCTGGCTCGCCACGGTTCGACGCTGCTGTTCTCCCTCGACGACAAACTGGTCGACAAAGCCCTCGGCACTCTCGACAAACGCTTTCCACCGTTGGCTGACGTGCTGCCGAAAGACCTGCTGATGCCGATCTATTTCGGCCCGGATTCCATGGCGCAGCTGATGCAACAGGAAACCCTCGACAGCCTGCCGCAGGACATGGAACCGGTGTTCTACAACGCCGCGCAAACCTACCTGATTCCGAAACTGCGCACCCTCGGCGGCTATGGCAAATACGCCCTGACCTTGCCCAAAGGCAGCGAGCCCGACGGCCATTGGCAGTGGCTGCCGCTGGAGTGGAAAGCCCTGTGACCGCACTCATCCGAGGCCTCGGCCTGCTGGCGTTGTTGCTGGGGACCCGCACCTTTGCCAGCGAAGCTCCGGCGCTCGACCCGCAGCAATCCCAGGTATTCCGCGCCTGGTTCGTGCGCATCGCCCAGGAACAACTGACCCACGGCCCGAGCCCGCGCTGGTATCAGCAGGACTGCGCCGGGCTGGTGCGGTTTGCCGCCAACGAAGCGCTGAAGGTTCATGACGACAAATGGCTGCGCAGCAACGGCCTGTCCAATCGCTACCTGCCGCCGGAACTGCAACTGAGCGACGCCCAACGCGGCCTCGCCCAGCAATGGCAGCAGGGTGGCGGCAAGGTCGGGCCTTACGTCAACGCGATCAAACTGATTCAGTTCAACAGTCATCTGATCGGCCGTGACCTGTCCCAGGCCCGGCCCGGCGACTTGATGTTTTTCGATCAGGGCGACGACCAGCACCTGATGATCTGGATGGGCCGCTTCATCGCCTATCACACCGGCACCACCACCCCCACTGACAACGGCATGCGCTCCGCAAGCCTGCAACAACTCATGACATGGAAGGACACCCGATGGATACCCGACGCAGCCAACCCCAACTTCATCGGCGTCTATCGACTGAACTTCCTCTCCCAATGATCGGTGCCCGCATGCTGCGCATTTGCTCAAAACTGCCTTTGTTGTTGGCCTTGTTCATGCCGCTGGCCGCGGTCAATGCTGAAGACACCGCCGAGCCAAGCGGCTATACGCCGGTGGCCGGTGAGAGTTTCTTCCTGCTGGCCGACAGCAGTTTCGCCAGCGACGAACAGGCGATGGTTCGTCTCGAAGCGCCGGGCCGCGATTACCGCCGGTTTCGCATGGAACCTTACGGCGGCGCGGACATTCGCGTGTATCGCATCGACAAGCCGCTGGATTTCCTCAAGCGCCAGAAGAACCTGCACCGCGTGGTCAGCGATGGCCAGTTCAAGGGCGAAGGCCTGTCGAACACCCTCGCGTATCTGTGGGACAACTGGTACCGCAAATCCCGTCGGGTGATGCAGCGGGCGTTTTCCTACGAGTCGCGCAAACAAGTCACCGAGGAAGTGCCGGAACTGAAGATGGGCACCGCCATCGCCGCGCCAACACCCTACGACGCTCAGCCGCAGTTCGCGTTGATTCCGGGCCTGCCGGTGGTCAGTCAATTCCGTTATCCGTTGTGGCAAGCCAAACCGATCCAGCCGCCTGAGGGCGTGAACCTGGCCGGTTCTTCCAGCGAGTTCGTCAGTGTCTCGCCGGGCAACGTGTACATCCCGTTGGGCAACCTGAAGCCGGGCCTGTATCTGGTGGAAGCGCTGATCGGCAAGTACCGCGCGACCACCATGGTCTTCGTCTCCAACACCGTGGCCGTGAGCAAAATTGCTGGCGATGAATTGCTGGTGTGGGCTGCGCGCAAACACGAAGGCAGTTCGGTGTCCAAGGTCAATGTGCTGTGGACCGACGGCCTGGGCGTGATGAGCAGTGGTGCTACCGATACCGATGGTTTGCTGCGTCTGAAACACGTCAGCCCGGAGCGTTCGTTCGTGATCGGCGAGGACGAAGAGGGCGGGGTGTTCGTCTCCGAAAACTTCTATTACGACAGCGAAATCTACGACACCAAACTTTATGCATTCACCGACCGACCGCTGTATCGGCCGGGGGATTGGGTGTCGCTGAAAATCGTTGGCCGCGAGTTCAAGAATGCGCGGGACTCCGTGGCACCGACCGCTGCCGACGTCAACGTTACCGTACTCGACGCCACTGGCACCGCGCTGCAATCGCTGGCGCTGAAGCTCGATTCCAAGGCTGGTACTCAGGGCCGTTTCCAGTTGCCGGACAACGCAGTAGCGGGCGGCTATGAGCTGCGTTTCAGCTACAAGGATCAGGCCTACAGCAGTGCCTTCCGTGTCGCTGAATACATCAAGCCGCACTTCGAAATCTCGCTGAACCTGACCAAGCAGGATTACCGCACCGGCGAACCGGTGAAGGGCAGTCTGGTGCTGCTGTACCCGGACGGCAAACCGGTGGCCAACGCCAAGTTGAGTCTGAGCCTGCGCGCCCAGCAACTGTCGATGGTCGATAACGAACTGCAATACCTCGGGCAATTCCCGGTGGAGCTGACCAGCGCCGAACTGACCACCGATTCCAAGGGCAACGCGAGCCTCGATCTGCCCGCCGCCGAGAAACCGAGCCGCTACATGCTCACCGTGTTCGCCAGCGATGGCGCGGCGTATCGGGTCAAGACCACCAAGGAAATTCTCATTGATCGCGGTGCTGCGAGTTTCCGTCTGAGCGCTCCGCAGCGGTTCAGCGCGGTGGGCGGCAAGGTTGCATTCAGTTATGCCAACGAAGGTGGCAGCGAGCAGAGCAAAGCGGTCAACCCGAGCAGCTACAGCTGGGTGCGACTCGAAGATCAAACCACTGGCGAAGGTAAACTCGCCGCCAAAGATAAAGGCTTCACCCTGGCCTTCGACCGTCCGGGCACTTACAACCTGACGCTGAAAGATGACCATGGCCGCGTACTTGGCGCGACCGGTCATTCGGTCACTGGCGACGGCGTCAAAGCCGTGCCCGGCACCGTGGAAATCGTCCTCGATAAACCCGAGTACAAGGCGGGCGACGAAGCCCTCGCGTTGATCACTTTCCCCGAGCCGATCATCGATGCGCTGTTGTCGCTTGAGCGTGACAAGGTCGAGGCCACCGCGCTGCTGTCCAAGGGCAGCGACTGGCTGAAGATGGAAAAACTCAGCGACACCCAATACCGCGCGCGCATCCTGGTGAAGGACAACTTCGCGCCAAACCTGACGTTCTCGGTTCTTTACACCAAGGGTGGCCAATACAGCTTCCAGAACGCCGGCATCAAAGTGGTTGCGCCGCAAATCGACGTGGCCATCACCACCGATAAAGAGGCGTATCAGCCGGGCGATACCGTGTCGGTTGACCTGACCACCCAGTTCGCCGGCAAGCCGATTCCGGCGCACCTGACGGTCAGTGTGGTCGATGAAATGGTCTACGCGCTGCAACCGGAAGTCGCGCCAACCATCGATCAGTTCTTCTATCACCCGCGCCGCAACAACGTGCGCACCAGCGCCAGTTTGTCGTTCATCAGCTACGACGTGGCATTGCCGGGCAGCCCAGGCGCGCCGGGCAAAGCCAACCGCAGCGAGCGTGGCGTGAAAGTGCTGGAGCGGCCACGTCGCGAAGACGTCGACACCGCTGCATGGCAGCCTGAATTGATCACCGATGCGAATGGCAAAACCCGCTTCACCTTCAAAATGCCGGACTCCTTGACCCGCTGGCGCATCACCGCCCGGGCCATCGCCGATGACGGCCAGGTCGGGCAGAAGAAGCAGTTCGTGCGCTCGGAAAAACCGCTGTACCTGAAGTGGAGCGGCCCGACCAAATTCCGCAACGGCGACAAACCGGATCTCGGTGTGTTCGCTTTCAGTCAGGCCGAGAAACCGGTCAAGGCTGAGCTGGTGATTCATTACGCGGGCGCCGAACAACGTGTGCCGGTCACTTTGAACAACGGCATCAACTACATCGCATTGCCGGCGTTCACAGTGGCCAATGGCGAGTGGACCGCCGAGCTGGTGCAGGACGGCAAAACCGCCGATGCCTTGGCGGTGCGCCTGACCGCGACCGGCGAAGGCTGGCAGGTGACTCAGAGCCAAAGTCTGGACGTGGCCAGCGGTGATACGCCGCTGACCTTGCCGGCAGACGCCACGGATATTCGCCTGCGTCTGGATGACAGCCCGCAAGCGCTGTTCCGTTCGGCGCTTGATGATCTGCTGAGCTATCCGTACGGCGGCGTCGAACAGACCGCCAGTCGTTTGCTGCCGCTGAGCATCGCTTATCCAACCTTGTCGTCGAACCCGCAGATCCGCGATCGCTTGCGTTTGATCATGCAGAACAGCCGCCTGCGTTTGGTGCAAATGGCCGGCCCGTCGGCGAGCTTCACCTGGTGGGGCTATGACGGTGAACCGGATGCGTTCCTCACTGCGTACGCCTATTACGCCGACTGGCACGCCAGCAAAGCGCTGGAGCTGAGCCTGCCGCCGGAGCATTGGCAGCGGGTGCTGGAGGTGTACGCCAAGCAGTCGCAGAACACGCCGCTGTTGCAGCGGGCGTTGATTCTGTCGTTTGCCAAGCAGATGCAATTGCCGGTGAACACGCTGCTCAGCGGTTTGATCGACGACTTGGTGAAAGCCGGCGAAGGCCATGCGGCGAGCATGATGGACGATGGCGAAGAAAGTCTGGTCATGAGCGATCCGGATTCGGCGTTGGGGCTGGCCAGCGCTCGAGTGCTGACCGCATCGATGGCGCGTCAGGCCAAGGTCAATCTGCCGTCGGCGTTCAATGGTCAATTGGAGGCTGCGCAACAACAAGTGGCCGCCAGCTCTCAACCGTTTGTCGAAGCGCTGAACCTGTCGCTGCAAGCCTTCGATCAGTCTCACGCTCAAGCGTTGTTGCAACGTTTGTTGCCACAGCAATCGACCCTGGAACGCGCCTTGGCGCTGACCTGGCTGCAACGCAGCATTGAGCAGGCCTCGCCGACCATCGCGCTGGCACCGGGTGAAGGCTGGAAGAAAGAGCACAGTGCTACCGGTGAGATGTATTGGACGTGGCAGGGTGCTGCGCCCGTGCCGACAGTGTTGTCGCTGACCGGGGAGCAAGAACGCCCGCTTCGCGCCGCGTTGAGCTTCCAGAGCAAGCAACCGCCAGTGGACCCGATGGCCGTGACCATCACTCGTCGTCTGTCGCGTCTGGTGCCGGGTGACGAAGCGTTTGAATTCAAACTCGAAGCCGTCGGCAGCAAACCGTTGTCCAGCGACAGCCTGTACCTGGACGAAGTGATCATCACCAGCAAAGCCGCAAAACCGCTGCGCTACGGCATGCTCGAAGTGCCGCTGCCACCGGGCGCGGACGTCGAGCGCACCACGTGGGGCATCAAGCTGATGGGCAAGGCCGGCACCGAGCCGACCTCGCTGGAGAAGGCCCGTTTCGAACCGGGGCAAATGGCCTACGCGATCCCGGTGGATGCCCTGAGCGGTGAATTGCGCCTGCGTCATCTGGTGCGTTTCTCGCAAAAGGGTCAGTTCAACTTGCCGCCGGTGCGTTTCACACAGGTCTACGCGCCACAGCATCAGGCCCAGGAACAGAAACCGGCGCTTGGTCAGGTCACGGTCCACTGACATGACCCGGCGCTTGGTCTGGTGGCTGCTGTGTTTGATGCCTGCGCTGGCGACAGCGCAGGACGAGCCGTTGCGGCTGGGCTTCAAGGGTGTGTTGCTTGCGTTGAGCCAGACGCAGGTGATTTCGCGTGAGCCATTGCCTGCTGATTTGCAGACGCCGCTGGGTAGTTTGTGGAAGCTGTTTGTCTACGGCTGGCTGGTGGATACCGGCGCGCGTGAACCGGCTTATGAGTGTCGCGGGCAATCGAAGGAAGAAGTGTATTGCTGCACGGCGGGCGGCAGGATTGAGCGCGACCAGGCATTGGTGAAGTCTTGCGGGTTGTATTTTGAGCCTGCGCGCCTGGGCATTGCTGGCGCTGATTGGCGCGAGTATTGGCAGGCGAGACAAGCGCCGAAGTGGTTGCTGGACTTGCCGTCGTTGCAACCGCAGACCCGGGTTTCGGTGGCTGAGTTGTTGAAGGCATTGGCCGTGATGCCGGCGCAGGATCAAGCCCGGCGAGTGTTGCTCGATGTGGTGCTGAATGCTGCTGACGGCAATGTCGTGGGCGAACTCGGTGGTCGGTTGCGGGTGAAAACCTGGAGCTGGTTGGGGGATCAGGATCCTTCGTCGCGTCAGGGCGGATTCGCGGGCTGGACGGCGGACGGCACGCCGATCTGGGCCGGTGGGCGCGGCACCAGTCAAATGGTCTTGCGCAATTACGGTCAGGCACTGGCGACGGTGTTGCCTTCGTCATGGCCAGCGGAGGCGGGGAAGTGCGTCGAGGTCGGACTGTTCGCGCGTTATCCGCTGAAACGCGTGCTGTCGGGGGATCGCGTGTTAGCGCCCGGGCCCTTGCAAGGCGACTATCGCGTCGAGTTCGCCAATGGCAATCAACTCGATATCCATAGCGACGGCGAGTTGTTCTTGCTCAAAGACAAACTCGTCGCCCGCCTGGACCGCGAAGAATACGTCGCCCGCGTCCTGCAGCGCGAAGCCAGACCGGAACCTGCCGAAGCCGCCAAAGCCCTGAGCGTCGCGATCCGCACCTACCTGCTGCAAAACGCTACCCGCAACGGCGATTGCCTGAGCATCGATGACAGCAGCAGCCGACAGCGCGTCGCCCCGCGCCCGGCCGCGACCGAGTCGCGCAACATCGCCGCTTGGACCAGCGACCTGGTCCTTGCCGGCAGCAACGTCACCTATCACTCCGACCAACCGGGGCCGGACAAACTCTCCTGGCAGCAAGCCGTCGAACAGGCCAACGCCGGTCAACGCTACGACGCCATCCTGCTGCACGCTTATCCGCGCGCCAGCCTCAGCCGCTGGGACCATCCCGTCGCTTCCTGCGACGCATTGCCCGCCGCGCAAGACTGGCTGCAAAAGCAACGTCGCGGCTGGCGACCACGGCTGGAAAGCGAAGTTGGTTACAACGAAGTCAACACTTTCGCCGTCTGCCGCCTGGCTTTCGGCCGTCCTTTTGTCGACCGCGAACGCCAGCGCATTTACGTGCGTGGCGTGCTGTCGCTGCAAGACCGCCTCGACCTGACCCATGAATACCTGCACCTGGCCTTCGAAGCACATCCCAACGGCCAGGATGAAACCTACATCGAAGGGCTCGCCCGCCACCTCTTGCTGGAATAGGCCATGAAACTCCGTTACCCACAGGTCCTCCTGTTCCTTTGTTCCTTTTGCGTATGGCCGACCACGTTCGCCACCGATAGCGCAGTCAAACTCGACACGCCCGTCGGCGGCTGGCGCACGGGCGCACCCGAAGGCGAAGGCGAAAACTTTCGTCAGACGGTTAATTACCCGGCGTCCTCGGTCAACACACCGGTGGGACAGGCCAATACCGCTCGCATTACCGGTCAGATCAAGTCCGCGCCCAAGGGCAATGAACCCGGCAAGCTGATCGTCAACGGCGTCAGCATGCCGCTGAAAATTGACCCCGCCGGTCGCTACGATCGCCCGTTCTCATTCCCCAACGGCAGCAACAGCGTCGAAGTCCGCAGCCCCGATGGCCAACAGCGGCATCGCACCCAATTCCTCAACACCAGCGGCGGCGCCACCCCGGCCAAGTTGCGAGTACTGCTGGCCTGGGACAGCGACGGCACCGACCTTGACCTGCATGTCGTCACGCCTGACGGCGGCCACATCTGGTACGGCGACCGCGTCGCGGCCAACGGCGGCGCACTCGACGTCGACGTCACCACCGGCTACGGCCCGGAAATCTTCGCCATGCCCGCGCCGATCAAGGGGCAATATCTGGTGTACGTGAACTACTACGGTGGCGGGTATCGCAGTGATGAAGAGGGGCAGGAAGAGGCTGTTCAGCCGCTGACGACCGCGCAGATTACGGTGATTACGGAAGAGGGGACGCCGAACGAGAAGATGGAGACGTTCCTGGTGCCGATGCGGGCGGTGGGGGAATTGACGTTGGTTAAGGGGTTTAGTTATCCGTGAGGGGGTAATTGTGACAGCGGTGCTGACACAATTGAATTGGGCAGCAGTTTGCTGCCCAATTCAGTAATCAAGGCAGGTTGGGGCTTACATAACCGAAAGATCGAAGCGGCGGAGTGGGGTGGTCGGGCAATGGGCTACTCACCTCGCGCGTACTCAGCCGGGATTGCGTGGTTTTATCCGACCGAATCTCTTTCATATACGCCAGTTTTACGAGGCGTATAGGCACGATGTAATTGTCGCAGCACCTGCTGAGACAATTACCCCAGACCCACAACCTGATCATTTTTCAACCAAGGAAAACGCCTGAAGAGTTTGAGTTACCTGCGCATGGCGATTCAGGAGAAGTGGGCGAGCCGGGAGCTCGAATGCCTATTTGAGGGTGTTCTTGCGGGCCTCATCGCGGGCAAGCCCGCTCCCACAGTGATCGGTGTCGTTCACAAATCTTTTGGTCAAAGCAGATACCTGTGGGAGCGGGCTTGCCCGCGAAGAGGCCAGCCCCTCCAGCACAAAACCCGAAGTAAGACCGCCGTTCTCCGCCGATGATCGGGGCGTTTACTCAGTCTTTCCGACGATTAGCCCACGCTTTCGTCTCGCCAATGGAGAAAGCTGTCTAAGAGCGATGTCGTAGCACCACCAGCTCCAGATAAAACAGGAGAACCGCATCATGAAAGCCTTGCTCAGAAGCATCGGACTGTCATCGCTGCTGGTGGCCACTTCGGCGTTCGCTCATCACGGCTGGAGTGAATACGACTCCAGCAACTCCATGCAACTGAACGGAACCATCGAGGAATCCGGCTATTCCCATCCGCACGGGCTCTTGCGTCTTAAAACAGCCGACAAGACGTGGATCATCGTTCTGGCACCGCCATCGCGCATGGAGAACCGTGGGCTTTCCAAAGACATGTTGAATGTCGGTACGACGGCTACCGTGGTCGGCTATCCGAATCGAAACAAACCCGATGAACTGCGAGCAGAACGCATCATCATCGGCGATAAAACCACTGAGTTGCGCTGATGGACACCATAGGTGCCCGCGCGGGGATAGGTCCGGATAGCTGGCTGGACTGGTTGGATGACTCGCGACTTGGTCTGGCCATGCGAAGCGAGCTGTGGCTTTACCCGATAGTCGAGGTGGTTCACATCATTGGCTTCGTGTTGCTTGTCGGCTCAGTGGTCATGTTCGATCTGCGGGTGCTTGGCCTGTCCAAGGATATTGCGGTGACGGCCCTGGCCCGCCATCTCCTGAGATGGTCCGTCGCTGCCCTGGTATTGATCGTACCGGCTGGGCTGATGATGTTTACCGCCCATCCCCATGACTTCGCCACCAACAACATTTTCATTTTAAAGTTGTGCCTGATCGCTACGGCGGGCATTAACGCAGGCCTTTTTCACGTCGGTGTTTACCGTTCAGTCGCCCGGTGGAACACAGGCATCGCGGCACCGGCAATTGCCAGAGTGCAGGCAGTGTTCTCGATGGGGTTATGGGGCACCGTGGTGTTGTGCGGCCGACTGTTGGCTTACACCTGATTCACAACGCGGAACCCAGCAGTTTGAGGTACTGCGGGCTTTCGGATATCGAGTTGTGGCCCGAGCCCGGTATCACCTGCAGCGTGGCCACGCCCTTGGCGAAATTCGTGTAGAGCTTTTCCGTGCTTGAGCGCGGTATGACTTCGTCGTGCTCGGCGGCGATCAACAGCGTCGGTACGGTGATGTGAGCGGCGTATCTCCAGGATTCGAACCTGTCCCGAAGCAGCCACTTCACCGGGAACCAGCGGAACTGCCGGGCGGCGAGGTCTTCAAGGCTGTTGTAGGGCGTGATCAAAATCAGCCGCGAGGCCGGGCGTTGGCTGGCGAGGCGCAGGGCGACGCCCGAACCCAGGCTGCGTCCGACCACGGCGATAGTGGGATGGGTGTTGTAGACCATGTCGAACAAGGTCATGGCATCGCGCTGAATCGCTTCTTCGGACGGCGACCCGGAGCTGCCACCGTAGCCTCGGTAATGCAGCAAGTAGATCGCATGATCCGCAAAGGCCTGCGAAAAATCGGGCAGGCTGCGGGAAACGTCCTCGGCATTGCCGCCGAAGTAAATCAACGCCTTCGGTCCGTCGTGCGGCCTGACCGTCACCAACACCTGCGCATCGGCGACTTGCAGCGTGAGCAGCGTTTCGGGTGCGTCGATGGCGCGGGGTTGCGGGTAGTAGATGAGGGCGCGTTGAAACACGAACAGCGCGGCGCAAAGCACCAGGTACGCAACGACAAGGAATGCGAAGAGAGACATCAGGGTTCGCGACATTCGGCTAACTTTAGTGGACGACATGGACTGCTCTGGGCCTGACGACGGCTATCGCTTGAGCGCTGTCAGAGTGTAGTACATCGATATTTGCCGCACGGGAGCGCACCGATGTCCAAGGTTCGACGCTTGTATCCGATTGCTGCGCCATGACGGCCACCGGCGCGTTGAAATGGGTCAAGGTTCTGCCGTCTGAACGAACGGCCCTGATGCTGGGTTTCGCCTTCCATTTCTGCGTGCTCGCCAGTTATTACCTGGTGCGACCTTTGCGCGATGCCTTGGGCCTTGAGGGCGGTGCCGACAAGTTGCAATGGCTGTTCACCGCCACATTCGTGGTGATGCTGCTGATGGTGCCGCTGTTTGGCGCGCTGGTTTCGCGTCTGCCTGCCATGCGCTTCGTGCCGTTGATCTATCGCTTGATAGCCTTGTCGATGCTGGTGTTTGGCGTGTTAATCGCTCAGCGCATTGCGCCGGTGACAGTAGGGCGGGTGTTTTTCGTCTGGATCAGCATCTACAACCTGTTCATCGTTTCGATTTTCTGGAGCGTGCTGGTCGACCGCTTTTCCAGCGAGCAAGGGCGGCGACTGTTCGGTTTCATTGCGGCGGGTGGAACCCTGGGCACGTTTATCGGGCCATTGCTGGCCGCGACCATGGCCACAAATCTTGGGCCGGTAGCGTTGACCGTCGCGGCGGCCGTGCTGCTGGAGTGTGCGGTGCGTTGCTATCGGGCGCTGTTGTCGCGCACAGTGTCGCAGTCCGGCAGCCCCTGGCTGGATGAGCGGCGCATGGGCGGCAGCATGCTGGCCGGGGTCACGCTGATCCTGCGCTCGCGCTATCTGATGGGGCTGGTGCTGTTCATGCTGTTGCACACCAGCGCCGCGACCTTGCTGTATTTCGAACAGGGACGAATTGTGGCTGGCAGCTATGCTGATGTGGCCAGCAGGACGCAGTTCTTCGCCGTCGTCGATTTGATCGTGTCGGCGCTGACCCTGCTATTTCAACTGTTGCTGACCGCGCCGTTGATCCGCCTGATCGGCATCGGCGGGGCGCTGGTGGCGTTGCCGTTGGCGACAATCATGGCGTTTAGCGCCATGGCCCTGGCACCCGTGCCGGCAACCGTCGCGCTGGCGCAAGGGCTGCGCCGCGCCGTCGAGTTCGCCATCGTGCGCCCGGCGCGAGAGGTGCTGTGGACGGTGGTGAGCCGCGAGGAAAAGTACAAGGCCAAGAATGTGATCGAAACCCTGGTGTATCGCGGCGGCGATGCCGCCAGTGGCTGGCTCTCCGCCGGGTTGACGGCGCTGGGCGCGGGGTTTGGGCTGGTAGCGGTAGTGATCATGCCGTTTGCCGGGCTGTGGGGCTGGTTATGTCTGTGGCTGGCCAGACGACAAGAGCAAAGGGCGAGCATGAATGAACAGCCAGGGGGAATTCCATGACAGATCCTGCTGTCTTCACGCGTAGAAGACTACTTACGTTGGCTGCCGGTGTTTCGGCGGTCTTCACCTTCGATCCGGCCTTTGCCGCATCGGCGCCGTCGACGGAAACAGGAGGCAAGAACATGCTGACCCGAGCCATTCCTTCCAGCAACGAGCCGTTACCCATGGTCGGGTTGGGCACGTATCGCGGCTTTGATGTCGCGCCTTCCGACGCAGCCTACAAGCAACTGCCCGCCGTGCTCATCGCGTTGTTTGAGAAGGGCGGCACAGTGATCGACAGCTCGCCCATGTACGGTCGCGCCGAGCAGACGACCGGGGAATTGCTGTCGATCCATCGGCCTCGTTCGCCTGCGTTTCTGGCCACCAAGGTCTGGACCCAGGGGCGCGAAGAAGGCATTGCGCAGATGGAGCAGTCGTTCAAGCTGTTGCAGACCGACCGTATCGATCTGATGCAGATTCACAACCTGCTGGATTGGAAAACCCACCTGCCCACCCTGCGCCAATGGAAGGCAGAAGGGCGCATCCGCTACATCGGCATCACCCATTACACGGCGTCGGCGTATGACGAAGTGGAGGCGGTGTTGAAAGCCGAGCCGATGGACTTTTTGCAGATCAACTATGCCCTGGACGACCGCGGCGTCGAGAAGCGAATCCTGCCGCTGTGTCGCGAGCGCGGTGTGGCGGTGATCTGCAATCGGCCTTTCGGCGGCGGTGGCTTGCTCGCTCGATTGAAAGGCAAACCGCTGCCGGGATGGGCCGCGCAAGTGGGGGTCAATAGCTGGGCGCAACTGGCGCTCAAGTTCTTGCTGGCTCATCCAGCGGTGACTTGCGTCATTCCCGGCACGAGCAACCCGCGCTACATGGCGGAAAACGCCGGTGCGGGTTTCGGCCCGATGCTCACGGATGCGCAGCGTCAACAGTTGATGGTCTTGGTGGGGTAGTCGTGTTGACGGGACG
>NZ_JAHSTV010000006.1 GCF_019145235.1 Pseudomonas farris | reverse complement strand
CGCATAACTCTTTGTTTACCAAGGAGTTTTCCGTTTCGACTGCGCCGGAAGTGGGGCGAATTATAGACTTCCAGAATCTGCCGTCAACCCCTGATTACGCTTTTCTATCAATAACTTGCGGAAAGCCGGAAAACTGCGCATTCCCCTCTATATAGGAGAGCAAAACCAGCCCTGCTATATAGAAGGAATACTCAGAGCACTCCAGACGCCTTGAACCCGGCAACGACGCCGGCATCCAGACCCAACACCCGCTGCAAAACCTCCAGCGTGTGCTCGCCCAACAAAGGAGGCGCATTACGGTACTCCACCGGAGTCTCGGACAGACGAATCGGGCTCGCAACCTGCGGCACCATCCCGGCCAAAGCATGAGGCAGCTCAATGGCCAACCCACGCGCCTGAACCTGAGGATCGGCAAACATCTGAGCCAGATCATTGATCGGTCCGCATGGCACGCCTGCCTGCTCTAACTGCGCCACCCATTCGGCAGTAGTCTTGAACACGGTCGCCTGGCGGATCAGCGGAATCAGTACTGCTCGGTTAGCCACCCGCAATTTGTTGGTCGCAAAACGTGGATCATCCGCCCACTGCGGCTGACCAGCCACCTGCGCAAACTTGCGGAACTGCCCATCGTTACCCACGGTGAGGATGAAGTCGCCATCGGCCGTAGGAAAGTCCTGATAAGGCACGATATTCGGGTGAGCGTTGCCCAGGCGTTTAGGCGCAACGCCTGTAGTCAGGTAGTTCATCGCCTGATTGGCCAGACAAGCCACCTGAACATCCAGCAATGCCATGTCTATATGCTGACCGCCACCGCCCTGATCCCGATGAGCCAAGGCCGCCAGGATCGCTACCGTTGAATAGAGCCCGGTCAAAATATCTGTCAGCGCCACACCGACTTTCACCGGGCCTGCACCCTCATCTCCTTCGGGACGGCCAGTCAAACTCATCAGACCGCCCAAGCCCTGGATCATGAAGTCGTAACCCGCACGCTTGGCATACGGACCTGTCTGACCGAATCCAGTGATCGAGCAATAGATCAGCTTCGGATTAATCGCCTTGAGCGACTCATAGTCCAACCCATAAGCCGCCAGGCCACCCACCTTGAAGTTTTCAATGAGGATGTCCGACTTTGCCGCCAACTCACGCACCAACTGCTGCCCCTCTGGCCGCGTGAAGTCGATGGTCACTGATTGCTTGTTGCGGTTGGCGGACAAGTAATAGGCCGCCTCGCTGGTGTTCTCGCCATAGGCGTCTTTAAGGAACGGAGGCCCCCAGGCGCGCGTGTCATCGCCATTGCCCGGGCGCTCGACCTTGATGACTTCGGCACCAAGGTCCGCCAGGATCTGCCCGGCCCAAGGCCCGGCAAGCACCCGTGATAAATCCAGTACCCGTAGATGCGAAAGCGCGCCCATGGTCGTTCCCCTATTAATAGAACGCCTGGATGCCGGTCTGCGCGCGACCGAGGATCAGTGCGTGGACGTCATGCGTACCTTCATAGGTATTCACCACCTCCAGATTGACCAGGTGCCGAGCGACACCGAACTCATCGGAGATGCCGTTACCACCCAGCATGTCGCGCGCCATGCGAGCAATGTCCAAGGACTTGCCACAGGAGTTGCGCTTCATCATCGAAGTAATCTCGACGGCAGCAGTGCCTTCATCCTTCATACGACCCAGACGCAGGCAGCCTTGCAGCGCCAGAGTGATCTCGGTCTGCATGTCGGCCAGCTTCTTCTGGATCAACTGTGTGGCCGCCAATGGACGACCAAACTGTTTACGATCCAGGGTGTATTGACGAGCGGTGTGCCAGCAGAACTCGGCAGCGCCCAGTGCGCCCCAGGAAATACCGTAACGCGCCGAGTTAAGGCAGGTAAAAGGGCCTTTCAAACCACGGACATCCGGGAAGATGTTCTCTTCAGGGACAAACACGTTGTCCATGACGATCTCGCCGGTGATGGATGCACGCAGGCCAACCTTGCCGTGAATCGCCGGAGCGCTCAGACCTTTCCAGCCCTTCTCCAGAACAAAACCACGGATGTCACCCGCGTCGTCCTTGCCCCAAACCACGAACACATCGGCGATCGGGCTGTTGGTGATCCACATTTTGCTGCCGGTGAGGCTGTAGCCGCCTTCCACTTTGCGTGCACGAGTAATCATCGCGCCCGGGTCGGAACCGTGGTCAGGCTCGGTCAGACCGAAGCAACCGATCCATTCACCCGAGGCCAGCTTCGGCAGGTATTTCTGCTTCTGTGCTTCGGTACCGAATTCGTTGATCGGTACCATGACCAGCGAGGACTGCACGCTCATCATCGAGCGATAGCCGGAGTCGACACGCTCGACCTCTCGGGCAATCAGACCGTAACTGACGTAGTTAAGGCCGCTGCCACCGTATTGCTCAGGAATGGTCGCACCCAATAGACCCACTTCACCCATCTCACGGAAGATCGCCGGGTCGGTCTTCTCATGACGGAAAGCTTCGAGAACGCGTGGCGCGAGCTTCTGCTGAGCAAATTGCTGAGCCGTGTCGCGAATCATGCGTTCTTCTTCAGTGAGCTGTTGATCCAGCAGCAGGGGATCGATCCAGTTGAAGCTAGCTTTACCGCCCATGAGTGAGTCCTCTCGAATCGGGTCAAATAACGTGGAGTGATCCTAGGCCGGGTTCGGTTTCACGGCAAACGAGGATTTTGCATACTGTTGTGCTAATTTCTCACTCCGTAACGTCGCAAAAATAGCCTGTATGCGATGTATTAGTGAGGTTGACGTACATGCGCAGAAAAATCCCCAGCACAACCGCCCTGATCAGCTTTGAAGCTGCAGCGCGCCACGAGAGCTTTACCAAGGCCGCCCAGGAACTTTCCCTCACGCAGGGAGCGATTTGCCGACAGATCGCCAGCCTTGAGGAGTTCCTCAGCGTCGAACTATTCCGACGTTCGCGGCGCGGAGTGAAGCTGACGGAGGCCGGGCTTTCCTACAGCCGCCGAGTGGCCACCCAACTCGACGCGGTTGAACGGGACACCTTGTCAGTGATGGGCCAACAAGGCGCCAACGTGATCGAGCTGGCGGTGGTACCAACCTTCGGTACTCAATGGCTGCTGCCGCGGCTCAAGGACTTTCAGCACAAACATCCGGAAGTGACGGTTAACCTCACCAACCGCACCCGCCCCTTCCTGTTTGCCGATACCGATTTCGATGCCGCGATCTATTTTGGCGACGCCGACTGGTCGGGTACCGAATCCCACAGGCTAATGGGCGAAAATCCGATGCCGGTGTGCAGCCCCACGTTACTGGGCAAAAAAACCAACCTGAGCCCCAGTGAAATCGCCGAACTGCCCCTGCTGCAGCAGACCACACGCCCTTATGCCTGGCGCCAGTGGTTCAACTCTCAAAACCTGAATATCCCGCGAGACATGACAGGGCCGCGTTACGAGCTATTCTCCATGCTTGCTCAAGCGGCGATGCACGATATGGGGATCGCGCTGATTCCACCGTTCCTGATTCAGCGCGAATTAGCAGAGAAGCGTCTGGTGATTGCCAACGCCCAGGCACTATCGAGCATTAAGGCCTACTACCTGATGATTCCCGAGCGAAAGGTCGAATCAGCCTCTTTAAAGGCATTTCGCGATTGGCTGGTGAATCAGGCACAAAGCTACAGCCTAGAAGGATAAAGGCTCGCACTTATTAGCTGACCTCGTAGTCAGCAAAACAAAAGCACTACAGATATAAGTATTTGTCGCATATTGGCAGACTGTACTGAGGAGTAGCACAAACGTCCTACAAAGGCCTGAATACGTGGCCTTGAGCCTCTATTGTCAGGCAATGACGCCTCATTCACCGTGCCGATGTGTAAATTCTTGAATTTTGGACAGAATCCTCACAAGCCACGGCCTGCAAGGGGTTGCTCCGATAAGTGCGACATTCGGTCACGGGGTGACTTGTAGTTAATTTTCCGTCACCCGTCATAATCCCTTGAAGGGCACAAAGTTCGCCTGCAAAATGCCGCGCCCCGCCCTGATTTGGCGGGATCGTGCTGATCGGCCGCCCCAGACGCACCATCCGAAGTGCATGGGTTTACTCAATAAGATCACGCAGGAGATTTGACGTGCACATTGGTGTTCCTCTCGAAACCCAGACGGGTGAAACACGGGTTGCTGCAACCCCGGAAACCATCAAGAAGTTGATCGGCCAGGGTCATAAGGTCACTGTGCAAAGCGGCGCCGGCATTAATGCCAGCGTTGTCGACAGTGCTTATGAAGCGGCAGGCGCAATTATTGGCAGCGCCAATGATGCATTTGGCGCCGAGCTGATCCTCAAGGTGGTTGCCCCCAGCGACAGTGAGCTGACTCTGATCAAGAGCGGCACCGTTGTGGTGGGCATGCTCAATCCGTTCAGCAATGAAACCATTGCCAAGATGGCTGAGTGCGGCATTACCGCTTTCGCACTGGAGGCCGCGCCGCGCACCTCCCGCGCTCAGAGCCTGGATGTGTTGTCCTCCCAGGCGAACATCGCCGGCTATAAAGCCGTGTTGCTGGCTGCTCACTACTATCCACGCTTCATGCCGATGCTGATGACCGCCGCGGGCACCGTGAAAGCGGCGCGCGTGCTGATTCTTGGCGCAGGCGTAGCCGGTCTGCAGGCGATTGCCACGGCGAAACGTCTGGGTGCCGTGATTGAAGCGTCCGACGTGCGTCCTGCGGTGAAGGAACAAATCGAATCCCTGGGTGCGAAATTCGTCGATGTGCCGTACGAAACCGATGAAGAGCGCGAATGCGCCGTCGGTGTCGGCGGTTACGCGCGCCCAATGCCGGCCAGCTGGATGCAGCGCCAGGCCTTGGCCGTGCACGAACGCGCCAAGCAGGCTGACATCGTCATCACCACCGCACTGATCCCGGGCCGCAAGGCGCCGACGCTATTAAGCGCCGAAACCGTGGCGCAGATGAAGCCAGGCTCGGTGGTCATCGACCTCGCGGCAGCCCAGGGCGGCAACTGCCCGCTGACCGTGGCCGATCAGGTGGTCGTCGAGAATGGCGTGACCATTTGCGGCCCGACCAATCTGGCCGGCGCAGTCGCGGCCGATGCTTCGGCGCTGTACGCGCGCAACCTGCTGGACTTCCTGAAGCTGGTCTTCAACAAAGAAGGCCAGTTTGAAGTGAACCTCGAAGACGACATCGTCGCCGCGTGCCTGATGTGCCGCGACGGCCAAGTCATCCGCAAAAACGCCTAAGCAGGGATTCAGACGATGGAAGAGCTTATCTCCCCCGGTATCTACAACCTGATCATCTTCGTGCTGGCGATTTATGTCGGTTATCACGTGGTGTGGAACGTTACACCTGCACTTCACACGCCATTGATGGCGGTGACCAACGCCATTTCGGCGATTGTGATCGTCGGCGCCATGCTGGCGGCAGCTTTGACCGTGACCCCACTGGGCAAGACCATGGGCACCCTGGCGGTGGCTCTGGCAGCGGTGAACGTGTTCGGTGGTTTCCTCGTGACTCGCAGAATGCTTGAGATGTTCAAGAAAAAAGCCCCGAAAGCCGTAAAAGAAGAGGCGCCCAAGTAATGAGCATGAATCTGGTAACGACGCTCTACCTGATCGCGTCGATCTGCTTCATCCAGGCCCTCAAAGGCCTGTCGCACCCCACCACGTCGCGGCGCGGCAATGTCTACGGCATGCTCGGCATGGCGTTGGCGATCCTCACTACCGTGGGCCTCATCTATAAGCTGGGCGCTGAGCTTGCTACTGCCGGCATCGGTTACGTCATCGTAGGTCTGTTGGTCGGCGGCACTGCCGGCTCGATCATGGCCAAGCGCGTTGAAATGACCAAGATGCCGGAACTGGTCGCCTTCATGCACAGCATGATCGGTATGGCCGCAGTGTTTATTGCGATTGCGGCGGTGGTCGAGCCACAGTCCCTGGGCATCGTGAAACACCTGGGTGATTCGATTCCGGCGGGCAACCGTCTGGAGCTGTTCCTCGGCGCGGCCATCGGTGCAATCACCTTCTCCGGTTCGGTGATCGCCTTCGGCAAGCTCTCGGGCAAGTACAAGTTCCGCCTGTTTCAGGGCGCACCGGTACAGTTCAGCGGTCAGCACAAGCTGAACCTGCTGCTGGGTCTGGCGACGCTGGCACTGGGCATCACCTTCATGCTGACCGGCAATCTCAGCGCGTTTGCTCTGATGCTGGCCCTGGCCTTCGTGATGGGTGTGCTGATCATCATCCCGATCGGCGGCGCCGACATGCCCGTCGTGGTGTCCATGCTGAACAGTTACTCCGGCTGGGCAGCAGCGGGTATCGGCTTCTCGCTGAACAACTCGATGCTGATCATTGCCGGCTCGCTGGTGGGCTCAAGCGGTGCGATTCTCTCGTACATCATGTGCAAGGCGATGAACCGTTCGTTCTTCAACGTTCTGCTCGGCGGCTTCGGCAACACCGCGGATGCCGCTGGCCCGGCAGGCTCGAAAGAAGCCCGCCCGGTGAAATCCGGTTCGGCTGACGACGCCACTTTCCTGCTGACCAACGCCGACACGGTGATCATCGTTCCGGGCTATGGCCTGGCGGTGGCCCGCGCGCAGCACGCATTGAAAGAGCTGACCGAGAAGCTGACCCACCGCGGCGTGACCGTGAAGTACGCCATCCACCCGGTTGCGGGTCGGATGCCTGGCCACATGAACGTATTGCTGGCCGAGGCCGAAGTGCCTTACGACCAGGTGTTCGAGATGGAAGACATCAACTCCGAGTTCGGTCAGGCCGACGTGGTGCTGGTGCTCGGCGCCAACGACGTGGTTAACCCGGCCGCCAAGAACGATCCGAAATCGCCGATTGCCGGCATGCCTATTCTGGAAGCGTTCAAAGCCAAGACCATCATCGTGAACAAGCGCTCGATGGCCAGCGGCTATGCCGGTCTGGACAACGAGCTGTTCTACCTGGACAAGACCATGATGGTTTTCGGCGATGCCAAGAAAGTCATCGAAGACATGGTTAAAGCCGTCGAGTAATACCCTTCGGCAACCTGAACGCCCCGACTCGTCGGGGCGTTTTTGTTTGTGGCTGTTACCGATCCTGTAACGGTGTTTTGTCTGAAAGACCCAGAATAGACGCCTCGAATGCGACCTTGGTAGCGGGACGCAGGCTCATCAAATTCACTAGACTGCGCACCTAGCTTCCGTTGCCCCGAGAAAATAATTATGTACCGTGACCGTATTCGCTTGCCTTCGTTGTTGGACAAGGTGATGAGCGCCGCCGACGCTGCCGCTCTGATTCAGGACGGCATGACCGTCGGCATGAGCGGCTTTACCCGAGCCGGCGAAGCCAAGGCCGTGCCTCATGCACTGGCCGAGCGCGCCAAGGTCACGCCACTGAAAATCACCCTGATGACCGGTGCCAGCCTGGGCAACGACCTCGACAAACAACTGACTGAAGCCGGCGTACTGTCGCGACGCATGCCATTCCAGGTGGATAGCACCCTGCGCAAGGCGATCAATGCCGGCGAAGTCATGTTCATCGACCAGCACCTGTCGGAAACCGTAGAGCTACTGCGTAACCAACAGCTCAAGCTACCGGACATCGCAGTGATCGAAGCCGTGGCAATCACCGAGCAAGGCCATATCGTGCCGACCACCTCGGTAGGCAACTCGGCCAGCTTCGCGATTTTCGCCAAGCACGTGATCGTCGAGATAAACCTGGCTCACAACCCGAATCTCGAAGGTCTGCACGACATCTATATCCCGACCTACCGGCCGACCCGCACCCCGATTCCGCTGGTGAAGGTCGACGACCGCATCGGCAGCACCGCCATCCCGATACCGCCCGAAAAAATCGTCGCGATTGTGATCACTAACCAGTCTGACTCGCCGTCCACTGTCTTGCCGCCGGACAGTGATACACAGGCCATCGCGGACCACCTGATCGATTTCTTCAAACAAGAAGTGGCTGCCGGGCGCATGACCAACAAGCTCGGCCCGCTGCAAGCCGGTATCGGCACTATTGCCAATTCGGTGATGTGCGGCTTGATCGACGCGCCGTTTGAAGACCTGACCATGTACTCCGAAGTGCTGCAGGATTCGACTTTCGACCTGATCGACGCTGGCAAGCTGAGCTTTGCTTCCGGCAGTTCGATCACCCTGTCGAGCCGGCGCAATGCCGATGTGTTCGGGAATCTGGAGCACTATAAGGACAAGCTGGTGCTGCGCCCTCAGGAAATCTCGAACCATCCCGAAGTGGTGCGACGCCTGGGCATTATTGGCGTCAACACTGCCCTGGAATTCGACCTGTACGGCAACGTCAACTCCACCCACGTCTGCGGCACGCGGATGATGAACGGCATCGGCGGCTCCGGCGATTTCGCGCGCAATGCGCACCTGGCGATCTTTGTCACCAAGTCGATTGCCAAGGGTGGCGCGATTTCCAGCGTGGTTCCCATGGTCAGCCACGTCGACCACACAGAACATGACGTCGACATTCTCGTGACCGAGATAGGCCTGGCCGACTTGCGTGGCTTGGCACCGCGTGAGCGCGCCCGGGTCATCATCGACAACTGCGTTCACCCGGACTATCGACCAGCCTTGAATGACTACTTCACTGCCGCTTGCGCAGTCGGCGGGCATACCCCGCACATCCTTCGCGATGCCCTGAGTTGGCACATAAACCTGGAAGAAACCGGGCGCATGCTGGCGGGGTAATTGATACAGATTGCAGCTGGCGCAAACACAGTTTCGTCAGCTCGCGGAGATAACACTCAACATCGTCAAAAACTGTACTGCTGTACCGGTCTTTTCCTAGGGTATTTTCCTACCTTTTGCGCTGAACTGAGTAAAAATGCGCCATATTAGTGCAGACAAGTACAGTTGCCTCAATTTCGACCAGTACACTGCCTTTTAACAGTTAACTGGTCTCTCACAATACAGGTGAACTGTATCTACAGAGACTGGCCAAACGAGAGGATCATTGGCATCAGTTAAACCACTACCTAATCCCGCCATAAGCGGAAGGATGTCAACCATGGAACGTACACTCAGTTCCGAACTGTTCTTCGAAGATACTGCTGCAAAAACCCAGGCTTCCCTGCCTCTGCGCGTTATCGCCAACCTGATGCTGTGGCAGCGCCGCATCACCAGCCGCCATCAACTGGCTCGTCTGGATTCGCGTCTGCTGGCTGACGCCGGGATTAGCGAAGCACAACGCTACGAAGAGCTGAGCAAGCCGTTCTGGCGCTAAGTTAGCGTCGCTGGCTCTGATCCTCCGGATCCACCGCCAGCACCCCGAATTGAACAAACAAAACCCGTCGTGGGAAACCACGACGGGTTTTGTCGTTTTGGAGCTTTCATATTGGGCACAGAAGAGATAACTCCTAATAGGTACAGTTTATAAATTACACAAATTTAACCAGTACAATTTCATCGACGTGTGTCTGTGCCCGCAGGCGTAAGGGGGTCACCATTGAATCCCGACAAGTTGGCAAAAAGACCGCGCCCATGAATAACTTACTAAATGTTTCCATCACACACCGCAAGCGAACACCCGTTTGGCCAGGCTTCGAGGATTACTGAGAGCGTTCGCCGACAGCCTGGAAAGGGCTCGCACCCGACGGTTACTGGGCCAACTCAATGATCAACAGCTCTCGGATCTGGGCATCAGTCATGCCGACCGCCTCAACGAAGTGGACAAACCGTTCTGGCGCTAGCTTTCTCCATTATCAGACAGGACTGTTCTAACCGCGGTGCACAGGCCTAATATCCAGATAGAACGTGGCGAGCGCTTTACGACAGGCGTCTGATCCTGAGCCACCTCTAAATCGGTCTATCCAAAGGAGCTACCCCCATGTCCCGTCTTCGTCTGCTCAGCGCTGCCGCCCTGCTTGCCGTTGCTGCCAATTCCCACGCCACCAGTTTTATCGTGACCACCGATTCCATTGTTGGTGGACTGAAGGCGTCCTCTGACGCAACGTCGGACGTCTCGTCTTCCTTTCGCGACGACAAAATCGTCCGTGCTGCTCGTGACGATGCCGCCAGCTTCGTCGCCAGTGAAGGCGCCATTCGTGGTGTGAAACTGGAAAGCGCGCTCGACCACATCCGCCAACAGACTCCACAACTGAATGCGACCGACGCACAGCTGGCCCAGGCCATCCTGACGATCTAAGCGATAGCTCTGACGCAGGACACGCCCTAATGCTGTTCAGTTAGTCGCAATCCATGTGAGAGCGGGCTTGCTAGCGAAGGCGTCAGCACATCGAACATTGATGTCGCCTGACACACCGCTTTCGCGAGCAAGCCCGCTCCCACAGGTGTCCCCATGTTTCGGCACTGGCTCCAGCCTGGGCATTGCGCTAGCCTTGGGACTCGCTTTCAGCTAACGAGTCTCATGCGTTTTCTTTCCAATCTGTCGATCACTGCGGTTTTTCTTGCGGCTTGCTGGTCGGGTTCGGCCCATGCCTTCGACGCTTTCAACCTCTCTACGCAAGGCACCGTGGCCAGTGGTTATGCCTCCAGCATGGTGACCTCCGCGCCCTTCGACCATAAACTGCTGATCGCCGCCCGGGATGATGCTGCCGCGTTCATTGCCAGTGACGGCCAACTGCGAGGATCGCAACTGGAGGCCGCCTTGATTTACCTGCGCCGGACCCAGCCAAAACTTCATGCCAGTGACCTTGAACTGGCACAGGCAATTCTCGTCCAATAGTTATCCCTTGTTCCTCCGGAGTCGTTCCATGCGTAGCCCGCTGATTGCTGCCACCCTTGGCCTGCTGTTGTTGGCCGACGTGGCCCAGGCGCACACCCTGGTAGCCACCAGTAACATCATCATTCGTGCCTCCCAGCGCTCGCTTGATTTCACATCCGATACCACCACGTCCATCCGTGATTCGAAGATTGTCCGTGAAGCCCACGACGATGCGGCCAGTTTCGTCGCCAGCGACGGTGAAATCCGTGGTGCGCACCTGGAAGCGGCCTTCGACACCTTGCGCACCCGCGTACCGGAAGCCCGAGACGCCAGTGATCAGGTTCTCGCCGAAGCCATCCTCGCACTGTGAAGTCGCTAGGCGCCTGGCTGCTGGCCGGGGTTGTGTTGCTGCTTGGCAACACAGCTCAGGCCAGCCTGCAACTACGGCTCAAGACCGACGGTCTGAGCCCCGCGCAACAGCAGGCCAGTCAGGCGCTGCTCGATGAAGCCATGCAGGCTTTACCGCCGCGCTTCATCCAGCAACTGGACCGACGAATTGATGTCGGCTGGACCGACGACATGCCGAGCGATGCTTACGGCCAGGCGTCGCTGGTGTCCGAGCTGGACCTGAATCGCAATCTGCTCGCCAGCCTCACCAACGGCAGCGCCGCGACCCAAAAAACTTATCGTCCCCACGGTACCGTGCGCCGGGAAATGCTCGCCACGGTGTTGCACGAACTCACCCATATTTATGACCGCGCGCGTCTGTGGCCAGACGCCGAGCGCACGCTGATCCAGCGCTGCAAGCAACGCAACAGCAGCTCCGGGCTGATCGGCATCCCCGATCAATGCCGCGGGCAGACGGAACGACGCTGGACCCTCAGCGATGACCCACGTCTGCTGGATTTGGCCGGCTGGCCGCAATACGTCGGTCGACGCGGCGAGCGTGAACAGCACAACCGGCAGATTGCCCGCAGCCCGGATATCTACGAGACGAGCAGCCCGAAGGAGTTCGTCGCGGTCAACATGGAGTATTTCCTCCTCGACCCAAGCTATGCCTGCCGTCGTCCTGCGCTGTATCGCTACTACAAAGAACATTTCGGTTGGGCGCCCGCCGCCAAAGATACATGCGCCCAATCATTCGCCTTCCTCAATGCGGGTAACGACTTCGCCAAGCAGCCCCTGGGCCAGGTCGATCCAGAGCGGGTTTACGCTGTTGACTATCTACTGGCAGAAGCCAACCAGAACTGGGTCAGCCGCTGGGGCCACAGCATGCTGCGACTGGTGATCTGTGCACCGGGTCGGCCTCGCGGGCCGGATTGTCGACTGGATCTGGATCAGCACTTGGTGCTGTCCTACCGCGCCTTCGTCGGTGACTTACAGCTGTCGAGCTGGGATGGGCTGGTGGGTAAATACCCATCGCGCCTGTTTGTCTTGCCGCTGGCCCAGGTGATCGACGAATACACCAAGACCGAATTGCGCAGCCTGGCCTCGGTGCCGCTGAACCTGTCGCACAGCGAGATCGAAGACGTGGTGGAACACGCTGCGGAGATGCACTGGAGTTACGACGGCAACTATTTTTTCCTGTCCAACAACTGCGCGGTAGAAGGCCTGAAATTACTGCGCAGCAGCACCAACAATGCGCAACTGGTTGGCCTCGACAGCATCATGCCCAACGGTTTGCTGGAAGTGCTCAAGGGCCGCGGATTGGCGAACACCAGCGTGCTGGACGATCCCCGCGAAGCGTTACGTCTAGGCTATCGCTTCGACTCCTTCCGCGAGCGTTATCAAGCGATGTTCGAAGTGCTGAAGAAGCATTTACCGATCAAGCAGGACAAGGTCGAGGACTGGCTGTCCTTGAAAGCTGAGGAACGCCGCAAATGGATTGACCAGGCTGACTTACGCACCAGCGCGGCATTGCTGCTGCTGGAGCAGGCCAGTTTCCGTCAGCAGATGGTACTGGCCCAGGACGAAGTGAAACAACGTTATCTGGGCGCTCGGGAATTGAAGAATGGCGGCATGGATAAAGCCAATGCGACCTTGCAGGAGATTCTAGCCAACAGCGGCTTCCTCAGCCGTCCGGCCGAACTGCTCGGCACCGGTGGTTATGGTTTGCCGCAACCGAACGAGTGGACGCGTCTGGAGGCGGAAAGCAACCTGCGCCAGAAGCAGCTGCAAGCACTAACAGGGGATCTCGACAAGGAAGTGAGAGCGTTGCTCGAGCCGAGTCGTGCCGCCGAGATGGCCGCCAACGAAGCCAACCTGAAGCAGGTTGGCGAGCATTTGCGGAAGCTGCACAAGGCCGCGGGTGGGTTGGAGTTGCCCTGAAAGCAAAAGATCGCAGCCTTTGGCAACTCCTACAGAGGTATCGCATTCCCCTATAAGAGCTGCCAAAGGCTGCGATCTTTTTGTATTCAACCGCGATCAAGAATTTCATAAACAATCCCGCTGCCTACGGCGATCAACACCCTATTGCCTCCCGCTCGACGCCAGGTCTTTCCTCACAGCCATACAGCAAAAAGGGCTTCAGAACGTAGTCCTGAAGCCCTCGGTCTTGCTGTTTAGTCTGTGCTGTGAGGCTCTAATCCTCTGTATCAGGAACTTTTCCTTCAGCTGACCCGCGCTTTACGTACGCCGTCAGACAAGGCCGCGCACAGGCTGAGTACACCCTCCACAGCCTGATCCGGCGTCGAGGCATTGGCGATGTGGTCGATCAGTGCCGACCCCACCACCACACCGTCGGCCAGACGCGCGATGGACGCCGCTTGCTCCGGTGTGCGGATACCAAAACCGATGCTGATCGGCAGATCGGTATGGCGACGCAGACGGGTGACGGCTTCTTCGACATGTTCCAGAGTCGCCGCGCCCGCACCGGTCACACCCGCCACCGACACGTAGTAAACAAATCCGGAACTGCCGTTCAATACCGTCGGCAAGCGCACGTCATCAGTCGTCGGAGTGGTCAGACGAATGAAGTCCAGGCCTGCCGCCTGTGCCGGGTCGCACAGCTCGCCGTTATGCTCGGGCGGCATGTCGACCACGATCAAGCCATCGACGCCGGCCTCTTTGGCTTCAGCGATGAAACGCGGCACGCCATACATGTGAATCGGGTTGAAGTAACCCATCAGCACCAGCGGAGTCTCGTTATTGCCTTCGCGGAACTCGCGAACCATCCGCAAGGTTTTCGCCAGGTTCTGTTTGGCGCCCAACGCACGAATGTTGGCCAGTTGAATCGCCGGGCCATCGGCCATTGGATCGGTGAAAGGCATGCCCAACTCGATTACATCGGCACCCGCTCCCGGCAAGCCTTTGAGGATCGCCAGGGACGTGTCGTAGCTCGGGTCGCCGGCCGTCACGAAGGTCACCAGGGCGGCGCGGTTTTGTTCCTTGAGTTCGGCAAAACGCGTTTGCAGGCGGCTCATCAGTGTTTCTCCTGCTTGGATTGCTCTTGTTGAGAGTGTTCCATGTGGTGCATCACGGTCTGCATGTCTTTGTCGCCACGGCCAGACAAGTTGACCACCATCAAGTGATCTTTCGGCAGCGTTGGTGCGCGTTTGAACACTTCGGCCAGGGCATGTGCGCTTTCCAGTGCAGGAATAATCCCTTCCAGACGGCAGCATTTGTGGAACGCGTCGAGGGCTTCATCGTCAGTCACCGAGGTGTACTGGACGCGGCCGATGTCATGCAACCAGGCGTGTTCCGGGCCGATGCCCGGATAGTCGAGGCCGGCGGAGATCGAATGAGCGTCGATGATCTGGCCGTCGTCGTCCTGCAGCAGGAAAGTACGGTTGCCGTGCAGAACACCCGGTACGCCGCCGTTCAGGCTGGCCGCGTGCTTGCCGGTTTCGATGCCATAACCGGCAGCTTCGACGCCGATGATCTCAACGCTCTTGTCATCGAGGAACGGGTGGAACAGGCCCATGGCGTTGGAACCACCGCCAATGCACGCCACCAGGCTGTCGGGCAGACGGCCCTCCTGGGCTTGCAACTGCTCGCGGGTTTCCTTGCCGATCACAGCCTGGAAGTCGCGAACCATGGCCGGGTACGGGTGTGGGCCGGCCACGGTGCCGATCAGGTAGAAGGTGCTGTCGACGTTGGTCACCCAGTCACGCAGGGCTTCGTTCATCGCATCTTTGAGGGTGCCGGTACCGGCAACCACCGGGATCACTTCGGCGCCCAGCAGCTTCATGCGAAACACGTTGGCTTGCTGACGTTCGATGTCGGTGGTGCCCATGTAGATCACGCAATCGAGGCCGAAACGCGCAGCCACGGTGGCGGTCGCCACGCCGTGCATGCCAGCGCCGGTCTCAGCGATGATGCGTTTCTTGCCCATGCGCCGCGCCAGCAGGATCTGGCCGATGCAGTTGTTGATCTTGTGCGCGCCGGTGTGGTTCAGCTCTTCGCGCTTGAGGTAAATCTTCGCGCCGCCGCAGAACTCTGTCAGACGCTCGGCGAAATACAGTGGGCTTGGACGTCCGACGTAATCACGCTGAAAGTAGGCCAATTCTTCTTTAAACGCCGGATCTTCCTTGGCCGCTTCGTATTCGCGGGCCAGATCGAGGATCAACGGCATCAGGGTTTCGGCGACGTAGCGGCCGCCGAACGCGCCGAACAGGCCGTTGGCGTCGGGGCCGTTGCGCAGATTAGTCTGGGTCATGGGTCGCTCCAGTTGTATTCGAGAGGTGACGATGGGGTTCACTCTACCCCTGACATCCCGCACTGAAAACCGATAAGATCGCCACAACCCGTCAGGAAAACTCACAGATTCCATGAGCCACGACCTTCCGCCGCTGAACGCCCTTCGCGCCTTCGAGGCCACTGCCCGCCTGAACAGCGTCAGTCAGGCCGCCGAACAGCTGCACGTCACTCATGGTGCGGTCAGCCGACAACTCAAGGTGCTGGAAGAACACCTCGGCGTGAGTCTGTTCATCAAGGATGGACGCGGCCTGAAACTCACAGATGCCGGTGTCCGTTTGCGCGATGTCAGCGGTGAAGCCTTCGAGCGATTGCGCAGCGTTTGCGCCGAACTGACCCGAAGCACCGCCGATGCGCCGTTCGTGCTCGGCTGCTCGGGCAGCCTGCTGGCGCGCTGGTTCATTCCGCGTTTGGGGCGACTCAATGCGGATTTGCCGGATCTGCGCTTGCACCTGTCGGCTGGCGAAGGCGATCTCGATCCACGGCGGCCCGGTCTTGATGCTTTGCTGGTGTTTGCCGAGCCGCCATGGCCGGCAGACATGCAAGTTTATGAATTGGCCAGCGAACGCATCGGCCCGGTCATGAGCCCACGATTCGTCGGTTACGAAAGGCTGCAGAACGCACCGGCAAATGCACTGCTGACCGAGCCATTGCTGCATACCACCTCACGTCCGCAAGCCTGGCCGAGTTGGGCCCAGCAAAGCGGCCTCGACGCTAAGGCGCTGAAGTACGGTCAGGGTTTCGAGCATTTGTATTATTTGCTGGAGGCGGCAGTGGCCGGCCTAGGTGTGGCCATCGCGCCGGAGCCGCTGGTGGCCGAGGATTTGAAGGCCGGTCGCCTGGTTGCGCCATGGGGTTTCTGTGAAACCCCGGCGCAACTGGCGTTATGGCTACCCAAGCGCGCCGCGGACGGACGCGCTCGGCAATTGGCGCAATGGCTTAAAAACGAACTGCGCCAGGCGCCTTAATTACCGCGTTTGCACAGCAGGTAGGCTGCCAGAAGACCCAGCGCACCAACGGCGACGCCGGCTGTAGTCCAAGGGTGTTCCTGGGCGTAGTCGCGAGTCGCGATCCCGGTTTCACGGGTTTTGACCTTGACCTCTTCATAGGCATCGGAGAGCAGATGACGCGAATGCTTCAGCGCGTTCTCGGCGTTGATTTTCAGCGTTTTAAGGGTTTTACGCGACTCGTCCGAGGCGTCGTCCTTCAGGCTTTCCAACGATTTCAGCAGACTCTCGATTTCGGCTTCCATGCTTTGCAATGAGGCTTTGCGTAACGAGGTATTGGCCATGGTGGCTCTCCTGCATTGTTTGAGTTGCGTGTGTTGGTTGGGACTTCAAGGGTTCGAGAAAGTGCAGTAAATCTGAACTCCCCTCCGGATTAGTCGACAGAAGAAATAAGAAAAATCACTGCTAGGCTGTATTTCACACCCTTAGGAGAACGCCATGACTGACCATCACACCTACAAGAAAGTCGAGCTGGTTGGCTCATCCACCACCAGTATTGAAGACGCCATCAACAATGCCCTGGCCGAAGCCAATAAAAGCCTCAAGTACATGGAATGGTTTGAAGTGACCGAAACCCGCGGACACATCAAGGACGGCAAAGCAGCACACTTCCAGGTGACGCTCAAAGTCGGATTCCGGATTGCCAGTAGCTGAGCTTAAGCTAGTCTTCTGAACTTGCGCGCCGGCCGACTGCCATAGGGAATGGCAAAGCGCTAAGTGGTGAGTGCGTCCGGCTAATGGCAGGTGCCTCACCTATTGATCCGACCAGGGAGTGCAACCCATGAAGAAGTTTATTTTGGCGATAGGTTTGTTGAGCCTTGCGGGAGCCGCCTTTGCCCAGGGCAAGTCGTGCGACGAGCTGAAAGCCGAAATCGCAGCGAAACTGGATGCCAAGGGTGTTTCCAATTACTCGCTGGAGATCGTCGACAAAGGCGCTGCTGCTGACGGAAAAGTCGTTGGCACCTGTGAAAAAGGCTCCAGGCAAATCGTCTATAAGCAGGGCTGACCGCCCTCGCGAATGAAAAAGCCGACGCAATGGCGTCGGCTTTTTTGTGGGTGCAACTTGAGCGTCAGCCCTTCATGACCTGCGCTAGCAACTCATAGGAGTGCAGGCGATCGGCATGTTCGTACAGGTCACAGGTAAAAATCAGCTCATCGGCCTGAGTCTGTTCGATCAGCACGTCCAGTTTGGCACGGATTTTCTGCGGGCTGCCGACCATGGCCAGGCCAAGGAAATCACCAACCGCTTCTTTCTCATGAGGCAGCCACAAGCCGTCCATGGTCTTCACTGGCGGGCGTTGCACCAGGCTCTGACCACGCATCAACGCGAGAATCCGTTGGTAGACCGAGGTTGCCAGGTAATCGGCCTGCTCGTCAGTGTCTGCGGCCACCAGTGGCACGCCGAGCATCACGTAAGGCTTATCCAAAACCGCTGAAGGCTTGAAGTGGTTGCGGTAAACGCGAATTGCCTCATGCATGAAGCGCGGTGCGAAATGTGAGGCGAAGGCGTAGGGCAAACCGCGCTCACCGGCCAGCTGAGCACTGAACAAGCTCGAACCCAATAACCAGATCGGAACATTGGTGCCGGTACCCGGCATGGCAATGATCCGCTGGTCTGGCGTGCGCGGGCCGAGGTAGCGCATCAGTTCAGTCACATCTTCCGGGAAGTCGTCGGCGCTGCCGGAGCGCTCACGACGCAAGGCGCGGGCGGTCATCTGATCGGAGCCGGGCGCGCGCCCCAAGCCCAGGTCGATCCGTCCCGGATACAGGCTTTCAAGGGTGCCGAACTGCTCGGCGATCACCAGCGGCGCGTGATTGGGCAACATCACGCCACCCGAACCGACACGAATGGTCGAAGTGCCGCCAGCCAAATAGCCCAGCAGGACCGAGGTCGCCGAACTGGCGATCCCGTCCATGTTGTGGTGTTCGGCGACCCAGAAGCGGTTGTAGCCGAATTTTTCGACGTGCTGCGCCAGGTCCAGGGAATTGTGCAGGGACTGGGCCGCACTGCCGTTCTCCCGCACGGGCACCAGATCGAGGGTCGAGAACTTGATATCGGATAGTCGTTTCATAAACCTGCTTCTCCAATGGGTAAGCAGGTTTTTTCACGAACGAAAACCTGCCGAGTCTATAAGCGTGTTCTATGCAATGAGGGCATATACCCGAGTTTCAATAGGAGAGACAAAATTCCTACGCAATTAGAAGACTGATCAGATGAGGTGAACTTTGCCGGACGGTCTATCCTCAGAACCCTGGTAACCGAAAACCACGAAGGCGCGACGTTTCGCGCCGGATCTTGAGGAGGCAGACATGGCTATCACAAAGAAAGCATCGGCTCATTGGGAAGGTGATCTGAAAACCGGTATCGGCTCGATTTCCACGGAAACCGGCGTTCTCAGAGACGCGCCCTACGGCTTCAAGGCCCGTTTCGAAGGGGGTAAAGGCACCAATCCGGAAGAGCTGATCGGCGCGGCTCACGCGGGCTGTTTCTCCATGGCGTTTTCAATGATTCTCGGCGAGGCCAACCTTAAGGCCGACAGTATCGACACCACTGCTGAAGTTACCCTGGACCAGGTAGACGGTGGCTTTGCAATCACAGCGGTAAAACTGATTCTCAAGGCGAAAATCCCCGGGGCGACCCAGGCACAATTCGAGGAACTGAGTAACAAAGCCAAAGAAGGCTGCCCGGTGTCCAAAGTGCTGAATGCGAAAATCAGCCTGGATGCGACGTTGGTCAGCTGATCATGGGTTGATACGTTAGCTGGTAAAAGATCGCAGCCTCCGCGGGTTCCCTTCCGCAGGTTGCGGTCTTTTTTTGCCCTGAAACATAACCTGACAGACAAAACTGTGGTCGAATAAATGACAGCAGCTTCAGCGCATCACCATGCGCGCTGCCTTAAGGGAGCTTCAACCATGAAACGTTTTGTCTTGGCGGTTATCTGTTGCACGCTGGCCACATCGGCCCTCGCGGCACCGAAATCCTGTGAGGAACTCAAGGCCGAGATCGAAGCCAAGATCCAGGCCAACAACGTCTCGTCCTACACCCTGGAAATCGTCACCAACGACGAAGTTCACGATCAGAACATGGTCGTCGGCTCATGCGAAGGCGGCACCAAGAAAATCATCTATCAGAAAAATGACCGTTGATTCGTCTCATATGAGGCAATTGGTCAGTCGATCCTCAGCAACAATCTCCCGCTTGGCGTTATAGAGCCGGGCGCTGGGGGTGAACGCCACAGAACGCGCTTCCAGCAGGTAACGCTGGCCAGCCTCGAAATGGTCGTAATTGATAGTCAGATAGCACATTCGCTCCAAGGGAGTGTTCAACAGGCCTGGCCCCCCGCCAAACACTTCAAAATCGAAGCGTACTCTCAGTTCATGGCTCCCCGGGGTGACCTGGAAATAACGTCCGTCGCTCACCCGCTGGTTGTCCAGCCGTTCGGCCATCAGCAGTTTCCCGCCGGGACTCGGCGTAGCGAAGTCGACCCAGGCCATCTGCGGATCGACCGCCGGCAACGGACTCGTGCAACCGACAAAGGCGCCTGCAGCGAGCAACAGCAACAACCTGCGCATGATGAATTTCCCAAGGACTGATAATTCAGCATAGCGTCGATCAAGTACGTTGGCAGCCTGCCGGTGTACCCTGCCCAATCACTTTTCGCTGTTGATCATAGAGCTTCGCCCACGGCCGGAAGCCGATATTCCCTGCTTGCAGCTGATAGCGCTGACCGGCGTTGAAGTCCTTGAATTTCACATTCAATTGGCAGTCGCGCCACAGCGGCTCGGCATTGGGGCCAATGTTGGTTGGCTGGACCGCAAACAAGTAGCGAACCGTCAGCTCATGGCTACCGGGCTGCACCTCGAAGTAGCGCTTGTCGATGGAGGCCTTGTCATCGACTTCCACCGCTTGCAGCGCGGCGTCTTCCTGTCGTGAATCCAGATCGATCCACGCCTGCGAAGGATCAGGGGTGGGCAGTCCAGCACAACCGGCCAGCATCAGCAGGCCTCCCGTCAGCATCAACTTGCGCATAGCGGAGCTCCAATAGGCGGGATAGTCTTGCGGGCAGACTTTCCAGGGATGTTTTTATTTTGATCAGGCCGCGTCCAAGCCTTGGGTTACTTGATCGCGTTTTACGCATTTTGTTTCCGGGTGTGATTTTTTTGTTGCTCAACGGTTGCGCAAGCGTCAGCTATTACGGCCAATTGGCCAGTGGTCAGCTGCATTTGCTGCGGGCACGGGAGCCGGTTTCCAGTGTGATTGCCGACTCCGGCCGCGATCAGCAATTGCGTGCGCATCTGGCCCAATCTCAAAAGGCCCGGACCTTCGCCAGCCAATACCTGCACCTGCCGGACAACCAGAGCTACCGACTGTACGCCGACATCGGCCGACCGTTTGTAGTCTGGAACGTCTTTGCCACGCCGGAGTTTTCGCTGAAGCCACAAAATCATTGCTTCCCCATCGCTGGCTGCGTCGCCTATCGCGGGTATTACAGCCAGAGCGCTGCCCGCGGTGAGGCCGCGTTGCAACGATTGCAAGGTATGGACGTGTCGATTGGCGGCGTCGAGGCCTATTCGACGCTCGGTTGGTTCAACGACCCGATCATGAGCTCGATGATGGGTTGGGGCGACGAACGGTTGGCCACGCTGATTTTCCACGAACTCGCCCATCAACGTTTTTATGTGAAAGACGACACCGAATTCAACGAGTCCTTCGCCACCTTCGTCGAGCAGGAAGGCACTCGGCAATGGCGCGCATTCCGCGGCCTGCCACCGGATAACGGAGCATTGGTGCAGCAACGCGACCAGTTCATTCAGTTGGTGCTGGACACCCGCACCAGGCTGGAACGGCTTTACGCCCTGCCGCTGCCTGCCGAACAAATGCGCGAGCGAAAAGCGGCAGAGTTCGAACAATTGCGCCGTGAATACCGGACGCTACGCGACAGCCAATGGGCCGGGAACAAACGCTACGACGCGTGGATCAACACCCCGATGAACAATGCCCGACTGTTGCCGTTTGGTTTGTACGACCAGTGGGTGCCGGCGTTTGCCGCATTGTTCAAACAGGTCGAGGGGGATTGGGTGAGGTTTTATGCGGAGGTGGAGAGGCTGGGCGCGTTGCCGGTTGAGGAGCGTAAGGCGGCGTTGAAGGTATTGGCGGGATCGTAGAGTCCCGGTGGCTGAGCGGGCCTCTTCGCGAGCAGGCTCGCTCCCACATTAAATCTGCGAACATAGACCCATGTGGGAGCGGCTGCGAAGACAACTAACGCTGCAAAAACGCCCGATGCATCTCCTCCAGTGTCTCGAAGTGATACGCCGGTGCTTCAGCGCTCAACTCTTCCCGGCTGCCAAACCCATAACCCACCGCCGCTGCGTCCAGCCCATTGCTGCGAGCGCCGATCAGATCGTGTTTACGGTCGCCAATCATCAGGGTATTGGCCGGGTCCAGGCCCTCTTCGCTCATCAAGTGCGCAATCAGCTCGACCTTATTGGTCCGCGTGCCATCCAGCTCGCTGCCGTAAATCACTTTGAAATGCCTGGCGAAGTCGAAGTGCCGGGCGATTTCCCGGGCGAAAGCCCACGGTTTGGAAGTCGCGATGTACAGCTGTCGTCCTTGCCCACCGAGGGTTTCCAGCAGCGGCATGACGCCGTCGAACACGCGGTTCTCATACAGGCCGGTGACTTTGAAGCGCTCGCGATAGAAGTTCACCGCTTCCCAGGCCTTGGGCTCGTCGAAGTCGTAGAACTGCATGAACGCCTGCAACAACGGCGGGCCGATGAAGTGCTCGAGCCTGGTCAGATCCGGTTCATCGATGCCCAATTTGCTCAGGGCGAACTGGATGGAGCGGGTGATACCTTCGCGCGGGTCGGTCAGCGTGCCATCGAGGTCGAACAGTACGGTTTGGTAATGCATGAAAACTCCTGAGCAATAGGGAGACACTTTCCATTATCAGGAGGCTTAGAGCTGGTCGTAGCCTTCGGCCAGATGCAGATCCTTGAGCTTCACGTAGTTCGCCGCACTGTAGGTGAAAAAGGCTTTTTCCTTGTCACTCAGCGGCCGGATCTGTTTCACCGGGCTACCGACGTAGAGGAAACCGCTTTCCAGACGCTTGCCCGGGGGTACCAGACTGCCGGCGCCGATGATCACATCGTCCTCGACCACCGCACCGTCCATGACGATGCTGCCCATGCCGATCAGAATCCGGTTACCCACGGCGCAACCATGAAGCATGACTTTATGCGCGATGGTCACATCGTCACCGATCAGCAGCGGGAAGCCATCGGGGTTGAATGGTCCGGCGTGGGTAATGTGCAACACGCAGCCGTCCTGCACGCTGGTGCGCGCACCGATTCGGATGCGATGCATGTCGCCGCGGATCACTGTCAGTGGCCAGACGGAGCTGTCTTCGCCGATTTCGACGTCGCCGATCACCACCGCCGAGCCGTCGACAAAGGCGCCTTTGCCCAGCAGCGGCGTGTGGTTCTGATACTTGCGAAGGGTCACGATAGGCTCTCTCTCTTTTGCTGATAGCTGCGGTGAGCGTCGATTGTAATTAAGATGGGGCCATGTTTCTTCCCGCATGTTTTCCAGCCAAGGTGCCAACCGTGAGCGTGAACAACCCTCTTCTGCAGTCCTACGACCTGCCGCCATTCTCGGCGATCCGTGCCGAACACGTGCAACCGGCCATTGAAAAGATCCTGGCTGACAACCGCGCCGCCATCGTCGACATCCTCAAAGTCCAGGGTAAACAACCGACCTGGGCCGGCCTGGTGCTGGCAATGGATGAGCTCAACGATCGTCTGGGCGCCGCCTGGAGCCCGGTCAGCCACCTCAATGCCGTGTGCAACAGCGCCGAGTTGCGCGAAGCCTACGAGGCTTGCCTGCCGGCCTTGAGCGCCTACGCCACCGAGCTGGGCCAGAACCGTGAACTGTTTCAGGCCTATGAAGCGCTGGCCAACAGCCCAGAGGCCGCCGGCTTCGACGTGGCGCAGAAAACGATCCTGGAACACGCCCTGCGTGACTTCCGTCTGTCGGGTATCGACCTGCCTGCGCCAGAGCAAAAACGTTACGCCGACGTGCAGAGCAAACTGTCGGAGCTGGGCAGCCGCTTCTCCAATCAGTTGCTCGATGCTACCCAGGCCTGGACCAAGCACGTCACCGACGAAGCCGCCCTCGCCGGCCTGACCGAGTCGGCCAAGGCGCAAATGGCCGCCGCCGCACAAGCCAAAGAGCTGGATGGCTGGTTGATCACCCTGGAATTCCCGAGTTACTACGCGGTGATGACCTACGCCCAGGACCGCGCCCTGCGTGAAGAAGTCTACGCCGCCTATTGCACCCGCGCGTCGAACCAAGGCCCGAATGCCGGTCAGAATGACAACGGCCCGGTCATGGAAGAAATCCTCGACCTGCGTCAGGAGCTGGCAAAACTGTTGGGCTTCGCCAGTTTCTCGGAGCTGAGCCTGGCCACCAAAATGGCCGAGTCCAATGATCAGGTGCTGAGTTTCCTACGCGACCTGGCCAAACGCAGCAAGCCGTTCGCCGCCCAGGATCTGCAACAGCTCAAGGCCTACGCCGCCGAGCAAGGTTGCCCGGACCTGCAAAGCTGGGACAGTGGTTTCTACGGTGAAAAACTTCGCGAGCAGCGCTACAGCGTCGCCCAGGAAACCCTTCGCGCGTACTTCCCGATCGACAAGGTTTTGGGTGGGCTGTTCAGCATTGTCCAGCGCCTGTACGGCATCGAGATCGCCGAGCTGAAAGGCTTCGATACCTGGCACCCGGACGTTCGCCTGTTCGAAATCAAGGAAAACGGCCAGCACGTCGGCAGGTTCTTCTTCGACCTGTATGCCCGCGCCAACAAGCGCGGCGGTGCCTGGATGGACGGCGCTCGCGATCATCGCCGCACGATCAATGGCGTGCTGCAAAGCCCGGTGGCGAATCTGGTGTGCAACTTCACCCCCGCCGACAGCGGCAAGCCAGCCCTGCTGACCCACGATGAAGTGACCACCCTGTTCCACGAATTCGGTCACGGCCTGCATCACCTGCTGACCCGCGTCGAGCATGCTGGCGTGTCCGGCATTAATGGCGTGGCTTGGGATGCGGTCGAGCTGCCAAGCCAGTTCATGGAAAACTGGTGCTGGGAGCCGGAAGGTCTGGCGCTGATTTCCGGTCACTATGAAACCGGCGAGCCGTTACCTCAGGATCTGCTGGAGAAAATGCTCGCAGCGAAGAACTTCCAGTCCGGCCTGATGATGGTCCGCCAATTGGAGTTCTCGCTGTTCGACTTCGAACTGCACGCTACCCACGGCGACGGTCGCAGTGTGCTGCAAGTGCTCGAAGGCGTGCGCGACGAGGTCTCGGTCATGCGTCCGCCGGCCTACAACCGCTTCCCCAACAGCTTCGCCCACATCTTTGCCGGCGGTTACGCGGCGGGGTACTACAGCTATAAATGGGCTGAAGTATTGTCGGCCGATGCCTTCTCGAAATTCGAAGAAGAGGGTGTGCTCAATGCCGAGACCGGGCGCGCCTTCCGCGAAGCGATCCTGGCACGGGGCGGCTCCCAAGAGCCAATGGTGCTGTTCGTCGACTTCCGTGGCCGTGCGCCATCGATTGACGCACTCTTGCGCCACAGCGGCCTGAGTGAGGACGCGGCAGCATGAGTGAGGGACCTGTGATTACCAAAAAACGCTTTATCGCCGGGGCGGTCTGCCCGGCTTGCAGCGAGCCGGACAAGTTGATGATGTGGAGCGAAGACGCAGTTCCGCATCGCGAGTGCGTGGCCTGCGGTTATTCCGACACGCTGAATGAGCAAGGTCTGTCGGTGCCCAAGGAATTGGGCACACGGGTCAATACTTCGGCACTCAAGGTGCCGGACGCCAAGGTTCAGGCCGTGCAGTTTTTTCCGAACCCGAAGTTGAAGAAGAAGCCAGACGAGCAACACTAAGTGCTGGAAACAACCTTCCACTGCGCAATGCAGTGGGAGGTATTACTTACTCGACATGGGCCGATTTGAACCAGTTCTTCATCGAGCAACTGGCAAATGGACTCGTGCTGCAATCACCGTTGGCCAGTGCCGTACGAAGTTTGTCGACATCAGCCTGCATCATGTAACGCACGCCCTCCTTGAAATGAGTGCTGTCACCAAAGCCGCCCTGGGTCATTTCATTCAAGGCCTCTTCCTTGCTCCAACCTTGCACGACCACCCGGTACATCGCGGCCATCAGGCCAGTGCGGTCCGAGCCGTGCTTGCAGTGCATAAGCACAGGGCCTTTGGCCTCGGCGGTCTGAATCGTGCGAAGGGCCTTGAGCACATCCGCATCATCCACGTGATTGGTGCGATAAGGCAGCTGTACCTGGGCGATACCTGGTGTGGATAACCAGCGTGAATCCGATTCGGGCAGGAAGTTGATAACGGTTGCGACCTTGAGCCTTTTCAGCAACGGCACCGCTCCCCGGTCCGGCAATGCGCTGCGATAGAGCGTCGGGGACATTTGATAGAGGTTGTATTGCACCTCGACTGATTGAGCCCACTCTGCCGGGCGAGGCAAAGCAGTGTCGTCAGCGAATACCGGTGTCAGGTTGAAAAATACGATCAGCGATAGGCACATCACAGAGATATAACGCGCTAGGGACATGCTCGGGCGACCGTTCAGGGAGAGGCTGAATATGGCATCGAGCTTGCGCCCTGAACGGTCAAAGGGCTGTGAGGGAGGTGTCAATGAAACGTGAAACGATTCTGCCGGGATTGCCTGACAGTCAATGAGCGTCGAGTTCCGGTTTTTCACTCTCTTCCAGATCCAGTACTTCAATTCGCCGAACGGCACTAGCTCGCCGACAGTCCTCGAGATACTGTATACACATACAGCAATCAGGATCTCTCCCATGAATGCGCCATTGCCCCCTCGCGGCCGCGGCACCGCCACCAACCCGCACAATCGTTTTGCGCCAAGCCGTTCGGTGGCCGAGGATGACGGCTGGTATCAGGAAGCGCCGATCACCCAAGGCACCGAGGTGCGCATTGAGACGGCAAAAACCATCATCACCCGCAATAACTCGCCAGACCTGCCGTTCGATCGTTCGATCAATCCCTATCGCGGCTGCGAGCATGGCTGCATCTATTGCTACGCACGGCCCAGCCACGCCTATTGGGACCTGTCACCGGGGCTGGATTTCGAAACCAAACTGATCGCCAAGACCAACGCCGCCGATGTGCTGGAAGAACAACTGTCCAAGCGCGGCTATCAATGCGCGCCGATCAACCTGGGCTCCAACACTGACCCTTATCAGCCGATCGAACGCGAACACAGAATTACCCGCAAGACACTCGAAGTGCTGCTGCGTTACCGCCATCCGGTGACCATCATCACCAAGGGCTCGCTGATTCTTCGCGATCTGGACTTGCTGGCCGAACTCGCCGAACAAAGGCTGGTGGCGGTGATGATCAGCCTGACCACGCTGGATGATGAACTCAAACGCATCCTAGAACCGCGCGCCGCGGCACCCAAGGCACGACTGCGGGCGATTCGGGTGATGCGCGAAGCCGGGATTCCGGTGGGTGTTTTGTGCTCACCGATGATTCCAATGATCAACGACAGCGAACTCGAGAGCCTGCTGACCGAGGCCCATGCGGCCGGCGCGCAAAGCGCGGCCTACATGATGTTGCGCCTGCCGCTGGAAGTGGCGCCGCTGTTCGAAGAGTGGCTGGCCGCCCACTATCCTCAGCGTGCAGCTCATGTGTTGAGCCTGATCCGCCAAAGCCGTGGTGGTGAGCTCTACGACAGCCGGTTCGGCGCGCGAATGCGCGGTGAAGGGCCGTTTGCCGATCTGTTGGCGCAACGCTTCGCCAAAACCATCAAGCGCCTGGGGCTCAATCGTCGGGAAGGTTTCAATCTGGATTGCGAAGCCTTTTGTCCGCCGGGTCGCCAAATGTCATTGATTTAAAGACAATTGGCCCTATGGTTGAGCAGAGAAAACGATACACCGCGTTTAGGCTGGTCACATTTCTGGTGACCTGGAACACTCGTTCTAGAGCGCTTTATTCAGTTTGAGTTAAGTTTCAACAGCTACCTTGTTCATCGAGTGACTGATGGGTCTGTCCTTTCGACCTGGATGTTTTTTAAACAGCCACTGGCTTCATACCGGACAAAACGGGAAAATTCCCTGACTCCGCCAAAGAGGATGAATTATGAGTGACAAGGATAAACAGCCGTTGGCTGCGTCGGCTTCAGCCCAACCCGAGGCGGAAACCGCCGATGCAGCGCTGAAGCATATCGTTGACGGCTTTTTGCACTTTCATCACGAGATCTTTCCGCAGCAGGAAGAACTCTTCAAAAAACTCGCCACGGCCCAGCGGCCTCGGGCGATGTTCATCGCGTGTGCCGATTCACGCATCGTTCCCGAACTGATTACCCAAAGCGCCCCTGGCGACTTGTTCGTGACCCGCAACGTCGGCAACGTCGTGCCGCCCTATGGGCAAATGAACGGCGGTGTTTCCACGGCCATCGAATATGCAGTGCTGGCTCTCGGCGTGCAGCACATCATTATCTGCGGGCACTCCGACTGTGGCGCCATGCGCGCAGTGCTCAACCCGCAGAGCCTGGAAAAGATGCCGACGGTAAAGGCCTGGCTGCGTCATGCGGAAGTGGCGAAAACCATGGTTCAGGACAACTGCCATTGCACTGATGAAAACGAGAGCATGCATATTCTCACCGAGGAGAATGTGATCGCTCAGTTGCAGCATTTGCGCACGCACCCGTCGGTGGCCTCACGCATAGCCAACGGTCAGCTGTTTATCCATGGTTGGGTCTACAGCATCGAAACCAGCGAAATCAAAGCTTACGACGCGGATCAGGGGTGTTTCCTGCCACTCGATGGCAGTCATCCGATTCCGGTGGCGACGCCTAAAGCGCGCTTCTAAATCCTCCGTGTGGTTTAGCCGAGGCTGCTGATCTGGCAGCCTGCTTTGCCATGCCTGAAGAAAACTTCGGGAGAGTCACCATGCGTGCTGCTCAACTAAAAGCTGTTCTGCCACGGGAGCTGCTGGCTTCGGTGGTTGTATTTCTGGTCGCCCTGCCCTTGTGCATGGGTATCGCCATCGCCTCAGGGCTGCCACCGTCCAAAGGACTGATCACTGGCATCATCGGTGGCCTGGTGGTCGGGTGGCTTGCCGGATCGCCACTGCAAGTCAGCGGCCCGGCGGCGGGTCTGGCGGTATTGGTGTTCGAACTGGTGCGCCAACATGGTATCGCCATGCTCGGGCCAATCCTGCTGCTGGCGGGTTTTCTGCAATTGGTGGCCGGACGCTTGAAGCTGGGCTGCTGGTTTCGGGTCACCGCGCCAGCGGTGGTGTACGGCATGCTCGCCGGGATCGGGGTACTGATCGTGCTGTCACAGGTGCATGTGATGCTCGATGCCGTGCCCAAGCCGTCGGGGCTGGATAATCTGGCGGCCTTCCCTGCTGCAGTGATTCAGGCTTTGCCTTCGTTTGGCTGGCAAGCGGGTTTGCTCGGACTGTCGACCATTGCCGTGATGTGGCTGTGGGAAAAATTCCGTCCGCACTCCCTGCGTTTCGTTCCTGGAGCATTGCTTGGGGTCGGCCTGGCAACGGTTGCCAGCCTGGTGCTCGCCTTGCAGGTCAAACGTGTGGAAGTTCCGGCCAACCTGGCGGAAGCCATCGATTGGCTGCGCCCGGCGGATCTGCTCAACCTGGCAGACCCGGCCTTGCTGATCGCCGCCTTCGCCGTGGCCTTTATCGCCAGCGCCGAAACCCTGCTCTCGGCCGCGGCTGTGGATCGCATGCACAGTGGCCAGCGCTCGGACTTCGACCGTGAATTGTCGGCGCAAGGTGTGGGCAACATGTTGTGTGGTTTGCTCGGCGCGCTGCCGATGACCGGGGTGATCGTGCGCAGTTCGGCCAACGTTCAGGCCGGCGCCACCACTCGACTATCTACCGTGTTCCATGGTCTGTGGTTGCTGGCCTTCGTGCTGCTGCTATCGAGCGTGCTGCAAAGCATTCCGGTGGCGAGTCTGGCGGGGGTTCTGGTTTACACCGGTTTCAAACTGGTGGACCTCAAGGCCTTTCGCGGTCTGGGCCGTTATGGGCGGATGCCGATGTTCACCTATGCGGCGACCGCACTGGCAATCATCTTCACCGACCTGCTGACCGGCGTGCTGATCGGCTTTGGCCTGACACTGGCTAAACTGGCCTGGAAGGCTTCGCGTCTGAAAATCAGCCTGATCGATCTGCCGGCGGACGGCGAGATGGAGCTGCGACTGGTGGGGGCGGCGACCTTCCTCAAGGTACCGGCGCTGACCCAAGTGCTGGGGAGCATTCCCGCAGGCGCAACGGTGCATGTGCCACTCAATAACCTGAGCTACATCGATCACTCGTGTCTGGAGTTGCTGGAGGAGTGGGGTCGGGCCAATGCGGCCAAGGGTTCGAAGCTGTTAATCGAAGCGCGGGGATTGAAGCGCAGGCTTGAAGGACGGTTGCGTACCACAACCGGCGTAGGCTCAGCCGCTTAATAACAATGTGGGAGCGGGCTCGCTCGCGAATGCGGTCAATCATTCGACATTAATGTCGACTGATCCGCCGCTTTCGCGAGCAAGCCCGCTCCCACAGCTGTTCAATTGCTACCGTTGAATCAAGCCGCGGGCTGATCCAGCTCAAGGCCCACGCCCAACTGGCGCGACAGGCACGGCCAGCGCTTCCACGCGGCGCCGGTGTCCGGGCTGTTGAGTTTCTCGCGGTAGGCCTCTACCGACTCCAGCGCGAAACTTTCATCGTTAAGCATCTCGTCCACAGCGTGATGCACCGCCTCATCCAGTTGATTGGCAAATTCCTCGCCGATCAGTTGGTGGGCAATCAGGTTGGCAACAGTCATGTCCAAGGGGATCAATGGCTGGCCAAAATGCTTGATGTACAGATCGTTGACCTCTTCGACCAACCGATGCGCCAGATAAGCTTCATCCAGCAGGCCGTCCAGGCCGACATGACCGGCCATGATCGCCGGCGGCTGGAGGAAGAACTGCTCGGCGATTTTCAATACCGGCTTGATCTGCGATTCGATGCCCGCTTCCCTGGCGACTTCATTGGCTGCGTCCAGCAGGTCCGGCACTTGTTCTATATACGCGGCCACAAAACGCGTCATCACGCCGTTGGCATCGACATCCGGCAATTGGATGGCGGAGTGAAGGTGCGGCAGTTGGGTTTCCAACTGACGAGTCAACAGGCCGGTCTCGGCCTCATGTTGTTGGGCTTTTTGGATCTGCTCGCGCAATGCGGCGGTGTTCATGAAAACTCCAGGAAACAAAGGCAATGAAATAGGGGAAGACATAACGTAGCTGGCTTATGAAAAAGCCTAAGACGTATTTGTCATAATTATTTCATCCTTGAGACGTCTACGTTATATCGATTTGCCACCACTCGTCTGCATCCTTCTCCATTCGTGACCTGGAACGCAAGTCCAACCTGTTTAGGTTGATTTACGCCATCGCGTTGCGAGGTGGCAGTCGCTGTCTATACTCGGTTCTGAATGGAGTTAGCTGATGACGCCCGACTGCATATGCAGCAAGGCTCGGCGATTCAAGTTCGTAGTCTGAAAAAGCCGCTCCCTTGCCGCAGGTGAAAGCCGGCGGGATAAAAAGAACTATAAGGGGAACCCGCAATGATGCGACATCCACAAGTCTGGATGGGCCTCCTGTTGTGGTCGATTTTCAGTCAGGCGCAAGCGGCCTGGACTGTGAATATGGCGCCTGGAGCGACTGAAATCAGTCACGCAGTATTCGACCTGCACATGACCATTTTCTGGATCTGTGTAGTGATCGGCATCATCGTCTTCGGCGCTATGTTCTGGTCGATGATCCTCCACCGCCGCTCTACCGGGCAGGTGGCCGCAAAATTTCATGAAAGCACCACCGTCGAAATTCTCTGGACCATCGTGCCCCTGCTTATTCTGGTGGCCATGGCGGTCCCGGCAACCGCCACCCTGATCCAGATGTACGACAACACTGAGCCGGATATCGATATCCAGGTCACCGGTTACCAGTGGAAGTGGCACTACAAATACCTGGGTCAGGACGTCGAATTCTTCAGCAACCTGAACACCCCCGCCGATCAGATCCACAACAAGGAAACCAAGGGCGAGCATTACCTGTTGGAGGTCGACAAGCCGCTGGTGCTGCCGATCGGTGCCAAGGTGCGCTTTCTGGTGACCTCCGCCGACGTCATCCACTCCTGGTGGGTGCCGGCCTTCGCTGTCAAGCGCGATGCGATTCCGGGCTTCGTCAATGAATCCTGGACCCGTGTCGAAAAGCCCGGCATCTACCGTGGCCAGTGCGCCGAGCTGTGCGGCAAGGATCACGGCTTCATGCCGATCGTGGTCGAGGTCAAGGAAAAGGCCGATTACGAAACCTGGCTGGCCGAGCGCAAGGCGGAAGCTGCACAACTCAAAGAGCTGACCAGCAAGGAATGGACCCTCGATGAGCTCAAGGAGCGCGGCGACAAGGTCTATCACACCACCTGCGTGGCCTGTCACCAGGCTGAAGGCCAGGGCCTGCCGCCGATGTTCCCGGCACTCAAGGGCTCGAAAATCGCCACCGGGCCGATCAAGGATCACCTGAACATCGTCTTCCACGGCAAACCCGGCACCTCCATGGCGGCGTTCGGCAAACAGCTGTCGGAAGTCGATATCGCAGCGGTCGTGACCTACGAACGTAACGCCTGGGGCAACAATAAAGGCGACATGGTCACCCCTAAAGAAGTGCTGGAGCTGAAACAGGCGGAAAGCAAATGACCCGGTTTATTGCGCACGTAAGGAACCGCTCGGGGCATGACGCCCCGGCCAGCCCAGCCCATCCGTTTGCAGGAGACAGGACATGACTGCTGTAGTCGATGACCATGTTCATACCGGCACCGCCCACGCCCACGGCCCCGCCAAAGGCCTGATGCGCTGGGTGCTGACCACCAACCACAAAGATATCGGCACGCTGTACCTGTGGTTTGCGTTCTCCATGTTCCTGCTGGGCGGCTCGTTCGCCATGGTGATCCGTGCCGAGCTGTTCCAGCCGGGACTGCAAATCGTCCAGCCGGAATTCTTCAACCAGATGACCACCATGCACGGCCTGGTGATGGTGTTCGGTGCGGTGATGCCGGCCTTCGTCGGCCTCGCCAACTGGATGATCCCGTTGATGATCGGCGCGCCGGACATGGCCTTGCCGCGGATGAACAACTTCAGCTTCTGGCTGTTGCCGGCAGCGTTCCTGCTGTTGGTATCGACCCTGTTCACCCCCGGCGGCGGGCCGAACTTCGGCTGGACCTTCTATGCCCCGTTGTCGACGACCTACGCGCCGGAAAGCGTGACGTTCTTCATCTTCGCCATCCACTTGATGGGGATCAGTTCGATCATGGGGGCGATCAACGTGATCGCGACCATCCTCAACCTGCGTGCCCCCGGCATGACGTTGATGAAAATGCCACTGTTCGTCTGGACCTGGCTGATCACCGCATTCCTCCTGATCGCGGTGATGCCGGTATTGGCCGGCTGCGTGACCATGATGCTGATGGACATCCACTTCGGCACCAGTTTCTTCAGTGCCGCCGGTGGCGGTGATCCGGTGTTGTTCCAGCATGTGTTCTGGTTCTTCGGTCACCCCGAGGTGTACATCATGATCCTGCCGGCCTTCGGTGCCGTCAGCTCGATCATTCCGGCCTTTTCGCGCAAGCCATTGTTCGGCTACACCTCGATGGTCTACGCCACGGCGAGTATTGCGTTCCTGTCCTTCATTGTCTGGGCGCACCACATGTTCGTGGTCGGCATTCCGCTGGTGGGCGAGTTGTTCTTCATGTACGCCACGCTGCTGATCGCGGTGCCCACCGGGGTCAAGGTGTTCAACTGGGCCAGCACCATGTGGCAAGGCTCGCTGACCTTCGAGACGCCGATGCTGTTCGCCGTGGCGTTCGTCATTCTGTTCTCCATTGGCGGGTTCTCCGGGTTGATGCTGGCCATCGCCCCGGCGGACTTCCAGTACCAGGACACCTACTTCGTGGTCGCGCACTTCCATTACGTGCTGGTGCCGGGGGCGATCTTCGGGATCTTCGCCTCGGCCTACTACTGGCTGCCGAAATGGACCGGCCACATGTACGACGAAACCCTCGGCAAGCTGCACTTCTGGCTCTCGTTCATCGGCATGAACATGGCGTTCTTCCCAATGCACTTCGTGGGCCTGGCGGGCATGCCGCGGCGGATTCCGGACTACAACCTGCAATTCGCCGACTTCAACATGGTGTCGTCGATCGGCGCGTTCATGTTTGGTGCCACGCAGATCTTCTTCCTGTTCATCGTGATCAAGACCATTCGTGGCGGCGAGCCGGCACCGGCCAAGCCGTGGGATGGGGCAGAAGGCCTGGAATGGAGCATTCCGTCGCCGGCGCCGTATCACACCTTCACCACGCCGCCGGAAGTGAAATGAACGCTCTAGCCTTTGTGGGAGCGGGCTTGCTCGCGAAGCAGGCGCCGCGGTCTGGTAGACGGACCGCGTCATCGTTCTTCGCGAGCAAGCCCGCTCCCACAGGGTTCAATGTGGAGGGTTTGCATCGTGGCTGATTCGATTTCGATGAAGAAACTGGTCACCCGCCTGTTGCTGGTGGTGGTAGCGATGTTTGTCTTCGGCTTTGCCTTGGTGCCGATCTACGACGTGATGTGCAAGGCGTTCGGCATCAACGGTAAAACCTCCGGGCAGTATGAAGGCGAGCAAACAGTCGACGCCTCGCGGCAGGTTCGCGTGCAGTTTCTGTCGACCAACGCCGCTGACATGGTCTGGGATTTCTATCCCAAGGGCGACGAATTGGTCGCACACCCGGGGGCGGTGAACGAGATGATTTTTATCGCCCACAACCCGACTGATCGCCCGATGAGCGCTCAGGCGGTGCCGAGCATCGCACCCAGCAACGCAGCCGCGTACTTCCACAAGACCGAATGTTTCTGCTTTACCCAGCAAGTGCTGCAGCCCGGTCAGCGAATCGAGATGCCGGTACGGTTCATTGTTGACCGCGACATGCCCAAGGAAGTGAAGCACCTGACGCTGTCCTACACGCTGTTCGATATCACCGCACGTCATCCGCCCGTGGCTGTTGCAGCAAGCACCGGCGGCTAGGCGTTAAAGCGTGCCCGATAAGGAGAACAATAAATGGCAACTCACGAACATTATTACGTTCCAGCCCAAAGCAAATGGCCGATTATCGCCACAGTCGGCATGTTCGTCACGGTGTTCGGCCTGGGCACCTGGTTCAACGACCTGAAGGCCGCGCGGCCGGAATCCCACGGCCCGCTGATCTTTTTCGTCGGCGGATTGCTGCTGGCCTACATGCTGTTCGGCTGGTTCGGTACGGTGATCAAGGAAAGTCGCCAAGGGTTGTACAGCGCACAGATGGACCGCTCGTTTCGCTGGGGCATGAGCTGGTTCATTTTCTCGGAGGTGATGTTCTTCATCGCCTTTTTCGGTGCGCTGTTTTATGTGCGCAACATCACGGGCCCGGCACTGGGCGGTGAAGGCACCAAAGGCCTCGCTCACATGCTGTGGCCAACGTTTGAATTCACCTGGCCGCTGCTGAACAACCCGGACCCGAAACTCTTTCCTCCACCCAAGGAAGTCATCAGCCCCTGGGGCCTGCCGCTGCTCAATACCGTGCTGCTGGTGAGTTCCAGTGTCACCGTGACCATTGCTCACCATGCCTTGAAAAAAGGCCACCGCGGCGCACTGAAAATCTGGCTGGCACTGACCGTGTTGCTCGGTTGCGCGTTCCTCGGTTTCCAGGCCGAAGAATACCTGCACGCCTACAACGAGCTGGGCCTGACCCTGGGCTCCGGCATCTACGGCGCGACCTTCTTCATGCTCACCGGTTTCCACGGCGCCCACGTGACCATGGGCACCATCATTCTGTTCGTGATGCTGATGCGGGTCATGCGCGGACACTTCGATGCCGACCATCAATTCGGCTTCGAGGCGGCGAGCTGGTACTGGCACTTCGTGGACGTGGTGTGGATCGGTCTGTTCGTTTTCGTCTACGTGCTCTGAGCCTTGGCTCTGGACTACCAAGGCACGTGAGACACCAACTGGCCGCTGAAAAAACCCCAGGCGATCAAGCCGACAGTGGTGGCGGCCAGCGCAACACGGACACTCAAGGCGATGACCAGGCGATTGGAATGGCTGTCGTCCTTGACCAGAAAAAACAGGCCGCTGAACAGGCTGACAACCGTGGCAATCAGCATCAGGACGATGGCTGCTTTGAGCATGGTGACACTCCGGGGGACAGGCGATGCATTTGAGTATAGCTATCGCGATTACCGACTTTCTGGCGATGCCATGAAACGCTTCCGGCCGGGCCTCGTGCCGACCCTGGTGGTCGCGATGCTGCTGCCTTTGCTGGTGTCACTCGGGTTCTGGCAGTTGAGCCGGGGCGCGGAGAAAAGCGCGTTGCTGCAAAGCTATGCCGAGCGCCGCGCGGCCGAACCAATGGCCAGCACTGAATTGCAACACACCGAAGATCCGGCCTTCCGCCGGGTTCGCCTGCACGGCCAGTTCGATGCCGAACACAGCCTGCTGCTGGACAACCGTCAGCGCGACGGCAAGGTCGGGGTCGAGCTGCTGCAACCGTTTCAGGACCGGGCAACCGGGCTCTGGCTGCTGGTCAATCGCGGCTGGTTGCCGTGGCCGGATCGGCGCACACCGCCGTCATTCACCACACCGACTCAGGCATTGAGCCTCGACGCCTGGGTCTACGTCTCCCCCGGCGCAACGTTCCAGTTGCACGCCGACCCAGACGCCACGACCTGGCCACAACTGGTCACCGCCATTGAACCGGCCAGGCTCTGGGCGGCGCTTGACCGTGACGGCTTTGCTTACGAATTACGCGCGCAAAACGGTCCCGCGACCTACCAGGCCGATTGGCCGGTGGTGGCCATGGGGCCGGAAAAACATTTGGCTTATGCCGTGCAGTGGTTCGCCCTGTCGATAGCCCTGCTCGGCCTTTACCTCTATCTCGGTTGGCACAACGCAAAGGAGAAAAATAATGGGAGCGGCCATGAATCCACCCGGCATGTCTGAGGCGAAAACGCCGGTAAATCGTCGGCGCGGGCGCTTACAGTTGTTACTGATCCTGTTGGGAGTGATCGGTCCGATGATCCTCGCCACCGGCATGTACAAATTGCAGTTCTGGGTGCCGGAGGGTCGCAGTTATCACGGCGAACTGATCGGCAACGGCCAGACCCGCGCCGACATCGGCGTACCGGCGCAAGAAGACCGCTGGCAGTTACTGGTGACAGCGCCCAAGGACTGTTCGGTGGACTGCCGGCAGTTGGTGTATCTGGCGCGCCAGATCCAGATCGGCCTCGGTCGTGATGCCTCCCGCGCCAGCCATGCGCTGGCCATCGCACAGCCGCTGAACAGCGATTACGAGACTAAACTTCAACGTGAATATCCGCAGCTGCAACGTTATTCACTGGACCCGCCGACCTACATCAAAGGCGCTCGGAGCAACGACACGCCGCACCTGTGGATCATCGACCCTCACGGCAATCTGGTGCTGCGCTACGACCCTACGGTGAAGGGCAAGGACTTGCTCAATGACCTGCGCCATTTGCTGAAACTGTCGAACATCGGATAAGGGCATCGTCATGGCCAAACCTGGATTTCGCCTCGCGCTGTTTGCCACCTTGCTGGCACTGATTGTGGTGTTGCTCGGCGCCTACACGCGCCTGACCCATGCGGGCCTCGGCTGTCCGGACTGGCCCGGCTGCTACGGCTTTATCAGCGTGCCGAACAGCGAAGCCCAACTGGCCCATGCCGAACTGCATTTTCCCGACGCGCCGGTAGAAGCCCATAAAGGCTGGAACGAGATGCTTCATCGCTACTTCGCCGGCACGTTGGGGCTATTGATCGCGGTGCTGGCGGGCCGCGCCTGGACCCATCGTCATTACCCGGGACAGCCGGTGAAATTACCGTTGTTTGTGCTGGCGGTGGTGCTCGCCCAAGCGGCGTTCGGCATGTGGACGGTGACGCTCAAGCTCTGGCCGCAAGTGGTCACCGGGCATTTACTTGGCGGCTTTGCGACCTTGAGCCTGTTGTTTCTGCTGACCTTGCGCCTGTCCGGCGTGTTGCCGGCGCTGACCGTGCCCCGGCGTTTGCAGCACTGGGCGACCGCCGGGTTGCTGCTGGTGATCCTGCAAATTGCCCTTGGTGGCTGGGTCAGCTCCAACTATGCGGCGGTGGCCTGCATCGACTTTCCGACCTGCCACGGACAATGGCTGCCACCCACTGATTTCGCCAACGGCTTTCACCTGACCCAACACATCGGCCCCAATTACCTGGGCGGGCAACTGGACAGCGATGCCCGCACCGCAATTCACCTGACTCACCGTATCGGCGCGCTACTGGTCACCCTCGTTCTGCTCGGTCTGGCCTGGCAACTGAAGGTTGTCGGCATGACGCGCCTGGCCGCCATGGTGCTGATCGCCCTGGCCGCACAAATCACCCTGGGCATCAGCAACGTGGTGTTTCACTTACCGCTGCCCGTGGCCGTCGCCCACAACGCCGGTGGCGCAGCACTGCTGCTGACGATGGTGCTGATCAATTATCACGCGCGAACCAGTCTGGTTCGGGTCAAGCATCAGCCCCCCGTGCGCTGGCGTCTCAGTCTGCGTAAACACTCGGCCGGGCCCATAACAATAAAAGGAGAAATGCCATGGCGACCCTGATCGGCGAACGTCACAGTCAGGCAATCTGGCGCGATTACCTGGAGCTGACCAAGCCGAAAGTGGTGGTGTTGATGCTTATCACCTCGCTGGTCGGCATGTTTCTCGCGACGCGCGCCGGGGTGCCGTGGACGGTGCTGGTGTTCGGCAATCTGGGGATTGCCTTGTGTGCCGGCGGTGCGGCGGCGGTCAACCATGTGGTGGACCGGCGCATTGACGCCGTCATGGCCCGGACTCACAAACGGCCTTTGGCCGAAGGTCGGATATCTCCGAGTGCTGCGCTGACTTTCGCTCTGGTGCTGGCGGTGCTCGGCCAGGCTTTGCTGCTGGCCTTCACCAATCCGTTGACGGCATGGCTGACCCTCGCGTCCTTGCTCGGTTATGCCGTGGTTTACACCGGCTTCCTGAAACGTGCGACGCCGCAGAACATCGTCATCGGCGGCCTCGCTGGTGCGGCCCCGCCGCTGCTCGGCTGGACCGCCGCCACCGGTCATGTCAGCGCCGAACCGTTGCTGCTGGTGCTGATCATCTTCGCCTGGACCCCGCCGCACTTCTGGGCACTGGCGATTCACCGCAAAGAGGAATATGCCAAGGCTGATATTCCGATGCTGCCGGTGACTCATGGCGAGCACTACACCAAAGTCCACATCCTGCTTTATACCTTTGCACTACTGGCCGTCAGCCTGATGCCCTACGTGATCCACATGAGCGGCGTGCTCTACCTGATTTGTGCCCTCGCACTGGGCGCGAGGTTTCTGCAATGGGCCGTGGTGCTGTACCGTGGCACTCGGCCGCACGCGGCGATCAACACGTTCAAGTACTCTATTTACTACTTGTTCCTGCTGTTTATCGCGCTGCTCGTAGACCACTACTTACTGTTGAACCTATGACTCGAACCCAGAAAACCGTCTTCATTCTCGTCGCCTTGATCGCGCTGATCCTGGGCCTGACCATCAATAAAGTACTGACCGGTAAAAACCAGGGCGACCCGACGGCACTGATCGATGCTGGGATCATCCTGTTGCCCCAAAGCCGTAACCTGCCGGACGTGAAGATGACCGATCAGGACGGTAAACCAGTGGCGGTCAACGAACTGAAAGGCAAATGGAGTGTGTTGTTCTTCGGCTACACCTTCTGCCCGGACATCTGCCCGACCACCCTCGCCCAACTGCGGCAGATCAAGAGCGAACTGCCGGCGGATGCTGTGGACAAGTTGCAGGTCGTTTTGGTCAGCGTCGACCCGAATCGCGACACGCCCAAGCAACTCAAGCAATACCTGGGCTACTTCGATCCGCAATTTATCGGGCTGACTGCGTCCTCGGTCGAAGACATTCAGAAACTGGCCAATGCGGTGAGTATTCCGTTTATTCCGGCGGACACCAGCAAGCCTAATTACACCGTCGACCACAGCGGCAACCTCGCGGTGATTGGCCCGGACGGGACTCAACGCGGGTTCATTCGTGCACCGTTGAACAACCAGAAGCTGGTGGCGCAGTTGCCGGTAATGCTCAAGCGCGAGTAACCAACACAATACCCTGTGGGAGCGGGCTTGCTCGCGAAGAGGCCATAACATCCAACATCAATGTTGACTGTTACACCGCTTTCGCGAGCAAGCCCGCTCCCACAGGTACGGTGTTTCAGACACAAAAAAGGGGCGCAGTGATTGCGCCCCTTTTTTCGTTTACATCAGCTGATCAGAACGCCGGCAATACCGCGCCTTTGTACTTCTCGAGAATGAAGGCTTTCACTTCCGGGCTGTGCAGGGCAGCAACCAGTTTCTGCATCGCAGCGCTGTCCTTGTCGTCCGGACGGGCAACGAGGATGTTCACGTACGGCGAGTCGCTGCCTTCGATGACCAGCGCATCCTTGGACGGATCGAGCTTGGCTTCCAGCGCGTAGTTAGTGTTGATCAGCGCCAGGTCGACCTGAGTCAGCACGCGCGGGATGGTCGCGGCTTCCAGTTCACGGAATTTCAGGTCCTTGGTGTTCTCGGTGATGTCCTTCACGGTTGACAGGATGTTGTTCGAATCCTTCAACTTGATCAGGCCAGCCTTCGCCAGCAGCAACAGCGCACGACCACCGTTGGTGGCATCGTTCGGGATCACCACGTTGGCGCCGCCCGGCAGCTCAGTCAGCGCTTTGTACTTGCTGGAGTAAGCGCCCAGCGGCTCCAGGTGCACACCGGCAACGCTGACAAGGTTAGTGCCCTTGGCTTTGTTGAACTCATCCAGGTACGGCTGGTGCTGGAAGAAGTTGGCGTCCAGACGCTTCTCGGCCACCTGCACGTTCGGCTGGATGTAGTCGGTGAACACCTTGACGTTCAGGTTCACACCTTCTTTGGCCAGGGCCGGTTTAACAAACTCGAGGATTTCCGCATGAGGCACCGGGGTGGCCGCGACGGTCAGGGTGTCGGCAGCGTGTGCGGAAAAGGCTGCAACGGCAGCGAACGCGACGAGTAGTTTTTTCATTCAGCTAACTCCTTGTGAGGCGCCCGTTTGGCGCCTGCCAGCGAATGGCCGGCTCATGACTTATTTACGTGAGAAGTGGACAACCAATTTGTCGCCAACGGTTTGCAGCACTTGAACCAGCATCAGCAGCAATACCACCGTCACAACCATCACATCCGTCTGGAAACGCTGGTAACCGAAACGGATCGCCAGGTCGCCCAGGCCGCCAGCGCCGACCACACCGGCCATTGCCGTGTAGGACACCAGTGTAATCGCTGTCACCGTAATCGCCGCGAAGATGCCCGGGCGGGCTTCCGGCAGCAAGGCATTGATGATGATCTGACGTGTCGTCGCGCCCATGGCCTGGGTCGCCTCAATGATGCCGCGATCCACTTCACGCAGGGCGGTTTCCACCAGTCGCGCGAAGAACGGCGTGGCACCCACCACCAGCGGTGGAATCGCACCGGCGACACCCAGGGAGGTGCCCGTGATCAACACGGTGAACGGAATCATCACGATCAGCAAAATGATGAATGGCAGCGAACGCAGAATGTTCACCACCAGCGACAGCATCGCGTAGACGCCTTTGGCTTCCAGCAATTGGCGCGGGCTGCACAGGAACAACAGCACGCCCAGCGGCAATCCCAAAAGCACGGTGAACAACAGCGAACCGCCGAGCATCAGCAGGGTGTCGCAGGTGGCCAGCCAGATTTCGTACCAGTCGATATTGGAAAAGAAACTCATCAGGACTTCCATCAGCGCAGCACCTCCATGTGGACGTCGGCTGCGGTGAAGTGAGCAAACGCCGCTTCCATGTCGCCACCGGTGACGGCCAGGGTCAATTGCCCGTAAGGGACGTCTTTGATGCGATCGATACGGCCGGCCAGGATGCTGTAGTCCACCCCCGTTTCCCGGGCGACGGTACCCAGCAACGGCGCGTAGGTCGCTTCGCCCTGGAAGGTCAGACGCACGATGCGCCCCGGTACGTGAGCGAAGTCATCGCGCTGTTCGCTTTCATCGATCTGCTCGTCTTCCTGCACGAAGCGCTTGGTGGTCGGGTGCTTGGGATGCAGGAACACCTCGGCCACCGAACCTTGCTCGACGATCTTGCCGGCATCCATCACTGCCACCTGATCGCAGACCCGACGGATCACATCCATTTCGTGGGTGATCAAGACGATGGTCAGTTTCAGCTCGCGATTGATCTCGGCCAGCAGTTGCAGGACCGACGCCGTGGTTTGCGGGTCCAGGGCACTGGTGGCTTCATCGCACAGCAGGATTTTCGGTTTGGTTGCCAGGGCTCGAGCGATGCCGACACGCTGCTTCTGACCACCGGACAATTGCGCCGGGTACTTTTTCGCATGGTCAGACAGGCCGACCCGCGCCAACAACTCCGCCACACGCCGGTCGATTTCGCTACGGGACAGTTTACCAGCGAGGGTCAGCGGCAGCGCGACATTGTCGGCCACGGTTTTGGATGCCAGCAGGTTGAAGTGCTGGAAAATCATCCCGACCTGCTGACGGAAACGCCGCAGGCTATTGGCATCCAGCGCGGTGACTTCTTCGCCATCGACAATGATCTTGCCGCCACTGGAGTTTTCCAGGCGATTGATCAGACGCAGCAGGGTACTTTTTCCCGCGCCGGAATGGCCGATCAGGCCAAAGACCTGACCATTCTCAATCGTCAGACTGGTCGGATGCAGGGCGGGAATATCCTTACCGGCGACGCGGTAAGTTTTGTGGACGTTTTGAAACTCGATCACGTAGCGAACCTTGTGGGGCGCGTTAGAAAAGGATCAGCGGTTAGCCGGGCGCGCATTTTAGCCTGTCCGTATAGAGGTTCTTAGCATTTATTTCGCATTCACCCAGCGATTTGGCAATAACGCGATCAAAGGTCAGAAAAAAGGAACGGCGCCAACTCCTCATCAGTCACTGATTAAGCAACTCGAGAATGCCTGGATACCGTGTCTGGGCAATGCCTCACAACCCTTGGCCCGACGGGAATCGCAACGAGGAGTTTACGTCTGATGAGTACTAAAAAGCCTGCCGCCCCTAAAAGCGCACTGGCCGGGACCGATACCCTGGACCGCGGCAACACCAACGCCAAGCTCGACAGCCTGGAAAAATTTCGCTCCGATGCCACCGAACAGGCCTTGCGCACCAACCAGGGCGTGAAGGTCGCGGACAATCAGAACACGTTGAAGGCCGGCGCTCGCGGGCCGTCGTTGCTGGAAGACTTCATCATGCGTGAAAAGATCACGCACTTTGACCATGAACGCATTCCCGAGCGCATCGTCCATGCCCGTGGTACCGGCGCCCATGGTTACTTCCAGCCATACGAAACCCATTCCGTACTGACCAAGGCCGGGTTCCTACAAGACCCAAGCCAAAAAACGCCGGTTTTTGTGCGCTTTTCCACGGTGCAGGGCCCACGCGGGTCAGGCGATACCGTGCGGGACGTACGAGGTTTCGCGGTGAAGTTTTTCACCGACGAAGGCAACTTTGATCTGGTGGGCAACAACATGCCGGTGTTCTTCATTCAGGATGCGATCAAGTTTCCTGACTTCGTACATGCGGTAAAACCCGAGCCCCACAACGAAATTCCTACCGGCGGTTCGGCCCACGATACTTTCTGGGATTTTGTTTCTCTGGTGCCGGAATCCGCGCACATGGTGATGTGGACCATGTCTGACCGGGCGATCCCCAAAAGCCTGCGCACCATGCAAGGCTTCGGCGTGCACACGTTTCGCATGATCAATGCCGAAGGCAAGGCGCGCTTCGTCAAATTCCACTGGCGCCCCGCCGCCGGCACCTGCTCGCTGGTGTGGGATGAGGCCCAGAAGCTCGCCGGTAAAGACACCGACTTCCACCGTCGTGATCTCTGGGAGTCCATCGAGACAGGGGACTACCCGGAATGGGAGTTGGGCGTACAGGTTATCGAGGAGGAAAACGAACATGCCTTCGATTTCGACCTTCTCGATCCGACCAAAATCATTCCCGAGGAACTCGTCCCTATCACTCCGCTGGGCAAGATGGTGCTCAACCGCAACCCGGACAATTTCTTCGCCGAGACCGAGCAGGTTGCCTTCTGCCCCGGGCATATCGTGCCGGGAATCGACTTCTCCAATGATCCTTTGCTGCAAGGGCGGTTGTTTTCCTACACCGATACGCAGATCAGCCGACTCGGTGGGCCGAACTTCCACGAGATCCCGATCAACCGTCCGGTGTCACCATTCCACAACGGTCAACGGGATGCCCAACACCGCACCACCATCGACAAGGGACGCGCCTCCTACGAGCCGAACTCTATCGACAGCGGCTGGCCGAAGGAAACCCCACCGGCAGCGCAGGACGGCGGCTTCGAGACTTATCCGGAGCGTATCGACGCTGCGAAAATCCGTCAGCGCAGCGAGTCGTTCGCCGACCACTTCTCTCAGGCGCGGTTGTTCTTCCACAGCATGAGCAAGCACGAACAGGAACACATCATCGCGGCCTACAGCTTCGAGTTAGGCAAGGTCGAACGCGAATTTATTCGTGCGCGGCAGGTGAATGAGATCCTGGCCAATATCGATCTGGAACTGGCTAAACGCGTGGCGCAGAACCTGGGCTTGCCGGTACCGAAGGCCGGAACGGTCGAGGTGCGTAAAACGTCACTCGACCACTCCCCCGCCCTGAGCCAGGCCAACTTGCTGTCGGGAGATATCAAAACCCGAAAAGTGGCCATTCTGGCGGCCAACGGGGTGGATGGTGCGGCGATTGATGCGATGAAGAAGGCTCTGATGGCCGAAGGCGCGCACGCCAAACTGCTCGGACCGACCTCAGCCCCCGTGACAACCGCCGATGGCAAAGCGCTGCCGGTGGATGCGTCGATGGAAGGTTTGCCTTCTGTAGCGTTCGACGCTGTGTTCGTGCCGGGTGGCGCGGCGTCGATCAAGGCGCTGAGTACCGATGGTGTAGCGCTGCATTATCTGCTGGAGGCCTATAAGCACTTGAAAGCGATTGCGCTGCATAGCGAGGCCAGGCAGTTGTTGGATGTGTTGAAGCTGGAGGCTGATGCGGGGCTGATCGTGGGTAACGATGCCAAGCTGTTCAAGGCGTTTTTTGCCGCGATCGGTCAGCATCGGGTGTGGGATAGGGAGCCTAAGGCCAAGGCGGTTCCGGCTTAAGGATTTTTATCGAATAGGAGGACGCCTTCGCGGGCAAGCCTTGCTCCTACAGATGCAGCGTAAACCCTGTAGGAGCGAGGCTTGCCTGCAAGCTTTTAAGGCTTGCGCGGACTCAAAACCATCTGCGCCGGAATGTTGCGCAAAATCTGCTTTTCCAGCTTCAGATCAAACTCCGAATCCAGCTTCTTCACCCGTTTGGTCAGCAGCGTGGCCAGCCATGGGTAATCCTGGGTGCGCGGCGCCTGAATGCTCACATCGCACTGATAATTCACCACGTCGGCGGCAATGGCATCCAGTTGACGACGAAGCTTGCTCATATCGGTGAGATTCAACGCCACCGTAGTGCTTTCAGCCGTCGGGTCGATGACTTTAGCCTGAGGTTTGGCTTCGGCAGCCTTGAGAGCCGCTTCGGCTTTATCCAGTTCAGCCTTGCGCGCATGGACAATGGCGCTGTTGACGCCACCGGTCAGCGCCGGGGCCTTGGGCATCAACACCCGGGCACGGCTGAGGGCGGTGGCTGCTGCATTCACATCACCTTTTTGCAACACGATCCGGCTGCGCAGCAAATAAGCTTCGGCCAGTTGCCGCTGGTACTGCTCGAGGGATTGATCGTTGGGCGACTCGGCCTGCAAGGCCGCCAATTGCCCTTCGGCGGTGGCCAGTTCGCTGCTGGCCAGGCTTTGTTCCAGCTGTGCGATAGCCGTGGCCCGCGCATCGGGGGCCTCGGTGGCCGCCGGTGGCGTGCTTTGGCAAGCGCCCAGCAGCAGCGAAAATGCGACAAGGAGCAGATAACGGGAGGCGAACAGCTTCATTCCTGCGACTCTCTATTTGCGCAAAAAACGAGCAAGTCTACACCCCTCGACGGGGCAGGACAAAACTCAGCAGAAACAGCGCGGCGGCCGTCACTACAATCGACGGGCCGGCCGGGGTGTCCTTGAACCAGGACAATGCCAGCCCGCCACACACCGCGAGCATGCCCAGCAGGCTCGCGCCCAGTGCCATCTGCTCCGGCGAACGGGCGTGACGCTGTGCCGCAGCCGCCGGAATAATCAGTAACGAAGTAATCAGCAACACACCGACGATTTTCATCGCCACTGCGATCACCACCGCGATCAGCAACATCAGCGCCAGGCGCAACGACGCGACGGGCAAACCTTCCACTTTGGCCAGCTCTTCGTGCACCGTGATCGCCAACAAGGGTCGCCACAGCGTGACCAGCAATACCAGCACCGCCGCGCTACCGCCGAGAATCCAGGCCAGATCGGTCGGGCTGATCGCCAGCAAGTCGCCGAACAGATAGGCCATCAGGTCGATCCGCACTTCATGCATGAAGCTTAGTACCACCAGCCCCAGAGAGAGCGTGCTCGGTGCGAGAATTCCCAAAAGCGTGTCGGACGCCAGTGGCTGGCGTTGTTGCAACGTCACCAGCAACACCGCCAGCAACAAGCAGCCTACGGTGACCGCAACGGTCGGGCTGACATCCAGCAGAAAACCCAGCGCCACGCCGAGTAGCGCCGCGTGGGACAAGGTGTCGCCGAAATAGGCCATGCGGCGCCAGACCACAAACGAACCCAACGGGCCCGCGACCAGCGCCAGGGCCAGACCTGCAAGCAGGGCGAAGAGCAGAAAATCAGCCATGCTTACAGCTATCTCCATGAACGTGGGTAGGGGCCGACGGGGCCGCGCTGACCACCGAGCCATGCAGGTCGTGAGCGTGGTCGTGATGGTGGTGATAAATCGCCAGGCTTTGTGCGTTTTTTCCGAACAACTCGACGAATGCCGGATCGCCGCTGACCTGCTCGGGATGCCCGGAGCAGCAGACGTGACGATTCAGGCACACCACCTGGTCGGTGGTGCTCATCACCAGATGCAAATCGTGAGAGACCATCAAAACGCCGCAACCATGACGGTCGCGCAAGCGTGTAATCAGGCTGTAGAGCTCGGCTTGACCAGCCACGTCGACGCCTTGCACCGGCTCATCAAGCACCAGCAGTTCCGGCTCGCGCAGTAATGCTCGCGCCAGCAGCACTCGCTGCATTTCGCCACCGGAAACACTTTGAACGGGGCTGTCGATGACTTGTTCGGCGCCGACTTCCTTGAGGGCGGCCAACGCCCGAGCGCGGTCCACGCCCGGGACCAAACGCAAGAAGCGCAGCACCGAAAGCGGCAGGGTCGGATCGACATGGAGTTTTTGCGGCATGTAACCGACGCGCAACTTCGGCTTGCGCCACACGCTGCCACTGTCCGGTTTCAACAGGCCGAGCACCGCGCGCACCAGCGTGGTTTTGCCGGCACCGTTGGGGCCGATCAAAGTGACGATCTGCCCCGGTTCGACGCTCAGCTCGATGTTGTCCAGCACGTTTTGCCCGGCAAAGGTGACAGCCACCTGCTCGAGGCGAATCAGCGCGTTGCTCATCAAGCCCCCTGGCAACCCGAGCAGAGACCGATTACTTCAACGGTCTGTGCCTCGACGATAAATCCGACATCTTTTGCGCTATTGATGATCGCGTCGCTGATGGATTTCTGTTCGAGCTCGATCGCGGCGTGGCATTCACGGCAGATCAGGAACTGGCCCTGGTGAGCGTGTTCCGGGTGATTGCAGCCGACGAAGGCGTTCAGCGAAGAGATGCGGTGTACCAGGCCGTTTTCCAGCAGGAAATCCAGCGCGCGGTACACGGTCGGCGGCGCGGCCCGGCGGCCGTCCTGCTCACTGAGCACCGCCAGAATGTCATAGGCACCCAACGGTTTGTGGCTTTGCCATACCAGTTCCAGCACCCGCCGACGCAAAGCGGTCAGGCGCAGCCCCTGACGTGCGCACAAGGCATCGGCCTCAGACAGTGCGCTATGAACGCAATGAGAGTGGTCGTGGGGACGGCTGGCAATCGGTGTTTTAGGCATGAGCGCGACGAGTTTTGTGAGAGACGTTATTATGTTACCCGTTCTCGCCTCTTCGAGTGGTCATCGTGTCCCGACTTTTTTCTATCTTTGTCGCATTTGTCGCAAGTTTTCTGCTGATTGGCTCAGCGCAAGCCGAAGTCAAAGTCCTCACCAGCATCAAGCCCCTGCAGCTGATCGCCGCTGCGGTACAGGACGGTATAGCGGTTCCGGAAGTCTTGCTGCCGCCCGGCGCTTCGCCGCATAACTATGCCTTGCGCCCATCCGACGTACGGAAAGTGCAATCGGTGGAGCTGGTGTACTGGATCGGCCCGGACATGGAAGGTTTCCTGCCTCGCGTGCTGACAGGTCGTACGCTGCCCAGCATCGCGGTGCAGGATTTGCCCGGCCTGAAACTGCGACATTTCGCCGAAGATACCCACTCCCACGCCGAAGAAGCCGACGAGCATGATCACGATCACCGCCCCGGCAACCTGGATGCGCATTTGTGGTTGTCACCGATCAACGCCCGCGTGATCGCCACCAAAATAGCCACCGATCTGAGTGCTGTCGATCCGGCCAACGCGGCGCGCTACCAGAGCAACCTCAAGGCGTTCGATGAGCGTCTCGATGCTTTGGACTTGCGCCTGAAGGCTCGCCTGGCGGGCATCGCGGGCAAACCTTACTTCGTGTTCCACGAAGCCTTCGATTACTTCGAAGACGCTTACGGCCTCAAGCACACCGGCGTGTTCAGTGTCGCAGCCGAAGTGCAGCCCGGTGCCCAACACGTGGCAGCGATGCGCACGCGGTTGCAAGAAGTCGGCAAGACCTGCGTGTTCAGCGAACCACCGCTGCGCCCGCGCCTGGCAGAAACCCTGGTGGCAGGGCTGCCGGTGAAACTGGCGGAACTGGATGCACTGGGCGGCTACACGCCAGCAACCGCTCAGGGGTATGAGCAGTTGCTGGAAAAGCTGGGGAATGATTTGGCGGGGTGTCTGGAGTCGTTGTAACCGTCCCGCAGAACTGTGGCGAGGGGGCTTGCCTCCGTCGGGCTGCGAAGCAGCCCCCGCTCAATGAGTTTGCAGGGGAGCGCTTCGCGCTCCAATGGGGGCAAGCCCCCTCGCCACAATTTAAAGCGCGAAAGGCAACGGCGTACTGACCTTCTGCCGCTGCGCCAAGCGCAGCTGAAACTCCATCGGATCGTGAATCAACACGTCCTGCCCGGCGAAAGACTCCGCGGCGATCAAGCGCGACAACCAGAACCGTACGCACGCCACGCGCAGCATAGTCGGCCATAGCTCGGCTTCGGCAGCGGTAAATGGTCGCAACGTGGCATAAGCCCCCAGCAATGCCCGCGCCCGAGCGCCATCGATCTGCCCTTGCTCGTCCGAACACCAATCGTTCAAGGCAATCGCCACGTCATAGAGCATCGGCCCCGAGCAGGCGTTGTAGAAGTCGATCAACCCGGTCAGGTGTGTGCCTTCGAACATCGCGTTATCGCGGAACAGATCCGCGTGGATGTTGGCTCGCGGCAACGCCAGAATTTTCGTCTTCTGTTGTGTGATTTCATCCAGCGCCCGTTGCAGCAAATCGCTTTGCTCGGCATTCAGATGCGAAAGCAACTGCGTGCCCTCTTCCAGCATCCAGTCCAGGCCGCGATCGGTTTTGCGTTTGATCATGTTGGCCTGGGTCGCCAAGTGCAGATGAGCCAGCAGCTCGCCGACCTGAGCGCAATGCTGCGCGTTAGCGTCTTTGATGTGCTTGCCCGCCAGACGTGGCTGCAGCAGCGCAGGTTTGCCGGCCAGTTCGCGCAAGGCGACGCCGTCGGTGGTGCGCAGGGCATAAGGCACCGGCAGGTTGGCGTCGTGCAGCACGTCGAGCAGCTCGATGAAGAACGGCATCTCCTGCACCGGACCACGCTCGACCAGGGTCAGGACAAATTCGCCCTGCTCCAGGCTGATAAAGAAATTGGTGTTTTCGCTACCGGCGGCGATCCCCTGGAAATCAAGCAGGCGGCCAAGCCCGTAAGGGGCGAGAAAGGTTTCCAGCTCGGGCCGAGCCAGGGGGGTGAACACAGACATGGTTAAAACTGCCAGTACGGGCGCCGCGACTGCCAGCGCCGATTTAAGTTAGGAGCGGTTTACCACTCGAATATTTTCCACGACGGAATCAGCATATCCGGCTGGTCCGAGCGGATGAAGTTACCGTCCGAGCCATCAGCACGCACCAGGAAATACGGTTTACCGACTTTCGGGGTCACCTTGATGGCGTACAAAAAGCCATTTTGCCGATATTCCTGAATGGTTTTGTCACCTTCAGTGCGGATTGTTACATCTGGGTCCGCCGAGGGCGCGTCGTCCGCCGCCATGACAGCCAATGGAGTGATTGCAAACAAGCCAGCCAGCAACAAGCGATTTAGTGTGCGCATGATAACCTTGTCCCTTTGTCGTCAACGGTCCCGCTATTCTAGCGCCGGACCCGCCGAAAAGGTTGATCCTGCTCATGAGCCAAGCCCCCCTCGTCCTGGTGGACGGTTCTTCTTATCTGTACCGCGCCTTTCACGCGCTGCCACCGCTGACCACGTCCAAAGGCCTGCCGACCGGAGCGGTCAAGGGCGTATTGAACATGCTCAAGAGTCTGCGCAAGCAGTACCCGGACAGCCCGTTCGCCGTGGTATTCGACGCCAAGGGCGGGACGTTCCGCGACGCGATGTTCGCCGAATACAAGGCCAATCGCCCAAGCATGCCCGACGATATGCGGGTCCAGATCGAGCCGCTGCACGCCAGCGTCAAGGCCTTGGGCTTTCCATTGCTGTGCGTGGACAACGTTGAAGCCGACGACGTGATCGGCACCCTGGCCCGCAGTAGCGCGGCCGCCGACCGTCCGGTGGTGATCTCCACCGGCGACAAGGACATGGCGCAACTGGTCGACGGGCACATTACCTTGGTCAATACGATGACCGGTAGCGCGCTGGACGTGGAAGGCGTGAAGGAGAAATTCGGCGTCGCTCCCGAGCAGATCATCGATTATCTGGCACTGATGGGCGATTCGTCCGACAACATCCCGGGCGTTCCGGGTATCGGCCCCAAGACTGCTTCCGGCCTGCTGGTCGGCGTGAACGGCGGCCTGACCGAGCTCTATGCGCAGCTCGACATCGTCCCGACCCTGCCGATTCGCGGCGCCAAAACCCTGCCGGCCAAGCTCGAAGAGCACAAGGAGATGGCGTTCCTCTCCTATCAACTGGCAACCATCAAGATCGACGTACCGCTGGACATCGGGCTCGACGATCTGCAAATGGGTCCGCCGGATCACGACAAGCTCGCCGAGCTTTACACCTTGCTGGAATTCAAAAGCTGGTTCGAAGAGAACCAGCGCGACGCCAAGCGCTCGGGTCAGGAAATTGTCGAGGTCGTCCAGGAACAGCCGGGCGCCGCCGAAGCGAAGTACGAAACCATCCTCGACCAGAAGCACTTCGAGGCCTGGCTGGACAAGCTCGACAAGGCACCACTGATCGCCTTCGTCACCGAAACCAATGGCACCGATGCTCAACATGCACAACTGGTGGGTCTGTCGTTTTCCGTCGCGGCCAACGAAGCGGCCTATATTCCGCTGACCCATTCCTACATGGGCGTACCGGAGCAACTGGATCGCGACACCGTGCTGCTGGCGTTGAAACCGCTGCTGGAAAACCCGAACAAACTGAAAGTCGGCCAACACGCCAAGTTCGAAACCAATATCCTCGCCAACTGCGCCATCGGTGGCGATCAGAGCAACGGGATTATTGTTCAGGGTATTGCCTACGACACCATGCTTGAGTCTTACGTCCTGGACTCGACGGCCACCCGCCACGACATGGACAGCCTGGCGCTCAAATACCTGGGCCAAAGCAAAACCGACATTCAAGGGATCGCGGGCAAAGGCGTCAAACAGCTGACTTTCGACCAGATCTCTCTTGAGCTGGCCGGCCCCTATGCTGCCGAAGATGCCGATGTCACCTTCCAGTTGCACCTGGCTTTGCAGGAAAAACTGGCAGCAACGCCAAGCCTGGGCAAAGTGCTCAACGAGATTGAAATGCCGCTGATGCCGGTTCTGGCCCGTATCGAGCGTCAGGGCGCGCTCGTGGATGCCAACCTGCTGGGCATCCAGAGCGTCGAACTGGGCGAGAAACTGGTCGCCCTTGAGCGTGAGGCGTTCGCCATTGCCGGTGAAGAATTCAACCTCGGTTCGCCGAAGCAACTGGGCGTGATCCTCTACGAAAAGCTCGGTTTGCCCGTACTCAGCAAAACCGCCAAGGGTCAGGCCTCGACTGCCGAAGCGGTGTTGGCCGAGTTGGCCGAACAGGACTACCCGCTGCCCAAGGTGCTGATGCAATACCGCTCGCTGAGCAAGCTCAAAAGCACCTACACCGACCGTTTGCCAGAGCAGATCAATGCTCGTACCGGGCGCATTCATACGTCTTACCAGCAAGCCGTTGCCGCCACCGGACGGTTGTCGTCCATCGACCCGAACCTGCAGAACATTCCAATTCGCACTGCTGAAGGTCGCCGGATTCGTCAGGCGTTCGTCGCACCGAAAGGCTACAAGCTGCTGGCCGCGGACTACTCGCAAATCGAACTGCGGATCATGGCGCATCTGGCCAAGGACGAAGGCTTGCTGCACGCCTTCCGCAACAACCTCGATGTACACCGGGCAACGGCCGCAGAGGTGTTTGGCGTCGAGCTGGACGCTGTCACTAACGATCAGCGTCGTAGCGCAAAAGCCATCAACTTCGGTTTGATCTACGGCATGAGCGCGTTTGGCCTGGCCAAGCAGATCGGCGTTGACCGTAAACAGTCCCAGGCCTACATCGACCGTTATTTCGCCCGTTATCCCGGCGTACTGGAATACATGGAGCGCACGCGCGCCCAGGCCGCCGAGCAAGGTTTCGTCGAAACCATCTTTGGTCGTCGCTTGTACCTGCCGGAAATAAACGCGAAAAACCAGGCCCTGCGCAAAGCTGCGGAGCGCACGGCAATCAATGCCCCAATGCAAGGCACCGCGGCGGACATCATCAAGAAAGCCATGGTAACGGTGGATAACTGGCTGACATCGTCAGGCCTGGACGCCAAAGTCATCCTGCAGGTACACGATGAATTGGTGCTTGAGGTGCGTGAGGACCTGATCGACCAGGTGCGTGAGGAGATTCGCGTACACATGAGCAGCGCCGCACAGCTGGATGTACCGCTTCTGGTCGAGGTAGGCGTAGGCAACAACTGGGATGAGGCGCACTGATCGGCTGAAAGACGCCTGTGCTGCGGCCTTATGCCGCAGCACAAAATAACGAAGGGCTATAGTGCGGAAAATGACATCGATTATTTCCAATGGTTTTTGAAAATAGTCTGAACTAAATCCGTGAACCGCCACTCAGAGATACTGAATGGCTGGTGAAGCCCTTCGATGCTCCTATGTTGTGTTAAGTGTTGGCAGATATCTGGACCCCGCCCTAGCGGTCCGGAGCTTGAACCCCGGAACTTCTCCCTCCCCATATGAAGTCCGGGGTTTTTTTTGCCTGCAGATTTGTCTGGAGAGGGTTACTCGGCAATCTCAGCGCCTTTGTCCGCCAGCTCCATCCAGCCCGCCAGTACAGTGTAGGCGTCTTCGAGGCCCATGCGTTTGGGTGCCGAAAACAGCTGGATAGTGATCGAGTCGCCCCAGCCCTTGCGGATTTCCGCCTGAACCTTGAGCAGCGCGTTTTTCGCCGCGCCGTAGGTCAGCTTGTCGGCCTTGGTCAGCAAAATATGCATCGGCATGCCACTGGCGATGGCCCAGTCGAGCATCAGCAGGTCGAAATCGGTCATTGGATGACGGATGTCCATCATCAGAATCAAACCTTTCAAACTCTCGCGACCACCCAGATAGGCTTCCAGGTGACGCTGCCAGTGCAGCTTCAACGGGATTGGCACTTTCGCGTAACCGTAACCCGGCAGGTCGACCAGACGGCGTTCATCGTCTAGCTTGAAGAAGTTCAACAGCTGCGTGCGACCCGGTGTTTTCGAGGTCCGCGCCAGGCTGGCGTGTGTCAGGGTGTTCAACGCGCTGGATTTGCCGGCGTTGGAACGCCCGGCGAAGGCCACTTCAAAGCCTTCGTCGTCGGGGCATTGGTCGACTTTGGCGGCGCTGAGCATAAAGGTGGACTGTTGGCACAGACCGAGGATGGGGTTCTTGAGTTGCATGGGATTTCCGATGTGGGCGGCGCCGGGAATGGACGCGGCAAGCAGTGTCGTTTCCGTTTCAGTGACGCCAGTATATAATGCCGCAGATTTTGTGTGCGCTTTGTCCCAGCGTAGGATGAAGTTCACGAGAGCGATTAACCTTGATTGCGCATTAGAACGCAGCACGCTCTCAACCCTGAAAAGGTCGTTTTATGACGAAATGGCTGCTAGCTGCCGGTGTCTTGATGCCGCTTTACAGCGCTCAGGCTACACAGGATCCGGAAGCTGTGTACAACCGTGTTTGTGGTGCCTGTCATTCCGGCCAACTACCCATGGCGCCCCGCAAAGGCGATCAGGAAGCTTGGACGCCGAGGTTGGCGAAAGGTATGGAGACGCTGGTGCAACACGTGACCCAGGGTTTCAAGGCGATGCCGCCGCGTGGTTTGTGCATGGACTGCAGTGCCGAGGATTACCGAGCCATCATCCACTGGATGAGCGAGTAAACCCGGCCCATAACTCTTTAACCCTTAGCCGTAGTTGGATTAGCTGATGAACAAATTGATCGTGAGTCTGCTGTTGACCGTGGGGATCTCCGGCATTGCCCATGCTGCAGGTGATGCGACTGCTGGTCAGGCGAAAGCCGCAGTATGTGGCGCCTGTCATGGCCCGGATGGCAATAGCATGGCGCCTAACTTTCCGAAACTGGCAGGCCAGGGCGAGCGTTATCTGAACAAACAGCTGCACGACATCAAGTCCGGCAAGCGCACGGTACTGGAAATGACTGGCCTGCTGACCAACCTGAGCGATCAGGATCTGGCTGATATCTCCGCCTACTTCGCCAGCCAAAAAGGCAGCGTCGGCGCCGCCGACCCGAAAGTCGTGGCTCGCGGTGAAGCACTGTTCCGTGGTGGCGACCTGGCCAAGGGCCTGCCAGCCTGCACCGGCTGCCACTCTCCAGATGGCAAGGGCAACGCAGCTGCCGGCTTCCCGCATCTGGGCGGCCAGCATGCTCAGTACGTCGGCAAGCAACTGACCGACTTCAGAAAAGAAGAAGGCGGCCGGACCAACGACGGCGATACCAAACCGATGCAGAGCATCGCTAAAAAGCTGAGCGACGAAGATATCGCCGCAGTCTCCAGCTATATTCAAGGCTTGCACTAAGGTCTGCGATCGAGCGTTGTGAGGGGTGTACATCTCTTGCAACGTTAACACTCGATTAATCCGTCGATGCAAACATAAAAAGGGTGGCTTTGGCTGCCCTTTTTTGTGGCCGCTGCCGTTACACTACAAACTCAAGTCCGCCAGGATCTGTCTGAAAACAGGTCGCGCGAGGCGACCCAATTGTCCAGGAGTAAAGCATGCGTAATCTGATCATCAGCGCCGCGCTCGTCGCTGCCAGCCTGTTCGGCATGACTGCCCAAGCCGCCGAAAAACCTGAAGCGCCCTATGTCGAGCTGAGCAATCCGGTCCCGGTGGCCGTGCCTGGCAAGATCGAAGTCGTGGAGCTGTTCTGGTACGGCTGCCCGCATTGCTATGCCTTCGAACCGGTGATCAATCCCTGGGTTGAGAAACTGCCTTCCGACGTGAATTTCGTGCGCATTCCGGCCATGTTTGGCGGCCCTTGGGACGCCCATGGCCAAATGTTCCTGACCCTTGAATCCATGGGTGTCGAGAGCAAGGTGCATGCGGCAGTTTTTGAAGCGATTCAGAAAGAACACAAGAAACTGACCGACAAAGAAGACATGGCCGACTTCCTGGCGACCCAAGGTGTAGACAAGGACAAGTTCCTGGCCACCTTCGACTCCTTCGCCATCAAGGGCCAGATCAACAAAGCCAAAGAACTGGCAAAGAAATATGAAATCTCCGGCGTGCCTACCATGGTCGTCAACGGCAAGTATCGCTTTGACATCGGCTCTGCCGGCGGTGCCGAACAAGCGCTGAAACTGGCCGACCAACTGGTTGCCAAAGAGCGAGCGGCAACCAAGGCCGTCGCCAACTAAGCGCGGCACCTGCCATGCGCCGCTGGGGAACTGAACGCATCGTTGGCCTGCATCATCCGCGGGTCAACGAACATCACCTGGAAGCAACGGGGTTGCCCGTGGACAGCCGTCTGCGTTTGCTCAGTTTCAATATCCAGGTCGGCATCAGTACCGAGCGCTATCGGCACTATCTGACCCGCGGCTGGCAGCATCTGCTGCCGCACAACGGGCGTGCCGACAACCTGCAAAAAATCGGCAATCTGCTGGGCGACTTCGATCTGGTCGCCTTGCAGGAAGCCGATGGCGGGAGTCTGCGATCAGGCTACGTCAATCAGGTCGAACACCTGGCGCAGCTCGGCGCCTTCCCCTACTGGTATCAACAACTCAATCGCAACCTCGGTCATCTCGGTCAGCACAGCAATGGCGTGCTCAGTCGACTGCGCCCGTGGGCGATTGAAGATCATCCGCTGCCGGGGCCCAAGGGTCGCGGGGCCATTCTGGTCCGCTTCGGCGAAGGTCCAGAGGCGCTCGTGGTAGTGATGATGCACCTGGCGCTGGGCGCTCGGGCCCGCAGCTTGCAACTGGCCTACATCCGCGAGTTGATCGGCGGTTATAAACACCAGGTGCTGATGGGCGACATGAACACCCATGCCAGTGACTTGCTGCAAAACTCCCCGTTGCGTGATTTAGGCCTGCTCGCGCCGCAACTGGAAGCGACCTTCCCCAGTTGGCGCCCACAGCGTTGCCTGGACCATATTCTGCTCAGCCCTACCCTGACCCTTGAAAAGGTCGAAGTGCTGGCACATCCCATTTCCGATCACCTGCCGGTCGCGGTAGAGATTCGTCTGCCGGGTTCGCTCACGGCCGATGCATTGCCCGCGTTGAGTCCTGCCTGAATGAGCGACGAAGCACAGCGCTGGAAAGAGAAGTACCTCAAAAGCATCGAACAACAAGAAAAACTGGAACGTCGATGGGACGCCCGACTCGACTTGCTGCGTCGCGGGCTGGTGCGCAGTACCCTGGCCGCAGAAGGCACCGATCGCGCCGTTGACCAATGCATGAAGGAAATGCGCGAAGTCGTACGCACCGATGACATGGATGCCGGCCTGGCTGCCTTGCTGCCGCGTCTGGAAAAAGCCGTGCTCGACTCCGAGCAGCGCCGGGAAACCCGGGTCGATCAAGTCAGTGCCGCCCTGACAGCGCTAGTCTCTCAGCTGCAAGCGTTGCCTTTGCCCCGGGAAGTGAGCCGGCCGCTGAAAAATTTCGCCAAACAGCTGGACGGACGCGTAGGCCAGGCTCGCGAAATCCCATTGCTGCTCAGCGAGTTGAGCGGCTTGCAAGGCAAAGCCTTGAACCTGTTGGAGAACCCTGCCGAACCTGGTCGCCCGGGTTTCCTGCAGCGGTTGTTCGGTAGGGAAACGGAAGAGACCGCGCCACAGTTCGCCGCCCCCGAATCGCAAATGCCTGCCCCGCAACCTGTCGAACCGATTACAGCATCGGCCGAGCCCCCACAAGCGATGGCCAATCTCACGCCAGTCGCCGATAAGCCGCAAGTGGTGTTGCCAACCGTAGAAGCCGCCCTGCCAGCTGCTGCGCGCCCTGAGCCAGCGCAAATTAAGGCGCCAACAGCAATGGCACCTGCGGCTGAAGTCGTGGCGTTTGACCCGCCCGTCCTTGAGCCAGAAGCTACGAGCAGCCAAGTCCTGGCGTTACAAACCCGACCGAATGTCGAGCAGCCACAAGACCCGGCTCCAGCGATCAGCCTACCGGCCACTCAGGCTCCGTCGGCAATCAATCCCGATGAACTGACTCCGGTGACCATCGATCCAGAGCCGTCCGAGCACGATATTCTGTATGCCCTGCCGGACTCGCCGGAGCCGTCCTACAGTTCTGTCGCCAAGCACATCGAAGACACGCTGGTGGGCCTTCTCGATGACCTGGCATTGCCCGAGCGCCATCGCCCGCAAGCCGAGGCGATGCGCGATCGTCTTCAAAATGGCTTGAACTGGTACGAATTGCTACCGATTCTCGATGACCTGGCAACATTGATGCTGGCAATCACCGACAGCGGCCAGCACGAATTCGAAGCATATCTACAGCAACTCAACGAACGCCTCGAGTCATTTCAGAGCAACCTGCAAGCGGCGAGCGACGGCCACGCCGACAACCGCTCGGCCGCGCGGGAGATGGACACGCAGATTCGCGAGAAAGTCGACGGCTTGCAAAGCAGCATGCAGGAAGCGGCAGACCTTGATGATCTCAAGCATGTGCTGGAAAACCATCTCGAAGGCCTGCTCGGCACCATGGACCAACACCAGAAGCAGCGCGACGAGCGTGAACAGGAAGTAGCAGCCCGCCTGCAAAGCCTGGCCGAAAGAGTTGCCCACATGGAGCAGGAAGCCTTGGGCTACCGCGAGCATCTCGAAGAGCAGCGCCAGAAGGCGTTGATCGATCCATTGACCGGCCTGCCGAATCGAGCAGCCTGGAGCGAACGCCTGGAGCATGAAATCGATCAATGGCAGCAACATGGGAATACTTTGTTACTGGCAATGCTCGACCTCGACCATTTCAAACGCATCAATGACAACTATGGTCATCTGGCGGGCGACAAGGTGCTGAAAATCATCGCCAGCGTGCTACGCAAGCGTCTGCGCGGGACGGATTTTATTGCCAGGTTCGGCGGTGAGGAGTTTGTGTTGTTGATGCCAGCCACACTACCTATGGCTGGCGCGAAACTGCTGGAAACCTTGCGCGCATCGATCGAAGCCTGCCCGTTCCACTTCAAGGGCGAGCGAGTCACCATCACCATTTCCATGGGACTGACTGCATTCAGACCCGGCGAACATAGCGATCTTGTGATTAAAAGAGCTGATCAGGCGCTATATCGGGCGAAAAATAATGGCCGGAATCGAATAGAACTGGGTTGATAGCTAATTGTGCCATTTTGTTTAAAACAGCACTTTTGCCGTCTGCGCCCAAAGCAATGCCGTTACACTGTTGCATTATTGTCCTGCGCGTACTGTCTTCTGCCATGAAATTTCTTGCTCTTATTGCGTCGCTGCTTTTATTAGCCGGGTGTGCCAGCGGCCCCCGGGTCGACACCAGCCACCCTTCAGCCAATTACGATAATCGTATTCAGTTTGTGGTGATGCACTACACCTCCGCTTCCCTGGAGGAGTCGCTGAAATTGCTAACCCATGGCGAGGTCAGCAGCCACTATCTGATTAGCGACGACAAGCGCGCCACTATTTATAAGCTAATGGATGAAAATTTCCGGGCCTGGCACGCTGGCGAAAGCGAATGGCAAGGTCGGACCTGGCTGAACTCCAGTTCCATTGGTATCGAGATCGTTAATCAGGGCTTTGAGGACACCCCGAACGGGCGTCTTTGGTATCCCTACAGCGAAGCCCAGATTCAGTCGATGATCTTCCTGCTCAAGGACATCAGTAAGCGCCAAGGGATCAGCCCCCGCCATATCATTGGTCATAGCGACATCGCACCGATGCGCAAACTCGACCCCGGCCCGCTGTTCCCCTGGAAGCGCCTGGCTGCCGAAGGCCTGGGGATCTGGCCGAACGAGCAGGCTGTGGCACGGCAACAAGCGCAGTTCGCCGTGCAATTACCCAGCATCAGTTGGTTTCAGGGACAGCTTGCCCGCGTGGGCTATGCCACGCCGCAAACCGGCGAACTGGATGTAGAGACACGTAATGTGCTGGCAGCCTTTCAGCTGCATTTTCGCCCTTCCCGTTTCGACGGTACACCGGACGCACAAACCGCGGCGATTCTTCAGGTGTTGAATCAGACAAAATAATGACGCCCGCCCGACGGTCAGCGCTTTTTCCAAATCAGCAGCTATAACTCATTGGTAATTCTTCGGATATTCCATGATGCCTGCTGCTCGGGAGAGACTGCATAGCTGGTTCTATCGCCCTTGGTTTTTGGCGATGCTGGCTACTGCCTTGAGCGCAACGCTTCTGACGGTCGGCAGTTTGTTCGTGGCGATGCATCAAGTCGAGCACAACGAAAGCCTGGAAATGAATGCCCAGGGAGAACGCTTTCTGGTTCGTCTGGAGCAGCTGTTCGGGCAGTTGCGCGAAAGCCTCGATGACCTGGAAGCCCAACCGTTGCGAGGCTGCGATGACGAAATGATCGCCACCCTGCAGCAGGTCAGCTTCAACTACCGCTTCGTTTATGAAGCCGCTTATATGGACACTTCGCGAACCTGCTCCAACCGCCCTCGCCAGGAAGGGGTGTCGCTGATCCGACCGCCGGACATCAAAGGCCCCACCTACAGCTATTGGCTGAACACCACCACCGAACCCGATGAGAACCGCGCCGCCCTGATGCTAGGGCGTGGCAATTTCCGGGTGGCGACGTCCCGCGGGCATTTGACCGACATGGTCGATCTGTCTCCAGGGAGCAGCCTGTTGGTGGTGCTCGACCACGGCACCCGGGCGATTCCGGTGCTCGGTGTCGCGCAGGCCTGGCCCCCCGCGGAGCCCTGGCCCCCGAAAAGTCCCAATGCGCTGCAAGTCACCCATACCCGCCTGATTTACCGAATGCCCACTAACACCCCCGAATACCAACTGGTACTGATCACCCCACGCACAGGAATGCATGTACCGGCAGTATGGTGGTGGTTACTGCCGGCCAGCCTGGCGTTGAGTGCCTGTGTAGGCATTCTGGTGTTTTTGCTGGTACGCCAGCGTCAGTCGCTGGATGCCGAACTGCAAGGCGCCATGCGGCGAGGCGAGTTGCAGGTGTTGTATCAACCGATCTTCGACCTCGACAGCCGCAACTGCGTCGGTGCCGAAGCCCTGTTGCGCTGGCGAAGGCCGGACGGCACGCTGACCAGTCCCGACCTGTTCATTCCGATGGCGGAGAATACCGGCCAGATTCGCCAGATGACCGACTTTGTATTGCAGCGCCTGCTGGAACAGCTCGGGCAACTGTTGCGGTCCAATCCGCAGCTGTACATCTCGGTTAACCTGGCGGCCTGCGATGTCATGGTGCCGCGTATCGGTCAGGTGATAGCGCGCCTGCTAAGTGTGCACCGGGTAGCGGCCAGGCAGATTGCCTTTGAGGTGACCGAACGCGGATTGGTCGATGTGGTGGTGGCCCGAGAAAACCTGCAAGCCCTGCGGGATGTCGGGCATCAGGTGCTGATCGACGACTTTGGCACCGGCTATTGCAGCCTCGCCTACCTGCAAACCCTACCGGTGGACTGCCTGAAAATCGACAAGGCGTTTATCGACGCGCTGGGCCACGACGCCGCCAGCAGCGGCGTGGCACCGCACATCATTCGCATGGCTCAGGCCCTGCAACTCAAGGTGATTGCAGAAGGCATCGAACATGAAGCCCAAGCGGTGTTTCTGAGCAGCGAAGGGGTTAAGTTCGGTCAGGGCTGGCTGTTCGCCCACGCACTGAGCGCCGTGCAGTTCATCGAACTAATTACCCGTGGCCGCCGATTGAGGATGCGACGTCTGGATGACGAAGCCTGAGATGGCTACGGTTTATATCGCCAGTGCCATATAGAACTGTGTCCCCTGCCCCGGCCGTGAATAGACACCCATCCGCCCGCCATGCAGTTGCACGATTTCCTTGCACAGCGCCAGACCAAGCCCGGCACCGCCCTTTTTGCGGCCGACCTGGACAAAGGGCTCGAAGATCCGTCCCTGCTGGCCGTAGGCAATGCCCTCGCCGTTGTCCTCGACACTGATAATCATCCGCTCTCCATGGCGCCGGGCCTGCAAACGGATCAGTCCGTCGTGGGAGGTATGGCGCAAGGCGTTGTCGATCAGGTTGTCGAGCACCCGCTCCAGTTGTGCCTGATCGGCTTGCAGCCGCGGCAACGGCCCCTGCACTTCCACCAGCAGCTCAATGCCCTTCTCCTGCGCCGAGACGGCAAAACGTGTCTGGGCCTGATCCAGCAAGTCTTCGATGGAGCACGGTGCCAGCGTGAGTTTTTGCAGGCCGTTCTGATAGCGAGAGAAATTCAGCAGGTCGTTGATCAACTGCATGAGGCGCTGCATTTCTTCGTTGACGGTGTCCAGCAGGTCGGCTTCGCGAGAGTCTGCGGCAAAATGCGTCCGCTCGCGGAACAGGCCGAATGCCATGTGCATCCCGGTAACCGGTGTGCGCAACTCATGGGAAGCGCGCAGGACGAACTCGCTACGTACCCGTTCGAAGGCACGCTGTTCGGTGACGTCATGCAACACCATCACCGCACCGAGAATATGACCCTGGGTATGGCTGACCGGGGTCAGGCTATACGTCAGCAATCGCGACTCGCCATCCACCTCGATATTCAGGTCCTCCGGCGCGCGCTCCAGTGTGCCGCCGCGCAATACCAGCTGCAGTTGTTCATCCAGTTCGGGACGCTCAAGCGCCGTGCCCAGCCCTTGACCGAGACGATCGGTGTCCCAGCCTAATTGGCGCTGAGCCACCGGGTTGAGGTGCTCGAGATGACCTTGACGATCGATAATCAGCAAACCGTCGTCGATGCTGTCGAGCACCGCTTGCAAACGTTGCTGACCGGCGAGCAGCTCGTCGATATTGGTAGCCTGGTGCTCACGCAGGGCCTCGGCCATGATTCCGAAACGCCGGGTCAACTGATTCATTTCCACCGCGGAAGAAATCGGCAGGGTCACTTCGAAATTACCTTGGCCGATGTTGTCAGCCGCCGCGGCCAAGGCCTCGATCGGAGCCCCGAATCGCCGGGCGATCGCATGGGCAGTAATGAACCCGATGAACAGCACTGCCACCCCGACCAACCCAAGCAGGCCGGCAATCAATAGTGCCCGCTCCCGGGCCTTGCGTTCGATCTCGTTGATATTGTCCAGTGCGCGCTTCTGTTCATAAATCAAGCCATTACGCAACGCGTTGAATTTCTCTTTGAGATCCCCGTCACCACTGACTACCTGTACCGGAGCACGGGAAAGATCAAAGGCCTGCAGTAAGCTCTGATAATCGGCCTTGGCCTTTTTGAAACCATACTGGGTGCCTTCGCTGGACGGCTCGCGAGCAATGCCTTCGTCAAGCAACTCAAGGGAATGCTGCTTGGATGCCTCGAACGCCGCAGCATCAGGTTGCTCGTCGAGCATGATGATCAGTTGATCACCCAGGGTCTGACGCAGCTTCAATCCCAGGTCCAGCGTGACGAAGTTGTCACGGATCAGGGCTTCCTGAGTACCTGCCATCTGCATCACGCTGACCAGCCCGAGCAAGAGCCCAAGCAGCGCCACCGTAATCAGCGCGGAAATACTCAGAAACAGCCGGGTGCGCAACGTCATCGCCAGTTTCATCGATTACGACTCACAGGTTGTACTGCTTGCGTTTGCGGTACAGGGTCGAGGCATCGATACCCAGGGTCTTGGCCGCCTGATCCAGCGTGTCGGCCGTGGCGAGGACCGCGCCAATGTGAGCTTTCTCCAACTCATCCAGGCTCAACGCAGCACCAATGCGCGGCGTGTGGTTAGCCGGGGCCTCGGCCATGCCCAAGTGGCTGAGCTCGACCCGCTCCTGCGGGCAAATAATGCTCGCGCGCTCCACCACGTTGCGCAGCTCGCGAATGTTGCCCGGCCAGCGGTAGCTGAGCAGCGCTTCGCGGGCCTCGTCGCTGAAACACCGGGCCGGACGCGAGTATTCCTTGACGAAGCGCGCCAGGAAGCGGTCTGCCAGGTTAAGAATGTCTTCCCTGCGCTCGCGAAGCGGCGGCAAGTGCAAGGTGATGACGTTCAGGCGATAGAGCAAGTCTTCACGAAAACGACCATCGCGAACCATGTCTTCCAGATTGAGGTTAGTCGCTGCGAGGATTCGCACGTCAGCGCGACGCGTCACCGGATCGCCCACGCGTTCGTATTCCTTATCCTGAATGAAACGCAGCAATTTTGGCTGCAAGGTCAGGGGAAAATCGCCGATCTCGTCGAGAAACAGCGTTCCGCCGTCGGCCTGATTGACACGACCCAAGGTACTTTCACTGGCACCGGTGAAGGCGCCCCGGCTGTGGCCGAAAAGCTCGCTGTCCATCAACTCTGCAGTCAGGGATGGACAATTGATGGTCACGCAGGATTTCTTCTGGCGTTTGCTCCAGCCGTGAATCGCCCGTGACAGTTCACCTTTACCGGTGCCTGACTCGCCGAGAAGCAGAATATTAGCGTCGGTACTGGCAACCTGGCGTGCGGTTTCGAGTACTACTTTCATGGCCGGACTGTGGGAATCCAGGCCCTCTTTGGGTTTGCGCACTTCACCTTCGAGGGCTTCCAAACGCGCCGAGAGTTGTCGTACTTCCAGCTGTTTGGCAGTGGCCAGACGCAACTGGTCGGGGCTGCAAGGTTTGACCAGATAGTCGGCGGCACCAGCCTGAATCGCATCCACGGCAGTGTCCACCGCCGAGTGAGCAGTCACGATCACCACCCGCATCCACGGCGCCTGGATGCGCATTTGGGCCAGCACATCGAGCCCATTGTCTTCACCCAGGCGCAAATCGAGGAAGCACAGATCGAAAACCTGGCGCTGCAATAAGGCCTCGGCCTGAGCAGCGCTGGTCGCGGTGGCCACGCTGTAGCCTTCATCTTCGAGGCAATAGCGAAAGGTTCGGAGGATGGCGGATTCATCATCCACCAGCAGAATGCGGCCTTGATGCTCAGTGGCTGATTCCATGTTCCTGCGCTCCTTTAATTGTTGATTTTGGTTAGGCCCAGAAAAATCGGGCAAGTTGCATGATTGATTGTGGCCGATTTCAGCCAAATCAGCGGAGCTATCTACTTATCAACAAGATAACCAGCTGATTTATTTGATTTTTTATTAATGAACCGTTCTTCGGCGATGGCCTGCGTCCCTTTCTGACATCTGCGCCCTTCCCTCAATTCCAAAAATATTGAAAGTATTCGCGAGTCCATCGTGCATTACGCACGACCTCAGAAGGGCCATCGTGCAGGATGCGTTCAGAACGATTTGGACAAATCATTTAACTCATTGATTTAGAACGAATTAACACTTACAAAAAGGTGGCATGCAGGCTGCAGGAGTCTGGGTAACAAGGGCATTTAATGAACCAGCGCCCGCCAAAGATCACTACCCCAGCGTGGGAGGAACTTCAGGATGAATCGCCAAGGTGCCGCCCAATTGCGTATCTCGCCATTGCTTGTCCAGCAAGGCTTGTTTGTCCTGCTGGCGCTATTGATCACCTTGATTGGCGGCCAGCAGTACTTGCGTTGGGAACAGAGCCAGCAGCCAGAGACGCCGCACCTGTCGATTCCACACACTCCCCAAACCCATTTCAGCGCCGTCAGCAGCAGCCTGGCTGACAGCGACTCGATGCGAATGATGGACGTCGACCAGGCCCAGCCTGTGGATGAGACGCCTCAGGAACGTTGGGTGTTTTAGGTAAACGAACTTGGCGCGCTCGACGCGCCGGGAAAAGCACCACAAGCACCACCTTTCAACAGAACGCGTAAGGAGAATCACCATGTTGAGTTGGGCAATCACATTCTTGATCATTGCCATCATCGCTGCAGTACTGGGCTTCGGTGGTATCGCGGGCACCGCCACGGGTATCGCCAAGATTCTCTTTGTCGTATTCCTGGTGATGTTCATTGCTTCCTTCTTCTTTGGCCGCCGCGGTCGAGGCTGACCATGAGCATTTCGTTAAAGACAGTGGCAGCCGCCCTGCTTCTGGGCGGCAGTGCCATGGCAATGGCGGCCAACGATGGCCAGATGCGGGTCAATGAATTGCTCACTGCAGACCCGCAGTACCGTGAAACCTGGCAAGGCGTTGTGAAGAAAGAAGAACGCCTGCCGGAATGGGTGATGAACCTGTCCGGCGATGCCGAGCAAATGAATGCTGTTGAAGAGGATGGCGACCAGTATCTGGTCGGGCCGCTCTGCGAAACCCGGCAGACGTGTCTGAACAACCGCTTGATCGTGGCATTCAGCTTCGACAAGAAGGATGCCTACGCCATGCTGGTCGAAGTGCCAGCAGGCCTGCCGGCCGACAAGTCGCCCACACGACATGCCGACTACCGCTTCCTGGGAAAACCGGACGAAGGCATGCAGAAGTTGTTGATGGAGCAACTGAAGAAAGATCCGAACTGGTACTGAGTTTCGAAACACGAAAGAGGCCCCAGCGCTTCTTTCCACTGCGCTACCCGAGGACGGTAGACGCATGACCAAGGGGTCGGGACGTTCTGACTGTTCAGGGTCGGAGTGACCTAGGGGTACAGGGAGTACCCGCGCAAGGGCCGGGTCAGGTAAAGCTGCGACGCAAGTTCGCCGGGGCCAGAGGGCTCGACGGACTTGCGGAGGGCTTCAACGTGCAAAACGTTGATCTAGAGCACTCAGTTCATCTGCTATTGCTGCATATTCCCCGCAAAACCGTTTCGCGGTGTTTCTTCGTGACCGTATATCGAGAAAGCTCCGACTTTCTCGAGACGATAATTCACAGCCAAACGTAGGCCTTTTCCTAAATTTCCGCCTATTTAAAAAACATCGACCTGCGCTGAAATGGCCGGCTCACGGCACTTATGCCCGCCTGAATGTCGTATTCAAACCGGGTGGGACGCGGGTTTCAGTTAAAAAATCTCATGCCGATTCGGCATAGGGTAGGCGTTTACGGCATTAGACGGCGCTTCCCGGCATCGGAATAGTTGCGCCTTTTTCGCTGCCTGAGAGCTGTAAATGCTCGCTCGCGGGGACCTTATACGGGGGCCGATGCAAGACTTGTTCGCCATTGAGCGTTTCAGTTCATGCATCAGCCTGAGTCAAACGCAAGTAAGGGTAAAGATATGAAGAAGGCAAAGCTTAGCCTCGCCTGGCAGATCCTCATCGGTCTGGTTCTGGGGATAGCAATTGGTGCACTGCTCAACCATTTCAGTGCCGAAAAGGCTTGGTGGATCAGCAATGTCCTGCAACCGGCAGGCGATATCTTTATCCGTCTGATCAAGATGATCGTGATCCCGATCGTGATTTCCTCGCTAGTTGTCGGCATTGCTGGCGTGGGCGACGCGAAGAAACTCGGTCGCATCGGTCTGAAGACCATCATTTACTTCGAAATCGTCACCACCATCGCCATTCTGGTCGGTCTGGTGTTGGCCAACGTGGTCCATCCGGGCACCGGCATCGACATGAGCACCCTGGGTACGGTGGATATTTCCAAGTACCAGGCCACTGCCGCCGAGGTTCAGCATGAACATGCGTTCATCCAGACCATCCTCAACCTGATCCCGTCGAACATCTTCGCGGCCATGGCCCGCGGCGAAATGCTGCCGATCATCTTCTTCTCCGTGTTGTTCGGTCTCGGTCTGTCGAGCCTGCAATCGGACCTGCGCGAGCCGCTGGTGAAGATGTTCCAGGGCGTATCGGAAAGCATGTTCAAGGTCACCCACATGATCATGAACTACGCCCCGATCGGCGTGTTCGCATTGATCGCGGTGACCGTGGCCAACTTCGGCTTCGCCTCTCTGCTGCCGCTGGCCAAATTGGTCGTTCTGGTTTACTTCGCCATCGCCTTCTTCGCCTTTGTGGTGCTGGGCCTGATCGCTCGCCTGTTCGGCTTCTCGGTGATCAAGCTGATGCGCATCTTCAAGGATGAGCTAGTCCTGGCCTACTCCACCGCCAGTTCCGAAACCGTGCTGCCGCGCGTGATCGAGAAGATGGAAGCCTACGGCGCGCCGAAAGCCATCTGCAGTTTCGTGGTACCGACCGGCTACTCGTTCAACCTCGACGGTTCGACCCTGTACCAAAGTATCGCGGCAATCTTCATTGCCCAGCTCTACGGCATCGACCTGTCGATCAGCCAACAATTGCTGCTGGTGCTGACACTGATGGTCACCTCCAAAGGCATCGCCGGCGTACCGGGTGTGTCCTTCGTGGTGCTGCTGGCCACTTTGGGCAGCGTTGGTATTCCGCTGGAAGGCCTGGCGTTCATCGCCGGTGTCGACCGCATCATGGACATGGCCCGTACCGCGCTAAACGTGATCGGCAACGCCTTGGCCGTGCTGGTCATCGCACGCTGGGAAGGTATGTACGACGACGCCAAGGGCGAGCGCTACTGGAACTCTCTGCCGCACTGGCGCAGCAAGGAAAAATTGCCGGTTGGCGAAATTTCCAGCAACTGACGCTCCCACATTGGTCTTTTGCCAGCAGTACTAAACAAACCCCGGAGAAATCCGGGGTTTGTCGTTTCTGACTACCCCGCTATCATTCGCCGCATCTTCCGGGGGATTCGACTGATGCTTAATGGCTTGTGGCTTGGCTTCTTCATCGTGGCGGCCGTATCGGCGCTCGCGCAGTGGCTGATCGGCGGCAACGCCGGGATCTTTGCGGCGATGGTGGAGAGCATTTTCGCCATGGCCAAATTGTCGGTCGAGGTCATGATCCTGCTGTTCGGCACCCTCACCCTCTGGCTGGGGTTTCTGCGGATTGCCGAAAAGGCAGGGATCGTCGAATGGCTGGCTAAGGCGTTGGGCCCGCTGTTCCTGCGCCTGATGCCGGAAGTGCCGCCCGGGCATCCAGCCATCGGTCTGATCACGCTCAACTTCGCCGCCAATGGCCTGGGCCTGGATAACGCCGCCACGCCGATCGGCCTCAAAGCCATGAAGGCGCTGCAAGAGCTCAACCCCAGCGACACCATTGCCAGCAACGCGCAAATCCTGTTTCTGGTGCTCAACGCCTCCTCCCTGACTTTGCTGCCGGTGACGATCTTCATGTACCGCGCCCAGCAAGGCGCGCCCGATCCGACCCTGGTGTTCCTGCCGATTCTGCTCGCGACCAGTTGCTCGACCCTGGTCGGCCTGTTGTCGGTGGCGTTCATGCAGCGTCTGCGCCTGTGGGACCCGGTGGTGCTCGCCTACCTGATTCCCGGTGCCTTGGCACTCGGTGCGTTCATGGCGCTGCTGGCGACGCTCTCGGCGACGGCTCTGGCGGGCCTGTCATCGATCCTCGGCAACCTGACGCTGTTCGGGCTGATCATGCTGTTTCTGGTGATCGGCGCATTGCGCAAAGTGAAGGTCTACGAAGCGTTCATCGAAGGCGCCAAAGAAGGCTTCGACGTGGCCAAGAATTTGCTGCCGTATCTGGTGGCGATGCTCTGCGCTGTGGGCGTGCTGCGAGCATCCGGAGCGCTGGATTTCGGTCTGGACGGGATTCGTCATCTGGTGGAATGGGCCGGTTGGGACACGCGCTTCGTCGACGCGCTACCGACGGCCATGGTCAAACCCTTCTCCGGCAGCGCCGCACGGGCAATGCTGATCGAAACCATGAAAACCTCTGGAGTCGACAGCTTCCCGGCGCTGGTGGCGGCGACGATTCAGGGCAGTACCGAAACAACCTTCTATGTGCTGGCGGTGTACTTCGGCGCGGTGGGCATCCAGCGCGCGCGGCATGCGGTGGGGTGTGCATTGCTGGCGGAATTGGCGGGTGTTCTTGGCGCGATCGGGGTTTGCTACTGGTTCTTCGGCTAAACCAAGAACCCTGTGGGAGCGGGCTTGCTCGCGAAGAGGCCGGTACATTCAACATCTCTGTTGACTGACACACCGCCTTCGCGAGCAAGTCGAATCGTCGCACCGCCGCTCCCACATTAAATAGGCATCCGACCTTTATGGCCTCAGCGGCGGCGCAACCTTCTGACCTTGCTCCACCGTCCAAGCCACCACCTGCGCCGTCAATTGGTCGCTGGCCAAGCCAAAACCGGTCACCACTGCCGGCACCTTCACATCACTCAACGGCTGACGCACTTCAAAGTGCCGGCTGGCGAGGATTCGCTGGTCATACCCACGCACCAGCAACGCATCCAGGCGCACGACCACACTCGCTGCCGTGCCCTGATACTCGGTCTGGAATGCTTGCAGGTTGCCGCCCAGCTCCAGGTCTGCCTGGAAATTGCTGTCATCGGTGCTGAGCAACGGCACGCGACCGTCACGCTGGAAACCATCAAGCAGACGATTACGCAACAGCACCGGTGCCGGATCGCTCCAGCGTGAAGCCTTGTAGCTGCTGATCAGGTCACCTTGAGGTATCACTGCGATTTTCGGGTTGTTCAAGGCTTCGCTAGTCTGAGGCTTGGCCAGCCGCAACGACCAGCGCTGCGGCGTGCCGTGTTGGGCCGATGCGTCGCGCTGTGCCGACGGCAGTCGATAGACATCGGACGGCTCGGCCTTGGGGAAAATCGAACAGGAAGCGACCAACGCAAAACCGGCGAGGAGGGCGAGATGAGCCTGCTTCATGGCGTGAACTCCTTGTTCTTGTCATTGCCCAGCAGGTAACCGCTGGGGTTGGCCTCAAGCCGCTGGGAAATGGTCCGCAACGAACTCAAGGTATCGCGCAGCTCGCGCACCGCCGGCGCCAGGCCATTGAAGCCCTGCATGCCGCTGTTGAGGGAATCCTGATTGGCGGAAAGCAATGTGTTGATGGTCGCGCTGCTTTGCTCCAGGGACTTCATCGCTTGCTCGGCACTGCCGAACATCTGCTTGCCCTGATCGTTGAGCAGGCCATTGGCATTGCGCATCAACGCGGTGGTCTGTTCCAGGGTGGCGCTGGCCTGCTTGCCAACCGAAGCCAGTTGCTGCATCGCCTGACGAATATCGCCGCGCTGATCGGCAATGGTGCCTGTGGTTTGCTCCAGGTTCTCCAGGGTGCTGCTGATACGCGCGACGTTCTCCGAGGAAAACAACTGATTGGCGTTGTGCATCAACACGTTCACGCCCGCCATCAGATCGCTACTGTCATTCATCAACCGGGCAATGGGCGAGGGCGATGCAACGATTGTCGGCAAATCACCGTCCTTGCCCTTGAGCGTCGGACTTTGTGGCGTGCCGCCGCTGAGCTGGATGATCGAAGTCCCGGTGATCCCGGTCAGCGCCAGCTTGGCCTGGGTGTCTTCTTTGATCGGAGTGTCTCCGCCCAGGCGAATCCGCGCCAACACCCGGCGCGGATCGTTCGGGTCCAGGCGCAGCATCACCACGTCGCCGACCTTGATCCCGCTGTACTGCACGGCGCTACCGTTGGACAGGCCGCTGACCGCCTCGTTGAAGACGATTTCGTAATCCTTGAATTCGGTATCGACACTGGACTTGGCCAGCCACAGACCGAAGAGCAGGGCGCCTGCCACCACTATGACGGTGAACAGGCCGATCAATACGTGATGAGCTCGGGTTTCCATGTCAGACCTCGTTGAGCTGGTTAGCGGCCGTCAGCGCCGCGCGGCCGCGAGGGCCATGGAAGTATTCGTGAACCCACGCATCATCGGTTTCCGACACCTTGTCGATGGCGTCCGCCACCAGCACTTTCTTCTGCGCCAGCACCGCCACCCGGTCGGTGATGGTGTAGAGCGTGTCGAGGTCGTGGGTCACCAGAAACACACTCAAGCCCAAGGCATCGCGCAGGGTCAGGATCAGTTGATCGAAACCGGCGGCGCCAATCGGGTCTAGACCGGCGGTGGGCTCGTCGAGAAACAGGATGTCCGGGTCCAGCGCCAACGCTCGGGCCAAAGCCGCGCGCTTGATCATGCCACCGGACAGCGAAGCAGGGTATTTGTCGGCCGCCGACAACGGCAACCCGGCCAACGCCAGTTTCACCGCAGCCAGGTGCTCGGCGTCGGCACGGCTCAGGCCGGCGTGTTCAATCAGCGGCAGGGCGACGTTCTCGGTCACGGTGAGCGAAGAGAACAAAGCGCCTTTCTGGAACAACACACCGAACCGCCGTTCCACCAGCGAGCGCTCGTGTTCCGACAGGCTCGGCAAGTTCTTGCCGAAGACCTTCACCAGCCCTTCGCTGGGCTGACGCAGGCCGACAATGCTGCGCAGCAGCACCGATTTGCCGCTGCCGGAACCGCCGACCACCGCCAGAATCTCGCCCTTGTACAAGTCCAGGTCGAGGTTCTCGTGCACGCTCTGCCGGCCGAAGCGATTGCACAGCCCACGGACTTCAATCACCGCCTCTGAAGGCGCTCGGGGTAAACGACTCACCAGTCCATCTCCATGAAAAACAACGCAGCCACGGCGTCGAGCACGATCACCACGAAAATCGACTGCACCACACTGGACGTGGTGTGCGCGCCGACGGACTCGGCGCTGCCGCTGACCTTGAAGCCCTCGAGGCAGCCGATGGCGGCAATCAGGAACGCAAAAATCGGTGCTTTGACGATCCCCACCAGAAAGTGCTGAACGCCGATATCCGATTGCAGCAGTGACAGGAACATCGCCGGCGAAATATCCAGCGACAGCGCGCAGACCACGCCACCTCCGACAATCCCTGACACCATCGCCAGAAAGGTCAACATCGGCAGCGCCACCAGCAACGCCAGGACGCGGGGCACTACCAGCAACTCCATCGGGTCGAGGCCGAGGGTGCGGATCGCGTCGATTTCTTCGTTGGCCTTCATCGAACCGATCTGCGCGGTGAACGCACTGGCGGTGCGGCCCGCCATCAGGATCGCCGTGAGCAACACGCCGAACTCCCGCAGAAAAGAGAACGCCACCAGGTCCACGGTGAAAATACTCGCGCCAAAACTCGCCAGCACCGTCGCCCCGAGAAACGCCACCACAGCGCCCACCAAAAACGTCAGCAGGGCGACGATGGGGGCGGCATCGAGGCCGGTCTGCTCGATGTGAGCGACCATCGGCGTGAGGCGCCAGCGTTTGGGCCGAAACAACCCGCGAGCGATGGTTTCCAGGATCAGGCCGACGAAACCCAACAGTTGCAGCGTGTCCCGCCAGACTGTGTCGACCGCACGACCAATGCGGGTCAGCAGTTGAATGCCGACGCTGACTTCCGGCTCTTTGATCGGCACACAGAAATCGGTGAGTGAGCAGTACACCGTCTGCAACAAGGCGCGATCAGCGGAAGAAAGGGTGCAATCGGGGTGTTCGGCAGATTTGCCCAGCCGCTCGGCCCCCAGCAGCTCCACCAGCAATGACGCACCCGCCGTATCGAGCGCGCCGAGGCCATTGAGATCGATGTGGGTGTTGCTGTCGTATTGGCCACGGAGCTTTTCGCTCAGGCGGCTGAGATCGGCGTAATGGGCGAGCGTCCAGTCACCCGTGACCCGCAACAGGGCAGGGCTGTGCGAGGTGTCCAGTTGGGCACTGCCGGGCATTGTGCTGCTAGTCATAAGCTCCGTGCTTGTTCGGCTATTACGCAGATCTGACTAATAGCACGAACCGCGTTACTTTTCTTTGATGGGTGTGCTGTCCAGGACCTTGAAGCGCAGCACGCCAATCAGCTGACCGTCCTCAGTCAGCACCCGGACCTGCCATTTGCCTGCGGGGTTGCCGGGGAAGTTCTGCTTGTGGGTCCAGGCGCGGTAGCCTTCCTTGCGCCCCCCGTTGATGTCCAGCGGGATACGGTCGACTTCTTTACCGTTGAACATCCAGACGTGATAAATCCGCTCGGCCAGACCCCGCGGGGCATTGATCGCGGTGTACGCGTACAGCCCACCGCCGCGAATCTGCTCGGCGCTGACTTCTTCCAGGCTCTTGCCGGGGGTTCGATCCTGCATTTGAGTGCTGATCGCCACATCGGTCATCCACAGGGTCGCCGGCGGAACCCAGGAGCGCAGTACCCAACCGGCGGCGCCGATGCCGACGGTGATGCTGAGGATCGCCAACGCATTGCGCACGGTGCGAATCGGGAAGATCGAGGCCAGGCTCGGGAACGACAGCAACATGGCAATGCCCAGCGCCAGTTTGAAGCTCTGGGCGGTGGTCAGGTGCAGGATGACGGGCAGGGCGGTCAGCAGGGCCGCGAACAGGGTCAGGGTGTGCAGCGCCAGGAACGCCCAGCGGCGCGGTGCCAGCCATTTGTAGTAGAGCGGGTCGATGATCGAAATCAGTGCCGCCATGCTCAGTAATCCCGTGAAGAACAACTGGCCGCTGTTCCAGGTGGTGGTGATTAAAAAGAACGGCAGGACGAAGAACAGGCTTTCCTGATGGATCATCTGCGTTGCGTAACGCAGCAGTGGCTGGGGTATTTCGCGCTTGAAGACCCTGGCGAACAGCTTGGTGAGGCTGTTTTCCAGCATCAGCCAGACCCAGCTGACCAGCATGATGGTGGTGATCCAGGTCGCCAGCCCTTGTTGGCGATCCACCAGCATGAAGCTGCCAACCCCTGAAATGAAACCGCCAAGCGCAATGACCCCGGGATAGCGCTTCATCAATTCGAGGATGCGCTGTACGTACAGGGTCAGATTCGGCATTCGGCGATTCACAATAGTCGTGGGAAAAATCCTCGACAGGGTACCGCCCGGGAGGCCCTGTGGCGAGGGGGCTTGCCCCCGTTGGGCTGCGAAGCGGCCCTGAAAAACGGCAACCCGGTTTATCTGACATACCGCATACATTGATATTGCGACTGCTGCGCAGCCGAACGGGGACAAGCCCCCTCGCCACAGGTGGAAACCATGCCCCGGTCCAAACAGGATTGGCTATCGTCTGCGGTGAACGCGCCAAGCCAATACTCCAAGCACCATCAGTCCAAAGCCCCCGACCATCGCCCACATCACCTGGTCATAACTCACCAGCGGCTTCTCGATCCGCAGATACCCCGGTTGCAGCAGCAACTCGCGCATTGCCTTGTTTGCCTCGGCCAGTGTCACGTCTTGCAGTGCCTTGGCCGGGTTGACGAAATGGCCGTCCTCGTAGTCGCCAAGGGCGCTCCAGTAATAGTCCGCCAGGGCGCTGTTGCCTTGCACGGCCCAAGCCTGGCGAGCGATGGCGGCTTGCTTGAGACGGGCGAAGGTGGCGGCGTCGAGGCCGTTCTTGAGTAGATCGGCTTTAAGCTCATCCAGCACCTGTTCCGCTGCCAGCACGTCGTCGCGATCAAGGTCGGCGTTCAGGCTCATGAAGCCCACCCCGCCAAATACCTCGCGCTCGGCCGAGGGACCGTAGGACAGCCCATGGGCCAGGCGCAATTGGCGATAGAGCGCCCAATCCAGATAGTCCTTGAGCAGATCGAAGGTTTCGTCATGCTGGTCTTCCAGCACCGGTTCCGGCACCAGCCAGTGCAACTTGGCTCCGCCGCCGACGAAACCGTTACTCAAATTGCGCTCGTGGGCCGCGCTGGCCTGAATGTCTGGCAGCGGCAGGTGAGCGCTAGGCTCAACCGCTTCGAGCGCACCATAGGCCCGTTCCAGATAGGCCGGCAGCAAGCGGTCGAGGTCACCGACCACGATCAGGGTCATGTTGTTGGGCGCGTACCAGTCCTTGCGCACCTTCTCCAATTGCTCGCGGGTCAGGTGATCGACTTGCGCGCGCTCGGGGCATTTGAGGCCCAGCTCCACCGCCAACTGATTACTCGCGGTGTGGCCCAGGTCCTGGCGATCCAGCCAGCGTTGCAGGTGCGAGTAATGACCACCGTCTTCGCGCTCGACCACTTGCTTGGCGACGTTGATCGCATTGTCATCGATCCGGGTCTGGGTCAGCAGCGCCAATAACAGGTCGAGGACCTTGCGCTGGTTTTTCGCCGGGGCTTCGATGACGAAAGTCGTGTCGGCATTGCTGGTGTAGGCATTCCACTCACCGCCCAAGGCCTGCATGCGCTCTTCCAGACCGCCTTCGCCGGTGGCGTCGATGCCGCTGAACAACAAGTGTTCGAGCAGATGCGGCAGCTCTTTGTCGGCACAGCTGAAATCATCCAGGCCCACGCCAACCACCAACCGGATCGCCACATGCCCGCGCTCGGTGCCCGGTTTGAGGACCAATTGCAGGCCGTTGCGCAAGGTGTAGCCCTCGACCTGAAAGCGATCCAGGGCAAATGAAGGCAGTGAGCCAAGCAGCAGACAAGCGAACAGCAGACAACGCATAACGAGTTTCCGTACGACCAGCGTAAGTTCAACAGACTTCAGGTAACTGTGGACGTTCAGGGTGAATGAGTGATGTCAGTCAAATCGTCGACCGCCAGAGCGCCGGTGTCCGAAGTGCCCAACACCGCATAGGCACTGCTGCAGAACAGCGAATTCAAGCGTCTCATGTCAGCAATCAGTTCCAGATGCAGCGAACTGGTCTCGATACTTTGCACGATCTTACGGTTTAAACGGCTGACATGAGCGTGGGCCAGGCGGCGCTCCTGTGCGCGAAAGCGACGTTTCTCACGCAGTAACTGGCGGGCACTTTCCGGGTCGGCACTAAGGAACACTGACAACCCCAGACGCAGGTTGGCAATCAGCTGACTGTGCAGCCCCGCCAACTCCTCCAGGCCGACCTCGGAAAAAGACCGGCGTTGCGAGGTTTTCTGCTGCTGAACCTTGCGCAGCATGCGTTCGATCAGGTCGCTGGAGAGTTTCAGGTTGATCGCCAGCTCGATGGTTTCCGCCCAGCGCCGACTGTCCTGCTCGCTGAGGTCTTCGCGGGGCATTTGTGCCAGATAGAGCTTGATGGCGCTGTAGAGCGCTTCAACATCATCGGTCAGGCGACGAATTTCCTGGGTGACGGCGGTCTGTTTGCCGCGCAGCACGTCGAGCATGGCTTCGAGCATGCTGTCGACCAGATCGCCGATGCGCAGGGTTTCCCGGGCAGCGTTGGCCAGCGCCAGACTCGGGGTAACCAAGGCGGTCGGGTCGAGATGCCGCGGTTTGGCTGTGCCATTGATGTCCGGCCGCTCTGGCAGCAACCACGCACAGAGCTTGGCCATCGGCCCGACGCTGGGCAACAGGATCAGGCAACGCACGGTGTTGTAGAGCAGGTGGAAACCGATGACCATTTCCTGAGGGCTGAAGTCGAGGCTGTCGATCCAGTGCACCAACGGGTCGAGCACCGGAATGATCAGCAGAAGGCCGATCAGTTTGTACAACAGGCTGCCGAGCGCCACCTGACGACCGGCCGCGTTCTGCATGCTGGTGCTGAGGAAAGCAAGAATACCGCTGCCGATGTTGGCGCCGATCACCAGGCCGATGGCCACTGGCAGGCTGATCACGCTGGCACCGGCAAGGGTCGCGGTCAGCAGGACGGCAGCCAGGCTAGAATAGGAAACCATCGCGAACAGCGCGCCGACCAAGGCATCGAGGAGGATGTCGCCGGTCAGGGAGGCGAAGATGACCTTCACCCCTTGCGCCTGAGTGATCGGCGCGGCGGCCTCGACGATCAGCTGCAGCGCGAGAATGATCAGCCCCAGACCGATGCTGACCCGGCCCATCTGTCCGACCCGGGTCTGCTTGCGTGACAGGAAGAAAATCACCCCGAGGAAAATCAGCAGCGGCGACAGCCACGACAGGTCGAGGGTCAGTACCCGCGCCATCAGCGCGGTACCGACATCGGCGCCGAGCATGGTCGCCAGGGCCGGCGTCAGCGCCATCAGGCCCTGACCGACAAACGAGGTCACGAGCATGGCGGTGGCATTGCTGCTCTGAACCATGGCGGTCACCATGATCCCGGCGACAAACGCCAGCCAGCGCCTGGACATGTTATGGGCGATCACGTGGCGCAAGTTGGAGCCATAAACCCGCAGGATGCCGGTTCGGACGATGTGCGTGCCCCAGATCAAAAGGGTCACGGCCGATAACAAATTGAGCAGGGTGAGCATGCAGACCCCCTGTGGTGGTAGCGCCCCAGTGGGGCAAGTCAACGGTGCCGCGCGTTTTTCTACGTTGTACTTAAGCTGTAGTTGGCTAATGGTCTGGACGCCAGCATCGCATAGCTAAAGAAGCGATTGAAACAAAACTGTCATGAAAACAGTTTGCTGCAGAGATGACAAAGGGGCCCGAAGGCCCCTTTGTCATCGCAGGGTGTTCGGGTTACTGCCCCGGAACATCCTTGCGCAGTTTTACCGGATCCTGCTGTTTGCGCTTTCTCGCCATGGCGGTGCGCAACTTGATGTTGATCGCTTCCACCGCCAACGAAAACGCCATCGCGAAGTAGACGTAGCCTTTTGGCAAGTGCACTTCGAAGGACTCGGCAATCAACACGGTACCCACCAGCAACAGGAACGACAGCGCCAGCATCTTCAGCGACGGGTGCTTGTCGATGAACTCGCTGATGGTGCCAGAGGCCCACATCATCACTAGTACCGCAACGACAATCGCCGCGACCATGACCGGTACGTGGGACACCATGCCAACGGCAGTGATCACCGAGTCCAGCGAGAACACGATGTCGATGATCGCAATCTGAATAATGGTGTAGAGGAAGTTGCCACCTTTGCCGCTCGGCTCGTCGTTGGCTTCATCTTCACCTTCCAGCGCGTGGTACATCTCTTGCGAGCTCTTCCACAGCAGGAACAGGCCGCCGAAGAACAGGATCAGGTCACGCCCGGAAATCCCTTGGCCGAAGACTTCGAACAGGTCTGCGGTGAGGCGCATGACCCAGGTGATCGACAGCAGCAACAGGATCCTCGTGATCATGGCCAGCGCCAGGCCGAAAATCCGGGTGCGCGCCTGCATGTGCTTGGGCATGCGGCTGACCAGGATCGAGATCATGATGATGTTGTCGATGCCCAGGACGATCTCCAGGGCAGTCAGGGTGAAGAAGGCAACCCAGATTTCAGGGTTGGTCAGCCATTCCATGTGTATTCCTTTGAGGATGTGTTAAACCACGAAGGGCCCAGGCTTCAAACAACAAAGCCTGGACCCGTCATGGTGAGTCTTGAGCTTATAGAGTGCTGAACAGCGGAAAAATCCCCATCAGCAATGCAGCGACCAGTATGCACAGGCAAACCAGCACTGCCCACTTCAAGGTGAACCGCTGATGGTCACCGAATTCGATACCGGCCAGGGCCACCAACAGGTAAGTCGATGGTACCAGCGGGCTCAGCAAGTGGACGGGCTGACCGACGATCGAGGCACGTGCCATTTCCACCGCGGTTATACCGTAATGACTGGCGGCTTCGGCAAGTACCGGTAACACGCCGTAATAAAAAGCATCGTTCGACATGAAGAACGTGAACGGCATGCTCACCAGCGCGGTGATCACGGCCAGGTACGGGCCGAGGAAATCGGGGATGACCGCCAGCAGGCTTTTCGACATGGCATCGACCATGCCGGTGCCCGACAGGATACCGGTGAAGATACCCGCGGCAAAGATCAACCCGACCACCGCCAGCACGCTACCGGCGTGGGCCGCAATGCGATCCTTCTGCATTTGCAGGCAAGGATAATTGACGATCATCGCGATACTGAACGCCACCATGAACAGCACCGGCAGCGGCAACAGGCCGGCGACCAGCGTGCACATCAGTCCCAGGGTCAAGGCGCCGTTGAACCAGATCAGCTTTGGACGACGGGCATCCGGGAACTGCGAAACGCTGATTTCGCTGTGATCGACTTCATCACCGACCAGGTGCAGTTCACCCAGACGTGCACGCTCGCGTTTACCGTAGAAGTAGGCAATCGCCAGGATCGCCACCACGCCGGCCAGCATCGCCGGAATCATTGGCACAAAGATGTCGGACGGGTCGACATGCAGCGCACTGGCCGCACGAGCCGTCGGGCCACCCCAAGGGGTCATGTTCATCACGCCACCGGCGAGGATGATCAGACCGGCCATGATCCGCGGGCTCATGCCGATACGGCTGTAGAGCGGCAGCATGGCGGCCACGCAGATCATATAAGTGGTCGCGCCGTCACCATCAAGGGAAACGACGAGCGCCAGTACGGCGGTTCCGACCGAAACTTTCAACGGGTCGCCCTTGACCAGTTTGAGGATCTTGCGCACAGCCGGGTCGAACAGGCCGGAGTCGATCATCAGGGCGAAGTAGAGAATGGCGAACATCAGCATCACGCCGGTCGGCGCGAGCTTGGTAATGCCTTCGAGCATCATCGGGCCGATCTTCGGCGAGAAGCCGCCGAACAGGGCGAAGATGATCGGGATGATGATCAGAGCGATCAGCGCGGACAGGCGCTTGGTCATGATCAGGAACATGAACGTGATGACCATGGCGAAGCCAAGGAAAGTCAGCATAGGAATACTCCAGGCGTAGCGCGGCTAGGGAATGGCGAACCGGATGGGCTCAGCGCAGAACGGGAAGCACGAGACGTACGGGCGGAGTGACAGCGAAGAGGCGGGTAGTAGCGGACATCAGAATCACCATTGTTGTTGTTTAATGGACCGGGCGGGCGATAAAACACTCGCATTGGCCAACCGGTCTGTTGCCGGCAGTGAGGGCGATCCTAATCGGGGAAGCTTTCAGCCAGCTTTCGCGAGTGAAAGCATTGACCGAATGTACAACCGGTCGTCGGCCCGGTTGAAAGGCCGTAAACACGGGGTCAGGAGCAAAAGACATGGGCAAACTTCACACCGGCGGCTGCCACTGCGGACAAATCCGCTATCAATTCAGCGGGCCATTGCACGACATCGCTCACTGCCATTGCTCGATTTGCCGACGGGTCAGCGGCGGGATCGTGACCACCTGGATCACCGTGCCCGCCTCAGCATTTGCATGGGTGGCGGGTACGCCGTCCCGTTACGAGTCTTCGTCCACCTGCGTGCGATATTTCTGCCCAAACTGTGGGGCGCAATTGGCGCTGGTGACGCAGCTCAGCCCCGAGAGCATCGACGTGACCATCGCCACTCTCGACCATCCCGAGCAGGCGCCGGCCGAGCGGCATATCTGGACCGACAGTCGTTTGCCGTGGCTGCATCTGGACGAGCACTTGCCTGGTGAGGTCCAAGAACAACTCTGATCAGAAAACAGACAGGTTCAGCGGCCGGATTGCGCCCATCCAGATCGCGTGCTCGGTGTGGTCGAGCAGATCGTCGCCCGTGTCCGGGTGCAGGAATATCACTAATCCCTTGCGGTTGAGTGCCAGCCACGGCAACACCGCGCCGAGGTGTTGCGGCTCGAACGCCAATTGGCAGCTCCAGTCTGGATGCGGGCCGACCGGGCGTTCGTGCAGGCGACCCATCTTCAGCGGAAACAATTGCGCTGCCTGCTCACAAGGCCCGTGCCTGCGGCAGGGTGCTGGCATCGAAATAGACATGGGCGTGGTAACCCTTGATCGTTTGCATCTGACTCCCTCTGAAACCTTGTCGAACCCTCGCCGCTTCCCGCAGGTCACACACCATATACGCCGAATAGTAGGGAGCACGGCCATGAAAAATGCCGAAACCCCGGTGGTGAAGGTAGTGCTTTATGGTGCCATGAGTAGCCTGGGCAGTGCGCTGATGGCTGAAATGCTGCGGCGCCAGCATGAAGTGATCGCGATTCTCGATGACCTGAACGCGCTCGCGCCGCGCCCGGGTTTACGCACCAAGGCTGGTGATCTGTTCGATGCCAAGCGGGTCAAGCAGAGCGTGGCCGGCTGTTCGGCGGTGATCTGCCTGCTCGATGCGCCAGGGTTGCCGATGAACAGTGAACACATCGAAAAATCCATCGTGCCCGGCCCGGTCGAAGAGGTGCTAGCGGTGGATGCACTGATCGACGGCATGCAGGCCGCAGGCATTTCCCGGCTGTTTGTGGTGGGCGATTTCGAGGTGCTGGACGACCCGGAAATCGAAGACCCGTTACAACGCCACGCCGCCGAAGAAATCCGCGAAGCTCTGCAAAGCAGCTCGTTGCACTGGACCTTGGTAAATGCACCACGCCGCGTGCCCGGGTTGACCATCGAGCATTTCAGTCACGTCAGCAGTAGCCTGGAACCTGGCCTGGCCGCAGCACTGGAACGGCTGAACAGGGTAGCTGTAGGAATTGCCGATGAGCTGCACCTGAACCTGCATGTTGGTGAGCACGTGAGTTTTATTGCGACGTCGGAATAGTAAAAATCGTCCAACCCCCGTCTACACCGCAATCGAAGGTAAAGGGAGGCCATTGAGCGATTGCGCACTGCTGGCCTGTTCCGCCATCAACCAATCCACAAACAGTTGAATCAGCGCCCCACGCCGTTTGCGCTGGGGCAGAACCACGTAATAGCCCAGCCGGGAAATCACCGTGTCGGCAATCGGGCGACACAACAGACCTTGCGCCAACAAGTTATCCACAAGGTGTCGCCATCCGATTGCGACGCCTTGGCCGCCAATCGCCGCCTGAATCAGCAGGGTGTAATTGTCGAAGCGCAGTTGCCCCGGCGCTGGGGCCGAGGTGATTCCCAACTCGCGAAACACGCCGCTCCAGTCGAACCAGTTGCTGCTGTTTTCGCCTCGCAGGTGCAGCAGCGGAAACTCCAGCAATGCCTGTGCCGGCAAGGGCAGGGGACGGTCCTTCAATAGCAGCGGACTGCACACCGGAAACACCTCTTCGCTGAACAGCCAATGGCTCTCGCCTTGCTTGAACCGGCCATCGCCGAACAGCACCGCCACATCGATATCGGTTCGCAGCATGTTGTGGCTGCGTTCGCTGGTGACCAGGCTGACGTCCACTTGAGGGTTGGCGGTATGGAAGCGGTGCAGGCGCGGCATAAGCCAGTACGCAGCGAAGGCAAAGTCGGTAGCCACCTGCAATACTTCGTGCTGTTGTTGTGCGCTGATCGCGCTCAATCCTGCATCGATGTTCTGCAAACCGAGCTGAACTTGCTCAAACAGAATAGTCCCGGCCTCAGTCAGCTCGATACCGCGATAAATACGATCGAACAACCGGGTAGCGAGCTGTTCTTCCAATCGTTTGATCTGCTGACTGATGGCCGGTTGCGTGGTGCCGAGCTCCACCGCAGCGGCGGTGAAACTGCGTTGCCGGGCCGCGGCATCAAAAGCACGCAGCAGGTCCAGGGACAAATCACCGAGGGCGTCATACATAAGCTGTGCTTATCCTAGTCATTGCCTGGCATGGGCTTTACCACAAAGATTATGGACTCCATGCTCGATCACAGCACTCTCGCATAAATATCCACTATGGAATGCCGCGATCACATGAAGCGCAAAAATATTCTTTTCATCATGGCCGATCAAATGGCCGCGCCAATGTTGCCGTTCTACGGCCCTTCGCCCATCAAACTGCCGAATCTCAGCCGCCTCGCCGCCGAAGGCGTGGTGTTCGACGCCGCTTATTGCAATAGCCCCCTTTGCGCGCCGTCGCGTTTCACCCTGGTTAGCGGTCAGTTGCCGAGCAAGATCGGCGCCTACGACAACGCGGCCGATTTCCCCGCCGACGTTCCAACCTATGCCCATTACCTGCGGCGCCTCGGTTATCGCACCGCTCTGTCGGGCAAAATGCATTTCTGCGGCCCGGACCAGTTGCACGGCTATGAAGAACGCCTGACCAGCGACATCTATCCGGCCGATTACGGTTGGTCGGTGAACTGGGATGAGCCGGACGTACGCCCAACCTGGTATCACAACATGTCATCGGTCCTGCAAGCCGGGCCCTGCGTGCGAACCAATCAACTGGATTTCGACGAGGAGGTGGTATTCAAGGCCCAGCAATACCTGTTCGACCACATCCGCGAGGATGGCGATCAGCCGTTCTGCCTGACCGTGTCGATGACTCACCCACACGATCCGTACACAATTCCCAAAGCTTTCTGGGAGATGTACGACGATGCCGACATCCCTTTGCCCGAAACACCCGCACAGGATGAACTCGACCCTCACTCCCAGCGTTTGCTCAAGGTCTATGACCTTTGGGACAAGCCGCTGCCTGTGGATAAGATTCGCGACGCGCGCCGTGCCTACTTCGGTGCGTGCAGCTATATCGACAGCAACGTCGGCAAACTTCTGCAAACACTCGAGGAAACCGGACTAATCGATGACACCATCATCGTATTCTCCGGTGACCATGGCGACATGCTCGGCGAGCGCGGCCTTTGGTACAAAATGCACTGGTACGAAATGGCTGCCCGTGTACCGCTGTTGATCAGTGCACCAGGGCAATTCGGGGCCGGGCGGGTCAGCACTGCGGTGTCCACTGCCGATCTGTTGCCGACCTTTGTCGAACTGGCCGGCGGCTCTCTGGAACCGGGTCTGCCGCTGGACGGCCGCTCGCTGGTTTCGCACCTGCAAGGGCAGGGCGGTCACGACGAGGTGTTCGGCGAGTACATGGCCGAAGGCACCATCAGCCCGTTGATGATGATTCGCCGTGGTGCCTACAAATTCATCTACAGCGAAGACGACCCTTGTCTACTCTTCGACGTACATAACGATCCGAAGGAACAAGAAGAACTCAGCCAATCGCCGCAACATCGGCAGCTTTTCGAGGAGTTTCTCGCCGAAGCGCGGGCCAAATGGGATATCCCGGCGATCCACCAACAGGTGCTCGCCAGTCAGCGACGCCGGCGTTTCATCGCCGACGCCCTGACCATCGGCAAGCTGAAGAGCTGGGATCACCAGCCGCTGGTGGACGCCAGTCAGCAGTACATGCGCAACCACATCGACCTCGACGATCTGGAACGTAAAGCACGTTATCCACAACCCTGCCAAAACCAATAATGTTAAGGGGAAGTCCATGCAAAGGTTATCCACAGTACTGACGGTCGGGCTTCTGGCTCTGGGCAGTGCCTCGGCCTATGCCGAGCAAAGCTGCGAGACGGTGAAAATGGCCGACCCTGGCTGGAGCGACATCGCTGCAACCAACGCCATCACCGGGTTTCTGCTGGATGGCATGGGCTACAAGGCCAAGGTCGACACGCTGGCGGTGCCGATCACCTTTGGCGGTCTGAAGGATGGCCAGGTGGATGTATTCCTCGGTAACTGGATGCCGGCGCAGCAAGGCTTCTACGACAAGTTCGTGGCCAACGGCGACGTTACGCAACTGGCGAAGAACCTCGACGGCACCGAGTTCACGCTGGCGGTCCCGGATTACGTTTGGGACGCGGGTGTGCATAACTTTAACGACTTGAATAAATTCGCCGACAAGTTCGACAAGAAGATCTATGGCATCGGCTCCGGAGCCCCGGCGAACATTTCGCTGCAAGAGATCATCAAGAAGAACGACTTCGATCTGGGTCAGTGGAAGCTGATTGAGTCCAGTGAGCAGGCGATGCTGGCCGAAGTGTCTCGCGCGGTGAAGAAACAGAAGTTCGTGACCTTCCTCGGCTGGACGCCCCACCCGATGAACGTGCAGCTGAAAATGCATTACCTGAAGGGCGGCGAGAAGTATTTCGGTGACACCGGCAGCGTTTATACACTGACCCGCAAAGGTTATGCACAGGCCTGCCCGAATGTCGGCAAGCTGCTCACCAACCTGACTTTTACCCAGGAAATGGAGAACAGCATCATGGCCGAGGTGGTGAACAAAAAGGTTAGCAATGCCGAGGCGGCCAAGGCCTGGATCAAAGCCAACCCGGCGGTGTTGGATAAGTGGCTGGACGGTGTGAAGACCGTGGACGGGAAGGATGCGTTGCCGGCGGTCAAAGCCAAGCTCTAAACCTGTGGGAGCGAGCCTGCTCGCGATGAGGCCCTGTCAGTCACATTAATGTTGAATGACACGCCGCTATCGCGAGCAGGCTCGCTCCCACAGGCGCCGGTCCTGATACTCTTTCGTAAAACCCCGCCCGAGAGGACCCATGGCCTTCCCCAGCCGCCATTCACTCTTTCCCTTCCTGACCTGGTTGCCCCGGCAAACCCGCGCCAGCGTCGGCCGTGATCTGATTGTCGGCCTGAGTGGCGCGATTCTCGCGTTGCCGCAATCCATTGCCTACGCCCTGATCGCCGGTCTCCCACCGGAATATGGCTTGTACGCCGCGATCATCCCAGTGCTGATCGCCTGCCTCTGGGGTTCGTCGTGGCATTTGATCTGCGGTCCTACGGCGGCCATTTCCATCGTCCTATACGCCAGCGTCAGTCCTCTGGCCGTCCCTGCGTCGCAAGACTACGTCACGCTGATCCTGCTTCTGACACTCCTTGCGGGCATTTTCCAGTGGCTGCTGGGTTTGCTGCGTTTCGGTGCCCTGGTGAATTTCGTCTCTCACTCGGTGGTGCTGGGCTTCACCCTTGGAGCAGCGGTGGTGATTGCCATTGGGCAACTGCCTAACTTGCTGGGGCTGGATGTGCCCAACCAGGCCACGGCGCTGAACAGCCTGGTGCTGCTGTTCAGTCATCTCAGTGAGGTGGACAAACCCTCGCTGGTACTGGGCCTGGCCACGGTCGCAGTGGGCATCGTGCTGAAATTGCTGTTGCCGCGCTGGCCGACGCTGTTGATCGCTCTGGCCCTGAGCGGGTTGCTGGTGTGGCTGTGGCCAGCGATGTTCGGTCATGTGCAGTTGGTCAGCGCCTTTGTCGGACGACTGCCGCCCTTTAGCCCGTTGCCGCTGGATCTGGACTTGGTGTTGCGTCTGCTGCCTAGTGCTGTGGCGGTCGGCATGCTCGGACTGGTGACGAGCCTGTCGATTGCCCGCTCCTTGTCGGCGCGCTCGCAGCAGTTGCTCGACGCCAATCAAGAAGTCCGCGCCCAGGGTTTCTCGAACATGGTCGGTGCGTTTTTTTCCGGCTCGCTGTCAGCCGGTTCCTTCACCCGCTCGGCCCTGAGCTATGACGCCGGTGCCTGCTCACCGTTGGCGGGTTTTTTTTCAGCGGTGTGGGTGGCGTTGTTCGCTATCTTCGGTGCGGTATTGATCGCGCACATTCCGATCCCGGCCATGGCCGGCAGCATTTTGTTGATCGCCTGGGGATTGGTCGACCATCGCGGCATTCGCGCCTTGTTGCGGGTCAGCCGTGCCGAGTTTCTGGTCATGGCGCTGACCTGTGTCGCGACGCTGTTGCTGGAGTTGCAAACGGCGATCTACGCCGGTGTGCTGGCCTCGCTGTTCTTCTACCTCAAACGCACTTCGCAGCCTCGGGTGCAGCATTGGCGTGAGGGCGACGAAGACATTCTGAGAGTTGGCGGTTCAATTTTTTTCGGCGCCAGCCATTACCTGCAAGTGCGCCTGCAACGGATGCACGGCGCGCGGGTGGTGATCGAGGCGCAGCAGATCAACTTCATCGACTATTCGGGCGTGGAAATGCTGCACCAGGAAGCGCGACGGCTGCTGCGCCAGGATCGCAGCCTGACCCTGCGGCGGGCACGGCCACAGGTGGTGGAGGAATTGAGAAAGCTCGAGGGCGCGGAGAAATGCCCGATTCGCTTCGAAGATTGAAACATCCCACCTTGGAATAAACACCGGCCTGTGGCGAGGGGGCTTGCCCCCGTTCGGCCGCGCAGCGGTCGTGGCAGTTTTGGGACGGCTTCGCCGTCCAACGGGAGCAAGCCCCCTCGCCACAAAAGCCTAGAGCGCGAGCTGGCGGCGGAGTTCGGCCAACACCGGCGCTGTATCCGGGCGCACGCCGCGCCACAGATAGAAAGCTTCCGCCGCCTGCTCGGCCAACATTCCCAGACCATCCATCGTCACCGCCGCACCGTGCTCGCTGGCCCAGCGGCAGAACGAGGTCGGTTCTTTGCCGTACATCATGTCGTAGCAAACCGTCTTGCCCGGCTCGATCAAACTGCTGGCAATCGGCGGTATATCGCCTGACAGACTGGCGGACGTAGCATTGATGATCAGGTCCACCGGCTCCCGCAACCAATCGAAACCGCTGGCCGATACCGGCCCCAGATCCGCGAACAATTCCGCTAGCAATTCGGCTTTTTCCACTGTGCGGTTGGCGATGATCACCGACGCCGGTTGCTCCGCCAGCAATGGCTCCAGCGCCCCGCGCACCGCACCGCCGGCCCCGAGCAGCAGGATGCGTTTGCCCGCAAGGCTGAATCCGGCGTTGACCGTCAGGTCCCGCACCAGCCCGGCGCCATCGGTGTTGTCACCCAGCAGACTGCCATCGGCCAGTTTGCTCAGGGTATTCACCGCGCCGGCCCGCTGCGCTCGCTTGGTCAAACTGTTCGCCAAACGATAGGCATCTTCCTTGAACGGCACCGTCACATTCGCCCCGCGCCCTTCGCGGAAAAATGCCTGGGCACAGCCGGAAAAATCATCGAGGGGCGCCAGCAAAGTGCTGTAGTCCAGTTTTTGCCCTGTCTGCTCGGCGAACAGACGATGGATCAACGGCGACTTACTGTGGCCAATCGGATTACCGAATACGACGTAACGATCCATCAGAATTCCTCGTTCAGGCCTTGGCCAACCAATCGCGGTCTTGCAGGAAGTACTCGGTCAGGCGCGCTTCTTCACTGCCCGGCTCGGCCTTCCAGTCGTAGGCCCAGCGCACTTGCGGTGGCAGCGACATCAGGATCGACTCGGTACGCCCGCCCGATTGCAGGCCGAACAGCGTGCCGCGGTCATAGACCAGGTTGAACTCGACGTAACGACCACGCCGAAACTCCTGGAATTCACGCTGTTTGGCCGTGAACGCATCATTCTTGCGGCGCTGCACGATTGGCAGGTAAGCGTCGATAAACGCATCGCCGATGGCGCGCATGAAGGCGAAGCTCGTATCGAAGTCCCACTCATTCAAGTCATCGAAAAACAGGCCGCCAATGCCACGCGGCTCGTGGCGATGCTTGATGTGGAAGTAACTGTCGCACCAGGCTTTGTAGCGCGGGTAGACGTCTGGCCCGAACGGCGCACAGGCCTGTTCGGCGACGCGGTGCCAATGCACGCAGTCTTCTTCATTACCGTAATAAGGGGTCAGGTCGAAGCCGCCACCGAACCACCAGACCGGCTCTTCACCTTCTTTTTCAGCGATGAAAAAGCGCACATTGGCGTGGGACGTCGGTACATGGGGGTTGTGCGGGTGAATCACCAAAGACACGCCCAAGGCTTCGAAGCCTCGGCCGGCCAGTTCTGGCCGATGAGCGCTGGCGGAGGGTGGGAGACCGCTGCCAAAGACGTGGGAAAAGTTAACGCCGCCCTTTTCAATGACCGCGCCGTTTTCGATCACCCGGGTGCGACCGCCACCGCCGGCAGGCCGGGTCCAGGCATCTTCGACGAAACGCGCGCCGCCGTCTTCAGCTTCCAGGGCAGCGCAAATGCGGTCTTGCAGGTCGAGCAGGTAGGCTTTTACGGCCTCGGTGCGGGTAGTCATGGCATCACCTTGAATCGGGCAAAGCTACGCGGCGCTCATACAGGCCGGCGGCAAATTGCTGCGTAGGATAACACTGCACCTTGTGCCGTCGCAGTTGACGAAGGTCAAGCTTTAAGAGTCCGATAGGGCGCTTGGCGCTACAACTCTAGAAGCTAATACTTAAGGAAAGTGCAGATGGCAAAGCGTATCCAGTTCCGCGCCCATGGCGGTCCCGAAGTGCTCGAGCATGTCGATTACCAACCCGCCGAACCCGGCCCGCTGCAGGTGCGCGTGACCAACAAGGCCATCGGCCTGAACTTCATTGACACCTATTACCGCGGTGGCCTTTATGCGCCACCCGCCTTGCCGTCGGGCCTGGGCGCTGAAGGCGCGGGTGTGGTCGAAGCAGTCGGAAGCGAAGTCACCCGCTTCAATATCGGCGATCGCGTGGCGTACGGCAGCGGCCCATTGGGCGCTTATAGCGACGTTCATGTATTGCCGGAAGCCAATCTGGTGCATCTGCCGGACGCCATCAGCTTCGAACAGGCCGCCGGCGTGATGCTCAAAGGCCTGACCGTGCAGTACTTGCTGCGCCAGACATATGAGCTCAAGGGTGGCGAAACCATTCTGTTCCACGCAGCAGCCGGTGGCGTCGGCTCACTGGCCTGCCAATGGGCCAAGGCCTTGGACGTGAAACTGATCGGCACGGTCAGCTCACCAGAAAAAGCCGCACTGGCGAAAGCCAATGGCGCCTGGGCGACCGTCGACTACAGCCATGAAAACGTCGCGCAACGCGTGCTGGAATTGACTGACGGTAAAAAAGTGCCGGTGGTGTACGACGGTGTAGGCAAAGATACCTGGCTGACGTCACTCGACAGCGTCGCACCTCGAGGGCTGGTGGTGAGTTTCGGTAATGCTTCGGGCGCAGTGGACGGAGTGAATCTGGGGATTCTCGCGGGGAAGGGTTCGCTGTACGTGACCCGACCGACCCTGGCGACCTACGCCAACAACGCTGAAAACCTGCAAAGCATGGCCGATGAACTGTTCGAGATGATCATCAGCGGCAAGTTGAAGGTGGACATCAGTCAGCGGTATCCATTGGCTGATGCGGCCAAAGCGCAGACCGAATTGTCGGCGCGGCGCACGACGGGCTCGACCGTTTTGTTGCCTTAAGATTTTTTGTGTCTGTGAGGGCCTCTTCGCGAGCAAGCCCGCTCCCACACTCGATTATTGGTGAACACAAAATTTGTGTTCACTGAAGATCTACTGTGGGAGCGGGCTTGCTCGCGAATGGGGCCACCTCAGTCTCAATCCGGGCGCACAACGTGGCCGGTGGCCAGATCGCGAATCACGCTCGGATTCTTGCGCCCACCCAGATTGCCACCCAGCACCCAATCAACCTGCCCGCGGAAATACTGCTCCACGCGAATCCGCGTCCGCGCCGCCGGCCGCCCCTGAGGGTTGGCCGAGGTCGACACCAACGGCCCGACCAACGCACACAAATCCCGCACCAGTGGATGATCGCTAACCCGCAACGCCACCGTTTCATGCACACCGGTAATCCACTGGGGCAACATATTTTGATGCGGCACCAGCCAGGTGTTGGGGCCAGGCCAGGTGCTGGCCATGCGGTCCATCCACAGTTCAGGGAAGTCTTCGAAGAGGAAGTCAAACTGGCGAATATTGTCGGCCACCAGAATCAGGCCTTTATCCACAGACCGTCCCTTGATCAGCAACAGACGATCCACCGCCTCTTCGTCCCACGGGTCGCAACCCAAGCCCCAGACAGCTTCGGTTGGATAGGCAATGACCGCCCCAGCGCGAATTTCTCGTGCGGCTTGTTGCACACGCCAACTGTTAACCATGAAAGACTCTCCGGAATAAGGCTCTGCGCAGTTTACCGATCTTCCCTGTAAAACCTAGCGTCCCCGCGCAAGCCAGCGGCCGCTTTCACAGACCGCACGGCCGTCCATTTCCAGCTCCGTCAGCGCTGCCAATACTTTCGACAACGCCCAGCCACTGGTGATCGCCAGCGCTTCGCTGGTATGGGGCGCCGCGTGGAGCAATATGAGCAGTGGATGAGTCTCTGTCGTTTGCGGCGTTTCTGTGGATAACGGCAGCCGTTGCCAGCCGCGCAAGGCTTCGAGGATGTGCTCGATGGTTTCCACCAGCACCGCACCGTCGCGGATCAGCTGATGACACCCCTTTGCCCCAGGGTGATGGATCGATCCTGGAATCGCATACACCTCACGCCCCTGTTCCGCCGCCAGCCTCGCGGTGATCAACGAACCACTGGCAACACTCGCCTCGACCACGAGCACGCCGAGGGACAAACCGCTGATGATTCGATTGCGCCGGGGGAAGTTGCCGGGGGAAGGGCCGGCCTCCAGCGGGAACTCCGAAAGTACCGCGCTTCCCGAAGCGATCATGGCGTCCGCCAGCCTTCGATTGCGCTGTGGATAAAAATTTTCCAGCCCCGTGCCAAGTACGCCGACCGTTTGCCCGCCAACATCCAGAGCCGCCTGATGCGCGGCGGCATCGATGCCCAGGGCCAGACCGCTGGTGATGACAAAACCGGCGCCGGCCAGACTGCGGGAAAACGCGGTGGCAGTGTCCATTCCCGGTCGCGAAGCACGACGGCTGCCGACCATCGCCAGCTGTGGTTTTTCCAGAATTCCCGGATCGCCCGCGACGAATAACAGCGGCGGCGCATCACTGATTTGCGCCAGCAAGGCGGGGTAGTCAGGTTGGTCCCACATCAGTAAATGCTGGCCCGGGCGCTCTAACCAGGCCAATGCGTGACTGGCGCCGTCACGGACTTCAATAGAGCGCCGGCCCTCCACGCAGGCGAGTGGCAGGCCCAACGCACGCCAGGCGTTGGCCGGTGCGCTGATGGCTTTGGAGGCAGAGCCGAAGGCCTCAAGCAATTTCTTGAAACGCGCAGGGCCGAGTTCCGGCAAACGGTGCAGGCGTAAACGGGCTTCCAGTTCCGCAGGGGAAACGGACGTGCAGGCAGACAGCGACATGGATCATCCTTGATCGTTATAGAATCCCATCGAATCGGGAATAAGCTGTGGATAACTCTGTTGGTAACTTGTGAGCAGGCTTAAGGATTTCGCACCTTGTCCATCACCGCCAAAGAGCGCGATGCGTTAAGGACAAGCCCGTAGCTGAGCTTGTCGTAAGTGCGGAAGACCATCAGCAAACCGGCCCGCTCGTCGGGAATTTTCAATGGCTGGCCGGTGATCCGGTCACGCACGGTTTCACCGGTTTTCATCACCGCCAGCACATTGCCTTCGGCCAGGCCATCGCGCTGCCCCTTGTTCAACGTGACGACATCCAGCGCGCCGATCTGGGTGACCCCACGCGGGACATCGATAATCAAGCCGTCGATTTCGGCAGTTGGCGCACTGGGCATGAAGGTCGAATTGATCGAGCGCTCTTCACCGCCGAACAGCCGGTCGCCGAGTCGCACTTCCTGTGTGGTGCGTTGCAAGGCCAGGGTGGCGACGTCGCCTTCAGTGGCAATGATCTCGCCGCCACCGATGTCGTCGGCGTTGATCCCCAGAAACTCCTTGCTCTGCGGATCGGTGTAGACCTTGCCCTGACGGAAGATGCCGTACACCGGTTGTGCCGGGTCGAAATGGCCACGCGCGAATATTCGATCACCCGTGCCGCTGAGCACCCGTTCGGCATCGCCGGCGACGATGTAGGGCGCCTTGTCGAAATCCTCTGCCTTGTCGACGATGCGATTGCTCAGCAGAAAGCTGTTGATCGATTTCAGCGGAATACTCGGAATGGCATCGGCCACCGGCGAGCTACGGATTCGTGGCGAAAGCTTGATGGTGCCCCGGGAAGCGCCGCGATTGAGGGTCAGGCGTGGCTGACCGTTGACGTAGACCAGCGACAGCGTATCGCCCGGATAGATGAGATTGGGGTTTTCGATCTGTGGATTGGCCTGCCAAAGCTGCGGCCACTCCCACGGTTCACGCAGGTATTTGGCGGAAATGTCCCAGAGTGTGTCCCCTGCCACCACGGTGTATTGCTGTGGAAAACCTTCCCTGAGTTGCACTTGCCCATGCGCAAAACCGGCCGAGGCCAGAAGGAGCAAGGCGAGTAGTGATTTCCTCATGCGGTGAATCCCTTTATTATGTACGTTCGCGTGAAACGCCAGAGCCCTCGTGGCTCGCTTCCTGCTCATTATTGAAAAGCCGGAAGCTACGTTCACAACGGTAGCCTGCATCCTCGGACTCGCCAGGCCATCGACCCGACTTTACCTCACACGTGCAGCAATTGAGCTTATGGCCATTTTAGACATCCTCGAATTCCCCGACTCGCGCCTGCGTACTATCGCCAAACCAGTGGCTGTAGTGGACGACGAAGTGCGTCAGTTGGTCGATGACATGTTTGAAACAATGTATGAAGCGCCAGGCATCGGCCTCGCCGCGACCCAGGTCAACGTGCACAAACGTATCGTCGTGATGGACCTCTCCGAAGACCGCAGCGAGCCACGGGTGTTCATCAACCCCGAGTTCGAAGTCCTGACCGACGAGGTGGACCAGTACCAGGAAGGCTGCCTTTCGGTGCCGGGTTTCTACGAAAACGTCGACCGCCCGCAAAAGGTCAAGATCAAGGCCCTGGACCGCGACGGCCAACCGTACGAACTGATTGCCGAAGGCCTGCTCGCGGTATGCATCCAGCATGAATGCGACCACCTCAATGGCAAATTGTTCGTTGATTACCTGTCTACGCTCAAACGCGACCGGATCAAGAAGAAACTGGAAAAGCTCCATCGCCAGAACGCTTGATGCCCTTCTTTCAAAGGCTTGCTGCGGCAAGCCTTTTTCTTTTCAAGACGCTTTGTAATTGAGAGCTTTCATGACTGAGCCACTGCGCATTGTCTTTGCCGGTACCCCGGAATTCGCCGCCGAACACCTCAAGGCCCTGCTCGACAGTCCTTACGAGATCGTTGCGGTCTACACCCAACCGGACCGTCCGGCGGGCCGTGGGCAGAAGCTGATGCCGAGCCCGGTCAAGCAGTTGGCGTTGGAAAACAGTATCCCGGTGTTGCAGCCACCAACCCTGCGCAACGAAGACGCTCAGGCTGAACTGGCCGCACTGCAACCGGATTTGCTGGTGGTGGTCGCTTACGGGCTGATCCTGCCGCAAGTGGTGCTGGATATTCCGCGTCTGGGCTGCATCAACAGTCACGCATCCTTGCTGCCACGCTGGCGCGGTGCGGCGCCGATCCAGCGCGCTGTTGAAGCGGGTGACAGCGAAAGTGGCGTGACCGTGATGCGCATGGAACTGGGCCTCGACACCGGGCCGATGCTGCTCAAGGTCACCACGCCGATCAGCGCCGAAGACACCGGCGGCAGCCTCCATGATCGCCTCGCAGAGATGGGCCCACCGGCCGTGGTTCAGGCGATTGCCGGCCTGGCCGCAGGCACTCTGGAAGGCGAAGTGCAGGACGACAGCCTCGCCACCTACGCACACAAATTGAACAAGGACGAAGCGCGCATCGACTGGAGCCGTCCGGCAGTTGAGCTGGAGCGTCTGGTTCGCGCCTTCAATCCTTGGCCGATCACCCACAGCACGCTAAACGGTGAAGCACTGAAAGTGCTGGCTGCGAGCCTGGCCGAAGGGCAGGGCGCGCCGGGTGAAATTCTCAGTGCCAGCAAAGACGGTTTGGTTGTCGCCTGCGGTGAACAGGCACTGTGCCTGACTCGCCTGCAATTGCCCGGCGGCAAGGCGCTGAACTTCAGCGACTTGTTCAACAGCCGTCGTGAGAAATTCGCCGTCGGCACCGTTCTCGGTCAAGCGGCGGACGCTCAATGAATCCACGTCTGGCTGCCGCCAAGGCACTTGCTGCTGTTCTTAACGGAAAAGCCTCACTCAACAGTTCTCTGCCGACGCAAATGGACAAGGTCGAAGACCGCGATCGCGGCTTTACCCAGGACCTGGCGTTCGGCACGGCTCGCTGGCAGCCGCGTTTATCGGCGCTGGCGGCCAAGTTGCTGCAAAAGCCGTTCAAAGCAGCCGATGCCGATGTCGAGGCGCTGTTGCTGGTCGGCCTCTACCAACTGCTCTACACCCGGGTTCCGGCCCACGCGGCCATCGGCGAAACCGTTGGTTGCGCCGACAAACTGAAAAAGCCGTGGGCCAAAGCCTTGCTCAATGCCGTGCTGCGCCGCGCCCAGCGGGAAAGCGAAGCGCTGCTGGCCGAGCTGGAGCACGACCCGGTGGTGCGCACCGCTCACCCACGCTGGCTGCAAAAATCCCTCAAGGCCTTCTGGCCTGAGCAGTGGGAAGCCATTTGCGCGGCGAACAACGCTCACCCGCCGATGATTCTGCGGGTCAACCGTCGCCATCACACCCGCGATGCCTACCTCGGCTTGCTGACTGAAGCGGGCATCGCTGCCAAGCCCTGCGTTTACAGTCAGGACGGCATCATCCTCGACGCAGCGGCCGACGTGCGCAGCCTCCCGGGTTTCGCCGAAGGCTGGATCAGCGTGCAGGACGAAGCCGCGCAACTGGCCGCCGATCTGCTGGACCTCGCGCCAGGCCAACGGGTGCTGGACGCCTGCTGCGCACCGGGCGGCAAAACCTGCCACATCCTTGAGGCCGAGCCCAAACTGGCCGGCGTGGTGGCTGTGGATCTGGAAGCCAAACGTCTGGTGCGAGTACGGGAAAACCTTGCACGCCTGGGCCTGAGCGCCGAACTGATCGCCGCCGACGGCCGCGACACCGCGACCTGGTGGGACGGCAAACCGTTCCAGCGCATTTTGCTGGACGCGCCGTGCTCGGCCACCGGGGTGATCCGTCGTCACCCGGACATCAAACTGACCCGCCAACCCGATGACATCGCCGCGCTGGCGGTGCTTCAGGGCGAGCTGCTTGATGCCATGTGGATAACGCTGGAAGTGGGCGGCATTCTGCTTTACGCCACCTGCTCCACGCTGCCGACCGAGAACACCGAAGTCATCGAAGCGTTCCTCGCTCGCACACCGGGTGCCCGTGAACTCGACATCGCTAGTCAGGCCGGCATCAAGCAGCCCCATGGTCGCCAATTGCTGGCCCAGGAAGGCGGCCATGACGGGTTCTACTACGCCAAGCTGATCAAGATTGCCGCCACGCGCGGTTAACCGGTTTTAAAGGAGTGACTGGATGAAAATCATCATCCTCGGCGCAGGGCAGGTCGGCGGTTCGCTGGCGGAACACCTGGCCAGCGAAGCCAACGACATCACCGTGGTCGACACCGATGGCGAACGCCTGCGCGACCTCGGCGATCGGCTGGACATCCGCACCGTACAGGGTCGCGGTTCGCTGCCAACGGTACTGCGTCAGGCCGGTGCCGACGACGCCGACATGTTGGTTGCAGTGACCAACAGTGACGAAACCAACATGGTGGCCTGTCAGGTCGCTCACACCTTGTTCCACACGCCAACCAAGATCGCCCGGGTCCGCGAAGCCACGTACCTGACCCGCGCCGAACTGTTCGATAACGAAGCGATTCCGGTCGACGTGCTGATCAGTCCGGAGCAAGTCGTTACCAACTACATCAAGCGCCTGATCCAGCATCCGGGTGCGTTGCAGGTAATCGACTTCGCCGAAGGCAAAGCACAGCTGGTGGCTGTGAAAGCCTATTACGGCGGTCCGCTGGTGGGTCAGCAACTGCGGCAGCTGCGCGAACACATGCCGAACGTCGAAACCCGCGTTGCGGCGATTTTCCGTCGTGACCGGCCGATCCTGCCCCAGGGCGATACCGTGATCGAGGCCGACGACGAAGTGTTTTTCATCGCCGCCAAAGCGAATATTCGCGCGGTGATGAGTGAAATGCGCCGCCTCGACGAGAGCTACAAACGCATCGTCATCGCTGGCGGAGGGCAGATTGGTGAGCGTTTGGCCGAGGCCATCGAAAGCCGCTATCAGGTGAAGATCATCGAGATGAACCCGGCCCGCTGCCGCCATCTCTCGGACACCCTCGACAGCACCGTGGTGTTGCAGGGCAGTGCCTCCGACCGCGACTTGCTGATGGAAGAGAACATCGCCGACGCCGACATCTTCCTGGCGCTGACCAACGACGACGAAGCCAACATCATGTCGTCGCTGCTCGCCAAGCGTCTGGGCGCGAAGAAGGTGATGACGATCATCAACAACCCGGCCTACGTCGACCTGATCCAGGGCGGCGACATCGACATCGCCATCAGCCCGCAATTGGCGACGATCGGCACCTTGCTGGCCCACGTGCGGCGCGGCGATATCGTCAGCGTGCACTCATTGCGTCGAGGTGCGGCGGAAGCCATCGAGGCCATCGCCCACGGTGATGAGAAGTCGAGCAAGGTGATCGGCAAGGCCATCGAAAACATCGGCCTGCCGCCGGGGACTACCATCGGCGCGATCATCCGCGATGAAGAAGTGATCATCGCCCACGACAACACAGTGATCGAAGCCGGCGACCATGTGATTCTGTTCCTTGTGGATAAAAAGCACATTCGGGATGTGGAAAAGCTGTTCCATGTGGGGTTGAGCTTTTTCTGATGATCGTTCCCACGCTCTGCGTGGGAATGCCTCAACGGACGCTCCGCGTTCGGCTTTGAATGGGACGCAGAGCGTCCCGGGCTGCATTCCCACGCGGAGCGTGGGAACGATCACTGACTGAGGAAGCACCGATGATCGAATCCCTGGAAAAAATGCTCGCCAAGGGTGTGGATAACTCGCTGCTGCGCTTCGGCCTGGGCAAGGGTTATCTGGATCTGGGTGAAAATGCCAAAGCCGCCGAGCATTTTCAGCGCTGCGTCGAGTTCGATCCGAAGTATTCGGCGGCCTGGAAGTTATTGGGCAAGGCGCATCTGGCGTTGGCGGATTACGCTGCGGCGCGTCAGGCATGGGAACAGGGCCTGGAAGCCGCCCGCAACCATGGCGACAAGCAGGCCGAGAAGGAGATGACGGTGTTTCTGAAAAAGCTTGAGCGTCAGGCGCACTGATCAGAAGTAACGCAGCCTGTGGGAAGCCTTTGTAGGAGCTGCCGAAGGCCGCGATCTTTTGATCTTGCTTTGATAAAAAATCAAAAGATCGCAGCCTTCGGCAGCTCCTACGGGGCTATCCACAGCAGCATCAATACCAGCGTTCTTCGCCCGGCGGACGCTTCTTGAAGCGTTTCATGCTCCACATGTACTGGCTCGGATAAGCCCGCACATAGCGCTCGACCACCTGGCTCATCGCCGCGCAGGAGGTTTCGGTATCGGTGCTGTACATGGCCTCTGGCGCGGCTTCGAGGATCACTTTGTAACCCGAACCGTCCGGCAGCCGCAGGGCATGCAGGAACACGCCGACCGCTTTGCCGCCGGCCAGCATGTTCGGGACGAATTTACTGGTCAGGGCCTGAGTGGCGAAGAACGGCACGAAGATCCCGGCGGATTCGGCCGGTTCCGGGTCTGCCGGAATACCCACTGCACCACCTTTGCGCACTTCCTTGATCACACTGAGGATGCCTTCCTTGGTGGAAGCGGCCACTCGGTTACCCAATTGCACCCGCTGCTTGCGCAGCAAGTCATCCACCGCCTTGAGCTTGGGCGGACGGTAGAAAATGATCGGTTTGCACTGGTTGCAATAGAAGTGGTTCAACACTTCCCAGTTGCCCAAGTGGCTGGTGATGCCGACCACGCCTTTGCCGGAGGCGAGGGCGTCTTTGAGCACATCGAGACCTTCGACTTCACGCACCAAATCAATGGAACGCTGAGCCGGCCAGATCCACGCGCAAGCGCTCTCGGTCAGGGACTTGCCAATGTCTTTCAGGCTCTGGCCTACCAGACGCTCACGTTCGGCCGGGTCCATCTGCGGAAAGCACTTGGCGAGGTTGATCCGTACCACGTCGCGGGAACGGTTGGGGGTTTTCCACATGATCCAGCCAATCGCCGAACCCACCGCCTGCACTGCCCGCCAGGGAAGCAGGGCAAACAGACGCAGAGCGCCTACCAGCAAGGCGCCTTTCAACTTATCCACAGGTCACTCCTGATCTTGTGCTGTGCGCGAGGCGGCTATTCTAACCGCCGTTCGCCAAGGGGGCGTAGCGATCGCAATCCCGAGTGTGGTCCATGACCATGCCCGAAGCCTGCATCAACGCGTAACAAATGGTCGGGCCGACGAACGTGAATCCGGCTTTTTTCAGGCCTTTGCTCATCTCGACGGCGACCGGTGTCACGGCCGGCACTTCACTGCGATCCTTGAAATGATTGATCACAGGCGTTCCGCCGACGAACGACCAGAGAAACGCCACCGGGTCCTCCAGCGCCAGCCAGGCCTGGGCATTGCGCCGGGCGGCATTGAGTTTGAGGCGATTGCGGATGATCCCCGGATCGAGCATCAATTCATCGATTTCCGCATCGCTCATCTGTGCCACGCGCTGTACATCGAAGCCAAACAGCACCTCGCGATAGCGCTCTCGTTTGCGCAACACAGTGATCCAGGAAAGCCCGGCCTGGAACCCTTCGAGCAAAAGCAACTCGAACAAACCCTGCGCATCGCGTAGCGGCGTGCCCCACTCCTGATCGTGATAAGCCATGTACAGCGGATCTTCGGTACACCAAAAGCAGCGTGGCATAAGGCTCCAGGGGGCGTGCGCAGGACCGAATCGGGTATACTCCCGCTCTTTAAATCGCAGCCCAAGAAACAGGTGAATTTCGTGAGCCAGCCTACGCCAGCCGTGCGTACCTTCCAAGACTTGATCCTCGCCCTCCAGCAATACTGGGCCGAGCAAGGTTGTGTGGTACTTCAGCCCTACGATATGGAAGTAGGCGCCGGCACTTTCCACACTGCCACGTTCCTGCGCGCCATTGGCCCGGAAACCTGGAACGCCGCTTATGTGCAGCCCAGTCGTCGCCCGACTGACGGCCGCTACGGCGAAAACCCGAACCGTCTGCAGCACTACTACCAATTCCAGGTAGTCCTGAAGCCGAACCCGGACAACTTCCAGGAACTGTACCTGGGCTCCCTCAAGCACGTGGGCCTGGACCCGCTGGTGCACGACATCCGTTTCGTCGAAGACAACTGGGAGTCGCCAACGCTGGGCGCCTGGGGTCTGGGCTGGGAAGTCTGGCTCAACGGCATGGAAGTGACGCAGTTCACTTACTTCCAGCAAGCGGGCGGCATCGAGTGCTACCCGGTGACCGGCGAGATCACTTACGGTCTGGAACGTCTGGCCATGTACCTGCAAGGCGTGGACTCAGTCTACGACCTGGTCTGGGCTGACGGTCCGTTCGGCAAGGTGACCTACGGCGACGTGTTCCACCAGAACGAAGTGGAGCAGTCGACCTACAACTTCGAACACGCCAACGTCGAGAAGCTGTTCGAGTTGTTCGACTTCTACGAAAGCGAAGCCAAGCGCCTGATCGAACTCGATCAGCCATTGCCGTTGCCGAGCTACGAAATGGTGTTGAAGGCGTCCCACACCTTCAACCTGCTGGATGCGCGCCGGGCGATCTCGGTGACCGCGCGTCAGCAATACATTCTGCGTGTACGCACCCTGGCGCGTTCCGTTGCGCAAGCCTACCTGCTGGCTCGCGCCAAGCTGGGCTTCCCGATGGCGACCCCGGACCTGCGTGATGAAGTACTGGCCAAGCTGGAGGCTGCACAATGAGTGCTCAAGATTTTCTGGTTGAACTGGGCACCGAAGAACTGCCACCCAAAGCCCTGAACACCCTGGCCGATGCGTTTCTGGCCGGTATCGACAAAGGCCTGCAAGCCGCTGGCCTGAACTACGAAACCAAAACCGTCTATGCCGCGCCACGTCGTCTGGCCGTGCTGATCACCGCGCTGGCAACCCAGCAGCCGGATCGCAGCATCAACCTTGACGGCCCGCCGCGTCAGGCCGCGTTCGATGCCGAAGGCAACCCGACTCAAGCAGCCCTGGGCTTCGCCAAGAAGTGCGGCGTCGACCTGAGCGAAATCGATCAGAGCGGTCCGAAACTGCGCTACAGCCAAAGCATCACCGGCAAGCCGACCGCGAGCCTGATGCCAACCATCGTCGAAGATTCCCTGAACGACCTGCCTATCCCCAAGCGCATGCGCTGGGGTGCTCGTAAGGAAGAATTCGTTCGCCCGACCCAGTGGCTGGTGATGCTGCTCGGTGACCATGTCATCGACTGCACCATCCTCGCGCAAAAGTCCGGCCGCGATTCCCGTGGTCACCGCTTCCACCATCCTGAAAGCGTGCGCATCACCTCGCCGGCGAACTACCTGAGCGATCTGCGTGCTGCCTATGTGCTGGCCGATGCCAACGAGCGTCGCGAACTGATCAGCAAGCGCACCGAAGAACTGGCGACACAGCAGGAAGGTACGGCCATCGTGCCGCCGAGCCTGCTCGACGAAGTGACTGCGCTGGTTGAATGGCCGGTGCCGCTGGTGTGCTCGTTCGAAGAACGTTTCCTCGACGTGCCCCAAGAAGCGCTGATCACTACCATGCAGGACAACCAGAAGTATTTCTGCCTGCTGGATGCCGACGGCAAGTTGCTGCCTCGTTTCATTACCGTGGCCAATATCGAAAGCAAAGACCCGCAGCAGATCATCGCCGGTAACGAGAAAGTGGTTCGCCCACGCTTGACCGACGCCGAGTTCTTCTTCAAGCAAGACAAGAAGCAAAAACTCGAAGACTTCAATCTGCGTCTGCAGAACGTGGTGTTCCAGGAAAAACTCGGCAGCGTCTACGACAAGGCCGAACGTGTTTCCAAGCTCGCTGCATTCATCGCTCAACGCATTGGCGGCAACGCTGCCTGGGCTTCCCGTGCCGGCCTGTTGTCCAAGTGCGACCTGGCGACCGAGATGGTCGGTGAGTTCCCGGAGATGCAAGGTGTCGCCGGTTACTACTACGCCCTCAACGACGGCGAGCCGGAAGAAGTTGCACTGGCGCTGAACGAGCAGTACATGCCGCGCGGTGCGGGTGCTGAACTGCCTACGACCCTCACCGGTGCGGCCGTGGCCATCGCCGACAAGCTCGACACACTGGTGGGTATTTTCGGTATCGGCATGCTGCCAACCGGTAGCAAAGACCCATATGCCCTGCGCCGTGCAGCGCTGGGTGTATTGCGCATCCTGATCGACAAGAAGCTCGACCTCGACCTCAACGACGCCGTGGCGTTTGCCGTGAATGCGTTCGGTACCAAGGTCAAGGCTGCCGGCCTGAATGACTCGGTGCTGGAATTCATCTTCGATCGTCTGCGTGCCCGTTATGAAGACGAAGGGGTTGATGTCGGGACTTACCTGTCGGTCCGTGCCCTGAAGCCGGGTTCGGCGCTGGACTTCGATCAGCGTGTACAAGCGGTAGAAGCGTTCCGCAAATTGCCGGAAGCCGCTGCCCTGGCCGCCGTGAACAAGCGTGTTTCGAACTTGCTCAGCAAGGTCGAAGGCACCGTTCCTTCGGTCGTTGAAGCCAAGTACTTCGACAACGCCAACGAGTTCTCCCTGTATTCGGCGATCCAGCAGGCTGACCAGGCTGTTCAGCCAATGGCCGCTGCTCGTCAGTACAGCGAATCGCTGGCGCGTCTGGCCGCCTTGCGCGAGCCGGTGGATGCGTTCTTCGAAGCGGTGATGGTCAACGCCGAAGATGCCAAGGTGCGAGCCAACCGCTATGCGCTGCTGGCGCGTCTGCGTGGTTTGTTCCTCGGCGTCGCCGACATTTCGCTGCTGGGCTAAGGGGTTTGCTGTTGAAACTGCTGATTCTCGATCGGGACGGAGTGATCAATTACGACTCCGATGCGTATATCAAGTCGGTGGAGGAGTGGATTCCGCTCCCCGGTTCGATCGAAGCGATCGCGCAGTTGAGCAAGGCCGGCTGGACGGTGGCGGTCGCTACCAACCAGTCGGGTATCGCTCGCGGCTATTACGACATCGCCACCCTGGATGCCATGCACGCTCGCTTGCGCGAGCTGGTGGCGGAGCAGGGCGGCGAAGTCGGGCTGATCGTCTATTGCCCGCACGGGCCAGACGATGGTTGCGATTGCCGCAAGCCAAAACCCGGGATGTTGAAAACCATCGCCGCGCATTACAACGTTTCGCTGACGAATCTATGGTTCGTCGGCGATACTCTCGGTGACCTGGAAGCCGCCAGAGCCGTCGACTCTCAGCCAGTTTTGGTAAAGACCGGGAAAGGCGAAAAGACGCAGGGCTTGACCCTACCGGCGGGCACCTTGATTTTTGACGATCTGGCGGCGATTGCCGCGGAACTTATCCACAACTAAGGCTCTTCTGAACATCCTGGCCAAGGACTGATCGGGAGTGCGCTTGAATAGGCGGGCAATGCCCGCAACGGTAAATGTCGCCATGTCGATACTGCAGGCCATCAGAACTTTTCTCTTTTACCTGCTGCTGGGCACCAGCTCTTTGCTCTGGTGCACCCTGAGCTTTTTTATCGCGCCGTTTCTGCCATTCAAGGCGCGCTATCGCTTTATCAACGTGTACTGGTGCCGCTGCGCTTTATGGCTGAGCAAAGTCTTTCTGGGTATCCGTTACGAAGTGAAGGGTGCCGAGAACGTGCCTGACCAGCCCTGCGTGATTCAGTCGAACCACCAGAGCACTTGGGAAACATTCTTTCTCTCGGCGTATTTCGAGCCTCTAAGCCAGGTGCTCAAGCGCGAACTGCTCTACGTTCCGTTCTTCGGCTGGGCCATGGCCATGCTGCGACCGATCGCCATCGACCGTGGCAACCCGAAAGCTGCGCTCAAGCATGTGGCAAAGAAGGGCGATGAGCTGCTCAAGGACAATGTCTGGGTACTGATCTTCCCTGAAGGGACTCGCGTTCCTTACGGCACCATCGGCAAGTTCTCCCGCGGTGGCACCGCGTTGGCCGTCAATGCGTTATTACCGGTACTGCCGATTGCGCACAATGCCGGCAAGTTTTGGCCAAAAACCGGTTGGGCAAAGAAGCAGGGCGTGATCACCGTGATCATTGGCGCACCGATGTACGCCGAGGGTAGCGGGCCGCGAGCCATTGCCGACTTGAATGACCGAGTGCAGGCCTGGAACGAACAGATGCAACGCCAGATGGGTTCGCTGCCAGCAGCCCCGGCGGCACCCAACGCTACTGATCAAATGACTGTCTGAGATTCTGTGGATAACCTGTGTACCGTTTTGTTGAAAAACGTCGTTTTTAGTTTTTAAGTTTATGATTTACATACATATTTCTTAAGCAAATAAAACGTCGGAAAAGGTGCATAAGTTTATTTCGGACGTAAAAAACCGGCTGATATAGCCGGTTTTTTTTATGCCCGTTGAAAGCGTCTGGCTCACTCGCTCAATAGCGGTAACTGGACACTGAACGTCGTGCCTTGCCCCACCACGCTATGACAGGAAATCCTCCCACCATGACGATCCACCACGGCCTTGACCATGGACAAACCCAGTCCCAAGCCGTCGCTGCCATGAGCCGAGGTAAAACGCCGATACTGACTGAACAACTCGGGAAGTTCATCGACAGCAATCCCTCGGCCTTGATCGGCGATTTCGCACAGCAGCCAGCCCTCGGCACAACTCACCCGCACTGAGATCCGCGACCCCGCCGGACTGTACTTGATGGCGTTTTCCAGCAGGTTGAACAGTGCCCGTGTCAGTAGCGATTGATCGGCCAGGACCAACACTTCAGCGTCTTCGTCGAGGTCATGCAGCAACTGAATGTTCTTCAGATGAGCGATGCTCGAGGCCTGGTCGAAGGTATCGAGTAACAACATCGCGAACATACTCGGCTGAAACTGATAGGCCTCGGACTCGGCTTTTGCCAACTGCACAAAAGCCTCGGTCAGGTTCAGCGCTTTGCGCACTTGTAACTCGATCTGGCTGAACACTTGAGTGTCGCCGGACACCTGATGCCGCTGAACGTCGAGCAAGGCGAGTATCGCCGAGTGGGGAGCTCTGAGGTCATGAGACAAAAAGCGCAGCAACACGGCTCGCTGTTCTTCAGCGTCCCGCTCGACGCTCAAGTCGGTGAGGCTCAGTAGCCAGCCAATCACGGAGTCGCCCTCGGCTGGTAACAACGGTGCCAGGTCCAGACGCAGGCTGCGTGCCTGGGTGTCACGAAACTCCAGCGGCTCCAGGGTCGACAACGCAGACGGCATTCCGTTGGACGGCACCGGGTAACCCAGATCGCTCAGTTGCTCGAGCATGTCCTCGCCCACCAAGCCACGACCAAACACCTCTCGAGCCTTGCGGTTGGCCAGCAGAATGCGCCCTTGCGGATCGCTGATCAGCGTCGCCACCGGCAGGTATTCAAGCCCATCGGCAATGAAACGTCGGGTGTCGCGGGTCCGGCTCATGGCCTGCTCCAGCGCGACGATTTGCCCTTGCAGCACATCACCGGCCGGGGCTTGGGTGCGACGACGTTCGGGAAAGACTTTTGGCTCGCTGTCCAGGCGCGCCAGTTCCCAGCCGAAATAGGCGAGCACCGCGTTCAGCCTTCGCCAATTCCAGATCAGATAGCCCAGCATCATACCCAGCAGGCTCGCGGCCGGTGACCACCACCAGCCAAGCCGCATCAGTACACCAGAACCCAGCAGAGCGGCCGCCATTGCGCCCAGAGTCAGCCATAGGGCGCGACGCGGACGTACCAACAGCAGGCCCAGCAACTCACCGACAATCATCACCGATAACAACGCCGCCAAGCGCTGATCGAGAACCACGATGTTGCGCTGTTGCAGCAGCCCGTTGAGGATATTCGCCTGGATCTCGATACCCGGTGTGGTGCCGACGCTGGCCGATTGCGGTGTCACGTAGCGGTCGCCCAGGCCTGGAGCAGTCGAACCGATCAGGATCAAGCGATCGCGCAGTAACTCGGGCGGAACTTCGCCGCGCAATACGCTGACGTAGGGCACAGTGGGAAAGCCCGCGTCGGAATGGATGAAAGGAATCCGTATTTCGTGGGCTCGCTGCCAGCCTTGCGCCGATGTCAGGGCCGGGGTACCGGGCATCGGTACATTTCCCTTATCGGCAAGGGTTTCTTCGTACAGCAGCCAGGCCAGTTGCGGGCGGGGGTTTTGCGCCGGTCCTTCGCTTAAATACACGCTGCGCACAATTCCGTCGGCATCCGCTTCGGCATTGATGTGCCCGATGCCTTTGGCGCAATGGCTCAGCTGGGCCACCGGTTCAATTTCCCCCAAGGGCTGCCCATAACGCGCGACGCCTTCGCGCAGCAGCGGCACGAAAACATTCCCGGCTCGACAGACTGCCTGGGCCAAAAGCCGATCGTCGCCGGGATGGCTATCGGGCTCGCTGAAAATAACGTCGAACAGAACGCCTTTAACGTTCGCGGCGCTGAGCCGATCAAGCAGTTGCGCGTGCATGGCCCGCGACCACGGCCATTGGCCAAGCTGCTGCAAGCTGTAGTCATCGATCGTGACGATGAGTATTCGTGGGTCCACCGGCAGAGGGCTCAGCCGGCGCAGGTTGTCATACAGCAGATTGCTCAGGGCCAGACCCTGAGTCATGGACAGCATCGCCGTCAGCGGCAACAGGATCAGACAAACCCACAGCCACTCGCGGACCATCCGCTGAAACAACCGCTGGGCCTGGGTCGGCTCGCGGTCATCCTTCCTTGGCCGTCTCTTCATCGGTCGTTGGCCAGGGCGCTATTGGACACGGGTAGTCCTGGGGTAATAGAAAATGTCATACACCCCGGTCTCTCCCTCTAGCCCCTGAGCATCATAGGCCGATAGGCGAACATGGTAGAAAAACGCTTTCAGCCCGCTGAAGTTGACCTCTGGCGTGCTAGAAAACTGCTCTTGCTTGATGTCCAGAAAGGCTGCGTCGGTAGCCACTTGCGCCCGATAACGCGTGGCCCCTTCGATGGGTTTCATGATCAATTGCCAGACAGGCACATTACCCGTCTGACCGGCTTGCCCCAACAAACGTGGGGCAGGTAACAAGTCGATTGGCGTCAACGTGCCTTGTTTCTGAATACGCAAACCTTGACGGGCCATAACCTGGACCTCGTCAGCTTCAGAGCTCTGAGTCCGTTTGGCAGCCGACCGGGCAGGGCGGGAGCCCGACGTTTGCTCGTCACGATCGACCGTTACTTGCCCGTTCAACACTTCCAGCAGCGCCTCGCCACCGTCATCGTTGCGCACCCGAAAGTGCGTGCCCCGTACGCCCAGTACACCGACCGGCGTGACGATCTGAAAGCGATCATGGTCGCTGGCACGTTTGATCACATACGACTCAACTTGCCCCTGCTCAAGAATGACCTGAGGGATCGAATGTTCTTCATTGAGGTGCAAGGTGATATGGGAACTGGAGGGCAACACCACCCGCGAGCCATCACCCAGGGACAGGCTGACAAACGCCGAGGGCGAGGTCTTGACGCCTTCCTGTTCGTCAATCGACATACCTTCCTGCAGTGGCGTCTGCTTGCCTTTGGCGTCCAGCTTCCAGGCTTCGCCGGTCAGATGCTCGACAGTCGCCGGCAGCGGTTGACCACGGCATTGTTGGTTTTCATCGATATAAGACAGGCGTTTTGCCGAGGCGACAGCCGCTGATGCACTCTGGGTGAACAATCCCATCAGGCCAGCAATCAGTAAAAGACAGACGCCAGAACGGCGTGGGAGCAATAAGGTCATGGGGTTCATGGATTGCTTTTATGCTCTTGTAGAAATCATGCCGAGGAAACGCACGCGCTGACGCACGATACCTGACCGGACGCTCTGGCAGATAGCCATGGGAGCAAAGGACATGAGATGACACATCCCTGTGTCGGAGCCGAGCAGGCACTCCGTGTGTTTCCCCTGAACTGGAGACCGCCGAAAACCGGCAATCGACGGTCTTGCCAGGTTGGCTTGACGCTCCCTGCGTCGGAGCACATCCCAATGCCCCTGTGCCGCTCAGCGACAACGAATCTACCGGCATAAGTGACCTTGCGAGCCGATTCTCAATATTTGTTCAGAATTGGTCGAAGGCTAAAATAGCCTATCGGCGAAGTGCCATCAGCGTAGCCATACTTGGGAACATCGCAGCAATTCGCCACAATTGTTCAGATTCAATCAATCAGCCTAAACTTCCGCAGGAATTTTCACTTTGCACTTACGAGATGAAGGAAACACTCGGCATGCGTGTCGCAATACTGGATGACGAGCCCGCCGAACTCCGCCGGGTGGAACAGACACTGCGACAGATCCACGTCACGGGAGAACAGGCGTGGACGCTGCATTGCTTCGAGCGGGGAGAGGACCTGCTACGGCAACTCCGGCGGGAGACCTTCGATCTGCTGATCCTCGATTGGCAACTGCCCGATATCAGCGGCCTGGCATTGTTGCGCTGGACCCGTGAACACATGGACGTGCCACCGGCCGCGATCATGCTCACCAGTCGCGATACCGAAAGCGATATCGTCCAGGCATTGAACGCGGGGGCCGACGATTACGTGAGCAAACCGTTTCGTCCCAACGAGCTGATGGCTCGGGTCAGCGCAGTGCTTCGTCGGCATGGGCTGCAACGCGCGGCAGCCACCGAAATACTGACCTTCAATGACCTCGAATTCGACGACGCCGAACTCACCGTCACCCGCGCCGCCACCCCCATCAGCCTGACCGAACGGGAATACCGTCTCGCCCGTTGCCTGTTCGCCAATCTGGGCCGACCTTTGTCCCGTGAATACTTGTATGAACGCTTTTGGACCCATGAAGAAGTAGTCTCCTCCCGCCCGCTGGACACTCATATTTATCGCCTGCGCAACAAGCTGGGCCTGACGGCCGATCGCGGTTGGCAACTGCTGACGATTTACGGGTATGGGTATCGGCTCGAGAGCGTGGCCACTGCTAGCGAATGACGACGTTTTGACGATCAATAAAAAAGGCCAACGCTAAGCGTTGGCCTTTTTCGTTTTAGCGGTCCTGCCGGATCAGAAGTCCAGGTTGGAAACCGCCAAGGCGTTGCTTTCGATGAAGTCACGACGAGGTTCGACCGCATCACCCATCAGGGTGTTGAAGATCTGGTCTGCGCCAATGGCGTCTTCGATGGTCACTTTGAGCATCCGACGCTGGCTTGGGTCCATGGTGGTTTCCCACAGCTGATCCGGGTTCATTTCGCCCAGCCCCTTGTATCGCTGGATGGTGTGACGCTTGGTGCTTTCAGCCATCAGCCATTCAAGTGCTTCCTTGAATTCGGTGACCGGCTTCTTGCGCTCGCCGCGCTGGATGTACGCGCCGTCGTCCAGCAAGGTGCTCAATTGAGCGCCCAACGACACAACAGTCTTGTAATCGTTACTGCCGAAGAAATCACGGTTAAAGGTGATGTAGTTCGACAGGCCGTGAGAGATCAGCTCGACCTCTGGCAGCCAGACGTTACGTTCACGGTCTTCACGCAGGCTGGCTTTGTAAACCAGGCCGGATTTCTCGACGGTACGCAAGCGAACTTCGAACTGAGCCATCCAATCCTGCATCGCTGCGTGATCGGACAGTTGCTCCATGCTCACCGCTGGCAGGTAGATGAAGTGCTCGGTCAGTTCCTGCGGGTACAGGCGCGACAGGCGCTTGAGGGTCTTCATCACCAGACGGAAATCATTCACCAGACGCTCGAGGGCTTCGCCGGAAATACCCGGGGCTTCCTCGTTCAGGTGCAGGCTCGCATCCTCCAGGGCCGACTGCGTCATGTACTCTTCCATGGCGTCGTCGTCTTTGATGTATTGCTCTTGCTTGCCTTTCTTGACCTTGTACAGCGGCGGCTGAGCGATGTAGATGTAACCGCGCTCAATCAACTCCGGCAACTGACGGAAGAAAAAGGTCAGCAACAGGGTACGGATGTGCGAACCGTCGACGTCAGCATCGGTCATGATGATGATGTTGTGATAACGCAGCTTGTCGATGTTGTACTCGTCGCGGCCAATGCCGCAGCCCAGCGCGGTGATCAAAGTGCCCACTTCTTGCGAAGAGATCATCTTGTCGAAACGTGCTTTCTCGACGTTCAGGATCTTGCCCTTGAGCGGCAGGATGGCCTGGGTGCGACGGTTGCGTCCCTGCTTGGCGGAGCCGCCAGCAGAGTCACCTTCCACGAGGTACAGTTCGGAGAGGGCAGGGTCTTTTTCCTGGCAGTCAGCCAGTTTGCCCGGCAGGCCGGCGATGTCCAGCGCGCCTTTACGGCGGGTCATCTCACGAGCCTTACGTGCCGCTTCACGCGCACGCGCCGCGTCAATCATCTTGCCGACGACCAGTTTGGCTTCGTTCGGGTTCTCTAGCAGGAAGTCAGAGAAGTACTTGCCCATTTCCTGTTCAACCGCGGTCTTCACTTCGGAAGACACCAGCTTGTCTTTGGTCTGGGAGCTGAACTTCGGATCCGGAACCTTCACCGAAATGATCGCTGTCAGGCCTTCGCGGGCATCGTCACCGGTGGTGGCAACTTTGTGCTTCTTCGCCAGACCTTCAGCTTCGATGTAGGTGTTCAGGTTACGCGTCAATGCGGAACGGAAACCCACCAGGTGAGTACCGCCATCGCGCTGAGGAATGTTGTTGGTGAAGCACAACAGGTTCTCGTTGAAGCTGTCGTTCCATTGCAGGGCGATTTCAACGCCGATGCCGTCTTCACGCTGGATGTTGAAGTGGAACACCTGGTTGACCGCAGTCTTGTTGGTGTTCAGGTATTCAACGAACGCACGCAGACCACCTTCGTACTTGAACAACTCTTCCTTGCCGCTGCGCTCATCCTTGAGGACGATGCCGACACCGGAGTTGAGGAAGGATAGTTCACGAATCCGCTTGGCCAGGATGTCCCAGCTGAAGTGGATGTTCTTGAAGGTCTCAGCCGATGGCTTGAAATGAATCTGCGTGCCGGTGGTTTCGCTCTCGCCAACGATCTTCATCGGCTCTTGCGGAACACCGTGGACGTAAGTTTGTTCCCAGATCTTGCCGCTGCGGCGAACGGTCAGGACCAGTTCTTTGGACAGCGCGTTCACAACCGAAACGCCTACACCGTGCAGACCGCCGGATACTTTGTAGGAGTTGTCGTCGAACTTACCGCCGGCGTGCAGCACGGTCATGATGACCTCGGCCGCCGAGACGCCTTCTTCTTTGTGCACGTCTACCGGGATGCCACGACCGTTGTCGCGAACGGTGATGGATTCGTCCGGGTGGATGATAATGCTGATGTCGTCGCAATGGCCGGCCAAAGCTTCGTCGATCGAGTTATCGACCACCTCGAACACCATGTGGTGCAGACCACTGCCATCGTCAGTGTCACCAATGTACATACCGGGACGTTTGCGTACGGCATCCAGGCCTTTCAGCACTTTAATGCTCGTTGAGTCGTACGTATTTTCTTCGCTCAATGCCTTCACTCCCGATGGTCGTGGGTCTGGGTGATACGGCCCTGTTCCACGTGGAACAGAGCGACTGGCGTTTCCGTCTGCCAGCCTTCCCTCAATAATTCGTGATCTACACAGGTGATAAAGACCTGGCAGCGTAAGTCTTCCAGCAAGCGGCAAAGCGCGCGACGGTGGTGCTCGTCCAGTTCGGACGGCAGGTCATCCACCAGATAAATACACTGGCCGCGACGCGCTTGGCTAACCAAGTGCCCTTGGGCGATCCGCAATGCACAGACCACCAACTTCTGCTGGCCACGAGACAAGATGTCCGCGGCATTGTGTGCGCCCAATCTAAGACGCAAATCAGCGCGTTGTGGTCCGGCTTGGGTATGACCCATTTGCTGATCCCGCTGAAGGGACCCGGCGAGCACTGCACTCAACTCACGGTCTTTGTCCCAACCTCGGTAATAGCTGAGCGTTAAGCCCTCAAGCTCAACCAGTTCGCTCAAGGTCTGTTCAAAGACTGGTTTCAAGGCTTTGATGTAAGCGCGGCGGTATTCATCTATTTCAGCGCTGGCCTGGCACAGTTCCCTGTCCCAAACCGCTTGCGAAACGGCGTCAAGTGTACCATGTCGCAGCCAAGAGTTTCTCTGGCGCAAGGCCTTCTGCAAGCGCTGCCACGTGGACATGAATCGGGGTTCCACGTGGAACACACCCCAGTCGAGAAACTGTCGGCGAATCTTCGGCGCACCTTCCAGCAGGCGGAAGCTGTCCGGGTTGATCAACTGCAACGGCAGGATCTCTGCAAGTTGCGCAGCACTTCGGGCGTTCTGCCCGTCGATGCGGATCTGGAACTCACCTTGGCGGTCGCGAGATATCCCCAACGCGCTGTGTCCACCTTCGGCCAGTTCGACCTGGCCAAAAACCGTACACGCCAATTGCTCGTATTGAATGACGGGTAACAGACGGCTGCTACGAAACGAACGGGCAAGCCCCAGCAGATGAATGGCTTCCAGAACACTGGTTTTGCCGCTGCCGTTGGCGCCGTAAAGAATGTTTATGCGGGGGGAGGGGGAGAAGGTCACCGGGTGCAGATTGCGCACCGCGGTGACCGAGACGCGACTTAAGGACATCTAGGTTCTGCTGAACATGATTACAGACGCATCGGCATGACAACGTAGGCCGAGTCGTCGTTGTCGGACTCTTGCACCAGCGCACTGCTGTTGGAGTCGGACAGGATCAAGCGAACCTGCTCGGTGGTCATCACGCCCAGTACGTCGAGCAGATAGCTCACGTTGAAGCCGATTTCCAGAGAGCCGCCGTTGTACTCAACGCCCACTTCTTCTTCCGCTTCTTCCTGCTCCGGATTATTCGCCTGAATCTTCAGCTGACCATTGGCCAGTTGCAGACGGATGCCACGGTATTTCTCGTTGGACAGAATCGCGGTACGGCTGAACGCTTCACGCAACGCCTGGCGATCGCCGAGTACTAGCTTGTCGCCGCCTTTAGGCAGAACACGCTCGTAGTCAGGGAATTTGCCGTCGACCAGTTTTGAGGTGAAAGTGAACTCGCCGGTGGTGGCGCGAATGTGGTGCTGGCCCAGCACGATGCTGACGTTGCCGTCCGGTTCAGTCAGCAGACGCGCCAGTTCCAGAATACCTTTGCGCGGTACGATCACCTGATGACGATCCGGCTGACCGATATCGGCCTGCATCGAACACATGGCCAGACGGTGACCGTCAGTCGCCACGGCGCGGATGATCCCGGCCGAGACTTCCAGCAGCATGCCATTGAGGTAGTAGCGTACGTCCTGCTGCGCCATAGCGAAGCTGGTGCGCTCGATCAAACGACGCAGTTTGCTTTGCTCAAGGCTGCAGGTCAGCGAGCCAGGGCCTTCTTCCACTGTCGGGAAGTCATTAGCCGGCAGGGTCGACAGGGTGAAGCGGCTACGGCCGGCCTTCACCACGAGTTTCTGCTCATCGACCTTGATGTCGATCAGCGCATCGTTCGGCAAGCTCTTGCAGATGTCCATCAGCTTGCGCGCAGGCACAGTGATGGAGCCCGGGTCCGCAGGTTCTTCGAGTTGCACACGACCGACCAGCTCGACTTCCAGGTCGGTACCGGTCAGCGACAATTGCTGGCCTTCGACAACCAGCAGCACGTTGGAGAGCACCGGCAAGGTCTGTCGGCGCTCGACGACGCCTGCGACCAGTTGCAGGGGTTTCAACAGGGCTTCGCGTTGAATGGTGAAATGCATGGTCTAGTCCCTTGCCTTAATAAGCTGCGCTGGTGTTCATCAAGTAGTCAGTGTACGCAGCAGGTTCTTATAGTCCTCGCGGATGTCCGCGTCGGATTCCTTAAGCTCGTTGATCTTGCGGCAGGCGTGCAAAACAGTCGTGTGGTCGCGGCCGCCAAACACATCGCCGATTTCCGGCAGGCTGTGGTTGGTCAGTTCTTTGGACAACGCCATGGCGACCTGACGCGGACGTGCTACCGAGCGTGAACGACGCTTGGACAGCAAGTCGGAGATCTTGATCTTGTAATACTCGGCGACGGTGCGCTGAATGTTATCCACAGACACCAGTTTGTCTTGCAGCGCCAACAAGTCTTTCAGGGATTCGCGAATCAGCTCGATGGTGATATCGCGGCCCATGAAGTGCGAGTGGGCGATCACGCGTTTGAGCGCGCCTTCCAGCTCACGGACGTTGGAGCGAATACGCTGGGCAATGAAGAACGCTGCGTCGTGTGGCAGATCGACTTTGGCCTGGTCGGCCTTTTTCATCAGGATCGCCACGCGGGTTTCCAGCTCCGGCGGCTCGACGGCAACCGTCAGGCCCCAGCCGAAACGTGACTTCAGGCGTTCTTCAAGGCCTTCGATTTCTTTCGGATAGCGGTCACTGGTAAGAATGACCTGCTGGCCACCTTCAAGCAGGGCGTTGAAGGTGTGGAAAAACTCTTCCTGAGAGCGTTCCTTGCGGGCGAAGAACTGAATGTCATCGATCAGCAACGCATCCACCGAGCGGTAGAAACGCTTGAACTCGTTGATCGCATTCAGCTGCAAGGCCTTGACCATGTCCGCAACGAAACGCTCGGAATGCAGGTACACAACCTTGGCATTCGGATTCTTCTTTAATAGGTGGTTACCCACAGCGTGCATCAAGTGGGTTTTACCCAAGCCGACACCGCCATAAAGGAAGAGCGGGTTGTAGCCATGCTTGGGGTTGTCCGCCACCTGCCAGGCCGCAGCCCGGGCCAGTTGGTTGGACTTGCCTTCTACGAAGTTTTCGAAGGTAAAGGTGCGGTTCAGGTAGCTGGTGTGCTTGAGCGCGCCTTCGACCTGCACCGTACGCTGTTCGGCGCGAACCGGGGCCTGTTGCGAACTGGCGCCGGCCATTGGATCGAAGCTGTCGCGGGACGGCTCTTCACTGATCTCAGCTATTTTTTGGGTCGCACGTTTGGTCGAGGCAGCTACCGGGGCTGGCGCCGGAACGCTGACAGGCGCTTGAGCAGCCTGAGCCTGGGACGCCGCAGCGGCCAACGGGGCATTGGGTGCCGCACGCGGCGCCGAACTGCGTTTGCTGCCTATTAATAAGGAAAGCGCAGGCGCCAGCCCATTGCCATGCTCATCCAGCAGTTCAAGGACGCGGCCCAGGTACTTTTCGTTGACCCAGTCGAGAACAAAACGATTCGGTGCGTAGACACGCAACTCGTCGCCTTCGGCTTCGACCTGTAGTGGACGGATCCAAGTGTTGAATTGTTGGGCAGGCAGCTCATCGCGCAAAAGCTCTACGCACTGCTGCCAAAGTTCCACTGACACGGATATCCCCTAAGTTGAAAGCCGGTGAGGCAAAAACAAGCGGTCATTGTAGCGACCAGACGTCCACTTATCCACATGCAGGTTGCGCACAGGGCATGATTTATCAATGCGTTAACCCTTGAAAAGAAGACCAACGGTATGTGCATAAGCTCTGTGGATAACCGCCCATGAGGGCACTGGACAAGTGGGGGCGAAACTCGGTGGATAACCTGCCTGTGGATAACTAGCCTTTCCACACACAGCTTATCCGACAGCGCAGCACAGGCTGACCACCGTTTTCCACCGTAGTTGTCATTCTCTGTACATCACGGTTTAGAAGGGCTAAAGGTAGTTATCCACAGATGAACGTGGCCCTAGCTTTTATAAGCTTTACAGAAAAGCTTTAAATAATTCCCTTCTTTATTTTTATATCTAGCTAACGACCTTCGGCGAGCAAATCGTCTGGAGATCTATTTATAAGGAAACGCTGGTTGGAAATTGACCTAGAGGCTTGCTTTCTCTAGAATCCCCGGTCTCTTAAAACGGGGGCCATTCCGGCCCGTTGTGGACGAACCAGGTAACACGACAATGAAACGTACTTTCCAACCAAGCACTATCAAACGCGCTCGTACCCACGGTTTCCGTGCTCGCATGGCTACCAAAAACGGTCGTGCCGTCCTGTCGCGTCGTCGCGCCAAAGGTCGTGCGCGTCTGGCAGTTTGATAATCCGGCACTGGAGGTGAGTCAGGACTTCAGTCGGGAAAAGCGTCTGCTTACTCCCCGGCATTTCAAGGCAGTCTTTGACTCCCCTACCGGCAAGGTTCCGGGGAAAAATCTCCTGCTCCTTGCGCGCAATAACGATCTTGATCACCCCCGTCTCGGGCTGGTTATCGGGAAAAAGAGCGTAAAGCTCTCCGTCGAGCGCAATCGCCTCAAACGTCTGATGCGCGAATCGTTTCGCCTGAACCAGGATTTACTGGTCGGTTGGGACATTGTTATCGTCGCGCGCAAAGGTTTGGGTGACGTAGAAAGCCCCGAATTGATTCAGCATTTCGACAAACTCTGGAAACGTCTGGCACGCAGCAAGCCGGTACCAGCAGTCAAAACCGAAACTGTAGGGGTAGACAGTCCCGATGCGTAAACTGGCACTCGTTCCGATCCAGTTTTATCGCTATGCCATCAGTCCCCTGATGGCCAGTCACTGTCGTTTCTACCCCAGTTGTTCCTGCTACGCGTATGAAGCCATAGAAAATCATGGCCTTCTGCGCGGTGGCTGGCTGACCTTTCGTCGTTTAGGTCGCTGTCATCCGTGGAATCCCGGTGGTTATGACCCGGTTCCATCTATCCCTACCTCCCGTTCTTCTTCGATGGCCGAGTAATCATGGATATCAAACGCACGATCCTGATCGTCGCCCTGGCAATCGTGTCCTACGTTATGGTCCTTAAATGGAACCAGGACTATGGCCAGGCTGCCCTGCCGACTCAGAATGTTGCTTCCAGTACTACCGCACCGGGCCTACCGGATACGGCGACTGGCAATAATGCTTCTGTCAGTGACGACATTCCACGCGCCGCAAGCGATACCAGTGCAACTGCACCTGCTGAAACACCAGTAGCTGCAAGCAAAGACCTCATCCAGATCAAAACGGATGTGCTCAACCTGGCCATCGATCCACAAGGTGGCGATGTTGCCCAGTTGACGTTGCCGCTATATCCGCGTCGCCAGGACCATCCGGAAATTCCATTCCAGCTGTTCGATAACGGCAACGAGCGGACTTATCTGGCTCAGAGCGGCCTGATCGGCACCAACGGTCCGGACGCAAGTCCTGCCGGTCGTCCGGTTTACTCCTCCGAGAAGAAGATTTATCAACTGGCCGACGGTCAAGACCAATTGGTCGCGGACCTGAAGTTCAGCAAGGACGGCGTCAACTACATCAAGCGTTTCACACTGAAACGTGGCCTGTATGACGTAACCGTTTCCTACCTGATCGACAACCAGAGCGCTCAGCCCTGGTCCGGTGCAATGTTCGCGCAACTGAAGCGTGATGCCAGCTCCGATCCTTCTTCCAGCACCGCCACCGGTACCGCGACTTACCTCGGCGCCGCCCTGTGGACAAGTAACGAGCCGTACAAGAAAGTGTCGATGAGCGACATGGACAAGGCTCAGCTGAAAGAAACCGTCACCGGTGGTTGGGTTGCCTGGTTGCAACACTACTTCGTGACTGCGTGGATTCCGGTCAAGGGCGAAAACAACACCGTCCAGACCCGTAAAGACAGCAAAGGCAACTACATCATCGGCTACACCGCCCCGGCAATGACTGTTGCGCCAGGTGCGAAAGCTGAAACAAGCGCCGTTCTGTACGCAGGCCCGAAAAGCCAGGCTGTGCTGAAAGAGTTGTCCCCAGGACTGGAATTGACCGTCGACTACGGCATTCTGTGGTTCATCGCCCAGCCAATCTTCTGGTTGCTGCAACATATCCACGCGCTGGTCGGTAACTGGGGCTGGTCGATCATCTTCCTGACCATGCTGATCAAGGGGATTTTCTTCCCGCTGTCGGCTGCCAGCTACAAATCCATGGCGCGCATGCGTGCAGTGGCACCGAAACTGGCCGCGCTGAAAGAGCAACATGGCGACGACCGGCAGAAAATGTCGCAAGCCATGATGGAGTTGTACAAGAAAGAGAAGATCAATCCACTGGGTGGCTGCTTGCCAATCCTGGTGCAGATGCCGGTTTTCCTTTCGCTGTATTGGGTTCTGCTGGAAAGCGTGGAAATGCGCCAGGCGCCGTTCATGCTGTGGATTACTGACCTGTCGATCAAGGATCCGTTCTTCATTCTGCCGATCATCATGGGCGTAACCATGTTCATCCAGCAGCAGTTGAACCCGACTCCTCCGGATCCGATGCAGGCGAAGGTCATGAAAATGATGCCAATCATCTTCACCTTCTTCTTCTTGTGGTTCCCTGCAGGTCTGGTTCTGTACTGGGTTGTGAACAACGTGTTGTCCATCGCCCAACAGTGGTACATCACGCGTAAGATCGAAGCGGCTACCAAAAAAGCCGAGGCGTAACTTACTCTGTGGATAACCACTCAAAACGCCCCCTAGTGGGGCGTTTTGCTATCTGTCACTTTTGTCTGGATACCGGTTTATGAGCGTTCCTCGTGAAACCATCGCTGCCGTCGCCACCGCTCAAGGTCGCGGCGGTGTGGGCATTGTCCGTATTTCCGGGCCGCTGGCGAGTCTGGCGGCCAAAGCCATCAGCGGTCGCGAACTGAAACCGCGGTTTGCCCATTACGGCCCGTTCCTCAGTGCAAACGAAGAGGTGCTGGACGAGGGCATCGCCCTATATTTCCCGGGACCGAACTCGTTCACCGGCGAAGATGTGCTTGAGCTGCAGGGCCACGGCGGGCCGATCGTTCTGGATATGCTGCTCAAGCGTTGCCTTGAACTGGGCTGTCGTCTGGCCCGGCCGGGTGAATTCAGCGAGCGCGCCTTCCTCAACGACAAACTCGATCTTGCTCAGGCCGAAGCCATTGCCGACTTGATCGAGGCAAGTTCTGCACAGGCGGCACGAAATGCCCTGCGTTCGTTGCAGGGTGCGTTTTCCCAGCGTGTGCATAACCTCACCGAGCAACTGATAGACCTGCGCATTTACGTCGAGGCAGCCATCGACTTTCCCGAAGAAGAAATCGACTTCCTCGCCGACGGCCACGTCCTGAGCATGCTCGACAAAGTGCGCGACGAATTATCCACAGTGATGCGTGAAGCCGGGCAAGGAGCCTTGCTACGCGACGGCATGACCGTGGTCATCGCCGGCCGGCCGAATGCCGGCAAGTCCAGCCTTCTGAATGCCTTGGCTGGACGTGAAGCTGCGATCGTGACCGAGATTGCCGGCACTACCCGAGACATTCTTCGCGAACATATCCACATCGATGGCATGCCGTTACACGTGGTCGATACTGCCGGCTTGCGGGATACCGATGATCAGGTGGAAAAAATTGGCGTCGAACGGGCATTGAAAGCCATCGGCGAGGCTGATCGGGTACTGCTGGTGGTTGATGCCACGGCTCCCGAGGCCCTTGATCCATTTGCCTTGTGGCCTGAATTCCTCGAAATCCGCCCTGATCCGGCAAAAGTTACGCTGATCCGTAACAAAGCTGACCTGACGGGCGAAGCGATTGCCCTGGAGGTCAGTGACGATGGCCATGTCACAATCAGCCTCAGTGCCAAATCCGCCGACATGGGACTGGAACTGTTGCGCGAACATCTCAAGGCCTGCATGGGTTACGAGCAGACCTCCGAAAGCAGCTTCAGTGCTCGCAGGCGTCACCTGGAAGCATTGCGTCATGCGAGTGCGTCCCTTGAGCATGGCCGTGCGCAGCTGACGTTAGCGGGTGCTGGTGAACTATTGGCCGAAGATTTGCGGCAGGCGCAGCAGTCTTTGGGCGAAATCACCGGCGCATTCAGCTCCGATGATCTACTGGGAAGGATCTTTTCCAGCTTCTGTATCGGTAAATAGTCCCTTCTGCAGTTCACAGACAGGCCATTCAGGCCTGTCTGTTCTCTCCTTTTCTGATTTTTTTCCCCAGTGCCGAGCAGATTCTTCGCTTGAGCGGATTTCCCTTGCCCGGGATTTGCTCATTCGGCGGCTTTTCTGTGGATTAAGCCCTGTGAATAAGTGCCGCTAAGGGCAGTTGATAACAAGGCCTCAAAACTGAAGATAACCACCTCTGTGGATAACCACCCCTTTCATCCACAGGCTTACACCGGTTATCCAAGGGCCTCCTTGGTACATGACCACAGGGTTTTGAATCTCTGTACATATTGAAAATAAAGGGCTGTATCAATCTATCCACAGAAAGGTGGCTCAGTAGAAATAAACATAAAAACAAAGATTTAATAAATTTCTCTCTTTTTAATTTCTATAACCTCGACTTCTCCACAGCTGGTTAAATTTTGTGCAAAGGGTTCTTTAGGAAGGGCGAAGTCCCTATACTTGCCGACCAGGTCCAAAAACCTGAGCTCAAACTATTTCCGGATTACCTGACTGAAGCAGGCACGAGGTGCGTGGTGGATTTCCCTTCCCGTTTTGAAGTGATCGTCATCGGCGGCGGTCATGCCGGTACCGAGGCAGCACTGGCGTCAGCACGTATGGGGGCAAAAACCCTATTGCTGACGCATAACGTGGAAACCCTCGGTGCCATGAGTTGCAACCCAGCCATTGGCGGGATCGGCAAAAGCCATTTGGTTAAAGAAATCGATGCCCTGGGCGGCGCGATGGCCATGGCTACCGATAAAGGCGGTATTCAGTTTCGCGTATTGAACAGCCGCAAAGGCCCAGCCGTGCGCGCAACCCGCGCTCAGGCAGATCGGGTTCTGTACAAGGCCGCTGTCCGCGAAGCTTTGGAAAACCAGCCGAACCTGTGGATATTTCAACAGGCTGCTGACGACCTGATCGTCGAGCAGGAACAAGTGCGCGGTGTTGTCACCCAAATGGGCCTGCGTTTCTTCGCAGATTCCGTGGTGTTGACCACTGGCACCTTCCTCGGTGGACTTATCCACATCGGCATGCAGAATTATTCCGGCGGTCGCGCCGGTGATCCGCCGTCGATTGCGCTGGCTCATCGCCTGCGCGAACTGCCATTGCGTGTCGGTCGCCTGAAAACCGGTACACCGCCGCGTATCGACGGTCGCACTGTGGATTTTTCGGTGATGACCGAGCAGGCAGGGGATACGCCGATTCCGGTGATGTCGTTCATGGGCTCCAAAGAGCAGCATCCGAAACAGGTCAGCTGCTGGATTACCCACACCAACGCCCGTACCCACGAAATCATTGCTTCGAACCTTGATCGTTCGCCGATGTATTCCGGTGTGATCGAAGGTATCGGCCCGCGTTATTGCCCATCGATCGAAGACAAGATCCACCGCTTTGCCGACAAGGAAAGCCACCAGGTGTTCATCGAGCCGGAAGGTCTGACCACCCACGAGCTGTACCCGAACGGGATATCCACATCCTTGCCGTTCGACGTGCAGCTGCAGATCGTGCAATCGATCCGCGGCATGGAAAACGCGCACATTGTTCGGCCTGGCTACGCCATCGAGTACGACTACTTCGACCCGCGTGACCTGAAGTACAGCCTGGAAACCAAAGTGATCGGCGGTTTGTTCTTCGCCGGGCAAATCAACGGCACCACCGGTTACGAAGAAGCCGGCGCCCAGGGTTTGCTGGCCGGAGCCAACGCCGCACTGCGTGCTCAGGGCAAAGATGCCTGGTGCCCGCGTCGCGACGAGGCGTACATCGGCGTTTTGGTCGACGACCTGATTACCCTGGGTACTCAGGAACCGTATCGGATGTTCACGTCCCGCGCCGAATACCGTTTAATCCTGCGCGAAGACAACGCCGACCTGCGCTTGACCGAAAAAGGTCGCGAATTGGGTCTGGTGGATGACGTGCGTTGGGCAGCGTTCTGCAAGAAACGCGAGAGCATCGACCTGGAAGAGCAACGCCTGAAAAGTACTTGGGTTCGCCCAGGCACCGAGCAGGGCGATGCGATTTCCGAGAAATTCGGTACGCCGCTGACCCACGAATACAATTTGCTCAACCTGCTGAGCCGTCCGGAAATCGACTACGCTGGTCTGATCGCCGTGACCGGCGGGGGCGCAGAAGATCCACAGGTCGCCGAACAGGTCGAAATCAAGACCAAATACGCCGGTTACATCGATCGTCAGCAAGATGAAATCGCACGCCTGCGGGCCAGCGAAGACACCAAACTGCCTGTGGATATCGATTACACGAACATCTCCGGTCTCTCGAAAGAGATCCAGAGCAAGCTCGGCGCGACCCGTCCAGAGACCCTGGGCCAGGCGTCGCGTATTCCGGGCGTGACCCCGGCAGCGATTTCGCTGTTGATGATTCATTTGAAAAAACGCGGCGCGGGCCGTCAGTTGGAGCAAAGCGCTTGAGTTCGTTGGTCACCTCGCAACACGCCGAAGAGTTATCCACAGGTGCTCGCCAGCTCGGTGTCAACCTGACGGAAGCCCAGCATGCACAGCTGCTGGGTTATCTGGCCCTGTTGATAAAATGGAACAAGGCCTACAACCTCACGGCAGTGCGTGATCCGGACGAAATGGTTTCACGGCATTTGCTCGACAGCCTGAGTGTTATGTCCTTCATCGAAAACGGCCGTTGGTTGGATGTAGGCAGTGGCGGCGGCATGCCAGGGATTCCGCTGGCGATCCTGTTTCCCGAGTCGCAAGTGACCTGCCTGGACAGCAACGGCAAGAAAACCCGCTTCCTGACCCAGGTCAAACTCGAACTCAAACTGGATAACCTGCAAGTTATCCACAGTCGCGTCGAAGCCTTCCAGCCTGAGCTGCCATTCAACGGGATCATTTCCCGTGCGTTCAGCAGCATGGAGAACTTCAGCAACTGGACTCGCCATTTGGGCGACGCCGAAACACGTTGGCTGGCAATGAAGGGCGTTCATCCCGCCGATGAGCTGGTAGCATTGCCGGCAGACTTCCACCTCGATAGCGAACACGCCCTGGCCGTACCCGGTTGCCAAGGCCAACGCCATCTGCTGATACTGCGCCGCACGGCATGATTGGGAACACAAGCAAGAATGGCTAAGGTATTCGCGATAGCGAACCAAAAGGGTGGTGTGGGCAAGACCACCACCTGCATCAACCTCGCAGCTTCCCTGGTCGCTACCAAGCGTCGGGTGCTGTTGATCGATCTCGATCCACAGGGCAACGCCACCATGGGTAGCGGTGTGGATAAACACGGCCTGGAAAACTCGGTCTACGACCTGCTGATCGGTGAATGCGATCTGGCCCAAGCCATGCACTATTCCGAGCACGGCGGTTATCAATTGCTGCCGGCCAACCGCGACCTGACCGCGGCCGAAGTCGTTCTGCTGGAAATGCAGATGAAGGAAAGTCGTCTGCGCAGCGCGTTGGCGCCGATCCGTGAAAACTACGATTACATTTTGATCGACTGCCCGCCGTCGCTGTCGATGTTGACGCTCAACGCGCTGGTTGCCGCCGACGGGGTGATTATCCCCATGCAGTGCGAGTACTTCGCGCTCGAAGGGCTGAGCGACCTTGTGGATAACATCAAGCGCATCGCTGAATTGCTGAACCCGAACCTGAAAGTCGAAGGCCTGTTGCGGACCATGTACGACCCGCGCCTGAGCCTGATGAACGACGTATCGGCGCAGCTCAAGGAACACTTCGGCGATCAGCTCTACGACACTGTGATTCCACGCAACATCCGCCTGGCCGAAGCGCCAAGCTATGGCATGCCGGCGCTGGCGTACGACAAATCATCGCGGGGCGCGATTGCCTATCTGGCATTGGCTGGCGAGATGGTTCGCCGTCAGCGCAAAAACTCACGCACCGCCGCTGCTCAGGCAACTTAAGGAATCCCCATGGCCGTCAAGAAACGAGGTCTCGGACGTGGACTGGATGCACTGCTGAGTGGTCCGACTGTCAGCTCGCTGGAAGAGCAAGCGGTACAAGCCGATCAGCGTGAGCTGCAGCACCTGCCCCTGGACCTGATCCAGCGTGGCAAGTACCAGCCGCGTCGGGACATGGATCCTCAAGCGCTGGAGGAGCTGGCGCAGTCGATCAAGGCCCAGGGCGTGATGCAGCCGATCGTGGTTCGCCCGATCGGCAGCGGGCGCTTCGAAATCATCGCCGGCGAACGTCGCTGGCGTGCGAGCCAGCAGGCTGGCCAGGAAACCATCCCGGCGATGGTTCGCGATGTGCCGGATGAAACCGCCATCGCCATGGCGCTGATCGAGAACATCCAGCGCGAAGACCTCAATCCGATCGAAGAAGCGGTGGCCTTGCAGCGTTTGCAGCAGGAATTCCAGCTGACTCAGCAACAAGTGGCCGAGGCTGTGGGTAAGTCCCGCGTCACCGTGGCTAACCTGTTGCGTCTGATTGCGCTGCCGGAAGTCATCAAAACCATGCTGTCTCACGGCGACCTGGAAATGGGTCATGCCCGTGCGTTGCTCGGTTTGCCGGAAAATCAACAAGTTGAAGGGGCGCGACACGTTGTCGCACGGGGGCTGACTGTGCGCCAGACTGAAGCACTGGTTCGCCAGTGGTTGAGTGGCAAACCGGAACCTGTGGAGCCTGCAAAACCGGACCCGGATATCGCCCGACTCGAGCAGCGCCTGGCCGAGCGCCTAGGCTCTGCGGTGCAGATCCGCCACGGAAAGAAGGGTAAGGGGCAGCTGGTGATCGGCTACAACTCTCTTGATGAGCTTCAAGGTGTGCTTGCACACATCCGCTGAAACAATTCCTCATGTAGCGTGAAGTCGGAAATCACTACCTGACAGTTGAATAGGGGCAGAACCGCCCCTATACTCTGCGCGCATTTTGTCGGCACAAATTATGCCAAGTTATTGAATTCTGGCAGCCGACCATTGGGGAGCAAAAGAGATGGAAAACCGCACGCCAGACCGCTTGCCGTTCCATCGCCTGGCAGTTTTTCCGGTGTTAATGGCTCAATTTGTCGTTTTGCTGATTGCCGCTTTGGCGCTCTGGCAATGGCATGGAGTCGTTGCCGGGTACTCAGGACTCTGCGGAGGCCTGATAGCCTTGCTTCCCAATATTTATTTCGCTCACAGGGCATTTCGGTTTTCCGGCGCTCGAGCAGCTCAAGCCATCGTCCGGTCTTTTTATGCCGGCGAGGCGGGCAAACTGATTTTGACGGCAGTGCTGTTTGCATTGACGTTTGCAGGTGTGAAGCCATTGGCGCCGTTAGCAGTATTCGGCGTCTTCGTGCTGACCCAACTGGTTAGCTGGTTCGCTCCCCTGCTAATGAGAACAAGACTTTCGAGACCTTAGGGCGTTTGAGGCAACCATGGCAGAGACAACCGCTTCGGGCTATATCCAGCACCACTTGCAGAACCTGACCTTCGGTCAGCACCCAACTGGCGGGTGGGGTTTTGCCCACACCGCAGCAGAAGCCAAAGAAATGGGCTTCTGGGCTTTCCACGTCGATACTCTCGGCTGGTCGGTCGCGTTGGGTCTGATTTTCGTTCTTCTTTTCCGCATGGCGGCAAAGAAGGCGACTTCCGGTCAGCCTGGTGCTTTGCAGAACTTCGTTGAAGTATTGGTCGAATTCGTCGATGGCAGCGTGAAAGACAGCTTCCATGGCCGTAGCCCGGTGATTGCACCGCTGGCGCTGACCATCTTCGTCTGGGTCTTCCTGATGAACGCCGTCGACCTGATTCCGGTTGACTGGATTCCTCAAGTGGCCATGTTGATCTCCGGCGACGCGCACATTCCGTTCCGCGCCGTATCGACTACTGACCCGAACGCTACCCTGGGCATGGCCCTGTCGGTATTCGCGTTGATCATTTTCTACAGCATCAAGGTCAAGGGCATCGGCGGCTTCATCGGCGAACTGACCCTGCACCCGTTCGGCAGCAAGAACATCTTCGTTCAAGCCCTGCTGATTCCGGTGAACTTCCTGCTTGAGTTCGTGACACTGATTGCCAAGCCAATCTCGTTGGCACTGCGTCTGTTCGGCAACATGTATGCCGGCGAACTGGTCTTCATTCTGATTGCTGTGATGTTCGGCAGCGGTCTGCTCTGGCTTAGCGGCCTGGGCGTAGTTCTGCAGTGGGCGTGGGCTGTGTTCCACATCCTGATCATCACCCTGCAGGCGTTTATCTTCATGATGCTGACCATCGTTTACCTGTCGATGGCGCACGAAGAGAACCATTAAGACCAGTCTCGACTAGTCTGATGTCCCACCCGGTAACACGGGTGGGGGCCCGAACAGGGCTATGAAACGATTTGTTTTACCGCTTTAAAATCTAAAAAACCTAAACCATACGACGTAAAAGTCGGGAGGAAAGATGGAAACTGTAGTTGGTCTAACCGCTATCGCTGTTGCACTGTTGATCGGCCTGGGCGCACTGGGTACCGCAATTGGTTTCGGCCTGTTGGGCGGCAAGTTCCTGGAAGGCGCCGCGCGTCAGCCAGAAATGGTTCCAATGCTGCAAGTTAAAATGTTCATCGTTGCCGGTCTGCTCGACGCCGTAACCATGATCGGTGTTGGTATCGCTCTGTTCTTCACCTTCGCGAACCCATTTGTTGGTCAACTCGCTGGCTAATCACTCGAATCGTCGAGTGATTAGTGTGTTGTGCAACGAACGAGCGAGGTGTTGGCGTGAACATTAATGCAACCCTGATTGGCCAGTCCGTTGCGTTCTTAATTTTTGTACTTTTTTGCATGAAGTTCGTATGGCCTCCGGTCATCGCGGCTTTGCATGAACGTCAGAAGAAGATCGCGGATGGACTGGACGCTGCCAGCCGAGCAGCTCGCGACCTGGAGTTGGCCCATGAGAAAGTGGGTCAGCAACTGCGCGAAGCGAAAGCTCAGGCAGCCGAAATCATTGAGCAAGCCAAGAAACGCGGTAACCAGATCGTTGAAGAGGCTGTTGAAAAAGCCCGTATCGACGCTGACCGTGTGAAGGTTCAGGCTCAGGCCGAGATCGAGCAGGAACTGAACAGTGTCAAAGACGTGCTGCGTGCCCAACTGGGTGCACTGGCTGTCGGCGGCGCCGAGAAGATCCTGGGTGCCACAATCGATCAAAACGCGCACGCGGAGCTGGTAAACAAACTGGCTGCTGAAATTTAAGCGAGGGCGATCATGGCAGAATTGACCACGTTGGCCCGACCTTACGCTAAGGCAGCCTTCGAGCACGCCCAGGCCCACCAGCAACTGGCCTCTTGGTCAGCCATGCTCGGCCTGGCTGCAGCAGTGTCGCAAGACGACACCATGCAGCGCGTGCTCAAGGCCCCGCGACTGACGAGCGCAAACAAGGCCGCCACGTTTATTGACGTGTGCGGCGACAAGTTTGATGCCAAGGCACAGAACTTCATTAACGTCGTTGCCGAAAACGACCGTCTCCCGCTGTTGCCGGAGATCGCCGCTCTGTTCGACCTGTACAAGGCTGAACAAGAGAAGTCGGTAGACGTTGAAGTGACCAGTGCTTTTGCATTGAACCAAGAACAGCAAGACAAACTCGCCAAGGTTCTCAGTGCACGACTCAACCGGGAAGTGCGCCTGCAAGTTGCGGAGGATGCCGCCCTGATTGGTGGTGTCATCATTCGCGCCGGCGACCTGGTAATCGATGGCTCGATTCGCGGCAAACTCGCGAATCTTGCCGAAGCATTGAAATCTTGAGTTTGAAGGGGCAGCAGAGCAATGCAGCAACTCAATCCTTCCGAAATAAGTGAAATTATCAAGGGCCGCATCGACAAGCTCGATGTGACCTCCCAAGCCCGTAACGAAGGCACTGTCGTCAGCGTATCTGACGGTATCGTGCGGATTCACGGTCTGGCCGACGTAATGTACGGCGAGATGATCGAGTTTCCGGGCGGCGTCTTCGGTATGGCTCTCAACCTGGAGCAAGACTCTGTAGGTGCCGTTGTATTGGGCGCTTACCAGTCTCTGGCTGAAGGCATGAGCGCCAAGTGCACTGGCCGCATCCTCGAAGTTCCGGTTGGTAAGGAACTGCTGGGTCGCGTAGTCGACGCACTGGGTAACCCTGTTGACGGCAAAGGTCCACTGGGCAACACACAGACCGACGCGGTCGAGAAAGTTGCTCCAGGCGTGATCTGGCGTAAGTCGGTAGACCAGCCTGTACAGACTGGCTACAAGGCTGTCGATGCCATGATCCCGGTCGGCCGTGGCCAGCGTGAGCTGATCATCGGTGACCGTCAGATCGGTAAAACCGCTCTGGCGATCGACGCGATCATCAACCAGAAAGACAGCGGTATTTTCTGCGTCTACGTAGCGATCGGTCAGAAGCAATCGACCATCGCCAACGTGGTTCGCAAGCTGGAAGAAAACGGCGCTCTGGCCAACACGATCATCGTGGCTGCCAGTGCTTCGGAATCTCCTGCGCTGCAATTCCTGGCACCGTACTCCGGTTGCACCATGGGTGAATTCTTCCGCGACCGCGGTGAAGACGCGCTGATCGTTTATGACGATCTGTCCAAGCAAGCAGTGGCTTACCGCCAGATTTCCCTGCTGCTGCGCCGTCCACCAGGCCGTGAAGCTTACCCAGGCGACGTGTTCTATCTCCACTCCCGTCTGCTGGAGCGCGCATCCCGCGTTTCGGAAGAATACGTAGAGAAGTTCACCAACGGCGCAGTAACCGGCAAAACCGGTTCCCTGACCGCACTGCCGATCATCGAAACCCAGGCTGGCGACGTTTCCGCGTTCGTTCCGACCAACGTGATTTCCATCACCGACGGTCAGATCTTCCTGGAATCGGCCATGTTCAACTCCGGGATCCGTCCTGCTGTGAACGCCGGTGTTTCGGTATCCCGTGTGGGTGGTGCCGCTCAGACCAAGATCATCAAGAAGCTCTCCGGTGGTATCCGTACCGCTCTGGCTCAGTACCGTGAACTGGCGGCATTCGCCCAGTTCGCTTCTGACCTGGACGAAGCGACCCGTAAGCAACTTGAGCATGGTCAGCGCGTTACCGAGCTGATGAAGCAGAAGCAATACGCACCAATGTCGATCGCTGACATGGCGCTGTCGCTGTATGCCGCTGAGCGTGGGTTCCTGACTGACGTCGAAATCGCCAAGATCGGTAGCTTTGAACAAGCGCTGATTGCTTTCTTCAACCGCGATCACGCCGATTTGATGGCGAAGATCAACGTGAAGGGTGACTTCAATGACGAAATCGACGCTGGCATGAAAGCCGGTATCGAGAAGTTCAAGGCCACCCAAACCTGGTAAGCCGCAGCGGGAGCCGCAAGGCTCCCGCTTGCTAACCTGATAGGTGTTACATGGCAGGCGCAAAAGAGATTCGCAGTAAGATTGCGAGCATCAAAAGCACGCAAAAGATTACCAGCGCCATGGAAAAAGTGGCGGTCAGCAAAATGCGCAAGGCACAAATGCGCATGGCTGCTAGCCGTCCTTACGCGGAGCGCATCCGCCAGGTTATTGGCCATCTGGCCAACGCCAACCCGGAATATCGCCACCCATTCATGATCGACCGTGAAGTAAAGCGCGTCGGTTACGTTGTGGTGAGCAGTGACCGTGGTCTGTGTGGTGGCTTGAACACCAACCTGTTCAAGGCCCTGGTCAAGGACATGGCGGTAAACCGCGAAAACGGCGTCGAGATTGATCTGTGTGTAGTGGGTAGCAAGGGTGCGGCTTTCTTCCGCAACTTCGGCGGTAACGTCGTTGCAGCTATCAGCCACCTGGGTGAAGAGCCGTCGATCAATGATTTGATCGGCAGCGTCAAGGTGATGCTGGATGCCTACCTGGACGGCCGTATTGACCGCTTGTCCGTGGTGTCCAACAAGTTCATCAACACCATGACGCAACAGCCTACCGTGGAGCAGTTGATTCCACTGGTGGCAACCGCAGATCAAGAACTCAAGCACCACTGGGATTATCTGTACGAACCGGACGCCAAAGAGCTGCTTGACGGCTTGATGGTCCGCTACGTGGAGTCGCAGGTCTACCAGGCGGTGGTCGAGAACAACGCGGCTGAACAAGCTGCGCGGATGATCGCGATGAAGAACGCTACCGACAACGCCGGTGATTTGATCAGCGATTTGCAGCTGGTCTACAACAAGGCGCGTCAGGCTGCGATCACCCAAGAGATCTCGGAAATCGTCGGCGGCGCTGCCGCGGTTTAACGGTTCAAATATTCAGAGGATCCAGCTATGAGTAGCGGACGTATCGTTCAAATCATCGGCGCCGTTATCGACGTGGAATTTCCACGCGACAGCGTACCGAGCATCTACAACGCGCTGACAGTTCAAAGCGCGGCCGGGACCACCCTGGAAGTTCAGCAGCAGCTGGGCGACGGCGTGGTTCGTACCATTGCGATGGGTTCCACCGAAGGCTTGAAGCGCGGTCTGGACGTCATCGACTCCGGCGCAGCCATCTCCGTACCAGTCGGTAAAGCGACCTTGGGCCGGATCATGGACGTTCTGGGTAACCCGATTGACGAAGCTGGCCCGATCGACACCGAAGAGCGCTGGGGCATTCACCGTCCTGCGCCATCCTTCGCTGAACAAGCGGGCGGCAACGACCTGCTGGAAACCGGCATCAAGGTTATCGACCTGGTTTGCCCGTTCGCCAAGGGTGGTAAAGTCGGTCTGTTCGGTGGTGCCGGTGTAGGCAAAACCGTAAACATGATGGAACTGATCCGTAACATCGCCATCGAGCACAGCGGTTATTCCGTGTTCGCCGGTGTGGGTGAGCGTACTCGTGAGGGTAACGACTTCTACCACGAGATGAAGGATTCCAACGTTCTGGACAAAGTGGCACTGGTTTACGGTCAGATGAACGAGCCGCCGGGTAACCGTCTGCGCGTAGCACTGACCGGTCTGACCATGGCCGAGAAGTTCCGTGACGAAGGTAACGACGTTCTGCTGTTCGTCGACAACATCTATCGTTACACCCTGGCCGGTACTGAAGTATCCGCACTGCTGGGCCGTATGCCTTCGGCAGTAGGTTACCAGCCGACCCTGGCTGAAGAGATGGGCGTTCTGCAAGAACGTATCACTTCGACCAAGGAAGGTTCGATCACTTCGATCCAAGCGGTATACGTACCTGCGGATGACTTGACTGACCCGTCGCCAGCGACCACCTTCGCCCACTTGGACGCCACCGTCGTTCTGTCCCGTGACATCGCTTCCCTGGGTATCTACCCGGCGGTCGATCCACTCGACTCGACTTCGCGCCAGCTGGACCCGAACGTAATCGGCCAGGACCACTACGACACCGCTCGCGGCGTACAGTATGTTCTGCAGCGTTACAAAGAACTGAAGGACATCATTGCGATCCTGGGTATGGACGAGCTGTCGGAAGCCGACAAGCAGTTGGTAAACCGTGCTCGTAAGATCCAGCGTTTCTTGTCGCAGCCGTTCTTCGTGGCTGAAGTCTTCACCGGTGCTTCGGGTAAATACGTTTCCCTGAAAGACACCATTGCTGGCTTCAAAGGCATCCTCAACGGTGACTACGACCACCTGCCAGAACAAGCGTTCTACATGGTCGGCGGCATCGAAGAAGCGATCGAGAAAGCCAAGAAACTGTAATCCCGGCGCCCGGCAACGGGCGCTAATTTAGGTTGAGGCAATCAGATGGCTATGACAGTCCATTGCGATATCGTCAGCGCGGAAGGGGAAATCTTTTCCGGCCTGGTCGAGATGGTGGTTGCGCACGGTGCACTGGGTGATCTTGGTATCGCCTTGGGTCACGCGCCGCTGATCACTAATCTCAAGCCGGGTCCTATCCGCTTGATCAAGCAGGGCGGGGAAGAGGAGGTGTATTACATCTCCGGCGGTTTCCTCGAGGTTCAGCCGAACATGGTCAAGGTTCTTGCCGACACTGTGCAACGTGCTGCCGACCTGGACGAAGCCTCCGCTCAGGAAGCCGTTAAGGCTGCCGAGAAGGCCTTGCATGAGCGAGGCGCGGAATTCGATTACGGTTCTGCTGCCGCACGTCTGGCCGAGGCTGCAGCTCAGCTGCGCACCGTCCAGCAGATCCGCAAGAAGTTCGGCCATTAATTCGGCCGTCGACTTATTGTGTGATTGATTAAAAAGGGTAGCCTCGGCTACCCTTTTTTCTTTTCTGACTTTCATCACCCGGTCGCAGCCGCTGACCTCCCAGGATTAGTAGCCTGTCATGTCTCTTGAAATCGTTATCCTCGCTGCCGGCCAAGGCACGCGCATGCGTTCGGCTTTGCCGAAAGTTCTGCACCCGGTTGCCGGTAATTCAATGCTTGGCCATGTTATCCACACGGCGCGGCAACTTGATCCGCAACGTATCCATGTGGTGATCGGCCATGGTGCCGAAGCGGTGCGCGAGCGTCTGGCGGCCGATGACCTGAATTTCGTCCTGCAGGATCAACAGCTGGGTACCGGACATGCGGTGGCCCAGGCTGTGCCGTTCATTAAGTCCGACACCGTGCTGATTCTGTACGGCGACGTACCGTTGATCGAAGTCGAAACCCTGCAACGCTTGCTCAAGCTGGCTGCACCGCAGCAACTGGGCCTGTTGACCGTTGAGCTGGATGACCCGACTGGTTATGGCCGCATCGTCCGCGATGCCGCCGGCAAAGTTACCGCCATCGTCGAGCATAAAGACACCAACGACGTCGAGCGTGCGATCACTGAGGGCAATACCGGCATTCTGGCGCTACCTTTCGAACGTCTGGGCGATTGGGTGAGTCGTCTCTCCAATAACAATTCCCAAGGCGAGTACTACCTGACCGACGTGATCGCCATGGCGGTCAGTGATGGTCTGGTGGTGGCTACCGAACACCCCCATGACACCATGGAAGTGCAGGGCGCCAACGATCGCAAACAACTGGCTGAGCTTGAGCGTCACTATCAGTTGCGCACGGCTCGTCATTTGATGGCTCAAGGCGTGACCCTGCGTGACCCGGCGCGTTTCGATGTGCGGGGTGAGGTCACCGTTGGTCGCGATGTGTTGATCGACATCAACGTGATCCTTGAAGGCAAAGTTGTCATCGAGGACGACGTGGTGATCGGTCCGAACTGCGTGATCAAGGACAGCACCCTGCGCAAAGGCGTAGTGATCAAAGCCAACAGCCATATCGAAGGCGCAATACTCGGTGAAGGCAGCGATGCCGGCCCGTTCGCTCGTTTGCGTCCCGGCACGGTGCTGGAAGCTCGCGCGCATGTGGGTAACTTCGTTGAACTGAAGAACGCTCATCTGGGCGAAGGCGCCAAGGCCGGTCATCTGACGTATCTGGGCGACGCCGAGATCGGTGCGCGCACCAACATCGGCGCAGGCACCATCACCTGCAACTACGATGGCGCGAACAAGTGGAAAACCGTGTTGGGCGAAGATGTATTCATCGGTTCCAACAACTCGTTGGTGGCGCCTGTGGATATCTCAGCGGGTGCGACCACAGCGGCCGGTTCGACCATTACCCAGAATGTGGATAAGGCTCAGTTGGCTGTGGGTCGGGCTCGGCAGAAGAACATCGATGGCTGGAAACGGCCGGATAAGATCAAGAAGAGCTGAGTTATCCACAGCGCATGATGTGGCGCTCATGAGATCGCTTTCGCGGGCAAGTCGGATCGCCGCACCTCTCGCTCCTACGGAATATCACCGTCCGTAGGAGCGAGGCTTGCCCGCGATGCTTTTTATCCACAGATCATTTTTATTGTGTCCCGCTTGACGAAGTTTCGTTAATAGGTTTTGATTGCTTACGTTATCTTTCGAATCGAAACTTACCAAGCCATGTCGAAGCGCAATACGCCCCAACGCCGCCACAACATCCTCGCCTTGCTCAATGAGCAGGGGGAAGTCAGTGTGGATGAGCTGGCCAAGCGCTTCGAAACCTCGGAAGTTACGATTCGCAAGGACTTGGCGGCGCTTGAAAGCAACGGCCTATTGCTGCGTCGCTATGGGGGGGCGGTCACCATGCCTCAGGAGCTGGTCGCCGACCTCGGCCAACCGGTTTCCAAATACAAGCAGGCCATTGCCCGCGCCGCCGTCACGCGAATCCGCGAGCATGCGCGAATCATCATCGACAGCGGCAGTACCACCGCCGCGATGATCCCGGAACTCGGTCAGCAACCGGGTCTGGTGGTGATGACTAACTCCCTGTATGTCGCCAACGCTTTGAGCGAACTCGAGCATGAGCCGGTGCTGCTCATGACCGGGGGTACCTGGGATCCGCATTCCGAGTCCTTCCAGGGTCAGGTGGCCGAGCAAGTACTACGCTCATATGACTTTGATCAGCTATTTATCGGTGCCGATGGCATTGATCTGGTACGCGGGACCACCACCTTCAATGAATTGCTGGGCTTGAGCCGTGTCATGGCCGAGGTTGCCCGCGAAGTGATTGTGATGGTCGAGGCCGACAAGATCGGTCGCAAAATTCCCAATCTGGAGCTGCCGTGGAGCAGCGTCCATACCCTCATCACCGATGATCGCCTGCCACTGGAGGCACGCGATCAGATTCAGGCCCGCGGCATTAATTTGATTTGCGCCGCCGTCAGTCAGGAGAACTAGCATGTGTGGAATTGTCGGTGCAGTCGCAGAACGTAACATTACCGCCATCCTGCTCGAAGGCCTCAAGCGGCTGGAATACCGTGGTTATGACAGCGCCGGTGTGGCGGTGTACACCAACGACGAGAAACTCTTGCGCACGCGTCGTCCGGGCAAGGTCAGCGAACTGGAACAGGCGCTGATCGAAGAGCCTCTGGTCGGCCGTCTGGGCATTGCCCACACCCGCTGGGCGACTCACGGCGCGCCCTGCGAACGCAACGCCCACCCGCATTTTTCGGGCGATCTGGCGGTGGTGCACAACGGCATCATCGAGAACCATGAAGCCCTGCGCGAGCAACTCAAGGCTCTGGGTCACGTGTTCACGTCGGACACTGACACTGAAGTCATCGCGCATTTGCTGCACGAAAAACTCAATGAGCAGCCTGACCTGGCTGCGGCCCTGAAAGCGACCGTCAAAGAACTGCACGGTGCTTACGGCTTGGCGGTGATCAGTGCCCGGCAACCGGATCGCCTGGTGGCGGCCCGCAGTGGCAGCCCACTGGTGATCGGTTTGGGCCTGGGTGAAAACTTCCTGGCCTCCGATCAATTGGCTCTGCGCCAGGTCACTGACCGCTTCATGTACCTGGAAGAAGGCGATATCGCCGAAATTCGCCGCGACAGCGTGCAGATCTGGGACATCAACGGCGCACTCGTCGAGCGTGAAAGCGTTCAGTACCGTGACGGGGCCGAAGCGGCTGACAAGGGCGAATTCCGCCATTACATGCTCAAGGAAATTCACGAGCAACCGGCCGTGGTGCAGCGCACCCTTGAAGGTCGCCTGAGCCAGAACCAGGTGCTGGTCGAGGCGTTCGGCCCAGGAGCTGCCGAGCTGTTCGCCAAGGTGCGCAATGTACAGATCGTCGCCTGCGGCACCAGCTATCACGCCGGCATGGTTGCCCGTTACTGGCTCGAAGAACTGGCTGGCATCCCATGTCAGGTCGAAGTCGCCAGCGAATTCCGTTATCGCAAGGTAGTGGTGCAGCCGAATACCCTGTTTGTGAGCATCTCCCAGTCAGGTGAAACCGCCGACACTCTGGCCGCGCTGCGCAATGCCAAGGAGCTGGGATTCCTCGCCAGCCTGGCGATCTGCAACGTCGGCATCAGCTCTCTGGTACGTGAATCGGACTTGACGCTGCTGACCCAGGCCGGTCGCGAAATCGGTGTAGCCTCGACCAAAGCCTTCACCACTCAACTGGTTGGCCTGCTGTTGCTGACCCTGTCTCTGGGTCAGGTTCGCGGTACGTTGGCTGAAGGTGTCGAAGCCACACTGGTTGAAGAACTGCGTCGCCTGCCGACCCGTTTGGGCGAAGCCCTAGCCATGGACAGCACCGTGGAGAAAATCGCCGAGCTGTTCGCCGAGAAGAACCACACGCTGTTCCTCGGTCGCGGCGCGCAATTCCCGGTGGCAATGGAAGGAGCACTCAAGCTCAAGGAAATCTCCTATATCCACGCGGAAGCCTATCCGGCGGGCGAACTGAAACATGGCCCGTTGGCGCTTGTGGATAACGACATGCCGGTGGTCACCGTGGCGCCGAACAACGAGTTGCTGGAGAAGCTGAAGTCCAACCTCCAGGAAGTCCGCGCTCGTGGTGGTGAGCTGATCGTCTTCGCCGACGAGCAGGCTGGCATGACCAATGGCGAAGGCACTCATGTCGTCCAGATGCCGCACATCCACGACATCCTGTCGCCGATCCTCTACACCATCCCGCTGCAGCTGCTCTCGTACTACGTCGCCGTGCTGAAAGGCACTGACGTTGACCAGCCGCGTAACTTGGCGAAGTCGGTGACTGTGGAATAAGTTATCCACAAGCAATGAAATGAATGAAAAGACCGCAGCTTTGGCTGCGGTCTTTTTTTGTTTGAAAAAGGCCAGCTATTTCAAGTCCACCAATACCGCACAAGATGAAAGAAGATCGGTGCCGCAAAACACACTGAATCCAGTCGATCCAGCATCCCGCCGTGGCCTTCGATCATGTGCCCCCAATCCTTCACGCCGCGATCACGCTTGATTGCCGACATCACGATGCCGCCGGCAAACCCCAGCAGGTTGATCAGCAGCGCAATCAAGAACGACTGCCACGGGCTGAACGGGGTGGTCCACCACAAGGCCGCGCCAATCAGCGAGGACAGCAAAACGCCGCCGACAAAGCCTTCAACGGTTTTCGACGGTGACAGACTGGGCGCGATTTTGTGTTTGCCGAACAATTTGCCGCATACGTACTGCAGCACGTCCGACAGCTGCACCACGATCACCAGATACGCGATCAGCAGCAGGTTGCGGCCTTCATAACCGACGATGTCCAGGGTCAGCAGGGCGGGCACGAACGACACGCAGAACACCGCGATCATCAAACCCCATTGCACTTTCGACGCCCGCTCGAGGAAGTGCGTGCTGTCGCCGCCGAGAGACGCAAGGATCGGCAGCAGCAAAAACACGTACACCGGAATAAAGATCGAGAACAGTCCGTACCAATCAGAATAGATCAGCAGATATTGCAGCGGCAATGCCAGGTAAAACGCTGCCACCAGCGCCGGGTAGTCGCTGCGTCGGGTGGGCATGAGGGTGAGGAATTCGCGTAGCGCATAGAACGATACCGCGTAGAACAACAGAATCACCGCGCCGGTGCCTAGCCAAAAGGCGACGCCGATCACCACCACCATTACCCACCAGGCATTGATGCGGGCGTTGAGGTTTTCGATGACTGCATTGGGCGTGCCCCGGGTGCGCAGTTTGAGGATCAGGCCAATCAGTGAGGCCAGCACCAGGATCATGCCGATCCCGCCGAACAGCATCAGGGTTTGTCTATCCATGTCAGGAATGCTCCGGGGCGAGGGCCAGCAGTGCGTCGCGGCTGCGTGAAAGGAACTGCTCCTTGCTCTCGTCTTCAGTCAGTTGCAGGGGCGCGCCGAAACTGGTGGTACACAACAGCGGCAGTGGCAGCACTCGGCCCTTGGGCATGACCCGGTTGAGGTTGGCGATCCACACCGGAATCACCTGGACCTGTGGGTAACTTTTTGCCAAGTGGTACAGGCCGCTTTTGAACGGCAGCAAACCCTCTTCCAGATTGCGCGTGCCTTCGGGAAAGATGATTAATGAATCACCCTTCTCCAGGGCGTCGAGCATGGGCTGCAATGGGTTATCCACAGGGTCCTTGCGCTCGCGGTCGATCAGCACGCCGTTGAACACCCGGCTGATGATGTAACGGCGTAACGCGCTCTTGTTCCAATAGTCGCTGCCGGCCACCGGTCGCGTAAGTTTGCGCAGGGTGGAAGGGAGCGAGGCCCAGAGCAGCACGAAGTCGCCGTGGCTGCTGTGGTTGGCAAAATAAATGCGCTGCACGGGTTCCGGCGCGCAACCCATCCACAGGCTGCGGGCGCCAGTAACGGTTCGGGCCATGGAGGTGATGAGGAAGGCGACCACAGGTTCGAACATTAACGATTTCCTTATCCAGCGAAGGGCAGCCAAGGGCTGGCCAGAATGACAGCCAATGGTGGCAGCACTTGGGCGACCAGCAGGACAGCCTGTTTACGCAGCAGTTTAAGCCCCCCACGCTGACGTTCGATCCAGGGCCGGCCGGCACGGTTGGCCGGTTGCAGGCCGAGGTTTTGCAGGGCCTGATCGAGGGCTTGAGTGCGGTCTGACAAAGTGTCAGCGTCGCGGGCCATCAGGGTAAACAGGTCAGCGTCGAAGGCCACCCGCAGCGCCCAGTATTTTTGCCATAGCCCGAGGATGATCAGCCAGGCGCTGAGGATCAAGAACGGCGCAGTCGGGGTGATCAGCAGCAGTTGCAGCAGGCCGAACAACACACCCAGCAAGGTCAGCCCTGTGGATAACTGATCGAGGGTGCGGCCCCGGCGCAGCAGGCTGGCGACCACGTGCAGTTCCATATCAACCGGCATAGGCACTCTCCAGGGCTTGGCGATGGGCCGGATGCAGCACCACTTGCGGGCGTGCGGCCTGGATCATCGCCACGGCGGCATCGACGGTGGTCGCTCGACCGCTGTGCAGCAACCAGGCCGCGATAGCAGTGGCGCTGCGTGAATAGCCCAAAGCGCAGCAGACCAGCAATGGACCTTGCTGGCGCAGATGTTCAATGGCCTGAGCGGCAGCGAGGCATTGCTCAGCGCTGGGCGCGGTCAGGTCGAGTATCGGAACGCTTTGATAGGCGCGGCCTCTCGGGTTGAGCGGCAGCTCAGCGCATAGATCAACCACCGCTTTGAACGGCGCCAACTGCTCAGCGTCGGGAAGCCTGCCGAGCCAAACGTTATCCACAACCTCATTGGGCTGTGGATGCTTGCGAGTCCAAAGCCGTGAGTTGATCCACGCCGCTGCCACGTAAGGCGCAAATAACCAACGGGCGGCCGGGCTAAGGCGGCCGTCGGCACGTTTCTGAAAACCGGCGGCGTCCAGCAGCGTGTAGTTGAGCGCCACCAACAGCAACGCCACGGCGGGCCAGATCAGCCACAGCCATCCGCCGCCCAGGCCAAAGGCTGGAATGGCGAATATCGCCGCACCGATGCCATAACGCAGGGCCAGGCGCCAGCGTTTCGGGTCCTTGGCCAACCGCAGACTACTCAAGGGGCTGGGCCGGTCCAGCGGCCACAACCACACGCACAGCCAGCCGGCGAGGGCGCCTGTGGGTAAGTCGATAAAGTGATGTTGATAAGTGGTCAGCACCGAAATCCCGATCAATGCGAACCAGCCGTGCACCAGCCAGCGCCACAGGCCTTGCGTGTGCCGTTGGTACATCACCCACAAAATCACCAGCAGGGCGATGTGCAGCGACGGTGCCTGATTGAACGGCTTGTCGAACCCGGCCAGCACCGCGAACAGCCAGCCGAACACTCCGTCCAGTTCAGGCCGTTCGAAGGTGAAGCGCAGCGGCCATAACAGGAAACAACTGACTGAGATCACTTGAGCACTCAGCAGGCGCAAGGCGTGGCGCTTGAGTTCATGGCGACTGTCGGGCAGCACCAGCGAAAAACCGTACAGCAGATCAATCGTCCAGTAGGGGACGATGGTCCAGGCCCAGAAGGGCATGGCGGTTTCCCAATCGAAAACGAAGGTGTCGACATCGCTGCGCTGGGCCGTGACCCACGTGGCAAAGCCGTAGCTGGCAAAAAACAGCGGTGCCAGCACCAGCAACCAGAGCACGGCGGGTTTCAGCAAACCCGGCTCTCTCGGGGCAGCCCCCATCATTGCACCCGTTGCGCGAGGGACACGGTGAAGATCCCCCATTCATCCACTCGCTGGGTGATTTTACGAAAACCCGCTGCTTCCACCAGTTGATCCATTTCCGCCTGGCTGCGCCGACGCATCACCCAAGCCTGGCCTTGACGGTGACTGGTGAGGGCGCGGGCGATCAGTTCCAGTTGCGGGTGCCAGGGCTGACCGGTGTAGACCAGATAGCCACCGGGCTCCACGGCCTCGGCCAGGCCCGCCAGAGAGCCGCCGACCAGTGCATTGTCGGCAAACAGTTCATACAACCCGGATACCACCGCCAGCGTCGGCTTTGGGTCCAGTGCCGCCAGGTCGGCGCGGTCGAACGCGTCGCCTTTCACGAACTGCGCGATGTCTCCAAGGCCCTTATCGCGAATCAGCGCACCACCGTCACGTACATTGATGTCGCTGTAATCGCGCAACAGTATCGATTCCGGTAGCGGGCTGACGCCTTGCAAGGCTTCGAGAATATAGCGGCCGTGACCGGCGGCGATGTCGACGATGCGCACCGGTCGGCCTTCTTCGCGCAGCTTGGCCATGGTCAGGCGCAGCAACTCTTCGACATTGAGTTTGCGCTGGCGAATGCCGCGCCAGCCGATGGAGTTCAGGTAGTTCTGATCAATCATCCGCCCGAGCCCGCCCTTGCCGGTGGGCTGGTTGCGGTACACGTAGTCCAGGGTGCTGCCGGAGTCGAAACCAGTGTCGAAGCCCAGCTTCACCCCGTCAGACAGCCGGCTGCCCAGGCGCATGCTGGCGCGGGTCATGCGCCAATACAGGTCGCGCAACGAGTTGTGCGGCAGCGGGGCGGCGAGGGATTCGGATTCGGCGCAGGTCAGGCCGATCTTGTCGGCATCAAGCAACGAGGCCCGGTCCAGCGGGTATTCAAAGTTTTGCAGGATAAAGCGTTTGGCGCTGGCTACGGCCACGGCGCGATCACGTTCCCCAAGTGTGTCGTGGAAGAAGCCCGGGAGAATGTGTTTTTCCTTTTTCAGGCTGCCCAGACGTTCGAAAAACTGTTCCTGGGGTTTGCGGTGGACCACAAAATCCGAGCCGGAAATCAGCAGCTGGGTCGGCACTTGAATCGCCTGCGCATTGGCCACCACACGGTCGGCGGCTTCATACAAGCCGAGCAGCACATTCACCGAAATCGCCTTGGTGATCAGCGGATCGCTGTCGTAGGAGGCGACGCGTTCCGGGTCGTGGCTGAGGAACTTGGCCTTGACGTAGCTGTTGACGAAAAAGTTGCCGCGAAACGTGCGCATCAGCGCCAGGCCCGGACGGGCGAAAGGTACGTAGAGCTTGACCTTGAATGCGGGCGACGCGAGCACCAGCGAGCGGATACGCGGTGCATAGTCGTGGACCCAGGTCGAGGCAATCACCGCGCCGACACTCTGGGCGATCACGGCCATGTTCTCTTCGTCGATCTGGTGGGTCGCGTTCAGATGATCGCAAAACGTCTGCACGTCACGCACGCTGGTGGCGAAACTCGGGCTGTCGCCGCGAGCGCCCGGCGACTGACCATGGCCGCGCGCGTCCCAGGCAAAGAAGTCGAACGCTGGCAGGTCCAGTTCATCCACCAGATGGGCGATGCGCCCCGAGTGTTCATGGCCGCGATGAAACAGCAGTACAGCCTTGCGCGGTTCGCCCGGATTACCCGCCGTGGCCGGCCAATGGCGGTAGAACAATTCAACGCCGTCGTGGGTAGTGAAGGTCTGATTCTGAGTTTCACGCATTGCACTTTCCTTATGCTTGGGGAGCCTTACGCTGAGGCCTTATGCCGAGGGAGCGTTTTCCTGCACTTCTTTCAGGCCCAGACGGACCCGGTTGACCAAGGTGTAAGCCAGCAGGACGGCGACCACCGCAAACACAACGTTAATCCACAACGCGCTGATCCAGCCGATGGCAATGCCGGTGGCCAAGACGCCGAGTACAAACGCGCGATCGCTCTTGCCCATCGGGCCGTCATAACGCCGCGATGCGCCGACCATCGGCCCGAGGACGCCACTGTACTCGCTGAACAATGCCAGCAGCGTGACCAACAGCACAATCAACACACTCACGTCGGGAATCAGGGCAAAAGGCAGGATCAGCGCGCTGTCGGCAACGATATCGCACAGTTCATTAAGGTAGGCGCCGAGGCGCGATTGCTGGCCGAATTCCCGGGCCAGCATGCCGTCGATAGCGTTCAGCGCCATCCGCAGGATCATCCACACGGGAATCAGCAGAAATACCCACAGGTGATTGGCGAAACAGGCAATCCCGACGCCCGTCACGACCGAAATGACGCCGGCCAGCACGGTGATTTGATTGGCGGTGGTGCCGTTATCGAACAGGCGCTGAACCAGCGGTCGCAACAGATTCTGGAAGGCGGGTTTAAGTTGGTAGATGGAGGGCATCTGGATACGGTCTCAGCAATTGAAAGCGTGAACGTTCAGGGTTATACGTCACAATAATCAGAATGCCAGTAAAACTGCACGGCTCATCCTCTTCCAGCGATATCCAGGTCCAATCGGGAACTGTCGGCCTCGCGTTTTTCAGTGCTCAGGAGTTAACCCATGGACCGCTTCCAGGAAATGCAGGTCTTCGCCACCGTCGCCCAGGAGCAAGGCTTCTCGGCAGCGGCGCGGCGGTTGGGGATGTCGGCGGCTAGCGTCACCCGGGCAGTGGCGGCGCTTGAACGGCGCATTGGCACTCAGTTGCTGACACGTACCACCCGCAGCGTGCATTTGAGCGAGGTGGGTCAGCGTTATCTGGAGGACTGTCGGAGAATTCTCAGCGAGGTGCAGGAAGCCGAGGATTCGGCAGCCGGGAGCCACGCCCAACCTCGTGGGCAACTGACGATCACGGCGCCGGTATTGTTCGGCGATTTGTTCGTCACGCCGGTCATGGTCGGTTACCTGACTCAATTCCCTGAAGTCAGCATCAACGCTCTACTGGTCGACCGGGTGGTGAGCATGGTCGAGGAGGGCATCGATGTGGCTGTGCGCATCGGTGAGTTGCCGGACAGCAATCAGCATGCAATTCGTGTGGGCGAAGTGCGGCGGGTGATCTGCGCTTCCCCTGGCTTCCTGACTGACCGTGGTCGGCCTAGGCATCCTGCAGATTTGAGCGCAGCCCCGATCATCGCCACCTCGTCCATCGGTCAGCACAGAAGCTGGCCGTTCCTTGACGGGGGAGAGCCGATCAGCGTTCGTCCGGAACCGCGTCTGGTGGTCACCGCCAATCAGGCGGCTATTACTGCCGCCGCCATGGGACTGGGACTGACCCGAGTGCTGTCGTATCAAGTGGCGAGCAAAGTCGCCGCCGGTGAGCTGGAAATCGTTCTGGCTGACTTCGAACTGCCGCCATTGCCCATTCATGTGGTCTACCAGGGTGGGCGCAAAGCCCCGGTGCGGGTCCGTAGTTTTGTGGACTTCGCGGTGAAGGTACTGCGCGAACACCCAGCCCTGCACGACTGAGGGTTATTGCACTGGGTGAAATAATTGATTGCGTTTGCTGGTTATTCTGTTGTTTTGGTTGCGGATGGAAGATAGCCCCCTATCGGCGCTGATCTTTCCTGAATGGCGCCACTACCCAGCGGAGTCGACCATGCAAGCCATCAAACTCTACAATTTCCCCCGCTCTGGCCATGCTCACCGTGTGGAGCTGATGCTGTCGCTGTTGCAACTGCCGACCGAGCTGATCTTCGTCGATTTGGCCAAGGGCGCGCACAAGCAAGCGGATTTTCTGGCGCTCAACCCGTTCGGTCAGGTTCCGGTGATTGATGATCAAGGCGTGGTGCTGGCCGACTCCAACGCGATCCTGGTCTACCTGGCGTTGAAATACGGCAACGGCCACTGGCTGCCAACCGATCCGGTCGGGGCAGCCAAGGTTCAGCGTTGGTTGTCGGTCGCCGCCGGGCCGATTGCCTTTGGCCCTGGCAGGGCAAGACTAATTACCGTGTTTGGTGCGCCTTACAACGCGCAAGAGGTGATCGCTTACTCCCACACCTGGCTCAAAGTGATTGATCAGGAATTGGGCGCAACGCCCTATCTGGTCGGTAGCGAGCCGACCATCGCCGACATTGCCGCGTACAGCTACATCGCCCATGCACCCGAAGGCAATGTGTCGCTGGACGACTACGCCAACATCCGTGCCTGGCTGGCGCGGATTGAAGCCTTGCCAGGATTTGTCGGCATGCCGCGCACCGTCGCCGGTTTGCAAAAAACTGCCTGATGCTCACGGCCCGATTCAGTCGGGCCGTTCTTATTGCGCGAGGAGCGCAGGGGAGAAGCCGTTATGGAACGTTCACCTTGGCACGCAGGCGAGAAACAGTTGCAGGCTCACGTGGGTGTCGTCGAGCGAATGGACGCATTAGGTCGTAGGGTGATTCGCAGCGAGATGCCGGATCAGCACCGCGCGTTCTATCAGCAACTGCCGTTCATGCTGTACGGCGCGGTGGATGCTGACGGCAACCCTTGGGCCAGCATTCTTGAAGGAGCGCCGGGCTTTGCCCATTCTCCAGAGCCCACGCTGTTGCAGTTCGGCAGCCTGCCTGGCAGCGACGACCCTGCGCAATTGCAAGAGGGAGCGGCGATCGGTCTGCTCGGTATCGAACTGCACACCCGACGTCGCAACCGCCTCAATGGTCGAGTCGGCGCTGTGACGGCGAGCGGCTTCGAGGTGAAGGTGGAGCAGTCTTTCGGCAATTGCCCGCAATACATTCAATTGCGCCAGTTTCGCTCGGTGCCATTGGCGGATCCGGCGACCCGTATTGCGCAGCACCTCAATGGGCTGGATGACGCGGCCAAAGCCATGATCACCGGCGCCGATACCTTCTTTGTCGCCAGTTATGTGGACGTCGATGGCCAGCGCTCGGTGGACGTTTCTCACCGGGGTGGTCAGGCCGGTTTCGTCCATGTAGAGGGCAATCGCCTGACCATTCCGGACTTCGCCGGCAATCTGTTCTTCAACACCCTGGGCAACCTGCTGATCAATCCTCGAGCCGGTTTGCTGTTCATCGATTTCGATTCGGGCGATCTGCTGCAGCTCAGCGGTCGCACGCAAATCATCCTCGAAGGCCCGCAGGTCGAAGCCTTTCAAGGGGCCGAGCGGCTGTGGACATTCGAAGTGGAGCGCGTGGTGCGGCGGCCCGCGGCACTGGCCTTGCGCTGGCGCTTTGACGGCGTGTCACCCACCAGTTTGCTGACCGGCACCTGGGCGCAGGCGAACGCACGCCTGCAAGCCCAGGCCCTGGGGGATCGCTGGCGGCCGCTGCGCGTGACGCGCATCGAACAGGAAAGCCACAACATTCGTTCGATTTATCTGGAGCCTGCCGATGGCGCCGGGTTACCGGTGTTTCAGGCCGGGCAACATTTGCCTTTGCGGTTCAATCTTGGCGGCGAAATACATATCCGGACTTACAGCCTGTCGAGTGCACCGTCCGACGATTTTTTCCGCATTAGCGTTAAGCGTGACGGGGTGGTGTCATCGCATCTGCATGAACAGATCCAGGTGGGAGATCTGCTGGAAGCCCGTGCGCCTCAGGGGCATTTCACCGTGGCCCCCAATGAGCGTCGGCCGCTGGTGCTATTGGCCGCCGGCGTCGGCATCACGCCGCTGCTGTCGATGGTGCGTGAGGTTGTTTATCAAGGCCTGCGCACGCGGCGCATCCGTCCTACGTGGTTCTTTCAGAGTTCGCGGACTTTGGCGGATCAGCCGTTTCGTCCTGAGCTGGATCGCTTGCTCGACGGCCTCGGTGACGCGGTGCGCGTGCTGCGTTTGCTCAGCCAGCCGGAACCCGACGCCCGCGAGGGTGAAGATTACGACCTGACAGGGCGCATAGACGCCGATTTGCTCAAGACGATTCTCGAGGTGGAAGACTACGACCAAGTGGATTTTGTCCTGTGTGGCCCGGGAAGTTTTACCCAGGGGCTGTACGACCGTCTGCGGGATCTGGACATCCGCGACTCAAGGATTCATGCCGAAACCTTTGGGCCGTCGACGCTGCGTCGCAAGCCTGATCCGGACGCCGTGGTCATCGAGCAACCACCGGCCGCCACCGTTTCGGTACCAGTCGTGTTCCAGCGCTCGGCCAAAGAGGCGCGTTGGCAGCCGGACGGCGGCAGTTTGCTGGAGCTGGCGGAGAGTCGTGGCCTGCGCCCGGAATTCAGTTGCCGCGGCGGTTCGTGCGGGACCTGCAAGACCCGCCTGATCAGCGGAGAGGTGAATTATCCACAGCCCCCTGCGGAGGTTCCGGACGCTGGAGAGGTGCTGATTTGTTGTGCGGTGCCGGCGCAGGGTTCGCGGCCTTTGGTGTTGGATCTGTAACTGAACCAGACAACACAGAAAATCCCCTGTGGGAGCGGGCTTGCTCGCGAAAGCGGTGTGTCAGACAACTTCCATGTTGAATGTTAAACAGCCTTCGCGAGCAAGCCCGCTCCCACATTTGATCTCGGCTGGCCTGAAAACATTTGCGAATATCCTACAGATTTGGCTGTTCTGAAGGACGATTCCGACAAGTTCTAGCGGTTGTCGTGTCAGAAGTCGGGGGGATAGGCTTTGGGGGTCGCTGCAAATTCAGTGATCGGGTTTGGTCGCCCAACTTTAGAATGGCGCACTTTTATGCTTGCTTCATGGCGAGCTGTGCGTGGGAGGGCTTAGGCCCTGCCGGGTTCCATTCCCTGGTTGACCAACCCGCGTACGGTTCGCCACCCTTCTGCTTGGTCGCAGTGTTGGCGAACTCCAATCCTCGAATGGAGTTTCACCATGTTCAAAGCAACGGCGATGGCGATTCAACAGATCGTCATGCTGGCTGAACTGGCGGTGAACCGGATGCTGGATAACGTTGCCATACCAAAACCTGCGCCACACAGCTGACCCAATGTGGGAATGGCTTTTGTGGCGAGGGAGCTTGCTCCCGCTTGAGTGCGCAGCACTCACAAATTCTGCAATAGATTGCCAGAATCCTGGGGCCGCTACGCAGCCCAGCGCGAGCAAGCTCGCTCGCCACAAAAGTCCGGTGCCGCAGGTTTAGGTGTAGGACAGGGATTTCTCTTCCAGTAGCGCGTGGTAGCGAAAATTCAGGTGATCATTGCCCGCAAGCCAATGGCTGAGTAGGGTAACGAGCAGAGCGACAAAGGGCCTTGAGAGGCCCTTTTTGTATTTCAGGGATAAGGTTTTTCATGGTTTTTTTCACACGCTTGATCGTTTTGTTGGCAGCGGTGTTGCTCAACGGTTGCGAGCGACCGGACGCGCCGCCGCTCGATCAGCAACTCTATGTGTGGCAACGGCAATGGACGCCCGCCCATGAGGCCGCGCTGCGCGACAGCCGTGCGGACTTCTCGACCTTGCGCGTGCTGGCCTTGCAGGCGTTTCCGCAGGCTGGCTGGAGCCGGGCGCGGATTGATCCGGCGCTGCTCAAGCGTGATGGCAGGCCGCTGATTGCAGTGATTCGTCTGGATGGCCAGCTCAAGGGGCTGGATCAGGACGAGGTCACGGCGCAAATCCAGCAGGTGCTCAGCGATTGGCAAGGGCAGGGGCTGATCCTCTCCGGCGTAGAAATCGACCACGATGCAGGTAATGCCCGGCTACCGGCCTACCGCGAATTCCTCACGCATCTACGCGCTCTTCTGCCGGCCTCCTTGCCACTGAGCATCACCGCGTTGCCGGCCTGGCTCGACAGCCCTGAATTGCCGGCGCTGCTGGCGACAGTCGACAGCAGCGTCTTGCAGGTGCATGCAGTGAGCGATCCACGGCGTGGGTTGTTCGACCCGGATCAGGCCCGGAAGTGGGCCAAGGCCTGGAGCCGTATTACCTCGAAACCGTTTTATCTGGCGCTGCCGGCTTATGGCGTGGCGCTGTTGCCGGGGGCCGGTGGTGCGCCGGTCGTGGAAAGTGAAGTGCCCATCGAGCGGGGCGGCAAACGCCGGGAGTTACTGGCGGACCCGTTGCAACTGAGCAAACTCGGCGCCGAGTTGCGCGCCGATCCACCGGCTCATCTGGCCGGGCTGATCTGGTTTCGCCTGCCGCTGGCCAATGATCGCAGGGCCTGGAGCCTGACGACGCTAATCGCTGTGGCGCGTGGCGATATGCTCGACAGCCGCGTGGGGCTGAAGCTCTCGGCGCAGGACGGCCTCTACGACATCAGCGTCAGCAACCAAGGCAACCTCGACAGCGCCTGGCCCGAACGCCTGACACTGGCGGTGCAGGGCTGCGATGGCGCCGATGCATTGGCCGGTTATGCGTTGCAACAACGCCCGGATCTGCTTACCTTCACCCGCCTGCGCGAGGGTCGAATCCCCGCCGGCGGGCAGCGCGCCATCGGTTGGGCACGCTGCGCAACTATTGATCAAGGAGGTTCGAATGTTCACCCGTAACTGGCCCCGCCATGTGCTTTGCCTGAGCCTCAGCCTGCCATTGGGTTCGGCGCTGGCCTGCGGGCCGGACTTCCCCATGCGGCTGCTGGACAACCGTGGCCAGTCGCTGGCGGAACTGCCGGAAGGCAACTTCAACTTTGAGATCAGCCGCCTCGGGCATGCCATCGCGGGACTGAAAAATGCAACCGCAGCCACCAACATTCCGGGGGACGGTTACGGCGATGCGCCGGATTACACGGGTCAGCGGAGCACCGCCGAACAGGCCGGTCTGACGCCTGAGCAGCAAGCGCTGGTTAAACAGCTGCGCAGCCTGACAGATGCCCGTCAGGTTGAAGAGCAAGGCACGAGCCTGCCGACCGAGCACATGTTCTATCTGGCGGGCGCTGTGGCGTTCAATGCCGGTGACCATGGTTTGGCCGCCGAATACTTTCAGAAGGTGTTGGCGCTGCCGGCGGATCAACGTGCGTTGCGCAGTACCTGGGCGGCTTACTCACTGGGGCGGGCACTGTTTGCCATGAGCTCAGAGGCGGGCGCGGGACCCGACCTGTTGGCTCAATCTCGAAAGGCCTTCGAGCAGACTCGTCAATTGAGCATCGACGGCTTCAGCGACCCGCTGGAACTGGGTATTGCCAGTCTCGGCGAAGAAGCGCGAGTGGCCCGCACCGCTGGCAATTGGGACAGCGCCATCGAACTCTACGCCACGCAGAACCTCCACGGTTCGGCGGTGGGCTACAGCTCGTTGAAGTTGTTGATGGCTGATCTGATGGCAATGCCCGACGATCAACTGGCCGTGTTGCTCAAGGGCAAAGCGGTGCAGCAACTGGTGACGGCGTCGTTGATCAGTCGATTGGGCTGGTCATTCGGTGATCAGCCGCCAAGCGAACAGAAACTGATCAAGTTGCTGCAAAACAGCACCCGCGGCAGCCTGGATAACGCGGATCGCCTGGCGGCGATGAATTATCAACAGGGCGATTACGCCAGTGCCAAAGCCTTCCTCGAACAGGCCGGTGACGGTGGTCTCGCATGGTGGCTGCGGGCGAAACTCGCGTTGCGTGATGGCGACAAAAGCGCTGCCGCCGCGGCGTATGCCAAGGCAGCCCAGGCCTTCCCGCAGAACGAGTCCTGGGGCGAACGACGGACCCCGGACTGGGATTACGAAACGGTGCAGCCCAAGTGCCGGGTCGACGGCGAAAGCGCGATCCTGGCCCTGCAACGCGGGGATTATCTGCAAGCCTTTGATCAGCTCTATCGCAGCCAAAACATTTACTGGTACGACGCGGCCACCGTTGCCGAGCGGGTGCTGACCCTCGATGAACTCAAGCAGTACGTCGACACTCAGGTGCCCGCACCGCCGCCGCTCACCCAGCAGGATCGCGACAATTATGTGCCGTTGTCGGTAGCTGCGAACCTGCGCAATTTGCTCGGGCGGCGCCTGCTGCGTGAAGGGCGTTATGACGAAGCACCAAGGTATTTCGATAATGCTGTCTTGCAGGCCAGGGCCAAGTGGTACGGGGAGTTGCGCAACGACGCCGAATCAAAGTGGTGGCCGACCAAACGGGCATTCGCTTACTACCATGCAGCGACACTGGCCCGTTTTTACGGAATGGAGTTGTTGGGCTACGAAATGGCGCCGGATTACGCGACTTTCGGCGGCAATTACAGTCTCGAGAGCAGCGAACTCAAGGTCGGCCCGCTGGTGGCTGAAGGTGAAGTCCAGCGCCAGCAATCCAGCGCAGCCAAGCCCGATCAGCGCTACCACTACCGTTATGTCGCCACAGCTTTAGCCAGTCGCGCGGCCGACAACTTGCCCCACACCAGCCACGCCTTTGCAGCAGTGCTATGTGAGGCGGCAAGTTGGGATACCAGTCCTGAGGAAGCAAGCGCCTTCTATCAACGCTACATCAAAGAAGGCCCCTATGTAGATTGGGCAATATTGTTCGGTGAACGATGTCCTTATCCGGATTTCCCGAATGCAGATAAACGTTACGTAACCCAAGCCGTGGCTCCCATCCGGTTGGTATTACGGCCTTACAAAAAATGGCTGCAAGTGGGGGGTGTAGTAGCGTTTACAGCGGTGGCGCTATTGCTGATCAACCGACGCCAGCGCAAGGTGCGACAGTAATCACGCCTGCTGCACAAAGGTCAGCCGCACCGCGAAGCCAATCAACAGGCTGCCGAACAACCACTGCTGCACCCGCTGGGCCGATGGACTGCGTTGCAGCCAGCGGCCCAGTGCTGCGCCGACCAGCGCGTAGGCGCTGTCGAACAACAACCCGACACCGACCAGCATCACGCCCAGCGTTGCAAATTGCGCGAGCACTGGCCCGGCGTGAGGTTCGATGAACTGCGGCAACAGCACCGAGCAGAACAGCAGCGCCTTGGGGTTGAGCAGGTTAGTCAGCAAGCCGCGTTGGATCGCCTCGCGCCAATGCGGTTTTTCGGTCGTTGCGTCTGTACCGTTCAAGCTCGGCAGCATCGTGGCGCGCAGGCACTGAATGCCGATCCACAGCAGGTACGCGGCCCCGACCAGGCGTACCACATCAAAAGTCCAGGGCGCCGTCTTGAACAGCGCCGCCAAACCCAACGCGGCCAAGGCCACATGACAACCACGCGCTATGCCCAGCCCCAACGCCGTGGCCAACGCCGCGCCTTTGCCCTGACGCGCGCCGGTCTGCAACAGCAGAATCATGTCCGGGCCGGGCAACAGGTACACCACCGCCAGTGCCATGAAAAACAGCCAGAGTCCTGCCATGTTGCACCCCATTCGTTGTCGATTTGGTGGGATCAGTCTATGGCTGAAGAGCAGGGCAGGTGGTTGCGTAGTCAGCTTCTAAAGCTTCGATATTTGGCATAACCTGCCATTTTGTGATGATCGAACCATCGGGATCTGCCAAACCATGAAACTGGACGCTTACGACCGCAAGATTCTCGCGGCGCTGCAACGGGACGGTCGCCTGAGCAACGTGCAATTGGCTGACGAAATCGGTTTGTCCGCCTCGCCCTGTTTGCGTCGGGTACGGATGCTGGAAGAAGCGGGAGTGATTCGCGGCTATCAGGCCAATCTGGATCGAGATGAAGTGGGCCTTGGGCTGACAGTGTTTGTCGGGGTCAAGGTCGAACGACACAACGATGAACAGGCCGAAGCCTTTCGCCTGGCCGTGACGGCATTGCCTGAGGTGATTTCGGCGTTCCTGGTGTCAGGGGAATCAGATTTTCTGCTGCAAGTGGTGGTGCCGGATTTACGCGCCTATGACCGTTTTCTCACCGGGCGACTGCTGAAATTGCCGGGTGTGAGCGACATCCGCAGTAACTTTGCGATTCACACGGTGAAGACGCCGGGGGCACTGCCGTTGGAGCATTTGCCCAGCTGAAAAGTGAAAGATCGCAACCTGCGTAGGAGCTGCCGCAGGCTGCGATCTTTTGATCTTTCTACATCTGCGTCGCCATGCCCTCCACATCCATTGCCGCCTGGCGCAAGGCTTCGGAGCGGGTCGGGTGTGGATGACAGGTCAGGGCGATGTCTTCGGCCGAGGAGCTGAATTCCATGGCCACGCAATATTCGCCAATCATTTCACTGACGCTGGGGCCCACAAGGTGCACGCCGAGGACTTCGTCGGTGCGCTCATCGGCCAATACTTTGGCGAAGCCTTCGGTTTCATGGTTGATCTTCGCTCGGCTGTTGGCGGTGAAGGGGAATTTGCCGACCTTATAGGCACGACCTTCGGCCTTCAGCTGTTCTTCGGTCTTGCCGACGCTGGCCAACTCCGGTTTGGTGTAGATCACGCTGGGGATCAAGTCGTAATTGACCTCGCCGGCCTTGCCGACGATCTGCTCGATGCAGGCCATGGCTTCGTCTTCGGCCTTGTGGGCGAGCATCGGCCCCGACGTGACATCACCGATCACCCAGACGCCAGCAGCCTCGGTGCGGTGGCCCTTATTGGCGAGCATGCCGCGTTTGTCCGTGGCGAGACCGACGTTTTCCAACCCCAGGCCTTGGGTATAAGGGCGTCGACCAATGGCCACCAACACGTAATCGGCTTCAAGCAACTCGGCGGTGCCACCCGTGGCCGGTTCGATGCTGAGCTGAACACCGCTCGCCGACGTCGTGGCGCTGGTGACTTTCGAACTCAACTTGAAGCTGATGCCTTGCTTGCTCAATGAACGCTGAAGGGTCTTGCCCGCTTCGCCATCTACACCGGGGCAGATCCGGTCGAGAAATTCGACCACCGTCACCTGAGCGCCCAGGCGCCGCCATACCGAGCCCAGCTCCAGACCGATCACCCCGGCACCGATCACCACCAGGTGCTTGGGCACTTCGCCCAGCGACAGCGCGCCCGTGGAGTCGAGGATGCGTTTGTTATCGATGTCCACACCGGGCAGGGGAGTGGGTTCGGAGCCGGTGGCGATAACGATGTCCTTGGCGCTCAGCTCGGTCTTGACGCCCTGGCTGTCGGTCACCGTGACTTTGCCCGGCCCGTCGATGTGGCCCCAGCCCTTGATCCAGTCGACTTTGTTTTTGCGAAACAGAAACTCGATGCCTTTGGTCAGCCCGGTAACGCTTTCATCTTTCTGTTTCATCATTTGAGCAAGGTTGAGGACGGGTTTGACCTCAATCCCCAAGTTGGCGAATTCCGCCCCCATGGCCGCGTCGTAGAGTTCGGAGGCATGCAGCAGGGCTTTGGACGGCATGCAGCCGACATTCAGGCAGGTCCCTCCCAGGGTGGCGCGGCCTTCCACGCACGCCGCTTTCAGACCCAGCTGGCCGGCGCGGATCGCTGCGTTATAACCGCCGGGGCCTGCGCCCAGAATCACGACGTCATAGGTGCTCATAGTGGTACTCCTGATGAAAGGGTGCAGGATCGATAAAAGTAGCCTTCGATAAAAATTACGAACGTAATATGTGCGTTTCGAGCCATTTCGGTCAAGGCTTCAGCTTGGCGACAGGGTCAGCGCTTTTAGATAGAGCGATTTACGACGAATATTTCACCACTTTCGTTATATCGTAACGAATTGTGATGTGAGCGATGGCTGGGGTGGTATGCAAGTCGATCTCGATGGCGATGGGGCACAAATAGCAGCACTGCCGCGCTTTCAGCAGGCGGTCGTTCAAGGACGTCGATTGCGGCAGGTCGCAATCGGTTTGGGTGCTTTGGCTGCAGCAGGGCTGATGCTGGCGTTTTTTGTCGGTCTGTTTACGCCGCAGTCGTTGTGGGCGGCGCTGCTGGTCAATCAGAGCGCCAGTTTGCTGGTGCTGGTCGCCGGCCTGCAATCGGCATGGTGGGTGACGCAATGGCGCGCAAGAGCGATGAATCCGGCTGTGTTAGTGCCGGTGGTTGTCGCTGAGGAAGTCGTTGCCGGTGAAGGCTGGTACGAGCGGTTGCTGGACCGGATCAGTCAGCGTTGGTTGCGCTTGCTGGGGCAGATCGGTGCACCGACGCTTTGGCTTGGCGGCTGGGCGTTGTTGACGTTGTACAGCATCGAGCAAGTCTGGAATCTGACCTTGCCGCCCGCTGCGCTGGGGTTGTCGGCCAGTGTCGGCGCCGCGCTGTCGTTGCTGCTGGCTTTCGGTTTGCTGGTGCTGGAGCGGCAACTGGCGCAGGAAAACGTCGCCCAGTGGCCCGAAGCGGGGCCGTTGGCGCAGCTGACGCGGGTGGCGATTATTGGCCTGGTGCTCAGCGCCCTGTGTTTGTTGTTCGGCAGCGAAACATCGGTCTGGCCGGTGCGTCTAGTGGTGCTGATCGGCTTGCTGCCGGGGCTGGTCGCCGTCGAGTTGCTGCTGCGGGCCGTGTTGTCGCTGTTCAGTCCCCGTCGTGAACAGCTGGAACCGGCCTTGCTGGCACGAAGCTTCGTTGCCGACATGCTGCGCTGGCCGCCGCAACCTCTGCTCGCATTGCAGCACGAACTGCACAACCGCTTCGGTATCGATCTGCGGCAAATCTGGGCCTTCACCTACATGCGTCGGGCGTTTTTGCCGGTGCTGGCGGTGGTGGCTATCGTCGGTTGGTCGCTCACCGGCATTCACGAAATTGCGCTGCAAGGGCGCGGTATCTATGAGCGTTTCGGCAAACCGGTGGAAGTTTTCGGTCCTGGTTTGCACGCCGGTTTGCCGTGGCCGCTGGGCCGCGTGCTGAGCGTCGAAAACGGTGTGGTCCACGAATTGGCCACCAGCGTGGGCGAAACGTCAGCACCGGTCGAGGCCGAACCAGCCGAAGGCCCGGCACCGGCGATTGCCAATCGCTTGTGGGACGCCAGCCATGTGAACGACAAATCCCAAGTCATCGCCAGCAGCCGCGCCGACAAGCAGAGCTTCCAGATCGTCAATATGGACGTGCGCTTCGTCTATCGCATCGGCCTGAGCGATCAGGCGGCGCTGGCAGCAACGTACAACAGCGCCGATGTGCCAACGCTAATCCGCAGCACCGCCAGCCGGATTCTGGTTCACGATTTCGCCTCGCGAACCCTCGATGGTTTGCTCGGCGAGGACAGGGTAGGGCTCGCCGAAGAGATCGGTCGCGCCGTGCAGGCTGACTTGCAAAAACTCGATAGCGGCGTGGAAATTCTTGCCACGGTGGTCGAGGCCATCCACCCGCCAGCGGGGGCGGCCAATGCTTATCACGGCGTGCAAGCTGCGCAGATTGGTGCTCAGGCATTGATTTCCCGTGAGCGCGGTGCAGCGGCGGAGGCGACCAACCAAGCACAGTTGCAAGCCAGCATCGCTCACGATCAAGCCACGGCCAGTGCTCATGAAATCAACTCCACCGCCCAGGCCGCCGACCTGAAATTTGCCGCCGAGCGAAAGGCTTTTTCCAGCGCCGGCCAGGCCTTTGTGTTGGAGCAATACCTCAGTCAACTGACCCAAGGTTTGGCCAACGCCAAGCTGCTGGTTCTCGATCATCGTCTGGGCGGCAGTAGCAATGCGCCGACCATCGATCTACGTACATTCACGCTGCCGGCTGATCCTGCGTCGTCGCGTAATACCGTTCAGCCAGGAGCCGTCCATTGAGCCAGCCGACGCCTACACACAATCGCGATCACGATGACCACGCCGGCCACGATCACGGCCATGGCGGACATCACCACGGTCATCACCATCATCACCACGGCGATCCACACGAAGCTGGCCCTTTCCCGTGGCGGCGAATGGGTTGGGCGGCGTTGCTGGTGGCGTTTGCCATTGCAGCGGCGAGCCTGGTGCAAGTGCGTTCGGGAGAAGCCACGGTCATCACTCGCTTCGGTAATCCATCGCGGGTATTGCTGGAACCGGGTCTTGGCTGGCGTTGGCCGGCACCGTTCGAGGCGGCGATCCCGGTGGATCTGCGGCTGCGTACGACCTCCAGTGGTTTACAGGATGTGGGCACACGCGATGGCCTGCGCATCATCGTGCAAGCCTACGTGGCTTGGCAGGTGCAGGGTGATCCGGACAACGTGCAACGTTTTATGCGCGCCGTACAGAACCAGCCGGATGAAGCGGCGCGGCAGATCCGAACCTTTGTCGGCTCGGCGCTGGAAATCACTGCCAGCAGTTTCGATCTGGCCAACCTGGTGAACACCGATGCCAACCAAGTACGCATCGCCGATTTTGAAGCGCAGCTGCGTCAGCAGATCGATCAGCAGTTGCTCACCACTTATGGCGTGCGCGTGCTGCAAGTCGGCATCGAGCGTTTAACCCTGCCGTCGGTGACGCTCACCGCGACTGTCGATCGTATGCGCGCCGAGCGTGAAACCATCGCCACTGAACGCACCGCCATCGGCAAGCGCGAAGCCGCGCAAATTCGCTCTGCGGCCGAGCGTGATGCGCGAATTGTGCAAGCCGATGCGACGGTGAAAGCTGCGGACATTGAAGCCCAATCCCGCGTCGAAGCCGCGCAGATTTACGGCCGTGCCTACGCCGGTTCGCCGCAACTCTACAACTTGCTGCGCTCTCTCGACACCTTGGGCACCATCGTCACGCCGGGCACCAAACTGATTTTGCGTACTGATGCCGCACCGTTTCGGGTGTTGGTTGACGGTCCACCGACGCTCGATAACAAGTCCGGGTCGCAGCCATGAGTTTAGTTCCACGTGGAACACATGAGTTGAGCAGCCCCTGGATTCAGGCCGGACGCTTGGCTTTTTTGGCGCTTTACGCCGTGACCGTGCTGGCTGCGTTGGCGTGGGCCTTCTCCAATGTGCGGCAAATCGACCCGCAAAATCGTGCCGTGGTGCTGCACTTCGGCGCACTGGATCGTATTCAAAATGCCGGTTTGTTGTTGGCATGGCCGCGTCCGTTTGAGCAGGTAATCTTGTTGCCTGCGGCGGATCGGGTGATCGAGCGCCGGGTGGAAAATCTGCTGCGCACGGATGCCGCGTTGCAGGCGGATCGAGTCGCGAGTTTCGCCACGCCCATCAGCGATGCGCTCGCCGGCTCCGGTTATCTGCTGACCGGTGATGCAGGCGTCGTGCAGCTGGATGTGCGGGTGTTCTATAAAGTCACCGAACCGTATGCCTTCGTTCTTCAGGGTGAGCATGTGCTGCCAGCGCTGGATCGGCTGGTGACGCGCAGTGCCGTGGCGCTCACCGCCGCACGAGATCTGGACACCATTCTGGTGGCTCGACCGGAACTGATCGGTGCCGACAATCAGGCCGCTGAGCGCCGCGAACGTCTACGCGGCGATCTGGTGCGGGGCATCAATCAGCGCTTGGCCGAACTGACGGCGACTGGGCAGGGGTTGGGCATTGAAGTGGCGCGGGTCGATGTGCAATCGAGTCTGCCCGGCCCGGCGGTGAACGCGTTCAACGCAGTATTAACCGCCAGCCAACAGGCCGACAAAGCTGTGGCCAACGCGCGCACTGAAGCCGAGAAGCTGACTCAGTCCGCCAACGAACAAGCCGACCGCACGCTGCAAGTGGCTCACGCCCAAGCCAGCGAACGCCTGGCCAAAGCCTCTGCCGACACCGCCACGGTGCTGAGTTTGGCCAAGGCGCAACAGCAGGGCACTGACCCGCAAATGCTGCTGCGTATTTACCGTGAACGGATGCCGAAAATTCTCGGGCAGGCCGGCTCGGTGACCACGGTTGATCCGAAAGACGATTCCCGCCTGATCATTCAGGGAGCTGCGCAATGACTGCCCAAACCGCCGCCGCGCCGAGCATGTTGTCCTCGGCTGAACAACGTAGCGCCGCGCGCCAGTTGACCCTGGCCATGCTTGCGCTTGGGTTGCTTGTGCTGGGCCTGGTCTGGCGCTGGTTGTCGCCGGACCAGACCGGTGTCAGCCAATTGCTGCTGGGTTCTGCCTCCTTGCTGGTGGCCGTGCCGGTCATGCGCTCGGCGTGGTACAGCTTGCGGTATCCGAGCCTGCACGGGATCACCGATCAGCTGATCGCCTTGGCCATGCTCGGCGCCTGGGCTACAGGTGATCTGCTCACTGCGGCGTTGCTGCCGATCATCATGATCTTCGGTCACGTGCTGGAAGAGCGCAGCGTAATCGGTTCCCAGGAAGCGATTCGTGCTCTCGGCAAACTGACTCGCAGCCATGCGCGCAAGATTCAGGCTGACGGCTCTATTGTTGAAGTCGACAACGGCACACTCAAGGCCGGTGACCTCGTGGAGGTGCGTGCCGGTGATCGAGTGCCGGCGGATGGCCGGGTGTTGTCCGGTCAGGCAAGCCTCGACACCGCCTCGATTACCGGTGAGTCGGTGCCGATAGAAGCCGGCGTGGGCATGCCGGTGTTCGGAGGGGCGATCAATCTTGATGGCCTGCTGCGCATTGAAGTGACCCGCACCGGTAACGAATCGACCCTGGGCAAAGTCATCGCGTTGATGCAAAGCGCGGAACGTTCCAAGCCGCCAATCACGCGATTGCTCGAACGCTATGCCGGCAGCTACATGGTGTTGGTGTTGCTGCTGGCCGCCGTGACCTGGTTCGTTACCAATGATGCGCAAGCAATGCTCGCAGTATTGGTAGCGGCTTGCCCTTGCGCGCTGGTGTTGTCGGCCCCGGCCACGGCCATTGCCGGGGTGGCGGTGGCGGCTCGACACGGGATTCTGATTCGCAGTTCGGCGTTCCTTGAAGAGTTGGCTGACCTGACGTCGTTGGTGGTCGACAAAACCGGGACGCTGACGTTCGGCACCTTGCGCCTGCAATCCATCGACAGTCCGCTGGAGGATCGCAGTCACGTACTGAAGCTCGCCGCCAGCCTCGGTTCCGCCAGCAGTCATCCGGTCAGCCGCGCCTTGGCCGGGTTGGTCACTCAGGAACACTTTCTGCTGCTCTCTGATATTCACGAGCGTCAGGGGCTGGGTGTAGTGGCGATGACCGAGCAGGGCGAAGCGGCCCTCGGTCGTCCGGAGCTGTTCGCGCAATTGGGTATCGACACTTCAGCTGTGCCCGACCACGACGGCCCGATTGCCGGGCTGGCACTCAACGGTGAATTTCTCGCCTGGTTGTTGCTCGCCGACAGCGTCAAACCCGAGGCGCGGTTTGCCCTGAGCGAGTTGCGTGAACTGGGCTTGGGTCGTCAGCTGTTGCTCACTGGGGACCGGCAGAGCGTTGCGCACACGCTGGCCCGGGATGTGGGCATCAGCGATGTCGAAGCCCAAGCCTTGCCCGAGGACAAACTCAATCGTGTGCTGAAAGAAATCGGCAGCGGATTTCGGCCAATGGTGGTGGGAGACGGCATCAACGATTCCCTGGCGCTCAAGGCCGGTGTGGTCGGCGTGGCGATGGGCGCAGGCGGTGCGGACATCGCGCTGGCCTCGGCCGATATCGTCCTGATCGGCAGCGACCTGCGCCGACTCGGAACCTGTGTACGCTTGAGTCGCCAATGTCGGCAGACCTTGCAGGTCAACGTGATCATCGGGTTGGGCTGGACCCTGGCCATAGTCGCGTTCGCCGCATTCGGCTGGCTCGGCGCGGCAGGGGCGATGATTGCCGCGCTGTTGCATAACTTGAGCACGTTATTAGTGCTCGGGAATGCCGGGCGTTTGCTACGCTTTCAGGAACCCCTACTCAAGCTTAAGGATGAGGTGTGAGCGTCTACAACTTTTCAGAACTGTGTGCCGGATTTGTAGTCATCTAGGGTAAGGCGATCATTTTCAACGATCGCCCGTTGGATGGTTTCAGTGTTGCAGGCAACACCGGGAATAGAAAAAGGCTATTAATTCGATAGCCTGCTATTTTTCAAGGATGGTCTACCCTCAGATTTGACGTCTGAAACAAGGGGGACTTTTCATGCTCGCGCAACTTCCACCGGCCTTACAGAATTTGCAATTGCCGCTTCGCTTGCGACTCTGGGACGGCCATGAGTTCAATCTGGGGCCGACGCCCAGCGTCACCATTGTGGTCAAGGACCCCCACATGGTCACCCAGTTCACCCATCCCAGTCTGGACGCGTTGGGGGCGGCGTTTGTCGAAGGCAAGCTGGAGCTGGAAGGCTCCATCAGCGATGTGATTCGTGTCTGCGATGAATGGAGTCAGGCGCTGCTCAACGAAGACGAAGATGCGCAACCGGTGCGCGCGGCTCATGACAAGGAAACCGACGCCAAAGCCATCTCCTACCACTACGACCTTTCCAACGCGTTCTACCAACTGTGGCTCGACAGCGACATGGCGTATTCCTGCGCCTACTTCGAGACCGGCAGTGAAACCCTCGAGCAAGCCCAACAAGCCAAGTTTCGCCATCTGTGCCGCAAGCTGCGGTTGCAGCCAGGCGAATATCTGCTGGATGTCGGTTGCGGCTGGGGCGGGTTGGCGCGGTATGCGGCTCGTGAGTTCGGTGCGAAGGTATTCGGGATCACGCTGAGTAAAGAGCAATTGGCGCTGGCCCGTGAACGGGTGAAAGCCGAAGGCCTGGAAGATCAGATCGAATTGCAACTGCTCGACTACCGCGATCTGCCTCAGGACGGGCGCTTCGACAAGGTGGTCAGTGTCGGCATGTTCGAACACGTCGGCCACGCCAATCTGGCCGAGTACTGCAAAATCCTGTTCGGTGCGGTGAAAGAGGGCGGGCTGGTGATGAACCACGGGATCACCGCCAAGCACACCGACGGCCGGCCGGTTGGGCGCGGCGCTGGTGAATTCATTGAGAAGTATGTGTTCCCCAACGGCGAGCTGCCGCATCTGTCGATGATATCGGCCGAGATCAGCGACGCGGGGCTGGAGATCGTCGATGTCGAAAGTCTGCGCCTGCATTACGCGCGAACCCTGGACCACTGGAGCGAACGCCTGGAAGACAATCTGGAAGCTGCCGGCAAACTGGTGCCGGATCAGGCTTTACGGATCTGGCGGTTGTACCTGGCGGGGTGCGCCTATGCCTTCGCCAGAGGCTGGATCAACCTGCATCAAATCCTCGCGGTGAAAGCCCATCCCGATGGCAGCCATGAACTGCCCTGGACCCGCGATGACATTTACAACCCTTAAAGAATTGGTGAAATAAGCCGGGCGATCCGCATGCCGATCTGTTGCAGGCGGTGGGTCTCCCGGCTTTCTTCTTTGGCGATTTCGTGAGCCTGGGCGAAGTCATCGTTGAGCATCTGTTCCACTTCGGCAGCAAACGCACTGTCGACCGTCAGCAACATCACTTCGAAATTCAGCCGGAACGAACGGTTGTCCAGGTTGGCGCTGCCAATGGCGCTGATTTCGCTGTCGATCAGCACCACTTTCTGATGCATGAACCCCGGCTGGTAACGGAACAAGCGCACACCGGCACGTACCGCTTCGAAGGCGTAAAGGCTGGAAGCGGCGTAGACGACCCGGTGATCCGCCCGCGACGGCAACAAAATTCGTACATCCACACCACGCAACACTGCCAATCGCAACGCGGCGAACACCGCTTCGTCGGGGATGAAGTAAGGGGTGGTGATCCACACCCGCTCTGCCGCCGCATGGATGGCTTCGACGAAGAACAGCGAACAGGTTTCGTAGGAATCCGCCGGGCCGGTGGCTAGCAATTGGCAGAGCACGCCATCATCCGGATAAACCTCCGGCAGGATCAGTGGCGGCAGCGAACGGGCCGCCCAGAACCAGTCTTCGGCGAAGGATTCCTGCATGCAGGCCACCACCGGCCCGCGCACTTTAACGTGGGTGTCGCGCCAGGGTGCCAGGGGTGGTTTCTCGCCCATGTATTCGTCGCCGACGTTGAGCCCGCCGACAAAACCGACAATCCCGTCGACCACGACGATCTTGCGGTGGTTGCGGAAGTTGACCTGAAAGCGGTTGAGCCAGCCACTGCGGGTGGCGAAGACTTTGACCTCGATACCGGCATCGCGCAACGGTTGCACATAACCATGGGGCAGGGAGTGGCTGCCGATACGGTCGTAGAGCAGGTAAATCGCCACGCCTTCGGCAGCTTTCTTCGTCAGCAAGGCGTGCAGGCGTTGGCCGAGGCGGTCATCGTGGATGATGAAGAACTGGATCAACACCGCTTGCCGGGCGTTGCTGATGGCGTCGAAAATCGCATCGAAGGTGGCTTGGCCATCGATCAGCAAGCGCACTTCGTTATTTGCCAGGCACGGCATGCGTCCCAGTTTCGGCATGGCCCTCAAGGACGCGTAGGCGCTGGAGGCACGAGCAGCCAGTGCCTCTTCTACCCAGGGACGCCAGTTCAACTCGGAGATTGCCTTGCGCATTTCCTCGTTGGCTTGCCGCCGGGCCTTGATATAGCCATCGAAGGTGCTGCGGCCGAAGACCAGATAAGGGATAAGCGTGAGGTAGGGAATGAACAGCAGTGACAGAGCCCAGGCGATCGAGCCTTGAGCGGTCCGAACGGTCAATACGGCATGGATGGCGGCAATCGAGCCCAGCGTGTGCAGCAGAGCGATCAGATAACCGAAAACATGCGGTCCAAAATAATCCATGGGGCAGCCTTGCTCCTGAAGAATTCAATGCTTAACAGACCATGTTCCGGGCAGAATGTCGCTATTTAATTGGCCCATGAACCGAAGCCCGTGACTGACGTCTAACGGCCACTAATGATCAGGAGTTACTCGATGAACGTTCGTCTGCTGGGTTTGGCCATTGCGTTTGGTTTGGCACTTCCTGTGGCTGCTCAGGCGCAGATGTTGCAACCGGGTTTGTGGGAAATGACTTCAAGCAACATGAAGGTCGATGACCAGAACCTGCCCGATCTGCAACTGATTCTCGGCCAGATACAGAGTCAGATGACCCCTGAACAGCGCGCGCAGCTGGAGAAGCAGGGTATCACCATGGGCGGCAAAGGGATTCGGGCGTGCCTGACGCCTGAGCAGGTGAAGACCGACAACATTCCACTGACGGACCCACAATCGGGCTGCAAGCAGGAAATCACCGAGCGTACCGGCAACCAGTGGAAATTCCGTTTCAGCTGTCCGAAAGCGCAAGGTGCGGGTGTCGCCACATTCCTCAGCGATCGTGAGTTCACCACCAAGGTTAACGGCACCTTCAACGCCACCGGCATTCAGCAGAAGGGTAGCCTCGATACTCGCGCTGTGTGGCTGGGACAGGATTGCGGCACAGTGAAGCCAAGGGCCTAAAAGCATCGCGAGCAGGCTCGCTCCCACAAGGTCATACGCGATCCCTGTGGGAGCGAGCCTGCTCGCGAAGGCATTCGCTCAGGCACCTCCAGTCTTCGGCAAATTCAACAATTCACACACCGCCTCAATCCCTTTCTCCCCGAAGTTCTCTCCGCTGCCGCTGCGCATGCTGACAAATCCGCCTTCCTTTTCCTTCTCTCCCACTACCAACAGATATGGCACTTTCTGGCTGTGCTGGCGAATCTTGTGGCTGATTTTCTCGTTACGCAGGTCCGAGTTGGCCCGCAGTCCGCGGCGGCGCAGCGTCTCGGTTACTGAGTGCGCATAAGCGCTATGACGTTCATCGATGTTCATGACCATCACCTGCGGCGGCGCTCGCCAAGTGTCCAGCTGCTGTTGGCTGGACCAGCATGTGCCGTAGATCCGTTGCTCAGAGGTGCCGCCAATATGATCCAGGGCGAAGGCCTGCAACACCTTGGTGGTGGGAACATGCGGGCCTGCGGCAAAACTTTCAAAATCCCCCAAGCGATACAGCGTTAACCGTTCGACTGGCGTCGCCCGGGGAGCTGTTTCCCGGCGGATCGAATGGTTGGTCGCCGCCAGTGCACGCATGCGCGCTTCGATAACTGGCAGCTCGGCCAGAGTTAAAGAGCGCTGGAAAGCAAACTCATAAAAGAAACCATCACCCAGCGACGATCCGGCTCGCAACTGTGCACGCGGATGGAGCTGCTTGACGGCCATGGCCAGCATCAGCGCGCAGGAACGCCGAAGGATCTCCAGGCCATCGGGTTCCTGGGGCGTGACGATACTGACCCGGGCATCGCCCTCGATCAGGAAACCACAGTCGACCAACACGCCGTCGACCCGACCGGCCACCGCCGCGTTGGCCAACCCGAGACTGATACTTGCGGCGACTTCATACACAGTCAGCGGCTGATCGTACTCACGCAATGAACCATCGGGCAGGGTGATATGGATCATGATCGGTGTTCTCGAATATTTTCGACAACGAGCGCTAGCGCATAAACCGTAGGGCTAAACCCTGGCAGCTGTCATTTAGACGTTGGTCGTGCCAGGCAATTTGCCCCGACACGACCGTGGTGGTGACGCTGTGGCGAAAACGATGGTGGGTGAAGGGCGTCCAGCCGCATTGCGAAAGGATCGGCTGCTGGGAAACGGCAAGGCCATCGGGCTCGGGTTTGATCAACACCAGGTCGGCCCAGTAGCCTTCGCGCAGGTAGCCGCGGTCAGGAATGGCAAACAGATCGGCGACCCGGTGACTGGTTTTGGCCACAAGGGTGGTGATCGGCAAAACTTCATCGGCCACCAGTTCCAGCAGCGCGGGCAGGGCGTGTTGCACCAACGGCAAACCGGACGGCGCCTGGCTGTAGGGGCGCTGTTTTTCGGCCCAGGTATGAGGCGCGTGATCACTGCCGATCACATCCAGTCGATTGCTCAACAATGCTTTGCGCAACGCATCGCGGTCGGCCTGGGTCTTGATCGCCGGGTTGCACTTGATCAGGTTGCCGAGGCTCGGGTAGTCGCGATCGTCGAACAGCAAGTGGTGCAGACAAACCTCGGCAGTGATGTGTTTCTGTGCCGGCAGTCTGTCTTCGAACAGCGCCAGTTCGCGCGCGGTAGTCAGATGCAAAACGTGCAACCGGGTGCCGTGTCGTTTGGCCAGATCAACGGCCATAGAGGAGGAACGAAAGCACGCTTCGGCGTTGCGGATCAGCGGGTGAGCGGCTGGCGGAAGGTGCTCGCCGAACAGCTCTCGCAGGTTCGCGGCATTGGCCTCAATGCTCGGCGTGTGTTCGCAGTGAGCCAACAAAATGGTCGGCACCTCGGCGAAGAGTCGCTCGAGAATCCGTGGATCGTCCACCAGCATGTTGCCGGTGGAGGCGCCCATGAACACTTTGACCCCGGCCACCTCGCAAGGATTGAGCGCGGCAACCGTGTCGAGATTGTCATTGCTCACGCCGAAATGAAAACCGTAATTGGCCACTGAACTTGTCGCCGCTCGACGCTTCTTGTCGGCCAGCGAGGCGAGGGTCAGGGTGGCCGGGGAGGTGTTGGGCATGTCCATGAAGCTGGTGATGCCGCCGGCCACCGCCGCTCGAGACTCGGTATGGAAGCTGCCCTTGTCTGGCGCTCCGGGATCGCGGAAATGCACTTGGTCATCGATCATGCCCGGCAGTAGCCATTGGCCGTTGGCATCGATTTCCACGGTGGCCGTTTCACCTTCGATGCTGCTGGCGATCTTGACGATGCGACCGTGGCTTACCAGCAAATCACCGTCGAACTCACGACCTTCATTGACCAGCCGGGCATTGCGAATCAGCACGCTGCTCATGGTCAGAACTCGTTTTGCAGGGCTTTGTAGCCCCGCACCAGATCGACGTTGGTGCGCGCCACGTCTTCGGAAAACTCCGAAGCGCTGACGCTAACTGATGGGAACTGCGACAAGTCAGTGTTGGGGCCGATGCGCGTGGTGGAGGGCACGTAGAAGTCTTCAGGCAAGTCACGACCGTCGACCACCGAGTTGTGCCGCACCACGCAACCGTCGCCCACTTCGCAGTTGAACAGCACGCTGTTGAACCCGATGAACACTCGGTTACCGACGGTGCAGGGGCCATGCACGATGGAGCGGTGGGCGATGGAGCTGAATTCGCCGATTGTCACCGCCGCGCCGGACTTGGAGTGAATCACCACGCCGTCCTGAATGTTCGAATTGGCGCCGATGGTGATTGGCTCCATCTCGCCCGAGTCGTCCACTTCATCGGCGCGAATCACCGCGTACGGACCGACGAACACGTTCTCGCCAATCACCACTTTGCCGCAGATGATGGCGGTTTTATCCACATACGCCGACTCCGCAATCGACGGCAGATCACCTGAAGGATTCTTGCGGATCATGGCTTGCTCAACGCCTCATACAAGGTGTTGAGGTTGTATTCGAACAACCCGGCGAACGTGCTGGCCGGGCCGCTCGCCGCGAGGGCATCGGAGTACAGCGTGCCGCCGATATGCGCGCCGCTTTCATCGGCGATTTGCTTGAGCAGGCGTGCGTCCTTGATGTTTTCCATGAACACCGCTTTGACCTTGGCCTGACGGATCTGCGTGATCAGCGCAGCGACTTCGGTGGCCGACGGTTCGCGCTCGGTGGACAGACCTTGTGGCGCCATGAAGTCGATGCCGTAAGCCTGACCGAGATAGCCGAAGGCGTCATGGGAGGTCACGATTTTGCGATTACCCGGCGGCAGCGAACCGAGCTTGGCTTTGGCCTCGGCGAGCAAGGCGTAGATCTTTTTCAGATAGGCCTGGCTGTTGTGTTCGTAGTCGGTTCTGTTGGCAGGGTCGGCGGCGATCAGGGCTTTGGTGATGTTGCTGATGTACAACTCGGTGTTCGCCAGGTTGTGCCAGGCATGTGGGTCGGGAATGGTTTCGCCGTCTTCATCCAGCGAGCGTGGAATGACCCCGTGGCTGGCGCTGATGACTGCAGCTTTGGTCTCGGTGCTGGTCACTAGACGGTCCAGCCATGGCTCGAAACCTAGTCCGTTTTTGATGATCAATCTGGCCTTGAGCAATGCCTTGGCATCGTCCGGAGTCGGCTCGTAGGTATGCGCATCGGCGTCCGGCCCGACCATGTTGGTGATCTGAATATGGTCGCCGCCGACCTGATGGGTCATGTCGGCGAGGATGCTGAAGCTGGTGACTACCTGGAGTTTTTCCGCGGCAGACAACGACATCGACAGCATCAAACTGAACAGCACGAGTAAAGCGCGCATCGGGCAACACCTCATTGGGATGTGAGCAAAGGCGGGCGGCGCAACAAACCGTGCACCGGACCGAACACCACGGACAGCAAATACAAGCCGCCAGCCACCAGCACGATCGCCGGGCCGCTGGGCAGTGAGTAATAAAGCGACAGCAACAAGCCGAACCAGACCGAGAGGCAGCCGAGCAGTGCGGCGATGGCGATCAGTACCGGCAAGCGACGACTCCAGAAGCGAGAAGCCGCCGCCGGCAACATCATCAAACCGACCACCATCAGGGCGCCGATGGCCTGGAAACCGATCACCAGGTTCAGCACCACCAGCGTCAGAAATACCCCATGAGCCAATGGCCCGAGGCGGCTGACGGTTTGCAGAAAGAGCGGGTCGAGGGTGTCCAGCAACAGGGGTTTGTAGATGAGGAGCATGGCGAGCAGGCTGAAGCCCGAGACCCAAATCATGCCGGTCAACGTCGGCCCGTCGACCGCGAGCGCCGAGCCAAATAACAGGTGCAACAGGTCCAGCCGTTTTCCGGCGATACCGAGGATCAGCACGCCACTGGCCAGCGATATCGGGTAGATCGCAGCCAGGCTCGCGTCTTCCCGCAGGCCGGTGCGGCGGGTGATCCAGGCGGCCAGTCCGGCCATGCTCAGGCCGGCGCCGAGACCACCTATGGTCAACGCGGGCAGACTCAACCCGGCAAACCAGAAGCCCAATGCGGCGCCCGGCAAGATGCCGTGAGCCACCGCGTCACCGATCAGGCTCATGCGCCGCAGGATCAAAAACACCCCAAGCGGAGCGGTGCTGCACGCCAGAACGAGACCACCAAGCAACGCCCGGCGCATGAACACGAATTCGTGGAACGGTTGCCAAAGCTGAGCGGAAGCGATCATCAAGCCACCTGCGTCTGGGGTTGTTGGCGAATCAGATCGGTACTGGGGCCGAGGACGCAGCCGCTACTTTTGATCAATAGGGCTTGTGGGATGTGTTGGCGTACGGCGGCGAGGTCGTGACACACCACGACCAGGGTTCGGCCTTCGGCATGCCAGGCGTGGATGTGTTTCCAGAGCAGCGCCTGGCCGAGTTCGTCGAGCGCGGCGTGAGGTTCGTCGAGCAGCAGCAAGGGGGCTTCGGCGAGACTCAACCGGGCGAGCAGGGCACGCTGTAATTCGCCCCCGGAAAGGGCCATCAATGGGCGGTGTTCCAGGCCGGTCAGACACCAGTCTTCCAGCGCAGACTTGAGTCGCTGGCTGCGAATTTCCGGAGTTTGTTTGCTGCCCCAGAAACCTGCGGCCACCAACTCTTGCAGACTGATGGGGAATTGCCGGTCCAGGTGTTGTTGCTGAGCCAGGAATGAAAGGCCGCCTTTGCGTGGAACATCAATGATCACTTTTCCTGTCAGTGGCTTTTGCAGACCGGCGATGACTTTTAGCAGGCTGCTTTTACCCGAACCGTTGGCACCGATGACGGCGGTCAGACTTCCTTTGGGTAACTGGAAGTCCACCGGCGGAGTGAGTGGTTGACCGGGAGCGCCCCAGCGCAAGGCTTGGCATTGGATCATGCGGCCTCCCAATTCCAGCGACTTTCGGCGACAGCATCGTGGGCGTGAAGACTTTCTGCGTGAACGACTCGCACGTGAAAGGCGTTGATGCCCGGGGTGCGTTTCAGGGCCAGATTCAAGCGTCGGGCGGCGTCTTCGCAGAACATCAAGTTCTGGCCGTTGGCGAGGGCGAAGGCTTGTTCGTCGGCGCGTTTCACGGCGGTTTGCACGGCGGTGCCGAGGGCGGCTTCCGCATCGTTGATCGCGGCGATCAGCGGCAGGTCATCCAGGTAGTCGTTCAGACGCAACTGCAATTGCGCATTGCTGCGTTGGCTATGGGGCGTGGCGACGATGCCTTTCGTGGAGCCGAGCCAAGCCAGAACGTCGGCGTGTTGCAGTGACTTGTTGGCAAAATCATCAACGAATTGCTGCTGAATCAACTGCCGAGAAAGTGCCGCTGAGCACGGACAGGTTGAGGAATAAGGAACGTCAATTTTTAGTTCCACGTGGAACATCGCGTTTTTCAAACTGGCTTCGATGCTCACCGGATAAGTTTTCCAACCGGCTAGCGGACTGATGAGCGCGGGTCTTTTGAGCAATAGTTCGGTGTGAATTTTTAGGTAAGCGCTGTGGGAAAGTCCCTCATGAGTATTGAGAAAACTCTGCAAGACTCGCCGCAACAACGTGGGTGAAAGGTGTTCCTGCTCAAGCATTTCCAACGCCAGATACAGCCGCGACATATGGATGCCGCGCGCCTCTCCATCGTCAAGGCTAACGCCAGTGTCGACCTTTGCACTCAGTCGCTGGCCATCGAGTAAAACAGGAAGAGCAATGCCGCACATGCCCACCCAATCGAGTGGCAGGGCTTGGCGTGAGGCCTGCGCGGCGATATCCGGCAGAGTCAGCGCATTCATGAGCAGGTCCATCGTGGGAGTTGATTTGGCATGTTATATTATAACAATCAAATCGACGATGCCTTTTTCGTGAGCGGGCTTTCACCATGCACAGACGTCACTTGCTCAACCTGATTCTGGCCAGCGTGGCCTTCGCATTTCCCTTTAGTGCGTCGGCCACGCAAATTCGCAATGCACGACTGTGGCGCTCCGATGACAAGCTACGACTGGTCTTCGATCTGAGCGGGCCGGTGCAATACAAGACGTTTTCTCTGAGCGCTCCGGAACGGCTGATCATCGATCTGAGTGGCGCCAATCTCAGTGGCGACTTCAGTCAGTTGGCACTCAACAATACGGTGATTCGCGCAATTCGCTCCGGACATTTCGGTCAGGGCGATACGCGAGTCGTCCTTGACCTCAGCGGCCCGGTGCAGCTCAACAGTTTTCTGCTGCCGCCACAGGACGGGCAGGGGCACCGATTGGTACTCGATCTGAAGACCGATGCGCCGCCACAGATCGCAGCGGCGCCGATGGAAAAACCTGAACCCGTCACCGACAAGGCTCACCCCAAGCGCGACATCATCGTGGTGGTCGACCCTGGTCACGGCGGCAAAGATCCGGGCGCGGTCGGTGCCAAAGGTGAGCGGGAAAAAGATGTGGTGCTGTCGATCGCCCAGCTGCTGGCCAAACGGCTGAAACGTGAGAAGGGCTTCGACGTGAAACTGGTGCGCAATGACGACTTCTTCGTCCCGCTGCGCAAGCGCGTGGAGATTGCCCGCAAGCACAAGGCCGACATGTTCATCTCAGTCCATGCGGACGCGGCACCGCGTCTCACCGCTTCAGGTGCGTCGGTGTACTGTTTGTCCGAAGGCGGCGCGACCTCGGCCACGGCGCGCTTCATGGCGCAACGGGAGAACGGTGCAGACCTGCTAGGCGCCACCAGCCTGCTCAATCTCAAGGACAAGGATCCGATGCTCGCCGGGGTGATTCTCGACATGTCGATGAACGCCACCATCGCCGCCAGTTTGCAGTTGGGCAGTACGGTGCTCGGCAGCCTCGCGGGCATCACCACGCTGCATCAGAAGCGCGTGGAACAAGCGGGATTCGCCGTGTTGAAGTCGCCGGATGTGCCGTCGATTCTGGTGGAAACCGGCTTCATCTCCAACGCCCGCGACAGTCAGCGACTGGTGACTGCCCGCCATCAGCAAGCCGTGGCCGATGGTTTGTTCGAAGGGTTGCAGCGCTATTTTCAGAAGAACCCACCGATGAACAGCTACATCGCCTGGCAACAGGAACAGAAAAAGATGCAGGCCTAGCAGCCGGTCATCCGGCTACACGTGAACTTGCCGCTGCTGCCGCCGGAACTGGAAAACCGATTGATGGTTGTCCAGCCAACCCGGCGGTTGTAGCCGACCCAGGCTTCGCCATCGGACGCGATGCCCGTGAAGAACGTCAATTGCCCGTAGCGGCTATTGGTTTGCGCCCATTGGCGTTTGCCGGCCACTTCGAAGCCGCGCAAATAGATCGTGTTGCCGACGGTGTTAACGCTGTAGGCATTGCCGTCGGCATCCACGCAGGCCAGCAGATTGGCGCTGCGAGTGCAGTTGGCCAGGCTTGGGACTTGTCCCCTGGCATCGACCGCGATCAGCAACGAAAGGCTCAACAGCGAGAATCTCAGGGCGTTTCCCATGGCATTTCTCAAAGGGGCGGACGGGTTAAAGCATCGTGCCCTTTGTCGCAGCGAGCAAGAGGGGAGTGGCTTATTTGTATTGTTATACTATAACATCAAAATACTCCCGCTCTGATGATCCACCGCCATGACTGAACAAGAACTGCTCGCTCAACCCGCCGCCGATTACATGAACGATGCCCAGCAAGGCTTCTTTCGCGACCTGCTACTGGCTCAGCGCAGCGAGCTGCAGGAGCGCATTGCCGGCGAGTTCGACGTGTTGCGCGAGCAGGAACCCCACAGCGATCCCGCCGATATCGGCAGCGCCGAAGAACAGCGCCAGTGGCAACTGCGCCTGCTGGAGCGGGAAAAGAAGCTGCTGGACAAGATCGACGAAGCCCTCGAACACCTGGCTCGTGGCGAATACGGCTGGTGTCGCGAAACCGGTGAGCCGATCGGCCTCAAGCGCCTGCTGCTGCGACCCACCGCCACTCTGTGTATTGAAGCCAAAGAACGTGAAGAGCTGCGCGAACGCCATCAACGTGCGATTTGACCGGCCACATCCTGATGAGGAATACCTGATGCCCAATCGTCTCCCCGTGACCGTCCTGTCGGGCTTTCTCGGCGCCGGAAAAAGTACACTTCTTAATTACGTACTACGTAATCGCGATAATTTGCGGGTCGCGGTAATCGTCAACGACATGAGTGAGATCAACATTGATGGCAGTGAAGTTCAACGCGATGTGAGCTTGAACCGTGCCGAAGAAAAACTCGTGGAAATGAGTAACGGCTGCATCTGCTGCACCTTGCGCGAAGACCTGCTCGAAGAAGTCAGCAAACTCGCCAAGGACGGTCGTTTCGATTACCTGCTGATCGAGTCCACAGGGATTTCCGAGCCGCTACCCGTGGCGGAAACCTTCACGTTTCGCGATGAAGAAGGGCAGAGTCTGGCCGACATTGCACGGCTCGACACCATGGTCACCGTGGTCGATGGCATGAACTTCCTGCTCGACTATCAGGCCGCCGAAAGCCTCGCTTCCCGTGGCGAAACCCTGGGAGAGGAGGATGAACGCTCGATCACCGACCTGTTGATCGAGCAGATCGAATTCGCCGACGTGATCCTGATCAGCAAGATCGATTTGATCAGCAGTAGCGAGCGCCAGGAGTTGATCGCGATCCTCGAGCGGCTAAATTCCCAGGCCGAAATCATTCCGATGGTCATGGGCGAAGTGCCGCTCAAGAAAATCCTCAACACCGGGCGCTTCGACTTCGAAAAAGCCGCTCAGGCGCCGGGATGGTTGCAGGAATTGCGCGGTGAACACGTGCCGGAAACCGAGGAATATGGTATCGCCTCCACGGCTTATCGGGCGCGGCGACCGTTTCATCCACAGCGCTTCTTCAGCTTCATCGACCGTCCGTGGGTGAACGGCAAATTGCTGCGTTCCAAAGGCTTTTTCTGGTTGGCCAGCAAACACAGGGATGCTGGCAGCTGGTCCCAGGCCGGCGGCTTGATGCGTCACGGTTTTGCCGGACGCTGGTGGCGTTTCGTGCCGAAAAACCAGTGGCCGCAAGATGAAGAAAGCACTGCCGGGATCATGGAAAACTGGACGGCCGCCACCGGTGATTGCCGTCAGGAGCTGGTGTTTATCGGCCAGAACATCGATTTCGCGCAACTCACCGTCGAACTCGATAACTGCCTGCTGACGGATGCTGAGATGGCCTTGGGTGTCGAGGGCTGGCAGTTACTGCCTGATCCGTTTGGTCCTTGGCACGAAGAGGCGGCTGCATGATGTTGGCGCCCAGTCTGAAGCTGCGACCGGTCATTCGCCAGGTTCAAGGTGATACGCCAAAAGCGCTGACCGGAATTCTGGACGACGGCGTGAACCTGGCCCTCTGGCAGCGCCAACTCCCAGCGCACATTGCCGATTTCGGTCGTTTGTTGTTGTCCCTGAACGAGCCGTTGGCCGAGGCGCTGTCCCTGGAAATGCCCGGCGATGACGCCGAACCCAATCTCCACGGTTTAGCCTCAGGCTTCAGCGACCTTGAAGGCTACGAAGGCTTTATCGCCGATGTTTCCTGGCTGGTCAGCGCCTTCGCCTGCCTGTTGGGCGCCCAGCGTATCGGCCTGCGTCTGCGGGTTCTGGACAAAGCCATGTGCCCGCGTTTCCACGTCGATCATGTGCCGGTGCGGTTGATCACCACCTACGCAGGTATTGGCAGCCAATGGCTGAAAGAAGGGGCGATGGATCGCCGGCAATTAGGCAAACCTGAGGCGGAACCACAGGACGGTTCGCTGATTCAACAAATCACCAGCGGCGAAGTGGCGTTGCTTAAAGGGGAGAAGTGGCACGGCAACGAAGGCTTTGGTTTGATCCACCGCTCGCCGCAGCCGGCGCCGGGCGAGCGTCGTTTGATTCTGACCCTGGACTGGCTGAGTTAGCGGTTCAAGGTTTGAGCCAGGTTCCCTGGCTCTGGGCTTCGCAAAACGGCTTCAAATACACCGCATCGGTGGCCACGCCGTAATAGTGAATATCCTGCCGGTAAGGCATATTGGCGACTTGAGCATTGCTGCACACCCCGAACGCGCCGGTAGGGCATTGGTCGACGTACTGCACCTCGACTTTCTGCCCGGGCAGATTCGGCTGGCAGAATCCGTCGGCGAACAGTTTTTCCGGGATACTGCGGTTTTGCTGGCAGACCTTCACGTCGAGCCGCTCAGCCGTGCTGTGCACCACGCAGGCCTGAGCCAGCGCTTCGCCCGATGTGAGCGCCAGTAGCAACGACCATCCCATCAACCGCATTCTTTACCTCCTCAGAAAACCTCGACCATGTTGCAGAACATTCCCACCCACGTCATTGCCGGCCCGCTGGGTGCCGGCAAGACCAGCCTGATCAAGCACCTGCTGGCGCAACGGCCCGTGGGTGAGCGCTGGGCGGTGTTGATCAACGAGTTCGGCCAGATCGGTCTGGATGCCGCTCTGTTGACCCAGGATGCCGATGGTATCGCACTGGGGGAAGTGGCCGGGGGCTGTTTGTGTTGCGTCAATGGTGCACCGTTTCAGATCGGCCTCGGGCGGTTGCTGCGCAAGGCACGACCGGATCGACTGTTCATCGAACCCTCCGGGCTGGGACATCCGGCGCAGTTGCTCAGGCAATTGAGTGAGGCGCCGTGGCAAGGCGTCCTGGCGGTGCAGCCGTGTGTGCTGGTGCTGGATGCTCAGGCGCTCGCGGCCGGAAAACCGCTGCCTGAGGCGCAACAGCAAGCCTTAAGCAGTGCCGGGTTGCTGTTGCTGAACAAGGCAGAAGGCCTCGACGACAGTGATCGCCAGCGAATCGCCACACAGTTGCCGATGCGTCCTTTGTACTGGACGCAGCAAGCCGTCTTGCCGTTGAGCGAGTTACCGGGGCTCGGGGCTCAGGCTGTCGCGGGTGTGGATAACTTTGTCGTGCCCAAGGGATTGGCGCAGATGCCGGCCATCTGGACTGACCCCACGTTGCCGATTTGCTTGAGTCAGGCACAGGAGGGTGGCTGGAGCGTTGGATGGCGGTGGCATCCGAGTCAGATATTCGATGCCGTATTGATCGGGAAGTGGCTTGAGCGCCTTGAATGGCGGCGGGCGAAGTTGGTTATCCACAGTGTCGAGGGTTGGGTGTCGGCGAATGCGCTGGATAACTCGTTACTGGATTGGCAGCCCAGCGAATGGCGTCGGGATTCGCGTATCGAGCTGATTTTCAGTGAGGCGCAGGTTGTTGAAGTGCTGCAGGAAGGTCTGGCGGGATGCAGGGTTCAAGCGAACTAGCTGATTTTTTTGCACAGTCTGTGAAGGCCTCTTCGCGAGCAAGCCCGCTCTCACAGGGGGGCTGTGGTGTGCATACAAGTTGTGCAGCACAACAGATCAAATGTGGGAGCGGGCTTGCTCGCGAATGGATTTAACCGACAACAACTACCTTCAAGGACGCCACTTCGTGTGTTCTTGCCGCCACTGACTCAGTTCAATCACCTCAGCTCTGGGCTTCGTGATGTCGACCACCGGCGGTGTGTCATCGAACGGCATCGGGTAAGGCGCGAGCTCGATCTGCGCGCTATGGGCGCCGAATTGGGTGATGGTGCCGGTGTGGCGGGTTTCGCCGGTCACGGTGAATTCGAAGTTATACACACGGGCCAGGCGCCGACGGCCATTGGCGTCTTTAATGAAAGCGATCTTCTTCAAGGCTACGTTGCCGTCCAGCAGCTCGATCCGCAGCTTGGCGCAATGCTGTATGACCCGCTCCAGCGCGCGTTCGCGCAAGCCGTGGTTGTGCCACAACCACGCGCCACCGGTGGCGAGCAGCATCAGCACGAAGATATTTCCGAGGGTCAGCATCAACAGGGTGCTCCAACAAGATAGTGCCAGCTTAACTGCGTCGCCGGTCTGTCGTACAGGCTGCGTTTAGTCGCATACTGCGCGGCTCGAATTTCAATCGTTTGACGGAAAACTCACCGCATGAAACGTACGCCCCATGTGCTCGCCATCCAGTCCCACGTGGTGTTCGGCCACGCAGGCAACAGCGCCGCGGTTTTCCCGATGCAGCGGGTCGGGGTGAACGTGTGGCCGCTCAATACCGTGCAGTTCTCCAATCACACGCAATATGGCCAGTGGGCCGGTGAAGTACTGGCCCCGCATCAGATTCCGGAACTGGTGGAAGGCATCGCGGCGATCGGTGAGCTGGGCAATTGCGATGCTGTGTTGTCCGGCTACCTCGGTAGCGCGGCCCAGGGCCGGGCGATTCTCGCGGGCGTGGAACGAATCAAATCGATCAATCCCAAAGCGCTATACCTCTGCGACCCGGTGATGGGCCATCCGGAGAAGGGCTGTACCGTTCCAGCCGAGGTCAGCGATTTTCTGCTGGAAGAGGCGGCGGCAATGGCCGACTTCATGTGCCCGAACCAGTTGGAGCTGAACAGCTTCTCGGGGCGCAAGGCGCAGTCATTGTTCGATTGCCTGGCCATGGCGCGGGCGCTGTTGGCTCGTGGTCCGAAGGCGGTGCTGGTCAAGCACCTGGACTATCCCGGCAAACCGGCGGAGGGCTTCGAGATGTTGCTGGTGACCGCTGAAGGCAGCTGGCACCTGCGTCGGCCGCTGTTGGCGTTTCCGCGTCAGCCGGTGGGCGTTGGCGATCTGACCGCCGGGCTGTTCCTGGCGCGTGTGCTGCAGGGTGACAATCTGGTGAGCGCCTTCGAATTCACCGCGGCGGCAGTGCATGAAGTGATGCTGGAAACCCAGGCCTGCGCCAGCTATGAGCTGGAACTGGTGCGGGCGCAGGACCGGATCGCCCATCCGCGGGTGCGGTTCGAGGCGACAGCGATCAGCCTCTGACCTTCGCGTCGACTCCATTCGCGAGCAAGCCCGCTCCCACACTGGTTCTCTGTCGTACACGAAATCTGTGTGCACTGAAGATCCATTGTGGGAGCGGGCTTGCTCGCGAAGACGATCTAATGAACACCGTCAAACTGACTGAATTCAGGCGTCGCCCTTGATGTCCTGATAACGTTTTTCCAGTTCCTGACGAATCTGCCGACGCTGCTGGGCCTGCATGTACCGACGCTTGTCTTCACTGTTCTGCGGCTGCAGCGGCGGGACTGCGGCCGGTTTGCGCTGGTCATCCACCGCGACCATGGTGAAGAAGCAGCTGTTGGTGTGGCGCACCGAGCGCTCGCGGATGTTCTCGGTCACGACCTTGATGCCCACCTCCATCGAGGTGTTGCCGGTGTAGTTGACCGAGGCCAGAAAGGTCACCAGTTCACCGACGTGAATCGGCTCGCGGAAGATCACCTGATCCACCGACAGGGTTACCACATAGCGGCCGGCATAGCGGCTGGCGCAGGCGTAGGCCACTTCATCGAGGTATTTGAGCAGGGTGCCGCCGTGGACATTGCCAGAGAAATTGGCCATGTCGGGGGTCATCAATACCGTCATCGACAGCTGGGCGTTTCCGGGTTCCATAACGTACTCACGGGTTCAAGGCAGGATTCGGGGTTACACCTCTGCGGGCGCTTGGTTTTTCAAACCAACAGTTATCGGGACGCCGGGTGGGGGGCCGCCGTCACGCCGGAATCTATCTGTTTCCATATATTGCACCCTCTTTCCGCCGGAAGTCGCGATGTTACCCTTCAAAAGCCCACCCCAAGGAGCCACACGCCATGCATGCCATCAGCTTCATTCAGGATTTGGCAGTGATCATGTTGATCGCGGGTGTGGTGACCGTGCTCTTTCATCGTCTCAAACAACCGGTGGTACTCGGTTATATCGTCGCCGGCTTCATTATCGGCCCGCATACGCCACCGTTCAGCCTGATCCACGACGAAGCAACCATCAAAACCCTTGCCGAGCTCGGGGTGATTTTCCTGATGTTCTGCCTGGGCCTGGAATTCAGCCTGCGCAAGCTGTTCAAGGTTGGCGCCACGGCGTTCATCGCGGCCTTCCTGGAAATCGTCCTGATGATCTGGATCGGCTATGAAATCGGCCGCTGGTTCGACTGGAATACCATGGACTCGCTGTTCCTTGGCGCGATCCTGGCGATTTCCTCGACCACCATCATCGTCAAGGCGCTCAATGATCTGAAGATGAAGAACGAGCGTTTTGCCCAGCTGATCTTCGGCGTGTTGATTGTCGAAGACATCCTCGGTATCGGCATCATCGCGTTGCTGTCGAGCATCGCGGTCAGCGGCACCGTCAGTTCCGGCGAAGTGTTTTCCACGGTCGGCAAGCTTTCACTGTTCATGATTGTCGCACTGGTTATAGGCATTCTGCTGGTGCCGCGACTGCTGGCCTACGTGGCGAAATTCGAAAGCAATGAGATGCTGCTGATCACCGTGCTGGGCCTGTGTTTCGGCTTCTGTCTGCTGGTGGTCAAACTTGAATACAGCATGGTCCTCGGCGCGTTCCTGATCGGCGCGATCATGGCCGAATCGCGGCAACTGCTGAAGATCGAGCAGTTGATCGAGCCGGTTCGCGACTTGTTCAGTGCCATTTTCTTCGTCGCCATAGGCCTGATGCTCGACCCGATGATCCTGCTGCAATACGCCTGGCCGATCGCGGTGATCACCGTGGCAGTGGTGCTGGGCAAGATGTTGTCCTGCGGCCTCGGTGCCTTTATCGCCGGCAATGACGGACGCACCTCACTGCGCGTGGGGATGGGGCTTTCACAGATTGGCGAATTCTCTTTCATCATCGCGGCGTTGGGCATGACGCTGCAGGTCACCAGCAACTTTCTCTACCCGGTGGCGGTGGCCGTCTCGGTGATAACCACGCTATTGACGCCGTATCTGATTCGCGCGGCTGATCCGCTGTCGATCAAGCTTGCTGCAGTGATGCCACAGCGCCTGAGCCGTGTGCTGGGGATGTATGGCGAATGGCTGCGCAGCATTCAGCCTCAGGGTGAGGGCGCACTGTTGGCGTCGATGATTCGGCGGATTCTGTTGCAGGTAGGGGTGAATCTGGCGTTGGTGATTGCGATCTTTTTCTCGGGCGCGTTCTTTGCCGAGCGCATGTCCGTTTACCTGCAAGACTGGATCAGCGACCCGAGCTGGCAGAAAGCGCTGATCTGGGGCGGGGCGTTACTGTTGTCACTGCCGTTCCTGATCGCCGCTTATCGCAAGCTCAAGGCGCTGTCGATGTTGCTGGCAGAGATGGGTGTGAAGCCGGAAATGGCCGGCCGCCACACACAGCGAGTGCGTCGGGTGATCGCCGAAGTGATCCCGATCCTCTCGCTGTTGGTGATTTTCCTGCTGCTGGCAGCCTTGTCGGCCAGTATTCTGCCGACCAACAAGTTGCTGGTGCTGATCGTCATAGTCGCGGCCGCGGTGGCGGCGCTGCTCTGGCGTTGGTTCATTCGCGTGCATACGCGGATGCAGGTGGCCTTGCTGGAAACGCTGGACAATCACAAGGACTCGTCCGGGCATTGACCACGCGGCGCATCAGGGTGGATCAGCTTTCCAGCCAGACGTCCCGCGCCCAGTGCCATACCGATTCCCAGGTTTCTTCGGCGATCAGCTCTTCTTCGGCCAGCCACAGCACCACGGTGCCGTCTTCTTCGACCAGGTAGTAATTGTCACCGTCCTGGCAGATCGGAATCATGCTGCGATCCACGCCTGCATCCCAGGCGTTGGCAGCAACGTCTGGCAGGTAGGTGTGGGACTGCGGGTCGGTGACGGTCACCGGCTCCAGGCTGCCGTAGACCACGTCGCTGACGGTCAGCAAAAATTCTCTGAAGACGAACGGGATGTCGATGAACAGTTGCTCTTCGATTTCCACAATCTGATCTTCGTCAGGCAATTCCAAGGGGACCGGTACCGGTTCGTTGGCTTCACGCAGTTGTTCGATGATTTCTTCCACGTCCGGGATCCTCTTGCTTGATGGCGCGGTTTAGTTGGGGCGGTTTATACAGTAGCTCGCTATAGATGCAACCGCGAAATAGAAAACCCCGGCCGAGGCCGGGGTTTTATTACAACAGGTGAAACGCGGGAAGTGATCAGCCGTTCTGGCGGATACCGGCCACCAGCCAAGGCTGGTTTTCGCCCTGTGGACGTTCCATGTTCCAGCTTTCGCTGAACACTTCGCCCTGGTCGAAACGCGAGGACTTCGACACGCCGCTGAAGGTCAGGGTGGCGATGGTCTTGTCCGCACGGTCATCAACGCCGTCCAGTTGTACCTGGAGGTTATCGATGTAGGTCGACTGGAAGCCGTCGCCCAGGTCAGCACGTTCGCGCTTGAGGAACTCCAGCAGTTGCGGAGTCACGAACTCGGCGATCTTGTCCATTTCGTTGGCGTCCCAATGCTGCTGCAGGGACTGGAAGTGGTTGCGGGCCGCTTCAATGAAGTTGTTTTCATTGAACCAGGCTGGCGCGTTGATCACCGGACGAGCGGCAGCAGGTGCAGCCGAGCCACCGAAGATCGAACCCATGGCTGATGGTTTCTGTTCGAACACTTCACGCTGCATCGGCGCGCCGGCTGGAGCCATGTGCTCCTGCTGCTTGCGACGACGGGCGGCGATGAAGCGGAAGACCAGGAAGGCGATGACCGCCATGATCAGGATGTCGAAGATCTGCATGCCCTGGAAGCCGTCGCCCATGAACATGGAGGCCAGCAGGCCACCGGCAGCGATACCGGCCAGAGGGCCGAGCCAGCGCGAAGCACCGCTGGCCTTGGTAGCGGCGCCAGCAGCACCGGCCGCGCCCGCAGTGGCAGCAGCGCCGCCTGCAGCAGAAGAAGGAGCCATTTGGCTGGTCTGGTGAGTCGGCGCAGCGCCGGAGCTCTTGCCGCCACCAAAGCGCTTGGCAGCATTGGCGTCGAGGCTCATCGTCAGGCCAATGCACAACGCCATGGCGATGCTAAGAAAACGTTTCATAAAGGGAATTCCCATTTGTGGAAGGCACGCGCGCCATGTTGCACAGCTGAAGTGTTACTGGCTAGCGGCAGAGTGTTTCGGGCTTTTGCCTGACAGGTTGTGTTCAGCTTCAGCCAGCGCAATAAGGCCTGTTAACTTTGGTCTGTAGGACGAGTGGATAAGTTCTGTAGGAGTCAGGGCATCAACATGTGGGAGCGGGCTTGCTCGCGAAGGCAGCACCTCGGTGTATCAGAGGCACCGCGTCATCGTTCTTCGCGAGCAAGCCCGCTCCCACAAAAAGCTCTCGGTTGTGTTTATACCGCTTCCAGCTTGGCGTAACCCAGCATCAACCACTTGCTGCCTTCGCTGAAGTTCACCTGCACCCGCGCCTGAGCGCCGGCGCCTTCGAAATTCAGGATCACGCCATCGCCGAACACCGAATGCCGCACCGTCTGGCCGAGGCTGAACCCGGTGTCCGGGATCTCGCTGCCGCCGAACAGGCTGCTGGAACTCTGCTGCTGGCCACCGCCGAACGGACGGCTGACGCTGTTGGACAGCCGCACTTCCTGGATCAAGCCTTTCGGCACTTCACGTACGAAACGCGACACCTTGTTGTAGGTCTCGCTGCCGTACAGGCGTCGGGTTTCAGCATAAGTCAGTACCAGATTTTGCATCGCCCGGGTGATTCCGACGTAGGCCAGGCGGCGTTCCTCTTCAAGACGGCCGGGTTCTTCCAGGCTCATCTTGTGCGGAAACAGGCCTTCTTCCATGCCCACCAGGAACACGTAAGGGAATTCCAGGCCCTTGGCACTGTGCAGGGTCATCAACTGAATGCTGTCTTCGTGTTCGTCGGCCTGGGTGTCTCCGGCCTCCAGCGAGGCGTGACCGAGGAACGCTGACAGGGGCGACTGCTCTTCATCCTCTTCCGGGTTTTCGAAGTTGCGCGCGGCGCTGACCAGTTCCTCAAGGTTTTCTACCCGGGCCTGGCCTTTCTCGCCTTTTTCCGCCTGATGGTAGGCAATCAGCCCCGATTGCTCGATCACGGTTTGGGTCATCAAATGCAGCGGCATTTCCAGGCACTTGGCGGCGAGATCGTCAATGAGCTCCATAAACGCCCCAAGGGCGCCGGCAGCACGGCCAGTCAGGCCTTTGTTGGCCACCAGCTGACGCATGGCTTCCCACATTGACACATGGCTGTGGCGCGCATGATCGCGGATCGCTTCGACGGTTTTTTCGCCGATGCCACGGGCCGGAACGTTGATCACCCGCTCCAGCGCCGCATCGTTGCCACGGCCTTCCAGCAAACGCAGGTACGCCATGGCGTTCTTGATTTCTGCCCGCTCGAAGAAGCGCTGACCGCCATAGATGCGGTACGGAATGCGTTCACGCAGCAAGGCTTCTTCCAAAACGCGCGATTGAGCGTTAGAACGGTACAAAATCGCGATATCGCTACGAGCCAAGCCGGTTTTCAGCGCGCTTTCAATGGTTTCAACCACGTAGCGTGCTTCGTCGTGCTCGTTGAAGGCAGCGTACAGATTGATCGCTTCGCCTTCGCCGCCATCGGTCCACAACTCTTTGCCCATGCGCCCGGTGTTGTTGGCGATCAGGGCGTTGGCGGCTTTGAGGATCCCGGCGGTGGAGCGGTAGTTTTGCTCCAGACGAATGATCTGGGCATCCGGGAAGTCGTCGGAATACTGATAAATATTCTCGATTTTCGCGCCACGCCAGCCGTAGATCGACTGATCGTCGTCGCCGACCACCATCAGGCTGTCGCCACCCTTGGCCAGCAGACGCAACCAGGCGTACTGCACGGCGTTGGTGTCCTGGAACTCGTCTACCAGAATGTGTCGGAAGCGCTTCTGATAATGGGCGAGCAGGCCCGGGTTATCGCGCCACAGATCAAGGGCGCGCAGCAGCAGTTCAGAGAAGTCGATGACGCCGGCGCGCAGGCAAGCAGCCTCATAGGCTTCATAAATGCTGCGCATGGTCGCCAGGAACAGATCGCCGCTGGCTTGAATATGTTGCGGACGCAGACCTTCGTCTTTCTGCCCGTTGATGAACCACTGGGCCTGTCGGACCGGCCAGCGTTGCTCGTCCAGGCCCAGCTCGCGGATTACCCGCTTGACCAACCGTTGCTGGTCGTCGCTGTCGAGAATCTGGAAGGTCTGGCTCAGGCCGGCTTCCTGCCAGTGCGCCCGCAGCAAGCGGTGCGCCAGGCCGTGGAAGGTGCCGACCCACATGCCGGCCGGGTTGATACCCATCAGCTGCTCGATGCGATGACGCATCTCGGCAGCGGCCTTGTTGGTGAAGGTCACCGACAGAATGGAGTGGGGTGAGGCGTTTTCGACCTGGATCAACCAGGCGATACGGTGCACCAGCACTCGGGTTTTACCGGAGCCAGCACCGGCCAGGACCAACTGACGACCCACGGAGGCAGCTACGGCCTGACGTTGGGCATCGTTGAGGGAGTTCAGCAGAAGGGAGAGATCATCGCGCATCGGGGCATTCTAGGGTGCGCCGTCACACCGGGCAAACCGAGCTTTGCATTAGCCGATGAAAGAAGCACCGATGACGACCGGTCGGTCACCGGCTGCAAGCATTGGCGGAGCTCGTCTGGCCGCTTTTGTACCGGGGTGGGCGGCTCAAACTTTCGTCTATTTTATGACCTTGGGCTGTTTGGTCCGGGCATTTGCTTGTGTATGCTCCGTCCACAATTCGGGCTCGCATGCTCACTATAAGAACAAGAACATTGCCTATGACCCTCAGCTCCGACCTGTCGGGCCCCTCTGTGGAGCCCCGGGTTATCCGCAAACAGTACGCCATGGAAATGGCGGTCGAACGCACGCGTCTGCTGTATCAGGGCTCGCTGTTGCCTACGCTGTTTATGCTGATCAACGGTCTGGTATGTGCCGGCCTGCTCTGGAGCCCACAGCGTTACTTCGTGGTCAGCGTCTGGTTGATCTGGTTATTGTCGCTGGTGGCGTTGCGGGTGATTCAGGTCGCGGCCTTCGATTCGGCGATTCCCAACCGTCAGGCCCATCCGGTCTGGCGTCGCATGTTCATGCTCGGCTCTGCCATGACTGGCCTGACCCTGGCTGGTGCCGGCATCGCGTTGGTGCCCGCTGACAATTTCATGCAGCAAGCCTGGGTGTTCGGCCTGATCGGCGCCGCGGCCCTCTCGGCCAGCGTCGCTTATGCCGTCAGCCTGCCGGCTTTTCTGTCCTTTACCTTGCCCTGTCTATTGCCGGCCATCGGCTATCTGTTCTGGGGCGGCGATGAGCAAGAACAGGGCTGGGGCTGGTTTGGCCTGATTTTGCTGGGTTCGTTGAGCGTGGTCGCCTGGCAGGTCAATCGGCTGATTAACCAAGGGCTGCTGCGACGCTTTCAAAATCAGGCCCTGATCGAGCATTTGCAGCAGGCGCAAAGTCGCAGCGATCAGCTCAACCACGAACTGGCCAAGGAAATCGACCAGCGTCGCCGCGCTGAAGACGAATTACGTGAAACTCAGGTCGATCTCGAAAACCGGGTCGCACAACGCAGTCTGGAACTGGACGCCGCCAATCAGGCCTTGAGCAAGAGCGAAGCGCGGCTGGCGCTGGCGTTGAAGGCGAGCGAACTCGGGCTGTGGGACTGGAACCTGCAGACAGACGAAGTCCATCACACCCAACTCCAGGAGCTGTTTGGCCTGGAGCCGGAATTCGTGACAGCGATGCTCCGCCACCTCAAGCCCAGGCTGCACCCCGACGACTTGCCATCGCTCAGGCGTGCGCTGGTCGAGCATTTGAAGGGTCGCAGCGAGGATTATCAGATCGAGTATCGGGTAAGGCATGGCGATGGCCATTGGATCTGGATCGAGGACCGTGGTCGAGCGGTGGAGCGCGCCGAGAACGGCCGGGTGATCCGCATGGTCGGCACCCGCCGCGATATCAGCGCCAGCAAGGGCCTGGAAGAACAGCGTCAACTGGCGGCGACAGTGTTCGAGGCGGCCAGCGAAGGCATTGTGATTTTCGACCCGAATTACGCGCTGATTGCCGTCAATCAGGCCTTCAGCCGAGTGACCGGCTACGACATCGACGACATGCTCGGGCGTAACGTAGTCGATTTGCCCTGCAGCCGCGATGCCCGCCGGCATTACACCGCGATTCATCAGGCGCTGGAACTGCACGGCACCTGGCAAGGCGAATTGGTCGAAACACGCAAGAATGGCGAGTTGTATCCGCAATGGCTGCAATTGAATGCCGTGCGCGATGCGCGGGGAAATGTGAGTCATATTGTCGGCTTCTTCGCCGATCTGTCCGCGCGGCGTGAATCCGAAGAGCGCATGCGCTACCTCACCCATTACGACGAACTCACAGGATTGGCCAACCGTTCGTTGTTCCGCGAACGGCTGCGCGAGGCTCATCAGCGGGTGCGTCAGGGCGGTCGGCGTAGCTTGGCGTTGCTGCACATCAATTTGGACCGTTTCAAGCTGCTCAACGATAGCCTCGGCCACGAAATCGCCGATCAACTGTTGCAGAAAATGTCCCGGCGCCTGGTCAATGCGCTGCCGGAAGCGGACACCATTGCCCGTTTGTCCGGCGATGAATTTGCGGTGCTGTTCGATGCCTATGGCAACCTGTCGAGCCTGGCGCGCGTAGCGACCCGATTGTCGGCCAAGCTGCGTTTGCCGATCACCGTCGAGGGGCATGAATTGGTGATGAGCGCGTCAATGGGCATCAGCCTGTTGCCGGACACCGCGCGGGAGATTACCGCGCTGGTCAGCCAGTCGAACATGGCCATGCAGCATGCCAAACACTTGGGCGGCAACAACTTCCAGTTCTATACAGACAGCCTGCAAGCCAGCACGCTCGAGCGTTTGCAGCTCGAGAACCAGTTGCGCAAAGCCATCGAAGAAAAGCAGTTGAAAGTGTTTTATCAACCGAAACTCTGCCTCCCCACTGGCCGGCTGAATGCCGCCGAGGCGTTGGTACGCTGGAATCACCCGACCCTGGGCCAGGTACCGCCGGGGGATTTCATCGGCCTGGCCGAGGAAACCGGGCTGATCAGCGCTATCGGCGAGTTCGTTTTGCGTCAGGCCTGCTGGCAAGCGTGTGAGTGGCAGCGTCAGGGCCTGGAGCCGATTCGAGTGTCGGTCAACCTGTCGGTGCATCAACTGCGTCAGGGAAAACTGGTCAGCCTGGTGCGCCAGGTGCTGGAGGAAACCGGTCTGGCGCCGCATTACCTGGAACTGGAACTCACCGAAAGCCAGTTGCTGGACAGCGTCGAGCACATCATTGCGACCTTCCAGCAGTTGCGCGACCTTGGGGTGAAGCTGGCCATCGACGATTTTGGCACTGGCTATTCCTCGCTGAGTTATCTGAAGCGGATTCCTGTGGATTACGTGAAAATCGATCAGGCATTTATCCGTGGTCTGGGGGAGAGCAGTGAGGATGCGGCGATCACCCGGGCGATCATCGCCATGGCCCACGGCCTGTCACTGAAAGTGGTGGCTGAAGGTGTTGAGCGGCCGGAGCAGCTGGAGTTTCTGAAAACCGAGTGTTGCGATGAAGTGCAGGGGTATTGGGTCAGCCGTCCGGTCGAGGCCGCCGACCTGGCCGAGCTTTTACGTCGCGACGCCAACCCTTTGTAGCTGCAGGCTTCGCCAGCTGCTACAAAGGCCGAAAGGGCTACATGGAGCGTATGTCGCATGAAATGGGGACATTGAGTTACGCATTGAGCAGGCAAAAAGCCGATTCATGTAGTATAACTACAAGCGTGCTACATCCCCGGCACCTGCCAATAACAAAGAGTCCGCCCCTTTGAATCTGCTGCAACACATCGCCCAGTCACGCCACCTGTTACGCAAGTCGGAGCTCAAGGTCGCCGACCACGTGCTGCTTGACCCTGCGGCGGTGATGCACAGTTCCATGGCCGACCTGGCCCACAGCGTGGGCATCAGCGAGCCGACCATCGTGCGGTTTTGCCGCGCCATCGGTTGCTCCGGGTTTCAGGATTTGAAGTTGAAACTGGCGCAGAGCCTGGCGGCCGGCGCGAGTTTCGGGCAGTTCGCGATCCATGAAGATGATTCGGTCGCCGACTACAGCCTGAAGATCTTCGACACCACCCTGCACACCCTGATGGAGGTTCGCGAGAAACTCGATCCGGTGGAGTTGCAGAGGGCGGTGTCGCTGATGTCTCAGGCCCAGCGTGTCGAGTTCTATGGCTTCGGTGCTTCGGGCGCCGTGGCGGCGGATGCCCAGCACAAATTTTTCCGTTTACTGCTGACCGCGGCGGCGTATTCCGACCCGCACATGCAGGCGATGTCGGCGGTTACCTTGAAGCCGAGCGACGTGGCGATCTGCATTTCCCAGTCGGGGCGTTCCAAGGACCTGTTGATCACGGCCAACCTGGTGCGCGAAAGCGGCGCTTCGCTGATCACCCTGTGCCCGAGCCAGACCCCGTTGGCCGAGCTATCGACTGTCAACCTGGCGATCGATGTGCACGAAGACACAGAAATCTATACGCCGCTGACGTCGCGCATTGCGCACCTGGTGGTGATCGATGTGCTGGCGATGGGCGTGGCCATGGCCCGCGGTCCGAGCCTGGTCAACCACCTGAAAAGCGTCAAACGCAGCCTTCGCAGCTTGCGGCTGTCGCCAAAATCGGTGAAAGCGCTGGACGATTGATTCTTCTGTAAGGTCGTTCCGACCTTAATCGCGAGCAGGCTCGCTCCCACATTGATCATCGGTGTTGCACGAATTGTGTGTGCACCATGGAACCTGTGGGAGCGAGCCTGCTCGCGATGGCGTTCTCGAATACGGCAATTTTCATCTCTCTGTAACCCTCCCGCCGCCAAACCGTCATCCCCCGCACCTATCTTGTAACTCCCGTACTCGCCTTGGGAGACTCGAAATGGCTCAGCCCTACGAAGAACGCAACAGCGCCGTCAAAACCCGTCGTCAGCAAGAAGACCAGCGCCGCATGGAATTTCGCCGCGCGATCGAAGATCGCAGCGAACGCCGCCAGCTTCTGGCCGAAATTGGCGAATTTCCTGACGATCTGGAACTCAATTACTGGCAGGCGGCTCCCGCAATTTCCCGTCGAAACGCTCAACCAGCGCGCTGATCTGCATCCGCTCGCTGCGGATAAACGCAAGGAATGCGTGGGCCACCGGCGATAGCCGTTTGGCCTTGGCCTGCACCAGGCACCAACTGCGGTACAGCGGCAGCTCTTCGACTGGCAACTCGATCAATCCGCCGGTTGCCAATTCAAGGTTCAGGGCATGGCGCGTCAATAGCGCCAGGCCCAGACCCGCCAATACGCATTCACGCTGAGCTTCGGCCGAGGCCACCTCCTGGGTCTGGGTGAAATGCACGCGCTTCTCTTTGAAGTACTCTTCGCACGCGAGTCGCGTACCGGAGCCAGGTTCGCGCAACAGCAGCGTGTAGGGTTCCAGATCCTGCAAGCGCAACGGCCCCATGTGGCACAGCGGATGATCCGGCGGTGCTACAGCGACGATCGGATTGTTGAGGAACGGCAGGAATTCCAGCCCCATGTCCTGTGGGACCATCGACATGATCACCAAGTCATCACGGTTATCCGACAGGCGCCGGATGACCTGGCCACGGTTGACCACGGTCAAGTGCAGGTTCACTTCGGGATGCTGGCGTTTGAAGGCGGCAAACAGGTGCGGCACGAAATACTTGGCGCTGGATTCCACCGCCAGTTTCAGCTGACCCTGCAATGAGCCTTGCATGTCCGACAGCTGCATATCGAGGTTTTCCAGGCGCCCGAAAATGTCCCGGCTGGCGCGCTGCAGCGCTTCGGCCGCCTCGGTCATGTAGAGTTTTTTGCCGACGTAATCGAATAAAGGTTGGCCGATCAGCTCTTCGAGTTGACGGATCTGTAGGCTCACGGCAGGTTGTGTGAGAGACATTTCGTCGGCAGCGCGGCTGTAGGACCTTAAGTCGCACACCTCATTGAAGATCTGCAATTGACGCAACGTCATACGCATCAATGACTTACGCATTTTCTAGAGACCCTGAGCGGAGGCTGATGCCTCAACTATAAGTCTTTGCTTATGTGTAACCCAATTATTATTCATTTTTGTTAATCCTTTGCGAAGGCTAGTGTGGAGCTGCGACTGAATTGAAACATTTGGTCACGCGTCGACCTGGTTTGACAGGTCGTGAGTACCACCGGCTCAAGGGAACCTCCAAGTGATAAAAAAGATCCTGATCGCCAACCGTGGTGAGATTGCCGTACGAATCGTGCGTGCCTGCGCCGAAATGGGCATTCGCTCGGTCGCGATCTATTCCGACGCCGACCGCCATGCCTTGCATGTGAAGCGTGCGGACGAGGCCCACAGCATTGGTGCCGAGCCACTGGCCGGTTACCTGAACCCGCGCAAGCTGGTGAACCTGGCGGTGGAAACCGGTTGCGATGCGTTGCACCCCGGCTACGGCTTCCTTTCGGAAAATGCCGAGCTGGCAGACATCTGCGCCGAGCGCGGTATCAAATTCATTGGTCCATCGGCTGAAGTGATTCGCCGTATGGGCGACAAGACCGAAGCGCGCCGCAGCATGATCAAGGCTGGCGTACCGGTCACTCCCGGCACCGAAGGCAACGTGTCGGGCATCGAAGAAGCCCTGACCGAAGGTGACCGCATCGGTTACCCGGTGATGCTCAAGGCCACATCCGGTGGTGGCGGTCGCGGCATTCGTCGCTGCAACAGTCGCGAAGAACTCGAACAAGCCTTTCCACGGGTCATTTCCGAAGCCACCAAGGCTTTCGGTTCGGCAGAAGTGTTCCTGGAAAAATGCATCGTCAATCCGAAACACATCGAAGCCCAGATTCTCGGCGACAGCTTTGGCAACGTGGTGCACCTGTTCGAGCGTGATTGCTCGATCCAGCGTCGCAACCAGAAGCTGATCGAGATCGCTCCGAGCCCGCAACTGACCCCGGAACAGCGCGCCTACATCGGCGACCTGTCGGTGCGTGCGGCCAAGGCCGTGGGTTACGAGAACGCAGGCACCGTGGAGTTCCTGCTCGCCGAGGGCGAGGTGTACTTCATGGAGATGAACACGCGAGTGCAGGTGGAACACACCATCACCGAAGAAATCACTGGCATCGACATCGTTCGCGAGCAGATTCGCATTGCGTCCGGTTTGCCGCTCTCGGTGAAACAGGAAGACATCCAGCACCGCGGTTTCGCGTTGCAGTTCCGGATCAACGCCGAAGACCCGAAAAACAACTTCCTGCCGAGCTTCGGCAAGATCACCCGTTACTACGCGCCCGGTGGTCCCGGCGTGCGCACCGACACAGCGATCTATACCGGCTACACCATTCCGCCGTTCTACGATTCCATGTGTCTGAAACTGGTGGTCTGGGCGCTGACTTGGGAAGAAGCGATGGACCGTGGCTTGCGAGCTCTGGACGACATGCGTCTGCAAGGGGTCAAGACCACCGCCGCGTATTACCAGGAAATCCTGCGTAACCCGGAATTCCGTAGCGGTCAGTTCAACACCAGCTTCGTTGAAAGCCACCCTGAACTGACCAACTACTCGATCAAGCGCAAACCCGAAGAGCTGGCCTTGGCCATCGCCGCCGCCATCGCCGCCCACGCAGGCCTGTGAGGAATACTCCAATGACTAAGAAAATCCACGTTACCGACACAATCCTGCGCGACGCCCACCAATCGCTGCTCGCCACCCGCATGCGCACCGAAGACATGCTGCCGATCTGCGACAAGCTCGACAAAGTCGGCTACTGGTCGCTGGAATGCTGGGGCGGCGCGACCTTCGACGCCTGCGTCCGCTTCCTGAAAGAAGACCCGTGGGAGCGTCTGCGCCAACTGCGCGCGGCATTGCCTAACACGCGTCTGCAAATGCTCCTGCGTGGCCAGAACCTGCTGGGCTACCGCCACTACAGCGACGACGTGGTCAAAGCCTTCGTCGCCAAGGCTGCGGTTAACGGCATCGACGTGTTCCGCATTTTCGACGCGATGAACGACGTGCGTAACCTGCGAGTTGCCATCGAAGCGGTGAAGGCTGCCGGCAAACACGCTCAGGGCACCATCGCCTACACCACTAGCCCAGTGCACACCATTGACGCGTTCGTGGCGCAAGCCAGGCAAATGGAAGCCATGGGATGTGATTCCGTGGCGATCAAAGACATGGCCGGCCTGTTGACCCCGTACGCCACTGGCGAACTGGTCAAGGCATTGAAATCCGAGCAATCGCTGCCTGTGTTCATTCACTCGCACGACACCGCTGGCATGGCCACGATGTGCCAACTCAAGGCCATCGAAAACGGTGCCGATCACATTGACACCGCGATCTCCAGCTTCGCTTCCGGTACCAGCCATCCAGGCACCGAATCGATGGTCGCTGCTCTTAAAGGCAGCGAGTACGACACCGGCCTGAACCTGGAGCTGTTGCAGGAAATCGGCTTGTACTTCTACGCCGTGCGCAAGAAGTACCACCAGTTCGAAAGCGAATTCACCGCCGTCGATACCCGCGTGCAAGTCAACCAGGTACCGGGCGGGATGATTTCCAACCTGGCCAACCAGTTGAAAGAGCAGGGCGCCCTGAACCGCATGAGCGAAGTGCTGGCGGAAATCCCGCGTGTTCGCGAAGACCTCGGCTTCCCGCCACTGGTGACACCGACCTCGCAGATTGTTGGCACCCAGGCGTTTTTCAACGTGCTGGCTGGCGAGCGCTACAAGACCATCACCAACGAAGTGAAGCTCTACCTGCAAGGCGGCTACGGCAAAGCGCCGGGCACCGTGAACGAAAAACTGCGTCGTCAGGCGATCGGCAGCGAAGAGGTCATCGACGTGCGTCCGGCCGATCTGCTCAAGCCGGAAATGACCAAGCTGCGTGCCGAAATCGGTGCCGTGGCCAAGTCTGAAGAAGACGTGCTGACCTACGCCATGTTCCCGGACATCGGCCGCAAGTTCCTTGAAGAACGCGCAGCCGGCACCCTCACGCCAGAAGTGCTGTTGCCGATTCCGGAAGTGGGCGGCGTGGCGTCGGCCGGCGGCGAAGGCGTGCCGACCGAGTTCGTCATCGATGTTCACGGCGAAACCTACCGCGTCGACATCACCGGTGTCGGCGTCAAGGCGGAAGGCAAACGCCACTTCTACCTGTCCATCGACGGCATGCCGGAAGAAGTGGTGTTCGAACCACTCAACGAATTCGTCAGCGGCGGTAGCAGCAAGCGCAAGCAAGCCACTGCACCGGGCCACGTCAGCACCACCATGCCGGGCAACATCGTCGATGTGCTGGTCAAGGAAGGCGACACCGTGAAGGCCGGCCAGGCCGTGCTGATCACCGAAGCGATGAAGATGGAGACCGAAGTCCAATCGGCCATCGCTGGCAAAGTCACCGCCATCCACGTGGCCAAGGGCGACCGGGTGAACCCGGGTGAGATTCTGATCGAGATCGAAGGCTGAGTTAACAGCCTCGATATACCGCTTTAAACCTCGGGGGGGCATGTGCTCCCCTTTTTTTTCGCCCGATATTCAACCTGCCAAATGTGGGAGCGACCTGTGGCGAGGGGGCTCGCCCCCGTTCGGCTGCGAAGCAGTCGTAAACCCGTTAAATGCGGTTCAACTTTAAAATGCGGGGGACCCGACGGGGGCAAGCCCCCTCGCCACATAGGCTCGCTCCCACAGGTTCTGCATCAAGTTAGTGAGAGTGGGGCGGCTTTATCAGAATGCCATCCGCCACTGCCCCATTACGCCATGACTGCGATTGTCATTGCCGATCTCGCCGTTGTAACCGACACCCAACGTATGCCGTGTCGAAACTGCCAGTTCCAGCCCTGCATCAAGCGTCAGGCTGTCGCGCTCCAGAGCGGCGCCCTCGACGATGTAATTTTTTCCGCCGGTAGCCAGTCGCTGTTGAGTCTTGCTGTCGACATCACCATAGGTGTGTTTCCAGCCCGCGCTGAATCGCGGCGTCAGTTGCATGCCATTATCCAGCGTATTGAGCTGTGCAAGACGCAGGCCGAAGGTGCTGCTGAAGTTGTTCTGCGTTTGCCCATGGACCTGCAGTGCCGCCGCACCGCCTTTTTCTATATAGCTGTCGCGCTGATACCGCTGGAAGCCAAGATTGGCAAAGGGCTCGGCGCTGATAGTGCCGCTGCCGAGGTTGTAACCGATCTCTGTAAAGGCTTGTTGAGTGCTGGCGTCGTAACTGCCTTTTGGGCGATCGCTGAAACCGTTGAAAGCTACCCGACGTTTGGTGCTGCCATCATGGTTGCTGTGAGTCGCGCCCAGACGCAATGCCAGCGGACCACTTTGGCGCAGGGCGTAAGCGCCCAGATGCCAACTGTCCAGATCGCCGTCCAGTTGGCTGCCGTCCAGACGCGTCTGCGATTTACCGCCTATGACGCCCACACGCCATTGCTCATCGAGCGCCCAATCCGCGCCCAGCACCAAACCTTTGGTGGAGTGTTGCAAGGTGCTTCGGCCATGACTGCGATCCAGTGTGCCGCCGTGGCCCAGTGCTTGTAACCAGACCCTGCCAGTGGCTTCACCACCCGCCGCCAGACGCGGGGTTCCGCTCTGTCCGTTGAGGTTGCTGCTATCCAGTTGGCGCATGGCCGACAGCATGCTGCTGCTCACCGGATTGGCGCTGCTCAGGGTGGCATTGGCGAGATTGGCATTGCTACCGCCGGCCAGTTGTTCAATAGCTCGGGCAGCAGTGGTTTTGTTGGAGCCGAGCAGGGCGGTGACAGCGGCATTTACGGTAAGGGATGGCGGCTGCGCCGCCGGGCTGGCTTTGGGCTCTTCAATGCTGTGAGCGACTTCCCGACCGTTTTTGCTTGTCGCAAATCTCTCGATTGGCACTTCGTTACGTGCGTAGGTCAGGCCAACGCTCTTTTCGTCGTCGTAGTCCGGGGTAGCCGTCATGAACGCGAGATTATTTTCGATATTGCCGAAGCGTCCATCAACCTTGGCGGCCTCGATAATGGTGTACCGGCTGGTTTGCGGATAGTCACCCGGCGCCGCGACGATTTTCAGGGTCGCACCGCCGAGGCTGGCGGTACCACCGACTTTGATCGTTTCGCCACGACCATCGGTGTTGACCGCATAGGCCAGTACGGCCGTTTTGGAGAGTTCCATATTTCTCGTAATCGTTGGCGCCCCTTGAGTCTGGTTGGCAAAAAAATGCCCCTTCACGTTCAGGGCGCCGACAGTGCCATTGCCAGAAAAGATACCCCCCTGAAGAACTTCAACGTCCCCATCAATGGTTCCCGAATTTTTCAGGACACCACCGGAGAACACGGTTACCCCGGCTCCGATTCCACCATTGTTGATCAGTGTACCGTGGGCCAATGCACCGCCATGAATGCGACCGTCATTGGTAAGTGTTGCCTCGGGGCGAACCAAGGCCCCAACACTGAAATCCCCGGGCCCGGTGAGCGTCCAAGTGCCCTGTTTGACTTCGAGCCCCATCAATTTGCGACTTTTGCCTATCTGGCCACCGTTCGCGGAATCGAGTTGCAGTACGTTTTTACCGCCACCACCGTCGACAATCCCGCTGACACTTCCCCCTGGAAGCATGATGATCAGCTCATCGACATTTTTCCCTTGGACGGCAACGCCGTTTTTCTTTGCTTTGGTTTCCTTGTTGACGTTGATCCTGGCGGTAGTGGGGTCATTGATGAACGCATCGAGCATCTCCATCAATTCAGCGGGCGTCTGTGTGGCGAGTAGGTCAGGCTCGGCTGCTGTCTGGGCTAGTGCAGCGTTGGTGTAGCCCACAGCTAGAGCGATCGCTAAGGCCAGGTGTTGTGGTCGGAATCTGTATTGAACGGGCATCGAATTCGGCCTCTTTGAATGGAGGCCAAACTCTAAGAGAGAGGCTATAGGTGCCGATGTCAGCTGCTTCCGACGGGCTTGCGGGGAGTGTCAGATGGTTGTGTAGAAAATGGCCAGCCGCTTGATACCGGCTGATTTTATCTGTTCGCGCTGATGCTTTTTCTTACATCGAATCAAGATACGGGGGCTATCGCATTGCCAAAAACGTATCTGCTGCACATTAAAGATCAAAAGATCGCAGCCTTCGGCAGCTCCTACGGGGTGCGAGTCGGCCCAATGCAGGAGCTGCCGAAGGCTGCGATCTTTTGGCTTTAACCTAGCTACGGCTCAAATACGCCTTTCCATAATGCCGCTCCATCCGCGCCTGAATCAGCTCCAGCCCGATCGACATCAACCAATAAATAATCGCCGCGGTCGTGAGCATCTCGATATAGCGATAGCTCGAGCGCCCATACGATTGCGCCAGGAACATCACTTCCCAAACCCCCATCACCGAAATCAGTGATGAGTCTTTGAGCATGGAGATGAACTGGTTGGTGGTGGGCGGGATGATGGTGCGCATGGCCTGGGGCAGGGTGACGCGCCAAAAGATCACGGTTTCGCGCATGCCCAGAGCCAGCGACGCTTCGCGTTGGCCGTGGGGAACGCCGAGGATGCCGGCGCGGAAGATTTCGCTCAGGTAGGCGCCGTAGTTCAGCGACAGGGCGATGATGCCGGCGGCAATGGCGCCTGGCACGATGCCGAGTTGTGGCAGGCCGAGGTAGATCAGCAGGATCTGAATCAGCAGCGGTGTGCCGCGAAAGAACGAGGCATAGAAGCTCGCGATACCGAACGCCACCGCACTTTTCGACAGTCGAGCCAAAGCCGTGATGAAGCCGAGCAGCGATGACGTCACGATTGAGCACAGGCACAAGAACAACGTCAGCGCTGCGCCTTGCAGAAAGCCGTTGGGCGCCAGGTGCAGGCCGATCAGGTTCGGCAGTTTGTCGAGGATGATCGAGAACTTCAGGTCGAAGCTCAGGAAGAAACTCGCGAACAAGCCGAACATCGCCGCCCAGGTCAGATACAGCCGAGTACGGAAGCCGAAGACCCGTTGCAGTAATGACTCAGCCACTGGTTGCGGCGGCTGAGGTGGTTTGGGGAAAGAAGTCATTTGCTGATGTCGGCGCCGATCCATTTTTGCGACAGCTTGCTCAAGGTGCCGTCCTGTTTCAGCTGGGCAAACACATCACGTACTTTGGCGTCCCACTGGGCGTCGCCTTTTTCGATGGCCACCGAGTTCGGCTCCGAGTACAGCGGCTCACCGGCGAGCTTGAAGCGCTTGTCTTCGTTCAGGCGTGGTTGCGCGGTCACCAGGTTGGTGAGAATCGCATCCAGACGTACGCCAGCGCCCAGGCCCAAATCCTGGAACGCGACGTTGTCGGTGTCATACGGGGCGATCTGCACATTCTCGAACGGGTACTGTAATTGGGTGTCTTCGGCGCCTTCGATCACCAGGTTTTTGTTCAGGTAGCTTTCATAGCTGGAGGCGCTGGTGAGGCCGACTTTCTTGCCGCTCAAATCTTTGGCGCCGTGGATGCTATCGTCCTTGGCGTTGACCACGATCACCGCAGGGGAGGCGTAGTACTCAACCGGGAAATCGAAGACTTCGGCGCGGGCTTTGCTCGGGGTCATGGAGCAGATGCAGATGTCGTAACGCCCGCTCCAGCGACCGGCGGCGATCACATCCCAGGACGGCGTTTCGAGGCGCAGCTTGACGCCCAGTTTGTCCGCCACGGCCTTCGCCACGTCGACGTCGAAACCGTCGAGCTGGTTTTGATCGTTGAGGAACGAGAAGGGTGGATAGCTTTCCATCAACACACCCACCAGTTCTTTCTTTTGCTCGATGCGATCCAGAGTAGCGCCCGCAAAGGCTTGGGTAGAGGCAGCCAAAATCGACAGGCCCAGGGCCAGCAGCGGTTGAAATTTCACAGTTGATCCCTGAAAAAAAAGAGGTTGTTATTAACCGGGTGGTGCGTATTAAATAGTTATAAGAACGACTCTGATAGTGAGTTATTTTCATAAGCTTATGAGTGAAAAGCATATGGGCGCAGGGACGGTAATTCTGGATGGTGGGATGGGTCGTGAGCTGCAGCGCCGAGGGGCGCCGTTCAGGCAGCCTGAATGGTCCGCGCTAGCTTTAAGCGAAGCGCCGCAAGCTGTGGAGGCCGTGCACGCGGCTTATATCGAAAGCGGTGCCAACGTGATCACCAGCAACAGTTACGCGGTGGTGCCGTTCCATATTGGCGAAGAGCGTTTTGCCGCTGAGGGCCAGGCGCTCGCGGCATTGGCCGGTGAACTGGCCCGGCGTGCAGTCGATGCGGCGGGAAAACCGGTGCGCGTGGCCGGTTCATTGCCGCCGTTATTCGGCTCCTATCGCCCGGACCTGTTTGACGGCGCGCGGGTAACTGAACTGTTGGCGCCTCTGGTCAACGGCTTGGCGCCTCATGTCGACCTGTGGCTGGCCGAAACCCAGAGCTCGATTAGCGAGGCACGGGCGATCCATGCCGGACTGCCGAAGGACGGCAAGCCGTTCTGGTTGTCGTTTACCTTGAAGGATGAAGACACTGACGAAGTGCCGCGTCTGCGTTCCGGTGAGCCGGTGACTGAGGCTGCTGCGGTGGCGGCTGAGTTGGGCGTCGAGACCTTGCTGTTCAACTGCAGCCAGCCAGAAGTGATCGGCGCTGCGATTGATGCGGCGCGGGAAACCTTCGAACGCCTGGGGGTGAAGATTCACATCGGCGCGTACGCCAATGCCTTCCCGCCGCAGCCGAAAGAGGCCACGGCCAATGACGGTCTGGACCCGTTGCGCGACGATCTCGACCCACCGGGTTATCTGCAATGGGCGGTCGATTGGCAGAAGCGCGGTGCAAGTCATTTGGGCGGTTGCTGCGGGATTGGGCCGGAGCATATTGCGGTGTTGGCCCAGAAATTAGCCTGATGCCATTCGCGGGCAAGCCTCTCAGTTAAGGCGCGGAACCTGTGGGAGCGGGCTTGCTCGCGAAAGCGGTGTATCAGGCGACATCAATGTTGACTGTGCCGCCGTCTTCGCGAGCAAGCCCGCTCCCACATGGATTGCTAACTGACTGGCATTGAGGCTTGCCCGCGAAGGCGTCCGTCCGGACGCCGAAGATTACTGGCGACACTCAACCAGAGTTTTCACCTGCCCCGATTCCGTCTGGTTCTCATCGGACAGCCACCGCTCGAACCCTGCGCCAATCGCTGGCCACTCCGAATCCAGAATCGAATACCACGCCGTGTCACGGTTCTGACCCTTGACCACCATGTGCTGACGGAACACCCCTTCAAAACTGAACCCCAACCGCTCTGCCGCATATTTGGAGCGGGCATTGCCGTTGTTGCATTTCCATTCCAGACGCCGATAACCCAAGGCAAAGGATTCCCTGGCCAGCAGGTAAACCGCTTCGGTGCTCTTTGGCGAACGCTGCATCGGTGCGCCGAAGGTCACATGGCCGATCTCGATGCGGCCCTGGGAAGGGACAATCGACATCAGGCTGAGAATACCCTGCACGTCGCCGCTGGCGCGGTCGATCACCGTGAAGAAATACGGGTCGCTGTTGGCCGCGTGGTTGTTCAGCCAATCGTTGAACGCGCTGCGCTCCGGGAAAGGACCATAGGGCAAATAGTCCCAGAGTTTCGGATCTGAGCCCGGGCCTTCGAGGGCTTTCCACAAGCCGTCGGCGTGACGCGCCGGGTCAAGTTTTTCCAGGCGGATGAAACGCCCTTCGATCAGTTGAACCGAGGGTGGCGGAACACCTTTCCAGTCCGCGAGTGAAGTCGACATGCTGTTCTCCTTGAACCTTAAAGGGCGTGGCGAAACTGGATGAAACCGGGACGTTCGGCGATGCGCTCATAGAGCTGGATCGCGGTGGCGTTGGTTTCGTGGGTCAGCCAATGGACCTTGCAGCACCCGTCGGCCTTGGCTGTGGTGTAGACGAATTCAATCAGTTGCCGACCGACACCAGTGCCGCGGGTTTCTGGCGTCACCAGCAAGTCTTGCAGGTAGCAGGAGTTTTCGATGCTCCAGTTCGAGCGGTGGTAGATGAAATGCACCATGCCCACCGCTTTGCCATCGGCCCAGGCCAGCGCCCCATGGGTCGGCTCGCTCGGGTCGAGCAGGCGCTGCCAGGTGCTCTGGGTGACTGCGTCGGGCAATTCGGTGTTGTAGAAGCGCAAGTAGGCTTGCCACAACGGCAGCCAGGCAGCGTGATCGTCGGCGGTGACCTGGCGGATGTCGATCTGACTCATGTGGGTTCCTTAACGCATCAAGTGGGCGAGGGCCTGGTCGTGCACATCAGGGCTGGCGGCCAGCCCCTCGCGCACACCGGCGATGTCTGCAGCATTGCGGTTCTGGCTGAGCTTGCGTTTGCCCTCCAGACGCTGGATCGGCAAGGCAAAACCGACGATGGCCTTGAGCATGCCATCAATGTAGTCGGTGGGGGCGTCGGCGACTTTCCATGGATGGGTGCGACCCGCTTCATGACGATCAGTCAGAGCGCTGACCAGATTGCGCAGGCGATCGGCGTCGGTGAACACTTCGGCCATGCCATAGGCGTGTACGGCGACGTAGTTCCAGGTCGGCACGACTTTGCCGTGCTCGGCTTTGCTCGGGTAAAACCCCGGGCTGACGTAAGCATCGGCACCGGCAAAAATCACCAGCGCCTCGGCGCCGTTCTGCAATTCCCGCCATTGTGGATTGGCCCGGGCGAAGTGCCCGTAGAGGGTGCCATTCGGGCCGTGGTCGACATTCAGCAGCAGCGGCAGATGACTGGCTTGCAGGCCCTGTTCACCCTGAGTGACCAAGACAGCAAGACGGGTGCCGAGTATCTGCTGGTGCAGTTCATTCAAATCATCGATGGCGAAATTGCTGGGCGTGTACATGGAAATTTTCCTTGGCGAATGCCTGCATCCTAGGCAGGCTATTGGTCTGTTGTAAGAGCCATTAATGACCAATTTCATAGGTCCATTACCATGTCGAATCCGCCGCTTCCCTCGTCGTTCAATCCCGCAGGTATCGAACTCGACCGCCGTCAGGGCCTGAGTCGTCAGCTTTATCAGGCGTTACGGGTGCGAGTGCTCGACGGACGACTGGCCAGCGGCACACGACTGCCGGCCAGTCGCGATCTGGCGGCGGCGTTATCGATTTCCCGTAACAGCGTGGTCCGTGCCTACGATCAGCTTTACGCTGAGGGCTTCATCGAGGGGCGTGTTGGCGACGGGACTTATGTCGCGCAATTGCCTCAAGCCGCGGTGTCGGTGAAAAAATTATCCACAAAAGTATCCACAGGGTTTTCAACAGGGTTACCCACAGCCTTATCCACAAATTGGCTGGATTTACCTGTGGTTTCATCCAGTAAAGTTATCCACAGCGGTGCTTTGGGCCGGGTTGAAAAGAACCATCTGGCCTTGCCTCCCAGTGGTCCGCCTCGGGCATTTCGTGTCGGCGTTCCGGCCTTTGATCTATTTCCTTTCGAGGTCTGGGCCAAGCTGAACGCGGCTTTCTGGCGTAAGCCGGATTTAGAGCAACTGTGTTACGGCGACCCAGCGGGTGATGCACGATTGCGAGGGCTGATTGCTGCGTATTTGCGCAGTTCGAGGGGCATGCAGTGCTCGGCTGAGCAAATAGTGATCACCAGTGGCGCACAACAAGGGATTAGCCTTTGTGCACAGTTGCTGGTGGAGCCTGGCGACGGGGTGGGCATTGAAAATCCGGGGTATCGAGCGGCGGGTCATGCGTTCGCTGTTGCCGGCGCGCGATTGCACGGGATAGCGGTGGACAGTGAGGGCATTGATTGCACCGAATTGGCGGGGCTTAGCGATTGTCGATTGGCTTACGTCACGCCGTCGCATCAGTACCCGACCGGGATGGTCATGAGTCTGGCGCGACGTCTTGAATTGTTGGCCTGGGCCGAACGCACCCAAGGCTGGATCGTCGAGGACGACTACGATGGCGAATACCGTTACAGCGGCGCACCACTGGCACCGTTGGCGGCACTGGATCGGCAGGGGCGGGTGCTGTATGTCGGAACCTTCGGCAAGGTCGCATTCCCGGCATTGAGACTGGGTTATCTGGTATTGCCGCCCGGATTGGTTGAGGCGTTCTCCCAGCGTCGTGCGGTGGACGTGCGGCATTCGGAGGTCAGCACTCAAGCGGTAATGGCTGAGTTCATGGCGGCCGGGCACTTCCAGCGACACATCCGGCGTATGCGCCGTGCTGCGTTGAGTCGGCGTAACGTCTTGCTCAATGGCTGGCCTGTGGATATCCCGGGCGTCGGTAAGCTGCCCAGTGTGGCGGCCGGTTTGCACCTGACGGTACGTGTCGACAGCGTGGCCCGTGAGCGCGAATTGATCGAACAAGCCACCAGCGTCGGAGTGGAGGTCAATGGACTGAGCAGTTATTGGCTGCCAGACACGACGCTCCCCGAGGACCAGCGAGCGGGGCTGGTCCTGGGGTTCGCCGCAGTGCCGGAGACGGCTATCGAAATGGCATTGGCGAGGCTCAAAGAGGTCTGGAGCCCGGAGTGAGTCGCGCCGCCCGGATCAGGTCCCGGACTTGATCTTGGTCCAGGCGCGGGTCCGTGCCCGTTCGGCATCACGAGGCAACGGTTGCAGGGTGTAGAGCGTGCTCATTGCCGCTTCGGTCGGGTACAGGTTCGGGTTGTTGCGAATCGCCGGGTCGACCATTTCCGTGGCGTCCTTGTTCGGGTTCGGGTAGCCGACGAAATCGCTGACCGGTGCGATGACCTGGGGTTGCAGCAAGTAGTTGATGAAGGTGTAGGCGTCTTCCGGGTTTTTCGCGCCTTTGGGGATCGCCAGCATGTCGAACCAGATCGGCGCGCCTTCTTTGGGCAGGCGCATGTCGACGATCACGCCATTCTTGGCTTCCTTGGCACGGTTGGCGGCCTGGGAGAAGCTGCCGGAGTAACCGACCGCTACGCAGATGTCACCGTTGGCAATGTCGGCCATGTACTTGGACGAATGGAAGTAGGTGATGTACGGACGAATCTTCATCAGCAGCGCTTCAGCCTTGGCGTAGTCCGCCGGCTTCTTGCTGTTGGGGTCCAGGCCCAGGTGTTGCAGGGCCAGCGGCAGGATCTCCGACGGCGAGTCGAGCAGGGCCACGCCGCACTGCTTGAGCTTGCTGATGTTCTCTTCCTTGAAGATCAGGTCCCAGCTGTCCACCGGTGCGTTATCGCCCAAAGCCGCCTTGATCTTGTCCGGGTTGAAGCCGATCAGGATGGTCCCGTACATGTACGGCACGGCGAATTTGTTGCCCGGGTCGTTGGCTTCGATCAACTTCATCAGCTTCGGATCGAGGTGGTTCCAGTTCGGCAGTTTGCTGCGGTCCAGCGGTTGGAACACCCCGGCTTCGATCTGTTTGGCGAGGAACACGTTGGACGGCACCACCACGTCGTAGCCGGAGTTGCCGGTCAGCAACTTGGCCTCCAGCGCTTCATTGGTGTCGAAGATGTCGTAGACCAGTTTGGTCTGGGGGTTCTGGGTCTTGAAATCTTCCAGCGCTTTGGGGGTGATGTAGTCGAACCAGTTGTACACCCGCAATGTGCGTTCTTCAGCGTGAACGGCACCACTGACTATCATGGCGCACAGGGTTGGAACGATCAGACGCTTGAGTCGATTCATTTGTTCTAATTCCTCATTGGGCGCTTTCAAAACCTTCGAGAACGTTCACGGCATTGATGCCGATTTCTTCTACCGCGTAACCGCCTTCCATCACGAACAGCGTCGGCTTGCCGAGGCCCGCGATGCGCGCGCCCATCGCCAGGTAATCCGGGCTGTCGAGTTTGAATTGGGAGATCGGGTCGTCCTTGAACGTATCGACGCCCAAGGACACGACGACGATGTCGGCGCCGTACTTTTCGATCTCTTTGCAGGCCTGCTCCAGCGCCGCGCTCCAACGGTCCCAGCCTGAACCGGCGGGCAAAGGGTAGTTGAAGTTGAACCCTTCGCCTGCGCCTTCACCGTGTTCGTCTTCGTAGCCGAGGAAGAACGGAAACTCGGCTTCCGGATGGCCATGGATCGAGGTGAACAGCACGTCGCTGCGCTCATAGAAAATCGATTGGGTGCCATTGCCGTGGTGGTAATCGACATCGAGGATCGCGACCTTTTTGTGGCCTTGATCGAGGAATGCCTGAGCGGCGATGGCGGCGTTGTTGAGGTAGCAATAACCGCCCATCAAATCGCTGGCGGCATGGTGCCCCGGTGGGCGGCACAAGGCGAAAGCACTGCGCGCTCCGCGCTGGATCACCGCTTGGGCCGTGAGGGCAACTTGCGCCGCGCTATACGCCGCTTGCCAAGTGCCGGCGGTAATCGGTGCGCCGCCGTCGAAGCTGTAATAGCCGAGCTGGCCGTGCAGGCTGGTGGGCATGATCCGGCGCAAGGTACGGGCCGGCCAGGTGTAGGGCAGCAAGTCGCCGTCGGTATTGAATTGGGTCCAGCGCGCCCAGGCCCCTTTGAAGAAGTCGAGGTAATCGCGGCTGTGGATGCGCTCGATCGGCCCGAGACCGAAATCCTGCGGCGCCTCGACCGGGCCCAGGCGGCGGTACTGCACGCGTGCCAGCACATGGTCGGCCCGCGAGGGCATTTCGAAGCAGGGCATCAATTGCCCGTCCATCAATTCACAACGGCCGTGGTGCAGGTGGTGATCGTCCGAGTAGATCGTCAGCATTCTTGTTCTCCGCAGGCTGATTCGGTTGAACACAGTCTTGCGGCGGGCGGCGTTTGGGAGAACGGCAGGAAAGGCCAAAAGGGGATCAATATGGCCAAAAGATTTGACCGAAATTCGCCCCTTAATGGTACGTCGGCGCCCTCGAATGATGCATCCGACCCTGTAGGAGCGAGGCTTGCCCGCGAAGCTTTTGGCATTCTTGAGAATGCCTTCGCGAGCAAGCCCGCTCCCACAGTGGATTTGCGTCGTGCGTCGATACTGTGTTCGCTGAAGGTCAAATGTGGGAGCGGGCTTGCTCGCGAAGACGGCCTGAAGGACGCCGCAGAACTCAAGGCCTGAACTGGCTCGGCGCCACGCCACTCCAGCGCACAAACGCATGGCGGAAGCTCGCGGTCTCGCTGAACCCCAACGCCTCGGCAATCCGATAGATCGGCAATTGATCTTCGCAGAGCATTCGCTTGGCCTGCTCGAAGCGCAACTCATCGAGCAGTTCCTGATAGCTGCAGCCCAGGTCCTTCAGATGTCGACGCAGCGTGCGCGCCGAGCAGTTCAGCTGTTCGGCCAGCCCATCCAGGCCCGGTGCCGCGCTCAGTTGCGCCGCGAGTAGTTGGCGGATACGCCCGAGCCAGGCCTGGCGCCCGGTGAATTCGGTGTTTTGTTTACGACAGCGCTCGGCCATGGCTTGGTGCGTGATGGCGTCGGCCAGAGGCAGGGGTTGTTCAAGCCAGCGTTTGTCGAAAGCAAAGGCATTGGACACAGCATCGAACTGCAAGGGGCAGTCAAAACGCTCGGCGTAGCGCGCCTGATAGTCCGGCGCCGGGTGTTCGAAGCGGGCGCCGAGCAGAGGCAGAGGGTGGCCGAGCAGGTCTTCGCAGGTGACTTTCATCGAGACCAGGCAAAACTCGACATTGAACGGCGCCAGCGCCGGATTTTCCCGATAGTCGCCGGCGGTGAGCCAGATGCGCTCGTCCTCTTCTTCCAGGCTCAACTCGAACAGTGTTCCCAATAGCGCCGGATAGTGCAGCGCCAACCGCAAGGCGTCACCTAAAGTGGCGCTGGTGAGTAAGGCATACCCGAGCATGCCATAGGAAGAAACATGCATCCGCCGGCCCAACTCCAGGCCGATATCGCGGCGTAACGCGACGGCGTTGGCACAAACCAGCATCTCTTGGTTGGTGGTGATGCGCGTGTCCGCCCGGCTCAGATCCGTCGCGCTGATGCCGCTGCCGGCCAATAACGCCTCGCTGGACAGGCCTTCAGCCTTGAAGGTATTGAGCACCAGGGAGACGGCGTTGAGGGTGGTGAGATGGGAGTGGAGCATGGGTAGTTCCAGCGTTGGGCGTGCCGGAAGGGAGCAAGTTATATGCCGGTTATGACCAACCCTGTAGGAGCGAGGCTTGCCCGCGAAGGCGTCCTCAAGTACGCCAAAAGCTTCGCGGGCAAGCCTCGCTCCTACAGGGTTTTGTGTTGTGTCAGCTCAGTTCGCCGCACAGGTCGAGTTCAACCAGTCGCCGAACTTCAGTGGTCTCAAGCCCTGCACCCAGCAGTCCATGCAACTTGCCAAACGCCGCCTCGCGAGTCATGCCGCCACCGGACAACACACCGGCGTCACGCAAGCGGCTGCCCGCCTCATACACGTCGAGCTGCACACCACCTTCATGACATTGCGTCACCGCGACCACCACCACACCTTTGTCCTGCGCCCGTTCCAGGCTGGCGACAAACTCTGGGTTGTCGCTTGGTCCGGTACCGCTGCCATAACATTCCAGCACCAGACCCTGAATACCGCTGTTGAGCAGGCCATCCAGTTGATCGGCACCGATGCCTGGGAACAGCGGCAGTACCGCGACCTTCGCCAGCTGTTTAGGCTGGTTGTAGTTCAGCTGCGCCGGCACGGAAGTCGCCTTCACGCCGCCGCCCTGACGCTCCAGCCGCTTGAATGGATGACGACCGAAGCTGCGAACTTTCGCGCAACGGGTCGGGTCGAGCAGTTCGCCGTGGAAGTACAGATGAACGCCCGGTGCGAGGCCCTGGCCAAGAGCAACCAACGCACCGCTGAGGTTTTCCCAGGCATCGCTGTCGGTCACGCCGGCCGGCAGCATGGAGCCGGTGAACACCACGCGGGCATGCAGGCCGAGCAGTTGAAAGCTCATGGCCGCGGCGCTGTAGGCCAGGGTGTCGGTACCATGCAGGATCAACACGCTGTCGCAGCCCTGGACATCAACGGCGTCGACCACCGCTTCACGCAGTTGCTGCCAGTAGGCGGGCGTCATGTTGGCGCTGTCGATCAGCGGCGACATCTCGCGAAAGCGCCACTGCGGCACTACCAGCTCAGGCTGGCTGTGCAGATATTCGCGCATCCGCGCTTCGAAACCGGACGCCGGCGCCAAGCCGTGGGCACTGGCTTGCATGCCGATGGTGCCACCGGTGTAGAGCACCATGACGTGCTGGGCAGCAGGGAAAGTCGAGGAATTCATGGAGGTTCTCCGAAAACGATGTGGGAGCGAGCCTGCTCGCGATGGCAGCGATGGGGTCTCAAGCTCGAACCAAAACGGCAGCATCAAAAAAGCTGCCACAACATGCGACCGAGCATGACGCCGGTCGCAAGCTGTGTCACGCCGGGCGCAGGGGATGCGCCCGGTTTTTTACCGATTAGCGTTGCGCTGCGGTCACGCCTTGCGGCTCGGCTTCTGCTTTAGGAGTGGCGGTTTGCGGATTGGCTGGCCAGGCTTTCAGGTCCAGGTCCAGATCCGGGAACTTGCTCGAATCGAACACCGGGGTCTTGATACCGGCAGCACGCTGGTCATCGTAGTCACGCAGGATGCGCATGCCGACCTTGAACAGCAGGAACAGCGCGATCAGGTTCACGAACGCCAGCAGGGTCATGGTGATGTCGGCGAACGCGAATACCGTGCTGAGGTTTTCGATGGCACCCCAGAAGATCAACACCAGTACCAGCGCGCGATAGGCGATCAGTGCCTTGCGGTTTTCGCCGATCATGAAGCGCAGGTTGTTCTCGCCCAGGTAGTAGTTGTAGAGGATCGAGGTGAACACGAACAACGCCAGAGCCACGGAGATGAACATCCGGCCCCAGTCGCCGACCACGGCAGCCAGGGAGTTCTGGGTCAGGGCAATGCCGTCGCCTTCAAAGCCCGGGGTGTAGAAGCCCGACAGCAGGATCAGCAATGCGGTGCAGGTGCAGATCACGAAGGTGTCGAGGAACACGCTGAACGCCTGAACCACGCCTTGCGAGACCGGGTGCTCGACCGAGGCCACAGCAGCCACGTTCGGCGCACTGCCCAGGCCTGCTTCGTTGGCGAACACGCCGCGCTTCACGCCCATGACGATGGCGCTGCCGATCAGGCCGCCGAACGCCTGGTCCAGACCGAAGGCGCTTTTGACGATGGTCATCAACATGCCCGGAACGTGGTCGAACTGCAGCACGATCACGTAGATGGTCACGCCGATGTACACCAGGGTTTTCACCGGTACCAGCAGGTCAGCGACCTTGGCGATCCGCTTGATACCACCGATGAACACCAGACCCAGCAATACCGCCAGGCCAAGGCCGGTGTACGTGGTGTCGAGGCCGAAGGCATTGTTCAGCGAGTGGGTTACGGCGTGGGCTTGCAGGCCGTTGAAGGCAAAGCCAAAGGTGATCAGCAGCAGGAACGCCATGATCATGCCCAACCAGCGTTTCTGCAGGCCGTGCTGAATGTAAAAGGACGGGCCGCCACGGAACTGGCCTTCGGAGTCGCAGCGCTTATAGAGCTGGCCGAGGGAGCATTCGAAGAAGCTGCTGGACATGCCGACCAGCGCGGTCACCCACATCCAGAACACCGCACCGGGGCCACCAAGGGTCACGGCGATGCCGACACCCGCGATGTTGCCCGCACCGACGCGACCGGCGAGGCTGAGCATCAGGGCCTGGAAGGAACTGAGCTGGCCAGCGCTGCTTTTCAGACTGTCACGGAACACCGCGAACATGTGAAAGAAATGGCGGAACTGGACGAAACGCGAGCGGATCGTGAAGTAGCTACCGAGCCCGACAATGAGCACGATCAGTACTTTCCCTGAGAGGAAGTCGTTGATGACTTCGAGCATGGATTATTCCTCGCTATTTTTTGTGTGTGCAGATAATGGTGGACCGACACATCGCGTTACACCGGCTTGCGCGTGGCACAACAAGTGGATCGAGGTTCGTTCCGGTTCCATATCGCGGGTTTTATTAGTTCGGGTTTCGCATGGGTTTGGGCCTCGTTACCGACGACCGCTCACGCGAAGAGGGCCGGCACTATACATAGGAGAGTGCCTTCCGTCTGCACGGTTGTGGTGCAAGCGATGAAACGAGAGCGCTGCAAAATCAAAAAATCGCAGCCTTCGGTAGCCTCTACAGGGGGGTCTCAAACCCGGTAAGAGCTGCCGAAGGCTGCGATCTAGGCGGAACTGAAAGCATTCAGCATATTCGAAAATCCGCAAAAGGGTTAAAAAAAGGGCTTGAGGGAAAAAATCCCCAAGCCCTCAAAAGGTGAGAGGTGTCTAGTCCCTCGACCTGGTGAGCGTGCTCTTCAAAAGAGCGAGCGTTCGGTTAAGCCTTCAAAGGCACCAGACGCGGAGCGATCATGTTTTCCGGGCGCAGGATGTCGGCGAGCATTTCTTCGTCGAGCAAGCCTTCTTCGCGCACCAGTTCCAGCACGCCGCGGCCGCTTTCAAGAGCGATTCGGGCAATGCGGGTGGCGTTTTCATAGCCGATGTACGGGTTCAGCGCGGTGACCAGGCCGATCGAGTGTTCGACCAGTTCACGGCAGCGCTCTTCGTTGGCGGTGATGCCGACGATGCAGTGCTCGCGCAGCATGTCCATGGCGCGCTGCAGCAGGCGGATCGAGTCGAAGATCTTGAAGGCGATCAGCGGCTCCATCACGTTCAGTTGCAGCTGGCCGCCTTCGGCCGCGATGGTCAGGGCCAGGTCGTTGCCGATGATCTGGAACGCAACCTGGTTCACGGCTTCCGGGATTACCGGGTTGACCTTGCCTGGCATGATCGAGCTGCCTGGCTGACGCGCTGGCAGGTTGATTTCGTTGATGCCGGTGCGTGGGCCGCTGGACAGCAGGCGCAGGTCGTTGCAGATCTTCGACAGCTTGACCGCGGTGCGCTTGAGCATGCCGGAGAACAGCACGAAGGCACCCATGTCGGAGGTGGCTTCGATCAGGTCGGCGGCTGGAACCAGCGGTTGACCGCTGATCAGGGCCAGACGCTGAACGGCCAGGGCCTGGTAACGCGGGTCGGCGTTGATGCCGGTACCGATCGCGGTGCCGCCCAGGTTCACTTCGGTCAGCAGCTCAGGTGCCAGGGTCTTCAGACGCGCCAGGTCTTCGCTCAGGGTGGTGGCGAAGGCGCGGAATTCCTGGCCCAGGGTCATCGGCACGGCGTCTTGCAGCTGGGTACGACCCATCTTCAGAACGTGGCTGAATTCTTCACCTTTGGCGGCGAACGACTGGATCAGGCTGTCGAGGCTGGCCAGCAGCGCGTCGTGACCCAACAGCAGACCCAGACGGATTGCGGTCGGGTAGGCGTCGTTGGTCGACTGCGCCATGTTCACGTCGTTGTTCGGGTGCAGGTACTGGTATTCGCCCTTGCTGTGGCCCATGGCCTCCAGCGCGATGTTGGCGATGACTTCGTTGGCATTCATGTTGGTCGAAGTGCCAGCGCCGCCTTGAATCATGTCCACCACGAATTCTTCGTGGAAATCGCCGCGGATCAATCGGGCACAGGCTTCGCTGATGGCAGCGTGCTTGGCTTCGCTCAGGTGACCCAACTCGCGGTTGGCGTCAGCGGCGGCCTGTTTGACCATTGCCAGACCGACAACCAGTTTCGGGTAATGCGAAATCGGAACACCGGAGAGGCGGAAATTATTCACCGCTCGCAGGGTCTGGATGCCGTAATACGCTTGAGCAGGTACTTCGAGTACGCCAAGCAGGTCTTTTTCTGTGCGGAAAGATGCAGCGGAGGACATGATAGAAATCATCTCGATATGGACCCGGTCTATGCCGGAACACCGCAAATGCTAGGCTTGTGAAGAATTTTGGGCCAATGCTGTTAAACACTAGCCTATGCATATTCGGCATAATGCCCGTGTGACGCCGCGTGCGCGGCGAGCGTGTGACCTAAATTGGTGCGTGTCCGGGAGGGCGTGATGAATCTGGAAAGCAAATGGCTCGAGGACTTTAGTGCTCTGGCCGCCACCCGCAGCTTCTCCCAGGCAGCTGAACGACGCTTCGTGACCCAGCCGGCATTCAGTCGGCGGATCCGCAGCCTCGAAGCCGCGCTGGGGTTGACTCTGGTCAATCGCTCCCGCACGCCGGTCGAACTGACGGCGGCAGGGCAGCTATTTCTAGTCACCGCGCGAACCGTGGTTGAACAGTTGGGTGAAGTGCTGCGCCACCTTCATCACTTGGAGGGCGGGCAGGGCGAGGTGATACAAATCGCTGCCGCTCACTCCCTGGCACTGGGGTTTTTCCCGCGCTGGATCGCACAATTGCGCAACGAAGGATTGAATATAGCCACGCGACTGGTGGCCACCAACGTCGGCGATGCGGTGCATGCGCTGCGTGAAGGCGGATGTGATGTGATGCTGGCGTTCTATGACCCGGACTCGGCGATGCAAATGGACCCGGAGATTTTCCCGTCGCTGCATCTGGGTGACACTGAAATGCTCCCGGTCTGCGCGGCCGATGCCGACGGCAAGCCGTTGTTCGACCTGGAAGGCGAAACCAGCGTGCCTTTGCTGGCCTACAGCGCCGGGGCATTTCTCGGGCGTTCTGTGAATTTGCTTTTACGTCAGCGAGCGCTGCGATTCACCACCATTTATGAAACCGCCATGGCTGACAGCCTGAAAAGCATGGCGCTGGAAGGGCTGGGCATCGCCTGGGTGCCGCAGCTAAGCGTGCGCGCCGAACTGGCTCGCGGCGAGTTGGTGGTCTGTGGCGGCCCGCAATGGCATGTGCCGCTGGAAATTCGTCTGTACCGCTGTGCGCTGGTGCGCAAGGCCAACGTTCGGTTGTTGTGGCGTAAGCTTGAAGGTGGCGCAGCCCAAGGCACGACGGGTATCTGAGACCAATGAAGATCCAATGTGGGAGCGGGCTTGCTCGCGAATGCGGTGTGTCAATCGAGATCAATATTGCCTGACCCAGCGCATTCGCGAGCAAGCCCGCTCCCACAGGGGGATTTGTGTTGATCTTTCGCTGACCTTTGAGTCAATAAAACCGGCACTTTGCGCCGTATGACAGATGGTCGTATCGGGGGCTGTTTATCTGCTTCATTGAGGTATACTGCGCGGCCTTCGGCCGGTTCGTCCGGCCATTTTTCGTACAATCAAGCCACGCATTCTGCGTGGCTTGTTGTTTTTTGACGCGCCTGCGGGCGCCCAGAGAGAAGAGGCACGACGATGAGCGCACTGGTTGGCGTGATCATGGGCTCCAAGTCCGATTGGTCCACCCTTAGCCACACCGCCGATATGCTGGAAAAGCTCGGCATCCCTTACGAGGTGAAAGTGGTCTCTGCCCACCGCACCCCGGACCTGCTGTTCCAGTACGCCGAAGAGGCTGAGGCCCGTGGCATCGAGGTGATCATCGCCGGTGCCGGCGGCGCGGCCCACTTGCCAGGCATGTGTGCGGCCAAGACCCACCTGCCAGTGCTGGGCGTGCCGGTACAGTCGTCGATGCTCTCGGGCGTCGATTCGCTGCTGTCTATCGTGCAAATGCCTGCAGGCATTCCGGTTGCCACCCTGGCCATCGGCAAGGCCGGCGCGATCAACGCAGCGCTGCTCTCGGCGAGCATCCTGGGCGCCAAGCATCCGCAATTTCATACCGTGTTGAAGAAATTCCGCGCTGAGCAGACAGACAGCGTCCTGGACAATCCAGACCCACGCATCGCCTGAGGTTGTTGACGATGAAAATCGGTGTAATCGGTGGCGGCCAGTTGGGTCGCATGTTGGCGCTGGCGGGCACTCCGCTGGGCATGAACTTCGCTTTCCTCGATCCGGCGCCGGATGCTTGCGCAGCCGCGTTGGGCGAACATCTGCGGGCCGATTACGGCGATCAGGATCACCTGCGTCAGTTGGCCGATGAAGTCGATCTGGTGACCTTCGAGTTCGAAAGCGTCCCGGCCGAAACCGTGGCATTCCTGTCGCAATTCGTCCCGGTGTACCCGAGCGCCGAAGCGCTGCGCATCGCTCGCGATCGCTGGTTCGAAAAGAGCATGTTCAAGGACCTGGGGATTCCAACTCCCGCGTTCGCCGACATCCAGTCGCAAGCCGATCTGGATGCCGCCGTGGCTTCCATCGGTCTGCCGGCCGTGCTGAAAACCCGCACCCTGGGTTACGACGGCAAGGGCCAGAAAGTCCTGCGCAAGCTTGAAGATGTGGCTGGCACTTTCGCCGAGCTGGGCAGCGTTGCCTGCCTGCTGGAAGGCTTCGTGCCGTTCACTGGCGAAGTCTCGCTGATTGCCGTGCGTGCTCGCGATGGCGAAACCAAGTTCTATCCGCTGGTTCACAACACCCACGACAGCGGCATTCTCAAGCTGTCCGTGGCCAGTACCGACCACCCGCTGCAAGCATTGGCTGAAGACTACTCCAGCCGGGTGCTCAAGCAGCTGGAGTACGTCGGCGTGATGGCGTTCGAGTTCTTTGAAGTCGACGGCGGCCTCAAGGCCAACGAAATCGCCCCGCGCGTGCACAACTCCGGGCACTGGACCACTGAAGGCGCCGAGTGCAGCCAGTTCGAAAACCACCTGCGGGCCGTCGCCGGTCTGCCGCTGGGTTCGACGGCCAAGGTCGGCGAGAGCGCGATGCTCAACTTCATCGGTGTCGTGCCGCCAGTAGAAAAAGTGATCGCGATCGACGACTGCCATCTGCATCACTACGGCAAGGCTTTCAAGGTCGGCCGCAAGGTCGGTCACGCCAATCTGCGCTGTGCAGACCGTGATACGTTGGCTGCGCAGATCCTCAAGGTCGAAGCGCTCATCGCCGAATAGTTTCATGTGGCGGCGGCGGAACCTTCAGGAGCCGCCGTTCTCTGATGGCAGGATGCCAAAGTCTGTCTAGGCTTCGGCTAGGTGTCCTGTCTCACCAAATCATTCAGAGGGAAATGCCATGGGAATTATCGGAACCATCTTTATCGGCTTGATCGTCGGCCTGCTGGCTCGGTTCTTGAAACCGGGCGATGACAGCATGGGCTGGATCATGACCATCCTGCTCGGTATCGGCGGTTCGCTGGCGGCCACTTACGGCGGCCAGGCCCTGGGCATTTACCGCGCTGGCGAAGGCGCAGGTTTCATCGGTGCGCTGGTGGGCGCGGTGGTATTGCTGGTGATCTACGGCCTGATCAAAAAAAGGACCTGATTGAAGTGACAAAGCCCTCTCTGCGCCATCGCCGGAGAGGGCTAGAATGCTCGGCGTTATACCGTCCTTTCCTTTGCCGAGCACTTTCATGCGCCATCTTCTATTGACTCTTCTCTTCCTGGGCAGTGGTTTGGTCCATGCCGGCGAACTGCCGGAAACCGATTGGCTCGAACTGATGCCCAAGTCGGACCAGAAGGCCCTCGAGGCCATGCCCGAGATCGATCACAACTCCCCGGAAGCCAATGGCACCTTTACCGAAAAGGGTGGCATGAAGCAGAGCAAGGGCTTGCCCGCGGTGATGTACTCGACCAAAACCGTGCCGTCGATGAACGACAAGCACATCCGCATTGGCGGTTATCCAGTGCCGCTGGAGTCCGACGCCAAGGGTCGCAGCACGCTGTTCTTCCTTGTGCCGTATCCCGGCGCTTGCATCCACGTGCCGCCACCGCCACCTAACCAGTTGGTGCTGGTGCGTTATCCAAAAGGCTTGAAGCTGAATGACATCTACACGCCGCTGTGGGTGACCGGCACGCTGAAGATCGAGAAGGTCAACAACGACCTGGCGGATGCGGCGTATGCGCTGGATGCCGCGCAGGTGCGAGTGGTCAAAGAGTCGGATTTGTAGCGCGCCAGTCAGGTCGGCACAAACCAACTGTGGGAGCGAGCCTGCTCGTGATGGCGGTTTAACAGCAACATTGATGTTGGATGTTATGGCCTCATCGCGAGCAGGCTCGCTCCTACATTGGTTTACGGTGTTGCTATAAAGGTTTGCTACCGATGCTCACGCCCAGGGTGTGGCTCACTCCTGGTGCCAGCGTCACCACATCACCCATCACATTCGCCGTTTCAATGCATAGCATGCGCTGCCAGCCATCGTCGGCCATGTCGCTGAACGCTGCGGCGCGGTCGATCCAGGGGTTCCAGATCACCGCAGAGCGCGAACCGCTGCTGGTCAGTTCAATGCGTCGTTCCCAGTGCGGGTCAACGATGCTCAGCTTCGGCGGGGTATTGAGATAGATGCGGTCGGTCTCGCCGGTAAAACGCAGATCACCGGTCTGGGTGACGGTTTTCCAGTCGTCCAGGGTTTCGATATAGCTCAAGCCATCCAGCCCTTCAACGTGCACGTTGCGCACATCGCTGACCGCGAAATAGCTGTGCAATGCCTGGCTGAGCGTGACGTGTTCGGCGCCCTTGTTTTCGCTCGTCAGGCTGATATGCAACTGCTCATCCAGACGAATGCTCAGTTTCAAGTCCACCTGATGCGGCCATCCCGACAGACCTTCTTCAGGGTAGGGCAGGACGAATTCCACCTTCAGGCTTTCGCCCTCGGTTTCGATGCCGAGCAATTCCCAATCCATCGCTCGCACCAGGCCATGGGCCGTTGGCGGTTCATTGCCGACGCGCATGGCCTGGACACTCTGCGGGTTACGCGACAGATTGCCGAACCATGGCCAGCACACCGGCACGCCGGCGCGGATGCTCTTGCCAGTCTTGAATACCGCCTCGTCGTTGAGCCAGATCAGCGGCGGCTCGCCGGCCAGTTGATAACTGAGGATGTGCGCGCCTTGCTGGGCCACCAGCAATTCGGCCTGACCGTGGCGGATGCGCCAGCAGTTCAGTTCATCCAGTTTCACGGCTTCAACGTTGGGCGTGCTCATGGGGCAACTCTCGATCGGGAACAATGACAGCAATGGACCGCAAAACGATCGCCGGGTTTAACGCACCCTTTTTTTACAGGCTCCGTTTTTACAGGCTCCGGTTTTTACGAGCTCTGGTTTAACGCGCTCTAGGCGGAACCGAGCGAGTGCGGCCGCTGCCGTCGATGGCGACGAACACGAAGACTGCTTCGGTCACTTTACGCCATTCGCTGGACAGTGGATCGTCGCTCCAGACTTCGACCATCATCTGAATCGAGCTGCGACCGATTTCCAGAGCCTGGGTATAAAAGGACAGCTGAGCGCCCACCGCGACCGGTACCAGGAACGCCATGCGATCGATTGCAACGGTGGCCACGCGACCGCCGGCAACCTTGCTGGCCATGGCGGTGCCAGCCAAATCCATCTGCGCTACCAGCCAGCCGCCGAAAATATCGCCAAAGCCGTTGGTTTCACGCGGAAGCGCAGTGATTTGCAGGGCCAGATCGCCTTGCGGGATTGGATCTTCTTGTTCGAGCTCTATCATGCCGGGGGTGCCTCTGACCCGTGACTCTTCATTAGTACTTCAGGTGAATAGCCGTCTTACGGCTCCACGCGCAGAGTGCCTGCGCACTAGAGCCTTGGAAAAACGATTCAGCCCCGAACATACTACGTTCGTCACGTTTTTCGTAAGGCGCCTAAAGGGAAACTCTGCGAAATCGGCTGACAGGTGCCAACGACGGTTTCGCACAGCAACCCCTTACAAGCCGTTGCAATGTTGCGAGTATATCGATCGGTAGACTCCGAGACGACTGTCTGGTTCTCATTTCGACCGTCAAATACGCGCCTCTATGTGCTTTTTCGAACTATTTGCTATCGTGCCGAACCTGCCCAAGCCTCTGCCAGCGTTGTCGAGGTTGCAGATCCGACTATAAGAGAAGCCCTTGCCATGACCACAGCGCCCTCCAGCATCGCGCAACCCACCCAATCCGCACGTCCGCTGACCCGCAACGACTATAAGACGTTATCGCTGTCTGCCCTGGGCGGCGCGCTGGAGTTTTACGACTTCATCATCTTTGTGTTCTTTGCCACGGTGGTCGGCAAACTGTTCTTCCCCGCCGACATGCCCGAGTGGCTGCGCCTGATGCAGACGTTCGGCATCTTCGCCGCCGGCTATCTGGCGCGGCCGCTGGGCGGCATCGTCATGGCGCACTTCGGTGATCTGCTGGGGCGCAAGAAGATGTTCACCTTAAGCATTTTCATGATGGCAGTGCCGACCCTGATCATGGGCTTGCTGCCGACTTATGCGCAGATCGGAATGTGGGCGCCGATCCTGTTGCTGCTCATGCGGGTGATCCAGGGCGCGGCGATTGGCGGTGAAGTGCCTGGGGCGTGGGTATTCGTTTCCGAACACGTGCCGCAGCGGCACATTGGTTATGCCTGCGGCACGCTGACCTGCGGTCTGACCGCCGGTATTCTTTTGGGCTCATTGGTCGCCACCGCGATCAACAGCATTTACACGCCGGTTGAAGTGTCGGATTACGCCTGGCGAATCCCGTTCCTGCTGGGCGGCGTGTTTGGCCTGTTCTCGGTCTACCTGCGCCGCTGGCTCCACGAAACCCCGGTGTTCGCCGAACTGCAATTGCGCAAGGCCCTGGCCGAAGAGGTGCCGCTGCGAGCCGTGTTGCGCGACCACCGCGGTGCGATTCTGATTTCCATGCTGCTGACCTGGCTGCTGTCCGCCGGCATTATCGTGATCATCCTGATGACACCGACCGTGCTGCAGACCGTCTATCACTTCTCGCCGACTACCGCGTTGCAGGCCAATAGCCTGGCCATCGTGTTCCTGAGCCTGGGCTGTGTGGCCTCCGGTGTATTGGCTGACCGCTTCGGCGCCGGCCGGGTGTTCGTGTTCGGTAGCGCCGCGCTGCTGATCAGTTCGTGGACGTTCTATCACAGCCTGTTCAACCATCCCGACTGGCTGTTCCCGATGTATGCCCTGACCGGCCTGCTGGTCGGTACCATCGGAGCGGTGCCGTATGTGATGGTCAAAGCCTTCCCGGCGGTGGTGCGCTTCAGCGGGTTGTCGTTCTCCTACAACCTGGCCTACGCGATTTTCGGTGGCCTGACGCCGATGGTGGTGACGTTGCTCTTGAAGGAAAGCCCGATGGGGCCGGCCTATTACGTGGCGATTATTTGCGGCGTCGGGATTCTGGTGGGTGGGTATCTCTGGAAGAAAGGTCGTTAAGCCGACGCTTTCATCGACTGCACTGACCCCATCGCGAGCAGGCTCGCTCCCACATGGGTTCTGTATTCACCGCAGATCCCCGGTGGGTGCGAGCCTGCTCGCGATGAAGGCGACGCGAATCATCTTGTAAAACCAAATGCTGGCCTTTCATCCAATTGTCATATTTCAGCCATAGAGTGTTCACACGGCCTGCTGATACTTGGCCCCGACTTAACACACCTATCTGCTAGGAGTAAGGCATGAAACTGAAGCGTTTGATGGCGGCAATGACTTTTGTCGCTGCTGGCGTTGCGACTGCCAACGCGGTTGCCGCTGTTGACCCTGCTATCCCGAGCTACACCAAGACCACTGGTGTGTCGGGCAACCTGTCCAGCGTCGGCTCCGATACCCTGGCTAACCTCATGACCCTTTGGGCTGAGAACTACAAAAAAGAATACCCGAACGTAAATATCCAGATTCAGGCTGCCGGTTCTTCTACCGCGCCACCTGCGCTGACTGAAGGCACCGCTAACCTGGGCCCGATGAGCCGCAAGATGAAGGACAACGAGCTGCAAGCCTTCGAAACCAAGTACGGCTACAAGCCAACCGCTATCCCGGTTGCTGTGGATGCCTTGGCGGTGTTCGTACACAAAGACAACCCGATCAAGCACCTGACCATGGAACAGGTCGACGCGATCTTCTCTTCGACGCGCCTGTGTGGCGGTAAAACCGACGTGAAAACCTGGGGTGACCTGGGCGTGACCGGCGACCTGGCCAATAAGCCGGTTCAGCTGTTCGGTCGTAACTCGGTATCCGGCACTTACGGCTACTTCAAGGAAGAAGCCCTGTGCAAAGGTGACTTCAAGCCAAACGTCAACGAACAACCGGGTTCGGCTTCGGTCGTGCAATCGATCAGCTCCTCGCTGAACGGCGTCGGTTACTCGGGCATCGGCTACAAGACCGCCAGCGTGAAAACCGTGGCCCTGGCCAAGAAAGGCAGCACCGAGTTCGTTGAAGATACTGAAGAAAACGCCTTGAACGGCAAGTATCCGCTGTCGCGTTTCCTCTACGTTTACGTCAACAAGGCCCCGAACAAGCCTCTGGCCCCGCTGGAAGCCGAGTTCGTGAAACTGATTCTGTCCAAACAGGGTCAGGAAGTGGTTGTGAAAGACGGCTACATCCCGCTGCCAGCCAAGGTTGCTGCAAAAGCACTGGCTGACCTGGGTCTGCAGGAAGGCGGTAACGTCGCAAAAAAGTAAAACCCTAGGTCCGGGCTAAACCCGGACCTGTACAGGAGCGAGCAAGCCTCGCTCCTGCACAGGCTCAGGGTTGCCACGATGGCAACCCGGCCCTCCCAAATTTCCGATCCACTGCCAGTTTCCACAGGCGGCGGATTTGTTGCGTCACTGCATTGTCATCTTTCTGTCATACAGGATCGCTAGGGTGTGCGCATGAATGATCTGGCCAACTCCACCATGACTACAAATCCCCCCAAGCGAATTGACTTCAATACGCCTGAGCTGCAACGCAAGCGCCGTATTCGTGCGCTGAAAGATCGCCTGACCCGCTGGTACGTCCTCGTCGGCGGCCTCGCCGTTCTTGGCGCGATCACCCTGATCTTTTTCTTCCTCGGCTACGTCGTCGCGCCACTGTTCCAGGGTGCCGACCTGACCGCCAAAGACGCCATCACGCCCGCCTGGATGCAAGACGCCGGCAAGCCGCTGATGATTTCCCTCGAAGAGCAGAACCAGGTCGCCATGCGGGTTTCCGACAGGGGCCAGGCATTGTTCTTTGATATCGACACTGGCGCCGAACTGCGCCGCGTCGACCTGCCGATTCCGGCTGGCACCAGCGTAACCTCCATCGGTGAAGATCAACCTGGCCAGCCATTGGTGGCGGTGGGTTTGTCCAACGGTCAGGCGCTGGTGTTCCGTCACACGTATAAAGTCAGCTACCCGGATGGCAAGAAAACCATCTCGCCGGCCATTGAATACCCGTACGGCGAAACGCCAATCGTGCTGAACGAGGCGGGCGGCGCTCTGGAGCACGTCAGCCTCAACGCTGCCGATTCGACCCTGCTGCTGGCCGGCTCCACGGCTGCGCAGCTGCATGTCCTGTCGCTGACCAGCGAAGAAAACATGATGACCGGCGAAGTCACCAACGAGCAGAAGCGCGTTGAGCTGCCGCAAATGACCGAGCCGGTGAAGAACATCTTCATCGACCCGCGTCAGCAGTGGTTGTACGTGGTCAATGGTCGCGCTCAGGCCGACGTTTTCAGTCTGCGCGACAAGAGCCTGAACGGGCGCTACAAGTTGCTTGAAGACGGCAATGCCGAAGTCACCGCTATTACACAATTGTTGGGCGGTATCTCGCTGATCGTCGGTGACTCCAAGGGCGGTCTCGCCCAATGGTTCATGGCTCGCGACCCGGATGGTGAGCAGCGTCTGAAGCAGATTCGCACCTTCCAGATGGGCACTGCGCCGATCGTTGAAATCACCGCCGAAGAGCGTCGCAAAGGCTTCGTTGCCCTCGACGCGTCCGGCAAACTCGGCGTGTTCCACAGCACCGCTCACCGCACTTTACTGGTGGACCAGGTGGTCGACGGCCAAGGCCTTTTCGGCATGTCGCCACGGGCCAACCGCGTGATCGTGGAGCAGGGCGGCAAGCTGCAACCGTTGCTGCTCGACAACCCGCACCCGGAAGTCTCGTGGAGCGCGTTGTGGAGCAAGGTCTGGTACGAGAACTACGACGAGCCTAAATACGTCTGGCAATCGACCGCGGCCAATACCGACTTCGAACCCAAGCTGAGCCTCTCGCCGCTGACCTTCGGTACCCTGAAAGCTGCGTTCTACGCGATGCTGCTGGCCGCGCCACTGGCCGTCGCCGCTGCGATCTACACCGCGTACTTCATGGCCCCGGGCATGCGTCGCAAGGTCAAACCGGTGATCGAGCTGATGGAAGCGATGCCGACGGTGATCCTCGGCTTCTTCGCCGGCCTGTTCCTCGCACCTTATGTCGAAGGGCATTTGCCCGGCATCTTCAGCCTGCTGATGCTCTTGCCGATCGGCATTCTGGTGGCGGGCTTCGTCTTCAGTCGCCTGCCTGAATCCATCCGCCTGAAAGTGCCGGACGGCTGGGAAAGCGCGATCCTGATCCCGGTGATTCTGTTTGTGGGCTGGTTGTCGCTGTACATGAGCCCGTACATGGAAACCTGGTTCTTCGGCGGTGACATGCGCATGTGGATCTCCCACGACTTAGGGATTACCTACGACCAGCGCAATGCTCTGGTGGTCGGTCTGGCCATGGGCTTCGCGGTTATTCCGAACATCTATTCCATCGCCGAAGACGCCGTGTTCAGTGTGCCTCGCGGCCTGACCCTGGGCTCCCTGGCCCTCGGTGCCACGCCGTGGCAGACCATGACCCGCGTGGTGATCCTCACCGCCAGCCCGGGCATTTTCTCCGCGCTGATGATCGGCATGGGCCGTGCGGTCGGTGAAACCATGATCGTGCTGATGGCCACGGGTAACACTCCGGTCATGGAAATGAACCTGTTCGAAGGCCTGCGCACCCTGGCGGCCAACGTCGCGGTGGAAATGCCTGAGTCAGAAGTGGGCGGCAGCCACTACCGCGTGCTGTTCCTCTCGGCGCTGGTGCTGCTGTTGTTCACCTTCATCATGAACACCCTCGCGGAACTGATTCGTCAGCGTCTGCGCAAGAAATACTCGTCGCTTTAAGAAAGGTAGAAGTCTGTGAAACAGAACTCCCTGAATGGATGGTTCAAGAGCGGCGCCCCAGGCGTCTGGATCAGCGGTGGCGCGGTGTCCATTGCGGTCATCATGACCATTGGCCTGCTGGCGGTGATTGCCGTGCGCGGTCTGGGTCACTTCTGGCCGGCGGACCTGGTCCACGCCAGTTACGACGTGCCAGGCCAAGCCAATCACCTCGTCATCGGCGAAGTGGTGCAGAAGGAAGAAGTGCCACGCGAGCGCCTGAAAAGCGCTGGCCTGCCGGTGCCCGATCAGGGCCCGGAGTTCATGACCCGGGAGCTGATCAAGGTCGGCAACCGTGATCTGAACGGCACTGACTTCACCTGGATTGTCGGCGAGTGGCTGACCAACCAGAAGACTCCACCCGAGCTGATGGCTATCGAGCGTCGTGAGTGGGGCAACTTCTACGGCTACCTGGTCAACGTTAAGCAGGACGGCAAAGTCATTGCTGAAGGCGAGGCCGCATGGCCTGAGTTGCAGACGCGCGTGGATCGCGTCAACCAGCTCGCCGCACAGCTCAAGACCCTGGAAAAGGTCGACATCGGCGCGATCAACGCCGGCCTTGAACGTGTGCGTCTGCACGGTCGCAAACTGGAACTGGCCGGCCGTCTCGACGCTGCCGCCCAAGCGGACCTGGAGTCCGAACGCGCCGAGCTGAATGCGCGTTATCAGGAAATCGAAGCGCGCCTGAATGATCTGCATGCTCAATTCAACCGCGACAGCCTGACCGCTCGCGACGCAAACGGTAAAGAGGTCGAAATCGGCATCGGTAAAGTGGTTCACGCCTACCAGCCGAACGCCATGGGCACCTTCACCAAGATCGGCTTCTACTTCAGCAAGGTCTGGGAATTCCTCAGTGATGACCCGCGTGAAGCCAACACCGAAGGCGGGATTTTCCCGGCGATTTTCGGCACCGTGATGATGACTCTGATCATGGCGATGATCGTGACGCCGTTCGGCGTGCTGGCGGCGGTTTACCTGCGTGAATATGCACGGCAAGGACCGATGACGCGGCTGATTCGCATCGCGGTGAACAACCTGGCGGGTGTTCCGGCCATTGTTTACGGTGTGTTTGGTCTGGGCTTCTTCGTCTACGTGCTCGGCGGTTCGGTCGACCGGTTGTTCTTCCCTGAAGCACTGCCGGCACCGACCTTCGGTACGCCGGGCCTGCTCTGGGCCTCGCTGACCCTGGCACTGCTGGCGGTGCCGGTGGTGATCGTGGCCACTGAAGAAGGCCTGGCGCGGATTCCTCGCACCGTGCGCGAAGGCTCGTTGGCCCTCGGCGCGACCAAGGCCGAAACTTTGTGGAAGATCGTGCTGCCAATGGCCAGCCCGGCAATGATGACCGGCATGATCCTCGCCGTGGCCCGTGCCGCCGGTGAAGTGGCGCCGCTGATGCTGGTGGGTGTGGTGAAACTGGCGCCGTCGCTGCCGCTGGATGGCAACTACCCGTACTTGCACCTGGACCAGAAGATCATGCACTTGGGCTTCCACATTTATGACGTCGGCTTCCAGAGCCCGAACGTCGAAGCCGCGCGGCCGCTGGTGTATGCCACGGCGCTGCTGCTGGTACTGGTGATCGCGACATTGAACCTGTCGGCCGTTTATATCCGTAACCATCTGCGCGAGAAATACAAAGCGCTGGATAGCTGATTTCCATGTGGGAGCGGGCTTGCTCGCGAAAGCGGTAGGTCAGGCAACATTGATGTTGAATGTGCTGACCTCTTCGCGAGCAAGCCCGCTCCCACACTAGATCGCGTCCAACCGAACATTTATTGGGCATGCTGCGAAGCGGCGTCCCGAACCGAATTTGTTAGCACAGGGAGCCTCCCATGCAGCACGAAGCACATACTCACGGCATCAACATGTCGGCCTTGGGCCGCGACAAACAGAGCCTGAGCCTTGAGCAGGAAACCGTGGCCATCGAAGTACCGGGCCTGAGCCTGTTCTACGGCGACAAACAAGCGCTGTTCGACGTCAGCATGAACATCCCGAAACAGCGCGTGACCGCCTTCATCGGCCCGTCCGGCTGCGGCAAGTCCACGTTGCTGCGCACCTTTAACCGTATGAACGACCTGGTGGATGGCTGCCGCGTCGACGGCGCGATCAACCTCTACGGCAACAACATCTATCGCAAGGGCGAGGACGTGGCCGAGCTGCGTCGCCGGGTCGGCATGGTGTTCCAGAAGCCTAACCCGTTCCCGAAAACCATCTACGAAAACGTGGTTTACGGTTTGCGCATCCAGGGCATCAACAAGAAACGCATCCTCGACGAAGCTGTCGAGTGGGCGCTGAAAGGCGCGGCGCTGTGGGATGAGGTCAAAGACCGTCTGCACGAGTCGGCACTCGGCCTGTCTGGTGGTCAGCAGCAACGTCTGGTGATTGCCCGCACCATCGCCGTGGAGCCGGAAGTGCTGCTGCTCGACGAACCGTGTTCGGCACTCGACCCGATCTCCACGCTGAAAGTCGAAGAGCTGATCTACGAACTGAAATCCAAGTTCACCATTGTTATCGTGACCCACAACATGCAACAGGCCGCGCGGGTTTCCGACTACACGGCATTCATGTACATGGGCAAACTGGTGGAATTCGGCGACACCGATACCCTGTTCACCAATCCGGCGAAGAAGCAGACCGAAGACTACATCACCGGTCGTTACGGCTAGGAAGCCGTGGTTGCTCATTGAACTGACGCTGCGGTCCACCGCACCTTACCGGACGCTCCAAGGACGCCAACATGATTAGTAAAGAAGGCCTTACCCATCACATCTCCGCGCAGTTCAACGCTGAGCTGGAGGAAGTTCGCAGCCACCTCCTGGCCATGGGCGGGCTGGTGGAAAAGCAGGTCAACGACGCGGTCACCGCGCTGATTGAGGCCGACTCCGGTCTGGCCCAGCAAGTGCGTGAGATCGACGACCAGATCAACCAGATGGAACGCAACATCGACGAAGAATGCCTGCGCATTCTGGCCCGTCGTCAGCCGGCGGCGTCGGACTTGCGTTTGATCATCAGCATCTCCAAGTCGGTGATCGATCTGGAGCGCATCGGCGACGAAGCCACCAAGATCGCCCGTCGTGCCATCCAGTTGTGCGAAGAAGGCGAAGCGCCACGCGGTTATGTCGAGGTTCGCCACATTGGCGACCAGGTGCGCAACATGGTTCGCGATGCTCTGGATGCGTTTGCCCGCTTCGATGCCGACCTGGCGTTGTCGGTGGCGCAATACGACAAGATCATCGACCGCGAATACAAGACCGCATTGCGTGAACTCGCTACCTACATGATGGAAGACCCACGCTCTATCTCGCGGGTCTTGAGCATTATCTGGGTGCTGCGTTCCCTGGAGCGGATCGGCGACCACGCGCGCAATATCTCGGAACTGGTGATTTACCTGGTGCGCGGCACTGACGTGCGTCACTTGGGCCTCAAGCGCATGAAGGAAGAAGTTGAAGGCACAAGTGCCGAAACCGCTAATGTTCCGGGCAAAGCTGACGATAAGTAAGATTGCCCAAGAAAAGCGCCCGGCCCTTTGGCCGGGCGTTTTTGTTTGTGGTTTTTGGATGAAAAAGCAGCACCCGCGAACGAAAAGTCCCGGCGTGACTGAAGAGTTTTGGCAAAGTGCCATCAGCCAGCGTTATGCTTGCCGGGATTTTTAAAGGGGTGTTGGATGAGCAAGATCAGTGTGTTGGTCGTGGACGATGCGTCGTTCATTCGTGACCTGGTGAAGAAGTGCCTGCGCAACTACTTCCCGGGAATCCGGACCGAAGATGCAGTCAACGGTAAAAAGGCCCAGGCCATGCTGGCCAAAGAAGCGTTCGACCTGGTTCTGTGCGACTGGGAAATGCCGGAAATGTCCGGTCTGGAACTGCTGACCTGGTGCCGCGAGCAGGACAACCTCAAGACCATGCCGTTCGTGATGGTCACCAGCCGTGGCGACAAAGAGAACGTCGTCCAGGCGATTCAGGCCGGGGTTTCCGGCTACGTCAGCAAACCGTTCACCAACGAACAGCTGCTGACCAAGGTCAAGCAGGCACTGAACAAGGTCGGCAAGCTCGACACCTTGATGAACAGCGCGCCGACCAAAATGAACTCGGCGTTCGGCAACGACTCCCTTAGCGCGCTCACTGGCGGCAAGGCAGCCGTGGTCGCGCCATCGGCGGCACCGGTCAACCCATTCGCTAAACCTGCCGCCGCCGCACCAGCCCCGGCTGCCGCACCGTCTCGCGGCCTCCTCAACAGCCCGCCGGTCAAGGCGCCTGCTACCTCTGCTGCTGCATCGGCTGGTGGTCGTGGCCAAGGCCAACTGCGCCTGCCGAGTGGCACCCAGCAATGCGTGATCAAGGCCTTGAGCATCAAGGAAGCGCTGCTGGTGGTAAAACGCACCGATACCCTGCCGCAAGTCCTCGACAGCGCCGTGCTCGACCTGGAGCAGGGCGATAACGCTGAAATCGCCCGTCTCAACGGCTACCTGCACGCCATCGTCGCCTTCGAGCCGAAACCTGACAGCGAATGGCTGCAACTGACTTTCCGCTTTGTCGACCAGGATGCGCAGAAGCTCGACTACATCTCCCGCCTGATCGCCCGCGGTACCGCGCAGAAGCATTTCGTACCCGGCGCGTAAGCCTGGCGTTGCCTGACCCAAACTCATCGCGAGCAGGCTCGCTCCCACATTGAAATGCATTCCAATGTGGGAGCGAGCCTGCTCGCGATAGGGCCATCGAACTCGCCGCACCTCTCCCGAACAGCCCATTTTGAAACATCTGCCGACAACGCTGGTCCATTTCAGCTGCTAGGCTCCTTTCCAGGCCTTACTCGACAGAATCTTGCCCATGCTCGCGCGCCTGCTGTTTTTCTGTGGTCTGTTCATGGCCTCCACCTCGGTTGTGGCCATGACGATCTACAGGTCCACCAATGCCAGTGGCGTGGTCTCTTACAGCGACCGCCCCACCAAAGGCGCGAAGGTGTTCGTTTTTCGGGACCGGATGGTCGAGCGCCTTGAGCGGCAGGTGTACCTCGATATCAAGAAGCAGAGGGGCATGGACAGTGTGTTTGTGCGCAACGATCTGTATGCGCCGGTCGAGATCGAGCTGAGTTTTGCCGGGTTGAATAACGTCAGCGGCGCGCCGAGCCGACCGATTCGTCGTGTTCTACCGGCGCGCAGTAACATTCGTCTGGCGCTGCTCAAGGCGACGAAGGCCGGAAGGCCGCTGACGTATACCCCGAGGTTCGAATATTCCCTGGGCGACCCTGCAGGGTCCGCCATGGCCTATCGATATCCGTTGCCCTGGCGTGGTGGGCCGTTTCGGCTGAGTCAGGGCGCCAATGGCCAATATAGCCATTACGGGCCGAAGAACCGTTATGCGATGGACATTGCCATGCCCGAAGGCACGCCGATCATCGCGGCGCGCGGCGGGATGGTGGTGAAAACCGAAAATGGCCAGACCGGGCGCGGCAATGATCCGTCGGGCAACTTCGTGCGGGTGTTGCACGATGACGGGACCATGGGCGTGTACCTGCACCTCAAGAAAGGCTCGGTCAGCGTACGGGAAGGTCAGCGAGTGGTGGTGGGCAGTGCGCTGGCGCTGTCGGGCAACACCGGCAATAGCAGCGGCCCGCACCTGCACTTTGTGGTACAGCGCAATACCGGGTTGGGGCTGGTGTCGATTCCGTATCAGTTCAATCAACCGGTAGGCGCGTTGCCCAACTTTGCGTTGGGCAAGCAGTGATGGGTTGGCTGGGCTGACGTATTCGCGAGCAAGCCCGCTCCCACACTTGTTATGCGTCGATCACATAAATAGGGTTCGACGCCGATCAAGTGTGGGAGCGGGCTTGCTCGCGAAGGGATCGACGCGGATCTGGATCAGGGCATTAATCCAGCATCAACACCTTCGCCAAAATAATCTTCGGCCCTTTCATCTTCTTGATGATGATGCGCAAGCCTTCGACTTCCAGCACTTCTTCCTCTTCCGGCACCCGTTTCAGGGTTTCGTAGACCAGCCCGGCGAGGGTTTCGGCTTCGATGTGGTCCAGATCGATGCCCAACAGGCGTTCAACCTTGAACAGCGGCGTATCGCCCCGCACCAGCAGTTTGCCCGGCTGATACGCGAGGATTCCGCGTTCGGCCTTGCGGTGTTCGTCCTGAATGTCGCCTACCAGCACTTCCAGCACGTCTTCCATGGTCAGGTAGCCGATGATGTTGCCGTCGGCTTCCTCGACCAGAGCGAAATGCGAGCCGCCCTTGCGGAACTGTTCCAGCAACTGCGACAGCGGCATGTGACGAGACACGCGCTCCAGCGGGCGGGTCAGCTCGGCGAGGTTGAACGACTCGGGAATGTGATCCAGGGCCGCCAGTTCCAGCAGCAAATCCTTGATGTGCAGCAGGCCGACGAACTCCTGGCGCTCGCTGTCATACACCGGGTAGCGGCTGAACTTGTGGCGACGGAACATCGCCAGGATTTCCTTGAGCGGCGCGTTGAACTCCAGCGTCACCAGGTCTTCCCGGGAGTTGGCCCAGTCGACCACTTCCAGCTCGCCCATTTCCACCGCCGAAGCCAAAACGCGCATGCCTTGGTCGCTCGGGTCCTGGCCACGGCTGGAGTGCAGGATCAGTTTCAGTTCTTCACGGCTGTAATGGTGCTCGTGATGCGGGCCGGGTTCACCTTGGCCGGCGATCCGCAGGATCGTGTTGGCACTGGCGTTGAGCAGGTAAATGGCCGGGTACATGGCCCAGTAGAACAGGTACAGCGGCACGGCCGTCCAGAGCGACAGCAGCTCGGGTTTGCGGATGGCCCAGGATTTGGGGGCCAGTTCGCCGACCACGATGTGCAGGTACGAAATGATGAAGAACGCGGTGAAGAACGATACGCCCTTGACCACTTCGGCGGACTCTACGCCAATGGCGCTGAGTATCGGCTCGAGAAGGTGCGCGAATGCCGGTTCACCGACCCAACCGAGGCCCAGGGAGGCGAGGGTGATACCCAGCTGGCAGGCCGAGAGATAAGCATCGAGCTGACTGTGAACGGTGCGCAGAATGTGTCCGCGCCAGCCGTTTTTATCAGCGATGGCCTCGACCCGGGTCGAGCGCAATTTGACCATGGCAAATTCCGCCGCAACGAAAAAGCCGTTGAGCAAAACCAGGATCAGAGCAAAAAGAATCATGCCGAAATCGGCGAAGAGTGTCGCGAGGGTCAAGCCAGGGGATGGGTCCATGATGGAGTTTTGCGGGTTCCGTGTATTCAAAAAAGAAGGAAATGCGGTGCCTGAAGGGCAGGCACAAGTCAGCCAATGTAGCGGCTGACTGAGTGATTGCCTAGTGGCGAGTGCTGGCCGGTATCAGTCGGCGGCGCTGATGACGCGGGATTTGGTGACCTGGGCTGGCGAAAAATGGCAGGTAAACGTGCTGCCATGGCCCGGCACACTGCTGATTTCCATACGTGCCCGATGGCGCAGCAACACGTGTTTGACGATGGCCAGTCCCAGCCCGGTGCCGCCGGTGTTTGAGTTGCGGCTGGAATCGACGCGGTAGAAGCGTTCAGTCAGGCGCGGCAAGTGTTTGCTGTCGATGCCGATACCCGAATCCTGCACGCTCAGGTGTGCGCCTTGATCGTCGCCCCACCAGCGAATGCGAATATTGCCCTCGGCCGGTGTGTATTTCACTGCGTTGAACACCAGGTTGGAAAACGCGCTACGCAATTCGGCTTCGCTGCCCTTGAGCAGAATCGTCGGATCGGCTTCCAGGGTGATGTGCTGATTGCGTTGACCGGACAGCTGCTGAGCATCGCCCTTGATCGATTGCAGCAAGCTGTCGATGGCCACCGGTTGGTTATCCGACGGGTAATCAGTGGCTTCCAGTTTGGCCAGCAACAGCAAATCGTTAAGCAAGGTCTGCATGCGCCCGCCTTGCTGCTGCATCTGCTGCAGGGCACGGGTCCAGCGCGGGTTCACTTCCTCGACGTTGTCGAGCAGGGTCTCCAGGTAGCCGCAGATCACCGTCAGCGGCGTGCGCAGCTCGTGGGACACGTTGGCGATGAAGTCTTTGCGCATCTGTTCCAGCTGATGGATACGCGTCACGTCGCGCACCAGCATCAAGTGTTCGTTGTTGCCGTAGCGGGTGATATACAACTGAATACGCAGGCGATCATTAATCGGCGAGGGGATTTCCAGCGGCTCGGCGTAACTGTCCTGCTCAAAGTATTCCTTGAAGCGCGGATGGCGTACCAGGTTGGTCACGGGCTGGCCGCTGTCCTGAGGGGTCTTGAGGCCCAGCAGGGTTTCGGCGGCGCGGTTCCACCATTCCAGGTTGCCGTCGCTGTCGAGCATGATCACCGCGTCTTTCAGCGCTGCGGTGGACTCCTGGACCCGGTCGATCACTGCTTGCAAGCGCCCGCGCACCCGTTGGTCGCGGCGTTGCAGGTGGTAGATGCTATCGAACACTTCACCCCACAGGCCGTAGCCGTCGGGCGGCGCTTCATCGGGTTTGTGCAGGCGCAGCCATTCGTGCAGGCGCAGCAATTGCTTGAGGGTCCAGGCCAGATAAAGGCCCAGGCCCACGGCGAGGCTCCAGCCGTAGTAGCCGGAAATCAGACCGATCACCAGGCAGGCGGTGACCAGCAACAGCATGTGGCGAATCAGGGTGCCATGCCAGTTTTGGTTCACGGAAAAATGCGTCCTTGTCAGCGAGTCTGGCGGTCGGCTCAGGCCTTGGTGGAAAACCGGTAGCCGGTGCCGCGCACGGTTTGTACCAGATTTTCATAGGCATCGCCGAGGGCTTTGCGCAGGCGACGGATGTGCACATCGACCGTGCGCTCTTCGACATAGACATTGCCGCCCCAGACCTGATCCAGCAACTGGCCGCGTGTGTAGGCACGTTCCTGGTGGGTCATGAAAAATTGCAGCAAGCGGTATTCGGTCGGGCCCATCTCGGCAGGTTTGCCGTCGATGGTCACTCGGTGGCTGATCGGGTCCAGCAGCAGGCCGCCGACTTCGATCGGCGATTCGCCATCGGTCGGGCCGGCGCGGCGCAGTACGGCTTTCAGGCGCGCCACCAGCTCACGGGGGGAAAACGGTTTGGTGATGTAGTCGTCAGCGCCGACTTCCAGGCCCTGGATCTTGTTGTCCTCTTCGCCCTTGGCGGTAAGCATGATGATCGGGATATCCCCGGTCAGCTCATCGCGCTTGAGACGGCGGGCCAGCTCGATGCCGGAGGTGCCGGGCAGCATCCAGTCGAGCAGGATGAGGTCCGGTTTGCGGTCGACGATAATGGCATGGGCCTGCTGCGAGTTCTCCGCCTCCAGGCAGTCATAGCCGGCCATTTCCAACGCAACGGCGATCATTTCGCGAATGGGCGCTTCGTCGTCGACGATCAGAATGCTCCTGCCAACCATGCGTTAATCCTCTTGTCATTTAACTGTCTTGCGCCGCATTAGATAACGGAATTATTGCAGTCGTGTGACAGTATTTTAGCCGTCCTGCGATTGGCGTGATCCTGAACTAAGCTCTAAGTCCGAATCCTGACAACCACAAAAGGAAGGTTTCCATGACATCGCACACTTTTTCCTTCAAAACCCTGATGCTGGCCGCTGCCTTGATTTTTCCGACGATGGCTTTCGCCGCCGAACCGGCGATGATGAAAGGCGACATGATGGTCGACCATAAGGGTATGACCGTTTACACGTTCGACAAGGACACCGGCGGCAAGTCGATGTGTAACGATGATTGCGCCAAGAACTGGCCACCGATGATGGCCCCGGCAGGCGCCAAGGCCGAAGGCAAATTTACGCCAATCAAACGGGATGATGGCACGATGCAATGGGCTTATGACGGTAAGCCGCTGTATATGTTTATGAAAGATGAAAAGCCTGGCGAAATGAAGGGTGACGGCATGAAGGATGTCTGGCATGTCGTCCGTGAGTCGCAAAAGTAAACGGCTCAAGGTTATAGCCGCTGCCGAAGCCTGGGTTCGGTAGCGGCTACGCGAAGATGTGGGTTACTCAGCGATTGGCGTAATCCAGCACAATCCCGACAAAAATCGCCAACCCTGCCCAATGGTTATGCAAAAACGCCTGGAAGCAGCGCATCCGGTCCTTGCTGCGGGTGTACCAGAACTCCCACGCAAAACAACCCGCCGCCGCCAGTAACCCGAGGTGGAACCAGCCGCCGAGCTGGAATTTCGAACCCGCCAGCAGCAGGCATCCCAACGCCAACCCTTGCAGAGACAGAATGATCACCCTGTCGGCGTCGCCAAACAGAATCGCAGTGGATTTCACGCCGATCTTCAGGTCGTCGTCGCGGTCGGTCATGGCGTAATAGGTGTCGTAGCCCACGGTCCACAACAGGTTGGCGATCCACAGCAACCAGGCCGCCGCCGGCAGCTCACCGGTTTCGGCGGTGAACGCCATCGGCATGCCCCAGGAGAACGCCGCGCCCAGTACCACTTGTGGGTAATAGGTGTAGCGCTTCATGAATGGGTAACTGAAGGCCAGGGCCAAGCCGCCCAGCGACAGCCACACTGTCTTTGCGTTAGTACACAGCACCAACAGGAAACTCACGCCCATCAGCACCGCAAAGAACACCAAGGCTTCTTTCGAGCTAATTTTGCCGCTCACCAATGGCCGCTGTTCGGTGCGTTTCACGTGGCCATCGACCTTGCGGTCCGCCCAGTCGTTGATCACGCAACCGCCGGCACGGGTCAGTACCACGCCGAGCACGAAAATCACGATATTGGCCAATGAAGGCGAACCTTCACCGGCAATCCAGAGTGCCCACAATGTTGGCCATAGCAGCAAATAAATGCCGATCGGCTTGTCCATCCGGGTCAGCTGAATAAAATCCCAGGCCCGAGGATTCACGCGGTTCAGGGACTTGAGCAGGCTCTGGTACATCAGCAATTCTCCGGATGGGCGCGGGTGGCGTTCCACAAGGTCGGCAGGAAAATCTCGGCCACCAGCACACTCAAGGCGCCGCGGTCGAAACGCGAGCGCCGGCCCCACAGTTCAGGCGCCTGAGCGTCCACCGGTAACCATGCTTGAGGATAGTGACAAACCTCTATGGCCCGGCGCTGAAACGCCTGATCGCAAAACAGCAATTCGCCCAGAGAGCGGCTGCCTAGCTCGTCCATATGCAATCCATCACCCTGCAACGCGCTACGCGCCGCCACGCTGCGGGCAAACACCCAGGCTTCACCATGGCCGCGCAGATACACCTCGCGCACCCAGCCTTCACTGCCTTCGGCCAGCTCCAGTGCAGCGCATTCGTCGGCGCGCAGCGATTGCCAGCCTTCGAACAGCGGCGTGACGCTGAAGCCATCATTCGACAGGCGGATCAAGCGCCGGGTCAGCGACCCTTCATCGAACAGCCAATCGAGCTTAGACGTGTCGGGGAGGGGCGTCAGTTGGCTTCGAGAGAGCCAAATCGGTGTCGCGGAGGGGGATTTTGAGTGCGGCACAGTGAGTCATTATTGGCAGCAAATGAGGCGGCGAGCTTACCATGTCAGGCACCGATATTGATTGATCCCGCCTGCCGTTACGCCGAACAGGCTTGCATCTGCCGGGCCCGATCAGTACAAAACGCCCCTGAGCCGGACGGCAACACTTTACCGATCGACCGTTCGCGCCGGCAAAAGCCTGAATCCTGAGGAAGTACCTGAATGAAAAAGTGGCAATGTGTGGTCTGCGGCCTGATTTATAACGAGGCCGAGGGCTGGCCGGACGACGGCATTGCGCCGGGCACGCTGTGGCAGGACGTGCCGGAAGACTGGCTGTGCCCGGACTGCGGCGTGGGCAAGATGGATTTCGAAATGATCGAAATCAACTAAGAATCCAAGGAGTAAGGGAATGAACGCACCTGTCGTGATCGTCGGCACTGGGCTGGCTGGCTACAACCTGGCCCGGGAGTTTCGCAAACTCGATGGCGAAACCCCGCTGCTGTTGATTACTGCAGATGACGGACGCTCTTACTCCAAGCCGATGCTCTCCACCGGCTTCGGCAAGAATAAAGATGCCGATGGCCTGAGCATGGCCGAACCGGGCGCCATGGCCGAGCAGTTGAAAGCCGAAGTGCGCACCCACACGCGCATCAGCGGTATCGATCCGGGCCATAAACGCCTGTGGATCGGCGAAGAAGCGGTGATCTACCGTGACCTGATCCTGGCGTGGGGCGCGGAAACCGTGCGGGTGCCGATCGAAGGCGACGCGGCGGATGCCGTTTTCCCGATCAATGATCTTGAAGACTACGCACGCTTTCGCGCGGCTGCGGCCGGCAAGCGTCGGGTATTGCTGCTGGGCGCCGGTTTGATCGGCTGCGAATTCGCCAACGATCTCATCCTCGGTGGTTACGAGGTGCAACTGGTTGCACCGTGCGAACAGGTCATGCCGACCTTGTTGCACCCAGCGGCGGCCGCTGCGGTCCAGGCCGGCCTGGAAAGCCTGGGCGCGCGCTTCCACCTCGGGCCGGTGCTCAATCGCCTGCAACGAGTGGCTGATGCCCTGGAAGCGCATCTGTCCGATGGCCAGGTCATCCCGTGCGATGTGGTGGTGTCGGCCATTGGTCTGCGTCCGCGCATCGACCTGGCGGCCGCTGCCGGGCTGCAGGTCAACCGTGGCGTGGTGGTCGACCGTCACCTGAAAACCTCTCACGCCAACATTTATGCCTTGGGCGACTGCGCCGAGGTCGATGGGCTGAATCTGTTGTACGTCATGCCCCTCATGAACTGTGCGAGAGCGCTGGCCCAAACCCTCGCCGGCAACCCTACAGCAGTGAGTTATGGCCCGATGCCAATCACCGTGAAAACCCCGGTCTGCCCATTGGTGGTTTCGCCGCCGCCACGGGGCGTGGAGGGCGTCTGGACGGTCGAAGGGCAGGGCGCGGACATCAAAGTGTTGTGCCGTGACAGCGCCGGCAAATTGCTGGGCTATGCCCTGACAGGCGCGGCGGTGATGGAAAAACTCGCTCTGAACAAAGAGCTTCCGGCCTTGCTGGCGTAAATAGCGGTCGTTCTGTCGGAATCACCCCGCTTTTGCCCCCACAAAGGTCGCGGGGAGACTGGCGCCGCTCTGAAGCGCGTGCCATTCTCACTCCCGTCTGCCGCAGAGTAGAGCACCTGCGGCGCCTTAGGCGCTGTTCCAACGAGAACAGCACGGACATAACAACAAAAAACCGTCAAAGGGGCTTCACTAATGCGTAAACCAGAACTCGCCGCTGCAATTGCGGAAAAAGCAGACCTCACCAAAGAGCAGGCCAACCGCGTTCTCAACGCCGTTCTCGAAGAAATCACCGGCGCTCTGCACCGCAAAGACAGCGTCACGCTGGTGGGCTTCGGGACCTTCCTGCAACGCCATCGCGGTGCACGTACAGGCAAAAACCCGCAGACCGGTGAGCCAGTCAAAATCAAGGCCAGCAACACTGTTGCGTTCAAGCCAGGCAAGTCGTTGAAAGACAGCGTTAATCCGTAACACGCACCGACTTCCCGCATAGCGGGTTAGCGGGATAAAAAATGGGCACGCCAACGAGGTTGGGTGCCCATTTTTTTTGTTCTTCACGGCCTTGTGCTGGGCTTTGCGCAGGATGCGCCGACTCAGTTGACTGATCTACCCAGGCCTGCTTCCGCCCGTTGCATCAGTGACGCGCCCCTCGACCGACCAGCGGTTCAAAGCACCTCTTTTGCAAGCAACGTCGCCGAACTGGTCGAGAAAAAACTTCTAGAAACCTCGCAAGCTGAAACGTATCAGCTTCAGAAAAATATCAAATTATGCACAAATGCATTTTTTTCTTGACCCGGAAGATTGAGTCTCTTAAAGTTAATTTGCTGTATGCATATACAGTATTTTTTTGATCGAATATTTATTCGAATCCATTCATGGACGAGGTAATACCCTATGAAAAGCAACACTGAAAAATTCGGCAAAACGCCCCATCAATCCAGCCTCTGGACCCGCGCTGATGCGTTGAAAGTCCGTGCGGACGATCCCACCACCACTCAGCCGCTGGTCAGCGCGGATTTCCCGGTATTGAGCAACGAAGTGTTCATCTGGGACACCATGCCGCTGCGCGACTTGGACGGTAACGTGACGTCCGTCGATGGCTGGTCGGTGATCTTCACCCTGACTGCCGATCGTCATCCAAACGACCCGGAGTACATCGACGAGAACGGCAACTACGACATCACTCGCGACTGGAACGACCGCCACGGTCGGGCAAAGATGTACTACTGGTTTTCTCGTACCGGCAAGGACTGGAAACTCGGCGGCCGTGTGATGGCTGAAGGGGTTTCGCCGACCGCTCGCGAATGGGCCGGTACGCCGATCCTGTTGAACGACCAGGGTGAGGTGGACCTGTATTACACCGCTGTCACCCCGGGCGCGACGATCGTCAAGGTGCGGGGCCGGGTGGTGACCACCGAACATGGCGTCAGCATGGTTGGCTTCGAGAAGGTCAAGCCGCTGTTCGAGGCCGACGGCAAGATGTACCAGACCGAAGCACAGAACTCCTTTTGGGGCTTCCGTGATCCATGGCCATTCCGCGACCCGAAGGACGGCAAGCTGTATATGCTGTTCGAGGGCAACGTGGCCGGCGAGCGCGGCTCGCACAAGGTGGGCGAAGCGGAAATTGGCGATGTGCCGCCGGGTTATGAGAACGTCGGCAACTCGCGCTTTCAGACTGCCTGTGTCGGCATCGCCGTGGCCCGTGACGCGGACGGCGACGACTGGGAAATGCTACCGCCGCTGCTGACCGCCGTGGGGGTCAACGACCAGACGGAACGTCCGCACTTCGTGTTCCAGGACGGCAAGTACTACCTGTTCACCATCAGCCATACGTTCACCTATGCCGACGGTGTGACCGGGCCGGACGGGGTGTACGGTTTTGTCGCGGATTCGCTGTTCGGCCCTTACGTGCCGTTGAACGGTTCCGGCCTGGTGCTGGGCAACCCGTCCTCTCAGCCGTTCCAGACCTACTCGCACTATGTGATGCCCAACGGCCTGGTGACCTCCTTTATCGACAGCGTACCGACCGATGCAACCGGCACGCAGATTCGTATCGGCGGCACTGAGGCACCGACGGTGGGCATGAAGATAAAAGGGCAGCAGACGTTCGTGGTGGCCGAGTACGACTACGGCTATATCCCGCCGATGCTAGACGTCACGCTCAAATAATAGCGATACAGGGCTTTCAGGCAGCGGGTTTGAGATCGATGAAAAAACCGTTGTGGATATGATCGAGATATCCCGCCTGATTCACTGCGACGTTGATCGCAAGCCCCATTGAATAATGTGTAGTAACAGCCCTTCGTTACTGGCTGCAAGGATGCAGCCAGTAACGGGTATCTTCCCTCCGCTACCGCCTCCTGTTCGTCAGGCCAGCATTTTGTCTTGCATTTCCTTCAGATTCGCAGTCACCCGCGACACCCTTGCCTCTGGCTAACACCCCCTCTTGCGGGGTGTGTAAAGGGCTTCTACCTCCAAGTCATCCAACTCACCACCACAGTGAGCCAAACAGCGCCAGTCACGGCGCTATTCGCCATGCCTGGTGCACCAATAAAAAGGTTCTTCACGGTTTTCCGGGAAGAACCATTTTTTATGGGGGCGGAGTACTTTCTTTCCTGGTGGATCAACTGACTCGGCTTTGTTTCCTGGCGAGAATCGCCGCCATCTCCGGCTCATCCAGATGATCCAGCGCTCGTTCTACCAACAAATGCACGCCATCGGCCATGCGGCTGAGCGTAGCTCTCTCTGAATGAGGCTGCGACCGGTCCGCTACTAAACGAAATGGAGGCAGCTGTACGCAGGTTAGTAGACCGACGAGCTAAGAAATCGGCGCGCCCGAGAGCGCCCTACGCACAGCTACCATCAAGCGCAGGGTTAAGACCCTGACTGATGAGTACTTGTACGACTTAACTACGACGGGCTACTAAACCCGATCACTGATGGGCAGTGACGGGAATCAAGTTACCGACCGGCCCCAAGGCGCACAAGCCGGCGGATTCTGGCGTAGCCGTAGGCAACGACGCAAGGTGTTGTAGCTTTCACGACGTTACCTACAAGGCTTTTAAACAAGCACTGTCAGGCATTGGCGTGGGACCGACTGGAAAACCATTTTTGATCAGGATTGGGGTTGTCTGCGTAATCGTCAGGCAGAAAGCATTAGTACTTCCTTGTTGATTTGGCGACTGACCGGATAGCGAGAGAGCATGATGAGCGCGAGCTGGAAAAAATGGGCACACCAACTGGATCAGGTGCCCATGTTTGTTGGAGCAGAGATGAACTTCTAACGAACTCCCTCTACCAGTACCTTGTCTTTCTCGCCGCCCCAAGGATCGTCCAGCAGGTACCTGGCTGGAGCTTTGCTGTCTGATGGGACCAGAGTGATTTTGTAAAAGATTTCTTCACCTTCGCAAACCTCGAAGTACAACGCATAGTCGCGTTTCTCTAGATCAAGCTCGACCTTGAATTTTTCAGCAGCGGATGCAATTTCCACATGACCGGGATCCGTGACATGAAATGGCACGACGATGCAGCGCTGGGTGGAGGGGTCGAGGTTGAAACTGTCTTCCAGTTTCAGGTGCACGTTTGCCCCGAAAGCATCTTCGGGTAGAGGGTCAAACACAACATAGTCGCTATGGAGGACCGCACCCTGCGCCAAGTTAATCTTGCCCCATTGGCTTGAGGTTTCGTCGAAGTCCCGTGAGCGGAATTGAATTTGGTTGTGGGAGATTAATAGGTCCACAGTTTGAGCTATCTTTTTCATCTGTAAACCTCGATCGACATCCTGCTCGTTTTCTTCGACGCGTCGGCCCTAGAGCCCTAGACCTTGGTTAGGCTTTTTTCTCTAAATAGAACTTCAGATATTTTTTTGGTCTTTCTTGAAAGGCTCGTGCCTTACCGAAGCTATAGGCATCGTCAAAGTATTTATAAGCCTGTGAATAATCTTTCAGTTCAAAGTAGACCATTCCCAAGTTGATCAGCGGACCTGTATCGATATCTGACTCTCGGCCATCCAGGGTCTTTTGCGCCCAATCTTTAGCGGTCTCGAAGTCACCGTTGTCGAAGTGCAGGTTGAAAAAAGAACCTGTGACCCATGACGACAAAGGTGTCCATTCAAGTTTTGGCTCAGGAAGTAAGTCCCATGCTTTTTTGTACAAGGCCTGGGCTTCATTTTTTTTGTTTTGCTCATCGAGCTCATTGCCCGAGGCCATGATGGCCATTATTTCATCTGCCAACGTGGGGTTTTTATCTGCCAAGTTTTTCATATGATAGTTCTGTATTTATGGTAGATGTGACCACGCTGCCGTTTTCATTGCGCACTTCAATCAACCGACTCTCGGTGTCGTAACCGAAGCGCTGCACGCTCCGTTTAGTACTGCGTTCTTCGATCATCCGGCCAAACGCGTCATAGAGGTAACGTTTGTCCTGATAGGTCAGCAGTTCGTTGTGCACCACCAGCCCAGAGTCGCCCCTAAAAATGTCGATCATCATGGGGGCCAGAAGCCTAGGCCTGATTTTTATAAGGGACAAACGTGCGGTTGGCAATATAGAAACCCAAGCCTTTGTTGCTTTTGAATTTTTTCTCGATCATAGAATCGGCCAACTGCTGAGAGATCAGAAGGTCTCCCGACTCTGGCTCACGAGCGATCCCGCGCATTCCCGCGCATTCCCGCAGCATTGTCCAGGAACCAGGTTTTAGTGAAATAGATGATCGATCCATCATCGTCCCGTTCAGCGACAGATTGCCCTTGATCTATCGCGTTGACGGTATTGATTGCATTCACTATGAAAAAAGTTTCGTCGACCTCTTCCCCATCTGCAATGACGACAGCAGGCTGAATGAGCTGAGCAGATTGATGGGTGAGAAAATCTGCAAGTCGCTCAGTGACTAGTGGGGACTCCCCCAAGTAGCCATAGGCAGTCATACGTAAGCAGTTTTTCTTTCTTGCACGGAAAATAGACCTTTGGTTTGTCCATATTCAATGGGTAGGGTTTTCCCGCCAACAATGACAGGTAGTCAAAATTCGAACCGGCGGTTTCATAAGAACCGCTTTCGATGTCATACGAGCCGATCAGTTGTTCGCTGTAATAAGTAGGAGCTTTCCAACTTAAGATCATGTTTGATTTTCCTGGTCGTAATAAGCACCGGCCGTCCGGCCTTCGGGCAGCCCTCGCCACAGGGTATCTATGCTTTTAATGAAGTCTTTCCACCAGCAGCTTTTTCACCCTACTAAGGACCGTCCGACAGGTACCATCTCGGTGAACAGTTCTTTGGGGGCCTACTTGTTACCTGCCCCCAGAATTTTATTTGCCAAAGCCAGATCGAATTGTTTGTTTCCGAATATTGATTTGGTTGCGAGGACTTTTTTGAAGGCGTCTGAGTCCAGGCTCAGGTCATTTTTTTGCGCTGCAAATAATGCGGTCAGAAAGGGGTATGCATAGTTGTCAGGTTCGGCCAATACGTCACCAATTAATGAGGGCGTGCCAAGGATGCAGTTTTCTGCCTTTGACAGGTAAAATTTTATCAGTCGCTCGTTTATTTTTTGGACTGTTGCGCTTATTTCATCAGGCGATGGGGTTCTAATGATGCCGCCCAGCTCGTCACCAAACTGTTTTGTTTCTTCCGACAATGAACTTTTCGACAAGAAAGATGAGTTCAACAGTCGGCTCTGATAGGGAGGTGATTGATTTGTGCAGAAGCTAAATGCCTCGCATGTATAAACCTCCAGGCCCGCATAATAGCCGTCGGCCTTGGTCAAATGCTGTATGTAAATCTCCCCGAGCTTTTCCTTGGAGATAAGTAGGCCAAGTTTATTTTTGCTTGCTTTCAGGTCCAAGTGGGGCGACGTTGTCTTTTTTAGCGCTTCCAGTAATTCTGCTTCCAAGCTTTTACGAATTTCTATGCTCATTATGTTCACTTGTAAATTAAAAGATTGAAGGTTGCATTGTGCTGTGTGCCTTTCCCACCCAGCGGCACCCCCGGCTTTCCTTTGGTATCAACCTTGAATGTACCCTGCGTGCCGGCCGAAGGTTTTATCGTGCCCCCTCCCAAATGTTGTGTTGGCCGGCTTAGTCATGTCGAAGACTTTGGAGTCGGTTTGGTTGGGGGTCAACTTCCCGGTGCCGTGTTTCACTTCAAATACGTGCAGCTTTCCGTTTCGGTCCTTAGCTACGAAGTCAGCCCGGATACGTTTCCCATTGACCTTCATGGTGACTTCTTCTGCGACGACCTTAAACCCATTTCGCTTAAGGTCATGAATCGCCTTGGTTCGGCCTTTATTGCCACTGACTGCGCTTTTGCATGCCCATCCCCATGGGTCCATCCACGTCAGAGGGTTTGGCGCATATTGATAGAGGTTCAATCCCCCCACCAACCCAATCGGATCCGGCGTCGTAAACCGACCCACATCCGGGTCATAAAACCTGAACGTATTGAAATGCAGCCCCGTCTCCCGGTCCAGGTATTGCCCCTGAAACCGCAGGTTCTGCTCTTCAATGTAATACGGCTCGCGCACCTCTTCTAACGTGTTGCCCCACACCCGATAAGTCGCCTGCCAGACGTTGTGGCCGTCCGCCTTGGTGAGCTGTTCCGGCAGGCCGTTGAGGTCGTTGTGGTAATAACGGATTTTTTGCAGCGGGCCGGTGCCGTCGACACGGGCCAGCGGTTCGTAACCTTCGTCTTCGTAGAGGTAGAGGCTGGTCTGTTGATGGCGATGCTCCTGCAACAGACGCAGGCCGTCCCAGGTGAAGCATCGTTTCCGTGAATGTTGGGCTGGGTGGAGCCGCCATCTTGGATGGTAATAAATAACCCTAGAGTACGGCCGCCTCTCGAATGCTCTGAGTCTTCAAGTGTGGGTAAATACTTGCTCGTCAAGAGTTTGATCTCGTCAATCATTCCTCAGGATAAATTTTCAGTTTGCTATTGTCCGTAAGTACTTCAAAAATGGTTAGGGAATCACCTGCGTGATTGATCTCATAAGATCTTTCCGTGAAGGTGCTTCGCCATATTTTTTCAGTAATCGAAGTGATTTTATCGGCGTTATATTTATAAAGGGTTTCGGAGTATTCTCCCGTGTTGTTCAAGCAGTAATGCCCTGTAGCTTTGTCATTCAGAAACTTAATAAGGGAAACCGAGTCAAGGTTGGCCTCTAGGTTGCCGTTTAGCTCACTGCCGAATGTAAGCTCAAGGATTTGATCGGCCTCATGCAAAAAAAACCTTCTATAAACAATCCATTGCTTTTTAATTGTTACGTATTTCGCAAATTTCAACTCGCCTATTATGTTGTTATCTTTATTTAAGAAGTAACATTGCCTGTTTTTGTCTGGCTCGGAATCTTTTTTTAGAAAGCGTCCAGGCTTACATCCCTGGAGCTCCGACATATAGGGGGCCGGCGAATAGGAAGGCATGATCCCCATGCCCCAGATTGTCGTTTTGTAGTTTTTCTCCATAGACGATATAAGCTCTGAGTATTTATCCTTATATTCGTTGAGTCGTGCGCATAAAAAGTCCTTCATGGGGGAATCTCCTACTTTGCTAATGGAAAAACCTTTCCACCGTTGAGCTCCAAGTTGAGTTTATTTAAACCCGACTCGAATCCAGATTTTGTGTTCGCCCCTTTCAGGGTTTCCCATACGTGTTGTTTATACGCATTGCCATGTACGCCTTCCCCGGCATGAGCGGTTGCTGTTGTATTTGGTAAGCGGGACTGTGGGTTTACAGGTAGCCATATACCATTTTCTTTCTGATTTATGTCAATACCAAGTCTGTCCATACGTCTTCTCAACCAGCGCATACGCACATCCTTCGAATTAGACATTACTATATGGTGGGCTCGATAGTTTGAGTTTGGCGCTTTACCCAAACGGCTTCCAAGAACTTTAGCATCGCTCGAGCAACTCAGGCCCAGAGCGTCTATCCAAGTGAATGGGTTAGGTGAGTACTGATAAAGATTGAGTCCCCCCGCCAACCCAATCGGATCCGGCGTCGTAAACCGACCCACATCCGGATCATAAAACCTGAACGTATTGAAATGCAGCCCCGTCTCCCGGTCCAGGTACTGCCCCTGAAACCGCAGGTTCTGCTCTTCAATGTAATACGGCTCGCGCACCTCTTCTAACGTGTTGCCCCACACCCGATAACTCGCCTGCCAGACGTTGTGGCCGTCCGCCTCGGTGAGCTGTTCCGGCAGGCCGTTCAGGTCGTTGTGGTAATAACGGATTTTTTGCAGCGGGCCGGTGCCGTCGACACGGGCCAGGGGTTCGTAACCTTCGTCTTCGTAGAGGTAGAGGCTGGTCTGTTGATGGCGATGCTCCTGCAACAGACGCAGGCCGTCCCAGGTGAAGCGGGTTTCGCCGAGTGGGTAGCCGTTGGTGTCGTGCTCGGTTTTTTCGATGCGCCGACCCAGTGGGTCGTAGGTCATCCTGAGCACGCTGCCGTTTTCATTGCGCACTTCAATCAATCGGCTTTCGGCGTCGTAACCGAAGCGCTGCAGGCCCCGTTTAGCGCTGCGTTTTTCGATCATCCGGCCAAACGCGTCGTAGCGGTAACGCTTGTCCTGATAGGTCAGCAGTTTGTTGTGCACCACCAGTCCGGCGCCGGGTTGCGGGCCGTCCAGCAGGTTGGCGGCGTCGTCGTAGGCGAAGGTTTCGCGCTGGCCGTGCAGGCTGTCCTGGCTGGCGATGATGCGGCCGGTGGCGTCGTAGTGCAGCAGTTGGCGGTGTTGAGCGGCGGGTTGTTGGTCGAGTTTACCGATCAGGTTGTCGGCGGGGTCGTACTCGAAATGTTTCTGCACGGCGGCCGGCATCAGCGATGGCTGGCTGGTGTGTCGGCGTTGGCGTGAGCGCAAGCGCCCGCTGCGGTCGTATTCGCTGCGGGTGCTGATCTGGCCTTGGGTGCGCAGCACTTCGCGGTGCAGGCGGTCGCGTTCGAAGTCGCTGATGACCTGGCCGTCGAGGTTGATCTGGTGCAGGTGGCCGCTGCCGTAGTACAGGCGATTGAGCCAGCGACCGTCGGGCAGTTGGGTCTGGATCAGGTTGCCGAGTTCGTCGTAGTGGTATTGCAGACTGCCAGCCGCGCTTTGTTCTTCGAGCAGCTGGCCGAGGGCGTCGTAGGTGAAGCTCAGGGTTTATGCGTTGCCCTGGCGATGAGCCGGCCGACAGCGTCGCGTTCCGATGCACGATGGAGTCCAGGGGCGTCTCGGGGACGATGGCCAAGCCGTTGCCGTAAGACGCCGGAACAGCCGTTATCGCCGCGATGTTATCCAGCCGGTCATAGGTGTAGCACTTGGCGCTGTCTTCAGGTCCTATTGAGAGTGTCGTCAATTTTGCAGAGGTGAAGTCAGAGCGACGCTCTTCCAGCTTGCCTTACGTTTTTTCTCCAAGAGCGAGGCTAAGGCATCGCCTTCAGGGGGACCCTTTTTTGTCAGTTTTAGAGGAGTCAGAACGTAGAGTTTTACCGAATCCTCATGATCTTCAATTTCTGCATCGCCGGTAGTGTTCCAAATTTTATCCACGACAATGAGCGCCTCAATATCCGCTGGCCAGCCCAGCTGACTAAAGGCTTTATCCGTTCGTAAAATCACCTGACCCTCGGTTAAAGGCGAGTCTTTGAGGGTTTTTTCAGACAACACAGTCAGTACCGCCTGAGGGAACATCCAGGGGCTATCGATGGCAAAGCCTTTTTTGGGAAGGCGCCAGCTTCCGGGAAGACAGATAAAAAGTTCTGTGCGTGGTTTTTCAACAAAAAGACCGACTGTAAACAAGAGTTTAAAGTCGTTTTTGTTCGCGATGCAGCTGACTCTGAAATTTACTTCCAATGATCCGGATTGAGGGATTAGTTCTTTAGGTAATACCCAGCCAGCGGTCCTGCACACAAAATCGATAATCCCTGCTCCAGGCAGAGTTTCTTCATCAGGCGCCTTTTCAACGGCCGAGATAGCGCCTTGTGCTTTCAGGCAGTTGAAAATTTCAGGGAAGCTCCAGCTCTGAGCTAAATCGAGGGCTGTTCGATTGAGCTTGGCATGTAATCTATTGACGTCCGGATGGTACTTGAGCAGGAGGTCGACTGTTTCTTTTTGCCCGAAAGTGACTGCGGTTATCAGTGGAGATGCAACCGAGAGAGGAGAGCCATTAACATCAGCTCCTGCCTCCAGAAGCCAGCGCACTGTTTCTAAATGTCCATTTTTTGCTGCCAGTGCAAGCGCCGTAGTATTGCCTGAGCCAGCAGTGGGTTGGTCTAGGTCAATGCCCAAATCAACTAGCAATGCACACACTGCAACCTGGTTTCTCTCTGCGGCATGATGCAGAAGTCCTGGATAGCTCAAAAGATCATAACGTGGGGGGGCCAGCAGCTCTGGATGAGCGTCTAGCTGGGCACGTAAAAGCTCAATATTCCCTGTCTCTATATGAGCATAAAGTTCTCGGACAAGAGGGGCATTTGTTCCGTATGTTTTTTCTAGGCTAGTCATCTAAAAATTCACCATTTCTCATTTTCTCGCCCATCGCATTCAGCGACTCAATCACTTTGCTTTTTCCGCCTTTTCGGGCCTCTGCGAGTGTTCGTGACACTTTGCGGGCACTAGCGATTGTGTGGTTCCCACTACCATTGGGAGCCCATACGAAGTTGTGAGGGCTGTCATTCAAGCCGATACCAAATCTCTTTAGAACACCCTGAGCATGGGCCACATATCGGCGATTGCTGTCTGTCCAATTTTTGGGCGCCTTAGGGTGCCGTCTGTGAGGGTTTCTATAGGCTGTATAAGATATTGTAGAACGAGGTTGGATTGTCTTTTATCAAGGATAGATCCTGACCTATGGGTATATTTTCGAATAATGATTTACTGATTGCCATTCGACTTGTCCGGATTGAATCCGGGGTTGCTTATCTTAGTGGCACAGGTAAACGTCGGGTTAAAGGTCGCAGATTCTCACGATCCGTCCACAATCCAGGGAATACTTCAAATTTCAAATCGTCACGGTTAAGTCCAGTATCGAAATAGCGGCACAATCTGTCGCTCAAGTCTTCGTCCCCCCACATATTAGTAAGCTCATACTTTTCAATAGCGTCGCGATTTTTTGAAAGCTTCAGCTCTTTTTGAAGCACGGGTGCCAAGCTGTAATCGATAGCGCAGTCTTTGCCGGTATCGATCAGGTCGGCACCGCGAAAGGGAAAACCGCCCTCAAAGTTAACGTGCGGCCTTAACCAGTAACGTTCGTGGTCTGACAGGACCAGTGGAGTCGCAGGCTGTAGTTTTTCGACGGCAAGTCGTTGGGAAACTACCTTCCCTACAAAACCGCTGAACAGAATTTTGCTGTCATCCAGCACGAGATCGCTCCAAATGCCGTTCACACTCTTCACGTCGTAAAAACGCATGACGGAATTCTTGATCATCTGGCCTACGGTATATAGATCGTCTCGCAGTTTGAGGATGACTACATCGCCTTCTTTCCAGGTTATGCGTTTGGCCATGGGACTCACTCCAGTGCGGACACTCAAAACTGAGCCCCGTTGTTTCGCTTACTCCTCGTATACATCCTCTTCATTAATCAGCCCTTGAACAAACCGAAGGAAATTCGAGCAGACCAGCTTTTCGGATTCAGCCTGATTTTCTTCAGGGCTAAGGTCACTATCAAAGCTGTCAGTCGTGAAGTAACTAACGACCTCCGTATCAAGATTCAGGCAAAAGAAGTTGCCACCCCAGTCGTTCGCGAAAGGCAGAAGGTGTGCAGGAAGTACCTGTTTATTTAGCATCAACTTGTAGGTGGACAGCAGCGAGGAGTCGCCACCGGTAATTGGCTTGAATGCAGCCACTTCCAGTGGCTCATCAAAATCTTCGCTGACCCAATAGGTCCGCTCCGGTACACCGCCGTTGTACTTGAGGTAATGGTTTCTAAAGGGCGTCGGTAGCTTCTTGCCAATGACGGATTCCAGGTGATCCAGATCCGCTAACGTAATGGCCGCTTCGTCATTTGAGAATGTGTTTTCAAGCATTGTTAATCTCCGGTTATGAGCAGCGCCCAGGTTTGGGTTTAGGAATCTTGTTAGCTAGCCAACCTTTTTTGGATGCCGCAAGGACTGACTCGGTGCTCTCGTACTTAACCTTGAAGTGTTTTTCATATTGAGCGACCGAACCACCATGCGGGAACGTAGCCTCATGCGCAGCTGTTTTGACAAGCTGCATCGTGGTTGTACCTGTTTTGGGGTTGAAGTCATCAACGTGGTGCCAGGTATAGCCCGTCGCTGCTTTCTTAGGAATACCGGCTTCTTTGAAGGCTTGCGTGAAGTCACGGCCCCTTGCGCCTTGCATCTTGATGGTCACGATATTCTTTTGTGAGCCCGTTGTTGGAAACAGGTCGCTGCTTCCGGTGAAGTCCACCCCTGCAAACGCCCAACCCCATGGATCCGCCCAGCCAATAGGGTTTGGAGCGTATTGGTAAAGATTGAGACCACCTTCCAACCCAATCGGATCCGGCGTCGTAAACCGACCCACATCCGGATCATAAAACCTGAACGTATTGAAATGCAGCCCCGTCTCCCGGTCCAGGTACTGCCCCTGAAACCGCAGGTTCTGCTCTTCAATGTAATACGGCTCGCGCACCTCTTCTAACGTGTTGCCCCACACCCGATAACTCGCCTGCCAGACGTTGTGGCCGTCCGCCTCGGTGAGCTGTTCCGGCAGGCCGTTCAGGTCGTTGTGGTAATAACGGATTTTTTGCAGCGGGCCGGTGCCGTCGACACGGGCCAGGGGTTCGTAACCTTCGTCTTCGTAGAGGTAGAGGCTGGTCTGTTGATGGCGATGCTCCTGCAACAGACGCAGGCCGTCCCAGGTGAAGCGGGTTTCGCCGAGTGGGTAGCCGTTGGTGTCGTGCTCGGTTTTTTCGATGCGCCGACCCAGTGGGTCGTAGGTCATCCTGAGCACGCTGCCGTTTTCATTGCGCACTTCAATCAATCGGCTTTCGGCGTCGTAACCGAAGCGCTGCAGGCCCCGTTTAGCGCTGCGTTTTTCGATCATCCGGCCAAACGCGTCGTAGCGGTAACGCTTGTCCTGATAGGTCAGCAGTTTGTTGTGCACCACCAGTCCGGCGCCGGGTTGCGGGCCGTCCAGCAGGTTGGCGGCGTCGTCGTAGGCGAAGGTTTCGCGCTGGCCGTGCAGGCTGTCCTGGCTGGCGATGATGCGGCCGGTGGCGTCGTAGTGCAGCAGTTGGCGGTGTTGAGCGGCGGGTTGTTGGTCGAGTTTACCGATCAGGTTGTCGGCGGGGTCGTACTCGAAATGTTTCTGCACGGCGGCCGGCATCAGCGATGGCTGGCTGGTGTGTCGGCGTTGGCGTGAGCGCAAGCGCCCGCTGCGGTCGTATTCGCTGCGGGTGCTGATCTGGCCTTGGGTGCGCAGCACTTCGCGGTGCAGGCGGTCGCGTTCGAAGTCGCTGATGACCTGGCCGTCGAGGTTGATCTGGTGCAGGTGGCCGCTGCCGTAGTACAGGCGATTGAGCCAGCGACCGTCGGGCAGTTGGGTCTGGATCAGGTTGCCGAGTTCGTCGTAGTGGTATTGCAGACTGCCGGCCGCGCTTTGTTCTTCGAGCAACTGGCCGAGGGCGTCATAGGCGAAGCTCAGGGTTTGTGCGTTGCCGTGGTGGTCGGTGAAGGTGACGGCGGTGAGCTGGTCCAGTGGGTCGTAGGTGTAGTCGGTACGGCCATCGTCGGTGAGTTTGGCGATCAGCCGGCCGACAGCGTCGCGTTTCAGTCGATGAACGATGGGGGCCAGGGGCGTCTCGGGGACGATGGCCAAGCCGTTGCCGTAAGGCGCCGGCACAGCCGTTATCGTCGCGACGTTATCCAGCAGGTCATAGGTGTAGCGCTTGGCGCTGCCATCCAGATCCTGTTGTTCGGTCAGCCGATCGCCGGCATCCCAGGCAAACCGATAACTTTCGCCGTTTTCATTGGTCAGCGCTTGCAGCCGCCCGTAGCTGTCATACCCGAACTGCACCTGTCGGCCATGGGCGTCGGTACGCTGGCGCACCTGGCCGCGACGGTTGTGTTGATAGAGCGTGGTGTGCCCGGCCGGGTCGGTATAACCGGTCAATTGGCCGCTGACGTCGCGCTGATACTGTTCGGTGCGCCCGTCCGGCAATTGGCTGCTGAGCAACCGCCCCTGGGCGTCGTAGCTGAATTGGGTGCGTTCGCCGAGGGCATCGGTGATGGTTTGCAGATAGCCCCGGTTGTCGTAGCTGAACCGCGTCGGATAACCCGAGCAATCAATGTGTTCGATCAATTGGCCGAACGGGTTCCAGCGCAGCTTTTTGCTTTTGCCGGTGGCGTCGATGATCTCGATGACCTGACCGTGGGTGTCGTAGCGGTATCGCGTGATGTGGCCCAGCGGATCGGTTTCGGCGATGCAGTTGCCGCGCTGTTCGTAGCGATACTGCCAGCTGTTGCCGGCAGCGTCGGTTTCCACCAGCGGCAAGGCCCAGAGCTCCAGCCACAAGGTCGAATCACTGCGGCCCAGCGGGTCGGTTTCGCCGATCAGGTTGCCGGCGTCGTCGTAGCTGTATGCGTAGTGCCCGCCCTGTGGGTCGGTGGCGCTGAGCAATTGACGCTCGTCGTTCCACTCGAACTGCCAGGTCTGGCCAAGGTTGTCGCTGTATTCGGTGATCTGGTGCTGGCTGTTCCACCGTCGTGTACTGACGCGTTGCAAGCCATCGGTGATGCGCGTGACACCGGCGCCGAGGTCATAGTCGAACTGGTAAGCGTCGCCCTCGTCGGTCCAGTGCCGGACCACGCGCCATTCCAGGTCTTCAACCAACGCCCATTCATAGAAACAACGCAGCCCCGTGGGCAACTGGTGCTCGACCATCCGTTGTCCGGCGTCGTAGGCGAAGCGCCGTTGCACCTGGCCGGTGGCATCGCGCACTTCGGCCAGGTTGCCCATTGCGTCGTAGCCGTAGCTGACGAGTATTTCGCGGTGTTGGTCGGGGTACAGGCGTTCAACCCGAGCCACGCGTCCGCCTTCGTGAATCAGCTCGACCTGCACCAGATCGAAGGTATCCCGCAGGCGCGCCAACCGTCCGGTTTCGTCATAGTCGAGATAGATGCGGTTGTCATTGCGGTCACCCAATTGATCAAGGCGCAGCAGCGCTGTATTGCCCGGCGTTGGATTGAACAAGCGGTACACACCGTCATCGCTTTCAATCAACAACTGCCCATTAACATGCCGCCGAACACTAAGCCCTTCACCCGCGCTGAACACCGCGCCGCCCAGGGGGATTGAACCCATGTCGATGCGCCGGCCCTGTTCATCGGTGTAGACCAGCGTTTCACCGCCCTCCGGGTGAGGCAGGATTTCAACCCGCACCTCATAAGACACACTCCAACCCGCCCCGAACAACCCGTCGCGACGCTCGTCGCGGCTGTTGTAGAAGCGCTGCCAATCCATCGGCAAGATGCCAGGCAATACGAAATCCAGCTCTACATCGCCACCCAGCACCTTGGCTCCGGTGGCGGCATGCACCGGGTTCGACGAGCCCATGGCGGCGTTGGCCATCGCCCCCATCGCGCTGCTGACGGCCATCGACGTCGCGCCACCGATCAGCATGCACGGCAGGTTACTCAGGAATTTTCCCTTGCCGCCCTTGAGCATCAGCAACGCGGTGACCGCCAGGCCCACGCCCGGGGTCTTGCCGCTGCGGATCTCGCGCACCACCACCGAGCCGCCGCCAATGGTCACGTTGGAGGAAATCAGACCGGACGACACCACCTTGGCGTCGCAGGTGCTGCGGTCGCCGCTGCGCACGGCGGGCTGACCGTTGATAGTGACCTTGTCCGAGCCCTCGGCCATGAACTGCGGCGGCATCGGCGGATGCTTCATACAGACGAGCAGGTCCAGCGGCTTGGGCACCGCGCCGGGCGCCGGGGTGGCGACGGTGGGGCGCCACATCTGGGAGAAGAAGCTCTCGGCCATGTCCAGGTAACTGGCTTCGGCTTCGGGCTCGGGCGCCTCCAGTTCGGTACCGGCCGGCGCGACATGGGACGGAATCGCCCCGGCGGCCCGAGCGGCGGGAATGTTGTTGGTGAGGGTGTTGGTGGAGCCGGTGAGAATGTTCGCCTGCACCGTGGGCGGGAAGAGGGCGTTGCTGAAACTCTCGCATAAATTGCTCAGGCCTTTGTCGGCCCCGGTCTTGCTCATGGCGAGGCCGACAATCGTGCCCACCACCAAGCCGAGCACGACGCAACCCAACCCCCCGGTGACGACCGTGATGCCCGTGGCCGCGACCACGGCAGCCGTCGCCACCGCGGTGATCGCAATATTCGCCGCCACCTCCAGCACGCCGCCAAGAATGTCGGCCATCATCGAGGTGTGGTTGAGTGCATCGCCCAGCCGGGCGGCCCAGAGCGCGTCAGACATGCAAGGTGCTCATCAGGCCGGAACGTCGAACAACAGCGAACTCTTGATGGTCGCCCAATGTGCGGCTTCGGCATCGCCGAGTTTTTCGGCCTTCACGTAGCTCAGGGCGAGCATTTTGCGAGTGCCGGGCAACACCAGTGCCAACTGGTATTGGAAGACTTTGTCGTTGCCCTTGTTGAACTGGCTGCGCAACTCGATGCCTTCGACTTCCTGGCTGGCGCCCAGACGCACGGCGACGCCCGGTTGAAAACGCAAGTCTTGCACTTGTTTTTCCAGACGCTTGAGCTGGTCGTCGAAGTTGCTTTGCAGGGTTTCGCCCTCGGCCAGCAAGCTGCGGCTGACAATCAGCGAAGTGCCCAGTTCAGGGAACTTGAGGATGTTGATCGACGCGTCTTGCAGTTCGCTTGCCGGCAGTTGGAACTGGAATTCATTGATTCGGTAAGTCATGGAACACAGATCTCGTGATTAGCCCTTGGGTTTGGGAAACGCGGCATTGATGTTGGCGTCGATGCTGGCCTTGACGCCCTGGCCATCAGGCGTGGCGCCAGCGCCGCCGCCGTTGTTCAGGTGCAGCACGCCGCCGGTGTTGAACTCGGCATCACCGCTGGCATAGAAGCTGATTTGCACGCCGGTCAGGTTGATCTGGCCGCTGGCATTGAGCTCCAGGATGCTTTCACCACAGACCAGCCGCAGGTTCTCGCCCACTTCAATGACATAGCTCTGGCTGATGCTGTCGGTCTTGCGTTGGCCCACCGAAAGAATGTCTTCCTGTTTGACGATACGCAGACGGTTGTTGCCGATGGTCACCGTCTCGTTATGCCCGATGCTCTTGTTGCGGTCGTGGCCCACCGAGTGGCTTTCATCCACCTCGACCACGATGTCCTGATTGCGCTCGGCATGGATGTACAGCTGTTCGGCGCCTTTCTTGTCTTCCATGCGGATTTCGTTGAAATTCGCCGGTGTGCCGCCCTTGCTCGAACGGCTTTTCATGCCGCTTTGGGTGGCGTTTTCCGGCAAGTCGTAAGGCACGGTTTGTTCCGCGTTGTAGACGCGGCCGGTGATGATCGGCCGGTCCGGGTCGCCTTCGAGGAAGCTGACGATTACTTCCTGGCCGATTCGTGGGATCTGCATCGAGCCCCAGTTTTTACCGGCCCAGGATTGCGACACGCGAATCCAGCACGAACTGTTTTCGTTGGACTGGTCGTGGCGGTCCCAATAGAAATGCACTTTCACCCGGCCGAATTGGTCGGTCCAGATTTCCTCGCCCTTGGGGCCAACCACCAGTGCGGTCTGCGGACCTTTGACGATGGGGCGGTGGGTGTTGGGCAGGGGGCGGTAGCTTTGTTGGGCGTCGATGCAGGTCAGGCTGCTTTCGAACTGCGCCGAAGCAGCAGCGCCGCCGGTTTCCCCGCTTTCCTGGGCGACGTAGTAACGGGCGCCGACGATCAGGTATTCGCGGTTCTGGTCCTGGCGGCTGAAGCCCGTGAGGCTGAACAAATGACCCGACCCCAGACCCCGGGCGTTGCCGGCGAACTCGACCTGTTCGTGCAGCGTCTGCAAGGCTTCGATGCGGGTGCGGGCGTAATGTTCGCCGTCTGCGCTTTGCACATAGGTGCCGGGATAGTCGTACAGGGGATAATCGCCGGCGGTGTGCGGACGAGGCATGGCCGAGCGCACGTCAATTCGCGCACTGGGGCGCTGGAAGTCATAGTCGTTGAGTTCCAGCGAACCCGGCTGGACTTCCTGGGCCAGGTGCCAATCGTGGATGTGATCACGTTCGCGCTGCTGTTCATTCTTGGGGTAGTAGGGCACCGAAGCGTAGCCGGGCACGCTGGTGTGGGCGCCGTAGGCATCGGCCAACACCAGCACGTGACGACCCTGTTCATGGCGGAAGAAGTAGTAGATCCCTTCCTGTTCCATCAGGCGGCTGACGAAATCGAAGCTCGTTTCGCGATACTGCACGCAGTATTCCCACTCGCGATAGGACCGGCTCAGGGCATCTTCGAAATCGGAAAAACCCAAATCGCGAAAAACCTGCTTGATGATCTGCGGGATGGTCAGGTTCTGGAAAATCCGGCAATCGGAGGTGCGGGTCAGCAGCCATAGCCAGGGCCGCAGCGTGGCCTGGTAGCTGGCGAACTGGCCCTGGTCGACGTTCTGGCTGCAACGGGCAACGATGCCATGGAAATAGCGCTCGCCACCGCCGTCCAGTTGCAGGCTCAGGCACATGGGTTTGCCCAGCAACTGGTTGAGGTCGATGGCGTTGTCCAGCGAGTGCAATTGCAGCTCATAGTTGAACAGCCGCCCCAGCTCTTCGCCGCCGCCCAAGTCCTTGAGCAGCAGCACATCCGGCCCCAGGGGGCTGGTGATTTTTGCCAGGCGTGAGAGTTGCTTGAATAGCATCAGTTATCCCGTAAACGTTGTAATCGCCGCGCCGCTTTTTCCCTGCCGCAACCGGATCAAGTGTGGGAGCGGGCTTGCTCGCGAAGGGGCCATGACATCCAGCATCAATGTTGAATGTCAGTCCGCCTTCGCGAGCAAGCCCGCTCCCACATTGACCGTGTTCTAGTCAGGTCAGGTCAGGCCGCGTCGCTGAAGTCGTAGTGCAATTCGTTATCCCGGGCGCTGATCCGCACGCCTGCCAGCGCTTTGCCTTCGAGCATGCGGGTGAGGAACTCGCGGCTCATGTCCGGCAGCAGGCTGTTGGTCAGAATGGTGTCGATCATCCGCCCACCGCTTTCGGTTTCGGTGCAGCGGGAGACGATCAGGTCGATCACTGCTTCGTCGTAATCGAAGGCCACTTTATGGGTGTTCTCCACGCGCTTTTTGATGCGGTTGAGCTGCAGGCGGGTAATGGCCTTGAGCATCTCGTCGCTGAGCGGGTAGTACGGAATGGTCACCAGGCGGCCCAGCAATGCCGGCGGGAAAATCTCCAGCAGCGGTTGGCGCAGGGCCTTGGCGATCTCTTCAGGCGCAGGCACGTTTTGCGGGTCTTTGCAGACTTTGGCAATCAACTCGGTGCCAGCGTTGGTGGTCAGCAGGATCAAGGTGTTCTTGAAGTCGATCACCCGGCCTTCGCCGTCCTCCATCACGCCTTTGTCGAAGACCTGGAAGAAGATCTCATGCACGTCCGGGTGGGCTTTTTCCACCTCGTCCAGCAGCACCACGCTGTAGGGTTTGCGCCGCACGGCTTCGGTCAGCACGCCGCCTTCGCCATAGCCGATGTAGCCCGGTGGCGCGCCCTTGAGGGTGGACACGGTGTGAGCTTCCTGGAATTCGCTCATGTTGATGGTGATGACGTTCTGCTCACCGCCGTACATGGCTTCAGCCAGGGCCAGGGCCGTTTCGGTCTTGCCCACGCCGGAGGTGCCCGCGAGCATGAACACGCCAATCGGCTTGCTCGGGTTGTCGAGGCCGGCGCGGGAGGTCTGGATGCGCTTGGCGATCATCTGCAAGGCATGGTCCTGGCCGATGATGCGTTTTTTCAGGTGCTGGTCGAGGTTGAGCACGGTTTCCAGTTCGTTACGGGCCATGCGGCCCACCGGAATACCGGTCCAGTCGGCGACCACCGAGGCCACGGCCTGGTAATCGACCGTCGGCAGAATGAGCGGGGTTTCCCCTTGCAGGGCGCTGAGGCGCTGTTGCAGGTCCACCAGTTTCTCGCGCAGGGCGTGGCTGTCGTCACTGCCAACGTCGCTGTCTACCACGCCGACGCTTTCGCGCAGGGTGGCGCGGGTGGCGAGCAGTTCGTCCACCAGGGTTTTCTCTTCGGCCCAGCGGCTTTCGAGTTCGGCCAGGCGTTCGCGCTCGGCGGCCAGCAGGTTTTCGCTGTTGCTCTGGCGGGCACCGATGACGATGCCAATAGCGTGCTCGCGGGCGATGATTTGCAGTTCGGTTTCCAGCGCCTCGATGCGGCGACGACTGTCGTCCACTTCGGCCGGCACGGCGTGCAGGCTGATGGCGACCCGGGCGCAAGCGGTGTCCAGCAGGCTCACGGATTTGTCCGGCAATTGGCGCGCCGGGATGTAGCGATGGGACAGCTTGACCGAGGCTTCCAGGGCTTCGTCAAGGATCTGCACCTGATGGTGTTTCTCCATGGTCGAGGCCACGCCACGCATCATCAACAGCGCTTTGTCTTCGGACGGCTCGGCGACTTGTACCACCTGGAAGCGACGGGTCAGGGCCGGGTCTTTCTCGATATGCTTTTTGTACTCGGCCCAGGTCGTGGCGGCCACGGTGCGCAGGGTGCCCCGGGCCAGGGCCGGTTTGAGCAGGTTGGCCGCATCCCCGGTGCCGGCGGCGCCACCGGCACCTACCAGCGTGTGGGCTTCGTCGATAAACAGGATGATCGGTTTTGGCGAGGCCTGGACGTCTTCGATGACCTGGCGCAGGCGCTGTTCGAATTCACCTTTCATGCTCGCGCCGGCCTGCAACAGGCCGACGTCGAGGCTGCGCAGTTCCACGTCCTTGAGCGCTGGCGGCACGTCACCGGCGACGATGCGCAGGGCAAAGCCTTCGACCACGGCGGTTTTACCGACGCCGGCTTCACCGGTCAGAATCGGGTTGTTCTGCCGGCGGCGCATGAGGATGTCCACCAGTTGGCGGATTTCTTCGTCACGCCCGACAATCGGATCAAGCTTGCCGCTGCGGGCCTGCTCGGTGAGGTCGACGGTAAAACGCTTGAGCGCTTCCTGCTTGCCCATGGCACTTGGGGCCATGGCGCCGCTGGCTTCACCGGGCACGCTGCCTGCGTTGAAACCATCGCTGGCGCTGAGCGCATTTTCCGGCGAGTCACCGACGTATTCGTCAAAACGCTCACTCAGGGCCTCGACCTTGATCTTGTCGAACTCTGCCGACAGCCCCAATAGCCCATGGCGCAGGCTCGGCGTCTTGAGGATGCCCAGCACCAGGTAACCTGTACGCACCTGGCTTTCGCCGAACATCAGGCTGCCGTAGACCCAGCCACGTTCCACGGCTTCTTCCACATGGGAAGAAAGGTCAGTGATTGAAGTCGAGCCGCGTGGCAAACGGTCCAGGGCTTCGGTCAAGTCACGGGCCAGGCGCGCCGGCTCGATATTGAACTGGCGGATGATGCGGTGCAGGTCCGAGTCCTGCAGTTGCAGCAACTGATGAAACCAGTGGGCCAGCTCCACATAAGGGTTACCGCGCAACTTGCAGAACACGGTGGCGGCTTCGATGGCTTTGTAGGCCACGCTGTTGAGTTTGCCGAACAACGCGGCGCGACTGATTTCACCCATGCTCATGGCTCCTTGAGGTCTGTGAGGTGTTGGCCTGCTCGGCGTAATGCCGGGCCAGTATTAAATCCTTGGCATCTTTTTCGGGTTGGCCCAGCCAGGTATTGAAACCCAGACGGAACTGGCGATTGAGTTGCAGCGCTGGTACTTCGGGCTGTTTCAGAACCAGGTTCAGATCCCAATCCAGTTCATGGCCCAGGTATTCGGCCACCCAGGCCACCAGCTCATTGAAGGGTTGGCTACCGGGCAGCATGCCCATGTAGTCATCCAGCTTGAGTGGCCCCAGGCGAATGCGGAATTTGTGCTGGCGATCCCAGACGTAACGGCCCAGGCAAAAATCCACGCCCAATTGATGGGCGCTGGCGCCCACGCGGCTGCGTTCCGGCAGCTCCAGCCATTGGCCGACGTACTCTTCGATCTCCACCGGCAGGCCGAAGTACTCGCTGAGAATGGCCTTCAAACCGTCCGGGTAGCGGGTTTGTGCCGACAGATGACCGCTGTAATGCAACTTCGCCGTGTCGGGGATCAGCCCTTGTTTGAGCAGGCTCGGCATGCCCCGGCCGCTCAGTGCCGCCAGGCGTGCCGACCAGTAGTCATCGTCCGGGCGGTCATGGCTGACCGTCGGCCGCGCTTCGGCCCAGGCCCGGTAAAACAGGCTCAGCAGGCGGTGATGGAACACATCCAGGAAGCGTTTACTGGTGCTGTCGGCGTTGTTGCGCTGGCGTTCGCGCACATATTCGGTGATGTGCAGCGGCAATGGGCCGTTAGGGCCGCCGAGGCCGAAAAAGAACTGCTCCAGGCGCGCCGGCGCACCGTCGACGCCCGGCTGTACCGACGCCAGGGTCGCCGGGGCGAAGGTGCAATCGGCTTGTTGCCCAAGGCGCAGCGGATCATCGGCCAGGCGCAACGAATGGCCCAGGCGCGGCAGTTCAGGCGATTCGCACTCGATACGCCGCAACGCCTGGAAGAAGTCGTATTCCCAGGGCTCCTGGTGCATCGCGTCCAGGGTACTCACAGGGTCGGACGGCGTCCGGGCTTGGCTTTCCATCGCATGATCTCGCCGCGTTCGGTGGTACGGATCACCGTCTCGGTAAAACTGTTGATCGACACGTAGCGTGCCAGGAAGCGCTCGAACACTGCACCGAGCAAGAAGACTCCAGTGCCGCGAAACGCGTTTTCATCGAATTCCAGAGTGATCTCCAGGCCACGACCAAACACGATCGGGCCCGGCATTGGCAGCCGTCGGGTGCAGGCCTTGCTGCTGACTTCGCGCAGGCCTTCGATCTGCAATTGCAACGCCGCATCGTTGCTGTCGCCGTACAGACGCAGCAGTTCGCGCAGGGCGGCGGCGCCCTGGCCTTGCTCGCTGAGGGACAAGTAATTCAGCGAAAGCTGGCTGATCAACCGCCATGCCTTGGCGTCGTGGGCATGGCTGGCGCGTGGGCGGCTCGGGCCTGCCACGCAGCGCACCGCCGCCACCGGTGCGCTGTCGGCCAGGGTGAAGTCGGTCTTGCTGTTGCCCACGCTCATGAACAGCGGCAGGTCGCGGTTGGTGCATAACGCCGTTACGCCCAGTTGGCGCAGGTCGTGGTGATAAGGCGCCTGCTGGCTGTCCACCAGGCTGACGAAGGTTTCGCTGCCGATGTAAGTCGAGCGCGGGCCGTTGCGCCGCTGGCCGCTGGACAGCACGCGGGGTTCGCGCCGCACCGTGTACCAAGCCTGATCGCGGCCGTAGCGAGACGGATCACGTACCGCATAGAACGGCAAAAAAGGCTGCTCCGACCCGGTGCCGTGGCCGGTGAGGGTGGTCAGGGAATGAATCTCGAAATCCATCGGCCGGGTGCGGTCGGCGATCACATGGTGTTCATTGACCCGTTCCGACAAGTGGATGCGATCCAGGCGCTTGGGAAACAAGTTGATTGCCGGGGTGCAGAACGGCAGGAACTGCGCGGCTCCGACGCTGCCTTCCAGGCTCGGATCGTGACGGTCGAACAGCACGATCAATTCCAGTTCCTGGCCGTCGCAGCGTTTGACCGCCCGGCTCAGGTGGGTGAAGTCGACAAACAGGAAGCGGTGGGGCAGGGCGAAGTATTCCTGCAACAGGCGATAGCCCTGGAAGGCCCGCGAGACCACTGGCAGCGCGGCGTCGGTATCGTCGAATCCCTGGGAACGCAGTGCGTCCTGCGGCAGGCGTTCCACCCAGTCACCGCCGGGCTGACGGGCGAACACGGCGCAGACGTTGCCCAGTAGTTGTTCATAGAGGCGGAAGGGTTGCTCGTCTGCGCCATTGAGGTACAGCGGCAGGTTATCCAGGGCCAGACTGTTGAACGGTAGTTCGGCGCCGGTGCGCAGGGTCAGACGCAGACCGGCTTTGGCTTTGGGTTCGCTGGCGGCCAAGCGTCCGAGCATGGCGGACGGGTTGCCGAAGTACTCGGCCTGGCTGACCTGCAACGGCCACAACGTCACCGCGTGGGCGGTGCGGTACTCGCAGCAGGTTTGGGTTTCGCGGCCCAGGGCGGCGCGCAGGACCGTGTCCCGCGGCAGCGGGAAGCCGCTGCTCAGCGAGCCTTCATCGGGGTCGGCCTGCAATTGCACCACGGTCATCGACGGTGTCGGCGCCAGGTAATGGGGGTACGCGATTTCCAGCAGGTTATGAGTAAAGGTCGGGTATTCGGCATCGAGCTTGAGCTGTACCCGCGCCGTCAGATAAGCAAACCCTTCCAGCAAGCGCTCGACGTACGGGTCGGCGCAGTCCATGCCGGACAACGTCAGCCGACTGGCGATTTTCGGGTATTCCTGAGCGAACTCCGCCGCGCTTTCGCGCACGTGGTGCAATTCCTGGTTGTACAGTTCCAGCAGGCGCGGGTTCATGAGCGTCTCCGCTGTTCGGCGTTGATCACTCGCACATGACCGGATTCCAGGTCCAGGTCGGTTTGCAGCATCAGGCGCAGCGGCACTGGCTGGGCCCAGAGATCGCCTTCGATCTCGAAACTCAGGGCGTTGTGGTTCATCTCGGCGGATGCCCGGGCCCGCACGCGCAAAGTGTTGCGCAGAATCCGCGGTTCGAACGTGGCGATGGCCTGGTGGATCAGCGCTTCAAGCGCCGCGATATCGACGTTCGACGCACTGTTGCCGGCCAGGGCTGGCAGCCCGAAGTTGACCACTGAAGTGCCGGCCGGGGTGTGCAACGTCGCATCGGCGCTGAGCAACGACGTGGTGTTGAGCAGCCACGCCAAGTCACGCAGCACCGAGGCTTTCAGTTGGGTCAGGGAGAGCACGCGCTTGTCGGCGCTTTCCTTGAGGTTGCTCGGATCGTCGTCGGTCAACCGGTCCAGCAGGGACGGTTGCAGGCGATCGCGGGTGGCGATTTCGGTTACCACGAGAAATGCGCCACAAAATTTTTCTGGTCCATGACGCCGGTCATACAGCCAGCACTATGGGCGACCTTCGACACTTCCATTGGCTGGCCTTTGATTTGGCGGATGGCCTGATACCGAGCGTCACAATCACGACTTGGAGGCGGCTCGGGTATGGAGTGCTCCACGATAATGATTTGGGCGTTTTTGAAGGTTTCGACCCGTGGCTGACCTTTTCGATCGACACTCAGAAAACAAGGCCACGGCATGTCCAGTTTCAAGAGGCTTTGGTCCTGTTTGCGCAAGGCGCATTGCTGATCGTGTCTTTCCAGGGTCAGTGTTTGTCCGGCGACAATTACCTGATTGCCGGGTGCAGCGGATGGTTGCTGTTCGGCCCAGGCATTGAGGCTCAGCAGGCCGCCCGACAGTAGTATCAACAGGGTTCTTTTAATCATTTCAACCTTCAAAGCCCAATCTGTCTTGAGCGATGCGCAGAGTCGTGGACGATCGCATGTGAGGTCGGCTACCAAATGAAAAGACCCGTGTAATCTTTCTGATCCCCTGTACCGCGCAGGCAACTGGCACTGCGCGCGACCACCGAAGGTTCGAGCTGGCCTTTGACTTGGCGTACGGCGCGATACTCGGACCGGCATTCACGACTGTTCGCAGGATCAACGCTCACATGCAGCACGATCACGATTGGTACGTTATTGAAGGATTCGACGTGAGGTTTTCCCTGTCGGTCGACAGCAAATTGGCAAGGCCATGGCATCTCGAGGGGCAGCACGCTCTGATCCGGTTTACGCAACACGCATTGCTGCTGATCGTTCCCCAGCGTCAGTCGTTGTTCGCCCAGAGTGACGACCTGATCCTCGGAAGCAGGGGTAGCCTGTTGGCCGGCGCACGCCCACAGGCTCGACAATACGCAGCACAGGGCCGCCAGGTTTCGGCTGGATCTGATCATGCCAGCTCCCAGAACCAGATGGCTTTGGATCGGTATGCAGGGTCGCTATACCGGCCAATGGTCAGGCCGCGATTCCACAGGTCGATATGATCGCCGGTGCGATTGTCCGATGACTCTCCTGTCTGCTGGAAACAATCCTTGAAGAAGATGAGGCCGGTCTTGTCTTGTAACTTGCGGCGGTCGTCGGCGCTTCCACCGAGAATCTGTGGCCGTCCCAGATGATGCTTCCACAACCAGTTCGCCAGTGATTCGGCACCCCTCGCGTGTTCATGTTCACATTTGGGTTCGGTATAGGTGGATTTGTTGACCTTTATGGTCAGCTCCGCATTGAGCGTTATGCTCATGCGAATAGCACACTGGTTTGCCCAAGGCCCTTCGCAGGGCTTTGCGTCAGGGTACTTAATCAGGAGGTCGGAATACGCTTTCCACAAATTAATAAACGAAGGCTTGGCCATGACTCAGACACCGGAGGGAAAAGGATTGGATTCGAGCAAGCACCAAAATGCCCCCGACGTATAACGGCGGGGGCATGTTCGTTACACCTTGACGTTCTGGCGGATGTTCCAGCCGAACTTGACCGGCCCGCCTTCCTTGGTGCCATCGGCCTTTTGTGGCTGGTAGTCCACCAGCACCTTGGCGAAGTTCAGGGTGAGGTTTTCGGTCAAGCGATCATCGCTACCCGAGCCGCCGGTGCTCAGGGAAGTGACCAACACTTCTTCCAGGTTGATGATCATATACTCGACCTGGCTTTCGCCGCCGGCCTTGCGCACGGTCAGCTTGACCTTGTCGATGTGCTTGCCGCTGGCGCAGTGCATCATCAGGTTCGGTGAGGCTTTGTCGACGTACTTGGTCAGCGACAGGTCCTGGATGTTCACCTTGCCTGCACCACCACCGCTGCCCACGTGCATATTGCCGGACTGAGACATGCCCCAGCTCCAGTTCAAGACGTCGATTTCGTCCTTGTGGGCCTTGTCCATGGACTCGCCCTTGATGTCGCCGATCTTGATGAAAATATCAACAGCCATGTTTTCTCCCTGTGTGGTCTCTACCACATTGTGTTTTGTTGATCGTTCCCACGCTCTGCGTGGTAACGCATCTGGGGACGCTCCGCGTCAATGGGACGCGGAGCGTCCCGGGCGGCATTCCCACGCAGAGCGTGGGAACGATCACATCAAGGTCGGTGTTACGCGCCTTTGGCCGAAGGCAGCTTGGATACCAGGCGCAGCGACACGGTCAGACCTTCGAGCTGATAGTGCGGGCGCAGGTAGAACCTGGAGTTGTAGTACCCCGGGTTGCCTTCCACGTCCTCGACAATCACTTCGGCCGCAGCCAATGGGTGCTGGGCCTTGGTGGTTTCGGTGGAGTGCGCCGGGTCACCGTCGACGTAGTTGAGGATCCAGTCCTGCAACCAACGCTGCATTTCGTCCTTCTCTTTGAAGGAGCCGATCTTGTCGCGCACGATGCACTTCAAGTAATGGGCGAAACGGCAGGTGGCGAACAGGTACGGCAGGCGCGCGGCCAGGTTGGCGTTGGCGGTGGCATCCGGGTCGTCGTACTCGGCCGGTTTCTGCAACGACTGGGCGCCGATGAACGCGGCGAAGTCAGTGTTTTTCTTGTGCAGCAGCGGCATGAAACCGTTCTTCGCCAGTTCCGCTTCACGGCGGTCCGAAATGGCGATTTCGGTCGGGCATTTCATGTCCACGCCACCATCGTCAGTCGGGAAGGTGTGCGCCGGCAGGTTTTCCACTTCACCGCCAGACTCCACGCCACGAATGCGCGAGCACCAGCCGAAGTGTTTGAACGAGCGGTTGATGTTCACCGCCATGGCGTAAGCGGCGTTGGCCCACGTGTACTTGGAGCTGTCGGCACCGTCGGTGCTTTCTTCGAAGGCGAAGGCCTCCACCGGATCGGTCTTGGCGCCATACGGCAGACGCGCGAGGAAGCGCGGCATGGTCAGGCCGATGTAGCGCGAGTCTTCCGATTCGCGCAGCGAGCGCCAGCCGGCGTATTCCGGGGTGGTGAAGATTTTGGTCAGATCGCGCGGGTTCGACAGTTCCTGCCACGAGCCCATGCCCATCACGGTCGGCGATGCGGCAGCGATGAACGGCGAGTGCATGGCGGCGCAGACTTTCGACAACTCGCCCAGCAACTCGACATCCGGCGGCGACTGGTCGAAGTAGTAATCGCCCACGAGGCAACCGTAAGGTTCGCCGCCGAACTGGCCGTATTCTTCTTCGTACATCTTCTTGAAGATCGGGCTCTGGTCCCACGCGGTACCCTTGAATTTCTTCAGGGTCTTGTGCAGGTCGGTCTTGGAGATATTGAGCACGCGAATCTTCAGTTGCTCATCGCTCTCGGTGTTGTTCACCAGGTAGTGCAGGCCACGCCAGGCGCTTTCCAGTTGCTGGAAATCGGGGTGGTGAATGACCTGGTTGACCTGAGCGGTGAGCTTGGCGTCGATGGCGGCGATGATTGATTCGATCGACTTGATGGCGTCGTTGGACACCAGGTCGGTCTGCGCCAGAGCCTGTTCGGCCAAGGTGCGCACGGCGGTCTCGACGGCTTCACGAGCGCGTTCGGTCTTGGGTTTGAATTCTTGCAGCAGCAGGGAGGCGAACTCGCTGGCTTCTTCGGTGGTGCCCAGTGTCTGAGCGTCTGCACGTACTGAATCGGTCATGATCATTCGTCCTGATTAAGCCTGAGGCTCGGCTGGCTTCGGCGCACTGGCAAGTGCCTGGAGCAGCGCCGGATCCTTGATGGCCTTCATGATGATTTCTTCGGCACCGGTCTTGCCGTCCATGTAGGTCAGCAGGTTGGCCAGTTGGGTGCGCGCTTCGAGCAACTTGTTCAGCGAGTCGACCTTGCGCGCCACTGCGGCCGGGCTGAAGTCGTCCATGCTTTCAAAGGTGATGTCCAGGCTCAGGTTGCCTTCGCCGGTCAGCTCGTTGGGCACGTGGAACGCGACGCGTGGCTGCATGGCCTTGAGGCGCGAGTCGAAGTTGTCGACATCCACCTCGAGGAACTTGCGATCGGCCACGGGTGCCAGAGGCTCGGCGGGCTTGCCGGCGAGGTCCGCCATGACGCCCATGACGAAGGGCAACTGGACCTTTTTCTCGGCGCCGTAGAGCTCGACGTCGTACTCGATCTGCACTCGAGGCGCACGGTTGCGCGCGATGAATTTCTGAGAACTTTGCTTCGCCACGTTGCTGCTCCTGGTCGCTCAAGCGACGGTGTTGGCGTCATCGGTGGTACCGGTGACGTGACTGCGTGATCCGTTCGCTTTTATTCGCTGTCTGGTCCGCGCAGGTTTTCAAATTGGCTCATGCCGTCGGGAATCAGGTTGCGCACGATGGCCGCAAAGTCGGCATGCACCAGATTCTTCGCCCGGTTCAACAGCACCGGCAGCGGGCTGGAGGGCTCATGACGGGTGTAGTACGCAAGAATCCGGTCCAGGCTGCGCAGCACGTCGTCGCGGTTGTTGATTTCGCCAGTGCTGCGCGGTGTGCTCGGCGCGGTGGAGTGTTCAACCGGCGCGGCACTGTCGTCGCTGATGGCATCGGGCAGGGGGCTGTCGCCGCTTTGCGGGGCGAACTGGCCGAGAATCTGCAGGGCCATTTTTAGCGGTTGCTTCAACGGGCCAAGGTCAACGCCCTGGGCGGAACCGATTTGTTCGCTGATCTGTTGCTCGATGGCCTCGGCGACGCTGCGGGCCTCGTGCAAAGCTGCTCGGGTGATTTCCAACTGTTCGGGATCGCTGTCCAGGAACGCCCCGGCGAGCTGCTCGGCGCCGAGGTTTTCGTCAGGGAAGCTTTGCAGGCCGCTGGCATTGGCGGCGGCGCGCAGGCTGACAGCACCAAAGGTTCGCGAACGGGCCAGGATGCTTTCGCGCAGCAGACGAATGGTTGCATCGGACGTCAGGCCGGCGAGGGCATTGATGCGCACAGTGGGGTCGTTGTTGTCTTCGGCATCCAGGCGCGGATGCAGGTCGGCCCAGTACTGCTTGAGCAACTCGCTGATCAGCGTCAGGACGCGGGCAAGGCCGGTGACGCCTTCGAGGGCAAGGGAGCTTTGTAAAAGGAAATGGGTGATGCGCAGGTCTTTGCTGCGTTGCAACAACTCCAGACTTTGCTGCTGGATGCTGCGCCATTCAGGGGGGGCGGCAGGCAATATCGAATCGCCCATGCTGCGCTCGGGCTGGCCCAGGGAGTCGCGTTCCAGGCGCAAAAAATCCGCGTCATATTCCAAATCTTCACCACAAGGCGAAGTCGCAGAAACGGCGGCGAGCAACAAAGGCACTTCCACTGAATTTGATCTCCCTATCGCCCGACTGACAGTCGGGCTGTTCACACGTTAGTTCCAGGTGGAACTAACGTGTTTCCTTGAGTGTAATGGCCCTTTGGATGCGCGATGATCTTAAAGTGCCATCATTGATATTCAAGAAGTTGTGCATTTTTGGTGTAGTACTTATGGCTTGTCAAGGTAAGCTATTTCCCCTGTGTGACAGATGTGAGGTGCTTAACAACCCGCGCGACCGATGGGTCGAGGCAGGCACTGATGCAGGTTTTTTGTCACGCAAGCCGGTTAATATTAGCAATCATGCTGGCAAAAAGCCGTTTTCGAGGTTGTTTGCAAGGTAGTCGGACCGAGTCTGGCGGGAGTAAATCCCGATTCGTCCGCGCGCAAAGTGTTCAGCAAGGAGGCAAGATGTCGCTGTGTTTGACTATTACTAGTTATCACAAAATTACCCCTGGCCAGTGCCCTGAGAAATCCATGAATCAGGGTGTGATGGCGATAGGTCGAAACTCTGATAATGACTGGGTATTGCCCGACCCTGAGCGCTTGGTTTCCGGCAAACATTGCGTTATTCAACATAAAGATGGCCGGTATTATTTAACCGATAACAGCACCAACGGTGTGGAGTTGGTCAAGGCCGGTATTCGTCTGCGCAAGGGCAACAGCGAGCCGTTGCAAGATGGCGAAGTTATCCGCATCGGGGATTATGAAATCCAGGCGCGTATTGATTTCAGTCTGCCGGTGACCGACGGCAACCCTTTTGCTGATTCGTCCAGCAGCTTTGAGGCCCTGATGGGGCGTCAGGGCGCTGTCGTGAATACGCCGACGTCGTTGCCCGTGACACCACCTGCACATTTTCAGGGCGTATCGGCCATGGACACGATGCCGGACCTGTTCGACTTTCTGACACCGACCAGCGTCCCGCCAGCCACCCAGCCTGACCATGTCCCGGCCGAGCAGCACGACTTCCGCCCGCCGACTCCGATCCCCGACCCAACGCCCGTGGCCGGGCCTGCACCGCTGGCGTCGGCCCCGTTGATTCCGGAAGATTGGGACCTGCTCAGCGACAAGCCTGCGCCGGTGGCTGTTGCCCCGCTGCCGGTTGTAGAGGTTGCGCCGCCACCCGAACCTCACATCAACGTACCGATCGAACCGGCTCCCCTTCGCGAACCGTCCGTGGCCGTCGTCGAACGCCTGGTCGATCCGGTCAACCCTGCCGACAATTCTCAACCCGACCTGTTGCAAGCCTTTCTGCGCGGTGCCGGGCTGGATCAAGTACGCCTGGACAAGGCCCAGGCCGAAGCGCAAATGGAAAGCATCGGCCGCAGTTATCGGCTGATGGTCGAAGGCCTGATCGATGTCTTGCGCGCCCGTAGCAGCCTCAAGGGCGAGTTCCGCATTCAGCAGACGATGATTCAACCGGTGGAAAACAACCCGCTGAAATTCGCTCCCAACGTCGATGAAGCATTGCTGTTGCTGTTGCGCCACAGCAATCAGGCATTCATGGCGCCGGACCTGGCTGTGCGCGACAGCTTCGATGACTTGCGTGCCCACCAATTGGCGGTGATGGCTGGCGTGGAAGCTGCGATCAAGCACCTGCTGGCGCGCTTCGAGCCGGCGCAACTGGAAGAGCGCATGGGCAAGCCCGGCGGCCTGTCGAGCATTTTCAGTGGATCGCGACAGGCCCAGTACTGGCAGCAGTTCACCGAGCTCTACAGCAATATTTCCCGCGAGGCCCAAGAGGATTTCCAGGACCTGTTCGGTCGGGAATTCAGCCGTGCCTACGAAGAACACAGTACAAGGCAGCGCCGCGGCTGAGTGTCGCCTTCATAGCAAAGAACGGAACAACGGATAGCTGAAACGTCATTGAGGACGCAGGATGATTCCCAGGTTTTTACTCGCAGTTGTCACCGCGCTTCTGCTGACCGCATGTGCCAAGGATGCGGCCAAACCCCAGCCCGAAGAGGCTGAGGCCGAGGCCGACACGGCCGCCGTCGAGTTGCACTTTCACGCCATTGCCGGGCTCAACCCCGGCGCCGCTGGCCAGCCAGCCCCGGTCCGGGTGCGTATTTTCGAACTGAAAAATGCCGCCACCTTTGGCCGCTCCGATTATTTCGCACTGGCCGAACGGGCCCAGGCGACGCTCGGCGCCGATCTGATCGATCAGGACGAAGTGCTGATCCAGCCCGGCCAGCAGTTGAGCCTGCAGCGCGACCTCGACCCGGCCACCCGCCATATCGGCGTATTGGTGGGGTATCGCGAGCTGGATCAGTCGTTGTGGCGCGCAGTGATGAATGTCCCGCCGCGCCAATACACCGAATACCAGATCAGCCTCGACGTGCGAGCCGTGCGCAGCGCCGTCGTGGTTTCCCCATCCAGCCCTGCCCAATAAGCAATCGGAGCCCCCCATGTCCTGGAACAATCGTGTGGTCTGGTCGGAAGGCATGTTCATTGGAACGCAGCACTTCCAGCAGCATGACCGTTATCTGGAGAACCTCATCGACGCCCGGAGCCGCCCGTTGTCGGCCGGCGCCTGGGGTTTCTCCGAATTGCTGATCGACCAGGGCCTGCTGGCCCAGGGCAAACTGGCGATTATCTCGGCGCGGGGCCTGTTGCCGGACGGCACGCCATTCAACATTCCCCAGGATGACCTGGCACCGAGCCCGCTGAATGTCGATGACAACCTGCGCGATGGCTTGGTGTACCTGGCCTTGCCGCTCAAGCGCGCCGGTGCGCGTGATACGGTTGACGAAGGCGAAGCCCTGGGCGCTGCGCGCTACGTGAGCCAGGTGCGCGAAGTACGGGACGACAACGCGCCGTTCGAAAATCAGGCCCCGGTAGCCGTGGGGTCGAGGGCGCTGCGGTTATTGGTTGCCCAGGATGGCATCAGCGACTACGCCGCCATCGGTCTGGTGCGAATCAAGGAGAAACGCGCCGACCGAGCCTTGGTGCTCGACGATACCTACATCCCGCCGCTACTGGATGTGGTCGCTTCCAACCCCCTGGCTGCGTTTCGCAACGAACTGCTGGGCCTGCTGCATCAGCGCGGCGAAGCCCTCGCCGGGCGGGTGGTGGCATCCGGTGCCGGCGGTGCTTCGGAGATTGCCGATTTCATGCTGCTGCAACTGGTCAACCGTGCCCAGCCGCTGATCCAGCACTTGAGCCAGTTGAGCCCGTTGCACCCCGAGCGGTTCTACAGCGAGCTGGTGAGTCTGGCCGGCGAGTTCTCGACCTTTACCGCTTCCGGGCGGCGACCCCAGGAATACCCGCAATACCAGCACGATGACTTGGCGCTGAGTTTTGCGCCGGTGATGCAAGCCCTGCGTGAGGCGCTGTCGATGCTGATCGACAGCAAGGCCACGCCGATTCCGATTGTCGAAAAAGCCTACGGCGTCCATGTGGCGATGCTGGCCGACAAGTCCCTGCTCGACAGCGCCAGCTTCATCCTGGTGGTGCGCGCCGACGTGCCCGCCGAAACCCTGCGCAGCCACTTCGGCCAACAGAGCAAGGTCGGCTCGGTGGAGCACATCCGCAATCTGGTCAACCTGCAATTACCGGGCATTGGCCTGCTGCCGCTGCCGGTGGCGCCACGGCAAATCCCGTATCACGCCGGCTCCACTTACTACGAACTGGACCGGGGCAGCGAGCATTGGCAGCAACTGGCCAACTCCGGCGGTTTTGCGTTCTACATCGCGGGGCAATTCCCGGGGCTGAACCTGGCTTTCTGGGCGATCCGAGGATAAACCGCAATGAGCAACGACGATCGTACCCAATTCATGCCGACACCCGGTGGCCGTGGCGCCGACCCGGTCCGCCCGGAGGCTGGTCGGGCCCAGGCCGCGCCACTTTCGATGCCGGCCGCGCCGCTTTTGATCGGCAAGGCCGAAGGTCTCAATCCCCTGGAGAGCGCGGCTGGCCCGTTGCTGGCTTTGCTGACCCGTTTGCGCAACACCATTGCCCACCCGGCGCCGGCGAGCCTGCGGGCGCAATTACTGGCCTACCTGCGCCAGTTCGAGGAGCGCGCCGAGGCTGCCGGCGTGTTGCGCAACGATGTGTTGCTGGCCCGTTACGCCTTGTGCACCGCCCTGGATGAAGCGGTGTTGAGTACGCCGTGGGGTGGTGCCAGCGACTGGGGCAAACAGAGCCTGCTGATCACTGTGCACAACGAAGCTTGGGGCGGCGAGAAGGTGTTCCAGCTGTTGGAACATTGCCTGCAAAGCCCCCGCGAACGTTTGTATCTGCTGGAACTGTTGTACCTGTGCATGTGCCTGGGTTTCGAAGGGCGTTATCGGGTCATGAACGACGGTCGCAGCCAACTGGAAGCCTTGCGCGAACGCACCAGTGCGGTCATCCGCAGCGCCCGTGGCGATTATGAGCGTGAACTGTCGCCCCATTGGCGCGGCGTCACCGTGGCCCGCGACCGGCTGGCGCAATTCATGCCGCCTTGGATCGCCGTGGCCATCGGCGTGGCGTTGCTGCTGGCACTGCTGTTCGGCCTGCGATTGAAACTGGCCGCCGATGCCGAGCCGGTGTTTAAAAATATCCATGCGCTGGGCGAGATCCCGGTGCAGGCCATCGACCGTCCGGTGGTGCAACCGAAACTGATCGAGCGTCCCCGCCTGGCGGGCTTCCTCGCCGATGAAATCAAGGCCGGTCGGGTGGCCGTGGAAGATGCCGTTGACCGTTCAGTGGTGACCATCCGTGGCGATGAGCTGTTCGCCTCGGGCAGCGCCAGTATCGTCGACAATTTCCAGCCGCTGATGCTGCGCATCGCCGATGCCATTCGCAAGGTCAAGGGCCAGGTCCGGGTGACCGGCCACAGTGACAATCGCCCGATTGCCACCCTGCGGTTTCCATCGAATTGGGCCTTGTCCGAGGCGCGTGCCAATTCGGTACTGCAAATCCTTTCGGCCAAAACCGGCCAGCCCGAACGCTTCAGCGCCGAAGGCCGCAGCGACACCGAACCGTTGGCCTCGAACGCTACAACAGAGGGCCGCGCACGCAATCGTCGGGTCGAAATCACAGTGTTGGCGGAGGGGGTCGAGTGAAGGCGTTTTTCAGTTTTATCATCCGCTGGATCATCCCGGTGCTGGGCCTGATCGCCCTGAGCCTGATCATCTGGTTCGTTGGTCCGCTGTGGGAATTTCTGGTGCCCGAAGGCCGGCGCTGGGCGCTGATCATTCTGGTGTTCGCGGTCTGGACCGCCTACCGGGCGTTCCTCATCATCCAGGCCCGCCGCAAGGCCGCCGAAGTGATGCGCAGCCTGGCGGCGCAAACCCCGCCGGACCCCACCAGTATCGCCACCGCCGAGGAACTCGAAACCCTGCGCCAGCGCATGGACGAAGCCTTGGCGCTGCTCAAGAAAGCCAAGCTGGGTGGCGACGAGCGACGCAACCTCTACGAACTGCCGTGGTACGTGATCATCGGCCCGCCGGGTTCGGGCAAGACCACCGCGCTGGTCAATTCTGGGCTGCACTTTCCCCTGGCCGCGCAGCTCGGCGCCGGGGCCGTGCGCGGGGTTGGCGGTACGCGCAATTGCGATTGGTGGTTTACCGACCAGGCAGTGCTGCTTGACACCGCCGGACGCTACACCACCCAGGACAGCGACGCGACCGTTGATAAAGCCGCGTGGCTGGGCTTTCTTGGCCTGCTGAAAAAGCAACGGGCCCGTCGCCCGATTGACGGTGCGTTTATCGCCATCAGCCTGTCCGACCTGCTGCTGGGCAGCGACACCGAACGTGCCGCCCACGCCGCCGCGATCCGCCTGCGCATCCAGGAGCTGTACACCCAGCTGGGCGTGCGTTTCCCGATCTACCTGATGCTCACCAAGCTCGATCTGGTGCCGGGTTTCATGGAGTATTTCGACACCCTGAGCAAAGAGGAGCGGGCCCAGGTATGGGGCATGACCTTTGCCCTGGATGACGGCAAAAGCAGTGACAGTCCGCTGGCCCATCTGCAAAGCGAATTCGCCGGCCTGGAGCAGCGCCTCAACGATCGTTTGGTGGAACGTTTGCAACAGGAACGCGACCCGGCGCGGCGCGACCTGATCTACGGCTTCCCACAGCAGTTCGGCGCGTTGAAAGATTGCCTGCAAAGCTTCCTTGAGGGCGTGTTCAAACCTAACGCCTTTGAAGAGCGTGTGCTGTTGCGCGGGGTGTATTTCACCAGCGGTACCCAGGAAGGCAGCCCGATTGACCGGTTGATCGGTTCCATGGCCCAGAGCATGAACCTGGACCGCCAGCACCTGGCGCGCCAGAACGGCACCGGACGCAGTTACTTCATCGAAAAACTTTTCAGCGCCGTAGCCTTTGCCGAGCGTGGGCTGGTGGGGGTCAACCCGAAAGTCGAACGTCGGCGCAAGTGGATCGCCCGGGGCGTACTGGCCTCGACCGTGGCCCTGGTGCTGGTGGTCGGGACCTTGTGGTGGGTCAGCTACCGCGCCAACCAGGCGTATATCGCGCAAGTCGATCAGAAAGTCGCGCCCCTGGGCCAGTCCGTGCAGAACCTCAGCCCGACCCAACGGGAAGTGCTGGCGGTATTGCCTTTGCTCAACGCGGTAAAACACTTGGCCAACGATGCGCCGAGCTGGGCCGAAGGCTTGGGCCTGTATCAGGGCGACATGCTGGAAGCCGAGTCTGGCAGCGTCTATCGCAAGCTGTTGATCGCGGTCTTCGCGCCACGCTTGCTGACGCGCATCGAAGAGCAACTGCATGGCGGCGGCAATTCGGACTTCCTTTACGAAGGCTTGAAGGCCTACCTGATGCTGGCCGACAGCGAGCATTACGACGCCGACTTCATCAAGGCGTGGATCGCCCTGGATTGGGATCGCAGCCTGCCGCGCGACTTGCCGGCCGAGCAGCGTCTGGCTCTGGAGGAGCACTTGCAGGCACTGTTCGAGCGCCATCCGCCCACTGCACGTCTGGACCCGCGGCTGATCGACGATCTGCGTCGGCAGTTGCAGCAGCTGCCAGTGGCCCAGCGCGTCTATGACCGGATCAGGCGCCAGAAACTGCCGGACGGCATCCCGGACTTTCGTATCAACGAAGCCGCCGGCCGCGACGCCGCGCTGGTGTTCAGCCGCAAGAGCGGCAAGCCGTTGGGCGAACCCTTGAGCGGGTTTTTCACGGCCAAGGGTTACCGCCAGGGCTTTTTGCTCACCAGCCTGAACCAGACCGGCACCCTGGCCGAAGAGCAATGGGTGCTCGGTCGCGATCAGGCAGACCAGCAAAACGTCGCCAGCCTCGCCGCCGATGTGCGCCGTCTGTACTTCGAGGATTACCAGCGCCAGTGGGACGCCTTGCTCGCCGATATCGACTTCGTGCCGATCACCAGCGTGGCCCAGGCCGCCGATGTCTTGCGGGTGCTCTCCGGCCCGACCTCGCCGCTGAAAAAGCTGCTGGTGGCGGTGGCGAAGGAAACCGATCTGCAACAGGAAGAACGTCAGCTGGCCGCCCAAGGCGCGCCGGCTGAGGGCGGGGTGGACAAGCTCAAGGAGCGTTTGGGCAACCTGCTCGGCCAGGAAGAGGCGTCGCAAAACGCGCCCCAGGCCAGCGACGATCCGATCACCGCGCATTTTGCCGAACTCAACGGCATCGTCAGTAAGAATGACGGCGAGCCGGCAGCCATCGACGGCTTGCTCGCCGACATGAACGCCTTGTACGTGCAAGTCAGCGCCATGGTCGGTGCAAGCGGCGATGCCTTGCTCGGCGAAGCCAAGAACCAGGCCGCAGCGGCCGCTACACGGGTCAGCCTCAACGCCGAACGCCAGCCGCCGCTGGTGCAGGGCCTGGTCAAGTCGGTGGTCAACTCCACCACCAACAGCATGATGGGCGGGGTGCGCAATCAACTGAACGCGGCCTGGACCAGCGAAGTGGTGAACATCTATCGCCAGTCCCTGGCCGGGCGCTACCCGATGTCGCCGGGCAGTGCGCGAGACGCGACCCTGGACGATTTTGGCCAGTTCTTTGGCGTCGGCGGGGTGATGGACAACTACTTCCGCAAATACCTGCAGCCGTACGTGGATACCTCGACCCAGGCCTGGCGCTGGCAACCGGGCGCCGCACAGAAGCTCGGCATCTCCCCGGGCGTGCTGCAAACCTTCCAGCGGGCAGCGACCATCCGGGATGCGTTTTTCCGTTCCGGCGGCACCCAGCCGATGGTGCGCTTCGAACTCAAGCCAGTGGCGATGGACGCCACCATCACCCAGTTTTTGCTCGACCTCGATGGCCAGCAATTGAGCTATGACCACGGTCCTAGCCGTCCCACCTCCATGCAATGGCCCAACCCCGGCAGCATCGGTGTGGTGCGGATCTCGATCATGCCTCCTTCAGCCAGCGGTCGTTCGGGCATCACCCTGGATGGGCCTTGGGCCTGGTTCCGCTTGCTGGAGCAATCGGACCTGACCGCTGGCAACTCGCCGGATCGCTTCAACCTGCGGCTGCGAGTCGACGGCGCCAGCGTCTCTTATGAGCTGCGGGCCAACAGCGCCTTCAACCCGTTCAAGAGCCGTGTGCTCAGCGGTTTCAGCCTGCCGGAGCGTTTATGAGCACGCCGGGCTTCTATGGAAAGCTGGCCAGTCGCGGGGACTTTGTCAGCCGTGGCTTGCCGCAGAGTTTTATCGGCCCCTGGGATTCGTGGCTGGCGGCGGGCCTGCTCGCCAGCCAGAGCCTCGGGGACCGTTGGCTGGATGCCTATCTGGTCAGTCCGCTGTGGCGTTTTATGCTCGGGCCCGGTGTATGTGGGCCACAGGCCGCCGTTGGGGTGGTGATGCCGAGCATCGATCGGGTTGGCCGGTATTTTCCGCTGACCGTCGCGGTGCTGCTGGATCACGACGCTGATCCGGCGTCGGTGGTGGGCGGCGCGGATGTCTGGTTTGAGCAAGTTGAGCAATTGCTGTTGAGCACGTTGAGCGTGGAGGCGAGCTTCGAAGCCTTCGGTGCAGGGCTGGAAACGCTGGGCGGCCCGGCGTACCTGCCACGCGCTCCAAGCAGCCGTTTTGCCGGCCTGCATCGCTTTGATGCCACCGACCCGAAGGCGCGAATGACCGTGCTTGCCGAACTGGCCTGCGAAGGCGCAAGCCTGTGGTGGGGCCAGGGTTCGGAGCGTATCGCCCCTGCTTTATTGCGGTGCCAGGGCTTGCCGGCGGCCGCTGATTTTGCGCAATTTTTGCTCGGCCAAGAAGGTGTTGTGTAGATGTGTCCAAGCGTTGGAAAGACGTTCAAGTCTGCAAGCAAGAGCCATGTCGGTATGGTCCGCCAGGTTAACGAAGATGCTTGCCTGGATCAGCCGGAGAACGGCCTGTGGGTGGTCGCCGATGGCATGGGCGGGCATGCGGCGGGCGACTACGTCAGCAGTCTGATCGTCGACAGTCTGCGTAGCATTGCCGTGGGCCGCTCGCTGGATGAATACGTCGCGGCGCTGAAAACCGACCTGCAGCGGGTCAACGCGGCCGTGCGTGAAGAAACCGCCAACCGCGGCGTGACCATGATGGGCAGCACTGTGGTGGTGCTGGCGGCGCGCGGCTTGCGCGGGGTGTGCCTGTGGGCGGGTGACAGCCGCTTGTATCGCCTGCGTGATGGCCTGCTCGAAAGCATCTCGCGGGACCACAGTTACGTTCAGGATCTGCAGGACAGCGGCCTGCTCAGCGAAGCTGAAGCCCGGGTGCATCCACGGGCCAATATTGTCACCCGCGCCATCGGGGTCGAGGCGCAACTGAAACTGGCGATAGTCGAGCTGTTGTTGATGCCCGGCGACAGTTACCTGTTGTGCAGCGACGGGCTGAACAAAACGGTTGAAGATCATGAGATCAGTGAGGTGCTGAGTCACGACGAGCCCGGTGAAATCGCCAGCAGCCTGGTGTCCCTGGGCCTGATGCGCGGCGCTCCGGACAACATCACCGTGATTGTCGTGAAGGTGCCGTCATGAATTCCGCCCTGCACATTCTGATCCCCGGCTATGACATAGACGGCGAGATCGGCGAAGGCGCCATGGCCAACGTTTACCTGGCGACCCAGCGCTCGCTGGAGCGCAAGGTGGCGCTGAAGGTCATGGCTGCCGCACTGGCGGCGGACCCGAGTTTCTGCGAGCGTTTCCTGCGCGAAGGTAAAACCCTGGCGCGCCTGTCTCACCCGCATACGGTCACCATCCATGACATCGGCCATGTCGGTGAGCTGTATTACATGGCCATGGAATTCCTGCCCAACGGCACGCTCAAGGAGCGCATCGCCGCCGGCCTGACGCCGGAGCAGGGCCTGATCTATATCCGTCAGATCGCCTCGGCCCTGGGCTATGCCCATGGGCTGGGGCTGGTTCATCGCGACGTCAAACCGGCGAACATTCTGTTCCGCGCCGATGGCACGGCAGTGCTCTCAGACTTCGGCATCGCCAAGTCCATGGATGACCGCACCCAGTTCACCCAAGCCGGTTTCGCCGTTGGTACTCCCAGCTACATGAGCCCGGAACAGGCGCGCGGCCAGGATATTGATGGCCGGGCCGATCTTTATGCCCTGGGCGTGGTGCTCTACGAAATCCTCGTCGGCAAACTGCCGTATACCGGCAACGACGCACTCTCCACGGCCCTGGCGCATTTGACAGAACCGTTGCCGGAGCTGCCAGTGCACCACGGTCGCTATCAAGAAGTGCTGCGCAAGCTGTTGGCCAAGGATCCGGCCGACCGTTTCCCGGATGCAGCGGCGCTGTTGCAGGCGCTGGATAATCTGCCTCGGGAATCGGTTGAAGCGACCACCATCCGGCCATTGCCAATTCCGGTATCGCCGATTGCGGTGAGCAAAGACCTGGCGGGACTGACGCCGGTGTCCATCGATTTACCGACCGGCCCCGCGCAGCCACAACCTCGGCCCAATCCTGTTCCGCCGACTGTGAAGCCGACGCCATCGTCCACGGTCTCGGAGCAGCGAAAGGGGCCGGTGTTCGCACTCGCCGCCGTCGCGGTGGCCGTGGCGCTGGCCTTGGGCGGCGCGGGTTATTGGTGGCTGTCCGGTGACGTCGAAGACGACGCCAGGGTGCCGGTGGTTTCAGCACCGCCGGCCAGTGCGCCGCCGACCGTGGCGCCACCCGTAAAGCCCCCCGTGGCAACGGAGGTCGATGGCGGTCAGCGGCCGCTGCTGATGGCCGGCAAAAAAACCTTGTTCCAGCGAGTACTCAGCAAGCCGGGGGCGAAAATCGCCAGTGACCCGGGGGCCACACCCGACAAGGCCTTGCCGGCGTTCTCGGTGCTTTATGTCTATCAGCGCAAAGAGGTTGATGGCAGCCCGTGGCTGCGTGTCGGCGCCGCCACCGACGGGCGCAGTGACGGCTGGTTGCCGGCCACGCAAGTCAGCGACTGGAAGCAAAGCCTGGTACTTAAGTTCACCGAACGCTCCGGCCGTGCGCCGGTGATGTTCCTGCGTCAGCCCGGTGACGTGGAGAAGCTGCTGGCAGATCCGTCGACGGCAAAAAACCTGCTGCTCAAGGCCCAGCAGAATCGCGAAGACAACCAGCAGGTATTGGCCCTGGAACCGGCCGCCAGTGCGGTGCCGCAGAATCAGTTTTACCTGTTGCCGATTTTCGATTCGCGCGAGAGCTTCGATGAGAACGGCCAGTCGGTGCAGTTGCTGAACGTGGCGTCCATCGACCCCGGTGATGCGCCGAAGGCCACTGCCAACAATACGCCAATCACTACCGCTAACGCCGACGCGTTCCGCACCGCCGTGGTGTTGGTCGTTGACACCACCGTGTCCATGCAGCCCTACATCGATCAGGTCCGCGACGTAGTACATCAACTGCAAACCCGCATCGCCGAGCGGGGCGAGCAGGACAGTGTCAGCTTCGGCCTGGTGGGGTTTCGAAGCAGCACCCAGAAAACCCCGGGCCTGGAATACGTCGCCAAAACCTTGATCACCCTGGAGCAGGGTCGCGACCCACAGCGCTTCATGGACCTGGCGCGGCAGGTCAGGGCGTCCACGGTCTCCAGCCATTCGTTCAACGAAGATGCGTTTGCCGGTGTGATGGAAGCGGTCGAGGGCATGGACTGGTCCGGCTATGGCGGGCGCTTGATCCTGTTGGTCACCGATGCCGGTGCCTTGCGCAAGAACGACCCGTACGCCGCCACGCAAATGAACGAAGCCGAAGTGCGCCAAGCCGCGCTGGGCAAGCAGATCAAGATCTACGCCTTGCACCTGCTCAGCGATGCCGGCAAGAAAACCCATGGCGGTGCGCAAAGCCAGTATCGCATCCTGACCGCCGACGCCAACCCGCAGATCGGCGATCTGTACATTCCGGTGCCGGGCGCCGATGTGCGCAAGTTCGGTGAGCGGGTGGACGAGATCGGTTCGGTGTTTGCCGACCTGGTGCATCAGGTGCGTGGCAACAAGCCGCAAACCGTGCCGCTGCTGAGCGCCGCGCCGAGCCTGAGCGACAAATCGGCGGCCGTCGGCTACGCGATGCACATGGATTTCCTGGGGCGTAAAGCCGCCAGCCAGGCGCCGCAACTGGTCAGCGCCTGGACCGCCGACCGCGACCTGACCAACCCGGCACTGCCGGCGTTCCAGGTGTGCGTGATGCTGACCAAGTTGCAGCTCAACGACTTGCAGCAATCGCTGAAACTGATCGTCGATGCTGCCCGCAAGACCCAGACCTCGCCGAAGAATTTCTTTCAGGAAATCGCCAGCGCCAGCGCCTACATGAGTCGCGATCCCTCGGCCTTGCGCAAGGGTGGCAACCTGGCCGATGGCGGGGTTCTGGGTGAGTACCTGGAGGGGCTGCCATACCGCAGCAAGTCGCTGAACATGACCCAGGATTTGTGGCTTTCGCTGAGCGTGGCCGAGCAGGAGGACTTTATCGACGAGCTGGATTCGAAGATCCGCCTCTACGAAACCTTCCACAACGACTTGGCTAACTGGGTGCGTTTCGGTGATGCCGAACCGGGTGATGCCTTGTACCGCGTTCCGTTGTCGACGCTGCCGTGATGCTGAACATGAACGCAGTGCACAAAAACCGCGGCGTCGGCAGCCAGCGCTACAGCCTGGTGATTCCACGGCTGCAACTGCATGCCGGTGAACAATTGGCGGTGGTCGGTCCCAGTGGCTGCGGCAAAAGCACGTTGCTCGATTTGCTGGCGCTGGTGCTGGCTCCGGATCAGGCCGGGCAGTTTGATTTTGCGCCTGGCCAAACCAGGACGGACATTACTGGGCTGTGGCGGGCAGATGCGCAAAGTGCCTTGGCGGACCTGCGCCGCCGGCACTTGGGCTACGTACTGCAAACCGGTGGCCTGCTGGATTTTCTGGACGTGCGCGACAACATCGACCTGTCGCGCAAACTGCTCGGCTTGAAAGACGACGGCAGCGTGGATCGCCTGGCGGGAGCTTTGGATATCGCCGATCAATTGGGCAAAAAGCCGGGTGACTTGTCTGTCGGTCAACGGCAACGGGTGAGTTGTGCCCGTGCCCTGGCCCATGGGCCGCATCTGCTGCTGGCCGATGAACCGACCGCCGCCCTCGATCCGCTGAACGCGGAACGAGTGATGCAGTTGCTGGTGACTCAGGCCCGCGAACATGGCGTGTGCTGCGTCGTCGCTACCCACGATGAATCACTGGCCCGCGCCAGCGGTTTGCAGGTGCGGCGCATCAGTTGTCATCGCGACGTCGATGGCGGTGTCACCGCCATCCTCGGAGAGGCCTGCTGATGCGCAGCGCGCTGGTGGCTTCCCTGGCCTGGCAGGATTACCGCAACGATGCGTGGCTGTCGGCTTGTTCGGTACTGGCGCTGGTGGCGGTGGTCGCACCGCTGCTGGTGCTGTTCGGCTTGAAATTCGGCCTGGTCAGCAGTTTGACCGAGCGCTTGGAAAACGACCCGGCCACCCGGGAAATCATTCCCTTGGGTGGCGGTCGGTTCAGTGCCGCGTTTATCGAACAATTGAGTCGGCGCAGCGACGTGGCTTTCGCCTTGCCGCGCACCCGGCAGATTGCTGCGACGGCGGATCTGACCGCTGGTGCTTCGACGGTGACCGTCGAAATGATCCCCACCGCCGCCAACGACCCCTTGCTCGGCAGTCTACCGGTGCCCCAAGGGCTGGATCGGGTGCTGCTCAGCCAGACCGTCGCCGAAAAACTCGGGGCCAAGGCCGGTGATTGGCTGGAGGCCAGTTTCGGTCGACAGGTGGCCGGTCGTGGCGAGGCGCAGCGTGCTCGCGTCCAGGTGCTGGACGTTCTGCCGCTGGAAGCTTTCGCCCGGGACGGATTGTTCGCGTCATTGGCGCTACTGGAGGCGGCTGAAGATTACCGGGACGGCCGCGCCGTGCCAGCGTTCGGTTGGCCAGGTGATGCGGTGGGCTTGACGGAGCAGCGGGTGTATCCGGCGTTTCGCCTGTACGCCCGCAGCCTCAAGGATGTCGAGCCACTGCGTCAGTACTTCGCTGCACAGAATCTGCTGGTCTCGACCCAGGCCCAGACCATCGCCCAGGTGCAATCGCTGAGCCGCAACCTGTCGATCGTGTACTGGATTATCGCCGGATTGGCCTTGGCGGGAGCGTTCGCGGCGATTTTTGCCGGCGCGCTGGCGGCGGTCGAGCGCAAGCGTCGAGAGTTGTCGGTGTTGCGCCTGCTGGGGTTTTCCACGGCGGCGTTGCTGTTGTTTGTGGTGGTGCAGGCGCTGTACAGCGCCGGCCTTGCCGCCCTGTTGAGTGCCGGGCTGTATGGCCTGGCGCAATCGGGTTTAAACCATTTATTTGCGCAGATGCCGGGTGAGTACGCCAGTCATCTGCTGGCGCGTCACTACGCGTTGGCCCTGGCGGCCGTGCTCGGCGTCAGCGCCGTGGCGGCAGTCTGTGGTGGCTGGCGAGTGGCGCGTATCCAGGCGTGTGAAGGAATCCGAGATGTATAAGTTATTGGGCGCCGCCATGGCGCTGAGTCTGGCCGGTGTGGTCTGGGCCGATGAAAGCACCGACAAACTGGACAACCCCAAGCCGCTGGCCGACGACGTCAGCCTGCCGCTGCCGTGCGAAGGACAAATGGTGTTCCGTTACGTCTACATCCTGGCGCAGGGCACTCTGGACGACCGCGAGATCAGCCTCGGCTATCCATTCAGCGAGGGCGAGTCCGGTTATCAACAGTCGTTCATCTCCGGTTACCGCCGGGACTTTATCAACGGCCAGTTCACCCTCAAGGATCTGCCCAAGGATTGGGGCAAGACCATCACGCCGTTGATGCCCAAGACGGACGCCAAGACCCCGCTCAAACCGATGCTCTATTTCATCGGCAAATACGAAGTCACCGCCCGCCAATACGCCCAGGTCATGGCCCAGGCACAATCGTTGGCCAGCGGCGAGCCGGCCCCGGCCTGCGAGGCATTGCAAGCCGAGGCCCCGCAAGGCATGGCCGGGCGTTTGCCCAAGGTGAAGTTGTCGCGCTTCGAGGCCGAACGCTTCTCGGCGGTGTATAGCGCCTGGCTGATGAAATACCACAAGGACCTGCTGCCAGTGAGCGGTCGTGGTACCTCGGCGGAAGAGGGCGGGCTGGGTTTTGTGCGCTTGCCGACCGAGGTCGAATGGGAATTTGCTGCCCGTGGCGGGCAGGCCATTAGCCGTCAGGACCTGGAAGGGCGTCTGTTTCCCCGGCGTCTGGAAGGCAGCGAAAGCGACGGGCCACTGGCGGACTGGGCCGTCTTCAATCAGGTCGCCGGTGGCACCGGCCAGGCAGCGCGTCTGATGCCGATCGGTACCAAACTGCCAAACCCCATCGGCCTGTTCGACGTGATCGGCAACGCCGCCGAGATGGTCCAGGAGTCCTTCCAGCTCGTGCACGCCGGACGCCGCCAAGGCACCTACGGCGGCTTCGTGGTCAAGGGCGGCAACTACCTGGAAGGCGAAGGCACCTTGTTCACCGGGATGCGTCGCGAGTACCCGCTGTTCGCTGCCGACGGCACCGAGCAAAACAACGAAACCACCGGCTTCCGGGTGGCGATTGGCGCGTTGTCGGCACCACGTTCGCGCTACAAGGAATTGTTTGCCCAATGGCAGAAAGAAGGTCGGCTGGCTTCGCTGACCGATGCCATCGACGACGCCCAGGACCCGACCAAACGCCTGGACAGCATCATTGCTGCCAGCGTCGACCCGCGCCTGCAAGCCGAGTTGGGGCTGGTCAACGAAGAGCTCAAGCGCAACGTCTCGCTCATCGCCCAACAGCGCGAGGAGGCGGCCGGCAACCTGATCCAGTCGGCGGCCCTGGTGGCCGAGACCGTCAACAACTACAACATTCGCCTGACCAATTTGCAGAAGAGTCGCCAGCAGGCCGTGGACGCCAAGGACGAGGCCAGCGCCAAGCTGTTCGCTACCGCCATCGACAATGGCCGCAGCGCACTGGACGGCGCGGTGGCGATCTACATCGACAACCTGGCGACCGGCACGCGCTACACCGATGCCGTGATCCAGGCGCAGTTTCAACGCATCAAGGAAGAGTTGGAGCGCAAGCCGGTACTGGGCAAGAGCCTGGTAGCGCGCGCAACGTTATTCGTTCGCCATGTCGGTGATTATCGTCAGCAACGACGAGCCGACCCGGCGGCGATATTGAAGGAATTGCTCGCATCGAACGCTCAGCGGTCTTGATCATTCGTTGTACAGCGAGCTTGGAAGGGACTCAGGCGGCGGTGGGCCGTGCTGAGCTGGTCAAACTTAAAAGAGAACACAACTATGCTTTCCTCCCGTAAACCTTTTGCTTCGCTTTCCAAGCGTCACTTGCTGCTGATGGCCGTTGGCTTCAGCACCGTACTGACCGGTTGCGCCACGTCGCCGACCTCCAAGGTCGCCTCGAGCACTAAGGTCGAGTACTACCCCAACTGCTACGAGCCGGTGCAGCACTTGCGTGCCACCGAGGGGAACATGACCAAGTCGGTCGTCACCGGCGCGGCCGTCGGCGCTGTCGGCGGTGCACTGTTGGGCGCCCTGACCGACTCCGAGAACCGTGGCCGCAACGCCGCCATCGGTGCAGCGGGCGGTGCCCTGGCGGGCGGCGCGGCCGGTTACTACACCGAGCGCCAGAAGCAGATCGCCGATGACAACCAGCGCATCGCGTCCTACGCCTCCGATGTCAACAAAAGTGCCGCCGACATCGACCGCAGCACCGCGTACGCCAAGACTTCGCAGCAGTGCTACCAGAATGCGTTCACCAAACTGGTTGCCGACCGCAAGGCCAAGACCGTCAACGACACCGAAGGCCGCAAGCGTCTGGCAGAAATCGTCGCGGGCCTCAAAGAGTCCAACGATCTGATCGTCGCGGTTAACGGTAAAGCCAGCGAAGACCTGAACAACTACACCCAGGCCTACGAAAAAGACCTGCAGCAAGTAGGCGTGCAGCGCACCGACGTGGTCACTGTGGCAACCGCCGACACCACGCCGGTCGTGGCACCGACCAAGAGCAAAAAAGCGGTGAAACCGGCGAAAAAACCGGTGCTGCCAACCGTGCCGAAAGAAGCGGTCACCACCGAGAAAACCCTGCAGACCGCACAAGCCAAACAGGCGGAAAGCAAGCAAGTCGCGAGCGCCGGCAACACTCAGGTCAACAGCATGTGCAAGAACCCGGACCTGGGCGACTGGGCACCGGTACCTTGCCCGAATGCTTGATTAAGTTTCTGTAGGTCTTTGATCATTCCCACGCTCTGCGTGGGAGTGATCTGTACTGGCTATGCCTTGGCGCTATGCGCCGCCATCGTATTTGCTCTCCTTGATTTGCGGCACCGTCAGATTCTGGAAAACCCGATGATCGTGACTGAATTGCAAGTAGTGCAGCACAGGCACCAGGGTCAAGTGATAACGGGTCAGGCGTATTCCAGATTCACTCGCAACCACGTTTTCTATTCGGCCATGAATACCTTCGCCGTTAAGCCCGAATTGGAGAAACTTGGTTGTTCATCCATAGGAAGCTAATACCATGTGGGCAAACTCTTTCTTGCTTGGCTGAAGATCAGCGTGCTGCTCCAAGTGCGCGCGCCATGCAGATTCAAGCATGGGTCCATCAAAATCGCCGTCGGTAGCGAGATAGGCGGCGGCATCGTCTTTCACTGCCTGAATGTAGAGTTTGGAGAAGCCATCCTTGATGTCGTTCGTTGTCGTAATAAACGGTCCGACCGTTGTGATGAGCAACCCGTATCCAGTGAATGACGAGGGGGTATAAGTAGGCTCAGCCCGAACAGAGTCGCTACCTACGAGTATGATCATGGCCCCACATAAGCTCCCGAAGGCCAGAGTCCATTTTTTATCGCGCCGAGTAGTCATGATCTGGTTGAACTCCCTGTCTGTGGCCGCCCAAGCGTGAGCGCGCTGCCATAAGCGACGTGCCGCACCGACTCAACATTGAGAGTGCTTGTGTTTAAGTGGCGGCAACGTTGGCACTTTTGTTGATTCGGGCAAGGGCTACACAATCGAATCAATATCTAAATGGAACGGCGTACCCACCGCATGCCCTCCCGTGATTGCTGCAATAGCCGCTTCATTGTCTTCGGGAGGGGAGGGAATCATCGCCAGTTGTTCCCGGGCGATATTTTCCGGATGAGCATTCCACCGAAGCAGACTGTCCTGCACCCACTCGGGTTGATCGGCGTAGCTGCCATAAACATCAGCCTCGGTGATCGTCCGCTTGTGCAGCGCGAGCAGGCGGGTCTTGGTTTGGCTGATCTGTTCGACTTCTTTTTCAAGATCCCTTATGGCTTGGGCATCTCGCTGGGGATTGGTATGAGCACGGGAGAGCTTTTCGATTTTCGCTTTGAGTGCACGTAGTTGTCCTGAGACGTTTGTGAGGGTGTCGCTGACCCATTGGAATTCCGTCAAAGTCACCAGTGAGCGTCTTTTTTCCAGCGCTTCCTGCCAGCGGCGCAGGCTGGCCCAGCATCCGGGAATGTAACTGTCGACCATCGAGTGATGGCCGTTATCTATCACCTGCCGCAGAAATGAGTCGCGCTCGGGCAATCCATCAATCTGTCGCAGCGCTTCAGCGCAACCATGATCGTTGATCGTGCTGCAACCCGGTTCCCAAAGGATGGAGGAGCTGTGACCTTCGCCGAATACCACCGGCATGAAATGATGTAACTGGCCGTGATGCCCATACGGGTCACCCAGGAAATTAATGATCCCGCCTATAAAAAACGCCAAACCACCCACCGGGTGAAGGGCAAGTACCGCCCCATGGGTGGCGTACATCGGAACGCGGTTGGACGGCGTGTTCATCCAGGTGGAAGGAACGCTCGGTACGGGGTCGTTGTGGAAGACGATGCGATGGTGGTTCAGCGGTTTTGCAGCTTCGATAAAGGTTGAGTCGGCGGCGCGGGGGGCGCCGTATGTGTAAAGCACGATGTTAGGGGCGTATTGTTTATCGCGTCGTAACATCTCAGCCAGTATCAGAGCCACCGCACCACCCAGGCTGTGCCCGGTGATTACCAGCTTTTGCCCGCTGTAGAATTTCTCCATGTAGTCCACGACAAATGTGTAGGCCACTTTGGCAGCTCTATAGAATCCGTTGTGTACCTTTCCATCCCCTTGTTCGAAAGGCACCTGGTTGGCATCCGCATCAAGCCAGGCGTCGGGTCCTATCTCACTGGTTCCCCTGACACTTATCAATATCAACTCGTCGTGATGGCAGATGAAGGCTTGGGTGTCGGTCTTGTTTTCTTTGTTGCGATCATCGAGGAAGTTTACGTTCGCCGGGTGTTCCTGCGCATCGCCCAGTTCCGGATCGTTGGCCTCGGGGTACAACTGCGGGTCGAACGGCACCAGTTCCAGACGTTTGGAGTAAGGTACCTCTTCATACAGTGGGTAGTACTTTGCGGTCTGGGCGGCATCGACTTGCCATAGCTCCTCAAATTGCGGCAGAGCATGACCGAACCAGTTGCCGCTGCTGGGCCGCAGTGGAAATGTCACGCTATCCGTTTCGATGGGCTGGGTGTTCGGGTCTTGACCAAAGTCGGTGTAACTCAACGTCGACATCAGTGACAGTTGATAGAGGTTGAGTACGCAAAACTCGTTGGCTGTCGACAACATCGGCCGTAGCGCCCTCATCGGCCGCACCTCCAGCACATGATGTTTGTTCGGCAGTAAGGCGATGCCTGTTGGCTTGGGCGGCGGCGGGGTAAACCCCAGCTCGAACATGCCCATGTCTGCCGGCGTCATGACAGCGCCCATTCCTCCATCCGTGGCATCTTTATTCTGAGGCGTGAATGATCTGGTTTTTGCGGGCTGGCGGAACAGCGTGTGTAACACCGTGTTGGGTGGGGCGCTGCGCGAGGCCAAGGGCGGTAAATGCGCTACATGCTTGACCAGTTCGCTCACTTCAACCTGGTAATAGGCATCGGGATCTGCGAGGTCCTTCGCTGGATTTGCCAGCGTGCGTACGCCTGATTTGTCGAAAAAGCGGGTTTTTTCGGCGCGTACTTGTAGTTCGGTGATGGGGAGTGGGTAGTGCTTCCGGCGAACTAATTCGCTGTAATCATCATTGAGTCCTCGATATTCGTCGTTCAGTTTGAGCAACACCGGGCCACAGAAATGGTTTTCCACTTTGGCAGAGCCGGTGGCATCCAGTTTTCCGGTGTAAACGGTGTCTTCGTAGTCGGTAACTTCGTAAGTCAAACCGGAGTAGGCCTTGCCATCACCGAACTCGTCTACTAGCTGAAAACTTGTCAAGTGGCCACGCAATGGGCAAGCGTGGATGTTGCCTTTCATAAATGGAATATCGCTCGCAGCCAAAGATTCGACGCTCAAGGGTTTTCCTCCTTGTTTTCCGTGCAGCCTGGGTAAATGGTGCAGATCCGTTCATCCACCATCCTGAAGATGCTGAAATCCTTGTGATTGCCGTAACAAAACGCGTGCTGGTCTTCAAAACCTTTCCCCATGCAGCGCTTCCAGCCGTCAGGCACCTTCACCCATGTGTCACCCATGTAAGGCTCCTCCTCATGGGCCAAGGTGATCTTTAGCTTGACGGTTTTCCCTGGTAGCTGATCAAAGGTATAAGCCGTGAAGGGACGACTTTTCGCGACGTTCCCCTGCGCATCGGTTTTTTTGCAGTAGAGGATTTTTATGAGGTAACGCTTGGGGCCGACTGTGCGGAAAAACCACTGACACTCGCCTGAGAACTCACCTACACCAGCAGCGTTGAACGTGCCTTTGTTCCGATCCGACAACCCTGAGCGCACGGCAATTACGGCATAGTCAGAGCTTCTATTACTGAGTTCCGGGCCAAAGATGCCCGTGATCCTGATCTCCACTCGATTCAATGCCACCAGGCAGTTTTCAACTGTCCTGTACAGCTCGATCTCAGAAGTCGTTTCGTATTCCATGTCGAGTTTGTTGAAGCCGAGCTGAGCATTTCTCCCTCCCGCCAGGGTGCACGTTTGCCCTTTGGCTGGCAGGTAGATCGCCTTCAGTTCGTACTTGAAATCAGGCGGAAAATCGGGAGCGAAGGTGAAGCTGTCCGACTTGCCGAGCGCGGAACAACCCAGTGTCAGGGAGAGGCAGCTGCCGAGGGTCAGGCTTTGAAAGATCTGTTTCATACAGGCGCATTTCCCTGCCAATAAAGCACTTGCTCATATACCCGCTCAAAATGCGCCGCTGGGTCCTCTTCCGGCTTCGGTTGCCATGTCTTGGGCGGCAGGTAACCCGGCGCCTTCAAGCACTGAGTCAGCAAAAAATGCACCTGCTCCGGTTGCTGCCAGCCCCACAAACGGGCCAATTGAATCAAGCCCCACAACCAGTCATCCACATCGCGCTCTGTGGCGAGGGCAGCCAAGGCTTCGGTGTGCTCACGGATCAGGTAGCGGCGCGTGTTATCGAACTGCACGTTCGCGTAGACAATCTCCGGCGTCGGGGTTTTCAGCCACGCCGGTTCGAGCGGTAGCGGGTGTTCGCCGGGGTCAGGGTTGTCAGTGACGGTCCATTGTTCAGCGTGCCAGTAACAGACGCTGGCGATCGGCCCAAGATATTCGGCGCGCTGCTCAAGTTGCAGATAGGTCAGGGCACGCCCCAGTACGCGGTTATCGTGGAAGCGATACACCGCTTGATTCGGCCGCTCACCGACTACCAGCCGGTCGCGCCAGTGAGTGACCAACGCATCAAGGTCAAAGTTGGTGGCGCTCCCCAGCCAGCCCCAATGACGCTCTGGAGTGGCGAGCAGTGCCTGGATCAGTGGATGTTTGACGGTGCCAATATGGAAAAGAACAGGGCCTGTTGGCGCCATTGAGTTGGCTGCCGTACCCACATACAAATTGCGGTACTGATCGGCTCCCAGTTCCTTGGCCAACGCCATGCGCTCGTCGAGCTGATCGTCAGTGTCGAGCATCAGATAGAGATCCCGCCCGGATCGCGATTGCTCGTGTAGCCATTGTTCAAGCGTACTCATGCGACTTCTCCAATGTTGCATTGGCCAGCAAGACAGGCCTCACAAAGCGGGCAGTAGTCCGCCGCCTGCTGGCGGGCGCCGGTGACGATAGACAGTGGGCTGGCGATGACGGGATTCGGATTGCTGGGCACAGCCTGTAGCGCTTGTAGCGGCGGAATACCCGCCAGGGGCGCACCGCCCTCGACAATGGCCACGCTGCTGAAAATCCCGCCGGCGTTGATGACGATGTGGTGACCACCTGCCTTGAGCGTCAGGCTCATGCCGGCATCGATCACCACGTTGGCAGCGGTGACATGCGCCTGTTGCCCGGCCTGAATCACCAGCGAACCCTTGGACGTCGTGCTGCTGTTGCCGCTGATAGTGATCAGCTCATCACCGCCAATCACCGTGCTACGCACACCTTCGGTGGTGTGGAATTCCTCGCCCTTGATCAGGCTGGTGCTGTTGTTGTCCACCTGCTCGAAGCGGTCGTTGCTGATCAGGCTGTGGCTGTCGTTGAGGATCAGTTGCTCGATGTCGCGTTGGGCGCGCAGGTAGATTTTTTCCTGCCCGGTACGGTCTTCAATCGACAGTTCGTTGTAGCCGCCATTGCGCGGCGAGCTTTGGCTGCGCAGGACAGTTCTGGTCTTGTTCTCGGGCAATTGATGAGCGACGGACGTGACCTTGTTGACCACGCAACCGGTGATCAACGGTTGATCCGGATCGCCCTCCTGAAATGTCACGACCACTTCCATGCCGACGCGCGGGATGGACACTGCCCCGAAACCTTCGCCCGCCAAACTGGATGCAACCCTTAACCAGCAACTGCTTTTTTCGCTGTTGAGTTCTGCCCGATCCCAAGGAAACTCGACACGAACCCTGCCGTACTCATCGCAATAAATTTCTTCTCCGGGCGGTCCTGTGACACGCGCGGTCTGGCAGACCAGCACAGGTTTTCGGGGAGGCATCGGTGGCCGATAAAACACGTCCCAGGGAATCGCGCTGAAGCGGTTGCGGTAGCCTTGGGTAAAACCGCCCTCGGGTTCGGCAGCGCTGGTGACTGACTCTTCAAGCACCTGGGGTTGTTTTCCAGCGTGAGTGAGACTGAGCAACAGCCATAGATCGTTGTACGGTTCGCGTGGGTGTTGCGTCAGGCTGAAAAAATGACCGCTGCGCAGGGTCGACTGGTCGCTTTCACCTTCGGCCAATTGGTAATCGGTACGGTGCCGTTCCAGCGTCTGCCGGGCGAGCTGTTTACCGCGTTTTTCGCTCTCGAAAAACAGCGGGTACCGATAGTCTTCAAGCTCAGGAGTGAACTCGGCGGTGAAGCGACTTTCCAGCAAAAGATTCGGGCGTTTCAGGTCGTAGTGTCGGCGGGTGGTCGTACTGGAACGGGTGCTGAAACGCAGGGAGAATTGGCTGACCACCGGGTGCTCCGCCACCAGGCCGGAGTCTTGCTGATAAGGGGTTTCGTCCAACTTGGGGAAGCAGGTCTGGTCGTCGGTGAACACCAGCAGATGGCCTTCCCGGGAATGCTGGTGGTGCCAGGCGATGCCATCCTCGGCGCACAGCCGCTGGACGAACTCGAAGTCATTTTCCCCGTATTGAGTGCAGTACTCGCGCTCGGGACTTGTTCCGACGTTGAAGGTGAAAGTATCGGCCTGGATGCCATGCCCCTGGAGGACCTGAGCGATGATTTGCGGCACCGTCAGGTACTGAAAAATCCGTTGGTTGTGGCTGAACTGCAAGTAGTGCAGCGCGGGCACCAAGGTCAGGTAATAACGGGTCAGCCGTTTACCAGCTGCACCTACGCGCACATCTTCGATACGGCCATGAATGCCTTCACCATTGAGGCCGAACTGGAGAAACACTGGCTGGCTGAGCAAGCTTTCCAGATCGAAATCAGGGTATTCGCTAACCAGCTCGATCTGGATCGAATACAAGGTGCTGATGGCTTCAGTGCCTTCAAAGGCCAGTACTTTGAAATCGTTGCGAACCGTTGGGATCAACAACGTGAAGTGAGCAGCATTGGCCGGTGCGAACATGCGCTTATCCTTTTGCTTTTCCGTGGCTCGTCCTTAAGCCGAAAGAGGAGACAAATTGCGCTGCCCAAGCCATGCCCGGCGTGAGCAAACGCAAACTGTCCAGCACGCTAACAAGAGGGCAAAAGAATGAATGTCGGACGCGTCCAGAAAGTACGTCAGAGTTTTCCGCATTTCAAAATGTTGCGTCAGCAATGCACGAATGGCTGTCGGATACTTTTGTAGGAAGTTTGAGGCAGACTGAGTACGTATTGGAGGAAGATGGGTGAAATAAAAGGTGCGATCATTTTAGTGGCGCCTTTTATTTCTTATTGTCAGTTATTGCTACGTCCATGGATGACTGTAACTTTTCGGAAAGCTCCTACATTTTTTATGTTTTATTTTTGGCATGCTGGGTTCCGTTTCAGGGCGTGAATGTCCGGTGATTATTGATTGGGTTGATGAACCGCTCTGGCTCAATGGTTACAGGGGTAATGAGTCGAAGATAGGGAGGTCAAAACCGGCATCAGGGAATCCCTTGTCCCCTCTAGGGTGATCTCCTACAGCAACAAAAAAGACGCAGTTTTATTGTTTGATCGGGTGCTTGCAAATGGCCATCATTGTGCTTAGGATGCGCGCCTTGAAAGAGCGCGAACTCAATTGGATGAGACTCATCGCAACTTTTTGATACTGTCCGGCGCCATTACAACTCCAATGGCTGTATGACTGTAATTCTAATTAAAGGTCACGGATGTCCTACTCAAGCAAACTTTCCGCTTATTACCTTGAACTCGCAAAAGCCTCTATTTCAATAGAGAATTTCGCGGGCGAGGATGTTCGTTTTTCGAGCGAATATGAAGCGTTGGAAAGCGAGCTGGGCAAAGCCCAATCCATGCACGAAAGCGGTCAGATCGACTGGCTGAAAATCCGCGAAAACAGTGAAAACCTGCTGCGTACCCAATCCAAGGATTTGCGTGTTGGCGCGTGGCTGACCTGGGCGCTGTACCAGCGTGAATCCTTCCAGGGGCTGCTCGCCGGCCTCGGTTTGTTGCACTACCTCTGTGAAAATCACTGGGCCGAAGTCCACCCGAACAAGGCCCGCACTCGCTCCGCTGCCATCAGCTGGTTGGTGCCGCGTCTTGAGCAGGTGTTGAACGAAAACGTCGCGATCAAAGAGCAGCTGCCGCTGTTCCGCCGTCTGGTCGAGCATCTGGAAGGCCTCGATGCCGCGTGCACCGAGCATCTGGGCGATGACGCGCCGTTGCTGCTGCCGATTTCCCGTCGCTTGAAAAACATGGTCCAGCGCGCCGCCGACAATCAGCCGGAACCCGGTGTGGTGGGCGCCGCAGTGGCGCAGGTCAAGCAGGCCGCGACTCAGCTGTTCACCCCCGGCGCACCAATCGACAACGAGAAAGAAGCCCACAAGGCCCTGCGTGCCCAGCAGGAAAATGCCCGTCCGTTGTGTGCCTGGTGGCTCAAGCAGAAAGCTACCGACCTGCGCGCCCTGCGCCTCAATCGCACGCTGTTGTGGTTGCCCATCGACGCGGTGCCTGAGCGCAACGCAGAACAGATCACCGTTCTGCGTGGCTTGCCGGCGGACAAACTCAAGGCCTATCAGGACCGTTACGACCAAGGGAAATACGCAGATCTGCTGGTGGAGCTGGAGGCGAGCCTGGCGAAGGCGCCGTTCTGGTTCGATGGCCAGCGAATGGTCTGGGAATGCCTTCAAGGGCTGAACGCCGAGATGGCGATGCGCGAAGTGGAAATCCACTTCGCGCTTTTGGTTCAGCGCCTGCCCGGCATCATCGAATTGCGTTTCCATGACGGCGCGCCGTTCGCCGATCCGGCCACCCGCGCCTGGATCGGTGCCCACGTCATGCCGCACCTGCAAAGCGCCAGTGCGCCGCGCAAGATCGAAGTCGCCGATACCCAGCCGGCCTGGGAACTGGCTCTGGAAGAAGTCTTGCCGATTCTGCGCAAGGACGGCCTCAAGGCCGCCGTACAGATTCTCAAGCAAGGCCTGCAAAGTGCCCACGGCGGGCGGGTTCGATTCTTCTGGCAGTTCGCCCTCGCGCGGCTGTGTTTCATGGCCAAGAAATACGAGCTGGCCAAGACCCAACTCGAAACCCTCGACCAAACATTACAGGACTCAGGCCTGCACGCCTGGGAGCCCGATCTTGCGCTGGAAGTGCTGCATTTGCTGCATAGCTGCTGCGAGTTATTACCGCAGAACCATGCAGTGCGTGAACGCAAGGAAGAGATTTATCGCAGGCTGTGCCACCTCGATCTCGAAGTGGTACTCGAATAGGCCCCCGGGCCACAACCGCAAGGAGAAAAGCCATGGCCAAAGAAGGCTCGGTAGCCCCCAAGGAACGCATCAACGTCACCTTCAAACCCGCCACCGGCGGTGCTCAGGAAGAGATTGAACTGCCGCTGAAACTACTGGCAATCGGTGACTACACCCACCGCAAGGACGAACGCAAAGTCGAAGATCGCAAGCCGATCAGCATCGACAAAATGACTTTCGACGAAGTGCTGGCCAAGCAAGAGCTGAGCCTGACGCTGAGCGTGCCGAACCGTCTACAGGAAGAAAGCGACACTGAAGAACTGGCCGTGAAACTGCGCGTCAACTCGATGAAGGACTTCAACCCGGCCTCGCTGGTCGAGCAAGTGCCTGAGCTGAAAAAACTGATGGAACTGCGCGACGCGCTGGTGGCCCTCAAAGGCCCGCTGGGTAACGCACCTGCGTTCCGCAAAGCCATCGAAGGCGTGCTCGCCGACGACGAATCCCGCGGTCGCGTACTGGGTGAGCTGGGCCTGAACGCCGCAGCCCAGGACGCCTGAGCCCCTATCAGCCAAGGAAGCCAACACAATGAGCACTAGCGCAGCACAGCAAAAGAGCAACGAGAACAGCGAGTACAGCATTCTCGACAGCATCATCGCCGAAACCCGCCTGACCCCAGATGACGAAGCCTACGACATCGCCAAACGCGGTGTGTCGGCGTTCATCGAAGAGCTGCTCAAGCCGCAGAACAACGGTGAGCCGGTCAAGAAGGCCATGGTCGATCGCATGATCGCCGAGATCGATGCCAAGCTCAGCCGTCAGATGGACGAAATCCTGCACCATCCTGACTTCCAGTCCCTGGAATCGTCGTGGCGTGGCCTGCAGTTGCTGGTCGACCGCACCAACTTCCGCGAAAACATCAAGATCGAAATCCTCAACGTCTCCAAAGAAGACCTGCTGGACGATTTCGAAGATTCGCCGGAAGTGATGCAGGCTGGCCTGTACAAGCACATCTACACCGCTGAATACGGTCAGTTCGGTGGTCAACCGGTTGGCGCGATCATCGCTAACTACTTCATGTCCCCAAGCTCGCCGGACGTGAAACTGATGCAGTACGTGTCCAGCGTTGCCTGCATGTCGCACGCTCCGTTCATCGCGGCTGCCGGTCCGAAATTCTTCGGCCTGGAAAGCTTCACCGGTCTGCCGGACCTGAAAGATCTGAAAGATCACTTCGAAGGCCCGCAATTCGCCAAATGGCAGAGCTTCCGCCAGTCGGAAGACTCCCGTTACGTGGGCCTGACCGTGCCGCGTTTCTTGCTGCGTAACCCGTACGACCCGGAAGAAAACCCGGTCAAATCGTTCGTGTACAAAGAAACCGTCGCCAACAGCCACGAGCACTACCTGTGGGGCAACACCGCCTACGCGTTCGGCACCAAGCTGACCGACAGCTTCGCCAAATTCCGCTGGTGCCCGAACATCATCGGCCCGCAGAGCGGTGGCGCGGTTGAAGACCTGCCGTTGCACCACTTCGAAAGCATGGGCGAAATCGAAACCAAGATTCCTACCGAAGTTTTGGTTTCCGACCGTCGTGAATACGAATTGGCCGAGGAAGGTTTCATCTCCCTGACCATGCGTAAAGGCTCCGACAACGCGGCGTTCTTCTCCGCAAGCTCGGTGCAGAAGCCGAAGTTCTTCGGCATCAGCGCTGAAGGCAAGGCCGCAGAGCTGAACTACAAGCTCGGCACCCAACTGCCGTACATGATGATCGTCAACCGCTTGGCTCACTACTTGAAAGTGCTGCAGCGCGAGCAACTCGGTTCGTGGAAAGAACGTACCGACCTCGAGCTGGAACTCAACAAGTGGATCCGCCAGTACGTGGCCGACCAGGAAAACCCGAGCGCCGAAGTGCGTGGCCGTCGTCCCCTGCGCGCTGCCCAGGTCATCGTCAGCGATGTTGAAGGCGAGCCTGGCTGGTACCGCGTCAGCCTGAACGTGCGCCCGCACTTCAAGTACATGGGGGCCGATTTCACCCTGTCGCTGGTTGGCAAGCTGGACAAAGAGTAAGCGGAGCCTGACTCATGACTGGATACGGCAGCCTTTTCGAACGCCTGGGTGGCGACGCGGACAAACGCGTCGGCTGGAGCCGCGAGGTTTCCGCCATGGCGTCCGTGGCTGCCCATTTGGCCAAGATGCTCAGCACCCGTGCGGGCAGCGTGCAAACGCTGTCCGATTACGGGCTACCCGATCTCAATGACATGCGCCTGAGCCTGCACGACTCCCTGAGTCAGGCCCGCCTGGCCATCGAAAGTTTCATCGAAGCCTACGAACCGCGCCTGAGCAACGTGCGTGTCATCTCCCTGCCGCGTAACAACGATCAGCTTCGCCTGTCCTTCAGCATCGAAGGCCTGCTGGAAGTTGATGGTTTCAAGCGCCAGGTCAGTTTCGCCGCGCTCCTGGATGGCAGCGGTCAAGTAAAGGTCAATTAAGGAGATTCGTATGTCCGGCAAACCAGCAGCACGCGTATCCGACCCCACCGCTTGCCCGCTCCCCGGCCACGGCACCAACCCGATCGCCGCCGGTTCCGGCGACGTGTTCTTCGACGGCCTCGCGGCCGCCCGCCAAGGCGATGCCTCGGCGTGTGGTGGTGCGATGGTTGGCGATCTTGCGACCACCGTTTTGATCAACGGTAAACCGGCGGCCACCGTGGGCTCAGCCGGTACTCATGGCAACAAGGTTACGGCCGGGTCCGGGACGGTGATTATCGGGAATTCGCATTCGCCGGCGCCGTTTATTCCACCGGTTCCATTGATGCTGTTTTCCCATTGTCAGCATGTTGTGATGGAAGATCAGGATGGAAATCCACTTCAGGATATTCCTTATCAAATCACCACTGCCAAAGGCGAAGTTATCTCTGGGCAAAGTGATGCAATGGGTAGAACTCAGTTGGTAGGAGGAAAAGAAGGTGAAACTTTTGACTTCCACGCCGCGATGGATGGAGCGATGGTATGAGTGCAGAAATTCTATCTACGCTAATGGCGCGCTCAATCGCATTAACTCCAAAGGCAGACAAGGCGCCAAAAAAAGTTATCTATAAGGTTTTTTGGAAAACAACAGCTTTCTGGACCGAGGCGGATATTGCTGATTATCACAGAGAAGCACCGGAAATTTCTGAGCGACTTATCGTGGAGAAGTACTGGAATAAAGACGGTGCGATAAGCGGCAATAAGTTTACATGCGAGGATTTTGCGTTGCGCTTGCTTTGTGAGTTTGCCTCAAAGCGCGGTCTACCTGTAAAGCTGACAACAGGTGTAAGAACATACAAAAATATGGAGAACTATTCCGCCACGGCACACGATCGCTATTCTTCGCATATGTACGGTTTCTGCGAGATGGTTATGCTGACCTATGGGGCTCCAGATATGCAGCGTGTTGGAGTGAATACGCTTGCTGTAGAAACGGTGGAAGCCTTGCTGCCTGGGGACATTCTTGCGCAGGCGCTGGACCGCGGTATCGCTCACCATATTCAAATAGCCGTGAATATCACCGCATCGAAGTTAGAGATAAGGCAAGGTAATACTGGAGGGATCAGTGTCCGACCCGTTACGACAGTAAAAAAATGGTTAGGCGCAAATATGGCCGACCCGCAAAACTCCGGGTATGCGGGTATGCCTATAGAAAGTGGCTATTACACAAAGGACGCGGTTGGTTGGACCTACAGGAATGAAACTACGGGTTCGGTTACTGCAGATCTTCTGAAGATATTTTTGTTTTACCGTTGGAATTTCATGGAGTTCAATAAGTGACTGTAGAAGGTTATTTTGCAAATGTGGCAGACAGCGATTTTTTTGGCACATTGGCGATTATTTGCGTCTTAGTTGCTGTGTGTGGGATTTTTCCCAGTATCAGGGCTCGCCGAATCCATAAGGTAATGATGTACTTGTGTGTGTTGCTGATCCCTCTAATACATGCAATAGGAACTTATTTTTTAAACCTGTTGCCAGCTTAAGTTGGTGGGATTTGACTCCGCTCTATCGCAGGTGCGTTTGGCACTAATAAAAGCAGTTGGCTCCCTCGAATTTTCAAGCAGGCAGGTAACCCGTGTCCTTTAACCACTACTACCAAAGCGAACTCACCGCACTTCGCCAGTTAGGTCGTCGATTCGCCGAGCGTAGCCCGGCGTTGGCGCCTTTCCTGGGACAGGCCGGGCGGGATCCGGACGTGGAGCGGTTGCTCGAGGGCTTTGCCTTTCTGACCGGGCGCCTGCGCCAGAAGCTCGACGACGAGTTGCCGGAACTCAGCCACTCGCTGATGCAGCTGCTGTGGCCGAACTACATGCGGCCGCTGCCGGCGTTCAGCATTTTGCAGTTCGACCCGTTGAAGCGTTCCGGGCCTGCCTTGAGGGTCGAGCGTGATACGCCGGTCGAGAGTGTGCCGGTCGATGATGTGCGCTGCCGTTTTCGCACGTGCTATCCGACCGAGGTATTGCCGCTGGATCTGGCCGCGCTGACTTACTCGGTGAAGGGCGACGGTTCGCTGTTGAGCTTGCGTCTGGAGATGAGCGCTGACGGTCACCTCGGCGAGCTGGCGCTGAGTCGTCTGCGCCTGCACTTTGCCGGTGAGCGCTACATCAGTCAGATGCTTTACCTGAGCCTGTTGCGCAACCTCGAAGGCATCGAACTGATCCCGCTGGACGACGCCGGCAAGGCCATCAACGGGGTGAACGGCCTGCCGATGGCGTTCAAGATGCCCGGCGACCGCGTGCAGCCGGTGGGCTTTGCCGAAGAAGAGGCGTTGATCCCGTATCCGCTGAACACCTTTCGCGGCTACCGCTACCTGCAGGAATATTTCGCCTTCCAGGACAAATTCCTCTTCGTCGACATCAACGGTCTCGACCTGCTCAAGGCGTTGCCGGAAGACACCCTCAAGCAGATGCGTGGCCTGGAATTGCGCTTCGATATTCGCAAGAGCGGCATCATGCGTATGCGTCCGACCCTGGACAACGTGAAGCTCTACTGCACCCCGATCGTTAACCTGTTCGAGCACGATGCTTTGCCGATTCGCCTCGATGGCAAACAGGACGAATACCTGCTGTTGCCGGCCGAATTCGACCTGGAAAACTGCGGCGTGTTCTCGGTGGAAACCGTCACCGGCTGGAAGCCCGGCGGCCTCGGTTATCAGGAGTACGTGCCGTTCGAATCCTTCGAGCACGACCCGAGTTTCGACGTGCCGACAAGCCGTCCGCATTACAGCATCCGCCAGCGTTCGTCCTTGCTGCACGACGGCCTCGACACTTATCTGAGCTTCGGCATCCGCCACACCGAAGCCCACGAAACCCTGTCGATCGAGCTGATGTGCACCAACCAGAACCTGCCGCGCAAGCTCAAGCTCGGCGACATCTGCATGGCCTGCGAAGAGACCCCGGAGTTCCTCAGCTTTCGCAACATCACCCCGGCCACGTCGAGTTTTGCGCCGCCGCTGAACCGCGACTTCCTCTGGAAGCTGATCAGCAACATGTCGCTTAACTACCTGTCGCTGACCGACGTCAATGCGTTGAAGGTGATTCTCGAAACCTACGACCTGCCGCGCTACTACGACCAACACGCGGAAAAAGTCAGCAAGCGCCTGCTGGGCGGGCTCAAGTCGATCAAGCACCAACACGTCGACAGATTGCACCGAGGGTTGCCGGTTCGTGGGTTGCGCACCGAGCTGACCATCGACCCGGAAGGGTATATCGGCGAGGGCGACCTGTTTGTGTTCGCTTCGGTTCTTAACGAGTTTTTCGCGCTTTACGCCAGTCTCAATTCGTTCCACGAGCTGCGGGTAAAAAGCACACAGGGAGAGGTGTACCAATGGACACCACGTATGGGCCTGCAGCCCCTGCTTTAAGCGGGCTGACCCGGGTAATACGCGAGTACTCGCTGTTTCAGGCCGTGCTGCTGGTCATTGACCGGCTGCGTGAGGCACACCCGCACCTGAGCGAAGACGACCTGTACGACCAGCTGGAATTCCAGGCCAATCCGAGCCTGGGTTTCCCTGGCAGCGACGTCGATCGCGTGGAGTTTTTCAAAGAGCACGGGCAGATGCGTGCGCGTCTGCGTTTCAACCTGATTGGCCTGGTCGGTTCCGGTTCTCCGCTGCCGGCGTTCTATGGCGAACAGGCTCTGGGTGACAGTGAAGACGGCAATCCGACCCGCAACTTCCTCGACCTGTTCCACCATCGCCTGCAACGGCTGATGCTGCCGATCTGGCGCAAATATCGCTACCGCGCAAGCTTCCAGAGCGGCGCCCTCGATCCGTTTTCCTCGCAGTTGTTTGCGTTGATCGGCCTCGGTGGCGAAGAGATCCGCAGGGCCCAGGAACTGAACTGGAAACGCCTGCTGCCGTACCTTGGCCTGCTCAGCTTGCGGGCGCACTCGGCGGCGCTGATCGAAGCGGTGCTGCGTTACTACTTCAAGCATGCCGAACTGACCATCGAGCAGTGCATCGAGCGCCGCGTCGAAATCCTCGACGAGCAGCGCAATCGCCTGGGTCGCGCCAACAGCATGCTCGGCGAAGACCTGGTGCTGGGCGAACACGTGCGTGATCGCAGCGGCAAATTCCGCATTCACATCCGCGAGCTCGACTGGCAACGCTTTCACGAATTCCTGCCGATCGGTTTCGGCTACCAGCCGCTGTGCGCGCTGGTGCGGTTCACCCTGCGTGACCCGCTCGATTACGACATTCGCCTGGTGTTGCGCCAGGAAGAAATCCGCGAACTGCGCATCGGTGAACAGAACGCCTGTCGCCTGGGATGGACCAGTTGGCTGGGCCGCGAAAAAGCGGACGGCGTGGTGACCTTGGGCAGCAAAATTCATTAAGGACAGATGACACATGATCAACGTAGACCTGCAACAACTTATCCAGGCGCTGGACGCCGAAACCCGTCGTGATCTGGAAAGTTCTGCGGAACGCTGCGTCGCCCGTGGCGGCAGCAAGATTCTCGTCGAAGACCTGCTGCTGGGCCTGCTGGAGCGCCCGCAAGGCCTGCTCGCCCGCGCGCTGCAAGATGCCGAAGTCGATGCCGGTGAACTGAGCGCCGCGCTGCAATCGCGGGTCGAGCACAGCGCCTCGCGCAACCCGGTGTTCGCCCCGGAACTGGTGCAATGGCTGCAAGACGCCTTGCTGGTGGCCAACCTCGAACTGGGCCAGAGCCAGGTCGAGCAAGCCGCGTTGATCCTCGCACTGCTGTGCAACCCGATGCGTTATGCCGGAAGTCGTTATCAGTCGTTGCTGGCCAAGCTGAACATCGAGCGTCTGAAAGAATTCGCCCTGTCGCAGAAAGAACAACCGGCCACCGGCAAACCCGCTGTGCCCGGCGAATCGCTGCTGCAGCGCTTCACTCACAACCTGACCCAACAAGCCCGCGACGGCAAACTCGACCCTGTACTGTGCCGCGATGGCGCGATCCGGCAGATGGTCGACATCCTCGCCCGTCGCCGCAAGAACAACCCGATTGTGGTCGGTGAAGCCGGCGTCGGTAAAACCGCGATTGTCGAAGGCCTGGCTTCGCGCATCGCGGCCGGTGAAGTGCCGCAAGTCTTGAAAGGTGTCGAGTTGCTGTCGCTGGACATGGGCCTGTTGCAGGCCGGCGCCAGCGTCAAAGGTGAATTCGAACGTCGCCTTAAAGGCGTGATCGACGAAGTCAAAGCCTCGCCAAAACCGATCATTCTGTTTATCGACGAAGCTCACACTTTGATCGGTGCGGGCGGCAATGCCGGTGGTTCCGACGCGGCCAACTTGCTCAAGCCAGCCTTGGCCCGTGGCGAATTGCGCACCATCGCCGCTACCACTTGGGCGGAGTACAAAAAATACTTCGAGAAAGATCCGGCCCTGGCCCGTCGTTTCCAGCCGGTGCAACTGCACGAACCGACCGTCAGCGAAGCGGTGACCATCCTGCGTGGTTTGGCTCAGGTCTATGAGAAGAGCCACGGCATCTACCTGCGTGATGACGCAGTGGTTGCCGCGGCCGAGTTGTCTGCCCGTTACCTGGCGGGTCGTCAGCTGCCGGACAAAGCCGTCGACGTACTCGACACCGCGTGCGCTCGAGTGCGCATCAGCCTCGCCGCCGCCCCGGAAAGTCTGGAACGCCTGCGTGGCGAGCTGGCCGAAGGTGGGCGTCAGCGTCAGGCCTTGCGTCGTGACGCCGAGGCGGGTCTGCTGATCGATCATGAAGCATTGGATGCTCTGGAAGATCGCCTGGCCGAGGCAGAAGACGAAATGGTCGCTCTGGAAACCCTCTGGACCGAACAGAAAGAATTGGCCGAGCGCTTGCTGGAACTGCGTCAGCAACTGGCCAAAGCTCGCGAAGCCGCTGCCGTCGAACCGACCATCACGGTCGAAGAAGACGCTGAAGGCACCGTGATCGAAACCCTGCCAGTAGACGAAGCACAAAGCGTCGCGTCCCTGGAAACTGCACTCAACGAAACCCACCGTGCCCTGACCGAGGCCCAGGTCAAGGAACGTCTGGTCAGCTTCGAAGTCTGCCCGCGTCTGGTGGCCGAAGTGATCAGCGCCTGGACCGGCGTGCCATTGGCGCAACTGGCTCGGGAACACAATGCCAAGGTCGCGAGCTTCGCCACCGACCTGCGCACGCGCATTCGTGGTCAGGAACAAGCGGTTCATGCACTGGACCGTTCGATGCGCGCCACCGCCGCAGGCCTCAACAAGCCTGATGCACCGGTCGGCGTGTTCCTGCTGGTTGGTCCAAGCGGTGTCGGCAAGACCGAAACCGCCCTGGCCCTGGCCGACTTGCTCTACGGCGGTGATCGCTTCATCACCACTATCAACATGTCCGAGTTCCAGGAGAAGCACACCGTCTCCCGTCTGATCGGTGCGCCGCCGGGCTACGTCGGTTACGGCGAGGGCGGCATGCTCACCGAAGCCGTGCGCCAGAAACCGTACTCGGTGGTGTTGCTCGATGAAGTCGAGAAAGCCGACCCGGACGTACTGAACCTGTTCTACCAAATCTTCGACAAAGGTGTGGCCAACGACGGGGAAGGGCGCGAGATCGACTTCCGCAATACGCTCATTCTGATGACCTCGAACCTTGGCAGCGACCGCATCAGCGAACTCTGCGAAAACGGCGCGCGGCCGACTGCAGAAGTGCTCTTAGAAACCATTCGCCCGGTGCTCAGCAAGCACTTCAAACCGGCGCTGCTGGCGCGGATGCGTGTGGTGCCTTACTACCCGGTCGGTGGCCCGGTGCTGCGCGAGCTGATCGAAATCAAACTCGGTCGTTTGGGCGAGCGCCTGAACCGTCGCCAGCTTGATTTCACTTACTCCCAGGACCTCGTCGATCACCTGGCCGAACGCTGCACCCAAAGCGACAGCGGCGCGCGCCTGATCGACCACTTGCTCGACCTGCACGTGCTGCCGTTGGTGGCTGACCGTTTGCTCGATGCAATGGCCACCGGCGAAAGCCTCAAGCGTGTGCATGCGACGCTCGACGGCAACGCCAGCGTGATGTGCGAGTTCGCCTGAGGTGGGTGTGATGTTCACTCAAGTGCCGCAACCGCTGGTCTATGCCGAAGCCTTGCTGGCGCAGTTCGCCAGCCTGTCGCGCGCGGCGGACGGTGCTGCGCTGCTGGGTGACTTCGTGCGCGGGTTGGCCGAGCTCAGCGGTTGCGAGCTGACGCAGCTGTACCTGCTGGACGCGACCCACACCTGCCTGGGGATGAACGCCGAGTGCCTGAACGGCATTCTGCAACCCCGGGAAGGGGCGAGCCTGCCGGCGGATTACAACGGTGAACAACTGCTGCAATTCGCCCTGTGCCAGAACCGCGTGGTATGCCTCAGCGAGCTGAGCGGCAGCCTGCACGAAACCAGTTTCCTGCCACTGCAGGCAACGCCTTGGCAGTCGCTGTTGTGCGTGCCGTTGGTTAATCAGCAAAAGGCTGTCGAAGGTTTGCTGCTGTGCGCCAGTCGCCGGCATATCGACCTGCAAGGCTTTGCCGATTCCCTCGGTCAACTGGGCTCGTTCGTGCTCGGCCAATTGCACTTGCTGCAGCGTTTGCGTAAGCCGACCGGCAATACACGGCCGACTCCGGTCAACGTCCCGAGCGCCAGCGGTTATGGCCTGATCGGCAAGAGTTCGGCGATGCGCCAGACCTATTCGCTGATCAGTAAAGTTTTGCACAGCCCTTACACCGTGCTGCTGCGCGGCGAGACCGGCACTGGCAAGGAAGTGGTCGCGCGGGCGATTCACGATTGCGGCCCGCGCCGTTCCCAGGCGTTCATAGTGCAGAACTGCGCGGCGTTCCCCGAGAACCTGCTGGAAAGTGAGCTGTTCGGCTACCGCAAAGGTGCTTTCACCGGCGCCGACCGCGACCGTGCCGGGCTGTTTGACGCGGCCAATGGCGGCACCTTGTTGCTCGATGAAATCGGCGACATGCCGTTGTCCCTGCAAGCCAAGTTGTTGCGCGTGTTGCAGGAAGGCGAGATCCGCCCGTTGGGTTCCAACGACACCCACAAGATCGACGTGCGCATCATCGCCGCGACGCACCGGGATTTATCGGTACTGGTCAGTGAAGGCAAATTCCGCGAGGACTTGTACTACCGCCTCGCGCAATTCCCGATCGAGCTGCCGGCCCTGCGCCAGCGCGAAGGCGACATCCTCGACCTGGCCCGGCACTTCGCCGACAAGGCGTGCGCGTTTCTGCAACGGGATGCGGTGCGCTGGTCCGACGCGGCGCTGGATCACCTGTCCGGTTACGCCTTCCCCGGCAACGTGCGTGAACTCAAAGGTTTGGTCGAACGCGCGGTATTGCTGTGCGAAGGCGGCGAGTTGCTGGCCGAGCATTTCTCCCTGCGCATGGAAACCATGCCGGAAGACAGCAGCCTGAACCTGCGCGAACGCCTGGAGCAGGTTGAGCGCAGTTTGCTGCTCGACTGCCTGCGCAAAAACGACGGCAACCAGACCCTCGCCGCCCGCGAACTCGGGTTGCCGCGCCGCACGCTGCTGTACCGCCTCGGGCGCCTGAATATCAATTTGGGTGACTTCGATGGGTAGGCAAAAGACCGTCGATTTCACCTCATTCGCTTCTAACAGCGCCACCCAAACGGGTCGGCGCTTTGCGCTTTGTCTACTCCTGGAGACCCTCTGATGTCTGTGCGTCACTGGCAAGCCGTCCTGCTGACCCTCGTCGTTCTATGCGGCCTCGGCGGCTGTAGCGGCAATTACAAATACAACGACAACACCTATCGCCCATTGGGTGATCCGCAGGCGGTCAATCGCGGCAAGTGACCGCAAGGAGTATCACCATGGAACTGGTTTTCGAAATGCTGAACACCAAGCGGTTCGTGCCCACGGATTTGTGCCAGAAAACCTTCAAACAGGCCGGTGGCGTGATCGGCCGGGGCGAGGATTGCGACTGGATCATCCCCGACCGCAAGCGTCACCTGTCCAACCATCACGCGTTGATCAGCTACCGCGAAGGCACGTTTTTCCTGACCGATACCAGCAGCAACGGTATCCAGGACAGCGACAGCGGCGCGCGCCTGCGCAAGGGCGAGCCGATGCGTATCGAGCACGGCAGCGTGTATGTGCTCGGTGATTTCGAGATTCGTGCGCGACTGGTACGCGACCCGGCGACGTTCGACGTTGAAGTCGGCCGTCCGCAGGCCGCGGGAAGCATCATTCCGGACGATGCGTTCCTCGACCTCGACCCGCTGAATGCCCTCGACCAGCAAGAGCGCGTGTACTCGGAAATCGACGAACTGATTTCCCCGAGTACTACGATCGAAGACACCCGTCAGCGTGCCGACTACGCGCGCATCGACATGGAAAGCCTGATGGTCCCGGAGCTGATCGACGCCCCGGCAGAGCCAGCACCGGCGCCACCGCCGAAAGCGGTCGAACGTCAGCGCGAAGGTTTCTGGGAGCACTTCGGTGCAGCGCTGGGCGTAGACCTCAAAGGCCTGGACCACGACGCCCGCGAAGCCTTGGCGCTGAACGCTGCGCGCCTGCTCAAGCAAAGCGTCGGCGGTTTGCAGCAGAGCCTGCGCACTCGCAGCGAACTGAAAAACGAACTGCGCCTGGCCCAGACCACCGTGCAAGGCACCCATAAAAATCCGTTGAAATTCGCCGTCGATGCCGGTGAAGCGCTGGGCATTCTGTTGCAGCCGAACAAGCCAGGTCAGTTGCCGGCGGAGCAAGCGATCTCCCGTGCGTTCCGCGATTTGCAGGCGCATCAGGTGGCGTTGCTGACCGCCAGCCGCGCCGCCGTTCGCGGCACCCTGGAACACTTCTCGCCGCAACAGCTGACCCTGCGTTTCGAGCGTGACAACAAGCCGTTGCTCGCCACCTCCGGCAGTCGCTGGAGAGCCTATGGGCGTTATCACCAGGCCCTGCGTCAGGACGATGACTGGAGCGAACGCCTGCTGGCCCGCGACTTCGCTCAGGCCTACGAAGAACAGATCCGCCTGATTTCCACCCTTCATACCGACCACCAAGGATGATGCGCATGTCTCGCTGCTCGATCGCTTTTTTCAAGACGCTGACTGCGCTCACAGCCCTCGTGCTGTTGGCCGGTTGCTCGTCGCTGTCGCCGTATTCCACCGTGACCAAGCTCAACCTGAAACTGACCGCCAGCGATCAGCTGAACCCGGACCTCAACGGTCGTCCGTCGCCGATTGTCGTGCGTCTGTTGGAGCTCAAGCACCCGGTGACGTTCGAGAACGCTGATTTCTTCAGTCTCTACGAACGCGCCAAGGAATCCCTCGCCCCAGACCTGGTGGCCGGCGAAGAACTCGAACTGCGCCCGGGTGAAACCATCGAGCTCAAGCTCAGCGTGGAGGAGGGCAGCCGTTACGTCGGCGTGCTCGCGGCTTACCGCGACCTGCCGGAAACCAAATGGCGCTACACGGTGCAAATCACTCCGGTGGAAGTCACCGAGGCTGACCTGACCCTCGATCAGGCCGGCATCCGCAATACCCATGAAACGCTCGCCAAGGCGGATGACTGAACATGAATGCGCATAAAGTCATTTGGCAGGAAGGCATGCTGCTGCGACCGCAGCACTTCCAGCACAACGATCGTTACTACGACCACCAGATGAAGACCCGCACACAGTTGCTGGGCAGCTACACCTGGGGCTTCCTGAACCTGGAAATCGACTTGCAGTTCCTCAACATGGGCAAACTGGTGATCAGCCAGGCCTCGGGGATTCTGCCGGACGGCAGCCTGTTCGAACTGGGCGGCAACACCGAGCCGTTGGCCCTGGACGTGCCGCCGAACACTGGCAACACGCCAATCTATCTGGCACTGCCATTGGTGACCGGTAACCACATCGAGTCTCGCCGCCCGGAGCAATCCGACGTGTTGGCACGCTACACCGCGTACGACGCGGAAGTGGCCGACTCCAACGCCGGCGATGACTCTGCCAGCCAGGTCAGCTGCGGTCGTCCGGACTTTAAATTGTTGCTCGGCGAGCAGCAGAGCGACCAGGCCTACGTGAAGCTGAAGATCTGCGAAGTGCTCGACACCACGCCCGACGGCGTGATCAGCCTCGACCCGGACTTCGTGCCGACCTACATCCAGGCGCATTCGTCCAGCTACCTGCTGTCGTGCCTCAAAGAAGTGATCAGCATGCTCGGCCACCGGGGCGACACCATCGCCGACCGGATTCGCTCCAACGGCAAGGTCGGTGGCGCGGAAGTCGGCGACTTCATGATGCTGCAACTGATCAACCGCACCGAAATGCTGCTGCGCCATTACCTCGGCCTGGAACAGGTTCACCCGGAAGAGTTGTACCGCACGCTGCTGACCATGCTCGGCGATCTGGCGACGTTTTCCAGCGAGAGCAAGCGCCCGCGTCTGGACAGCCGTTACCAGCACAGCGACCAGGGCGCGAGCTTCCGCAAACTGATGGAAGCGATTCGTCAGGTGCTGTCGATGGTGCTCGAACAGCACGCCATTGAACTGGTGCTGCAAGCGCGTCAGTACGGGATCATCGTGTCACCGTTGCACGACCACAAGCTGCTGGGATCGGCCTCGTTCGTGCTCGCGGCCAGTGCCAACTGCGACTCCGAAGAACTGCGCCATCGCTTGCCGGCGCACCTCAAGGTCGGTCCGGTGGAGCGCATCCGCCAACTGGTCAACCTGCACCTGCCAGGCATCAAGGTCAAACCGTTGCCGGTGGCCCCACGGCAGATCGCGTTCCACTCCAACAAAACCTATTTCATCCTCGAACTCAGTTCCGAAGACCTGGCGCAACTCGAGCGCTCGGGCGGCTTCGCATTCCACGTGTCCGGCGAATTTGCCGAGCTTGAACTGAAATTCTGGGCCATCAGGAACTGACCGACATGATCAAGGACATGGAATACAACCAGGACGACAAAACCGTCCTGCTCGACCGCCAGGGCCACGGCCCGGCGTCGAGTCCGCTGACTGACTTCGCTGCTCCGCCGCGTTTCGAACAGCTGGAAGAGCGGATGATCTACGCCGCGCGTTTGCGCCCGGCCGAAGCGTTCAACATCAGCCTCAATTCGCTGGTGGCGGCGGCGTCCGAGCTGCTGTCGGAAGTGGTGCGCCTCAAGCACAGCGACACCCGCGAAGACATGTACGCGCTCAACGAACGACTGACCGCCGGGCTCAAGCTGTTTGAAGTGCGTGCGCTGCACAACGGCGCTGAAAGCAGCCAGGTGATGGCCGCCCGCTACGTGCTCTGCACCGTGGTCGACGAAGCCGTCGTGACCACACCGTGGGGCAACGAAAGCGAGTGGTCGCAGATGAGCCTGCTCAGCAGCTTCCACAACGAAACTTTCGGTGGCGAGAAGTTTTTCCAGCTGCTGGATCGCCTGTCGAAAAACCCGGTCAAGCACCTGCCGATGCTGGAGCTGATGTACCTGTGCCTGTCCCTCGGTTTCGAAGGCAAATACCGGGTGCAAGCCCGAGGCATGCTCGAGCTTGAAGGCATCCGCGACGCCTTGTATCGGCAGATTCGTCAACTGCGCGGCGACGTGCCTCGTGAGCTGTCGCCGCATTGGGAAGGCTTGAACGATCAGCGCCGCAGCCTGGTGCGCATCGTGCCGGCGTGGATGGTGGTGCTGTTCACCGTGGTCTGCCTGGTGGTGATGTATTCGGGCTTCGCCTGGGTACTGGGCGAGCAACGCGAAACCGTTTTGCAACCTTATCAGCAGTTAGACCCGACTGCGGTTCAGCCGCAGTCGCAGCCGTAAACAGGGACGTGTGATGAAAAAGTTTTTCAAGAAAGTCGGCGCATTCCTGTGCCAGACCTGGGTCTGGACCCTGCTGCTGGTGCTGTTTGTCGCGCTGCTGGTGTGGTTCGTCGGGCCGCTGCTGGCGGTCAATGACTACAAGTTCTGGGAGGGTTCGACCTCCCGCCTGCTGACCATCAGTGTGCTGTTCCTGATCTGGGGCCTGACCATGGTCTTCGTCAGCTGGCGCGCCGGTGTGCGCAAAAAAGCCATCGAAGAAACCGAAGATGGCCAGGACCGTATCCGCCGTGAAGAGCTGATCGACGAAGAGCAGAAAGAGCTTCGCCTCCGCTTCAAGGATGCGTTGAAAACCCTGAAGACCTCTAGCCTGTATCGCGGCCGCAGCGAGCGCTGGCGCAGTGATTTGCCGTGGTACTTGCTGATCGGCCCGCAGGGCAGCGGCAAGACCAGCTTGCTGGACTTCTCGGGCCTTGAGTTTCCGATCAACAAGATCGACCGCAAACTCACCCGCGACACCCTCGGCACTCGTCATTGCGACTGGTACTTCGCCGACCATGGCGTGCTGATCGACACCGCCGGACGTTACCTGACCCAGCCGGATGCCGAAGTCGATGGCAGCGCCTGGAGCACCTTGCTCGACCTGCTGCGCAAGCGCCGCCGCAACCGTCCGTTGAACGGCGTGCTGGTGACCATCCCGGTGGAAACACTGCTGGGTGGCAGCGAGCAAGACCTCGACACCCTGGCGCGCCAGGTGCGTGCGCGTCTGCAAGACGTGCATCAGAAACTCCACGTCGATGTGCCGATTTATCTGGTGTTGAGCAAGGCCGATCGCCTGCTCGGTTTCGACGAATTCTTCGATCAACTGACCCGCGAAGAAAGCGATCAGGTCCTCGGCACCAGCTTCCGCAAAGAGCAGAGCGGTACCGACGTGGCCGTGTTGCGCGCCGAGTTCGAAGAGCTGCTGCGTCGCCTGAACAGCCAGGTGATCATGCGCATGCACCAGGAGCGCGACACCCAGCGCCGTGGTCGCATCCTCGACTTCCCGCATCAACTGGGGCAGATCGGCGAGCGCTTGTGCCTGTTCGTCGACATGGCGTTCACCGGCAACCGCTATCAGCGCGTCAGCCAGTTGCGCGGTTTCTACCTGACCAGCGCACCGCACCTGACCCAAGAGATGGACCAGACCACCGCCGGCATCGGCGCGAACCTGGGCATGAACGCTGGCGTGCTGCCGACCCTGCGCAGTGGCCGTTCGCGGTTCATTCACCATTTGCTCAGCCGGGTGATTTTCCCCGAGGCCGATCTGGCCGGTCTGGACAAGCGCGAGCGCAGCCGCATCCATTGGGGCCAACGCGCCCTCTACGTTGGTGCACTGGCGGCACTGGCGCTATTCGGCATGCTGTGGGCTGGCGGTTTCTCGGCCAACTATGAGCGTCTGGAAAACCTGCGTTCACTGGCACAAAACTGGAATCTGCAACGCTCGGCCCTGACTGCGCGTGATGACTCCATGGCGGTGCTCAAGACCCTCGACACCAGTTACGCGGCGACTCAGGTCTTCCCGAACAAAGGTGACGTGTCGTACCACGAGCGCGGCGGTCTGTACCAAGGCGAAGACGCCAATCCGGTGGTCAAGAACGCCTACGAGCGAGAGCTTGAAGCGCAGTTGCTGCCACGGGTTGCAACGCTGCTGGAAGGGCAGATCCGCGCCAACATGAAGGACCGCGAACGCCTGCTCAACAGCCTGCGTGCGTACCTGATGTTGAACATGAAGGATCGCCGCGATGCTACGTGGCTCAAGGATTGGGTCGCCACTGACTGGTCCCTGCGTTACGCCGGCAACACCGCGGTGCAGAACGGCTTGAATACCCACTTCGAGCGTTTGCTCAAGCAGCCGTTTATCTACCCGCTGAACGATCAACTGGTGACGCAGGCGCGTCAGGTGCTGCGCAGCGAGTCGCTGGCCAACGTGGTTTACCGGATGCTGCGCGAGCAGGCTCGCAATCTGCCGGAATACCGTTTCAGCCAACACTTGGGCCCACAGGGTGCGCTGTTTGTCGGCACCGATTACGTGATTCCAGGGTTCTACACCCAGCAGGGTTATCAGCAGTACTTCTCGATCCAGGGCACTGCGCTGGTTACCGATATTCTGCGTGACAACTGGGTGCTGGGCGAAGGCTCGGGTATCAGCGGCATGGACCTGCGTCGCCTGATGGTCGAACTGGAGCAGTTGTACTTCCGCGACTACGCCAACTTCTGGAGCGAAGCGGTCGGCCAGGTTGCCTTGCCACCGATCAACGACGCTGGTGAAGGCGCCGAGCAACTGGCTGGCCTGACTTCTGCCAACTCCCCAGTGCTGCAACTGCTGGTGGAAGTGCGTGAGAACACCCGTTTCCCGGTCATCGCAGACAGCGCAGATGAAGCCGCTGAAGCGGCAGAAAAACTGGGCGAGAAGGGTGGCAAGTTGGGCAAACTCGCTGCAGCTGCCGCGGACAAAGCGTCGGACATGGCCAAGAACTTGCCCGACACCGCGAAGAAATCCCTGCAACGTCGCTTCGAACCGCTGCACCGTTTGCTGGATGACAACAACGGCCCGGCCGCTGATTTGACCCCGGCCCTGCAAGCACTCAACGACCTGCAACTGCAACTGTCGAGCCTGGCCCGTGCCAGCGCGCCAGAGCAGGCTGCGTTCGAAATGGCCAAGACCCGTATGAGCGGCCAGCGCGATGCGCTGAGCAACTTGCGCAACGCGTCGAACCGTCTGCCGCGCCCGGTAAGCGTGTGGTTCAACGTGCTGGCCGAAGACACCTGGCGTCTGGTGCTCAACGATGCTTACCAGTACCTGAACCAGCGTTATCAGAGCGAGCTGTACAGCTTCTACGGCAAGGCGATCAACAAGCGTTACCCGTTCAGTGCCCACAGCACCAGCGACGTGGCGATCAGCGACTTCCGCGAGTTCTTCAAAGCCCAAGGCATCGCCGACCGCTTCTTCGAGAACTACATGCGTCCGTTCGTGAGTGGCGATCCAGGCAATTACCGCCTGCGCAGCATTGACGGTCACAGCATGCCGATCTCCAAGGTCTACCTCGACCAGATGGCCGCGGCACAAGTGATCCGTCAGAGCTTCTTCGCCAGCAACCCGGCCGAGCCGCAAGTGCAGTTCAAACTGGAGCCGTACACCCTCGACCCGGCTGTCAGTCGTTCCGAGTTCAAGTTCGGCGACAAGACCATTGAATACCGTCACGGCCCGATCGTGCCGGTGTCGTTCAAATGGCCGACCGATGCTGAAGACGGTCGCACCAGCCTGGTCCTCGACAAAATGGCCGGCCGTCCGATCGGCATCGAGAAGAACTCCGGCCCATGGTCGCTGTTCCGTCTGTTTGACCTGATGCAGACCGAGTACCTGACCGGTCTCGACGTGTTGGTGCTCAAGGCTGACGTGGGTGGCCTGCGCGCCAACTACTTGCTGTCGAGCCAGCGCACGCCGAACCCGTTCGACATGGGCGTGCTGCGCACTTTCCGTATGCCGGTGCAGCTCTGATGCTGGTTGCCAGTCCCTGGCGCAGCGCTGCGCGTACCGATCCGGGCAAGGTTCGGGCGCGCAACGAAGATGCTTTTCTTGACTGTCCACAGCAGGGGCTGTGGGTGGTCGCGGACGGCATGGGCGGTCATCAGGGTGGCGACATCGCTAGCCAGTTGATCGTCGCCAGCCTGGCGGAATTGCCGGTGCAGGATGACTTCGACGAGCGACTCAAAGGTATTCGCCAGTGCCTGCACTGGCTCAACCGCCGCTTGGGTCAGGAGTTGACCGTCACCGCCGGGCGCCATGACAGCATCATGGGCAGCACCGTGGTGGCGCTGCTGGTGGAAGGCAATCGCGCGGCCTGTATCTGGGCCGGCGACAGCCGCTGCTACCTGTGGCGCGACCAGCGTTTGTATCAGCTGTCCAAGGACCATTCGCTGCAACAGCAACTGATCGACGAGCAGAACATGAGTGTCGAAGACGCTCGTGCGCATCCTGCCGCTCATGCGCTGACCCGTGCGGTCGGCGCTGCCGAGCAACTGACCTTGGACGTGCTCGAACTCGAGGTCTATCCCGGCGATGCGTTTCTATTGTGCAGCGACGGTTTGTATCAAGGGCTGAGCAGCGATGCCCTGGGCAACGCCCTGAGCCTGACCGCGCCACATGTTGCGCTGGAGCGTCTGTTCGACGGCGCGCTGCGTGGCTCGGCCCGGGACAACCTGACTGCCGTGGTGATCCGCCAATGACTGAATTCATGCCACTGATCGACGACCTGCTGGTGACTGAGGAAGAAGCCAATAACCTGACTTACTTCGCCTTCGCCAAGCCTTTAAACGGAAAGCCTCTAAACGGAAAGCCGCATAAGGCTGAGCCTGCGCTGGCCCCGACCAAGGCCAGCGTCGGTGTGCTGCCCGACGTGCTGGCGGGGCGTTACCGCATCGAACGCCTGCTCGGTGCCGGTGGCATGGGCGCGGTTTACCGTGCACGGGATCTGCTGAGTGAGCAGTTCGGCGATCCCGACCCTTACATCGCGCTGAAAATCCTCAGCGAAGAATTTGCCGAATCGCCGGACGCCAGTGCCTTGCTCTACAGCGAGTTCGCCCTGACCCGACGACTGCGCCACGACAACGTGCTGCGACCGCACACCTTTGAAGTGGACACCGACTGCCAGCGCGCCTTCATCACCATGGAACTCATGCGTGGGCTGACCCTGGACAAATTACTCTGCGAGCGGCCCCTGGGCCTGCCGTGGAAAGAACTGCGTGACATTGCGCTGCCGCTGCTCGACGCGCTGGCCTACGCCCACGCTCGCGGCGTGCTGCACGGCGATATAAAGCCAAGCAACGTGATGCTCAGCGAAGAGGGCGTGCGCCTGTTTGACTTCGGCCTCGGCCAGGCGGGAGAGGGCATCTTGCCCGGCCTGCCGCACCTGAGCCGCAACCGCTTCAACGCCTGGACCCCCGGCTACGCCGCCCCCGAACTGCTCGAAGGCCAGACGCTGTCGGCCAGCGCGGACGTGTACGGCGTGGCCTGTGTGATCTACGAACTGGCGGGCGGCAAACACCCGTTCCGCCGCTTGCCCTCGACCGAGGCCCGCGCCGGGTACCTCGACCGAGAGCTGCACCCACCAAAGAATCTACCGAAACACTGCTGGCCAGCCCTGCACAAGGCGCTGGCTTTCGATGCGGCAGATCGAACGATCACTGCCGCCCAACTGCGTGACGCTATGGGCGCCACATCGTCTTGGCTGCAACGTCTGCGACTCCGGGCGTAACGGATGACTACCGAACAGGGAGCAAGCAATGTTCAACTCAGCTAACGAAACGCATTTCAGCCTCACAGTCGAAGACTATGCCGGCGACCTGCAAGTGCTGTCGTTCGCCGGCACTGAAGGCATCAGCCAGCCGTATCGCTTCGACCTGGAACTGGTCAGCGAAAATCCGGACCTGGACCTGGAAAAGCTCCTGCACAAACAGGCGTTCCTCGCATTCGACCCGAAGGGTTCCGGCATCCACGGCCAGATCTACCGCGTCGCCCAAGGCGATACCGGCAAACGCCTGACCCGCTACAAAGTCTCCCTGGTGCCGCAGCTGCAGTACCTGCATCACCGCACCAACCAGCGCATCTACCAGCAGATGTCGGCGCCGAAAATCATCGCGCTGATCCTCGAAGAACACGGCATCAAAGGCAACGCCTACAAATTCCAGTTGAGCCAGCCGTGCCCGGACCGCGATTACTGCGTGCAATACGACGAAACCGACCTGCACTTCGTCCAGCGCCTGTGCGAAGAAGAAGGCATTCACTACCACTTCCAGCACACCTCCAAAGGTCATTTATTGGTATTCGGTGACGATCAAACGGTGTTCCCGAAACTCGGCCAGCCCACCGCCTACGTCCAAGGCAGCGGCATGGTCGCCGACGAACCCGTGATCAAAGGCTTCAAACTGCGTCTGGAAACCCGCACCAGTCGGACTACTCGCCGCGACTACGACTTTGAAAAACCGCGTCTGCAACTGGAAGCTGCCTATAAACCTGATGTTCAGAGCGAAGAGCCGGACCTCGAAGACTACGACTACCCCGGCCGCTTCCTCGACCGCGCACGCGGCAAATTCCTCAGCCAGCGCGCCTTGGAACGCCACCGCGCCGACTACCAGCAAGCCGAAGGCCACGGCGACCAGACCACCCTCGTCAGCGGTCACTTCCTGGAAATCTCCGACCACCCGCGCACCGAGTGGAACGACCTCTGGCTGCTCACCGAAGTCGTCCACGAAGGCAAACAGCCGCAAGTGCTCGAAGAAGGCGTGACCAGCGACACCACCGACAACAAAGACGACTTCCACCAGGGCTACCGCAACCGCTTCCTCGCCACCCCATGGGCCGTGTTCTACCGCCCGGCCCTGGAACACCCCAAACCCCGCGTGCTCGGTAGCCAGACCGCCATGGTCACCGGCCCCAAAGGCGAAGAAATCCACTGCGACCAATACGGCCGCATCAAAGTGCAATTTCACTGGGACCGCGAAGGTTTGGCTGATGACAAAACCAGCTGCTGGATGCGCGTTTCTTCGAGTTGGGCGGGTGATCGATATGGCGCCGTCGCCATTCCGCGTATCGGTATGGAAGTGCTCGTCACCTTCCTCGAAGGCGACCCCGACCAGCCGTTGGTAACCGGGTGCCTGTATCACAAGGAAAACCTCGTTCCCTACGACCTGCCGGCGAACAAGACGCGCACCGTGTTCAAAACCCTCAGCTCACCGGGGGGCGGCGGGTTCAATGAGCTGCGGATTGAAGACAAGAAAGGCGCGGAGCAGATCTTTATCCATGCCCAGCGGGATTGGGATGAAAACATTGAGCATGACCAGAGGATTCGGGTGGGGAATGAACGCCACGATACCGTGGAGAAGAACACCTACACCGAGCTGAAGGCTGAAGAACACCGCACCACCATCGCCGACCGCAAGACTGAAGTGCGGATGGATGATCACCTGACCATTGGGCAGAACCAGCATGTGAAGTTGGGGACTGCGCAGTTGACCAGTGCGGGGAAAGAGATTCACCTCAAGGCTGGGGACAAGATTGTTATCGAAGCTGGAATGGAGCTCACGGTCAAGGCCGGTGGGAGCTTTATCAAGCTCGATGCCGGTGGTGTGACGGTTGTTGGGCCGGTGGTGAAGATTAATGCGGGTGGGTCGGCGGGGAATGGGACCGGGATTGGGATTAAGCCACCAGTGCTGCCGGGGGCGGCGGATAAGGATAAGGCGGGGAGTTTGATGGATCAGGCGTTGGGGAATGCGGTGCCTGAGAAGGTTAAGCCAACTATCGATTACCCGTTCTCGTTATGAATGGACGTATAAGCATCAATATGAACAAGGATTTTTCAGAATGATCATTAGCCCTCCCTTTATTCCAGCTCCAGTTGCGGGAGAGACCGACGAGGCCTTCCTGGCGCGCGCCATGGTGGGTGGTGTTCCTGGTGATGGTGGTTATCCGCTGAGTTTTGACCTGAATTGGCATGGCGGCATCCATTTGACTGCTCCCCAAGAGGGGGGGCGAGTATTGCCTGTGAGAGCAATATGCGATGGGACATTGGTGTATTTCCGCGACTCGGTTCCTGAGAGCGCAGACTCGGCTCATCCGCTAAATTTCCGTGGGGGATGGACTGATAAAGGTTGTGTGGTCCTGCGTCATGAGACTGAAATTGGCGAGGAAGAACAGTCGAAAGTAGTCTTCTATTCGATCTATATGCACCTATCGAAGATCAGTCTGAATGGCCCACAGATAGGAAAAGTGATCAGCAGAAAAGACGCCATTGGTGAAGCAGGCAGTATTTACGGAAGCAAGGGGCGGATTCATTTTGAAGTTATTGCGGATCAAAGTCAGATAGCCAATTTGACGGGTAGGGATACTCTCGACCTCAAATATCAAGCACAAAATGGGCGAAAAAATAGCTGCTGGGGGGATATGTACTTTTTCGTACCACCGGAAGTTTTGCTTTACAGCGCCCCTCCTAATGACCGCCGACAACCACTAAACAATGCTGCGGTAGCCTATCGGCCTCCGGTCATGCCCGTGACCGTGCCGATCCAGGAAGGTGGCAGCACAGCATCGTCTTCAGATTCTTCCGCTACAGTGGACGGATATGAACCTGCAGTAGCATCCATGCTTCAAGAAGGTATCTACGTGCGCATGCGTTACGAAAAAGGCGAATGCAAATTGACTTCCTTTTATTTGAGTGGACAGGAAATTGGCACTCAACCGGAGGATGCTGAGTATGCGTACAAACTTTACGACAAGGCTAAGCAGTACTACCCACAGTCTCCTAGTGCGGGGTATGAGTTGCTACGGTTTGGGCGTGTACTAGGACCTGATACTCTCCAGCCTGTTGATGCCGCACATTGGCGCCAAATCAAGTTTCCTGGGAAGGCAGGAGAACAGAGTAAGGCAGGTTGGGTAAACTTGAATGCCGACAGCGTGACTAAATTCAGCGATGCAGATTTCCCTCATTGGCAGGGGTGGCGCTTGGTTGATGACGATATGGATACAGATAGTCATTGCCAGTCGGATTTCATTAAGAGCCTCTTTGGTTTGGGGACAGAGACGGTTAAACATGACGCTGGTGATGCTGTTAGCATTGCGAACTCACCGGGTTACGCAGTTCTTTCAGCTGAAGAAAAACAAAATTTGTCAGAGCGTTACACAAATGAGCGTCAGTTGAGTATGTCTCGATTACGTTCGGATGATACACAGCAACTTCTAAAGCGCCTTATATGCAAGTTTCCAACCGAATGGACGGCGAACGACTTTGATACCCGTTATGGCTGGTTGCTGAAAGTAGGAGATGGTGGGCCGATGCCTCAGGAGCAATATGAAAAAATCAAAAGCCACCAGAAAGAATTAGCATTCTGGGAGCTAGCTAATTTGACTGGTATCGAAAGTAAACACTGGCACTTTCCTCCGCTTGAATTTGTTCGCGTATTCAGATCGTGCGGTTGGCTTAGTAGTGATGAACTGGCAAATGTTCTCAAGCCTTCTGATGCACTTGGAAGGCAACGCGCTGCTGGTTTAAGAGTTCAAATGAATAGGATGCTTTCGAAATACTTGATCAGCAGTTCAAAACTTAGAATGGCTCATTTTTTCTCTCAAGTCGGAATAGAAACAGGGTGGTGGAGGTATCGAGAGGAAATCGGCGGCACACGATACTTCCGAACAATGTATGAGGTTATTACGCCAGCTGAAGCTGGAGAAGATTATGATAACGCTGTTACTAGAGTGCGTAATCTACCATCCGGTCGTCGGCCAGTAGAACTTCCCAACCCTGGACCAAATCCAAAGCCAACAATTAACCGAGCTGGTTATATGGCAGCGCGTCCTGGCCAAGTATTAACTAAGGCTGCTGGGATGGGCAATGGAGTGGCAAACGCCGCGAATGGTGGTATGGCAGGTGATGGTGACAGATTTCATGGTCGTGGCTTTCTGCAAATTACGGGAAGAAAAAACTATACGAGCTATGAAAAATACCGAGGGAAAGATTTCACAACTGATCCCCATTCGGCACTTCTCGCCACAGATGATTACAATGCTTGCGATGCATCTGGTTTCTTTTGGGTGAGGGAGAAAATCAGTAAACACGCGGATGGTGGCCCAAGCTCATCTGTTTCAACTGTAGTTGGCTCCGTCATTAATAGAGGTAACCCCAATAGTACTCCAGAACACAATGCCGAAAGGCAAAATGCACTTGTGCCTATGTGGAGCGTGTTAAGTGACAAAATATAGAATCAACTTCTCTGTGTTAGGGGTGTTCTGCGTCGCGCTTGTTTCAACTTCAGTATTTGCTGAAGCGCAGCATTGTGCATTTGATGATTTGAGATTTAAGCTTGAGGTAGTTAGTTGTGCGTCGAAGGATAGTCTGAGTATATTGAAATTGGCGCCGTCCGGTCAGCCTTCTTATGAAACAAATCTTGAAAATCTTCCAACATATATTGTAAGTGGCAGTGACCTGGGTTTGGTGTTGAAGGCTGTGGGGAATGGCGCACAGTCACGATACAATAACTTGATTGAGTTACCCTATCCAGAAGCGATTTTGCACTACAATGATGCGTCCGCTGCGGCGAAACTGAAGTTGTCGGAAACTGGTTGGAAGTTGTTGGATATGAAGGATTTCGTATATGAGGGGCAGGGTGGGGAGGAAGGAGCAGGCGTAGTTTGCAGTACTCTTGAAAAACAGATGGACTCAAAGTATGTAGTTGTTTCGCAGTGTAATGCGTTTTATGAGGCTGATATATCGGATTTTAAAGTGTTGCTTGGATTGATAGAAGAAAAATGGGGCAGGTTTATTTATGATTAGATTTGTTGCTTGTGTGGATGTGGTCGCCAATAAATAAATTAGCCCGCCTTGTAGTCTTTTTTGCGGGTTTTCCTCTTTCTGATGGGTGGGTCGTGCGCGTTCTAAATTTATTTTATGTTTTTGCCCTAGTGTTGACTTCAGTCTCTGCTCGAGCAGAGGGCACTATGGTCGCAACTGTACTCCAGGCTGATTTTGCTCGTGATCCTGAAGTCCGGTTGCTAGTAAGGGTTGCGGATGTCGGTGGAGGCGAAGTTTCGGCGCCAATGGCGAGCCGTAGCAATAAAATGAAATGGGGACAGACCACGTTTCAATAATGATCTGAAAAACGTGGTCTGTCTCCGTTCCCTCCCCCGCGACGCTCGCTTTGTCGAAGGCTACGCACAGTGCCTGGCAGGACAACAGGCCGGTTAACGGCGACAAGGAATACTCAATGAATCAGCTTTTTTTCGCTGGCGGCCTGTCATTGCTGCTCTCGTCCCCGGCTTTCGCTGCGCCAGCGGATGCTTATACCCAGCGCGATGTCATGCAGTGTGGCGGCGTCGAAGTGGTGCTGGTCTCGTCTTGCCGAACAGTAACGGTGGAAGACACGGAAACCAATGTCATCCCGGTCTGTTCCGACCAGACAATCAACATCGGCGGCAAAGTACTTCGGCGTGATATCGGCAAAGTTTTACAGCGCACGTCCGACGGTGCGAAGACGAAGATGTTGAACAACGTGGTGGTGGCGATGGATTGCGTGAAAGGAACCAAGGGCAGCCTGGTTTCAATTGGCGGTTATGGCGGATGCGGATCCTGCCCTGAATGGCGCGGGTACTACTCGACGGCCGGACGGTTAGAGCATTACAGCTACAGCAATAGCTATCGGTCGTTTGGTTCGAAAGGCTCCTGGGAAGAGCTTATCAAGGCTTACGGTGTCACAAAGAGACAGCTGCAGGAAGAAAGTCCTGCGGTTAAAAGGATCAACTATGAGCGGCCTTAAGTCGGCGGCGCAAGTCTTTGAAGAATGATCAGCTCGTGGATCAACAGGGAAGTGAATGGAAGTGGCCAGGTTTTTTAGTTGTGTGTGCGTACTTGTATCAATCATCGGTTTTGCATCACAACCGGTGTCAGTCAATGACCTACAAACCATCGATCAAATGCATCCATCGGTGGTGGCTTCGGTGGGTGAGCAGAAAATCACGGTATTTTTCTTGCAGAACACGCTCAAAGGTCAGACGACAGGCGCGTACGTACCCAATGGTGAAGTTTTCTACGCAACGATGAGTGCTACAAAACCAGAACTCACTTATGTAGCGCCGGTCATTGGCGAACAGATAGTGTCGGTGTTCTTCTTCGAGCGTAAATTTCCTGAGCGAGCGGGGAAGTCCCTGTATGTGCTCACGAAAAACAAGGAGTCGGCCCGTTTCGAGGGCTACTCCTATTCGACGCTGGAGTTACCACTGATTAAGGACGGGGATCAGTTGTCGTTGCGGTTTTTTCGCGGTGACCCGCCAGATCCCGAATTGCAGGACTGTCGCGATGGGCGAGACCTGGAAGCGGGCGTAGATGTTGAATGTGCTTACAAGGATGCGGCGAGTATTAAAAAGCGTCTGGCAGACTTGGATGCAAAGATTATTGCGGATTCAAAAGTGGGACATGGCATCAACCAGGATCCGCGCAACATGAGTAATTCGGCCAATGTCACTTGTCCTTCGACCGAGTTCTCAACATTCCTCACAGCCTTTTCCGAACGTGCAGACGTGCAAAAAGCGTTCGTCCAACAGCCTCTGCAACTGGCCACGACCGTGGCAGGTGATCCGGAGCCCGAGTTGCAAAAAAGCAGCGTCAGCGGTGACCAGATCAAGTTTCCACTCATTCCGGATCGCGTGAAACGCGAAGCCCAAGGGCTGACGTTGACCGTCAAGCAGGAGCAGGGCAACCAGGCCACGGCGATTCTGCAGAAGCCGGATACCGATTATGTATTCGAGTATCGGTTTGTTCGTGGGCAGTGTTGGCGTCTTGAAGAGGTGACGGATTATTCGCTTTAGAAACGCCCGGGAGCATGGGTATGGACGTTTTCAACAGAGCGAGATCAGAGAGATTTGTGAAGAAGTTTTTTTTGATGCTGTTGTTGGTGTTGCCGTTGACGGCCCGCAGTGAGGTCACAACACAGGTTTCTTGTTTCCGTTCGCTGGAAGGCAAAAACATCAATTTCGAATTCAGAACCTATTACGACTCGATCACCCAATGGAGCGGCGCGGGGGTTAGGTATAGCAAGTCGAAGAAGGCCATTCCTCTCGTCTATCGGAACACTGAGGAAGAAGTCATGACGGAGGGCGGGCCTTATCAGTTCACGACGACTTGGGTGGAGGTTTCTGACGGTGTGGTGACGGGGGAGTATGAAAGGGCGACTCAGGGGGCTCGGGTAAACTCGATGTACTACACGAATTACAAATCCGGTAAGAGGTATTCGTTCGATCAAGATATCAGCATGGAGGCGTCACCAGAGACAGGCTGTCAGTGGTGAGTCGAGATCATTGAGAAAGGGGACTCAACGTCCCCTTTTTCTTTCTGTGGTCCCTTTATGCCTTCGCCCGATACTCCGCTGGATTCGGCGAATCAATATGATCCAGTGCTCTCTCCACCAACAACTGCACCCCATCCGCCATTCTGCTGAGCGCCAGGGCGACTGAGCGGCGGGTGCCGTCGATGTCATCAGCTAGGTCGGCAGCGATGGCGCTGATGGACTTCAGGTCTTCGGAGGCGTTGGCCAGGAGGGCTTCGGTGTCGATATCGGGGGAGACTGTGAAGAGTTTGCCTTTACGCTTGGGTTTTTCGTTAGGCGGTGGGGCGAAATGGTGGTCGAGGGCGCGTTCGGCGGCTTCGTGGAGTTTTTTCGAATCGAAGGATTCGTAGGGGGATGTGGCTGGGTTTTCGGGAGGATTCGGTGTTGGCTTGATCATTAAGTGTTACTCCATGATTTAAGGAGCTGACACCATTTCGCGTGCACTTCGAAAGAGGTGGCAGCTGTGTATAGGTGTGCAAGACCGGTGGAGTCACCCGGCAGACCCGAAGGTCTCCCATACACAGCCGCCATAACGATTCGCGAGCATAGGAAAACGCTCGATGAATTGCCATAACCGAATGTGTACTCCACCGGACTTGCACGTCCGAATCACCGATTTTGCGGTGACGAACAGAGGTTATCGGTGATGGCCCAAGCCGCCTAGTTCATGAACAGCCCGGCGTTTTGAAGGAAATTTCCCAGAGGTTTGAGGGCATCAAGATCAAAAGATCGCAGCCTTCGGCAGCTCCTACAGAATGTGTTTCTTCAGGTGTAGGGCGGGTGTTGGGTGTGACGCGGAGCGCCACGGGATGCAATCCCACGCAGGAGCGTGGGAACGATTAAGGTAGAGGCGGGAAAGCGTGACTTGGCGGTCATCATGCGGGAAAAGCGGTTCATCTTCTTCTAACGCAACCCGACAGTGGCGTTCTGGCTTGAAGCCGCTACACTGCGCCGGCCGTTCATTTTTCTCTTGAGGCTGTGCGCATGAAATTTCGTTTTCTTCTGTGGATGCTGGGTTTGTTGATGGGTAAGGCCAGTCGGACTAATCCTGCGTTTCAGCAGCAGTTGGGTGACAAGGAGCTTGTATTCCAATTACAGACCCTGGACGGGAAAGTGGCGCGGCATTTCTTTGTGAAGGACCAGCGCATTACCAGCAAGTCGGGCGTGTATGCCGAGCCGACGTTTGCGATTGCATTTAAGGACGCGGCGTATGGCTTTGCCACGATGCAGGCGAAGAACAAGCAGTTGGCGTTTATGACGGGGATCCAAGACAAGTCGATTCAGATCAAGGGCAACCCGGCATTGGTGATCTGGTTTCAGGGGTTGACCAAGTATTTGAAGCCGCGGAAGGCCAAGCCTAAGGCATAAGTCTTTGAGGTGGCTCGCCGGGATTTTTCGAGAGCAAGCTAGCCTCTTCAGCCATCCGACTCAGGAGGCCCGTGGGCGTCGAGTGGCTGGGTCCGGTATGTCTTGTAGATCTGCTGGACTTGCGGGTTGTCCAGGTTCTCGTAGGTGATGTCTTCCTTGTCCAGGCCATCCAGGCCTCTGATACCACCGATGGTCTCTGGCCACTCGTCACGACTGGATATATCGACTACGAACGGGTTGAGGTAGTTATCGAGATGCCTCTCGCGAGGCTCTCGGATCTCATCGCTGAGTGCCCGCAGGTAGTCGTCTTTGCTTGTCCTTGACCAATCGATGGCGAACTCGGCTCGATAACAGAGTTCCATGAAGACTAATAGAATCGTGCGCCCATTGCCGTCCAGGAAGGGGTGTGCGAAAGCCAGCTGACCCATCACTCCGCCGGGATGGGCTCTAAAGCGTTTCTTGTCTGCTGCTAGCTTTAGCGCATAGTCGATAGACATTTTGATGGAGTCCGGGCGCTCGAAGATGGTGCTGTGGGGATCGTCGAGGGAACCTTTGAAGACTGCCAGGTGAGGGACAAGCTCGTTCCGGTCTTTTCCTGCCCAGTGATAGAAGCCGGAGAACAGGATTTCGTGAACTTTGAGTACAGTCTTGTAATCGATTGGCTTTTTTTTAGCCAAATAGGCAAGCGCATCTTCGATACTCAATTCGAACGAAAGATGCTCTGACTCTTTTACTTCAGTGGGATCTTTCAGTTGCAGCGAGTTTTGAAGATATCCAGCAGTTTCGAAGTCGCCGAACGGATCAAAAGTCATGCGCTACGTTTCTGTGCACGCCTTTCCTGAAGATAGCGCCCTTGAAGCGCCAGGATTTCAGACTTGCTCAGAACGCCTTTTCTCTTGAGATTGACGAGCAACTGTTCGATGCCATCCAACTCGACGACATCGCCAGCCAAACGGGTAATGCTCACGGCCATACGACTCATGCCGTCACGTTCAGCAGTGACCTTGTTTTCTTTCGCAAGCTTACGAACTTGGCTTGCAACACTGACAGCAGCTGTTTGGGTCATCGGAAAGCCCTCTATTTGCCGTCAAATCATAGCAGGGCGCTTGCTTCCTGTCGTCGTTGGCTCAAAGGCCAAAATCTGTGGAAACAGGGCAATATTTGCAACCGAACAGGCCCAGAGTGGTGTATCTGGCTTACTTTTGGGTTGAAACAAGGGTTGCTGCGTGCTACAGGGATTTAGGTGATCCCTGTAGCAGCGTGGCTTGCCCGCGATGCTTTTAGGCTTGGCTGAATTGCGAGGCGAGTTCGCGCAGCAGGACTTCGGCTTCGAGGACTTTGCTGACGACATCATTGGCTTTGTCGCGGCTCAGGCCAACACGTTCCAGCAACGCATCCGGAATGTCTTCATCCGGCCCAGAGCCGATGCCGCGGCTGCGCAGCAGGCGTACGGCCAGGCAGACGAGGTTCGGGTATTCGGCGTAGTCGCCGTCGTAGTTTGGGTCGTGCTGGAAGCGCAGGGCGGTGGCCAGTTCTTCTGGCATGTCCCAGTAGCGCATCAGCCATGAGCCGATCTGTTCGCGGCTGATGCCGAGCAGGTGTTGCTCGACGTAGCTGTGGCACAGGTGCGGGTTGACCTCCAGGTGGCGGCAGATCAGCGAGAAGTGCGGCGGGAACACATGGGCCAGCAGCAGGTAGCCGAAGTTGTGCAGCAGGCCGGCGAGGTAGGTCAGGCCGGCTTCCGGGCGCTGGGCGCGGGGCATGGCGCGGGTCAGGCCTTCGATGACGGCGGCGGTGTAGATCGATTGCTGCCAGTACGGCGTGGTGTGTTGCGGGTGGTCTTTGGGCAGGCTCAGGGTTTTGCCCAGCGCCAGGCCCAGCGCCAGATTGATCACCAGGTCGAAACCCAGTACCCGGACGATGGCGTCTTCCACTGAACGAATCTTGCCCGGCGAGGCGTAGTACGGCGACGCTGCCCAGCTGACGACTTGCGCGGCCAGGGCCGGGTCGGTTTCAACCACGCCGGTGATGTCGTCGATGGTGGCGTTGGGGTCGACGCGCAGTTTGATGATTTTCTGCGCGGTTTCGGCCAGCGGCGGAATCTCGATGGTCTCTTCCAGACGTTGCTGGATCCGCCGCGCGGTGAACGCTTGCACGGCCTGGGTGATTTCCTCGCGGTCATCGTTGGGGCGGTCGAGGTTTGGGCGGATGCGGTTCACGGCTTCGCCGAAGTTACCGGCGCTGGCCTTGGTCAGCATGGTTTTGAAAGCGTCGCTGGAGATTTCCAGCAGCACCCCCGGCTCGCCCGAGTTGATCAGCAACGTCGGTTCGCGCAGCAGGCTTTCTTCATACAGGCACGGCGAGCTGGTAAGTGCCGGCAGGCCGGGCAGCAGGCTCAGGCTGTGTTTGCCGAGCATTTTTACCAGACGTTCGGTGGATACAGCAGTCAACCGGCGGCCAGTGAGTTCGGCGAGGCGGTTGAGGTCCAGCAATTGGCTCTGGGGGAACAGCACCATGAGCGTGCCGACGGCATCGTCCAGCAAAACTGCCTGCACTTTACGCGCGGCGTTCAGGCCGTGATGGTCGAGGACTTCTTCGTAGGCGATGCCCAGCTTGCCGAGCATCAGCCGAATAACAGACGGAGCGTGCGGGGTTTCGGGGGCGAGGGCAGCTTCTGTCATGGTCTGTATCCGTTTGCAAACAATTGCAGGAGTATAACCAGCTTGTTTAAAGCCAGGGTCCAGAAACTGCGGCAGTGCTCACACTTGGCCGTATTGCTGCCCATGGCGTAGCCAGCGGTCGAGCAGCGGGCTGACGTGATCCGGCCAACGCTCGAGCAAGGCCTGAGCAGCGTCGCGCACAGCGGGTAATAAATCGGCGTCGCGCATCAGGTCCGCGACCTTGAATTGCAGCAGACCGGTCTGGCGCGTGCCGAGCATTTCGCCGGGGCCGCGCAGTTCGAGGTCTTTTTCGGCGATGACAAAACCGTCGTTGGTTTCGCGCATGATGCCCAGCCGCTGACGGCCGATCTGCGACAGCGGCGGATGGTAAAGCAGCACGCAATGGCTGACGGCGCTGCCCCGACCGACACGGCCACGCAGTTGGTGCAGTTGCGCGAGGCCGAGGCGCTCCGGGTTTTCGATGATCATCAGGCTGGCATTGGGCACGTCGACGCCGACTTCGATCACGGTGGTGGCGACCAGCAGTTGCAGGTTGCCGGCCTTGAACTCGGCCATCACCGCGGCTTTCTCGGCGGGCTTCATGCGGCCGTGGATCAGCCCGACCTTCAACTCGCCGAGGGCGGCGGTGAGGTCTTCAAAAGTGGTTTCGGCAGCCTGACAGGTCAGCTCTTCAGACTCTTCGATCAGCGTGCACACCCAATAAGCCTGACGCCCTTCGGCACAAGCGCCGCGCACGCGTTCGATCACTTCGACGCGCCGGGTGTCGGTGACCAGCACCGTGTTTACGGGCGTACGGCCGGGCGGCAGTTCGTCGAGGATCGAGGTGTCGAGGTCGGCGTAGGCGCTCATGGCCAGCGTCCGGGGAATCGGTGTGGCGGTCATGATCAGCTGATGTGGACACATCCGCCCGCCGACGCCTTTCTGCCGTAATGCCAGGCGCTGCTGCACGCCGAAGCGGTGTTGTTCGTCGATGATCGCCAGCGCCAGGTTCTTGAACTGCACCTCTTCCTGAAACAGCGCGTGGGTGCCGACCACCATCGGCGTACCGCTGGCGATTTGCTCCAGCGCGGCGACGCGGTTTTTGCCCTTGAGCTTGCCGGCCAGCCACGCGACTTCAATGCCCAGCGGTTCGAGCCAGCGCTTGAAGGTGATGAAGTGCTGCTCGGCGAGAATCTCGGTGGGCGCCATTAATGCGACCTGATAACCGGCCTCCAGCGCTTGCAGCGCGGCGAGGGCAGCGACCACGGTTTTGCCGGCGCCCACATCGCCCTGAATCAGCCGCAACATGGGCTCATGCTGACTGAGGTCGTAAGCGATTTCGTTGCCGACCCGTTGCTGGGCGCCGGTCGGCGTGAAGCCGAGGTTGGCCAAATACTGAACGGGTAGCTTCGTGGCTTTTGGCATTGCCGGGGCACGCAGGGCACGCATGCTCTCGCGCAGGCGCTGCTGGGACAGTTGATGGGTCAGCAGTTCTTCGAAGGCCAGCCGATGCTGCGCCCAGTGATGACCGAGGGCGAGTTCGTCGACGTCGGCATCGGCGGGCGGGTGATGCAGGTAACGGATCGCATCGGCCAGCGGCGCCAGTTGATAGTCCCGGGCCAGTTCGGTCGGCAGCCAGTCGGGCAGGCTGCTGGGGCCGAGCAGGGTCAGGGTTTGCATGCACAACTGGCGCAAGCGCTGCTGGGTCAGGCCTTCGGTGAGCGGGTAGACCGGGGTCAGGGTTTCATCCACCGGCGGCGGCTCGTCGCCGGTGATGGCGCGGTATTCCGGGTGGTAGATCTCCAGCCCCGACGCACCGGGCCGCGCTTCGCCGTAGCAACGAATGCGCGTGCCGCGTTTGAGGCCTTCTTTCTGGGCGTTGCTGAAATGATAGAAGCGCAGGCTGAGCCCGCCGGTGCCGTCCTGCAGACGGACAACCAGGCTGCGGCGTCGGCCCATGACCACGTCGGCGCCGCTGATGGTGCCTTCGATCACGGCGTCTTGCCCGGGTCGCAAATGGCCGATCGGGACCACGCGGGTGCGGTCCTGATAACGCAGCGGCAGGTGGAACAGCACGTCCTGGAGATTCTCCAGACCGACCTTGGCCAGTTTCTCGGCCATGGCTTCGCCGACACCCTTGAGTGCCGTCACCGACACTTGCGACAACTCGGTCATGGCAGCGACTTAACCGGCCACCACCGGCGCTGGCGGCTTGGCCACCGAGCACAGGCGAATGGAGTCGGCGAGAATTTCAATCGCCTTCGGCCGCGGGAAGCTCGCGCGCCAGGCGATGGCCACGGTGCGGAACGGCACGGGCGCGCTCAATGGGCGCACTTCGATCACGCCGGGAGCGTAGTGGTGGCTGTCGACCGCCGACAGCGGCAGGATCGAAATGCCCAGGCCGGACGCGACCATGTGGCGAATGGTTTCCAGCGAGCTGGATTCCACCGTGGTGTGTTTGGCGCCGTCGTTGCCTTTGGCCAGGGTCGGGCAGGCTTCCAGCACTTGATCGCGGAAGCAGTGGCCTTCGCCGAGCAGCAGCAGGCTCTTGTCGTTGAGCAGGGCGGCGTCGATGGATTCTTTTTGGGTCCACGGGTGCTGGGCCGGCATCAAGACGTAGAACGGCTCGTCGTAGAGCTGCAAGGTCAGCACGTCGGCTTCGTTGAACGGCAGGGCGATGATGATCGCGTCGAGTTCGCCGTTGCGTAGTTTGTCGCGCAGCACGTGGGTGAAGTTTTCTTCGATGTACAACGGCATCTGCGGGGCGACCCGGTGCAGTTGTGGAATCAGGTGCGGGAACAGGTACGGGCCGACGGTGTAGATCGCGCCGACTTTCAGCGGGGCGGTCAGCTGGTTCTTGCCGGCTTGGGCCAGTTCACGGATGCCTTGGGCCTGCTCCAGGACTTTCTGTGCCTGGGCGACAATGCCTTCGCCGACCGGGGTCAGGCGCACGGCGCTCTTGCTGCGCTCGAAAATCAGCACACCGAGTTCGTCTTCAAGCTTTTTCACGCCCACCGACAGGGTCGGCTGGCTGACGTGGCAACGCTCGGCCGCGTGGCCGAAGTGCTGCTCTTGGGCGAGGGTAACGATGTAGCGTAATTCTGTGAGAGTCATAGCAAGCGTCCATGAAGTTGCGAGCCAAGCATACCGGCTGCAATCGATAGACGCACGTTATCAGACTGAGTGTGCTGAGTGACACAGGGCAATGCGTTTCCAGACATGCAAAAAGGCACCTTTCGGTGCCTTTCATGGATTTTGTAGCCGCCGAAGAACCTGTGGGAGCGGGCTTGCTCGCGAAGGCGGTGTGTCAGGCAGCATTAATGTCGACTGACACTCCCTCTTCGCGAGCAAGCCCGCTCCCACATTGGTTCGGCGGTGTCTTAGCGTCGGCGTTCCAGCGAGTAAACAAACGGTGCAACGATTTCGATGGAGCCGTTATTCAGCATGTCGGCCGGTGGCTTGGGCAGCGGTTGGGCGCGGCGGATCATTTCCAGGGTGGCCCGGTCCAGATCGGCGTTGCCGGAGCGGCCCACCAGTTCGAACGACAACACGTTACCTTCCGCATCCACCACGAAGCGCAGACGGTTCAAGCCTTCCTTGCCCCGCTGCTGTGCACTGGCCGGGTACTTTTTGTACTTGGCCAGGTGCGCGAGCAGGGTGCCTTGCCAACTGGCCTTGGCCGCTTGCTGCGCCGGCGATGGACCGGGTGCCGGCTGAGCGGATTTCTCCGTCGGTGCCTGGGTCGGTTGCGCGTCGCTCGGTTTTTCCTCGGAAGGCTTTTCCTTCGGCGGTTCCGGCTTTTTCTCCACAGGCTTGGGCGGTTGAGGCTTCGGCTTGGGTTTGACCGGTTTCGGCACGGCAATCTCGGCCTTCGGCGCTTCAGCGAGTTTCGGCAGCGGCAGTTCTTCCACCGGAGCCGGAGGCTGTGGCGGCGTGATCACCTTTGGCGGTGCGGGCGGTGGCGGGGCCGGAACCGGCGCCAGCTCGACCATCATCGCTTGCGGCGGCAGCTCGATCGGCGGGCGCGACGTCCAGTTCAGCGCCAGCGCAATGGCCAGCGCATGGACGCCCAGCACCACGGCCAGGCTCCCGCTGTAACGCGTCAGCTTTTGGCGCGTGTTGATCATTTCTTGGCTGCCGTCTCAAGTCCGACCAGGCCGACCTTCAGATAACCGGCGGCGCGCAGGGCGTCCATCACGCTCATCAGGTCACCGTAGTCCACGCCTTTATCGGCCTGGAAGAAGATCGTCGTGTCTTTCTTGCCCTTCGTCTTGGCGTCGAGTGTGGCGCCGAGGGTTTCGGCCTTCACTTCGTCTTCGCCGAGGAACAGGCGCTGGTCAGCTTTCACGCTGAGGAACACCGGTTTCTCTGGCCGCGGCGCCGGTTTGGCGGTGGAAGCGGGCAGGTCGACCTTGATGTCCACGGTGGCCAGCGGGGCGGCCACCATGAAGATGATCAACAGCACCAGCATCACGTCGATGAACGGCGTGACGTTGATTTCGTGGTTCTCGGCGAGATCGTCGTCTGCGCCTTCTTTCAAATGCAGGCCCATGGCCGATTACCCCACTTTCACCATGTGCGGTTGCGAGCTGCGCTCGGTCGGCAGGTGGTCGAGATCACGGCTGACCAGCAGCAGGACTTCTGCCGAGGCATCGGACACTTGCGCCTTGTAACCGGCGATGGAGCGGGCGAAGACGTTATAGATGACCACTGCAGGAATCGCTGCAACCAGCCCCAGCGCGGTTGCCAGCAGGGCTTCGGCGATACCGGGAGCTACGACGGCGAGGTTGGTGGTCTGGGTTTTGGCGATGCCGATGAAGCTGTTCATGATGCCCCATACGGTGCCGAACAGGCCGACGAACGGCGCAGTGGAACCGATGGTGGCGAGTACGCCGGTGCCACTGCTCATGTTGCGACCGCATGCAGCGACGAGGCGCTCGAGGCGGAAGCTTACACGTTCCTTGATGCCTTCTTTTTCGCGGCTGTTGGCCGACAGGCGCATTTCTTCCAGCGCGTCGTGGACCAGCAGGTTGGCGAGAGTGCCTTCCTTGGCCGCCGTGGCGCTGGCTTCTTTAAGGGTGGCGGCTTTTTTCAGGTGGACGATTTCAGTGCGCAGACGACGCTTGGCGCCCATCAGCTCGAAGCCCTTGGCGATCCAGATGGTCCAGGTGATGATCGAGGCGATGGCCAGGCCGATCATCACGATCTTCACAATGATGTCGGCGTTCTGGTACATGCCCCACGGCGACAAGTCATGGGCCATGCCCAGCGTGTTGTCGGCTTCGAGGACTTCCGGCACGTCAGCGGCGTCTACGGCCTGGACCGGATCGGTCGCGGCAGGTGTCACAGCAGGCGCGGCGGGTGTTTGAGCGGCAGCAGGCTGTGTGGCCGGCGCTTGTGCGTCGGCGAAGGCGGCGGTCGGCGCCAGCATCAGGCTGAGCAGCAGGGCGGCCACCGCGCTCCAGGCGCGAGGTCGTTTGGTTGGCGAAGCGGGGAATTGATTGCGTGTCATGCTGGCCGGACCTGAAAGGAAAAAAACGGTAAATGTTCTTCCAGGCCTCGTGAGGCCGAGAACAAAAGTGACCCGCATTATTGCAAGTAATTCTTGTTAACAAAAGTAATAGAGTATCTTTTTTTCCTTCATTGCTAGCCGCGTGTGCTTTGCCGACGCTAGTCTGTAGCTTTGCGATAGGAGTTTTCTGATGTCCGCGCCTTCTGTTTTGATCGCCGGCTGCGGTGATGTCGGCAGTCGTCTGGCCACGCAATTGCTGAATTCAGGGTGGGAGGTTCACGGCTTGCGGCGTGATGTCTCACGCCTGCCCCAAGGGGTGATTGGCGTTGCCGGTGACTTGTTCAATAAAGACTGCCCGCCGACCTGGCCAATCGGAGCGGTGGATTACCTGGTGTATTGCGCGGCGGCTACCGATCACGATGAGGCCGGATACCGCGCCGCTTATATTCAGGGTTTGCAGCACGTGCTGGAATGGCTGGGGGACTACGGGCAAGTGCCTAATCGGCTGCTATTCGTTTCCAGCAGCAGCGTTTACGGCCAGCAAGAGGGCGAGTGGATCGACGAGAACTCGCCGACCGTGGCGGCTGGCTATTCAGGGCGTGTGATGCTGGAGGCCGAGCAAGTGGCGCGTGATAGCGGCATCCCGGCGAGCATCGTGCGCTTGACCGGGATCTACGGTCCGGGCCGAGAGTTTCTGCTGACCCAGGTCCGTCGCGGTTATCGCGTGGCGATCGATCCACCGTTGTACGCCAACCGCATTCACGTCGATGACGCGGCGGGGTTGCTGGCATTCCTGCTTGAGGCGGATCGGCGTGGGATTACGCTGGATGATGTCTATATAGGCGTCGACGATGCGCCCGCGTCATTGGCGGAGGTGGTGGGCTGGTTGCGTGAGTATCTGGGCGTGACCGAATGGGCCGAGGATGCCAGTGTGCGTCGTGCCGGCAGCAAGCGCTGCAGCAATGCCCGGGCGAAGGCGTTGGGTTGGGTGCCGAAGTATCCGAGTTTCCGCGAAGGCTACGCTGCGATCCTCGAAGGTCGCTGCTGATTTCCAGTCACAAACCAAATGTGGGAGCGGGCTTGCTCGCGAAGGGGTCATAACATTCAACATCATCGTTGACTGTTACACCGCTTTCGCGAGCAAGCCCGCTCCCACATGGATTCTGCGTTGGCCTTAGGGCCGGGTTACTGCTTTTCCAGCAACCATTTGCGATCACCCGGCGTAAACGAAGGCATCTCGTCCGCCAGTGCGGTATTCACGGTCTGGAAAATCTCCAGTTCCTTGCCCTTGCGCGCAAAGATCCAGGTATTGCCCTGGCCGTTTGCCTGCAGCCAGATGTTATCGTTGCCGCCGCTCATCGACGCGCAATCGCCCGCCAGGCACAGGGCATAACGATCCGCACCGGGCAGGCCGGCAACCTGGCCATCGGCCTGGAATTGCACGGTGTTGCCTTCGCCCGGGCCGCTGAGAATTTTCCAGCTGCCGCCCATATAGGCCGAATACAGTGCCCGCTCGAAACTCGCGCCAATCGGTGCGCCTTCCGGCACCGGGACCGCTGCACGGTCGAAGACTTGCTCCGGCTCGTTGTCGTTGGCGGCCTGGCTCAGTTGCTTGCCATCACGCTTCAGCTCGCTGGCGGAGCTGCCATAAAAGTCGACTTTCCAGGCGCCGGACTCTTCGCCCAGCAGCTTGCCTTCGACATTTTCAAAACCATTGGTGTAACGGGCCTGACCGGCCCTGGTGTTGACGTCCCATTCCAGATTCGGGCCATAGGCCTGGAGCGCTTCGCGCAGGGGGCCGCCTTTGGATGCAGCATCGATCGCCGACTGATTGATCCAGGTGCCGCTGATATCACGGTCGGCAGGGTCGCTGGCACAACCGCCCAAGAGAAGGGCGACCAGCGAGAGAGCTAGCGCTTGGCGCATGGTGGAATCCTTTCAGAACGAAATCGGCGCAACCTCTGGGGTTGCGCCGGACACATTACTCGATGACCAGAATGGCATCCATTTCAACCTGCGAACCCTTTGGCAGGGCTGCTACGCCGATGGCGGCGCGGGCTGGGTAAGGCTGGTCGAAGTACTTGCCCATGATCTCGTTGACCTTGGCGAAGTGGCTCAGATCGGTGAGGAAGATGTTCAGTTTGACGATGTCCTTAAACGAACCACCGGCCGCTTCAGCCACGGCTTTGAGGTTCTCGAACACCTGGACGGTCTGGGCTTCGAAGCCTTCGACCAGTTCCATGGTTTTTGGGTCCAGAGGAATCTGACCCGACATGTAAACGGTGTTGCCAGCCTTGATCGCCTGGGAATAAGTACCGATGGCGGCCGGGGCCTTGTCGCTGTTGATAACGGTCTTGGTCATGTATGACTCCTTGTGAAGGGTGGGCTACGCGCGCATGCGGGTGATGCGGATGACCCCGGTCAGGGCGCGCAGTTTCTTGATCACGCGGGCCAGGTGCACGCGGTCGTGCACACTGACCACCAGTTGGACCACGCTGATACGACCGTCGCGTTCGTCCATGCTGATTTTTTCGATATTGCCATCGGCCGCGTTGACGCTGCTGGCCAGCAAGGCGATCAGGCCGCGCTGGTGTTCCAGTTCGACGCGCAGCTCAACATTGAATTCGCCGGTGACATCCTTGGCCCACGAGAGCTGGATGCATTTTTCCGGGTTGTGGCGGATTTCGCTGATGTTGCGGCAGTTGTCCAGGTGCACCACCATCCCTTTGCCTGCGGACAGATGGCCGACAATCGGGTCGCCCGGGATCGGCGTGCAGCACTTGGCGTAACTGAGCACCAGGCCTTCGGTGCCACGAATCGCCAGCGGACCTTCCGGGCTCGGCAGCTGTTCGCCTTCGCCGAGCAGGCGGCGGGCAACCACGTAAGCCATGCGATTGCCCAGGCCGATGTCTTCGAGCAAGTCTTCGATGAGTTCGAGGCGATATTCGTGAAGCATCAACTGCACGCGCTCGACCGGGACTTTTTCCAGGGAGCTGTCGAAGCCGTTGAGCACCTTGTTCAGCAGGCGTTCGCCGAGGCTGATGGACTCGGAACGGCGTTGCAGTTTCAGCGCATGGCGGATATGAGTCCGCGCCTTGCCGGTGACCACGAAGTTGAGCCAGGCCGGGTTCGGCCGCGCGCCTGGGGCGCTGACGATCTCGACCGTGGAGCCGCTTTGCAGTGGTTCGGACAGCGGTGCGAGACGTCGATTGATCCGACAGGCAATGCAGCTGTTGCCCACGTCGGTGTGCACCGCGTAAGCGAAGTCGACCGCCGTGGAGCCTTTGGGCAGCTCCATGATCCGGCCTTTGGGCGTGAACACGTAGACCTCGTCCGGGAACAGGTCGATCTTCACGCTTTCGATGAATTCCAGCGAGTTGCCGGCTCGTTGCTGCATTTCCAGCACGCCTTTGACCCACTGGCGGGCGCGGGCGTGAGTGCCTTTGGGCTGCTCGTCGCCGCTGGATTTGTACAGCCAATGGGCGGCGATGCCGTTGTTGGCCATCTCTTCCATTTCACGGGTGCGGATCTGGATCTCGATCGGTACACCGTGCATGCCGAACAGCGTGGTGTGCAACGACTGGTAGCCGTTGGCCTTGGGGATCGCGATGTAATCCTTGAAGCGACCCGGCAACGGTTTGTACAAATTATGTACAGCGCCTAGCACGCGGTAGCAGGTATCGACCTTGTCGACGATGATCCGGAACGCGTAGACGTCCATGATCTCGTTGAAGGCCCGACGCTTGCCGCGCATTTTCTTGTAGATGCCGTAGAGGTGTTTCTGACGACCGCTGACCTCACCCTGAATGCCGTCGATGGCCAGGCAGTGGCTGAGGGATTCTTCGATCTTGTTGACGATTTCCTTGCGGTTGCCCCGGGCGCGTTTGACCGCCTGGTTGATCCGAGCGGAACGCATCGGGTGCATGGCCTTGAAGCCGAGGTCTTCGAACTCTATGCGGATGGCGTGCATGCCCAGGCGGTTGGCGATGGGTGCATAGATTTCCAGGGTTTCCTTGGCAATCCGCCGGCGTTTTTCGCCGGACAGCACTTCCAGGGTGCGCATGTTGTGCAGGCGGTCGGCCAGCTTGACCAGGATCACGCGAATATCGCGCGCCATGGCCATGGCCATTTTCTGGAAGTTTTCGGCCTGGGCTTCGGCTTTGGTCTCGAAGTTCATCTGGGTCAGTTTGCTGACCCCGTCGACCAGTTCGGCCACGGTTTCGCCGAACTGCGCTTGCAGCGCTTCCTTGGCAATACCGGTGTCTTCGATCACGTCATGCAGCATGGCCGCCATCAGGCTCTGATGGTCCATATGCATGTCGGCAAGAATATTCGCAACCGCGAGTGGGTGCGTGACGTACGCCTCACCGCTGCGGCGGCGTTGGCCATCGTGGGCTTGTTCGGCGTAGAAGTACGCTCGGCGGACCAGATTGACCTGGTCCTTGCCGAGGTAGGTCGATAAGCGATCGGCGAGGGCGTCTATGCTCGGCATGATAATTCCTGCCGTTCGTTGTGACCCCGCGCCGTGCTACGTCGACCAGGCATGGACTTATACTGCCTCGTTGGACTCGTCCTCGAACGCTGCGAACAGCGGTTCGTCTTCGACGATTTCTGCGTTGGCGATGAACTCGTAGCTCATCAGGCCTTCGGCGATTTCACGCAGCGCTACAACAGTAGGCTTGTCGTTTTCCCACTGAACCAGGGGCTCTTTGCCGCCGGTGGCCAGTTGACGGGCACGCTTGGTGGACAGCATGACCAGTTCAAAACGGTTTTCCACGTGGTTCAGGCAGTCTTCAACGGTTACGCGGGCCATGGTATTCCTCGGAGCGAATGCAATATGCGCGCTGCCCGGGTGGGCGAGCGGACTCAACAGTTTAAAAAATCACCAGCGATTAGGGAAGCGCTGATTTTTTGACCAGGCTCTTCGACGCGCTATAAGTGCCAATGTAAAGCCCTTGCAGCGGTTTTGGGAAGAGCTGTTTAGTCGAGCAATTCAGCCAATAATTTGCCATGACGCTGCTGCTGACGCTTCTGATGCAGCTGATTGGCGCGGAAAATCGCCTTCAGATCGTCCAGTGCATGGGCGAAATCGTCGTTGATAATCAGGTAGTCGTAGTCGACGTAGTGGCTCATCTCGCTGACGGCTTCGCGCATCCGGCCTTCAATGATCTCGTCGCTGTCCTGGCCACGATTGGTCAGGCGCTGGTGCAAGGCCTGCAAAGACGGCGGCAGGATGAAGATCGAGCGCGCCTGGGGCATCAACTTGCGCACCTGCTCGGCGCCCTGCCAGTCGATTTCCAGAATCAGGTCGTGGCCTTCATCCAGGGTCTGCTGCAGGTGGCTTTGCGAGGTGCCATAGAGATTGCCGAACACTTCGGCGCGCTCGAGGAAATCCCCGTGCTCGATCATCTTCACGAACTCGCTGCGTTCGACGAAGTGATAGTTCACGCCGTTCACTTCACCGGGGCGCATGGCGCGGGTGGTGTGGGAGACCGAGACACGGATCTCCTGATCAGCGTCAGTCAGGGCCTTGACCAGGCTGCTCTTGCCCGCGCCCGAAGGGGCGGAAATGATGTACAGGGTGCCGGTGCTGTGGGTCATGTCGGGTTTGCCTTACTCAATATTCTGCACTTGTTCGCGCATCTGCTCGATCAACACTTTGAGGTTGACCGCCGCTTGGGTGCTGCGCGGGTCGAAGGCTTTGGAGCCCAGTGTGTTGGCTTCGCGGTTGAGTTCCTGCATCAGGAAGTCGAGGCGCCGACCGGCAGCGCCGCCGGATTTGAGCACCCGGCGAACTTCGATGATGTGAGTGCTCAGGCGATCCAGTTCTTCGGCGACGTCGCTCTTTTGCGCGAGCATGACCATTTCCTGTTCCAGTCGCTGCGGGTCGAGGTCGGCCTTCATGTCGGTGAAGCGGTCGAGAACTTTCTGGCGTTGGGTGGCGAGCATCTGCGGGACCAGCTCGCGCAGGATCACCACATCCCCTTCAATAGAGGTCAGGCGCTCGTTGATCAATCGCGCCAGCTCAGTGCCTTCGCGCTCGCGACCGGCCTTGAGTTCTTTCAGGCCCTGATGGAACAGCGCCAAGGCTTCGGCATTCAGCGCTTGCGGGTCGGCGGCATCGGCCACGAGTACGCCGGGCCAGGCCAGGACTTCCAGCGGGTTCAGTGCGGCCGGGTTCTTGATCAGGCTGGCGACCGTCTCGGCAGCAGCGACCAGTTGCGCGGCGCGCTCGCGGTCCACTTGCAGCGGTTTGCCGGTGCTTTCTTCGGTAAAGCGCAGGGTGCATTCGAGCTTGCCCCGGGACAGTTCCTGGCGCAGGGCTTCGCGGACCGCGCCTTCGAGGTCGCGGAAAGATTCCGGCAGACGCAGGTGGGGTTCCAGGTAGCGGCTGTTGACCGAGCGCAATTCCCAGCTCAGGGTGCCCTGGATGCCGGCTTTTTCGACGCGGGCGAAGGCGGTCATGCTGTGCACCATGGAGGTACCTCGCAATGCAGGTCGGCGCGTAACCCATGGTTCCGCGGACCCGCTATCTGTGAATTAAAGCCGACAGGCAGCAAAGGCGCAGGATTGTAGCGCAGTGGGGCGGATGCGCCCAAACACACGCTGTGACAAAGAGCTGCAGGCCGTCGGCTAAGCTCTATTCAGGGGCTTCAATCGTCGGGCGATTTTTTTAGAAGTGCCCACTCGCGGCCCGCGGCTCTATAATGCTCGGCAGTTTTCCGTCCTCCGTACAGGTAATCCCTATGAAACGTCCAAGTGGTCGCGCTGCCGATCAGCTCCGCTCGATCCGCATTACCCGCAACTACACCAAACACGCCGAGGGTTCTGTGCTGGTCGAGTTCGGTGATACCAAAGTCATCTGCACCGTCAGCGTCGAGAACGGCGTGCCGCGTTTCCTCAAAGGTCAGGGCCAGGGCTGGTTGACCGCCGAGTACGGCATGCTGCCGCGCGCCACTGGCGAACGTAACCAGCGTGAAGCGAGCCGCGGCAAGCAAGGCGGCCGTACTCTGGAAATCCAGCGTTTGATCGGCCGTTCCCTGCGCGCTGCGCTGGACATGACCAAGCTGGGCGACGTCACCCTGTACGTCGACTGCGACGTGATCCAGGCTGACGGCGGCACCCGTACCGCGTCCATCACCGGTGCGATGGTTGCACTGATCGACGCTTTGAAAGTGATCAAGAAGCGTGGCGGCCTGAAAGGTGGCGACCCGCTCAAGCAAATGATCGCTGCCGTTTCGGTGGGTATGTACCAGGGTGAGCCTGTGCTTGACCTCGACTACCTGGAAGATTCGGCTGCCGAGACTGACCTCAATGTGGTGATGACCAGCACTGGCGGTTTCATCGAAGTTCAGGGCACTGCCGAAGGCGCGCCGTTCCAGCCGGAAGAGCTGAACGCGATGCTGGCGCTGGCGAAGAAAGGCATGAACGAGATTTTCGAATTGCAGAAGGCTGCACTGGCCGACTGATCGGACCTGCTCCACGCAAGGAGGACGCCATGAGTGACGAGCAACTGCCGCTACCCACACCGAGCCGCGAGGTTCGTCAGTGGGCGATGTTTTGTCACTTGTCCGCCTTGCTGGGGATCTGGCTGCCGTTCGGCACGCTGATCGGGCCGCTGATTCTCTGGCAGATGAAGCGCGAGTCAGACCCGTTCATCGACGCGCAAGGCAAGGAAGCGCTGAACTTTCAAATCACCGTCGCCATTGCTTCCGCCATCTGCTTCCTGCTGATGGTGGTGATCATCGGGTTCTTCCTGTTTGGTCTGGTCGCGATCGGTGCACTGGTGTTGACGATCATTGCCGGCGTGAAAGCCAATGAAGGGTTCCCGTACCGGTATCCGTTTACTTGGCGCCTGGTGAAATAATAGCCAGCAAAGATTTCCTGTGGGAGCGGGCTTGCCCGCGATAGCGATCTGGCAGGCAACACATCTGTTGACTGTGACGGCCTCATCGCGGGCAAGCCCGCTCCCACAGAAAGCAAATCATTGCCCACAAAAAAGCCGACAGTGATGTCGGCTTTTTTGCATCTGCGAAAAGACGCTTAGATAGTCAGCGTCCAGTCGTAGTCCACGATCAGCGGTGCGTGCTGCGAGAACCGTGGCTGACGTGGCAGGCGTGCGCTGCGTACGAAGCGGCGCAGGCCCGGGGTCAGCAACTGGTAGTCGAAACGCCAGCCCAGGTTGAGCATCTCGGCCTGTTCGTTGTCCGGCCACCAGCTGTACTGGTCGCCTTCACGGCTGACTTCGCGCAGGGCATCGACATAACCCATGTTGCCGACAATCTCGTCCATCCAGGCACGCTCAGGTGCCAGGAAGCCCGGGGATTGCTGGCTGTCGCGCCAGTTCTTGATATCCAGCTTCTGTTGCGCCACGTACAGCGAGCCACAATAAATGTACTCGCGACGCTTGCGTCGCTGTTTATCCAGATAACGGGCGAAGTCGTCCATTAGCTTGAACTTTTGGTTCAAATCTTCATCGCCGTTCTGCCCCGAAGGGAGCAGCAAGGTCGCGATGCTGACCTTGTCGAAATCGGCTTGCAGGTAACGCCCGTAGCGGTCGGCCGTCTCGAAGCCGAGACCGCTGATGACTGCCTTCGGTTGCAACCGCGAATACAAAGCCACGCCACCTTGGGCGGGAACTTCGGCTTCGCAGGCATAAAGGAAGTAGCCATCCAGTTGGAAGGCTGGATCGTCCAGTTCAAAGGCGGAGGCGCGGGTGTCCTGCAGGCAGATGACGTCGGCATTCTGTGCTTGCAGCCAACTGAGCAAACCACGCTCGACTGCAGCCTGAATACCATTGACGTTCACACTGATGATCCGCATAAGTGGCCCCAAAAATCGCGTGCGGGTATGATACACGGCGTCTACCTAATTAGCTAAATCCGTGGTATTTGGGGTTTTTTTCATGCAAGCGTATCAGCGCGACTTCATTCGTTTTGCCATTGATCGTGGCGTTTTGCGCTTCGGTGAGTTCACCCTGAAGTCCGGGCGCACCAGTCCTTACTTCTTCAATGCCGGCCTGTTCAACTCGGGTTCCGCCCTGGCGCAGCTGGGTCGTTTCTATGCGGCAGCCATCGTCGAGAGCGGTATTTCGTTCGATGTGCTGTTCGGCCCGGCCTACAAAGGCATCCCGTTGGCGGCGACTACTGCCGTGGCGCTGGCCGAACATCATGGCCGTGATCTGCCATGGTGCTTCAACCGCAAGGAAGCCAAGGCCCACGGCGAAGGCGGCAGCCTGGTTGGCGCGCCATTGACCGGCGACGTGCTGATCATCGACGACGTGATCACCGCAGGCACGGCCATCCGTGAAGTGATGCAGATCATCGCTTCCCAGGACGGCGCCAAAGCCGCGGGCGTGTTGATCGCCCTGAACCGTCAGGAGCGTGGCAACGGCGAATTGTCGGCCATCCAGGAAGTGGAACGTGACTTCGGCATCCCGGTGATCAGCATTGTTTCGCTGAACCAGGTTCTCGAATTCCTGGCGGATGACCCGCAGCTCAAGCAACACCTGCCGGCAGTTGAAGCCTACCGCGCCCAATTCGGCGTCTAATAGAAAAGGCCCTGTTTACAGGGCCTTTTCTTTGGGTGGTACCTAGCGCAGGTGGCACCATTTGGCGATGAGCCGCACAGTCAGCCAAACGTTGAGCGCCGCAAACGCCAGAAGCGCGCAGGCCACAAGTACATAAAGCGTACGACCCACATCGAAATCCCACAGATCCAGCGTGCTGCTACGCGTGATCCGCACGGCGGCCGGCAAATTGACGTAAAACAGCGCCACGAAAGTGCAGGTCAGCGGTAATGCACAGCTGAAGAAAACACTTATGACCTGTTCCCGGCTGCGTTTTCTCGCCTGCGGACCTGATTGTTTTTCATCCAGTTCCAACGCTTCATGTAGCCTGGGCCACGCCAGATTGAACATGAAAGTGGTCAGGGTCAGCAGCAAACCGCTGACCGCGACGATGTCACTGAACGGCATTCAGACCAAGCGTCCTGCACAGCAAGTCGTGAGAGTCTTCGCTGATTTCGAACAGCCCGGCGCTGCCTTTGCGTTTGGTGATGGGCTTGAAGGTCGGCTCGTTCTGGGTGATCAGCATGTTCAGTTCATCACGAATGACGTCGGAGCTGATGACGACCAGGTAAACCGTCTGCGCATGGTCTGCGGTTTCGATCACGGCCCGCATGCTGTTCTGCAGGATGTCGTCGAGTTGATTGCGAAACCGCGAGACCGTGTTCTTCAGGAGCGTTTTGCTTTGGCTCTGGGTCAGTTGGAAGATCGTTGATATCTGCGATTCGGTCGGCAGCGTTTGCCCGAAGTAACTCTGAATCAGATACAGCAGACGATCCTGTTTCGCCTCATCGGCCCTGCTTGGCATGCCGCCTTCGACCAGCATTTTCAGGTATTCGGTCAGGCTCGCCTTGGCTATTCGCTGTAGGGCATGAGCGATTTCGTGGTCGGAAATCCTCAGCGTCTTTTTGACCGGTTCCTTTTGTTCCAGGTCGAAGGCCTGGGCGTCGATCGTGAACGAGATCTGCATGGCTCAGTCCTCCAGGATTATTCTTTGCTGGTGCTGCTGAGCGTCTCGGCCTTTTTGATCCTGACGGGTTTACTGGCTTTCTCTGGGTACGGATCACTAGCGGCATCGCCCTGACCGGTAAGAATTTTCCAGCCATGGCGGGTGTGTGGGGTTTTCCGGAGTTGCGGGCACGGCGGCATTGAGGTTTTGGCCTGGTTCGAATACTCATGACCGCAATCAACGCAGGCATAGGTGCCAGGTGAAACATCGCTGCCGTATGGGACATAGTCTTTTTGCATGAGGTAGATCTCCTGTGGGTTCAGGGAAAATCCTATGCAGATTGCATACATCGCGATGTCAGACGTTTCGCTTAGTCAGGTCAGGCATTTCCTGCACGCATAAAAAAGATCGCAGACTTCGTCAGTTCCTACGGGGTTTTCGTACATCCGAAAATCCGCTTTTGTAGGAGCTGCCGAAGGCTGCGATCGTTTTAAGGCTTGAATCAGTGACGCTTGCGATTGCTGATCAAGGTGCCCACACCGGTGTCGGTGAAGATTTCCAGCAGAATCGCGTTCGGCACCCGACCATCGATGATCAACGAGCTACCCACGCCGCCCTGTACCGCTTCCAGTGCGCAACGAATCTTCGGCAGCATGCCGCCGTAGATAGTGCCGTCGGCGATCAGGTCGTCGACCTGCTGGGTCGTCAGGCCGGTCAGAACCGTGCCCGACTTGTCCATCAGGCCGGCGATGTTGGTCAGCAGCATCAGCTTCTCGGCTTTCAGTGCCTCGGCCACTTTACCGGCCACCAGATCGGCGTTGATGTTGTACGACTCGCCGTTGGCGCCGACGCCGATTGGCGCGATCACCGGAATGAAATCGCCTTTGACCAGCAGGTTCAGCAGGTCGGTGTTGATGCCGACCACTTCGCCCACTTGGCCAATATCGATGATTTCCGGCTGGGTCATTTCCGGCGTCTGACGGGTAACAGTGAGCTTTTTCGCGCGAATCAGCTCGGCGTCTTTACCGGTCAGGCCGATGGCGCTGCCGCCATGACGGTTGATCAGGTTGACGATGTCCTTGTTGACCTGGCCGCCGAGGACCATTTCCACCACGTCCATGGTCTGCGCGTCAGTCACGCGCATGCCATCGATGAAGTGGCTCTCGATCGACAGACGCTTGAGCAGGTCGCCGATTTGCGGGCCGCCACCGTGAACCACCACCGGATTGATGCCCACGGCTTTCATCAGCACGATGTCGCGGGCGAAGCCGGTTTTCAGCTCCTCGCTTTCCATCGCGTTGCCGCCGTATTTGATCACCAGCGTCTTGCCGACATAGCGGCGAATATAAGGCAGCGCTTCGGACAGGACCTTGGCGGTGTTGGCGGCGGCTTCGCGTTCGAGGGTCATTCAGGGCTCCGGGTACTTCAGAAGATCAAAACGGTAATTGGAGATCAGGTGCAACGCGTTTCAGCTGGACGTGGAACACATCCTTGATGCGCTGCAATTCAGCCTCGTCATCGGCCTCGAAGCGCAGCACCAGCACCGGTGTGGTGTTGGACGCGCGAACCAGGCCCCAGCCTTTGGCATAGTCGACTCGCACGCCGTCAATGGTGGTCAGGTCGGCGCCTTCACCCCATTGCGCATCGTGCAGTGCGTCAATGATGCTGAATTTGCTCTCTTCGGTCACATGGATATTGATCTCTGGCGTAGAAATATCGTTCGGGAAGGTCGCGAACAGCTCTTCCGCGGTGGATTTTTCCTTGCTGAGGATCTCCAGCAGCCGCGCGGCGCTGTAAATGCCGTCGTCGAAACCGAACCAGCGCTCCTTGAAGAAGATGTGCCCGCTCATTTCGCCGGCCAACAGGGCGCCGGATTGTTTCATTTTCTTTTTGATCAACGAGTGACCGGTCTTCCACATCAGCGGACGACCACCGTATTCCTTGATCAGCGGAATCAGGCGACGGGTGCATTTGACGTCGAAGATGATTTCCGCGTTCGGGTTGCGCGCCACGACGTCGCGGGCGAACAGCATCAACAGACGATCAGGGAAGACGATGCTACCGGTGTTGGTGACGACACCTACACGGTCGCCGTCGCCGTCGAAAGCCAGGCCCAGGTCGGCGTTGGTTTCCTTGACCTTGGCGATCAGGTCCACCAGGTTTTCAGGCTTGCCCGGGTCCGGGTGGTGGTTCGGGAAGTTGCCATCGACTTCGCAGAACAGCGGGATGACTTCGCAGTTCAGGGCTTCGATCAGCTGCGGGGCGATCACGCCGGCCGCGCCGTTGCCGCAATCGACCACCACCTTCAGGCGGCGGGCGAGTTTGATGTCCTGGACGATTTCAGTGTTGTAGCGGTCGAGGATCTCGACCTTGGTGATGCTGCCCTTGCCGCTGCTCAGATTGTTGGTCTTGAGGCGTTCGTGCAGGGCCTGGATCTGTTCGTTGGCCAGGGTGTCGCCGGCAATGACGATCTTGAAGCCGTTGTAGTTCGACGGGTTGTGGCTGCCGGTGAGCATCACGCCGGATTTGCCGGCCAGAACGTTAGCGGCGTAATACAGCGCAGGGGTTGGCACCAGGCCGACGTCGCTGACGTGGCAGCCGCTGTCGGCCAGGCCTTTGATCAGTTGCTCGACCAGTTCCGGGCCGGACAGGCGACCGTCGCGGCCGACTGAAACGTTCGGTTCATCCTGGGCCAGGCTCTGGGAGCCGATGGCGCGACCAAGCCAATAAGCTGTTTCAGCGTTCAAGAATTCCGGGACGGTGCCGCGAATGTCGTAGGCGCGGAAGATGCTGTCGGGGAACTTGGGTGCGACTTGGGCTGGGGTGCTCATCTGTAGGAATGCTCCATCTTGAAAGTGGCTGGACAAGCCTGCGAAAAATTCGTGGGCTGGCTCAAACTGAAGGGTATGACGGTGTTTTCCACCGAGAGTTCGTGGTGTGAAAAGGCCATGCCATCAACATTGGCGAGCAATTGGCCGGCCAATGCCTTGATTTCCAGTGGTAAACCTTCCAGATGACGTCTTTGCAATTTTCATCCTTAAAATGCAGAGGACAGGTCAGGCCGGGCAGGGCTCCCAGCCTGAGTGCCGATGATCAGTGGCTGCCCGAATGGCCGAAACCGCCGGTGCCGCGCTGGGTTTCGACGAACTCTTCGACCATTTCAAAATGCGCTTGAACTACCGGTACCAACACCAACTGGGCCAGGCGTTCGCCTACCACCATGTTGAAATCGGTCTGGCCACGGTTCCAGCACGACACCATCAACGGGCCTTGGTAATCGGAGTCGATCAGGCCGACCAGGTTGCCCAGCACGATGCCGTGCTTATGGCCCAGGCCGGAGCGCGGCAGAATCAAGGCCGCCAAGCCCGGATCGCCGATGTACACCGACAGGCCGGTAGGGATCAGCAGGGTTTCGCCCGGCTTGATGACGGTATCTTTTTCCAGCATGGCGCGCAGGTCGAGGCCGGCGGAGCCTGGCGTGGCGTACTGTGGCAGCGGGAATTCGGTACCGATGCGTGGGTCGAGGATCTTGGCTTGCAAAGCGTGCATGTAAATTAAACCTGGTTCAGACGTTCGGCGATAAAAGTGATCAGCTGGCGAGCGATTTTGCTCTTGCTGGTCTGGGCGAAGAGTGTGGCGTGCAGCTCACGGTCAATCACGCTGCAGGCGTTTTCTTCGCTGTTGAAGCCAATACTCGGGTTCGCGACGTCGTTGGCGACGATCAGATCGAGGTTCTTGTCTTTCAACTTGCGAGCAGCGTAATCGAGCAGGTGTTCGGTTTCGGCAGCGAAGCCGACACTGAACGGACGGTCGGGACGGGTGGCGATGGTGGCCAGGATGTCTGGGTTACGCACCATCTGTAGCAACAAGCCGTCGCCGTTCGTAGGGTCTTTCTTGAGTTTCTGTGGGGCGACGACTTCCGGGCGGTAGTCCGCGACCGCGGCCGAGGCGATGAACAGGTCGCAAGGGATCGCCGCTTCACAGGCAGCGAGCATGTCGCGGGCACTCACCACGTCGATGCGCGTGACGCGATCCGGGGTCGGCAGGTGCACGGGACCTGTGATCAGGGTCACGCGGGCGCCAGCTTCTACCGCGGCTTCGGCCAGGGCAAAGCCCATTTTTCCGGAGCTGTGGTTGGTGATGTAGCGCACCGGGTCGATGTTTTCCTGGGTCGGGCCGGCGGTGATCAGCACGTGTTTGCCGGTCAGCGCCTGGCGCTGGAAGCAGTCTGCCGCGCACTGGGCGAGGTCGGTGGCTTCGAGCATGCGACCCATGCCGACGTCGCCGCAGGCCTGGCTGCCGGAGGCTGGGCCGAAGACTTTGAGGTCGCGGCTTTCGAGGGTTTGCAGGTTGGCCTGGGTCGCCGGGTCGCGCCACATGGCCTGGTTCATCGCCGGGGCAACCGCGACCACCGCGTCGGTGGCCAGCACCAGCGTGGTCAGCAGGTCGTCGGCAATGCCTTGGGCCAGGCGGGCGATCAGGTCCGCGGTGGCGGGAGCGATCAGCACCAGGTCGGCCCATTTGGCCAGCTCGATGTGGCCCATCGCGGCTTCGGCCGCCGGGTCCAGCAAATCGAGATGGACCGGATGCCCGGACAACGCCTGCATGGTCAGCGGGGTAATGAATTCGCTGCCGCCACGGGTCATGACCACGCGCACTTCGGCGCCCTGGTCGATCAGGCGGCGAACCAGCTCGGCGCTCTTGTAAGCAGCAATGCCGCCGCCGACGCCCAGAACGATGCGTTTCCGATACAGCCGCTGCATAGGTCTGCCTTTCATTTCGTTGATGACTGCTTGGCGATACCCCCTCCCCAGGGATGAATTCGCCAGCAAAAAAGATGGGCTACGATATCACAGCGACCGCTATGGAACAGCGGCGCCCACATACATGGAGGTGCTATGAGCATTCGCGATTGGCCGGCGGCGGAGCGACCGCGGGAGAAGCTACTTGAGCAGGGATCGGCAAGTCTTTCAGACGCCGAGTTGCTGGCAATCTTTCTACGAACCGGCGTGTCCGGTAAAAGCGCGGTCGATCTGGCGCGACACCTGCTGCATCAATTTGGCAGCCTGCGCACCTTGCTGGAGGCCGATCAGCCGACCTTCAGCGGTCAGCTTGGCCTTGGGCCGGCAAAGTTCGCCCAGTTGCAGGCAGTGCTGGAAATGGCCCGGCGGCATCTGGCCGAGCGCTTGCGTCACAACTCGGTGCTGGAGAATCCATTGGCGGTGCGTGACTACCTCAAGTCGATGCTGCGCCATGAGCCTCACGAGGTGTTTGGTTGCCTGTTTCTCGATTCCAAGCACCGGGTGCTGGCCTTTGAGGCGCTGTTTCGCGGCTCCATCGACAGCACCAGCGTTTATCCGCGGCAGGTGGTCAAGCGCGCCCTGGCTCACAACGCCGCAGCGCTGATCCTGTGTCACAACCATCCGTCGGGTAACCCAGACCCCAGTCAAGCCGACCGAATGCTGACCAAGCGCCTGCAAGAGGCCTTGGATCTGATCGATGTGCGGGTGCTCGACCATTTCATAGTTGGTGACGGCGATCCGCTGTCCATGGCCGAGTATGGGTGGATGTAAGAGGCTAGAGGTAAGCAACCCCTGTGGGAGCGGGCTTGCTCGCGAAGGCGTCGTGTCAGTCGATATCAATGTCTACTGACAGACCGCTTTCGCGAGCAAGCCCGCTCCCACAGGGGGTTGTGGCGGGGCGGATTACTTGAGGTTGACCTTCGAGTAATCCTGACGACCGAACGGGCTGACCTGATAACCCTGCACATCCTTGCGTGTCAGCGCAAAGGCCGTCGGGTGCGCCAGTGGCAGCCACAACGCCTGTTGCTGGATCTGCGCCTGGGCCTGTTCGTAGAGCTTGGTGCGTACACCTTGCTCGCCGGTGGTCTTGCCGGCGCTGATCAGCTTGTCCAGGTCCTGGTTGCAGTAGCGGGCGAAGTTGGTGCCGGATTTGACCCCCGCGCAAGAAAACTGCGGCGTGAGGAAGTTGTCCGGGTCACCGTTATCGCCGGCCCAGCCCATGAACAACAGGTCGTGCTCGCCGGCCTTGGCGCGGCGAATCAGCTCGCCCCATTCGATCACGCGAATCTCTGCCTGGATGCCGATTTCCGCCAGGTCGGACTGCAGCAATTGCGCACCGAGGCTCGGATTGGGGTTCAGCAGGCTGCCGGAAGGGCGGGTCCAGATGGTGGTCTGGAAACCACTCTTGAGTCCCGCCTTCGCCATCAAAGCGCGGGCTTTCTCGACATCATGGGGATAGCCCGAGAGGTTTTTGGCGTAGCTCCAGGTGTTGGGCGGATATGGGCCATTGGCGGGTTCAGCGGTGTCTTCGAACACGGCCTTGATGTAATTGGCCTTGTCGAACGCCAGGTTGATGGCCTGGCGCACTTCAGGTTTGTCCAGCGGCGGATGCTGGCTGTTGATGCCAACGAATGCGGTCATGAAGGCGTCAGTCTTTTCGACTTTCAGGGTCGGCTCTTTGTGCGCGGCCTGTACGTCCAGCGGTTTGGGCGACAGGGCGATCTGACACTCGTTGCGGCGCAGCTTCTGCAAGCGCACGTTGGCGTCCGGAGTGATGGCGAAGATCAGCGGGTCAACCGACGGCTTGCCACGGAAGTAATCCGGGTTGGCCTTGTAGCGAATCGAGGCGTCTTTCTGGAAGCGCGTGAAGATGAACGGGCCGCTGCCGATCGGCTGGCTGTTGAGTTTCTCCGGGGTGCCGGCCTTCAGCAGTTTGTCCGCGTACTCAGCCGAATAGATCGAGGCGAAACCCATGGTCAGGGTTGGCAGGAAAGTCGAGTCCGGGTGATCAAGGGTGACGCGGATGGTAAGCGGGTCCAATGCGTCGATCTTCTTGATCAACGCCGGTAACTGCATCGACTGGGCGTGCGGGAAGCCGCTCTGGGCGACTTTGTGCCACGGGTTCGCCGGGTCGAGCATGCGGTCGAAGCTGAACTTCACATCTTCGGCGGTCAGGTTACGTGTCGGGTTGAAGTATTCGGTACGGTGAAATTTCACCTGCGGGTGCAACTTGAAGACGTAGGTCAGGCCGTCGGGCGTGACTTCCCAGCTGTCCGCCAGGCTGGCGACCACTTTGCCGCTGACCGTATCGAAGTCCACCAGGCGGTCCATCAGCACATCGGCCGAGGCATTGGTGGTGGTCAGCGAGTTGTATTGCACCACATCGAACCCTTCCGGGCTGGCTTCAGTGCAGACGCTCAAGGCGGCAGCATGGGCCAGGGGGCTCAATAGAAGCGGGGCGAACAGCAGCGGTAGGGCAGCGAGGCGCATGGTCGGATTCCTTTACAGATCGAAGGCCCATCTGCAAGTGCAGTCTGGAAAAGGCTTACCCTAGTGGGCTCTTTTGCAAATGACTATCCCCTTTTTCATTTTAAGGGGACTATGTGCGTTGTTTTCGGTGAGTGCTGACCGAGGAAAACCCTGATTGGCCTTCTGGCTGATTTTCTGCGACGAGCGGTCTCCATCGACGACAGCCTTTGTCCAAGGCGCTCCGAGCCCGAAAAATGGGGTTTTTGTTGATTCAATGCACATCGATTGTTGTTGCTCTCTGGTCTTTCTGGTATAAAGCAGCGCTCTTTTCTAGGGGCCCGGTTCCTTCACTGTAGGTGTAGCCGGTAAGACCTCTAAAGAAACGCGGCGCCTGGCGCCAAATGACTGAGAGATTAAGCGGCCAACCCATGCCGGGTTGGGCATGTGGTTTTAGAGGGCTGAGGCATGTCGAGAGTATGTCAAGTTACCGGTAAGGGTCCGGTGACTGGGAATAACATTTCCCACGCAAACAACAAAACCCGTCGTCGTTTCCTGCCGAACCTGCAGCATCACCGCTTCTGGGTTGAAGAAGAGAAACGTTTCGTGCGTCTGCGCGTATCTGCCAAAGGCATGCGTATCATCGACAAGCGTGGCATCACTGTCGTGCTGGCCGAAATCCGCAAAGCCGGCAAGATCTAAGGGAGCTAATCATGCGTGAATTGATTCGTTTGATTTCGAGCGCCGGTACTGGTCACTTCTACACTACCGACAAGAACAAGCGCACTACTCCGGACAAAATCGAGATCAAGAAATTTGATCCGGTTGTTCGTAAGCACGTGATCTACAAAGAAGGCAAAATCAAGTAATTGATTTTTCCCTCTTACGAAAAAGGCCCGTATCGCGAGATACGGGCCTTTTTTGTTGCCTATGGGTTTAGTGTTGTCTGGCAGGGCCTCATCGCGAGCCTGCTCGCGATGAGGTTGGTGAGGGCAACACAAATCCTCAAGCCTTCTGTTCAAACACCACATAGATCTTGCGGCACGGCTCCAGCACTTCCCAGGTGCCTTTGAAACCGGCCGGAATCACGAAGCGATCGCCCACACGCAGAGTCTTGGCGTTGCCATCGGCGTCGCGCAGCACTGAAACCCCCTGAACGATTTCGCAGTATTCGTGCTCGGTGTAGTTCACTAGCCACTGGCCGACTTCGCCTTCCCAGACACCTGCACTCATCTGGCCGCACGGGCTGTTGTAGTGGTTGTACACCGCTTGCTCGGGGTCACCCTTGAGGACTTTTGCAGGGTCGGGCCGATAACGATCGGGCTGGGTGTTGGCCTGGCTGAAATCGACGATATCCTGAATGCTCATGCTGGTATTCCCCCGTGATTGCGCTGGAAAGTTGAAAGTCTATGTTTATTAAAATGAACATCGCAAGGCCGTTTGCCAGCCTTGTGTCAAATATATTGAAACATTACCGGCCGCTGGTTTAGGGTAACGGTTGCCTTGAGCCGAAAAGCAGGCTGGCCGGGCAGAATTCCTGACAGCACCCGCATAGAACGCGGGGCAGTCGTATTCAATAAGAGGAGGACACTCGAATGACCACCCTGACTCGTGCCGACTGGGAACAACGGGCTCGCGATCTGAAGATCGAAGGCCGCGCCTACATCAATGGCGAATACACCGATGCCGTCTCCGGTGAGACCTTCGAGTGCATCAGTCCCGTCGATGGCCGTCTGCTGGGCAAGATTGCCAGCTGTGACGCCGCCGATGCCCAGCGTGCCGTGGACAACGCCCGCGCCACTTTCAATTCCGGCGCCTGGTCGCGCCTGGCGCCGACCAAACGCAAAGCCACCATGATTCGTTTCGCCGGGCTGCTGAAACAGCACGCCGAAGAGCTGGCCCTGCTCGAAACCCTGGACATGGGCAAGCCGATCAGCGATTCCCTGTACATCGACGTTCCCGGCGCGGCGCAAGCCCTGAGCTGGAGCGGTGAAGCCATCGACAAGATCTACGACGAAGTCGCTGCCACTCCGCATGATCAGCTGGGTCTGGTGACTCGTGAGCCGGTCGGCGTGGTCGGCGCGATCGTGCCATGGAACTTCCCGTTGATGATGGCCTGCTGGAAACTCGGCCCGGCACTGTCCACCGGTAACTCGGTGATCCTCAAGCCTTCCGAAAAGTCGCCGCTGACTGCCATTCGCCTTGCAGCGCTGGCCGTTGAAGCCGGCATCCCGAAAGGTGTGCTGAACGTGCTGCCGGGTTACGGCCACACCGTCGGCAAGGCCTTGGCCCTGCATAACGACGTCGACACCCTGGTGTTCACCGGTTCTACCAAGATTGCCAAGCAACTGCTGATCTACTCCGGTGAGTCGAACATGAAGCGTGTCTGGCTCGAAGCTGGCGGCAAGAGCCCGAACATCGTGTTTGCCGATGCGCCGGACCTGCAAGCCGCCGCCGAAGCCGCTGCCGGTGCCATCGCCTTCAACCAGGGCGAAGTCTGCACTGCTGGTTCGCGCCTGTTGGTCGAGCGTTCGATCAAGGACAAATTCCTGCCGCTGGTGATCGAAGCCCTGAAAACCTGGAAGCCGGGCAATCCGCTGGACCCTGCGACCAACGTCGGTGCACTGGTGGACACCCAGCAGATGAACACTGTGTTGTCCTACATCGAATCCGGTCACACCGATGGCGCCAAACTGGTGGCTGGCGGCAAGCGCATTCTTCAGGAAACCGGTGGCACCTACGTCGAGCCGACGATTTTCGATGGCGTGAGCAATGCGATGAAAATCGCTCAGGAAGAAATCTTCGGTCCGGTGTTGTCGGTCATCACCTTCGACAGCGCTGAAGAAGCCATCCAGATCGCCAACGACACGCCATACGGTTTGGCTGCTGCAGTCTGGACTGCCGACATCTCCAAGGCTCACCTGACCGCCAAGGCTTTGCGTGCCGGTAGCGTGTGGGTCAACCAGTACGATGGCGGCGACATGACCGCGCCGTTCGGTGGCTTCAAACAGTCCGGCAATGGTCGCGACAAATCGCTGCACGCGTTCGACAAGTACACCGAGCTGAAGGCGACCTGGATCAAGTTGTAAAGTGAAGGGGCCCGGTAGTAAGTCGGGCTCCTGAACGACACAGATCCCCTGTGGGAGCGGGCTTGCTCGCGAAGGCGGTGTAACAGCCAACATCAATGTTGGATGTGATGGCCTCTTCGCGAGCAAGCCCGCTCCCACATTGCTTTGCGTGGTGCCTGAAAATAATAATCCACAGGAGTGTGGAACATGCGTTGGGCGACGTATTTCGCCGTTTTGGCGTCTGTCTTGAGTGTCGGCCTGGCCCTGGGTGTCAGCATGCCGTTGGTATCGCTGCGTCTGGAAGGCTGGGGTTACGGCTCGTTCGCGATCGGCGTGATGGCGGCGATGCCGGCCATTGGCGTACTGCTGGGGGCGAAAATTTCCAGCCACCTCGCAGCCCGTCTTGGCACGGCTAATCTGATGCGCCTTTGCCTGTGGGCCGGGGCGGTCTCCATCGGCTTGCTTGCGCTGTGGCCGAGCTATCCGATCTGGCTGGTGCTGCGGTTGATGATCGGGGTGATCCTGACCCTCGTCTTCATCCTCGGCGAAAGCTGGATCAACCAACTGGTGGTCGAGCAATGGCGCGGTCGGCTGGTGGCGCTGTATGGCAGTAGCTATGCGCTGAGTCAGTTGGCCGGGCCGTTGCTGTTGGGCGCATTGGGCACCGAGCACGATTACGGCTTCTGGGTTGGTGTCGGTTTACTGATGACGTCACCGCTCCTGCTGCTGGGTCGCGGCGGAGCACCCACCAGCGAAGCCTGCAGCGTAACCCTCGGTGACTTGTTGACCTTCTGCCGCGGCTTGCCGGCAATTGCCTGGGCGGTATCGCTGTTCGCGGCGTTTGAAGCGATGATCCTGACTTTGCTGCCGGTTTACTGCCTGCGCCAGGGCTTCACCACGGAAATCGCCTTGGCGATGGTCAGCACGGTGGTGGTGGGTGATGCCTTGCTGCAGTTGCCGATTGGTGCGCTGGCCGATCGCTTGTCGCGGCGTACATTGTTTACCGGTTGCGCGATGCTCTTGCTGCTGTCGAGCCTGGCGATTCCATTGCTGATCGACACGCTACTGATCTGGCCGCTGTGGGTGTTGTTTGGCGCCAGTGCCGGCGGGTTATTCACCTTGTCGCTGATCCTGATCGGCGAACGTTATCGCGACGATGCGCTGGTGCGGGCCAATGCTCATATCGCACAGTTGTGGGGAATTGGTTGCTTGATCGGGCCCTTGGCGGCCGGTGCCGGGAGCCAGTGGATCAGCGGGCATGCCTTGCCGTTGCTGATGGCGGCGGGCGCGTTGGGGCTGGTGATTCTGGTGTCGCGGCAAGGGGCGTTTGGTGTGGTGCAGCCGGCATAGATCAAAAGATCGCAGCCTTCGGCAGCTCCTACATTTGAAATGCGATCCCTGTAGGAGCTGCCGAAGGCTGCGATCCTGGCAATTTAAGCTACAACATCCGCTCCAGCCCAACCATGCTGCTGAGCCATGAATTGAAGTGTCTCCACCAACCTCCCGGTTCTTCGGTCAATGTGTGCTGCTTGCCGTCATCTTCGGTGACCCAGACGATCTGACCCTTTTCCAGTCGGGCATGATAGCTGAGGGCAGGCGCCATGCCCTCCAGTGCCAGTTCGCGCACCCGCCCGGCGAGTTGCGGGTTGTCCACCAATACCCCGACTTCGGTGTTCCACAGTACCGAGCGCGGGTCGAAATTGAACGAGCCGATGAAGGCTTTCTGTCGGTCGAAAATCATCGCCTTGCTGTGCAGGCTGGAGTCGGAACTACGGTAAGAGCTGCTCCCGCTGTGAAACAGGCTCGGTCCGCTGCCGCCATTGTCTCCATTGTCGCCGGGCTGGCGGCGTAATTCGAACAGCTGCACGCCATGCTCCAGTAAGGCTTTGCGATAAGGTGCGTAACCACCGTGCGTGGCCGGTACATCGGTGGCTTCCAGTGAATTGGTCAGCAAACTCACCGACACGCCTGCATCAGCGCGACCGGTCAGGTACACCAGCCCCGATTGGCCGGGCACGATGTAAGCCGAAACCATGATCAGCTCCTTGCTGACCCCATTGAGTTCGGGCGCCAACTGGGTGGTCAGCAACAAGTGCGGATCCGGCTCGCCCTTGGACAATACCTTGCTCGGTGCGTCCCACAACGCCTGGTTCCAGGCCCAGATCAGCTCCCGGCGCCAGACATCCAGGCGCGGGTGAGTGGTGTAGGCCATTAGCTGCTGATAGAGCGCGTGATTCTGTTTGCGCGTTTCCTCCAGGGATTCGTCCAGTCGGGTCCGGGTGTTTCTCAGGTCCCTGGCTGTCGGCTTGGTCGAGAGAAACTGCTCGATCGGCTTGCTCAGGGCGCTGTTCCAGTACTGGTCGAAGCTGTGCCCCAACTGCTCTGCAACCGGGCCGACACTGAGCATGTCGATGTCGGTGAAATTGAGGTTGGGTTCGGCATCGAAATATTCGTCCCCCAGGTTGCGTCCACCAACGATCGCCGCGCTGTTGTCCGCCACCCACAGTTTGTTATGCATGCGCCGATGTTGCTGCGACAGGTTGAAGAACCGGCCCATGGTTCGCGTAACGACGGTGCTGCGGCCAAGATGCAGCGGGTTGAACACGCGGATCTGAATCTTCGGATGTGCGGCGAGGGTCGCGATGATCCGGTCCAGACCATCGCTGGTGGTGTCGTCGAGCAGAATCCGCACCCGTACTCCGCGGTCAGCGGCCTTAAGCAGCTCGCTCACCAGTATTCGTGTGCTGATGCCGTCATGGACGATGTAGTACTGCAGATCGAGGCTGCTTTGGGCGTTGCGAATCAGCTCGGCGCGGGCGGTGAAGGCTTCGGCGCTATCGGAGAGTAAGCGAAAACCCGATTGGCCCTGATGGGGGGCGGCCTGGGCCTGGATCGAGCGGCCGAACGCCGAATCGGCCGCTGGCAGGGCCTGACTCGGTTCGCGAGGAACGTTGAGTGTTGTACAGCCACCAAAGAGCGAGGCGAGTAACAGAAGAGCAAGCAGGGGCTGTCTGATTCTCACGGAGCGTATTCCGGGTGGTGGCAGTTAGCATATGGACGCCGCTTCCCGAAGAAAGGTCAGTCAGTTTCCGCCAGCAGTTTGATCGCTGTCGCACCGACCTTGCGTACTGCTTCTTCGATCTGCGGGGTTGTTTTGGCAGCGTAGTTCATCCGCAGGCAATTACGGTATTTGCCCGAGGCGGAAAAGATACTGCCGACAGCAATCTGTACGCCTTGATCATGCAGCGCCCGATTGAGTTTCAGGGTATCGAAGCCCTCGGGCAGTTCGACCCACAGCATGAAGCTGCCTTGCGGACGGCTAGCCCGGGTGCCAGCAGGGAAATAGCGGGTCACCCAGTCGATCATCGCGTCGCGATTGCGCTGGTATTGCGTGCGCATCTTCCGCAAATGCGGTTCGAAGTGCCCGGCCTTGAGAAATTCGGCAATCGCAATTTGCGGTTGCGGCGCGGTGGAGCCGGTGCTGATGTACTTCATGTGCAGCACCCGTTCCAGATAACGACCCGGCGCGACCCAACCAATGCGCAGGCCCGGTGCCAGGGTCTTGGAAAAAGAACTGCAGAGCAGGACGCGGCCGTCTTCGTCGAAGGATTTGATCGTGCGCGGGCGTGGGTAGGTGTAGGCCAGTTCGCCATACACATCGTCCTCGATAATCGCCACGTCGAAACGCTGTGCGAGCGTCAACAGCGCACGTTTACGCGCCTCCGGCATGATGTAGCCCAGCGGGTTGTTGCAGTTGGGGGTCAGCTGTATGGCTTTGATCGGCCATTGCTCCAACGCCAGTTCCAAAGCATCGAGGCTGATGCCGGTGAGCGGGTCGGTGGGGATTTCCAGGGCTTTCATGCCCAGGCCCTTGAGCGTCTGCATGGCGCCGTGAAAGCTCGGCGAATCTACGGCGACGATGTCACCCGGATCGCAAATGGCACGGATGCTGGTGGACAGTGCTTCATGGCAACCGGTAGTGATCACCAGATCGTTGGCGCTTAACTGGCAGCCGGAATCGAGCATCAGACGAGCGATCTGTTCGCGCAATTCAAGGGTGCCGTAGATGTTGTCGTAATACAGACCGGGCATATCCTGCCGCCGGCTGATTCGCGCCAGGTTGCGCAGCAGCGGTTTCATGGTCGGCGTGGTGATGTCCGGCATGCCGCGACCCAGTTGCACGACGTCCTTGCGCGGTACGGCGCGGATCAGTTCCAGCACTTGATCCCACTGCGAAATATCCACCGGTCGTTGGGCGGGCCGGCCAACCACTGGCAGCTCCGGCAGTTCGCGACTCACGGGGACGAAGTAGCCGGACTTGGGTTTGGGCATCGCCAGGCCAACGTCTTCCAGCACTCGATAGGCCTGCTGCACCGTGCTCAGGCTGACCCCGTGTTCGACACTCAGTGCCCGCACCGAGGGCAACCGGTCACCGGGACGATAGAAGCCCTGTTCGATACGAGTGCCGAGCAATTCGGCGAGGTTGACGTAAAGGGTCATGGCGCAGTCTCGGTGTGGGTGATTCGGTTAACCAGCACAGATGGGGCAAAAATATGTGATTCAGAGGCTTAAATGGAAAATCTGTATGGAATTAATACACCATCGTTGAATCTGTAATGCTTTTCGCCGTCCGCGCATCATGAAAGCTCTGGCTACCCAAGTAAACAGGAGCGACGAAAATGAACGGCTTGAGCGATGTGCGGCTGACGTTACACAGTCAGGAACTGGCGGCAGGGCAAAAAAACGGCGCACGCGAGGCGGTCATGCGCAACGCACCGTCCTGCCTGGGTCGCTGGGGCCTGTTCTGGCATCGTCTGCACACGCGCAAGGTGTTGCTGGAATTGACGCCGGAGCAGCTCAGGGATGTCGGATTGAGTCAGGAGCAGGCGTTGGAGGAGGGGCTTAAACCGTTCTGGCGGATCTGAGTTTTGCGGTGTTCTTTAAATCGATTCGCGAGCAAGCCCGCTCCCACATTTGATCGTCAACGAACGCAGATTTTGTGTTCGACAACGATTAAATGTGGGAGCGGGCTTGCTCGCGAAGGCGTCGATACAGACGCCGAAAATCTTTCAGACCAATTCTTTGAACCGATGCCACAACATCCCCAACGCCAACAACGGCGAACGCAAATGTTTGCCGCCGGGGAAGGTGATATGCGGCACCTTGGCGAACAGATCGAACCCTCCACTCTGCTGACCACTGATAGCTTCAGCCAACAACTTGCCCGCCAGATGCGTGGCGTTCAACCCATGGCCGGAATAAGCCTGGGCGTAATACACATTCGGCTGCTCCTTGAGCTGTCCGATCTGCGGCAGGCGATTGGCGCCGATGCCGATCATCCCGCCCCATTGATAGTCGATTTTCACCCCGGCCAGTTGCGGGAATACCGCCAGCATCTTCGGTCGCATGTACGCGGCGATGTCTTTCGGGTCGCTTCCTGAATAATGGCAGGCACCGCCGAACAGTAAGCGTCGGTCCGCCGAGAGTCGGTAATAATCCAGCGCCACCCGTTGATCGCAGACCGCCATGTTTTGCGGCAGCAGCGCGTGAGCCTGTTCTTCACTCAAGGGTTCGGTGGCGATGATATAACTGCCGGCGGGCAGCACCTTGCCGCCGAGTTGCGGATTGAGATCGTTGAGGTAGGCGTTGCAACCCAGCACCAGCGTCTTCGCGTGAACTGAGCCCTGGGCGGTGTGGACTTTGACCTCGGGGCCGTAATCGATGCGGGTCACCGCCGATTGTTCGAACAGCTTTACGCCCAATTGTTGGGCGGCGGCCGCTTCGCCGAGTGCCAGGTTCAATGGGTGCAGATGCCCGGAGCCCATGTCGATCAGACCGCCGACATAGCGGTCGGAACCCACCACGCTGTGTATTTCATTGGCTTGCAGCAGACGGGTTTCGTAACGGTAACCGAGGCTGTGTAGCTCGATGGCGTCTTCGGCGAAGCCTTCCAGGTCTTGAGTCTTGTTGGCGAGGTCGCAGTAACCCCAGGTCAGGTCGCAAGGGATCTGAAAACGCTCGATCCGCTGTCGGACGATTTCCACCGCTTCCAGGCCCATCAGTTTCATGTGACGCACACCGTCTGCACCGATCACGTTGGCGAATTGGTCGAGGCCATGGCCGACGCCGCGAATCAATTGCCCGCCATTGCGCCCGCTAGCGCCCCAACCGATCTTGTGTGCTTCCAGCAGCACCACGCTGAAGCCGCGTTCGGCCAGTTCAATCGCGGTGTTCAGCCCGGATAACCCGCCGCCCACCACACATACGTCCGCAACCAGCTCACCTGTGAGCACCGCAAAATCGGGTTGCGGCAAGCTGCTGGCGGCGTAATAAGAGGCCGTGTGTTGATGGCTCGGGGCTGGTTGCTGAACGGGGGCGTTCATGTGCGTCATCCTGAGTTCGTGTGTTTGAAAAAGTTGACGGAGCATAAGCCGCCGTTTCGGCCACGGGCAACACCGGTCGGTTGGCGCTGTCTGGATCGGGGTTTTTGCGTCAGAATCCCGGTCTATTCCGCATTCGGTCACCGCTTCGATGAGTTGCAACAGTCAGAAAATTCGCACGCTGCGCCAGCAGATTCCCTCTTTCGAGTGCGTGCCCGGCTGCCATGACTGCTGTGGGCCGGTGACCACCTCGCCTGAAGAAATGTCCCGCCTGCCGCGCAAGACCCGGGCCGAGCAGGATGCAGCGATGGATGAACTCAATTGCGTCCATCTAGGGCCCAACGGCTGCACGGTGTATGACGAACGACCGCTGATCTGTCGGCTGTTCGGTACCACCAAGACGTTGCCATGCCCCAACGGACGGCGACCGGTGGAGCTGATCCATCCGCGGGTCGAGAAGCAGATTCATGAATACATGGCCAGCACCCGGCAGGTGTTGGTCTAGCTAGACCGAGGCGCGGCCTTCGCGAGCAAGCCCGCTCCCACACTTGATCTTTGCCGTACACAAATCCATGCCCACTGAATATCTAATGCGGGAGCGGGCTTGCTCGCGAAAGCTATCGCCCTGACAGCCATTTCCTCAAGGCAGCCCCTCAATCCGGAATCGGCAGGTTCAAGCTCTCTTTCACTTCTTCCATCACGATATAGCTCTTGGATTCGCGCACATGCGGTAGCTTGAGCAGGATGTCGCCCAGCAGTTTGCGGTACGAGGCCATCTCGGAAATCCGTGCTTTCACCAGGTAATCGAAGTCACCTGACACCAAATGGCATTCCAGTACGTGGGGCAGTTTCAGCACCGCGCGTCGGAACTCTTCGAAAGTATCGCCGGATTTGTAGTCGAGGCTGATCTCGACGAACACCAGCAGGCTACCCTTGAGGTGCTGCGGATTCAGGCGGGCGTTGTAGCCCATGATGATCCCTTCGCGCTCCAGTCGCCGTACCCGCTCGGTGCAGGGCGTGGTGGAGAGGCCGACCTTTTCCCCGAGCTCGGTGAAGGAAATACGCCCGTCCGCTTGCAGGATCCGCAAGATGTTGCGGTCGATCTTGTCCAGCTCACGTTTGGTCTGAGTGTTGGTCCGCATAGGGGATGCGCCTCCGTGAAAAGGGTTTTTGCCGAGAATTGTCGCCAAATATAGGCACTTATATAGTGAAAAGCACTGGCTAATCTTTTTTAAACTGCCCACATCTTCGGTCTGCACAATAAACGTCAGCGGTAAGCCGCGATGAGGGATATGAAAATGCGCGTTCTGGTCTTGGGTAGCGGCGTCATCGGTACCGCCAGTGCCTATTATCTGGCACGGGCCGGCTTTGAGGTGACGGTGGTTGACCGTCAGCCAGCGGCGGCCATGGAAACCAGTTTCGCCAACGCCGGGCAGGTTTCGCCGGGTTATGCCTCGCCGTGGGCCGCACCGGGCGTGCCGCTCAAAGCCATCAAGTGGTTGTTGCAGCGTCACGCACCGTTGGCGATCAAGGCCACTGCCGACATCGACCAATACCTGTGGATGGCGCAGATGCTGCGCAACTGCACCGCCAGCCGTTACGCAGTGAACAAGGAGCGCATGGTGCGCCTGTCCGAGTACAGTCGCGACTGCCTCGACGAATTGCGCGCCGAAACCGGTATTGCCTACGAAGGCCGCAGCCTGGGGACTACCCAGCTGTTCCGCACCCAGGCGCAGCTTGATGGCGCCGCCAAAGACATCGCCGTGCTGCAAGAGTCCGGCGTGCCGTTCGAATTGCTCGACCGCGCCGGCATTGCCCGGGTCGAACCGGCCCTGGCCAGTGTCACCGACATCCTCGCCGGTGCCTTGCGCCTGCCGAACGACCAGACCGGCGACTGCCAGATCTTCACCACCCGCCTGGCCGAGATGGCTACGAAACTGGGTGTGGAATTCCGTTTCGGCCAGGACATTCAGCGCCTCGACTTCGCCGGTGATCGCATCAACGGCGTATGGATCGACGGCAAGCTGGAAACTGCCGACCGCTACGTGCTGGCGTTGGGCAGCTACTCGCCGCAATTGCTCAAGCCGTTGGGCATCCGGGCTCCGGTGTATCCGCTCAAGGGTTACTCGCTGACCGTGCCGATCATCAATCCGGCGATGGCCCCGACGTCGACCATTCTCGACGAGACCTACAAGGTCGCGATCACACGTTTCGACAACCGCATCCGCGTCGGCGGCATGGCGGAAATTGCCGGTTTTGACCTGTCGTTGAATCCGCGTCGACGCGAAACCCTGGAGATGATCGTCAACGACCTTTATCCTCAGGGCGGCGATCTGCCTCAGGCGAGCTTCTGGACCGGCCTGCGTCCGACCACTCCGGACGGCACCCCGATTGTTGGCGCCACACCGTTCAAAAATCTGTTTCTGAATACGGGCCACGGTACGCTCGGCTGGACCATGGCCTGTGGCTCCGGTCGTTTGCTGGCCGATCTGATGGCGAAGAAAACGCCGCAGATCAGCGCCGAAGGTCTCGATATTTCCCGTTATGGCAACAAACTTCAGGAGTCCGCAAAACATGTCAATCCAGCGCCAGCTCACCAATGAGCGCATGAGCCAGATCGTTGTCCACAACAGTACCGTGTATCTGGCAGGGCAGGTCGGCGATGACATGAGCGCCGGGATTGAACAGCAGACCCGTGAAACCCTCGCCAACATCGAGCGTTTGCTGGACCTGGCCGGGACCGACAAGAACCGTCTGCTGTCGGTGACGATTTACCTGAAAGACATCGACGCGCACTTCGAAGGCATGAATTCGGTGTGGGACCAGTGGCTGCCGAAAGGCGTCGCCCCGGCCCGCGCTACCGTTGAATCGAAGCTGTGCGAACCGCAAATCCTGGTCGAGCTGTCGGTTGTTGCCGCGCTGCCATAACGCTCAGCCAGAAAGATCCCTCTCCCGGTGCTGTTGGCGGTTCACGCTGTCAGCCAGCGCCGGTTTTTTTTCAAATGACCGACTAGAAGTCTGCCGCCATGCGTCCAGCCCGTGCCCTGATCGACCTTCAAGCCCTGCGCCACAACTACCGGATCGCCCGTGAAGTCACGGGGGCCAAGGCCCTCGCGGTGATCAAGGCCGATGCCTATGGCCATGGCGCGGTACGTTGCGCCCAGGCTCTGGAAACCGAGGCGGACGGGTTTGCCGTGGCGTGCATCGAAGAGGCGTTGGAGCTGCGTGCCGCCGGCATTCGTGCGCCGGTGTTGTTGCTCGAAGGTTTTTTCGAAGCCGATGAGCTGTCGCTGATCGTCGAGCATGACTTCTGGTGCGTGGTGCATTCGCTGTGGCAGCTCGAAGCCATCGAAAAAGCCGCGCTGAGCAAACCGATCACGGTATGGCTCAAGCTCGACTCGGGCATGCATCGGGTTGGCTTGCACCCGGCGGATTACCAGGCGGCCTATCAACGGCTGCTGGCCAGCGGCAAAGTGGCAAAGATCGTGCTGATGAGTCACTTCGCCCGCGCCGATGAACTGCACTGCCAGACCAGCGCCGAGCAGGTCGCGGTGTTCGAGGCGGCGCGTCAGGGGTTGTCGGCTGAAATCAGCCTGCGTAATTCGCCGGCGGTGCTCGGTTGGCCGCAGATTCCGAGCGATTGGGTGCGCCCGGGCATCATGCTCTACGGCGCAACGCCTTTCGAAGAGGCCAATGCCGTGGCGTCCCGCCTGCAACCGGTGATGACCCTGGAATCGAAAGTGATTTGCGTGCGTGAACTGCCGGCCGGCGAGCCGATTGGTTACGGCGCGAAATTCGTCACCCCCAAGCCGATGCGCGTTGGCGTGGTGGCAATGGGTTATGCCGACGGCTATCCACGTCAGGCTCCGACCGGTACGCCCGTGATGGTCGCCGGGCAGCGCAGCCAGTTGATTGGCCGCGTGTCGATGGACATGCTCTGTGTCGACCTGACCGATGTGCCGCAAGCCGGTCTCGGTTCGCCCGTCGAGTTGTGGGGCAAAAATATCCTCGCCAGTGACGTTGCGACGGCAGCGGGCACGATTCCTTACCAGATCTTCTGCAACCTGCGTCGAGTGCCGCTGCTCTATTCCGGGGCCTGACGAAAAACGTTCCCGACCGAAAGTCGCTTCGCCAAACAGGATTCAGGTCCAAGTGTTGTAAATACTGAACGCTGTCGCCATGATAACGCTCAATATTCCTGCAACCTGAATCCCTGGAGGCTCCAGCATTGGACGTCGGTGAACGACTGCAATCCATCCGTAAGCTCAAAGGTCTTTCCCAGCGTGAGCTCGCCAAACGCGCGGGTGTTACCAACAGCACTATTTCGATGATCGAGAAGAACAGCGTCAGCCCCTCGATCAGTTCGCTGAGGAAGGTACTGGGCGGGATTCCCATGTCCATGGTCGAGTTCTTTTCCGAAGAAATCCTGCAGGAAAAACCGACTCAGATCGTCTACAAGGCCCACGAGCTGATCGATATTTCCGATGGGGCAGTGACCATGAAACTGGTCGGTCGGGCTCACCCGAGCCGGGCTATCGCGTTCCTCAACGAAATCTACCCGCCAGGCGCCGACACCGGTGACGAGATGCTCACCCATGAGGGCGAGGAAACCGGAATTCTGGTGGAAGGTCGGCTGGAGCTTGTGGTCGGGCTCGAAACATTTGTGCTCGAAGCCGGCGATAGCTACTACTTTGAAAGTACCAAGCCGCACCGCTTCCGTAATCCGTTCGATGCCCCGGCGCGACTAATCAGCGCAGCCACTCCAGCGAATTTCTAAGAGAAGAGGCGTCCTGCCCGGATTGTGGAGACGCCCATGCTGTATTCCCATCCCACGACAAGACCCCTTCGACTTTGGGGTTGTTTCAGTGTGACGGGCTTACCGCTATACTTGCGCCCGCCTGCGAACCGTGGCCGTGGGCGTGACTAGCCACCATTGAGGGTGTACGCGTGAACCTAATTATGAAAATGCTGGCCGCACCAGCAACCGTATTGGCCCTTTGGGCAGTCAGCGCACAGGCAGCGACCAACGACGATATCGCTAAACGTCTTGAACCCGTCGGCCAGGTTTGTGTGCAGGGCAAAGAGTGCAAGGGGATGGAAGTCGCTGCTTCTGCGGGTGGTGGTGATGCCAAAACCCCAGACTCAGTGATTGCAAAACATTGCAACGCATGCCACGGCACCGGCCTGTTGGGCGCACCGAAAGTCGGTGATGCTGCAGCCTGGGGCGAGCGTGCCAAGAAAGAAGGCGGCCTTGATGGCTTGCTGGCGAAAGCAATTTCCGGCGTCAACGCGATGCCACCAAAAGGCACTTGCGCCGATTGCTCTGATGGCGATCTCAAGGGCGCCATCCAGAAGATGTCCGGTCTGAAATAACCCCGTCTTCAACGAAAAGCCGCTTTCGAGCGGCTTTTTTGTGCCTGCGATTTTCCCCTGAGGCTATTCTTTGCGGCAAAGACCCGGCAAGCTCGGTCCAACCCCAATTCATGGAACGGGCGGGAGGATCAGATGGTGCAGTTGTGTTCTATCGAACAGGCGGTCGATGATGTCCTGGCGCGGTTGCCTGCGCATATCCACATGGGCTTGCCCCTGGGGCTGGGCAAACCCAATGACTTCGTCAACGCACTGTATCAACGGATCGCGCAACTGCCCGAGCGGCAACTGACGATTTACACCGCCCTGTGCCTCGGACGCCCGCCATTGGGCGATGGCTTGCAAAAGCGCTTCCTCGAACCCTTCATCGAAAGGGTGTTCGGCGATTATCCGGAGCTGGATTTTCTCGCCGACCTGCATCGCGACAGCCTGCCGGCCAACATTCACGTCCATCAATTCTTCCTGCAGCCAGGCAGCCTGCTTAACAGCGCATCGGCCCAGCAGGATTACGTCAGCAGCAATTACAGCCACGCCGCCCGGGACATCAATGCCGCTGGCTTGAATCTGGTCGCGCAACTGGTCGCCAGCCACAGCGAGCATCCCGATCGCCTGAGTTTGAGCTGCAACCCGGACATCACCCTCGACCTGTTTCCGATGATCGCCAAACGCCGGGCGGCGGGGGAGACGATCCTGATGGTGGGCCAGGTACACAACGATTTGCCGTACATGCCCGGCGATGCGGAAATCGGCATCGACAGCTTCGACCTGCTGATCGACGCGAAGGACAGCACCACGCTGTTTTCCACGCCGAATATGCCGGTGGGTTTTCAGGATCATTTCATCGGCCTGCACGCCAGCACGCTGGTGCGCGACGGCGGTACCTTGCAGATTGGCATCGGCGCCATGGGCGATGCCCTGACGGCAGCGTTGCTGGCGCGGCAGGCTGACAGTGACGGTTATAAGGCGTTGCTGGCGGATCTGAATCTCAGCCAGTGGGCGCAGTTGATTGAGCGTGAAGGAGGCATCGAACCGTTCGCCAAAGGCCTTTACGGTTGCAGCGAAATGTTCGTCAACGGCTTGCTGGTATTAGCGGACGCCGGGATCGTGCGGCGCAAGGTCTACCCGGACGTGCCGACCCAGCAGCAGGCAAATGCCGGAACGCTGGACGAGGCCGCGCAGACTGATGGCATCTCGGTGCATGGCGGATTTTTCCTCGGGCCGCGCAGTTTCTATGAACGCCTGCGGGAGATGCCTCAAGGCAAACGGCTCGAATTCAACATGACCCGCATCAGCTACATCAACGAGCTCTACGGTCAGGAAGAACTCAAACGCTTGCAGCGCCTCGATGCGCGCTTCATCAACACTGTCTTCACCATGACCTTGCTCGGCGCCGGCGTGGCCGATCAACTCGAAGACGGGCGGGTGCTGAGCGGTGTCGGCGGGCAATACAACTTCGTCGTCCAGGGCCATGCGCTGGAAGGTGCGCGTTCGATCTTGCTGCTACGCAGTTGGCGCGAGTCGGGCGGTGAAGTCAGTTCGAATATCGTCTGGGATTACGGCCACTGCACGATCCCACGGCACCTGCGGGACATCGTCGTCACCGAGTACGGCATCGCCGATTTGCGGGGCAAGACCGACGCGGCGGTGATCGAGGCGTTGCTGAACATCAGCGACTCACGCTTCCAACCGGGGCTGATCGAGCAGGCGCAGAGCGTTGGCAAATTGCCGAAGCATTTTCGCCTCGATCCGCGTTTCGCCGACAACAGCCCACAGCGGTTGCAGGCCATTCAGGGGCGGCATTTGAATCTGTTTCCGGAATATCCGCTGGGCTGTGATTTCACCGCTGAGGAACGGGACTTATTGCGGGCGCTGAACTGGTTGAAGAGCAAGTTCAAGCTCACGGAGATTCTGGAATTGGGCAAGGCTGCGCTGGATGCGCCAGCGGCTTCGGAATTCCCGGCGCATCTGGAAAGGATGCAGCTGACCAAGCCGGAGGGGTTGAAAGAGGATTTGTTTCAACGGCTACTGCTCACCGGCCTGAAAGCCACCGCTTTGTAACGGCCAGCGGAGACCAAATGTGGGAGCGGGCTTGCTCGCGAATGCGGTGTGTCAGTCAAAGTTGATGTCGACTGACACACCGCATTCGCGAGCAAGCCCGCTCCCACACTGGTTTTGCGGTGTGGCGGTTTATTCGATGAAGGTTACAACGCCATCCTTCAGCGACTGCACCCGCGCCAACGATTCCACGCGATAACCTTGGGCATCCAGCTCCGCACGACCACCCTGGAACGACTTCTCGATCACAATACCCAAACCGGCCACGGTCGCTCCGGCCTGTTTGATGATCGAGATCAGCGCTTGCGACGCCTTACCGTTAGCCAGGAAGTCGTCGATGATCAGCACGCGGTCGCTGCTGGTCAGGTGGCGCGGGGAGATCGCCACGGTGCTTTCGGTTTGTTTGGTGAACGAGTAAACGGTCGCCGACAGCAGGTTTTCAGTCAGGGTCAGGGACTGATGCTTGCGGGCGAAAATCACCGGCACGCCAAGGTTCAGGCCGGTCATGATCGCCGGGGCAATGCCCGAGGCTTCGATCGTGACGATCTTGGTGATGCCCGAATCCTTGAACAGCGTGGCGAATTCGTCGCCGATCAGCTTCATCAGGGCCGGGTCGATCTGGTGGTTCAGAAAGGCGTCGACTTTCAGAACCTGGTCGGAAAGCACGATGCCTTCTTCGCGAATTTTCTTGTGCAGTGCTTCCATGAAGCTTTCCTCTACTGGCGCCGTGTGCGCCTAGCTTGTAAAAAGTGTTCGGTTAAAAAGTGCTCAATTCTAGCGCTTTAACATCGCGCGTATATCCGCCAATGCGGTATTGCCGCGAACCGCTTTGACTTCAACGGGAGTGTCGTCGTTACCTTCCCAGGCCAGGTCGTCCGGCGGCAGTTCATCAAGGAAACGGCTAGGCGCGCAGTCGATGATCTCGCCGTATTGCTTACGCTTGGCGGCGAAGGTGAACGCCAGCGTCTGACGCGCTCGGGTAATCCCGACGTAGGCCAGGCGGCGTTCTTCTTCGATGGTGTCGGCTTCGATGCTGGAGCGGTGCGGGAGAATTTCCTCTTCCATGCCCATGATGAACACGTAGGGGAATTCCAGACCCTTGGAGGCGTGCAAGGTCATCATCTGCACACCTTCGGCGCCATCCTCTTCTTCCTGCTGACGCTCCAGCATGTCGCGCAGGACGAGTTTGCCGATGGCGTCTTCGACGGTCATCTCGCCTTCTTCGTCTTTCTCCAGCGTGTTTTTCAGCGCCTCGATCAGGAACCAGACGTTACCCATGCGGTAATCGGCGGCCTTGTCGCTGGAGCTGTTGGTGCGCAGCCAGTTCTCGTAGTCGATGTCCATGACCATGCTGCGCAGGGCGGAGATCGGGTCTTCGCCGGCACACTGCTCGCGGACCTTGTCCATGAAACGCTTGAAGCGCGACAGGCGATCGGTGAAGCGTGTGTCCAGATGCTCGCCCAAGCCGATTTCGTCGGTGGCGGCGTACATCGAGATTTTTCGCTCGGTGGCGTAGTTGCCCAGCTTTTCCAGCGTGGTCGAACCGATCTCCCGGCGTGGAACGTTGATCACCCGCAGGAAGGCGTTGTCGTCGTCCGGGTTCACGATCAATCGGAAGTAGGCCATCAGGTCTTTCACTTCCTGACGTCCGAAAAAGCTGTTGCCGCCGGACAGGCGATACGGAATCTGGTGGTGCTGCAGCTTCAGCTCGATCAGCTTGGCCTGGTAGTTGCCGCGATACAGGATCGCAAAATCGCTGTATGGCCGATCCGTGCGCAGGTGCAGGGTCAGCAATTCGACGGCCACGCGCTCGGCTTCGGCGTCTTCGTTGCGGCAACGGATCACGCGGATTTCGTCGCCGTGGCCCATCTCACTCCACAGCTGTTTTTCGAACTCGTGCGGGTTATTGGAGATCAGCACGTTGGCGCAGCGCAAGATACGGCTGGTGGAGCGGTAGTTTTGCTCGAGCATGACCACTTTCAGGGACGGGTAATCGTCCTTGAGCAGCATCAGGTTTTCCGGACGGGCGCCGCGCCAGGCGTAGATCGACTGGTCGTCGTCGCCCACCACGGTGAACTGGTTGCGTTTGCCGATCAGCAGTTTCACCAGCAAATACTGGCTGGCGTTGGTGTCCTGGTATTCGTCCACCAACAGGTAGCGGACCTTGTTCTGCCATTTTTCCAGGATATCGTCGTGTTCCTGGAACAGTTTTACCGGCAGCAGGATCAGGTCGTCGAAGTCCACCGCGTTGAACGCCTTGAGCGTGCGCTGGTAGTGGGTGTAGACGATGGCTGCGGTCTGTTCCTTGGGATTACGGGCGTTTTCCAGGGCTTCGGGCGGCAGGATCAGGTCGTTTTTCCACGAGCCGATCATGTTCTTGATCTCGTCGACGCCGTCGTCGCCCGAGTATTCCTTCTGCATGATGTCGGTCATCAGGGCTTTGACGTCGGTCTCGTCGAAGATCGAGAAGCCCGGTTTGTAGCCTAGCCGCACGTGTTCCTTGCGGATGATGTTCAGGCCCAGGTTGTGGAAGGTGCAGACCGTCAGGCCGCGGCCTTCGCCACCTTTGAGCAGGGTGCCGACCCGTTCCTTCATCTCTCGCGCGGCCTTGTTGGTAAAGGTCATGGCGACAATGTATTGGGCGCGGATGCCACAGCTCTGGATCAGATGCGCAATTTTGCGAGTGATCACGCTGGTCTTGCCGGAGCCTGCGCCGGCGAGCACCAAAAGAGGGCCGCCGACGTAGCTCACGGCTTCTTGCTGCCGGGGATTGAGTCGGGACATACGAAATCAGGGAGTCATTAGCGAAATGGGCCGGCATTTTAACAGGCTCAGCGAATTGTGCTGCTCTCTCCGACTTGTGACGCAACACGCTATCTCTATTTGCCGGTTTTGCTACTTTCACGCAGGATGCGCAGTGAAATTGCGTCTAATGTTCGTATTCAATACGCCAAAGTCGTGTTTGATAACCGATGTCATGTTGTCATTGGTTATCTGCGCGGCATAATGCCCGCCGCCTACATCTTTGCAGAGTCTAGGGAGCTAGCTTGTCTACGCCTGTCGAACCCTTGCGTTTGCTGCTACTGGCCGAAGAGCCGGCGTGGGCAGCGTTGTTGCGCGAGTGTCTGGCTCCGATGGGGAGTTCGGCTGTGCTGCTCAGCGCGCCGAGCTGGGAGTCGGTCAGCAACCTGTTTGATGACAACCGCAGCGCGGTGTTGTTGACGATTCCTGCTCTCCAGCCGGCACCCGGCCGTTGCAATCTGCCGACGGTGTTGCTGCTCGAACACGAGCCGCTGGCGCCGCCCGATGGTGTGAGCGACTGGCTGGTGCGCAATCTGCTGGATCCCGGCATGTTGCGCCGCTGCCTGCGCCATGTGCGTGAGCGCGGCGTGCTGGAAAACACTTTGCAGCGCCTGGCCGAGCAGGACCCGTTGACCGGTATCGCCAACCGTCAGGGTTTCCAGACCTTGCTGGCGGCGCGTCTGGCCGAAAACGAAGGTCGCGGCCTGGCCCTCGGTCACCTCGACCTCGACAACTTCCGACACGCCAACGACGCCCTCGGCCACCAGGCCGGCGATCGGTTGATCCTGCAAGTGGTCTCGCGGCTGAAAAGCCAACTGGAGGCCAGCGATCAACTGGCGCGGCTGGGCAGCGATGAATTCGCCCTGCTGATCGACACCCGCCGCGCCCCTCAGCGCGCCGAATGGATGGCCGAACGCATTACCGAAGCCCTGTCCGAACCCTATTGGGTCGACGGCGAAAGCCTGTTGATCGGTTCCAGCCTTGGCATCGCTCACGCACGAGCGCAGGCCGGCCCCGACCCGTTGATGTGGCACGCGCACATCGCCATGCAGCAGGCCAAGAGCACTCAGGGCTGCACCTTTCACATCTTCAACGAGCGGATCAATCGCAATGCCCGCAGCATCGCCGACCTCGAAAGCGAGCTGCGCCGGGCCTTGCGCCGCGATGAGCTGGAATTGCATTACCAGCCGCGCCTGAACCTTGAGGACGGCCAGATTGTCGGCCTCGAAGCGTTGGTGCGCTGGCGTCATGGCGAACGCGGCTTGCTGCCCCCCAGCGAATTCGTGCCGCTGGCCGAGCAAAGCGGCTTGATCGTGCCGTTGGGTTACTGGGTGATTTCCCGGGCCTTGCGAGACATGCAGGCGTTACGCGAACGAGGTCTGCCAGCGCTGCATATGGCAATCAACCTGTCGTTCCGGCAGTTTCAGGACAGCCAGTTGCTGTCGACCCTGAGCCGGCTGATTGCCGAGCGAGGCGTCGAGGCGCAATGGCTGGAATTCGAACTGACCGAAACCGCGGTGATGCGTCGCAGCGATCTGGTCAAGCAGACCATGGACGCTCTCGGACGTTTGGGCGTGCGCTTCTCGCTGGACGATTTCGGCACCGGGTTCTCTTCGTTCGTGCACCTCAACAGCCTGCCGATTGCGTTGTTGAAGGTCGATAAGAGCTTTGTCGGCGGCATGGAAGAACGGGAAGAGAATCGCAAGCTGGTCCACGCGATGATCAACCTGGCGCACAACCTCAACCTCGAAGTGGTTGCCGAAGGAGTGGAAACAGCGGAGCAGCTGGATTTGTTGCGCGGCTTTGGTTGCGATCAGGTGCAGGGGTATCTGATCAGCAAGCCGTTGCCGTTGGCAGAACTGGTTGAGTATTTGACCTTTGGCAGCAGTCAGCAGCCTGCACTGGAAGTCGTGGTTTAAACTCGGACAAATGTGGGAGCGGGCTTGCTCGCGAAAGCGGTGTATCAGTCACCGTAGATGTCGACTGACACACCGCTTTCGCGAGCAAGTCCGCTCCCACAGGGGATCTCAGTCAGGCTGAGCGACCTGGAAATTCTGCTCTGACGTCGGCTCCCGCCGAATCATCCGCTTTATCTTCCACTCAAACGCCAGTGTCAGACTCACGGCCGCACACGCCAGCCCCAGCGCCAGGCCCCACCAGACCCCCGTTGGCCCCCAGTTCAAATGGAAGGCCATCCACCAAGCGGCCGGTGCGCCGATCAGCCAATAGCAACCCAAACCCACCAGGAACGTGGTCTTGGCATCCTTGAGCCCGCGGATGCAGCCCATGGCGATGGTTTGCGTGCCGTCGAACAGCTCGAACCACGCCGCTACTGCCAGCAGGCTCACAGCCAGGTTGATGACTTCGCGGAACGCCGGGTCGTTGTGGTCCAGGAATAAGCCGATCAACTGATGCGGCAGCAGCCAGAAGACCATGGCAAACCCCAGCATCGACGCAGCGCCGAAGGCGATCCCGACCCGTCCGGCCAGTCGCGCATCGAGCAATTGCCCGGCGCCGTAATGCTGGCCGATGCGCATGGTGATCGCGTAGGAAAGCCCCGCAGGAATCATGAACGCCACCGAGACGATTTGCAGGGCGATCTGGTGCGCCGCCAGTTGCGTACTGCCCATGGTGCCCATGCACAGCGCGGCGAAGGCGAACAGGCCGACTTCCACCGCATAGGTGCCGCCAATCGGCAGGCCCAGGCGCCACAACTCCTTCAAGTACTGACGGTTGGGCCGCGACAGACCCTGACGCAACGGATAGGCGTTGTAAGCCGGATGCCGACGAATGTGCAGCGCGAGCGCCAGCGCCATGAGGTTCGCAACGATCGCCGTGACCAGGCCGATGCCCACCAGGCCCATTTTTGGTAGGCCGAACATGCCGGTGATCAACGCATAGTTGAGCAGGAAGTTGGCCACGGTGCCGGCGAGGCTGATGACCATCACCGGCGTCGCCCGGCCGATGGCGCTGGTGAAGCCGCGCAGCGCCATGAAGCTCAGATAACCGGGCAGGGCGAACGGCAGAATCAACAGAAACTGGCCGGCAGCCTGGACGTTGGTTTCGGTCTGACCGAACAGCAGCAACACCGGTTTCAGGTTCCACAGCAGCAAGCCCGCCACCAGCGCCATCAACCATGCCAGCCACAACCCGGCCTGGGTCAGCCGCGCGGCGCCAATGATGTCGCCCGCGCCCTGACGGATCGCCACCAAGGTGCCGACGGCGGCGATCACGCCGATGCAGAAAATCGACACGAACGAATACGTCGCCGCACCCAGACCGCCACCGGCCAGTGCTTCGGGGCTCAGGCGCGCCATCATCAATGTGTCGGTGAGAACCATCAACATGTGCGCCAACTGCGAGGCAATCAACGGCCCCGCCAGCCGCAGGATGGCCCAGAGTTCAATACGCGCTGGATGCTGCATGATCATCACGCTCGAGTGTCAGAGATAACAGGAAGCGTCGATTCTCGGCGCTCTGCGGGGTTTTCACAAAGGGATAAAAAGGATGGGTGGCATGATTAAAACTCATGCTGGGGAGTTTCTGATAAGTTGGTGCAATCGCGCTATAGGAGCTTTCCTGATGTCTCGTCGTCTTCCTCCCTTGTATGCCCTTCGAGCATTCGAAGCGGCGGCGCGGCATAGCTCGTTTACCCGCGCCGCCGAAGAACTGTCGATCACGCAAAGTGCGGTCAGTCGGCACATTCGTACGCTCGAAGAGCATTTCGCCTGTCGGCTGTTTCATCGCAGCGGGCGCAACCTGCAACTGACTGAATCGGCGCGGCTGATCCTGCCCGGCATTCGCGAAGGCTTCACCGCCCTCGAACGGGCCTGCAATACGTTGCGTGCCGAGGACGACATCTTGCGCATGAAAGCCCCGTCGACCCTGACCATGCGCTGGCTGTTGGCGCGGCTCAGTCGTTTTCGGCACCTGCGACCGGGAAACGAGGTGCAATTGACCAGCGCCTGGATGGACATCGATAGGGTGGACTTCAACCACGAACCCTTCGATTGCGCCGTCATCCTCAGCAACGGGCATTTTCCACCGGACTGGGAGGCGACTTTCCTGTTCCCCGAAGAGCTGATTCCGGTAGGCGCGCCGAATCTTCTGAAGGATCAACCGTGGGACGTTGCGCGCCTGGCCAGTACCGAGCTGTTGCACCCGACGCCGGACCGTCGCGACTGGCGCAACTGGCTGGAGCGCATGGGCCTGACCGATCAAGTCTCGCTCAAGGGCGGGCAGGTCTTCGACACGCTGGAGCTGGGCATGATTGCTGCTGCCCGGGGTTACGGCGTGTCCATGGGCGATTTGCTGATGGTGGCGGAGGATGTTGCGCAGGGACGTCTGAGTTTGCCGTGGCCGACGGCCGTCGCCAGTGGTGAGAATTATTACCTGGTCTGGCCGAAAACCCGCCCCGGCGGTGAGCGTTTGCGCCGCCTCAGCGATTTCCTGCAAGGCGAAGTCCGGGCCATGGAATTACCGGATGTCGAACGCCTGGGGTGAATCGATGGAGCCGCTGCAATGGCGGCCTTGAGCCATATCCCCGTTAATTACTCAAGTATTCAGCTTTGCCGCCGAAAATCTGCTGATGGCACCGTCGTGCAGGTTCCATGTTTTCCCCACAATCAGAAATTTTGCCGAGTGTGCGATGCGATCAAAATGATCCGGCCACTGGGTCAGGAGCTGTCATGTCTCAACCTCGTGCTCGGATTGCCTCACAGCTGGGTCTTGCGCTTGCCGTGATTCTGGCGATTGTCATCAGTGGCAGTACAGTATTCGCCCTGCGCTCGCTGGACACCGCCAACCTCGCCACCCGCGAAGAGCATCTGGCCAGTGAGGCCCGCTTGCTTGCCGATCAGCTGAGCACCTTTCACGGCACCCTGCGTGAAAGCACCCAGCGCCTGGCCGGCCTGTTCGAGAAGCGCTTCAGCGCCGGTTTGAGCGTGCATCCGGATGAGCCGGTGACAGTGGCGGGTGTGCAGACCCCGGGCCTGCACTTGGGCAGTGAAGTGTTGAACAACAACTTCGCCGAAGTCGACGAATTCAAGCAGATGACTGCAGGTGTCGCGACCGTGTTCGTGCGCAGTGGTGAGGAGTTCATTCGGGTCAGCACGAATGTCACCAAACAAGACGGCAGCCGCGCCATTGGCACTCTGCTCGACCACGCGAACCCGGCTTACGCCCGTTTGATGGCGGGGCAGAGCTACGTGGGTCGAGCTTTGCTTTTCGAACGCTTCTACATGTCGCAGTACACTCCCGTACGCGACAGCAGCGGTAAGATCATTGCCGTGCTGTACGTAGGATTCGATTACACCGACGCGCAGAACGCGCAGTTCGCCAACCTCAAACGCTTCCGCATCGGCCAGACCGGTTCCCTGGCGTTGCTGGATGAACAAGGCAAATGGCTGGTGCCGATTGCCGGTGTGCAAGCGCTGGATCAGGCGGGATCGAGCATCGTCGGTCTGGCCAAGACACCGGGCAAAGGCGACTTCTGGAACGACAAGTCGCAAGACTTTTACAGTGTTGCCGTGCCGTTCGAAGGCGGGCCGTGGTCGGTGGTGGCGAGCATGCCGAAAACCGAAATCCGCGCCGTGACCTGGAGCGTCGGCATTCAATTGGCGATCGGCAGTTTGCTGGCGATGTTGCTGGCGGTCGGTGCGGCGGTCTGGTTGCTGCGCAGCAAACTGGCCCCGCTGGGTGATCTGGTGCGTCAGGCCGAAGCCTTGGGCGCTGGTGATTTGAGTGTTCGCCTCAACGTGTCGAGCAATGACGAAATCGGCCAACTTGCCCGCGCCTTCAATCAGATGAGCCAGGCCCTGTCGACCATGGTCGAGCACATCCGCAAGGCCTCGGGAGAGGTCAACAGCCGTGCCCAGGCGTTGTCCGGTTTGTCCGGTGGCGCCTATGAAGGGATGGAGCAGCAGTCCGGCGAAATCACCAGCATGGCCGGCGCCGTAGAAGAATTCAGCGCCACCTCGCTGAACATCGCCGACAACATGGGCAACACCCAGCGTCTGGCGCAGGAAAACGCACAGCAAACCCAGATCGGTCGTACGTCGATGGACGAAGCGTCCTCATCCCTGGAGCAAATCGCCGGTGCGCTGAACAGCACCGCGACGGTGATCAATACCTTGGGGCAGCGCTCCCAGGAAATCGGCGGCATTGTTGGGGTGATTACTTCGATCGCCGAACAAACCAACTTGCTGGCGCTCAACGCCGCCATCGAAGCCGCCCGCGCTGGTGAGCAGGGCCGTGGGTTTGCGGTGGTGGCCGATGAGGTGCGCAACCTGGCCTCACGCACCCGCCAGGCCACTGACGAAATTTCCGGGATGATCCAAAGCATCCAGCAGGAAACCGGCAACGCCATCAGCACCATGGAGCAAGGCAACGTGCTGATGCAGGAAGGCCTGTCGCGCAACGCCAACGTCGCCTCGGCACTGGCGCGGATCGATGAACAAAGCCGATCGGCCGGTCAGCAATTCGCCGCCATCACCACCGCGACCCAGGAACAAAGCAGTACCGCGACCTTGCTCAGCAGCAATCTGCAAAGCATCGCTTTGGCGAACAGTGAACAGCGCGAAGTGGTGTCGAACCTGGCTGTGACGGCCAAAGAGCTGGAGAAGCTGGCGGCGGATTTGCGGCATGAGGTTGACCGGTTTCGTTGAGTCGCCTCTGAAATAGTCTTCGCGAGCAAGCCCGCTCCCACAGTAGATCTGCGGTGAACACAGTATGTGTGAACACCCGAGATCAAAATGTGGGAGCGGGCTTGCTCGCGAAGGGATCGACCCAATTCCCGATTTGTCTCAATGCTGTGTATCAATTACTCACTAGTAGTCTTCCTTGGCATTTAGCACCAGTGTCTCGATTTTTATGCTTGCTGAAACGTTTCTTCAAGTCTATAAAATTGGCACAACTCCAAGAAAGGCTGCTGCCATGACCCCGCTCAAACTCTTCGTTGCCCTCAGCGCACTGTCCGCTGCCTCCCAAGCCATGGCCTGGGACTACGTCCTGCTCGACACCGACAAAGCCGCCCAGAACTGGCAAATCACCAGCCAGCAACTCGGCGTAAAAACCGACAAACCCTTCAGTGTGACCCTGCGCACCTTGCATGGCGGCCGGCAGGAAGGCGTCAGCATCGTCGATATCGATAACGGCACGATGAAACTTTCGGTGGTACCGACTCGCGGCATGAACGTCCTGCAGGCCTCGGTCGGCGATGTGCGCATGGGCTGGGATTCGCCGGTCAAGGAAGTGGTCAATCCATCCTTCATCGAACTCAACGGCCGTGGTGGCCTGGGCTGGCTGGAAGGTTTCAATGAGCTGGTCACCCGCTGTGGCTACGAATGGGTCGGTCATCCCGGTATGGACAACGGCGAACTGCTGACCCTGCACGGTCGCGCCGCTAATATCCCTGCGAACAAAGTTACCCTGCACATCGACGAAAAACCGCCGTACGCCATCACTCTGCGCGGCGAGCTGAAAGAGCAGGCGTTCAAGAAAGTCGACTTCTCGGTTGCGACCGAACTGGTCACCGAGCCTGGCAGCGTAGCGTTCGCCCTCAACGACACCCTCACCAACAATGGCGACTATCCGAAGGAATACCAGGCGCTGTATCACAGCAACTTCAGCACCCCATTCCTGGAACAGGGCGCCCGCTTCGCCGCGCCGGTGAAACAGGTGTCGCCATTCAACGACAAGGCCAAGGGCGATCTGCCCGACTGGCAAACCTACCGCGCACCGACCAAGGACTACGACGAAACGGTCTACAACGTGGTGCCGTATGCCGATGCCAAGGGCGATACGTTGACCGTGCTGCATAACAAGGCCGGCAGCTTGGGCGTTTCGGTCGGCTTCAACACTCAAACACTGCCCGTGTTCTCCCTGTGGAAGAACACCGATACCCAGGGGCAGGGCTATGTCACAGGGCTGGAGCCGGGGACGAGTTTTTCCTATAACCGCCGGTATCAGCGGCCACTGAACCTGGTGCCGACGATTGGGCCGAAGGAACAGAAGCAGTTCGGGATCAGCTACAGCTTGTTAGCGGATAAGGCGGCTGTGGATAAGGCGTTGAAGCGGGTGAGCGAGATTCAGGGTGGGCGGGAGACTGAGGTGCGGCAGACGCCGTTGGTTGATCTCACCAAGGGGTGATGCCTGCTAATTTGTGCTCGGCCGGTATTGCAGTGCCTCGGCCAAGTGCTCGCGGGTAATTCCATCGACTTGCTCAAGGTCCGCCAGGGTGCGCGCCACTTTGAGCAGTCGATGGGCTGACCTCAGTGACAAGGTCAGCCGTTCACGCGCCGTTTCCAGCCAGATTTGGTCAGCAGTGACGGGAATCGCGCGAGCCCTCCCAAAATGCCCTACCGGGTTTTCAGTGCATTGGCCAGGCGCAGCATGGCCGCTTCGATTTCATAAGCGGTCAGCGACGAGTAACCCAATAACCAGCCTTGTTTCTTCTCCTCGCCGGCGTACAACCGGCTCAGACCGGAAAGCTGAACGCCCGCGCTGGCTGCTTGGCGGATGGTTTTTTCTTCAGACCAGCCATCGTGCAGCAGGCAGGGAATTTGTAGCCCGCCAGGAGGGCGCAAGGCGGTAACGATGCCGTCCAAGTGCTTACCGATCGTGTCGAGCATGATGGAGCGGCGTCCGGCATACAGCTTGCGCATGGCTCGGACGTGGGCGTTGTAATGGCCGTCCTCCATAAAGCGCGCCAGGGTCAGTTGCAGGATTTGTGGTGTATGGCCGTCAATCATGCTGCGGGCGTAGGTGAAAGCCTTGATCAGCTCGTGGGGGAGTACCATGTAACCCATTCGCAAACCGGGGTAGAGGGTCTTGCTGAAGGTGCCGATATAGAGCGTACGCTGATACTTGTCCAGGCCCTGTACGCAGGCGGTCGGTTGCCCGTCGTAGTGAAACTCGCTGTCGTAATCATCTTCGATGACCCATTTGCCCTTCTCCGCTGCCCAGTTGATCAACTCAAGACGACGCTCCAGCGGCAAGGTCGCGCCGGTGGGGTATTGATGAGAAGGCGTGACATAAACGCAATTGGCGCCGCTGCGGTCGGCGTAAAGCAGGTCGGTGCGTATGCCCAGTTCGTCGACATCGATGGGAAGAACGTTGGTCTCGGCGGTTTCAAAGGCTTTCTTGGCGCCATAGTAACCCGGGTTTTCCAGCAGGATCGGTTTGCCGACGTCCACCAGCAACTGCGCACACAGAAAAAGAGCCTGGCGAGTGCTGCTCAATACCATGATCTGGTCGGGGGAGCATTTGGCCCCGCGCTCGAGGTTCAAGTAGGTGGCGATGGCCTTGCGCAGCGGCTCGGCGCCTTGCGGATCGCCGTGCAATAACACGTTGGCGCGATAGTCCTTCATCACTTGGCGTTGCAGGCGCTCCCAGACATCGGTGGGGAAGGTGCGGGTTTCCGGCAGGCCGGTCGCGAATGCCTTGATTACCTGCTGATCGTTCACGCCGCCACTGTCGAAGATCATCCGCCCGCGCTGGCTCAATCCCGCCCCCGGTGCCGCCTGACTGCTTTTGACTTCCTGCGCCTTGATGCGTCGGCGCGCTGCGCCGCGCAATTCGGTGCCCAGCGTTTCACAGACATAACTGCCAGCCCCTTCGCGCCGCACGATAAAACCGTCGCGGTGCAGTTGCACGTAGGCGTTTTCAACGGTGTCGCGGGCAATCCCGAGTGACTTGGCCAGGACCCGGGTCGCGGGCAGCTTCAAGCCTGGGGCAAGGGCGCCATCGAGGATCAATGCACGCAGTGCGCGCTGAATCCGCTGATGCAGATTCAACAGCTGAAACTCAACATCGTTGAGGCGCATTTTCAGCGTTTCCAGCTCGAACGTTTTCGCCATGCGGTCTGCCTGATCTTAGTAAATTGGCCTGCAAAGGCAGGCCAGTCTATCCGTAGAATCCGCCCCTCGTCACTGCCTTTGCGCTCGGTGATCGGTCGATGCATTGAGCGACTTCATGAAGAATTTTGCCCGCGGGCTGAGGCAGGGATCGCTTTCAGTCACAGCAAGCGGTCTGGTAAGTGGTCTGGCCTTCTGCGAGAAAGTGTAGGGGCAAAGCATGCCATTTCAACGTTATAAATCCGCCCTTATCCGGGACAGGCACCTCGTTTTGCAAGGAGCAAAGCCATCATGTCGTCTTCAGCATTGCCATCGCCCCTGCGTCTACGGGACCTTCTGCATCCGATTGTCGCCGGGCTGATTTCAGTCATCGTCAACTATGGCGGCACTTTCATCCTGGTCTTTCAGGCCGCCAAAGTGGCCGGGCTCAGCCCAGAGCTGACGGCGTCGTGGGTATGGTCGGTGTCGATTGGCGTGGGCATTACCGGGCTGTTTCTGAGTTGGGTGAGCCGTGAGCCGATCATTACCGCCTGGTCGACACCCGCGGCGGCTTTTCTGGTCGTCGCGCTGTCCACCACGCCTTACGCCGAGGCGGTGGGTGCGTACATTATTTCGGCCGCCGCCTTCGTGCTGCTGGGTTTGTCCGGTTGCTTCGAAAAACTCATCCGCCTGATTCCGTCGGGTGTGGCTGCGGGCCTGCTGGCCGGTATCTTGCTGCAGTTCGGAATCGGCGCGTTTGGTGGCATGAGTCTTGACCCAGTGTTGGTCGGGTTGCTGATTGCCGCTTACGTTGTGCTCAAGCGCTTTACCGCGCGCTACGCGGTGGTGGGCATTCTGGTGCTGGGGCTGGCGTTTCTTCTGACGCAGGGCCGTGTAGAACTGTCGGGGCTGGTGCTGCAATTCGCGGCACCGGTATTCACCCAGCCTGAGTTTTCGATCAATGCACTGCTCAGTGTGGCACTGCCGCTGTTCCTGATCACGCTCACCGGCCAGTACATGCCGGGCATGCTGGTGCTGCGCAACGATGGCTTCAGCACCAGCGCTAATCCTATCCTGACTGTCACAGGGCTGGGCTCCTTGCTAATGGCGCCCTTCGGTTCTCACGCCTTCAATATCGCGGCCATCACGGCGGCCATCTGCACCGGCAAAGAAGCCTCGGAGGATCCGTCCAAGCGCTGGATCGCCGGGGTTGCTGCGGGACTGTTCTACATCCTCGTAGGGATTTTCGGGGTGACCCTCGCTGCAGTGTTCATGGCGTTACCGGCCACCTTCATTACGACGCTGGCCGGGCTGGCCCTGCTCGGCACTATCGGCGCGAGCCTGGCCTGCGCCATGGCTGACGTCAAAACCCGCGAAGCCTCGCTGATCACCTTTCTGGCGTCCGCCGCGAACATCACCTTGCTGGGGATTGGTGGGGCGTTCTGGGGATTGCTGATCGGTCTGGCGGCTTATGCCTTACTCAATGGCCGCTTACCGCGTCGCGAGACGATGGTCATTCCGGCTGCCGACGCTGTTGTGACGACCAAAGGAGCCACCCACTGATGTTTGATCAATTGGAAAAAACCGTCACCCTGCACGAGCGTCATGGCCGTTACCCACAGGCCACCAGCGTCGAGGACTTTCGCCGCAACCTGGCAGCCGTGCAGCAGCGGATCGCTAACGCCTGTCAGCGGGTTGGACGTGATCCGGCGAGTGTGCGCCTGCTGCCGGTCAGTAAAACCTTTGACGAAGCTCATCTGCGTCTGGCCTACGCTGCCGGCTGCCGGCTACTGGGTGAGAACAAAGTGCAGGAAGCGCAGCGCAAATCGCAGGCCATGGCCGATCTGGCCGACTTGCAGTGGTCGGTTATCGGCCACCTGCAAACCAATAAGGCCAAGCAGGTGGCGCGTTTTGCCAGTGAGTTTCAGGCGCTGGACAGCCTGCGAGTGGCCGAGGCCCTGGATCGTCGCCTGCACATCGAGGGGCGCCAGCTGGATGTGTTCGTTCAGGTCAATACCTCCGGCGAAGCCAGCAAATACGGCTTGGCGCCCGAAGCCGTCGCGGACTTTTTGTCCGCCCTGCCGGCGTTCCCGGCGTTACGGGTGCGTGGGTTGATGACACTGGCGCTGTTTTCGGCCGACGTGCTCCGTGTCCGCCCTTGCTTTGTACGGCTGCGCGAACTGCGCGAGCGCTTGCGCCAGCGCGCCCCGGCGGGCGTCGGGCTGGAGGAACTGTCCATGGGCATGTCCGGTGATTTCGAAGTCGCCATTGAAGAGGGGGCCACCGTGGTGCGTGTTGGTCAGGCCATCTTCGGCGCACGTGCCATGCCGGATGCCTACTACTGGCCGACCGCGGATGCCCGCCCGGGAAGTGATGAGTAGTCGTCGCTGACATTCCCCTTAACATCTTGATCCAGCTCTACAGGAAGCCAATCCGATGTACGACTCAACGCTGACCCTTAAAGCATTCGACGCCGAGCTGTGTGAGGCGATTCATAACGAAGAACATCGTCAGGAAGACCACGTCGAACTGATCGCTTCCGAAAACTACGCCAGCCCTCTGGTGATGAAAATCCAGAGCACCGTGCTCACCAATAAATACGCCGAAGGCTATCCAGGCAAGCGCTACTACAGCGGCTGTGAGTATGTCGATGTGGCCGAGCGTCTGGCCATCGAACGGGTCAAGGCCCTGTTCAGCTGCGACTATGCCAACGTGCAGCCACATGCGGGTGCCCAGGCGAACGCCGCGGTATTCCTGGCATTGATCAATCCCGGCGATACGGTGATGGGCATGAACCTGGCTCAAGGTGGACACCTGACCCATGGTAACCCTTCAAACTTCTCGGGCCGTCATTACAAGATCGTTCCTTATGGCCTTGACCCGGAGACGGGCTTTCTCGACTACGACGAGATGGAACGTATCGCCCTGGAAACCCGGCCGAAGATGCTGATTGGTGGTTTTTCTGCCTACTCCCGGTACAAAGACTGGGCGCGCATGCGGGCCATTGCCGACAAGGTCGGGGCCATTTTCTGGGTCGACATGGCCCACGTCGCAGGGTTGGTCGCCGCGGGAGAATACCCGGACCCATTGCCGCATGCCCATGTGGTCACCAGCACTACACACAAGACCCTGCGGGGCCCACGGGGTGGCTTGATTTTGTCCAAGGGGCAAGATGAAGCATTCTACAAAAAGCTCGATTCTGCGGTATTCCCGGGTGTCCAGGGCGGCCCATTGATGCACCAGATCGCCGCCAAGGCCGTCGCTTTCAGGGAAGCACTGAGGCCCGAGTTCAAAACCTATCAGGCACGGGTGGTGATCAACGCCCGGGCCATGGCGGCCGTGCTGCAAGAGCGGGGTTACAAGATCGTCTCCGGTGGCACCGATAACCACATGATGCTAATCGACCTGTCCGACAGGCCCTATACCGGCAAGGAAGCCGATGCGGCCCTGAGCAATGCCTACATCACCGCTAACAAGAACTCGGTGCCCAACGACCCGCGCTCACCGTTCGTGACCTCCGGGCTGCGCATCGGTACCCCGGCCATCACCACCCGTGGTTTCGGCGTGATCGAATGTGAACAATTGGCGGGCTGGTTGTGCGACGTACTGGACGCCCTGGAAAACGGCGACAGCGAGAGGGTCGGGCGCCACGTGCGTGAACAGGTGGTGGAGCTCTGCCGCCGTCATCCTGTCTATCGTTAACCCTGTTACTCCGGGCTATTGCCAGGCTGATGTCATCATTGGGCGAAAAACCAGGCGCGCGGCAAGACGCCTGGGACGAATGGGTGCATCCGATGCCAACCTGTTGCGTCTCTAGCTGGGTGCTGATGGCCGATATTGCAGTGCTTCGGCTACGTGGCTGCGACCGATAGCGTCTACTTGTTCCAGATCCGCCAGGGTACGGGCGACTTTCAGTAGGCGGTGAGCCGCACGAAGCGAAAGAGTTAGTCGCTCGCAGGCGCTTTCCAGCCAACCTTCATCTGCTTTGGATAACGCGCAATGCTGGCGTAGCCCTGGCAGGTCGAGAAAGGCGTTGGCGCAGCCCTGACGCTGTTGCTGACGCTCCCTGGCCTGGGCGACCAGGGCAGAAGCGCTGGCCGTGTCGTCACCGGCCTTGATCGGGTTCAGTGCCGTGCTTTCCCGGGCTACGGTCAAATGCAGGTCGATGCGGTCCAGCAAGGGCCCGGACAATTTGTTGCGATAGCGCTGAACCATGTCCGGTGTACAGGTGCAACGGCCGCTCGGCTCGCCAAGATATCCACAGGGGCAGGGATTCATCGCGGCGACCAGTTGAAAGCGCGCCGGAAAGCGCACGCGGTCCTTGGCGCGGGAAATCACGATGTGGCCGGATTCCAGTGGCTCTCTCAGTACCTCCAACACCTTGCGATCAAATTCCGGGAGTTCATCGAGGAAGAGCACGCCATGGTGAGCGAGGGTGATTTCGCCCGGTTGTGGTTTCGAGCCACCGCCCACCAGTGCTGGTCCTGAAGCGGAGTGGTGTGGCTGTCGGAAGGGGCGCTGTGGCCAATGACTCAACGGCACGCAACTGGCGACCGATTGAATCGCCGCCACTTCCAACGCCTCACTCTCGATCAATGGCGGTAGCAGCCCCGGCAGACGACTCGCCAATAACGTTTTCCCCGTCCCCGGCGGTCCGCTGAACAGCAAGTTATGAGCTCCCGCCGCTGCAATCAGCAAGGCGCGTTTGGCCGCGAGTTGCCCCTGCACTTCATTCAAATCGGGGTAGGGTTTGCTGGCGTAGAGCAAGCCATTGGAAGCGTAGGGTTCGATGGGCGTGTGGCCATTGAAATGCGCGACCGCCTCCAGCAAATGATCCACCGCAATCACTTTCAATCCCGAAGCCAGGCAGGCCTCCTCGGCATTCGCTCGCGGCACCACCAGCGTGCGCCCGGCCTTGCGCGCCGCCAGCGCCGCCGGCAACACACCCCGAACCGCCCGCACCGCCCCCGACAGTGCCAACTCTCCCAGGCACTCGACGTCATCCAGCGTCAACGTTGGCACTTGCACACTGGCCGACAGAATCCCCAAGGCAATCGCCAGATCGAACCGCCCGCCGTCCTTTGGCAGATCGGCAGGGGCGAGATTCAAGGTGATGCGTCGCGCCGGAAATTGCAGCCCTGAATTGATGATCGCGCTGCGTACTCGGTCCTTGCTTTCCTTCACGGCGGCTTCGGGCAGCCCGACCATGGTCAGCGACGGCAAGCCGTTGGCCAGATGGACTTCTACGGTGACGGCGGGCGCTTCCACACCGACCTGGGCGCGGCTGTGGACGATGGAGAGGGACATGGTCGTTCCTTGAGCTGTACGGGAACCGCTTCCTGCGGTTTTTTGAAGGGTAGCCGGGGAGTGAGGGTTTAGCGTGGCGGCAAGGGAAGGAAACTTTCGCAGGATGTTGCGAGTGTTGGTGAGCTAATTCGGGAGCTTCGTCAGGCTCGTACCTGCAAGCCAGCCACTCGGTTCAAGTTCTTTGCCCTGAGCAGCGGCGACATCCAAAAAGCGGCGTTGATTGGCCGATACGCTCCCGGCTAACCGGAGTGCCTCAGCATGATATTCAGCGACGAGTAACAGTTTGGCTTTTTGTTTTTTAGATTTCATAGCGACCTTTTGGATTCGTAGATTGGTTTTTTTTGGGGTCAGTTAGCTTAAGAGGTAGACACGGTTTTGATGCAATGGGAATTGGCGCTTGTTTTTGTAGGACTCGGCTGGATTTCGAAAGCCTTCTGAAGGACTCAGGTAGTCCTTTTCCTAAAGTTTTGAGAGGGGGCCAAGAATCGCAACACCGCGTTTGCATTAGTGAATTCAGGTTATACACTCAAGATTAATGCATAACGTTAAGCTTTAAATTATGATCGTTAGCTTTAAGTGTTCTGAGACCGAGTACCTGTTTCGCAACGGAAAGACCCGTATGTGGTCAGCCATTCTGAGTGTCGTGGAACGAAAGCTGACGATGCTTGATGCTGCTGCCGTGCTGATGGACCTTCGATCACCACCAGGCAATCGATTGGAGGCGCTGGAAGGAGATCGAAAAGGTCAGCACAGCATCCGCATCAACGCTCAATGGCGAATTTGCTTTGTTTGGGGTCTTAACGGGCCAGAGAATGTCGAAATCGTCGATTATCACTGAGGTGAGTAATGACTAAGAATGGTATGCGCCCGGTTCATCCTGGCGAGATCCTCAAAGAGGAATACCTGGAGCCTCTGAGCCTTACGGCTGCGGCCTTGGCCAGAGCGTTGAGCGTTTCGACGCCTACGGTGAACGACATCGTGCTTCAGCGTCGAGGTGTCAGTGCCGATATGGCTCTAAGGCTATCTATCTGCCTGGACACGACTCCCGAGTTTTGGCTGAACCTGCAATCGACATACGATTTGCGAAAAGCCGAGATCGAACGAGGGGCTGCGATCCGGGATCAGGTTGAGCGTCTTCCGCACTGTGCTTGATCCTCTGCTCCTGAACGAACCCCACGCTACGAACGTGGGGTTTTTGTGTCGTTCAGAATGCCTGAAGTATTCGCGACGCACGTTTCCACCACGGCGCATTGACCGAATGCTGTGGCTGTTCTCGATCTGGCAGGATCTGCGGAACATCCTGCAATCGAATCCACGGCTGGTTATTCCAGTGCAGCAAACTCAACGACATTTCCGGCCAATTCAGCAGGCTCAGGATCGGGCGCTCTGTTGAGGTGGGTTGTTGGGCGTCTCTGAGCGCCGGCACCACGTCGTGGGTCAGCCATTCGCGCAGGCCTCGGTATTCGGGGCAGTAGTGGTAGACCAGTAATGCGTAGACACCGGATTCGCTGATCAGCAGTGTGTTTTCGACGGTGCCGTGGATGAGTGTCTGCAGATTCTGGTGCTGGTCGGGATCGAGTTTGCGTAGTGCTCGTTCGTCGAGGAAGAGCCTGAGCAATCGACCGAGGTCGCGGGCGCTGAACCAGGGTTGGTTTTCCAGGAGGAGGGCGTGGAGGTGGAGTTTGTGGCGGGTGAAGATGTGGGGGGTCAGGTAAGTGTCATCGCTATTCATTGATACAGCTCCTTTTGCTAAAGGGGCTGCCGTCAACCGTCGCCAAACGATTGGGTGGCAGCTGTACGCGGGTTGGCGAACCGGAGCAAAAGGAACCCGGCAGACCCGAAGATCTCCCACGCACAGCCGCCATGACTCGATATGGCGGAAATAAACCCGCCATCGGATGGTCGTTGTGCGCCTTAAGCTTCCGGGTCGCCAAACCCAGTGCTGAACATTCAGCAGAAGTGAGCTTAAGAACCGGGGCTTCACGGCGCAATCGGACGGCGGTGCTGATCTTTGTAGGAAGTTGCCGGGATGTTTGCGGGGCTTAAGATCAAAAGATCGCAGCCTTCGGCAGCTCCTACAGAGGTGGTCGTTCCAACGAGGGGCTGCTGGAACATCGTGGTGACTCTATCGCGAGCAGGCTCGCTCCCACATAGACCCCATTGTCAAAGGGGATCGGCGGGGTTACTCGGTCGGTGGATTGAGCTTCGCTTCCAGCTCCGCCACTTTCGCTTCAAGGCTCTCCAACCGTGCGCGGGTCCGCGCGAGCACAACCATCTGGCTATCAAACTCTTCCCGGCTCACCAGGTCTAGCTTGCTGAAGCCGCTCTGCAACAGAGCCTTGAACTGGCTTTCGATTTCGCTTTTCGGCAGTGGGGTGTCGCCGCTGAAGAGGCGGGAGGCGGTGCCGCTCAGGGCGTCGAGGAAGTCTTTGGGCGCGAGCATGGGAAATGTCCTGTCAACAATGGCGGGCAGTGTATCACGCAGTGTCTATAGTCAATCTCGGCGACTGCGATGCACGCTTTTCGCGCATATGGGTGGACGGCCGCGCACTGTTGTTGTGCGTAACTGTTGCGTCAATTGAGCGAAAGGGTCTGCGGCAGCGGCCAAGCACTTGAAATCAATGGGTTTTGGATAGATGGCAAGCTTTCTGCTTAGTCGCTGGTGACCCATGCACTGATGCAGTCGCTGTGACGAATGCAGTGCGCCAAGCGGAACGGGGGAAGTTTCGTGCGGAGTGGTTCGCTGGCGTCGGACGGGCAGGTAGGCCGACGATGCGTTACAAAGCCAGGCACTGCGCTTAGACTTGAGTCGGGTTTGTTTTCCTGGGGCAAGTCCACCAATTCGGGAGAGAGTTTTCATGAAGCTAGTCACTGCCATCATCAAGCCGTTCAAACTGGACGACGTGCGCGAGTCGCTGTCCGAGATCGGCGTGCAGGGCATTACCGTTACTGAGGTCAAAGGCTTCGGTCGGCAGAAGGGTCACACCGAGCTGTACCGCGGCGCGGAGTACGTGGTCGATTTTCTGCCCAAGGTGAAGATCGATGTCGCCATTGACGACAAGGATCTGGACCGGGTTATCGAGGCGATAACCAAGGCCGCCAACACCGGCAAGATCGGTGACGGCAAGATCTTCGTGGTCAATCTGGAACAGGCGATTCGCATCCGTACCGGCGAAACCGATACCGACGCAATCTAAGCCGCCACAAACCCAACGCCCCAGGAGAAAACAATATGACTCTGCGTAAATTCGCAGGGCTAGGAGCCCTGTTGTCCCTCGTAATGCCCGGCCTGGCCATGGCGGCAGACGAAGTGGCGGCCCCAGTCCTCAATTCCGGCGATACCGCCTGGATGATGACCTCGACAGCCCTTGTGCTGTTCATGACCATTCCCGGTCTCGCGCTGTTCTACGGCGGCATGGTTCGCTCGAAAAACATTCTTTCCGTGATGATGCAGTGCTTCGCCATTACCGGTCTGATCAGCATTCTGTGGGTCATTTATGGCTACAGCATTGCGTTCGACACCACCGGCATGGAGCAGGGCGTCGTCAACTTCAACTCGTTCTTCGGCGGCATGGGCAAGGCATTCCTCGCCGGTGTCACGCCTTCGAGCCTGACCGGCCCCGCGGCGTTGTTCCCCGAGGCGGTCTTCATTACCTTCCAGATGACTTTCGCCATCATCACCCCAGCGTTGATTGTCGGTGCTTTCGCCGAGCGGATGAAGTTCTCCGCCATGCTGATCTTCATGGGCATCTGGTTCACCCTGGTTTACGCACCGATTGCGCACATGGTCTGGTCCGGCAACGGCGGCCTGATGTGGGACTGGGGCGTACTCGACTTCGCCGGCGGCACCGTGGTGCACATCAACGCCGGTGTGGCCGGTCTGATTGCCTGCTTGGTGTTGGGCAAGCGTAAAGGTTTCCCGACCACCCCGATGGCTCCGCATAACCTCGGCTACACCCTGATGGGCGCCGCGATGCTGTGGGTCGGCTGGTTCGGCTTCAACGCCGGTTCTGCTGCCGCCGCTAATGGCACCGCCGGCATGGCGATGCTGGTCACCCAGATTGCCACCGCTGCTGCGGCGCTGGGCTGGATGTTTGCCGAGTGGATCACCCACGGCAAACCAAGCGCACTGGGTATCGCTTCGGGTGTTGTGGCCGGTCTGGTTGCAATCACTCCGGCAGCCGGCACCGTGGGCCCGATGGGCGCGCTGGTGATCGGTCTGGCGGCGGGCGTGGTGTGCTTCTTCTGCGCCACCACCCTGAAACGCAAACTCGGTTATGACGATTCCCTGGATGCCTTCGGTGTGCACGGAATTGGCGGTATCCTCGGCGCGATCCTGACCGGTGTGTTCGCGGCACCGGCCCTTGGTGGCTTCGGCACAGTGACCGACATTGGTGCACAAGTCTGGATTCAGTGCAAAGGCGTGGGCTTCACGGTGATCTACACCGCGATCGTCACTTTCATCATCCTTAAGGTCCTGGACGCCGTCATGGGTCTGCGTGTCACCGAGGAAGAAGAAGCTGTCGGCATCGATCTGGCGCTCCACAACGAACGCGGCTACAACTTGTAAGCACGCGCATAAAAAAATTGCCCGGCTTGCCGGGCATTTTTTTGTCTGGAATTTGTCAGTGGAGGAAGGGCTGAAAGGTTTTTTCTGACACGTTCAGTCGCGTTTGCGACGGGCGTTTTTCTACGGCCAATGGCTTACACGATTGAAGGAATATTAGGGCCTTTGTTTTTTCACAGAGCGCGCTAGAATGCGCCCCGAACGTGCGGAGAACTGTATGTGGCAACAGACTCTGATTACCCTGCGGGCACGGCCCCGGGGCTTTCATCTGGTAACGGATGAATTACTCGCCGGCTTGCCTGAACTCAAGGCGTGTCGGGTCGGTCTGTTGCATTTGTGGCTACAGCATACCTCGGCGTCGTTGACCATCAACGAGAACGCCGATCCGGCGGTACGTCGCGACTTCGAACGATTTTTCAATCGTCTGATCCCACAAGGAACAGACGGCTATGAGCATAACGACGAAGGCCTGGACGACCTCCCGGCGCACTTCAAGGCCAGTGTACTTGGCTGTCAGCTCTGTTTGCCGATCTCGGCAGGCCGACTGGCGTTGGGGACCTGGCAAGGTGTTTATCTGGGCGAGCACCGTGATCACGGCGGTGCCCGTAAAGTCCTCGCCACCGTGCACGGTGAAGGGGCATGAAAACCGCTGGTTACCAGCGGTGGTTGATTTTTTTCCGGCAGCCGTCGACAGACGGCAAAGCTGGGCTATAACTAATCTGCTTTTCGCAAGTCATGAGGTAGAACATGAGCGACGATGATCTGGAAAACGACGACCTCGAAGTAGGCGACGAAGACGAAACCGAAGAAGGCCTTGAAGCGGCGGCAGAAGACGTCGCTGAAGATGACGGCGGTGATACGCCCGTTCCGACTGCCAAAGGCAAGGCCAAGGCTGCGGTATCGGTCGATGAGCTGCCGAGCGTCGAAGCCAAGAACAAGGAACGCGACGCCCTGGCCAAGGCCATGGAAGAGTTTCTGGCACGGGGCGGCAAGGTGCAGGAAGTGGAGGCCAATGTGGTCGCCGATCCTCCCAAGAAGCCTGATAACAAGTACGGCAGCCGGCCTATCTAAGCGCCTGCTTCTTGCTTGCTGAAAAAGCCCGCCGTCGCTGCGGGCTTTTTCATGGGCGGAACAAAAGTCTTGGGTTCGACACGATCCAATGTGGGAGCGAGCCTGCTCGCGATGAGGCCGTCACATTCAATATTGATGTTGGCTGACACACCGCTATCGCGAGCAGGCTCGCTCCCACAGGGGTATGTGTGTACTCAGTCAGTGTTGGGCGTTCCACCGCGCCAACAACCCCGGCAATTCGTTCAGGCTCCGAATCTCGGCATCCGGCGCCTTCTCGGCTTCCCACACCTTGCCCGCCGGGTTAAACCAGATTGCCCGCAACCCCGCCTGCTGGGCGCCGGCAATGTCATCGCCGGGATGGTCGCCGATATGCACTGCGGTTTCGGCGGTCGCGCCGCCCCGCTGCAGCGCTTCATGAAACAGTCGTGCATCGGGCTTGGCGATGCCGATGTCTTCGGCGCACAGGGCAAACTTGAAGTAATCCGCCAGCCCCAATCGACGCACATCGGCATTGCCGTTGGTCACCACGCCAAGCGCATAGTGATTGGCCAGAATTTCCAGGGTCGGTTGCACCTCCGGGAAGATCTCCAACTGATGCCGCGCATGCAGAAACACTTCGAAACCCTGATCAGCAAGATCGAACGCTTCGGTGTGTCCATAACCGGCTTCTTCCAGCGCATGGAACAACACCCGCCGACGCAGGGCACTGATGCGATGCTTGAGGCTCGGTTCGTTGCTCAGCACTCGCTCGCGAATCGACCACAGATGCTCCACCGGCACCGCGCCCAGGTTCGGTGCATGCTCGGTCAGCCATTCACGCAATATGGCTTCGGCGCTGACGATCACCGGGGCGGTGTCCCACAGGGTGTCGTCGAGGTCGAAGGTGATCAATTGGAGGGTCATGAATCATCGCCTTTAATGCGTTTGGCCCGTGGATGGGCGCTGTCGTAGACCGTCGCCAGGTGCTGGAAGTCCAGGTGGGTATAGATCTGGGTGGTCTTGATGTCCGAGTGGCCGAGCAGCTCCTGCACCGCGCGCAAGTCCTGAGAGGACTCCAGCAAATGGCTGGCGAAGGAGTGTCGCAACATGTGCGGGTGCAGGTTCTGCCCCAGTTCGCGCTCGCCGGCGGCCTTGACCCGTACCTGAATCGCCCGAGGGCCGAGGCGCCGGCCTTGCTGGCTGACAAACACCGCGTCGTCCGCCGGGTTGGTCATGGCTCGTAGCGGCAGCCACAACTCCAGCGCTTCGCGAGCCTTTTTGCCCACTGGCAACAGTCGAGTCTTGCTGCCCTTGCCGAGCACCTGGACCATGCCGTCAGCCAGGTCCAACTGATCAAGATTGAGCCCGGTCAGTTCGGAGAGGCGCAGGCCAGAGGAATAGAACAGTTCCAGAATCGCCTGATCCCGACGCGCCAGAAAATCATCCTCTACCGCGCCCTCAAGCAGTTGCAGTGCGCGATCAGTGTCGAGGGTCTTCGGCAGGCGACGTTCGCCCTTGGGCGGTGCCAGGCCATTGGCCGGGTCGTGGTCGCACAGACCTTCGCGGTTCAGATAGTGATAGAGCCCGCGCACTGCCGACAGCAGCCGCGCCAGACTGCGGGATGATTGGCCTTGGGAATGCAGGCGAGCGATCAGGCTGCGCAGGCGCTGGATGTCCAGCGCGGCCCAGCTGTCGATGTTCTGTTTGACACACCAGCCCAGCACTTTGTCGAGGTCGCGGCGGTAGGCGTACAGTGTGTGCGGCGACACCTGCCGCTCACTGCGCAGGTGTTCGCAGTAAGCGCCCAGTTGTCGTTCCATGGTCAGCGTACCGAGCGCAGGGAGCTATTGACCCGTGGCAGCACGCGGCCCATGACTTCGGCGATGTAACTCAGGAACAGCGTGCCCACCGAGTTCTTGTAGTGCTGCGGATCACGGCTGGCGATGGCCAGAACGCCGTGGATGCCCTGGTGGCTGATGGCGACGACGGCGGTGGAGCCAATTTGCTTGCGCTGTTCTTCACCGAACAGGAAGTCCAGTTCATGCTCACGCAGGCTGCCGCTGACGCTCTTGTCTTCCGAGAGCAAGCCGCCGATGGCCGTTTGCGCGTCGGCATGCGTCACCCAACGGCCCACCGGCATCGGGTTGTCGCCCAGCAGAATCAGGCTGACGAAGGGCACCTGGAAGTCTTGCCGCAGACTGTCTTCAACGCTGATCACCACATCTTCCAGGCTGGTGGCGTCCATCAGCGCGAGAATCAGGCGGCGGGTCTTGTCGAAGAGTCGATCGTTGTCGCGGGCCACGTCCATCAATTGCGAGAGGCGGTGGCGCATCTCGATATTGCGGTCGCGCAGAATCGTCATCTGGCGTTCGACCAGCGAAATGGTGTCGCCGCGCTGGTGCGGAATGCGCAGGGCCGGCAGCAGTTCTTCATGCTCGATGAAGAAATCCGGATGAGCCTCCAGGTACGCGGCAATCGCCGCCGCCTCAAGGCTTTCGGAAGGAGATTCGTCGGGCTGTAGGGCGGGAACCTGAGGCTTGTCGGTCATGGATTTGGCTCACTCAAAGACGCACTTGTCCTTCGTATACGCGCACTGCCGGGCCGGTCATCATGACCGGTTGGCCAGGGCCTGCCCATTCAATGGACAGACGCCCGCCGGGCAGGTCGATCAATAGCGGCGAATCCATCCACCCCTGGCTGATCGCGGCCACTGCAGCAGCACAGGCGCCGGTTCCGCATGCCTGGGTTTCCCCGGCCCCGCGTTCCCAGACGCGCAACTGCGCGCGGCTCCGGTCGATGACCTGGAGAAAACCGACATTGACCCGCGCCGGGAAGCGCGGGTGATGTTCGATTTTCGGTCCCAGTTCATGCACCGGTGCGTTGTTGATGTCGCTGACCCGCAACACGGCATGGGGGTTGCCCATGGACACTGCGGCCAGTTCGACCGTGGTGCCGTCGACGTCTACCTGATAGCTCAGGGCCTGGCTCGGGGCTTCGAACGGAATCTCGGCCGGTACCAGGCGCGGGGCGCCCATGTTGACGCTGATCTGGCCATCGCTGCGGATGTCCAGTTCGATGATGCCGCTTTTGGTCTCGACGCGAATCAACCGCTTGGCGGTCAGGCGCTTGTCGAGCACGAAGCGGGCGAAACAGCGCGCACCGTTGCCGCACTGTTCCACTTCGGAGCCGTCGGCGTTGAAGATTCGGTAGCGGAAATCCACGTCCGGGTTGCTGGGCGCTTCGACGATCAGCAACTGATCGAAACCGATCCCCGTGTGCCGATCGCCCCATTGCTTGGCGTGTTTTGGCAGGATGTGCGCGTGCTGGCTGACCAGGTCGAGAACCATGAAGTCATTGCCCAGGCCGTGCATCTTGGTAAAACGCAGCAGCATGGTTTTACTCCGGCAGCAGGCTTTCGCCAGCAAACAACTCGGCTACCGTCTCACGGCGACGCACTTCGAATGCCTGATCACCGTCCACCAACACTTCAGCGGCGCGGCCACGGGTGTTGTAGTTGGAACTCATGACAAACCCATAGGCACCGGCCGAATGCACGGCCAGCAGGTCGCCTTCTTCCAGCGCCAGTTGACGATCCTTGGCCAGGAAGTCGCCGGTTTCGCAGATCGGGCCGACGATGTCGTAGGCGCGAGCGGCGCTGGTACGCGGGCGCACGGCGGTGACGTCCATCCAGGCTTGATACAGCGCCGGACGGATCAGGTCGTTCATCGCCGCGTCGACGATGGCGAAGTCTTTGTGTTCGGTGTGCTTGAGGTACTCGACCTGGGTCAGCAGCACGCCGGCGTTGGCGACGATGAAACGGCCCGGCTCGAACACCAGCGCCAGGTCACGACCGTCGAGACGCTCGCGCACGGCTTTGATGTAGTCGGCAGCCAATGGCGGCTCTTCATCACGATAACGCACGCCCAAACCACCACCGAGATCGATGTGGCGCAGGTAGATGCCGCAATCGCCGAGGCGGTCGACCAGGCCCAGCAGGCGGTCGAGGGCGTCGATGAATGGCGGCAGGGTGGTCAGTTGCGAACCGATATGGCAATCGACGCCGACCACTTCCAGGTTAGGCAGTTGCGCGGCGCGGATGTACACGTCTTCGGCGTCGGCGATGGCGATGCCGAACTTGTTTTCCTTCAGACCGGTGGAGATGTACGGGTGAGTGCCGGCATCGACGTCCGGGTTCACGCGCAACGAGATCGGCGCGCGAACGCCCAGCTCGGCGGCCACCACTTGCAGGCGTTCGAGCTCATCGGTGGACTCGACGTTGAAGCAATGCACGCCGACTTCCAGCGCCCGACGCATGTCGTCACGGGTCTTGCCGACACCGGAGAACACGATCTTGTCAGCAGTGCCGCCAGCGGCCAGTACGCGTTCCAGTTCGCCACGGGAAACGATGTCGAAACCGGCGCCCAAACGCGCCAGGACATTCAGTACACCCAGGTTGGAGTTGGCCTTGACCGCAAAGCAGACCAGGTGCGGCATGCCGGCCAGCGCATCGGCGTAAGCCAGGTATTGGGCTTCGATGTGGGCACGGGAGTAGACGTAGGTCGGTGTACCAAAGCGTTCGGCGATGGCGGACAGTGCAACACCTTCCGCGAACAGCTCACCGTCACGGTAGTTAAAAGCGTCCATAGCGTTCCCTTAGTAGACGTCGTGCTTGTGTGCCTTGGAGGCAGGCTGCTGTTGCGAGGACTTGGCCTGCTCGGCAGGATCCTGGTTCTCATCAGGCAGGTACAGCGGGCCTTTTTGACCACAGGCCGACACAAGACAGGCAACCGCGACGAGCGCAGCAAGGGAAGAGATCAGGCGCTTCATGGCGAAATCCTTGAAAATGCGTTAATTGCGCCGGAGTATACCGGCCACCCGGCAGCTTGCCTATGCGACGCGCCTCCCGTCCGGCGGGCCTTTGCCTGATGCCGGCCAGCCAGGTGCATTCCATTGTGGGAGCGAGCCTGCTCGCGAAGGCGTAGTGTCAGTCATCATTGATGTTGAATATGATGACCTCTTCGCGAGCAGGCTCGCTCCCACAGGTTTCGTGATCGCCATGGGTCGTTATCCTTTGCAATCACCGGGGCTCGCCCGTATCTTGCGGCGCTTGAGCGTGAGTAGACACTTTTTGAGGTTCCCGCAATGAGTTTGACTGAAGCCCGTTTCCACGACCTGGTCGATGCAACCCAGCAGTCGCTGGAGGATATTTTCGACGAGAGTGGCCTGGATATCGATCTGGAGAGCTCGGCCGGTGTGCTCACCGTCAAATTCGAAAACGGCACCGCGCTGATCTTTAGTCGCCAGGAGCCATTGCGTCAGCTGTGGCTGGCGGCGGTATCCGGCGGCTTCCACTTTGATTACGACGCAGAAAGCGAGCGCTGGATGTGTGACAAGAGTGAAGAGCAGCTCGGTGAGATGCTTGAGCGCATCGTCAAGCAGCAAGCCGATGTCGAACTCGATTTCGAAGGTCTGTGAGATCGTGACCCAGCCTGCGCCCGTTCGTCCGCCCAAACCGCTTTACAGCAATGTCAGCCCGGCGGTGCCTTCGCCGTGCAGCGGTGTGTGTCGGCTGGATGAACAGAAGGTCTGCCTGGGGTGTTTCCGCCATGTTGAAGATATTCGCGAATGGCGCTCGGCGGATGATGAGCGGCGGCGGGTGATTTGTGCGCAGGCTGTTCAGCGAAAATCTGCGATCTGATCACTCTATTGGGTAGCGATGCTTACCTGTGGCGAGGGGGCTTGCCCCCGCTGGGTCGCGAAGCGGCCCCAAAAAGCTAACGACTGCTGCGCAGCCGAACGGGGCGGTGCGGCGTTCCGACAAGCCCCCTCGCCACAAAGTTACTCGCCAACCCTAAAGAGGGCGTTCAGCGGCCTGACTTGTATATTTATTGAGCTGTGATAGTGTCCAGAGACGCCTCAACCCATCGAGGCTCGTGAAAACCCCGCCTTTTTCTGGCGGGGTTTTGCTTTTTTCGTGCAGAAGAAAGGAGTCTGCCCTGATCATGACCGCACCTTCCATCACCCTTACCCGTCTGGACGTACAACGTCTGGAGCGCCTGATCGACAGCCTGGATGACACGCTGCCGGGCGTTATCGCGCTGCAAACCGAACTGGATCGCGCCGATACTCTGGTCGGTCACGATGAAGTGCCCGCCGATGTCGTGACCATGAATTCCCGTGTGCATTGCCGTGAAGAGAGCAGCGGCAAGGACTATCACCTGACGTTGGTTTACCCCAAGGATGCCAACGCCGACGAAGGCCGGATTTCCATTCTGGCGCCGGTGGGCAGTGCTTTGCTCGGTCTGAAGGTTGGCCAGCACATCGACTGGCCGGCACCAGGCGGCAAGACCCTCAAACTGACCCTGCTGGAAGTTGAATCGCAGCCTGCTCATGGCGGCGACTTCCCGGAATAACATCCCTTCAGACCTGCTCGAGTGCCTCGTTCAGTGCGCGCTCCAGGTCGGCCTTGTAGCGCAGATACAGCTGGCTTGAACCCTGACCATCACCGAGCAGGCCCGACAGGTCCAGGTCGGTGATGTAGCAGCGATATCGTTCGGCCTCGCGGCGCTGCTCGACGATTTCCCGGGCGACTACACTGAACAATTGGTCGCCATATTCCAGCTCTGAAAACTCCCGCTGATTGCAATACAACGTGACCTGTACCTGTCCAGGTGCGGCTTTGCCGACGATCGCCTGCACGTCATAGAACGGTTTGTTGACCGGGGTTTGCGGCGCCGGCAGGGCTTCGACCCGACGCGCCCGTGCGGTACCTGAAGGCAACAACTGGTAATACAAAGTGTCCAGGCTCAGTGGCTGGGCTGCGTCCATCGGCAGCAAGGCATCGCGCCGGTACTGGATCGATTGCAGGAAGCGTTGCAGCGGCACCAACAGGCTTTGCTCGTCGTGATAAGGCAAACGCTGCTGCCACAGGGCATTGAATTCATCCAATACATACACATCGGCCTGGTGTTCGTTGATCCGGTAGAACACCTGAACGCAGTCGGGTTGCCCCATGGGCAGGATCAACGCCAGATCGTGGTCTTCCAGTGCCATCGGGTCCAGATGAAACGGGCTGTAGCTGGCTAGTTCTTCGCCGAGGTAGTCGAACAGCGCCGGCAGGGTGGCGAGGGCGACGTGATTGACCTGCCCGGGCATCAGCTCCAGCACGTGGTAATGCTGCTGGACCTGAATCAGGTAACGATGATTGAGTTTGCTCAGTAGCAGGTTGTGCGCGGTGTCGAGGATTTCTTCGACCCGCCGGGCAATGAATTGCGCGCGGTTGTGGCAGAAACAACGCACCCGCAGTTTGGGCTGTTGTGGCCCGTCCGGCAGGTTGTTGAGGTAATCGCGCAGGCAGTCGAGCAGGGCGTGGGGGCCATCAAATCGGCTGACCAGCACCTCGTTCCAGCTGTTGAGCGTGACCTGATCCAGGGTCAGCACCAGGTTTTCCCGCACGCCGGCATAGCTCAGGGAATCGGTGCGTTCGGTAGTCATCAGAATATTCAGGTCGCGATGGTGCTTGAGCGGATCGATGCCGACATTCACCAGAATCAGTACTTCGCTCGGCACACTGGCGCGCAGCAAAGGCTCTTCGGAGACAGTAGTCAAAGGCAGGGCGATGCTTTGTTGCAGGCTGCCGAGCAGGTTGAACAGTTCGAACTCGCTCAAGTCGCTGGTGCCGGGGTGCAGGGCCAGGCGGGTGCTGCTGTCGATCACGCCGTTGCGGTGGCACCAGGTGAGCAGTTCCAGTAACTGACGGCTGCGCTTGATCGGCGCGAAATGCTCCCACTCGTGGGCGGCCAGGCTGCCGTTGTACAAACCCCATTGGGTTTGCCCCGGTTCTTTCTTGTTGGGTGCCTGCACCAGCGTCAGGGTGTCTTCGGCCAGATCGGGAGCGATGCCAGGGTTGATGAATTCGACCTTGTCGGCCTTGCGCTCGAAGGCCGCATACAGCCGCCGGCCCAGCACATTGAGGTCGCGCTTGTTGATCAGGCTGACGGTCTGCTCATTGCGGGCAAACTGCGTCAGGAAGCGGTAGCTGTAATTCAGCTCGCCCACCAGGGCTCGGCGTTCGGCGCTGACCTGGCGGACTTTCCACTGGCTGCGGCTGTCGAGCAATGCGAGCTGACGCTGATCCCAATGCCATTCGTTGGCCAGGCGTTCGAGCAATGAACGCTGCCAGCTCTGGGTACGACTGCTGCTGCCAGTGAGCTTGCGGTTGACCTTCAAGTACAGCGCGCGGCGTACCAGCTCCAGTCGTTCCGGTTCGCCCCGGGCCGTGAGGTACTCCTCGATGCGCCGGTAAACCACGACGTATGGATCCAGTTCATCGAGGTCCAGTTGATTGGCAAACACCGCCTGCTTGAAGCGCAGGCTCAGGCACTGGACCTTGGGGTGTTCGCTGGCGTAGACCTCGGTCAGCAGCAGTTTGAGCACCGATTTGTAGGGTGACTCGATGCCTTTGAACAACTGCCAGAGCCCGGCACCGATGAACTCCCCTGGCGGGATATACGAAAGATGCCCCAGGTCCAGAGTCTCGTCGGCACGGATGAAGCGCTTGGATAACAGCGTGTGGGTGTAGCGGTCATACGCCGCCTCTTCGTAAACCGGCACCAGCCACCAGATGGGTGTGCGGCCGGCCAGCCAGATCGCGGTGCGGTAGAACTCGTCCAGCAGCAGATAGTGCTGGGTGGTGCCGCAGTCTTCTGAACTCAGTTGGGTATCGCGCTCGCCGAGCACGAAGCGAGCAGGGTCGATCAGAAAGAAATGCGCCTCGGCACCCTGGCTGGCGGCCCATATCTCAAGCAACTGGCATTTCTTGCGCAGCTCTGTGAGCTCGCTTTCGCTCAAGTCCGGCCCGTGACAGACCCATACGTCCATGTCGCTCTGATCGGCTTGGGCCAAGGTGCCGAGGCTACCCATCAGGAACAGACCGTGAATCGGTCGTGGCGGATTGCTGCCGTGGCGCGGCTTGTAGGAAAACGAGCGCGTCAGGCGCTGGGCTTCTGCGAGGGCGTTGGCGTCTGGTTCGAAATTCGACAGCCCGGCCGGGGTGCTACCCGAAACGTAACCCGGCAATAGCGGATGATTAACGTGGAAAAACAGCGGCAGCAGGGTCAGAACCGTTTGCTGGCGGGTCGACAACCCTTCCATGGCACGGGCCATGCGACCCTCGTTGAGCTTCAGAAAACGGGCGCGCAGCTGGCTGAGAACCTTGCGGTCGATTCCCTCGTCCAGATCGGGGCGGATTTCATGGGTACGGGTCATGTCAGCTCAATCCGGCTCGCGGGGCTCGGACGTGGAGGGCTCGGGATGAGGGGCAGTTTAGCGCCTCGGCCCCGGGACTTTTAAGCTGATTTTGTATTTCTGGCGTCAGGTTCCTATCGCAGGGCGACAGCGGGCACCAAAGTGTGCCCGCGGAAATCCCGTGACAGAGGTTTCCGTGGGCGATGCGGTGAGGCTCAGGCTGTTTCGCGCACGGACAGAATGGTTAGAACGGTTTGCACATTTTGTGCAGCGTCACGCCCCAGGCTGGTCAGATAACCGCCATCGGGCTGGGTGATCAATTCTTTGTCGAACAGTCTTTGGGCAGCGGCAATGGCTTTCGGGGCAGCGGTCTGATGAATTTTCAAACCTTCCTGGGAACTGTCCAGGTTGAAGAGGGCGAGGATTTCCAGTTCGGCAACCAACTCAGGGGTAAGCGACATAAGGACTCCAGACTTTCTAGGAATTGGACGATAGCGCTCCTAAGGTGATCCCACTCGCGCAGCATGTCCAGTGCTCGTAACAGGGTTTTTTCGCCTTGGGGTGGTTTCCAGTTTAGTCAGCGTCTGGGGGAAGGCGGTATTGATTGGTGACAATCTATGTGGAGGCGGGCTTCTATGGCGAAAGGGCTTGTCTGTGGCGAGGGGGCTTGCTCCCGTTGGGTCACGAAGCGGCCCCAAAAGCTTTGCGACTGCTACGCAGCCGAACGGGTGCAAGCTCCCTCGCCACAAAAGCCCCGTGACAGGGCTGGCTTATTTCTTTTCCGGCGGCAACTCTGGCAGAGCGCGCAGCGCAGCTTCGTACCATTCGGTATTGAACGCGCGGTCTTCTTCGAGGATCGCGTCGATTTCCACCGCGAGCACGTGGGCCATCAGGCTGAGGATTTCTTCACGCTCGTAGCCTACCAGGGTCAGCTTGTTGAAGGTCGCCTTGGCTGCTGGCGGGTTATCGCTTTCGATCTGGTTCTCGATCGCTTCGATCAGCGTCGTTTCAGTGAACTCTTCTTCATCGTTGTCGATATCGTTTGGCTCGCTCATGGCAGGCTCCTCAAGGAAAGGCAGCCAGTTTACCTGCATTCAGCGCTGTGATGCTGCTGGCAAGAAGTGCCCCGGCGTTCTATAACTGGCGCTGCCAACCCCCTGCACGGCCTGGAGGCTAAGTAATGCTCAAGCTTTATGGATTTTGCGTCAGCAACTACTACAACATGGTCAAGCTGGCGTTGCTGGAGAAGGGACTGCCATTTGAAGAAGTGCCGTTTTACCCAGGCACTACCCCCGAGGCGCTAGCCATCAGCCCTCGTGGAAAGGTTCCAGTGCTGGGCGTCGAACAAGGTTTCATCAATGAATCCAGCGTGATTCTCGAGTACCTCGAGCAGAGCCAGAAAGGCACGCCGCTGCTGCCGAGCGATCCTTACGAGCGAGCGCAGGCCCTGGCTTTGGCCAAGGAAATCGAGCTGTACATCGAACTGCCAGGACGCGCCTGTTACCCCGCGGCGTTTTTCGGCATGACGGTACCGGACGCTATCCAGGAAAAGACCAAGGCTGAGTTACTGCTGGGGTTTGCCTCGCTGGGCAGGCACGGCAAGTTCGCCCCTTATGTGGCGGGTGACAGCCTGAGCGTGGCCGACCTGTATTTCCTCTACAGCGTGCCGTTGGCGCGTGCCGTGGCGCAGAAGCTGTTTGATATCGATCTGTTGGCCGAGATGCCGGCGGCCAGGGCGCTGCTGGAGCGTCTGGAGCAGAATCCGCATGTGCAGCGGATCGCAAAGGACAAGGACGCGGCGATGCCAGCGTTTCTGGAGATGGTCGCGTCCAAAAAGTAGACGTGTAACGATCTTGAGAATGCCTTCGCGGGCAAGCCTCGCGCTACAGGACAAACACAGTCCCTGTAGGCGCGAGGCTTGCCCGCGAAGCTTTTAACGGCTGGCGAGCAATGCCTGACCGCGAGCAACAGCCTTCTTGACCTGCGCCGGCGCAGTCCCGCCGATGTGGTCGCGGGCATTCACCGAGCCTTCCAGGGTCAGCACGGCAAATACGTCCTGCTCGATCTGGTCGCTGAACTTGCGCAGTTCTTCCAGGCTCATTTCCGCCAGGTCCTTGCCGCTTTCCACGCCGTACTTCACGGCATGGCCAACGATCTCGTGGCAATCACGGAACGGCAGGCCACGGCGCACCAGATAGTCAGCCAGGTCGGTGGCGGTGGAGAAACCGCGCAGAGCCGCTTCGCGCATCATCGCGTGCTTGGGCTTGATCGCCGGGATCATGTCGGCAAAGGCCCGCAGCGAATCGCGCAGGGTGTCGGCGGCGTCGAACAGCGGCTCCTTGTCTTCCTGGTTGTCCTTGTTGTAGGCCAGTGGCTGGCCTTTCATCAGGGTCAGCAGGCCCATCAGCGCGCCGAATACCCGGCCAGTCTTGCCGCGAACCAGCTCCGGGACGTCCGGGTTTTTCTTTTGCGGCATGATCGAGCTGCCGGTGCAGAAACGGTCCGGCAGATCGATGAACTGGAACTGCGCGCTAGTCCACAACACCAGCTCTTCGGAGAAACGCGACAAGTGCATCATCGCGATGCTCGCGGCCGAGCAGAACTCGATGGCGAAGTCGCGATCGGACACGTTGTCCAGGGAGTTACCGCCGACAGCGTCGAAGCCCAGCAGTTGAGCGGTGTACTCGCGATCGATCGGGTAAGTGGTGCCGGCCAGTGCGGCGCTGCCCAGCGGCATGCGGTTGGTGCGCTTGCGGCAGTCGACCAGACGCTCGTAGTCGCGGCTGAGCATTTCGAACCAGGCCAGCATGTGATGCCCGAAGGTCACCGGCTGCGCGGTTTGCAGGTGAGTGAAGCCTGGCATGATGCTGGCGGCTTCGCGCTCGGCCTGCTCCAGCAAGCCTTGTTGCAGGCGGGTGATTTCGCTGAGGATCAGGTCGATCTCGTCACGCAGCCACAGGCGGATGTCGGTGGCGACCTGGTCGTTACGGCTGCGGCCGGTGTGCAGCTTTTTACCGGTGACGCCGATGCGGTCGGTCAGACGCGCCTCGATGTTCATGTGCACGTCTTCAAGGTCGATGCGCCAGTCGAACTGGCCGGCCTCGATTTCACCCTGGATGGTTTTCAGGCCATCGATGATGCTGTCGCGCTCGGCATCGGTCAGCACGCCGACCTTGGCCAGCATGCTGGCGTGGGCGATCGAGCCCATGATGTCGTGGCGATACAGGCGCTGGTCGAAGGTGACGGAGGCGGTGAAGCGGGCGACGAAGGCGTCGACGGGTTCACTGAAGCGGCCGCCCCAGGACTGATTGGTCTTGTCAGTGCTCATGAATTCGCTCGTATCGGCTTGAAGAAAGATGGCGTGAAACGCTGATGCGGATAATAACAGGGTTGCCAATCCTGTCGCTGACACTGGTCGACAGGTTTTTTTCTCATCGGGCGACCCCTGCTTGCAGCAAGCGATACGGAAATTGCGCAACGATATTTTTCAATTGAGCAATATCGTCCCGGCAACCGTCTACAGTTGGACAGAGGATCAGCGCACTTCTCGATGCTGCAGCTGACTATAGAGAGAAGAGGGGTGTTCATATTGTGTATCAGCAAACCCTACGGCGATGCCTCGCCAGTGCGGGCCTGGGCCGCCAGTCACGCGGCAGATAAAAATTTAGCCGTCGGTCTCGCGGCACTTTTTGGCCCTCGCGCTAGTCTTAGCGTGGATCGCGGTGACGGACGTCACTTCACCTGTCTACGCTATCCTTGTGCGAGACTCACGCAGGAATCCAGCGCAATATGAATGTCCTGATCGTTGATGACGAACCCCTGGCCCGCGAGCGCCTGAGCCGAATGGTTGGCGAACTCGAGGGATACAATGTCCTGGAGCCCAGCGCCACGAACGGCGAAGAGGCGTTGGCACTGATCGACAGTCACAAACCGGATATCGTGCTGCTCGATATTCGCATGCCGGGCCTCGATGGCCTGCAAGTGGCTGCACGATTGTGCGAACGCGAAACCCCGCCCGCCGTGGTGTTCTGCACCGGGCCCGATGAATTTGCCGTGGAAGCCCTACAGGCCAGCGCCGTGGGTTATCTGGTGAAGCCAGTGCGCACAGAACAGTTACACGAAGCATTAAAGAAAGCCGAGCGACCCAATCGTGTCCAACTCGCGGCCTTGACTCGCCCGGCGGCCGAAACCGGTAGCGGTCCGCGCAGCCACATCAGCGCCCGCACCCGAAAAGGCATCGAGCTGATTCCGTTGGGTCAGGTGGTCTACTTCATTGCCGACCACAAGTACGTCACCTTGCGTCATGAAGGCGGTGAAGTGCTGCTCGACGAACCACTCAAGGCCCTCGAAGACGAATTTGGCGACCGTTTCGTGCGGATCCACCGCAATGCACTGGTTGCTCGCGAACGCATCGAGCGGTTGCAACGCACGCCCCTGGGGCATTTCCAGCTGTTTCTCAAAGGCCTGAACGGCGATGCCCTGATCGTCAGTCGGCGCCATGTGGCCGGCGTGCGCAAAATGATGCAACAGCTTTAATCCGCCATTCAGGGCGGATTTCTACCCTATTACCGGACATTGAGGGCCAGGGAGGCCACGCAGTTTCTGATACAAGTCAAAGTGGATTTGGCTGAGCTGTTATTATCTGCCGTATCTATTCAGTACGGATTGATCCATGTCCTCTCGCGAAATCCGCATCGCCACCCGCAAAAGTGCTCTCGCCCTGTGGCAGGCCGAATACGTCAAGGCTCGTCTGGGAGAGGCCCATCCGGGCCTGCTCGTGACGCTGGTTCCCATGGTCAGTCGAGGCGACAAGCTGCTCGATTCGCCGCTGTCGAAAATCGGCGGCAAGGGCCTGTTCGTCAAGGAACTGGAAACCGCGCTGCTGGAAAACGCAGCCGACATCGCCGTGCATTCCATGAAAGACGTGCCGATGGACTTCCCCGAAGGCCTCGGTCTGTTCTGCATCTGCGAGCGCGAAGACCCGCGCGATGCATTTGTCTCCAACACATACGCCAGCCTGGATGAGTTACCGCCAGGCAGCATCGTCGGCACCTCCAGCCTGCGTCGCCAGGCGCAATTGTTGGCCCGCCGCCCGGACCTGGAAATCCGCTTCCTGCGCGGTAACGTCAACACTCGCCTGGCCAAGCTCAATGCCGGCGAATACGACGCCATCATCCTCGCCGCAGCGGGTTTGATTCGCCTGGGCTTCGAAGACCGCATCACTTCGGCCATCAGTGTCGAAGACAGTCTGCCGGCCGGTGGCCAAGGCGCAGTCGGTATCGAATGCCGTAGCGCCGACACTGAAATCCACGCGCTACTGGCGCCGCTGCATCATCAGGACACGGCCATTCGTGTGACTGCCGAACGTGCTCTCAACAAACATTTGAATGGCGGCTGCCAGGTGCCGATCGCTTGCTACGCCGTGCTTGAAGGCGAGCAGATCTGGTTGCGTGGGTTGGTGGGTGATCCGAGCGGTGGCCTGTTGCTCAGCGCCGAGGCCCGGGCGCCACGGGCTGATGCCGAGGCTTTGGGTGTGCAAGTGGCCGAAGACCTGCTGAGCCAGGGCGCTGCGGACATTCTGAAAGCAGTCTATGGCGAGGCAGGTCACGAGTGACTGGCTGGCGCCTGTTGCTGACGCGCCCTGCGGATGAATCGGTGGCGCTTGCCCGTGTGCTGGCCGACGCGGGGGTTTTCAGCAGCAGCTTGCCGCTTTTGGATATCGAGCCGATTCCCGCCTCTGACACAATGCGCGAAGTGATTCAGAACCTGGATGGCTATTGCGCGGTGATCGTGGTCAGCAAGCCGGCCGCCAGAGTCGCTGTCGATCTGCTCAATCAGTACTGGCCGCAGCCACCGATTCTGAAGTGGTTCAGCGTGGGCGCGGCGACCGCGCAGATCCTCGAGGATAACGGGCTGGATGTGAGCTTCCCGGTCGACGGCGACGACAGCGAAGCCTTGCTGGAGCTTGCGTCGTTGCGCGAGGCTGTCATTCGACCCGATCCGCGAGTGCTGATCATGCGCGGAGAGGGTGGGCGTGAGCTGCTGGCTGAGCGTTTACGCGAGCTTGGTGCTAGTGTCGAGTATCTGGAGTTGTACCGACGCGGTTTGCCGCAGTACCCGTCGGCAACGCTGCCTGACCGGATCAAGGCGGAACGCTTGAACGGGCTGGTGGTCAGCAGTGGACAGGGTTTTGAGCACCTGCACCGATTGGCTGGCGATACCTGGCCGAGCATGGTGCGGCTGCCGTTGTTTGTTCCAAGCCCCAGGGTCGCCGAGTTGGCACGCGCCGCCGGGGCCCAAACAGTTGTGGATTGTCGTGGCGCCAGTGCCGCGGCATTGCTGGCGGCGTTACGGGAACACCCCGTGCCCGTTTTCTAATGCAAAGGATGGATACGTGAGCGAAACAGCCTTGCCTAAAGATGACGTCCGGCCCGTGCTTGATGCACCGGCTGATGCACCGGTTGAAACTGCGCCACCTGCTGTTGAGCAGCGCCGAGGCAATGGGTTGGCAATCGTCGCGCTGCTGTTAGGCGCTGCCGGTGTTGCCGTGGGCGGTTGGGGAGTCTGGCAGGTGCGTCACCTGCAAGCCAATAACCAGCAACAGTTGAGTCAGGTTCAGGCGCTGAACGATCAGGCCCAGAGCCTGAAGCTCAACGAGCAACGCCTGACGGCTCGCCTTGAGCAAATGCCGGCCGCCGAGGAACTCGACGCGCGCAGCCGCTTGGTCACTCAACTTCAAGGCGATCAGCAACGCTTGAATCAACGCCTGGAAACCGTCCTCGGCGCGAGCCGCAAGGACTGGCGTCTGGCTGAAGCCGAGCACTTGCTGCGTCTGGCCAGCCTGCGTCTGTCGGCGTTGCAGGACATCAGCAGCGCCCAGGCCCTGGTGCAAGGCGCCGATGAAATTCTCCGTGAACAGAACGACCCGGGGGCTTTCGCCGCTCGCGAGCAAGTGGCCAAAACCCTGGTAGCCCTGCGCAGTACCGAACAGCCGGATCGCACTGGGTTGTTCCTGCGACTGGGGGCCTTGCGCGACCAGGTGATCAACCTCACCGAGCTGGCGCCTGAGTACAAGGACCGTGGCGAATCCCTGCTGGGCCTGACCGCCGATGGCGACGGTGCCAGTCGCTGGGCACAATGGTGGGATCAGATCTCGCGTTATATCCGCATCGATTTCAACGCCGACAAGAATGTCCGGCCGTTGTTGGCAGGGCAGAGCCTGAGCCAGGTGCGTCTGGCCCTGAGCCTGGCGCTGGAGCAGGCGCAATGGGCCGCGCTCAATGGCCAGGCCGCGGTTTACACCCAGGCGCTGGCCGAGGCGCGGGACGTGCTCAAGGGCAACTTCAACCCGGACAACCCTCAGAGCAAAATCATGCTCGAGCAGGTGGTCGAGTTGAGCAAGCAGCCGGTCACGGTGGTCACGCCAGATCTGACGGGCACGTTGAGTTCGGTGCAGGCCTATCTTGAGCGGCGCAACGTCAACGCCGAGGAGTCGGTGAAACCTCTGGCCAAACCTGCCGCGAGCACGATGCAGGAGGCCACGCCATGAAGCGCCTCTATGTGATCGTGTTCGTGGTCATCGCTGCCGCCGCCGCGCTGGGATTGGCGATTGCCGAGCATTCCGGCTACGTGCTGATCGCCTACAAGAGCTTCCGTTACGAATCGAGCCTGTGGGCAACCCTGGCTCTGGTGGTCGTGCTGTGGCTGGTGTTCTGGGGCATCAAGGCGTTGATCGAGCTGGTGACGACTTCCGGTGGAGTGGTCAATCCATGGTCACGGCGCAATCGCAGTCGGCGGGTGCAAGTAGCGATCGAGCACGGTCAGCTGGATTTGGCCGAGGGCCGTTGGGCCAGTGCGCAGCGTCATCTGTATCGCGCAGCGGAAGCCGAGCGGCAGCCGTTGCTCTACTACCTCGGTGCCGCCCGCGCCGCGAACGAACAAGGTCACTACGAGGAAAGCGACAACCTGCTGGAGCGCGCCCTCGAGCGGCAGCCCCAGGCCGAGCTGGCAATTGCCTTGAACCATGCCCAATTGCAGACTGATCGCGGCGACACTGAAGGCGCGCTGGTGACCCTGCAAGCCATGCACGAGCGTCATCCTCATAACGTCCAGACCTTGCGCCAGTTGCAACGCCTGCTTCAGCAGCGGGGCGACTGGTCGGCAGTGATTCGCTTGTTGCCGGAGTTACGCAAGGACAAGGTATTGCCACCGGCCGAACTGGCTGAGCTGGAGCGCCGGGCCTGGGGTGAAAATCTTTCGTTGGCGGCACACCGGGAAGAGGACGGAACGGTCGGTTTGCAATCGCTCAATCGCGCCTGGCAGCAACTCACCGCCGCTCAGCGCCAGGAACCGCAACTGGTGCTGGCCTATGCCGAGCAATTGCGGCAACTGGGGGCGCAGGTCGAGGCCGAGGAGGTCCTGCGTGCAGCCCTCAAGCGCAAATACGACAGCCATCTGGCACGCCTGTACGGGCTGGTTCGCGGCAGCGATCCGGCCAGGCAACTGCACACCGCCGAGGGTTGGCTCAAGGATCATCCCGCCGACCCGAGCCTGTTGCTGACGTTGGGCCGTTTGTGTCTGCAAAGCAGTCTGTGGGGCAAGGCCAGGGATTATCTGGAGAGCAGCCTGCGTGTACAGCGCAACCCTGAAGCCTGCGCCGAACTGGCGCGGTTGCTGGCGCAACTGGGTGACACCGCACGCAGTAATCAGCTGTTCCAGGAGGGCTTGGGTCTGCTTGATGAACGCTTGCTGGCGGCACCGCTGCCGGTGCCGGCTCACGCCTGATTCCTGCCCCTGTAGCAGCAGGCTGCGCCAGCTGCTACAGGGGCGGGAATCGCTTCGAATCCGCCACTGTTTCAGCGTTGTAGTCCTTTGCCGGCAAAGTCCTACAGAGGACTACATCAAATCCTCTCGACCCTGTCGGGAATTCCCTACACTTCTGGTGAAGTGTCCGTGGTGGTCTGCCTTGAAAGGCTGCTGCGCTTTCCTCTACCGTAACCGCCTGTCTCTACTGTTACGGAAAAGCCATGTCTTTGGCCTGCTCACGCTCCTTGTTTTTCATGGTTTTCATTGCAGGTGCCCTGGCCTTGGGCGTTTCCTATTACCTGGAATATGCGGTCGGCCTCAAGCCTTGCGGGTTGTGCCTGTTGCAGCGGGTTTGCCTGGCGCTGCTCACGGGTGTCTGCCTGGTGGCTTCAGTGCAGGGGCCTGGCCGCTTCGGGTCGTTCCTGTATTGGCTTCTGGGTCTGCTCTGCAGTCTGGCGGGGACCATCACTGCATGGCGGCAGGTGGTGTTGCAGAGCGATCCGGTGCATCAGCTATCGGCGTGCTCGACTGACCTGGCCGATCTGTTCGCCAGTACGCCCTGGCTGTGTGTCGTGCAGCGAATGTTCAAAGGAACCGCCGATTGCGCGGAAATTTCCTGGACGCTGTTCGACCTGAGTATCCCGGAGTGGAGTCTGCTGTTCTTCGTTGCGATGATGATTCTGGGCGGGCATCAGTTGCTGCGCCTTGTCTGGATCGCGTGTCAGCGACCGCTCAGCGGCGAGTCGTCGCACCGGGTACTGGCGGGCGATTAAACACTTGTATGAACTTTATCTCCTGCGTACCTTGAAGCCATAGGCGCGCGGGCATAATCTGGCCCGCACGTGTCATTGGATTTATGTTGCTCGAATGACGCTCTGCCTGGTCGATTCTTGATCTTCAAGTGTGCGACAGGTGTAGAGCAGCATGACCCACAAGGGAAGAGAGAATCACCATGCTCGAAAGTTGTCAGAATGCTCAGGAACGTTGGGGTGGAGTGCATCTGCTGATCGATCGCTGGTTGCAGGAGCGTCACGAACTGGTTCGGGCCTATGACGCTCTCGGCGCCAAGCCCGAAGCTCTGGGCGAGAACCGAAAACCGTTGCAGGAATTCTGCGGCGTGCTGGTCGACTACGTGTCTGCCGGGCATTTCGAGATTTACGAACAGCTGACGGGCGAAGCCAAGGCGTTCGGTGATACTCGCGGTCTGGAATTGGCCGAGACAATTTACCCGCGCATCGACGTCATCACCGAGAAGCTGCTGGCGTTCAACGACCTGTGTGATGCCGGCAAGTGTGTCGCGGAGAAATTCAAGGAGCTGGGTGGCTTGTTGCACGAACGCTTCGAACTGGAAGACTGCCTGATCGAAGTGCTGCACACCGCTCACAAAGAAGAGGATTCGGTTCAGGCCTGAACCTTATCCAGCAACACCCTCAAAAACGGTGCGCCAATGCGCGCCGTTTTTCGTTTCCGGCTTTCAGCTTGTAGCACCACGCAATTCGACCTCGAATACCAGCGGCGTGAATGGCGCGATCAGGTCGCCGGCACCGTCGGCACCGTAGGCTTGGGCCGATGGAATCACCAGGCGCCATTTCGCACCGACCGGCATGTTTTGCAGCGCACTGCGCCATCCGCTGATTACGCTATCAAGACTGAACCACTGCGGCTGGCTGTTCTGGTCGAACACCGAGCCGTCAGGCAGGCGTCCGACATACAGCACCTGGACCTTGCCATTTGGACCGGCCTTGGCACCGGTGCCCGGCGCCAACTCTGTCAGCAATATTCCATCTGTCAGTTCGCGAACGCCGGGTTTGGCTTTTTCCTCGGCGAGAAAACGTCTCTCGTTTTCTAAAGCCAATTCGCTTTGCGGCACAGGCGATTGCATGGCAACCCGGGCTTCATGCTCAGCCAGAATCTGTTCGATCCGCTCATCTTTCAGTGCCAGAGGCTTGCCCTGATAGGCTTGTTGCAAACCTTCGAGCAGGGCCTGAAGTTGCAGGTCCGGAACTTCCTGGCGCAAGCGTTCGCCAAGGCTTGCACCCAAGCTGTAAGCGAGATCGTGAGCGTCATTTGCGGCGTTTTTTTCGGCGGCCTGGGCCACGGAAAAAAACACGCACAGCGATAAAAAAAAGTAGCGCGACATGGGCACTCTCCGACCTGAGATGCGCAGGATTATGCCAGTGCGAATGCGCTCGAAGGTGAACTGGTTTTACCTAAGCGCAGAACTTTTTTGATTCGTTGCAACGGAGTGCTTTAGATACTGTCAACATGCCCTAGCGGCGGTAGCAGCAGAGGTCTAGTATGAGCCGCATTCACGTCAGCCAGGAGGTAAACCATGTCGGCCACCAAGAAGCCTGTAAATACTCCGTTGCACTTACTCCAACAACTCTCGGGCAGCTTGCTCGAGCATTTGGAAAACGCTTGTTCCCAAGCTATGGCTGATGCTGAAAAACTGCTCGCCAAGTTGGAAAAGCAGCGCGGAAAAGCGCAGGAAAAACTGCACAAATCCCGGACCAAATTGCAGGACGCTGCGGCGGCCGGCAAAGCCAAGGCGCAAGCCAAGGCCAAAGATGCGGTGAAAGAACTTGAGGACTTGCTCGATGCCCTCAAGGATCGCCAGTCCGAAACGCGCAGCTACATCCTGCAACTCAAACGCGACGCTCAAGAAAGCCTGAAACTGGCCCAGGGTGTCGGTCGTGTCCAAGAGGCTGTCGGCAAGGCGTTGTCCCTGCGTTCGGCCAAGCCAGCTGCGGCAACTGCGAAGAAAGCCGCTGCCAAACCAGCTGCTGCAAAAGCACCGGCCAAGCCTGCTGCCAAAGCCCCGGTGAAAGCCGCAGCCAAGCCAGCCGCAAAACCGGCGGTGAAAAAACCAGTCGCTGCCAGTGCTGCAAAACCAGCGGCTAAAACGACGGCTGCCAAACCTGCCGCCAAGCCAGCTGCTGCCAAAACAGCTGCCGCTAAACCAGCTGCAAGAACCACGGCTGCCAAACCCGCCGTGGCAAAAACCGCAGCGGCAAAACCAGCGGCTAAATCTGCTGCCAAGCCAGCCGCTAGAACTGCCGCCGCTAAACCGGCTGCCAAGCCAGCCGCCAAACCTGCCGCGGCTAAAACCGCCGCAGCCAAGCCAGCTGCTAAACCCGCTGCAAAAGCTGCGGCCAAACCCTCCGCTAAACCGGCTGCCAGAACTGCTGCTGCGAAACCTGCTGCCGCTGCCAAGCCAGCCACTGCTGCAAAACCAGCCGCTGCAAAACCGGCTGCAAAACCAGCAGCAAAACCGGCCGTGAAAAAGCCAGTCGCCGTTGCCAAACCGACTGCTGCGCCAGCGATCAAGCCAGCAACTCCGGCCCCGGCTTCTTCGGCTTCGCCCGCGCCTGCAGCAACCACCTCGACCACCACGTCTGCGCCAACGCCAGCCGCGTCGTCGAGTATCAGCACCACCCCAACCAGCGCTTCCTAAGTGCCGGTTACCGCGACGCGCAGCTGATGCAGCGCGTCGCGGTCCAGGTTGGCGGCGCCCCCCGCCATACCTTCCAGCCAGGCCGAGAGATCGGTCGCCTCATCCTGCGGCCATCTCTTTGCCGACCGCTCCAGTCGCAACAACAACTGTCGCTCAGCTTGCAGTTCCAGGGTTTTGACTTGTTCGCGCAACGTATTCAGTTCGGCATCCTCGGCCGCGCCGGCTTTCCATTGCCTGCGCAACGCCCGTAGCGGTCGCACGACCTCCGCGTCCCAAGGCTCGGCCACGTAGCGAAGTTGCTGTAATCGTTGCCCATTGCAGGCGACACCTCGCTGTCCCAGCCACAATCCACAGAGCAGCAGGCACACGTTCACCCCTGCCGACTGTAATTGCAGGCAGGCAGCTTCAACGCCGGGACGGGCGTAAGTGCCAAGGGAAAAGCTCCACAGGTCAGAGGACATAGTGCTACTCGCGCCAGTTGCGAGCGAAGCTGGTAGACTCCGCCGCCATTATGATTCGACTTCAGAACCTGACTTTACAGCGTGGCCCGCAACGTCTGCTAGAAGACGCCGAGCTGACCCTGCACGCCGGCCACAAAGCCGGCCTCATCGGTGCCAACGGCGCCGGAAAATCGAGCCTGTTCGCCTTGATCCGGGGCGAACTGCACCCGGACTCGGGTGATTGCTTCCTGCCGGCCGACTGGCGCATCGCCCACATGCGCCAGGAAATCGAGACGCTCGAGCGCATCGCGGTCGACTACGTGCTCGATGGTGACCTGCGCCTGCGCGAGGTGCAACGCGACCTCGCCGCAGCCGAAGCGGCCCATGACGGTGCCGCTCAGGCCCGCCTGCACTCGGAACTCGACAGCGCCGACGGCTACACCGCCGACGCTCGGGCTCGAAAGCTGCTGGCCGGCCTTGGGTTCACCAATGAGCAGATGGATCGGCAAGTAGGAGATTTCTCCGGTGGCTGGCGGATGCGTCTGAACCTGGCGCAGGCTTTGATGTGCCCTTCGGACCTGTTGCTGCTCGACGAACCGACCAACCACTTGGACCTCGACGCCATCATCTGGCTCGAAGAGTGGCTTAAAAGCTACCCCGGCACCTTGATGCTGATTTCCCACGATCGGGACTTCCTCGATGCCGTGGTCGATCACGTAGCCCACGTCGATCAACGCAAGATCACCCTGTATCGCGGTGGTTATAGCGCCTTCGAACGCGCCCGTGCCGAACGTCTGGCCCAGCAACAACAGGCCTACGAGAAGCAACAGGCGCAACGTGCGCACATGGAAAGCTACATCGCCCGCTTCAAGGCCCAGGCCACCAAGGCCCGTCAGGCCCAGAGCCGGATCAAGGCGCTGGAGCGGATGGAAGAGCTGTCCGCCGCGCACGTCGATTCTCCGTTTGATTTCGTCTTCCGCGAATCGACGAAAATTTCCAGCCCGTTGATCGATCTGTCGGATGCTCGACTGGGTTACGGCGACAAAGCCATTCTGGAGAAGGTCAAGCTGCAACTGACTCCCGGCGCACGGATCGGTTTGCTCGGCCCGAACGGCGCGGGTAAATCGACCTTGATCAAAAACCTCGCCGGTGAGCTTGAGCCGTTGGCCGGTCGCCTGACGCGCGGTGAAAACACCGTCGTTGGCTACTTCGCCCAGCATCAGCTCGACTCCCTCGACTCCAAGGCCAGCCCGTTGCTGCACTTGCAGCGCCTGGCGCCGACCGAGCGTGAGCAGACCCTGCGCGACTTCCTCGGTGGTTTCGACTTCCGCGGCGCGCGTATTGATGAGCCGGTACTGAATTTCTCCGGCGGTGAGAAGGCGCGTCTGGCCCTGGCATTGATCGCTTGGGATCGACCGAACCTGTTGCTGCTCGACGAACCGACCAACCACCTGGACTTGGAAATGCGCTTGGCGCTGACCATGGCCTTGCAAGAGTTCAGTGGCGCGGTACTGGTGGTCTCACACGATCGCCATCTGCTCAAAAGCACTACTGACAACTTCTATCTGGTGGCAGACGGCAAGGTTGAGGAATTCGACGGCGACCTGGAAGACTACGCCCGTTGGCTGGTCGAATACCGTCAACGCAATGCCCCGGTCAGCAATACCCCGGTCAATCCGGACAAGACCGACAAGAAGGCCCAGCGTCAGGCTGCTGCTGCGTTGCGTCAGCAACTGGCACCGCACAAGCGTGAGGCCGACAAGCTTGAAGCCGAGCTGGGCAAGCTGCACGAGAAGCTGGCGAAGATCGATACCAGCCTCGGCGACAGCGACATTTACGAGCCGATGCGCAAGAACGATTTGCGTGATCTGCTGGCTGAACAAGCCAAGCTGAAGGTGCGTGAAGCCGAACTTGAAGAAGCCTGGATGGAAGCGCTGGAACTGCTGGAAAGCATGCAGGCGGAGCTGGAGGCACTGTCCTGATGGAAGCCTTCAAGCTGCCTTTGCCGGCTGGGTGGGGCGAGCCGCTCTGGCTGGTCGCGCAAATCCTGCTAATCCTGCTGGCCGGCTATATCGCCCAGCGTGTCGTCGCTAAATGCCTGACTCGATTGGGTGAGCGCTACCCGTTTCCGCCGCAGTTTTTCATGCCGCTGCGCGGCGGTTTGCGCTGGCTGATCATGGGCAGCGCGCTGATCTTCGTGCTCGAACGCCTTGGCGTGTCGGCCACGGTGCTCTGGACGGCGTTGTCCGGTTTCGTTGCGGTGGCCGCCGTGGCGTTTTTCGCCATGTGGAGCGTGCTGTCCAACCTGCTGTGCGCGATCCTGATTTTCACCGTCGGCCCATTCCGTATCGGCGATGTGGTCGAATTGGTGGATACCACCGACAAGCCCGGCGTCAAAGGCCGGGTGGTGGCGATCAATCTGCTCTACACCACGCTGATCGAAGCCGAAGAACTCGGTACCGGCAGCGCCATGGTGCAAGTGCCCAATAGCCTGTTCTTTCAGCGTTCGGTTCGACGCTGGCGCGGCACTGATGTGTTCTCTTCGAACGGGTTTGAAAAATAGGCTCTGAATTCCTGCATCGATGTCGCCTGATATACCGCTTTCGCGAGCAAGCCCGCTCCCACACTAGATTGATGTGGATCACAAATTTTGTGTCCACTGGAGATCCCATGTGGGAGCGGGCTTGCTCGCGAAGGGGGCCTCAAGCCGTAAACGCTGGTCGGCAGTCGCCATGTCCTACAAAAAATCGGTAGTCATCGGCCCAAAGGCGCATTAGCTTAGACGTCTGTCACGAGTCTGAGTCGAGGTGTGCGATGGTGCTTCAAACATGGCTGGCGTTTTTTGCCGCCTGCTGGGTGATCAGTCTTTCTCCCGGCGCCGGCGCCATTGCGTCGATGTCCAGCGGTTTGCGCTACGGTTTCTGGCGCGGTTACTGGAACGCATTGGGCTTGCAACTGGGCCTGGCGTTGCAGATTGCGATTGTTGCTGCCGGTGTGGGGGCGATCCTCGCGGCCTCCGCCACAGCCTTTTACGCGATCAAATGGTTTGGCGTGGCCTATCTGGTCTATCTTGCGGTCAAGCAATGGCGCGCGCTGCCCAACGACATGAGCGACGACGCTGCCATCCGGCAGATCGGCAAGCCGATGGCGCTGGTATTCCGCGGTTTTCTGGTCAACGTCAGCAACCCCAAGGCCTTGGTGTTCATGCTCGCGGTGCTGCCGCAATTTATCGACCCCCACGCGCCGCTGGTGGCCCAGTACCTGATCCTCGGCGTGACCATGATCTGTGTCGACCTGATCGTCATGGCCGGCTACACCGGGCTGGCGGCCAAGGTGCTGCGTTTGCTGCGCACACCCAAGCAGCAAAAACGCATGAACCGCACCTTTGCCGGGCTGTTCATCGGCGCGGCGGCCTTTATGGCGACCCTGCGCAAAGCCGCGGTGTAAAACCTTCAGGCACAAAAAAGGCGACCCTCACAGGTCGCCTGATCGTTCCCATGCTCTGCGTGGGAATGCCTCAACGGACGCTCCGCGTTCGGCTCTTTGGGACGCAGAGCGTCCCTGGCTGCTGCATTCCCACGCGTAGCGTGGGAATGATCAGAGCACTACTCAGTGCAGAATCACCGGTGCCGTATCCCGCGGCAGGTTATTGCGCAGCGGCGCCTGCCCCGGCTGCTCATAGCCACCGCCACCGAGCTGTTGGCTCAGTTGCGCAGCCACATCCTCACCCAGTGCCTTGGACACATCACGTACCACCCGTGGGCGGTTCAGCGAAATCTTGATATCCCGGCCATTCACCAGTTTGGTGTCCTGACCTTCGCCCATCGCCGTGAAGGCCGAGGTGATCTCATAGGTCTTGGTGTTGATCAGACTGAAATCCGCCACCAGCGTCAGCCCCAGCACTGCCGAATAGCTGTCGGTATTGGCCAGTTCGTTCATGTCGCGGGTGAAGTCGATGTCTGACACGGTGCCGAACAGCACGTAGTCGGCACCCTTGAAGCTACCGGCCTTGATCCGCTTGATCACGTCATACACGTCACCTTTGGACGAGGCTGTATAAGGCGTGCCCTGCACCAGCTGGAACATGCCGGTGCGCAGAATCTCGCCCTTGATGTCGCCAGTGAATTTACGCAGCTCGCCTTGCTCGATGTAGCTGCTGGTTGCTTCGTACTCTTCGTAACTGGACGAACCACTGGCGCCGTAATAGCTCTGGCTGTGGTTGCTCTGGGCCGAAACAGTGTGGACGTATTGTTCCACCCGTTCCTGATACGCCAGGTCCGCTACTGCGACTTTCGGGGCCGCTTGCACGCTGAACGCGCAAGCCAGGGCCATCATGCCAATCCATGTGCGCATCGATTAACGCTCCGTGGTTTTGCGAATCTCTTTTTCGTCCATCCACTCGGCCAGACCGCTTTCTACATCGATCAACTGCAGGCTGAATTTGTAGAAGACGTCCTTGTAATCGCTGCTGCGCTTGACGATCGAGCTGATCGAACCTTCGATGCGATACTTGGCTGCGATCATGTTGCCAGTCTTGGCCACGGTGCTTTTCTTGTACAGGCCGCTCTGGTTTTGTAGTTTGAGCTGGTCAACCTGGCTTTGCATGGCAGTGTTGTCGCTGGCGAAGCGGGCGACGCCGGTCTTCATCAGCTGGGTCTTGATGCTGGTGGTGATTTCCCGGGTATCGATGTACTCGCTGGTCTTGTTCTTCACGTCGTAAACCTGAACCACCGGACGGCCTTGCAGGATGCCGGACTGGGCCAGGGAGCGCGTCATGGATTCGGCGATCATCTGCAGGTCGGTGGAGCCGAACTCGTTGGTCACGGTTTCCACGGCCTTGGTGTCGCCGTAGCTGATGTTTTTACTGCCCAGGGTCGGCGAAGTGTTGGCGCAACCGCTGGCCAGGAGGGCGATGACGGCGATGAACGAAAAGCGTGCAAACATGGGAATGCTCTCTAGAACTGAACGAATGGTGTAGGGCTTAAGGCGTTTTGATTTCGAGACGGAAATCCACGGCTTTGGTGGTTGGCGCAATGGCCTGAATGAAACGGGTCTGCTCGCCATACATCATCTGGCTTTTCCAGGTTTCTTCTTCGGCAACCGGGAAACCTTCAGGGCCGAGCCAGGCAAAACGGTAGTAGAAGGTCTTGTTGTTGTAGCTGGTGTTGCTCAGCTGCGCATTGACCGTCATGAAGCCGTTTTCCCGGGCCACGCGCATGGCGCCGACCACGATGTTCTTGAGCTTGCCCATGGCCACGACCTTGCTGGCAGCGCTGCCTGGCTCTGGCGGTGGCGGGGTGGCGCAGCCGGCCAACAAGGCGAGGGCGACGACAGCGATGAATTTGAAGCGCATGCAAAGACTCCGTTCTTAAGGTTGTTTGAGGCTGGCCACGGCGGTCGGGTTGGCGCTCGGGATCACGTGCGCAGCCAGGCCGCTGGCGAATACTTGATTGCCCACGGCGCGCAGAGTGATGACCTGAAAGCGCTGATCGACGGTGACCTTGACCACCGAGCCGCCCACGGCGCTCGGCAGCGTGACGCTGTGTTCGCCTTTCTTCAAGCGCAGACGCACTACCTGAGTGTTGTCCGGCAACGTACGCCACGTACGGGTATCGGCACCTTCGAGCACGGCTGAAGAAATACCGACTGCAAGACCCGCCAGCGGGTTGGTTTCGTTGATCTGCTTCTGCGCCACGCCACGGGTGATCGCCCGCACAGTAGTGCGCAAGATGATGCCCGGCATGTCATCACGTAGCGCACGACGGGACATGGCGGTGGTGCTGTTGAGTTGCGTCAGGTTCAGCTGCTGACCGTCCACGCCGATCTGGGCGAAGGTGGCAGTGGAGCTATCCGGCTTGATGATCGGAAACGACAGCGGTGTGATCACCACGTTGTTGCTGATCGGCAATGGCAGCGGAATGCGGATCGAATCGCGGGACGGCGCCAGGCCGCTTTGCACGACGATCAGGATGTCGCTGTCATCGTTCTTGGCCGGTTTGTCGAGATTCACGAGCGCCTGTTCCAGCAGTGGCGTGTTCGGACGCAATTCGGCGGCTTTGCGATAACCCGGCGCCGCCAGATCTTTCTCGCCCAGAGCTTCATAGACGAAGCCGGCCAGGTAATGGCTGAACGCGCTCTGATAGCTGTTTTTCAAACCGACCACTTCTGGCGCGTCGAGGCTGGCCACCGGGTAACCCTGAAGATCCTTGTACTGGGTTTTGACGCCTTCTTTCTCGGCTTGCTCTTCGCTCTTGAGGTATTCCTTGTCACGCAGGTCGGCGATCACCGCTTCACGCTCGTGAGTTTTCTTGATGGCGGTGCGCGCGCCGTCGAAGTCATTCACCGCCAGCAGGTTGAGGGCCATCTGCGTGGTCAGCATGACTTTTTCGTAGTCGTAGCCTTCGTAGCGACGAACCTTGTCGTTGACCAGGAAACTGCCGAACTGAGCCAGGTATTTGTCGGTATCGAGTTTGACCGCGTCTTCCCACTTGCCCACCACCTGATCGGCGCTGGTCCAGGCGTTCTGGCTGCCGGACAAGTCGCCTTTGGCGCGCAGCAGTTCACCTTTCTCGAAGTAATAGAGCAGGTCTTTGTCTTTGCTGGTGTTGTTCTTTTCCAGCAGGGTCAATGCGGCGTCGACGTTGCCGGAAGCCAATTGCTGGTTGGTTTGTGCAAGTTCCGAATCGTAGTTACGAAAGGCCGAGCAGCCGGAAAGCAACGTGACAGCGCTGAGCGCGATCAAGGTGGGGGCACGGAATGCCATAAGGGGTACGTCTTCCCTGAATATAAGCAGCCGCGTGCTGGTCGGGCTGTTGGGACCCATCGGCAGGGTTGTTGGCCTCCTGCCAATTCCTCATAAAAAAAGGAGCTTAAATGCCATATCGCAATAACGACGGCGCGGCATTATAAACAGGGATGCTGGCTATGTAATGGCTTTTTAATTACATGATTTCACAACGTGCCACTACTTATTTCAGGCCTGGTACCTCAGCGCTTCGCGCTGGAAATACCAACAAAGCTTGAGTGAAACTCATTGGGAGTGAACAATGTGTTACTTCGTATTTCCATTTGAGATTTATTCATGATTGCCTCCTCTCGTTTTCTGGCGTGGCTCGTGCTGCCGGTGATCGCGTTTTGCAGCTTCAATGCGCTGGCCGAAACCACGGAAGGTGCGCCCAAGGCCCTGCATTTGCTCGATTACATTGGCGCTGATTACCCGGCGACGGTCGAGGCGGGCAAAGTCATTGATGAGTCTGAATACCGCGAACAGCAGGAATTCCTGAAGGTATTACAAGGCTTGATCGCCGATTTGCCGGCCAAACCCGAACGCGCAGAGCTGGAGCAGGGCGTCAGCAGCCTTGGCGCTGCGATCGCCGCCCGCAAGGACGGCGCGGATGTTGCCCGTCAGGCGCGGCAGCTGGGGGCAAAACTGGCGGTGACCTATGAGGTCAGTCAGGCCCCGGTCATCACCCCGGACCCGACTCGCGGCGCGCCGCTGTATGCCCAGCAATGCTCGGTGTGCCATGGCGATGCGGGCGCCGGTGACGGCCCGGCGGGTGTCGGCATGACGCCACCGCCGGCCAATCTGCGCGATGCCGTGCGACTGGACCGTCTGAGCCTCTATGCGATCTACAACACGCTGGGCATGGGCGTTGAAGGCACCGACATGCCGGCCTTCGCCGATCAGCTCGATGATCGCCAGCGTTGGGACCTGGCGACCTACATCGCCAGCTTCAGCGCCGATCCGGCCGCGGCAAAATCCGGGAAAACCTACAACATCGCCGATCTGGCACGTCAGACGCCCGCCGAAGTGCAGGCCGCCGAGGGTCCGCAAGCGGCCGCGACCTTCCGCGCGCAACGAGCGCAGCCGCCGCAGGTCAAGCGTGGCCCGGGGCAGTTGCTGGAATACACGGCCGCTACGTTGGACAAGAGCATCGCAGCCTACCGCGCCGGCGATCACGATCAGGCCTACGACCTGTCGGTGGCGGCGTACCTGGAAGGCTTCGAGCTGGTCGAAAGCTCTCTGGACAACGTCGACGCCAACGTGCGCAAAGACACCGAGAAGTCCCTGATGGCGTACCGTCAATCGTTGCAAGATGGCTTGCCGGTGGCCCAGGCCGAGCAGCGTCTGGAGGCGGCCAAGGCCAAATTGAAAGAGTCCGCTGGCCTGCTCGGCAGCGATGGCTTGAGCTGGTCGCTGAGCTACATTTCCGGCCTGTTGATTCTGTTGCGAGAAGGTCTGGAAGCGATTCTGGTGCTCGCGGCGATCCTCGCGTTCCTGCGCAATACCGGTCAGCAATCGGCGGTGCGCAGCGTCAACATCGGTTGGGGCCTGGCGCTGCTGGCCGGGCTGGCGACCTGGGCGGTGGCGGCGTATGTGATCGACGTCAGCGGTGCCCAGCGTGAACTGCTGGAAGGCGCGACGGCGTTGTTTGCCAGTGTCATGGTGCTCTGGCTTGGCGTGTGGATGCACGACCGTCGCCACGCAGCGGCCTGGCAGGATTACATCAAGAGCAGCCTGGTGAGTGGCGGCGGGCGTTTCGGGTTTGCGATCCTGGCGTTCTTCTCGGTGTATCGCGAGTTGTTCGAAGTGATCCTGTTTTACGAAACCCTGTGGTTGCAGGCCGGGCCGGCAGGGCACAACGCCGTCATGGCGGGCGGGGCGACGGCGCTGGTATTGCTGATTGGTCTGGCTTGGGTGATTTTGCGCGGCTCGGCGAAACTGCCGCTGGCGTTGTTCTTCGGCATCAATGCCGGGCTGCTGTGCGCGTTGTCGGTGGTGTTTGCCGGCCATGGTGTGAAGGCGTTGCAGGAAGCCGGGATCTTCGGCACGCGACCGGTGCCGTTCTTTGACTTCGACTGGTTGGGGATTCACGCTGATGCGTATTCGCTGAGTGCCCAGGCCGTGGCGATCATTGCGATCATCGTGCTGTACAGCCGTAGCCGGATGGCCGAGACGCGGCGGGTGTCGGTTTCTTAAAAGCATTCGCTGCGCTCACAATCGCGAGCAGGCTCGCTCCCACAGGATTGCGTATAACCTGTGGGAGCGAGCCTGCTCGCGATTTTTTTGGAAGAGGAAAACACTATGCGCGTGTGGATCGATGCCGACGCTTGCCCGCGGGCAGCCAAGGATCTGGTGGTGAAATTCGCCCTCAAGCGCCAATTCGAAGTGGTGCTGGTGGCCGGTCAGCCGCAGATCAAACCGGGCCTCGCCCTGGTGAAGCTGATCGTGGTGCCTAGCGGCCCGGATGCCGCCGACGATTACCTCGTGGAACACGCGGTGCCAGGCGAACTGGTGATTTGCAGCGATGTGCCGCTGGCGGACCGGCTAGTGAAGAAGGGCGTTGCGGCGCTGGATCCACGGGGCAAGGAGTTCGATGCGCAGAACATGGGCGATCGACTGGCGGTGCGTAACCTGTTCACCGATCTGCGTGAGCAGGGTCAGATGAGCGGGGGGCCGGCACCCTTTGGCGAGCGCGAGAAGCAGGCGTTCGCCAATGCGCTGGACCGGATACTTACCCGGTTGTCGCGCAAGTCTTAAGCCATGCATTGAACCCTGTGGGAGCGGGCTTGCTCGCGAAAGCGGTATATCAGCCAACATCAATGTTGAATGTCAGTCAGTCTTCGCGAGCAAGCCCGCTCCCACATTGAACAGTGTTACTCGTCGTTTTCGTGGGTCAGTTCCAGTACGCGGTCGACCAGTTTGTTGATGCCGGAAGCAGCCTCGCTGATCGATTGCGCCAGCATGTACGCCGGAGTGCTCACCAGCTTGCGCGCCTTGTCTTCGACGATGTCGGTCACTGCGCACTCGGCATGGGTGGCGCCCATTTTGTTCATCGCGGCGGCGGTATCGGCATCGTTGCCGATGGTGCAGGTCACACCCGGGCCGTAAATCTTGGCCGCCAGGGCTGGCGAGATGCAGATCAGCCCCACCGGTTTGCCGGCTTCGGCGAACGCTTCGGTCAACGCCAGGACGTCAGGCTGAACGCTGCATCCGGCGCCTTCGACGGCAAAGTTCGACAGGTTCTTGGCCGATCCAAATCCGCCAGGAACGATCAGCGCATCGAAGTCTTCGACGCTGGCTTCGCGAATGTCCTTGATATTGCCCCGGGCGATCCGCGCCGACTCCACCAGCACGTTGCGCGCCTCGGGCATTTCTTCGCCGGTCAGGTGGTTGATTACATGCAACTGCGCAATATTAGGTGCGAAACACTGCACCTGGGCGCCGCGCTGGTCCAGCCGCAGCAGGGTGATCACGCTTTCGTGGATCTCGGCGCCGTCGTACACGCCGCAGCCGGAAAGGATCACTGCAATTTTTTTGCTCATGGGCTTTTCTCCAGATTCATGGCGTTAAATGTCCACTAATTTGTCACTCGTTGCCATAGGGTTAATACGCGGCTACACCTAATCTCTGCTGAACGATTCTGATCAGGGCGCGTCATGGACTTCATTCTGTATGCGGTGCCGTTTTTCTTTGTGCTGATTGCGGTCGAGTTGCTGGCCGACCGTTGGCGCGGAGTGAGCAATTACCGCGTGGCAGACGCGATCAACAGCGTCAGCACTGGTGTGCTGTCGACTACCACGGGCCTGTTGACCAAAGGCGTCGGCCTGGTGACTTATGCCTTCGCCCTGAAGCATCTGGCCGTGATTGAGCTGTCGGCCGACAGCGTTTGGGTCTGGGTGTTTGCCTTCGTCTTCTACGACTTCTGCTATTACTGGCTGCACCGCATGGGCCACGAACGCAACATCCTCTGGGCTGCCCACTCGGTGCATCATCAGAGCGAGGATTACAACCTCTCCACGGCCTTGCGCCAGACCAGCACCGGGTTTCTGCTGAGCTGGATTTTCTACTTGCCCATGGCCGTGCTCGGTGTGCCGCTGGTGGTGTTCGTCAGCGTTGCGGCGCTGAATCTTCTGTACCAATTCTGGGTGCATACCCGGCACATTCCCAAGCTCGGCTGGTTCGAATGGTTCTTCGTCACGCCGTCCAATCATCGGGCTCACCATGCACAGAACGCTCTCTACATGGATCGCAACTACGGCGGGGTGTTCATTATTTGGGACCGTCTGTTTGGCTCGTTCCAGGAAGAGGACGACAACGAACCGGTGATTTTCGGCGTAACCACGCCACTGGCAAGCTGGAATCCGTTATGGGCGAACGTGCAGTTCTATGCGCAGCTGTGGGATGACGCCCGGCGCGCCGAAAACGGGTGGGACAAGCTGCGGATCTGGTTCATGCGCACCGGTTGGCGGCCTGCGGATGTGGCGGCCAAGTACCCGATGAACAAACCGGACCTGAGCCAGTTCCGCAAATTCGAGGTACGGCTGGATGGACGCCAGCAGTGGTATGTGGCGCTGCAATTTTGCGTCTACATCGCCTTGGGCAGTTACTTGATGAACCTGGAGCAGAGCCTGCCGACTTCTGCCCTGGTGTTGGGCTGGGGCGCCGTCGCACTGGGGCTGTTTGTGTTGGGCGTAGCCTTGGAAAATCGCCCGCAGGCACTGAAGCTGGAGCTGTTGCGGCTGGCGTCGAACTTGCCGCTGGTGTGGCTGGCGCCAATGGTCGGGCTATGGCCGGGCAGCGCGGTGGGCTGGGTGTGGCTGCTCAGTTACAGCCTGCTCAGCGCAATCGGTCTCTACTGTTGTAGAAACCGCTTCACTCGATGGGCGTCGTAGGTTCGCTGGACTTGGCCTGTTCGGCTTTCAACGCTTGCTCGTCGGCATAGATCTTCTTCGCCAGACGGGCATTCTTGAAGCGCCGCCGCAGCCACAGGCCAAAGCCCAGTACCAGCAGGGCGCCCAGCACCCATAGCTCGTACTTCTTGATACTGCCAAGCATGCCTTCGAGTACCGCGCCGAAGTGGTAAGAGGCTGCGGCCAGCGCAGTGGCCCAGATCGCTGCGCCAATCCCGTTGAGCAGCAGGTAACGTCCCGGCGGATAGCCCGACAGACCGATCGCCACCGGCATTACGGTGCGCAACCCGTAGACAAAACGGAAGCTCAGCACCCAGATGTCCGGGTGCTTGCGAATATGTTCCAGCGCCCGATCGCCCATCAGTTGCCAGCGCGGTTTGCGGGCCAGCAATTTGCGCCCGTGCTTGCGCCCCAGGAAGTACCACAGCTGATCGCCGGCATAACTGCCGAAGAACGCCACGACCACCACCAGGTTGATGTCCATGTATCCGCGGAACGCGAGGAAGCCTGCGAGCACCAGAATGGTTTCGCCTTCGAAAAACGTGCCGAGAAAAAGGGCAAAATAGCCGAAGTCATGCAGAAATTGTTGGAGCATTGTCTGGGTGCTGGCGAAATGAACGCGCAGCCTAACCCTTCGTGCACATTCATGAAAGTGTCCAAATGTGTCTCGACGTGAACATTTCCTACAAGGACAATGGAATGCGGCTACGTGTCACAGGGTGCACACAACTGTCATGTGTTCGTCATAATGGCCGCTTATAACTGTCACGCTCGCCCGTCTGCGCGGGCTCAGGAGTCTGCCGTGAGCTTTACCCCCGCCAACCGTTTGTTTCCTGCAACCCGCCTGCGTCGCAACCGTCGTGATGATTTCTCGCGCCGACTGGTCCGTGAAAACGTGTTGACCGTCGACGACCTGATCTTGCCGGTGTTCGTGCTGGACGGTGAAAACCGTCGCGAAGCGGTGGCCTCGATGCCGGGCGTCGAACGCCTGACCATCGATTTGTTGCTTGAAGAAGCGGCCAAGTGGGTCGAGCTTGGGATTCCTGCGTTGGCACTGTTCCCGGTGACACCACCAGAGCTTAAATCCCTGGACGCCGCTGAAGCCTGGAACCCCGACGGCATCGCTCAGCGCGCTACCCGAGCTCTGCGTGATCGATTCCCTGAGTTGGGTGTGATCACCGACGTCGCTCTGGACCCGTTCACCACCCACGGTCAGGACGGCATTCTCGACGAAGAAGGCTACGTGCAGAACGACATAACTGTCGACGCACTGGTTAAACAGGCCCTGTCCCACGCCGAAGCCGGCGCTCAAGTGGTGGCTCCGTCGGACATGATGGACGGTCGCATCCAGGCGATCCGCGAGGCGCTTGAGCTGGCCGATCACGTCAACGTGCGGATCATGGCTTACTCGGCCAAATACGCCAGCGCCTATTACGGCCCGTTCCGCGATGCGGTGGGTTCGGCGCTGAACCTGGGCAAGGCCAACAAGGCCTCCTATCAGATGGACCCGGCCAACAGCAACGAAGCTCTGCACGAAGTGGCAGCGGACTTGTCAGAAGGCGCGGACATGGTCATGGTCAAGCCAGGCATGCCGTATCTGGATATCCTTTACCGGGTTAAAGAAGAATTCAAAGTGCCGACCTTTGTCTATCAGGTCAGCGGCGAATACGCCATGCACATGGCAGCGATCCAGAATGGCTGGTTGAGCGAAGGGGTTATCCTCGAATCCCTGACCGCTTTTAAACGTGCAGGCGCTGATGGCATCCTGACTTACTTTGCCGTCCGCGCTGCTCAATTGTTACGAGAGCAAAAATAGCCCTCCCAGGAACATTCGATGAATACCGAAGGACTCACTGAAGTTGCCGTAAAAGACGCTCAACCTGTGGTGGAGCAAATCGCCGAAACCCCGCCGGAGCTGGAGCCTGCTCCACCCGCGGTGGTGGCCGAGCCCGCCGTGGCGGCGCCAGCGATTGCCATTCCCGGCCTGGATGACAGCAGCCTGTACATCCATCGTGAGCTCTCGCAACTACAGTTCAACATCCGTGTGCTGGAACAGGCGCTGGATGAGTCCTACCCATTGCTGGAGCGGCTGAAGTTTCTGCTGATTTTCTCCAGCAACCTGGACGAGTTCTTCGAGATTCGTGTGGCCGGCCTGAAGAAGCAGATCACCTTCGCCCGTGAACAGGCTGGCGCCGATGGCTTGCAGCCGCATCAAGCTTTGGCCCGCATCAGCGAGCTGGTGCACGGCCACGTCGATCGCCAATACGCGATCCTCAACGACATTCTGTTGCCGGAACTGGAAAAACATCAGGTCCGCTTCATCCGTCGTCGCTACTGGACCACCAAGCTCAAGACCTGGGTTCGTCGTTATTTCCGCGACGAGATCGCACCGATCATCACCCCGATCGGCCTCGACCCGACGCACCCGTTTCCGTTGCTGGTGAACAAAAGCCTGAACTTCATCGTCGAGCTCGAGGGCATTGACGCCTTCGGTCGCGACTCCGGTCTGGCGATTATTCCGGCACCGCGTCTGCTGCCGCGGATCATCAAAGTGCCGGAAGAAGTCGGTGGCCCCGGCGACAACTACGTGTTCCTGTCGTCGATGATCCACGCTCACGCCGATGACCTGTTCCAGGGCATGAAGGTCAAGGGCTGCTACCAGTTCCGTTTGACCCGTAACGCCGACCTCTCGGTCGACACCGAAGATGTAGAAGACCTGGCCCGCGCCCTGCGCGGCGAGTTGTTCTCCCGTCGCTACGGTGACGCGGTGCGGCTGGAAGTGGCCGATACGTGCCCGAAACACCTGTCCGATTACCTGCTCAAGCAGTTCAACCTGCATGAGACCGAGCTGTATCAGGTCAACGGCCCGGTCAACCTGACCCGGCTGTTCAGCATCACCGGCCTGGACAGTCATCCGGAGCTGCAATACACGCCGTTCACTCCGCAGATTCCGAAACTGCTGCAAAACAGCGAGAACATTTTCAGCGTGATCAGCAAGCAGGATATCCTGCTGCTGCACCCGTTCGAATCGTTCACCCCGGTGGTCGACTTGCTGCGCCAGGCGGCCAAGGACCCGCACGTGTTGGCGGTTCGTCAGACGTTGTATCGCAGCGGCGCCAACTCCGAGATTGTCGATGCGCTGGTGGACGCTGCGCGTAACGGCAAGGAAGTGACGGCGGTAATCGAATTGCGCGCGCGGTTCGACGAAGAATCCAACCTGCAGCTGGCCAGCCGTCTGCAAGCGGCCGGTGCGGTAGTGATTTACGGCGTGGTCGGCTTCAAGACCCACGCCAAGATGATGCTGATTTTGCGCCGCGAGGCTGGTGAGATTGTCCGCTACGCCCACTTGGGTACCGGCAACTACCACGCAGCCAACGCCCGTCTGTACACCGACTACAGCCTGCTGACCTCCGACGACGCCTTGTGCGAAGACGTTGGCAAACTGTTCAGCCAGTTGATCGGCATGGGTAAAACCCTGCGCATGAAGAAACTGCTGCATGCGCCGTTCACGTTGAAGAAGGGCATGCTCGACATGATTGCCCGGGAGACGCAGTTCGCCCTCGACGGCAAACCGGCGCACATCATCGCCAAGTTCAACTCGTTGACCGATCCGAAGGTCATCCGCGCGTTGTACAAGGCCAGTCAGTCCGGGGTGCGTATCGATCTGGTGGTGCGCGGCATGTGCTGCCTGCGCCCGGGCATCGCCGGCGTTTCCCACAACATCCACGTGCGCTCGATCATCGGTCGCTTCCTGGAACACACCCGGGTCTTCTACTTCCTCAACGGCGGCGAAGAGCAGATGTTCCTGTCCAGTGCCGACTGGATGGAGCGCAACCTCGACAAGCGCGTCGAGACTTGCTTCCCGGTCGAGGGCAAGAAGCTGATTTTGCGGGTCAAGAAAGAGCTGGAGCTTTATCTGACCGATAACACCCACAGCTGGAGCCTGCAGGCGGACGGTCGCTACATCCGCAACACGCCGACCGGCAACCAGAACCCGCGCAGTGCCCAGGCAACCTTGCTTGAGCGTTTGGGCAGCCCGATTCTGGCTGTTCGTTAACGCGCAAAAACTGTGGGAGCGGGCTTGCTCGCGAAGGGGGCAGCACATTCAGCAAGGATGTTGACTGACACACCGCTTTCGCGAGCAAGCCCGCTCCCACATGGGGTTTGCGTCGTTTGCTGAATCGCGGGCACAAAAAAGGCCTTCCGAAGAAGGCCTTTTTTAATTTCAGCGCACGTTCAGCACGAAGCTGACGCGGGTCAGCCACTCCGCTTCCAGGGCGAAGTCGGCCTGGGTCAACTGGTTGTCGTCCAGCCAGTGCTCCGGGAATAACACATCAAGGCTGTCGCCGTTGGCGTGCAGCACCACTTGTGGCATCTCCTGGGTACCGCGGATGTGGTGGAACAGAATCGCAAAGCGCAGCAGCACGCACAGGCGAATCAGCTTGATGCCGTCGTCACCGAAGTCGGCGAACTTGTCTTTGGGGATGTTGCGTCGGTGACCGCGCACCAGTAGCGCGAGCATTTGCTGGTCTTCGCGGGAAAATCCGGCCAGGTCCGAGTGCTCGATCAGGTAGGCGCCGTGCTTGTGGTACTGATAGTGGGCGATGTCCAGGCCCACTTCGTGGACTTTGGCCGCCCAGCCCAGCAATTCGCGCCAGACGCCGTCGTTCAGATCCCAGTCTTCAGCCACTTGATCGAAGGCGTGCAGTGCCTTGCGTTCGACTCGTACGGCTTGTTCCAGGTCGACGTGGTAACGCTCCATCAGCGAGCTGAGCGTGCGCTCACGGACGTCTTCGTGATGATGACGGCCCAGCAGGTCATAGAGCACTCCTTCGCGCAGGGCGCCTTCACAGTGATCCATACGTCGAAGTTCGAGGGAGTCGAAGATCGCTTCGAGAATCGCCAACCCGGCGGGGAAGATCGCCCGGCGGTCGGGCTTGATGCCTTCGAAATCGATTTTCTCGACATCGCCGAGTTTGAACAACTTGCGCTTGAGCCAGGCCAGGCCTTCGGCATTCACTTCGCCAGTGCCATGCCCGCCGGCCTTCAGCGCCAGGCCAATGGCGCGAATGGTGCCCGAGGAGCCGATGGCTTCATCCCAGGTCAGGCGGTGCAGGGCGTGTTCGATGCTCATGATCTCCAGCCGTGCCGCGGTGTACGCTTGGGCGTAGCGGGCCGGGGTGATCTTGCCGTCCTTGAAATAGCGCTGGGTGAAGCTGACGCAGCCCATTTGCAGGCTTTCGCGCAGCAGCGGCTCGAAGCGCTGGCCGATGATGAATTCAGTACTGCCGCCGCCGATGTCGGCCACCAGGCGCTTGCCCGGGGTGTCGGCGAGGGTGTGGGAGACGCCGAGGTAAATCAGGCGCGCTTCTTCTCGGCCGGAGATGACTTCTACCGGGTGACCGAGGATTTCTTCGGCGCGATGGATGAATTCGGCGCGGTTACGGGCTTCGCGCAGTGCGTTGGTGCCGACGATCCGCACGGTACCGGGCGGCATACCGCTGATCAGTTGGGCGAAACGCTTCAGGCAATCGAGCCCGCGCTGCATGGATTCTTCGCTGAGTTGACGTTCTTCGTCGATGCCGGCGGCCAGCTGAACCTTCTCCCCGAGACGTTCGAGAATCCGGATTTCGCCGTTCTGGGCCTTGGCCACGACCATGTGAAAGCTGTTGGAGCCCAGGTCGATTGCGGCGATCAGGGACAGATTCTTGGCTTGGGATTGCGGCATGGTCAGGGGGTCTCGGTCGATAACCTCGACATCCTGCCACGATCAAACGCTGCCGCCAACGCGTAGGAGCTGTCGAAGGCTGCGATCTTTTACCACGGGGCACTTGCGGCGTTGCGGATGGCCCCTTCGCGAGCAAGCCCGCTCCCACATTGGTTCGGTGTCGTTCGCAGGATTGTAGGTAACACAAAATCCCAGTGGGAGCGGGCTTGCTCGCGAAGACGGCCTGTCAGCCACTGAAAATCGCTCAGCCTGCCGCCTCGACCGTCCCAATGAAATTCGCCAGCTCCGCCGTCTGCGGGTTGGCAAACAACACCTTCGGATCCCCCACCTCATGCACCTTGCCGTGGTGCATGAACACCAATTTGTCACCAACCTCGCGGGCAAAGCGCATTTCATGGGTGACCATGATCAGCGTCATGCCTTCCTTGGCCAGTTGCCGGACCACGCTCAGCACTTCGTTGACCAGTTCCGGATCCAGTGCCGAGGTGATCTCGTCGCATAACAAGACCTTCGGCGACATCGCCAAGGCACGAGCAATCGCCACCCGCTGTTGCTGGCCGCCAGACAGTCGATCCGGGAATGCATCGAACTTTTCTCCCAGCCCGACCCGTTCCAGCATCTGCCGCGCCAGTTCGGCGGCTTTGGCTTTCGGCACTTTCTGCACCACTTGCGGCGCAAGCATGACGTTTTCGCCCACAGTCAGGTGCGGGAACAGATTGAACTGCTGGAACACCATCCCGACTTTCTGCCGCAGGCTGCGCAGGTCGGCGCGGGCGGCGTCGAGGTATTCGCCGTCGACTTCGATCACGCCGTCATTGATCGACTCCAGGCCATTGAGGGTGCGCAACAAGGTGGATTTGCCCGAGCCGCTGCGGCCGATGATCGCCACCACCTGGCCTTCGTCGACACTCAGGTCGATGCCTTTGAGCACATGGTGGTCGCCGTAATATTTATGCAGGGCGGAAATTCTAAGCAGAGGCATGCAGTCTCCTTTCCAGGTAGCGCGCACTGAGGGACAAGGGGTAGCAGAGCAGGAAGTAACCGAGCGCCACCAGGCCGTAGACCATGAAGGGTTCGAAGGTCGCGTTGGCGAGCATGCCGCCGGTCTTGGTCAGTTCGGTGAAGCCGATGATCGAGGTGACGGCGGTGCCTTTGACCACTTGCACCGAGAAACCCACGGTCGGCGCCACGGCGATGCGCAGGGCTTGCGGCAAGATCACGTAACGCAGTTGCTCCAGCGGGTTGAGCGCCAGGCTCGACGAGGCTTCCCACTGGCCGTTGGGGATCGAGTCGACGCAACCGCGCCAGATCTCCGCCAGATAGGCGCTGGTGAACAGCGTCAGGGCAATCGCCGCGGCCATCCACGGCGAAATCTCCACACCGGCCAACGCCACACCGAAGAACACCAGAAACAGCTGCATCAATAGCGGCGTGCCCTGGAACAGTTCGATGTAGGTGCGGGCGAAGTTGCTGGGCAGGGATTTTTTTGAAATCCGCATCACCATGATCAGCAAACCGATCAGCCCACCGCCGATAAACGCCACCAGCGACAATGCCAGGGTCCATTGCAGGCCCGTGAGCAGGTTGCGCAGGATGTCCCAGAAGGTGAAATCGCTCATTGGCTGCTGCTCCTTGCGCTGCTGCTTCTTGAAATAAACCGCCGGCCGATCCAGTTCAGCAATTGGCGGATCAGCAGCGCCATGCACAGGTAGATCAGTGTGGTCAGGGCATAGGTTTCAAAGGCGCGGAAGTTGCGCGATTGAATGAAGTTGGCGGCGAAGCTCAGCTCTTCGGTGGCGATCTGCGAGCAGACCGCCGAGCCGAGCATCACGATGATGATCTGGCTGCTCAGGGCCGGCCAGACCTTGCCCAGCGCCGGCAACAGAACCACGTGACGGAAGGCTTCGAAGCGCGTCATCGCCAGGGCGGCTGCGGCTTCCAGCTGCCCGCGAGGGATCGCTTGAATGCCGGCGCGGATGATCTCGGTCGAATAGGCGCCGAGGTTGATCACCATCGCCAGTACCGCCGCCTGCCATTCGGAAATCTGCAGGCCCAGCGACGGCAAGCCGAAGAAGATGAAAAACAACTGCACCAGGAATGGCGTGTTGCGGATCAACTCGACGTAAACCCCGAAAATGCCGGCGAACGGGCGGATGTTCCACGCCCGCACCAGTGCCCCGACGATGCCCAGGCCGACCCCGAGCACCGCGCCAATGGCCGTCAACTCAAGGGTGAACAGCGCACCGCGCAGCAGCAGATCGGTGTTTTCCACCACCGGCAAGAAATCGAACTGATAAGCCATAAATCGTCTCCCGCGCGAACGATCAGAGATCGGCCGGCAGCGGCTCTTTCAGCCAGGTTTGCGAATTCTTTTCCAGCGCCCCGTCAGCTTTGGCCGTGGTGAGGATGTCGTTGACCTTGCCCAGCAGCGCCGGCTCGTTCTTGTTCACGCCAACGTAAACCGGCGAATCCTTGAGCTTCACTTTCAGGGCCGGCACGCGTTTCGGGTTTTTCTCGCTGATCGCTACCATCACCACGTTGCCACTGGCGATCAGGTCGACCTGGCCGGCGAGGTAGGCGGCGATGGTCGAGTTGTTGTCTTCGAAGCGTTTGATGGTCGCGCCTTCGGGAGCGACTTTGGTCAACTCGATGTCTTCAATGGCGCCACGGGTGACGCTGATGGTTTTGCCCTTGAGATCGTCCAGGCCCTTGATGGCGGCGTCTGGCGGGCCGAACACGGCGAGGTAGAACGGTGCGTAGGCACGGGAGAAGTCGATGACTTTTTCGCGCTCAGGGTTCTTGCCGAGGCTGGAAATCACCAAATCGACTTTGCCGGTGGTCAGGAACGGAATGCGGTTGGTGCTGTTGACCGGGGTCAGCTCGAGTTTGACCTTGAGTTGGTCGGCCAGCAGTTTGGCGGTGTCGATGTCCAAGCCGCGAGGTTTCATGTCCGGGCCGACCGAGCCGAATGGCGGGAAGTCCTGGGGCACGGCAACTTTGAGGGTTCCGCGTTTGACCACGTCCTCCAGACCGTCGGCGTGGGCGGGTGCCTGGCTCAGCATCAGGCTGGCAAACAGGGCTGCGAGGAGGACGCTGTAACGCTGGGTCATGGCAAATCTCCGGATCGGCGGGAAGTGATTTCTGCGGATCGACAGAGCACGGGCCATGCCAAGATTAGGTTTTGGGGGGCGCAGGCCACGGTTTTGCTGGTGTCGTTCGGTCTTACTGGTCTGAACAGTTGGGTGGCATTTCGCACCCTGATGGCGCACCCGTGAAAATTCCCGAACCCCCATGGGGCACGACTTGCCGGACGTCGCGAATAGCTTTACAACTAGCCGCTCATTGGCCTGGCTCGTCTGAAAAAACCATGAACTCGATCTCCCGCGCCGTACCTGAAGTGGCGCTGCAAGCCATCCGCAAACTGATCACCGAGCAAGGTTTCGGGGCGGGGGATGCCTTGCCCTCGCAACGGGACCTGGCGGTGCAATTGGGGGTCAGTCGGGCATCATTGCGTGAGGCGTTATCGTCCTTGAGTGCGCTGGGCGTGATCAGTATCCAGCCAGGCAAGGGGGTGTTCGTGCAGTCACCGGTCGATCTGCCCCGGGGCGATGCGGCGCCGGGCTGGCCGTTCGCGGCTCAGGCATCGCCGCTGGACATTTTCCAGTTGCGCTATGCGCTGGAAGGTTTTGCCGCCGGGCTGGCGGCCGTCACCCTGAGTACCGATGAGCTCGATGCCCTGGAAGACAATGTCGCCGCCATGCGCACCGAATTGCGTGCCGCCGACTTCGATGCAGCGGCGCGACTGGATTTCGAGTTTCACCGGCGCATTCTTCTCGCCAGCGGCAATCAGGCGATGTTGAGCATCCTTACAGCCAGCGCCGACATCTTCCTGGAGAGCCAGAAGCTACCGTTCATCCGGGCCGAACGCGCCATGGAAACCTGGCAGGAACACCGTAAAATCCTCCGCGCGCTGGCTCGTCGGGCCTCTGGCGCCGCGCAGAAGGCGATGCAAGAGCATGTGCGCAACGCCGCCCTGCGCACCGGAATTGCTTTCGTCGCTCCCGCCACCTCATGACTTGAGCTATACCCAAACTCATGGACCACCATAGCGAGACTCAATCATCTGCGGCTTCCTGAACACGGGAAGGGCGGCTATGATGGGCCACGTTTTTTATTGCTTACAACCCGGAGACATCCATGAGCAGCGATCTTATCAAGCACGTCACCGACGCTAACTTCGAAGAAGAAGTACTGAAGGCTGCTGGCCCTGTGCTTGTTGACTACTGGGCTGAGTGGTGCGGCCCTTGCAAAATGATCGCCCCGGTTTTGGACGAGATCGCTGGCACCTACGCTGGCAAGCTGACCGTTGCCAAGCTGAACATCGATGAAAACCAGGAAACCCCGGCCAAGCACGGCGTACGTGGTATCCCGACACTGATGCTGTTCAAGAACGGCAACGTCGAAGCCACCAAGGTCGGCGCGCTGTCGAAGTCGCAACTGGCTGCTTTCCTCGACGCCAACATCTAAGCGTTGTTATAAAGCGTCATGAAAAGGCCCCGCATAATGCGGGGCCTTTTCGTTATTGAGGGCTAGACGCTCCGAAACTCAGGTGGTACATTCGGCCCCGCACTGGTTTCTCCACTGCCCCCTGCTAGCCGTCGCCGACGCACTCCTTTTCGAATAAGTACGCGATCCTGTCGCCTTCTCTGCGGCGCGGCCTCATTAAGCCAAAAGCTTAATTTCCCCCCTCCATAAATGATTACGTCATTCCTATATGAATCTGACTGAACTCAAGCAAAAGCCGATTACCGAACTGCTCGAATTGGCCGAACAGATGGGCATAGAAAATATGGCCCGTTCGCGCAAGCAGGACGTGATTTTCTCCCTGCTCAAAAAGCACGCTAAAAGCGGCGAGGAAATCTCCGGTGATGGCGTGCTGGAGATTCTCCAGGACGGCTTCGGCTTCCTGCGCTCCGCTGACGCTTCCTATCTCGCCGGCCCAGACGATATCTACGTCTCGCCGAGCCAGATCCGCCGCTTCAACTTGCGCACCGGTGACACCATCGTTGGCAAGATCCGCCCTCCAAAGGAAGGCGAGCGGTATTTCGCGCTGCTCAAGGTCGACACGATCAACTACGATCGTCCCGAGAACGCGAAAAACAAGATTCTCTTCGAGAACCTGACCCCGCTGTTCCCGACCGTGCGCATGAAGATGGAAGCCGGCAACGGTTCCACCGAAGACTTGACTGGTCGTGTCATCGACCTGTGCGCCCCGATCGGTAAAGGCCAGCGCGGCCTGATCGTTGCACCGCCGAAAGCCGGTAAAACGATCATGCTGCAGAACATCGCGGCGAACATCGCACGTAACAATCCTGAAGTTCATCTGATCGTATTGCTGATCGACGAACGTCCGGAAGAAGTGACCGAAATGCAGCGCACCGTTCGCGGCGAAGTGGTTGCCTCGACGTTCGACGAGCCGCCAACCCGCCACGTGCAGGTTGCCGAAATGGTGATCGAGAAGGCCAAGCGCCTGGTCGAACACAAAAAGGACGTGGTGATCCTGCTCGACTCCATCACCCGTCTGGCGCGTGCCTACAACACCGTGATCCCGAGCTCCGGCAAGGTACTGACCGGTGGTGTCGATGCCCACGCCCTGGAGAAACCAAAACGTTTCTTCGGCGCTGCACGGAACATCGAAGAAGGCGGCTCGCTGACCATCATCGCTACCGCGCTGGTTGAAACCGGCTCGAAGATGGACGAAGTGATCTACGAGGAATTCAAAGGCACCGGCAACATGGAACTGCCTCTGGATCGCAAGATCGCCGAAAAGCGTGTGTTCCCGGCCATCAACATCAACCGTTCCGGTACTCGCCGCGAAGAGTTGCTGACGGCCGACGACGAGCTGCAGCGTATGTGGATCCTGCGTAAGCTGTTGCACCCGATGGACGAAGTCTCTGCCATCGAGTTCCTGGTCGACAAGCTGAAACAGACCAAGACCAACGACGAGTTCTTCCTGTCGATGAAGCGCAAGTAAATCGCAGAAAGTCAGCAAAAGCCGGGGAAACCCGGCTTTTTGCTATCTGATTTTTGATGAACCGGCAGTTCGTGGTTCTGAATAGAGGGGTTCGGCGCTAAACTGCCTGCCCCGAACGCCCGGCCAACACGAGGCTCACGCATGCAGTATCGCGACTTGCGCGACTTTATCAGCGGCCTGGAAAAGCGCGGCGAACTCAAGCGCATCCAGGTTCCAGTGTCCCCAGTGCTCGAAATGACCGAGGTCTGCGATCGCACGTTGCGCGCCAAGGGCCCTGCGCTGCTTTTCGAAAACCCTACCGGTTATGACATTCCAGTACTCGGCAACCTGTTCGGCACCCCCGAGCGCGTGGCGCTGGGCATGGGCGCAGAAGCGGTCAGCGAATTGCGCGAAATCGGCAAGCTGCTGGCGTTCCTCAAGGAGCCCGAGCCGCCGAAGGGCCTGAAGGACGCCTGGTCGAAGCTGCCGATCTTCCGCAAGATCATTGCCATGGCGCCGAAAGTCGTCAAAGACGCGATCTGCCAGGAAGTGATCATCGAAGGCGACGATGTCGATCTGGCGATGTTGCCGGTACAGACTTGCTGGCCGGGCGACGTCGGTCCGCTGATTACTTGGGGCCTGACCGTCACCAAGGGGCCGAACAAGGATCGCCAGAACCTCGGCATCTACCGTCAGCAAGTGATCGGCCGCAACAAGGTGATCATGCGCTGGCTGAGCCATCGTGGCGGCGCGCTGGACTACCGTGAGTGGTGCGAGAAACACCCTGGCCAGCCGTTCCCGGTATCTGTGGCCTTGGGCGCTGACCCGGCAACCATTCTTGGCGCCGTGACGCCGGTGCCGGACAGCCTCTCCGAATACGCTTTCGCCGGTCTGTTGCGCGGTAACCGCACCGAGCTGGTGAAGTGCCGCGGCAATGACCTGCAAGTGCCGGCCACCGCCGAGATCATCCTCGAAGGCGTGATCCATCCGGGCGAAATGGCCGATGAAGGTCCATACGGCGACCACACCGGCTACTACAACGAAGTCGACAGCTTCCCGGTGTTCACAGTCGAGCGCATCACCCACCGGATCAAGCCGATCTACCACAGCACCTACACGGGCCGTCCACCGGATGAGCCGGCGATTCTCGGAGTGGCGCTGAACGAAGTGTTCGTGCCGATCCTGCAAAAGCAGTTTCCGGAGATCACCGACTTTTACCTGCCGCCCGAAGGCTGTTCGTACCGCATGGCCATCGTGACCATGAAGAAGTCGTATCCCGGCCATGCCAAGCGGGTAATGCTCGGTGTCTGGTCGTTTTTGCGACAGTTCATGTACACCAAGTTCGTTATCGTCACCGACGACGATATCAACGCACGGGACTGGAACGACGTGATCTGGGCCATCACCACGCGCATGGACCCCAAGCGTGACACGGTGATGATCGACAACACGCCGATCGACTACCTGGACTTCGCCTCGCCGGTCTCCGGCTTGGGCTCGAAGATGGGGCTCGATGCCACGCATAAATGGCCAGGCGAAACCACTCGCGAGTGGGGCCGGGTTATCGTCAAGGATGAAGCCGTTACCCAACGGATCGATGCCATCTGGAATCAGTTAGGAATAGATTGATGCGTGTAACCTTGCAGCCCTCCGGAGCAGTGCTAGAGATTCTGCCCGGCGAGCGTATTCTCGATGGCGCGCGGCGCCTGGGCTATGAATGCCCGCAGAGCTGTCGCAACGGCAATTGCCATGTGTGCGGCGCGTTGCTGGTGGAAGGGCGGGTCGAACAGGCCGGCGATGTGCGCGACCACGGCGAGTTCTACACTTGCATTGCAGAGCCGCTGGAAGACTGCATCGTGCTGTGGGATGGCGTGCTCGCGCTGGGAGAGTTGCCGGTGCGCAGCGTGTCGTGTCAGGTCATTGAATGTAGAGACGTCGGCGGCGATACCTGGCGCGTGCGTCTGCGTGCGCCTGCGGGCAAGTCGCCGCGCTATCACGCCGGTCAGTACCTGATGATCGAGCGTGAGAACGGCGAGAAGTCCGCTTTCTCCCTGGCCTCTGCACCGCATTCCGGCCGCGATCTGGAAATTCACGTGCTGGCGCGCGAAAGCAGTGCGCTGAGCCTGATCGAACAGCTTCAGCGCAACTCGATGGTGCGCATCGAGATGCCATTCGGCGACACCCATCTGGCGGAATTGCCGGACGGTCCACTGGTACTGATTGCTGCCGGTACCGGCATGGGCCAGATCCACAGTCTGATCGAACATTGCCGGGCCACGGGTTTCAAGCATCCGGTGCATCTGTATTGGGGTGTGCGTCGTCCCGAAGACTTTTATGACATTGAGCATTGGGACGAATGGTTGAAGCTGCCCAATCTGTTCCTGCATAAAGTCGTCAGCGATCAATGCGGCTGGGGAGGGCGCTGCGGCATGTTGCATGAGGCGGTGTGTGAAGACTTCCCTGATCTGAAAGCCCTGCACGTCTACGCCAGCGGCTCTCCGGCGATGGTCTATGGCACGCTGGATGCGCTGGTCGAAGCGGGGATGGATGCCCATCAAATGCGCGCGGATGTTTTCGCTTATGCGCCCCGATCTTGATCCTCGATTTTAAATCGTTATAACTCCCCATATAGCCGATCGGTATTTATAGATTTATATAAATGCCGGTAGGTTATATCTTATTCAGGCAATAAGTTTCAGAGCGCCGCCATGGCACTTAAATTGCCTTAAAACATATGTGCCTTATTGTTACAGCGGTGCGTTCTATTAAGTAATTCTTTACCCGCGGGGAGCTGAACGCTATTCGCCATGAGCGCCATTGAATCTGCTTTTTTGAATCTGGCTTACCCTCCGCGGCTCGATCTGGGGCCGCAGCTCACGCACGAACAATTACTCGGCTCGATGCAATCGACCATGGCGCGCCACAAGGGTGGGCCGGTCTGGCTATTCGCTTATGGTTCGCTGATATGGCGCCCTGAATGTGCAGCGGTTGAGCGAGTGCGCGGTCGCGTGCATGGCTACCATCGCGGTTTATACCTGTGGTCCCACGAACATCGCGGTACGCCGGAAGTGCCCGGGCTGGTGTTTGGCCTGGATCGCGGCGGCTCATGCAGCGGGTTTGCCTATCGCTTGCCCGAAGAACAACTCGAAGCTTCGCTTTATGCGCTCTGGCAGCGTGAAATGCCATTTCCGTCCTATCGCCCACATTGGCTTAACTGCCGTCTTGAAGACGGAAGCCAGGTTCAGGCATTGGGATTTGTATTGGAGCGGCACCTGCCCAGCTATGCCGGCAACTTGCCGGATCATGTGCTGAGCCAGGTGTTCGAAAGCGCTTGCGGGCGTTATGGCACCACTCGCGAGTATGTCGAGCAGACTGCGCACGCCCTGCGTAGCCACGCCATGCCAGACCGGAATCTGGAGGCGCGGCTCAAGCGCTGCAAATCAAAGGCCGATCAGGCGATCGCTTCGCGGCTCTGACTGGCGACGTTCTTGTGACCCAGGGTGGGTGCAAGGAACGCCATCGCCAGCAGGCAGGCGACGACCAGCAGGATGAAGCCGCCATCCCAGCCGAAATAGTCCACCGTGTAACCCATCAGGGCGCTGGCCGCGACTGAACCACCCAGATAACCAAACAGACCGGTAAAACCGGCAGCCGTGCCCGCTGCTTTCTTGGGTACCAGCTCCAGCGCTTGCAGGCCGACCAGCATCACCGGGCCGTAGATCAGGAAGCCGATCGCGAATAGCGAGATCATGTCGACCATCGGGTTACCCGGCGGATTCAGCCAGTAAACGATCGTTGCAACGGTCACCAGTGCCATGAACACCATGCCCGTCAGGCCACGGTTGCCCCGGAAGATCTTGTCCGACATCCAGCCGCACAGCAGCGTGCCGGGAATGCCTGCCCACTCGTACAGGAAGTAAGCCCAGGATGTCTTGTCGAAGTCGAAGTGCTTGACCTCTTTAAGGTAGGTCGGCGCCCAATCCAGAATGCCGTAGCGCAACAAGTAGACGAAGACATTAGCCAGCGCGATGAACCAGAGCATTTTGTTGCGCAGCACGTATTTGACGAAGATGTCCTTGGCGCTGAATTCTTCTTCGTGGCTGGCGTCGTAGCCTTCCGGGTAATCGTTCTTGTACTTCTCGATGGGCGGCAAGCCCGTCGATTGCGGGGTATCGCGCATGACAATGAAGGCAAATACAGCGACCAGCAACGCCACCGCAGCCGGCACATAGAACTTGCTGTGCCAATCGTTGAACCAGCCCATGCCGAGTATCGCCAGCGGACCAATCAAGCCGCCGCCGACGTTATGCGCGGTGTTCCATACCGAAACCACACCGCCGCGTTCTTTCTGCGACCACCAGTGCACCATGGTGCGCCCGCTCGGTGGCCAACCCATGCCTTGCGCCCAGCCGTTGATGAACAGCAGGATGAACATCATGGTCACGCTGGACGTCGCCCAGGGTGCGAAACCGAATACGAACATCACCCCGGCGGACACGATCAGGCCAAAGGGCAGGAAGTAACGAGGGTTGGAGCGGTCGGACACAATCCCCATCAAAAACTTGGAAAGGCCGTAGGCGATCGCAATCGCCGACATCGCCACCCCGAGTTGGCCTTTTGTATAGCCTTGGGCGATCAGATCCGGGAATGCCAGGGTGAAGTTCTTGCGCAGCAAGTAGTAACCCGCATACCCAATGAAAATCCCGGCGAAGATCTGCCAGCGAAGTCGTTTGTAGGTGTCGTCTATTTTTTCTTCAGGCAATGGAGCCTGATGTGCGGCAGGACGAAAGAAAGCAAACATTCAAGAGCTCCAGATTTCTTGTTTTGACTGCGGATGCGAATGTTACAGTTTCGTTACCGAAAATAGCACCGCTTCACATCGGCCAAACAGGGGAAATGTTGGAGATCGCATGTTCTTTTATGAACATGTCGCTCATATATAAATGCAGGACGGTATGAGGATGGCGGAACCGGGTCGCAGGGCTAGGACCCGGTTTAGATCAAGTAGGTGAGTAAACGATCAGCGAACCTGAACCACCACTTTCCCGACCGCCTTGCGCTGGCCAAGATCATTGATGGCCTGCGCCGCATTGCTCAGGGGATAAACCTGGGACACCAGCGGCTTCAACTTGCCTTCGGCAAACCAGCCAAACAGTTGCTGGAAGTTCGCCGCGTTGTCCTGTGGTTGGCGCTGGGCGAAGGAGCCCCAGAACACGCCGACCACCGCTGCGCCTTTGAGCAGTGCCAGGTTCACGGGCAGCTCAGGGATTCGTCCGCTGGCGAAACCGACCACCAAAAGACGGCCGTTCCAGGCGATGGCGCGGATGGCCTGGTCGAACAGGTCGCCGCCCACCGGATCGTAAATCACGTCGGCGCCCTGGCCATCGGTCAGGCGTTTGATCTCGTCCTTGAGGCTGGTTTCGCTGTAGTTGATCAACTCATCGGCGCCGGCGGCCTTGGCTACCGCGAGTTTTTCCGCGCTGCTGGCGGCGGCTATGACGCGAGCGCCCATGGCTTTGCCGATTTCCACGGCGGCGAGGCCGACGCCACCGGAAGCGCCGAGCACCAGCAAGGTTTCACCGGGTTGCAGGTTGCCCCGTTGCTTGAGGGCGTGCATCGAAGTGCCGTAGGTCATGCTGAATGCGGCAGCAGTGTTGAAGTCCATCGATGACGGGATCGGCAGCACGTTGTAGCCCGGCACCGCGACCTGCTCGGCAAAGCTGCCCCAGCCAGTCAGGGCCATGACCCGGTCACCGACCTTGAGGTGACTGACCTTTTCGCCCACCGCGCTGACCACCCCGGCCGCTTCGCCCCCCGGCGAAAACGGGAAGGGCGGTTTGAACTGGTATTTACCCTCGATGATCAACGTGTCCGGGAAATTCACCCCAGCCGCGTGCACGTCCAGCAGGATTTCATTCTTCTTCGCGACAGGACTGGCGACGTCTTCCAGCACCAGCGATTCGGCAGGGCCGAAGGCTTTGCACAGCACGGCTTTCATCAGGGCTATTCCTTTGGGAGTGATGGCCGATAAGTGTAGGTGTGTGAGTCATTGGGTCAACGAGCATGCCCGACCCTGATAGTCAGCCATAAGCTTGTGCTTGAGCGGCGGGTCGTTATGCTTGGCCGCAAACCGGATAAGGAGCGAATTGTGAAAGCGTGGATCATGTTGTTGCTGGCCCTGTCTCTGCCTGTGGCAGCGATGGCCGAAGAAGCCAAAGAAGGTGAAGCCCCGAAGGTCAATTACATCACCCTGAGCCCGCCATTCGTGGGCAACTATGGGCTGGACGGCACGCCGAAGCTCAAGGTCTACAAGGCCGATGTGGCGTTGCGGGTGACCGGTGAAGAAGCGACCAAAGCGGTGAAGGCCAATGAGCCATTGATCCGCAATCAGCTGGTGGCGTTGTTTGCGCAGCAGACCACTGAAGCCATGAACAATGTTGAAGCCAAGGAAAAACTGCGTCAGGAAGCCTTGAAGCAGACTCAGCAAGTGATGAACGACGAGACCGGCAAGCCGGTGGTTGAGGATTTGTTGTTCAACAACCTGATCATTCAATAAGTCTTTTGCTGTCCGGGCTAACCCTTTCGCGAGCAAGCCCGCTCCCACAGTTGACCGCGTACTTATCCAGCAACTCGGTTTAATGTGGGAGCGGGCTTGCTCGCGAAGGCATTCTTGCTGTCGCTACATCGCTCATGCCCGTAATGCAATCACCGCCGCCCACTGCTCGGCTGTCACTGGCATCACCGACAGCCGCGAACCCTTCTGCACCAGTGGCATCTCGGCGAGCGCCGTTTGCTGCTTCAGATAATCGAGCTTCAGCACCTTGGGAAACGTCTCGATATGCGCAACATCAATCGCGCTCCAGGCGTTTTTCTCGGCAGTGGCCTTCGGGTCGAAGTAATGACTCTCAGGCTCCAGCGCCGTCGGGTCCGGGTACGCGGCTTCGACAATCTTGCCGATCCCGGCAATTCCCGGCTCCGGGCAGCTGGAGTGATAGAAGAAAAACGCGTCACCCACCGCCATGGCCCGCAGGAAGTTACGCGCCTGGTAGTTGCGAACCCCGTCCCAGCGCGCTCGGCCAAGCTTCTCCAGGTCTTTGATCGAGAGTTCGTCGGGCTCGGATTTCATCAGCCAATAGGCCATGGTTTTGCTCCTTGCGAGGTGAGTGGGCAAGTGGTCGGGCAATTTTATGACAAACCGACGGTCGGTTGACGCCAGCGTTTGCGTGTAGGTTCACGTTGTCGCAAAATGCCGGCCTTCTAAGCTTGACGCTGCTGCACGGCCTACACCTACAACGGAAACCGCTGCTGTCATCGTGTTGATGTGCCTTTGGGGGGCAATCGATGAAACGCAAACCGGATTTACTATGGATTTTGGTAATTTTATTCGGCCTTGGTGTCGTGACCACCGGCTATGCCCAAAGCCTGTGGAACAACAAACCCGATGCTCCCGTCGAGATCGCACAGCAACAGCCGTCGGCCTTCAAGCGCTGAACCTGTCTTTCGACGCCGCTGAAATCAGTGGCGTCTAGTCCGCGAAATACCACGCCTTGTCCGTGACCGTTCCCTGCAGCGGTACATCCCAGCTCGCCTGAGCCAATCGTTGAACCTTCTGACATTCATGGGCCAGGCCCAGCAGCGTCGGCTTGCGCCAGTTTTTGCGGCGCGCCAGGTACGCCAGGCTTCGATCGTAGAAGCCACCGCCCATTCCCAGGCGTCCGCCGACATCGTCAAACCCCACCAGCGGCAACAACACCAGGTCCAGCGCCCAGACTTTGCGTTGTCGAGCGATGTTGTGCCGAGGCTCGGGGATGCGAAAGCGGTTGGGTTTAAGCTTTTCGCCGGGATGAATCCGCTGGAACACCATTTTGGTTCGCGGCCAGGCACTGAGCACCGGCAGATAAATCGCCTTGCCCCGACGTTGCGCGGCACGCGTCAGCAGGTGCGGATCGATTTCACCGTCGTTGGGCAGGTACAGAGAGATGTGTTTTGCGCGGCGGAACAGCGGGTGCTGGGCCAATTGCTTATACAGCCCGCGAGCGGCCTCGCGCTGCTGACAGGGTGTCAGTGCGCGGCGGGCCTTGCGCAGCATGCGTCGAAGTTGCGGGCGGGGCAGCAGCGCAGGTTCGGTCATGGATTCAGGCTTCGCAAGTGCGAGTACTAAAGCGTACCCGTAAAAAAGCCGATGCCGGTATTTAAACCGGCATCGGACTGGAATCAGGCTCCCCGGATGAACCGCTGTCGACTTAGCCCTTGAACCCGAAAGTTCAAGGTGGAAGATGCAGTAGGCTTTAAGGCTTTCCGTCTAGCGGACATGCACACCAGCCCAACGTGCAACCTCCAGGGTAGTGCGAATCGGCTCAGGGACGTCGTCAACTGGCAAGCACCCCAGGGAGTGATGCGAGTATACCCCAAGCGGTCACGCGAATCAGCCCTTGGTGACATCCGGATCGGTTGCCAGTACCAGATCGACGCGGTCCAGCAGGTCGCGAACCTGCTCACGGGTCGAGCCGCTGGCCTGTACATCCGGGCGTTCTTCCTTGTGCAGAAGATCGTGCGTGATGTTCAGCGCGGCCATCACGGCGATGCGGTCGGCGCCGATGACTTTGCCGCTGCTGCGGATTTCGCGCATCTTGCCGTCCAGGTAACGGGCAGCGCTCACCAGGTTGCTGCGCTCTTCCTGGGGGCAGATGATCGAATATTCTTTGTCGAGGATCTGCACGGTAACGCTATTGCTTGAACTCATGAGTCTTGCTCCAGGGCCTTGAGGCGCGAAATCATCGATTCGACCTTACGCCGGGCGATTTCATTTTTTTCAATGAGGTGCGCGCGTTCCTCGCGCCAGCTCTTTTCCTGAGCTAATAGGAGTCCATTCTGACTCTTTAGTTGCTCGACTCGAGTAATTAGCAGTTCGAGTCTGGCCATCAGCGCTTGCAGGTCGGTGTCTTCCATTGTGTCCACTGAGTTTGTGTCTGATGGATGGCAGGCCCTGTACGAAACTGCCTGCGCGTCGATCATGCTGCGTTAAAAACAGGCTCGCCTGATCGGCGCTCGGCGAGTTTCGTACAGACCCTGGCTGGCGGACAGCCTTTAATAGTCTTGGCGAGTCTGTCGATGTAGGATACAAGGCCTTCATTCTAGACATAGCGCCGTCTGGCGCCTAGCTGCCCATGCCCATTCAGAATTCTCCGTACCAAGCCTTTGCCACCCTGCTGAGCACCAGCGGCCATCCCGTCTCGCCTGCCGAACTGCATGGCCTGTTGCTCGGCCGCAGTTGCGCCGGTGCCGGCTTCGAAGCCGACAGCTGGTTGGCAGACGCCGCCGAGCTGCTCGAAGGCGAGCCACAAGACAACGTTCGCAACGCCTTGATCGGCCTGCAAGAGATGGTCAAGGGCGAGCTTACCAGCGACGACATGACCGTTGTTCTGCTGCTGCCGACCGACGACGCGCCACTCACCGAGCGTGCGGCTGCACTGGGCCAGTGGTGCCAGGGCTTCCTTACTGGCTTCGGTCTGACCCGCCGTGAATATGCCTTGAGCACTGAAGCCACTGAAGTGCTGCAGGATCTGGCCGCTATTGCCCAGGTACAGGACGCGCTGGAAGAGTCCGACGACGGCGAAAGCGACTACATGGAAGTGATGGAGTACCTGCGCGTCGCTCCGTTGCTGCTGTTCACCGAAACCAAGAAAACCGACGAAGCGGCTGCCAAACCGTCGTTGCATTAATCGCGTGCAAGGGAAAGCCATCTGCCCATGATTCATATCCCGAAATCGGAATACAGCCGTCGCCGCAAGGCGCTGATGGCGCAGATGGAACCCAACAGCATCGCCATCCTGCCCGCCGCCGCGGTGGCCATCCGCAACCGCGATGTCGAGCACGTCTACCGTCAGGACAGCGACTTCCAGTACCTCAGCGGTTTCCCCGAGCCTCAAGCCGTCATCGTCTTGATGCCCGGCCGTGAGCATGGCGAATACGTGCTGTTTTGCCGGGAACGTAATGCCGAACGGGAATTGTGGGATGGCCTGCGCGCCGGCCAGGAAGGCGCGATCCGCGACTTCGGCGCCGACGACGCATTCCCGATCACCGACATCGACGACATCCTGCCGGGCCTGATCGAAGGCCGTGACCGGGTGTACTCGGCCATGGGCAGCAACCCGGAATTCGATCGGCACCTGATGGACTGGATCAACGTGATCCGCTCTAAAGCGCACCTCGGCGCCCAGCCGCCGAACGAATTCGTTGCCCTGGATCATCTGCTTCACGACATGCGCCTGTATAAATCGGCGGCAGAAGTGAAGGTGATGCGCGAAGCCGCACGGATTTCCGCTCAGGCACATATTCGTGCGATGCAAGCCAGCCGTGCCGGTTTGCATGAGTTCAGCCTTGAAGCCGAGCTCGATTACGAATTCCGAAAGGGCGGGGCGAAGATGCCGGCCTATGGGTCGATCGTCGCGGCGGGGCGCAACAGCTGCATCCTGCATTACCAGCAGAATGACGCGGTGCTCAAGGACGGCGATCTGGTGCTGATCGACGCTGGTTGCGAGATCGACTGCTACGCCAGCGACATCACCCGCACCTGGCCGGTCAACGGCAAGTATTCACCAGAGCAGAAGGCGGTTTACGAGTTGGTGCTGGCTTCCCAGGAAGCAGCGTTTGCCGAGATCGCGCCGAACAAACACTGGAATCAGGCGCACGAAGCCACGGTCCGGGTAATTACCGCCGGCCTGGTGAAGTTGGGCCTGTTGCAGGGCGACGTCGACGAGTTGATCGCCAGCGAAGCCTATAAAGCGTTTTACATGCACCGCGCCGGCCACTGGCTGGGTATGGATGTGCACGATGTTGGCGAATACAAGGTCGGCGGCGAATGGCGCGTACTGGAAGTCGGCATGGCGCTGACGGTCGAACCGGGCATTTACATTGCTCCGGACAACCAGAGCGTGGCAAAGAAATGGCGCGGTATTGGCGTACGCATCGAGGACGACGTGGTGGTCACCAAAACCGGTTGTGAAATCCTGACTAACGGCGTGCCGAAAACGGTCGCCGAAATCGAGGCCTTGATGGCCGCAGCACGGACACAAGCGGCATGAGTCGAGTCAATCTGGCAATCATCGGTGGTGGTCTGGTCGGCGCCAGTTTGGCGTTGGCGTTGCAGGCCGGGGCCAAGGCCCGTGGCTGGAAGATCGTGCTGATCGAACCGTTTGCCCCCGGCGACACTTATCAACCGAGTTATGACGCCCGTTCTTCGGCGCTGTCCTTCGGTGCCCGGCAGATTTATCAACGGTTGGGCGTGTGGCAGGAAATCTCTCGCCGCGCCGAGCCGATCAAGCAGATTCATGTCTCCGACCGTGGGCGTTTCTCCACCGCGCGGCTGTCGGCGATGGAAGAGGGCGTTCCGGCGCTGGGTTATGTGGTTGAAAACGCCTGGCTTGGCCAATGCCTCTGGCAAGGTCTGGACAAAGACGTGATCAGTTGGCGTTGCCCGGCGGAAGTCACCCGCATGGAACCGCTGACCGACGGCTATCGCCTGACCCTTAACGATGAAACCATCCTGGAATGCGACCTTGCGGTGCTCGCCGATGGTGGCCGTTCCGGTTTGCGTGAGCAACTGGGGATTGGCATCAAGAAACGCCCGTACAACCAGAGCGCGCTGATCGCCAACATCACCCCCAGTGAAGCGCACAACGGCATGGCCTTCGAGCGTTTCACCGACGATGGCCCGATGGCCTTGCTGCCGTTGCCGGACAATCGTTGCGCCTTGGTCTGGACCCGTCTGGGCATGGACGCGCAACGGCTGGCGGCCCTGGATGACCGCAGTTTTCTCGGCGAGTTGCAGGGCATCTTCGGTTATCGCCTCGGCACGTTGAAACAGGTGGGCGCACGGCATTTGTATCCGCTGTCGCTGATCGAAGCCGAGGAACAAGTCCGCCCGCATCTGGCGATCCTCGGCAACGCCGCCCACAGCCTGCATCCGATCGCCGGGCAGGGTTTCAATCTATCGTTGCGTGACGCCCAGGCGCTGGCCGACAGTTTGTTGGGCAGCGAGACCGGGCCCGGCGATTTCGCCACCTTGCAGGCTTATCGCGAGCGTCAGCGTCTGGACCAGAGCCTGACCGTGGGTTTTTCCGATCAGGTCACCCGCTTGTTCGGCAGCACTCAGCCGCTGGTTTCCCTGGGCCGCAACATTGGGCTGCTCGGCCTCGATCTGCTGCCGCCGGCCAAGCGCTGGTTCGCCCGGCAGGCCATGGGGTTGGGTACGCGTCCCGATGATTAAGCGAAAACCGGGCAGGGTGCACCTGCAAGTCGATATTCATGACGGCGCGAGCACTTGGGTGACGCGGGTCGAGAAAAACCTTTATGTGCGGCTCAAGCCGCAAGCGAGATAGGCTTAAAGCATGGAAATGCGCGCAGATCTGCTGATTGTCGGGGCCGGAATGGTCGGCAGTGCCCTGGCGCTGGCGTTACAAAACAGTGGGCTCGAAGTCCTGCTGCTGGACGGTAGCCCCCTGAGCGTCAAACCTTTCGATGGGCAGGCTCCGTTCGAACCGCGGGTGAGCGCCTTGTCGGCTGCCAGCCAGCGAATACTCGAACGCTTGGGCGTCTGGGATGGCATTGTCAGCCGGCGCAGTAGTCCGTACACCGACATGCACGTCTGGGATGGCAGCGGCACCGGGCAAATCCATTTCTCGGCGACCAGCGTCCATGCCCAAGTGCTCGGGCATATCGTCGAGAACCGCGTGGTTCAGAACGCTCTGCTCGATCGACTGCACGACTGCGATCTCGGGATGCTGGCGAATGCGCGTCTGGAGCAGATGCGCCGCTCCGGTGACGACTGGCTGCTGACCCTGGCCGACGGCCGAACCTTGCGAGCGCCTTTGGTAATTGCGGCGGATGGCGCCAATTCGGCCGTTCGGCGCCTGACCGGCGTTGCGACTCGCGAGTGGGATTACATGCACCACGCGATCGTTACCAGCGTGCGCAGCTCAAAACCTCATCAAATGACCGCCTGGCAGCGATTCACCGACAATGGCCCGCTGGCGTTTCTGCCGCTGGAACGGGACGGTCAAGGGGATTGGTGCTCGATCGTCTGGTCGACCACGCCCAGCGAAGCCGAACGCCTGATGGCGCTGGACGACGAAGGCTTCTGCAAGGAGCTGGAACGGGCCTTCGAGGGTTGCCTCGGCACAGTGCTCAGCGCTGACCCGCGTTTGTGCGTGCCGCTGCGTCAGCGTCATGCCAAGCGGTATGTGGCTGAAGGCCTGGCGCTGATCGGCGATGCGGCCCACACCATCCATCCGCTGGCCGGGCAGGGCGTGAACCTCGGTTTCCTCGATGCCGCAGTATTGGCCGAAGTGCTGTTGCAAGCGGCTGCACGCGGCGAGCGGTTGGCGGATGTGAAAGTGCTCAGTCGTTATGAGCGTCGGCGCATGCCCCACAACCTGGCGTTGATGGCGGCGATGGAAGGGTTCGAGCGACTGTTCCAGGCCGATCCGTTGCCGGTGCGCTGGTTGCGTAATACCGGGTTGAAGATGGTCGATCAAATGCCCGAGGCCAAGGCGTTGTTCGTGCGTGAGGCGCTTGGGTTGATTGGGGATCTGCCGGCGTTGGCCAAGGCCTGACATCATCGCTGCAGCTGATGGCCTCTTCGCGAGCAAGCCCGCTCCCACATTTGAAATGCATTCCAATGTGGGAGCGGGCTTGCTCGCGAAGGCGGCGGCACATTCAACGCACATCCCAAACCGTGCAACATCCGGTAACGCCTCCACTCACTGTTCGATTGAGAAGCGAAATGTGAGTCCTTATCATTTGCCCTCACTTCCCCATTCGAGAGACCGCTTCCATGTTGGCACCCAAGCGTCTACTGACCGCACTGGCCCTGACCCTGATTGGCAGCACCGCCGCCCAGGCCGCCGACGAGGTGGTGGTTTACTCCTCGCGTATCGATGAGCTGATCAAGCCAGTCTTCGATGCCTACACCCAGAAAACCGGCGTGCAGGTGAAGTTCATCACCGATAAGGAAGCGCCGCTGATGCAGCGGATCAAGGCCGAGGGCGAAAACGCCACTGCCGACCTGCTGCTGACCGTCGATGCCGGCAACCTCTGGCAGGCCGAGCAGATGGGCATCCTCCAGCCGTTCACTTCCAAGGTGATCGACGCCAACATCCCGCTGCAATACCGTGCGTCCTCCCATGCCTGGACCGGCCTGAGCCTGCGGGCGCGGACCATCGCCTACTCCACCGACCGGGTGAAACCCGGTGAGCTGACCACCTACGAAGCGCTGGCCGACAAGCAATGGGAAGGCCGCCTGTGCCTGCGCACGGCGAAGAAGGTCTACAACCAGTCCCTGACCGCCACCATGATCGAAGTCCATGGCGCCGAGAAAACCGAGAAAATCCTCAAGGGCTGGGTCAATAACCTGTCCACCGACGTGTTCTCCGACGACATTGCCGTGCTGGAAGCGATCAACGCCGGTCAGTGCGACGTCGGTATCGTCAACACTTACTACTACGGTCGTCTGCACAAACAGAAGCCGGACCTGCCGGTGAAGCTGTTCTGGCCGAATCAGGGCGACCGTGGCGTGCACGTCAACCTGTCGGGCATTGGCCTGACCAAACATGCGCCGCACCCGGAAGCCGCCAAGGCGCTGGTGGAGTGGATGACCACGCCTGAAGCGCAGAAGATTTTCGCTGACGTGAACCAGGAATTCCCGGCCAACCCTGCCGTTCAGCCTTCAGCTGAAGTAGCGAGCTGGGGCAAGTTTGTGGCCGACACCTTGCCGGTGGAAATTGCCGGCAAGCGTCAGGCTGAAGCGATCCGGATGATGGATCGGGCTGGCTGGAACTGAGTCTGTCGATATACTGCGCCACAGAATGAAGTCGGCGGCGTCCCTGCCGGCCTGATCGTTCCCACGCTCTGCGTGGGAATGCATCCACCGACGCTCCGCGTCGAGGCGTGACGCAGAGCGTCACAAGATGTGTGCCCACGCAGAGCGTGGGCACAATCATTTAAACGAGAGCTTTCCTTGGCCCACCCCGCCCAACGCCGCTGGTATCCCCTGGTCTTCGCCATTGCTGCGCTGGTCCTGCTGCCCCTGAGCGTCCTGCTTCTCTCCTGGCAAACCATCGATCAGCAGATCTGGTCCCACCTGTGGGACACCCAGATGCCGCGACTGCTGGGCAATACACTCACGCTGGTCCTCGGCGTCGGTTTTGGCGTAACGCTGCTGGGCGTCAGCCTGGCCTGGCTCACCAGCCTCTGCGAATTCCCCGGGCGGCGTTGGCTGGATTGGGCGTTGATGCTGCCCTTTGCCATTCCTGCTTATGTGCTGGCATTTGTCTTCGTCGGACTGCTGGATTTCGCCGGCCCCGTGCAAACCTTGCTGCGCGAATGGTTTGGCAGCGGTTTGAGGCTGCCGCGAGTGCGCTCCACCGGCGGTGTGATTCTGGTGCTGGTGCTGGTTTTCTATCCGTACGTTTACCTGTTGGCACGTACCGCATTCCTGGCCCAGGGCAAAGGCTTGATGGAAGCAGCGCGAGTCCTTGGGCAATCCCCATGGCAGGCGTTCTGGCGAGTTGCGTTGCCCATGGCACGTCCGGCCATCGGCGCGGGAGTGGCGTTGGCTCTGATGGAAACCCTGGCGGATTTTGGTGCGGTGTCGGTGTTCAACTTCGATACGTTCACCACCGCTATCTACAAGACCTGGTACGGCTTTTTCAGTCTTTCCACCGCCGCGCAACTGGCCAGCCTGTTGCTATTGGTGGTGATGGTCGTGCTGTATGGCGAGCGCCGTGCCCGCGGGGCCAACCGGGCGAGCAACGAACGGCCACGGGTCAAGGCGTTGTATCACCTGCGCGGGGTCAAGGCGCTGGCGGCCATGAGCTGGTGCGGCCTGGTCTTCGCCTGCGCCTTCGTCATTCCCGTGCTGCAACTGGTGGTGTGGTTCTGGCAACGCGGGCGCTTCGATCTGGATGAGCGCTATACCGGATTGATCATCCACACCCTTTATCTGGGCGGCATGGCGGCGTTGATCACTGTTGGTGTCGCTCTGGTGCTGGCCTTTGCCCGTCGATTGGCGCCGACCCGGGCGATCCGCTCCGGCATCAGTCTGGCCAACCTTGGCTACGCCTTGCCGGGCTCGGTGCTGGCGGTGTCGATCATGCTGGCGTTCAGTTACCTGGATCGCGAACTGGTGATCCCGCTGTCGGGCTGGCTTGGCGGCGCGAGCAAACCGTTGCTGCTAGGCAGTCTGTCGGCGTTGTTGCTGGCCTATCTGGTGCGTTTCATTGCGGTGGCCTATGGACCGCTTGAAAGCAGCCTGGCGCGAATACGGCCCTCTTTGCCCGAAGCAGCACGTAGCCTTGGCGTTAGTGGGCCACGACTGTTTTTCAAAGTGTATCTGCCGCTGCTGCTTCCGGGCACGTTGAGTGCGGCGTTGCTGGTGTTCGTCGATGTGCTCAAGGAAATGCCCGCGACCCTGCTGATGCGCCCGTTTGGCTGGGACACGCTGGCAGTGCGTATCTTTGAAATGACCAGCGAGGGCGAGTGGGCGAGGGCCTCGTTGCCGGCATTGACCCTGGTGTTGGTCGGGCTGTTACCGGTCATCGGATTGATCCGACGTTCGGCGCATCGAAACACGTAGGTGTCAGTCCTACACCTTGCGGCTACAATGCGCGGCATTCGGTGCGGTCCGTCTTTCAGACCGGGTGGCTGAAACGGCTGAAAGTCTTTTATTTCAAGGCATTTCACCCCGTGCAGCGCCTGTCCGCACCTTCGCCACGCCCGGAAGGAGAAACCCATGGGACAGCGTACGCCTCTGTATGACCTTCATCTCGCCCTCGGCGCGAAGATGGTCGATTTTGGCGGTTGGGATATGCCTCTGCATTACGGCTCGCAGGTCGAGGAACACCATCAGGTGCGCCGCGACTGCGGGGTTTTCGATGTATCCCACATGACCGTGATCGATGTTGACGGCCCCCAGGCCAAGGCCTGGCTTCAGTATTTACTGGCCAATGACGTCGAACGTCTGCACAGCCCCGGCCGTGCCTTGTACAGCGCCATGCTCAACGAGCACGGTGGCATCGTCGACGACATGATCGTCTACCGTCTCGAGGACGGTTATCGCCTGGTGGTCAACGCCTCCACCCGCAATCAGGACCTGGCCTGGATGCAGGCGCATCTCGGTGACTTCGAGGTGCAGCTCAACGAGCGCTCCGAACTGGCGATGCTGGCCATTCAAGGGCCTCACGCCCGGCACAAGATTGCCGAACTGGTGACTCAGTCCCGTGGCACGCTGATTCAGCAGCTCAAATATTTCGAAGGTCAGACCGACGGTGACTGGTTCATCGCGCGCACCGGTTACACCGGTGAGGATGGTCTGGAAATCGTGCTACCGGCCGATCAGGCTCCGGGCTTCTTCAACGATCTGGTGGGCGCGGGTATTTCCCCGATCGGCCTCGGCGCCCGCGATACCTTGCGTGTCGAAGCCGGCATGAACCTCTACGGTCAGGACATTCATCAAGAAGTTTCGCCATTGGCCTCCAACATGGCTTGGAGCATTGCCTGGGAACCGGCCACGCGCCAGTTCATCGGCCGCACAGCCCTGGAAGCGGAAAAGGCCAGCGGCGTGCAGCACAAACTGGTGGGTCTGGTCCTTGAAGAACGTGGAGTTTTACGGGCCCATCAAGTGGTTCGCATCGCCGATGTTGGCGAAGGGGAGATCACCAGTGGTAGTTTCTCTCCTACGCTTAGCAAGTCGATAGCACTGGCGCGCGTGCCGGTGGCCACCGCCGACCGCGCTGAAGTGGAAATCCGTGGCAAGTGGTACCCGGTTCGAGTGGTCAAACCGACCTTCGTACGCCACGGCAAAACTTTGATCTAACTTTTTTGGCGGGCAATAACCGCTGACATTTTTCTTGAGGACACAGAACATGAGCGAAATCCCTGTCGACCTGCGTTATGCCGAAAGTCACGAATGGGCCCGTCTAGACCATGATGGCGGCGTGAAAGTGGGTATTTCAGACCATGCTCAGGAAGCCTTGGGTGACGTAGTGTTCGTTGAGCTGCCGGAAATCGGCAAAGTGTTCGCTGCCGGTGAGGCTGCGGGTGTAGTCGAGTCGGTCAAGGCAGCGTCCGATATCTACTCGCCAGTCTCCGGCAAAGTCATTGCTGTCAATGAAGAGTTGGCCAACAACCCGGAACTGGTCAACAGCGCGCCTTATGACAGCTGGTTCTTCAAGCTCGAGCCAAGCGATACCTCTGAGCTGAACAACCTGCTCGACCCGGTGGCCTACAAGGCTGCTATTGGCGAGTAAGCCTTAGCGTTACCCCAAAAGCCCCGATTTTTCGGGGCTTTTTTGTCTCTGCTAACTTGATGCGCTGGAGATTAAATGTGGGAGCGGGCTTGCTCGCGAAAGCGATTAATCATTCAACTATATGTCGACTGGCCCATCGTTTTCGCGAGCAAGCCCGCTTGTATGGTAGGACTTGAAGGGAGGAGGAGGGACAAAGCCCGATTCT
>NZ_JAHSTV010000005.1 GCF_019145235.1 Pseudomonas farris | reverse complement strand
CCGGAAACACCGTCCTGGCTTATGGGAATCCATGGGGCTGTATCCGTCTCGGTCTCGCCGGAGGCCCATTTCCACAGAGCTGATTGATCAGTTTGTCAGCGGCCTGATGAGTGCCGGAGCCATTCAGGATGCCTCGATGGCGTTCAAGAAAGCGCTCATCGAGCGAGCCCTTAATGCCGAACTAGGGCACCACCACCTTGGGTATCCTCAGTTCTAGCAGCTTTTGGAAAACTCGCGAAACTTGGCAAACACACGAAACCCGACATAGTCGGATGGGTGTTTGTACAGGCGTCGGTAGTAGCAATCCCAGTAACTGATCATGCGTGCTTGCGTCGTTTGAAAGTACGCCTGATTGTCTCGAATGAAGCGGCCGTAAAGCACCGGATCGAACTTGGGCAGATGCGCCTCAACGGTTTCAAGAATCTGGATGACGTACTCGCCCGTCAACTGGAACACGAACGGGACAATCCAGGGTTCGTGCACTGAGAGAATGCGTTCCAGTTGACCTTGGCGCACATGACCATCGTGGTGCCGTGTCAGAAGACACGAGTACAAAATGCTCTGAGTTTCAGTCAAGTGGTCAAAGGCATCCTCATAGCCCTGGTGATAAATCCGGTAGGGAATGACCAATTCCTCCTCGCCGACTCTGACCTCTATGAATCGATGCATCGCCACGCGCGCCTGGCGGAGCTGGTCAATAATCTGGTCGAGAGCCTCTGCCTCTTGTTTAAGAAAAGCCGGAAACGCCTGGTTTGCACGCTGCATTTTCATTCACTGAATATCTTTCAAGTAGTCCTTAAGCGAAATGAGCGGCACTTCAAGCTGCTCCATCGTCTGCGCATTGCTGAAGTCAACTGACAACCTGTGCAGCTCCCGCCCCAGCGGAGTATCAACACCGCCTAAAGCTTCCATCGCCGAACTCACGCAGTGCGCCACTCGAAACTGAATCCCCTCAACATCCCCCCTACGTACCAGTAACCCAAACACCTCCCGCTCATAGTCACTCATGATCGGATCATCCCGCAGAATCGGACTTTCACCTTCCGTCTCATAAGCCAGCTTGAAGGCGAAAAGGGCAACGGTTTCCAGTGGCAATTCCATTGTGTGAATCCTTGATTCGTTAGCGAGCGGTTTGGGGCTGTAGCACCGAAAAGACAAGATCAAAAGATCGCAGCCTTCGGCGCTCCACGGTAGCGGCGGGGTGAGATCACTTTTCTACAGACGAAAAAAAAGGCCTTGCAAAGCAAGACCTTTCTTAATTTTGGTGCCCGAGGGAGACTCGTGCGTTCCATATAATTCGTGGCTTGCAGCTCGGTTTCGTAAGTGGGGATACATGTCGGGATACAAATCGACACGGCCTACTCGAATACGCGACACCTTACGTGATCTCGCCTCGTCGATACAACCTTACGTCGTATGGCACGGATTACAGCAGTAGAAGCATCCGTTTATTCGCTGGTTCGCCCACGCTGTTCGAGCTGCCGAGACAGCGCCGTAGCAGGTGAGGTGATTGCCTAGCGGAATTTGGTTTACCGCCAGTGGCATATGCATACAGCCGGTTGTTGCGTTATGTATCTCGTAGTCGCCGTTAGGCTGAACATTCTTGTTGATGATGAATGACTGCATTTGCTAAGCCCTCGCTTCCATGTGCTAGGTGTGTTGTGGCTCAGGTACAGGTGCTACTCAACATGCTTCGACGCTGGTTCATTATCGTGTTGCCCAGCAGAGGTGGAGGTTAGCTCGGGCGAACTGGAACGCAACCGTTCAGCCAAATCTCGCCGGGGCCCCTGGAGAGTTTCTCTTGGTACGGGGTCGGAAACCCGCGACATCGTGGTAGCGACAGATTCCCCAGCTTACTGAAATTTCAACGTTGAAATTGAAAGGATCTTGAAGAAAAAGGGGCATCGTTACCGTGTTGGTAAAAATGCCCCTTCGTGTTGCTGATAACGCACGCATGGCGTTCGTCAACCGAGTCAACTCCGTCAACCTGTCAACCAATTTCAAAAATCCAGCCGCTAACACGAACGCGCGGGTTCTTTGCCCCGTACCCATTCGAAGTGCCCAGGGTCCCCGGCGAGCTACCAAGCGATAGGGCAAGTGCACAGGTGAACAGCAGTTCACCAGGTTCACCTGTTCACTAAGCTGTACACTTTTCCGCTAACACGATCACGCGGGTTTCCGACCCCGTACCCACCGAACATCCCCAGGGTCCCAGGCGATGTCGGTGCCCCGGTCGATGCATCTCTTCCTGGTCGTTGTTGGCAGACGGCACCTCCCAAGCGTCCTGGCGTTCGGTAACCCAGTGTTCGAATTCCTCATCAGTCGATACCAAGCCAGTATTGCATTCGCTGGCGGCTCTATCACTGATGGGGTGTGGGGGCTCGAAAAGATGTGTTACAGGTGTTTCCGGTGTTGCAATCTACGTTAACTAATTGAATATATTGATTTTTATTTGTGTTACACACCGTTCATCTTTCACGTGCGTTGGGTGTTACAAGCCAAAATAGGTGTTACAGCAACGTTTACAAATTTGGGTAAACCGTAGGCTGCAATCGGCCAGAAGCTGGCATTCGATTGAAAGGCTGCAGCCGGACCCAAAGCGGACGGGGTCGGCAGTCCGCAGCAAGATCAGTTCTGACAGAACCGGATTCGGTTTCCGAACGGGGTCGTAGACTTCCAGAAAGTCAGAGGTGCCAGCGCTATGTGTAGAATGCGCTCTCCCCGTCGACTCAACGAAGACCCGCTTCATCCGGTCCATCCGAGAGTTCGAAGGGCGTATTGGCACTATCGAGTGGTTTACACCAGCGATGATGGGCGAATGTGCGCGGTGTAGAGGGCGGAGACTTTCGATCAGGATTTGGAGATCGTTGAAGCGTGCCTCCCCGCGAGCTGAGCAAGATACAGCTGATACTGCAGGCGATGAAATCAGAACGTTTGATCAAATCGACGGGAAAGGGCGTGGGCTAAATGGATGATGATTACCAACGGTACAGATTGGAGCGAGGTTAACCATGCCTAGAAGAACAAGCCTATCCGGCAGCGAGCTATTCATCGTTGATAACAGCGAGGAAGACTGGAAAGCTATTCGCTATCTGCGCGACTGGTGCCAGCTTTCCAAATCCATCGATATCGCAACCGGTTATTTTGAGATAAGTGCTTTACTTGCCCTCGGTGACGAATGGAAGAAGGTTGATGGCATTCGCATTTTGATGGGGGATGAGGTATCCCAAAGAACGAAGAAGGCTTTTAACGAAGGCTTGGTTCGTGTAGCGGGCAGGCTGGACCATAGCATCGAGGTCGAAAAGAAGAAGAACGACTTTCTTGATGGCGTCGAGGCAATCGTTGAAGCTATACGCAGTAAAAAAATTCAGTGTCGCGTATATCGCAAAGACAAGTTTCATGCCAAAGCATATATCACGCACGCCCGAATGGAAGTCATCGGATCTTCAGCCCTAGTTGGCTCATCAAATTTTACTTATCTTGGCCTAACTCAGAATGTGGAGTTGAACGTGCAGATCACAGGCTCCCCTGTTGCCGTTCTTCAAGAATGGTACGACCAACATTGGGAGCAGGCCGAGGATGTGACGGAAGAGCTCCTCCGAGTAATAGAGCGTCATGTAGAGGAGTATCGGCCTTTCGATATTTACACAAAGGCATTGCACGAGTTTTTCAAAGGACATGAGCTGACGGCCACCGAGTGGGAGCGCAACCACTCAGTTATCTATAAAATACTTGCTCCTTATCAACGAGAGGGTTATCACGCCCTACTAAAACGCGCCAATCGTTTCCAAGGTGCACTTTTGTGCGATGGCGTTGGCCTTGGTAAGACTTATGTCGGACTGATGCTCATCGAGCGCTTGATTGTCCATGACCGGTTGAAGGTCGCGTTGTTTGTACCCAAATCGGCCAGGAAGCCCGTGTGGGAGCGCGCGCTCAAGCAGCGCTTGCCTCATCTGTTCGGAAAGTACAGCCAACTTGAAATCTTCAATCACACCGACTTAATGCGTGGCGGGCAAGTCGCTGAGGATCTCGCTAGCGTCAAAGAGCGCGCAGATGTCATTCTGATCGATGAAGCTCACCATTTTCGCAATACGGGCACTAAGGGCGATCCCAACGACCCTCAATCGCGATACTGGAAACTGTACGAACTTGCGGAAGGAAAGACCGTATTCATGCTGACAGCAACGCCAGTCAATAACCGATTGCGCGATTTGCAGCACATGATCGAAATATTCTCCCGCCAGCAAGCAGACTATTTCAAGGACGCCCCACTCGGAATTCACTCTCTTCCAGGGCACTTCCGCAAGATGGAAAAAGATCTTGAGCGATCCCTGAATCGTACTACCACCGGCAGTGAGGAAGTCCAGACCGATCAGGTGGAAGCGGACGTTGTGCTGGGGACGGACGCCCTGTTCCAAGCCCTCGTGGTCCAGAGAAGTCGCGCCTACGTACGTCGTAGCCTTGAGGCGTCGGGTGACGGCGATATTCTTTTCCCGAAGCCGCGGGAGCCAATGGTTCAGCCTTACTCCGTGAAGCAAACATATGGGAAGTTGCTTCAAATGTTGGAGGCGGCCTTCAGCAAGGAGAAGCCACTTTTTTCCTTAGCGATCTACGACCCTTACGCCTACTACCGCGGCGATATGGATGACATTGATGTATTCGCCGAAGGTCGCCAGAAGCAGGTAGTTTCACTGATTCGCACGCAATTCTTGAAACGCTTCGAAAGTTCGGTCCATGCATTTCGTGCTTCCTGCTGGACCCTGCTGTTTAAATTGCTGGCATGGGTGCAAGTGCATGCAGAAACGGCGCACGAGAAGCGGCTTGTTGATCGATGGAAGAACCAGCACTCAGGATTAATTGACTATGTACAATCCCATCAGTTCGAGCTGTTTGGCGAAGAGGATGGAGTCGATGCCGATGAAGACGTAGTGCCACAAGAACTGATGGAGGCAGTCGAAAAGCTTCCACGAGAAAAATTCAAAGTCGATGAAATTATTTCAGAAACACTGCTCGATCTAGATCAGATTGCATCCTTCCTGAAGGAACTGGACAAATTCAAGCCGTCTCAGGACAAGAAGCTGCAAGCCCTGATTACGTTGCTGAAAAAGGATCCTGTACTTAAAGAGCACAAGGTGCTGATTTTCAGCGAGTTCATGAGTACGGCGCGTTATCTCAAGCAGCAACTAATTGACGCTGACATCCAGGGTGTCGAGGAAATCGACAGCGCAACCAAGACTGATCGTGGTGAAGTCATCACACGTTTTTCGCCATATTACAATGGCTCCAGCAGCGCCGAATTGGCAGAGAACCGTCAGCAGGAGATTCGTGTGCTTGTCGCTACGGATGTCCTGTCAGAGGGGCTCAACCTGCAAGACGCCACACGCATCATCAATTACGACCTTCACTGGAATCCTGTACGCCTGATGCAGCGCATTGGCCGGGTTGACCGCAGAATGGACCCGGTCATCGAGGCCCGCATTGTGACTGATCACCCGGATCAGAAAAAACTGCGAGGCGAAACTGCTTATTGGAACTTCCTCCCACCAGACGAATTGGACGAACTGCTTCGCCTATTCCGCACCGTGTCCAAGAAAACGCTCCGTATCTCTAAAACTTTTGGCATCGAAGGTCGCAAGCTTTTGACGCCGGAAGATGATTATCAAGCGTTGAAGGAGTTTACCGACGCTTACGAAGGCACGCTTTCTCCCATAGAGGCCATGCACCTGGAGTTGCAAGCCCTTCTCAATGAGCATCCTGACCTTGAAGCACGCCTCCAATCCCTGCCGGGAAAAGTGTTCAGCGGCAAGCAGCATTTGAAGGCAGGAACTCAAGCCGTGTTCTTCTGCTACGCCCTGCCGTCGAAGCCTGCTAACGAAGACTCCGCAGACGACCAGACACAGTGGACACTAGAAGCTGGCTATACCCAGTGGTATCTATTGGATTTCACCAGTGGTGACATTCTGGATGACGCAGCTCATATCGTGGATGCTATTCGATCCACGCAAGAGACGCCACGCCGGTGCGACGTTGCACAGACTTCGCTAAAACAGGCTCGTGAAAAAATCGAGAAACACATCAAGAATACTTACTTGAAGAAAGTTCAGGCGCCTCTAGGAGTTGAACCCGTGCTCAAAGCATGGATGGAACTTAACTGAGCATTGAGAATAAGGAAAAAAAATGACGGAAGCACAGCGACTGCGCCTGCGGGGAATCAAGAATTTTACCCAGCTCCTGGAATTTTTGCGGGATGAGCTGGATTGGCCGATCGATCAGTTCGAAGACGAGGATGATCTCACCTTTGATTGGTCCGATGATCTTGGCCTCAAAGAATCCGAACGAATAGGCATCCGCGCCATCAAGCAGCTTCGCCCGCTGGAAACCGGCCAGCCTTGGGGTATTTTTTTCATCGATTTTGAGAAGAAACGATTACCCATCGTAATCCTGCGACGCGTCCTCAATGCTCTAGTCATGAGAAAACGTGGAAGTGCGAACAAGGCACAGCAAGCAGCCTGGAGGCAGCACGATCTACTCTTCATCTCGGCTTACGGAAAAGAAGAAGAGCGCCAACTTACATTAGCCCATTTCAGTGAACCTGAAGGAGAGTTCGCGGACAACAAGCCGACGTTGCGCGTGCTCGGCTGGGATGATGACGATACCAATCTGAAATTGGATTATGTCGCTGACATGCTTAGTAGCCAATTAGTATGGCCCAAGGATACCGGAGATGTGGAAGGATGGCGCGCCAATTGGTCTCAGGCCTTTGAAATTCGCCATCACCAAGTCATCGACACAGCCAAAGAGCTTGCGCAGCGACTTGCTGAGCTTGCCCAGCGCATCCGCAACCGCGCATTAATGGTGTTGCAGCATGAAAGCGGTACTGGGCCCCTCCGAAAATTGATGTCGGGCTTTAAGACGGCGCTGATACATGATCTGGACGAAGCGACCTTCGCCGACATGTATGCCCAAACCATTACATATGGCTTGTTCTCTGCGGCTGTATCGCGCGCCGTGCCGGGTGCCGGCACAGCCGTCATTCAGGAAGACGTGGTTGCCATGGTGCCGGTGACAAACCCGTTTCTGAAGGAAATGCTGGAGAGCTTCCTGAAAGCCGGTGGACGCAAGGGGAAGCTCGACTTTGATGAGTTAGGCATCCAAGAAGTCGTCGATTTGCTCAGGAGCAGTAAGACGCGACTTGACCTAGTGCTCAACGATTTTGGCAACAGGCGCCGCGATGAAGATCCTGTTATTCACTTTTATGAGGATTTCCTCGCCGCCTACGACAAGAAATTGAAGATTCAGCGCGGCGTGTTTTACACACCCCAAGCCGTTGTGTCCTTCATCGTTCGAGGCGTCCACGAACTCCTTCAAACTGAGTTCGGCCTGGTCGATGGGCTAGCCGACACAGCTACTTGGGGCGAGATGCTGGCAAAGCGTCCCGAGCTATCGCTCCCTTCTATCACCGATGGGCCAGGCGAGTCCTTTAGGATCTCACCGGACGAGCATTTCGTTCAGATTTTGGACCCCGCAACGGGCACTGCCACCTTTCTCGTCGAAGTAATCGATGTCATTCATGACACGTTAGTAGCGAAGTGGAAAAAAGAAGGGCTTAGAGATGCTGAGCGATGTGACGCGTGGAATGAGTATGTGCCAAAGCACCTGCTTCCGCGCCTGCATGCTTACGAGCTGATGATGGCGCCCTATGCCATCGCGCACATGAAAATAGGACTAAAACTTGCTGAAACTGGCTACCGATTTGGCAGTAGCGAGCGCGCCCGGGTTTATCTCACTAATGCACTTGAACCATGGCAGAGACAGCTTCAAATGCCGGATTTCGCGGCTCTTGCTCATGAGGCCGCAGCCGTAAACGAAATAAAACGACTCAAACGATTTACTGTAGTTTTAGGAAATCCTCCTTATGCCAACTATTCAGCGAACCTATCTCCTGAAGCCAGGCGAATAGTAGATAAATATAGAACCTTTCGAGGCTCATCAATCCGAGAAAGAAATCAACTTCAATTTGAAAGAAATATTCAGGACGATTTTGTTAAATTTTTTTCAGTGGCACAGGACATAATAGGTGCGTCCGGCGTTGGCGTACTGGGATACATTACAAATGGAACGATGCTCGCCTCTACGTCACTGCGTGGAATGCGTGAGCATCTCATGCGTGAGTTTAGCAAGTTATATGAAGTTAATTTACATGGAGGGGGTAATGAGATTATTGAAGGGGCAGATGATGACGAAAATGTTTTTGAAATAGTTCAAGCTGTTGCTATTCATTTATACGCTCGGTCCCATCCAGACGGCTCATCTGAAATCCAATATGCTGACTTGCTTGGGCGGCGCACCGAAAAATATGCAGAGCTCACATCGGGTACCCTAAATTCTACTAAGTGGCATTTGATAAAACCCAACTCCGAAAACTGTGGGTTCACACCTTCGGACGACGCTCAAAAAATTGTTACTCGTCGCCTGGATACGGTATTTTTAAAATTTGGAGCGGGGATAAAAACGAACCGGGACGCGGTAGCAATCGCTTTTGACGACAGCTCACTCCACGAGCAGATCCGAGGCTTTGATAGTAATCTTTTTTCCGGAACGAACGCCCAAGAAAGTATTCATTCGATTCTCTACCGCCCGTTCGATGTTCGTAGAATTTTTTACCATGAAAAAGTCGTGAAGAGTCGCTCGTATCCAACCATGAAACACGTGGTGTCAGGTCGAAATATCGGCTTGATCTGCTCGAGTACCTGGACGACACCTGATCGATTCAGCATCGGAGTCTCACGACTTATGGTAGAAATGAAGACAGGTACTCATGACAGAGGGACAACATACTTTCCTCTGTATCGCTTCGAAAGTCTGCTTGGCGGAGATCTGGAAGTAACTCACAACCTAAGTCCCGAGTTCATCAGGGCATGGTGTTCGGCCACAGGTACAACATTCGTTCCGACGGGGCAAGGTGATTGCAAGACAACTACGGGGCCCGAGGATGTCCTTTTTTGGTTGTTTGGCCTTTGTCATTCGCCTGAATATCGACGCCGTTACCGCACCGCTAACTCGCAGGGGTTTCCGATGCTCTTAACTACTTCTAATCTAGATTTGTTAAGTGAGCTCATTAGAATCGGCGGTGAGCTTACTGAATTACATCTATTTGAATCATCTGTTCTTGTACAGAAAATTACAAATTTTGTCGGATCGGGAAGAGAGGTGGTCAAGGTAGGCTACGCCAATAATACTGTATGGATAGACGCAGGTGGTACGAAGAGTGAGACCACGCCTGGTTCCTCTGGCTTTCACGGCGTATCAGCGGAGGTCTGGAACTTCCACCTTGGAGGTTACAAGGTATGCGAAAAATGGCTGAAAGACCGCAAGGGCCGCCCGCTTTCTGACGAAGACATAACACACTACGAAAAGATTATTGTCTGCCTGTCCGAAACCATACGGTTAATGACGGAAATTGATTGTGTTATCGGTGCGCATGGTGGATGGCCCGGGGCATTCGAGCCAGGAGAGTGAATATGACGGACGAGACTAATCCCAGCGAATTACACTTCTTTGTTGATGAGGCTGGCGATCCTACACTTTTCGACTCCAAGGGGCGCATTCTTGTTGGGCAGGAGGGATGTTCACGAACATTCATACTTGGCAAGCTAGATGTGGATGAACCAGCAGCACTCGAAGCTGCACTGAAGCAGCTTCGAGGTGACCTGTTGGCCGATCCCTACTTCAAGCGGGTACCGTCCATGCAGCCTGAGCGAGGCAAGACTGCGCGCGCTTTCCATGCAAAAGACGACGTGCCTGAAGTGCGACGCGAAGTTTTCCGTTTGCTGGCAGGATTCGACTTGCGCTTCTACGGCGTAGTGCGAACTAAGTCCGCGCTGCTGAGCTATGTGCGCCAACGCAACGAACGTGAGCCTGGATACCGTTATCGTGGTGACGAACTGTATGACACCCTCGTTGAGGAGCTGTTCCGGCGCTATCATCCCATGACCGACCAACTCAATATCTGCTTCGCCAAGCGCGGCAGTAAGTCGCGCACTCACGCCTTTCGAACCGCCATTGAGAGGGCAGAAGCACGCTTCGAGTCAGACTACGGTGTACGAAGATCCGCTACTGTCTCCATTGTTGCTAGTACTCCGCCCGAAACTGCCGGCCTGCAGGCCGTTGACTATTGTCTTTGGGCATTGCAACGATATTACGAGCGTGACGAAGATCGTTATATGGAGCTCATCTGGGACCAAGTAGTCGAGATCGAAGACATCGACCGCATTGAAGGCGGTCGAAAAGGGGTGGTCTACAACAAGAAACGCCCCCTGGCCAAAAGCCAAGAAGCGTGAAATAGGAGTGGGAGGTATAGGAGTCACTGGCCGAAACCAATAATTCACACGGCCTGCAGCCGAATTTTGCCTCCGCACACCAGTAGTGTAGCAAGAAACCACTTAGATAACACTCATAGCGTCAACCCCTGGCAAGGGGCTTTCTGCCTCAAAGCGGAATCTGGGCATGGAGCTTAAAGGTAAGGGGCCGGGTGAACAAGCCTTCAGAATCCCAGCATTAAGGACGATGGTGTCCACTTAAAGTACGTGGACCGCATTGCCTTTACCGCAAGGATCGCCATGCGCCAACACACCACCTATCTCCAATTCTTCAAGGTCCAGATTGTTCATGAATACCTGCAATCCGAGGCGTCGATTGCCGGCGCAGCCCTGCGCCATGGCATCAATGCCAACTTGGTTCACGAATAGATAGAACTGTTAGCCATTTCATTAGCGTGGCGCGATTATGGCCGACTGATTCGCCCCTGAATCTGTAGACACCCGATGCCCGCTTTTGTCCGATGCTATTGAAAAAGTCGGCTTCGGTTTCCCCGGCAAAAAAGTACGTGTCTGAGATTGAAATCTGTATTTTTACGCAAAAGTTTCAGGGCTCAGATTTGAAGTAGCAGCGTGCAAAAAAGGCGTTTTCACCACTAGCTAGGTAGCGTCGACTTTTTCAACACATCGGCCGGAAGCTGCCTGCGGAATTTGAATGCAACGGAAGCTTTCGCGAGCTTTCGCTTATTCTAATCACCGTTTTTTCAGCTTATGCTCGATTAGCCCCATTTCTGCCTTGATCGCAGTGATGGTGAGCTTCTGCATCGCTGTGCTTTTTCCGATTTTGGTATCCACGATCTTGAGTAGGGCGGTCAGGTGGACTTTTCTCGCTTTAAGCGTTTCGGACATGGATGAGCTGTTTTGTGTCGCTGCGTTCATGGCTTCGATCCTTGGATGATTTAAACAGCCCGCGAAAGCAGGCTGTTTCAGGGGAGTCGGCAGTTACATCGAGAGCAGATCGCGAGTGCGGTGCTGGCTCCCACGGTCCGCCAGGTCACGCCATTTCCAGCTGCCAAAGTGTCCACCCTGCTCGGGAATGTCGAGCTTGAGCAGTGATATTGGGTCCCGGCCGATCAGTCGGGCGGCGGCATAAAGCTTACCCCCCGCATCGAGCAGCGCCTGAGCGGCTTCATTCCACTTTTCTTGTAGTGCGTCATGGGCGAGCTGTAAGGCTTTTCTCTCTATTTTCTGGTGTTCCTCTTGAGCCTCGGTTATGTGATGGTCAACGGTGGCCAGCTCCTGCTCCAGGGCTGTGATAATCAGTTGCTGACGGCGATGCTGTTCCGTGGCGGCAGTGAGATTTTTCGCAGCTTTCTGAGCGTCGCTGCTGGCAACTTTTTCGCCTTCCAAATCACCCCACGCCACAGCTTGTGCGTAAGCGGTAGCCGCCTGGGTCTCAGCCTGCCGTGCGCTCGCTATCTCTTCTTGTGATTGCTTGCGAACTTCCTCCAAGCGAGTGCTGAGGCTTTCCCGTTTTGCATTGAGTTCGAGCTCATCAGCCACCCAATTCGCCATGTCGGCGATGTAGCCAGCCATCAAGCTTTCTCGATCGGCAAGGGTTTCTAGACGATTAAGTTTTTGATCCAGTATATGAATCTCAAGCTTGATTGAATCGATCCTTCGTTTGTGATCGCTGGAGTTGAACTCGACCGCGCTTTCTTTGCCAGAGTTGATGACGTCTTCGCTTTCAAGCGAAGCCTCAAGGGATGGTGGCTCCGTGTTGATGGCGTCCATTTCAATGACCAATTTGGCGCGAGCGTCTTTCAATTGCTGAATGCTGTTCATGTGTTTTGTCCTGTGCAATATGAATGTGGGTTCAATGAGTGGCTGGCGAGGCCGGATCGGGCCGGCTCTACCTCTGTCAGTAGGCTGGCCACTAGGCGGCCTGTGCCTCGCTCTCATCCGCTACCGGTACGGTCTTCACTACATAGCAACGCTGGGTGCCCATCCCTGGTAAGCGGACGGAGCAGGAGGCTTTGCCGTTGGGACCCGGCTCAAGGACGCCACGGCGAATAAGCTCCTTGTTCACTGCATTGATGTTCATGCCTTTGAACACTTCGGAGCGCCATGACTCGGGCAACACGTAGTAGGTGTTGGTGGTGTGCAATGCGTCGCCCAAGCCGTGCTCCAGCGTCTTGCGAAAGCCCAGGCGGTCGATGGTGCGGGGGCCGTGTTCATCGACCTTCGCGGCCGCCGACTCCCAGCGGGTGAAGCGGCTTTCGCCGAAGCGCTCGATGACTTGGCGCAGCCGTGCCAGGATCGCGTCACCTTCAAGATTTCCGGCGCCCCCGCGCTCGTTGAGCCAGGCGCTGAGGCAAACTCGGGCGGCGGTGGTGGCTGTGCCATCGGGCCAGCCCGTTATGCCCATTGCAGTGGCCAGCTCGCCGGCAGCTGCAGCCAGACCAAAACGAGTGGCGGCACGGTGCGCTTGGCCGCTCGCCGAGGCAGGCAGTGCTTTGGTAATGAACCTCTCCAAGGTGTGGCGCAAGATGGCCGACCAACCGTGCAGCTTGCCAGGTTCACAGAGAGCCGACAGGAACGCGGTGAGCGGTGTGCCGTAGTACTTGGCTACCCGTGCCTTGAGTGCATCGGAGAGGGCCGCCGCATCATCAAAACCGTTCAGCGCGTCGAACATGCCTAGTCCTTTACTGGCGTCCGCTGGCACGGCGAGCATCCGCACTTCCATGCCGGCTTTCAGTTCCTTGTTCGCTTCAGCCATGTGCTGCGCCAAGGTCTTCTCGCCGGTCGAGAGAAACAGCAAGCGCCACTCCTGCACCTGGCGGCCTGCTTGTCCGCGATCATTGGCGCGAGCCTTCCCAGTGCCGTTACCGAGCATGTACACCGTTTCGCCTATGATGCGCGGGTCGCACATGCCGATTTCATCCAGTACCAAGAGCCCATCCGAATGCGCGGCGGCGATGGATTCCAAGGCGTTATCCGTCGAGCGCCAGGAACGCACCAGACGCGGTCCGCCGTAGATCGAGGCAGCCACTTGCAGGTGTGTGGTCTTGCCGCCCGAGCTGTCACCGTAGAGGTGAAAGCCACCCGACTCATGGCCGAGCATGTGCAGCAGCGGTCCGGCAAACGCCACGCTGGCCACAAACGCCAAGCGGTGATTGCCGATGCACAAGGCACCGATCTGTTCTTGCCACTGCTCCAGGGTGCCGGCTTCGCTGATGGGTGGCAGCTGCGCGCCGGCCTCATAGAAGTGCAGGTGTTCCGCGTGTGAGCCGACCTGTCGCTCGGGCAGCAGAAAGGCGCTGTCGTGCCAACCCAAGCGAGTGACCAGTCGCGCGCGCTGGGCGCTGTCGAAGCCGCCGAGATAGCTCTGCAGGTCGTTGCGGGTATTGCGACCAGAGCGACTGCCGGCGAGGCGCAGGCCCATGTCCACGAGTGGACCCAGCACGTCCTTGCCGAAGTCGCCGGTCATGGTCCGCGCCGGAATGTTCCAGCGCTTTTTTGCGCCGTCCGGATCGTCGAACTCGACCAGCAAACCCCAGTTATGACCTTGCGCATCACGAGTGCGCGCCAGGATCTCCAGTGGCGAGCACACCGGGCGCGCCTCGCCATCGTCGCCGGAATAAAACACGCCTTCAGGTGTCAGGCGAAAGCCGCCGGGCAGCAGATCGTTTTTGGGTTTCGCGGCGCGCTTAGTCGTCGGTTTGGCCTTGGCTTCGGGTGGTTCGGTTGGTGCTTTCTCCGGTTCAACACCAAACAATTCGCCGCAGCGTTCCAGCTCGGCAACGTGCGCCGCCGTCCAGCCTTTGGCTTGGGCATCGGCCGCGTCGTCGCCGTCGTCCCATTGACCACCCTTGCTGAAGGTCGGTTGTTCATTCTTGCGGGTGGGCTTGCGTTTGAAGACGTCCAGGGCGATCACGCGCACCGACGCAGCACCGATCTGGCTCAGTTGTCCGGCGACGGCGTCCATGCAGCTTTGGCCACTGGCGTCGTTGTCGGGCCACAACACCACGGACCGACCTTTCAGCGACGTGAGGTCGGCCTTGTGCCAGGAGTTCGAGCCGTTTGGCCAGCACGTGGCCACGTAACCGGGTAGCAGCTCCGCCGCGGCGTCGGCGGCCTTTTCGCCTTCGCACAGAATGACCGGAGCCTCTGCGCGTTGCGCCAGTTCATCCAAGCGCAGCAGAGGACGCGGCTCAGGCAGACCTTGCCAGCGCCATTGCTGCGTTTGACCGTCGGCACGTTGGCACCAGGTTAAGGGGGCAAACACCTTGCGTGGCTTGCCGTCTTCATCCGGGCCCAAATCGAAGCGGTAGAGCGCCATGACTGGCTGGCCCTGAGCGTCGCGATATATCCAGACTTTAGACGGTGTGCCGTGTTGCCGGTGTTTGGCCGGACATTTGTTCATGGCCTCGGCCGGGATCGGCTGCATGGCGAGCCATTCCGGAGTTTCGCTTTTGTTGGGGGCCGGCTTCGATGGAGCTGTCCTGGCGCTAACGCGCAGCAGATCCGCCAGCTTGTTGCAGGCTTCGACGTCGGTGCCGCCCTCCAGATAGCGTACCAGATCGATCAGGTCGCCGCCCTTGTCACCGGTGGCAAAATCCGCCCAGGTGCCTTTGCTCAAGTTAACCTTGAGCGAGCCGGCTCGCTTGTCGGCGCGGGTTGGATTGGCGGCGGTGTATTCCTTACCGCCATCGACCCGTTTGCCCGTGGGTAGCCAGTGGGAAAGCACCCGGTTGATCTCTTTCAGAGAGGCCGCTTTCACGTCGGCGAAGCTGGGGCGTTTCGCATTATTGGTCATGGCCAGCCTCCACTCGCAGGAGGGTTGTGGTCACATCATCGATCACCGCCTTGCCCATTTCACTGAGATAGTAAGCGGCCATCGCGCAGTCTTCTGCCCCGTCGCCGTGGGTGGCCAAGAGCGACATGCGAGTCGCGCAGCTCAGCAGGTTTGAGGCGTGTTCAAGTGCGTCGGTCAGGGGCACATTGGCACTGAGACGGAACAGCATTTGACTAGGGTGGCCGCATTGGGCAAAAGCGGTATTGCCGAGGGTGGTCGTATTCGATTGCAGGCTCATTGCGCACCTCCGGTTTGAACCTGAGGAGCGGAAGAGGCATCACCGTGCATGGCCAAGGTTTTGATTAGGCCCAGAGTGCCGCGTACATCCCAAATCACCGAGGAAATGATGTGGTCAGCAAGGCGCGGTTTGTCGCTGTCAAAATGGTCTTCGAGAAGGGTTAACACGGAGTCAGCGCGGTCAATCGCACAAGTGATAGCGTCGATCGGTACACCGGCCTCGGCATCTTTGCTAACGCACAGTAGATCTTCGGGAAGGGTGAAGCCCTGTGAGCAGTTCATTGGGCACCGCCTTCGCTTTCGAGCGCGCGTGCCTTGGCCATATGAGCGTTGTAACGAGCGAGACGGGTTGCGAGACTGGAGTTGGCGTGTAAAGCGGCGAGAGCCATTGCGCGATGGGCTGCGGCGCGATTTTTGGACGGATTGAGGGCGTGCATAGGTAGAGCTCCAAGTTTGATCTGGAGCTGCCACTGATCGTCGCCAAACGATTTAGGGTGGCAGCTGTGCGCAGGTTGGCGAACCGGGAACTTGGAACCCGGCATACCCGAAGGTATCCCACGCACAGCTGCCATAACACGAAACGGCGAGCACAAAAAAAGCGCCTGCTGTCGGTCGGGGCGCCTGTGCGCCAAGTAACTCGGGTCGCCAAACCCGGTCGCTGAATTTGCAGCGACGGCTAAAGAGTAGCGTCCGGATTTCAAAAGTGCAACCGTGTGGAGATCTTGCGCATTTTTTTGATGCGGCATAAATTGTGCGGGCATGTAGATTTACCTCAACGCCTCCGGATCGCTCCCGGGGGCGTTTTCATTTCAAGCATGGCGCTCGTGGCGCAAGGTGAGTACGGGGGAATAGCCATCGCGAATCATCTGGCGAGCATCGTGATAAGCATTTGCTGCCTGGGCTTCACCCAAGACAACAACACCCAACTGATCCGCATGCATGATCAACAGGCACCAAACTCCATCCGGCCAGCTCAATACGCCTAGAGTCCGTCCACGCTGTTCGTGTTTTCTGCGCAATCGCTCGAAACGTTGGATGCGTGTTTTGGAAAAACCAACTTCGTGCAATGCCTGAAATGACCTGAGTTTTGAGAGCGAAGGAGGTGGTCTTCTCATGCTGCCACCTTGTTTCTTGCCGAAATGCGGGCCCGCACCCAACTTTGGACTTCATCAAGAACCCATGCGACAGGCGCTCCGCGAGCTTTACTACCGCTTAGTTTTACTGGAAGTGGGAAGTCGCTATCCGCTTGCTGCATCAGTTTGTAAATCGTTGGACGTGCTAGTCCAACGATGGCCATTACTTCCGGCATACGAATCAGAATTGCTGAAGGGTCAGCGGCAGGGTGACTGGCTCGCCTAGCGTTTGTATCGGTCGCTTCGGGCGAGTGGATTTCGAAAGAATTTGCTGATTTGAAGGTCTTGTGTGTCATAGAAAACCCCTGGGTATGGATACAGGGGTATCTATCTATACATTTATCTAGACGAAGAAAACTACTTTGTCTCTAGGTCGGTGAATGTGTAGTCAATACAGGTGCAATACAGGGTGAACGCGGCAGTACAGTAATTGCTTCTGCGCAATTTTTCACTGTGATCGAGATGGTTGTCAGGGTGGTGAATTATTCATCCGGAGAGAATTTGGACACTCACTCACCCGCGATCCCACGCCCTAGATTTTAATGCTCAACCAGCGATGTATGTTAGTTAAGTATTCGCAAGCGAGGTCTGGCCCGCAGGCGTGAGGGCACTCATCGAGCAAGGCAGCTGCGAGGGTGAGGTGCCTACGGCTGTTACACGTCATAGCGGAGTTACACTTCGTGTACGTTGAATCATGATCAAGTGTTACAGTTAAAAATTCAATAATATCAATTGGTTAAGTTTCATCGTTACACCTGTAACACGCGTTACACCGTTTTTCAGGGGGGGGGCGATCATGTCTGTCAGACTGCCTTTCCAAACTGCCTTTGCACCACCTTTCCTGCAGCTAGCGCATCTAGGTGATCTGCATACCATTGCATCATCTTTACGCGTTGCTCAAGGTATTGAGCCTTGTTGTATACCCCCGAAATACCTTCCTCTTTGTGAGCAAGCTGCGCTTCAACATGTTCTTTCGGCCAACCATGTTCTCGAAGCAGCGTACTCGCGGTGTGCCGAGTACCGTGTCCAACTAAGCGGCCTTTATAGCCGATGGTGGCGAAGACCTTATTGATCGTGTTTTCGCTGATGGTTGGATTTTTGGCTCCGACTCCGGGGCAGAGCCAGCGACTCCGCCCGGTTAAGCAATGCAGCTCTTTCAGAGCTGCAACTGCTTGGTGGGGAAGGGGGCAGATAAAATCTCGACGCATCTTCATTTTGGCGGCAGGCGTGGTCCAAATGGCTTTCTCAAGGTCAAATTCCTTCCATTCAGCCAAACGGACCATGCCAGGTCGCGATGCCGTCCATACACAAAGCCAAGCAGCAGTGCGAGCAGTCAGTCTGGCCGGTGTGTTTTTGAGTGCCTGGAGAAATTCACCCAGTTCAGGCTCCAGCAAATGTGGATGCTGCTGAGTCTTAGGGGCTTGGGCCGCAATATCGCGAAGTCGGCTGCCCGGATCGTTTTCAGTCAGGCCTAAGCCGATGGCTCGCCCGAAGATCTGATTTATCCAGGTGCGACACTTTTCAGCCACGTTGTGTGCGTCCCGAGCTTCGATGGATGCCTGAAGCTCTGCGCAATCGGTGCGTGTGATTTCGTCTAGAGGCTTGTCTCCCAGTGCCGGGAGTATGTCCTTGTCGAGGTAGGTGCGGATTTTGTTGAGGGTGGAGGATGCGAGACCCTTTTCCTCTTTCGCCTTGAGCCAGGCATCAGCAGCAGCTCGAAAAGTTCGGGTTTTGGCCGCATCAATAGCAGCTTTCGCGGACCGCTTTTGCTCAAGGGGGTCGGCACCGCTACTCACTACTTTGCGTAGATCGGCAGCTTTGTCCCGAGCCAGCGCACCACTTACTTCCGGGTAACCCCCGAGCCCCATCCAAGCCCAATTGCCCGCCGGACGTTTGTAGCGGAGCTGCCAGGATTTACCACCATCAGGTTTGACCCTGAAGTAGAGGCCGTTTCCGTCCAGCTCCCGGTATTCCTTTGATTCCGGCTCCAACCCCGCAAGTGTCGTGTCTGCGAGAGGGCGACGCTTGATGTCTGCGCGCTTCATCCTTGTATCCCAAAGTTCGGTATTTTTCTCAGGATACAAGCAGGGATACAGGGATACAACGGATAAGGGGATACAGAGGTAGATAGCCAGATACAAAAAAACCGGCTCAAGTGGCCGGTTTCTCTGGGTCTGAGAGTCTGGTAGAGACTTTCAGATACTGCTATATGGTGCCCCGAGGGAGACTCGAACTCCCACTTCTTGCGAAAACGGATTTTGAATCCGCCGCGTCTACCAATTCCGCCATCAGGGCTCAATGGCGGCGAAGTATAGAGATGAGATAACCGTCGGTCAATCAGGTACATGGAGAATTTTTGATATTTCCGCTAGACTTCCCGGCCCTGCTAGACGAACCCCATCATGCGCGTTGCTGACTTTACTTTTGAGCTCCCTGATTCGCTGATTGCTCGCCATCCTTTGGCTGAGCGTCGCGGTAGTCGCCTGTTGACCCTGGACGGGGTCAGCGGCGCCCTGGCGCACCGTCAATTCACTGATTTGCTCGAGCATTTGCGCCCGGGCGATTTGATGGTGTTCAACAATACCCGGGTGATTCCGGCGCGGCTGTTTGGCCAGAAGGCTTCCGGTGGCAAGCTGGAAATTCTGGTGGAGCGGGTGCTCGACAGTCATCGCGTGCTGGCGCATGTGCGTTCCAGCAAATCGCCGAAACCGGGTTCGAAGATCCTGATCGACGGCGGTGGCGAGGCCGAGATGCTGGCGCGTCACGATGCGTTGTTCGAGCTGGGGTTTGCCGAAGAGGTGTTGCCGCTGCTCGACCGTGTCGGGCACATGCCGTTGCCTCCTTATATAGATCGCCCGGATGAAGGCTCGGACCGCGAGCGTTATCAGACGGTGTACGCCGAGCGCCTGGGCGCGGTGGCGGCGCCGACGGCGGGGCTGCATTTCGATCAGCCGCTGATGGAGGCGATTGCCGCCAAGGGCATCGAGACTGCGTTCGTGACCTTGCACGTGGGTGCGGGCACGTTCCAGCCAGTGCGCGTCGAGAAGATTGAAGATCACCACATGCACAGTGAGTGGCTGGAAGTCGGTCAGGACGTGGTCGATGCCGTCGAAGCCTGCCGCGCTCGCGGTGGTCGCGTGGTGGCCGTGGGGACTACCAGCGTGCGTTCTCTGGAAAGCGCCGCGCGCGATGGCGTGCTCAAGCCGTTCAGTGGCGACACCGACATCTTTATCTACCCGGGCCGGCCGTTTCATGTGGTCGATGCCCTGGTCACCAACTTCCATTTGCCTGAATCCACGTTGTTGATGCTGGTTTCGGCATTCGCCGGTTATCCCGAGACCATGGCCGCCTATAAAGCCGCCGTCGACAACGAATACCGCTTTTTCAGCTACGGTGATGCGATGTTTATCACCCGTAACCCCGCACCACGTGGCCCCGAGGAAACAGAATGAGTCGCCAAAGTCGTATGTCGTTTGAGTTACTTGCTACTGACGGCAAGGCTCGTCGCGGTCGTTTGACCTTCCCGCGTGGTACCGTCGAGACCCCGGCCTTCATGCCGGTGGGCACGTACGGCACGGTCAAGGGCATGCTGCCGCGGGATATCGTCGCCACTGGCGCGGAAATCATTCTGGGCAACACCTTCCACTTGTGGCTGCGTCCTGGCACCGAAGTGATCAAGAAGCACGGCGACCTGCACGATTTCATGCAGTGGAAAGGCCCGATTTTGACCGACTCCGGCGGTTTTCAGGTGTTCAGCCTGGGCGCGATGCGCAAGATCAAGGAGGAGGGCGTGACCTTCGCTTCTCCGGTCGACGGCGCCAAAGTATTCATGGGGCCGGAAGAGTCGATGCAGGTCCAGCGCGATCTGGGCTCGGACATCGTGATGATTTTCGACGAATGCACCCCGTACCCGGCCGATGAAGACGTCGCTCGTGTCTCGATGGAGCTGTCGTTGCGCTGGGCCCAGCGTTCGAAAAATGCCCATGGCGATAACACGGCGGCGCTGTTCGGCATTGTTCAGGGCGGCATGCACCAGGATCTGCGCATGCGCTCCCTGGAAGGTCTCGACAAGATCGGCTTCGACGGCCTGGCCATCGGCGGTCTGTCGGTGGGCGAGCCCAAGCACGAGATGATCAAGGTGCTGGATTACCTGCCAGGCCAGATGCCGGCTGACAAACCTCGTTACCTTATGGGCGTTGGCAAACCGGAAGATCTGGTTGAGGGTGTGCGCCGCGGTGTGGACATGTTCGATTGCGTGATGCCAACCCGTAATGCCCGCAATGGGCATCTGTTCATTGATACAGGCGTGCTGAAGATCCGTAACGCGTTCCATCGCCATGATGATTCGCCGCTGGATCCAACCTGCGATTGCTACACCTGCCAGAACTTCTCCCGTGCTTATCTGCACCATCTGGACAAGTGCGGCGAAATGCTGGGTAGCATGTTGAATACCATCCACAATTTGCGCCATTACCAGGTGCTTATGGCTGGTTTGCGCGAGGCTATTCAACAGGGTACATTGGCCGCCTTTGTCGATGCCTTCTACGCCAAACGCGGGTTACCTGTTCCGCCTTTGGACTGAGTTTTCTGACCCCAAGATTCAACATTTGCAACTGGAGTGCTAAATGAGCTTTTTTATCTCTAATGCCATGGCTGACGCCGCTGCACCTGCTGCGGGCCCAATGGGCGGCGGCTTTGAGTGGATTTTCCTGGTCGGTTTCCTGGTCATCTTCTACCTGATGATCTGGCGTCCACAGGCCAAGCGCGCCAAAGAGCAGAAAACCCTGCTGGGCAGCCTGCAAAAAGGTGACGAAGTTGTGACCACCGGTGGTATCGCCGGCAAGATCACCAAAGTGTCCGACGACTTCGTAGTTCTGGAAGTCTCCGACACCGTCGAAATGAAATTCCAGAAAGGCGCCATCGCCGCCACGCTGCCAAAAGGCACGCTCAAAGCGATCTAAGTTTCAAATTCTACTCAATCGACGGGGCGCGCAAGGCGCCCCGCGTCATAAGCGGGCGGCGTGATGCTGAACAAATACCCTCTGTGGAAATACATTCTGATCCTGGCGGTGCTGGCGATCGGTCTGATTTATTCCGCTCCCAATCTATACCCTGATGACCCGGCCATTCAGGTCAGCGGTGCAAGCACTGCACTGCAGGTTAATCAGGCTGATCTGGATCGTGTGAGCACCGCGCTCAAGGAATCCGGGATCAACGTCAAGGCGGCCACCCTGGCTGCGGGCGGCAAGGGCGGTCTGATCCGTCTGACCAAGGCTGAAGATCAGCTGCCAGCCAAAGACGTCGTGCGCAAGGCATTGGGTGATGACTACGTCGTTGCACTGAACCTGGCACAAACCACCCCGCAATGGCTGCGCAGCCTTGGCGCGCACCCGATGAAGCTGGGTCTGGACTTGTCCGGTGGTGTGCACTTCCTGCTGGAAGTGGACATGGACAAAGCCCTCGATGCACGCCTGAAAGTCTACGAAGGCGACGTCAAGAGCCTGTTGCGCAAAGAGCGTCTGCGCTATCGCAGCCTGCCGCAACTGGGCGGTGCCATTCAGCTGGGCTTCACTGATGAAGCAGCCCGTGAAGAGGCGCGTGCGCTTATTCGCAAGAACTTCAACGATTTCGACATTGTTCCGGCCGACCTCAATGGCCAACCGGTACTGCGTCTGGCGATGACCCCGGCCAAGCTGGCGGAAATCCGCGAATACTCCATCAAGCAGAACTTGACCACGGTACGTAACCGCGTCAACGAGCTGGGTGTTGCCGAACCTATCGTTCAGCGCCAAGGCGCCAACCGCATCGTGGTTGAGCTGCCGGGCGTGCAAGACACCGCAGAAGCCAAGCGTATCCTCGGCAAGACGGCCAACCTTGAGTTCCGTCTGGCGGCTGAGCCTGGCGCTTCGAAAGCCACTTCCGAGTCGTTCGAGTTCCGTGAAGGCAATCGTCCTCCTGCACTGATCGAGCGTGGCCTGATCATCACCGGTGACCAGGTGACTGACGCCAAGGCTGGCTTCGGCGAGCAAGGCACGCCAGAAGTGAACATCCGTCTGGATGGCCACGGTGGCGAGCTGATGAGTCGTGCGACTCGCAACAACGTCGGCCGCAGCATGGCGGTGATCTTCATCGAACAACGTCCTGTCACCACTTACACCAAGCAAGTGGTCAACGGCGTCGAGAAAGACGTACCGGTTCAGACGTTTAAAGAAGAGAAGAAGATCATCAGCCTGGCGACCATCCAGTCGCCACTGGGTGCCCAGTTCCGCATCACTGGCCTGAACGGCCAGGGCGAATCGTCCGAACTGGCACTGCTGCTGCGTGCCGGTGGTCTGGCGGCACCGATGTACTTCGCTGAAGAACGTACCATCGGCCCAAGCCTGGGTGCTGACAACATCACCAAAGGTATCGATGCATCGCTGTGGGGCATGCTGTTTGTCTCGCTGTTCATCATGGCCATCTACCGCTTCTTCGGCCTCATCGCCACCGTCGCGCTGACGGTGAACATGGTGATGCTGCTGGCCTTGATGTCGCTGCTGGGTGCAACGCTGACCCTGCCGGGTATCGCCGGTATCGTGTTGACCATGGGTATGGCGGTCGACGCCAACGTACTGATCTTCTCGCGGATACGTGAAGAGATCGCGGCTGGCATGACTGTGCAGCGGGCAATCAACGAAGGCTTCGGCCGGGCATTCACCGCGATTCTCGACGCCAACCTGACAACCTTGTTGGTCGGCGGGATTCTCTTTGCCATGGGCACCGGCCCGGTCAAAGGCTTCGCAGTGACCATGTCCCTCGGGATCTTTACCTCGATGTTCACGGCCATCATGGTGACCCGCGCGATGGTCAACCTGATCTTCGGCGGTCGTGACTTCAAGAAGTTGTGGATTTAAGGGGCTGCCATGTTACGTACAATCAACTTCATGGGCGTTCGCAACGTTGCGTTCGGCGTCACATTGTTCCTCACGGCATTGGCATTGTTCAGTGTCGCCACCAAGGGCATGAACTGGGGCCTGGACTTCACCGGCGGTACGCTCATCGAGCTGACCTACGAGCGTCCGGCCGATGTCACCAAGGTGCGTGAACAGCTGGTTACATCGGGTTATCACGAGGCGATCGTACAGAGCTTCGGTGCGACTACCGATTTGCTGGTGCGCATGCCAGGTGAAGACCCGCAGCTGGGTCACCAGGTGGCCGAGGCCTTGCAGAAGGTCGGTGGCGACAACCCTGCGGTGGTCAAGCGCGTCGAGTTCGTCGGCCCTCAGGTCGGTGAAGAGCTGCGCGACCAGGGCGGCCTCGGCATGCTGATGGCGCTGGGCGGTATTTTGATCTACCTGGCTTTCCGCTTTCAGTGGAAGTTTGCGGTCGGTGCGATCGTGTCCTTGATCCACGACGTGATCGTGACCATCGGCATCCTGTCGTTCTTCCAGATCACCTTCGACCTGACGGTACTGGCGGCGGTGCTGGCGATCATCGGTTACTCGCTCAACGACACCATCGTGGTATTCGACCGGGTTCGTGAGAACTTCCGGGTACTGCGCAAGGCCAGCCTGATCGAGAACATCAACATCTCGACCACGCAAACCCTGCTGCGGACCATGGCGACGTCGATCTCCACATTGCTGGCGATCGCGGCCCTGTTGTTCTTCGGTGGCGACAACCTGTTCGGCTTCTCCATTGCCCTGTTCATCGGTGTTCTGGCGGGTACTTACTCGTCGATCTACATCGCGAACGTGGTGCTGATCTGGCTGAACCTGAGCAGCGAGGACCTGATTCCTGCTGCGGCGGTAGAGACGGAAGTCGACGACCGTCCATAACGGTTATCGCTTTTCCAGCTGTAGGCCGAGAAGGCGCGAGTATTGAACTCGCGCCTTTTTTTATGCTCCAAGGCTGGGAGAAGCGCGGGTTTGTCCCGTCTGTGATGGTCAGGAGGTTCATGTGAACAAGTCGTTGCTGGTTGGTGCGGTATTGGGTGCTGTCGGTGTCACTGCCGGGGGTGCTGTTGCCACCTACAACCTGGTTAAAAGCGGCCCTGAGTATGCGCAAGTGTTGGCTGTTGAACCGGTCAAGACACAAATCAAAACTCCACGTGAAGTGTGCAAGGACGTTACGGTTACCCGGCAAGCGCCGGTAAAAGATCAACACCAGATCGCCGGTACGGTGGTCGGCGCGCTGGCGGGTGGCCTGTTGGGCAACCAGATCGGCGGCGGTACAGGCAAGAAAATCGCCACAGTGGCCGGTGCGGTCGGCGGTGGTTATGCGGGTAACAAGGTGCAGGAAGGCATGCAGGAGCGTGACACCTACACCACCACTCAAACCCGCTGTAACACCGTGAATGACATCAGCGACAAGGTTGTAGGCTACGACGTTCGTTATTCGCTGGATGGCAAGGAAGGCAAAGTGCGGATGGATCGCGATCCGGGCAACCAGATTCCGGTCGACAAGGAAGGCAAGTTGATCCTGGGGCAAAACGAACCGGCTCAACAATAAGCTGAGCGCCTCAAGCAAAAAGAAGCATCCCGAGAGGGATGCTTTTTTTGTGCCTGAATTTTATGTTCACCGCCAACGTGCTATGAAAGACTCTTCATTTTTCGCGGCCTTACGCCTGCCTGTCTGAGACTCCATGCCTGCCATCGATCATCCCCTGATAGACCAGTTCCTCGACGCCCTGTGGCTGGAAAAAGGCCTTTCCGATAACACCCGCGATGCCTATCGCAGTGACCTGGCCCTGTTCAACGGCTGGTTGCAGGAGAAGGGCCTGGAACTGATCAACGCTGGACGCGAGTTGATTCTTGATCACTTGGCCTGGCGTCTGGAGCAAAACTACAAGCCCCGTTCTACGGCGCGGTTTCTTTCCGGTGTGCGTGGCTTCTATCGCTATTTACTGCGGGAAAAGTTGATCGCTGTCGATCCGACATTGCGCGTCGATATGCCGCAATTGGGTAGGCCGTTGCCTAAATCCTTGTCGGAAGCCGATGTGGAAGCGCTACTGGCAGCGCCAGACCTGAGCGAAGCCATCGGTCAGCGTGACCGCGCCATGCTTGAGGTGCTTTATGCCTGTGGTTTGCGGGTCACGGAACTGATCAGCCTGACGCTGGAACAGGTCAACCTGCGCCAGGGCGTGCTGCGGGTGATGGGCAAGGGCAGCAAGGAGCGGCTGGTGCCGATGGGCGAAGAGGCGATTGTCTGGGTCGAGCGCTACATGCGCGATGCCCGTGGCGAACTGCTGGGCGGGCGTCCCAGCGATGTGCTATTCCCCAGCCTTCGCGGCGAACAGATGACCCGCCAGACCTTCTGGCATCGCATCAAGCACCAGGCCAAGGTCGCCGGGATCGGCAAGTCGCTGTCGCCGCATACCCTGCGCCATGCCTTTGCCACGCACTTGCTCAACCACGGTGCCGACCTTCGAGTGGTGCAAATGCTGCTCGGCCACAGCGATCTCTCGACCACCCAGATCTATACTCACGTCGCCCGCGCACGGTTGCAGGACCTGCACGCCAAGCATCACCCGCGCGGTTAATGCAGTTCCTGGAATGGAAATGCTTACCTGTGGTGAGGGGGCTTGCCCCCGTTCGGCTGCGCAGCAGTCGTGAACCGGGTTTCGCGGTCGATCTGATGAAATCGGGTGACAGATTTTGGGGCTGCTGCGCAACCCAACGGGGGCAAGCCCCCTCGCCACGGGGGCCTTATGTGGTAGGCTTTGCCGGTTTGTACGATGGGCGGTTATGACCCGGTGTTTTGGCACGGGCGTTCTGATCGTCCCATTTGTCCGCCTTCAGGAGTTCTCATGCGTCTGACCCAGATTTTCGCCGCCGCAGCCATTGCGTTGGTCAGCACCTTTGCCGTCGCCGATGACGCGGCCGACAAAGCCATTCGTAAAAGCCTGGAAAACCTCCAGCTCGAAGTGCCGGTAGAAAGCATTTCCGCCAGCCCGTTGCCTGGTCTGTACGAAGTCAAACTCAAGGGCAGCCGCGTACTCTACGCCAGCGCCGACGGCCAGTACGTGGTTCAGGGCTACATGTTCCAGCTCAAGGACGGCAAGCCGGTCAACCTGACCGAGAAGACCGAACGCCTGGGCATTTCCAAGCTGGTCAACGAGATTCCGGTCGCGGAAACCGTGGTTTACCCGGCCATCGGCGAAACTAAATCGCACATCACCGTCTTCACCGACACCACCTGCCCGTACTGCCACAAATTGCATGCCGAAGTGCCTGAGCTGAACAAGCGCGGCATCGAAGTGCGTTACGTCGCGTTCCCGCGCCAGGGCCTGGGCTCACCGGGTGACGAACAGCTGCAAGCGGTCTGGTGCTCGAAAGACAAGAAAGCCGCCATGGACAAAATGGTCGATGGCAAGGAAATCAAGGCCGCCAAGTGCGAGAACCCGGTTTCAAAACAGTTCGCCCTCGGTCAGTCGATTGGCGTGAACGGTACGCCGGCCATCGTTTTGGCCGACGGACAGGTCATTCCGGGCTACCAGCCTGCGCCACAAGTCGCCAAACTGGCACTGGGCGCGAAATAGTTTCGCATCGTCACGGTCAGCCTTGACGATCATGGTCTGGCGGCAACATTGTCGGGCCATTAATAGAGAGCCGCGAGTATGCGGTTGTTTTCACGGCCGGCCTTGAGTCGGCCGTTTTATGGGGAGTTCACAGTGAAACCGGTCAAAGTAGGCATCTGTGGGTTAGGGACCGTCGGTGGCGGTACCTTCAACGTACTTCAGCGCAACGCCGAGGAAATTGCTCGTCGTGCCGGGCGTGGAATCGAAGTGGCACAAATTGCCATGCGCACGCCAAAGCCTCAGTTCCAGACGACCGGTATTGCGATTACCAACGATGTGTTCGAAGTGGCCACGAACCCAGAGATCGACATCGTTATAGAGCTGATGGGCGGCTACACCGTTGCCCGCGAGCTGGTACTCAAGGCCATCGAGAATGGCAAGCATGTGGTCACCGCGAACAAGGCACTGATCGCCGTTCACGGTAATGAAATTTTCGCCAAGGCTCGCGAGAAGGGCGTCATTGTGGCGTTCGAAGCGGCCGTGGCCGGCGGCATCCCGGTGATCAAAGCGATCCGTGAAGGCCTGTCGGCCAACCGCATCAACTGGGTCGCCGGCATCATCAACGGCACCGGCAACTTCATCCTCACCGAGATGCGCGAGAAGGGTCGCACCTTCGAAGACGTACTCGCCGAGGCGCAAGCCCTGGGTTACGCCGAAGCCGATCCGACCTTTGACGTCGAAGGCATCGACGCAGCCCACAAGCTGACGATCCTGGCGTCCATCGCGTTCGGCATTCCGCTGCAATTCGATAAGGCTTACACCGAAGGCATCACCAAGCTGACCACCGCTGACGTGAACTACGCCGAAGCGCTGGGCTATCGCATCAAGCACCTGGGCGTGGCGCGCAGCACCGCGGCCGGTATTGAGCTGCGTGTGCACCCGACGCTGATCCCGGCCGATCGCTTGATCGCCAACGTCAACGGCGTGATGAACGCAGTGATGGTCAACGGCGATGCTGCCGGTTCGACCCTGTTCTACGGTGCCGGCGCCGGCATGGAACCGACGGCTTCGTCGGTGATCGCCGACTTGGTGGACGTGGTTCGCGCCATGACTTCCGACCCGGAAAACCGCGTGCCGCACCTGGCTTTCCAGCCGGACTCGCTGTCGGCCCATCCGATCCTGCCGATCGAAGCCTGCGAAAGCGCGTACTACCTGCGCATTCAGGCCAAGGATCATCCGGGCGTGTTGGCTCAGGTGGCGAGCATCCTGTCGGAGCGCGGCATCAACATCGAATCGATCATGCAGAAAGAAGTCGAAGAGCATGACGGTCTGGTGCCAATGATCCTGCTGACGCACCGTGTGCTGGAACAGCACATGAACGACGCGATCACCGCCCTGGAAGCCTTGGAAGGCGTGGTCGGCCCGGTCGTACGGATCCGCGTCGAGCACCTGAACTAAGCCGTTATCGTTCACCGGGCTCGCACGCGGGCCCGGCATTGCGAACACTGTCTATTGGAGCCAGTCATGCGTTATATCAGTACCCGCGGCCAGGCACCGGCCCTGAATTTCGAAGATGTCCTGCTGGCCGGTCTCGCCACCGACGGCGGTCTGTACGTCCCGGAAAACCTGCCACGTTTTACCCAGGAAGAAATCGCTTCCTGGGCCGGCCTGCCGTATCACGAGCTGGCCTTCCGGGTGATGCGCCCATTCGTGACCGGCAGCATCCCCGATGCCGATTTCAAAAAGATTCTTGAAGAAACGTATGGCGTGTTTTCCCACAACGCCGTGGCACCGTTGCGTCAGCTGAATAGCAACGAATGGGTAATGGAGCTGTTCCACGGCCCGACCCTGGCGTTCAAAGACTTCGCCCTGCAATTGCTGGGTCGTCTGCTCGACTACGTGCTGGAAAAGCGCGGCGAGCGCGTGGTGATTGTTGGCGCTACCTCCGGCGACACCGGTTCGGCGGCGATCGAAGGTTGCAAGCACTGCGAAAACGTCGACATCTTCATCCTGCACCCGCACAACCGTGTGTCCGAAGTGCAGCGTCGCCAGATGACCACCATCTTCGGCGAGAACATCCATAACATCGCCATCGAAGGCAACTTCGATGACTGCCAGGAAATGGTCAAGGCCAGCTTCGCCGACCAGAGCTTCCTCAAGGGCACGCGTCTGGTGGCGGTGAACTCTATCAACTGGGCGCGGATCATGGCCCAGATCGTTTACTACTTCCACGCGGCCCTGCAACTGGGTGGCCCGGCGCGTTCGGTGTCGTTCTCGGTGCCGACCGGCAACTTCGGCGATATCTTCGCCGGTTACCTGGCGCGCAACATGGGCTTGCCGATCAACCAGTTGATCGTCGCCACCAACCGCAACGACATCCTGCACCGCTTCATGAGCGGCAATCAGTACGTCAAGGAAACCCTGCACGCCACGCTGTCGCCGTCCATGGACATCATGGTGTCGTCGAACTTCGAACGCCTGCTGTTCGACCTGCACGGTCGCAACGGCGCGGCGATTGCCGGTTTGATGGACACCTTCAAGCAGGGCGGCGGTTTCAGCGTCGAAGAGGAACGCTGGACCGAGGCACGCAAACTGTTCGATTCGCTGGCCGTGGACGACGCCCAAACGTGCGAAACCATTGCCGAAGTCTTTGAGCAAACCGGCGAGCTGCTGGACCCACACACTGCCATCGGCGTGAAGGCCGCGCGCGAATGCCGTCGCAGCCTGGATATCCCGATGGTGATCCTCGGCACGGCCCATCCGGTCAAATTCCCGGACGCAGTGGAAAAAGCCGGTGTAGGAAAAGCGCTCGAACTACCTGCACATCTTTCTGATTTGTTTGAACGAGATGAGCGTTGCACCGTATTACCGAACGACCTGAAAGCCGTGCAGGCCTTTGTCAGTCAGCATGGCAACCGCGGCAAGCCGCTGTAACCGGTAAAAGCTGTCACATTTTGAAGCCCGTCTCCTGACGGGCTTTCTCATTTCTGCATGCCACACTTGTCGGGTTTCGTAAAAGAAGAGCCGCCCATGAAGGACGGGCGAGACGATCACCAAGGAAGTGGCAATGCTGTTTTTTAGAGGGTTTAAACCAGCCGTGTGCTGGATGTTTTTATTGGGCGCCCTGGGCTTTGGGCAATGGGTAAAGGCCGCACAATTGGCGACACATGAATCCCGGGAGTCAGCCACCGTCGCACGCATTGAGCTGGATGCTCAGGAGCGGCAATGGATTGCTGAACATCCGATGGTTATCGTGGCGTCGGCGCAGTACCCGCTGTATCTGTTCAAGGATGAGCACGGTCACTGGAGCGGTTTGAACAACGATGTGCTCAACCGCATCAGCGCCATGACAGGGTTGCGGTTCGTCCATGAAGAGTCGTTTTCCACCGACCAACTGCTGGAGCGGCTGGAAAGCGGCGCGGCGGACATGAGCACGACGCTGGCAATGAATGACGAGCGCAAGGTGTTTCTGGATTTCAGCCATGCATTCGGCGGGGCGGGCTGGGTGCTCGTGGGGCTGGCAGGTACGCCAGCGTTACAGTCCCTGGAACAGCTTTCGAAAAGAGTCCTGGTCTTGCCGACCCGGCACGCCCTGGAAGGTGTGATTCGTCGTGACTACCCGGCGATCGAGCTGCGCTCGGTCAAAACCTACGCTGAAGCCCGGGCACTGGTGGAAAGTGGCGAGGCCTACGCCACCATTGAAAACGAAATCGGAGCGCAGCTCTACCCCTTGGGCCGGCTCAAAGTAGGGCATGCAGTGGAAGGCAAATGGGAGGCTGATCATTTGGCAGTCCGCAAAGGACAGCCGCAGTTATTGAGCATCCTCAACAAGGCGCTGGAGGCATTTCCCCCCGCCGAGTTACGCGCCATGCGGCTGCAATGGCTGAGCGGAATTGCGCCGGTACACGCGCCCTCAGCCTGGCAGCGGATAACCCAGTGGGGTTGCTGGAGCATGTTCATCGTTAGCCTGTTCGGCTTGCTCTCATTGCTTTGGAACCGTCGGCTCGCTGTACTGATCAAGCAACGTCGGGACGCCGAGAAAGACCTCAATGACCAGCTCGCATTCCAGCACGCGTTGATAGACGCCATGCCCGATCCGATGTTCGTGCGTGATCTGGAAGGGCGTTTGATCATGTGCAACAAAAGTTATGAGGAGCGCTTGTCGACCCGTTTCGACCAGGTTCAGGGGCGACAATTGATCGAACTCGACGTCTTGCCCAAAGAGACCGCCGAGCAGCTGCACGCCGAATTCATGGCCCAGCTAGGTACTCACAAGACCCGCTTCAGCGAACGTCAGTTAACGTTCAAGGATGGCGTCAGGGACATCTACCAGTGGACGGTGCCGTTCTACAGTGCGGACGGTCAATTGCGAGGACTGCTGGGCGGATGGAGCGACATCGGCAAGCGTACAAGGCAGGTGTGAATCAGCTGTTTTTTTACTGTCATCTTTACCGTGCATGCTCTAACTACCAGAGGCGCCGGTGCGCCTGCCGTTGGAATCCAGAACTTTCTTCTCGGGCCTGTGGTCATTTACTGTGGACACGCCCCAGGCACTTTGTTTTCGGACTATTGAGTGGTGATCGAGATGGAAAGTATCAGTCTATTGCTCGGTGAGGCTCTAAGCCCGTATCTGGTCAAGTTGACCCCATCGGGTGCCCATGGCGAATGCCTGGTGACGCTGAAGAGTACGAGCGGCGCTATCGTGGTCGAACGGGCGTTCAATCAGGCCCAGTTAACCGATAAACGTCTGCTGACGGATGTCGTCGACGGATTGCACCGCGACGTGCTGATCGCTGAAGGACGTCTGGAGCCCTGTGTCATCGCGGCGTTGCGCAATGCTGCTCAGGACAAGATCCTGGCCAGCCGAAATTGAATTGTTTTTTGTGGGAACCTTCCTGCGCCAAGGTCAGTCAGACCATGTAACAGCAGGATCAAGCATTGTGCTCCGGTGCTTGTAGCTTGTTGCCACTGGTCTTTATGTAGGCCACGTTTAACCCCGAGTCGTCTCCCCACTTCTCGGGGTTTCTTTTTGCCTGCGATTTGTCACTGCGCGGCCTGACGCTCGAAAAAGGCCCTGGTTTCTTCCAGGTAGTCCTTGCGTCTTTGCGGATCGAGCCAGTCGGCGTACAGCGGGTCCAGGCGCTCGCGGGGCAGGGCGCGCAATAGCTTATTGATTTCACTGATTGCCTGTCGCCCCTGGGGCGTATTCGAGCAACCGATGTACCCGGACAAGTATTTGCCCGTGCCTTTGACCGGATAGAATTCCAACTGCTCATCGGTAATATTTTCCTGACGAGCCTGGTAGCGGATTTCCGGCCAGTAACCCAAGACCACCTGCAAACGACCCAGGCGCTGCATCTGTAACAGACTGCCGAGGGCGTTGTTGCCGTAGTGAGGCGCCAGCACGCCGGGCGGCGCCTGTTGCAGCAGCGTGTCGAGGAACTGACCGTAACGGCGCTCGGCCACTACACCGACTTTTTCTCGACGGCTGGCCAACAGTGCTGCCAAATCGACTTCATCGCCAATGAGAAAGGGCTCCAGCACCGACCGATCTTCGCGTCGAATCACCAGCCCATTGCTGACCGCCCGGAAAGCCGGAATGGAAAAGGCGATCCATTGTTCGCGCTCCTCGCTCCAGATCAGCGAAGGGTCGCAGGTAAAGGATTTTTCATGGAGCATTTGCATGCCACGGGCGCGATTGACCCGCATCAGGGTGTGTTCGTATTGCGGCATGCCGGCGATCAACAGCGGCATCAGTTGATCGATAACCCCCTGGCCTTTTTTCGGGCCTTCGAAAATCGTCACGGGCGGCAGATCGCGCAGCAGCCAGAGCAAATGCTCTTTAGGTTGCGCTTGGGCCGGGGACATCAGTCCCGCCAACAGCCCGAGCGCCGTCAGCGCGCGACCTATGCCGGCGTAATCGATGACTGATGAAAGCAGGCGCTTCAGCTTAGATGGCCCCGTCTTCACGCAACCGTGTGATCTGTGCCGAGTCGTAGCCAAGGTCCTGGAGTACTTGCGCATTGTGTTCACCCAGCTGCGGCCCGACCCATTCGGAGCTGCCGGGTGTTTCAGAGAGTTTTGGCACAATGCCGGGCATCTTGAAGTCCTTGCCATCGGGCAGCTTGGCTTGCAGGAACATTTCCCGGGCCAGGTACTGCGGATCGCTGAACATGTCTTCGGCGCTGAAAATCCGGCTGGCAGGCACGTCGGCCTGATTCAGTTGCTCGATCACCGCGTCCAGCGGCAGTGAGTTGACCCAGCGATCGATCACCCCGTAAATCTCGTCACGACGGCTATCGCGTCCGTCATTGCTGACCAGCACAGGATCGTTGGCCAGGTCTTCGCGACCGATGATCAGCATGAAACGCTTGAAGATCGCATCGCCATTGGCGCCGATCTGCACGTGTTTGCCGTCGGCGCTGGTGTGAATGGAGGAGGGCGTGATGCCCGGCATGATGTTGCCGGTGCGTTCGCGGATGAAGCCGAACACATCGAACTCCGGGACCATGCTTTCCATCATGGCGAAGATCGCTTCGTACAGCGCCACGTCCACCACTTGGCCCAAGCCGCCGTTGACCTCGCGATGACGCAAGGCCATCAGTGCGCCGATCACGCCCCAGAGCGCGGCAATCGAGTCGCCGATGGAAATCCCGGTACGCACTGGCGGCCGGTCCTCGAACCCGGTGATGTAACGCAAGCCGCCCATGGATTCACCGACCGCACCGAAGCCTGGCTGATCCTTCATTGGCCCGGTCTGACCAAAGCCTGAAAGCCGCACCATCACCAGTTTCGGGTTCAACGCATGCAAGACTTCCCAGCCCAGCCCGAGTTTTTCCAGCACGCCGGGGCGAAAATTCTCGATCAGGATGTCCGCTTCGCTGAGCAGCTGTTTCAGAATAGCCAGGCCGTCCGGGTGTTTCAGGTTCAGGGTCAACGACTTCTTGTTACGCGCCTGAACGAACCACCACAGCGAAGTGCCTTCATACAACTTACGCCATTTGCGCAATGGATCACCGCCGTCCGGGGACTCGATCTTGATCACTTCGGCGCCGAATTCGCCGCAAATACGCGAGGCAAACGGCCCGGCAATCAACGTACCCAATTCGATGACTTTCAGACCGGAGAGCGGTTTGTTGGAGAACGGCATGCTGAATCCTGTAGGACAAAGGCTGAGCGGATGCAGAGTTTTAACATAGGCCGACGTCTGTCGCCCAAAGTTGATCGCCTTCAATTCGTTGATTGCCTGTTGCATCGGTTAGACTTGCCGCCTTTCCCCGTATCAAGAAGCCCGTTCATGGCCCAGCCGTCCACGACCTACAAGTTTGAACTGAACCTCACCGACCTCGACCGCAGCGTCTACGAGAGCGTGAAGCAGACCATCGCCCGTCACCCTTCGGAAACCGAAGAGCGCATGACCGTGCGGCTGCTGGCCTACGCCTTCTGGTACAACGAGCAGTTGTCCTTCGGTCGCGGTCTGTCAGACGTGGATGAGCCAGCGCTGTGGGAAAAGAGCCTGGATGATCGTGTCCTGCACTGGATCGAAGTCGGCCAGCCAGACGCCGATCGCCTGACCTGGTGCTCGCGCCGCACCGAGCGCACCAGCCTGTTGGCTTACGGCAGCCTGCGTGTCTGGGAAACCAAAGTGATCCCGGCGATCAAAAACCTGAAAAACGTTCACATCGCCGCTGTGCCCCAGGAAGTGCTGGAAACCCTGGCCAAGGACATGCCGCGCGTTATCAAGTGGGATGTGATGATCAGCGAAGGAACGATTTTCGTCACCGACGACCGTGGTCAGCATGAAGTCCAGTTGCAGTGGCTGAGCGGCGAACGCGGCTGATTATTCGCCGCTGAACCGCGTTACCCGGTTTTATCCTACGTATTCAAGAGAAGCACCTGTCACCCCATGCGCATCGAACCTCGCCTGTTGCCCGACACCCTGCCATTCCTCGGTGATATTCCACCGCTGCTGACCCGCCTTTACGCGGCGCGTGGCGTGCAGTCCGAGGCTGAACTGGACAAGAGCCTGGCGCGGCTGATTCCGTATCAGCAGCTCAAAGGCATCGATGCGGCGGTCGATCTGCTGGTGACGGCCCTTGAGCAGCGTCAGCGGATTCTGATCGTCGGTGACTTCGACGCCGATGGTGCGACGGCCAGTACCGTGGGCATGCTGGGGTTGCGCCTGTTGGGCGCGGCGCATGTCGACTATCTGGTGCCGAACCGGTTCGAGTACGGCTATGGCCTGACGCCGGAGATCGTCGAAGTGGCGCTGACCCGCGAGCCGCAACTGCTGATCACCGTGGACAACGGCATCTCCAGCGTCGAAGGCGTGGCGGCGGCGAAAAAGGCCGGGCTCAAGGTGCTGGTCACCGATCACCACTTGCCCGGCGATGAGTTGCCGTTGGCCGATGCCATCGTCAATCCGAACCAGCCCGGTTGCGAGTTTCCGAGTAAAGCCCTGGCCGGTGTAGGGGTGATCTTCTATGTGCTGATGGCCCTGCGCGCGCGCTTGCGCAGCCTGGGTTGGTACGAAAGCAAGCCGCAGCCGAACATTGGCGAACTGCTGGACCTGGTGGCGCTGGGCAGCGTCGCCGACGTGGTGCCGCTGGATGCCAACAACCGGATTCTGGTGCATCAGGGCCTGGAGCGAATTCGCGCCGGGCGCGCGCGGCCGGGGATCAAGGCGATCCTTGAAGTGGCCAAGCGCGACCATTCGCGCATTACCTCCACCGACCTGGGTTTTATCCTCGGCCCGCGTCTGAACGCGGCGGGGCGTCTGGATGACATGAGCCTGGGCATCGAATGCCTGCTCACCGAAGACGCGGGCGCTGCCCGTGAGATGGCCGCTCAGCTGGATGGCATGAACCAGGACCGCAAATCCATCGAGCAGGGCATGCAGCGTGAGGCGCTGGCCCAGCTCAAGGATTTGCCAGTGGAATCGATGCCGTTCGGCCTGTGCCTGTTCGATCCCGAGTGGCATCAGGGCGTCATCGGTATCCTCGCGTCGCGTATGAAAGAGCGCTATTTCCGTCCGACCATTGCCTTTGCCGATGCCGGCGATGGCCTGCTCAAGGGCTCGGGGCGTTCGGTTCAGGGTTTTCACATTCGCGATGCCTTGAGCGTGGTCGCGGCGCAGCATCCGAACCTGATCAGCAAATACGGCGGCCACGCCATGGCGGCCGGCCTGACCTTGCCGGAAGCGAATTTTCCGTTGTTTGCCGAGGCCTTTGACGCAGAAGTGCGTAGGCAATTGCGTGAAGAAGACCTGACCGGGCGCCTGCTGTCGGACGGCACTTTGGCGGTCGAAGAGTTTCACCTGGAACTGGCCCGTGCCCTGCGCCACGCCGGGCCTTGGGGGCAACACTTCCCGGAGCCGCTGTTTCACGGGGTGTTTCAGTTGGTCGAGCAGCGTGTTGTGGGTGAACGACACCTCAAAGTGGTGCTGAAGAGTGAATGTGGTTCGGTGAAGCTGGACGGCATTGCCTTCGGTATCGACCGTGATATCTGGCCGAATCCGACCATCAAGTGGGTTGAATTGGCTTACAAACTCGACCTCAATGAATTTCGTGGCAACGAGACTGTGCAGTTGATGATTGCCCACATCGAACCGCGTTAAGCCCTTCGCGAGCAAGCCCGCTCCCACAGGATCTGCGCAAATCCTGTGGGAGCGGGCTTGCTCGCGAAAGCGATCTTTCTGACACCCAATCTCTCGGAACCCTCCCTTATCCCCCGATGTCGACTAGGCTCTAAGCACTGCTTGATTATCCTTGTGACGTCTTGTCGAATTTTTTGCCCGCGGGGGCGGGTGCTGCGCCTTTTTCCTGTCACTCGTCGACTATTCAAACAGAACCCTGGAGCCTGCCCACTGATTCGAGAGGTGCCCCATGAGTCTGCTGCTTGAACCCTATACCCTTCGTCAATTGACCTTGCTTAACCGCATTGCGGTATCACCGATGTGCCAGTATTCCAGCGTGGATGGGCTGGCCAATGACTGGCATCTGGTCCACCTCGGCAGCCGTGCTATCGGCGGCGCTGGTCTGGTATTCACCGAAGCCACGGCGGTCACCGCTGATGGGCGCATTACCGCCCAGGACCTCGGTCTCTGGAATGATCAACAAATCGAATCCTTGCAGCGTATTACGCGCTTCATCTCCGCCCAAGGCGCCGTTGCCGGCATCCAGTTGGCTCATGCCGGGCGCAAGGCCAGCACGCATCGGCCGTGGCTCGGCAAGCATGGCAGCGTCAAGCCGGAAGACGGTGGTTGGGTCCCGGTCGGCCCTTCGCCGATCGCTTTCGACCCCCAGCACACCCCACCCAAGCAGCTCGATGACGGTGAGATTGCGGACATCATTCAAGCTTTCGTCGATTCGGCCAAACGGGCGCTGACTGCTGGTTTCAAAGTGGTCGAAGTACACGCCGCCCACGGTTACCTGTTGCACCAATTTCTTTCGCCCTTGAGCAATCAGCGGCGCGATCAGTATGGCGGTTCGTTCGAGAATCGAATTCGGCTGGTGCTGCAAGTCACCGAAGCGGTGCGCGCCGTGTGGCCTGAAGAGTTACCAGTGTTTGTGCGGGTGTCGGCCACCGATTGGGTGGAAGACGGCTGGAACCCCGATGAAACCGTGGAGTTGGCGCGACGCCTCAAAGATCTGGGCGTAGACCTGATCGACGTCTCATCGGGTGGTACGGCGGTAAACGCCGAGATTCCTACAGGCCCCGGTTACCAGACCCGTTTCGCCGAGAGGGTACGCAAGGAGTCAGGCATTGCCACCGGCACCGTAGGAATGATCACCGAACCGGCCCAGGCCGAGCACATTCTGCGTACCTGTCAGGCCGACATCATCTTCCTCGCCCGAGAGTTGTTGCGTGATCCGTATTGGCCGCTGCATGCCGATGACGATCTGGGCGGGAACAAGGCTATCTGGCCGGCGCAATACCAGCGGGCCACCCATCGTGACCAGCCGATTCATGAATCGGATTTGCGTGATTGAATGTTGCTGTAAAAAAAGCCCCGGTCGTGTTGACCGGGGCTTTTTGGTTCTTGGGTCGGGATATTAGTTGGCTGTTCGGCCGTCTTCGCGAGCAAGCCCGCTCCCACAGTGGATCTTCATGGTGCACAGATTCCGTGTACGACAAAGTTCACATGTGGGAGCGGGCTTGCTCGCGAAGGGGCCATTTCAGACCCCGACTAACACTCAGGTGTACTTACGCTTCTCCGGTGCCGGCGGGAAATACTGGTACAACCAGGTTTCACTCAATGTCCGGTCATTGGTGCGAATGAACAACCGCAGCTCCACGGGGGCCACGCTGTCATTGGTCGGGTACCAGTCGAAGGTAATGCGGTAGCCCTTGATGTCATCGAGCACCAACACATTGAAGTCCTTCACCTGGCCGTTAGAGCAGGTCACCACCGGTTCGATCCCCGCGCCTTCGGGCAAGCGGTCCAGACCACCACCGGTAAAGTCCACGGCAAAGCGTCGCGCCCAGACTTCCGGGTAATGCTCGCCCGGCGCCCAGCCTTCAATGAAACCACCCATGCCCGAACGGGTCGCGTGGACCCGCGCCAGCGGCGTACTCACCGGCGGCAGGGCGCTCCAATAGAGCTTGTAGCCGTAGTTGAGAGAATCCCCGGCCGCGACCGGTTTTTTCGGCGTCCAGAACGCGACGATGTTATCCAGGGTCTCGCCGGTTGTAGGAATTTCCAGCAAATCGATGGAGCCTTCGCCCCACGCGGTTGTAGGTTCTACCCACAGGCTCGGGCGCTTGCTGTACCAGTCGACGGTGTCCTGATAATTGGCGAACTCGTGATCGGTCTGCACCAAGCCGAAACCTTTCGGATCGGTGTCGGCAAAGGCATTGAATTGCAGGGTGGCCGGGTTATTCAGCGGGCGGCAGATCCACTCGCCATTGCCGCGCCACATGGCCAGGCGATCGGAGTCGTGGATTTGTGGGTGAATCGTGTCGCACATACGCCGCTCATGGGTGCCGCAGCTGAACATGCTGGTCATCGGCGCGATACCCAGTTGCTCGATGGCGGTGCGGGCATTGACGTGGGCATCGACTTCCATCACCACACGCTCGGCCTGGCAATCGATATCAAAACGGTAGGCGCCGGTGGCGCTCGGCGAATCGAGCAAGGCATAAACCACGAAGCGGGTGCTGTCCTTGTCCGGGGTTTCGAACCAGAACTTGGTGAAATCCGGGAATTCTTCGCGCTTCTTGGCGTAGGTATCGATTGCCAGGCCGCGGGCCGACAGACCGTACTGGCCGGTGGCATCTACCGCGCGGAAATAGCTGGCGCCGAGGAACGACAACACGTCGTGCTGATCCAGCTCCGGGGCCTTGAACAGCTTGAACCCGGAGAAACCCAGATCGCCTTTGAGCTGTTTAGTGTCGACAGTGGTTTTTTCATAGTTGAACAGCGACGGGCGGAAATGCACCTCGCGCGCCAGTCGAGTCTTGGGATCGACGCTGTACATGCGCACCGGTTGCTTGAAACCCATGCCGACGTGGAAAAACTGCACGTCCAGCTGACCTTTCAAGTCCTTCCACAGCGAGTGATTACCGTCGTAGCGGATCGCGTTGAAGTTCTGCGGGGTCATGGTCGCCAGCGTTGGCGGCAGCACCTGCTTGGTGTCCTGATAGGGCTTGCCGGCGAGCTGTTTGGCCTGGCTCTTCAGCGCTTCGAAGTCGAACGCCACAGCGTCGCCATCAGCGGTGCTGCTGCCAGCCCAGGCGCGTGCAGCCAATAGGCCGGTGGCCGAAAGACCAGTGTAAGCCGCGATGGCCATGGAGGCTTTGAGCAAATTCCTGCGGTGCATAAGTACAACCTGTCGTGAACAATCCCGCGCCGTTCCTGGCACGTGCTGGATCAGAAATATCGGTTCGGACATGCCTTGGCCAAACGCAACGGACTAGGGGGCGTTCTCAGTTAATTTCCCCGGCGCGCCGGGTCTGCTGTTGTGTAGGGCAAGGCGCGAGAAGCGTGGTTTGGTCATTCCAAATAAGCTTCGAGCAACGCAGCCCTGCACAACAGCAGGCCCGGCCCTTCGGGTTGTGCCTTAAAGCGGGCCAGGCTGCGTTGCAGGCCTTGGAAAGGGAACAACCATTCCCAGCGGCCTGCGCCTTGCCTGGCCCGCTTTAAGGCGACAACGCGGCGGGGAAATTAATTGAGAACGCCCCCTAAAGAGATGCCAAATACTTTAAACCGTTCGGTTGCAGAGCAAAAATGATTGATGGCACAGCGACAGCGCGGCAATGAAACAAGACATTTCAGGTAACGTTTCTCACAGCACTTTCTGATTTATAGGGCATATCTGCTTTTTTCGACTAATTACTCTAAAAACGCTTTTCAGCGCCGATTTAATTTCTATTCTATGGGGCATGACCGGTTTCGGCCCTTCAGACCGGTGGGTTCAGCGGGTACAAGGTGACCGCTGAAGTGATAGGGCGATGCGGTTTTGAAGTTTTCTCTGACGTATAGAAGGACATCGTCCATGTCGAAAGTACAAGGCATCACTGAAATATTAGGAATCTTCCCCTGCCTGGCCATCGGTCGGCGAAGGCGTCGGCTCAGTTCGGAGGAGTTGAAGTTGGTGGAGCGGTATCGCGAGCTGTCGGAGAGTGATCGGATTGCGATGCGGTATCTGGTGGATGCGATGCGCAGTGTTTCGCGGTTTTGAGCGGAGGAGGTTTCCGTGAGAGCCATTTGGCTTTTACGGAGTTAAACCGCCGGCGTCTGCCTTGATTGTGCGGTGAGGCATTCGCGGGCAAGTCGGATCGCCGCACCGCTCGCTCAGGTTTTGTGTCGATCAAACGACGCGATCCCTGTAGGCGCGAGGCTTGCCCGCGAAGCTTTTAATGCTTGAACATCACATGCCGCACAACGGTGTAGTCCTCCAGCCCATACATCGACATGTCTTTCCCATAACCGGACAGTTTCTGACCGCCGTGAGGCATTTCGCTGACCAGCATGAAGTGGGTGTTCACCCATGTGCAGCCGTACTGCAGGCGTGCAGACAGGCGATGCGCGCGACCAACGTCCGCGGTCCAGACTGACGACGCAAGGCCATAGTCTGAATCGTTGGCCCAGGCGAGTGCTTGGGCTTCATCGGTGAATTGGGTGACCGACACTACCGGCCCGAACACTTCGCGGCGCACGATCTCGTCGTCCTGTTGCACGTCGGCCAGCACCGTCGGTTCAAAGAAGAAACCGTTGCCTTCCACCGCTTTGCCGCCAGTGATCAAACGAATGTGTGGTTGCGCCATCGCACGCTCGACCAATCCGGTCACGCGGTCGCGATGTTGTGCGCTGATCAACGGGCCAAGCTCCGTCGATGGATCGTCCTGCAAGCCGTACTTGATACTGCTGACGGCCGCACCGAGCTTCTCGACGAACTGGTCGTAGATGCCTGCTTGCGCGTAAATACGGCAGGCGGCGGTGCAATCCTGACCAGCGTTGTAGAAACCGAAGGTGCGAATGCCTTCCACGGCGGCGTCGATGTCGGCATCGTCGAAGATGATCACCGGCGCCTTGCCACCCAGTTCCATGTGCATGCGTTTGACGTTGCCGGCGGTGCTGGAAATGATGTTCGAGCCGGTGGCGATGGAGCCGGTCAGCGACACCATGCGCACTTTCGGGTGAGTGACCAGTGGGCTGCCGACCGTAGGACCACGACCGAATACCAGGTTAAGCACGCCAGCCGGGAAGATTTCCGACGCCAGTTCTGCCAGGCGCAGGGCGGTCAGTGGGGTTTGTTCCGACGGCTTGAGCACCACGGTATTACCGGCGGCCAGGGCCGGGGCGATTTTCCAGGCGACCATCATCAGTGGGTAGTTCCACGGCGCGATGGAGGCAATCACGCCCACCGGGTCGCGGCGGATCATTGAGGTGTGTCCGGGCAGGTATTCCCCTCCCAGCGCGCCGCTCATGCAACGGTTGGCGCCGGCGAAGAAACGGAACACGTCGGCAATCGCCGGGATCTCATCGTTCAGCGCAGCGCTGTAGGGTTTGCCGCAGTTGTCCGACTCCAGTTTGGCCAGCTCTTCGCCATGGGCTTCGATGATGTCGGCGAGTTTGAGCAGCAGCAACGAGCGTTCTTTCGGCGTGGTTTGCGACCAGGCTTCGAAGGCGTTGTCGGCGGCCCGCACGGCGGCGTCGACCTGAGCTTCGCTGGCTTCGTTGATTTCTACCAGCACACGGCCGAGGGCCGGGTTGAACACGGCTTGGGCAGGGCCGTCGCCATTGACGAGTTGGCCGTTGATCAAGAGTTTGGTTTGCATGGCTATGTCCTCATCGAAGCGATTGTATTTCCTCTATGGGAACCGGATCTAATGTGGGAGCGGGCTTGCTCGCGAAGAGGCCATCACATTCAACATTGATGTTGGCTGACCCACCGCCTTCGCGAGCAAGCCCGCTCCCACATTAGATCTCCGTTCCAACAGAGGGTTAGTCGTTGTCCGTTATTTCCCGCCACTGCCCGCAACGCTCTCCCCACCTCGGGTCAGGTAATAAGCGCCGAGGATCGGCAGCATGGTCACCATCATTACCAGCATTGCGACGACGTTGGTCACCGGCACGTCCCGTGGGCGGCTGAGCTGATTGAGCAGCCACAATGGTAGGGTGCGTTCGTGGCCGGCGGTGAACGTGGTTACGATGATTTCGTCGAACGACAGCGCAAACGCCAGCATGCCGCCGGCCAGCAACGCCGAGCCAAGGTTTGGCAGGACGATGTAGCGGAAGGTCTGCCAACCGTCGGCGCCGAGGTCCATCGAGGCTTCGATCAAACTGTATGACGTTCGGCGCAAGCGGGCGATGACGTTGTTGTAGACGATCACCACGCAGAAGGTCGCGTGACCGACGATGATGGTAAACATCCCCGGCTCAATCCCCAAGGTCTTGAAGGTCGCCAGCAGCGCGATCCCGGTGATGATCCCGGGCAGGGCAATCGGCAGGATCAGCATCAGCGAGATGCCTTGCTTGCCGAAGAAATCCCGCCGGTACAACGCCGCCGACGCAAGAGTGCCGAGGACCATCGCAATCAGCGTCGCGATGGCGGCGATTTGCAACGACAACTTGATCGCTTCCAGCACGTCCGGCCGGGAGAACGCCACGCCGATCCACTTCAGGGTGAAGCCTTTGGGCGGAAAGCTGAACGCTGCGTCTTCGGTGTTGAAGGCGTAGAGGAAGATGATCAGGATCGGGAAGTGCAAGAACATCAACCCGCCCCAGGCGGCGATGCGCAGGCCCAGGGATGCCCGGTCTTGAGATGAAGCATCAGAGCGCATCGAAAGCCCCCAGACGTTTGACGATGGACAGGTAAATGGCGATCAGTACGATCGGCACCAGCGTGAAGGCCGCCGCCATCGGCATATTGCCGATCGCTCCTTGCTGGGCGTAGACCATGCTGCCGATGAAGTAGCCCGGCGGGCCCACCAATTGCGGCACGATGAAGTCGCCCAGGGTCAGTGAAAACGTGAAGATCGAACCGGCCGCGATGCCCGGAATCGACAGCGGCAGAATCACTTGCATGAAGGTCTGACGCGGCTTGGCGCCGAGGTCCGCCGAGGCTTGAAGCAACGACGGCGGCAGGCGTTCCAGTGACGCCTGAATCGGCAAGATCATGAACGGCAGCCAAATGTAGACGAACACCATGAACCGCCCCAGATGCGAGGTCGACAAGGTGCTGCCGCCGACGCCCGGAATCCCGAGCACGAGTTGCAACACCGGCTCCAACCCCAAGTGCTGAACGAACCACTGGGCCACGCCGCCCTTAGCCAGCAGCAAGGTCCAGGCGTAGGCCTTGACGATGTAACTGGCCCACATTGGCATCATCACCGCGATGTAGAAAAACGCCTTGGTCTTGCCGCTGGTGTAGCGCGCCATGTAGTAGGCAATCGGGAACGCCACGATTGCACTGGCGATCGACACGACAATCGCCATGCTCAGAGTGCGCAGGATGATGTCGAAGTTCGACGGCTGGAACAGTGCGGTAAAATTCGCCAGGGTCAGGTCGGGCGTGACCGCCATGGTGAAGTCATCGAAGGTGTAGAAGCCTTGCCACAACAACGTCAACAGCGAGCCGAGGTAGATCGCCCCAAACCAAAGCAACGGCGGCACCAGCAGCAGCGACAAATAAAGATTCGGCCGCCGGTACAGCAGGTTGGAAAACCGGCGCAACGGCGAGCCGCTGGCCGGGGTTTGAGGAACGGTCACGCTGTTCATCTCAGGCCCCGCCCACAACATTGTCGTGCAGCGGGATCATCGCTTCGCGCGCCCAACGAGCGCTGATGCGTTGCCCGGTCTGATGTTGCTTGCTGACGTCCAGCCACTGGACGTTGGCCTGGCTGATGTTCAAGGTCTGGCCGTTTTCCAGTTTCAGTTCATAGCGGGTGGCGCTGCCCTGGTACTGGATGTCATGCAGCAGGCCGCTGACTTCGATTTCATGGCTGGCCAGCGGGCCTTCGGCGAAACGCACGTGTTCCGGGCGGATCGAAAACGGCTGTGGATTGCCGCTCAACTGCCGGGCCAGATCGCCGCGAATCACATTGGAAGTGCCGACGAATTCGGCGACAAAGGTAGTCGCCGGTTTCATGTAGAGATGGCGCGGCGCGTCGACCTGTTCGATGCGGCCCTTGTTGAACACCGCGACGCGGTCGGACATCGACAGCGCTTCGGTCTGATCGTGGGTGACGAAGATGAAGGTGATGCCGAGCTGGCGTTGCAGCTTCTTCAGCTCGCCTTGCATTTGCTCGCGCAGTTTCAGATCGAGGGCGCCCAGAGGTTCGTCGAGCAGCAACACGCGAGGGCGATTGACCAACGCGCGGGCCAGGGCTACGCGCTGACGTTGGCCGCCGGAGAGTTGCACCGGTTTGCGCTCGCCGTAGCCGCCGAGAGCGACCATGTCGAGGGCTTCTTCGGCGCGTTTTTGGCGTTCAGACTTGCCGACGCCTTTGACTTTCAAACCGTAGGCGACGTTGTCGAGTACGTTCATGTGCGGGAACAGCGCGTAATCCTGGAACACGGTGTTCACGTCGCGCTGATACGGCGGCAGCCCGGCGGCTTCGGCGCCATGAATACGGATGGAGCCAGTGCTCGGTTGTTCGAAACCAGCGATCAGGCGCAAGCAGGTGGTTTTGCCCGAGCCGGAAGGGCCCAGCAGGGAAAAGAACTCGCCGTCCTGGATATCGATAGAAACCCGGTCAACGGCCTTCACTTCGCCGAACTGACGGGAAACGTTGGAGAACTGGACTGCAAGCGTCATGGTGCGGAGCTCCAAGAATCTGAATCTTTAAAAGCATCGCGAGCAGGCTCGCTCCCACAGGGGAACGCGATCAAATGTGGGAGCGAGCCTGCTCGCGAAGAGGGCTTAACGACCGCCCATAATCGCAATGTAATCCTGGGTCCAGCGGCTATAAGGCACGAACTTGCCGCCCTCAGCCTGCGGGGTTTTCCAGAAGGCGATCTTGTCGAACTGGTCGAAACCGTTGGTCTTGCAACCCTCCGCACCCAACAGTTCGCTGCCTGTGCATGCCGCGGGAACTGCCGGCAACGAACCAAACCACGCCGCCACATCACCTTGGACCTTCGGCGTGAGCGACCAGTCCATCCACTTGTAAGCGCAGTTCGGGTGCTTGGCCTCGGCGTGCAACATGGTGGTGTCGGCCCACCCGGTGGCGCCTTCTTTCGGAATGGTCGACGCGACTGGCTGTTTCTCGTTCATCAGGCCATTGACCTGATAGGGCCAGGAGCTGGAAGCCACCACGCCTTCGTTTTTGAAGTCGCTCATCTGCACAGTGGTGTCGTGCCAGTAGCGATGAATCAGCTTTTGCTGTGCGCGCAGTAGATCGAGCACAGCCTTGTACTGCGCTTCGGTCAGCTCGTAGGGGTTCTGGATACCCAGCTCTGGCTTGGTGGTCTTGAGGTACAGCGCCGCGTCGGCGATGTAGATCGGGCCGTCGTAGGCTTGCACCCGGCCTTTGTTGGGTTTGCCATCCGGCAGGTTCTGCGCGTCGAATATCACGCTCCAGCTGGTTGGCGGTTGCTTGAATACGTTGGTGTTGTACATCAGCACGTTCGGGCCCCATTGATAGGGGGCGCCGTAGGTCTGCTTGTCGACCACATACCACGGTGCATCCTTCAGGCGCGGATCGAGATTTTTCCAGTTGGGAATCAGTGCGGTGTTGATCGGCTGCACACGTTTGCCGGCGATCAGGCGCAGGGAGGCGTCGCCGGACGCCGTCACCAGGTCGTAACCGCCCTTGGCCATCAGGCTGACCATTTCATCGGACGTGCCGGCGGTCTTGACGTTGACCTTGCAGCCGGTTTCCTTCTCGAAAGCGCTGACCCAGTCGTAGGCCTTGTCGGTTTCGCCCCGTTCGATATAACCAGGCCAGGCGACGATATCCAGCTGACCTTCGCCGGCGCCGACGGCTTTCAGCGGTTCGGCGGCCTGCAGGCTGGTGCTGGCCAGCAGTGCTGTGGTGATTGCACTGAGCAGTGCGGTCTTGTGCACAAGCATGGGTGAACCCTCTTCTTTAAATTATGGTCGGGGCAGTGTTGAACGGGGTGGTACGTCATGAACGGCTTGTTATTAGCGTAGTGCGCTTTGTGGAAGGCTGACTGAGGCCGGGCTGTCTTTGAATTTATCCAGCCTAGTGCGCGGTTCTACGGTCGACAAATCTTCAAGGCTGCATTCGATGAAATAGATTGCGTGGATGTGTTTCCGCCGGTTTGCCTGACAATTGAGCAACATCCGGAAGCACTCTCATCGAGAGATGTCGGGCACTTTCGATCTAGGCTGGTGGCCTTAATGATCCGGTTAACCCGAATTCGTGGAGGCAGCAAAATGAACACTCGTGGATTGCTCGATCAACTACTCAAATCCGGTCAGGACCTGTTGCAGAACAAGGCCGGCGGTACCCAGAACAAAGCGTCCAGCGGTGGTTTGGGCGGTTTGCTCGGAGGCTCCAGTGGTTCGGGCGGCCTCGGCAGTGTGCTATCCGGCGCCGGCGGCGGTGCTCTGGCGGCTGGCGCCATGGGCCTGTTGCTCGGCAACAAGAAGGTGCGCAAGGTCGGCGGCAAAGTGGCGATCTACGGCGGCCTCGCCGCACTGGGCGTGATTGCCTACAAAGCGTATGGCAACTGGCAGGCCCAGCAGGGCACTGCCCCCACTACCGAACCGCAAACTATCGACCGTTTGCCGGCGGCGCAAGTTGAGCAACATAGCCAGGCGATCCTCAAGGCGTTGGTGGCCGCGGCCAAGGCTGACGGTCATGTCGATGAGCGTGAACGCCAATTGATCGAAGGCGAGTTCAGCAAGCTCGACAATGATCAGGAGCTGCAACACTGGCTGCACGCCGAACTCAACAAACCGCTGGACCCGACCGACGTCGCCCGCGCCGCCAGCACACCGGAAATGGCGGCCGAGATGTACATCGCCAGTGTGATGCTGGTGGATGAGGAGAACTTCATGGAGAAGTCCTACCTGGATGAACTGGCGCGGCAGTTGAAGCTGGAACCGGGGTTGAAGGCCGAGCTGGAGAAGCAGGTGCGCCAGGCTTCGGTATAGGTTTTTAGACTGCTTTCGCGAGCAGGCTCGCTCCCACATGTTGATTACTGTCGCGCACAGGCTGCGTGTTCACTGCGGATCTACTGTGGGAGCGAGCCTGCTCGCGATGGCGTCCTCAGCCCCGACAACTTTCCCCCAATGACCAATCCACGGTCTGTTTCTGCCGAATCCCGGCTTTTTGTTGGCAGGATGAGAAGCGGAGCTCAGCATCTGATAAATGAAACACCACCCTCGGCTATACTCCCCCGCAATTTGAACCGCACCGAGGACTGACTGTGAAGAACTGGACGTTGCGCCAACGCATTTTGGCGAGCTTTGCGGTGATTATCGCGATCATGCTGTTGATGGTCGTGGTGTCTTTTTCCCGGTTGATGAAGATCGATGCCAGCGCAGACAGGGTCCGCACCGATGCGGTGCCCGGGGTGTATTTCAGTTCGATGATGCGCGGTGCCTGGGTCGACAGTTACAACCTGACCCAGCAGATTGTCGGCCTTTCCGGGCGTCGCGAAATAACACCCGCCGATCACGCTATGTACAAGAGCTTCGAAGAGCGCTTGAGCGAGCAGATGGCCAGCTACCGTAAGACCATTTTCACAGCGGAAGATCAGGCTACTTTCGACAAATTCGAAGCGTACCATCAGCTCTTCAATCAAGAACTGACGAACGTCATCGATCTCTATCAGCGCAAAGAGTACGAACCAGCGCGTCTTGCCCTGGAGCAAAAGCTCACCCCGGCCTGGGTTAATGGGCGCAAGCAGTTGAACAGCCTCATCGAGCATAATCACGATCTGGCTGAAGAAGCCACACTGGCCATTGGTGACGCAGTGACGACCGCCAAAATCAGCATGGGCGTCTCTTTGCTGGTGGCGATTATCGTCGCCGGCCTCTGTGGCCTGCTGCTGATGCGCGCGATCATGGCGCCGATGAATCGCATCGTGGATATCCTCGAAATCATGCGCACCGGTGATCTCAGTAGCCGCCTGAATCTTGATCGCAAGGACGAGTTCGGCGCAGTGGAAACCGGCTTCAACGACATGATGACCGAGCTCACCTCGCTGGTGTCCCAGGCCCAGCGCTCCTCGGTGCAGGTCACCACGTCGGTCACGGAAATCGCCGCGACGTCCAAGCAGCAGCAAGCCACGGCCACCGAAACCGCAGCCACCACCACCGAAATCGGTGCGACATCGCGGGAAATTGCCGCCACCTCGCGGGATCTGGTGCGCACCATGACCGAAGTCTCCACTGCCGCCGATCAGGCTTCGGTGCTGGCCGGTTCCGGTCAACAAGGCCTGGCGCGCATGGAAGACACCATGCACTCGGTGATGGGCGCGGCCGATCTGGTCAACGCCAAACTGGCGATCCTCAATGAGAAGGCCGGCAACATCAATCAAGTGGTGGTGACCATCGTCAAAGTCGCCGACCAGACCAATCTGCTGTCCCTGAACGCCGCGATCGAAGCCGAGAAGGCCGGTGAATACGGTCGCGGGTTTGCCGTGGTCGCCACCGAAGTGCGGCGTCTGGCGGACCAAACCGCGGTGGCCACCTACGACATCGAGCAGATGGTGCGCGAGATCCAGTCGGCGGTGTCGGCGGGGGTCATGGGCATGGACAAGTTTTCAGAAGAAGTGCGCCGTGGCATGTCCGAGGTGCAGTCGGTGGGCGAGCAGCTGTCGCAGATCATCCATCAGGTTCAGGCGCTGGCACCACGGGTGTTGATGGTCAATGAAGGCATGCAGGCCCAAGCCACCGGCGCCGAGCAGATCAACCACGCGTTGGTGCAGTTGGGCGATGCCAGCAGCCAGACCGTCGAGTCCCTGCGTCAGGCCAGTTTCGCCATCGATGAACTGAGCCAGGTGGCCGTGGGGCTGCGTGGCGGCGTCTCGCGATTCAAAGTCTGATGAGCGAGCTCGCGGTCAAACGCGGCGCGGTGATGCCAGTGAAACAGTCGTTGTTTCTGGTGTTCCGCATCGGCAACGAGCGTTACGCCTTGCAGGCCATCGAGGTGGCCGAAGTGCTGCCGCAACTGCCGTTGAAACCGATTCCCCGGGCGCCGGACTGGGTGGCCGGGGTGTTCGCCTATCGCGGCGCGGTGGTGCCGGTGATCGACCTCAGCGCCCTGACGTTCGGCCAACCGGCCCAGGCCCGCACCAGCACGCGGCTGGTGCTGGTGCACTATCGTCCGGATGAAGCGACGCCTGCGCAATTGCTCGGGCTGATTCTGGAGCAGGTTACCGACACGTTGCGGTGCAATCCGGCGGACTTTCAGCCCTATGGCCTGGACAATCGCCAAGCGCCGTATCTGGGCCCGGTGCGCGAAGATGTCCAGGGTTTACTGCAATGGGTGCGGGTTGCCGATTTGCTGGACGAACAGGTCCGCGCCTTGTTGTTTCCCTCGCCGCCGTTGGACCTGGCGCAGTTTGAGGAGCAGGGATGAGCAGCGATCAAAGGTTTTTCGATTTCCTCAAAGAACGTATCGGCCTCGATGTGGGCTCGGTCGGCCCGGCGATCATCGAACGCGCGGTGCGCCAGCGCTGCACGGCCGCGCGGGCGCTGACGGCCGATGAGTACTGGCACACCCTGCTGGGCTCGCGCGACGAACAACAGGCGCTGATCGAAGCGGTAATCGTCCCCGAGACCTGGTTTTTCCGTTACCCGGAATCCTTCGCCACGCTGGCGAAACTGGCGGCCAAGCGGCTGGCGGCGATCAATAACATGCGCGCCCTGCGGATTCTCAGTCTGCCGTGTTCCACCGGCGAAGAACCGTACTCCATCGCCATGGCATTGCTTGATGCCGGGCTGGCGCCGCACCAGTTCAAGGTCGACGGCATGGATGTCAGCCCGCTGTCGGTGGAAAAGGCCAGGCTCGCGCTGTATGGCAAGAATTCGTTTCGCGGACAGGACATCGACTTTCGCGAGCGGCATTTCACGGCTGAAAACGACAACTATCGTCTTAGCGGGCGCGTGCTTGAGCAGGTGCGTTTGCAGGTCGGCAATCTGCTGGATCCGGCCTTGCTGGCCAGTGAGCCACCTTATGACTTCGTGTTCTGCCGCAATTTGCTGATCTATTTCGATCAGCCGACCCAGCAGCAAGTGTTCGAAGTGCTCAAGCGCCTGACCCACGTCGACGGCGTGCTGTTTATCGGCCCGGCGGAGGGCAGTCTGCTGGGACGTTTCGGCATGCGCTCGATCGGCATCCCGCAGTCGTTTGCCTTCAGTCGTCAAAGTGCGCCGGAACCGCTTGTGTCCTTCGTGCCGACGCCGCTGCCAGTGCAACAACCGGTGCGCAGCGTGACACCGCCGCCAGCGCGCAGTCGGCCTTTCGCGACGGTGGTGCCGATGCCTCAGGTCGCCGCCACCCCTTCGGCTACCCCTTCAGACGCCGCCACGCTGCTGGCGAACATCGCCGCGCTGGCCAATGAAGGCAAAAGCGCTGAGGCCCGCGCCGCGTGCGAAAGTTTTTTGCGCAGTCACGAGCCGGTGGCGCAGGTGTTCTATTGGCTGGGGCTGCTCAGCGATGTCGCAGGCAGCGCTCTCGAGGCCCAGGGCTTTTATCGCAAGGCGTTGTACCTCGAACCGCAACACCCCGACGCATTGATGCATCTGGCCGCTTTGCTGCAGTCCCAGGGCGACACGGCCGGTGCCAGACGATTGCAGGCCCGCGCCGCCCGCAGCGAGCGCGCCGCTGACAGTGAGCGTAAACGATGAACGCCGCCGACACCTTGAGCGTCACCCATGAAGATGCCCAGGCCATCGACGACTGCTGGAACCGTATCGGTATCCACGGCGACCAGTCCTGCCCATTGCTGAGCGAGCACATTCATTGCCGCAACTGTGCGGTGTATTCGGCTGCCGCCACACGCTTGCTCGACCGCTATGCGTTGCAGCAGGACGACCGCCAGCAAGTCTCCACAACGGCTGAGAGCGATGTGAAAACCCGCTCGCTGCTGATGTTTCGCCTCGGCGAAGAATGGCTGGGCCTGGCCACTCGCAGCCTGGTCGAAGTGGCGCCGCTGCAGGCGATTCACTCGTTGCCGCATCAGCGCTCCCGGGCGTTGCTCGGCGTGGCGAATGTGCGCGGTGCCTTGGTGGCGTGCCTCTCGCTGGTGGAGCTGCTGGGGCTCGACGCCACCAGTAGCGTGGCATCCGGTGCGCGGGTGATGCCGCGGATGCTGATCATTGCCGCTCACGGCGGGCCAGTGGTGGTGCCGGTGGACGAGGTCGACGGGATTCATGCCATCGATGAGCGCATTCTCGATGCGGCGTCTCAGTCCGGCACCCAGGCCAGCGCCAAATACACCCGTGGCGTTTTGCAATTCAAAGGTCGAAGCCTGCGTTGGCTGGATGAAGAACAGCTGCTGTCCGCCGTGACCCGGAGCCTCACATGACCCCCGAGCAAATGCGTGACGCCTCTTTGCTGGAACTGTTCAGCCTCGAAGCCGAGGCCCAGACCCTGGTGCTGAGCGCAGGCCTTTTGGCGCTTGAGCGTGATCCGACCCAGGCCGATTACCTTGAGTCGTGCATGCGCGCGGCCCATTCGCTCAAGGGCGCGGCGCGGATTGTCGGTGTCGATGCCGGGGTCAGCGTCGCCCATGTGATGGAAGATTACCTGGTCAGCGCCCAGGAAGGGCGCCTGTACCTGCGGCCCGAACACATTGATGCACTGTTGCAAGGCACCGATCTGCTGATGCGGATTGCGACGCCAGGCAACGCTCCGGCGCCTGCGGATATCGACGCTTATGTCGTCTTGATGGGACGGCTGCTTGATCACATGGCGGCCACTGCCCCGATGACGCCGCCGATGGCAGAACTTCAGCTGGAACCGCCGACGCCCAAGGTTGAGTCGCCCATGCCGGCCGCCACCGAAGCTCCCCTGGCAACGCCCGCCGAGCCAGCGCCCATGGCTAAACGCACCACCGAAAGTGGCGAACGCGTATTGCGCGTCACGGCCGAGCGTTTGAACAGCCTGCTCGACCTGTCGAGTAAATCCCTGGTGGAAACCCAGCGGCTCAAGCCGCATCTGGCCACTATGCAGCGCCTTAAACGCATGCAGAGCAACGGTCTGCGGGCCCTGGAAAGTCTCAACGTCCATCTCAAGGACCATGCCTTGAGCCTCGAAGCCCAAGAAGCCTTGGGCGATGCTCGTCGGTTACTGGCGGAGTCCCAGCAATTGCTGGTGGAAAAAAACGCCGAACTGGATGAGTTCGCCTGGCACGCCAGCCAGCGCGCGCAGGTGTTGTATGACACCGCGCTGGCCTGTCGCATGCGGCCATTCGCCGATGTGCTGAGCGGGCAAGTGCGCATGGTCCGCGATCTTGGCCGCAGCCTTGGGAAGCAGGTGCGGCTGGAGATTGAGGGCGACAAGACTCAAGTCGATCGCGACGTACTGGAAAAACTCGAAGCGCCGCTGACGCACCTGCTGCGCAATGCGGTCGATCACGGTATCGAAACCCGGGAACAACGGCTATTGGCCGGTAAACCGGAAGAAGGTGTGATCCGTTTGCGAGCCTCCCATCAGGCCGGTCTTCTGGTGTTGGAACTCAGCGACGATGGCAATGGCGTTGATCTGGAAAAACTGCGCCGCAACATCGTCGAGCGGCAGTTATCCCCAGCCGAAACCGCCGCCCAGTTGAGCGAAGAAGAGCTGCTGACGTTCCTGTTTCTGCCGGGTTTCAGCCTGCGCGATACGGTTACCGAAGTCTCCGGGCGCGGCGTTGGCCTGGATGCGGTTCAGCATATGGTTCGCCAATTGCGCGGCGCCGTGGTGCTGGAGCAAACGGCGGGGGAGGGCAGTCGCTTTCATCTGGAAGTGCCGCTGACGCTGTCGGTGGTGCGCAGCCTGGTGGTGGAAGTCGGTGAGGAGGCGTATGCCTTCCCGCTGGCGCACATCGAGCGCATGTGTGATCTGGCGCCGGAGGACATCGTGCAGGTCGAGGGTCGGCAGCATTTCTGGCACGAAGGCCGGCATGTCGGGCTGGTTGCCGCCAGTCAGCTGTTGCAGCGCCCGGCGAGCCAGAACAGCGCGCAGACCCTCAAAGTCGTGGTCATCCGCGAGCGCGAGGCGATCTACGGGGTAGCGGTCGAGCGGTTTATCGGCGAGCGGACGCTGGTGGTGCTGCCGCTGGACGAGCGCCTGGGCAAGGTGCAGGACATTTCCGCCGGAGCGTTGCTCGACGACGGCTCGGTGGTGCTGATCGTCGACGTCGAAGACATGCTGCGTTCGGTGGACAAACTGCTCAATACCGGGCGTCTGGAGCGCATTGCCCGGCATGCCAATCAGGCCGTCGAAGCGGCGCGTAAACGGATTCTGGTGGTGGATGACTCGCTGACCGTTCGGGAGCTGCAGCGCAAATTGCTGCTCAATCGCGGCTATGACGTCGCGGTGGCGGTGGACGGTATGGATGGCTGGAACGCTCTGCGTTCGGAGGATTTCGATCTGCTGATCACCGACATCGACATGCCGCGCATGGATGGCATCGAGCTGGTGTCTTTATTGCGCCGCGATAACCGCCTGCAATCCCTGCCGGTGATGGTAGTGTCTTACAAGGATCGCGAAGAAGACCGCCGCCGTGGACTGGACGCCGGAGCCGACTATTATCTAGCCAAAGCGAGTTTTCATGATGACGCTTTGCTGGATGCAGTGGTTGAGCTCATTGGAGGCGCGCGGGCATGAAAATCGCTATCGTCAATGACATGCCCATGGCGGTAGAGGCTTTGCGCCGCGCTTTGGCGTTCGAACCGGCGCATGAGGTGGTCTGGGTCGCCGGCAATGGGGCCGAGGCGGTGCAACGTTGCGCCGAATACACCCCGGATCTGATCCTGATGGATTTGATCATGCCGTTGATGGACGGTGTGGAAGCGACCCGGCGAATCATGGCCGAGACCCCGTGCGCGATAGTCATTGTCACTGTCGACCGCGAGCAGAACGTGCACCGGGTGTTCGAAGCCATGGGTTACGGCGCGCTGGACGTGGTCGATACCCCGGCTATCGGGGGCGGCAATCCTCAGGAAGCCGCCGCACCGCTGTTGCGCAAGATCATGAACATTGGCTGGCTGATCGGCGACCATAGCAATCGGGTGCGATCGGCACCGAGCTCGCACCGCCACTCGTCCTCGCGCCAGCATTTGGTGGCGATCGGTTCTTCCGCTGGCGGGCCGGCGGCGCTCGAAGTGCTACTCAAAGGCCTGCCACGAGATTTTTCGGCGGCCATCGTGCTGGTCCAGCATGTGGATCAGGTATTCGCCGCCGGCATGGCCGAATGGCTTGCCAGTGCCAGTGGCCTGGATGTGCGCCTGGCCCAGGAAGGCGAACCGCCACGAAGCGGCACGGTCTTGCTGGCCGGGACCAACCATCATATTCGCTTGCTGAAAAACGGCACGCTGGCCTACACCGCCGAACCGGTCAATGAGATCTATCGGCCTTCGATCGATGTGTTTTTCGAGAGTGTGGCCAGTTACTGGAGCGGTGACGCGGTGGGCGTTCTGCTGACCGGTATGGGGCGCGATGGCGCGCAGGGGCTTAAACTCATGCGCCAACAGGGCTACCTGACCATCGCTCAGGACCAACAAAGCAGTGCGGTGTACGGCATGCCGAAGGCGGCCGCGGCCATTCACGCGGCGGTGGAAGTTCGCCCACTGGACAAGATAGCGCCACGATTGCTGGAGATCTTCCCAAAATGACTATCATTAGCAGCAATCGTGGCCAAAGCAGTACTCAGGTGACCGCACATGAATGATTTACAGCTCGACGACTTCAAAACCGACGAAAACGCCGCCATGGTGTTGTTGGTGGACGATCAGGCGATGATCGGCGAAGCGGTGCGGCGTGGTTTGTCGAACGAAGAAAACATCGACTTCCATTTCTGTGCCGACCCGCACCAGGCCATCGCCCAGGCGATTCGCATCAAGCCGACAGTGATCCTTCAGGATCTGGTCATGCCTGGCCTCGACGGCCTGAGCCTGGTGCGCGAATACCGTAATCATCCGGCGACCAAGGACATCCCGATCATTGTCCTGTCGACCAAGGAAGACCCGCTGATCAAGAGCGCGGCGTTTGCCGCCGGCGCCAACGATTACCTGGTCAAACTGCCGGACAACATCGAACTGGTGGCGCGCATCCGCTATCACTCGCGCTCCTACATGACCCTGCTGCAGCGTGACGCGGCGTACCGCGCGCTGCGGGTCAGCCAGCAGCAGTTGCTCGACACCAATCTGGTGCTGCAACGCTTGATGAACTCCGACGGCCTGACCGGGCTGTCGAACCGCCGGCATTTCGACGAATACCTGGAGCTGGAGTGGCGGCGCTCGCTGCGGGACCAGACCCAACTGTCGTTGCTGATGATCGATGTTGATTACTTCAAGTCCTACAACGACAGCTTTGGCCACCTCGAAGGCGATGAGGCGCTGCGCAAAGTCGCCACGGCGATTCGCGACGCCAGCTCCAGGCCTTCGGACTTGCCGGCCCGTTATGGCGGCGAAGAGTTCGTCCTGGTCTTGCCCAACACCTCGCCGGGCGGTGCGCGAATGGTGGCGGAAAAACTGCGCCAGACTGTGGCCGGGTTGAAGATCCCGCACACTTTCCCGACCGAAGGTTCGAGCCTGACCATCAGCATCGGCCTGTCGACCTTGATCCCCCAGCCGGGCAGCGATTGTCGGCAATTGATCTCGGCGGCGGACAAGGGGCTGTACCTGGCGAAGAACAATGGGCGTAATCAAGTGGGGATTGAATGAACCATCAGGTTCATTCGCCGCTAAAGCCGCCAGGCGGGCTGCCTTGACAGCTTCATTACGTTATACTCGTCGGCTTTCAAAAGTTCGCCAACGAGTGCTGCCCGCCATGGAAATCAACCCGATCCTTAACAGTATCAAGGACCTGTCCGAGCGCTCCGAAACTATTCGGGGGTATCTTTGACTACGATCAAAAGCATGAGCGTCTGACTGAAGTCAATCGCGAGCTTGAAGATCCGAGTGTCTGGAACAACCCGTCGTACGCTCAGGAGCTGGGCCGCGAGCGGTCGCTGCTGGCTCAGATCGTCGAAACCCTCGACGAAATGCACAGTGGCCTGGCCGATGCCAAAGACCTGCTGCTGATGTCCGCCGAAGAAGAAGACCAGGCCGCCGTCGATGACGTCGCTGCCGAAGTCGAGCGCCTGCGCGAGTCCCTGGAAAAACTTGAATTCCGTCGCATGTTCAGCGGTGAGATGGACGCCAATAACGCCTACCTGGACATCCAGGCCGGCTCCGGCGGTACCGAGGCCCAGGACTGGGCCAACATCCTGCTGCGCATGTACCTGCGTTGGGCTGATAAACGCGGTTTCGACGCGACCATCATGGAGCTGTCGGCCGGTGAAGTCGCCGGTATCAAAGGCGCTACCGTGCACATCAAGGGCGAATACGCCTTTGGCTGGCTGCGTACCGAAATCGGCGTGCACCGTCTGGTGCGCAAGAGCCCATTCGACTCCGGTAACCGTCGTCACACCTCGTTCTCGGCCGTGTTCGTGTCGCCGGAAATCGATGACAACATCGAAATCGACATCAACCCGTCGGACCTGCGCATCGACACCTACCGCTCCTCCGGTGCCGGTGGTCAGCACGTTAACACCACCGATTCGGCCGTACGGATTACTCACGTACCGACCAACACCGTGGTCAGCTGCCAGAACGAACGTTCCCAGCATGCAAACAAAGACACCGCGATGAAAATGTTGCGGGCGCGCTTGTATGAGCAGGAAGTGCAGAAACGCAACGCCGCCTCCCAGGCCCTGGAAGACACCAAGTCGGACATCGGCTGGGGTCACCAGATCCGTTCGTATGTACTCGATGCCTCGCGGATCAAGGATCTGCGTACAAACATCGAACGCAGCGACTGCGACAAGGTGCTCGACGGCGACATCGACGAATACCTGGTGGCCAGCCTGAAACAAGGGCTTTAAGGCCCGCGCTACAGGGTCATCGCGACCCTGTAGGCGCTTGGCTTGCCCGCGAACCCCGGTCGAAAGCCGGGGGCAACGAACCTGTGATGGAATTTTTAAAGACATGAGCGACCTACAACTCGACCCGCAAGCCCTGCAACAGGAAGAAAACTCCCTGATCGCCCTGCGCAAGGAAAAGCTTGCTGCCGAGCGCGCCAAGGGCAATGCCTTCCCCAACGACTTCCGCCGCGACAATTACTGCGAAGATTTGCAGAAACAGTACGCGGACAAGACCAAGGAAGAGCTGGCAGAGGCTGCGATCCCGGTCAAGGTGGCGGGTCGCATCATGCTCAACCGTGGCTCGTTCATGGTGATTCAGGACATGACCGGGCGGATTCAGGTTTACGTCAACCGTAAAACCCTGTCCGAAGACACCCTGGCCGCGGTGAAAACCTGGGACATGGGCGACATCATTGCAGCCGTTGGCACCCTGGCGCGTTCCGGCAAGGGCGACCTGTACGTTGAAATGACCAGCGTGCGCCTGCTGACCAAATCCCTGCGTCCGCTGCCGGACAAGCACCACGGCCTGACCGACACCGAACAGCGCTACCGTCAGCGTTATGTTGACCTGATCGTCAACGAAGAGGTGCGCCAGACCTTCCGCGTTCGTTCGCAAGTGATTGCGCACATCCGCAGCTTCCTGATGAAGCGTGACTTCCTGGAAGTGGAAACGCCGATGCTGCAAACCATTCCAGGCGGCGCGGCGGCCAAGCCGTTCGAGACTCACCACAACGCGCTGGACATGGAAATGTTCCTGCGTATCGCGCCTGAGCTGTACCTCAAGCGCTTGGTAGTCGGCGGTTTCGAGAAAGTCTTCGAGATCAACCGCAACTTCCGTAACGAAGGCGTTTCGACCCGTCACAACCCTGAATTCACCATGTTGGAGTTCTACCAGGCTTACGCCGACTACGAAGACAACATGGACCTGACCGAAGAGCTGTTCCGCGAACTGGCTCAGCTGGTTCTGGGTAGCACCGACGTGCCTTACGGCGACAAGGTGTTCCACTTCGGCGAGCCGTTCGTGCGTCTGTCGGTGTTCGACTCGATCCTCAAGTACAACCCTGAGCTGACCGCTGACGACCTGACTGACATCGACAAGGCCCGCACCATCGCCAAGAAGGCCGGCGCCAAGGTGCTCGGTTTTGAAGGTCTGGGCAAGCTGCAGGTGATGATTTTCGAAGAGCTGGTCGAGCACAAGCTGGAGCAGCCGCACTTCATCACCCAGTACCCGTTCGAAGTGTCGCCGCTGGCCCGTCGTAACGACGAGAACCCGAACGTCACTGACCGTTTCGAACTGTTCATCGGTGGCCGCGAAATCGCCAACGCCTACTCCGAGTTGAACGACGCGGAAGATCAGGCTGAGCGTTTCATGGCACAGGTGGCCGACAAGGACGCCGGCGACGACGAAGCCATGCACTACGACGCCGACTTCGTTCGCGCGCTGGAGTACGGCATGCCGCCAACGGCCGGTGAAGGGATCGGTATCGACCGCCTGGTGATGTTGCTGACCAACTCACCGTCGATCCGCGACGTGATCCTGTTCCCGCACATGCGGCCACAAGCGTAAGTGTTTCAATTAAAAAGCCGCCTATAACAGGCGGCTTTTTATTGCCTGTCTGGTACAAACGTATCAATTGGTTACTTTTGACGTTTAGAGAGGAATACCTGTCGTGAATCGTGCAATGGCTCAAGAAGGTGCAGCGGGTATCGCCACTGCGGTCGCTGAAAGTGTTCAGTACCAGGGCCGCAAGGCCAGCCGACAGGGCAGTGAACAGCGTCGACAGGACATTCTTGACGCGGCGATGCGCATTGTCGTGCGCGATGGGGTGCGGGCCGTGCGGCACCGTGCAGTGGCCGCTGAAGCGGGTGTACCGCTGTCGGCCACCACCTACTATTTCAAGGACATCGATGACCTGCTCACCGATACCTTCGCCCAATACGTGGAACGCAGCGCGGCGTTCATGGCCCGGTTGTGGGCCAACAACGAAGGCCTGTTGCGCGAAATGGTTGTCAGCGGCGATGGCACTCCCGAGTCCCGCTCACAGCTGGCGGACGATATCGCACGGCTGATGGCTGACTATGTTCATCGGCAATTGATCAATCGCCGCGAGCACTTGATGGCCGAACAAGCCTTCCGCCAGGAAGCCTTGCTCAACCCGCGTCTGGCGTTGTTGGTGCGCTCCCATCAGCAAATTCTGCTGCAGGGCACCTGCCAACTTTTCGAAGTATTGGGTTCCCGTGAGCCACAACAGGATGCCAAAGTGTTGACTGCGATTATCGGACGGATGGAATATCAGGGCCTGCTCAACGACGCCGAGCCTGTTGCCGAAGAGGAAATGCTCGGCATCCTCAACCGCTACATGCATTTGGTGCTGGCGTCGGTGTAACCCCTGAGTGGAGGCTAACCCTTGTGGGAGCGAGCCTGCTCGCGATGACGGTCTGACATTCAACATCTCTGTTGCCTGACACACCGCCATCGCGAGCAGGCTCGCTCCCACAGGGGCCGGCGTTCACTTGAGGTTGGTGTTGTGTTCATAGGGAGTGTTGAATGAAAGCCTGGCGCGTCGTTGTGATCGCCTTGTCGATCCTGCTGCTCAGTGGCTGTCTGGTGACCTTCAAGGAGCCGCTGCCCGCCAGCGAGCCCGCGCCCAAAGGGCTGCTCGGCAAATGGACCAGCACCAATGCCTGGGGCGAGCCGATGAACCTGGAACTGACGCGCATCGGCGACAATCGTTATCAGGCGGTCAGCTACTTCAAGGCCAATCCCCATGAGCGTGAGGCTTATCCCTTCACCGTGTCGCGCCATGGCAATCGCTGGTACCTGTCGGCGAAGGTGCCGGCGCAGTTCGGCGGGAACTTCACCATTACCGGTTTCGAGCTCAACGATAAGCACGAACTGGTGGTCTACAACCTCGACCTCGAACAGATCAAACAGGCCATGGGCCAAGAAGCCCTCAGTGGCCAAGGCTTCCAGACCGACGACGGCGACGGGGTGTTGATCAACAACAGCCTGGATCAGGTGTTTGCCTACCTCGATGATCCGGCCAATTCCGATGTTTTCGTCGAAGCGGTGCGCTACCAGCGCCTGGCCAAAACCAAATAAACCCAGCACGTAACGGTTTTACTACAGGAGTTTCGGGTGGACGAATACCAGCAGACGATACGCATTTTGTCCGATCGCATAGTGCTGGCGCAGACGCCGATTCGCGTTCTGGATGCGGTCAAGTGGGACGACAGCATTCGCAAGGGGTTCCTCAAAGGCAAGGGCAAGGAAATGCCAGCCGTGGACCGCGACTACTACCTCAATCGACCGCTGGCATTTGACTCCAGCAAAGTGAAGCTGGAATTCCAGAACATCGAGCGCGACATCACCCGCCAGCTCGGCCAGTTCAACCCGGTCGGCCAGATCATGCGCCGCATGTGCAAGGAATACCGGATGGTGGTGCGCATGCTCGAAGCGCGCGGCACCGAGGATTTCGGGCTGATTTCTCAGGAATTGTATGGCGCGGCGTCCGATGCGTTTCACGCCGGCGACCCGACCCTGGCCGACCTGGGCCTGATGCTCTCCGATTACCTGAACAACATCGATGGCCGTGGCGACCTCAAGGACGAACCGAAACTTCTCACCGCCAAGGAGGCCGTCGACCTGCTGCAGCATCGGTTGAACAAGGTATTTGGCGAGGCCGAGGAAACCATTCGGGTATTCGAGTCCGACGGGATCGTCGCCGATGCGGCGGCCGGTGCCGACTACATCAAGATCCGCGCCGACGCAATGTTCAACGACCGCGACGTGCGTGCGCTGGAAGTCCACGAAGGGCTGGTGCATGTGGGCACCACGCTCAACGGCCTGAATCAGCCGATCTGTACCTTCCTGTCCAAAGGCCCGCCGTCGTCCACCGTGACCCAGGAAGGCCTGGCGATCCTGATGGAAATCATCACCTTCGCCTCCTACCCGAGCCGCCTGCGCAAACTGACCAACCGCACCCGTGCCATTCATATGGTGGAGGAGGGCGCGGACTTCTTGCAGATCTACGATTTCTTCTGTGAGCAAGGCTTCGAAATGGCCGAAAGCTATGGCAATGCCAGTCGGGTTTTCCGCGGCTCGGTGCCGACCGGTCTGCCATTTACCAAAGACTTGTCCTACCTCAAGGGCTTTATCATGGTTTACAACTACATTCAGTTGGCCGTGCGTAAAGGCAAATTGGAGCAGATACCGCTATTGTTTTGCGGCAAGACCACGCTGGAAGACATGCGGACCTTGCGCCAATTGGTGGACGAAGGCCTGGTGGTGCCGCCCAAGTACCTGCCCGACCAATTCCGCGACATGAACGCGCTATCGGCCTGGATGTGCTTCTCCAACTTCCTGAACCACCTGAGCCTGGACCGGATCGAAGCGGATTATTCCAATATTCTCTAGCCATGGCGCAGTCCAAATGTGGGAGCGGGCTTGCTCGCGAAAGCGGTGTGTCAGTCGACATCAATGCTGAATGGAAAACCGCTTTCGCGAGCAAGCCCGCTCCCACATTGGATCGTATTCCAACCCCCATTTTTCGCGAGGCTTCACCGGATGAGAATCCTCGGTATCTTTTGCTTGCTCCTGGCCCTCGGCGGTTGCGACTCTCTGCTGTTCTATCCCGAGCCAGGCCAGCCGTTCACCCCGGCAAAAGCCAAACTCGAATTCCGCGACGTTACCCTGGTCACCACTGACGGCCTCAAGCTGCATGGCTGGTGGCTGTCGGCGAAAAAAGGTGTCGAGGTCAAAGGCACGGTGCTGCATCTGCACGGCAACGGCGGCAACCTGGCGTGGCATTTGGGTGGGAGCTGGTGGTTGCCGGAGCAGGGCTATCAAGTGTTGCTGGTGGACTATCGCGGGTACGGTTGGTCCGAAGGTAAACCGGCGTTGCCGGCGATCTATCAAGACATCGACGCCGCGTTCAAATGGCTCGACCAGGCCCCGGAGGTCAAGGGCAAGCCGCTGATCCTTCTCGGTCAGAGCCTTGGCGGCTCGATGGCCGTGCATTTCCTGGCCCAGCATCCCGAGCGCCAGCGGCAACTCAAGGCCTTTGTGCTCGATGGTGTGCCTGCCAGTTACCGCGATGTCGGGCGTTTCGCCCTGAGCACGTCATGGATGACCTGGCCGTTCCAGGTGCCGTTGTCCTGGCTGGTGCCGGACGGCGACAGCGCGATCCATTCCATGACGCAGCTCAACGGCGTACCGAAACTGATTTATCACAGTATCGATGATCAGCTGGTGCCCCTTTCCAACGGCATCCGACTGTATCAAGCTGCGCCGCCGCCGCGAGTGCTGCAACTGACCCGGGGCGGTCATGTGCAAACCTTCGCCGACCCGGTCTGGCAAAAGGTCATGCTGCGCTACCTCGAAGACCCGCAGCATTTCAACGGCCTGCGCCGCCTGGGTGAAGTCCCGAATTACCCGGCACCCCCGAATTCTGAAGATGAACCCCCAGAGAGTCCGCAATGAGTGAAGAACGTAACGCTATCCCGCTGATCATCACCGGTATTTGCAGCATCCTCGGCACCGTTGGCGCCCTGTGGTGGTACGGCTACCTGCACTTCGCCAAACCCGAAGATGCGCTACTGCTCAGCGACTTCACCATGCTCAAGACCGTGCCGGGCGAAGACTATAAAGTCTCCCTGGAACCGGCCCCGCAAGTGGCCCAGTGCATCGATGGCGTGCTGGTGCTGTTCGACACCGACCAGAAGGGCCTGACCGGCGTGCTGATCAACAGCAAGAAAAAAGCCGTGCGCTGCATGGGCCAGGAAACCCCGCAAAAACTCGAACAGTAACCCGTTCGTACATAAATGCTGTGTTCACCGAAGATCCAATGTGGGAGCGGGCTTGCTCGCGAAAGCGGTGTGACATCCAACATCTCTGTTGTCTGACACACCGCTTTCGCGAGCAAGTCGAATCGTCGCACCGCCGCTCCCACAGGTTCAGTGATCGTCAAATAAAAAAGCCCCGCCTGATCCATTCAGGCGGGGCTTTTAAGTTTCAGCGTGGTCCGCTTACTTGGCGCTGATCGCCGAGCGCGGGACGACCGGCTGGTTGTCGTTGGAAATGGTCACTTCCACCCGACGGTTCATCGCGCGGCCCGAAACACTGGAGTTCTCCGCAACCGGGTATTCCTTGCCATAACCCTGGGCCACGATACGCGCCGGGTCGACACCCATCTTGATCAGGGCCACTTGCACCGAGGTCGCACGACGCTCGGACAGCGACTGGTTATAAGGCGCCGAGCCGGTGCTGTCGGTATAGCCTTCGACAATCACTTTACGGTCCGGGTTTTCCTGAAGGAACTGCGCCAGTTTGTTGATATTCACCAAACCGTTGGACTTCAGTTCCGCCTTGTTGGTGGCGAACAGCACATCACCAAACGTCACCAGCGTGCCACGATCGGTCTGTTTGGCATTCAGGCTGTCTTGCAGTTGTTTGATCTGCTGGTCGCGGGCATCCAGACGAGCCTGGGCCCGTTGTGCCGCGGCATTTTTCAGGTTGTTTTCAGCGGTGCGCAGGGCGATGGTCTGCTTGGCCACTTCAACACGCTGATTGGTCAGGTAAGCCAGTTGGTCGACCTTGGCCTGGTCTTCCCGGTCCAGGTAAGCCTTTTCGGCCTTGTCCAGGTACTCGCTGGCGTCTTTGGTTTCCAGCGCCGCAACTTTGCTCGCTTGCGGGTTGGCTTGCAGGCCGGTGTAGTTGGTACGGGCTTGTTCCAGGTTCGCGTTGGGCGGTGTGGAGCAGGCAGCCAGTGCAACGCTTGCGGCCAGGAGGGCGGGGATCATCAATTGTTTGCGCATAATGGTTCGTCCTTTCTATCGATAAGAGTTTCAGGTCTGGAAATCGGGATGCGCGCTTACTGCACGGTGCGCTGACTTTCCTGACGCAGTTCCTGAACACCTTTCTGGGAATCCTTCACAGCTTGTTCGGCCTTCATCGCCTGGGCCTTGCGCTCGGCGACACGGGCGTCCCACTCGGCTTGCTCGGCCAGCATTCTGGCTTCGTCATACTTCTTGTCGTGCATGGCGATTTCGGCTTGTTTGAGCTTGTCTTGAGCGGCCTTCATTTCCACGGCGGCGAATTCGGTACCGCCGGCGCTGACGGCGTTGTTCACGGCCGATTGGGTCACGGCGTATTGCTCGCTCGGCGGGTTACCGGCGCAACCGGCCAGTACGAAGCTGCTGCCGATGGCCAGGGCCGCCAGTTTGAGACCGCGCAGGTGGGTGAACGAGGATGGGGCAGTGCTGGTCTTCATGGTCTTCAACTCCATTGGATAACTCCTGAAAAACATCTGAATCCATCCTGGGCAAGGAGCCGCAACCTTCAATTTCCAGAGCATTCTTAAACGGCCGTCCCAGGCGTGGTTACTGGGTTGACCCGAAGTGTTTTTCAAAAGTTCAGAGAAGATGGCCTATCGCCCGAAAAAACTTGATCGAGAAGACAAGGCTCTAAACGGGGAATTTTAGCGATATGCAGTGGTATACCCGATCGTTTCATGGCCCGGGAATACGCAATTATCGAAGGAGTATGCAAGCCAATGTGGGAGCGGGCTTGCTCGCGAAAGCGGCTTAACATTCAACATCTCTGTTGTCGACACACCGCTTTCGCGAGCAAGCCCGCTCCCACACGTTCGGCGGCAAATTCAGTGTTTTTGCTTGTCGTTATCGTCCGACAAATCGTGTAAATGACGACGGGACAAGGCTAGAAAGCGCGGCGTCGCTCCAACGTCTTCGTACAGCGGATCGCCTTCTTCGTCAGTGGCCACCACCGTTGACCCTTGCACGTACGGAAAACTCGCTTCGAGCTCTTCCAGGGCGGCGCCGATCAGCTCACCGAGCAGTTCTTCGGGGTGCCGCTTGGGGTACATCTCGATAATCGCTGCCAGCCGTGCGGCGGCTTCCACGTCCAGACGAATCGTGTAGCCCGAGTCGGTCAGGCGACCCTTGGCGTTTTCTTCCCAATGCTTGGCGAGCTCGCGGATTTTCATAATAACCTCATTGCGCACCTGCTCGTGGCAGGCCGGGTGAGTCTCCGGCGGTGGCCGGCGGCAAGCCGTTGTACGGCTTATTATTGAGACTAGCGTCAGGTGAAGTCCCTTAGTCGTCCGCTTGTAAGAAGCGCTTTACGACGGCACTCTCTATCAGAGCCTCTAATAACCAAGCATAGCCGCCCGGATTTTCGCTGGAGAACTGCTGATGACCGATATTGATGCACGCTTGCGCGAGGACGTTCACCTGTTGGGTGAGCTGTTGGGCAACACCATTCGTGAACAGTACGGGGACGACTTTCTCGACAAGATCGAGCAGATCCGCAAAGGCGCCAAGGCTGATCGTCGCGGTTCGATGGACGCCGAGCTGAGCGCCAGCCTCAACCAGTTGAGCGAAGACGAGTTGCTGCCGGTGGCGCGGGCGTTCAACCAGTTCCTCAATCTGGCCAATATCGCCGAGCAATATCAGCTGATTCATCGCCGCGAAGAGTCGCAGCCCGAGCCGTTCGAGGCCCGAGTGTTACCGGAACTGCTCGCTCGCCTGCTGACTGCGGGCCATGATGCCGAGTCCCTGGCGCGGCAATTGGGGCGGCTGGAAATCGAGCTGGTATTGACGGCGCACCCCACCGAAGTGGCGCGTCGCACGCTGATCCAGAAGTACGACGCGATCGCCGCGCAACTGGCCGCCCAGGATCACCGTGACCTGACCAGCGCCGAGCGCGAGCAGATCAAGACGAAGTTGCAGCGCCTGATCGCCGAAGCCTGGCACACCGAAGAAATCCGTCGCACCCGCCCCACGCCAGTGGACGAAGCCAAGTGGGGCTTTGCGGTGATCGAGCATTCGCTGTGGCAGGCGATTCCCAACTATTTGCGTAAAGCCGATCAGGCCCTGCATGCCGCCACCGGCCTGCACTTGCCACTGGAGGCCGCGCCGATTCGCTTTGCCTCATGGATGGGCGGCGACCGCGACGGCAACCCCAACGTCACCGCCGCCGTGACCCGCGAAGTGTTGCTGCTGGCGCGCTGGATGGCCGCCGATTTGTATCTGCGCGATGTGGATCACCTCGCCGCCGAGTTGTCGATGCAGCAGGCCAGTGACGAGTTGAAAGCCAAGGCCGGCGACAGTGCCGAGCCTTACCGCGCAGTGCTCAAACAATTGCGTGAACGCCTGCGCGCGACCCGTAATTGGGCCCACGCATCCCTGACGGCAACCACGCCAGCGTCGGCCGATGTGCTGCAAAACAACCGCGACCTGCTGGACCCGCTGGAGCTGTGCTACCACTCGCTGCATGAGTGCGGCATGGGCGTCATCGCCGATGGCCCGTTGCTCGATTGCCTGCGCCGTGCGGTGACCTTCGGGCTGTTTCTGGTGCGCCTCGATGTGCGCCAGGACTCGTCTCGCCACACGGCGGCCATGACCGAAATCACTGATTACCTCGGCCTGGGCCGTTATGAGGACTGGAGCGAAGAGGAGCGCATCGCCTTCCTGATGCGCGAACTGAACAATCGCCGGCCGTTGCTGCCGGCGTACTTCAAGCCGTCTGCCGACACCGCCGAAGTGCTGGCGACGTGCCGGGAAATCGCCGCGGCACCGGGAGCTTCCCTCGGTTCGTATGTGATTTCCATGGCCGGTGCCGCTTCCGACGTGCTGGCCGTGCAATTGCTGCTCAAAGAATCCGGCGTATTGCGGCCGATGCGCGTGGTGCCGCTGTTCGAAACCCTCGCCGACCTCGATAACGCTGGCCCGGTGATCGAAAAACTCTTGCTGCTGCCGGGCTATCGCTCGCGCCTGCAAGGGCCGCAGGAAGTGATGATTGGTTATTCCGACTCGGCCAAGGACGCCGGCACTACAGCGGCGGCCTGGGCGCAGTATCGGGCGCAGGAGCGTTTGGTCGACATCTGTCGCGAACAGCAAGTGGAACTGCTGTTGTTCCACGGTCGCGGTGGCACCGTGGGCCGTGGCGGCGGTCCGGCGCACGCGGCGATTCTGTCGCAGCCGCCGGGGTCGGTGGCGGGGCGTTTCCGCACCACCGAGCAGGGGGAAATGATTCGTTTCAAATTTGGCCTGCCGGACATCGCCGAGCAAAACCTCAATCTGTACTTGGCGGCGGTGCTGGAGGCGACCTTGCTCCCGCCGCCACCCCCTGAGCCTGCCTGGCGCCATTTGATGGACGAATTGGCCGCCGATGGCGTCAAGGCTTACCGCGCCGTGGTGCGAGAGAATCCGCAGTTCGTCGAGTATTTCCGCCAATCCACCCCAGAGCAGGAGTTGGGGCGTTTGCCTTTGGGCAGCCGCCCGGCCAAGCGCCGCGCTGGCGGGATTGAAAGCCTGCGCGCCATTCCATGGATCTTCGGCTGGACCCAGACGCGCCTGATGTTGCCGGCCTGGCTTGGCTGGGAAGCGGCATTGAGCAAGGCGCTGGAGCGCGGCGAAGGTGAGTTGCTGGGGCAAATGCGCGAGCAGTGGCCGTTCTTCCGTACCCGCATCGATATGCTGGAAATGGTGCTGGCCAAGGCCGACGCCGATATCGCCCAATCTTACGATGAGCGCCTGGTCGAGCCGGATCTGCTCCCTTTGGGGGCGCATTTACGCGACCTATTGTCGCAGGCCTGTGCGGTGGTCCTGGGGTTGACCGGTCAGTCGCAGCTACTGGCACATAGCCCAGCTACCCTTGAATTCATCCGCCTGCGCAACACTTACCTCGACCCGCTACATCTATTGCAGGCCGAACTGTTGGCACGTTCGCGGCAACAGGATGTGGCTCAGGGCAGCCCGGTAGAACAGGCGTTACTGGTGTCTGTGGCGGGGATTGCCGCCGGTTTGCGAAATACCGGCTAAGGTTTTCATCGTGGGGGACAGGCACCCGACGCGAGCGTCGAGTGCCTGTTGGCGAGCGGTCGAAAAGGTCTGCCACGCGACAGTTAATGATGGGGTTGCGACTTGGGTCACCCCTTGGCAGGGTCTCCTCAGGCGCGGGTTTCTCCGACTTTCGGCGGCTTGTGTGGGCAGGGCCTGCTGTGTATCTTGATCAGCCTTTGGCCGTTTGGGCGGTCGCGATCCTATTTTTGAGATTGGCCCCAAGAGGCGAATCTGACGTTATCTATATAAAAAATTGAGGAGCACATCGATGCGCGTCATTCTGCTGGGAGCTCCCGGGGCCGGTAAAGGTACTCAGGCTAAGTTCATCACCGAAAAATTCGGCATTCCGCAAATCTCCACCGGCGACATGCTGCGTGCCGCTGTAAAAGCCGGTACCGAGCTGGGTGTTAAAGCCAAAGGCATCATGGATGCCGGTGGTCTGGTCTCTGACGATCTGATCATCGCTCTGGTCAAGGACCGTATCGCGCAGCCTGACTGTGCCAACGGTTTCCTGTTCGACGGTTTCCCGCGCACCATTCCGCAAGCTGAAGCGTTGGTTGAAGCTGGTGTGGAACTGGACAACGTGGTCGAAATCGCCGTCGATGACGAAGAAATCGTTCAGCGTATCGCCGGTCGTCGCGTTCACGAGGCCAGCGGCCGCGTGTACCACACCGTCTACAACCCGCCGAAAATCGCCGGCAAAGACGACATCACCGGTGAAGAGCTGGTGCAGCGCAAGGACGACACCGAAGAAACCGTGCGTCATCGCCTGTCGGTCTACCACTCCCAGACCAAACCACTGGTGGAGTTCTACCAAGGGCTGGCCGCTGATAAGGGCAAGCCGAAATACAGCCATATCCCAGGTGTTGGCTCGGTAGAAGCGATCACCGGCAAGGTGCTTGAAGCACTGAGCTGAAAAGTCTGATCGGCTTCATCTTCTACGGCCCGCTTGCGGGCCGTAGTTGTTTATACTGGCGCACTTTTTCTGACCTCTCTTACGGAAACATCGATGAGCACCTTGCTGGCCCTGGACACCGCGACTGAAGCTTGCTCCGTTGCTTTGCTGCATAACGGCAAAGTCACGAGTCATTACGAGGTGATCCCGCGCCTGCATGCGCAGAAGCTGCTGCCGATGATCCAGCAACTGCTGGCCGATGCCGGAACCACGCTGCAAGCGGTCGATGCCATTGCGTTCGGCCGTGGTCCGGGCGCGTTCACCGGTGTGCGGATCGCTATCGGCGTGGTCCAGGGCTTGGCGTTTGCGCTGGATCGCCCGGTGTTGCCGGTCTCCAACCTCGCCGTTCTCGCCCAGCGGGCCTATCGCGAACACGGCGTCAGCCAGGTCGCGGCGGCCATCGATGCGCGCATGGATGAAGTGTATTGGGGTTGCTACCGCGAAACGGCGGGGGAGATGCGACTGGTGGGCAACGAAGCGGTACTGCCACCGGAAGCCGCTGCGTTGCCAGCCGATGCCAGCGGCGAGTGGTTCGGCGCAGGCACCGGTTGGGGGTATGTCGAGCGCATTGCCGTCAACCTGAGCGGGCAGGACGCGGGCATGCTGCCTCACGCCGAAGACCTGCTGACCCTGGCGCGCTTTGCCTGGGAACGCGGCGAAGCGATCGTGGCCGATCAGGCGCAGCCGGTGTATCTGCGCGATAAAGTTGCGACGCCCAAAGCGCGTTAACTTCCGAGACCGAGCGAGTCCAATCGCGGGCAAGCCCGCTCCCACAGGGTTAGCGGAGATCCTGTGGGAGCGGGCTTGCCCGCGATGGCGGTCTACCAGCCAGCGCGAATCGTCATTTTCTCTCCTGCGCTTTTAAACCTTTTCGCTTTTCTGTGTTCTAGTTATCACTCGGCAGTTTGCGAAGTGGGCTATGTGCCACTAAGCTGCCATCACTGATACCGGACATGTACTCATGCGTATAGACGGCGTTTCCTCCCAGTCCTACCCCATCAAGCGCAAGCCTCGCAAAGGCCATGTCGTGGAGGATGACTCCGTCGATATCGACGGCGAGCTGGAACTCCCCACCGAAGAGCAATTGGCCGCCCGCGCCGCCAAAGCCTCCGCGCAACGGCTGAGCAATCTCCCCGCTCGTCAACAAGACATGATTTATCACCGCGCCATGAGCAAAAGCGTGGCGATGGCACTGGCCAGTTACCTGAGCACCGCCACTTTTGTCGATTGGGATGCGGATGTAATGGGTCTCGACCTGTACATCTGATGCTGCCTTACTACCTCGGCTGCCCGTCCTGGAGTGAAAACGCCTGGCGCGATTACTTGTATCCACAAGACGCCAGGCCCGCCGAGTTTCTCAATCTTTATTCTCAAGTGTTCAACGCCGTGGAAGGCAATACGACCTTCTACGCGAGCCCCTCTGCCGCCACCGTGCAGCGTTGGGCCGAAACCATGCCCGAACACTTTCGCTTCACCGCCAAGTTCCCCGGTGACATCAGCCATAGCGGCGACCTGCGCGACCAGCTGACCGCCGCCGAAACCTTCCTGCAATTGCTCAGCCCTCTGGGTGAACGGGTTTCTCCCCTCTGGCTGCAATTATCGAAAAGCTTCACCCCTCAACGCTTGTCCGAGCTGGCCGGTTTTATCGACGCGGTGGACCGGCCTCTGGCGGTCGAAGTGCGGCACGATGAGTTTTTCGCCAAGGGCGATGCTGAGCGGATGCTCAATCGTCTATTGCTGGACCGCGGTGTCGAGCGCATCTGCCTCGATCCGCGAGCGCTGTTCAGCTGCACCTCGACCGATCCTTCGGTGCTCCACGCCCAATCGAAAAAGCCCCGGGTGCCGCCTCGACCTGCTGCGTTTACTCAGTTTCCACAGGTGCGTTTCATCGGCCATCCGCAGTTGGAAGCCAACGATCCATTCCTGGTGCCGTGGGTCGAGAAAATCGCAGTCTGGATCGAAGAGGGCCGCACGCCCTATATCTTCCTGCACACCGCCGATAACCTGCTGGCAGCGAAACTGGCACAACGTTTTCACGCACAACTGATGCTGCGTTTGCCTGGCTTGCCGCCGCTGCCTGAGCTATACAGAGAGCCCGCCGCCGAGCAACTTGGCTTGCTCTGAAGCGGGTTATTTCCCTTTCAGGAGCCTGCCAATGGATGCGCAAACCCTTCGAGCCCAGGCGTTCAAAGCACTGCACGAACGTGAGGGCGTTTTTGTCATTCCCAACCCTTGGGACGCCGGATCGGCGAAGATGCTCGCCAGCCTTGGCTTCGAGGCGCTGGCGACCACCAGTGCCGGTTACGCGTTTTCCCGGGGCCGTCCCGATGGTGGGCTGACGCTCGATGAAACCCTGGCGAACGTTGAAGCGATTGTCGCGGCCACTGATCTGCCGGTAGCAGTGGATCTCGAAAACGGTTTTGCCGACGCCCCCGCCGACTGCGCTCAAAGTATTGTGCGTGCGGCAAAGGTCGGTGCGGTCGGCGGTTCGATCGAAGATGCCACCGGGCGTGAGGACGGTCCGATCTACTGCTTCGAGCATGCCGTGGCGCGTATCGAAGCGGCCGTCGCGGCGGCCCGCAGTTTGCCTTTCCCCTTTGTGCTGACGGCGCGTGCCGAGAATTTTCTACACGGCAATCCTGACCTCGACGATACCATTCGCCGCTTGCAGGCATTCGCCGAGGCGGGGGCCGACGTGCTTTACGCACCGGGCCTGCGCAGCGCTGAAGAAGTGTTGGCGGTGGTCCGCGCGGTGGCGCCGAAACCGGTCAATGTGTTGATGTCTGGCGGGCTCAAGCTGACGGTCGAGCAGTTGAGTGAAATGGGCGTCAAGCGCATTAGCGTCGGTTCGGCCCTGGCCCTGGCGGCGTATGGCGAGTTCTTCCGGGCTGCCGAGGAAATCCAGCAACACGGGACCTTCGGCTTCACCTCTCGGTCGATGCCGTTCCAGAAGGCCAATCAATTGTTCAAAGGCTGACGATGCGGTTTCGGTGGGGGCTGTTGCTGGTGCTGTTGATCATCGGCGCTGCCGGGTTGAGCGTCTGGCGCGGCTGGGTTTCCATTCCCCCGCAATGGAACCCATGGGCGCCGCTGGACGTAAAGGCCGAACCGAACCTGCTGACCCGCTACAAACTGATGCGTCTACGCGATGATCCGCAGTTATGCGACCAGGCGCTGAGCAGCTCAGATTTGCGGGTGGCCCGTCAGGCCGACAGCCCGGACGCGGCCTGCCCGTTGACCAACGCCTTGCGTGTGCAAGGTGGCGAGGCGGCGCTGAGCAGCAGTTTCCTCGCCAGTTGCCGTCTGGCTGTGGCGTTCGCTTTGTTCGAACGCCACGCCCTGCAACCGACGGCTCAGGCGGTCTACGGACAGGGGGTGAAACGGGTCGACCATCTCGGCAGCTTCGCCTGTCGCAACGTCTACAACCGCGAAAACGGCAGACGCAGCCAGCATGCCACGGCTGATGCACTGGATATCACTGGATTCCGGCTGGCGGATGGTCGATTCATCAGCGTGCTCAAGGATTGGCCGAAGGATAACCAGGACGGGAGATTTCTCCATCAGGTCCGCGACGGCGCTTGCGACATGTTCAGCGTGGTGTTGAGCCCGGACTACAACGCCGCCCATCGCAATCACTTTCATGTGGATGTCGGGCCGTGGTGGCGGTGTCGCTGAGGGTTACGCGGCGATGCGCAGGTTCTGCAGAACGATCGGGCGCGCCCAGCCGTTATCGAAATCGAATTGTTTTTGTTGCTCCACCAGCTCTTCGGGCGAGAACGGCGGGAATGGTTTGTCCAGCAGGTCGAGCTCGAACTCGGCGATCGGCAAGTGCAGCGGTCGCGGTTGCGGTGCGGTGCCAGGCTCCGGCAGTGGTTGACCGGCGGTGAGCACAATCGGGCGTACCCAGCCGCTGTCGAAGTCCTGTTGTTTCTGTTGCGCGACGATTTCTTCCGGCGGGAACGGCGGGAAAGGTTTATCGGCCAGGTCCATTTCGAACTCGGCAATCGGCAGGAACAGTGGTTCGGGTGGGCGGACTGGTGTTTCCATCACATCACATTCGCGCTGGGAAATGATGTGCGCCAGCAGCTCGCTGCCAACGGTCGGTTCGACCGGGCTGTCGAGATCAACCGGCGGAAAGTTGAGAGACTCCGGCACGACATCGCCCGACTGATCGGCCAGGGCCTGGGCAAAAAAATCCTGCCACAGGTGACTGACGCCGCTCAGTGCTTGGGAATTTCGCAGGCCAAAATCGCCGTGGGGCGAGATGTAACCTATCGATGTGCGTTGAATGTCTGACATTTCTCTCGGTCGACGCTCAGCTCTGGCAAAATGCTCGATAGTTTGGTTATCGGCCGTTTTTGCCGATCATTAATTTTTTGAGCGTGTTTTCCCATGATTGAGCAACCTGCGGCCTGCCGCATCCATGTCGAGGCCTTGGGCACGACCTTTCAGCCACAGGCCGAGCAATGGGCCGAGCGCCTGGGGTTGCCGTTGCAGGTGGATGACGGCGAGTTTGCCTTGCAGGTGGGCGAGCAGGGGTTGCAGCTGCAACAACTGGGGCCGGACGCACCGGGACCGGTGCGGGTGGATTTTGTCGAGGGCGGCGCGGCCCATCGTCGGTTATACGGTGGCGGCAGCGGTCAGATGATCGCCAAAGCGGTCGGCGTCGCCCAAGGCGTGCGCCCGCGCGTGCTGGATGCCACGGCGGGGCTGGGCAAGGACGCGTTCGTGCTGGCCAGCCTGGGCTGCGAGATGAGCCTGATCGAGCGCCAGCCGCTGATCGGCGCGTTGCTGGAAGATGGCCTGGCGCGCGGCGCGGAAGATTTCGACGTGGCGCCGATCGTGGCGCGGATGCGTTTGCTCAAGGGCAATTCGATCGAGGTGATGCGCAACTGGGAAGGCGAGCCACCGCAGGTGATCTACCTCGACCCGATGTTTCCCCATCGTGAGAAAACTGCGTTGGTGAAGAAGGAAATGCGCCTGTTCCGGCCGCTGGTAGGCGATGACCCGGATGCGCCGGCATTGCTCGAAGCGGCTTTGGCCCTGGCCAGTCACCGGGTGGTGGTCAAACGCCCACGCAAGGCGCCGTGCATCGACGGGCCGAAGCCGAGTCACGCGCTGGATGGCAAGTCCAGCCGATACGATATTTATCCGAAGAAAGCGCTCAAGCCCTAAGACCATGTCGCCTGCTTCGCGAGCAAGCCCGCTCCCACATTGGACCTTTGTCGGTCACAGATTTTGTGTACACCGGAGATCCAATGTGGGAGCGGGCTTGCTCGCGAAGGCGTCAGCGCAGACACCTCAATTTATCAGGCCGAGTCCGGCCGATAAGCCCGCATAAACAACCCCACCACTTCCCGCACATGGGCTTCAGCCGCATCCCCGGTCACCGGCTCGCCGCAGCCATACAGCAAGCGGAAATTCCCCGCGCCCTTGAGCAGGCAGAAGAAATGCTCTGCCGCATTGCGCGGTTTATCGATGCTCAACGCGCTGCTCTGATTGACCTTGGTCAACAACCGCTCCATGCCGTGCAGCATGCGTTCTGGCCCGGCCTCGAAGAAAATCAGCGAAAGTTTCGGGTCCTGGCTGCCCAGCGTCGCCATCAACCGGTGCAGGTTCACCGATTCGTCGCTGTTGATTAGCTGATGAAAGCCGCGCGCGATGTTCAGCAGCACGGTTTCCACGGCAATGCCGTCCGGCAACTCAAAAAACAGCGTTGGCAGTTGCTCCTCGCACTTGGCCATCACCGCGGCGGCAAACAGCGTCTCTTTGTCATTGAAATGGCTGTAGACCGTCAGCTTCGACACGCCGGCCTCGGCCGCCACGGCATCCATGCTGGTGTTGGCGTATCCCTTACTCAGAAACAGGATTTTCGCCGCGTCGAGGATTGCCTGGCGCTTGGCCAGATCCTTGGGACGGCCCGGACCACTGGGTGTTGAAAGATTGTTCGACATTCTTCGCTTTAATACTGGACTGGTGAGTTTGCTATTAATAACATACTGGTCAGTATAATTATTCCAAGCACCATTAGCGAAAGGTCCTTCTCCATGTTCCGCTATGCCTTGCCCCTCGCATTGCCGGTCAGTCTGGCTTTTTTATTGTCTGCGTGTGGCCATGAAGAGGCGCCTCAAGTCACCGTCCGCCCGGCCATGGTCGTACAGCCAGAGCCCTCGGCTCAGGCCATGGAAAGTTATCCCGGTGAAGTCCGCGCGCGCTATGAGCCAGATCTGGCCTTCCGCATTGGCGGCAAAGTCAGCCGACGACTGGTCGAGGAAGGCCAGCGGGTCAAGGCTGACCAGCCTCTGGCGGAACTCGATCCTCAGGACGTGCGCCTGCAACTGGAAGCCACCCGTGCCCAAGTCGCGGCCGCCGAGGCCAACCTGAGCCTGGTGCGCGCCGAGCGCGATCGTTATAAGACCCTGATGGAGCGGCAAATGGTCAGCCGTTCGCAGTACGACAACGCGGAAAACCTCTACCGCTCCGGTGAAGCACGCCTCAAGCAAATCAAAGCCGAATTCAACGTATCGACCAATCAGGCCAGTTACGCGGTGCTGCGCGCGCCCCAGGATGGCGTGGTGGCCAAACGTGCGGTAGAAGTCGGGCAAGTGGTCGCGGCCGGGCAAACCGTGTTTACCCTCGCCACCGATGGCGAGCGTGAAGTGTTGATCAGCCTGCCGGAGCAGAGCTTCGGTCGTTTCAAGGTCGGCCAGCCGGTCTCGGTGGAACTCTGGACCCAGCCCGATCAACGTTTCCCCGGACGCATCCGTGAACTGTCGCCTGCGGCCGATCCGAAATCCCGCACCTTCGCCGCCCGTATCGCTTTTACCGCCGGCAAGGTTCCCGCCGAACTCGGCCAGAGCGCCCGGGTGTTCATCCAGACCGCCGATGTGGTGTCGTTGTCGGTGCCGCTGTCGGCGGTCACCGCGGAAAACGGTGCCACTTATGTGTGGGTGGTCGGCGCCAACAACACCTTGAAAAAAGCCCCGGTTCGGGTCGGTGCATTCGGTGAGAAAACCGTGCCGGTGCTCGAAGGCCTGAATGCCAGCGACTGGGTGGTGGCGGCCGGTGTTCATGTGCTTCACGACGGGCAGCAAGTGCGCCCGGTGGATCGCTCCAACCGCGTGGTCAATCTGGCGCACAAGGAGTAATCCCCGATGGGTTTCAATCTTTCCGAATGGGCGCTGCGTAACCGTCAGATCGTCCTGTTCCTGATGCTTTTGCTGGCCGTCGTCGGCGCGTTGTCCTACACCAAGCTCGGCCAAAGCGAAGACCCGCCGTTCACCTTCAAGGCCATGGTGATTCGCACCACCTGGCCGGGGGCCACGGCCGAGGAAGTGTCGCGCCAGGTTACCGAGCGTATTGAAAAGAAACTGATGGAAACCGGCGAGTACGACCGGATCGCTTCATTCTCCCGCCCGGGTGAGTCTCAGGTCACGTTCATCGCTCGGGATTCGATGCATTCGGTGGAAATCCCGGAGCTCTGGTATCAAGTCCGCAAGAAGATCAGCGACATTCGCCACACCCTGCCACCGGGCATCCAGGGGCCATTCTTCAACGATGAGTTTGGCACCACCTTCGGCAACATCTACGCCCTGACCGGCGAAGGTTTTGATTACGCGGTGCTCAAGGACTACGCCGACCGTGTCCAGATTCAGCTGCAACGGGTCAAGGATGTGGGCAAGGTCGATCTGCTCGGGCTGCAGGACGAGAAGATCTGGATCGAGCTCTCCAACGTCAAACTGGCCACCCTCGGGTTGCCGTTGGCGGTGGTGCAGCAGGCGCTTGAAGAGCAGAACGCGATGTCCACCGCAGGCTTCTTCGAAACCACCAGCGAGCGTTTGCAGCTACGGGTTTCGGGGAATTTTCAGACGGTCGATGAGATCAAGAACTTCCCGATCCGCGTGGGTGATCGCACGTTCCGCATCGCCGATGTGGCGAACGTTCGCCGTGGCTTCAACGATCCACCGGCGCCGCGCATGCGCTTCATGGCTGAAGACGCCATCGGTCTGGCGGTGGCCATGAAGGATGGCGGCGACATTCTGATTCTGGGTAAGGCGCTGGAAGTCGAATTCGCCCGAATCCAGAAGAACCTTCCGGCCGGCATGCAGCTGCGCAAAGTGTCCGATCAACCCGCCGCGGTGAAAACCGGTGTCGGCGAGTTCGTTCAGGTATTGGTGGAGGCGCTGGCGATTGTGTTGCTGGTGAGTTTCTTCTCCCTCGGTGTGCGCACCGGCATGGTCGTAGCACTGGCGATTCCGCTGGTGTTGGCGATGACGTTCGCCTGCATGTATTACTTAGGCATCGGCCTGCACAAGATTTCCCTCGGCGCGCTGGTGCTGGCGCTGGGGTTGCTGGTGGACGACGCGATCATCGCCGTGGAAATGATGGCGATCAAAATGGAGCAGGGCTTCGACCGGGTCAAAGCCGCCAGCTATGCCTGGACCAGCACCGCGTTCCCGATGCTCACCGGCACATTGATCACCGCGGCCGGTTTCTTGCCGATTGCCACCGCGCAATCGGGCACCGGCGAATACACCCGTTCGATCTTCCAGGTGGTGACCATCGCGTTGCTGGCATCGTGGATTGCCGCCGTAGTCTTTGTGCCTTATCTGGGGGAAAAACTCCTACCGGATCTGGCGAAAATTCACGCCGCCAAGCATGGCATCGGCGACGGCCAACCCGACCCTTATGGCACGCCGTTCTATCAGCGCGTCAGACGGCTGGTGGAATGGTGCGTGCGTCGGCGCAAAACGGTGATCGTCCTGACCATCGTGATGTTCGTCGCGTCAGTGGTGCTGTTCCGTTTCGTGCCACAGCAGTTCTTCCCGGCTTCGGGGCGACTGGAGTTAATGGTTGATCTGAAACTGGCCGAAGGGGCGTCTTTGAGCAACACCGCCGAGGAGGTCAAACGCCTTGAAGGCCTGCTCAAGGATCACGCCGGGATCGACAACTACGTGGCTTACGTCGGCACCGGTTCGCCGCGTTTCTACCTGCCGCTGGATCAGCAACTTCCAGCAGCGAGTTTTGCGCAATTTGTCGTGCTGGCCAAAACCATCGAGGATCGCGAAACCTTGCGCACCTGGCTGATCGAAACCCTCAACGAACAATTTCCGGCCCTGCGTTCGCGGGTCACGCGGCTGGAGAATGGCCCGCCGGTTGGCTATCCGGTGCAGTTCCGGGTCACCGGTGAACACATCGAAGACGTCCGTGCCCTGGCGCGCAAAGTTGCGGCCAAGGTTCGCGAGAATCCTCACGTGGTCAACGTGCATCTGGACTGGGAGGAGCCGAGCAAAGTCGTTTACCTGAACGTCGATCAGGACCGCGCGCGGGCGCTGGGGGTGAGCACGGCAAACCTCTCGGGTTTCCTGCGAAGCTCGCTGACCGGTGCCAGCGTCAGCCAGTACCGCGAAGACAACGAGTTGATCGAAATCCTGCTGCGCGGCACGGTGCATGAGCGCACCGAACTGGCGTTGCTGCCAAGCCTGGCCGTGCCGACCGACAACGGTCGCAGCGTGGCGCTGTCGCAGATCGCAACGCTGGAATACGGTTTCGAAGAGGGCATCATCTGGCACCGCAACCGCCTGCCCAACGTGACGGTTCGCGCCGACATCTATGGCAAAGAACAACCGGCGACGCTGGTGCAGCAAATCATGCCGACCCTCGATCCGATTCGCGCCGAGCTGCCAGACGGCTATCTGCTGGACGTCGGCGGTACGGTGGAAGACTCGACCCGTGGGCAGAACTCGGTGAAGGCCGGTGTGCCGCTGTTTATCGTGGTGGTGCTGACGTTGCTGATGCTGCAACTGCGCAGTTTCTCACGCACGGTGATGGTGTTTCTGACGGCGCCACTGGGGCTGATTGGTGTGACGCTGTTTCTGATGGTGTTCCGCCAGCCATTCGGTTTTGTGGCGATGCTGGGGACGATCGCCTTGTCCGGGATGATCATGCGTAACTCGGTGATTCTGGTGGATCAGATTGAGCAGGATATCGCGGCCGGGCTTAAGCCTTGGCAGGCGATTATCGAGGCGACGGTGCGACGCTTCCGACCGATTGTGCTGACGGCGTTGGCGGCGGTGTTGGCGATGATTCCATTGTCGCGCAGCGTGTTTTTCGGGCCGATGGCGGTGGCGATCATGGGCGGGCTGATTGTGGCGACGGCGTTGACGTTGCTGTTTTTGCCGGCGTTGTATGCGGCTTGGTTCAGGGTCAAGCAAGAGCCGGTCTGACTCTTTGGGGCGTGTATACGCAGCTCCACTGTAGGAGCGAGGCTTGCCCGCGAAGGTGGTCCAGGCTCCTACACATATTTCAGATCCGTCTGATATTGAGTCAACGTAGGTGCACTGGTGTACTCAAGACTCAATTTCGTGAGTTGTTGAGACACCAATAATGAAAAAGCCGCCCATGCTGAAGGGCAGATCCGACCCGGTGTTCGATCGTTTGGGGCAATCTCCCCACAAGGAACGCCTCTCGGACTACCTCGCACTGCTCAAGCCTCTGGACGATCAGGGGCGCTATCTTCCGTTCGATGAGTTGCGCTACCGCTGGGCGCCGGGGCTGGATTCGAATCTGTGCTGGGCCTTGGTCAAGAAAGCCCGGACCGCGCAGTATTCCAGCCTTTTGCCATTGGGCGAGCCCATTCAGTGGGGGAAATTTGTGCTGACCCCATTGGCCCAGAAAGCTGTTTCGGCCGTTGATCGACAAGCGACGACGGCAGCCCTTGAATACATGACCGGACAGATCGGCGAACGAGCGCATTTCAGCTATCTGCTCAACGATCTGATCGAAGACGAAGCCATCAGCAGCAGCCAGCTCGAAGGTGCGGCGACCACCACCCGCGTGGCCAAGGACATGCTCAAGCGCAAACGCCTGCCGCGTACGCCGGATGAGCGGATGGTCATCGGCAACTACAAGATGATGAACTTCGCTTGGGAAAAGCGTTATGACCCCTTGAGCATCGAACTGATCACGGCGATGCATCGTGTTGGCGTTGAAGGTATCGATGACCCGCAATATTCACCGGGTGCTTTCAGGATCAACGATGACGTGGTGGTGCAGGACGGTGAGGGCAACACTGTTCATACGCCGCCCCCCGCAGCGGGACTCGCGTCACGATTGCAGGTGCTGTCGAAGTGGATCAACCAGTCTCACGACGATCCCGATCAAGTGGATTACCTTCATCCATTGATCAAAGGTATCGCGCTGCATTTTGCGCTGGGCTATGAGCATCCTTTTCGCGATGGCAACGGTCGGGTCGCGCGGGCACTGTTTTACTGGTTCATGTTCAAGAATGATTTTTCGGCCTTTCGCTACATCGCGATTAGCCTGTTGCTGCGCAATGCGCCGGTGAAATATGGGCGCTCGTATCTGAATACCGAGGCCGATGATCTGGACATGACCTATTTCATCGACTTCCAGTGTTCAGTGATCTTCCGGGCAGTCAGCGCTTTTACTGAGGCTTATCGAAAAAGCCTTGCCTACACCGAAAGCTTTGATCGATGGCTGCTGGAGTCAGGTTTCTTCGACCAGCTCACCGAGAAACAGCGAGCCGTATACCAAGTGGCCAAGAGTGGAATGGCCAAGGAGTTCACGGCGGTCAATGTGAAGGAGAATCTGAACTGCTCTTACAACACCGCGTCGGCCACCCTGAACGGGTTGGTCGAGTTGAAGGTGTTCGAGAAAAGGAAGATGGGGCGCGAGTGGGTATTCTTTCTGCGGGCAGCGTCGATGATCTGATTTTCGTGGGAGCGGGCTTGCTCGCGATGAGGCTGTGTCAGTCGACATCAACTGTGGCTGAAACACCGCAATCGCGAGCAGGCTCGCTCCCACAGGATCGGAGTTGAGGTTTAGAGCGTACCAAACACCTTCTTCGCCAAACCGGTCGCCGCCGCCGCAGGGTTCTGGCGAATGGTTTCTTCCTGCTTGCCAATCATCTCGAACAAACCGTTCAACGCTTGCTCGGTCACATAGCTTTCGATGTTGGCATTTTTCGCATCCAGCGCGCCCAAGGTCGCGGCTTGTCCGGCGAATGCGTTGTACTGCTGCGCCAGGCCGACTTGATCGGTGGCTTGTTTGACGATCGGCAGGAACTTGGTGCGGATCTGTTCGCGGCTGCTTTTGCTCAGGTACTGAGTGGCCGAGTCCTTGCCGCCGCTGAGGATCCCCTTGGCATCTTCCACGGTCATTTTCTTCACCGCATCTACCAGGATCGGCTGGGCTTGCGTCACGGCCGTTTCAGCCGCTTTGTTCATACTGGTTTCCAGTTGATCGACCTGATCACCCATGCCGAACTGTTTCATTTTCTTGGCGACTTTACCCAGCTTGCCCGGCAGTTCGATCTTCACGTCCGGGTTGTTGCTGAAGCCGCCGGGTGTGCCGAGTTGTTTAACGGCCAGTTGCGCGCCTTGAGTCAGGGCGTCCTTGAGACCGCCGGTGGCATCTTGTTGCGACAGGTCATTGAGCGACAGGGCCAGGGCGTTGGCGCAGATCATCAAGCCTGCGCACAGGCCGGCGAAGCGAAGGGTAGGGCGGAGCATGGCGGCTTCCTTGTTCATAAAAGAGAGTTAACGTGCTGCGTCGACGCGGATTTTCAGTGGTTGCGGATCTTTGCCGTCCAGTTTCACGGCGTGATTTTCAGTGGTGATGAACATCAGATTGCCGTCCACTTCGATGCGGGCGCTGACCGAGTAGCGATGGCCGGGTTTGACCTGCGCCGGATCGTAGCTCAAATGGAATGGCAACGGCACTTGGCCCTTGACCGGGCCTTTCTGCTCGTCGAGCACTACCGCCGGTGCGTCGGCCAAGGACACATCTTGCAAGCTGACGCTCAAGGTCGCGTTCGGTGGCAGAGCAATGCGTTGCAAGTAGAACACTTCGCCGTCGAGGCTGGCGTTGGCGATCGGTTGTGTCGACTGACAGGCACCGAGCAGGGCAGTCAGCAGAACAAGAGAGAGTTTTTTCATCAAAGATCTCCGTATCAAAGGCGCCAGAAGAAGCCTGGCGCCTGTAGGAATTTAGACGGTCTGCGCGGGAGCCGCGACTTGATCCGCCGCATCTTCACTGCGATGCAGCGCCACCTGACGGATCGACAAGCGGATCTCCGCTGGCAATACCCGTTTGGCGGCGCCTTCGGCCAGTTCGCCTAACAGTTCGTGATAGCTCAACTTGCCGGCCTCGTCGCGGCGCAGCACGTCGAGGTCCAGCATTGTCTGGATGAAGTGACGGAACAGGCTCTTGTCGAAGAACTCCGGGGCGTTCAGGCCGTGGAGGATCGACAGGCGCTGGGCCATGACCGTGCACAGGTCTTCGAGTTCTTCGGCGCTGATGCTGTTCTGGCCGCTGTTGAGCAGCAAGGAAACGGTCATGTAGAAGCGCTGCAAGGTCTGGGCGATGCTTTTCGACAGCAGCGTCAACAGCACGAAATGCCGCGAGCTCGGTGCCGGACGCAGGTACACGTCTTTCTCGAAACGCAGCAGGCCTTGCTCGACGAAGGCTTCGAGCCATTGATCGACCACGCCATCGAGTTCATCTAGCGTCCAGCGAATGAACAGCTCCGATTGCAAGTACGGATACAGCGCGCGGGTGTAGCGCAGGATCTGCTCGCGGCTCATGCGTGAGGTGCTCTGGAAGAAACTCGCCAGCAACGAAGGCAACGCGAAGATGTGCAGCACGTTGTTGCGGTAGTAGGTCATCAGGACAGCGTTTTGTTCATCCAGGTACAGAATCTTGCCCAGCGCATCGCTTTGCTCGGACAGCAGGTCCATGTCCTTCACATGCTCGATCAGCGCCCGACCGTCGCCCTCCGGCAGGGTGGTGTGCGAGGAGTAGGGAACCTTGCGCAATAGCGCCAGATACAGATCGAGCACCCGCGCCATAGCGCGATCATCCAGCGCCAGACGGCTGGTGGACAGCAACGCCAGGGCCACCAGATTCACCGGATTGATCGCCGCCGCTTCATTCAAATGCTGTGCGACTTTCTCGCCGAGGCGGTTGGTGGTTTCGTTGAGCCAGGCCGGTTTGAATTGCGGACCGAGTTCCTGTTGGCGCCAGTCTGGCTGTTCGCTGTCGAGGAACTCCGCCAGTTTGATCGGCTCTCCGAAGTTGACCGCAACCTGACCGAAGCGCTGTTTGAGCGCACCGATGACTTTGAAAATGTCGAAAATCGATTCTTTCTTCTTGCTCGCGCCACGCAATTCGCCGAGGTAGGTGCGGCCTTCCAGCACGCGCTCGTAGCCGATGTACACCGGCACGAAGACGATCGGCATGCGCGACGAACGCAGGAAGCTGCGCAGGGTGATCGCGAGCATCCCGGTTTTCGGTTGCAGCATGCGCCCGGTGCGCGAGCGGCCGCCCTCGACGAAGTACTCGACCGGGAAGCCTTTGGTGAACAGGGTATGCAGGTATTCGTTGAACACCGAGGTGTAGAGCGGGTTGCCCTTGAAGGTGCGGCGCATGAAAAACGCGCCGCCACGTCGTAGCAGGCTGCCGATCACAGGCATGTTGAGGTTGATCCCGGCGGCGATGTGCGGCGGAGTCAGGCCGTTGCGGAACAGCAGATAGGAAAGCAGCAGGTAGTCGATGTGGCTGCGGTGGCACGGCACGTAGATCACTTCGTGCCCCTGGGCGACTTTCTGCACACCTTCGATGTGGTTGACCTTGATCCCGTCGTAGATCTTGTTCCAGAACCAGCTCAGCACCACTTCCAGAAAGCGGATCGCGGTGTAGGTGTAGTCCGAGGCGATCTCGTTGCCGTAGCGCAAGGCTTGTGCCTTGGCTTTTTCCGGGGAGATGTTCTCGCGCTCGGCTTCGTCGAGGATCGCCTGTTTGACCGACGGCTGATTGAGCAGGCCTTTGACCAGGTTGCGGCGGTGGGAAATGTCCGGGCCAATCACCGCGGCTTTCAGGTTGCGAAAGTGCACCCGCAGAATCCGCTGGGCCATGCGCACGGTGCGCTCGTGGCCTTTGTTGTGATCGATCAGTTCACGCAAATGAATCGGCGCCGAGAACTGCACCCGGGTCTTGCGCCCCAGAATCATGATGCTCAGCAGCCGACGCAAACGCCCGGTGACCGCCCAACTGTCGGCGAACAACAGTTTCCACGGGCTCGATTCGCTGTCCGGCGACTGGCCCCAGAACACGCTGACCGGAATGATCTGCGCGTCTTCGGCGGCGTTCTGGCTCAGGGCGCTGACCAGACGGGTCAGGGTCGGTGGCGCACCGCGCTTGTCCTGACGGCCGAGCCAGTCGGGCTCCGGCGTCAGGTAAAAGAATGCGGCGGGCTCTACCAACGCGCCCACCGATACTGGCAATACCGGGCGGGGCAGGCCGGCCTTGCTGCATTCGGTATCGACCACGGCGAGGTCGGTCAATGAAGGATTTTGCAGGACGTAGAACACCGGCCGGCTGCGGTCGAGGTTAAGGGTGAACGACGACTGATTGATCGTCTCCGAGCGAACCCAGAGGTACAGCAGTCGGCGCAGGGTGCCAAACACAAGACGGCGAAACGGGGAACGGGTCATACGGCTTCTGCGTGAGTGAAAAAAACCGAGCGTTTGCTCGGGCGGTAGATAGTGTGCCGTATTCGTCGAAAATCGGCAAAAAAGCAGCGAAGTAAACTCCTATTGAGAGTTCTGGTGCCTGTCATATACTCGGCACTCTGTCGCCGTTGCCCTCATGGGACCGGTATGCGCAGGCTGACGTTCCCGAGGCTTTCCTGCGAAAAGCCCGATCAATAATAAAAAGGGAGTATGAACAAATGGCAACACGCGAAACCGGCAATGTGAAGTGGTTCAACGACGCCAAGGGCTATGGCTTCATTCAGCGCGAGGACGGGGTGGACGTGTTCGTGCACTACCGCGCGATCCGCGGCGAAGGGCATCGCTCGCTGACTGAAGGTCAGCAGGTTGAGTATGCAGTGGTGACCGGCGAGAAGGGCTTGCAGGCTGAGGATGTGGTGGGCTTGTAAACACAACCCTTCACATTACACAAAACTGGTCGTGCTCATGGAGGCTGGCTGCGACGCGGTGCGTCAGTCGACATCAATTTTGACTGACACACCGCATTCGCGAGCAAGCCCGCTCCCACATTTGATCCGCGTTGTGCATACGTCCGTCGTACGGATTTTTTACGCGGTTTTCCAGGTGATTTCTTCTTCACCATCGGCGCTGATGCGCATCCAGCGATCAGCCGTCTCTTCACCCTCTTCCTCGACCCAGCTGCCCGGCGCGCAACGCACTTCGACGTTCAGCGCGGCAAAGGCTGCGCGGGCGCAGGCGATGTCGTCTTCCCATGGGGTCTGGTCGCTTTCCAGGTACAGGCTGTTCCATTTGCCGACGGCTTTCGGCAGCCAGGTCACCGGCACGCTGCCGGCCTTGCACTTGTAAGTCTGGCCTTTCTGAACCCAATCGGTGCACGGGCCTAAAGCTGCGCCGAGCCAGGCTGCGATGGCCTTGTAGTCGACGTCGGCGTCTTTCAGGTAAATCTCGATATCGGGTTGGCGCATGGATGTCCTCACTGCGGGTCTGAAAAATCCATTCGCGGATTTAGCCGGCCTCAAGCTGTTTGCTCAAGACCAAATTTTAGAGTTTATTGAAGAACAAAATAATCGTAGCGCATCGACACGGTGACCTCGAACGGCTCGGCCTGTTCGATGACGGCTGCCCGGCGTTCGGCACTGGCGCGCCAGCCGTGGGGTGTCATGGCCAACAGGTTCGCGCGATCCTGACCACTGGCAAGCGTCAGTTTGAACTCCAGGGTTTCGCTGTGCTGCAGCGCCATGCCTTCCGGCACCAGCGCCAAATGCTTATCGTCGGTGTACTCGCGCACTTCGTCGTACAGCCGCTCGCGCAATTCCATCAGATGGCCGCTGGTCGGCCCGACTTTCATCAAGCCGCCGCCGGGGCTGAGCAGGCGCTTGGCTTCTTCCCAGTCCAGCGGGCTGAAAACGCTGGCGAGAAACTGACAACTGGCGGAGGCCAACGGCACTCGCGCCATGCTGGCGATCAACCAAGTCAGCGCAGGGTTGCGTTTGCAGGCGCGTTTGACCGCTTCCCGGGAAATGTCCAGGGCGTAGCCGTCGGCATTGGGCAAGGCTTCGGCGATTTGCGCGGTGTAGTAACCCTCGCCACAACCGATGTCCAGCCAGCGTTGGGGCGCGTATTGCGCCGCCAGTTGCGCCAGACGCTTGGCCACCGGCGCGTAATGGCCGGCGTTCAAAAAGTCGCGACGGGCTTCGACCATCGCCAGGTTATCCCCAGGGTCGCGGCTGTTTTTATGCTGCACCGGCAACAGGTTCAAGTAACCCTGCCGCGCACGGTCGAAACGATGCCCGGCGGGGCAAGCCACGCCGTTGTCCACCGCGTTCAGCGGTTCGCTGCAGATCGGACACGCAAGCATCAGGCGAGCAACTTGATCAGGGTCTGGTAGTAGATTTCGGTCAGCACGTCGAGATCGGCCGCCAGCACGCGCTCGTTGACCTGGTGGATCGTCGCGTTGACCGGGCCCAGTTCGACCACTTGTGTACCCATGGTCGCGATGAAGCGCCCGTCGGAAGTACCGCCGCTGGTGGAGGCCTTGGTCTCGCGACCGGTGATGTTCTTGATACTCGCCGATACCGCGTCGAGCAGGGCGCCCGGTTCGGTGAGGAACGGCAGGCCGGACAGCGCCCAGTCGATGTGCCAGTCCAGACCATGCTTGTCGAGAATATCGGCGACGCGCTTTTGCAGGCCTTCGACGGTGGACTCGGTGGAAAAGCGGAAGTTGAACACCGCCACCAGATCACCCGGAATCACGTTGGTCGCGCCGGTGCCGGAATTGACGTTGGAGATCTGGAAACTGGTAGGGGGGAAGAAATCGTTGCCGTGATCCCAGTGCTCGGCGGCGAGTTCGGCCAGCGCCGGAGCAGCGAGGTGGATCGGGTTCTTCGCCAGGTGCGGATACGCCACGTGACCTTGCACACCGTGTACGGTCAATTTGGCGCCGAGGGAACCGCGACGGCCATTCTTGACCACGTCACCCACCAGGGTAGTGCTCGACGGTTCGCCGACGATGCACCAGTCCAGACGTTCCTTACGGGCGGCGAGGCGTTCGATCACTGCCTTGGTGCCGTGATGTGCCGGGCCTTCTTCGTCGCTGGTGATCAGGAAAGCGACCTTGCCCTTGTGGTCCGGGTAGTCGGTGACGAAGCGCTCAGCGGCTACGGTCATGGCCGCGAGGCTGCCTTTCATGTCCGCCGCGCCACGGCCGCAGAGCATGCCGTGCTCGTCGATCACCGCGTTGAACGGATCGATCTGCCAGGCGGCTACCGGACCGGTCGGGACCACGTCGGTGTGACCGGCGAAACACAGCACCGGGCCTTCGTGTTTACCGTGGGTCGCCCAGAAGTTATCCACATCTTCGATGCGCATCGGTTCCAGCTTGAAACCGGCATCGCCCAGGCGCTGCATCATCTGCTTCTGGCAATCGGCGTCGACCGGCGTCACGGACGGACGGCGGATCAGGTCGATGGCGAGTTGAAGGGTCGGCGAAAGGTCGGCGTGGGCCGTCATGGAAAGCTCCGAAAACATGAAATATGGGCGCGGGCTAAATGTGGGAGCGGGCTTGCTCGCGAAGGGGCCATTACTGACGCCAAAAGCTTCGCGAGCAAGCCCGCTCCCACAGGTATGGCGTTTGGCCGTTGGTACGTGCCCGGCCAAGGCCTGCAAAATGGCGGTTATCTTAAAGCAAAACGGCGACCATTGGCCGCCGTTTAGTGCATCTGTACTGATTTAGACAGCCGGTGCGGTCGTGGCTTCGGCCACCGGTTTTGGCAGCGACGACAGGAACGCCATAATCAGCGCCGCCAGGTACGGCAGCGATTGCACCAGCAACATGGCCACCCAGAAGCGCATGTCGTTGCTCGGCAAACCGTTCACCAGGAAGATCCCCAGCGCAGCGCCCCACAACAGCAGCATGATGAATACTTCTTCGCGCGCTTCCGAAATCGCGACCCAGAAGCCGTGGTTATCGGCGTTTTTCGGGGTGCGGAAGAACGGAATGCTGCTGGTGAAGAAGCCGTACAACACCGCTTTGGCGATGGTGTGCGACAACGCCAGCCCTGCCAATGCCGCGCAGAACGCATCCTTCAGGTTGACTCCAACCGCGCGACGGTACAGGAAGATGATCTTGCCGACCTTGAACACGAACAGCGCCAACGGCGGGATTGCGAAAATCAGCAGCGGTGGATCGACCCGTTGCGGCACGATGATCATCGCCGCCGACCACAACAACGCGCCGACGGTGAAGAAGATGTTCATGCCGTCCGCCACCCACGGCAACCAGCCCGCGAGGAAGTGGTAACGCTGGCCACGGGTCAGTTCGGTGTCCTTGCCGCGCAGCAGGCTGGCGGTGTGACGCTTGATGATCTGAATCGCTCCGTAGGCCCAGCGGAAACGCTGTTTCTTGAAGTCGATAAAGGTATCGGGCATCAGGCCTTTGCCGTAGCTGGTGTGGTAATACGCCGCCGACAGACCTTTTTCGAACACGCGCAGACCCAACTCGGCGTCTTCACAGATGCACCAGTCGGCCCAGCCCAGTTCCTCGAGCACCGAGCGCCGGGTCATGGTCATGGTGCCGTGCTGGATGATCGCATCACGGTCGTTGCGGGTGACCATGCCGATGTGGAAGAAGCCTTTGTATTCCGCGTAGCAGAGCTTCTTGAAGGTGCTTTCGTTCTGGTCGCGGTAATCCTGCGGCGACTGCACCACGGCGATTTTCGGATCGGCGAAGTGCGGCACCATGTGCTTGAGCCAGTTCGGGTCGACACAGTAGTCCGAGTCGATCACCGCAATCACTTCGGCATCCTTGGCGGTGTGCGGAATCAGGTAGTTCAGCGCGCCGCCCTTGAAGCCGGCCAGCGGTGCCACGTGGAAGAACTTGAAGCGCGGGCCGAGGGTTTCGCAATAATCGCGTACCGGTTCCCAGACCGCCGGGTCTTTGGTGTTGTTGTCGATGATCAGGACTTCAAAGTCCGGATAGTCGAGGTTGGCCAGGGCGTTGAGGGTCTGTTTGACCATCTCTGGCGGCTCGTTGTAGCAAGGTACGTGGATCGACACCTTCGGACGGTAGTGCGAATCGCCCACCACTGGCAGGAATTCACGCCGACGTTTGTGGGTCCAGACCGCTTCGGCCAGTTCATGGGCCTCGGTCAGCAGAACGATAAACACCCCGAGTGCACCGAGGGCGAGCAAGAACCCCACGGTCAGGCTGAACCAGGTGCTGTATTGCTGGCTGTAGTCATAACCGATCCACACCAGCACCGAACCGCACAGGAACGCGATAAAGGTCAGGAAGGTGCGGCCACGTTGACGCAGGGCCGAGCCGTCGATCATCAGCAGGGTCAGCGACAGCAGGGCCAGCACGACCGAGCCGATAGCCAGCACGCGCCATTGCGGGATCGCGACGACCGGGCCTTCGAAGTTGAATTTCTGCTGGCGAGCGGCGTTGAACACGCCCCAATACGCGCCCACCGAACCTTCGTCACTGGCCTTCCACGGCTGGTCGAACGCTTCGATCACGAAGTAGTTGAAGCCTTGGCGGTTGAGCTTGTTGACCAACGTGCGCAGGTAAATCGCCTGGTCCGCCGGCGACGCATCGGCGCCACCGCGCATGCGGCCGTTGCTCGGCCAGCCAACCTCGGAGAGCAGCAGCGGTTTTTTCGGGAACATCTTTTTCAGGTCGCGGGCGCGGTCGAGGACGAACTGACCGGCCTTGTCCACCGGAACGAATTCCCAGTAGGGCAGGACGTGAGCGGCGATCAGGTCGACGTGCTTGGCCAGGCTCGGGTTTTCTTCCCAGACGTGCCACTGTTCAGAGGTGGTGACCGGAACCTTTACGGCCGCGCGGACGCGATCCAGGATCAGGCTCAGCTCCGCCGCGGTGATTTCCTTACGGAAGATCGCCTCGTTACCGACAATCACACGAACCACGCTGCGCGAGGTGTTGGCGATTTCGATGGCGCGGGTGATCTCGCGCTCGTTGCGCTCTTCGTCCGGGCTGATCCAGATCCCCAGGGTTACCCGCAGACCGAATTCTTCCGCCAGTTTGGGAATGTTCTCCAGGGTGCCGTCGACCGAGTAGGTCCGGATGTTGTCCGTCAGCTTGCTCATGATCTCCAGATCGCGACGCATTTCATCGTCGGTCGGGTACTGGGCTTTTTGCGGGTACTGGCCTTGTTGAAACGGCGAGTACGAAAAGCCGGAGATCTGTTCAGGCCAGTTGGGGGCGGTAACCGGGCGATTGACCAGCGCCCAGAAGCCGGTAAACAAGGCTGCGATGGCGAGCACCACGACCAGGTTGAGTCCAAATTTACGCGATGACATAGCTTTTTCGGGTTCCAAAGGCTGTGGAACGAAGGAACGGTTGGCGGCCGGCTGCCAGGTGGCAGGTGGCAGGGGCGCGCATCCTACACTGGAGGTTCTCTGACCGTACAGCGAACAGGGAAACGCCCGACATTGGGCAATCCAGGTCGACTTAAGTTCTTTGACCGGGGCGCTATAGCCCAATTCCAATAATTTGTAGTCATTTGAAGCCGTCAAGACTGCCGTCCATAGCCCAAAGGTGCTCTTGACCGCCGACGGCCCTATAATGCGCGCCGGTTTTTGGGGTAATGGTCATGAGTACAGAAGATCCGCGGTTTGCTGGCATCGCCCGCTTGTATGGCATCGAAGGCCTGGAGCGTTTGCGCGCGGCCCATGTGGCGATCGTCGGCGTCGGTGGCGTCGGTTCCTGGGCGGCGGAAGCTGTCGCCCGGTGTGGCGTGGGCGAGATTTCGCTGTTCGACCTGGATGACGTCTGCGTCAGCAACGTCAACCGTCAACTGCATGCGCTGGACAGCACCGTCGGCAAGCCCAAGGTCGAGGTGATGGCCGAGCGCCTGCGCGGGATCAACCCGGACTGCACGGTGCATGCGGTGGCGGACTTCGTCACCCGCGAAACCATGGCCGAGTACATCACGCCGAACATCGACTGCGTGATTGACTGCATCGACAGCGTCAACGCCAAAGCGGCGCTGATCGCCTGGTGCAAGCGACGCAAAATCCAGATCATCACCACCGGCGGCGCGGGCGGGCAGATCGACCCGACACTGATCCAGGTCTGCGACCTGAACCGCACGTTCAACGATCCGCTGGCGTCGAAAGTGCGCTCCACGCTACGCCGCGACTACGGCTTCTCCCGCACCGTGACCCGTCACTACAGCGTGCCCTGCGTGTTTTCCACCGAGCAACTGCGCTACCCGAAACCGGATGGCAGCATTTGCTTGCAGAAGAGTTTTGTCGGGGATGGCGTGAAGCTCGACTGCGCCGGGGGCTTTGGCGCGGTGATGATGGTGACGGCGACGTTTGGCATGGTCGCGGCGACCAAGGCTGTGGATAAGATTGTGGCCGGGGTTCGGCGCCCGGCGGATCGGGTCAAACCGGCCTAACCGGATCATTCCCACGCAGAGCGTGGGAATGATCAGTGCGCTAGCTCACGCATCCGCTGTAGCACGGCATTAAGGCCATTGCTGCGCGACGACGACAACTGCCGCGACAGGCCCAACTGATTAAACCAGTCCGGCAAATCCACCTGCTGCAACTCGGCAGCGGACAACCCATTGACCCGTGCCAGCAGCAGCGCCACCAACCCGCGAATCAAGCGTGCATCGCTGCTGGCGCTGAACTGCCAATGACCGTCCTGCAGCGCGCCGACCAGCCACACCTGGCTTTCACAGCCATGCACGCGGTTGGCCTCGACTTTATCCACATCGCGCAACGCTGGCAGGCGGTCGCCCCATTGCATCAGCAACCGCGCCCGCTGTTCCCAACTCGCAGTCTTCTGAAAAGTATCCAGCGCCATGACGGCATCGGCGGGCAAGGTCATCGCAACAACTCCAGGGCCTGATCCAGCGCTTCAAAAAAGCGCTCGAGGTCTTCGGAATCGTTGTACAACGCCAACGACACCCGAATCGCCCCGGCCAGTTCAAAGCTTTTGAGTAACGGCATGGCGCAATGATGACCGGCGCGAACGGCGATTCCCTGTTCGGTCAGCAAATGCGCCAGATCAGAGTTATGCACACCCTCGACGACAAAACTGGCCAGCGCCAGTTGCGGCTTGCCCAGCAACCGGATGCCGTTGCGCGCCTCAAGGCCTTTGAGCAAATAGTCATGCAACGCGGCTTCGTGGGCGGACACGGCGTTCTGATCCAGCCCGGCCAGATAATCCAGGGTCGCCCCCAGGCCAATCACGCTGGAAATCGGTGGCGTACCCGCCTCGAACCCCAGCGGCGCAGGACGAAAGCGTGCGTCGTGGTAGTTGGCATCCAGCACCATTTCGCCGCCGAACTGCCACGGACGCAGTTGCTCAAGCGCTTCATGACGACCGAACATCGCACCCAGGCCATCCGGGCCGTAGAGCTTGTGGCTGGAAAACACATAGAAGTCGCAGCCCAGCGCCTGCACGTCATGCCGACCATGCACCACGCCTTGAGCGCCGTCGACCACGGTCAGCGCGTTGTGCGCTTTGGCCATTGCCAGTAACGCGGGCAACGGCTGCCAGGCTCCGAGCACGTTGGACAGCTGGCTGACCGCCAGCAGGCGGGTACGCGGGCCGATCAGGTGAGTGGCGGCTTCAAGGTCAATCAAACCGTCGGCATCCAGCGGCAGGATCACCAGCTTCAAGTCGCGACGGTGGGCCAGTTGCTGCCACGGCAACAGGTTGGCGTGGTGCTCCAGAGCGCTGATGACAATTTCATCGCCCGGATTGAATACGTGTTCCAGGCCATAGGCCAGGAGGTTCAGCGCGGACGTCGCGCCGTGGGTAAAGATGATCTGTCCGCAATCGCCGGCATTGAGCCATTGCGCAACTTTGCTGCGGCTGTCCTCGAACGCCTGGGTCGCATGGGCGCCGGGCAAGTGTTGCGCCCGATGCACGTTGGCCGCGCCGTTGGCGTAGTAATGCGCCAGGGCATCCAGCAGGGCTTGAGGTTTTTGCGTGGTGGCGGCGTTGTCCAGATAAGTCTGGTCTTGCCGTTGCAATGCGGCGAGGGCCGGAAAATCGGCGCGCCAGGGAGAGGGAATCATCATGCTATTGGGCCCTGGTGAACATGGGCGGGTGGAACGCCTGACCTGTGTAGGAGCAGAGCTTGCTCGCGAAGGGGCCCTTGAGGTCGCCAAAAGCTTCGCGGGCAAGCCTCGCTCCTACAAGATCAGGTGATCGTTTGACGCTCTGCTTAGTTGTGAGCGTGCAGCGCTTCGTTCAGTTCGATGGCCGATTTGTGGGTTTTGCACTCCACGGCACCGGTCTCCGAATTGCGGCGGAACAGCAGGTCAGGCTGACCGGCCAGTTCACGGGCTTTAACGACTTTGACCAGTTTGTTGTGCTCGTCCAGCAGCGCAACCTTGGTGCCGGCGGTCACGTACAGGCCCGACTCAACAGTGTTGCGATCGCCCAGCGGGATACCGATACCGGCGTTGGCGCCGATCAGGCAGCCTTCGCCGACCTTGATCACGATGTTGCCGCCACCCGACAGGGTGCCCATGGTCGAGCAACCGCCGCCCAGGTCCGAACCCTTGCCAACGAACACGCCCGCCGAGACACGACCTTCGATCATGCCCGGGCCTTCGGTGCCGGCGTTGAAGTTGACGAAACCTTCGTGCATCACGGTGGTGCCTTCGCCCACGTAAGCGCCCAGACGAATACGCGCCGCGTCAGCGATACGCACGCCGGCCGGTACCACGTAGTCGGTCATTTTCGGGAACTTGTCCACCGAGAACACTTCCAGCAGCTCGCCGCGCAGGCGGGCTTCCAGCTGATGCTCGGCCAGTTCGGCCAGGTCGATCGCGCCCTGGCTGGTCCAGGCTACGTTTGGCAGCAGCGGGAACACGCCGGCCAGGTTCAGGCCATGCGGTTTGACCAGGCGATGAGACAGCAAATGCAGCTTGAGGTAAGCCTCAGGCGTGGAAGTCAGCTGAGCGTCTTCGGCCAAAATAGTGGCGACCAATGGCTTGTGGCTCTCAGCCAGACGGGTCAGCAGCGCAGCCTGGGCAGCGTCGACGCCTTTCAGCGCTTCAGCCAGTTGGGACGCCTGAGCGGTGCTGAAGGCGATGGCCTGATTGCCGTCGGTGTAGCCCAGAACCGGCGCAATGGCAGCGACCAGTTCGGCCGATGGATTGAGCAGTGGCTGCGCGTAAAACACCTCCAGCCATGCGCCTTGACGGTTTTGAGTGCCGACACCAAAGGCCAGGCTGAACAGGGTAGTGGACATGTTGATACCTCTAACAAAATGGAACGGGCTGCCTTACTTGAGTGCGGCCGCGTAGATATCTGGCTTGAAGCCAATCAGGGTTCGGTCACCGAGATCGAGCACCGGGCGCTTGATCATCGAGGGTTGCGCGAGCATCAGTTCGATGGCTTTCGGCTGGTCGAGATCGGCTTTACGTTCGTCGTCGAGCTTGCGAAAGGTCGTGCCTGCACGGTTCAACACCACTTGCCAGCCGTGCTCGTCGCACCATTGGTTCAGGTGTTCACGGTCGATGCCGACCGTTTTGTAATCATGGAAGTCATAGCTGACAGCGTGTTCATCGAGCCAGGTGCGCGCCTTTTTCATGGTGTCGCAGGCTTTGATGCCGAAAAGGTGCAACGTTTTGCTTGAAACGGTCAAGGAATTGCCCCCTTTGCAGGTGCTGAAAATAAAAGGTGACGGATTATGCCATGACCGGACGGTTTCGCGTCGGCTGTGGTCGGGTTTGTCTTTTGACTTGGCGCCATCAGATGTTTCGTGCGACATCGGGGCAGCGGTCAGACTTCAGTCTAAACGGCAAATATGGCACTTCAAATGGGGGGCAACGATTGCTGGGGCGGCGTGTGCGTTTGAAGGCGCTGCGGGCGCAGCGCCTGGAATTTATGTAGGGGCGAGGCTGTTATTTGCGGCGCTGTATGAAATTGCGAATGCGTTCGGCCGCTTCTACGCATTCAGCCAGCGGTGCCACCAGCGCCAAACGCACACGCCCGGCACCCGGATTGACGCCATCCACGTCGCGGGACAGATAGGAGCCCGGCACGACAGTCACGTGTTCTTGCTCGAACAGATCCCGGCAGAACGCCGCATCATCGCCATCCACACTAGGCCACAGGTAGAAACCACCGTCCGGACGCTGCACATCCATCACCGGGCTGAGAATCTCCAGCACCGCATCGTATTTCTCGCGATACAGCGCGCGGTTGGCGCGCACATGCACTTCATCATTCCATGCGGCAACGCTGGCCAGTTGGGTCTGAACCGGCATCGCGCAGCCGTGGTAGGTGCGATAGAGCAGGAAGCCTTTGAGAATATCTGCATCGCCGGCGACAAAACCTGAACGCAGGCCCGGCAGGTTGGAGCGCTTGGACAGGCTGTGGAACACCACGCAACGCTTGAAGTCCTTGCGGCCCAGTTCCACGCACGCACTGAGCAGGCCTGGCGGTGGGGTTTGTTCGTCGAAATACAGCTCGCTGTAGCACTCGTCGGCGGCGATCACGAAGTCGTATTCGTCGGCCAGGGCGATCAGCTTCTTCAGGGTGTCGACAGGAATCAGGGCACCGGTCGGGTTACCCGGCGAGCACAGGAACAGGATCTGGCAGCGTTTCCAGATGTCTGGCGAAACGGCGTCGAAATCCGGGTTGAAGCCGTTTTCATCCAGGCATGGCAGGTAATGCGGCTTGGCACCGGCGAGGAACGCGGCACCTTCGTAGATCTGATAGAAAGGGTTCGGGCTGACCACCAAGGCCTCGTCGCCACGATTGACCACGGTCTGGGTGAAGGCGAACAGCGCTTCACGGGTGCCGTTAACTGGCAACACGTTGCGCGCAGGGTCGAGCCAGCCGTTCGGGACGCTGAAGCGACGTTCGCACCAGGCGGCAATGGCTTCACGCAGGGCCGGGATGCCGAGGGTGGTCGGGTATACGGCCATCTGATCCAGATTACTCGCCAGTGCTTCGGCGACGAAGCTCGGCGAACGGTGTTTCGGCTCGCCGATGGACAGCGCGATGGCGCGTTTGTCCGGGTTTGGCGTAACGCTGCCGAGCAGGGCGCGGAGCTTTTCGAACGGGTAGGGCTGCAACTGGTTCAGAGCGTTGTTCATGGAGGCCTCGTTCAATGTGGGGGCGAGCTTGTGGCGAGGGGGCTTGCCCCCGTTGGGCTGCAAAGCAGCCCCAAATTCTCTGATGTACCAAAGATCTTGTGAGTGCTACGCACTCAAACGGGGCAAGCCCCCTCGCCACAGGCGCTCCCACAGGGAAAGTTATTAATTCAGATACTGAGTCGCGACAGTTTGATATCGGGTTCCTGGCTGACGCTCAGCTGCTTGACGATTGCATCCTGCAAACGGCTGCACAGCAACGGGTCGGACAGCGGCTGATTGTTCGCGTCGGTGATGAAGAACACGTCTTCCACGCGCTCGCCCAGAGTGGCAATCTTGGCGTTCTGCAACGACAGGTCGAACTCGAGGAAGATCGTGCCGATCCGTGCCAGCAGGCCGGGGCGATCCGGGGCGCTAAGCTCCAACACGGTCACCGGACGCTGAGCGTCGTTGTGGATCGTCACCTGTGGCGCAAACGCGAAATGCTTGAGCTGGCGTGGCACCCGACGCTGGATGATGGTCGGGTAGTTGTCCGGGTTGCGCAGGGCTTCGGTCAGACCTTCGCGGATCTGCTTGACCCGTGCCGGGTTGTCGCCGATCGAGTCGCCATCAGTGTCGAGCACGATATAGGTGTCGAGGGTGAACTGGCTGCTGGAGGTGATGACCCGGGCGTCGTGAATGTTCAGATTGAGCTGGTCCATCGCCGCCACCGTCACGGCGAAGAAGTCGTGCTGGTCCGGTGCATAGATGAATATCTGCGTACCGCCCTCGAACTCGCGCTGGGTGGTTTCCTTGATCAGTACCAGCGGGCCGCCATCGGCCGGCTGCTGCAGGATCGCATCAGTGTGCCAGGCCACATCGCCGGCGGTGTGGCGCAGGAAGTAGTCATCGCCCAATTGCGCCCACAACTGCTCGACATCGTCCGGGTCGTTGCCGCCGCGTACCAGAATGTCCAGTGCAGCGCTCTGGGTCTGGCGGATCTGCTCTTCGCGATCCACCGGGTTTTCCAGGCCACGACGCAAGGCGCGCTTGGTCTCGGTGTAGAGCTGGCGCAACAGACTCGCGCGCCAGGAGTTCCACAGCGTCGGGTTGGTCGCGTTGATGTCCGCAACGGTCAGCACATACAGATAATCGAGGCGGGTTTCATCGCCGACGGTCTGTGCGAAATCGTGAATCACGTGTGGGTCGGACAGGTCCTTGCGCTGGGCCGTGGTCGACATCATCAGATGGTTCTGCACCAGCCACACGATCAGGCGGCTGTCCCACACCGGCAATTGGTGGCGCTGGCAAAAGGCTTCGGCATCCACGGCGCCGATTTCCGAATGATCGCCATGCCGACCCTTGCCGATGTCGTGATACAGACCGGCCAGGTAAATCAGCTCGGGTTTGGGCAGTTTGGCCATGAGCTTGCTGGCCAGCGGGAATTTTTCCGACACCTGGGTGTACTGCAACTTACGCAGGTGTTTGATCAGGTTCAGGGTATGCGCGTCGACCGTATAGATGTGAAACAGGTCATGCTGCATCTGCCCGACAATGAAACCGAACTCCGGCAGATAGCGCCCAAGGATGCCGTAACGGTTCATCCGCCGCAGATTGCGGTGGATGCCGATCTTGCACTTGAACAGCTCGATGAACAGGCTGGTATTACGAATATCGTTGCGGAAATCGTCATCGATCAAATGACGATTCTCGCGCAGCAGGCGGATGGTATCGGCGCGTACGCCTTTGATCTCCGGTTGCTGGGCCATCAGCACAAAGATCTCGAGCATGGCGAATGGCGTACGGCGGAACACGTTGTCGCTACGCGCCTCGATGTAGCCGTCGTGCAGCTGGAACCGCGAGTTGATCGGTTGCGGCGGTGCTTCGTCTTCGGGGGCCAGGATCACTTCTTCGAAGTGCTGGATGATCAGGTCGCTGAGCTGGGCAATGCTCATGACCACCCGGTAGTACTGCTGCATGAAGTTTTCGATGGCTTGTTTGGCGTCATTGCCTTTGAAACCCAGCAGCCCTGCAATCGAGCGCTGGTGATCGAACAGCAGGCGGTCTTCGGAGCGGCCGGCGAGCATGTGCAGGGCGTAACGTACCTTCCACAGAAACTCCTGGGACGAGGCCAGCAGGGCGTTTTCGCTCTCCACCAGGAAACCTTCACCCGCCAGGGCCCGCAGGTTCAGGGTGCCGTATTCGCGACGGGCCACCCACAGAATCGTCTGAATATCCCGAAGACCACCGGGCGAGCCTTTGACGTTGGGTTCCAGGTTGTATTCAGTGTCGTTGTATTTGTGGTGACGGGCCTTTTGCTCGGCGCGCTTGGCCAGGAAGAAGTCCTTGCTCGGCCACATGTGCGCGGTGCTGGTGACATCCAGCATGCGCTGACGCAGACGCTCGGGGCCGCAAATGGTGCGGCTTTCCATCAGATTGGTGACGACCGTCAGGTCGGCACGGGCCTCGACGGCGCATTCGTCTACCGAGCGAACGCTCTGGCCGACTTCCAGGCCGATGTCCCACAGCAACGTCAGAAAGCGTTCGATGGAGTCCCGAAAAATTTCGTGATCGGCGCTGTCCAGCAAAATCAGCAGATCAATGTCGGAATAGGGGTGCAACTCGCCGCGACCGTAGCCGCCGACCGCCACCAGGGCGATATCGGCGTCTTCGCTCCAGTTAAACTGTTCCCAGGCCTGTTGCAGGATGTTGTCGATAAACCAGGCGCGATCCTCGATCAGCCGGCGAATGTCCCGGCCACTGCGAAACCGCTCGTCGAGCACCTCGCGGGCCTGACGGATCGCCTTCTTGAAAGCAGCAATAGGGCTTGCCTTCAAGGCCAGTTCAGCCTGGAACTGGCCGCGGTCGAAGAGTTCGGGATCCACCTGCGGCATCGATTGGCTTTCCTTTCTATAAGGCTGGGAGCGGAGCGGGCGGGATCAGGCCGAAACGCGCGGGATGGTATCGTCGCTGCGCAAAGTGAAGATCTCATAACCGGTTTCGGTCACCAGCAGGGTGTGTTCCCATTGTGCCGACAGCTTGCGGTCCTTGGTAATGGCGGTCCAGCCGTCGCCCAGCACTTTGGTGTCGGCCTTGCCTTGGTTGATCATCGGCTCGATGGTGAAGGTCATGCCGGCTTTCAGTTCCATGCCGGTGCCGGCGCGGCCGTAGTGCAGGATCTGCGGTTCTTCGTGGAACACCTTGCCGATGCCGTGGCCGCAGAACTCGCGAACCACCGAGAAGCCGTTCTTTTCCGCGTGCTTCTGGATCACTTCACCGATATCGCCCAGGCGGCAGCCGGGTTTGACCAGTTCGATGGCCTTGTACATGCATTCCTGAGTCACCTGGGACAGACGCTCGGCCCAGACCGGCACGGAACCGACGTGGAACATGCGGCTGGTGTCGCCGTGGTAGCCGTCTTTGATCACGGTGACGTCGATGTTCAGCGTATCGCCATCCTTCAACGGTTTCTCGTTCGGGATGCCGTGGCAGACCACGTGGTTGATCGAGGTGCAGATCGACTTCGGGAAGCCTTTGTAGTTGAGCGGGGCAGGGATGGCTTTCTGCTCATTGACGATATAGTCATGGCAGATGCGGTCCAGTTCTTCGGTGGTGACACCCGGTTTGACATAATCAGCAATCATTTCCAGCACATCGGCGGCCAATTTGCCGGCGATCCGCATTTTTGCAATGTCCTCTGGGGTTTTGAGGGTGACGGTCATACAGGCTCTCTCTGCGCTCAATGGCGCCTTCTAAAACGAAATGGGCATTGCGCGAATAATTGTCGCGACCCTGAAAAACACGATTCTATCAGACGATCAGCGCAAATCTGAGCCTCTGTGCATCGCTTCTCTTTATAGGATGGCGCATTCTGGGGGGATTCCAAGGCGGGGGCCAAAAGCTTTCCCCAGGTTTTCAGAATCCGGGTTCCGTTTTTTTCTGCCTTGTGATATAAAATGCGCCGCTTTCCGGGGATACCCTAGAAAGCTTAAATCCACACACGTGTCGACACGATGACCTGGGTGCCTTCAGCTGATGCTGCTGGTTGGTCATTGGGATACGTGGAGGCCAAACCCGACTTATTAAGGAACTATCATGTCCCAAGTCAACATGCGCGATATGCTGAAGGCCGGTGTGCACTTCGGTCACCAGACCCGTTACTGGAACCCGAAAATGGGTAAATACATTTTCGGCGCGCGTAACAAGATCCACATTATCAACCTTGAAAAAACCCTGCCAATGTTCAACGAAGCTCTGACTTTCGTAGAGCGTCTGGCCCAGGGCAAAAACAAGATTCTGTTCGTCGGCACCAAGCGTTCCGCTGGCAAGATCGTTGCTGAAGAAGCAGCACGTTGCGGTTCGCCGTACGTCGATCACCGCTGGTTGGGCGGCATGCTGACCAACTTCAAAACCATCCGTGCTTCCATCAAGCGTCTGCGTGACCTTGAAGTGCAAGCCGAAGACGGTACTTTCGCCAAGCTGACCAAGAAAGAAGCGCTGATGCGCACTCGCGATCTTGAGAAGCTGGATCGTTCCCTGGGTGGTATCAAGGACATGGGCGGTCTGCCAGACGCTCTGTTCGTTATCGACGTTGATCACGAGCGCATCGCGATCACCGAAGCCAACAAGCTGGGCATCCCGGTTATCGGCGTAGTCGATACCAACAGCAGCCCGGAAGGCGTTGACTACATCATCCCAGGCAACGATGACGCAATCCGCGCTATCCAGCTGTACATGGGTTCGATGGCTGACGCTGTAATCCGCGGTCGCAACCACGTTGCTGGCGGCACCGAGCAGTTCGTTGAAGAAGCTCCGGCAGCTGCAGCTGAGTAATTGACGCCCTGGCGTTGACTCAGTAAGCAAAAAGGGGGCTTGGCCCCCTTTTTGCCACCTCGAAAACCATTTGTGAGCAGCGCAGCTACAGCATTTGTAACGTGCAGCGGCTAACAAGGGTGGTTCGGGAAGAATTGAACGCCCGTTCGATCGGGTGGAATGGTTGAAAACCTATCCAAGAGGAATTTTAAAATGGCAGAGATTACTGCAGCGTTGGTCAAAGAACTGCGCGAGCGTACCGGCGAAGGCATGATGGACTGCAAAAAGGCCTTGACCAAGGCTGGCGGCGACATCGAAAAAGCCATTGATGACATGCGTGCTTCGGGCGCCATCAAGGCTGCCAAAAAAGCTGGCAACGTTGCCGCTGAAGGCGCGATCGCTCTTAAAGAAGACGGTAAATCCGCCGTTCTGCTGGAAGTGAACTCGCAGACCGACTTCCTGGCCCTGCAAGACGACTTCAAGGCATTTGTTGCTTCCAGCGTAGAAAAAGCGTTCGCTGAGAAGCTGACTGACGTCGCTCCGCTGATCGAATCCCAAGAAGCCGATCGTCTGGTTCTGGTGGGCAAGGTTGGCGAAAACGTCAACATCCGTCGCCTGGCTCGCGTTGAAGGTGATGTTGTTGGTGGTTACCTGCACGGCAACAAGATCGGTGTCGCGGTTGTTCTTAAAGGCGGCAACGTTGAGCTGGCCAAGGACATCGCTATGCACGTAGCGGCCACCAACCCTGAATTCCTGCTGCCATCGGAAGTTTCCGCTGAAGCGGTCGAGCGCGAGAAAGGCGTGTTCCTGACCCTCAACGCTGACAAGATCGCTGGCAAGCCAGAAAACATCGTTGAAAACATGGTCAAAGGTCGTATCAGCAAGTTCCTGGCTGAAGCGAGCCTGGTTGAGCAGGCGTTCGTCAAGAACCCTGAAATCAAGGTTGGCGAACTGGCCAAGAAAGCCGGTGCAGAAATCGTTTCTTTCACCTACTTCAAAGTAGGCGAAGGCATCGAGAAGCCGGTCGACAACTTCGCTGAAGAAGTTGCTGCCCAGCTGGCTGCCGCCAAGCAATAAGACGGTTTTTTAACTGTCGCCCTGAAGAGGCTGCCCGCTCACGCGCGCAGCCTCTTTTCAGATGGGGTTGCCAATTTTAATTGGTTTCCTTTTGGAACTGGCTTACAAAGCCATGTTCCGATGGCGCTGAAGCAGTGCCAAGCTAGAGTGAACGCCAGCTGTAAACAGCTCGCAAAGAATTTTTAAAATACGCCGCAGGAGAGATTCGCAATGGCTCAGCAGGGCAGTGGTTATCAGGCTCGCTATAAACGCATTCTACTCAAGCTTAGCGGCGAGGCCCTGATGGGCTCGGAAGAGTTCGGGATCGACCCCAAAGTTCTGGATCGCATGGCGCTGGAAGTTGGCCAGCTGGTCGGCATCGGTGTTCAGGTCGGTCTGGTGATTGGTGGTGGCAACCTGTTCCGCGGCGCGGCGCTCAGCGCGGCGGGCATGGATCGGGTTACTGGCGACCACATGGGCATGCTGGCCACTGTGATGAACGCCTTGGCGATGCGCGATGCGCTGGAACGTGCCAATATCTCGGCCATCGTGATGTCGGCCATTTCCATGGTTGGTGTGACCGATCACTACGATCGCCGCAAAGCCATGCGCCACCTGAACGCCAAGGAAGTCGTGATTTTTGCGGCCGGTACTGGTAATCCGTTCTTCACCACGGATTCGGCAGCCTGCTTGCGTGCAATCGAAATCGACGCTGACGTCGTGCTCAAGGCAACCAAGGTCGATGGCGTTTACACGGCTGATCCATTCAAAGACCCGCATGCCGAGAAGTTCGATCATCTGACTTATGATGAAGTACTGGATCGCAAGCTGGGTGTAATGGATTTGACGGCTATTTGCTTGTGCCGCGACCACAAGATGCCGTTGCGCGTATTTAACATGAACAAGCCCGGCGCCCTACTGAACATCGTACATGGCGGCGCTGAAGGGACCCTGATCGAGGAAGGCCAACAATGATCAACGAAATCAAGAAAGACGCTCAAGAGCGCATGAAAAAATCCGTGGAATCGCTGGCGCATAACTTCGGTCGTATTCGTACGGGCCAGGCGCACCCAAGCATTCTGGAAGGTGTGATGGTTCCGTACTACGGCTCCGATACTCCGATCAAACAGGTGGCGAACATCACCGTTAAAGACGCCCGTACCCTGCAAGTAGTTGCCTTCGAGCGCAACATGCTGGGTGCCGTCGACAAAGCCATCGGTAGCGCGGGTCTGAACCTCAACCCGACCAACCTGGGTGAGTTGCTGCTGATCTCCATGCCGGCCCTGACCGAAGAAACCCGCAAGGGCTTCACCAAGCAGGCTCGCGATGTCGCTGAAGATGCCCGTGTTGCGGTGCGCAACATCCGTCGTGATGCGAACAGCCAGCTCAAGGATCTGGTCAAGGAAAAGGAAATCAGCGAAGACGAAGAACGTCGCGCTACTGGCGAAATTGATGATCTGACCAAAAAGTACGTGGCTGAAATCGACGCGAATTTGGCGCAGAAAGAAAAAGACCTGATGGCCGTATAAGGGTCACGTTTTAATGGATAAGACAAAGCAGACTGCGCCGTCCGCGGTGCCGCGCCATGTCGCGATCATCATGGATGGTAATAATCGCTGGGCGAAAAAACGCTTTATGCCGGGTGTCGCCGGGCATAAAGCGGGTGTGGATGCAGTGCGTGCGGTAATCGAGGTGTGTGCCGAGGCCAAGGTCGAAGTACTGACCTTGTTCGCCTTCTCCAGCGAGAACTGGCAGCGCCCGGCCGATGAGGTCAGTGCCTTGATGGATTTGTTCTTCAAGGCGTTGCGTCGCGAGGCCAAGCGCCTCAACGACAACAACATCAGTTTGCGCATCATTGGCGATCGTTCGCGTTTTCACCCGGAGCTTCAGGCCGCCATGCGCGAAGCCGAGGCGATGACTGTCGGTGCCAACCGCTTTGTCCTGCAGATCGCCGCCAACTACGGCGGTCAGTGGGATATCGCGCAAGCCGCGCAGCGCCTGGCCCGAGAAGTTCAGGCCGGGCATCTGCGTCCGGAGGACATTACCCCTGAGCTGCTGCAAACCTGTCTGGCGACCGGTGATCTGCCGTTGCCGGACTTGTGCATCCGTACCGGTGGCGAGCATCGCATCAGCAACTTCCTGCTGTGGCAACTGGCTTACGCCGAGTTGTACTTCTCCGACCTGTTCTGGCCGGACTTCAAACACGACGCCATGCGCAATGCGCTAGCTGATTTCGCTTCTCGCCAGCGTCGCTTCGGTAAAACGAGCGAGCAGGTCGAGGCTGGAGCCCGGGTTTAATGCTTAAACAACGAATCATCACGGCGCTGATCCTGCTGCCGATCGCCTTGGGCGGGTTTTTCCTGCTCGAAGGGTCCGGTTTTGCGCTGTTCATCGGGCTGGTGGTGACGCTCGGGGCATGGGAGTGGGCGCGCCTGGCAGGTTTCACTGCTCAGTCGATCCGCGTTGCCTATGCAGCTGTGGTCGCGTTGATGCTGTTTGTCATGCACATCCTGCCGGGGCTCGCGCCTTGGGTGTTGGGCGCTTCGGTGCTCTGGTGGGGCGTGGCCACGTACTTGGTGTTGACTTATCCACAGTCCAGCGAACACTGGGCTAGCGCAGCCTGCAAGCTGGTAATCGGTTTGTTGATTCTGTTACCCGCCTGGCAAGGTCTGGTGTTGATCAAGCAGGAGCCCTTGGGTAACTGGCTGATCATGGCGGTGATGGTGCTGGTCTGGGGTGCTGATATCGGTGCGTACTTTTCCGGCCGGGCCTTCGGCAAGCGCAAACTGGCGCCACAGGTCAGCCCTGGCAAGAGCTGGGAAGGCGTGTACGGTGGCTTGTTGCTGAGTCTGGTGATTACAGCAATCGTCGGTTTTGTGCGGGACTGGAGTTTTGCTCAGATGCTGATGGGCCTGTTCGGTGCCGCAATTATCGTATTCATTTCAGTGGTGGGCGACCTCACCGAAAGCATGTTCAAGCGCCAGTCGGGGATCAAGGACAGCAGTAATCTGCTGCCCGGCCACGGCGGCGTCCTGGACCGCATCGATAGCCTGACGGCGGCGATTCCGGTATTCGCTGTGCTGCTGTGGATGGCAGCATGAGCCGCCCACAACAGATTACCGTGCTGGGAGCGACCGGTTCGATTGGTCTGAGTACTCTCGACGTCATTGCCCGTCATCCCGAGCGTTATCAGGTTTTCGCCTTGAGCGGTTTCACTCGTTTGAGTGAGTTGCTGGCGCTGTGTGTGCGTCATTCGCCGCGCTTCGCGGTCGTGCCGGAATCTGCCGCTGCCCGGGGCTTGCAGGACGATTTGCGCGCGGCCGGTCTGTCGACCCGCGTTCTGGTGGGGGAGGAGGGCTTGTGTCAGGTCGCCTCCGATCCGGAAGTCGATGCGGTGATGGCGGCCATTGTTGGTGCTGCAGGCTTGCGTCCGACCCTGGCGGCGGTCGAGGCCGGCAAGAAAATTCTTCTGGCCAATAAAGAAGCACTGGTGATGTCCGGTGCGCTGTTCATGCAGGCCGTGCGCAAAAGCGGTTCAGTGCTGCTGCCGATCGACAGCGAGCACAACGCGATTTTCCAGTGCATGCCACAGGATTTCGCCCGTGGACTTGGTGCGGTCGGTGTGCGCCGGATTTTACTGACAGCCTCTGGCGGCCCGTTCCGGCAGACGCCAATGGTCGAGCTGGCGCATGTTTCCCCCGAGCAAGCGTGTGCGCACCCGAATTGGTCCATGGGGCGCAAAATTTCGGTGGATTCGGCCAGCATGATGAACAAAGGGCTCGAGCTGATCGAGGCCTGCTGGCTGTTCGACGCCACGCCTTCCCAGGTCGAAGTGGTGATTCACCCGCAGAGCGTGATTCATTCGCTGGTCGACTACGTCGATGGCTCAGTGTTGGCGCAGTTGGGCAATCCGGACATGCGCACACCGATTGCCAATGCCCTGGCCTGGCCAGAGCGAATCGACTCGGGTGTTGCGCCGCTGGACCTGTTTGCCATCGCTCGCCTGGATTTCCAGGCGCCGGATGAAGAACGTTTCCCTTGCCTGCGCCTTGCGCGTCAAGCCGCCGAGGCTGGCAACAGCGCGCCGGCCATGCTCAATGCCGCGAATGAAGTGGCTGTGGCGGCCTTTCTCGACGGACGGGTTCGCTACCTGGAAATCGCGAGTATTATCGAGGAAGTGTTGAACCTCGAGCCTGTGGTTGCGGTAGATGATCTCGAGGCAGTGTTTACGGCTGATGCGAAAGCACGGGTACTGGCCGGGCAATGGCTGAGCCGTCACGGGCGATAAGTGCTGCAATACGTTGCCCCATGCAGCACCGATAGTTGCGGAGAAAATACATGAGCGCGCTCTATATGATTGTCGGCACCCTGGTAGCGCTGGGTGTGCTGGTTACCTTCCACGAGTTCGGCCATTTCTGGGTCGCGCGTCGCTGTGGGGTCAAAGTGCTGCGTTTCTCCGTGGGCTTCGGTATGCCGCTGCTGCGCTGGCACGACAGCAAAGGCACTGAATTCGTGATCGCCGCCATCCCGTTGGGTGGCTACGTGAAAATGCTCGACGAGCGCGAAGGCGAGGTCCCGGCCGATCAGGTCGATCAATCCTTCAATCGCAAATCTGTCCGTCAGCGCATCGCCATCGTTGCAGCCGGCCCGATCGCCAACTTTCTATTGGCAATGGTGTTTTTCTGGGCATTGGCAATGCTGGGCAGCGAGCAGGTGCGGCCGGTTATCGGTGCGGTCGAGTCCGGCAGTATTGCCTCCAAGGCAGGTTTGAGCCCGGGCCAGGAAATTATGGCCATCGATGGCGAGCCAACCTCCGGTTGGGCCGCGGTGAACCTGCAGCTGATCCGTCGTCTGGGTGAGAGCGGTTCCCTTCAATTGCTGGTCCGCGAACAGGGCTCCACGGTGGACTCACCCCGTGAGCTGGTGCTGGACAAGTGGCTCAAGGGTGCTGAGGAGCCAGATCCGATTCGCTCGCTGGGTATTCGTCCTTGGCGTCCGGCGTTGCCTCCAGTCCTGGCCGAATTTGATCCGAAAGGGCCGGCGAAGGCTGCGGGCCTGAAGCCGGGTGACCGCTTGTTGGCCCTTGATGGCAAGGCGCTGGACGACTGGCAGCAAGTAGTCGATATCGTCCGTATGCATCCGGATACCAAAATCATGCTGCGTGTCGAGCGCGATGGTGCTCAAATCGACGTCCCTGTGACGTTGGCCGCTCGCGGCGAGAGCAAGTCACCCAGTGGTTATCTGGGCGCCGGGGTGAAAGCGGTCGATTGGCCACCAGAGATGATTCGCGAAGTCAGTTACGGTCCGGTGGCTGCGATTGGCGAGGGTGCCCGACGTACCTGGACCATGAGCGTACTGACCCTCGATTCGCTCAAGAAAATGTTGTTCGGTGAGCTCTCGGTAAAAAACTTGAGTGGACCGATAACCATTGCTAAAGTGGCGGGCGCTTCTGCCCAGTCGGGCGTCGCTGATTTCCTGAATTTCCTTGCTTATCTGAGTATTAGCTTGGGGGTTCTGAATTTGTTGCCCATTCCTGTACTGGATGGGGGGCATTTGTTGTTTTATCTGATCGAGTGGGCGCGTGGTCGTCCCTTGTCGGATCGGGTGCAAGGTTGGGGGATACAGATCGGAATCAGTTTGGTGGTCGGGGTGATGTTACTTGCTCTGGTCAATGATCTGGGTCGACTGTAACGCTTCGCTGAATTGCGAATCTGCCGCATTTTGCGGCAGTTTTTATTGCCAGTTGGAATAAGAAAGGACTTCATGAAACGTCTGCTGCTAACTGCGGTTCTCACCGTATTGATGATCGCCGAAGTTCACGCCGAGTCCTTCACTATCTCTGATATTCGCGTCAATGGCCTCCAGCGGGTCTCCGCGGGTAGCGTCTTTGGTGCCTTGCCGTTGAACGTCGGCGAACAGGCGGATGATCGTCGCCTGGTGGAATCCACTCGTGCGTTGTTCAAAACCGGGTTCTTTCAAGATATCCAGCTGGGTCGCGATGGCAACGTCCTCGTTATCACTGTAGTCGAGCGTCCGTCGGTCGCCAGTATCGAGATCGAAGGCAACAAGGCGATCTCCACTGAAGACCTGATGAAGGGCCTCAAACAATCCGGTCTGGCCGAAGGCGAGATCTTCCAGCGCGCCACCCTTGAAGGTGTGCGTAACGAGCTGCAGCGTCAATACGTCGCTCAGGGCCGTTACTCGGCCACCGTCGATACCGAAGTGGTGCCGCAGCCGCGTAACCGCGTGGGCCTGAAGGTCAACATCAACGAAGGCACCGTTGCAGCTATCCAGCACATCAACGTGGTGGGTAACACGGTTTTTCCTGATGAAGACCTGATCGACCTGTTCGAACTCAAAACCAGCAACTGGCTGTCGTTCTTCAAGAACGATGACAAGTACGCTCGTGAAAAACTCTCCGGTGACCTGGAGCGTCTGCGTTCCTACTATCTGGATCGCGGCTATATCAATATGGATATCGCTTCGACCCAGGTGTCCATCACTCCGGACAAGAAACACGTCTACATCACCGTCAACGTCAACGAAGGCGAGAAGTACACCGTTCGTGACGTCAAGCTCAGCGGTGACCTGAAAGTGCCTGAAGACCAGGTCAAGTCCCTGCTGCTGGTTCAAAAAGGCCAGGTGTTCTCGCGCAAGCTGATGACCACCACGTCCGAACTGATTACCCGTCGCCTGGGTAACGAGGGTTACACCTTCGCCAACGTCAACGGCGTGCCTCAGCCTCACGATGACGACCACACGGTCGACATCACGTTCGCTGTCGATCCGGGCAAGCGTGCTTACGTGAACCGTATCAACTTCCGCGGCAACACCAAGTCCGAAGACGAAGTGCTGCGCCGTGAAATGCGTCAGATGGAAGGTGGTTGGGCTTCGACTTACCTGATCGACCAATCCAAAACCCGTCTGGAGCGTCTGGGCTTCTTCAAGGAAGTCAACGTCGAAACGCCGGCCGTGCCGGGCGTAGACGACCAGGTTGATGTGAACTACAGCGTTGAAGAACAGGCCTCCGGCTCGATTACCGCGAGCGTCGGCTTCGCCCAGAGTGCCGGTCTGATCCTCGGTGGTTCGATCACCCAGAACAACTTCCTGGGTACCGGTAACAAGGTCAGCATCGGTTTGACTCGCAGTGAATACCAGAGCCGCTATAACTTCGGTTATGTCGACCCCTACTGGACTGCTGATGGTGTGAGCCTGGGTTACAACGCTTTCTATCGCACCACAGACTATGACGACCTCGATGTCGACGTGGCCAGCTATGCCGTAGACAGCCTGGGTGCGGGCGTGAGCGTCGGCTACCCGATCAGCGAGACTTCGCGCCTGACCTTCGGTCTGACCGCGCAACAGGACGATATCAAGACCGGCCAGTACACCGTTGACGAGATTTTCGACTTCGTTAACCGCGAGGGCGACAGCTACCTGAACTTCAAGGCTTCGGCCGGTTGGTCCGAGTCCACTTTGAACAAAGGCGTGCTGGCGACCCGTGGTCGTTCTCAGAGCCTGACTCTGGAAACCACCACCCCTGGCAGCGACTTGTCGTTCTTCAAGCTCGATTACCGTGGCCAGCTGTTCCAGCCATTGTCCGAAAACTACACCATGCGTCTGCACACCGAGCTGGGCTATGGCGATGGTTACGGTTCGACCGATGGCTTGCCGTTCTATGAAAACTATTACGCCGGTGGTTTCAACTCGGTGCGTGGCTTCAAGGACAGTACTCTGGGGCCTCGCAGTACACCAAGTACCGGTAAAAACCCGGGGACGTCGGTCGACCCGGACCAGGATCCACTGCCATTCGGTGGTAATGTCCTGATCCAGGGCGGTGTTGAGGTTCTGTTCCCTCTGCCGTTCGTCAAGGATCAGCGCTCCCTGCGTACTTCGGTATTCTGGGACGTGGGTAACGTGTTCGACTCGACGTGCAAAGAGACCAGGAATGCTGACGGTTCCAAGTCCAATACGCAGTGCAACGACATCAGCCTGAGCAACATGGCCAGTTCCGTCGGTGTCGGCGTGACCTGGGTTACCGCACTGGGTCCTTTGAGCTTCGCGTTGGCCATGCCGATCAAGAAACCGGATGACGCTGAGACTCAAGTGTTCCAATTCTCCCTCGGCCAGACGTTCTAAGCGTCTGACCCAAGATAACGACAATGGATTTTGTAGGAGTGCATCGTGCGTAAGTTGACTCAATTGGTTCTCCTGGCGACCGTACTGGTAGCAGGTCCGGCTTTTGCCGACATGAAAATCGCCGTGCTGAATTATCAAATGGCATTGCTGGAATCCGACGCGGCGAAAAAATACGCCGTGGATGCCGAGAAAAAATTCGGCCCGCAACTGACCAAGCTTAAGAGCCTGGAAAGCAGCGCCAAGGGTATCCAGGACCGTCTGATGGCCGGCGGCGACAAAATGCAGCAAGGCGAGCGTGAACGTCTGGAACTCGAGTTCAAGCAAAAGGCTCGTGATTTCCAGTTCCAGTCCAAGGAACTGAACGAAGCCAAGGCCGTTGCCGACCGTGAAATGCTGAAACAGCTCAAGCCGAAACTGGACAGCGCTGTGGAAGAAGTCATCAAGAAAGGTGCTTTTGACCTGGTCTTCGAGCGTGGCGCAGTGATTGATGTCAAGCCTCAGTACGACATCACTCGCCAGGTTATCGAGCGCATGAATCAGCTGAAGTAACCCATGACAGCGACTATAAAGCTCGGCCAGTTGGCCGAGTTCCTCGGCGCCACCTTACGTGGCGACCCGAAGAAAGAAATTACTGGGCTAGCCACTTTGCAAGAGGCTGGCCCAGCTCAGTTGAGCTTTCTGGCAAATCCTCAATACCGTAAATACCTGGCTGACAGTCAGGCCGCAGCCGTATTGCTGAAGGCCGCTGACGCTGAAGGTTTTGCCGGTGATGCATTGGTGGTGCCGGATCCGTATCTGGCCTACGCGCGCGTTTCCCACCTGTTCGATCCCAAGCCCAAAGCGCCTGCCGGTATTCATCCGACAGCGGTGGTGGCAGTGGATGCAGTGGTCGACCCGGCGGCGAGCATCGGTGCTTTTGCGGTGATCGAAAGTGCAGCGCGTATTGGCGCAGGTGTGACCGTTGGGGCTCATTGCTTCATCGGTGCGCGCTGCGAAATCGGCGAGGGCGGCTGGTTGGCCCCGCGGGTCACGCTGTATCACGACGTGCGCATCGGCAAACGGGTGGTGATTCAATCCGGTGCCGTACTCGGCGGTGAAGGCTTCGGTTTTGCCAACGAGAAAGGTGTCTGGCAGAAAATCGCGCAGATCGGTGGTGTCTCGATCGGCGATGACGTGGAAATAGGCGTAAATACCGCTATCGATCGCGGCGCACTGGCCGATACCGTTATCGGCAATGGTGTGAAGCTCGATAACCAGATTCAGATCGCTCACAACGTCCAGGTCGGTGACCACACCGCCATGGCCGCCTGTGTGGGAATCTCCGGCAGTACCAAAATCGGCAAGCATTGCATGCTCGCCGGTGGCGTAGGGCTGGTGGGGCATATCGAGATTTGCGACAACGTTTTCCTGACCGGGATGACCATGGTGACCCACTCGATTACCGAGCCGGGTTCCTATTCTTCCGGTACGGCGATGCAACCAGCAGCCGAATGGCGCAAAAGCGCGGCCCGTATCCGTCAGCTCGATGACATCGCGCGACGACTACGACAGCTGGAAAAGCGTGTGGGGGACGTGACCCCTGACGGTAATGCTTCATCAGATGGCTGATACCATTTCCATATCAAGTGTGCACAGCCGCTAGACTGCCTCCTTGATTTGCTAGAGGAGTGCGCGTCAGTCGCGCGCTCCCAATCTTTACATAGGCTTCCCCCCGAAATGATGGACATCAACGAGATTCGCGAATACCTGCCTCACCGTTACCCGTTCCTGCTGGTGGACCGGGTCGTGGATCTGGATGTGGAAGGCAAGCGCATTCGCGCCTACAAGAATGTCAGCATCAACGAACCGTTCTTCAATGGTCACTTCCCTGCGCATCCAATCATGCCGGGCGTATTGATCATCGAAGCGATGGCTCAGGCTGCCGGGATCCTTGGTTTCAAAATGCTGGATGTGAAACCTGCAGACGGCACCCTTTACTACTTCGTCGGCTCCGACAAACTGCGCTTCCGTCAGCCGGTGCTGCCGGGCGATCAACTGATTCTTGAAGCCAAGTTCATCAGTTGCAAGCGTCAGATCTGGAAGTTCGAGTGCCAGGCTTCGGTCGATGGCAAGCCAGTCTGCTCCGCTGAAATCATCTGCGCGGAACGCAAACTATGAGTTTGATTGACCCTCGCGCAATCATCGATCCGACGGCCATTCTGGCCGACGACGTCGAGGTCGGCCCTTGGTCGATCATCGGCGCAGGTGTGGAAATCGGCGAGGGGACAGTGATCGGGCCGCATGTGATTCTCAAGGGCCCGACCCGAATCGGTAAGCACAACCGCATCTACCAGTTTTCTTCGGTAGGCGAGGACACGCCCGATTTGAAATACAAGGGCGAAGAAACGCGTCTGGTCGTCGGTGACCATAATGTCATTCGCGAAGGCGTGACGATTCACCGCGGGACCATTCAGGATCGTTCGGAAACGACCCTGGGCGATCACAACCTGATCATGGCCTATGCCCACATCGGTCACGACAGCGTTATCGGCAACCACTGCATCTTGGTCAACAACACCGCGTTGGCGGGCCATGTGCACGTTGAAGACTGGGCGATCCTGTCCGGTTTTACCCTGGTTCACCAGTATTGCCACATTGGGGCCCATAGCTTTTCGGGCATGGGCACTGCTATTGGCAAGGACGTTCCAGCCTACGTCACGGTATTTGGCAACCCTGCCGAAGCCCGCAGCATGAACTTCGAAGGCCTGCGCCGTCGCGGTTTCAGCGAAGATGCGATCCACGCGCTACGTCGTGCCTACAAGGTGGTTTACCGCCAGGGCCTGACGGTCGAACAGGCGCTTGCCGAGCTGGCCGAACCCTCGCTTCAGTTCCCGGAAGTCGCTGTATTCCGTGACTCCATCCAGTCTTCGACCCGCGGCATCACCCGTTAACCATGGCCAATTTGCGTATTGCGCTGGTGGCGGGAGAGGCTTCCGGTGACATTCTGGGTGCGGGCCTCATGCGCGCGCTCAAGGCTCGGCATCCGGCAGTCGAGTTCATTGGTGTCGGCGGTCCGCTGATGCAGGCCGAAGGCCTGACGTCGTATTTCCCCATGGAACGCCTTTCTGTCATGGGCCTGGTGGAAGTGCTGGGCCGTTTGCGCGAGCTGTTGGCGCGTCGCAAGAAACTGATCGCGGACCTGATCGCCGAGAAGCCGGACGTGTTCATCGGTATCGATGCTCCGGATTTCAACCTCAATATCGAACTCAAGCTGCGTCAGGCCGGGATCAAGACCGTGCATTACGTCAGCCCGTCGGTCTGGGCCTGGCGGCAGAAGCGGGTGCTGAAGATTCGCGAAGGTTGCGACCTGATGCTGACGCTGTTTCCGTTCGAAGCTAAATTTTATGAAGAGAAGGGCGTGCCGGTGCGGTTTGTCGGCCATTCCCTGGCCGATGCGATTCCGCTTGAGGCTGATCGCGCCGCCGCGCGGGCCGAACTTGGTTTGCCGGATGGGCCGCTGGTCGCCCTGATGCCGGGTAGCCGGGGTGGTGAGGTTGGGCGCCTTGGTGCGCTGTTCCTCGACACCGCCCAGCGCTTGCGCGCCATGCGCCCGGGCGTACGGTTCGTCATGCCATGCGCGAGCCCGCAGCGCCGGGCCCAGCTTGAAGAGCTGCTGGCCGGTCGCGATCTGCCGCTGACCTTGCTCGACGGCAAATCCCATCTGGCCCTGGCTGCTTGCGACGCGGTGTTGATCGCTTCGGGCACAGCTACGCTGGAAGCATTGTTGTACAAGCGGCCGATGGTGGTCGCTTATCGCTTGGCACCGCTGACGTTCTGGATTCTCAAACGGATGGTGAAAAGTCCCTACGTCTCCTTGCCGAATTTGCTGGCCCAGCGCCTGCTGGTGCCGGAGTTGTTGCAGGACGATGCGACGGTAGAGGCCTTGGCCCAGACCCTGTCGCCACTGATCGAAGGTGGCCAGGAACAGACCCGAGGCTTTGACGAAATCCACCGAACCCTGCGCTTGGACGCCTCCAATCAGGCAGCGGACGCGGTACTGAACCTGATTGGCAGAGCATAATGAGCAAAGCAAGTAAGCAGCTGGGCCTGGATTTTATGCTAGTCGATGAACTTGAAGATCTGGTGGCGGGTGTCGATGAAGTCGGTCGCGGCCCGCTGTGTGGCGCGGTGGTGACGGCGGCGGTGATCCTTGATCCGAGCCGCCCCATCCTGGGCCTCAATGATTCGAAGAAGCTCACCGAAGCTCGCCGTGATGCGCTTTACGACGAAATCTGCGAAAAAGCCCTGAGCTGGTATGTCGCTCGGGCTGAAGTAGAAGAAATCGACGAACTGAACATTCTTCACGCCACCATGCTGGCCATGCAGCGTGCCGTCGAGGGGCTGCACATTCAGCCGAAACTGGCGATGATCGACGGCAACCGTTGCCCGAAACTCTCTATGCGCGCCGAAGCGGTAATTCAGGGTGACGGCAAGGTGCCGGCCATTGCCGCGGCATCGATTCTGGCCAAGGTCAGCCGTGATCGAGAAATGGCGGCGTTCGAATTGATTTATCCGGGTTACGGGATCGGAGGCCATAAAGGCTACCCGACGCCCGTTCATCTGGAAGCGCTGGCCCGCTTGGGGCCGACCCCGATTCATCGCCGCTCGTTCGCCCCGGTCCGCTTGGCGTATGAAGCGCGGGAAAACCTGATCGGTAGTTAGTCGCAGGCTGATGTTTTACTCAAGGCCCGGTACAATCCGGGCCTTGTTGTCTTTACGTTTCTAGTTTCTAGACAGGATCACTATGCCGGCTTCATTCGTTCATCTACGCCTGCACACTGAATATTCCCTGGTCGACGGTCTGGTGCGGATCAAACCGCTGGTCAAGACCCTGGTCGGCATGAACATGCCTGCCGTGGCGGTCACCGACCAGAACAACATGTGTTCCCTGGTCAAATTCTATAAAGCTGCCATGGGGGCGGGGATCAAGCCAATCTGCGGCGCCGACCTGTGGCTGTCGAACAAGGATCCGGACAACTCCTTGAGCCGGATCAGCCTGCTGGCGATGAACGCCGTGGGCTATCGCAACCTCACCGAACTGATCTCTCGCGGCTTCATCGACGGCCAGCGCAATGGCTCGGTCATCATCGAGCGCGAGTGGGTGGCTGAAGCCAGCGAAGGCTTGATCATGCTGTCGGCGGCGAAAGAGGGCGAGATCGGTCTGGCCATGCTCAGCGGTAACCCGGACGAAGCCGAAGCCCTGGCACGCGAGTGGATGGCGGTGTTTCCGGATCGTTTCTATCTGGAAGTCCAGCGCACCAGCCGCCCCAATGACGAAGAGCAACTGCACGGCGCCGTGGCGCTGGCGGCGAAGATCGGCGCGCCGCTGGTGGCGACCAACGATGTGCGCTTCATCAAGCAGGAAGACTTCGAAGCCCACGAAACCCGCGTGTGCATCGGTGAGGGCCGCGCCCTCGACGATCCGCGGCGTTCGAAGAATTACAGCGATCAGCAATACCTCAAAAGCGCCGAGGAAATGGCCGAGCTGTTCAGCGACTTGCCCGAGGCGCTGGAAAACACCGTCGAGATCGCCAAGCGCTGCAACATCGACGTGAAACTGGGCAAGCACTTCCTGCCCAACTTTCCGATTCCCGATGGCATGACCATCGACGAATACTTCCGCAAGGTTTCCTTCGACGGTCTGGAAGAGCGACTCAGCGTTCTGCTGCCCAAGGACACCACCGAAGACTACGAAGCCAAGCGCCAGGTCTATGTCGACCGGCTGAATTTCGAGCTGGATATCATCATCCAGATGGGCTTCCCCGGTTACTTCCTGATCGTTATGGACTTTATCCAGTGGGCCAAGAGCAACGGCGTGCCGGTAGGTCCGGGACGTGGGTCGGGTGCCGGGTCGCTGGTGGCCTATGTGCAGAAAATCACCGACCTCGACCCGCTGGAATATGACTTGCTGTTCGAACGTTTCCTTAACCCGGAACGGGTATCCATGCCCGACTTCGACGTCGACTTCTGCATGGACGGCCGTGACCGGGTGATCGATTACGTGGCCGAGAAATACGGCCGTAATGCGGTTAGCCAGATCATCACCTTCGGTTCCATGGCGGCGAAAGCGGTGGTCCGTGACGTGGCGCGGGTGCAGGGCAAGTCCTACGGCTTGGCGGATCGTCTGTCGAAGATGATTCCGTTCGAAGTCGGCATGACTCTGGAGAAAGCCTACGAGCAGGAAGAAATCCTGCGCGACTTCATCAAGGTCGATGAAGAGGCTGCGGAAATCTGGGAGATGGCGCGCAAGCTCGAAGGCGTTGTGCGTAACGTCGGCAAGCACGCCGGTGGTGTGGTAATCGCGCCGACCAAGCTGACCGACTTCTCGCCGATTTATTGCGACGAAGCGGGCGATGGTCTGGTAACCCAGTTCGACAAGGATGACGTCGAGGCTGCCGGTCTGGTGAAGTTCGACTTCCTGGGCCTGCGGACCCTGACGGTCATCGATTGGGCGCTGAAAACCATCAACCGCGATCGCGCCAAGGTCAACGAGCCGCCGCTGGATATCGCTTTTATCCCGCTGGACGACAAACCGACTTACACGCTGCTGCAAAAAGCTGAAACCACCGCGGTGTTCCAGCTCGAGTCGCGCGGCATGAAAGAGCTGATCAAAAAGCTCAAGCCCGACTGCCTGGAAGACTTGATCGCACTGGTGGCCCTGTTCCGTCCGGGCCCGTTGCAATCAGGCATGGTTGACGACTTTATCAACCGTAAGCACGGTCGCGCGGAGCTCGCGTACCCGCACTCGGATTACCAGTACGAAGGCCTCAAGCCCGTCCTGGCGCCGACTTACGGCATCATCCTGTATCAGGAACAGGTGATGCAGATTGCCCAGGTCATGGCCGGTTACACCCTTGGCGGTGCAGACATGCTGCGTCGAGCCATGGGTAAGAAAAAACCCGAAGAAATGGCCAAGCAACGTGGCGGTTTCATTGAAGGTTGCGCCACCAACAATATCGACGCCGACCTGGCCGGTAACATCTTTGACCTGGTAGAAAAGTTCGCCGGTTACGGCTTCAACAAATCCCACTCCGCCGCGTATGGCCTGGTGTCGTACCAGACCGCGTGGCTGAAAACCCATTACCCGGCGCCGTTCATGGCCGCGGTACTGTCGGCGGATATGCACAACACCGACAAGGTCGTGACCTTGATCGAAGAAATTCGCACCATGAAGCTGCGTCTCGACGCGCCGGATGTGAATACTTCGGAGTTCAAGTTCACGGTGAATGACGAAGGCCGCATTATTTATGGTCTCGGCGCAATCAAGGGTGTGGGCGAAGGGCCGGTGGAAGCGATCACCGAGGCGCGTCAGGACGGACCGTTCAAGGATCTGTTCGATTTCTGCGCCCGTGTCGATCTCAAACGGATCAACAAGCGCACCCTGGACGGTTTGATCCGCAGCGGCGCGCTTGATCGTCTGGGCCCGTATTTCCATGACGAACCAAAAGCCTATCAAGCCAGCATCGACCAGAACCGCGCGGTCTTGTTGAACGCGATGGAAGGGGCGATCAAGGCTGCCGAACAAACCGCGCGTACCCACGACAGTGGCCACGCCGATCTGTTTGGCGGCTTGTTCGTCGAGGAAGACGCCGACGTCTACGCCAATCATCGCAAGGCCAAGGAACTGACCCTCAAGGAACGCCTGAAAGGGGAGAAAGACACCCTGGGCCTGTACCTGACCGGTCACCCGATTGACGAGTACGAAGGCGAGATTCGTCGCTTCGCCCGTCAGCGCATCATCGACCTGAAGCCGGCTCGCGATACTCAGACGGTCGCGGGCATGATCATCGCCCTGCGAGTGATGAAGAACAAAAAGGGCGACAAGATGGGTTTCATCACCCTCGACGACCGCTCCGGCCGAATCGAAGCCTCGCTGTTCGCCGACGCCTTCCACTCCGCGCAGTCGCTGTTGCAGACCGACGCGATGGTGGTGGTCGAAGGCGAAGTCAGCAACGACGACTTCTCTGGTGGCCTGCGGTTGCGGGTCAAGCGTGTGATGAGCATGGAAGACGCGCGCACCAACCTGGCCGAAAGCCTGCGCCTGAAATTGCACACCAAGGATTTGAAGGGGGATCAGCTACGCTGGCTGGGCGAGCTGTTCAAGCGCCATCGCGGCGCGTGCCCGATCACCATGGAGTACACCAGTCCCGATGCGAAGGCCTTGTTGCAGTTCGGCGAGACTTGGCGGATCGATCCGGCGGATGCCTTGATTCAAGCCTTGCGTGACCAGTTCGGGCGAGACAACGTCTTCCTCCAATACCGTTGACGGTCAGGTGCCATTCTTTACCATTAGAGCGCGCCTGATCCCGACCCAAATTTTTAATCTCGACCTGAACGCGCCTGTCCCTTAAGGTAGGGCGCGAATAGACAACCGGCCGGCCCAAGCTCTCTTGGAAGGTCGACCCAAGACGGACGCCTATGAACCCGAATTTTCTAGATTTCGAACAGCCGATCGCCGACCTGCAAGCCAAGATCGAAGAGTTGCGCTTGGTCGGTAATGACAATTCGCTGAATATCGGCGATGAGATCTCCCGCCTGCAGGACAAGAGCAGCACGCTGACCGAAGACATTTTCGGCAAGCTGACCAGCTGGCAGATCGCACGTCTGGCGCGTCACCCGAAACGTCCGTATACCCTGGACTACATCGAACACATCTTCACCGAGTTCGACGAACTGCACGGCGACCGTCATTTCTCCGACGACGCTGCCATCGTTGGCGGTGTTGCCCGTCTGGACGACCAGCCGGTGATGATCATCGGTCACCAGAAAGGCCGCGAAGTGCGCGAGAAGGTTCGCCGCAACTTCGGCATGCCGCGTCCGGAAGGCTATCGCAAGGCGTGCCGTCTGATGGAAATGGCCGAGCGTTTCAAAATGCCGATCCTGACCTTCATCGACACCCCGGGTGCTTACCCAGGCATCGACGCCGAAGAGCGCAACCAGAGCGAAGCAATTGCCTGGAACCTGCGCGTCATGGCTCGCCTGAAAACCCCAATCATCGCCACTGTGATCGGTGAGGGTGGTTCCGGTGGTGCACTGGCGATCGGTGTCTGCGATCAGTTGAACATGCTGCAGTACTCGACCTACGCGGTGATTTCGCCGGAAGGTTGCGCCTCGATTCTGTGGAAAACTTCCGAGAAAGCCCCGGATGCTGCTGAAGCCATGGGCATCACTGCCGAACGTCTGAAGGGCCTGGGCATTGTCGATAAAGTGATCGGCGAGCCATTGGGCGGCGCTCATCGTGATCCGGCCGCTGCGGCTGCCTCGATCCGCGCCGAGCTGAGCTCGCAACTGGCGATGCTGAAGAAGTTCGACAACGAGGCGCTGTTGGCCCGTCGTTATGAGCGTCTGATGAGCTACGGTCTCTGATCTGACGCTGCTTCGGCAAATGCTGGATAACCAATGTGGGAGCGGGCTTGCTCGCGAAAGCGGTATAACAGTCAACTGATGTGTTGAATGTTAAGCCGCTTTCGCGAGCAAGCCCGCTCCCACATTTGATTTGTGCGAAGTGATCGATATGAGTCAGCCCACGATTGATTTGCCTACCAGGCTCCTGCGCAACCTCACACCTTGGCGCACCGCTACAACCTGGCGCATCGCCTTCTCCGGTGGTCTCGACTCCACCGTCCTGCTGCACCTTCTCGCGCACCTTGCGAAAACCCAATCCCTGCCGGCGCTGAGCGCCATCCATGTCCACCACGGCCTTCAGGCTGCGGCTGATGCGTGGCCGGAGCATTGTCAGTCGGTCTGTGATGCGTTGGGCGTGCCGCTAGAGGTCGTGCGTGTTCAGGTTGAACCCGGCGCCAGCCTTGAGCGCGCGGCGCGGGATGCGCGTTATGGCGCCTTCAACGCGGCGACTTATGCTGGTGAAGTGCTGCTCACAGGCCAACACCGGGACGATCAGGCGGAAACCCTGTTGTTTCGGCTGATGCGTGGGGCAGGGGTGAGAGGCTTGTCGGGCATGCCGAACGAGCGTCCTTTGGGCCAGGGGCATCTGCTGCGACCCTTGCTCGACGTCACTCGCGCCGAGCTTGAGGCCTACGCGACTGAATATCAGTTGAGCTGGATCGAGGATCCGTCGAACCAGGATCGCCAGTTCTCGCGCAATTATCTGCGTCATCAAGTGTTCCCGGTGTTGACCGCGCGCTGGCCGCAAGTGGTGGCGACCATGGCCCGCAGCGCTGCGCATCTGAGCGAAGCGCAGGGACTGCTCGACGAATTGGCGCAAATCGATCTGGCCCACGCCACCACGGTCAGTGATTTCGATTGGCTGGGTTTGCCGTCGCTGGAGCTGGCACCACTGGAAAAACTGTCTGATGCGCGCCAGCGCAACGCACTAAGTCACTGGCTCAAACCGTTGACGACTTTGCCGGACAGTGACCATTGGTCGGGTTGGGAAAGTTTGCGCGATGCGACCGGCGATGCGCGTCCGGTTTGGCGGCTCGCGGCGGGTGAGTTGCATCGCGCGGGCGGGCGTCTCTGGTGGTTGTCTGGTGGTTGGCTGCGCATTCCGCCACCCCCAGTGTCTTGGGCTGATCCCGCGGTATCACTGGCGTTGCCGGATAACGGCGTCCTTACGTTCACCGGTCAGCCCCCAGATGGCCCGCTGCAAATCCGCTATCGTGAAGGCGGGGAGGTGATGAACCTGCCCGATCGCGGCCACCGTGACTTGAAGCGTTTGCTCAACGAACGCGGTGTGCCGGGCTTCGCCCGTGGCAGATTGCCGCTGGTCTACAGAGGCCAGCAATTGCTGGCGGTGGCGAACCTGCGGGGGCTAAATGGCGGTGAGCAAGGTGGCTGGTATTTGCATTGGCAGCCGCTGATCGAAGATCAAGGTTTGAGCTGAAAGGGGCTTTCCGGTAGACTACGCTCCCTTCTTGATACAACTTCTGTGGATTCTCCTGAATCGCAGGAGTTGCCGATTACCAAGCAGTCTTTGCTGGGCGATTCCAAAAAATGTGTAGCGAGCAACCTTCCGGTGTTTCATCTACCGGTCTGTCCCAACGCGGCGGTTTTTTTGAAAGGTGCACTGTGATTAATGCAGGTGATCGGGGGCTTCGGCCTTCCTTCGCTTTCCCCGGCGGCTCGGACCGCTTTAACGCAGACTTCTAGGGTTTTTCATGACGCGCTACATATTCGTCACGGGCGGTGTTGTTTCTTCATTGGGGAAAGGCATTGCCTCGGCTTCATTGGCGGCCATCCTGGAGGCGCGGGGACTTAAGGTCACCATGCTGAAGCTGGACCCGTACATCAACGTTGACCCGGGCACCATGAGCCCGTTCCAGCACGGTGAAGTGTTCGTCACCCACGACGGCGCCGAGACCGACCTGGACCTGGGCCACTACGAGCGGTTCATCCGCACGACCATGACCCAGAACAACAACTTCACCACCGGCCGTGTCTACGAACACGTCCTGCGCAAAGAGCGCCGTGGTGATTACCTGGGCGCAACCATTCAGGTGATCCCGCACATCACCGACGAAATCAAGCGCCGGATCATCAAGGGCGCCGGCGATGCCGACGTGGCCATGGTCGAGATCGGTGGCACCGTGGGTGATATCGAGTCGCAACCGTTCCTCGAAGCGATCCGTCAATTGCGTTTCGAAGTCGGCGCCAAGCGCGCGATGCTGATGCACCTGACGCTGGTGCCGTACATCGCCACTGCCGGCGAAACCAAAACCAAGCCGACTCAGCACTCGGTCAAGGAACTGCGTTCCATTGGCCTGCAGCCAGACGTGCTGGTGTGCCGCTCCGATCACCCGATCGACATCTCTTCGCGCCGCAAGATCGCCCAGTTCACCAACGTTGAAGAACGTGCGGTGATCGCGCTGGAAGACGCCGACACCATCTACAAGATCCCGGGCATTCTGCACTCCCAGGGCCTGGATGATTTCGTCGTCGAGCGTTTCGGCCTGCAATGCGACAGCGCCGATCTGTCCGAGTGGGAAGCGGTGGTTGATGCCAAGCTGAATCCGGAACACGAAGTCACCATCGCGATGGTCGGCAAGTACATGGAACTGCTGGACGCCTACAAGTCGCTGATCGAAGCGATGAGTCACGCCGGCATCAGCAACCGCACCAAGGTCAACCTGCGCTACATCGATTCCGAAGATATCGAAAACCAGGGCACCGCGCTGCTGGAAGGTGTCGACGCGATTCTGGTACCGGGCGGCTTCGGTCTGCGTGGCGTTGAAGGCAAGATCACTGCCGTTCAATACGCTCGCGAAAACAAGGTTCCATACCTGGGTATCTGCCTGGGCATGCAAGTGGCTGTTATCGAGTTCGCTCGTAACGTCATGGGCTGGAAAGACGCCAACTCCACCGAGTTCGATCGCACCAGCGGTCACCCGGTCGTGGGCTTGATCACCGAGTGGGAAGATGCCACCGGCGCAGTCGAAACCCGCACCGAAACCTCTGATCTGGGCGGCACCATGCGCCTTGGCGCTCAGGATTGCCTGCTTGAGCCAGGTTCCCTGGTGCACGATTGCTACGCCAAGGATGTGATCGTCGAGCGTCACCGTCATCGCTACGAAGTGAACAACAACCTGCTGCCGCAAATCATCGAGGCCGGTCTGAAAATCTCCGGTCGTTCCGGTGATGGCGCGCTGGTTGAAGTGGTCGAAGCACCGGATCATCCATGGTTCGTCGCTTGCCAGTTCCACCCTGAGTTCACCTCGACGCCACGCGACGGTCACCCGTTGTTCAGCGGCTTCGTTAAAGCCGCTTTGACCCAACACCAGAAGAAGGCATAAACCTGATGGCGCAGAAGATCATCCGCGTAGGCAACATCGAGATTGCCAACGACAAGCCAATGGTGCTGTTCGGTGGCATGAACGTACTGGAAAGCCGCGACATGGCGATGCAGGTCTGCGAAGAGTACGTAAAGGTCACTGAGAAACTCGGTATCCCTTACGTGTTCAAGGCCAGTTTCGACAAGGCGAACCGTTCTTCTGTGACCTCTTACCGTGGCCCCGGCCTGGAAGAGGGCATGCGGATTTTCCAGGACATCAAGCAAGCCTTCGGCGTGCCGGTCATCACCGACGTCCACGAGCCTGATCAGGCCGCGGTCGTCGCTGAAGTCTGCGACATCATCCAGTTGCCGGCCTTCCTGTCGCGCCAGACCGACCTCGTGGTCGCGATGGCCAAGACCGGCGCGGTGATCAACATCAAGAAAGCCCAGTTCCTTGCGCCTCAGGAAATGAAACATATCCTGAACAAATGCGTAGAAGCCGGTAACGATCAGTTGATCCTCTGCGAACGTGGTTCGAGCTTCGGCTACAACAACCTGGTGGTCGACATGCTTGGCTTCGGCATCATGAAGCAGTTCGAATACCCGGTGTTCTTCGACGTGACCCACGCCCTGCAAATGCCCGGCGGTCGCTCCGATTCCGCTGGTGGTCGTCGCGCCCAGGTCACCGACCTGGCCAAGGCCGGCATGAGCCAGTCGCTGGCCGGTTTGTTCCTTGAAGCGCACCCGGACCCGGATAACGCCAAATGCGACGGCCCTTGCGCCTTGCGTCTGGACAAACTGGAACCCTTCCTGGCCCAGCTCAAAGCACTGGACGAACTGGTGAAGAGTTTTCCGACGGTAGAAACCGCGTAAACCTCAATTCTCCGGTAAAGTACCGCACGATTTAATGCTCAAGCCCTCGGGCTTGAGCCTTATCGTCCGCAAGCCTGCCCGCTGTCTGTCACTTGCCGACGATAAAAGATTTCCTTCAGCTGCGTCGTTTTCGTCAACTTTGGAGTGTTTACAACAATGGCAAAAATCGTCGACATCAAAGGTCGTGAAGTTCTCGACTCCCGTGGCAATCCCACTGTGGAAGCAGACGTGCTTCTCGATAACGGCATCATCGGCAGCGCTTGCGCGCCATCCGGTGCTTCCACTGGCTCGCGTGAAGCACTCGAGCTGCGTGATGGCGACAAGAGCCGTTACCTGGGCAAAGGCGTTCTGAAAGCCGTCGCCAACATCAACGGTCCGATCCGCGACCTGTTGCTGGGTGCAGACCCAAGCGACCAGAAAGCGCTGGATCACGCGATGATCAAGCTGGACGGCACCGAAAACAAAGCGACCCTGGGCGCCAACGCGATCCTCGCCGTTTCCCTGGCCGCGGCCAAGGCGGCAGCACAGGACCAGGACCTGCCGCTGTACGCACACATCGCTAACCTGAACGGCACCCCGGGTGTTTACTCGATGCCGGTTCCGATGATGAACATCATCAACGGTGGCGAGCACGCCGATAACAACGTCGACATCCAGGAATTCATGGTTCAGCCAGTAGGCGCCAAGTCTTTCTCGGAAGGTCTGCGCATGGGCACCGAGATTTTCCATCACCTTAAAGCTGTACTGAAGGCTCGCGGCCTGAGCACTGCCGTCGGTGACGAAGGTGGTTTCGCGCCGAACCTGGCCTCCAACGAAGACGCTTTGAAAGTGATCTCCGAAGCCGTGGCCAATGCCGGTTACAAGCTGGGCACCGACGTGACCCTGGCCCTGGACTGCGCGGCCAGCGAATTCTACGAAGACGGCAAGTACAACCTGTCCGGCGAAGGCCAGGTGTTCACCGCTGAAGGTTTCGCCGATTACCTGAAAGGTCTGACCGAGCGTTACCCGATCATCTCCATCGAAGACGGTCTGGACGAGTCCGACTGGGCTGGCTGGAAAATCCTCACCGACAAAATCGGCGAGAAGACTCAGCTGGTGGGCGACGACCTGTTCGTGACCAACACCAAGATCCTGAAAGAAGGCATCGATAAAAAGATCGCCAACTCGATCCTGATCAAGTTCAACCAGATCGGCACCCTGACCGAAACTCTGGAAGCGATCCAGATGGCCAAGGCCGCTGGTTACACCGCCGTAATCTCGCACCGCTCCGGCGAAACCGAAGATTCGACCATTGCCGACCTGGCTGTGGGCACCGCGGCTGGCCAGATCAAGACCGGCTCCCTGTGCCGTTCCGACCGTGTTTCCAAGTACAACCAACTGCTGCGTATCGAAGAGCAGTTGAATGGTAAAGCCAAGTACAACGGTCGTAGCGAATTCCGCGGCTAATTGCTACGAAGTAAAAAAGACACCGGATTGTGTCGGAAAAATCGCAGCAGCGATGGATTTGCCACTAATCTGATGCCTTAAGAGCACAAGCCTGGTTCTTCCAGGCTTCGTGCTATCAGAAGCTTCAAAGTTTTGGCATGGCTGTCTTTTTTCACTGGATACCTGATATTCGATGCGCAGTCCCAATTGGTTGTTCCTCGTCTTGCTCTTGCTGCTGGCTGGCCTGCAGTACCGCCTGTGGGTGGGTAATGGCAGTCTGGCGCAAGTGGCCGAGCTGAAGCAGCAGATTGCGGATCAACACGCCGAGAACGAGGCGTTGCTGGAGCGCAATCGGGTGATGGACGCCGAAGTCAGCGAATTGAAAAAGGGCATGGAGACCGTTGAAGAACGGGCTCGTCATGAGTTGGGCATGGTCAAGGACGGTGAAACCCTTTACCAGTTGGCCCAATGATTAATTCGTTACCGGCCTTCTGGGCCGTGATTCCTGCCGCGGGCGTCGGTGCCCGTATGGCCGCGGACCGTCCCAAGCAATACTTGCAACTGGGCGGGCGCACTATTCTCGAACACAGCCTTGGCTGTTTCCTCGATCATCCTGCCCTGAAAGGGTTGGTGGTCAGTCTTGCAATCGACGATCCTTACTGGCCGAACCTGGCATGTGCTTCCGATCCGCGAATTCAGCGGGTCGAAGGTGGCGCCGAGCGTTCCGGGTCAGTGCTCAATGCCTTGCTGCATCTGCATGCCCAAGGCGCTGACGATGAGGATTGGGTGTTGGTTCACGATGCCGCACGACCGAATCTGGCGCGTGATGATCTCGATAAATTGCTCAGTGAACTGGCCGACGATCCGGTGGGCGGCCTGTTGGCCGTGCCTGCACGCGACACTCTCAAGCGGGTCGACCAGCATGGGCGCGTGCTGGAAACGGTGGATCGCAGCGTGATCTGGCAGGCCTATACGCCGCAAATGTTTCGCCTTGGCGCGTTGCATCGGGCGTTGGCGGACAGTCTGGTGGCGGACGTTGTCGTCACCGATGAAGCCTCGGCCATGGAATGGTCGGGCCAGGCGCCGCGCTTGATTGAGGGGCGATCCGATAACATCAAAGTCACTCGCCCCGAAGATCTGGAGTGGTTGCGGCAGCGTTGGGCTAACCGCCGCTAAGCCTTTTCGTGTTCAGGCGGGGTTCCGCGTCGCGCCTTTCGCGAGCAAGCCCGCTCCCACACTTGATCTCAGTCGGTTGCATGTTTGGGGTCTGACACAGAACCAGTGTGGGAGCGGGCTTGCTCGCGAAAGCGGTAGCTAAGGCAATGAACCTGTCATTGATGTTCACTAATAGATCTAATTACGGTACTCCGGCCGTTCGGCCAACCCTTCCTTCAAGTAATCCACCAACTTGCGCACCTTCGGCGACAGATGCCGTTGCTGTGGGTAAAGCGCCCAAACCGCTGTGTTCGGCGGTTGGTGGGCTTCCAGCAGCGAAATCAATTCGCCGTTTTTCAGGTATTCCAGCACGTAGTAATCCGGTAACTGACACAATCCAACCCCTTGTAGCGCGGCATCCAGCACTGCCTGCCCACTGTTGCAGCGCCAGTTTCCCTGCACTCGCTGGGAAAATTCCCGCCCGTTCTGTTCCAGTTGCCAGATGTCCGAGCTACCGATGAGGCAGTTATGGCGACTTAATTCCGACAAGCTATGTGGGCGACCATACCGTTCCAGGTAGGACGGTGAGGCGCACAGGTACATGCGCCGTGGTGCCAGACGCGTGGCGACCAATCTTGAATCCTGCAGGCGGCCGAGGCGGATGGCCAGGTCCAACCCTTCATGCACAAGGTCAAGCGGGCGGTTACTCAGTTCGATGTCGACGCGCAATTGCGGATACAGCCCCATGAAGCGAGTCACCAGTGGCACGATGAATCGTTCACCGTAGGCCACGGCACAGGTCATGCGCAGCATGCCCTTGGGTTCGCTGGTCAGGTCGCCGACCGCGCGCAGTGCTTCTTCGCGACCGTCCTGCAAACGCTGGCAATGTTGCAGGAAGGTTTGCCCGGCCTCGGTTAGCGTGACACGGCGGGTGCTGCGATAGAGCAAACGGGTTTGCAGGCGCTCTTCCAGTCGTACGATTTGGCGACTGATGTGGGAGGAAGACACCCCAAGGCGCTCAGCCGCAGCGGTGAATTGGCTGCACTCGGCCACGGCAACGAACTCATCGATGCCTTCCCAGCGGTTTTCGGACATCAGGATTATCCCTGTATGGCAATAATGTTTTGCTTTTGTCCCGATTATTCATCGTGAGCCGCTGTATTACACTCCTTGTCTCGTTTTTATTCACTGGAGAGACAGCATGATCAAGTCGCGCGCCGCCGTTGCCTTCGAGGCCAAGAAACCCCTCGAGATCGTTGAAGTCGATGTCGCTATGCCCAAGGCGGGTGAAGTCCTGCTGCGCGTCGTCGCCTCCGGTGTCTGCCATACCGATGCCTATACCCTCTCGGGCGCGGACCCGGAAGGTATCTTCCCGTCGATCCTGGGTCATGAAGGTGGCGCGGTGGTCGAAGCGATCGGCGAGGGCGTGACTTCGGTCGCGATAGGCGACCATGTGATCCCGCTGTATACCCCGGAATGCGGCAAGTGCAAATTCTGTCTGTCGGGCAAAACCAACCTCTGTCAGGCGATTCGTGCGACTCAGGGTAAAGGCCTGATGCCGGATGGCACTTCGCGTTTTTCCTACAAGGGCGAAACGATTTTCCACTACATGGGCACCTCGACTTTTTCCGAGTACACCGTGCTGCCGGAAATCTCCGTCGCTAAAATTCCTAAAGAAGCACCGTTGGAAAAAGTCTGCCTGCTGGGTTGTGGCGTCACCACTGGCATCGGCGCGGTCATCAACACTGCCAAGGTCAAACCAGGTGATACCGTCGCCATCTTCGGTCTGGGCGGTATCGGTCTGTCGGCGGTGATTGGCGCGGTCAAAGCCAAGGCAGGGCGGATCATCGCCATCGACATCAACCCGGCCAAGTTCGAGATCGCCAAGCAATTGGGCGCTACCGATTGTGTAAACCCGAAAGACTTCGATCGTCCGATTCAGGAAGTGATCGTCGACATGACCGATGGCGGCGTCGACTTTTCCTTCGAATGCATCGGCAACGTCCAGTTGATGCGTGCTGCTCTTGAGTGCTGCCACAAGGGTTGGGGTGAGTCGGTGATCATCGGCGTGGCCGGCGCCGGTCAGGAAATCTCTACTCGTCCGTTCCAATTGGTGACCGGTCGCGTCTGGCGCGGTTCGGCGTTCGGTGGTGTGCGCGGGCGTACCGAGTTGCCGAGCTATGTCGAAATGGCCCAGACCGGCGAAATCCCGCTGGATACTTTCATTACCCACACGATGGGCCTGGAAGATATCAACAAGGCGTTTGACCTGATGCATGAAGGCAAAAGCATCCGTACCGTCATCCATTTCTGAGGTCGGTCATGAGCCTGGAAAATATCTCCTGTCAGAAAAGCTTTGGCGGCTGGCACAAGCGCTATCGGCACCGCTCCGACGTGCTCGGTTGTGACATGGTTTTTGCCGTTTACCTGCCGCCGCAAGCGGAGCAGGGCGGTAAACTGCCGGTGCTGTACTGGTTGTCCGGCCTGACCTGCACCGACGAGAACTTCATGCAAAAGGCCGGCGCCATGCGCATGGCCTCTGAGCTTGGGCTGATCATCGTCGCACCGGACACCAGCCCGCGCGGTCCTGATGTGCCGGGTGATCCGGACGGCGCCTGGGATTTCGGTCTCGGTGCCGGGTTTTATCTGAATGCCACGCAGGAACCCTGGTCCCGGCACTATCGGATGCATGACTATGTCGTGCAGGAATTGCCGGCATTGGTCGAAGCGCATTTCCCTGCATCGGACAAGCGTGGCATCAGCGGTCACTCCATGGGTGGCCACGGCGCGTTGGTCTGTGCGTTGCGCAATCCGGGGCGTTATCTGTCGGTGTCGGCGTTCTCGCCGATCAACAATCCGATTGATTGCCCTTGGGGGCAGAAAGCCTTTTCCCGTTACTTGGGAGAGGACCGTTCGAAGTGGCGCGAATGGGATGCCTGTGCGTTGATCGCCGAGGCTGACGAGAAGCTGCCGCTGCTGGTCGATCAGGGGGATCGCGATGATTTCCTGGCCACCCAGCTCAAGCCTGAAGCCTTGCAGCAGGCCGCCAAACTGGCAGGTCATCCGCTGGCGTTGCGTCTGCAACCGGGCTACGACCACAGTTATTTCTTCATCGCCAGCTTCATTGACGACCACTTGCAGCATCACACGCGCGCTCTAGGCGCCTAATGTCCGACAAAGCAGGTAGAATCACGCCCTGACAAAAATCGGGGCGTTTTTTTATGCGTATTGGCCACGGCTACGATGTGCACCGTTTCGCTGAAGGCGATTTCATCACACTGGGCGGCGTGCGGATTGCACACAGCTTCGGGCTGCTCGCCCATTCCGACGGTGATGTCCTGCTGCACGCCTTGAGCGATGCCTTGCTCGGCGCTGCCGCGCTGGGTGATATCGGCAAGCACTTCCCGGACACCGACCCGCAATTCAAGGGCGCCGACAGCCGTGTGCTGTTGCGTCACGTGGTCGCACTGATCCATGCCAAAGGCTGGAAAGTCGGCAACGTCGATAACACCATTGTTGCCCAGGCCCCGAAAATGGCCCCGCATATCGAATCGATGCGCGCGCTGATTGCCGCGGATCTTCAAGTTGAGTTGGATCAAGTGAACGTGAAAGCTACCACCACCGAAAAGCTCGGCTTTGTCGGTCGCGAAGAAGGCATTGCCGTGCACTCCGTTGCTCTGTTGCTGCGCGCATGAACGAACTGCAATTGCTCGGCCCTCGGGCCTATGGTGAGTCTCTCGGTACCGCTGTACTGAAAGCCACGGCGGAAGATTTCCAGGTCGACGAAGTCCTTGATATTCCCCTGAGCGGCGACGGCGAACACCTGTGGATCTGGGTAGAAAAGCGCGGTCTGAATACCGAAGAAGCGGCACGGCGCATCGCCAAGGCGGCGGGTGTGCCATTGCGCACCGTCAGCTATGCCGGCCTCAAGGACCGTCAGGCGTTGACTCGCCAGTGGTTCAGCGTGCAACTGCCGGGCAAGGCCGATCCTGATCTGTCGGCGGCGGAAAACGACACGCTGAAAATCCTCAAGACCGGTCGGCATAAACGCAAACTGCAACGCGGTGCCCACTCGGCCAACGGCTTCACCTTGCGCCTGACCCAGTTCGCCGGTGACAAGACGGCGATCGAAGAGCGTTTGCAACTGATCGCCAAGCAAGGTATTCCAAATTATTTCGGCACCCAGCGGTTCGGCTTTGATGGCGGCAACGTGATCGACGCCCGTGCCTGGGCTGCGCGAAAGGCCTTGCCGGAGCAGCGCAACGTCCGTTCGCGTTTGCTCTCCACCGCCCGTAGTTTTCTGTTTAACCAGGTGTTGGCAGCGCGCGTCGCCGATGGCACCTGGCAGCGCGCCCAAGTAGGCGATCTGCTGGCATTCACCGACAGCCGCAGTTTTTTCCCGGCAGGTGAAGCCGAATGCAACGACCCGCGCTTGGCGATTCTCGACCTGCACCCGACCGGCCCGCAGTGGGGCGAAGGTGACTCGCCGACGTCAGGCGCTGTCCATGAATTGGAGCAGGCAATCGCCGCGCGCGAAGCGGATTTGCGCGATTGGTTGATTAACGCCGGAATGAGCCACGAACGTCGCATCCTGCGGCTGCCCATTGGCGGGTTGACGTGGCATTATCCCGAGCCTGACATTCTGCAACTGGAATTCGTCCTGCCGGCCGGATGCTTCGCCACCGTATTGGTGCGTGAACTCGTCGATCTGGTGCCGGTGGGGCAGACGGACAGCCCATGCGTATTCTGATTTCTAACGACGATGGGGTAACCGCACCCGGTCTTGCCGCGCTTTATGCTGCGCTGGCGGATTACACCGAATGCGTGGTTATCGCCCCTGACCAAGACAAAAGTGGCGCCAGCAGCTCGCTGACGCTCGACCGTCCGTTGCACCCGCAAACCTTGGCCAACGGCTTTATCAGCCTCAACGGCACACCCACCGACTGCGTGCACCTGGGCCTTAACGGCTTGCTGGAGCTCGAGCCGGACATGGTGGTTTCCGGCATCAACCTGGGGGCCAACCTGGGGGATGACGTGCTGTATTCCGGCACTGTGGCGGCGGCCCTTGAAGGACGTTTCCTTGGGCGTCCTTCATTTGCCTTTTCGTTCGTCTCACGACAAGTAGAGAACCTTCCCACAGCCGCCTATTTTGCGCGCAAACTGGTCGAGGCTCACGCGGACCTCGATCTGCCACCGCGCACGGTACTGAACGTGAACATTCCCAACTTGCCGCTTGAGCACATCCGCGGTATTCAGCTGACCCGCCTAGGCCATCGTGCCCGCGCCGCGGCACCGATGAAAGTGGTCGATCCTCGCGGTAAATCCGGTTACTGGATCGCCGCCGCGGGGGACGCTGAAGATGGTGGCCCGGGCACCGATTTTCATGCGGTGATGCAAGGCTATGTTTCAATCACGCCACTGCAACTGGATCGCACCTTTAATGATGCCTTCAGAAGTCTCGATGGCTGGCTGGAGGGTCTGCGTTAATGGCTCGTGAACAAGACCATATTCTGCATCGCGGTATCGGGATGACCTCTCAACGGACCCGTGAGCGTCTGATTCAGCGTCTCTATGAAGAGGGAATATCCAACGCCAAGGTGTTGGAAGTCATCCGTCGCACCCCGCGTCACCTATTCGTCGATGAAGCGTTGTCTCATCGAGCCTATGAAGATACGGCGCTGCCGATCGGGCATAACCAGACCATCTCCCAGCCTTATATGGTGGCACGCATGAGCGAGCTGCTGCTGGAAGCCGGTCCGTTGGACAAGGTGATGGAAATCGGCACTGGTTCGGGTTACCAGACGGCCGTGTTGTCGCAACTGGTCGAGCGTGTTTTTTCCGTGGAGCGCATCAAGGTTCTGCAAGACCGGGCCAAAGAGCGCCTGGTGGAGCTGAACCTGCGCAACGTGGTATTTCGCTGGGGCGATGGCTGGGAAGGCTGGCCGGCGCTGGCGCCTTACAACGGCATCATCGTCACCGCCGTGGCCACCGACGTGCCTCAGGCACTGCTCGATCAATTGGCACCGGGCGGGCGACTGGTGATTCCGGTCGGCTCTGGTGAAGTTCAACAATTGATGTTGATCATCCGTGAAGAGCAGGGCTTTTCCAGGCGTGTTCTGGGGGCTGTGCGCTTTGTGCCATTGCTCAATGGGCCGTTGGCCTGAGCATTTGTTTAAGCACGCTGAATTCTCTTCGATTGCCCGGGTCTTACAGCGGCATCGATTGGATAAACGGAATTCATCGTCAGACAGCAAACGTGTGCGCGAAGCGAATCCGCTTCATTAAAGGTAAAGCCTGTTCGGCCCGTTATACTTGCGACATTTCGTGCCGGAGCACGGCAATTCATATTTTCAGCCACCACAAAGGGAGCGGCGGGTGAGTCTCACAGTCATTGCGCAGCGAATGGGTATAACGAGCTTTCAGCGTCTGGTGACTGGCCTTGTCTTGAGTACCTTGCTGGTCGGATGTTCCAGCACCAAATCAGGTAGTGCGAGTGTCGTCGATCGCAACAACGCGGTCGCCCAGCGTCCGGCCGTGACCACCGGGCAGTACGTTGTCCGCCCCAAGGACACTTTGTTCTCCATCGCTTTTCGCTACGGTTGGGACTACAAAGCCCTCGCGGCACGGAACAACATTCCTACGCCCTACACGATCCATCCGGGTCAGACGATTCGCTTCGACGGTCGCAGCGGTTCAACGCCGACGGCGGTAGTGAGTTCGTCCAGTTCCTCGCCTTCGTCGTCGAGTAAAACCACAGTCATTCGGCGCCAGGCAAATGGCGCGACAACCAGTACAACAGTGCCTGTACCGTCCGTCGCCAATAAGCCGGCGCCCGCTCCATTGCCTCCTGCCGGTCCGGCCCCGACGGGCTGGGGGTGGCCTTCTAATGGCATTCTGATTGGTAAATTCTCTTCAAACGGTAGTTTGAATAAAGGAATTGATATCGCCGGAGATTTGGGACAGCCTGTTTTAGCTGCGTCTGATGGGACGGTGGTATACGCCGGGAGTGGCTTAAGGGGCTACGGCGAATTAGTCATCATCAAACACAGCGACACCTACGTCAGTGCCTACGGACATAACCGCAGGCTGTTGGTTCGGGAGGGGCAGCAGGTCAAAGTCGGACAGACAATTGCCGAAATGGGGTCAACGGGTACAGACCGGGTGAAACTGCATTTTGAGATTCGCCGACAAGGTAAACCAGTGGATCCGCTGCAATTCCTGCCACGTCGTTGATTTGTTAGCCAGCCTGTTCCGTCACGTAGAGGGAACAGGCTCCAGCGTTGCCAAGGATAAAGGCGCCGCTTGAGCTTGAGGTCGAACTCACCAAAGGACTATAACAATGGCTCTCAGTAAAGAAGTGCCGGAGTTTGACATCGACGATGAGGTTCTCCTGATGGAGACCGGCATCGCCACGGATTCGATGTCGAATGATGAAGGGGATGCACCACCTTCCGTTCGTGCCAAATCCAAACACTCCGCTTCGCTTAAGCAACACAAGTACATCGACTACACGCGGGCACTCGATGCCACGCAGCTGTACCTCAACGAAATCGGCTTTTCCCCATTGCTCTCCCCGGAAGAAGAAGTTCATTTTGCGCGCTTGTCGCAAAGTGGCGATCCGGCCGGACGCAAGCGCATGATTGAAAGCAACCTGCGGCTGGTGGTGAAAATCGCCCGACGTTATGTCAATCGTGGGCTGTCGCTGCTGGACCTGATCGAAGAGGGCAACCTCGGCCTGATCCGGGCAGTAGAAAAGTTCGATCCTGAACGTGGATTCCGCTTTTCGACCTACGCCACCTGGTGGATTCGTCAGACCATCGAGCGCGCGATCATGAATCAGACCCGGACCATCCGGTTGCCGATTCATGTGGTCAAAGAGCTCAACGTGTACTTGCGAGCCGCACGGGAGCTGACTCAAAAGCTCGATCACGAACCCTCACCCGAAGAAATCGCCAACCTGCTGGAGAAACCGGTAGGCGAGGTCAAGCGCATGCTCGGCCTGAACGAGCGAGTTTCTTCGGTCGACGTCTCGCTGGGTCCTGATTCGGATAAAACCTTGCTGGACACCCTGACCGACGACCGCCCGACCGATCCATGCGAACTGTTGCAGGACGACGACCTGTCACAGAGCATCGATCAATGGCTCTCGGAGCTGACCGACAAGCAACGCGAGGTGGTCATACGCCGCTTCGGCTTGCGAGGTCACGAGAGCAGCACGCTTGAAGACGTAGGTCTGGAAATCGGTCTGACCCGGGAGCGGGTCAGGCAAATCCAGGTTGAGGGCCTCAAACGTCTTCGCGAGATTCTCGAGAAAAACGGCCTGTCGAGTGAGTCGCTGTTCCAATAAGCAATTCGCTCAACCGGTAACAAATAGCCCCGACTGGTTTGGGGCTTTTTGTTGTCTGGAATATGGGAAGGGAGTTGTCGCCGACATCACCTCAAGTTTGTAGTCTCGTGTTGTAAGTCTTTGCTTACTCTTTCGTAAGTGTTCGTTATTTTTACACCCTGGCAGTCGTCTATTCGAGGTGTGATTCTTTTTTATCTTATTGATTTACATGATTATTTTTTTAGATTAACAGCATATGACAAGCGATTTGATCGGCTGAAGCCGATTGCTCTCGGTGGGGAATTCTCTAGTATCTGAACTGTGTCGACGGATAGACACGCCCTTCAAGGAAGAGGGGAACGGACATCGCAGGAAGCGGTTCATCAGGACGATGAAAAGGAACACAAGGAATAGGGAAAAAATGTGGGCGGGTCATACCGCCCCTTTTTTTTGCCTGCAGAAAAGCAAAAAGGCCCACAAGGGGCCTTTTTGAAAACGCGGGGGTAATCAGCGTTCGAGGTCTTTGATCTTGCCTTTGACGCCATCCCACTCTTCGGCGTCGGGCAACGATTCTTTCTTCTCGGTAATGTTGGGCCAGATTTCAGCCAGCTCGACGTTCAGCTGAATGAATTCCTGCATATCTTCCGGAACTTCATCTTCGGAGAAGATGGCTACGGCAGGGCATTCTGGTTCGCACAGTGCGCAGTCGATGCACTCATCCGGGTGAATCACCAGGAAGTTCGGGCCTTCGTAAAAGCAGTCCACCGGACAGACTTCTACGCAGTCGGTGTACTTGCACTTGATGCAGTTGTCGGTGACGACGAAGGTCATTTCTAATTCTCTCCTCAGGCGGCGGCAGCGGAGCCCCTTCACGTTGGGGTCGCCAGGTTTGGGAGCGATAGTCTGCAGACCAGGCTATTAGCCTGCAGCATCCCAAACCGCGCGAGATTCTAACAGCTTGCAGGCAAGTGCGTTAGACCCGTGTCTTTAGTGTATAGAGCATTTCGAGCGCACGACGGGGTGTCATGTCGTCCAGATCAAGTTTGGCCAGTTCATCCAGTACCGGATGCGGCAGGCTGGCGAACATGTCGCTCTGCTGCGGCGCGGCCGGTTTGCCTTTGGATGGCTTTGGAACTTCATGAGGCAGCGCTGTGGATTCCAGTCGGCTCAGATGCTCGCGAGCACGCACGATCACTTCGCTCGGCACCCCGGCCAACTGCGCAACCGCCAGGCCATAGCTCTGGCTGGCAGGCCCAGGCAACACGTGGTGCAGGAACACGATGCGCTCGTTGTGTTCAGTGGCATTGAGGTGCACGTTGGCCACCAGCGGCTGGGCTTCCGGCAGCACTGTCAGCTCGAAATAGTGGGTAGCGAACAGTGTGTAGGCCCGCAGGTGCGCCAGACGCTCAGCCGCGGCCCAGGCCAGGGACAGACCGTCGAAGGTGCTGGTGCCGCGACCGACTTCGTCCATCAGCACCAGGCTGCGTTCGGTGGCGTTGTGCAGAATGTTCGCGGTTTCGCTCATTTCAACCATGAAGGTCGATCGTCCACCCGCCAAGTCATCGCTGGAACCGATTCGGGTGAAGATCCGGTCTACCAAGGACAATTCGCAACTGGCTGCCGGCACGAAACTGCCGATATGCGCTAGCAACACGATCAACGCAGTCTGACGCATGTAGGTAGATTTACCGCCCATGTTCGGACCAGTGATCACCAGCATACGGGTGTTGTCGTCAAGGCTCAGGTCGTTGGCCACAAACGGCGTGGTGAGTACTTGCTCGACCACCGGGTGACGACCCTGGGTGATGCGCATGCACGGCTCACTGACGAAACGCGGGCAGTTCAGGTCCAGATTCAGTGCGCGCTCGGCAAGGTTGCTCAGCACGTCCAGTTCGGCCAGTGCGGCGGCTGTGTCTTGCAAGGGCGGCAACTGGGCGATCAGGTCTTCGAGCAGCGCTTCGTAGAGCATCTTCTCCCGAGCCAGGGCGCGGCTCTTGGCGGACAGCGCCTTGTCTTCGAACGCCTTCAGTTCCGGGGTGATGAAGCGCTCGGCTCCTTTGAGGGTCTGCCGGCGAATATAGTCCGCGGGCGCCGATTCGGCCTGCTTGCTCGGCAACTCGATGAAGTATCCGTGAATCCGGTTGTAGCCGACCTTCAAGTGCGACAGGCCGGTGCGGGCCTTCTCACGCGCTTCGAGATCGATCAGGAATTGCCCGGCGTTTTCGCTGAGCGATTGCAGTTCGTCGAGTTCGCTGTCGTAACCGGTTTTCAACACGCCGCCGTCACGGATGACTGCGGGCGGGTTGTCGATAATGGCTTTTTCCAGCAGCGCCGCCAGTTCCGGATAGGTGCTGGTGGTCGTCGCCAGTTGAATGATGTGCGGAGCTTCAAGCTCGGCCATCGCTACCTGCAACTCTGGCAGTGCACCGAGGGCATCGCGCAGACGCGCCAAGTCACGAGGACGGGCATTACGCAGGCCGATCCGCGCCAGAATCCGCTCGATGTCACCGATTTCCTTGAGCTGCGGTTGCAGTTTTTCGAAGCGGTAACCGTCGAGCAGGCAAGTGATCGAGCTCTGACGCGCCAGCAATACGGTCAAATCCCGCAGCGGACGGTTCAGCCAGCGAGTCAGCAAGCGGCTGCCCATGGCGGTCTGGCAGCGATCGACCACCGATTGCAAGGTATTGTCGCGGCCGCCGGCCAGGTTGGTGTCCAGTTCCAGGTTGCGACGGCTCGCGCCGTCCAGCACCACGGTGTCGTCCAGGCGTTCATGACGCAGGCTGCGCAAGTGGGGCAGGGCGGTGCGCTGGGTTTCCTTGGCGTAGCTGAGCAGGCAGCCAGCAGCGCCGATCGCGAGGGTCAAGTTCTCGCAGCCGAAACCTTTCAGGTCCTGGGTGGAAAACTGCTGGCAAAGACTTTTCAGCGCCGAGTCGCGCTCAAAATCCCACGGTGCACGGCGACGAACCCCACGACGTTTCTCCGCCGGCAGGTCTTTCGGCCAGTCGTCCGGGATCATCAGCTCTACCGGATTGACCCGCTCCAGTTCCGCCAGCAGGTTTTCCCAGCCTTTGATCTCCAGCACAGTGAAGTTGCCGCTGGTGATGTCCAGCACCGCCAGACCGAACAGACGCTCGTCACCCAGCACCGCCGCAATCAGGTTGTCCCGACGCTCATCCAGCAGCGCTTCATCGCTGACGGTGCCGGGGGTGATGATCCGCACCACCTGACGATCCACCGGCCCTTTGCTGGTGGCCGGGTCGCCGACCTGCTCACAAATCACCACCGACTCGCCGAGCTTTACCAGTTTCGCCAGGTAACCTTCCGCGGCGTGGTAAGGAATCCCACACATCGGAATCGCCTGACCCGCCGATTGCCCACGAGCCGTCAGGGTGATGTCCAGCAACTTGGCGGCCTTCTTCGCGTCTTCATAGAAGATCTCGTAGAAGTCGCCCATGCGGTAGAACATCAGCTGGTCAGGGTGCTGGTTCTTCAGGCGCCAGTACTGCTGCATCATTGGCGTGTGGGAGGACAGATCGGAGAGGGCTTTATTCATCGGAAATTCAGGAAAACTCGTTGAAAGGTGTAGGGCAAAGGAGGGGCATTGGCCCGGCTTTTCCGCGATGGGCGCAAGATTACCATGGGCGGTCTGCCTGACGCAGGCATGAAAGCCTCCGGGTACGTTTCTGCTGGCTATGCATGATCTATGCGAATCAGCATTTGTCTTCCGAAAAAAGATCAAGCACTATGCACGTTATGCAAAAACGCAATGTTTCTACCGTCTTAAGAGCACTGCTCGATCAGCACGGGATCTCCCCCACGGAGCTTCACCGTCGCACTGGCGTGCCTCAATCCACTCTCTCGCGGATCCTCAGCGGGAAGATCGTCGATCCCTCGGATAAACATATTTCGAAGATTGCCGATTACTTTGCCGTGAGCACCGATCAGTTGCGTGGCCGCGCGGATGTCGCGCACGCCGCCAGTGCTGGGCGCGATGAGTCGCATTCGGAACTCAAGGACATAAGCCTGTGGGACGACGATACGCCAGTCGATGACGACGAGGTGTCGGTCCCCTTTCTTCGCGAGGTTGAATTGGCTGCTGGATCAGGAAGATTCGTCATCGAAGAAAGCGAGCGCTCTAGCCTGCGCTTCGGCAAGCGCAGCCTGCGCCACAACGGGGTGCAGTTCGACCAGGCCAAATGCGTGACTGTGCGCGGCAACAGCATGTTGCCGGTGCTGCGCGATGGCGCCACCGTTGGCGTGAATGCCGGTAAATGCGGGATTGGCGACATCGTCGATGGCGACCTGTACGCCATTAACCACAACGGCCAGTTGCGGGTAAAACAGCTTTATCGCCTGCCGACAGGGATTCGCCTGCGCAGTTTCAATCGCGATGAGCATCCGGACGAGGACTACAGCTTCCAGGAAATCCAGGAAGAGCAGATTGTCATCCTCGGTCACGTCTTCTGGTGGGGCATGTACGCCCGTTAACCTCAATGCTGTCAGATAAAACCCGCTGCCCGGCGGGTTTTTTTTCGCCTGCTCAAAACCGCCAACGCCTTTGCCAGCGGGGCTTTTATGCATCTGTGCATTTGTCGTGCATAAATAAATGCATTTGTGCATTGACTGTATATGCATCCATGCATATTCTTTGTCTCAAGCAGCTCAACAAAGCGGCTTGAAACGAAGCTCTTTAGTTCCACCACAAAGGCAGCGATGAACCGGCCTCAACGGTTCAGAGGGTTGGCAACTGACCCGGGTGTGCAGCGTAAAGCACCAGAAGCAGTTATCCGGCGGGCAGGGACCGCGGTCGGAAAAACAATTTGAATGGACTCGTACCGCGCCAGTAGCGCCGAAAAGTCAGCTTCCTTTTTGACACAGGATTAAAGGAAGGCGAAGGACCGCATTACTGAAAAGCCCGGCGAGTGCCGGGCTTTTTGGAATGCCTACCTCAAGAGACATCGTTTGAACTCAACACACATCACTCATCAATCACCCCCAGGAGGCGTGACATGACAAACGAGCAACAAGCGTTGCTGGACATGCCGATCTGGCTGGTCATCGTTCTCGCCTTGGTGGGCGGGGTGTCCGGCGAAATGTGGCGCGCCGACAAGGAAGGCGCCCGTGGCTGGTCGCTGCTGCGGCGCCTGGCGCTGCGCTCCGGGGCCTGCATGATCTGCGGGGTCTCGGCAATCATGCTGCTGTACGCCGCCGGCGTGTCGATCTGGGCCGCCGGTGCGTTTGGCTGCCTGACGGCGATGGCCGGGGCGGACGTGGCCATTGGTCTATACGAACGCTGGGCCGCCAAGCGAATTGGCGTTTGCGAGGTTCCACCGCGTGATTCGTCTCAGGATCATTAAGCCCTTCATCTGAAGGAGCGTCATCCACAGTGCATAGCGCACTGACCCGCAAGGACGCGGGTTTCCCACGACCAGTACCGTTCACTCAAACCCGCCGCGGCGGGTTTTTTTATTGCCCGGTGAAGAACTATGAAGATTACAGCCCTGATCACACAGCTGCGCGATCAATGCCCAACCCTGGCCAATCGAGTGGCGGCCGGCATCGACCTCGCCACGCTGCAAGCCAACACCCCGCTGCAAACCCCCTGCGCCTATGTGGTGCCGATTGCCGATCTGGCGAGCAAGAGCCTCGCGCAAAACCTGATGTTGCAACCGATCCGCGACCGCTTCGAAGTCACCCTGGTACTCGACACCACGGACCCTACAAAAGCGCTGGATCTGTTGCATGACCTACGCGCCGAACTCTGGCGCGCACTGGTGGGTTTCAAGCCCGGCAGCGACTACGAGGCCATCGAGTACGACGGCGGCGAACTGGTTTCCATCAACAGCAGCCGCGTGCTGTATCGCCTGCGCTTTTTTGCCGAATTCCAGCTCGGTCGCAATCTGCCGGGTCAGCCGGCGGAGAGTTGGCACGAGCGTGAACTGGACGGCTTGTCGTCCTTTACCGGGGTCACCGTGCGGGTCGATGCGATCGATCCGGCGGACCCCAATCTGAAACGCCCAGGCCCCGACGGGCGCCTGGAACTGACTTTCTCTGGAGACGTAACCCCATGAGCAAACGCATCACCGTGCTGCCGGCCCCGGGCCGTGTAGTGCCGGACCCGGAAGCGGGCGATCTGTTGCCCCTCGAGGGCCGTGAAGTGCCGGACAACGCCTGGTGGCGTCGACGTCTGGCCGATGGCGATATCACTACCAAAGCCGTGAAAGCGGCGAAACCACAGGGAGCCAAATAATGGCGATCGGATTCAGCAACATCCCCGCGGACATCCGTGTTCCGCTGTTTTATGCCGAAATGGACAACTCGGCTGCCAATAGCGCGTCGTCGGTCATGCGCCGCCTGATCGTCGCTCAGGTCAACGACAACATCGCACCGGCCGATGTAGGCAAACTGGTGTTGGTGTCCAGCGTGGCGCTGGCAAAAAGCATTGGCGGCCAAGGTTCGATGCTCGCCTCGATGTACGAAACCTGGCGCAAGACCGATCCGATCGGCGAGATCTGGTGCCTGCCGCTGCACAACACTGAAGGCAGCATTGCCAAAGGCGTGCTCACCCTGACCGGTGCGGCGACGCAAAGCGGCGTGCTCAACCTGTACGTCGGCGGCGTTCGTGTTCAAGCGGCCATCGTCAATGGCGCCACGGCTGCTCAAGCAGCCACCGCGCTGGCGTTGAAAATCAATGCCAGCGCCGATCTGCCGGTCACTGCCGCAGCGGCCGAAGGCGTGGTCACTCTGAGCGCCAAATGGACTGGCGACAGCGGCAATGACATCAGCCTGCAATTCAATCGCCTGGGCAAGAGCAACGGCGAAGAAACGCCGGCTGGCTTGACCTCGGCGATCACCGCCATGACCGGCGGCGCCGGTGTGCCGGATCAAGTGGCTGCCGTGGCGGCGCTGGGCGATGAACCGTTCGAGTTCATCTGCATGCCGTGGTCGGATCTGTCGACCCTCAACACCTGGCAAGCCGTCATGGATGACAGCACCGGTCGTTGGTCGTGGGCCAAGCAATTGTTCGGTCACGTCTACAGCGCCAAGCGCGGCACCCTCGGTACGCTGGTGGCGGCCGGTCAGGTGCGTAACGACCAGCACATGACCATCCAGGCGCTGGAACCGGGTGTTCCGCAACCGTTCTGGGTGCAGGCCGCTGCACTGGCTGCGCGCACCTCGGTGTTTATCTCTGCCGACGCCAGCCGTCCGACCCAAAGCGGCAGCCTGCCAGGTCTGGACCCGGCACCGGCAAGCGAGCGTTTCACTCTGACCGAGCGTCAGTCGTTGCTCAACTACGGCATCGCTACCGCGTACTACGAAGGCGGCTACGTGCGCATTCAGCGTTCGATCACCACCTATCAGAAGAACGCCTACGGCCAGGCAGATAACTCCTACCTGGACAGCGAAACCATGCACCAGTCGGCGTTCATCGTGCGTCGTCTGCAAAGTGTGATTACCAGCAAATACGGTCGGCACAAACTGGCCTCCGATGGCACCCGTTTCGGCGCCGGCCAGCCCATCGTCACCCCAAGCACCATTCGCGGTGAGCTGATCGCCCAGTACGCCAAGCTCGAACTGGAAGGCCACGTGGAAAACGCCGAACTGTTCGCCGAACACCTGATCGTCGAGCGCGATGTTCAGGACCCGAGCCGGGTCAACGTGCTGTTCCCGCCGGATTACATCAACGGCCTGCGCGTGTTCGCGCTGCTCAACCAGTTCCGTCTGCAGTACGACGACGCAGCCTGATCGCTGCCTTTGACTGTGTGATTTCAGCCCACCTCGCGTGGGCTTTTTATTTGAAGGGAGAAACACCATGGGGCAACTGATTGCGGGCACCTGCTACGTCAAAGTGGACGGCGCTCAATTGACCATCAACGGCGGCTGCGAAGCGCCGTTGATGGCCGTTAAACGGGAAACCGTCGTGCCGGGCTTCTACAAGGAAACCGACATCGCGCCGTCGTTCAAAGTGACGGCGCTGCACACCGCGGACTTCCCGCTCAAGCAACTGATCGCAGGCACTGACATGACCGTCACCTGCGAATTCAGCAACGGCAAAGTCTACGTATTGGCCGGCGCCTACCTGGTGGAAGAACCGGTATCGAAAGGCGATGACGCCACCATCGAACTGAAATTCGAAGGCATCAAGGGGACCTGGCAATGAGCAACGCCGTGAAGCTTCAAGTTGCGATCGAAGCCCACGGCGAGCCCTTGACCGAACTCAACCTGCGCCGTCCGACGGTGCAGGAAGTTCGAGCGATCAAGGCGCTGCCGTACAAGATCGACAAGAGCGAAGAGGTCAGCCTCGACATGGACGTCGCGGCCAAATACATCGCGGTGTGCGCCGGCATCCCGCCGTCGTCGGTCAACCAGCTGGATCTGGCTGACCTCAACGCGCTGAGTTGGGCCGTCGCGAGTTTTTTCATGAGTGCGGCGTCGGAGCCATCACCGACCTGATCGCAGTCGCCTATGACCTGGCCTGGTTCTGGAAGGTTGACCCCGAACAGATGATGGCCAGGCCACTGGATGTGCTCCGCGAATCGCTGGAGCACGCGCAACGGATCAATGCGATGCAGCAGGTGCAGTGATGGCGAACTTACAACAAAGCATGAGCCTGACGAACATTCAGACCACGGTGAACATGTCCGTGGTCGTGATTAATGCCCAGAAGCTGGACACCCAGCTCAAGGGCATCAAGGCCAGGATCGGCGCATTCAAGAAAAGCATCGAGGACAGTCTTGGCACTCTCGATGCGGGCGCTTTCATCAGTGGGGGCGGGCTGCTGGAACCCTTCATCAGCGGCATCAAAAAGGCAATCAAGGCAGAAGATGAACTCGAGGGAAAATCCAATAAAACCACGACGCTGAAAGCGCCTGAGGTGCCGCTCGGTAATACAGCGACCAACCTCAAGCAGTTCAACGATGCGGTAGACGGTATTTCCTTGAAAATGGGGCAGGCGCTGCTGCCTGCCGTCAACAGTGTGGTCACCGGCCTGATGCCGTTGATCACTGCCGTTGGCGAATTTGTCGCCAATAACCCTTCACTGGTCGAAGGGTTGGCGGCGGCAGCCGTGGCCTTCACGGTGGTCACCGCAGGGGCCATGGGGCTCGTTGCAGTGATGGGGCTGCTGACTTCGCCGATTGGCATCGTCGCGGCAGTGATTGCCCTGACTGCGGGTTTGATTGTGGCTTACTGGAAGCCAATATCGGGATTCTTCAAAGGTATCTGGCAAGCGATGCAAGGGGCGGCGGAGTCGACGTTTGCAGCGTTCCAGAGCCTGTTCAACTGGAAGCCGCTCGAAACGTTGAAAGAGGCTTGGGCGCCGGTCAGCGGTTTCGTTTCTGAGCTGTGGGGATCGATCTCCGACACGACGACGCAGACCTGGGCAGGCTTCCGGGCGATCTTCGAGTGGTCGCCCGAAGCGTTGATCGAAGCTGCGTGGGCACCGATCAGTGGCTTTTTCGGTTCGCTCTGGCAGGAAATAAAAAACCTGTCCGCACCGATCGGCGATTTTTTCAAGACGCTGTTTTCCTGGCATCCGTTCGTCATCGTTGCCAGCAATTGGCAGCCGCTGGTGGGGTTGTTTTCCGCGGTCTGGGATTTGCTCAGGGCCTTGGCAGTGCCGGCGATGAGTTTTCTCAAGAAGCTCTTTGACTGGAACGTGCTGGACAACGTCGCCCGTACCTGGCAACCGCTGGTTGCGTTCTTTTCGGCGACATGGGATGTGCTTCGTGCGCTGGCCGCGTTGGCGGTCGATTTTCTCAAAGGCCTGTTCGACTGGTCGCCGACGCAGATGTTTCGTGCAGCCTGGGACCCGGTGAGCAATTACTTCTCGGGGATGTGGCAAAACCTGCAAGTGCAGGCGCAACCGGCGGTGGATTTTTTCAAAGGCTTGTTCGACTGGTCGCCGTCTGAGGTGTTCCGTGCAGCCTGGGACCCGGTGAGCATTTACTTCTCGGGGATGTGGCAGAACCTGCAGGTGCAGGCGCAACCGACGATGGATTTTTTCAAAGGCCTGTTCGACTGGTCGCCGTCTGAAGTGTTTCGTGCAGCCTGGGATCCGGTGAGCAATTACTTCTCGGGGATGTGGCAGAACCTGCAATTGCTGGCGCAACCGACAGTGGATTACTTCAAGGGACTCTTTGATTGGTCACCCTTGGACATGTTCAAGGCAGGTTGGGAGCCGGTCACCGAGTGGTTCTCCACTTGGTGGGGCAAGCTGCAAGAACTGATCGCGCCGATCAAGGAAATGTTCAACGGTGGTTTTGGCGGTTTCATTGCCAGTGTCACCGGTCAGGTCGAAGGCCTGACCGCGGCGCAACAGAAAACCAATGCCGAAGGCAAGGGCGAGCTCTCACCTGCGTTCTTTGGTGCCAGCAATGACACGGCGCTGCTGCCGAACAACCTGGCCCAAGGCTCCAACGCCTTGGTGCAGCAAACCGCCGCCAATAACCGCACGCAACTCGAAGGCGGCCTGACCGTGCGCTTCGAAAACGCGCCGGCCGGGCTGCGCACCGATCAACCGCAAACCAATCAACCGGGGCTGTCGCTCAATTCGCGCATCGGCTATCGCTCGCTGTCTCTGGGAGGTTCCAATGAACTGGCGTGACCGTTTGTTGCCGGCATCCTTTCGCGGTGTCGGTTTTTGGGTCGATCAGGCGAAAACCCCGGTCGGCCACAAGGGCCAGTTGCACGAGTATCCACAACGCGATCAGCCGTTTTTCGAGGGCCTTGGCCAGCAGGCGAAGATCCATGATCTGACGGCATTCATTGTCGGCGCAGATTGCCTGGAGCAGCGCGACAAACTGCTCAAGGCGTTGGAGCTGGGCAGTGGTGAACTGGTCCACCCGTGGTTGGGGCGGATGCAAGTGAAGGTCGGTGAATGCGACATGACCCAGACCCGCCAGGACGGCGGGTTGGTGACCTTTGCCCTGAAGTTCTACCCCGATCAGCCGCTGCAATTTCCGATGGCCACGGTCAGCACGCAAAAGCTGCTGCTGTCATCGGCGGACACGCTGCTGGGCTCGGCGGTGACGCGTTTCGAACAGGCCATGACCCTGATCAAGGCTGCGCGGATCGGCATCGCCAATCTGCGCAACAGCCTGACTGGGGTTTATGAAGTGATCCAGGAACAGCTCAAACCGTTGATCGAGGAGTACCGGCAAATTAGCGAGCTGGTCAAAGCGGTCAAGGAATTGCCCAAGGAAGTGGCGGCGGAATTCAAGGGATTGCTCGGCGATATCAAATCGCTCAAGGACTTCGCGAAGGAGGGCTATCGTGGCGTGATTGCCAACGTTTCCCAGCAGATCGAAGCCATCCGCAAGGCCGATGCACCGAAGCTCACCACCGGCAAGGACACCACGGCGGCGGCGCAAGCCATGGCCGATCTGGTGCAGGACACGCTGCTGGTGAAGGTGGCGCAATGGGTCGCTTCGATGCCTGTGGCGTCGACGCCGGTGAAACTGACCTCGCAGCCGTCGCTGGATCATCAGGCGCTGCAGCCGGTCACCCGTCAGGAAGTGCCGGTCACCGACGATTTGCAGTTGTTGCAAAAGGAGTTGAACGAAGCGATCCAACTGGCACTGAACAAGGCCAGCCCCGCGCACTATCAGGCCATCAACGATCTGAAGCAGAAATTGAATGCGCACCTAAAAGCCGTGGCGTCGTCCGGTGTGCGGCTGGTCAGCAAATCCTTTCAGGAGAGCCTGCCTGCCGTCGTCGTGGCCTATCGGCAATTTGCCGATGCCACGCGGGTTACGGAAGTGACTCAACGCAACGGTGTTGCCCATCCGGGGTTCCTGCCGCCGAACGATGTGAAAGTTTCCGGGAAGTGAACCATGAACGACATGGATAACCGGGTCACCCTGACCGTCGGCGGCCTGGAATACGGTGGCTGGAAAAGCGTGGAAATCACTGCGGATCTGGAGCGCCAGTTCCGCACCTTTAAACTCAACATCACCTGGCAATGGCCGGGGCAGACCGTGGACAAACGGATCCAGCCCGGTGACGCCTGTGAAGTGCGCATCGGCCAGGATCTGGTGCTGACCGGGTATGTGTTCAAGGCGCCGATCAGTTATGACGGGCGGCAGATCAGCCTGAACATCGAAGGCAGTTCCTGCACCCAGGATCTGGTGGATTGCGCCGCGACCAACCGTCCGAACCAATGGCATGAGCAATCGCTATTGAGCATCGTCGAAGCGTTGGCGATCACCTACAAGGTCTTTGTTGTCAGCGAAATTCCCGAGACCGCCCGGCTCAGCAGTCACACCATTGTGCCGGGAGAAACGGTGTTTCAATCCATCGACCGCTTGCTGACATTGTTTCGGGTATTTTCTACCGATGATGCCCAGGGCCGGCTGGTGCTGGCCCGGCCTGGCAGTGGTGGCCGGGCCAGCGATGCGCTGGAGTTGGGCAAAAATATTCTGTCGGCCAACGCGCCAATGGATTACAGCCAGGTGTTCTCCGAATACCGGGTAATCGGTCAGCACAAGGGCACGGACAAGAAGAGCGGTGCAGCGGTCAGCGAGGTTGAATCGGTGTCCGCCGACCTGAGCTACAAGCGTCGACGGGTCACGGTGATCAACGAAGGCATGCAGATCAATCCCGATCTCGCCTTGCAACGGGCCAACTGGGAAAGCGCCACCCGCGTGGGCAAGGCCAAAGCCACCACCTATCAGGTGCAAGGCTGGCGGCAATCGAATGGCGATCTGTGGCGTCACAACACGCTGGTGCGGGTCAAGGATCCGGTGCTGGGGTTCGATGACGACATGCTGATCTCGAAGGTGACCTACTCGCTGTCGGCGCAAGGCTCGGTCACCACCCTGCAAGTCGCACCGCCGCATACCTTCGATGCCAATCCAGAGCCTGCGAAGAAAACCTGAGCCTTCCACCGAGCCTTGTGGGAGCGGGCTTGCTCGCGAAGGCGGTTGATCATTCAACACTGAAGTCAACTGACCCACCGCTTTCGCGAGCAAGCCCGCTCCCACACTCGACCGCGTCCGACCTGATCATTGAAGGACCCCCAATGAGCCTACTGACACGCCTCCTGGCGCGCGGCACTGTCGTGCTCGCCAACTCGGCCACCAAGCTTCAATCGCTGCAAATGCGCCTCACCGCCGGCGAAGTGAACGACGACATGGAGCATTTCGAACCCTACGGTTTCACCAGCAATCCGCTGGCCGGCGCCGAAGGTATCGCCACTTTTCTGGGCGGTGATCGCTCCCACGCCATCGTACTGGTGGTCGCCGACCGTCGCTATCGCCTCCAGTCCCTGGCCGCTGGCGAAGTGGCGATCTACACCGATGAAGGCGACAAAATTCACTTCAAGCGCGGGCGGATCATCGACATCGAAACCGCCACCCTGAACATCCGCGCGAGCAGCGCCGTGAACATCGACACTCCGACCCTGACCCAGACCGGCAAGATCGTCTCCCAAGGCGATCAGATTGCTGGCGGCATCAGCCAGATCAAACACGTGCATGTCGGCGTTCAAGCAGGCAATGGCCAGACCGGCGTACCGGCAGGAGGGCAATGATGTTCATCAGCCAAAATCTCCACGCCGCACTGACCCGCTCAGTGCTGATCAGCCTGTTCACCTGGCGTCGCGCCGCCGATGACGATGCCCTCGATGACGAGGAACGTTTCGGCTGGTGGGGCGACACCTTTCCTACGGTGGCCGACGACCGCATCGGTTCGCGACTGTGGCTGCTGCGTCGGGTCAAGTTGACCCGACAAACCCAGATGGACGCCGAATTCTATGCCCGCGAAGCCCTGCAATGGCTGATCGACGACGGCCATTGCAGCGCCATCGACATCATCAGCAAACGCCTCGACGCCCAGCGCCTGAACCTGCGCATGGTCCTGACCCTGGCCGATGGCGAGCGCCTGGACATCAACCCTGATAACAGTTGGCAGGTGATCTATGCCGTTTGAAACCCCTTCGCTGCCGGTGCTGATCAAGCGCACCCAAAGCGACCTGGCCAGCGATTCGCTGCGCCAGTCCGATGCGCAAGTGCTCGCCCGCACCCTCGGTGGCGCCGCCTATGGCTTGTATGGCTACCTGGACTGGATCGCCGAGCAGATCCTCCCGGACAAGGCCGATGAGTCGACCCTGGAACGGATCGCCGCACTGCGTTTGAACCAGCCGCGCAAACCCGCACAGGCGGCCAGCGGCAGCGTCAGCTTTACCGCCAGCGCCGGTGCCGTGCTGGATGTCGACACTTTGCTGCAATCGAGCGACGGTCGCGCCTACAAAGTGACCGCCGCACGCACCACCAGCAATGGCCTCAACACCACCACCATCGCCGCGCTCGAGGCCGGCAGCCTGGGCAATGCCGAGGCCGGTATAACGCTGATTCCGGTGCAACCGATTGCGGGTATCGTCGGCAATAGTTTTACCGTGCTTGCGCCAGGTCTCAACGGCGGTGTGGCGCGGGAAAGCCTGGAGTCGCTGCGTGCGCGGGTGATCCGCTCCTACCGCATCATCCCTCACGGCGGTTCGGCCCAGGACTATGAAACCTGGGCGCTGGAATGCCCCGGCGTGACCCGCGCCTGGTGCCGTGGCGGTTTGTTGGGGCCGGGTACGGTCAGCCTGTTCATCATGCGCGACGACGACCCGCAACCGGTGCCGAACGATGAACAACTGGCCGAAGTCCAGGCCTACATCGAGCCCCTGCGCCCAGTCACTGCCGAGGTGCATGTGCAGCGGCCGGTTCAGGTGCCGGTGGTCTATCACCTGACGCTGACCCCCGACACCACCGCGATACGCGCCGCCGTTGAAGCGCAGCTGCGAGACCTGCATAACCGTGAAGCCGACCTCGGCCAGAAGTTGTTGATCAGTCACATCCGTGAAGCGATCAGCAGCACCAGCGGCGAAAACGACCATGTACTTACCTCGCCTGTCGCTGATGTCGAAACCGAGCGCAATGAGCTGCTGACCTTCGGAGGTTGCGTATGGGGGGCATAAGAACCGCCGCGCAATACCATGCCCAACTGCGCAGCCTGCTGCCCACCGGCCCGGCCTGGGACCCTGAACGGGTGCCGGAACTCGAAGAAGTCCTCGAAGGCGTCGCCCAGGAATTGGCCCGCCTCGACGCCCGCGCCGCCGACCTGCTCAACGAAATGGACCCGGCCGGCGTCAGTGAACTGGTGCCGGACTGGGAGCGGGTGATGAACCTGCCCGACCCGTGCCTCGGCGCCACGCCACTGTTCGATGACCGCCGCCTCGCGGTACGTCGTCGCCTGCTCGCGGTCGGCAGCCAGGCCGTCGGCTACTACCTCGAAATCGCCAAAAGCCAGGGCTACCCGAACGCCACCATCACCGAACTGGAAGCCCCGCGCATGGGGCGCTCGCGTTTCGGTGCTGCGCACTGGGGCACGTGGGAAGCGCAGTTCATGTGGACGCTCAATACAGGCGGGCGATTGCTGCTGGGCCGGCGTTTTGGCGCGAGTTATTGGGGCGAACGCTTCGGCGTGAACCCGGGCTCGGCACTGGAATGCCTGATCCACCGCAGCGCACCGGCGCATACCAAGGTGCACATCAATTATGACTAGGGAGTAGAGGGATGGATTATCCGAAAAGTGTGCCCAGCGCCGGGTTGGTGAATGGGAAGTTTGTGGATGAGAACCCGCTGACCGGGACGCCGGGATCGCTGATTCCGGCGGATTGGGGGAATGGGGTGACGCAGGAGATTGTGAATGTCATCAAGGCTGGGGATCTGACTCCGGACGAGACGAAGTACGATCAGTTGCTGCAAGCGATTCAGAGCGTGTCCGCCAAGGGCTGGAATCTGGATTCGGCGTTGCCAATCGGCTCGCTGCCGACGGCTACGGTGGCGACGGCGGATGGGCGTTTGCCAGTGACTGCGATTGCTGTGGCTACGAATGGCGGCAAGGTTTCGATTCCGGCGGGGGTGTTTGTCAGCATCGGTCAGGAAGTCGTTGCTGGGCAGTTGGGCAGAACCCGGACCTTTAGCACTGCGGCTTGGAGCAGTCTGGATCTGTTGCCTAGCACCGTATATTTCCTCAGGGCACAAGTGGTCGGCAACATACTGACGTTTTACATGCAACGCGGTGCTTTGAACGACGCACAACCTGAGGGGTTGAAGGGCACAGTCAACGGCACAGCAGGCGGTGGATTTCAGTCCACGCCGCTGGATATGTGTATTGCGTGGGTTTCAACTTCTGCACCCGGTACCACGCCTACGGTCCGGTTGATCTATAACCGTTCTACGTTGTGCTGGACCAGAACGGTGAACGGTGATGGTTTGATTTATCTGCCTCTGGATCCTCTTTCCCGGGCTGCACGTCTAGTCGTCGGCAATCCGATACCTCATCCGACAGCTATCACCGTTGTGGGCTTTGCTCCGGGGGGATGGCTCGGTGGTAACTATTCATTTCTGAGTCCGGCAGCGACGACTGCGAGCGGTTGGAACGGGTGGAGTACTGCTAACGATGCCGTCCGAATATTTACCAGTAATGTCCTGAACGACACGACGATTTCCACACTGGCGGCGAGTTTTGACCATACGCAGGCGCGCTCGCTCTGGCAGGCGTATCAGGCCGAACATACCTATGGTGCCGGGATCGCCGACAGCGACGAACTTTTGCTGAGCATGGGTATCAAGGCTTTTTCTCAATCAGATTATTCGAATGGTATTGCGATCAATTTCAGCGCTGCAGTCAATGTCAATTTTACTTGGGAGTTGATTCGATGAATGTCATTCAAGAACTTCACCTGTTTGAAAATGAACTACGTCCTGCTCAGCCCTCTCCATCCCATGATTGGAATGGTGAAACGTGGGTGTTGGACTCTTTGAAAGTCGCAGAACTGGAACAACAGGAAACCGAACGTCTCTGTGCCAAAGTCGATGCCGCGGCAGACAAAGCACGCATTGCCCTGGCCGGTGATCCACTCAAAGCCATGGAATACGCCCAGGCCGCCGCTGACGCCCAAGCCTTTCAGGACGCGGGCTACCCGAAAAAAGACGTACCGCTGGCCGTCTCCGCATGGGCCGTCAAAGGCCGAACGGCCAAACAGGCCGCCGAGCAGATCCTGAGCAAAGCCGCACAACTGAGCGACAACTTACTGACCCTGCGCACATTGCGCCTCAAGGCCAAAACGCAAATCCGCGCGAACGCGGCCAAGGGCAATATCAATCTGGCCCGTAGTGTTGGCGATGAAGCGTTGGTGGCTATTCGTGAGTTCGTCAGCGGTCTGGCTGACTAGGCAAAAGCCATTCAATTCCCTTGTTCAGGCCCACGTATCCGTGGGCTTTTTTTTCTTGAATAACCGTGGTCGCGATTGCACCGATAACCGCATCGACACGGTTCATTTGTTATTTCAGAGGAACGAAAGACGTATGGATTATCCAAAAAGCGTGCCCAGCGTCGGCTTGGTCAACGGCTGGTTTGTCGATGAAAATCCCATCGTCGGGACACCGGGATCGTTGATTCCCGCGACCTGGGGCAATGGCGTGACACAAGAGATTCTGAACGTCATCAAGGCTGCGGGGCTGACACCTGACGAAGCCAAAAATGACCAATTGGTGCTGTCGATTGGCGCATTGGTCGATTTCACCAAGATGAACAACACCCCTACCACACTAAGTGGTTACGGCATCACCGATGCCGTAGGCCGACTGTTGGCGGTCAAGCAATTCGATACTGTCGGGATCACGGTCTACCGCCCCAATCCCAAGGCCAAACGAATTCGCGTGCGGTTGGTGGGCGCCGGTGGTTCCGGGGCCGGCTGCCCGCCTGTCGCGGCGACTTATCAAAGTTTGGGCGGTGGCGGTGGCTCAGGTGCCTATGCCGAAAGTCTCTATGACGTGAGCGCGGAAATGTTGGCAGGGATACCTATTACATTGGGAGCTGGAGGTGCCGCGCGCAATGCGATGGGGGCTGCGGGAGGCGGCGCTTCCTTCGGGTCCTACATGAGCGCAGCGGGAGGTTATGGCGGACAAATTCTGACGTTTGTAGCAAACACCTCCGGATTTGTTCAGGGAGGCGCGGGAGGGCTGGCTGTAACAGGAGGAAATCTGGCCAACGCTCGCGGTATTCACGGTGGTTATGCGATGAGCAACACCAACTGGGGGCTTCTATCTGGAGCGGGAGGCGCCAGCCCATTCGACGGTGGTGGCTCTTTCACAGGCGTGAACGGCAATGGTAATCCCGGCGCGCGAGGTTCAGGAGGCAGCGGCAGCTGCTCGACCAATGCTTCGGCCTCGTGCCTGAGCGGACCCGGCGGCAATGCCTTTTGTGAAATCTGGGAGTACGAATAATGGCCGTTTATGCACGTGTAGAAGATGGAGTCGTTGTTGAGTTGGTTGATACGGGCGACTACGAGATTAACCAATTATTTGCTCCGGATTTTCTGACCTCGATGGTACGTGTACCCGAAGGTGTTGATGTAAAGCCAGGCACTTCGATTAGCGATATAGGACAGACCTTCGAGCTTCCCGTTGTATTGGGTGCATCAGGTATGGCTGATACATCGGATACAAAGCGCGAAAATCCATGGGCGCAGGAACGTGTCTGGCGCCAATCCATTCTTGCGAGCAGTCAATGGCTGACGACGCGCCATCGTGATGAGCAGGAGCTTGGACGCGTTACAACGCTCACGGTGAAACATCACTTGGAGTTGCTTGAGTACCGACAAGCGTTGCGCGACTGGCCTGCCGCTGAAAGCTTTCCAGCTATAGCTGCCCGGCCGGAGGCTCCTGATTGGTTAGCCGATGCTATTGGCAGGGATTGTTTCGACGTATAGGAGAGGTTGACATGGATTATCCGAGAAGTGTGCCCAGTGCTGGTTTGGTAAGTGGGAAATTTGTGGATGAAAATCCGCTGACCGGTGTGCCGGGATCGTTGATTCCAGCAAGTTGGGGGAATGGCGTTACGCAGGAGATTCTCGGGGTTATTGAAAGTGTCGGGGAGATTCCCGATGAGAATGATAACGCTCAGTTGAAAACCGCGATTACCAGTCTGATCGCAAAAAAGCAGACTGAAAGCCTGGCGGGTCAAGAGGACGCAGAGGCAGGCACCAATATCGCTAAGCTGATGACCCCGCTGCGTGTTTTTCAGGCTATTGCAAAGAAAGTGGTTCAGGCGACGGAAGCAGTTGTGGGCATTGCAAAAATAGCCTCACAGGCCGAGGTCAATGCTGGAGTAAGCGATGCGTCCATGGTGACACCCAAAAAACTGAGACTTGGATTTTTGGTGAGGCTTGGCGCCTCTGGGTATATCGTTTTTCCTTCCTGGATGGGTGGCCTCATCATTCAGTGGATCACCGGTTCTGCAAGTCAGGCCGCCAATGGTGGTTATGGTGATCTCAATTTATGGCCGTTGGCGTTTCCCAATGCACTGTTTCTCGCTGTTGCAACTCATGAAGGTACGGCCTCCGGAACTTTTTTGACATGGACTAATAATCTGTCAGTGAGTCGACTTGTGGGGATTAATGTGCGTTGTCCGGATTGGCCTACAAACTCAATCGCCGCTAGGGTTATCGGAATAGGGTATTGAATATGTATTATTTTTCCCCTGCTACTTCAGGTTTTTATCATTCAGGGTTACATGGGGCAGATATACCCTCTGATGCGTTCGAAGTTAGCGAAGAGGAGTATGGCTCGCTGGTAATCGATGCACCTGAAGGCACAGTGCTCTCCTTGAACAGTGATGGGCACCCGGAGCGGATTTTACTGGCTGTGCAATCCAGTTCAGACATTGAAAGGGCTTGGCGAAGCAAGGCGCTGGAAATGACTCAGTGGCTTATCGTTCGTGATAGTGAAGAGTTGGAAATGGGTGAAGGCACAACATTGACCGCCGTGCAGTTCAAGGAGTTGCTTGCTTACAGGCAGCAACTCCGGGATTGGCCATTGGCGCCGAATTTTCCTGGAATCGAATATCGCCCTGTCAAACCCGGCTGGCTTGAAGACAGCCTTCGAAAAAACAATTAAGCCTCCTTTTAACGCAAGAGAGTGGATAGATTGAAATGTCTGTCACGAACGAAGAAGTTCTAAGCATCATGCCAAACGCCCGCTCCCAAGCGGGCGTTTTCATTTCCGCCCTGAACACCGCCATGTCTCACCGCAACATCAACACCCCCAAACGCATCGCCGCCTTCCTCGCGCAAGTCGGTCACGAATCGGGGCAGTTGCAGTACGTACGTGAACTGGGCGGCACTCAATACCTGAGTAAATACGACACCGGCACCCTGGCCACCCGTTTGGGCAACACTCCAGAACCCGACGGTGACGGTCAAAAATACCGTGGCCGAGGCCTGATCCAGATCACCGGCCGCAACAATTACCGTCAATGCAGCCTCGGCCTGTTTGGCGATGAGCGTCTGCTGTCTCTGCCTGAACTGTTGGAGCAGCCTCAGTGGGCGGCCGAATCAGCAGCATGGTTCTGGGAGCAGAACGGCTTGAATGAACTGGCCGACCGCGATCAGTTCAACAGCATCACTCGCCGGATTAATGGGGGGCTTAACGGGTTGCAAGATCGTCTGGAGCTCTGGGCGCGGGCGAGGGCGGTGTTATGCCAGCCTTCGGTCTGATCGGTTGGCGACTGATTGGTCTGCTGGTGTTGGCCGGTTGTTCGGCGGCATTGGCCTGGCAGTTTCAGGATTGGCGCTACGGCCGGCAACTGGCGGAGCAGGCCAGGCTGCACGCCGAGACCCTTAATCAACTGACACTAACGGCGGCCACCGAGCAACAGGCTGAACAGAACAAACGTCTGGCCTTGGAACAACGGCTGTCGGCCAGTGAACAAACCCATTATCGAGCGCTTAGCGATGCCGAACGTGATCAAGGTCGCCTGCGCGATCGTCTTGCCACTGCTGATGTGCGCCTGTCAGTCCTCCTCGATGCCCATGACGCTGCCTCAACCTGTGCAGTGCCTGCCGCTTCCGGCACCGGCGGGGTGGATCATGGCGCCTCGCGAGCCCGACTTGACCCGGCGCATGCTCAACGAATTATCGCCATCACCGACGCAGGCGATAGCGGACTGATTGCCCTGCAGGCGTGTCAGGCCTATGTCAGAGCCCTCGTTCGCTAACATTTTGATCGATCCTGAACCTTGCAAGCGTGATCGGCTCGTGTACGGTAGGCCTCATTCCGCTCGATCAGGAGAGAGTCGTGAAAGATATCACTCAGCTGGCCGCTGAACTTGGCAGACGCTTGCAGGTTCTCAATGCCCATGTCACCACCGCCGAATCCTGTACCGGTGGCGGGATTGCCGAGGCGATCACCCGCATTCCGGGGAGTTCAGCCTGGTTCGAGGCCGGTTATGTCACGTACTCCAACCGCCAGAAAACCCAGCAACTGGATGTCCCGGCCGAGTTGTTTCCAACCGTCGGGGCGGTCAGTCGCGAGGTAGTCGAGGCCATGGTCCGCGGCGCGCAGGAAAAAAGCCGGGCGCGTTTTTCCGTGGCGGTCAGCGGTGTGGCAGGGCCGGATGGCGGTTCGCCGAGCAAGCCCGTGGGCACGGTGTGGCTGGCCTGGGGTGTCGGTGAGCAGGTGTTCAGCGAGGTGCAGTACTTTCCCGGTAACCGTGACGAGGTCCGCCGACAAACGGTGAAGGCCGCGCTAGAGGGGCTGCTGCGGCATGCCGCTGGAGAAATCTCAAATCAGGGGTAGGCGATCCTGAAACGCTGTGGAATAATACTGGCTACTTATACAGGTGTTGGCCGTCAGGCCTTATTGATTACGTGAGGACTTTAATGGACGACAACAAGAAGAAAGCCTTGGCTGCGGCCCTGGGTCAGATCGAACGTCAATTCGGCAAGGGTGCCGTAATGCGTATGGGCGATCAGGACCGTCAGGCGATCCCGGCTATTTCCACTGGCTCTCTGGGTCTGGACATCGCGCTCGGCATTGGCGGTCTGCCAAAAGGCCGTATCGTTGAGATCTACGGTCCTGAATCCTCCGGTAAAACCACCCTGACACTGTCGGTGATCGCCCAGGCTCAAAAAGCCGGCGCGACCTGCGCATTCGTCGATGCCGAACACGCCCTCGACCCTGAGTACGCCGGCAAACTGGGCGTCAACGTCGACGACCTGCTGGTTTCCCAGCCGGATACCGGCGAACAGGCCTTGGAAATCACCGACATGCTGGTGCGTTCCAACGCGGTAGACGTGATCATCGTCGACTCCGTGGCCGCTCTGGTGCCAAAGGCTGAAATCGAAGGCGAAATGGGCGACATGCACGTGGGCCTGCAAGCCCGTCTGATGTCCCAGGCGCTGCGTAAAATCACCGGTAACATCAAGAACGCCAACTGCCTGGTGATCTTCATCAACCAGATCCGTATGAAAATCGGCGTGATGTTCGGCAGCCCGGAAACCACTACTGGTGGTAACGCGCTGAAGTTCTACGCATCGGTTCGTCTGGACATCCGTCGTACTGGCGCGGTGAAAGAAGGTGATGAAGTCGTCGGTAGCGAAACCCGCGTCAAAGTCGTGAAGAACAAGGTGGCTTCGCCGTTCCGTCAGGCCGAGTTCCAGATTCTTTACGGCAAGGGCATCTACCTCAACGGTGAGATGATCGACCTGGGTGTTCTGCACGGTTTCGTCGAGAAATCCGGTGCATGGTATGCCTACGAAGGCACCAAGATCGGTCAGGGCAAGGCCAACTCGGCCAAGTTCCTGGCGGACAACCCGGAGATCGCCGCGAAACTTGAGAAGCAACTGCGCGACAAGCTGTTGACTCCAGCGCCGGACGTCAAAGCATCGCCAGTCAAAGAGACGGCTGATGACCTGGCTGACGCTGATATCTGATTGATCCGATGACCGCCGTACTCGATACACTCGTCGCGGTGCGGCGAACCGCAATGGACCTGCTCGCGCGACGCGAGCACGGTCGAGTCGAGCTGACGCGTAAACTGCGTCAGCGCGGCGCCCTCCCGGAAATGATCGACACAGCACTCGACCGCTTGACGGAAGAGGGCCTGTTGTCCGAGTCCCGTTACCTCGAGAGCTTTGTTTCCTACCGTGCCCGTTCCGGTTATGGCCCTTTGCGAATTCGTGAAGAGTTGAGCCAGCGCGGTCTGCAACGTACTGACATCGAACTCGCTTTGCGCGAGAGCGGTATCAACTGGCAGGAACAACTGGAAGACACCTGGAGGCGCAAATTTGCTGGGCACTTACCGATAGACGCCCGGGAACGTGCCAAACAGGGCAGGTTCCTGAGTTATCGGGGATATTCCATGGAAATGATCAGCCGCTTGTTCAGCGGCCGAGGGATGGACGATTGAATGAACGGCTCGCTATTTCGATAGCGGGCCGTTTTTTTGCCTCACGTTACCTTGGACGGTTCCCGTGTGCGTTGTTGCGCCTGGGGTTTGGACTGGGCCCAGTTTTCCGGCAGGTTGATGTAATCCACCAACTCCCGCAGACGACCATGATCACGGGCGTTGAAGGTGAAGGAAAGTCGCGCCAGATGGCTGAACTGCGGTTCGTCGTGCTCCTCACCGCTGTAGGCGTGTTGATGGAAGTGATCGCTCAGGCACAGGTCGGCGAATGCCTCCTGCATGTGTTCAAGCGCCCGGTCGCTGAGTTTGTGGTTCATGCGAATCACGAACTGATGCTTGAGCCAGCGGCTGGAGTGGAAGTTGCTGTAGAACTGATTGATCTGCTCCACTGCCTCTTCGGCACTGTAGACCAGACTCAACAGCTTCATGTCGGTTGGCAGGATGTAGCGATTTTCCTCCAGTTGATGATGAATGAAGTCCAGCGCGCCTTGCCAGAACTTGCCGCCCGGCGCATCCAGTAGCACCACGGGCACCAATGGGCTTTTGCCAGTCTGAATCAGGGTCAGCACTTCCAGCGCTTCATCCAGCGTACCGAAACCGCCCGGGCACAGGACCAGCGCATCGGCTTCCTTGACGAAGAACAGCTTGCGGGTAAAGAAAAAGTGGAAGGGCAGTAGATTCCCGGTGCCATTGACCGTGGGATTGGCATGCTGCTCGAAGGGCAGGGTGATGTTGAATCCCAAGCTATGTTCCAGGCCGGCACCTTCATGGGCCGCCGCCATGATGCCGCCACCGGCACCGGTGATGACCATCATGTCCGAGCGCGCCAGAGCGGCGCCAAGCTCTCGGGCCAAACCATACAGTGGGTGTTCTATCGGCGTGCGGGCCGAGCCGAAAACGGTGACTTTGCGTCGTCCCTTGAACTGCTCCATCACACGGAAGGCATGCTCGAGTTCGCGCAAGGCTTGCAGGGTGATCTTGGCATTCCAGCGGTTGTGATCTTCCTGGGCCATGCGCAGCACAGTCAGGATCATGTCGCGGTAAATCGGGATGTTGGGGCTGTTGGGTGAAACCAGGTTGAGTTGTTCTTCGACCTTGCTGGTGAGGTCGTGGCCGCTTTCTTGAAAATGACGGCTCAGGAGGTCATTCGGTTGGTAAGGCATTCAACTTCTCCTTCTGCACAGAACCCTTGGCCCGACAAAACAATCGTCGGCGCCGCGACACCCCTTGTGTCGCTGTCTGCCCAAGCCCTTGCCTGGGCGCTCCATCTGACTCGGTTGCAATCGAGCCATCCATACGGGCTCTGCTTATCCCTTGAATGAAAGAAACGTTCGCACAATAAGGCACGCAATGGGCAGCCCCTTTTCTGCCCGGAAAAAAATCAACGTGAACACTTTGAATTTAGACCCTCGCAACGATTTTTGCTGCTTGATCATTGCGCCGCAAAGTCTTTCCTGGCAACCGCTTATTGACGATTTGCAAGGTGCTTTCACCGCTCGTCTGAACGCAAGCCGTATGTCCTGCGCTCTGATTTACTAAGTTACAGGCGTGACACGACAACTTTGCGTCAATGGCAGGACGCAACGTTTTAGCAATTCAGGGATTTATCGCGTGATCAACGACGATCACTGCGTGCAGGGAGGCGGTAAACCATGCCCAGAGTCACTCTGGAAATCGATGCGCAACTGTATCGATTGCTGAAATTATCAGCCGAGACTAATCATTTGAGTCTTGAAGAGGAGTGCTGCCGGCGTCTGGAGGGCGGAGAGCGACGTTCGCGCTACTTGCAGGCGCTGTTGGCAGAACTGCGCGCCGAGGATGAACAGCGGCGCGCCAATTCTCGTTGATTACTTTTTCTTGGCCGGTGTGGCTTTCGGGCAATCCGATTCCTGGAAGCTTGCGGAGCCGACCGGGCGGTTGGATTTCACTTCGGTGAAGTCGTAACGCATGATCGCGCCCTTGGCCATCAGCTTGCGGAACCCCTCGTTTCTGCAGACGGAGGCGCCAAGCTGGAAGTACACGGCTTTCGGATCGGCGCGCATCTTGTCGGCGTGGCTGCTCTGAACACTCAGATGGTTGATCAGCTGATTGCCTTCGACGGTATAACCCTGATCCTGAATGTCTTCGTTGATCGCCCGTGGCGTGCCGACACTGCTTTGTACGGCGACGTTTCGCAGCTCTCTGTTCAGATTCTGCTCACTCAAGGACGCAGCCTGAGCACTGAAGGACGACGCCAGCAAAACGGCAGCGGTGGGAACGATAAGGCGCAGCATGAAACTCTCCTGGTTCAGTGACTGGTGGTTCGACCAGCCACGTGACTGTGCGTTCAGTGGCGGCGAATTATAGGGGAGCGCGCCTGGACGGTACAGGCTTGCGCCGGCCGCTCTGGTAAACTGCTGGCCTTTATTGCCTTGCCGAGTGCCGTTTGTGTCGAGTTTTCCTGTCTACCGGTGTTGCCTACGATGAACCACGCCCCCAACGCCGTAGCCCTCTTGCGTGATCAGCGAGAGGAAGAGGGCATCAAGCCGATTCAGGCCCGTGGCTGGCGAGCAACCCGTTGCCGTGCCTGCCGTGTGATTGAGAGCCACTGCCTATGCGCCTGGCGCCCGCAGGTCGACACCCGTAGCGGCGTGTGCCTGATCATGACCAATAAAGAAGTGTTCAAACCAAGCAACACCGGTTGGCTGATTGCCGATGTGGTGCGCGACAACCATGCGTTCATCTGGTCGCGCACGGAAGTTGATGAACAACTGCTGGCGCTGTTAGCCGACCCGCAATGGCAGCCGTACCTGGTGTTTCCGGGTGAATACGTCGAGCCCGAGCGAGTGACCCACAGCGTCGAGATCGACGGCACCAAGCGCCCACTGTTTATTCTGCTGGACGCCACCTGGACCGAAGCCCGGAAGATTTTCCGGAAAAGCCCCTATTTTGATGCGTTCCCGATTCTGAGCCTGCTTCCTGAGAAGCTTTCACGGTACCGATTGCGCAGGTCCACTCGCAGCGAGCACCTGTGCACGGCCGAAGTGGCGGCGCTGTGCCTCGATCTTGCCGGTGATACAGACGCTGCCTCTGCGCTGGACGCTTATTTTGATGTGTTCAGCCAGCATTATCTGGACGCTAAACATCAGCTGGATATGAATGTTGCAACACCGGCCCACGCCGAGCTGATGCCCTTTGTGCAGCACGCGGCGCCCGTCATCTGCTGAACATCGCCCATACTGCAAAGAATCAGGCTCGCTAGCGGGGGGGCACGCAACTTGACCACCCCGGCTTCGCTGGGCATGCTTGGCGCCGATTAGGGCGCGGCCAAGGTTTGAAACGCTGCTTTTTTACGTAATTGGCGTTGAACGTGCCCTGTTGGTGCTGCTGCGTGGCTGCACCTCGAGTTGTTTTGGCGAGGCCTGAAATGCATCAGGCGTCCCCATAAAAAACAGGATCATTTGAAAAATGGCCACATACGAAATCCTGATTGCCGATGACCATCCTCTTTTTCGTAGCGCCCTGCATCAAGCGTTGACCCTGGGCCTGGGGCCGGATGTCCGCCTGGTGGAAGTGGCGAGCATTGCCGAGCTGGAAACCCGTCTGGACGAAAAGGCCGACTGGGATCTGGTATTGCTGGACCTGAACATGCCGGGGGCTTACGGTTTTTCGGGGTTGGTGCTGTTGCGTGGGCAGTACCCGCAGATTCCGGTGGTGATGGTGTCGGCTCAGGAAGAAGCGTCGATCATGGTGAAATCCCGTGAATTCGGCGCCAGCGGTTTCATTCCCAAGTCCAGTGATTTGAGCGTCATTCAGAAAGCCGTACGCGCGGTGCTGGATGGCGATGTTTTCTGGCCGCCCCAGGCCTTTGAAGCGGTCAGCGTTTCCGCCGAAGCCAAGGCTGCCAGCGAAGGCCTTGCCAGCCTGACACCCCAGCAGTTCCGGGTGTTGACCATGGTCTGTGAAGGTTTGCTGAACAAGCAGATTGCTTACGAGTTGAGCGTTTCCGAAGCGACGATCAAGGCCCACGTCACGGCCATTTTCCGTAAGCTGAATGTGCGGACCCGGACTCAGGCAGCGCTGCTCTTGCAACAACTTGAGTCAATTTCGAGCAACTAAGGAGCTACGTGTTCACGCTTTTTTGACTTTGCTTCATCTAGCTTTCCCACTCCTTTTTGGTCAGTTGCCTACTTTATGTCACCTTTCAAAGGCCAGACCGGCCTCAAACGCATCCTCAACGCCTCTGGTTACTCTCTGGACGGCCTGCGCGCGGCCTTCACCGGTGAAGCGGCCTTCCGGCAACTGGTGTTGCTCAACGTTATCCTGATTCCGCTGTCGTTCTTCCTGAACGTCAGTCGTGTCGAGCAGGCGCTGCTGATTGCGGTCTGCCTGTTGGCCTTGATCGTCGAGTTGCTCAATTCGGCGGTGGAGGCGGCCATCGACCGCATTTCCCTTGAGTTGCATCCACTGTCCAAGAACGCCAAAGACATGGGCAGCGCCGCTCAATTCGTGGCGTTGAGCATGATCGCGCTGGTGTGGGCGGTGATTCTGCTTTAAGCGATGGTGGGCAGAACGATCTCGTCGCTGCGCTGAACCCCGGCGGTGAACGCGCGGCACAGTTCGAGGAATTCGCGCATCGCCGATGTCTGATATTTCTGCTTGTGCCAGATGAAATAGAACTGCCGCGCCAGATCCAGATCCGGTGTTTCCACTGGCACCAGGCTGCCGCGGCGGAACGCATCGCGCAGCGCCAGGCGCGAAATGCAGCCAATCCCCAAACCTGATTCCACCGCGCGCTTGATCGCTTCGGTGTGTTCCAGCTCCAGGCGAATGTTCAGCGCGCTGCGATGGTGTCGCATGGCCTGGTCGAACGTCAGCCGGGTGCCCGAACCTTGTTCGCGGAGAATCCACGCCTCATGACTCAGCTCCTCCATGGTCGCGATGCCGCGTTTGGCCAGCGGATGCTGAGGAGCACAGAACACCACCAGCTCATCTTCGACCCAGCTCTGTACTTCGATGTCCGGATGACTGCAATCGCCTTCGATTAGACCCAGATCAATTTCATAGTGCGCGACCTGTTGCACGATGTTGGCAGTGTTCTGCACATGTAGCTTCACCTGGCTTTCCGGATGGCGCTGCATGAAGCTGCCGATCAGCAGGGTGGCGAGGTAATTGCCGATGGTCAGGGTCGCGCCGACCGCCAGGGAGCCGAAACCGGACTTGCCGTTGAGCAAGTCTTCAATTTCCTTGGCCTGGTCGAGCAGGGCCACCGCCTGCGGCAACAGCTGTTTGCCGAGGGCGTTGAGGCTCAGCCGTTTGCCGGCGCGATCGAACAGCTGACAGCTGCACTGACGCTCTAGCTCGGTGATTGAGGTGCTCGCCGCCGATTGCGAGAGGTTGAGCGTCAATGCAGCACGGGATACGCTTTCCTGCTGGGCGACGGCGACGAATACTTGAAGTTGACGGAGAGTAAATCGCATATCGATATAACCGATAACCCTTATCTTAATAATCCAGTTAACAGATATTGTCGCTGCCATTAGAATGCGCTGCAATTGCGCACATCATCGGCGCAGGCAAATCTCCAGGAGTCCCACGTACATGAGCAACATGAACCACGAGCGTGTCCTCAGTGTTCACCACTGGAACGACACTCTGTTCAGCTTCAAGTGCACCCGCGATCCGGGCCTGCGCTTCGAGAACGGTCAGTTCGTGATGATCGGCCTGCAACAGCCCAATGGCCGCCCGCTTATGCGCGCTTACTCGATTGCCAGCCCGAACTGGGAAGAGCATCTCGAGTTCTTCAGCATCAAGGTGCCTGATGGCCCGCTGACTTCCCAGTTGCAGCATCTGAAGGAAGGCGACGAGATCATCATCAGCAAAAAGCCTACCGGCACGCTGGTGCTGGATGACTTGAAGCCTGGCAAACATTTGTACCTGCTCAGCACCGGTACCGGTCTGGCGCCATTCATGAGCGTCATCCAGGACCCGGAAACCTACGAGCGTTTCGAAAAAGTGATCCTGTGCCACGGCGTGCGTTACGTCAATGAAGTCGCTTACCGCGAGTTCATCACCGAGCACCTGCCGCAGAACGAGTTCTTCGGCGAGGCGCTGCGTGACAAGTTGATCTACTACCCGACCGTGACCCGCGAGCCATTCGAGAACGAAGGCCGCCTGACCGACCTGATGCGCAGCGGCAAGCTGTTCAGCGACATCGGTCTGCCACCGATCAACCCGCAGGACGACCGCGCCATGCTGTGCGGCAGCCCGAGCATGCTCGACGAGACCAGCGAAGTGTTGAACAGCTTCGGCCTGAAAGTTTCGCCGCGGATGCGCGAGCCGGGTGATTACCTGATCGAGCGTGCGTTCGTCGAGAAGTAAGTTTCGCTGAAAAATGTGGGAGCGGGCTTGCTCGCGAAGACGGTTTAACATTCAACGATGATGTTGACTGAGAGTCCGCTTTCGCGAGCAAGCCCGCTCCCACATTGGTTTGGCGTAGACCATAAAAAGCCCGCGTAGCCTTAAGGCTGCGCGGGCTTTTTTATGCCGGACGAAATTTCCTACGTGTTGGATACGGAAATGACTTCGAGGACGCGGATCAGGTCAGGCGTAGGGTAATGCCAGCGCACGTCCACATCCCAGAACTGCGCGCCGTATTCCCTTTCCGGTGCAGGAATCTGATACGCCGGGCGTGGGTCTTGTGCCAGGCATTGCTCGATCAGCTCGACCAAGGGCTCATCAAGCCGCTGAGCGTGGTCGTGAGCCTGTTGCAGCGCTGAGTCTGTCCACTGCACGGGAATCAACTGTGGCGGGGCGCTGGCGATGCTGTTGGACGCCGTGTCGATAATGTCGGCGTAGGGCACGTAAGGTTTGATGTCGAGAATCGGCGTCCCGTCGAGTAGGTCGATGCCGGAGATCCACAGCCGATTGGCTTCGACCTTATCCAGTTTGACCACCGATTGACCGATGCCATTGGGCCGGTGCGTCGCCCGAGTGGCGAACACGCCCATGGATTTGTTGCCGCCCAGACGTGGAGGGCGGACTTTCAGGCGTGGCTTTTCTTCCAGGGCCTGATGGAACAGGAACAACAGCCAGACATGGCTGACCTGCTCCAGCCCCTGCACCGCATCACCCTGATCGAACGGCGCCACCAGCTCCAGCACGCCTCGAGCGGCCGGGGCCAGTTGCGGTTGGCGCGGAATGGCGAACTTCTCCTTGAAACAGGAGCGCACGAAGCCGATGGGGGAAACGCTGTAGGTCATGGTTTGGGGTCGAGGCGGGGTGTGGGTGGGCATGATAACCCGAGCGGCCCTTGGGGCGGAGGTGACTGACAAATCGCCTTCGCGAGCAAGCCCGCACACACTGGATTTATGCTGGCCACAAATGGTGTGGTCACAGGATATCCAGTGTGGGAGCGGGCTTGCTCGCGAAGGCCGCGCCACGGACTAAAGGCTGAACCCTCCATCCAAAGGAATAATATTCCCAGTCATATATGCCCCGGCCGTACTCGCCAGACTGATAGCCAAGGCAGCCATCTCTTCTTCCCGCCCCCAACGCTTCATCGGAATCAACGCCGTATCCTCGGCCAACGCCTGCTCATCATTCCCTATGTGCTGAGTCATCTTGCTCGGAAAACGCCCCGGCGCAATCACGTTGACGTTGATGTGCTGGCTCACCAGCTCCCGCGCCAGAATCCGCGACAGTTGATGTAGGGCGGCTTTACTCGGGCCGTAGGCATACGCCTGTTCGCCAAAGGACGAAATCCCGGCCACCGAACCAATGTTGATGATCCGCGCCGGATTCGCTTCGGAACCAGCCTTGCGCAGCAGCGGCAGAAATTGCTGAATGCAGTTGAACACCGAGGTCACGTTGAGCTGCATGACCTTTTCCCAGCCCTTGACCGGGTAACTCTCCAGCGGCGCGCCCCAGGTGGTACCGGCGTTGTTCACCAGAATATCCAGCTGACCGATCTGTTCACTCAGGTGCGCAGCCAATTGCTGGACGCCTTCTTCATGGGCCAGGTTGGCAGCTACCGCGTGACAAACCCCGAAGGCACTCAGTTCGTTGGCAGTTTGCTGGCAGGCGTCGGCATTGCGGGCACACACGTACACAGTGGCGCCAGCCTCGACATAAGCCTTGGCGATCATTTTGCCGATACCACGGGTGCCGCCGGTCACCAGAGCGGTGCGGCCTTGCAGGGAAAAGTAGGGATGCATGGCGAATCCTGAGAGCTGAGGGTCAATACACCCTAGTCGTCAGCCGCCAGAAGCGGAGCCACTATTTTTGCGAGGAATGAGGGTCTATACAGCCTTTGCCACCATCCCTGTAGGAGCACAGCTTGCTGGCGAAGGCGTTTTCAAGATCGCCTTCGCCAGCAAGCTGTGCTCCTACAGGTTCGTGGGCGATTTACTGCGGGCGAACGCGCAGGGTCAGGCCCTTGAGGAAATTGCGCAGCAACTGGTCGCCGCACGCACGGTAGTTGGTGTGGCCGAACTTGCGGAACAGCGCGCTCAGCTCAGGCTTGGACACCGGGAACTCGGCAGCCTTGAGGATGGCGTGCATGTCGTCTTCCTTCAGTTCGAAGGCCACACGCAACTTCTTCAGGATGATGTTGTTGGTCACCGGCACTTCGATCGGCTGCGGCGGACGGCTTTCGTCCTTGCCGCGCTTGAAGATCACCAGGCCATCGAGGAAATGCGCCATGACCTCGTCCGGGCAGCGTACGAAGCCTTCCTCGTCTTCCTCTTTCTTGTCGAGGTAGGTCAGCAAGTCTTCCAGGGACACGTCCATGCCACCGATCTTGATGATTTCGATGACTTTCTTGTCGCTGATGTCGAGCATGTAGCGCACGCTGCGCAGTACGTCGTTATGAATCATGGTGTGCAGTCCTGATATTCAGCAGTGGGCGCCGCATAAGCAGCGGCGCCGAAATGTATGGCGGCGTGAAAAGTCTTAGAACTTCTCTTTGCCGGACAGGTAGCGCCATTGTCCCAACGGCACTTTGCCGATGGATACGCCGCCGATACGGATGCGGCGGATGGCGACGACCTTCAGGCCTACAGCCTGGCAAAACAGGGCGATCACGCCCGGTTGTGGGTTCTTCATCGCAAAGCGCAGGCGGTTTTCGTTCTGCCAGCTGGCTTTGACCGGCGGCAGTTCCTTGCCCTTGTAGGTCAGGCCGTGGTTCAGGCGGTTGAGGCCGTGCGCCACCATGTCGCCTTCAACTTCGACCACATACTCTTGCTCGATCTTGGCGGAGTCGGCGGTGAGTTTGCGCAGGATCTTCCAGTCCTGGGTGAACACCAGCAGACCGCTGGCATTGGCCTGCAGATCGGTGCTGGCGGTCAGGCGCAGGAAGTGGCCCTTGAGCGGACGTTTGCCGTAGCGGTGTTCTTCGCTCAGGGTCTCGGCGCTGATGGTCGCCATGGCCGTTTCCGCGTCCATGTCCGCAGGGACGTTGAACAGGATGGTCACGGGCTCCGGCGCAGTGGCCTTGGCCTCTGGGTCAAGCTCGACTTTTTGGGTGTCGACCTTGAACTGCGGCTCGTCGATGACTTCGCCGTCCACGGTGACCCAGCCGCCCTCGATGAACAGCTCAGCCTCCCGACGGGAACAGCCGACGAGTTCGATGAGGCGTTTGGAGAGACGAATCGGGTCAGTCATGACAGGGCCGTAACAAAAAAGGGGTGGGCATTGTACCTGCCTGGCGCCGGTTAATCGCGAATCCATTTGCGCCGTGTGGCTTTTTTGTGGGAGCGGGCTTGCTCGCGAATGCAATTTGTCAGCTGACATCAATGTTGACTGACACACCGCTTTCGCGAGCAAGCCCGCTCCCACATTTGTTCCGTGTTGTGTCAGCCATGCTGTGAACTTTGCTGGTTTTGACGCAAACGCATGTGCAGCAACGGATAGGGCTGACCCATACCGTCGTGCTCGGAGCGACCGATCACCTCAAAGCCCTGTTTGAAGTAAAACCCCAAGGCCTGCGGGTTTTGCTCGTTGACGTCCAGTTCATCGGCGTTCAGGTGTTCCAGGGCGTAGCGCAGCAATTGCTTGCCCAGGCCCTTGCCGCGATGCGCCGGGTCGATGAAGAGCATTTCGATCTTGCCCGCCGCCACGCCAGCGAACCCGGTGATGCGCTGGCGCGAGTCTTTGGTGCAGATCAGCATCACCGCGTCGAGGTAGCGGGTCAGTACCAGATTCTTCAGCAGGTCGATGTAGCTGTCGGGCAGAAAGTCATGGGTGGCGCGCACCGAGGCTTCCCACACTTGGGTGAGTTCTTCGTAGTCGCTCTGTTTCGGTGTGTGAATGACCGAGTGTTGGCGCATGCCCGCTGGCCTCTCTTGCGTGGATGACGCGAGTTCTTTCTCTCACAAAACGATAGACGTAAAAAAGCCCCACATCTCGTCAAGAGAGCAGGGCTTTTTGTATTTTTTGCGTTTAGATCTGTTCAGCCCACAGGTCGTATTCGTCGGCGTCGGTCACTTTGCACCAGACTTTGTCGCCTGGCTTCAAGTTGCTGCCGTTGTCGATGAACACGTTGCCGTCGATTTCCGGGGCATCGAAGAAGCAACGGCCGACCGCGCCTTGCTCGTCGACTTCATCGACCAGCACTTCGATTTCACGGCCGACGCGCATTTGCAGGCGCGCCGAGCTGATGGCTTGTTGGTGAGCCATGAAGCGGTCCCAACGGTCTTGCTTGACGTCGTCCGGCACGATGGCCGCGTCCAGCAGGTTGGCTGGTGCTCCTTCGACCGGCGAGTACTGGAAGCAGCCAACGCGGTCCAGCTGCGCTTCGGTCAGCCAGTTCAGCAGGTACTGGAAGTCTTCTTCGGTTTCGCCAGGGAAGCCGACAATGAAGGTCGAACGGATGATCAGGTCCGGGCAGATTTCGCGCCAGTTCTTGATCCGCGCCAGGGTCTTGTCTTCGAAGGCCGGGCGTTTCATGGCTTTCAGGACTTTCGGGCTGGCGTGCTGGAACGGGATGTCCAGGTACGGCAGGATTTTCCCGGCGGCCATCAGCGGGATCAGCTCGTCGACGTGCGGGTACGGGTAAACGTAGTGCAGACGCACCCAGACACCGAGGGTGCTCAGCGCTTCGCAGAGTTCGGTCATGCGGGTTTTCACCGGCGCGCCATTCCAGAAGCCAGTGCGGTATTTCACGTCGACGCCGTAGGCGCTGGTGTCCTGGGAAATCACCAACAGCTCTTTGACGCCGGCCTTGACCAGGCGCTGAGCCTCGTCGAGCACGTCGCCGACCGGACGGCTGACCAGTTTGCCGCGCATCGACGGGATGATGCAGAAGCTGCAGCTGTGGTTGCAGCCTTCGGAAATCTTCAGGTAGGCGTAGTGACGCGGGGTCAGTTTGATCCCTTGCGGCGGCACCAAGTCGATCAGCGGGTTGTGATCCTGACGCGGCGGCACGGCGTCGTGCACGGCGTTGACCACTTGCTCGTACTGCTGCGGACCGGTCACGGCCAATACGCTTGGGTGCACGTTGCGGATGTTGCCTTCTTCGACGCCCATGCAGCCGGTCACGATGACCTTGCCGTTTTCCTTGATGGCTTCGCCGATCACTTCCAGGGACTCAGCCTTGGCCGAGTCGATGAAGCCGCAGGTGTTGACCACCACGACGTCGGCGTCCTGATAAGTGGACACAACGTCATAGCCTTCCATGCGCAGCTGGGTAAGGATGCGCTCGGAGTCGACCAGTGCTTTCGGGCAACCCAGGGAAACGAAGCCAACCTTTGGATTGGCCGGCGCAGGAGTGGTGGACATGTCTAACCTCGGTGTTTTGGGACGCCTCCAGCCGAAGACGGCAAGGCGACAGACGGGCGCTATGTTGCGCCTCTGGTCAAAAAGTGCGCAATTCTAGCGGTGAGAGGCGCACTTGACCAGCTTTATGCAGGGAAATACGACGAGTGCTGCGCTATGCTTCGCGCCGTTGCGCTTTACCGATTTTCTACAGTCAACAAAACGTCTGTAACAACAAGTAAAACAGTGCATGCTGCGACGCAAAGCATAGTGTCTTTTTCAAAGAAGTCCGGGTCTGGAAGTAGGAGTGGTGGATGGGTCAGGCAAGTAGTCAGGCTGCGGGTGCCGAGCATTCGGCGGCGAAGCCGATCGGCATGCTGGTCGCGGCGGTCGGGGTGGTTTATGGCGATATCGGCACGAGCCCGCTGTACACCCTCAAAGAAGTGTTTTCCGGTGGCTATGGCGTGCCGGTCAACCATGACGGCGTGCTGGGCATTCTGGCGCTGATCTTCTGGTCGCTGATCTGGGTCGTCTCAATCAAATACATGATGTTCGTGCTGCGTGCCGACAACCAGGGCGAAGGCGGGATCATGGCCTTGACCGCCCTGGCCCGACGAGCAGCGGCCGGGCATCCAAAATTGCGCACGTTGTTGGTGGTCTGCGGGCTGATCGGCGCGGCGCTGTTCTATGGCGACAGCATGATCACCCCGGCGATTTCCGTTCTCTCGGCGATTGAAGGCCTGGGGCTGGCATTCGAGGGTATCGACCATTGGGTGGTGCCGCTGTCATTGATCGTGCTGGTGGCGTTGTTCCTGATTCAGCGCCACGGTACGGCGCGGATCGGTATTTTGTTCGGGCCAATCATGGTCACCTGGTTTCTGGTGCTGGGCGCGCTGGGCGTGTATGGCATCAGCCAGCACCCGGAAGTGTTGCAGGCAATGAATCCGGTGTGGGGCGTGCGCTTCTTCATGGTCCATCCGGGCATGGGGATCGCGATTCTTGGCGCCGTGGTGCTGGCATTGACCGGTGCCGAGGCGTTGTACGCCGACATGGGCCACTTCGGTCGCAAGCCGATCGCCCGGGCCTGGTTCATTCTGGTTCTGCCGGCGCTAATGCTGAACTACTTCGGGCAGGGCGCATTGCTGCTTGGTGATCCAGAAGCCGCTCGTAACCCGTTCTATCTTCTGGCGCCAAGCTGGGCGTTGATTCCATTGGTGGGATTGTCGACGATGGCCACGGTGATTGCCTCGCAAGCGGTCATCTCCGGTGCGTTCTCCCTGACTCGTCAGGCGATCCAGCTCGGCTACATTCCACGCATGCACATCCAGCACACGTCCAGTGCCGAGCAAGGCCAGATCTATATCGGCGCGGTGAACTGGGCGCTGATGGTTGGCGTGATTCTGTTGGTACTGGGCTTCGAGTCCTCCGGCGCGTTGGCTTCGGCTTACGGCGTGGCGGTGACTGGTACGATGCTGATGACCACCATCCTGGTGTCGGCGGTGATGTTGCTGTTGTGGAAGTGGCCACCGATCCTCGCGGTTCCGGTGCTGCTGGGTTTCCTGTTGGTGGACGGTCTTTACTTCGCCGCCAACGTGCCGAAAATCATTCAGGGCGGTGCGTTCCCGGTAATTGCCGGTATCGCGCTGTTCGTGTTGATGACCACCTGGAAACGCGGCAAGCAACTGCTGGTGGAGCGACTGGACGAAGGCGGGTTACCGCTGCCGATCTTCATCAGCAGTATCCGCGTGCAACCGCCGCATCGGGTCCAGGGAACGGCTGTGTTTCTTACCGCCCGCCCGGATGCCGTGCCTCACGCGCTGTTGCACAACCTGCTGCATAACCAGGTGCTGCACGAGCAAGTCGTGTTGCTGACAGTGGTGTACGAAGACATCCCGCGCGTCCCGCCACAACGGCGTTTCGATGTCGATTCCTACGGCGAAGGGTTCTTCCGGGTGATCCTGCACTTCGGTTTCACCGACGAGCCGGACGTGCCTGAGGCCTTGAAACTGTGCCATCTGGATGATCTGAATTTCAGCCCGATGCGCACCACCTACTTCCTCAGCCGCGAGACGGTCATCGCCTCCAAACTCGAAGGCATGGCCCGCTGGCGCGAGGCGTTATTTGCCTTCATGTTGAAGAATGCCAACGGCAACCTGCGGTTCTTCAATTTGCCGCTGAACCGGGTGATTGAGTTGGGTACGCAAGTCGAGATGTAAGCCACATGAAAAAGCCCCTGTTGCCATGAAGGTAGCGGGCGCTTTTTTGTGTCGGAGTACATTTTTTGGAGTCAAGGAGATCCCTTGTGGGAGCGGGCTTGCTCGCGAAGAGGGAGTGTCAGTCGACATCAATGTTGCCTGACACACTGCCTTCGCGAGCAAGCCCGCTCCCACAGGGGATCTGGCATGTATGAAAAAAGCCGCGTAGTTACGCGGCTTTTCCGTCTCTATGCCTTTACTTGCTTTCAGGCAGCTCTTCTTCAGATTCAGTCTTTGTCCGAGCAGGTCGCGGTGTCAGCACCTTCACCACATCATCAATCACTGCCTTGGACATAGCCGTCAAATAATGCGCGGCCCAGGCGTGGCGGTCGATGTCTTTTATGTAGGCTGCATCCTCGGTAAATGATTTGGCGAGGAACAGCAGATCGGAGGCTTGTGACAATGCATCAACGATGGGGACGCCGGCCCGGACGTTGAACAACGCCTGATCCGAGCAGTAGATGAGCGGGGTGAGGCCGATGGTTTTTAGTTCTGAAATCGCGGTCGAATCTATTTTGGACATGTCTATTCCCTAAGCTTGAGGAACTGCCACGTTCGTTTCCAAGCGAATGGGTGGCAGCTGTGCGCAGGTTGGAAAACCGGGAGCCTAGGAAACCGGCACGTCCGAAGACGTCCCGCGCACAACCGCCATGACACAAGATTGCAGCCGTAAAGGTCTGCGGTCATGTTGGGCACGTTGTTACTATTCGCTCGACGGGTTTCCAAGCCCGATCGCTGAATGGTCAGCGACGTCCGGAGAGTATCCCGTCGAAGAAAAGCCCAACAAGGCAGCAAAGTGCCCAAACGTACCCAATTGGCAAGATTAGGAGTTTGCCTACAAGGTCTGCGGGCGTCATCCGATATTGCGAGATCTTTTAGTAAACGAAACTAAACATGCCCAGTGAGCTTGAAAAACGCAGCTTGGTAAATTCGCGTTTTTTGCAGCTTTCTGTATGTCGAGTTCGACTCAATGCTTTGCGTGGAGCTGTGTGTTCAAATCTGCATGATTGTGAGGAGAGATAGGTATGACGGCATCATTAGAGCGTGCTGACCAAGCGACATCGATGCCTGCAATGGTCAGGGGCTTCAGTGCGAGACTCGAGGAGATCTCCAGCCGTGCCACCGAGCGCCTGGTCATTTTCAAAGATAATCGGCCAGCAGCGGTCATTATCAATGTCGATGTGTATCAGGAAATGCTCGACGAGCTTAAGGATCTTCGCGTTGAAGCAGCAGCCGGGGAGCGATTGATAGGGTTTGATCAGGCCAAGGCAGTTAGTCACGACGATATGCGGGCACGGTACGCCAGGAAAGCCTAAGAGCTCGCGGGCGGTAGACGCATCCGCACAGGCGATACGCAGATCCTGTGGGAGCGGGCTTGCTCGCGAAGACGGACTAACATTCAACATTGACGTCGACTGACATACCGCTTTCGCGAGCAAGCCCGCTCCCACAGGGGATCTGCGGTGTTTGGTTAACTTGCACTCATATGAAAAAGCCCCCGCACCGTGAGGTGTCGGGGGCTTTTTGTGAGCGCTGCTCAGATCACTCTTGAGCCGCCGTCTCCTTCCCTTGACGCTTCTCGATCACATCCACCAAACGCTGTGCCAATGCAGGATAGTTCTCGTCGAAGTGATGGCCGCCGGGCAGTTTCATCGCTTCGCCCACGGCGGTCTTGTCGGTGCAGCCGCTCTCGTCGACTTCTTCCTCACCGTAGATGCACACCACTTTTGCCGGCGGCAGCTTGGCCATTTCCGGGCCGGTGGCGGCTTCTTTGCCGGCGTTGCCGAGCCAGCCTTCGACTTCGATTTCGAAGCTGCCGGTGCGGGCGAAGGCCAGCAGGATGATTGCGTCGACGCGCTGCTGTTCAGCTTCCGGCAGGCGGTTGTAGATGGCGGGCAGTACGTCCGCGCCGAACGAGTAACCGGTCAGGATGAAGCGTTTGGTGCCCCATTTCTGCCGGTAGTGCTGCATCAGTTCGGTCAGGTCCAGAGCGCTTTGCTCCGGGCTCTTGTGCTGCCAGTAGTAGCGCAGGGTGTCGATGCCGACCACTGGGTAGCCGATCTTCGCCATCTCGCCCGCGACGTCGCGGTCGAGGTCGCGCCAGCCGCCGTCTCCAGAGAGGAACAGGGTGACGGTGTCCTTGGCCTGACCGGCCGGCACTTCGACCACCGGGATCTGCAGGCCGCCAGCGGCTTTATCGCCACCGACGAGGATCTTGCGCAGTTCGTTGTTCAGCACTTGCGGCAGGTTGATGTCGTAGTCGCTGATGCTGGTTTCGGCATTGGCCTGGTCACGCACGAAACCGGCGCTGGTGTCGTCCGGGTTGTCGTTCCAGGCCACCAGCCAGTGACCATGGGCAGCGCTTTTCGGCAGCAGGTGAGTGCAGCCGGGTTTTTCCAGGGCCAGGTCGACCGAAATCGCCTGGGCCTTTTCGTCCTTCTGTTCGGCCAGCCAGCGCCACGCCAGCACGGCGCCAGGGCCGATGCCGCTGACAAGGGTTGCCGGGCCTTTGAGTTGCCTGAGACCTGCTTGCAGAGCGCGACCTTGCAGGATGCAGTCCTTGGGCAGGATCACCTGGACGATCTGCGCCGAGCCGCTGCGGCTCAGGGTCAGCAATTGTTTGTCGCTGAGCTTCTGCTCTTCATTGACCGCCACCAGCACCTGGGCGCGCGGCGTGTTGCCGGGGATGACGCGGGTCATCGCGGCGCCATCGGCCGGCGTCAGCAGTTCGAGGGTCGGTTCTGGTGCCGGGCGTTTCAGGTACCAGTAACCGCCACCGACAATAAGGGCCAGCACTACCAGTGTGGCCAGTACGTACCGCAGGGAGCGTTGAATCATCAGCGTTTCACCAATCCAGTCAAGCCGCCCGCAATCAGGGCGGCAGTGTCGGCCAGGGCAACCAGCGGATCGAGTCCGGCGGGCACGGCCATATAACGGGGTTCCCAGTCGGGCTGGAACTTGTCTTTGAAGCGGCGCAAACCTTGGAAGTTGTACAGCTGCTCACCACGGCGGAATACCATCGAACCCAGGCGCTGGGTCAGTGGTGCGCCGCGCCGGGGTTGTAACCCCGACAACGGCACCATGCCCAGGCTGAAGCGCGCGTATCCATGATTTTTATAATGTTGAATCAGGCCGACCATCATGAACTCCATGGTCAGCTTGGGGGCGTCGGGGTGCGCGCGCATCAGGTCGAGGCTGGCCAGTTCATGGCCGTAAGTCTCGAGCAGGTTGGCGAACGCCACCGGGCGCCCTTCGAAACGAATCACCGCGACACGGAAGTGCTTGAGGTAGTCATCACTGAAACGCCCGAGCGAGAAGCCTTTCTCGCGCACGTTCTTGCCAGTCAGCCAGGCGTCCGAAATAGCCTTGAGCTCATCCATCGGTGCTTGCCCCGGCTCATGGATTTCCAGCGACAGGCCATCACGGGTGCCGCGGTTCCAGGTGTAGCGCAGGTCCTTCATCTCTTTGCCCTTGGCTTCGAGATCAAAGCGGTGCAGATCGACCCGGGCTTCTTCGCCGAGCTTGATCGCGGTCAGGCCGATGTCCATGTAGTACGGCAGATTCTCGGCGCGTACTTGATAGAACACGGGGCGGGCGTGATGGATATCGCAGAGGTCGCGGAACTGCCAGATCATTTCCGCCCGTTGCTGGGTCGGGCCGATCGGGTCATACAAGGCCACCAGGCTGCGACCACGGCGGGCGTACATCAGAAACGCCTCGTCGTTAGGGTGAAACAGCAGCGCCTTGTCACCGGTCAGGGCCAGGCCGCCATCCGGTTGGGACGAGGCCATGAGAATCTTTACCGCGCGGTCCAGCTCATCGGGCGTTGGCAGATGGATCACCGGGCGCGCGGTGCGCAGCAGCCAGGTCAGGGACACCACCACCAGCAGGACCGCGGCGCCGAGCAGCGAGCGCAGGCCACGCGGAGCATCGGCGTCGAGGGTGAACTGCCACCAGAGTTGATGGCTGTAGGGTACGTCCTGATAGGCGAACAGCAGCAGCCAGATCGATGCGCCGAGTACGCAGAGGCTGGCCACCAGGTACAGCGGCGAAAACGGTACTTCGGTCAGGCGACTGGGCCGATAGAACGAACGCCGGAAAACCCCCAGCAAACTCGCCGTCAGGGTCATCAGGCAAGCCTCTTCCCAGTCGAAGCCTTTAAGCAGAGAGAGCAGGGCGCCGACCAACAACAGAATGGTGGTCAGCATCCACGCGGCTGACAGGCGGCGACGCAACCCCTGAGCCAGCAACAGGCAGAGGACACCTACAAGGCTGGCGCCGAAGTGCGAGGCGTCGACCAAGCGATGCGGAATCAGAAAACCGATGTGTTCAAGGCGGGTATCGATCTCCGGCGTCACACCGGAAAACAGCAGCACCACGCCAGACAGAAACACCAGTACCGCCAGAATCGGCGCGGCCATGCCAGATGCAGCACGCAAGGACTGACGCGATTGAAACAGGCGCTGGCCTTCGTTGATCAGCAGCAATACGCAAGCCACCAGCAGCGGCAACACCACGTAGATCAGGCGGTAGAGCAGCAGCGCGGCGGCCAGTGGCGCGGCGCCGAGCTTGTCGGCGAAGGCAGCGAGCAGAATCGCTTCGAATACCCCGACGCCGCCCGGTACATGGCTGAGCACGCCAGCGGCCAGGGCCAATAGATAGACCAGCAGGAACGCACCAAAGGGCGGCGCTTCCGGCAGCAACAGATAGAGCACGGTCGCGGCGGCGGCCACGTCCAGAGCGGTGATGACCAGTTGCAGGAACGTCAGGCGTCGACCTGGCAGGCGCAAGGTGCGGCGACCGACCTTGACCAGCAGGTTGTCGGGGTAGGGCTGTTCCGGCAAACGACGGCGATAGATGCCGATGGCCAGCACGGTGGAGAGCAGCAGCACGACCACTGCAATCGCACCCAGCAACGTTTCGGAGAAACCCAGGGCCACGGAGGCGGCGGGCAGGTTGCTGAGGGTAGCGAGGGCGGCCAGGGGCGGAAGGGCGCAGCCGAGCGAGAGGCTGGCAAACAAGGTCATGTGCGCGACTTCCGAAGCCCCTACACCATGACGTGCATATAAACGGTAGCGAACCGAGCCGCCTGACAGCAGCGAAAGGCCGATGGCGTTGCCAATGGCAAACGCGGTGAAGCCGCCCAATGCCAATATTCGCGGCGCCAGCGTCACGCCGGCATAACGGCTGGCCGACCATTCGTAACCCAACAGAATGATGAAGCCGATGACGGTCGCGCCGAGCGCACCCAGCAAGGCCGGTTTTGGCACTTCCAGAATCGAGTCGTGCAGCGCGTACAGATCGAGTTCGCTCAGTAGGTGACGACAGGCAATCAGCGCAATGGCGAACAACAGCAAAGTGACCGCCAGCCCGATGGGTTGGCGATATTTGCTGATTCGATCCAGCAAGCGCAGGCGCTCGGCTTTGATCGGTTGTGTCGCTGTGACGGTGTCTTGTGGATCAGACGAGTTGGCGCGCATCAATCACCTCTTGGATTGTGCGCGACAGGATGGAGGTATCCAGCCAAGTTACCAATCCCTGTGGAAAAAAATAATCACAAATATTAACGCCTCTCACCGGATGTGGGCGATGGCGCGTCATTCAGTCGTAGGAAGTTTCATCTGTGGTCCAGCCTGCGCTGAACTCACAGTCTGGCGATCCCGAACGGCTCGCTGCACAGTGACAGATCATTGTTGCGAAAGGACTTTTTCAACAGATACAAAAAAGGCCACTCTTTCGAGTAGCCTTTTTTGATGTTTGGTTGCGGGAGCCGGATTTGAACCGACGACCTTCGGGTTATGAGCCCGACGAGCTACCAGACTGCTCCATCCCGCGTCTGTGTGGCGGCATTCTACAGGCGAACGCCGGAGTGTCAACCGTTAATCCCAGTATGGCTCAAATAAGTGTAAAGCGACGGTGAACGGTAGCGGGGGAGACCTAAGTTTCGGAATCAGAACGATTTCTTGTTTCTGGGCCGAAAGGCATAGACCGCTGATTTTTATAAAACAGGCGCGCACAAAAAAGGCCACTCTTTCGAGTAGCCTTTTTTGATGTTTGGTTGCGGGAGCCGGATTTGAACCGACGACCTTCGGGTTATGAGCCCGACGAGCTACCAGACTGCTCCATCCCGCGTCTGTGTGTCGGCATTCTACAGAGGATCGCAGGGCTGTCAACCTTCAATCTCGGTAAAACCTGTTCCCGTTCAAGCGCTTAGGTGAAAAAAGCAACGGCTGACCGGCCTGAAACGCAGGCAGGGCAAGGCTTGTGGCTCTATCGAGTGGGGTCTTTCGATTGAGAAAATAAATTCCCCTGACCCTTTTCCTACAAAGGAGAAAGAACATTCAGAGTACTGGTGCTATATACAGGTGTCAGTGAGATACTGCCGGTATAACTCACCCACACATCATTTCTTCGCCATGAACACTGCTTTTATATGACGCAGCGAAAAATCATCCACGTCGATTGTGACTGTTTCTACGCCGCCATCGAGATGCGTGACGACCCGCGCCTGGCTGGTAAGCCATTGGCGGTGGGCGGCTCGGCGGATCGGCGTGGGGTGATTGCCACCTGTAACTATGAAGCGCGGGCTTATGGCGTACGCTCGGCCATGTCTTCCGGGCATGCCTTGAAGCTCTGTCCAGACCTGACCATCGTCAAGCCGCGCATGGATGCCTATAGAGAGGCGTCGAAGGAGATTCATACGATCTTTCGCGATTACACCGATCTGATCGAGCCGCTTTCCCTGGATGAGGCCTACCTCGACGTGTCGGATAGCGCGCATTTTGGCGGCAGCGCCACACGAATCGCCCAGGACATTCGCCGCCGGGTCTCCAATCAGTTGCACATCACCGTGTCAGCTGGCGTGGCGCCGAACAAGTTTCTCGCCAAAATCGCCAGTGACTGGAAGAAGCCTAACGGCTTGTTCGTGATCACGCCAGATCAGGTGGAAGACTTCGTCAGTGGTTTGCCGGTGAGCAAGCTGCACGGGGTTGGCAAAGTGACTGCTGACAAACTCGGCAGGCTCGGTATTGTCGATTGCTCGCATTTGCGCGAATGGGACAAGTTGGCACTGGTGCGCGAATTCGGCAGTTTTGGCGAGCGACTCTGGAGCCTGGCCCGTGGGATCGATGAGCGGTTGGTGCATAACGACAGTCGCCGGCAGTCGATCAGCGTCGAAAACACTTACGACGTGGACTTGCCGGATTTGGTGAGTTGTCTGGATAAATTGCCTGAGTTGCTGGAGTCCCTGAATGGCCGCATGGCGCGGATCGACAGCAGTTATCGGCCGGGCAAGCCGTTCGTCAAAGTGAAATTCCATGACTTTACCCAGACTACTTTGGAGCAGGCCGGGGCAGGGCGGGATCTGGGGAGTTATCAGTTGCTGCTGACCCAAGCCTTTAACCGTGGCGGGAAACCGGTGCGGTTGTTGGGGATTGGGGTGAGGCTGGAGGATTTGCGGGGCGGGTTTGAGCAGATGGAGTTGTTTGAGCGGTAGGGGCAGGGTTTTGGTGTGGTGGTGAATGTAATGGCGCCTTCGCGAGCAAGTCGAATCGTCGCACCGCCGCTCCCACATTGGATTTATGGTGTTCACAAAACCAATGTGGGAGCGGGCTTGCTCGCGAAGCTTTTAGGCTTTTAGTTCGGCCCTGGATCCGCCACCAGTCGTCCGGCATCCCTGGTCAGCGACTTGAGGAATTCGGTCTGCAACTCGGGATCGTTGCGGGTCAGTTCGATCAGGCTCTGTTCCAGTTCGCTGGCTTCTTCTTCCAGACCCAGTTCCGACAGACGTTTGACCCGGTGTACCCACTGGCTCACTTCGTCGTCTTCGAGGTCGTCGTAAATCAGCCCATGCGCTTCGAGCAGCTTGCCGCGCAAGTTGCCGCTGATCATCAGGGACGAGTCGGTGTGCACATCGTCCTTGTTGTCCTCGACACTGATCTGCAGCTTGCCCAGATGATTGAGGTCATGTTCGGCGAACGGGCTGTCCAGCAGGTTCAGGCGCAACACGCCGTTACGGTCGGTGCTCAGTTCGAAGGTGTTCTTGCCAGCCTTGACCTGCACCGGGCGCTCGCTCCACGGCAGGCTCGAGTATTCCGTGCGCTTGTCGCGCTGGACTTCGTCGATACCCGCCAGGTTCTGTTGCGCCCGACCATGGGACTGCGCGTTCATGAACGGATTCAGCCCGGCGAAACCATAGCTGAGCCAGTCCTTCGTCACGCTGTCCGGCAGATTGCCGAGGGCGAACACGTTGACCACGTTCGCACCGACACCGGCCACCACGGCCACCGCGCCCAGCGGGATCTCGTAGACCTCCCTCCAGGGTTGGTAAGGCGTGTAGCGATCGTAGTGACGCGTGACTTCGAACTCGGTGACTTCGAAGGTCTTCTGCTCGTGGATTTTCACCCGACGTTGCGGCAGCTCAAGCACCTTGGGCTCGCCGACATCGATCTGCAGGCTGTGATCGAGCAATTTGCGCTCGATCCGTTCCTCGTGCTCGCTACGTTGTGACATCTGATTGGCACAGCCGCTGACCAGCAGCGCGCCGCACAAGGCGGCGCTACCGAGGCCTAAGGTGTTTCGCTTGAACATGACGTCTCTATCTGGTGTCAGCGGCGGATACGGGCCTGGAGGAAAGACAGCACGTCAGCGACCGGCAGTGCTTGCGCCTCGGCCTCTGTGCGGCTCTTGTATTCCAGATTGCCGTCGGCGAGGCCACGGTCACTGACCACGATCCGGTGTGGGATGCCAATCAGCTCCATGTCCGCGAACTTGATGCCCGGGCTGGTTTTCTTGTCGCGGTCGTCCAGCAGCACTTCGAAGCCGGCGGCAGTCAGTTCTGCGTAGAGCTTGTCGGTGGCTTCGCGAACCTGTTCGGTTTCGTAGCGCAGCGGAACCAGGGCAACCTGGAACGGAGCCAGAGCGTCGCTCCAGATGATCCCGTTCTCGTCGTTGCTCTGTTCGATGGCGGCCGCCACCACGCGGGATACGCCAATGCCGTAGCAACCCATTTCCAGGGTGACCGGCTTGCCGTTCTCGCCCAACACTTCGCACTTCATCGCTTTGCTGTACTTGTTGCCCAGCTGGAAGATGTGCCCGACTTCGATACCGCGCTTGATTTCCAGGGTGCCTTTGCCGTCAGGGCTTGGATCACCGGCCACGACGTTACGCAGGTCGGCGACGGTCGGAACCGGCAAGTCACGTTCCCAGTTCACGCCGAAGTAGTGTTTGTCGTCGATGTTGGCACCGATGCCGAAGTCGCTCATCAGCTCGACGGAACGGTCGATGATGATCGGCAGTGGCAGGTTCAACGGGCCAAGAGAACCGGCGCCGGCGCCAATGGCGTCGCGCAGTTCAGCTTCGGAAGCCATGACCAGCGGGCTGGCAACGCCAGGCTGGTTGGCGGCCTTGATTTCGTTCAGCTCGTGGTCGCCACGGATGATCAGGGCAATCAGTTTTCCTTGCTCTTCAGCGTGTACCACCAGGGTCTTGATGGTCTTTTCGATCGGCAGATTGAAGCCTTCGACCAGTTGCGCAATGGTCTTGGCGTTCGGCGTGTCGACCAGGCGCAGCTCTTCGGCAGGCGCGGCACGAGAGGTTTCGCGCGGTACGGCTTCGGCCTTTTCGATGTTGGCTGCGTAGTCGGAACCGTTGCTGAAGACGATATCGTCTTCACCGGATTCGGCCAGCACGTGGAACTCGTGGGAGCCGGCACCACCGATCGAGCCGTTGTCGGCTTCAACCGGACGGAATTTCAAGCCCAAGCGAGTGAACACGTTGCAGTACGCCTGGTGCATACGGTCGTAGGTGATCTGCAGCGAAGGCTGGTCAGCGTGGAACGAATAGGCGTCCTTCATGATGAATTCGCGGCCGCGCATCAAACCGAAGCGTGGGCGAATTTCGTCACGGAATTTGGTCTGGATCTGATACAGGTTGATCGGCAGCTGTTTGTAGCTGCTCAGCTCGTTGCGCATCAGGTCGGTGATGACTTCTTCGTGAGTCGGGCCGGCACAGAAGTCGCGACCATGGCGATCCTTGAAGCGCAGCAATTCCGGGCCGTATTCTTCCCAGCGACCGGATTCCTGCCACAGCTCAGCCGGTTGCGTGCTCGGCATCAACACTTCGAGAGAGCCGGCGGCGTTCATTTCTTCACGCACGATGGCTTCGACCTTGCGCATCACTCGCAAGCCCATGGGCAGCCAGGTGTACAGGCCCGAGGCGAGTTTGCGGATCATGCCGGCGCGCAGCATCAGCTGATGGCTGATGACGACCGCGTCGGAAGGCGTTTCTTTCTGTGTGGCGAGCAAAAATTGACTGGTGCGCATGGTTGGCCGTTGTCGGTTGCTGATGACGAGAAATGACGGAACATTGTACGGGCGAGATCTGCTGGCGTACAGGAGTGCGGCCGGCTGTGTCGCAGAGGGCGAGATTCTGCCCGCCCTCTGTGATGCTTCCTGTCTAAAAAGCCTACGATTCTTCCGCGACCTGGGTCTGAACCGGTTCCGGCGTCGGTGTCGGACCCGCGCGGCGGTTTTCCTGGAACCAGTGCAGCGCGATCAACAGGAGAGTCGGAACGCCCAGCAGGGCAGTGATCAGGAAGAAGTTGTGATAACCGAATTTCTCCACCATGACCCCTGAGTAACCGCCGATCAGGCGGGGCAGCAGGAGCATGATCGAGCTGAGCAGGGCGTACTGAGTGGCGGAGAACTTAAGATTGGTCAGGCTCGACAGGTAAGCGACAAATGCCGAAGTCGCCAGGCCCGAACTGAAGTTATCCAGTGAAATGGTGACAATCAGCATCTGCAGATTGGCCCCCATATCCGTGAGCATCAAGAACAGCAGGTTAGTGCCGGCCGATGTCACACCGCCGATGAACAGGATGGGCAGAATGCCAAAGCGCACGATCAGCAGGCCGCCCATGCCGGCGCCGACCAGCGTCATGATCAGGCCGAAAATCTTGCTGACACTGGCAATCTGATCCTTGGTGAACCCCTGGTCGATGTAGAACACGTTGGCCATCACGCCCATGACCGTATCGGACATCCGATAGGTGGCGATGAGCCCGAGCAGTAGCAGGGCTTGCCAGCGGTAACGCAGGATAAAGTCGTTGACCGGCGTCAGCACCGGAGCCAGGCCACGGCGACCCATGGCCGACAAGCACAGGCCGGTCAGCGTGATATAGAGGATCGCCCGCAGGAACGCGCGGTCTTCGAGCAGCAGGTCGAGCACGCTGGCGCCTTCGAACAGTACGCTGGCGAAGTCAGTGTTATAGAGCTGAGTGAACATGGCCGGTACGGACACCAGCAGCACGATCAGCACGAACACCGATGCCAATTGGTGCACAAAGCTATAGCGTCCGGCCTGCAATTGAGTACGCAGAGGCACCGGCGGTTCGCGCATGAATAGAGTGGTCAGCAACGCCGGGACCATCAAGACGCCGAACAGCACGTAGGTGCCGGTCCACGCCGCATGCTTATAGTTGAAACCGGTGGAGCCGAAGCCTTCGGCGAAGAACAGTGCTCCGGCCGTCGCCAGCAGGGCCGCGACCCGATAACCGGCCATGTAGCTGGCTGCCAACGCGGCCTGACGGCTTTCATCGGCGATTTCCAGGCGATAGGCATCGACGGCGATGTCTTGCGTCGCCGAGGCGAAGGCGACGACCACGGCGATGGCAATCAGCCAGGAAAGGTGCTTTTGCGGGTCGCAGAATCCCATACCGATCAGGCCTAGAATCACCAGTGCCTGGGCCAGTACCAGCCAGGAGCGTCGTCGACCGAGCTTGCCGAGCAATGGCAGGCGCCATTGGTCGAGCAGCGGGGACCAGACCCACTTAAAGGCATAGGCCAAGCCGATCAGGCTTGCATAGCCGATGGTTTCGCGGGCAACACCGGCCTCGCGCAGCCAGACTGAAAGCGTCGAAAACACCAGCATGTAGGGCAGGCCGGCGGCGAAACCAAGCAGCAACAGCACGAGCGTCGAGGGGCTGGCATAGGCGGCGAGCGCGGCGCGCCAGGTTTTACGGGGCATGGGCTGGAGTCTGCCTCAAGAATTACGGAAACAAAGCGCGCACTCTAACCGCTGTGCTCTACCGGGCGCCACCCATGACGCTGAATATCAACACGATTGTTCAGGACACTGATGCCTTCCATGCGCAATCGGGCCCGTTGTTCATCCCCTGAAGGGCTGCCCACGGGCAGGCTGATCCGACCGCCGGCACCCAGCACGCGGTGCCAGGGCAATTTAGTGTCGCCGGGCAATTGGCTCAGTGTTCGCCCGACCCAGCGGGCAGCACGACCCAGTCCGGCCAGCTCGGCGAGCTGGCCATAGCTCACGACTTTGCCCTCGGGCACTTGTGCCAGGGTCAGGTAGAGCGCCGTGCGTCGGATTTGCGCCGCGCTTTCGGTTTCAGCGGTTGAGTCGGTCACGTCCCGGGTTTCCTGAAAAATGCGCAATTGACCGTCTGTAGAGTAAATCCTGAATTGCCTATTGAGAAATGAACTCAATAGAAATAGTCGGGTCAGTCCTTGTCATGGCCTTATTCGTAAGGATAATGCCGACTTTTTTTCGCAAAGTTGAGCCTTCGATTCGCTTATGTTGTCCAGAACCTTGCTGTGCGTCGCTGTCGTCAGTGCTTCCACTCCCTTGCTCGCCGATACCGTCTGGTTAAAGAACGGTGACAAATTGAGCGGCAAAATCACCGTCTTCGATGGTGGCAAACTGCTGATTCAGACCGAGTACGCGGGCGCGGTCCCGATCGACTGGAAACAGGTCAAAACCCTGGAAAGTGATCAGCAGCTGTTGGTCAAACAGGATGCCTATACCGGAGAGAAGGCCAAGGCGCTGCATGCGGCAGAAGACGGCAAAGTCACCCTGGCCAACGGCGACGGCCCCAAGACCGTGGAGTTGGCCAGTATCCAGCAGATGCTCAAGCCCAAGCCGGTGGTTGAGGATTTGGTGTGGAAAGGTAATGTCGACATGGCGCTGGATTATCAGCGGGCCGAAAAAGATACTGATGATTATGACGTTGGTTTCAAAACCACCGCGCGTCATGGTCGGTGGCGTCATACGGCGGAAGGTGAGTACAACCGCGAGTTCCAGGATGACGTCGTCACCACTGATAACTGGCGTGCCGAATATTCTCTCGACCGATTCCTCACCGAGAAGTGGTTCTGGCAAGGGCGTTTGAATTACAAGCGTGACCAGATCGAAGAGCTCGCCCGCCAGCGCACCATCGGTACCGGCCCCGGTTATCAGTTCTGGGATAACGAGCTGGGCGCCTTCTCCTTGGGCTCGCTCCTGAACAACACGGACTATGAGTATTCCAACGGCAAGAAGGAAAACTTCTACTCCCTGGCGATGAAGTGGGACTACAACCGTTATCTGGTCGGCAAGAAGGTCGAGTTCTTCACCAATGGCGAGGTCGGCAAGCCGCTGTCGGGCGTGGCGGATTACGCCCTCGATGCCGAAGTAGGCCTGCGCTACAAAGTCACCGATTGGGCGTCGCTGAACCTGAAGGCCGAGAAAGACATCATCAGCGGTAGCGATGAGGCTGACCTGAGCAAGACTCGATATACCGCAGGTTTTGGCGTGACCTGGTAACACTGAAAGATCAAAAGATCGCAGCCTTCGGCAGCTCTTACACAGGATTGAGGTACACCCTGTAGGAGCTGTCGAAGGCTGCGATCTTTTTTGGCCATGCAAAACACACAGGCACAAAAAAGCCCCGCTTTTAAGGGCGGGGCTTTTTACTAAAGCAGTTACAAGTTAGATAACTTGAACTTCTTCAGCTTGCATGCCTTTCTGACCGCGGGTAGCGATGAAAGAAACCTGTTGGCCTTCTTTCAGGCTTTTGAAGCCGTCGGATTGGATAGCTTTGAAGTGAACGAACAGGTCGTCACCGGATTGTGGAGTGATGAAGCCGAAGCCTTTTTCATCGTTGAACCACTTAACGGTACCGGTTTGGCGATTAGACATGGTGTAACTCCTTGAACAAAGATAACTGCGACGCAGGAAGAACCCTGGCCGAGACTGAGTGCAAAGAGCAGGAAAAATTCTTGTAGATGGTTGGATCGAAATTCAACATATCGTGTAGAGATTCTCAGTGACACAAGCAGCACAGTGGCGCCACCTTAACCCTTTTTCCGGAACGTGCCAATGGTTCTTGCGAAGGTTTCTCTGTTTTCATGACTGACGGTGCATCGAATAGCGGTGAAGGCCCGGAATTCACGGGGGATCGTCGAGAATTGTCTCCCGGACTTTGAACCCGGAGCGCCTGCCCGGTAAGATGCCGGACAGAATTTTTCCACCTCGCTATTCAGGACACCCGCCATGAGCATCAAATCGGACAAGTGGATTCGCCGCATGGCGCAGGAACACGGCATGATCGAGCCTTTCGTCGAGCGCCAGGTGCGCGGCGGCGACGATAGCCGTGTGATCTCCTACGGCGTGTCCAGCTACGGCTACGATGTGCGTTGCACCAATCACTTCAAGGTGTTTACCAACATCAATTCGGCGATCGTCGACCCGAAAAACTTCGATGCTGGCAGCTTCGTCGACATCCACAGCGACGTGTGCATCATTCCGCCGAACTCCTTCGCTCTGGCCAGCACCGTCGAATACTTTCGCATCCCGCGTAACGTATTGACCATTTGCCTGGGTAAAAGCACCTACGCGCGTTGCGGCATCATCGTCAACGTCACGCCGCTCGAGCCTGAGTGGGAAGGTCACGTGACCCTGGAGTTCTCCAACACCACCAATCTGCCGGCGAAAATCTACGCGAACGAAGGCGTGGCGCAGATGTTGTTCCTTGAGTCGGACGAAGAGTGCGAAGTCTCCTACAAGGACCGTGGCGGCAAGTACCAGGGCCAGCGTGGCGTGACCCTGCCGCGTACCTGAGTCAGCCGTCTGACAAACCGTTGGAATTCCTGAGCGGGCGTACACTCTATGGAATGTACTGCTCCGATTCGCGCAAGGCGGATCGGGCCATCGCTCAGGAGTGCTTCATGAAGATCGATCCGCGAATAAGTGCCGAACTGGCAAGGCTTGAGCCCAATCAGGTTGGCGTGCTGGCCTGGTCCTTGTTGGCACATCCGCCAGTCAGCATGGCAGGGGGAATCCCCGGTCAGCCTGATCCCGACACCCCCAACGAACAGCCGACAGAGCCCGGAGAGCCCACGCTGCCGGATGAGCCACCTCCTGCGCCTGTGGCTTGATCCCTGTCGCTGAAAATAGATGGCCAGTCAGCTGATATCTGTAAAAGATTTCAGCTGACTGGCCATATTTTTTTATCGCCTATGACAAAGATCGCCCGTGAAAGCGGTTTTTCAGCCACATCGATGCTGTAGGTGCCGACGTCTTCGCGGGCAAGCCCGGCTCCCACAGGGTTCGATGTTGTTCATGGAAGGTGGGTTACTTGAGGTTGCCGCTGAGGAACTGTTTCAGTCGCTCACTCTTCGGATTGCCCAGTACATCCTCCGGCGCCCCTTCTTCTTCCACCAGCCCTTGGTGCAGGAATAGCACCTGGCTCGATACCTTGCGGGCGAAGCTCATTTCGTGGGTGACCATGATCATGGTCCGGCCTTCTTCGGCCAGGCCCTGGATCACCTTGAGCACTTCGCCCACCAGTTCCGGGTCGAGCGCCGAGGTCGGTTCGTCGAACAGCATGACTTCCGGTTCCATGGCCAGTGCGCGGGCAATGGCTACCCGTTGTTGCTGGCCGCCCGAAAGGAACGCCGGGTACTGATCTGCCACGCGTGCCGCCAGGCCAACCTTGTCGAGGTAACGCCGGGCGCGGTCTTCGGCCTCTTGCTTGCTGCAACCCAGTACCCGGCGCGGGGCCATGGTGATGTTTTCCAGCACCGTCATGTGGCTCCACAGGTTGAAGTGCTGGAACACCATGGCCAGGCGGGTGCGGATCCGCTGCAGTTCATCTGCATCGGCCACGTGCATGCCGTGGCGATCCTTGATCATGCGGATCGACTGGCCGTCCAGGCTCATGGCGCCGTCGTTGGGTTGTTCGAGAAAGTTGATGCAGCGCAAAAAGGTGCTTTTGCCCGAGCCGCTGGCGCCGATCAGGCTGATGACGTCGCCGGTTTTGGCCTTGAGCGAAACGCCTTTGAGCACCTGATGATCGCCATAGCTTTTATGCAGGCCTTCAATGGTCAGTTTGTACATGGGGCATGCATCCTCAAGGCGAAAGTAGGTAGCCGCTGCGATAGGCTTCGGTGCCCGCGACGTGGGCGATCACCATACCGGCAGTGGCCATGCGCCGCAGCGAACGGGCGTACATCAGCCCGGCGGCGGTGCAATGAACAGGGGTGACGCGATCATTGATCGGGTCGATGATTTCGGCGATCAGTTGCCCGGCCTCCAGATATTCCCCGGGGAGGGCCGTGAACACCAGCAGCCCGCCCACGGGTGTCGCCACCGGTTCAACGCCGGCCAGCGGCGTGGCTGGGTAGGGCAGCTCAGGCAATGGCGCCGGCTCACCGGCAATCGCACCGAAATGAATCAGGTAATCGATCAGCGCCTGGCAGTCGAGGCTGGCCAGTGGGTGATTGACGTCACCCTGGCCGCGTAATTCGATGGTGACTGAAAAACTGCCCAGCGGAATCTCGAACTGCTCGCCGAAACGCTCTTTCAACTGCCACCAAAGCAGGGTGAAGCACTCATCGAACGACTGACCACCCGAATCGGTAGCGAGCAGGCTGGCTTCGGAACCGATGTAGCGCGCCAGCGGCTCGACCTGCGGCCAGGCCTCGGGCGTGGTGTAAAGGTGCGCCACGGCTTCGAAATCGCAATGCAGGTCCAGCACCATGTCTGCATCGCAGGCCAGCCGTTGCAGGGTCAGGCGTTGGGATTGCAGTTGCGTGCCTGCGGTCTGCCGCGCCAACGCCTTGCGCAGGCTGTCGCGGATCAGTTCGAGGTTACGTTGCGGATCGTCGCCGAGCAGGCCTTCAATCTCGTTGCCGACTTCTTCACTCAAGTCGACGAACCAGCGATTGAAGTTCTGCCCGCTTTCCAGCTCGTAGCGGCCCAGTGGAACGTCCATCAACACTTGTTCCAGGCCGATCGGGTTGGCCACGGGCACCAGCACGATTTCGCTACGCAGCCGGCCGGCGGCTTCCAGCTCCGCCAGACGTTGCTTGAGGTGCCAGGCCACCAACATGCCGGGCAATTCATCGGCATGCAGGGAGGACTGGATGTAAATCTTGCCTTTGGCCGACTGCGGGCCGAAGTGGAAGCTGTGAATCTGTCGCACGGTCCCCGGCAGCGGGGCCAGCAGGTCATGAATCTGGTGGCGCATGTACGAGTTGTCCTAGTGAGTCGGCCCGAGGAAGGCAAGCCATCGGCGTTCGGCGAGGCGAAACAGGCCGACCAGCGCAAAGGTAACGGTCAGGTAGATCAGCGCGGCGATGCCAAACGACTGGAATGTCATGAAGGTTGCCGAGTTCGCATCACGAGCGACTTTCAATACATCCGGGATAGTCGCGGTGAACGCCACGGTGGTCGAGTGCAGCATCAGAATCACTTCGTTGCTGTAATAAGGCAACGAGCGACGCAGGGCCGACGGCATGATCACGTAGGCATAAAGCTTCCAGCCTGTCAGACCGTAGGCCTTGGCCGCTTCGACCTCACCGTGGGCCATGCTGCGAATCGCCCCGGCGAAGATCTCCGTGGTGTAGGCGCAGGTGTTGAGGGCGAACGCCAGGATTGTGCAGTTCATCGCATCGCGAAAGAACGCATCGAGGATTGGCTGGGCACGCACGGCTGCCAGGCTATAGATGCCGGTGTAACAGATCAGCAGTTGTATATAGAGCGGCGTACCCCGAAACAGATAAGTGTAGAACTGCACCGGCCAGCGGACGTAGACCTTGGGCGAAACCCTGGCGATGGACAGCGGGATCGACACCACAAAACCGATGAAGATCGACGCGCTGAGCAGCCACATGGTCATGGCCAGGCCAGTGATGTTGTAGCCGTCGGTATAAAGGAAAGGTCTCCAGTATTCCTGCAAGAGTTCGATCATCGTACCGCCTCCCGGGAACCGGCGGCGTAGCGGCGTTCGAGCCAGCGCAGGACGACATTGGAGGCACTGGTGATCAGCAGGTAAATCAATGCGGCAAGCACCAGGAAGTAGAACAGTTGATAAGTGCTTTTACCGGCGTCCTGTGCGGCTTTGACCAAATCGGCGAGGCCGATGATCGAGACCAGCGCGGTGGCCTTGAGCATCACCATCCAGTTATTACCGATGCCCGGCAGGGCGAAGCGCATCATTTGCGGGAACACCACGATACGAAAACGCTGACCGCGTTTGAGGCCATAGGCAGTGGCGGCTTCGACTTGGCCCCGCGGTACGGCGAGGATCGCGCCACGGAAGGTTTCAGTGAAGTACGCGCCATAAATGAAGCCCAGGGTGATGACCCCGGCGCTGAACGGGTTAATTTCGATGTATTCCCATTCCATGAAATCGGTAAATGAGGTCAACCAGGTTTGCAGGCTGTAGAAAATCAGCAGCATCAGCACCAGGTCTGGAACCCCGCGAATCAGCGTGGTGTAGATCTGGGCAGGTACGCGCACCAGTTTGACTTTTGACAGCTTGGCACTGGCGCCGAGCAGACCGAGCAATACGGCCAGTAAAAGTGACAACACCGATAATTTGATGGTCATCCAGGTGCCTTCCATCAGCAACGGACCGAAGCCCTTGAGGCTGAAGGCAGAGAGCCCCAGGCTTTGTAATAGGTTTTCGAACATAAATCAGCAACCTGATCGGGTAAAAAAAGCGCCCATCGCGAGATGGGCGCCGGGCATTATTTGCCGCTGTACAGATTCAGATCGCCAAAGTGTTTCTTCTGAATGGTGGCGTAGGTGCCATCGTCGTGTAACGCTTTGATACCTTTATTCAAAAGGTCTTTGAGGTCTTTGTTACCTTTAGAGATACCGATAGCTGTTTTCGACGGCAGCAATTCGCTGTCGACCGGCTTGCTGACTTCGTAGCCTTCGCCTTTTGGTGACTTCAAGAAGCCCAGTTCGGCTTGCAGCATGTCCTGGATTGCTGCGTCGAGGCGACCGGACATCAGGTCCGAATACACCTGATCCTGGTTCTGATAGGCCTGGGTTTTCACGCCAGCCTTGTCCAGCACGGCCTTGGCGTAGGCTTCCTGGATGGTGCCTTGCTCATAGCCGACGGTCTTGCCCTTCAGCGAAGCAACATCTTCGCTCAGGCCGGAACCTTTCTTGAAGACATAAGCGGTTGGGCCGGAGAACAGCTCGTCGGAGAAGTCGATGACTTTTTCGCGGGCCGGGGTGACGGTCATCGAAGAGATCACACCGTCGAATTTATTGGCTTTCAAACCCGGAATCATGCCGTCGAAATCGCTTTCGACCCATTTGCACTTGACCTTCAGTTCGGCGCAGATTGCATTGCCCAAGTCGATGTCGAAACCTACCAGGCTGCCGTCGGCTGCTTTGGACTCGAACGGCGCATAAGATGGGTCAACGCCAAAACGCAATTCTTTGTATTCCTTGGCCAGCGCGGAGCCGGCAGCCATGCACAACGCCAGTGCAGAAAGGGTCAGCAATGCTTTTTTCATTATTCAATCCCTAAGAACCAATATGAGCGCTTGTGGCGCAGAAGTACTGTTACTGGAAAGCGTAAGACCTATTCAAAGTAGCAATTTCCGAACCAGAGTCCCGAACAAGCGTTTAAAAGGTAATGCAAGAAGTGGCAAAGCGCGATGTGTGCACGAAAATGGGCATCGCCAAATTCCTGCGCCAGGATGGTGCCAAGTGTGGGAAGCCACTGCCAGATCAGTAGCCACAATCCATGTGGGAGCGGGCTTGCTCGCGAAAGCGGTGTGCCAGGCAACATTGATACTCCCTCTTCGCGAGCAAGCCCGCTCCCACAGGTTCTGCACCTTAACTGACCTGTATTGGGGCACAGAAATCAGGTCAGGCGAGCAAATCCTGCAACGTCGCCAAGCTGTCAGCGTCCTCCACCGACTTGTCCTGCCGCCAACGCAGCATCCTCGGAAACCGCACCGCAATCCCGCTCTTGTGCCGTTTCGACAAGGCAATGCCTTCGAATCCCAGCTCAAACACCAAGGTCGGCTTCACACTACTCACCGGTCCGAATTTTTCCACCGTGGTCTTGCGTACGATGCTATCGACCTGCCGCATTTCTTCGTCAGTCAACCCGGAGTAGGCCTTGGCGAAAGGCACCAGTGTTCGCTCGCGGGCAGAGGGCGGGCCGTCCCACACAGCGAAGGTGTAGTCGGTGTAGAGACTGGCCCGGCGGCCATGGCCCTGTTGGGCGTAGATCAGCACCGCATCGACGCTGAACGGGTCGACTTTCCATTTCCACCACACACCCATGTCCTTGGTCCGCCCGACGCCATACAGCGCATCGCGGGCCTTGAGCATCATGCCTTCGACGCCCAGTTTGCGGGAGGCCTCTCGTTGGCGGGCGAGGTCGAACCAGTCTTCGCCGGTCAACACGGGCGAGCTCAGTAACACCGGGTTTGCGCAGGTGAGGATGAGTTGTTCCAGCTGAGTGCGGCGCGTGGCTTGAGTCTGGTTACGCCAATCCTCACCCTGCCATTCCAGCAGGTCATAGGCCTGGACGACCACGGGCACTTCATCGAGGATTTTTTTGCTCAGCATTTTACGGCCGATCCGCTGTTGCAACAGGGCGAAAGGCTGCACGGAAGGGGACGACGGCGATTGTGGGTCGAAGGCGTCCTTGGTGCCTGGTTGTGTGGCTTGCCAGGCGACGATTTCTCCGTCGATCACCGTACCGTCGGGTAAGCCATGAACCAGGCTTTCCAGTTCGGGGAAGCGTTCGGTCACCAGTTCTTCACCTCGCGACCAGATCCACAGGCGCCCATCGCGCTTGACCACTTGGGCGCGGATGCCATCCCACTTCCATTCCACTTGCCAATGACTGGCCGGCCCCAGCAGGGCGTCGAACTGCTCGACCGGGTGCGACAACGCATGGGCGAGGAAAAACGGGTACGGCTGGCCACCTCGGTGGGCATGTTCATCGGGTGATTCGGGGGCGATCAGCTTCAGGTAACTGGCGGCGCTTGGGCGGTTAGATAGATCGGTATAACCCACCAGCCGCTGGGCCACGCGCTTGCTGTCGAGCCCGGCCATCGCCGCCAAGGCGCGGGTGACCAGCAATTTGGAGACACCGACACGGAAACTGCCAGTGATCAATTTGATGCACAGCATCAGACTCTGGCGATCCAGTTGCGCCCACAGGGCGGGCAAGCATTCGGCGAGGGTCGGCGGGGGCGCGTTACGCAGCGGCAGCAGTTTGTCTTCAATCCACACCGCCAGCCCATCGGTGGATGTGTGGTGCGTTTCAGGCAGCACCAGCGAAATGGTTTCCGCCAGATCACCGACGGCCTGATAACTTTCTTCGAACAACCAGGGTGAGAGCCCGGAAAATGCGGTTGCCATTTCCCGCAGCATTCGTACCGGCACCAATTGCCGAGGTCGTCCACCGGACAGAAAGTACACCGCCCAGGCGGCGTCTTCAGGCACGGCCTGGGCGAAATAGCTTTGCATCGCCGCCAGTTTGGCGTTGCTCGAGGTGGTGGCATCGAGCTCGGCATACAAGTCGGCGAAGGCTTTCATGCCAGCACCTCAGCGCTCTCGGGTTCGAGGACTGTGGTGTCTTCATCATCGCCGTATTCGGTGCTGAAACTCATGGCATCGAGGCCCTGTTCGCGCAGATGGCGCACCAGCACTCCAATCGAACCATGGGTGACGATCACGCGTTCGGCTCCGGTTTGTTCGATGGCCCAGAGCAGACCGGGCCAGTCGGCGTGATCGGACAGCACGAAACCGCGGTCCACGCCGCGCCGCCGCCGTGTCCCGCGCAAGCGCATCCAACCGCTGGCGAAGGCATCGCTGTAGTCACCGAAACGCCGTACCCAAGGGCTGGCACCCGCCGAAGGCGGCGCGAGGACCAAGGCTTTGCGCATCATCGGGTCATGTTTTTTTACTTCGCCGGAATAGATCGTTGGCGGTAAATAAATGCCGCTCTCGCGATAAATCCGATTGATGGGCTCAACCGCGCCATGTACCAGAATGGGACCGAGGCTGGCATCGATGCCGTGGAGAATCCGCTGAGCCTTGCCGAAGGAATAGCAGAACAGCACGCTGGTTTTGTCGGCAGCGGCGTTGGTCTGCCACCACTGATTGATCTCGGCAAAGATCTGCGTCTGGGGTTGCCAGCGGTAAATCGGCAGGCCGAACGTCGATTCCGTGATGAACGTGTGGCAGCGCACCGGTTCGAACGGCGCACAGGTGCCGTCGGGTTCGGTTTTGTAATCCCCCGAGGCGACCCAGACTTCTCCGTCGTATTCCAGGCGCACCTGGGCCGAGCCGAGCACGTGGCCCGCGGGGTGAAAGCTCAGTTTTACGCCGCGGTGCAGCAATGGCTCGCCATAGGGCAGAGTTTGCAGATTGATGTCCTGGCCCAGACGCGCGCGCAGAATGCCTGCACCCGGTGCCGCCGCCAGATAATGTTGATTGCCACGGCGAGCATGGTCGCTGTGGGCATGGGTGATTACGGAGCGTTCGACCGGCTGCCATGGGTCGATATAGAAATCACCGGGCGGGCAGTACAAACCTTCAGGACGAGCGATAACAAGGTCCATGTTGTTACCCAAATGGGGAGGCCTGCTAGCTAGGAGGTTTGCGCGAGACGAGAGTTCTATTTATTTTTGAGGAAGAATGGAGGCGTTAATCAGGCCGCTATCGCGAGCAGGCTCGCTCCCACATTCAATCGAGTTCTGTCAGAAAGAATGCGATCAAATGTGGGAGCGAGCCTGCTCGCGATAGCGATGGTGCATCCACATCAAGGGGACCGGCAGCATGCCTTCACGAGCAATCCCGGTCCCACTCGGGGTTACTTGCCAGGTGTCAGTGTCAACCGCGTCTTGCCATACACCTTGTCAAAGTTCTGCGGCTGCATCGGCAGGCTCATGTATTGCCCCTTGAGCCATGGATCGACGCTGTCGAGATAGTGCGGGCTGGCCGGGTTGCCGGATTGGCCGGTACCGTTCTGGCCCATCAGCGGTTCGGCCTGGCCGAAATCGACGATAAAGCGCATGGCCGGCGCCAGTGTGGTGTTGAAGTCCTGACCCCAGGTGAACGCGGCGGTGTTGAGCGTGGTGTGGTCGCCACCGGCTGGCAGCGGACCGCGTACGGTCTGGCCACTGGCGTTCTTCCACTCGTAGCGGTGCAGTTTGCCCCACTGCCAGGCTTTGTGATCGCCACCCAACTGGCTGTCGCCCGCGCTGATCGCGGCCGCCAGGCTACGGGCGAGAATCGCCGGTTTGTCTTCTTTCTGCGTAGTGCGCAGGTCATCCCAGAACGGACTGTCCTCACGGCTCAGCAGGTGATCGGCCTGAGCCGCGTAAGACAACTTGCCGTTGGCGATAAAGGCTTTCCACGCCGGGGTGCTTTCCGGGCCGAGTTCGTCGAGGAAAATCTGTTTAGTACTTTCCTGCACGAACAGCTCGTAGATCGCCGCGTCGGCGGAGGTCGGGCTGAGTTTGCCGTCGAAAGCCATCAAACGCGTATAAGCCTCGCGAGCCTTGCCACGATCGGCCACCGGCAGTGCTTCGATGGCCTGTTTGAGTGGCTGAGCCATGCCCGGCGCTTCAAACACCTTCTTCAGTTTGGCGGCGAAGGTGGTGGTCTGGTCGTATTGCATGGCGATCAGGCTACGCGTGTCGTGTTTGCCCACGCCCGCCAGTTCGGCCATGCGTTCGCCGCGTTCCGGTGTCGACCAGGAATTGGACAGCTGCATGCCGTAGCCATGGGGAATGACCCGCTGGTTGGCGGTGCCGAGCCAGCCTTGAGCCGGGTCCTGGTCATACGGATGGAGCATCGGGTCGGCGTAACCGTCCCAGTCGTAACGACCTTCCCAGCCCGGCGACGGCAGCAAGCCTTCGCCTTCGCGACGGTTCGGGTAGCGACCGGTAACTTGCCAGCCGATATTGCTGGCACCGGCAAACACCAGATTCAGGGCGATGGCGCGTATCTCACGGCTGGCGTCAGAGGCTTTCTCGACACTCTGCGCTCGGGACAGATCGAAAAAGGCGTCCAGGGTTTTGTCGTCGGTGAAGTTCGGCGTCTGCAAGGCCAAGCCGAAACCATTTGCCAGTGCGGTGCCTTGGGCGCTGTTGAGCAACGGCCCATGGCGGGTTTCGTACACCGCTTCGCGAATCGGCTTCTGGCCTTTGACGAAGTAGGTTTCGTTGCGCACGATCGCCGGCTGCCATTTGCCGCTGACTTCGTAGGAAAGGCCACTGCCCTGACGTTTGATTTTTTCCAGGAACAGGTCCTGGTTGTCGCCCATGACCGTGGTCATGCTCCACGCCACTTTGCCGTTGAAACCACCGAGCACCATGGGTAACCCGGCAATGGTCACGCCGGAGGCCTGGTATTTCGGCGCGCGAATCTGCACGTAACTGAACAACGACGGCACGCCCAGCGGCCCATGGCTGTCGCTGGCCAGAAGGCTTTTACCGCTGCGGCTGCGTTGCGGGGCGATCGCCCAGTTGTTCGAAGACGTGGCGCCCAGCAAGTTCAGGTCGGACAGCTGGCCCGTAGCCCTGCTGATTTCGCTCAGCCCCGGGATTTGTCCGTTGAGCTTGATACCTTGGAGTTTTTCCGCTTCTGCGACCGGCAGTTTTTCATCGGGAGCGGACGGCACAAGCCACGCCAGCTTGTCGGTACTGACTGTCTGGGCCAGCATCAATGAGGAAATTTCTTCCGGCAGATTCGCCGATTGACTGAAATTCAGCAGGCAGAAAATCAGCGCCGAGTCTTCTGGTTTCCAGTACTCAGGCTTGTAGCCAGTGGCCGCGAGATCGGCAGGCAGTTTGTCGCGGTAGCGGAACAGGTAGGCGTTGACCCCACGGGCATAGACTTCGAAGAAACGCTTGAGGCGTGGCGAAGAGGCCTTGTACAGCTCACCCGCGCTTTTCTTCAGATTGACTGCACGCATGTAGCGGTCGGCGTCGAGCAGGTCCGAACCAGACATCTCCGCCAGACGGCCCTGGGCCAGCAAACGCAGAGTGACCATTTGGCTGATGCGGTCGCTGGCATGCACGTAGCCGAGGGTGAACAACGCATCGTGGAAGCTGTTGCTCTCGATCAGCGGCATGCCCATGGCATTGCGTCGAATCGAAACGTTCTGCGCCAAGCCTTTGAGCGGTTGCACGCCGGAGGCAGGCGGGAGGGTGTCTTGCGTGTTCCAGGTCTGACAACCAGTCAGGCTTAAAACACCGGCCACTGCTGCGGCAACGCCGAACCGGGGAAGAAAATGTGTGAGGGCTGGCGAGGCCATGGCAAAGCTCCTGCGGGGGTAGTGACGCAATAAAGGCGCTACGTTAGTGAGCAGGAGGTGGGCGCGCAAGCGGGGTACAGATCTTATTTCGGGATTTAATTGTTAAACCCAAAAGATCGCAGCCTTCGGCAGCTCCTACGGGTGTACGCCGATTCCCTGTAGGAGCTGCCGAAGGCTGCGATCTTTTGATCTTTCTCTATCAGGATTTAGGTGGATTAATCTTGGCCACCAACGCATACGCCTTCACCGTCGCCGGGCGGTTCTGGATGTGGTTGAACCAGCGCAGTACGTTGGGGAAGTCTTCCAGGTTCTGGCTCTGCCACTTGTGAGAAACGATCCACGGGTAGATCGCCATGTCGGCAATGCTGTATTCGCTGCCGGCGACAAAGTCATTGTTGGCCAGTTGCTTGTCGAGCACCCCATAGAGGCGGGCGGTTTCATCGATGTAACGTTTGATCGCGTAGGGGATTTTCTCTGGTGCGAACTGGCTGAAGTGATGATTTTGCCCCGCCATCGGCCCCAGGCCACCCATCTGCCAGAACAACCATTGCAGCGCTTGCTGGCGACCGCGCAGGTCTTTGGGCAGGAACCTGCCGGTTTTCTCCGCCAGGTACAGCAGAATCGCCCCCGACTCGAACAATGCCAACGGCTCACCGCCATCGACCGGCTCATGATCGACGATGGCCGGGATTTTATTATTCGGCGAGATCTTCAGGAACTCGGGTTTGAACTGGTCGTTTTGGCTGATGTTAATCGGGTAAACGTTGTACGGCAGGCCGGCTTCTTCCAGGAATATCGAAATCTTGTGGCCGTTGGGGGTGGTCCAGTAATACAAGTCGATCATGAAGTACTCCAAATCAAGAGACATCGTCAGGTACGGACAGCGACCGTCGGCATCAGGTCGTCCTGTTTGCGTTTGATGGCTTGCCAGTAGCAAGAGGTGATGCTGAAGTGCGGGGAATTCAATGCCCCAGCAGGAGAAAAATCGGCATGGAGCTCAAGACAAACGCGGCGCTGATCATCATCGATCAACAAAAAGGCATTCTGCATCCCAAACTGGGTCGTCGAAACAACCCTCGTGCCGAAGAGCGCATGCTGGAACTGCTGGTGCATTGGCGTCTTACCGGGCGGCCGGTGATTCATGTGCAGCACCTGTCCCGCTCAGAGGACTCAGTGTTCTGGCCGCAGCAATCGGGGGTGGAATTTCAGGAGCGCTTTCAACCATCGATGGGGGAGTGGCTGATTCAGAAGCAGGTGCCAGATGCCTTTTGTTCGACAGGACTGGAGGCGCGTTTGCGCGAGGCGGGGATCGATCAGTTGATCATCGTTGGCGTGGCGACCCACAACTCGGTGGAGTCCACGGCGCGAACGGCCGGGAATCTGGGGTTTGAAGCGTGGGTTGCGCAGGATGCGTGCTTTACCTTCGACAAGGCGGATTTTTTCGGTAACGCCCATTCAGCCGAGGAAGTGCATGCGATGTCGCTGGGTAATTTGCATGGGGAATATGCGACGGTCGTCGGCACAGCAGAAATATTAACGGCTGGCTGAAAACCTGTGGGAGCGAGCCTGCTCGCGATAGCGTTCTAACTGCCAAATTGATAGTGAATGTGCCGCCGTCATCGCGAGCAGGCTCGCTCCCACAGTTGATCGGCGGTGCTCACAATTTTGTGTGTTCACAAAAGATCCCTGTGGGAGCGGGCTTGCTCGCGAAGACGATTCAACAGGCGAAAAAGATATCCGCCCGAAGCATCAAGCGCCGTGGCACTTCTTGAATTTCTTGCCATTGCCGCATGGGCAAGGATCGTTGCGGCCGACGTCTTTCAGGGCGTTGCGCACCGGTTCCTGGTGGGCGTGGCCGCAGTTCGGGCCGTGGACATGGCCATGGTCGTGATCATGGTGGTCGTGATGGTCATGATCGTGGTTGCAGTCTGGGCCATGGACATGAGGTTGCTGAGTCATCGGGGTCACTCCGGAATTAAATCGGCGGCGATTATCACGCCATTACGCGCCAGGTGCACGTAGTGCGCGATGAATAAACCGGTTTCCAGTTCACCTTCCAGACGATAGGGAATGGGTTGATCGGGTTTTTTCAGCAATTTCACCAGGTCCCGGACTTTCGGCCAAAGGTTGGTGCGGATCGGCACTTTAAAATAAGCGCTGCGTTTGGGGCCGACCGTGAACCAGTGTTCGTGCTCACCTTCGGCCAGCAGTATGTCCCCGAGGTGAATGCGATATTCCAGGGCGCGCACCGTCAGGTCTTGGTCATTGGGATTGTCGACGCGAAAGTGCAGCAGGAACTTCTGCTCCAGTAGTTTGGCCCGGACCACTTCGACCTTGACCAGATGTACTTGCGGCTCTGGCAGATCGTTGTCGAAGTCGAACCACGACGCACAGCCGCCGAGCCCCAGAAACAGGAGCAGGGTGAGCAGCTGTAATGCGCGTCGTTGACGGGTCATGGTGAGTTATCTCCCTTGAGACCCAGTCTAGCCTTGGTCAACTCAAGCGCCGAAATAACTCGCGCAGCACTTCTTGAACTTCTGCCCGCTGGCGCACGGGCACGCATCATTACGCCCGGCCTTGAGTAACACGGTGGGGTCGATGAAATACCAGTGGCCGGCGTTCTGTACGAATGACGAACGTTCGCGGTGGCTGTGTTCGCCGCTGCTGTCGTGCCAGCGAGCGGTGAAAGTGACGAAAGCGTGCTCCGGCTGACCGCCGAAAACCTCGGCGCTTTCGACCTCCAGGCCCAGCCAGGTGCTTTGGGCGCTCCAGTCGCTGATCGACTGGCGATCCAGGCCGGCCTGTTGTGCGGGCAGGGTGGTCGCCACCAGATAGTCGATCAACCCCAGTACATAGGCGCTGTAGCGCGAACGCATCAAGACTTCGGCGCTGGGGGCGGGGTGGCCGGCGTGGTAATGACCGCAGCAGGCATCGAGCAGCGTGCCGCTGCCGCAAGGGCAAATGGATGTACTCATTGAGTTACCACCAATATTTCCCGAAATTTTCCGGATTGGCCCAGAAGCGTGAGTTCAGCCAGTCGGGCACCTGTTTATAGTCAAGCAGATCATAGGTGAACAGGGTCAGTACTTGATCGTCGCGCTGGAAGCGTTCGCTGGCTTGCAGCGCCAGAGAGAAAAAGTCCGTCTCCTGCCAACCGCATGCCGGCAAGTCGGCCAGCACCGCAATGCGACTGGCATTAAGGTTACGTATGCCGCCAAGCAGATTCAGGCCGTCGCGCTTGGGCAAGTGTTCGAGACAATCGACCACCAGCGCCAGATCAAACCGTTGTGCTGCCAACTCGGCGGGCAGTGTCCCGGGTGCAGCAAAGGCGACGATGCTGTCCGGGTGCGCGAGCTTGAACGCCTCAAACGCGGGGAATTCGCTAGCGCCAATCAGCAACAGACGCGCCGGGGCATAACGATCAAGCAAAGCGGCCAACGCCTGCTGGGGCGTGCGCGAAGAAATACCTGCAATCATCGAAGATCCTCAATCAGAGCGCCAAGACTAGCCTGCCCCAACGTCCGGGCCTAGTGTCCTTTCTTGCGGGTTTAGCTAAAAAGCGCCGATCTTCCGCGAACACGGGGAAAAACAGCAATGGCCTATTGCTGGCGGAGATTAAAAGTCGGGTCTTTACTCCCTAGAATCGGTTTTAAGCCGATCCCTCAGGAGAAGAACTAGATGAGCATAATTCGGACAGCATTACCCTTGGTTCTGCTAACCAGTGTGTTGACTGGTTGTGCAGGCTTGCAGAAAACCGACTGGCCGTCCTGTGCGGCGGTCGGTGGTGTCATTGGTGCAGGGCTCGGCGCGACCGAGAGCTCGGCATGGGCGGGGTATGGCGCGCTGGTGGTCGGCGGCACGGCAGCCGCCTATTGCTGGGTGCACGGCGATGGCGACGAAGACGGCGATGGCGTGCCGGACAGTCGCGACAAGTGCCCGGGTACACCTAAAGGCGTGCGGGTCGATGCCGACGGCTGCCCTCCACCAGCGCCTGCGCCGGTGGTCGAGGAGGCTGCGGTGGTCAAGGAAGAAGTCATCGTTATCCGTGATGTGCACTTCCAGTTCGACTCGGCCAAGCTCACCCCTGCCGATAAAGACGTACTCAACACCATTGCCACGCGCCTGAAACAGGAATCCTCCAGCGCCCAACTGACCGTGACCGGTCATACCGATAGCGTCGGCAGCGATGCCTACAATCAGAAACTGTCGGATAGACGCGCCCATTCGGTGGTGGAATACCTGATTTCCCAAGGCGTGCCACGCAGCAGTTTCGTGACTGTGACCGGTGCCGGTGAAAGCCAGCCGGTGGCCGATAACAAAACTGCGGACGGCCGTGCGTTGAACCGTCGCACGGAAATCAAAATCAACCGCTAGATCCCTTGTGCTCCGCGGCTTGTACAGTCGCGGATGCGGGTCTTTACTCCTGTGTGACCGGTATGGGCCGGTGACACAGGAGCATTCACAATGAGCGTTCTCACAAGGACCGTCTTCCCGGTTCTGCTGCTTGGCAGTCTTCTGACCGGTTGTGCGACTCACAGCGATGGCACTGCCCCCCTCAATCAACGTACGTGGCCGATCTGCAGCGTCATTGGCGGACTGGTCGGTGGCGGTTTGGGCGCAATTGAAAGCAGTGCCTGGGCCGCGGGTGGAGCGGCGCTCGGAATCTTGACCGGTGGCCTGATCTGCTACGCCCAGGATGGCGATGAAGACGATGATGGTGTTTTCGATCGACGCGATCGCTGCCCTGATACACCTGCCGATACCCCTGTCGAACATCACGGTTGCCCGCTGCCGCAATACCCGGCCAGCGTGAAACCTGTCGAACCACCGGTATCCGAAGTCATCACCCTGAATGGCAACGTGCTGTTCGCTTACAACCAATCCAACCTGATGCCCGAAGCGCGCAGTGAGCTGGATTCGCTGATGGCTAAATTGCAGAACGCCGATGTGGTGAGCGTTAAAGTCATCGGTCATACCGACAGCCAGGGTTCGGACGCCTATAACCAGAAACTGTCGGAACGTCGTGCCAGCAGCGTGGCGGCCTACCTGTTGAGTCAGGGGCTGGCGCCGAACAAACTCACCAGCGAAGGCCGGGGCGAAAGCCAGCCGGTGGCCGATAACGACACGGAAGAAGGGCGGGCGCAAAACCGTCGCGTGGAGTTGCACATCAATCGCTGAGCCCTGTGATAGAGCCGTCGGACGACCATTCAGGTTGTTCCGGCGGCCAAGTGGCGACCTTCCGGAAGAATTTTTTGTTGGCCTCTGGCTTATCCCGCGCGTAAGCCGTTACTGTGCGCGCAAAGAATAAATCTCAACGGGGGCGCGTATGAAGGTGTTTTGGGGGCTGGGAAAGTTATTGACCCTGCTGTTCTGGTTAGTGGCGCTGGTCAATCTGCTCATACCGTTTATCCATCCCTTTCACCTGCTGATCAATTTTGCAGGCAGCCTGTTGGCAGGGCTCCATCTTCTGGAGTTGGTGTTCTGCAACCGCAGCCTCAAAGGTCGAGCCCACCCTTGGCGTGATCGTCTGAAGATTGTCTTTTTCGGCGTTTTCCACCTGCAAACCATTCCGGCCCCGGCCGCTTCGAAGGCCTCCCATGCGTAAACTCTGTCTGCTCGCTGCACTTATCAGCCCATTGGCCTGCGCGCAGGTGGTGAGCGTCGAAACCAACTCGCTGATGCGTTTGCCCAACACCGCCAGTACCTTGCAACTGGAACGGCTGGAAGTCGCCGATTACGGCACCTTGCTGATTCCCTCGAACGTGACCGAAGTGACGGTCGGCGAACTGCGCCTGGGACGCGACGCGCGGATTGCCATTGTGCCGAGCGAACAAGCCCTGGCGTTGAAGGTCAGCCGTGCCGAGTTGGCCGAAGGCAGCCAGATCACTGCGCGGGGCGCGCCGGGGACTTACCTCAAGGCCGCTCGCTCCGGGCGCAATCTGGATGTGCAGATCAAAGCGTTGAACGCGCCACAATTGTCCGTAGACGCTCGCGGTGGCGCGGGTGCTCCAGGTTTTGTCGGCCTTGATGGGGCTAATGGTCAAGCACCGGGTTGTACCTGGGGCCAGGCCGGTCGCGGCGCCGATGGCAGTGATGGCAGCGACGGCCAGCCAGGCGCACCAGGGGCGCTGGTTCGGCTGGAAGTGCCGCGTGATTACCCGACGGAGCAGATCAAGGTCGAGGTTGCAGGCGGGGTTGGTGGCGCGGCAGGGCCTGGTGGCAAACCGGGAGCGGGTGGCAAGGCCAAGGGCTGCGTCGTCTATAAAGCCGATGGTGGCAAGAGTGGTCGTCCCGGTGCCGATGGCCAGCCAGGGCCTGCGGGAGTGGCGGGTTCGGTGAGCATTCAGCGGATGTAAGCCCTCCTGTGGCGAGGGAGCTTGCTCCCGCTGGGTCGCGAAGCGGCCCCAAAACCAGCGACCCCATTCTTTCAGAATGAACGCGGTGATTTACGACTGCTCCGCAGCCGAACGGGGGGCACAAAAGCTCCCCCAAACTACATATTCCTCAGAACATCGGCCGAGCCGCAGCAATCGCCACCAGCGCCAACCCGACCACCAGGTTAATCCCCACCAACCGACGAATCCTGCCCAGCACCGCTGCGCCCGTCGGCCAATCCTGAGCCGTTACCGCTGTGCGCAACTCTGGCAGCAGCAACGCCTGAATCCGGATAAACAGCGCCGTCATCACCACATACAATCCCATCATCACCTGCACATACCGCGGCGCGGCTTCAAATCCGGAGAACTGCAGATGAATCATGCCCACGCCGCTGATCGGCAAAAGCACCACCGCGATCCAGACCCAGCGGAAAAAACCTTGAAACACTTCCACCCACAGCTTCAATCGGGCAGGGCCTTCCAGCGCCTTCATCGCCGCGGGGCGCAAGACCATCCAGGCGAAAAACATGCCGCCGACCCACACCAGGGCGGCCAGGACATGCAGGGTATAAACGATGCCAAAAGGTGTCATTGAGGTACTCCGTTCTGCGCGGGATTAATTAGCGGGGTATGATAGCGGCCGATCCGAACCACTGAAAATTTATCCAGCGTTTTTTGCGCCCGACAATCCATGATCAGCACCGAACTCAAAACCACGATCCAGGGCGCCTACTCGCGTTTTCTCGAAGCCAAGAGCCTCAAGCCGCGCTACGGCCAACGCCTGATGATCGCCGAAATTGCCAAGGTCCTCGGTGCCATCGACACCGACGATGAAGGCCGGCGCAGTGGCGACCCCGCGATTGTCGCGGTGGAAGCCGGCACCGGTACCGGCAAAACCGTGGCCTACAGCCTGGCGGCCATCCCCACCGCGAAGGCCGCCGGCAAGCGTCTGGTGATCGCCACGGCCACCGTGGCCCTGCAAGAGCAGATCGTCTACAAGGATTTGCCCGACCTGATGCGCAACAGCGGGCTGAATTTCAGCTTCGCCCTGGCCAAGGGCCGCGGGCGCTACATGTGCCTGTCCAAACTCGACATGTTGCTCCAGGAAGGTCATGCGCAGACTGCCACCGCGCAGCTGTTCGAAGAAGAAGGCTTCAAGATCGAGGTCGATGAGGCCAGCCAGAAGCTGTTCACCAGCATGATCGAGAAGCTCGCCGGCAATAAGTGGGACGGCGACCGCGACAGTTGGTCGACGGCGCTGGAAGACGCCGACTGGGCGCGCCTGACCACCGATCACAGCCAGTGCACCAACCGTCATTGCCCTAACTTCGGCCAGTGCGCCTTCTACAAGGCCCGCGAAGGTATGGGCAAAGTCGACGTGATTGTTACCAACCACGACATGGTCCTGGCCGACCTGGCTCTGGGCGGCGGCGCGGTTCTGCCCGATCCGCGGGACACCATCTACGTATTCGACGAAGGCCATCACCTGCCGGACAAGGCTATCGGTCACTTCGCCCACTACACGCGTCTGCGTTCCACCGCCGACTGGCTGGAAACCACGGCCAAGAACCTCACCAAACTGCTGGCCCAACACCCGCTGCCGGGCGATCTGGGCAAGTTGATCGAGCAAGTGCCGGAACTGGCCCGGGAGATCAAGACCCAGCAGCAGTTCATGTTCAGCGCCTGTGAGCAAGCAGCCGACTTCAAGCCCGGCGAAGACGTCGAAGGCCGTGAGCGCCCACGTCACCGTTTCGTCGGCGGGGTGATTCCCGAGCACATGCGCGAAATGGGCATCGAGCTGAAGAAGGGCTTTGCCCGCCTGACCGACCTGTTCACCCGGCTCACCGAACTGCTCAAGGAAGGCATGGACGGCGAGGTCAATATCGGCATCGCCAGCAACCAGGCCGAAGAGTGGTATCCGCTGTTCGGCAGCCTGTTGTCGCGTTCTTCGGGCAATTGGGAGTTGTGGACCGCTTTCACTGTCGAAGACCCGGAAGACAACCCGCCCATGGCCCGTTGGCTGACCCTGGCCGAAAGCGGTTCGCTGTTCGATATCGAGGTCAATGCCAGCCCGATCCTCGCGGCGGACATGCTCCGGCGCAACCTGTGGAACGTGGCCTACGGGGCGCTGGTGACATCGGCGACCCTGACCGCTCTCGGCACTTTCGACCGCTTCCGCATGCGTGCCGGCCTGCCTAAAACAGCCGTCACCGCGGTGGTCCCGAGCCCGTTCCATCACGCCGACGCCGGTGTGCTGCGGGTGCCGGACCTGAAAGCCGACCCGCGTGACGCGCCGGCCCACACCGCGGCGATCATTCGCGACTTGCCGCAACTGGTAGAAGGCTCCCGTGGCACCCTGGTGCTGTTCTCCTCTCGCAAGCAGATGCAGGACGTGTTCGACGGTCTGGATCGCGACTGGCGCAAGCAAGTGTTCATTCAAGGCAACCTGTCGAAGCAGGAAACCCTGAACAAGCACAAGGCGCGAGTTGATGGCGGGGATTCGAGCGTGCTGTTCGGTCTGGCGAGTTTCGCCGAAGGTGTGGATTTGCCCGGTGCCTACTGCGAGCACGTGGTGATCGCCAAGATTCCGTTCTCGGTGCCCGACGATCCTGTCGAAGCGGCCCTGGCGGAATGGATCGAGGCTCGCGGTGGCAATCCGTTCATGGAAATCTCCGTGCCGGACGCTTCGCTGAAACTGGTCCAGGCCTGCGGTCGCTTGCTGCGGACCGAAGAAGACCGCGGCACCATCACCTTGCTCGACCGCCGTCTGGTCACGCAGCGCTACGGCAAAGCTATTCTCAATGCATTGCCGCCATTCCGTCGTGAAATTTCCTGATGCACCGGTGGGCAAATAGGCCCGCCGCGTTGTCTACCTCACTGCCACCGCTTTTCCACTGGCCCATTGATGGTCGCTTGGGAGATCCACGTTCCTATGATTCGCCGTTCGTTGCCTGCTGTTTTTGCCTTGATGTTCGCAGCCCCTTTGCTGGCAGCCCCTGCCGGCCAGCAAACGTTGTTCAACTTTGTGCGTCCCGCCGACGTGGTTCAGGTGGCGACGCAGGACGCCAGCCTGCCGCAATCGAACGCGGAGCAAACGGCCGAAGGCGAAGTGCTGCGTCGCGTGACTTTTAATCCGGTCGCCCAGCCGACCTTGCGCCTGACGCCGCAGACCGGTGCCTGGGACTGGTCGCAGTCGGGCGTCATGAGCCTGCGGATCCAGAGCGCGATGAACTGGGCCGTGACCTTGTACGTGAAAATCCAGAGCAACGACGGCAAGACCTTGCTCAGCCGTGTCGATCTGCCGGCCGGCCCTGCGCAAACCCTGCTGGTACCACTGCAACCGAGTTCACCTTTGAGCCAGGGCATGAAAGCCGGCCCGCCGATGCCGATCACCTTCGAAGGCCAGCGTGTATTGCTGGCCAGCAGCACCGGTGAGCTGGACCGCAGCCAAGTAGTGTCGGTGACCTTGTCGATGGATCAGCCGAAAGTCGCCCAAAGCATCCTGCTCGAGCGCTTCGGCGTGCAGGATGGCGAGGCGGTCACCAAGGCCGCTTATGGCGCTTTGGTGGATGCTTACGGCCAATCGACCCGGGCCAAGTGGCCGGAGAAGGTCAGCAGCGACGAGCAACTGAAGTCCGCGGCGGCCAAAGAACAGCAACAACTGAAAACCTGGCTGGCCGAGCGCGAGAAGCAGTCCCTGGACAAGTTCGGCGGCTGGACCAAAGGCCCGGCGTTCAAGGCCAGCGGCTTTTTCCGCACCGAAAAGCGTGACGGCCGCTGGTACCTGGTGACCCCGGAAGGGCATCCGTTCTATTCCCTCGGCGTCAACAGCGTGAACCCGAGCGTCAACCAGACCTACGTCGCCGGTCGCGAGTGGATGTTCGAGTCCTTGCCCAAACCCGACGAGCCTCTTGCCAGTTATTATGGTGAAGGCGACAACCGTGGCGGTAATGGCGCCGATCAGGGACGAGCCTACAATGTCGGGCGCTGGTACGATTTCTATGGCGCTAACCTGCAGCGTCTGTATGGCAAACCTTGCGCACCGGGCAGCGAGACCAAGGCCGGTGTCGCTGAAGCAGCCAAGGCCGATGCGGTCGAGGCGGCGACCGATAAGGCTGCCGAGCAATCAGCCGCTCCTGCGGCGACCGAATCCGCGGCTGGCGTTGCCGACGCGGCCAAGACCGGCGCCGTTGAAGCGTCAGTCGAAAAAGCGGCCGAGCAAACGGCCGCCGAGCCCTGCAAAGTGGTTTTCGACGAACAACGCTGGGCCAGTCATACCCTCGATCGCCTGCAAGCCTGGGGTTTCAACACCCTTGGCAACTGGAGCGCCCCGGGGTTTGGCAACGCGGACCGAGTGCCATACACCTTGCCGCTGTCGATCGTCGGCGATTACGCCAGCATCAGCACCGGTACCGATTGGTGGGGCGGCATGCCTGACCCGTTCGATCCGCGTTTCGCCATGGCCACCGAACGCGCCGTGGCCATCGCCGCCCGCGACCATCGCGACGATCCGTGGCTGATCGGTTACTTCGCCGATAACGAACTGGCTTGGGCAGGTCCCGGCGCTGACCCGAAGGCCCGTTATGCGTTGGCCTATGGCACTTTGAAAATGACCACCGATGTACCGGCCAAACGTGCCTTCCTCAAACAACTGCGTGACAAGTACCGCAACCAGGCGGGCCTTTCCAAAGCATGGGGCATTGATCTGCCGGCCTGGGAATTGATGGAAGACCCGGGTTTCGTGCCGCCGCAGCCGAGCGCCGAATACCCGGAAATCGAAGCCGACTTCAAATACTTCCAGAAAGTCTTCGCCGACACGTACTTCAAAACCGTCTCCGATTCGCTCAAGTGGCATGCGCCGAACCAGTTATTACTGGGTGGCCGTTTTGCCGTCAGCACCCCGGAAGCCGTCGAGTCCTGCGCGCAATACTGCGACGTGTTGAGCTTCAATATGTACACCCTGCAACCTCAGGACGGTTATGACTTCGCCAGACTGCGCAGCCTGGACAAACCGGTGCTGATTACCGAGTTCAACTTCGGATCAAAGGATCGCGGCCCGTTCTGGGGGGGCGTGACGCAACTGGCGAAAGAAGAAGATCGCGGCCCGGCTTACGCCAACTTCCTCAAACAAGCGATGAGCGAACCGTCGATTGTCGGGGTGCACTGGTTCCAGTACCTCGATCAACCGGTGACCGGTCGCCTGCTGGACGGCGAGAACGGTCACTTCGGTCTGGTGGGCATTACCGATCTGCCGTTCCAGGGCTTTGTCGACACTGTGCGCAAAAGCAATTTGCAGGCTGTCGATCAGCTCGGCAAAGAGGCCGAGAAGGCCAGGGCCGAGGCGGAAGAAGCCACCGAGAACCATGAGGGCGAGGGCGGCAAGCAAGGTGCTGCCGACAAGGGGGCGGAGCAGGGCGCCGGCCATGCGGGTGGGCATTCGGGCAATGGTCATTGAGTCTGATACACCACAGGGATCGCACCATCGATGTCTGAGGCATTCTCAAGGCCGGGCGACCGCCCGGCCCAACCCTGTTCCCAAAACCCTCAAGGGCTGGAACAATGCGGGCCACTTTGTAGAGCGTTTATCCGGGAGAGTTGCGGGTGCAGATTCAGGGTCATTACGAGCTTAAGTTCGAAGCGGTGCGCGAAGCTTTTGCGGCGCTGTTCGACGATCCTCAGGAGCGTGGCGCGGCGTTGTGCATCCGGATTGGCGGGGAAACCGTTCTCGACCTCTGGGGCGGTACCTCCGACAAGGACGGCACCGAAGCCTGGCACAGCGACACCATAGCCAACCTGTTTTCCTGCACCAAGACCTTCACCGCCGTGACCGCGCTGCAACTGGTGGCCGAAGGCAAGCTGCAACTGGATGCTCCAGTCGCTCGCTACTGGCCCGAGTTCGCTGCCGCCGGCAAAGAATCCGTGACCCTGCGCCACTTGCTCTGCCATCAGGCCGGCCTGCCTGCTTTGCGCGAGTTGCTGGCCCCTGAGGCACTTTACGACTGGCAGACCATGGTCGATGCCCTGGCCGCCGAAGCGCCGTGGTGGACGCCAGGTGAAGGTCACGGTTATGCGGCGATCACCTATGGCTGGCTGGTCGGTGAGTTGCTGCGTCGCGCCGATGGTCGTGGGCCGGGTGAGTCCATCGTGGCACGGGTCGCGAAGCCTTTGGGGCTGGACTTCCACGTCGGCCTCGCCGACAAAGAGTTCCATCGCGTGGCACATATTGCCCGTAGCAAGGGCAACCTCGGCGATGCCGCGGCCCAGCGCTTGCTGCAAGTGACCATGCGCGAGCCGACGGCCATGAGCACCCGGGCCTTCACCAACCCACCGTCTATAATGACCAGCACCAACAAACCGGAATGGCGGCGCATGCAGCAGCCGGCCGCCAATGGCCATGGCAATGCCCGCAGCCTGGCCGGGTTCTACGCCGGTCTGCTCGATGGCAGCCTGCTGGAAAGCGAAATGCTCGACGAGCTGACCCGCGAACACAGCGTCGGCGAAGACAAGACTTTATTGACCAGGACCCGCTTCGGCCTGGGTTGCATGCTCGATCAACCGGACGTACCCAACGCCACCTACGGCCTCGGCCCACGGGCGTTCGGTCACCCCGGCGCCGGCGGCTCCATCGGTTTTGCTGACCCAGAATACGATGTGGCCTTCGGCTTTGTGACAAATACCCTGGGGCCGTACGTCTTGATGGATCCACGAGCCCAAAAGCTTGTGCGAGTACTGGCCACTTGTCTGTAAGTCACGCTTAAGGGGGCCAGGGCCGGAACCCGAAAGCCTTTGTGGTTTCAAAGCGCTGTTTATCCGGGCTAACCCGGTCTGATTCTTCATTACTTCATTTTGTGGATATCCAATGTCATTCAATAAAACTCTCGCCCTGGCCCTGTGCTTCGCTATCACCGGTTGCGCACAAACCCCACAAAATGACGCAGACGGCGGCAGCTGGTGGCCGTTCGGCTCTTCCGACAAGGTTGCGACCAAAGACCCAGCCCCAGCCCCGCTGAAACCTGCTGCAACAGCACCCGTCGCCAAGGCTGACAGCGCATCCCCTTGGTACTGGCCGTTCGGTTCCGATGACGCTGCCGACAAAGTGGCCAAACTGGACGTGAAACCGGAAATTAAACCTGAAGCCAAGCCGGCCGTTGCAGCCAAGGCTGAAGCTGATGCCGGTGGCAATTGGTGGTGGCCGTTCGGCGGCAAGGAGCAGAGCACCGCTAAGGCCGTGCCGATGCCCGACCCGAAAGTCACCCAGGCCTGGCTCGACGACTACGAACCGCGCCTGCGCGAAGCGATCAAGGACAGCAACCTGAAACTTGAGCGCCGCGAGAACGTGCTGGTCGTCACGGCACCGGTAGAAGGCTCGTTCAACCCTGACCGTCCGTCCATGCTGCTGCCGGTGACCCTCGGCCCGTTCACCCGTGTCGCGAAAATCCTCGAAGTCGATCCAAAGACTGCTGTGCTGGTACTCGGTCACAGTGATACGTCGGGCGCCGCACCGGCTAACGTGAAGCTCAGCCAGGAGCGCGCCCAGTCAGTAGCGGCGATCTTCCGTCTCAGCGGTCTGCAGCGTGATCGCCTGATGCTGCGCGGCATGGGTGGTGAGGCTCCGCGTGCCGCCAACGACAGTTCTGAAGGTCGTGCCTTGAACCGTCGCGTCGAGCTGTTGGTGACCCCGGCAAATACCATGGTCGCGTTGCTGAGCAAGTACAACATGCCGGCTCCTGCACCGGTGAAAACCATGATCGCTGCGCAAGACATCAAGCCAGTGGCCAAGCCTGTGACCCCGGCGCCTGCTGCGAAGAAAGCGGCTGTCCCGGCGACGAAAAAGGCACCGGCCAAGAAAGCAGCCGCCAAGGCTCCAGCCAAAAAAGCAGTGGTGAAAAAGACTGCGCCCGCTAAAGCCGCTGTCGATACCAAGAAAGTCGCTGTCGCCGATGACACAAAGAAGTGATTCGTTAACCAAAAGGAATGCGCCATGACCCGGCCCTTGGCAGATATGCGTCGCGACTACACCCGAGATGGCCTGACCGAGGCGCAAGCCCCGGCCGAGCCGTTCGCGTTGTTCCATCAGTGGTTTGCCGATGCGGTGAAAACCGAGCAGGTGCCGGTGGAGGCGAATGCCATGACGCTGGCCACCGTCGATCAGGACGGTCGGCCGCATTGCCGTATTCTGCTGCTCAAGGGCCTGGACGAGCAGGGCTTCACCTTCTTCACCAACTACGAAAGCGACAAGGGTCAGCAACTGGCAGCCAATCCATTTGCGGCCATGACGTTCTTCTGGCCGGCCCTGGAGCGCCAGGTGCGCATCGAAGGGCGGGTGGTGAAGGTCACGCCTGAAGAGTCCGACGCTTATTATCAGGTTCGTCCTCTGGGCAGTCGTCTCGGTGCCTGGGCCTCGCCCCAGAGCCGGGTGATCGCCGATCGCGGCGAACTGGAAGCGCTGCTCAAGAACACCGAGCAACGTTTCAGCGATACTCAGCCTCACTGCCCCGAGCATTGGGGCGGTTATCGCTTGCTACCCGAGCGCATCGAATTCTGGCAGGGCCGTCCGAGCCGTCTGCACGATCGCCTCAACTACCGCTTGCAAGGCGCCGACTGGGTTCGGGAACGCCTGGCGCCGTAAATAGTCTACCGATCGGGATACCCTGCCGCAGCGGCCTCCAGCCACTGAGGCAGGTCCCGCCGCTTGATCTTCTGCGTTTGAGCGTTCGCCAGTTGCTGGAGCATAAAGGCTCTTTTCTGTTGGTCTTTACCCGCCAGTGACAACGCCAGATCGCGGTCCATCCAGCGTTTGATCCGCACGTACAGCCACCAATGGAAGTACAAGCCGGCGACGGTCGTGACGACAATGATGAAGTAATCCATGAAAATCCTTGGGTCAGCGGCGCAGATTTTGTAATTTGACGCTACTGTGTGGTGAGTTCGAAAAAGCGCCTGTATCGGGCCTGAATGAAACCAATTTTATCCGGGTGAAGTCGTGACAGGCGTCAAGCTGCGGAGTTTAATGGATACCTGTCCTATGGAGTTTGATGCTATGCGTAAGTCTGTTCTGCTGGTTGCTTCCTTTTCCACGATGGCGATGTTGCTCACTGGCTGCCAATCGAGCTTGACCGGTGACTCCTACTCCCGTGACGAAGCGCGTCGTGTGCAGACGATTCGCATGGGTACCATCGAAGCTCTGCGTCCGGTGAAAATCGAAGGCACCAAAACCCCAATCGGTAGCGCCGCTGGTGCAGTCGTGGGTGGTGTCGGCGGTAGCGCCATCGGCGGTGGTCGCGGCAGTATCGTCGCAGCGGTCATCGGCGCTGTCGCCGGCGGCCTGATGGGCTCGGCTGCCGAAGAAGGCCTGACCCGTACGCAAGGTGTTGAAATCACCGTGCGCGAAGACGATGGCAGCATGCGCGCCTACGTGCAGGAAGTTCAGCCAAACGAAGTGTTCCGTGTGGGTGAGCGGGTGCGGATCGCCACTGTTGATGGTACGAGCCGCGTTGCGCACTAAGCGGAACGGGTAACACAAAACCCCGATCAGGTGACTGGTCGGGGTTTTTTGTGTCTGCTGCTTTCAGTGACGTCAGATTCAATATCGTTAGTTTTGGCAAAGTCCCATGTAGTACACCAAGTCGTCTCTGAAAGAGTCGCCAACCAGTTCCATAATCGTGCTGACTTGAGGTGGGGATAATTTGTGCTCGCCCATGGGGACATCCCACAAGGTTGGCCGGTCCATAACGTTAAGCACCGCCCGCTCTAAGGCCCGCGGCACATCTTTTTCGTACTGCAATGAATCGTCCGGGTTTGGTTCGTCGAAGAAACCGGTGATTACGATAAATATCATTCTTGTGCTGTCGCTTGGTTGGGGGCGTTGAGTGATTGTTCAGGGGCCGCGCCGGTACCGATGAAATATTCCAAGCCTTCGGGGAAGTTGGGGAATTACCATACTTGCCGATATCGGAACGCAACCTGGTAATCAAAAGCGGCAGTATTAATCTTATGCTTGAACAGAGGCTGAAGCTCTGGCACCCACGCCGATAAAACATCAAATCCACCGTCGTAGATTTCGCTTTCCGCCATCAAGCCTAATGCTTCGATGATTGAACCATCGTCGCCAAGGTCTGCGGAGTACTCCTTTCCTTCCGCTATTTCCGTTTCCTTGTCATACCAATCCAATCTGACTTTCAGTCCCATGCCATCCTCACAAGTACTTTTTAATGCTGCGGTTTTTCTTGGGCGGATCTATTTGCTCGCCTGTTGTATGGTCGAACGAGCCTAGATGGCTTCCATCGCTTGCACGATAAGCTTCCAGCTCCCCGTGCAAAGAGTCCCATTCATAAATTGTTCGACCTTTGGCATCAATCCAACGCTCTCGAAGTCCACCACCCCCTTGTCGTGGGGTTTTCTTTTTTGCTACTTTCAAACCCGAGAAGCCAGTGATTTCCTCTGTTTCAGGTGCAGAGTGATAGTCGTGATCGGGGTTAGGAATTCGTCTTCCAGCAACACTCACCACAATATAAACCGGCACCACCCCCGAATCCGCTGGAAACACCAGAATGAAATCCTTGTACTCAGGCGGGTACACCGGGTTCACGATGATGCTGTCAGCCGCCTTCGTCGGCGGGTAAACCCAGATGTGCGGTGCTTGCGGTGCGGCTTCCAGCGCGGGGATGCCGAGGATGTTTGAACCGTCCTCGGCCGGTGTCCAGATCAGATCAGCTCAACGCCATCCCCAAGATCAGCCACCTGCTGACTGCCGCGCAAGGTGAATTGCGCGACATCGACCATTTCCCAGTCACGGTTTTTGCCGGTGTAGAACCCGTATCCCTTGAGACTGCCGTCAGCCTGTTGCTCGACCCGCAGGCGCACGCGGGTGCGGGCCTGATTAAGGGCGCGCAATTGGTCTTCGGTGTAGAGCGAGCTGTCGCCAAGGCTCGACGGTATGACCAGGGCCACCAAGCCTGCCAAGGTGGCCGCAGCGGTGCTGGCGGCGACAGCGGGCAGTGCGGCAAACGCCGAGCCGGCCAAAGCAAAGCTGCCGAAACCGGCTGGAATCGCAGTGCCACTGATTTTCTTGAGCGGCACGACACCGCTTTCATCGGCCTCGCGAGCACCGAGCAGAACCAGCTCGCCGTAGTCTTTCAGGCTGTCAGTCGGAACAACGCCGGAGGGGTTCGTGTAGTCGATGATTGCGTCGGGCAGCTTGCAGGACTTGGCGAATACGCATCCCGCGCGGGCAACGTCGTCCTTTTTCGCAGTGACTTGAAGGCTGTCTTCGAAGATCTGCTGCCTGGCGAGCATGGCGTCGTAGGCGTTTTGCCTGGCGTCCCGCTCGGCCAATTCAGTGGCAGTCATGTAGCGGTGGGTGACGTGATGCCCGTCGCCTGATGGTGGGTTTTGAACCCGGGGAATGTCCTTGTTGCCAGCCACTGATTGTCCTTTCGCTCGTCCATCGGCAACCCCCGAAAGAGGGGCTGCACGACGTTAACGAACGTGGCTAATCGTGGCTGTAGGACGAATCCTGAATGTCACTAAGAGTGTTCTCTATCGTTCAGGACTGCAGCGCAGTGCTTTTGCGACTCGCCGCCGCTGTCACCGCATAACCGATCAATGCCGCCAGTATCGAGCCGGTCAGAATCCCCATTCGATCCATCCCGGCGTATTCACTGCTGCCGGGCACGAAGGCCAGGGAGCCGACGAACAGGCTCATGGTGAAACCGATGCCGCAGAGGATCGCCACACCCAGCACCTGGCCCCAGTTGGCGCCTTGGGGCAGGGTGGCGATGCCGATTTTTACCGCCAGCCAGGTCAGGCCGTAGACACCGATGGTCTTGCCCAGCAGCAGGCCGACGGCGATGCCCATCGGCACGTCGTGGGTGAAGCTTTCGACGGTCACGCCGCTCAGGGACAGGCCGGCGTTGGCGAAGGCAAACAGCGGCAGAATGCCGTAGGCCACCCACGGATGCAGGGCATGTTCCAGGGTCAGCAGCGGCGAAGGCTCGGCGTTTTTTGTGCGCAGTGGAATGCAGAAGGCCAGGGTCACACCGGCCAGCGTGGCGTGCACGCCGCTCTTGAGCACGCAGACCCAGAGGATCAGCCCGATAATCATGTACGGCCCGAGCTTGACCACGCCGAGTCGGTTCATCCCGATCAAGGTTGCGATGCAGGCCCCAGCCAACGCCAGGGATAAGGTCGACAGTGTGCCGGAATAGAAGATCGCGATGATGATGATCGCGCCCAGGTCGTCGATGATTGCCAAGGTCATCAGGAACAGTTTCAGCGACACCGGCACGCGTTTACCCAGCAGGGCCAGTACGCCGAGGGCGAAGGCAATGTCGGTGGCGGTCGGAATGGCCCAGCCACCCAAGGCGGACGGATTGTCACGGTTGAGGAACCAGTAGATCAGCGCCGGCACGACCATGCCGCCAATCGCCGCCGCGCCGGGCAACACGATTTGCGATGGTTTCGACAGTTGGCCGTCGAGAACCTCACGTTTCACTTCCAGGCCGATCAGCAGGAAGAACAGGGCCATCAGGCCATCGTTGATCCACAGCAGCAGCGGCTTGGCGATCTTCAGCGCGCCGATCTGAGCCACCACGGGGGTGTCCAGCAAGCCGCTATAGAGCCACGACAGCGATGAGTTGTTGATGATCAAGGCGAGAGCGGCCGCGGCGATCAATAACAGACCGCTGGCAGCTTCCAACTGAAAGAAACGCGTGAACGTGCTACGCAGAGGCAAGGTCGCTCTCCATCGATGAATTCAAAAGGTGGCACACCCTAACCCGTACCGTTAGTTGTTAAAACAAAAGTTATATTCTTTTTTGTTATATAGCGTTACAACGTCGGCAGTCAGGAAAGGCCAGAGCCTAGCAGTTGCCGAACGTATTGGACCTCAGCTGTATCTGTGCATGATGTAGGTTCTTTCCTAAGCTTGTGGGCTGAGGCTTGCGACAAGGCCGATTCTTTGCCTGATTCAACGAGAAAACCATCATGAGCGACAATCGACAGTGGGCCCGCGAAGCCATCCGGATCATCGAAGCCGACTTCCAGCGTAGCGCCGATACCCACCTGATCCCCTTGCCGCTGCCGGGGTTGCCGGGCATCGAGTTGTATTTCAAGGATGAGTCGAGCCATCCCACCGGCAGCCTGAAACATCGGCTGGCGCGCTCGTTGTTCCTCTACGCCCTGTGTAACGGCTGGCTCAAACCCGGTGCGCCAGTGATCGAAGCCTCCAGCGGTTCGACGGCGATTTCCGAGGCGTACTTCGCCCGGTTGCTGGGGTTGCCGTTCATTGCGGTGATGCCCGCGACCACGTCCAAGGAGAAGATCGCGCAGATCGCTTTTTATGGTGGCAAGAGCCATTTGGTGGACGATCCGACGCAGATTTACGCCGAGTCCGAACGCCTGGCTCGCGAACACGATGGGCACTTCATCGACCAGTTCACCTACGCCGAGCGCGCCACCGACTGGCGGGCGAACAACAACATCGCTGAATCGATCTTCCAGCAGATGCGTTTCGAGCAGCACCCGGAACCGAGCTGGCTGATTTCCAGCCCCGGCACCGGCGGCACCACCGCGACGCTCGGCCGTTATGTGCGCTATAGCCAGCATTGCACCCGCGTGCTGTGCGCCGATGCCGAGCGTTCGGTGTTCTTCGATTATTACCAGACCGGTGATGCCAGCCTGCGCCTGGATTGCGGGTCACGGATTGAAGGCATTGGTCGGCCGCGGGTGGAAGCGTCGTTCCTGCCCAAGGTGATCGATGCGATGGTCAAAGTACCGGACGCGTTGTCGCTGGCGGCCATGCATTACCTGGCGCAGCGTTTGGGGCGACGGGTCGGCGGATCGAGCGGGACCAACCTGATCGGCGCCTTGATGGCAGCCCAGCAGATGGTGGCGGCGGGGGAGTCGGGGTCGATCGTGGCGATTTTGTGCGATGGCGGCGAGCGCTATGCCACCACCTATTACGATCAGGCCTGGCTCAAGGCCCAGGGGTATGAGTTGAGTGGTTTGATGGATGCCGTGGCGGCGAGTGTCGAGCGCGGCGAACCACTGCCATCGACGGTACTACGCGCCAACATCTGACACACCGAAGACCAAATGTGGGAGCGGGCTTGCTCGCGAATACGGTTTCACATTCAACAGAGATGTTGGCTGATCCACCGCTTTCGCGAGCAAGCCCGCTCCCACATTTAAATTGGGTCAGGCCTCGAGGCCAAGGATGTCGCGGGCCACCGCTTCGGCTATCCGAATACCGTCGACGCCCGCCGACAGAATCCCGCCCGCATAACCCGCGCCTTCACCGGCCGGGAACAAGCCTTTCACGTTCAGGCTCTGCATCGACTCGTTACGGGTAATCCGCAGCGGCGATGACGTGCGCGTCTCGATCCCGGTCAACACGGCGTCGTGCAACGAGTAGCCACGAATCTGCTTCTCGAACGCCGGCAAAGCTTCGCGAATCGCTTCGATGGCGAACGCCGGCAAAGCCAGGGCCAAATCGCCCAAGGCAACACCCGGCTTGTAGGACGGCTCGACGCTGCCCAACTCAGTCGACGGTTTGCCGGCAATGAAGTCGCCAACCAGTTGCGCCGGCGCTTCGTAATTGCTGCCGCCCAGCACAAAGGCGTGGGATTCCAGGCGTTCCTGCAACTCGATGCCAGCCAGCGGACCACCTGGATAATCGACTTCTGGGGTGATCCCGACGACGATCCCGGAGTTGGCGTTGCGCTCGTTACGCGAGTACTGGCTCATGCCGTTGGTGACCACGCGATTCGGCTCGGAGGTCGCCGCCACCACGGTGCCGCCCGGGCACATGCAGAAGCTGTAGACCGAGCGTCCGTTGCTGGCGTGGTGCACCAGCTTGTAGTCGGCAGCGCCGAGTTTCGGGTGCCCGGCGTATTTGCCCAGGCGCGCGCGGTCGATCAGCGACTGCGGGTGCTCGATGCGGAAGCCCACCGAGAAAGGCTTGGCTTCCATGTACACGCCACGGCCGTGGAGCATGCGGAAGGTGTCCCGGGCGCTGTGGCCGAGGGCCAGAATCACGTGTTTCGAATGGATCTGCTCGCCGCCATTGAGCTCGACGCCGACCAGTTGGCCGTCCTCGATCAACACATCGGTGACACGCTGCTGGAAGCGCACTTCGCCGCCCATGGCGCGAATCTGCTCACGCATGTTTTCCACTACACCGGTGAGACGGAATGTACCGATGTGCGGTTTGCTGACGTAGAGGATTTCTTCCGGTGCACCGGCCTTGACGAACTCGTGCAAGACTTTGCGACCGATGAATTTCGGGTCCTTGATCTGGCTGTAGAGCTTGCCGTCGGAGAACGTACCCGCGCCGCCTTCACCGAACTGTACGTTGGATTCGGGGTTGAGCACGCTTTTACGCCACAGCCCCCAAGTGTCCTTGGTGCGCTGACGCACTTCGGTGCCACGTTCGAGGATGATCGGCTTGAAGCCCATTTGCGCCAGCAGCAGCCCGGCGAAGATCCCGCACGGGCCGAAACCCACGACGACAGGACGTTGCTCAAGATCAGCTGGCGCCTGGCCGACCACTTTGTAGCTGACATCCGGCGCCACGTTGACGTTACGGTCATCGGCGAATGTGTGCAGCACCGACGCCTCATCGCGAACGTTGAGGTCGATGGTGTAGATGAAGCACAGTTCGGAGGACTTTTTGCGCGCATCGTAGCTGCGCTTGAACAAGGTGAAGTCGAGCAGGTCATCACTGGCGATGCCCAGACGCTGCACGATGGCAGGGCGCAGGTCTTCTTCGGGATGGTCGATCGGCAGCTTGAGTTCGGTGATTCGTAACATGACGGGATCCGGTTCGCGGGGCGCACAACTGCGCCAAGGCGTTTGAGGCCCGCGATTATAAGCCTCAAAGGATGATTCCCGTGAGGCTAAAACGATCAGTCGTTACGCGATCCGCCGAAATACCCACAGCCGCGTTGCACCTGGCCATCGATGCGCAGCTCGGCGCTCATGTGCTGCACGCTGCCGGTGCTGCTGTCGACGCAGCGTTGCGGCGCGACCCAGAGCTCGATGCGCTGATTATTGGCTTCGGTGCTGAGGTTGAAGCGGCCATCGCCCAGTTGCTCTTCAACATACGGCAGGGCCAAGGGCGGCTGACCGGCGCGGTCGATGACCATGCCCTTGCCGCTGACTTTGACGTTCCATTCAGGACCGTGGCCGGCGGCGCGCAGAATCAGCTGTTTGAAATTGGGATCGTCGCACGCCGTGCCGGAGCGCTCGACGCGGTACAGCTGCTCCAGATCGAGTCGGCTATCGGCACCACTGGCAACGATCCGACCGCGCACGTCGGCAAACAATTTGCCCTGGTCGTCGGCCAGGGTTGCGGCCTCTTGCAGGACGCTGGTGCCGCCGGTGTCGTTGACCACATAACTGCGCTGCTCGTTGCACGGTTGGAACAGCAACTTGCCATCGGCCGCCGTCAACTGGCCCTGCATGCGGGTCTGGCCCACATGGGAAGCACTTTCGCGCGGGCCATCAAGCAACTGGCAGGCGGCGAACAGCGGAAGCAGGGCAACAAGCACTAAGGAACGGGCAACACGCATCTTTGAGTCTCCTGACAAGTGTCGCCACGTTACTTAGCCTGACCGCTCATCACAACCCTGCAATGTCCTCGCTTTCCTACAGGGCGTGTTTGGTTTAGCCGACGCGGTAAGTCTGGCCGGTCTGTAAGCCTTCCACGCTTTTTGCGTAGGCCAGTGCCACTTCGGCGGCGGGAACTGGTTTGAAACCACGGAAGTACGGGGCGTAGCTGCCCATGGCTTCGACCAGCACATTCGGGCTGACCGAGTTGATGCGCAGGCCGCGCGGCAGTTCGATCGCCGCTGCACGGACGAAGCTGTCCAGGGCGCCGTTGACCATGGAGGCCGAGCTGCCGGTACGAATCGGATCGTGGCTGAGGATGCCGGTGGTAAAGGTGAATGACGCACCGTCATTGGCGAATTCCCGGCCGATCAGCAGCAGGTTGACCTGGCCCATCAGCTTATCCCGCAAGCCGAGCTCGAAGTCTTGTTCGGTCATAGTCGCCAGCGGCACGAAGTTGACGCTGCCAGCGGCGCAGATCAGGGCATCAAAGTTGCCGGTCTGTTGGAACAATTTGCGGATCGAGGCGCTGTCACTGATGTCGACCTGGAACTCACCGCTTTTACGGCCGATACGGATGATTTCGTGGCGTTGGGACAGCTCATGGTCAATCGCCGAACCGACGGTGCCAGAGGCGCCAATCAAAAGAATTTTCATCGTGCTGTACCTGAATGGGTTGGATTGAATTTCAAGTTTAGAGTGGTTTTTTCCATTGATAAGCGGGCTAATAGGCAACCTTTGGTTTTCAAATGGAAACAATCCAATGAGCGAAATGGACGACCTGGCAGCGTTCGCGGTGTTGATCGAGGCGGGCAGTTTCACCTTGGCCGCCCAGCAACTGGGTTGTAGCAAAGGACAACTCTCCAAACGCATCAGCCTGCTGGAAACGCGGTTTGCCGTGGTGTTGCTGCAACGCACCACGCGCCGCTTGAGCCTGACGGCGGCGGGCGCGGCGTTGTTGCCGCAAGCCCAGGAACTGGTGATTCAAGTCGAGCGAGCGCGTCAGGCCTTGGCGCGATTGAAAGACGACATGGCCGGCCCGGTGCGGATGACGGTTCCGGTTTCACTGGGGGAGACCTTCTTTGACGGCGCGCTGCTGGAGTTTTCCCGGCAGTACCCCGAGGTGCAGATCGAACTGGAGCTCAACAATAACTACCGTGACCTGTCCCGGGACGGTTTCGACCTGGCGATCCGCTCGGAAGTGGCCAACGACGAACGCCTGGTCGCCCGACCGTTGCTGGCCTGGCACGAGATGACCTGCGCCAGCCCTGCGTACCTTGAGCGATTCGGTGAACCGCTGACGCCTCAGGCACTGGCGGAACACCGCTGCCTGCTCAACAGCCATTACAGCGGCCGGGAAGAATGGCTCTATCACCAACAGCACGAGTTACTGCGGGTGCGAGTGTCGGGGCCGTTCGCCAGCAATCACTACAACCTCTTGAAGAAGGCGGCGCTGGCGGATGCGGGCATTGCGCGTTTGCCGTCGTACTTGCTGCAAGAGGAATTGGCTGACGGGCGTTTGCGCTGGCTCCTGCGCGATTATCAGACCCGCAGCATGCCGATGTACCTGGTGCACCCGTATCAAGGCGGTTTGCCGAAACGCACTCAAGTGCTGGCGGATTATTTGATCGGTTGGTTCAAGCGCAGTGGGGAGGCGTTGGATCGACTTCAACGATGACGTCTCACCACGCAACCTCTGTGGGAGCGGGCTTGCTCGCGAAAGCGGTGTGTCAGCCAACATATCTGTTGAATGTGATACCGCTTTCGCGAGCAAGCCCGCTCCCACATTGGTTCTACATCGTCTGGAGTTCTGAGTAGGGATCAGCGGGCGTAACGCTTGGCAATCAGATGATCAATCGACAACTTGCCCGGCCCGGTAGCCATCAAGTACAGCAACACCGCCGCCCAGGTGCCGTGAGTCGGATAGGCATCGGGATATACAAACAGCTGAATAGTCAGCGTCATGCCCAGCAGTGCCAGCGCCGAAAAACGTGTGGCGAAACCAATCAGAATCAGCACCGGAAAGAAATGCTCGGCGAAGGCCGCCAGGTGCGCCGCCAGTTCCGGGGAGAGCAGCGGCAGGTGATATTCGCTCTGGAACAACGGAATAGTCGAGTCCGCCAGCCTTGGTACGCCGAGTTGAAACGTGCCGTCGATCAAGTCGATGGCCAGGCCTTCTACCTTGGTTTGCCCGGACTTCCAGAACACCGCGGCAATGGAAAAGCGCGCGATAAAGGCGATCAGGCTGTGGGGGATTTTTTCCAGCAGCGCGATGACGCGGGCGATGGGGTTCCGATGGGTGTTCATGGCGATACCTGATTGTGGTGTAAATGGGTAATGACGTTGTGGCTGATCAGCAGCGCCAGGGTTTGGCTGAGGTCGAAGGCGGGCGCTGTCTCTAACGCTTGGGTCAGGGACTGGCCGTTTTGCAGGTTCTGAATGAAGGTGCCGGCGCCGTGGTCGATGGCGAAAACCTCAACCTCCAGACCATTGCGCAACACCAGCGCGTTTTGCCCGTGGTCGAGTTCGATCCCGGCCAGCGTCGCGTCCTGTTGATGCGCCGCCCAGATCGAGATCACGGCAAAAGCTGAAGTCAGCAGATTCAGGGAGGGATGAAACCCGACCGTCAGTTCGCTCAGCGCCTGCGGGTCCGACAGTGCGGCAGCAATCTGTTCATGGCGCAACGGCTGGGCGTCGGCGGCGTGATAGGCCTGAACGCGCAACCGCTCCAGCCGCGCCATGTCGGCCAGATAAGGCACGCTGGCTGCCGGTTCAAAGCGGTCAATGAACTCGGCGAAGTCCTTGCCGTAATCGTTGATGAGTGGGCCTTGAGGTGGGCAACGCTGTACATACAGCCCCGCCATCGCGCGGAAGAACTCATCGCCCACCAACTGCGAAACCACGGGGTAACTGTCGGCCAGGGCATTGATCAGCGAGTTCTGCACATTGTTGCGATACACAGCGAAACGGCTGGCGGGATCGGCACCATTGGCGCTGAACAAACCCTCGGGGCAGGGCCGTTGCGGATCGAGCAGGGCGGTGGCAAACGCGGCTTGGGTGCTCATGACCGGCCCCCCGCGCAATGCAGCAACTCATCGGCCTGACGGGCTTCGGCATGCAGCACGCTGAAGGCTGGTAATTGGTTATCGCGCTCGATCAACGTGGCGATCGGGCCAACCCGTTCCAGCACCTGCCTGTACAGCGTCCATACCGCGTTATCGATGGGCGCACCGTGATCGTCGATCAGCAGACGGTCGCCGAGGCTGTCGGTGTCTTCGGCAAACCCGGCCAGATGAATCTCTCCCACTGCATGCAGCGGCAGCGCGTCGATGTAGGCCAGCGGATCTCTTTGGTGATTGATGCAAGAGACGTAGATATTGTTGACGTCCAGTAGCAGCCCGCAGCCAGTGCGGCGAATGACTTCGCTGATGAAGTCGGCTTCATCGATTGTCGAGCGCTGGAACGCCAGATACGTCGCCGGGTTCTCCAGCAGCATCGGGCGTTTGAGGGTGCTCTGCACCTGATCGATATGCTCGCAGACGCGGTTCAGCGTCGGCGCATCGTAGGCCAGGGGCAGCAGGTCATTGAGAAACACCGGGCCATGGCTGGACCAGGCCAGGTGTTCGGAAAAGGATTGGGGTTGATAGCGTTCGATCAGCGCGGCAAGCCTTTGCAGGTGCTGATTATCCAGCGGACCTTCGGCACCAATGGACAGGCCAACGCCGTGCAACGACAACGGATATTGCTCGCGGATCAACCCCAGAAAATGATGAAACGGGCCGCCGGCCACCATGTAGTTTTCGGCGTGGACTTCGAAGAAACCGATGTCCGGTTGTGCACCGAGCACTTCACGAAAGTGCTCGGTCTTGAGCCCCAGCCCGGAGCGGGGCGGGAGCCCGGAAGATAAAGGATTCATGGTCGACACTCAGGCTGGGTGCTGATTACGACTTGGCTTTGTAGGCTTCCAGCTGGCCGAAACCAGTTGGCGAGGTTTTGCTCATCGTGGTGGTGCAGGTGCCCTTAGGGACGAGTTTCCAGGCATTGGCCTGGTAGTCGGTTTTTGCAGTGCCGGCGCAAGTGGTGCCAGCGCCTGCGGCGCAATCGTTTTTGCCTTTCATGGCCACGCCGAAGCATTTTTCCATGTTGTCGTCAGCGGCATGAGCAGTGGAGACAGCGGCGATGCTCAGGGCAGAACCGAGGGCCAGAACCAGGGCGGTGGCGGACAGGGTGCGGGTGGTAGCAGTCATGATGTTTCTCCGAAATTGAGCTTGGATTGGCAAGCGTTTGTGCTTGCTTACTGCTCTAGAGAAACGACAGGGCGATGCGTTACAGCTCACGCCAAAACTTTTTCAGAAATTCTCGAAACGCACGAATTCCCTGTGGGAGCGGGCTTGCTCGCGAATGCAATCTGACATTCAACATAGGGGGGACTGACCCACCGCTTTCGCGAGCAAGCCCGCTCCCACATTGGATCTTTGTTGTTGTGAAGTTGGTGGCAGGCATAAAAAAACGGCCCGAAAGCCGTTTTTTGTTTACCGCCAAGGCTCAACCACCAAGATACGCTTCGCGCACTTTCGGGTCGGTCAACAGCGCTTCACCTGTCCCTGTCATCACTACACGGCCGTTTTCCAGCACGTAGGCACGGTCAGCGATTTTCAGGGCCTGGTTGGCGTTCTGCTCAACCAGAAACACCGTTACACCGTCCTTGCGCAGTTGTTCGATGATGTCGAAAATCTGCTGGATGATGATCGGTGCCAGGCCCAGCGATGGCTCGTCGAGCAGCAACAGCTTGGGCTTGCTCATCAGCGCACGACCGATGGCGAGCATTTGCTGTTCGCCACCAGACATGGTGCCGCCGCGTTGGGCAAAGCGTTCTTTCAGGCGTGGGAAAAGTCCGAGGACCTTGTCCATCTGCTCCTGATAATCGCCCTTGTCGGTGAAGAATCCGCCCATGGCGAGGTTCTCTTCCACGGTCAGACGGGCAAACACCCGACGGCCTTCCGGGACCACTGCGATGCTTTTACGCATGATCTGCGACGAGTCCTGGCCGACGAGCTCTTCGCCCATGTAGCGGATGCTGCCGCTGTGGGCTTGCGGCGAACCGCAGAGGGTCATCAGCAGGGTCGACTTGCCGGCACCGTTGGCGCCGATCAGGGTCACGATCTCGCCCTGGCGGACTTCGACGTTGACGCTGTGCAGCGCCTGGATCTTGCCGTAGAAGGTGGAAACGTTTTCGAACTGCAGCATTTACGCTTCCCCCAGGTAGGCTTTGATCACTTCAGGATTGTCGCGGATCTGTTCCGGCGTACCGTCGGCCAGGGGCGTGCCCTGGTTGATCACGAAGATGTGGTCGGAAATGCTCATGACCAGTTTCATGTCGTGTTCGATCAGCAGCACGGTCACATCATGCTCTTCACGCAGGGTGCCGATCAGTGTCTTGAGGTCTTCGGTTTCCCGCGGGTTGAGGCCAGCGGCCGGTTCGTCGAGCATGAGAATCCGCGGACGGGTCATCATGCAGCGAGCGATTTCCAGACGACGTTGCTGACCGTAGGCCAGGGTGCCGGCCGGACGGTTGGCGAACTCCTTGAGGTTGACCTTTTCCAACCAGTACTCGGCGTATTCCATCGCCTCGCGTTCGCTTCTGCGGAACGCCGGGGTCTTGAACAGGCCGGCCAGGAAGTTGGTGTTCAGGTGACGGTGTTGCGCGATCAAGAGGTTCTCGACTGCCGTCATGTCCTTGAATAGCCGCACGTTCTGGAAGGTGCGCACTACGCCTTTGAGGGCGATCTTGTGGCCCGGCAGGCCCTGGATCGGCTCGCCGTCCAGCACGATGCTGCCAGCGGTTGGCTGGTAGAAACCGGTCAGGCAGTTGAACACGGTGGTCTTGCCGGCGCCGTTGGGGCCGATCATCGATACCACTTGTTTCTCTTTGACGGTCAAGGCCACGCTGTTGACCGCCAACAGGCCGCCGAAGCGCATGCTCAGGCCGCTTACATTCAGGATCTCACGGCTCATTTGCGCAGCTCCATGTGGGGGCGTTGCATCGGCAGCAGACCTTGAGGACGCCAGATCATCATCAGCACCATCAAGGCGCCGAACATCAACATGCGGTATTCACTGAACTCACGCATCATTTCCGGCAACAGGATCATCACCGTGGCGGCGAGTACGACGCCCAGTTGCGAGCCCATGCCACCCAGCACCACGATGGCGAGGATGGTCGCCGATTCGATGAAGGTGAAGGACTCCGGTGTCACCAGGCCTTGGCGCGCGGCGAAGAAGCTACCGGCGAAACCGGCGAACGCAGCACCGAGGGTGAAGGCCGACAGCTTGATGACCGTAGGATTGAGACCCAATGCACGGCAGGCGATTTCGTCTTCACGCAACGCTTCCCAGGCACGGCCCAAGGGCATGCGCAGCAGACGGTTGATGACGAACAGGGCGAACAGCGACAACAACACCGCGATCAGGTAAAGGAAGATCACCTTGTTTACCGGGTTGTAGGTCAGGCCGAAGTACTCGTGGAAGGTCTGCAGTCCGTCTGCGGCAGTTCTATCGAAGGTCAGTCCGAAAAGCGTTGGCTTGGGAATGTTGCTGATGCCGTTCGGGCCGCCGGTGAGGTCGGTCAGGTTACGCAGGAACAGACGGATGATTTCACCGAAGCCCAAGGTCACGATTGCCAGATAGTCACCGCGCAAACGCAACACCGGGAAACCGAGCAGGAAGCCGAAGGTGGCTGCCATCATCCCGGCGATCGGCAGGCAGATCCAGAAGCTCAGGCCGTAGTAGTGCGACAGCAGCGCGTAGCTGTAGGCGCCCACGGCGTAGAAGCCGACGTAACCGAGGTCAAGCAGGCCAGCCAGGCCGACCACGATGTTCAAGCCCAGGCCGAGCATCACGTAGATCAGCACCAGAGTGGCGATGTCCACCGCTCCGCGGGAGCCGAAGAACGGCCAGACCAGAGAACCGATGATCAACGCGATGATGATCCAGCGCTGGGTGGTCGGCAGGGTCAGGAAGGTACTGGCCTTGGCCGGCATCACCGGCAGGTTGGGCGAGGCTTTCCAGGCCGAACTGATCTGCTGGTCGAACAGAACCCGCAGAAACATCAGCACCGAGCACACGGCGATGGTGATCAGCGTTGCAGTGCTGGTGCCATGGACTTCGAGGTTGATGCCGACAATGGTCAGTTTCAGACCGAGTACCGGGTAGGCAACAGCCCACACCAGCAAGGCGCTGAACAACGCCTGTTTAAGATTCCTAGTCATACTTTCTCAACCTCCGGACGGCCCAACAGGCCGGTTGGCCGGAACAACAACACCAGAACCAATAGACCGAACGCCACGACGTCCTTGTACTGGTCGCCGAAGATATCGGCACCAAAGGCTTCCGCCACCCCAAGCACCAGCCCGCCGAGCATCGCGCCGGGAATGCTGCCGATACCGCCCAATACTGCGGCGGTGAAGGCCTTGAGGCCGACCAGGAAACCGGCGTTCGGGTTGATCACGCCGTATTGCATGCTCAGCAGCACGGCCGCGATGGCCGCCAGTGCGGCACCGATGACGAAGGTCAGGGCGATGATGTTGTTGGTGTTGATACCCAAGAGGTTGGCCATCTTGATGTCTTCGGCACAGGCGCGGCAGGCGCGACCCAGGCGAGAGCGGGAGATGAACAGCGTCAGGCCGAGCATGGCGACCAGGGTCACCACGAACACCACGATTTGCATGTAGGAAATCAGCACTTCATGTGCGCCACCTGGCCCGATGGCGAAGTTGCCAGGGATCAGGTTGGAGATGGATTTGTCCTTGGAGTCTTGCGCCAGCAGAACCGTGTTCTGCAGGAAGATCGACATGCCAATGGCGGAAATCAGCGGGATCAGACGGTTGCTGCCGCGCAAGGGGCGGTAGGCGATCCGTTCGATGCTGTAACCGTAGGCACTGGTAACGACGATGGTCGCGATGAAAGCCGCGGTCATCAAGAGCGGGACACTGTCGAGTCCCAGCATGGCCAGCCCGGCGATGGCGATGAACGCCACGTAAGAGCCGATCATGTACACCTCGCCGTGGGCGAAGTTGATCATTCCAATGATGCCGTAAACCATCGTATAGCCGATGGCGATCAGGGCATACGTGCTGCCAATGGTCAGACCATTAACCAGCTGTTGGAAGAAGTGATAGATGTCAGGCATTACAGCGCTCCTAAAAACCTGATACGCATTTCACTGGTGGAGTCATTTTCCCGCTCGAGCCCCGTGGATCTGCATCCACTTCGAATTCGAGGTTTGCCAGCGAACCGCTGATGACGGTTTTGAGATTTTCAGGTGGGGAGACTGGCGGATCACGCCAGCGCGGCCCAATACGTTCGTAAAACAAAGCCCACGGCACGCCGTGGGCTTTATTGGCAGTCAGTCAGGCCAAGGCCTTACTGAGGCGAAACTTCAGTTTTAGGTTTGCCGAAGTGCCACTGGTAAACCACGAATTTGAAGTCCTTCAGGTCGCCCTTTTCGTCGAAAGACAGATCGCCGGTCGGGGTTTTGAACGTGCCTTTGTGGATAGCTTCAGCGACTTTGGCAGTGTCTTCGCTCTTGGCCGCCTTGATGCCTTCTGCGATGACTTGCACAGCCGAGTAGGACGGGAACACGAACGGACCGCTCGGGTCTTCTTTCTTGGCTTTGAACGCGTCAGCCAGGGCGATGTTGGCCGGATCCTGGTCGAAGGATTTCGGCAGGGTCACCAGCAGGCCTTCGGAAGCTTCCTTGGCGATCTGCGAAATGGAGTCGTTACCCACGCCTTCCGGACCCATGAACTTGGCTTTCAGGCCTTTTTCCTGGGATTGACGCAGGAGCAGACCCAGCTCCGGGTGGTAGCCGCCGTAGTAGACGAAGTCGACGTTGGCTTGCTTGAGCTTGGAGACCATCGAAGAGAAGTCTTTGTCGCCGGCGTTGATGCCTTCGAACACGGCAACCTTCACGCCTTTGGCTTCGAGGGTTTTCTTCACGGCGCTGGCGATGCCTTCACCGTATTGCTGTTTGTCGTGCAGCACAGCAACGATTTTCGGTTTTACGAAGTCGGCAATGTAGTTACCGGCGGCAGGGCCCTGGGCGCTGTCCAGACCGATGGTGCGGAAGATCATTTTGTAGCCGCGAGTGGTGATGTCCGGGCTGGTGGCAGCCGGAGTGATCATGATCACGCCTTCGTCTTCGTAAATGTCCGAAGCCGGTTGAGTGGAGCTGGAGCACAGGTGACCAACCACGAACTTGACGCCGTCGTTGACGACTTTGTTCGCTACAGCAACCGCTTGTTTTGGATCGCAGGCATCGTCGTATTCAACGGCTTCGAGTTTCTTGCCGTCGACGCCGCCCTTGGCGTTGATTTGTTCGATGGCCATTTTGGAGCCACTGAACTGCATGTCGCCGTATTGGGCTACAGGGCCGGTTTTAGGGCCGGCGATACCGATCTTGATGGTGTCAGCGGCGAACGAATGGCTGGCAACCCCGGCCAGAACCATAGCGGCAAACAGTTTTGAAATCTGCTTAGTAGCCTTAGTCATAGTGCTCCACTCTTACTGTTGTAGTTTTTATAGTCCTGGCGCCGTAGCAGCAGAACCGGGTCAGATATCGTTGATATCCTCCGGAAAATGCCCCCGGCAACTGTACCGGTACAGTGTAGAGCGCCGATTGTTAGCCTGGGAAGCTGGCGCCAGGGGGCAAAACCTGAGGGTGTCGCTTTATTGAAAGAAAAAGACAGAATCGCGGCGGGATGTTAGCTGGCTAATACTTGAATTCAGCAGCATTCCTTGGCTTTCCTGCGTTTTTCAATCGGTAACGCAATTGCATCCGGGTTTTTCTGGCGCAATACCGACGTTATTATTCACGTCGATTTTCTTTGCGGACAGAAACCCATGACTCAAGAACCTAGCACCCTCTATGCCAAACTGCTTGGTGAGACCGCATCTATTACCTGGAAAGAGTTGGAGCCGTTCTTCGCCAGGGGTGCCCTATTGTGGGTCGACCCAGGCCTGGATTTGATCGCTGCGGCAGAAGCAGTGGCAACCGATGAAGGCGAGAAAGTCGCTGCCTGGCTGGCCGCCGACAAGGTCGCCAAGCTGTCTGAAACGCGGGCGCTGGATCTTTTTGAACGTGATCCCGAGCTTTGGGCCGTGGTGGTTTCGCCATGGATTCTGATCCAGGAAAGGGCGACGAGCTGAGTGCTTGCACTTAATTGGTGCGCGGCTTTGCCGGTTAAAAGTGTGTAGCCGAGTAGCGTGATGGCATGTTGCCGTGGAGAAAGGCCACAGAAGGGTCTTGGCGAGGGTGACGTAAACGTAACGGGAACAGTTTATTGAGCAGCCGATGGGCTGCTTAATTGTTTCTGGATGTTGGTAAATCGGCGGCTGATGCGGCGAATGTCAGACCGCTTTCGCGAGCAAGCCCGCTCCCACATTATTTGATCGCATTCCTTCTGGAGGAACCCGGTTAAATGTGGGAGCGGGCTTGCTCGCGAATGGGCGCGCCGCTAACTAAGCGGTCTTGCCCGTATGATTATTAAGCGAAATAACCTTGGTCTTGCCAATCCGGTGACGGTAAATCTCGCGCAGATACTTGATCGCCTTCTTCACGCAATCCCGGGACAAACGAATGTCATTGATCGAGACAAACTTGTCCTTGTCGTTGATTAGCTCGCGGTACTTCTTCTCATACATCGGTTTGATCGCGTACCAATTGGTGTCGAGGATCTTCGCCGGGTTTTCGAATTCGTTGAGCAGTTCGTCGATGCGGTCTTCGTCGAAGTCTTCATTGATGATGAAGTCCAGGATCGAGTTGTCCAGCGTCTCGTCGAAGCGGTACGGGTTTTTCGCAAAGCAGCGCTTGATGAAGGCCACGATCAGCGTCAGAAAGTCGTCCGACAGGCACGGGCTCTTGGCGATCAAAGTGGTCAGCGACAAGTTGGCCGACGCGCCGATCACCAGCGCATAACGCTTGAGCGTGGTGTTGGGGAACAGGCTGTTGAGGTGAGTTTTCAACCGGTTCAGGTCCATGTAGGACAACTTGTAGTCCTTGGGCAGCGAAACAATCGACACCACCGACGAGCAATTCTTGAAGAAGTGCAGGTCGTGCAACGCGGCCGCGTCATAGCCCGAATTCTTGTACTGCTCAAGCGAGGCGCGATAGCGCTTGGACTCGATCGGCAACAGGCTGATGCCTTCGATCGCCTGGGTGACCTTGTTGAAGTGCGGCAGGTCGATGGAACGGAAGAACAGGTCGTCGATGTTCAGGCGCTGCGGCTCTTTCTCGAACACCTTGAACTTGTCGCTGCTTGGCGGCGGGGTTTCCGGCACCACGGACTCGGCATAGGCAATCGCCACTGGGCCGGCCAGGCTCATGAACAGGTCATTGGCGTCCAGGCGAATGGTTTCGCCAATGTCGATGCCGGCGCGACGGAAATAGTTCTGGTCGTAGTCGGTGGTGACCGCCTGCGCCGTCAGAATGTTGAAGATCTGCTGTGAGATGTACTGGTTGGCGTGCTTTTCCATGGCATTGACATCAATGTTCTGGATGTTGCCGTCATCGCTTTCTTCGGCATAACGCATGATGTCGTTGGAGATCAGCATCATCGCGTTCCATGGACGGATACGGCCCATGACGCTGGCTTCGCTGCTGTCTTCGTTGGCGAAGTTGTAGGAGAAGTCCCACTCTTCCGACAGGTATTTACACAGCAGGCGACCGGCGTTGATGTGCAGCGCCTCGGACATTTCGCTGCGGTGATCGGAAATGTTCGGCAGTACGCAAATACCGCTGGTGAAGATCGGCTCGAAGACGAAGGAATGACCGCTCTTGCTGTCGTGCTCGTCCATCGGCTTGGTGTCGAACGTCTTGTTCATGTACGAGTGCTGCTGGGCCAGGCCGAACTCCGAGGCCATGCCCGAACCGGTACCGCCGCCGGCACTGAAGATCGAGAAATACAGGCGCGACTGGTTGGCCTTGATCCCGCAGCTGTCGATCAGGTACGAGTGAATCATCTTCCAGTCAGGACTGGAAAACCGCTGGGTGTCCTTGTTCAGGATGATCTTGGCCAGGTACTGGCCGAGGATCGGCGCGTTACCGGCGCCACCGGCGTGGACTTCCGACAAGTCCATGATTTTCATTTTGCTGTAGTCGCGCAAAAAGCCGCTTTTTTCGCCCTTGCGCGAGAAGCGGATGCGACCGGCGATGTCTTTGTCCAAGTCGCCGAGCATCACCAGCGGTTCGACCAGGAACACCGGTTTGCTGGCCTTGTTCGGCCCCAGGCGCAGGTTATTGCGAATCCATTGCGCCGGGCTGTAGCCCTTTTCGGCGTAGCGTTTATCCGGCGACAGACGGTCTTCGTTGTTGAATTCGTTGAGGTAGAACTTGCGGGCGTTGTACACCAACTCCGCCACGTCCAGCGCGATGTTCGAACCACAACGGCCGAGGCCGATCAGGCACACCGACGGGAATTCCTGATCGCTGTGCTGTTCGTTGTCGCCTTCCAGGTGGGGCGGGCGCGGGAACACCATATCGCGCAGGCCGTCGAGGTTGTCGAGGATGCGGTCGGTATTGGTTTCGGTGAAGTACAAGTATTGCTGAGTCGCCAGCGGACGCGACGGGGTCAATGGCTTCGACGATGAAGGGCTGTTCGCCGCGGGGCTCAGGGTCAGGTCGGATACCGCGGTGGCCGGATTGTTTTTAGAAGTCATTGTGCGCCATATACCTGGACTGGTTGACTCGGCGACAAGTGTCATCGAGTCATCACGGAATGGGATCTCGCGTCTTTTCGCAGCGCGAATGTGGCCCAAGCGTCAGGGCCTGGGCCTGAGAGTCGCTCGGGGGAATCCTTTCCTTAATCATGATGAATCGGCCAATATTCGATGATCTTTAATCAAAAGGAGGCTAAATGATGGCAACGTTACCTGCGCTGGGGTTTGCCGGAATCGGTCTGATGGGCATGCCGATGTGCCGACGCCTGTTGGCGGCGGGTTATCCGCTGACGGTGTGGAACCGCAACCCGGCCAAGTGCGCAGCGCTGGTCGAGGCCGGCGCGCGGCAAGTGGCGACACCGGCTGAACTGTGTCAGCACGCGGACCTGGTGATGCTATGTCTGGCTGACACGGCTGTTGTACGTGAGGTGGTGTTTGGCGCGGCGGGCGTTGCCAAGGGTGCGAAAAGCGGACAGTTGCTGGTGGATTTTTCCAGCCTGGAACCCACCGCGACGCGGGAAATGGCGAGCGCATTAGCGAGTAAAACCGGTATGAGTTGGCTGGATGCGCCGGTGTCCGGTGGGGTGGTCGGAGCCGAAGCCGGCAGCCTGGCGATCATGGTCGGTGGCGAAGCGGCGGACCTTGCGCGCGTGCGGCCGGTGTTGTTGACCCTTGGCCAGCGCGTGACTCACATGGGCGCCGTCGGTGCGGGGCAGGTGACCAAGGCCTGCAATCAGATGATCGTTGCCTGCAATGCCTTGGTCATTGCCGAAGTAGTGGCTCTGGCCGAGCGTTCCGGGGTCGACGCCCGCCTGATCGCCGAGGCGCTGGCCGGTGGTTTCGCCGATTCAAAACCGTTGCAGATTCTTGCGCCGCAAATGGCCGAAAGCCGTTTCGAACCCGTGAAATGGCACGTGCGCACGCTGCTCAAGGATTTGGACACCGCCGTGAAATTCTCCCGCGAACAAGGCTCGGCCACACCGATCAGCGGATTGGCCGCACAACTGATGCGCCTCCATGGGGGGCAGGGGTTTCTGGAAAAGGATCCGTCGACGCTAGTGCAGTTATACCGCGAGCCAGACTCAAAGGATTGATGGTGTGCGTGTGTTTGCGCTGGTTGATTTCGGCCAGCACCGGACGCAACTCGGCCAGCGGCACCGGACGGCTGAGCAGGTAGCCCTGAACGAAATCGCAGCCATGGCGTTCAAGAAAATCGAATTGCTCGAAGGTTTCGACGCCTTCGGTGACGACCTGCAAATGCAGGGTATGGGCCATGACGATAATGGCCTGGACGATCTCCATGTCCTGGGTGGCCTTGGGGATGTCCTGAATGAACGAGCGGTCGATCTTCAACGTATTTAATGGCAGGCGCCTGAGGTAGGCCAGGGATGAATAGCCGGTGCCGAAGTCATCGATCGACAACGAGACCCCGAGGGCGCGAATCTGCCGCAGCAACACCAGGGTGTTGCTGATATTGCCCATCAGCGCATTTTCGGTCACTTCCAGTTCCAGTCGGTGTGGCGCCACCCCGAAGGCGTGCAAGGCGTGTTCGATTTCATCGGCCAATTCTTCTCGCGCCAGGTTCAGGGGCGAGCAATTCACCGCAATTCGAAGTTCTTCGCAATCGTGCCGGGACAGCTCGCCCAAGTCTTCGCAGGCCTTGCGCAGCACCCAGTTGTCCAGATCGGCGATCAGGCCATTGGCTTCGGCAATGGCGATGAACCGATCTGGCGTGAGCAATCCGTGAACCGGGTGCTGCCAGCGAATCAGCGCTTCAAGTTTGGTGACCTGGCCGATTCTCAGGTCATAGATCGGCTGGTAATACAGCATCAACCCGATGTTTTCGCGCAGGGCGTGACGCAGCTCCTCTTCGAGTTGTAACTCCAGGGTGGCGCGGGTTTTCAGGTTTGAACTGAAAAAGTGCAGGGCGTTACGACCGCAGTCCTTGGACTGATACAGCGCCAGGTCGGCGTTTTTCAGCAATTCTTCACAGGTCTTGCCGTCTTCCGGAAACAGGCTGATGCCGATGCTGGTGGTCATGACCATACGCCGTCCGGACAACTCGATGGGCTCCTTCATTTTCAGCATGATGCGTTGAGCCATTTGCCGCGCTTCTTCAAGGTCGTACAGAGTGATGAGGATGCAGAATTCGTCGCCTCCAAAGCGCGCCACCACGTCTTCGTGACTGCGCACCGAGGCCTTGATGTGGCCGGCCAGGACTTTGAGCAATTCGTCGCCGGCGTCATGGCCGAGGCTGTCATTGATCCGCTTGAAGTGGTCGATGTCGAGGAACATCACCGCCAGCATGCCGCCTTCGTTGGTTTTCTCGATGAGTTTCTCGGCGAAAATCTGGTTGAAGCCTCGTCGGTTAATCAGGTTGGTCAAGGGGTCGTAATGCGCCACCTGTTGCAGCGACATGCGTGCCTGATCCAGTTGACTGAGCAGGGCGTTGACCCGCTGCAGGTCATGCTCTTTGTGTTGCAGTTTCTTGTCCGCCCATGCAGCGCTGATGCCGCTGCCGATGATCAGCAGCGTCATGACCGCTACCGTCAGCCCCAATTGCAGGTGATTGTTGTCGCTGGGCAGGGGCTCAAGGCTGCCAGCGGGCAGCACCAGGCTGAACGCCGCCATGCTGGTGAAATGCATGCTCACGATGCCGGCGCCGAGCACCAGGCTGGCGGTGTATTTGAGCAATTGATGAAACACGCCGGCGCCATCGCGCAGATGACTGGAAATCAACAGGGCGGCCAGGCTGGCACCGATGGCGATCACAATGGAAAGCACGAACAGCACGGGTTGGTAGTAGGCCATCGCATTCGAGCGCAGGGCGGCCATCCCCACGTAATGCATGGTTGCGATGCCCAGGCCGATCCATACCGCGGCCCGCAGGTATTGCCAGAAATTCAACTGAGGATGGCTGAGGGTGTGCATGGCCAGCCATGAGGCGGTCAGGGCGAATAACAGCGAGAGCAGGGTAGTGGGCAAGTGGTAATGAATTTCGATCGGCGCCTGGAACGCCAGCATGCTGATGAAGTGCATGGCCCAGATACCACCCGCCAGGCACCCGGCACCGACCCAACGCCAGAGTCGTTGGGAGGCGGATTTTTCCACATGGCCGACCCGCTCGGTCATGTCCAGCGTGGCGAAGCCGGCCACGCAAGCCACCAGATAGGCCAGCAACACCAGAAAAGGGTTATGGGTGCAATCGAGTATGACCTGCCCGCCCTCCGGTAGCCCGGTCATGAAATGCAAACCAAGCCACTCCATAGCATGCCCCATCTCTGAATCATCCTGCGCCATGTACACTGGCGAATGCTTGCAGTATAGAGGCCTTGCATGGAGCGCAAGGGGTGGTGGCATATTAATGCCAACGTTTTTGGAATGGCTTTTAGAACGATTGGAAATAAATTGTTGCATGGCCCGCATGGGTGGCCATGGAGGGGTATCAGGATTACGAATAATTACAGACATCGCTGGCGGGCCTGACTAGATTGACGGTTCCGGGCTCGAATGCGTTGGCAATGAAGCCCCAATAACAATAAAGAGACGGACCCATGCAGAACTCGACCCAAGCGGCGAATGCCTGGCGCATTCTGTTCCTGCTGTTCCTGGCCAACCTGTTCAACTTCTTCGATCGCACCATCCCGGCCATCATCATCGAGCCGATCCGCATGGAGTGGCACCTCAGCGACTTTCAACTGGGGATCATCGGCACCGCATTCACCATCGTTTACGCCATTGCCGGCCTGCCCCTGGGGCGATTGGCCGATACCGGTTCGCGCAGCAAGTTGATGGGTTGGGGTCTGGCGGCGTGGAGCGGGCTGACCGCAGTCAACGGGCTGGTGGGCAGTTTCTGGAGTTTCCTGATCGTGCGCATGGGCATCGGCATCGGTGAAGCCAGTTATGCACCGGCCGCCAACTCGCTGATAGGCGATTTGTTCCCGGCTCATCGTCGGGCTCGGGCCATGGGCATTTTCATGCTTGGTTTGCCGTTGGGCCTGCTGCTGGCGTTCTTCACCATCGGCTGGATGGTCAAGGCGTTCGACAGCTGGCGCGCGCCGTTCTTTATCGCGGCGGTGCCGGGGCTGATCCTGGCGGTGTTCATGTTCTTCATTAAGGAGCCGAAACGCGGCGCGGCGGAAAGCGTGCAAGTGTCTCAGGAACGCGTGGACCGGCCAATCCGTCGAGTGCTGGCGGTGCCGACTTTCCTGTGGCTGGTAATGGCGGGGCTCTGCTTCAACTTCGCGACCTATGCCTGCAACTCGTTTCTGGTACCGATGCTGCAGCGTTATTTCTTGATGCCATTGCAGGACGCGGCGGTGGCGACCGGGGTGATCGTCGGGGTGACCGGGCTGTTCGGCCTGACGCTCGGCGGCTGGATTGCCGACAAGATTCACCAGCGCGTGGCCAATGGGCGGCTGCTGTTCGCGGCGTTCAGCCTGATCATTTCGACCGTGTGCACCGCCTGGGCGCTGCACGCCGGACGCATTGAGATCGGGGTATTTGTCACGGTGTTCAGCTTGGGTTGGTTATTCGCCTACAACTTCTATACCTGCGTGTACACGGCGATCCAGGACGTGGTCGAACCGCGCCTGCGGGCCACGGCGATGGCGCTGTTCTTTGCCGGGTTGTATTTGCTGGGTGGGGGATTGGGACCGGTGGTGGTCGGCGGTTTGTCGGATCACTTTGCGCACACCGCGATGCTCTCGGCCGGCGCCGAGCAGATGACTGAAGCGTTTAAGGCTGTCGGTTTGCATGACGCGATGTATCTGATTCCGGTGGCGCTGTTCTTTACCATGGTGTTTCTGTTTTTGGCCTCGCGGTGTTTTGTCAGGGATGCCAAGCGGATGAAGGAAGGGTTGGTGGCCGTGGTTGAGCCTGTGGGTTCTGCGGCGACTGCATGATCGCCTTCGCGAGCAAGCCCGCTCCCACATTTGACCGAGTCCTTTCAGGAGAAATACGGTCGAATGTGGGAGCGGGCTTGCTCGCGAAGGGGCCATCAGCAACACCACAACAATCAAGCAGACAAAAAAAAGCCCGCATCACTGCGGGCCTTCTTTTTTTGCGGGGCAGGGCAGGGTTTAACCCGCCACCAACACCCGAATCGCTTCCAGTCGCAGCGCAGCTTTGTCGAGCATGGCCAGGCCTTGCTCACGTTGCTTGCGCAGGGCAACCAGTTCGCTGTCGCGCACGGTCGGGTTGACCGCTTGCAGCGCGGTCAGGCGCGCCAGTTCTTCGTCGGTATCCGCCGCCAGGCGACGTTGCGCCTCGGCGACGCGCTCGGCGTGACGCGGGGTGATTTTCTCTTCGCCGGCGTTGATCCGTGGCGTCAGCTGGTCGCGCTGGGCCTGGATGAACTTGTTGGCGCTGGCGCGGGGCACGCTTTCCAGTTGATCGTTCAGGGTTTCGAACGACACTCGCGTCGACAGGTCATTGCCGTTGGCATCGAGCAGGCAGCGCAGGGCGGCCGGCGGCAGGTAACGGCCCAGTTGCAGCGAGCGCGGAGCAACCACTTCGCTGACGTAGAGCAGTTCCAGCAACACGGTGCCTGGTTTCAGCGCCTTGTTCTTGATCAGCGCCACGGCAGTGTTGCCCATCGAGCCGGACAGGACCAAGTCCATGCCGCCTTGAACCATCGGGTGTTCCCAGGTGATGAATTGCATGTCTTCGCGAGACAACGCCTGGTTGCGGTCGTAGGTGATGGTCACGCCTTCGTCGTCGCCCAGCGGGAAGCTGGCGTCGAGCATTTTTTCGCTTGGCTTGAGGATCAGCGCGTTTTCCGAATGGTCTTCGCTGTCGATGCCGAAGGCGTCGAACAGGGTTTCCATGTAGATCGGCAGGGCGAACTGATCGTCTTGTTCGAGGATGTCCTCGACCAGCGCATCGCCTTCGCCAGCACCACCGGAGTTGAGCTCCAGCAAGCGGTCGCGACCGGTGTGCAGTTCGGCTTCCAGACGCTCACGTTCGGCGCGGGCTTCGTCGATCAGCGCTTGCCACTCGCCGTCATCGGCGTTTTCCAGCAGCGGCAGCAGGCGCGGGCCGAACTGATGCTGCAAGGCGTTGCCGGTCGGGCAGGTATTGAGGAACGCGTTCAGCGCTTCGTGATACCACTGGTACAGCCGCTCTTGCGGGCTGGTTTCCAAGTACGGCACGTGCAGTTCGATGATGTGCTTCTGACCGATCCGGTCGAGACGACCGATACGCTGCTCCAGCAGGTCCGGGTGCGACGGCAGATCGAACAGCACCAGATGGTGCGAGAACTGGAAGTTGCGACCTTCACTGCCGATTTCCGAGCAGATCAGCACTTGAGCACCAAATTCTTCGTCGGCGAAGTAGGCGGCGGCGCGGTCACGCTCGAGGATGTTCATGCCTTCGTGGAAGACCGTGGCCGGAATGCCGGAACGTACGCGCAGGGCGTCTTCCAGGTCCATGGCGGTTTCGGCGTGGGCGCAGATCACCAGCACTTTGGTGCGCTTGAGCATTTTCAGGGTGTCGATCAGCCACTCGACACGCGGGTCAAATTTCCACCAGCGCTCTTCTTCATTGGCGTCCGGCTGGGCCTGGAAGCTGACTTCCGGGTACAACTCGGCGTGATCGCCCAGTGGCAGTTCGAGGTATTCGGCCGGGCACGGCAGCGGGTACGGGTGCAGTTTGCGCTCCGGGAAACCCTGCACGGCGGCGCGGGTATTACGAAACAGCACGCGGCCGGTGCCGTGACGGTCCAGCAGTTCGCGGACCAGACGGGCGCTGGCTTCGATATCGCCATCGTTGACGGCGCTCAGCAGCGCTTCGCCTTCGTTGCCGAGGAAGCCGTGAATGGTCTTGTGCGCTTCAGGCGACAGGCGTCCCTTATCGAGCAGCTCCTGAACGGCTTCGGCCACCGGGCGATAGTTTTCGCTCTCGGCGCGGAAGGCGTGCAGGTCATGGAAACGGTTCGGGTCGAGCAGGCGCAGACGGGCGAAATGGCTGTCCTGACCCAGTTGTTCCGGGGTCGCGGTCAGCAGCAAGACGCCGGGGATGACTTCGGCCAGTTGTTCCACCAGTGAGTACTGAGGGCTGACCTGGTCTTCGTGCCACACCAGGTGGTGCGCTTCGTCGACCACCAGCAAATCCCAGCCGGCCGCGAACAGTGCGTCCTGGGCCTTCTCGTCGTCCACCAGCCATTCCAGCGCAACCAATGCGAGCTGGGTGTCTTCAAACGGGTTGGCGGCATCGCTTTCGATGAAGCGTTCTTCGTCGAACAGCGCGACTTGCAGGTTGAAGCGGCGGCGCATCTCCACCAGCCATTGGTGCTGGAGGTTTTCCGGCACCAGGATCAACACGCGGTTGGCGCGGCCCGAGAGCAGTTGGCGATGGATCACCAGGCCGGCTTCGATGGTCTTGCCCAGGCCCACTTCGTCTGCCAGCAGAACCCGCGGCGCGATGCGGTCAGCGACTTCACGGGCAATGTGCAACTGGTGCGCGATCGGTTGCGCACGCACGCCACCCAGGCCCCAAAGGGAGGACTGCAACTGGCGGCTGGTGTGTTCCAGGGTGTGATAACGCAGGGAGAACCAGGCCAGCGGGTCGATCTGGCCGGCGAACAGACGGTCGCTGGCCAGACGGAACTGAATGAAGTTCGACAGTTGGGTTTCCGGCAGGGTGACCACTTCGTTCTGCGCGTTGAGGCCGTGGTAGACCAGCAGGCCGTCGACATCGTCGACTTCTTGTACGGTCAGTTTCCAGCCTTCGAAGTGAGTGATGCTGTCACCCGGCGAAAACCGCACGCGGGTGAGGGGCGCATTCCGTAGCGCGTACTGGCGAGTGTCGCCAGTGGCCGGATAGAGCACGGTCAACAAGCGGCCGTCCTGTGCCAGAACGGTGCCCAAACCCAGCTCGGCTTCGCTGTCACTGATCCAGCGTTGCCCCGGTTGATACTGCTGCGCCATGCTGCCTGACTCCCACCTTGAAAAAGCGGGCTATCTTAACGGAATGAGCCTTCAGGCCAAAGGATTACATGCGTGCGCTGATGGAGGAATGCGAACTTTTCGGGAGATGAAGATCAAAAGATCGCAGGCTGCACCAGCATCCTACGATGCCAGGTGGATCACAAGTTTGCGACCGATGGCTCAAGTCGCGATTCCCGCAGCCGACAGCCTGCTGACAGGAGACTAATAATATGCTGCCACCGATGCTCCCCTTGAGCGCCGTACCGATCACGTCACAGCAGGATCCGATCCGCCAGCGCCCGGATATTCCGCCCGTGGTGCCGGTGCAGGAAAGCTCCAACGAAAGCACTATCGACCTGCAAAAGCGCGACCCGGAAGAGGCTGGCCTGCAACTGCGCGAGGAACAGCGTCGGCAGCAGGAACGAGAGCGGCGCCGTCGTGAGGCCGATGAAGATCCTGAAGAACACCTGGCGATCCCCGGTAATGAGCTCAATGCCGACAACACCGTACCAGTGGTGCCGTTGATGGAGGATCAGCCACGTCAGGGGTTGTGGGTCGATATCGAGATCTGAAGTGCCGGATCACTGGTCAGCGTCCGCGCCAGACCGCATTATTGGCGTAATCCTGTCGCGTCTACCGGCAGTTGAATTCATTTCCAAGCGATGCACTGAACGCCATGAGCCAAGATGACAAGCTGATCGACCTCAATACTGAACGCGCCAAGCGGGTTCATGACCTTAATGAAAAGCGCCTGAACGAAGTGCGCCAGGCGTTCGAGCAGGCGATGCCGTTGGGCAAAGCGAAGAAAAAGCCGAAGAACAAACCGAAAAAACGTTGAAACACCCTGCATCGGTTGATGCAGGTCAGTTATTTCCCCTCCTTTACGCCCTGTCTCGGGCGGCATTGATCCCGGTCAATTTTCTCTCCTGCCCGATTGGTTAACTTAGCCCCATCGCAACAGGGCAAGTGCAGGAGGCTAGTCATGTTTTTCGACAACGTGGTGATCGCCGGAGTGCTGACAGTCGGCCTCATGGTTCTGTTTTTTGCAGGGTTTGGATTTTTTATCTGGAAGGATTCGCATAAGCGCAAACCGTAGGTCTTTCTGGAGTAATGAGCACGCAAGGCATTTTGGGCGACTTCGGTCGCCCTTTTTTTTGTCTGCGAATTTCTATCAGGGTGTACATAGAGCCAATGTGGGAGCGGGCTTGCTCGCGAAGAGGCCATAACATTCAACATCTATGTTGGCTGCTAAGCCGCCTTCGCGAGCAAGCCCGCTCCCACAATTGATTGGTGGTGTATCCAAGCAGCAATAAAAAAGGCGCGAACCTCACGGAACGCGCCTTTTTCAGTAGCGGTGTATCAGCTACCCAGTGCCTTGGACGCCAGCCAGAACAGGCCGGCCGACAGGGCCACGGTGGCTGGCAGGGTCAGGACCCAGGCCAGCAGGATGGTTCTGACGGTGCCGCCTTGCAGGCCGCTTTTGTTCGCGACCATGGTGCCGGCCACGCCTGAGGACAGAACGTGAGTGGTGGAAACCGGGAGGCTGAAGATGTTCGCCGCGCCGATCATGCACGCGGTGGTGATCTGCGCCGACATGCCTTGGGCGTAGGTCATGCCTTGCTTGCCGATCTTTTCGCCAATGGTCAGTACCACGCGTTTCCAACCGACCATGGTACCCAGGCCGAGGGCCAGTGCGACCGCCAGAATCACCCAGAACGGGGCGTATTCGGTGGTGGTGGTCAGGTCCTTGCGCAGTTTGTCCAGGTCAGCCTTTTCACGGGCAGCGAGGCCTGGCAGCTTGGCGACTTTCTTCGCGGTGTCGTCCAGGCAGAGCAGGTAGCGACGTACTTCGATGCGGCTTTCCGACGGCAACGAATGGTAGTCCGCTACACCTTTAAGGGTGCCAAGCAGCGCTGAAATGGTCGGTTCGGTCTGTTGCGGGTTGCAACGGAATTTCTCCGGCAGATCGCCTTTCACGCTTTTACCCAGTGCCAGGAACTCACCCAGGGATTCGCGGTTGCGCTCGTAGAACTGGCTCAGGTGCAGGGTCGCATCGCGAGTACGTTCGATCTGGTAGGTGGTGCTGTTCAGGTCGAGAACGAACTGCGCCGGCACGATACCGATCAGCACCAGCATGATCAGGCCGATACCTTTCTGGCCATCGTTCGAGCCGTGCACGAAGCTGACTGCCATTGCCGAAATCACCAGCACCAGACGGTTCCAGAACGGCGGGTGTTTCTTGTCGTCGATCTTGCGGCGCTGTTCCGGTGTCTTGTGCATCTTGGACAGCGGACGCCACCATTTAAGACCGATCAGCACCAGGGCTGCGATCAGGAAACCGGCCATTGGCGAGAATACCAGGGACGCACCGATATCGATCGCCTTCTGCCAGTTCACGCCATCGGCCAACGGAATGTCGTTGATCAGGGCGTTGGCCAGGCCGACACCGAGGATCGAACCGATCAGCGTGTGGGAACTGGAGGCCGGGATACCGAAGTACCAGGTGCCCAGGTTCCAGGTGATGGCGGCGGCGAGCAACGAGAACACCATGGCCAGTCCGTGACCGGTGTTCACATTGATCAGCAGTTCTACCGGCAGCAAATGGACGATGGCATACGCCACGCCCACACCGCCCAGCAGCACGCCGAGGAAGTTGAACACACCGGAAAAGAACACCGCCAGATGGGGCGGCATGGCTTTGGTGTAGATAACAGTGGCCACCGCGTTTGCGGTGTCATGAAAGCCGTTGATGAACTCGAAGGCGAGGACAAAGGCCAGGGCGAGCAAGAGGCTCACAAGCACCCAAGCATCCAGTCCGCTGAATAAATCGATCATGAAGGTTTTCTGACCCGGTCGTAAGGGGGCGCGATTATGCCAGAAAAGACTGCTAATCGATGCACTTGCTGCTCATCGGTAACATTCTTCAACGAATTAATTTGTGGCAATCCCCCAGGCCCCAGGTTTTTTCGGGGTTTTACAAGTCATTGAATTTACTTGTAAAGGCCGTAGCCACAAGGGTTTCTCCCGGCGAAGCGAGAGGCTTGAACGTGTGTGTGAAATTTCTTGGAAGAGGGTCAGACAGGAGCCATTTGCCTCATCCAATGGATGAGGAGACCGCTGCCCGCTTGTAGCGGGCACGAAAAGCATCATCCATACAACCCGCTTTTAACAGGTGTAGATGCAGGCTCTTGAAAGGTTCAAGCCGAGGCGGTCATGGCTCTTCGGCTTTGAGTTCCTTTTCCATCTTCTGCAATTCCTGGGAGAAGGCCTGATCCTGAACGGTGGCGCGTTTACGCCAGGGTTTGCGTTCGGGTTCGGGCTGAGCGGCGTAGGTGGTGACTTCCCCGCCGTAAACTTCCTTGTAACGTTGTTCCTGGCGCTCAAGTTCCGCGCGCAGTTCGTCTTTCGTCACAGTGCTACCTGATTGAGTTGAGATTAATTCTGGTGAAACGCGCTGCATCGATTTATTGACCACGCTCGTTGAAGGGACAATGCCTGACACGGCATCGTTCCCTCGGAGCAATCAATTCGTCCTTGTTGCAGGCGGCCACGGCACCAGAGAAAAACAGCTGACGTAGCATCAGTCTCCTGTTTCAGCGAGCGCGTTGGCGGTGCATATGAAATGAGCGTCAGGCGCTTGCTGCGGACAGCGGCAATGGATATTGCGCTGCCGGTTGGCGGAATCGGCACATAAAAAACCGGTCGCCACTGAGATGTATTATAGCGGTCGATCCGAAGAACACTATCTCTTGAGAGTTAAAAGTAGTTCCTCGTGTGTGATTGTTTTGTTACTCGCAAACTTTTACCGGTAACTAGGGCGCCGTGATGCCAGTTACAGCGATGACTTTCTGGCGCCATTAAGCCGAACGAATTATTACACCGGTGCTTCTTTAAATCGTGACCGAAAATAACAATCGTATTGCAGGGGGACTGAAAGCAGTATGGCTCATCGTAAGCAGCCATTGATTGCGATTATCGGCCCGTGGTTCGATAATCGCCCAATCTTGGTGGCCGATGGCTTGTGTGTCAGACCGGCAGCCGCTTGTAATAGTCGCTGATCCGTGTGGGAAACAACTGATATGAACGATCAAATGCGCAATTCCTTCGCTTCAGTGGCACCGCCGATCGTTGCCTCGCCCGCCAAGCGAATCCAGGCCCTGACCGGTGACCCGGATTTCATGACTTCCCTGGCCCGTGGCTTGGCGGTGGTGCAAGCGTTCCAGGAGCGCAAGCGGCACCTGACCATTGCGCAGATCAGCCATCGCACGGAAATTCCCCGCGCCGCTGTGCGACGTTGCCTGCATACCCTGATCAAGCTCGGCTACGCCACCACTGATGGGCGTACTTATTCGCTGCTGCCCAAAGTACTGACCCTGGGCCATGCCTATTTGTCGTCGACGCCATTGGCGGTTTCTGCCCAGCCGTATCTGGACCGCATGAGCGAGCAACTGCATGAGGCCTGCAACATGGCCACGCTGGAGGGCGATGACATTTTGTACATTGCGCGCTCGGCGACCACCCAGCGGCTGATTTCCGTCGACCTCTCGGTGGGCGGGCGGCTGCCGGCCTATTGCACGTCCATGGGCAGGATTCTTCTCGCCGCGCTGGACGACACGTCACTGCGCGAATACCTCGACCATGCAGAGCTGCAAGCCAAAACCAGCCGCACGTTGCATACCCCCCAGGCGTTGCTCGAATGCCTGCAAGAGGTACGGCAACAAGGCTGGTGCATCGTCGATCAGGAACTGGAGCAGGGCCTGCGCTCGATTGCCGTTCCGGTGTACGACGCTTCCGGCCAAGTGGTGGCGGCGTTAAACGTCAGCACCCACGCCGGCCGGGTCAGTCGCAGTGAGCTGGAACAGCGTTTCCTGCCCGGCCTGCTAAGCGCCAGTCGTGATCTGAGCGCGCAACTCTTTGCCTAAGCTGTTCGATAAACGCACAGAGTCGCGTTTGTCGAATTGACGCTCTTTCCCTTGGCTCATTAATGTCGCGGCAGCGTCATCCGGCACTAGTTGGCCTTCAGCCGCCGGATCACGCCCCAATAACAATGAGAAGAGGCATTGTCATGCGCACGTTTCCCGACTGTCGCTGTTCCCACCGGTTTAGCTGCCGAAACCGAATCGCCTGATCCCGACCTCCTTTTCTAGTGACAGCGTCAGCCCCGGCTGACACCTGTTCGACTGCGTTCTTTGCGTGGAATAAAAATAATGAACCAGCCTCAGTCTGCCGTAGGAAACTGCCTTGACGTGCAGTCCTTCATCAATGCTCAACCCATTTCGCGCTACCAATGGCGGGTGGTGATTCTATGTTTCCTGATTGTTTTCCTCGATGGCCTCGACACTGCGGCCATGGGTTTTATCGCGCCGGCACTGTCCCAGGACTGGGGCATCGATCGCGCCAGTCTCGGCCCGGTGATGAGTGCGGCGTTGATCGGCATGGTCTTCGGCGCTTTGGGTTCCGGCCCGTTGGCTGACCGATTCGGGCGAAAAGTCGTGCTGGTGGGCGCAGTGTTGTTGTTCGGCGCTTTCAGCCTGGCGTCGGCCTATAGCACCAACGTCGATCAACTGCTGGTGCTGCGTTTCCTCACCGGTCTGGGCTTGGGCGCCGGCATGCCGAACGCCACCACGCTGCTGTCCGAATACACCCCGGAACGCAAGAAATCCCTGCTGGTGACCAGCATGTTCTGCGGCTTCAACCTTGGTATGGCCGGTGGCGGGTTCATCTCGGCCAAACTGATCCCGGCCTTCGGCTGGCACAGCCTGTTGATGATCGGCGGAATTCTGCCGTTGATCCTCGCCGTCGTCTTGCTGTTCTGGTTGCCGGAATCGGCGCGCTATCTGGTGGTGCGCAACCGTGGCACGGACAAAGTGCGCAAGGCCTTGGCGCCGATCGACCCAATGGTGGTGGCTCAGGCTTCGAGCTTCAGCGTGCCGGAACAGAAAACCGTGAAGGCGCGCAATGTGTTTGCCGTGATCTTCTCCGGCACGTACAGCACCGGTACGTTGTTGCTGTGGCTGACGTACTTCATGGGGCTGGTGATTGTTTACCTGCTGACCAGTTGGCTGCCGACGCTGATGCGTGACAGCGGCGCGAGCATGGAACAGGCGGCGTTCATTGGTGCGCTGTTCCAGTTCGGTGGGGTGTTGAGCGCAGTGGGTGTGGGCTGGGCGATGGACCGGTTCAATCCGCACAAGGTCATCGGCATTTTCTACTTATTCGCCGGGGTGTTTGCCTACGCGGTAGGGCAGAGCCTGGGCAACATCACGTTGCTGGCAACCCTGGTGCTGGTGGCCGGGATGTGCGTCAACGGCGCGCAATCGGCGATGCCGTCGCTGGCGGCGCGGTTTTATCCGACTCAAGGGCGGGCGACCGGTGTGTCGTGGATGCTCGGGATTGGCCGCTTCGGCGCGATCCTCGGTGCGTGGATGGGCGCAACGTTGCTGGGCCTGGGCTGGAACTTCGAACAGGTGCTGACGGCACTGGTAATTCCAGCCGCGTTAGCGACGACGGCGGTGGTGATCAAGGGCATGGTCAGTCATGCGGATGCGACCTGAGGGCAATTTCCGAGATGTGATCGTTCCCACGCTCCGCGTGGGAATGCCTCAACGGACGCTCCGCGTCCGCTTCTGGGGCGCGGAGCGTCCCGAGCTGCATTCCCACGCGGAGCGTGGGAACGATCGGCGCAGGAGATCGGTAGGGAGACAACAATCTGTTCGATAAACGAACACTCAGTCGATTATCGGATTGTTTGGCGTTTTCCAGGGGCTTACTCTTCAGTCATTCCGGTGCTGAACCTCGCGCCTTTTTCTACCACTGTCGGTTCATAACAAAACGGGAGCCTGCCCCATGGCTGAAATCCTTTCGCTGCATGACGCGGTAAAGCAGTTCGTCAACGACGGCGATACCGTCGCGCTCGAAGGCTTTACTCACCTGATCCCTACGGCGGCGGGTCACGAAATCATCCGTCAGGGCAAGAAAGATCTGACCCTGGTGCGGATGACGCCCGACTTGATCTACGACCAGTTGATCGGTGCCGGTTGTGCTCGCAAGCTGATTTTCTCCTGGGGCGGTAACCCAGGCGTGGGCTCGCTGCACCGTCTGCGTGACGCGGTCGAAAGGCAGTGGCCGCATGCGCTGGAAATCGAAGAGCACAGCCACGCCGACCTGGCCAATGCCTACGTCGCGGGCGCTTCGGGCTTACCGTTCGCGGTGCTGCGTGCCTACGCCGGCTCCGACCTGCCAAAGGTCAACCCGCTGATCAAAACCGTCACGTGCCCGTTCACCGGCGAAGTGCTGGCGGCGGTGCCGTCGGTGCGCCCGGACATCACCGTGATTCACGCGCAGAAAGCCGACCGCAAAGGCAATGTGCTGCTCTGGGGCATTCTCGGCGTGCAGAAAGAAGCGGCGCTGGCCGCCAAGCGTTGCATCGTCACTGTTGAAGAAATCGTCGACGACCTCAACGCACCGATGAACGCTTGCGTGCTGCCGACCTGGGCCTTGAGCGCGGTCTGCCATGTACCGGGTGGTGCGCATCCGTCCTACGCCCACGGTTACACCGAGCGCGATAACCGCTTCTACCAGGCCTGGGACCCGATTGCCCGCGACCGTGAAACCTTCACCGCGTGGATCAACGAGTACATCCATGGTTGCGCTGACTTCAGTGAGTTCCAGGCCAAGCTGGCCGCTGCTTCGGAGGCCAAGTAATGACTTACACCACCAATGAAATGATGACCGTCGCCGCTGCCCGCCGTCTGAAAAACGGTTCGGTATGCTTCGTCGGCATCGGCCTGCCGTCGAAAGCCGCCAACCTGGCACGTCTGACTTCCTCGCCAGACGTCGTCCTGATCTATGAATCGGGTCCGATCGGTGCCAAGCCGAGTGTATTGCCGCTGTCGATCGGCGACGGTGAACTGGCGGAGACCGCCGACACCGTCGTCCCGACCGGTGAGATTTTTCGCTACTGGTTGCAGGGCGGACGCATTGACGTCGGTTTTCTCGGCGCCGCGCAAGTCGACCGTTTCGGCAACATCAACACCACGGTGGTGGGCGATTACCATCAGCCGAAAGTTCGCCTGCCGGGCGCCGGTGGCGCGCCGGAGATCGCCGGTTCCGCCAAGAGCGTGCTGATCATCCTCAAGCAGTCGGCGCGCTCCTTTGTCGACAAACTCGACTTCATCACCTCGGTCGGTCATGGCGAGGGCGGTGATTCGCGCAAGCGTCTGGGTCTGCCAGGCGCCGGTCCGGTCGGCATTGTTACCGACCTGTGCATCATGGAACCCGAAGCGGATACTCATGAATTCGTGGTCACCGCGCTGCACCCTGGCGTGACCCGCGAGCAAGTGATTGCGGCCACCGGCTGGTCGATTCGTTTTGCCGATCAGGTGGAAAACACCGCCGAGCCAACCGATGTCGAGCTGACCGCGCTGCGCGATCTGGAAGCCCGCACCGCTGCAGCCCACGGCCAAGCACCCGGAGAAGCCTGATGCGTGACGTATATATCTGTGACGCCATCCGCACCCCCATCGGCCGTTTCGGCGGCGGCCTGTCGGCGGTTCGCGCCGATGATCTGGCCGCCGTGCCGATCAAAGCGCTGATGGCGCGCAACCCGTCGGTAGACTGGAACGCGGTAGACGAAGTGTTCCTCGGTTGCGCCAACCAGGCCGGCGAAGACAACCGCAACGTGGCACGCATGGCGTTGCTGCTGGCGGGTCTGCCAGAAACCATTCCCGGCGTTACCCTCAATCGTCTTTGCGCTTCGGGCATGGATGCGATCGGCACGGCGTTCCGGGCCATCGCCAGTGGCGAGATGGAGTTGGCGATTGCCGGCGGCGTCGAGTCGATGTCTCGCGCACCGTTCGTGATGGGCAAGGCCGATGCGGCGTTCTCGCGCAACATGAAACTGGAAGACACCACCATCGGCTGGCGTTTCATCAATCCGTTGATGAAAGCCCAGTACGGCGTGGACGCGATGCCGCAGACCGCCGATAACGTGGCCGATGATTACCAGGTTTCCCGCGCCGATCAGGATGCTTTCGCCCTGCGCAGTCAGCAACGCACAGCGGCCGCGCAAGCTGCAGGTTTTTTTGCCGAAGAAATCGTCGAAGTGCGCATTGCCCACAAGAAGGGGGAAAGCGTCATCACGCAGGATGAACATCCCCGCGCTGACACGACATTGGAAACCCTGGCCAAACTCAAACCGGTCAATGGCCCGGACAAAACCGTTACCGCCGGCAATGCTTCCGGGGTGAACGACGGTGCGGCGGCGTTGATTCTGGCCTCCGGCGACGCGGTGAAGAAACATGGCCTGACTGCCCGCGCTCGCGTGTTGGGCATGTCGAGTGCCGGTGTCGCACCCAGGGTGATGGGCATCGGCCCGGTGCCAGCGGTGCGCAAATTGACCGAACGCCTGGGCTTGGCGGTCAGAGATTTCGACGTGATTGAACTCAACGAAGCCTTCGCCAGCCAGGGCTTGGCCGTGCTGCGTGAACTGGGACTGGCGGATGACGCGGCCCAGGTCAACCCGAACGGTGGCGCCATTGCCTTGGGCCATCCGCTGGGCATGAGCGGTGCACGCTTGGTACTGACCGCGCTGCATCAACTGGAAAAAACCGGTGGCAAGAAAGGTCTGGCGACCATGTGCGTCGGTGTCGGCCAGGGGCTGGCCTTGGCGATCGAACGGGTCTGACACGCTGGCTGTGAATTAAAAGCGTCGACTAATAAGAACTGAGGAAAGCGCAATGACTGACAAACCTGGTTACCGTCGCCCACAGGCGGGCACTCAGCCGGAATACCTGCACCCTCCTTATCAATCCACCAACCTTCGCTCGCCGTCCAAGCCGTTGGTGTTTTTGCCTCATTCGCTGTCGGAAATCACCGGCCCGACCATTGGCGCCGATCGCATCGAGGAGCAGGACAACGACCTGACCGCCCAGCACTCGGGCGAGCCATTGGGTGAACGGATCATCATTCACGGCCGTGTGCTGGATGAAAACGGTCTGCCGGTGCCGGGAATTCTGGTGGAGATCTGGCAGGCCAACGCGGCCGGCCGCTACGCCCATGCCCGCGACCTGCACGACGCGCCGCTGGACCCGAACTTCACCGGCACCGGTCGCACCGTGACCGACGCCGATGGCTGGTATCAGTTCCAGACCATCAAGCCCGGCGCCTATCCATGGGGTAACCATCACAACGCCTGGCGCCCGGCGCACATCCATTTCTCACTGTTCGGGCCGAGTATTCTCACGCGCCTGGTGACCCAGATGTATTTCCCGGGCGACCCGTTGCTGGCTTACGACCCGATCTACAACTGCGTGCCTGATACGAGTGCCAAAGAGCGCCTGATCGCCAGTTTCGACCTGGAAAAAACCATCCCTTCCTACGCCCTCGGTTATCGCTGGGACATCGTCTTGCGCGGGCGCGAAGCCACGCCGATGGAGAAATAAGATGACGCTGAACGCGACCACGTCCCACACCGTCGGGCCGTATTACCACATCGGCCTGACCTGGCTGAACCGCGAAGACCTGACCGTTGCACAGACTCTCGGTGAGCGCGTGGCGATCACCGGGCAAGTCGTCGATGGCAACGGCGACTTCGTCAACGATGCGATGCTGGAAGTCTGGCAGGCCAACGCCGCAGGCAAGTACGACCATCCCGAAGACGATCAAGACAAACCCCTGGACCCGAACTTCGAAGGGTTTGGCCGGGTGCCGGTGGATGCAGAAGGGCGCTTCCGCTTTACCACGATCAAACCGGGCACAGTGGAAGGCTTGAAGGGTACGACCCAGGCGCCCCATTTGGTGGTGCTGGTGTTTGCTCGCGGGTTGGTGAAGCACTTGCTGACGCGGATTTACTTCGACGGCGAACCGGCCAACGTGGCGGACCCGCTGCTGGAGTGCGTGCCTGCTGAACGCCGCGGTACCTTGCTGGCGAAGCAGGATGCTGCGGGTGTTTATCAGTGGAATGTGATTTTGCAGGGGACGGATGCGGAGACGGTGTTTTTTGATTATTGATTGAGCGCCGCAAAACCTGTGGGAGCGGGCTTGCTCGCGAAAGCGGTGTGTCAGGCGACATCAATGTTGACTGTGCCGTCCTCTTCGCGAGCAAGCCCGCTCCCACAGGGATTCGCGTCGCTAATGCATTTGCGGAACGGGATTGTTGCAAAGTGTGTCTAGACTCTCACGGTCCCCAAAATAGTGAAGAACGATGACAACTCTCACAGCTCTCTACACCAGTGAAGAACGCAACAAAAGGATCTTTGCGATTGTCGGCGCCTCGTCCGGCAATCTGGTTGAATGGTTCGACTTTTACGTCTACGCCTTCTGCGCAATCTATTTCGCCCCGGCGTTTTTCCCCTCCGACAACCCCACGGTGCAGCTGGTGAACACGGCGGGCGTATTCGCTGCCGGGTTTCTGATGCGGCCAATTGGCGGGTGGATCTTCGGTCGGGTGGCGGACAAACACGGGCGCAAGAATTCGATGTTGATCTCGATTCTGATGATGTGCTTCGGTTCGTTGCTCATCGCCTGCCTGCCGACCTACGACAGCATCGGGGTCTGGGCGCCGATCATGCTGTTGTTCGCGCGCCTGCTGCAGGGCTTGTCGGTGGGCGGCGAGTACGGCACCACCGCGACCTACATGAGTGAAGTCGCGCTCAAAGGCCAGCGCGGTTTCTTTGCCTCATTCCAGTACGTCACGCTGATTGGCGGGCAACTGCTGGCGGTGTCGCTGGTGGTGGTCCTGCAGCAGTTCCTCAGCGAAGATGAATTGCGTGCCTATGGCTGGCGAATTCCGTTCGTGGTCGGTGCGGCTGCGGCATTGATTTCGTTGTTCCTGCGTCGTGCGCTCAAGGAAACCACCAGCAAGGAAATGCGCGAAAACAAGGACGCCGGCAGCATCCGTGCGCTGTTCCGCGATCACAAGGCTGCGTTCATCACCGTGCTGGGTTACACCGCCGGCGGTTCGCTGATTTTCTACACATTCACCACATACATGCAGAAGTACCTGGTGAATACCGCCGGCATGCACGCCAAGACCGCGAGCTACATCATGACCGGCGCGCTGTTCCTTTATATGTGCATGCAACCGTTCTTCGGCATGCTCGCCGACAAGATCGGCCGGCGCAATTCGATGCTTTGGTTCGGCGCCCTCGGGACGTTGTTCACCGTACCGATCCTGTTGAGCCTGAAAAGTGTCAGCAGTCCGTTCCTGGCCTTTGTCCTGATTACCCTGGCGCTGGCGATCGTGAGTTTCTACACCTCGATCAGCGGTCTGGTGAAAGCCGAAATGTTCCCGCCAGAGGTACGCGCCTTGGGCGTCGGCCTGGCGTATGCGGTGGCCAATGCAATCTTCGGCGGTTCGGCGGAGTATGTGGCGCTGAGCCTTAAAGCCGGGGGCATGGAAAACTCGTTCTATTGGTACGTGACGGTGATGATGGCGGTCGCGTTCCTGTTCAGCCTGCGTCTGCCGAAACAGGCGAAGTATTTGCAAAACGACCTTTGATCTTTACGCGGGGGCCTGACCGGCCCTCGCCTGCAAGGACTGTTTATGAACCAGCGACCGGGCAATCAATTGTTCGATGCCTACTTCACTGCACGCGACATGCGTGAGGTGTTCTGCGATCAGGGCCGGGTTCAGGCCATGCTTGATTTCGAAGCGGCACTGGCCCGGGCCGAGGCGCGGGTTGGCCTGATTCCGCAGACGGCTGTTGCGTCTATCGAAGCGGCATGTCGGGCCGAGCATTACGACTTCGCCGCGCTTGGTGAGGCCATTGCCACGGCAGGGAACTCGGCGATTCCGCTGGTCAAGGCATTGGGCAAGCAGATCGCCAAGAGCAATGCCGAAGCCGAGCGTTACGTGCATCTGGGCGCGACCAGCCAGGATGCAATGGACACCGGCCTGGTGCTGCAACTGCGCCGCGCGCTGGAATTGATCGAAGCTGATCTGATGCAGCTGGGGGAAACCCTCGCTACCCAGGCCTGGCGTTACGTCGCCACGCCGTTGGCCGGGCGCACCTGGTTGCAACACGCGACGCCCGTCACCCTCGGCATGAAGATCGCCGGTTGGTTGGGGGCGGTGACGCGCAGCCGTCAGCGTCTGCTGGAACTCAAACCGCGCCTGCTGGTGCTGCAATTCGGTGGCGCATCCGGCACCCTCGCGGCCCTCGGCGAACAGGCGATGCCGATTGCCGAAGCCTTGGCCGTAGAACTGCAACTGACCTTGCCGGATCAACCCTGGCACACCCAGCGTGATCGTCTGGTGGAGTTCGGCGCGGTGCTTGGATTGATCGCCGGCAGCCTCGGCAAACTCGGCCGCGATATCAGCCTGTTGATGCAGACCGAGGCCGGCGAAGTGTTCGAGCCGTCGGCGCCGGGCAAGGGCGGTTCCTCGACCATGCCGCACAAACGCAACCCGGTGGGCGCAGCGGTGCTGATCGGCGCGGCGACGCGAGTGCCGGGTTTGCTCTCGACCTTGTTCAGTGCGATGCCGCAGGAGCACGAACGCAGCCTGGGCCTGTGGCATGCCGAATGGGAAACCCTGCCGGAGATCTGCTGTTTGGTGTCAGGCAGTTTGCAGCAAGCGCTGTTGGTGGCCGACGGACTGGAAGTGGATGCCGACCGAATGACGCGCAACCTCGACCTGACCCAGGGCCTGGTGCTGGCCGAAGCCGTGAGCATCGTGCTGGCGCAACGGGTCGGTCGCGACACCGCGCACCATCTGCTGGAGCAATGCTGCAAGCGCGCAGTGGCTGAGCAACGACATCTGCGCGCGGTACTCGGCGACGAGCCGCAAGTGACCGCCGAGCTGTCGGATGCTGAGCTCGATCGTCTGCTGGACCCCGCCCATTACCTCGGTCAGGCCCATACCTGGGTCGAGCGAGCGGTGGCTGAACATTTTGCGTTGACCTCTTGAAGGAGACTGCTGTGGCATTCGTACAACTCGCCGAGGGCGAACTGCACTACCAAATTCAAGGGCCGCAACTCGATGGCCCTGTCGAGGCGCCGGTGCTGGTGCTGTCCAACTCACTGGGTACCGACCTGCACATGTGGGACGCGCAGATCCCGGCGTTCACCGAGCATTTTCGCGTGCTGCGTTTCGACACCCGTGGTCACGGCCAGTCGTTGGTGACGCCGGGGCCGTACAGCATCGAGCAACTGGGCCGTGACGTGCTGGCGCTGCTGGATGCCTTGCACATCGAGCGCGCGCATTTCTGTGGTCTGTCCATGGGCGGGTTGATCGGTCAGTGGCTGGGGATCAATGCCGGTCAGCGTTTGAATAAACTGATCGTATGCAACACCGCGGCGAAAATCGGCGATCCGTCGGTGTGGAATCCACGGATCGAAACTGTGCTGCGTGACGGCACAGAGGCAATGGTTGCCCTGCGCGATGCGTCGATAGCGCGCTGGTTTACCGCAGATTTTTCCGAGGCTAATCCGGAAGTGGTGAAGCGGATCACCGACATGCTCGCGGCGACTTCGCCTGAAGGTTACGCGGCCAATTGCGCGGCGGTGCGTGACGCCGATTTCCGCGATCAGTTGTCCTCGATTCAGGTGCCGCTGCTGGTGATCGCCGGCACCGAGGACGCGGTGACTCCGCCGTCCGGCGGGCATTTCATTCAGGAGCAAGTGCGTGGCGCCGAGTACGCCGAGTTCTACGCCGCGCACCTGTCCAACGTCCAGGCCGGCGCTGCGTTCAGCGACCGGGTACTGGCGTTTTTGTCAGCTCATTGAGGGGATTTTTGTGGACGAGAAACAACGTTACGACGAGGGCCTGAACGTCCGTCGTGCGGTACTTGGCGACGCCCATGTCGACCGCAGCCTGAACGCGCTGACCGAGTTCAACTCGGAGTTCCAGGAGATGATCACCCGCCACGCCTGGGGCGACATCTGGACCCGCCCGGGCTTGCCGCGCCATACCCGCAGCCTGATCACCATCGCCATGCTGATCGGCATGAACCGCAACGAAGAACTCAAACTGCACCTGCGCGCCGCCGCCAACAACGGCGTGACCCGTGGCGAGATCAAGGAAGTGATCATGCAGAGCGCGATCTACTGCGGCATCCCTGCGGCCAACGCGACGTTCCATCTGGCTGAATCGGTGTGGGATGAGTTGGGGGTTGAATCGCGGGAATAACTGTCCACCACAACCCCTTGTGGGAGCGAGCAAGCCCGCTCCCACATTTGGTCTGTGTTTACAGCAGGCTGATCGGATAGCTGATGATCAAACGGTTCTCGTCGAACTCGTTGTTGCTGAAGTCGCGGCGGATGGTCGAGTTGCGCCATTTGAGGTTGAGGTCTTTGAGCGTGCCGCTCTGCACGGTGTAGCCCAGTTCGCTTTCGCGGCCCCATTCCTTGCCGTCGCTGGTGGTTGCGGTGTGTACGTTGTCGCCGCTGATGTAGCGGTTCATCAGGCTCAGGCCTGGTACGCCAAGGGCGGCGAAGTTGTAGTCGTGGCGCAGTTGCCAGGATTTTTCCTTCGCGTTGTCATAGCTGGCGTTGTAGCTGTCATTGGCCAGGGTGCCGCCGCTGGTGCCGTTGACCCGCATCCAGGCGCTTCTGCCTGTGAGTTTTTGCAGGCCGACGTAGAAGGTGTTGCCGCCATATTTGGCCGAGAACAGGCCCGACCAGGTCTTATTGTCCAGTTCACCAGCCCGGGCGCTGCCGTCATCCTTGCCGTAGAAGAACCCCAAATTGGCGCCGAATGTCCAGTCGCCCAGCGGTTGGGTGTGGATCAAGTTGACGTATTGCTGGCTGTAGATGTCCTTGAGTTCAGCGTTCCACAGGCCGATCTGAGTGCGCTTGCCGTTGAAGGCGTATTCACCGCCCTGGAAGTTGAAGCGGTCTGAGGTGAACGCCATTTTGCCGGTCATCGACATGTCGTTCATGCTGCTGTCATCGCGCGGGCTGTTGGCGCGGAACTGGCCGCCGTAGAGGGTCAGACCGTCGATTTCCTTCGAGGTGATCTGGCCACCACGGAAGGTTTGCGGCAGCGAGCGGCCGTCGTCCGAACGCAGGATCGGCAATACCGGCATCCATTCGCCGACCTTCACTTCGGTCTGGGACAGCTTGGCCTTGAACGCCACGTTGGTGCGACCGAAGTTATCCGCCGGGCGACCATCGTGATCCAGCGGCAACAACTGCGTACCACCGGTGCCTTTGCCGCCGTCGAGCTTGACCGAATACAACCCCAGCACATCCATGCCGAACCCGACGGTGCCCTGGGTGAACCCGGATTTAGCGTCGAGGATGAAGCTTTGCGTCCACTCCTCAGCCTTGCCCTGGCTCTTGGTCGGGTTGGTGAAGTTACGGTTGATGTAGAAGTTGCGCAGGTTCAGATTGACCTTGGCACCTTCGACAAAACCGGCTTCCTCAGCCATGGCGGGCAGAGCCGCACCGGCCAGTGCGATGGCGATCAGGCTGGGAAAGAAATACTGCGGGGAAGGCGTCATGGGCTTCGGTCTCTCTAATTGTTAGGGATGAAACAGGGCGGTGCCGCAACGTTCGGGTTGCAGACAAAAGATTCGAATTCAGAAAAGCGGGGCGAGGTCAGCCGGACAGGGCAGGGCGCGGGGACATGGTGTCGAACCTGTTGTTATTGGTTTTGTGCGACAGATGGTGAGGGAAACGGACTAAGTGGTTCAATCGGGGGCGGGCGGGTTCTGGGCGATTATCGAACGTAAGATTGATCCGGACTTTGTGGTGTCGGGACCGGCCCATCGCGGGCAAGCCCGCTCCCACAGTGTCCGTGTCGAACCCAGATTCTGTCGGCCCCGCTGAGCCTGTAGGAGCGGGGTCCGTATCGAACACAAACTCTGTGAGCCCTGCTGAACCTGTGGGAGCGGGCTTGCCCGCGATGGGGCCAGCATGACCAATACAACTTTTCCTATGGCCAACAAAAAGCCCACCAATCGGTGGGCTTCGTGTTTACCGTGCTATCAGAACAACTTCATCTTCGGCGCTTCTTCTTTCAATGGCTCGTTCTTCGCCGTCTGTTCATTCCAGCCACCACCCAACGCTTTGTACAGATTGACCGCGCTGACCAGCTGCGCCAGGCGGTCGGTGATCAGCGCTTGTTGAGCACTGAACAGCTGACGCTGGGCGTCGAGGAAGGTCAGGTTGCTGTCGACACCAATGCGGTAGCGACGCTCGGCCAGACGGTAGTAGTCCTGGTTGGCGCTGACGAAGTCGCGCTGAGCCTGCAACTGCTCGGTATAGGTCTGGCGTGCGGCCAGGCCATCGGCGACTTCCTGGAAGGCCGTTTGAATGGACTTCTCGTAGTTCGCCACGCCGATGTCTTTCTGGATCTTGGAGTAATCCAGGCTGGCGCGCAGGCTGCCGGCGTTGAAGATCGGCAGGTTGATCTGCGGCTGGAATAACCAGGTGCCCGAACCGCCTTTGAACAGACCGGACAGGTCCGGGCTCAGGGAACCGGCATTGGCGGTCAGGCTGATGCTCGGGAAGAACGCAGCCCGTGCCGCGCCGATGTTGGCGTTGGCAGCTTTGAGGTTGTACTCGGCCTGAAGGATGTCTGGACGACGTTGCAGCAAGTCCGACGGCAGACCGGCCGGCACTTCGCTCAGCAGGTCGTCCGACAGTGGCTTGGCCGCTTGCAGATTGGCCGGGATACCGGTGCCGAGCAGCAGCACCAGGCTGTTTTCATCCTGAGCGACCTGACGGGTGTATTTGGCCTGTTGTGCACGGGCGTTTTCCACCGAGGTACGCGACTGAGCCAGATCCAGCGCCGAGGCTACACCCACTTCGTTGCTGCGCGAGGTGAGCTTGAAGCTCTCCTCGTAGGCACCGAGGGTTTCCTGGGTCAGTTTCAGCAGCTCTTTGTCAGCCTGCCAGGTCAGATAGGCATTGGCCACACTGGCCACCAGGCTGATTTGCGTGCTGCGGCGCGCTTCTTCAGTGGCGAAGTATTTCTGCAGAGCTTCTTCGCTCAGGCTGCGAACCCGACCGAACAGGTCGAGTTCATAAGCGCTGATGCCAACAGTAGCCGAGTAGGAACTGCTGATGGCCGTTTCACCGGTTTGCGAGGCCCGTGCCGGAACTCGCTGACGGCTGCCGCTGCCGGTGGCCGAAACGGCCGGGAACAGATCGGCACGCTGGATGCGGTATTGAGCCGCATAAGCGTCGATGTTCAGCGCCGCGACGCGCAGGTCACGGTTGTTCTCCAGCGCGGTCTGAATCATCTGTTGCAGCGCCGGATCGTGGAAAAACTGCTTCCAGCCCTGTTCGGCGGCGGCCTGGTTGGGCGCCTGGGCCGGCGAATACGCCGGGCCTTGCGGGTATTGGCCCGCCACCGGTGCTTCAGGCTGCTGATAGTCGGGTATCAGTGAGCAGCCGCTCAGCACGAAGGCAGCGACTGCGATGGAGAGTAGCGACTTGCTCATTAGCCAGCCTCTTTAGATGGTTCAATGGCGTCATCCTGGTCGGCGACTTTGCGCTGGCCCATGGACGACACGGTGACGAAGAACAACGGAACCCAGAAGATCGCCAGCACAGTGGCTGTGATCATACCGCCAATCACCCCGGTACCGATCGCATGCTGGCTACCCGAACCTGCGCCCGTAGAGATGGCCAGTGGAACCACACCGAGCACGAACGCGAGCGAGGTCATGATGATCGGTCGCAGACGCATCCGGCAGGCTTCGATCGCGGCATCGCGCAAGCTACGTCCCTGCTCATGCAGTTCCTTGGCGAACTCGACGATCAGAATGGCGTTTTTCGCCGCCAGACCGATCGTGGTCAACAGCCCCACCTGGAAGTACACGTCGTTGGACAAGCCGCGCAGGCTGGTCGCCATCAGTGCACCGATAATCCCCAGGGGCACCACCAGCATCACCGCGATCGGGATCGACCAGCTTTCATACAACGCCGCCAGACACAGGAACACCATCAGCAGCGACAAGGCGTACAACGCTGGCGCTTGCGAGCCGGACAGACGTTCCTCGTACGACAGACCGGTCCAGGAAATACCGACACCGGCCGGCAGTTTCTTGGCCAGGGCTTCGACTTCGGCCATGGCTTCACCGGTGGAATAGCCAGGCGCCGGGGCACCGAGGATTTCCATCGCTTCTACGCCGTTGTAACGGGCCAGTTTCGGCGAACCGTAGATCCACTCACCCTTGGCGAACGACGAGAACGGAACCATGGTGCCGGCGCTGTTGCGCACGTACCACTTCTTCAGGTCTTCGGGGCTCATGCGAGCGCCAGGCAGGCCTTGGATGTAGACCTTCTTCACGCGACCGCGGTCGATGAAGTCGTTCACATAGCTACTGCCCAGGGCAATCGACAGGGTGTTGTTGATGTCGGTGAGGGTCACGCCCAGGGCGCTGGCCTTCTCATCGTCGATTTCCAGCTGGTATTGCGGCTCGTCGTTCAGGCCGTTAGGACGCACTTGCGACAGGACCTTGCTTTGCGCCGCCATGCCGAGGAACTGATTACGGGCCTCCATCAGTTTTTCGTGACCGATACCGGCGCGGTCCTGAAGGAACACGTCGAAACCGGTGGCGTTACCCAGTTCCAGTACCGCCGGTGGCGCGAAGGCAAACACCATGGCGTCGCGGAAGGTAAAGAAGTGCTGTTGGGCACGGGCCGCCAGTTTGAACACGCTGTTGTCGGCGTTACGTTCTTCCCATGGTTTGAGCATGATGAACGCCATACCCGAACTCTGACCACGACCGGCGAAGTTGAAACCGGTCACGGTAAACACCGAGGCCACCGCGTCGCCTTCACCGCCTTCCTTGCTCGGACGCAGCAGGAATTCGCGCATTTCGTCCACGACCACTTGCGTACGCTGGGAGCTGGAACCGGCCGGTGTCTGCACTTGGGCAAACAGTACGCCCTGGTCTTCTTCCGGCAGGAACGCCGTTGGAATACGGGTGAACAGCCAGATCATGCCGACCACAATGATCAGGTACGCCAGCAGGTACGGGGCCTTGTGCGCGAGCATGTTGCCCACGCCGCGCTCGTAGCTTTTGACGCCACGGTCGAAGCTGCGGTTGAACCAGCCGAAGAAGCCGCGTTTCGGCGTGCCGTGCTCACCTTTCGGAATCGCCTTGAGCATGGTCGCGCAGAGCGCCGGGGTGAAGATCAACGCTACCAGTACCGACAGGGCCATGGCCGAGACGATGGTGATCGAGAACTGTTTGTAGATCACACCGGTGGAGCCACTGAAGAATGCCATCGGCAGCAGTACCGCCGACAGCACCAGGGCAATACCGACCAGGGCACCCTGGATCTGCCCCATGGATTTCTTGGTGGCCTCCTTGGGTGACAGGCCTTCTTCGCTCATGACCCGTTCGACGTTTTCCACCACGACGATGGCATCGTCCACCAGCAAGCCGATGGCCAATACCATACCGAACATGGTCAGGGTGTTGATGCTGAAACCGAACGCCGCGAGGATCCCGAACGTACCCAGCAATACCACCGGCACGGTCATCGTGGTGATGACGGTGGCGCGGAAGTTTTGCAGGAACAGGAACATCACCAGGAACACCAGCACGATCGCTTCGACCAGGGTTTCAACCACGCCCTTGATCGACTCGGTCACCACCGGGGTGGTGTCGTACGGGAACACCACTTCCATCCCTTCCGGGAAGAAGGGCTTGAGGGTATCAATGGTATTGCGCAGGGCTTTTGCGGTGTCGAGGGCGTTGGCACCGTTGGCCAGTTTCACCGCCAGACCGGAGGCCGGGGCGCCGTTGAACTGAGCGCTGATCGAGTAGTTTTCGCCACCCAGACCGACTTCCGCAACGTCGCCGACACGCACTTGCGAGCCGTCCTTGTTGACCTTCAGCAGAATCGCCTTGAATTGCTCGGCGGTCTGCAGACGGGTCTTGCCGATGATTGTCGCGTTCAGTTGCTGGCCGGGCAGGGCAGGCAAGCCGCCGAGTTGACCGGACGAGACCTGAACGTTCTGCGCCGCGATGGCGGTTTTCACGTCCACCGGGGTCAGGTTGTAGTTGTTCAACTTAGCCGGGTCGAGCCAGATCCGCATCGCGTACTGGGCACCGAAGACCTGGAAGTCACCGACACCGGCGGTGCGCGAAATCGGGTCCTGCATGTTCGACACGATGTAGTTGGACAGGTCGTCCTTGGTCATGCTGCCGTCGCGCGACACCACGCCGATGACCATCAGGAAGTTTTTCACCGATTTGGTCACGCGGATACCCTGTTGCTGCACTTCTTGCGGCAGCAGCGGGGTGGCCAGGTTCAGCTTGTTCTGGACCTGAACCTGCGCGGTATCGGAGTTGGTGCCCTGCTCGAAGGTCGCGGTAATGGTCATGTTGCCGTCGGAGTTACTTTCCGACGAGACATAACGCAGGTTATCGATACCGTTGAGCTGTTGCTCGATCACTTGCACCACGGTGTCCTGCACGGTTTGTGCAGACGCGCCTGGGTAGGTCACCGAGATGGCAATGGCCGGAGGCGCAATGCTCGGGTATTGGTTGATCGGCAGTTTGAGAATCGATAGAGCCCCGACCAGCATAATCACCAGGGCAATTACCCAGGCGAAAATCGGACGGTCGATAAAAAATTTCGACATGGTTTACTCCCCTTTGCCGCCGGCAGCAGTATTAGCTGCCTGTGCGGTGGCCGGGCTCTTTGCGCCAACGTTAGTGGCTTCAGTGGCTTTCACTTCGACGCCAGGTCTGACGTATTGCAGCCCTTCGGTGATCACGCGATCGCCTGCCTTCAGACCATCTTCAATCAGCCATTGGTTGCCGACGGTGCGGCTGGCCTTGAGCTGACGCAGTTCGACCTTGTTGTCCGGGCCGACGACCAGTGCGGTCGGAGAGCCTTTGAGGTCGCGGGTCACGCCTTGTTGCGGGGCCAGAATCGCCGCGCTGTCCACACCGGCCTGCAACTGGGCGTGAACGAACATGCCCGGCAGCAGGGTGTGATCGGGGTTCGGGAACACGGCACGCAGGGTCACGGAGCCGGTGGTCTGGTCAACCGAAACTTCGGAGAACTCAAGCTTGCCGTCCAGCTTGTACTGGCTGCCATCTTCGAGAGTCAGCTTGACTGCGGCGGCATTATCGCCAGCCTTTTGCAGACGACCGCTTTCCAGTTCGCGGCGCAGCTCAAGCAGCTCCACCGAAGACTGGGTGACGTCGACGTAGATCGGGTCCAGTTGCTGAATGACGGCCATGGCGTCGGTCTGGCCGCTGCTGACCAGCGCGCCTTCGGTCACTGAAGAACGGCCGATGCGACCAGAGATCGGTGCGTAAACCTTGGTGTAGCGCACGTTGATCTGGGCGGTCTGCAAGGACGCTTCCGATTGCAGGCGGTTGGCCAGCGCGGTGTCGTATTCCTGACGGCTGACAGCCTGTTCGTCGACCAGTTGCTTGTAGCGGTCGGAGATCGACTTGGTCGAACGCAGGTTGGCTTCGGCGCTTTTCAGGGTCGCGTCATAGACCGATGGGTCGATCTGATAGAGCTGCTGACCGGCCTTGACGTCGCCGCCTTCCTTGAACAGTCGCTTGAGAATGATGCCGTTGACCTGTGGGCGAACTTCGGCGATGCGGAACGCACTGGTGCGCCCCGGAAGTTCGGACGTCAGGGTGAAGGCTTGTGGTTGCAGGGTTACGACGCCGACCTGAGGGGCTGGTGCGGCAGGTGCCGCCTCTTCCTTTTTACATCCGCTGAGTAGCGATGCCAGGGCGACGGCAGTAACCAGAGCGGTAACAGCTGGCTTGAATTGCATGAAGATCCTCGGGTCAGGCGCGCACATTGCGCACAAGAAATGTGGAAGGTTAAAAAATTTACGCCGGGTGGATAAGTAGCTTGCTAAGGAATATACTTACGTTCATGGTTGTTTGTAAAGGCCTTGGCGGTGTACCCACACGGTTACAAAAGCCGTTCAAAGGTTTGAATTGTAGGCCTGATGAGACGCCCAAGAGCGCTCGCCCCACTTTTATTCAGCTGATATTCAGACATCGCTGATGCACCCTGATTGAGGTTTTACTGCCATGGTCCGTCGTACCAAAGAGGAAGCTCAAGAAACCCGAAGCCAGATACTCGAAGCGGCAGAAAAAGCCTTTTACGAGCGGGGCGTGGCACGCACGACGCTGGCGGATATCGCGACCCTGGCCGGCGTGACTCGCGGGGCCATCTACTGGCATTTCAGTAACAAGGCGGATCTGGTGCAGGCGATGCTCGATACCTTGCATGAGCCGCTGGATGAAATGGCCAAGGCCAGTGAAAGCGAAGATGAACTCGATCCGCTGGGCTGCATGCGCAAGCTGCTGATTCATTTGTTTCATCAAGTTGCCCTGGACCCGAAAACCCGGCGCATCAACGAGATTCTGTTTCATAAGTGCGAGTTCACCGATGAAATGTGCGATCTGCGCCAGCAGCGCCGAACGGCCAGTCTCGATTGCAATGTGCGAATCGCTCTGGCCCTGAGTAATGCGGTGAATCGCGGGCAGTTGCCGGAAAACCTCGACACTGCCCGCGCGGCCATCAGCCTGCATGCGTATATCGATGGCATCCTGTATCAGTGGCTGTTGGCTCCCGACAGTTTTCAACTGCACACCGAAGCCGAGCGTTGCGTCGATACAGGGTTGGATATGCTGCGCTGGAGTCCGAGCCTGCGCAATTGAAACAAAATGCGTAATTGGATCCATTTGTGTCAAGACTTGAAGCGGGGAAATGTCCCTGCTTCGCTCGCCTTTCTGTAATGGGGTGCTTTTATATACGTACGTTTGCCAGGTTGATAGGTAGCGAGCTACGTATTTTGTAGGAATTTTGTGTCGAGTCTGTGAATGAATGTTAACAACCCGGGCTACAAGGGCGCCGAGCAGCCGATAAAGGGTATTGCGCTGATCTGCCTTGCGGTTTTGTTGTTCGCCAGTCACGACACGTTGTCCAAGTACCTGTCCGGGTTCTATCCGATTGTGATGGTGGTTTGGGCGCGCTACGTGGTGCACACCTTGTTGATGCTGGTGATTTTCGTGCCACGCAGTGGTTTCTCGGTGGTAGTGCGCACCAAGCGTCCGGGTTTGCAGTTATTACGCGCCCTGTGCCTGATCGGCACCAGCCTGTTTTTCACTACCGGCCTGCGTTACATCCCCTTGGCTGAAGCCACCGCCGTCACCTTTCTTGCTCCTTTATTGGTGACCGCGTTATCCGTACCGTTGCTGCATGAGCGGGTAACCCGCAATCAGTGGCTGGCGGTGCTGGGTGGATTTGTCGGCGTGTTGATCGTCGTGCGGCCCGGCGGTGCGCTGTTCACCCCGGCGATCTTGTTGCCACTGTGCTCGGCCTTGTGTTTTGGCTTCTATCAATTGCTCACCCGCCTGCTCAGCGGTATCGACAGCCCGACCACCAGCAACTTTCTCACCGGTATTCTCAACAGCCTGATCATGACTGCACTGTTGCCGTTCTTCTGGAGCACGCCGACGCTGCTACATGGCCTGTTCATGATCGGGTTGGGCACTTGCGGCATGCTCGGTCATATGTTGCTGACCCAGGCCTTCCGCCATGCGGCACCGGCGATGCTGGCACCCTTCAGTTACGGGCAGATTCTGTTTGCCGGGATCTACGGGTATGTGATCTTCGACCATGCCCCGGACAGTTTCGGCGTGATCGGGATTGCGGTGATTTGCCTCAGCGGTCTTGCGGTCGCCTGGGATCAAAGCAAGCGTCGTGGTTGATCCGACTAATTTCAGAACCTGCGAGTAACCCTTTATCAGGCCGATGGTGTCATAAAGGCGATCATCTTATAGTTGTAAGGGTAAACCGGGTTTTCATTTTGTAGGGCTGCGCCGCAGGTGATTGGTTCGGCGCCGATAGAGTAAGCATTGGTTTCCCAGAAGAGTTCGACTTCTGGAATTCGGTGGCCCGCAGTTTGTCTGTGGCAATAATTGAGCGTGGTGTCGAACTGTACTTTTTGTTTGTAGTTGGTGTAGCAGATGTAAGTGGTGAATACCTCTTTTTTGATATCGTAATCAATGTCGATGTCCTGCTTCAAATGAGGATCTCCTTCAAACGTCATAAAGACGGTCTGGTAAGGGAGGATCTTGTCGATGCGAGTCACAGGTGGGTGCTTTGGAGAGGAATCATCAAGCCAGAAAGTAGAATCCGTGGCGTTGGTGATTTGCAGGAGAACCGTAAGTTTGTTCGGGTCTAAAACATCCATGTTTATATGTCCTTATTGAATTAAGTTTGTTGTTTTGCAGTTCGTTAGTTGCTGGGTGAAGATTAAGTTTATATTGTTCGAATAGCGACTATTTAAATGTATGTAAATGAAAAAAGCCCTGGCTCTTTCGAGGCAGGGCTTCTTGTTTTTTGATGTTGTTTACAGTGCCGGGTAATCGATGTAACCGACCGGCCCCTTCGCATAGAACAATTCCGGACGTGCTTCATTCAACGGCGCATCGGCCTTCAAACGCGCCGGCAGATCCGGGTTCGCAATGAACGGCACACCGAACGCCACCGCATCAGCCTTGCCGCTGGCCAGCCATTCGTTGGCGCTGTCCTTGGTGAAGCGTTCGTTGGCGATGTACGGGCCACCGAAGGCTTCCTTCAGTTGTGGGCCGAGGCTGTCGCCAGCTTCTTTCTCGCGCGAGCAAATGAAGGCGATGCCACGCTTGCCCAGTTCGCGAGCGACATAGGTGAAGGTCTCGGACAGGTTTTCGTCGCCCATGTCATGGAGATCGGCACGCGGTGACAGGTGCACACCCACGCGGCCCGCGCCCCAGATTTCGATGGCGGCATCGGTCACTTCCAGCAACAGGCGCGCACGGTTTTCCAGGGAGCCGCCATAGTTGTCGGTGCGCTGGTTGGTGCTGCTTTGCAAGAACTGGTCGAGCAGGTAACCGTTGGCGCCGTGGATTTCCACACCGTCGAAACCGGCAGCCTTGGCGTTCTCGGCACCCACGCGGTAAGCGTCGATGATGTCGGCGATTTCAGCGGATTCCAGGGCGCGCGGGGTTGGGAAGTCGGCCAATGGACGCACCAGGCTGACATGACCCTTAGGCTGGATGGCGCTCGGCGCGACCGGTGCTTCGCCGTTCAGGTACAAGGGGTGGGAAATCCGACCCACGTGCCACAGTTGCAGGAAGATTTTGCCGCCAGCGCCGTGGATTGCTTTGGTCACGTTGCTCCAGCCGCGCACCTGGTCGTTGGACCAGATGCCGGGAGTGTCCGGGTAGCCCACGCCTATCGGCGTCACCGACGTGGCTTCGCTGAGGATCAGGCCGGCAGAGGCGCGTTGCACGTAGTACTCAGCCATCAGCGCGTTCGGCACACGGCCTTCGTCGGCGCGGCAGCGGGTCAGCGGCGCCATGATGATGCGGTTGGCCAACTCGAGGTCGCCCAGTTTGATCGGATCGAAAATAGTCGTCATGAAATAGCTCTCTTTAGCGATCAGTTAGTAGCGGGGGCCAGTTCGGCATTGCCGCTCTGACGGAAAGTAATCAGGGTCACCAGCAGGGCGAGTACCGCCAGTGCGGCTGCTGCGAGCGGCACGCTGGTGAGACCGAAGCCGTGGGCAATGACGCTGCCGCCGACCCACGCACCGAGTGCGTTGCCAACGTTGAAAGCGCCGATGTTCAGGGTCGACACCAGGTTCGGTGCCGCCTTGCCGTAGGTCACAACGTTCACTTGCAGGGCGGGCACGGCGGCGAAGCACGCGGTGGCCCAGAGGAACAGGGTGATTTCGGTCGGGATCACGGCAATGCTGGTCCAGGTCAGCACGGTGGACACGACCGCCATGGTGATGAACACACCGATCAGCGTTGCAGCCAGGCTTTTGTCCGCCAGCTTGCCGCCGATGATGTTGCCGACCGTCAAGCCCAAGCCGATGAGCATCAAGGTCCAGGTCACGCCGCGTGGCGAGACTCCGGTGACCTCGCCCAACAGCGGGGCGACATAGGTGAACAAGGTGAAGACCGAGGCGGCGAACAGCGCAGTCATGCTCAGTGACAGCCAGATCCCAGCGCCTTTGAGGGCGCGAAGTTCGGCGCGCATGTCGAGCTTCTCTTCATCGCGCTTGGCCGGCAGGAAGCGAATCAAACCAATCAGCGCAATCACACCGATCACGGTCACCGCCCAGAAGGTCGAACGCCAGCCGGCTTCCTGACCGAGCGCAGTGCCCAGCGGCACGCCGAGGACGTTGGCCAGGGTCAGGCCGGTGAACATCAGGGCCACGGCCGACGCACGTTTGTTGGCCGGTACCAGACCTGCTGCCACCACCGAACCGATGCCGAAGAAGGCGCCATGACACAGCGCGGTGACCACACGGGCAAACATCAAGACGTTGTAATCACTGGCCAGGGCGCAGAGCAGATTGCCGATGATGAAGATGCCCATCAACGCTACCAAAGCGGCCTTGCGTGGCAGTCTGGCGGTGGCCAGTGCCATGAACGGTGCACCGATGGCCACGCCCAGGGCGTATCCGGTCACCAGCCAGCCGGCGCCGGGGATCGACACACCGAGATCGGCCGCCACCTCGGGCAACAGGCCCATGATGACGAACTCGGTGGTGCCGATGGCGAAGGCGCTCAAGGCCAGAATGAGTAGCGAGAGGGGCATTGTCAGTTCCTTGTCGGAGCGCGGAGCTCCTTGTCGATGGCGTCGAGGAACGCCTGAATCACGTCCTCGTTGCGTTTGAAGAAGTGCCATTGACCGGCCTTCTGGCTGCTGATCAGTCCCGCCCGTTGCAAGGTCGCCAAATGGGCGGACACGGTCGACTGCGACAGGCCGCAGCGTTGATCGATCTGTCCGGCGCAAATGCCGTACTCATGGTTGTGGAGCTGTTCCGGGAACTGGACTTTTGGGTCTTTCAGCCAGATGAGGATGTCTCGGCGTACTGGGTGTGCCAGCGCTTTTATTATTTCGTCGAGGTCGAGGGTCATGGTTTGGGCTCGTGATGAGTAAAACGCTATATCGCGATGAGGCGAACTTTAAATCGGTATTTCGCGATATACCAATATGATTTTGGTCTGATGGCCGTGTAAATCGGTATATCGGGTTATAACGATATGGATGGCGCAGTGTTAAGCTGCGCGCATGAACTATCTCGCACATCTGCACCTCGGTGGCCAGCGCCCCGGTCAAATGCTCGGCAGTCTGTATGGTGATTTCGTCAAAGGACGGCTGCAAGGGCAGTTCGATCCGGAGATCGAAGCGGCCATTCAGTTGCACCGCAGCATCGACGTGTTTACCGACCGCCATCCGCTGGTGGACATCGCCTTGTCGCGGTTTTCCCTCACGCGCAGGCGTTACGCCGGGATCGTGCTCGATGTTTTTTTCGACCACTGCCTGGCACGGGACTGGGAGTTGTACGCCGACCGTCCGCTGGCGCAGTTCACTTCGGACGTTTACCGGGTGCTGTCCGCCGAGCCGCAGTTGCCGGAGCGCCTGGCGATGATTGCGCCGCACATGGTGGCCAATGACTGGTTGGGTTCTTACCGGGAATTTGCGGTGCTGGAGCAGGTGCTGCGGGGGATTTCACGCAGGTTGACCCGGCCCGAGGAGTTGGCCGAGGCGATGCAGGAATTGCGACGATTGTATGAGCCGTTGAGCGAGGATTTCCGGTTGTTCTATCCCGAGTTGCAGGCATTCGCTGCGACACCGCGAATTTAATGTGGGAGCGGGCTTGCTCGCGAAGGCTGCTTCACATTCAACACATGTGCTGGCTGTCAAACCGCTTTCGCGAGCAAGCCCGTTCCCACAGGGGATTTGTGTCAGGCCGCGATCGCAGGGCGTAGCGGCTCCTGTTGTGTCTGCGGAATCGCCCCGAACAACGCCTTCTGCACCGCCTGCTGCGCTTCGAACGCCAGCGCCGCGCGTTCCCGGTCCTGGCATTCGATCGGCTTGAGCAGATGAATTTCCACCTCACCCCGATCATTGGCGAATAAGCGCATCAGGTGCGAGAGCAAATCATCATCGCCAATGAACGGTGCCAGGGTATCGAGCTCGCCATCGCGCAAATAACGAATCGCCACCGGTTGCAACGCCACTTCGGAATCGATCGCCGCTGACAGCAAACGACCATGAAATGTGCGCAGCGAGCGGCCATCAGTGGTGGTGCCTTCGGGGAACATCAGCAGCGGATGTTCCTGCTCCAGATGGCGGGTCATTTGTTTACGGATTAACTGACTGTCGCCTGAACCACGGCGAATGAACAGGCTGCCGGCCTTGGCCGCCAACCAGCCCGCCACCGGCCAGGTGCGCACTTCGGCCTTGGACAGGAACGACAGCGGTGTGAGCATGCCCAGCAACGGAATGTCGGTCCAGGACACGTGATTGCTGACCCAGAGCATCGGCGCCTTCGGCAATTCACCATGCACGGTTACGCGAAAGGGCAGGGCATTGCTCAGCCGCGCCATGAAAAAACGCGACCAGCGCTGGCGACGGACCATCGAATGGGCAATCCCCAGTCGCTCGAACAACCCGAACACACTGGCCATGGTCAAGCCCAGCGTCACCACCAAAAGCACTCGCGCAATTCGCGCGTACACCCGCAAGCGGCTCATTACACAGCCGCCTTGAAGTGCTTGGCATAACGCGGGCAGAGCTCGTCGCGCTTGAGCAGGATGAACACGTCGGCCACCTGGAAGTCTTCGTCCCAGCACGGCTCGCCGCAGATTTTTGCGCCCAGGCGCATGTAGGCCTTGAGCAGCGGCGGCATTTCGGCGATGACGTTGGACGGAATATCCAGCGTCGGCAGTGGTTTTTTCGGCTCGGCCCGCAGGTGTTCGGTGCACAGGTAGCGTTCGCGCAGGCGCTGCATGATCGCGTGGGCCTGAATGCCGCCGTCCTGCATCGGAATGCTCGCGCACCCCATCAAATAGCTGTAGCCGCCCTGGTTCAGCACTTCGGCCAGTTCACCCCAGAGCACGGCGATAGTGCCGCCGTTGCGGTAGGCCGGGTCGACGCAGGTGCGACCGATTTCCAGGATCGGGCCTTTCAGATGGACCAGACCATGCAGACTGAATTCTTCTTCGCTGTAGAACTTGCCCAGACTGCTGGCCGCTGTGTGGTCGAGCAAACGAGTAGTCGCCACCAGGCGCCCGGTGTTCAAGTCACGCACGCCGATGTGGGCGCAGTGAACATCATAGTCATCCATGTCCAGACCCAGCTCCGCGCCTTTCAGCTTGGCGTTGAATTCGCCGCTGAACACGTTGAAGCGCAAGGCCTGGGCTTCCTGCAACGCCTCGGCGCCCACCAGGCGTTCGGCTTGCAGGCGGCGTTCATTGCCGGTGTCGCTGATGCGGGCGATCTGAGTCATTGTGAGTCTCCGTACGGGCTGGCCACCCGTCTTGGGTTGCAGCCGATCGACTTTCTTTATGCAGCCGTGTTGTGCAAAGTCAGGCTATGTAGCCCCGGTGTCATCGCCATGAAGCTTTGGTGATGCTTATATGACAGCCCACAAGGAGCCTCTTATGCCCTGGCAAACCCTGTTGAAACGCCGCGATCGTCTGCCCACCAACCCGGACCTGGGCGAAGGCTTCGCAGCCTTGTTGCAACAATTGGGCACGGTGTCGCCGTTCGAATTGGCGGTGGCCGGCGGACGGCTGATGGCGACGCCAGGGCTGGCATTTCTGGTGGGTTATCAGGCGGCGTTGCGCATGCTCTGGCCGAGCGCGCCGCTGAGCCTCGGCGCGTTGTGCGCGACCGAACAGCGCAGTTTGCGGGTGGCGGACATGCAGACCCGGCTGCGCGATTTGCGCCTGAGCGGTCGCAAGGATTTCGTCACCGCTGGCGATGCCGCCGACTGGCTATTGGTCGCTGCTCGCAGTGAAGAACCCGGCGAAGTGCCGCGCTTGAACCTTGCGGTGGTTTACCCCGGCGAACCGGGTGTGCGTCTGGAAAAACTCGCGCCGATGCCTCTGATGCCAGACATAAGCCACGGCCGGTTGTTTCTCGACAACGCACTGTGTGAATTGCTCGCAGGGGATGGCTGGGATGCGTACGTCAAACCGTTCCGAACCCTGGAAGACATTTATGTGCTGAGCGCCATGACCGCGTGGCTGTTCGGCGTCGGCCAGGACAGCGACTGGCCGCAAACCTTGCAACTGCGCTTGCTGGCGCTGCTGGCCGGGTGCGCGGAAGTCAGCCGCCAGGCGCCGAACAATCCGGCCGGGCATGTATTGCTGGGCGGGTTATTTGCGCAGTTCGATGGGCTCAAGGCTGAAGTGAATCAGGCCCTGGCCGATGGCCCGCCACAATGGGCGGCGATGTGGCAGCGCGATCAGTCCGTGATGGATTTGGCGGCAGGGGCTCGGGGGAAGCGGTTGGCCAAGGCGTTGGCGGGATCTTCGCTGGGTTGATGGGCCTCTTCGCGAGCAAGCCCGCTCCCACAGTTGATCTGCGGTGTTCACACATTTTGTGCTCACCACAAATCCCCTGTGGGAGCGGGCTTGCTCGCGAAGGCGGCCTCATTGGCAACACAAATCCCAGAACTGTCATCAAGCTCGACTAGGCTCTGCAGGTTCATCCCTCCGAGCACCCCTCATGTTCAAAGGCTTGTCCCTGATTGTCATGCTGCTGCTCAGCCTCGCGGTCCACGCTGAAAACTGGCCAGCCGAGCAATGGCCTCCCGGCCCGAAAGTCACTGGGCCGGCACTTCAGGCCCTGGAGAGTTACGCCTTCCCACCCCGCGACGATGCCACTCACCAAGGCATTCGCACCGATGCCTTGCTGGTGATCCGCGACGGCGAACTCGTCTACGAACGCTACGCCGGACCGACCACTGCCCAAACGCCGCATCTGACCTGGTCGATCAGCAAAAGCCTGATGGCCGCGGTGCTCGGGGTGGCCTATGGCGAAGGGCTGTTCAAACTGCAGGACCCGGCAGTGCGGTTCTATCCTCCACTGGAAAAACATCCCGCCATGACCATGGCCGACCTGCTGCACTGGGCCTCGGGCCTGGACTGGCAGGAAGACTATGAATACGCCCCATTGAAGTCGTCGGTGGTGGCCATGCTTTACACCCGTGGTCACCGCGACATGGCCGCGTTCACCGCCAACCATGACGAGTACGCCAAGCCCGGTCAGGCATTCCGCTACTCCAGCGGCGACAGCAACCTGCTGTCCGCTGCGCTTAAAACCATCGTCGGCCCGACCCGTTATCCTGATTATCCATGGACTGCGCTGTTCGAACCCTTGGGGATTCGCAGTGCGGTTTGGGAAGCGGATGCCACGAGCACGTTTGTCGCATCGTCCTATGCCTACCTCACCGCCCGGGATCTGGCGCGGGTGGGGCTGTTGATGGTGCGCGACGGTCGTTGGCGCGAGCGGCAATTGTTGCCCAAAGATTGGGTCGACTTCAGTCGTGATCCTTACGCTGGCTATCAAGCCAACCAGGATGAAGCAGTGCCCGGCGGTCACTGGTGGCTCAATCGCGCGGTGGATGGCGCGACACAACCTTGGCCCGATGCCCCCGCCGATACCTTCGCCGCGCTGGGCCATTGGGGTCAGGCGATGTACGTGATTCCCAGCGAGAAGCTGGTGATCGTGCGCTACGGCGATGATCGCGATGGCAGTTATCGGCACAACGAATTGCTCAAACTCGCGCTCAGGGCGTTTGCCATGAAGGTGCAGCCATGAGCCGCCGCCGTTTTATTCGTCGTCGGCCGTTCAGCACGCTGTTGCTGGTGCTGCTGATCGCCTTGCTTGGCTGGATCTGGCAGGAGCGAGTGGCGTTATTGGCTTTCCCGGACATCATCAGCGCCTACACCGCCAAGGAATACTGCTCGTGCCGCTATGTGATGAACAATCCTATGGAGTATTGCCAGAGCTATGTGAAGCAGTATTTGCCCACCAGCGGGTTCGTCGATGACGCCGCGAACAAGCGTGTGACGGTTGGTGGTATGGGACGCAGCAATAGCGCTGTTTGGTTTGGTGAACGCCAAGGCTGTCGCCTGCAACCCTGACAGGGTCAGTTTTTTTGTGGCGAGGGAGCTTGCTCCCGCTCGGCTGCGAAGCAGTCGTAATACCAGCGGCCGAGGTCTGACTGGAAGAACTCATTGTCTGATTTTGGGAGCGCTTCGCACTCCAGCGGGAGCAAGCTCCCTCGCCACAAAGGGTGGGTCGGAGTAACAGAAAGTTTGCAACCTGCCTCAGGCCAGTTAAGGTTCGCTCAGGTTTATCTGCCCATGAGTCTCTATGTTCAACCGCTTTGTCTGCAAAACCCTCGCTTTCCTGCTGCTGGCCGGTGTCACCGTGTCGGCCCAGGCCAATTGGTATCTGGACGGCGAGTCCTCGCGGCTGTCTTTCATCAGCACTAAAAACGCCAACATCTCCGAAGTGCAGCGCTTTCTGGTGCTACACGGCAAGGTCGATCCCAAGGGCCTGGCGCAGGTGGAGGTCGAGCTGGAGTCGGTCAACAGCGGCATTCCGTTGCGCGACGAACGCATGCGCAACGAACTGTTCGAGATCCAGACGTTTCCCGAAGCGCTGATCACCACGCAAATCGATTTGCGGCCGATCAACGACCTGGCGCCCGGTGCGCAACTGGAGTTGCGCTTGCCGCTGACCGTCAACCTGCATGGCAAACAACACCAATACAACGCCGAGCTGCTGGCGACCCGTCTCGATGATCGACGCTTCCAGGTGGTGACCCTTGAGCCTTTGGTGATCAGCGCTGAAGATTTCGACCTGGCTCCGGGCCTGGAAAGCTTGCGCAAGGTTGCCGGTTTGTCGGCCATCAGTTTGTCGGTGCCGGTGGGTGCGGTGCTGATTTTCACGGCGCGCTGAGAATGCGCGGCGCAATTTTCCCGTGGCGCGACGGCAACCGCTTTGAACTGCTGATTGATGGCCCGCAGTTTTTTCCGCGAATGCTGGTAGCGATTGCCCGCGCCGAAGAACAAGTCGAACTGGAACTGTACCTGGTGGAGGCGGGAGCCTGCGCCGAGGCCATGGTTCAGGCGCTGGTCCAGGCGGCCGAGCGCGGCGTGCGGGTGCGCTGCCTGTTCGATGACTATGGCAGCCTGGCGTTCACCCTGACCTTGCGTCAGCGCCTGATCGCCGCCGGTGTCGAGTTGCGTTTCTACAATCGTCTGAGCTGGCGCCGTTGGGTGGGCAACTTTTATCGCGATCACCGCAAGCTGCTGCTGGTGGATCAATGCCTGGCGGTGGTCGGTGGTACCGGGGTCACCGATGAGTTCTGGACACCGGGTGAAGACACCAGCGAATGGCACGAAGTGATGGTGGAAATCGGCGGCCCGTTGGTGCTCGACTGGCAGTTGCTGTTCGATCGCCAATGGATCGCCAACCGCCATCGGCGCGCCTGGAAACCCACTGCGCACTTCGGTTTGCCGCGCTTGCCGCGAGTGCCGGCCATGGGCGAGGGCATGGGCCGGGTCGCCTATGCCGACGCCCGCCAACACCGCGATATTCTGCAATCGCTGGTTCGCGCGCTGAACAGTGGCCAACGCCGAATCTGGCTGGCCACGCCGTATTTTCTGCCGACCTGGAAGGTCCGCCGCTCACTGCGCCGGGCGGCAGCTCGTGGCGTCGATGTGCGGCTGCTGCTGACCGGGCCGCGCACCGATCACCCATCGGTGCGCTACGCCGGGCATCGCTACTACCCGCGTCTGCTCAGGTCCGGGGTGAAAATCTTCGAGTACCAGCCGTGTTTCCTGCACCTGAAAATGGTGTTGATCGATGACTGGGTAAGCATCGGCTCATGCAACTTCGATCACTGGAATCTGCGTTTCAATCTGGAAGCCAACCTCGAAGCCCTGGACCCCGGACTGACCCGGGCGGTGGCGGCGAGTTTCGAAAATGACTTTGCCCTGAGCCAGGAAGTCAGCCTCGAAGCATGGAAACGCCGACCGTTGTGGCGGCGGGTCAAGCAGAGGGTGTGGGGATGGGTGGATCGGCTGGTGGTGAATTTGCTGGATCGACGGGGCTGAATACATTCCTCCAAACACCCTGACCTAATGTGGGAGCGGGCTTGCTCGCGAAAGCGGTCTGACATTCAGCATCTTTGTTGAATGTTAAGCCGTCTTCGCGAGCAAGCCCGCTCCCACATTTGTTTTGCGGTGTGTCAGGGGTTACAGCAACTCAAAGCTCTGCTGCGTCACGTCCTGGGAGTCCAGGCCGATCTGCACGTTGAACTTGCCCGGTTCTGCGGCGTACTTGAGCTGGGCGTTGTAGAACTTCAGGTCATCCTCGGTGATGGTGAAGTGCACGACTTTCTGTTCGCCGGCCTTGACCAATACTTTCTGGAAGTTCTTGAGTTCCTTGACCGGGCGGATCATCGAGCCGGTCACGTCCTGGATGTACAGCTGCACCACAGTTTCGCCGTCACGCTTGCCGGTGTTCTTCACCACGACGCTGGCGTCGAGCTTGCCAGTCTTGTTCAGTGTGGTCGACGACAGCGCCATGTCAGTCAGGCTGAACTGGGTGTAGCTCAGACCGAAGCCGAACGGGAACAGCGGTCCGGTGGTGTCTTCGAAATACTGCGAGGTGTAGTTGCCCGGTTTGCCCGGTGTGAACGGCCGGCCAATGCTCAGGTGGTTGTAGTAGGTCGGAATCTGACCCACCGAGCGCGGGATGGTGATCGGCAGTTTGCCCGACGGGTTGTAGTCGCCGAATAGCACGTCAGCGATGGCGTTGCCGCCTTCGGTGCCGCTGAACCAGGTTTCCAGAATCGCGTCAGCCTGCTCGTTCTCTTCGAGAATCGACAGCGGACGGCCATTCATCAACACCAGCACCAGCGGTTTGCCGGTGGCTTTCAACGCCCTGATCAGCTCGCGCTGGGCGGCCGGGATGTTGAGGTCGGTGCGGCTCGACGATTCGTGGGACATGCCACGGGATTCGCCCACCGCTGCCACCACCACATCCGCTTGCTTGGCAGCCTTGACCGCTTCATCGATCAACACATTGGCCGAGCGCGGATCATCCACCACTTCCGGTGCATCGAAGTTGAGGAAGTTCAGGTAATCGAGGATTTTCTTGTCGCTGGTGATGTTCGCGCCACGGGCGTAGATCAGCGTCGACTGCGCGCCAAGCGCATTGGTCATGCCGTCGAACAAGGTCACCGATTGCTCGGGACGGCCAGCAGCGGCCCAACTGCCCATCATGTCGATCGGCGCCTTGGCCAGTGGACCGACCAGAGCGATTTTCGCGGTTTTCTTCAACGGCAGGGTTTCGCCCTGGTTCTTCAGCAACACCAGGCTGCGGCGCGCAACATCACGGGCCTCGGCGCGGTGCAGGCGGCTTTCGGCATAGGTGTCGGCCGGGTCATCCTCGGCCTTGCCGATGCGCAGGTACGGGTCTTTGAACAGGCCCATGTCGTACTTGGCGGCGAGCACTTCACGCACGGCGTTGTCGATGTCTTTCTGTTCGATCTCACCGGCCTTCAACAGCACTGGCAATTCCTTGCCATAGAGGGTGTCGTTCATGCTCATGTCGATGCCGGCCTTGATCGCCAGCTTCGCGGCTTCGCGACCGTCAGCGGCGACGCCGTGCTTGATCAGCTCGAAAATTGCCCCGTGATCACTGACCGCCAGGCCCTTGAAGCCCCATTCCTTGCGCAGCAGGTCGTTCATCAGCCAGGTGTTGGCGGTGGCCGGCACGCCGTTGATCGAGTTCAGCGCAACCATCACCCCGCCGGCACCGGCGTCAATCGCCGCGCGGTATGGCGGCAGGTAATCCTGGTACATCTTGACCGGGCTCATGTCGACGACGTTGTAGTCGCGACCGCCCTCGACCGCGCCGTACAAGGCAAAATGCTTGACGCTGGCCATGATGCTGTCGGCCGCGTTCGCACCGGTGCCCTGGAACGCCCTGACCATTACGCCAGCGATTCGCGAAACCAGATAAGTGTCTTCGCCGAAGCCTTCGGACGTGCGGCCCCAGCGTGGGTCGCGGGAGATATCGACCATCGGCGCGAAGGTGATGTCGAGGCTGTCAGCCGCCGCTTCCTGGGCGGCGATGCGCCCGGAGCGACCAATGGCGTCCATGTCCCAGCTCGAGGCCAGGGCCAGCGGAATCGGGAAAATGGTGCGGTGGCCGTGGATCACGTCATAGGCGAAGAACATCGGGATCTTCAACCGGCTGCGCATGGCCGCGTCCTGCATCGGACGGTTTTCGGCGCGGGTGATCGAGTTGAAGGTGCCGCCGATATTGCCGGCAGCGATCTCCTTGCGGATCATCTCCCGAGGCATTTCCGGACCGATGCTGATCAGGCGCAACTGGCCGATCTTTTCATCGAGGGTCATTTGCTTCATCAGGTGGCTGATGAAGGCGTCCTTGTTCTCTATAGGTGCGGGCGTCGTGGCGGCCAATACGGTATGACTGGCCAGGCTGACGAACAGGCCCAGCAAACACAGCTTCTTCATGAATTGTTTTCTCAAAAGCCTAAACGGCAGTGAATACACGCCGGTCAGCCAAAATTTGGGGAGCGACTATTGTTGTTCAGGTAAATGCAGCACACTTCTGCAGAGTCTCAGTGCTGGGCATCTTTTAGCCCATTGGCTCGATGCAATCCAGTAGCGGCGCAGATTATGCCCCAAGAGTCGGGTCAGAGTTCGCAGGTTGTTTCATCAACGGAATGTGCAAGGGAGCATCAACCAGATGAATGTACGACACCATTATCGGTCGAGCCTGCAGGTTGCAGCCTTGATGTGGCTGACAACACTACTGACCGGCTGCGGCATCAACAATATCCCGACCCTCGACGAACAAGCCAAGGGCGCCTGGGGCCAGGTGCAGAACCAGTACCAGCGTCGCGCCGACCTGATTCCCAACCTGGTGGAAACCGTCAAGGGGTATGCCCAGCATGAGCAAGAAACCCTGACCGCGGTGATCGAAGCCCGCGCCAAGGCCACCTCGATTCAGGTGGATGCCAGCACGCTGGATAATCCGGAAAAACTCAAACAGTACGAGCAGGCGCAGAATCAGCTGACCGGCGCGCTGAGTCGGTTGATGGTGGTGTCCGAGCGCTACCCGGACCTCAAGGCCAACCAGAACTTCCTGGCACTGCAATCGCAACTTGAAGGCACCGAGAACCGCATCGCCGTGGCGCGTCGCGATTTCATCCTGGCGGTGCAGAAATACAATACCGAGATCCGCACCTTCCCCGGTCGCCTGTGGCACACCGTGATGTATAGCGATCTGCCAATCCGCGAAACTTTCGAGGCAACCAGCCCCGGTGCCGAGAAAGCGCCTGAAGTGAAGTTCCAGTAAGCGCCGGAACGGGCTTGAAGCGTCACCAAGGATGAGGTTGCCAATGCGCGTGTTGAAAGTGGGCCTGGTGCTGGTGTTCTGGGTGTTTGCCCTGGCGGCCCAGGCCGAGTTGAAGTTCCCGGAATTGACCGGGCGGGTGGTGGACAACGCCCAGATGATCGAGCCTGCGGTGCGCGAGCAACTGACGCAACAGCTCAACGCCCATGAAAAAACCACTGGCGAGCAGTTGGTGGTGGTCACGTTGCCGGACTTGCAGGGCACCGACATCGCGGATTTCGGTTATCAGTTGGGGCGCTACTGGGGCATCGGCCAGAAGGATAAGAACAACGGCGCATTGCTGATCGTCGCCCGTGACGAGCGCAAGCTGCGGATCGAAGTCGGTTATGGCCTGGAAGGTCGCCTGACCGATGCGCAGAGTTCGGTGATCATCCATCAGGTGATCACGCCCGCGTTCAAGGCGGGCAACTTCAGCAAAGGCATCAGCGACGGCATTGCGGCGATGCTGGTGGTGCTGGGCGGCAATCCGCTGGACGAACCGTCGACAGTGTATGAACCGCGTGGCGATCAGGAGAGTGATTTCGTTGAGCGGCATCCGGGGTTGTTCGTGTTACTGGTATTGCTGTTTATCCTGACGATCTTCGTCGGCCAGATGTTCGGTATTCTGCCAAGCAGCGGTGGCCGTGGCGGCTCGGGAGGCGGATTCGGCGGCGGAGGTTTTGGCGGCGGTGGCGGCGGGGGCTTTAGCGGCGGCGGGGGCAGTTTCGGGGGCGGCGGTTCGTCGGGCGGCTGGTGATCACACTGCAGGTAAAAACAACAATAGCGAGCAGGCATTCATAAACATGGCATTACTGACTGAACACGAACAACGCAAAGTCGCCGAGGCAATTGCCCGGGTCGAGCGCGACACCGACGCCGAACTGGTGACGGTGCTTGCGGCCCGCGCCGACGATTACGCGTATATCCCGTTGCTTTGGGCCAGTCTGCTGGCGCTGGTGGTGCCGGGTATCGTGCATTACCTGACGGGCTGGCTGACCATGCACAGCCTGTTGCTGGTGCAATGGCTTAGCTTCATCGTGTTGTGCCTGGTGTTCCGGATCCCCAAAGTCACCACGCGCCTGATCCCGCGCACGGTTCGTCACTGGCGCGCGTCAAACCTGGCGCGCCGGCAGTTCCTGGAGCAAAACCTGCACCACACCGTGGGCAGCACCGGCATGCTGATTTTCGTCTCCGAGGCCGAACGCTATGTGGAGATTCTGGTGGATGAAGGCATTTCCAAACGGCTGGACAACAAGAACTGGGACGCGATTGTGGCGGCGTTTACGCAGCAGGTGAAACAGGGGCAGACATTGCAGGGGTTTGTGACGTGCATCGAGGCCTGCGGCGAGTTGCTCAAAGTGCATGTGCCGGTGACCCATGTGAGGAATGAGTTGCCGAATCGGTTGGTGGTGTTGGGCTAAATCAAAAGATCGCAGCCTTCGGCAGCTCCTACATGCTTTTGTGGCGAGGGGGCTTGCCCCCGTTCGGCGGCGAAGCAGTCGTCGAACCAGAAAACTCGGTGTGACTGAAGATACATAGGGGCCGCTTCGCAGCCCAACGGGGGCAAGCCCCCTCGCCACAAAGAGCTCGCTAGCCTCAGGATTCGCACCGTTCAGCAAATAACTGCGTGTCCCGAACGGCCATCCCCCCTAAAATACCCGTCATTCCCCGATTCGCACCGCCCGAGGCCGTTTTTTCCCATGTCTGTCACCGCCACTCCCGCCAGCCTCGCGCCGGATCATCACGCCCAGTTCATCGACCTGCTGCAAACGAGCCTCGATCAGAACGCCTTCATCAAACTGGTGCTGGCCAAGTACGTCGGTGGCGAAGCGGATTTGCAGCGGCTGATCATCAAGCAGCTGACGGTCAAGGATCAGCCTTGCCTGTCCTTCGTCTATCGCTACAAAACCCGCGACATCACCAAGAACCTGCCAATTGCCGAAGGCATGGCGACCATCGCTGCACTGTTGCCGGCCTCGTTCAAAAATGCGCATTTACTGTCATTGACCGACGAAGCCCAGCTCGAATACAGCAAAAAAGGCAAATCTTCGCTGTTCAAGAGCAAACCTCAACAATTGCGCGAAGTGCCGTCCGCCGAGCATAACCGCGAGAAAAACCGTTTTCTCGACCTGAGCCGGCCGTTTCTCAAAGACCTTGGCGTGACCAACGCGCAGCATGAGCTGATCCCGGCGATGTCACGCAAGTGGAAGCAGATCAACAAGTTCATCGAAGTCTTCAGCCATGCGCTGACCTCGTCGCCGCTGGCGCTGGACAAACCCGTGCGGGTGGCGGATTTCGGTTCGGGCAAGGGTTACCTGACGTTCGCGATCCATGACTACCTGCGCAACACGTTGAAGGCCGAGGGCGAGGTGACCGGCGTCGAGCTGCGCGAAGACATGGTCAACCTGTGCAACACCGCCGCTGCGAAGCTGGAGCATCCGGGGCTGGTGTTCAAATGCGGTGACGTGCGCAGCGTCGCGCCGAGCGAGCTGGACGTGATGATCGCGCTGCATGCTTGCGACATCGCCACCGACTATGCGATTCACACCGGCATTCGTTCCGGCGCTTCGATCATCATGTGCTCACCGTGCTGCCACAAGCAGATCCGCCTGCAGATCCAGAGCCCGGTGCTGCTCAAGCCGATGTTGCAATACGGCCTGCACCTGGGCCAGCAGGCGGAAATGGTTACCGACAGTTTGCGTGCGTTGTTTCTGGAAGCCTGTGGTTACGAGACCAAGGTCTTTGAGTTCATCTCACTGGACCACACCAACAAGAACAAGATGATCCTGGCGGTCAAACGCGCCGAACCGGTGGACCCGGCTCAGCTGTTGGTGAAGATTCAGGAACTGAAGGACTTCTACCACATCAGCGAACATTGCCTGGAAACATTGCTGCGGGCTGACGGTTACCTCTGATCCTGTGGGAGCGGGCTTGCTCGCGAAAGAGGTTTGACATTCAACATCTTCGTTGAATATTAAGCCCCCTTCGCGAGCAAGCCCGCTCCCACATTTGATTTGACTGCCGTCTTGCGCCCCAACATCACCGTCACGATCACCCCGGCCGCGAACAGCCAGGTAATCGGCTCGACATGCTCACCGAAGAACAACGCCGAAAACGCGATCGTGAAGAAGATCTGCAGTAACTGGATCTGGCTGACCCGGGCAATGCCACCCATGGCCAACCCGGCGTACCAGGCAAAGAACCCGATGAACTGTGAAAACAGCGAGACGTAACCAAACGCCCACCAGGTTTTGGCCGAAATTTCGCCTTGATGTTGCAGCGCCAGGTACAGCACCGGTCCGATCAGCAGCGGCGTCGACAGCACCAGTGCCCAGCAGATCACCTGCCAGCCGCCCATCTCCTTGGCCAACCGGCCGCCTTCGGCATAACCCAGGCCACCCACGGCAATCGCGCCGAGCATCAGCAAATCACCGGCCTGAATGCTGCCCGCGCCGCTGATCAATGCATAACCGAGCACCAACGCACTGCCCAACGCCGCGCAGGCCCAGAAGGCTTTCGATGGTCGCTCATGAGACAGCCACGCGGCATACAGCGCCACGCACAGCGGTTGCAAGCCGTTGACCAGTGCTCCATGAGAGGCGGGCAAGGTCTGCATGGCCCAAGCCGACAGCACCGGGAAACCAAGGATGACCCCGGCGATCACCAGCGTCAGGCCTTTTATCTGTTTCCACGTGGGCCATTTTTCACGGTGCCACAGCAATAGCAACGCTGCCGGAATCGCCGCGAACAGCGCACGGCCGAGGCCGTTGAGCAGGGGATGAAGTTCCTGCACGACGATCCGTGTGAAGGGCAGGGTCAGGCTGAAGATAACGACGCCGAGCAGGCCGAGGGCCATGCCGATGTTTTCGCGCGAGGACATGATGGCAACCAGAATCGAGGGTGGCGGGAAGAGTCTTCATCTAGCCACAAACGCTGGGTATGCCGCTGTTACAGCTAGGCGCAAAGATAGGCGTACAGTTTGCGGACGCTTTCGCGGGCAAGCCCGCTCCCACAGGTCTTGTGCCGTTCTTGCGGCAGATGCAAAACCTGTGGGAGCGTGGCTTGCCCGCGAAGAACGATAACGCGGTCCATCAGGTAGTAGCTGGTTATTACCCACCCCGCCGGATAAGGACTACCTTGAATACTCCTGCATGCCCACGCATTTCCCAGAGGAGTCCTCCCCATGGCGGCTAAAAAAATTCTGATGCTGGTCGGCGATTACGTCGAAGACTACGAAGTGATGGTGCCGTTCCAGGCACTGCTGATGGTCGGCCACACGGTGCATGCCGTTTGCCCGGACAAAACCGCCGGCCAGACCGTGCGCACAGCGATCCATGACTTCGAAGGCGACCAGACCTACAGCGAAAAACCCGGTCACCTGTTTGCCCTGAACTTCGATTTCGCCAAGGTAGAGGCGGCGGACTATGACGCGCTGCTGGTGCCGGGCGGTCGTGCGCCGGAGTACCTGCGCCTGAACGAAAAAGTCCTGGACCTGGTGCGAGCGTTCGACAAGGCTGGCAAACCTATCGCCGCGGTGTGTCACGGTGCGCAACTGTTGGCCGCGGCAGGCATTCTTGAAGGCCGCGAGTGCAGCGCCTATCCGGCATGTGCTCCGGAAGTGCGCCTGGCTGGCGGCACGTTCATCGATATCCCGGTGACGGAAGGTCACGTTCAAGGCAATCTGGCCACTGCACCGGCCTGGCCGGCGCATCCGAGCTGGCTGGCCGGTTTCCTCGGGTTGCTGGGCACCAAAATCACGCTGTAACGAGGGACCTGTCCATGTGCGAGCTCTACGTCAAGGCCGATCCGATTCTCTACGAGTCGCGCTCCCGCTCGCTGCGCATCTGCGGGGTGGTGACCACCCTGCGGCTGGAGAATCAGTTCTGGGACATCCTCAGCGAAATCGCCGAGGTCGACGGCATGACCACCAATCAGTTGATCGCCAAGCTGTATGAAGAGGTGATGGACTACCGCGGCGAAGTGGTGAATTTCGCCTCGTTCTTGCGGGTTAGCTGTATGCGCTACCTGAGCCAGAGACGGGTGCAGACACCTGAGTTATCAGTAGTGCGGGCTGCGGTGAAATAGCGAGGTGTTGTGGTGGCTTTGCCGGCCTCATCGCGAGCAGGCTCGCTCCCACAATGGATTGATGTACACAATCTCACTGTGGGAGCGAGCCTGCTCGCGATGGCGGCGGTACAGGCGACAGAAGCAGCAAGCTGGTCTTTACTCTGAAGCGCGAAACCTCTCAATCGCCAAGGAGAAAAAGCATGTCTGGATGGTACGAAGTGAGCAAAACCAGCAACGGTCAGTTCAAGTTTGTGTTGAAAGCGGCCAATGCCGAAACCATTCTGACCAGTGAGCTGTATACCTCTCGCGGTGCGGCCGATGGCGGTATCGCCTCGGTTCAGGCCAACAGTCCGCTGGACGAACGCTACGAGAAAAAAACCACCAAGGACGGTCATCCTTACTTCAACCTGAAGGCCGGTAACCACGAGATCATCGGCAGCAGCGAATCCTACTCATCGGACGCCGCGAGGGATAAAGGCATCGCCAGCGTCAAAGCCAACGGCCCGACCACGGTGATCAAGGACAAGACCTTGCCGGTGCTCTAAACACACCGCTTGATAAGTCCAATACACATCCCCTGTGGGAGCGGGCTTGCTCGCGAAAGCGGTCTGACATTCAGTATCTTCATTGAATGTTAAGCCCCCTTCGCGAGCAAGCCCGCTCCCACATAGGTTCGGCGGGCGCCGCTAAACCTCGACCGGTACGGTCAGCTTGGGACTACCGAGCGCATGCGTCTTCGAATCAAAAAAACGCAGCTCCACTCCCGTCCCCTCAAACACCTTCGTGTAATGTCGCTTCTGATGCTGGATGAACGCTTTACTGCGCGGGTAAATCGAGATCGCCGCTGTCTTCGGCTTCGCCTGGCGCAATGCATGAATGATGTGACTGTCCTGCTCGCCAAGGGCGTGTCCGAAGATGCACAGCCCATCGCCATGGCCCAGTAACTGGTCGTAGCAGAACGACAGGTAATCCGAGCTGCGAATGGTTTTGAGCTTGTCCTGGGTCGGACCTTCGGTGACGAACAGCGGCACGTCATCGAGGGTCTTGATCGTATTGTTGATGGCGAAACTGCCCAGCAACGTACCTTCGGTCGACATCAATTTGCGCGCTGTGCCGTCCTGATTGCGCACCAGATGCAGGCCGCCGTGCAGGTACAGCAGCCGGGTTTTGTCTGTCGCGGTGATGCTCAGATCAAAGCGCGGCTCGGTGCCTTGAAACAGATCGGTAATAGCGTCAGGCCGGTGCTGGATTGCCCAGTAGTTGAGCAAGTCGTAATTGGTGGTGAACACCGTTCGATAGCTGCCCAGTTCCTGATTGATCGTCGCCAGCGTCGAGGGCACCACCAATCGCCAAGGGATATGCACCGCATGCACGGTGTTGATCAGCGCTTCCTTGATCGCGTAATAGCGGTTGCGCGGCGCGGCAGAGCTGACGGCCAACGCCTTGTTGACCCGGCTGGTGGTTTTCAGCGCCCCAAGCACTTGTTCGAAACTGCGCGTTTGCATCGCGTCGAACACGCTCAGTTCGGATTGGCTCAGAGGCTTTTCTTCAACCGTGCGGGCGTTTTCGAACAGCGAGTCATAGCCGAAGTCGTCCCATACCGCACGACTGGCACCGTTACCCACCAGCAGGCCGCCGAAAGAGGCGGTGGTGCGCAAGGCGTTCCAGTCTTCAAGTTGGGCATCGACATCCTGGAAATCGGTCATTGCGTTCGTTGTCTCAAAGCAAAAGGTCTGATGGACGGCGACTTTATCACGACCCGGACTTGAGCCAGATCAAGTTACCGCGCGACTAATGGGTCGATCCTGTGCGCACCCGCCGGATCGGTGCTGTTGATTCGGCTTCAGCCAGGAGACTCGCGCATGAGCAGTACGTTTTTCATCCCCGCTGTGAACATCATGGGCACCGGTTGCCTCGACGAAGCCATGGACGCCATTCGCAAGTATGGTTTTCGCAAGGCGCTGATCGTCACCGACACCGGGCTGGCCAAGGCTGGCGTGGCAACGATGATTGCCGAGAAACTGGCGATCCAGGACATCGACTCGGTGATCTTCGACGGCGCCAAGCCGAATCCGAGCATCGCCAACGTCGAACTTGGCCTGGGCCTGCTCAAGGAAAGTCGCTGTGATTTCGTGGTGTCGCTGGGCGGCGGTTCGCCTCACGACTGCGCCAAGGGCATCGCGTTGTGCGCCACAAACGGTGGGACAATTCGTGACTACGAAGGTGTCGATCAGTCGGCCAAACCGCAAATGCCGTTGATCGCGATCAACACCACCGCCGGTACCGCCAGCGAGATGACCCGTTTTTGCATCATCACCGACGAGTCCCGTCACGTGAAAATGGCCATCGTCGATCGCAACGTCACACCGCTGCTGTCAGTCAACGATCCGGCGCTGATGGTCGCCATGCCCAAGAGCCTGACGGCCGCCACTGGCATGGACGCTCTGACCCACGCCATCGAAGCCTACGTCTCCACGGCGGCCAACCCGATTACCGATGCCTGTGCGCTGAAAGCCATCACTTTGATCAGCAATAACCTGCGTCTGGCCGTACGCGACGGCAGTGACATGATCGCGCGGGAAAACATGGCTTACGCGCAGTTCATGGCGGGTATGGCGTTCAACAACGCGTCCCTTGGCTACGTTCACGCAATGGCCCACCAGTTGGGCGGTTTCTACGACTTGCCCCATGGCGTGTGCAATGCGGTGTTGCTGCCTCATGTGCAAAGTTTCAACGCGCTGGTCTGCGCCGACCGCCTGACCGATGTTGCCCGCGCGATGGGCGCCGACATTCGCGGGTTCAGCCCGGAAGAGGGCGCTCAGGCAGCCATCGCGGCCATTCGCAACCTGGCCAAGGACGTGGAAATCCCCGCCGGTTTACGCGAGCTCGGTGCCCGGCTCAACGACATTCCGGTGCTTGCCACCAATGCCTTGAAAGACGCCTGTGGACTGACCAATCCACGGAAGGCGGATCAGCGGCAGATCGAGGAGATTTTCCGCAACGCGTTCTAAGTGGTTCGACGGCCGGGCGCGAACACTACGCAAAGCAGCGCGCCCACGGCCAGCAAGGTGCATAACAGCGACAATGGCCATGCCTGCTGGCTCGCTATCAGGCTGGCGATACCGCCGATAGTGGCGGCCATCAGTTGGTGAATGAAACCGCTCAATGCCATCGCATAAGCACCGCCAACCGGCGAACCTTCGTTGGCCAGGGACAGGCTGATCGGGTAATTCAGCGACTGGCCAAACACCGCAAAACAATAGGGCAACCAGAACAGCAGCGCTATCGACGTACCGGCGATGCTACCCAGCAACATGACTGCGCAGCCCGCCAGTACCAGCCCAACGCCTGCCGTCATCAGATGGCGCTGACCGGTGCGCAACACAAAGCGATTGACCGCCACAGCCCCGAGAAAATAGGCCGCGCTGATTGGCCAACCCAACAATCCGTATTCCACTGCCGACCAGTTGAAGGGGCCTTGCAGAATCAACGGCGCCGCGGTGTTGAATGCGACGATCACCCCGTACCCCACGCCGCCGACAAGGGCCGGCAACAGGAAGCCCCGATGACCCAGAATGTGCCAGTAACTCGTCCAGGCGGATGACAGTGTGTTCTCTGCTGCCAGCACCGGGAACGTGAGTCGGGCCACCACCACCGCCATCGACAGGCTTACGCCACCCAACAAGTAGAAGATCATCGGCCAACCCAGCGCCACCTGGATAATCGACCCCAGGTATTGGCCGATACCCAGCGCCACCACAAAGGAAATCGATATCCAGGACAATGCCTTGGCCAGCAGGTCGCCGTGAAAGCTGTCGCGGATCAGCACTCGGGCCATGACCGAAATTCCGCTGGCGCCTACACCCTGAATCAGTCGAAAAAACAGGAATGACTCCAGCGTCTGGCCCAGCGGCAGGGCCAGGTTGCCCACCCCATAGATACCGAGTGCCGCGAGCAGCACCGGTTTGCGGCCAATGCGCTGACCGAGGCTGCCCCAGAACAGCATCGGCAGCGCCATGCCTATCAGATACACCGCCAGCCCCCATGAAACCTGCGAGGCATCGGCGGTTAAATCCCGGGCAATTTCCGGCAGCGCCGACAGATAAATGCTCATGCCCAATTGAGCGAGAAAAACCGTGCAGCAGGTGATGAGGAGGGTGGTGCTGCTCTTCATTTGATCTTCCCTGAGTTTCAGCTGCCGATGTCCCGGCCGTGAGTGCGTAAAAGCTCGCTGATGAGTTCGCAGAAATGGCGTATCAGCGTCGTCTCCATGTCGGCGCGCAACGTGATTCTGATGGCTGCCTTGCCTTGTGCGACCACCGGGGAAAACACTGCCGAAGTGAAAAAAACCTGGCGGATATTAACGTAAAGCTTTTCCTTCAACGCGATGGAATTCCAGAGTGCGGTGAACTGCCCTGAAGTGCTGTCGGGTAATTGGATCGCGGGGACGAAACGAAACCGGGCTATCCTGCCGACTTAGTCGAACCGAAATCATCGAGCCCTCCCATGCTGCAAAAAAGCCTGATCCGCCGCCTCGACCTGATCACTCTCCAACTGTTTGTGGCCGTCCATGAAGAGGGCACCTTGACCCGTGCCGCTGCTCGCGAATCGATCGCGGTGTCGGCGGCCAGCAAGCGCTTGATGGAGTTGGAGGAGGCGCTGGGCATCAGCCTGTTCGTGCGCCAGGCCAAGGGCATGACCTTGACGCCGGCCGGTGAAACCCTGCTGCACCACGCCCGGCAGATGCTGTTCAACGTCGAGAAAATGGGTCTTGAGCTGGGCGAGCATAGCCACGGTGTACGCGGTTATGTGCGAATGCTCGCCAACCTGTCGGCGATCATTCAGTTCCTGCCTGAAGACTTGCGGGACTTTTCCGAGCGCCATCCGCAGGTCAAGACCGACCTCGAAGAACGCCCCAGCAGCGGGGTGATTCAGGGCGTGCTTGATGGCGTCGCGGACCTTGGGATCTGCTCCAGCGACAGTGACGTCAAAGGTCTGCACAGTGTTCTTTATCGCCGGGACAAACTGATGGTGTTGATGCCGTCCGATCATCCGTTGGCGACTCGTTCGACCCTGGCTTTTGCCGACACGCTGGGCAGTGATTACGTCGGCTTGCACGCCGCCAGTTCCATCAACAGGCGCACCCATGCGGCCGCGCGCAAGGCCGGTAAGGTGCTGAGGCTGCGGATTCATGTGCCGGGGTTCGATGCCATGTGCCGGATGGTCCAGGCCAACATGGGCATCGGCATCCTGCCGCAAAAGGCCTATGAACTGTTTGGTCGGGCGTTGGGTTTGCACGCGGTGCCGCTGACGGATGACTGGTCGGATCGTGCGTTGATTCTGGTGGTGCGCGATGAAGCGAGGCTGTCGCCGGTGAGCCGGATGTTGTTTGAGCAGTTGCGCGGTCAGGCCTGACAGTTCTCTATTGAATGGGCCGGCCTCATCGCGAGCAGGCTCGCTCCCACAGTTGATCTTCGGTGTTCACAAATCCCCTGTGGGAGCGAGCCTGCTCGCGATGGCGGACTTAAGGTCGCGGCAATTCTGCTGCCGAGCATTCGCGTTTCGCGAACGGTCGTTGCCAACTGAAGGTTGGATTCCTTGCCCCTCGGTCCTCTAGCCTTGGCTCATATTCCAAGAACAAGAGGTACCCCGCGATGACTGCCCCCTTGAGTGCAATCAAAGTGATCGAGATAGGCACACTGATTGCCGCGCCGTTCGCAGCACGCATGCTCGCCGAGTTCGGCGCCGAAGTGATCAAGATCGAAGCCATGGGCCAGGGCGATCCCCTGCGCAAATGGCGCAAGCTGCACGAAGGCACTTCGTTGTGGTGGTACTTGCAATCGCGAAACAAGAAGTCCCTTGCGCTGAATCTGAAATCCCCCGAAGGCATCGAGCTGGTCAAGCAACTGGCGACCGACGCCGATGTGCTGATCGAAAATCTGCGCCCCGGCGCCCTGGAAAAACTCGGCCTGGGCTGGGACGTGTTGCATGCTCTCAATCCCAACCTGACGCTGGTGCGTATTTCCGGTTATGGCCAGACCGGCCCGTACCGTGATCGCCCGGGTTTCGGTGCAATCGGCGAGGCCATGGGCGGGATTCGCTACACCACCGGCACCCCCGGTTCACCGCCCGCCCGAGTGGGTGTGAGTCTCGGCGATTCGCTGGCTTCGCTGCATGCGGTGATCGGCGCCTTGATGTCGCTGCTGCGAGTCAAGACAGGGCAGGGCGGCGGGCAGGTGGTCGATGTGTCTTTGGCCGAAAGCGTATTCAACGTGATGGAAAGCCTGGTGCCGGAATACGACATGCTGGGTCATGTTCGTGAGCGCAGCGGCGGGGCATTGCCGGGTATCGCGCCGTCCAACACTTATCTGACCGCCGACGGCGCTTACGTGGTGATCGCCGGTAACAGCGACCCGATCTATAAGCGCCTGATGGCGGTGATCGGTCGGGTCGATCTGGCCGAAGCGCCGGAGTTTGCGCATAACGATGGCCGCGCCGCCAAAAGTAATGTGCTCGACGCCGCCATCACTCACTGGACCAGCAGCCTACCTATCGACGAAGTGCTGTCGGCGTTGGAAGCTGCCGAAGTCCCGGCCGGGCGCATCTATTCGGTGGCTGATATCGTCGCCGATCCTCACTATCAGGCGCGGGGCATGCTGCTCAGCGCCGAACTGCCCGGTGGTGCCACGGTGAAGATGCCGGGCATCGTACCGAAAATGTCCGAGACCCCCGGCGGCGTGAACTGGTCGGGACCGAGTCTGGGTCAGCACACCGACGACATCCTCGCGGGGCTGGGCCTGACTGACCAGGACATCGAACGGCTGAAAGCTGAAGGGGTGGTGCAATGATCACTGATTATTCCCAGACCCTGATCGTTCAGGAAGTCTCCCCTCGTGACGGCTTGCAGATCGAGCCGACCTGGGTCGAAACCGTCGACAAGATTTCGCTGATCGATCAGTTGTCGCTGGTGGGGTTCAGCCGCATCGAAGCGGGCTCGTTTGTTTCGCCCAAAGCCATTCCGGCGCTACGTGATGGCGAGCAAGTGTTCAAGGGCATCGCCCGACGGCCAGGCGTGATCTATGTCGCATTGATCCCCAACCTCAAAGGCGCACAACGAGCGCTGGACTCGGGGGCCGATGAGCTGAACCTGGTGATGTCCGCCAGCCAGACCCACAACCTGGCGAATATGCGGATGCGCTGCGAGGCGTCATTGGCGGCGTTTGGCGAGATCGTCGAATTCGTTCGCGGCACGCAGGTGCGGCTCAACGGCAGCATCGCCACGACCTTCGGCTGCCCGTTCGAGGGCAGGATCGATGAGGACCGAGTGCTGCAAATCGTCGAGGCTTATCAGGAGCTCGGGATTCAGGGCATTACCTTGGCCGACACCACCGGCATGGCCAATCCGCGTCAGATCGATCGGCTGGTGCGCAAAGTCTTGCAGCGGGTTTCGTCGGCAGATCTGACCCTGCATTTTCACAACACTCGCGGCCTCGGTTTGTGCAACGTCCTGGCCGCCTATGAGGCCGGTGCCCGTCGTTTCGATGCGGCCCTCGGCGGCCTTGGCGGTTGCCCGTTTGCGCCGGGTGCTTCGGGCAATATCTGCACTGAAGATCTGGTCAACCTGTGCGATGAAATCGGTATTCACACCGGCATCGATCTGCCGTTGTTGCTGAAGTTGTCCCGAGGGTTACCCGCATTGTTGGGCCACGAAGTGCCCGGGCAACTCGCCAAGGCCGGACGCAATTGCGACCTGCACCCGACACCCACCTGAACACACCGAACACCCTGTGGGAGCGGGCTTGCTCGCGAAGGCGGCGTGTCAGTCACCATCAATGTTGAGTGTTAGACCGCTTTGGCGAGCAAGCCCGCTCCCACATAAAGCACCCACACAGATCACTTAAACCAGACAACAAAAACAATCGGGACTCCCTCGTGAAGTCCATCTGGAGAAACACTATGAGCCTCAATGTACTGGAGGCGGGCGCGAGCCCGTCCGTTAGCCACGACGCCGAAAAAGCCCTGGTCCGCAAAGTCGCCTGGCGACTGATGCCGCTGATCATGGTGTGCTACCTGTTCGCGTTTTTCGACCGCATCAACATCAGCTTCGCCAAGTTCCAGTTGCAGGCCGACCTGAGCCTGAGCGACACCGCTTACGGCCTCGGTGCCGGGCTGTTTGTGGTCGGTTACGTGATCTTCGAAGTGCCGAGCAACATGATGCTCTACAAGGTCGGTGCGCGGCGCTGGATCGCCCGGATCATGATGTCCTGGGGTGTCGCCACGGCGGCCATGGTCTTCGTCAACAGCGAATGGCAGTTCTACGCCTTGCGCTTCGTGATCGGTGCGATGGAGGCGGGTTTCGCGCCCGGCGTGCTGTATTACCTGACACTGTGGTTTCCGCAGCACTATCGCGGGCGCATAACCTCGATGCTGTTTCTCGCGTCGGCGTTTGCCGGGCTGGTTGGCGCACCGTTCTCCGGGCTGGTGCTGCAACACCTTGATGGCTTCCTTGATATGCGCGGCTGGCATTGGCTGTTTCTGCTCGGTGGAGTGCCTTGCATCGGCCTCGGTTTGTTGGTGCTGACCTTGCTCAAGGACCGCATCGAAGACGCCCATTGGCTGACGTCGTCGGAGAAGAAACTGCTCGCCAGCCGTATCGCTCACCACGAACCGCACAAGAGCGGCGGTTCCTTGCTGGCAGCCTTGCGGATTCCGGGTTTCCTGATGCTGGGGCTGATTTACTTTCTGATTCAGGTAGCGTCCTACGGCTTGAATTTCTGGGCACCGCAACTGATCCGCAGTGCCGGCACCGAGAGTCCGGTGATGATCGGCTTGCTGACCGCCATTCCCTATGTCTGCGGCGCCATCAGCATGGTGGTGATCGGGCGGTTGTCCGATGCCACCGGTGAGCGGCGCAAGTTTGTCGCAGGTCTGGTGGCGGTAGGCGCGGTGGGGTTCTTCAGCGCAGGGATCTTCGCTAACCATACGACTTTCCTGATTGTCGCCCTGGGCTTGCTCGGTGCCGGGATCATCGCCTCCATCCCGAGCTTCTGGACCTTGCCGCCGAAACTGCTGGCCGGTGCCGGCGCAGGTGCCGCTGGCGGAATCGCGGTGATCAACACCCTTGGCCAGTTCGGTGGGATCGTCAGCCCGGTCATGGTCGGGCGAATCAAGGACCTGACCGGCAGCACCACCCCGGCCCTGTACGTCATCGGCGTCGCCGCGCTGATCGCCGCTGCGTTGCTGCTGTGGGGATTGCCGCAGAAGCTGCGCACGCTCGATAAGTTCTGAAATCTGCGGCGTCAGGAAAACCGCTTTCGCGAGCAAGCCCGCTCCCACATTTAACCGTGTCCAACTTTGGAATTCGGTCAAGTGTGGGAGCGGGCTTGCTCGCGAAGACTGACTCACAGCAACAAAGCACTAGTGGTTCTACGCTCAAGGACGTTTAAGTTGTACGCTCCGGTCGGACCCAGCCTCAAGGTTGCTAAACACATGCTAACCGGCCTCAACCACCTGACCCTCGCCGTCACCGACCTGAACCGCAGCGTGGCGTTCTATCAAGATCTGCTGCAACTCCAGCTTGAAGCCTCGTGGGACACCGGCGCCTATCTCTCATTACCCGGTCTATGGCTGTGCCTGTCTCTCGATCCGCTGCGCGAGTCCGCGCCCGCCGCTGACTATACCCATTACGCCTTCAGTATCGGCGCTACGGACTTTCCGTTGTTCGTCGAACACCTGCGATCCGTCAACGTGCCGGAATGGCGAGACAACCGCAGCGAAGGCGCGTCGTTCTATTTTCTCGACCCGGACGGGCACAAGCTTGAGGCGCATGTCGGGGATCTGGCGTCGCGGCTGGCGGCGTGTCGGCAACGGCCGTATGCGGGGATGAAGTTCTTCGACGATCAGTGAGTCGATGCTCGGGGTCCTGAGATAGACTTGCGTCCATTCGTCCGGCGTTTCAACAGGAATTCCCATGACCCCATCGCTGCTAATGGCCGTTCTCGCCTCGGGCTTCATTTATGGCATCACGCCGGGGCCGGGTGTGCTGGCGGTGTTCGGCATCGGCGCGGCGCGCGGTCGGCGGGCCGGAGCGGGATTTCTGTGCGGGCATTTGCTGGGCGACGTGGTCTGGTGCAGCACGGCGCTGATCGCGATTGTCGGTGCGCGGGAAATCGGCAGCACAGCGTTCGATGTGCTGGGCGTATTCAGTGGGCTCTACTTGTTCTGGCTGGGTCTGCGCGCGGTTCGGGCTCGGCGGGGCAGTGTCGAGGCGCCTCAGGGGCCGGCGCGGCAGCCGTTCTGGCACGGCATCATGTTCGGTCTGACCAACCCCAAGGCATACCCGGTGGCGGTGGCGACCTTTACTGCGCTGCTGTCCAGCCGTGCAGAATTGCTGCATTGGTCGATGCTGCCGTGGTTGATCGTCCTCAGCTTCATTGGTGGCCTTATGGCCTACGCTATCCTCATAGGCATCGTCGGTGCACGTCAGGTGCGCACGTTGTATCAACGCCATGAACTGGTGATCACGCGGTTGTGCGGGGTAATGTTCATCGGTTTTGCCATTAATGCCCTGGTGCATGCGCTGCCGGGGCTGGTGACGAACAAGGCTTGAGGCTGATCGCAAGGAAGCGTCAGCTGCACAGTCATCGCTCGGGCGTATGACCGGTCAGGGAGGGTTGTTCAATGTTGCATTGTCCGGACACGCTCTCGGCATCATGGAAACCAGAAATTCCGCACCACTGGCCAGCTACATCGACCTCTTGCTGGACGCCGTCTGTGCGGTGGATAAACAAGGTCGCTTCGTATTTGTCAGCGCGGCCTGCGAGCGCATTTTCGGTTACACCCCCGACGAGCTGATTGGCCAGCCGATGATCGACCTGGTGCATCCCGCCGACAGACAGCGCACCCTCGACGCCGCGCGGGAGATCATGGGGGGCGAGCCCAAGCTCAACTTTGAAAATCGTTACCTGCGCAAGGATGGCCGGGTGGTGCATATTCTCTGGTCGGCGCGCTGGTCGGAGATCGATCAGCTGCGCATTGCCGTGGCGCGCGACATCACCGAGCGCAAACAGGCCGAGTCCCGGCAAGCGGCGCTGTACGCAATCTCCGAGGCGGCCCACGCGGCAGAAGATCTGCTGGCGCTGTTCAAACGCGTCCATTCGATCATCGGCGAATGGCTCCCGGCGTTGAATTTCTCCGTGGCGCTGTATGACGAGCACTGCGCGCAGCTGAATTTTCCCTATCACGTCGACGACCGTGAACCGCAACCCGAGGAGCCCGGGACTGTGACCGGGCGTCTTTGCAGTGAAGTAATTCGCAGCGGCTTGCCGATTCTGCTGACCCCGGATCAGGACAATCCGCCGGCGGGTTTTGCGGCGCTGGTCGCGGGCCAGGATTCGCCCTGCTGGCTGGGCGTGCCATTGAGTTCGCAGAACAACGGCACCATTGGCGCGTTGATCGTTAAAAGCGTACCGGGCGGCGAGCGTTACACCGAGCAAGACAAGGAACTGCTGCAGTATGTTTGCGCTCAGGTCGCGACTGCTATCGAGCGCAAGCAATTGCATGCCCGGCTCCAGCGCATGGCCCAGTACGACCAACTGACTCAGTTACCCAATCGCGAGTTGCTGCGCGAACGCCTCAAGGCCTCACTGGCGCTGGCCCGGGAAGACTCCGGTCGAATGGCGTTGCTCTACGTCGATCTCGACCGCTTCAAGCAAGTCAACGACACCCTTGGTCATGCGGTCGGCGACATGCTGCTGCAAGCGGTCGCCAATCGGCTCAAGGGCTGCGTGCGCGAAACCGACACCGTAGCGCGTATCGGCGGTGATGAATTTGTCGTGTTGTTGCACAGCATCCACGCCGCGGAAGACGCCGAGAATGTGGCGGGAAAAATCCGCCAGGTACTAGTTCAGCCCCTGCGCCTGGACGGGCATAGCCTGAACATCCAGCCGAGTATCGGTGTCGCGCGATACCCCGAGCATGGCACTGAAGAGAACCAGCTGTTCAGGCATGCCGATGAGGCGATGTACAGCGCCAAGCGCCAGCATCATCTGCGTCTCGGGGCCTGAAAGCTCGTCACCGTTCGTCGCAGCGTTGCCAGTTTTTCTAAACCTTTTTGGCTATGGAAATTCTTATTCTATGCGGGCGGCTGCTCGCTGCTCTCATCATCAAGAGGATGAAAACCATGCCTACTTCAAAAAATCCGAGTCCGGGTAGTGCCCATGATCGAACGAAGGCGTCTGAAGCTGGTCGCAAAGGTGGGAAAACCACCACGACGACCGTTGATAAAGACTCCGCGAAAGGCGGCATGGGCCGCAAAGGTGGTCAGAAATCCCGGTAATAGTGAAGGTGGTTTTATTAAAAGACGGGGGCGCAAGCTCCCGTTTGAATTTTCAAAGAAGGAGGGCGCGACCATGAGCCGGATGGCCACCCGTTTACGCAATGCCAGTTTTGTCACGTTACTGGGCCTGTTTGCCAACAGTGCCTTTGCCCAGTCAGCCGCTGAATTCATCAACGAAGCATCGGCCAAAGGCATGGCCGACATCGAAGCCAGTCGCCTGGCGCACCAGAAAACCGAGTCCAAAGAGGTCAAGGATTACACCATCGTGGTGATCAACGACCTCACCACCGCCAACCAGCATCTGGCGAAAATTGCCAAGCAACTCGATTTACCGGTCGCACCGCGCGAAGAGGTGATGGATAAGGCCAAAGCCTTGATTCCAGAGGTGAAGGACGATGCGTCTTTCGATCAGGCGTATGCCGCCAGTCAGGTGAAAACCACCCAACAGACCATCGAGCAGCTTCAACAACAAGCGCAGACCACGGACGTGCCGCAAATCAAAGCGTTTGCCGAAGAAACCCTGCCCAAACTGCAAAACCATCTGCAAATGGCCAGGGCCCTGCAAGCCAGTCGCTAGCACCAATGGCGCGGGTGACGTCGCTGGTCACCCGCGGGGCATGGGTCAACATTCATTCATCCTGTTTCTTTGTTTCCGGGACGACAGTACCGTCCAGGGAAATCGTTTCGCCCTCGCCGAGGTGGCGATATTTCTTTCTCAATTCTTCCAACTGTTTGAGATCCAGCGATTCGAGCCCCAGCATCGCGTTCTGCGCTTCTTTCGTTACTCGCAATAACTCATCGATCTTCAAGTGCAAAATATCCGTGTCGCGGTTCTGGGTGTTCTGGATAAGGAACACCATCAGGAAGGTGATGATGGTGGTCGACGTGTTGATGATCAGCTGCCAGGTATCGTTGAAATGGAAAATCGGTCCACTCAAACCCCACAGGATAATCAGAACGATCGCCCCCAGAAATGTCCGGGGCAGGCCGGCCCACAGGGAAAGTTTCTGTGCAATTTTTGCAAATTTCATTGCCGTGTTCCTTATAGGGATGCGCCTGATTTTCAGACAGCACGGGCAAAACGAAAATTCTGCTGAATATTACCTGCGGGATGAAAAGCCGGTGTGCTGAACCCTCTGTCAGTGCTCATCGCTCGGCGCCGAAAAAGTCGCAACCATTTCCACCGACATGGGTCACTACTTCAAGCCCCTGAAACTGGAGAACAGCATGAACCTCGCCCGCACGTTTTACCTTTGTTGCTGCCTGCTTGCGCTGCAGGGCTGCTTCGATAACTCGGATAACGAGACTAAAGACAATACTGACGGCACCAAGTCTTCGGTGCAGATGCAGGAGAAGGGTAGTGATAAGCAGTGAGGGTTGATGCCAGTTTGTAAATTGGTTGCTCGCACCCTTCGCCCGGAGTTGCGGCTAAGGACTTGTTTGCGTCTGGAATCTTTGATTGGAATCTTTCTTTGTGCCGGTTTGTGTCTAGTATCAAATGGTAGTCAATTTGCCAGTATGCCAACACACGGATCGAAACCAAGTCAGAGGTCACTCATGGAATTCTTTGAGAAGTTAGCAAGCCTAGCCGCCAAGGTTCGTTTGCAAAGCGCTTCAATTCAGACGGAGGAGGCGACTAAAAATGCTTTTGTGATGCCCTTCATCAGTACGGTGCTGGGCTACGATGTCTTTGATCCGAGTGAGGTGACTCCAGAATTCGTTTGCGATGTCGGAACGAAAAAAGGAGAAAAAATTGACTACGCAATCATGAAGGAAGGAGAGGTACAGATCCTCATCGAGTGCAAAAAAATAGGCGAGTCGCTGCACATCAATCACGCCTCCCAGCTATTTCGCTATTTCCATGTTACCAGCGCTAGAATCTCTATTCTCACCAATGGCCAAGTCTATAGATTTTTCACCGACCTGGATGCGCCCAACAAGATGGATGAGAAACCGTTTCTTGAGCTCGATCTTCTGGATATCGATGAGTACTCCGTCCCCGAATTGATCAAGCTCACCAAGTCTGCATTCGACGTGGATTCGATCATCAATGCTGCAGGCGAGCTGAAATACGTCAGTCAGATCAAAAAGGTCATTGCTTCGCAGGTCATCAAACCTGATGACGACTTTGTAAAAGTCTTCGCCTCCCGAGTGTACGACGGGGTCATAACTCAGAAAGTCCGTGACCAGTTCCACGAGCTGACGAGAAAAGCAGTTGTGCAGTTTCTCAATGATCAGATCAATGACCGGCTCAAATCAGCTATGAGGGGTACCATTCAGCCTGCGCTGGCATCGATACCGGTTCCTGCCAGCGGCAGTGATCCAACAGATCAGCGTGACGAATCAGAGGATAAAGTGCTGACGACCCTGGAAGAATTGGAGGGTTATCACATTGTCCGTGCGGTAGTTCGTGCGGTTGTGGACGCTAAACGAATAGTGCAGCGCGACACGCAAAGCTATTTTGGAATCTTGCTCGATGACAATAATCGCAAGCCGATTTGTCGCCTTCATTTCAATCGTTCACAAAAGTACATTGGGATTTTTGACGAAGAAAAAAATGAAACGCGGCATCCGATTGGCTCGGTTGATGAGATTTACGATTATTCGGATCACTTGAAGAAGACAGTTGGATACTACGACTGACCGTGTTGGGTAAACGGCATACAAAGAACCGGCCCCTTGAGGCCGGTTTCTTTTTACATATCTATTCACGCCGACAGCGTCACCTCAGTCTTCCAGCTGAAGTACCCCAACGCTTCACAGCGCTGGTTAATCAGCATGAAGCTCAGTTCGCAGGCCGCCACGCCGGTGCTCAGTTGCGAGCACTCCCAATAATGATCATCGGCCGTGTGGCTGCCCGGTTGGGTCGGGTTGGATGGGTCGGGCGCGGGGACTGTCTGTTCGCCGTGGACGACCAGTTTGGGCGGCGAGAGAATCCCGGTATCGCCCATCGAAATGTTGTGAAATACAACGCTGTGTTCGGCCAGCAGGCTGACGGTTCTGCCGCGGATATGAAAGACTTGTCCGTTGGCTGTTAGCGTAATTTTACTGTCATTTTTAGCATTTTGTGTTGTCGTTGTACCACTGATGGCGAAAATGAAGCCGTCTTCAATCACAGTCGGGTTTTGCGGTTCAAGGCTGGGTTGCGGATAACGGGACAGCAGCGATTCGGCATCGACGATCAGCAGCACATTATTGGCTGTCACGACGCTCGCCGAAGGGGAGGTAATCGGTTCGGAAGTCATCATGGATTCCTTTCATGATGTTGACGCATATCGATAGCCGCTTCGGTTCAAGCAAGAAATCCATTCCAGCCGAGGCGGCAACGAGCCCGGTAGGCCCCTTGTTGCCAAAGGGCCCGGCCCATCATCAGTTGCGGATGGTAATGAACGGATCCCACGAGCAGCAGCCGACGATTTGGCAGTCGCGATCCACGATCAGAAAGTGGAAGTGATAGGTCACACTGCCGCACGAAAGTGTTTCCGAAGACCAGTAATGGTTATCGACTTTCTGGCAGCTAGGCACCGATGGGTTGCTGGTGTTAGGGACGGCGACGCAGGCGGTAGCCTTGCGCGGCGTGGGTGTGGAGATCAACTCGTTGCCTACATTACCGATGAACTTGTAGAAAATCACCGCAGTCTCGAAGCTCTGCGACAGGCTGGTTTCACGCCAGCGAATCAGATCGCCCACCTGGGCTTTCAGGTTGAGCTCACCACCGGCCTGGCCACTTACCACGTTGTTCTGATTGGTCACCATGTATACATGACTGACGTCGATCAGCGTTGGCGCAGCAGGGTTTTTGCTGATGTTCGGGTAGTTTTTCAGAATGGTTTCGGTGTCGATCGAAACAAGTACATCCGTGACTCGAGACATAGTAAAGCTCCTTTGAACATAGTGATTACCTGGCTACCTACCAGGTACGACAACGCTTGTTGCCTTGCGGCCGTTGCGAACACACTACTGGGGAACCCATTCGATCACGGGGGTACGAGCTGGCCTTGCTCCTTGCCTTGAAATGACGGGTTGGGTTCCTTCCAACAGGCCGCGAGTAGGACTATAGATGCCATTTTTATACTGTCAAAATCGCTTTTGCCTTCGGTCGACGAACGGTGCTTTTGGTTATCACTTTCAATGATTTTGCGATAAGAGAAAGCTCACTCAGATCCCTATGCCTCCAAAAGTGGAGATAGGGCAGCGCACACCGGTCAATGTATCGTAGCGAACCGGTTGTCTGCCTCTGACTATAACCACCGACAGGAGAGCGATATGAGTTGGTCCGCCAAACAATACGTAGCTTTTGAAGATGAGCGAACGCGCCCGGCGCGTGACTTGCTGGCCGCCATCCCCGCAATGGACGTCCAATCGGCAATCGACATCGGTTGCGGCCCGGGAAATTCCACCGAGTTGCTGGTGCAGCGCTTTCCCAATGCCGCGGTGCGAGGGGTGGACAGTTCACCCGATATGATCGAGGCCGCCCGCAAGCGCATGCCTCACCTGCGTTTCGACACGGTTGACATTGATACCTGGAACGAGACCGGTCCGTTCGACGTGATTTTCGCCAACGCGGTATTGCAATGGCTGCCCGATCACGCCCGGTTGCTGCCGTCATTGGTGGCCAGGCTTGCTCCCGGCGGTAGCCTGGCGATTCAGATGCCCGACAACCTCAACGAACCGTCGCACAGGTTGATGCGCGAGGTCGCAGCGAACGGCCCTTGGGCTGACAAACTGGCAAGAGTCGCTGGCCTGCGAACGGAAATGGAGGATGCGGGTGGTTACTACTCGATGCTGCGTGCCCACTGCACCCGGGTCGATGTATGGCGCACCACTTACTATCATCCCCTCGCGGATGGCGCGTCGGGCATTGTCGAGTGGTTCAAGGGCAGCGGTTTGCGGCCTTTTCTTGAGCCGCTGAATGAAGCGGAGCGAGTGCAGTATCTCGAGCAGTATCTGACGGCGATCGAGAGGGCCTATCCGGCACTGAGCGATGGTTCAGTGCTGTTGCCGTTTCCGCGGTTGTTCATGGTGGCGACGCGCTGACCTACAAAGGGATATGCCTGGCTGTTTGTCCCTTTGGTTGACCAACCTTCGAACCATCAGCCCTGCTGCAAAACCTTGAGCGCCGCCGAGGCCAGAAACCCGGAGCGACTCTTCTCTTCCGGATGATGCAGTACGTACTCATCGATGCGGTTGAGCAGGTAGCCGGGCAGGGTGATGTTGAGTTTCTGGGCCTTGCCCAGGTATTTGGTGACATCGATGTCCACCACGGCCCACGTACACCCTGCGTATTGCGGATTGGCCGCATGCAGGGTCACTTTGTTGGCGGGCGGAATCGGTGATCCGTCTTCCGCCAATATTTCGAAATGGCCTTCGATGGCTTCGCGCGCCATGGCCATGGCGTCATCCAGATCCTCGCCGGCGGAAAAACAACCCGGAATATCCGGTACTTCTACACCCCAGGCGTGTTCGTCATCGCTCATGGAAATCGCAATTGGGTAAAGCATGTTCGTCATCCTCCGAAGGCGCTGTCCATCGGCTCGTCAGAGCAGCGCCTGTTGCAAAATACTGATGGCCGTTTTTTTGAGCAGATCCTTTTTCGGAGGAGGAACCGTTACCAGTCCTGGCTTGGTCGGATGCTTGAAATGGTGATGGCTTCCCTTGATTGGTACCAGATACCAGCCATCTGCAACGATTTGGCTTATCAAAAACCGGCTATTCACATCACTTCCGTGTGGTGTGCTTGTGGTTACTATACCTACTGAAATCCACTGATCAACACTATAACCACCAATGCATCCTGAGCACCGAGGTGTTAGCGGCATGAAACGAGTCTAGGAGGGCATTTGGCGTAACTTGGGCAAGGCCGGCTTCTGTATTGCAGGGTTTTGCCGAGGCGCTGGAGAGCGAGGGAGATCAAATTTCATGCATAAAAAAACCGGCCACTTCGGACCGGCTCTTGTGTTCCCTCGAGTATCACGCTGTAGCTTTTAAATCAGCTGATCAATCAAAACCGCGTTGGTATAGACCAAGCTTCCATCGCTCGCTCGATGCCCGACCAAATGGAACTGACCGCGCCCGTGCTGCAAGTAGACGCGCATTTGGCAGTCGGACAAGGGGTCGTATCCCTCTGGCAGGATCAAATCCATTGAGCTCATGTCGACATCAACCATGGCTTCAGGCTCATGGGTCTTCTGTAGGCGTTCTTCAGCTTGCTCCAGACGCAGATGGAGGGGGCCATCGACATCAAAGCTGATCTCACCCACCGGGGTGGATTTTTGGGCGCCGCTGGGTTTGCACCAGCCTTCGATCGTCAGGTTACTCATGACGAAATCTCCGTCGTGGACTGCTGGACTCTGTAGCTCTTGTCTCTTCTCATCATCAGGATTGAGTATAGCTGGCAACTCGGCCTTGCTTGCTGTACCCACGTCAATTCGCCACGCCTATTTAGTCCCGAGAGACGTAATGCTGAATATCCATAGTTATATGTAGCGAATAGCTTTAAACGATTAACTTAATGTTCGAATTGGAATATCCGGGCCCCGGAATTTTCAGAAAAAGCGCTTGATCCGTCCATGCACTATACTTCTTGCGGACTTTGCCGTCGGAATGGATGGTACTTGTCTGCCCTGCTTGGACGTCAGTGGCGATGCTGTTGCATAACCAGTGAACAACAGGAATAGGATGACAGAAAATGGCAATAGCAATTATCTTGATACTAATCGTTATTGCATCAGTGTTGTTCCATATACTAGCGCCTTGGCATGCGACACCGGCAGCTTCTAACTGGGGATCAATAGACACCACCCTGTTCATCACCCTGATCATTAGTGGGATATTTTTCATCGCCATCACGGTATTTATGGCGGTAGCCGTGATGCGTTATCGTCACAAAGAGGGTGCCAGGGCGCACTATCAGCCAGAAAGTAAAAAACTGGAAACATGGTTGATTATCGTGACCTCGGTAGGTATTGCTGCAATGTTGGCGCCAGGCCTGGTGGTTTACAGTGATTTTATCCGGGTGCCGAAAAATGCGTATGAACTTGAAGTGGTCGCCCAGCAGTGGCAGTGGGCCTTTCGTTTTCCCGGCCAGGACGGCAAGCTGGGTAAATCGGATATCAAGTTTGTTAATTTCACCAATCCCCTCGGCCTTGATCCCAAAGATCCTCTTGGGCAGGACGATGTGCTTATAAAAAACAATGAAGTTCGCCTTCCGCTCGATCAGCCAGTGAAAGTTTTACTGCGCTCTAAAGATGTGCTGCACAACTTCTATATCCCGCAAATTCGCAGCAAGATGGACATGGTGCCGGGGATGGTGTCGTACTTTTGGTTTACGCCGACTAAAACCGGGAAATATGAAATCCTTTGTGCTGAATATTGTGGCGTAGGTCATTACAATATGCGCGGCCAGATGATCGTGGAAGAGCAGGGCGCCTTCGATCAATGGCTGAACAGCCAACCCACTTTTGCGCAGACATTAACGACAGCTGCCAAACCCAGTCAGGACAGCGTGCTGGAAAAAGGTCGCTTACTGGTCGAACAATACGGTTGCGGTGCCTGCCATAGCCAGGATGGCAGTACCCGTCTCGGCCCTGGATGGAAGGGGCTGTACGGTCGCACTGAACAGTTTGCCGATGGCACCAGTGCGCTGGTCGATGAGGCCTATCTGAAGGAGTCGATCCTCGATCCGAAGGCCCGACTGGTACAGGGCTACCCGCCAGTCATGGTGGCCTATACTCTCACTGAAGATGAACTGGGTGCTGTCGTCGCCCTGATCAAATCTTTGGGTGCCGCGCAGCAAGAACCTTCTGCCAGCGAAAAGTTGGACAGAGGTGACGACTTGGCGACGCAGGGGCAGCGGCTGGCCGAGTCGCTCGGCTGTCTGGCCTGTCACAGTGTCGATGGTAGCAAGGGTGTCGGCCCCAGCTGGCAGGGTCTCTATGGCGAGACCGTAACCCTTGCCGACGGTACGAGTATCAAGGCCGAGGAGGGCTATATAAAGGATTCGATTCTTAATCCCGGCGCCAAAATCGTCAAAGGCTACGCAGCCGTCATGCCGGCCTTTGCGCCGAATGATCAGGAGTTGAACGCACTGATCGCTTTTATCAAATCCAAAGCGAAAGCCGACGCTGATGCGAGCAAGGCGGAGCCAGGGAAGTAGCCGTAAAGCAGCCAGGAATGCACCGAAACTTCGAACAGGAGGATGACGTGATGGCCTATGCGGAGCAAGCCGAAACAGAAGCACTACACGAACCCAAAAGTTTCCTGACCAAATATATCTGGAGTCAGGACCACAAGGTCATAGCCATTCAATATTCTTTGACGGCTCTATTCGTGGGCGTTATCGCCGTGGTGTTGTCCGGCTTGATGCGTATACAGCTTGGCTTCCCCGGCACTTTGGAGTTCATGGACGCCAGTGCTTACTATCAGGCGATGACCATGCACGGCATGATCATGGTCATTTACTTGCTGACGGCCTTGTTTCTGGGTGGCTTCGGTAACTACCTGATCCCGCTGATGGTGGGCGCCCGCGACATGGTCTTCCCCTATGTCAACATGCTGAGTTACTGGTTCTACCTGTTAGCGGTAGTGGTGTTGCTCTCCAGTTTCTTTGTCCCCGGCGGCCCCACCGGTTCGGGCTGGACGCTCTATCCGCCACAGTCCATTTCTCAGGGAACACCGGGAGTCGAGTGGGGCATCGTCCTGATGCTCGTCTCACTGGCGATTTTTATTGTTGCAGCCACCATGGGCGGGTTGAACTATGTAACCACGGTGTTGCAGGCGCGCACGCACGGCATGACATTGTTTCGCATGCCGCTCTCCGTATGGGGCATCTTCATTGCCTCGATTATGGCCTTGCTGGCGTTCCCGGCGTTGTTCGTCAGTGCGGTCATGATGCTGTTCGACAAGCTGTTGGGCACCAGCTTCTTTATGCCGGCGATGATCTCGCTGGGGCAGCAGATCGATCACCAGGGTGGCAGCCCAATATTATTCCAGCACTTGTTCTGGTTCTTCGGCCACCCGGAGGTCTACATCGTGGCTCTGCCTGCGTTTGGCCTGGTCTCCGACTTGATCAGCACGCATGCGCGTAAAAATATCTTCGGCTACCGAATGATGGTGTGGGCCATTATTGCGATTGGCGTACTCAGCTTTGTGGTCTGGGCGCACCATATGTATGTCAGCGGAATGAACCCGTACTTTGGCTTTTTCTTCGCCGTCACCACCTTGATCATCGCGGTGCCGACCGCACTGAAAGTCTACAACTGGGTGCTGACCCTGTGGCGGGGCGACATTCATCTGACCGTGCCGATGCTGTTTGCCCTGGCCTTTATCGTCACCTTCCTGGTCGGCGGTCTGACCGGGTTGTTTCTCGGCAATGTGATCGTGGATATTCCGCTCTCGGACACCTATTTCGTCGTAGCCCATTTTCATATGGTCATGGGGGTCGCACCGGTGCTGGTGGTCTTCGGCGGCATTTATCATTGGTTCCCGAAAGTAACCGGGCGCATGTTGAACGACACCCTGGGCAAACTGCATTTCTGGATTACCTTTCTGGGTACCTACGCCATCTTCTTTCCCATGCACTACCTCGGTTTTCAGGGGATGCCACGCCGTTACTACGCCTATGAAAACTACGCGTTCATCCCGCAGTCGGCGCAAGAGTTGAATGCCTTCATTACGGTGATCGCATTGACCGTCGGTGTTTCCCAGCTGTTGTTCCTGTTCAACCTGGCCTGGAGTGCATTCAAGGGCAAGCCCGCAGGCAGTAATCCCTGGGGCGCGGCCAGTCTGGAATGGCAAACGCCGAACACCCCGCCGATACACGGTAACTGGGGAGCGAAGCTGCCGGTCGTGCATCGCTGGGCCTATGACTACAGTGTGCCGGGGATAGAACAGGATTTCGTTCCGCAAACGGTCTCCGCCGAGGAGCTGGAGCAGATGCGGCAACTGAGTGCCGGAACCAAGATAGCGGACGTTAAAACATGAAAAGGCTGCTATTGAGAAACGCCGACGGTGCTGACCCCGGCGGCAGTTGGAGTCGCGACCCTGGGGGTATTCAGGCCACCGAGGCTGATAGAAGTCAAATCGCAAGAACGGGCCTGCGCTTGTTTCTGGTCGTGGTGAGCTCGTTATTCTTTCTCTTCCTGTTCGCCTTTATTGCCCGTTCACAAATGGCCGACTGGCTCCCCCTGACAGACCCCTTGGCGCCGTTAGCCAATCTCTGGCAGCTATGGCTGAATTCGGCTTTTCTGGTATTGAGTTGCATAGCACTGCAGTGGTCGCGTATGGCCGCCCGACAGGCTCGACTGGACGCAACGGTCATCGGTTTTGCATTGGGAGGCGTATTTGCCATTGCCTTTCTGGTGGGGCAATTCTGGGTCTGGCAGCAGTTTGTCGCGTGGGGCTACTTTGTCGCCAGCAATCCGGCCAACAGCTTCTTCTACCTGTTGACCGGCCTGCATGGGCTCCACCTGCTGGGCGGGCTGATAGCCTGGGGAATAATCGTCGCTAAATTCCTGCGTCGCGTGCCGTTGCCGCAACTCAGCGTCAGCGTAGAACTCTGTACCATTTATTGGCATTACTTACTGGGTCTTTGGTTCGTGCTATTCGCTTTGCTGGCCAGCACGCCGGAAACCTATGAAGCGATCGCCAGATTCTGCGGCCTGAGGTGAAAAGCCATGGCATCGCACCCACTCGCCCCAGGCGAATCCAGTTCATCCAATCCCCCAGACTCACCGCCTGCACCGGGATGGCAGGGCATCGCCAGCGACTGGGCCTCGGATAAAGAGGTCTTCAAGCAGGTCCCTTGGGGCAAGGCGATGATGTGGATATTCCTGCTCAGCGATACTTTTATATTCACCTGTTTTTTAACCGGCTACATGTCGGTACGCATGACCATCACCACCGCCTGGCCGAACCCCAGTGAAGTGTTCGCATTGACGATTGCCGGTCAAGAAATCCCGCTTATTCTGATCGCGATCATGACCTTTGTGCTGATCAGTAGCAGCGGCACCATGGCCATGGCCGTTAATTTCGCCTATCGCCGTGAGCGCGCGAAAACCGCTGCCCTGATGCTGGCGACCGCTGCCTTGGGGGTGACCTTCGTCGGCATGCAGGCATTTGAATGGACCAAGCTCATCGCGGAAGGAGTGCGTCCTTGGGGGAACCCCATGGGGGCGGCGCAATTTGGTGCCAGCTTTTTCATGATTACCGGTTTCCACGGACTGCATGTGTCTATCGGCGCCCTCTACCTCGGTATTGTGGCGCTGAAAGTAATGCGGGGAGATTATGAGCGCTCCGGAAACTATCAGAACGTCGAGATAGCCGGGCTCTACTGGCACTTCGTGGATTTGGTGTGGGTGTTTATTTTTGCTTTCTTCTATTTATGGTAGAGGAGCACGGGTGATGGCACATGCTCAGGGTCAGCAACATCCAATCAGTTTGTACCTTAAAATCTGGGGGCTGTTATTCGTCCTCAGCACGCTGTCGTACCTTGTCGACTATTTCCACTTCCATGGCTACCTTCGGTGGTCCCTGATTATCACTTTCATGTTGTTGAAGGCAGGTTTAATTGTCTCCATCTTCATGCACATGGCCTGGGAACGGTTGACCATGGTCTACGCCATATTGTTGCCACCTTTATGTTTACTGGTGCTCGTCGGACTGATGGCCACCGAGGCAGACTATGTTTTCCTCAGCCGGGTCATTTCCTTCGGCCAATAAGCAGCCTCCGAATGGCCATGAGTCTCCAGGGCTAACCCGATATCACTCGCTTGAATTGATGCCATTTGTGCTGCCAGGCCACTGTCCAGTGGGGGGCTGCCGTTCCCGTGCCGGCGACCGTCAGCGTTGGATGATGTTCGATGACCCGGTCCAATACTGGTTCCTGATCCGGTTCAACATCCACGAAGAAGATATGTTTTCCCTCTTCTACCATCTGTTTAAAATTGCGGAAGTGAGCGTTCGGCACCTGGATACCAAAAAAGCCGCCTTCCCAGATGCAGAAGCCAAATATAACAATGGCCAGGAAAATAAAAGGCACCCAGCCTGCGGCGGATTCGGTCCAGCCCATCCAATAGGCGCCGGCAAGGATCAGCGCCGCGAGTGGCACACCGACCACAGCACCAATCTCGCCAGAGTGAACAACATCCTGTTTCATTAACGAGTTAACCTCGTGGAGGTGATGTTCTTCAACATCAGCAACTTGTTCACTGAGCACGTGAATTTGTTCGCTATTGATGCCGTTGGCTTCCAGTTCATTTTCAACGGCTTCGAGATCGTCGAGATTGTCACTGATGTAATAGTGTCGATTCATGCCACACCTCCCATCTCGTGTTGGCTGTGAACCTCCTCTGTCCTGCAGCCGCTAACTGAGATTTGCAGTCGGTATCTGTACACGTGGGGAACGTTGCACACTTCATGCAATTCGTAGGAAGTATAGCATTCGCTAGTATGTGGGACGGGTAACGTCAAGATCTGAGAGGTGGCAGGGCTTGGCGCAAGCCCCTAAACCCCAGACACAAAAAAACCGGCCATCAAGGCCGGTTTTTTTCTGTTCCTGCATCCCCCGTCAAAAACTGGCGTGAGATAAAAATTCGATTGGAGCGGGTGAAGGGAATCGAACCCTCGTTATCAGCTTGGGAAGCTGGAGTAATGCCATTATACGACACCCGCTCAGAGCGGCTGACTTTGTACCAGATGTGGGCGTGAAAATGAAGTTTTTCTTTGCGCGCGATGGCTTTAGCACGGGTGAAACGAAAGCATCGACCGCGTAGCGGTCATTCGCGGGCAAGCCTCGCTCCTACAGGAATGCGTTTAACGCTGCAGGGTGGGGCTTGCTCGCGATGACTCTGTTTCAGATTGCCAATGCATGGTGGTCCTGGACGTAGTGGTAACGCGGCCGGCTTTCGTGTTGCGTCGGTTTCAGGAAGCCCAGCAGTGCGTTGCGGCTGTCTCGGCAGGCAGCTTTGTGCTCCATGTCGAGAAAGTGGCCGGTGGCCTGAAGGGTGCTGAAGGTGCTGTGCTGCACGTGGCCGGCGAATAGCTTGGCATCGGCGGCGGCGGTGTACTCGTCCCATTCGCCGTTCATGAACAGCACTGGCACGTTGATTTTCTTCGCCGCGTTCAGGTAGCACTGACGGTCGCTGTGAAGTACGTCGCTGATGTGAAAATGCATTTGCCCGTATTCATGTTCGGCCAATGAACTGACGTGACGGTAGTTGAAGCGCTTGAACAGCGAGGGCAGGTGTTTGCCGATGGTGCTGTTCACCAAGTCACCGACCCGGTTCCCGTCACGGCTGCCGAGATAATCGACACCGCGCTCAAGGTAGTCGAGCATGTGCTCGTTGACCACCGGCGAGAACGAGCTGATCACAGCCTTTTCGATGCGCCGTGGCTGTTGGGCGAGGGCGACCAGAGTGGCGGCGCCACCAAAGGAAAACGACAGCACGTGCTCGGCGGCGAAGTGGTCGATCAGCTCAAGGAGGATCTGCCCTTCGATTTCCTTGGTGAGCATTTTCTCATGCAGGTTGTGGGCTTTTGACTTGCCCGCGTAGGGCTGGTCGTAGCACACCACATTGAACTGCGGATAAAGGTTTTTCACGGTTTGGGCAAACGACGCAGTCGTGGACATCGAGCCGTTGACCAGAATGATGGTCTTTTCTGCGGCGTCTGCGCGATAGAACTCCGTGTAAACCCGATACTGACCTTGTATATCCAGCACAGCGATTTCTGGCCTCATGTCATAAGACTCCTGGCAAGCGGGTATGCGCGCAAATCAGATTGCACGAGCTTTGTGACAGGTAGGCATACGCCTGGAATTTTGAAGGCCCATGTCGATCCATTGAAAGCCGGTCGACGGGTATTGTTATAAGCGGGCAGTTTGCCGGGGGAAGGCGGAACCTGAGGGTTCTCTGCCGGCAAAAAGTTTCTTAGAGTAGTTTTGTGACTCGTCGGTCACGTTTCGCGCCGACGTCCTGATTCAAGCAGGGGTCACGTCATCGCGCAAGTATCTTTCGAAAAATTTTCACCGGCTTCTGCTGAGCGGTCGCCTGCTTAGATCATTCGGATCTCATCGCTGCTCAACGGCCGGTATTCGCCGGGCTTCAACGTGTCGTCGAGCACCAGCGGACCCATGCATTCGCGGTGCAGGCGCAACACCTTGTTGTCGAAGTGGCCGAACATCCGTTTGACCTGATGATAGCGGCCCTCGACGATGCTCAGGCGCGCAGATTTTGGCCCGAGCACGAACAATTCGGCCGGTTGTGTGGTGAGGTCTTCGAAGGCGAAATACAGCCCTTTGGCGAAGGTGATCGCATATTCGGCAGTGATGTCCTGCTCCGTCTCGACGTAGTAGACCTTGGGCAGTTTGGTCTGCGGTTGGGTCAGGCGTCGCGACCAGCTGCCATCGTTGGTGATCAGCATCAGGCCGGTGGTGTTGAAATCCAGGCGACCGGCGATGTGCAGGTCATCCTTGTCCGGTTCATCGATCAGGTCGAGTACCGTCGGGTGTTGCGGGTCGCGGGTGGCACTGACGCAGCCGGGTGGTTTGTACAGCATGAAGTAGCGGGCCGGCTTGCCAGCTTGCAGCACTTCGTCGTCGACTTCCACGCGGCTGAACTCGAGTACCTCGGCGTGAGGGTCGCTGACAACTTCTCCGTCGACCCTGACGCGCTTTTCCACCAGCAACAGGCGTACCTGCTTACGGTTGAAGCGGGGCAGGTTGCTGAGGAAACGGTCAACGCGCATGGCTAGGGTTCGGTGGAAGGATTCAGTGGGAGAGCACCGCGCATCTTACGTGATCGGCCAAGCGGCTGCTTGCAACTGCATCTCGACCTGGGCGCAGGCCGGGCACAGGCAGGACTTGTCGCGCAGCTCGGCGGGCAATGCCTGGAGCACCGCCGGATCGATGCTGACGCCGTAGCACCAGCAGGCACGATCAACGGTTCGCGGGTCAGCCAGGCTGCAGTCGTTGGAGGCGCCGCAAGCCGGGCAGAGGTCAGGTTTATTCATGAAGGGGCATTCGGTTACGGCCGGTTTGTTTGGCCCGAGACCGCGCATGATCGGCCGGCAAGCACTCCTGCGCAAGCCGGCGATCCCGCAAATCAACGCCGATCTTGCAGATACGCCCGCCACCCGCCCAAATGACTGATATCCACCGCCCCCTCCAGCCCATAAGGCTCACAGATAAACCCGCTCTCCCAGCGCCCATCCGCCAGTTGTACCTTGCCCAACCCCAGCGGTGCCGCAATAGCGGTCAGGAACGAACCCAACTCACTGCTTGGCAACTCCCATACTTCTACCGCTATCGCCGCGCCACCCTCCTTCACTCGGACCATGCCAGGGCGATAGGGTGGGCCACCGGCCAGGGCATACAGTTGATAGTCGGGGGAACTGTGAGTGGCTTCGAGCAAACGGGCTCCACGCTGCTTGAGTTGCCAGTTCAGCGCCAGCCCATCCAGATGCGCGCCGCAGACCACCAGCCGTGCGCGATCATTGCGCGCACTATTCGTCGGCGCAGGCGCGGCCAACCCTTGCTGGCGTTGCAAGGCATCCGCCACGCTCAACAGATACTGATCGGTAAATGCCCGGCCGAACAACGTCACGCCCCATGGCAAACCATTGCCCATGAATCCGCTGGGCACGGCGACGGCGGCGTAATCGAGCAGGTTCATGAAGTTGGTGTAGTAGCCCAGTTCCGAGTTGCGCAGCACCGGTTCGGTCGCAAGCTCCGCCAGTGTCACCGGGCGGCCGATGGTTGGCGTGACCACGCAATCAAGGCCTTCCAGGGCTTTGTCGCACAGCGCTTTCAAAGCCTGCAGACGGTATTGGGCGCGGAAGGTTTGTACGCCGGTCACCGCTGGGGCTTTGGTCAATACGGCGCGAATCACCGGCAGCACGGCTTGAGGATGTTGCTCCATCAACTCGCCGGCCACGCTGTAACGTTCCGCCACCCACGGCCCTTCGTAGAGCAACCGCGCCGCTTCGAGAAACGGCGACAAATCCAGCTCGACCGCTTCGCCGCCCATGGCTTTGAGCTGGTCGATGGCGTCGCCGAACAGCAACGGGCCTTCAGGACAGCCGAAGAACGCCAGATCCTGCGCACGGGGTACGCCGAAACGGAATGGACGCGGTGTGCCGAAGGCCGAACCGTCATTCCACAGCGGATTACTGCGGCTGTATTCGTCCCGTGGATCGAGATGAGCGGTGAGTGCGAGCAACTGACTGGCCTCCCGGGCCGTGGCCGTGAAGGTCGTGACGCAATCGAGCGTTCGACAGGCCGGAACCACACCGGCAGTGGAGATCAGCCCTTTGCTGGCTTTTAAACCGACCAGATTATTCAATGCCGCCGGCACGCGACCGGAGCCTGCCGTGTCCGTGCCCAGGGAAAAGCTCGCCACGCCGAGCGCCACCGCCAGTGAAGACCCGGCGCTGGAACCGCCCGACGGATATTCCGGCAACACGCTGTTCGGGCAAGCGCCATAGGGCGAGCGGCTGCCATTGAGGCCAGTGGCGAACTGGTCGAGATTGGTCTTGCCCAACGGAATCGCACCCAGCGCCAGCAGTTGCTCGACGATGGTTGCCGAGCGTTCCGGCACATAAGCAAACGCCGGACACGCCGCCGTGGTGGGAATGCCCGCCAGGTCAATGTTGTCCTTGATCGCGAACGGCACGCCGTACAGCGGCAGGCTGCCTGGGTCACGATCGTCGAGTGCGGCGAGGTACGGTTCCAGTTCCAGGGCGCTGAGCAAATGGATGAATAGGTGATAGTCCGGGTTCAGTGCCGCGGCTTTTTCACGCAGGCTCAGCAGCAGTTGCCGAGGCGTAGTGCTGCCGTCACGATAAGCGTTGCGCAGGGCGTCGAGTTGCAGATTGATGTTCATGGCGTTAATCCTTTTTTAATGGCTTGAATCGAGTTCCAGCACCACCACACGCTGCCCGGCGCGCACCGCCGAACCCGGTTGCACGCGAATCTCGCGCACCACGCCCGCCATGGGCGCGAGTAGCGGGATTTCCATCTTCATCGACTCCAGAATCACCAGCACATCCCCCGCCGCGACCCGGCTGCCAGCCTGCACCTGAACCTGCCAGAGGTTGCCGGCGATGTGGCTGTCGACGCTCTGCTGACCGCTGGCCAACGGTGCATCTTCGGTAATTTCCGGGGCCAGCTCTTCGCTGTCGAAATGCGCCTGGCCGCTGGCGATCCAGCGTTCGCGCTCGGCATTGAATGCGCTTTTTTGCTGATCCCGAAATGCCGCGATGCCCTGGGCTTCTTTCGCCAAAAACGCCTGGTAATCCGCCAGATTCAGCTGACTGTGTTCGATGTTCAGATCAAAGCGCCCAAGCGGGAAATCCCGACGAATGCGCAACAGTTCATCGGCGCTCACCGGGTAGAACCGGATCTGGTCGAAGAAGCGCAGCAGCCACGGTTTGCCGTCGAACGCGGCGACTTCGCGGTAGCGATTCCACATCTGCAGCGTGCGACCGACGAACTGATAACCACCGGGGCCCTCCATGCCGTACACGCACATGTAGGCGCCGCCGATGCCTACCGAGTTTTCCGCGGTCCAGGTGCGGGCCGGGTTGTACTTGGTGGTCACCAGGCGATGCCGAGGATCGAGCGGGGTGGCGACCGGTGCGCCGAGGTAGACGTCGCCCAGGCCCATCACCAGATAGCTGGCGTCGAACACTGTGCGCTGCACTTCGTCGAGGTTCGGCAGGTCGTTGATGCGGCGGATGAACTCCAGATTGCTCGGGCACCAGGGCGCGTCTTTACGCACGGTGGTCATGTATTTCTCGATCGCCAACTGGCAGGCCGGGTCATCCCAGGACAGTGGCAGATGGACGATGCGCGAGGGCACTTGCAGGTCCTTGGCGGCGCACACGGAGTCCCATTCACCGGCGACAATGCCCAGCAGATCGGCCAGCGGCAGTTGCTCCGGTTGATAGTGCACTTGCAGCGAGCGGATGCCCGGCGTCAGGTCGATCACGCCGTGCAGGTGTTTGCTTTCCAATGCCTGCATCAACGCGTGAGCGCGAAAGCGCAGGACCAGGTCCAGTTCGGGAGCACCGATTTCCAATAACAAATGAGTGTCGCCCGACAGACGTGCAACCAGCCGCGTATCCCCCTGACCAATATCCAACACCACAGGCGACACAATCCCCTGTGGGAGCGGGCTTGCTCGCGAAGGGGCCAGATCAGGCACCGCATCAACTTCTTCGTGAGCAAGCCCACTCCCACAGGAATCCCATTTCAAGGCGAGATTGCGGGCGGTCTTGAGATCGACCGGGACGAACTGAACCTTGTCCCCAGCCTTGAGCTGCCCCAGTTGCCAAAGGTCCGCCTCGATCACCGTCACCGGGCAGACAAAGCCACCGAGACTCGGGCCATCGGGACCGAGGATTACTGGCATGTCACCAGTGAAGTCCACCGCGCCAATCGCGTACGGATTGTCATGAATATTCGACGGATGCAATCCCGCTTCACCACCGTCGGCACGCACCCACTCAGGCTTCGGTCCGATCAACCGCACACCGGTGCGGCTGGAATTGAAGTGCACTTCCCACTGCGTGGCGAAGAAGGTGCCGATGTAGTTTTCGGTGAAATATTCCGGGGCACCGTGAGGGCCGTAAATCACCCGAATCTGCCGCACGGCGGGCAACTCGGTAACGTGCTGGATCGCCAGGTTTTGCCCGGCGCTGTGATCGCTCAAAGCCGGAACATGCAATACGTCCCCAGCGCGCAATGCGCGACCAGCATGCCCACCAAACTGACCGAGGGTGAAGGTACTTTTGCTACCCAGATAATCCGGCACTTGCACGCCGCCGCGCAGGCACAGATAGCTGCGCGCGCCTGCACCGCCAATGGTGCCGAGACTCAAAGTGGCACCGGCAGGAATCAACAGTGTGGTATTCATCGGCACCGCTTCACCGTTCAGCATCAACGGAATCACTGCACCCGTGACGGCCACCACCGCCTCACAATTGAAACGCAGCAGCGGCCCGCTCATGGTGATTTCCAGCGCCGCTGCACCTTGATCGTTACCCAGCAAGCGATTGCCCAGACGCAGTGCCCGGCTGTCCATCGGCCCCGACGGCGGCACGCCCACCGCCCAGTAACCGAGGCGTCCCGGATAGTCCTGAACGCTGGTCTGCGTGCCAGCGCTGAGCACTTCAAAGGTGTTGGCTTGATAGACCAGACCTTCCAGGCAACAGGTCCACGGCTGGCCGCTGGCAAAGGGCGTATCGAGCAGAATCTGCCGCAAGTAATCGCGGTTGGTTTCCACCCCGTACAGCAGGCTGTCGCCCAGAGCCTGATGCAGATCGACGCGCGCTGCTTCACGAGTCGGTGCCCAACTGATGACCTTGGCGATCATCGGATCGAAGTACGGCGGGATCTCGCAACCGGCCTCGACCCACGTGTCGATGCGCAGGTGTTTGCCATCGGTAACCGGGAAATTGACGGCCGTGAGCAGACCGGGACTCGGCTGAAAATCCCGACCCGGATCTTCGGCATAGAGTCGCGCCTGAATCGCATGACCGTTGGCTTGCAATCCCTGGCTCAACTCGCGCAGCGGCGGCAAATCACCGGCCGCCAGTTCGACCATCCAGCGCACCAGATCGACGCCCCACACTTGTTCGGTGACGCCGTGTTCCACCTGCAAACGGGTATTCACTTCAAGAAAATAGAAACGCTGGGCATCGCTGTCGAAGACGAACTCAACAGTGCCCGCGCTGCGGTAACTCACCGCTTTGGCCAGTTTGATTGCCGCTGCACAGAGTTCCTCGGCCATGCCCTCGGGCAGGTTCGGTGCCGGGGTTTCTTCGAGGACTTTCTGGTTGCGTCGCTGCACTGAGCAGTCGCGCACGCCGAGGGCAAGCACCTCGCCCTGGCCGTCGCCGAAGACCTGCACTTCCAGATGCCGGGCGCGCTGGATGTACTTTTCGATGAACACGCCGGCGTCGCTGAAATTGTTCTGACCAAGGCGTTTGACGGCTTCGAATGATTCACTCAATTCGTCGGCGCTACGGCACACGCGCATACCGATGCCGCCCCCGCCGGCGGTGCTTTTGAGCATCACCGGATAACCGACCTGTTCGCCCGCTATCAACGCTGCATCGAGGCTATCGAGCAGCTCGGTACCTTCGAGCATTGGTACGCCGTGTTGCTTGGCCAGTGCGCGGGCGGTGTGCTTGAGGCCGAACACCCGCAATTGCTCCGGTGTGGGGCCGATGAAGGCGATGTCGGCCGCTTCGCAGGCTTGAGCGAATGCAGCGTTTTCCGAGAGAAAGCCGTAACCGGGATGAATCGCGGTGGCGCCGGTGGCTTTTGCGATGGCGAGGATTTTATCCACGGCCAGATAAGTGCCAGCGGCAGCGCCTTCGCCGAGGCTTTGGGACTCAAAGGCTTGCAGGATGTGCAGGCTGGCGGCATCGGCTTCGGAGTAAACGGCAACGCCCTTGACCTGCAATTCATCCAAGGTACGCAAGATGCGACAGGCAATGGCGCCGCGGTTGGCAATAAGGACTTTTTCGAACATGGCATAACCCCCGGAGGCGATAACGCATCAGCCTCGACCTGGGATGCGGGCCGTCCCGCAGTTTTTCGATAGGCGCCGAGGTCGTCCTCGGCGGCAGAATCAGTTCACTTCAAAAACACCGCTGACCCCCTGTGGGAGCGGGCTTGCTCGCGAAAGCGGAGTGTCAGTCGACATCAATGCTGGATGTGACGGCCCCTTCGCGAGCAAGCCCGCTCCCACATTTGGGTTGTGGTGTTTTTACTTTTTTAGGCACTGGCCGGAGCGGGACTGGCAGAGGGCAAACAACCACCGCCGCAAGCGCGAAATTTTCAGTTCCATACCAGCAGCTCCGCAGGAGTCGGGTTGTAGGCGTTGCAGGGGTTGTTCAGTTGCGGGCAGTTGGAGATCAGCAAGATCACGTCCATCTCGGCCCGCAGGTCGACGTATTTGCCCGGCGCCGAAATCCCGTCTTCGAAGGTCAGGCCACCGTCGGCCGTCACCGGCACGTTCATGAAGAAGTTGATGTTCGGCCCGATGTCTCCCTTGCCCAGCCGACCATCGTGGGCACAGGCGCGCAGGTAGTTGTCGCGACAGCTGTGCATGTAGCGTTTCTCCAGCGCATAACGCACCGTGTTGCTCTCTTGGGCGCAGGCACCGCCGAGGGTGTCGTGACGCCCGCAAGTGTCGGCGACGATGGTCAGCATCGGTTTTCCGAGGTTGGAATAGAGCACGCTGCCGGTGCTCAGGTAGACGCTGTTCTGCCGACGCAACGTGCGCTGTACGTCATAGCGCTCCTTGGGATTGGCGAGGCTGTAGAACAAAGTGTCGACGGCCTGATTGCCTTCCAGATCGAGGATGCGCAAGGTCTGGCCGGCCTTGACCTCCATCAGCCAGGGTTCGCCGGCAGGGATGGTGGCGCGGTAGATCGCGGTTTCTGGTTGCCTGTTTGTAGTAACGGCAGCGGTGGCGATAGCGAGTGACATGGCAGCGATCCTCAGGCGAACAGACGGTCGGTGTTGATGAAGCCGCGCTCGTTTTCCGGGCGCGAGGTGCGGCAGTGTTCGGCGACACTCGCGTCAGCGTTCATCCAGCTGAGCTTCAGCGGTTTGGGGGCGTACTCAGGCGCCGGATCCATCGGATGCTGCAGCGCGGTGAGCACCACCAAGGTGTCCATCGGCGCGTACAACTCGATGTAATCACCGGCCCTGGAATTGCCTTCGACGAAGTGGAAACGCCCGGCCTCATCGACGTTCACGCGGCTGAACAGGTTGAGGGTCATCAACAGGTCGGACAGGCCCAAACCCCACTTGCCCAGTTCCACCAACAGGTTGTCGGTGCCGTTGCGGAAGAAGCCGTTGCGCAGTTCCTGATAGCGGCCCGCGCCGTACTTTTGCGCGACCTCTTCAGCGCACAGCACGCCGCCGAGGCTGTCGCTCCAGCCGCACGTGTCGGCAGTGATTGCCGCCAATACGCGGCCCATGTCCGAGTACAGGCAATGGCCAGTGGTGAGCTTGGCGGTGTGTTGGCATTTGAGGCTGTCGGGCAGGTTCAGGCGTTCGGTTTTTTCATGCGCATTGAGCAGCGTCAGGCTGACGTTGGCACCGCCGCGCAGGTCGGTCAGGCGCAGCAATTGGCCGCGTTTCAGAACGAAAGAACGATGGCCGCCGCCGGGGAGCATTTCTTCGGCGAAGGGCGGAAATAGTTGGGTCGAATCAGTCATGTATAAATTCCTCTAAGCGATGCGAAGCGAACCTGCCAACTGAGCCGGCAGGGCGTCGACGGCGGCGCGATTGGCACGGCGGTCGCTGTTCAAAGGGATGTCGTAGGTGATGCGTGCGCCATAGGCGCCGGGGGCATGCGGGTCGATGCGGACCTTGTCGAACACCAGCAAACGGGTGCCGAGGCTGAAACCTTCGGACAGGTCATGGGTGACCATGAACACCGTCAGCTGCGTCTCGCGCCACAGCTCCAGCAGCAAGCCGTGCATGTCTTTGCGGATGCCCGGATCGAGCGCACCGAAGGGTTCGTCGAGCAGCAGCACTCTGGGCTTCATGATCAGCGCCTGGGCAATCGCCAGCCGTTGTTGCATACCGCCGGAGAGCTGCGCCGGGTACTTGTCCAGCGAGTGACCGAGGCCGACTTTGTGCAGCAGCACCGAAGCCTGTTCCCGCGCCTCGCGTTTGGCGTTGCCGAACAACCGCCCCAGCAGGGGCGAGCGCGGCAGTTCGAGGCCGAGGGCAACGTTGTCCAGCACGCTCAGGTGCGGGAACACCGAGTAGCGCTGGAATACCACGCCACGGCTGGCATCCGGTTCGCTGGCCAGGGCCTGGCCGTCCAACAGAATCTCGCCGCGACTGGCCCGTTCCTGGCCCAGCAGTAGCCGCAGGAAAGTCGATTTGCCGCAACCTGACGCACCCACCAAGGTGCAGAACTCACCCTCGTTGACGTTCAGGTTCAGACCTTCAAGCACGACCTGATCGGCGTATTGCTGCCAGACGTTTTTCACTTTGATGAAGCTCATGCGCGGGCCCCTTCATAACTCATTTGGAGGCACCTTGGTGCCAGGGAAAAGCACGCTGAGTCAGGCGTTTCAGGCCCCAATCCATCAGCCAGGCAAGCAGGGTGATCCAGACGACATACGGCAGGATCACGTCCATCGCCAGGTAGCGGCGCACCAGGAAAATCCGATAGCCGAGACCATCGGTGGAGGCGATGGCTTCGGCTGCGATCAGGAACAACCACGCCGATCCCAGCATCAGTCGCAGCGATATCAACAGGCGCGGCAACAATTGCGGCAGCACCACCCGCAGCATCAAGGTCCAGGTCGAAGCGCCGAGCGTCTGCGCCTTGATCAGCAACTCGACGGGAATTTCCCGGGCGCGCTGTTCCAGGTCCCGCGCCAGGCATGGGGTGATACCGATCACGATCAGCATCACTTTCGACAACTCCCCCAGCCCGAACACGATGAACAGAATCGGCAGGATCGCCAGCGGCGGCACCATCGACAGCACGGTGAGTACCGGCGACAACGGTGCGCCAAACAGCGGCAGGGTCCCGGCGGCGATGCCCAGGCACAGCCCGGCCAACGCACTGATGCCAAGGCCGATGGCCAGCCGTCGCAGGCTGGCGGCGCTGTCTTGCCAGAGCAGGTATTCACCGGTGCGGGTGTCGGCAGTGAAGGCCAAGCGTTTCACTGCGTCGGTCATCTGCACGGCACTGGGCAGCAGTTTGTCATTAGGGTTGTCCATCAGCCGATCGGCCGAGCCCATGAAGTAGGCGAACAGCACCAAGGCGAACGGCAGGATCACCAACAGCAGGCGACTCGGGCGATCCGGGTGGCGATTGATCAGGCGCATGGCCTAGTCCTCCGTTGTTACAACGTGGAGTCGGCAGCCATCTGCACGTAGCTCGGGTCGAAGCGCAGCTTGAGGTTGGTCTTGTCGCCGCTGGTCACGCCATTGGCGAAGGCCATGCCGATGGCGCTGGTGTCCTTGGCGCCTTCACCGAGCAAGCCGTGCTGGAACGAGAACTCGGCGACCTTGCGCATGGTGTCGGGCAGTTGCTTGCTGGTGGCGAACTCCAACGCTTCTTTCGGTGAGGCAAACAATTTGGTGGTGTCGAGTTGCGCCTGGAAACCGGCCAGGTCGGTGCCCGAGGCTTTGGCCATGTGTTCGAGGGCGGCTTTGCTGGCGGCGTTTTTGGTGTTCATCAATTCCACCACTTCAAACCAGGCGCCGGTCAGGGCTTTGCCCAGGGCCGGGTTGTCTTTGAGGGTGGCGCTGTTGACCACCATCATGTCCATGATTTCGCCGGGAACCTGGCTGGAGTTGAACACTTCGGTCACGCCGGGCTTGGCCTTGATGTCCGAGAGCATCGGGTTCCAGGTGGTGACGGCGTTGACTTGGTCGGTGTTGAAGGCGGCCGAAATATCGGCGTCGGAGGTGTTGACCACTTTCAGGTCTTTCTCGGTGAGGTCCACCGAATCGAGTGCCCGGGCCAATAGGTAGTGGGACACCGAGAGCTCCACCAGATTGACATCCATGCCCTTGAGGTCGGCGACTTTCTTGCCTTCGCCTTTGAGCACGATGCCGTCGTTGCCATTGGAGAAGTCGCTGACGATCAGCGCTGTGCTGTCGACGCCACCGGCAGCCGGAATGGTCAGCGCATCCATGTTGGTCATGGTGCAACCGTCAAACTGGCCGGCGGTGTATTGGTTGATGGATTCGACGTAATCGTTGAGCTGTACCACATCGATTTTGATGCCGTACTTTTTCGCCCATTTGTCGACGATGCCTTGGCTGCCGGCATATTCCCAGGGCATCCAGCCGGCATAAATAGTCCAGCAGACGCTGAAATGGTCTTTCTGTGCGGCTTGGGACGAGACGCTCACGAGGGCTGCAAAAGCAGTGGCGAGCAGGGCGGGTAAACGAAGTCGGGACATGGGATGGTTCTCCAGTTGATCAAGGGCGGACAGGAAGGCAGCGGCACCGCGAACGGTGGCTTGTCTCCCGGGCTTTTGTCCCGCCGTGTAACCTCAACTGGAGGTCGCCAACTCTCGGACCAGCCACTCGCCTAAGCGAGCCGGAACCCTAGTCAGCCATTGCAAATTGTGGTGCCGCGAACCTGTGATGACTCCTGCACGTCTTTGGTTAAGCGAGAGCCGTGCCAAGTCGGCTTGAGCCCTCTGGCTTGGGGCATAGAGGAAAGGGGGAAGATAAACGAGCGGCATGCCCTGCCTTGTCGTGGTGCGTTGGCGCATGCCTATGCACCGTAGATGGACGCAGTGGCCGCTGATCTGAAGGCCGAAGCTCTCTGGCACTCGGTACCGGTTTGAAAGTCAAAACAGGTGTCAGCCGGCCTGTGCCGACTGCTGTTGCGGGTCTTCCAGGAGGCCGCCATGCTCTGTCGAAAACAGCTCCGCCGAATACTGCTCTGTGTGTTTTTGGGTCTGGGCTTGTCCGGCTGCTATTACTACGTAGGGGGTGCCGACGTTTATTCGACACCTTATTACTACCCTGGCTATTACTACTCTCCTTACTACTACGGCGGCCCGCGTTTTTACGGGGGCTATCGCTATTTTTACTACGGTGGACATCCCCGTCATCACCACGGAGGACATCATCGCGGGCACCGTTAATCAGCTCATCAATACAGCGGCGCGTCCGGCTCACGGACGCGCCGTTTTTTTGAAAAGATGAAAAACCTTTCATCGGCTACTTGTTTCAACGTGTTGCTGGAGCGCACCAGATTCTGAATTCACTGTCTGATCTTTCGACAGTTGTGAACAATTGACTGTCGCCTGCCAGCGTCGCTGGTATGGCTCACTCGCGGTCCAGGAGGCCGCCATGCTCTGTCAAAAAAAGCTCCACCAAATTCTGCTGATTGCTCTATCGGGATTGTTTCTTGGTGCGTGCGTACCCTATTCCGATGGAGGAGGCAGCTACTACCGTTCTGATGTCTACACGTCCCCAGCGCCGTATTACTCCGGTGGCGGGTCTTATTACTCCGACGGGCGTTACTACTCGGCCCCGCGCAGGTATTACTCACCGCCAGCACGGTATTACCAGCCAACGCCGCGTTATTACCACCAGCCGCGGGTTTATCAATCGGCACCGCGCTATTACCAGCCGGCGCCACGAGCAGATTACCGGGTCTATCAGAATCGTGGATGGGACCGTCATGACCGTCGTGATCGTGGCGGCTGGGATGGCCGTCACCGCGGCGGTCGGGGCGATCACCGTAATGGCGATCGGGATGGCCGAGGCAACCACCGGTAAACCACTCAATAAAAAAGCGGCGCATGAAGCGCCGCTTTTTTTGTGTCTGATTCTTAGTATTCCGAGAGATCAGCCAAAGGATGCCGGCCTTCCCAGACTTTATGGAAATGCGCCTCCACCGCCGCCTCCGGCACCGTGTTGATATCCGGCCAGTGCCAGCGAGGTTTCTGGTCCTTGTCGATCAACCGCGCTCGTACGCCTTCGCTGAACTCCGGATGACGGCAGCAGTTAAGGCTCATGGTGTATTCCATCTGAAAGACTTGAGCCAACGATAGATGCCGGGCGCGAGCGATCTGTTCCCACACCAGATGGGCGGTCAGGGGTGAGCCTTCAGTCATGGTCTTGGCGGCACGACCGAGCAACGGGTCAGAATGATCGTGCAGCGCACTGATGGCCTTCCAGGCGCAACGAACGTCGCTGACATCCAACAGTTCGTCGATCTGCTCGCGTCGAGGCAGCCACTGTGCTTCGGGCATCTGCGCAATGGCTTCCTGCTGCAAGGCCTTGAGCAGGCTGTTGAGCTGCATGGCTGTCTGTTCCTGCCAGTTCAATTGCAGCAAACCTTCGAGCAGCTCATGCTGTTGATCATCGCGCAGGAAGCGGTCGGCGAGGTCCAGATCGATCGCATCACGACCGTTCATCTGGGCACCGGTCAGGCCGAGAAACAATCCGAGCTTGCCGGGCAATCTCGACAGAAACCAACTGGCGCCGACATCCGGGTACAAGCCGATGCCGATCTCCGGCATCGCCAACCGGCTGCTCGGCGTGACAATCCGAATGCTCGCCCCTTGCAGCAGCCCCATGCCACCCCCCAGCACGTAACCATGACCCCAGCAGATCAGCGGTTTGGGGTAGGTGTGCAGGTTGAAGTCGAGGCGATATTCTGCCGCAAAGAAGTTTGCGGCCAAGGGTGGCACTTCGCCGGGATGGGCGCGACACGCCTCCACCAGGCTGCGTACTTCACCGCCGGCGCAAAAAGCCTTGGCGCCATTGCCGCGCAGCAGCACGCAAACGATCTGTGGCTCCTTGGCCCAGGCGTCCAGTTGATCGCGCAAGGCGTTGATCATCGGCAAGGAGAGGGCGTTGAGGGACTTTTCGGCATCCAGGCTGGCGATGCCGATGCGTGCGCCGTCGGTGCCGGTGAGTTCTTCGAAGTGCAGATTCATCGTGACCTCGATCGGGAAATTGAGCGTTCAGTATGATCGCTCTATAGGAAAGTGCCGGATCTGCGTCAGATCAATTGACAAGGGAGATAGGGTTTCCTAGGGTTCGCCCCATTGTTTTTGCCGGATGTAACCATGACTGCTGACGACCGTATCAAACTCGAACCGAGCTGGAAGGAGGCACTGCGTGCCGAATTCGACCAGCCTTACATGGCAGAGTTGCGCACATTCCTGCAACAGGAGCGCGCGGCGGGCAAAGAGATCTATCCACCCGGACCGATGATTTTCAACGCGCTCAATTCCACGCCGCTGGACAAGGTCAAAGTGGTCATTCTCGGTCAAGACCCTTACCACGGCCCGGGCCAGGCCCATGGGTTGTGCTTCTCGGTGCAACCAGGGGTTCCGGCACCGCCATCGCTGGTGAACATCTATAAAGAGTTGAAGCGCGACCTGAACATCGACATTCCCAACCATGGCTACCTGCAGAGTTGGGCAGAGCAGGGCGTGTTGATGCTCAACACCACCATGACCGTGGAACGCGCGAATGCCAACGCCCATGCGGGCAAGGGCTGGCAATATTTTACCGACCGGATTATCGAAGTGGTCAGCGAGCATCAGCCACATCTGGTGTTCCTGCTATGGGGCGCGCATGCCCAGAGCAAGCAGAAACTCATTGACGCCACCAAACACCTGGTGCTGACCTCGGTCCACCCGTCGCCGCTGTCCGCCTATCGCGGCTTCCTCGGATGCGGGCACTTCAGCCGGGCGAACAAGTTTCTGGAGCAGAATGGCGAGACGCCGATCGAGTGGCGATTGCCGTCGGTCTGATGTGTTGACCGGGAGGGCCCCTTCGCGAGCAAGCCCGCTCCCACATTAGACCGTGTATGCCTGGACAACTCGGTCTAATGTGGGAGCGGGCTTGCTCGCGAAGCAGGCGACTCGGTCTATCAGGGAGAATCCGGCTCCCGGTTCCAATACCGAAACAACGGCTCCGCCAGAAACAATACAAACAACAACCGCATCACCTGCATCGCTGTCACCAACGGTACCGACAATTGCAGGGTCTCCGCCGTCAGGCTCATTTCGGCAATTCCGCCGGGCATCATGCCCAAGGTCAGCGAACGCAGATCCAGATGGGTCAGCGCGCTCAAACCCAACGCCGCCAGCGTGGCGATCAACATGGTCAACACCGTGCCAAGCAGGGTTCGGCCCATGAACGACGGTGCCCGCCGGAAGAACTGTCGATTGAAGTGACACCCCAACCCGCTGCCAATCAACCACTGGCCAATCTGACTGCCGCCGTTGGGCAGACCGATGTGCAGGTCCCAAGCAATGCTCACCGTCGCAGTCACCAGCAACGGTCCGAACAGCCAGGGATTGGGTTGTCGCAGACGCTCCCAGATCCAGGCGGCAAGGGCGCCCGCCGGGAACAGAATGGCCAGCCACCACCAGTCGACGGTCGTTGGATGCAAGACCGGCGCACCGTCGCCTAACAGATATTTGAACGCCGCCGGCACACACAGCACCACCACCAACACCCGCAAACTCTGTCCCGCCGCGACCCGGCTGAGCACCGCGCCGTTGCGGGCGCCGAGGTTGACCATCTCCCCGGAGCCGCCGGGCATGCTGGAAAAGAATGCAGTAGCGCGATCTTCCCCGGTGCGCCGCATCAACCAGACCCCCACCACGGCGGACAGGCTGGTAACCAGCGCACCGAAGAAGATCAAACCGAAGTGGCTCAGTACCTGCTCCATCACCACTGGGGTGAAGTGCAGGCCGATACCGATGCCGACGATCCACTGGCCGCACTTGCGGCCGCCAGGGATTTCCGCCAATTGCCAGGGTGTCAGACAGCGCACCAGGATGATCGCCAGCAACGAGCCGACCATCCACGGCAGTGGCCAGCCGATCTGGCTGGCGAGGTAACCGCCCAGCAGACCGACCAGCGGTGTTCCCCACCAGCTTTTGAAGGGGGGCCGATCAGACATCGGCGATAGCGCGCCGGGCGACCGAACGTTTGCGCCAGATACGCAGCAGCGGCATCAGCAACATGATTGCGGTCAGTACCCAGCAACCGAACGTAATCGGGCTCGACCAGAGGATTTCCAGCGCACCGTTGGAAATCGACAGCGCGCGACGCAGGTTTTGCTCCATCAGACCACCAAGGATGAAACCCAGCAGTACCGGCGACAACGGGAAGTCCAGCTTGCGCAGGATGTAGCCGAAAATACCGATGCCGATCATCAGAAACAGGTCGAACGTGGTGGCATGCACCGCGTAGACACCGATCCCGGTGATGATCGCGATCACCGGCACCAGCGCCCAGTTTGGCACGGCGAGGATGCGGGTAAAGATGCGGATCATCGGAATGTTGAGGATCACCAGCATCACGTTGGCGACGAACAACGACGCGATCAGGCCCCAGACGATGTCCGGTTGCTGCTGGAATAACAGCGGGCCAGGGGTGATGTTGTACAACGACAGCGCGCCGATCATCACCGCCGTGGTACCTGAGCCCGGAACGCCGAGAGTCAGCATCGGCACCAGTGCACCGCAGGCGGCGCCACCGATGGCGGTTTCCGGAGCCGCGAGGCCGCGCATGTCACCTTGTCCGAACGTGCCCTTGGCGCCGGCGATACGTTTCTCGGTCATGTAGGCCACAGCGCTGGCCAACGTCGCACCGGCACCCGGCAACACGCCCATGATGAAACCCAGCAAACCGCAACGGATGTTCACCACGAACACCGCCGAGGCTTCCTTGAAATTGAACATCATGCGCCCGGTGGCTTTCACCGCTTCCTGGCCGCGATGGGTTTTTTCCAGCAGCAGGAGGATTTCGCTGATGGAGAACAGGCCCAATACCAGTACGACGAACTGAATGCCGTCCGTCAGGTGAATGTTATCCCCGGTGAAACGGTATACGCCGCTGTTGGCATCGATCCCGACGCTCGACAGAAACAGACCGATCAGCGCCGCAATGAAGGTCTTGAGCGGTCGGTCGCCGGCCATGCCGCCGAGACAGACAATCGCAAACACCATCAGTACGAAATACTCTGCCGGTCCGAAGGCAATCGCCCATTTCGCCAGCAGCGGGGCGAACAACACCATGCCGCAAGTCGCGATGAATGCACCGATGAACGAACTCCACGCCGACAGCGACAGCGCTACACCGGCCAGCCCTTTGCGGGCCATCGGGTAACCGTCGAGAGTGGTCATTACGGTGGAGGCTTCGCCCGGGATGTTCAGCAGGATCGAGCTGATCCGGCCGCCGTATTCGCAACCCAGGTACACCGCCGCCAGCAGGATCAGCGCCGACTCCGGTGGCAGGCCGAGGGCGAATGCGATCGGAATCAGCAACGCCACGCCGTTGATCGGACCCAGCCCCGGCAACAGCCCGACGACGGTGCCGATCAGGGTGCCGCACAGCGCGGTCACGAGGTTGTACGGGGTCAGCGCGACGCCGAAGCCCTGACCCAAATAGCCAAGAGTATCCATATCAGTTCTCCAGAACGTCGAGCACGCCTAGCGGCAGTGGCACGTCCATCAACTTGTCGAACAGCAGATAAAGACCGATAGCCATCAGGCTGATGATCACTGTACTGGGCAGCCAGCGGCCGCCATACAGGCGCGCCATCGGGACACCGATCAGAATGCTTGCGACGATGAAACCAAGGGGTTCGAAGGTCCCGGCGAACACCAGCAACAGCAGCACGCAAATGCCGATTTTGGTCAGGGTTTCGCGGTCCAGTTTCGGGTCATCGTCGCTGTGCACGATCGGCGCCGGTCGAAACACCATGTATAGCAACGCCAGGCCCATCAGGCCGAGCATCAGCAGGGGGAAGGCTCGAGGCCCAACCGGTTCGTAGGAAAAAGCCGCTTGATACGGCCACGCCATCAGCGCCAGGCCGATACAGGCCAGCAACAGCACCGAAGCAAAAATGCGTTGTATGAGCATGAGGAACTCCTGGGCCACGACCCCAAGAACCGGGGTCGTGGCCGCTAGACAGAGGCGATCACTGGATCAGGCCGAACTCTTTGGCCAGCACTTTGTAGTCCGCGACCTGCTTCTTGACGTAGGTGTCCAGCTCCGGACCGGTCATGGCGAACGGGAACAGTTCACGCTGATCGCGCAGCTTGGCGAAATCCTCGGAGGCCAGCAGTTTGTCGAAGGCGCCTTTCCACCAGGCGTAGTCTTCGTCGCTGACTTTTGGCCCGAGGTAGAAACCGCGAACCACTGGCCAGACGATGTCGTAGCCTTGCTCTTTAGCGGTCGGAATGTCTTTCATTTCCGGCTCATCCAGACGCTTCTCCGAGAACACTGCCAGTAGGCGCATGTCGCCGCTCTGGATGTGTGGCATGGAGTCGGAGATGTCGGTGCTGCCGACCTGGATGTGGCCGCCGAGCAGGGCAGTGGCGATTTCACCGCCGCCTTCGAGGGCGACATAACGCAGGTCGCGCGGATTGATCCCGGCCGCTTTGGCGATCAATGCGGTCTGCATCCAGTCCTGGCTACCGACGGTGCCGCCGGAACCGATCACCACTTTGCTCGGATCTTTCTTCAGCGCCTGAACCAGGTCGTCCAGGGTCTTGTAAGGCGAATCGCTTTTCACCGCGATGGCGCCATAGCTTGTACCGACAGCTGCCAGCCAACGAACGTTGGTTTCATCGAAACGACCGAACTTGCCTTGCGCCAGGTTCAGCAGCGAACCGCTGGACCACGCCACCAGCGTGCCGGCATCGGCGGGGCGCTGAGCGACCACCGCGTTGTACGCCACCGCGCCGACACCGCCGGGCATGTAGGTCACGCGCATCGGTTTGGTCAGCAGTTTTTCGTTGACCAGCGCGCTCTGCGCCAGTTTGCAGGTGAGGTCGAAACCGCCGCCTGGCGAGGCCGGCGCGATGCATTCCGGACGTTTCGGTTCGGCCATCAATTGGCTGGCAAACAGCACACAGCTGGCGGCGAGAGCAACTTTACGCATTGATAAGTTCATTTGAGTCTCCACGGGCATTCATTATTGTTATTGAACGTGTGTTTACCAAAGGGCAACGCTATAGCTCACCAGCAGACGCACTTCATCGGCATCGCGAGCGGAGTAGTTGGAACGGTAAGTGGCATTGCGCAGGCGTACGGCGACATCTTTCAGCGCGCCGCTTTGTACGACGTATTTGATCTCGGTGTTGCGTTCCCACTCTTTGCCTTCGTCACCGTTCTTGAGCTTGATGTTGTCACCGCTCAGGTAACGGCTCATGAAACTCAGGCCCGGAATGCCGAGTTTGGTGAAGTCATAGTCGTAACGTGCCTGCCAGGAACGTTCTTCGGCGCCGGCAAAGTCATTAATCTGCACGAAGTTGACCAGGTACGGATCGCTGCCATCGACGTAGGGGAAGGCACTGTCACCCGACATGTGCTGATAACCGGCGCTGAATTTATGCCCGCTCAAGGCGTAGCTCACCAGACCGTTCAGGGATTGGTTGTCGATCTTGCCGCCCCGGGCCGCGCCCTGGTCGTCACTGACGGCCAATCGCAGATCGGTGCCGAACGTGCCGGGACCGAACGGTTGCGAGGCGACCACGCCAAGGAAGTGCTGGTTATAGACTTCATCGAGTTGGGCGAAGTGGTAGCTGCCGGTGATCTTGTCGGTGAACTTGTAGTCCACGCCGCCAAAGTCAAAGTGCTTACCCGCCGCGGTTCCGGCGAAGCGGCTGTTCTTGTTGTTGAGCGCGATGTCTTCGAAGTCGGTGCTGTCGCGGTCCTTGGCTTTCTCCAGACGCCCGCCGGTGAAGGTCAGGTTCTTGATCTCTTTGGAGGTCAGCAGGCCGCCTTCAAAGGTCTGCGGCAGAATGCGCCCGTCGTTGGCTTTTAGGATCGGCAATTCCGGAATCAGGCTGCCGATTTTCAGTTCCGTGGCGGAGATTTTCACTTTGCCGGTCAGGCCGAGCTTGGAATATTCATCCGCCGCGCGACCGTCGTCATGGGTCGGCAACAAGCCTGTGCCGGTGCGGTCCGGACTTGAATCGAGTTTTACCCCCAGCATGCCCAGCGCATCGACACCGAACCCCACGGTGCCGTCGGTGTAACCCGATTGCAGATTGAGCATGAACCCCTGAGCCCATTCGTCCCGCTTGGATTGCTGGGCGCTGGTGCCGTCGCGAAAGTCGCGGTTGAAATACATGTTGCGGGTTTCGAAGGTTGCCGTACTGTCTTCGAAGAAGGCAGCCTGGCTCAACGGCGAAAAGCCGGCGAGGGCGGCGGCACTGGCAAGGGCGGTATGGCTGAGACGGGAAAAACGAGCAGGCGGACGAGCCTGAAGCTGCATGGACAGCATGGTGACGTACTCCGTTTATTGTTCTTATTGGCGAAAACGCTTCGAGGCGTTTCTCGTACTGCTATGGGCACTAGCAACGGCAGTCGAAACTGTCCGTGGCTGGACTCTAACTGGCCAACCTTTCGCTAACCTTTCAGCTGACTTTCACGGTTTTCGGGCTTCACAGCGACGGATGCGGCTGTAAACTCCGCGCCAAAGAATGGCGTCGACCATCCCTGAATGAGGTAAAGATCCATGCGTGTTCTGCTCGTTGAAGACCATCTGCAGCTTGCCGAAAGTGTCGCTCAGGCGCTCAAGAGTACCGGGCTGACCGTGGATGTGTTGCACGACGGTGTAGCGGCCGACCTGGCCTTGAGCAGCGAGGAATACGCCGTGGCGATCCTCGACGTCGGCCTGCCGCGCATGGATGGCTTCGAAGTGCTGGCGCGCCTGCGGGCCCGGGGCAAGAACCTGCCAGTGCTGATGCTGACCGCCCGCAGCGACGTCAAGGATCGGGTCCACGGCCTGAACCTTGGGGCTGACGATTACCTGGCCAAACCCTTCGAGCTGACAGAGCTCGAGGCCCGGGTCAAAGCCTTGCTGCGTCGCAGTGTGCTCGGCGGTGAACGCCAGCAGCGTTGTGGTGTGCTGGCCTATGACCTGGACACCCGGCGCTTCACCCTTGGCGAAGAATTGCTGACCCTGACCTCCCGCGAACAGGCGGTGCTCGAGGCCCTGATCGCCCGTCCCGGTCGGGTGATGAGCAAAGAGCAACTGGCCGCCCAGGTGTTCGGTCTGGACGAGGAGGCCAGTCCCGATGCCATCGAAATCTACGTTCACCGCTTGCGCAAGAAACTCGACGGTCAACCGGTAGCCATCGTGACCTTCCGCGGCCTTGGCTATCTGCTGGAAAGCCGAGATGCGTAAGCTCAGCAGTCTGCGTTGGCGGCTGCTGTGGAACCTCGCGTTGCTGCTGGTGGTGTTGATGCTCGCCAGTGGTTTGAGCGCGTACTGGAACGGTCGTGAAGCCGCTGACACCGCGTATGACCGGACCTTGCTGGCCTCGGCGCGGACCATCGCCGCGGGCCTGTCCCAGCGCGATGGCAGCCTCAGTGCCAACGTGCCTTACGTGGCCCTCGATACGTTCGCCTACGACAGCGCCGGGCGAATTTTTTACCTGGTCAATGACATCAATCAGAAGCTGATCTCGGGCTACGAAAACCTGCCACCGCCGCCGCCGGGAACGCCGCGCACCGATGATTATCCGGCGCTGGCGCGTTTCTATAACGCCACTTATCAAGGGCAGAACGTGCGAGTGGTCAGCCTGCTCAAAGCGGTCAGCGAGCCGAACATGAACGGCATGGCGGAAATCCGCGTAGCGGAAACCGATGAAGCGCGGGTCCGCATGGCTCGCAGCCTGATGGCCGACACGTTGTTGCGTCTGGGCATGCTGGCGATCGGTGCGTTGCTGATGGTGTGGTTTGCGGTCAGTGCGGCGTTGCGTCCGCTGGAGCGCTTGCGCACGGCGGTGGAAGAGCGCCAGCCCGATGACTTGCGGCCCTTGCCGCTGGTGGAAGTGCAACACGAATTGGGGCCACTGGTGCGTGCGCTCAATCACTTTACCGAACGTTTGCGCGGGCAGTTCGAGCGCCAGGCGCAGTTCATCGCCGACGCCGCCCACGAATTGCGTACCCCGTTGGCGGCGCTCAAGGCACGACTCGAACTGGGCTTGCGGTCTAACGAACCCGAAATCTGGCGCAGCACCCTGGAAACCGCCGCCCAAGGGACGGATCGCCTGACTCACCTGGCCAATCAATTGCTTTCGCTGGCACGGGTCGAAAACGGCGCCCGGGCAATCGCCGAGGGCGGTGCGCAGTTGCTCGACCTCAGTCAGTTGGCCCGGGAACTGGGCATGGCGATGGCACCGCTGGCCCACGCGCGCGGCGTGGCATTGGCGCTGGAGGCCGACGAACCGGTGTGGCTGCGCGGCGAACCGACGTTGTTGAATGAACTGTTGAGCAATCTGGTAGACAATGCGCTGGCCCACACGCCACCGGGCGGCAATGTGATTTTGCGGGTCATGGCACCCGCGGTGCTGGAGGTCGAAGACGATGGCCCGGGGATTCCTCTTGAAGAGCGGGATCGGGTGTTCGAGCGTTTTTATCGGCGCAACCAGCAGGTGGCCGGATCGGGGCTGGGATTGGCCATTGTCGGCGAGATCTGCCGTGCTCACCTGGCGCAGATCAGCCTGCACGATGGCGAGCAGGCGGGGCTGAAGGTGCGGGTGAGTTTTATTGCGGGGTAGTCCTGTGGTGTCTGGACCGGCCCAATCGCGAGCAGGCTCGCTCCCACAGGAGATCTTCGGTGTTAGATAGATCAATGTGGGAGCGAGCCTGCTCGCGATTGGGGGTATGCAGTCTTGATCAGTAAAACATCGAGCGTGACTCTTCCAGATCCTTGCACATCGCCTTGTTCTCCGGATCGATCCCCAGCTTCTTGAAGGCCGGTACGCTGAAGGGGTCGATACGGGCCAGTGGATGATCGGTGTCCTTGTGGCAGTAAAGGCTGGCCACTTGCACCAGGTCGACATAATCGACCCGTTCCGATTGCCGCTTGAAATCCAGATACAGCCCCGGCAATTGCACCAGCATTTCCGGAAACTCCCAGACCCTGAGCAATTTGTCGCCGAGCAGCGGATGAATCCGGTCGATCACATGGTTGAGGCTGATCGGGTCAGACAGCAATTCATAGTGATCTTCGGCATAGGTCAGGATCGGTAGGACACCAATCTGATGCACGAGCCCGCCGAGCGCCGCCTGATCAGGCTTGAGTTGCGTATAACTGCGGCACAACGCGTAACTGACGCCGGCGATTTCCAGGCTTTTGCGCCAGACCTCGCGCATTTTCTGTTCCACCACTTCGGAACGGGCATTGAAGATCTGTTCCATCACCAGGCCAATGGCCAGGTTGCTGCTGTAATTGACGCCCAGCCGGGTGATGGCCGTGTGCAGGTCAGTCACTTCCTGGGTCGCGCGCAGCAACGGGCTATTGACCACTTTGATCAGGCGCGCCGACAGCGCGGTATCGCGGCCAATCACTTTGCTGAGTGTGCTGACACTGATTTCCGGGTCTTCAGCGGCCTTGCGAATCTGCAGGGCCACTTCCGGTAACGTTGGCAGAACCAGGTCATCGTTATCGATGGCCTCAACCAAATCCTGTTGGACCTTATCCGCCAGCTCGATCATTTCTTTTCTCTAGGGTATTGCGACAAATGCTGCTGTTAACGCTGGATTTCGCGATCACGATCCAGTTGGTAAGGCAGGTCGAGCAGATGCAGGCCCGGACCTTCGTGTGCGCCAAGGTGCAGGTTGCCATCTTCTGCCGCTTCGGCTTGCAGCACCGCAAGGAGTTCAATGTTTTGCTCGGTGCGGGCGGCCAGCACCACTTCACCGATCGAACTGCCGTGGGTCGGGGAAAACAGTTGGGTGCCGGGCTCCGGCAATTCGCTGGCTTCCAGCTGCAGGCGATACAGGCGGCGCTTGAGTTTGCCAAGGTATTGCATGCGCGCGACGATTTCCTGGCCGGTGTAGCAACCTTTCTTGAAACTCACACCTCCGACGGCTTGCAGATTGAGCATCTGCGGGATGAACAGCTCGCGGGTGCTCGGCATGACCTGACCGATCCCGGCGCGGATCTGGCCCAGCAGCCATTGATTCAATTCACCTTCGGTCAACAGAGCGGACAGCTTGCCCTTGATGGTGTCGGCTTGATCGGCGCGAACCCAGAATTCAGCGCGATCCGGCGAGACGCGAAGGGCGATCAGGCCGTCATTGCGCACCACGCTGTCGGTTTCAGCCGGTAGTTCCAGGCCCAGGCTGGTCAGTGCCGCATCGCCATGCTCAAGGCCAAAGCGAACCCAGCTGGCACTTTCATCGGTCAGTTTCGATTTGGAGAACACCGCGTACTTTTTCAGGTCCGCCAGTTGCGGCTCCAGCAGCTCGCTGGCCATCGCCATAAGCACACCGTCGCCTTCCAGCAGAATGCGGAAACTCGACTGCATCCGGCCTTTCTGCGTGCAGCGCGCGCCAAGGCTGGCCTGGGTGTCGCTCAGGTAATCAAGGTTGCAAGTCAATTGGCCTTGCAGGAATTTGCCGGCATCCGCGCCGCGTACCGCGAGAACGCCTTCGTGAGACAGGGTGCAGAAAAAAGCAGAATCGGCCATGGGTCATCGCAGGGTAAAGAGTCCGAGGGACATCATAAGGGGACGCCCTTGAAATGGGTAGTTCACAAAGGATCGTCGGTCCCGACCAAAGCCGACTGTTAGGCTCGCTTTGGGGCTGTATACTTGCCGCCTATTTGAGGAGCGCTCCATGGTCGAACAAGTTGAACTGAATCGCCTCTACTGGCACAGCCGCCGCGGCATGCTTGAGCTTGACGTGTTGCTGGTGCCGTTTGTGAAAGAGGTTTACCCGCACCTCAACCAGGTGGATCGTGATCTGTATGTCCGTCTGCTGACGTGTGAGGATCAGGACATGTTCGGCTGGTTCATGGAACGTGCCGAATCGGAAGATCCGGAGCTGCAGCGCATGGTTCGCATGATCCTGGATCGTGTTCAGCCCAAGTAACGCGTTCGAATGCCGCTGGCATGCCTCACGGCAGTTGCTGGCGGCCTATCTTCTGGCCCAGCTGTTCGCGCTGGGTTCGTTGTTTCTTCTTTCCCTACCGGTCTGGGCCAGTCTGCTCGGCGCTTTTTGCTGTCTGGCTCATGGCGTCTGGGCATTGCCGCGACAGATTCTGCTGACACACCCGCAGGCGTTTAGCGGCTTGCGTCGCGATGCCGATGGTTGGCAGTTGTGGAATCAGGCGGTGGGTTGGCAGCCCGTGCAGCTGCGGCCGGACAGTCTGGCGTTGCCATTGATTGTGGTGCTGCGTTTTCGTCTGCGCGATGAGCGACGGGTCAGGGCGATCTGTGTGCCACGCGATTCGCAGGCGGCGGATGTGCACCGACGCCTGCGGGTTCGGCTCAAGTTCAGTCGGCGTAGGTGGGCGGCACCAGAATAGTGTCCAGGGCGACCGGCAGCAGGTTCGGGTAGTCGAGGGTGTAATGCAGGCCGCGACTTTCCTTGCGCTCCATGGCTGACTGAATCATCAGCTCGGCTACTTGCGCCAGGTTACGCAGCTCGATCAAATCCCGGCTGACCTTGTAGTTACTGTAGAACTCGTCGATTTCGTCCAGCAACAGACGCACCCGGTGCTGAGCCCGTTGCAGGCGCTTGTTGGTGCGCACGATGCCGACGTAGTCCCACATGAATCGCCGCAGTTCGTCCCAGTTGTGCGCAATGATCACGTCTTCGTCGGAATCGGTGACCTGGCTCGCATCCCAAACGGGCAGGGCGGTCGGAATCGACACGTCTGGCAACTGCTCAAGAATGTCCGCTGCAGCCGAACGGGCGTAAACGAAACACTCCAGCAGCGAGTTGCTGGCCATGCGGTTGGCGCCATGCAGGCCGGTGAAGCTGGTTTCACCAATCGCATACAGGCCCGGCACATCGGTGCGACCCCGCTGATCGACCATTACGCCGCCGCAGGTGTAATGCGCCGCCGGCACAACCGGAATCGGTTGTTTGGTGATGTCGATGGAGAATTCCAGGCAGCGTTCATAGACCGTCGGGAAGTGCGTCTTGATGAAGTCTTCGGGCTTGTGGCTGATATCGAGGTAAACGCAGTCGATACCCAGGCGTTTCATCTCATGGTCGATGGCGCGGGCGACGATGTCCCGTGGTGCCAGCTCGGCCCGTGGGTCGAAGCGCTGCATGAAGCGTTCACCATTGGGCAGCTTCAGATGCCCGCCTTCGCCGCGCAGGGCTTCGGTGATCAGGAAACTCTTGGCTTGCGGGTGATAAAGGCAAGTGGGATGGAACTGGTTGAATTCCAGGTTCGCCACCCGGCAGCCCGAACGCCAGGCCATGGCGATACCATCGCCGCAGGCACCGTCGGGGTTGCTGGTGTAGAGATAGACCTTTGCCGCGCCGCCCGAGGCAAGGATCACGAAACGCGCGCCGTAGGTGTCGACTTCACCGGTGCTGCGGTTGAGCACATAGGCGCCGAGGCAACGATCGCCTTCAAGGCCCAGGCGCTTTTCGGTAATCAGGTCGACCGCGACTCGCTGCTCCAGCAGTTCGATGTTGGGACGCTGTTTGGCCTGATCGAGCAGGGTTCTGAAAATCGCCGCGCCCGTTGCGTCGGCTGCGTGGATGATACGCCGATGGCTGTGGCCGCCTTCGCGGGTCAGGTGAAACTCAAAACCACCGTCTTCGGTGCCGGACTGTTCATCGCGGGTAAAGGGCACGCCTTGGTCGATCAGCCATTGGATAGCCTCTCTGCTGTGCTCGACAGTAAAGCGCACCGCGTCTTCATGGCATAGGCCACCACCGGCGTTGAGGGTGTCATCGACATGGGATTCGACAGTGTCGGTGTCATCCAGAACGGCAGCGACACCACCCTGGGCCCAGAAGGTTGAGCCATTGGCGAGGTCGCCTTTGCTCAATACGGCGATGCGCAAATGACCGGGCAAGGTCAGCGCAAGGCTCAAGCCGGCAGCACCGCTGCCAATTACCAGAACATCGTGTTGAAACTGTTGGCTCATTTCAGGATTCCGCTCAAAGCGACCCGGGACGGGGTTGGCGCAAGACAGCTGGATCGGCGAGTCAAGACAGCCACACAGCCCACTAGTATATAGAGGGGGGGATCGGCACAATAGCCGGGCCAGCATGGCATTGTGAAACTACTGTGACGGAAAAGGCTGGACGCTTCGTCGGAAGTTTTTTTGAGGGCTTCGGCGACGTGGCGACTGTATCGTGGATTTAACAGTCTTTTTCTCTTCAGAATTGCACAATGTCGGTTTCGGGCAGCTATAAATATGGAACTTTTGCCAAAGGCCCAAGATCAATAGAAGGTTGCCTGAAACAAGGGACAGTGTCGGCTTCGGTGCGGGACTTGCGGTTGGGTCTTTGCTGACGAATCCGATGACAAGATTATTCGCGCAGCCGGGTTATCCCGCGCTGCGCTTTTCGTGCGTGCCAAATCAGAGCGCGCAGGAAACTTGCTTGAAGGGGGAGAACTTTTGCGAAAAGCCCGAGTCTATGTTTGCAAGTCTGGTCGTTCAGTAATGCAAGCCTCCTTCGAGCTTATCGAGGAGTGTTCATGCTAACCCAGGAAGAGGATCAGCAGCTGGTCGAGCGCGTTCAACGCGGCGACAAGCGAGCTTTCGATCTGCTAGTGCTGAAATACCAGCACAAAATTCTCGGGTTGATCGTGCGGTTCGTGCACGACACCCATGAAGCCCAGGATGTCGCACAGGAAGCCTTTATCAAGGCATACCGTGCACTTGGTAATTTTCGCGGAGACAGCGCGTTTTATACGTGGCTTTACCGCATCGCCATCAACACGGCGAAAAACTATCTGGTTTCACGCGGCCGTCGGCCGCCGGATAGCGATGTCAGTTCCGAGGATGCAGAGTTCTACGATGGCGATCATGGCCTCAAGGATCTCGAGTCGCCAGAACGTGCATTGCTGCGGGATGAGATCGAAGGCACCGTCCATCGAACCATTCAGCAACTGCCAGAAGATTTGCGTACGGCTTTAACTTTACGTGAATTCGATGGTCTGAGTTACGAGGACATTGCCAGCGTCATGCAGTGTCCGGTGGGTACCGTGCGCTCCCGGATTTTCCGCGCTCGGGAAGCCATCGATAAAGCCCTGCAGCCGTTGTTGCAGGAAAACTGAGACAGCGGCGACAGCCAAGAGAGGAACGCCATGAGTCGTGAAGCCCTGCAGGAATCGCTGTCCGCAGTGATGGATAACGAAGCGGACGAATTGGAATTGCGTCGGGTGTTGAATGCCTTCGACGATGTTGAAACCCGCGATACTTGGGCTCGTTACCAGATCGCTCGGGCAGTTATGCACAAGGATTTGTTGCTTCCTCGTCTGGACATTGCTGCGGCAGTCTCTGCTGCGCTGGCTGACGAAGCCGTACCGGCAAAAGCCTCTCGCGGTCCATGGCGCAGCCTGGGTCGTCTGGCAGTCGCTGCTTCGGTGACCGTTGCCGTGTTGGCGGGTGTGCGTCTGTACAACCAGGACGAGATCGCCGGTGTCGAGTTGGCCCAGCAATCCAGTCAACCGGGTCTGACCGCTCCTCAGGTCAAGGGTCCAGCTGTATTGGCAGGCTACAATGAGAGCTCGGAAGCCACTGGCCCTATGGCCAACGGCGTATTGCAAGGTCAACCAGGCTGGCATGATCAGCGTCTGCCAGGTTACTTGCGCCAACATGCTCAACAAGCTGCACTGAAAGGTACTGAGAGCGCTCTGCCTTACGCTCGTGCAGCAAGCCTGGAAAACCGCTAAGGAGGATCATGCGCGCCATACCTCTACTTACGCTTCTGCTCAGTGGCTGGTTCGTTGTTCCAGCCCACGCCGATGAAGCCCAGGACTGGCTGAAGCGTCTGGGACAGGCGGAGCAAACGCAGAGCTTTCACGGTACTTTCGTCTACGAGCGTAACGGTAGTTTCTCTACCCACAACATCTGGCATCGCGTCCAGGATGGCAAGGTCCGCGAGCGTTTACTCCAGCTCGACGGCTCGGCACAGGAAGTCGTGCGCATTGATGGGCATACTCAATGCGTGAGCGGCACCCTGATAGCAGGGCTGGGGGACTCACCCAACTCCACCGCTCGTGCACTCGATCCACAAAAGCTAAAGAATTGGTATGACCTTGCCGTCATTGGCAAGTCGCGTGTCGCCGGGCGTGCGGCGGTGATCGTGTCGTTGAAACCTCGGGATCAGCATCGCTACGGTTTTGAACTGCATCTGGACAAGGAAACCGGTTTGCCGTTGAAGTCGTTGTTGCTCAATGACAAAGGGCAACTGCTGGAGCGGTTCCAGTTCACCCGACTGGATACTGCCGAGGTGCCTTCCGACAGCGATTTGCAGGCAGGTTCTGATTGCAAACCCATTACCCTCGACAGTGACAAGGCTTCCGCCGTCAAAACTGCGCAGGTCTGGCATTCGGACTGGTTACCACCAGGTTTCGAGCTGACCAGCAGTACCTCTCACAAGGACCCGGAAACCAAGGCCCAGGTCAACAGTCTGATGTTCGACGACGGTCTGGCCCGATTCTCGGTGTTCCTTGAGCCGTTGAATGGCGCAACAGTCACTGACACGCGCACCCAGCTAGGGCCAACCGTTGCTGTCTCCCGGCGATTGACTACTCCGCAAGGCGAGATGATGGTGACCGTGGTCGGTGAAATACCGATTGGCACCGCCGAACGGATTGCGCTGTCCATGCGCAACGATGCCGCGGCTACCAGCAAGCAGTAAGCTGATCAGCCATGCTCATCTATCGGGGTCTGGATGGTGCGGGAGGTCGACAATGGCTGTCCTGCCGTTGATGCCTCGAAATGTTTTGCCGAGCATTTTCATTTGCAAAAATCCCGAAATTTTTTTATAGGTCAGAGCCTCTCGGCTCTGGCCTTGTTTGTTGTTCCCGGAACAAAAATACCGGCGTATTGTTTCCGGTGTTCCTTGCTCCATATCGCTTAACCATGCTCGTCGTAACGGGAGCCGTATGTCGATTCCACGCTTGAAGTCTTATCTCTCCATTTTTGCCACCGTGCTGGTGCTCGGTCAGGCGGTCGCTGCGCAAGCGGTCGAGTTGCCTGACTTCACGCAGTTGGTCGAGCAAGCCTCGCCCGCGGTGGTTAACATCAGTACGACCCAGAAGCTGCCGGACCGTAAAGTGTCCAGCGAGCAAATGCCTGACCTTGAAGGCTTGCCGCCGATGCTGCGCGAGTTCTTTGAGCGGGGCATGCCGCAGCAGCCACGTTCCCCCCGCGGTGATCGTCAGCGTGAAGCCCAATCCCTGGGCTCGGGCTTTATCATTTCGTCCGACGGCTACATCCTGACCAACAACCATGTGATTGCCGATGCCGACGAGATTCTCGTGCGCCTCGCCGATCGCAGTGAGTTGAAGGCCAAGCTGATCGGTACCGATCCGCGCTCCGACGTCGCTTTGCTGAAAATCGAAGGCAAGGACCTGCCGGTTCTGAAGCTTGGCAAGTCGCAGGATCTGAAAGCCGGTCAGTGGGTCGTGGCCATCGGTTCGCCGTTCGGCTTTGATCACACGGTGACCCAGGGCATCGTCAGCGCCATCGGCCGTAGCCTGCCGAACGAAAACTATGTGCCGTTCATCCAGACCGACGTGCCGATCAATCCGGGCAACTCTGGTGGTCCACTGTTCAACCTGGCGGGTGAAGTGGTCGGCATCAACTCGCAGATCTATACCCGTTCCGGCGGCTTCATGGGCGTGTCCTTCGCAATCCCTATCGATGTGGCGATGGACGTTTCCAATCAGCTGAAAAGCGGCGGTAAAGTCAGTCGTGGCTGGTTAGGCGTAGTGATCCAGGAAGTGAACAAGGATCTGGCCGAGTCGTTCGGTCTCGAGAAACCGGCCGGTGCGCTGGTGGCTCAGATCCAGGATGACGGTCCTGCTGCCAAGGGCGGCCTGCAAGTGGGCGACGTGATCCTCAGCATGAACGGTCAACCGATCGTGATGTCCGCCGATCTGCCGCATCTGGTGGGCGCGCTGAAGGCTGGCTCGAAAGCCGATCTTGAAGTGATCCGCGAAGGCAAGCGCAAGAACGTCGAGCTGACCGTTGGCGCTATTCCCGAAGAAGGCAAAGAGTTGGAAGCCCTGCCTAAATCCAGCGTCGAGCGCAGCAGCAATCGCCTGGGTGTTTCGGTGGCCGAGTTGACCGAAGAGCAGAAGAAAACCCTCGACCTCAAAGGTGGGGTGGTTATCAAGGAAGTTCAGGACGGTCCTGCTGCCCTGATCGGCTTGCAGCCGGGTGATGTGATCACTCACCTCAACAACCAGGCGATCGGCTCCTCCAAGGAGTTCACCGACATTGCCAAGGCGCTGCCGAAGAACCGCTCGGTGTCGATGCGGGTTCTGCGTCAAGGTCGTGCCAGCTTCATCACCTTCAAACTGGCTGAATAAACCGGTTGTCGGCTGAATAAAAAACCGCCTCGAAAGAGGCGGTTTTTTTGTACCTGTATTTTTTGTTACTGAGCTTTATATCTGAAGGCGTTAGCCCATCATGTCCTTGACCATGCGTTCCTGCTCCATCAACTCACGTTGCCGTGCGTCGATGCGCGATGACAGCGGGAAGTTGCTGCCAGCCTTGCGCTTGGCGAAGTCCAGTTGCTGGATCGCCTGGCGATAATCGCCGACCAGCGCAAAGTACTCCGCGCGAGCCTGATGCAGGCCGATGATGTTGCCCGACAGACCGCGAGTCTCGGCCACCATGTACCAGACGTCCGGATCATCGGGCCGGCTCTTGAGCAGGTTCTCCAGCGCTTTTTCCGCATCGGCCGCTCGATTCTGCTTGAGCAACAGGTCGACGCGCACCTGATTCAGCGGGTAGTTGCCGGGGTATTGAGTGAGCATCCGGTCGACCCGTGATTGAGCATCGGGCAGACGATTATTGGTGATGTCGAGATCGACCTGCGCCAGGTTGTAGATGATCTCGTTCGGCGATTTGGCCAGCAGCAGCTTGAGGTTCTCGCGAGCCTCATTCAGCTGACCGCCCTTGATCTGGGCGATAGCCAGGCCATAGCGCGCGACGTCGTTTTTCGGGTTTTCATCGAGTTGGGCCCGGAAGCGCTTGGCGCCCAGGCCTGGTGTTTCTTCATAGATCAGCTGCACGCGTGCCCGAATCAGCTGGTAACGCATGCTGTCTTCGATACCGCCCGGTTTGGCTTGTTCGGCGCGGTTGCGGGTGTCGGCGATCCGCGACTCGGTTACTGGGTGAGTCAGCAGGAATTCTGGTGGCTTGGCGTCGAAGCGGTACTGGCGCATCAGGCGTTCGAACATGGTCGGCATTGAGCGCGGATCGTAACCGGCCTTTTCCAGATTCATGATGCCGATACGGTCGGCTTCCTGTTCGTTCTGGCGCGAGAAGCGTCGTTGTTCCTGAATCGCCGCCGCTTGAGTACCAGCAATGGCCGCGATCCCGGCATCGCCTGCACCGGCCGCGGCAATCACGATGCCGGCCAGCAGCGCAGCCATCATGGGCACTTGCATGCGTTGCGACGCTTCGACGCCGCGGGCGAAGTGACGCTGCGACAAGTGAGCCAGTTCGTGGGCCAGTACCGAGGCATATTCGCCCTCGGTCTGGGCATTGAGGAACAAGCCACCGTTGACACCTACGATCCCGCCCGGCGCGGCAAATGCGTTGAGCTGCGGACTGTTGATCAGGATGAACTCCAGGCGCCGGTCATTGACCTGGCTGGTTTCCACCAGTCGGTAGACGCTGGATTCGACGTAATCCTTGAGCTGCGGATCGTTGAGCTGCGACACCTGGCTGCGCAACAGCGCCAGCCACGCACGGCCCAGTTGGTGTTCCTGTTGCGGCGAGACGATGGCAGAACTGGCGTCACCGAGTGACGGCAAGTCGTCGGCGAAGCCCGGTGAGGCGAGCAGGCAAGCGAGCGTCAGCAGGGTAGGGCGCAAAAAAGTCATGCACAAAGCCTTAGTCGACAAAGACCTTACTGTAGCCGGACACTACGCTTGGGACCAGATATTCTAAGCTGCTTAACCCCCTGCCCCGGAGTGATTCGATGACTGACGCAGTAACCCACGACGCCGAACTGGACGCCAGCGGTCTGAATTGCCCGTTGCCGTTGCTCAAGGCCAAACTGGAACTCAACCGACTGGCCAGCGGTGCGGTACTCAAGGTGATTGCTACCGATGCGGGTTCCCAGCGCGACTTTCGCACCTTTGCCCGATTGGCCGGTCATACGCTGCTTCGTGAAGAAGATGAGGCGGGCGTTTACCGCTATTGGTTGAAAAAAGCCTGAAACCTGCTGCGTTCGTTTCTAAGGATTATTGATGTTCAAGGTGTTACGCGACTGGATTCAGCGCTATTTCTCGGATGAAGAGGCTGTGGTACTGGCGGTGCTGCTGTTTCTGGCATTTACCGCGGTGCTTACCCTGGGTGGAATGCTCGCGCCAGTACTGGCCGGTATGGTGCTGGCGTATCTGATGCAGGGGCTGGTAGTGACCCTCGAGCGCCTGCGTGTGCCTGGTGGCGTGGCGGTGGGGCTGGTTTTCGCGTTATTCATGGGGTTGTTGCTGGTCTTTATCATCATCGTGGTGCCACTGCTCTGGCACCAACTGATCACGTTGTTCAACGAATTGCCCGGCATGCTTGCCAAGTGGCAGTCGCTGCTGTTGCTGCTACCCGAGCGCTATCCGCACCTGGTGTCGGATGAACAAGTGCTGCAGGCGATCGAAGTAGCGCGGGGCGAGATCGGCAAATTCGGCCAGTGGGCGCTGACATTCTCGCTGTCGAGTCTGCCACTTCTGGTGAACATCATGATCTACCTGGTGCTGGTGCCGATCCTGGTGTTCTTCTTTCTCAAGGACCGGGAGATGATCGGCCAGTGGGTGCGCGGTTATCTGCCGCGTGAGCGGGCGCTGATCACCCGGGTCGCCCAGGAAATGAACCGGCAGATCGCCAATTACATTCGCGGCAAGGTCATCGAAATCTTCATTTGCGGTGGCGTGACTTACATCGCCTTCGTGGCGCTGGGGCTCAACTATTCGGCGCTGCTGGCGTTGCTGGTGGGTGTGTCGGTGGTGGTGCCTTACGTCGGAGCAGTGGTGGTGACCGTGCCGGTGCTGCTGATTGCACTGTTCCAGTGGGGCTGGAGCGATCAGTTCATCTATTTGATGGCGGTCTACGGGATCATCCAGACGCTGGACGGCAACGTGTTGGTGCCACTGCTGTTCTCGGAGGCGGTCAACCTGCATCCGGTGGCGATCATTTGCGCGGTGCTGTTGTTTGGCGGGTTGTGGGGCTTCTGGGGCGTATTCTTTGCGATACCCCTGGCGACGCTGTTCAAGGCCGTGCTGGATGCCTGGCCGCGCAAAGAGCCGATTGTGGCGCCACTGCTTTAATTGTCAGGCTGGACTTTTCAGTGAGGCGAATGGCCTCAGCCCGAGCAGGCTCGGTCCCACAGGGATTGCGCAAATCCTGTAGGAGCGAGCGGTGCGGCGATCCGACTTGCCCGCGAAGGCGTCCGAACAGACGCCCAAATAATCAGGCCTTGTTCAGCGCCTGAGCAGCAGCCAAAACCGCATCCACATGCCCCGGCACTTTCACACCGCGCCATTCCTGACGCAGCACACCATCCTTGTCGATCAGGAATGTGCTGCGATCAACGCCCATATATTCCTTGCCGTAGAGCTTTTTCAGTTTGATCACGTCGAACAGCTGGCACAGCGCTTCTTCCTTGTCGCTAATCAGCTCGAAGGTGAACGCCTGCTTGGCCTTGAAGTTTTCGTGGGATTTCAGGCTGTCGCGAGACACGCCGAAGACTTCGGTATTGGAGGCTTTAAAGGCGTCAAGCTGATCACGAAAACCCTGACCCTGAGTGGTGCAGCCCGGCGTGCTGTCCTTCGGATAGAAGTAAATCACCACTTGCTTGCCTTTGAGGCCCGCGAGGCTGACGGATTGCCCGCTGGTGGCGGGTGCTTCGAAGTCGGCAACCGGTTGGTCGATGGTTACGGCCATGAAAGCTTCCTTACATTGGGTTTTGTGGGCGCCACGGTTCAATCAGTGCGTCCAGGTTCATGGCGTCGGCGAAATCCAGGAACTGGTCACGCAACCAGCTGATCTGGGTGCCGGCCGGCAAGGTCACGGTGAACGTAGCGTTAAGCATGGTGCCGCCGGTCTGCGGGGCCTGATAGGTGTCGCAGGTCAGGTTCTCCAGCTCGACGTTGTGATCCATGAAGAACTGGCACAGCTCGTTGATGATGTCCGGGCGGTAGGCTGAGCTGACGTAGGCAACGTACGGCAGGGCTTGCGGACGGTTCTCCAGGGCAGCGCTGCGGACCACGTTAACGGTGAAGGCGTGCCGTTTGGCCATCACTGGGAGGCTGCCTTCGAGGCGCGCCAGGGCGTCCCAGCTGCCCGAGATTTCAAGGATCAACGCACTGCATTCGCCATGGCGCGTCAGCCGAGAAGTGACTACGGCGCAGCGGTTTTCATGGCTGGCGCGGCACAGGACGTTAGTCAGCTCCATGGGGTTGGCGCCGAGGGCACTGATGACAAGGAATTGTTCGCGAACTGTGGGGGTGGACATGCAGCATTCCTAAAGCGATGAGCGGTCGATACTTTTATGCGCTTTTTTACCGGGACGAGCCTGCGGATGCGAATTCAGAAAACCCGGCCGAAGGTTGCAACGTGCTCCAGAGTGGCGAGAGCGAGGGGTGGCAACGCTGGATCGGGGCTTGTGATGCCGAAAATGGAGGCTGGAACACGGCGTACGAGCTTATCAGTACCGATCAAAGTCTGAAGGGTAGCGAAAAGCAGCGCCAAGGGGAATGGCAGTAGCGCAGTACTTCGCTTGTACAAGCATCTTGGCGCCAGTACCATTACCGCTCTCTTTTTCCGGCAGGAGCGGTTGCATGATTGCGGGCAGTATGGTGGCACTGGTCACACCCATGGATGCACAGGGTCGTCTCGACTGGGACAGCCTGAGCAAACTGGTGGACTTCCACCTGCAAGAGGGCACCAACGCCATCGTGGCGGTCGGCACTACAGGTGAGTCGGCCACGCTTGACGTGAACGAGCACATTGAAGTGATTCGTCGCGTGGTTGCTCAGGTTGCAGGGCGTATTCCGGTGATCGCCGGTACGGGCGCCAATTCGACGCGCGAAGCGATCGAGTTGACGACCAACGCGAAGAACGCCGGCGCCGACGCGTGCCTGCTGGTAACCCCTTATTACAACAAGCCGACGCAAGAAGGCCTGTACCAGCACTTCAAGGCAATCGCCGAAGCCGTCGACATCCCGCAGATTCTCTACAACGTGCCGGGCCGTACCGCTTGCGACATGCAGGCCGAGACGGTGATTCGCCTGTCGACCGTGAAGAACATCATCGGCATCAAGGAAGCCACGGGCGACCTGCAGCGCGCCAAGGACATCCTGGCCGGCGTGAGCAGCGACTTCCTGGTTTATTCCGGAGACGACGCGACCGCAGTCGAGCTGATGCTGCTCGGCGGCAAGGGCAATATTTCGGTGACCGCCAACGTCGCACCGCGCGCCATGAGCGACCTGTGCGCCGCGGCCATGGCCGGCGATGCTGTCAAAGCCCGGGCGATCCACGAAAAGCTGATGCCGCTCAATAAAACCCTGTTTATCGAATCCAACCCTATCCCCGTGAAATGGGCACTGCATGAAATGGGCTTGATGCCGGACGGTATTCGTCTGCCGCTCACCTGGCTCAGCGCTGCCTGTCACGAACCGCTGCGGCAGGCCATGCGCCAGTCCGGCGTCCTGGTTTAATTGAGGAAGTACTACGCATGAAGCGAATGGCCGGACTTTCCGCACTTGCCTTGATTATCTCCAGCACCAGTGGCTGCGGATGGATCTGGGGCCCGGAAGGTTATTTCCGTGACCGTGGTAGCGACTACCTGGAAGCGCAACAGACTGCACCGATGCAACTGCCACCGGACGTCAGCACCGCCAAGCGTCTGGATCCGCTGTTGCCGATCCCGCGCAACGTGGCCGACGACACTGCCAAAGGCGAATACATCGTGCCTCGTCCGCAGCCGCTGTCGGCAGCGGCTGATGCCAGCGACTACACCCTGCAGAAGAGCGGCGATTCGCGTTGGGTCATGGCCCAGCACCCACCGGCCGAAGTCTGGCCCGTGGCCGTGCAGTTCTTCCAGGACAACGGCTTCCGTCTGGACGAACAACGCCCGCAAACCGGCGAATTCACCACCACCTGGCAGCATTCCGACGAACTGTCCGCCGCAATGGCCAAGCGCCTGAACGCAGCCGGTGTCGGCGCCGACAGTGAAAGCCGTGTGCGGGTGCGTATCGAACCAGGCGTGCAGCGCAACACCAGTGAAGTCTACGTGGTCAGCGCCGAGCGTCCTGCCGGCAGCACCGCCAATGTCGATTTCACCAATCGCTCGGTCAACACCGGCCTGGACGCAGCACTGGTCGACGACATGCTCGCGAGCATGAGCCGTACTTCGGAGAAGGGCGGTTCGGTCTCCATGCTGGCCTCTCGTGATTTCGATACGCCAAGTCGTGTCAGCCTGACCGAAGATGGCAGCGGCAACCCGGTGCTCAACGTCGGTTCCGATCTGGATCGTGCCTGGTCGAGTGTCGGTCGTGCGCTGGAACAGGGCGAATGGCGTGTTGAAGACATCAACCGCAGCCTGGGCCTGTACTACATCAACCTCGCCGAAAAAGCCGAGAAAAAGGACGAGAAGCCAGGTTTCTTCAGCGGTCTGTTCGGCAGCAAGCCGGACAAGGAAGAAGTTGAAGCTCGCGCCGAGCGTTATCAGGTTCGCCTGAGCAAGGTTGGCGAGAACGTCCAAGTCACCGTCGAGAAAAACATCAACACCGTGGCGCCAGCAGACGTGGCGCGTAAAGTGTTGAGCGTGATTCAGGACAACCTGGGCTGATCACATGCGTTTTGCCGTTCTCGGCAGCGGTAGCCAAGGGAACGGCACGCTGATAGCCAGCGACGACACGTATGTACTGGTGGATTGTGGTTTCTCCCTGCGAGAAACCGAAAAACGCCTGCTGCGACTGGGTGTGAACCCTTCGCAGCTGAGCGCGATACTCGTGACCCACGAACATGCCGACCACGTGCATGGCGTGGGTTTGCTGTCTCGGCGTTACAATCTGCCTGTCTACCTCAGTCGCGGGACCCTGCGCGGGATGCGCAAACCGATTGAACCCGCAGGCTTTCTGGCTGGCGGCGAGCAACTGCAAATCGGCAACCTGAGCATCGGCGTCATTGCCGTGGCGCATGATGCACAGGAACCGACGCAGTATGTCTTCAGTGACGGTCAACGGCGTTTCGGCCTGTTGACCGACCTGGGCTCGTATTGCAATACGGTGCTGGACGGCTACCGGGACCTCGATGCATTGATGATCGAGTCCAACCATTGCCGTGACATGCTGGCTCGCGGTCACTACCCGTACTTTCTCAAGCAGCGGGTGGGCGGTGAATTGGGACATTTGAACAACCATCAGGCGGCATTCCTGGTGTCCGAGTTGGGCTGGCAAGGCCTGCAACACCTGGTCCTGGCCCATCTGAGCAGCAAGAACAACCTGCCGCAGCTGGCCCGGCAATGTTTTGTCGACACCCTCGGGTGCGACCCGGACTGGCTGCAACTGGCCGATCAAGATTCAGGGCTCGACTGGCGACACATCGCCTAGCCCACCTACTTAGCAAGCGGAGCCCATCATGGAAAAACGTGAAGAACTCTACCGCGGCAAAGCCAAATCGGTTTACAAGACCGATGACGCTGACCGCTTGATCCTGCTGTTTCGCAACGACACCTCGGCGTTCGACGGCAAGCGCATCGAGCAGCTCGACCGCAAAGGCATGGTGAACAACAAGTTCAACGCCTTCATCATGCAGAAACTCGAAGCAGCCGGCGTGCCGACTCAATTCGACAAACTGCTGGGCGACAACGAATGCCTGGTGAAAAAGCTCGACATGATTCCGGTCGAGTGCGTCGTGCGTAACTACGCTGCCGGCAGCCTGGTCAAGCGTCTGGGCGTCGAAGAAGGCATGAAGCTCAACCCTTACACCTTCGAACTGTTCCTGAAGGACGACGCCAAGGGCGATCCGTTCATCAACGAATCCCACGTCGTGGCATTCGGTTGGGGCACTGCCGAGCAACTGGTTCGCATGAAAGAACTGTCGCTCAAGGTCAACGAAGTCCTGAGCAAACTGTTCGACGACGCTGGCCTGCTGCTGGTCGACTTCAAACTGGAATTCGGCGTTTTCTCCGACGGCTCCATCGTCCTGGGCGACGAGTTCAGCCCGGACGGCTGCCGTCTGTGGGACAAGGCCACCGGCAAGAAAATGGACAAGGACCGCTTCCGTCAGGGCCTCGGTGACGTCATCGAAGCCTATGAAGAAGTCGCCAATCGTCTGGGCGTACCGCTGTAATCGACGCAAGCATCTGATAGCACGGAAAAATTTTGCTTAGGGGGTTCGCTTCCGGCAAAAGTGTTGTTATGATGCGCGCCGTTGGAGAGATGCCAGAGTGGCCGAATGGGACGGATTCGAAATCCGTTGTACCTTCACCGGTACCTAGGGTTCGAATCCCTATCTCTCCGCCATACATAGAAAAGCCCCGTAACTCAATGAGTTACGGGGCTTTTTGTTTTCCGGTTGTACTACTCGATTGTACTACTCAAGCCATGCTGTTTTGAGGCGATACGGCACTGTTGGCATGAGTAAATCAGGTACGCGGGCTCTTGGGTGTTCGTGTACGACCGTGATCGCAGCAGAACCTTCTTGCGTTTTGAAATCATCCCTTCTACATCCCTGCCACCAATTCAAATGTCACGCCAAATGCTCCCAGAGTGGCCACTATTTTAACGGCAGGGTGTGGTTCCGTTCACAGGAAGTGCTCCCGGTGCGGCTTATCTCTCCCTAACCCCCTTTGAAGGCTTCTGCCCTGCTTTGGAGTCTGGAGCGGTAGCTCAGCCGCCGTGAAAAGATCTGCCTTGTTCAGTCGTAATTTCAGACGCGTCCTGTGAGATACGTCTTTTTTTTTAGTAGAAAGTTTCCGCGCCCTTGAACCGAAAACGATATGCGGGGTCTGGTGTGCGCGTAGTTTTGCGCATCAGCAACGTGAGCGTTTTGTGGGAGTAAGCCGGTATATGGCTATTCGTCCGCTCGCGAGCGTGCTGTCATTTCCGTATCGAGGGATCGAACATGTTCTCACCCGCCCATTGGGCGAGGTTGTGCCTGGCTTTGCTGTGCCTTTCTCCGCTAACGCTCGCTTATGCTGCGCCAACCCCCGGTGACACGGACCTGATCCGTGAGCGTCAGGACCGCCTGCTCGAAGAACAGCGCCGACGTCTTGAGGAGCTCAAGGACCTGCCCGGCAAGGAGGCGAAGCCTACCCAGCCGACGGCCCCTACCGACAGCCGTTGCTTCCCGATCAAGACCATTGAGCTCAAGGGCGCCGATGCCCTGTCCGAGGGCGAGCGTCAACGTCTGCTCAAGCCCTTTCTCAACCAGTGCCTGGGCGTGCCGCAGCTTAACCAGTTGCTCAAGGTCATCACCAACCACTATCTCGAAAAAGGCCTGGTCACCAGCCGCGCTTATCTACCGCAGCAGGATTTGTCCGGCGGGCATTTGAGTGTGCTGGTAGTGGAAGGGCGACTCGAAGGCTTGAAAGGCGCCGAAAACAGCAAACTGTCGGACCGCGAGTTGGCGATGGCGTTTCCCGGTAAGGCCGGCGACTTGGTCAACCTGCGGGAGATCGAACAGATGGTCGATCAACTGAACCGTTTGCCATCCAACCGTGCGCAAATGGAACTGACACCAGGGCAGAGCATCGGTGGCAGCGAAGTGCTGGTCAATAACTCTGCGCAGAAACCCTGGCGCGTCGGCCTCTCGCGGCATAACGATGGGCAGAAAAGCACCGGCGAGCAGCAATGGGGAACCGCCCTGGACTGGGACAGCCCTTTGGGCCTGGCCGATCAACTGGCCTTGCGCGGCGGCCACGATGCCATCAGCGACCATCAGAAAACCTCGCGCAATGGCATGCTCTATTACAACCTGCCCTTTGGCTGGTGGAACCTGAGCTACACCTACAGCCAGAGCGAATACCGCGCCCTGGGCCAGGCCAACGGCTTCAATTTCAAGCAGAGCGGCGACAGCCAGAATCATCAGTTGCGCCTGGAGCGGGTGATCCATCGCGACTCGGTGAGCAAGACTTCGCTCAACACCGGTCTGGCGTACCTGCGCACCAACAACTTCATTGAAGACAGCAAACTCGCTGAAAGCAGCAATCGCATCAGCGAGGCGCAGTTCGGCATCAACCATGGCCGGCGGATCGGCAATGCCTTCGTCAACCTCGACCTGGGCCTGCAAAACGGCATCGGTGCTCTTGACGCCCAGGGCGATCACGAGCCGGGGCCTGGGCTGCCGGATGCGCGCTATCGCAAATACACCGCCACCCTCAGCTATCTGCAGCCCTTTGTGCTGGGTGGCGAGTCCTTCAGTTTCAGCAGCCTGATGACCGGCCAGCGCAGTGAAGACGTGCTATTCAGCCCTCAGCGCATGAGCTTGGGCGGACAATCGTCGATCCGTGGTTACAAGGACCAGTCCTTGTCCGGCGACAGCGGTGGCTACTGGCGCAATGATCTGCGCTGGAGCCGTCCCGTGACACTGGAATGGCTACGCCCGGTGTTCGCCGAATACGGCACCAGCCTCGGTTACGACCAGGGTGTAATTCGTGGCGATCGCTACAACGGCGATCAGCACGGGCGCATGTCCAGCAACTCACTGGAGTTGTTTGCCCGTGGTGAGCACCTGAGCGCCAGCGTCACCTTCGCCCATTCCCTGGAACGCCCGGATGCCCTGACCGAGCGCGAAGCGCCGATCTATTTCCGCGTGGATTTCTTCCTCTAAATTTTGCTTTAAACGAGATTCGATCATGGACGTTCGCCACTACGCCTTCCTCGCTGGCCAGCCCTCTGCTGCGGTCAAAAAACGCGAGCACTTCTGGGGCATGCCCAAGCGCGGCCTGGCGTTCCTGTTGGCCAATGTCATGTTCTGGCAGCCGATGTGGGCCCAGGCGGATGGCATCGTGGTCAGCGCGCCGGGCACCAGCCTCGGCCAGGCCGGCAATGGCGTGCCCATCGTCAACATCGCCAAGCCCAACGGCAGCGGCCTGTCTCACAACCAGTTCAAGGACTACAACGTCGGCAGCAACGGCGTGATCCTCAACAACGCCACCAATACCGCCCAGCCCACACAACTGGGCGGGATCATCCTCGGTAACCCGAACCTCAACGGCACCGCCGCGCAAACCATCCTCAACGAAGTCAACGGCGGCAATCCCAGCCAGTTGCGCGGTTATACCGAAGTCGCGGGGCAATCGGCGCGAGTGATCGTCGCCAACCCGTACGGGATCAGCTGCAACGGTTGCGGCTTCATCAACACCCCGCGCGTCACGTTGACCACCGGCAAACCGGTGCTGGATAACGGTCGGCTGGATCGCTTTCAGGTCGATCAGGGTAGCATCGCCATCGAAGGCACCGGGCTGAACGCCAGCAACGTCGACCGCTTCGAAATCATCACCCGCAGCGCCAGGATCAACGCCGAGATCCAGGCCAGGAATCTGACCATCATCGCCGGGCGCAACGACGTCAACGCTGACACCCTCAACACGACCGCACGCGCCGATGACGGCAGCGCCAAACCGGGGTTGGCCATCGACTCCTCGACCCTCGGTGGCATGTACGCCGGGGCGATCAAACTGGTGGGCACGGAGGCGGGGGTCGGCGTAAAGCTCGATGGCAAGATGGTCGCCAGTGGCGGTGATATCCAGCTGGATGCCAACGGTCATTTGAGTTTGGCCGAGACGGCTACTACTGCCGGTGCCATTAACGTCAAAGCCGCTAGCCTCGACGCCCGGGGACCGGTCTATGCCGGCACCACCCTGCACGTCCAGACCCAAGGCGACCTGACCAGCCACAACAACCTGGTGGCGCGCGACAACATCCACCTGGATAGCGGTGGCACCCTAAGCAACAACGGAATTATTGAATCCGGGGTCAATGCCGATAACAGCCGCAATAGCAGCGGTGATATCACCCTTATTGCAAAGCAGCTGAATAACGGCGGCAAAACGGTGGTTGCCAGCCGCGACCTGAACATCACGACGACCGCCGCGCTGAACAACCAGGGCGGTACGCTCAGCGGGCAGCGCATGACCACGGTCACAGCCGACGTTGTAGATAACCGCAACAAAGGCCGAATTCTGGGCAACACCGAACTGCATCTGAACGCCAACCAGGTACTGAACGCCCAGGGCGGCCTGATCAATAGCCAGGGCATTCTGACTGCCAACCTGGGCCATCTGGAAAACAATGCAGGCGAATTATCCAGCCTGAACAGCGCGACCCTGATCCTCGGCAGCCTGAACAACCTGACCGGCCTGGTCATGGCCGGCAAAAACCTCGATATCACCAACACGGGCGCGATCAACAACCAGGGCGGTGAATTGTCCAGCCAAGGCGTCATGACCGTGCGCACCGGCAGCCTGGATAACCGCAACAAAGGCACCGTTGCCGCCAATGGCCAATTGCGGATAAGCGCTACCGGCGCGGTCAACAACGCCGACAAGGGCCTGATCGCCAGCCGCGGTGCCGGCGTCGAGTTCGATGCCGCCAGCCTGAACAACGTCAAGGGCACGCTGCAAGGCAAGGATCTGGTGACCGTGGATGTCACGGGTGATATCGATAACCAGAGCGGCAGCATCATCGCTCAAGACGCTGGTCTCGATATTGAAGCGGCCAATCTCGACAACCGTGGCGGCGTGTTGTCCAGCGTCAAGGCGGCCTTCGATGCCCGCGTGCGCGGCGTGCTGAAAAATGGCTACGACCTCAATCGCCAGGGCGGCACGATCCAGGCCCAAAGAGTGAGCATCCAAGCCTTGGCGGGGTTGTTCAACGACGGCGGACGTATCGCCGCACAAGCGGGCGATATCGTGATCACCAACGCGGGTGCGGATATCAACAATCGCAACGGCGGGCTTTATGCCACGGGCAAGGTCCAGGTCACTGGCCGGAATATGGACAACAGCGACGGCGGGCAGATCAGCGCCGGCCGCATCGACTTTGACCTTTCGGGGGCGCTGAACAACAACGCGGGCATCATCGAAAGCCAGGACAGCCTGGATATTCTCGCCGCCAGCCTGAGCAACCATAAAGGCCAACTGCGCACACTGGGCAAGAACAGCACTACGACGTTCAACATCGGTGGCCTGTTCGATAACAGTGACGGCACCCTGGAAACCGCCAGTAATGATGTTGGCTTCGACACCGGCAGCATCCAGAACGTGGGCGGCAAGCTGTTGCACACCGGCCTCGGACTGTTTGGCATCAGCCAGGCCAACCTGGGGCAGGCGGGTGGTCGCCTGGTGACCTACGGCACCTTGAATGTGAGTGCCGACAGCTGGACCAACAGCACCTCGATCCAGGCCGGGCATCTGGTCGTTCATGTCAACCAGTTGACCCAGACCGCCACTGGCCAGTTGCTCAGTACCAATGGCATGGAAGGCCGTGGCATCAATTGGCGTGTTGATGGCCTGATCGGCAGCGATGGAGTTATCGACCTGCAACTGACCGGCGAATATGCAGGCAGCGGCCGCTTGAGCAGCCTGGGTGTCCTGGGGCTCAAGGCCGCGCTGATCAATCTGGAAAAAAACGGCAGTATCGCTGGCGGCGGCAGCACTACCGTCGTGGTCGATGGCGTCCTCAACAGCTACGGTCGGCTGACCTCGGCGGCGGACATGAGCGTCACTGCCGCAGCGATTAACAACTACGGCACGCTGGGCAGTGCCGAGGCACTGGGCGTATCGACCGGCGCCCTGCTCAACCAGCGCGGATTGATTTTCAGTGGCGGCAATACAAGCCTGCGTGTCGATAGCCTGACTAATCGTTATGCCGATATCTACAGCCTGGGTGATCTGAGCATTGATCGCGACGGCCTCGGCACCCGCGCCCGCAGCATCCTCAACAGCTCCGGCTCGCTGCAAAGCGACGGCAATATGCGTCTGGCGGCCAGCACCATCGACAACGTCCGCGAGGTCTTGACCACCAACGATGCTGGCATCTACACCGCCTCGATCAGGGAAGTGGCCTGCATCGGAGGGGTCAATGCCGGTGATTGCGACGGCCCCAAGGTAAACCACGTCTGGCAGATCATTCAGCGCGATAAGTTCGAAGTCACCGCGGCCAGCGCCGCGTCCAGCATCACCACCGGCGGCAACCTGGATATCCAGGGCGACACCCTGACCAACCGGAGCAGCAGCATCGGCGTCGGCGGCGCATTGACCGCCAATCTCGTCAGCTTGAACAACATCGGCATCGAAACCGGCGAGACCGAAACCTCGCGCACCTTCATGTCCGAACGCACGCGCCACCCGCGTGGCTGGCGCGCCGCCGCGAATGACTTCACCAACAAATACTGGCTGCAGAGCCCCGGTTACAACGCCAACGACCTGGGAGGCCTCGAAGCGGCGATGAGCCGCTTCATCGGCATGACCGAGCGCGAAATCCCTTCGCTTCGCACTCAAACGGCCTCCACCGATAGCCAGACCTACGCGGCCATTATCCAGGCTGGCGGCGCGGTCGATATCCGCACCCAGGGCAACGCCGACAACCGCGTCGTGCGTGGCGGCTACAACTACGTCGGCGCCGGGCCGCGTACCGACACCCAGTCCGACAATGCCTTCTCGACCCGCATCAGCGTCAATCGGCAGCTAGCCCCGAACCTGACCCAACAGCAGGTCGATCCGCTGGCCTTGCCGGGTTTTGACTTGCCAACCGGGCAAAACGGCCTGTTCCGCATGAGCGGCGACGGCTCGACCACGCCGACCCAGGGCGCTGGCCTGCTGCAGGTGCGCGGGCTGCCTGACAATTCGATCAGGTCCAGTCCGCACAAGTACCTGATCGAGACCAACCCGGCGCTGACCGACATGCGCCGGTTCATGAGCTCGGATTACCTGCTGACAAACCTGGGCTACGATCCGGACCTCGCCGCCAAGCGCCTGGGGGATGGCTTCTACGAACAACGCCTGATCCAACAGGCGGTGATCGCCCGCACCGGCCAACGCTTCCTCGACGGCCAGACCTCAGACGACGGCATGTTCAAGTACCTGATGAACAACGCCATCGCCAGCAAGGACGCCCTCAACCTGTCCCTGGGCGTCAGTCTGAGCGCCGAACAGGTTGCGGCCCTGACCCACGATATCGTCTGGATGGAAACCCGGACCGTGAACAACGAACAGGTTCTGGTACCGGTGTTGTACATGGCCCAGACCAACAACCGCCTGGCGGCCAATGGTGCGTTGATCCAGGGCGCTGATGTGAGCCTGATCGCCGGTAAAAACCTGAACAACGTTGGCACCCTGCGCGCCTCCAGCAACCTGAGGGCCACGGCTGGCGACAGCCTGGTTAACAGCGGCTTGCTGGAAGCGGGCAATCGGCTTGAGGCGCTGGCGAGCAATAACCTCACTAACCGGGCCGGCGGCATTATTGCTGGGCGGGATGTCAACGTCGTCGCCCTGGCCGGTGACGTGAGCAATGAACGCACCATCACCCGCCACGCCAGCAGCACCGGCTACAAGACCGAACAACGCGACTTTGCCGACAACGCGGCGCGGATCGAGGCGAGCAATGATCTGACGCTGGGTGCCGGACGGGACATCGCCAACATCGGTGGCGTGCTCAAGAGCGGCAACGACACCACATTGCGCGCTGCCCGGGATCTGAAGATCACCGCCGCCGAGCAATCGGACAGCAATACGCGCGGCGCCAATCATCGCGATTCGAACATCACTCAGCATGGCTCCAGCGTGACTGCCGGGCGGGATCTTCAGGCCACTGCGGGCGGCGATCTCAAAGTGGTTGCTAGCCAGATCGAGGCCAAGCGTGATGTGGGCATGAGCGCTGTCGGCGACCTGACCCTGGCGTCGGCGGCGGATGAACAGCATTCGTATGGCAAGAGCAAGAAGGTCAAGGCTCAGGAGGATCATGTGAACCAGGTTTCCACTGTCGTGACGGCAGGTGGGAATGTGGCGTTGAGTGCGGGGAAGGATCTGGGGCTGATTGCGAGCCGGGTAAACGCTGGGGATGAGGCTTATCTGGTAGCGGGTTCGAATCTGCTGCTGCAATCGGCTGAGGATTCGGATTACAGCTTCTATAGCAAGACCAAGAAGTCTTCTTCCGGGAAGAAGTTCCGTCTCGACGAAACAAGCTCTGTCACCAACGTTGCCAGCTCGGTCACGTCCGGAGGCAACAACGTACTGACCGCCGGCAATGATCTGGTGATCAAGGGCAGCGATGTCTCTTCCGAAAAAGGCAGCGTCGGATTGGGTGCCGGCAATGACGTGGAAATCGTCGCGGTTACCGAATCCAATAGCGCGCGCCATGAGCGCAGCCAAAGCAAGAGTAGTTGGGGTGGGTTCAAGTCGAGCAAGGTCCAGGATCAGTTGGCTGAAACTCAGACCACCGCCGTGGGTAGCCTGATCTCTGGCGACACCATCGCCGTCAGCGCCAAACGCGATGCCACCGTCACCGGCTCGGCTTTGGTCAGCACCAACGACCTGGCAGTGCGTGCGGGACGCGACTTGACCATCGACGCGGCAGAAAACACCTTCTCCCGCACTCAAATGCACAAGGAGAAAAACCGCGACTTTACGGGCGTATTGACGGGTAACAACCTGGGTCTTGATGACATCACGGGCAACCAGCACCTGTCGATCAGCGACCAGAAACACAACGGCACGGCATCGCAAACCACCCTGACCGGCAGCACCGTTGGCTCCAGTAAAGGCAACGTCAGCCTCGTCGCCGGTGCAGACCTCAATGTCATCGCCAGTGACTTGGTCAGCACCAAGGACATGAGCCTGCGCGGCTCGAACGTCACCATCGCTGCAGGTATGGAAACGGCGACGCAAGGCACCGTTGATAAAGCCAACAGCCTAGCCGTAGGGCGTGTCATCGGTGGTGCGATCATCGACACGGCTAAAACCATTCGCTCGTCGGTCGAGGCCGCGAAGGATGCGGATGATCCTCGGCTCAAGGCTGTGAAACTGGCCCAGGCCGCCCTCGCGGCCTACAACCTCGGGGGAATGGCTTCGGACGCCAATGCCCAAAAAACCGGCTTCGCCGACAAACAGGGCGGCACCGCAAGCAATGGCTCGCTGATCAAAATCGGCACCGAGCTGGCCAATACCCACAGCAAAAGCACCAGCGACTACACCAGCCAGACCGCCAAGCAAAGTACCCTCAATGCAGGCACTAACTTGTCCATCATTGCCAATGGCAACGCGGCGGAGAACGATGGTGATTTGCACGTCATCGGCAGCAGCCTCAAAGCGGCCAACATGTCGTTGCTTGCCAACAACAACATCATCCTGGAGAGCGCGCAAAACACCGCTGAGTGGTCCAATCATAACAGCAACAACAGAACCGCTATTGGCGCCAGCTTCAACATTGGCCAGCAGAACGGCTTCACCCTGGACCTCGGTGCCCAACTCGCAAAAGGTATGGGTAGCGGCAGTTCCGTCACGCAGGTCAACAGTACGGTAGAGACCGGTTCGCTGTTGCTGCGCAGCGGTGGTGACACGACGCTGGCGGGCGCTCAGGTTCGCGCTGATGAAATCAACGCGCTGATCGATGGCAACCTCAACATCATTTCCCGTCAGGACACCCAGGATCAGAAGAGCAAGCAGGGTAGCGGCGGTTTCGGTGCCAGCATCTGCATCCCACCGATCTGCTATGGCACACCTGTCGCTGCTTCAGCCAACCTGGCTGCCGGCAACATGAACAGCGAATACAAAGGCGTCACGGACCAGACCGGTCTCTTCGCCGGAGCGGGTGGCTACACCGTCGATGTCGGCAAAACCACCACCTTGGAAGGTGGTGTGATTGCCAGCGACGCCTCGGCGGACAAAAACCTGTTGATCACTGACCGGCTCATCGCGCGCGATATCAAGAACGTCAGTGAAATCGAGGCTCAGTCTGCAGGTATCAGCGTATCGGCCAGTTACGGTGGCGCTGGGGCGAGCACCTCGGTGGGTGGCTTGTACGGTATTGCTCTAAGCGAATCCGACAAGAGCCACACACGCAGTGCGGTGAGCGAAGGCACGATCATCGTCCGTAATCCAGAGGGAGCTCAGGATACTGTCGGCCTGAATCGCGATACGAAAAATGCCAACGAGCGACTCGACAAGCCTGATGAAGAGGCGATGAATGAGCGCATTGAGCTGGTGAAAAGCTCGATGGAGTTGGTGAAAGGCGTTGGGGACGCGGTTGCGGCGGCGAAGATTAAGGAGGCTCAGGATCCGGATAGTGAGGCCTTCAAGGCGGCACGCCAGAAGTTGAACGACAGTGGGGTGGCTAATCCAACGTCTGAGCAAATCAGTCAGCAGGTGCAGCACGATTACGGCATCGGCAGTAGCTTTCAAAAGGCCAGTCAGGCGGTTACCGGGATTATCCAGGGCGTCCTGAGTGGAAACATTGGAGCTGCCGTGGGAGGGGGCGCGGCGCCTTACCTGGCTCAGGCCATTAAACAGCTGACAGAAGGAGACGATGCAGCCAACTTGATGGCGCATGCCGTGCTGGGTGCTGTGTTGGCTAAAACTCAACAGAATTCGGCGCTTGCAGGGGCAGCAGGGGCAAGTATTGGTGAGTTGATTGCTAATCAGCTTTTCCCAGGGAAAAACAGTGATCAACTGAGTGAGGCTGATAAGGAGACGATTTCAGCGCTTTCGACGTTGGCCGGCGGTTTGGCGGGAGGGCTTGTTGGAGGGGATTCTGCCAATGCCGTAGCAGGTGCCGGAGCGGCTAAGAATGCCGCCGAGAACAATGCTATGGGCATGATGGCTGGTGGCGATCTTGGGTTCTGGCTCGCTGACGTAAAGGGGTGTGACAGCGCCTGTAAAGCCGATATTGCGAAACAGACGGCCGAAGGTGGTGTGCTTGTTTCTGGTGCCATGCTGGCTTCGACAGTCGCCGCAGTCGGTGCCGTCGCGACACCTGAATTAATAGCCGCCGCTCAAGCTGCCGCTCGGGCCTGCTCGGCTAACCCGGTTTTGTGCGCCAATGAGACGACAGTGTGGCTGGCTGAAATGGCCGCCAGTGAAGCCTTGCCCGCGGGTCTTGCGGTGGGAGGTTCTGCCAAGTTGACTGCGGAGCAGCTGCGTGATGCCCGCGCTTTGATGGTGATCGAAACGCAGACGGGGAAAAAAATCACCTCAGAGGCATTGGGCATTGCTTTAGGGAAAACCGGGAGCGGAACGGTTGTCAGTGATGAGTTGGCAGCCCGCCTGACACCCCAAAGTTTTGGCTTTTCAACAGTTGCGGACAACCCTCAATCGCTTCAGATGTGGAACGATGCGATGCGTTCCGCTGCCAGCGCCAGCCGGCCTAATGGATATACGCGATACCTTGATACCCTTGCCAGCGGACAAAATCCCAGCCAGCAAATATTGGAGGATGCATTCAGTGCCGTTAATAGCCGCTTTGTTAAATCGGCCCGCAATGCCGGGCAAGAAATCGCGCAAGTTCATCACTGGAATTTTGGCAAAACGGATTTCCCAACACAGATCGTTGACCCCCGACACTTGGTGCCCGTACCTTCACGCGAGGCCCATCTTTTGATCCATCAGCAAACTAGTGAGACCACCAACATTTGGGTTGGCCCCATCTCGCCTTTGCACAGAATAGAAATTCCTGAATGGTCCACTCCTCTGGCGCCAAAACGGTGAAAACATGAACTTTGAAAACGCGCTTAAAGCTCTGAATCTGCCGGATGCGGTGGTAGCGTGTGCTGCCGGAAAAATCAGGCCACCCGTTTGCACTTTGGAGGCTCCTGCTCAATGGTTTGGTTTCCCGCCTGCGCTGATCCCAATCTGGAGTGACGGCTCTCGCCCTACCTATATTGGGTATTGGAAGCACTGGTTCGTGGAGCGGGAACCTTGCTTTGTAAAAATGTACATAAGCTCCGATCGTATGACGACTGAGATCGCCAGGACTTCTTCACAACTGTTTGGAGTCGTTGCGATGATGGCGATCAGTCTGGATGATGGGGTGACGTTAGGTCTTGAACAGTTCGCCGCGAGGGTGGGACTTGAGAGTTTGTCGGAGCTTGATGCAGTCTCCTTGAAAACGGGTGATGACCCCAAGGGTTTTCCCAAAGCGGAGCTATTTAAAACATTAACTCCCCTCGACTGTATCTCCTGTGACGGTACTCCCTATATGGGAGGGTTTCCCAATGAGTTCGCCAATGGAAACTGGTGGGAAACTAGCTGCTCCTTTGAGATTCTAAATAGGAATATGAGAGTCCCAGAGGGTTCAAACTTGCCTGGCTGGTTTGACCCGGCTCAGGAAAAAACGACGCTATTCGAAGGTTTCATGTCGGCGAGTCGTCTGGACTATGCATGGCTGACATTGAACTCGACGGGTTGGTTGATTGCTGATGCAAGAAGGGCAATTGTTGAGCTGCAGGCTCGCACCAGCGATGAGGCTTTTAATTGTGTTGTTACGTCTTGGCTATCCGTTGCTGACGTTGGTGCTGGAAGCTATTGAGTGCAGTAAAGAACGTGTAAATGGAACGGAAAGAAAAAGTGGAAGATTTATTTGTTTTGCTTGTTTCATAAATAAGGTTGTACCATTTTTCATCGTTTGAAGCTGCCGACTAGATGAAAATAACGGGTAGCGCGGTCAGCTCCTGAGACAATACAGTCGGGCGGAAAGTAATTTTTAATGATGTACTTGGAGTGTTCATGAAAAGAACTTCACTACTAATGTTAAGCCTGATTCTGACATTGTCAGGTTGTAAGTCCAACGTACGGGATTCTTCTCCTAACCTGCTCAGCGACGGTATCCAACTGCGCCAGGATAAAGTAACCGTCGATGCCCAGCACGCCAAGGTCATCATGAAAGCCTCGGGTAACACCTTTCCAGTAGAGTTTTCGATCAGGCGCGCAGCGGATCCTGACCAACGCATGGATGTGCAGGGAACCGTAGCGGATACCGGTCGGGGTAAGGTGTTTGGCTGGATTGCCAAAGTCAACGAGACGGTCCACAGCGTAACCTTGAAGCACTTCCCGCAGTTGGAAGTACAAGCCGACCCTGATCAGCCGTTTGAGGTGTCGGGCTATGCCAGCGGCGAGAGCATCGGGACTGGCTACCGCTGCGGCCCACTCAGAAGCACTTTTACACCGGAGCGAAGCAAGGTCTATCTGGTGGAGTTTCAGTTTGTGGGTGATCGTTGTGAACAGCATGTCTACGATGTCACCCAGCCGCAGGAGCGTATTCCTGTCGCAAGTTTGCCTTAACACCTGAGTCGAATGGAAATGGGCGATCCAAGATCGTTCATTTCCATTTGTTCCGCAGCCGTCTCCCAATCACATCCATCACATAGCACCCGTCGCGCAGCGCTATCATCAGCATTGTTGCATAAATCGGAAAAAGTGCCGCCTCCAGCATCACCACCGGCGGCAACCTGAATATCCAGGGCGACACCCTGACCAACCGGAGCAGCAGCATCGGCGTCGGCGGCGCATTGACCGCCAATCTCGTCAGCTTGAACAACATCGGCATCGAAACCGGCGAGACCGAAACCTCGCGCACCTTCAGGTCCGAACGCACGCGCCACCCGCGTGGCTGGCGCGCCGCCGCGAATGACTTCACCAACAAATACTGGCTGCAGAGCCCCGGTTACAACGCCAACGACCTGGGAGGCCTCGAAGCGGCGATGAGCCGCTTCATCGGCATGACCGAGCGCGAAATCCCTTCGCTTCGCACTCAAACGGCCTCCACCGATAGCCAGACCTACGCGGCCATTATCCAGGCTGGCGGCGCGGTCGATATCCGCACCCAGGGCAACGCCGACAACCGCGTCGTGCGTGGCGGCTACAACTACGTCGGCGCCGGGCCGCGTACCGACACCCAGTCCGACAATGCCTTCTCGACCCGCATCAGCGTCAATCGGCAGCTAGCCCCGAACCTGACCCAACAGCAGGTCGATCCGCTGGCCTTGCCGGGTTTTGACTTGCCAACCGGGCAAAACGGCCTGTTCCGCATGAGCGGCGACGGCTCGACCACGCCGACCCAGGGCGCTGGCCTGCTGCAGGTGCGCGGGCTGCCTGACAATTCGATCAGGTCCAGTCCGCACAAGTACCTGATCGAGACCAACCCGGCGCTGACCGACATGCGCCGGTTCATGAGCTCGGATTACCTGCTGACAAACCTGGGCTACGATCCGGACCTCGCCGCCAAGCGCCTGGGGGATGGCTTCTACGAACAACGCCTGATCCAACAGGCGGTGATCGCCCGCACCGGCCAACGCTTCCTCGACGGCCAGACCTCAGACGACGGCATGTTCAAGTACCTGATGAACAACGCCATCGCCAGCAAGGACGCCCTCAACCTGTCCCTGGGCGTCAGTCTGAGCGCCGAACAGGTTGCGGCCCTGACCCACGATATCGTCTGGATGGAAACCCGGACCGTGAACAACGAACAGGTTCTGGTACCGGTGTTGTACATGGCCCAGACCAACAACCGCCTGGCGGCCAATGGTGCGTTGATCCAGGGCGCTGATGTGAGCCTGATCGCCGGTAAAAACCTGAACAACGTTGGCACCCTGCGCGCCTCCAGCAACCTGAGGGCCACGGCTGGCGACAGCCTGGTTAACAGCGGCTTGCTGGAAGCGGGCAATCGGCTTGAGGCGCTGGCGAGCAATAACCTCACTAACCGGGCCGGCGGCATTATTGCTGGGCGGGATGTCAACGTCGTCGCCCTGGCCGGTGACGTGAGCAATGAACGCACCATCACCCGCCACGCCAGCAGCACCGGCTACAAGACCGAACAACGCGACTTTGCCGACAACGCGGCGCGGATCGAGGCGAGCAATGATCTGACGCTGGGTGCCGGACGGGACATCGCCAACACCGGTGGTGTGCTCAAGAGCGGCAACGACACCACATTGCGCGCTGCCCGAGATCTGAAGATCACTGCCGCCGAGCAATCGGACAGGCGTGTAGCCAGGGTGGGACCTGTGATGGTTTCCACAGGACGAGAATTTCAATAACTCGGCCTATAAGGTGTTCTATGAAAATAGAATAAAGGAGGCTTTAAATGATCCTTCTAAAACTGTTGGTCCGACTGCTATAAAGTTTAATCGCACGGACCCTGGTTCGGCGAGGCCCGACACGATGGAATTGACTATACAATAGATGGCAAGAGTAAGACTTTGCGCTTTGAAAATGAGGCTAAAAAAATTCCGGAGGTTATAGAGTGATTATTGAAGATATAGAGTTGGCAAAAGAAATTTTTGCACTGATAGAGGCTGGTATTGTGCATGGTTATGACTCTTTTCGTTACGAAGTTGAGGTGGGTGACGGCTATTCGGAGGAAGAGCTCGTGGTTGAAAATAATGGGGTGGAGGTGACAAATGTCGAAACTGATTTCGATGGCGCGGTTCTATATAGTCTGGTAAAGCGATTAAAAGAAAACTCTAGAAAGCGTGGTGAAAACTGGACTTCATTTGTCATGTCCTATAGGCGTGGTGGCGAAGTAAAAACAAATTTCAAGTACTAATGTTCTGGAGCTACAAAGGATAGGTCACGAACAAATATGGAAAAGGACAGAAAGGGGACGGATTCTGAGGGGTCCCCACAAATCTACTCCAACGCCTGCGTCTGCTGATGCACCTCGTCTCGCAACGCGTGCTCAAATCTCTCCAAGGCTTTTCGAGAGTCTGAGCCGCGTCCGCTGTGCCAGTATTCCAAGCCCAGTCGCCACAGCGACAACACCCTTCGATGTTTAAGGCTGTTGCTTTGAAAGCAATGTTCATGACCCGCTTCGCGGGCCTGCAAACCCGTTAAGAAAATGATGTAGTTGGCCAATGAGATCAGCTACAGCACCTAACCTTGACTTGAGACCGGCTAATAGGTGTCCCCTTTTGGGTGCAGATTGATTGCGGCTTGGAAGGCTCCGTCATTGAGCACACTCTGAAAACGAGCCTTACTCTCAAATAAATCGTACCCCGCGATGAGGTACATGGTTATCGCGGGGTACGGTGTTGAGCACTATCGTTTTGCAAGATTTTGCACGCACGGCCTGAGGCTCAGTTGCTCCTTCCCCGCAACGTGCGGGAAATGTGTGTGCGTTACTTCAGTGCTGCGCCCGAATCTGGCGCCCCAACACATCCGTCACATCGCAGCCATCACGCAGCAGCATGGCCGCTGCGTGGGCGATTTGCTGCACGTCTGCGCCTTTGGCATGTTTGGCCAACCCGTGCGCGATGTGCCCTCTATACGTATTCCTGGTGTCGCTCCTACCAGCCCAGGTTATGAGTTTTTAACTGATGGACGAGTGGTGACTGTGTGCTATGACGCTAACAGTCGTCTTGTTACATATGTTCATGTAAAGAAAGTAAGTTAAGAGGAGCGCGGGGCTTGCAAACATTCCTGCACGACCTGGGCTTTGAAGGACTTGCTGGCCAATAACCAAGGCTCTCGTTCACGATTGGCCGAGTGCCTGCTGAGTTTGTTTTTGGCGATTGAACCGGTGACCACGCTGATGTTTTCGCCCCTTTGCCGAATGCCTGATGCAGTACAAATGGATGAAGTGCGGAGCGCTTCGGGTCATCTCGATCCGACCCAGTGATTTGGGTGAGGAGGATGCCAGGGCATAGAGGTTTTTAACCGGTAGCCAAGTGTGTGCGTCGTTGCGGTAGAGGTCGCGGTTACGCACTCGCCCCACGTAATACCAGCCTTGCGCCTCGACGGCTTTGATCCATGGCCGGCGAAAACCTGCATCAGCTACAAGGATCGGAACACAGTCTTTGGGGAACATTTCGGCCAACGTTTGCAGCAACCGTTTTTGATATTTCGGACAACACTCGCGCTCATGAACGCTCTCGTAAATGGGGAACGAACGTCCTGCCAAAGGAATGGCCGCGCGCAACAAAAAGAACTCTCCAGCCGCATCGATCGGTGACCAATCGACCAGGATCAACGGATGTCTCAACGACCCCAGCAAGGCTCGCAACATGACCAAGTAAAACAGCGAGCGCTCGGTTTGCAGATGCCGATTACCCAGCCACCGATCGACTCGATTGATGGCGTGTTTGGGGTAGGCCTTACCTGACATGAATCGACCAAGCCCCGTCAGAGTGAGCCTACGTCCTTGGAGTAATGCGCTGACACAACACATCAATGTTTTCAGACGACGAGAATGGACAGAGGGAAGTGCTTGGGCGAGCGCGCAGTGTAAGAATCGGATGGCCTGCATGGGATCGGGATCTTGTTTTGTGTGGTGCAATACAAGCTGCCGACCCATGCAGGTCTCTTCAATTCCCAACTTCTTGATTTATCGTAAGAAAAATCGGGGATTTCTCAGGGGCGGACCAAGTTTTTTTGAGTAAGTGGCATTGCCTCTTCGATAAAATATGGCCTACCCCTCGTTTGCCCTATGTACCCTTTCTCTCTGATTTAGATTTCAATCGGCAGGTTGGGTCAGGTCTCCATCAGCGCCAACAGTCACACTCACCTCTTTGCGCTCACCCGTCGTGGAAATTTCATAAACCTTCATGATGTAGTTATCCGCGATCACCGTTTCGATGAGGTAGTTCTTATGCGGTTTCGGTGTGAATACAAGTGGGGCAGGCTGCGGCGTTATGGAGTAGCCGAACAATGAATGCATGGGAATACCGTTGAGGGTGGCTATCTGCCTTTTCACCACAGCATTCACTTTCAGGTTTTTTTCGGCCTCTACCAAAGTACGCGCTCGCATTGGCGGGGCCCAGGGAATAGCTGACAGGATGATCCCCGCCGCCGCCGAGGGTGCGGAAGGTAAGGCTTGCATGATGCTCATCCGATGCCAGTGGGGCCACCGGCTTGGAGGAGGGTTGAACACTCGCTTGGCGGCTGCCACAACCGGTCATTACAAAAGCGAGAGTCATTGCTAACGGAAGAGTGAGATATGTTTTCATTCGATCCATGAACTGAATATGGGGTGGATATTTGAGCTTGTGAAGCAGGCCCAGTATATCCAGAGAACCAATGGCTGGGGCGATGCGAGTCAATCCGGGATCCTTCCACGGAGGGTACTAGCGGCGCTGTCTCTATTGGAGCGTGAAACGGGCGAACTTATAGTCGCCCGTTTTCATTTACTACACAGCGCGCTCGCCCAAGCCCCTGATTGCTTCCAGTGTCGGATGAATCGGCATAGCAGCGTAAGAAAAATATGCATATTTACGGGAAAACTGACTCCGCCGAGTCTCTTTAATTACCGCCCCCCGTATCTATTGGTCGTCCCGCGAATCAAGGGTTTTTCTTCGAAATATCCCCTCACATTGAAAGACATTGCCTCAAAAATTCCTCATCTACTCTGGTTTCGCAGGTCACTGATCTGTCGTAATCAGCAGTCGCAAGGAGCGATCAATGTATTTTGAGATTTACAGGCAAACCCGTGGTATCGCACAAACCGGCAAGGGCCAATGGCGCTGGCGTTTGCGGGCGGGGAATCATGAAACGATTGCCAGTGGGGAGGCTTACGTCAACAAGTCTGATTGCGTGCATGCCATCAGTTTGATCAAAGGGACTCATGATCAGACCCCGGTCAAGGAGATATAGGCTCCAGGGCGGTGAAGCTGCTCAGTCAGAGCAGCTTCGTTTTTTCGGGCTCCCTGTTTTTATGGATCAGGTCATTTGCCAGCCTGCATAGACGCCGATTACGACACCTCCCTAAACTGTCATCCAAGTCTTGGGGATCGGGGTGCAATGGATGAATCGCAACGAACTGCGCAAGGCCGACATCAACCTGATGGTGGTGTTCGAGACATTGATGCTCGAGCGCAACGTCACGCGAGTGGCGGAGAAGCTGTTCCTCGGTCAGCCGACGATCAGTGCGGCGCTGAACCGCTTGCGGACGATGTTCAATGATCCGCTGTTCATTCGGGTCGGCCATCGCATGGAGCCGACGGCGCGGGCCGAGGAAATTATTCTGCACCTGTCACCGGCACTGGATTCGCTGTCGGTGGCCTTGAGCCTGACCCATGATTTCGATCCGCTCAGCAGCACCATGACGTTTCGCATCGGGCTGTCGGACGATGTCGAGTTCGGTCTGCTCCCGCCGCTGTTGCGTGCATTGCGCCAGGAAGCACCGAAGGTGGTGTTCGTGGTCCAGCATGTCGACTACTGGCGCATTCCCGACCTGCTGGCGTCTGGCGATATCACCGTTGGTATCAGCCAGACCCGCGGGTTGCCCGCCAACGCCAAGCGCAAATTGCTGCGACACATTCAGCCCAGTATTTTGCGTGCAGACGCATCGGATACACCGCTGACCCTCGATGAATATTGCTCGCGGCCACATGTGCTGGTGTCTCACACCGCCAATGTCAGTGGCTACGCCGATGAGTGGCTGGCGGAAATCGGCCGCACTCGTCATGTGGTGCTCTCGGTGCCGCAATACAGCTCATTGCCGGCCTTGCTCGCCGGCACCGACCTGATCGCCAGCCTGCCGGATTACACGGCCGAAGCGATGGCCGCGTCCGGCCAACTGTTCAAGGAACCGTTTCCGTTCAAGACGCCGACCCTGGACCTGTCCATGGTCTGGCTCAGTCATGTCGACAGCGATCCCGCCGAACGCTGGCTGCGCTCGCGTCTGGAGGCGTTCATGAGTGAGCGGCCGATCCTTCCGCTGTGCCAGTGAGTAGGACGGCGCTGTGTTATATGTACGAACTTTCTACCAATCTTCAGGAGCCCTGTCATGCCTCACCTGCACATGGAATACACCGCTAACTTGTCCAAACTGAATGCCGACGTGGCGTTGATGCGACTCAACAATGCGTTGATGGCTTCCGGTCAGTTTGCGTCCGAGTTCGATATCAAGAGCCGTGCAGTGAAGGTCGAGAGCTTCAAGGTTGGCACCGCATTGGGCGAGCGGGCTTTTGTGCATATCAAGCTGGCACTGTTGAGCGGGCGTTCGGCGGAGATCAAGAGGCAGTTGTCGCAAAGCCTGTTGTCAGTGTTGCAGGACTTATGCGAATGGCCGGCCAACGTAGAAGTGCAGTTGTGTGCGGAAATTCTGGATATTGATCGCGAGTCCTACACCAAGACTGCCATCGGCCTCTGACAGGCCTGGTCTTGGGTTCAGAGCAAACCCTGTTCTGCGCAGGCTTTGACCACTTGCTCGCGAAGCCAGGTATTGGCGCTGTCCTGATCGCTGGCTTCGCTCCATTGCATGTCGAGGGTAAATCCTGGCAAGCCCTTTGGTGCTTCGCAATGACTGAATACCGCGTCATTGGCCAGCAGCGTTTGAATGCGCCGCGGTAGCGTCAGGATGAGGTCGGTGCCGGTGATCATCTTGAGGGCTGCCCTGTAGCTGTTGGATCGCGCGATAAGCTGTCGTTTGTGATCGACACTGTGGGTGTCGAAGGTCTTGTATGGAGAGAGCACGTGACGATATTCAATGAACGATCGCAAACTTGGGCGTAATTGCGGCGGGGTTGCGCGTTTATCGAAGACGTAAACCAACTCGTCTTCAACCAGCCTCCGGGATTTGAAGTCAGTGTGGCTGTGTTGAAAGTCGTGACCGAAGCAGATCACCAGATCGAGACTGCCATCGCGCAGTTCATCGGCGGGCAGGGCGGTATCGAGTTTTTGCACATTGACGATCACTGGCAGGTTGGCGAAGTCGAAGTTCTTCAACAGCCGCGGCAGTACCAGCAGTTCGAAGTACTCCGACGCGCCAATGTTGAAGGTGACGGCTTTTAGCGTCGGATCAAAGGCTTGAGCTCCGGAATGGCAGAAGTTGATGCCTTCCAGAATCTTCAGCACATGCTCGTGCATGGTGGTGGCTTTGTAGGTTGGACGCATTCCTGATCGGGTGTTGATGAACAAATCATCTTTGAAGCCGGTGCGCAGCTTTTTCAGCGAATAGCTGACGGTGGACTGGCTGACCCCCAGGGTTTCGGAGACGGCGGTGACGCTACTTTGTTCATACACGGCGACGAACACCATGAGGTCCTGCATATCGAGCTTTCTAAGTAAATTGCTGTTAAGCATCTGCCCCATCCCCATGAACTCCCTGTTCTGTTTTGAACGCGATCTATCCATAAAAGGATAACGGAACGATAGTGCCAGGAGAATGCCTTGTAGGAAGCTTCATTGTCAGATGTGGGACACAACGTGTAGGTAACACGACCTACACATTCAATCGCTGGCCTGAAGAGGGGGCTTTCCGGGATTTTCTGGATCAGCGCGGACTGCTCGAAAGTGATCTGTATCGAGTGCCAGGCGCTGAATATCCCACCGGCCAAGCGCTGAAGTTACGCCCAGACACTTGGCTGCGGTCGGTCAGTAAAGTGAAGTCTTATTACAGCAATCCGTCTTGCGCGCACACGCTGACAATTTGTTCGCGAAACCAGTTATTGGCGCTGTCTTGACCTGGTTTCTCGTTCCACAACATGTCCAGTGTGAAGTTCGGTAAACCCGTCGGTGGTTTGCAATGGCTGAATCTGGCTTCATTACTGATCAGCATCTGGATGCGCCGAGGCAGAGTGAGAACAAAATCGGTTCCGGGGATCATGTTGAGTGCTGCAACGTAACTATTAGCTCGTGCGACAATTTGACGGGTGTAATCCCATTTGCTGAGCCAGCCATCCACCATGTTGGTGTCTGAAGTCCATGGAGTCGGGAAGATATGCTGGCGTGCGACAAAGGTGTCCAGGCTGAACTCGCCCTCTGGAGGCGCAAAGTCTTTATCGACGACGCAGACCAAGTCATCTTCCAGCAGTACTTGTGATTTCAAGTTTTTAGTATTGCGATGAAAATTGGGGCCGAAACAAATTACCAGATCGAAACGGCCATCCATCAGTTCATCGTTAGGGATGTCTCTGTGGAATTTCTGGATATTTACAATGACCGGAAAACTACTGCCGATAAAGCGTTTCAATAAGTTTGGAAGTATAAGAAGTTCAAAGTATTCAGGTGCACAAATATTAAAAGTTATCTCTTTTTGCGCTGGGTCGAATGAGTGTAGTCCGGAATGGCATATGTTTATGCTCTTCAGGATTTTGAGAACATGGCTGTACATCGTGGCGGCTTTGTGTGTTGGCCACATGCCATTGCGGGTATTGATGAAGAGCTCGTCGTCGAAACTCGTGCGCAGCTTTTTCAAGCAGTAGCTCACCGTGGACTGGCTGACGCAAAGGGTTTCGGAGACCTCGGTGACGCTTCTTTGTTCATACACAGCCACGAAAACCATAAGGTCCTGCATATCCAGTTTTCTTAGCAGATTGCTATTAAGCATAAAGGTCCATCTCGGTGAAAATCCATGTGTGTCACGTTACGTCATGTTTTGTGACAAGGTTGTTTATTTATATATTAGTGGAAGCAATTGGTTTTTTAAATAGTCTGTGGGAAATTTCCTCAATATATTCTCGTTCCACTTACAGAGAACCCTGAGCAGGGATAGGAGGGCGAAGTGTTGGTACGAGTCACGGAAAGTCAAACGCCGTTATGGATGCAGGCGACTGAAGTTGTGAAAGAAAAGTTTCGCAGCTCTTATAAGGCATCCGTAGAACCGAGCCCGCAGTATTTTGCGGTCACCCAGGACAGTGAGGAACGGATTCTTTCTTGCGCCGGTATAACTTTTGCGGATGACCGCACACTTTTCTCGGAGCAATACCTGTCGCAACCGATAGAAACGATTCTGTCCCAGCGTTTTGAAAAGATGATTGATCGGTCAGTTATTGCTGAAATAGGCAGTTTGATTTCTCATCATCTGACGGCCGGAATGATCATGGTCAACATGGTTCCGTTGTTGGCCTGGTGCATGGGGGCTCAATATTTGCTCTGCACCGTTACGCCCCGGGTCCGGAAAATGATGGAAAGCTGCCAGATCGATTTCGAACCACTACTCACGGCCGACCCTCAGCGTCTGGCCGACGATGGTGGCAAGAACTGGGGTACCTACTACTCGAAATTACCCGTCACCGGTTTTATCCGCGTGGACCCGAAACGTTCGCGATTCGCCGCTATGACCCTCGGTACTTTGTTCACCCAGTTGCCGAACAATTTGCCGACGAGGGCGCAGTCATGAGCGGTCGTTTCATTGCGGACCTGCGGCTGGCATTACAGATCAATCGTCAGAAGGTCTGCGCTATCGATTGTGCTCCGACCGGCCTGGAACACGCCGCTGTCATGACCTATGGCGAGCTGGAGTCCCGGGCGCTGAATCTGGCGGCAGAACTGCAGCGGCGTTTCGACACGGCGGCTCATGGCGATCATGTTGTGCTGGGGATTGCGACGCGTAACAGCAGTGACTGGTTGATTGCCGATCTGGCTTGCCTGTTTGCCGGAATTACCGCATTGCCTTTGCCGCTGGCGTTCAGTCAGTCCCAGGCCGAGCACCTTGCCGAGCGTTGTGACGGGTTTCTGGTGGATGCCGCAGGCGAGCGGACGCTGGCTGAGCGCTGGAGGCTGGACTTTCCCGACAGCCGCCTCAGACGTATCGACGAACCTGCCCTGGAGCAGCCGTTGTTGCGAGAACCGGACGGCGATAGCGCGTGGATCTGCAAAATCATTCACACCTCGGGGACTACCAGTCGGCCCAAGGGCGTGCGCCTGAGCACGGCGGCGGTGGGGGCGGTGTTGACTTCCCTGCGCCAGTGGATGCCGGTCGATGCTCATCGCAGCTACCTGTCACTGGTGCCGTTGAGCCTGCTGCTGGAACAAGTGACCGCCGCGTATTTGCCGCTGCTGGCCGGTGGGATCGTGCATTTCCTGCCTGAAGGCGAAGCACTGCTGGGGGAACCGGGAATGTCGCCGCAGCGCTTGATCGAATGGATCCTGCAGGTCGAGCCGACGGCCTTGACGGTACCACCGGTGATGCTCAATCGCTTTCACGAGCTATTGACCGAAGGCGGCGCGCAGGGTGAGCGCCTGTCTCGTTACCTGCATTCGGGGGTGCATATCACGTGCGGCGGCGCGGCCGTCAGCATCGATATCCTGCACGCCCTCGCCGAGGATGGTATTGCGGTGTTCCAGGGTTACGGGCTCTCCGAGAACGCCTCGGTCGTCAGTATGAATACCTTGCAACACCAACGTCTGGGCAGTGTGGGCAGGCCGTTGCCGCATGTTCAGGTGCGCATCGGCGCCGACCAGACCATTGAGGTCAAGAGCAGTTCGTTGTTCAGCGGCTACTCGGGCAAAGACCCGAGCGCCTGTTCGATGTCCGACGATGGCTGGATGGACACCGGGGATTTGGGAGAGCTGGATGCTGATGGCTTTCTCTATGTTCGCGGTCGTAAGAAAAATGTGATCTGCCTGCCCAATGGCCGCAACGTCAGCCCGGAACAGGTCGAGCTGGAATACCGCGAATATCCCGGTGTGCGCGATGCCGCTGTGTTTTTCGATGAGGCCCATGGTCTGGTGGCGTTGTTGTGTGTTGAGTCGGCACCGGATCGCGATGAGCTGGCCAGCTGGTCAGCCCGGCGCTTTTCCGACATCGAGCGGCCGAGTCGCCTGTGGTTGCTGACCAAGGACGATCCATTGCTCGAGCAACTCTACACCGTCACCGGCCGTCCAAAACGCGCCGATATCGCTACTGTTTTCGCCAATCTGCAAGGGAATGCATCTGATGAACACACCTGCCTATCACTGTGAAAGCCCCGACGTATCCATTATTGAGCCGCGCCATTTCGCAAGCCTGGGCAAGGCAGAGCTGTACGACTTGCTGGGGCATTACGGTGTCGTCCTGTTACGTAACTGCATCCACAATGCCGAGGATTTCAGCGCCTATGTGAAGCAGAACAGCTCGCGGCTGAGCCTCGACCCGGCTCGCGTCATGGTCGGTGGAGCCGCGCAGTTGGTGGATGCGGGCCGCCAGGCGATCGGTCTGCATTGCGAAAATGGTAACTCACCGTTCTGGCCGGACATCACCTGGTTCTATTGCCAGGAGGCGCCGCGCGCAGGCTCGCAAACCACCTTGTGCGACGGTGAGAAAGTACTGGCGAAGCTGTCATCCGCCTGCCGCACATTTTTCGAGGACAACCCGATTCGCTACAGCCGCACCGTTGCCGGCGACAAATGGCGTCGGCTGGTTTGCCACTATTCGCCAGCGCTCTCGGACCCGGCGGCGGTCAGGATCGAAGATCTGATGCAGATCATCGGCGACGATCCGCAGACACAGATCTCCTTCAATGCATTTGATGATTCGATTCATTACGCCTTCAGTACCCCGGCGATTCTGGTCTCCGAATTCAGCCAGCGTCCAGCGTTTGCCAACAGCATTCTCGGGCCGTCCTTCAACTATGAAGTGCCAGTGATCGATACATCGTCCGGGCAGCCCATTCCCGGCGAATTCCTGCACGAAATTGCCGAGGTTTCCGCGCAATACACCTACCCGGTCGGCTGGCGTGACCATGACATGGTGATGATCGACAACCGTCGGGTAATGCATGGCCGTGAGGCCATCGTCGACGAGCGCCGCCGTATCTTCAATGCCCTGAGCTACCGCTGAGACCTATTCATGAAGACCAATAACAAGCAGATCATTTCAGGTCAGTACGAGACGTATATCGACGGTGACGGTCGCCAGATAGTCGATCTGGCCGGCGGGTTTGGCTTTCAGGTGCCGGCGGTAATCGACGCGGTCAGCCTTCAGGCGCAAAGCATGGGGCTGTCCAATCGAGTGCTGATGTCCGACCCACTGATCGCTTTGTGCCGGCGCTTGGCCGAGCTGCTACCGCAGCCGCTGGTCAGCTCTTATGTGTGCAGCTCCGGCGATGAAGCATTCGAAGGCGCCTTGAAACTGTGCAAAGGTCTCAAGCCCAAGGGCAACACCATTGTTGTTGTCCAGGGCGGCGACTATGGCTCGCTGAGTTACGGACGTTGCCTCAGCACGCCGCAAAACTATCTGCAGATGCAGCGTTTCCTGGGCTTCGAGCTCGTGGCGATCAGGCATGTCCGCGACCTGGATAAAGTGGACTGGAACGATTGCTTCGCGGTTTGCCACACCAGCACCGTGATGGATGGAGACGGTCGCTTGCGCCTGATAGAGCAGGTGCTACTCGATCACTTGTATGTCGCGGCGGCCAATGCGTCGGTGCCGGTCATCGCGGTCGACGTGCAAAGTTGTCTGGGGAGCCTCGGCACGCTGTTCGGTTTCCAGCGTTTTCGCAATACCCCGGACATCGTGGTGTTGGGCGGGCCGCTGGGCGGCAGCGCGATTCCTATCGGCACCTATACCTGCAGCGAACAGATGGCGTATCAGGTCTATGGTCGCAGCAGCCCGGCGAAACATGGCAGCACCACCGCCGGCAACCCGATGGCCTGTGTGGCCGCCATGGCGGCACTTGATTATGTGCAGGCACACGACTTGCCCACACAGTGCCTCACTAACGGCAAGATTCTGGCGCAAGCGCTCGCCTCATTCGGTGCTGTCGCCTGCGGTGCCTGGGTCAGCCTGCCGCTGCCAGCCGACCTCAATCCCGCCGAATTGTGCGAGGAGCTTTATCAGCGTGGCATCTATGTCAGTGCACCCCGTGGCCGCGAGTTGATTCTGCGCTGCCCGATCACTGCACGAGCCGAACACATCCAGCGCGCATCCCGGATTCTCAAGGAGACTTTAAGCCATGTCCTTAACCCTATCGCATGAACAACTGCTGGATGACTGCCAGCGACATTGGAGTGCCTCGGCGGCCAAGCTCTATCGCCTGGGTAAAACCAGCGTCGAAAAGGACGCCGATGGCATCTATGTCACCGACCATGCCGGCAAGCGCTTTATCGATTGCGCATGCAGCTATGGGGTGTTCATCGTCGGCCATCGTAATCCGATGGTACGTGAACAGGTGCAGACCCAGTTGAACCAGATGGCCTGGATTCCTGAGGGGCGGGTGCATCCGCTGCAAGGCGCATTGTCCGAGCGCCTTCGGAATCTGGTACCGGGGAAGTGGGGGGATGTGCAGTTTATGGTCTCGGGTGCCGAAGCCATCGAACAGAGCATGCGGTATGTGCTCAAGGTACAGCCGCACCGGCGTGGAATCGTGGTAATGAGTGATTCCTATCACGGCAAGACGCTGGCGGCGATGAGTATTCTTGGGCAGAAACAGCACCATCGCAGCTACGGCACCGCGGCCTCGGAAGTGACTTATGTGCCGTACGGTGACTTCGCCGCCTTGCAGAGAGCGGTAGGCGAGGGTGTACGTGCGGTGTATGTCGAGCCGATTCTGGGGGGCGCCCACTTACAGGTTCCGCCCGTGGGTTACATGGCGAACATCCGCGCCCTGTGCGATGCCACTGAGACCTTGCTGGTGGCCGACGAAATCCAGACCGGTTTCGGCCGCTGTGGCAAGTGGTTCGCCGTGCAGTATGACGACATCGTGCCGGACATCATGATTCTCTCTAAAGGCCTGACGGGCGGTTACACCTCGTTTGCCTGCGCGATGTACAGCTGGCGACTGACCACGCAATACCCGCTGAGCGAGATCGAGCCTGACCAGCGAACCAATGGCGGGCATCCGGTGGCGTGCGCCTCGGCACTGGCCGCTATCGATTACATCGAGCAGCACAACCTGGTCGAGCAATCACGGATCAATGGCGGTTTGCTGCGCCATGGCCTGCAACGGCTGGCTCAGCGTTATCCGCAGATTGTCGAGGATGTGCCCGGTGTCGGCCTGATGACCGGCCTGCGCTTGCGCGGTTCGGTCTACGAAGCGCTGATGAGCATGGAGTTGGGCAAGCGTGGTGTGCATGCCGGGCATTCCATGAATGAAAAAGCCGCGCACCCGGTTCTGCGGTTTTACCCGCCGCTGAACATCACGCCCGAAGCGCTTCGGCATGTCCTGACGATGACCGAGGAGGCCCTTGAGGCGATCGCCCGGCGTCCGAAGCTGGCGGTCAAGGCGTTTTCTCTGGTGGTCAGAAACATGTACCACATCCCCAACAAACTACTGCGCAGCAAAGGGAAGCGCTGAGTATGTTCAATCCCGATACTCTGACGCTGCGCGAAATGGCCGGTCTGCTGCGCCGTGGTGTGCTGACCAGCGTCAACTTGCTGGAGTTCTACCTGCAGCGTATCGCCGAACGCAATCCGCAGATCAATGCCCTGATTCAACTGGAGTCTGTCGACGAACTGCGTCGACAGGCCCGGGAGGCCGATGAGATGGCCCGCATCGGAAAGATTCGTGGCCCTTTACACGGCATCCCCATGACCATCAAGGACGTCTGCCATGTGCGCGGCTTCCGAATGTCGCGAGGCCTGAAGGAGTTGCTGGGCGAGGCCAGTCAGGAGGATGCCACGGTCGTTGCCCGGCTTCGCCAGGCGGGGGCGATCATCCTTGGGATCACCAATGTTCCCGAGCTGTGCATGGCCTTTGAAACCGACAATCTGCTGTATGGCCGCACGCTCAATCCCCATGACGGGTGGCGCTCCGCCGGTGGCAGCAGTGGCGGGGAAGCGGCAGCCATCGCGGCCGGTTGCTCGCCGGCCGGGCTGGCCTCGGATGCTGGCGGCAGTGTGCGGATTCCGGCGCATTTCAACGGTATCTGCGGCATGAAACTGACCCAGGGGCGTGTGCCGTTGACCGGCCAGTTTCCCTGTGATCGCTCCGGGCTGTTTCATCTGACGTCGGCGTTTGGCGTGATGGGGCGTTATGTCGACGATCTGGCGTTACTCGGGCAACTGATCAGCGGCGCTGACGGTCACGATCCGGACACCGTCGATGTGCCGTTCGCTGACAGTAAGCCACTGGACCAAATGCGTGTCGCGCTGTCCTGGGAATCCACCAGAACCCGGGTGAGCCCGGCGGTGAAGCAGGTTCTGCAACGGGTCGAGAGTTGCCTGAGCAGTGTGGTGGCGCAGGTTACACCGACGGCTCCGCAGATGCTCGACGAGGCCTGCGATGTGCTCTGGCGGGTTTTCATCACGGGTGGGGATGCCGGGCGTGGCTGGAAGCGTTTGTTCCAGTCCATGGACAAACAGACCTATACGCCCGCCACCATAGGGTTGATTCGCTTGAGCGAAGAGGTCGAGTTGAGCGTGGATGAAATGAAGCGCGACTGGATTCTGATCGATACGTTTCGCTATCACTTGGCGAAGTTCTTCAATCAGCACGATCTGTTCATTTGTCCGGTGTTCCCGGACGTGGCGTTCGCTCATGGCGAGTCTTTGCAGGATCGTGATCGCTATGCCTTTGTGTTTCCGTTCAGCCTCTCCGGTTCACCGGCGGTGGTCATTCGCGCCGGGCATGATCCGGCCAACGGGATGCCGATCGGCATCCAGATAGTCGGCCCGCACTGGCAGGAAGAGCGGCTGCTGGCCGTGGCCAATTTCCTTGAGCGCGAACTGGAGCGCTGGAGTCCGGTGGCCCCGTTGGACGCAGTCACTCTCTGAAGGAACTCAAGCCGTAACGGTTTTGGCGTGACGGCTGGTGATCACCATTGCCAGCATGCCGACACCCACCAGCACCGCACCGGTGACATCTATCAATACCGGTTGCTGTCTGAGCCAGAACCAGTGAAACAATGTGACAAACAGGGTGTTCAGGTAGACGTAGGAAACCACCGTTGACGGTGAAATCACCCCGATTGCCCGATGCAGCAGCCAGAATGTCGCCAGGGTGCCAAACAGCGCCAGGTACACCAGCCAGAACATATCGCTCGACGACAACTGCGCGCCGCTGCGCCAACCGCCGCTAAACAGACAGAACACAAACAGAAACAGCGAACCGAAAAGCATGTTCCAGAAGGTCATCGCCACCGGGTCGCGCCCCTTCAAACTCTTGGCCTTGAATCGCTGGCTCAGTGGCGAATAGAGCGCCATCGCCAGACAGCCGACGCCGAAGACCAGTACCGGGTACAACGCGGGCAGTTCGCCCGGAGCCGCCCCTTTGAGCGTCAGCAGCAGGGCGCCGATTGCCGCAATCGACATCGGCAACAATCGGGTCTTCAGACTCGTACTCGGTAGCAGGAATACCTCAAAGAATAACGTCATCAGCGGCACCAGCGTGTACAGCGTCGCGGTATTGACCGCCGTGGTGTAGCGCAGTGCTTCAAACAGCGAACCAAAATACGTCGCCAGCAGCAGCCCAAGAACCGCATGGGCCAGCAGGCCTTTGGCCGAGATCGGTGAAGTGTTTTTCAATAACAGCAGCGGCAAGAACATCAAGGCTGACAACAACAAGCGCAGCCCGGTCAACAGGATTGGATCTATCGATTGGCTGACTTCTGCCGCCGCAAAGAAAGACGATGCGATCAACATCGCCCAGATCAGCATGCCCCAGTGAGCTTCTGCAAAACCGACTTGTTTCATGAGTTCCTTCCCCAGCGTTTGAAAATAGATTTAGCGGGCGCAGTCGGTAATGCCAGCCAGTTAAGGGTAAATCGGATCTGTAGGCGGGCCTTGAAAGGACCTTCGAAGACTATTGGATATGCTGCGCGTATTGCCTTGGGTTGAAGCGCAGCACCATTACAATCATCACCGCCATCACCGCTGTGAGTGACCACCAGGCCCATTCGAAGCTACCCAATTGGTCGCGAATCATCCCGGCAATCAGCGGCGAGAGGCCCGCGATCAGGTAACCGATGCCTTGCACAAAGGCCGTCAGGCCGCCGGCACGACGCGGGTTATCCAGGTGATCAAGGGACACGATCAAGCTCATCGGGAACAGACCGCCAATGCCCAGGCCCAACAGGCACGGCCATAGCAGGCTAAAGCGTTCCGGGCTGAGGATCAGGCCGCAGAAGCCGGCCATGATCAAGGCCAGCAGAACGACCAGTACCAGACGCTTGTCCTGGCTGCGGTTGGCAATCGCGGGTGTTATCAGCCCGGACACAACTTCCATGGCCGTGAGAAACCCCAGCAGTAAGCCGGCATTCTGTTCGCTCCAGCCTTTTTCCACGTAATACGGGGCTAGCCAGGCCAGCACACAGGTGTAGGAGGCCGTGCCCAAGCCGAAGAAAATCGCCAGCAACCAGGCCCGTGAGTTACCGACGAAGGACTCCTGGCGCCCCATCGGTGCCGCCGGCAATGGCGCGATTGCCGAGCGCTGGGCAAGCCAGAAGACCAAGGCAACCAGCGTGAGCAGCGCCCAGATTGCCAGGCCCATCCGCCAACTACCGGTTTGCGCGAGGACGAAAGGCGAGAACGATGCCGCAATCGCCGCTCCGCCCATGATCGAGGTGACATACAAACCCATAAACAGCGAAACGTTGTCGCTGAAGCGTGACTTGATCAGTGCCGGCATCACTGCCTGAATAAGGGCGATCCCCAGCCCGGCCAATACCGCGCTCAGGATCAACTCAAGGCTGCTGTCCAGGTACAGCCGCGAGACCGTGGCCACACCGATGATCAACAAGGACAGGATGATGGTGCGGTGTTCACCAACCCGTTGCGCGATGCGCATTCCCAGGAACATCGCCAGCCCCATTGCCATGACGGGCAGCATGGTCAGCAGCGAGGCGGTACTGAAACTTAATGGAACATCCCCGCGAATGGCCGACAACAACGGCCCGACAGCGGCCATCGAAGGCCTCAGGTTCAGTGCCACCAGTACCACGCTGACCATCAGCCATCCGGCATAGGAGCTTGTAGTACGAACGTTTTCCATAACGGAACCCCAAATATACAAGGTTGTGATTAGGCCGCTCCAAGCCTGCAGGGGCAAACTGAAAAGTCACTGGCACTATCGAGAAATTAGGTTGGTTACCGGGAGGAATGTTTAGCCGATCTGCAACCAAGGTTCATCAAGTCTGGATTTAACGGCTTATCTGCCCGTGTGACGCTGCTTTGCATCTGTTTACTGCGGTCTTTTCCATGGACGTCTGGCTGATCGGCATCAAACACGAGGCGTCTGGTGCCACTTCAAGCCTTCAACCACGTCGTCTATACAGGCCTGCCAGCGCGCCAAGCCTGTCTGCACTCCCTTCTGAACTGGCTTTCTGGGCACTGTGGCATTGCCGCCACGCACGCCCGCCGGATTCCTGCATGTCCCGTTGATTGTTCTGACAGGTCCCGCGCTGTGCGCCGGGATCAAACCGGCGGCGCCTGTGCGTTTGCCTGACGCGGATAGACGAGAATTCCCATGAGCTGTGCCACGACATCCTTCGCCACGAAAGAAGAAGCCCTGTCCTTCCTGGAACACCATCCGGATATCGAGATGTTCGAGCTGTTCATCCTCGACAACAACGGTGTGCCACGGGGCAAGTTGCTGCATCGCGATGAACTGCTGGCGGTGTACGAAAGCGGGCGGCCGCTGCCGAGTACCATTCTGGGCCTGACCATCAATGGCGATGACGTAGAAAATTCCGGGCTGGTCTGGGACGTCGGTGATATCGATTGCCGGGCCTACCCGATCAGCGGCAGTTTGCAGCGCATGCCGTGGCGCTTGATTCCCACGGCGGCGGTGCAGGTCAGCATGCATCCAAAAGAGGGCATGCCCGCGACCATCGCCGACCCACGGCACCTGCTGGCCAAGGTCATCGAAGGCTTGCAGGCCGACGGTTATTACCCGGTGATGGCGGCGGAGCTGGAGTTCTATTTGCTGGATCAGCAGCGCGACAGTAACGGTCGGCCGCAGCCAGCGCGGGATGTCGATGGCGGGCGGCCACGCTCCACGCAGGTCTATGGCTTACGTGAGCTGGAGCAAATCGAGCCGTTTCTGGCCGACCTCTACAGCGCCTGCAAGCTGCAGGGCATTCCGGCGCGCACAGCAATCTCCGAATATGCGCCGGGGCAAGTGGAAATCACCCTCGAACACCGCACCGATGCTTTGCAGGCGATGGATGAAGCGGTGCGCTATAAACGGCTGGTCAAGGGCGTGGCCCACAAGCATGGGATGGCGGCCTGTTTCATGGCCAAACCGTTTGATGATCTGGCCGGCACCGGCATGCACATGCACGTCAGCCTGGCGGACAAGGAGGGCAATAACCTGTTCGCCAGCGAAGCCCCGGACGGCACGCCGCTGCTTAAGCAAGCGGTCGGCGGAATGCTCAGCACGTTGCTCGATTCATTGCTGCTGTTCTGTCCGAACGCCAACTCGTATCGTCGTTTCCAGACCAACAGCTACGCACCACTGGCGGCCACCTGGGGCGTGGACAACCGCACCGTGAGTTTGCGGGTGCCCGGCGGGCCGGCATTCTCTCGGCATATCGAGCACCGCATCTGTGGTGCCGATGCCAACCCGTACCTGGCGGCTGCGGCGATCCTGGCCGGGATTCATCGCGGCATCCGCGAGCAGCTTGACCCTGGAGCACCCGTGGAGGGCAATGGGTACGCCCAGGCTACGGAATTGCTGCCCACCGACTGGTTGACCACATTGCGAGCGCTGGAGGCTTCGAGCTGGGCGCGGGAGGCCTTTGGCAGTGAGTTTCTTGGCGTGTATCTGGCGGTGAAACGCGCCGAATACCGACAGTTCATGGGAGAAGTCGGTGAGCAGGACTGGCGCTGGTACCTGCATCAGGCTTGAAACGAGTTCCCACTGTTGGAAGTTTGGGCCTGATTGTTACGAGCCAACTAATCGTTGGCTTATTTTTCACAAAAAATTGATGGTTGGCTGCTTAAGATTTGTGTTGTCGCGGTAAATGAAATTTTCACATTAACCGCGGGCACTTCTTTTCAGGAACAGCCGTTCATCATGTTGAAGTTCAAAGCCGTGCGCCCCGAGTGGGTGACGTTGATTGCCAGCGCCTTTTTATTGGCAGGGTTCAATTCAGTGCTCTGGCAACACCTGTTCGTTATCACCGCTGCAGACGGTCAAGGCATCGCCATGCGCGTCGCGTTCGGGGCGATGATCCTGGCGGTCTTCAACATTGTGCTGACCTTGCTGGCATTCCGGCCTGTGATGAAACCCGTGTTGACGCTGATCTTTTTGGTCAGTGCCGGCGTGGCCTATTTCATGAGCCAATACGGTGTGTTGATCGACGCCGGTATGTTTCGTAACTTCGCAGAAACCAATGCCACAGAAGTGCGCGATTTACTGTCCGTGAAGTTGTTTATTTATATTGTATTTCTCGGAATTTTACCGTCGTGGCTGTTGTGGAAGGCGCCGGTTAATTATCGTCGTTGGCACCGTGAGTTATTAAGCAAAGTGCTGGTAACTGTCGCATCGATTACGGTGATCGGCGGTGTCGCCTTGGTCAACTATCAAGGCTTGTCGTCGTTGTTTCGCAATCACCATGAATTGCGCCTGATGGTGGTGCCAAGCAACTACATCGGCGCCTCGCTCGGCTATTTGCGCGAGCAAGTCGTTTCTGCCCGGCAACCCTTTGTCAAACTCGGTGAAGATGCCAAGAAAAACCCGGTCTGGCAGACCCACGGCCGTAAATCCCTGACGGTACTGGTGGTGGGCGAAAGTGCCCGGGCCGAGAACTTCGGCATCCTGGGTTATGACCGCGACACCACTCCCCAACTGGATAAGGAAACCGGCCTGATTGCCTTTACCGATGTGCATTCTTGCGGCACGGAAACGGCCGTGTCGGTGCCTTGCATGTTCTCCAACATGGGCCGCAAGGATTACAACGCCAGCAAGGCAAAGAACGAGGAAGGTCTGCTGGACGTGCTCAAACACGCCGGCCTCGAGGTGATCTGGCGGGATAATCAGTCGGGCTGCAAAGGCACCTGCGATCGGGTCACTGTCGACGACGTGAGTAATCTGAAAGACCCGGCGTTGTGTGCCAATAGCGAGTGCCGCGATGAAATTCTCCTGCAAGGTTTGCAGCACTTTATCGACACGCTGGATAAAGACACCGTGTTGGTACTGCACCAAATGGGCAGTCACGGTCCGGAATATTTCAAGCGCTACCCGAAAGAGTACGAACACTTCACCCCGGTGTGTGAAAGCAATGCACTGAACAATTGCAGCCGCGAAAGTATCGTCAATGGCTACGACAACACATTGGTGTACACCGACCATGTGCTGTCGACCCTGATCGACCTGTTGCGCAGCAATCAGGACAAAGTTGATACCGCGATGCTTTATCTGTCGGATCACGGCGAATCGCTGGGCGAATACAACCTGTTCCTTCATGGCACGCCTTACATGCTGGCGCCGGAACAACAGAAGCATGTAGCGATGCTGGCGTGGTTCTCCGACAGCTATCAAAAATCGTTCTCGGTGGACACTCATTGCCTGCAACTGAGTCGCGAAAAGCCCTTGAGCCAGGACAACCTGTTCCATTCGATGCTTGGCCTGCTGGAGGTCAACAGCAAGGTCTACGACCCGGGGCTGGACATGTTTGCCGGCTGCCGCGGTGCGGTGATTGACGGTGTGCTGGCCAAAAAATGAGCCCGTCGACCTTTTTTTCACGCGCCAGTGGTTAACCTGCCGTCAGTCGATATTCCAATAAGAGCCATTGCACATGTCCGCGCTGCCCCCATCCGCCATCGAACTCGAGTTCGCCCGGCGCTACGATCAGGAACACGCACGCGTCTGCCTGCAGTCGCGGCCGCGTGGCCTGGCGGGGCGTTTGACGTTCTGGCGCGACGAGCAACTGGTGCGTAACGCGCTTCAAGTCGCTGGCGAACCGGGATTGATTCTTGATGTGGCCTGCGGTGTCGGGCGCTTCTGGTCGATACTGGCCGAGCATGCGAATCGGGTGATTCTTGCGACCGATCCGTCTCAGGACATGCTCGATCATGCCCGCACCCACCATCCGCAACACCTGCTGGAGCGGATCAAGACCTTTCAGAGTTCAGCCTTCACCATCGGTTTGTCGGCGAACGCGGTTGATTGCATTTTTTGCATGCAACTGTTTCAACACATCGCCAGTCCTGAGCATCGGTTGGCCATGCTGGGCGAGTTCCATCGGGTCAGTCGCGACACGGTGATCGTTGCAGTGCGGGCTGATGCGCATTTCAAGCTGCGCCGATCCGGTGTGGAAGGCGCACAGTCCCAGCCACAGGCGAGCAAGGCCGAGCTTGAGGCCGAGTTCAGGCAAGCGGGTTTCCACTTGCTCAGCCATCAGGACTTCCTGCCGGGGTGTGCGCGGATGCGGGTCTACGTGCTGCGTAAGGGCGGCTAGGGGGCGTTCTGTCAGACTATTCTTGCGGTCCAGTAGGTATTTTCGCTAAAGCTCTTGTTCAGTGGATGCGCGGAAATCGCCGGGGGCGATATATACTGCGCGCCATTCTTCAAGGGAGAGCCGTGTGGCCATCGATATTCACTGGATTCGCGACAACGATAGCCTCGGTCAGTTTTGCGCCGAGTGGCAGCAGCTGCCATTCGTTGCCCTCGACACCGAATTCATGCGGGTCGACACCTTTTACCCGATCGCAGGCCTGCTGCAGATCGGCGATGGCGTACGCGCTTACCTGATTGATCCGCTGACCATCGACAATTGGCAGCCGTTGGCCGCATTGCTGGAAAACCCGGCCGTGGTCAAAGTCGTGCATGCGTGCAGCGAAGACCTCGAAGTCCTGCTGCGCCTGACCGGCAGTCTGCCGGCACCGCTGTTCGACACCCAACTGGCCGCCGCTTACCTGAACCTGGGTTTTTCCATGGGCTATTCGCGGCTGGTGCAGGAAGTGCTCGGCATTGACCTGCCCAAAAGCGAAACCCGTTCCGACTGGCTGCAACGTCCACTGTCCGACACCCAGATCAGCTACGCTGCCGAAGATGCCTTGCACCTGGCGGAAGTTTTCGTACAGCTGCGTCCGAAGCTTTCTGACGAAAAATACGCCTGGGTCCTGGAAGACGGTGCCGAGCTGGTGGCCAATCTGCGTCGCGAGGTCGACCCGTATGAGGTCTATCGCGACGCCAAACTGGCCTGGAAACTGTCCCGCGCCCAACTCGCCGTGTTGCGTGAACTTTGCGCCTGGCGTGAGACGCAGGCCCGTGCCCGTGATCTGCCGCGCAACCGCATCGTCCGTGAACATTCCCTGTGGCCGTTGGCTCGCACGCAACCGGACAACCTTGGCGCGCTGGCGAAAATCGAAGACATGCACCCGCGTACCGTGCGTCAGGATGGCGAATTTCTGCTTGATCTGATCAAGCGCTCTGGCAGTGTGTCGCCTGATCAATGGCCGCCTGCAGTGCCGGAGCCGTTGCCGGTGGACGCCGCCGCGCTGGTCAAACAGCTGCGCGCCATCGGACAGGCCGAAGCCGAGCGCCTGAACATCGCCCCAGAACTGATGCTGCGCAAGAAAACCCTGGAAGCGCTGCTTAAAAGCGGCTTCCCCAATGGTCCTTACCAATTGCCTGATTCGCTGCGTGGCTGGCGCCGCGAATTGATGGGCCAGGCGCTGCTCGACAGCCTGGCCACCGCCGGAGAACAGCCTTGAAACGTATTTGCTCCATCTATCGAAGCCTGAAGAAAAACGAGATGTACCTCTATGTGCTCAAAAGCGATGCACTGGAGCGCGTTCCGGAAAGTCTGATGGCGGCCTTCGGCAAACCGCATCACGCTTTCGATCTGGTGCTGACACCCGAGCGCAAGTTGTCACGCGAAGACATCACTGTGGTGCTGGAAAACCTCGAGAAGCAGGGTTACCACCTGCAAATGCCGCCGGCCGAAGACGAATACATCGAGCATCTGCCGGAAGAATTGCTGCGACGCAACGACCCGATGTAATCGGCAGACAGGCTCTGTTCAGAGCCTGTATGAAATACTGGAATGATTTTGGCGATGGCCAGGGCGATGGAGTGATACTCCGTCGGCGGCTGTCTGCACTGTTTTTGAAAGGTTTGAACCATGCGCGTTCTGATTGCTGAACACGACCACCCTGTGTATGCCCAATTGTTGCGTCAGGCAGCGCCTGATCTGGAAGTACTGACCAGCGGCGACTCCGCCGAACTGGCCCGTCAGGCCGCCGATTGCCAAGTCTGGCTCGGTCAGCCGGACCTGCTGGCGACGCTGTTGCGTCAGGGCCACACGCCGGCATGGCTGCAGTCGACCTGGGCCGGCATCACGCCGTTGCTGGCCGACGGCCTGCCACGCCACTATCGCCTGACTCGCGCGGTAGGGATTTTCGGTCAGGTCATGGCCGAATACGTACTGACTTACATGCTCGGCCACGAGCGCGAAGTACTGGCGCGACTGGTCAGCCAGGTCGAGCGTAAATGGGACAACCGCCAGGGTCAAAGCCTGGCCGGGCGCAAGGTGTTGATCGTCGGCACCGGTGACATCGGTCAGACCGTGGCGCAGTTTCTGCTGCCGTTCGGCGTCGAGTTATATGGCATCGCCAGCGAAGCCCGCGAGCAGGCGCCCTTTGTCGAAGTCGGCGCGCTAAGTGATTTGCCGCGCCTGGTCGGCGAAGTGGATTACGTGATCAATCTGCTGCCGAACACCCCGAATACTCACGACCTGTACGACGCCGCACTGTTCAAGCAGTTCAAGCCGACCGGGTTGTTCATCAACGTCGGGCGCGGCGTCGCGGTGGTCGATGCGGATCTGGTGGAAGCCTTGAAGGAAGGGCATCTGGCCGGGGCTGTGATTGATGTCTGTCGTCAGGAGCCGCTGCCGCAACGCCATCCGTTCTGGACCGCGTGGGGCCTGCTGCTGACCGGCCACAGTTCTGCACCGACTTCGCCACCGATGATGGTGAAGTTGTTCGTCGAAAACCTGCGGGCGTATCAGGCGGGCGAAGCGTTGCGTGGGGAAGTGGATTTCGCGCGCGGGTATTAAATCCACCACCAATCAAATAATGTGGGAGCGGGCTTGCTCGCGAAGGTGATGTGTCAGCCGATATTCAAGGTGACTGACACACCGCTTTCGCGAGCAAGCCCGCTCCCACATTTGAACTTCATCGTTGGTTAGAGGGTGAAATCACCTTCAGCCGCCAACTCGCTCAGCGGACGACGCGGGCTTGGCTCTTCGCGCGCTTGCAGGTACTCGGCCAGCGTCGCCTTGTCGCCCAGCTTGCCGATCGCCACCGCCGCGTGCAGCGCATAGCCCTCAGGAATATTCAGCTCTTTGCGGGTCAGTTCCTGATCGAAACCGGCCATGCCGTGAGTGTGCCAGCCGCTGATACTCGCTTGCAGCGCCAGGTGGCCCCAGGCCGAACCGGTGTCGAAAGTGTGGGATTGCGCCGGTGTTTCTTCGGTGGCGCCAGGTATCGCAAAGGTGGTTTTCGAGACCACGATCACCAGTGCCGAGGCATGCTGGGCCCAGCTGCGGTTGAACTCGTTCAGCAGGCCCAGGTAACGCTCCCAGTTCGGCGTGTCGCGACGCGCATAGAGAAACCGCCAAGGTTGCGAGTTGTACGCCGATGGTGCCCAGCGCGCGGCTTCGAAGAAGCTCAGCAGGGTCTCTTCGGCAATGGTTTCGCCGGTGAAGGCACGGGGCGACCAGCGATCGGTGAACTGAGGGTGAATGGCGTAATCGGCAACGCGTGGGTTAGCACTCATCAAGAGATTCCTTTACGTTTGAAAGTGAGGGTCGTCTAAAAACCGGCGAGCGCAGTTGAGCTGAGCGATGGGGTTTTCCGAGAGCCTGGGCCGTTCACCTGAATGCAACGCGGTTGAGCGTTAATGGCACGTGGGCAGGGCTTCTTGCGATTGGCAAAGCTACCGGGCGGCGCAAAAACTCACAAGTGCCGTGTACCGGCAGTCGCCAATGCTTGGCCCGCCGGTGCCTTGGCACTAGACTGGCGGCCTTTTCACCACCTGATGTTGATGCTTGAGCCATGGCCGCCAAAGTCGAACCGTTCTGGATACGCAAAACCCTCGATCAACTCGATCAAGAGGAATGGGAATCGCTGTGCGATGGCTGTGGCCTGTGCTGCCTGCAAAAACTCGAGGACGAAGACGACAACGCCGTCTACTACACGCGCATCGCCTGCAAGTTGCTGGACCTCAAAACCTGTCAGTGCACCGATTACCCCAACCGCCGCGACTTTGTGCCCGATTGCATCCAGCTCACGCCGGGCAAGGCCGATGAGTTCAAATGGCTGCCACCGACCTGCGGTTATCGACTGGTCAGCGAAGGCAAGGATTTGCCGCTCTGGCATCACCTGGTGTGCGGTGATCGGGAGGCGGTGCATCACGAACGTATTTCCCAGTCCGGGCGCATGCTCGCCGAGGGCAGCGTGGCCGAAGACGATTGGGAAGACCATCTGATTTTTCGCGCGGGTTGATTCCCATTGCTTATGGTGGTGAGGGAGGTTGCTCGCTCGCCACACCAGGAGTGTGTATGGCGGCTGTGGGAGTGCGGCGGGCGTTGGCTGTCGGGCTGCTGGCCCTGAGTTTGCCTGTATGGGCGGCGAAGAAAGTCGATCTGGATTATCACGTGCGCTTGTTGCCGCAAAGCGATCAGGCCGAAGTGCGCCTGACCCTGGCCCAGGGCTCAGCGGTGCGCAGTCTGGATTTCGACTTGGGCGATGGCAGTCATTACAGTGATTTCAAGGCCGATGGCCAATGGCAGCTCACACCGGGCAAACAGGCCCGTGGTGTCTGGCGTCCGACCGCCGAAAAGGCCCGCCTGACCTACCGCGTGCGCATCAGCCATGGGCGCAAGAGCGGCAGCTTCGACACCCGCATGACGCCGAACTGGGCGCTGATGCGTGGCGATGACCTGGTGCCCGCGGCCAAACTCGATCAGCAGGACGGCATCGAACTGGTCTCACGCCTTGAATTCGAATTGCCCACCGGTTGGAAAAGCGTCGAAACCGCCTGGCCGCGGATCGGCAAGAACAAGTTCCGGATCGATAACGTCTCGCGTCTGTTCGACCGTCCCACTGGCTGGATGCTCGCCGGCCATCTAGGCAGCCGTCGCACGCGGCTGGGGGAAACCGAAGTCACCGTCGCCTCGCCACAGGGGCAGGGCATGCGCCGCATGGACGTGCTGACGCTGCTGACCTTTGTCTGGCCGCAAGTGCAGGAAACTTTTCCGCGTCATCCCAGCAAGTTGCTGATTGTCGGCGGCAACGACCCGATGTGGCGCGGCAGCTCGGCCGCGCATGAATCGATCTACCTGAACACGCGTCTGCCGCTGGTCAGCGAAAGCGGCACCAGTGCGCTGGTGCGTGAACTGGCTCAAGTGTTGGGGCGGATCAACGACAGCCAGCGCAGCGACTGGATCAGCGAAGGGTTTGCCGAGTATTACGCCATCGAACTGGTGCGCCGCGCAGGCGGCATGAGTGATGAGCGGTATGAGAGCCTACACAGCAAGTTGGTCAAGGACAGCCAGAAGGTCAGCACTTTGCGCGGTGAGCAGATCAACCCGGCGCAGGTGGCCAAAGCGGTGGTGTTGCTACAGGAACTGGATCGCGAAATTCGCCTGAAAACCCGCAACAAGCGCTCACTGGATGATGTGCTGCGTGGGGCGATGCATTTGGAGAGTGTGGATACCAAGGCATTCGTTCAGCTCGCGCAAAGCGTTATTGGCGAGTCTTCCAAGGTGCTTGATACCGGGTTGCTTCAGTAGCACCGCCATCGCGGGCAAGTCGGATCGCGATGAGGCCCTGAGCCCCACCGCAACCTTCGGATCAGACCCCGGCTTTCGGCGAGTTCAACGAATCATTTCCCGTCACGGTCGCCGTGCTGGTCGCCGCTTCGGCATTGGCTTTCATGCGGCTCAGGTCATCCCCGGCGCGCTCGATTCTCGCGCGTGCGTTTTCCATGTCCTGACGGTTCTTTTCCAACAGTCTTTTCGCCGAACAATGCCCAGTGATGCCCCGGGCCAGGGCTATGCCGCCGATGGCTATTTCAATCAATCCGAACACGCCGCCGCGTCGCAAGCCCTTGCTTAGCATGACCACGCCACCCGCCAGGGACCCGGCGCGTTCCCAGCCATGAACGTTCTTTTCGGAAGGGCTCTGGAACGGGGTGGTTTCGATACGTTCTACAGGATTGAACTCGCGCATGATCTGTCTCCAGGCAGGGAAGGGTTGCTTCAGCAATAGATATTTAGCTGACTGCCTGGGCGAGCGGCTTGTTCCATCGAATATGTGGCAATTCAGCGGAATTTCGGCCCAGAGCGGGTGTTGTTGCCTTTGGCCATGCGGTCATACAGCACAACGTTGACGGTGGCCGCCAGGTTCATGCAGCCGGTGGTCGGGATGTAGACCACGTCTTCGCACCACTCGCGGATTTCTTTATCCAGCGAACCGTCTTCGGGGCCGAAGATGTAGAGGGCACGATCCGGGTGAGTGTATTCCGGCAGCGAGCGGGCGCCATCGACCAGTTCCACGGCAACCGGGACGCAGCCCAGGGGCAGGATTTTTTTCAGGTCGTCGATGCCGATCAGCGGAATGTCGTAGTGGACTTTCTTGGTGTCTGTCACGAAATCGGCGGCGCGTTCATAACGCTTGCCGGTGTAAAACACCGACGCCACGCCATAGCAGCCGGCGGCGCGCATCACCGAACCGACGTTCTCCGGTGATTTGGGGTTATACAAACCAATGCAGCTGTACCGTTTATCTGCCACGAGCGGGGTGCCTTCGGGGAAAAAACGGCGATTATACGGGGATTGGGGGAGGGGGGGCAGATTGTAGATTGGTGGTGATTGTTCGATCGCTTTCGCGAGCAAGCCCGCTCCCACACTGGATCTCGGGTGAACACACTATTTGTGTACGCCGCAGATTAAATGTGGGAGCGGGCTTGCCCGCGATGGGGCCGGTGCAGGCGCTGAATATCTTCAGTCTTCTTTCTTCATCAACCCGGCCAACGCCGCAAACGGGTTGTGCGTCGCCTTGGCAATCTTCGGCGTACTCAACGAGCCTTCATCGAAATACTGCTGATCGGTATAACGCGAGTGTTCATTGTCGTGGCAATACAGGCACAACAGCTCCCAGTTCGAGCCATCCTGAGGGTTGTTGTCGTGGTTGTGGTCGCGGTGATGCACGGTCAGTTCGCTCAGGCGTTTGCCGGAGAACTCACGGGCGCAGCGGCCGCACACGTGCGGGTACATCTTCAGGGCCTTGTCGCGGTAACCCATTTCCTTGTCGCGCTGGTTGTCGGCGAGGATGCGGTCCAGCTTCGATGTGTTGGTTGGGGTGGACGAACTCATGGGTTCACCTTTGTAAAAGACTAATGACGGTTATGACGTGAGTTTAGCTCAGCCCTTAAGCTTCTCGGCAATCCAGATGGTGTGGCGGGTGCCTTTGTTGCCATGGGCGAAAACCTGGACTTCCTCGGCCTTGAAACCGGCCTTCTTCAGTTTGTCGGAAAACTGCTTGTCGGCGCTGGCTGACCACACCGCCAGCACGCCTTTGGGCCGCAACGCCTTGGCACAGGCGCTCAGGCCACCGGCGGAGTAAAGCCAGCTGTTGGCCCGCTGGGTCAGGCCTTCGGGGCCGTTGTCGACGTCGAGCATGATCGCATCGAAACCTTGCGGCTCGGCTTGCAGCACTTTGGCCACATCTTCCATACGGATTACCGTTCGCGGGTCGAGCAGCGGATTGCCGGCTTTCTCGCCCAGCGGTCCGCGGTTCCACTCAACCACACCGGGCACCAGCTCAGCGACCACCACTTCAGCCGTTTTGCCCAAATGCTTGAGCGCCGAGGCGAGGGTGAAGCCCATGCCCAGGCCACCGATCAATACCCGCGAATTCGGCCGGCCGGCGACCTTGCGGCAGGGGATTTCGGCCAGGGCATCTTCGGAGCCGTGCATGCGGGTGTTCATCAACTGTCCGCCGTCGCCGCCCTGAATCTTGATGACGAAGTCCTCGCCGTATTCGAACAGGCACAGGGCACCGCCGTTTTCAGGGATGGGGGTGGTGTCGAGCAGAACGAAACGTTTCATGGGGCTCTCTTGAGGAGAAATTGATATACGGAGGAAGGCAAACACGCGCAGTTGGGAGTAGCCTGCAAAAAGACAACAAGGCCAACGGAGCCATTGATGAAGCGCACCATTCTAACGGTCATTGCCCTGGCCGCGCTCTCGATAACTGCAGTGCAGGCCCAGGAGCTGCAAACCATCCCCACCAGCCCCGTGCCGACGCCCGGTTCTCCCGGCACCGCCACTCCGACGCCGTATCCGCAGATCACCCCGACCAGCGTGCCCAAGGCCGGTTCCAGCAGTGGCGGGCCACCACTGTTGCCGCCGATCGAAATGCCCAATCCACCCAAAGACCAGACCTTGCCGGGCCTTGAACCGACCACGACGAAAATCAAAACGCCGGGCGGTTAGTGTCTAAATCTGTTGCGAGAGCAGTTGCCCGTCTGCCATGCGCAAGCGTTTGGAGAGGGAAACGGCGAGGGCGCGGATGATCTTGGCGGCGATTTTCGGCGCGTCGTTAAGCATCTTTTCCAAGGAGTCCTTGCCCAGATTGAGCAACTGGCAATTGCTCGCGGCCACGCAACTGGCCGAGCGCCGTTCGCCGTCGAGCACGGCCATTTCGCCGAACGCCCGACCGCTGCGCAAAGTGGCCATGGTCACCCGTTGCCCGTCGCTGTTGGTCTTCTGCACCGCGACCTGGCCGGTGTGGATGATGCACATGAAACTGCCGGCATCGCCCTCATGGAAAATCTCTTCACCTTCGGCGATGGTGCTGATGCTGAAGTAACCCGAAGCCGCCACGAAGTCTGCCGGCAGCAGTTGATCGAACAGGCCGCAGTCCATCAGCCAGTCGCGAATTTCGTTGTTCAGTAAGGTCGGTTCTGACATGTCGTCACGGTCTTTTTCTTGTGTCTGTGTCTGTTCCGGATCTTGGGTAGCAATTGATCCCCTGTGGGAGCGGGCTTGCTCGCGAAAGCGGTGTGTCAGTCAACATCGATGTTGAATGTGATGGCCCCTTCGCGAGCAAGCCCGCTCCCACATTGGTTTTGTGCTGCATCCGGTCCGGTGTCTGGTGTTAAGACCGGCACACCGGGCCAAGTTCCTCAGGCGATGCCCAAAACCTTGAAAACAAATGCGTATTCGAGGGCTACGTCACGTAATCCTTGATAACGACCGCTCATCCCGCCATGCCCGGCGCCCAGTTCGGTCTTGAGCAACAAGGTATTGGTGTCGGTTTTGGTTGCGCGCAATTTCGCCACCCACTTGGCCGCTTCCCAGTACTGCACGCGACTGTCGTTGTAGCCGGCGATCACCAGCGTTGCCGGATAGGCTTGCGCAGTCACGTTTTCGTACGGGGCGTAGGCCTTGATCCGATCATAGACGTCCGGTTCTTGCGGGTTGCCCCACTCGTCGTATTCCGTGACGGTCAGTGGCAGCTCCGGGTCGAGCATGGTGTTGAGCACGTCGACGAACGGCACTTCGGCAATCGCCGCGCCAAACAGCTCCGGCCGCTGGTTGAGCACAGCGCCAATCAACAGGCCACCGGCGCTGCCACCGCTGATCGCCAGTTGTGATGGAGTTGTGAAGCCGTTGGCGATCAGGTGTTCGGCGCAGGCGATGAAGTCGCTGAAGGTGTTGTGTTTGTGTTCCTGCTTGCCGGCGCGGTACCAGGCTTCGCCCAGCTCACCGCCACCGCGTACATGGGCGATGGCAAACGCCATGCCGCGATCCAGCAGGCTCAGGCGGGCGTGGGAGAACCACGGGTCGAGGCTTTCGCCGTAGGCGCCGTAGCCGTACAGATAAAGCGGCGTCGGCTTGCCGAGGAACTCGCGTTTGACCACAAGGCTGATCGGCACTTGCGTACCATCCGGTGCCGTCGACCAGAGCCGCTGGCTGACATACGCATCGGCGTCGAACGGGCCGAGCACCGGGGTTTCCTTGAGGACTTGCTGCTCGCCGGTGGTCAGAATCAGTTGGCGGATCTGCGCCGGACGGTTCAAGGCTTCGTAGCGCAGACGAATCCGGTCGCTGACAAATTCCAGGCTGTTCTGCACGTGCAGGCTGTAGGCCGCGTCCGGCAATTGCACGCGATAGGGCACCAAGTCCCGTGGGCGGACTTCGATGATCGGCAGGCCACCTTCGCGCAGGCTCAAGGTCATGGCCTCGGCGTTCAGGCTCATGCCTTCGAGCATCACTGTGTCGCTGTGGGGAATCAGGTTCTGCCAGTCGGCTTCGGTCGGCGCGACGCCGGTATCGGCGGCCTGGTACAGGGCGAAGTTGATGCCGTCGCGGTTGGTGCGGATCAGCCACGTCCACTCGCCATCGAGTTTGCCGTGGTCGACATCGTACTCATGCTCTTCAACTCTCGGCGCCAGGCAGGTAAAGGCCTGATGCGGCAGCGAGGCGTCGAGCACCCAGACTTCGCTGGTGGTCTTGCTGCCAAGCGACAACAGCAGTTGCCGTTCGGAACTGGAGCGGTAGCAATGCAGGAAGAATCGGCCGTCCGGCTCATGGAACACCTCTTCGGCCGCGGTGCCGTCCAGCCGATAGCGGAACAGTTTGTGCGGGCGATGGGTGTCGTCGAGTTCGCCGAAGAACAGCGTCAGGCTGTCGTTGGCCCAGGTCATGCTGCCGTCGCAATCCTGGAATTCCAGTTCGCTGACGCGGCCGCTGGATAATTCCTTCACGAACAGCGTGTAAATCTCTTCACCACTGGAGTCGATGCTGTAGGCCAGACGCTGGTGGTCCGGGCTGATGCTGAACGCGCCCAGGGAAAAAAAGCCACCCTTGGCCAGCACGTTCGGATCAAGCAGCAGCAGTTCCTGGCTTTCGTCGATCAGCAGGCTGCCATCGGCCGGACGCGGGCAACGGTAGTGACGGGCGTATTCGTCGCCGGCGGTGGTGCGGGTGTAATACAGGTACGGGCCCCAAGGCGAGGGCAGCGACAGGTCGGTTTCGAGAATCCGCCCCTTGATCTCTTCGAACAGGGTTTCGCGCAGGCCAGCCTGATCGGCGGTTTGCGCCTCTTGATAGCGGTTTTCAGCTTTCAGGTAATCGAGCACCGCGTCGGTGTCGCGCGCCTGCAGCCAGGCATACGGGTCAGAACCGTCGGCCTTGTGGGCAATCGGAGCACTGGTGACGTTGGCGGATAGGGGCATGAATGGCTCTCGAACAATGTACGGAATAGGGGCTTCGCAACCTGTGGGAGCGGGCTTGCTCGCGAAGGCGGTGTGTCAGGCAACATCAATGTCTAGTGATACTCCCTCTTCGCGAGCAAGCCCGCTCCCACATGGAATGCGCTTAACTCGCTGGTATTGGGACAAGCCTGACGTGCGAAAAGTCGTTACTATAAGCGCCTCTTTGCCTGCCTTGCCATGGACACCATGACCGAGAACGACTATCTGATCGCTTGGGGCCTCTACGCCTTTGCCGCTTTAGGCTGCCTGTTGGTGTGGATGCGCATCACCCGCTGGATGTGGCGTTGGCTGCGTGAGCCGCTGCGGCTGCTGGTAGCCGTGTTGCTGTTCAGCCCGACCATCATCGACCCGGTGAAAGAAAAGATCGCCCCGTCCATCGCCATTACTGCCCTCGACTTGCTGTTCAAGGTCGGCAACAACGCCTGGCGCGCGGTTTCTGATCTGTTCATGTACGGCATGATTGCCTTCGGCATTTATCTGGTGTTCGTGGCCATCCGTTTTCCCATCGAGCGTGCCTCCAACGCTCGCAAGGAACAGGCGGCTGCCGCCAAGACAGCGGCGCAGGCCGACGAGCCTGACGACGATCAGCCTTTCGGCGGTGCCGGCGATGATCGTTACGGCCGGCCACCGGTACCGAGCAATCCTCAGCGTTCGCGGGTCGAGCCGCGTCTGTAACCGTGCCCCTGTACTGAATCGAGAGTCCGAGCATGTGTGAGTTATTGGGCATGAGCGCCAATGTCCCGACCGATATCGTGTTCAGCTTCACCGGGCTGATGCAGCGCGGCGGTCGCACTGGGCCGCATCGTGACGGCTGGGGCATCGCTTTTTATGAAGGCCGTGGCCTGCGGCTGTTCCAGGACCCTGCGGCGAGCAGCGAGTCGGAAGTGGCGAACCTGGTGCAGCGCTATCCAATCAAAAGCGAAGTGGTGATCGGGCACATCCGCCAGGCCAATGTCGGCAAGGTCTGCCTGTCCAACACCCACCCGTTCGTGCGTGAGTTGTGGGGGCGCAACTGGTGTTTCGCCCACAACGGCCAGTTGGCCGATTTCAACCCAACCGCCAGTTTTTACCGCCCCGTTGGTGATACCGACAGCGAAGCGGCGTTTTGCGATTTGCTCAATCGGGTGCGTGCAGCGTTCCCCGAGCCGGTAGAGATCGAAGCACTGTTGCCGAACCTGGTGGCCGCCTGCGCCGAGTACCGCAGCAAAGGCGTGTTCAACTGCTTGCTCAGCGACGGCGACTGGCTGTTCTGCTACTGCTCGAGCAAACTGGCGCAGATCACCCGCCGTGCACCGTTCGGCCCGGCGCGTTTGAAGGACGTCGATGTGATCGTCGACTTCCAGGCCGAAACCACGCCCAACGATGTGGTCACGGTGATCGCTACCGAACCCTTGACCGAAAACGAAACCTGGACCCGCTACGAGCCGGGCCAATGGAGCCTCTGGCGACGCGGTGAATGCGTCAGCCAAGGCAAGACCGAATAAGGATCTCTCCCCCATGTTGCTCAGTTATCTACGGCTGGTGTTGTTCGCGGCGGGCCTGTTGATCGGTGTCCAGGTGCCTGGGTTCATCAGTGACTATGCCAAGCGGGTCGAGGCGCATCTGATTGAGGCACAGACCGGTTTGAGCGGTTTTCAGGGCACTGCCAATCAGTTTTTCAAGGGTGACATGCAGGCGCTCGTGGCCCATTACCGTGCCAGCGAAGATCCGATCTTTCGCAGCGATGCCGACAGCCTGAGCACCTTGCTCACCCGTCAACTGGCCCTCGACAAGCAATTCCAGGCCATGCAGGGCCAGTGGTACATCCGCGTCCTGCAAGTGGCCCTGGCCGCCGACCCGGATATTCGCAAAGAAACCTGGAACGGCTACAGCTACCAGATCCTGCTAACGCCGGAAGCGATGATTTGGGGCATGAGCGGCGCGTTGCTGCTGTCGTTCGGCATTGAATGCCTGTTCCGACTGATCGACTGGGTGGTGCTGGGCGGCAAGCGTTTGCGCCAGAGCCGGCCGATCGAAGACCGGGATGTACGGGGGCTGTAACCCTGTAGAGCCAACTTGCCGGCGATTGCCGCGACACGAATGCCTGGCAGATCGCATCGCTGGCAAGCCGGCTCCGGTTTTTACCAATCGACCGAGTAGCTCATGCTCAGCGTGCGGCCTTCGGCGTTGGCGTACGGCGCTCTGGCGTTGGCCTGGGTGAACAGGTTCTGGTAGGTGCGGTTGGTCAGGTTGTACACGCCGCCTTCAAGACGACCGACCGGCAGTTGCACCGAGCCGAGCAGGTCCACCAGCGTATAGCCTTCGATCTCGCGCCCGTTGTTGTCCTTGGCGGCGGCGTCGTAACTGGACAAATGCATGCCTTGCAGGCGCAGGGTGTAGTCGTCTTCGGTGTAGCCAACGAACAGTGTGGTCTTGGCCGGTGAGATGCGCGTAGCCGGCAGATCGATCCATTTGCCGTTCTGTTCGGTCTCGCCTTTGGCCCAGGCATAAGTGCCACCCACCGACCAGCGATCGGTGGCGCGGTAGGTCAGGCTGTTTTCGATGCCGCGAACTCGCTCTTTCTGGTTGATCAGGCGCAATACGCGATCATTGGCATCGTAGAACTGGGTCACGTCCGAGGTGTTTTCGTACACGGTGACGTCGGCCTGCCACTGGTCCCAGTTACCGCGCCAGCCCAGCTCGTAACTGTCGACCTTGATGGCCTGGGCGTTGAGACTCTGGATGTCGAAGGTGCTGCTGACATCACGCATGAAGCGCTGGATATCCGGTAGCGAAAACCCCTGGCTGTAATTGGCGAAGACATCCTGGTTTTCACTCAGGTGGTAGACCGCCCCCAGGTTGTACAGGGTGGCATCGTATTTGAGCGTGTCACCGGGCAGCGTTGCGCGTACGCCGGTCTGGACGATCTGACCATAAGCAATGCTGTCGGAGACGTCGCTTTCGATCCATTCACGGCGCACACCGCCACGCAAGGTCCAGTCACCAATGTCCCAAGACATCTGCCCAAACAGCGATTTGGTGGTGGTTTCGATGTCCGGGCCCAGCTCGTAGGTGGTGCCGGTCTTGGTGTAGTTCAGGCCATTGAGCGTGTATTGGTCACCTCGTTGGCGAGAACGCTCATTATCATAGTCGGCGCCCCAGACCAGATTGCCCGTGGCACTCCCGATCGCCGGCAGCGGTGTGTCGATGGCCGCGCGCAGGCCGTAGACATCCTGCACACTGTTGTTGTCGGAGATCCCGGCCCTGCCTCGCGACAGGTCCGGAAAGAACAGTGCATCGGCGCGGCGCCAGTAGCTTTCCAGTTGCAGGCCCTGACCGTAGAAGTCCTTGTCGGTGTAGTTGAGGTTGACCGCCTGGTTATGGGTATAGGGCTGGTCGTCGAGTTTCAGCCCTTTGACCGCCACGGCTTCCTGCCGGTTTGTCGGGTCTTTTGTGTAGCCAGTGTCCTGCTGGTCCTTGTAGTCCTGCAGCGACAGGCTAAGTTTTTTGTCGGCATCCAGTTCGTAACCGAAACGACCTTGCAGGTCATAGGTTTCGGTGTCCATGTTGCTGCCCTGGGAAGTGTCCTGAGGGATGCGATTGCCGTTGCCATCGAACTGATCGTTACGCTGAGTCAGGTCGGCGGAGACGTACCAGTCCAGGGCATCCTTGCGCCCCGTCGCACTCTGAAAGGCTTCGTAGGCGAAGCCTTTTCGGTTGAGGTTGTTGCCGCTGGTCAGGCCCAGTTTGCTGCTGTAGGCAATGTCCTGGCCCTGATTGCGCTTGGTGATGATGTTGATGATGCCGCCTGAAGCACCGGCACCGTAGATGCTGCTGGCACCGGAAATCACTTCGATGCGTTCGATGCTGGCCGGGGCGATGCTGTTGAGCTGGCGGTAGTTATCGCGCGTGGCGTTCTGCGATACGCCGTCGATCAACACCAGCATGTTGCGCCCGCGCAGGGTCTGACCGAAGTTGCTCATCCCGCCGCTGGCCGGCGCAAGGCCGGGGACCAATTGCCCGAGGATGTCGGAGACCCGGCGGCCCGCGCCGCTCTGTTCACGGACCTGCTGTTCGTCGATCACCTGGACCGAGCCCGGAATCGAAGCAATGCTCGCTTCACTGCGAGTAGCGGAGACGACGGTGGCTTGCATGTTCAAGGTGCCGGGCTGCTGCTCGGTATCCTCGGCCCAGGTCTGGGCGCTGAAGGTACCGAGCAGCGGGATCAGAAGGGAGAGCTTGGTTCGGATCATGACGTGGTCTTTTTTTAGTTGTGATAAGTGTGGGGAGATAAGGTCGAGCGGTCAGGCGTGGCGTTGAACGAGCGTACCCAGCGGATCCCGATGGCGGCGATGGCGTAAGTCAGCGCCACCAGCCAGAAGCTGTGAGCCAGGCCGACCAGGCCCATGCCGATCCCGCCAAGGACGACACCGAGCAGAGCGCCAGCCTTTGCCGCGCTGTTGCCCAGGCCGAGCGCGAAGCCCTGCTGGTTTTCGGAAATGGTGTTGGCGATCAGTGCATAGGCGACGGGCAGCAGGGCGCCTTGCCAGAGACCCCAGACGAGGCGACTGACGAGAAACCCCAGCCATTCGTTGGCCAATGCCGTGGCCGCCAGCGTCAGGGCACACAGCCAGGCCACGCCTTCGATGACGCGCAAGGTGTGGGCCGGCTGCCAGCGGTCGAACAGGCGTCCCCACAGCGGTGCGGAAATGGCCAGGGTCGCGGCGCTCGCCGCGTAGGTGGCGCCGATCAGCCAGCTTGGGGCATGCAGAATGTTCGCGACGTACAGCGCGTAGAACGACTGCGGCATCATCTTCGCGGCCTGAATCAAGACGATCACCAACAGGATTCCACCGAGCCAGCCTTTGGGCAGGGCAACCGGTTCAACCGCTTTTTTCTTCGTGATCCGAGCCTTGTCGGCCGGCAGGAAAAAACTCCCCAGTGCGCACAGCAGGCAAATCGCCGTCGCGCCATAACAGAGCAGGGAAAACCCCGAGACGTCCATCAGCCAGCCACCCAGCACGGGGCCGATCAATGAGCCGACGGCGGTGGCCGATTGCAGGCGGGCCAGGGTTTGACCCCGTCTTGAACTGTCGCAGCAGGCCAGGGCATAGGCTTGCGCGGCAGCGAGAAAACCGGCCAATGCGCCTTGCATCACGCGAATACCCACCAGCAGCCACGGGTCGAGGGTGATGGCCGCCAACCCTTGGCACAGCGCGAGTGCCAGCAACGCCCGGACAATCATCGGTTTGTGCCCGGTGCGATCACCCAACCGGCCCCACATGGGCGTCAGGAGCATGGCCGCCAGCATCGGACCGGCATAGACCATCGCCGATAACAGCGCGGTGTAGCCGGCGCCCTCCGGCCCGAGCAGATGCTGGATCTGCAAGGGCCAGAACGGGCCGCTCATTTCCATTGCGCCCATGGAGACAAACTGGATGACGATCAGTAGTCGCAAAGCGCGACCGTCAGCGAGCATGGGCGTTTGGTCGCAGCGGGTTACTCAGGCGTCCGACGATGTCTGCATGACTGTCGAGCAAGCGCATGCGCATGAACGATTTGGCGGGCCAATCCTGTTCCAGCAAGGCCTGGCGCTCGCTTTCCCAACGTGCCGGTTCAACGCGCTCGCGCAAGGTCTCGAAGCATTGCGCAACGTGCGATGCCAATTTCTCCCAAAGGATATTTTCCGGCACATTCCAGTGGCGGGCACAGAGCAACGTCAGCTCACCAAGGTGGCACATGAAGGTGGTGTGCAGGAGTTTGTCGCGGACAAAACCGGAGTCGTCATACAGGGTCATTTTCGGATCGTGCAACTGGATATCCAGACCCTTGGCGTGCAGGGTTTTACGATCGATACGAACGTCGCCGAAATCACGCAACAGCAGCCGATTCAACTGCCCATCAGCGCCCATCACCATGAAACTGTTTTGCTGATGCGCTTCGAACGCCACCCCATACATCAAATAAATGCCCAACAGACTCGGTACGGCAATCGACAGGTAATCATCGAAGAACGCCAGCATGGCCTTGCTATCGTCACTGCCCTGAGCCAGTTTTACCCAATCACGCAGCAACGGTTGTTCAAATTCGTTGACGGCGAACAGGCTGCCGACCGGCACCGCCAACTCGCCTTCTTGCAGGAGGGTAAGCGGGTTATCGCGATACAGCACAGCAACATGCCGGGAGCGCTCGTCATCGGTCGGCAGGGGGGCGTAGTGCACGCCGATGCGCTCTGGAACGATGTTCAGCAGACGCTGAATCTGCGGCTCTTGATCGAGAATATCCAATACCAGTTGGCTGATGCGCGGACCCATCCGGGCGGAGCGCGGCGACACGGTGCGCTGCACGCTGGTCAGTCGCAAAGCCACCGGCAGTTTGACCATCGGTGCCACGCGACTGGCCTGCGGCAGGACCGTGCGGAACGACATGGTCGGGTGACCGGTAAACGCCACGATGTCAGTGATGATCAGCAGGTTATCGGCGATCTCGTTGGCGAACGAATGCGGCAGCTCTTCATGGGCTTGCCATGGGTGCGACGGGAGCGGGAGATAGTCCTTTGCTTCCAGACCCAGCTGCTGCAAATGGCGTTGCAATTGCTCGGCGGCCTGTGGGAAGTGACCTTGCCACCAGTCCCAGTAATCGGCGGTGCCAGCCAGCGCTTCGACGTGTGCGTACTGGCGGTGCAGGGCGCACAGCACGATCGGAAAACTGGCTTCGAATTCAGGCGAGAAAGCGATGACCTGCGCGGCGCTCAAGCCCAGTTTGGTCTTGTAGTTCGGGTGCCATGGATGGCCGAGCGTGCCCCACTGTTCGAGCAATGACGTAGGGTTCTGGTGGCCGGGGCCGGCTTTGAGCCAAGCGAGCAGATTATCCTCGTACTCGGTGTCGATCTGCTCTCTCAGGCGCTCGGTCCATCCATGGTGAAACGCCAGGCACAGGGTGTCGTTGCTGAAGCTGTCATCCAGCTCCCGGGCCAGACGTTCCAGTACCTGCGGGGAGGCTGGCGGGTTGAGCTGAGTGCTCAGGTGTGCGAGCAGTTCGCTGGGCAACTGGATTTTTTGGGGCAGTCTGTCGGGAGTATGCAAGACGATGCTGCCGCGTACGTCCCAGCTGTTCATTCTGCCGCCGGACAAGTGCTCGAAGCAAAGATGCGCGCCATCGCCAAGTGGCAGCCAGCAGCGGCTAGAGTCGTCGTATTCGCAGGTGTCAGGGTTGATCAGATCTTCACGAAACAGCGCCTGGATCAGGCGTTGGAAACAGCGTTGGGCGGCGGGCTCCAGGGCATTGCTCAAATGATCGAGCGTGATGCGGTGGGACTGGAAAGCCTGCGTGCCAAGAGCTTCGCTCCAGTGAGCGAGCAATTGTTGCTGTTTTTGCGTATAGCCGCGCATCAGGTCCGACTCCTTCTGGACAATTGTTTAGCTGAAAGCGCGCAGAGAATACCGGCTTGAAAAAATAATGCAAATGATAGTGGTTCATATTTAGAGTTTGGGAAATGTCCTTCAGATGCGTGCCTGTGGTTTGCTCAAGACGACGTACTGCTCGCCCACCTTATGCGCATAGCGCTCCACGACTTGCTGACACAACGCCACGATTTCTTCGACCCATTCCACGCCAACCCGCCACGACACCACCACCTGCAAATTCGGTGGCCGCTGATCGATGGCCAGCAAGGTCAATTCCCCCCGCGCCAATTCCTCGGCCACCAGCACCGGCGGTAACGCGCCAATGCCGAAGCCGTCCCTCAGCAAACGGGTAATCGCCGACACTGAATTCACGCAGTTCAGCCGTGGGGCCATGACCCCGTTGGCCTGCATCAGGCTCAAGATGTCCTGATGAGGATGGGAGTTTTTCGAATAGGTGATGATCCGCTCCCGCGCCAGGTCGGCGACACCTGAATACTCGCGGTTGTAGATGGAATTGCTGGCGACGATCCAGCCCATCGGATGACTGGCCAGCTCCAGGCTACGCACGCTTTCCTGGCGCAACAGGTCGGTTTGCAGGATCAGATCGAGAAAGCCTTTTTGCAGCTGATCGCAGAGGTTGAGCGCGGTATCGGCCACCAGTTCGATTTCCACTAGCGGATAGTGATCCATCATCTGCGCCACCAACGGGCTGAGCCAGGTGTGGATCACGGTGTCCATGACGCCAATCCGGATCCGCCCGACCTTACTCGAACGCGTCTCGATCGACTGCTTGAGCGCCTGCATCGTATCCATCATCTGCTCGGCGTATTCGAGCACTTTCAAGCCTTCGGGTGTCAGGCTCACACCGCGGGAATCGCGTAGAAACAGCTTCACCCCGAGCTCGCCTTCGAGCACGGCAATGCGGCTGGAAATCGACGCCTGGGTGGTGAAGAGTTTGTCTGCCGTCAGGCGGAAACTCTTGAGTCGGGCGACCCAGACAAAGGTCTCGAGAAACTTCAGGTTCATGGGATCAGCTCTTGGGGCTTAGCCCGTCGGATAAGGTTTTCTTATGTCTAGGGCGGGGTTTTATTAGTTGGACGCAGCAGGGCCGGCGGCCCAAAAATCGGCACATCCGGTTCCCACGATAGGCGTCGTCGGGGCTCAGAACAATACCAATAAAATTTGCACGGAGACTTGCCATGAGTGCGCCCGACACCCTCATTCCCAAAGCCACGGCTCGCCCGGGACCCTTCGATTGGTACCACAACATCAATAAGCAGGAACGTCGTACGTTCTGGAGCTGCAAGATCGGCTATGGCCTGGACGGCATGGACACCCAGATGCTCAGTTTCGTGGTGCCGACCCTGATTGCCATGTGGGGCATCACCACTGGCGAAGCCGGGCTGATTCACACCAGCACCCTGATCGCTTCGGCTATCGGTGGCTGGGTCGCGGGGATTCTCTCTGACCGCATCGGCCGGGTGCGCACCCTGCAACTGACGGTGCTCTGGTTCGCGTTCTTCACCTTCCTCTGCGGCTTCGCCCAGAACTACGAACAACTGTTGATCAGCCGCACGTTGATGGGCTTCGGTTTCGGCGGTGAATGGACCGCTGGCGCGGTGTTGATGGGCGAAGTGATTCGCGCCAAGGACCGTGGCAAAGCCGTCGGCATGGTGCAATCGGGTTGGGCGTTGGGTTGGGGGCTGACGGCGATTCTGTATGCGCTGCTATTTTCCGTATTACCGCCGGAAGACGCCTGGCGGGCATTGTTCATCCTTGGCATCGTGCCGGCGGTTTTCGTGATCTTCGTCCGCCGCCTGGTCAAGGACCCGGAAATCTACCGCGAAGCCAAAGCCAAGGAAGAGCCAAGCAACCCGGCCAAGTTCTACGAGATTTTCGCCCCGGGCATCCTTTTCACCACGATCCGCGCGTCGATCCTGACCACCGGCGCGCTCGGCGGTTACTACGCGATCACTTCCTGGCTGCCGACGTTTCTGAAAAACGAACGGGGCTTGAGCGTACTCGGCACCGGTGGCTATCTGGCGATGGTGATCGTCGGGTCCTACGTCGGGTACGTGATCAGCGCGTATTTGACTGACATCCTTGGTCGTAAAAAGAATTTCATTCTGTTCGCGGTCGGCTCATTCACCATTGTTCTGCTGTACACCCAATTGCCCGTCAGCAACGGCGTGATGCTCTGGCTGGGTTTCCCCCTGGGCTTCTTCGCTTCGGGGATCTTCAGCGGCATGGGCGCGTTTTTGACTGAGCTGTTTCCGACGCGGATTCGCGGCTCGGGCCAGGGTTTTTGCTACAACATTGGTCGGGCATTGGCGGCGTTGTTCCCGCTGTTGATCGGCTTGCTCAGCCAGAAGGTGCCACTGAGTGTGGGAATCGGGGCCTTCGCGGCGGTGTCCTACGGGGTAGTGATCCTGGCGGCCCTGAGCCTGCCGGAAACCCGTGGCAAGCAACTCGACGCTCAATAACCGAATATCCGGTAACTGATAATCTGAGGGGCATATGTCCTTCAGCTAAGAAGATAAAAGCCTACAGGAGTGTTCACCGTGAGCCGCCTGCTATTGAACTGCGACATCGGCGAGAGTTTCGGTAACTGGACCATGGGTCTGGACGCCGAGGTCATGCCCTTCATCGACTGCGCCAACATCGCTTGTGGCTTCCACGCCGGCGACCCGAGCATCATGCGCAAGACCGTCAGCCTGGCTTTGGGCCACGGCGTGCAGATTGGTGCTCATCCGGCCTATCAGGATCTGGTGGGGTTCGGTCGCCGATCCATGGCTTACACCGCCCAGGAACTGCAGGACCTGTTGCATTACCAGATCGGCGCCCTCGATGGCATCTGTCGGGCGCAGGGCGGGCGGGTGAGTTACGTCAAACCCCATGGCGCGATGTACAACGACATGATGGCCAACCCGGCGCAACTTCGCGCGGTGATTCAGGCCGTGGCAGCCTATGATCGGAGCTTGCCGTTGATGCTGATGGCGACCCGCGACAACCGTGCCGCGCAGCAACTTGGCGATGAATATGGCGTGACATTGTGGTTCGAAGCCTTCGCCGATCGCGCTTACGACAGCGCAGGCAGGCTGGTTTCGCGGCAACTGCCGGGAGCCGTGCATCACGATCCCGAGAAAATCATCGAACAGGCGCTGATCATTGCCCGCGGTGACAACCTCACGGCCAGCGATGGCAGCGCCTTGCACTTGCAGGCCAACACCTTGTGCGTACACGGCGATAACGCCAGTTCGGTGGCCGCCGTGCAGCGCATTCGCGAAGCCTTGAATCAGCAGAGCGCATCATGAAACCACGGGTGGAAGTGGTGGCGCTGGATTGCCTGATGGTGCGTCTGTTCGATGAAATCAGCGAAGCCAACATGCCGTGGATGCTCGCCGCCAGCGAGCGTTTGCGAGAAGCGTTCGCCAGCCATTTGATCGATCTGGTGCCGTCCTACACGACGTTGATGGTGCATTACGATTTGATGTCGCTGAATCCGGCCCAGGCGCGGGAATTGATTGCTGAAGCCTTGATCGATCTGTCCCCCAACGCTCGCACTAGCGGTAAATGCCATGTGTTGCCGGTCTGGTATGACTTGAGTGTCGGCCCGGAACTGACGTTGCTGTCTCAGCGCAGTGGATTAACGGTGGAGGAGGTGATCCGTCGCCACAGCGAACATGAGTATCAGGTGTTCGCATTGGGCTTCGCACCGGGGTTCGCTTTCATGGGATTGGTGGAGGAAATATTGGCTGCACCGCGTATGAATACTCCGCGCAAAAAAGTGGCTGCCGGCAGTGTGGGTATCGCCGAACGCCAGACGGCGGCTTATCCGGTGGTGTCTCCCGGCGGCTGGAACCTGATCGGCCGCACCCCTGCCAAATTGTTCGACCGCGAGCGCGACGGCTACAGCCTGATGCAACCGGGCGACACCGTGCGCTTCGAAGCAGTCAGCCATGCCGAGTTCATCAATCTGGGCGGTGATGACACGCCGTTGGAGGCCCTGGCATGAGCCGACTGACGATTGAAGCAAGTACGCCCTTGTGTCTGTTGCAGGATGCCGGGCGATTCGGCGTGCGGCATTTGGGCGTGACCCAGGGCGGGGCGGCGGATTGGCGATCGATGTCGTGGGCCAATTGGCTGCTGGGCAATGGGCTGGATGCATCGGTGATTGAAATCACCCTTGGCGGGTTTACGGTCGTTGCCCAGGAAGATTGCGTGCTGGCGTTGGCCGGAGCGGATCTGGGGGCGCAGTTGGATGGCGAGGCATTGGCACCGTGGCGCAGTTTTAGGCTGAACAAAGGTCAGCAATTGCAATTCACTCAGCCGCTGCTTGGTGCTCGGGCTTATTTGGCAGCCCCGGGCGGATTTGATGCGCCAAAGGTGTTGGGCAGTAGCGCAACGGTGGTCCGTGAGGAACTCGGTGGGCTGGATGGCATGGGGCGGGCGTTGGCCAAAGATGCGCAGTTGAGCTATTCGGGGAGTTCGCTGCTACTACTGGGGGAGTTGGCGCCCGAACAAGTACCGAATTTCAAACTCAATGCGCCGCTGGACTTGGTGCTCGGTGCTCAGATCGGCGAGTTCAGCGGGCAGAGTTTGTTCGACGCGTTCAACAGCGTCTGGACCCTCGACAGCCGCGCCGACCGCATGGGTATTCGCCTGTTGGGAACGGCGTTGCAGTATCAGGGCAAGCCGATGATTTCCGAAGGCATCCCGCTGGGCGCGGTCCAGGTGCCGCCGGACGGGCAGCCGATTGTGCTGCTCAATGATCGACAGACCATTGGCGGTTATCCGCGACTGGGGGCGTTGACGCCGTTGGCATTGGCGCGATTGGCGCAGTGTTTGCCGGGGACGAAGGTGCGGTTGAAGCCGGTGGTGCAGGATGTCGCTCATCGGGAACACGTTGAGTATTTGCGGCGATTCCTGAATAGCTAAAAGCTTCGCGAGCAAGCCCGCTCCCACATTTGATCTCCAGCGGACACAGAGTTTGTGTACGACGAATATCCAATGTGGGAGCGGGCTTGCTCGCGAAGGCGGCATCACAGACAACAACAATCTTTACTTGGACAAAAACCGCATCCCTTCCTCCAACCCCCGCAACGTCAGCGGATACATCTGGTCATCGATCAAATCCCGCACGATATTGGTCGACGAGGTATAGCCCCAGGTGTCTTTCGGGTACGGGTTGATCCAGATGAGCTTCTTGTACTTTTCCTTGAAGCGCTGCATCCACACGTAACCGGCTTCTTCGTTCCAGTGCTCGACACTGCCACCGGCCTGGGTGATTTCATAGGGCGCCATGGCGGCGTCGCCGATGAAGATCACTTTGTAGTCGGCGCCGTACTTGTGCAGCAGGTCCTGGGTGGCGGTGCGCTCGGAGGTACGGCGCATGTTGTTCTTCCACACCGATTCATAAATAAAGTTGTGGAAGTAGAAGTACTCCAGATGCTTGAACTCGGTCTTGCAGGCCGAGAACAGTTCTTCGCAGATCTTCACGTGGGCGTCCATCGAGCCGCCGATGTCGAACAGCAGCAACAACTTGACGGTGTTGCGGCGCTCCGGACGCATCTGGATGTTCAGCAACCCGGCATCGCGCGCGGTGTGGTCGATGGTGCCGTCGATGTCGAGTTCTTCCGCTGCGCCCTGACGGGCGAATTTACGCAGGCGCCGCAGAGCGACCTTGATGTTGCGCGTGCCCAGTTCGACCGAATCGTCGAGGTTCTTGTACTCGCGCTGATCCCAGACTTTGACCGCTTTGCCTTGACGCTTGCCGGCGTCGCCGACCCGAATGCCTTCGGGGTTGAAGCCACCGGAGCCAAACGGGCTGGTGCCGCCGGTGCCGATCCACTTGTTGCCGCCGGCATGGCGTTCTTTCTGTTCTTCCAGGCGCTTTTTGAACTCTTCGATCAGCTTGTCCAGCCCACCCAGGGACTGGATCGCGGCCCGCTCTTCATCGGTCAGGGAACGTTCGAATTCCTTGCGCAGCCAGTCTTCCGGGATTAATGCCTGGAGGTGATCGTCGAGCTTTTCCAGGCCATTGAAATAGGCACCGAACGCCCGGTCGAACTTGTCGAAATGCTTTTCGTCCTTCACCAGAATCGCCCGTGACAAGTAATAGAACTCGTCCATGTCGGCGAAGGTCACGCGCTGTTTCAGCGCGTTGATCAGGTCCAGCAGCTCACGTACCGAGACCGGCACCTTGGCTGCACGCATTTCATTGAACAGGTTGAGCAGCATGGCGATCGCCTCTCTCTATCGGGGCTTAGCGAGAGCCGCGACGGCTCATGAACGCCAGGCGCTCAAGCAATTGCACGTCTTGTTCGTTCTTAACCAGGGCGCCTGCCAGTGGCGGAATGGCCTTGGTCGGATCGCGCTCGCGCAGCACCGCTTCGCCGATATTGTCGGCCATCAACAACTTCAGCCAGTCCACCAGTTCGGAGGTCGATGGCTTCTTCTTCAGGCCCGGCACTTTGCGCACATCGAAGAACACGTCCAACGCTTCGCTGACCAGGTCTTTCTTGATGTTCGGGTAGTGCACGTCGACGATCCGTTGCATCGTGACGCGATCCGGGAAGGCGATGTAGTGAAAGAAGCAGCGGCGCAGGAAGGCGTCCGGCAGCTCTTTCTCGTTGTTGGAGGTAATGATGATGATCGGGCGCTTCTTGGCCTTGATGGTCTCGTCGATCTCGTAAACGTAGAACTCCATCTTGTCGAGTTCTTGCAGCAGGTCGTTAGGAAACTCGATGTCGGCCTTGTCGATTTCGTCGATCAGCAGAATCACCCGCTCTTCGGACTCGAAAGCTTCCCAGAGTTTGCCCTTTTTCAGGTAATTGCGAACGTCGTGGACCTTCTCCGTACCCAGCTGCGAGTCCCGCAGGCGACTGACCGCGTCGTACTCGTACAAACCTTGATGTGCCTTGGTGGTGGACTTGATGTGCCAGGTAATCAACTTGGCGCCGAAGGACTCGGCCAGTTGCTCGGCGAGCATGGTCTTGCCGGTGCCCGGCTCGCCCTTGACCAGCAGTGGCCGCTCCAGAGTAATAGCGGCGTTGACCGCCAGCTTCAGGTCATCGGTGGCGACGTAGGCCTGGGTGCCTTCGAACTTCATCTGCTAATCCTCGAACGGTAACGCCGACCTGAACGAGGCAGGGCGGGGCGCAATAAATTGTCAGGCTCGACTATAACGCGCTGCCCGGTCGACTGTGAACGCAGACGACTTATTCAGTCTCTGAATGGGGCGTCACATCTTGACTCAGTCCGTATCCGGCTTGGGTCGTTCGTACTGGGCATTGAACGCCTGAATGAAACCATTACGTAAAATCTGCAAAAACGCCTCGAATGCGCTGATATCTTTCTGATGTACGCTGCCTCTGAGCTGGACGCGCGTCGCGAACTGGTTTTTCGGTTGATTCTTCAACACATTCTCGGTGCCACCGACGAGTGCTTCCCAGATGGAGCGAAAAATCCCTTTGTCTTTGTTCTCCACGTCCTGTTGCCAATTGAACACATCGACGTCCCGCAATAGCGGCTTGATGTAGCCAGTGAGTTGGCCCTTGTTGGCTTCGGCTTCAATAACCACGTCACCATGGCCGGAATTGAAGTCGAACTTGCCGTAAGCCGAGGCGAAGTCATTCATGCGTTTGAGTTCAAGGTTCTTGGCGCGTAGGCGGAATTCGAAGTCTTCGAAATTGCTAAATGGATCAAAGGTCGCCAGGGTTTCCAGCGGTGCATGCCCCAGCAACAGCGCTTTGCCATCGAAACGGGCGTCGCGTTTGCCTTTGGTATCGACCACATTCGTCAGGTTGTAAATGCTGGCATTAACCTGGGTGGCATTCATGTTCACCGGCGGTTTTGAATTGAAGTTTCGAAAGGTGACCCGCCCGTCGTTGATCCGCACTTCGTTCAGGGTTATCGGCAGCAATTTTTCCAATTGTGCCCGCCAGTCGGTGCCCTGACCGGTCTGGGAGTTTTTCTTGGTGGCACCGTCGACGAAATTCACCTCGGGTTTGTCGAACTGCGCCTCGGCCACCACGGCATGGTCGTACCAGAGCGAGTGCCAGCTGACGGAGAGGTCAATCAAGGGGGCGTTGACGAAAGGTACGGGGACCTTGCCATTGACCTTGACGATTTTCAGTCCGTTGATTTTGTAAGCACCGCGCCACAGGGCCAGGTCTACATCGGTAATCTGCCCGCTGTAGTCACCCATGTCCGCCAGTTTCTCGTTGAGGTAATCGCGCACGATGTAGGGCAGCGCGATGTGCAGGGCAACCAGCAGCACAACAAGGCCGGCGAGGGTCCACAGGGGCCAACTGTATCGACGCTTCATGGCGGCAAATCTCTGGCGGTATAAAGCGATTGACTGCGGGGCTAAGCGGACGTTCGACTGACTGGACGACCACGGGTAACAGGCATACCTTGGACAGCTAATTCAACGCTGTATAAGGACCCAGCCATGAGCCGTATTTATGCTGACAACGCCCATTCCATTGGCAATACGCCGCTGGTGCAAATCAACCGTATCGCCCCGCGCGGTGTCACCATCCTGGCCAAGATCGAAGGGCGCAACCCCGGTTATTCGGTCAAGTGCCGGATCGGCGCGAACATGATCTGGGAGGCCGAAAGCAGCGGTAAACTCAAGCCCGGCATGACCATCATCGAACCGACTTCGGGCAATACCGGCATCGGCCTGGCGTTCGTTGCCGCCGCCCGCGGTTATCGACTGGTATTGACCATGCCCGCATCCATGAGCATCGAACGGCGCAAGGTGCTCAAAGCCCTTGGCGCCGAACTGGTGTTGACGGAGCCGGCCAAAGGCATGAAAGGCGCGATCGAGAAGGCCGCCGAAATCCTCGCCAGTGATCCATCGACCTACTACATGCCGGCGCAGTTCGAAAACCCGGCCAACCCGGCCATCCACGAAAAAACCACCGGGCCGGAAATCTGGAATGACACCGACGGTGCCGTCGACGTACTGGTGGCGGGTGTCGGAACAGGTGGAACCATTACCGGAGTTTCGCGGTATATCAAGAATACCCAGGGCAAGCCGATAATCTCGGTGGCGGTGGAGCCGCTGGTGTCTCCAGTGATAACCCAGACAATCGCCGGGGAAGAGATCAAACCGAGCCCTCACAAAATCCAGGGCATCGGCGCTGGTTTTGTGCCGAAGAACCTGGACCTGTCGATGGTCGATCGGGTCGAACTGGTCAGCGACGATGAGTCCAAGGCGATGGCCCTGCGCCTGATGCAGGAAGAGGGGATTTTGAGCGGTATCTCGTGCGGTGCCGCCATGGCGGTGGCTGTGCGGTTGGCGGAAACCCCGGAAATGCAGGGCAAGACCATCGTGGTGATCCTGCCCGATTCTGGCGAGCGCTACCTGTCGAGCATGCTGTTCAGTGATTTGTTCACCGAACAGGAGAATAAACAGTAGGAGCTGCCGAAGGTTCGGGCCGCGTTCGGACGATCTTTTGAATCTTGCTTTTGATTCTCGTCTGAAAGGGGGGTGATTCAGGTCAGCCCCCGTTCAGGTACCTTGTGTTAATAAGTGTTTATTGCGTAATCCTTAACACTGAATGTGAGTTATGCGGGTTTTTCCCGAGGCCGGTAATGTGGATCATGGCCGACTGCCACGTCGGGTAAATGGCGTTGTGCAAAGTTACCTACTATCAAGGAGTTGTAGATGAACTTTTCCTTTGTGGCGAAGGCGTCGGTGTTGTTGCTGTTTCTCGGCAGCACACTCTATGTGCACTTGCGTGGCAAAGCGCGTTTGCCGGTTCTGCGTCAGTTCGTCAATCACTCGGCCCTGTTTGCACCCTATAACGCCCTGATGTACCTGTTCTCCAGCGTGCCATCCAAACCCTACCTGGACCGCAGCAAGTTCCCCGAACTGGATGTGCTCAAGGACAATTGGGAAGTTATTCGCGACGAAGCCATGCACTTGTTTGACGAGGGTTTTATTCGTGCCGCCGAAAAGAACAACGACGCCGGTTTCGGCTCGTTCTTCAAAAAGGGTTGGAAGCGCTTCTATCTCAAGTGGTACGACAGACCGCTGCCATCGGCCGAAATCATGTGCCCGAAAACCGTGGCGTTGGTCAGCAGTATTCCCAATGTCAAAGGCGCGATGTTTGCGCTACTGCCCGGTGGCAGTCACCTCAACCCGCATCGCGACCCATTCGCCGGCTCTCTGCGTTATCACCTGGGGCTGTCGACGCCGAATTCCGATCATTGCCGCATCTTCGTCGACGGTCAGGTTTATGCCTGGCGTGATGGCGAAGATGTGATGTTCGATGAGACCTACGTGCACTGGGTCAAGAACGAAACCGAGCAAACCCGGGTCATCCTGTTTTGCGACATCGAGCGACCGCTGAGCAACCGTCTTATGACCCGCATCAACCGCTCGATAAGCGGCTTGCTGGGGCGCGCCACTGCACCCCAGAACCTTGACGATGAACGCGTTGGCGGGATCAACCAGGTCTATGCCTGGAGCAAGCGCTTCAGCGACAAAATCAGCGGTATGGTCAAACAGTGGAAGCGTCGTAACCCCAAGGCCTACCGCGTACTGCGGCCGGTGCTGGCGGTGGTGGTGTTGACGTTGTTGGGGTATTGGTTGTTTGGTTGAAGTCGATTACTGAATGAAAAAACCGCTCCTTGGGAGCGGTTTTTTGTGCCCGCAAGTTTTAGGGACGCCCGGCGAGCAGACTAGGCTCTTCAGTTTCGGTACCCGTCGCAACAACCTGCAGAATGCGCCGCTGACTGGCTGTCAGCTCTACAGCAATGGTTTTATTTTCTGTTGGGGGCGAGCTTTTCCTTGTGGGGGACTTTTTAATCACTTTGCGCATATTCCCTCCGCTATTGGTTATTAATTGAACAGTTTTCACGATACTAGGCTCTCCACAGCTTTGACAAGTCGGTCCTCAGCATCGAAGTAAAAGCCGAGTTGTTGATAAATAGAAATCGCACCCTCCAGCGGCTCCTGAACCTCGATGAACCTGCCGCCGATCATTTGGGCGTACTGTTCAATGACCAATATGGCCAATGGCGCAATACGGTTCTTTAGAGGATGGACCTCTCTTGGACGTCCCTCCAATCGCACGATACGGATTCGTCGCCGGCTGTTGTTTGGGTTTGCGAAGCATAGTCCGCACAGTTCTTCATCGAACCAGATGGCGATGTCCAATGCCAATGGCTCCCTCGCTTTCCACCCAACAACCTCATTCCATGAAAAGTGTGGATCATCCCAGAGCTCACAAGCATCCAGTGCCTGCGTGTCGATCGCTTCGAAGCGTACCCTGGATAAGTCGAGGGCCGTTGGGCCGGCTAGCTCCAGTTCATGTTGCAGTTGGGCAGTACTAATACCAGCCAGCTTTCTAGCCCTTGACCGATACAACTAATACCGAAGATGAGTCCGTTCCCTGGGCATTTGATCTCTTGCATTCCATGTCCCCCATCATGGGCGATTCCATTTCTCCCAGAGTAAGCAGCACTTCCCTGGCTGTCTTTACTGGCCCTTTGTCCAAGTCATTGCAATCCATGTCACACGGTGGTTATAGTCGGCCCTCGGTGGTTTCCTGAACCACCCCTTCACCCATCAAAAAAGATCAGCCCATGCCAGCTTCCCCCATCAACTCGGTAGTCGATTCAGCGGTCAACGCTGGCGTCGTGCCGTGCGGGAATCAGCAGCCTGCGCAGATCAGTCATTACCCCCCACCTGTCAGTAGCACGCCGGTGTGCGCAGTCGTATCACCGCCAGGCGTTGGCTTCTCGGGCTGATCAGCTTTTTTCTGCTGCTCCCCTGCCTGTCTGAAAAAGCGCCTGAAAAAACTACTGAATTTCAGCTTCGGCTGAGTTGGCTTTTTGCCTGACTACAGGTGGTATTCATGTTTGTCCTTTCGAAAAAATCCGCGCTCGCGGCGGCGTCCACGAGCCTGTTCGTTTTGTTGTGGAGCAGCGGGGCGATCTTCTCCAAATGGGGCCTGGCCCATGCGTCACCCTTTGCCTTTCTGCTGGTTCGCTTCGCCATCGCCCTGTGCGGGTTGGTGCTGCTGGCACCGTTACTCAAGTTGAAACTGCCCAAGGGCGGCAAGCCGATGTTGTATGCGATGGCCACGGGCGTGGTGTTGCTGGGGGCTTATCAGATTTTCTATCTGCTGGCCCTGGACCTGAAGGTGACGCCCGGCATGATGGCAACCATCATGGGCGTGCAACCGATTCTCACCGTAGTGATCATGGAGCGGCACCGATCAATAAGCCGGATCTTCGGTCTGGCGCTAGGCTTGGCCGGGTTGATCATGGTGGTCTATCAGGGTATCGGTCTGGCCGGCATGTCTTTGGCGGGCATGCTCTTCGGTTTGCTGGCGCTGGCGAGCATGACCTTCGGCTCGATCATGCAGAAACGCATCACCGATAATCCCCTCGGCACACTGCCGGTGCAGTATCTGGCGGGGTTGTTGCTTTGCGGGATCTTCGTGCCGTTCCAGCCGTTTCACGTCGAACACAGCACAGGATTCATCGTGCCGGTGTTGTGGATGGGGTTGGTGGTATCAGTGCTGGCGACACTGCTGCTGTATCGGCTGATTGCACGAGGCAATCTGGTGAATGTCACTAGCCTGTTTTACCTGGTGCCGGCGGTGACGGCGGTCATGGACTTCCTGATTTTTGGCAACCGCCTGGCGGCATTGAGTATGCTCGGCATGCTGCTGATTATCATTGGTCTGGTGTTCGTCTTCCGTAAAACTGCTTGAGTCAAACAAGGCCCGGAGCATTGCTTCGGGCACCGTTCTCACATTGGATCTTCGTCGTGACACCGATCCATTGTGGGAGCGAGCTTGCTCGCGATGGCATTGTCAGCAGCACTACCGAGCAACTACTTCAACCGGTTTCACCACCGCCGGCTTCAACACCAACCACAACGCCACCGCTATCAACACCCCGCCATAAAGATGCGCCATCGACAACGGCTCATCCAGCAGCAGCGCCCCCCACAACACGCCGAACGGCGGGATCATGAACGTCACGGTCATGGATTTCACCGGGCCAACCGAAGTCAGCAAACGGAAGTAAATAATGTAGGCAAAGGCCGTGCATACCAAACCCAACCCCAGCAACGACAACCAGACATTCCAGCCGCCCCAGCTCGCCGGTGGCTGGCTGATCACGCTGTAGCCAAACAACGGCAGCAACAACAACGTCGCGCCGAGCATGCTGCCCAGCGCTGAAAGGCGACTGTCGAGGCCGCCGGCATGGTCGAGCCAGCGCCGGGCGAGGAACCCGGCAAAGCCATAGCAGGTGGTGGCCATCAGACACGCGAGTGCGCCCATCAGCAGTTCCAGGTTGAACGCCACTGGCCCGGCCCTGGTGAGGATGCCGACGCCGAACAGGCCGAGAAATACCCCGCCCAACTTGGCGGCGGTGAGTTTTTCATGGAAGAACAGGCCCCCGATCAATACCCCCATCAAAGGCGTGGTTGCGTTGAAAATCGCCGAGTAACCGGCCGGCAGCACTTGGGCGGCCACGGAATAGAGGGTTGCTGGAATCCCGGAGTTGATCATCCCGAGCAGCATCACCGTCTTGAGCTTGCCTTTGAAATCCCAGCTAATGCGCATCAGCCCAAGGATCACCAGCAGCCCGACGGCGGCAATCGACACGCGAAAAAAAGCTGTGGGGATTGTGCCAATCACTGGGGCAATAACGCGCATGAACAGAAAGCTCGCACCCCAAATGGCGGCAAGCGACAACATACGCAGGATATCGACGGGGTTCACAGCACTTTCCTTCCTTGATTGGCGCGCAAGTGTCGCGCCAGTCAGGGCACAAGGCAATGGTTGCGTTGCGTCACACAGGGCCACTAAGCTCAGGCTCCAACGACAAGAACAGCCGCCGAGGTTTTACCTATGCCGCAGCAATGGCCAGCCGCCGACATCGCCCGAATGATCCTCGATGGCTTTGACGATTACCGTGAGCATTTCCGTCAGATCACCGACGGCGCCCGAACCCGCTTCGAGCAGGCCCAGTGGCAGGAAACGCAAGTCGCGTCGGCGGCGCGAATCAACCTCTATGAAGAAAAGGTCGGCGAAACGGTAGGGCGCTTGCATGCGTCGTTCGCGACCGAGGTGCTGATGGACGTCAGCAACTGGCCGCTGGTCAAAAGCGCTTACATTAGCCTGATCGACCTGCGCTTCGACGATGAACTGTCCGAGACCTGGTACAACTCGATTTTCTGCGGGCTGTTCAGCCATGACCTGATCAGCGACGGCTGCATGTTTATCCACACCACGCGGCCGAGCCTGCGCCGGGCCCGGGCCGCGCAAACCCGCACCTACAAGCCGCAGGGGCAGTTGTCGGGCATGCTCACGAGCATCTTTGCCGACTACCGATTCAGCGAAGATTACGCCGATCTGGCCGGCGACCTGCGCCGCCTCGAAGCGCAATTGCGCGAGAACCTGCCGGACTGGGTCTGCAAGGACCCGGAGCTGAGCGTCGAGCTGTTTTCCTCGGTGCTTTATCGCAACAAGGGTGCGTACCTGGTGGGGCGCATTTACACCCCCGACGAGCAATGGCCGCTGGTGATTCCGCTGCTGCACCGCGAAGGCCGGGGCATCCAGATCGATGCGCTGATCACCGACGAGGCGGAAGTGTCGATCATCTTCTCCTTCACCCGATCGTACTTCATGGTCGATGTGCCGGTGCCGGCGGAATTCATCGGCTTTCTCAAGCGCATCCTGCCGGGCAAGCACATCGCCGAGCTGTATACCTCGATCGGCTTCTACAAGCATGGCAAGTCCGAGTTTTATCGGGCGCTGATCAATCACCTGGCCAACACCGACGATCAGTTCATCATGGCCCCCGGCGTGCGCGGCATGGTCATGAGCGTGTTTACCCTGCCGGGCTTCAACACAGTCTTCAAGATCATCAAGGATCGCTTCTCACCGTCGAAAAACGTCGACCGCGCCACGGTGATCGAAAAGTATCGCCTGGTGAAAAGCGTCGACCGGGTCGGGCGCATGGCCGATACCCAGGAGTTCGCCGACTTCCGTTTCCCCTTGAGCAAGTTCGAGCCGGCTTGCCTGGACGAATTGCTTGAAGTGGCCGCGTCCACGGTATCGCTGGAAGGTGATACGGTGCTGATTCGCCACTGCTGGACCGAACGTCGGATGACGCCGTTGAACCTCTATCTGGAACACGCCAACGAGGCGCAGGTTCGCGAGGCGCTGGAGGACTACGGTCTGGCGATCAAGCAACTGGCGGCGGCGAACATTTTCCCCGGCGACATGTTGCTGAAGAATTTTGGCGTCACCCGTCACGGGCGGGTGGTGTTTTACGACTACGACGAGATCTGCTTCCTGACTGAAGCCAACTTCCGCCACATCCCGCAACCGCGTACACCGGAAGACGAAATGGCCTCCGAACCGTGGTACTCGATCGGGCCACTGGATGTGTTTCCTGAAGAGTTTCCACCGTTTCTGTTTGCCGATTCGGGGCAACGAAGGTTGTTCGATCAGTTGCACGGTGAGTTGTACAACGCTGATTACTGGAAGAGTTTGCAGGAGGCTATTCGGGCGGGGAAGGTGATTGATGTGTTCCCGTATCGGCGCAAGGGTCTCGATAACGAGTAGCCCACCTGAGTGAACACACTGTGGCGAGGGAGCTTGCTCCCGCTGGGTCGCGAAGCGACCCCAAAACCATTCATCTCGGAGCTTCAGGCAAACCGCGATGACAGGATTACGACTGCTTCGCAGCCGAACGGGAGCAAGCTCCCTCGCCACAAAAGCAGGTTGCATTCGTCGCCATGCGTTCAAATCTGCGACAATCCGCCCCCTGCGCCACTAGACGACTTTTGCGTACCTGATGACTGACGAATCGCCTTCAATCGACAAACTGCTGAAAAACCTCGATCACGCCATGCTCGCCGACCGCCACCGGCTGCGGCGGCAGTTGCTTGAGCTGCGCAAGAAACCTGACGAGGCCAAACTGGCCCAGTGGGTGACGCGCACGCAGGCGTCTTGCGATCAGGTGTTGGCGCGGCGGGCCAGCCTGCCAGTGATTCGTTATGACGACAGCCTGCCGATCGCCGCCAAGCGCGACGAAATCAAAGAGGCGCTGCTCAAGCATCAGGTGCTGATCATTGCCGGCGAAACCGGGTCGGGTAAAACCACCCAGTTGCCGAAAATCTGCCTGGAAATCGGCCGCGGCCAGCACGGCTTGATCGGCCACACCCAGCCCCGTCGAATCGCCGCGCGCAGCGTGGCGAGCCGGGTCGCGGAAGAATTGGCGACGCCGTTGGGCGCGCTGGTCGGCTATCAGGTGCGGTTCGAGGATCAGAGCGATTCCAACACCCTGATCAAACTGATGACCGACGGCATCCTGCTGGCGGAAACCCAGAACGACCGCTACCTCGAACGCTACGACACGATCATCGTCGACGAAGCCCACGAACGCAGCCTGAACATCGACTTCCTGCTCGGTTACTTGAAAACCCTGCTGCCGCGTCGTCCGGACCTGAAAGTCATCATCACGTCGGCGACCATCGACCTGGAGCGTTTTTCCAAGCACTTCGACGATGCGCCAATCGTCGAAGTCTCCGGTCGCACCTTTCCGGTGGAAACCTGGTATCGCCCGCTGACCCTGGAGCAGGACGAGGAGGGTAACCGTGTCGAGGATGACCTGACGGTGGATCAGGCGATCCTCGCTACCCTCGACGAGATCGCCGCGTTCGAACGCAGTGAGCGCAAGAGCCCAGGCGACGTGTTGGTGTTCCTGCCCGGCGAGCGGGAGATTCGCGACGCCGCCGACATGCTGCGCAAGGCCCAGCTCAAACACACCGAAATTCTGCCGTTGTACGCGCGACTGTCGCCGGCCGAGCAGCAGCGGATTTTCCAGTCGCACCCTGGGCGTCGCGTGGTGCTGGCGACCAACGTCGCGGAAACCTCGCTGACGGTGCCGGGCATTCGTTACGTGATCGACAGCGGCACCGCGCGCATCAGCCGTTACAGCTACCGCGCCAAGGTCCAGCGCCTGCCCATCGAAGCGATTTCCCAGGCCAGCGCCAACCAGCGCAAAGGTCGTTGCGGGCGGGTCGAGCCGGGCATTTGCATCCGCCTCTACAGCGAAGAAGATTTCATCGGCCGCCCGGAATTTACCGACCCGGAAATCCTCCGTACCAACCTCGCAGCAGTCATTCTGCAGATGCTCCATCTGCGCCTCGGCGAGATCACCGATTTCCCGTTTATCGAGCCGCCGGACGGCAAGGCCATCAGCGACGGTTTCAACCTGCTGCAAGAACTCTCGGCAGTGGACCGCAACAGTCAACTGACGCCGCTCGGTCGCCAACTGGCGCGGTTGCCGGTGGACCCGCGCATGGGCCGCATGCTGCTGGAAGCGGCGAAACTGGGCAGCTTGCAGGAAGTGCTGATCGTCGCCAGCGCCATGTCGATTCAGGACCCGCGCGAACGTCCGCCGGAGCGTCAACAAGCGGCGGATCAGGCCCACGCCCAGTGGAAAGACGTGGACTCGGATTTCGCCGGGCTGGTCAATCTGTGGCGTGGTTTTGAAGAGCAGCGCCAGGCCCTGACCGCCAGTCCGCTGCGCAACTGGTGCCGCAAGAATTTCCTCAATTACCTGCGCCTGCGCGAGTGGCGTGACTCCCATCGTCAGTTGAGCCTGATCTGCCGCGACATGCAGTTGAGCCTCAACAAAGAGCCGGCGGATTACCCGAAACTGCACAAAGCCGTGCTCTCCGGATTGCTCAGCCAGATCGGCCAGAAAACCGAAGACGGCGATTACCTCGGTGCTCGTCAACGGCGCTTCTGGATTCACCCATCGTCGGGCCTGGGCAAGAAGCGTCCGCAATGGCTGATGACCGCCGAACTGGTGGAAACCACCAAGCTTTACGCGCGGATGGTCGCCAAGATCGACGCTGACTGGATCGAGCCGCTGGCCGGGCACCTGATCAAGAAAAACCACTTCGAACCCCACTGGGAGAAGAAGCGCGGTCAGGTCGTGGCTTTCGAGCAAATTACTCTGTTCGGGTTGATCGTGGTCGGTCGTCGGCCGGTGCATTACGGCCCAATCGATCCCGTGGTTTCTCGTGAGTTTTTCATTCGCGAAGGCCTGGTGCGCGGCGAGATTCAATCCAAAGCCAAGTGTTTGTCCGCCAATGCACAGTTGTTGGAACAGCTCGACGAACTGGAAGCCAAGGCGCGCCGCCGCGACATCCTCGCCGACGAAGAGACCTTGTTCGCCTTCTACGATGCACGACTGCCGGCAGAGATCCACCAGACCGCCACCTTCGACAGCTGGTACCGGGTCAACAGTCAGAAAGACCCACAGTTGCTGATCATGCGCGAAGAAGACGTGCTGGCCCGCGAAGCCAGTGAAGTCACCGCCGCGCATTACCCGGACACCCTGCACATCGGCGATCTGGAACTGGCGCTGAGTTATCACTTCGAGCCCAACCATCCGCGTGATGGCGTGACCTTGCGCGTGCCGGCGCCGCTGTTGCCGATGCTGCCGCCGGAACGTCTGGAATGGCTGGTGCCGGGGGTGATCGAGGCCAAGTGCATTGCGCTGGTGCGCAACCTGCCCAAGGCCCTGCGCAAGAATTTCGTGCCGGTGCCGGACTTCGTCAAAGCCGCGTTGCAGCGCATCACGTTTGCCGAGGGCTCGTTGCCTTTGGCGCTGGGCCGCGAGTTGCTGCGCATGACCGGCGCGCGGGTCAGCGATGAGGCGTGGGCCGAAGCCTCGCAGCAGGTCGAAAGCCATTTGCGGATGAACCTGGAAATCGTCGATGGCCAGGGCAAGTTCCTCGGTGAAGGCCGTGACTTGGCCGAGCTGACCGCACGCTTTGCCGAGGCCAGTCAGGCTGCGTTGGCGGTGCCGCAAACGGCGAAGAGCCAACAACCGGTGGAGCCGAAAGTCTTTGCCGCCGTGGCTGAGAAAACCCAGCAGAAAATCGCCGGGCTATCGATGACGGTGTATCCGGCGCTGGTAGAAGAGGGCGGTACGGTCAAGGAAGGTCGATTCTCGACCCCGGCCGAAGCTGAATTCCAGCATCGCCGGGCCCTGCAGCGCTTGCTGATGCAGCAACTGGCGGAACCGGCGAAGTTCCTGCGCGGCAAGTTGCCGGGGCTGACCGAGTTGGGCCTGATGTACCGCGACATGGGGCGTGTCGACAGCCTGGTGGAAGACATTCTGCTGGCCAGTCTCGACAGCTGCATTCTCGACGGTGAAGACCCATTGCCACGCGATGGTGCCGGACTGGCGTCGCTGGCTGAGCGTAAACGCGGTGGCTGGACCGAGCACGCCGAACGGTTGGCCAAGCTGACGCTGGAGATTCTCAAGCTGTGGCACGGCTTGCAAAAACGCTTCAAGGGCAAGATCGACCTGGCGCAAGCCGTGGCCTTGAACGACATCAAGCAGCAGCTCAGCCATCTGGTGTATCCGGGGTTCGTGCGTGAAACGCCAATGCCGTGGCTCAAGGAACTGCCGCGTTACCTCAAGGCTGTCGAGCAACGTTTCGAAAAACTCGGCGCTCAGGTGCAGAAAGACCGGGTCTGGAGCGGTGAATTGTCCGGGCTCTGGAGCCAATACCAGACCCGCGCCAACAAACACGCCCAGGAAGGCAAGCGCGATCCGCAGCTGGAACTCTATCGTTGGTGGCTGGAGGAATACCGGGTTTCGCTGTTCGCTCAGCAATTGGGGACCAAGGTGCCGATCTCCGACAAGCGCCTGAACAAGCAATGGAGCCAGGTCGAGCCTTGATCCTGTGGGAGCCGGTGTGGCGAGGGGGCTTGTCGGAACGCCGCATCGCCCCGTTGGGTGGCGAAGCCGCCCCAAACCTGTGGCCCCGGTGTATCAGTTATACCGAGTGCGCTGGTTTTACGACTGCTACGCAGCCGAACGGGGGCAAGCCCCCTCGCCACACCGACTCCCACACGTATGCTGTTGCTCTCGCAAAAGGCGCCAAAAGCCAGCGTTTATGGCAAACTTCGCGCCTATAAACGCCAGTCCCGCGGTTTTGAGCCTTCACGGGCCGGGCGGATCGGAATAAAGCGATGCCAGGTTTGCGTCCGGAACCTGGAATAGACCCTTTGTGTGTTGGTACGTCGGTGCCAGCGCTTTCTGCCTGAACGGATTAGAGAAACGACCATGCATAATGTCGTCATCAGCGGCACCGGCCTGTATACCCCGGCCAACAGCATTTCCAATGAAGAGCTGGTGCAGTCTTTCAACGCTTACGTCGCGCTGTTCAACGCCGACAACGCCGACGCCATCGCGCGCGGCGAAATCCAGGCATTGACCGAATCCAGCGCAGCGTTTATCGAAAAAGCGTCCGGCATCAAAAGCCGCTTTGTCATGGACAAGGACGGCATTCTCGATCCGCAACGCATGGCACCACGCCTGCCAGAACGTTCCAACGACGAGTGGTCGGTGCTTTGCCAGATGGCCATCGGTGCGGCCGAACAAGCCTTGCAGCGTGCCGGCAAGACCGCCGCTGACATCGACGGTGTGATCGTCGCCTGCTCCAACCTGCAACGCGCCTACCCGGCCATTGCCATCGAAGTTCAGGAAGCGCTGGGCATTCAGGGTTTCGGTTTCGACATGAACGTCGCCTGCTCCTCGGCGACCTTCGGCATCCAGGCTGCGGCCAACAGCGTGCAACTGGGCCAGGCCCGAGCGATCCTGATGGTCAACCCGGAAGTCTGCACCGGTCACCTGAATTTCCGCGACCGTGACAGCCACTTCATCTTCGGCGACGCCGCCACCGCGGTGATCATCGAACGTGCGGATCTCGCGACGTCCAAGTATCAGTTCGATGTAGTCAGCACCAAACTGCTGACCAAGTTCTCCAACAACATCCGCAACAACTTCGGCTTCCTCAACCGCGCCGCGGAAGAGGGCATCGGTGCCCCCGACAAACTGTTCGTCCAGGAAGGTCGCAAGGTGTTCCGCGATGTCTGCCCGATGGTCGCCGAGCTGATCGCCACGCACCTGGAAGAAAACAAGCTCAACGTCAGCGACGTGAAGCGCTTCTGGCTGCACCAGGCCAACCTCAGCATGAACCACTTGATCGTCAAGAAACTGCTGGGCCGCGAAGCCACCGAAGAAGAAGCCCCGGTGATTCTCGACACCTATGCCAACACCAGTTCTGCCGGTTCGGTGATTTCGTTTCACAAAAATCAGGACGATCTGGTCAGCGGTTCGCTGGCTGTACTCAGCTCGTTCGGCGCTGGCTACTCGATCGGTAGCGTGATTCTGCGCAAGCGCTGAAGCTGTCGCGAGGTGGTATTGTCCCAATGCCATTCTCGGTTAAGGCGCGGAACCTGTGGGAGCGGGCTTGCTCGCGAAGGCGGTGTATCAGGCAACATTCATGTCGACCGACACTCCCTCTTCGCGAGCAAGCCCGCTCCCACAATGGTGTCCGACACTGGAATATCGGTGGTTCTGAAACGAGGTTTGCATGGCCGCAGCTGACGACACCCTATTGCTCAAACGCCTGCTGGCGGGCGAGCAGAGGGCTTTCAAGGAACTGGTCAGCACTTACCAGAGCGCCATGCGCGCGGTGGCCTATGCCATCGTCGGCAACCGACACGTCGACGAGGTAGTACAGGATGCCTGGCTGTCGGTGGTGCGCAATCTCGGCGGGTTTGAGGGGCGTTCGAGCCTCAAGACCTGGCTGCTGACCATCACCGCCAACTCGGCCAAAAGCCGCTACAAGCAAAACCGCCGGGAAGTGCTGCTCGATGACCTGCCGTCGCCTCACGGCACGGTCGATGACGATCGTTTTTCATCGACTGATGGTCATTGGCTGGTGGCGCCGTACGCCTGGCATCAGGACACCCCAGAGGCCCTGTTGACCGAAAACGAGCTGCGCGAATGTCTGGAGCACACGTTGCTCAGCCTGTCGGAACTGCAAAGCAGTGTTTTGCTGTTACGCGAGCGACAAGGGCTTGAATTGGAGGAGATCTGTAATCTTCTGGAGATCTCGCTCTCCAATGTTCGTGTGCTGCTGCATCGGGCACGGTTGAAGGTCTTTGCGACCGTGGAGCATTTTGAGGAAACCGGCGAATGTTGACCTGCAAAGAACAAGTGGCGCGCTCCAGTGATTATCTCGATGGCCAGTTGAGTTTTCGAGAGCGACTGATGGTGCGGCATCATTTGATGTTCTGCCCTAATTGCCGACGGTTCATTCGGCAGATGCGGTTGATGCAGGCCACCCTGAAGGTGATGCCCGCGCCGCCTGTAGCTGATCTGGATGCGCTGGCTGAACGGCTTGCCAATGAGCATCTGAAGAACAAACCGTAGATTTTCCCGCCCGTAACATACCCCTTCAGCCGCTCTAGCTTGCGGCTTGCAGCTCATCCCTTGACGCTGCATTTTCGTTATTTCAATTCGAAGTAAAAAAGTTCCCCTGTCATAAAATCTTTATCTATCAGCAACCCGGCTGAAATACCCCGCCTCCAAGATTCCCTCCCAACACAAGTGGGCCAGACCCGCGTGTTTCCAAGCTACAGACCACCAATTAGGGGAACTCTTCGATGATCCGTAAGCACTTCGCCGGTTTTGCCGCCAGCGCACTGGCCATGGCAGTAACCGCCCAGGCTTTCGCTGGCACCGTCACCACTGACGGCGCCGATATCGTAGTCAAAACCAAGGGCGGCCTCGAAGTCGCCACTACCGATAAAGAATTCAGCTTCAAACTCGGCGGTCGCTTGCAGGCTGACTACAGCCAGTTCGATGGCGTCTACACCAGAAACGGCGATACTGCTGACGCGGCCTACATCCGTCGTGGGTTCCTGGAGCTGTCTGGTGTGCTGTACACGGATTGGGCTTACACCATCAACTACGACTTCTCCCACAACAGCGGTGATTCCGACAACGGTTACTTCGACGAAGCGTCGTTGGCCTACAACGGCTTCAAACCGGTCTCGATCAAAGTCGGTCGTTTCGACCCGGACTTCGGCCTGGAAAAAGCCACCAGCTCCAAGTGGGTCACCGCTCCAGAACGCAACATGGCGTACGACATGGTCGATTGGGCCAACAGCCACCAGAATGGTCTGGGCCTGCAAGCCTCCAGCACCTTCGCTGATTCGTTCTACGCTTCCGCCGGCGTGTTCAGCAAAGACACCGACGATACTGATGGCAACAGCGTCAAACAGGTCAACGGCCGCTTTGTATTCGCGCCGATGCATGACGCCGGCAGCGTGCTGCACTTTGGTGTGAACGTGGCGTCCCGTGATGTCTCCGACACGGCCTTCGATTCGCGTTATCGCACCCGCATGGGCATGCGTGGCGTGGAAACCCTCGGCGGCAACGATGCTGGCACCAACGGCAACCGTCCGGTGCTGGGCGGCAGTTCCTCTTCGGCTGCCGGCTCCTATGACCGTGACGACGCTTACGGCCTGGAAGCCGCATTCGCCATGGGCCCGGCCTCGATCCAGGGTGAATACATCGCCCGCAAAACCAAGGCCGATGCCAGCAACCTTGAAGACATCAAGGGGCACGGTTTCTACGTTCAGGGTGCCTACACCCTCACCGGCGAAGCCCGTGGCTATAAAGTCGGCAAGTTCGACGCGATCAAGCCAGCCAACAAGTCCATCGGCGCCTGGGAGCTGTTCTATCGTTACGACAGCCTGACCGTCGAAGACGACAACATCACCACCGCCAGTCTGACCCGCGATGTCGGCGATGCCGAAGCCCAAGTGCACACCCTGGGCGTCAACTGGTACGCCAACGAAGCCGTGAAAATCACTGGCGCCTACCTCAAGGCCAAGACGGACAACGTGACCAATGCCACGGCTGCCAGCGGTACTACCCCGGCACGTCGTACCGGTGATGACAGCGGTGACGGCTTCGTGGTCCGCGCTCAATACGTGTTCTAAATTGCAGTAAACGCTGTACGAGCTCTTTCTTCATCCGTTAATGCTCCTCTCGTTTTAACCCCGCCTTGGCGGGGTTTTTTTTGTTTCGGGTTAGGCAATCAGATAAGCGATACTCGTCCCATCTGTAGAAAATGATGGTTGGGATGCTAATGCCGCTGCAACGTCTGGAAAGTCTGTCCGAAATCGCGCCGCACACCTGGGACGCGCTGGTGCCGGAAACTCAGCCGTTTCTGCGTCATGCCTTTCTGAGCGCGCTGGAAGACAGCGGCAGCCTCGGCCCGCATTCCGGCTGGCAGCCCGAGCATCTGCTGCATGTTGAAGGCGATCGCCTGATCGCCGCGCTGCCCAGTTACCGCAAATGGCATTCCTACGGCGAGTACGTGTTCGATCATGCCTGGGCCGAAGCCTGCGAGCGTGCCGGCATCGACTACTACCCCAAGTTGTTGACGGCGGTGCCCTTCAGCCCGGTCAGCGGGCCGCGATTGCTGGCGGCGACGATCGAGGACGGTTTCGAGCTCCTGCAGAGCCTGCCGGGTTATCTGGAAATCGAAGGACTCTCCAGCGCCCATATCAACTTCACCGATCCATTCACCGACGCGGCATTGGCCGAACAGCCTGGCTGGTTGCAGCGCATTGGCTGTCAGTACCACTGGCAGAATCGCGGTTATCGGGATTTTCAGGACTTCCTCGACGCCCTCAGTTCGCGCAAGCGCAAGCAAATGCGCAAGGAGCGTGAGCAAGTGGCGGGGCAGGGCATCGACTTCGAATGGCTGGAAGGACGACAACTGGATCAGGCGCAGTGGGACTTTGTGTATGCCTGCTACGCCAATACCTACGCGGTGCGTCGGCAAGCGCCGTACCTGACGCGCGAGTTTTTCAGTCTGTTGGCCGAGCGCATGCCGGAATCGATTCGTGTGGTTTTGGCTAAACAAGGCTCTCGACCGGTGGCCATGGCCTTCAGTCTGGTCGGTGGCGACAGTTTTTATGGTCGTTACTGGGGCTGCCTGGCGGAGTTCGATCGCCTGCATTTCGAGACCTGTTTCTATCAAGGCATGGATTACGCGATTGCCAACGGCTTTCAACGTTTCGACGCTGGCGCTCAGGGCGAGCACAAGTTGATTCGTGGCTTTGAGCCGGTGATCACCCATTCCTGGCATTACCTGCGCCACCCGGGCTTGAAGTCGGCGGTGAAAGATTTCCTTGAGCGTGAGCGGGTCGGGGTCATGGGGTATGCAGAAGAAGCGAAGACAGCCTTGCCCTACCGACAAGGCTGATCTTCGCGTTATGTCCCTTGTTAGCTGTCCTCTTTACCCAGCCAGCGATAGGTCACGCCGCCGATGACGGCACCCAGAATCGGCGCCAGCCAGAACAGCCACAGTTGTTGAATTGCCCAACCGCCGACAATCAACGCCGGACCCGTACTGCGAGCCGGGTTGACCGAGGTGTTGGTGACCGGAATCGAAATCAGGTGGATCAGGGTCAGCGCCAGGCCGATGGCGATGGGCGCCAGTCCGGCCGGGGCGCGTTTGTCGGTGGAGCCGAGAATGATCAGGATGAACATGGCGGTCATCACCAGTTCACTGACAAAGCCCGCCGCCATCGAGTAGCCGCCGGGCGAGTGTTCGCCGTAGCCATTGGATGCAAGGCCGCTGGCCAGTTCGAAGCCAGGTTTGCCGCTGGCGATGAAGTACAGCAGAGCCGCTGCGATGATCCCGCCAATCACTTGGGCGATGATGTAGGCGGGCAGTTCTTTGGCGGGGAATCGTCCGCCGACCACCAGCCCGACCGAAACCGCAGGGTTGAGATGACAGCCCGAAATGTGGCCAATAGCGAAGGCCATCGTCAGCACGGTCAAACCGAATGCCAGGGACACCCCCAGCAAACCGATCCCCACCTCTGGAAACGCCGCCGCCAGGACCGCACTGCCGCACCCCCCTAACACCAACCAGAACGTCCCCACCAATTCTGTAGCCGAGCGTTTGAACAAAGACATAGCGAATTTCCCTGTCGAGATAACACTGTCGTTGTGCATCCAGCAGATGGACTACAGAACCATCTCCAGAACCTTGCCTGAGTACAGCAGGGTTTTAATGAAATTCCAGTGACCATAAAAAACCGCCAGAGCCCGTGCTCAAAGGGTTGTGGCGGTTCGCAGATCCAATGTGGGAGCGGGCTTGCTCGCGAAGGCGGTCTGTCATCCAACATTGATGTTGAATGTAATGGCCCTTTCGCGAGCAAGCCCGCTCCCACATTGAATGGTGGTGTCAGGTGATCAGTAGAGGCTATCGCGCACTCTCACCGGTGCTTCCCGGTCATACGCCTCGGCATCGAACTGTCCATCGTTCAGGCGCTTATGAAACGCCCCGGCGGTCGGCAGGGCAGAGCGTTCGAGGTGTTTCTGCGGGTTCCACAAATCCGAACGCACAATCGCTTTCGAACAGTGGAAATACGCCGCTTCCACCGTCACCAGCATCACCGTGCGCGCCGGTTTGCCGTTGACTGCAAAACTCTCCAGCAACCCGGGATCAGCGCTGATCTGCGCCGTGCCATTGACCCGCAATGTCTCGCCTATCCCTGGAATGATGAACAGCAGCGATACTCGCGAATCGAGCACGACATTGCGCAGCGTGTCGATGCGGTTGTTGCCCGGTCGATCCGGAATCGCCAGCGTGCGTTCATCGACAATCCGCACGAAACCCGGCGTATCGCCACGCGGCGAGCCGTCCATGCCGTCGGGGCCGACCGAGCTGATAATCACCAGTGGCGAGGCGCGGACCATCGCCTGATAGTCCTCGTTCAGAAACGGGATCTGCTTGCGCACGGCGCGGTCATGGGGCAGGCCGTAGATCGCTTCCAGCGCTTCGATTGAATTCAACATCGTTCATCCCTCTACGAATCAGAAAACCAGCCCCATCCGCCGCTCGTAACCGATCCGGCCTTTGTACGCTTCGCCGCTGTCGACAAAGCCATATTTGGCATACAGCGCGATGGCCGACTCATTGTCCGCATCCACCGACAACTCCAGCCCTTTGATTTCCGGCCAGGCCTGGCGCGCAACCTCGGGCAGGGCTTGCAGGCAGGCTTTGCCATAGCCTTTGCCCTGTGCGCGGCGATCGACTTGCAGGGCGTGCAGAGTGGCGCTGTGTTCATCGGCCCAGGCCGGCAGCACCGGCGGGCGCTTGAGCAGCAGGAAGGTCACCGGAACATCCTCCACCAGTAGGGCAAAGCCTTTGACGCCAGGGCCAGGCTTGGACAGCAAGGTGTGCAACGCACCATGAATGTCGCCGGAGAATCTGATTTGTTCGGCGTGGATTTCGATCGCCTCGACCTGTTGGCGCTGCAGAGCGTTCAGGCTTTCGTAAGGCACGAGTCGGGCAGTCACTGGAGTGTCCTTTTTCCAACGGAAATGAGCCTCGGATTCTAGCGAATTTGCACCCATGGATTATTTTTATTTCGGTTGTCGATTTGGCTTTTCGCCAGACGACTAAGGGTGTCTTCAACAAAAAAACACGGAGAACCATCATGAATGCTCAGACACAAATCCATAACCTGATCGAGAACTATCGCCAGGCGGTCATCGCCAAGGACGTGGAAAAGGTCATGGCCCTGTACGCCGACGACATCGTCTCCTTCGATGCCGTCAAAGCGCTGCAATTCAAGGGCAAGGCGGCCTACCGTGCGCATTGGCAGGAATGCATGGAGATGTGCCCCGGCCCGCACATTTTCGAGTTCCACGAGATCGACATCGTGCCGTCGCAGGAGATCGCTTTCGCTCACTGGCTGGCGCATTGCGGCGGCACCAATGAAAAGGGTGAAACCCAGGCCTGCTGGATGCGTGTCACCGCGTGTTACCGCCAGGAAGCGGGCCTATGGCAGATCGTCCACGAACACTGGTCGGCACCGTTCGACATGACGAGCGGCGCGGCGATGTTCAATCTGGAACCCTGATGGTCGGTCTGATTCGTCAGGCTGTTTATCGGAAAGCAACGCCAAAGCACCCATCTGCAGCCATAGTTGATCAGTTCGATCAGGGCAGAGCTCCAAGAGATGGAGAGCCCCAAAGAATGGAGAGTCCCCATGAAGTATTTATGCCTGGTCTACAGTAACGAGCACGAGTTGCACTCGCTGCCCGAAAGCCCCAATGACGCCGAGTGCATGGCTTACGCCGAGTCGATCCAGGGCAGCGGCCGGATGATCGCCGCCGAAGCGCTGGAGTCGGTGCAGACTGCGACCACCGTGCGCATGCGCAACGGCAAAATGGCGGTCACCGATGGCCCGTTCGCTGAAACCAAGGAGCAGTTGGCCGGCTTCTACCTGATCGATGCCAAGGACCTCAATGAAGCCATCCAGGTCGCCGGCAACATCCCGGCGGCCCGGGTCGGCTGTGTTGAGGTGCGGCCCGTTCGCCAGTTGAATCCCTGAATAACAATCACAACAGGAGTTCTTTCATGAGTCCGCAATCCGTCCAGCGAAAGCCGGCCAAATTCGAGCTGTCCATCAGCCGCCTGATCGATGCGCCGCGCAGCAAAATCTTCCGCGCCTGGACCGAGCCCGCGTTGCTCGCCCAATGGTGGGGGCCTCACGGCATGACCACGCCCGAGTGCGAAATGGACCTGTGGGTGGGCGGTCAGTTTCGCACCCTGATGCGGGCGCCGGATGGCTCCGAGTACCCGACCATGGGCGTGTTTCTGGAGATCGTCGCCCCGGAGCGTCTGGTGTTCACCGACGCTTTCCTTCCCGGTTGGATTCCCTCCGGCAAGCCGTTCATGACCGCCGAAGTGACGCTCGAAGACCGGAACGGCAAAACCCTCTACACCGCTCGCGCCATGCATTGGAGCGAAGAGGATCGTCAGGCGCACGAGGCCATGGGGTTTCATGACGGTTGGGGGCAAAGCCTCGATCGGCTGGAGACGCTGGTGACTGAAGGCATACCGGACTGATGCCTGGCGAGTCGGTACGGGCGCGAGTCGAGCAGGTCTACCGCGAAGACTCGCGGCGGATTCTGGCGACCCTGATCCGTCTGCTCGGCGATTTCGACCTCGCCGAAGAAGCGCTGCACGAGGCGTTCTTCGTCGCGGTCGAACGCTGGCAGCGTGACGGTGTGCCGGACAATCCGCGCACCTGGCTGGTGTCTACCGGGCGCTTCAAGGCCATCGATGTGTTACGTCGGCGTGCGCGTTTTAACGCATCCCGGCCGATGTTGATCGCTCAACTGGAAGCGCTGGAGCAGGCTGACTGGAGTGATGAAGATGTGGAAGACGATCGCTTGCGGCTGATTTTCACCTGTTGTCACCCGGCATTGGCGGCGGACGCCCAAGTGCCGCTGACCCTGCGTGAAGTCTGCGACCTGACCACTGAAGAAATCGCCCGGGCCTTTCTCGCGGCACCGGCCACCATCGCCCAGCGTATCGTGCGGGCCAAGGCCAAGATTCGAGACGCGAAAATCCCTTATCAGGTGCCCACCCTGACGGAACTGCCCGAGCGTCTCGACAGTGTGCTACGGGTGATTTACCTGGTGTTCAACGAAGGCTACTCGGCATCTATCGGCAACGAATTGACCCGCGAAGACCTGACGCGTGAAGCGATTCGTCTCGGTCGGTTGTTGATGGAATTGCTGCCCGAACCGGAAGTGATGGGGCTGCTGGCGCTGATGCTGTTGCACGAATCCCGGCGCCCAGCCAGGACTTCTCCCGACGGCGAGCTGATTGTGCTGGACGAGCAGGATCGCTCGTTGTGGGACGCCGAGCTGATTGCCGAAGGCTGTGCACTGGTGGAGCAGGCGCTGACGACGCGGCGTTTCGGGCCTTATTGCCTGCAAGCGGCGATTGCGGCGGTGCATGCCGAAGCGCCCACGGCGGCGGAAACGGACTGGCCGCAGATTGTCGGTTTGTATGATGTGCTGCTGCGGGCCGTGCCGTCACCGGTGATTGAACTGAACCGTGCAGCGGCGCTGGCCAAGCGAGATGGCCCGTTGGCCGGGTTGACGTTGATCGAAGGGATTCTGGCGCGGGGCGAGTTGCTGGATTACCACTTGGCGCACTCGGCGCGGGCAGAGTTTTACCGGCAGTTGGGGAGGGTGGATGAGGCGCGAGCGGCGTATGAACGGGCGCTGGAATTGACACAGCAAGTGCCCGAGCGGCGGTTTATCGAGGGGCGGCTCAAGGCGTTGGAGTGATCATGGATGTGTGGCGCGGCGGCTGACCTCTTCGCGAGCAAGCCCGCTCCCACAGTGGTTTTGTGTCGGATACATATTCTGCGTACACCGACGATCAAATGTGGGAGCGGGCTTGCTCGCGAATGGCAGCACCGCTATTCCAGCATCTTGCCAAGCAACCAACTGCCCGCCGGCCCCGGTGGGTGCAGCCGCGACCAGAGCGCATCGACGCATACGGGTTTCGGCCAGCCGCGCACCTTCAGCTCCACCAACGAACCTGCCCCAAACCGCCCCACCAGCCACCGAGGCAACGGCGCCCAGCCGAACCCGCCCTGGGCCATTTCCAGCAGCATCAGGTAACTCGGCGCCGACCAGACGCGTCCCTTCGCGCGGCTTTCATACGGATTGACGATCGTCGCCAGACGCAGCTCGCGGTGCTGTTGCAGCACGTCCTGATCGATTCCCTTCAGCTTCGCCAACGGGTGAGCGTGGGACACGAACAGGGCGATTTCCGTGCGCTCGTCCACCGTCGAACTGACCAGGTCTGGTGGGTAGCTGTCCTGCATCTCGGCGAAGGCGACATGCGCTCGGCCGCGTTGCACCAGCGCCACCAGGTCATCGCATTCGGCGATCAGGCATTCAAGTTCCAGATCTGGATAACGCTGCTCAAAAGCACTGAGCGCCGCTTCAAAACGGTCGGACTGATAAGTGTCGGAAATCGCCACGGTCAGCTTCGGCTCGACGCCTTGGGACAGTTGACTGGCGGTCATTTCCAGACGGCTGGTGGCGGCCAGAATCTCTTCGGCCCGCTGCAACATAACGTGCCCGGCCGGGGTCAGGCTCGGCTTGCGGCTGCTGCGGTCGAAGAGGGCAAGGTTCAGGTCGATTTCCAGGCTGGCCACTGCGGCGCTGATGGTCGACTGACTACGACCGAGCTTGCGCGCTGCAGCAGAAAATGAGCCTTGAGTCGCCGCCTGGACAAACGCCAGCAACACTTCGTGGGAAGCCATGAACTATCGCCTTGATCGATGGTTATTGGTTATGAAGTATCGGTGTGATGACAGATCATGGCAACCGTAGTCACTCAGGGAGTCTGGCCATGAACGCCAACAAATCCATCACTGAACGAATTTTCCAGGCCATCGGTTTCGAACTGCTGGCGATATTGATCTGTACCCCGCTATTGGCCTGGGTCATGGACAAACCCATGCTGGAAATGGGCGCGGTAACCATGGCCATTGCAGCACTTGCCCTGGCCTGGAACGTGGTCTTCAACGGCCTGTTCGACCGGTTGCTCAAGCGCTTTGCCATTGTGCGTAACGCGTGGGTCCGCGTGGTGCATGCGCTGTTGTTCGAAGGCGGTCTGGTCGCGTTCGGCGTGCCGTTGATTGCCTGGTGGTTGAAGATCAGCCTGTGGCAGGCGTTCTTGCTGGACATTGGCGTGCTGCTGTTTTTCCTGCCATACACCTACGTATACCACTGGGGTTACGACGTGGTGCGTGATCGGCTGTTGGTGCGCAGGGCTTGCGAGGTTTAAAAGCAAAGATCGCAGCCCGCGGCAGCTCCCACAGGGTAGTGCGGTGCTTCAGAACAGCTGGGTGAACAACCAGTACAAACTGCCCGACAACAGAATCGCCGCCGGCAAGGTCAGCACCCAGGCCATCAGCAGGTTGCGGATGGTCTTCATCTGCAAGCCACCACCGTTGGCGACCATGGTTCCGGCCACGCCTGAAGACAATACGTGGGTGGTCGACACCGGCAGGCCGAACATGTCGGCAGCGCCGATGGTCAACATCGCCACGGTTTCCGCCGAGGCACCCTGGGCGTAGGTCAGGTGCGTCTTGCCGATTTTTTCGCCGACCGTCACCACAATGCGTTTCCAGCCAACCATGGTGCCCAGCCCTAAGGCTATGGCCACCGCGATCTTCACCCACAGCGGAATAAACCGTGTGGCGTTGTCGATCTGTTGCTTGAACAATTGCAGCTTGCCGGTGGTATCGGCGTCGAAGTTGCCGACCTTGTTCTTGTCCATCAGGCGAATGGTTTCGCTGGTCAGGTACATGTCATTACGCACGTTGCCCATCGCTTCGGCCGGGACTTTCGACAGCGAGCCATACCCCTTCACTTCGTTACCGATGTGGCCCGCCAGTGCGGCGAGGGCGGGTATCAATTGCGGCGTGGCTTCCTTGCTGCGCATGTAATCGGTCAGCACCGGGCGTGGATCGGCGGGTGCCGGTAGCGGCGAGTTTTTCATCAGCGCTTGCTGAGTAACTTCAGCCACCGCAGCGAACTGCAAGGCCTGATCCGCCGGCATGGTCCGGTTCAGCGCATACGCCATCGGCAGGGTACCGACCAGAATCAGCATGATCAGGCCCATGCCTTTCTGGCCATCGTTGGAACCATGAGCGAAGGACACTCCAGTGCAGGTCAGAATCAACATGCCGCGAATCCACCACGGTGGCGGGGTGTCGCCCTTCGGCGCCTTGTACAACGCGCGATTTTTGACGAAGGCGCGCAACGCCAGCAGCAACAGCGCAGCAAAGGCGAAGCCGATCAGCGGCGACAGCAGCAACGCGTAACCGACCTTGGTCGCCTGGGCCCAATCCACGCCACTGGTGCCGTCGCGGCCATGCATCAGGGCGTTGGCCACGCCGACACCGATGATCGAGCCGATCAGGGTGTGCGACGAAGACGCCGGCAAACCCAACCACCAGGTGCCGAGGTTCCACAGGATCGCGGCGATCAACAGCGCAAAAATCATCGCGAAACCGGCGGAGGAACCGACTTGCAGAATCAGCTCCACCGGTAACAGCGCGATGATGCCGAACGCCACCGCGCCGCTTGAAAGCAACACCCCCAGAAAGTTGAAGAACCCGGACCAGGCCACGGCGAAATTCGGCGGCAAGGAATTGGTATAAATCACCGTCGCCACGGCGTTGGCGGTGTCGTGAAAACCGTTGACGAACTCAAAGCCCAAGGCAATCAGCAGCGCGACGCCCAACAGCAGAAACGGCGTCCAGGTCGTGACCACCGTGCCGAGTTCGCTCATGTCGTGCATCAGGCTGTAAGCGGTGAATAACAGCCCGCAGCCCAGCACTGCAAAGAACATCACGATAGTGAGCAGGCCGGGTTTTTTATCGAGCTGCGGCTTGGCGCTGCTGGCGGGAGCCTGGGCAGCAGCGGTGAAGGAAGGCGTAGCCATGCCGGATAATCCTGAGCAGAGAAGGAGTATCGGTCATGATCGTTGCTAAATATTACAGAGAGGCTGCGCTGGGTCAGTGTTTGGTTTTTTTGTGGTCTGTTGATCTGACTCCACACCGATATTGGGGTTTCACAATACCTGTGGCGAGGGGGCTTGTCGGAACGCCGCACCGCCCCGTTCGGCTGCGAAGCAGTCGTAAACCAGAGAATGCGGTCTGACTGAAGAAACCGGATAGGGGCCGCTGCGCAGCCCAACGGGGGTAAGCCCCCTCGCCACAAAGAATCGGTGGGGCCGAAGGATTCAATAATCCTGGCGCTTGCGAAACGCCCAGCGTCCGGCAATCAGGGTAAACGTCGCGACCAGCGCCACCAGAATCCAGAACCCTTCCGGATCGCCGGATAGCGGCACGCCGCCGACGTTCATGCCGAAGAAACCGGCAATGATGTTGATCGGCAGCGCCAGCACCGTGACCACGGTCAGGGTGAACAGCGTGCGGTTGCTCTGTTCATTGAGGTTGGCGGCGATCTCTTCTTGCAACAGCTTGATCCGTTCACCGAGGGCCGTGAGGTCGTTGATGATCAGCGCAAACTCCTCGGTGGACTTGCGCAGCTCCTTGACGTCCTCCTTCTGCAACCATTGCGGCGGGCGATTGAGCAGGCGCAGTAACGACCCCGGCTCCAGCGCCAGCAACCGTTGCAGGCGTACCAGCACCCGGCGGTTGGCACCCAGCTCAGCCCGGTTGGTCGACAGGCGCGAAGACAGCAACTCATCTTCGATCTGATCGACACTGAGGCTGGTCTTGCGCACGATCTGCGTCAGAACTTCGCCCTGATCGCGCAGCAAATGCACCAGTAATTCCAGCGGTGAGCGAAAGCATTCACCGGCCTTCACCGAAGAACGCAACTTGTCCACCGAGTGCAGCGGTTGCAGGCGTGCGCTGATGATCAGCCGACTGCGGGCGCAAACCCACAGCGTCGAGACATCCGAGGAGACCATGCTGCTGAGGTTGAACACCACGTCGTTGACCACCGCCAGCAACGCTGAATCGACATGCTCGATGCGCGTCGAGCGAGAACCTTCGTGTAGCGCTTCAAAAAACTCGTCGGGCAATGCCAGATGGCTTTTCATCCAGCGCTCGCACGCGGCATGGGCCAGGTTCAGGTGCAGCCAGAGGAATTCATCACTGTCGTCCGGTTGTTGCAGGCAGTGCAACGCCTTGGCCGAATCGATCTCTCGGCCACGCTCGCCGGGGCGAAAACTGAAACCGTAAAGCAGGCCGAACAGATCGGAATCGCGATGGCGCTGGTCAATGCTGTGGTTCATGAGGTCTCGCTGTGAGGAGGCGCCTGTCGCAGGTTTCACAGGTTCACTTAAGCCCCATCATCGCAACGCAACTTGAAGGTTTTGTGACAGTTGAATGGTGCTGAAAATTCGCCTCCTACCGGTGGTCGGAAGGGCTCAAGAAAGGCTCTGCCCCGCCGATGACGCTAATGTTGATCTTCCGATTCTGGTGGTGAACCAGCGTCGCTGACAGGGATGTCCGGACATCTTGCACGCCACTTGGGCGTGCCTTATCCCTGTCATGAGATATCACTCGATGTTTTTGCAAAAATCCCTGAGAGCGCAAATCCTCGCCCTGTTGAGCGGCAGCCTGTTGGCGATGTTGCTGATCGCTTTGGCCTGCTTTCACTTTCTGTCCAGTGGCGTTCAGAGCTACGCGAACCTGATCGAAGGTCCATTGCACGCGTCGCAATTGATCGATGAAGCCAACTTGCAATTCAAGGTGCAGGTCCAGGAATGGAAAAACGTCCTGCTGCGCGGTAAGCAACCAGCGGACCTGGACAAATACTGGAAGCAGTTCGAGGACCGCCAACGCGACGTGCAGGGCATCCTCGGTGAACTGGCCGGGCAGAAGGGCATCGAGCCGCAACTCAAGACCCGCATCGAACGCTTGCGTGAAGAGCATCGTGTATTAGGTACGGCCTATCAAAAGGGCCGTGATGCCTACGTGGCAGCCGGTGCTGATCCAACGGCTGGCGACAACGCGGTCAAAGGCGTGGACCGTGCTGCCAGCGAGCAGATGAGTGAACTGGTCAGCGAACTGCGCAAGCAGGGCACCGAGCAGTCGGCATTGATCAGTGCCAGCGCCGATCAGACGGTGTTGTTGGGGATCATCGTGATGTTAGTGTCGGGTCTGCTGATTGGCCTGTTGAGTCTGTGGCTGGTCAACCGCAACCTGGTGGAGCCGATCCGTAAACTGATCGACTATGTGGCACAACTCAGCCAGGGGCGCTTCGCCGAGCGCGTGGCCAGCAGCCGTCAGGACGAGTTGGGCAACCTGGCCAAGGCCGCCAACACCTTGCGCGATTTCCTCGCCGAAACCTTCAGCCGTTTGCAGCGCAGCGCGACGGACCTGGACAGCGCCAGCGGCGAGCTGAACTCGATTGCCGGCCTCATGGCCAGCGGCACCAACGAGCAATTCAACCGCACCGATCAGGTGGCCACGGCGATGAACGAAATGTCCGCCACCGCGCAAGAAGTCGCGCGTCACGCAGCCGACGCGGCACGTGCGGCCGACGATGCCGACCAGTCCGCTCAGCAGGGCGAAAAAGTCATGCAGGGCACCATTCACACCATTACCCAAATGCGCGGCGAAATCGCCAACACCGCCACGGTCATCCGTCGTCTGGAAGCTGACAGTGGACGCATCGGTAAAGTGCTGGAAGTGATTCGCGGCATCGCCGAACAGACCAACCTGCTGGCGCTCAACGCCGCAATCGAAGCGGCCCGTGCCGGAGAAGCCGGGCGTGGTTTTGCGGTGGTCGCCGATGAGGTGCGCAGCCTGGCCCAGCGCACGGCAGCGTCGATCATAGAGATCAACCAGATCATTCAAACCGTGCAAACCGGTGCGGTGGACGCGGCCCAGGCAATCGAAAGCGGTCAATCGCGCAGCGAAGAAAGTGTCGAGCAAGTGACTCAGGCCGGCGCCATGCTCGAGCGCATCACCCATGCCGTGGAGGCCATTCGCGACATGAACCGCCAGATCGCCACTGCCGCTGAAGAGCAGACTTCAGTGGCTGAAGACATCTCGCGCAACCTCACCGAAATCACCAGCATCGCCAGTACTAACCTGGACAACGTACAGCGCACCGAAGCGGCCAGCCACAATCTGCATGGCTTGTCGGGGCAGTTGAATGAAGTGACGGCGCGATTGAGCGCTTAGTGAAATGGGCTGTGTATCGGTTCAGATACCGAATCGGTGCACAGTCACTCTCAAGTCCGTGCCGCGCCCGTCGATGCCACGTCGGCTTCGTTGCAGACGGTGACGGCGGCGTTGTTACAGGCGTTGCAGGATGAGGGTGGCAGTACGTCGGGTTCGGTGGTCAGCACCGCCGCTTAAGTCCGTGAGGGCAAGTTGAAGGTAAATGTCGTGCCCTGTTGCTCGGTCGATACCACCTCCAGCTTCCCGCCATGGGACTGCGCAATCTGACTGGCAATGTACAACCCCAACCCGAGGCCGGCCTGCGGTGTTGCGCTGGCTGGTTTCGAGTAGGGCTGGAACAGATGCGGCAGCGCATCTTCGGCAATCAGCCCTTGGTTTCTTACGCTCAATACAAAGTGTCCTTCCTTGATCTGCGCACTGACCTCGATCGGGCCGTTGGGGTCTCCGTGGACAACGGCGTTCGCCACCAGATTGGATAGCAATTGCGCGACCCGTTCGCGATCGCAATGAACATTGCTCAGGTCGCCAATCGACGACTGAATGATGCGTTTTGGGTGAATGCTCTGGATCTCGGAAATCACGTGCCGCAACGCATCCCCCAGATCCGGGCAAGGCTCGATATTCACCGGAATGCCTCGGCCCAGTGACCCCCGCGCGAAGTCCAGCACATCGTCCACCAGTTTGGTCGCACGCCGGGCGCTGGTGAGGATGTGTCTGGCCCGTTGTTCATTCGCCGGGTCAGAGACTTTGCGCAGGAGCATTTCGGCGCCGGCGCTGATGGCGAACAGGGGGTTGCGCAGGTCATGGCCGAGCACGGCGATGAACTGTTCGCGCAGTTCGGCGGTTTGGCGTTCCTTGATCCGCGCCGCTTCGGTCCGTTGCAGGTTTTCGTCAGCTTCGATCTGTAGCGCGAGCATCCGGGCGAACGACTCCATGGTGCTCTGGATCGTGCTGGATTTGAGCGGTGCCGGATTGGGATCAAGGGCACAAATAGTGCCGAAAAAGCGCCCGTCGGTGCGCAATATCGGGACGGCAATGTAGCTTTCGAATTGATAGGTGTGGGGCGTTTGATGGTCGCGATAGAGTGGATCTTCACTGGCCTTGTCGATCACCACCGAATGGTGGCCCTGGCGGATTTCGTTGCACAGGGTGGAGACCAGGTCCAATTCATCGCCCACCTGCAAACCGAAATCCAGTCGATCGAGCACCGCGCAGGCAGTCCAAGCCTCTTCGGTAACACGGGTCACCGCCGCGAACCGCAAGCCGGTCAGCTCACTGATCACCTGAAGAATCGCCGGCACCGCACTGATCCGGCTGATTGTGGTGATGTCTGCTGCCGCTGTTTGCCCCATATCCTTGGTTCTCTGCTTCAACATGCCAAATGGTTTTGAGGGATTCTAGCGGGCTTGCGCGAATTGTCGCGGCTTCGTTCGTCACTTCAGCAAACTGCCTGACGCCGAACGCAAAAAAGCCGCACGACCCGAAAGTCGTGCGGCTTTTTGCTGTTGAATCACGTGTCTTGTTTGTCGCTCAGAACCTTGCCGGTAGTGGCATCGAAGTCCACGTCCCACTCGGTGCCGTCAGCCATACGCAGTTCAACTTCATATTCGTAGCCGTTGAAGTGGTTATCCAGGTCGGTGTCGGTAATCGTGGCACCCGGGTGCAACTTCAAGGCCGCCTGGTTCAGTTCTTCCAGTGGTTTGATCTTGCCGCTCTTGACCAACTCAGGGATCTGGTCGACGCGAACGTCAGCCTGGGCCAGGCCAGCAGTGAGGGTCAGGGCAGCAGCGGTGAACAGGGCAGTTAAGGTTTTCATGAAGTTCTTTCCTTGGATGAGCTGTTTAAGTGGGATCAGGTTAGCTCGTGCAACTTAATTCACCCTTAATTGCCCGTGGCGCCAAACTAAAGCTTCGCGGGCAAGCCGCGCTCCCACAGGTTTTGCGCAGACCTTGTGGGAGCGTGGCTTGCCCGCGAAACAGGCGCCACGGTCTCGAATCAGTAACCGTTGTTCTGCAACAACTGCGCAACGCTCGCCGCCGCCGGACGCTTATAGAAATTCAGCAGTTCGCTGGCGCGGTTGGTGAAGATGCCATCGACACCGGCCTCCGCCACTTTCTGATAGTCCACCGCATCGTCGATGGTGTAGACGTGCACCAGCAGGCCCTGATCGTGGGTGTACTGGTTCATCCACGGTTTCACCAGGTCCGAATAGCTCTGATCGCCACCCTTGGTCAGTGCGGCTGAAGGGCCGGTACCGATAGCGCCCTGGGCCTTGGCGTACTCGACCCATTGCTGGAATTCGGCTTTGTCTTTTGGCTCCTGCCTGGCGTAGTAGGTCGCTTTGTCCTTGTCACCGGACTCGGCGAACGTCACTTTGGATTTCGGCTCGATGCTGCCTTCGCCCACCCACAGCAGCAGGATTTTCGGCACTTGCGGCATTTCTTTCTCAAGCAATTCGAGGCTGCTCTTCTCAAAGGTTTGCAGCACTACTTTGCCTTTGCCCTGGCCGACCGCCAGATTGCTCTTCGCCAGTTTTGAGCCGGTCGGGCTCAGCCAGCCGCGGTCCTGCAATTTATCCTTGAGGTCACGCTCGATGCCGGGAAACTGCTTTGGCTCTTTGGTTTCGATGTACAGACCAGGCTTGTGCAGCGGGTTGCCCTGGGCGATGTCGATGATTTCGTCCAGGGTCAGGATCTTCAGACCTGTATAAGACGGACGCGCGCGATCCGGGTAAGCGCTGTTGAACCAGCTGCCGGCATCCAGGGTTTTGAGCTCGGCGATAGTGAATTCGTTGGCCAGGCTGTCCTTGCGTTCAGGGAACTTGGTAGCGACGTCGGTGGTGCGTTGCAGGTTGTTGTCGTGCAGGGCGAACAACACGCCGTCCTTGCTGCGTTGCAGGTCCATCTCCAGGTAGTCGGCGCCCAGATCGCGGGCCAGTTTGTAGGCCGCGGCGGTGGATTCCGGTGCATCGAAAGACGCACCACGGTGGGCGATCACCGCCGGGTGCGGAATGCCCAGACGGGTCGCCACTGCGGTGGGGCTTGGCTCGTTGGCGGCCTGTGCCTGGCCGAGTCCGAGCATCAAGCTCAGCAGCAGGGCGCTCTTGGTGAAGGTGACAGGCATGGTCGAAGTCCTTTTGCGATGGATTTTCAAAGACCTATCTTTTAACAACTGAGCGCCGCTTGCGCTATCGCCAGACCGACATAAACGTATTTAAAGCATTTTTTTTCAGCGCTTTTGTGCGGCTCTTTGCAGTACTCTTGGCCCCGGCAATTTCCCCGGCAGAGGGAAACCCGTTCGCTTGCCCTGCGTGTAAACCATCGATCACCGGTCCTTTACGACCTTTTGTGAGGTTTATCATGCGCATCACTTCCCAGCTCATTTGCCAGGCCGCCGACCAACTCAAAGGCTTCGTCGGCCTCAATCGCAAGACCGGCCAATACATCGTTCGTTTCAGCGAAGACTCGTTCGGCATGGACGTGGCTGATGACGGCATCATCCCCACCAGTGAATTCGTCTGGGCACCAGGCCCCGAGCAGACCATGACGCTTAAGCGCGAGCTGATCCAGTTGCTGCTGGACCAGAACATCGACGACCGGATCAACATCACCGAACCGTTGCGGGTGTACATGAACCGGCGGGAAGTGCCGCAGATTACGGCGGTGAGGAGTTTGGTGCTGGGTTGATGTTTTTGCGGTGTCCAGTCGGGCCTCTTCGCGAACAAGCCCGCTCCCACAGTGGATCTTATGCGTACACAAAATCTGTGAACGACCGAGATCAAATGTGGGAGCGGGCTTGCTCGCGAAGGCGATTTAAAAAACACCGCAGCAATCACTGCTCAAACAAATACGCCCGCTCAACCTTACATACCCGCGTATGACACGCCGAATACCAGGTCGATCGCCCGCGCTCGCGAATCGCGCTGTGCTCGGGATGGTGTTTCCAGGCCAGGATCGCCGCCTCGCTATCCCAGTAGGACACCGTAATCCCAAGCCCATCCGCACCCCGGGCCGATTCCACGCCAAGGAAGCCGGGTTGCTCCCGGGCCAGTTCCACCATGCGTTCGGCGGCCTGCTCGTAACCGTGATCGCCGTCGGTGCGCAGTGAGGTGAAAATCACTGCGTAGTAAGGCGTTGCCGGTGTCTGGGCGATCATGATTGTTGCCTCGCACAAGCCTCGATCAACGCACGGACCAACGGCGGCAGAATACCCTTGAGCGCGGCGCGTTCCGGTTGGAACAACGTGGCGACGAAGAACGGATGATCGTTTAGCTCCACCGCCCGCAGATCCCCCGCCGAATCGTGGCCAACCGCGTGCAACTGTTGTTTCAGTAACTCCCGTTCAAACTCAGGATTCACACCATAACGGCAGCGATATCCCTCGCGAATTTCAGCGTTTTCGTACGCCTTGGCGATCAACGAGCCTTCAACCAAATGAATGCTGTCGACGGCTTCCACCAGCGAACAGGTCAGCGGCGTGAGTAATGCTCGCGTCGCCTCGGGCGATGTCTCGCCGTGTTCGGCATCCTCCCAGCCTAGAACATTGCGGGCGAATTCGAGTACCGCGTGCTGAAAACCGCCGCAAGTGCCGAGGAAAGGTCGCTGCTGCTCGCGGGCAAAACCGATCGCCCGTAACGCACCGTTCATGTCGCGATAAGGGCTGGCGGGCACGCACCAGAAACCATCGAAATCATTCAGTGGCGTATCGGCGTTGATGGTGTCGGTGGCCAACCATTGAAACTGTATGTCCTTGCCTGAGTGCTCGGCGGCCATGCCGAGGGCAACGGGAATGGCTTGGTGGGCGATGACCTGTGGGTCGTAATCGCCGATCAGGGCGATGCGGATGGCGCTGGTTTCCATGAGTGATCTCGACGCTTGTTGATTCCTGGCACCCACTATAGATTGGCGTTCACGCAATCAATATTGGCGTTATTCCAAGTGATCAATGCACCGACGCACTATCGACTCGACTACCCGGACCTGTCCCTGATCCTCGCCCTGGTGCGCGGCGGCTCTCTGGCCCGGGCCTCGGCGTTGTTGAAAGTCGACGTCTCGACGGTGTTTCGCGCCGTCCGCCGTCTGGAAGCCGCGTTGGGCCAGCAACTGTTCGAAAAGAGCCGCGCCGGTTACCTGCCGACCACGCTGGCGCAGACCCTGGCCGAGCAGGCTGAACGCGCCGAACAAGCGCTGGAGGCGGCGCGCATTGGCGTGGAGCAGGGCGGTGAAGTCATCAGCGGCACCGTGCGCCTGACCTGCACCGATTCGGTCCTGCAAAGTTTATTGTTGCCGGCGCTGGCGCGGTTCATGCCGTCTTACCCGGCGCTGACCATTGAACTCTGCACCTCAAATGACTTCGCCAACCTCAGCCGTCGCGACGCCGACATTGCCTTGCGGCTGACCCGCACACCACCCGAGCATTTGGTTGGCCGGCGACTGGCGGATATTTCCTACCGGGTCTGTGCCAGCGCGGCCTATCTGCAATCGGTTGATTCCCACGACCTGGCTGCATTGACCTGGATCGCTCCCGACGAATTCCTAGCCGATCACCCCACCGTCGCCTGGCGACGTCAACAATTGCCTGGCGTGATACCGAGCTATCGCTGCAACAGCATGTTATCGGTGACCGAGTTGGTACGGGCCGGGCTGGGTGTCGCGGCATTGCCGGACTTCCTCATCGGTGATGGACTGCAACCGTTGACCGAGTCCTTGCACGGTTACGACACGGCGCTGTGGTTGCTCACTCGACCAGACTGCCGCGCATTGCGCTCGGTGGTGACGTTGTTCGATGAGTTGGGGCGGGCGCTGAAGTTGCCTTGAGTCGGATCACGCCTTCGGCGGCTCTTTGCCTACGAAGTGTTGATGCATTTCCGACGTCAGGCTTTCGATGCGTTCGGTCAGGGTCTTGGTGATTTCGGTGAGCCGGGTGTTTTGCTCCAGCAGTTCCAACAGTTGCGCGGTGTGTCGCGCGGCCTGGGCCTGACGATCGCTGTTGGCCACGGCCAAGGCTTCACGATGGCGCGCATCGGCGTCTGACTGGGCTTTGTCCCGCGCCGCCTGACGCGTCTGGGCCAGCAGAATCAGCGGTGCGGCATAGGCCGCTTGCAGGCTGAACGCCAGGTTGAGCAGGATGAACGGGTACATATCGAAATCAGTCACGCCGGACAGGTTCAGGCATATCCAGACCACCACAATCAAGGTCTGGGCGCCGAGAAACGTCGGCGTGCCGAAGAACCGCGCAAAGGCCTCGGCGCGCAAGGCAAAACGGTCAGTGCCGAAAGTAGGTGCCAGATGAGCGTGAGGGCGATGGAAGCGCAGGTGATCGACGGGGCCGGTGGTTTCGGTTTGGGTTTCGCGGGTCGGGGTGCTCATGGTGCTCTCTGCATGGCCGCTGGGACTGAGGCTCACTATAGCTCCAGCACCAGTTTCATTCTGAAACACATCTCGGTGTTTCTACTCAGAGCGATCGGTCAGCGATAAAGCCGCGGACAGTGTCATTTTTTGCAGCTCGACTCAGAGCTCATAACAGGCCAGGAACATGTCTAGCGCCGACTCCACAACGGTGTGCTGCATCTCGGGCGACAAGCCTGGCTGGCCCATGGATATCTGCGGCCAGAAGGCAAAGGACTTGAGCAATCCCTGGACCTGTTGCGCGGCGAACTCGGGTGCGACCGGTTTCAATAGGCCATCGGCCTGGGCAGCGCGAATCCACACGGTCAGGCCTTCTTCGCGTTCACTCATTCGGGTGACCATGTTCTGCGCACGCTCGGGAGAATGGATGGTGGCGGCGATCGCCACCCGCGCCAGGTCGAGAAAATTGTCATCGGCCAGCATCTGCAGTTTTGCCTGCAACATCAAGCGCAACTGATCGCGCAGGGGCAAGTCAGGGCGATAGGCCGCTTCCTGTTCAGCCGTTACCCGCGCCCACAATTGATTGAGGATTTCGGCGAACAACTCTTCCTTGCTCGGGAAGTGGTTGTACACGGTGCGCTTCGACACGCCAGCGGTGGCGGCGATTTTGTCCATGCTGGTGATGTCGAAACCGTTGGCACGAAATTCGGCAATCGCCGCCTGGATGATGGCTTCGCGTTTACGGTCAGTGAGGCGCTGTGGAGCTGTCATAAATACGCTTAGGCAGGAAGAAGTGGGTAACTACACTTGGTAGTTTACTTGTGATCAGCTTTGATGCAACCTTGGAACTACACTGTGCAGTGTAATGTTTTGTTAATCCTGCCCAGTAAAAAATAGAATCTGCGGCTGATGCGTGCGTGCCTTGGCCATTTATCGTCCCAAACGGAAAATCGTCAATCGTGCGGTTTTTCTGGAGTCACTCAGTCATGGCCACTTCAACTTCTCCAGCGGATAACGCCTCAACGCCTGAAGCTTCACGACAGGCTCAAGGGCAGTACCGAAACCATGTGCCGGTGCAGCGCCAAGGTGTTCGCAAAACCTTGCGCATCATATGGAACATGATCTTCCATAAACCAGGCGACAGCCGTCCGTCCGCCCCGGTCCCGGTGCAAACCCTGACCCAGGCTGCGTTGATCGCTGCACCCAACCACAGCGTCTATCGCCTTGGTCATTCCACCGTATTGCTGAAGCTGCGGGACAAATTCTGGATCACCGACCCGGTTTTCGCCGAACGCGCTTCTCCGGTGCAATGGGCCGGCCCGAAGCGTTTCCACCAGCCGCCGATCGGCCTCGAAGAACTGCCGCCGATTGAAGCGGTGATCCTGTCCCACGATCACTACGACCACCTCGATTATCAGGCCGTCCTCAAACTGGCGGACAAAGCCCGATACTTCCTTACACCGCTGGGTGTGGGCGACACCCTGATCAAGTGGGGTGTCGATGCCAGCAAAGTACGGCAACTGGATTGGTGGCAGGGTACCGAGGTCGATGGCCTTCGATTCGTCGCCACCCCTTCGCAGCACTTTTCCGGTCGCGGGCTGTTCGACGCCAACAGCACGCTTTGGGCGTCGTGGGTGATGATCGACGGCGACACGCGGATCTTCTTCAGTGGCGACAGCGGCTACTTCGACGGCTTCAAACGCATCGGTGAACAGTACGGTCCGTTCGACCTCACGCTCATGGAAACCGGCGCCTACAACGTCGAATGGCCGCACGTTCACATGCAGCCGGAGCAAACCCTGCAAGCGCACATAGACCTTAAGGGGCGCTGGTTGCTGCCAATCCACAACGGCACCTTCGACCTGTCGATGCACGCCTGGTACGAACCCTTCGATCGTATTTTGGCGTTGGCCTGGGAGCGGAGCGTGTCGATCACCACGCCGCAGATGGGCGAGGCGTTCAATGTGATGCATCCGCAGCGTGGGCGCACCTGGTGGCTGGATCTGGAAAGTACGATGAAGGAAAAAGGGCACTTGGCTTGTAGCGGCTACAAGTCTGGATGAACTTTCGTACAGCGCCCGATCCTTGTTGCTGACAGTCGTTTCCTACGGCTTCGGTAGGCTGTGCGGCGAGTGAAATGACTCACTCGTGGTTAGCCATAACAAGGACGCTTTACATGAAGGACTGTTTCAAAAAACGCATGACAGCGCTGGCGCAGGCCATTCTGCTTTCGGTCGCGGGTTCCGCTTATGCGGATGGCAGCGCTGCAACATCAACCGCGGTCAACGCGCTCGAATACGCGAGTGTCAGCGAACTCACTGCACAGATGGAGCGTAACGAACTCACCTCTGTAGCATTGGTGAAGCACTTGCAGGCGCGTATCGAGGCACTGGACAAGCAAGGGCCGGCGATCAACGCGATCATGGAACTCAATCCCCAGGCCATCGAGATTGCGACGGCATTGGACAAAGAACGTGAGGATGGAAAAATTCGCGGTCCGCTTCACGGGATTCCGGTTCTGCTTAAAGACAACGTCGATACCGCAGACACAATGCAAACGAGCGCGGGTTCATTGGCCATGATCGGCCAACCAGCGGCAAACGATGCGTTTGTCGTCAAACAGCTTCGCGACGCAGGCGCGGTTATTCTCGGCAAAACCAACATGAGCGAATGGGCTTACGTTCGGCAAATGGGCTTGCCCCATGGCTGGAGTGGTCGAGGCGGCCAAGGGAAAAATCCCCACGTACTGGGCGCCGAAATGTGCGGTTCCAGTTCCGGTTCGGCCGCAGGCGTAGCCGCCGGGTTCGCACCACTGGCCATTGCCACCGAAACCAATGGCTCGATCACCTGTCCGGCCTCGGCCAACGGCGTGGTGGGTGTCAAGCCGACGCTGGGGCTGTTCAGCCGTTCCGGCATCATTCCGATCACACGCCTGCAAGACACTCCCGGCACCATGACGCGCACCGTTCGTGACGCCGCGCTCATGTTCAACGCCCTGCAAGGTGTCGATGCCTCGGACGCCGTAACCGGCGACGCACCGGTGGGTATCGATTACACCGCATTGCTCGCCACAGACGCATTGAGCGGCAAGCGAATCGGTTATCCGGTCGAGTACACAGGGCCGAACGGCACCGTGCTTCGTCCTGATTTTCAGTTCCTGATGGCTCTGGCCACACTGGAAGAGCAAGGCGCTACCTTAGTGCCATTAAAAGTCCGGTTGCCGAACATTGACGGTTACTTCAACGCGCTCATGGCGGGCATGAAACATGAACTGCCCGAGTACCTGACCAGCCGCTCCGGGCTGCCGATCCAAACGCTTCAAGCATTGATCGACTTCAACGAACTCAATCCTGGCCCCGAAGGTTACGGTCAGCAGATGCTCAAAGAAATCAACGAACTGGACATGACCCACGAACAGGCGACTGAACTGTTCGCGGCGTTCACGGCCGACTTCAAGGGCGCCATCGATGAGCAACTGTCCGAGCACAATCTGGACGCCTTGATCGCCGATGCCGACGGATACTCGCAATTCAGTGCCGCAGCAGCTGGCTACCCAGCGATCACACTCCCGTCGGGCATGAATGGCGACCTGCCCACCTCTGTGTTCTTTTACGGCCCGCGCTGGAGTGAACCTAAATTGTTGGCGCTGGCTTACAGCTATGAACAGGCTTCGTTAGAACGCCAGGATCCGGCGTTTAAACAGCAGTAAAGGGATGTAACCGGGCCAGTGAGTTTGCGGTGTCACTGGTCCGGTATGTCATGCTCAGGATGATTCCTTTTGCGTGATCCTGCGCAAACCCTTCAATCGATAACTTCACTCACTCAACCATCGCATAATCCGCCCGCCCCACCGGATCCGGTGTCGACCCTCTCACGTTCATCCCTCTGCCAGGTGCAAACCCCGGGAAGAACACCAGACCTTGCGACTCAAACCGATACGCCAACGCCAGCCGGGTGACGTCCAGCACATCGCGTTCAGCCTCGAAACGCTGAATGGCGTCAACGGAAACCCCGGACTCCTCGGACAATTCTTCAACACTCCAGCCCAGCATCGCTCGGGCCTGGGCACAGTGGGCGGGGGTGAACTGGAAGAGGGCGATACGTTCCAGGGTGATTTTCATCGCAAGAGTGGCCATGGTGTTCTCCGGGCTCGAGAGTGCTGATTCAAAATGTACTGTGTTTTTGTACAGTTGTTTTGATCCAGGATCAAACTCATTTTTTTGATTGATTACACTTTTCAGTCAGGCAGGAGCTTGGGAGCGACTACGCTGTTTCTATGCGGGACCCTGAAAGCTCAAGGCTTTCAACCCCGTAGCAGCAATGATTGAACGTCAGCTTTCTGATTTTCAATACAGGGAAAGGTGGCGTTTATGACGCAGTGCGTCACAGCGTTATGCAGGGAAGGGAATCATGAAAAGACTACGTCTGCTTTGTGCCCTGATCGGTTTTACAAGCCTGCCTGTCGTGGCTGATATGGCATCGTTAAGTAAAGAGGCCTTTGTCAGCAACCTGATAAATCAGATGACACTGGAGGAAAAAATCGGCCAACTGCGGCTGATCGCTATTGATGAAAAGATGACGCCCGAAAAAATACGCGAAGAGATCGCCGCCGGGCGAATCGGTGCTACCTACGGCTCTGTAAGCCGTTACGTAAACCGACCCATGCAGGACGCGGCTCAACAAAGTCGCCTGAAAATACCGATGTTTTTTGGCTGGGACGTGATACACGGCCATCGAACCATTTTCCCCATTGGCCTGGCATTGGCCTCCAGCTGGGATATTGGCGCTATCGAGTTAAGCGGTCGCATAGCGGCAAAAGAAGCCAGTGCGGACGGTATCGATATGACCTTCGCCCCGATGATAGATATCGCCCGGGATCCTCGTTGGGGACGCACCTCCGAAGGCTTTGGCGAAGACACCTACCTGGTTTCGCGCATTGCCAAAGCGATGGTTCAGGCCTACCAGGGCACAAGCCCGAATGCACCCGACAGCATCATGGCCAGCGCCAAACACTTTGCGTTGTATGGGGCTGTAGAGGGTGGGCGCGACTACAACAGCGTCGACATGGGCCTGGCCAGAATGCACCAGGATTACCTGCCACCTTATCGTTCGGCAATTGAGGGTGGCGCGGGGGCGATGATGGTGGCGCTTAACTCGATAAATGGCGTGCCAGCCGCTTCCAATGCCTGGTTGATGCAAGACCTGTTGCGCAAAGCATGGGGCTTCAAGGGACTGGTCATCAGCGACCATAACGGGATAAACGATCTGGTTCAGCATGGTGTTGCGAAGAATCACCGCGAAGCGGCCAGGCTCGCGATCAGGGCTGGCGTTGATATGAGCATGAACGATTTCTCCTATGGGCCGGAGCTATCGGGGCTGCTTGAGTCAGGCGCTATTTCCCAGAGCAATATTGATAACGCGGTGCGGGAAGTGCTGGGGGCCAAGTACGACATGGGGCTGTTCGAAGACCCTTACCGGCGCATCGGCGTTGCCAGTGAAGACCCCGCTGATAACAACGCCGAATACCGTCTGCACAGAACGCAGGCCCGTGAGGTCGCGCGCAAGACATTGGTGCTGCTGAAGAATGAAAATTCGCTCTTGCCGTTAAAAAAAGAGGGCGTGATCGCACTCATAGGCCCGTTGGCAAAAAGTACCGTCGACATCATGGGCAGTTGGTCCGCAAGCGGCGTGCCCGCGCAATCGGTGACGATCTACGACGGGCTGAAAAACGCGATGAGCCAAGGCTCACTGATCTATGCCCGAGGCGCCAATCTCGAGGAGGATCAGGAGGTCGTTAAATACCTGGAATACCAGGGAGTGTCCGAAATCGCGAACGACCCTCGTCCGGCAGCTGAAATGATTGACGAAGCGGTGAAGGCTGCACAGCAGGCCGATGTTGTGATTGCGGTGGTGGGCGAGCCCCGCAGTATGTCTCATGAAGCGGCCAGTCGAACCAGCCTTGATCTGCCTGGGCGCCAGAGTGAATTGATCACCGCGCTTAAAGCCACCGGCAAGCCGCTGGTACTGGTATTGATGAATGGCCGACCGCTGTCCATCGGCAAGGAGCAGAAGCAGGCCGATGCGATTCTGGAAACCTGGTACAGCGGCTCCGAAGGAGGCAACGCCGTTGCCGATGTGTTGTTCGGGGACTACAACCCGTCTGGCAAATTACCCATCACCTTTCCGCGCTCCGTGGGGCAGATCCCGAATTACTACAGTCACTTGAACACCGGTCGCCCCTACATAGCAGGTGCGCTTCGCAACTACACGTCTCAATATTTCGATCAATCCCACGGTCCGCTTTATCCCTTCGGCTATGGGCTGAGTTATACCGATTTCAGCCTGACCGACATGGCCCTGTCTTCGACCACGCTGAGCAAGACCGACAATCTCGTCGCCAGCATCATGGTGAAGAACATCGGCCAGCGCGATGGCGAAACGGTGGTTCAACTGTACATCCGCGATGTCGTTGGCTCCGTCAGCCGTCCGGTCAAAGAACTGAAGAACTTTCAAAAAATCATGCTCAAGGCCGGAGAGGAGAAAGCGGTCCATTTCAGCATCAATGAGAACGACTTGAAGTTCTTCAACAGCCAGTTGGAATACGCCGCCGAGCCGGGCGAGTTCCGGGTGCAGATCGGTCTGGATTCCCAGGATGTGAAGGAGCAGAGTTTTGAGTTGCTGTCAGAACAAGGCAGTGGCTAAGACCGATCAGTAAAGAAAATGAAGTGCCAAGCGCAGAACCTGTGGGAGCGGGCTTGCTCGCGAAAGCGGTGTATCAGGCAACATCAATGTTGACTGTGCCGCCGTCTTCGCGAGCAAGCCCGCTCCCACATGAATTGCGCTTGACCGGCTGACATTGGCGACTGTGCCCTCTCTATTTCACCCCTTCCAACCAAACGGACGGTGCCTGCCCCAGCACACGACGAAACATCGTCGAGAACGCCGCCGGGCTGTCATAACCAAAATCCAGCGCAATCCGCGTCACCGGCGTGCCCACCGCCAGCCGCGCCAAGGCCAGCACCACACAGGCCCGCTGCCGCCATTGGCTGAAACTCAGGCCAGTCTGCTGGCGGAACAAACGATTGAAAGTACGCAAACTGATATGCAACTGATCGGCCCATTGCTGCGGCGATTGATGAGTGTTCGGATGCTGGAGAAACGTCTGACACAACCCAAGCAGCCGCGAATCCATGGGCAACGGAATGTGCAACGGCAGGTGAGCGCTACGGGCCAATTCATGCAGCAGCAAGTCGATCAGCGCACCATCGCGCCCAGCCTCGTCGTACTCCAGCGCAACCTCCACCGCCTCCATCAACAAATGCCGCATCAACGGCGAAACACTGATCACCTGGCAGCGGTTGCCCAAATCAACCGCCCCCGGTTCGATGTACAAACTGCGCGTGCTCACCCCCAGCATCAACACCTCGTGCGCCACCCCCGGCGGAATCCACACCGCCCGCTGCGGCGGCACCACCCAATTGCCGTCATGCGTGCTCACCTGCATCACCCCGGTGGCACCGTACAACAACTGCGCCCGCCGGTGGGTATGGCGCGGCAATAGACGACCGTCGGGGTAATCCGTACCGATAGCCACCACCGCCCGTGGCGTATCGTCCAGCAGATCAATCGAAACATTGCGCATCGAGCGGCATCCAGCAGTTGGCGTAAACGCAAACATTATTGGCTTACTTGCTGAAGCAGGCCAAGCCCTAATACCAGTAAGTTAAGAGCAATCCATGTGGGAGCGGGCTTGCTCGCGAAAGCGGTGTGTCAGGCGAAATCAATGTTGACTGTGCCGCCGTCTTCGCGAGCAAGCCCGCTCCCACATGGATTGTTCTTTCACTCTCAACCAACGGACGATGCGCGATGTTCTTCTACCTCTTGCTGGCACTCTTCGGCTGCATGACCGGCGTCACCGCCGTGCTGTTCGGCTTCGGCGGCGGATTCGTCGTCGTGCCCTTGCTGTACCGCATGCTCACGGCCAGTCACGGCGCCGACGATCCCGTCAGCCAATCGGCGATGCACATCGCCGTGGCCACCTCGACCTGCGTGATGATCGTCAACGCCCTGATCGCCACCGCAAAACATCAACGCGCCGGTAATCTCATTCGCCGTTACGTGTGGCCGTTGGGCGGGTTCATCGGCCTGGGCGCGATCGTCGGAGCCGTTGCTGCAATGTGGGCGAGTGGCGAGCTGATCCGTTTTGCCTTCATCGCCTACCTCGGCGTGACGATACTGGACTGCTTGTTCCGACGCGGTTTTCTTACACAGTCCGACGCCGTAATCCCACGGCGATTGGGCAGGGCAGAAGTGTCTGGCGGCGGTGTAGGCATCGGCACCATCGCCACGTTTCTCGGCGTGGGCGGCAGCGTCATGACCGTGCCGTTATTGCGGCGTTGTGGGCTGAGCATGTCTCGGGCAACGTCCATGGCCAATCCGTTGAGTCTGCCGGTTGCGGTGGCCGGGACGCTGACTTACATGGCGATGGCGGGGTTTACCGAGTTTGATCTGGGGCCGTGGTTTATCGGTTATGTGGATGTGCTGGCGTTTTTGGTGCTGACGGCTGGGTCGCTGGTAGGGATTCGGCTGGCCACGCCGTGGATCGGGCGGATACCGGATCGGGTGCATGCGCGGGTTTATATTGGTTTGCTGGTGGTGGTGATGCTCAGTATGGCGATGAAGTGAAGTGCGCAATGAAGCTCGATTCCCTCCTGCAACCTCGCCATAATCCGTCCTCGTTCAACCTGCGCCGCCTTCAACCTGCCGGCGCTGCTTCCGACTCATTCAGGGATCGATTAATGCTCAAAGGATTGTTACGTCTGGCGCCAGTCGCCGCGTTGTTACTCATGCTGTGTTCCACTGCTCATGCCGAGGATGGGAGACGAGTGTTCACCGGCACGCTGGGCAAGATGCCAATCGTGCTGGAAATGAACCTCTTTCAGCCTGACGAAGTGACCGGCCGCTACTTCTATGAAAAGTACCATCGCGACCTGGAGCTGAGCGGTTCGCTGCAAGAAGAGACCCTGACGCTAACCGAAGGCAACAACCGCTACGGCGACGACAAACCCCTGCCGACCCTGAAGCTGCAAGAAACGGCCAACGGCTGGCAGGGCGAATGGAAAAGCCCCAAGGGTAAAATCCTGCAAATGCAGTTGACCGAGGCCAAGCTGCCGGCACCGGCGGCGGACGCCTTGCCCTTCATCGCCGCGCTCCCGAAAAGCGATCCTTATGAATATCTTCGCCTGCAAGGCTTGAAGCTCAAACCGGGCAAGAAAGAGTCCTTCATGGGCTACGACCTGCAATGGTGGACGCAGCCCGAGTCCACTCTCTCCATGTTCAGCATCGAGTCCGGCTACCCGAAAGCCGACCAGCAGCGGGTCAATCAGCAATTGTTGGAGCGGCTCTGGAGCGAAGTCATCAGCTATCACGGCTGTTTGCTGCAAGGTGGGCAATATGCCGAGTTCGACCAAGGTGTCAGCCCCCAATTCCTATCGCCCGATGTGGTCAGCCTGAGCATCGCCACCAGCTACAGCTGCGGCGGCGCTCACCCGGATTTTGGCGATTCACCGATCAACCTCGACGTTCACACCGGTCATAGCCTGTCGCTGGACGACGTGCTGTGGGTTGGCAAAGGCAAGCCACTGCTGCACGCCGATCGCGACAGCGCGGGCGACACATCCTTGACCGAGGAAGAGAGCAACGCGCGATTCACCTATCAGCGCGAAGTGTTCGTGCCGTGGCTGATCAAACAATTCACCACACTGTACCCCGGCGAAATGCAGAAACCGACGGACGAGAATGACTGCGACTACACCGACGAAAGTGTTTGGGGTTATTCCAACTGGCACTTCACCGCCAAAGGCCTGTACCTGGGACCGTACTTCGCCCGCGTGCAACGCAATTGCGATGATCCGGGTTGGTCAGTGCTGCCGTACGCCGTGGTCAAGCAACATCCCGGCGCGGTCAAACTCCAACTGCCTCAGAACTAATTCCTAGCCCGCCGCCAACCCCGGCGCTTCACGAATAATGAAGTGATCCAGATTCTCAATATTCGCGCTAAACACCCCGAACGTCTGTTCGGGGTTTTTCTTGCTCGGCACCTGCTTCAACTCCGGCGTTACCCCATAAAAGAAGCAATACAACTGCGCCTCACTGTCGACGGCATGCTTGATCTCTTCCAGAAACGCTTTGCGCTTGCGGTAGTTGTCGATCAGCTTCTTGCTCAGGTAAACATTCACCGAGTAAGGCTTCTTCTTCGCCTCGTCCGGTTGCTTGAACCAGACCTTCTGTTCGAAATCGATGCGAAAGCTCTGGGTGTAATCCTTGATCTCCTTGATTTTTCCCCAGTAAATCAACCCCTTGTTGTCCTGCAGGTATTCGATCTTCTTGAAGAACGACCCATAAGGCGCCGTGTGCTCGCCAATCTTCAGCGGCATGCGCTTGAGCAACTCCTTGTCCTCGAAGTTCGACACAAAACACTCCACCGGATGGGCGAAGACACTGGTCTTGTCCGGCGCCGACTCCCGGCTCGGATGCTCGACGTTACTGGTCGCTGAAGGCACTCGCGGCTCATCGCGCATAACATCCGCCGCCACCGCCGGGCTGGAGGGCTTACGCACATACTCACGCCGAGTCAGCAACAACTCCGACGGAAAATGCTCCTCCCGACTGTCATCCGATTCCGCACCGTCCGCCTCCAGGCCCGACGCCGGCGTTTTCAGACTGACATAAGGACAACCCTCGACATGCCGCGTGCTGGGAATGTTCTTGAAGTGCGGCGTGCGCACGTAATTCACATTCTTGGCGTTGAACGTCCCCAACACATTGGTCGTATCAAACGCCGAACGGCAAGCATCGTAGGGGCACTGGAAGTGCTCCTTGGCGGAATCGAACTCCATCGTCTCGTCGAAATTCAAATCGCGCACGTCATAGATCGACAGTTTGTCGTCGAGGCTGAGGCAGTAGGCGAGGTCGAATTTCATGGCGGGCTCGGGTCCGTGAGAGGTGAGGAAGGTATTAATAGCGGGTAGTGAGTTATGGCGCACGCGCTATTGAGCAATAGCGCTTAGAAATAATGGCTCTTCGCCCTGTTACGTATTGAAACCCTTTGGTACTTTGGCGGTGGTAGGAATTTTCCTACAGCAATTGTCGATAAAGGGCAGCACTCGTGGCGATCAAATCGGTTTCGAAGGAACGAATAGACAAAGCAATGCTGGAGTTTGATCGTAAATTTCGGAGTAAGCGCGAGTGGCAGGGCTGGGAAAATAACTTAGCTCACCGTTACGCCGTTCACGCGGGTGGTGAACTGTATCCGGCGAAGAAAATCGTCTCTCTGGCTACCGGCATTGCCGTAGGCGAATTCTCCGGTGGGCACCCGACCAACAGTTACCTAGAGAAGCGAGGCTTCACTATTGTGGAGTTACCGCGTGGGGACGGCGAGCCGGTGTTGCAGTTCACGCCGGGGGCTGTTTACGACCGAAAAACTGAGATCAATGGACCGTTCGGTGGGAGCCTGCAAAGCGGCATTGCAGCGTCCGCTACCTACCCTGTGATTTTTTTGTTCACGGGCGATAGCGGTGAGCAATACGGGTACGCCGACCATTGGGAAGACGGCGCCTACTTCTATACCGGTGAAGGGCAACGCGGGCCGATGACTTTGATCCGAGGCAACCGAGCCATTGCTGAGCATGCCGAGGTTGGCCGAGCGCTGCACTTGTTTAAGTCCCTCGGCAAAGGTAATGGCTACGCTTACGAGGGCGAGTTTTCGTGCGCCGATATGTTTAACCGGACCCAGCCGGATGTGAGTGGTCAGGCGCGGACGGCGATTGTTTTTCGGTTAGTTCCTGTGGGTATTCCTCGTGGAATGATTGAGGCTGAAGAAGAGGATGAGGATAAGGATGACCTTCCCGACTCTCTGGCTGCTGCGAGATTGGCTGCGCTGGCTGCATGTAAGCCTTGCAGTGATGAGTTAGGGCAATCCGCTCCGCGTAAGATCTATCAGCGCAGCCGAAAGGTTGCCCACTATGTACTGATGCGTGCTCAGGGGGAATGCGAGAGCTGTAAGATGCCGGCTCCTTTTATGAAAAAGGATGGCACACCCTACTTAGAGCCACATCACGTAAACCGGCTCTCAGATGGTGGGTTAGATCACCCACGCTATGTGGGGGCTGTGTGCCCAAGTTGCCATCGGGAAATTCATTCTGGAGTGCACGGAGCGTTGGTGAATGAGAGTCTGAAGCTACGGTTGGAAGCAATTGAAGGTTGATTGAGCTTTCTTCTTTACGCTCATAACATCGCCGAGGGGTGAAAACCCTCGGCGATACTGAGTGGCCATTACGATTGCCTACGAAAACTCCTACAGAAAAGACCGGGCATCGCTAAAGCGATTCTACAAATACGTTCTAACCCACCGAATGCTTCGAAGACTGAAAAACCTCCACAACCTTCCGCCACCAAGGCTTAACCACCGGGACCCGCCGACGTGTGCGATTGAGCAACAGATAAGGCATGTCCCGCAGCCGAATCCAACCTTCATCCTGCCAATGCAACAGACTCAACGACATCTCCGGCCAATCCAACAAACTCAACATTGGCCGATCCACGTTTTTCGACTGCTTAGCATCGCGCAAGGCCGGTACTACCTGATGAGTCAACCACTCACGTAACAACCGATTCCCCGGCGCATAGTGATACACCAGCAACGCATATACACCGGATTCGCTGAGCATCAACCGCTTCTCTGGTTGGCCGTGGTAGTCAATCAGCAATGTATGCCGTTGATCCTCATCCAGTTTGCTGACCACGCGATCATTCAGATGGACGCCCATTAAGCGACCCAGATCGCGGGCGCAGAACCATGGTTGATTTTCCAAGAGTAGGGCATGGAGGGGGAGGTGTTGGCGGGTGAAGATTGTTGGGATGAAGGGCTCAGACATGGCCGATCTCCACAGCGGGGGGGCAGCGGGGTGTAGTTTCTGTGAGCATACCTATTACCTCTACGTATGAATTTGAAGAGAGCCGGAGCCCGACGTAGAGGACGTAAGAAATCCCAACAAACCGTTTCTTTCTCACAGGCTTGCGCATATATCGCTGATATCAGCACGCGTTTTATGTGAGGAAGTTAGATTCTACGTTGGGCGTTTCTTAGGCACCTGCAAATAAACTAGTCTTAAATTTTTATTTTTTACAGGTGATACCTTCTCAAATTTTTGTCGGAGAATTCTATGAGTAGCGACCTTCAATTAAACGGAAATTCAGTGTGTTAAACGAGCTTGATTTTTTTTGGAAGCGCTAGATACTGGGCGCTATTGTTGCTCCATCGTAAGCTGCTATACCCGGCAAGTAGTCGATGACCAATCCATCGCGTGTCAATTATTTGATTTTCATTTGGTTTTGAGATGAGTAGGAGGCGTCCCATAAAGCTCACCCAATCGCTATGCTTAATAAGCTTCAAGCTGTAAGCGTGGCATGATCTTCCGGAGTTAAAGAAAGATAATTCGTTGAATATTTCTCGCGGCAGTATCTGTCTAATAACGTCCAGTTTTTCTGATATTTCGCGCTCGGACGTCGCGAAGTCTATCATTGGTATGTGAAATAGTTTTTTATTAATGCGAACTGATGAGTGTATTGCAAGTTCTTTGTTTTCGGGGAGTTTATTTATAATTCTATTGATGATGTCTTCGGTTAAATAGCAAGCTGTGATGCGGATTGTTTCACGATGGTCCAGAATAGACTGGGGTTCATATTCATAAATGCTGAACTCGAACTCGGCATCGTCATTCAGAGTTGATGCCAAGTCCCTTATTAGGATGAATGGGTGGGATGCCTCTATTGTCATGTTGTCCGAATGCCCATGAGTTTTTGATACATTTCTAACGCAAAGTCATCAGTCATTCCTGACAAGTAGTCGATTATCAGATGAACTCTGTATATCCATTCCATATCTGGTTTGATGCTGGCTTCGTGCTTGTATGACTTTTTGCATTGAGAAGGTAGCAGGTTTATTAGTCGGGAATGAATTTGAAGTCCGTTCTCTTTGATTCCGTCAGTATCTTTATTCAACACTATTTGGAAGCTTTCAGTGTCTAGCTCTAATAATGGTGAAAGCTTGTCTAATAAGCCTGTTATTATGCTGTTTCCTGAGAGTTCTATTACTTCTGCTTCTCTCGATGTATATACCTTTAGCGCTACGAAGCCTCTAGCGGCCTTGAGTATTTTATATTCGAGTGAGCTTTTTGTAATGAGCGTTTCGTGGAAGTTGCCTGAGAAAATAGCAGCGGAGTTCTCAATAAATGATTCTTTTGCGATGGTTGTAGCTCTGTTGATTAGATTGGTTCTGATGTAGATAAATTTGTTAATTATGTTTTTGTACTGTTCTGCTTTCAAAACCATTTCTTGCCAATGAATTTGGGCGTCGCTATCCAGCGCGTTACCTATTTCTATTAATACCTGGTCCAAGGTTATTATGTTTTTTTCAATTCCATCTTCAATGTCACTTAAGCAGTAAGCAATATCATCCGCTGCCTCCATTATGAAGGTCAATGGGCTTCTTACGTGATGTGGGATTTCTAGCTTGTCCCATGTTGCTTTTATAGAATCGTCTTCGGTAAGGAAGTAACCAGGTTTTTTGTGAAAATTGTTCTTGCCTGCTTCGCGAGTGCTTTCAGAGTGGGGATATTTCAAATAGGCGGCAATGGTCGAGCATGTGAGGTTTAGCCCGTATTGATCCTCTCCTTGGAGCTTAGTAATGATTCTAAGTCCTTGGGCGTTGCCATCAAAATTCTCAAAGTCTAAATAGTACGGAGTAAAATTTTTTCTGTGTAGCTCAAACGACTTCGACTCTGCCCCATTATTTTTGAACCAGCTAGAAATAGCGGCTTCACCAAAGTGCCCAAAAGGTGGATTGCCAATGTCGTGTAAAAGGCAAGCACACTCGACTATATTTACAAGTGGATCCGAGTCAGCTATTTCAGTTCTGTGAACTAGTTCTTTCGCGATTTTTTGTGCTATCTGTCGGCCAACTGCTGCTACTTCCAAAGAGTGAGTCAGGCGGCTTCGAACTGCTGCGTTTGACTCTAAAGGGAATACCTGAGCTTTTTTCTGAAGACGTCTAAATGGAGCTGAAAATAAAACTCGTGCTTTGTCGCTTTCCGTTTCTGTTGTTAGGTCGTGCTCTCTGATCGTTGTGGTTGGGCGAAGTCGTTCTGTACTAATTATTGTTCCGTACTTCATGTGTATCTCCTTATAAAAAACCCCGCAGTGCGGGGTTTTCATTACCCAACATCCATGCCTAGGTAAAGCGTTTTAGAGTTTCGCTGAAAAAATCAATCCCAGCTCAACGCCCCACCAGTCTGATACTCAATAACCCGCGTCTCAAAAAAATTCTTCTCTTTCTTCAAGTCCATAATCTCGCTCATCCAAGGGAACGGGTTCGTAGTCCCTGGATACTCTTCCTTCAAACCAATCTGTGACAACCGACGGTTAGCAATAAACTTCAGGTAATCCTCCATCATCGCCGCATTCATGCCCAACACCCCACGAGGCATGGTGTCACGAGCGTATTCGATCTCCAACTGAGTGCCCTGCAGAATCATCTGCGAAGCCTCTTCCTTCATTTCAGCATCCCACAAATGCGGGTTTTCGATTTTGATCTGGTTGATCACGTCGATGCCGAAGTTCAGGTGCATGGATTCGTCGCGCAGGATGTATTGGAACTGCTCGGCGACGCCGGTCATTTTGTTGCGGCGGCCCATGGAGAGGATTTGGGTGAAGCCGCAGTAGAAGAAGATGCCTTCCAGAACGCAGTAGTAGGCGATCAGGTTGCGCAGCAATTCTTTGTCGGTTTCGACGGTGCCGGTTTCGAACTTCGGATCGGAGATCGAACGGGTGTATTTCAGGCCCCAGGTGGCTTTTTTCGCGACCGATGGGATCTCGTGGTACATGTTGAAGATCTCGCCTTCATCCATGGCCAACGATTCGATGCAGTACTGGTAGGCGTGGGTGTGGATCGCCTCTTCGAACGCCTGGCGCAGGATGTACTGGCGGCATTCCGGGTTGGTGATCAGGCGGTACACGGCCAGGACCAGATTGTTGGCAACCAGGGAGTCGGCGGTGGAGAAGAAGCCGAGGTTGCGCATCACGATGCGGCGCTCGTCGTCGGTCAGGCCTTCCGGGTTTTTCCAGAGGGCGATGTCGGCGGTCATGTTGACTTCTTGCGGCATCCAGTGGTTTGCGCAGCCGTCCAGGTACTTCTGCCATGCCCAGTCGTATTTGAATGGGACGAGCTGGTTGAGGTCGGCGCGGCAGTTGATCATGCGCTTTTCATCGACAGCTACACGGGCAGAGGCGCCTTCCAGTTCGGCGAGGCCTTCGGCTACGTCGAGGGAGTCCAAGGCAGCCTTGGCGCGGGCGATTGCGGCGGAGTCCGTCGCGGTCACGGCGCGGGCCTCTTGAGCGGCGGCACCACCGGCGCTGTCGAGGCGGTCCATGTTGGCTTCAGAAGCGTGGCCGGCGTTGGCGCCTTTTACAGCGACTTCGCCGTCATCTTCTTTGTCGAATTCGTCCCAGCTCAGCATGACGTGTCGTCTCCTGCGTGAGGGCCAGATTGCCCGTGTGAAAACTGATAGGTTGGTTTTTCACACAGCCGTTTCTGGCCGCGTTGGATCTAAAGGAAATCGTTTTTTGCAGCAGTACCGTTTTTTGCGGCGGTAAGCAGGCAACAAACAGAATTTTGTACGGGTGTTCCGAAGCCGCTGATGGGCGCAAAAAACATGAGTCGCTTCTGCGTGGGCTTCAGACTGGCTTTTCACCCCTGTAAGGGAATATTGCAGGCCCGTTTAAGTGCGCATTATAAGGAAATTTTCAGCCCCGTGGTGCGGCGAAATGGCACTCGGAGCGGTCGGCGAGGGGCGTTTTCAGGTTGGAGCGAGGGTTTACAGGGCTTTGGCGGAGGAAGTTTTTTTTTCGTCTGTTTTGGCTGGTTTTTGACGGTGAGGGCTGGGTGTTGGCGCCGTTAGGGTCTGCTGTTGTGTTGCAACCCAGGTGGGACGGGGCTTTCAGGAGAGGGGAAGGTTTTTGTGGGCGGGATTGTTTGCAGTTTTTGGTTGAAAATGTTCTTGAAATAGGTTGCTCAAAAAACAACCAGAAACGGCACTTTTTACTACATGTAGTGGTTTTGGTCGATTTTTGACCACTTAAGACACAACTAAGCCCGACCGAAGTCGGGCTGTGAGGTCGCATTCAGTTTTCAGCTGAAACGAGCTGCACCTACGTGGTCAGCACCATCGGCAGCGAGCTTGGCAGCGCCAGTGTGATCGAAGCCATCAGCGGCGACTTTGGCGGCGCCAGTGTGATCAAAACCATCAGCAGCCACCTTGGCAGCGCCAGTGCGATCAAAACCATCAGAAGCGAAAGAAGCCGAACCAGTGTGGTCGTAACCATCAGAAGCGACAGCCGCTTCAGTGAAAGTAGACGAGCCAGTGCGGTCGTAGCCATCGGCGGCGAAGGTGTTAGCGGCCAGGACGGAAAGGGTCAGGGCGAGGATCAGTTTGGTTTTCATGGTAGTGGCTCCAGGTTCGTTGGCGTTTTGTGCCTTGGGTGTGGAATTCATCCTACGCCAACTATTTTGATTAAAAAGCGCAAATAAACGCTTAAAACAATCGTGTTTGTCGATATAGGGCCCGGCGCTTCATCTGTCTTTAAAAAGGATGGGTCGAGCCTTGGGAGATAGAAGGGGGTGGATCAGCCGTTAGAGCAGCCGTTGCCCATGACGCTGTAGCGCAGAATGTGCCGCTGACCTTTGGAGTCGTCGTATTCCATTTTGGCTGGAACCACTTCGCAGACGTTCGGGATTTCGCTCATCGATATAACTTTGGCGATGTCCAGATGGGTGGAGTAGGTGTATTCCTCAATGGCGGGTTGTTGCTGTGCGACATCAGTCGAGACCTCATCCGCCATGGCGGTTGCGCACAGACTGCTGAGGGCCAGAACCAATAAAGCTTTCATTTCAAATTTACCTTTCTGAAGTCGAAGGGGGGCACGCAATCTTTTTGGGATTGCGTGTGGAGCTTTAATAAAGAGTCTTGGATTAACTGCCTTTGTGGGGGCTGCAACTGGGTTAATCGCGTTGCCGTGTTGGCGAGGCTGATTTTAGGCCTGGGGGTGGCGTGCATATAGCCGTGCTTTTGATAAACACCTTTGGCAAATTCGGTAACAATCCCCCAAGAAGCCTAAAACAGCCGGGTTTGAGCGCCTTGTCGCGGTATAGCCACATTTTGTAGGGGCTTGTTACTACCATCGTCGAATGGTTCTATAGGCCCGGCCCGGCTACAACTGGGGCCATACAAAAACAACTATTCCACCGAGGTAAGAAAGATGAGTGCGGCTTCTTTGTATCCCGTTCGTCCCGAGGTAGCAGCCAACACGCTGACTGACGAGGCCACCTATAAGGCCATGTACCAGCAGTCGGTCGTCAACCCGGACGGCTTCTGGCGCGAACAAGCCAAGCGCCTCGACTGGATCAAGCCTTTCACCACGGTGAAGCAGACGTCCTTCGACGATCACCATGTCGATATCAAATGGTTCGCCGACGGCACGCTGAACGTTTCCTACAACTGCCTCGACCGTCATCTGGCCGAGCGCGGCGATCAAATCGCGATTATTTGGGAAGGGGATGACCCTGCCGAAAGCCGCAACATCACCTATCGCGAGCTGCACGAACAAGTCTGCAAGTTCGCCAACGCCTTGCGCGGCCAGGATGTGCACCGCGGCGACGTGGTGACAATCTATATGCCGATGATCCCCGAAGCCGTGGTCGCCATGCTGGCCTGCACCCGGATCGGCGCGATTCACTCGGTAGTGTTCGGTGGTTTCTCGCCGGAAGCCCTGGCTGGCCGGATCATCGACTGCAAATCCAAAGTGGTGATCACCGCTGACGAAGGCATTCGTGCCGGCAAGAAAATTCCGCTGAAGACCAACGTCGACGACGCGCTGACCAATCCTGAAACCAGCAGCATTCAGAAAGTCATCGTGTGCAAGCGCACCGGTGGCGACATCAAGTGGAACCAGCATCGCGACATCTGGTACGAAGACCTGATGAAAGTGGCGGGCAGTGTGTGCGCGCCGAAAGAGATGGGCGCCGAAGAAGCGCTGTTCATCCTTTATACCTCCGGTTCCACCGGCAAGCCGAAGGGCGTACAGCACACCACCGGCGGTTACCTGCTGTATGCGGCGATGACCCACGAGCGTGTGTTCGACTACCGTCCGGGCGAAATCTACTGGTGCACCGCCGACGTCGGTTGGGTCACCGGCCACACTTATATCGTCTATGGCCCATTGGCCAATGGCGCGACCACGCTGCTGTTCGAAGGCGTGCCGAACTATCCGGACATCACCCGGGTGGCGAAGATCGTCGACAAGCACAAGGTCAACATCCTCTACACAGCACCTACCGCGATTCGCGCGATGATGGCGTCGGGCACCGCCGCTGTAGAAGGCGCCGATGGCAGCAGCCTGCGTCTGTTGGGTTCGGTCGGTGAGCCGATCAACCCGGAAGCGTGGGATTGGTACTACAAGAACGTCGGTCAATCCCGTTGCCCGATCGTCGATACCTGGTGGCAGACTGAGACCGGCGGCAACATGATGAGCCCGCTGCCGGGCGCTCACGCGCTCAAGCCGGGTTCGGCGTCACGTCCGTTCTTCGGGGTGGTGCCAGCGCTGGTGGACAACCTCGGTAACATCATCGAAGGCGTGGCCGAGGGCAACCTGGTGATTCTCGATTCGTGGCCAGGCCAGGCGCGCACGCTGTATGGCGACCATGACCGCTTCGTCGACACTTACTTCAAGACCTTCCGTGGCATGTACTTCACCGGTGACGGTGCGCGTCGTGACGAGGACGGTTACTACTGGATCACCGGGCGTGTGGATGACGTGCTCAACGTTTCCGGTCACCGCATGGGTACCGCCGAGATCGAAAGCGCGATGGTCGCTCACCCGAAAGTCGCCGAAGCGGCGGTGGTCGGTGTGCCGCACGACATCAAGGGGCAGGGCATCTATGTCTATGTCACGTTGATCGCTGGCGAAGAGCCGAGCGAGCAACTGCGTCTGGAGCTGAAAAACTGGGTGCGTAAAGAGATCGGCCCAATTGCTTCGCCGGATGTGATTCAGTGGGCGCCGGGGCTGCCGAAAACCCGTTCGGGCAAGATCATGCGCCGGATTCTGCGCAAGATTGCTACGGCCGAATACGATGGGTTGGGGGATATTTCGACCTTGGCCGATCCGGGTGTGGTGCAGCATTTGATTGATACGCACAAGACCATGAACGTCGCTTAACAGCGGTTCTTGAGTCATCGAAGCCCCGCCAGACGTTGAGTTTGGTGGGGTTTTTTTATGGTGATCAGGTTGGGGGTGGTGGTGGCTGTTCGGGCCTCTTCGCGAGCAAGCCCGCTCCCACATTGAACCTGAGTTGCGCACAAAATCTGTGTTCACTGGAGATCAAATGTGGGAGCGGGCTTGCTCGCGAAGGCGGTCTGACAGGCGCCACATAAATAAACCCGAACCAATATTTATCGGTTCGCCTGTAGGCGCTGTCCCACTGTTACCCATCACCCTTCAAGTAACTGAATGTGTAACCGCACGCTCCGATACGAGGCATTGGGAAACGCAAAGCCCAGTCTCAGGGCCTCTCAATCGGCCATGAAAAATAAGACACAACGCTGCGCTTGCTGGATTAGAAGGGTTTGCCAATAATAGGCCCGCAATTTGCAATATAGGTCGGTTCACTGTCTTTTGCTCTTGCATGAAATTGCAAGGCTGTCAACGCGTTCAAGCGGCTTTCTCGGTGCATCTGTAATTTGTTGTCGCATTGAAGAAATATCGGCTTCGGGCCTGTCGTTAGAATGCCGATCACTCGCTCGTCGTTGCCGGTGTTGAACTCAATGTTGAATTCAGCGCATGCATCCCAGGACGCAGCACCGCTTAGCTGTTTAACCCATTCGCATATTGGGCTGTCGCTCACTCTGCCGTTTTTGCCCTTTACCGATGGAGTCCCAAGATGAAGAAACTTGTGCTGCTTGGCGCCCTGGCACTGTCCGTGCTGTCCCTGCCGACCTTCGCCGATGACAAGCCTGTAAAAATCGGTATCGAAGCAGCTTACCCTCCGTTCGCCTCCAAGGCGCCGGACGGCAGCATCGTGGGTTTCGACTACGACATCGGTAACGCCCTGTGCGAAGAGATGAAGGTCAAGTGCGTATGGGTCGAGCAAGAGTTCGACGGCCTGATCCCGGCACTTAAAGTGCGCAAGATCGACGCGATCCTGTCGTCCATGTCGATCACTGAAGACCGCAAGAAGTCCGTGGACTTCACCAACAAGTACTACAACACCCCGGCTCGCCTGGTCATGAAGGCCGGCACTCAGGTCAGCGAAAACCTGGCTGAGTTGAAGGGCAAGAACATCGGCGTGCAACGTGGTTCGATCCACGAGCGTTTCGCCCGCGAAGTCCTGGCCCCACTGGGTGCCGAGATCAAGCCTTACGGTTCGCAGAACGAAATCTACCTCGACGTGGCCGCCGGTCGCCTCGACGGCACCGTGGCAGACGCGACCTTGCTGGATGACGGTTTCCTGAAAACCGACGCTGGCAAGGGTTTCGCCTTCGTTGGCCCGGCCTTCACCGACGTCAAATACTTCGGTGACGGCGTAGGTATCGCGGTTCGCAAGGGCGACGCGCTGAAAGAGAAGATCAACACCGCGATCGCGGCTATTCGCGAGAACGGCAAATACAAGCAAATCCAGGACAAGTACTTCGCCTTCGATATCTACGGCAAGTAATCGTCCCCGCAACAAGTCCGAAATGGCGCAAGCAGCAGGATCTCTGAGGTTTGCGCCATTTTTTCATCCCAACTTTCGAGGACCTGAATCATGTTGAAAGGCTACGGGGCTGTCATCCTCGATGGCGCATGGCTGACGCTTCAGCTCGCCTTGTCGTCCATGGCCCTGGCCATCGTTCTGGGGCTGATCGGCGTTGCGCTGCGTCTGTCGCCGGTGCGCTGGCTGGCCTGGCTGGGCGACCTGTATTCCACGGTGATCCGCGGTATTCCCGATCTGGTGCTGATCCTGCTGATTTTCTACGGCGGCCAGGACCTGCTCAACCGCGTCGCGCCGATGCTCGGCTATGACGACTACATCGACCTGAACCCGTTGGCCGCCGGTATTGGCACCCTGGGCTTCATCTTCGGTGCGTACCTGTCGGAAACCTTCCGTGGCGCCTTCATGGCAATCCCGAAGGGGCAGGCAGAGGCCGGCATGGCGTACGGCATGAGCAGTTTTCAGGTGTTCTTCCGGGTGTTGGTGCCGCAGATGATTCGTCTGGCGATTCCGGGTTTCACCAACAACTGGCTGGTATTGACCAAGGCGACCGCGCTGATTTCGGTGGTCGGTCTGCAAGACATGATGTTCAAGGCCAAGCAGGCGGCAGACGCTACCCGCGAGCCTTTCACCTTCTTCCTCGCAGTGGCGGCGATGTACCTGGTGATTACCAGCGTCTCGTTGCTGGCATTGCGTCACCTTGAGAAGCGCTACTCGGTAGGCGTAAGGGCGGCTGATCTATGATCTTCGACTACAACGTCATTTGGGAGGCCTTGCCGCTGTACTTCGGCGGCCTGGTGACCACCTTGAAATTGCTCGCGCTGTCGCTGTTCTTCGGTCTGTTGGCGGCATTGCCGCTGGGGCTGATGCGCGTCTCCAAGCAGCCGGTCGTCAACATGAGTGCCTGGCTGTTCACCTACGTGATCCGCGGCACGCCGATGCTGGTGCAGCTGTTTTTGATCTACTACGGTCTGGCGCAATTCGAAGCGGTACGTGAAAGCTTCCTTTGGCCATGGCTGTCCAGCGCCACGTTCTGTGCGTGCCTGGCCTTCGCCATCAACACCAGCGCTTACACCGCTGAAATCATCGCCGGCAGCCTGCGCGCCACGCCGAACGGCGAGATCGAAGCGGCCAAGGCTATGGGCATGTCGCGGGTCAAAATGTACAAGCGGATTCTGCTGCCATCGGCCCTGCGCCGGGCACTGCCGCAATACAGCAACGAAGTGATCATGATGCTGCAGACCACCAGTCTGGCGTCCATCGTGACCCTGATCGACATCACCGGTGCCGCGCGCACGGTCAACGCTCAGTTCTACTTGCCGTTCGAAGCCTACATCACCGCCGGCGTGTTCTACCTGTGCCTGACGTTCATTTTGGTGCGCCTGTTCAAAATGGCCGAGCACCGCTGGCTGGGCTATCTGGCCCCGCGGAAGCACTGATATGGAACGCATCGATCATGCTTTGCCGTGGAGCCACCTGGGCAGCGAACGCCGGATTTCGGTGTTCCGCTTCGGCGCTGGCGAGCGCAAGGCCTACATTCAGGCCAGCCTGCACGCCGATGAACTGCCGGGAATGCGCACCGCCTGGGAGCTGAAAAAGCGCCTGACCGAACTCGAAGCCCAAGGCTTGCTGAACGGTGTGATTGAACTGGTACCGGTGGCCAATCCACTGGGCCTCGGTCAACTGCTTCAGGGTAACCATCAAGGGCGTTTCGAAGCCGGCAGCGGCAAGAACTTCAACCGGGATTTCGTCGAACTGAGCGAGCCGGTTGCCGCTGAGCTCCAAGGGCACCTGGGTGACGATCCTCACGCCAATATCCGTTTGATCCGTGAAACCATGAGCGATGTGCTGGCTGCATTGCCGCCTGCCGCGAGTCAGTTGCAAGGCATGCAGCGCATTTTGCTCAGCCATGCCTGCAATGCCGACGTGGTGCTGGATTTGCACTGCGATTGCGAAGCGGCGCTGCACATGTATGCCTTGCCGCAACACTGGCCGCATTGGCGTTCACTGGCTGCACACTTGAACGTCAAGGTCGGCCTGCTGGCGGAAGATTCCGGCGGCAGCTCCTTTGATGAAGCGTGTTCGCTGCCATGGCTGCGTCTGTCGCGTCTATTTCCGGACGCTCAGATTCCACTGGCCTGCTTGGCGACGACCATCGAGTTGGGCGGCCAATCCGATACCGGTCGCCCAGAGGCGCAGGCTTACGCCGAAGGCATTCTGGCGTTCCTCGCTGAACAGGGCTTGATCAGCGGTGAGTGGCCAAAGCCTGCGCAAGAGGCTTGCGAAGGCATGCCGTTCGAAGGCACAGAATTGCTGTTCGCGCCGCATCCTGGCGTGGTGAGTTTCCTGCGTAAACCCGGTGAGTGGGTTGAAGCGGGCGATGAGATTTTTGAAGTGATCGATCCGTTATCGGATCGGGTCAGCACGGTGTGTGCTGGTACGTCCGGGGTGCTGTTTGCCATTGAACGGCTGCGTTATGCCCAACCCGGTTTCTGGCTGGCCAAGGTGGCGGGGCGCGATGCGCTGCGTCACGGGCGCTTGCTCAACGACTGACTGACTGTTTTTGTGAGAACCGACCGCATGTACAAACTTGAAGTCCAAGACCTGCATAAACGCTATGGCAGTCACGAAGTGCTCAAGGGCGTGTCCCTGAAAGCGGCGGCTGGCGATGTGATCAGCATCATCGGCTCCAGTGGCTCCGGCAAAAGTACTTTCCTGCGCTGCATCAACCTGCTCGAGCAGCCGCACGCGGGCAAGATTCTGCTCAACAATGAAGAGCTGAAACTGGTCGCCAACAAGGACGGCGCGCTGAAAGCCGCCGACCCGAAACAGCTGCAACGCATGCGTTCGCGCCTGTCGATGGTGTTCCAGCATTTCAACCTGTGGTCGCACATGACCGCGATGGAAAACATCATGGAAGCGCCGGTCCACGTGCTCGGCATGTCCAAGACCGAAGCCCGCGAAAAGGCCGAGCACTACCTGAACAAGGTCGGTGTTGCTCATCGCAAAGACGCTTACCCTGGCCACATGTCCGGCGGTGAGCAGCAGCGTGTGGCGATTGCCCGTGCGCTGGCGATGGAACCTGAGGTGATGCTGTTCGACGAACCGACTTCGGCTCTGGACCCTGAATTGGTCGGTGACGTGCTGAAAGTCATGCAGGCCCTGGCGCAGGAAGGCCGGACCATGGTGGTGGTGACGCACGAAATGGGCTTTGCCCGTGAAGTGTCGAACCAGTTGGTGTTCCTGCACAAAGGCGTCGTCGAAGAAAGCGGCAACCCGCGCGAAGTGCTGGTCAATCCGCAGTCTGAGCGTTTGCAACAATTCCTCTCGGGCAGCCTGAAGTAAACCGAACTCCCGTTGCGCACCGGTATAGTGCATGCTTCGCAACCTAAAGGCTGGCCCCAATTCCCTGTGGGAGCGGGCTTGCTCGCGAAAGCGGTGTATCAGTCAACATCGTTGCTATCTGAACCACCGCCTTCGCGAGCAAGCCCGCTCCCACAGGTGATCGCTATTAGTTTTGAGATTTGCGTTCATTTACGGGCTAGCATTGGCCCATGCCTTCATCACTGTTTTCGTTTCGGATTGCCCGCCATGACTGCCCATCGAATTGGTTTCCTGATTTGGCCCAGCACTAAAGCTCTGACGCTTGCGCTGGCTGAGGAGGCCTTGCGTGTTGCCCAGCGTGTGCACCCGGACGTTGTTTACGAACTGTCGTTTTTGCAGGCCGAACCGCCGACCGAAGGTGCCTGGCAATTGCCGGGTGAGCCCTGGGTCGGCAAGCTCGAAAACTTCCAGAAACTGTTCCTGCTCGCTGACGAGCCACCGACCTCACTTGCGCCAGCGCTCAGCAGTGGGCTGAAACAACTGGTGCGAGCCGGGTGTGTGATTGGCGGTTTGTCTGCTGGTGTTTACCCGTTGGCGCAGTTGGGTTTGCTCGACGGTTACCGCGCTGCCGTGCATTGGCGCTGGCAGGACGATTTCGCCGAGCGTTTCCCGAAAGTGATTGCTACCAGTCATCTGTTTGACTGGGATCGCGATCGCCTCACCGCATGCGGAGGCATGTCGGTACTCGATTTGCTGCTGGCAGTGCTGGCCCGTGATCACGGCGCTGAACTGGCTGGTGCGGTGTCGGAAGAACTGGTTGTCGAACGCATCCGTGAAGGCGGCGAGCGCCAACGCATTCCGTTGCAGAACCGTTTGGGGTCCAGTCATCCGAAGCTCACCCAAGCGGTGTTGCTGATGGAAGCCAACATCGAAGAGCCGCTGACCACCGACGAAATCGCCCAGCATGTGTGCGTATCGCGTCGGCAACTGGAGCGGATCTTCAAGCAATACCTCAACCGTGTGCCGAGCCAGTACTACCTGGAATTGCGCCTGAACAAGGCCCGGCAGATGTTGATGCAAACCAGCAAGTCGATCATCCAGATCGGCCTGTCGTGTGGCTTCTCTTCGGGGCCGCATTTTTCCAGCGCCTACCGCAACTTCTTCGGCGCCACGCCGCGGGAAGATCGCAACCAGCGGCGCAGCAGCAGTCCGTTCGAGTTGTCATCGGTGCCGTCGGAACGCGGTTGATCCGTCGTTAAGTCTGGCGTCGATCACTCATCGACGTCAGAGCCTTCGGACGACGACACCTCCATTTCCGCTTGATCAATGACCTCATCGACTCCGAAATCGAAACCTGTCTGCCTGAAATAATTGATCAGCGTTTGTACGCTTTCCTCTGACAGTGGATTGCCCCTCAGATTGATGCTCTCACTGACGTCCCGCGGCAATTCCAGAATATCGGCGGGTATGTGGGTGATCGCGTTTTCACTCAGATCCACGGTGTCCAGGGATTTGAGTCGCAACAGGCCCGGCGGCAATTCAGTGATGCCGGTGTTGTTCAGCAACAGGGTCGTGAGACGAGGCATCTGGCTCACGTCTGGCGTGGCACCCAGCGGGTTGTCGCTCAGGTCCAGATAATCAAGCCGCTCCATCTGTGCCAGTTCCAGTGCACTTTGCGCCGTCAGGGTGAGTTGGCAATCGGTCATCGACAATGCGGTCAAATCGCCCATCCTGGAAATCGGCTCGGGGAAATTCTGCTGCCGGTAGTTACGAATGGTCAGCCCCTTGAGACGGGGAAAGCTCTCCAGAAAACGCTCGGCCCCTGAGGTCAGTCCATCAACGCTGTGTAAATACAGCAGCGAGACGTGACTGAAGTCGGCCCGCAGCGCCGGCAAGTTACCGATAATAATGGTGGGCAGGCTCAGCTCGTAGGTGGGTTGAAGTTGCTGATTGAAATCGTCCAGATCGGTTTGCCGGCGCCAGCAAAGTTCCACAATCCGTTTGAATTCATCCCTGATCGAATGTTCGCTGAGCAACTCTTGCGCGGTGAAAGGGGCTCCGCTCACCGGGTGCACCGCCGGTACGTCTGCTGTCCAGGCTGACAGGTCGTTGTTGAGGGTGTTGAATTCGGTTTCCAGGCGTGTGATCGCCATTTTGCCGTCGGCCAATGTCCCAGGCTGCAGATAGATAAACTCACTGGCTTCTTCCTGGTCCATGCCTGGGTACAGCGCCTGCACCCGATTGATATCAGCCTGTTCGGCAAACACGGCGAAGTCCTGACGCGTACGGCCGAAATGGATTTTTATGCGTTCGCGAGTGGCGGCCGAAAGCGGGTTACCGCCCAGGTCGACGCCCTCGCTGGTGGCAGTGGGGAGATCGAAAAGCGCGGTGGGCAGTTCCTGGATGTGATTGTCATTGAGCAGGGCAGTTCGAAGGTGTGGGCGCGTCAGCAAACCGGGAGGGAGGCCGGAAATGCCGGTGTCCGATACGTCGATGTAGCTTAGCTGCGGCATGTTCTCGACAGTGGGGTTGAACCCCAGCGGGTTTTTGTACAGATCCAGAACCACCAGTTTGTTCAGCGCTGACAGGGTGGCGTGGCTCTCTGGTGTGAGGGTGATGGCGCAGTCGCTGAGAATCAGTTCGGTGAGGTTCGGCGATTGCACAATGGCTTGCGGAAGGTGATTCAGCCTGAAGCCGCGCAAGGCGAGGCGACGCAAGCCTGAGTATCCTCGCAAAAAATCATGCATCCCGCGTGTGGCGCTATGGCCGTCCAGCGACAGGCTTGTCACGTGACTGAAGCCCTCGCCGAGTACCGGAAATTCACCCAGTATTGGTTGGGAAAAACGGAATTCGACCAGAGGGGCCTCACCATGGAGCGGTGTGGCTTGTTGTCGCCAGCAATCGAGTAATTCGTCTGCCAGTAATCGGCGATTTCGCTGCTGAATGCTGAATTGTTCAGGGGTGATTCTGATCTGGGTATCCGGCATGAACAGTGGGATTTCGTTACGCCAGAGTTGCAGGGCATTGCTGAGTCGGGCGCGTTCGGCGATGAGCCGGGTCAGCTCTGCTCGTGGGCCGTTCGGGTGCTGTTGCAAGCGTTCGACAAAGGTTTGCAGTTCCTCGCGTGACAATTGCGGGAAAAGGTCATGGGCGTAGGCCTGTAGAGTTGGCGTACCGAACCTTGCGCGATGATAGCCATCCGTGCCACCGAGCAAACGCATGACGGTCGGATCGTAGGTGGGCTTCAGGATTGGGTGTTGCGTCAGGACTGAGTGCAGTTCCTCGCGATTCAGGGCATGGGTGCGAATCAGCCGTTTGAGTTTTTCACCTTCGCCAATGTGGATGCCGAGTGCCGAGCGCTCGCTGTCCGGTAGCGCCTGCAATAGATCCAGATAGAACGTGCTCGCGCCGCTGAGCTCAAGACCGGCATCGTCAAACGCCTGATAACTGCCATCCGCATTTAGAACGAGCACTTTGCGGATTGGCGCATCGGCATTGCCGACACTGTCGAGCAGGCGTCCACCATGGGCGTATTCGCGGATTTCCAGGCGTATCTGCCCTGACCAGCCCGGCAGTCGTTTCAGGGTGTGCAGGGCCAGTCGATCGGTGTCGGGGTTGTTGGCGCTTGAGGGAATCTCCAGGCCTTCGTAAGCCCGGGTGATCCTGACTTGTAATTGGGCTTCACGGGTGAGTTGTTCGAGGCGTTCGGGCAAGATACCGCGCCCCAGTTGTTGCAGCTCTTTATCGCTGGCGGTTTGCAGCAGTGCTTCTGCCACGCTGCTCGGCAAACCGTGTTCGGCGTCGATGAGTTTTTGCGTGAGCCCAGAGGTAGCGCGATCGAGTCGGCGGTATCGATTGTCGAACAGGGTTTCTCGCTTGCTCTCGGCGAGCGTTGCCAAGGTCCGGCGCAACGTGCGGGCGCGGGTGCTCAAGCTGGGGGAGGGCGTGCCGAAATGTTCGCCCATCAGCGTTCTGGTTTCGGTTTCTCCCAAGTTCAGCAATAGCGTTTTGATCAGGTCGCCGTTGCTGAGGTGCGCCTGATTGATCTGGACCATGGGTTGGCCATCGGCTCCGCGTTCCCAGAGGGTTTGTGCTTTGCTGTCGACCAGGCGCAGTCCTTTGTCAGCAGGCCAGTAGCTGTTGTCGCAGAGCAGTTCCAGTTGCGTGACGAGGTCGGCTTTCAGGTAGTCGGTCGGTTGCTCGCTGCCGATCAGCTCGATGAAGGTCTGGATGTCCTGATCGATCATGAAACGCTTCAGTGTATCGGCGAGCAGCGCAGGCGTCTGACTGGAATTCACATGCATCTTGCGCAAGGCATTCTCGTGGCAGCCGCTGATCTGCAGCATTCGCTCACGCATCGAGGGTGCGAATCGCTCCATGTCAGGGCCGAGGCGGCGCAGCACGGTAGCTTGATCCCAGCTCAACGGCTGGTCGATTTCGGTCTGCCAGGCTCCGGCGCCATTGTGTTTGAGTGCGGGCTTATAGGCTTCAGGACGGCTCGGGTGATCGATGCGGTGCTCACCAGTCTCGGAGTCCTGGCTGACGGCGTAGGGTTTGTTATCCAGTGACAACAGGGTTTTACCGTCGTGGCGGTACAGCCCGAGTTCATCGGGGCTGGCAGCCTGAGGAAGGGTGCCGGGCTGTTCATAAATGCTCAGATCCGGCTTCCAGTAGCGGCTTTCGCCTTGGGGCGTTTTGACCGAATGGAACCGGTCGATGAACTGAACGATTTCGCGCGGCAACACGGCGCGAAACTCGGCCGCTGCCACGACGCCGCCGACAGCAAAGGTGCCCAGTTGCACGGCCGATTCAACCACGCCCATGAAATGCTCGAAGGCTTCGCTCGTCTGACCTTCTGCCCAGTCGACAATGCTTTCGAAGGTTTCGTCGAGTAACTGGTACGCCATGTAAGCCAGCATCAGCTCGCCGAGGAATGGCACGAATGGCAGGGCGACAAAGGCTGCGATGTTTAGCAGTGCCGAAGCGATTTCCGTGAAGGAGTCCCATAATGCCCAGCGAGCTTTCTGATCGACCGTCGCCGTGGATACCGCGATGACTCGGGCATCGTTGAGGATCTTGTCGAGTTTGCGTTGGTAGAGATGGACCCACAGATCGCCTTTGATCGGCGTCGCCGTCATTTGCAGGTTGGCGCGCTGGCTTGGTTTTTCTCTCCAGGTGGGGCGTGGGTCGCCAGGTTGAACCGGTTGCCAGGTAATGGGGACAAGTCGGTCGTTTAACTGAGCGAAGAAGTGCCCGCGATCCTCATGATCGATAAAGCGGCTGAAGAACTGTTGATAGTCAGGACTGCGCAAGCGCTGGGTCAACTCCTGGGCGAATGCGCCGGAGGAGGCATATTCCTTGATCGGGTGTTCGGGGTCGTCGGGGATATAGGCCACCACTCGGGCCACTTCAGGCGCACGTTCCAGATCCGGGGAAAACAGCACGATGCCAGTCAGGCGTGCGTTCATGATAGTCAGTTCATGACAGCCCCATGCCTGTCCGCGCAGACGTAGATGTTGCAGGCCGTCGAGTAAGCCAAGGATCAGGCGATGGACATCGCCGCCAAGCTGGTTTTGCATGTAGGCCATTTGCAGGGCGGTGTTGAGGGCCGTTTTCTGGCTGTCGCGGATGCTGGGTTGCAGGGTCGCCGCGACCACCGGGTTGCTAATGCCCAGGTTTTCTTCGAGGTACGTTTTGTAGTGTTCGCCAATATCCAGTTCCCGGCACAGCTGTGTGAATGCCGTGATGGGCATTTTTAGCAGGACGTGCGGCAGTTCATTGAAATGCCCTGCAGAGGAAGGGGCGCTGATGTAGGTCGAGGCGGGCTCGAAGGCGTCGTCCTCGGTTTCGCTGCTTTCGAAATTGTGCAGCGCGGCGTCCAGCAGCGACACCGTCCAGATGCGCGCCGCACCCGACTTCAGTCGAAGCCACGGGATATGGGCGAGAATATAAAGACGCAAAAAGGTTTGGTGGACGTCCAGCTCCAGACCGAAGCGCTCCTTCAGCGCTGCAACCAGCAACGGTTCGGCAAAGTCGTTGGCATTTTTTACCTTGGCCAGGGACTGATCGACGCGATTCTGCGTTTGCCAGTGCAAGGCATTGAGTGTGCGTAATTCGGCGTGCTGGCTGCGGGACGCGTTGTTGAGGCCGGTCGGCAGGCGAGGCTTGGCCTTGCTCAAGGCTTCACGCTTTTGCGGAGTCGCCTGCGTCAGCCAGTGGGGGATGACGCTCACCAGATGCTGGTAATGGGTGTCCCTGCTGAAGGGTGGCATCGGATCGAGATCGATAGCGTCCGGATTTTCGTTAATAAGGCTCATGAAGGTTGCCGTTGGCGTTAAGAAGGCTTCAGAAAACACCATGAGCGCCAGCGACGTGCGGTACATATATACCGCCACCGCAAAATCCGGATGAGTAAGATCCTCGCAACCTGCCGCAAACCCTGCAGGCAGTTTAAACTGCGCCTTTGCGACGCTATTTGTCGCATTGCCATAAACCCGGGCCAAACCTGTGTTTGCGCTATAAGAAGTTGTCGCTTGGCGGCAAGGCCGGGCTGAAAACTGTCCTTACAATCCCCTCATCGCTCGCCAGTTTCAGGCGAGTGTTCCTCTTCAGGAGACTCCGATGTCCGTTGAGCACGCTGCGGTAGAACGCGCCGATTTTGACCAGGTAATGGTTCCCAACTACGCGCCAGCCGCTTTCATTCCTGTGCGTGGTGCCGGTTCCCGTGTTTGGGACCAGTCTGGCCGCGAGCTGATCGACTTCGCCGGCGGGATTGCCGTTAACGTATTGGGCCATGCGCACCCGGCGCTGGTCGCTGCATTGACCGAGCAGGCGAACAAGCTATGGCACGTGTCCAACGTGTTCACCAATGAGCCGGCCTTGCGCCTGGCCCACAAGCTGGTCGACGCCACGTTTGCCGAGCGTGTGTTCTTCTGCAACTCTGGCGCCGAAGCCAACGAGGCCGCCTTCAAGCTGGCCCGTCGCGTGGCCCATGACCGTTTCGGTACCGAGAAGTACGAAATCATTGCCGCGCTCAACAGCTTCCACGGCCGTACCCTGTTCACCGTGAACGTCGGTGGCCAGTCGAAGTACTCCGACGGCTTCGGTCCGAAGATCACTGGCATCACCCACGTGCCTTACAACGACCTGGCCGCGCTGAAAGCCGCTGTTTCCGACAAGACGTGCGCGGTGGTTCTGGAACCGATCCAGGGCGAAGGCGGCGTACTGCCGGCCGAGCTGTCTTACCTGCAAGGTGCTCGTGAACTGTGCGACGCGCACAACGCGCTGCTGGTTTTCGACGAAGTTCAGACCGGCATGGGCCGCAGCGGCAAGCTGTTCGCCTATCAGCATTACGGCGTGACCCCGGACATCCTGACCAGCGCCAAGAGCCTGGGCGGCGGTTTCCCGATTGCAGCGATGCTGACCACCGAAGACCTGGCCAAACACCTGGTCGTCGGCACCCACGGCACCACGTACGGCGGCAACCCGCTGGCGTGTGCTGTCGCTGAAGCGGTGATCGATGTGATCAACACGCCTGAAGTGCTGAACGGCGTCAATGCCAAGCACGACAAGTTCAAGACCCGTCTTGAGCAGATCGGCGAGAAGTACGGCCTCTTCACTGAAGTCCGCGGTCTGGGCCTGCTGCTCGGTTGCGTGCTGAACGATGCCTGGAAAGGCAAGGCCAAAGACATCTTCAACGCCGCCGAGCGTGAAGGCCTGATGATTCTGCAAGCCGGCCCGGACGTGATTCGTTTCGCGCCAAGCCTGGTGGTTGAAGACGCCGATATCGATGCCGGTCTGGACCGTTTCGAGCGCGCCGCGGCGAAGCTGACGCAAGCCTGATAGTCCCTTCGACGCCTGAACTGTTCAGGCGTCGAACCCAATTTTTATGCTGGGCCAGATTCAATGTGGGAGCGGGCTTGCTCGCGAAAGCGGTGGGTCAGACAGCAATGATGTCGACTAACCCACCGCTTTCGCGAGCAAGCCCGCTCCCACATTAGTCCGAGTGTCTTCAATGACAGCCCGGTTATTTTTCCTAAAAGTGTTAAATGAGAAAGGAGTGACACCATGCTGGTGATGCGCCCCGCGCAAATGGCTGATCTGGGCGAGGTACAGCGTCTGGCTGCGGACAGCCCGATTGGTGTCACTTCCTTGCCGGATGACGTTGAACGCCTGAGCGACAAGATCGCCGCAAGCGAAGCTTCGTTCGCCGCCGAAGTCAGCTTCAACGGTGAAGAGAGCTATTTCTTCGTCCTCGAAGACACGGCCACCGGCAAGCTGGTCGGCTGTTCGGCCATCGTTGCCTCGGCCGGTTACTCCGAGCCGTTCTACAGCTTCCGTAACGAAACTTTCGTGCATGCCTCCCGCGAGCTGAAGATTCACAACAAGATCCACGTGCTCTCCCAGTGCCACGACCTGACTGGCAACAGCTTGCTGACCAGTTTCTACGTGAAGCCGGAGTTGGTGGGTTCGCCTTGGGCGGAGCTCAATTCCCGTGGTCGCCTGTTGTTCGTGGCCAGCCACCCGGAACGCTTTGCCGATTCGGTGGTGACCGAGATCGTCGGTTACAGCGACGAAAATGGCGACTCGCCGTTCTGGGATGCCATCGGTCGCAACTTCTTCGACCTCAACTACGCCGCTGCCGAGCGTCTGTGTGGTCTGAAAAGCCGCACGTTCCTGGCCGAGCTGATGCCGCATTACCCGATCTACGTGCCGTTGCTGCCGGACTCCGCTCAAGAGGCGATGGGCCAGGTGCACCCACGGGCGCAGATCACTTTCGACATCCTGATGCGCGAAGGCTTCGAGACCGACCACTACATCGACATTTTCGACGGTGGCCCGACTCTGCACGCCCGCGTCTCGGGGATCCGTTCGATCGCCCAGAGCCGTGTAGTCCCGGTGAAAATCGGCGAGCCGGTCAAAGGTGCCGGTCGTCAGTACCTGGTGGCCAACGCCCAACTGCAGGATTACCGCGCTGTTTTGCTTGAGCTCGATTACGCGCCGGGCAAACCCGTGACCCTGGATCTGGAAGCGGCCGAAGCCTTGGGCGTCGGCGAAGGTGCCAGCGTGCGCCTGGTGGCGGTTTAACGCCTGCTGCTATGCCTATAAAGAATGAATGCTTAGTAAAGCAGCGAGTTTCACGGGTGGCGTCAGCGGCCCGTTTGAGGAGATAGCATGATCGTTCGTCCCGTACGCAGCAGCGATTTACCCGCTCTGATCGACCTGGCCCGCAGCACCGGCACCGGCCTGACCACCTTGCCGGCCAACGAAGAGCGTCTGGCCCATCGGGTCGGCTGGGCCGAGAAGACCTTCCGCGGCGAAGCCGGGCGGGGCGATGCGGATTACCTGTTCGTGCTCGAAGACGACAACGGCCGCGTGGTGGGTATTTCCGCCATTGCCGGCGCCGTCGGCCTGCGTGAGCCTTGGTACAACTTCCGGGTCGGCCTGACCGTCAGCGCCTCGCAAGAGCTGAACATCTACCGCGAAATTCCGACGCTGTTCCTGGCCAACGACCTGACCGGCAATTCCGAGTTGTGCTCGTTGTTCCTGCACGCCGATTTCCGCACTGGCCTCAACGGCCGCATGCTGGCCAAGGCGCGGATGCTGTTCATCGCCGAGTTCCCGCAACTGTTCGGCAACAAAATCATCGCCGAAATGCGCGGTGTGTCCGATGACGCCGGGCGTTCGCCGTTCTGGGAAAGCCTGGGTCGGCATTTCTTCAAGATGGAATTCAGCCAGGCCGATTACCTCACCGGTGTGGGCAACAAGGCGTTCATCGCCGAACTGATGCCGAAATTCCCGCTGTACACCTGCTTCCTGTCGCCAGATGCGCGCAACGTGATCGGCCAGGTTCACCCGGACACCGAGCCGGCGCTGTCGATGCTCAAGAGCGAAGGCTTCAGCTACCAAGGCTACGTCGACATCTTCGATGCCGGCCCTGCGGTGGAATGCGAAACCACCAAGATTCGCGCAGTACGCGACAGCCAGGCGCTGGTGCTGGCCATCGGCACTCCGGGTGACGATGCCACGCCGTTCCTGATTCATAACCGCAAGCGTGAAGACTGCCGGATCACTGCCGCACCAGCACGCTTCGCCGCCGGCACTTTGGTGGTCGATCCGCTGACCGCCAAACGTCTTCAACTCAACGCCGGCGATCAAGTGCGCGCCGTTCCGTTGTCCGCTGCTCGGGAGTCGAAATAATGAATTCGCTATACATCGCCGGTGAATGGCTGGCTGGCCAGGGTGAAACCTTTCAATCGGTAAACCCGGTGACCCAGCAAGTGCTGTGGACCGGCGAAGGCGCCACGACCGGTCAGGTCGAGTCGGCTGTGCAAGCTGCGCGTCAGGCGTTCCCAGGCTGGGCCCGCCGTACCCTGGAAGAGCGCATCAGTGTGCTGGAAGCCTTTGCCGCTGCGCTGAAGAATCACGCCGACGAACTGGCTCGCACCATCGGTGAAGAAACCGGCAAACCCCTGTGGGAAGCGGCGACTGAAGTCACCAGCATGGTCAACAAGATTGCCATCTCGGTGCAAAGCTACCGCGAACGTACCGGCGAGAAGAGCGGCCCGCTGGGCGACGCCACTGCGGTGTTGCGCCACAAACCCCATGGTGTGGTGGCGGTGTTCGGCCCTTACAATTTCCCCGGCCATTTGCCGAACGGTCACATCGTGCCAGCGCTGCTGGCCGGTAACAGTGTGCTGTTCAAGCCGAGTGAGCTGACCCCGAAAGTTGCCGAGCTTACGGTCAAGTGCTGGATCGAAGCCGGTCTGCCGGCTGGCGTGCTGAACCTGCTGCAAGGCGCTCGCGAAACCGGTATCGCCCTGGCGGCGAACCCGGGCATCGACGGTCTGTTCTTCACCGGTTCCAGCCGTACCGGCAATCACTTGCACCAGCAGTTTGCCGGTCGTCCAGACAAGATCCTCGCGTTGGAAATGGGCGGCAACAATCCATTGGTGGTGGATCAGGTTGCGGACCTCGATGCCGCCGTTTACACCATCATTCAGTCGGCATTCATTTCTGCCGGTCAGCGTTGCACCTGTGCCCGCCGCTTGCTGGTGCCGCAAGGCGCCTGGGGCGATACGCTGCTGGCGCGTCTGGTGGCGGTCAGCTCGACGATTGAAGTCGGTGCGTTCGATCAGCAACCGGCGCCGTTCATGGGCTCGGTGATTTCCCTCGGCGCTGCGAAAGCGCTGATGGATGCGCAAGAACATCTGCTGGCCAACGGCGCCGTGGCGCTGTTGGAAATGACTCAGCCTCAGGCTCAGGCAGCCTTGTTGACCCCGGGCATTCTGGACGTGACGGCAGTTGCCGATCGCCCGGACGAAGAACTGTTTGGTCCGCTGCTGCAAGTGATCCGCTACGCTGATTTTGAAGCGGCGATCGCTGAAGCCAACGACACCGACTACGGCCTGGCGGCCGGTCTGCTGTCGGATTCCGAAGCGCGTTATCAGCAGTTCTGGCTGGAAAGCCGCGCCGGTATCGTCAACTGGAACAAGCAGCTGACCGGTGCGGCGAGCAGCGCGCCATTCGGCGGTGTCGGCGCATCGGGTAACCATCGCGCCAGTGCCTACTACGCCGCAGATTACTGCGCGTACCCGGTAGCCTCGCTGGAAACCCCGAACTTGGTGTTGCCTGCTGCTTTGACGCCTGGCGTGAAGATGGCTTAACGCCAATCGCGGGCAAGCCCGCTCCACAGTGATTGAGAGGAACACAAAATTTGTGAACACCTCCGAACCTGTGGAAGCGGGCTTGCCCGCGATGGTCGCGACTTGGTCGCACTGAACAGTTAGTTACTGATGCCTATAACAACAGATTCTCGTGGAGCCTCGCTGATGAAATCCTATGAAGTCAATTTTGACGGTCTAGTGGGGCCGACCCATAACTACGGCGGCCTGTCTTACGGCAACGTCGCGTCCCAGAGCAACAGCCAGCAGTCTTCGAACCCGAAGGAAGCCGCGCTGCAAGGCTTGGCGAAGATGAAAGCGCTGATGGAGATGGGCTTTCAGCAAGGCGTTTTGGCGCCACAAGAACGTCCGGACGTAGCCGCACTGCGCCGCCTGGGTTTCAGCGGTACCGATGCTCAGGTAATCGAGCGCGCCGCTAGAGATGCCATGCCGCTGCTGGTTGCCAGTTGCTCGGCGTCGAGCATGTGGGTGGCCAACGCCGCCACGGTCAGCCCGAGTGCCGACACCGCGGATGGTTGCGTGCACTTCACCGCCGCCAACCTGAACTGCAAATACCACCGCAGCATCGAACACCCGACCACCAGCCGCGTACTGGGGGCGATGTTCGCCGATCAGAAGCACTTTGCTCACCACGCTGCTTTGCCCGCCGTGGCGCAGTTCGGTGACGAAGGCGCGGCCAACCACACCCGTTTCTGCCGTGACTACGGTGAAGCTGGCGTCGAGTTTTTCGTGTTCGGTCGCAGTGCGTTCGACACTCGTTACCCGAATCCGCAGAAGTACCCGGCACGCCAGACGCTCGAAGCGTCCCAGGCCGTCGCGCGTCTGCACGGTCTGAGCGATGAGGGCGTGGTCTATGCGCAGCAGAACCCTTCGGTGATCGATCAAGGTGTGTTCCACAACGACGTGATCGCAGTGGGTAACGGCGAAGTGCTGTTCTATCACGAGGACGCCTTCCTCGACACCGAACAGATGCTCGCTGAACTGCACGGCAAACTCGCAAAAGTCGGTGGGAAATTTCAGTCGATCTGCGTACCGCGTTCCGCGGTCACCGTGGAAGACGCCGTTCGTTCCTACCTGTTCAATAGCCAGCTGCTGTCGCGTCCTGACGGCTCCATGCTATTGATCGTGCCGGAAGAATGCCGTGGCAACGAGCGTGTCTGGCAGTACCTGCAAGGCCTGACCAGTTCTGGCAGCCTGATCCGCGAAGTAAAAGTTTTCGATCTCAAACAGAGCATGCAGAACGGCGGTGGCCCGGCTTGCCTGCGGTTACGTGTCGCACTTAACGAAACCGAACTGGCGGCCGTCAACCAAGGGGTTATCATGACGGCACCGTTGTACGGCACATTGACCGAATGGGTCGACAAGCACTACCGCGACCGCATGACCGAAAACGATCTCGCGGACCCGCAATTGCTGCTTGAGTGCCGGACGGCACTGGATGAACTGACGCAAATCCTTAAACTGGGCGCGGTTTATCCATTCCAGATCAATTGAACGTCGAGAGCGTAAAACACATGAGCGATACCCTGCAGCTGATCCTTGAAGACACCGACGGCACGCAACTGGAAACTTCCTGCACCCGCGTCGCGGTCATGTGGCAAGGCAAAGAGCTGTGGATCCAGCAGGACGGCCGTGGCCAGTTGCTGATCGGCGTGGACGTCGAAGAAGGTGACGCTGAATACGCAAACCTGCTGCTGCGCCCATTGGCGACTAATCTGGTAAGTCTGCAACTGGAGATGGAACCGGCCGACGTCGGTGATGATGAGGACCATGTACACGGCCCGGATTGCAATCACGACCACTAAGGAAACCGCTCTATGCTCGCCCTCGGCAAACTGCTTGAACTGACCCTCGCCGGCCGCGAACCGGCGGAGAAGACTCAACTGACTGTCGAAGGCGTGCGGATGCGCTGGTTGAGCGAAGGTGCGCTGGAAGTCCGGCCACCTGAAGCCCGCGACAATGGCCTGGACCTGCTGCTCTCGGCTGGCATCCATGGCAACGAAACAGCGCCGATCGAGCTGCTCGATCGTCTGTTGCATGACATCGCCCGCGGTGACTTGAAGCCGCGCGCACGTATTCTGTTTCTGTTCGGCAACCCCGAGGCTATCCGCCGCGGTGAGCGTTTTATCGAGCAGGACGTCAATCGGCTGTTCAACGGCCGTCACGAACAAACCAGCGGTTCCGAGGCGTTACGCGCTTGTGAGCTAGAGCGGCTGGCGGCGACTTTCTTCAGCCTGCCGGACCGCAATCGCCTGCACTACGACCTGCACACAGCGATCCGTGGCTCGAAAATCGAGCAGTTCGCCCTGTATCCCTGGAAAGAAGGTCGTCAGCATTCACGCCAGGAACTGGCTCGCTTGCGCGCCGCCGGCATGGAAGCGGTGCTGCTGCAGAACAAACCCTCCATCGTCTTCAGCTCCTACACCTACGACAAGCTCGATGCCGAGTCCTTCACCCTGGAGCTGGGCAAGGCCCGGCCGTTCGGGCAGAACGACGGGGTCAACGTCGACCTTCTTGAAACCCGCCTGAAGCAGATCATCGAAGGCACCGAGCCGCCAATGACCGACGAAGGGCTGGATGGCTTGCAGTTGTTCAGCGTCGCACGGGAAATCATCAAGCACAGCGATAGCTTCCGTCTGAACCTGCCGGCGGATATCGAAAACTTTTCGGAGTTGAAAGTGGGGTATGTGCTGGCCGAGGATATCGCCAATACCCGCTGGATCATCGAAGAGAAGGGCGCCCGGATCATCTTCCCGAACCCCAGGGTCAAGAACGGCCTGCGCGCCGGCATCCTGATCGTGCCGACTACCGACGAAAACCTCGCTTAAGCACAACATATAACAAATG
>NZ_JAHSTV010000004.1 GCF_019145235.1 Pseudomonas farris | reverse complement strand
GGGCCGGCACATTCAATATCCATGTTGACTGACACGCCGCCTTCGCGAGCAAGCCCGCTCCCACATTCGATCTCTGTCAGTCATACGATCTAAACCCGACCAAAACCATCTGCCTTTCTTGATCGCCATCAAGCAGGTTTCAACCCTTCGCTTCCTATCATGGACGGGCCAAGCAAAGAGGAAGCGACCATGTCAGAGACCTTCACCAAAGGCATGGCCAGGAATATCTACTTCGGGGGAAGCATCTTCTTCTTCCTGATATTCCTGGCCTTGACCTATCACACGGAACAGACCTTTCCAGAGCGCAGCAATGAAGCGCAGTTAACCGAATCCGTGATCCGCGGCAAGACGGTCTGGGAGCAAAACAACTGCATCGGCTGCCACACGCTGCTGGGCGAGGGCGCCTACTTTGCGCCTGAGCTGGGTAACGTGTTCCAGCGGCGCGGCGGGGAGGCGGGCTTCAAACCCTTTCTGCATGCCTGGATGAAAATGCAGCCGCTGGGCGTACCGGGCCGGCGAGCGATGCCGCAGTTCAAGTTGAGCGAGCAGGAGGTGGATGACATCGCCGAGTTCCTCAAATGGAGTTCGAACATCAACACCAATGGCTGGCCGCCAAACAAGGAGGGCTAAGAGATGAGCATTGCTAATCCGCATCTGAAATTCGCCTCGCAAGCCGTGGCCAAACCGTACTTCGTGTTTGCCCTGATGCTGTTTCTCGGTCAGGTGTTGTTCGGTTTGATCATGGGTGTGCAATACGTGGTGGGAGACTTTCTGTTCCCGGTCATTCCCTTCAACGTGGCGCGGATGGTGCACACCAACCTGCTAATCGTCTGGCTGCTGTTCGGCTTCATGGGCGCTGCCTATTACCTGATTCCGGAAGAGGCCGACCGCGAACTGCACAGTCCGAAGTTAGCGATCATTCTGTTCTGGGTATTCGCCGCCGCGGGCGTGCTGACGATCCTCGGCTATCTGCTGGTGCCTTATGCGGGCCTGGCCAAACTGACCCACAACGAGTTGCTGCCGACCATGGGCCGGGAGTTCCTGGAGCAGCCGACCATTACCAAGATGGGCATTGTGGTGGTGTGCCTGGGCTTCCTTTACAACATCGGCATGACCCTGCTCAAAGGTCGCAAGACCACCGTCAGCATGGTGATGATGACCGGGTTGATCGGCCTTGCGGTGTTCTTCCTGTTCTCCTTCTACAACCCCGGCAACCTGGCCCGCGACAAGTTCTACTGGTGGTGGGTGGTGCATCTTTGGGTGGAAGGCGTGTGGGAACTGATCATGGGTTCGATGCTCGCTTTTGTCCTGATCAAGATCACCGGTGTCGACCGGGAAGTCGTGGAGAAATGGCTGTACGTGATCATCGCCATGGCGCTGATTACCGGGATCATCGGCACCGGTCACCACTTCTTCTGGATTGGTGCGCCTGAGGTCTGGTTGTGGGTCGGCTCGATTTTCTCTGCACTCGAACCGCTGCCGTTCCTGGCCATGGTGATCTTCGCCTTCAGCATGGTGAAGAATCGTCGCCGGCAACACCCGAACCGCGCCGCCACACTGTGGGCCAAGGGCACTACGGTCACCGCGTTCTTCGGTGCGGGCGTCTGGGGTTTTCTGCACACCCTGGCACCGGTCAACTTCTACACCCACGGTTCGCAACTGACGGCGGCGCACGGTCACCTGGCCTTCTACGGTGCTTACGCGATGATCGTGATGACCTTGATCAGCTACGCCATGCCGCGTTTGCGCGGGTTGGGTGAAGCCGCTGACGAGCGTTCGCAGACCTTCGAAATCTGGGGCTTCTGGTTGATGACCCTGTCGATGGTGATGATCACGCTGTTCCTCACCGCTGCCGGTGTCGTACAGGTTTACCTGCAACGCTGGCAGGCCGACGGGATTGCGTTGCCATTCATGTCCACGGTCGAACATCTGCAGGTGCTGTTCTGGGCGCGTCTGGGCGCCGGTCTCGGCTTCTTCGCAGGCTTGCTCTGTTACCTGTTCAGCTTCAAGCAACGTAGCCGCGCAGCCTTACGCGCCCCGGCTGCGGTTGTACCTTCATGAACGAGTGCAATGGCTAGAAAAGGTCGGCCCGGCTGATACAGCGGGCCGTTTTTTTGGTTTCCGGGAAGGGCAAGCATCATGGCGTTTACCGTCGAACTGGAAGAGTGGGTAGGCAGTGTCTGGCATCGTTTCATCACACGGCGTGCCAGCCCGGACTTCCCTGAAGCAAGGGTTGAACTGGCCAGCCAGCAACGCCCGCTGGCACTGTTGTTTCGCGCCATGGGCGGTGCCAATGGCATCGGTGTGGAAGCTGCCAGTGATCGCGACCTGCTGCTGCGGCGCAACGTGTTGCAGCAGATCGCCGGCACCTGCAAACAAGTGCCGTTGGCGTGGTGTGACGCGAGTAATTTGCGGCTGCCATCGAGCCTGGCGGTCTTCCCTGAAGTCGCACTGAATGAGGAACTCTATCGCTGGCTCGCGTTGCTGGCGGCACAGGCCGGGCCGATGCGTCACTGGGGGCGGGACAATCAACGCTGGACGCAACAGTTGTTGCGACGCTATCCCGCGCTGCGTACTCGCTATAAACGTCTGGTCGATGCCCATCTGCAATTGCGCCCCGATCCGGCCTCATTGAACGCTAGCGAAGCGGCACTGGAACGGGCGTTATGCCAGGCGCTGCGCGAACCCGGCAGTGTTGAGCATTTCCCCCGCAGCGAACGGGCCGCGTGGCCGCTGCCGCTGTGGTTGTACCCGCCGCAAAACCTCGCCAGCCCGCAGGCTGCGGATCTGGGCGATGAATCCGAAGAGTCTTTGACCACGCCACCCGGCGAACAGAAAAGCGGGCGTAAACGCGCGACACGGATCGATGAAGGCAGCCGCGACGGCGGGTTGTTAATCGTGCGCCTTGAGAACCTGTTCAGTTGGACCGAGCACGTCGACCTGGATCGCTGGTCCGACGACAGCGAAAACCCGGACGCCGCCCGAGTCGCCGACGACCTGGATGAACTGACGCTGTCGCGCACCCGCCTGCGCAAGGGCGGCGCTCTCAAGTTGCACCTGGATTTGCCACCGGCCGATGTCGACGATATTCCCCTCGGCGAGGGCATCAAGTTGCCGGAGTGGGACTACCGTAAACAACAGATGCAGGACAGCTTCGTCAATCTGCAAATGATGGTGCCCCGCGACTGTGAGGCACAGCCATTGCCTTTACGGCTGAAGGCCTCGGCGCACCGCTTGCGGCGCCAATTCGAGCATCTGCGTAACGACCGCCAGTGGTTACGCCAGCAACCTCAGGGCTCAGAGCTCGACATGCAGGCCTGGCTGGATTTTCACGTTGAGCGCGAGCATGGCCAGTGTGCCGAACGCGGTCTGTTCATGGAGCAACGGCAGACCCGCCGCGACCTGGCGTGTCTGTTGCTGGCCGACGTGTCGATGTCCACCGACGCCCATCTGAACGATGAGCATCGCGTCATCGATGTCATCCGCGACAGCCTGCTGCTGTTCGGCGAAACCTTGTCGGTGCTGGGCGATGACTTCGCCCTGTACGGGTTTTCCTCGCTGCGTCGTCAGCAAGTGCGCATGCAGGAACTCAAGGCGTTCACCCAGCGTTATGACGACACCACCCGAGGTCGTATTCAAGGTCTCAAACCGGGGTATTACACGCGCATGGGCGCCGCCATTCGCCAGGCCACGCAACTATTGGGCACGAGCAAGCGGCGCAGCAAACTGTTGCTGCTGCTCACGGATGGCAAACCCAATGATCTGGATCTGTATGAAGGGCGCTACGGTGTTGAAGACACCCGCGAAGCGGTGCTTGAGGCGCGGCGTCAGGGGCTGACGCCGTTCTGTATCACGATCGATCGCGACGCCGGGGATTACCTGCCGTACATGTTTGGCGCCAATGGCTACACCTTGATCCGTCAGCCTGAGCAGTTACCTCTGCGCTTGCCGCAGTTGTATCGTCAGCTGACTCAACCTTGAACCCCGGTTTGATCAACGCAGCATCAGCTGATGCTGCGCGGCAGCCAGAAAAACATCGTCACGCAGAAGATCGTCAGGCCGATGCAGAACCACATGAATCGGCGCTGCCGACGTTCTCCGGCGTGTTCGGCCAGTGCCGGCAGGGGCATGCCGCATTGGCGGCACTCGATTTCTTGGGGTGGGTTGGCATGTTGGCAATACAGGCAGACGGGCATGGCGCTCACTCGAACTGTTCCAGGCGCAGACGATCAAGAATGGCGATCTGACGGCCGTCCTGAGTGATGATGTTTTCATCGATCAAGCGGCGGATGATCCGCGAAAAGGTTTCCGGCTGGATCGACAGGTGCCCGGCAATCAGTTGCTTGGCCATCGGCAACTCGAATTGGCTGTCTATGGTTTGCTGACGAACCAGTTGCGTCAGCAAATAACGTACGACCCGGTGGGTGGCGTTTTTCAGTGACAGGGTCTCGATTTCGTTAACCCGTTGATGCAAGCGAACGCAGAGCTTGCCCAGCAGTGCAAAGGTCAGCCGGCTGTTGCTCTGCAGCAGGCGCATGTAGGTGCTGTTGGATAAGCGGTAGAGCTGGGTGGGGCAGATCGCTTCGGCCGAGGCCACATAGTTCGGGGTGTCCATCAGCATCATCGCCTCGGCGAAAGTTTGCCGATCGCTGATGACCTCAAACACTTTCTCCTGCCCATCGGGTGTCAGCCGGTAGATTTTCACCGCGCCGGCAATGATGAAATAGAACGAATCGGCCGGCTCACCTTGACGGAACAACGGCTCGCCCTTGTCAATGCTCAGCAAGTGGCTGGTACTCATCAGTTCATCCAGCTGTTCTTCGTTCAACGGCTCGAACAAGTGATGACTGCGCAGAATCTGGTGATGGACGCGATGAAGCACCATGAGAATTCATCCTGAAGATAGAGAAGGGGATCAGGTCAGACGAGACCTAGAGAAACGCCGCTGGCCAGGGCCAGGATTGAGGTCAACACAACAAACCAGGCCAGTGGCTGGATGACTTTTTTCATGACGACTCCGGGTAATCGAGAGGGATCCAGGATTTCTAAAAGGTTGCCCATGCTGAGCAAGACGCGGGCCAGGCTTGGAGGGCCCTGCTTATTGGGGTTCTCAGGCGTGAGGGTAAAAAAGACTATGCTGTGTAGGGTTTAAATAACCCTCAAATGGTCATTTTTACCCTGACGACCGATCACCTTTGTGGCGAGGGGGCTTGCCCCCGTTCGGCTGCGCAGCAGTCGTAAAACCGGCTGAGGGGTTCTATCTGACGCGCCGCGGATGCCGGTTTCAGGAGCGCTTCGCACTCCAACGGGGGCAAGCCCCCTCGCCACAGGGGCCATCATTCTCCTAGTCCAGACAGGTTCGAATGAGCATCGGGGCACGTCCCTTGCACACTTGATCTATGACAAAGGCAATGAATCGGTAATACCCGATGATTGCCCCTGGATTTACCTCGGCGCGTGCGGGTTGGCGCCAGGTCAGCAAACAGGTAGAGGAGTGGCTTTATGCAAGTGCTTGACCGCCGTAAAGCGATGGCAATCGCGCCGCTGTTACGGCTGGCCTTCCGGCCGTTTTTCCTCGCCGGCTGCCTGTTGGCGGTGCTGGCCATTCCGCTGTGGCTGGCGGCTTTTAGTGGTTCGATGTCCGACTTGCAGCCGGCAGGCGGTTGGCTGGGCTGGCATCGGCATGAATTGTTGTTCGGGTTCGGCTTGGCGATTATCGCGGGCTTTCTGCTGACGGCCGTGCAGACCTGGACCGGTCGCCCCGGCCTCAGCGGCAAACCGTTGGCCGCTCTGGCGCTGCTGTGGTTATTGGCGCGAGTGGCCTGGCTGGCCAATGTGCCGTGGCCGTTGCTCGCGGTGCTGGAGTTGGCGTTCCCGTTGGCGGTGGCGGTGCTCATGGGCTTCACCTTGTGGAAGGTGCGGCAGAAACGTAACTACCCGATTGTGGTGGTCTTGCTGTTGTTGGCCGTGGCCGACGGGTTGTCCCTGTACGGCCTGGTCGAGGGGCATGAAGGCTGGCAGCGTCAGGGCGTGCTGACCGGTATCTGGCTGGTGGCGGCGATGATGGGGTTGATCGGCGGGCGGGTGATTCCGTTCTTCACCCAGCGTGGCCTTGGTCGGGTGGAAGGCGTTGCCGCCTGGCCCTGGCTGGATCGACTGCTGTTGGTAGGTTCGCCGCTGGTGGCGTTGTTATATGCCGCAGGACCAGCGCTCAACCCCAATGTCTGGGTGGGCCTGCTGTTCGCGGTGCTGGGTGCGGGGCATCTGCTGCGACTGGTGCGCTGGCATGACCGGGCACTGTGGCAGGTACCGTTACTGTGGTCGCTGCACCTGGCTTATGGCTGGTTGGCGGTGGCCTGTCTCGGGATGGCGCTGTGGCATTTCGGCGTGCCGATCAATCCGAGCCTGGCGGTGCATTGCCTGACCATCGGTGCCATGGGCGGCCTGGTGCTGGCGATGATCGCCCGAGTCAGCCTGGGCCACACCGGCCGCGCACTGGAGCCGCCGTCGGGCATGACCCTGGCGTTCATCTTGCTCAACCTGGCGTGCCTGAGCCGGGTCGTGTTGATCGAGTTCTTTCCCTTGCCAGCATTGTGGTTGGCCGGTGTGTGCTGGGCGCTGGCGTTTGCGCTGTATGCCTGGCGCTACGGGCCGATGCTGCTGCGGGCCCGGGTCGACGGTCATCCGGGATGAGCACGCGAACTGACAGAGGCGGGCGCTGATGTATCCCTTTTTACTGGTCACGCATTTGCTGGCAGCGATTGCCTTCATCGGCACACTGTTTTTCGAGGTGGTCATCTGGCATCGCGCGCGCCAGCAGTTGGCGGATCCCGCGCAAACCACGGCGGATCAGGCGATTGCCGTGCGTTCGCGCAAAGTGCTGCATGGCGTGGTGTTGCTGTTGTATGGCGCCGGGATAGGCCTGGCGTGGCAGTACCGGGGCGCATTGAGTCAGCCGCTGGCCAGCAGCTTTGGCACGTTGTTGAGCCTTAAGATCCTGTTGGCCCTGAGCATCATCGGCCATTACTTGCTGCTGGCCTATTGGCTGACCCATGCGCGCCTGACCGCGACTCGCGCAAGCTGGATTCGCCGCAGCATCCTCGGGCACATGGTGTTGATCGTGATCCTGGCCAAGGCGATGTTCTATTGGCAGGGTTGATCATAAGCAGTCCCGGATAAACAAAACCCGCGTCAACCGATGGGCTGCCGCGGGTTGGGTGTGACTGGCGATCGATCAGTGACGAGGGTTCAGGGCGTTGATGAACAGCACGTTGTTTTCCAGATGGATGTGTTGCATCAGGTCGTCTTTGAATTCCAGCAGCCCGCGATAGAGCGCACGCCAGGTGTTACAGGCATCGGCAGGCGGGATGATGTGATTGGTCAGGGCGAGCATCTTCTCAAGTGCTTCGCCATGTTGATCATGTTCGAAGCGCAGCACCTGGATCGGCGGAGCCGCTTGAGCACCGATGCCTTGTTGCAGCATCGGGAACAGCACCTGTTCTTCCTTGAGCATGTGGCCTTCGAGTTCTTGTTGCATGTCGGTCAGGAGATCGGCCAGGCCGTTGGGGCAGCTGCTGCGCGCGCCATGGACTTGCTCGACGCGGCGGGCCAGACGGATCAGTTCCGGCAGTTGCTCGCGGTGACGGGCGTGGTAGCGCGCCAGAAGGTGGGCGATCAGCAGTTCCAAAGGTTCGTTGCGCCAGTCGTGCTGGGTTTCGCCGGCGTCTTGCAGAATGTTCAGAGCGTCGGCAATGAGGACCGGATCGAGGTTTTTGCCAAGGGCCGCTTCACGCAGGCTTTTATGCCCGCCGCAACAGAAGTCCAGTTTGAAGGTATGGAAGATTCGGGTGGCACCGGGAATGTCGCAGGCCAGTTGGCCGAGGCTTTGTTCCAATAGGGTCTGGCTCATCAGGGTTCCTTGTTTGGGTTTCAACGGTTCTCCAGGCTCATTGCATCCGGCATGCCATATTTAAGTGATTGAAAAACATGGATTAATTTTTAGTTGTGGTGATAGGCACCCTGACGCTTTAGGGTGAATCCAACCATAGAGGGTGATTACTACCATGCTGCGAGAAAGCCTGGCAGCCGACCTGATCGTCGAGTTGCCCAATGCCGTGCGGTTGCAACGATTGGTGCAGACCCTGCGCGAATACTTCAACAGTGGCGCCGTGGGCTTGTTGCGTCTGGATGACGACAGCCTCAGGCCGGTGGCGACGGTGGGGCTGGTTCATGAAGCGTTGGGGCGCCGGTTCGTCATTGCCCAGCATCCACGGCTGGCGGCAATCATGGCGTCGCGCGAGCCGACCTGGTTCGAACCCGACAGTCGCCTGCCAGACCCCTACGACGGCTTGCTCGACAATCACGTCGGCGAACCGCTGCCGGTGCATGACTGCATGGGCGTGAGTCTTTATGTCGAAGGACGGATCTGGGGCGCGATCACCCTCGATGCGCTGCACGCCGGGACCTTCGACAGTCGGGCGCGGGAGGAGCTCAAACGCTGCACCTTGCAGATCGAAGCCGCCGTGCGGGTCACCCGTCTGGAACAGGAAAACCGTAGCTTGCGTCTGTCCCGCAGCGATCCCCAGGACTTGCGAATGCCGGTCGAGGAGGGCGAGATCCTCGGGCAGAGTGAGGTGCTGCATCAATTGCTCAATGAGCTGGATGTACTGGCCGACTCCGACCTGCCGGTATTGCTGTTGGGCGAGACCGGGGTCGGCAAAGAGTTGTTCGCCCGGCGCTTGCATCGTCTTTCACGGCGCCACCACAAACCGCTGATCCACGTTAACTGCGCCGCTTTGCCGGAGTCGCTGGCAGAGAGTGAGTTGTTCGGGCATGTCAAAGGCGCGTTTTCCGGCGCCACCAGTGACCGTGCCGGACGCTTCGATGCCGCCAACGGAGGCACGCTGTTTCTCGATGAAGTCGGGGAACTGCCCTTGAGCGTGCAAGCGAAGTTACTGCGCACCCTGCAGAACGGTGAGATCCAGCGCCTCGGCGCCGACAAGCCGCTGCACGTCGATGTGCGGATCATCGCCGCCACTAACCGGCATCTGCCGGACAGCATCCGCGACGGTTTTTTTCGCGCCGATCTGTATCACCGGCTCTCGGTGTATCCGGTGCCGATTCCGCCCCTGCGCGAGCGCGGTAACGATGTGTTGATGCTGGCCGGGCATTTCCTTGAACTCAATCGGGCGCGGCTCGGCCTGCGTGGTTTGCGCCTGTCGCCGGCGGCCGAACGCGCGCTGCTGCTTTATACCTGGCCGGGCAATGTACGCGAACTGGAACACGTGATCAGTCGGGCCGCGTTGAAGCAGCTCAGCCGTGGGACGAGTCGCGCGTTGATCATGACGCTGGAGCCTGAAATTCTCGATCTCGACAGTGCGATGGCGGCATCGGGGACGGTGGTCGAACCATCCCCGGACGTTACGGCTGATCTGCCGTTCCAGCCCTTGGGCGAAGCCGTCGACGATTACCAGCGCAAGAAAATCCTCCAGGCCCTGAGCCTGTCCGGGGAAAACTGGGCCAGCGCCGCGCGAATCCTGGAAGTCGACCCCAGCAACCTGCACAAACTGGCGCGGCGGCTGCGTCTCAAGTAGGCGACAGTGTTGATGGCGGTCAAGGTGGCTTTGCGCAGTGCCTCGCACACTGCGTAAAACCTTCCGGAGATCACCATCATGCCGCTTTCCCTGGCTCAGATGCGCCGTAACTACACCCTTAATGGCTTGCAAGATGAGGCTGCGCTGGACGATCCGCTGGCGATGTTTCGGCAGTGGTTGCAACAGGCCCGCGACACCGAGTGCGCACCTGTCGAGGCCAATAGCATGGTGCTGGCGACGGTCGACCTTGAAGGACGGCCGCACTGTCGGGTTCTGCTGCTCAAGGGGTTGAGCGATGAAGGCTTTACTTTTTTCGGCAACTACCAGAGCGACAAGGGTCAGCAACTGGCCGCTAATCCCTATGCCGCGATGACGTTTTTCTGGCCGGGACTGGAGCGTCAGGTGCGTATCGAAGGGCAGGTGTCCAGACTCGATCCGGCGTTGTCGGATGCGTACTTCGATTCTCGTTCCATGGCCAGTCGCCTGGGGGCCTGGGCTTCACCGCAGAGTCGCCCGCTGGCCAGTCGTGCAGCGCTGGAATCCATGCTGGCTGACACCATCAAACGCTTCGTTGGCCAAAGCGTGTCGCGTCCCGAGCATTGGGGCGGCTACTGCCTGCGCCCTGAACGTCTGGAGTTCTGGCAGGGGCGGGCTGACCGTTTGCATGATCGACTCGACTACCGTTTGCGCGATGGTTTGTGGAAGCGAAGCCGGTTGGCGCCTTGAGCCCCATTGCGCAGAACCTGTAGCGACGGAGGACAATGTGGGAGCGGGCTTGCTCGCGAATGCGGTGTGTCAGTCGACATTAATGTTGTTTGACACACCGCATTCGCGAGCAAGCCCGCTCCCACAGGTTTTGTGCCCGGCACATTCTCTCTATGTCCCCGACGAGGTACCTCCTTGGAGGAATTGGCTCGCTCGCTATTCCGGTTCAGGCTTCGGGCCATACCCTCATCTACGGGAAGACCTGGATATGGCCCATCTGGCGCAACGCACGTTTGAACCCCTGAACATCGCCGTACTGACCATCAGCGATACGCGCACTTTTGACACCGACACTTCGGGGCAGACCCTGACGGATTTGCTGCAAACAGCCGGGCATGTGTTGATCGATCGCGATCTGGTCAAGGACGACATTTATCAGATCCGCGCTACCGTTTCCCGGTGGATCGCCGACCCCAAGGTGCAAGTGGTTTTGATGACCGGCGGCACCGGTTTCACCGCTCGCGACAACACACCGCAAGCGGTCTTGCCATTGCTGGACAAACATGTGGAAGGCTTCGGCGAACTGTTCCGGCAGGTGTCTCTGGAGGAGATCGGCATGTCCAGCCTGCAGTCCCGGGCACTGGCCGGCATGAGTAACGGCGTGCTGGTGTGCTGCGTTCCAGGCTCGCCGGGTGCCTGCCGGACGGCCTGGAACAAGATCCTGCTCGAACAGTTGGACAGTCGCACCGGCCCGTGCAATTTCGCCCCGCATTTGAAACCGCAAGCACAGCGGATCATCGACGCCTGCGGGACGCGCACATGACTGGCCGGGTGTGCGACATCGGCAACCTGATGCCGGTGGACGAGGCCATCAGCCGTCTGCTGGACCAGGCACCGCCGCCGCCTCTGGCGCAAATGGTTCGTCTGGATCAAGCCATGGGGCGGGTGCTGGCGGCGGATGTTCATTCCCCGGTGAACCTGCCGGCCTGGGACAACAGTGCCATGGACGGCTATGCCCTCAGGGCGGCTGACCTGCCCCAGGCAGGTGGCTGTTTATTGATTGGCGGGCGAATTGCGGCGGGGGATCAAGCAAGTTCACCCTTGCTCGCGCAGCAAGCGGTGCAGATCTTTACCGGCGCGCCATTGCCACCGGGCGCCGATACCGTCGTGCCGCAAGAGCGCTGTCGGGTCGAGGGCGAGCGTGTCTGGTTCCCGCCTGTATCCGTTGGCGACCATGTGCGCAAGGAGGGTGAGGAAGTTCGCCGTGGGCATCTGTTGCTCAAGGCCGGCAAACGCCTGCGCGCACAAGAATTGGGGTTGATGGCTGGCGCTGGTATCGCGCGGGTCGAGGTCTATCGGCCGTTGCAGGTGTGCCTGCTCAGCAGCGGTAATGAACTGCGTGAGCCGGGCGATGCCTTGGCGCCGGGGCAGATTTACAACAGCAACCGGTACTGTCTCGCCGCGTTGTTGCGCGGTTGGGGCGTCGAGGTGCACGACTATGGCGTCATGGTCGATGAGTTGGCGGCCAGCCGGCATGCCTTGAGCCTGGCGTCTTCGGAATGCGACTTGCTGTTGAGTTCCGGTGGCGTGTCGGTGGGCGAGGAAGATCACCTCAAACAGGCGATCGAGGAACTGGGCAACGTCGATTTCTGGCGGCTGGCCATTCAGCCGGGCAAGCCACTGGCCTTTGGTGAAGTGGCCAGCAAACCGTGGATCGGCATGCCGGGAAATCCTTCGGCGGCGCTGATCACCGCGTTGGTGGTGGTGCGTCCGTTCCTGCTCAGGGCCCAAGGCGTGACTGACGTGCTGCCGGTGCCGTTGGCCGTGCCCGCCGGGTTCGACTGGTTGCAACGTAACAAGCGTCGGCAGTACCTGCGGGCCAGATTGACGCCCGGCGCCGACGGCCAGTTGAGCGTGGAACTGCACCCTCAGCAAAGCTCGGCCATGTTGACCGCCGCGTGCTGGGCCGATGGGCTGGCGGTGATCGAGTGCGAGCAGCAAGTGCTCAAGCACGACAACGTGATGTTCCTGTCCTTCGCCGACCTGATGCATTGATGGCAATTGATTGCCGTCAAGGCCGTGCCTGCCGGTCTGGCTAGACTGGCAGCGCCTTTTTCGATCGCCCCGGACCTTCGCGTCATGGGCATCAGGCGATGGCCCGGATGCGTTTTTTCATGAGGATTACCCATGCAACTGGTCTGCCCGGCAGGGAACCTGCCTGCGCTTAAAGCGGCGGTGCGCCAAGGCGCCGATGCCGTCTATGTCGGCTTTCGCGATGACACCAACGCCCGGCATTTCGCGGGGCTGAACATGGACGACAAACAGTTCGACGCCGCGGTCGCCCATATCCGTCAGCATCAACGAAAACTCTACGTCGCGGTCAACACGTACCCGCAACCCAAGGGTTGGGAGCGCTGGCAGCGAGCGGTGGATCGCGCCGCTGATTTCGGCGTCGATGCGCTGATCGCCGCCGACCCCGGGGTGCTCAACTACGCCAGTCAGCGGCATCCACAACTGGCGTTGCACCTGTCGGTCCAAGGCTCGGCGACCCATGCCGCCGCGCTGGAGTTTTATGCGCAGCGCTACGGCATTCGACGCGCGGTGCTGCCGCGGGTGTTGTCGTTGGCGCAAGTACGCCAAGTCGCTGCCAGCAGCCCGGTGCCCATCGAAGTGTTTGGCTTCGGCAGCTTGTGCATCATGGCCGAAGGGCGTTGCCATCTGTCTTCCTACATTACCGGCGAGTCGCCGAACCTGTGCGGTGTCTGTTCGCCGGCCAAAGCGGTGCGCTGGAGTGAGGACGCCGAAGGCTTGAGCGCACGCCTCAGCGAAGTGCTGATCGATCGCTACACCCCTGACGAACCGGCCGGTTACCCGACCTTGTGCAAAGGCCGCTTCCTGGTCGGCGGCAAACGCTTTCATGCGCTGGAGGAGCCCACCAGCCTCGACACCCTGGACTTGCTGCCGGAACTGACGGCCATCGGCGTCGAAGCGGTGAAAATTGAAGGCCGCCAACGCAGCCCGGCCTATGTCGAACAAGTCACCCGCGTCTGGCGCGCGGCACTGGACGCCCATCGTGGCGCGCCGGGCAGTTTTCGGGTCAAGGAGGAATGGCGTCAGGTGCTGGCCGGTTTGTCCGAAGGCAGCCAGACCACTCTGGGTGCTTATCATCGATCATGGCAATGAGGGATTCGACATGAAACTCAGCCTGGGACCGGTTCTGTTTTATTGGGACAAAGAGCAACTCAGCAACTTTTACGCCGAGATGTCGGCCTTGCCCCTGGACGTGATTTATCTGGGGGAAACCGTGTGCTCGAAACGCCGGGCCTTTTCGCTGGATCAATGGCTGGGGTTGGGACGCGAGTTGCAGGAATGCAGCCAGGCGCAACTGGTGCTTTCCAGTCTGACGCTGATCGAAGCGGCGTCCGAACTCTCCAGCCTGCGCCGGCTGTGCGACAACGGCCAATTGCTGGTGGAAGCCAACGACATGGGCGCGGTGCAATTCCTGGCTGAGCGCAAGTTGCCGTTCGTGGGCGGCCCGGCCCTCAATCTGTACAACGGTCATGCGCTGGCGCAATTGCTCGACAGCGGAATGACCCGCTGGGTGCCGCCTGTGGAATGTTCAGCGGCGCTGATTAGTGATGTGATCGAACAGGTACGCGAACTGGGCCGTGCAGTGCCGGAAGTTGAAATTTTTGCGTATGGGCATTTGCCGTTGGCCTATTCCGCACGCTGCTTCACCGCCCGTGCGGAAAACCGGCCCAAGGATGACTGCCAGTTTTGTTGCATCAACTACCCCGACGGCCTGGCGCTGACCAGTCAGGAAGGGCAGGCGCTGTTCACCATCAACGGTATTCAGACAATGTCGGCTGAGGTGACCAATCTGCTGGCCGATTACTCCGGGCTGGTGGCCTGCGGCGCCGATCTGTTGCGCTTGAGCCCTCGTGCTCAGGGCATGGCCGAAGTGGTCGCTGCCTATCAACGGGTTCGTCTGGGCGAGACACCGCCGCTGTTTGTAGAAGGGTGCAATGGTTATTGGCATGGCCAGGCCGGCATGCTGCGCGTCGAGGAGGTCGGCCTGTGTTGAATCGAAAAAAGTGGCTGTTGAAAGGTGCCGACCGGTTGTTGCCGCTGGTGCGCCGGGTGCCTTTTTCCGTGCAGCGCCTGGCGTTGCAACAGGCGCTGAATCGTTGCCTCGCCGAGCCGTTGCGCGATGGTGAGTTCGAGGTTTTGCGTGGGCGTTGGTTGTGTTTGCGGATTCCCGATCTGGGGTTGTCCTGGTATTTGACTCTCAGCGGTAAAGGGCTGCGGATTGCCGAGCACGCCGTGGCGCATGTGACGATCAGTGGTAATTGGCGGGAGTTTTTATTGCTGGCGAGCCGTCAGGAAGATCCGGATACGCTGTTCTTTCGCCGGCGTCTGGTGATTGAGGGTGATACGGAGTTGGGGTTGGCGTTGAAGAATCTGATCGACAGTCTGGATCCTGATGTGTTGCCTGTGTGGTTGTGGCGCAATCTGGAGCGGGCGGGGAAGGGGTTGGCGGCGGGATAACCGACACAGATTAAGTGTGGGAGCGAGCCTGCTCGCGATGAGGCAGGTACATTCAACATTGATGTCGACTGACACTCCCTTATCGCGAGCTGGCTCGCTCCCACATTGGATTTTTGTTGTTCTTCAGGCCATCGTTTCCCGGCGGCTTTCATGCTGGCGAGCATCACTGGCAATCAACTGCCTGATCCCTTCAAACAACTCATCACTCTGCGCCTGCGTGCAATCCACACCATGGCGTTTACGCAGCCCGTAATGACTGAGAATCAGGTGCACATCAGCATGCAGGCCATGTTGCTTGAGGCAGTTTTCAACGCATTGCAACGGGCAGCCATCCAGCGCGAAGATCCGGCGCCCCGAGCGCGCTTTGTTGACCAGCGCCGCCACATGCCCGCCGACACCGGCGATGCAGGACATTTCAGCCAGGCCGCTGCGCTCCAGTCGCACGGCCAGGGTGTTGGCCAGTTGGGCGACGTTGGAGCAACCTGAGCAGGAGTAAACCAAAGGCAGGGTTGAACGGGGCATTTGTACTCTCCGTGGATGGACGCTGCCAGTGTGCAAGGCGCGTGGCATTGCGCCTTGATGGCGGTCAATTCCGACTATTGGAAAGCCGCCAGCTCTTCTTCAGCGAGAATGCTGATATGGCGACGCTCCATGGCGATCAGGCCGCACTCCACCAGGCGATGCAAAATCCGCGAGAAGGTTTCCGGCTGAATCCCCAGCTTCGACGCCACCAGGCGTTTGGACACCTGCAAGACAATCTGGCCGGTAACCGGGTGGCGTTCCTGGAATAGAAAATTAATCACCCGACGGCTCGCGCTGGCCATGGTCAAGGTATCGATGTCGCGCAGACGCAGGTGCAGGTGAACGCTCATGCTCGCGAGGATCGCCAGACAGACTTTCGGCTGGTCCTCCAGGGCATTGCGGTAATGGTTGCCCTCGATACTCACCAGCACGCTGTCCTTCAGGGCCGTGGCGCTCACCGGGTAGAGACGGGCCTGGCTGAACAGCAAGGCCTCGGCAAAGGTCTGGCCGGGCTGAATGATCTCCACCAGGTTTTCCTGGCCTTCGCCGGTGAGCCGGTACAACTTGACCTGGCCGCTGACCAGCAGGAAAAAACGCCTGGCCGGATCCCCTTGATGCATGAGGGTGCTGTGACAGGCCAGGCGCTTGAGCATGGCCAGGTTGCAGACTTCCTCGAAGACTTTCTCCGGGAGCTGGCTGAACAGATGATGACGACGCAACGTTAAAACGATGGAAGGGTGGGTCAGCATGGCGTACCTCCGCTGACCGTCATAGTAGAGAGCGCAGGCCAATTGACCTATGCCTCTGCAGGCCTACCTCCAAGGAGGGATGCCCGTCAGCCCGCACTGCGCAGATGCTCCATGGCCCACACCGCCGCCTCCACCCGCGAGCGCAAGCCGAGTTTGTGCAGCAGGTTTTTCACGTGGACCTTGACCGTCCCTTCGGTGATGCCCAGCTTGTGCCCGATGACCTTGTTGCTGAAGCCGCTGGCGATGGTTTTCAACACCTGACGCTCACGCTCGGTCAGTTCCACCACGGCCTGGCGCGGCGGCGAGCGCAGCGCCTGGGCCATGACTTGAGTCAGGCCGGGGCTAATGACCAAGGCGCCGTTCAAGGCATCGCGGATGTACTGGATCAACAGTTCGGGTTCCATGTCCTTGAGCAGATAACCGTCGGCATCCAGCCGTAGTGCGTCGCGAATATCGTCTTCGGCGTCCGACACAGTGAACAGCAGCACTTTGCCGGTGTAGTGCATCGCCCGTAATCGGCGCAGGGTTTCGATGCCATTCATTTGCGGCATGTTGTTGTCGAGCAAGACCAGATCCGGTCGAAGCGGCTCAATCAGGCCGAGTGCTTCTTCACCCTGGCTGGCTTCGCCGACGATCAGGAAATCATCTTCGAGTTCGAGCATCTGACGAATGCCGTGACGCATCATCGGATGGTCGTCTACCAGCAGGATTCTGTGTTGCGGGGACGGGGTCATGTGACGCTACCTTCTGTTTGCTGCCCGAGAAATTCCGGGTGGAATTCCAGCTGGACACGGGTGCCTTGGGGTTCCCTGGAGATGATCTGCAGCTGGCCGTGCAAGCTGCGAGCCCGCTCATCCATGATGTTCAGGCCGTGGTGTTCGCGTTGATCGACATTGCCGCTGAAGCCGCGACCGTCGTCTTCGACCGACAGCCTGACCGTCTCGCCGTCCTGGCGCAGTTGTAGCCAGGCGTTTTGCGCATGGGCGTGGCGCAAGCAGTTGGAGAGCGCCTCGCGGGTGATCTGCAGAATATGTATTTGTTCGCTGGCCGATAGCTGAAAGGCCAGCGTGTCGACGTGCAGATGCACCTGAAACTCCCCGCGACGGGAAAATTCCTCGGCGGTGTCCTTGAGTTCCTGCACCAGTCCCGCGTCGTGAATCTGCAAACGAAAAGTCGTCAGCAACTCGCGTAACTGGCGGTAGGCATTGTTCAGTCCCTCGCGCAATTCGGCGGTGACGGTTTCCAGGGTCTGGACCGGTTCGCCCCGGCGCATCAGGGTCTGCATGCGGCTGACTTGCAGCTTCATGTAGGACAGGGCCTGGGCCAGTGAATCGTGCAGCTCGCGGGCGATGATCGTGCGTTCTTCGAGCAGCAGCAGGCGATGATCCTGTTCCCGTTGGCGCTTGAGCGACAGTGAGGTGCCGATCAGGTTGGCCAAGGCCTGGATCAGTCGGGTTTCCCAGGCTTGCATGGAATGCCCGTCGACAAAGTGTGCCTTGAGCTCACCCAGTTCACTGCCCTGGTTGCTGATGCTGAAGGCTTGCGGATTGGCTTTATGGTGCTTCTGGCAAGTAGCGCAGTCGCTACTGGCGCAGACTTCGCGGATATTCGCGCCATGCAGGGCCAGTAGCTGTTGGGCCGGTGCCTGCAGTTGGCCTTGCAGACACAGCGACAGGCGCAAGCCGGGCAGGCGTTGCTGGAAGCGTCGAATCAATTCATCGAGGCCTTCGGCATTGGCCAGGCGTGTGGCCAGGCTTCGGCTGCTTTGATACAGAAGCTCCAGGGCGGCATTGGCTTGTTGCAGGTTCAGGGTTTTTTGCCGGACCTGACTTTCCAGAGTGCGGTGCGACTCTTCGATCGTTTCGGCCATGGTGTTGAAACTGGTGGCCAACTGGCCCAGCTCGTCCTGGGACTGATGGTTGACCCGCACCTTGAAGTCGCCGCGACGAAAGCGCTGGGTTGCGTCCACCAACTCCTTGAGGGGCGTGACGACACCGTACTGCAACTCGTACAACCCGATCAGCAGGACAATCATGGTGGTGAACAAGGCCATGCCCTGGATCGCCTGTTGCCAGCCCTGCTTTTGTTCACTTTGACGCTGCAACAGATTGACGAACTGGTTCAGTTGCTCAACGAAGGAATGAGCCTGGACTTGAAAGGCTGCCGCATCACCGCGCTCAAGTGCCGGGCGTAAATCCTCGTTCCATTGTTGCTGGATTTGCCCATAGCTGACTTGCAGGGCGGCGGTCGGGCCATCTTCCAGCACGGCCTTGAGTGACTGGCTGGTGAGACGGGTTTGCAGGCTGTCGGTGATAGCGGCGATTTCTGAGGGCGTTGCCCCCGCGGCCAGTTTCCAGCTCAGGTGATAGGTCTCCATGCGCACCGAGCCTGCGGTGTTGATGGCGGCGGCATCGCCCTGGCTGAACCAGGCGATCAGCCCGGCGCTCAACGAACTGGCGAGCGCCAGCACGGCGATTAGGATCACCGCCAGCCCGGCGCGAGCGGGCAGGGAGCTGCGCAACCAGCGCATCATCGGCGCAGGTTCGGGGAAAAGATCAGAAAACAAAGCATGCAAAGTTCCAGCGTGGGGTTTTGCCGCCGATCCCGGGCGCGCTACCTCTAAAGAGTTGTCGACTGTTCCTTGTCAGCAAAAGCGTCGGTTAAAACCCTTAACGAGCTGATAAATAAAGGGTTTTAAGGCTTTATTGCACTACCTCCTTAGAGGTAGACCGCACAAGCATAGGCCTATGCCCCCTAGGGCTTCGTTGACATGGATCAAGTTTTTGCGGGGTTGGCCTCTCTAGTCTGCCGCCATGGCTAACTGACTGGAGAGCATTGTGAACCCACCGCGTGTACGACAAGGCTTGGTGCTGGGCATGAGCACGCTGGCCTTCACTGTGTGCTTCATGGTCTGGATGATGTTTGCCGTGCTCGGGGTGCCGATCAAGGACCTTCTCCAGCTCAACGAAACCCAATTCGGCCTGCTGGCCGCGACCCCAGTGCTGACCGGCTCGTTGGTGCGTTTGCCGCTGGGTTTGCTGACCGACCGTTTTGGCGGACGCAGTGTGTTCTTCCTGCTGATGCTGGCCTGCGTCGCACCGCTGTATTTGATCAGTCACGCCACCGCCTACTGGCAGTTCCTGGTGCTGGGCTTGTTCGTCGGCCTGGCCGGCGGCTCGTTCTCGGTCGGGATTGCCTACGTCGCCAAATGGTTCGACAAGGAGAATCAAGGCTTCGCCATGGGCATCTTCGGCGCCGGTAACGCCGGGGCCGCAGTGACCAAGTTTCTTGCCCCGGCACTGATCGCTGCCGGCAGCTGGCAGCTGGTGCCAAAAGTCTTCAGCGCGATCCTCTTCATCACCGCGCTGCTGTTCTGGTTCCTCAGTGCCGAGAACAAGGACCACCACAGTGCCACCGGCGCCAGCTTGCGTGAGCAATTGCGCTCGCTGAAGGACCCTGCGGTGTGGCGCTACTGCCAGTACTACTCGATCGTCTTCGGCGGCTACGTCGCCCTGGCCCTGTGGATGACCAAGTACTACGTGCAGGAATACGGTTTCAGCCTGCAAAGCGCGGCGCTGCTGGCAGCGTGTTTTTCTCTGCCCGGTGGCGTACTGCGCGCCGTCGGCGGCTGGATGTCGGATCGCTGGGGTGCGCAAAGCGTGACCTGGTGGGTGTTGTGGGTCAGCTGGATCTGCCTGTTCCTGCTCTCGTATCCCCAGACCCAACTGCAAGTGCAGACCATCAACGGCCCGGTGGATTTCCACATCGGCCTGAGCCCTGCGCTGTTCACCGTGCTGCTGTTCGTCATGGGCATCGCCTTCGCGTTCGGCAAGGCCTCGGTCTTCAAATACATCGCCAATGACTACCCGAAAAACATGGGCGCGGTGTCCGGCATCGTCGGCCTCGCCGGTGGTTTGGGCGGTTTTGTGCTGCCGATCCTGTTCGGCGCCCTGGTGGACCTCACCGGCGTGCGCTCTTCCTGCTTCATGTTGATGTACGGCGTGGTCTGGGTCTCCCTCACCTGGATGTACTTCAGCGAAATACGCAAAAGCCCGGTGCTGGGTAAAGCGCCGCTGCTGACCCCGTCCCCGATTTCCAGCATTGCCCTAGGAGAAGAACATGTCCGTTCTGCAAAAGCCTGACAAAGGCCCGGTCATTCATGACTGGCGCCCCGAGGACCCCGCGTTCTGGGGAAGTAGCGGCAAACAGACCGCCACTCGCAACTTGTGGATTTCCATTCCTGCGCTGTTGTTGGCCTTTGCAGTGTGGATGGTCTGGAGCACGGTGATTGTGCGTTTGAACGCCATCGGCTTCACCTTCACCACTGACCAGCTGTTCTGGCTGGCGGCGTTGCCGGGGTTGTCCGGCGCGACCTTGCGCGTTTTCTATTCCTTTATGGTGCCGATCTTCGGTGGCCGGCGCTGGACCGCCCTGAGCACCGCGTCGCTGTTGTTGCCATCGATCTGGATGGGCTTCGCCGTGCAGGACCCGAGCACCTCCTACAGCGTGTTCGTATTGATTGCCTTGCTCTGCGGTTTTGGTGGCGGCAACTTTGCCTCGAGCATGTCCAACATCAGCTTCTTCTACCCCAAGTCCCAGCAGGGCACGGCCCTTGGCCTCAACGCCGGGTTGGGTAACCTGGGCGTTTCGGTGATGCAGTTCTGTGTGCCGCTGGTGATTACCTTCGGTGTGTTCGGCTTCATGGGCGGCTCGCCGCAAGCACTGCCGGACGGTGGCCAGTTGTGGCTGCAGAACGCCGGTTTCATCTGGGTGCCCTTTATTGTCCTGGTGACGGTGTTGGCCTGGTTCGGCATGAATGACCTGTCCAGTGCCCGCGCTTCTTTCAGCGAACAGGCGGTGATCTTCAAACGCAAACACAACTGGCTGATGTGCTGGTTGTACCTGGCGACCTTCGGTTCGTTCATTGGTTTCTCCGCCGCGTTTCCGCTGCTGATCAAAACCTCCTTCCCTGACGTGATTGCCTTGAAGTTTGCCTTTCTCGGTCCACTGGTTGGCGCTCTGGTACGGCCATTGGGTGGCTGGCTGGCCGACAAGCTCGGTGGCGCGAAAGTGACCTTGTGGAACTTCGTGCTGATGATCGTGATGGTGTTCGGTGTTCTGCACTTTCTGCCGCAAAGCGGCCAGGGCGGTAACTTCTACGGCTTCCTCGGTATGTTCATGCTGCTGTTCATCACCACCGGCGTCGGCAACGGTTCCACCTTCCGCATGATCCCGGTGATCTTCCGCACCCAGCACGAAAAAGCCTCGGCCGGAAAACCACCCGCCGTGCGCGAACAAGCACTCAAGGATGCCGGCAAAGAATCAGCCGCGGTCCTGGGCTTCAGCTCGGCCATGGGCGCCTTCGGCGCGTTCTTTATTCCCAAATCCTTCGGCACTTCGATGGCCCAGACCGGCGGCCCGGAGATGGCCTTCTACATGTTCGTCGGCTTTTACCTGAGCTGCATCGTGGTGACCTGGTGGTGGTACGCGCGCAAAGGCGCCGCGACACCCTGCTGAGACGACCCGAATTCAACCATTGCGTGGGCGGGGCACAGACTCCGCGACAAAGCCTGAGAGGACTACACCGTGAGTCATTTACTGGATCAATTGCGGTTTTTCAACCGTAAGCAAAACGAGTTTTCCGACGGTCATGGAGAGACCCGCAAAGAGTCTCGCGACTGGGAGAACGTCTACCGTTCGCGCTGGCAGTACGACAAGATCGTGCGTTCCACCCACGGGGTGAACTGCACCGGCTCCTGCTCGTGGAAAATCTACGTCAAGAACGGCCTGATCACTTGGGAAACCCAGCAGACCGACTACCCGCGTACCCGTAACGACCTGCCTAACCATGAGCCCCGTGGCTGCCCCCGTGGTGCCAGTTACAGCTGGTACATCTACAGCGCCAACCGCCTCAAATACCCGAAAATCCGCAAGCCGTTGCTCAAGCTTTGGCGCGATGCGCGGCAGACCATGGCGCCGGTCGAAGCCTGGGCCAGCATTGTCGAGGACAAGGCCAAGGCCGACTCCTATAAAAGCAAGCGCGGCATGGGTGGCTTCATTCGTTCCAACTGGGAAGAAGTCAACGAGATCATTGCGGCGGCCAACGTCTACACCATCAAGCAATACGGCCCGGACCGGATCGTCGGTTTCTCGCCGATTCCGGCCATGTCGATGGTCAGCTATGCCGCAGGCTCGCGTTACCTGTCGCTGATCGGCGGCGCCTGCCTGAGCTTCTACGACTGGTACTGCGACTTGCCACCGGCCTCGCCGATGGTCTGGGGCGAGCAGACCGACGTGCCGGAATCGGCCGACTGGTACAACTCCAACTACATCATTGCCTGGGGCTCTAACGTCCCGCAGACCCGTACCCCGGACGCGCACTTCTTTACCGAAGTCCGCTACAAGGGCACCAAGACTGTGGCGATCACCCCGGACTACTCGGAAGTCGCCAAGCTCACCGACCTGTGGCTGAACCCTAAGCAGGGCACCGATGCGGCGCTGGCGCAGGCGTTCAACCATGTGATCTTCAAAGAATTCCACCTGGACAAACCGAGCGCCTATTTCACTGACTACGCCAAGCGCTTCACCGATTTGCCGGTGCTGGTGCTGCTCAAGCAAATGGTCGACAAGGCACCGGGCGCCGGTTACCAGCCGGACCGTTTCTTGCGCGCGAGCGACTTGACCGACAACCTCGGCCAGGAAAACAACCCGGAATGGAAAACCATCGCGCTGGATGTCAGCGGCGAACTGGTTTCCCCTCAAGGCTCCATCGGTTATCGCTGGGGCGAGAAGGGCAAGTGGAACATCCTGCCTCGTGAAGGTGGCGAGGGCCGTGAGATCGATCTGAAGCTGAGCCTGATCGGTGATGACGTTGCCGAAGTGGCGTTCCCGTATTTTGCCGGCGAGTCCCACGAGCATTTCCAGCACGTGGCCGGCGATGCGGTGCAATACCGTCGCGTGCCAGTGCATAACGTGGTGCTGGCGGACGGCAGCGTAGCCAAAGTCGCCACCGTGTTCGACCTGTCCGCAGCCAACCTGGCCATCGATCGCGGCCTCGGCGGCGCTAACGTGGCCAAGGATTACGACGACGCCTCGGTGCCCGGCACCCCGGCGTGGCAGGAGCAGATCACCGGCGTCAGCCGCGAGAAAGCCATCCAGATTGCCCGTGAGTTCGCCGACAACGCCGACAAGACCAAGGGTCGCTCGATGATCATCGTCGGCGCGGCGATGAACCACTGGTACCACATGGACATGAACTACCGCGGGCTGATCAACATGCTCATGCTCTGCGGGTGTGTCGGCCAGACCGGTGGTGGTTGGGCACACTACGTCGGCCAGGAAAAACTGCGCCCGCAATGCGGCTGGCTGCCCCTGGCGTTCGGCCTGGACTGGAACCGTCCGCCTCGCCAAATGAACGGCACCAGCTTCTTCTACGCCCACAGTTCGCAGTGGCGCCACGAGAAAATGAGCATGCACGACGTGCTCTCGCCTTTGGCCGATAAATCACAATTTCCCGAGCATGCCCTGGACTACAACATCCGCGCCGAACGCGCCGGTTGGTTGCCCAGCGCACCGCAACTCAACACTAACCCTTTGCACATTTGCCGCGACGCGGCTGCGGCCGGCATGGACCCCAAAGACTACGTGGTCAAGTCGCTGCAGGACGGGTCGCTGCGCTTCTCCTGCGAACAGCCGGACAGCCCGGTCAACTTCCCGCGCAACATGTTCATCTGGCGTTCCAACCTGCTGGGCTCCTCGGGCAAGGGCCACGAGTACATGCTCAAGTACCTGCTCGGCACCAAGAACGGTGTGATGAACGAAGACATCGGCCAGGTCGGCGACTGCAAACCCGAAGAAGCCGAATGGGTGGACGAGGGCGCCATCGGCAAGCTCGATCTGGTCACCACGCTGGACTTCCGCATGTCCTCGACCTGCGTCTATTCCGACATCGTCTTGCCGACCGCGACCTGGTACGAAAAAGACGACATGAACACCTCGGACATGCACCCGTTCATTCACCCGTTGTCGGCCGCCATCGACCCGGCGTGGGAATCGCGTTCCGACTGGGAAATCTACAAAGGCATCGCCAAGGCGTTTTCCAGCATGTCCGAAGGGCATCTGGGCGTTGAAAAGGATTTGGTGACCATCCCGTTGATGCACGACAGCGTCGGCGAACTGGCCCAACCGTTTGGCGGCACCGACTGGAAAAGCGCCGGCGTGGCACCGGAGCCGGGCAAGAACGCGCCAAACCTGCACGTGGTGGAGCGTGACTACCCGAACATCTACAAGCAGTTCTCGTCCCTTGGGCCATTGCTGGAAAAACACGGCAACGGTGGCAAGGGCATCAACTGGAACACCGAAGAGGAAGTGAAATTCCTCGGTGAACTCAATCACAAAGAAGGCAATGCCGGTATCAGTCACGGCCGTCCGAAAATCGACACGGCGATCGATGCTGCGGAAGTGATTCTGTCCCTGGCGCCGGAAACCAACGGTAAGGTCGCCGTCAAGGCCTGGGCCGCGCTGTCGGAATTCACCGGCATCGACCACAGCCACCTGGCGCTGTCCAAGGCCCATGAGGCGATTCGTTTTCGCGACATTCAGGCACAGCCGCGCAAGATCATTTCCAGCCCGACCTGGTCGGGTCTCGAAGACGATCACGTCAGCTACAACGCCGGCTACACCAACGTTCACGAAGGGATCCCATGGCGCACCATCACCGGTCGCCAGCAGTTCTACCAGGATCACCCGTGGATGCAGGCGTTCGGCGAGCAATTGATGAGTTATCGCCCGCCCGTCAACACCCGCACCATCGAAGGGGTGAAAGGCAAGCGCAGCAACGGCGAGACCGAAATCGTCCTGAACTGGATTACCCCGCACCAAAAATGGGGCATCCACAGCACCTACAGCGACAACCTGCTGATGCTGACCCTCAGCCGTGGCGGGCCGATTGTCTGGCTCTCGGAGAACGACGCGAAACGCGCCGGCATCGAGGACAACGACTGGATCGAATGCTTCAACGTCAACGGTGCACTGACCGCCCGGGCGGTGGTCAGTCAGCGCGTCAAGGACGGCATGGTGATGATGTATCACGCACAGGAACGGATCGTGAACGTGCCAGGTTCCGAAACCACCAAGACCCGTGGCGGCCACCACAACTCGGTCACCCGCGTCGTGCTCAAACCGACCCACATGATCGGCGGCTATGCCCAGCAGGCCTACGGTTTCAACTATTACGGCACCGTCGGTTGCAACCGCGACGAATTCGTCGTGGTGCGCAAAATGTCCAAAGTCGACTGGCTCGATGGTTCAAGTGGCGATGACCTGCCACGTCCGCTGCCGACCGATATCGAGGAGAACTGAGATGAAGATTCGCTCACAAATCGGCATGGTTCTGAACCTGGACAAATGCATCGGTTGCCACACCTGTTCGATCACCTGCAAAAACGTCTGGACCAGCCGTGAAGGCATGGAATACGCCTGGTTCAACAACGTCGAATCGAAACCCGGGATCGGTTACCCGAAAGAATGGGAAAACCAGGACAAGTGGAAGGGCGGCTGGATCCGTAACGCCAACGGCACGATCAACCCGCGCATCGGCGGTAAATTTCGCGTGTTGGCGAACATTTTCGCCAACCCGGATCTGCCGAGCCTCGACGACTATTACGAACCGTTCGACTTCGATTATCAGCACCTGCACACCGCGCCGCTGGGCGAGCATCAGCCCACTGCGCGCCCGCGCTCGCTGATCTCCGGCAAGCGCATGGAAAAAATCGAGTGGGGCCCGAACTGGGAAGAAATCCTCGGCACCGAATTCGCCAAGCGTCGCAAGGACAAGAACTTCGACAAGATTCAGGCGGACATTTACGGCGAGTACGAAAACACTTTCATGATGTATTTGCCGCGCCTGTGCGAGCACTGCCTCAACCCGACGTGCGCGGCGTCGTGCCCGAGCGGGGCGATCTACAAGCGTGAAGAAGACGGCATCGTCCTGATCGACCAGGAGAAATGCCGTGGCTGGCGGATGTGCATCAGCGGCTGTCCGTACAAGAAAATCTACTTCAACTGGAAGAGCGGCAAGTCCGAGAAATGCATCTTCTGCTACCCGCGTATCGAAGCCGGGATGCCAACTGTTTGCGCGGAAACCTGCGTCGGGCGCATTCGTTACCTCGGGGTGCTGCTGTATGACGCCGACCGCATCAGCGAAGTGGCGAGCACTGCCAATGAGCAGGACCTGTACGAGAAACAACTGGAGATCTTCCTCGACCCGAATGACCCGGCAGTGATTCGTCAGGCCTTGGCCGATGGCGTACCGCAGTCGGTGATTGATTCAGCCCAGCGTTCGCCGGTCTACAAAATGGCCGTGGACTGGAAACTCGCACTGCCGCTGCACCCGGAATACCGCACCTTGCCGATGGTCTGGTACGTGCCGCCGCTGTCGCCGATCCAGAACGCCGCCACTGCCGGCACCGTCGGTATGAACGGGGTGATCCCGGATGTCGACAGCCTGCGTATTCCACTGAAGTACCTGGCCAACCTGCTGACCGCCGGCGATGAAAAACCGGTCAAGCGTGCGCTTAAACGCTTGCTGGCGATGCGCGCTTACAAACGTTCCGAGCAAGTCGATGGCGTTCAGGACCTGCAAGTACTGAAGGATGTCGGCTTGAGCGTGGCCCAGGTCGAGGAGATGTACCGCTACTTGGCGATTGCCAACTATGAAGACCGCTTTGTGGTACCGAGCGCGCACCGTGAAGACGCCATGAGCGACGCCTTTGCCGAACGCTCCGGTTGCGGCTTCAGTTTCGGCAGCGGCTGCAGCGGCAGTTCCGACACCAACATGTTCGGTGCGAAGAAAGCCAACCGCCGCGACATCCTGAAAACCGTCCAGTTGTGGGAGGAATGAGCATGCAAATTCTCAAAGTGATTTCGCTGCTGCTCGATTACCCGACCGAGACGCTGATTGGCGGGCGTGACGAACTGGAGCAGGCGATTATCCAGTCACGGGAAATCAGCCCCAAGCAGCGCGGTGCGTTGTTCGAATTGCTCGAGCTGATCTGCGGCAATGACCTGATGGATGGGCAGGAGCACTACGGTGCACTGTTCGGCCGAGGTCGCTCGCTATCGCTGTTGTTGTTCGAGCACGTGCACGGCGAGTCCCGCGACCGTGGCCAGGCCATGGTCGACATGATGGCGCAATACGAAGAAGCCGGTTTTGCCATCGGCGTCAAAGAGCTGCCGGACTATATCCCGCTGTACCTGGAGTTCCTGTCCACCCGCGAAGACATCGAGGCCCGCGAGGGCCTGGCGGATGTTTCGCACTTGCTGGCCTTGCTCGCCGCACGTCTGGAAGAGCGCGAAAGCGCCTATGCCAGCTGCTTCCGGGCACTGCTGCAAATTGCCGGGGCCGAGCCTCATCAAGCAGTGGCTGACCTGCGGGCGCAGGTCGCCGCGGAACCCCGTGACGACTCCCTCGAAGCCCTCGACAAGATCTGGGAAGAGGAGGCCGTGGACTTTCTCCAGGCCGAACAGCAGGACCGTTGCAGTGGACTGCCAAGCGCACCGGGCAAGGCTCGGGAAGAAAGCGCGGTGCCGTTGCACTGGGTGGATTTTCAGCATGAAGGGTTGGCCGCCGCGCCAGCCAAGGAGGTCGGTAATGTCTAAATGGAATCTATTGTTGTTCGGGATCTATCCCTACGTCGCCCTGGCCATTTGCCTGATCGGCAGTTGGGCCCGCTTCGACCTGTCGCAATACAGCTGGAAGGCAGGTTCGAGCCAGATGCTCAACCAACGCGGCATGCGCGTGGCGAGCAACTTGTTCCATATCGGTGTGTTGTTCGTGCTGGCCGGGCACTTCGTCGGCCTGCTGACGCCTGCGTCGGTTTATCACCATGTCATCAGCACTGAGAACAAGCAGTTGCTGGCGATGGTGTCCGGCGGATTCTTTGGCCTGCTGTGCTTGATCGGCTTGCTGATGCTGGTCAATCGGCGGCTCACCGATCCACGGGTACGTGCCACCTCCAGCCCTTCGGACATTCTGATTCTGCTGGTCCTGCTAGCGCAGTTGCTACTCGGTCTGCTGACGATTGCGGCGTCCACCGCGCATATGGATGGCTCGGTGATGGTAATGCTCGCTGATTGGGCGCAGAACACCGTGCTGTTGCGGCCGATGGAAGCGGCGGCGGCCATCGCGCCGGTCGGGCTGACCTACAAGCTGCATGTGTTTCTCGGTTTGACCCTGTTTGTGCTGTTCCCCTTCACCCGTCTCGTACACATGATCAGCGCACCGATCTGGTACCTGGGGCGTCGTTATCAAATCGTTCGTCAGAAGTACTGAGGAGACAATCATGTCAGGTGGATGCGGATGTGGTGGCGGTAATGGGGGCAGCGGTGGCTGCGGTTCTTCAAAAAAAGCGGAGGCCGTTCTCGACATCGCGCCGGTCGCAGAGGCGCAGTTCGAAGCTTTGCCGGTTGAGCCCGCAGCGGCCGATGACGCCCCGTTGCAGTTGATCGCTAGCAGCGAGCAGGAGTGGCCGATCATCAGCGTCAACGAGGTGTCGATCACCCCGGAAGCGATGGCCCAGGAGCTGCAATATCACCCGGCCGAAAGCCGCGAAGAGGCGGTCTATCTGGCCGCCCGGGCGCTGGTGATCCGCGAGTTGTTGCAGCAGCGCATTGCCGAACTCGGCGTGTCGCTGGAGATCGGCGCGGGGGAAAACGAAGAAGAAGCGGCCACGCGTTTGTTACTCGAACGCGAGGTGCACGTGCCTCAATGCGACGAGGAAACCAGTCTTCGTTACTACGAAAACAATCGCGGGCGCTTTCACAGCGCACCGTTGCTGGCGGTTCGGCACATCCTGCTCGAATGCGCGCCGGATGATGTCGAGGCGCGCGCCGTTGCGCATGATCAGGCGGAAGTTCTGCTGCAACGTCTGGAGGATTTCCCCGGCAGTTTCGCCGAGCTGGCCGTGACGTATTCGGCCTGCCCGTCGAAGGCTCAGGGCGGTTCTCTGGGGCAAATCAGCAAGGGCCAGACCGTGCCCGAACTGGAACGTCAGCTGTTCACTCTGGCGCCGGGCCTGGCCAGCAAACCGCTGGAAAGTCGCTACGGCTGGCATGTGGTCAGTGTCGATCAGCGGATCGAAGGCATGCCGTTGCCCTATGAAGTGGTGTCGACGGCGATTCGCACGCAGTTGCAGCAAGGCGTCTGGCAAAAAGCCCTGGTGCAGTACCTGCAAACCCTGATCGGTGCGGCGGATATTCGCGGCATCCACTTGCAGGGCGCCGACTCACCGCTGGTGCAGTGAGCATCGAGGCAAACCGGGAGATGTGATGAACGCTGTAATGCAGGATGGCTTTGGACGGCAGATCGATTATCTGCGGATGTCGGTGACGGACCGTTGTGATTTTCGCTGTGTGTATTGCATGGCGAAAAACATGACCTTCCTGCCGCGTCAGCAGGTGCTCACGCTGGAGGAGTTGCAGCGTCTGGCAACGCTGTTCGTCGGGTTGGGCGTACGCAAAATCCGCCTGACCGGCGGCGAACCGCTGATTCGCCCGGGCATTGTCGAACTGTGCCGCAACATCGCCGCGCTGCCCGGTTTGCGCGAACTGGTGATGACCAGCAACGGCTCGCAACTGGGCCGTCTGGCCCGGCCATTGGCGGAGGCGGGGGTCAAGCGGATGAACATCAGCCTCGATAGCCTGGACGGGCAGAAATTCCGCGCAATCACCCGCATCGGCGATCTTGATCAGGTGCTCAACGGCATTGAAGTGGCGCGGGACGCGGGGTTTGAACGGATCAAACTCAACTGCGTGGTGATGAAAGGGCGCAACTTCGATGAAGTCCCGGCGCTGGTGCAATACGCCATCGATCAGCGCATCGACATCAGTTTTATCGAAGAAATGCCCTTGGGCGACGTCGGGCGCTCACGGGGAGAATCGTTTTGTTCCAGCGACGAGGTACGGGCGCTGATCGCAAGCCAGCATCGATTACTCGACAGCACTGAGAGCAGCGGCGGACCGGCGCGCTACGTGCGCCTGGAACGCCATCCCGATACCCGGATCGGTTTCATTTCACCCAACAGCCACAACTTCTGTGGCAGCTGTAATCGGGTGCGGATGACTGTTGAAGGGAAGCTGTTGCTTTGTCTGGGGCAGGAGGACGCGCTGGATTTAAGAGGATTGCTGCGGCGTTATCCGCTGGATGATCAGCCCGTGATCAACGCGGTGCAGAAGGCCTTGCGCGGCAAGCCGTTGCGCCACGATTTCAGCCCCGAAGGGGAGGTGCAGATAGTGCGGTTCATGAACATGAGTGGCGGTTGAGCTGATCTGTAAAACACAGCAAATCCAATGTGGGAGCGGGCTTGCTCGCGAAAGCGGTCTATCAGTCAACAATGATGTTGAATGTGATGGCCTCTTCGCGAGCAAGCCCGCTCCCACATTGGATTTTCTTTTGTCGTCATCGGGCGTTTTTTTTCACCGGCAAATCTTGATATCGATCAATTGCAGATCAGCCCTTTGTCCGTAGTCTTCACTGCATGTTGTGTTTGTTTGTCTATAAACATCTATATGTAGTATCTGGAGGCCGAATGCAGAGCACGCTGATCTCAGTAGGATGTAACCGCTTGCACAAGCGCGATGGCAGTCTGGTCGCCTTCGATGCCGACAAAATCCGTCAGGCGTTGATCGCTGCCGGCAAGGCTACGGGGGAGTACACCGAGGTTGAGGTTGAAGGTTTGCTTCAGGCGGTACTCGCTCGGCTGGACGGACTGCCAAGGCTGCATGTCGAGCAGATCCAGGACCGTGTCGAACGGGTGTTGATGGACGCCGGTTTCTTCTTCGCCATGCGCGCCTACATCGTCTACCGCGAACAACACGGACGTTTGCGTCGCGACCGCCGGACCATGGTCGAAGTGGCGACCTCGATGAACGAGTACCTGGACCGTGAAGACTGGCGGGTTCAGGCCAACGCCAATCAAGGCTACTCACTGGGCGGGCTGGTGTTGAACGTGTCGGGCAAGGTCACTGCCAACTACTGGCTGGACGAGGTGTACAGCGAGGCCATTGGCCAGGCCCACCGCGAGGCGGATTTGCATGTGCACGACCTCGACATGCTCGCCGGCTACTGCGCCGGCTGGTCGCTGCGCACCCTGTTGCACGAGGGGCTCAACGGTGTGCCGGGGCGTGTCGAAGCCGGTCCGCCGAAGCACTTGAGCAGCGCTTTGGGGCAGATGGTGAATTTCCTCGGCACCCTGCAAAACGAATGGGCCGGTGCCCAGGCATTCAGCTCGTTCGACACCTACCTCGCGCCCTATGTGCGCAAGGACCAGCTGAGTTATCAAGAAGTGCGCCAGGCGATCCAGGAGTTCATCTACAACCTCAACGTACCGTCACGCTGGGGCACCCAGACGCCGTTCACCAACCTGACCTTTGATTGGGTGTGCCCGCAGGATTTGCGTGAGCAGATACCCGTCATCGGCGGGGAGGAAATGCCGTTTGCCTATGGCGACCTGCAAGTCGAAATGGACCTGCTCAATCGCGCCTACATCGAGGTGATGCAGGCTGGCGATGCCAAAGGGCGCGTGTTCACCTTTCCGATCCCGACCTACAACATCACTCATGACTTTCCGTGGGACAGTGAAAACGCCGACCGTCTGTTCGAGATGACGGCGCGCTACGGTTTGCCGTACTTCCAGAACTTCCTCAATTCGGATCTGCAGCCCAATCAGGTGCGCTCGATGTGCTGCCGTTTGCAGCTGGATGTGCGCGAGTTGCTCAAGCGCGGCGGCGGTTTGTTCGGCTCGGCGGAACAGACTGGGTCGCTCGGCGTGGTGACCATCAACTGCGCGCGTCTGGGCTATGTGTTCAAGGGCAACACCAGTGGTTTGTTGCAGCGACTGGACACGCTGATGCAGCTGGCGATGGAGAGCCTGGAGGTCAAGCGCAAGGTCATTCAGCACCACATGGATGCCGGTTTGTACCCTTACACCAAGCGCTACCTGGGCACCTTGCGTAACCATTTTTCAACCATCGGCCTCAACGGCCTGCATGAAATGCTGCGCAATTTCAGCGGCGACGAGGAGGGCATGCACACCGAGCAGGGCCGCAAGTTTGCCCTGAATATGCTGGACCACGTGCGCGCCACGTTGCTGCGTTTCCAGGAGGAAACCGGTCATCTCTACAACCTGGAGGCGACACCGGCAGAAGGCACCACTTACCGCTTCGCCAAGGAAGACCTCAAGCGCTATCCCGACATTCTCCAGGCCGGCAGTGTGCAGGCGCCGTATTACACCAACTCTTCGCAACTGCCCGTGGGCTACACCGAAGACCCCTTCGAAGCCCTGGAACTTCAAGACGAACTGCAATGCAAATACACCGGCGGCACAGTCTTGCACCTGTACATGGCCGAGCGAATTTCCTCGACCCAAGCCTGCAAGCAACTGGTGCGAAAAGCCCTTGGACGTTTCCGCCTGCCGTACCTGACCGTGACCCCGACGTTCTCCATCTGCCCGGTGCACGGCTACCTCGATGGCGAACATGAGTTCTGCCCCAAATGCGACGAGGTCCTGCTGCTGCAAGAACAGAAAGCCGGCGCCGTTCATTGATTTCGATCCACTCAACCGCAAGGAGCTTCACCATGACTGCATCGCAAACACTGCCCCAGGCTCAACGTCAACGCTGCGAAGTCTGGACCCGGGTGATGGGCTATCACCGTCCTGTGTCGGCGTTCAATCCGGGTAAACAGTCGGAGCACCGTGAGCGGGTGCACTTCACTGAAAGCGCGGCACTGGCCGGGCGGCAATGAGTCGAATGCTTCGGGTCGGGGGCATGGTGCCCCTGACCACTATCGACTATCCGGGACAGCTCGCCTGCGTGCTGTTTTGCCAGGGTTGCGCCTGGCGTTGTCGTTATTGTCATAACCCGCAGCTGATTCCCCCTCGTGGCAGTGAGGAAGTGGATTGGCGGCGGGTGTTGGCGTTTCTGCAACGTCGTCAGGATCTGCTTGATGCCGTGGTGTTCAGCGGCGGTGAACCGACTCTGCAGGACGGCTTGCTTAGCGCCATGGACGAAGTGCGGGGCATGGGATTTCGCATCGGCTTGCACAGCGCCGGGATCAAGCCTGCTGCATTTGCCAAGGCATTGACCGGGGCGGATTGGGTCGGTTTCGACGTCAAGGCGTTGCCCGAGGATTGCCAGGCCATCACCCGGGTCGAGGGCAGTGGAACCGCCAACTGGCGCAGCCTCGAGCATCTGCTGGCCAGTGGTGTCGACTACGAATGTCGCACCACCGTGCATTGGCATCTGTTCGAGCCGGCGCGTCTGCTGATCCTGGCCAAACGCTTGAATGCGCTTGGCGTCAAACGCTTTGCCGTGCAACTGGTTCGCACCGAGCGGATGTTCGATCCGCTGTTGCCGAGCGTTTCGGCTCAAGCGTTGCTGCCAGAGTTGTGGGAGGCCATGCGCGAGTTGTTTCCAGCCTTCGTGTTGCGCGGGTAAAGGGGGCTGGGGGAACTCAAGCCCAGCCCCAGAATTGCAACCACCAGCCAAATCCCACCATGCCTTCGGCCAGGAGCAGGCAGGCGATGGCGGACCCGCGTCGCACCTGGGAAAGACCTTCGCGACTCAGCCGTTTCCAACCCAGTAGCAGGCTCCAACCCATCGCGGCCAATAACAGACAGGCCCTGGCCGGTTGCACCCACTCCAGCAGCAGACCTTCATAACGCAGTAATTTGACGGTGGTGGCCGACAGCCCGAGAAACAGACCGGCACCTCCCAGGGGCGTGAGTGTCAGCGCCAAAGGCCAATACAGAGTGCGATCTTGCGCCAGTCGGGCCGTCAGGCGCAGGAGCAGCATCAACGCCGTGCCGAGCAAGATCGAACTCAAGCTCAGGTAAGCGACGATGCTGAAACCGTCGAGCCAGCTGAAGCTGTCGTTGAGCTGCGGGTAATGGGTCAGCAGCCACCAGGGAGCATTGTCCTGCAGGGCCCAGAGCTGGTTGTGTTCGACCAGCCACTGGGCCAGGGATTGTTTGAGGGCGACAAACCATGGGCTGACCGTCCATTGAAACGCGCCCATGGCCAAGCCGATCACGCCGAACAGCAGCAAGCGCGTATCCCAGGGGGATAGCGTCTGCGCCGTCGCGTGAAGAATCTCCTGATTGCTGGAGCGGGCGATCAGTTGGACGGCACCGCGTTGCCCGCTGCAGCGTCCGCAGGCGTGGCAATCACTGGCGCCTTGCAGGCGGCGGATATCGAGCAGGGGAGCGCAGTTGGGCGGCGGCAGGCGCGGTGCGGCATTTTCTAGCCAGCGTTGTTCATCGACCTGAAAGTGCACAGGGGCAAGCCTTGCGAGCAGGGCGAAGACTCCGCTGACCGGGCACAGGTAACGGCACCAGACTCGCTTGCCCCGGGCGAACAACAACCCGACGATGACCGCTGCCACGGTCGAACCGCCCAGAATCAACAGCGCGGCCTGGGCGTAGTCATAGACGCTGATCAACTGGCCGTAGAGGGTCGTCAGGCAGAACGCCAAGGTAGGCCAGCCGCCCCAACGCAACCAGCGCGGCACACCCAGGCCTTTACCGTAATGGCTGGCCCATTCGCTGAGCGAACCTTCCGGGCACAGAACGCCACACCAGAGTCGGCCGAAGAACACCATCGACAGCAACACGAACGGCCACCAGATTCCCCAGAATAGAAACTGCGCGAGCAAGGTCAGGTTGTCGAGTATCCGTGCCTGGCTGTCTGGCAGCGGCAACAGCGCCGGGGTCACCAACAGCACCGCATAAAACACTACAACAGCCCACTGGACCGCACGGATGACGGGCGCATGGCGACGCATCCCGTCGCCCAGTCGTTGGAGCCATCGATTGCGTCGGCTCAGGTTGGGCATGGCAGGTTCTCCGCAGTCCGTTGCCGCAGCCAGCCGCCGACGGCCAGCCAATAACCGATCCACACCAACAAGGTCAGGCCACTGGGGCTTGCCCGATAACCGGCGAAACCTGCAAGAAAGCCACCCAATCCGTGGCTGTCGCTCAGCAACGTGCTGCTGTCCCAAAGCGCTTCGCCAACGAGGCTGTAAACCATGTCCGGCAAATCCAGGGCGAGCAATTGGCCGCCGATTCGCTCGGTGCCGCTGACCAGCAAGGCCGCGCCGAGCATGAGCAGGATGACTTCGCTGATGGCAAAAAATCGTTGCCATGAAATGAATCGGCGACTGCTGTGCAGCAGCGTAATGGTCAGCGCCGACAGCACCAGCCCCAACACGCCGCCGATGGCAAACAAACCGAGCTGCGGACCTCGCAACCGGGCGCCGGCGCCATAGAGAAAGACCACCGTTTCGCTGCCTTCGCGGCTGATCGCGAGCATTGCCAGCAGTAATAGACCAGCGCCACCTTGTCGAGCCAGGTGGCTGTCGGCGTGTCGTCGCAAATCGTGGTTGAGGCTGCGCCCGTGGCGATGCATCCAGCCCACCATCTGCACCATCAACAGGCTGGCAACCAGCGCGAGTGCGGCCTGGAACCATTCACTGGCTGACCCGCTCATGGCCTCACCGGCAAACAGAATCAACACCGCCAGCAGGCCCGAGAGCATCAACCCCAGCACCACACCCGCCCAGAGGAATTTGACCAGACGATTAGGTTGGCCTTGCTGGCTGGCCCAAACCTGGAGAATACCGATCACCAGTAACGCCTCGACACTTTCGCGCCAGACGATGAACATTGATTGATTCATGCAAGCTCCGTGCGCTGACAGGTTATTTCGCGAGGATGCCGCCTTCGGGCAATTGCGGATTGAACTCATCGAAAAAGGGGTAGTGACCGGGCCTCAGGGGGTGAATGACCACGAAGGTCGTCACACCCGGCGACAGGACTTTTTCAACCCGCAACGGCGTGCTCTCGAACTCGGCCGGACCTTGGCCGACGTTCTTCAGAACGATCTTGAAGCGCTGTCCGGCCGGCACCTCCAGCAAGGCCGGCGTGAAGTGGCCATCGCGCAGGATCAGCTCAAAGCTGGGTAACTGGGCATAAGCCGTCACTGGCACAACGACTCCGGCGAGGATCAGCCAGGCAATGCGCAGGCGCTTCATTCAATAGCCGCCTTTTTTACCGATGCCGGCGTAGATGAATTCGTAGTGCAGTTCGCAGCGTTCAAACCAGGGAGCGACACCGGTTTCTTTATCGGTGTGGCGCCCGAGGGAACCATGACCGCCGGGTGGCAGGACGGTGAACGTCAGCTGATATTTACCGGGGCCAAGCAGCTTCACATTGTCGCCATAGTGCGGACCGTCATTGGCCACCATGGCGTGAAAATCGCCTTTGACCTCGGGGTCGCTGCCGTGTTTTTTCAGGTTGAAAGAGACGTTCAGGTAGGGCACGAAACTGCCTTCCTGAAAGCCCTGCCGATTGTCCGCCGTGGCCCGGATATCGGCTTCCAGGTGGACGTCGGAATCCGCGGTCGCGCGCATCATCCCCGCAGGTGCCATTTCTATCGGCTGCAAATACACCGCCCCGACTTCCAGCCCGGGACACAACTGGGGTTCCCCGATCGGGTATTCCTTGGCGTGAGCCAGTGGTGTGAGCAAGAGCAGGGCGAGTGATAGCGAAAAAGGGGTACGCATAATAGCTTCCTGAACACTGACGAGTAGGAGCCCGAGTCTAGGAAGCTTTGCTGCGAACAATAATGATTGTTATCAAGTTTTGAGCAATTAAACCGATGGCTCGGGATTGCGCAGAGGGGCTCGATGTCGATTCTTGATATGTATCAAGGCTGGCGTTGCGCAAGGGCTGTAGGTTGGAACGACGCCACTCAATGATCGGAGATCGGCATGGCCAAGAACTTCCCCGTCAACCCCAAACACCCCGAGCGGATTTGTTGGGGATGCGACCTGTATTGTCCGGCGAAGTCCTTGGCGTGCGGCAATGGTTCCGAGCGCACGATGCATCCGGCGGAGATGTTTGGAGAGGATTGGCACCTGCCTGGCGACTGGGGCCTTGATGCGGTCATTACTACAGACAAGGTGGTGGATGACTTTCAATCACTGCCTGATGATGCGCTGCACGCAAAGCGTTGATCCGTTTTTGTAGGAGCCAGCGGTGCGGCGATCCGGCTTGCTGGCGAAGGCGCGCTTAAGGACGCCTTCGCCGGCAAGCCTGGCTCCTACAGGTCAAGCATGGGTGATGGAAAGGTCGCTGATGATGCACACCGAACCGTCTTCGGGGTCGGTGGTGTCGGAGTAATCGATCTGGTTGTACACACCGCCGTGGAAGGCCAGCGTTTTCGTGTCCCAGGTGTTGTCGAGGCGCATGATTGCGGAGGTCGATTTGACGCCGTTACAGCTCGCCGAAACGGAGACAGCGCCGCTCGAATTGGCGTGAATGTTGATTTTGAACAGTGCACCAAGCGGCACGTTTTCCAGAACCGTCGTGTTCACCGGGTCTTCTTGAAGATAACTCGACCGGAACCCCATGGTGATTCGGCCTTTGTTCCAAAACACTTTTACAGGTGGTCGCTCTGAACCCTGCACATGAATCTGGCCGATCACGACCTTCTGCAGCGAGTTGACTTTGGTTAGCCGCATTTCTTGTCGGTTCCAGTGGTCAGCAGCGCTGGCGAATAGCCAATAACCCGGCTCCTTCCACTCGCAGCGCGTCCGGTGCGTGCTTTTGCTCGAAGCACCGAGCGTCGGCGCCGTCATTTGCAGCGAGCCATCCGGAAGCATCGAAACGACTTCCGGACATTCAAGCAGGGCCCGCCAACCGATGAGCTCAAGTGCGATGGGGTTGGTCTCGGAGATAGGAAGCGGTGTAGCGATTGTGTAGTTGCTGATGTCTACAGTCATGGTTATTTACCTCAGTTCATTGATGTCACCTTTTGCTCCATTGAGCCTTTCGCTTTTGATGTAGGCTTACATCCCACTGCCCACTCGATGAATGGGCAGAAGTGATGCTTTCGTTATTGCTCGCGCCGCGACTTTTGATGCGGGTGGTGTTGTCTTGGCTTGAGGTAAAAGTAGCAGTGCTTATATTTTAAGTAAATAGCGCTGCTAATAATATTTTCCGCGGACATAAGAAAGCCCGCGCCAGGCGGGCTTCATTTGGTAAAAAACGGGTCTACGGTTCAATCAGCGGGCAAACATCCCCCACCAGAACACATGGCCGAGGATCACGATCTGCTGTTCCTGGATCTCGGCAAAGGTGTAGTCCTCATCCGGATGCTCGTCGCGATTGAAGCTGCGCAGGCGGATACCCATTGGTAGGCGGTAAACCTGCTTCACCCGTAGCTGACCATTGTGGTTGATGGCGTACATGTCGCCGTCAACGATATCGCCCAGTGAGCTCTTGCCGACGTTGATGCCCACGGTTGCGCCGTCACGCAGCACTGGCAGCATGCTGTTGCCGCTGACAACCACGCACTTCGCGTTGCTGAATTGAACGCTGTTATGGCGAAGGTCTTTCTTGAAAAAGCGCAGCCGTGCGCTATCGCTTTCCTCAATCACGAAACGGCCTGATCCGGCCGCCAGTTCCACTTCGCGCAGGAAGGGCACGTAGACCTCATCGTCATCCAGGGGCGTGTCGTCATCCCAAGGCTGGATGTCCGACATCAATACGCTTGGCTGGATGCGCTCGGAAGGCTGGACGCTGGCAACGGTCGACATCAGGCGTGGGCTCACTTCACTGGCATCGAAGCGCAAGGCTTTTGCCAGTTTCAGGAGTGCCTCGACGTTCAGTGGAACCTTGCCGGTTGCGTACTGACTGAATGCGCTTTGGCCAGACCATCCGCAGGCCTCAGCCACATCTGCTTGAGTGAGATTTGATCCAGCCGCTTTGGCAGCAGACTTTCGCTGGATGTAAATAGCCTTGAGCCTGATGCTTTCGGCGATTTCTTCAGGGGTAAGGGGGCGGCGTGTTTTCATGGCGACAAGAGTATGATATTTCAGCAAATAGCGCTGCTAGTAATTTTGGCAAATAAAGCAGCTATGCTGCTATATAGGGTGGGTGACGAGTGAATTACTACATTCAGAGCCGCATCATTGGCAGTGGACTCAGCGGGTTCGTTAGCAGTCGCTTGAGCGAAAGCTGAACTAAGCGAAAGTGAAATCCTGCATCAGGAAAGGCCGAAAACACCTCACGTCGCTTCTGTCGTGAGAGTCCAAAAGTAACCGCTCCGTGGGATACGTCGATCCAATCGGCTTTCCGAAAAACCTCTGCAAGGTTCTGTGGATCGGTATGGGACCGAGTAATTTTATGGTGGTTGTGAATGATCGAGATAATCTCTTCCGTCCAACCCAGCTTATCGATTTCCCGAAGGAAGTCTTTTGCCAATTGCTCTGACGGGGGCAAATAATCAAACGTCCTGGCCGTCCATATGCCAAGGTCATGAAATACCCCGGCCACCACTATTTTTTCCAGGTCTACAGCATCCAGCATGTTGAGCGAGCAACAAAAGTTGATGACTCGGTACACATGATTTCGGTATCCGGTGAAGTCATTGCCGAGGTATCCGGCATAGCGCTGAAGCAGCTCGTCCAGCAGCTCAATTTTGATGAGCAATATTCCATCCTCCTTGTTTGGAAGTGGCTACTTTATAGGCTTGGACGCGCATCTGCACGGATACCCCAACTGACGACGAAGCCGCATCAGGTTTTCCGCCTTCGCTTCCAGCCAATCAATCTCAGTCAGGTCGGAGGAGGCAGAATTGGAACTGAGCCTTGCGTTGTGCTGACATGGGCGCCTCCAGAGTGGCCTAGAACATACTTATTTATTTGAACGTCCAGGAGCTATTGAATGTTTTCATTAAGGAACGCAACGCTGTGCATGTCCCTTGTGAGCTTTGGCTTTGCCAGCAGCTCTTTCGCGAATCAAGCCGTTGATACGCATCAAGTTGCCGTAACGCTTGTTGCAATGGGGCAGCTCTGCAATAAAGCAAACCCTGGCTTAAATGGCTCTATCGAAAATGCTATGGCCAGCGATCCCAAGATGGACGAAGCAACCAAGGCCGAAGTCCGAAAAGTGAGCTCAGACCCTGCTTACAAAAGCGAGGTCGGATTTATGATGCAATCCCTCAACAGCTCAGGTATGGCGGCCATGGCACAGGATATGTGCAAAAGCTACGGCGCAAAGTAGTTCGGTTTGCCTTGCTGGCGCTCGTTGCTCACGATTCGCTTTGGTGATGCAGGTGGGCGGTTATAGGCCGCAGTTTCGTGCGCATCGGGTGTGATCTGCGCGAGGTCGTCACCTTTGGCTCAGCCTGCGCCGGCTTCTGCCCGCACTCCCATATTTTTAGACGCAAAAAAGCCCGCGCTCGGCGGGCTCAATGGCGGTGAATCTGTCAGTCGATAATAGGCGGATACTTTTCGCTCACCGAGTCCCTATAGACGATCCCTCCTTCACCTCATCCGCATGAACCGCTAGCAGATCTTTCCGGTCAGCGCGGGCGAGGAGACACCGACGGGCTCGACCATCTCCCCATATCCGGCGCGTCCATCTCTGCCTGAGTGCAGCCCAAGCGCTTCGCTCGTTCCCGGGTCGACCAGATTTCGCCGCCCGAATCTACTGGTCTGCCCTGCAATTTGAGAACGAACTTTTGGCCTTCGATTACGTTGCTCGTTCCCGCGCACTCCCAAACGCGCTGCTTTTCAGATGTGGGCATCGGCGCATCTAGTCTCGCCTGAGCACCCTCGGAAAGCTGGGGAGGCTTGCCAGCGCAACCTGCAAGGGCGAGCGCTAGTAGTACTGGGGTGAATCGCATTTAAAATCCTTTTAATTTGTTTGTATGTTTTCGAGGCCGTACAACCTCAGAGTCCGGAAACACGTTGCTTAGCCTCAGCACTTTCGATGGCATCCGGTGATCGCCGGACAGCTGATCATTTGGCGGGTTGAGATCTGAGCTGCTTCATCGACCATCGCACCACATCCCTGCCAGCATCGTCACCAGAGGCCCAAACCGAGGCGGTAATGAACTCCATGACCAGCTCGTCACCGTTAAAGCGCCCGTTAAAAGTCTGAGTGGTCGTGGCTTGAAGAATGCCCTCACTGCTTCTATTGACAATGCGCCGCTCGCCCTTTAATTGCTCCCCCTGGCGGGTGTAAATGGTCGGATTGTCTACCCCAGGATGGTCGTGGGTGTAGTACGCCCATCGCTTCATGACAACGTCCTGAGTTTCCTTGGTCCGCCACCAGATGAAGTGACTATCATCCTTAAAGTAAACATAAACGTGATATCGATAGTGATCAGGATCTTCTTTTTCTGCGTACCAAAGGCCATCGGGCACCTGGTAGCTTGGGGCTGTGGCGCAACCTGAAAGAAGCAAGCCTATAAAGAGCGAGAGAAGTAGCTTTTTCATAAATTTCATTTCAATTGATATATCGGCGATCGGGTAGCTAGAATTCAGCCGCGCGCGCCATAGAACTGGTTCAGCGCTATCAGCTCAAAAACAGCCACCAGCACGCAGAATGCAACAAAGCCGCGCGTGAAGACTCTGCGAGGCTTTTCGTAAGGCTGGAGATTAGCGGGACCACCGAGAAGGTCGGATAGAAACTCGAGCAGCCCCATCAGCCATCCACCTTGCTGTTTATACTCCCAGCCTTCAGCCGGGACGTGTACATTTCAATGAAGAACCCTGCGGCTCTCTCCAATCCTGATCCGATCGAGCGCCCTGTTTAACGCGTCCAAGGCATCGAGGAGGGCTTTCGCCTCAGCTTCCCGGCCATCGCCCCAGAGGCGTTCAGCCATTTTGTTCAGCGCCTGGATAGAGCGCTCAATGTCAGCAGCCGTCGCTGCTTTGCTTTCCTGATGTTTCTTTGGCATTGATCAACCTTTCTTCAGGTAGACCAGCTTCACGCGGAGCTGACCGTTGTGGTTGATCGCGTACATGTCGCCGTCGACGATATCGTCTGCGTGAGACCGGCGGGCTCAGCACGCTCGGTCTGGTTTTGACCTGCATGGCGACGGGCGGCTTTGAGTCTTTCTTTAAATTCCATCCGCGAAGTATTACGGGCGCTCCCATACCCTTGCAAGTCGGTATTCCCATAACCGTGCAATATGGGTATTTCTGTATTGGGCGTACATCTGGCCAACTAGCGGGCGCTTGCCTCGGCTTTCGATGAACACCCATTGGGCACCACACCCATTGCTCCGAGCTGGGAGTGCTTGTCGGCTAGCCAAAATGAAATCCGGATCGCTTAAGTCGCGACCTACACGAAGGCAGTAGGGTGCGGAGGCCGTTACTGGAAGAACCGTATGCGGGGAAGAGCTGACAACCGGCGGGGACCCTGGAGATTTTCAACCAAGCATAGGTCTACGGTGATGAGGCTACAGATTCGATGGAATGTTTAGCTTGGGCGACACTGAACTCACTTGGCAAGCTAGCACCATTCTTGGCCGCAAGGATCTCGGCCATCACACTGACGGCGATTTCTGCAGGCGTCTTACTGCCAATGTAGATGCCGATCGGTCCGTGCAGACGCTCAAGTGACGCCTGGGTCTCACCAAAATGCTCAATCAGGCGTTCGCGGCGCAGCTGGCTGTTGCGCCGCGAGCCGATGGCGCCAATGTAAAACGCCGGGCTATGGAGGGCTTCGAGCAATGCGAGATCGTCGAGTTTGGGATCATGACTCAAGGCGACGATGCAGGTTCTCAGATCGACCGCGAAGTCGCGGACAACATCATCGGGCATGCCGACGATTCGCTCCACGCCGGTCACCGCCCAAGTCTCGATGTATTCCGGACGTGGATCGCAAACCGATACTTTGAAGCCGTTGAACAACGCCATGGTGGCTAGATACTCGGCCAGCGCGCCGGCACCTATCATGAGCATTCGATACCCTGGCCCCAAGGTATTGAGCATATGCTTGCCGTCGAAACTGAATTGCTCCGGTGTCGCGGTGGGTTGGAGCGTGACTTGACCGAACGCCACTGCCAGGCAGCGGCGCACCAGCCGCCCGTCATCCAGATGGGCCAGCAGTTCATCGAGCGACTGCCAAGACGGGTTGAACTCGAGAATCAGCTCAAGCGTACCGCCGCAGGGCAAGCCGAATCGATGCGCATCATCGGCGCTGACGCCATAGCGCACCACTTCCGGTGCGCCGTCCTTCAAGCCACTCCCACCATAGGCCGTGGTATAGCGATGGATCAGGTCATCCTCAATGCAACCACCGGACACGCTGCCGACCACCCGACCGTCGTTACGCAAGGCCATCATCGACCCTGTCGGGCGCGGTGAGGAGCCCCAGGTTCGCGCCACGGTGGCCAGTAGCACGCGTTCTCCGGCCGCGAGCCAGTCCCGCGCGGTGCGCAGTACCAGCAAATCGATGCTTTCCATCAAACTCTCCTCTAGCGCATGTGGAGGATGGTCGGGCTGCTGCTAGCCGGATCGGTGTGTTCACGCAGCTTGCCAACCGCCTGCGCATCGACAGCACTACCCTGATTGCCCCAGGCGCTGCGCATGAATGTCAGGACCTCGGCGATATGTTGATCCGACAGCTGCTCGCGGAAGGCGGGCATGCGATAGGCGTCCGGCACGCCGGCGGCCACGATACGCTGCGAGCCGTTGAGGGTGATGTTGATCGCCGATGCACTCTCTTTGGCCAATGCGGAGGTCGCTCCGGCCAGTGGCGGCATCCATTCGGGCTGCCCTTTGCCGTCCAGACCATGGCATGACGCACACCGCGTCACGTAGGTGTGGGCACCGGGAGTGTCCAGACGCTCAGCGGCAGATACCTTCTGATACTGCCAGGACGCTCCATCGCGTTGAGGGTCCCCGGGCAGCGATTTCAGGTAGTGGGCAATCGCAGTCAAATCATCATCGGTCATGAACTGCGTGGAGTTGTTGAACGCCTCGGTCATCGAGCCGTAGACCACCGCGTGTCTGTTGCGCCCAGTCTTGAGAAACTGCACGATCTCCGTCTCGCTCCATCTGCCCAGACCCGTGTTGTGGTCATCACGCAGGCTCGGGGCATACCAGCCATCCAGCAAGGCGCCGGCGAGGAACGGCGCACCGGATTCGTCGAGTGCCTTCTCATTGAACGCCAGGCCGCGTGGCGTATGGCAACTGCCACAGTGCCCGGCACCCTGAACCAGGTAAGCACCGCGGTTCCACATTTCATCCTGCGAAGGTCTTGCAACATAGGGCTCGGCCTCAACAAACACACCGCTCCACAGTGCTATAGGCCAGCGCAGGTTCAATGGCCAGGGAATTTCACTCTGGATGTTCGCCTGTTTGACCGGCGCCACGCCTTTCATGAAGAACGCATACAGCGCACGCACGTCGTCATCACTGAGCTTTGCGTAAGACGGGTAGGGCATTGCCGGGTACAAACGGCGGCTATCGGGTGCCACACCGTGGCGGACGGCACGGTCGAAATCCGCCAGGCTGTAGTGGCCGATCCCGGTTTCAGTGTCCGGTGTGATATTGGTCGCATGGATTGCTCCCAGCGGTGTGGCCATTTCCAGGCCGCCGGCGAACGGTGCTCCGCCTGGCACGCTGTGGCAAGCCACGCAATCGCTGAGCCTGGCGACGTATTCGCCACGGGCGACCAGCGCAGGGTCGATGTCGGCCACGGCTATGTGGTGGTTTTCAAAAGGCGAGGCGGGCTCGCGAGTGACATACCAGGCCAGCAGGCCTGCCGCTACCAGGCACGGCACCGCCAGCCAGCCAGCGGTTCTTGCGAATCGGCTGTTATTCATGGACGCTCCGGCGTTGATCAGGTGAAGGTGTGTCGGCTCATGGGCAGGCTTCGAACCCGTTGCCCAGTCAGCGTTGCCACCGCGTTCGCGACGGCTGGCGCGACGGCCGGCAACGGCGGTTCGCCGATGCCACCCATTTTTTCCCCGCTCTCGACGACACGAACGTGTACCCGTGCCATCCGCGCAGGCGGCAGGATCGGATACAGGTCGTAGTTGCGAGCCCGAGGTTTGCCATCAACCCACACTGACTCCTCTACCAGTGTCTGAGACAGCCCCAGCGCAACGGCGCCATTAACCTGAGCCTCGACAATCGCCGGATTGACGATGCTGCCGGGGTCAATCGCCTGCCAGATGTCGTGCACCTTGACCTGACCGTTCTCGATGGATACCTCGGCGATCACCGCCGTCTGTGTACCGAACGGCGAAGCCATCGCCACGCCTCGCGCGCGTTTGGTGCCGTCCTCGGCTGTAAACGGCCCACGCTTCCAGCCTCCCGACAGCTCACCCACCGCCTGCAGCAGTGTGGTCAGGCGCTTGTTGTCACGCAGCAAATGCAGGCGCAGTTCGAACGGGTCCTTGCCGCCTTTGTCGGCCAGTTCGTCAAGGAACGACTCATAGAAGAAGTCGTTGAGCGAATTGCCCACCGAACGCCAGTAGCCCAACATTGCCGGGCCTTTGACATAGATCTGCGCGATCCGCTTGTTGGGGATCGCATAGGACTTGCCCGACAACCCTTCAAGCGCTGTGGGGTCTAGCTTTTCACCCTGTTTGCCGGCGATGGCCTCAGTAGGACCTTCGGTGGCACTGATCGCTTCGATTGCCAGCGGCCAGCCGTCGTTATCCAGCGCGGCTCGGAAATTCACCGCTGCAACGGGACGGAGCACGTCACGCAAAAACTCCTCCTCTCGACTCCAGATCAGTTTGACCGGGCGGCCAACCGCCTTGGACAGCTCGATCGCCTGGGGATAAGGACTGGCTGAGTCGTAGAGGAAATGCCGACCGAAGAATCCACCCAGCAGTGGTGAATGCAATGTGATGCGAGACGGATCCAGCCCCGTGCGTTTGGCGATATCCGCACGGAACATGTCCGGCGCCTGATTAGGCAGCCAGACTTCCAGCGAACCGTCCGGATTGAATCTGGCCAGCGCAGAAGGCGGTTCCAATTGCCCGTGGTTCAGATATTGGTTGTGATAGGTGGCGTCGACTCGAGACTTGGCATCACTGAGAATCGAAGCAACGTTCCCTTCATTCTCGTCATCCCTGGCTGGGCCCTTTTCTTCAGCGAGTCGCTTGAGCCAGTCATCGCTGGAAAAATCTGCGGGCATCGGCCGTACTTTGCTGTCGACCGTTGGCTCTTGCCAGTCGACCTGAATCGCTTCTACCGCACGTTTTGCGTGCCACCAGCGCTCGGCGACCACTGCCACGGCACCCGGCAGACGATGCACGGAGTGAACGCCTTTCATGGCCTTGACTTGGTCTTCGTTGCGCACGTTGCCCACTGTCATACCCAAGCGTGGGGCATGCTGAACGGCGGCGTGCAGCATGCCTTCGACCTTCAGATCGATGCTGTAGAGCGCCTTGCCCGTGGACTTGTCATAGGCATCGACGCGCTTCACGGGCTTACCGATCCAGCGGAACTGGCTCGGATCACGAAGTTGCACTGTGTCAGGGGCGGGAACCGGCAGATCCATCGCGCGCTCGGCCAATTCACCGTACGCCAACGAACGGCCCGACGCGGCATGCACCACTTTGCCAGGTTCGGTGGTCAATTCGCCCACCGGCACCCCAAGCTTCTCCGCGCCCGCCTGCAGCAGCATGGCGCGGGCAAGCGCGCCGAGGCGGCGCATGACCGGGTAACTCATGCGCACCGACATGCTGCCACCGGTGATGCGCATGCCGTTGTCCATGACCACATAGGCCTCGCCGGGCGGCGCGGCTTCGACCAGGAAGGTCGCCGGGTCGGCATCCAGTTCTTCACCGACGATCTGCGCCATCGCGGTGAACGTACCTTGCCCACCTTCCATGAACGGGCACAGCAGACGCACGCGGTTGTCCGGGCGAATTTCCAGAAACGCCGGGACCTGCGTGCCACGCTCGGCGGTCGCCGCCGCCGCCGCTTGCACGCGTGTCGAACCGAGCGGCAGGCCGAAGCCGAGCACCAGTGCGCCCACGGCTGTACCGGTCAGAAAACGTCTGCGCGACACATTGACCGGTTCGTGCAGATCAAGCGCTGATGCTTCCTGGGAAGGGTCGATACGAACGTTCATCATGCGTCTCCCTTATCGGCAAGCTCATGCATGGCGGCATGAATGGCGTTGTAAGTGCCGCAGCGGCACAGATTGACCATCGCGGCCTCGATCTGTGCGTCACTCGGCTTGGGGTTTTGTTTGAGCAGTGCAGTGGCTGCCATCACCTGCCCGGACTGGCAGTAACCGCATTGGGCGACCTGAAGATCGACCCAGGTGGAGACGACTCGCTTGCCCACTTCATCGGCCTCGATGGCCTCAATGGTGGTGACCTCCCGGCCGACCACACCAGCCACCGGCGTGACGCACGAGCGCACCACATTGCCGTCCACCAGTACGGAGCAGGCACCACACTGCGCCAGTCCGCAGCCGTACTTGGTACCGGTCATGCCCAGATCATCGCGGATCACCCACAGCAAGGGCGTATCGGCGTCGGCATCGACTTGATAGGTCTTCTGGTTGATTCGTAGTTCCATGGCTCACCCGCTTGATCATCGGTTGACTTGCATTGTTATTAGTAGTGAAACGCTGCGAGGCGCATCACCGGAAAAGCTTGTCTTTCGTTCAACTTGCCGCGTTGCCGAGCGCTTCTGTTTCGAGTGGCTGTCCACGCAGCAGCGCAATGTCACGACTGGGCGCGGTACCGAACAGGCGGCCAGAATCAGCGGCGCCAGCACCGGGATCGCCTCGGGTTCATCGAGCAATGCCAGCAGGCGATCGAGCGCGCCTTCTAGGGCAGGCGACATGCTGCCAATGCCCGCGCCCGTACCCGTTGATTGATGTCGCTTCGCAGGCAAGCCACTTTTGGTGATTACCTCGGCGAGCAGGCTGACATCCAGTTTCAGTACGAGGCCGACACAGGGCTGTTCGGGACTGGCAAGAATCACTTCGGAGTTGGCTGGCAGATCCAGTGACATGACCAGAAAACGCGAAGGGCCGTAGCTGTAACCCTCACCACCCACCCACAACCGTTTCTCACCACGGCCCACCAGAATCAGGCTCGGCTCGATCATGCACACGGCGGGGGGCGCCGGCAGGTCGCGACGAAACAGCGACAGGCCGGGAATAGATGTCGCGAAGTCACCCGATACGCTCACGCGCGGGTCAATGTTCAACGCCAAAGGTGATTCATGGCGCTGGGGTATATGAATCATGGTTGGTCGCTCCTGTTGTCCGAACTCTAATCCGCTGAACAGACGTTTCCTATCCATCACCCTGCAGCCTCAGAGGATCAGGCAAGCATTCAAGAGGAATGCACTAGGGCTCAAGCAGATCGACCGGGAGAATGTGTCGATCTGTTACAGGGGGAGTGCCCACGCGGGCGACAAACTGCTCGACCCCCCTGCGCATCACACCAACACGCTTTTCGCACCACAGGTAATTTCCATGACTTTTCCTTCTACAGAAAAACGCGGCTGGAGTGCCGTGCTGGCCATGTCGTTGGCCGCATTCGCCTTGGTCGCATCAGAATTCATGCCTGTCAGCCTGCTGACTCCCATTGCGGCAGACCTGCACATCACGGAAGGCCAGGCAGGGCAGGGCATTTCGGTGTCCGGTGCATTTGCATTGATCACAAGCCTGGTCATTGCATCGATCGCCGCTCGCGTCGAACGCAAGAAGTTGCTGCTGTGTCTGACCTTGCTAATGATCGGGTCAGGTACGGTCGTCGCGCTCGCGCCGGGCTACCCCTCATTCATGCTTGGGCGTGCCTTGATCGGGATAGCCATCGGTGGTTTCTGGTCATTGTCGGCGGCGACCGCAATGCGCCTGGTGCCGCCTGATCAAGTTTCCCGAGCGCTGGCCATTGTCAATGGTGGAAACGCTCTGGCCACGGTAATCGCAGCTCCGGCGGGCAGCTTCCTTGGCTCGCTGATAGGCTGGCGCGGCGCGTTCTTCTGTGTTGTACCTGTCGCAGCACTTGCGGCCGTGTGGCTGCTGATAAGTCTTCCGTCCTTCAAGACCGAGCGCCAAACAGGTAGCGGCAACGCCTTGCGGCTGATGAAACAGTTGCCAGTCGCATTGGGAATGGTAGCCGTCAGCGTATTTTTCATGGGGCAGTTCATGCTGTTCACTTACCTGCGCCCGTTTCTTGAGGTCGTGACCGGTGTTAGCGTCTCAACATTGTCTTTCATGCTGCTGGGGCTGGGACTTTCAGGTTTGATCGGGACCTTTCTGATCGAAAGATTCATCGGGAATAGCCTCTACCGCACGCTGACGGTTATCCCTCTGATAATGGCTGTCATAGCGCTGGCTTTAGTGAACTTCGGCGCATCGCCGTGGCTGACCGCAGTGTTGCTCGGTCTATGGGGGCTGGTCGCTACTGCTGCTCCCGTTGGATGGTGGACATGGCTGGCTCAAACTCTTCCTGATGATGCGGAAACCGGAGGGGGCTTGCTTGTGGCCATTGTCCAACTGGCTATCGCAGGCGGCGCAATTATCGGCGGCTTGGCATTTGATCTAAGTGGTTACAAAGCCACATTCGAGCTCAGCGCAGCCGTATTGGTCGCCGCGTCTGCGCTCGCTTGGTTAGCGGGTCGCAATGCCACTGAAGTTCATCTTGCCGAGTCGAACGCGACTGCCTGACAAAATCAGGAAGGGCTCGGCGCATGGGGTATCGACATGAGAAAAAGAAACGCTCGATCGACTGTGTGGTTGAGCCTCTCGATGATTGTAATCTGTGCATCGATAAGTCCTGCTGCCATGGCCCAAAACTCATCGCTGCACGAAGGCCCTGATCAGGCAGGACCGATCAAAGAGGTTCCTGCGATGCCAGCCAGATCAACCATGCTGACCAAGGTCAGACTCAAGTTTGAAGGCCATGAGGCGGTGGTTGAGTTGAATGACAACCCGGCTTCCCGCGATCTTGTGTCCATGCTGCCACTCACGTTGAAGTTCAGTGACTACAACAACGTCGAGAAGATCGCTTATCCGCCCCGGAAGCTCTCAACCGATAGGGCACCCTTTGGACTAAAGCCATCCGTGGGAGATTTAGCGCTCTATGCGCCATGGGGCAATTTGGTGGTGTACTACCGCAGCTTCAAGAGTTCCGGTGATCTCGTTCATCTAGGCCGTTTTATTTCAGGGATCGAGCAGCTTGCAGCGATGGAAGGGGAGTTCAGTGCCCGTTTAGAGGTGAGCGAGTAGTTGGGGGCTCCGTTCTGTTCATTTATTGGGCATTGGGACCTCCTGGGTCACACCAGCTGCAACGATGAGCCCTGCTTCAAACTGCACGCGGCTAGATGTCGTCCTGTTTGATGGATCTTCATTAACCCTACTTCAAAGACGCAGCAGGCGTTCGGCATTGCCGTGAGCTATGAGTGCTTGGCCGGAGGCCTCCTGCGGACACCCCACATACCATCATCACTAAAAGCCCCGAATATCTCAGGGCCTGGTTGCTCAATCCCTCGCCGATCCACAACCACGGGGTTGTATAGGTCGACCTCGATAGTGGCGTCATCGTTCGGCTGAACCTTAACTGCTCGCCGAGTGACCATCTTCCGGCCTTCCAGGATGGCGCGCACCATCGGGGCTGAGAACAAGATCGGCCGTTCTTTTATGTCGGTCATGGCGTCACCCGCCGGCCCCAGATGCAAACAGGGCCATCCTCGGCGTCGTGGATCGAAAGGATGAACCAGCCAGGCTCGTTTGGGGGCTGAATCTCCCAAGCCGAACAATCAACCTGACCTTCCTCCATGTAAACGTTGAACACGTCGGTCGATACGTCGCTTTCCATATAGGTGATCTTCGTTTCCACCTGATGGCGCTTGCACCAATCGTTGAACTGCTCCTCGGTAATTTCGTCATCGAACTCCGAGAGGTAGTCAGGGTGCGACCACCAGCCGTCCGCATCGCGATGGACCGGAAGCGAATCAATCAAAACAGTTTCTTCAGGCATGACAGTTCCTTTGCCGCTATAGCGGCTATCAAGTTCGTATGGGAGAGAGGTATCGTTGCCGCCATTAAAAAATGGAGGTGGGACGTGGTCGTACACGGAGTTGAATATCGGTTTTGCTGCGCTTCAAGCGTTGTTGAAGGTCACGATGGCCTAGCGCTGGAGTGCTGGAGAGGCAACAAAGGCCCCCTATTTGAAATTTTCAGAAACGACGAGACGCTTCGCTTTGAGGTGACTCTGTTCGTACAGGACGTTCCGCTTGAGCTGCTTGAATACGCTGTCCCGATCGCCCGAGAACGCTTAGGGGATTTTGTCCCCTATCCCTGATGCCATTGGATCGTTACCGCTATAGCGGCTGACTTTGAAGGAAGAGGGAGCAGCTGATTTGCCTGAACACTGAGGCAGGAGCCCAGAATGCGTACATGCAATATTTGCAAGCGTCCTCTCGATACCGCGCCAGAGCTCGAAGATTGCGGAGGCGATTGTCTTGAGTCATGGCTGAATGCAGAGATCCTGATGCACAACTGGCAATGCAACAGATTCTTCTGGTTCGCAGTCGTGCAAGCGGTTCAGGCAAAGGTGATGACGAGTGCCGGGATTAGCCGCTAGCTTTGAAGGTGGGGAAGTTCAGATCGGTGAAGCCGGTCATGGCGGCACTGAAGTAGATGCGTTTCATGCGGCGCGATCCAGTTGGTATGTATTCCACGCGGCCTGGTCTGCACTCGTAATGGGGCGTCCTATGCCGGGTCATGCCCGGGCGGTGGAAGGGTTGATAGAGGCGAGATCAGCTACAGTTGATAGATGATTCAAAAGGAGGTGCGTATGAGCATCACTGTCTGCGTCGTATGTGGCGATAGCGCCGAGAAAGCTTATCCAGTAGGCAGTTTTGATGAGTTTAAATGTTCGAACTGTGGCTACTACTCAGTCGATCGGCAGCTGATTGACGAGATGGAGGCAGCAGGTCAGGTCTTTGACACCGAGCGTACCCAACAGTACTTAATGATCCATTCTCAGCCGGGCCAAGTGCCTGCGATTACGCGTATCGAGACTACGAAGCATCAACTGATTGTGGAGAGTGTGTGAAAAGGTAAGGATTGGTCAGGTTGCCACCTGCTGCTTTTCCTGGTGTAGCGCTTCCTGCACTGCTTTGATGACCCTCCGTAGATATGTGAACCCTCGACTGCCAGCGCTGCATCCCAGAATCCGCTGGCCCAGCCTGAGTCCGCGCGCGTTTCCCCTTGCCTGATGACCAACACCGCCGACATCAGTACGGCGTTGTCTTCACATTGGTCGAAGCCAGCAAAACCGAAAATTCAACCCTAATCCTAGGGACTGTAAACGTTCAGGGCACAGCCACCGGCCCCTTTCCCATCCTGGCTATTGATGGGGAGTCCGCTGGAAGGTGTTTGAAGGCTGTGGGATGAGACTGATATTCGCAACAAAAGATCTGTCGTTAGCAGGTCGATCTTTCGAAGGTTTTCCGCTGTTGGTTGGCTCAGATGGCTGGCCTGTTGAGCCCGTGCAATCCTTCCTCAGGCACATTCTCGTGGAGTCCGGTGAGGCACGAAGCGAACTGACTTGGGAAGCCTACGGACGTCGTCTGTACGACTACTTCGCTTTCTTGGAAGCCAATGGATTGGTCTGGGGTGAAGAGAGCCCCGCTAACGGTCTGAGCGTCCTATCTCGTTACCGGGACTGGTCTCAAGGCGAGCTGGGGCTCGATCCTGGCACGGCGAACAAGCGGTTGAATCTAATCGTTAGCCTCTACCAATGGGCTAGCCGCGCGCCAGGGAATGCTAGTGCTTCGGAGCGCGGGCATACCAACCGTAAATTGCGATGCCGGCATAACAGGTCGCTGGCACGCTCAATGCCATCGCGAGCGTCGAGAGGTCGGCCGCATACCCTGTCAATGGCGGAATAAATGCCCCGCCAACAATGGCGCAACAGAACAGGCCCGAACCTTCCGCCGCGCGATGACCGAGCCCTGCGGTCGCAAGGGTAAAGATCGTCGGAAACATGATGGAGTTGAACAGCCCGACGGCCAGCAGCGACCATCCGGCAACAACGCCTTGTGTGGTGGCAGAGATCGTCAACAGCACAATGACTGCCGTGGCGGCAAAGGCCAGCAGTTTCCCGGGCGCGAAAGTGCGCATCAGCGCCGAGCCGATAAAGCGGCCAACCAGGGCGCCACCCCAATAGAAGGCAACATGCTTGCCTGCGGCTTCGGCGGGAAGGGCCAGGGTTGTCGGCAGCATGAGGTAGTCGGTGATGAGGCTGCCAATCGTGACTTCGGCGCCGACATAGAGAAATATGCAAACGGTGCCGAGTGCAAAGCGCGGCTGCTTTAGAAGGTCGAGCGCAGCGAGTGGATTGAGACGTTCAGGTCTTGTTGACGGTTGCAGCTCATTTCTTTTCAGCCAGACGATCAAGGCGACGATGCAGATGAAGAGCGTAATGCTTGCATAGGTGTTGCTGATCACGCTGGCTTCCTGCGACAGGAAGGACGTCAGTTCTGCTGGCGACAATGCGGAGGTATCTACCGCATTGAGGGAGCCCAGGATCAGTATGGCACCCAGGTAGGGTGCGACCGTGGTTCCCAGCGAATTGAACGCATGGCCGAGGGTGAGGCGGCTGGGGGCCATTGCGGCGGTTCCGAGTAGTGAAAGCAGCGGGTTCGCAACGACCTGAACGGTTGTCACGCCAATCGCAAGCACAAAGAGGGCGCCGAGGAAGGCTGGAAACAATGCGGACTGGGTGGCAGGAATGAAGAGCAGGCATCCACCAGCCATCAGCAGCAACCCGAGGACGGCCGCTCTCATGTAGCCGATTCGCGAAATGAGCAGGCCTGCGGGTATGGCGAAAATGAAATAGGCAAAAAAGAATGACGACTGCACAAGCATGGCCTCGGTATAGCTGAGGCTGAAGAGGTGCTTGAGTTTTGGCACCAGGACATCGTTAAGGCTGGTGATGCTGCCGAGGATGAAAAACAGCGCGAACACGTAGGTGCTCATCCGTTGGGCGTGGGGTGTTGCCAAACTGTTGGTGACAGTCGCGCTAGCACTAGCGTTCGTCATCACGGGCTTCCTCTTTCTTGTGATTGTTACTTTCAAGGAAAGCTCTATCGAGCCTCAGGCACCTTGATAGTGAGACAGCGCTATCTTTGTGCGGTGAAGTACTCGCCAAAGGAGGGTGCGCTGCCATCTGATTTTTTGTCTGTAGCCGCTACCGCTCACCCAAAGTCCGGGGCCAGTCGTTAGAGGGCGCTACCTTAGTGCCTGACTTTTCGTTTGGCAAGCCGCTGGATCTCTTGGGGGTTATGCCGAGATAAGGGGTAAATTCGCTCATTTGGGCTGCAGCAGGGCCGTGGGCACTTGGACGCTCGAACTGGTTGTTCGCCGGGTCGCTACGCAGCGGTAAGCGGGCAGCTGCGATCATGAGCTTGATTCAGTCAGCCCGCATGAATGGGCATGATCCTTATGCGTATCTCAAAGATGTGCTGACGCGCCTGCCGACGGAGCGAGTGAGATCGATCAACTGCTGCCACAGCATTGGGTCTCGGCCTGACGTTCTCAACGTGAGGGTGCTCTTGCATTAGAATGACCCCTCAACTCATATGGAACAGGACTGATCCGAATGGAAGCGCGAGCCACTTTTTCCTCCAAGAATTTCAAACCAACTGACCTGACTCCCACGCCCGAAATTACAACAGGCTTACCAGTGTCGATCAGCTCCATGGAAAAGTCCTATACAGGAGCTATCGATGGTATTTCTTCAACAGCTTTTACTGCGGCGTTCGACCAAGCGTCAAGAAGGGGCAGCTACATCGCGATGGAGAGCTTCAAGGGTACGGTGAATGGGGTAGAGGGTTCCTTTAACTTCATTCATTCCGCCTCCACGACCGGAATTGATCGTGCAGATGAGTTTTTCTGCATAGTTGGAGGCAGTGGTACGGATGGTTTGAAAGGGATATCAGGGTCAGGAGGGATCACAATTGACATCGATGGAACGCACCATATTTGGTTGAATTACCACCTCGAATAATTTAACAAGCCGAAAAGGGCACCGCCCCTGACGCATCAGGGAGGTGTCTTCGCTAGGTGCTTAACGGGCTTTGCCGGACGCTTACTTTTATGGAGTAGCGGCTTAATCCTTAATCACCGTTCATCAAAACGCTGCATGACTGGATGCGGCCCAGCGTGACCTTGTACCCAACGGATCAGCTACGGCCAAAGCCCTGGATTACAGCCTTAAGCGCTGGGTAGCGCTGACGTGCTATCTGGGCGAAGGGCAGCTGCCGACCCAAAGCAGACCTTCAGGGCTCCCAACTATTGGCCGATTGCTTCCTGTTCTCAAGGCTATCCATCCATACGATGGGCTAGTGCAAAGATTAGAACCCTTCTCTTACACAAGGTACTCCCCCGTTTTTGGGGGGCTGTGCATAACCTCTCTTAGTGCGTCTAATAAAGCGGAGGCGGCAGGTGACAATGTAGCGTCTCCCAGTCGGGAAACACCGATTTGCTCCAGAATTAAAGGTTCGAAAGCCGGGAGGCGAACTAGCTCATTACTATGTGCTGGGTCAGAAATAACTGATTGAGGTAATATTCCAAGAAGATCGGTCTGTTTTAATAACCAAAGTATATTAAAGAATGATGCTGTTTCTATAGTTGCATGTGGTGGGTCAATGTCCTTTCGATGAAAAATGTTATCGAACTGCTTCCGTAAAGTAGTTTCTATTGGCGGCAGAATCCATGCTTCGCGCGCGAGCTCTTCCAGTTTAACCCCAGATTGCTGAGCAAGAGGGTGGTCACGGCGCGCAACGATGATGGCGTTTTCGCTAAAGAGCGCCTCCTGAGCGACAACGACGCTTGAGCTGACATCGGAAAGTCTCCCAATCAAGAAGTCCAATTCGCCTGAGATGAGCCGAGGTATCAGTTCTCCGCTCACACCATCGACGATTTTGATGCGGATGCTTGGTCGGCTTGCCCAGAGTCGCGCGATGGCTGCAGGCACAAGATAACTTGACCCTGTTAACACGCTTCCTATGGCAACACGCCCGGCATGCCCTTTTCCAAGAGCGTCGATTGCTTGGGATACATGATCCAGCTGGGCAAGGATCATCCGGCTGCGCTGCACAAAGTCCCGACCAAGCTCTGTAGGCGTAACCCCCCTGCGATTCCGAGTGTAGAGCTGAGCCTCTACAGCCTCTTCCAGATCTTGTAGCAGCTTGCTCGCTGTAGGCTGTGAGAGGTTCAGCGAGCGTGCAGCGTGCAAAACACTGCCATATTCAAACAATGCAATCGCCAAGCGGAAATGCCTGACTGTCGCCCATTTTTCCAACCGTTCCAGACTCATGTGGTATTCCTACAGCCGATATCACATCTACTATATTATAGATTTACGAATACCATAACCCCTCCTAGAATGTGCCTGACGCGCTGGGGCGTTCCAATTAAACACTTGCGACGTGTGCAAAAGGTCTTGTCCGTATTGATTTAACATCTCTGGGATACGACTCATTTTAAGCGGGGCGGCCTTTTATAAAGTCCTTGAATTTATTGCCTGTTATCAATGTGAGAGGAGTAAGGTTGTATGAGCGTCAAAAATCTAGAAACGGTGAAGAGCTACTTTAAATACTGTGTGGATGGTAAGGACGTTGAGCGAGTTTCCGAGTATTTCGATGTCGACGTGGTCGTGCATCGGCCGGACTGCGATGCTCCGATAGGTGGTTTGGAAAATTTCAAGCGAGCCTTGAGCGCAAATGTTCTCGAACGCTATAAGACAATTAAAACTACGTTCAGCAAGGAAGTTGTCACAGATGACGTTGTTGTAGTCGCGTTGACACACTGTGCAACTGGCTCCAATACATGGCACGGCTTTAACGTAGAAGGCAAGAGCTTGACGTGGACGGCCCTGACGTATTTCCGGTTCAACAAAGAGGGTAAAGTGATCGAGGAGATCGTTGAACGGAACGAACTGTTCATGGCAAAGCAACTCGGAATCATCAGTTACGAGTAACACTTAGTTAAATCTCAAGGGAGCTAAATCCACCGTGGTGAAATTATTTTCTCTACGGTGGTCAGAGGCCGCTATTGGCCGAGGCTGTGTAAAAACGCTTTAGAACACGATCGACAGTCGGGGCTGGAGCAAAAATCGCGCTCCTACGCAAATTTCTGGTCTGCTGATTACACATGCACCAGCAGATTTTACGTAGCAACGCAGACTTCAAAATGGCGCATGCGTTTTTACACACTCTGGGTCGCTTTCTGCCTGTCACGACCGACCGAAATCAACTGTGGATTCAACCGGTCGATGCAACACAATCAAAACTGTCCAGCAGCAGTTCCATCTTTTAATTGTTGGCGGAATGACCCGATTGCTTGGCGTCGATCAGAGCTTGGCCGATGCGCCCATACAGGTCTATTTGCCGGGCGCCGAAACTGTTGCTGATGCTTGTTCTTGGTGGCGTTGAACAGCTTGCCCTGGATGCGGTCATACAGGTCTGGGACTGTGAGCACTACTTACCTCAACGGGCCTAATCCTGCGTACGCAGTACACAATCGGCTTTGCACTCAAAGTTGTTTCTGGCCCCTCGATAAATACATCAAAAGGATAGATAAAAATGAGAAAACTCATTTCTGTGGTCGCTGTAGCGACTTCATTTGCTATCGGTACGGCATTTGCTCAAGTACCCGCGAAACCTGATGTAAACCCAATCACAAATGGCACGGTCAATGTGGCTGCTACGTCTACTACCACCGCAGCAAAAACTGCAGTGACCAGCGACGCTCGAGCTGGAGCATTGAACGAATGCTACGACACCATTGGCGATCAGCCCCGGACCGTCTTGCAGTCTTGTCTTGAGCGTAAGATTCGCGAAGCCACGTCACAAATGCATATCGCCTACAAAAAACTGGAAGCCAAGACAAAGGAGATCGATTCGAGTGCGACGGCCAAAGCGCTTACCTCGCTGCTCGCCTCTCAGAAGGCTTTCGAGACGTTCAAGGATGCACAGTGCCAGTGGGAAGGAGACTCCATGATGGGGGGCTCGGGCTCTGGGGATGTTTTAAATGCCTGCAAAGTCGATTTGATCCGGTGGAGAACAAAGAAACTTTCCGATTGAATTTATTGACGGTTCAAAGTAAAGGTGATCGGGGAGCAACTTTTCTGTTCGGGTATGAATAATCTGAATCTGCACGAATCTATTTCCCTTATAAGGGAGCAGCGGTCTGAGTAGCAGCCGAGCGATCGTAATTTCTTTGCGCGATTGTCCACCAGTCGCCGGCTTCTGGCCAAGAAGAAGGTGTGGGTTGAACGTCCACTTTTGGCCGAGGGTGTGTAAAACGTTTTTGAGCGCGACGGGTACTCAAAACTGGACTGAAAATCGCGCTTCTACGCAAAATCCACATCTGCTGACGTGCCGATAAATTTCAGATTTAACGTAGACGCGCACACTTCAATTTTGGCGAAGCGTTTTTTTGAAGTCTGCGTTGCTACGTAAAATCTGCTGGTGCATGTGTAATCAGCAGACCAGAAATTTGCGTAGGAGCGCGATTTTTGCTCCAGCCCCGACTGTCGATCGTGTTCTAAAGCATTTTACACAGCCTCGACCCATAGCTGTCGTTGGGAATGGCAAAAAATCAACAGGATCGGACTTTCCAGCGCCCACTAAACGCAATGATGACAATCCTTGTTAATACAACAACAGGTGAAATTGAATCGTCTCATTCAATGCATCGGTGATTTCTTACTAGGCCAGCTCGGGCGAGTACGATGCATAGTATTGTCGCCAGCGCCCCAAAAATGGCTGGTACCCAGCCGATTGCAGCAACTCCCCCACGATCTATGGCCCATCCGCCGCAAAAAGCTCCAATCGCTATCCCCAGGTTCGCGCAGGATAAGTTCATAGTCATGGCGAACGCTGGCGCCTGTCCTCCGGCCATCGTTACCCGCACTTGGCTAAGCGTGACTCCGGCAGTGTGGGCGACACTCCAGATCACGAGCAGCACGGCTATGACCGGCAATACATTATGAAACGCTCCGGCCAGATTGACTGCCACGACCAGGGCGGCCGCACTCGCCACAGTCGCGACAACGGGTGCACGATCAGCTACCCGAGCTGCGACACTGTTACCCATCAGCCCAATGGCGCTGAACAGCAATAGCGTCAGTGCAATCTGTGAGCCACTGAGATTCAGATACCCGTCCAGCCAGGCGGCGAGAAAGGTGTACGCGGCAAACATGGAGGCGAAGAGCAGGACGGAGAGCAGCAGATGTCCCAGGAACAGGGCGTTTCGTAGCAAGTTAAGCGGCAAAGCGATGCTGGGAATCTCCGGGACTCGATAGTTGGGATAGCGACCCCATGTCACTGCGGCTGCCACCAAGGAAAACAACGACAGCAGCACGAATGGCAGTCGCCAATTGCCCCATTTCGCCAGTGCAGCACCCGCAGGCAGGGCGACCAATACTCCAATGACAAAGCCCAGGTTGGCATTTGCCAGCGCTCGACCTCTTTGATCCGGCATGGCGAGTGATGCCACGGCCGCAGCACCCACGCTGACGAACGCCGGAAGCATTGCGCCCTGAATAATGCGTGTGGTCAGCAGAACACTAAAATTGGATGAAGAGGCCATCACTGTGTTGCCGACGCTGTAAAGCAACAACGTGAACACCAGCACGGAGCGTGGAGACCAACGACTGCCTAGCAGCGTGAGTCCAGGGCCGGCCACCGCCGCGGATAACGCGAACAATCCTGTCAGGCGTCCCGCCTCTGCAAGCGAAATGCCTAGATCGTTGGCGATCAGTGGCAGCAAACCGATCACAATGAACTCAGTTGCCACCACCACGCTGATGGCGGGCACAAGTACCCAGAGCACTTGCTTGAGCCGTGCATCGGCAGAGATGGTGGCGACGTTCACGCGTTGGCACCGCCATCGATGGTCAAACCACTGCCGTTGATCGAGCGAGCTTCGTCTCGAGCAACAAATGCAACCAGCGCTGCAACATCCTCCACTCGGCCGTAACTCTTGATCGCCATGCGATTAAGCTGGGCTTCAGAACGCGGACCATTGGCGGGGTTCATGTCCGTGTCAGTAGAGCCAGGGTGCACAATATTGACGGTGATGCCTCGCGGCCCGAGGTCTCGTGCCAAACCTTTGGTCCAACCGATCAATGCCGCCTTGCTCATCGAGTACAAGCTCATACCCGCGTCAGGCACTCGTTCGGCGAGGTTACTGCCGGTGGAAATGATTCTGCCTCCTTTTGGCAGATAAACCAGTGCTGCTTGCGAGGCCAGCAGCACCGCTCTTACGTTGACTGCAAGGGTGTCATCGATGTCTTTAACGCTCATAGTTTCAACCGGGCCACCACGGATGATGCCCGCGTTATTGACCAGGATATCGAGCCCACCCAGTTCAGCAGCTGCGCGATCGACTGCCTGTCGGATCGAATCTGGCGATGCTGCGTCCATTTGGATCGCGACCGCGCGGCGGCCGGCGTTGTTTAGCTCTTCGACGATGACCTGGGCGGCATCCGCTGATTGCTCATAAGCAATCGCAACGTCAGCGCCCTCTGCTGCGAGCCTGCGAGCGATGGCCGCGCCGATACCGCGGCTTCCACCGGTGACAAATGCGCGCTTACCGATAAGTGACAACATGGTGAGTCCTCTATTTATGTGATGATCGATACAGAATATAATTCTCCGAAAACACGCGTCAACAATTAATATAACGATCAACACATAAATGGTGAAAACACATGGCGGATCGTGGACGGCCCCGGAATTTCGATAGAGAGAAAAGTCTTGCCAAGGCAATGGAACTTTTCTGGGAGAAGGGTTACGAAGGCGCTTCGATGGCGGAATTGACTGCCACAATGGGCATCGGCTCGCCGAGCTTGTATGCAGCGTTCGGCTCCAAGGAAGGACTCTTCAGGGAAGCAGTGGATCTTTATCGCGCGACCGATGGAGCCGCGGTTTGGCAAGAGACACTTGCCGCGACCTCGGCATATGGCGCTGTTGAGGCGTTCCTGATGTCTTCAGCCCGCGAATTCAGCAGGATCGACAAGCCAAGCGGGTGCTTCATCATCCTTTCAGCCTTGCACTCGACGCAGGCCAGCGCCGCTGTCGGAGCCGACGTATCAGCCAAAAGAGCGCGCAACGTCGAGATCCTTGCCGAAAAGCTCGCTCAAGGTGTGCAGAGTGGTGAGATTGACGAAGGGGTAAACGTTGAGGCGGTAGCGCGTTTTCTCATCACGGTTCAACAAGGTATGTCGATTCAAGCGCGCGATGGCGCGAGGCGTCAAAAACTCGAGGAAATCGCCCACAGCGCGCTCGTCGCGTGGCAGGCACTGACGAGGGATGATTCATTGGCACAAAACCGTGACACCACTGTTCTTCGAACGCACTCATGATAGTGTTCGCATTATTTGGACAGCAGAGTACGACTGGAGTGGGGGACGGCTCTGCCAACAGGGGGGGGGCGCCGTCGGAGAGTGTCCGCTATTGGTCCAGAGTGTGTAAAAACGCTTCGCCAAAATTGAAGTGCGCGCGTCTACGTTAAATCTGAAATTTATCGGCACGTCAGCAGATGTGGATTTCGCGTAGAAGCGTAATTTCCAGTCCAGTTTTGAGTACCTGTCGCGCTCAAAAACGTTTTTACACACCCTCGGCCGATTTCTGCCTGTCGCGAAGGGCTGCAATCGACCCAAGGAGACGCTCAGAAGCGTCTCCGGTCTCTGGACCATTCACATATCAGTAGGGTTTATCGCCGATAATGGCCGCGCGCTCCATCTTGCGATGGCAAGGCGGATAGTCCATCACTGCATAGTGTTGGGTGCAGCGGTTGTCCCATATCGCCACGCTGTTTTTCTTCCAACGCCAACGGACCTGATACTCGGGGTTGTAGGCCTGGCTGATCAGGTACTTCAGCAGATCGACGCCTTTTTGGTTGTAGTCCTGGCCGACACGGACACGTCCCTGGCTGTGGTAATTCACGAAATGCGTAGCGTAGGCATTGACGAACAGCACCTTCTCGCCCGTTTCGGGATGGGTACGCACGACTGGATGTTCGGCATCCGGGTATTGCGCCTTCATCGCCAGGCGCTTCTCCTTTGGCATGGCGGCGGCAAAGGAAGAATTGAAGCTGTGGTTGGCGATCAGGCTGTCGATTTCCTGCTTCACATCTATGGGCAGATTGTCATAAGCCAGCACCATGTTGGCCCACATGGTGTCGCCACCGGTCGGTGGGCATACGATGCAACGCAGTACGGCACCCATCGGAGGCGATTCACGCCAGGTGGCATCGCAGTGCCATGCATTCTCGTAGCGATCCGCCGGATTCTCCGGGGTCTTGTAGATTTGCACCAGACCGGGAGCCTCCGGATGGCTTGGGAGCATCGGGTGGGTTTCAAGCTGGCCAAGGCGGCTGGCAAATGCTTCGTGATCGCGACGTGAGAGTTTGTCCAGATCCTGATCACGCAGGAACAGCACCTTGTATTTCAATAGCGCCGCGTAAATTTCAATGAACAAGCCATCATCGCGCACTGCGTCACCCAGGTTCACGTTGTGCAGTTCCGCGCCGATGGCACAGGTCAGTTGTTCGACTCGCATGGCGTCTCCGTTTCGATGCTTTATCGCCGGACAGTGGGCGGGGCAGGTGAAATAGTGCCTTGATACACGGCGGCGTTTTTTATTGTTGATCCAGTCTTTGCGGGTTCGGTAAGTGGGGATACGCGCGCCCGGCATAAGCTCTTGCCCGATCGGCAGAGCGATTGCGGCCCCATGGTAGATTGCTCGAGAGCAGCGCCATGGGCATTGCGAGACAAAATCTTCGCGTATTGGGACGTGACCAACGGGTTAAAGCGGCAGTGTCGCCTTACTCTCTCGGTAGGCGGCGGCCCAATCCGATGGTGTCTTGCCGAACTGGCTGCGGAACCAGCGTGAAAAGTCACCGGCGGAGGAAAAACCGAGGAGTTCGGCAACTTCATACAATCGGCGTTTGCTGTTGGCCAGGTACTCTTCGGCGAGTTCAGCGCGGACAGCATTGATGATCGTTGTGACACTCTCTCCCTCGGCTGCCAGGTGTCGGCTAAGGGTGCGTCGATGCATGCCAAGATGCTGGGCAATCCCATCGACAGAACACAGTCCGCTTGGCAGCAGTATCTTGACGATCTGGCGTACCCGCTGCGCCGGCTCGTCGCGCAGGGTAGTCAACTGCATGTCCAGCGATCGCTTTACTTCGCGATGCAACGCGGGGTCAGCCGCAGGAATGGGCATGTCCAGATCGCGCCTTCGGCAAACGATGGCATTGAACTCCTGTGAAAACTCAATAGCTGTGCCCAACACGCGGTGGTGCACTTCAAGGCTGGCAGGTCGCTCGTGAGTAAAACTGACCCTTATCGGGCGGAACGTATTGCGCGTCAGTACGCTCAACGTCCGCAATCCAATACCCGTCGACTGTTCGATAGCCTGGCGCCAGACACCGTGATGGCCCTGCATTTTCACACCCACATGCAGCAGCACCAGGTCGCCTACATCCTCAAGTCGCAACTCCACCCCAGCGTTATGCAGCCGCATATAGCGCGCGCACGATTGCAAGGCGGCGCGAAGTGTCGGTTCTTCGCGGATGAGTAGCGCGAGCATGCCGAAATTGGATAGGTGTCGCGTTTCCGCGAGCAGCAGTCCGAAGGCCTCCTGGCCGGAGAGGTGGGCCGATTCCTCCAGCAGCCAACCCACCGAATCGCTGCTGATCATGATATTCGGATCGTCGAGGGCACTGGCTGGCAACTTGGCCAAACGCAGCATACGAAATGGATCGAGTCCCACTGAACGGGCAACCTGCTCATAGTTGGTAAGGCTGGCGCTTCGCGTCAGGGTATACATGTGTCCTGATGTCCCAGTTTCACAAGATTGTGTCCTGCGAAGCTTAGTGCAAGACACCTTCTCACGGCTACCTTCAGGCCAACAACGACAAAAAGATGGAGGTAGATAAATGAACACGCGCACCGCAACACGTATCAGTCAGCCGTTCGCGGCAAGGGCGCAAGTGGACGCCGATGACCCTGAGGCATTCAATCACTGCTTCGCCGAACTCAACGGCATTCGCATGCATTACATCGACGAGGGACAGGGTCCGCTCGTCATCCTGCTGCACGGTTTTCCCTATCTTTGGTACATGTGGCGACGCCAGATCGTGGCGTTGACCGAGGCCGGTTATCGAGTCGTGGTCCCCGATCAACGGGGGTTTGGTCAAACGGATCGACCCGATGCCATTGAAGCCTATGACATGACTCAGGCAGTCGGCGACATGGTGGGCTTGATGGCGACTCTGGGCGAAACGTCCGCGGTGATCATTGGGCACGACTTGGGCGCCTGGGTGGCCCAAGCGGCAGCCATGCTACGGCCGGATCTGATCCGTGGCCTGGTGATGCTCAATACGCCGGTGCCACCACGCGGCAAGGTCAAGCCGACCGCAGGTTTGCAGGCAATGGCGAAGGGCCGGGTGTATCACCACCTGTATTTCCAGCAGCTCGACAAGCCGGATCGCGAGTTGGCCAGCGACCCGCGCAAGACCTTGCGTAGCGTTTTCTATTCGATTTCCGGCAGTGCTGTCGGCGCTGAACGTTGGCGTCTGTTCGTCGAGCAAGGTGAGCCCATTCTCAATGCCTTCACTGAACCGAAGGGCGAGTTCCCATCATGGCTGAGCGCACGGGCGCTCGATTACTACGTCGCCGAATACACGCGCACCGGGTTTACCGGTGCCTTGAACTACTATCGCTGTCGCGACCGGAACTGGGAAATCACCGCGTTTCTTGACGGTGCGGTGGTGCGCCAGCCGAGCATGTTCATCGGTGGTGCTGCCGACCCTTCACTGGAGCCGGTCGAAATCCGCGGTCTCTACGATCAGCTCGACACCTATCTACCCGGGCTAAAGAAAAAAGTACTGCTACCCGGCGTGGGCCATAGCGCCGCGGAAGAAAACGCCGGACAAGTCAACGAACTGCTCCTGACGTTTCTCGAGCAGTTCTAACGGTTGGGGGACGAGCGCCTTGGTGCGCTCGCCCCGACTCGCGTTTTTCGCGGCGATGCCTGTAACTCAGTTGAATGCCGTCAGATCTTTCGGTGCGATGTCATACTGCTCGCAGTAGGCAAGGTAGCGATGCAATCCTGACTTCCAGTTTTCGAGCGCGACGATGTTGTCGTTCCCGTCCAGAAACGCGAGATCGCCATTAACCTGAACCAGCGTGAGCACATAGCCGTCTGTGCTTCCCGTGCTGACGACTTCAGGCGTGTGAGTCGATCCGGCCGTCTCATAGACGATGCTGCCAGGGCCGGCGATCCAGTCATGCTCCTTGTATTTCCACTGGCCTTCGATCGTGTAGACCATCACCGTACCCGTGTGGTGATGCTTGGGCAGTTGCATGTCGATCGGCGACTTCATCATGACGATCCATTCACCACGGATGGGGTCAAGCTTGAAGTACTTCAGCAGGACGTTTTCCGCATAGGGCGTAAAGGGTACCCACGGCAGCGATTCGCCATCGATGACTGCGGTGTCGATGTGTTCGTAGAGCATGTCTATCTCCATTGATGCGGTTCAGATCGAGTATTCGTCGGCAGCCAAGGCCGCCCGACAATCTCTGATGGTCGGGTGGCCTGGTTTCTCTGGGGAGACTGTTCGAATCAGGTGAGCGGGGTGCCCGCAAGGGTGGCGCGGAGCATCTTTCTTGGCGCATTGCCGTAGTCAGCCACCGCGTAGTGCTGGACTTGCAAGTTATCCCACATGGCAACCGTGTTGGTGCGCCACTTCAGGCGTACCTGGTACTCCGGAATCGCCGCCTGAGAGGTCAGGTAGTTCATCAGGTGATGAGCCTCGGGCATGAAGTCCTGGCCGTAGCGGATGTCCTCGAAGTTGAAGAAATTCGCGAAATGGGTGGTGAACGCGGAGTTGACGAACAGCACCTTTTCACCTGTTTCAGGGTGGATCAGTACCACCGGGTGTTCAGCGGCGGGGGTCTTCAGGGCCATGGCGTGACGATCTTCGCGGGGCAACTGGGCACCAAAGGAGTGCTCGGCACTGTGTTTTGCGAACAGACCTTCGATCCGTTGCTTGATGGTGTCGGGCAGGTTTTCGTAAGCCATCACCATGTTGGAGAACAGGGTGTCGCCGCCGGATTCAGGGCCTTGCTCACAGCGCAATATCGCTCCGCGAGGTGGCGCCGGCTTAAAGGTGACATCGGTATGCCACAGGTTTTCGCGGCTCGCTTTTTCGACAAAGCTCTTGGGCTTACTCAGGTCGAGGTTGCGGTACAGCATCAGCAGCTTGTCTGCCTCCGGATGGCTCGGCGCCAAGGGATGACCTTCCAAATCGCCGAATTGCGCGGCGAAGTGCTGTTGCTCCGTGGGGGTGATGTCCTGATCGCGAAAAAACAGCACTTTGTGCTTCAACCACAGCGCCCGGATTTCCGCGATCAGTTCTGGGTCCTGGGCAGCATCGGCCAGGTTGATATTGCTGAGTTCGGCACCGATGGCGGGGGAGCAAATTTCCACCTTGATCGAATGCTGGCGCACTGACGATCGGATAATGGCGGGTGCCGAGGGAGGGAGTTGTGAAGGCGTGTCTTGGGTGGCGATTATTGTCATTGTTGTCTCCAATCCGGGCTTGTACGGCGTTGCGCAATATGTGCATCCGCTATGGGTAACTGCTCCCTGCCAAATTGGGCAGAGGCACCGGGCCTATAGTAGGTATCGCGGGCGCGACGCCATGGGCTTGGCAGGACAGTTTCTTCGCATATTGAGACAAGGGAGGAGAGGAAAACGAACAACATTGCGATGCAGGTTGGGTGATCCGATTTTGGCTGAAAGTGGCCTTTGATGAGAGGCAGCTTTTGGTTGAAAGCGGTCTTTCACGACGGCCATTTAAGACGTGCGGACGACCCATCAATGCCAGAGCTCACGATTGTTCCAGTAAGGCAAACCACCTATTGATAGTGCACCCAAAATGTTGTGGTCACTTCAATATCACGAGTACCCGGAAGTATCAGCCTACGCCTCCGCTTACATCCGGTGATGTTCCAGCAAGAAGTCCACGAACAATCGCACCCGCGCCGGCATTGCCGCCCCACCGACGAACACCGCATGAATCGGTTCCTGGTCCCCGGGGTTCCAGGCTTCCAGCAGCGGTATCAGGTCACCGCGCTGCAGATCCTCGCTCACGCTGAACTCGCCGATACGCGCAATGCCGGCACCTACTCGCGCGAGTTGTGCCAGCGCTTCACCACTGCTGCATTCGATGTTGCCGCTGACCTTCAGGGAAAACTCTCTTCCGTCGCGGATGAACGGCCAGTTGGGTTCGGCACGCCGGAAGTTGAAGCGTAGGCAGTTGTGCCGTAGCAGGTCTTCCGGTTCCTGGGGGATGCCGTGGCGCTGCAGATACTCGGGTGATGCCACCACTATCTGGCCGGTGTCGCCGATCCTGCGCGCGGTCAGCGGGCTGTCGGGCAGATGGCCAAAGCGTACCGCGACGTCGGCCTGGCCGCCGAGAATGTCGACCACTTCGTCGCCGAGGGTGAGGTCGACGACGATGTTCGGGTAACGGGCGCTGAATGCTGCCACCAAGGGAACGATGGCCAGCCGCCCATGGCCAAGGGCGGCGCTGACCCGCAATCGGCCCCTTGGTACGCCCTGGTCGGCGATGGCTTCTTCGACCTCGGCCATGTCGGCCAGGATACGCCGGGCGCCGCGCAGGAAAGCCTCGCCCTCGGCGGTGAAGGTGATCGCTCGGGTGGTGCGCAACAGCAGGCGGGTGCCAAGACGTTGTTCGGTACGCGAGATGATCCGACTGACCGCCGAGGGTGTCAGCCCCAATGCACGCGCGGCGGCCGACAGGCTGCCTTCCTGCGCCACGGTGGTAAACACGCTCATTTCACCTGACCTGCCGTTGAAATCCACTTGTGCCTCCTGCGCAAAGGTGATTACCAAAAATGCTATCTACCGCCTGAAAAGACTGGATCGTAGCATCAGCGGCATAGATAAGGAGCTTTCCATGCGTATCAATCCACCACTTGTCGCACTCGCCATCGGTGCCTTTGGCATCGGCGTAACAGAATTCGCTCCCATGGGCATGTTGCCGGGTATCGCTGCGGATCTCGGCGTTTCCATTCCCGCCGCAGGTCTGTTGGTCAGTGCTTACGCCTTGGGCGTACTGCTCGGCGCGCCCCTGATGACCCTGACCACCGGCAGGATTCCCCGGCGCTATCTGCTGATCGGACTCATGGCGATTTTCACCCTGGGTAATCTGATGTCAGCCCTGGCTACCGATTACTACAGCCTCATGGTCGCCAGGGTGGTGACCTCACTGAACCACGGTGCGTTCTTTGGCGTTGGCTCCATCGTCGCCGCTAGCGTGGTCGCCCCGGAGAAACGTGCCGGGGCGGTGGCGGCAATGTTCATGGGCCTGACCCTGGCGACCATCGGCGGTGTGCCGCTGGCCGCCTGGTTTGGCGAACTGTTCGGTTGGCGCACCGCTTTCTGGGGTATTACCGGCCTGGGCCTGTTGACCATGGCCGCGTTGTGGTTCGCCCTGCCTAACCTGAAGACGCCGCAAAACGTCGGTGTAATGGCGGAAATTCGGGTATTGGGGCGCGGCCCGGTGCTGGGAGCGCTGGCCCTGACCGTAGTCGGCTCGAGTGCCATGTTCACCGTCTTCACCTACATTGCGCCGATCCTCAGCAGCGAGACCCATGCGTCCACCGCCTTCATCACCGCCATGCTGGTGCTATTCGGTGTCGGGTTGACGCTGGGTAACATGTGGGGCGGCAAGGCCGCTGACCGCTCGATAGATCGCACTCTGATCATCTCGCTGAGCGTGCTGATTCTCGTCTTGTTGGCGTTCACCGTACTGATGCGTTGGCCGCTGCCGGCTGCCGTAGCCATCTTGATTTGGGGTATCGCCAGCTTTGCCCTGGTGCCGCCGCTACAGATGCGCGTCATGGAAGCAGCGAAGGACGCGCCCAATCTTGCCTCTGCGGTGAACATTGGCGCCTTCAATTTTGGCAACGCGATTGGCGCAGCGCTGGGCGGAGCGGTGATCAACGCGGGTCTGGGTTATCCGGCGATTTCCCTGGCCGGAGCGGCGATGGCAGGCCTGGGGCTGCTGATGGTGTTGGCTTTTGCCTGGCGCTCCAGAACGATTGAAGCAGCAGTGGTGTGACGAAGATGAAGGGGGAGTGATTCGTTACCATCGATGAGTGGCGGCAAGTGGTAGATTTCTGCCGTTGCTGACCGGCAGATACGGCCGAAAGCTGCCTACCGCCCAATCTCAAACGCATCCTTCACTTTTTGGTCGAGCTATTTAATTTGGGTGGAGGAGGGGGCGGAGAGGTGGGGTTGCGGAAATGGCCGAAAAGATGCGGAAACGATCCATAAAGAGAGGAGCAAAATTCCTGAATGCCAGAAACGACAAAGCCCTGAAAAATCAGGGCTTTGTCGTACATAAGATGGCGGAGGCGATGGGATTCGAACTCATGGACCTGTTACAGTCGACGGTTTTCAAGACCGTTGCCTTAAACCACTCGGCCACACCTCCGTTTGCGTTGCGGGCGCCATAATACCTGAATGAAACACACTGTCAAACTCTCTGCATGGCTTGTTACAGAGCGTCTGTTATGATCTTTGCGACTGAACGTTTCAAACCCAACAGGAGTGTCGCCATGCGCGAACAGGATTACGCAGTTAATAACAGCGTGCAGGCTGAGCAGCTAGAGGTTAGCCGCGTCCTGCGCAACACTTACGGCTTACTCGCTCTCACCCTCGCATTCAGCGGCGTGATGGCGTTTGTCGCGCAGCAGATGCGTGTCGGCTACCCGAATATCTTCGTGGTGCTGATCGGCTTCTACGGCCTTTTTTTTCTTACCAACAAACTCCGTGACTCGGCGTGGGGCCTGGTGTCTGCGTTCGCGCTGACCGGTTTCATGGGTTTCCTGCTCGGCCCGATCCTCAACCGTTACCTGGGTATGCAGGGCGGCGCGGAAGTGGTCAGTTCGGCCTTCGCGATGACCGCGCTGGTGTTCGGCGGCCTGTCGGCTTATGTGCTGATCACCCGTAAGGACATGAGCTTCCTCGGTGGTTTCATCACAGCCGGTTTCTTTGTGCTGCTGGGCGCGACTCTGGCGAGCTTGTTCTTCCAGATCAGCGGTCTGCAACTGGCGATCAGCGCAGGTTTCGTGCTGTTCTCGTCGGTGTGCATTCTGTTCCAGACCAGCGCCATCATTCACGGCGGCGAGCGCAACTACATCATGGCGACCATCAGCCTGTATGTATCGATCTACAACCTGTTCGTCAGCTTGTTGCAACTGTTCGGCATCATGAGCCGCGATGATTGATCGCCAGCCCTGAGTAAAAAACCCGCTTCGGCGGGTTTTTTATTGTCTGTGATTTGGCTCAGCGCGTTGGTTTCAATCGGGTTCGTGGCAACACACGCAGAGTTTGTTGCCGTCCGGGTCGCGCATGTAGGCGCCGAAGTAGTCGGGATGGTAGTGCGGACGCAGGCCGGGCGGCCCCTCGCAGGATCCACCATGAACCATGGCCAGTGCGTGACAGCGGTTGACGATCTCGCGACTCGGCGCAAGCAGGGCGATCATCTGCCCATTGCCCGGTTTGGCCGGCTGTTCGTCGAACGCTGTGCCAATGACGAACAGCGGACGCGGTGCACCCTTGCTCATCCACGCAGCCCAGGGTTTGCCGGGGTCGCAAAATTTCATCTGCAGCTGCAGTGCATCCATGATCGGTTGGTAGAACGCTAATGCACGATCGAAGTCGGTGATACCGATAAAAACGTGGGACAACATTCACCTGCTCCTTATTCGGCCACAATGATGCTGCCATCAGCCTGCTGCCGATAAATGGTGTAGGGCAGCAGCATGGTATCGAGAACGCCGGAAATCACTACATCCAGCAGGACAACGGGCGTGCCAGCGCCATCATATTGGTACTCATCAATGCCCGGGCCTGGAAGCGCATGCAGGGTGCAAAAATCATAAGTCACGCCGCTATAAATCCGTGGAACCGCACCGCAGTAGGTTTTCCGTTCCTTAAGACGTTTCACCGCAGCCTCGTCACTGCGCACTACCGTCTCGAACGTACCGCAGCCGGCGAGCATCAGCGCCGCCAGTAACATGACTTGAGTTTTCATACCGCCAATCCTTCGCCGGAAAAAGATCAATCTACGCTTTCGCGAACAAAACAGCACTCACGCCATCGGTGGCAACCGGCGTTTGACCGGGGTCTTCTTGACGATGGCGGTGTTGGTTTCGGCGTGGCTGTTGAGGCGATCGAGGAGGGTGTCCAGTTGTTCCATCGAGCGCACATGCAGGCGGGCGATGAAACAGTCGTCGCCGGTGACTTTGTCGCACTCGGTGAATTCGGGGATGGCCTGAATCTGTCGCTCCACTTCCTGTAACTGGCCCGGCAACGGGCGGATGCGGACGATGGCCTGGAGTTGATAACCGAAGCATTTGGGGTCGATCTCGACGGTATAGCCCTTGAGCACGCCACGTTCTTCGAGGCGGCGCAGGCGCTCGGCGACGCTGGGCGAGGACAGGCCGCTGATCTGTGCCAGGGCCTTGAGCGAGCGGCGTGAGTCTTCCATCAGCGCGCTGATCAGCACTTGGTCGATGTCGTCGGTCATGGCGAATCCCCTGTTAGGCAATCAGCTGAATAAGCCTTGATAAAAAAGGCAGAAGCCGAGTTTAGCCTGCTTTTTGCGCTGGAGAAGCCCCCCGGTGGATTGGCATACTTTGGGCTCAAACACGGGAGGTTGATGATGGACAAAACACTACGTCGCGGCTCATTCGAGATGACCGCCGCCATGCTGATTTCCGGGACCATTGGTTGGTTCGTGCTGGTGTCCGGGCAACCGGTGCTGGACGTGGTGTTCTGGCGCTGCGTGTTCGGTGCCGCCACCTTATTGCTGATCTGCGCGGCGTTCGGCTTTCTGCGCCCTGGCATTTTGACGTCCACCACTTTCCTCCTGGCCGTGCTGAGCGGTGTGGCGATTGTCGGCAACTGGGTGTTGTTATTCGCATCTTACTCCCGCGCCTCGATTGCCATTGGCACGGCGGTTTATAACGTCCAGCCGTTTATGCTGGTGGGGCTGGCCGCGCTGTTTCTGGGAGAGAAAATCACCCTGCAGAAACTGTTCTGGCTGGGCATTTCGTTTCTCGGCATGCTGGCGATTGTCAGCGCACATGGTGGGCAGGGCGAGGGCGGCAACGATTACCTGATGGGGATTGGTCTGGCGCTGGGGGCTGCCTTTCTGTATGCGATTGCCGCGCTGATCATCAAACGCCTGACCGGTACGCCACCGCATCTGATCGCGTTGATCCAGGTCTGCACCGGCGTGCTGTTGCTCGCGCCCTTTGCGCATTTCTCGGCGATACCGCAAACGCCCGATGCCTGGGCCAGTCTGGTGACTCTGGGCATCGTGCATACCGGTCTGATGTATGTGTTGCTCTACGGCGCGATTCAAAAACTGCCGACAGCGCTGACCGGTGCGCTGTCGTTCATCTACCCGATTGCGGCGATTTTCGTTGACTGGTTCGCCTTCGGCCATCGCCTGGAGCCGCTGCAATGGATCGGTGTTGCCGCGATTCTGTTGGCCGCCGCCGGGATGCAACAGGGGTGGGGCTTAAAGCTTCGGCGGGTGGCTACACAATAAACAGACTCTCAGATGTTCCAGCGCGGTGCGGTCTTCGCCAAGCGCTGGCGCATCTCGCCGATGTTCGCGGTCAATTGTCGGGTCAGCAATCGATAGCCATCCAGCGGACTGTAGACCGGCGCACCGAGCGTTGAGTCTGATGGCGATTCGGCTGGCCGGCTGAGCCGTTGCGAAGCGCCCGATTTCAATGCCCGGGCCATACCGATCAGTTGCACCCGAATCTGTCGATGTTCAGCTTTCAATGCCGATTGCAGATGGGCCATTGCCTCGGCGTCATCGGCATTCGGTCGGCTATTGCCGAGGATTTCCAGGATGCTGACGCACATCCGCAGATTGCGCTGAATCGCATCGAGTTCGGTCATGGAAACTCGCACTTCCTTGGACACCGAGGGCATCAATGAGCGCAGTTGTATCATCACCGTGTTCAAGCGATTCATCAGTTTCAGGTGTTCGTCAGCGGTGACGGACTCACCCTTGATGATGCGGCCGTAGATTGCCGCGCAGTCGCGCAACGCATCGGCCAGGTTGTAGCGCCAGGAGTACACCGCATAGAGCGGCAGGGCGAAGGAGAAGGCCAGTGCCAAGGCGATGCCGATCAGAATATCCACCCCGCGCCACAGGCCATCGGTGACGGGGTTGTCACCGTGCCCCGCGACGATAAACACGGTGATCGCCGACAGCAGCGCCGTGTAACCGCCCTTGCCGATGGCGTGGTACGAGAAGAATCCGCACACCACCGACATTGCGAAATAGGTCAGCCACGGCATCCCGAGCCAGGCCTGTTGCGCCACCAGCAACAAGCCGACGCCGGCCCCGATCAAGGTGCCGATAGCCCGCTCGGCGGCTTTTTTGCCGATATTGCCGTGGTGTTGCAAACCACCGATCACCACCAGCATGGTCACCGACGCCCATTCGCCGTGGGGCAGGTTGATACCGGTGGTCAGCAGGATCGTCGCCAGCAATCCCAACGAAACCCGCACCGCATGGATCAGTTTGGCGTGGCGGTAGCGCCGGTACGGGTCCAGTAACGGACGCAGTATCCGGCGCAACAGCGGTGGCAGTCGAAGGCTTCTGATGATGCTCAGGCTCGGTGTCCTCAGAAGATGTAGTCGGTGGTCAGGAAGCTCGAGTTTCGTCCGCTGATGATCTCGCTGAGAAGCTCTTTGCTGCTCTCCTGGAATTTGGTCGCCACCAGGGTCCGAATCGAAAACACTCGCAGCGCATCATGTACCGACAGCGTGCCTTCGGCGGAGTTCTTGCGACCATTGAACGGATAGGTGTCTGGACCGCGCTGGCACTGGGCGTTGAGGTTGATCCGGCCGACTTGGTTGGCGAACGTGTCCACGAGCCTGCCGACCGCCACCGGGTTGGTGCCGAAAATGCTCAGTTGCTGGCCGAAGTCGGACTCCAGGACGTAATCGATCACGGTGTCCAGATGACGGTAAGGCACGATCGGCACAACCGGGCCGAACTGTTCTTCCTGGTAGACGCGCATCTGCGGTGTCACCGGGTACAACACGGCCGGGTAGAAGAACGATGCGCGGGATTCACCGCCGTTGGGGTTAACCACGGCTGCACCTTTGCTGACCGCGTCTGCCACCAGCGTGTACAGGTAATCGACCTTGCCTGATTCCGGCAATGGCGTCAGGGCCACGCCGCTGTCCCACGGCATGCCGGGTTTGAGGCTGGCGAGTTTGGCGTTGAATTTCTCGATGAACGCCTCGACCACGTCTTCATGGACGAAGAGGATTTTCAGCGCGGTGCAGCGCTGACCGTTGAACGACAGGGAACCGGTGACGGCTTCATTGACCGCGTTGTCCAGATCGACCTCCGGCAGAACGATGCCGGGGTTCTTCGCATCCAGGCCCAGCGCCGCACGCAGGCGGTGAGGCCTTGGGTGGAGTTTTTTCAGGTCGCTGGCGGCCTTGTTGGTGCCGATGAACGCAAAGATATCGATCTTGCCGCTGGCCATCAGCGCACTGACGGTTTCGCGGCCGCTGCCGTAAATGACGTTGATCACCCCGGCCGGGAAGCTGTCGCGGAACGCTTCGAGCAGCGGGCGAATCAACAGCACGCCGAGCTTTGCCGGTTTGAACACCACGGTGTTGCCCATGATCAGGGCCGGAATCAGCGTGGTGAAGGTTTCGTTCAGCGGGTAATTGTAAGGTCCCATGCACAACGCCACACCCAACGGCACGCGGCGGATCTGGCCGAGGGTGTCCTGTTCCAGTTCGAAGCGGCTGGAGCGGCGGTCGAGCTCCTTGAGGGCGTTGATGGTGTCGACGATGTAGTCGCAGGTGCGGTCGAACTCTTTCTCCGAGTCCTTGAGGTTTTTGCCGATCTCCCACATCAGCAACTTGACCACCGCCTCGCGCTGTTCGCGCATGCGAGCCAGGAAGGTTTCGACGTGCTGGATACGCTCGGCCACGCGCATGGTCGGCCACAGGCCCTGGCCGCGATCATAGGCGCGGACGGCGGCGTCGAGCGCGGTCAATGCGGTGTCGGCATCGAGCAGCGGCGTGCTGCCGAGAATCACTTGTTCATCGCCATTCGCACCGCTCAGGTACACCGGACTACGGACTTGGGCGAGGGGCCCGGACCAGGTTTTCAGTTCGCCATCGACCAGATACTCGCGCTGCTCGGTCTGGCCGTTGAGGCGGTATTTTTCCGGGACGTTGTCGGCGGTGGGAAACAGGTTGCCAAGGATCTGTGCTGTGGTCATGTCGCTACCCCGTCTGGATTGGGTGATGCGGATAAGGTGTTATCGCTACGTTCCGTTATTAGGTCAAGGCCTGATCAGCATAGCTGAATCGTTTTACCAAGATCGCAACACATTGTCATGACCCGCTGATCTTTTGACCTGAGCGCACACAACTGAGCATCCCCCGGTTAAACTTCACGCTCTTTCTGAAGGAGTTCATATGAGTTATTACCAGCCGGGCATTCTCGCCACCCCTGTTCCGCCTCAAGCTCGTCATATGTTCTTCGCCCTTGAATCCGCCGAGGCACTGCCGGCTGCGCTGGATAATCTGATGCGCCTGGTGGACGGAAAGTCGGCGGTCGTCGGTTTCGGTGAATCCCTGGTCAAGGCGCTGCACGCGCAGATCGACGGGCTGCGTGCCTTTCCTGCGCTGGTCGGTGTCGGCGTCGACAACCCGTCGACCCAACACGCGCTCTGGTGCTGGCTGCACGGTGTTGACCGTGGCGAACTGCTCAATCGCAGTCATGCGATCGAAGCCGCGCTGGCACCGGCCCTGCGTCTGGTGCAGATGAACGAAACCTTTCGTCACATGACCGGCCATGACCTGACCGGTTACGAAGACGGCACCGAAAACCCTCACGACGAAGCCGCTGTGGCCGCCGCGTTGTTGGGCGAAGGCGCTGAGGGACTGGTCGGTGGCAGCTTCGCCGCGATTCAGCAGTGGCAGCATGATTTGAAAGGCTTTCACGCGATGCCGTCCCATGAGAAAGACAACATCATGGGCCGGCGCCTGAGCGACAACGAAGAACTCGACGACGCGCCGATCTCCGCTCACGTCAAACGCACCGCCCAGGAAAGCTTCACACCCGAAGCCTTCGTGGTCCGTCGCTCGATGCCGTGGATCGAAGGTGATCGTGCCGGCCTGATGTTCCTGGCCTTCGGTTTTTCCCTCGATGCGTTCGAATCCCAGCTGCGGCGCATGAGCGGTCTGGAAGACGGCATCACCGACGGTCTGTATCGCATCAGTCGGCCGATCACCGGCGGCTACTACTGGTGCCCACCGCTCAAGGACGGTCGCCTCGACCTGCGCGCACTGCGCATCGGTTGAACCTGCAGTGTCTATGAGCGTGGTGCGCTGGGGCATGATTGGGTGCGGCAGTGTGGCCGAGCGCAAGAGCGGGCCGGCGTTCTACAAGGCGCCCGGCTCGGCGCTGTTGGCGGTGATGGGACGGCGTCTGGAGGCGGTGAGCGATTACGCCGCGCGCCACGGCATTGCCCGGGCCTACACCGACGCCAGCGCGCTGATCAACGACCCCGAGGTGGACGCGGTGTACATCGCCACGCCCCCCGACAGCCATCACGCTTACAGCCTGCAAGTGGCTGCCGCCGGCAAACATTGCTGCGTCGAAAAACCAATGTCGCTGAGCGCCGGGCAAAGCCGTGAGATGCAAAAAGCCTTTGCCGAGGCCGGACTGCACCTCTTCGTTTCTTATTACCGACGCTCGTTGCCGCGCTTCCAGCAGGTTCGACAATGGCTGGAGGAGGGCCGGATCGGCGAAGTCTGGAACCTGATCTGGACGCTGACCAAAGCGCCTTCATCGAGCGACCTTGGCGGCACAGACAACTGGCGAACCGACCCGGCGATTGCCGGCGGTGGTTACTTCGCCGACCTCGCCAGCCATGGCTTCGACCTGTTCCAGTACCTGCTGGGTGACATCGTTGAGGTCGCCGGTTTCACCGCGCATCAGGCTGGTCTCTATGCCGCCGAAGATGCCGTCAGCGCCAGTTGGCGATTTGCATCGGGGGCGTTGGGCATGGGCTGCTGGAATTTTGTGGCGGACCGTCGCGAGGACCGGGTCGAGGTAATCGGCAGCCAAGGCCGGATCAGCTTTTCGGTGTTCGACGAACATCCGGTACAGCTTGAGGCCGATGAACACCTCAGCCTGCACATCAAACATCACGAACACATCCAGTGGCACCACGTGCTGGGCATGAACGCCCACATCCGTGGCGAAGCGCAGCATCCGGCACTGGCCGAGCAAGCGTTGAAAACCGATTGGGTGATGGACCAGATCCTCAAGCGCGATTGAAGAAATAGAACGCGGCATCTACCCGTGGCCCTACTTGGCAAACCTCGCCCCCGAAAACGACTGATATCCCTGTGGGAGCGGGCAAGCCCGCTCCCACAGGAAGCAATAGCGGTCAGAGGATTGCTGACACTTAGCGCCCCTGCCGCGGGTTGAGCTGACTGGCGGTCCTTGTCAGGAAAAACCCAAAAGAGTACAAATGTACTCCATGACGACTTTAACTCCCCGCCGTACCGCCATCCTGACCTTCATCCGCGATCGAATCGCCGAACACGGTCAGCCCCCGAGCCTCGCTGAAATCAGCGAGGCCTTTGGCTTCGCCTCCCGCAGCGTGGCGCGCAAGCACGTGTTGGCGCTGACCGAGGCCGGTTTTATCGAGGTCAATCCGCATCAGGCGCGAGGTATCCGGCTATTGAATCAACCGCCGCGACCTGAGTTGCTGGACGTTCCGGTACTCGGTCGAGTGGCGGCCGGTGTGCCGATCGGTGCCGATGCCGAGGTCCACAGCCGTTTGCTGCTTGATCCGTCGATCTTCTCGCGGGTGCCGGATTACATGCTGCGGGTGCAGGGCGACTCGATGATTGAGGACGGCATTCTCGATGGTGATCTGGTGGGCGTGCGGCGCAACCCCGAAGCGGTCAACGGCCAGATCGTCGTGGCGCGGCTCGATGGTGAAGTCACCATCAAGCGTTTCGAGCGGGTCGGCGATTCTGTTCGCCTGCTACCGCGCAATCCGGCTTACAAGCCGATCATTGTTCGAGCCGATCAGGATCTGGCCATCGAAGGCGTGTTCTGCGGTCTGGTGAGGCAAGGGTGATGGGCGCCGTCGTTGCGTTGGATACGCTGTTCAATGGCGGCCAGATCTGGAAGGGCCGGCCTGCGCCACCGGCCGTCAGCCCGCAATCCACCGGACATGCGGCGCTGGATGCGGCATTGCCCACTGGCGGCTGGCCGGAAGCGGCGCTGACTGAAATCCTGTTGGCCGGGCAGGGCGTGGGTGAGTTGCAACTGGTATGGCCGGCGCTGGCGCGGCTGTCAGCGGCGGGGGAGCGTATCGTGCTGGTGGTGCCGCCTTACGTGCCGTATCCCCAGGCCTGGCAGAACGCCGGGGTTGATTTGCGGCAACTGTCGATTATCCAGGCCAGCGAGCGTGATGCGCTGTGGGCGGCGGAGCAATGCCTGCGTTCGGGCAGTTGCGGGGCGGTGTTGTGCTGGCCGCACAAAGCCGACGATCGAGCGTTGCGACGTTTGCAGGTGGCAGCGGAAACGGGTCAGACCCTGGCGTTCGCCTATCGCTCGATCAGTGAAGCCATCAACCCGTCGCCAGCGGCCCTGCGCATCGCCATCGACGCCAAACCTGCGCAATTGCGGGTGCTCAAGTGCCGGGGCGGGCTGGCCCGTTCGGCGCCCATTGCCTTTGCCGTCGGGCATTGAGGTTGCCATGCGCTGGGTTTGCATTCTCTTCCCGCAATTGGCGCTGGACGCGGTACTGCGTCAGCGCCCCGACCCTGATGAGCCGCTGGCACTGCTGACCGGCCCGGCCCAGCGTCGGGTGCTGCAAGCGGTCAACGGTTCGGCGCGGGCGCTGGGCTTGCGGCCCGGCCAGTCGATGACCGCCGCTCAGGCCTTGAGCAAAGGTTTTGTCACCGCCGAATACGACGCCGCCGAGATCGAACACTGGCAGCAGTTCCTGGCTGCCTGGGCCTATCGGTTCAGCTCTCAGGTCAGCGTGCATTACCCGCGAGCCGTGGTGTTTGAAATCGAATCCAGCCTGGGCTTGTTCGGGCCCTGGCCGCAGTTCGAGGCGCGGTTGCGAGCGGAACTCGGCGAGCTGGGGTTTCGTCACCGGATTGTCGCCGCGCCCAATCCGGTGGCGGCGCGGGTGCTGGCCAACGTTTATGACGGTCTGGTGGTGCCGGACAATGAAGCCTTGCAGTACCACCTCGGGCAGTTGCCCGTCGACCGGATCGCCCTGGAGCCAAGCGTTGCCACGGCGTTATCGCGCATGGGGCTGCGCACCTTGAGTCAGGTGCAGGCGCTGCCCCGGCATAGCCTGGCCCGGCGTTTCGAGGCTCAGGTGCTCAAGCATCTGGACACCCTGTTCGGCGAGCGACGGCTGGCGCTGGCGTTTTACCTGCCGCCGGACCGTTTCGATGTGCGCATCGAGCTTAATTTCGATGTGCAATCCCATCAGGCATTGCTGTTTCCGTTGCGCAGGCTGACCGGCGATCTGGCGGCGTTCCTCTGCGGGCGGGACAGCGGTGTGCAGCGTTTTGATTTGCACCTGGAGCACGCTGGGTTGCCTGACACGCTGATCAAGGTCGGCCTGCTCAGCGCCGAGCGCGATCCGGCGATGTTGTTCGAACTGGCCCGGGGGCGTCTGGAACAGGTTCAGGTCGAGGCGCCGGTGCGCGGTTTTCGTCTGCGCGCCGAAGAGCTACCGGCCTTTGTGCCCCAGTACCAGGAACTGTTCGATGATCGTCCGCAGCAATCCTTGCCCTGGGAGCAACTGCGCGAACGCTTGCGCGCACGGCTGGGGGATGATGCGGTGCAGGGCTTGCGGTTCCAGGCCGATCATCGGCCGGAATGCGCGTGGCAGGCCAGTGTCGACAGCCAGGCCTGTGGGGTGCTGCCTGCCGTGCAACGTCCGGGCTGGCTACTGACTGAACCGCAGGCGGTACACGAAGGTTCGACGCGCATCCTCATGGGGCCGGAACGCATCGAGTCGGGCTGGTGGGACGGCGGCGACGTGCGCCGCGATTACTACCTGATCGAAACCCGCTCCGGTCAGCAGGGCTGGGCCTATCGGACGGTGGGTGAGGGCGGTCCGTTGTGGCTGCAAGGCTGGTTCGCATGAGTGTCGACTATGCCGAACTGCACTGCCTGTCGAACTTCAGTTTTCAGCGCGGTGCTTCCAGTGCGCTTGAGCTTTTTCAACGGGCGAAAAAGCAGGGTTATCAAGCGTTGGCGATCACCGACGAATGCACCCTGGCGGGCATCGTCCGTGCCTGGCAGGCAGCCAAGGCCGTGGAATTGCCGCTGATCATCGGCAGTGAAATACGCATCGAAGACGGCCCGAAACTGGTGCTACTGGTGGAAAACCTCGAGGGTTATCAAACCCTGTGTCGCCTGATTACTCGCGCCAGACGCCGCACGCAGAAAGGCCAGTATCAGGTGCAGCGGGAGGATTTCGGCGAGCCGTTGCCGGGACTGTTGGCATTGTGGGTGCCGGACACCGTCGATGACTTTGAGCAGGGTCACTGGCTGAAGCAGACCTTCGCCGAGCGCTTGTGGCTGAGCGTTCAGTTACATCGCGGGCAGGACGACACCCGGCGACTGGCGGCGCTGCTGACACTGGCGCGGGAACTGCGGATCCCCGCGGTGGCCAGCGGCGATGTGCACATGCACGCCCGTGGCCGGCGCGCCTTGCAGGACACCATGACCGCGATCCGCCATCACGTGCCGGTGGCCGAGGCCGGGTTGCGTTTGCATCCCAATGGCGAACGGCATTTGCGCAGCCTCGACGCCTTGCGCGATCTCTATCCGCAGGCACTGCTCGACGAAACGCTGAGCATCGCCCGGCGCTGCACGTTCGACCTCGGTCAGTTGCGTTATCAATATCCCCGGGAGCTGGTGCCTGAGGGTCACACGGCCACGTCCTGGCTGCGGGAGTTGGCAGGAAAGGGTGTTCGGTGGCGCTGGGAGAAAGGTCCTAAAGCCGAGGTGTTGGCGCAGATCGACAAGGAACTGCAGCTGATTGCCGAGCTGGGGTACGAAAGTTATTTCCTGACGGTTCACGACATTGTGAATTTCGCTCGCAAACAACACATTCTTTGTCAGGGGCGCGGTTCTGCGGCCAACTCGGCGGTGTGCTACGTGCTGGGCATCACGGAGATTGACCCAGAGCGGAGCACGCTGCTGTTCGAGCGTTTTCTCTCCAAAGAGCGCAACGAGCCGCCGGACATCGACGTGGACTTCGAACACGAACGGCGTGAAGAAGTCCTGCAGTACGTATTCCAGCGTTATGGTCGCGCCCGTGCGGCGCTGACCGCAGTGGTCAGCACTTACCATGGTGCCGGCGCCGTGCGCGATGTGGCCAAGGCATTGGGTTTTCCGCCGGATCAGGTCAACGCCCTGGCCGACTGTTGCGGTCACTGGAGTGATCAGGCGCCGCCCGTCGAGCGCCTGCGTGAAGGAGGCTTCGATCCCGATAGCCCGGTGTTGCGCCGGGTGCTGAGTCTGACGGGACAGTTGATCGGTTTCCCCCGGCACCTGTCCCAGCACCCTGGCGGTTTCGTGATTTCCGAGCAGCCCCTGGACAGCCTGGTGCCGGTGGAAAACGCCGCCATGGCCGAGCGCACCATCATCCAGTGGGACAAGGACGATCTGGACGCGGTCGGGTTGCTCAAGGTCGATATCCTCGCGCTGGGCATGCTCAGCGCGATTCGTCGTTGTTTCGATCTGCTGCGTCGGCACCGTGGCCGTGACCTGAGTCTGGCGACGGTGCCGGCCGAAGACCCGCAAACCTACGAAATGATTGGCCATGCGGACACCATCGGGGTGTTCCAGATCGAATCCCGGGCACAGATGTCGATGTTGCCCAGGCTCAAGCCCAAGAATTTCTACGATCTGGTGATCGAGGTGGCGATCGTTCGTCCGGGGCCGATTCAGGGCGGGATGGTGCATCCCTATCTGCGGCGGCGTAAGGGCGAAGAAGAGGTGATCTACCCGTCGAAAGAACTTGAAGCGGTGCTGAAGCGTACATTGGGCGTGCCGCTGTTCCAGGAACAGGTGATGCAGATAGCGATTGTCGCCGCTGACTACAGCCCCGGCGAGGCCGATCAATTGCGTCGCTCCATGGCCGCCTGGAAACGCCACGGCGGACTGGAACCGCACAAGGAACGACTGGCGGACGGAATGAAGAAAAACGGCTACACGGCGGAGTTCGCCGCGCAGATCTTCGAGCAGATCAAAGGCTTCGGCAATTACGGTTTTCCCGAATCCCACGCCGCGAGTTTCGCCTTGCTGACCTATGCCAGTTGCTGGTTGAAATGCCACGAGCCGGCGGCCTTCGCCTGTGCGCTGATCAACAGCTGGCCCATGGGTTTCTACAGCCCGGACCAGATTCTTCAGGACGCCCGCCGACACGATTTGCAGATTCGTCCGGTGGACGTGCGGGCCAGTGACTGGGATTGCAGTCTGGAACCGATCACCGGCGCGCAGCCGGCCATTCGCATGGGGTTGCGGATGATCAAAGGCTTTCGCGAGGACGATGCCAGGCGCATTGAAATCGCACGGTCGAAAGGGGCGTTTGCCGACATCGCCGACCTTGGCGAACGGGCGCGACTCGATGCTCGCGCCCAGGAGCAACTGGCCGATGCCGGAGCGTTGCGCGGGCTGGCCGGTGACCGGCATCGGGCGCGCTGGGAAGTGGCGGGGGTGCAGAAGCAGCTCGGCTTGTTTGCCGGTTTGCCGAGCCAGGAAGAGCCGGCGGTGTCTCTGCCCAAACCCACCGTGGGCGAGGACCTGCAAGCCGATTACAACAGTGTCGGCACCACCCTCGGCCCACATCCGCTGGCATTGCTGCGGAGTGAGTTGAAAGCCCGACGTTGTCGCAGCTCGAAAGAACTTATGGATGTCGAGCACGGCCGACCGGTCAGCGTCGCCGGATTGGTCACCGGTCGGCAGCGCCCGGGCACCGCCAGCGGCGTGACCTTCGTGACGCTTGAAGACGAGTTCGGCAACGTCAACGTGGTGGTCTGGCGCGACTTGGCCGAACGGCAACGGCAGGTACTGGTCGGCTCGCAATTGCTCAAGGTCGATGGGCGTTGGGAAAAGGAAGGCGAGGTGCGGCATCTGATTGCCGGACGCTTGAGCGACCTGAGTTCATTGCTCGACGGTATCCATGTGCGTAGCCGGGATTTCCGCTGAACCTGAGACATTCAGCTATACCTCTATGAAACCATTGGCGTCGGCGGTGCTCGAAACAAACGGGCACGCACCGTCTCCTCACGCCGTTGCACTGCCTGAAAACATGTCATTCACAGGACATAGGCCAGTCGATGCAGTTTCTAGACAATAGCCACGGATGTACCGGCTGGAGCGGCGAAATGGCCGGACGCATTCGCGCGTTCGACTGGAGCCTGACCGAGCTCGGGAGCATCGATGCCTGGCCCGGGAGCCTGTGTAGCGCGGTGCAATTATTGCTCGCCTCACCCCTGCCGATGGTGATGCTGTGGGGCCGCCCCGGCTACATGATCTATAACGATGCCTACTCGAGATTTGCCGGTGGGCGCCATCCTTACCTGCTGGGCTCCCCGGTGGAGTTGGGCTGGCCAGAGGTCGCCGAATTCAATCGGCATGTGGTGGATATCTGCCTTGCGGGCGGAACCTTGTCCTATCACAACAAAGCCCTGGTGCTGTTGCGTGACGGCGTACCCGAAGATGTCTGGATGGATCTTTACTACAGTCCCGTCGCCGATGATGACGGACACCCCGCCGGGGTCATGGCGATGGTGGTCGATACCACTGATCATGTGATTTCCGAGCGCCGCCGCCAGGAAGCCGAAAGTGCCTATCGCGCTGACAACGAAAGAGTTCGCCTGGCTCTTAATGCCGGGGCTTTGCTCGGCTCGTTCGTCTGGGACATCAAGACTAATGTGCTGTCTGCCGACGAACGCTTCGCCCGTACGTTTTCCTATCCGCTCGACCAGGACTTGGCCAACCTGCCACCGCTCATTGCCGAAATGCAGATTCATCCCGACGACCGTAGCTGGGTTCAAGAGCGGCTCAATCAGTCGGTGGAAACCGGCATTCCCTATAACGCTGAATACCGGGTTCTGCGTCCCGATGGCAGTTACCTGTGGGTGCTCGCCAGCGGGTGTTGCGAGTTCAATGAGCAAGGCGAGGCGTTCCGCTTTCCCGGGGTGTTGATTGACATCCACGAACGCAAGAGCGCCGAAGAGTCGTTGCTCAAATTCACCCGCAACCTGGAGCAGCGCGTCGCCGACGAAGTCGAAGCGCGGCTGGCGGCCGAAGAGCAGTTGCGTCAGTCACAGAAACTCGAAGCCATCGGCGGTCTCACCGGCGGCGTGGCCCATGACTTCAACAACTTGTTGCAGGTCATCGCCGGCAACTTGCATTTGCTGGCGCGTCACGAGCCGGACAACGCCAACGTGCAACGCCGGGTCAGTGCGTCGATTGCCGCGGTCGAGCGCGGTGCCAAACTGTCGTCGCAATTGCTCGCGTTTGCCCGTCGTCAACCTTTGTCGCCGGCGGTCTGCGATCCACGGCAGATCTTCGAAGGCCTGGGAGAGTTGTTGCAGCGGGCGCTGGGGGAAACTATCCAGATCAAGGTGACGGCGCCTGACGATCCATGGCATCTCTACGTGGACCGCAATCAACTGGAAAATGCCATTCTCAACCTCGCGATCAACGCCCGGGACGCCATGAACGGCGAGGGGACCATTGCCCTGAGCGCCGAGAACATTACCCTCGACCGCAAGTTCTGCGCAGGCAAGGGCATCGTCGCCGGCGACTATGTTTGCGTCGCGGTGGCTGATACGGGTGTCGGCATGCCGCCTCAAGTGCTCGCACAGGCCTTCGAACCGTTTTTCACCACCAAGGCCGACGGTCAGGGCACCGGCCTGGGTCTGAGCATGGTGTTCGGTTTCGTCAAACAGAGCGACGGGCATATCGAGATCTCCAGCGTCGTCGGGCAGGGCACGCGGGTGCAGCTGTATTTCCCGCGCAGCTTGCGTCCGTTGCCCGGTGAAACAACGCGCCATGATCCGCAGCACCATGGCGGGCACGAAACCATTCTGGTGGTCGAGGATAACGAAGCGGTGCGTGGCTCGGCGGTGGACTTGTTGCGTGAAGAGGGCTATCAGGTTCTGACCGCGGCCAACGGTGACCTGGCCATGCAGATGTTGCTCGATGGCGCGGCGGTGGACCTGATCTTCACCGATGTGGTCATGCCCGGTCTGATCAAAAGCTCGGACCTGGCCGCCTGGGCCAAGGTGCAGAATCCGCCGGTGGCGGTGCTGTTTACCTCCGGCCATACCCGGGACATTATTTCGCGCAATCACCAACTCAGCCCCGACACTTATCTGTTGAGCAAGCCCTATGGCCCTGAAGCGCTGTTGAGCATGATCCGCAGCGTGCTGGGTGGTTGATTATTGTGGCGAGGGAGCTTGCTCCCGCTGAGTGCGAAGCGCTCCAAAAGCTGTATCACTGTTCATCTGATACTACGCGGTGAATGGTTTCACGACTGCTTCGCAGCCGAGCGGTAGCAAGCTCCCTCGCCACAATGGATCGCCAGACTGTGGGTTTTCGTTGACTGCGCAATACGTGTGGGAGCGGGCTTGCTCGCGAAAGCGGTGTGTCAGGCAACATTGATGTTGACTGTGACGCCGCCTTCGCGAGCAAGCCCGCTCCCACAGGTTCCGCACCTGGCCTCAAGGCTTGGGATTATTTATCAGGATGAGCCGCCTGGAGTTTTTTCGCCATATCCAGGTGCTTTTCCAGCGCCGGCAACATTTTTTGCGCGAATGCCTTGAGTTCGGTGGCGCCTTTGGTCCTGTCGTCCGTCACTGTGTTGGCTTCTTTTTTGAACCGTTCAATGGTTTCTTCGTGAGCCTTTACCTGATTGTTGGCATAGGCCGTGTCGAAGGATTCATCGCGCAGGTCAAGAATTTTTTCCTTGGCCTGTTTGACCACTGTCGTCGTGTCTGGCATCTCGATGTCATGCTTTTTCGCCAGGGCCGCCAGCTCTTCATTGGCCTTGGAATGATCGGTGACCATCATCTTGGCGAACGCCTTGACGTCGGCCGATGAGCTTTTTTCCAGCGCCAGTTTGCTGGTCTCGACTTCCGCGATGCCACCCTCGGCCGCGTCATCGACGAAGTCGTTGGAAGTGGCAGCAAAAGCCGTGCCCATGCTGGTGCTCAAGGCAACGGCCAAGGCGAGGTGACGCAGATTGAATCCGTCCATCGGTCATTCTCCACACAGGTTTTCATGAGCGATCCAGGTGATCGTTATTCAATGGAGGCGGACGATTGGGCAAAGGTTTTATCGCGTTTGCGACAGGACGACGAACGGACACCGCTGGTCTGATAGACGGTCGACAGAACACGGTAAGCAAGGCCATTCTGATAGCTGGTGAGCGCAATCAATCGCGTTTGCTACCGATTAACAAACGGAGGTGTTCCATGCCGGTGACTCATGATCTGTATCAGGATCTGAAACTTTCGAAGGAAGAGATCCAGCAAAAACGCACCAAGGATCCGTTACTGGATTCACTGATCAACAAGTATTCTCAGGCGGACGCCGAGGTGGTAAAGGCTGAGACCGCCCAATCGGACGCGCTCAGCGATGACGAACTGAAGAAGCTCAAGGAGAAGCGCGTGCTGGTCAAGAATAAGATCGTTGAACGACTCCAGACGCCGTCCTGACTTCTGTATCAAGCCACTGACGACCGGCGGCTGAAAAATTGGAACGGGGATAAATACCGGCACCTCGAACGATCAGGGCCCGAATTTTCGGCCCATGCGAGGTGCCCCATGCCCCATTCAGCCTATCCCCATAAAGAAAAGTACCCCAGCGAAGAACAGGGCGGCTACGACCCGATCCCGACACATCCCGAACCCTTGAGCCCGGGACGCACCACAGTCAACCCCGAGGATGAACCGGGCATCGATGAATTGCCGGACAATGAGGACATAACGCCTCTGGAGCAGGATGACGTCACTGGCATCGACCCGGAGCGAGTGCGCGAAGAGACAGACAATTCGGTTCGTGATGGTGAGATGGATCCGCGTTGAGTTCACGAGGGGTGATCACAAACCTCGCGGCAACCCCAATCAACTGTGGGAGCGGGCTTGCTCGCGAATGAGGCCATGCCAGTCGACATCAATGTTGAATGTCAGTCCGCCTTCGCGAGCAAGCCCGCTCCCACAGGTTGATCACCGTTATTACTTCAATGCCGTACTCAACGGCAACCGCGCCATGTGCCGTGCTTTCAGCGAACCCAGATACAGCCAGTCCCCATACTCGCGCACGGTGGTGATGGGGGAGTAGTTGCCGCTGCTGGCGTCCTGCAGATTGGCGATCACTTTACCGTCGAGGTCCAGGCCGAGGGCAAAGGCGCGGCTCTCCACCGGTTTGGGCAGGACCGTCAGCGCGCGCACGATCATTTTGCGTACCAGAGGGTAGGGCGCCGTGGCGTCGAGCAGTGCATTGCGTGGGGTATACAGCGCCACCCAGAAACGGTCGCGACCATTGAATGCCAGGTTGTCCGGCAGCCCTGGCAAATTGTCGATGAACAGATCGTGGGTTCCGGCTTTCGGCCCGGTCAGCCAATAGCGGCTGATGCGATAGGCACCGGTTTCGTTGACCAGCACAAACGCATCGTCAGGCCCCAGGGTCACTCCGTTGGCGAACTCCAGCTTATCCAGCAAGACCGTCGTCGTGCCGGTCTGGAAGTCATAACGCAGCAGTCGGCCGTCGCCGCCGTGCTCGATGATTGCCTCGCCATCCTTGCCGTAACCCCAACGGCTGGAAGCATCGCTGAAATAGGCGTAATGCCCGGGCTTGTCGATAACCACGTCATCGGTAAAGCCGAAGGGCACGTTATTGGCCGTGGTGCTCAATGCAATCACACGGCCTTGAGCATCGAGCGACAGCAAACCCTTGACCCCATCGGCGATCACCAGCAAACCATTGGGATGGCGCGCCAGGCCCAATGGCCTGCCACCGGTATCGGCCAGCACCTTGGTGGTTTTGCCGTCGAGGCTGGTGCTGATCAACCGGCCGTCATGCAGGCCGGTGATGAGGACGCCTTCCTCCAGCAGCAACGCCTCCGGGCCGTCGATGTCAGCGGCGCCGACACGCTCCACGCCTTTGAGGCGCTGATTGTCTGTGTAGATGCCATCGATGAGTGAGGGCGCCGGTGACGGTGTCCAGGCGATTGGCTGGACTTTGGTGGGTAATAACAACAGGAAGCCGCCAATCACAATGATCAACAGCAACAATAAATGCCGAACCTTGAGGGCTCTTTTCACGCGGTGACTCCTGTCGAGGCCAGATGTTTTTGCGCCATGTCGCGTAACGCCAGCATCGATTGCGCCGATTCACGCTCGATGCGCCGCTTGAGCAACAATCGATTGGCGATGCGCATCACCACACCGCTGAAGTAATATTCCAGGGTGCGGACAAACCGCGTGCCGTCGCCCTCAGCCTCGCACTCGTAAATCACCACCAACGACAGCCCATGATCACCCCAGGCCCGAGCGCTCCAGCGGCGACCGGGCAAGTATTCGTCGACCTCCCAACTCAAATGTCCCTCACGCCCGCCGGCCCGAATGTCTTCCTCGAACCGCGCACCGGCATACAGCGGGCCGCTCTGGCCATCGACCTTGAGGGAGGACGGATGCCACTCCGGCCAACGTGTCGCGGTGCTGGCGTAGGCGAGCACGGTGAGCGGATTTCCAGCGATGTCGACCACGTGCTGCAGACGGGTGGGCGTTCTCGTCAGGTGCGGGGATGCTTGCTCCGGTTCCCAGTACAAGGTTCCGAACAGGTAGTCCATCAGCGGAAACACGATATTGAAATTGCGCTCCTGCATCAGCTCGCGGCGATGGTGCAATGCGTGCAGACGGCGCATCTGGCGGATCCATGGCAGACGTGTCAGCGGGTTGCCGGGTGGTAGATGTTCGCAGGCATGGAACACTTCATAAGTCAGGTAGCCGAGGACCATACAGCCGCTAAACAGCCCTGCGACGTTGCCGTTGATCTGAGCCAACAGCCACCAGGCGGGCGTGGTGATGACGAGGGTATGCAACACGATCAGCCAGGCCGGAAACAGAATCACCCGCCAGTCCCGGGCGCTGTCGTAGGTCATGTGGCTGGGGGTGAAAAAGCTGTGATGGTCACCGGCGTGACGGGCGTAGAACATTCGCGCCAAGCGTTTTTTGTGGTGCCCCAGATGCCGATGTACGACATAGACACCGAAGTTGAAGAACAACAGGGTCAGCGGCACCGTCAGCCATTCCAGGGGGTGTACCTGATGCACGGTGCTCCAGAACGCGCCGATGGCCAGCAAACCGAACAGCAACACAAAGGCGCCATGCAGCCAGGGGTTGTAGAGCGGATGAATATCGGCACGGTAGCGCGCGCGGAATGCTTCGGTGGTCTGCCTCACTGCGTTCACCTGTGGTTATTGTTATAACCAGCAGATTAGTCGATCCCGCCGCAGAGGCTGGCCCAACCTTGAGGACACATGCGCCATGCTCCGGTGCAAGACGCCTGGCGTCAGGTCAAGGGGTTCCAGCGCTGGGACCAGTCGTCGTCCGTCTTTATCACTTCGCGCAGCAAATCGAAGGCTCGTTGCAGGGTCGCCGAGTCACGGTCCCGGGAGTAGACCAGGTAGGTCGGGTAGCTGAACTCCGGGGCTTTGGGCACTGGCTCCAGCACGCCGCTTTCCAGGTAGCTCTGGACCACGCGGGTGCGGAAATAGCCGCTGCCGCCGTTTTCCAGAATGTATTGCAAGGCCAGCGGTCCGAGGTTGAAGCTCAAGGCCGCCTTGGCTTTTTCTGGCAGTGCGGCATCGTGCTGACGACGGAAGTCCGGGCCCCAGTCGATATACACGTAAGGATCGGGTCGTCCGGCCAGGCGTACCAGGATCAGTTTTTCTTCCAGCACTTGCTCGACTTGCAGGCGCGGCCAGTACTCGGGCTGATAGACCAGCGCCGCATCCAGCACCCCCAGTTCCAGTTGGCGCAGCAGGTTTTCGCCGTCGCGGATTTCCATGCGCAAGGCGTGGCTGGGGATTTTCTCGCGCAGTTCGCCGGCCCAGCTGAGCATCAACGGGTTGCACAGACTGACCTCGCCACCGATGTGCAGCACGTCGCGGTAGCCCTCGGGCAGCGGCAAGTCCCGGCGCGCCGCTTCCCAGGTCTGCACCAGTTGATTGGCGTAAACCACAAAGGCCTCACCGTTCGGCGTCAGGCGCGCCCCGGCGCGATTGCGCACGAACAGCGTGCTGCCGAGCTGACTTTCGAGCTTCTGCACGCGGGCAGTGATCGCGGTCTGGGTGACGTGCAACTTTTCAGCCGCCGCGGCCAGGCTGCCGTGGCGAACGATTTCCAGAAAGGTGCGAGCGAGGTCGATGTCCATGGGCTGGCCGATGTGGGAGGTGCGGGCATTGTAAGAGCAGCATTTGTCTTCCGATACCGCGTTATCGTTCTTCGCGAGCAAGCCCGCTCCCACATTCGATCTGCGATGTTACAAATATCTATGCCCAACACCCATTCAATGTGGGAGCGGGCTTGCTCGCGAAGAGGCCCTGTCAGGCACCGCGAATCAATCGGCTAACTCGACTTCCTGAACAGTCGCCCACTGCGCCACCAACCGCTGCGGCGTGCCACACGCCTTGCGCTTGAACACAAAATTTTGGCACTTCTCGGCAAACTGTTTGCGGTTCTGCACCATGTCCAGTTGCATCTCTTCCAGCTCGGCATTGCGACAGTGCTGCATCAGTTGATTATCGAGCTGGCTTTTGCGTTCACGCACCGCCTGATACGCCGGATCACTCAACGCACCGTTGGCCCGCTGCAACAACCACAGGCCAAACTCGTCGGGGCAACGCGGGCCGATTTCCTGGACCATGCCCAGCTGCAACGCCTGGGTGGCGCTGATTGGCAGACAGTCTTCAGTGAGTTTTTTCGCCATTGCCTGGCCGACGGCGCGGGGCAGGCTATAGGTCCAGTACTCGGAGCCGTACAGGCCCATGGTTTTGTAGTGGGGGTTGAGCACGATGTCGGACCGGGCGAAGACGATGTCGGCAGCCAGCGCCAGCATCACGCCGCCGGCCCCGGCGTTGCCGGTCAAGCCGCTGATCACCAGTTGCCGGGCGCTGAGCAACTCCTGGCAGACGTCATCAATCGCCTGAATATTGGCCCAGGCTTCCAGCCCCGGAACCGCTGCGGCCTGAATCACGTTGAGGTGCACGCCGTTGGAAAAACTGCCGCGCCCGCCCTTGATCAGCAACACTTGGGTGTCCCGGGACTTGACCCAGCGCAGAGCTTCCACCAGTCGCTGGCACTGTTCGGTGCTCATCGCGCCGTTGTAAAACTCGAAGGTCAGTTCGCCGACATGGCCTGATTCGCGATAGCGGATCGGTTGATAGGACTCATTGTTGAAGGGCAGGGAAGCGATCGACCAATCAAGGGTCGGTACTTGCGCCAGATGTTCGGCGAGCACATGCCGGGCCGGGCGTTTGAAGGTTTCTTCACCGGGCTGGGGTTTGTGTCGCAGCGAGCCGATCCACAGGCAGGTATCGCCGGTCGCCACCAGCACCGCATCGTCGTGCACCGCGAGAATCTCCCCCGGCGTGCCGCTGCGCGAATCCAGGTGAGCGTCGTACAGGTAATACTGACCGCCGGCCAGACTCGCCAATACGCCGGGCTGGCCATCGGCCGCATCGATGCAGCGTTTGATGAAGTGTGAACTGTCGTGCCAGCTGAAGGAGCGGTCGGCTTGCTTCATGTTCGGCTGCAAGCGGCCAATCACATGGCGTTGGCTGTAATCCAAGGGTGCCGGAACGAAACCGGCGATGAATTTTTCCACGACTTCGCGGATGCAGGATATCGCGGCATCGCTGACGCGCCCGTTGTACAGCTCGGATTTGCGCAAGCCCTGGGGCAGGTTGAATTCACAGGTGGCCCAGACCGGCCCGGCGTCCATTTCCTCCACCGCTTGCAACGCGGTCACGCCCCAGCGGCCGAGTTCACGGGTGATCGCCCAGTCCAGCGCACTGGCGCCACGGTCGCCGACAATGCCCGGGTGAATGATCACCACGGGACGCTGGCAGTTGCCCCACAACTGTTGCGGTACCCGGTCCTTGAGGAATGGACAGATCACCAGATCGGCGCCGGAGTGTTCGATTTCCTCGCACACCGCGTCCGCGTCGGTGAACAGCACCACGCTGGGCGAGTGGCCGGCTTGACGTAAATCCAGCCAGGCCCGTTGGGTCAGCCCGTTGAATGCTGACGCCAGCAGAATGATTTTTAATGACCGCATGATTGTCTCTTCCTTGAGAATAACGGGCCGCAGGCTCCCAATGAGCCGTCCGTGGCCTTCGATGGAAGCGCGATAGTAGTGATTGTGCGGTGGGGAACAACTGATCGAGGTCAAGCTTGTGTCAGTGGGTGTTTCGGGACAGAAGGTTGAACAGCGATTTAATGTGGGAGCGGGCTTGCTCGCGAAAGCGGACTGACAGTCAACATCACTGTTGAATGTTGAACCGTCTTCGCGAGCAAGCCCGCTCCCACATTAGATGGATGGTGTTTGGAAATATTTTGTTCAGAACGCAAAACACGAACAGCCAAACGCCCCCCAGAACCCTTGAAAGTCACTGACCGGCGCTGACGACAACCGCGCCCGCTCATGGCTGTGGGCATGCACCGCGCAAGCGCCCACACACTGGTGCACTTGCGCCGTCAGCGGCGCCAGTGGTTTCCAGTGTCCCGGTACATTCACCACGGGCGACCACTCAGGCACCACCGGGATAGGCGGTGGTCCCAGTTTTTCGAACTCGACGCTGCCGTAGACGATCTTGCCGTCGACAATGGTCAGCACCGACTCGATCCATTTGATGGCTTCGTCTTCGATGTGAAAGTAGTCCGCCGACAGTGCGATCAGGTCCGCCAGTTGCCCGACCTTGATCTGGCCTTTCTTGCCTTGTTCGGAGGAAAACCAGGCGCTGCCGTGAGTGAAAAGCTCCAGCGCCGTATCGCGGCTCAAGCCTTGCGGGTACAGGGCCAACCCGCCGACGGTGCGGCCGCTGACCAGCCAGTACATCGAGGTCCAGGGGTTGTAGCTGGACACGCGCGTGGCATCGGTACCGGCGCCCACCGGCACACCCTCGGCCAGCATGCGCGCGATCGGTGGTGTCGCTTCGGCCGCCTTCGCGCCATAACGGTCGACAAAGTATTCGCCCTGGAATGCCATGCGATCCTGGATGGCAATGCCGCCACCGAGGGCTTTAACCCGTTCAATGTTCCGTGGGTTGATGGTTTCAGCATGATCGAAGAACCATGGCAAACCGTCGAACGGAATATCCCGGTTGACCTTCTCGAACACGTCGAGCATGCGGCTGATGGATTCGTTATAAGTGGCGTGCAGGCGGAAGGGCCAGCGCTGCTCGACGAGGTGGCGGACCACCGGTTCCAGCTCCTGCTCCATGGTTTGCGGCAGGTCGGGGCGGGGTTCTAGGAAGTCTTCGAAATCCGCTGCCGAGAACACCAGCATTTCCCCGGCACCGTTGTGCCGCAGGAAGTCATCGCCCTGACCGTAATGGGAGGTGCTGGTCCAGTTTTTGAAGTCGGTCAGCTCTTCCTTGGGTTTTTGGGTGAACAAGTTGTAGGCAATGCGCACCGTGAGCTGCTGGTCTTTGGCCAGTTGCTGGATGACTTGATAGTCGTCCGGATAATTCTGATAACCGCCGCCGGCATCGATGGCGCTGGTGACGCCCAGCCGATTGAGTTCGCGCATGAACTGGCGGGTCGAGTTGACCTGATACTCCAGCGGCAGCTTCGGCCCCTTGGCCAAGGTCGAGTAGAGGATCATCGCATTGGGTCGGGCAATCAGCATGCCGGTGGGGTCGCCATTGGCATCGCGCTGGATCTCGCCGCCCGGCGGGTTCGGCGTGTCGCGGGTATAACCGACAACTTTCAACGCCGCGCGATTGAGCAGGGCGCGGTCGTAGAGGTGAAGGACAAACACCGGGGTATCCGGCGCGGCCTTGTTCAGCTCTTCAATCGTCGGCAGGCGCTTCTCGGCAAACTGGAATTCGTTCCAGCCACCGACCACCCGCACCCATTGCGGCGTCGGTGTGCGGTCGGCCTGATCCTTGAGCATGCGCAAGGCATCGGCCAGGGACGGCACGCCTTCCCAGCGCAGTTCGAGGTTGTAATTCAGACCGCCACGGATCAAGTGCAGGTGGGAGTCATTGAGCCCCGGAATCACCGTGCGGCCATGCAGGTCGATGATCTGGCTGCCGGGGCCTTGCAGCGCCATGGCCTGGGCATCGCTGCCGACCACCACGAAGCGCCCGTCCTTGATCGCGACGGCACTGGCTTGGGGTTTCTTGCGGTCGACGGTGTGCAGGCGTCCGTTGTAAAGAATCAGATCGGCCGGAGCATCGGGCATGGTTTTACTCCCTGCGAATAGTGGGCTGACCCAGGCACCGACGGCGCCTGCTGAAAGGCCTTGCAATACACGGCGACGGCTGAAGTCGTTGGGCTCGTCAGGTGGGCTCATGGCACTGCACTCCACTAAGTTCTTCACAAAGAAGTGAGGGCAAACAGCCGATGTCTGACGCATGCGGCCAGAAGGAATATAGTCGGCAAATCCGCAGATGGCCGTTTTCCGAAAGCGAAAACGACAAATCCCGCCACGAGGGGCGGGATTCGTTTGCAGCCAGACGTGCTCCCGAAAGACGGGAGCGGCGTGCTTAGGCCGGGAACAGCTCGGACAGTTTCATGGCCAGCATCATGTCGCCTTCAGCGCGCAGTTTGCCACCCATGAACGCTTGCATGCCGTCGGTCGAACCGTCAACGATGCCTTCCAGGGTTTCGCCGTCCATTACCAGCGTGACCTGGGCGTCCGGGTTCTCGCCTTCTTGCAGTTCGCAGGTGCCGTCTTTGACGATCAGCGAGAAGTTCTTGGTGTCGTCGATGCGGAAACCGAATACCAGGTCCAGACCGGCAGCAGCGGCTGGGTTGAACTTGGCTTTCATTGCTTGTACGGCATCAGCTACGGAGGTCATGGTTCGATCCTTTCTTGGGTAATAAGAGCTGGGTGATTACAGCCAGGGTCACAATAATCCGGACTCAGCGAAACGTGATGAGTTCCGGGGCCTTCAGCAGTTGCAGGTGTGCATGACTGTTGAAGGAAGCCAGGGCCACCTCGCGACCACGAAACTTAAGCAGGTTGAGCGAGGTGTTGACGATTTGCCAGTTCAGTTCAAAGGCCTGCTTTGCGGGCATTTGCGTAATGAGGTGGAGCAGGGCAGTGATGGTGCCGCCGGAGGTGAACACGGCGATTTTCTGGGTATTGTCGGCGTGCTCGAGTAATCGATGCAGACCGGCCTGCACGCGTTCGACGAAGCCCAGCCAGCTCTCCAGGCCCGGCGTGTCGTAGGCGCCGGCGAGCCAGCGCTCGATGATCAAGGCAAAGATGCGTTGGAATTCAGCACGGTTTTGTGCGGCGTTGCGCAGGATATCCAGCGCTTGGGGCTCGTCCTCCAACATGGCTGGCAGCAGGGCACGGATCACCGCGTCGGCATCGAATTCGTTGAAGGCGCAATCGATTTCCAGCACCGGCACCGGCATCCCGACGGCGGCGAATTGTTCCAGCGCGCTGTTGGCGGTATGTTGCTGGCGGCGCAGGTCACCCGACAGGCAGCGATCGAAGCTGACACCGAGTTCGGCCAAGTGCTGGCCGAGGAGTTCTGCCTGGCGAATACCGGTCGGCGACAGGACGTCATAGTCGTCTGCACCGAAGGAGGCCTGGCCATGTCGAATCAAATAGATGCTGCCCACGTCCGCGTCATCCCGGTACGTTGAAGGTTTGGCGAGGTTATGAGGATGGCGGTGAGCTGTCAATGAAAAAACATACGCTTGTTTGAAATGCCCGTTACAGGCCTGTTGCCAGAGGTTTCACGGCTGGTCGTCGAGCCGGCGGATGGGTATGCTGGAGGTATCCCGCGCGTGTTTACCCCGCGCATTGATTGAAGGAGTCCCTGTGGAGCTTTTGTTCGAGTACGCCATTTTTCTGGCCAAGACCGTGACCCTGGTGATCGCCATTCTGGTGGTCCTGGCCAGTTTTGCGGCGTTGCGCAGCAAAGGTCGGCGCAAGTCGGCCGGGCAGCTGCAAGTCAACAAACTCAATGATTTCTACAAAGAGCTGCGTGAACGCCTGGAGCAAACCTTGCTCGACAAGGATCAGCTCAAGGCCTTGCGCAAGTCCCAGGCTAAAACCGATAAAAAGCAAAAGAAGACACCCGAGGCCAAACCGCGGGTGTTCGTGCTGGATTTCGACGGTGACATCAGGGCGTCGGCCACTGAGAGCCTGCGCCACGAAATCACCGCGCTGCTGACCCTCGCCACGCCGAAGGATGAAGTGGTGCTGCGCCTTGAAAGCGGCGGCGGCATGGTCCACAGCTATGGCCTGGCGTCTTCGCAACTGGCGCGGATTCGTGAAGCCGGCGTGCCGTTGACCGTGTGCATCGACAAGGTCGCGGCCAGTGGCGGCTACATGATGGCATGCATCGGCGAGAAAATTATCAGTGCGCCGTTCGCGATCCTCGGCTCGATCGGTGTTGTGGCGCAGTTGCCCAACGTCAATCGCCTGCTGAAAAAACACGACATCGACTTCGAAGTACTGACGGCCGGCGAGTACAAGCGCACCCTGACAGTGTTTGGCGAAAACACCGAGAAGGGCCGGGAGAAATTCCAGGAAGACCTGGACATCACCCATCAGCTGTTCAAAAACTTCGTTTCCCGCTATCGCCCGCAACTGGCCATCGACGAAGTGGCCACCGGAGAAATCTGGCTGGGCGTTGCGGCGCTCGACAAGCAACTGGTGGATGAACTCAAGACCAGCGATGAATACCTTGCCGAACGAGCCAAGCAGTCCGAGCTCTACCACTTGCATTACGCCGAACGCAAAAGCCTGCAGGAGCGCATCGGCATCGCGGCCAGCGGTTCGATCGATCGTGTATTGCTGAGCTGGTGGAGCCGCTTGACTCAGCAACGCTTCTGGTAAGCACCGTCGCGTAATCGTTTATGCCGGACACAAAAAAGCCCTGAACCGGATTTCCGATTCAGGGCTTTTTGTTGTACGCGTACTTAGCGGCGACGGAACAGCGGCAGCGGTTCGTCGGTAGCAGCCTGATAGGTCACCGAGAAGTCCTTGAGACCTTCCAGGGCTTCATACGGGTCTTTATCGGCGCGGATCGCAAAGGCGTCGAAACCGCAGCGGTGCAGGTAGAACAGCTGGTCGCGCAGCACATCGCCGATCGCCCGCAGTTCGCCTTTGAAACCATAACGGTCACGCAGCAAGCGAGCATTGGAGTAGTTGCGTCCATCGGTGAAGGCCGGGAAGTTCAAGGCGATGACCTGGAACTGTGCAACGTCGTCACCGATTTCTTCGGCTTCTTCATCGGCGTCCAGCCACACACCCAAGCCGCCATCGCGGGCCTTGAGCATACGGCTGTGCTCGCGCCACAGTTGCAGCGGGACGATAAGGTCGTCGCAGTTGCTGATTTCGTCGATGTTGAAGTCCTTCGGCAGCAGGTGCCAGGTTTCATCGACGACTTCGTTGTTCTTAATTATTCGCTGCATAGACGCGCTCCTTGAAGAGGTCGATGCCGATACGCTGATAGGTGTCGATAAAGCGTTCGTCTTCGGTACGTTGTTCGATGTACACGTCGATCAGCTTCTCGATCACGTCAGGCATGGCTTCCTGTGCGAAAGACGGGCCGAGGATCTTGCCCAGGCTCGCATCGCGACTGGCGCTGCCACCCAGGGACACCTGGTAGAACTCTTCGCCTTTCTTGTCCACCCCGAGAATGCCGATGTGGCCGACGTGGTGGTGACCACAGGCGTTCATGCAGCCAGAGATGTTCAGGTCCAGCTCGCCAATGTCGAACAGGTAGTCCAGATCGTCGAAACGGCGCTGGATCGATTCGGCGATCGGGATCGATTTGGCGTTGGCCAGGGAGCAGAAGTCGCCGCCCGGGCAGCAGATGATGTCGGTCAGCAAACCGATGTTCGGTGTGGCGAAACCTTGCTCGCGCAACTCGCCCCACAAAGCGAACAATTGGCTCTGCTCGACATCGGCAAGAATAATGTTCTGCTCGTGGGAGGTGCGCAGCTGACCGAAGCTGTAACGATCGGCGAGGTCGGCAACGGCATCGAGCTGCTTGTCGGTGATGTCACCCGGCGCAACGCCAGTCGGCTTCAGGGACAGGGTCACGGCCACATAACCCGGTTTCTTGTGGGTCAGGGTGTTGCGGGTGCGCCAGCGGGCGAAGCCTGGGTGCTGTTTGTCGAGCTTGGTCAGTTCGGCAGTCTGGTTGTCCAGAGCCTGGTATTCCGGATCGACAAAGTGTTTGGCCACGCGATGCACTTCGGCCTCGGTCAGCGTGGTCTGGCCACCGCGAAGGTGTTCCATTTCCGCGTCGACTTTCTGCGCGAACACTTCAGGCGTCAGGGCCTTGACCAGAATCTTGATCCGCGCCTTGTACTTGTTGTCGCGACGGCCGTAGCGGTTGTAGACCCGCAGGATGGCGTCGAGGTAGCTCAACAGGTCCTGCCATGGCAGGAACTCGTTGATGAACGCGCCCACCACCGGCGTACGGCCCAGGCCGCCACCAACCAGCACACGGAAACCCAGTTCGCCCGCGGCGTTATGTACCGGCTCAAGGCCGATGTCATGGACTTCAATGGCCGCACGGTCGGACGTCGAACCGTTGATGGCGATTTTGAACTTGCGCGGTAAATAAGCGAATTCCGGGTGGAAAGTAGTCCATTGGCGCACAATTTCGCACCATGGACGCGGGTCGATCAACTCGTCGGCCGCGACACCGGCGAACTGGTCGGTGGTGACGTTGCGCAGGCAGTTGCCGCTGGTCTGGATCGCGTGCATCTGCACGGTCGCCAGTTCAGCCAGGATGTCCGGGATGTCTTCCAGGGCCGGCCAGTTGAACTGCACGTTCTGCCGGGTACTGATGTGGGCGTAGCCCTTGTCATAGTCGCGGGCAATCTTGGCCATCATTCGCGTCTGGCGCGAAGTCAGTTGGCCATAAGGCACCGCCACCCGCAGCATTGGCGCGAAGCGCTGGATGTAAAGGCCATTTTGCAGGCGCAGGGGGCGGAATTCTTCTTCGCTCAGCTCGCCTGCCAGATAGCGTCGGGTCTGATCACGGAACTGCTTGACGCGGTCCTCGATGATCCGCTGATCGTACTCGTCGTATACGTACATATAAGTCCTGTTCTCAGGCTTGGGCCGGTCGGATCCAGTTGCGTTTTTCGCTTGCTGAAGTCTCCGATGCTGCCTCGGCAATTCTGCGCGCACGGCCGCGCACTCCCAACGGAGCGGAGGCAAGATACCAGTTTGCAGTTATGCGCAAAAGTGATGTTTGAGTATATGTAAAGAACCAAAAAGACTAATGAAGTTCATGGGAGCAAAACCCACATTTGTGGTGCGGGCAATCATCGTCTTAACTGTGCTCGAGTCTTTATGCAATCACCGATAAAACCGACAAGAGGCGATGCAATGAGCAACCCAACCAAAGCAGGGAAAAGCGATAGCACGGTCGATGCTTGGGCGATTTTGTTCCTGATCATCCTGGTCGTGGGCACAGCGGTGTTCTGGGTCAGCCATCAATAAACGACCCCGTCCGGGCCCGGCGCTGACGATTGTCGGACAGAAGCCGGAATAAGCGCCGTTCCAGGGACTTCGCTGGCTATAATGCGCAGCGGATTTTCGGGGCCTCGGACGTTTAATGTTGAAGTTCTTCTGTGGTGTAGTGCTGGCGCTTGGTACGGTCTTGGGACCGTGTGCCCAGGCGGCGTCCGTATTGTTCCTCAATCCAGGAACCACCCAAGAGGTCTTCTGGGTCAGTTACTCGCAGTTCATGCAGGCCGCGGCCAAGGACCTGAGCATGGATTTGCGCATCCAGTATTCCGAGCGAAACGCTGAAACCACAATCAAGCAGGCCCGCGAAGCCCTGCAAGGGCCGAATCGACCGGACTATCTGGTATTCGTCAACGAACTGTACGTCGCGCCCGAAATCCTGCGCCTGGCTCAAGGCAGCGGTGTGAAGCTGTTTTTGGTCAACAACGGCCTGACCGTAGACCAGATGCGCTTGCTCGGCGACCAGCCGGACAAGTATCCCTCATTGTTGGGCAGCCTGGTGCCCAACAATGAGGAGGGCGGCTACTTGATGCTCAAGGAGCTGATTCGCCTGCATCGCCCGGTCGCGCCCGGTCAGGTCATTGATCTCGTGGCCTTCTCTGGCCTGAAGATCACGCCAGCCGCGCAACAGCGTGAGAAGGGCATGATGCGGGCATTGGCCGAACACCCTGAAGTGCGGTTGCGTCAGTTGGTCTACGGCGGCTGGACCCGCGAGCGCGCCTATGAACAGGCCAGGTTATTGTTCAAGCGTTATCCGCACACGTCGCTGGTCTGGTCGGCCAACGATGAAATGGCCTTTGGTGCCATGCAGGCCTACGCCGAAACGGGCGGCCAACCCGGCAAGGGCGCGCTGTTCAGCGCCGTCAACAATTCACCGACTGCGCTACAGGCGCTGTTGGAAGGGCGGTTGAGTGTGCTGTTGGGCGGGCACTTCACTCTGGGTGGTTGGGCCCTGGTGCAACTGCATGACTACGACCTGGGGGTGGATGTCAGCCAGTACGGTGGGCGCGACCGGCAGATTCCGTTGTTACAGCTGATCAATCACGCACAAGCCAAGCGGTTGCTGGCGTTGAGTGCTACTCAGGATTATGGCGTGGATTTTCAGAAACTCTCCGCCAAGGGGCGACCGACGTCGTATCGCTACCCGTTCAGCTTGCAAGCCCTGATGCACTGAGCCGGTTCAGATACCCGCCAGGTACACCACCAGTTTGACGATGCCAAACAGCGTCAACGCGAACACTGCCGTGAACAGAATCCCCAACATCACGAAATGACTCGGCTTGCCGTGGCTGAAATCCCGAGCCCGATTCTTCCCGCTCTGCACCCCGAAAGCCGCCGCCATCACGCTGTGCAGCATCTGCCAGAAGGTCGGCGGTTTGTTGTTGTCGACTGGATCGTCCATAAATCCCCCGTCACGCATGTGTGAGAGCTAAGCATAGACAATCCACGGCATGCACAAATCAAATGTGGGAGCGGGCTTGCTCGCGAAAACGGACTGACAGTCAATATTGATATCGACTGTTATGACCTCTTCGCGAGCAAGCCCGCTCCCACAGGGATCGTTGTTGGCCGCAGTATTGTGGCCAACAGGCCTAGGATTAGTTGTCGTAACCCAGATTAGGCGCCAGCCAGCGCTCGGTCACGCTCAACTCCTGGCCTTTGCGCGAGGTGTAGCTCTGCACCTGATCCTTGTCGATCTTGCCCACGGCAAAATACTGCGCCTGCGGGTGAGCGAAGTACCAGCCGCTGACCGCTGCCGCCGGGAACATGGCGTAGTGTTCGGTGAGGAACACGCCGCTGCGACCGGCTTTGAGTTCTTCCGCTTCCGGGTCCAGCAGTTTGAACAGCGTGGCTTTTTCGGTGTGATCCGGGCAGGCCGGGTAGCCCGGAGCAGGGCGGATGCCGGTGTATTGCTCTTTGATCAACGCCTCGTTGTCCAGCGTCTCGTCCTTGGCGTAGCCCCAGTAGTCTTTACGCACCTGTTGGTGCAGCCACTCGGCACAGGCCTCGGCCAGGCGGTCGGCCAGGGCCTTGACCATGATCGAGTTGTAGTCGTCGCCCGCATCCTGATAGGCCTTGGCCACTTCTTCGGCGCCGATCCCTGCGGTGGTGATGAAACCACCCACGTAGTCGGTCACGCCGCTGTCTTTGGGCGCGACGAAGTCGGCCAGGGAGAAGTTCGGTTTGCCGTCGGTCTTGATGATCTGCTGGCGCAAGTGGTGCAGCTTGGCCAATGGCTTGCCGTCATCGCCGTAGACTTCGATGTCATCGTCACGCACCTGATTGGCCGGCCAGAAGCCGAACACCGCACGGGCGCTGATGAGTTTTTCATCGATCAGCTTGGCGAGCATTTCCTGGGCGTCGGCGTACAGCGCGGTGGCGGCTTCACCGACCACTTCGTCCTTGAGGATGCGCGGAAACTTGCCGGCCAGGTCCCAGGAGATGAAGAACGGTGTCCAGTCGATGTATTCGGCCAGAACCTTCAGGTCAATGTTGTCCAGCACCTTGGCGCCGGTGAACGTCGGTTTGACCGGTTCGTAGCTGCCCCAGTCGAACTGCGGCTTCTTGGCGATGGCCGCCGGGTAGCTCAGGCGTTCGGTACGGGCGCTGCGGTTGGCGGTGCGCTCGCGAACGTCGATGTATTCCAGGCGAGTCTTCTCGACGAAACCGGCCTTCAGTTCCTTGGACAGCAACTGCGTCGCCACGCCTACAGCGCGGGAGGCGTCAGTGACGTAGATCACCGCGTCGTTGCTGTACTTGGGCTCGATCTTCACCGCGGTGTGCGCCTTGGACGTGGTCGCGCCACCGATCATCAACGGCAGATGGAAGTCCTGACGCTGCATCTCGCGGGCCACGTGAACCATTTCGTCCAGCGACGGCGTGATCAGGCCAGACAGGCCGATGATGTCGCATTTCTGTTCTTTGGCGACTTGCAGGATCTTCTCCGCCGGCACCATCACGCCGAGGTCGACGATGTCATAACCATTGCAACCCAGCACCACGCCGACGATGTTCTTGCCGATGTCATGCACGTCGCCCTTGACCGTGGCCATGAGGATCTTGCCCTTGGCTTCCGGCTTGTCGCCTTTTTCCAGCTCGATGAACGGGATCAAGTGGGCCACGGCCTGCTTCATCACGCGGGCGGATTTCACCACTTGCGGCAGGAACATTTTACCGGCACCGAACAGGTCACCGACGATGTTCATGCCGGACATCAACGGGCCTTCGATCACTTCGATCGGGCGAGCAAAGGACAGGCGCGACTCTTCGGTGTCTTCGACGATGTGGGTGGTGATGCCCTTGACCAGCGCATGTTCCAGACGCTTGTTGACGTCCCAGTTGCGCCACTCTTCGGTCTCGGCTTCCTTGACGCTGCCGTCGCCCTTGTACTTGTCGGCGATGGCGAGGAGGGCGTCGGTGCCTTCCGGGGTGCGGTTGAGGATCACGTCTTCGACGGCGTCGCGCAGCTCGGCCGGAATCTGGTCGTAGATCTCCAGCTGACCGGCGTTGACGATACCCATGGTCAGGCCATTACGAATCGCATACAGCAGGAACACCGAGTGAATCGCCTCTCGCACCGGGTTGTTGCCACGGAACGAGAACGACACGTTCGATACGCCGCCAGAGGTCAGGGCGTACGGCAGTTCATCGCGGATGTAGGCACAGGCGTTGATGAAGTCCACAGCATAGTTGTTGTGTTCTTCGATACCTGTGGCCACGGCGAAGATGTTCGGGTCGAAGATGATGTCTTCCGGCGGGAAGCCGACGTCGTTGACCAGAATGTCGTAGGAGCGTTTGCAGATTTCTTTCTTGCGCGCTTCGGTGTCGGCCTGGCCGGCTTCGTCGAAGGCCATCACCACCACGGCGGCGCCGTAGCGCTTGCACAGTTTGGCGTGATGAATGAACTGCTCGACGCCTTCTTTCATGCTGATCGAGTTGACGATGCCCTTGCCTTGGATGCACTTGAGGCCGGCTTCGATCACTTCCCACTTGGAGGAGTCGATCATGATCGGGACGCGGGAGATGTCCGGTTCACCGGCAATCAGATTGAGGAAGGTCACCATGGCCTTCTTCGAATCGAGCATCCCTTCGTCCATGTTGATGTCGATCACCTGGGCGCCGGCTTCGACCTGCTGCAGGGCGACTTCCAGGGCTTCGGTGTAGTTGTCTTCACGGATCAGACGGGCGAACTTGGCAGAACCGGTGATGTTGGTCCGCTCCCCGACGTTGACGAACAAGGAGCTGCGATCAATGGTGAACGGTTCCAGGCCCGACAGGCGGCAAGCCTTGGGAATGTCCGGAATCTCGCGCGGCGCATAACCGGCCACCGCTTTGGCGATGGCTTCGATGTGGCCCGGCGTGGTGCCGCAGCAGCCGCCGACGATGTTCAGGAAGCCGCTTTGGGCGAATTCTTCGATGACCTTGGCGGTTTGGGCCGGCAGCTCGTCGTACTCGCCAAATTCGTTCGGCAGGCCGGCGTTCGGGTGCGCTGACACGTAGGTGCTGGCCTTGTTCGACAGTTCTTCCAGGTACGGGCGCAGTTCACTGGCGCCAAGGGCGCAGTTCAGGCCGACGGAAATCGGCTTGGCGTGGGCCACGGAGTTCCAGAACGCTTCGGTGGTCTGGCCGGAGAGGGTGCGGCCAGAGGCGTCGGTGATGGTGCCGGAGATCATGATCGGCAACTCGACGCCCAACTCCTCGTAAACACCCTGCACAGCGAAGATCGCGGCTTTGGCGTTGAGGGTGTCGAAAATGGTTTCGATCAGGATCAGGTCGGCGCCGCCTTCGATCAGGCCTTTGGTGGCCTCGGTGTAGTTTTCCACCAGTTCATCGAAGGTCACGTTGCGGTAGCCGGGGTTGTTCACGTCAGGCGACAGCGAGCAGGTGCGGCTGGTAGGGCCGAGCACGCCGGCGACGAAACGCGGCTTGTCCGGGGTTTCCAGGGTCTTGGCGTCCGCCACCTTGCGTGCCAGGCGCGCGCCTTCTACGTTGAGTTCGTACGCCAGGCCCTGCATGCCGTAGTCGGCCTGGGACACTTGGGTGGCGTTGAAGGTGTTGGTTTCCAGAATGTCGGCGCCGGCATCCAGGTAAGCTTTTTCAATAGCGCCAATCACGTCCGGGCGCGTCAGCACCAACAGGTCGTTGTTGCCTTTTACATCGCTCGGCCAGTCGGCGAAGCGTTTGCCACGGTAATCCTGCTCCTCGAGCTTGTAGCTCTGGATCATCGTACCCATGCCGCCATCGAGAATCAGGATGCGCTCTTTGAGGGCGTGCTTGAGAGCTTGAAGGCGAACGCTGCGATCGGACATTTGGACTACTCGGTAAGGCCATGACGAAGGGGCGGGATAATAACAAACCTGTGCGCTTTTGGAGCATGTGCGGGTTTTGCATGAATATCGTTCATGTTGGTGCGCGGGCCACACCGGTAGAATCGCGGCGTTTTCTCATGATCAGGACCAGGGATATGTCGTATCGCGTCGTCACCAGCCTATTGATGCTGTTTTTAAGCGGGGGCGCTGCTGCACAAGGTCCGGATATTTCCTACGTTCGCGACATTCAACCGATCTTCACCGAAAAGTGCGTGGCCTGCCATGCCTGCTACGATTCCGCCTGTCAGCTCAATCTGGGCAGTGGCGAAGGGGTGGCCCGAGGCGCGACGAAGGCGCCTGTCTATGACGGCGAGCGCCGCCAGGCAGCGGCGCCGACCCGGCTGTTTTATGACGCCTTCGGCAAGCGTGCCTGGCAGCAAAAAGGCTTTTATTCGGTGCTCGACGCCCAAGGCAGCCAGGCGGCGCTGATGGCTCGGATGCTCGAACTGGGCCACAAAACCCCGTTGCAACCCAACGCCAAATTGCCGGAAGAGATCGTCCTGGGCCTGAACCGGGAAAACATGTGCGCCATGCCGGGGGAGTTCGACGGCTACGCCAGCTCCCACCCGAAAGAAGGCATGCCGTTGGCGGTCACCGGCCTGACCGATCAGCAATACCAGACGTTGCAACGCTGGCTGGCCTCCGGCGCGCCGATTGATGAGCAGGGCCTGGTGCCCAGCGCCAAGGAAGCCTTGCAGGTTGTGCAGTGGGAAAACCTGCTCAACGCGCCGGGCGCCCGGGAGAGCCTGGTCGGGCGCTGGTTGTTTGAACACTGGTTTTTGGCGCACATCTTTTTCAAAGACGGCGAGCCGGGGCATTTCTTTCAGTGGGTACGTTCGCGCACGCCGACGGGGCAGCCCATTGATTTGATCAATACCCGCCGTCCGAATGACGATCCGGGCACTCAGATTTACTACCGTTTGTGGCCGGTGCAAGGCGTGATCGTGCACAAGACCCACATCACCTATCCGTTCAGTGCGGCGAAGATGGCGCGGATCAAAAGCCTGTTCTACAGCGGCAATTGGCAGGTCAACGCGCTGCCAGGTTATGGGCCGGAACGACGGGCCAATCCGTTCACGACCTTTGAGGCCATCCCGGCTCAGGCGCGTTACCAGTTCATGCTCGATAACGCCGAGTACTTCGTGCGCACCTTTATTCGTGGCCCGGTCTGCCGCGGTCAGATCGCCACCGACGTGATTCGCGATAACTTCTGGGCGTTGTTCCAGGCCCCGGAGCATGACCTTTACATCACCGACCCGAATTATCGCGGGCAGGCCACGCCGTTGCTGGCGATGCCGGGGCAGAACGATGACGTCGGCAGTGTTCTGAGCCTGTGGCACGACTACCGCGACAAACGCAACGAGTACGAAGCCTTGCGCCGCGACAGCTATGCCGATCTGGCGGCACCGAGCTGGTCGACCCTGTGGGCCGGCAATGACAACGCGCTGCTGAGTATCTTCCGGCATTTCGACAGCGCCTCGGTGAACAAAGGCCTGATCGGTGACGTGCCGCAAACCATTTGGCTGTTCGATTACCCGTTGCTGGAACGCACGTATTACCAGTTGGCGGTCAACTTCGATGTGTTTGGCAACGTATCCCATCAGGCCCAGACCCGGTTGTACTTCGACCTGATCCGCAACGGTGCCGAGCAGAACTTCTTGCGTCTGATGCCGGCCGACTCACGGGACGGCTACCTCGACGATTGGTATCAGAACGGCGGCAAGTTCAAGATGTGGCTGGATTATGAGTACATCGACAATGACAAACCAACGGCGCTGACGCTGGACGAAAAGGACCCGAAACGCGATTTCGCCCTGCAATTGCTGGCCCGGTACGGCGACCTCAATGCCAGGCCCGACCCGATCAACCGTTGCGATGGCGCTTATTGCTCGCGACCGAACATCGATCTGGCCTTGCAGAACGCCGAACAGGCCTTGAGCCGCCTGACTTCACGTCCGGCTGCAGGGCTGAAGGTCATCGATCAGTTGCCGGAAGCCACGATGTTGCGTATCGAGACCCAAAGCGGCAAGCGCGAGGTCTACAGCCTGCTGCGCAACCGCGCCCACAGCAACGTGGCGTTCCTGCTCGGTGAGTCGCTGCGCTATCAGCCGGGGCTCGATACGTTGACGATTTATCCGGGTGTGCTCAGCAGCTACCCGAACTTCATGTTCAACATCCCGGCCGGGCAAGTGCCCGCGTTCGTTGACGCGATGGAAAACGCGAAGGATGCTGCCAGTTTCGAGAAAATCGTCGAACGCTGGGGCATTCGCCGTAGCCATCCGCAGTTCTGGCAGTATTTCCATGATCTGAGCCGCTACATCCACGACACCGACCCGGTGGAAGAGGGCGTGCTGGACATGAATCGCTACGAGAATCTTTGATGCACGGAATTTAGAGGTGCCTGCGACCCAGTGTGGGAGCGGGCTTGCTCGCGAAAGCGGTGTGTCAGGCAACATTAATGTTGGTTGTGTCGCCGCCTTCGCGAGCAAGCCCGCTCCCACATTGGATCAGCTGCGCTTTCCCGACAAAAATACTAGGACTTTGTCCGGCGCGATGATTGGCGTAAACTGCGTCCAAGCCTGCGAGGAGTTTCCATGACCGCTATTACCATTACCGACGCCGCCCACGATTACTTGGCTGATCTGCTCTCCAAGCAGAACACCCCGGGTATCGGCATCCGCGTCTTTATCACCCAGCCTGGCACCCAGTACGCCGAAACCTGCATTGCCTACTGCAAGCCGGGCGAAGAAAAACCTGAAGACACAGCGCTGGGGCTCAAAAGCTTCACCGCTTACATCGACTCGTTCAGCGAAGCATTCCTGGACGATGCGGTAGTCGACTACGCCACCGACCGCATGGGCGGCCAACTGACCATCAAGGCGCCAAACGCCAAAGTACCGATGGTCAACGCTGACAGCCCGGTCAACGAGCGCATCAACTACTACCTGCAAACCGAAATCAACCCGGGGCTGGCCAGCCACGGCGGTCAGGTCAGCCTGATCGATGTGGTCGAAGACGGCATTGCTGTGCTGAAATTCGGCGGCGGTTGCCAAGGCTGCGGCCAGGCAGACGTCACCCTGCGCGAAGGCATCGAGCGCACCTTGCTCGAGCGTATTCCTGAGCTCAAGGGCGTTCGTGACGTGACCGACCACACGCAGAAAGAAAACGCCTACTACTAAGGTGTTCGCTGCGACATAAAAAAACGGTGCCCGTGAGCACCGTTTTTTTTTGATCGTTCCCACGCAGAGCATGGGAACGATCATCTCAGGGTCTGTAGAGGTGCGCATGCCCCGCGCGATACAGCGACGATTCACTGAAATGATCGCTGCCCAGCACCCGGCCCACCAGAATCAGCGCCGTGCGGCGAAATCCCTTGGCTTCAACCTTCCCGGCAATATCCGCCAGCGTCCCCACCACCCAATCCTGATCCGGCCAGGTTGCCCGATGAATCACCGCTATCGGGCAATCGGCGCCGTAGTGCGGGAGCAATTCGACGAGGATCTTCTCCAGATGATTGACCCCCAAGTGGATCGCCATGGTCGCCCCATGCTGCGCCAGACTGCCCAGCTCTTCACCGGCCGGCATGGCGGTCTTGTCGGCGTAGCGGGTCAGAATCACGCTCTGTGACACGTCCGGCAAGGTTAGCTCGGCACCCAAAAGGGCCGCGCAGGCGGCGGTGGCGGTGACGCCGGGAATGATTTCGAAAGGGATGTCGAGTTCACGCAAGTAGCGAATCTGCTCGCCAATCGCGCCATACAGGCTCGGATCGCCGGAATGCACCCGGGCCACGTCCTGGCCGTTGGCATGGGCGGCCTTGACCAGCTCGATGATCTGTTCCAGGTGCAATTCGGCGCTGTTGACCACCTGTTCGGCCCGGTGACCCTCCAGCACAGCGGCAGGCACCAGGGAGCCTGCATAGATGATGACCGGGCAGCTACGAATCAGCCGCTGGCCTTTGACGGTGATCAGTTCCGGGTCGCCGGGGCCTGCGCCAATGAAGTAGACGGTCATCGTCGTTTCCTGTCAGAAAAAGGGTATGGGCACGCTTCAGATGAAGATTGCTCATGATCGAAGACGGGGATTATCGGGGATTTTACGCGGCGCTGGCCAATGCAAGGGTGGCCTGGGCGTATTTTTGTCGTGGAATCAGTAACTTTGCCGGTGCCTGAGCCAACTGTTCGGCCAATGCCAGCGCGGCACTTTCCGCTACGCCGTAACAGCCGGTGCGTTCGAACGCGATGTCCGAGTGGTGGCTGAGTTGTGGTTCATAACCGGCCAATTGTTCGCTGCTGAAATACATCAACGGCAATGCCAGCTGTTCGGCCAGTTCGATCAGGGCGGGCTCTTCGCGCTTGAGGTCGATGCTGGCCAGGGCCTTGATCTCACGAAGCTCGATTTGATGGGCCTGTAACGCCTGATCAAGTAGCGCCCGCAGCGTGCTGACGGGGCAGCCGCGCTGGCAGCCCAGGCCGACCACCAGGGTCGGCGCTGCGCTGACGTCAGTCATGCGGAGTATTGGCCATCGCTTTTGCGGCGGAACAACCAGGCGCTGATCAGGCCCAGGGCCAGCCAGAACGCCATGTTGGTCAGCTGCGAAGCGATTTTGAACTGCGCTTCCAGGGCTTCCGGAGCCAGCATGGAGTGCACTTCCGGTTGCGGCGCACCGATCACATGAGGCACAGCCAGGATCGCCACGCCGAGGATCTTCATCAGCCAGTGGCGGCTGAACACGATCAGCGCGATGCCGACAGCAGTGGACGCTGCCGTGCCAATCCACCAGATCTGCCGTTGCGCCAGATCCGCAGCAGCAGTGCCCGGCAGCTCAGGTGGCAGGCCGAGGGTTGGCGCCAGCACGAACGTCGCATAACCGGCCAGCCCCCAGAGCAGGCCCTGAGAGGTACGGCGTGGGGCGCGCAAGGTGTAGAGGCCCGCGAGCATCAAAGCGAAACCGACCGCTACCACCAGATTGCCGCCGGTGGTCGACAGCACGCGCTGCCAGCCGTCTTCCGGCTCCCAGGCTTCGGCATCGTGGGTGTGAGCGGTGACAGCACCCGCGGCGTGCTCGTGAATTTCAACAGCGGCCGGCTCGGATTTTTCGTAGGTTTCGGCCTGCAAAATCAGCGGGGCCACCCAGAAGCTTTGCAGCAGGGTCAACAGCAGGGCGGCCAGCAGCCCGGCGAAACCTGCGGTTTGCGCAATACGCTTGATCATGTCAGCAGGTCTCAATGGCACGGAAAGGCGGAGCTGTGACGGGTGTCGTGCGCGGCGTTGTGCACTGCTTCGATGTGCGAGAAACCGGCGAAATACACAAGGCACGCGCCAAGGATCGACGCACAAAAAGCGGCGGTCAGGCGTTGGCTCAGGGTAGTAGTGGTGCTGATCGTGATCTTTTTATCGGTGTTGCTGCCGGTGCTGCTGATGATCGACATGGCGCTTCCCTCTGGTCTGTCAGCGGGTGAATAGAGCGCATGAAAACCTCCGCACGCCGGGGCACACAGAGATTTCGAACAGCGCCCGCCCACCGCGGGTTTGTTATTCAGTGAACGTAAAAGTCACTTTGTGTTGCGGGCCGGTCTCCGGGCTCGCGAGGGGCAGGGCTTGCGCCGAAACCTGCAAGCATCACCTTCCCATGCCGTATGACGGGCACAGTGGATCTGACGCTTCACTCGCTTACCGTTGCGGGGGCAGCACCGGACTGACATGGCTTTAGAGTAAAGCACATGATTCACCGGTTTCCCGTTTCACCCTGTGAAGGGCACCCGTAACAAGGTGTGTAGGAGAGCATGGGCGGGGGTTGGGCGTCAATTGGCAAGGGTTCTCACTTGGATACCGAGTCGCTCCTTTCGCGAGCAAGCCCGCTCCCACAGGGGAACGCATTTCAAATGTGGGAGCGGGCTTGCTCGCGAAGGCGTCGGCTCAGGCGCCACAGAACTCAGGTGGACATTGACCCGCCCCCACACGATGCGTAGCCTTGCGCTTTCGAGGTTCTTCGGCGTCTGCCGAAGCTAAGAAGGGAACGCGGTCGAAGCCGCGGCTGCCCCCGCAACTGTGAACGGTGATGTTCGCTGCCACGCCACTGCAAGCCCTGATCCATCAGGTTCGCGGGAAGGCGCAGCAAACGCCAGTCGAACGATTGGCACACCGTCAGCCAGGAGACCTGCCTCGACACAGATTCTCACTACAACCGGGCGGGGTGATCCGGTGGCGGAACTCTTGCGCGCGTGCACCTGCCGCTGCGATTGTCGTCCCGTATGCCCGCCACCTTGCCAAAGGGCATCCGATGAAAACACTGGCCAAACTCCCCGTCACCATCGTTACCGGCTTCCTCGGCTCGGGCAAAACCACCTTGCTGCGCCACATGCTCGACAACGCCCAGGGCCGTCGCATCGCGGTGATCGTCAACGAGTTTGGCGAGCTGGGCATCGACGGCGAAATCCTCAAGCAGTGCTCGATCGGTTGCACCGAAGAAGAAGCCAATGGTCGCGTCTACGAACTGGCCAATGGCTGCCTGTGCTGCACGGTTCAGGAAGAATTCTTCCCGGTGATGCGCGAACTGGTCGCTCGTCGCGGCGACCTCGACCACATCCTCATCGAAACTTCGGGCCTGGCCCTGCCAAAACCTTTGGTTCAAGCCTTCCAATGGCCAGAAATCCGCAGCGCCTGCACGGTTGACGCGGTGATCACCGTGGTCGACAGCCCGGCCGTCGCTGCTGGCACCTTCGCTGCGTTCCCGGATCAGGTCGATGCCCAGCGCAAACTCGACCCGAACCTGGACCACGAATCGCCGCTGCACGAGCTGTTCGCCGACCAACTGGCCAGCGCCGACCTGGTGATCCTCAACAAGGCCGACCTGATCAGCGCTGAAGACCTGGCCCGTGTGCGCCTGGAAGTCGCCGAAGAACTGCCGCCAGCGGTGAAAGTCATCGAAGCCAGCAGCGGTCGTCTGCCATTGGACGTGCTGATCGGCCTGGGCGCCGGTTCCGAAGAACACATCGACAGCCGTCACAGCCATCACGATCATCACCACGAAGGTGAAGACGACCATGACCATGACGCGTTCGATTCCATCTCGATCGAGCTGCCACAAGCCGACGAAAGCCTGCTGATGGATGCGCTGACTCAATTGGTGGTCCAGCACGGCATCCTTCGCGTGAAAGGTTTTGCAGCAGTGCCGAACAAGCCGATGCGCCTGCTGATCCAGGGCGTGGGCACGCGTTTCGACAAACACTTCGACCGTCAGTGGGGCGCTGAAGAAGCGCGCACCACCCGTCTGGTGTTGATCGGTCAGGATCTCGACGCCGCTGCACTTGAAGCGCAATTGCGCGCTGCGCTCAGCGTTTAAACCATGCACCTGCTCAGGACCCAGCCCGGCGGTTTCGTGTCGGATGACAACATTGCCGACCTTGGACAAACCCCCGCCGAGCTGGTGATCCTGTGCAGCGGCGATTCCAGCCTGGCGTTGCTCGCCGAAGCGGCGCAGCAGTTGCCCGACGATTACCCGAGCGTGCGCCTGGCCAACCCGATGCAGGTGCAGAATCACGCCTCGGTCGATCTCTACGTCGACGAAGTGCTGCGCCACGCCAAGGTGATTCTGATCTCGCTGCACGGTGGCATCGCCTATTGGCGTTATGGCATCGAGCGTCTGGTGGAATTGTCCGAGCGCGGCGTGCAACTGATTCTGGTGCCGGGGGACGATCGTCCGGACCCGGAACTCAGTGACCTGAGCACCGTCACCGCGCAAGACCGCGACCGGCTCTGGCACTTCCTGCGTCAGGGCGGCATGGCTAACGCGCTGGACCTGTTTCGCTGCCTGGCCAATCGATGGTTGGACCGTGATTACGCCTGGTCCGAGCCGCAAACCCTGCCACGCACCGCGATTTACCACCCGCAAAAAAGCCCCGCAGAACTGAAGGATTGGCAAGCCGACTGGCAAGCTGATCAGCCGGTGGCGGCGGTGCTGTTTTACCGCTCGCATTTGCAGGCGGCGAACACTGGTTTCATCGATATTTTCTGCCAGCGTTTGCAAGCGGCGGGGTTGAACCCGTTGCCGATTGCGCTGGCCAGTCTGAAAGAGCCCGGCTGCCTGACGGTGGTTGAGGACTTGCTGGATGAAGTCGAGGCGGGGGTGATTCTCAACACCACTGGTTTCGCCCAGTCCAGTCCCGAAGCGCCGCACTTGCGGCCGTTTCGCCGCAACATTCCAGTGATTCAAGCAATCTGCGCCCAAGACAACGAACCCGGCTGGCGCGCCAGCGAACAAGGTCTCGGTCCTCGCGATCTGGCGATGCACATCGCGCTGCCGGAACTGGACGGCCGGATCATCAGCCGGCCGATCAGCTTCAAGGATCTGGCCTGGCGCAGTGAGCGCAGTCAGTCCGACGTGGTCTGCTATCGGCCGCAGCCGGAACGCATGGATTTTGTCGCCGAACTGGCGCGGCGCTGGATCGATCTGGCGCGAGTGCCCAATGGCGAAAAACGCATCGCTCTGATCCTCGCCAACTACCCGACTCGCGATGGGCGTATCGGCAACGGCGTCGGTCTCGACACTCCGGCTGCGGCGTTGAATATCCTCCGAGCGCTGCACGCCGAAGGTTATCCGCTGCCGGCCGAGTTGCCGGACAGCGGCACCGCGCTGATCCAGCAATTGCTCGGCGGCGTCAGCAACGACCTCGACACCCTCGACCAGCGTCCCTGTCATCAAAGCCTCGCGCTGGACGACTACAACCTGATGTTCAACGCGTTGCCCGAGGCCAATCGCCAAGCCGTGCTGGAACGTTGGGGCACACCCGAAAACGATCCAATGTTCCGTGGCGGACGAATGATGATTGCCGGTCTGCGCTTCGGCCTGACCTTCGTTGGCATTCAACCGGCCCGGGGTTACCAGGTCGATCCAAGTGCTGTCTATCACGACCCGGACCTGGTGCCGCCTCACGGCTATCTCGCTTTCTACTTCTGGTTGCGCAACACCTACGGCGCTCACGGCGTGATCCACGTCGGCAAACACGGCAACCTCGAATGGCTGCCGGGCAAGGGCGTCGGGCTGTCGGAAAACTGCTGGCCGGACGCATTGCTCGGGCCGTTGCCGAACATCTACCCGTTTATCGTCAACGACCCGGGCGAGGGCGCCCAGGCCAAGCGCCGTACGCAAGCCGTGATTATCGATCACCTGATGCCGCCACTGACCCGCGCCGAAACCTACGGTCCGCTGCGTAATCTCGAATTGTTGGCCGACGAATATTACGAAGCGCAATTGCTCGATCCGCGCCGCGCCCGGGAGCTGCAACGCGACATTCTGCAACTGGTGCGCGACACGCACATCGACCGCGAACTGCAACTGGACGAGAAGCTCGACAGCGATGCCGATGCGGCGATCTGGTTGCCGCGTCTGGACACGTATCTGTGCGATTTGAAGGAGTCGCAGATCCGCGATGGCCTGCACGTGTTTGGCGAGTCGCCGGTCGGGCGGTTGCGCATCGATACCTTACTGGCTTTGCTGCGTATTCCTCGCGGCGATGGCCGTGGGGCGCAATCGAGCTTGCTGCGGGCGCTGGCCAAGGCGTTTGCGTTGGGGTTTGATCCGTTGGATTGTGCGTTGGCCGAGCCGTGGACCGGACCACGTCCCGCGGAACTGCAATTGCTTAACGATGAACCCTGGCGCACCGCCGGGGATACCCGTGAACGCCTGGAGCTGTTCGCCACTCAACTGATTTCGCATACGTTGAACCAGCCTCAAGCCCAACCCGGCCCCTGTGGGAGCGGGCTTGCTCGCGAAAGCGGAGTGTCAGTCGACATTGATTTGCCTGACACACCGCTTTCGCGAGCAAGCCCGCTCCCACAGGAAGCAAGTTGGTCGGAGGTGAACGCGATCATCGACAGCCTGCGCAACGTCGTTGCCCCACGTCTGGACGCCTGCGGCCCGGCAGAAATGCGCGGTCTGCTCGACGCCCTCAGCGGCCGATTCGTCCCCGCCGGCCCGAGCGGCGCACCGAGTCGCGGCCGGCTGGACGTGCTGCCCACCGGGCGCAATTTCTATTCGGTGGACGTGCGCAACCTGCCGACCACCACCGCGTGGCGCATCGGCTTCCAATCCGCGAACCTGATTCTTGAGCGGCACTTGCAGGACCACGGCGATCACCTGCGGCAGCTCGGCCTGTCGGTCTGGGGCACCGCGACCATGCGCACCGGCGGCGACGACATCGCCCAGGCCATGGCGCTGATGGGCGTGCGACCGGTGTGGGCGACTGGCAGCCAGCGTGTCGATGACTTCGAAATTCTGCCGTTGAGTTTGCTGGACCGCCCGCGAGTGGATGTGACCTTGCGCGTCTCCGGATTTTTCCGCGATGCCTTTGCCAACCTGATCCGCCTGTTCGATGCCGCCGTGCAAGCGGTCGCCGCGCTGGATGAACCGGACGATCTCAACCCGTTGGCGGCCAAGGTCCGCGCCGAGCGGCAAGCGCTGCTGGAATCCGGTCTGGATGAAGACGCGGCGCGGCGGCAGGCCGGCTGGCGCATCTTCGGGGCCAAACCGGGCGCTTACGGAGCGGGCGTGCAGGGCGCCATCGACGGTCGCTTGTGGCAAAGCCGTGAAGACCTGGCCGAGGTTTACCTCAACTGGGGCGGCTACGCTTACGGCGGCTCCGATGAAGGTACCGCCGCCCGCGAACAATTCGCCCAGCGTCTGAGCCAGGTGCAGGCAGTGCTGCAAAACCAGGACAATCGCGAGCACGACTTGCTCGATTCCAATGACTATTACCAGTTCCAGGGTGGCATGCTGGCGGCCGTCGAAAGCCTCAGCGGTGAAGCAGCGGCCAGTTATCACGGTGACCACAGTCAGCCGGACTTGCCGAAGATTCGCACCTTGAAGGAAGAGCTAAACCGGGTGATCCGTTCCCGGGCGGCCAATCCGAAATGGATCGACGGGGTCAAGCGTCATGGCTATAAAGGCGCGTTCGAACTGGCGGCGACGGTCGATAACCTGTTTGCGTTCGACGCCACCACGCAGTTGATCGACGACCACCAATATGCGTTGCTGGCGGACGCCTATTTGCTCGATCCGGCGACCCGGGAGTTTGTCCGCGAACACAATCCCCATGCCTTGCGCGACATGACCGAGCGCATGCTCGAAGCGCAGCAGCGGGGGATGTGGAAAGAGCCGGGCGAGTACCGCGAGGCGCTGGAGAATTTGTTGCTGGATATAGAAGAAGACGGCTAGTGCGCTTAAACCTGTGGGAGCGGGCTTGCTCGCGAATGCGATGGGTCATTCAATATTGATGTTGGCTGACACGCCGCCTTCGCGAGCAAGCCCGCTCCCACAGGGATGAAGGTGCCTGTGATATTTGCTGATGGATCACCGACCATGACTGAGATTTGAAAATGACCGACACCCCCCATTTCCCGCTCTCCGCCGTGGTCGGCGCCGATGACTTGAAGCTCGCGCTGTACCTGACCGCCATCGACCCGAAAATCGGTGGCGTGCTGATCGAGGGGCCGCGCGGCATGGCCAAATCCACCCTGGCCCGAGGCCTGGCGGACCTGTTGGCCAGCGGTCAATTCGTCACTTTGCCTCTGGGCGCCACCGAAGAACGGCTGGTGGGCACCCTCGACCTCGACGCGGCTTTGAGCGAAGGTCGCGCACAGTTTTCCCCCGGTGTACTGGCCAAGGCCGACGGCGGCGTGTTGTATGTCGATGAAGTCAATCTGCTGCCCGATCACCTCGTGGACTTACTGCTCGACGTGGCCGCCAGCGGCACCAACCTGATCGAGCGCGACGGGATTTCCCATCGGCATTCGGCGAAGTTTGTGCTGATCGGCACCATGAACCCGGAAGAGGGCGAATTGCGCCCGCAATTGCTCGACCGCTTTGGCCTGAACGTCGCCCTCAGTGGCCACACCGCACCGGCCGAGCGTGGTCAGATCATCCGTCGCCGACTGGATTTCGACAGCGACCCGCAAGGGTTCTGCGCCGAATGGGAAAGCCAGCAACACGCACTGCGCGAGCGTTGCCAAAAGGCGCGCTCGGCACTGGCGGGCATTCCCCTCGACGATGCCGCGCTGGCGCAGATCACCGAGCGTTGTTTTGCTGCCGGCGTCGATGGCCTGCGAGCCGATCTGGTCTGGTTGCGCGCGGCACGAGCCCACGCGGCATGGCGGGGCGCGACCGCGATCAGCGAGGAAGATATCGACGCGGTCGCCGAGTTTGCCTTGCGCCATCGTCGTCGCGAACACTCGCCACCGGCGCCGCACCAATCACCCGCAGCGCAGCCGCCTTCCAATCAGAACAACAACTCGAGCGAAGGTCAGGGCCAGTGGGGCGAAATGCCCGCCCAGGCGCTGCCGGTCGGCGCTCGACGTGAAGTGCCGAGCTGGCCAAAAAAGCCCTAGGCATTCGCCCTCGATCAGACGCGGGGGCGAATGCCAGACCCCGCGCAGGACGGCTGGATCACGGTAAACAGGGCAAGCATCACGCAGCCCGTAGCGGATCGATCAATTGGCCCGGCACCTTGCTCAATGGCCGACCGCGTCAACGCGACGATGTGCTGTTTCACTTGCGCACCCGCAGTCCTCATGAATTATGGCTGGTGATCGTCGATGCCTCGGCCTCGACCCGACGCCATCAGGCGTTGAGCGATGCCAAGGGACTGTTGGCGCAGCTGTTCGACGATGCCTATCGACAGCGTGCGCGCTTGGCTTTGCTGACTGCCAGCGGCCATGTACCGAAGTGGCAGGTGCAAGGGTTGAAAGCTTCCGCTGGCTTGCGCGACTGGCTCGAAGGGCTTGGTGCCGGTGGCGGAACGCCGATGCTGGCGGCGCTGAGTGAAGCAGGGCACTGGCTAGCGGCACGGCAAAAGCGTTTTCCGGCAGAACAGCAACGGCTGTTGCTGGTGACGGATGGACGGGTGAAGGAATGGTCAACGTTGCCGGCGCTGGATTGCCCGGGGTTGCTGATCGACATTGAGCGCGGACCGATTCATCTTGGCCGGGCAAAGGTGTTGGCAGCGCAGTTGCAGGTTGATTATCGACATATCGATGAGCTGATTTCAGGTTGAGTTTTGTGCTGACAGTATTGACTCCATCGCGAGCAGGCTCGCTCCCACATTTGATCTGCGGCGCTCAAAATCCCATGTGGGAGCGAGCCTGCTCGCGATGGCATCACCTCGGAATCGGATAATCGCAGTTCATCTGCATCGCTGCCCTATGCTGCTGTAAGCAAGCCAATCACAGGAGTGACCCATGCGCGTTCTAGCCCGCAACGACCAGGACGATTTCCGTGTCAAAGCCTACGCTGGCACCAACGGCGTGTTGCTGGCGATCGATCTGGCGGAGCACCGCCGCAAAGGCCTGCTGGGTTTCGCCATCGAAAAACAGCAAGGCAACAAACCCTGGTTGTTTCTGTTCAATAGCCTGACCTTCCCCGGCAAGGCTCATACGTTCCCCCAGTTTCGCGCCACCCCCAGCGATGCCGCGCCATTGCAGAAATTTCGCTGGGCCGATTACGCGGTCAATCCGGGCGTGACGATCCATTATCGGATTCACCTGGCCTACGGCACTGCCGATGCGCCGCAGCTGGGTGAGTTTCTGGAAGTGACGCTCACCACCGACAATGGCCTTCCAGCGGGCCAGAACGTCATCTTCAACCGGGCGGTGGCCGCGAGTCAGGCCTTCCAGCGCAAATTCGCCGACCTTGATGCGCTGCTCAGCGCCAACAAGAAACTGCCCATCGAAGCCTGGCCCGATGCTCCGCGGCAATGGCTGGAAAATGGCCTGCTCGCACGCTTGCTGGGGTTCATCGAACGGGCCGAGGATGGCCAGTGGGCGCTGGACATCGCGATCTACGAATATCAGTTGAAGGTGATCGTCGATGCGGTGAACGCCGCGTTTGAGCGCGGCGTAAAGGTTCGGGTTCTGTACCACGCCCAACCAGACGAAGACACCACGGCGCTGAACGAAGCCAGCCTGGAAAAAATCCCGGCGGCGAACAAGCGCGGGCGGGTCACGCACAACATCTTTCACAACAAGTTCATGGTCCTGAGCCGGCTCGACGCGGCGGGGCAGCATCAGCCCGAAGCGGTACTCTGCGGCAGCACCAATTTCACCGCCAACGGCGTTTATCGTCAGGCCAATGTTGTGCATGTGCTGGACGATGCTCGGATCGGCGCCAGTTATCTGCAAACCTTTGAACAAGTCTGGGCCACGCCGGCGGATGTCGGTGCGACTCGGGAATGGCTCACGGAAAACAATCCGATGCAGCCGGACCAGGCGCTGTTCGCCGGCTTCTCACCGCGTTCGGGCCAGGGCGACTTGCGTGAGTTCGTTGAAATCATCAACGCCGCAAGAAAAGACCTGCTGTTTGTCACGGCGTTTGCCTTGCCGGAGGAAGTGCTCAACGCGTTGCTCGGTCAGCCTCACGACGACATCTTGCGTTACGGCCTGCAAAACACCGTGAGCCGCATCACCGGGTTTCACGCCGACCGCACCGCCCAATTTGCCGCCACCGCGCTGCTCAATACGGGTCTGGAAGGCTGGCTCAAGGAAAACATGAAAGGCCAGAAGGGCAACCTGCTGGTGCACACCAAAGCCATCGTCGTCGACTTCACCACCGACACACCGACCATCATCAGCGGCAGCCACAACCTCAGCGCCGCGGCCAGCAACGGTAATGACGAGAACTACCTGATCATCCGTGGCGACACCGATCTGGCCGATCGTTACGGCCTGGAACTACTGCGCTTTTATGAGCATTACCGGTTCCGCTACTTCGCAAAAAAACTGGCGCTCAAGCAGGTCCGGCCGTTGGCTGCGGATGACAGCTGGACCGATGACTATTATCTCCAGGGCGATTTGCGCATGCTGTCGCGGTTGCGCTTTGCCGGACGATAAACAACCCGGCAAGGAGCGGAACCTGTGGGAGCGGGCTTGCTCGCGAAAGCGGTGTGTCAGGCGACATCAATGTTGATTGTGCCGCCGTCTTCGCGAGCAAGCCCGCTCCCACAGGAGTTGCATCTCACTGACTATTTGCCCACGGCCTGCCGATACTGACGAGTACGCCGAGCGATGTACAACTGGTCGAGGATCAATGCCCATACCGCCGAAACCTGCGGTCTAGGCTTGCGCCCGCGGCCCAATCGATGGAACTGAAACTTCACCACGGCCATGTTTGCCAGCGCCACCAGGGGTTTGCGTTCCAGCGAATCGGTGACAATTGCGGGTGGCTGTTCTGGCCTTCATGCCAGTGTTTGGCCAGGTTCGGTTCAATGGCCATTGCCGTGCCAATACCGGCATTCAGTCGCGGCCCGAGGGCATGGGCTGCGACGCGAATGCCCAGCGGGTTTTGGCGTCGTTCAAGCCTTAGCGTCGATAGCTGCGGTCGACGGAGCGGGGATCGGATTGCGCATCAGTGTGCCCACCACCAGCGCACCCAGTAGTGCCAACAATCCCGCGACCCACAGCAACAGACTGAAGCCGCCGACGAAGGCTTGCCGGGCCAACGGTTCGATCACGGAGCGCGCAGCTTCCGGCAACAGGCCCATTGCCGCCGTCATGTCACCGGCTACCACCCGCGAGGCAATGCCTTGGGTTTGGCCGAGCCATTGCGCACCTTGTGCCGTCAGGCTCGTGCGCAACAAGAGCTCGGTATGACTGGACAGCAACGCACCGAACACGCCGATGGCCAGCACGATTGCGCTGAAGCGCATGGTGGTGCTCATGCCTGAGGCCATGCCAGTGCGCTCCCGTGGCACGCAGGCCATGATGTTCTTTTGCGTATCGCCGTTGAGCAGCCCGGCACCGGCGCCCGTCACGGCAATCGCCAGGGCGAAGGGCAGGTAACCGCCGCTGCTGACCGCCCAGGCACTGAGCAGATTGCCGCTGCCGACCAGAGTCAAACCGGCAGCCATCAACGTGGCGGGAGCAAATCGACTCGCCAGACGTACGCCGATGCGTGGGCAAATCAGCATGGTCAGGGCAAACGGCAACATCCCCAGACCTGAAGCGATGGCCGAGAAACCCAGGCCATTTTGCAGGTAGAAGGGCAGCAGGGTCATCATCACCTGGGCGCAACCGGCGTAGGCAAACATGCCCAATAGCGCGCCGATAAAACGCGGATGCTTGAACAATTGCAGGTCGACCATCGGCCGCCGCTGCATCCGCTCAATCACCACGAACAGCCCCAGCAACAGAGCGCCGCTGATGAGCCGAGCATAGGTCAGCGGATTGCTCCAGCCGATCTGGTTCGCCTCGATCAGGCCCCAGATCAGGCACAGCAAACTCGCACTGAACGCCAGGCTGCCCCAGGGATCGAGGCGTGCGGACTGAGTGTCGCGGGACTCCGGCACGGCGCGCCAGACCATCACCATCAGGAACAATCCGACGGGCAGGTTAAGGTAGAAAATCCAGCGCCAGCCCATGTATTCGGTGATCAGCCCGCCGACCGTCGGCGCGGCGGTCATCGCCACCCCCATGCACGCGCCCCAGAACGCCCAGGCCTTGGCTCGTTCTACTTCATAGTGAAAGGTGTGGCCGATGGAGGCGAGAGCCGAGGTCAGCAGCAAGGCCGCGCCAACACCCTTGACTGCCCGAGCGATGTCGAGGAACAGCGCATTGGGCGCGGCACCGCAACCGATGGATGCGAGGATGAAAATACCCAGCCCGCAGAACAGGGTTCTCTGCCGGCCGAAGCGGTCGGCGATGCTGCCAGCCGGCAATAAAAGAGCGGCGAAGGCCAGCATGTAAGCGCTGACTACCCATTCGATGTCGGCAAAGTTTGCACCCAGGTCGCGGGCGATCGTAGGCAGGGTGACGGCGACAATGTTGGTGTCGAGGACAATCAGCGAACAGACGCCGGAAGCCGTCAGCAGTGTCAGACGAGGACTGACCCGGCTCATGGTGTGATTGCCTTTTGGGCAAGGCCATTGGTCATTGGGGCGATATGGGGTTTGACGTACATGAGGTGGGCTCTCTACTGTGATTGCCAGACGAGCTTATCGCGACCGGTTACAGGCTTCGTTAGCCGGACAACGGGATTTCATTACCTTTTGGCTAATACACCAATGGACATACGGCATTTCCGCTATTTTCTGGCTGTTGCCCGGCAAGGCAACTTCACCCGCGCCGCCGAACAACTCGGTATCGCACCGCCGACCTTGACTCGACAGATCCAGGACATGGAGAACGAACTCGGCACGCGACTGTTCCTGCGCCAGACACGTGAAGTCAGCCTGACCGAGGCCGGCGCCGCGCTGGTAATCGAGGCCGAGGCGACGGTGCGGCAATTCGAATATGCTCAGTACAACGCCCAGCGCGCAGGGCGCGGGGATATTGGCCATATCGAACTGGGTTACGTGGCTTCGGCGGTGTATTCGGGCTTGCTGCAGAAACAGGTGCAAGCCTTCAGCCGCGAGTGTCCCGACGTCAGCCTGAACGTACGGGAAAGTCCCATGGCGTCATTGCCGATGATGGTGGTCGAGGGTCGTTTCGATATTGGCTATGTCCGCTCACCCATGACCTTGCCAGAGGGCCTGGAAGCCATTCGCCTGGATGCAGAGGGTTTTGTGCTGGCGGTGTCGGCCGAGTCCTGGCTGTGCCGACTGCCAGAGATTGGTCCGGAACATTTGCAGAACGAGACGTTCATCCTGCCGGAGCAAATCAGCGGCACCTTGCAAGTCGCTGCCGAGGGCGGATTTGCGCCAAAACTGGGGGCGCAACCGGGCGGGTTGGTGGCGGTCATTGCATTGGTGTCGTTGGGGCAGGGCGTGGCGGTGGTGCCAGAATCGGTGGTCGGGCATGTCGGTCTGCCCGGTGTCTTGTACCGGCCGATCAATGGGTGTGAGGCGACCTCCTGGTTGTCGTTGATCCATCGGCGATTCGAAAAATCACCGGCGGTGGCGAGGTATATCGAGCGAGTCAAAAATCGCTGATTACAGATTTTGTAATTATTTCCAACTGTAGGAAATGTCGCTTTTGCCTGTACGCTCCAAGGCCTTTTTCCTTTCAGGACGTGCATGAACACCCTCTCGGAGCCTGCCGGTAATCCTTTTCTCCTCGCGCTACTGCGCTGTCTTGATGCACGCGAAACACCCAGTCTTTCGACTTCTGAATACCTTTGATATTGCAGTTCCACGGCCTCCGCGACGCCTTGCCGTGCTCGGCATTCTGAATTCAACACTCTCGAATCGATCGCCGGCGAGTTACCCGAGGCCAGCGAAATCGAGGGGCCGGATGTGATCGAGGAGAAGGGTGGATTCATGGTCAGCGGCGCGTTGAACCTGGTGCGCGTGCGATAGCGGACCGGGTTTGCGGCAGAGCCCGGCGACGACTGCCCATCTGATGTGCCCGAGGCACGGTGCACAGGGTCCGCAGGGATTGACGCAACCACACTAGGTCATGGCTCGGTTTGCGAGCCATGTATCTGGGTTTCACCTTGCCAATGTGCCTGGCGAAGTCTTCTTGCAGGGTTTGCTCAGTGCCGATTCCCTTGAGCTTTTTCAGCAACCTCCCATCCTTATAAAACAGCACGGTGGGTGTGCCGGTGACGTCCGGATGTCGAGGGGATTCGCTGGTGTTGAGCATGTAGATGTTCGCGTGATGGCGATATCGTTCGCCAATCTGACGAAAAATCGGCCCGGCTGTTTCGCAGGCTGGACAGTGCTGATTGCCGAAATACAGGATCACCGGCCGCCAGGTTTTCAGGGCCTTGCGGTAGATGGGGGGTAATGTTGAGTGGGGGGCTGTCGAGTTCATTGAAAAACTCCTTTCTCTCGGGATGCATCGGCGGCGTGCTAAGGCGAAACAAAACGCGAGTCATCGCCACGTGATAACTCGCGTGTCAGGCCTCAGCGGCGTACTAGAGAAGCTTTGATAGCGTCACATCGCCGAAATAAGAGCCCAAAGTGCCGAACTCACCATCATTAGCTTCCAGTGTGACTTTGAACTTGATCGTTGAGATCTGGACTTCGAATTTTTTGGATAATACGGTCCAATCTTGGTTGCCATGGAGGTCAAGGTAAACCGGCTCGCCTGTGGGGAGCGGCTGCACTTGAAGCCGGGCAGCAGAGCCGGGGAGAGTTTTCATTCTTGCGGACAGCATGAACTGTCCGCCGGCGCCGCTACCGGTGGGGACGTCCTGACTGATTGAATCCGGGGCACCGATAATGCAATGACCGGTTACGTAGCTCACGTTATCTGGATTGGTCGCCGTCCACTCATTGCCTTGCTGAGAAAAGTCACCGTTCTTGATCAAATTAGCCATTGCAAAAGTCCTTTTCGGAATCGTTCGTTTTTAGTGGTTTGCACCGCATTGAGGTGCTGAGTAATTAGGCAATTCGAATAGGCATTCCACAACTGTCAGTTTTGACAGGTAAGGCAGTAAATTCGATGAGCGGTCACTTGCAGTCAAGAGCCTCGCGGCGTCTATATCCGGCACTGGGTGCATGGATTTATCGCACAGAGGCACCTGAATGTGGCGTTACTTCCCAATGGGTTGCGTTCGGTAGCGAGCGCATGCCAGGGGCCGTGCGAGATAGCCCACATCGTTTTTTCTAACCAACTGAATCAATTGGATTTTCATAACCCACGATTTTCTGCCGATCCTGTGGCACACTTTCTGCTGTCTATTCCGTTGTTACATACCTACTTCCGGTATAGCGGAATAAACATGACCCTGGAGTACTTGCCATGCATCGCCGACCTTCGTTGTTTAAAGCGTGTGTTTTCGTTCTCGCGGCTTCGGCCGCTGTCATGGGTGTCGCTCAAGCGGCAGACAGCAAGCTCGACAGCGTGCTGGCCCGTGGGAAATTGATTGTGGGCACGGGCAGTACCAATGCGCCGTGGCACTTCCAGGGAGCGGATGGCAAGTTGCAGGGTTTTGATATCGATATCGCGCGGATGGTGGCCAAAGGGTTGTTCAACGACCCGAGCAAGGTCGAGTTCGTGGTGCAGTCGTCCGATGCGCGAATTCCGAATCTGCTGACCGACAAGGTCGACATGAGTTGCCAGTTCATCACCGTGACCGCCAGCCGCGCCCAGCAAGTGGCGTTCACCCTGCCGTACTACCGCGAAGGCGTGGGCCTGTTGTTGCCGGCCAACAGCAAGTACAAGGAAATCGACGACCTGAAGGCCGCCGGCGACGGTGTGATCGTGGCGGTGCTGCAGAACGTGTATGCCGAAGAACTGGTGCATCAGGCGTTGCCCAAGGCCAAGGTCGACCAGTACGACAGCGTGGATTTGATGTATCAGGCGGTGAACTCCGGTCGTGCCGATGCGGCGGCCACCGATCAGTCGTCGGTGAAGTACCTGATGGTGCAGAACGCTGGTCGCTATCGCAGCCCGGCCTATGCCTGGAGCCCGCAAACCTATTCGTGCGCCGTCAAACGCGGCGATCAGGACTGGCTGAACTTCGTCAACACCGTCCTGCATGAAGCCATGACCGGCGTTGAGTTCCCGACTTACGCGGCATCGTTCAAGCAGTGGTTCGGTGTAGACCTTCCGACACCTACGATTGGTTTCCCCGTCGAATACAAATGATCCCGTGAGAGCGGGGCGGTTTTAAATCGCCCCGCTCAAGGTACTGCTGACCATGAACTATCAGTTGAATTTTGCCGCCGTCTGGCGCGACTTCGACACCTTGCTGGCGGGGCTCGGTCTGGGCCTTGAGCTGGCGCTGGTGTCGATCGCCATCGGCTGCGTGATCGGCCTGCTGATGGCGTTTGCTTTGCTGTCAAAGCATCGCGCATTGCGGGTGCTGGCGTCGGTGTATGTGACGGTGATCCGTAATACGCCGATTCTGGTGTTGATCCTGTTGATCTACTTCGCGTTGCCGAGCCTTGGCATTCGTCTGGACAAGATCCCGTCGTTCATCATCACCCTGTCGCTGTATGCCGGGGCGTACCTGACCGAAGTGTTCCGCGGCGGGTTGTTGAGCATTCCCAAGGGGCTACGTGAAGCCGGCCTGGCCATCGGGCTCGGTGAGTGGCAGGTCAAGGCGTACATCACCGTGCCGGTGATGTTGCGCAACGTGCTGCCGGCCCTGTCGAACAATTTCATTTCACTGTTCAAGGACACCTCGCTGGCGGCGGCGATTGCCGTGCCGGAGCTGACCTATTACGCGCGCAAGATCAATGTCGAGAGCTACCGGGTGATTGAAACCTGGCTGGTGACCACAGCGCTCTATGTTGCGGCCTGTTACCTCATTGCCATGATGCTGCGTTACCTCGAGCAGCGTCTGGCGATTCGCCGATAGGAGGCCCCCATGTACGAATCCCCCAGCTGGTTGCATGAGTTATGGGTGGCGCGGGACGTCCTGTGGCAGGGCTTTCTGACCAGTGTGCAGTGCTCGGCGCTGGCGATTTTGTTGGGCACGCTGGTCGGCATCGTTGCAGGTTTAGTGCTCACCTATGGCACGTTCTGGATGCGCGCGCCGTTCCGGTTTTACGTCGACATCATTCGCGGCACGCCAGTGTTTGTATTGGTGTTGGCGTGCTTCTACATGGCGCCGGCATTAGGCTGGCAAATCAGCGCATTCGGCGCCGGCACCCTGGGGCTGACGCTGTTTTGCGGCTCCCACGTCGCCGAGATTGTGCGCGGTGCGTTGCAGGCGCTGCCCAGTGGCCAGATGGAAGCGAGCAAGGCCATCGGCCTGACGTTTTACCAGGCACTGGGCTACGTGTTGTTGCCCCAGGCGTTGCGGCAGATCTTGCCGACCTGGGTCAATTCGTCCACCGAGATCGTCAAGGCCTCGACGCTGTTGTCGGTGATCGGCGTCGCCGAATTGCTGCTCAGCACCCAGCAGATCATCGCCCGGACGTTCATGACCCTGGAGTTTTACCTGTTCGCCGGTTTGCTCTTTTTCATCATCAATTACGCCATCGAATTACTCGGCCGGCACATTGAAAAGCGGGTGGCCTTGCCATGACACAAGCTCAAGTTTCGACACAGAATCAAGCGCTGCTGGACATCCGCGGCCTGCACAAACAATACGGCCAGCTCGAAGTGCTCAAGGGCGTCGACTTGACCATGCAGCGCGGCAACGTGGTCACGCTGATCGGCTCCAGCGGCTCGGGCAAGACCACGCTGCTGCGCTGCGTGAACATGCTCGAAGAGTTCCAGGGCGGGCAGATTCTGCTCGACGGCGAATCCATCGGCTATCACGAGGTCAACGGCAAGCGCGTGCGGCACCCGGAAAAAGTCATCGCCCGCCATCGAGCGATGACCGGCATGGCGTTCCAGCAATTCAATCTGTTCCCGCACCTCACCGCGTTGCAGAACGTCACCCTCGGGTTGCTCAAGGTCAAAAAGCTGCACAAGGATGAAGCCGTGGCGCTGGCGGAAAAATGGCTGGAGCGGGTTGGCCTGCTGGAACGTCGCGACCATTACCCCGGTCAGTTGTCTGGCGGTCAGCAACAGCGCGTGGCGATTGCCCGGGCGATTGCGATGAACCCGAGCCTGATGCTGTTCGATGAAGTCACCTCGGCCCTCGACCCGGAACTGGTCGGCGAAGTGCTGAACGTGATCAAGGGCTTGGCCGAAGACGGCATGACCATGCTGCTGGTGACCCACGAAATGCGCTTTGCCTTTGAGGTCTCAGACAAGATCGTGTTCATGAATCAGGGGCGGATCGAAGAGCAGGGGCCACCCAAGGAACTGTTCGAACGCCCGCAGTCGCCGCGTCTGGCGGAATTTCTCAAGAACACTCGTTTTTAACTTTTTCAATCAGGAGAAACACCCATGAGCATTACTCGTTACGGCACCGGCAGCACCGCCGGTGGCGGCCAGCCCCGTCCTTTCGCCCGCGCCGTCGAAGCCGATGGCTGGCTGCACGTGTCCGGCCAGGTGCCGGCGCTGGATGGTGAAATTATCGTGGGCGGCATTGTCGAGCAGACTCACCAGACCATGAAAAACCTGATCGCGATTCTGGAAGAGGCCGGTTACGGTCTGGAAGACGTAGTCCGTACCGGCGTGTGGCTGGAAGACCCACGGGATTTCTGGAGTTTCAATAAAGTGTTTTCCGAGTACTTCAAAAGCGAACACGCACCGGCGAGGGCCTGCGTACAGGCGAGCATGATGGTCGATTGCAAGGTCGAGATTGACTGCATTGCGTACAAGAAAAAGGCCTGAGCCGAGGCGCGCCCATCGCGGGCAAGCCCGCTCCCACAGGGATGGAAGGTGTGTCTGCAACCTGTGGCGGCAAATAGAACCCTGTGGGAGCGTGGCTTGCCCGCGAAGGCGGCCTAACAGTCGCCGCAGCACTCTGGGTAAACTCCCGGCATATTAATGGGAACCACTGACATGACCGAAGACACCATCAAGCGCCGGGCTCGCGGTCTGGACCGGGCGTTCGACATTCTCGAATTCCTCAAGGAAATCGGCCAGCCCCTGCGCCCGAATGAAATCGCCAGCGGCATCGGCAGCCCGAAATCCACGGTCTACGAACTGGTCGCGTCCTTGTTGGAGCGGCGCATCCTTGAACCTGTGGGCAAGGACGGTCACGTTTACCTCGGTCGTCAGCTGTACTTCCTCGGACAGGCGCATTTGCGTCATTTCGATCTGACCCGCGAGGCCGATCTCGCCTTGCAAGAGATCGTCAGCCAGACCCGCGAAACCGCGCAGATGTGCCTGCTCAACGGGCGCAAATACACCGTGGCGTTGATGAAAGAGGGCGAACGACATTTCCGCATTTCCTCGGACATCGGCGAGAACGCGCCAATCCCCTGGACCGCTTCCGGGCGCCTGTTGCTGGCGCACCTGAGCGATCAGCAGATAGTCGATTTGATCGACCCCGACGACTTCATCCTGCCCGGCGGTGAACACCTGCCGCTGGAGCGGTTTCTCGAGGAAATCCGCCAGGCCGGTATCGATGGGTTCTTTTCCTTCGATAGCGTCGCCGACACCTTTACCCATTGCTTCGCCGCCCCGGTGAAAGACCCGAACGGCGTGGCCATTGCGACCCTGTGCATCGTCGCCCCGCGGGCCGATGCGAAGAACAATTACAACGACTATCGTCGGGTGTTGATCGACAGCGCCAACAGTCTCGCCCGGCGTATCAACGAATAACAGCGGCTGCCTGCGGCCGCGAATGTGAGGAGTTCGACCATGTCTTCTGCCAAAAATACTGCCGCCGTGGAAAAGGGTTTTGCCCACACAGGCGCCAATCTTGTGCGCGACGTCAGCCTGCCGGCGCTGGTGCTGCACCGCGAAGCGCTGGAACACAACATTCGCTGGATGCAGGACTTCGTCAGCAACAGCGGCGCGGAACTGGCGCCGCACGGTAAAACCAGCATGACCCCGGCGCTGTTTCGTCGCCAACTGGACGCCGGTGCCTGGGGCATCACCCTGGCCAGTGCCACGCAAACCCGCGCGGCCTACGCCCATGGCGTGCATCGGGTGCTGATGGCCAACCAATTGGTCGGTACGCCGAACATGGCGCTGATCGCTGATCTGTTGGCAGACCCGACCTTCGATTTCTATTGCATGGTCGATCACCCGGATAACGTCGCGGACCTCGGCGCGTATTTCGCTTCGCGCGGTGTGCGCCTGAACGTGATGATCGAGTACGGCGTGGTCGGCGGTCGTTGCGGCTGCCGCACCGAAGCCGAAGTGCTGGCGCTGGCCAAGGCAATCGCGGCTCAACCGGCGCTGGCATTGACCGGCATCGAGGGTTACGAAGGGGTGATTCACGGCGATCACGCCGTGAGCGGCATCCGTGAGTTCGCCGATTCCCTGGTGCGTCTGGCGGTGCAGTTGCAGGACAGCGGTGCGTTCGCCATTGCCAAACCGATCATCACGGCGTCGGGTTCGGCCTGGTACGACCTGATCGCTGAGTCGTTCGAAGCGCAGAATGCCGGCGGGCGTTTCCTCAGCGTGCTGCGCCCCGGCAGTTACGTGGCCCACGACCATGGCATCTACAAAGAAGCGCAATGCTGCGTGCTCGACCGTCGCAGCGACCTGCACGAAGGTTTGCGCCCGGCGCTGGAAGTCTGGGCGCATGTGCAGTCGTTGCCGGAACCGGGTTTTGCGGTGATCGCCCTGGGCAAACGCGACGTCGCCTATGACGCCGGTCTGCCGGTGCCGTTGCTGCGTTACAAGGCCGGTGTGGTGCCGGCGACCGGCGAGGACGTGAGTGCCTGCAAGGTGACGGCGGTGATGGATCAGCATGCGTTCATGACCGTGGCGCCGGGGGTTGAGTTGCGGGTGGGCGATATCATTTCGTTTGGTACTTCGCACCCGTGCCTGACGTTCGACAAGTGGCGCATTGGGTGTTTGGTGGATGAGCAACTGAATGTCATCGAAACCATGGAAACCTGTTTTTAAGGTTCGGAACCGAGGCGCGGCCTTCGCGAGCAAGCCCGCTCCCACATTGGATCTTCAGTGTTCACAAGACCCCTGTGGGAGCGGGCTTGCTCGCGAAGACGTCCGCCCAGACACCACCGAAACACCAGAGACCCCACAACGATGAACAGCATCAGCCCCCTGGGCCCCAACACCCCGCGCATCGCCCTGATCGGCGAGTGCATGATCGAATTGCAGCAGCGCGCCGATGGCACGCTGCAACAAAGCTTCGGCGGCGATACCCTGAACACTGCGGTCTACCTGGCCCGTGAGCTGGGCGATGGCGGTACGGTGGATTACGTCACCGCCTTGGGCGATGACAGTTTCAGCGACGCGATGTGCCAGAGCTGGGCCAGCGAAAACATTGGCCTGGACATGGTCCAGCGTTTGCCCGGTCGCTTGCCCGGCCTGTATTGCATTCAGACCGATGCGTCCGGCGAGCGGCGTTTTCTCTACTGGCGCAACGAAGCAGCGGTGCGCGATTGCTTCACCACCCCGGCGGCCGCGCCGATTCTGGCGGCGCTGCCGGATTACGACGTGTTGTATTTCAGTGGCATCACCCTGGCGGTGCTCGGTGTGCAGGGGCGGGAAAAACTTCTGGAAACCCTGATCGAAGCCCGGCAACGGGATGCCCGGATCGTGTTCGACAACAATTATCGACCACGCCTGTGGGCATCGATTGAAGAGGCACGGGCGGCTTATCGCAGCGTTCTGCCCTATATCGACCTGGCGTTGCTGACGGTTGACGACGAGCAGGCGTTGTTCCACTTTTCCGATTGCGCGGCGGTGTTTGCCGCTTATGAGCAGATGGGCACGCCTGAAGTGGTGCTCAAGCGCGGGGCCGAGGCGTGTCTGATTCGCTGTGGCGGTGAGTCGTTCGAAGTGCCGGCGCAGGTGGTCGAACGGGTGGTGGACACCACGGCGGCGGGGGATTCGTTCAGCGCGGCGTATTTGGCGTGTCGGCTTAAGGGCGGTAGCCCGGTTGAGGCTGCCGAGGCGGGGCATCGGTTGGCGAGTCGGGTGATTCAGGTGCCGGGGGCACTGATCCCGAGATAAGCGGTGGATGGCCGCTTGCTGCGCAATCGGTTCGCGAGCAAGCCCGCTCCCACACTAGATCTTCAGTGAACACATAATGGGTGAACATCACCGATCAAATGTGGGAGCGGGCTTGCTCGCGAAGGGGCCCTGAAGCCAAGCCCATCAATCCCGATAAAACACCTGCACCAGGTGATAACCAAACTTGCTCTTGATCGGCCCATGCACGACCCGCAGTGGTTTTTTGAAGATCACCGCATCGATCACGCCGACCATCTGCCCGGGCCGCACTTCGCCCAAGTCGCCGCCGCGTTTGCCGGACGGGCACGTGGAGTATTTCTTGGCCAGCACATCGAAGGCTTCGCCCTTGGCGATGCGTTGTTTGAGCTGCTCGGCTTCTTCCGAGGTTTTCACCAGAATATGGCGGGCTTGGGCTTTCATTGAGGCGTACCTTGCAACGGTGGTGGCTATGTTGGTGCCAGCGTGGGGCGCGCGATTATGCCTTAACTCAGTCCGCTTGGCCGATCATCGTGCGAATCTTGTTGGCCAACAGGTCTATGGAAAAGGGTTTGGCCACCATGTCCATGCCTTCTTCCAGGAAGCCCTGGCGTTCGGCGGCTTTCTCCGCATAACCGGTCATGAACAGCACCTTGAGATCCGGGCGATGCTGACGCGCGATTTCCGCCAGTTGCCGACCGTTCATCCCCGGCAGCCCGACATCGGTCACCAACAGATCGACCCGCAGGTCCGATTCCAGCAAGGGCAGGGCGGCCTTCGCGTCTTCGGCTTCATGGGCGTGATAACCCAACTCATTGAGCAGATCGAGCACCAGCATGCGCACCGCCGGATCGTCTTCCACCAACACCACGGTTTCACCGGCCACCGCTGCCGGTGTTTCGCCGGTGAGCGGCACCAGCGTGAGTTCCGGCACCGCGACGTGCAACCGTGGCAAATACAGGCGAACGCAGGTGCCCTGGCCCGGCAGGCTGTGAAGATTGACATGCCCGCCCGACTGCTGGGCGAAGCCATAGATCATTGATAGCCCAAGGCCGGTGCCCTGGCCGATGGGTTTGGTGGTGAAAAACGGGTCGAAAGCCTTGGCCAACACAGTCGGCGTCATGCCGGTGCCGTTGTCGCTAACGGCAATCATCAGGTAATCCCCGGCCCTGACCGGTTCCAGGGGGGTGATGTCGCTACCGTCGAGGTGAACGTTGGCGGTTTCGATCAGCAGCTCGCCGCCTTCGGGCATCGCATCCCGGGCATTGATAACGAGGTTGAGCAGGGCGTTTTCCAGTTGGCTGACGTCAGTGCTGACGGGCCAGACTTCATCGGCCAGCTGCATTTTGAGTTCGATATGGTCGCCCTTGGTCCGGCGGAATAAATCTTCCAGGGAATGCACCAGCTCGTTGGCATTGAGCGGCTTGCGATCCAGCGACTGACGCCGGGAGAACGCCAGCAGCCGATGGGTCAGGGCGGCGGCGCGGTGAGCCGAGGATACCGCGGCTTCGGTAAAACGACCGATCTCGGCGGCACGCCCGTCGGCGATGTAGCGCTGCATCAAATCGAGGCTGCCGATGATCCCGGTGAGCATGTTGTTGAAGTCATGGGCGATGCCGCCGGTGAGCTGTCCCACCGCCTCCATTTTCTGCGCATGGCGCAAGGCGTCTTCGGCGCGCTCGCGTTCGACCATCTCGTTTTGCAGTCGCTGGTTGGCTTCGGCCAATTGCTGAGTGCGGGCGCTGACGCGTTCTTCAAGGGTTTCGTTGAGGTTGCGCAGGGCTTCTTCGGTCTGTTTGCGCTCGGTCTCGTCGATCACGAAGATGTAGAAACCATTGACCGCGCCGTCCGCGCCATGACGGGGCAGGTAGTTCATCAAGGCCTGACGGTTGCTGCCGTCGCGGTGCGCGGCGCTGATGCTGAAACTGCAGGCCTTGCCTTTCAGTGCCTCGGCAATGTATTCGGCGCGCAGGGCATAGGCTTCATCGCCCAGCACTTCACGGACGGTGCGGCCGTAAAGCTCCTGGGGCGTCAGGCCGTACCATTCCAGGTAGGCGGCATTGTTGAGGCGAAAGCGCTCCTCGCTGTCGACGTAACTGATCAGGATCGGCATCGCGTTGATGATCAGTTGCAGCTCGGTCTGGCTCTGGCGCAAGGCCTGTTCGATGTGTTTGCGCTCGGTCAGGTCCAATGCGGCACCGAGGAAACGGATCGGTCGGCCATGATGATCCTTGTAGCAACGGCCCCGAGCAAACACCCAGCGCAGTTGGCCGTCGGCTTGCAGCAAGCGATATTCCTCGGCGTACTCGCTGCCATGGGTGATGCAGTGCTTGATGCTGCGGGCAATCATCGCGCGATCTTCCGGGTGCACACCGTGGAGGTATTCGCTGATGGGCAACTGGCTGGCCAGGCTTGCGTCGACGCCATGCAATTGGGCGAAGTGGGCATCGGCGATGAAACGGTCTTCGCCGATGTCCCAGTCCCAGGTGCCGACGGCATCGGTGGCGGCCAGCGCCAGTTGCAGGCGCTGCTCGGTTTCGTGCTGGGCCTTGAGACTGGCGGCGGAGCGTTGTTCGAGTTCCAGGGCGATGCGGCGGCGTTCGTTGGTTTCGATGGCCGTGACCAGAATCCCGGCGACCTCGGCGCTTTCATTGCGAATGGGGCTATAGGTCAAATCCAGCCAGAAGTCAGAATCCTCACCATCACGCTGCAAGGTAAAGCGCTGTTCGCTGTAGGTCCGCACCTGGCCCTGTAGGACGGCGCTGTAAATCGGGTCGGTGAAGTCTTTCAGTTCTGGCCAGATCAGGTGCGTCGGTTGTCCGAAAGCGTGTGGGTGCTTGCTGCCGGCGAGGAAGGCGAAACCGTCGTTGTAGATCTGCGTGAGCTGCGGGCCCCACAGCAACAGCATCGGCATGGGCGAGTGAATCACAATGTCCACGGCGGTGCGCAGGCTCTGCGGCCAGTGATCGGCGGCGCCCAAGGGGTTGTTTGTCCAGTCCAGTCGAGCAATCAAGGCCTGGGCGTCGCTGGCGGTCGGTGGTGCGTTCATTACAATGTCCTGCGCGTCAGTCGGTGTGGCGGCGTCTACTATCCTTGCATGGCGGTAGACGCTGGATGACCCGTTTTGGGTCATTTTTTCAATTGAATGCTTCGCGGGTGCTTTTTGCCATGGAAATCGATGCACTGTTGCAAATTCTGGCCAGCCGCAATGGCTCCGATCTTTACCTGTCCACGGGCGCGCCACCCAGCGCGCGATTCGACGGTGTGCTCAAACCCTTGGCCGAGCAACCGTTCAAGCCCGGAGAAATCGCGGCCATCGCGGCGTCCATCATGGACGCTGAACAGCGCCTGGAGTTCGATCGCGAACTGGAGATGAACCTGGCGCTTTCCCTGGCCGGCGTCGGACGCTTTCGGCTCAATATCTTCAAGCAGCGCAATGATGTGTCCATCGTGGCGCGCAACATCAAACTCGACATTCCACGCTTCGAAGACCTCAAACTGCCACCGGTGCTGCTCGAAACCGTGATGCTCAAACAAGGGCTGATATTGTTCGTCGGTTCGACCGGTTCGGGCAAGTCGACCTCGCTGGCGGCTCTGATCGATTACCGCAACCGCCACAGCAGCGGCCATATCATCACCATCGAAGACCCGGTCGAGTTTATCCATCGGCACAAGAAGTCGATCGTCAATCAACGTGAGGTTGGCGTCGACACCCGCAGTTTTCATGCAGCGTTGAAAAACACCCTGCGCCAGGCGCCAGACGTGGTGCTGATCGGCGAAATCCGTGACCGCGAGACTATGGAGCACGCGCTGGCGTTTGCCGATACCGGTCATCTGGTAATTTCCACTTTGCATGCGCACAACGCCAATCAGGCGCTAGACCGCGTGATCAACTTCTTTCCCGAAGAGCGCCGGACGCAACTGCTCCATGACCTGGGCAATAACCTCAAGGCCTTTGTTTCCCAGCGGCTAGTGCGGACCCGCGATGGGCAGCGCCGGGCGGCGGTGGAGGTGATGCTGGGAACGCCGACCATCGGCGACCTGATCCGGCGCAATGAGCTTTCCGAGCTCAAGGGGATTATGGAAAAGTCGTCAGAGGCGGGGATGCAGACGTTTGATGGGGCGCTGTTCGAACTGTTTGCCGAGGGCGCGATCGATGAGGCAGAGGCGTTGAAACATGCGGACTCGGTGAACAACTTGCGACTGCGCCTGAAAATGCACGCCGAGGCCACGCCCGGGCCCCATACACCGCCGGGAGAATGGGGATTGGTGGACTAGCGCTGACAACGACGATCAAATGTGGGAGCGGGCTTGCTCGCGAAAGCGGCCTATCAGACAACATCAATGTTGAATGTGAAATCGTCTTCGCGAGCAAGCCCGCTCCCACAGGGGATCTACGTTTCAATCGTTTAATTCAGGGCGGTCGCGAAACTGCTCCAGGGCCTCGGGATTGGCCAGTGCATCGGTATTATTCACCTTCTGGCCATGCACCACATTCCTCACTGCCAGCTCGACCACCTTGCCGCTGATGGTCCGTGGAATGTCCGTCACCGCGACTATCTTCGCCGGCACATGCCGTGGCGTGGTGTTGGCGCGGATGACCTGGCGAATCTGTTGTTGCAGCGCTTCGTCCAGCTCGACACCGTCGCGCAACTTCACGAACAGCACCACTCGCACGTCATCCTGCCATTGCTGGCCGATGGCGACGCTGTCCAGCACCTGCGGGACTTTCTCCACCTGACGATAGATTTCCGCCGTGCCGATGCGCACGCCACCGGGGTTGAGCACCGCATCCGAGCGACCGTGGATCAGCATCCCTCCATGGGGCAGTTGCTCGGCGTAATCGCCCTGGGCCCAGACGCCGGGGAACAGGCTGAAATAGGACTTTCGCAGTTTCTCCCCGTCAGGGTCATGCCACAGGCCGATAGGCATGGCCGGAAAATGGCGGGTACACACCAGCTCGCCTTTTTCCCCGATCACCGGCTGCCCGGCGTCGTTCCAGACTTCGACCGCCATGCCCAGGCTCTTGCACTGCATCTCGCCACGGCGCACCGGCAGCACCGGATTGCCGATCACAAAGCACGAAACGATGTCGGTGCCGCCGGACATCGAGGACAGGCACAGGTCGGACTTGAACGCGCGATAGACGTAATCGAAGCTTTGCGGGGACAGCGCGGAACCGGTGGACAGCACGGTTTTCAGGCTGCTCAGGTCATGACTTTCGCACGGCTTCACGCCATTGCTTTCCAGCGCGGTGAGGAACTTGGGACTGGTGCCGAAGACGTTGATGCGTTCGTCGTCGATCAGATCGATCAAGCGCTCCGGACCTGGATGAAACGGCGAGCCGTCGTAAAGCACCACGGCGCTGCCGACTGCCAGGGCCGAGACCAGCCAGTTCCACATCATCCAGCCGCACGTTGTGTAATAGAACAAGCGGTCGCCGGGGCCGAGATCAGTGTGCAGGCCATGTTCCTTGACATGTTGCAGCAGCACGCCGCCGGTGCTGTGAACAATGCACTTTGGCACGCCGGTGGTGCCGCTGGAGTAGAGGATGTACAGCGGATGAGCGAAGGGCACGGGAACGAATTGCGGCTCGCCGCCCGGGTCGTAGAAATCGTCCCACAGCGTCACGTTGGCCTGGCTACGGAAGTCTTCGATGCGCGCCCGGGGTCGTGCGTAAGGCACAACGATCAACTGTTGCAAGGACGGCAGTTGCCCGAGGATTTCGTTGATCTTGACGGTCTGATCGATCTCTTTGCCGGCGTAGCGGTAACCAGCGCAGGTGATCAGCACTTTCGGCTCGATCTGGCCGAAGCGGTCGATCACCCCGTGGGTACCGAAGTCGGGGGATGAACAAGACCAGATCGCGCCCAGACTGGTGGTGGCGAGCATCGCCACCAGGGTTTGCCAGGTGTTTGGCATGCACGCGGCTACTCGGTCGCCGAGGCCGACACCGGCGGCTATCAGGCCGTTTTGAAAACCCGCGACATGGCTCGCCAGTTCGACCCAGGTCAGGTGTTCCCGTTGGCCGTTTTCACCGATGGCCACTACCGCCACGGCATCGTCGCGACGACGTAGCAGGTGCTCGGCGAAGTTCAGCGTGGCGCCGGGGAACCACTGGGCGCTGGGCATTTGTGCGCCCTCAATCAGCACCGTGTCTGGCTGATTGTGAAAACGAATGTCGAAAAAATCGACGATGGCCTGCCAGAAGGCTTCCCGCTGATCGATGCTCCACTGGTGCAGGGCAGGGTAGTTGGCGATCTCAAGGGCATGTCGCTGATTGACGAAGCGCCGGAAGGCCTCCATGCGGGTCTTGCCGATGCGCTCGGTGCCGGGTTGCCAGAGGATGTCGGACATGGCTTGGCCTCTTTTTCTTATGTGTACACAGTCTACTGTGGCGAGGGAGCTTGCTCCCGCTGGACAGCGAAGCTGTCCCAAAACCGATTTACGACTGCTTCGCAGCCGAACGGGAGCAAGCTCCCTCGCCACAGGTTACCGGTGGTTCATTGCGCCAACCACCCACCATCAATATTCCACGCAGCGCCACGCACCTGGCTACCGGCCTCGCTGCATAAAAACAGCACCAACTCACCCAGCTGCGGCGGCGTCACGAATTCCAGCGACGGCTGCTTTTCGGCCAGCAAATCATGTTGCGCCTGCTGCGAGTCGATCCCGGTTGCGGCGCGATCATCGATCTGCTTCTGCACCAGTGGCGTCAGCACCCAACCCGGGCAGATGGCGTTGCAGGTGACGTTCGTCGTAGCGGTTTCCAGACCGACCACTTTGGTCAGACCGATCACACCATGCTTGGCCGCGACGTACGCCGCCTTGCCCACCGAACCGACCTGGCCATGCACCGAAGCGATGTTGATGATCCGTCCCCAGCCTTTGGTACGCATACCTGGCAGGCTCAAACGGGTGCTATGGAACACCGACGACAGGTTGATCGCAATGATCGAGTCCCAGCGCTCCACCGGAAAATTTTCCACCGACGCCACGTGCTGGATCCCCGCATTGTTGACCAGGATATCCACGCCACCGAACTCACGCTCGGCGTACTCGATCATGTCGGCGATCTGCGCCGGGTCGCTGACATCGGCCGGGTGATGACCAACCTTGCCGCCGAATTGTTCGACTTCGGCAATCACCCTGGATGCATCGCCGAAACCGTTGAGGATCAGATTGGCGCCAGCCTTGGCCAGGCTCAGGGCGATCCCCAGACCGATGCCGCTGGTGGAACCGGTGACCAGTGCGGTCTTGCCCGAAAGAGTCGTCATGAATACCTCACACAATGCCAGTGGCGTAGAAAGTACCGATCACCACAAAAACAGCGAGTGTCTTGATCAGCGTAATACAGAAAATGTCTTTGTAGGCCTCGCGGTGGGTCAAACCGGTAACCGCCAGCAAAGTAATCACCGCGCCGTTGTGCGGCAGGGTGTCCATGCCGCCACTGGCCATCGCGGCGACCCGGTGCAGCACTTCCAGCGGAATATTGGCGGCATGGGCGGCGCTGATGAACGTCTCGGACATCGCCGCGAGGGCAATGCTCATGCCGCCCGACGCCGAACCGGTGATGCCGGCCAGCAGGGTCACGGTAATCGCTTCGTTGACCAGCGGGTTGGGAATGCTTTTGAGCCAGCCGGACAGCACCAGAAAACCCGGTAGCGATGCGATCACTGCACCGAAACCGTATTCCGACGCGGTGTTCATCGCCGCCAGCAGCGCGCCGCTGACCGCACTTTTACTGCCTTCGGCCAACTTGCCGCGAATCGTCTGAAAGGCGAACACCAGCACCATGACGATGCCTACCAGCAAGGCTGCCTGGACCGCCCAGATCGCCGTCAGTTTGGCGATGTCGGTGGTCACCGGTGCTGCCATGCCTGGCAACGAGAGACTGTGAGTCTTGCCGTACCACAGCGGAATCCAGCGGGTGAACAGCAGGTTCATCAAGCCCACCATCAACAGCGGCGAGAGCGCGATCCACGGGTTGGGTAGCTTGATGTCCGGCGCGGTTTCCGGCTCGTTGCGCAGCTCGGAACCATAACCCTCACCCCTGCGCTGGGCCTTGTTGCGCTGGCTCTGAAGGAACAGCATGCCGGCGCAGAACACGAAAATCGTGCCGATCACACCCAGCCACGGTGCCGCCCAGGCGGTGGTGTTGAAGAAGGTGCTAGGGATGATGTTCTGGATCTGCGGCGTGCCGGGCAGGGCGTCCATGGTGAACGAAAACGCGCCGAGGGCGATGGTCGCCGGGATCAGGCGCTTGGGAATATTGCTCTGGCGGAACATCTCGGCGGCAAACGGGTAGACCGCAAACACCACTACAAACAGTGACACGCCGCCGTAAGTGAGCAGGGCGCAGACCAGCACGATCACCAGCATCGCCTGGCGAGTGCCGAGCAAGCGAATTGCCGCTGCGACGATGGAGCGGGAGAAACCCGACAACTCGATCAGCTTGCCGAACACGGCACCGAGCAGGAACACCGGGAAATACAGTTTGACGAAGCCGACCATTTTTTCCATGAACACCCCGGTGAAGACTGGGGCAACGGCGGAAGGGTCGGTGAGCAGGACGGCGCCGAGGGCGGCGATCGGGGCAAAGAGGATAACGCTGTAGCCACGGTAAGCAGCCACCATCAGCAGCGTAAGAGCTGCCAAGGCAATGATCACACTCATGGTGTGTCTCCTGGATTGTTATTTTTGTAGGTGAAGCTTTGTATGAAGGGCTATAGCGAGTTTCGTGCCAGAAGTTAAGCTATTGAAATTTAAAGGGATTATTTGGTTTTGAGAGGGTTGTTCGAGTTTTTGTCTCTGTATTGAGATTTTTGATGGCTGGGCTGACGCTTTCGCGGGCAAGCCTCGCTCCTACGGATTGGGATTATTCGTACAATTGCATCACCTGTAGGAGCGAGGCTTGCCCGCGAAGAGGCCCTATCTACCAATAGAGATCAACGTCTCTTTATGGAGACTCTGCAATCCCCAACGCCACCATCTTCTTGTACAACGTCGACCGCCCCAACCCCAACCGCGCCGCTGCTTCGATAACCTTTCCGCCGCATTGCGCGAGGGCGGATTCAATCAATTGCCGATCAAACCGTTCGCGAGCCTCACTGAAGGTTTCATGGGCAACCGGCTCAATGGCTTGGGGCGCCACACGCTGCACCGGCGTAAAACTGCCAATCGCCGCGCGGATATCTGCCGCATTCAGCATCAAATCATCACTGAGCAACGCCGCGCGTTCCAGCACGTTACGCAGTTCGCGGATGTTCCCTGGCCAGGCGTGTTGACCCAACAAATCCAGGGCTTCGGCGTTCAGTTCGTGCTGACTGCGCAGCTCCTCGAGGATCGCTTCGCTGAGGGCCGGCAGGTCATCAAGGCGATCACGCAGGGGCGGGACCTGAATCGGCAGCACGTTGAGGCGGTAATACAAATCGGCGCGAAACTCGCCGCGTTTGATCGCCGCTTCCAGATCGGTGGAGGTGGCTGCGATCACCCGCACATCGCTCTGGATCACTTCGTTGGAGCCCACCGGCTCGAATTCCTTTTCCTGCAAAACTCGCAGCAACTTGCTTTGCAGCGGCAGCGGCATGTCGCCGATCTCGTCGAGAAACAGCGTGCCGCCCTGAGCGATTTGCAACTTGCCGGTGCGGCCCTTGCGATCGGCGCCGGTGAATGCACCGGGGGCGGTGCCAAAGAACTCGGCTTCCAGCAGCGACTCGGGGATCGCCGCGCTGTTGATACTGACGAAGGCCTTGTGCGCCCGAGGCGAGGCGCCGTGGATCGCCTGGGCCAGCAACTCCTTGCCGGTACCGGTTTCGCCCAGCAGCAACACCGGAGACTCGGCGCTGGCGCTGCGCCTGGCGCGGCGTTTGACGTCCAGGCTGGCGGCGCTGGTGCCGATGAAATGGGCGAAGTTGTATTTGGTCTGCCGTGCCCGCAGCAGTGAGCGGGTCGATGCCAGTTCTTCCTGCATGCTCAGGTAGCGCTTGAGCATCGGCGACAGGCTGCGCAATTCATCGAACAGGGCAAAACCGATGGCACCGATCACCGCGCCGGCATCGTCGTGAATCGGCAGGCGCATCACCACCAGCGGTTCCTTGGGGGTGTCCTGCATGTCTAGCAGGATGGGTCGTCCGGTGCGCACCACGTCGCGCAACAGGCTGCCGGGGATCACGCTTTCACAGGCCCTGCCGATCGCACCTTCGGCCGATTCGAGGCCGAAACGCCGGGCATAACGCTCATTCATCCAGACGATGTTCGCGTCGCGGTCGACAATCACCGTGCCTTCACTCGATTGCTCGATGATTTCGAACAGCGAACGGATCGCCAGGGTGCGAACGCGCTGGTAGTCCTTGAGGCTTTCGGTGGTGTTCATCGGTGTCATATCCAGAATGTGTGGTGTTGTTATGGGCGTCTTCGCGAGCAAGCCCGCTCCCACATTTGAATTGAGGTGTTAATGCGATCCAATGTGGGAGCGGGCTTGCTCGCGAAGGCCGCGACACGGTCCAACGACATGACGCCGATTATGCCCACCCCGGACGCGCCGCCGCCAACAGCTCTTTGGTATAGGGATGCTGCGGCGAGTCGAACACGTCGTGGCTGGCACCGCTTTCCACCACTCTGCCTTCCTTGATCACGATCATGTCGTGGGCCAGGGCGCGAATCACCGCCAGGTCGTGACTAATGAACAGGTAGGTCAGGCCATGTTTCTCCTGAAGCTGGCGCAGCAGGGCGACCACTTGTTTTTGTACCGTGCGATCCAACGCCGAGGTCGGTTCGTCGAGCAGGATCAGCGCCGGTTTCAGTACCAGTGCGCGGGCAATGGCGATGCGCTGGCGCTGGCCGCCGGAGAATTCGTGCGGGTAGCGATGACGGCTTTGCGGGTCGAGGCCGACTTCTTCAAGCACCCGGATCACCTGGGCTTCGCATTCGTCCGGGGTGGACTGGCTGTGCACCTCAAGTCCTTCACTGATGATCTGCGCCACCGACATCCGCGGGCTGAGACTGCCGAAGGGATCCTGGAACACCACCTGCATCTTCTTGCGCCACGGTCGCAGCTGCTTTTGTGTCAAGCCATCCAGCACCTCACCCTGAAAGCGAATGCTGCCTTCGGAGTCGAGCAAGCGCAGGATCGCCTGACCAAGCGTGGACTTGCCCGAACCGGACTCGCCGACGATGCCCAACGTCTTGCCGCGCTGGACGTTCAGGCTGATGCCATCCACCGCGCGCAGGTAGGTTTTACGCTGAAACAGGCCACCACCGATGACGAACTGCACCTGCAAATTATCCACTTCCAGCACCTTTTCACGCTCGTCCCGGGGCAGGGCTTCACCTTCCGGTTCGGCGTTCAGCAGCACGCAGCTGTAAGGGTGTTTCGGCTCAGTGAACAGTGTTTCGCAGGGTGCCTGCTCGACGATTTCCCCGGCGTGCATCACACACACTCGCTGAGCAATGCTGCGCACCAGATTGAGGTCGTGGCTGATCAGCAGCAGCGACATGCCGAGCCTCCGTTGCAGGGATTTGAGCAACAGCAGGATCTTGCGCTGCACTGTCACATCCAGCGCAGTGGTCGGCTCATCGGCGATCAGCAATTCCGGCTCGCAGGCCAGGGCCATGGCGATCATCACCCGTTGCCGTTGACCGCCGGACAGTTGATGGGGATAGGCCTTGAGCCGCTCTTCGGGCTTCTGGATGCCCACCAGTTGCAGCAACTCGAGAATCCGCGCTTGCGCCGCTTTGCCGCCCAGTCCTTTATGCAGCAACAGGGTTTCGCCAATTTGTTTTTCGATGTTGTGCAGAGGGTTGAGGGAGCTCATCGGCTCCTGAAAAATCATCGCGATCCGGTTGCCGCGCAGCTCGCGCAAAGTCTTGATGTCAGCGCCGATCAATTCCTGGCCGCGATAGCGAATGCTACCAGTGGTTTCAGTGCCGGTCTCGGGCAGCAGTTGCAGGATCGAGTGGGCGGTCACCGATTTGCCGCAACCCGACTCGCCGACCAACGCCAGGCACTCGCCGGGGCGGATGTCCAGGCACAGGTTGCGCACCACGGTCTGGCCGCTGAAGGCCACGGAGAGGTCACGGATTTCGATCAGGTTGTCACTCATATCAACGGTCCGCTTCATGATCGTGATCAAGATCTAGGGTCAAAGGCATCACGTAATGCCTCGCCAATGAACACCAGTAAAGAAAGAATCAGCGCCAGGGTGAAAAACGCTGTGAGACCCAGCCACGGTGCCTGCAGGTTCTGCTTGCCTTGACCGATCAATTCACCCAGCGATGCACTGCCGGCGGGCATGCCGAAGCCGAGAAAATCCAGCGCCGTGAGAGTGGAAATCGCCCCGGTCAAAATGAACGGCAAATAACTCAGGGTGGCGTTCATGGCGTTGGGCAGAATGTGCCGCACGATTACCTTGCGATCGGTCAGCCCCAGCGCACGGGCGGCCTTGACGTATTCCAGGTTGCGCCCGCGCAGGAACTCGGCGCGCACTACGTCTACCAGCGCCAGCCAGGAAAACAGCGCCATGATCCCCAGCAGCCACCAGAAATTCGGCTCGACGAAGCCCGACAGAATGATCAGCAGGTACAGCACCGGCAGCCCCGACCAGACCTCCAGCAAACGCTGGCCGAGCAGGTCGACCCAGCCGCCGTAATAGCCTTGCAGCGCACCGGCGGCGATGCCGATCAACGCACTGATGAAGGTCAGCGCCAGCGCGAACAGAATCGACACCCGTGCCCCGAAAATCACCCGGGCCAACACGTCCCGGGCCTGATCGTCGGTGCCCAGCCAGTTGACCTTCGATGGTGGACTCGGCGCCGGTTGATTGAGGTCGTAATTGGGCGTGTCGTCGCTGAACGGGATCGGCGGAAACAGCATCCAGCCGCCGTCCTTGTGAATCAGCTTTTGCACGTATTCGCTGCGGTAGTCGGCCTGAAACGGCAATTGCCCGCCGAACTCCTGTTCGGTGTGGCGTTTGAATGCCGGAAGGTACAGCGAGCCCTGATAACTGACCATCAGCGGTTTGTCGTTGGCGATCAGCTCGCCGCCCAGGGTCAACAGGAACAGGCCGATAAACAACCACAGCGACCACCAGCCCCGGCGGTTTTTCTTGAAGCGCTCGAAACGGCGACGGCCCAACGGCGAGAGCTTGAACATCAGGCATTCCTCGCGGCGAAGTCGATGCGTGGGTCGACCAGGGTGTAGCAGAGGTCGCCGATGAGTTTTATCAGCAGGCCGAACAAGGTGAAGATGAACAGCGAACCGAACACCACTGGATAGTCCCGTGATACTGCGGCTTCGTAACTCATGCGCCCCAGGCCATCGAGGGAAAAAATCACTTCGATCAGCAGCGAGCCGGCGAAGAAGACGCTGATGAAAGCCTGGGGGATTCCCGACACCACCAACAGCATCGCGTTGCGAAACACATGGCCGTAAAGCACCCGGCGTTCGCTCAAGCCCTTGGCTCGGGCGGTGACCACGTATTGGCGGGTGATTTCATTGAGGAAGGAATTCTTGGTGAGGATCGTCAGCGTAGCGAAACCGCCAACCACCAGCGCCGTCACCGGCAGCACCAGGTGCCAGAAGTAGTCGGTGATTTTGCCCAGGGTCGACAGTGATTCGAAATTGTCCGAGACCAGGCCGCGCACCGGGAACCAGTTCAACGAGGTACCGCCGGCGAAGATCACGATCAGGAACATCGCGAACAGGAACGCCGGCATCGCATAACCGATGATGATCGCGGTGCTGCTCCAGATATCGAAATGGCTGCCGTGATGCACAGCCTTGCGGATGCCCAGAGGGATCGACACCAGGTAGGTGATCAACGTGGCCCAGAGCCCGAGGGAAATGGTTACCGGCATCTTTTCCAGAATCAGGTCGGTGACGGTGGCGCCACGGAAAAAACTCTTGCCGAAGTCGAGGCGGGCGTAACTCTTGAGCATCAGCCACAGACGTTCCGGCGCCGGCTTATCGAAGCCATATTGCTTTTCGATCTCCTTGATCAACTGCGGATCGAGCCCGCGACTGGCACGCGAACTGCCCTGCACGGCGTCGCTGGAACCGCCGCCGACACTCGCGCCGCCGATGCCTTGCAACTGCGCGATGGCCTGTTCCACCGGGCCGCCGGGTGCAGCCTGGACGATAACGAAATTGACCAGAAGAATGATCACCAGTGTCGGAATGATCAGCAGCAAGCGCCGCAATACGTAAGCCCACATTAGTGCGGCCCTCCGGGTTTGCCGCGTTTGATGAGCTCGGCAGTCATCTGTTGGTTGGTCAGCGGGGTGGAGCTCACTTGCCACCAACTCTCGATGGCTTCGTCATTGCTCGCTTGCACAGAGGGAATGCCAAAGCGGTTCCACCATACAGTCGAGCTGCCCGGCGGGTAATAATTGGGAATCCAGTAGAAGTTCCATTGCAGGACGCGGTCCAGGGCGTGGGCGTAGCGCAGCATGTCAGCTTGGGTGGTGGCGCGGACCAGGCCGTTGACCAGCGTGTCGACCGCCGGGTTCTTCAGCACCATGTAGTTGTTGGAACCAGGATCGTTGGCCGCCGCCGAGCCAAAATAGTTGTACAACTCGTTGCCCGGCGAAGTGGTGACCGGGTAGCCGGTGACGATCATGTCGTAATCCCGGGACATCAAGCGGTTTACGTACTGGGAAGCGTCGATGTGGCGAATATTCATGTCGATGCCGATTTGTTTCAGGGTGCGCTTGTAAGGCAGCAGCAATCGGTCCATGCCGTTCTGGCTGATCAGGAAGGTGAAGCTCAGCGGTTGGCCTTGGGCATTGACCAGTTGATCGCCATCGGGTTTCCAGCCGGCCTGTTCGAGCAGGTCCAGGGCTTGCAACTGTTTATCGCGGATCACGCCGCTGCCATCGGTTTTCGGCGCTTCGAAGACTTGGGTAAAGACTTCGTCGGGGATCTGTCCGCGTAGCGGTTCGAGGATCGCCTGTTCACCTGCGTCGGGCAGCTGCCGGGCTGCAAGGTCAGTATTGGAAAAGTAGCTCTGCTGGCGGATGTAGAGGTCGCGCATCATTTGCCGGTTGCTCCACTCGAAATCCCAGAGCATGGCCAGGGCCTTGCGCACTCGGCGGTCCTGGAACATCGGGTTTTGCAGGTTGAACACAAACCCCTGGGCCGTTTGCGGTGCCTCTTTGGCCAAGTGGGCTTTTTGCAGGCGACCGTCGTTCAGGGCAGGGCTGTCGTAGCCGATGGAATAGGCGGTGGCGGAGAATTCGCGGTTGTAGTCATAGGCGCCGCCACGCAACACCTGACGGGCAACGTCGGTATCGCCGAAGTACTCGATGCTGAAATGATCGAAATTGTAGAGGCCGCGGCTGACCGGTAAATCCTTGCCCCACCAGTCGGCGTTACGTTCGAAGGTGATGCTGCGCCCGGAGTCGATTTTACTCACGCGGTACGGCCCGCTGCCCAGCGGTGGCTCGTAACCACCGCCGCTGGCAAAGTTGCGGGTTTTCCACCAGTGCTCGGGGAATACCGGCAAGGTCGCGAGGTCCAGGGGCAGGGTACGGTTTTCGTTGCTCTTGAAGTCGAACCGAACGGTGAGTGGTGACTCCACTTCGACGCCTTTGACATCGGCGAATTGCGTGCGATAGCGCAAGCTGCCTTGGGTCATCAGCAGATTGAAGGTGTAGCGCACGTCTTCGGCGGTGATCGGCTTGCCGTCGGCGAAACGGGCCTTCGGATTCAGATAGAAGCGCAGAGACAGTCCGTCATCGGAACGCTCCATCTGTTGGGCGACCAAGCCGTAAACGGTATAGGGCTCGTCCAGCGAGCGCTGGGCCAGGGGCGAGTAGATCAAACCGTCGATCTGCGTGACACCCGTGCCCTTGTCGATGTACGGCAGGATATGGTCGAAATGGCCAATTTCCATCGCCGAGCGACGCATCGTGCCGCCCTTGGGCGCTTGCGGGTTGGTGTAGGCGAAGTGGCTGAAGCCAGCGGGATACTTCGCCGGTTCACCGTACACGGTCAACGCATGTTGCGGTGCAGCGTTCACACCGGCGGCGCCCAATAACAGGGCCACGGCAGTGAACAACAAAGTGGGGAAAACCAGTCGCATTGTCAGCCTTAGAGCCGGGTGGTCGATAACCACAATTTGTACGCTAGCGGCGCGTCCCTCGCCAGCCGTATCACGTAACGAAAACACAACGGCCCACCAAAAGGCGGGCCGTTATGCAGCAAACTCAAGGGTTGATCAGTCCTGACGGCTGGTCACTTCCAGCAGGTGGTAACCGAACTGGGTCTTGACCGGGCCTTGCACCACGTTGATCGGTGCGCTGAAGACCACGGTATCGAATTCCTTGACCATCTGGCCTGGACCGAACGAACCCAAGTCACCGCCCTGGCGGCTGGACGGGCAGCTGGAGTTGGCTTTAGCGACTTCGGCGAAGTCGGCACCGGCCTCGATCTGGGCTTTGAGTTCGTTGCACTTTTCTTCGCTGGAAACCAGGATGTGACGGGCAGTAGCTTTGGCCATGGGAAAATACTCCATTCAATGTTCAATAAAGTGCGGAGCCTACCGGATTCAGTGGGCTATTTCTCTCTCAAAGTTCCGTGAATATCAATTCCGTGGATATCAGTTCCGTCTATCGCGTGGCATCAAGACATTGCTTAAAGGCCGGCATTTCTCAAGCGTTCGGCATGCTGTACGTACAGGGCGATCGGGTCGATGCCCTTGCGGACCTTACCGGTTGTCTGGCCGAGGCTATCTAGATGATCCAGCGGATAGTCTGAACGGATCACTTTCCCCAAATGGGCGCTGAATCGGCCGACCATGCCGTCATTCTGTTCGGCTTCGGTGGTGAAATAGTGGGAGAAGGCCCGCAGGAATCCGTGCAGCGGATTGAGTGCATGGAGCCCCTCATCGAGAATGTTGCCCTGCAGGATGCCGCTCCAGGAATAGTAGCGCACGCCGTTCACCAATTCGCGACCCTTGCCGCCCCAGGTTTTCGGTAACCCTTGAGGGTACTTGTCGTTGAAGGCGCCGACGCCTTCGGTGGTCAGTGCATTGAGGGCGGCGATGGCGTTCTGAGGCAGGTGTCGGCTGCCACTGAGCAACGACAGGAAGTCGGCGAACAGGGTGGCCACCGCTCCGGCGACTTGTTCCGGCAGGCGCCCGGGTGTCAGCGCCTTGCGCAGGAAATCGGCCAGTTCCGAGCCATGGTTCGGCCCGCTGACCGATGTCACCGAAGCGACCGCCTCCGGCGCCAGCGCCCCCGCATACCGTGCCGCCAGTGCCCCCTGACTGTGACCGATCAGGTTGACTTTGCTTGCACCGGTTCCTTGCAATACCCGGTCAATCTGCGCCAACAGTTGTTCGCCGCGGGTTTCATTACTGTGGGTGGCTGACAGGTGTGGGATGAAAACTCTTGCGCCTGCGTTTCTCAGGGCCAGTTTGACGTCATGGAAAAGCTCCAGGTTGCCGATGCGATCGAAGCCGAAGAGCCCGTGCACCAGCAGGATTGGATAGTGAGTGGTCGCATTCCGTAGCATGTACATTCCTTTTTCGCAGTAGGTCGGGTGTGTGCTCAAGGGCGCACTCTAAAGCACACCACCCGTTCGGCGATGTATGAAAAAGCCGCTGTAACCTGATGAAAACGGAATAGAAATTGTACGAAAGCTCGGATGAACATGAGGTCTTGGTCGGAATATCCGGACATCTTTTTAACGATGACTGCGAGCTTCCTCGCAATGACCTACCGCTGAAACGTCCTTTTACCGTGCAAGCCGACGCGATTGTCCGGCAGCGCGAATCAGCACCGCGGGTTTCAATAGGCTTCGTTCGATGTCGACCTCAAGGCGACATTCATTCCAAGGACTGGAGCGTATAAATGACTTCTTATGAAGCAGATAACTTGAATGTTGTAGAGCAATGCCTGGTGGCACCACAGCTGGATCAGGCGGATAACGCCACACTCGATCCGTCCGACAATAAGGCGATTATCACCGTCGCGCCTTACCCGGACATGACCTGCGGAGACAAACTGGTCATGTTCTGGTCAGGTATTGATGCAGAGGGTGTTGCGTATCGGCATGAGGTATCGCGTTTTGTCAGCGAAGCTCAGGTGGGCAGGGCGATTGTCTTTTGCGTATCGGCCGTGCACATCGCCGCATTGGACGGCGGGTCACTCGAGGTTTATTACGCCCTCTACACTGCGCGCCTTTGTGAACCTGTGGAGTCCGGGCGTTTATACCTGAGCGTCGGTGATGTCCGGCCAGATTTGCTGCCAGTGATTGTGAACGATGCGGTGGGCGGCACGCTCGATCCGGACCGAGTCGTGGAGGGTGCACGCGTAACGATCAGGCCGTATGCCCGGATGGCGGCGGGAGATCGGGTCTTGCTGTCCTGGGCAGGTGTTACGCCACAAGCGAGTTTCAATGACACGTTGAAAGTCGAATCCTTTGCAGTGGGTGGTGAGCTGTCGTTCTGGGTAAGTCCTGACTGTATTGCACCCAATCTTGGGGCAGCCGTTACGATCGGCTACCGCGTCGAGCAGAAGGGGCAGGCGTCACGTTTCTCGGAGCTGGCACCACTGTTGATCGGGCCGCTGGAAAGAGAGCCGCTTTTACCACCTACCGTGCTGGAAACCGATGAGGGTTGGCTGGATGTGCAAGATGCGATCGATGGTGTCACCGTCGTGATCGACAATGCTCAGGCTGAAGAGGGGGAACTGGTCTATCTGAAATGTGACGGGGAGCATTTCAATCATCGCGATGATCGTGAAATCTCCAGGGAAATGGCCGGTCAACCGCTGGTATTTATCGTTCCCTACAGGTTTTGGCGCGAGCATCAGGACTTGACGGTCCGAGTAGCCTATTCGGTCGAGCGTCTCGACGATGTGAGCCAGCAGTCCGAAGCCACGTTGGTGCATGTGCACTCGTAAACCTGTTTTAACGTCAACCGCCTTCCGGTATTCGATTGAAAACCGGAAGGCGGGGATTGGTCACTTTGGCTGTTGAATATGGCGCTGCGTACGAAGTCGCTCGGCTGCCTGCAGCAACAATTGTTCCGTCCCGGTCCAGCCAAGGCAGCCGTCCGTTACCGACACACCGTAACGCAGCGACGGGCTCAATGGCTGGCAGCCTTCGAACAGATGGCTCTCAATCATCATGCCGACCAGCGAACGATCACCTTGCAGGCGTTGTTCAAGCACGTCGTTGAACACGACTGGCTGACGCAATGGATCTTTACCGCTGTTAGCGTGGCTGCAGTCGACCATGATCCGCGCCGGGATCTTGAGTCTGGTCAAATCGCTGTGCACCTGGGCGATGCTGTCGCGGTCATAGTTCGGCCCGCGATGGCCACCACGCAGTACCAGATGGGTGTCGGGGTTGCCCGGTGTCTGAATAATCGCCGGATGCCCTTGGCTATCGACGCCGAAATGGCGATGCGGATGGGCGGCCGAGCGCATGGCATCGCTGGCGACAGCCACACCGCCATCGGTGCCGTTCTTGAACCCTACCGGCATGCTCAGGCCGCTGGCCATTTCCCGGTGGATCTGTGATTCGGTGGTACGGGCGCCAATCGCGACCCAGCTCAGCAGGTCGTCGAAGTAGCCGGCGGCCATCGGTTGCAGCAATTCGGTGGCAACGGGCAAGCCCAGTTGGAGCATTTCGCGCATCAATTCGCGGGACAGCGTTAAACCGCTCGCCATGTCATCGCTGCCATCCAGATGCGGGTCGTAGGCCAGGCCTTTCCAGCCGATCGTGGTGCGGGGTTTTTCGACATAGGCGCGCATCACCAGCAGCATCTCATCGCTGACTTGCGTGGACAGACGGGCCAGGTTGGCGGCGTATTCGAGAGCAGAACGGGGATCGTGAATCGAGCAGGGACCGACGATGACCAGCAGACGGGAGTCTTCACCGTTGAGGATCGCGCGAACCGCCTGACGGTGGTCGGCGACTTGCCGGGTCAGGGCGTTGCTGAGTGGCAATTGCTGTTTGAGCTGCAATGAGGTGGGCAGACGCAAGGTCAGCGCTTCATTGGCAGGGCTCAGGGTGGACAGCGGCAGAGCAGAGACGGACGAGTTCATATTCGGGCTTCCTGGGGCTGGCGGCGGGTTCGTTCCCGCGCGCTCGGCCCTACTGGGGTGTTCGACAATTGGCCGGATTGGCTGCGTGTGTGTGCTTGCCACCTGTGGGTGACCGATCGGAGGCGGCAGGCTGTCCCGAGCGGAGGCTGGTAAATCGCCAGGCGGTAAAACTGTCGTAACGGTAATAAGTGGCGTAGTTCATGTCGTGAATCCTCAAATTGTCTGGTTGACGCTAAAAATGTTCAGGGCTGAAAAAAACAAAACCCCCGGTCGGGAGGCCGACCGGGGGTTGAGAATTCTCTGGTGGCGACCCGTTTAAAGTGGGCGCCGTGTGGGTATCAGGCGCGCCAGTGGCTAAACCAATACCCAAAATAAAAGCTGACCGAAGCACAAACGTCATTCGCCCGGGCAGCCGCAACCGAGCGCGGGGCGCTGGCGGTACGAAGCTGTGAGAGGGCGTTGAGCATGGTCTGTCTCCGATGAATGCGCCGAGCTTACTAGAGGCCGGTACGCGGATTCAATCAGAAAATGCTATCGATGATCATGGGCTTGTCTATCGCTTGAGTACGTCGGGGGTTGTGACACACTTTGCGCTGCGCCCAACCACCACAACGTCACAAGGACGAACCATGACGACACTGACCATTGCCGCCGCTCAATCGATCTCCATCGTCGGTGATCTTGCCGCCAGTATGGCCTGGCATCGGCGCTTCATGCAGATTGCTGCGGAGCAGGGCGTGCAATTGCTGGTGTTTCCGGAACTGTCGCTGACCGGGTATGAACGCGGCTTGGCGGTGGAGCTGGCCATAGTGCCAGACGCCGATGTGCTGCAACCGTTGCGCGATTTCGCGCGGGAAGTCGGTGTGACCAGTGTCGTTGGGATGCCGATTCGTCTGTCGGACGATTCGCCGGTATTGATCGGTGCGCTGGTATTGGGTGCCGATGGATCGCTTGGGGTTTACAGCAAGCAGCATCTGCACCCGGGCGAGGACGTGGCATTTGCCCCGGGAACGGGCGGTTCGACATTAAAGATCGGCAGCGACACCGTCGCGCTAGCGGTATGCGCCGATTTTTCTCACGCCAGTCACGCGGCAGCCGCGGCACGGCAGGGCGCTGATCTTTATGCCGCGGGCGTGTTGATCACGGAAAACGGCTACGCTCCAGATACCGCACTATTGCAGGGCTATGCTCGCACCCACTCGATGGCGGTACTGATGGCCAACCATGGTGGCGCAACGGGTGGCTGGGAGTCGGCAGGGCGCAGTGCAATCTGGGCAGCGGACGGGACGTTGATTGTGGCGGCGCTGGGTACGGGGAACCTTATGGTCGTTGCTCGTCGCAACGCTGATGGCTGGAAAGGGCAAATCGTGGCTGTGGCGGAGGCTTGAATGGGTTTCGAATTGCGTCCGGCAACGTCTCGGGATCTGGACTTTGCTCGTGACCTGACTTGTCGAAATATGCTTCGCTACTACATTCAACATGAGCTGTTGTGGCTGGACGAGGCCTTTGATGTCGCCTGGGAGGGACGCGAAAACTGGCTGATTGTGCGTGATGACACGTTGATGGGGTATGTCAGTCTGAGCCGCGACGCTAGAGCCTTGTATATCCGCGAATTGCATTTATTAGCAGCGTACCAGGGGCAGGGCGCCGGTTCCTGGGCGATCGATCAGGTATTCGCCATGGCGTGCAAGGAACGACGTCCGGCATTGCGTCTGACCGTCTTTGAAAATAATCCGGCAAAAATGCTTTACGAGAGAAAGGGTCTCAAGGTGGTCGGTCAAGACCAGTGTTTCCTGAGAATGCAGCGTGATATCAATGAACTGCATCGCTGAAACACACTGGCGGCAAGCCTCGCAAGAAGAATTGACACTTTTTATATGCGGCTTGCCGCTAGGTCTGCCAGTTGCTTTTTGCTAAGGTGTCCGACAACCCAATAAGACCAAATCGCGAGGTGTCTGCTTGATTAGGGTGCTAGTAGTCGATGACCATGATCTCGTTCGTACAGGCATTACACGAATGCTGGCTGACATCGATGGCCTGCAAGTAGTCGGCCAGGCTGAGTCAGGGGAGGAATCCCTGCTTAAAGCGCGTGAGTTGAAACCTGATGTGGTGCTGATGGACGTCAAGATGCCCGGGATCGGCGGTCTTGAAGCCACGCGCAAATTATTGCGCAGTCATCCGGACATCAAAGTCGTTGCGGTCACCGTGTGCGAAGAAGATCCGTTTCCTACCCGGCTGTTACAGGCAGGTGCCGCAGGTTACCTGACCAAGGGCGCCGGACTGCCGGAAATGGTCCAGGCCATTCGCCTGGTATTTGCCGGGCAACGCTACATCAGCCCGCAGATTGCCCAGCAACTGGCGATCAAGTCGTTCCAGCCAACCAATGATTCGCCCTTCGACGCCTTGTCGGAGCGGGAAATCCAGATTGCGTTGATGATTGTCGGCTGTCAGAAGGTGCAGATCATTTCCGACAAACTGTGCCTGTCGCCAAAAACAGTGAATACCTACCGTTACCGTATTTTCGAGAAGCTTTCGATCAGCAGCGATGTCGAGTTGACGCTGTTGGCGGTTCGTCACGGCATGGTTGATGCCAGCCTCTGAAAATGACTGAAATCTTCGATCCAAGTGCTTTTCTGTCGACGGTCAGTGGGCGGCCGGGCGTCTATCGCATGTTCGACAGCGATGCGCGGCTGCTTTATGTCGGCAAAGCCAAAAATCTCAAGAAGCGCTTGGCGAGCTACTTCCGCAAAGCCGGTCTTGCCCCCAAGACCGCCGCGCTGGTGGGCCGTATCGCCCAGGTCGAAACCACCATCACGGCCAACGAAACCGAAGCCTTGCTGCTTGAGCAGACGCTGATCAAGGAATGGCGTCCGCCGTACAACATCCTGCTGCGCGACGACAAATCCTACCCTTACGTCTTTCTCTCGGATGGCCAGTTCCCACGCTTGAGCATTCATCGGGGCGCGAAAAAGGCCAAGGGCAAATATTTCGGCCCTTATCCCAGCGCAGGGGCGATTCGCGAAAGCCTCAGTCTGCTGCAAAAGGCTTTTTTTGTTCGTCAGTGCGAAGACAGCTTCTACAAGAACCGTGCTCGACCTTGTCTGCAATATCAGATCAAGCGTTGCAAGGCGCCGTGTGTGGGGCTGGTGGAGCCCGAGGTGTATGCCGAAGATGTACGCCACTCGGTAATGTTTCTTGAAGGTCGCAGCAATGCCCTGGCGGACGAGTTGTCTGCGGCCATGGAGGAAGCGGCGGTTAACCTCGAGTTCGAGCGCGCCGCCGAGTTGCGTGACCAGATCTCATTGCTGCGTCGGGTCCAGGACCAGCAGAGCATGGAAGGCGGGACGGGCGATATCGATGTGATTGCGGCGTTCGTCAATCCAGGTGGCGCCTGCGTGCACTTGATCAGCGTGCGCGGTGGCCGGGTGTTGGGGAGCAAGAACTTCTTTCCGCAGGTGGGTATCGAGGAAGACGTTTCCGAAGTCATGGCAGCGTTCCTCGGTCAATATTTCATCAGCAGTCCCGAGCGCGACTTGCCGAGCGAGCTGATCGTCAACGTGGTTCACGAAGACTTTCCGACCCTGATCGCAGCCATCGAAGAGCTGCGCGGTCGCGAATTGACCATCAGCCATCGAGTTCGCGGCACCCGAGCGCGCTGGCAGCAATTGGCGGTCACCAATGCCGAGCAAGCGCTGGGCGCACGTCTGGCTAACCGGCAACACGTTGCGGCACGTTTCGATGCCCTGGCCGAAGTGCTGAAACTGGACGAGCCGCCGCAACGTCTCGAGTGTTACGACATCAGTCATTCCAGCGGCGAGGCCACGGTGGCGTCCTGTGTGGTGTTCGGCCCGGAAGGCCCGATCAAATCAGACTACCGTCGCTACAACATTGAGGGCGTGACGCCGGGCGATGACTATGCCGCGATGCACCAGGCCCTGACCCGACGCTTCAGCAAATTGAAGGACGGCGAGGGCAAGTTGCCGGACATCCTGCTGGTCGACGGCGGCAAAGGTCAGCTGTCCATGGCCCGTGATGTGCTTAACGAACTGGCTGTGCCAGACCTGATTCTCTTGGGTGTGGCCAAGGGCGCGACGCGCAAGGCCGGTTTCGAAACCCTGTACCTCAACGACGCGGCCCATGAATTCACCTTGCGCGGCGATTCCCCCGCGCTGCATCTGATCCAGCAGATCCGCGACGAAGCGCACCGTTTCGCCATTACGGGGCACCGCGCACGTCGTGGCAAAACTCGCCGCACGTCTACACTTGAGGGCGTTGCCGGCGTCGGACCGACACGTCGACGCGATTTGTTGAAACATTTTGGTGGATTACAGGAGCTGACTCGTGCCAGCATCGAAGAGATCGCCAAAGCACCCGGAATCAGCAAAAAGCTCGCAGAGTTGATTTATGCAAATCTGCACAGCGAGTAGAATGCCCAACTCACCTCGTAGCCAGTTGTGCCGATGAATATCCCTAATCTGATTACCGTTCTACGCGTCCTGCTCATCCCGATCTTCATTTTGCTGTTTTATTTGCCTTACCACTGGAGCTATTTGGCTTCTGCCTCGGTCTTTGCATTTGCCGCCGCGACCGACTGGCTCGACGGGTATCTAGCCCGTCGTCTGGAACAAAGCACACCGTTCGGAGCCTTCCTCGACCCTGTTGCGGACAAGCTGATGGTCGCCGTTGCCCTGGTTCTGCTGGTGCAAGAGCATGGCAACCTGTGGCTCACGCTGCCGGCCGCCGTCATCATCGGTCGCGAAATTGTCGTCTCGGCACTGCGCGAGTGGATGGCCGAACTCGGTGCCCGCGCCCATGTAGCGGTGTCGAACCTGGGCAAATGGAAAACCGCCGCGCAAATGCTGGCGCTGGTGATCCTGCTGGCCAACCCTTCCGACTTTACCTTCTGGGTCCTGATGGGGTACGCCTTGCTGCTGGTGTCCGCTGGCCTGACATTGTGGTCCATGGTCCAATACTTGCGGGCTGCCTGGCCGCATCTGAAGACGGACGTGGAAAAGAAATAAAACTTTTTTGAATCAAGGGGTTGACGGGGCATCAGGATTCTATAGAATGCGCCTCACCAAGACGCGGGAATAGCTCAGTTGGTAGAGCACGACCTTGCCAAGGTCGGGGTCGCGAGTTCGAGTCTCGTTTCCCGCTCCAAGCATTAAAAATGGATCTCTGAAAAGAGGTCCATTTTTTTCGTCCAAAGAAAAGTCCTTCTTTGACTTTTGCCGCGCCCCCCTAAAAGCAGTCAGCAACGGTTGGGGTGCAACTGCACTTCCATGGCGTCATGAAGAAGTCGGACGACCTCAATCACGTCGACGTTTGCCACTCGATAAAACACCATATGCCGTGGGCCTTTGGCCGACCCATGAGGGTGTTTGGCCTGCTGACGTGGGCGGGCGACCAAAGTCCCGCGAGACAGGGCGTACGATTAACGTGATCGTTACCGGATGCGGTCAGTATCAGCGGTTTCGGATTGGCGGAATCAAGGACCGTTCTAACTGCTGCGCAAGCGACCGCGCATTAAGTTGTCGCTTCCAAAACTGCGGCTACACTCGATCTTGCTGGCCAAGACGGATCGACGGCAGCAGTGAGTTTTCGTTGGTCCCGTTGAATTATCTATCTTCGAGACAAGGAGCAGTCATGACTTCGCTAGACTCACTTCAGCAAAGACAAATTAATCTTACCCACGCGTATGTGGTGAACAATGCGGCGCTGTCTTCGCCGGATTGGAAAAACATGAAGAACCCTTCGCCGAGCCAGGTAAAAGACAACATTCTTACGCGCCTTAATGGCTCCAAGGTAGGCGGCGGTTATGGCGTAGCCTGGGGGCCCGCCCTGGTCCCGGATGGCGAGCATGTGGCTCACATCACGGTGGTGCTGGTCGGCGGGCAAAACGAAAACGACATCGTCGTGGTGACGAGTGGAACCCTTGCCGATTCCCTCAAGGATCAGATAGACGATCTTGATATTTCTCCAATGGTGCCGCTGCAGAAGCTTATCAAGAACTGCCCAGTGCCGGCACATCTGGCGCAGGGGACTGCGGACGGTGTAAAGGCGATATTGGATCAGGTATCGACAATCGGTTTCCAAGGCACACTTTGCGATTTTCTGGCAAAACAGCGCAGTGGTGCAACGATCCGGTTGGTCGGGCATAGCCTTGGCGGTGCCTTGATGTCGGTTCTAGCGCTTTACTTGAAAGATAAATTCTCGAACTTCAATTTCCATTGCGAAACGATTGCTGCGCCAACGGCCGGCGATAGTATTTTTGCGAGCTATTTCAATCAGCAGATGGCCGGCAATGCGCTACGCATCTACAACACGCTGGATGTCGTTCCGATGGCATGGTGCGCAACCTCTCTCGACTTCTCCTTGACGCTCTATGAGTCTACCAACGTCATCGATGAAAAAATGAAGGAAATGGTTTGCTCCAAAATCGATACCGTTACCCGTAACAACTTGAACTACACGCAATGGGGCATGGGCGGTGCAAACATGGAGCTGCGGCTCTGTGGGGAACCTCAATCCCCGTGCCCAAGCTATGAAGCGCAATCCGGCTATCAGCACATCTACGAATACATGACGCTGCTGGGGTTGCAGCTTGGTGATATCCCGATGCCGCCGCCGTCTGGCAGCTAGCGCGCAGTCTCATCGATCAGGTGTTCGAGTTGCAGTTGCCGGCATTTGTTCGGGAAATCACACAGCTGCAACTCGCTTATTCGCAGCGCTTTCGCTCGTACACGGTACTTAAGCCGGCGCGACGTGGTCGACGGATTCGTATATTGCCAGGTACCTACATACCTAAGGGGGCCTCTTGGTGACAACGCAAGGCATTGATCGGTCCGATTTTCCATCCTGACTCGTATGGGGGCAGGCCCGGACGATCGGCCCACGATGCTTTGCATCAATGTTCCATTCGGTGCCGTCGCAAGAACTGGGTACTGGAAGGGGATATCAGCGCGTTCTTTGACCACGTTGGGCAAGCCTGATCATCAAGGCTCTGGAACATCACCAGATGCCGAAATGGGTGATCTTGTACTGTCGACGCTGGCTGCAAGCGCCTATGAAGAGTGAGATGGGGCTGCTTCAGGAACGGGGACGAGGGACACCTCAATGCAGTGTGATCTCGGTAAGCGTTCAGCGATCACACCCTCCCATTGCAACTGCTGGCGCCGTTGGTCGATCCCGCTATCATGCAGGGCGTAGATCACGAATGTAGATAACGCTATGCCAAGATTGTCATTCGCCGTCAGAGTTTTGTTCGCATGCTGCCTTTTCATCGCAACCGCTAATCACATCCGTGCAGACGTTTCGCATGGACTGCTCTGGGACTACGGATACGGGCCTAGCACTTACTTGGCTAGCCGTATTTTCTGGGGGGGGGCTTACGTTTTTTGACCCGCTTGCAGCACTGCTACTTTTCATCAAACCAAGAGTCGGAATCGTGCTTACGGTAGCGATTATTTTGGTCGACGTAACTCATAACACTTTTTACGTCGCATTGAAGCAGCAGTGGCTGGAGCCGTTCTACCTGTCCCAGGTAGCTTTTCTTATCATAGTATTCCTACTCTCATCCATCGCTTGGAATGGTCCTATTCGAGACGTAGCGCTCACCAATCCAGTCCGAGTGTTACTCGCTCCACTTATGAGGTAGAAGCTCTTCGATTTCACTCGGCCGCTGCGTTGGCAGGCGGTAAGCGAACCGCCAACACACCTTCCGAGCTCCCAAATTAAGGGCGATGGTGTCCGCCTATTTTTGGCGGACGCGATAGCCCTTAATGCGCCAACGAAACTCTTACCCTAAACAGTTCAAAGCCCAGGTTGTTCAGGAATATCTGCAACCCGGAGCTTCCATTTCCAGTGCCGCCATCAGCCATGGCATCAACGCCAACGTGATCCGAAAGTGGATTGGATAGACGTTTAGTAAGAAGCTCGTTTCCCGCTCCAAGATTCAGAAAAAAGCCACTCAGATGAGTGGCTTTTTTTTGCCTGAAATTTATGTGCTGAGGCGTCAGCCTTTAACGTTTGGGTCAATCTCTGGGCAGATGCAACTGCACTTCCATGGCGTCATGAAGGAGTCTGACGACCTCGATCACGTCGTCGTTTGCCACACGATAGAACACGATATGGCGCGGGCTTTTGACCGTTCCATGGGTTTGTTTGGCCTGCTGGCGTGAGTAGTTGAGATGATAGCTGCGAAGACCCGGTGCAAGCTCATCGCGGTCGTGGCTGCCAATGCAATAAGGCGTATCGGCAATCGCTTGCAGCGCCGCGAGGATCAGTGCCTGGTAGCGCCTGGCGTGCTTGATCGCCGAACTGCGTCTGGGAGAGCCTGAGGATGTCGACAATATCGGCGCGCGCCGCGTTGGAAATCCGATACGGCGGCATGCTCAGTGTTTTTCACGCGCGGGGAGGGTGGCCTCCAGGCTCAAAGCCTCGAGGTAGCGCTCCAGATCCCCTTCGTTCAACTGCGTGAAGCGCCCGTACTCAAGATCCATGATGCCGATTGAGGTCGCCTGACGCAGGGCCTCAATTTTGGCGGCGTCTTCGGCGACACGCTGTTCCAATAAACGCAAACCTTCTCGCATCACTTCGCTGGCATTCTGATAACGGCCGGACTGCACCAGGTCCTGGATAACCTGTTCCTGGTGAGGGGTGAGCACAACGTTTCGCGTCGCCATAATTAGCTCCAGCTCTGGGCAAACAGGTTTTTTCGATCATTGGCATATTATGCCATTTTGCCCAGGAGCACCTAGCTAGAGAGCTGTATCTGACGAACTGGGGCGTACGGGACCATCCTTCGCGCGAACAGCGTGTACTGGCTCCGGACTGCATGTGCACCGAGTCCAAAAAGGGTGTTGCAGGCGGACGTCGGGGACAGCTTAATTAGTGTGGGCCTTGGGTCCTCAGCTTGGCCAAACCCTGCTTGATGTGTCTGGCGTTTTCCATTCGAGAGAGTGGGGAGCTTAGCCGCGGGAATGGCTGACAACAAAAAGCCCGCGCATGGCGGGCTCTCTGTATGGGGTCAAATCCTTTTGTCCGTTCAATCTGCGCTCCGTTGTGTGAGCACTTCGTGAAAAGCATGTCGCTGGAACGAAAAAGCCGGCACTTAGCCGGGCTTTCTGTCGATGGGGCCAAATCCCTTTGGCTGACCGCATTGTGCTTGGTGGGTGTGACGAAGGCATGACAGGGCGGATACGAAAACGCTGGCAAAAGCCCGCGTAAGGCGGCCTCTCAGTCACCACCACGGTAGCGGCTCAACCTCAAACAGCACTTGAGAAAGATGCAGTGCTGATGCAGGAACAGCCTCTGGCCCTGTCAGCTGACGACTCAGCTCAGCAGAAAGATCATTGATTTCGGATTGACGTCACCTTTCCAACGAAGCGGGCTAGTTGAGACTATGCTCATCGCTACTGCAAGCAATGTATTGGTTTCAATTGTCGGCCGCCAAGGAAAGGAGTCTGTATGTGTTTAGTTCTTTATGCTTGGTTCTATAATTGGAATGGCCGAATGAGCAGTCTGATAACACGTGTCAATCGGCGCATTTTGTTCATTGGCGACACAACGTCAGTCCGTGAGAGTTTCCGCGAGACTCTCGGTCTTGCCGCGTATGCCGAAGATAGCTTGGCGTCCGCTGAAGAAGTTTTGTTCGGCAGTGCCGCAGGGGCTTTCATCGGCAGCGCCTCCCGGGGGGCGGCTAGTGCTACAAACCTGCGCGCCTCATCAGTTTCGCCTGCGATGTTGGCATTGGCATGACCGTCGAAGGCGTGGAAGCCCTAGAGCAACAAACCTCACTGATCTCCGCCGGCTTGCCGATGAATGCTCAGGGCTACTGTTTCAAAGCGGTTAGCGGCCAGCACGCGGCACAACACTTGATGGTAATAGCCGGTAGCAGCGTGCTGCCTCCCGCCACTGACGCCGCAACTCTAGTGATCAAAGACTTGCACCGTCCGGTGGAGGTCGCGAGATGACCCCATCGTCAGTTGTGACTAACCGGCGCATCCTGATTATTGACGACACGCCTTCGATCCATGAGGACTTTTTCAGGATCCTCAGCCCCGACTCCGCGAGTGTGTTGTCTCTGGCCTGCTCCGAAGAGGCGTTGTTTGGCACCGCGCAGCCCACGCGACCGACCTTCAGCCTCGACTCGGCTTACCAGGGCCAGGAGGCCCTCATGCTGGTCGAACAGGCCTTGGCCGAAGGCCGGCCTTACGCCATGGCATTCACAGACATGCGTATGCCGCCCGGCTGGGACGGTCTGCAAACCATTGAACAGCTGTGGAGAGTTGACCCGCACCTGCAAATCGCGCTGTGCACCGCTTATTCCGACTACTCTTGGGAAACCATGGCGAAGCGTCTGGAACTCGATGATCAGTTGTTTATCCTGAAAAAGCCCTTCACTGCTCTAGAAATCCTCCAGATGGCCAATGCTTTGACTTGGAAATGGCAAATGGCTCGGAACGCAATGGCCAAAACGCTCAGCATTGAGCTCGGCAATGAGGCGCGCGCGCAGGAGTTACTGAGAATTTCCCATCTTCTCCAGTACGATTTACTGACCGAACTGCCCAATAGCACCTTACTCGGCGACCGTTTGACCCAATCGATTTTGCTTTCCAAGCGCCACAACAAACAACTGGCGGTGATGTTTCTTGGACTCGATCGTTTCAAACGCATCAACAATGCCCTTGGCTACCCGATCGGCGATGAAATGCTCAAGTTGGTCGCTCAGTGCCTGGTCAATACCGTGCGGCAGTCGGATTCAGTGTTTCGCTATGGCTCCGATGAGTTCGTTCTTATCCTGGCGGATATTCTTCATCCCATGCAAACCAAAGGCATTGCGGAGAAAGTCTTGACCGCGTTGAGTGTTCCGCACCCTATCGCTGGTCATAATCTGAGCGTGACCGCAAGCCTGGGCATCAGCATCTATCCCGACGATGGTGAAGAGGCCCTGGCGCTGCTAAAGAAGGCGGAAACCGCCATGCGCAGCGCCAAGGAGCGCGGCCCGAACGATTTCAGCTTTTTTATCGATGACATGAACCAGCGCGCCCGAGAACAACAATACATCGAGTCGGGTATTCGTCTGGCCCTGGAGCGCAAAGAGTTCGCGCTGCACTACCAACCGAAGCTGGACCTCGAAAGCGGCAAGATAGTCGGTGCTGAAGCCCTGATCCGCTGGCTCCATCCGCTGCGAGGCTGGGTTTTTCCCGCCGATTTCATTCCAATCGCCGAGGACAGCGGTTTGATCGTTCCGCTGAGCAAGTGGGTACTGCGCGAAGCCTGCCAGCAAGCCCGTACCTGGCAGGTGAGCGGCCTGCCGCCGATCTGTGTGTCGGTGAATATTTCGGTCATCGACTTTCGCCAGCGCGGCTTTCTCGAAGGTATTCAGCAGGTGCTGGAAGATACTGGCCTGGAGCCCAGCCTACTCGAACTGGAAATCACCGAAAGCGTGCTCATGCAAAACATCGATTCGACCATCGCGATTCTGAAGACCATCAAGGAGATGGGGGTACGGTTGGCTATCGATGACTTCGGTACCGGTTATTCAAGCCTGAGCTATCTGCGGCACTTACCCATTGATGTGTTGAAAATAGACCAGTCGTTTGTGCGCAACCTGAACACCGACAGCAATGATGCCGCCTTGGTCGACGCTATTATCAGCCTGGGTAAAAGTCTCAAATTGAACGTGATTGCCGAAGGCATAGAAACCAACGAACAGTTTGAGTTTTTGAAGGCTCACCAGTGCGAGGAGGGCCAAGGCTACTATTTTAGCAAGGCAGTAGACGGCCCGGCGTTTGCCACACTACTGAAAATTAACAGAGTGAACGCTGCACCTTATGAGTAATTCGAAACTATCAAGATCATTGTCGCTGCCCAGCAGCCCTATGCCGGCAAGATAGTAGATTGGTGGGTTTCAGGCTTTTTCGAAGGCAATACGGAACAAACCCTCGCGCGCGCTTCGTACAGGGAGACGCTCAATGCCTGCGCCAAACTTCACATGGCCGGCGATCTCCAATCTGCAGCCCAACTTCTTCAACCAGATCAAGCAGTCGGTCCAGGCTGTCGGCAGGTGCAGGTGCAGGTGCAGGTGGAGTTCTGGTGGTAAATCCCAAGGACGATGGAGAGCAGCATGAACACTAAACCGATCCACAAAATCTTGTGGCGCTTCGCCGGCTGCCTGACCGGGCTGGCGATGGTTGCCGCCAATCCAGCCCAAGCTGCCGACGGCGGCATCGCCGGCGGCCCTACCGCAAGCAATAGCATCGCCTTCAGCAACTCCTACGCGGGCAGCGATTTCCGTAAGGTGATGGTGCGCAACTGGCAGGAGATTGCGGTCCAGGCGCAAAAGGATGGCTTGATCCGGGAGGCTCCGGTGGTCAGCGCCAACAACTCGGCGTCGGAACAAGCGGCCCATATCCAGGACATGATCGTCAAGGGCGTCAATGCTATCGTCATCCTGGCCGCGTCCGACACGGCCCTCAACGGGGTGATCCGGGATGCCTGCAACGCCGGCATCGTGGTGGTCGTCATGGCCAGCCTGGTCACCGAACGCTGCGTCTATACCGTGGACTACAACTGGTCCGCCATGGGCCGCGTGGAAATGGATTATATCGCCGAGCGCCTCAAGGGGAACGGAACGCTGCTAGAGATCCGCGGCATTGCCGGCGATGCCACCGATAAAAACATCAGCGACGGCATTCGCAAGGCCGCCAGCGACTATCCGGGCCTGAGGTTCGCCAAGACCGTCTACGGGAACTGGACGGCTTCCGTCGCACGCAAGGAGGTGGCGCTGGCGCTGCCGTCGCTGCCCAGCATTGATGCCGTCGCTACTCAGGGGGGCGACGGTTATGGCGCGGCCATGGCGTTCAAGGCGGCGGGACGCCCTTTGCCGATCATCGTGATGGGGAACCGTCAGGACGAACTCGCCCTGTGGAAACAGGAGCGCGATGCCAATGGCTACGAGACCGTCTCTGTCTCCGCTTCCCCGAGCGTCTCCCAGGTGGGGTTCTGGGTGGCCCAGCAGATTCTGGCGGGCAAGCAGGTGCCGAAGTTCGTCGAAGTGCCGTTGGTGCGTATCGATGCGAAAGACCTGGACGCCTGGCTCGCCACTATGCCGGTGGGCGGCGCCGCCAATCCTTCCTATAACCAGGCTTCCGTTGTGGCGATGATCGACGCGGCCATCAACAATACGGCGCCGCCGACGCCTTTGCCGGAGGTGACGAAGCAGTAGTGGCGGACGGGGGGCGAGGCGCCATGTCGATATTCAGACCCGCCACGGACAGGCCCATTGCCGTCAGGATCGGCCTGGCGGTCGCCGCGCTGGTGTTCCTGATGCTGGCGGTGTCGCTGGTGAACCTCTACGGCCTGCGCGGCATGGTGCGTGCGGTGGATTCCGCCAGCCATTCCGCGGAAATTCTCGCCTCGGTCAACGGGGCCACCGGGCGGGTGGAAAACTTCATCGCCACCCGCGACCAGGAAAGCCTGTCCCAGGCCGAAGGCATGGTGGCGACGGCTATCGCCGGCCTCACCGCCATTCCGGTGGCAGAGGCGCAATCGCTCAAGGGCAGTCTGGAAAGGCTCGCTGCGGCAATCGCCGCCTTGCGGACGGCGAGCCTGACCATGGATGGCGAAACGGAGAACATGACCGCCCACTACGGCCGGATGCGAGAGGCGACGATCCTCGTCGAACAGGGCATCGCCGATGGGTTGAAGGGGCTTGAGTCCCGCACCGCTGAGCACGAGGTGCGGGTGAGCAATATCGAAAGCGCCCATCGCATCCTGAATATCCTCCGCAACGGCGAACGGATCGTCACCGCCAATGTGGCCAAGATGCTGGTGACCGGTGATGGGGCTGCCGCCACCGCGGCGCGGAACGCCTGCGCGGCACTCCCTCCCGTGGTCGAGCAATTACGAGAAGTGATGGGGGCGCCGCAGGAGAGAGAGACTCTGGACCAGTTGGCGACGGCGGTCGCTGCTGCCAGCCTGGCGGTCGAGCACCTTGGCGAGGCTCCCAAGCTCCGGGGAGGCGAGGCTTTGCGGCATCTCGCCACCGTCGGGGATATGGCCGAGCGCCTCGAGGAAATGTTGGGCGACGTGGATGGGCACGTTGCCCATGACGCAAGCGACATTCAGGCAGCAACCGGTTTGCTGCAAAATGCCGCCGCGTTGTCCAAGCGTTTCGCCGAGCGTGTTGCCACCCTGGAGGCGCAGACCTTGTCGTTTCGCCTGTCACCGTCGGCCGAGGTCGCCGGCTCTGTTAGCCACATCCTGGACGAACTTTCCCGGCTCTCTCGGGTTCTCCCGGCGTCCGTGGGGCTGCAAGCCAAGGCTACGCCCCTGACGGTCAGCGATCAGATTGCCGGCTACCGGGCGGCATTCGCCAGGTTCCATCAGGCGAGCAACGCCTTGAGCGACGCGCGCGACCAGGTTCGCAACGAGGCACGGAGCGCCGGCCTGTTGGTGGCGCGCTTCGCTGGTCAAGCGCGCTCCGACGCCTTGGTCCACAATGATCGCGGCATGCTTGCGACGATAGTTGCAGGGACCGTCGCCATCCTGCTGGCCGGCGCCATCGCCTGGAGCACGTCGCGATTTGTCGCGCAGCCCATCGTGGCCCTGGCCTCGGTCATGCGCCGGCTTGCGGCTGGCGACCTGAACGCCGAGATCGCCAGCGCCGGACGCGGCGACGAGATTGGAATCATGACCCGCGCCGTACGGGTGTTCCAGGAGAATGCCCTGCGCATCCGGGTGTTGGAGGCCGAGGCCGAGGCCGAACGCCAGCAAGTCCAGGCCTCTTTGGAAAGAATGGTCGCCGAACGGACCGACACGCTGCACCAGCAGACCGAGGTGCTGGAGGCGCAGGCCATCGAACTCATTCAGGCGCGCAACCAGGCCGAGACGGCTAACCAGGCAAAGAGCGATTTCGTGGCCACGGTCAGCCACGAACTGCGCACCCCCCTGACCCTCATTCTCGCCCCGCTGGAGCAGCTCTCGGCGGCGACCACCCCGCCAGCGGACTGGCATGTGCAAATCGACCGCGCCCAACGCAACGCACTGCGCTTGATGAACCGGGTGAACGAAATCCTCGATTTCTCCAAGGCCGAAGCGGGCAAGTTTGAGTTGTGGCCGGCGCCAATTGACTTGAACAAGACGGTTGGTGTGCTGGCCGAGGATGCTGCCATGGTGGCCGCGGGCAAAGGCTGCACCTTGACCTGCAGCATCGATCCCGCACTCGGCACGGTGTTCCTGGACCCCCAACACTTCGAGAAAATTCTTCTCAACCTGGTGAGCAATGCCATCAAGTTCACGCCCGCAGGCGGCACCGTGCACCTGGCAGTAACTCCGCTTGATGGCGAGCAATTTGAACTCGCGGTGCAAGACTCGGGCATTGGCATTGCGCCTGACAAACTGCCGCTGCTGTTCCAGCGTTTTTCCCAGATCGACAATTCCGCCACGCGCCACTACAGCGGCACAGGTATTGGTCTGGCCCTGGTCAAGGATCTGGTTGAACTGATGGGGGGCGAAGTTGGCGTCAACAGCGAGCCCGGACGGGGTTCGTGCTTCTTTGTTCGACTTCCGATGGGGGCGGAGCAAAACACCGTGCCGACCGGGGCCAGCAATATGCACGAGCGATCGTCACCGAGCACAACGAGCACAACCGAGCAACGCCACCTGCGTTTCGACGACGGCCGCCATGGCAGTAGCAACGACCGACCTTCGACGGAAGGTGCAGACGACGAGCAGCATCCGGAACACGCCTCGCATTCCAGAGTGCTAGTGGTAGACGACAGCCCGGAAATGCTTAGCTACCTCCGCGAACTCTTGCACAACGACTACATCGTCGCCACCGCAGCTGATGGAGAACAGGCCTGGGCACTCCTGCAGCGTCGACCAATCGATGTCGTCGTCTCGGATGTGATGATGCCGGAGCTCGACGGTTTCGGCCTGACAGCGAGAATCAAAGCCAGCGCCGGTTTTGCCCATTTGCCCGTGATCCTGGTGACCGCCCGCGGCGGTAGCGAGGCCTGCGTCTCAGGGCTGGAGAGTGGCGCCGATGACTATATCGCCAAACCTTTTTCGCCGCTGGAGCTCAAGGCTCGCGTACGCGCGGCGCTACGCATGAGCCAGGTGCAAACCGAACTGCATGCAAAATCCCGTCAGGCGGGCATGGCCGAAATCGCCACTACTGTGCTGCACAACGTCGGCAACGTCCTCAACAGCGTGAACATATCGGCAGAACTGGTCAGCAGCCAGATGCGCACCTCCAAAGCCCAGGGGCTGGGCAAGGTGGCTCAGCTGATGAACGAACACGTCAATGACCTGAGCGATTTTCTCACCAGAGACCACAAAGGAAGGATGCTGCCCGACTACCTGCTCAAGCTGGCGGAGGTGGTGACGGCAGAGCAACAGGGCATCATCGAAGAACTCGAGCGACTCACCAAGGGCGTTGACCACATCAAAACCATTGTCGATGCCCAACAGTCCTATGCCGTTGCCGTCAGTGTCGTCGAGACAGTGCCGGTCTCAGAGTTAATCGATGATGCTTTGCGCATGAGTGCCGGATCACTGGCACGCCAGGAGGTGACGGTGGTCAAGGAAATTGCCGACTTGCCCCTGCTGTCGCTGGACCGGCACCGGGTGCTGCTGATTCTGGTGAACCTGATCAGCAATGCCAAGCAGGCGTTGGACGGCGTGATCGATCGCAGCCCGTGCATCACGTTCGGCGCCTCCCTCGTTGAGGGGCCAGTATTGCGTATCACGGTGGCCGACAACGGCAATGGGATTGCGCCAGAGTACCTGACGCTTATCTTTTCGCATGGCTTCACTACTCGCAAAGACGGTCACGGTTTCGGCCTGCACAGCTGCGCGCTAGCCGCGATGGAAATGGGTGGCAGCTTGACCGTTCACAGCGACGGGGACGGACAGGGCGCAACCTTCACCCTCGATATCCCCCTTGATGCTCCGCAGAATAAGCGATGACACCGAACCGGCGCATCCTACTGGTCGGCGATATGCCCGCGATCTATGAGGATCTCCGCAAAATCCTCGCATCTCTGGTGCTCGAGCATCCCGGTTTCAACGACGCCGAGGCGGCGCTGTTCGGTGACGCACCGCCGGTGCGGCTGCTGCGGTCACTTGCGAGCTGTATTCGGCTTATCAGGAACAGGAAGCGTTGGCCAAAGTGCAGCCCTCGCTGGAAGCGGGCCTGCCTTGAATCGTTCTTTGAAGCACGTGCCTGGGGGGTTGAAAGCGCACCTGAAAAGAGTCGGTTAATTGCGAAGTGATCGAGCTGTCGCACTGACAAAAACCAGCAGAACACTTACGCAGCCAAGAGCGAATGACAAGGTGCTCAGATGGGCGACCGCCCCGATAAATACGGGACCTATCAGAATCCCCGCGTAGCCCATCGAGATGACAGCGGGGATGGCTACCGCCTGTGGCATACGTTGTTGGCGGCCTACAGCGGTAAAGAGCACAGGGACAATGTTTGAGCATCCAGCACCGACCAGAGCGTAGCCAATCAAGGACGCGGCCCAGCCATCGATTCCAAGCGACACGATCATGCCTGCGGCTGCGCAGAGTCCGCCAAGCGCAACGACGCGCACGCCCCCTAGTTTGCTGACGATGGCATCTCCTGTCAGGCGACCCACCGTCATCGCGGCGGCAAAGGATGCGTAGCCCAAGCCGGCGATGCTCGGCTCTAACCCTCGGCTCGAGACAAGGAAAACCGCGCTCCAGTCGAGTATTGCGCCTTCAGTGAGGAAGACGATGAAACAGAGTGCCCCTAAAAACAGCACGATACCCTTGGGTACCGCGAACATGGGTCCACCCCTTTCAGTGCCATAAGTCAGAAAAGCAGGCGCTGCCTTGTAGAGCGCTCCCAAAACTGTGGCAACGATGCAGAGCGCGGCAATCAACGGATCCAGGCCTAAGGTCAGTAGAGCGGTCATCGCCCCGGCGCCTAATATGCCTCCGACGCTGTAAAGGCCATGGAAGCCGGACTGAAGTGCCTGCCCGCTGTTTTTCTCGACGATGACGGACTGTATGTTCATGGCGCAATCAAGCATGCCCATGCTGGCACCGAAGATAACGACAGCGATGACCAGGCCAGGCAGCCACGCCACGGTGCTCAACAGGGGAAAAACGGCACACAAGACAATCGTCGCCCAGATTACGACCGGTCGGCATCCATAGTGTGCAGTGAGATATCCAGCGAAGGGCATGGCCACAATAGATCCACCGCCCAAGCCAAGCAGCAGCAACCCCAGGCCACCATCGTCCAGGCCAGCGCGGGCTTTAACCAATGGGACCAGAGGCGCCCATGCGGACATGAGTAAGCCTGCGATAAGGAAGGCAATGCGGGTAGACATCCGCTCACTGTGGTTAGCCGCGGGAACCAACACCGGCGATGGAGCATTCATAATTCTCGGTAATCCTTATCGATGATGCTAGCCATCGTTTACTCGGCTTAGACAGTGCAGGTTTCGTATGTTTTTTTGCGTGCCCAGGTTTCGAAAAAACTTAGCGCCTGCGCTCATACGTCGCTCTATAACTACTCGGCGCTACGCCAAAGAAGTCACGAAAGCGCATATGGAAGTTGGCGAAACTACAAAAGCCGGTCGCAATCGCGATATCGGTGATCGGCCGATTGCTCTGCAGAATAAGCTGCCGCGCTCGAGTCAAGCGCAGCTCAAGGTAGTAGCGTGTGGGCGTGGCACCCACGAAACGGCAGAAGCGACGCTCCAATTGTCGTCGGGAAATGTTCACACACTCAGCCAGTTCGTCGATCGATAAGGGCTCTTCGATGTTCTTTTGCATCAGCTCTAAAGCGAGCTTCAGGGTTTGTGGCAAGGTGGGGTCAGAGTCAACGATGACAGTCGATATCCCAGAGACTTCAGAGGTTTGATCGCAACTGAGTATTTCCTCGACAGCATGGGTCAGCGACACGCCTTGTTTAGCGGTGATGAGCTCCAGCATCATGCGTAACGAGCTGCTGGCGCCAGCGCACGTGATACGGTTTCTGTCTATTACGTGCGTTCGACAAGAGACCAGGACTTTGGGGAAAACATCCTCCATCATCGCTCGTCCATCGGGATGGAAGGCACACTCGACACCGTCCATTAGCTGAGCTTCCGCCAGGAAAAATGCACCGTTCCACAAACCGCCCATGGTCGCGCCAAGAGAGGCGACGTTACGTAGCTTGCGCCGTAATAGCGGGTCGCTAATCAGCTTCACTCGCAATCCACCGGCGACGATGAGAACGTCGATACGATCCGGTAGTTGTGATAGCTCCAGGTCTGCTGAAATCGCAATTCCCAGATCGCTCATCACCAGACGGCTCCTGATGCCGACAGTCAATACCTCAAACGCTGGTGTCTCACTAATCAGGTTGGCGGTAACCAGCGCATCGATAGCGCCGGTGAACGACATCATCGAGAAATTGTTCAAAAGCACGAAAGCTACACGAGTCACCGCCTGCGGCTTTATTGGTTTCTCCGCCGTATAGGAGTACCCCATGTTTTTGTCTTTGAGCACGCTCTCGAATACGAATGGCATAAATCCTCTTTGACACCTGAACGAATAGCTAAGAACACGGTGCGGAATCTAAACAGCGGTTTTTGGAGCGGACAGCAACAAATCAAAGAATGATTGGCAGTCATCACTACCGGGCAATGCTTCAACACTGTTCTTGATGGCATTGCTGAGTGTGGTTCCCAAGCTGTCATCAGCCAGTAAATGGTACTTGGCAGTGAGTTCGTCACTCGACATAGGGTTGCCGGGGTCGCCCTTGGCCGTCGCGGTTGGGCTCGTAAGACGCGTGCCGTCTTTCAGGGTAACCGTGACGCGGGAGAGGATTTCCTCTGGGAACCTGGCAGACAGGTCAGGCGCCTCATGAAGGGTTATTTTCTCGCTGATATGCAAGATGTCTGGCGCATGAATGGAATCCCCGGTGACCTCATTTGGCCCCAGCTTCCCGCGAACGATCAAGGCAGCCAGCGGGAACGCTAGCGCATACTGGGCCTCGTCCGCATTCTTCGGAAAATGCCCCTGCAAGCACACAGACTCATGGAATGTTTCGACCTCTATGGCCTCGATCAACTCAGCAGTGATGACCGGATGTGCTCGCATCAAATCGGTCATGGCCGTGAGTGCCGGTTGCGCCCAGCGACATACCGGCCACGGTTTGAAATATTGTTCGTCGATCTCCCAGCGGGCTCCGATGTCCCGCCAGAAAGTGGAAATCTCCAAAGGTTCAACGGTGGCGGCTGGAGCGCCGGTGACACCGAGCTGTGCCATCAGTAGTGCGTTCAGTCCGGCATACGCCCCGGCACCGTGAGCGTCACGCAACATCGTCGGAAAACTCACCAGGCGCATCATCGGACACCTGGGGCCAAAGTATTCCGCGATACCCAGTGCATGACGGAACGTCGTTTCATCAAGCTTCAGCAAGCGGGCGCCAGCGCAAACGACCCCGATCCCGGAAAAGGCGCCTGAGGCATGATATTCAGGGGCCGTGGCCATCAATGCCTGGCCCGCCCGCAAGGCGGTCTCGTAACCGATGCACAGTGCGCTGAGGAATTCCTCGCCGCTGATGTCTTTGCCCTGACTGCGATACGCGTCTACCAATGCAACAATGGCCGGGACTACGGTTGCACCCGCATGCCCCTTGGAGGTGAAGTGACCTTCATGTGCATCCAGGCTATCAACGCAGAAGCCGCCTGCATACGCGGCGCCCAATGGATGTACGGCTCTGCCGTCGAACCAGAGGCGGCTGGACAGTTTGTTGGCAGAGTAGTGGGTGTCAGCGTAGGTTTTGAGCATCACGCTGGTTTGATTGTCGCGAGCACCGGCGGCCACACCAATGATGTCGAGCAGGCAAGTTTTAACCAACTCCCGTGTATGCAGGGGCGCGTCCTTGTAACTGAAATTCTGGACGAATGAATACAACTGCATTTCATGATTCCTGAATGATGAACGCCCAAACGGATAAAAGGTTGCCCGGGGAAGGGCAACCTTTTATGCAGATTTAAATGAAGGGACTAATTTTTTACGGTGGCGGTATTAGCCGCGGCTCGTGCGTCTGCCAGCCAGCTGTCGTACTTCGCGCGATGGGCCGCGATCCATTCTTTGGCGTGACGAGTTATGTCAGCTGCACTTTTTTCACCGTTGTGCATTTTCAGATTTTGCGCGCTTTCATCGTCGGTAGTGATCTGCATTTCAGACAGGAATTTCACGGCCGCCGGATTTTTCTCGGCGAACTCTTTATTGATTACCGCTTTGACACTGTCTACGGCGAAACCAAGGTTTTTACCATTAAAGGTCGTGTTGACATCGTTTTTGCCACCTGGAAGATCCGTACGCGGCACGGTTAACCACACAACATCTTTGCCTTCGACCAGAACACCGGAGATCCACTGAGGCACCCAGGTGTAATAGAGAATCGGCTTGCCCTGTTTATAACGAGCGATGGTGTCAGCCATCAATGCAAAGTAGGAGCCCTGGTTGTTTGTGACGGTTTTTTCCAAGCCATAGGCTTTCATATGGTGGGCAATGATCAGCTCACAGCCCCAACCGGGGTTGCAACCTGTCAGGTCGGCTTTACCGTCGCCATTGGCATCGAACAGTTTGGCATTTTCCGGCTTCTGCAAATCTGCGAGCGAGGTGATGTGGTGTTCATCGGCCGTTTTTTTGTCAATCATGTAGCCCTGCAACACGCCCGGCATGATAGCGCCGGTTTTCACCATCGTCTCATCGCCGCCGGCCTTCTCGTAGAAAGATTTGTGCAGTTCCTCCCACAAATGCACTGAGAAATCCGCGTCACCATTGGCAATCGCAACCATCATGGTGGAGTACTCGGTTTCCTTTGGTGTTTCAACGTCGTAGCCCAACTCCTTGAGACCCGCCATTGCAATCTCTCCGCGGAACCGCTCCTCGGCGATTGACGGAAAGATAGGGGTGATTGATACCCCTTTTCCGGGCTCCTGCGCCGTTGCGGCCGATGCGAACACAGGTGATACCGCTAAAACTAAAAGCGCGACAGAATGAATGAATTTCTGTTTTATTCCGAATGTTGTGAAGTTCATTATCGTTTACCTTGGCTGGATTACTAAGTTGGCATTTCTTTTGGTTCACGACGCGCCGCTTAGCGGAGTTAGCTTTCTTTGGGACTGACTTCTATTTTCGTAACAGTGTTTTTTCTTTTCAGGCGATAAATGACACCCGCCGGGCCTGTCTGGTACCAGTGCTCACCTTTGGTTGCTCTGTTACTGCGCTCGCCCATCGCTTGGGTCAGGCGGTCAAGGAAAATTGCCAGTAATACCAGGCCCAAACCACCGACGGTTGCCAAGCCCATATCAAGGCGGCCAATCCCGCGAAGCACCATCATTCCCAACCCGCCAACCGAAATCATTGATGCGATCACCACCATGGAAAGCGACAACATTAATGCCTGATTCAGGCCCGCCATGATTGTCGGTGCAGCTAAAGGAAGTTGAACTCGCCTCAGCATCTGGCGTGGGGTACATCCGAAAGCCCGGGCGGCCTCAACCTTATCTTCCGGCACTTGGCGAATTCCCAAATTAGTGAGCCTGACGAGTGGGGCTACCGAAAAGATGATCGTGACCAGTACACCCGGTACGTTGCCGATACCGAACAGCATCACTACGGGTACCAGATAAACAAATGCAGGCAGTGTTTGCATTGCATCGAGTACCGGCCGCAGCAGCATCTCCAGCCGGTCACTCCGGGCACACAGGACACCTAGCGGTATGCCAATAACTGCACAGAAAAACAGTGAAGTGAGCACCAGGGCGAGGGTGATCATGGCGTCATTCCACACGCCGATTACGCCTAATAGCGTAAGAGTTACAAAGCAAAGAATACCTATTCTTTTTCCGCCTACCTGCCAGCCAAAGAGTGTGGCGATAATAATGAATATTGACGGAGGAATGGCCAATAGTCCGTACTGAATACCATTAAGTACCTGGTCGATTGGCCATCTTATCGAGCGGAATACCTCGCGGAAATTCTGAACCATATAATTCAGGGCAACTTCTACCCATTGGCCCAAAGGGACGTTGATGGATTGAAACGGGTCTAGAAAACTGAATTCGTTCATGTCATCACCTGAATGTCCGAGCCTGGCAAGCCACCAATAGAGACTATTAGTGTCGGCTCATTGTCTGAAGCAGTAGGCTCTTGGAGATCGTGCCTTTGAACACACCCTGGCGATCCAGGACGGCAACTGGATTAACTGCATCCGCAACGATGTGAAAGACGTCCTGCAGGAGTACATCGTCGCGCAGCGTAGGAGTGGATTGATCCATGGCGTACGGATGCTCTGCGCAAATTTTTGCAACATCACCAGCCTTGAGGATCTTCGAGGCATCAAAGCCTTTGAAGAAAGCTCTGACGTAATCGTTCGCGGGGTTGCAAAGCAGCTCTTGCGGGGTACCGATCTGAACTACCCGGCCACCCTCCATGATCGCAATGCGATGGCCGATGCGAATCGCCTCGTCAATGTCATGGGAGATGAAGATGATGGTGCGATGCTGTTCTGCCTGCAGGCGGATCAGCTCGCCCTGCATTTCGTGGCGAATCAACGGGTCGAGTGCCGAGAAGGCTTCGTCCATCAGCAGGATGGCGGGGTCGTTGGCCAGCGCTCGGGCCAGACCTACCCGCTGTTGCATACCGCCGGACAGTTGGTGCGGATAGCTGTAGGCGTGGCCATCGAGCCCTACCTGTTTGAGTGCCTCGAGTGCACGTTTATGCCGTTCACTTTCCTCGACACCCGAGATTTCCAGGCCGAAAGCAACGTTGTCGATCACACTCATGTGGGGCATCAGGGCAAACGACTGAAACACCATGCTCATGTCTTTGCGACGAACGCTGAGGAGATCTGCATCTGACAGACCGGTGATTTCCTGGCCGTTAAGATGGATGGTTCCGGAGGTTGGCTCGATCAGTCGATTGAACAACCGGACCATCGTCGACTTCCCGGAACCGGAAAGCCCCATGATGACGAAAATCTCTCCACGTTTTACGGAGAAACTGGCATCAAAAACGCCAACGACTTGACCGGTTTTGCTGAAAATTTCACTTTTATCAGCACCGCCAGCCAGCATCTCCATCGCGAGCTTTGGCTGAGTACCAAAGACTTTGTAAATGTTTTTTACCGAGAGTATCTCGTCACCAAGACTCATAACCCCTCCTGCTGCAAATACGACGTAAGATCAAGATTTTAGATATACGTATCTTAATCAGTTAAGACGGTGCTTATAGGGGCAGTCAAGCTGGGATAAAGGTGCGGAGTTAGTCATTGTGACCATCCTCTTTATTGTGATGTTTATTATTCTTGTTTTATCGGCGCTGAATTAATCAGTGGCTTGGGACCCAAGTTATTACCTTATAGAGTCAGCGTCTAACAACATTTCTTCCAGCCAATCAATAACGTCATGTTATCAATCAATTGACGTATCAATTTGCGACTGCGACAGTGCTGGTTGCGAAGGCCACTGCCGCTGGCCCTGTCTTAGACCCTCTGTTTCAGCTACGCTCCAGCGTAGGCTCCAGGTGGAACCCCTCTCGCCGATCTCGTCCCTAACGGCCCTCCAAAGGGCCCCGAACCGGATATTCAATACTCTAGGTTATGGTTAAGCACATCGATCCAGACATGACGCTGCTGAAAATGCCGTCTCTGAAAGCAGTGAAGTCATTCGTAGCCGCCGCCAAATATCAGAGCTTTACGCGTGCGGCTGAAGCGCTGTGCGTTACTCAAGCGGCAATTAGCCGTCAGATTCGGGAGCTTGAGGCGTACCTTGGGGTGGATCTCTTCAAGAGGGTGGGACGAGCAGTCGAGTTGACGGAAGCCGGATCCATCTTTTTTGATGCTGCACAGATTTCTTTCGTCAACATTTCGCAAGCCGCGGAGCGCATTCGCACCAACAATGCAGGCAAGCGAACGTTGACACTTTGCTGTTCTCCCGCGTTTTCTGCCCTCTGGCTCGCAGCGAAGCTACCGGGGTTTTTTACCATGAACGCAGACATCGACCTCAATCTGGTAACCACTCAAAACTTCTTGTCGATGGAACCGGGTGTAACGCCGGACATCTTTATCACCAAAATGGCCAGGGTTCAGGATGGCTATCGCAGTTATCCGTTGTTTCATGACGTCATCTACCCGGTGTGCACGCCTCGTTACAAAGAGGAGCACCCTGAACTGTCCAGCCTGGAAGGCATACGCGACGGGGTTTTGCTAAACCTCAGCCCCTATGGCAGATCCCAGGTAGCGGAGCACGTTGACTGGGGCGTTTGGTTGGCTTATCACGATGTTGATATCGAGAAACGCCCCCACGACAGCCCTCACGTTTTCAACGCGAACGACTACAACCTGGTAATCAGCATGGTGTTGACCCATCAGGGCGTAGCCCTCGGATGGAATCACCTGGTTGCAAATCTGATCGAGAACGGCACGCTGATTCGGCCGATCGAAGAAGAAGTAGTTCTCCATGAAAGTCAGCACTATCTGACATTTCGAGAAGACCGGATCAATGACGACGCCTGTTGCCGGCTACGCGACTGGATTCTCGCCCAGTTTTCCTGAGCTGTTTAGAAGATAGGAGTACTGACTGAGCAGTGACTCGGGGTGTGAGGAGGGGAGAGGTTTGGGTGTGCCGGTGGTGATCATTCGTGGTTCTCACCACCGGCAGTGTTGCACTTAGCCGACAGATCTTAACGGGATCGTGTCATTGAGCTGCTCAAGCATCGTTTTGCAGTACCAATCATCAAACTGGCACACGCCAATTTCGCTGGCCACCGACAACGGGCCTGGCTCGTACGCAGGGGAGTTCACCCCTACCTGTGCGCCTTCCACCAAGGTACGATCCTGGTCATTGGTCGCAAGCCAAACTTTAGTGAGACGATCGATGTCGTAGTCGACACCTTCCTGTGCGTCCTTCTTCACAATCCATTTTGTAGTGACCAGCGTCTCGTTCGGACCGATGGGCAGAACGCGGAAGCTCAACGCGTGATCGCCCAGAAAGTGGTTCCAGGTGGATGGGTAGTTGAAATAAAGCAGCGCACCGATGTTGGCTTCACCAGTTGTGTCCAACCGGCCTGCGACCGCAGGCTTGCCGTCCATTGTGTAGCTGACGGCCCCGGAAAACAGGGGGATGCGCGTCATTCGGAAGCGCCCCTCATCGTCCATCACCAATCGGCTAGGCAAGCCTGCCGCTTCGCAGCGATCCCAGTGCTCTTTGAGCTCGAGATCTTCATCGCCGCCGGCGCCGCCCACTGATGGGTTGTCCACGAATGAGTGCATCAATTCCGGGTGAGTACAATCGCAGTGGTAACACTCGCGGTTGTTCTCGAAAACCAGTTTCCAGTTGCCTTTCTCAATGATGTTCGACTCAAACGCGACTTTGCAGTCATCCAGGTTATGAGGCGCAACGAAAGGGGTGACGGATTTTCTGAACGAAGAAAAGTCTGGAGCGACGTCAGCGACGCACACATAGATGTAGGTTTCGACGACCTCACAATGCACGGGTTTCAAACCATGCTGAGACTTGTCGAAATCATCCCCCATGTTCCCGGCGAAAAGCAGTCTGCCATCCAGCTCGAATGTCCATTTGTGGTAAGGGCACACCAGCTTGGCTACCTTGCCGCTGGCTTCCGGGCACACCTTGGAACCGCGATGACGGCAGGAGTTGTGGAAGGCCCGAATCTGTTTGTCTGCGCCACGGACGACCGCGACGGGGTAGTCGCCGACTTGCAGCGACAGGTACTGACCCGACTTCTCCAGCTCAAATGTGTGCCCTGCGAAGATCCAGCTTTTGTGCCAGATCTGTTCCAGATCCTGCCTGTAAACGTCTGGATCGCTATAAAGGGCACCTGGCAGCGCGTGGTCAGGCTTGCGCTGCGCGATTAGATTTGAAACTGCCGATTTAGTGCTCACGGTCAACACACTCCAAAATACCAAGGGGGCGACACATTCAGCCTGCTCAGCGAGGTGAGGCCAAACGGTCTTGAGTTCGCAGTACCGTCTGTGGATGCAACCCATCAAACCGTGCTGCTTCTATCCGCGAACCGGAACGGTTTGCCACGTCCAGGAAGCGCTTTACGAAAAATGTGCCTTCTTGGATGGTGGTGCCATCCGTGCACTCATTTCGTTCGAGTCCTTACTAATGCAGACAATTCTGTATGTCGATGTTTGCATCAATAGCAATATTTCTACAGCACCTTATTCCAGCCCGGACAAACAGATCCTAACTAATGGAACGAATGTACGAGAAATTCGCTTATCCAACTCGTCGGTAGAATATCGCTGTTGTAAGGCTACGACGGCAATCATGCATCAACAAGAAACATTTACTCTTATCAATGCATAAGCAAATGTTATCGATTGACGTCGCAGCGCTGATGAGGAAATTTCAACTCATTGAAAGCAAAGGGGAAATTGTTTTTAGGGGCGAGTGAAGCACCCATCTAGAAATGTATACGCTAGAAATACACTCTATTGACCGTCTTCTTGGCCCATGCCAGTCTGGATTCAACAGTTAGCCGTACTAATCGGTAAAACATGGAGAACGACTCGAGCAATCTGCCGGACATCATGACGCTTTATTGAAGCCATTGAACGGCGTGATGAAAGTACCGTAGTTGATCTCGTGTTTGAGCATTGGGAACTGTCCCGTGAAAACATGGAGATTTTTATCGCGCCTCAAGGCATCAAAGCTGACGCGCTCGTTGACCTTTCACCTAACTCGCATTCGGAGCATTTATCTTGAAATTTGAAGGTATTTATACACCAGCAGTAACTCCTTATAACTCTGATGGGGAAATTGACTGGACTGTGTACTCGGAAGTTTTGGAGTCGCTGATTGAGGCGAAGGTGCACGGCATTATTATCGGCGGGTCGACCGGCGAGTATTATGCGCAGACTTCGGAAGAACGCACCGAGTTGGCAGCCTATGCCAAAGATGTGATCGGCACTCGGGTGCAACTTATCGTCAGTACCGGGGCGATTCGCACCGAAGATGCGGTTCAGTACGCCAAGGATGCCAAATCGATCAAAGCGGACGCCATTCTCGTCACGTCACCACCTTACGCGCTGCCAACCTCACAGGAAAACGCGATTCACGCGCTCACTATCGATCGCGCAGCGGACTTGCCGATCATGCTTTACAACTATCCGGGGCGCATGTGCGTTTCGATGGATGAAGAATATTTCACGCGTGTCAGCCAATCGAAAAACGTAGTTGCCATCAAGGAAAGTTCCGGCGACATGGGCCAGGTGCATATGCTGGCCCGGCAATTCCCCAACATCGCCTTGTCCTGCGGATGGGACGACCAGGCGCTCGAATTTTTTGCCTGGGGCGCCCGCAGTTGGGTGTGCGCAGGTTCCAACTTCCTGCCCAAGGAACACGTTGCGCTTTATGAAGCCTGCGTGATCGAAAAGAACTTCGACAAAGGCCGTCAAATCATGTCGGCAATGATGCCGCTGATGAATGCCCTGGACGGTGGCAAGTTCGTGCAGTCGATCAAATACGGCTGCGAAGTTGCCGGATTGAAAGTCGGTAACGTGCGCCTGCCATTGCAGCCACTTGAAGCGGACGAAAAGCAGAGTTTTGCGTCGGTCATTACTGAACTCAAACGTAACGTAGCCAACATTTCTTCGGGAGCCAGCCATGGGTGATCTTCTGAGCAAGGCCGAATATGCCGCGCTGGCCAAAGACATTTCGTTGCCATCCAAGGCGTTCATCAATGGCGCGTTTAAACCCGCGATCTCTGGCAAAACCTTCGCCACGAACAATCCGGCGACCGGTGACTTTTTGACCGACGTCGCAGCTTGTTCGTCCGATGATGTCAACTGTGCGGTGAGCAATGCCAAGGAGGCCTTTGAGGATGGACGCTGGAGATCTGTTTCTCCTCGGGAGCGCAAAGCGGTTCTGTTGAAGTTTGCAAACCTGCTTGAAAGCCATCAACACGAACTGGCCGTCCTCGAAAGTCTCGATAGCGGCAAACCGGTCAGTGAATGTCAGTTGGTCGACATCCCGGACACCATCCACACGATCCGCTGGCACGCAGAACTGATTGACAAGATTTATGACAACACCGCCCCGGTGGGCAGCGACGCGCTGACCATGGTTGTCCGTGAGCCGATTGGCGTGGTGGGCTGCGTATTGCCCTGGAACTTCCCGCTGCTGATGCTGGCGTGGAAAATCGGCCCGGCGCTCGCTGCGGGCTGTTCGGTCATCGTCAAACCTGCTGAACAAACCTCGCTGACCACGTTGCGTGTCGCTCAGCTGGCGTTTGAAGCCGGTATACCCGCTGGTGTACTCAACATTGTGACCGGCACGGGCAAAGAGGTCGGTGAGCCGATCGGTTTGCATCACGATGTAGACATGGTGAGCTTCACCGGCTCCACCGCGACCGGTCGCCGCTTCCTGCATTACGCAGCCGATTCGAACCTGAAACGCATCGTGCTTGAGTGCGGCGGGAAAAACCCGGCCGTGGTGATGGACGATGCGCAAGACCTGGATCTCGTCGCTCAGCATGTCGTCAACGGCGCATTCTGGAACATGGGCGAAAACTGCTCCGCGACTTCTCGTCTGATCGTGCACGCGTCTGTTAAAGACGAGCTGCTAGAGCGCATGGGCGCCTATATCCGCGAATGGAAGATGGGCGACCCACTCGATCCGGAAAACCGCGTAGGGTCGCTGGTCAGCCCTGAGCATTTTGCCAAAGTGAAGTCGTACCTTGAGCACGCCGCCGCCGGAAAGCTTGAAGTGGTTTACGGTGGCGCTACCAAAGACGGTGCCTTTGTAGAGCCAACGGTGATTGACGGTGTTGGTCGAGACAACCGGCTGTTCCAGGAAGAGATCTTCGGCCCGATTCTCTCGGTCACCTCCTTCAACACGATCTCCGAAGCCATTGCGCTGGCCAATGACACGGTATACGGCCTGGCGGCCTCTGTTTATACCGGCAGTCTGAGGCGGGCAATCAAGTTGTCGCGGGAAATTCGCGCCGGCATCGTCACAGTGAACTGCTTTGGTGAGGGCGATGCATCCACGCCTTTCGGTGGCTACAAGGAATCAGGGTTCGGCGGTCGGGACAAATCGATTTTTGCCCATGACCAGTACACCGAAATCAAAACCATCTGGATCGATGTGTCTGATCGGTCGGATGAAGAGACCGAAAAATGAGCACCCATACCATCAAGCGCCTGCCGGTAGACACCGGGGTTTCAGGTTGGGAGGCGATTTCCGCACGCACTGCGCCTGTCCGCATGCTTGATGGAAACGTGACGGCGGACTGGCTGATTATCGGGGCCGGTTTTGCCGGTCTGTCCGCCGCTCGCAGACTTTCACAGCTGCACCCTGGCGACAGCATTGTTGTGGTCGATGCGCATGAAGTTGCCAAGGGCCCGGCGGGCAGAAACTCTGGCTTCATGATCGATGTGCCGCACAGTCTGTCGTCCGGGGAATACTCCGTGGCGAGTGAGTCTGCAACGGCGCTGGAAATCACGCAAAATCGTTTTGCGATTGCTTTTGCCGCTGAAGCCGCGCGGGAGTACGGCATGTCTGCCGACACGTTCGACCCTTCCGGGAAGATCAACGCGGCCGCCACTGAGCGGGGATTGAAGCTGAATGTCAATTACGCTCAATCCCTTGAACGCATTGGCGAGAAGTTCGAGATGTTAGATGCCGCGCAAATGCGCGAAATCACCGGGTCCACCTATTACCACGGTGGGATCTACACCCCCGGCGCAGTGATGATTCAACCCGCGCAATACATTAGAGACCTGGCAGCAGGGCTCGAAGGGAAAATCACGCTGTTCGAACGCTCTCCGATTATTGAATTGACCAAGCAGGGAAGCGGTTGGAGCGCTCGATCTCATAACGGGACGGTGCACGCACCCAAGGTCATCCTGGGGGTTAACGGCCACATTGAAGACTTTGGCCATTATCAAGGACGACTGCTGCACGTCTTCACTTACGCTTCCATGACGGCGGCGTACAGTGATGATGAATTCAGGAAAGAGGTGCCGGGCAAAGCCAAGTGGGCATTGTTGCCGGCGGATCCAATGGGCGCGACCGTTCGCAAGATCTCTTCAGACGGTCTCTCGCGTATCGTCATCCGGACAAAGTTCACCTATGACCCGAGTATCCAGGTCACTCCAGAGCGGGTAGCTGCGGTGGCCAAAGAACAGCGACATTCCTTGGATGCCCGCTTTCCCGAATTGAAATCCACTGCGTTGGAGTTCAGCTGGGCCGGCCGCCTGTGTTTGAGCCGCAACAGCGCCGCTGCATTTGGCGAGATCGAAGAAAACCTGTATTCGGCTTGCTGCGAAAATGGGTTGGGAACGGTCAAGAGCACCCTGGCAGGTGTCATGGCGGCGGAATTGGCTTCGGGTGTACGTTCTGATTTTCTGGATAGTTTCAGTCACGCACCAGGACCCAGCAGGCTACCCCCCAAAATAATAACGAAACTGGGCGTCAGTTCGGTCATTCGTTGGCATGAGTTTTGGGCCGGGCGAGAAGGTTAACAAGTTTAAGTTGTCGGCTTTTTCTATAGAGGCCGTTTAATAAGTCACTAATAATAACGGAATAATCCATGAAACATATCTGGAAGGCATTCTGCGCGCTCGCGCTTGTGGGCATGATGAGTTTGCAAGCACACGCTGAAGAAAAAAACATAGTAATGGGTACCATGTCTTGGGAGGACTTGGTGCCTATTACTGGCATCACCAAGAAAGTACTTGAGAACGCAGGATACACCGTAAAAGTCGTGGAATTTTCTGAGTGGGGTATCGCCTACGCTGCACTCAGCAAAGGGGATATTCAGGTGTTGGCCTCCCAGATTGATTATGCCGCCGCCGATTATTGGAAAAAGAACAAGAACAAAATCGAGAAGCTGTCACCGGTCTCCTTTGGTCTTTATCAGGGCATGGCAGTACCCAGTTACGTAGACATCGACTCCATCGAACAACTGAATGCAAACGCGGACAAACTGGGAAACAGAATCATTGGCATCGAACCTGGTTCGGGTTTGATGAGTGACGCTAACAATGTGGTCAAAGCGTACGACATCAAGCTCAAGCTGGTCGAAGGCAGTACTTCGGCAATGACCGCGGCTTTAAAGTCGGCAGTCGACCGCAAAGAATGGGTGGCGGTAACCGTCTGGGATCCATCGTGGATGACCAAGAAATTTGATCTCAAATTCTTGAAAGATCCAAAAGGGGTCTTCCCGCCATTGCAGGGTTATTACTGGATCGGACACAAAGGCTTCGCTGAAGCCAATCCGCGTGCGCGTGAACTAATGGCCAGCGTATATGTGCCTATCACGGACATCACCGCGATGAATGCTGAAGTCAAGGATGGCAAGACCATGGACGAGGCTATCAAGGGTTGGATTGATAGTCATACAGATCTTGTAAATCGTTGGGGAAACATCAAGAACTATTAAGTTTTGTTTGTTTGCCACTGCCGCCCTTTGATTAATTAGAGAAGCCAGCAAACTACTGGTTCGATGGATTGCGAAATGACGATGGCCACAATTAATACTGACGAAGTGCTGGTGGATTGCCAGTCGGTTTGGAAAATCTTCGGCAAAAGTGCACCGGCAGCCATGGATGCGGTTGTCCAGCAGGGTCTTTCAAAGACCCAGATCCTGCAAAACTACGGCTGCGTGGTCGGGGTTTCTGATGTCAGTCTCCAGGTTCGCCGGGGGGAAATCTTTTGCATCATGGGTTTGTCCGGCAGTGGCAAATCCACCCTTATAAGGTTGCTCAACAAGCTGATTACCCCTAGCTCGGGGAAGGTGCTGGTCAAAGGCAAAGACGTTTCATCCTTGTCGCCGGCACAGCTGCGAGAGGTGAGGGCGCGTCACATCGGTATGGTCTTTCAAAGCGTTGCCTTGCTGCCTAACCGGACGGTTCTTGAGAACACCGCGTTCGGCCTGGAAGTGCAGGGTGTGGGCAAGGCTGAACGTTACAAAGTAGCCGAGCAGGCGCTGGCGAAGGTTGGACTGAGCGAGTGGACTTCGCGCTATCCCAGCGAGCTGTCCGGCGGCATGCAACAACGGGTCGGGCTGGCGCGTGCGCTGACTGCCGATCCAGAAGTGATTTTAATGGATGAGCCATTCAGCGCGCTTGATCCGCTGATTCGCCGACAGTTGCAAGATGAGTTCCGCCAACTGACCAAGGAGCTGGGCAAGTCCGCGGTGTTTATTACCCACGATCTGGACGAGGCTATCCGCATCGGTGATCGCATTGCGATCATGAAGGATGGCGCCATCATTCAGGTCGGCACCGCCGAGGAGATCGTGCTCAATCCGGCTGACGATTACGTGGCGGAATTTGTCGCCGGCATTTCCAGACTGCATCTAGTGAAGGCTCACTCGGTCATGACGTCGGTCCAGGCCTACAAGGCAGCGCACCCGACGTGCGACATCTCCAGGCTCACCAAAACCTCGCTTGACGCCGACATCAATGAACTTATCGGATTGACGATGAAGTCCGAGCGCGACGCGCTTGCCGTCGTCGATAACGGAACAGTGGTGGGGATCATCACCCCCCGTGATTTGCTGCGGGGCGTGCAAGGTATTCCCAATGAATTGGCGCCCGTAGCAATTGCCAATGCGATGGAGGCGTCCGCATGAGCACGCCGGATTTTTCCAGTCAGTTTGATGCATCCATTGATACAGGGCTGGAATGGCTTTCGGATAATGGTGAGTTCGTGTTCGATGCCGTCAATGCGGTGCTGAATGGCATTTACAAAGGCGTGCTGTGGTGTATCGCTTATCCACCGCATTACGTCGTAGCGATTGTCATGGCGTTGATTGGCTGGCGTGTGGTCGGCGTCCGCTTCGCGATTCTCTCAGGTCTGGCATTGTTGCTGTGCGACATCATCGGGTTGTGGCCAGAGACAGTCAGTACGCTTGCACTGGTGCTCACCGCTACCGTGTTGGCACTGGCTGTCGCCATTCCGCTGGGAGTCATCGCGGGGCTGGCACCTGCCTTTGATCGGGTGGTTGATCCTTGTCTGGATTTGATCCAGACGATGCCGCCCTACATTTACCTTCTACCGGCCATTGCACTGCTCGGGTACGGCCCCGCCACAGCGCTGTTGGCGACTTTCATCGTCGCGCTTCCCCCAGCTCTACGACTGACCTCCCTGGGTATTCGCATGACGCCCAAGGAATTCATCGAATTGGGAGATGCCAGCGGTGTGACTGGAATGCAGATGTTTTTCAAGATCCGCTTACCGTTCGCAATGCCCAGCATCATGGCCGGCGTTAACCAAAGCCTGATGATGGCCTTCGGCATGGTCGTCATTGCCGGCATTGTAGGTTCGGGCGGTTTGGGCGAGGCGATTTACGGGTCCGTTCGTACGTTGGATATCGCCAAGTCGATCAACGCAGCCATCGCTATCGTCATTCTGACCATGATTCTGGATCGTCTGGCGCAGAGCGCTGCACAGACGCGGGTGGGGGCTTCTCAATGACAACGCACATTCAATTTTCTCCAGGCGATTACCTGGCGCCTGCCGTTGATTGGCTGAACACGAATTTACATGGCTTGTTCAAAGGGATCAGTCAGGTCGTTGAGACGGTACTCGGTGCAGTGGAGGGAGCGCTGCTTGCTCCCCATCCGTATTTGTTCATCGGTATTGTCGTCGTTGCGGCGTTCTTTTTTGCCAATAAACGGGTCGCTGTTTTCGCTGCGGTGATGTTGGCTTTTTGTTTGTTCGCTGGCCTTTGGATCGCGTCCATCCAGACGATCGCGCTCGTCAGTGTGGCGGTCCTGATCTCGGTGGCCATCGCTTTCCCGCTGGGGGTTCTGGCGGCCCGGGTGAAGCGAGTAGATGAGGCGTTGCTGCCGATTTTGAACATCATGCAAACCGTGCCGCCTTGGGTTTACCTGATCCCCGCCGTGATGTTGTTCAGCTTGGGACGGGTGCCCGCGATCATCGCAACGATTGTTTACGGCATCCCGCCGATGCTCAGATTGACGACCCTGGCCTTCAAGCAGTTGCCCAAGGATCTCCTTGAGCTGGGACAGGCATCCGGTGCTTCACCTAAAGACATTCTGTTCAAAATTGAACTGCCTACTGCCGCACCCACGCTGTTGGTAGGCCTGAACCAATGCATCCTCATGTCGCTGGCGATGGTGGTGCTGGCAGGTCTGGTGGGGGCGGGCGGTCTGGGGGCTGAAGTGACCCGAGGCCTCTCCAGGATGGAGATGGGCCTGGGGCTTCGAGCGGGCCTGGCCATTGTCGCTATTGCGCTGCTGCTGGATCGACTGTCACGGGGCGCGTTGCAGCGTCACTCTCCCAGCAAACTCCCTTGAAAGGGCATCAGCATGAGACGCAGCTTTTTTTGCATTGATTCGCACGCTTGCGGCAACCCTGTTCGGGTTGTAGCAGGCGGAGCACCGCTGATGCCCTCCGTATCGATGGCGGAGCGACGTGATATTTTCGTGCGTGATCACGACTGGGTACGCACCGCATTGATGTTCGAGCCTCGGGGGCACGACATCATGTCCGGCGTCATTATCTATCCGTCCACCCGTGATGATTGTGACTTTGGTGCTTTGTTTATCGAAGTCAGCGGCTGCCTGCCGATGTGTGGAGCGGGCACCATCGGGTTATCGACCGTGGTCATTGAAGAGGGCTTGGTGACACCTCGTGAGCCGGGAAAACTGGCCATCGAAACACCGGCAGGACGGGTCGATGTCGAATACACCCTGGGCGGCGAATTTGTTGAGTCGATTCGCTTGTTCAACGTAGCCAGCTACCTGCACAGCGCTGATGTGGTGGTGGAAGTTCCTGGCGTTGGAACATTTACGGTGGACATCGCCTACGGCGGAAATTTCTACGCGGTGGTCGAACCACAGGAGTGCTGGACTGGATTCGAAGGGCAGACGACGGCTGACATTGTGGGATTGAGCCAGAAACTGCGCGCAGCGCTCTCGGACATTTGTGACCCTGTGCATCCAGAGAACAGCAGAATCAGTGGTGTTCATCACATCATTTGGTGTGACAAACCACAGAGCAGAACCGTGCATGGCCGCTGTGCCGTGTTCTACGGTGATAAAGCTATTGATCGTTCTCCTGGCGGTACCGGTACCTCGGCCCGAATGGCTCAGCTCTTCGCAAAGGGGCGGCTGAACGTCGGCGACATTTACCGACTTGAAAGTCTGATCGGTACGATCTACGAAGGAAAGGTTGAGGCGTCGGTAAAAGTCGGAACCTTCGACGGCATGAATCCAAGTGTCAGCGGCTGGGCTGAGGTGATAGGTCACAACACAATTTTCGTTGATGACAAAGACCCTCTAGCCCACGGTTTTCAGCTCGCATAAAGAGTTTGCTCACGGCGCCAACGGTTGATTCTTTGGGCGCGCAGATTCAACCGTGGTTTGCACAATGGCTGCGTTCGTCAGTGTAAAGAAGCGAGGCGTAAAGTGATCGAACGACGAGATTTCAGTGGGTGTATGAAAGGTAAAAACCTGCGCTATCTGGAAGAGACTCGGAGTGAGCCGACGGCTCATGCCCAGGCAGGATTTTTACTGCTCGAACACTTCTCGCTGCCTGCATTTACGCAAGCACTCGATACGATTGTCACCGCCAACCTTTTGCATCCCACGTCGTTCTCTTCACGAACCTTTGGGTTGCAAGACGGTGAGGTCACCAGCGACCTTGGCCTGGTCATTCGACCGGATGCGCGTTTGGAAGTCGCAGCACTCAAAGACCTTAATTTGCTGGTCATATGCGGCGGCTACCGCACCGAACTCAAAGTCAATCACGAGCTGATCAGCATCCTCAAAACGGCATCAGAACTTGGTATCACACTGGCCGGGCTGTGGAATGGGGCGTGGTTTTTGGGCGTGTCAGGTTTGCTTGAAGGGTATCGTTGTGCGATTCACCCCGAGCACCGACCCGCGCTCGCAGAAATTTCAAAAGTCACGCATGTCACCAGTGAAGCATTTGTCATGGATCGCGACCGGCTCACGGCTTCGAGTCCAGCGGGTGCTTTTCACATGGCTCTGGAATGGATCAAGGGGCTGCACGGCAAGGCGCTTGTCGAAGGCATCGAAGACATTCTTTCTTTCGAAGAGTCGCGGTATCGGCGCATCAAACCAACGCAGAACATCTCGTTGAGCGCCCCCCTTAAAGAGGTGGTCAAGTTGATGGACGCCAACCTTGAAGAGCCGCTGCAAATGGAACAACTGGCGGCCTATGCCGGACGTTCCCGTCGACAAATAGAGCGTTTGTTCAAAGAACAACTGGGTAGCACACCGCAACGGTATTACCTGGAATTACGCATTACCGAAGCACGGCGATTGCTTCAACACACAGAGCTGTCTCAGGTTGATGTGCTGGTCGCCTGTGGCTTCGTTTCGCCGAGCCATTTCAGCAAATGCTACAGCTCGTATTTTGGTTACCGACCTTCGAGAGAAACGCGGCTGGTGAAGTAAAGAACGCCTGTTCAAACCTTTATGACTGGCGGTGTTTACCGCAACGGTGGGCTAACGACTTCGTGGCGTTGCTGTTTGTGCTGGATGCGTTAGTGAAACGCTGCAAAACCTGATGTTGCTGACACGTTAAGGAGGAGGGCATGACCGAGGTGCGATTGAAGAGCGCTCAAACAAAAAACACGGCGTACTTAACTACGCTCACCGTTTCCGCTAGTTCTGGGGTCTCAAGGCCCCAACTCGGGATTTTTTTATGCCTGCTTTCAATGCTTATCTTTGCGAGCCAGGACGGACTAACCAAGGTGCTTGTCAAAGACTTCCCGGTTGCCCAACTGGTCATGATGCGCTATTGGGTGTTTGTCGTTTTTGCCCTCGGATATGCCGCCTACCAAGGTAGGGGCAAAGAGTCATTTCGCAGTAAGCACCCTTGGCTCCAAATCATTCGAGCGCTGTTAGCCGTGGGTGAAACCATACTGTTTGCAGTGGGGCTACGATATTTGGGCCTGGCCGAAATGCATGCGCTCTATGCCGTATTTCCGCTGATGGCACTGGCATTGGCGGGGGCCGTGCTTGGGGAGTTCATAGGTCTGCGGCGCTGGATTGCCGCCGCCATAGGGTTCACCGGGACACTGATCATCCTTCGACCAGGCGCGGGCGTTTTTGAACTCGCGGCGCTGATTCCCCTGCTGGCAGCTTTGGCGTTCGCGGTGTTCAACGTACTGACGCGCCGGATAAGCCAACACGACTCCTTTGCGACGAACATGCTCTTTATGGCAGGTGTGGGTGCCCTGACGGTCACATTTGCGGGGCTACCCGTCTGGGTTGCTCCGACTCCGGTCCAGGGACTCTTGATGGGGATCCTGTCATTGACGGGAGTAATCGCTCAGATTCTCTTCATTCAAGCACTGAAATACGCAACCGCTTCTACCCTGCAGCCTTTCAACTATGCGCTGCTGGTGTTCGCCACTTTGATTGGTGTGATCGTTTTTGCCGAGCGCCCTGATACCTGGGTAGTTGTCGGAGCAGCGTTGGTGTTTATCGGGGGGTTGTATGCGATTAAAGCGAAGGCGTGAACATGCAGTACCACGCTGGTTGGCTCAGCTGATTTCTTTCTCCTAGACTGCCATCAGTTCAGGGACTGATCCCCCGACGACAGGAGCAATATGCAATGGTTGCGGACTGGAGTGGTCAGGTAGCGCTTATCAGTGGCACCGGTAGTGAACGTGGAATTGGCTTTGCGATTGCGAAGCGCCTGGGCAGTCTGGGCGTCAGGTTAATCGTCACAGGCAGCAGCGCTCGCATCCATGATCGGGTGGAGGAGTTACGTACCGCAGGATTTGAAGCGCAAGGTCGTACGGCGGACTTGAGTGAAGAGGATCAAGTTCTTGAACTTACTACCTGGGCCGAATCGGTATGGGGGCGAATCGATATTCTTGTGAACAATGCCGGCATGGCCGCGCAGGGTCATCCGGAGCCTTTTGCCGATCTGGCGGACATGAGTGTCGACAGTTGGAATCTTTCAATTGCTCGAAATCTGACAACCTCCTTTCTGCTGACCCGTGGAGTTTTGCCGGGGATGCGTAACAGACGCTACGGCCGAATCGTCAACGTCAGTTCCACGACTGGGACTCGGGCAGGTAATCCAGGAGAAGCGGCTTATGCTGCGGCCAAAGCCGGAATGGTGGGTATGAACATGAGCCTGGCCCTTGAGGTCGCGCGCTTTGGAATTACTGTGAACTCGGTCGCGCCGGGCTGGATCGCCACAGGATCAAGCACCCCAGAGGAGGTGAATGCAGCGAAGTATGTTCCGGTTGGTAGAGCAGGGCGCCCGGAAGAAGTAGCTGCTGCCGTTACGTTCCTGGCCTCACCTGAGTCCAGTTACATTACCGGTGAGTTGCTGGTGGTCGATGGTGGCAATTGCCTGATAGAGAACAAAGCGCCCAAGTAATGAATGCGTTGCCTGCTGCAAAATTTTGCAGCGGGCCAGAGTCTGGCTTCGCGCAACCTGCGACGGAGGTGGGTAAGTGACTCCCTCCGTCGCAAGTGGGGCTGATTCGATCAAAACGGCAGTGGCAGTTTCGCCGTGCGCCCCCCATCCACCACCAGTACTTGCCCGGTGATAAAGGCCGATGATTCCGAGGCCAGGAAAACGACTATCCCGCCAACATCCTCGGCATTGATGGCGTGCTCACTTGATTTTGCGATCTCGCGTCTTGAAAATGTACGCCTATGTACATGTCGTGTACGCCAAAGATCTTGCGGTGTACAGTGTCGAAGAATTTTCAAATAAAGGTGCACCCGAATGTCGCAGACAGGAAGGGCGAAAACCAAAGCGCAGGACGCAGGCTGGCGAGGCTCCGTCGATGGTTGGCTGGACGCCGCCTACGAAGCTCTTAAAGAGTCGGGTGTTGATGCTGTGCGGGTGATGCCGCTGGCCAAACGCTTGAATTTGTCTCGCACCAGCTTCTACTGGTTCTATGAAGACCGGGAGCAGTTGCTCGCGGCGCTCCTGGCCCGCTGGAAGGACAAGAACACCGGCGGTATGGTCAGCCAATGCGAGAGTTACGCAGAAAGTATCTCCGAAGCGATTCTCAACGTCTTCGAGTGCTGGGTGAACCCTGAGCTGTTCGACTCGCAGTTCGAATTTGCTGTGCGCAGTTGGGCGCTGCAATCGGACGAGGTCAAAGCTGAAATCGCTTTAGCCGATGAGGCGCGGATGAACGCCCTGGCCGCGATGTTCCGACGGTTTGGCTACGACGGCGAGGGGGCTGACGTTCGGGCCAGGACGATCTACCTCACACAGATCGGCTACATCTCCATGAAAACCAATGAAGATATCGTCGTTCGATTTCGACGGATTCCTCAGTACGTGAGCGTGTTTACCGGCAAAGTACCGAAGAGGCGCGAGCTGGATCGCTTTTATGGAAAGTTCGGCTACGCAGAAAAAGAGCCTGGTGTTTTCGTTCCCTTGGTCGAAACATTCGAGGCGTCCGCTGCCGATGGAGAATAGAACTCTGGGCATCATTGGGGGCACCGGCTGGCTCGGGCGTGCAATCGCCGAGGCGCTCCTTGAAAGCGGTTTCATCAAACCTGACCATTTGTTGATCTCGAACCGCTCCGGCGTCAGTACCTTCGAGCCAGGAGTGAAGCTGCTGGCCGACAACCAGCAGTTGGTGGACCTCAGCGATATTGTCGTGCTGTCCATCCGGCCGGAGCAGTTTCGCGAACTGCTGATCAACGCCCGCGGCAAGCTAGTGATTTCTCTGATGGCCGGAGTTCCGGCGGCAGCCATCAGCGCGGCCACCGGTGCGGATGTCGTGGTGCGGGCCATGCCGAATGCGGCCGTGGAAATCAGGCAGTCGTTCACACCCTGGTACGGTGTCGGAAACCTTGTTGAACTCGACCGCCAGTGGGTGCAGCGACTGTTCGAGTGCGTAGGTTCGGCGGACGAAGTGCCTGATGAAGACTGTATTGATTATCTCAGTGCGTTGTCTGGGACTGGGCCGGCCTTTCCGGCAATGTTGCAAATGGCACTGACTAATCAGGCGGTGGCTGCGGGAATCCCCCTTGCCATCGCGCAGCGCGCTGCACAAGGCGTAGTGGTGGGGGGCGGCCAGATGCTTGCCAGCCGCGATCCGCGGCAAATGATTGAGTCATTGATGGCTTACCGTGGCGTGACGGCGGCAGCGCTGCGGTCGATGGCCGATCAGAACATTGAGGCGATTGTGGGGCGAGCGGTGCAGGCAGGCGCTGAGATTGCCCGCAAAGGCATGTAGCCGAAGAGATAAGCAATGAAGGCCCTTTGAAGGGCCTTCATGGTTTTAGGCATCAGACGGTTACGCTTACTCGGCCTTGAAGCAATAGACCGCCAGCTTGTTGCCATCCAGGTCTCGGGCGTAAGCGGCATAGGCATTTTCAGCCCAGTTACGCGAACCCGGTTGGCCTTCACAGGTACCACCGGCGGTGAGTGCTAAAGATGGAGGCACGTATTCAGATTTCTTTCACCAGGCGCAAAGCGTCGTAGATGGCCGCGTGGGTGTTGCGAGCAGACACGGCGTCGCCGATTCGGAACAGCTGGAAGCGTCCTTCGGGATTGGTGACGATGTTCTGTGCCGTGCCGGCGATCAGGTCATGCTGCTCTACCGCGCCGCCATTGGTGGAGAAAGGACGCAGGTCAAAGTACAAGTCGTCCAGGGGAAGGGTGCCGTGGTTGACGACCACCTGATCGACCACGCGCTGCTTGTGGACCTGTCCGTAATCGCTGCCAAAGGTTGCAACGAGCCCGCCATCACGTTTTTCCACTGTATCGACCCGGTAGGTGACGGTGAAGATGACGTCCAGGTCCTGCAGGCTGCGCATGTAGGGCACCAGGTTCATGGCCATGACTTCAGGTGCAAACGAGCGGTCAGGGGTGACGATCTCCACGGTCGCACCGCTTTGCGCAATGACCTCGGCAGCCTGCAGGGCGGCATGATCCCCGGCATCGTCGAAGATCAGTACGTTGCGACCGGGCTTGATGTCACCGGAAATGATGTCCCAGGTTGAAACCACGAGTTCGTTGCCCACGCGGAGCACCTCGGTATCCGGTAGGCCGCCGGTCGCAACGATGACCACGTCAGGCTCGAAGGCTTGCACGGTGTCGGCCTCGGCCCAGGTATTGAAGTGAAACTTCACCCCCAGCCGTTCGCATTGCGCCATTCGCCAATCAATGATGCTGATCATCTCGCGACGACGCTCACTCAACGCAGTCAGACGAATCTGCCCGCCAGGTTGGTCAGCCGCCTCAAGCACCGTTACATCATGACCGCGCTCACCGGCGACCCGCGCCGCCTCCAGCCCAGCTGGGCCGGTACCGACCACCAGCACCTTACGCTTGACGGCGGCTTTGGGAATGTCGTGAGGCATGGTGGTTTCCCGACCCGTCGCCGCGTTGTGGATGCAATAGGCCGCACCGCCTTGGTAGATACGATCCAGACAGTAGTTGGCACCCACGCACGGGCGAATGTCTTCTTCGCGCTTCTCGATGATTTTGCGCACGATGTGCGGATCGGTCATGTGCGCGCGGGTCATGCCCACCATGTCCACTTTCCCCGAGGCAATCGCGTAGCGCGCCGTGGCCACATCGGGAATCTTCGCAGCGTGGAAAGTCGGAAAGCCTGTCGACGAGCGGATCTCGCCAGCGAAGTCGAGATGGGGCGAGTTGCGCATACCCTGAATCGGGATGACATCGGTCAGCCCTGCATCCGTATCGATGTGACCGCGCACGACGTTCAGGAAGTCGACCAGTCCGCTGTCCTTGAGCATGTGAGAAATCTGCATGCCCTCGCTGGCAGTGAAGCCACCGGGCAATTCTTCATCACCGGTGTAGCGAACTCCCAGCAGAAAATCTTCGCCTACCCGCTGGCGGATGCCACGCAAGATGTCGAAGGTAAAACGCATGCGGTTTTCCAGCGAACCGCCGTAAGGCCCGTCGAGGTCATTGGTCAACGGTGACCAGAACTGGTCCATCAAATGCCCGTAAGCCTGAAGCTCCAGACCATCGAGACCTGCCGCCTTCATGCGCTCCGCGGCGTCCACATAGTCCTTGATGATCCGCTCAATGTCCCATTCCTCCATTTTCTTCGGGAAGGAGCGGTGCGAAGCCTCGCGACGGTGTGACGGCGACACCACCGGTAACCAGTCGGCCTTGTCCCAGCGGGTGCGACGGCCCAGGTGAGTCAACTGGATCATCACTGCCGCGCCATGTTCGTGGCACTCATCGGTCAGGTCCTTCAACCAACCGACCACTTCGTCCTTGTAGGCCAGCACGTTGTTGAACACCGGCGGGCTGTCTCGGGAAACGGCAGCGGAACCGGCAGTCATAGTCAGTGCGACACCGGCTTTGGCGCGCTCCACGTGGTAGGCGCGGTAGAGATCCTTGGGCATGCCGTCCACAGGGTAGGCCGGTTCATGGGAGGTGGTCATGATCCGGTTTCTGAGGGTCAGATTCTTGATTTTATAGGGTTGCAGCAAGGGATCGCTGGACATCGTGGTGCGCTCCAAAGTGGCTTCATCGGGCTCGGTGACTTAAAATTAGGATAAATGTACACCTGTGTCAACGATTGGTGACACATGTGTACATTTTGCTTGCGTGCCAAAAAATCCAGGATTAACATCCATCAAAACCCGGGCTGATTGGATTCGTACGCGCCTGGCTGCCATCGCATTGAGCGGTCAGTGCCCGCGGCGTGATGAAAGTGCGCGCAGCGGCAAACCGCACTCGTTGAGGCGGACGTGAACGTGGGTGTTATAGGTGACGGTTCAGGTGTGATTCAGTGGGATTGAAGAGGGTACAGTCGTGCTTTCTAAATCTTCTGCCTTATTGATATTTCGGAAAGGAGAGCATAGGTGACAGAGTTATTTGATATTCGCTTGGCTAGCAAACAAACAGCTTTCACTGAAATTCCGGTCATAGACATATCGTCGCTCATAAACGGCGAAAATCCACTGAAGGTGGCAAGTCAAATAGGTGATGCATGCGAAAAGGTGGGGTTTTTTTATATAAAAAACCATGGCATTGACCAGCAGTTAATAGATGAGATGTATGCGCTTACCAAAAGTTTTTTCAAGCTTCCTTATGAGGAGAAGAACAAGCTTAATGTCGTGAATTCCGGGCTCACGCTACGTGGTTATATACCGATGTACGCGGAAAACGTAGACCCTGCTAATACTCGCGATTTCAAAGAGTGTTTTGATTGCGGAGCTCATTATGATGAGGTCTCTCCATTCTTTGGTCCTAATCAAATGCCATCTGTACTGCCGCAATTTGAGAAGGTTGCCGAAGATTACCATTCCTCTGTATTGGCACTCGCGCGAATGCTTATTGGCGGGATCGCGCTGAGCTTGGGTTTACCACAAGATTACTTTGAACATCTTCAGCGTAAGCCCATCACTATTCAACGGATTTTGCGTTACCCGCCCCAGATCGGAAGGGTTTCCCAAGAGGAGATCGGTATTGGGGCACACACGGACTATGGTTTCTTGACGGTCCTATCCCAAGATGCAGTTGGCGGTTTGCAAGTCAGGAACCGTGCAGGGGAGTGGGTTACTGCACCACCCGTTGAAGGCACTTTTATCGTCAATATTGGTGATTTGGTTCAAACCCTCACCAATGATCGCTACACCTCGACAATGCATCGTGTCATCAATACCAGCGGCCTGGAGCGTTATTCAATACCGTTCTTTATTGATTTGGATTTCGATGCGGTTGTTGAACCTGTGCCAACCTGCGTGAGTGAGGCTCTACCCGCGAAGTACGAAGCGTACACTTGTGGTAAGCACAAATTTAAGCGTTTCGTAGATAGCTATGCGCATCTTCAAGAAATCGAGAAGGTATGATCGCTTTTCTGGCTACGCTAATGCCTGATTTAGGTATTGTTGAGTAATAGCAGTGAGGTTACTGCAATCACCAATTCGTCGAGAGACCAAGGCTTGTCCCAGGTAAATTGGTGCCGGGAGGCACGCTCGTAGGATCAAGCAATACCCAGATATAAGAATCGCCTTGATGGAGGGTCATTGACTCCTCACTAGGTCTGACCATTAAGTCAAGATGTTCAGCAGCGCTTTCCCATTAAGAGTCAGGCTGGAGATGTTGACGATCCTTCCCCAACTTCGGTTGCGTATTCCCGGTAGCAATGCTTGCGTTGTCTGCAAGGCGTGCCGGGAAAGTGCCGATCCAAACTGTTGCGAGCGATGCCCACAACATGGTGGCCCGCCTGGAACAATTGAGCCGCGAGCGCGCGCCCGATGCCTTTGCTGGCTCCGGTGATAAGGAAAATGCGAGTTGTCATTGCAGAGCTCCAAATACCCGGCAACATCCGGGGCCAGGGAATAGCGCGGTGCGGCAGACGTGTTATTTCAGTCGAGCGAGCAATGCTTTGCCGACCTCTATGGCCGAGTTCGGATTCTGGCCCGTGATCAACTCGCGATCGATGACCACATTAGGCGTCCAATTCGAAGCGTTGCTGCGGTACACCCCACCGGCTTTTTCCAGCGCCGTTTGCGGGTAGAACTTCATGGCGCCACCGTTGAGCAGACCTTTGGCTTCTTCCTCTTCCTTGTTGCTGATAACGGTCATCTTGTAGCCCGCATAGATCCAGTCGGCGCGACCCTTTGCCGGCTTCGCGCTTTTATTCGCGTAGTTGAGCAGGGGACCGTTAGTGCTGCTGCCGTCGCCTTGGCGACCACGCCTTCGGTGCTTAGTCGTGCGTTGACCAGGCTTGAATCGCGTCTTGGCGTGCAATTGTTGCGACGCACTACTCGCAGGCTCAGCCTGACCGACGCTGGTAAGTTGTATCTGGAACAGACTCGTTCGGCGTTTGCGCAGATCGAAGAGGTGGAGCGCAGCATTCTCGGCCAGGAAGGCGAGTTGAGCGGGCGCGTTCGGATGAGCGTGCCGACGACTTACGGGCATCATCGTCTGCCGCCGCTGCTCAGTGCCTTTGCCCGGCAATACCCAGCTGTGCGGGTGGAGCTGAGCATCACCAATCGCAATGTCGACCTGGTCGCCGAAGGCTACGATCTGGCGATTCGCCTGGGGCAGTTGCCGGACAGTGGTCTGGTGGGGCGCAAGCTGGAAGATGCACGGCTCTGCCTGGTCGCATCTCCCCAATACCTGGCACGCGCCGGCGTCCCTACGACGCTTGAGATGTTAGGCGAGCACGTTTGCCTGCCGTTCATTATGCCCAGCAGCGGCAAAATCGGGCCGTGGTTATTCTGCCTTGATCAAAAAAATATCGAATGGCTGCCGCAAGCCAATGTGCAGGTTTTGGATGATGTCCTCGGCATCGTTTCGTTGGCGGAAAGCGGTCTGGGCATCTGCCAGACCTATGACTTCGTTATCCGGGACAGAATGCAGCGGGGGCAATTGGTGGAAATACTTCCGCAGTTGAGCGGACGCAGTCGGCCATTCTCGATTATTTACCCGCCTCACCGGCAATTATCAGCCGCATCCCGGGCGCTGATTGAATTCATCCTGGACAGCACCCAAGCCGGATATCCAGCAAAACTATCGGGATGAGGCCTGCGTTGGCTGGCAGCGTTGGCAACGATGCAAGACAACCTGCGTACTGCAATCAAGCAGATCGGTGATAAGTCCACCCAACTAGCGTCGACTTGGTGGTCAGAGCGGTACAGGCGAGGACAGAGAAAGCGGTGAGTGCGATGCAACAAAGTAGCCAGCGTTCACAGCAAAACCTGAAAGTGGTCATCAGCGCACCGTTGCCCTCATCGACGACATCGTCGGACACGGTGAAACCGACCTTGTTGATATAGAAATCCAGTGTGGCCGGCGTCGGCAAGCGCGCGTGCGGTGAGTGCACCAAAACCACTGGAAGCACCGGTAATTAAGATGATCGATTTCATGTTATTGACCTCTGCAAAGTGGTGGTTTCAGGCATGACGGGGAAGACGTTGTTGTACGGCGTGGGACAACCAGCCGGCGAAAGAGCCGATGGCACCGGCGGCACCCAGTTCGGCGAAGCTTTCCATTGATGGCGCCAGGTGCGAGGCAAAGTAAGCAATCAGGCCGAGGAAGTAGGCGACGATGTTGTTCATCGTCCGGACGGCTCGCAGCGACACCACAATCATCGCCACCACAAATACCACCAATGGCAGCGCAAACATGCCTAGAGTGGGTGCCAATGCGCCGATGCTCATTGCCGCTCCCATGCCGAAGGCGATGCCTATAAGCACGCAACCGAGGTTCGCCAGGCCGTCACGCAAGGTCAGGCCGTGGCTGAAGAACGCCACCCAACCGACAAACATCGCCCAGACCGGCAGGGTCAGCAGCATGCTGGAGCCCGCCGCGAGTGCAGCGGTGGCAGCGGCCACCGCGGTGAACAGCGTGAACATCAGCTTCGATTGCCCGGTACGGGTAGGGGTGTTGGCTGGCTGGCTCATGGTCGGATCTCCTTTAACCTAGGGGGTGAGACGGCTCAGACGAGGCCGCCGTTAACGCGCAGGATTTGCCCGTTGACCCAGGCCGAGTCAGGGCCGACCAGGAAGGACACGACGCGGGAGATATCTTCTGGCTGAGCCAGGCGTTCCAGTGGGGCCATCTTGGCGAAGGTCTGGATCTGCTCTTCACACTTGCCGTGCAGGAACAGATCCGTCGCAACCGGGCCCGGTGCAACCGCATTGACGGTGATATTGCGACCGCGCATTTCCTTGGCGAACACCTGAGTCAGGGACTCCACCGCTGCTTTGCTGGCGATGTACACCGCATAGCCCGGCAGATTCATGCCGACGGTGCTGCTGGAGAAGTTGATGATCCGCCCGCCGTTGTTCAGGCGAGTGGCGGCTTCACGCAGCGTGTTGAAGGTGCCGCGAGTGTGGATGTTGAAATTCTGGTCAAACAGTTCGTCGCTGTGTTGCGCTAGTGGCAGCACCTTGAGGATGCCGGCGTTGTTTACCAGCACATCGACCTTGCCCAATTGCGCTTCGGTTTCATCAAACATACGACGAATGTCGTCAACGTTGGCCACATCCGCCTTGATCGCGATGGCCTGGTGACCGGCCTCATGCAGTTCGGCTACCAGTTTTGAAGCTTCCGTAACGCTGCTGGCATAGTTGATGGCGACAGCGAAACCCTCACTGGCCAGTTGTTTGGCGATGACCGCGCCGATACCGCGAGAGGCGCCGGTTACGATGGCTACTTTCGACGTTTGAGTCGTCATAGTGGTGACTCCTTTGAAATAATGGGTTGTTTTGCTCGGTGTGAAGCTAGATTCACATGTTTACTTAAGGTGATAAATGCATTTAGAGTTGGCTTTTCTATTCAATAATTGCCAACAATCGAAAAGCCAGGAATTCAATGTGGATCAAGTCAAAGCAATGAAGGTGTTTGTGCGGATCTACGAGCGCAGCAGCTTTACGCTGGCGGCGGATGACCTGAATCTGCCTCGGGCGACGTTGACTCACACGCTGAATCAGTTCGAAGCCTGGCTGGGGACACGTTTGCTAGAGCGCAGCACGCGCAAGGTCCGTCCGACGCTGGATGGTGAGGCGTATTACCTGCGCTGCGTTCAGTTGCTGGCGGAGTTGGAAGAGGCCGAACTGGCGTTTCGCGGTGTTGCGCCGAAAGGGCGGCTGCGGGTAGACCTGCACGGCACCTTGGCCAAGCACTTCGTGATCCCTGCATTACCGCAATTCATGGCCCGTTATCCGGATATCGAGTTGTCCATCAGCGAGGCCGACCGTTATGTCGACCTGATTGCCGAAGGCGTCGATTGTGTGCTGCGCGCCGGCACTCTGAGCGACTCCGCGCTGATCGGAAAACGTGTTGCCAACCTGCGGCAAATCACCTGTGCCAGCCCCGCATACCTGCGCAAATACGGCGAACCGAAAAGCCTTGCTGATTTGAGCCGTCACCACGCGGTGAACTATGTTTCGCGCACCACTGCCAAGCAGTTTCCATTTGAGTTCATGGTTGATGGTGAGCTGAGGGAAATGACCATTGATGGCGAGTTATCAGTATTCGGCGCAGAAATCTATGCGGCATCGGCGATTGCCGGGTTGGGGTTGATCCAGTGCCCGCACTACCGCATGGCGACGCAGATTTCCCAGGGGTTGGTGCAGGAAATCCTCATCGACACTCCGCCGCCGCCGATGCCGGTTTCCGTGCTGTACCCGCACAACCGCCACATGTCGCCACGAGTACGGGTGTTTGTGGACTGGTTGGGCGAGATATTTGCCAAGGCATCTTGAGGTCGAGCGCTGAGCGCCAGGATCGCTAGTATGCGGCGGCTTTTCTCTACCACAGCAAGAGACTGGGTGGTCGTCACTCTATATAAGGCAGTGGTCAGGGCTGGTTCGCATGAACACCGAACGCCAGAAGGAACGCCACAGGGTCACTCCGCAGAGCAAAGCGCTGACATCGGAGCAGCAGAAAATCCAGGAGCTGGAAGCACGAATCGCCCGTCTTGAACGGGAAAAATCGATATTAAAAAAGGCTACCGCGCTCTTGATGTCGGAAGGTCACGAGCGTACGCGCTGATCAATCGGCTGAGCGTCCACGAGCCGGTTGATTGATGGCCTGCTGGAGGGGATTAAAGACCTGCCACAAAGCGCGCTTGACAGTTTTCGCGAGGGCGGCAACGCAATTGGAGAGCGGGCAGCCGTTGCGTTAGAGCCGGAACTGGCGGCCAAGCTCAACGAGATATACGGGCTGGACGTATCAATTGCACAGCAAGCGCCTCTGCTCGTTCGTACAATCAGTGCGGTTTCGCTGGCGGGTTGGATAGGGGCGCTGTTGATGGCAGGCGGTTATCTGGCCAATAACGACCGCTTTAAAAAAGCGGCAGTTTGGACCTCCGTGGTTTCCGTCGCCTCTCATGGCTTTTTTCTTATCGTCGGGCTGGTATGGAATGCGCTATCGGAATAGACGGTAGGCATTCAGTGGTTGAACTTTCTATTCGCTGGAGTGTGATGTGCACAGGACGAAAAAAATATACTTGCTCATGACGTTCTGCATGCTAGCGGCCGTGCTGGCGGGTTATGGCCTCTGGCTGTTTTTCGAGTCGCAGAAAGTGCGCTGGGTTGTAGAACTTGTCGGCGGTGCAGAAAACCTGAGCGCTTCTGAAACCTTCTTACCTGAAAGCGATGCGCTTTACATAAAGTCGCTGCACCTGTCGCCAGATGAACAGATGTACGACCGCATCCGAGCGTTGAACCTTTGCCAGGACATGAACGACGCGTGCGTGACCACCAGTTTGACCGTCGCTAATTTTCTGATGATCAATACCGCGGATGTGCGGGCCGCGAGGAATACCGTTGAGCAGTATGCACGTTACAACGTTCTGCAAGCGCAGCCGTGCCCAGCGAAATATGAAACATCCGTGGTTATCAAGGATAACGAGTATCTCTCTACGTTGCCGATGGCGGATGCAAAGCGTTTTGCCGAACAGCGATTGGAAAAGATTGAAGCATCAGGCGGGCTGGTTTTCTCGTTAAGAACCCCTGAGTGTCATCGTTATTTTGCAGCGCACCCATCGATGGCCAGAGGTTATCTGGCGCATATGGCGCTGCTGGTCAGGGCCGCTCAAGGCAAAAGGTCTGCGGCCTGGTTGTATTTGTTATCCCGTCCGGGCGTGTACGCGATCATTAAGTAAGAGGGAGTTTGAAGTGGCACAAGGTGCACAGCAGGCAGCAAGTGAAACGACGCAAACGCTTCCGGAAATGCTGGATGAGTTGGGCAAAGCGAAGGACCAACTGAACAAATCACTGGAGGCGACGGGTGATGCGGGTAAGGTCTCGCGTTACAACACCTTGCCCGATATGACCAGCTCCATGGGGATAATTCTGTCGTGCGCCAAGCCCTGCACCTGAAAACACGCCTGCTTAACCACCTCAATCAAGACAGTCGACTGACAGCTGCTGGCTGATTGCTGTCTCTCATCAAGGGACAACTCATTCCCGGTTAAAAGCCATTTTTTCCTGTCTTGTCACGCCTCGGGTTTCCCCAAGAATCCTTGCTGCATCTCGTGCTGGTGATAAGCCAAAGATCCGTGCGTAATCGCGGCTAAATTGCGTAGCGCTTTCATAGCCGACCTCGAACGCTGCACTCGTGACACTTTTGGCGTTGGCCACCAGCAGCGTCCGCGCCTGAAGCAAGCGAACCCTTTTTTGATACTGCAACGGGCTCAGCGCCGTGACGGCTTTGAAGTGCCGGTGAAAGGCCGATACGCTCATCGCCGCTTGTTGCGCCAGTGTCTCCACACGGATGGGCTTGGCGAAGTCTCGACGAATGTACTGGATAGCCAGGCTGACCCGAGCCATGGCGCTATCGGGTGCCGCAATATCACGCAGCATCCAGCCGTGAGGCCCTTGCAAAACACGGTACAGAATCTCCCGTTCGTAGACAGGTGCCAGGGCCGCAATTTCCTCCGGTCGGCCCATCAAACGCAGCAACCGCACCCAAGCGTCCATCAGGTCGGGCGTGACAGCGGCTACCGAAAAGCCTGCTTCCTTGTCGTAATGCCCGGTGGGCTTTGGCAGGTCGGCCAGCAGAGTCGCCAGGATCGTCGGCTCGAGTGTCAGGCTGACTGCCAGATAAGGCTCACCGGAAGCAGCAGGGTGTACTTGACCGACCGCAGGCAACTCGATGGACATGACGAAATAGGTCGCCAGGTCATAGCGAAGCGTACGGTCTCCGATGGTCATTGATTTACTGCCTTGCAGGATCAGGTTGATCATCGGCTCGTAAACCGCGGCCAGCAGGTGCTCAGGGATTTCGCCCTGGACCATGGCGACGCGGGGGATGCCCGTCTCCGTGCGGCGGTTTTCGGCCCGGGCAGCCAGCGCGCGAAGTTCATTCAGTTGGTTTGTCATGGGGAACATCTGAACTCAGGCTGATACGCCCAGGCAAGCAAAAAGCAGAAACAGGCAGGATTGAAGTAGGAACGGCTGCGCTCGTGGCAACGGCGATGGTTACTGTGGTGACTCATCTCAGTGATCCTGGAGCAGCGAATGAGCGTTATCGTCATTACCGGAGGCAGCCGAGGCATCGGCGCCAGTACCGCCGAACACTGCGCTCGGCGCGGTATGGGGGTCATCCTGACCTACAAGAGCAATATTGATTCAGCAAACGCTGTCGTCCAGCGTATCCAGGCATCGGGCGGCAAGGCAGTGGCGCTTGAGCTGGATGTCGCTGATGTGAAGCGGTTCGACAGCTTCCGAGAAGCGGTGCAACTGACGTTGCAGGAAACCTGGGGTGTGGCAACCCTCGGCGGGCTGGTGAACAACGCGGGCCATGGTTTGTTCAATCCCCTGGAATTGGTCACCGAGGCGCAGTTTGACGACTTGCTGAACGTACACCTCAAAGGGCCGTTTTTCCTGACTCAAGCGTTGCTGCCACTGATGGGAGAGGGCGCCAGCATCGTCAACCTGACCAGCGCCACGACCCGCGTGGCCACTGCGGGTGTTGCGCCTTATGCGGCTTTCAAGGGCGGACTCGACGTGCTGACCCGTTACATGGCCAAGGAGTTCGGCCCTCGGCGTATCCGGGTCAATGCCGTCTCACCGGGGGCGATTCGCACCGAACTGGGTGGCGGTTTGAATGACGAATTCGAGGCTCTACTCGTGTCGCGAACCGCCCTTGGTCGGGTGGGCGAGCCGGAGGATGTCGCTCGCGTTATCACCCTGCTGCTGTCCGAAGAAGGACGCTGGATCAATGCTCAGACGATCGAAGTCGCGGGCGGGTACTCCATCTAAATCGGCACCTGAATAGTGAGGCAACCGCAATGCTTGATCATATTTTTATCTCGGTAAGCGACGTTGATCGTTCCATCCGTTTCTACACCGCGACACTGACCCCGCTTGGCATTACCGGCAGGCTTGATTACGACGGCAAGGACGGTCCGCCAGGCCACCCGGATCTCAAGGGCTTCGGTGCCAATGGCCGGGTGTTTTTCTGGTTGCGCGAGGGTGTTGTGGAGGGACGGGCGGTTCACGTTGGCTTCGTGGCGAACAGCAAGGCCGAGGTCGACGCAGCTTACGCGGCAGCAATGGACAATGGCGCTATCGACAACGGTGCGCCTGGCGCACGCCTGCATTACGACCCCCATTACTACGCCGCCAATGTCCTTGACCCGGACGGTTACAGCCTCGAATTCGTCTACAAAAACTGGCAGCACGCCCAATGAAAAAATTAATGATCTATGGGGCGACGGGCTATACCGGCCGCATGGCTGCCGAGCATGCCAAAGCGCAGGGGCTGGACGTTGTGATCGCTGGCCGCAATGGCGCAAGGCTGGCGTCTCTCGCTGCGCAACTGGGTGTGCCTTATCGAGTGTTCACCCCTGATGCCCAAGCCGCCGAATCCCTGGACGGCATCGGCGTATTGCTGAATTTCGCAGGACCTTTTGCTCAAACGGCGGACGCCTTGATGCAGGCCTGTATCAAGGCCGAGGTCGACTATCTGGACATCACGGCCGAGATCAATGTCTATCGGCTGGCGGAGCGGCTTGGCGCTCAGGCGGCCGAGGCAGGTGTCATGTTGCTACCTGGGGTCGGCTGGGACGTGGTGCCGACAGACTGCCTGGCGATGCATGTTGCTCGCCGTGTGCGCGAGCCGAAGTCGCTGAGCGTTGCGCTACAAGTCGCTGGCGCCATGTCGCGGGGATCGGCCTTAAGTGTCAGCGAGATCATTGGCGCGGGCCTCTTGGCGCGGGTTGATGGGCAACTGGTTGCAACACCTGATGCGCAGCCCCGGCACTTCGATTTTGGCGACGGCCCGGCACTGTGCGCGCCGCTGTCCTTCGGTGACCTGGTCACTGGCTGGCACTCCACCGGCATTCCCAATATCGCCATGTTCGTGAACATCACCGGCGACGCCTTTCCTGAAGGCGGCCTGTTACAACTTTCCGACGGCCCAAGTGCTGAACAGCGAGAGGCTCATAGCGCCCGTGCTGTGGCTGAGGTCATTGGCGCTGATGGCACACGTGCGCGTTCAGTGATCGAGACCGTCAACGGCTACACCTACACACCGTTGGCGGCAGTGGAGGCTGCGCGCCGGGTGCTGAACGGTGATCGGCAACCAGGCTTTGAAACGCCTGCGCGGGTGTTTGGCGTCGGATTCGCGCGAACGATTGCAGGGACGACAATCACAGATGATTAGGGCGCGACAATGATCGGTTTCGCGCTCATGGAATGCCGTTGCGTTCAAGGCGACGCCGCTCCAGAAACAATGGGCGTTCTGAACCGGGCAGCATCGCGCGCCGGAAGCATCCCGAACAGGCATGCATATTCACGGCTGAATTGCGATGCGCTTTCATAACCCACCGTGAAAGCGATTGAAGCCGCATCGCGATTCTCCAGCCGCGGTTGCCAGAAGCCTCCCCCGAGCCGGTCCCTACCGAATGGGAAACCAGCTTGGATCAAGCATCTGCACCTGAAGATATCGAACAAGATACTGATAGTGAGTGGCCCGCGAAAGGTGAAGCCAGCCGCTTTGATCGCTGAGAATACCGGATTCTTTGCTCAGGCTTGAGATATACGCTGGCATAACGCTCGCTCTGCCCAGGTAACAAAGTTAGGTAGGACAAAAATCGTCCTGATCCTGATCCTGGGCTTCTGCGCGGCTGGCAGTGGGTGGTAATGGTCAGCTAAAAACAAGAAAAGAGACTTCGGTCTCTTTTTTTTCGGTTAATGCACCACACGCGATACGCGCAATGCGTGTCGAAATCAGACTCGTCAGTGGCGCATTCGGGCTACTGGCTTTCAAGACAAGACGCGTAAGGTGACGCGTCACTTCATGGCCGTGTGCAGCTGTGATGCCTGATTTAGAAACCCAGGAGCGTTTGAGGTGTGCCGCGTTCGACGCGGCAACAGGGAGAAATGATGATCGCCTGACCCTCAGTCAGTACGCCCTAACGTCGATCACCAGAGAACAAAAAAAACAATGAATAGCCTGAATTCCAAAGATTCGAACGGTCAGTTGGCGCAGGGTTTCAAGCCGCGTCACGTCACAATGCTTTCTATCGCGGGGATTATCGGCGCAGGTTTGTTTGTCGGCTCGGGACATGCCATCGCAGCGGCGGGTCCGGCGGTATTACTGGCTTATCTGTTTTCCGGCCTGTTGGTCGTTCTGGTCATGCGCATGCTGGGTGAAATGGCTGTTGCCAACCCGGACACCGGATCTTTCTCTACCTACGCCGACCAGGCAATCGGGCGTTGGGCAGGCTTTACCATCGGCTGGCTGTATTGGTGGTTCTGGGTGTTGGTGATACCCATCGAGGCGCTCGCGGCCGGGCATGTATTGAATCAATGGTTCCCGCAGATCGATACCTGGTTGTTTGCCTTGCTGTCGATCATTCTGTTGGTTGTGACCAACCTGTTCAGTGTGTCCAAATACGGTGAGTTCGAATTCTGGTTTGCGCTGGCCAAAGTCGTGGCGATCATTGGATTCATCGGCCTGGGTTTTGCGGTGTTGATGGGGTGGATTCCAGAGCGCGAAGCCAGCGGATTGAGTCGACTCATGGAGGAACATGGCGGTTTTGCGCCCAACGGCTTGTCAGCGGTTGTAGGGGCATTCATCACCATCATGTTCAGCTTCATCGGTACGGAAGCGGTGACCATCGCTGCGGCCGAATCCAGCAACCCTGCGCAGAACATTGCCAAAGCCACACGCTCGGTGATCTGGCGCATCGGGGTGTTCTACTTGCTGTCCATTTTCGTGGTCATTTCCGTGGTGCCCTGGAATGATCCGTTGCTGGCGTCGGTGGGTTCTTACCAGCGAGCGCTGGAACTGATGAACATTCCCCACGCCAAGCTCATGGTAGATGTGGTGGTGTTGATTGCCGTGGCCAGCTGCATGAACTCGTCGATCTATATTGCCTCGCGCATGTTGTTTTCGCTGGGCAAGCGCGGTGATGCACCGAAGCCGCTGAAGGTGACGTCGTCGGCGGGCGTGCCGAGGGCTGCGGTGATCGCCAGCACCGTACTGGGTGCCGGTGTGACCTTGTTCAGCTACTTCATGCCCGCCGGACTGTTCCAGTTTCTGCTCGCCAGCTCCGGCGCCATTGCCTTGCTGGTGTACCTGGTTATCGCAGTGTCGCAACTGCGCATGCGCAAGATTCTGCGTCGGCAGAACGTCGAGCTGAGCTTTAAGATGTGGTTGTTCCCCTGGCTCACCTGGTTGGTCATCGCCTTCATCTGCGCAGCGTTGGCGGTGATGATGGTGACGCCCGAGCACCGTATGGAGGTTTCTTCGACCATCGGCCTGGCGTTGGTGATTTCCTTTATCGGCCTTGTGACCGCGCGTCAGCATGGGCAGCCGCAGAGTGCGGTGTCGGCGGAAAGTGCATAGCAGCCATATCAGCGTAAACCTGCTTGCGATCTTTTCAGTGCGCCAGCAGTGGCGGGGCGGTTAACGCCGCCAGCGCCACGGGCCATTACCGCTCACTGCGAGAAAAAACTTCGATGGCATACGACACCTCCAAGGCCGTTCCTCCTCAAACCATTGGTTTTTTGCTGCTGGATCAATTCACTCTGATCTCTTTGGCGTCTGCCATAGAGCCACTGCGAATGGCCAATCAACTGACCGGTCAAGAGCTGTACCGTTGGCACACCTTCAGCTTGGAGGGTGAGCGGGTGTGGGCAAGCGATGGCATGCCGATCACTCCGGATTCGTCGATCAATAACGCACCGATACTTGATACCGTGATCGTCTGCGGTGGCATTGGCATTCAAAGCGCGGTGACCCGTGAGCACATTACCTGGTTGCGAGCCCAGGCACGGCGCGCGAAGCGGATAGGGGGCGTGTGCACAGGTAGTTGGGCCTTGGCTCAGGCAGGCTTGCTCGATGGCTTCGATTGCAGCGTGCACTGGGAATTTCTGGCAGCCATGCAGGAAGCTTTTCCGCGAGTGAACCTCAGCTCCAGTTTATTCACCCTTGACCGAGACCGCTTCACCAGCTCGGGTGGAACCGCGCCAATGGACATGATGCTGCACCTAATCAGTCGCGATCATGGTCATGAACTGTCAGCGGCCATCTCCGACATGTTCGTCTACGAGCGAATCCGCAACGAGCAGGATCATCAACGAGTGCCCCTCAAGCACATGCTCGGTACCAACCAACCGAAGTTGCAGGATATCGTCGCGTTGATGGAGGCCAATCTTGAAGAGCCGATCGACCTCGACGAGCTGGCGAATTATGTTGGTTTGTCCCGTCGACAACTGGAGCGGTTATTCCAGAAATACCTGCATTCCTCACCATCGCGCTACTACCTCAAGCTGCGTCTGATCCGCGCACGTCAGTTGCTCAAGCAAACGCCGATTTCGATTGTAGAGTTGTCGGTGGTGTGTGGCTTTGTGTCCACCCCCCATTTCTCAAAGTGCTATCGCGAGTATTTCGGCATCCCACCCAGCGACGAGCGCTGGGCGGCGCAAACGCTAACGCAACCGCAAGTGACAGCAAGACCGATTGCACAGGCGTTGCCCTTGGCAAGGCCGATGAGTTTGCTGGATCAGGCACGTGATGAGTCAACATTCGCCAGTATCAAAATTTTGAAATCCTGAATAATCCGGGTGATCAATTCATCACTCCAAACGATCAGCGATAAAACCCGGAAGCCTCTCTGTTTCCCGGTTTTTCGTTGTTATGAAGTTTAGTTGTGAGTGGCGTTACGTTATTCAAAAAAAAAAGACCTATGCCTGTCGGTAACAAGCAAGTTGTCGTTTCCAGGCATCCTCCCCATAACTGCTACCAAATTGCTCGCAGATTATAAGCAGGCTTACCAGATCGACCCGTTCGCTTTTGACCTTCGTTCTTGCGACCCTCCAGATAGAAGCATCGTCATGTCGTTTTTTGAATTGACTGGAAGTCTATTCAACTGCGGCGTGATTTTTGCACTAAAATTATAAATAGCCCGGCGTATTTGGACGGGCAATAAAAAGAGCCTGTGCCTGAGGCCAATACCTGCTTGGTGTGAGGAGTTACTGCGATGACGACATTCAACTCCGGGACGAAGCCCCAGAACCGTGCGCCTCAATCCATCGGCTTTTTGCTATTGGACAATTTCACACTGATCTCTCTGGCTTCCGCGGTGGAACCTCTGCGCATGGCTAACCAATTGTCCGGTCGTGAGCTGTATCGCTGGACGACCCTCACTGCCGACGGAAGCAAAGTCCTGGCCAGCGACGGCTTGCAGATCACCCCTGACACCTCGATGCAGAACGCGCCTGCCATGGACACCATCTTTGTCTGCGGCGGTGTCGGTATTCAACGCTCCGTAACCCGCGCGCATGTATCGTGGCTACAGAGTCAGGCGCGTCAGTCCAAGCGCCTGGGCGCGGTATGCACCGGCAGCTGGGCCTTGGCGTGCGCTGGTCTGCTGGATGGTTACGATTGCAGTGTTCACTGGGAGTTTCTGGCGTCCATGCAGGAAGCCTTCCCGCGAGTGGTTATAAGTACGCGACTGTTCACCCTGGATCGAAACCGTTTCACCAGCTCCGGTGGCACCGCGCCGCTGGACATGATGCTGCACTTGATCAGCCGCGATCACGGCCGTGAACTGTCGGCGGCGATCTCGGAAATGTTTGTCTACGAACGCATCCGTAATGAGCAGGATCACCAGCGTGTTCCGCTCAAGCACATGCTTGGTACCAACCAGCCGAAGTTGCAGGAAATCGTGGCGCTGATGGACGCCAACCTTGAAGAACCGATCGACCTCGACGAACTGGCAGTTTTTGTCTCCGTGTCGCGGCGTCAGCTGGAGCGGTTGTTTCAGAAATACCTGCACTGCTCACCGTCCCGCTATTACTTGAAACTGCGCCTGATTCGCGCCCGACAACTGCTCAAGCAAACACCCATGTCGATCATCGAAGTGGCGTCGGTGTGTGGCTTCGTGTCCACACCGCACTTCTCCAAGTGCTACCGCGAGTACTACGGCATTCCACCACGCGACGAGCGCGTGGGTTCCAACACCACGCAACAAGTGGCGATGATACCGCTGCCACAAGCGCTGGGGCTGTCACCGTTGTCCGACCCGTCGTCGGCGCTCGGCCAAGCTCGCAACGAATCAACTTTTGCCAGTGTCAGGATATAAAGCTACATCGCGATGGACTTTTGAGCTCATTACTCAGGATTTTGCGGTCTTTCAAAGCCTATACGATGAGAGGCTTTATGAGGCTATTGCCTGGCCACGTTGATCATACGAGTTGATTTCGCAACTTTTGCACTACTTTGGCGAGATAAAAAAGTATCGACTGATAATGGGAATTGATATTATTCGTTGTCAATTCTCGCCGAGCTCCTGAAGTGCCCGGCATCTTCTCAAGGTTGTATGTCGATGCGTCGAACTCTCGTTTCTCTGTGTGTGATCCAAGCCATTTCCCAGACCACCTGGGCTGACCAGGCACCGACTGATCCTGCGTCAATAGAGTTACAAGCGATCGACATTAACGGCACATTCGAAGAGCCGGCCCAAGGCCCGGTCCAGGGGTATCGGGCGACCCGTTCGGCCAGTGCGACGCGCACGGACACTCCGATTCATGAAACCCCACAATCGATCAGCGTGGTCACCCGGGATGTCGTGGAAGACCTCGGCGCGACCCGCCTGCAAGACGCTCTCGATTACGCCGGAGGCGTGGGCCGTGCGAACAATTTCGGCGGCCAGGGCCTGACCACTTTCACCGTGCGTGGCTTTACCACCGGTGAGTTCTACCGCAACGGTTTTCCGATCAACCGCGGTTATCCGAACATGCCCGATGCCAATACCATCGAGCGCCTGGAGGTCCTGCGCGGGCCAGCCACCACGCTCTATGGCCGTGGCGACCCGGGCGGCACCTTCAACGTGGTGTCCAAACAACCCCTGGCCGAGCCCACTGTGACCCTGGGCAGTCAACTCAACGATCAGGGCATGCGTCGCGGAACGCTGGATGCCTCAGGACCGCTGGATGATGAAGGGCGACTGGCCTATCGTCTCAACGTGATAGGCGAGGGTGGTGACACTTTCCGTGATCACGTCGAAAACGAGCGTTACGGTGTGGCGCCGGTCCTCGGTTGGCAGGTCAACGACACCACCCGTATCACCTTCGAAGGCGATTTCATGCGCAACAACGCGCCGCTCGATCGGGGTGTGACCCGCTATCGCAATCAGATCGGTGTCGCGTCGCGGGATACTTTTTTCGGTGAGAAGGATGTCGGCAAACTGCACAACGACAACAACATGGCGCAACTGCGTTTCGAGCATTTCCTGAACGACAACTGGACCCTGGGCGGCGGCACGCAATATCTCGACGGCAGTCTGCAAGGCAATGCCATCGAAGCCAACGGTGTCGCTGCCGACGGCCGAACGCTGGGGCGCAACTTCAACTATCGCAAGCTGGAGTGGCGTGACCTTGATGTGCAGTTGAATCTGACCGGGCATTTTTCCACCGGCGGCTTCGACCACACGTTGCTCACGGGCATCGAGTATGAGGATTACGATTACAAGTCGATTATCCGTCGCTCCAGTGGGGCGGTGGGTGCTTACCCCATCGACATTTTCAATCCGGTCTACGGCCAGCCGCGCCCGGCACTGACTCGCACCACCACCCATGATCAGGAAAACCTCAAGACCTATGCCGCCTTCGTGCAAGACCAGGTGACCCTGGCCGAGGGTTTGAAAGCTTTGGCTGGTGTGCGTTTCGAACGCTTCGAACAGGATTACGACAACTACATCGTCAACGGTCCGAGCTGGACCAACAGTGACAACGCCGTCACTCCGCGCCTGGGGCTGATCTACGACTTGACCCCGACCGTGGCGATCTATGCAGACACGGCGCGGTCCTTCAAACCCAACAGCGGTGCCAGTCGAACGGGCGGCGGTTTCAAACCTGAAGAAGGCAAATCCTACGAGGTGGGCGTCAAGTGGCAGGCCCTTGATCGTCAGTTAAGCGTGGATGCCGCGGTGTATCAGATCGAAAAACGCAACGTTCTGACCACAGACCCGGTGGACTCGACCTTCAGCGTTGCGGCGGGTGAAGTTCGTAGCCGTGGCTTTGATCTGAATGTGGCCGGTAACCTCACGCCAGAGTGGCGGATGATCGGTGGCTACGCCTACGTGGATGCCGAAGTCACCCAAGACAACGTGCTGAAGTCAGGCACCCGCCTGGTGAACATTCCGCGCAACAGTTTCAGCCTGCTGAACGTCTACGAGTTTCAGGACGGTGGCCTCAAAGGACTGGGCCTGGGGGTGGGAGCCAAGTATGTCGACGAGCGCGCCGGCCAGACCGCGGCCAATGCCTTTTCCATGGATAGCTACGAGGTGTTCGACCTGCTCAGCTTTTACAAAGTCAACGAGCACCTGCGGCTTAACCTTGACCTGAAGAATGTGTTCGACAGTCACTATGATGAAGGCGCCTTTGGCAACGTTTACGCCTATCCGGGCGCGCCGAGAACCGTGCAAATGGGTTTCTCGTACACGTTGTAACTGGTAGACAGGTAGCGCCCGCACGATCAATCGGCCTGTGCGGGTCTCCGGCGCGACGTTGCAGATCCACAGCCGCATCGACAACTACATCACTGTAACGCTGATGCCCCGCGATGTTTTTCTCGAACGTTCGGCGACTGCTTAATAACGCTTGAGCAGTCGCCTTCGGGCGATAGCGCCTTGCCGAAGCGCAATGAAGCGCCATCAGTCAACGATGCAATTGACCTTCGTCCCTTGTTTTGTGCCATGAACCCTGTCCCATTTCCTGAATGTACAGGACTAAAGTTCGCGCACTTTACCCACAAAAGACCTGATGACAGCAGAACCGACTATCCTTTCGGATAGTGAACGCTGCACTCTTGGCAAAAAGGGACACCATGCCAGACTATGATCGCGCCATCGGCTCCAGACCCGGCATCACATGCGGTGATCGAACCTGTCTGATCAGGCCCTGGTTACTCAGGCCCTGGCTACTCGGGATGGCTTCAATTACGGTTTTCTGTCTTTTCACGGCAACGCCCGGATACGCTGTCGAAAACGCCACGGTTACGGTGATTCAAGCGCAGGAAATCGTTTCCAGGGCCACCCTCGAAGCCGTTCGCTGGAGCGGCCCTGAATCCGGCCCGCGAGCCCTGCGGGGCAAGAGCATCGCCCTTGTCGCAGAAGATTTGCGTAACGGAGGAATTGTCGGTGTCGCGCAGGGCGCTCGCGAGGCAGCCAAGGCGATGGGCTGGACGCTGAAGATATTCGATGGCGCCGGATCATCGGCCGGTCGCGCAAAGGCCTTTTCTGATGCCCTGGCAGCGAAACCCGACGGCCTCATTCTGTGCGGCTCCGATGCCCTTGAGAACAATGCGGCGCTGATCCTCTTCGCCAACAGGGATGTGCCGGTGGTTGGCTGGCACGCCGGGGCACGCCCCGGGCCGATTGACGGCACGCCGGTGGCCATGAACGTCACGACCGATCCACTCGAAGTGGCTCGCCTCACGGCCATGGCGGCAGTGGCACAGTCAAACGGCCGCGCCGGCGTGGTCATCCTGACCGACTCCAAGTACAGCATCGCCATGGCGAAAGCCAAGGCCATGGAAAACGTCATTCGGGCCTGTCGGGACTGTACGTTGCTGGAAGTGCGCGATGTCGCGATCTCCGAAAGTGGCGAGAAGATGCCGGCGATCACCAAGGAGCTGCTTCAGCGCTATGGCAAGCGCTGGACCCACACGCTGGCCATCAACGATATCTATTTCGACTACTCGATTGCCTCATTGACCAGCGCCGCAATACCCAGTGACGGCATCAGTCTGTTGTCTGCCGGTGATGGCAGCGCTTCGGCTTTTTTGCGTATACAGGCAAAAACCTACCAGACCGTTACCGTGGCCGAGCCGCTTAACCTGCATGGCTGGCAAGTGATGGATGAATTGAACCGGCTGTTTGCAGGTCAGCCGGTGAGCGGCTTCGTAGCGCCGATTCACTTGGTCAATGCCGACAATATCGCCTTCGACGGCGGTAAGAAATTCCAGTACGACCCTGACAATGGCTATCGAGACATCTATCGCCACCAATGGAATCCCTGATATTGGACGTTACTTCCCGGCTCGGACGCCGACTATTGCCGCAATCGCTACGCGCACAGTTCACACTGGCGTTTCTGACGCTGGCACTGCTGATCCTGGCGGGTGGTGCCACTGCGGTCTACGCGTTGCGCACGTCAAACAGCGCCACTCGCCAGCTGACGGATGAACGACTGGTTCGCATGCAAAATGGGCAAGACATGCTGCAGCGTACCTTGCTGATCGAACGTCAGACCGATCAGCTTCTGACAACTCGCTCGCCCGACACCCTGCATTCAAGCTATGCGGCGACCGTCCAACAGCTTGAAGCCCTTGATCAACTGGTGCAGCAGCTGACTGCCGCGAACAGTGGCGTGGCGATACTCGACATGCATCAGTCGAGTCAGCTGTTCCGCAATACCGCCAACATCGTTGCGCAGCTGCGAGAAAGCCTGCTGCAAACCGAGGTCACCTTCGAGCAAACCCTGGAGGATCACACGGCCCGGTTAACCGCGACCCAGACCCGGGCCAGCCTGGAACTGGCGGTGTTACTTTTCGATCTGCCGCAGGCTGTTGACAGTGATGCCGTGCAACGGCTGCGGATCCGATATGAGCGCCTGTCACGCACCGCAGGCAAGTTCCCCGACGCTGATGTGCAGACGCCCGATCTCTTCTCCCTGCGCCTGAGGCTCATCAATCAGTACAACGTCATACAGCGCTTCAATGAGGAACTGAAGAATGAGGCCGGGGTTCTGGTCGCGGTGGCTCGTGCGCAATCCAGTGCTTACACCGAAGACTATCGCGAAGCCGTGCAGCGCTTGGTCGAGGCCTCAAATCGTAGCCAGCAATGGGTGCTGATCATGTTGGGCGCCAGCCTGGTGTTCGCCTGGTTTGTGACCCGGGTCTTCATGGGCCGTCATGTGCTCGTGCGCCTGAATGAAATAAGCCGGCAATTGCGTCAGGAACACACTGACAAAACGCATGTGATGATGGCGGAGCATGGCAAGGACGAAATCGGCAACATGGCTCGTGCGGTGAATCAATTCCTCAAAGACCGACTTCAGCTGGAAAAAAGAACGGTCCAATTGAGTATCGCCACAGAGCGGCTCGCCGTGCAAAACAGCCGATTAGAGCAAGAGGCCGTCATCCGTGCCGGGCAAGGTCATGTCCTGGAGCTGATCGCCAGGAGCACCGAGCTTGCCGAAGTCCTCGAAAGCCTGGCTCATCTGGTCGAGTCCCAACTGGAGGGGATGATGGTGTCCATCCTGGTGCTGGATGAGGAGGGCAAACACCTGCTGCACGGGGCTGCGCCCAGTTTGCCGAAAGCCTATAACCAGCTCATTGACGGGATTGCGATCGGTCCGAACGTCGGTTCATGCGGCACCGCGGTGTATCGACGAGAACCGGTCATCGTCACCGATATCGAGCTGGATCCGCTGTGGGAGGAGTACCGTTCAGTCGCTGCGCCCTATGGATTTCGCGCCTGCTGGTCGACGCCGATTCTGTCCCATGAGCGAAAAGTATTGGGTACGTTTGCCTTGTATTCCAGCACCGTACGCAGCCCCAGCTCGACCGAGACGCGACTGATCAACATGGCGACTCCTCTTGCTGGCATTGCGATAGAACGCCAACTGACCGAAAAGCGCATTCGCTATATGGGTGACCATGACGCACTGACCGGGCTGCCGAATCGCACACTGCTCGAAGACCGTCTCAAGCAGGCAATACTTTATGCTCAGCGCTACAGCCGGCTGGTGACGGTGGTGTTTCTTGATCTGGACAAATTCAAACTGGTGAATGACAGCCTTGGGCACAGTGCTGGAGACGAACTGCTGAAAACCGTCGCTCAGCGCATGCTGGCATGTGTACGCCGCACCGACACCGTCGTACGACTGGGTGGCGACGAGTTTGTGATCATCCTGTTCGACCAGCCCTCAGATCTCGACGGCGTTACTCCAGCCCTGCACAAAATCCAGGAAGCCATCCTGCGACCGATTCAGCTCAGCGGACATACACTCCACGTCACCTGCAGCATGGGGTTGGCCACTTACCCTGCCGACGGCAGCGATACCGAAACGTTGCTCAGCAATGCGGACGCCGCCATGTACCGGGCCAAGGAGCTGGGTCGCAACAGTTACCAGTTCTATACGAGCGAGATGAATAACAAGGATCAGGGCAAGCTCGCCATGCAAGACGGGCTTCGAAACGCACTCAACCATGACGAGTTCCTGCTGCTGTACCAGCCACAGGTGGATTTGCAGTCAGGTCAGATTATCGGCGTAGAGGCACTGATCCGCTGGCAGCACCCCGAGCTCGGCATGGTGTCTCCAATCAAATTCATTCCGCAGGCCGAAGAGACTGGGTTGATCGTGCCCATCGGCGACTGGGTGATTCATGCCGCGTGCAGACAGAACAAGGCCTGGCAGGATGCGGGCTGGCCGCCGATCACCATGTCGGTGAATATTTCAGCGCGCCAGTTCATCGAAAGGGACCTGATCGACCGGGTGAGGCATGCCTTGCAAGAAACCGGACTGGACCCGAAGTACCTTGAGCTGGAGCTGACCGAAAGTCTGATCATGCAAGACCTTCAGCAAGCCATCAGCAAAATGAAAGAACTGCAATCAATGGGGATCAGTCTCTCGATCGACGACTTCGGCACCGGCTACTCCAGCCTCGCAGCATTGAAAAGCTTCCCGATCGCGAGACTCAAGATCGACCAGTCTTTCGTGCGCGATCTGCCCGACAACGAGAACGACAAAGCCATCGCCACCGCAGTGATTTCGTTGGGGCACAAACTGAACCTGAAGGTCATTGCCGAAGGTGTCGAAACCGAAGAGCAGCAAACCTTCCTGCGTGAAAACGGCTGCGATGAAATTCAGGGTCATTTGTTCAGCAGCGCGGTCAGCTGCGATGAAATCAGTGTGTTACTGCGTACGCCCCGGTTGCCTCAGCCGGGCCGCATTGCGAGCCCTGACTCGGTAAGGCGTACCGGGCATGCCAGAACAGATTGATCTCGATTTTCGGCAACTCCAGATACGGCGGTAGAACGGCGAGCCCGAAGGGCTGTTCGCACTGATGGCGGATCGTTCGGGCACTGTTGCCCCTGCGGTGACTCAATAGTGCAGTCGCGGGTCGGAATCGATCAGGCTGGCCAGTTTGGTCAAGGCGAAGCGCAGTTCGTCCTGGCTCGTGGGTGACATCAATACCAGCCGCACACAACGGGTAATCCCGGAGCGTTCAGCCTGGAACTGGGTGCCACTGAGTACGAGCACACCGTTGGCTCGGGCGAGCATGGTGAACTCGTCGCTGGTCCATGGCTCGGGCAGCGTCAACCAGATGTGGTACGAATAGGGTTGAGTCTTGAGCTCGAAATTGGCAAAGATTTCCTGGGCAATCGCTTGCCGCCCGGCGGCTTCATTGCGCTGGATGCGGATCAGTTTTTTGTCCAGGCCTTCGGTAATCACATTGCTGGCCAGTTGCGCTGTCAAAGGCGACGGCATCCAGACGCTGCTGCGCACCATCGAGGTCAGGCGTGACAGCAGTTTCGGCGGGCTATAGATGTAACCGACACGCAGCGCCGGCATGACCGACTTCGACAGGCTGGTCAGGTACACCGAACGGTCTGGCGCAAACGCCGACAGCGGCTTGATCGACGGATCGGTGGCGAGGAAGCCATAGATGTCATCGTCGAGGATGATGAAGTCGAACTCTTCGGCCAATGCCGCGATTTGGGCCCGGCGCTTTTGCGACATGATCGCCGCCGTCGGATTCTGGCAGGTTGCCACGCACACCAGCATCGCCGGTTTTTCTCGCTCGCACAGTTCGCGCAACGCTTCGGGAATGATCCCTTCGTCGTCCATCGGTACGCCACGCAGGCGGCGCTCAAGGCCATGGGCCAGGGAAATAATGCCGGGGTAGCAAAGCGCTTCGCAGAGCACCAGGTCACCGGCGTTGGTCAGAGCGCTCATCGCGACCATCAAGCCATGCTGGGCCCCGGCGGTGATCACCACTTGCTGCCATTGCGCATCGGGCAACGAATGGCGCAACCACTGCGCGCCCGCCTCGCGATGCGCCGGGTGACCGCCGTCCGGTGCGTAATCCAGGGCTCGGGCGAAATCGGTGCTTTTGGCCATCCCCACCAGGGCGTCGCGCAACCAGTACTCCAGGGTTTCGCTGTAGGGCTTGATGATCGAAAGATCGAGTAACTCGGATTGCCCCAGATTCAGCGGTGCGGCGCTGTTGCTTGCCGGCAGTTCCAGCTGCTTCTGGTTGAGCACATAAGTACCACGCCCCACTTCCCCCTGCACCAGGCGACGCCGATGGGCTTCGCTATAGGCTCGGCTGATAGTGCCCGGCGTGACATTCAGGGTCGTGGCCAGCTCCCGCAGGGTCGGCAGGCGATCGCCTTCATTCAACACGCCGTTGCTGATATCGCGCGCCAACGCATCGGCAATCGACAAGTACATCGGCTGGCTGAACTCGCTTAGCTGGGGAACCCACATGGATGATCACTGCCCATCGTAGAAATGATGAATATCCGAGCATATCACATGGAGGTTAGGCATCTAATAAATCGACCCAATCGATAAATTGATTCGATTGATTTTGTGATTGAGTCGATATCAATTGCTCGAAGAAAATATTTTTCCAGAAACTAATTCTCTTATAAATCAAATAAATAAACGATAAATCGTCGAAAACCAGGGCGCTGATAGCAAAAAAACATCTCGTAACAATCCTGCCATCTATTGAATCAACTCAATTCATTCAAATACACTCATGTCGAATCGAGTCAATCGACTCAATCTCCCCCCGGGTCACTGCGCGACTCTGCCGCGCCAAGTCGAGACATCATGGACACACTCAGAAAGGATCTATCCCTGTCAGCCGTCATCGCGGGCTTTATTGCCGTAATCATTTCCTACGCCGGCCCCTTGATCATCGTGTTTCAGGCCGCCAAGGAAGCGCACCTGCCCAACGATGTGGTGTCTTCGTGGATCTGGGCCATTTCGATTGGCAGCGGTATTACCGGCCTGTTCCTGAGCTGGCGCCTGCGAGTTCCGGTAATCACCGCATGGTCGACGCCGGGTGCGGCGTTGCTGGTGTCGATGCTGCCCACCGTTACTCTGCCTCAGGCCATCGGCGCCTATCTGGTGGCATCGGTGATCATTGCTGTGGTCGGTTTGTCCGGGGCATTCGACAAACTGATGAGTCGCCTGCCCAAAGCCATCGCCGCCGCCATGCTCGCGGGCATTCTGTTCCGCTTCGGTGCCGAGCTGTTCACGTCGATCAAGCTGCAACCGGAACTGGTGCTGGCGATGATCGCGGCCTACCTGATCGTCAAACGCTTTTCGCCGCGCTACGCGATTCTGTCGGTACTGATTGTCGGCTGTGCGGTGGCCGCCTCGTTCGGTGAACTTAACAGCGGCTCGATCACCATCGCCGTGGCCCATCCGGTCTTCATCACCCCCGAGTGGAGCTGGCACGCGATCATCAACATTGGCCTGCCACTGGCGCTGGTGACCCTGACCGGCCAGTACGTGCCGGGCATGGCGGTATTGCGCACCTCGGGTTACAACACCCCGGCGCGCTCGATCATTTCGGTCACCGCGATCGGCTCGATCCTGATGGCGCCGTTCGGCTCCCATGGCTTGAACCTGGCAGCGATTACAGCGGCGATCTGCACCGGCCGCGAAGCCCACGAAGACCGCGACAAACGCTACATCGCCGGGATCGCCTGCGGGGTGTTCTACATTCTGATGGGCACTTTCGGCGCGACCCTGGCCTCGGTGTTTTCCGCCTTGCCCAAAGAGTTGATTGCCTCCCTTGCCGGCCTGGCCTTGTTCGGCGCAATCAGCGCCGGGCTGACCGGTGCCATGGCGGACGAGAAACAACGGGAAGCGGCGTTGATTACCTTCCTGGTGACGGCCTCGAGCATGAGCTTCCTCGGTTTGGCCGCTGCATTCTGGGGCTTGATCTTCGGCCTCGCGGCGCACTTCGTACTGACCTACACCCGGGAAAGCAAAGCCGCTGCCTTGACTGAGGGCAGCCGACCATGAGCCTGCAAAATTTTGACCCCGCCATTGCCCGCCTGATCGACCGCGAACGCAATCGCCAGGAAACCCATCTGGAGCTGATCGCTTCAGAAAACTATGTCAGCGAAGAGGTGCTCCAGGCCCAGGGGTCGGTGCTCACCAACAAGTACGCCGAAGGCTATCCGGGCAAGCGCTATTACGGCGGTTGCAAGGTTGTCGACGAGATCGAAAACTTGGCCATCGAACGCGCACGCAAACTGTTCAACTGCGAATACGTCAACGTCCAGCCGCACTCCGGATCCCAGGCCAACCAAGCAGTTTTTCTGGCAGTGCTCGAACCCGGCGACACGATTCTGGGGATGTCCCTGGCCCACGGCGGGCACCTGACTCACGGCGCCTCGGTGAATTTTTCTGGCAAGTTCTACCGGGCGTTTTCCTACGGGCTGGAAAAAGAAACCGAAACTCTCGACTACGCCGAAATGGAAGCGCTGGCCCGGGAGCACCGGCCGAAAATGATCATCGCCGGGGCCTCGGCGTATTCCCGGACCATCGACTTCCAGCGATTTCGCAACATCTGCGATGAGATCGGCGCTTACCTGATGGTCGACATGGCGCACTATGCCGGGCTGATCGCGGCGGGCGTGTACCCGTCGCCGGTCGGCATTGCTGACTTCATCACCTCCACCACCCACAAAACCCTACGGGGCCCACGCGGCGGTTTGATCCTGGCCAAGGCGCAATACGCAGCGCTACTCGATAAGACGATTTTCCCGGTTTACCAGGGTGGGCCGCTGATGCACGTCATCGCCGCGAAGGCCGTGGCGTTCAACGAAGCCTTGAGCGATGGATTCAAGCATTACCAGCAACGGGTGATCAGCAACGCCAGGACCATGGCCGACATTCTCACCCGGCGGGGTTTGCGGGTGGTGTCCGGCGGCACTGATTGCCATATGTTCCTGCTTGATCTGCGTTCGATGAACATCACCGGCAAAGATGCCGAAGCGCTGCTGGAAAGTGCTCACATCACGCTGAACAAAAATGCGATCCCCGACGATCCGCAGAAACCGGCGATCACCAGTGGCATTCGCATCGGCACACCGGCGTTGACCACCCGTGGTTTCGGTGAAGCGGAATGCGCGGAAGTGGCGAACCTGATCGCCGACCTGTTGGAACAACCGGACAACGCGGCGCTGCTGGATAACATCCGGTGCCGGGTGATGCATTTGTGTGAATGCTTTCCGGTGTATCTGCTGGTTTGATTTGGCCCGGAGCGTGTAAAAAACGCTCATGGGTGCCTTGATCGCCGAACTACGTCTGGGAGGGCCTGAAGCGTCCCGCGATTGGCCTACCGCAACGAGCGATAGGCAATGGGGTCGATGTAAGCCGACTGCAGGTCCCGCTCCGGGATCTCCCAGATGATTTGCTTGGGTGGCGTTTCTTTGGAGGCCGGGTTGTTGAGGTAGCTGTTTGCCGCGCCAGAGAACGCTCCACCGTCTTTGGCGAAGTTACCCACGGGGGCGCCCAGTGCCTGCTGCACAAACCCTGCGAAGTTGGAGTTGCGCGAGAATGAAGTGCCGATGAGCACGGTGTTGGGGAGGTCGGCATCGCCAAAGAGGTCTGCCTCAGTATCAGGGCTGTCGGCTGACGCAACGGGAAGTTCATGGGTGCTGGTTTGGGCGACCATTTCGGGGGCGGGTTGCCATTTGAGCGGCAGCCAGTCGATGCCCGCCAGATGGACCAGATCGCCAGGTCGCACCGCGAGCGGGGCATGACTTTCGTTGAACGATCTGCGTGGCGTTGCCCTGATGCCCATGGTCTTCAGGCGCTGTGTGATGGCCTCGGCCGCCGCCTTCGCGCCGGATTCGCTCCAGTGAGTATCGGTGCGCAACCAGGCACTGGCCCCCAGTGGCATCAGCGCACCGGTGAGGTCCAGATTCGACACGCCAGCCACATCCAGCTTCGAGGTCCAGGCCCGGATGCGCCCTTCAAGAACGGCTGGGCGGTGCAGTGCGCAACGCTGCTCAGCAGCAATGCGGCTCTTGTCTGGAACGATGACCACCAGCAGGCTGATTTCACGTTGGGAGAGCTGCTGCTTCAGATCAATCACAGCCTGGACTTTGGCATCGGCATTGCGCTGCGCTTGATGATGGACCTTGAGCTCATCGGCCAAAAACAACCAGTCAGGACAACCCGAGCGAACCCTCGGTCCGGTGTCACCGAGGAGCAGCCAACTGATACCGCGCTCCAGCTCGGCAAAGGTCGTGGGGAGTTGCGCGTTCGACAGTTCCTTGGCGATCCGATGCGTGATTTCGCCGTCAAGAATCTGCGGGGGCAGCACTTTATCGGGTAGCGAGATTTGCCCTGAGACAATCAGACGGCCAGAGGACAGCAGTCCGACGAACAGGAATATCAGCAGCGCCACGCCTGCCAACCGACTGCTGCGTGTCGTCAGATCATCTGGCGGAGTGGGGGGCGGGGTGTGCTTTGGGGTCGTCATCAGAATTGGAAGTACAGGAAGGGTACGGTTTCGCGACTGGCGATCAGTGCGAACGACAGCATGAAACCGGCGATGGGCCAAAGGGCGGCGGTGTAGAGATAAAGGCCGCCCAGTTGTTTCTCACAGTAAGGGCGCAGCAGCGGTGCGATGACACCGAATACACCGAGCAAGCCCGCAAGGCCATGTACCGGGCGCAGGGTTGCGGACAGTTCATCACCGAGGGCGATGCCCTGCAGGCCGAACTGTCCGGCATACAGGCGTAGCGCGCTGTGAAAGTCAGGGGCGCGGAACAGTGTCCAGGCCAGGCAAACGAACAGCAATGTCAGCCCATGGGAAAGCACCGGCGGTACCGGGGGCAGGGTAGAACTGTTCCAGGCGCGATTCACACACAACGCAATGCCATGGGCGCTGCCCCACAGCAGATAATTCCAGCTATCGCCACCGTGCCAGAGGCCGGCGATGGCCATGATCAGGAACAGGTTGCGATAGGTTTTCCAGGTGCCGTTGCGATTGCCACCCAGCGAAATATACAGATAGTCACGTAACCAGCTGGACAGCGACAGGTGCCAACGGCGCCAGAAGTCCTGGATGCTGTTGGCCAGATACGGACGGTCGAAGTTTTCGGGAAAGTGAAAGCCCAGCATCAGTCCCAGCCCAATGGCCATGGCGCTGTAGCCGGCGAAGTCGAAGAACAGTTGCAGGGAGTAGGCCAGGCAGCCGATCCAGGCGTCGGAGAAGCTGGGGTTGGGCAAACTGAACGCCACATCGACCACCGGCGACAGGGTGTCGGCCACCAGCACCTTCATGCACATCCCGACCATGAACCGACGTGCGCCCAGCGAGAAATTCTGCAGGTTGAAGTAACGCTGATTCAACTCACGCCGAACCCAGTCATAGCGAATGATGGGGCCGGCGACCGAATGGCCGAACATCGAAATATAGGTAGCGTAATTAATGAGGCTGCGTTCGACCGGCACGGTGCGGCGGTGTACATCCACCAGATAGGAAATCGCCTGCAATACGATAAACGATAGCCCGGCCGGCATGATGACCCGCTGCCAGTCCAGCGGCACGGCGCCATACCAGGTGATGCCATCGATCAACGTGCCGGCGACGATGTTGGCGTACTTGTACCAGCACAGCACCGCCGTGTTGAGCACGATCAATGTCGCGAGTAGCCGCACGCGGCCCTTGCCCTCTTCGCGCAAGGCGTCAATCAGCAAGCCGCCGGCCCACGCCGTGATCGTCAGTACCACATGTACTGCAAGGAACCGGGGGCTCAACCAGCCATAGAACAGCCAGCTGCCGATCAGTAGCGTGACGTTACGCCAGGCGGCTGGGCACACTGCATAAGTGCACAAGAACAGCGGCAGGAACAACGTCAGAAACTCGAGAGAGGCAAAAACCATGGTGGCAGCGCGATCCGATCAGTGGGCCAGGACGTCAGTCGCGAGCAACAGGTACGGACCATTTGCGCCAGGTAGCAGCACAACGCTGTAGCGCTCGCCGGCCTTGAGCTGGCCCAGGTCAAGCGGGGCACCGACGTTGGTTTGAGCGCAGACCAATTGAACCGACAGGCTGACCGGGTTGATCGATCGGCGTTGCACGCTGCCGTCGGCCACCTCCTTGAACAGGTCGGCGCTCTTCCCCGCAGCGCGCAAACCGGCCTGGGTGCATGCTGGGTCGGCGCTGATAAACGCCAGCGAGGCTCTCAGGCTATTGAAGTCGTCGGGTTGCTCACGGATGACGACCTGGCGGATACCTTGAGTGCCGTCTGGCAAAGCGATCACGCTGGCGAATTCGCCTGCTGCCACCTGGATGTCCAGCGGCTGGCTTTTGCCGTTGCGTTCCAGGGTGCCCTTGATCGGCTGGTTGGCGGGCACGGGCAGGTAGTCGGACACGGCATTCGAGCCTTCCAGTCTGAGGCTGGCCCGCGAGCCTTCGGCCAGCAGCTGCAAGGGGCGGTCGGCGGCGTTGATAAAGCGCAGGAAGGCCGAGTCCTGATCCGGGCCCGTCGGGTACAAGGCAATGTCGGCGGCCTGGGCGTGCAGGCTCAGCATCAAGGGCGCGAACAGCGCCCAGCCACATGCGGATCGGATCATTTGCCGGCTCCTGCGCTGCTGACGCGGTCGGCGGGCAGTTTGGCCAATGCACCACCAATCGCAGTGCCCCATGCTTGATAACCGGCGACGGTGAAGTGCTGCCCGTCGGTGGTGATCCACTGCCCGGGTTTGGAGAACGTCAGCGAATCGATGTAGGTGCAAGGCGCCACGTTCGCGGCCAAAAACTGCGACATCAATTGGGTGCGGGCATCATTCTTCTGGTACATGCCACCGGCTTTGCCCCAGGCCGGGCCCACCCAGGCGCAACGGGTCCCGGTGGCCGCGATGGCCTTGGCCAGGCCGGTGACGCTTTGCCATGCCCAGGCCTTTGGAAACACTGGCTTGTCATAGGACGCCATGGTGTCGCCGATGACCAGTACTACCAGGTCGGGCTTGTCGGTGGCGATCAGGTCCTGAATCGGCGTGGTGGTTGCCTCGCGCCCTTTGATCACGATCTTGTCGTTGCCTTTGCGCTCGGCGCCGCAGTCGACCTTTTTGCTGATCAGCCAATCGCCGGCGCTGGCACCGCAGGCACCGATGGAATGAACCTGGGCGCCTTGGCGAGTCAGGTTGTCGTGCAGCGGCTCCAGCAAATGGTCCGCGAGGCTCATATGGCTCTCCCCAAGAACAAGGAGGGACAGGCCGGCAAGGGCAGAAGAGGGCATCGAAAACTCCAGAATGATCAGTTGGAATAAGGCGAGGTGTACGGGCTGACCGGCAGGCTCATGGGGCCGCTGATGTCTTCGAACTGGTAGCGCAAAGACAGGGCACCGCTGAGTTGTTGGTAGTCATGGGCGTTGTCCAGGCCTAGATTGGCGCCCAGCAGGAAGTTCGAAGCGACCTTGTATTCAGCCGCCGCAGCGATGCTATAGCCGATCCCGGTTTTGTTTTGCCCTTCGTAGCGAAGGCCCGAGGCCGCTTGCATGGCTTTGTCGTTGGGGAAATAGTCGGCGCTGTCCTGCTCGAAATGCTGCACGCCGACCGAGCCCTTGACTTGATACGTCAAGCGTCCGGTGCGTTGTGCCCAGGTCACTGGCACGCCCAGGGCGAAGAACGTCTGCGGGCTGAAATAGCCGCCGTGGCCATAAGTGAAATAGTCCTGATTGTTGGCGTAGCTGATGCCGGTCATGCTCAGGCCGACGGTCAGCTTGCTGTCCGTTGCATTTTGCAGGTACCAGTAGACACCGCTGCCCAGCTCACCGCGGCTATTGGACTCGACATGGTTGCCCAATAGCTGGTGCCAGGAGGCGTAGCCATAGACGCCGACTTCGTTGTCGTCAAAGCTCAATTGGCCACGCCCGCCGTTGGCGGTCACGCCGCCCCAGGACTGCCCGCTGCGTTTGTCCGTGGTGCCGGCAAACGAGGTGACGCTGTCGGTCACCGGACGCCGCGAAACGCTCACACCGTAACGGACATTAGAGGTGTCGCTCACCGGGCGATCAATGCTGATGCCGCCGGTGGCGGTGCTGTATTTGAAGCCGAGCGGGGTGGTGCCGAGATCAGCTTTGAGCCCATCCGCGGGCCGTTGAATGGCGACGGAAAGACCAACACCCTCGGCTTTTTGCGAGCCGACGTTGCCACTTTGCGCACCGTTACCGAAACGCGACAGCGCCTCGCCGCTGACACTGCCAGCGTTCAGCGAGACCGGCGTCACGCGCAGGGCGACGCGGCTTTCATCCAGCGGGATATTGATTTCCAGCGGTGTCTCAATATCAGTCAGTTTGCTCAGCCCCGACTCACTGTTGTTGCTGCGAATGCTCACGCCCTGGGTGACGTAGGCACTGCGCTCCTGAAGGATCTTATTCAGTGCCAGTTGCGCGGGGCTGATGTCCTCGCTCACCAGTGCTGCGCGCGGCAGCTGCGACTCGTATGCATTGCTCGCCTGCTGCGGCCTTGGCAGTGCGTCGATGCCAAAAGGGGGGTGAGAGGTCATGCGGCCTGGCATCTCTTGAACCGGTGGCGGGATCGCTGCCAGCAAGGTGTCACGACTGACCTCGCTACGTGGACCCGACACCCCGGCAAAAGGGTTGGGCGCCACCGTCGAACCGGCCAGTTGGCCGCTCTGGCTTCTGCGTTTCTCACTCTGTTCAATGGCCACCGCTTTGCGCAGCAGATCGGTCGCCGTGCCGGTCTTGCCCATGTTCTGGTAGAGGCGGGCGGCCTCTGTCAGCGTTTGAGGGTTGCCGGATTCAGTCTTGAGCAGCTGTTGCAGTGCCTGTTCGGCAAAGGCAGTGTCATGTGCCAACACCGCCGCGTCGGCGGCACCCAACAGCAGTTGCGGGTCGTTTGGCTGACGTTGTAACAGCGGTTTGTAGAGTTCGAGGGCTTTTGCCGTGTCGCCATTGGCCGAGTACATCCGCGCCAGCGCCGCGACGGCAGCGCTGTCACCGGGACGTTGCGCCAGGGCGGGCGCTAGCGTGTCATAAGCGCTGGCCAGATTGCCTCGTTCACGCAGCTGGTCAGCCTGGCGGATGCGATAGAGATAGAGCAGGTCGTCGAAACGCTTGCGAGCCGGCGCGTTCAACGGCCTGTTCTGAAGGTCGCGCAGAATCTCGTTGACCTGTACGTCTTCTCCGGTTTTAAGCAGGACAGCGGCGTATTGCAGGATGAAGTCCGCCGAGGGCGCCGTGGTGTTTTGCAACTGGCCGCGCATGAGGGCCAGCGCACGGGTTGGCTCGCCGATGTCGACATACGCCGAGGCCAGGCTCGCCGTGCGATCTGGACTGTTGTTGGCCATCGGCTGAATACGATCGAGCAAGGTCAGGGCTTCCTGGCGCTGTCCGCGCTTGCCCAACTCGATCGCCTGGCTGAGTTGCAGGTTGAGGCTGACATCAGCGGCCAGCGCGTCCATGTCCGGGGTGCGCTGGTCGGGGCGCAAGCGTCCCAACGTTGTCTGGGCGGCTTTCCACTCACCCATCTGGACCGACAGCAAGGCGCTGACGTAAAGCGCATCGGCATTGTCGGGGCGGGCCTGGAGCATGGCGTTGATCAGGTCCCGAGCCTTTTGCGGTTCGCCCATCGCCAGGTTCAGGCGGGCCAGGGCGAAACGAGTCCAGATGTTGTCCGGCTCAACGCGCAGTGCGTCTTGCAAGGCGTTGCGCGCAGCGGGCAGGTCGTTGCGTTGTTCGGCGAGGGCGGCCAGTTGCGTCGCGCGCAAGGCTTGCAGGCGTGCGGACTGGCCGATCTTTGCCTGTCCGGTGGCGGGCAGGCTGTTAATCAGTTGCAAGGCTTCATCGTTCTTGCCGCTCTTGAGCAACACATTGACCAGCCCTTCCTGTGCTTGAGGGTCGTCGCGGCGCTGGTTCAAAATCTGCCGATAGTTGCGCTGAGCGTCATCGAACTGGCCCGCGCTGGCCTGAATATCTGCCAGGGCGAGGCGAGCATCTACCCCGTTTGGATTGAGCCGCAGCGCTTGGTTGACCAAGACCTGTGCCTGGGCTGTCTGGCCTTTGGCCTGGGCGTCGCGGGCTTGCTGCAACGCTGACCAGTAGCGCACTTCGCTCAGCGCAACTTGCCAGCGGCTGCCGTCGTTTTGTCGCGTGGCCTGACTCAAGAGCTTTTCCGCTTCGGCCAGTCGGTGTTGCTGCTGGCGAATAACCCCAAGGCCGCCCAGCGCATCAGCATCCTCGGGCCGGGTTTTCAAGCGCGCTTGAAAAGCCTGTTCGGCGGTGGCCTGATCGCCCTCTTTGAGCGCCTTCAGGCCGTGCGCGACTTCGGCGGGCGGTTGCCATTCCTTGCTGGCCGTCGTTGCCACCTGTTGCTTGCCCTTGTTCATCTGCGCCCGGATTTGCGCGTCATCCGGATGCGTCTTGAGGTACGCCTCGAACAACGGCACTTGTGCTGGATTGGGCGGACCGATCCAGGTCAGCGCCAGGCGCCAGCTTTCGTCGGCATCACCGGCAATGTCGGTACGTTGGGTCAGCGCGGCCAGGGCGCGGATGCCCTCGGCCCGGCTGTCTTCACGGCGGACCAGATGCTTGGCGTAAAACAGTGCGACGATCGAGTCGTTGGGCATCTCGCGTTGCAGGCGCTGAAAGCCGCTTCGTGCTTCAGCCCAGTCAGCCGGATTAAAGGCAAGGTTGTTGTAATACTCGCGGCCGATCGTACCTTGAGGTGGGCGGCCATCGAACAGCGCGCGAAACACTGCAGTCGCCTTGTCACGTTCACCGGCATCGACGAGGCGCCGAGCCTCTTCCAGACGCTGCTGGTTCTGCGGTTGGTCCACGCTGATGTCCTGCGCCAATTGCAGTGCCTGCCGAGGCGGTGGCTGGATGGCCTGCAAGCGGGCGAGGTATTGCTGAGCCTGTTGTGGCTTGCCCTGTTGCACGCCGATCAAGCCCAGGCCATATAGTGCGTCAACCTGGGCCGGGTCCAGCAGCAGGACTTTCAGCCAGACTTCCGCAGCGCGTTGTGGGTTGTTGTGCTGCTGCCAGTATTGCCCTTGCTCGACGAGTAATGTCTGTGGCGTCGGACTTTGAGCGTGGGCAGCAGCGGCCGTCCATGTGCTCATGACGGCGATGGCTAGCGTGCGGTGGTGCGCGTGCATGCGGTCTCCCAGGAGAGTTTCAGCGTTCCGTCTTCCCGGAATCGGTAATGTTTATCTGCCCATCCGAGGGCGAACAGGCTGAGCATGAAGTTGTAGTAACGCGGCGGCCCGGCGTCGGCATCAGGCCTGACCAGTGCCTCGTGCAAGGCGAGTTCCACGCGGCGTCGTTGCTGATCGGCCAGCCCGGGTTGGCCCTTGGCCTCAAGGTAGGGAATCAGTGCGGCCCAGAATCCGAACGGGCTCTGACCCTGAACACTGCCGTGGAGAACCTGGACTGTTTCCGGGGGGGAACCCGTCGCGAGAGTGCTGCGGGCCATGCCGTCCAGCCGTTTGAGCAGGAGCGCTGCCAGCGGTTCGGAGGTATCACTCATGCCCAGCCAGAGGTACACGCGAATGGCATCGTAGCTGCCCGTGTCGCCGTGGATCGGGTCGCTTACGAAGGCGCCCGATTGCGCGGAAGTGCCTCGATAACCGACCCAGTCAGCGACGAAACCATGGCGGCTTGATTGGGCAATCATCGTCGCGGTGTTGTTGGCAATCGCTTGCCAGGGCCCCGAGGGTGCTTCCTTTGCCAGCCGTCGTAACAGTGGCAGTGGCAGGTAGCTGGGGTTCAGGCGCCAGAGAGCGTCCGGCTGGACGAAGCCCTGTGGTCCAGGCAACACCATCGGGCCCAGCCCGGGCAGCTTGACGACCAATTGCGCTTCAATCGTCGCCATCAGGTGCAGGGCATCCTGGTGATAGTCCGGCCGATGCCACAGGCGTGCGGCTTCGAGCAAGGCGAAGGCGATCCACAGGTCGGCGTCGGCGGCCGAATTGGCGTCTTGCAGGCGCCACTGACCATCCGTGCCTTGCCCCCATAACCAGCCCGGCAGGCGTGTGGCGGTGGCGGAGCCTGCGAGGTTGGCTGAGGTCCAGCGCCAGAGTTTGTCAAAGCGTGGCTGATCGTTGCCGATCAGTGCGAAGAGCATGCCGTAGGACTGCCCTTCAGAGGTGCTGTGATTGTTCTCCAGGCTCGATTCCAGAACCCGGCCGTCGGCCTGGACGAAGCGCGTTGCATAGGTTTGCCACAGTGGCCAGGCTGGCAGCTCACAGGGGGTTGCGGCCACTATCGCAGGCGCCAGCAGAGCCAGTGCAAGCACAGCGCTCAACCTGCGCGTGTTACCGCGCAGGCACCGGCGAAGTGAAACACCTCGGCTGCTCATGGACGACACAGGCATGCGCGGCTCATTGACCAAGACGACGTTTGGCCCGTAAGCGCAGGGCCAGGTAGGCCATCGAAGAAAGCAGCAGGATCCCGAGGAGAGTGAACAGCATGAGCGCCATTACGTTTTGCGAGAGGTACCACTGCAGATAGCGCAATGGGCCCAAGCTCCCGACGTAGTAATCCTGCTCGGCGACCAGCGACTCGACATGCTTGCCCCTGACCACCACCAGACTGCCTTGCAGCTGGCGGGCATTTTCCTCGCTGCTGAGCAGGGCGTTGGTTACGTCGGCCAAGCCGTCGGGCCTTGCGCTGGCGATAAACACCACACTGCGCCCACTCTTGAGCGGCGATTCGAATCCAGTCAGATAAGCACTGCCGTCGTCAGCGGTAAACCTGAAGCTGCTGCGCGCTTCACGCAGATTGGTTTTCGTATCCGGGCTGATCCAGTTGCGCAGGCGCAATGGCAGGTCAGACAGTTCAAAGTACTGCGCAGCATCTTCGCCCTTGGCAGGCAGAAGGTTTCGCCATTGCTCCAGCAGCGGCTGATTGTTGCCCGAGGCGAGCACCAGCAAATCCCGGTCGCTTTGCTCGGCTACCTGGTCGGCGTGGACTGCCTTCACGCCGGTGGCCGGATAACCGGTGGAGTCGCCGAAGCGGCCCAGCAGGGTCAGGTAGGCGCTCAGATCGGCCGGGCCTGGCTCGTCGGGCAGGATCACCGATGTTTCAGAAAGGTCGGCCATGCGGGTGAACGGGAAGCCACTGTCCTTGAACACCCCGAGGTTGGGCATGGCCATGAAATGTTCGTATTGGCTGAGGTCCAGGGTCGAGTCCGGGTCGATCACACCGCGCATGTTGTCGATGATGATGTCGCGGCATTCGCCCTGTTTGATGTAGTCATACATAAAGCGAAATTGCAGGCGCGATTGCAGCGCTACGGAATTGAGCGGCAACAGCATGCGCGACGTGCGGGCCAGGCTGTCGTCGGTTTTGAGCATCGCCAGCAGGCTGTCGCTGCTGCCGAGTTTCTCGATCGAAGGCAGATCGATCGACTTGATGAAGGTGTCGTTGAAGTTGACCAGCAACGAGGAATTGGTGGAGACCGGTTGCGGCGTATAGCGGTATTTCAGGTCAAGTTGCGCACCGGGCTCACGCCAGTTGAACAGGTCGGGTGGCAAGCGCAGCGCAACCGTCATTTGCCCCGGGTTATAACCCGACACATTGAGTTCTGCGGGCTTCGCCAGTTCACCCAGGCGAACCGGGCGATCGGAGGGCAGCCAGTTAGGCGCGTCGTACGGTCGGCGTGGCTTGAGCGAGTCGATCCGGTCTATCACTACGCTCTGCCCGGAGAAGGCCGAGCCACCGAGAGCCAGCGCTGTCGCGGCGACCTTGAGATCGGCGCCATCGCGCCCGGAGACGATCAACAGTTTGCCCTGAGCATCATTCGGGTTGCTCACGAGTGTCAATGTCGGCCCCGTGGCCTCTTTGACCGGTAAGCCACTCAAGGCCGTTGATTCGCTGCCGCTGACAAACACCACGGCGTTGCCTTTGGCCGGCAGGCTGGTGAGGCTGGCGGGGAAGGTTGCGCCGCGGTAGCTGGCCAGCGCGCCAAACCAGGACGACAGGATACCGGCGGCCTCAAGCTCAGGGCCGCCCGGGCGCCCGGCGAACACGAAGGGCAGCTTCAGGGGCGAGGCATCTCGACGATCGAACAAGGGCAGCGGCAGAGCGGACAGGTCGTTGGGCTGTTTAATCGAGGACACCTGGAGGCTCAGTTGACTCTCGTTGCCGATCCGGGCCCACAGGCTGGAGTGCAAAGGGTCTTCACATTGCATCGTGTAGTGACCGATGAACTGCAGGCTGAGCCGGTTGAATTCGGTGATGGTCTGCGGCGGAATCTGCACGGTCCGGGTCTGCAATTTACCGGCCTCTTCCTTCGGGAGGGGCAGGCTGGCGGCCACTTGATCGTTGACCAGCACATTGATCTGCGAAAGGTCGGCCAGCAGCGCCGGTGAGTAGCTGTACTGCAGCGTGACCTGCGCAGCCGTGACGACTTCATCGGCGCGCACATCGAAGTTCACACTGTCGGTAGCCTCCACGCCTTTAAGGGTCATCGAATAGCTTTTGCCCAGCTCCTTGAGGGTGCGGGTATAGCTGTTGTTCGGGGCATCGGCCCCGGGCAACGCTGCGACCGGCATCATTGCCGGCTCTGTGGCGCTGATTTGGGCGGCAGCACTCAATGCCCAGCCGCTCCAGCTCACTAGCGAGCAGGTGATCAGCATGAGTGAGCGACGAGGAAGAAAGGTCCGGCGAGTGGAAGGCTTCAAGATCGTTGCGTGTCCGCGGTGGAGTCGATGGGTGATGGAGTGTCCGGGCGTTTGCGCAGCAGCGCCTGGCTGTCCTTTAGGGTTGCAACGAACAAGCGCAGGATGGCGCGAAAGCCAATGCTGCTGACCTCGCGCAACGCCGACATTGGCGCGTCGAGGCGGCCGTTACCCCACGTGTTGGCCCAGGTGTCGGCCCGTGAAAAGGTCAGTCGCACCAGCTCACTTTGCTGGCGCAGGGTCAAAGCCTCGAATTGCACGCCCGCCACGTTGTCGTTGCTGAAGACCGTTTTTGCGGGAAAGAGGCTTGAGGGAGGCGTGCGCAGAATGCACAGCCGCAGCTTCTCATTGACGTTGAGCAGAACCTGCGGTGGCAGTGCCAGACCCACGCCGTTTTGTGAGAAGTCCCGGGTAATGCAATCGAACCAGGTGCCGTCTTCGCGATAGACGCGCACGGGCAGATCCGCGGGCACCCTGGGTTCGTTGCGCACCTGAGAGGACTCAGTGGCCACCGCCACAGCGGTGCTGACGATGACGATGTTGTACACGGTCCAGGCCAGGTTGATCAGCAGGGTAGTGGCCTCGGCAGAATCACTCCCGATCAGTTTCACCACGCCGATCGCCAGACCGACCATGTTCAAGGTCAGCAGGACGATATAAGGCCGCGCGAGCTTCCAGTTGAAATAGTCCTCTTCGATGGTGCCGCCCTTGTCGGTCACGTTGAATCTGCCCAGCGAAGGGCTGATCAGGGCCAATAGCACCGGTCGCATGATGTACCAGGCCAATACCGACTCATACACTTCGTTCCAGAAGGAATGGCGGAAGCGCCCCTGGATGCTGGAGTTGGTCAGGCTGGAATGGAAAATATGCGGCAGTACATAGACCGTGACCATCAACGCCGAGGCATGGAAAATCTGCGCGTCGAAAAACAGGTAAGCCAAGGGTGCGGTCAAGAACACCAGGCGGGGCAGGCTGTAGAAAAAGTGCATCATGGCGTTGAGGTAGCAGATGCGCTGCCCCAGGTTCAGTCCTTTGCCAAACAACGGATTGTCGGTCCGAAAAATCTGCGCCATGCCCCGCGCCCAGCGTGTGCGCTGGCTGATGTGTCGGGAAAGGCTTTCGGTGGCCAGTCCCGCCGCTTGTGGAACGGCGAGGTAAGCGGTATTGAAACCACGGCGATTGAGCTTGAGTGCCGTGTGCGCATCTTCCGTCACGGTTTCGGTGGCGATGCCGCCGACTTCCAGCAAATGAGTCCGTCGGATGACCGCGCACGAGCCACAGAAGAAAGCCGCGTTCCACAAGTCGTTGCCGTCCTGCACCAGGCCGTAGAACAGCTCACCTTCATTGGGTACCGAGCGAAAGGTATCGAGGTTTTTTTCGAACGGATCGGGTGAATAGAAAAAGTGCGGCGTTTGCAGCAACGCCAGGTTCGGGTCCTTTAAAAACCAGCCCATGGTGATCTGCAGGAAGGAGCGGGTGGGCACGTGGTCGGCGTCGAATATGGCAATGAACTCGCCATCGGTAACTTTGAGTGCCTCGTTGAGGTTGCCGGCCTTGGCATGTTGATTGTTGTCGCGGGTGATGTAGTTGACACCAATCTGCTGACAGAAAACCTTGAATTCCTCCCGGCGTCCGTCATCGAGCATGTGCACCCGCAGTTTGCCCTCGGGCCAGTCAATGGCCTGAGCAGCGAGCACCACCAGTTTGACGATACCCAATGATTCGTTATAGGTCGGAATGAAGACGTCTACCGTCGGCCATTCTGCGGGCGGCTGTTGCAGAAACTGCGGTTTGCGGTGCAACGGCCAGGCGGTCTGTACATAGCCGAACACCAGGACGAGCAAGGCATACAGCTCGGCCAGCACCAGCCCGTAGCCAAATACGGCATCCTGCCAGTTGTCGAAATTCAGGGTGTCGGAGAGGCGCCAGTACATGTAACGCAACGAAGCGACCAGCGAGAGGGTGATCAGGGTCAAGATCGCCAGACGCCCGGCTTGCTTGCGGATGATCAGGCTGGCGGCAAAACAGACGGCGGCAAACGCGGCCTGGGAATACAGATTCAGCGGCGCAGTGAGGATACCCAGCACCAATAATGCTGCGATCAGCCCGGCTGAGATCTTCAGGCCTTGGCGCCAACGCAGGGGCCATCGACTGGCGCGAGCCTGGAAAGTATCCAGTAGCCCCTGCAACCACCACGTCTTTGCAGGTAGCTGATTCAGCTGGGCGGTCATGGCGTGCCCTGCTGGCTGGAAGTATCCGCGAAAAGCAAGGCATGGACCGCGCCGGACAGCGAAAGAATGTCCCGGTAGCCAATGCTCTCAGGTGCGTACTGGAGGAGGTCCCGACCATAGGCCAGCGACTCGTTGAACTGGTGATCGAGGCGAATCGTCCCGATCAGGTCAGCGCCGAGCCGCCGCAGAAACAGCACGCCCATGTCCCTGCTGAACGAACGCGAGTCATCCCGTTGGTTGATCACATACCGGTGCCGCTGCGCGCGTCGTCGGGTGGTTTCCAGCCACTGGGTCATGGTGTCCAGTGCCAGGTAGGAAGCCGCGTCGGCCACCGTTATCACCAGCACCAGATCGGCGGCGTCGAGTGCCTGTTGCGAATAGACGGTCGCACCCGAAGGAGTGTCCAGGATCACGGTATCGTTTTCGCTGAGGTCCATTGACGCAAGGTGCTGATTCAACCAGTCAGAATCTTCAAGCATCAATTGCTTGAGCAATCGGCGATCGTTCACCTCGCCAGTGCCGAAGGGCAGGCACTCACTGTCGCTAAAGCCTGGCAGGCGATGAGCGCCCCAGTCTGCGTTCTGCTCTTTGAGCTGGATCAGCCCGGGAGCCTGCCTGGTGATACCCAAGTGGCTGGACAGCGCGTTCTGAGGGTCCAGATCAATCGCGATGGTTCGCCCACCGGGGCGCCGAAATGTTTTTGCGAGGCCAGCGGCGACGGTGCTTTTACCCACCCCACCATTCGCCGAAACGATAGCAATGACCTTCGCTTTGGTCCGCTTGCGAGTCGTTTCTGGCAGACCGTCTCGACGAACCTGATTGAGTTCACGCAACAGGTCGCTCAATCGCTGACGATCACCCGTAGCAGAACTGGCAGGTGGCACGGTCAGGGGAGGGGATTTGGGCGCGCCAATCAATAAAGAAGGCTGTGGCTCGTCCAGTAAAAACACAGGGGGCGTTGGTGTTGGTGTTGGGGGAGGCAAGGCTACCGACGGTTCTGGCTCAACCAGTACAGGTGTAACTGGGTCGTCTTTGAAAGCTTTATAGTTCGGTTGTATTTCCTGATAGTTCTCCGCATTAGCGCCAAAACGTGTAAAGAGTTTCGTAATATCGTCTACATATTTCATGCGTTGTACCGGGAATGAAATAACTTAGAAACTCAGCATTCCATTAACTTAACAAAGTTGATGTATCGTCTGGGCGTTGGCAGAGTGCCATTAATCTAGGGTGCCGGCCTCTGGGTGTCAATGGTTGTTATAAAAAGTCAGCAAGGCTTGTTAATGTTAATTTGAGTGTTATTAAAGCGTTATGTTATTCGTGGAAAGTGTTAGTTGAATGCGTCAAGATAATGACTGTCCAATCAGGTGCAGTGTGCTGATAGGTGATGGGTTTATTTGTTGAGGGGGATAACTTCCGGCGCGATGAAGTGTGAGTGCGGATCGCCTTCGATGATTTGATGCTGGGTTATGTCTTAAAAGAAGTTGACTGATGTATTTGAAGAAGTGGTGGTGGTTTAAAAGAGACTTTTTCGTATAAGGCAAGCTGTTTAAGAGATGCCAGGCAGGCGTTACATGCAGACTGGCTCTGGCCGTTGAAAACCTGGTCAGTCAGTTAAGCGAGTAAACCGCTTTTCGTAGGAGCCAGACTTGCCGACGAAGGCGCTCTTAAGGACGCCTTTTCCCTCCAGTCCACTGCCTTCCCATCATGACGGCGCGCGCATGTGGAGTGCGACATCACCCAGCCCGCCGGGCTGACCGAAGCGGGCAAAGCTGATGCCAAAATCATCAAGCAAAAAAAAAGCCGCCTAAAGTGGCAGCAGAAAAAACAGCAGGCGTTGAGCAGCCTGAGTATTGCTATTGGAAGGTTACAAAACGATGACGAATTTTTATGCATCGAAGACGGCATTTCGTCACCGTGAGGACCAGGCAGCATCCGATGGCGCGGCGCCCCGCTATGCATCATTCTGGGCAGCACTGACTGACGGCCGTTCAAGCCGCCGGTGGCGTTGCCTCTTTGGATCCAGTTAGGGCGACTCAGCGATCTGCGCTCTCTGCTCTTTCGATATGTAGCCAGTGAAGGCACAATGCGCATCCTTTTTTTGGCTGGCCTTGCCGGAGGCCTCGAAATGATCAAGACGCCGTACTACCTCATCGACAAACAAAAGCTGCTGGCGAACATGCAGAAGATCGCTTATGTGCGCGAACAGTCCGGGGCGAAGGCCCTGCTGGCACTCAAGTGCTTCGCCACCTGGTCGGTATTCGATCTGATGCAGCAATACATGGACGGCACCACGTCGTCGTCGCTCTACGAGCTCAAGCTCGGTCGACAGAAGTTCGCTGGCGAGACCCACGCCTACAGCGTGGCCTGGGCCGACGACGAGATTGAGGAGATGCTCGACAACTGCGACAAGATCATCTTCAACTCCATCGGCCAGTTGCAGCGCTACACTGAAGCTTCAGCAGGCAAGGTGCGCGGTCTGCGGGTCAATCCGCAGGTGAGCAGCTCGGATTACCTGCTGGCCGATCCGGCGCGGCCGTTCAGCCGTCTGGGCGAGTGGGATCCGGTGAAGATCGAGCAGGTCATCGAGCAGATCTCGGGCTTCATGTTCCACAACAACTGCGAGAACGCCGATTTCGGCCTGTTCGACCAGATGCTGTGCACCATCGAAGAGCGGTTCGGCCATCTGCTGCACAAGGTCGAGTGGGTCAGCCTGGGTGGCGGCATTCACTTCACCGGTGAAGGCTACGCGATCGACGAGTTCTGCGCGCGGCTCAAGGCCTTTTCGCAAAAATACGGCGTGCAGGTCTACCTGGAGCCGGGAGAAGCCGCCATCACTCAGAGCGCATCGCTGGAAGTCACCGTGCTCGACACCCTTTACAACGGCAAGCACCTGGCCGTCGTGGACAGCTCCATCGAGGCGCACATGCTCGATCTGCTGATCTATCGCCTGAATGCCAAGCTGGCGCCCAGCGAAGGCGAACACACCTACATGGTGTGCGGCAAATCCTGCCTGGCCGGCGACATTTTCGGTGAGTATCAATTTGATCGTCCTTTGGCCATCGGCGATCGGCTGTCGTTCATCGACGCTGCGGGTTACACCATGGTCAAGAAGAACTGGTTCAACGGCCTGAAAATGCCGTCCATCGTAGTGAAACAACTCGACGGTAGTGTCGAGGTGGTTCGTGAGTTTGGTTACAACGACTACATGTCCAGCCTTTCGTAAGCTGGCAGAGAAGGAGAGAGAGAAAAATTGAAGAAGAACGTACTTATCATTGGTGCAGGAGGTGTCGCCAAGGTGGTGGCCCACAAGTGCGCGCAGCACAACGATGAACTCGGTCGTATTGCTATCGCGTCGCGCAACATCTCCAAATGCCAGGCCATCATCGACAGCGTCAAGGCCAAGGGCAGCCTCAAAGAGCCCGCTGACATCAAAGCCTTCTCGCTCAACGCTATGGATGTCGAGGCGACCAAGGCGCTGATCCGCGAAACCGGATCGCAGATCGTCATCAACGTCGGTTCTGCCTTCCTCAACATGTCGGTGCTGCGTGCCTGCATCGATACCGGCGTGGCCTACCTGGACACCGCGATTCACGAAGAGCCGGGCAAAATCTGCGAGACGCCGCCCTGGTACGGCAACTACGAGTGGAAGCACCTCGAAGAATGCAAAGAGAAGAACATCACCGCGATCCTCGGTGTGGGCTTCGACCCGGGTGTGGTCAACGCCTATGCAGCGTTGGCACAACAACAGTATTTCGACCGTATTGATTCGATCGACATTCTCGACGTCAATGCCGGTTCCCATGGCAAGTATTTCGCCACCAATTTCGATCCGGAAATCAATTTCCGCGAATTCACCGGACAAGTGTGGAGCTGGCAGAACAGTCAGTGGACCAGCAACACAATGTTCGAAGTCAAACGCACCGACGACCTGCCGGTTGTAGGGGCGCAGAATCTGTACCTGACCGGCCACGATGAAGTGCACTCCCTGTCGAAGAACCTCGGCGTGCCCAACGTGCGTTTCTGGATGAGCTTTGGCGAGCACTACATCAATGTGTTCACCGTACTCAGGAACCTCGGCCTGCTCTCCGAGCAACCGGTCAAAACCGCTGAAGGCCTGGAAGTCGTGCCGCTGAAAGTGGTCAAGGCCGTGCTCCCTGATCCGAGCTCGCTGGCGCCTGGCTACACCGGCAAGACCTGCATCGGTGATCTGGTAAAAGGCACCAAGGATGGCCAGCCGCGCGAAGTGTTCATCTACAACGTGGCCGACCACGAAGAAGCTTACGCAGAAACCGACAGCCAGGGCATTTCCTATACCGCTGGCGTGCCACCTGTGGCGGCAGCCCTGCTGGTCGCACGCGGGGAGTGGGATGTGCAGCGCATGGCCAACGTCGAGGAGCTGCCAGCCGAGCCGTTCCTCAAGGCGCTGGATGTGATGGGTCTGCCGACCCGCATCAAGGACGAGAATGGAGACCGTCCCTGGAGCTGAAACGCCCTGAGGCGCGCAAAATACAGGTGAATCTTGTATTGCGCTCCAAACGCACAAACGCCGCTCTTTGAGCGGCGTTTTTGTTTGTGCGTCATTTGTCGGGCTTGTTGAGGCCTGGATCAAGATGGCTACTTTTGCCCCAGGCTAATCGCAATCACTCCGTTGTTCAGCCACCAACAGCAACGACTGCGGCACAGGACTTTGCGGGTGCTGCGGTTCCTGCAGGCTGGCCAGCCGAAAACCGGCCATGTCCAGCGCATTGAGCCAACTGGACAGCGTGCGGAAGTACCACGGCATGGGTTGCCACTGCCCTTTGAACCCAGTGAAGGTCTCCTCCCGCCAACCATCCTGATAGTCGCCCGCCGCCGCGGTCCATGGATGCAGCGTCTGGATCACCAGCGCACCGCCAGGGGCGAGCAGGGCGTTCATGGCGGCGAGCAGGGGGATGATGTCCTGGTGCAGCAGGGCGAAGTTGGCGCAGATCAGGTCGTAGTCGCTGCCGATATCCACCTTCGCCTCCACCAACTCTTCATAGCTCGCCAAATGCACCCGCGAAGAGCCCGCCGCCCGCGCCGCCTCGACCAGCGTCGCATCGCCATCCACACCGACCGCCTCGATGGCCCGTTCAGCCAGCGCACGCAACAGCCAACCCTCGCCGCAGCCCAGGTCGAGCACATGCTCGGGTTGGCGGCTTAGTACCGCCAGCAGGATTGCCTGGTCGGTGACCTTGAGGCGGCTTTCGATGGTGCCGGTGCGGATAGCCTCGATCCAGGATTGGGCATTGTGGTGCCAGCTCTGGAGCAGGGTTGATTCGGGGGCGGGCATTTCGATGTCCGGAGTTGTGGGTTGATGAAAGGATAGGACAAGTGCTGGTGGGCAGACCTTCTTGTAACGCTTTATAACGCGGCGGGTGTCTGGTTTTTTCTAGATATTTTTTCTAGAGACGGGGCGAGGCTTATCGCCTCAGGTGGGCGTCTTGGCGCCAGCAACCGCTCAATGGCGCCACTCACCATGTTTTCCATCAGATTATCGCGCTCTTGTTCATCCAGCGAATAGTGCGTCAGCCAACTGGGCGCGCCGTTGAGCAAGGCGGCAATGGCATGACCGGCGGCCATCCGGCCCTGTTCACTGAATCGGGGTCGGACGCCGAGCATCAGCAGCAACTTGCGTTCGTACTGTTCGCGCAGTTGCCGGACCCGTTCCTGCTGCTCTTCATTCAGGCAGCCGCTGTCGCGCTCCACCAGACGAAAATGCCAGGGCATCTCCCGATGCAGATTCAGGTGCGCGCGGATCAATTGGTTGAGTCTGTCGCGTTTTGCCGGGGCCGCGTGTTCGATGCGCCCCAGGGTGGCTAGCAGCTCTTCGTAGAACTCCTCGATCAGGTCGAGCAGCATGTGCTGCTTGCTGGGGTAATGGTGATACAGCGAGCCCGGGGCGAGCCCCAGGCAGGTCGCGAGCTCACGCATGCCGACTTGGCCGAAACCCTTGCTGGCAAAGAGCTCCAGCACCTTGTCCCGGTATTCGGCGAAGCGCGAGCAACGCTCAGGCGTAGGCATGGAAGCCACGCCCTGTTTTGCGTCCCAGGTAGCCGGCGGCGACCATTTCCTTGAGCAGTGGAGCGGGGCGGTATTTGCTGTCGTTGAAGCCGTCGTAGAAGGCTTCAAGGATTGCCAGCACAGTGTCCAGGCCGATCAGGTCCGCCAACGCCAGCGGGCCGATCGGCTGGTTGCAGCCCAGGCGCATGCCGGCGTCGATGTCTTCGGCGCTGGCCAGGCCTTCCTGAAACACCAGGATCGCTTCATTAATCATCGGGACCAGAATCCGGTTGACTACGAAACCCGGACGGTTGCCGGCGGTGATCGCGGTTTTGCCGAGTGTGGTCGCCATGTCCAGCGCCAAGGCGTGGGTAGCATCGCTGGTTTGCAGGCCACGAATCACTTCGATCAGGCCCATGACCGGCACCGGGTTGAAGAAATGCAGACCGATGAAGCGCTCAGGCTGACTGACACTGGCAGCGAGTTGAGTAATGGACAGCGACGACGTGTTCGAGGCAATCACACAGTCGGCGCTGACCTGCGCGGCGATTTGTTGCAGCACGCGCAGTTTCAGGTCGAGGTTTTCGGTGGCGGCTTCGATCACCATCTGCACGTTTTGCAGGCTGTTGTAATCGGTACTGGTGCGAATCTTGTCGAGGGCAGCGAGCTTTTGCTCATGGGTCAGCGTGTTTTTGGCGACCTGCCGATCGAGGTTTTTATCGACGGTCGCGATTGCCTTTTGCAAAGCACTCTCGGAGATGTCGATCAACGTCACATTGATGCCGGCCAGGGCGCAGACTTGCGCGATGCCATTGCCCATGGTGCCGGCGCCGATGACGCCAATGTTTTGAAGATTCATGCGCATGTCCTTATCAAACCCGTTCGAACAACACGGCGATGCCTTGGCCGCCGCCGATGCACATGGTCGCCAGGGCATACCGGCCTTGGCAGCGATGCAGTTCGTGAATCGCCTTGGTCGCGATGATCGCGCCAGTGGCGCCCACCGGATGGCCCAGCGAGATGCCCGAACCGTTGGGGTTGACCTTCTGCGGATCGAAGCCCAGTTCTTGCGCTACGGCACAGGCTTGGGCCGCGAAGGCTTCGTTGGACTCGATCACATCAAGGTCGGCAACGGTCAGGCCGGCGCGCTTGAGCACCAGACGGGTGGCGGGAATCGGTCCCAGCCCCATCATCGAAGGTTCCACGCCGGCGTGGGCATAACCCACCAGTCGGGCCATTGGCTTGAGGCCTTGTTCCTGAACAGTTTGGCCCGTGGCCATGATCAGTGCACCGGCACCATCATTGAGGCCAGATGCGTTGCCGGCGGTGACGCTACCGTCCTTTTTGAAGGCGGGTTTCATGCGGCTCAATTGCTCGACGTTGACCTCGGCCCGTACATGCTCATCCGTCGCAAACGAAACCGTCCCTTTGCGGGTCGCTATTTCGATCGGCACGATCTGCCCGGCAAAACGCCCTTCGGCAATCGCTCGGGCAGCACGCTGCTGGCTGAGAAGCGCCAATTCATCCTGGGTCTGGCGCGTGATGCCATAGTGCTCGGCGATATTTTCAGCGGTGATACCCATATGGAAACCGGCAAACGGGTCTTGCAGGGCCCCAAGCATGTAGTCGACGGCCTGCATGTCGCCCATGCGTGCGCCCCAGCGCGCCTGCGGCAACAAGTACGCGCCTCGGCTCATGGACTCGACGCCACCTGCCAGCGCAGCGCCCGCATCCCCCAGCATCAAACTTTGCGCGGCACTGACAATCGCCTGCAAACCGGAACCGCAAAGGCGATTGACGTTGAAGGCAGGTGTCTCTTTCGTCAGGCCGGCATTCATCGCTACGACCCGAGAGATGTAGGCATCGCGTGCCTCGGTCGGGATCACATGTCCCATCACCGCATGGCCGATATGCTCGGGCGCCAGGCCTGATCGTTCAATAGCGGCGCGGCAAACGTCGGTTGCCAACTGAATAGGCGGCACATCCTTGAGTGAACCGCCAAAGCTGCCAATGGCAGAACGGACGGCGCTCACTACAAAAATATCGGAATGGTTCATGTTGGCTCTCTGAATAGGTCTTTTTTGTTGAGCACGAGTCTAGAATCAGCAGCGCCACAGGCCTATGCCAAAACTGTTCAAGGGTGATGGCGTTTTTTGCCATATTCAGATGTGACGAGAGAGGCATTCAAATGCGGGAAACGGATTCAGTGGCGGTTTACTTCATGTACCCCATGATCCATGCGCTACGTGAGGAACCGCAGCGCCTGCGGACAGTACTTGAGCAGGTGGGAATTGATCCGGCACTGATGGATCAGCCGACGGCACGGGTGCCGGCCACGGCTTTCGCCGCGTTGTGGCTGGTGCAGATTCGTGAGTTGAACGACGAATTTTTCCGGTTGGACTCCCATGGAATGCCACCAGGCAGTTTTGCCTTGATCTGTCGGGCATTGATTCAGGAACCGACACTGGAAAAAGCCATGCTTCAGTGCCTGGCCAATTTCGCTCTGTTCCTGCGTGATTTTCGCGGCACGTTGAGTGTGCGTGGCAAGCGTGCGGTCATCAGCTTGCAGACCTGTTCGCAGAACAGTGAGGTCAGCCGGTTGGGCGAAGAAACGTTTCTGGTGTTGATGATCAGTCTGCTGTGCTGGCTGGGCGGGCGGCGTATTCCTATCGATCGTGCGGACTTTCGTCATCAGCGTTTGTCGCTGCGTGATGATGCCATGCTCTGGGGCCCCAACCTGACCTTCGGCACCGAACGCACCGAAATCGAGTTCGCCAGTCACTACCTGCGGTTGCCGGTGGTTCAAGACCTTGCCTCGCTGAAAGTGTTTTTACGCACCGCCCCGCAATGGCTGGTGATCCGTTTCCGCAACCAGCATGGGATGGCGTCGCAGGTTCATCAGCGCTTGCGCCACAGCCATTACAGCGAATGGCCGACCTTGCAGGCCTTCGCCCAGGAGCAGCACCTGAGCCCCAGCACCTTTCGCCGGAAACTGGGACGCGAAGGCTGTTCGTATCAGGAAATCAAGGATGAAGTGCGGCGCGCGGTGGCGTTTGAACGGTTGCGCCAGAGCAAGGCGAGCATCAGCGATATTGCCGAACAGTTGGGATTTCAGGAGCCGAGCGCGTTCCATCGGGCATTCAAGAAGTGGACGGGGGAGAGCCCGGGGCGGTATCGGGCGCGGTTTCAGGAGGGTTCTGAATAAGCCCTGCTCGATAGGTCACGGCAAGACTTTATCAGCCCCGAAAAAGTAGTTTTTCAGTGCCGAGCCGTGCAAGGAAGGAGCGCAGATCGCCGCAGATTGGGTTCGGTGATCATATGACTATGGTTGAGCAAGATACCTGGCGTCACACCGGGAGAGTTGGAAGCTCGCCGACCCACATAGCCCTGGTTATCTGGATTAAATCAGAATCTAGGCGAGTGACCTTTGAGACAGACGGCCATTTCTCAGATTGACAGCGCGGTATTGGAGTCGATATAAAAAGCACAGTTGTACGACGACAGACGATTTATCGACTGCTCAACCCTAAAAATAAAAAAGTGTCGGCCCCATCATGAATTCATCCCGTTTACCCATCTCCCTAAACGCCCATTCCAAAGCTGCGATCTTGGCTGCTTGCCTTGGCGCGGCCTCAACGCGTTTCGACGATGCTCTAAGACCCAATTGATCTCGTTTAAAACCGAGAGATCATCACCCTAATCCAACAATAAAGTGATGCCATGAATCTGAACGAGCCCATCAATGCTCAGCGAGTCGGCCAGGCCGTCGGCAAATATCGCTGGACGATCTGCGCGCTGTTGTTTTTTGCCACCACCGTCAATTACCTCGACCGCCAGGTATTGAGTCTGTTGGCGCCGGACCTATCGACGCAATTTGGCTGGAGTAATAGCGATTACGCGAACATCGCCTCGGTCTTTCAGTTTGTCTACGCGATTTCCATGCTGTTTGCCGGCCGGGTGGTCGACAAGATCGGCACTAAGACCGCCTATGTGGTGGCGATCTGCATCTGGTCGACTGGCGCGATCATGCACGCCTTCGCGGTGCCGTTGGGTGAGGGGATTGGTGCCGTGTTCAGCGCGTTCGGCATTGCCATGATTCCGGTTTCGATCGCAGGTTTCATGGTGTCGCGCGCCGTGCTGGCGATAGGCGAAGCGGGAAACTTCCCGATTGCAATCAAGGCCACCGCAGAATATTTCCCGAAGAAAGAGCGTTCCTTTGCCACCGGCATTTTCAACTCCGGTGCCAATGTGGGCGCGATCCTGGCGCCGATCTGCGTGCCGCTGATCGCCAGCCTATGGGGCTGGGAAGCGGCTTTCATCGTGATCGGTATGTTGGGCTTCGTTTGGGTGGGTGTATGGATTGCACTGTACGAGAAGCCGGAGCAGCAAAAACGCCTCTCGGCGCAGGAACTGGCCTACATCCGCAGCGATCAGGTCGTGCAGGTGGTCACCCGCCCGGTACCGGGTGTCGCCGATAAGAAAGTATCGTGGTTCAAATTGCTGACCTACCGTCAGACTTGGGCTTTTGCTTTCGGTAAATTCATGACCGACGGTGTGTGGTGGTTCTTCCTGTTCTGGCTTCCCACCTATCTATCGGCGCAATACGGCATGAAAGGCGAGGCCATCGTGATGCCGCTGGCCGTGTTGTACAGCATGACCATGGTCGGCAGTATCGGCGGCGGCTGGTTCCCCAGCTATTTCATGTCACGCGGCGATGCGCCGTATGACGGTCGCATGAAAGCCATGCTGGTGATCGCTTTCTTCCCGCTGCTGGTGTTACTGGCGCAGCCATTGGGTTACATCAGTTTCTGGGTGCCGGTGCTGTTGATTGGCGTGGGCGCATCGGCGCACCAGGCATGGTCGTGCAATATTTTCACCACCGTGTCGGACATGTTTCCGCAAAAATCCATCGCTTCGGTGGTCGGTATTGGCGGTTTGGCCGGCGGCTTGGGCGGTGTAGTGATGACCAAGATCGGGGGTTGGGTGATCGATCACTACAAGCTGATCGGTGATATTCATACCGGCTACATGATCATGTTTGCTATCTGTGCGTTGGCTTATCTGGTGGCATGGAGTGTCATGAAGGCGCTGGTACCTCGCCATAAGGAAATCACCGATCTGTAAATGACTAGCCCCCGTCAGTCAGCGAGCGCTACGCACTGCGATGGATTTTGTCGCAGTGCGTGGGCTTGACTGCCTTCCTCTGAGCCTCTGCCACCCGGTGAACATGTTGATTTGGTCGACGAAGTACGGCCTGTCGGTGCCGACCATCGGATTGCCATAAGTGAAGGAGGGCGCACGACCAAAGCAGCGCTTGCCTGGAAATCCTGCTATTTAGCCAGTAACCCTGCACCAGAAACCTCTCATCAGCCCGCGATAAGGGCGACAGCTCGTCATAGCGCATCCTGGCCTCGTCGCCGATAGCTTGGCGCTCCTCACCGCCGGGTCGTTGCAGGGGGAGGTGATCCGGCCGATGGCTACACACAGTCGTTCGGCATGATCTAAGCTCCAAAAGATGGTTTTTGCGAGCAGGGGTTTCAATGCGAAGCACACCTGAAAACAGCCTGAAAAATGCGTTGAAAGCCTGTAGAGATAGTTTTATTTCTGTTGGTTTTTTCAGCTTTTTCATCAACGCGCTCATGCTCGTGCCTACCTTCTATATGCTTCAGGTGTATGGGCGAGTGATGGCCAGCGGAAGCCTGACAACCCTGGCAATGCTGACGCTTATCATGACCGGGCTGATTATCACGCTCGGTTCCCTGGAGTGGATTCGTTCGCGCATCATGGTTCGGGTCAGTACCCGACTGGATGTGTTGCTCAGTCGCCAAGTCTATAAGGCCAGTTTCAAACGGGCTCTGGACAGTGGCGGCATGGATGCCTCGGCCCAGTCGCTCAACGACTTGACGGGCTTGAGACAGTTTCTCTCCGGTAACGGTTTGTTCGCCTTTTTCGATGCGCCCTGGTTGCCTATCTATATCGCCGTGATGTTTATGTTTCATCCCTGGTTTGGCTGGGTAGCGACGGGCAGTGCGCTGCTGTTGTTATTGCTCGCGTTTATCAATGAGAGGCTGACGGGGCCGGCGCTGGCCCAAGCGAACAAGGAACATATTGGCGCGACGCTCTACACCACGAAAAATCTGCGCAACGCTGAAGTCATCGAATCCATGGGCATGCTTGAAACCCTTATGGACCGATGGGGACTTCGTCAAAGAAACGTTCTGTTGCTGCAGGCCGAGGCGAGCGACAGAGGCGCCATAATCAGCACGCTTTCCAAGACCTTCCGGATCCTGGTGCAATCACTGATCCTTGGCCTGGGGGCGTACCTGGCCGTGGACCATCAAGTGGGGGCTGGCCTGGTGTTTGCCGGGGCCGTGCTGCTAGGGCGCGCATTGGCCCCCATCGATCTGATCATCGGCAGTTGGCGGGGCTTTATTGCGGCCCGCTCGCAATACCGCCGTCTCAACGACATCCTCGACAAACAACAGGCTCAGCCCGAGCGTATGTCATTGCCGGCGCCTCAGGGGCACGTGCAGGTGGAGAGTCTGGTTGTTGCGGCACCTGGCTCGAAAACGCCGATCATCAACAACATAAGTTTCAGCGTACCTGCCGGCTGCGTTGTCGGCATCATCGGTCCAAGTGCCGCGGGCAAGTCCACCCTGGCCAGGGCACTGATGGGGGTATGGGTGCCGCTGCATGGTGTGGTCCGGCTCGATGGCGCGGACATCAGCGCGTGGGACAAACATGAACTTGGGCCGCATATAGGTTACTTGCCCCAGGACATTGAACTGTTCGAAGGCAGTATCAGCGAGAACATTGCCCGCTTCACCGAGGTCGACTCGGCGAAAGTCATTCAGGCTGCCAGGACCGCTGGCGTTCACGAAATGATTTTGCAGTTGCCCGATGGCTACGACACCGTCATTGGCAGTGAGGGCCTCATGCTGTCGGGAGGGCAGCGCCAGCGCATCGGGCTGGCCCGTGCCCTGTATGGCAGCCCGCGACTGATTATTCTCGACGAGCCCAATTCCAATCTTGACGAAGTCGGTGATCGTGCCCTGGTGGCTGCCATTCAGCAGCTCAAGCAGACCGGCGCGACCCTGTTCGTCATTACTCACCGAACCAACATCGTGTCGCAACTTGACCGACTCATGGTGATGAACGCAGGGGTTATCAGTCTCTACGGGCCACGCGAGCAGGTGCTCGCCGAACTCAACGCGCAGAGACAACAGGCGCAAAAGCACGCCATGTCGGCAGGCGCCAGCATGGCTTCGGTCAAAACCAGCAAGGGCGATGCCGATGAACCCTACGATGCCCAGTCGTCAAATTGAAAGCTTCGCCGGCCTGCCGATATCTGATCGTAAAGCACGCCGCCTGGGCATTGGTATTGTAGGGGTGACCTTCGGCCTGTTCGGCACTTGGGCGGCGCTCGCGCCCCTCGACGGTGCCGCTTACGCGCCGGGAGTGGTCACCGTGCAGACTTACCGCAAAACGGTCCAGCACCCTGAAGGGGGCATCGTCAAAGCGGTACTGGTCCATGACGGTGACATCGTCAAGCGCGGTGATCCGCTGATCATTCTTGATGATGCCCAGTTGCGCTTCGAATACGAGATAACCCGAGGCCAGCTGGTTGCGACCAGAGCCATGGAGGCAAGGCTCAGAGCCGAGCGCGACACACTGTCGGCGATCAGCTTTGGGGAGATAGCCGATTCCGAGAGTCTGCGAGGAGTGGAAGCGCGTCAGGGCGAGACCCAGGTATTCAACGCCCGGCAGGGCTCGCGGCTGGGCCAGATCTCGGTGTTGCGCGAGCGCATTGGCCAGTTGAATCAACAGATCAAGGGGCTGGAGGCGATGATTGGCGCCAAGGTTCATCTGGAGAAATCCTACAGCGGTGAAATCGTTGAATTGACCGACCTGCTCAAGCAAGGGTTCGTTGACAAACAACGTCTGCTCGAGCAGGAACGCAAGCTGGGGATGCTCAGGTCGGAGGTGGCTGATCACCGTTCAGCTATCAACAAGACTCGTCTGCAGATCAACGAAACACAGCTGCAGATTCTGCAAATCGACAAGGATTTCAGTACCGAGGTGGTCAAGGAGCTGGCCGAGGTGCAGACCAGGATGTACGACCTGCAAGAGAAAACCTCCTCCCTGGAAGACCGGCTCAGTCGTATCGTCATCCGCGCACCCGACGCGGGCATGGTGATTGGCATGACAGTGCACACCATTGGGGGGGTCGTGAGCCCGGCGACGCCGCTGCTGGATATCGTGCCCTCGGTTTCCGAGCTGGTCATAGAGGCCCAGGTGGCGCCGGTGGATATTGATCGTGTCGCCATCGGCAAGCGTGCCGATATCCGTTTCGGCGCGTTCAATAGCTCGACCACTCCGGTGATCGAAGGCGAGGTCAGCAGCGTATCGGCTGACCGGCTGGTCAACGAAAAGGCCGGGACGGCCTATTACCTGGCGCGGGTGCGGGTAACCGAGGAGGGTGCGCGCACCTTGGGTGAGCGCAAGTTGTTGCCGGGGATGCCGGCGGACGTATTGATCATCACCGGGCAACGCACGTTGTTGCAGTACTTGATGCAGCCGGCTCGCGATGCCATGGCTCAATCGATGATCGAGGAATAACCATGAACGCATCGGCAGTTCTGCTGGGCGGTGCGTTCATGCTTGCAGCGGGAGCCGCCCTGGCGCAAACCCCAGCAGCCACGCCAACCGGGGTCAGCGCCTCGACGTTTTCCACCGACCTCATGCAGTTGTATCGTGAGTCACGGCTGGAGGATCCGCGGGTGTTGGCCTCCTATGCGCAAGCGCAGGCGGGTAAGGAACATCAGCGCGAGGCTATGGGTGCGCTGTTCCCGCAAGTATCGCTCAACGCCGGGAACAATCGGATTCATCAGGAGAGCGACTTGGTGCAGCGCAGTTACGACAGCGAGAACTACAGCCTGGTGCTGCGTCAGTACCTCTACAACAAGGCCGCGTGGGAGAACTACCAAAAATTCAAAAGTCTGGCCAAGCAGTCCGAATCGCAAGCGCTGGACGCCCAGGCCGAAGCCACGGTGGACTTGGCGCAGCGTTACTTCACCGCGTTGGCGGCCGAAGATGAACTGGAGTTGGTGAAAGCGGAGCGTCGAACCACGCAAAAGAGTCTGGACCGAGTCAATGCGTTGTACGAAAAGCAGCTGGCAATGATTACTGATCAGCTCGACCTCAAGGCCCGGGTAGATTTGCTGGCGGCGCAGGAGCTGGATGCCCAGAACCAGGCCAGTATCAGTCGCGAGGCACTGGCGGAGATCGTCGGCCGGCCGGTCAAGGAAAAGCTCAACCGGATTCGCGATGACGTGCAACTGCGGGTTTCAGCGCAGAGCCTGGAAACCTGGGTCCGCGACGGTATAGCGCTAAACCCGGCGCTCAAGGCCAACGAGAGCAGTGTGGAAGCCGCGGGCGCAGCGTTGCGTAGCGGCAAGGGCGGGCACTATCCGACCCTGAGCCTTACGCTGAGCGCGCAGCAGACCAACGAGGGCTACAACAATACCCTGCAGCCGCGCACCGACAGTTATGTCGCCGGTATCGGCGTGCAGGTGCCGCTGTACAGCGGCGGCTCGACCTCGGCGCGGGTCCGTGGGCTTTACCAGGATCAGATTACCGCTGAGCAGGAGCTGGAAGCGATCCGGCGCCGGGTGGTCAAGGAGATCACCAGCGCTTACCTGACCGCCAATTCGAGCGGAGAAAAAATCAATGCGAGCCGCAATGCCCTGGCCTCGGCACAGCTGTCCAGAGTGGCGGCAGAGAAAGCCCTCGATTACGGAATGGTCAATGCCGTCGATGTACTGACCAGCGTACGCAACGAATTCCGGGCTCGTCGTGACCTGCTCAAGGCGCAATACGAGTTCGTCACAAATGTCCTTACTCTCAATCGCTGGGCGGGAAAGCCGCCTGCCGAGGGTGTCGAAAGCGTTAATGCCTGGTTGAGTCCCGGCAGCTCTAGCCAAAGCCTCACATCCCACTGATTCTGCCGCACTATCGATCCCCGTCCCGACTTGCGCCCTCATTTGGACCATAACCTCCAGCAGTTCAGGTGTTGGTTGCTATGTGTTGTCGCCAGAAAATCGAGCACCGCAGTCATGTGGCTACCCAAGCGCACTTGGTAGGTAAAACCAGCGGCAAGACCTGGAACTGCAAGCATTTTCATGGATCGAGGAGGCGAGTCTCGCCGATAAATTGACGCCAGTGTTACGGTTGTTCTTGTACGCAAACCATTTGTCGGTTAATTGACGATTTTGATCGCGGTCAGACGTTGGTCGGAGGTCGCCCTTGGCGCTCATAAACCATTGAATTTATAGGGAGTATTTATCCTTTTAAACATCGGCCGAACGACTTGCATCAGGCTTGAATCGACGACTGGCGGATGTGCAGGCTGGCAGCGCCTTGGGCTGGCCTAGACTCAGTTGAACAGCTCGAGGGAGCACATCAATCATGCGCAAGCTATTGATGATTATTCCTATTTATGTTGCCTCGATGGCTTTGCCCGGTTTTTGGAAACGCCTGCAGTCTCTGTCGGTGAAGCCAGTGGAAGTGTTGCCCGAGTGGGCACGGTGAAGGCCTGCCAGCGTTCGCATCTGTCCTTCGATCACGGTGGTCAGGTGAGCGAGCTGCTGACCCAGGAAGGCCAAGGGAGGGAGGTCAGAGTTAATTCTTCAAGGGAGTCAGGAAAGTAATGACGACCCACAGAAAAACAATACGCGTGATGCTGATCGATTGTCGTCCCCTCGTTCTCATGGGCCTTCAAGATTTGATCAATGCCAGGAAGCCTCAGATGGAAGTGAGCGGCCAGGCCACCACCTATACCAATGCGCTGGATCTTGCCGATCAGTTGCGTCCCAATGTGATTTTTTTCAGTTTCTTTCCAGATGCGCTGAACCCACTGGAGGTCGTTGCGGGGCTCACCCGCAACGCCGAAATGAAAGTGCTGGTGCTCAAGGGCCTGTACGAAGCCGTCCCCGTTGCCCAGGCAATAGAGGCGGGCGCACGGGGTATCGTGCTGGCGGAAGATCCGACGGAATCGATCATCCAGGCCATCATCACGGTCCACCACCGCGACACCGGAAAGGATAGAGCCTGGGCCGGTGGGCTTTCCGGCTATTCCGCGACTGAGCATATACACTTGAAATGCAATCTGGAGCAGGCGAAACAGGCGCGGCTGACGCTGCGCGAGAGGGAACTTATTCGCGCCATTGTGGGGGATCCGTCCGCCAAATACATGAGCATCGCCGGGCGCCTGGGCATCAGTGAACACACCGTGCACAACCACCTCAGCAACATTTATCAAAAGCTTAATCTGATCAACCGTATCGATTTGCTGATGTATGCGCTGAAGCACGGGCTCACCAACAACGAAAAGCCACCCGAGTCCTCGTGGGTGGAACTGGATTTGGTTTCACGTCAAAAAAAGACGCTCTGACATCCTCTGGCGCGCCTGGGCCGACAACTGTATCGCCGTCCTTGTCGGTGGCTTGCCAATGGGTACCCAGGTTGATGCGATCGTGCGGATCTCCTATTGGAACTGCAAAAAAAAATGCGAGGGTGGCTTTCGCCACCCTCGCATCTTTTTACGCGCGTTTCTCAGACGCTGCCGTAAACAATGTCGCTACTCAGAAGATCGACCCCGACCAAGGTGATGGTCGTGACTTGTCCGCCCGTTTCGGCAACCGTCACGATGCTGTCTGCACCGCTGATGTCGATCGATTGGACAACCGCGCTCTGGTCGCCGTTGAGCACCAGGGCGTCTCGCAGGTTTGCGCTCGCATCGAAGCCAGTGACCTGGTACAGGTTCTCATCGACTGACAAATCGATGTTGAAGGCATCACGCTCACCGCCTGTGCCCACCAGCGAGAAGTCGAAGAGGGCATCCTCCGAGTCGTTGGCGAACAGGTTGGCGTCGAAGGTACTCGTCGCCGAGTCCCCATCCTTGTCCGTCAGCGTCGCGTTGAACGTCAGCTGGACATCGCTGGCCAGGCTCTCGCTCTCCTGAATGAACTGGATCGTCGGGATCTTGATCTCGCCTCGGGCCATCGTGAGCTGAACAGCGTCAATCAGATTCGTGCCATCGCTCTCAATGAGGAAGGATACCTGTCCGCCTGCCTCCGGAGTCAGGGTGTTCACTTCGATGAGGTTCGAGAACGTACCATCCTCGTAGTAGGCCCTGTAGTACAGGTCCTCGGTCGCCGTGTTGTAACCTCCCACGGAGTTGTCGATGAAGACCCTCATGCCCGTCAGCAGGCTCTCCGGATTGACGACGAAACTTTCGTCGTCAACGCCGATTGCCGCCAGGTTGTCTCCCTGGAACAGGTTGTTGGCGACGCCGATGCCGGCCGTGCTGACGTTCATGGCCGACGGGTCGATGTACGAGGGCAGGGGGTTGGTCTGTATCTGGGCTTCGGTGGGGTCGGGTTCCCCAAGGCCGATACCGGTCAGGATGTCCGAAGTGGACGCAAGTGCCTTCGCGGAAAAGAACACAACCTCCTCAGATGGCGAAGGGATAGTCGGCGGATCCTGCTCCGGAATTAACAAGGTGCGCACGGGATCCGGGCCGCCGGCACCGAGCGCGCCGTCGGCAGTGCTGAGCACGATCTCCGAACGGAAGCCTTGCACCAGATCCAGTGCATAGCGGCCATCGGCATAGGCGGTCAGCGTGTAGTCGACGCTGGTATCCGCGGTTGCGGCGTTGTTGTCGAAATCACCCGTCAACGTCCCTGCGAATTGGTACGCGCCATTGCCGTCCGGTGAGGGCGACTGCTCGGTGAGCGTGGCGGTCCCGGTGGTGGTCGTGTTGTCTGGCCTGACGAGGGTGAACTGGCTATTCACAGAGATATCCAGACCAGCCGCACCCAACCCGTCGGCGCCCGCCGAATTGTCCCAGAACCCGAATTGCGGCAGAACGCTACCGGTGCCGATCAGGTTACCGAATGCAAGCGATGGACCGTCGTCCTTGAATATCAGGTTCTGTCCGATGTTGAGGGTCGCCTGGACGCTATCGCCGTCCTTGTCGGTTGCGGTCCCTATCAGCGTCACCAGGTTGTCCGCCGACAGCGTCGTCGAATCATCTGGATTGGTGGCGTCGGGATGCACCACTGCGCGGAGCTGGTCGAGCGTAACGTCACCATTGGCGGCGACGCTGGCCGTGAACACCAGTAGGTTGGTCGTGGCCGTGCGGCCTTCCACCACGCCACCGTTGAGTGACAGGTTGACTGCCTCGCCGGTGGCCGTGTCGGTCAGCCCGGAGGCTCCCGCCACCACGCCCAGCGCATAGGTCAGCGTACCCGCGCCATCAGCGCCAAACGCCGAGTTGAAGTTGGCGGCAAAGTTCTGGGTGGCGTCGGTGGCCAGCACCGTTTCGTCTACCGTCAGCGTTGGCTCGGTGCCGGTGGTGCTGATGCTTGGCCCGTCGTCCTTGAACACCAGATTCTGGCCAATGTTGAGGGTCGCCTGGACGCTATCGCCGTCGCCATCAGTGGTGGTCGCCGTCAGCGTCACCAGGTTGTCCGCCGACAGCGTCGTCGAATCATCTGGATTGGTGGCGTCGGGATGCACCACTGCGCGGAGCTGGTCGAGCGTGACGTCACCATTAGCGGCGACGCTGGCCGTGAACACCAGCAGGCCGGTCGTGGCCGTGCGGCCTTCGACCACTGTGCCGTTGAGCGACAGGTTGACTGCCTCGCCGGTGGCCGTGTCGGTCAACCCGGAGGCCCCCGCTACCACGCCCAGCGCATAGGTCAGCGTACCCGCGCCATCAGCGCCAAACGCTGAGTTGAAGTTGGCGGCAAAGTTCTGCGTGGCGTCGGTCGCCAGGAATGTTTCGTCCACCGTCAGCGTCGGCTCCTCGCCAGTGGCGCTGATGCTCGGTCCGTCGTCCTTGAACACCAGATTCTGCCCAATGTTGAGCGTCGCCTGAACGCTGTCACCGTCGCCATCGGTTGTGGTTGCCGTCAGCGTCACCAGATTGTCCGCCGACAGCGTCGTCGAATCATCGGGATCGGTGGCATCGGGATGTACCACTGCGCGGAGCTGGTCGAGCGTGACGTCACCATTAACGGCGACGCTGGCCGTGAACACCAGCAGGCCGGTCGTGGCCGTGCGGCCTTCGACCACTGTGCCGTTGAGCGACAGGTTGACCGCCTCGCCCGTGGCCGTGTCGGTCAGCCCGGAGGCCCCCGGTACCACGCCCAGCGCATAGGTCAATGTACCCGGGCCATCGGCGCCGAACGCCGAGTTGAAATTGGCGGCAAAGTTCTGGGTGGCGTCGGTGGTCAGGACTGTTTCGTCCACCGTCAGCGTCGGCTCCTCGCCGGAGGCGCTGATGCTTGGTCCGTCATCCTCGAACACCAGGTTTTGCCCGATGTTGAGCGTTGCCTGAACGCTATCGCCGTCGCCATCGGTGACGGTCGCCGTCAGCGTCACCAGGTTATCCGCCGACAGCGTCGTCGAATCATCGGGGTCGGTGGCATCGGGATGCACCACTGCACGGAGCTGGTCGAGCGTGACGTCACCATTAGCGGCGACGCTGACCGTGAACACCAGCAGGCTGGTCGTGGCTGTGCGGCCTTCCACCACGCCACCGTTGACCGACAGGTTGACCGCCTCGCCCGTGGCCGTGTCGGTCAACCCGGAGGCCCCTGCCACCACGCCCAACGCATAGGTCTGCGTGCCGGCGCCATCAGCGCCAAACGCCGAGTTGAAGTTGGCGGTAAAGTTCTGCGTGGCGTTGGTTGCCAGCACCGTTTCGTCTACCGTCAGCGTTGGCTCCTCGCCGGTGGTGCTGATGCTCGGTCCGTCGTCCTTGAACACCAGGTTCTGCCCAATGTTGAGCGTTGCCTGAACGCTGTCGCCGTCACCATCGGTGGTGGTCGCCGTCAGCGTCACCAGATTGTCCGCCGACAGCGTCGTCGAATCATCGGGATCGGTGGCATCGGGATGCACCACTGCGCGGAGCTGGTCGAGCGTGACGTCGCCATTAGCGGCGACGCTGGCTGTGAACACCAGCAGGTTGGAGGTGGCCGTGCGGCCTTCTACCACGCCACCATTGAGCGAAAGATTGACTGCCTCGCCCGTGGCCGTGTCGGTCAGCCCGGAGGCCCCCGGCATCACGCCCAGCGCATAGGTCAGCGTACCTGGGCCATCAGCGCCAAACGCCGAGCTAAAGTTGGCGGCAAAGTTCTGCGTGGCGTCGGTCGCCAGCACCGTTTCGTCTACCGTCAGCGTCGGCTCCTCGCCGGTGGTGGTGATGCTCGGGCCGTCATCCTTGAACACCAGGTTTTGCCCGATGTTGAGGGTCGCCTGAACGCTATCGCCGTCCTTGTCGGTCACGGTTGCCGTCAGCGTCACCAGATTGTCCGCCGACAGCGTCGTCGAGTCATCGGGATCGGTGGCATCGGGATGCACTACTGCGCGGAGCTGGTCGAGCGTGACGTCACCATTAGCGGCGACGCTGGCCGTGAACACCAGCAGGTTGGTCGTGGCCGTGCGGCCTTCGACCACTGTGCCGTTGAGCGACAGGTTGACTGCCTCGCCGGTGGCCGTGTCGGTCAACCCGGAGGCCCCCGCTACCACGCCCAGCGCATAGGTCAGCGTACCCGCGCCATCAGCGCCAAACGCTGAGTTGAAGTTGGCGGCAAAGTTCTGTGTGGCGTCGGTCGCCAGTACCGTTTCGTCTACCGTCAGCGTTGGCTCCTCGCCACTGGCGGTGATGCTCGGGCCGTCATCCTTGAACACCAGGTTTTGTCCGATGTTGAGCGTTGCCTGAACGCTGTCGCCGTCGCCATCGGTTGTGGTCGCCGTCAGCGTCACCAGATTGTCCGCCGACAGCGTCGTCGAATCATCGGGATTGGTGGCATCGGGATGCACCACCGCCCGAATCTGATCGAGCGTAACGTCGCCATTGGCGGCCACGCTAACCGTGAACACCAGCAGGCCGGTCGTGGCCGTGCGGCCTTCGACCACTGTGCCGTTGAGCGACAGGTTGACTGCCTCGCCCGTGGCCGTGTCGGTCAGCCCTGAGGCCCCCGGTACCACGCCCAGCGCATAGGTCAGCGTACCCGGGCCATCAGCGCCAAACGCCGAGCTGAAGTTGGCGGCGAAGTTCTGTGTGGCGTCGGTCGCCAGCACCGTTTCGTCTACCGTCAGCGCCGGCTCGCTGCCGGTGATGCTGATGCTCGGGCCGTCGTCCTCGAAGATCATCTTGGAGCCGATTTCGGCGATCGAAGTAGAGGCTTGGCGCAGCGTGAAGCCGCCGATATCAAAATCGGCGTGGTCATTGCCTCTGGCGTCAATGGCCGCCCCGTTCTCGATGAGCACGCGGTTGTGGTTCGACGTTGTGGTGTATTCAATCTGGTAACCGGCCAAGACGCCGGTGATGGTTGCAACCCCGGCAGCAGAAAAGCTGATGGTAATCGCCGGATCATTCACTGTTCCGTCTGAATTCTCGATCACTAGCCCGGTGCTATTGTTGATGACGCGAACATTGGTGATGGCAACCGGCGTATCGTTCGCATAGCCGTTGATGAAGTTCACGCCAGGTTCAGCAGCGGTACTGAATGCGCTGATTTTTACCACGGCACTCTTGCCGCTTTGCAATTGCACGACGTCGAAATTGGCCGAGGTCGTATTGTAGACGCTGGTAAAGTCGATGTTGGACTCAACGTCTGCTTCGGTCTGACTAAGGTTGGGAACGGTCACATCCTGCCTGGCGCCTGTGACGAACGAAAAGCGGATGCCTTCCTGTTCCACAATCATCTGATTGTTGGTGCCGATGGTGGTCGAGCCACCCCCCTGGCTGGTATTGACCGTGTCGCCAGTATTTATATTGGCACCGCTTGACTGGTCTGCGGGGTCCTTACCGGTGGCGATGATGGTGGGATCCGTGATCCGCACGACACCATTGACAGTTTCAGTTGTCGGGTTCGCTTTCGTGAACATCAGGAACAGGTTCTGACCGGAGGGCGCACCGGCAAGACTGAAATCCAGGTCCTGAGTGGCTCCGATGAACACCTTATCCAGCAGATTGAGCGAATCATCGGGGTTCGTAGCATCTGGGTGCTTGAGGGGTTGGTACTCCACGGTCCAGATCTTGCCGCCGGTGACCGGTGATCCGGTTTCTTCAATGTAGGCAGCGAACACGATCGCGCCATCCGCGCCCCCGGCTCGGCCCAGAAGGATGTTGTTGTTCGTGTCCGTATAGAGAAGGATGCTGGTGCCATCAAGGGTGTCCAGTCCGCTGTCCACGCCATTGAGGGGGGCGCCAGCGCTGTCGACGAAGCGGATATCGGTAATGCTTCCGCCGCCGTTGATGGTGAACGCATTGCTGCCCGTGTTGCCCGCGACACCGGTGTAGCCACTCAAGGCCGCACCCGTTGCGGTACCTGCTCCAAGTGCGGTCAAACGGGTAGAGAAGGAAGAGGGCAGGGATGCCACCAGAATGTCGTTGTCGTCAGCGTCTCCTGCAGGGGTTGGCGTGGCGGTGGCGTTCTGTAACCCGGCCGTTTCGTCTAGCACAACGTCCTCGCCGGTGATTGCAATAGCCATGATATTTCTCCCGAGCAATTGCGGTCATTGAGGTCTGACCATTGACCTCTACAACTATGACCAAGCGCCGGGAATTGCGCATCGGCCGAAACTCCCAAGCGGGGTGGGAGTTTCGGCCTAGTCGTACTCGTAGGTGGTCTGCTGCAGGGTGCCCAGGGTGATGCGAGCGTGCGGATCTCCTATTGAAACTGCAAAAAACAATGCGAGAGTGGCTTGCGCCACCCTCGCATTTTTCACGCACGCGACGCCTCAGACGCTGCCGATAACGATGTCGTTGCTAGTCAGAAGATCAACCCCGACCAAGGTGATGGTCGTGACGTCTCCGCCCGTTTCGGTAACCGTCACGATGCTGTCTGTGCCGGTGTTGTCGATCTGGACATCAGCAGTCTGGTCGCCGTTGAGTACCAAGGTGTCTCGCAGGTTTGCGTCCGCATCGAAGCCGGTAATCTGGTACAGGTTCTCATCGAATGACAAGTCGACGTTGAAGGCATCAAGCTCACCGTCCGTGCCCACCAGCGTGTAGTCGAAGGCGCCAGTCAAGTCGTTGGCGAACAGGTTGGCGTCAAACGTACTTGATGCCGAGTCCCCATCCCTGTCCGTCACCGTCGCGTTGAACGACAGCTGGATATCGCTGGCCAGGCTTTCAGTCTCCTGAATGAACTGGATCACCGGGATCTTGATGTCGCCTCGGCCCATCGTAAGCTGAACAGCATCGATCAGCAGCGAGCCCTCCTGTTCAATGAGGAAGGACACCTGTCCACGGGGCTCTGGCGTCAGGGTGTTCACCTCGATGAGGTCCGAAGTTGAGCCGTCCTCGTAGTAGATCCTGTAGTACAGGTCCTCGGTCGCTGTGTTGTAACCCGCCACGGAGTTGTCGATGAAGACCTTCATGGCCGTCAGCAGGGTTTCCGGATTGACGACGAAACTTTCATCGGTACCGCCGATTGCCACCAGGTTGTCTCCCTGGAGGACGTTATTGGCGACGCCGATGCCGGACGTGCTGACGTTCATGGCCCTCGGGTCGATGTACGAGGGCAGGGGATTGGTCTGTAGCTGGGCTTCGGTGGGGTCGGGTGCTCCAAGCCCGATACCGGTCAGGATGTCCGAAGTCGACGCAGTTGTTTTTACGGAAAAGAACACAACCTCCTCAGATGCCGAAGGAATAGTCGGGTCATTCGTATCTGGAATTAACAATGTGCGCACCGGGTCCGGACCGCCGGCAGCGAGCGAGCCATCGGCACTGCTGAGCACGACCGTTGAACTGAAACCTTGCACCAGATCCAGTACATAGCTGCCATCGTCAAAGGCGCTCAGCGTGTAGTCGATGGTGGTATCCGCCGTGTCGGCGTTGTTGTCGAAATCGCCGGTCAACGTCCCGGCGAATTGGTACGCGCCATTGCCGTCCGGTGAGGGCGATTGCTCGGTGAGTGTGGCGGTCCCGGTCGTGGTGGTGTTGTCTGGCCTGACGAGGGTGAACGGGTTATTCACCGAAATATCCAGACCGTTCGTATCCAGCCCGTCGGCGCCGGCTGAATGACTCCAGTAGCCGGTTTGCGGCAGGACGCTACCGGTCCCGATCAGGTTGCCGAAGGCGAGTGCTGGGCCGTCATCTTCGAAGATGATCTTGGAGCCGATTTCGGCGGTCGTAACAGCAGTTTGGAGCAGTGTGAAACCACCGATGTCAAAATCGGCGTGGGTATTGCCCCTGGCGTCGAGGGCCGCCCCGTTCTCGACGAGCACGCGGTTGTGATCCGAGGCTGTGGTGTATTCAATCTGGTAGCCGGCCAAAACGCCGGTGACGGTTGCAACCCCACCAGAAAAGGTGATGCCAATGGCCGGATCATTCACCGATCCGTCTGAATTCTCGATCACCACCCCGGCGCTGTTGAAGACGCGAACGTTGGTGATGGCAACCGGCGTATCGTTCGCATAGCCGTTGATGAAGTTCACGCCAGGTTCAGCAGCGGTGCTGAATGCGCTGATTTTTACCACTGCACTCTTGCCGCTTTGCAACTGCACGACGTCGAAGCTGGCCTTTTTCGCATTGACGACGTCGGTAAAGTCGATGTTGGACTCAACATCTGCTTCGGTCGGACTAAGGTTGGGAATGGTCACATCCTGCCTGGCACCCGTGACGAACGAAAAGCGGATGCCATCCTGTTCCGTAATCATCTGACTGTTGGTGCCGAAGGTGGTCGGGTTAGCCGCCTGGCTGGTAATGATCGTGTCGCCAGTGTTTATATTGGCGCCGCTTGACTCGTCTGCGGGGTCCTTACCGGTGGCGATGATGGTGGGATCCGTGATCCGCAGAACACCACCGACGTCGACTACTGTCGGGTTCGCCTTCGTGAACATCAGGAAGAGGTTCGCCCCGGAGGGCACACCGGCCAGACTGAATTCCAGGTCCTGACTGGTTCCGACGAATACCTTATCCAGCAGATTGAGCGCATCATCGGGGTTCGTATCATCTGGATGCTGGAGCGGTTGGTACTCCACGGTCCAGATCTTGCCGCCGGAGACCGGCGATCCGGTTTCTTCGATATAGGCCGCGAACACGATCGCGCCGGTTGCGCTCCCGGCTCGGCCCAGGAGAATGTTGTTGTTCGTATCTGTATAGAGAAGGATGCTGGTGCCATCGAGGGTAAACAGTCCGCTGTCCGCGCCATCAAGCGGTGCGCCAGCGCTGTCGACGAAGCTGATATCGGTAATGCTTCCTCCGCCGGTGATGGTGAACGCATTGCTGCCCGTGTTGCCCACAGCACCGTTATAGCCACTCAAGGCCGCACCTGTTGCGGTACCTGCCGCAAGTGCGGTCAAACGGGTAGAGAAGGAAGAGGGCAGGGACGCCACCAGAATGTCGTTGTCGTCAGCGTCTCCCGGAGGGGCTGGAGTGGCGGTGGCGTTCTGTAACCCGGCCGTTTCGTCCAGCGAAACGTCCACGCCAGTGATTCCAATAGCCATGATTTTCTCCTGAGCATGCGGTCATCGAGGCCTGACCGTTGACCTTGGCCGTCACTATGGATAAGCCCCGGGGATTGCGCATCGGCCGATACTCCCAAGCGGAATGGGAGTTTCAGACTACTTGGATGGGGGAACAGCACGAGGGCGTGAAGGAACGGTGCCGCCTATTCCGTTTGTGAATGAGGACATGCCGCAAGGCTCGTCTGGCCTTGGCTCAGGGACCGCAGTGGCCCAATAAAAAAACGGCCTGACCCCTTGTGGGAGCCAAGCCGTCCTGTCTCGCGCGTTTACTCTTCTTAGCGGATCAAAGCACCAAATCTGTCGGTGCCAAGTTAGTAACTCCCACCAGTTCGACCACGACAGGATTTTCGATATCAATCGTCTGGACAGCGGTGAAATCGCTATCTCTATCGACGACCTGGAAATCCAGTTCTAGATCAAGGGTAGCGGGTGTAGTCGTGGTGGTGGAGAAACCAGCATCGATGATCTTCAGCGGATTCGTACTCGTATCCTCCGCAATCGTGTTTCCAGGCCCGACGAGACCACTGACCGGCTGTGCGGAAGTGCTGCTTGCGCCATCGGCACCGACATCGCGATTCAGATTTATCGCGCTGCCCGTAAGGCCAGCATCATTCGAAAGAATCTGAATACCCTTGATGAGCCAGTTATCACCGGTCTGAATGTTGAAATCATTACTTTCAACAATCAATAGAGCATCATTATTGTCCAGGAACGGGTCGTTCGGATCGGCTGGGTCGTTGACGATAAGGGCCTCGTACTTGGTTCCAACAAGATCTGTATTGACCGTATCGTTCTCGTACACATCGCCTTGGTCGACGTAGATGGCACGTGTTGTAGTGATGGAAGGATCATTTGCATCAGCAAGACTGACGATAAGCAAAAGATCATCGCTTTCAGTCTCATATCCATCGAACTTGATAAAGAAATCGGTCGCGTAACTAAAATTGTCGGCGCCCAGATCTCCTTTCGGATCAGTCTGGAAGAAATTGATGTTGGCCGCTTCACCTGCCTGGATCGTATTTCCGGAGACGCCCAGAGCAGTGCTGGACAAGGTTACAGGGGCCAGCGTGCCGCTCACAAGCTCACCATCCGTCACAACAGTATTGCCGTCGGCACTCAGTGGTGCCTCGAAGCCCGTGATCTGGATGAAGAAACCTTCCCCAAGCTTCCCAGTGGCCACATTTGATGGGCCACTGGAAGGGCTCGTACCATCCACGTCATACGTTTCGTATCCAGTGCCTTCGCCCAGCGTGACGTCTTGCGTCGTTTGCAGCGCATCTATCTCGAAGGTATAGGTGTCATTGACTTTGTCAAACACCAGCGTGCCTTCCACCAGTTCAGGATCGGTGGTAGCGTTCCGATCGTGATCGTATTTGAACGACACGTTAAACGTGGCAGCGTCGAGATTCTCTGAATCCCAGGTGACCGTTGGATCAACGATCGCAACATCGTTCGCCAAGCCAGAGAGGGCGAGTTCGGCAAAATCACTGTCCGCTGCCGAAGAGTAGGTCGGCCCGCGCTTGTCCGCACCTATCGAGTAGGCGAAGTCACCCGAAAAGGTCCATGACGTCGCACCCAAAGTGGGGTCGACATCCTGCACAGGGGCTGTCCCTATAACGGGCGTATCGTCGTCGACGTTGATCCCCAGCGTGCCATCGGCCGTATCGCCATCACCATCGGTCACCCGGTAGTTGATGGTGAACGCCTGGTTGTTCTCGGTCAGGCCTGCCGCATGGAGGATCGGGTTGTTTTGCGTCACCGTGTAGGCGCCCGTTGTTGCGACCATCGTCAGCGTCAGCACCGTGGTCGTGCCCTGTTTGACCAACAGATTGGCGCCGTCGGCCACATAGGTGAAGCCTGTGGGCGCTCCGCTGGTCAGATAGGCCACCGTGCCGGCCCCGTCCTGCCCAAAGTCGTGGCCCAGAGTGCCGCTTAGGTTAGCCGAGTCTACATCGTCGTCCGTGCCGCCAGGATTGCCACCCGAGAGCGCATCGTCGTCGAGCAGCACCGTGCTGTTGGCTGACACCCCCGGTCCGTCGTCGTCGAAGTTGATGTCGTCGCCGATGCCGACGCTGTCGGTGCTGGTGTCGCCGTCGCCGTCGGTCACCGTCACCACCGCGTTGATCAGGCCCGCCAGATCAACGCGGTCGTCGTAGGCTGCCGCCGAGCTGCCGGCGGTGGGGTGCTTGAGCGAGACATATTGCGCCACCGCCACATTGCCATCCTGCTGCAGCGCAATCGCGAACGCCGCCGGATCGTCAACCGTGACCGTGCCATTGGCCACGTCATACCGGCCGACAATCAGATCGCCTTCCTTGAACAGTTTGATGTCCTTGCCATCGGTGGTGTCGAGCAGCGAGTCGGTGCCGTCGCCGCCGACAATCGCCAGCGACAGCACTTTCGTTGCACCCTCCTGGTCCTGGCCAAAGCTGCTGAGCGCCGTGGAGACCAACGACGTGGTACTGATCGCGTACTCCGTTGGATTCAAGTCCGTGCCCTTGTTCACCACTTCCGTGTCGAACAGTGCCAGAACCGCCGCCGCGTCGCTGTCGTTATCCTGGTTGCCGGCCGTCTCGTCGATCGTCACCGCGCCGCCGCCATCGGCCACATCCGCGCTCGGCCCGTCGTCGTCAAAGTTGATGTCGTCGCCGATGCCCACACTGTCGGTGCTGGTGTCGCCGTCGCCGTCGGTCACTGTCACCACCGCGTTGATCAGGCCCGCCAGATCGATCCGGTCGTCATAGGCCGCCGCCGAGCTGCCGGCGGTGGGGTGCTTGAGCGAGACATACTGCGCGACCGCCACGTTGCCGTCTTGCTGCAGCGCAATCGCGAACGCCGCTGGATCGTCGGCCGTGACCGTGCCATTGGCCACGTCATAGCGGCCGACAATCAGATCGCCTTCCTTGAACAGAATGATGTTCTTGCCATCAGTGGTATCGAGCAGCGAGTCGGTGCCGTCACCGCCCACAATCGCCAGCGACAGCACTTTCGTCGCACCCGCCGCGTCCTGGCCAAAGCTGCTGAGCGTCGTGGTGGCCAAAGGTGTGGTGCTGATCGCGAACTCCGCTGGATTCAAGTCCGTGCCCTTGTTCGTCACTTCCGTGTCGAACAGCGCCAGAACCGCCGCCAAGTCGCTGTCGTTATCCTGGTTGCCGGCCGTCTCGTCGATCGTCACCGCGCCGGCGCCATCGGCCACGTCTGCGCTTGGCCCGTCGTCGTCGAAGATCATCTTGGAGCCGATTTCGGTTGTCGAAACAGAGGCTTGGACCAGCGTGAAACCACCGATATCAAAATCGGCGTGGTTATTGCCCCTGGCGTCGAGGGCCGCTCCGTTCTCGACGAGCACGCGGTTGTGATCCGACGTCGTGGTGTATTCAATCTGGTAGCCGGCCAAAACGCCGGTGATGGTTGCAACCCCACCAGAAAAGGTAATGCCAATGGCCGGATCATTCACCGATCCGTTTGAATTCTCGATCACCACCCCGGCGCTGTTGAAGACGCGAACATTGGTGATGGCAACTGACGTATCACCCACATAGCCGTTGATGAAGTTCTCGCCGGGTTCAGCAATGGTACTGAATGCGCTGATTTTTACGACGGCACTCTTGCCGCTTTGCAACTGCACGACGTCGAAGCTGGCCATCTTCGCGTTGAAGACGCTGGTAAAGTCGATGTTGGACTCAACATCTGCTTCGGTCGGACTCAGGTTGGGAATGGTCACATCCTGCCTGGCACCCGTGACGAACGAAAAGCGGATGCCGTCCTGTTCCGTAATCATCTGGTTGTTGGTGCCGAAGGTGGTCGGGTTAGCCGCCTGGCTGGTAATGATCGTGTCGCCAGTGTTTATATTGGCGCCGCTTGACTGGTCTGCGGGGTCCTTGCCGGTGGCGATGATGGTGGGATCCGTGATCCGCATAACACCACCGACGTCGACAACTGTCGGGTTCGCCTTCGTGAACATCAGGAAGAGGTTCGCACCGGAGGGCACACCGGCCAGACTGAATTCCAGGTCCTGACTGGCTCCGATGTATACCTTATTCAGCAGATTGAGCGAATCATCGGCGTTCGTAGTCACTGGATGCTTGAGCGGTTGGTACTCCACGGTCCAGATCTTGCCGCCGGAGACCGGTGATCCGGTTTCTTCGATATAGGCCGCGAACACGATCGCGCCGGTCGAGCCACCGGCCCGGCCCAGAACGATGTTGTCGTTGTTCGCATCCGTATAGAGCAAGATGCTGGTGCCGTTGAGGGTATCCAGTCCGCTGTCCACGCCATTGAGCGGTGCGCCAGCGCTGTCGACGAAGCTGATATTGGTAATGCTGGCGCCGGGGTCAGCGGTGACGGTGAACGCATTACTGCCTGTGTTGCCCACGGCACCGGTATAACCACTCAACGCTGCACCCGTTGCGGTACCTGCCCCCAGTGCGGTCAAACGGGTAGCGAAGGTCGAGGGCAGGGAGGTCACCAGAATGTCGTTGTCGTCAGCGTCTCCCGCAGGGGTTGGAGTGGCGGTGGCATTCTGCAATCCGGCCGTTTCGTCCAGCGAAACGTTCGCGCCGCTCGCCACGACGCTCATAGCGCTGGCCGTAATCGATGAATTTTGCTCAATAGTCATGACTTTTTCCTGGGCAGTTGCGGTCATCTAGGCCTGACCGTTGACCTTTGGTCGCAACTATGGATAAACGCCGGGGATTGCGCATCGACCGATACTCCCAAGCGGGGTGGGAGTTTCAGACTACTTGGGAGGAGGAGATGGAACGGCGCGAAGGAGGGAGTGTCATATTCCGTTTTTAAATTGTTCAGGCCTGAGATAAATCCCAACGAATAAGCGGTCAACGAACAGGCACGTATAGCTCTGTAACTGTCCCTGGCGGAGTGGTCTTCTCGCGTTTAATGATGCGTGTTTAAAGACACTCCGTGTTACTTCCCGAAGGGCTACAAGACCTTGCGCCGTTACCTACGGTTAAGACAGAATCCGCCGGCTTGTGCGCCGATGGCCCGGGCTCTATCGTTTCCCTGTCACTGAAATCAGTGATCGGGTTTGGTAGCCCGGTTTCGTATCACGGCGCATCGCGTCACCTATTATGGTGGTCATGCGCGGGGCCCTTTCGAGGGCGCCGGGAACTGATACGACCGGTCTACCAACCCGCGTATGGCCACCACCTTCGTTTGGTAGCGAGCGTGATGGCTCTTTTTAATAAACTCGTATCAGGAGTTTGATTTATGTTCAAAGTTACACCCAACCCACCGGACACCGATCCGGCATCCCCGTACGAATCCCTCGATTCAAAAAAGCTCAACGAAGCCGCCGAGCGCGCCCTCAATTTTTACCTCAACCCGGCAGCGATCATGAACAACACCCCACGCAAACCCAGCACCATGTACATGGTTGCGCCGGATGTCGACCATGAAGCCTTGCTGGTTCAAACATGCGAGAACCTGGCGTCGGCCAGTGTCATGGCCAGCGACATTGCTGCATTGGTGGAGGGCACCCACCGCAATACCCTGCTGGCGCTTCAGCAGGTCATCATGCTGGCGGAACTGGCGGTGAATCGAATGCTGGATAACTTCGTTCCACCCAAGTAATAACTCAGCAAATCGGACCTGTAGGAGCCAGCGGTGCGGCGATCCGCCTTACCGCACCGCTGGCTCCTACGAAAAGCGGTTTACTTACACAGAATCTCGATGGGCGGCTCGATTAACTGCGGTTCGAGCGCACCCGAGGCTGGCACGAAGCGCGGGCCAGTGCTTTCAGGCGTTGCCCGCAATCTCCAGGTGCGCTGCACCTTCGCCAGTTTGGCGACTCCTGATGCCACGGACCAGCGCCGGCAGACCTTCTCCAATTTGAGCGGGTAAAGGGTGAGTTGGTCGCCTTTGAAGTGCATGCGCAGGAAGCATTTGTGGTCGGCGATGCACTGCGAGGAAAAAACCGCCTCGCTATGTAGCCCCCAAAAAGTGTTGCCCATCACCATCCATGCGCCGAACAACAGGCCTCCCAAACTGCCGCCGAGCACCAGCGTCTCCGCCAGGAACAACAAAACCTGGTGCAGGTTTTCTACCTCGAGCTGCAAGTAGTGGATGTTGACACGGCCCATCAGCCACAGCAGTCCGATTGCCAGTCCCAGATGAAGTGCCCCGTGAGCCGCTCCAATGGCATAGGCGAGCTTTCGGGTGCGCTTGACCCCGGCGGCTGAGAACACTGCGCAACCCAGCACAATGATCACGGCGAACATCACCGACGAAGGACTGTGTGACAGGACCAAGAGCAGGTGTCGCCAAACTTCGCTGATGTTGGGAATAGACGCTTGGAGGTCAGACAACACGTCCATCAGGCTGCGGTTGCCTCGTGCCGGGTGGGGCACCGTGCTGGCGCTTTGTACCATCCAGTCGAACAGCAGGTACAAAATGGCCAGCATGCCGCAGAACGAGCGATTGCGGGTAGGTAGCCGCCATGCCCGATTACGCAGTTGCTTGGAGGTCTGTTTGTCCGGGTAGACCGCCGCCAGTTCGTAGTGCTGCCGGGTGCCGCCAACGTTGATCGGCTTGGGCGGATCGGGAAGCTGATGTGTGGCATTCAAGAAGGCGCCACCGCCTCCGCAGGTGATGCGCTGCGGCGCCTGGGTGCCAGCTTTTGGCTGGTAGCGCGCGTAGTGGTGCGAGTCTCCGGCCAAGACTACCGCGAGGTGGTCACCCAGGAGTTCCTCGATCTCGCGCAGGCTGCGAAAGCGCGGCGTCTGGGTTTCGATCGAGGGCAAGGCCTTGCTCTCCTCGCGTGCTAGCCGTTCGGCTTCGTCCACCCAACTCGGCTCGGGCGTGCAGAGGATCACGCGATCGCCTGGCTGCAATTTGGCGTGCATCTGCTCGAAGTATTGCTTCTGCTGTCGGTCGATCATGGATTCAAACTGCAGATCCAGGCCCCAGATCCACCAGCCATTGGGCAACTGCAGCACGTAGTAACCGGTGCGCTGGCGGGTTTCCCAAGCGCCGATGGGCTTCTGCTCGCAAAACAGTTGGGAGAAACCGCGCAGACCGTCATACCAATCGTGGTTGCCGGGCGTCGCCAATATCCACGGTGCACCCGGCTGCCGCACGGGCTGGTCCTGGTCATTAGGGCGCTCCTTGGGTACCGGCGCGGGAAATGCGGCGCGGAAGGGGTCCAGGAAACGGGTGCGATAGCCGTTGCGGGCCGGTGTGGGATAGACCTGATCGCCGCCGAGCAGCAGCACGTCGCCGCGCGGCAACGAGAGCTGGTGTTCCGGCAACTCGACAGCATGGCTGACGCACAGCGCCATCGAGTAGGTGGAGTCCCAGCCATCGCCGGTATCGGCCAGATAGTCGATCCACACGTCACCGTCGGCAACCACCTGGATAGGCGGGTTAGAGTCCCGAGGGTTGAGCATGGCCAGCACCTCACGTGGGTCCGCGAAGGCACCCATCGTGGTGGCGACAGCCGTTTGTAAGCCCGTGCGCATTAGCTGCAGCGGGCCTAGCCAGTTGACCATTGCCTCCTGGGTATAAAGCTCGATGCGGCTATTGAGCGTGGGAGAAGGGGTGGAACGGGTCATGGCGAGGGGCGCAGAGTGCGGCGTAGGCGCCTCTCCAGCGCGAAACTCAATCGATTGCTCCTTCATCATCCAGCCTCCATTGCTGTAACGAGTTCAGGTACCTCAAAAGGGTGATCTTTTGTCGGTCGATTCAGAATAGGTCAGTTAGGCGATAGCCGCCGGTTCATAGGCTGAAGGAGAGGCTGTCGTGAACAGTTCCCGAAAACGTTGTCTCTACCGGCCCGATGAGAAAGACAGGTCCCACGCCATCCCATTGAACCGTTACGGTTCCGCCATCACATTCAACCTCAACGCGAGGGTCTAACAAACCACGACGAATTCCGTTAACAGCGGCGCCACACGAGCAGGAACCGGAACCGAGCGCAATACCACCCCCGCGCTCCCAAATGCGCAATCGAATGTGCTTTCGGTTAATGATCTGGACGAAATGCACGTTCGTCTTGAGGGGGAATAGAGGGTTGGTTTCAATGATCGGTCCGATGGTCGCTATATCAACGGCGTTCAGATCATCGACAAAATAGGTGCAGTGCGGATTGCCCATGCTGGTAGCTGCTGGGTCACCCGCCAGTGGTAAAACAGCAGTATCCAGTTCCAGGGCCAGGGGAATATCCGACCAGCCGAAAAGCGGTTCCCCCATGTTGACGGAAATCGCACCGGTTGAGGTTCGTTCACACGTGAGTAGGCCACGATTGGTTCGCAGCGCTATCGAAGTCATATTTGATTCGCGCATCAGCATATCCGCGGCACCGCGCGTTGCGCTGCCACACACATCCAGCGTGGAGCCATCTGCATTCCAGAACATCAAGCGCGCAACGGCATCATCGCAATCGAGCACTACGGCGAGTTGATTGAATCCGACTCCTCGGTTTCGATCACCCAATCGCCGAGCCAAGGTGCTTGTCATTGGATTGGCCGAGTTTCGCAAGTCCACAACAACGAAGTCATCGCCATTGGCGTGCATTTTATGAAAGCTCAGCGGCATCATAGATCCTGATAACGAGTGAGTTGACGTTCGCATAGAAGCGGACCCGCCAGAATAGCGGGTCCGAAAGGGGGAGATCAGAGTTTCGGCAACTGCCCTATGCGCCCGAACATTTCGGTCACGATCTGCAGGTCCAGCAGGAACTGGTCGACGGTCTTGAACTCGTTGTCGTTGTGGCCGGTGTATTTGACCTCGGGCCTGGCCAGGCCGAACTGCACGCCATTGGGTAGCTCATGAACCGAAGTGGCGCCGGCAGAGGTGCCGAACTTGTGTTCCATGCCGAGGTTTTCGCTGGCCACGGCTAGCAGAGCCTTGACCCATTCACCCTCAGGGTTGCGGTGCATTGGCTCGGCGATCGAGTAGTCGAAGGCCGGCTCAATGTGGGTCTTCTTGCTCCAGGCGCCAAGTTTTTCGGCGATTTCGGTCTTGAGCACTTCTGGGGATTTGCCCTTCGGTACGCGCAGATTGACGGCGAGCTTGAAGGCTTTTTCATCCATCCCGACATAGGTCAGGGAGGTGGTCAGCGGTCCCATGAAGGCATCGGAAAAACCGACCCCCAATTTGCCACCCAGGTAGTCCAGCCCCCAGTTGTCAGCGGCGTAACGGGCGGCGTCGGTAATGTGGTTGTGCTTGAGCGCGACCTTGCCGTCGAGGCTGTTGATGAAGTCCAGCATCCTTGCCACCGGGTTGACGCCTGACTCGGGCTCGGAGGAGTGGGCGGATACGCCGGTGACCGTCAGCAAGACGTCCTTGCCGACGACCTTGGCGATCACCTCGAAGTTGCCACCATTGCGCTTGGCATAATCGCTACCTGCCTTCTGCAGGCTGGCGGCCAATTCAGCGGGCTTGTCAGTCACCAGGGTGGCGACTGAAGTCGATGGGATCTGGTTGGTTGCCAGGCCGCCGGTCATTGCAGTGATTTCGGCGCCTTTGCCCTCTGCCTTACGCCGGGCAAAGTTCGCCATGACAGTGCCGTAGCCTTTCTCGGCAATCACCACCGGGTAGCCGCCATCCAGCGCCAGGTTGTAGTTGGGTGTCGGGTTGTGTTCGAAGTAATAGGGGATGGCGTCGCCCGTGGTTTCTTCAGTGGTGTCTACCAGCAGCTTGAAATTCCTGGCTAGCGGCAGCTTCTCTTCCTTGATGATCTTCATGGCGTAGAGCGCCACCACAATGCCGTTCTTGTCATCCTCGGTGCCCCGGCCATACATGCGGTCGCCGACCAGGGTGACCTTGAACGGATCGAGTCGGGTGCCGTCCTTCAGGACCCAGTTCTCTGGTGTCACGGGCACCACATCGGCATGCGCGTGAATGCCTACGACTTCGTCGCCGTTGCCTGCGAGGGAGATTTCATAGACCCGGTTGTCGATGTTGCGAAAGTTCAGGTTGAAGGCCTGGGCAAGGCCCTTGAGCTTGTCGGCGATCTTGATGAATTCGGGATTGTCGTGCTGAGCAACGCCGTCCACGCGGAAGGTCGGGATTGCCACCAGTTCGCGCAGGGTCTCAGTGGCAGCACTGCCGTATTTCACCCGTGCATAGAGGCCAAGCAGGCGATGGATCTCGTTCTGCTGTTCAGGGGTAAGGGTCTTGTTGCTCTGGAAGGCACTGATTGCCGGGCCGAGGTCGTTGGTTTTGGCAAGGTCGCTCTTGGCCAGGCGACTCAGGAACTGCCGGAAATCGGTTACCGATGCGTCACTGAAAGTCTTGAGGATGGTGGCGCTCTGTTGCGGGGTGATGTTGGCGTGCGCTGACGTGGTGAACGACGAAAGGCTGGCCAGCATCAGGGTTGTCGCGGCCAGGTGCTTGAGTGATAAATCCATTGTTGGGCATTCCTTTGCAGGCGGTTTGTGAGAAATTTCTGGTCGATTAGTCAGAAATGTTTCCAAATTAACATGCCCAGAGGCACCTACCAACGCAACACGAAGGCATTTTTCGCGCCCGGATGGATGCTGCTGCCCAAGCGTGCGCACTCGCGAGAAAGGGTGTCGTGCAGCCATTGACGGTCATCCCCTTCGGCGCGAGAGAGGCGAAAGCGACAGAGGCGGGTGGGTATCAGGTCCAGCGACTGCAAATGCCCGCTCGGTTCCAGCGAGGCAAAGTACAGAAGCCCCAGGTCGCCGCGAAAATCTGTGTGGCCCTCGATGCCTTCATAATCGTTCAGCAGATCACCGCAGCCATAAAGAATCAGGCGTTCGCGGTACACCTCGATGCCCTTGATGTGGTGCGAGGAATGTCCGTGCACCAGGTCAACTCCAGCCTCGTCGATCAAGGCATGGGCGAACCGGACTTGTTCGCGCGGGATATCGAACCCCCAGTTGCCGCCCCAATGAATGGAGGCGACCACCAGATCCCCCGGTTTTTTGCTCTCGAGAATCCGTTTGGCCACAGGACGCAGGCTTTGCATCGTCAGATCTTCCAGCCGCGCCACGCCCGCGCGCCTATCCGTGGCGGCCCAGTCCGACGGAATGCCGCTGTCGGGCGCGCCGAGGCCAAACACCAGCAAGCGCCGCCCGCCAGGCTGTGGCAGCACGGCGGGTGCTTCGGCAGATTGTCGGTTGTGGCCGGCACCGGCGCTGCACATGCCGTTGCTCGACAAGGTGTCCAGCGTATCGGCCAGGCCGGCTGCTCCCCAGTCCAGCACATGGTTGTTGGCCAGCACGCAACAGTCGATGCCGGCTGCGCTGATGGCCGGGAAGTTCTCCGGGGTCATGCGGTAATTGATGCCCTTTGGCTCTGGTCGTCCACGGCGGGACACCGCCGTTTCCAGATTGATGATGCGTGCGTGTGGCTGGCGAAGTTCAAACTCATCCAGCGCAGCGCCCCAGACATAGGTGAAATCGACGGGGAGGGGAATCGGGCCATTGAGTCTTTCCGCCAGCCGGACGTAAACGCCGGCATTCTTGACGTAGTCTTCGTAAAGCCGCGGATCGCCAGGATGCGGCAGTACTGAGTCGATGCCGCGGGCGGTCATGACATCGCCTGCGAGAAACAGCGTCAGTGTATCGGTAACAGTTGCCATGGCACCCTCCAGGATCAGGAGTAAGCATCTGTTTTAAAACAAATATATTTTTGTGTTGGCCTTCCCAGACGAAGCGAAAGTTGATAAATTCCCGCCCGTTCTTGCAGAGGCCCTTACAGGGGGCTTGTAGCGCAAGGACTCAGCATCTCGATGTTGCTCGCAGCAACAGATACAGGGGCGTCGCCAAGCGGTAAGGCAGCAGGTTTTGATCCTGCCATGCGTTGGTTCGAATCCAGCCGCCCCTGCCATTTTCCTTATACTCATCCAAGTATGGCCTCCGCCGGCAGGTAGTGCGGAAGTCCCGGATGATTGTCTTTACAGAAAACGCCAACGCCGATCCGGCCCGGCGTTTTTTTATGCCTGTAAATTCCTCTTGGTCACACCTTTAACATTCAGCCGTCTTGCGAGCGCAGCGAGCGCGGCGCCGTAGCGGCGCGCTCGCAAGTCACTCAGTGCGGTGCGCGAGGGATGGTCTTGAGCAGGTCTTCAGCGCTGATGTGGCCGACGACATGCTGCACGCTGCCCGGTTGCGGCAGGTCAAGGATGTGTCCCTTCATCTTGCCGATCACGTGCATCTCGCAAGGCTTGCAGTCGAACTTCAGCGTCAGTACCTCATCGCCATGCACCAGTTGCATCGGAGCGACCTTGGTGCGCACGCCGGTGACGCCCTTGGCCTGCTTGGGGCAGAGGTTAAAAGAGAAACGCAGGCAATGCTTGGTGATCATCACCGGCACCTCGCCGGTCTCCTCGTGAGCCTCATAGGCCGCGTCGATCAGCTTGACGCCGTGACGGTGATAGAAGTCGCGGGCTTTCTCGTTGTAGACGTTGGCCAAAAACGACAGATGCGACTCCGGGTACACCGGAGGCGGCTCGGTTTCGGCCTTGCGACCACCTCGTGGGTGGGCTTTGATGCGGGCTGCGGTCAACGCTTCGATGACTTCTCGGCGCAAGGCCTTGAGCTGCGAGTTGGGGATGAAATACGCCTGCGGTGCATCCAGCTCGATCGCCGTGGCGTGGTACTGCGTGGTGCCCAGTTGGCCGAGCAGGTCGTGCAGTTGCTCCAGGGCCTGTTCCGGCTTGTTGGCCAGACCGAATGGACCGTCCAGGGCAACACTGGCGCTGACACCTTCCTCGCTGGTGGCGGTCAGCTCCAGGCGATCCTCACGCAGGCGAGCGACCCAGGCAAGACCCACCCGGCGCTCGGCGGAGGTCTTGACCAGGGCCTGTTGCCAGTTGTGGTCAAGGTTGCGGCTCAGCGGGTGATTCGGGCGCAGCTGGTGCAACCCCTTCGGCATCTCATTGGGCTCCACGCGATAGCGGTAGCGCTTTTCCCCGTCCTCTTCGAACTCACCCTTCGGCTCGGCGATGTTGGTGCGCCAGCCCACCACTTCACGCTTGACCAGCACGTTTAGACCGTCGCCGTTGGACAGCGGTTCGTGGGTGACTACCAGCAGGTCGCGCTTGCCGACTTTCTCCACCACGCCCACCGGCAGGCCGGTGAAGGTGGGTGTGTCGAAGGCGCCGATGTCGATCTTGCGATCGCTGACGAAGTAATCGGTGCTGCCGCGGTGGAAGGTCTTTTCCGGATCGGGCACGAAGAAATGCGCGGTGCGGCCGCTGGATGCGCGGGCCAGGTCCGGGCGATCTTCGAGGACCTCGTCCAGGCGCTGGCGATACCAGGCGGTGATGTTCTTCACATAGCCCATGTCTTTGTAGCGACCCTCGATCTTGAACGAGCGCACGCCGGCTTCAACCAGCGCGCGGATGTTGGCGCTCTGGTTGTTGTCCTTCATCGACAGCAGGTGTTTTTCGTAAGCGATCACACCGCCTTTTTCATCCTTGAGGGTGTACGGCAAGCGGCAAGCCTGGGAGCAGTCACCTCGGTTGGCGCTGCGACCGGTTTGCGCGTGTGAAATGTTGCACTGGCCGGAGAATGCCACGCACAGAGCACCGTGGATGAAGAACTCGATCGCCGCATCGGTTTCGTCGGCGATCGCGCGGATTTCCTGGAGGTTCAGCTCGCGGGCCAGTACCAATTGGGAGAAGCCGGCCTGGTCGAGGAACTTCGCCCGCGCCAGGGTGCGGATGTCGGTCTGGGTGCTGGCGTGCAGTTCGATCGGCGGGATGTCCAGTTCCATCACGCCCAGGTCCTGGACGATCAAGGCGTCGACACCGGCATCGTACAGTTGGTGGATCAGCTTGCGGGCCGGCTCCAGCTCGTTGTCGTGCAGGATTGTGTTGATGGTGGTGAACACCCGGGCGTGGTAGCGACGGGCGAATTCCACCAATTGGGCGATATCGCTCACCTCGTTGCAGGCGTTGTGGCGTGCGCCGAAGCTCGGGCCCCCGATGTACACGGCGTCGGCGCCATGCAGAATGGCCTCGCGGGCGATGGCCACGTCGCGGGCGGGGCTGAGCAGTTCCAGATGATGTTTGGGTAGGGACATGTTTTTTTAGTCTGGCTTGTCACGGTCAAGGTGCGCATTGTAGCGGCGAAACGTTTGACCGGCACCCGTGTGGTGCCCGATGGCGAGCGGGGCCGCCGGATGAAGCTGTGGTTAGCTTCTGCCAGGCATGTCGATGTCATGTTGATGCACCCGTCGATACAGCGTTGCCCGGGAGATGCCCAAAGCCTTGGCCGCGGCAGTGGGTTTCCAGCGATGACGCACGAGGGCATCGATGAGTGCCTGGCGTTCCGGGCTGGCGCAGTGTTCCACGGTGTCAGCTGAAGCCGGATCATTGAGTCGATGGCCGAGCAGTTGCTCAGGCAAGTCACTCAACAGAATCAAATGGGTCTCGCACACCGCGCAGGCGTAACGCAGCACGTGCCGCAGTTCGCGCACATTTCCCGGCCAGCGATAGCCGAGCAGGCATTCCAGTGCGGCGCTTCCCAGTTGCATCTCCATTGCGCAGCTCGACGATTCTTCTTCGAGTATCCGGTTGATCAAGGCCAGTCGATCACTGCGTTCGCGCAACGGCGGCAATTGGAATCGCGCGCCACTGAGGCGAAAGTACAGGTCCTCGCGAAACTCACCAGAGGTCACCCGTGCTTCCAGATCGCGGTGGCTTGCGCAGACGACCTGAATGTCGATCGCTTTGCTTCGTGACGCCCCCAGGGGCGCCACTTCGCCCTCGGCTAAAACCCGCAACAGACGGGTTTGCAGAGGCAGAGGCATATCGCCGATTTCATCGAGAAACAGAGTGCCGCCATCGGCCTGTTCCAGCAGACCTCGCATACCTTTATTCGATGCACCGGTGAAGGCGCCGGCCACATAACCGAACAGCTCGCTTTCGATCAGATTTTCGGGAATCGCTGCGCAGTTCACCGCGATAAAAGGTCGCTCACGGCGCAGACTGGCCTGATGCAACTGGCGGGCGAAGACTTCCTTGCCAGAACCGGTTTCACCCTGGATCAGCACGGGTAAATTGCGATCTTTGACCCGCACCGCAAGGCGCAGGCTTTCTTCCAGTCGCGGGTCGAGTTCGGCGGGTGACAGCACCCGGCGCGCAGGGTTGCGTTTGACCCGCCGTGGCGCGCTGAGTCGTCCATGCAAGGCATGACGGCCACCTTGGCCGTGAAGCAGGCAGAGCGATTCGTCCCTGGCCCGATGCAATAACTGCTGATCGAACACTTGGTCGATGTGTTCCGGCAGCTGGCCAAAGCTTTGCAACAGCCACTGCCGCGCCGCGGGGTTCAGCGCCTGCAGTCTTCCGTCATCGTCCCAGGCGAGCAGGTAATCGGGTTGGCTGTCGACATAGCCCGGGCTGTTGTGGGCCCGCAGCACCCAGTAACCCTGGGCACTGCTCATGAAAAACGCTTGTTCTATTTCCCGTGCGCTCTGCACCACCATCTGCCGGATCAGGTGTTGCGAACGACGGTCGTCCGGAGAGCGCACCGCGGACACATCGAGCACCCCGAGCAGTTCGCCCCGAGGGTCGAAGACTGGCGCTGCAGAGCAGGTGAGTCCGATAAAAGCGGCGCGGAAGTGATCTCGCTTATGCACCGTGACCGGTGTTCGTGCGGTCAGCACCGCGGCCACCCCACAGGTGCCTTCCTCGCCTTCAGACCAGCAGGTGCCCAGGTACAGACCGGCTTTGCGGCAGTCATTGCGGATCGAGGTTTCCACGCGGTAGTCGATGGTCTGGCCCTGGGCATCGGTGAGCAACACGCAGTAGTCGGCATCGCGCACGCGACCGTGGAGGCGGGCGACTTCTTCGCTGGCGATGCGCAGGAACAGTTCGGAGCGTTCTCGACACTCCTGCAGCACATTCTGCGAAAGGATCCGTGGCCCTTGTAATGAGCCGGGGTCCAGGTGGTGTTGCTCCATGGAGCGGCGCCAGGAGTCCAATATCAAGTCCGACACAGGCAGTTGCGGCAGGTGCGCTGCGTTCTTCAAAACACGGCTGACGCAATCCACGTGCGCCTTCGAGTGTGCGGAAAGCATTTAAGGTCTCCGGTTCGATCTTCTTTTAGTTGTGCGGCTATTAAGCGCCGTTCATGGACGGTCGACAAGCATCGGTTCACTCACTGCGAAGGTGAGACGCGACGTCTCAAGGTCTCACTGCAACCCCGTGCAGGCTGACATGAAACGTCTCAATCGAGCGTAATCCCAACCCTCATAGACTCAGGTCGTGGCCGCTCTGGAACAGGCGTTCTGGCGCTTTTTTGCGGATCTGGCACCGGCCTTGCTATAGCCCCTGCAACCAGTGCGACTGGCAACCCGATAATAAAAAGAGGTGCCCTATGTTCTCCTGCCGAGGCCTGTTTCCTGTTCTACCTGTGGTGCTGGAATGAGTCCCTTGCCATTGACCGTCGGCATCATTGCCAACCCGGCGTCCGGCCGGGACGTACGGCGCCTGACGGCGAATGCCGGGCTGTTTTCCAGCACCGACAAGGTCTCGGTGATCCAGCGGCTGCTGGCGGCTTTTGGCGCCACCGGTGTCGAGCGGGTGCTGATGCCCACCGACATGACCGGCATCGCCGCTGCGGTGTTGAAGAACAGTCATGGCCGCCAGGCGCGTAACAGCCACTGGCCAACCCTGGAGTTCCTGGACCTTACCTTGCGCCAGAGCGTGGCGGACACTCGCCAGGCCGCGCGCTGGATGGCTGAACGCGGTGTGTCGCTGATCGCCGTGCTCGGCGGTGACGGCACCCACAAAGCGGTGGCCGCCGAAGTCGGCGACATTCCACTGCTGACCCTGTCAACGGGGACCAACAATGCCTTCCCGGAACTGCGTGAAGCCACCAGCGCCGGGTTGGCCGGCGGGCTATTCGCCAGCGGGCGGATTCCACCCGAAATCGCTTTGCGCCGCAATAAACGCCTGCTGGTGCGGATTCCGAGCCGCGACCTGTGCGAAGTGGCATTGGTGGACGTGGCGGTGTCCTCGTTGCCCTTTATCGGCGCCCGTGCAATCAGCCGTGGGATCGATCTGGCGGAGGTGTTTGTGACCTTCGCCGAGCCTCAGTCCATTGGCATCTCGGCCCTCTGTGGCTTGTGGTTTCCGGTGTCGCGCCAAGCCCCCAACGGCGCCTGGATGCGCCTTGATCCGCACTCTTGCGAAGCCTTGCTGGTGCCACTGGCGCCCGGCCTGTTGCAAGGCTGCGGCGTGCTCGCCGCCGCTAGCCTTGAACCCGGCGTTGCCCATCGTCTGTGCCTGAGCAACGGCACCCTGGCCCTGGATGGCGAGCGGGAGATCGAATTCAGCGCCCATGACTTACCCACCGTTACCCTCGATGCCGGCGGTCCGTTGAGCATCGATGTCAATGCGGCGCTGGCCTATGCAGCGCAAGAGCGGCTGCTGGCCATCGGCCGTGAACATCCGCAACACCCTCTGAACCTTGAGTCTCAAGACACCCTGGAGAATAAAAATGTCGACACAGCTGACCGCTGATCAATTGCTGCATGCCTATCGGGTGATGCGCACCATCCGCGTTTTTGAAGAGCGCTTGCACGTGGAGTTCGCCACCGGCGAGATTCCCGGTTTCGTCCATCTTTATGCCGGCGAAGAAGCCTCGGCCGCCGGTGTCATGGCTCACCTGGGGGATGATGATTGCATCGCATCCAACCACCGTGGCCACGGTCATTGCATCGCCAAGGGCGTTGATGTGTACGGGATGATGGCCGAGATCTACGGCAAGAAAACCGGGGTCTGTCAGGGCAAGGGCGGCTCCATGCACATTGCCGATTTCGAGAAGGGCATGCTCGGCGCCAACGGCATCGTCGGTGCCGGTGCACCACTGGTGGTCGGGGCGGCCCTGGCAGCCAAGCTCAAAGGGACCGACGGTGTCGCCGTGGTGTTCTTCGGCGATGGCGGCTCCAACGAAGGGGCCGTGTTTGAAGCGATGAACATGGCCTCGGTGTGGAACCTGCCATGCCTGTTCATTGCCGAGAACAACGGCTACGCCGAGGCCACGGCCTCCAACTGGTCCGTGGCTTGCGATCACATCGCCGACCGCGCAGCCGGCTTCGGCATGCCCGGGGTCACCGTCGATGGCTTTGACTTTTTTGCTGTTCACGAAGCCGCCGGTGCCGCAGTGGAGCGGGCCCGCGCCGGTGAAGGACCGTCGCTGATCGAGGTCAAGCTGACCCGCTACTACGGCCACTTCGAGGGCGACGCCCAGACCTATCGGGCACCGGACGAGGTCAAGTATTTCCGCGAGCACAACGACTGCCTGATGCAGTTTCGCGAACGCACCACGCGCACTGGTTTGATTGATGCCAGCCAGTTGGACCAGATCGATAGCGAAGTGGACCTGCTGATCGAAAATGCCGTGCGCAAGGCCAAGTCCGACCCCAAGCCGAGCGCGGCCGACCTGCTCACCGACGTCTACGTTTCCTATCCCTGAACGCCCCCTATAACAAGAATCGAGACCTTTATCATGGCGAGAAAAATCAGTTATCAGCAGGCAATCAACGAAGCCCTGGCCCAGGAGATGCGCCGCGACCCCAGCGTGTTCATCATGGGGGAAGACGTTGCCGGCGGTGCCGGTGCTCCCGGTGAAAACGACGCCTGGGGCGGCGTGCTGGGCGTGACCAAGGGCCTCTATCACCAATTTCCCGGACGCGTGCTGGACACGCCGCTGTCGGAGTTGGGTTATGTCGGTGCCGCCGTCGGCGCAGCGACCTGTGGCGTACGCCCGGTGTGTGAATTGATGTTTGTCGACTTTGCCGGTTGCTGTCTGGACCAGATCCTCAATCAGGCGGCCAAGTTTCGCTACATGTTCGGTGGCAAGGCCTCCACCCCGTTGGTGATTCGCACCATGGTCGGCGCGGGCCTGCGGGCAGCCGCCCAACACTCGCAAATGCTCACATCGCTGTGGACCCACATCCCCGGGCTGAAAGTCGTCTGCCCGTCATCACCTTATGACGCCAAGGGCCTGTTGATCCAGGCTATCCGTGACAACGACCCGGTGATTTTCTGCGAACACAAACTGCTCTACAGCATGCAAGGCGAGGTGCCGGAAGAGCTCTACACCATCCCGTTCGGTGAAGCCAACTTCCTGCGCGATGGCAAGGACGTGACCCTGGTCTCCTACGGGCGCATGGTCAATACAGCGATGGACGCAGCCCGCAGCCTGGCAGGGCGAGGCATTGATTGCGAGGTCATCGACCTGCGCACCACCAGCCCGCTGGACGAAGACAGCATTCTCGAAAGCGTTGAAAAGACCGGGCGCCTGGTGGTGATCGACGAAGCCAACCCGCGCTGTTCCATGGCCACTGACATCTCGGCCCTGGTGGCGCAAAAAGCCTTCGCCTCGCTCAAGGCGCCCATCGAGATGGTCACGGCGCCGCACACGCCGGTGCCATTCTCCGACGCCCTGGAAGACCTCTATATCCCTGACGCGGCGAAGATCGAAAACGCCGTTCTCAAGTTGATCGAGTGGAGCAAGCGTTCATGAGCCAGATCCATACCCTGACCATGCCCAAGTGGGGCTTGTCCATGACTGAAGGCCGGGTCGATGTCTGGCTCAAGGAGGAGGGCCAGGCGATCGCCAAGGGCGATGAAGTACTCGACGTAGAAACCGACAAAATTTCCAGCAGCGTCGAAGCGCCGTTTTCCGGTGTGCTGCGTCGACAGATCGCGCGCCAGGATGAAACCCTCGCGGTCGGTGCGTTGCTCGGCATCGTGGTTGACGGCGAAGCCAGTGAGGCCGAAATCGATGCGGTGATCGAGCAGTTCCAGGCTGCGTTCGTGCCGGGTGAGGGCGCTGAGGAAGACAGTGGGCCGAAGCCGCAGAAGGTCGAACTGGACGGGCGGCTGATCCGTTACTTCGAGCGCGGCGAAGGCGGGGTGCCGTTGGTGCTGGTTCACGGATTTGGCGGTGACCTGAACAATTGGATGTTCAATCATGAAGCGTTGGCCGCCGAACGCCGGGTGATAGCTCTGGATCTGCCGGGCCATGGCGAGTCGACCAAACAGCTGGAGCGGGCAGATCTGGATGAGCTGAGCGGGGTGTTGCTGGCGCTGCTCGATCATCTGGATGTTCCCGTGGCGCATCTGGCAGGTCATTCCATGGGCGGTGCGGTGGTGCTGAACACCACGCGTCTGGCGCCCCATCGGGTGCGTTCCCTGAGCTTGATCGGCAGCGCTGGTCTGGGCGCGGAAATCAACGGCGATTACCTGCAAGGTTTTGTCGATGCAGCCAGCCGCAATGCCCTCAAACCACAGCTGGTGCAACTGTTCTCCGACCCCGAACTGGTCAATCGGCAGATGCTCGAAGACATGCTCAAGTACAAGCGCCTGGAAGGGGTGGACACAGTCCTGCGCCAGCTGGTTTCGGGGTTGTTCAAAGAAGGGCGGCAACAGCTCGATCTGCGCGGCGTGGTGCAAGACGGCCGGCAGCCGGTGTTGCTGATCTGGGGCAGTGACGACGCGATCATTCCTGCGACCCATAGCGTTGGCCTGACAGCCCAAATCGAAATCCTGCCGGGCCAGGCGCACATGGTGCAGATGGAAGCGGCCGAGCAGGTCAATCGGTTGATCCTGGACTTTGTGCAACAACACTAATGCTCCCTTGGCGACCATTTGCAGGTCGCCAAGGCCAACGACTTCAAGGAGATTCCAGCATGAGCCTTTTGATCAACCCGACCCGCAGCATGCGTGCCGCTGTCTGGCATGGCCGTCACGATATCCGTGTCGAAGACGTTCCGTTGCCCGTGTCGCCACCCGCGGGCTGGGTCCAGATTCGTGTGCAATGGTGCGGTATTTGCGGCTCCGACCTGCATGAATACGTGGCCGGGCCGGTGTTCATCCCGGTGGATGCGCCGCACCCGCTGACCGGGATCAAGGGGCAGTGCATTCTCGGTCACGAGTTCTGTGGCGAGATCGTCGAAATCGGAGCCGGTGTCCAGGGGTTCAACGTTGGCGAACCGGTGGCAGCCGATGCCTGTCAGCACTGTGGCACGTGTTATTACTGCACCCATGGGTTGTACAACATTTGCGAGAACCTGGCCTTCACCGGGCTGATGAACAACGGTGCGTTCGCTGAGTTGGTCAACGTGCCGGCCAATCTGCTCTACAAGTTGCCGGCCAACTTCCCCGCTGAAGCCGGGGCGTTGATCGAACCGTTGGCAGTGGGCATGCACGCGGTGAAAAAGGCCGGAAGTTTGCTGGGGAAAAATGTGGTGGTGGTTGGCGCGGGCACTATCGGCCTGTGCACCATCATGTGTGCCAAGGCTGCTGGAGCGGCGCAGGTCATCGCCATGGAAATGTCAGGAGCGCGCAAGGCCAAGGCTCTGGAGGTAGGGGCGAGCCATGTGCTAGACCCCAATGAATGTGACGCTCTGGCAGAAGTGCGGCGGCTGACCGGTGGACTTGGGGCGGATGTCAGCTTCGAATGCATCGGTAACAAACACACGGCCAAGCTCGCTATCGACCTGATCCGCAAGGCCGGCATGTGTGTGCTGGTGGGCATCTTCGAGGAACCCAGCGAGTTCAATTTCTTCGAGTTGGTCGCCACCGAAAAACAGGTGCTGGGTGCGCTTGCCTACAACGGTGAGTTCGCCGATGTGATCGCCTTTATTGCCGACGGCCGGCTGGACATCACACCGCTGGTAACCGGGCGCATTCAGCTGGAACAGATCGTCGGGCAGGGCTTTGAGGAATTGGTCAACAACAAGGAGCATAACGTGAAAATCATCGTGTCACCTGCCCGAATCTAAGGCCACCTGAAGCGTGCTGCCACGAAAACATACGTGTGAGGCCCACTCTGGACTACGCTTTGGCATCCAGGCTGGACGATCAGGCCCTTTCAGGGCACTGAAGAAACCTGATCGTTCGCCAAGTGCTACAGGGAGTTATCACCATGATGTTTTTGCATTGCACGCAGACCTCCTCACATCCCCGTTGGGCCAGTAACGACACGCTGCCAGGCAAGAAAACTCGGATGCAGCGCGATAGGGGCATTCTCGCCCGTATCGGCATCCTCAGTGTTTTTTCGCTCAGTCTGTTACCCACTCCGGCTATTTCAGCTACCTCCACTGCAACCTTCACCGTTTCCGCAAGCATCGTGGCCGGTTGCGGGATCACTGCCTCTCCTTTGGCTTTCGGCGCCTATACAGGTGTGCAAGCCGATGCCGAGTCCAGTCTATCGGTCAACTGCACCAACACGACGGCCTATAGTGTCGGCCTCGGTGCCGGGACGAGTGGCGGCACCGCGACAGCCCGGCAGATGTCCGGCACTCCCGCAGGCATTCTGTTCTATGCGCTGTACTCGGACGTCACTCGGGCGACCAATTGGGGTGACACCGGTGGCACCGGTCTCATCACTGGAACCGGCAGCGGCGCCGTCCAGGTCATCCCGGTCTATGGTCGGGTGGTGGCGGGGCAGCTTAGTCCGCCGGGCACCTATGCCGACACCATGACAGCCACCGTCACCTTTTGACCTTGAAGACCGTGGTCAAGCACGGTTTTTTCCTTCTGAAATCCTGCCGATACCCTGATAAACACGAAATATGTCCCTTCGTCGCAAAGGTGCGGATTTGACGTATTGTTTCCCCCTTGAATGCTAACCTCAGCCTGCGAATAACCCCTTAAAGGGAATGGGAATTTGAACGGACTCGGGGTTTTGGCAGTCATGAGCACAATGCTCAGTGCGACAGCGCTGGCGGCGCAGCTTCAGGTTGAGGTCCGGGTCAATGTGCAGCGCGGTTGCCAGTTGGTTGGCCAACAGCGTGAGGCGGGTATCGAGCAATTGGGCGTCCTCGACTTCGGCACCACCGCCCGCCTGGACGATCCGGCAGGGCCATTGAGCGCAGCACTGATTGATACACGCCTGCCACGCCTGGAATGCAATCCCGATACCCCTTACCAATTACAGGTCGACGGCGGCCTGCATGGCGGCGTTGGCGAGGTCCGCTATCTGGCAGGCAGTGCAGAGCACAGCAAACCCATTCCTTATCGCCTCTATCAAGACGCCGCACGGCAGATTCCGCTGCCGGTGAATGTGCTCTTGAGTGGGCGGGTGCCGGATTCAGGTACGGTGGATTTGCCTCTGTATGCCCGTATCGAACGGCTGGCCGAGATCCCCCGCGTCAGCCGTTATTCCGATCTCTTGAAAGTGACCGTGAGCTGGTAGCAAGGCAGCAAGGCATTGAGTGACACCCTGCCCGATGGATTCGGGCAGCACAAGGAACGTCGTTCGCAAGCGGACGGCCAATGTTTGAATCCTGATGGAATTAGGATCGGTGCAAGACGATGAAGAGTTGGGTGGTAATGACCCTTGGCACAGTTTTACTACTGGCTGAGGAGGCGCAAGCGGCGATCAGCGGTCAGATTGATGCGCGGCTGACCATCATCGCCAGTTGTGCAGTGACCAATGACATTACCAACAGCGCCGGCAGTCCGGTCGGTGATTTCAGCCTGTTGGATTTCGGCTCGCAAGGTCCGACCTGGACCAACCCGATCAACGCCAACCTGAGTGATGCCGGCAACGGCACGCTGGAAGTTTCCTGCAACCCGTCGGTCACCGGTTTCACCGTGACCATCGATGGCGGCACCCATGGCGACGGCACCACGCGGCGTCTGAGCAATGGTACCCAGACCATCCCTTATCAATTGTTCCTCGATGCTTCCGGTGGCGACAGTTACCGCATCGGTCAACAACGCAATTTCGCTGTTACCCATGGAGGTCAGGTACCAATCCCGGTATTTGGCTCGGTGGTCGCGAATACCCGCGCGGTTCCCGCAGGGGTGTATACCGACACCCTGACGGTCACGCTGGATTGGTAAACCCAGAGGATGGACATCATGCATAAGCTCGTATCAAGGATTGGTTTATCAGCGCTCGTTCTGGCGCTGGCCGGCAATGCTCAGGCAGCCACATCTGCCGGCCAGATCACCACCAGCATGACGCTCAGCAGCAGCTGTGAGATCAACGGTGCCCCCGGCGGGGCTACCGGGGTGGACTTCGGTGTGCTGGACTTCGGCACCACCGGCAGTCTGTTCACCACCGCGAACGGGGCGGTGCTCGCTGGCGGCGGTGGCGCACTGTCGATTCTCTGCTCCAGCGGCACCTTACCGACCGTCACCGTCGGTGCTGGCGCCAATGACGGCGGATCTGTCGGTGGCACCCGCGCACTGACCGATGATGGTACCAACTTCGTGCCTTACGACCTGTACACCGATTCTGGTCGTACGCAGGTCCTGGCGATCGACGGGGTGATCACACTCGCAGAAAGTACCGGGGTAGCGCAGACGGTGAATATTTACGGCAAGGCCGTGGGCAAGGCCGGCCTGCCCGCAGGCGTCTACTCGGACGCTGTCGCCGTTGTATTGACCTTCTAGTGCAATGGAGTCCTGCCGCGCTGATCCTGATCGGCGCGACTGGTTTGCCTCTGCCGCTGGCGGCGGGCACCAGTCAGAGTTTTCAGGTTAGCGCGACAGTGACAGCGGCATGTCAGGTGATGGGCGGGGTTTCCACTTACGGCAACCTCGATTTCGGCACTCAATCGGCGTTGGCGACCAACACTGTTCAAGTGCAATTGAGCGACGGCATGCAGTTGCAATGCACGCCGGGCGTGAGCCTGAACATGAGCGTCGATGGCGGCCAGTACAACAGCAACGGGCGGCACCTGCAGCTTGATGACGGCAGTGCCCGTGTGGCCTATCAATTATTCAGTGACGCCACCTTGAGTGAGAGCTTGGGCATCGGTCAGAGCGTGGCCGTGGCCTATAGCGATGCGAACAACATCCGATTGCCTATTTACGCACAAGTGCAGTTACCGGGTGATCAGCCCGGAGGAATTTATAGCGACGTACTGCAGGTGCAGCTGTCGTGGTAGCTCGGTCGTTCGGGCATAAGGAGTAGGGCCTATGTATTCACCTTTGCGCAGGTTACCGGTCGCGCGTTGCGCTGTGCTGGCGATGGTATTGCTGGGCGGGGTCAAGGTGCAGGCGGCCAGTTCGGTGCTGATCTGGCCGATCGATCCGGTGCTGGAGGCCGATCAACAGGCGAGTGCGCTGTGGCTGGAAAATCGCGGCAACGAGACGGCGAATCTGCAGATCCGGGTGTTTGCCTGGAGCCAGAGTGGTTTCAGCGATCAGTATCAGAACCAGCGCGATGTCATTGGCAGCCCGCCGGTAGCGAAAATCGAACCCGGGCACAAGCAACTCGTGCGCCTGACCCGTACCCGCGATATACCGCCGGGGCAAGAGTTGGCCTATCGCATCATTATCGATGAAATCCCGGCGGCCCGACCGGTGACGGCCGAGGATGGCAAAACCGCTGCGGCCATCCGGTTTCAAATGCGCTATTCGGTGCCGTTGTTTGCCTATGGCGCCGGTCTGTGGAGCAAGGAAGACATGAACCGTAAACGCGACCCCAAAGGCGCCGGTGTGCCTGATCTGAGCTGGCGCAAAGTGGCGGTTGATGGCCGTTCCTACCTGGAGGTGCGCAATCAGGGCGCGGTGCATGCCCGGCTGACCGATGTCGCGTTCAAGCAGGGCGGTCAGACACGGCCGCTGGTTGAGGGATTGCTCGGTTATGTGCTGCCGGGGGCGATCATGCGGTGGCCGACACCGGGACCGATCAGTGCGGATCAGGCCTTGCAAGTACGGGTCAATGGTGCGCCGCAGGTTCAGAGTATTGCGCCGGCGCGGTGATAGCCCGGTGATGGGAACAGTGTGGCGAGGGAGCTTGCAAGCCCCCTAGCCACAGGTGTTGTGCGCGTCTCTTGATCGCCACAGTAAGGAATGTCCATTGACGGACGTAAAGCGGTGATGAGCCAGGATCGGGCTCGTGGTATCAAGCGTCCGCTGTGGGCCGCGATTGGAATGTGCTGTCTGGTATTCGCCCGCCACGGCTTGGCGGGAGACCTGCCGGCGGCCCCCAGCGGCATGGAGGCGATTGTCGATGCGCAATTGTTTCTGGAACTGGTCGTCAACCAAATGAATACCGGGCGTGTGGTGGCGGTGGAGCAGCGCGGCGGTCGCTTCTTTATGCCGGTCGCGGTGTTACGTGAAATTGGAATGAAGCTGCCGGAAAACCTTAGCGCCGAGGTCGCCCTCGACAGTCTGCAAGGTTTGCAAAGTGACTATGACAGTCAGGGGCAGCGGCTGTTATTAACCGTCCCGCCGGACTGGTTGCCGGAGCAGTTTGTCGGCAGCCGTGAGGCGTATCCACGCACCGTGGCATTGAGCAGTTTCGGCGCCTTGCTCAACTACGACCTGTACCTCAACGACACCGATGACAGCGGCACCTACCTCGCGGCCTGGAACGAGGTGCGGCTATTCGATAGTTGGGGCACGTTGTCCAACACCGGGCAATACCGACGCACGATTTCCGGAATCAGCAACGGCACACTGAACAACGGTTATCGGCGTTACGACACCACCTGGCGGTACTCCGATGATGAACGTCTGCTGACTTACGAGGCGGGCGATCTGGTCAGCGGCGCCTTGCCCTGGAGCAGTTCGGTGCGCCTGGGCGGTGTGCAAGTGTCGCGCGATTTCGGCGTGCGCCCAGACCTGGTGACCTACCCGTTGCCGCAGTTCGCCGGGGAAGCGGCGGTACCTTCATCGGTCGACCTGTTCATCAACGGCTACAAGTCCAGCAGCGCCGAGTTGCAGCCCGGTCCCTACACGCTGACCAACATTCCGTTCATCAACGGTGCGGGCGAGGCGGTGGTGGTCACGACCGATGCCCTCGGCCGACAGGTCTCGACCACCGTGCCGTTCTATGTCACCAGCAACCTGCTGCAAAAAGGCCTGATGGACTTCTCGGTGGCCGCCGGTAGCCTGCGCCGTGACTTCGGGATTCAGGATTTCGGTTACGGCCCGGGTGTGACCTCCGGCAGCCTGCGTTACGGTCTGAACGACAGTTTGACCCTCGAAACCCACGCCGAAGCCTCGGACGCGCTGGCCGTTGGTGGCGTTGGCGGCAACCTGCGCCTGAGCAATTTCGGTGTGCTCAACACGGCGGTCAGTCAAAGCCGGTTCGACGGTAATAGCGGTCAGCAAGTCAGCCTTGGTTATCAATACAGCAGCCAGCACTACAGCGTTTCTTATCAGCGCATGCAGCGCCGCGACCAATACGCCGACCTGACTGTTGTCGACAGCCCTTATCTCAGCCTCAGCCAGCGTAGCGAGCAGTTGACCCTGAGCGTCAGTCTTTACGGCTGGGGCAGCCTCGGCGCGGGCTATTTCGATGTGCGGGCGGCGGATGATTCGCGCACCCGGCTACTCAATCTGACCTGGAGCAAGCCACTGTGGCGCAATACCAGTTTTTACTTGTCGGCCAATCGCGAGATCGGCGATAGCGACTGGGCGATGCAGGCTCAATTGGTCATCCCGTTCGACCTGCGTGGCACCCTGAGTATGAGTGGCGAGCGCAGCAAGACCGGCGTAAGCCGCCAGCGCGTCAATTACAGTCGTGCTGTGCCCAGCGCCGGCGGCGTGGGCTTCAACCTCGGTTATGCCCACGACGAAGGCCCGGATTATCGTCAGGCCGACCTGACCTGGCGCCTGCAATCGGTGCAGTTGCAGGCTGGGGTTTACGGCAGCAGTGATGCCCAGACCCGCTGGGCCGATGCCAGCGGTTCGCTGGTGTGGATGGACCATCAAGTGTTCGTCGCCAATCGTATCGATGATGCCTTTGTCGTGGTCAGCACCGGTGGATTTGCCGATATTCCGGTGCGTTACGAGAATCAACGGGTGGGCCAGACGGATAAAAACGGTCATCTGCTGGTGCCGTGGAGCAGCGCCTACTATCGCGGCAAATATGAAATCGATCCACTGAACCTGCCGACCAATGTGCAGAGCTCGAATGTTGAACAACGCGTGGCGGTGCGCCGTGGCAGTGGCTACCTGCTGGAGTTTCCTCTGAGCCGGATCATTGCCGCGAGTGTTGTGTTGGTGGACGCGCAGCAACACGAATTGCCCTTGGGCAGCCGCGTGCGGCACGAGCAGAGCGGGACGCACGCGGTGGTCGGTTGGGACGGGCTGGTCTATCTGGAAAACCTGGAAGCGCATAACAGTTTGCAGGTGACCCTGGCCGATGGCCGGACTTGCCAGGCGCAGTTCACGCTGGACATGCAACAGGATCAGGTGCCGTTGATCGGGCCGCTGCTGTGTCAATGAATCGCCAATAGAACAGGGAGATGGGTGTGCAATTTTCTGATGGGTGGCCGGGTAAAGTGATCAGGCTGATGGCGATTTTTCTGCCGTGTGAGGCCTATGCCTTGTGCGAAGTGGCCAGTACTTCACCGGCCGGTTTTGGCTCGCTAAGTTCGATCGCGGTGCGTACTACTTTGCAAACCAGTTCCACCTCCCATGCCGGTTTGAGTTGCACCGGTTCGCTGGCGTCGTCATTGGTCAGCGATGATCATTTTTACGCCACCATTACGTCGGCAACTGCAGGAGCGGTCGGGCCAACCAGTGATGTGATTGGTTACACGCTGTTTGCCAACAACAGCACCAGCTATCCGATCACTCGCGGCGTAGCGTTCGACTTTGCCCGACACTCGATCATCGATGCCCTCGGCCTGCTTTCCAATCCAGCGGTTGCCAAGGCCCTACCGATCTACCTGAATACGATTATCGGCAGCAACGTGGCGGCCGGGATCTATTCTGAAACCCTGAATATTTTCTGGAGCTGGGATTATTGCCATGACTACGGTGGCGGTGGCAGTTGCCAGGGGCGAGACATCAACAGCGGTTCCACCAGCCTGACTGTGAATATGACCGTGGACAACGACTGCACGATCACTGCGCCGAACATCAGCTTTGGCAGCGCTTCGGTAATCAGCTCCTTCGCCACCGTCACCGGCCAGACGATCAACCTGGCCTGCACCAAGGGCAGTGCGTACACGGTGGGGCTGGACGATGGTCAACATGCTGACGGCGTGGGCGGGCGCAGGCGGATGATCTCAGGCAGCAATTACCTGGCTTATGACCTCTTCAAGAGCGCCGGAACCACCCGTTGGGGCAGCGTCGGCACGGCCCGTCGCACCAGTTCCGATGCCGAGGTCAACCCCGGCAACGGCTTGGGCACGGGCAGTCAGATCTTCAACTACAACGCCAAAATCTACATAGACCAGAGCACGCCGTCACCGGGAACCTATCTGGACAGTGTGGTGCTGGATGTGGGGTTTTAATCCCTGCTCCAGGTATAAAAAAAGGACCTCTGAAAAGAGGTCCATTTGTTTTCCATGCAACGATTGCTTAGTTCTTCACTGTTTCTTCAAGAGAGAAACGTCCCAGCGGATTCTGCTGGAAGTTTTCTATGTTCTTGCGCGAAATGTTGATGTACGGGCTGTAGTAAAGGTCGATCCAGTTGACGTCCTGTTTGGCGACCTTCTGTAGGTCGACGTACATCTGTTCACGCTTGGCCGGGTCCGCTTCCACTCGGGCGGCTGACACCAGATTCTTGACCTTGTCGTTCTTGTAGCGGGTCATGTAGTTCATGTTGGTGTCGTCGCCCAGAACGAAGGTGGTCTTCTGGTCCGGGTCAAGGATGTCGTTGGTCCAGTACATCACAGACAGGTCGTAGTCACCGTCGACCAGCATCTGCCAGCTCTGGGTGGGGTCGACCTTTTGCAGGGTGGCGGTCACACCGACGGCCGCCAGTTGCTGTTGAACCAGCACGGCAATTTGCTCATCGGCTTCGTTGCCGGCGTTGACCACGTAATTCAGCTTCATGCCCGCTGCGCCGGCATCGCTCAGCATCTGCTTGGCTTTGGCCGGGTCGAATGGACGCTTCAAGTTGTCGGCGTAGTGGTAAAGCGAGCCCTTGGGAATGTAGGAGTAAGCCTCCTGACCATGGCCGAAGGTGACGGTATCGACCACCGATTTTTTGTTGATCGCCATGTCCAGTGCCTGACGTACTTCAGGCTTGCTCAGCAGACCGTGCTCATGGTTGATCAACAGGTGATCTTCCCGAGTAGAAGGGTCGGAGTGGATAGTCAGGTTGGGGTCCTTGCGCAGCGCATCGACGCGCGAAAACGGTACGAAGATCGCTGAGTCCAGCTCACCTGCCTGCACCTTGAGCATCCGGGTATTGTCGTCAGGGATGGAAATCCACTCCACGCCATCCAGGCTGACTTTGTCGGCCTGCCAGAAATGCGGGTTCTTCTCCAGCTTCACGCGGTCGCCGCGCAGCCACTCTTTGACAAAAAATGCCCCTGAGACCACAGGCTCTTGCGCATAGGCATCTTCGCCCATACGGGTCATGGCCTTCTGCGAGAGAACCGACACGGTCGGCGAGGCCAGTTGCGAGAGGAACGGTACCGACGGGGTGGTCAGGGTAACGACCAGGGTACGCGGGTCGGCCGCTTTCGCCGTGTCGATCAGTTTGTAGGCATCGCTCCACAGCGAGGCCTTGTTATCGCGAGTGCGCAACAGACTGAATGCCGCATCATCGGCCGTGATCGGCGAGCCATCGGAGAACTTCGCCGCGCGCATTTTGAAGGTGTAGGTCAGGCCATCGTCGGAGACTTTCCAGCTTTCAGCCAGGCCGGGTTCCATCTTGCTGCCGGCCTTGTCGACCCGGATCAGTGTGTCGTAGACATTGGAAAACACCCAGGTATCGCGGTTTTGCGCGCTCTTGATCGGGTCGAACGTGGTGCTTTCTTCACGGCAACCGATGGTGAGTACACCGGCCGCCTGAGCAATGCCGCTGGCAAGGGTGCAAGCCGTCAATGTGGCCGCGGCGAGCAATTTCAAATGCCTGGATCTCATGGTCAAACTCCTTCTTGATGAGTACGTGGTTTTTTAAAACAGAGGCTCCTCGAGCACGCAGTCATAACGGCGAGCTTCGAGTTGACGGGTAGGGGGCGCCACCTGGCTACAAGCGGGACGAACGTAGCGACAGCGCGGGTGAAAAGCGCAGCCGGATGGCAGCTGCAAAGGGCTGGGCGGTTCTCCGGGCAACGGGTCGATGGGTAGCGCCCGGGCCGGATCGATTTCCGGAATCGACTGGATCAGCGCGGCGGTATAAGGATGTCGCGGGGCGCGAAATACTTCCTCCACGGGGCCTTCTTCGACGATCTTGCCCAGGTACATCACCGCCACCCGATCACAGAGCCGGCGAACGATCGCCAGATCATGGGCGATGAACACAATCGCCAGGTTCATGCGCTGGCGCAGCTCCAGCAGCAGGTTGATGATCTGCCCCTGGATGGACACGTCCAGCGCGGCCACGCATTCATCGGCGACGATCAGGCGCGGCTCCACGGCCAGCGCGCGGGCGATCCCGACACGCTGGCATTGGCCGCCGCTCAAGGCGTGCGGTTTGCGCGAGGCCAATTCGGGTCGCAGACCAACCAGCGTCAGCAGTTCATCGACTCGGGCGGCAATCAGCGATTGTGGCACCTTGCGTTGTACCCGGAGCACTTCCGCAAGGGTCTCACCGATGCTCAGGCGTGGATTGAGAGCGGCGTAAGGGTCTTGAAAAACCATCGCCGTCTCATGACGCAGCCGCTCGATGTCGACCTTCCCGGCGTGGGCCATGTCGATGCCGTCGAACAGCACCTGCCCGGCGTAGATCTCGTTAAGGTGCAGAATCGCCCGCCCCAGGCTGCTTTTACCGCTGCCCGACTCGCCGACCAGCCCGAGCGTTTCCCCGGCCGAGAGGGTCAGCGAAACGCCGTTGACGGCTGTCAGCCATTGCCGGTTCATGCCCAGCAGACCAGTGCCTGGCGCGGCGAAGCGCACCTGCAGATCCTTGACCTTGAGCAGGGTCATGAGCGGTCTCCGACGGCCAAGGGGTAATGGCAAGCGATGCGGTGTCCATGGCTGACGGGCTGCAAACTCGGCATCAGTGATGTGCATTGGCTGCCGGTTTGCTGGCAGCGCGGATTGAAGCGACACCCTTGGGGCAGGGCATCAAGCAGGGGCGGTTGCCCGGCGATGGTTTTGAGCAATGCGTGACCGTGACTGGTGGCCGGCTGACAGTCGATCAATCCAGCGGTGTAAGGGTGGCGTGGATACGCCAGCACTTCGTGTTTGTTGCCGTGCTCGCACAAGCGTCCGGCGTACATCACGGCAATCGAGTCGCAGGTCTGGGCAACGACCCCCAGGTCATGGGTGATCAAGATGATTGACAGGCCACGCTGGTCACGAAGATCGAGCAGCAGGCGCAGGATCTGCGCTTGCACCGTAACGTCGAGGGCGGTGGTCGGTTCGTCGGCGATCAGCACGTTGGGGTTGCAACCCAGTGCCACGGCGATCATCGCTCGCTGACGCATACCGCCGGAAAATTCGTGAGGGTAACAGTCGACTCGTTGCTGCGGATCGGGAATGCCCACTTGCCTAAGTACGTCGATGGCCTGGGCGCGGGCTTCGCGCTTGCTGGCGCCTTGGTGCAGACGAATACCCTCGCCAATCTGCTCGCCGATGCGCATCAAAGGATCGAGATGGCTGCTGGGGTTCTGGAAAATCATTCCCAGCTGACGCCCACGCATGCGACGCATGCCGGCCTCGTCCAGATGCAACAGATTTTCCCCGGCCAGTTGCACGGTTGTGCCTTCGACTCGCAGGTTCGGCGACGGCAGCAGCCTCATCAAACCGCGACAAGCCATGGTTTTGCCGGAGCCGCTTTCCCCCACCAGTCCGAGTACTTCACCCTCGGCCAGGTCAAAGGACAAGCGATCCACCAGCGTTACCTCGTGCTCACCCTTACGGGCGATGACGCTGAGCTCTTCGACCTTCAGCACAGGCGCACTCATGAGCGTTCACCCAGATGTTCGGCAACAGCGTCAGCCAGCAGGCTGAAGCCCATGGCCAGGGTGACGATCGCCAATCCCGGAAAGGTGCAGATCCACCAGGCGGAAGTAATGAAACTCTGGCCTTCGGCGACCATCGTGCCCCACTCGGCAGTCGGTGGTTGAACCCCGAGGCCGAGGTAACTGACCGCCGCGCCGTTGAGCAATACCAGCACCGCATCGGACATGGAAAACACGATCGAGCCGAACATCGCGTTCGGCAGCAGGTGCCGAAACAGAATGCGCCCATGACTGAAGCCGAGGCTTTTGGCGGCCAGGGCGAAATCGCTTTCCTTGAGGATCAGGATCTGCGAGCGGATCAACCGCGCGTAGGACACCCAGCCCACCAGGGCCATGGCGATGTAGAAACTCATCAGGCCGGGGCCGAGGATCGCCATGATCGCCAGCATCAACACCAGGAACGGGAAGGCCAGGATGATATCGATCAGGCGCATGCAGAACGTATCGAAACGCCCGCCAATATAGCCGGACAAGGCCCCGACACAGGTGCCGATCAGAAACGGAAAAATGACCCCGATCACTGCCAGCTGCAAGTCGATGCGGGCCGACCAGATCACTCGAGACAAGACGTCTCGGCCAAAATTGTCGGTGCCGAACGGGTGGGCCAGATGCGGGGCCAGCAGGCGAATATCGGTGTTCTGGGCGATGGGATCAAAGGGCGCGATCCAGGGCGCGAAGATCGCCAGCACTAGCCAACCGAGCAGGATTGTCAGGCCCAATCCCATTGCCAATCGAGGGTTGCGCAAACCCAGGCGCAGGTTCAGTCGGGGAACCGTCGTTGCCTGACTGCTCATCGGATTTTTACCCGTGGATCGATGGCTACCGTGATCACATCAGCGAGGAAGTTTACCGCCACGGTGGCGCAGGCCAGCACCATCGCCACGCCCTGGACCACCATGTAGTCACGAGTAAAGATACCTCGGACCAACAACTGGCCGATCCCGGGAATGGCGAACAGACTCTCGATGACCACTGTGCCGCTGATCAGCCAGCCGATGTTCACCGCCAGCAGGTTGACGGCGGGTACGAGTGAGTTGGGCAGCACATGCCGACGAAACACCGCGTCTTCAGACAGACCGCGAGCCCGGGCTGCCGTGACATGGTCGGCTTGCAACTCCATCAGCATGCTTGCCCGCAGATTGCGTACCAGCACCGCCGATAACGCCAGGGCAATGGTCAGGCAGGGCAGGACCATGTGGTGCAGTTTGTCCAGCCAGGAGCGGCCGTAGCCGGAAACCGGGAACCAGCCCAGTTGCACACTGAATAGCAGGATCAACATGATCCCCAGCCAGAACGCCGGCATGCCGAGCCCGGCGGTGGTGAACAGGCGGATCAGGTTGTCGCCCCAGCCACCCTTGTTGCGGGCCGCAACGGTGGCCAGCGGCACCGCGATCAACATTGCCAGCAGCACACTGCCAAGCACCAGAAACAGCGTGGGCTCGATGCGTGTGCTGATCAGCTTCAAGGCGTCGACCTTGTACAGCAATGACTGGCCAAGATCGCCGTTGAACAGGTTTTTCAGGAAGTAGAAGTACTGCATCCACAGCGGCTGATCGAGGCCGAACTGAGCGCGAACCCTGAGCAGCCCCTCCGGCGTACTGCGCGAGCCGAGCAGGGCGCGCGCCGGGTCGCCGGGAATCGAGCGCACTAGCACAAACGTGATGAGACTGATGCCGAACAGCACCGGCAGCAGTTGCAGGGGCCGTGACAGGATGAAACGGTAACGCGACAGATTCATCGACTAACCTCGGTGCCGCTGGAGGAAATCCAGCAACACCGGAAAGTAGGCGTGAGGTTCTTCATAGAAGGGCATATGGCTGCTGTTGGGGAACACATGCAGCGCAGCATCCTTGAGCGCCATTTTCATGCGCATGGCACAGGCGGGTGTGAGTTCGTCGTGTTGGCCGGTGGTAATCAATACCGGCATGGTGAAGTCGGCCATTTCCTGCAGACGGTTCCAGTTTTTCAGGTTGCCGACATAGAGAAACTCATTCGGCCCCTGCATGGTTGTGTAGGGCCCCATGTTCCAGTCGCCCAGAGAGCGCGTGACCGGTGCCGGCCACTCGTCCAGGCGGCAGACGTGGCGATAGTTGAGGAGGGTGATCGCCGCTTGGTATTGCGGGTGATCGAGGGTGCCCATGGCTTCATGGCGTTGCATCATGGCCACGGTTTCGCTGCCCAGCGCGCCACGCAGACGCTCCAGTTCCTGAGACAGGTGGGGGATATCGCCTACCGTGTTTTCCAGAATCAGGGTTTTGAGTGCGTGAGGGTGGTAAATGGCGTATTCGATCGCCAGCCAGCCGCCCCAGGAGTGCCCCAGCAAGTGCACCCGGCCCAGGTCGAGGGCCTGACGGACGGTTTCCACCTCAGCGACATAACGGGTGATGTCCCAGAGGGACGGGTCTTCGGGTCTGTCAGACGCCCCGGTGCCGAGTTGGTCGAAGGCGACAACGCGCAGCCCCTTGTCCTTGAGCCAGCCATGGGCGTCACGCAGATAATCGCAGGGAAGCCCCGGGCCTCCATTGAGGCACAGTAGGACCTCATCGCCCTCGCCAAAGCTATAAACCACCAGATTGTGGCCATCGACCTTGACGTTATAGTGCTGGTCCGGCTCGATTTCACGCCACATCGCAACTCTCCCTTTATGATGCTGACCGGTTCGCAGGCAAACTAAATGGCCTACCTTACTGAGTAAGTCATGTGCCCAAAAGCTAGTATTTGTTATAGGTTTGGTCTGGCAGTCCCTCGCCGAGGCGTGGCATTCTACGTGCTGAATTTCAGGATTGAAATTAATTAGGGAGGGCAATGGATGCAGACGAAGCTATCAGACCTCAATCCCCGTCTGTTGTCGGGCAAGAGCCTGGATGAGCTGATGGACAACGCCTTGCTGTTGGCCGAAGAGCTGGGCTTTGAGGCCTTGGTGTACGACTACAGCCCGGTACCGCTGGACCATGAAGGCAAGTTGATCACGCCCGCGGTGCTCAAACTGCGCAACACACCAGCCGATTGGCATGCGCGTTGGTGTGCAGAGGGTTACTACCAGATCGACCCTGTCCAGCAGGTAGCACTCAATTGTGTTTCACCCTTTGTCTGGTCTTACAAACCCGGGACTGACACCGTGCTGGAGCCGGTCATCAGTCAGTGCCATGCGCCAGTGGTGAATTATCTGGAAGACGCGCAGATGACCTGTGGTGTGTCGGTCCCGATTCATCTGCCCAGAGGCGGCTTTGCCTCCTTGACCGGGCTGCGTACCGCCAGCAGCAGTGTCCTTTGCGATGCCCGGCGGACCCTGGCGGATTTCAGCCTGATTTCCCATGCCTTGCAGGAAGCGGCCTATCCGTTGCTTGGCAAAGAGGCTCACACGCCTCCCATTCACCTGACCAAACGTGAACGCGAGTGCCTTAAATGGGCGGCTGAGGGCCTGACCGCCGCCGAGATTGCCAGTCATCTGAATCGCTCATTGGCCACCATCAGCCTCCACCTGACCTCGGCCATGCATAAACTCGGGGCCAAGAATCGGGTCCAGGCCGTGGTTCGGGCTACCCACTATCGATTGCTCGATAGCTGAAATAGGGCAGAAACCTATTTGTTTCTCTAGTTATTTCGAAAATCTGATCCCGGTATCGTGTGCCGTACGGTTTTTCAGGGGCGGCAAACAGAAATGGAATCTATCGGAATACGTGAAGGCTTCGCACCTTTTGGTCCTTATCAGACCTGGTACCGCGTCACGGGTCACTTCGACGGTAAAAACACGCCGCTGGTGATTCTGCATGGCGGCCCGGGCTGCACGCATGATTACGTCGACGCTTTCAAGGACATCGCCGCGAGTGGCTATCCGGTGGTTCATTACGATCAACTGGGTAACGGTCGCTCGACCCACCTGCCGGAAAAAGATGCCTCGTTCTGGAACGTAGCGCTGTTTCTCGATGAACTGGACAACCTGCTGGATCATCTGGAAATCAGCGACAATTACGCGCTGCTGGGGCAATCCTGGGGTGGCATGCTCGCCAGTGAGCACGCCGTACGGCAACCTGCGGGGCTGCGGGCCTTGATTGCCGCCAATTCCCCTTCGGATATGCGCGTCTGGGTTGAGGAAGCTAACCGTTTACGTCAATTGTTGCCTGTCGGCGTACATGAAACGTTGCTTGAACACGAACGGGCAGGGGATTTTCAAGCGGTCGCCTATCAGGAAGCTTCGAGGGTCTTTTACGACAACCATGTGTGTCGCGTCCTTCCCTGGCCGGACGAAGTCGCGCGTACGTTTGCCCAGGTCGATGCCGATCCCACCGTTTACCATGCCATGAGCGGGCCGACGGAGTTTCATGTGATAGGCAGCCTGAAAAACTGGACCATTGTCGACCGCTTGCGGCACATCAACGTGCCGACGCTGGTGATCTCCGGTCGCTACGATGAAGCAACACCGACGGTGGTCAGACCTTATCTGGAGCAGATCCCGAACGTGCGTTGGGCGTTGTTCCAGAACTCCAGCCATATGCCTCATGTCGAGGAGCGGGTCGCCTGCATGGGGACGGTGGTGAGGTTCCTGGATGAGTGTATGCACGGGGCGATGGTTGGCAATCGCAAGCTTGAAGCGCTGATGCCCTGACCCGGGTGCCGTTACTGCAGACCAAACAAGCGCAGGGCGTTGCTGCGGCCGATTTTCTCCCATCGTTTTCGCTGATCAGCGCCTGGCCGGCCCCATTGCCGGATCGAGTCCAGCGGCCCTTGCTGTGGAGATCGCAGACACCATTCGTCAATTGCGCTGCACTCTGGCACTGACAGTGTCTCCAAAGAAGTTCCATTACCTCGTATTGGAGACTGATATGAAACCCGATCCTTCTACCACCAAAGATGAGCCCACCGAGGATTTGAGCAACCCCAATGACGACGGCTGCGTGCTCGGTACCGCTGGCCGCGATGAAGACCCGAACACCACCACAGACTGGGACAAGGAAAGGAACGCTGAAGACCATCGCCAAGGCCCGAGTGACGCCCGAGGGATGCCCGGTTACCCGCGTGAAGCGCCTGATGTACAGGCGCCATCGACTACCAAAACCCGGCCACAAACAAGCGAAGTAGAGCCCGGCATCGAAACGCCAGAACAGGACAACGACAAGGCCGGTTGATCTGCGCAGTGATCTTAAGCCGCAGGTGCCGCTACAACTTCAGGTTCACTCATCTCCACTGAAGACCCCGCAACCACAGCCTCGCTCTTACGGGAATTGGATCAAACCGAGCGCAGCCAGCGGCAGCGGGATCCACGCGGTCGCACGATGATCACGTGCATCGGAAATAAAGAACTCCTGAGCGCAAACGGAGCCATAGCCTTAAGAACGTGAATTTTGGAATCCGGCGATGGCGCAGATCTTCAGCCGCTCGGCCGATACCTGGCTGCGCCTGGGGTTGCTGGTGCTGTTCGTCGGTCTCACGGGAGGCTTGCTCGTGGCATTGGCCCTGGACCGCTCCGACTACCGAACCGGCCGTAACTGGGTGGTCGAGCAGCCGCTGCCGTTCAGTCACGCCCACCATGTCGGCGAGCTGAAAATCGATTGCCGTTACTGCCACAGTTCCGTGGAGTCCTCTGCGATGGCCAGTCTGCCGCCCACCGAAACCTGCATGACGTGCCACTCGCAAATCTGGAAAAACGCCGACCTGCTCGAACCTTTGCGAAAAAGTCTGCGTGAATCACAGCCGTTGCATTGGCAGCGGGTGGTCGAACTGCCGGATTACGTGTACTTCCATCATGGCGTGCATGTGAATGCGGGCGTGGGCTGCAGCGAATGCCACGGCGCGGTGGACCGCATGCAACTGATGTTCAAGGCCGAACCACTGAGCATGGGCCAGTGCCTGGCCTGTCACCGCGATCCGGCGCCGCACTTGCGCCCCGCAGGGCAAGTGACCCGGCTGCAATGGCACACCGATCAGGATCGTCGGGCGCTGGGTGAGCAATTAATGAAGGATCGACGAATCGATCCCCGAGGCCTGAGCGATTGCGGGATCTGCCATCGATGAGCGCCTCCTCGCTGGACTTCGCCGCATGGCGCGAGCAGCTCGCCGGGCTCAAAGGCTCCGCGTACTGGCGTGGCCTCGAAGCGCTGGCGGCGACGCCCGAGGCGCAAGCGCTGATCGAGGCGGAGTTTCCCGGTGCCGCGCCCTTGTTGGACCGCCGACATTTTCTGCAATTGATGGCGGCGTCCTTGGCCATGGCAGGCTTGGTCGCGTGTGGCAAAACCCCTGAGCAAGCCGTGCCGGCGATCCGACAAGCCACGCAACTGACGCCCGGCGTTGCGAGCTGGTATGCAACGGCCATCCCGTTTTGTGGCATCGCCCAACCCGTGCTGGGCAAGACGCTTGCCGGGCGCCCGATCAAACTCGAAGGCAATCCGCAGCACCCGATGTCCGGTGGCGCGTGCGATGCCTTTACTCAGGCGGCAATCCTGCAACTGTATGACCCTGACCGTTCCCAAGCGCCGCGCTTCAAGGGTCGGGAAACCAGTTGGGACGAAGTGCGTGGCGCGCTGGCTCGACAACGCCTGACGCTGGACACCACGCGAGGCAAAGGCCTGCATATCGTCTGCGGGGCCAGCAGTTCGCCGACCCTCGGGCGGCAACTCGAAGCGCTGCGTCGGCGCTGGCCCGAAGCGCAGCTGTATCACGCCGAACCGTTCGCCGAGACTCAGGCTCTACGCGTCAGCGAGCGGGTATTCGGTCAGCCGCTGAATGCCCGGCGTTATCTGGAAAACGCCGAGGTGCTGGTTTGCCTGGAAGACGATCCGCTGGGTAGCGGCCCGCGCCAGACGCTGTTGCAACGTGGCTGGGCAGAGCGTCGACGGCAGGCGGCGCAAGGGCAGGGCGCGGCGTTGTCGTTTGTCGCCGAAAGCATTCCGACGCTGACCGGGGCTGCGGCCACGCGACGATTGGCGATTGCCCCATCGCGACTGCCTGATCTGGTGCTGGCGCTGAGCCGCGCCTTGGGTGACAACGTGGCCGACCAGCCGCGCCTGAGTGCGCGACAGCTCGACTGGGTCGATGAAGCCGCCTCGGCGCTCAAGGCTCATCCCGGCCGTGGCCTGATCTGCGTGAGCAAGCAAGCGGCAGAAGATGTGCAGGCGCAGGTGATGCGGCTCAATCAGCGGCTGGGTGCGCACGGCCAGACGCTGGATTGGCAGACGCCGACGTTGCTGGGTTACGAACGCGGACAGTTCTGGGCGTCGCTGGAGCAACTGAGCCAGCAATTGGCGGGTGGCAACGTCAGCCAATTGTGGCTGCTCGATTGCAACCCGTTGCACACCTCGGCGCCGGATCTGGGGCTGGAGGGGTTGCTGCAGAAAGTACCGTTCCGACTGCATGCGGGGCTTTACTACGACGAAAGCGCCGCGCACTGCCACTGGCATTTGCCGCTCAATCATGCGCTCGACGGCTGGAGCGATACACGCGCGGCGGATGGCAGTGCCTGCATTGTGCAGCCGCTGATTGAGCCAATGTACTCGACCCGAACCCTGCATCAAATCATCGAACTGCTGCTGACCTCCGCCGACAGCGACGCCCTGGATCAGGTGCGCATCACCTGGTCCCATGTTCCGCAAAGTCAGTGGCGCCAGGCCTTGGCCGATGGCTGGATCGAAGCCTCTGCGCCGGCAGTGGATGTCCCTGAAGCGGCGACATGGGTGTTGAACCTGATCGATATCGATGGCCTCGAAGCCGTGGTGCGTCCGGATCCTTGTGTATGGGACGGGCGTTTCGCCAATCTTGGCTGGTTGCAGGAATTGCCCAAACCCATCAGTACCCTGACCTGGAGCAACGTGGTCGGGCTGTCGCCACGGTTGGCGGAACAGGTGGGCGTGCGCAATGGCGACGGCGTTGAAGTGGCGCTGCCGGGGCAATTATTGCGCGGCGCGGCGTGGATCGAGCCGGGGCAGGCCGATCAGGTCATTGCGCTGTACACCGGTTACGGGCGTAGCCACGCCGGGCGGGTCGGTAACGGTTTGGGCTATGCGGTACGGCCGATCCAGTCATCGTCGGTAAGTGCCTCGGTACGCTCCAGTGGCGAGCACCATACCCTGGCCGTTACTCAGACTCATCACCAGTTACCGGACTATGAGGCACCGCCGATTCGCGTGGTGCAACGCGAGGCGCCGCAGTTGCCGGCGCAGCAGATTCCGGCATCTCTCTATAGCTCGGTCGTTGACAGCGGCCCGCAGTGGGGCATGGTCATCGACCTCGACTTGTGCACCGGCTGCAATGCCTGCGTCACGGCGTGTCAGGCGGAAAACAACATCGCCGTGGTCGGTGCCGAACAGGTGGCCAACGGGCGCAACATGCACTGGCTGCGCATCGACCATTACTATCAGGGATCACTGGATGCGCCACGCTCGCGTTTCCAACCCTTGCCGTGCATGCACTGCGAACAGGCGCCGTGTGAAACCGGTTGCCCGGTGAATGCCACGGTGCACAGCCGCGATGGCTTGAACCAGATGGTCTACAACCGCTGCATCGGCACCCGCACCTGCGCCTCGTATTGCCCGTACAAAGTACGCCGCTTCAACTGGCTGGACTGGAGCGCCGACGCCGCTCCGTCGATTCAGGCCCAACGCAACCCCGAAGTCACCGTGCGCGCCCGGGGGGTGATGGAAAAATGCACCTATTGCGTTCAGCGCATCAGCGCCGCACGCATCGAAGACAAACAGCAGGGCTTCGACTTCGACACCACCAAAGTCGTCACCGCCTGCCAGCAAACCTGTCCGAGCCAGGCGATCCGTTTCGGTGACATTGCCGATCCCGCCAGCGCGGTCAGCCATGCCCGCAAGGATCCACGTCATTACCGTTTGCTCGAAGCCCTCGGCACGCGCCCGCGCACCACCTATCTGGCGCGGATCGAGGAGGGGGAGAGCAGCGATGAGGCCTGAACCGCTGCTGCACGATACCGGGCATTTTCTGCCACGGGACCTGAGCGATCAGCAGGTGTCGCGGCAGGTATTCGGCCCCCTGCAACAGTTTCCCCGGCGGGTGGCGTGGCGCTGGTTATTTGGAATCGCCATCACGCTGTTGCTGATGTACCTGGCCTCGGCCACGGTACTGCTGGCCAACGGCGTGGGCATGTGGGGCAACAATCAGCCGGTGCACTGGGGCTACGGCATTCTCAACTACATCTGGTGGCTGGGCATCGGCCACGCCGGCACCTTCATCTCCGCGTTGCTGTTGCTGATCGAGCGGCCGTGGCGACACACCCTCAATCGCCTGGCAGAGTTGATGACACTGATGGCGGTGATCTGCGCCGCGCTGTACCCGATCCTGCACCTGGGGCGGCCCTGGCTGTTTTACTGGATCCTGCCGTACCCGAATGAAATGGGGCTGTGGCCGCAGTTCAAGAGCCCGACGGCCTGGGACATGTTTGCGATCCTGTCGTATTTGACAGTGTCGCTGCTGTTTCTGTTGGTGGGGGCCATTCCTGATTTCGCCACGGCGCGGGACCGTGCCCAAGGTGCGCTGAGGCAAACGCTGTATGGCCTGATGGCGCTGGGCTGGCGCGGTTCGCAGCAGCATTGGGCGTTGTGGCGAAGTACCACTCGCGTGCTGGCGATGCTCGCGATCCCGTTGGTGTTCGCCGTGTCCAGCGGCTATTCGTTCCTGCTGACCATGGGCCCGCAAAGCGGTTGGCATTCGACGCTGTTCCCGCCGTACTTCGTGGCCGGCGCGGTGTTTTCCGGATTTGCCTTGGTGGCGTTGCTCGCCATCGGTGTGCGCTGGTTGCTGCACATCGAAGCGCTGATCACTTTGCGTCATCTGGACATGCTCGGGCGCCTGCTGTTGGCCACCGGTTGGCTCACCGCCTATGGCTATCTGATGGATCTGTTCATGCCGTTTTACAGCGGCGATACCCATGAGATCGAGGTCTTATTGACACGCCTGAGCGGCCCTCACGCCTGGAGTTTCTGGTTGGCCATCGTCTGCAACGTCGGCGTGCTCCAGGCGTTGTGGTGGCGTTCGGTGCGCCAGCGTCCGGGTGTATTAGCAGCCGTAGCGCTGGCGGTGCTGGTGGGCATGTGGGCCGAGCGTTTCATGCTGGTGATCCCGCCGCAGACCCGCGATTTTCTAGTCTCGACCTGGGGCGGCTACACCCCGACGATTTGGGACTGGACGTTGTTCATCGGCAGTTTCGGTGTGTTCCTGCTGCCCTACAGTCTGTTTCTGCGCTACGTGCCCATGGTCTCGGCGTTCGAGGTCAAGCAGGCGCTGCATCAGGAGCGCGGCGATGACTGAATCCCTGGGGTTGCTGGCTGAATTCGATGCGCCGCAGCCGTTGGTTGAAGCCAGCCTGCACGCCTGGGCCATCGGCTATCGACGCCTCGATGCGTTCGCGCCGTTTCCTCTTGAGGCGCTGCAACCGTTGTTGAAACCCAAGGCTTCCAGGGTATCGAGCATGGCCTGCATCGGCGGATTACTCGGCATCGGCCTGGCGCTGTTGATGCAGATTGGCTCGGTGTGGAGCTATCCGCTAAACGTCGGCGGTCGGCCGTTGATCGCCCTGCCGTTGCTGATGGTGGTGACCTTTCTATTCGCCGTGGTCGGGGCGGCGATCGCTGCGGTATTGACGCTGCTGGTCAGCAGCCGCCTGCCACGTTTGCATCACCCGTTGTTTGGCGCTGAGGGTTTCGAGCGGGCCAGTGACGATGGGTTTTTTCTGTTTATCGAGGCCGGTGACCCGCTGTTCGACGCGCAGGCTACCCGAGCCTGGTTGGCCGAACGAGCGATTAGCGTGCGCGAGGTGCGGCCATGAACGGCTGGCGGTGCGCGCTGATAATCGCCGTGTTGTGCAGCGGCTGCGATGACATGTCGCGCCAGGCCAGGATTGAGCAACAACGGGCCGGAGCCTTGTTCGAAAACGGCTTGAGTAGCCGTCAGCCACCCGTCGGCACCGTCGCTCGCGGGCAACTGGAGCGTGAAGCGATTTTGCAGCAGCGCCCACCATTGACCGATGCGTTGCTCACCCGCGGCGAAGCGAGCTATCAGACATTTTGCACCCCGTGCCATGGCTTGAGCGGGCGAGGCGATGGTCTGGTGGTCGGCCGTGGTTTTCCGGCACCGCCGGCGTTGACCGAACCGCGGTTGCTCGGCGCCTCTGACGCTCAGCTGATGCATGTCATCGCTCAGGGCAAAGGCCTGATGTACGGCTATGAATCACGCATCCCGCCGGCAGAACGCTGGGCCATCGTTGCTCATGTGCGCTTGCTGCAGTTAAGCCAGCACGCGCCTCTGGAGGGCCTGCCAGCCGAGTTGCGTCAGGCGTTCGAGGAGAACAACCAATGAGGCGGTTGTCGGGAGCCTTCGCCATCGGCGCCGTCGGCGTCATCCTGCTCGGGGTTTGGCAGCCGGCCTGGGTGGGCGCCGGGGCGTTGGCGGCCGCGATCAACGGCAGCAACATCGTGTTGGGCTGCCTGCTGCTGGCGCTGCTGACACCGTTGATTAGTGGCCGCTGGCAAATACTGCTGGCGCCGGGCAGCGGACTGGGTCGCAGCGCGGTGGTGCTGATTGTGCCGATGCTGTTGCCGGTGCTACTCGCCATGGCCTGGCTGTACCCGTGGTTCCACGTCGACGCGCCAGGGTTTCGCGGGCTGTGGTTGTCGCCGTGGTTTTTCGTGGTGCGCACGCTGCTTTACGCCGGGCTTGCCCTGGCTCTGCTGTGCTGGTCGCAACGTCCGGACGCCGAGCGCAGTGCCCCGGGGCTGATCCTGTATGGGCTGATGGTCAGCCTGGCGGCGGTCGACTGGTTGATGTCATTGCAGTCGGGGTTTGTGTCCAGCCTGTTCGGTGTACTGCTGATCGCCCGGCAGTTGCTCGATGGCCTGGCGTTTGCCGGCCTCTGCGTGCTGTGCTGGAACCTTGTGCCGCTGCCGGCTCCACAGCGTCAGGTGCTGCGCGGATTGCTGGTCAGTGCCCTGGCGTTCTGGGCCTACGTGCATTTCATGCAGTACCTGATTATCTGGTCGGTGAATCTTCAGCATGAAACCCAATGGTATCGCGTGCGTGAGGGAGGCATCTGGGGCGTGGTCAGCGGGTTGCTGATGGCAGGGCAGGTGGCCTGTCTGCTGGCGTTGGCCTCTCCTTGGGGCGGTCGACCACAGGTTCTGATTTGGGGGTGCACGGCTATTCTGCTACTGGGCAGTGTCGAGTCGATCTGGATGAGCTTGCCGTCGATCTTCCCCGACGTTGAAATCGGAGCCGGCCTGATGGCCGTGCTCTGCCAAGGGGTTTACGGTCTCGGCCTGTGGGCATGGTGGCGTTGGCAATGGCAACGGAGGCGCCATGAAATCTGAAAAACCGCTCGGCTACGAACCCAACGAGGTCGACAGTGGCAAAGTCTGGAGTCTGGTGGCGCTGTTTTTGGCGGCGGTTCTGCTGTGCCTCACCGGCGTGGCCTGGTGGCTGATCAGCTATCAGAATCGCGCAGAATCGCGGCAGCCACCCTTGAGTGCCCTGGAACGCGAGCGCCTGCTACCACCGGCCCCACGCTTGCAATCTCAGCCTCGGCAGAACGCCGAACGACAGCTCGCCGCCGAGCGTATTCACCTCGACAGCTTCGGCTGGGTCGACCGCGAGCGCCGCATCGTACACTTGCCACTGGAGCAGGCGCGGCAGGTGCTGTTGGAGCAGGGCTGGCCAACACCCGAGGACGCCCCCCCATGAACCGTGAACGGATCTCGCTGGTGCTGGCGTTGCTGTGGCTGATGACATTGCAACACAGCGTCGCGCAGACGTTCGACCCGTTTTCCGCCGCCGGAATCGACACGGCCCAGGTCGGCCAACGCTTGGCACTGGACACACGATTTACCGATCAGCACGGCCGCTCGGTACGCCTCGGCGATTTGCTTGGCGGCCAGCCAACGCTGTTGGTGCCTTTGTATTACCGCTGCCCGAACGTCTGTGACGCGGCGCTCTCGACGCTGTTCAGTCAATTGACCCATCAGCCTTACCGCTTGGGCCGGGATTTTCAGGTGATTGCGTTCAGTTTCGATCCGCGGGAAGACAGCCATGCCGCCCGCGAGGAACTGGCCAAACTGAGTCAGCATTGGCCGTCGCTGGCGGTTGAGCCGGGCTTGTATTTGCTGACCGGCGACGCTGCTGCGGGTCAGGCCCTGGCCCGCTCACTGGGCTTCGGCTATCGCTTCGATGAGCAACAGCAACAATATGCGCATAGCTCGGCGGTGGCGGTGTTGACCGGCGATGGACGCCTGTCGCGCTGGCTCTACGGCCTCGGTTATCAGGCCAGCGATGTGCGCCTTGCATTGACCGAGGCGGGGCAGGGCAAGCTGGGCGCATTCAAGGAACAGCTTCTGCTGCTGTGTTACCACTACGACCCGCAGAGCGGCACCTATAGCAGTCGGATCATTGTTTTGCTGCAAGTGGCGGGGATGGCGACCGTGCTGGTGTTGGGCCTGTTCATTGTTCTGGCGTTGCGCCGCGATCGGCAGAGGCAGCCATGAACGAACACTTCCTGCGCTTGTGGCCCGTGCAGGGCTCGGACTATGCCGTCTCGGTCGATTGGCTGGTGATCGGCTTCACCGGAATGATGGCGTTGTTTGTAGTGCCAGTGTTTGTCGCGCTATGGATGTTTATCTGGCGCTATCGACGCGGGCGCGAGGCGAATCGGGATCATCGGGCGCAGAGCAATTTGCCGATCGAACTGGCCTGGATCATCTTGCCGTTCATTGGTTCGCTGGTGATTTTTCTGTTTTCGGCACGGCTATTCTTTTTCGCTCGCACGCCTCCGGCCGATGCCCTGGAAATACAGGTCACGGCGCGGCAATGGATGTGGAAGTTTCAGCATCAGGGCGGGCAGCGTGAGATCAACACCTTGCACGTCCCGGCACGACGCCCGGTGAAGCTGACGATGATTTCCGAAGACGTGATCCACAGCCTGTTTTTCCCCAGCCTGCGGATCAAGCAGGACGTGTTGCCGCAGCGTTACAGCATGCTCTGGTTCCAGGCCGAACACAGCGGCACCTATCAGGTGTATTGCGCCGAATACTGTGGCACCGATCATGCGGCGATGCTCGCCCGGCTGGTGGTGCTCGATCCGGGAGACTATCAACATTGGCTGCAGGACAACGGCAGCGCCGCCGACCTGATCAGCCAGGGCGAGACCTTGTACCGACAATACGGCTGCGGCAGTTGTCACGATTCCGGTAACGCGCCGCCCTTGGCTGGCGTGTTCAATCGAACGGTGCGTCTGGCCGACGGCGGCCAGGTTGTGGCGGACGACGCCTACCTGCGCGACAGCATTGTGTTGCCCCAAAAACACCTGGTGACGGGTTACCTGCCGATCATGCCGACTTACAGCAATCTGTTGGACGAAGAAGCCGTGCAGCGCCTGGTGGCTTACCTGCGCTCGTTGCCTGCCACGGCTTCCGGGGATCCGAAATGAGCGCACCCAGCTATTTGCATCAGCAAGGTTTGCTCTCGTGGTTTCTGACCCTGGACCACAAGCGCATTGCTGTGCTGTACATGGTCACGGTGACCTTCTTCTTTTTCGCCGGCGGGTTGGCCGCGACCCTGATCCGCATCGAATTGGTCACGCCCCAAGGCGATCTGTTGACCGCCGACGGCTACAACCGTGCGTTCACTCTGCACGGGGTGATCATGGTCTGGTTTTTCCTGATTCCGTCGATCCCCAGCGTGTTCGGCAACTTCCTGGTGCCGATCATGATCGGCGCCCGGGACATGGCGTTTCCGCGTCTTAATCTGTTCAGTTGGTACCTGCTGCTCGGCGGTGGGTTGTTCACGTTGCTGGCGCTGCTGCTTGGCGGGGTCGACACCGGCTGGACCTTCTACACGCCGCTGTCGACGATGTTCAGCAACGGCCACGTGGTGGCGGTGATCTGCGGTGTGTTTATCGCCGGATTTTCTTCGATCTTCACCGGCATCAACATCATCGTCACCGTGCACACCCTGCGCGCCCCGGGCATGACCTGGATGCGTCTGCCGCTGTTCATCTGGGCGATCTATGCCACCTCGATCATTCTGGTGCTGGCGACGCCGGTGCTGGCGATTACTTTGTTGCTGGTGGCCGCCGAGCACCTGTTCAACGTTGGCGTATTCGACCCGCGCCTGGGCGGTGATCCGTTGCTGTTCCAGCACCTGTTCTGGTTCTACAGCCACCCGGCGGTGTACATCATGATCCTGCCCGCGATGGGGGTGGTCAGCGAGCTGATCACTGCGGCGGGGCACAAGCGCATCTTTGGTTATCGTTTTGTCGCCTGGTCCAGCGTGGCGATTGCGGTGATCGGTTTCCTGGTCTGGGGGCATCACATGTTTGTCGCCGGGCAGTCGATGTATGCCAGCCTGGTGTTCTCGCTGCTGAGTTTCCTGGTGTCGATTCCGTCGGCGATCAAGGCCTACAACTGGAGCGCGACCCTGTACAAAAGCGACTTGACCCTGCATGCGCCGTTTCTGTTTGCCCTGACCTTTATCGGGTTGTTCATTATCGGCGGAGTCACCGGGTTGTTCCTGGCGCTGCTCGCCGCCGACCTGCATGCCCATGACACCTATTTCGTGGTCGCGCATTTCCACTACATCATGGTCGGCGCGGCAGTGGCCGGGTACTTTGGCGCGCTGCATTTCTGGTGGCCGAAAATCACCGGGCGCCTGTATTCGCAGCTGTGGGGCAAGATCACTGCGGTGCTGGTTTTTTGCGGTTTCAACCTGACGTTCTTTCCACAATTCCTGCTCGGGTATCTGGGCATGCCCCGGCGTTATCACGCCTATGACCCGGATTTTCAGTTCCTCAACGTACTGTCCTCGGCCGGGGCCTCGATTCTGGCGCTGGCCTACGTATTGCCGTTCTTTTATTTGCTCGGATCCTTGCGCTGGGGCGAACGGGCGCCGATGAATCCCTGGGAGGCGGCCGGCCTTGAGTGGCGCGTGCCGTCACCGCCGCCGCTGCACAACTTTGAGGAACCGGTGACGGTGGATTTCGAAGCCTATGATTATTCTCCCGAGGCGCGCCGTGATCCGGTCTGACGAGAAGCCCGCCGAGCCCTTCGTGGCCTGGGCGCAGCAGCGTGAGGCCGCGAGGCTGGGTATATGGCTGTTTCTGGCCACCGAAGCGATGATGTTCGGCAGCCTGATCATGGTGGCGTGGTTGTACCGACTGCAGCACCCCGACGGCGTGGCGGAAGCGGTGGCGGGTTTGCACTGGCAGCTGGCAACGGCCAACACGTTCATGTTGTTGACCAGCAGTTTGCTGATGACCCTGGCGCTGGCGGCCAGCGAGCAGGGGAATGCGCTGCGTCTGCGCCGCTGCCTGCTGGGCGCGGCGTTGCTGGGAGTGCTGTTTCTGGCCTGCAAAGGCGTGGAATACGGTCTTGAATACCGCGAAGGGCTGCTGCCGGGTTTCGCCGAGGATTCACCACTGCATCTGCCGTCAGCGCACTTATTCATGAACCTGTATTTCATCGCTACGGCGCTACACGCTGTGCACGTACTGGTGGCGGTCGGTTTGGGGCTGTGGCTCTACATGCGACTCGCACCAGACAACCTGTCAGCGCGTGGGACGCGTACGCGTCTGGAAATGGTCACCCTGTACTGGCATCTGGTGGACGGGATCTGGATCCTGTTGTTTCCAACCCTCTACCTGGTGGGGCGCTGAGATGAGCACGGCGAACGCATTGAAAGTCTACGTCGGCTTGCTGCTGCTTCTGGCGGTAGAGGTGCTGGTCGCGCTGTTCTGGCCGCGCAACAGCAGCCTGATCATGCTCGCCGCTGCCGGGCAGTTTTTGCTGCTATTGATATTTTACCTGGGCCTCTATCGCCATCAGGGCTGGGTGCGGCTGTTCGGTTGCCTGTATCTGCTGTGGCTGCTGATGATGATGGTGTTCATCCTCGGTGAAACAGCAACTCGCTGAGATCAAATGTCGTCATCATTCCTCAGCCGAAACCTGCGGCTGATGGATTGAGTGCTCAGCTGATAAGAGATGCTCAGGGTACTCAGCCATGATTAATCGCAAGTGCTCGATGGCTTCCAGGTATTTAAGATCGGCCTGCTTTCTTTTCTTCTGATACAGCGTGAACTTTTCTATGTCCATGTGGGGCTGATCGAGAAGATCAAGGGCGGCGTGGCTCAAGTGATAGGCTTCGCTGAACAGTTGTTTATTACGTTCAAGCGCCAGGTTTAGGCAGGCTATCGCTTGATCGGAAGTCATCGTACCGTTCATTGCTGCGACCTCTTTTATGGGTGTGTTTCTGGATTTTGGGTAATACCAGGCGCCTGAAAAAAGTGGCTGGCGGCTATTTACCGCGGCGCCAAACCTTGAGGTAGTCCACGCGGAAGGTGGAGGGCAGATCGGCGTCGTCGACAACGCCGAACCAGTTCCACATGGCCTCGCTGTCAAAGTTGATCTGCATCGGGAAAAACCAGTGGGTGTTCTTTGCCTCGCGCACCAGGACGCCGTCTACGTACCAGCGCAACGTGTCGGGCTGCCAGTCAAAACCGTAGACATGGAAGTCGCTGGCCAGCCGCCAAGGGCTGATCCAGTTGCTGCCATCGCTCAAATGCTCGGTGCTGTGCGGCGTGGCCCAAACGTGGGCGTTCATGTTGTACATGCGGTCGAAGGAGGCGTTTTTGGTTTTGCCGCCAATTTCGAAAATGTCGATTTCCGTGGCGTTATCGGCAAGCCCCGTCCACGCGAGCCAGAAGGCGCTGGAACCTGCCGAGTCCATCGGTTTGGCGCGGGCTTCGTAGTAGCCGTAAAAACTGCGCTCGATCGTGCGCACCATCGCCGAGCTATAGCCTTCATAGCCGAGTCGTACGTATTTTTGCGGCAAGGTTTCCTTGCGGAAAACGATGTTCAGATGGCCATCGCTCAAGTAGGCATTGTCCGGCTTGAACAGTGCCGGCTTACGCCCGAGCGATTCAGTGCCTATGGCATTGTTGACGTGCCAGCGATTGGCGTTGAGGGTCGCGCCATCGAAGTCATCGGAAAATCGTGGGTCCAGCCGCCATTGGCCGACATTGCCTTGATCGGACAGCGGCAGGTGGGCGTTGATCTGTTTCGGTGTTGTGCCCAGGGGGCCGGCACGGGTCCAGGAATTGGCAGCCTTGGGCATGGCGACAGACCACTTGTTCGCCAGGTACTGAAACACGCGCTGCCGTTCCTCGAGCGAGGCCAGGTGGCGGTCGTACACCAGTACTTCGGCGATGTCGCCGCGCAGGTCTTCGACGCTGCCGACCACGTTGCGCCCAACCGCATAGGGGCCGATAGGCACGTCGTTGAGCTCCAGAAAAAACAGGGTCGGATCGTAAGCGGTGGTCTGTTGCACGCTGATCGCGAAATTCGGTGCCACATTGTCGTTATCGACGATCTGCGGGCGCGAGCTGAACAGTCGCTGCCAGGTCTCACTGCTGCTTTGTTCGGTCAGTCTGCGTGATACGACCAACACGGTAACGGGGCCTTTTGCCGCGCGAATGGTCTTGCCGAGGAACGCCGAAGCACCACTGAAACGCACCACCGCATGGCCATTCATGGCGTTTTCCACGCGCAACGGCAGCGAGGCGCTTGCTGCATCGTCTACGGCAGCGTCGTTGGCTTTGCCGGATTTGTCATGCCATCGCAAGAGACGGGCGTGGGCATCGAGGGTCATTTTCGAAGCGTCGGCAGCGTCGAGCCACAGCACCAAACCATCGGCAAGCGGCTGTGGGGACGCTCCAGGCGCGTGGCAAACAACCGCTGCCAGGACAATCAGCAGAACATACCTGGACATGGGCCTTTTGCTCATACCCGTTGCTTTAACGCAACGGTTGCCAATAAATCGGACTGGGCGTGGTAGCCATGCGGATTACGCAACTGCCATCGCCAAGTGTCGATGATCATCCGCACCAGGTCGCGCTGTGCGTACCAGCCCAGATCACGCCCGGCCTTGGTGGGGTTGGCCCAGCATTCAGCGATATCGCCGGCGCGGCGCGGCGCGAATCGGAAGGGGATGCTAATGCCGGTGATGTCCTCGAAGGCGCGGATGATCTGCAGAACGCTGTAGCCAATACCGGTCCCCAGGTTCCAGGCATGGATGCCGTTCCTGTTCTGCAACGCTTGCAGTGCTTTGAGATGGCCATCGGCAAGGTCGACCACATGGACGTAATCGCGCACGCACGTTCCGTCGACAGTGGGATAGTCGCTGCCGAACACAGTGAGTTCGGGCACTCGCCCCATCGCGACCTGGGTCAGGCAAGGCAGCAGGTTATTGGGCCGGCCATTGGGGTTTTCCCCGATCAGCCCGCTCTCGTGCGCGCCGATCGGGTTGAAGTAGCGCAACACAGCGATGTTCCAGCGCGGGTCCGACAGGCACAGGTCGGTGAGCAATTCTTCGGTCGTGAGCTTGGTGCGACCGTACGGACTGACCGGTTTACCGGTGCCCAAGTCTTCAATGATCGGTATCTGCCGGGGGGCGCCATACACGGTGGCCGATGAGCTGAACACCAGTTTGAAGACTTCGTGTAGGGCCATCGCATGGCAGAGATTGAGTGTGCCAACCACATTGTTGGCGTAATAATCCAGCGGCTTTCGAACGCTTTCCTCGACGGATTTGAGGCCGGCAAAATGCATCACGGCATCGATGTCGTAGCGGCTGAAAATATCGTCGAGCAGCTTCGTATTGCGAATATCGCCTTCAATGAAATCGACCTGTGTAAGGGTCAAACGCTCGAGACGCGTGAGCGATTCACGGCAGCTGTTACACAGATTATCGAGGACCAGCACCTGTCGACCGGCGTCAATCAGGGCAAGGGTGGTATGGGAGCCGATGTATCCGGCCCCGCCGGTAATCAACGTGGTTTTGTGCATGATGAGGCGTTCCTGTCACAAGGAAATTGCACGAGTCAGGAGAATGTGATCCGGGAAGGGAAAAGCTTGTCGGGTGCGTCCTCTCAGCGGGTGGTGAAAACCGATTTGAATTCTTGCAGCCAGCGCGGATGCATCACGCTATACGCCACGGCATAACTCAGCGCGCCAACCACGATGCTGCAGATCAGGTGTAAGTAGCCCTGAACACCCAGGCGGGAAGAAACCATCAGGACGATCGCTGCCATGACGAACGAAGCAATCACGCTGCGATAATTGGTTTCGAAAAATCGCCGCCAGCCATAGCCGATTGCACTGTTCAACCCGCGGATTTGCAGTGGCGTGATGATCGCCATCCGGGCCAGCAGGGCGAGGGCGGCGGCCATGCCGCCATAGAGGCTGCCGAAGCCATAGACCAGCGCCAGTGCCAATACGGTGGTTGCCACTTCGGCCTTGATGGTCAGGTGGCTGCAATTGACCGCGACCAGTGCGGTCGTGGCGTACATGGCGGTATTACCGATGGCTGCCGTGCACGCAAGCACTTGCAGCAGGGGAATGGCCTCGGTCCATTTGGCGCCGAAGATCAACAGGATCAGGTCGTGCGCCGTGAGTGCGATGCCGATGAACAGGGGCGTCAGCAGGAAGCAGCTGACGGCGGTCGAATCGCTGATGATCGCGCGCAACCGCGATGGATCGGCGCTGCGTCGGGCAAACACCGGCAGCGCATAGCTGATCAGGCCGTGATAGATCGCCGTGCGGGGCAGATCGATGATGCGCATCGCCATGTTGAACATGCCAACCGCGTTGGTGCCGGCCGTCATGCCCAGGATGACGGTGACCCCGCGCTGTAGCGTTTGCGAACTCAGCGCGTTGACGGCAACCGGTGCGCCGGCTTTCAACAGTTCGCGCAAGAGCGGGCCGTCAATGTAAAAGGCAATGCGGCGCGGGTCTGCGCGCATCAATACGATAATGGACACGAACTCCATGATCAGTGCCTGGGCAATGACCGCCCAGGCGCCCAATCCCCAGAGCGCGACAGCGATGCCGCCCACGCCACCACACACCTTGCCCAGCAGCGTGCGTGACGCCAGCATCCTGAAGTTGCCGCTACGGCGCATTTGCGCCACATAGACCCGCGCCATCATGGTGAACAGGATTTTTACCGAGGCCACCGCCGTCATCCATTGCAGAATCGGGTCGGGCGCGTACAGAATCGCTGCGCCCGAGATGACGACGATGGACGCCAGGCTGACGAGTACCGACGCCCAGAAGGCTGTGGCGATGTGTTTGTCTTCCAGCCGCTCGAGTCGTACCAGCGGGTCTTCCAGAACCGAGGAATAAATCATGCCGATCAACTCGACGATGGCAATGATGACCGTGCCCACACCCAACTCTGTGGGCGACAGCAGCCTGGCATACGCGACAAAGGTAATCATCGACAGGAAAATCAGGCCGAATTTTTCCGTGAAAATCCAGATCAATTTAACCAGTCGGTGATTGGCCATGGCGGATACCGGCTCAATGAGCGGTGGTTGACGCAGCTGGCTTGCGCAATGATCGGACGCACGCGTAGAGGAAGCGCAATGTCGGTTTGCCGTTTCTGAAGATCAGCGTTTGCCAGGAATACTCCAGCATTCGCCGGTACACACCGATCACCTGGGCATGCTCGCCTCTGCGGGAAAACAGTTCGAGAAAGTCGCTGTGGCTGCCCAGCGCGAAATCGATCCGTTGCTGCTTGCTGAGCTGCGCGCCATAGAGGGCGAGGAACGCTTCGATGAACCTGATCTTGTACGGGTAGTACCTTGTCGGTTGCGCGGTCATGTTGGCGCTGTTGACCATGCGCTGCAGCAGCACCTCCGGCACCGTGTGGATCTCCCAGTGTTCGGCGATCCGGGTCCACATGAAGCGGTCTTCGGAGTAACGCAGGCTGGCATTGAAGCCGCCTAGTTGCATGATAACGTCGCGTCTGACCATCGCGGAGGACACGCCATTAAGGACGTTGGCGCGGATGAAATCGTCGAAATGCCTACCGTTTTTTTGCCGGTTTTCCAGTATTCGCTTGCCGTCGCTGTAATCGTTATGCACGTAGCAATCGACCAGCCCCACCGGCCGTCCCTGACGACTCAGTTCGTCAAACAGTGCCACTTGTTGCTCCAGTTTTTGCGGATACCATCTGTCATCGGCATCGAGAAACGCCACAAAAGTCTCTTCAGAGTGCTGCAGTCCGTGGTTGCGGGCGCTGGCCTGGCCTTCGTTGGCTTGGTGCAACAGCGTCAGGCGAAACGGCGCCGCGAAGTCCTTGACCCGTTGGGGGCCATCATCGGTGGAACCATCGTCGATGACGATGACGTGATCGGGCAGTCGCGTTTGCCCGGCCACGGACGCCAGTGTTTGCTCAATGCTGTCGGCGCCGTTGTACATCGCGATTATGACGCACACTGAATGGGGTGAAGGGAGGGCTTGGTCTGGCACGGTTATTTCTCCTCTTGTTACGCCTTGGCCGAGTCGCGTGGTAATGCCTTGCCAGGCGGACGTTGACGCAGGGTTGCCGGTGACAACTGGGGGTATGTCACGTGGTGATGCCGGAAGGACAGGGCCAGGACACAGAACACCATGAACTCTGCCGAGCGGTAATTGGGAATGACATACGCCACATAGTTGGTGAGCATGAACGATCCGATGATGATCATTGCGCTGGCGTGAAACCGTGACGACTGATCCGCCACCACAGCCCGGTAGTGTTTGATCAGCGCCTCGATCAGCATGAAGATCAGCGCTGTCAGCTGAATGACACCGCCGTTGAGCAAGGTCTCCATGTAGCCGCTGTGGGCATTGCCGATGTAACCCCAGCGGTTGATGAATATCTCGGCGCCCGGGCTGGACCAGAAGGCGCCGAAGCCGTAACCCTTGAGGAATTCGGCGTCGATCAGCGGTGTGAGCAGCTCCCAGATCAGCGTGCGATCGGTAAGTGACGCGTCACGACCCATCAGCTCCAGCAGCAGGGTGTAATTGCCGTATAGAAACAGGCAAATCAGAAAATAGATGATTGTTGTACCGAGGAATGCTGTCAGTGAGCGGTTGATGTGCAAGCGGATCAGTGTGAGGAAGTACCAATAGCTCACTGCGCCAGCAACAATCAGCGCTACTGCCGTGGCAGATTGGGCCAGCGCAATCGCGATCAGCGAGAATAACGAGCAGATGATGGCCCAGGGATTGCGCTGACGGATCATCGGCAGCAGTAACAGAATGGCGATCGCGTTGAGCCGGGCACCGGCATTTTTTTCCGGGAAAATCCCCTTGAACGCACCATCGCGAATACCGCCGTCGATGAAGGCGATGTCCGGCCTTACCAGCGCGAATATCAAGCCGAAAAACGCGGCGGCACCGATGGTGCAGCCGAGCATGAAGGCGATTTTCTCGAGGCTGTAGTTGTAGGCGATGAACCCTGCAAAGAACACCATGCTGATCAACGCCACAAAACGTTTGAAACTCAACATCGGGTCGTAGGACCAACTGATCGATACGGCCAGGCTGAGCATGAATATCAGCAGGAAGGCGTTGTTCCTGTAAAAGCTTTTGCTGATGAAGACCTTGTTGCGGATGAAAAAGAACAGCGGAACCAGCAGGGTGATCAGGCCGCAGATCTGGTTGACCACGTTGCCTTCGAGATCTTTTTCGGCTGCGCCCAGATTCGACGTATCCGCCAACCCGAAAAAAAATCCGATGACCTGGATATAGAACAGCACGCCGAACAATGTAAAGGCGTCGCGCAGGGTGGTGTACCTGACTTCCAGTTTGTTCATGACGACTGGCTCCCAAGTAACGCATCGAGATAGGTCTTCGCCGCGCAGGCGCTCACAAAACGGGCAGCCGCATCGATGCGCGCCTGACGGTTTGCATCACGCGACAACGTCAGTTCTACAGTGATGGCCTGTGCCAGTGCGTCAGGGTCGTCGACCGCCACCAGCGGGGCGATCGCGCCATTGTCGAGAATCTCTTGCGGGCCATAGGGGCAGTGGGTCGATACCACCGGGGTGCCCGTGGACATGGCCTCCACCAGCGCGTTGGGGCTGCCCTCGAAACGCGACGACAGCACAAAACAATCGGCCGCTGCCACTTCCGCCAATGGGTCGCTGGTATAGCCCGGCAGATCGAAGCGGTCGGCCACGCCCAAGGCGACTGCTTGCTCGAGCAACTCGGTTCTGAGCGCGCCTTCGCCGAAAATGATCAATCGGACCCTGGGATCGGCTAATCGGGCAAAGGCATCGATCAATACATCAAAGCCTTTTTGTCGTGCCAGACGACCTACGGCGACAATCACCGGGGTGGTTTTTTTCGACAGCCAGCGGTGCTTCGGACGTCCCGGCGCCTTGTCGCGAAAATCGTTGTCGAGCACCGGGTTGTCGGCGATGGTGACATCCTGCGCACGGGTGATGGTGGTATCGACCAGGTCCTGGGCGACACCGCGCGAGACGCAGATCACCGGATTGGGGATGAGTCGATACAGCAGCGGTGCCAACAGATACGCGGTGCGCACCGCCAACGCGGGGTTGACGTGTTTGTCATGAGAAAACGCATTGCGCTCACTGACATGCAGGCGCGCCAGAGTACCGGACAGCATGGCCGCGGCGATGGCCACCACGTTGACGTGGGTGAGGGCAGCCAGTAGCGCGTCAAAGCGGTTTTGGCGAAGAAAGCGTGCCAGCGCCGGCACCGCCCTGGAGCTGCGCGCACTGTGCAACTCGACGCGCTTGACCCTTGGGTCGATGCACGCCGAGTTCACACCTGTATCGGTGAGCATCAGTAAGGTCACGTCATTGCCTGCATCAGTCAGCGCAGTGGCGAGGCGCACCATCATTTTTTCGGCGCCACCCCCGCGCAAGTCCTGCAGGATAATCAGCAGCCTTTTCATTGATTCCATACCTGGTAGTACGCCTGCGCGGCGCATTGGCTGGTGTACTGTCGGACAGCGTCAGCGGCCACTTGGCCGCTTGGCGCAGCATGGTGTTGCGAGGTCACGCTGCGCAGCATCCCTTCGGCCAGCGCCGGTACGTCATTGACCTTGACCAGATCGCCGAGACGACCGTTATCAAGCAGCTCCCTGGGCCCGGTTTCGCAGTCGCAGGCCAACACTGGCGTACCCAGCGCCAGGGCTTCGATCAGGACGGTCGGCAAGCCTTCATGAAACGAGCTCAAGATCAGCAGTCGTGCCTGCCTGATCAAAGGGTATGGATTGCTCAGAAAACCGGTGAAATGCACTCGGTCCTCGATGCCCAGGCGACTGGCCTGTGAGGTCAGCGCGGCGAGTTGCGGGCCATCGCCGATGATCACCAGATCCGGCAGCGCGGCACTGCTTGAGGCCATGGCATAGGCGTCGAGCAGCAGGTGGAAACCCTTCGGCTCCACCAGCCGACCCACCGCTAACCAGAAATCGGCTGGCAAACCGGTGAGCATGGGCGTCTGTGCGGCACTGAGCAGTTGTTCGGTGACCACCGCATTGGGGCAATAACGGATGCGCTCGCGACCCCAGGGCACCAGCTCGGCGAGGGACTGACGCAAGCCGTTGGAAACCGCCACTACCCGACCGTTGCCACAGAGGTACAACGCATAGAGCAGACGCAGGGTGGTGGGGGTTATTTTTTGCTCGCCGCAATCGAGTGCCGCGTGACGGGTGTAGATGACCTTGCATGGGCTACCCAAGGTGGCAAACCAGGTGCAGAGGTTGGCTTGTTCCTTGGCGGCGATGAGGTGGGTCACCTGTTCGCGACGAATAATCCGGCGTAGCAATACGATGGACTTGATCAGACCGACGATTCCATTGCCGCCGCCATTGAGCGTGGCAGCTCCTTCATCGCCCGGCGTATCGCCGTTCATGACGAAATAACTGACACGCTGGCCATCCTTGAGAAACTGCCTGGCCAGGCGTTGCTGAACACGCTCGAGGCCACCATCGGGCTTGAAGTCCTTGAGGATGAACAGGATATGCATGGTCGTTGCTCGGTGCTGGATGCTCAGGGATAAGTGATATTGATGGTCACTTCCCGCCGAACGATCTTCACCAATAGATGAACAAAATTGGTCGGGTAGTCGATCAGGTAACGTTTGATGGTGTGCGGTTCGCGGTACATCCGATAGAACGCGCGCAGATGCAGGCGGTTGATCAGCTCAGGGTAATAGTGATGAGTGGCCGTGGCCTCTTGGCGAATGAAACCGCCACAGGTAAATGCCGCCCCGGTGAAGCCGGCCCGCAGGGCATCCTGCTCGAACTGCTCCTGCAGCCCGGCGCCCAAACCTACGATCAGGATGTTCGCTTCGCTGTGGCAGATGTCTGCCTGGATGCACGCGGCCTGTGCTTCATCGAAATAGCCATTGTGATGACCGGCAATAATCAGCGCCGGGTAGCGAGCCTTGATCTTATTGAGGAACAGGTCTAGTTCGGCTTGTTGGGCACCGACAAAATAGAGGCGTTTGCCTTGTTTCTCGGCGCAACTGAACACAGCGTCGGCGATGGACGTGAAGTCGAAGCTGACCCGGCCGACCGTGCGGCCGGTGATGCGCGACATGAAGGTCGACATCAGCATGCCGTCGCAAAAATAGGCGATGGACGTCGGGTCCCGGTCGAACAGACTGCCGACGGACGCAAAATTGATGAAGGAAAATGCCTTGTTGGCATCCAGCAAATTCGGTGCGTAATGCCCGATTAATTCCAGGTCGATCATTGCCTGACTCCTCAATAAGTGTCTTTTGAGAACAACGTGAAAGGGGTCTTGACCAGAATCTTGATGTCGAGCCACAGCGACCATTGGTTGATGTAGTTGAGGTCTTGGGCGACGCGCTGCTGCATTTTTTCCAGCGTCTGTGTTTCACCACGATGCCCGGTGATCTGGGCCAATCCGGTGATTCCCGGCTTGAGGCGATGACGGGCCATGTAGGCGCGGACCTTGCCGGTGTAGTAGATGTTGTGCGTGACCGCATGCGGTCGCGGGCCGACCAGGGCCATTTCGCCGCAGAGCACGTTGAACAGTTGCGGTAGTTCGTCGATGGAACTACGGCGCAAGAAACGCCCAAGCGGGGTGACGCGGTCGTCCTCGCGGGTGGCCTGACGGACTTCGTTGTCGTCGTGCACACGCATCGACCGGAACTTCCAGACCTTGATCACCTCAGCGTTACAGCCGTAGCGATTTTGTTTGAACAACACCGGGCCGGGCGAGGAAAGTTTGATGGCTACCGCCACGATCAGCAGCAAGGGGCTGAGCACAATAATGCCCACGGCGGCCAGGCTACGTTCGAACAGCTCTTTGCAGAGCAGGCTGCCGGGGTGCGAACTGATGAGGCTTTCATTGAGGTAGATGGCCGGCATTCGCTCTATTTCCGAGATCGAATGATTGAGCAGCACCATGCTGCCGAAATCGGGGATCCAGACCACGTCGACATTCATGTCCAGAAGATCGATGTACAGCGCTTCGATGATGGCGGCTTTTGCCATCGGCAAGACGATATAGACACGACGAATATTCAGGCGGGTAATGATTTCGCGAATCTCGTCGATGCGTCCCAGCAGCGGCAGAATGCTCGGGGCCGGGCCGGTATGTTCGGCGGTTGCAATAAAACCCAGTAGCGGTACGCGATTGCGTCTGGACAGTTTTCTCGCCAGCTTATGGGCGGTTGGACACGTCCCGATGATCACCGCGCGGCGCTCGTTGCAGAGCTTGTGCGAATGCAGTCGGGCCAGGTAATGCAGGGGCACAAAGCTCGCCGCCTGAACCAGATAACCCAGCACGGCCCAGACGATGATCACCTGACGCGAGAAAATCACGCTGGTCTGGGTGACGAAGGCAATGCTGATCAGAACAGCCAGCAAAATCATCCAGGCCGTCAGCAGCCGAGCGAGCCCTGACAACCACTCATGACGCTTGTGGTAAACCTGCATGACGCTGTAGATCGGCACCGAACCGAGAACCGTGAGAATCATCAGAACGCGGTATTCACTGGTCAGGTTGCCGACGCGCCAATACACGAGCAACATCAGCAGCAGGTTGGCCAGACTGAGCGCGCACAGCCATTGGCCCCAGAAGGTCAGACCTCGGCGGTGCGTCATTTGAGCGGTGTAGAGCGATGTCATCGGCGCAACCTCCGGGCATGGGTTGGACATCGGCGCCGAATAGTGCACGCCCTCGTTCCCGCACGCTGGTATAGCTCGACTGGGATGAAGCAGCTTTTGGTAGATGTTTGGAGGGAACTACGGATGAGGCAGACGCAAGGTTTTACCGGGACATGTAGTCGTAGTTCTGGAACGTATCGGAATGGCTGTAGCCTTGTTTGCGGGCCTTGCTCAGGTCAACCTGGTTGAGCACCACACCGAACACCGGCGCATGACTCTGCTGCAGTATCGCAAGGCACTTCTGTACCTGGCTGACAGGCGTGCTTTCGGCCTTGATCACGTAGATCACCGCGTCCGAATGCTTGGCCAGCAACAGTGCATCGCTGACCATTTGTGCAGGCGGGGAGTCAATGATGATGCGTTGATACCGCGACTTCAGCGCCTCAAGCATGGGGGCCAGGCGCGACGAACTGAGCAGATCCAGCGGTGGCGGCGACAGCTTGCCGGCCGGCAGCATGTCGAGATTGCCGACAGAACGGATACAGTCTTCGAGCCGCGCAGTGCCCGCCAGGACGTTGGCCAACCCCGGGCCGTCAGCCGGAAAATCGAAATTGAGCGACAGGCTGGGTCTGCGCATGTCGGCGTCGATCAGCAGCACACGTTCCAGCTTGGCGAGTGAGTAGGCCAGGTTGTTGGCGATGGTGCTTTTACCTTCATCGGCCATGGTCGAGGCAACGAGTACCACGTGTGACGGCGTGTCGCCGCTGTGCAGCATCAACCAGGTGCGCAGGTTGCGGATGGTCTCGCAAAAACGCGGATGGTCGTTGTCGTCGAACAGTCGCGCCAGTTGTCGGCGGCTTCTTTTGGTGACCAGCGGCACCACGCTGAGCAGAGGAACATCAAGTGTGCTTTCGATCGCTTCGTCGGTCTTGAAGGTTTTGTTCAGGGTTTCGGACAGCAATGCCAGTGCTACACCGATCAGCGCAGCCACGACGGCGACAATCGCCAGAATCAGTGTTTTACGTGGCTTGCTCGGTTCCAGAGGAACAATCGCAGGGTCGACGATGCGTGCTTTGGTGGAGTCCATGTCGGACGTGGCTGCGGTTTCCTTTAAACGGGTGACGAAGGTTTCATACAGCGCGCGGCTGCTGTCAACTTCACGCTGGAACTCACGCAGTTGAAACTCCTTGCGCGAAATATCCTGTAGCTGCGCCTTGTTGCTGTTGAATGATTTACGCAGTGAGTTTTCATTGGCCCGGGATAGCTGGTACTCATGTTCAATCCCGGCAACCACCTGCTGAACCTGCACACGCAAACTGTCGGTGGCCATTCGCAACTCGGCGCGAGCGGCGGCAAGGGTCGGATGTTTTGGACCGTAGCGCCCCGACAACTCTTCGACCTTGGCTTGAGCCTTGGCCTGTTGAGCCTGGAATTTCTGCACCAAAGGGTTGCTCAAGACGGCCGGCACACTGGAAAGGTTGCTCAAGTTGCCATTGCTCAGGGCCTGGACCTGACGGAACTGGCTCTCGGCCTCTGCCAGATTACGGCGGGCATCGATCATGCGATTGCCGGTCAATTCCAGTTCATTGGCGCTGATGGTGGCGACACCGCCGACGTCGACCAGGCCTTGAGCTTCCCGGTAGCCCTGAAGTTTGTTTTCGGCACTGCGCAGGTTATTGCGCAACTCGATCAGGCGTGAGTTCATCCAGCTGGTATTGGTCAGCGAGGACTTCAGGTTGTTGTCGAGCTGGCTATCGATGAAGCCCTGGGCAATCGCATTGGCGGTAGCGGCCGCCAAACCAGGGTCGGGCAGCTCCACCTCTATTTTGATCAGCTGGCTCTTGCCGACGAATTTGACGCTGGTACGCCGCATGAGGTTCTGCGTGACTTGATTGAAGATCTCGGCTTCGGAGGGCATTACCTCGATGGGTGTCAAACGGCCTAGTACTGGCAGCCATTGGCCTAGCTCAAGCGTTGCCAACCACTTGCGCGGCGTGAACCACGACTTCGGTTGCTGGCGCGGATCGGTCACCGGGTGCGTGGTCAGGTTCAGCTTTCTGACTGCCCGCTCTGCGAGGTCCCGCGATTGCAGGAGTGCCAGTTGCGTTTGCAAATAATCGACGGTACCGGCGCTCGAATCCGTGACTTGCTGAAAGGTCAACAACGGTGGCGTTTTTTCTTTGATCAGCAGCGTGGTGCTGCCGATGTACTGCGAGGGAATGAACGACAGCGTGGCCATCGCCAGCGCACAGCCAAGCAGTACCAGCCAGCCGATTTTCCAATGGGCGCGCCAGATCACCCTCCAGTATTTGAGCAGGTCAATGGTGTCCTTTTCCTCGCTGTACGGCTGATGCTGCGGCACATGCGGCTGGAGTGGACGTTCGACATATAGGCTAGGGCTGTTGTCCATGATTAGAAAAAGCCTTGTGCAATGGAAATGGTGTCACCGGGGGCGATGGCGGTGCTGCGCGTGACCGTGTCGGTCAGTGGTGGGGAGCCATCGCCGCGCACGATGGTCACCCGCTTGATCGAGGCTCGCTCGGTCAGGCCGCCGCCCAGAGCGATGGCTTTCTCCAGTGTCAGCCCGGGCTCGAACGGATAGCTGCCGGGTTTCTGTACCTCTCCATTGATGTAGAACGAGCGGTAGGCAATCAGGTTGAGGCTGACCTTGGGGTCGACCAGGTACCCTTGCTTTAGCCCGTCGACGATGATCTTTTCCACCTGATTGGGAGTGAGCCCCTTGGCGGCAATATCACCCAGAAATGGATAGGAAAACATTCCGGCATCATTGAGACGGATTTTCTCGAAGCTCAGATCCCGCTCACCGAACACGGTGATGCGCAATACATCGCCGGCTGCCAGTTTATACTGGGCACCGGTGTCTGCTGCAAAAGTCACGGGCAACAGCCACGGCACGAACAACAAGCCAAGCATTCGCGAGTTCATGGGGAAAACCTCTTAGAGACTTACGTTGAAGCTGAGCAGGAAGATGTTGCGTTCAAAACTCTGATCGTCCGCATCGGAGTCATCGTTGCGGTAGCGATAGCCCAGTTCGATATCCAGCCAGCGGCGCATTGCGTATTCCACGGCGAGGTTGTAATCACGAAGGTCATCAGTGCGCTCCTGCCCTTCGTACTCATAGCGGGCCAGCCCGACTTCGGCCACCGTGGTGATGCGTTCGGTCCAGCCATGACGCCAGCCGACCAGGGCCGAGGTGGTTTTGACGGCATCAGCACCGTCGTCGCCCTCGGCCATGGCTTGGCGGGCAACAAACGAGAAGGTCGAATAGGTTCGTGGTTTCCATCGCAGATCCACCCGCCAGGTCGGGTTACTGAGGTCATCGACACTGCTGTCATCGAAGTTCTTGCGCTCATAACCCACACGGACTTTGCCGGAGGTGCGTGCGGTGAAATCCCATTCGGCACCGGCGAGGACCGCATCGGATGTGCTGTTGAGACGGTTGTTGGACCGGTAATCAAAGTCGGTATGGTCGTATTCCAGCAATCCACGTGTGTTGCTGCCGATGCGGTGGTACCAGGTGCTGGTCAGGCCAGTGGTATCGCGCTCTTTGTCGTCGTTGATGCCGCCTGAATTGTCGTAGCGAAGTTGAGCGTAACTGGCGCCCAGATCGATCTGATTGGCAGCGCTCCTGGCGCCGTAGGTATAGAGACCATTGACGCGGTTACTGCGAATCTTGTCATTGATGCCATCGACTGCGGTCGACGTCGTACGCTCGTATTTACGTGCTTCCGCTTCAAGTTTCAGTCGATGGCGATCGGTGAATTCCATGATGCTGTTCAGGCGCACGCGTTGTGCCGTATTCGAGGCATCCGAATCGTCATGATAAATGTACCGTGTAGGCTGCCAGATAAGTCGGGTGGCACTGTTGCGGTCTTCAGCCTTGAGTTCGAAAGTGGGCGCCACTTTTGTCACCATGGAAGACTGCGCCCGCTCCAGTTCGCGGAAGTTGTCATCATAACTTTCTGAAAACAGCAGGGTAGGGGTGAAGTCGAACCCATAGATATCAATGGACTGGGGATTAAGACTCCAGGCCGTTCCGGGACACAAATAGATCATGAACAGTGCGAAAGGGCCGCGGGTCTTGAAAGTCATATCATTGCTCCTGGGGGGTGAGTTCAATGACTATAGACCGGAAAAAAGTGGGTGAATGTGGTTGTGTAATGCCGATAGCTATCAATAATTTGTTCATGGGGAGGAGTTTATAAGTTCAATCAAATAGCTGTGCAGAGTGCAATAATTCAAAAGAGTGCTGGCAATAACGGCGATGTATTTGGAACTGTACAGATTGTTGCAAGGCGCGCTAGTTAAAAAAGACAATGATTTATTTATAAATTAGGCCGGGGCCGCTCAATGTCAGTCAATGGCACGCGAACCTGATGTTCTCTATTCAAGAAGTGCAGAAGAATCATGACGCGTTCGTCACCTAACATGCTCAGGAAAATACCTTCAAGTGTCGATAATGGTCCTCGGGTTATTTGCAGCGTTTCCCCAGGCTTGAACGGTTGGGGTGTGTGCAATTCTGGTGGTTTGAAACACCGGATACGCAGATGCTCGATGACGTCGTCCGGGACCGTTGCCGGGCCATGATTGAAATCGACGATGCGGCTGACCCCGCGGGTAGAACGCAACGGAGCCCATTTGTCGTCACGGCTCAGCTGAATGAAAAGATACCCGGGGAACAGAGACTCAAGCGATTGATGGGGTTTGCCATGAATCAGGCGCTCGCTAATGATTTGCGGGCAAAATATGACGTAGTTTTGTCGCAATAAATTGATTTGTGCCCGTTCGTCCTGACGCGGCTTGCACTGCAAAAGATACCAGTTGGAACCTTGGGTACTCGTCAGCATTCTGGCAAGCTCCGAAATATTGGTTAAACATGCCTGTTCGCGCTTCAGCAATGCCACTGCGCTTCCAATGAACTCTATAGAGAATGTGGAATCGCGAAGGTGTTAAGTCACTGGAACAGGTGTATTAATAATGAAGCATGTAATGCACAAGTAACGATGACAATAAAGGTTGAGTCAATAATCTGGCGTAGGCGCTGCCTAGTGCGGGAAGATTCTCTTGTCGGGGCTGCGCTCAATCAAAACTCTTGATAGAAAGTGTAAACGTTACTTAACGCTATAAGTGATGTCGTCGTGTCATCAGAGGAAGGGTGTTCTTTTGCGATGGCCAAAGCTACCGCAGGGTCCGAACGCACGGTCCTTTGAAAAACAAGCACTTTCGATCGTGAACTTAAACGCAGGGGCAGCGTATATCTATTAATGGAGTTACATCTTTTGTTATACGTCGACCCACTTAGGTATCGACCACTCCAGACGGCCTGTCAAATGTCACTAGTCAAAAATATAGCCTTCTGTCCAATAATCCACTCGCTGACTTCAATCTATTGTTTTTAAAGTGTTTTATTGAATCTGAATTGGCGCGCGATTTGGTAAAGGGCAAGGGGATTGCCCACTACCGCGTTGCCTCCAGAGCGTAAGCGCCTCAGGTTACGAATGGAATGCGTCAATCGCTTCATAGCGACGCCCTGACCACCAATGGACAATCGACTGGCTGAGCTCCCGATTCTTCGAGGGCCTCGATCAGGTGCAGGGCCGCATTGCGACCGATCTCGTAGTACGGCAGTTGCACGGTGGTCAGCGGCGGGATGAACAGTTCGGCGATGCCGATCATGTTGTCGTAACCAAGCACGGCGACATCGTCGGGAATTTTCAGGCCACGGCCCAACAACAGCTGATAGGCACAAAAGGCAATGCGGTCGTTGCCACAAATCAGAATGTCGAATTCTGGGCGACCGTCAATAATGTGCCGGTCGAGGATGGCTGCGGTTTCACCATAGGCATCATGATCGGAAAGGTCGTATTGCAGGAGTGCGTCAGGCGCAAGGCCGAATGCCTGACAGGCACGCAGCAAGCCCTTGTGTCGCAGGTCCCAAGCCAGACTCTGTTTTGGCAGATTGATACAAAGAGGGCGCCGATAGCCTTGGCTCAACGCGTGATGTACGGCGCGATACTGCCCCGTTTCGTCGTCTGGCACATAACTGACCAGGCGACTGTCATCCGCCAGGCAATTGGCGAGTACCAAGGGTTTGCTCTTCAAGCGCTCGGGAATGCTCACCTGGCGAAACCCCATGGCACTGAAGATCAACCCGTCGGGACGGTGCGACAACATCAGGTCGATGTTCTGGTCGGTGGGCGGGTTGCTCAACAGGTTAAGAATGAACACATTCCAGCCAGCCTGCTGCGCGGTTTGTTCGATGGACAGCAGCAGTTCGACCGCGAACGGTGTGGTCGCGGTGTCCAGTGCGAACACACCGATGGTGCGCGACTGGAGGTTGTCGCCGCGCATCTTGCGCGCCGACAGGCTCGGTACGAATTGCAGTTCGTCAATGGCGCGACGCACCCGCTGAAGGGTTTCGGGGCTCAGTTTTTCCGGATTATTGAGCGCTCGAGAAACCGTCATCAGGGACACGCCGGCCAGCTGTGCAACGTCTTTCACTGAAGTCATGCGAGGCGAGGCCGGTCAGGTTGACGCAGGATCATGACACAGGGCCCGGGCTTCTCGCGACACGAATGACGCCGCTCATAGCCATCCCTCGCTCATAACCATCCAGAATCGAGAGGCCATGCCTTGGGAATCGAGACACGCCCGCCACTCCCGCTGGCAAACAGCTTCACCCCCAGACTGTCGGGCCGCGGATAGAGGCGACTGCTGAGGCTGAAGCGCCCGTTTTCGTCGAACACCTCGATGGACGAGCGATCAAGAAACACGCGCAATTCCAGTCGCTCTTGTGTCGGGTCTATCAACACGCTGCGTTGACCGGCGACTTGCGCACCCGACCGGTTGCGGTCGAGCACCAGTCGCTGCAGCGACGCATCGTAGTAGAGCAGGGTTTCTTCATGGTCATCGTCGCTGCAACGCAAGGCGATTCCGAGGTGGCCATCGGTGCAGCCGCGCAAATCCAGATGCACATGGATTTCGAGCATGTCGCCATTCACTTCCGGCACGCACCGGGTTCCCGACTCATCCCACCAGGATGTGCCCGGCAATGGCGCCATGCGCAGAGCGGTGAGCTCCCGTGCCGGGTACACGCAGAGGCGATCGGCGTGCAGTTCAAGTTCGCGCGGCAAACCGAGCATGCCGCACCAATGATGGGCCTGGCTCGGCATCGGGCTTTCCCACATGTCGAGCCACGCCCACACAAGGCGCCGGCCATCGGCGGCCAGGAGCGTTTGCGCGGCATAGAAATCGTGGCCGTTATCCAACTCGATAAAAGGCCCGCCGGTGAAGTGCCATTCGCTGTCGAGTCGGCCCACTCGATAACCGGTCTGGTACTTGTTGAGCCGTTCGTAACCCTCGGGTTGCATGCCCTGGGGGGAGTACAGCAGCACATCGCGTCCGTTCAGTCGGAACAGATCCGGGCACTCCCACATATAGCCATCGCCCGCGCTGCCGCTGGACACATAGTCGAGGAATTCCCAGCTATGCAGATCCGTGGAACGGTACAGCGGCAGCAACGGCACATCGCCTAGACGTGCGCCGGCAATCAGGTACCAATAGTCATCCTCCTGCCATACCTTGGGGTCACGAAAGTGCATGATCGTGTCTTGCGGCGCGGTGTCGATGACGGCGCCATGCTTGACGAACCGGATGCCGTCGGTGCTGGTGGCCAGGCACTGGACTTGACGGATCGAGCGCTCGTCCCCCACGTCCCCCAGCCAGGTGTGCCCGGTGTAGATCAGTGCCAGGGTGTCGCCACACACCACCGCGCTACCGGAAAAACAACCATCGCGGTCGAAGTCATCGCCGGGCGCCAACGCAATGGGCAGATGCTGCCAATGGACCAGATCGGCGCTCTTGGCATGCCCCCAATACATCGGGCCCCATTTCGCGTCGAAGGGGTGGTGTTGATAGAACACGTGGTATTCGCCACCAAAGTACACCACCCCGTTAGGGTCGTTCATCCAGCCCGCTGGAGGGGCAAGATGATAACCGGGCCGATAATCATCGATGACGCGAGACAGGCCATCACTCAGCGCACACTGCGCAAGGTCAAGGGCGCAAGACATTGGGTCGTTCATGGGATTCAAATACACAGTCATAGGGCGCTTGCTCGTGCCGAGCGCAGAGGGACGCCATCCGGCAGGGTTTCAATGGCGTGTGGATGACGGCTCAAGGCCGCGCCGTCGGCGTCGAACAGGTGCAGGTTGTCGATGTCCAGCAGCAGCTCAACCCGATCGCCCGCCTGCCAGCCGGCGCTGACTTCGCAACGACAGATCAGTGGCTCGTCCAGACGTGTATCGAGGTGCACATAGGTTTCGCTGCCCAGGTATTCGACCGCGGTCACGACGACGCCGGCGGTTCCCTCCGCCGCCTTGAGCGACACGTGCTCCGGGCGAATCCCCAGGGTCAGCTGCGTGCCTGCCGCCAGATTCGAGCTGTCGAAGGGGAGGGAGGTGATACCCCATACGAGGGTGTTGACCAGGCTGGTTTCGCCTGGCGTCTGCAGGCGCACTGGCAGAAAATTCATTCTGGGCGAACCGAGAAAACCCGCGACAAAGCGGCTGGCCGGGCGTTCATAGAGTTCGCGCGGTGAGCCGACCTGTTCTACGCGACCGCCATTGAGCACGACAATTTTGTCGGCCAGGGTCATCGCTTCAACCTGATCGTGGGTGACGTAGATCATGGTCGAGCCGAGTCGATCATGCAGTCGGGCAATTTCGTTACGCATCTGCACCCGCAAGGATGCATCCAGGTTGGAGAGTGGTTCATCGAACAACAAAATGTCCGGTTCCCGCGCCATGGCTCTGCCCATGGCCACACGCTGACGCTGCCCTCCGGACAGTTCCTTTGGCTTGCGTTGCAGCAGCTTGTCCAACTGCAGGATTTGCGCCGTTTTCAGTACGCGCTCGCGCAGGCTGGTCTTTTCCGTCTTGGCCAGTTTGAGACCAAAACTGATGTTGTCGTAGACGCTCATGTGCGGGTACAGCGCATAAGACTGAAACACCATGCCGACGCCACGCTCGCGTGGCTCCAGGTCGTTGACCCGACGCCCGTCGATCAGCAGGTCGCCGCCGCAGATCGAGTCCAGTCCGGCGATCAGTCGTAGCAGGGTCGATTTTCCGCAGCCCGAAGGGCCAACGAACACCACGAATTCACCCGCCGCGATTTCCAGGCTGACGTCGCGAAGAATCCGCGCGCCGCCCAATTGTTTGTTCACGTTGTCCAGTTTCAATTTGATCACGATGCTGTTCCTTGTCTTTGTTGGGCATCAACCCTTTAACGCGCCGGCAGTGAGGCCGGAAACGATTCGGCGCTGGAAGATCAGCACCAGAATCACCAGTGGGACGGTGACCAGCACCGATGCGGCCATCAATAACCCCCAAGGCAACTCATGGGGGCTGCCGCCGGAAATCAAGGCGATGGCGACCGGCACCGTGCGTTGGGTGTCGGTGAGGGTGAAGGTCAGCGCAAAGAGGAACTCGTTCCACGCTGCGATGAAGGCCAATAAGCCGGTGGTGACCAGTGCGGGCCAGAGCAGCGGCAGCAGCACTCGGGTCAGCGTGACCCACGGTGAAGCGCCATCCATGATTGCCGCTTCCTCCAGTTCGTGGGGCAGTTGCCCCATGAACGTGGTCAGCACCCAGACGGTGAAGGGCAGGGTGAAAATCGTGTAGCTCAGGATCAACGCCCAGGACGTGTTGTACAGACCCAGGGCGCGGATCACTTCGAACAGCCCCGACAGCACCGCGACCTGAGGAAACATCGACACGCCAAGGACCATCATCAAGACCGTCCCACGCCCACGAAACTTCACCCGGCCCAAGGCATAGGCGGCGGTCAGGCTGAGGAACAGCGCCAGTGTTACCACGCACAGCGCAACCACCAGCGAATTACCGATAGCCCGCAGGAATGAAGCTTGATGGAGTACCGCCGCGTAATTGGAGAAGTCGGGGTTATGGATCCAGTAGCTCACCTCGAACAAGGCGCTGGACGGCTTCAGCGAAGTCACGATGGCGTAGTAGAAAGGGAAAACCGCATACAGCAGCAACACCCCGATCAGACACCAGAACCCGAGGCGCAACAGTGCTTTTTTCAGTAGACGAGGGCTCATGAGCGGACCTCCAGTTGACGGCGTCCGAGGTAGAGATAAAGCAGGGCGATGACCGCAACCACCAGAAACAAAAGCGTCGAGGCCGCGCTGCCGTAACCGACGTCCTGGAACTCCACGAGGTGTTGGCGGGCATACACCGACATACTCATGGTGCTCGACGAGTTCGAGGTCAGCACATAGATCACGTCGAATACCCGCAGGGAGTCGAGGATGCGGAAGATCGCCGCCACCAGCAATGCGGGCATCAGCAGGGGAAGCGTGACACGCCAGAACACCTTCAGCGGATGAATGCCATCGACCCTGGCAGCTTCGTAGCAATCATTCGGCAACATCTGCAGGGCAGCCAGCATCAGCAGCGTGACAAACGGGACGGTCTTCCAGACGTCGACGATGATCACCGCCCACATCGACAGGTCCGCATCTGCCGTCCAGGCCAGGGGCGCGTCAATCAGGCCGAGGCTCAGCATCAGGTGATTGATGATGCCGAACTGGTCGTTAAGCATCCATGACCAGATCTTTGCCGAGACAATGGTCGGAATCGCCCAGGGAATCAGAATCAATGCACGCACCAGGGAGCGTCCGGTGAACTTGATGTTCAGCAGCAACGCCACCAGCAGTCCCAGTACGACTTCCAGTCCCACCGACACCACGGTGAAATGCAAGGTGTTGCGCACCGCGTTCCACCATTGTGGATCGACCAGAATGCCCGACCAGCTGGAACCGTTGTGGAACAGATAATTGCTAAAACCTATGAAGGTTCCGCCACCGGTGTCCGCCAGGTTGGCGTCGGTCAGGCTGAACCAGAATGTGCGCAGTAGCGGCCAGGCTGCCACCAGGGCCAGACACAACAGCATCGGTGTCAGAAACAGCCAGGCGGCGCGTACTCGGCGACGTTGTACGGGCGTTTCCCTGGTGAGCAGAAGCTCCTCACAGGGGGCATGGGTAGAAGAGACAGACATGGTGATTTCCTTCCTTGTGACTTACCAGTTCCGGCGTTTGATGCGCGTGAGTTCGCTTTCCAGTTCCGCCAGCGCTTGATCGACAGGCAACTCGCCCGCCAGCACGCCATGCACTCGATCGAAGAACGCATTGGAGACCCGTGGATAGCGATCGGCAGTGATGGAGGCGGGGCGCATCACCCCATCGTTGAGAATGCTGTGCAGCTGAGCGTAATAAGGCATGGCCGCGAGCAATTCGGGGTCTTGATACAGCGACTCGATAACCGGGTTATAGGCGCCTATCAGGGCACGACGTTTTTGCTCTTGGGCACTGGTCAAGTAGCTCACCAGCTCTGCGGCAAGTTTTGGATGGGCGCTGTAACGCGATACCGCCAGGCCCCATCCACCGAGGGTGGATGCATGGCTGCCGGTCTCGCCGCCGCGGGGCAGGGGAGCGACCCCGACCTTGTCTTTTACCGCACTGTCCTTGCCTTGCACCAGGGCCCAGACATAAGGCCAGTTACGCATGAACAGCGCATTTCCCGACTGGAATACGCCACGACCTTCTTCCTCGGTGTAATTGAGTACGCCACGCGGGGAGATGTCTCCCACCCAGCTTTTCGCCAGGGTCAAAGCCGTTCTTGAAGCCTGACTGTTGACCACGATGTCGCCTCGTGGATTGACCAGTCCGCCTTCCGGCTGGCTGCTGATCCACTCCAGCGCATTACACGTCAGGCCCTCGTAGGCGCGTCCTTGAAAGATGTAACCCCATGCATTGGGATTCCCGGCAGTGCGCTCGGCCTGTTGAATATTCCTCGCGGTAGCGGTCATTTCTTCCCAGGTCTGGGGAACCTGCTCGTTGTACTTCTCGAGCAAGTCCTTGCGGTAATACAACAGGCCCGAGTCGGTGAACCACGGCATCGTCACCAGCCGTCCGTTCACCGTGGCGTTATCCACCTGTGCCTGGAAGTAGCCCTGGGTCGCGTTGGCGGGAAGCACCTCGCGCAGATCCATCAAATGTTTGGCCAGCATCCCCGGCCACACCATGTCGATTTGAATGATGTCGATGTCGCTGGACTGCGCACTGAGGATCTGTTGATAGAACGACAACCGCTCGGTCGCCGAGTTAGGCGTGGAAACCACCTCGACGTTGTTGCCGGTCTGTTTCGACCACGCCTCGACAGCCTCTTTGCAGAGTTGTAACTCCGCACCCACCGCCCCACACGAGATCGTCAAATCGGCTGCGCTCGAGAGGGATGGAAGCCCGGCACAGAGGGTTAGCAGTGCTGCTGGAAGGAGAGATTTCAGCTGTTTCATAAAGCCCTCTTTATTTTTGTTTTTAGAAAAGTTAACGTTAACATCGTCAATGTAGCAGCGTATTTGCGATGAGGCATCCTTTTTTTTGTCGATTTTGGCAATCCGCGAAACACGGAAAAAAGGCTCGGCCACTGGAACAAAACAATAAAAACAAAACAGGAAATCCCCCATGCAGAAAGCATCAAGCTGGCTACTCGCAGGCGTGCTCGGCACCTCGGCGGCGACCACTCAGGCCGCTACTCTGGAAGAGCGCATGGCCGCGTTTGAAGCCCGTGCCAGCGCAGCGGAAAAACGCGCCGCCGCAGCCGAACAGCAAACCCAGGCACTCGCCAGGGAATTGCAGCAAATCAAACTTTCCACTTCCGCCTTGCAGCCCGCTGCGTCTACTGCAGCAGCCATGTCGGCGCCTGCTTTGGACACCCGACTGGCAAAACTTGAAGCCCGTCAGCAAAGCATGGAAAAGCAGGGCAGCAGCGGACACCTCACTGACGGTTTCAGCTTCAAGGGCTACGCCCGTTCTGGATTGCTGATCAACGATGGGCTGGGTGGTGGTCGTGGCGGCCCTTATACAACACCGGCCGGTTCAGTCGGTGGCGCCGTCGGGCGACTCGGTAACGAAGACGACACCTACATGCGCATAGACCTGTCGAAAGAAGCCTACGCGCAGAACGGCACCCGTTCCAAATTCACGGTGTCCATCGCCGATGGGGTGGAGAGTTCCAATGACTGGACGGCGGACGAGAGCAACCTGAACGTGCGTCAGGTATTTACTGAACTCGATCATCTCGCCGCCTTCAAGGGCAATTCAGTGTTCGAAAATTCCACCCTGTGGGCAGGCAAACGATTCGACAGGGACAATTTCGATATCCACTGGCTGGACTCGGACGTCATCTTTCTGGCCGGCACCGGGGGTGGTATCTACGATGTGCAGATGAACAAGAACTGGCGCTCGAATTACTCCTTGATCGGGCGTAACTACGGAGATTTCAGTGAGGGCGGTGTCAACGCCGATGTGGAAAGCTACATCCTGACCTCCAACCAGTTCTTCGATAATGGTCAGTGGCAGTGGATGTTCAATGGCATTGGCTCGAAGAAAAACGACTTTGGCACTCGCACCAATGAAGCGGGCCTGACGCCTGCGGATTCCGGCTTGCACAGCATGCTGGCCAATCACCAGAAAAACTTTTTCGGCAGGGAAGGCTTCTTCAAAACGGCGCTGCTCTATGGGCAAGGTTTGGGGGCAGAGGTCAAGAACATCGGTTCGGATGGCGAACTGATCGACGACGCCCGGGCTCTGCGTCTGGCCCTTTATGGCGAGACACCCATTGCACCCGGCTGGCGCATCGGCCCCAGCTTGTTGGCCGAACAGAGTAAGGACAGATACGTCAAGGGTGACGACTACCGCTGGATGACCCTGAACGTGCGGTTGGCCAATGAAATCAACAGCAATTTCGAGATGGCCTACGAAATGAGCTGGCAAACCATGGACCTCGATCCCAAGGGTTACCTGCAACGTAATGCGGTGGACGGTAACTTCTGGAAATTCACGGTCGCTCCGACATTCAAGCCTGACTTTGGAGACCTGCTCACACGCCCCGAATTGCGAGTGTTCGCAAGTCTCATGAACTGGTCTTCAGATCTGGACAGATACAGTTCCACAGACAACTTCGGCAAGACGGACTTCAACGCCGGCGGTGTATGGCAGTACGGCATACAGATGGAAACCTGGTTCTGATATCTGCTTCATCACTACCCGCTCCACGCATTAAAAAATGGATCCCTGAAAAGAGATCCATTTTTTTTGGCCAGCAGCACGGTAGTGCTGTCCTGGAACATTAAGCATCAGGAACATGCGCGGGTTCGGTAAGGTGTTGGTGGATACCGGAATCGGCGCGGTTGTCTCCGATATGCTGCGTACCACCGGTCTGCCGGTACCCGCCCAGGGCTTTCTGCTGACCCTTGCTCGGCACGTTGGGTTTCGGTATTACCTTGTTGATCTGGCCGTTTGTCTAACCTTCTATCCAAGGAGCTACCATGCCTCGTTTTGCTGCAAACCTCAGCATGCTCTACCCGGAACATGAGTTTCTGGACCGCTTCGCCGCCGCTGCCGCCGATGGTTTCGAAGCCGTGGAATACCTGTTTCCCTACGATTACAGCGCTCAGGAACTCAAACAGCGCTTGAGCGACAACGGCCTGGTGCAGGCACTGTTCAACGCACCGCCCGGCGATTGGGCGGCGGGCGAGCGCGGCACGGTGTCGTTGCCGGGGCGGGAGAGTGAATTTCGTAGCGGTTTCGATCGCGCGCTGGAATACGCCGCGGTACTGGGCAACTCGCGCATCCATGTGATGGCCGGCTTGCTGCCGTCGCAAAGCGATCGCCCACGGCATCACGGCGTGTACCTGGAGAACCTGGCTTACGCCACCGCGCAGGCCGCCAAGGCTGGCATCACGGTGCTGCTGGAGCCGATCAATACGCGGGACATGCCGGGCTTTTTCCTCAACCGGCAGGATCAGGCCCAAGCCATCTGCAAGGAAGTGGGCGCCAGTAACCTGAAGGTTCAGTTCGACTGCTACCACTGCCAGATCGTCGAAGGTGACCTGGCGACTAAACTGCGTCGGGACTTCGACGGCATCGGCCACATCCAGATCGCCGGCGTGCCGGATCGACATGAGCCGGACCTGGGAGAAGTCAACTATCCCTATCTGTTCGAGCTGATCGATCAGTTGGGTTATGACGGCTGGGTAGGGTGCGAATACCGGCCGCGTGGTAACACCTCGGCCGGCTTGCAGTGGTTGCGTGACTGGAAGGCGCGCTAACGCCCTACGCTATTCAGGCTCCAGAATGAAGAAATCCGCCAACAGGGAAAGCGGGGCAAACATAGTCGCGAATCTACGGCCAACGGACGAGTTGTTGCGGACCGTTATGGCGACAAATAGCTCTGCTGGATACGCGCCAAAGTGCCGTCATCGCGAAGCGTTTCAACCGCCTCGCGCAGGTCTTGCACCAGTTGAGCGGAGCAAAGCCTGGAGCAAGCCAGATAGAGCTCCGCTCTGTTCATGACGGGGCTCATGAACAGCTTGCGTTCAGACATTTTCGGCCAGATGTATTGACTCTCGGGAACACCGTTGAACCAGGCATCAATGCGACCTTTCAAGAGCATCTGTGCGGGATTGTCGCCAATGGTCAGCGGGTAAATCTGTTCGTCGCTGAAGCCTTGTGCACGCAGGATTTCCTCCTGTGCACTACCGAGGCCGACGCCGATCACCCGGTAGGTTTTTTTCGCTTGGGCGAAGCTGCTCACTGGCCGGTCGAGGCTGAAGAAGGCGCGCTCCATGGGCATGATCGACGCGATCCAGGTGAAGCGATCTTCGCGTTCCGGCGTGCGAGACAAGGGGGCTATCAGGATATCCTGCTTCTCGCTGACGTGTTTCTGTGATCGAGCCCAAGGAAGCACGTGGACATGAGCGACATAGCCGGCGTTGGCAATGGCCGCCAGGACGGCTTCTCCGACCATTCCATGACCCTTGGAGTCATCGACAAACGTCAGTGGCGGCGCGTCAGGGATATACAACTCAAGCGGCAATGGCGCGCCTGAGGCGTTACCGGCAATAAGCAACGATACCGACAGACAAAACCTGCAAAGCACTTTTGTATTGGCAATTAATACCCATGAACTCTCGCTCATGGTTGATAGGTCAGGCATTGAACGTAGAAGGGCGCCACAAGTCACCAGTGGTGTTGATCACAAGGATGATGAGTCTGCCGACCGTTTTTTGTTATTGAATTCAGTATCGACACGGCATTCTACGCAAACTTGAAGTCGGGACACATCTTCCCCCAGGTGCCGAAGCAGGAAGGCGCTGATCTGGTCCAGTGCCCGGCGGGCTTCTTCGAGTTGATCGCTCATGGTCTGGAAGACATGAATCATTCCCGGCCAGACGTCCAGGTGTACCGCCACTTCGGCGCTGGCCAGGCGGCTGGCGAGCCGGGTTGAATCATCCAGCAGGCATTCCCGGCTGCCCACCTGGATCAGTACTGGCGGCAGACTCCTAAGGTCGCCGTATAGGGGGGAGGCCAGCGGATTCAGTGGTTCGGCGCCCTGCAGATAGGTGTCGGCCATAAGGGGCTCGCCAGCAAGCGGGCCGAGCAATGGATCTCGAGCTTTCTGCAAATTCCAGGACTCTCCTGTCTGAGCCATGTCCACCCAAGGCGACATCACTACCGCAGCCGCGGGCAGCGGCAAACCAGCGGCCTTGGCAGCCAACATCAGCGCCATGCACAGACCGCCGCCGGCACTGTCGCCGGCCAGCACCAGGTGCTCGGCGTTCACACCGTTTTCGAGGAGTACACGGTAAACATCCAGAGCGTCCTCTACGGCGGCCGGGAAAGGGTGTTCCGGGGCCAGGCGGTAATCGATGCACAGGGTACGAATCCGGCTGCGGGCGGCCAATTGGCTGGTGAGCGGGCGATAGGCCCGGGCACTGCCGAATGAGTAGCCTCCGCCATGCAGATACAGCAACACGAAGTCAGGCCGGACATCTGTGGGAATGGTCCAAAGCCCGCTGACGCTGGCCAGATTGGCGGCCTCAAAGGTCACGCCCTCGGCACAGGAGCCGGCGCCGAAGAGTAGTTCGGCCTGTTGACGCTGCTGATCGACAGTCAGCGAGCTGAGGGGAGGTAGTTGGGCGAGTTGTTCTATGATGCCGTCGATGTTGTTGTTATTGGGCATGTGGACTCCGGGGCGCGTGTTATGGGGAAAACAAGTTAACTTCAAACATAGTTAATTGTCATAACTATATTGGCAAGATAATTTCGTTTCATCCTCATCTACGACGGGTCGTCGTTGCTACGCTAACCTCCGTGCCTCAACAAGAGCAGGGCTGCTCCTATTGAGGTGGGCCTGCATTGACTCAGCCTGAGTCAGGCCGATGCCTGTCGGTACTTCTTCAGTCGGTAGGCAAACTGCGCACGACTTAACCCCAGCAGTCGCGCGGCGGCGGCGAGGTTGCCTTCGCTCTTTTGCAGCGCTTCGTCGATCAAACGCGACTCCAGACCTTCAATGGAGAAGCCGTGTTCCAGACGAGCCAGGGTTTCCAGCAAGGCTGGACGAGGCTGCGTGTTGGCGGGGCTCGGGTCAGTGGCTGCGAGGCTGCCATTGCCGTCCAGAGAGTACGCCTCCTGTGGCATGGGTTCGTTGCGAAACAGGTGGACCAGATCGATGGCTTGACCGTCTTCGCTGGCGATCAAACCGCGCTCTACCAGGTTCTGCAATTCCCGCACGTTGCCGGGAAAGTCATAGCGCAACAGCACTTTGAGCGCGCGCATGGTCAGCCCGGCGGGCTTGCGGGCGTAGGCCTGACAGAAGCGCCGCAGGAACGCGTTGACCAGCAACGGAATGTCATCACGACGTTCGCGCAGTGGCGGCAACGTGATGGGGTAGACGTTCAGGCGGTAGAACAGGTCCTCGCGAAAGTCTCCGGCCGCCACGGCTTTGCGCAAGTCGACATTGGTTGCCGCCACCACCCGGACATCGACCCTGATCGGCTGGCTTGCACCGATGCGCTCGATCTCACGCTCTTGCAATGCACGCAGCAGCTTGCCTTGGCCCGGCAGGCTGAGGCTGGCGATTTCATCGAGAAACAGGGTGCCACCGTGAGCCCGTTCGAAGCGTCCAGGACGCGAATGGGTCGCGCCGGTATAGGCGCCGCGTTCGACCCCGAACAGTTCGGCCTCGATCAGATTGTCCGGGATCGCGGCGCAGTTGAGGGCCACGAAAGGTGCTTGATGGCGTGGGCTGAACTGGTGCAACTGACGGGCGAACAATTCCTTGCCGACTCCGGACTCGCCGCTGAACAGCACTGTGGCCGGCGTCGGCGCAACCCGCTGCAAGGCGAGGGTCGCGGCGTTGAAGGCGGCGCTGGCGCCAATGGGTTTTTGCCCGCCGGGTAATTCACTGTCGTCGTCCTGGGGCGCCGGCGCCGGGGCCGGGCGCTGCTTGGGGGCGACGCTGGATGGCGTGGCGGTGAGATAACTCAGGTCCTGTTCGACATCGCCCCATTGCTCGGCGGTCTTGCCGATCACCCGGCAGCACTCATGACCCATGCCCCGGCATTCGGTCTCACGGAAGATCACCAGGCGGCCGAACAGCCCGCTGACGTAACCGATGGCGTAGCCCAGTTCGGTCCAGCACACCGGATCCTGGCCGATCCCGTGGGCGGCGATATGTTCGTCGGCCTCACAGGAGTGGTGCCAGAGGAATTCACCTTCATAGAAGCCCGAGTCGGCGTCGAATTTGAAGTGCAGGGGTTCGACCTTGGTCATGCCTTCGAGTGTGTGCAGGCGCGTGCCGGCCGAGAAAACCGCCGCGGCGTCGGCGTCTGGCCAGCGCTCGCGGATCAATCGCGCATCACGTGCGCCGGACAAATAACCGGTGCGGGTAAACAGACCGCGAGTCTGTTCCAGTCCCTGGCGCTCGATAATCTCCCGTCGCAGCGCGCCGAAGGATGAACTGTGCAATAGCAGCATGCGCTGGTCGTTGAGCCAGATACGTCCGTCAACCGGGGAAAAGAACAGGCATTCGGCTAACTCGGCCAGGGTCGGTGAGTTGCCCTCGGTCAGTTGAGTGCTGTCTCCTCGGGGCGAAAAATGTTCCTCCTGCACCGCGAGATGAGGAAGCAGCGAATGGGGATTATTCATTGTTATATGCCCCTGAGCGAGTCGACTGATCGAAATGATCAATTAGCAAAACAGTTATTAAACATAACTTTATCATTTGGACAAGTGGCCGGGTGTCGGCCGAGCGCCAAACGCCTTGCCCTATTCATCAGTGCTCTTCTCAAACCTTCAGGCCAGAGCCTTCGCCACCTAAAACGCGTGGCGACAGAGGAAGTCGGCACAGCCCTTGCTCTAGTGCTTTCACGACGCTGCATCGTTTTCGCGAGGCCGCGTCAGGCAATTACAAACACAAGAGCCGGGAGACCGAAATGTCGGTAAGTGAACCATCTGATTTTCTGCGGGACGAGCTGTGGTGCGAACGCATCTTCAATGGCGACTGGATACGTCCATTGGGCGGCGTCAACAGAGTCATCGAGCCGGCCACCGGCGAGGTACTGACCGTCACCGGATTAGCCGATGCGGCGGACATCGCGTTTGCCAGCCTGACCGCTGCCCGTGTTCAACCGGCCTGGGCGGCATTGGGGCCACGGGAACGCGCAGAGATCTTTCGCAAAGCCGCAGCCCTGGCCCAGCAACATTTTGCCGAACTGGCGCTGTACATCGCTCGGGAAAGCGGCGGTAGTCTGTTCAAGGGTGAACATGAGGTTCGCGAGGCGATCGTCTTGTTGCATCAGGCCGCCGGTCTGCTGTCGCAACCCCATGGTCTGGTCCTCCCAAGCGAAGCGGGGCGTTTGTCCTATGCACGCCGATTGCCCCATGGTGTGGTCGGGGTGATCTCGCCGTTCAATTTTCCCCTGGTGCTCTCCCTGCGTTCGGTGGCACCGGCGCTGGCGACCGGTAATGCGGTGGTGCTCAAGCCCGATCCGCAAACCCCGGTCAGTGGCGGTTTCATCATTGCCCGGTTGTTCGAGGCGGCCGGTTTGCCAAAAGGGTTGCTGCAGGTTTTACCGGGCGCAGCAGTGGTCGGTGAGGCCCTGTGCCGCGATCCGCATGTTCGGATGATCGCGTTCACCGGTTCTACCGCAGCCGGGCGCAAGGTTGCGGAGGTGGCTGGGCGTCATCTGAAAAAAGTCGCTCTGGAACTGGGCGGCAAAAACTCGTTAATCGTGCTCGAAGATGCCGATCTTGAGTTGGCGGCGAGCAATGCAGCCTGGGGGGCCTGGCTGCATCAGGGGCAAATCTGTATGGCCACCGGACGCATCCTGGCCCATGAATCGATCGCTGAAGAACTGGTCCGTCGGCTGGCAGAGAAAGCCCGGGCGATCACGGTCGGCAATGCCGCTCGTGGCGAGGCGGTATTGGGGCCTTTGATCAACAAGCGACAGTTGCAACGTGTGCATGAAATCGTCACCGAGAGTGTGACGGCCGGGGCAACACTGCAAGCCGGTGGCGAGTTTGAACGGCTGTTCTACCAACCTACGGTGCTTTCCGGTGTGCGCCCGGGCATGCGCGCATTTGACGAGGAGATCTTCGGCCCGGTCGCCACGGTGGTGAGTTTTACCAGCGACGATGAGGCCATCGACCTGGCTAATCGCACCGAATATGGCTTGTCCGCAGGGATCATTTCGCCTTCGGTCGGGCACGCGATGGCGATTGGCGAGCAACTTAATTGCGGCCTGCTGCACATCAACGATCAGACGGTGGCCGACGAATGCATCAACCCGTTCGGTGGGCGCGGCAGCTCGGGCAATGGCGGCAGCGTGGGCGGCCCGGCCGACTGGGACGAATACACCCAATGGCAATGGGTGACGATCAAGGATAAGGCGCCGCGCTACCCGTTTTGACGGACAGGACCAGGCCGACGAGGCCCACCGAGTACACAAAAATAATAAGAGGACTCAACATGAAACTCGACAACAAGATTGTGCTGGTGACCGGGGTCTCCTCGGGTATCGGCGCCGCTACTGCAAGCCTGCTGCGCGCCCACGGCGCCCACGTGATTGGCGTCGATCTTAAGGCCCCGCACATGACCCTGGACGGTTTTGTCCACGGCGATCTGAGCAGTGCCGAGAACATCGACCGGCTGTTGCCGCAGCTACCGGCGCGGATCGATAGCCTGTGCAATATCGCCGGGGTGCCGGGCACGGCAAACCCGCAACTGCTGGCGAAGGTTAATTACCTGGGGTTGCGTCACCTGAGCAGCGCACTGTTGCCGCGCATCACCGCTGGCGGCAGCATCGTCAATGTCGCCTCAATCCTCGGCGCCGAGTGGCCGTTACGCCTGGAACAGCACAAGGCGCTGGCACGCATCGAAGGTTTCGCCGCCGCGCAAGCCTGGCTGGCCGAGCACCCGGTACCGGACGCGACCTACTACCAGTATTTCAAGGAAGCCTTGATCGTCTGGAATTACCTGCAGGCTCAGCCCTGGTTTCTCGAACATTCAGTGCGCATGAACAGCGTGGCGCCGGGCCCGGTCTTCACCCCCATCCTCGGCGACTTCGTGAGCATGCTCGGTGAAGCACGAACCCAGGCCGATGCCCATCGCATGAAACGCCCCGGTTATGCCGATGAGGTGGCGGCGGTGATCGCTTTCCTGTGTGCCGACGAGTCGCGCTGGATCAACGGCGTCAACCTGGCAGTCGATGGCGGATTGGCCTCCACCTACATCTGAAACGCACACCTATAGACAGCGGCGCAAGCCGCTACCTGAGCATGCTGGCTGGTGCTATGCGTGCAAAGCCATGCCAAAAATAAAAATAATGAGGAGCGTCCATGGACAACGTTAAACGTTGCTTTCGTTTCAAGCATTGCGCCCTGTTTCTGGCGTTATGCAGTGCCGGCGTGATGATCGAAAGGGCCGAGGCCATGCAAATGGACCTGGGGGATTCGGACTGGAAACTGCGTTGGGACAACACCATCAAGTACAGCCAGGCTTGGCGTCTGCAAGGTCAGGACAGCCGATTAGTCAACGCACCGACCGCCAATGGCCTGTACCCCTCGATCCAGAGTCAGGGCGATAAAAACTTCAGCCGCGGTCTGGTCTCCAACCGTCTGGATCTGTTTTCCGAAATGGACCTCAGCCGGCAAAACTATGGGCTGCGTGTGAGCGGCGCGGCCTGGTACGACGATATCTACAACCAGGACACCGACAGCCGCGAGCAACCGCATTTCCTCAGCGAAACCCGCAAGCTCCACGGTCGGTGGCCGCGCGTTATACCTTCCGCCGACTGTTCGCCGCCGGCATGACCGCTTTGCTCTGCGATGCGGTGGGCTTCGCCGTGTTGCTGCTGATCAATATCCGGGTGATTCAGGACCTGGCGATCACCGCCAGCCTCGGCGTGGCGGTGCTGATTTTCACCAACCTGATTCTGCTGCCGATCCTGCTCAGCTATATCGGTGTCAGCCCGGCAGCAGCGCAACGCAGCCTGAGTTCGGAAACCGCCGAGCTGCAAGCACAGATCAAGCATCCGTTGTGGCGTGTGCTCGATTTGTTCACCCAGCGGCGCTGGGCCATTGGCGCCATGCTGGGCGGCCTGCTGCTGGCAGCGTTCGGTTGTGCCGTGAGCCTGAACCTGAAAATCGGTGATCTCGACCCTGGCGCGCCGGAGTTGCGGGCCGACTCGCGCTACAACCGCGACGCGCTGTTCATGACCCAAAACTATGCGGCCAGTTCGGATATTTTTGTGATCATGATCAAGACGCCGGAAGATCAGTGCACGCGCTACGCCAGCCTGTCTGCGGTGGACGCGTTGGCCTGGCAACTGGAGCAATTGCCTGGTGTGGAGTCGACCACTTCAATGGCGGCGATGAGCAAGATCGCCACGGCTGGTTACAACGAAGGCAACTTCAAGTGGTATGAGCTGATCCCCAATGACGGCGCGCTGGGCGCCGTGCAGACCCGGGCTCCGCGGGAACTGTTCAATCAGGGCTGTTCGATGCTGTCGCTGTACGTTTACCTGTCCGATCACAAGGCCGATACCTTGAATCGGGTGGTGGAGGCGAGCGAGGCCTTCATCGCTGCGCATCAGGTGCCAGAGGTCAAATTCATGCTGGCCGCCGGCAGCGCCGGCATCGAAGCCGCGACCAATATCGTGGTGAAAAAATCCATGCACGAGATGCTGTTCTGGGTCTACGGCGCAGTCAGCCTGCTGTGCCTGCTGACCTTCCGTAGCTGGCGTGCAACCCTTTGCGCGATGCTGCCGCTGATGCTCACCTCGATTCTTTGCGAGGCGCTGATGGTGGGTCTGGGCATGGGCGTAAAAGTGGCGACACTACCGGTGATTGCACTCGGGGTGGGGATCGGCATCGACTATGCACTCTATGTGTTGAGCGTGATCCTGGCGCGAATGCGTGCCGGTGACACTCTGGCCCAAGCCTATTACCAGGCGCTGTTGTTCACCGGCAAAGTGGTATTGCTGACCGGCATGACACTGGCGGTCGCGGTATCGACCTGGGCCTTCTCGCCGATCAAATTCCAGGCCGACATGGGCATCCTGCTGGCCTTCATGTTCCTGGTGAACATGCTTGGCGCCTTGATCCTGCTGCCGGCTCTGGCCTGGCTGCTGCTGCCGCAGAAGGTCTTCGCAAAAAAGCCTGAGGCGAGCGTGCTTGTGCAGTGGGTCAAGGAGGGCTGAAGAGCTCGGCACGTTGGACCCTGTGGGAGCGGGCTTGCTCGCGAAGGCGGAGTGTCAGACGACATCAATGTTGCCTGTGCCGCCGCCTTCGCGAGCAAGCCCGCTCCCACAGGTCTCGCGTTAACTGACAGGCATCAGGCTTTGGCCTTTTCCATCGATACAGTCAGTGGGGCTGAACGGGCAATCACGCTGATGATGGTCAGTGCTGCAATCACCAACCCGGGGGAGGTCGCCAGCAATACCCCGGTGGTGCCGGCTCCGGCTGCCAGAATCTGCCCCGCAGCCAAGGGCCCGGCGACTGACCCCAAGCGACCGATGGCCACTGCCGCGCCGACGCCGGTGGCACGCACCGAAGTCGGGTACGACGGCGGTGCCAGCGCGTAAAGCACCAGTTGCGCAGCCATCACAAACAACCCCGCGGCAAACCCGGCGATGCCCAGCGGAACAATGCCCACCGACAGGCCGACCCCGGCCAGCGCCACCAGCAACCCGGTATAGACAAACAGCACCACCTTGATGCCGTTGCAGCGATCCAGCAGCAGTCCGCCGAGCAGGGAGCCGAGGGCGCCGCCGATATTGAACAGCATCTGCACCAGGCCTGCCTGAGGTTTGCTGAAACCCTGTTCCAGCAGCAGTGATGGCAGCCAGTTGAGCAGCATGTACATCACGGTCAAGGTGAAGAAGTAGCTCAACCACAACGCCAGGGTGACGCGAGCCCGGCCTTCGCCGAACAGTGCCTGGCCGGTTGAGGCGCGCTCCACATTGACAGTCCCTTGCTGCTGGCGAAAGGCGCTGGACTCGGGCAGCAACAGGATCATCAGCGGCACCACCAGCAACGGCGCGAGACCGCCGATGATGAAGGTCGCCTGCCAATGATCGGTGAACAGCATGGCGACCACCGCCGCCAGCGCTCCACCCAACGGCACGCCGGCATACATGATGCTGATGGCAGTACCTCGGCGCTGCTCACCCACGGCTTCGGCGCACAGGGCGATCAGGTTGGGCAGGGCGGCGCCCAGGCCCAGGCCGGTCATGAAGCGCGCCAGCAGCAGGCCGGAGAAAGTGCTGACATAGGCAGTGCTGAGCGAGAACACGCCGAACAGCAACACGGCGCCGATGAGGATTTTCTTGCGACCGATGCGATCGGCAATCCAGCCGCCGAAGAAGGCGCCCGGCAGCAAGCCGATGATGCCGGCACTGAACACCCAGCCCATCATTTTCGGGTCCAGGGCAAAGGTCTGGCGCAGGCCCGCGGCGGCAGTGCCGGCAGCTTGCAGGTCGAAGCCTTCAATCAGTGCAACGATAAAACACAGGGCGATGGTCAGCGTCGTACGACGTGATGGGGTGTCCATGGCGAACCTCATTATTGTTTTTGTTGGTGTGCTGACGGGGGAACGCGAGCCTGCTCGTCTCAAGCGATGACAGGCTGGAATTAAGATTAACAAAGATAACTAAAAAATGAACGACCAAGGTTGTTGGCCAAAAAATGGCATTAATCTCATTAAAATCAACGTCATGACTCATTGAGTAAGATGGATCTAAAAAATAGATAATAATATTAATGTTCGGTTATCGGTCATTGTGGATTGACGCCACCCCTCGGCTGTTTCCATTCTCTGGCCTGAGATCCTTGGAACAACCCTGGCGATCCCGTTCAAAAAACAACAACAATAAGTGGACATCGAACATGCCAAAGCTCCCTTGGAACGCCCTTGCGGCGACTTCAGCCTTACCTGTTCGCGCACCTTGCCTGGTCCTGTTGGGCTTGAGTGTGATTGCCACCCCGGCGCTGGCCGAAGGCTTCATCGACGACAGCCACGGCACCTTCACCTTGCGCAATTACTACCTGGATCGCGACTACAAGGATGACGGAGCGAAAACCGCGGCCAGGGAATGGGCTCAGGGTTTCATCATGAATGTGGAGTCGGGCTTCACCCCGGGGACTGTCGGCTTCGGCCTGGATGCCCGCGGGCTGATGGGGGTGAAGCTGGACTCGTCGCCGGACCGCAGCGGCACCGAGTTGCTGCCGGTGTCCAGCAGCGACAAGCGCGCGGCGGACGAATATTCGCGCCTGGCCATGACCGCCAAGATGCGTTTTGCCCAGACCACGGTGAAGACCGGTGATGTGTCGATCTTCCTGCCGTTCGCTTTCGCCAGCCCGTCGCGGCTGTTGCCGCAGACTTTTCGCGGCACCACCCTCAGTTCCAAGGACATCGACGGGCTGACCCTTAACACCGGCTACATCGATCGCATCAACAAGCGTGATTCCACCGACTACCAGCCGATGAGTATCGCCTCGCCGAACCGGCGTTTCAATAGCGCGGCCACCTCATCGCACATGGCCTATGTCGGCGGCGATTATCAGGTGAACAAAGACCTCAGTCTGCGCGCCTATCACGCCGAAGTGGCGGACCTGTACCAGCAGAACACCCTGGCCTTGCTGCACAATCTGCAGGTGGGCGAGGGCACGCTGACCACCGATCTGCGCAGTTTTTTCAGCGACGAAGATGGCAGCGCCAAGGCCGGCAAGGTGGACAACCGCAACCTGTCGGCGCTGTTCGGCTATCGCTTTGGCGGCCATCGCCTGAGCCTGGGCTATATGCACGCCAGTGGAGATACAGCGACACCTTATGTGTCGGGTACCGAGTTGATGGGCATGAGTGAGCTGACCATGAGTTCGGACTTCCTCAATGCCAAGGAACGGACCTGGCAAGCGATGTACGACTATGACTTCACCGCCGTCGGGGTGCCTGGCCTGAAGAGCCGGCTGCGTTATGTGCGCGGTGACCATATCGAGCTGACGGCGCTGAATGCCGACGACCGCAAGGAGCGAGAATTCCAGATGGAGCTGGGGTATGTGATCCAGAGTGGCCCGCTGAAGAACGTCGGGCTGATGGCGCGCAAGTCGATCTATCGCAATGACTTCCCCGCCGGCGCGGCATTTCGCGATGAAAACCAGACCCGCTTTCTGGTGCTCTACACCGTGCCGATCTGGTAAGTCGTTTACCTGTCATGAAGCCGGCCGTTCCCCAGGAACGCGCCGGCGTTGGCGTTTCAGGCCTGATAGACCTTCTTCAGCAGCCTGAGCAGGTCTTCGCGTTCCTGGCTGTCGAGGTTGGACGTTGCATCCATGTCGCTCTCGGCAGCGATCAGTTTCAGCTCCTTGAGCAGGGCCTCGCCGGTCTTGCTGAGAAAAATCCCATAGGAGCGCTTGTCCGGTTTGCAGCGCACCCGCACCGCCAGCGCGCGGCTTTCCAGTTTGTTCAGCAGCGGCACCACTTGCGGTGGCTCGATGGTCAAGGCCTTGGCCAGGTCGGCCTGCATCAGGCCGGGGTTCTGGTCGATGATCGCCAGCGCCGAGAACTGGGCCGGTCGCAAGTCGTGGGCCGAGAGCCGGCCGATCAGGTTCTGGAACAGTTTCAGCTGCGCCCGGCGCATGGCGTAACCGATCAGATCGTCCAGGGCGGAATCCAGCGGCGCCTGGGTTTCGGCGCTGTCGACAGGGGCCTCGGGGGCGGCGGCAATCTTGGAAGACTTGGCCATTACAGGGTGAATCCTCGGCTGGCGGTTAAGAAGACTATCTAGTTTGCCGAGATTGGCCGGGGATAGCCATGACCTCTTTCAGATCTCTGGGCGTTGCGCCTGTTTTCGTGACGAAAAACATTTGGTTAATTTGATTAATAGTTAATTGACATAACTAATATTCGGGTTTAGTTTTTACCCATCGTCAAGCCAAGAACAAGAGAGCAACGCCATGAGCAATTACGAAGGTCGCTGGACAACGGTCAACGTGGAAATCGAGGAAGGCATTGCCTGGGTTATCCTCAATCGCCCGGAAAAACGCAACGCCATGAGCCCGACCCTGAACCGCGAGATGATCGACGTTCTGGAAACCCTGGAGCAGGATCCAGACGCCGGTGTGCTGGTGCTGACCGGTGCGGGTGACGCCTGGACCGCCGGCATGGACCTCAAGGAATACTTCCGCGAAGTGGACGCCGGCCCGGAAATCCTTCAGGAAAAAATTCGCCGCGAAGCCTCTCAATGGCAATGGAAACTGCTGCGAATGTACGCCAAGCCAACCATCGCCATGGTCAACGGTTGGTGCTTCGGTGGCGGTTTCAGCCCGCTGGTGGCCTGCGACCTGGCGATCTGCGCCGATGAAGCGACCTTCGGCCTGTCGGAAATCAACTGGGGCATCCCGCCAGGCAACTTGGTGAGCAAGGCCATGGCCGACACCGTGGGCCATCGGCAGTCGCTGTACTACATCATGACCGGCAAGACCTTTGGCGGGCAGAAAGCCGCCGAGATGGGCCTAGTCAACGAGAGCGTACCCTTGGCACAACTGCGTGAAGTGACAATCGAGCTGGCGCGTAACCTGCTGGAGAAAAACCCGGTGGTGCTGCGGGCGGCCAAGCACGGCTTCAAGCGTTGCCGCGAACTGACTTGGGAGCAGAACGAAGATTACCTCTACGCCAAGCTCGATCAGTCGCGCCTGCTGGACACCGAAGGTGGCCGCGAGCAGGGCATGAAGCAGTTCCTCGACGACAAGAGCATCAAGCCCGGTTTGCAGGCTTACAAACGCTGAACCCCGGCATTGAATCAGGGCGAGCTGGCCGGGCGATCGAGCGTCCGCCAGCTGTTCGCCCCGGCGCCCAGGCGCTACTGTGAGCCCCTCGAACGTATTCCCGATAAAGACAATAAAGAGGAATCACCATGCTGGACGTGCCCCTGCTGATCGGCGGCCAGTCGTGCCCCGCCCGAGACGGACGAACCTTCGAACGGCGTAATCCGGTGACCGGCGAAGTCGTGTCGCGGGTTGCCGCCGCCACCCTGGAAGATGCCGACGCCGCCGTGGCCGCGGCCAAAGCGGCATTCCCCGCCTGGGCGGCCTTGGCCCCCAATGAACGACGCACCCGGTTGTTGCGTGCGGCCGAGCAGTTGCAGGCCCGCAGCGCGGAATTCATCGCGGCAGCCGGCGAGACCGGCGCCATGGCCAACTGGTACGGTTTCAATGTGCATCTGGCGTCCAACATGCTGCGCGAAGCCGCGTGCATGACCACTCAGATCACCGGCGAAGTCATTCCCTCCGATGTGCCCGGCAGCTTCGCCATGGCCTTGCGTCAACCCTGCGGCGTGGTGCTGGGTATCGCGCCCTGGAACGCTCCGGTGATCCTCGCCACTCGCGCCATCGCCATGCCGTTGGCCTGCGGCAACACCGTGGTGCTCAAGGCGTCGGAACTGAGCCCGGCGGTGCACCGGCTGATCGGCCAGGTGTTGCAGGACGCAGGCCTCGGGGACGGCGTGGTCAACGTCATCAGCAATGCGCCCCGGGATGCTGCGGCGATTGTCGAGCGGCTGATCGCCAATCCGGCGGTGCGTCGGGTCAACTTCACCGGCTCGACCCATGTCGGGCGTATCGTCGGTGAACTGTCGGCACGTCATCTCAAACCGGCGTTGCTGGAACTGGGAGGCAAGGCGCCATTCCTGGTGTTGGAGGATGCCGACCTGGATGCGGCGGTGGAGGCTGCAGCCTTCGGCGCCTTCTTTAATCAGGGGCAGATCTGCATGTCTACCGAGCGCCTGATCGTCGATGCCAAAGTGGCCGATGCCTTTGTCGCCAAACTCGCGGCGAAGATCGCCACCTTGCCCGCCGGCAACCCCAACGCCGAAGGTTCGGTGCTCGGTTCACTGGTTGACAGCAGCGCCGGTGAACGCATCAAACTGTTGATCGACGATGCCCTCGACAAGGGTGCCACCCTGGTCACGGGTGGCCAGTTGGAGGGCAGCATTCTGCAGCCGACCTTGCTCGACGGCGTCACCGATGCCATGCGCCTGTACCGCGAAGAGTCCTTCGGCCCGGTGGCGGTGGTGTTGCGCAGCGAGGGCGATGAAGCACTGTTGCGCCTGGCCAACGATTCCGAGTTCGGTCTGTCGGCGGCGATTTTCAGTCGCGACACCGGCCGTGCTTTGGCCCTGGCCCAGCGGGTCGAGTCTGGCATCTGCCATATCAACGGCCCGACCGTGCACGACGAGGCGCAGATGCCTTTCGGCGGAGTCAAGTCCAGCGGCTATGGCAGTTTTGGCGGCAAGGCGTCCATCGAGCATTTCACCCAGTTACGCTGGGTGACCTTGCAGAACGGACCGCGGCACTACCCGATCTGAGTATCCGCCGCACTGTCGGGCGAGCGAACGCTTGAAAGCAATCGCTGCCCAGTGCAGGCAGACATAACAATAACAAGGCTGCAGCCACAGGCTGCCATGCCCCGGTTGAACGCATTGCTGCGAGCCGGTGGCGTGCCTTGACGGAGGACAAGCACGTGAGTTCCGAATTCAGATCGCCACCCCAGACCGAAGCCAATGCGCCGCGCTATCGCCAAGTGTCCATCGGTCATCCTGCGGTCGAGGTCAGCGAAGAGCAGGGCATCCTGCACATGCGCTCCCTGGAACCCTTGGCCAAGTTGCCTGTACGTTTGCTGGATCGCCTGGTGCATTGGGCCCATTTGCGCCCGCAGCAGACCTTTATCGCTGCTCGCCAGAACGGCGGCGACTGGCGCCGGGTGAGTTACGCCGAGATGCTGACCAGCGTCCGCGCCATTGCCCAATGCCTGCTCAGTTATGGGCTTTCGGCCGAACGACCGCTGGCGATCCTCTCGGGCAACGACATCGAGCATCTGCAAATTGCTTTGGGTGCCATGTACGCCGGCATTCCCTATAGCCCGATCTCACCGGCCTATTCGTTGTTGTCCCAGGATTTCGCCAAGCTGAAGCATGTCTGCAATCTGTTGAAGCCGGGCCTGGTGTTTGTCAGCGACGCTGCGGCCTATCAGCGGGCGATCGATGCGGTGCTGCCGGCCGAAACACCGCTGATCACCGTGCGCGGTCAAATTCCTGGCCGCCATCAGGTGAGCTTTGCCAGCCTGCTGGAACAACCCGGCGGTGCCGAGGCCGATTGCGCTTTCGCGGCTACCGGGCCGGACAGCATTGCCAAGTTCCTGTTTACCTCAGGCTCCACCAAGTTGCCCAAGGCAGTGATCACCACCCAGCGCATGCTCTGCGCTAACCAGCAGATGCTGTTGCAGACCTTCCCGGTGTTCGGCGAAGAACCTCCGGTGCTGGTGGACTGGCTGCCGTGGAATCACACCTTCGGCGGCAGCCATAACGTCGGGATCGTGCTGTACAACGGCGGCACCTTTTACCTGGACGACGGCAAGCCGACCGTCCAGGGTTTTGCTGAAACACTGCGCAACCTCAAGGAAATATCGCCCACTGCGTACCTCACCGTGCCCAAAGGCTGGGAAGAACTGGTCAACGCGCTGGAGCAGGACGGCGAGCTGCGCGAACGTTTCTTCTCGCGCATGAAACTGTTCTTTTTCGCCGCCGCCGGCTTGTCCCAACGCGTTTGGGATCGCCTGGACCGGGTCGCCGAACAGCATTGTGGCGAACGCATTCGCATGATGGCCGGGCTCGGCATGACTGAGGCGGCACCGTCCTGCACGTTCACCACGGGGCCATTGTCCATGGCCGGCTACATCGGCCTGCCGGCACCCGGTTGCGAAGTGCGGCTGGTGCCGGTGGACGGCAAACTGGAGGGGCGTTTTCGCGGGCCGCACATCATGCCGGGCTACTGGCGTGCGCCACAGCAGACCGCCGAAGTGTTCGACGAGCAGGGCTTCTACTGTTCCGGCGACGCGTTGAAACTGGCCGACGCCCGCGATCCGCAACTGGGGTTGATGTTTGACGGGCGCATCGCCGAGGACTTCAAACTGAGCTCCGGTGTGTTTGTCAGCGTCGGCCCGTTGCGTAATCGCGCGGTGCTCGAGGGCTCACCCTATGTTCAGGACTTGGTGGTGGCCGCGCCGGACCGCGAGTGCCTGGGTGCGCTGGTCTTTCCCCGTCTTTACGAATGCCGACGTCTGGCCGGTTTGAGTGCGGACGCCAGCGATGCCGAAGTCCTGGCCAGCGCGCCGGTGCGTCAGTGGTTCGGAGATTGGCTGCAACGGCTCAATCGCGACGCTACTGGTAATGCCAGCCGCCTGGAATGGATCGCGCTGCTCGACGAACCCGCCTCCATCGACCGCGGTGAAATCACCGACAAGGGCTCGATCAACCAGCGCGCGGTGCTGCAGTGGCGCGCCAACAAGGTCGAGGCGCTGTATCGCGGCGAAGAACCTTCCATCTTGCGTGCCGGACCTCTGCCGTGAGCGGTGCGGGGCAGTATTCGAGCTTTGACGATGTGGCCATTTTCGAAGCACTGCGCACGCCTTGGGTCGATCTCGGCGGGGCCTTGGCCCAGGTTTCGCCGATCGACCTGGGAATCAAGGTGGGGCGCGAGGTGCTGGCCCGCGCTGCTATCGACCCATCCTCGGTCGATAGCGTGCTCGCTGGCTCCATGGCTCAAGCCAGTTTTGACGCCTACCTGCTTCCCCGACATATCGGCATTTATAGTGGCGTGCCGCAAGGGATCCCGGCACTGGGTGTGCAGCGCATCTGCGCCACCGGTTTCGAACTCTTGCGGCAGGCCGCCAGGCAGCTGGATGATGGTGTGCAGTTGGCCCTGTGCGTGGCGGCCGAATCCATGTCGCGCAACCCGATTGCCGCCTACACCCACCGAGGTGGCTTCCGGCTCGGTGCGGGCGTGGAATTCAAGGACTTTCTCTGGGAGGCCCTCTACGACCCGGCCCCGGGCGTAGACATGATCGCCACCGCCGACAACCTGGCCCGGCGGCATGGCCTGAGCCGCGAAGAGGTGGATCGCTTCGCCCTCGACAGCCATCAATTGGCGCTGCAGGCCCAGGCCGATGGTTGGTTTGAACCGGAGCTGGTAGCGCTCGGCAATGAGCGCTTTGAACTGGCCGGCTATCAGCCACGCAGTATCCAGTTGCCACGGGGCGTAGACCGCGTGACTCGCGATAGTCATCCGCGACCCACCGATCTGGACGCCTTGGGCCGGTTGCGAGCGGTGCATGCCGGCGGTGTACAAACGGCCGGCAATAGTTGCGCGGTGGTCGATGGCGCGGCAGCCGCGCTGGTGGGGCGAGCGTCTGCCGCCCGGCGTCCGGCGTTGGCCCATTTGCTGGCCAGTGCCGTGGTAGGCGTGGCACCGGAATTCATGGGGATAGGGCCGGCGCCAGCCATCCAGTTGCTGTTGCAACGCAGCGGGCTGGCCCTTGGTGAAATCGGCTTGCTGGAAATCAATGAGGCCCAGGCCGCTCAGGTGCTGGCTGTGGCTCAGGTGCTTGAATTGGACGGTGACCGGCTCAACCGGCGGGGCGGTTCGATTGCTTTGGGACATCCTTTGGCCGCCACGGGTTTGCGCCTGGTGCTGACCCTGGCCAGGCAATTACGTCAGGGTAATCTGCGTTATGGCATTGCGGCCGCGTGTGTCGGTGGCGGCCAGGGCATGGCTCTGCTGATCGAAAACCCGGCGTATCAAGGCTGAAGCAGAACCCCGAGGTCTTTGCTGCAGTCAGCCTAATCCTTGCGTCACTGTCTTGCGTTACTATGCAGACCCACCTTTTCTGGAAATTGCCTGGATGAGTAAGCCCGGTCAAACGGTGCTGGTCGCGTTGCGCAAGATGATCGCCTCGGGCGAGCTGGCGGCTGGCGAGCGCTTGATGGAAATTCCCACGGCGCAATTGTTCGGTGTTTCGCGAATGCCGGTGCGCATGGCGTTCCGCACACTGGAGCAGGAAGGCTTGCTGGTGCGCTTTGGCGGGCGCGGGTTTCAGGTGCGCTCGGTCAGCCCCGACGACATTGCCGGTGCGGTTGAAGTGCGGGGTGTCCTTGAAGGCCTGGCGGCGCGTCAGACCGCCGAGCGCGGGCTATCGGACGAGGCCCGCGCGACCCTTGAACAGTGCCTGATGCAGGGCGATCAGCTGTTCGACAAGGGGTTTGTGACCATCGAGGACCTGGAGGTCTATCACGACCTCAACATGCGTTTTCACGAAGTGATTGTCGAAGGCAGCCACAACCCGGCGATCGCCGACGCACTGGCGCGCAACGATCATTTACCCTTCGCTTCGGTAACAGCTCTGGCAGTGGACCGCAACGACATGGTCCGGGAATACCGACGCTTCAACTACGCCCACATGCAACACCATTCGGTGTTTGACGCCCTGGTCAACCGCCAGGGTGCGCGTGCCGAAGCGATCATGCGCGAGCACGCCAACGCCACGTTACGTTATGCCGAGATCTTCGGCTCGGCGACGGCCGAAGAGCGGATGAAGGTCATTCTCCGCTCGGAATAGGCGCGATTCTTTCAGATATCCAGCACCAGCAGCGGCGTTTTCGAGCGCGAGCAGCAAGGGGTGAATTGGTCGTTACAGGCCTGTTCATCCTCGGTGAGGAACAGGTCACGGTGCTCCGGCACACCCTCCAGAACCCGAGTCAGGCAGGTGCCACAAATACCCTGTTCGCAGGAAATGGCGATCTCGATGCCCTGGTTTTGCAGCACCTGAACCACGCTCTTGTCGGCCGGCACCTCGAAGACCTGGCCGCTGCTGGCGACCTTGATCGAGAAACTGCCATCGGCGCCTGTGTCGACGGGATTGGCGGCGAAGTACTCGCGATGCAGGCATTGCTCCTGCCAGCCTTTGGCCTTGGCCGTGTCCAGCACATGCTGCATAAAACCACCGGGGCCACACACATATAAATGAACGTCATTGTGTGGCGTGGCCAGGACCTTGGCCGCGTCCAACGCAGTGTCGGGCTCCTGATCGAAATGCAGGAACACCCGGTGGGCAAAAGCCGAGTGTTGCAGGCGTTCGACAAAGGCCGCGCGCTCTCGCGAACGGGCGCAGTAGTGCAGCTCGAAATCTGCGCCGCTGTGGGCCAGGCGCTCGGCCATGCAGAGGATTGGGGTAATGCCGATACCGCCGGCGAAGAGCAGGCTGCGCGTGGCTTCATGGGTTAACGGAAACAGGTTGCGCGGCTCACTGATAGACAGCCGCGTGCCGGGGTGGATCTGCTCGTGCATGGTAAGTGAGCCACCGCGAGAGGTCGGGTCCTTGAGCACGCCGATCAGGTAGCGATGACGTTCTTCGGGGTGGTTACACAGGGAATATTGCCGGATCAAGCCGCCAGGCAGATGCACATCGATATGCGCGCCGGCACTGAAGGTCGGTAGCGGTCGATCATCGACACTGGCCAGCTCGTAGCTGCAGATGTCCTGGGCTTCGTTGTTGCGGGATACCACCAGCACTTCGATCATGCCATTGACTCCTGCGGCGTTTGTTCCTGGGCGATAAGGCGCTCCAGAACACGGCGCGACTGCACGCCGCCGGCGTCGATATTGAGCTTGAGCAAGTTGCGCTGGGGATGGCTGAGCAGGTTTTGTTGCTGGCGTTCGAGCATCTCCAGGTCCTCGCTGAAAATCTTGCCCTGACCCTCGCGAATGCTCGCGGTCAAGGCTTCATCCTGCGGGTTGAAATTGCGCGCCATGCCCCAGAAGTACCAGATCGAGGTTTCGGTTTGCGGCGTGATGAAGTCGACGACGATGCTCGACGCCTTGAACGGTTGAGGGGCGTGATAACCACCTTTTCCGGCATGGGCCACACCGACTTCGATCAGCACATGACTGGGCGGGGTGAAGCGGCAGATCTGCCAGCGGTCCACCGGTACATCGTCGGCCAGATTGTTGCCGCGCAGGGCCATGCGCCAGAAGGGCGGGGCCATGATGTTTTCCATGTGACGGGCAGTGACCACCTCGTCGCCGTCGACCGTGGTCACCGGCGGTGCTTCGTCGATTTCCTTTTGGCCGATGCTGGACGCGTGGACGTAGGTTTCGTGAGTCAGGTCCATCAGGTTGTCGATCATCAGGCGATAGTCGCACTGGATGTGGAACAGGCCGCCGCCATAGGCCCACTCATCGCTGACCGCCCATTCCAGATGATGGATCAGCACCGGGTCGGCCAACGCCTGATCGCCGGGCCAGACCCAGATAAATCCGTAACGCTCGACCACGGCGAATGTCTTATTGCACGGAAAGCCACGAACCCGTTGCCCGGGCATTTCCACGGTCTTGCCGTCGCAGCCCATCACCAGGCCGTGATAGCCGCACACCAGATTTCCGTTTTCCACATAGCCCAAAGACAGCGGTGCGCCGCGATGGGGGCAGAAGTCCTCGACAGCTGCCACCTTGCCTTCATGCCCGCGGTAAAAAACCATCTTCTCACCACAGATCTGACGGCCAAGCGGCTTGTCGGCGATTTCATCGGGCGTACAGGCGACGTACCAGGTGTTCTTGGGGTACATGGAGATTCTCCAAGGCTGTTTGTTGTTATTTAGTGGATCCATTAATGGTGATTTATAGGGTATTTGTCAAACTGATTCTGTTTGTTAACGATTTAGTGGATCCATTGGTCGGCTTGTGACGATTGGTCGGTCGATCAGATGGCCACCGCAGAGGAAGGTTGTTTTTTCGGCACGGGGCTTGTCGAAAAACGCTCCGGGCTTGAGTTGATGCTGACGGTTGGTGACTCACAAACCATCATCCAGGGGGCGGATTAATAACTCGTTAGTTAATAATACTGAGGGTATTTACTGGAAATACGTCGCATCATACAATGAGAATCATTACTACTAACTCATTGAGCGCGACGTCTTGAGCCATCCTCACCCCTTTGCCCGCCGCAAGGTCTTCATGAAACACGCGTTGCCAACACTCTCCTGCGTCATGTTTGCCAGTCCTTTATGGGCACAGGAAGCCATCGAACTGCCGACCACTGATATTCAGGCGAGCCGCGTCAGCCAAGACACTAGCTACACCACTTCTCAAGCCAGCACGGCGAGCAAAAGCAATGTGCCGATCAAGGAAGAGGCGCAATCGATCAATGTGGTCACCCAGCAGACCCTGGCCGACTATCAGGTGCGCTCGCTGGCCGACGCCATGAAGTTCGTCAGCGGCGTCAGTCAGGGCAACACTCTGGGCGGCTCCCGGGACTCGCTGGTCAAGCGCGGTTTTGGTACCAACGATGACGGCTCGATCCTGCGCGATGGCGTGCGTTCCAATCTGGGGCACAACTTCAGCGCCACGACGGATCGTGTCGAAGTGCTCAAAGGGCCTGCTTCGATGCTGTACGGTGCGCTGGAGCCCGGCGGATTGATCAACGTGATCAGCAAGAAGCCTGAATACACCCAGAGCACGACCCTGAGCGGCTCGGCCTATAGCGAAGGCGGCGGCACCATGGCGGTGGATACCACCGGGCCGATGGGAGATACGGGCCTGGCCTATCGCCTGATTGCTGAACGCGGCCATGAAGATTACTGGCGCAACTACGGCGTGAATGAGAGCACTTTGGTCGCACCGTCGCTGAGCTGGACCGGCGACCGCGCCAGCTTGACGCTGAGCTACGAGTACAACGAATACTCCAATCCCTTCGACCGCGGCACCGTGTTCACCAACGGTCATCCGGCGGACATCGACTACGACAAGCGCCTCGACGAAAAATGGGCCAAAAGCGTCGGTATTCGTGAAGTGGCCACCGCGCGTTTCGAGTATCAGTTGAATGACGATTGGAAAACCCGCGTCACCTACGGCTGGAACAACGACCGCTACAGCCTCTCGATTGCCCAGCCGAGTTCGTTGACCGGCAACAATCTGCGACGTGCTGCCAACGGCGCTCACTACGACGATGAGACCCGCTACGCCAGTTGGGATTTCATCGGCCAGCAGGAACTGTTCGGCCAACGCCATGACCTGCTGGTCGGCGCGGATACTGAAGCGTCCGACCAATTCCGCGGCAAAACCTACCGTAATACAGCACGGTCAGGCTTCGACATCACATCGCCGGTTTATGGTCGTCTGGCCGAGCCCAATCTCGTCAGTGCTGCCCAAAGCGACTTGAGCAACCAGCTGACCTCCAGCTCGGTGTACTTCAAGGATAACTGGCACCTCGACGATCGCTGGATCCTGGTCCTCGGTGGTCGCCAGCAGCATTATGATCAGTACAGCGATCAGGGCCGCGGCAGCAGCTACACCGTCAACCGCGACGATAACGGCGATGCCTTTGTGCCGTTTTTGGGCCTGGTCTACAAAGCCACCGATACCTTGTCGCTGTACGGCAACTACAGCCGTTCATTCAAGCCCAATACCGATGTCGACGATGCCGGCCACACCTTCGATCCGGAGGAGGGCCGCAGCTACGAGGTCGGCGCGAAGTACGACCCGCTGCCGGGGCTGAACATCAATCTTGCGCTGTTCGACATCGTCAAGAAAAACGTCGTGACCAGCCAGACGATCAATGGTGTCAGCCTCTCGGAGGCGGCGGGCAAGGTCGGTTCGCAGGGCCTGGAACTGGACATCACCGGGCGTGTGGCCGAGCGCTGGGACCTGATCGGCACCTACGCTTACACCCACACGGAAATCCTCGACGATCCAGATGACGAAGGTCACCGCCTCGCCAACGCGCCGAAGCACACCGCGAGCCTGTACCTCACGCATCACCTGAACGTCCCTGCGGAATTCGGAGCCTGGCATACCGGTGCTGGCGCGCGTTACGTCGGCGAGCGTGCGGCGAACAACGCCAACGATTTCTGGTTGAGCAGCTACACCGTGGCCGATGCCTTCGTGCGTTGGGAATCGCCGATGTTCGGGTACAAGACTTCGCTGCAATTCAACGTCGACAACCTGTTCGACAAACAGTACTACCCGTCCTCCACCGGCAGCCAGTTGCAGGTTAATGTCGGCGAGCCGCGCACGGCACGCCTCAGCGCCAGTGTGACATTCTGACCCCTGTGCATTGACGGCGATGCTTGGGCTGTGTGTCGAGCCCAAGTAGCCGGCGCAACCCAATTCAAAATGTGGGAGCGGGCTTGCTCGTGGAGGCGATGTGTCAGTCACCATCAGTGTTGGCTGACCTGACGCTTTCGCGAGCAAGCCCGCCCCACAGGTTCCGTACCATCAGGCTTCGACCTCTTCTTTCGTTCCGGTGACTCAGAAGTTGATCGAGGCACTCAGCCGCGCGGTCAATGGCGCGCCCTGGAACAGGTAGCCATCGCCCATGTACTCACCGGCATCACGCCAGTAGCGTTTGTCGAACAGGTTGTCCACGGTCAGGCGGAACACCGTGTCGTAACCGTCGATGCGCGTGCTGTAGCGGCTGCCGATGTTGAAGATGGCGTAGGCGCTGGTCTGCACTTCACCCTGGCGGTTGGCGTACTTGCTGGCGCTGTACTGCACTCCGCCGAGCAGCGCCAGGCCGTCGAACCAGGGCAGGGCATAGTCGCCGTAGAGGCTGGCGCGCAAGGTCGGAACGTTGATCGTCTGGTGGCCTTCATAAGCTGGCGTGCCGCTGTCGGTGACCCGCGCGCGGATCGCCGCGACACTGGCAGAAATCTGCAGACGCTGGCTGGCCCAGCCATTGGCCGAGAGCTCCAGCCCGGTGTTCTTCTGTTCGCCCTGTTGGGTGAACGTGAACGTGCCGTCGTCATTCGGTCGCGAGTACTGATAGGCCTGACGGATCTGGAACAGCGCCGCGGCCAGGCTGATGCGCTGCCAGTCGTATTTGATGCCGGCCTCGATTTGTCGCGACACGGTGGGCGCTAGGATTTCAAAGGCATTGGTGGTGAACCACGCCGCTTCGCCGCCCAGGGACAGGCCCTTGCTGTAGCGGGTGTACAGCGACAGGTTTTGCAGCGGCTTGTAGATCAGTGCGGCCTGGGGCAGGAACACATAGCGCTGGGTGTGCCGGGTGGTGTCGCCCTGGCTGTCGAAGGTCTCTTCATCCAGGCGCACTTCGCGCCCGCCGAGCACGGTTTGCCATTGCTCGTTGAAGCTGATCCGGTCATTGAAGAACAACCCGTACTGACGGCTGTCCAGACGTCGATAGGAATCGTTGAGCGGCCCGTCGTAGCGAGCAAAATCAGCCGGCTCGCTGTTGATGTTGGCACTGCCGATCATCTGGTTGATGGCGTCGCGTTTGTCCACCACGCGGCGGAACGCGCTGGTCCCGACGCTGAGTTCATGGCCCAGGCCGGCGGTTTCGAAGCGGCCGCTGAGGGTGGCCTGCACCTCGTCGTTGCGGCGGGTATCGTCGGGGCTGCGGAAATCGTAAATGTCGTAGTCGCCCTCGGGGCTGAAGTAGTTCGGCACTGCCGCGCTGGCGCAACTGGCGGAGCCATAGCAGCCCCAGGCGAACGAACTGTAGTCATCGATCACCACCCGGCTGCGCGAAGCGCTGAGATTGCCTTTCCACTGGTCGCTGAAGCGGTATTCGAAGTTGCCGTTGAGGTTCAGCGCGTCGGTGGTAACCGGCTCCGAACCGCTCTGGTGTGCCAGCAGCTTCTTCGGCGAGGCATGGTGCGGCAGGCTGGAACCGCCGAGCAATTGATAACCCGGTGCCGAGCGCTGTTCCTTGGTCTGGTACTCGGCATCCAGTTGCAGCAGCGCATCGGGGCTGATGTTCCAGTCGAAGGCCAGCGAGGCGAAATCGCGCTGGCCATTGGTGTGTTCGACGTAGGAATGCAGGTCTTCATGGGCCACGTTGGCACGCAGGCCGAACTGTTGTTCGCTGCCGAACCAGCCACCGACGTCGGTGGCCAGGTAACCGCTGCCGCGATCATCGGTGGATACGGTGACCGAACGCACATCAGCGGGCCGCTTGGTCACATAGTTGACCAGCCCGCCGGGCTCGCTGACGCCGCTTTGTAGGCCGGAAAGGCCCTTGAGCACCTCCACCTGCTGTTTGTTTTCCAGCCCGACGTTCTGCTCGCCGGTGATGGTGCGGCCGTTGATCTTGTAGCTGCTGGCGGAGTTGAGGGAAAAACCGCGCACCACGAAGTTTTCGTAGTAACCGACCGGCGCGTAGCTTTCACCCACCGAGGCGTCGTTGCGCAGCACTTCGCTGAGCAGGCGCGTTTGCTGATCCTTGATCAAGGCTTCATTGACCACCGAAATCGAGGCCGGCGTATCGAGCAATGGCGCCGCTTCGAAACCACCGACCGAAGCGCTTTCGACCTGATAACTGGAGGTGTCTTCGCCGGTGACGGTCACCGCCGGCAGTTCGGTGGCGGCCCAGGCCGAAGGCATCGCGCTGGCCAGCAGCAGGCCCAGGTTCAGGGGATTGAACGCGAACCGCGGGGCGGGCACTCCCTCGCGGGAGGTCCGGTAAAGCATATCCATGAAAACTCCTCGACGACTGCGCTCCCGGGCTGGCGAATACCGGGCATAGATGCCCGGGTGCGCTTCAGGAAAGAGTCGGTTAAAACTGGAAAAGGCGATGTGTGCCCTGAGGGCTGGTAGTGCATGGCCCCTGGCGCATACGGCAATTATCGCGCAGGGGCGCTTTACGGTGGGTCAATGTTCTTTGGCTTTCCTGATCCTGATCAAAATAAACAGCAGGACACAGAGCGCGATCGGGGTCATGGCCAGCATGGCGTCTCTCGCGGAAATGTCCGCGCCCATGACGTGCAATCCCGAGTAGAGCAGCTTGAACAGGCTCAACAAGTAATAGGTGATGGCGATAATCGACAAGCCTTCGACCGCGCGCTGGATTTTGATTTGAGTATCGGCGCGGGCGTTCAGGCTCTTCAGGATTTCCGAGTTCTGCTCTTCCATTTCGACCTGCACACGGGCCTGCAACAAGTCCCCGAGGTTGGCCACGCTTTCGGCCAGTTGCTCCAGGCGTTGTTCGGTGACGGCGCAGTATCTGACCGTGGGTTTAAAGCGTCTTTCGATGAAGATACCCAGTCGCTGGCAATCACCCACGTGGCTTTCGCGCAGTTCGCCCAAACGTTCGAAAACCAGTTGTGCATAGGCTTGGGTGGCGCTGAAGCGGTGTCGGGTTTTTGCGCTGCTGCTGACCACCTGCGCTGACAGGTTGGCAATGTCGGTCAGCAACGCTTTCGCATTTGCGGTATCGGGGCCGGCGTTACGTTCCGAGAGGTTTACCAGAGTTTTGTCGAAGACGTTGAGCTGAGTGCTCAAGGCTTTCGCGGTGATGAGTGAAAGCGAAGCCATCATTCGGTAGGTTTCGATTTCCAGCAGGCGGCGGATCATCCGTCCCAGCCGATACGCATTCAGGCGTTTGTTAATGAACAGGAAACGGTTGGTGCCGTCGGCGCTCAGGCGAAAATCGCTCCAGACCGTCGCATCGCCACCACCGATGCAAGAGCCGCTAGGATCTTTGAATCCATAAACAGACAGATTGCCAGAGAAGGATGTATCGGTGCGCACCACAATCTGCACAGCGTTGATCATGTGCTGCATGAAGGGTTCGACCCGGTCCATCAAGGCTCTGGGTGGCGGGCTCCAGCATGGCTCGTGACTGGAGGAGGGCACCACCAGCGTCAGCGTCAGGAACTCCGCGTGCCGCTCCCACTTCAAGGCATGGCCCTCCAGCTCGGTGATGCCCTGGGCCGCATCCGGGTCGACCGGGCCGGGGCAGCAGCGACTCAGCAGAGTGTCGCACTGCCCGTCATTCGCCAGAAACGCCATATGAAATACATGGGCGGGCTCGTCGAAATACAGAGAAGGGCGCGCGTGCAACTCGTTGTGCAGGATCAGTCTTTGCGGATGCATGCTGTTTGGGCCATGTTGGAGTTGTTTGTTCTTGGGACAGGATGACGAATACCCGAGTCACAAACAAAACCTGGCGGTGCCCAATGCCAATCAGCCAAGCACGGAACCTGTGGGAGCGGGCTTGCCCGCGAAGGCGGAGTATCCGCCTACATCAGCGGTGCTACCTTTTCAGGCGAACGGCCATCACGGATGAGTCCGGCACGAGATGCACAGCACCGTTGTGAACTATTCTTCTCAAGTGGCCCCTGCAATGCCTCATTCAAGGAATTGATATAAATCAACGCTTAAGAGGCTTTAATGGCGGAGTCTGGGCCTGATGCTGGATTCTCGAGCCGGCGTCGAGGATCAACCTGTCTGGAGTCAGATCATGAGCCAGTATCAACGGTTATTGCTGATCATCAACCCGCTGCTGCGCCATTCGCCTGCGATAAACCATGGCGCCGCCCTGGCCAAGGCCAGCGGGGCGAGCTTGCACATTGCCGGCCTGATTCCCTCGTTGGACATTCTGTCGCTGCTCGAAGAAGGCGACCGCAAAATGGCCCGGGCGACCTACCTGCAGGAGCACCGCGACTGGCTCGATGAGCAGGCGGAAAAGATGCGAGGCCGGGGGATCGAGGTGACAACCGAAGTCGCATGGGCCGATAACATGCGTCAGGACATCCTTGACCATGTCACGCAAATGCAGCCCGATCTGTTGATCAAGCAAGTGCAGCATGAACCCGTGCTCAAGCGCGCGTTCTTCACGCCGCTGGATTGGCGTTTGTTGCGCCATTGCCCGGTCCCGGTTTATCTGGTGGGGGGTGAATGCCATGCCTTGCCGCAGAAAGTGGTGGCCGCGGTTGACGTGTCAGACACCGAGCCTTCGAACAATGAACTCAATGACCGGATCATCCTGCAGGCGTCGAGCCTTGCGCTGCAGTGCAATGCCGAACTGCATCTGCTGTACGCGTGTGACATTTCGGCAGCCTTTCTGGCGGATATGGACGGCGGTCTGACGCTCGCGGAGCTTACCCGAGAGTTGCGCAGCGACCTGGAAAAGTCTTTTCTCCAGTTGGCCGCTCGGTTCGGTGTGACCGCTGACTGTCGGCATTTCATCATGGGGAACCCTGTCTCAGTACTGAGCGAATTCACCAATGAGCATCAAGTGGATGTGATCGTGATGGGCAGAGCTCAATACCGTGGTCTGGAGCGGCTGCTTGGCAGCACGACGGAACATATTCTGTACCAGGTGCCTTGCAGCATTCTGGCGGTCTAGGGGCGGACGTCCCTATTGGAATGATGGCCGCCGTCAAACGAACGCCCGTTTTTTGGGGCTCCCGCCCCAGGGAGGTTTTCAAATGACTAGTCCTTCATTGCAAACCATCTTGCATGACCGGGTTGATGCCGGCCGAGGCCTGGTGGAACCGTTGCTTAAATACGCTAAAAGAGCCGATGTCATCGTCCTTGCCTTGCCCCGTGGCGGCGTTCCGGTCGCCTATGAAGTGGCCACGGCCCTGGAGGTTCGCCTGGACCTGATGCTGGTGCGCAAGCTGGGAGTACCGTCTCATCAGGAACTCGCCATGGGCGCGATTGCCAGCGGCGACATACGAATTGTCAATGACGATGTACTGAGGGCGAACGGTATCGATCAACGCACGCTCGATGGTGTTACTGCACGAGAAACCCAGGAATTATTGCGTCGCGAGCGTATATACCGGGCATCGCGCGCACCTGTGGCGCTCAAGGATCAGGTGGTGATTCTGATCGATGACGGCCTGGCGACGGGGGCTACGATGATGGCCGCGATACAGGCCGTGCGCCTGCAAGCGCCTTCTCGCATCGTCGTTGCCGTGCCGGTGGCACCTCTTGAGACGGCAGAGGCGTTGCGCGACGAAGTGGACGAGCTGATCTGCCCGCTGATCCCTGATTGGCTGATTTCGATCGGCTATTGGTACACGGATTTTTCGCAGACCTCGGACGAAGAAGTCATCGATCTTCTGCATCGGGCGTGGCAAAGAGAGTCCGGTTCGGGCGACTCATTTCAGAACGGTTCCGGTATTTGAGCCGTTGCCTGGCGTGGAATAAACCACGTCAGGCTTTCAAGTAATCCTGACGTTCACGAATTGCCATGGATCGGATTCATCGGTCTGCTCGGGCATCAGTGAGTGACGTCCGGTAAGCGGCGTCCAGTCGGAATAAATGCCTTCTACAGTTCCCAGGTAGGGCAGGCAAATCTGCAGAATCTCCCTGAAGGGCAATTCATCCGGTTCGACAATGCCGCGTTGAGGATTGCGTATCGCCCAGATCACGCCGGCCAGCACTCCCGCCGTCACTTGCAGGCTAGTGGCGCTGTTATAGGGGCATAGAGCCCGGGCTTGCTGGATCGATAGGCGCGAGCCATACCAATAACTGTTTCTGGCATGCCCCATCAGCAGCACGCCGAGTTCATCACTGCCGTCGAGGATTTCGTCGTCGAGCAGGCGCTCGCCGCTCTGGGGGTTCCAGTTGCGCTCGGCAAGTTCATACATCGATAGCAAGGCATCGTCACAGGGCCGATAGGCGTAGTGGACGGTCGGACGGTAAGTCGGCTGCCTTCCCTGGCCAAGGGTGAGGTAGTTGGCAATCGACAGGGCTTCGTTGTGGGTCACGAGCAGCCCATGGGTTGGTCCCGTCGAGGGTGTCCAGGTGCGAACCCGCGTGGAGGCACCGGGGCGTTGCAGATAGATCCCGGCCTGGCACCCGAAGGCGTGGTAATAGCCGTCCTCGGGAAGCGCCTTCTCATGGCTGCCCCAACCCAACTCCGCCGGTTGGCTGCCTTCACTGATGAAACCGTTCACGGACCAGGTGTTGACGAATTCATCGGCGATTTTATGTTGCGATGAATACTGCGAATCGCGTTCGGCGATGTGGATGCAGCGGATATTCAGTCGGCTGGCCAGTTGCGCCCATTCTTCACGAGAAGCGGGCAGGGGCGTTGTGTCACCCAAATCTTCAGCGAGGTTGACCAGTGCCTGTTTGACCAGGTGGGACACCAGCCCCGGATTGGCACCGTGGGTCAACATGGCGGTGGACAGACCTTGCGCACTTTCACCCCGAAGCTGAAGCGCCGCTTCCCTCAATGCATAGTTGGATCTTTCGGACAGGGATTTATCGGGGTCGACATAACCGCCTTCCCACGGCTCGATACAGGTGTCCAGATACAGCACACCTTTACGTTGGGCGAACTGAATCAGGGACAGGCTCGATACACCTACCGAGAGGTTGAGCAGGAAATCGCCAGCGCTCAAAAGAGGGTCCAGCACCGCCTCGTAGTTGCTCTGGTCCAGTTGCTCGGCTTGGTGGGAGACGCCAAATTCCTGCGCGAGCAAACGTCCATCGTCATCGGGGCTGAGGATCAACAGTCGCTGCGGTTCAATCTCAAGATGGCGCAATAGCAGCGGGAGTACGCCTTTTCCGATACAGCCAGAGCCGATCATCACCAACCTGGCATTAAAGGGCTGAATGACATGCTCAAGATCTGACATCGATGCCTCCACCGCCTGACCGCGCGTTCGCCGCAAATGACCTGTCGATAACCACGCCGCTCTCAATCTAGAGACTGCAAGGCTCGGTTAAAGCTCAAAAAAGTTTCGGGCACCGTCAAGAAGACTCTGCTGTGCCGATCGAGAACAAAAAAACAGATGAGAATGAGGCGAACTGCTGGCCCCCCGATGTCCGTTTCGTTGTCAAACTTGCTTTCTTTTCAGAAGGTTAGGCATTGGCGATATGCGGACTTTGGTATGGATGGCTGCAACGTTTGTCCTGGTGACTCTCTCGCTTGAGGCTCAGGCAAAAGACCTGAGCAAGAACAGTCGTTTCGTCTGCAGCTGGGGCTCGGACATAGCTGCCGGCGCACAAGCGTCAAAGCTTTCCGGGCTCACGCTTTACGGGGCACGCAGGAAACTGCAAGCGCGCAAATTTCCCCGGCCGTGGATGCGCATGACAGCCATGGGGATCACGGAACAAACCTATAACAGTCCCTCACGCCTCAAGCCTTCCGACATCAAGCAAACGTATTACGAGCAATGCATCAAGCATGAACTGGCGCAACGGTAGCCTGGAGGGCGGCTAATTTGTAGGAGCTGCCGAAGGCTGCTCCTACGGGGGGGGCCTCGTAACATACGCCGACAACTCACAATCCCCACCCCTCTCTGACAGCTTTTCGAATCCCCTCCAGCAACATCGCAAACGCCGGGTTGTCGTTGTTCTCGCGCCAGATCAAGTGCAGCTCACTCTGCACGCCTTCCCCCAGATCGATATCGCGAAACACAACGTTCTTGAACACGACACTGGTGGCGCAACGCGGCACCAGGGCCAGGCCCATTCCGGCGTTCACCAGAGCCAGGATGGTCAGGGACGAGCCGAGCCATTGCACATATTCCGGGGCGACGCGGGCCGAGCGGAGCATGCCGGTCAGCAGTTCGTTGAACGGCGGGTAAGCCGCATGGGAGTACATGAGGAAGGGTTGTGCGTCCAGGTCTTTGACGGACACGGTTTCGGCGCTGGCCAGCCGATGATTGTGGGGGACGGCCAATACGAAGGGTTCACGCACCAGGCATTCGGTGGCATAGCCCGGCTCCAGCAACGGCGCGCGAACGATGCCCAGATCGATCCGGCGGGCGCGAAGGGCCTCGTGCTGCTGGTAGGTGTTCATCTCCGACAGATCGATTTTGACCTGAGGCTGTTTGAGCCGGGCTTCAGCGATGACCTTGGGCAGGAATTCGTACACCGCGCTGCCGACGAAGCTGATATTGACCGTACCGATGTCGCCTTCGGCGAAACGCCGGGCAGTCACGGCGGCTTGCTGAGCGCGCTCCAGCAGGTTCTGCGCTTCGATGAAGAAGGCGCGACCGGCGGCGGTCAAGGCGACGCTGCGCGTGCTGCGGGTGAACAACTCGACGCCCAGGTGGTGCTCCAACAATTGAATCTGGCGACTAAGAGGCGGTTGGGTCATGTTCAACCGTTCGGCGGCTCGGCGAAAGTTGAGTTCGGTGGCCACGGTGGTGAAGCAGCGCAGTTGCGTCAGTTCGAACATTGATCTAATCCGGGTATCAATCGAGTGCCAAGTTAGATTAGACGGGATCAATAGGCGCGTCCATGATCGGTTCTCCCCTAAAAAAACAATGAACGGGAGTCGCCCCTTGAATACCCATCAGAGTCCGCCGGACCCGACAGTCCTTGCCCGAGCAGCGGCCAAGGTCAAGCGCCATGTGCTGCCGCTGTTTGTGGTGATGTTCATCGTCAACTACATCGACCGGGTCAACATCGGCTTCGTGCGCAGTCACCTGGAAACCGACCTGGGCATTGGCGCCGCGGCTTATGGCTTGGGCGCCGGGCTGTTTTTCATCGGTTACGCGATCTTCGAAGTACCGTCCAATATGTTGCTGCAACGCTACGGTGCCCGCGCCTGGCTGACGCGCATCATGTTCACCTGGGGCGCGGCGGCGATGGCCATGGCCTTCGTGCGTGGCGAAACCAGCTTCTATGTACTGCGCTTCATTCTCGGCGCCGCCGAGGCGGGGTTTTTCCCCGGCATCATTTATTACTTCACCCAATGGCTACCGTCGACCGAGCGGGGCAAGGCCATGGCGATTTTCCTCAGCGGTTCGGCCATTGCTTCGGTGATTTCCGGTCCGTTGTCCGGCGCTCTGCTGCACGTCAGCGGTCTCAGCCTACATGGCTGGCAGTGGATGTTCCTGATTGAAGGCTTTGCTTCCATCGTGCTCTGTGGGTTTGTCTGGTTCTGGCTGCAATCCCATCCACGCGAGGCGAAATGGCTGAGCGTCGAAGAAAAGGACGCACTGGTAAGCGCCATTGCCTTGGAACAGCAGGCTCGCGAAGCCGTGCAGACGGTCAAACCGTCGATGTTCAAATTGCTGGCCGACCGGCAGATTGCCCTGTTCTGCTTTATCTACTTTTCCATCGCCCTGACGATTTATGGCGCCACGTTCTGGCTGCCCAGCATGATCAAGAAGATGGGTAACCTGGGCGACTTCCAGGTCGGCCTGTTCAATTCGATCCCGTGGATCATTTCCATCCTGGCGATGTATGGCTTCGCCGCCATGGCCAGTAAATGGAAATACCAGCAGGCCTGGGTGGCCGTGACGCTGGTGATTGCCGCGTTCGGCATGTTCATGTCAACCACCGGCGGGCCGATCTTCGCCTTCGTCGCCATTTGTTTTGCGGCCATCGGTTTCAAGGCGGCTTCGGCGTTGTTCTGGCCGATTCCCCAAGGCTATCTGGATGCGCGCATCGCTGCGGCAGTAATCGCTTTGATCAACTCCATCGGCAATCTCGGCGGCTTTGTGGCGCCAACCGCGTTCGGGTTCCTGGAACAGACCACCGGTTCTATCGAAGGCGGTTTGTACGGCCTGGCGGCCACTTCGCTGGTCGCGGCCGTGGTGATCTTTTTTGCCCGCACTGCACCACGTGGCGACACGCGCAGTTCGCTCACCGGTGAACCGGTCGACGCCGCGGCACCGAAAAAACCTGTCAGTCATCAAGCCTTGAATACCGAGCCAAAGGGAGCTGCCTCTTGAAAATCAAACGCGTCACCGTCACCCCCATCGCCTTCCGTGATCCGCCGCTGCTCAATGCCAGTGGCATTCACGAACCCTTCGCGCTGCGCTCGATCATCGAGATCGAGAGCGATAACGGCTACATCGGCTTGGGCGAAAGCTACGGCGACGCCCCGGCGCTGGCGATTCAACAGCAATTGCAAAATCAGCTGATCGGTCTCGACCCGTTCAACCTCAACCAGTTGCGCGCCATCGTGCAGGCCACCGTGGCGGCAAACAAAACCCCGAGCATCGCCGGTGCGGAACTGGCGCCCGGTTCTCACGCCAGCAAAGCAGTAAGCAACGCATATTCGGCGTTCGAAGTGGCGTTTCTCGATCTACAGGCGCATTCCCTGAATGTGCCGCTGGTGGACCTGCTGGGCGGGGCGATTCGTGATGAGGTGCCGTTCAGCGCCTATCTGTTCTTCAAGTACGCGCAACACATCGATTCACCGTACAAACCAGACAGCTGGGGCGAGGCGCTGAACGAAGAGCAGATCGTCGCCCAGGCTCGGCGCATGATCGAGGCCTACGGTTTCAAGAGCATCAAACTCAAGGCCGGGGCACTGCCGCCGGAGCACGAAGTGTCGTGCATCAAGGCGCTGAAAAAAGCTTTTCCCGGTTATCCGCTGCGCATCGACCCGAACGGCAACTGGTCGCTGGAAACCTCGATTCGCATGGCAGAACTGCTGGGCGATGACCTGCAATATTACGAAGACCCGACGCCGGGCCTCGACGGCATGGCCGAACTGCACAAACGCACCGGTCTGCCGCTGGCGACCAATATGGTGGTCACTGACTTTGATGAGTTCCGCCGCAGCGTGGCCCTGAACAGCGTGCAGATCGTGCTCGCCGACCATCATTACTGGGGTGGCCTGCGCGACACTCAGGCGCTGGCGAAAATGTGCGACACCTTCGGCCTTGGCGTGTCCATGCATTCCAATTCGCACCTGGGCATCAGCCTGATGGCCATGGCGCATGTCGCCGCCTCGGTGCCCAACCTCGATTACGCCTGCGACACCCATTACCCCTGGCAGGAACCGGACGAAGAGGTGATCAAGGGCGGCAAGCTACCCATCGTCGATGGTTGCGTGAAAATCACTCGTGCGCCAGGGTTGGGTCTTGAGCTGGATCACGATCAATTGGGCAAACTTCATGATCAATACCTGACGTGCGGCATTCGTCAGCGCGATGACGTGAAGCAGATGCAGCGTTACAAGCCGGACTGGGAGACGATCAAACCGCGGTTTTGATCGCGCATTCCCGAACAAATCGATGACTGTCCTTCGCGCTTCGAGCCGACTGGTATCAGGCGCGAAGGCTATGGATCGCGGCTCATGCGTTGTCCGGCGCCTGGCGAAACCGCTGCTCGAGGGCCTCCGCAAACGGATAGAACGAAAACCACGGCCTGGCTTCGTCAATCACCCGCTGAAATGACCGTCTCTGTACCAATCTCTCGAAATAGGCGTTCAAGTGGCCGTAGTCGTCAGGGAGTGGCACGAGCGTCCTGGCATAAAAAAGTGCCGGGGCGGCGGCGCAATCGGCCATGCTGAACTCCAGGCTGGCCACCCAGGTTCTGGACGCCATCCGGCGATCGAGCATGCCGTACGCCGTTTCCAGCGTGGACCGCTCTCTGCTCAAATCGCCGTTGGTCGCGTGTAGGCGATCACTGACAATCTGTTGCAATGGCACTTGTACATAATGGTCGAAGAAACGATCCCATAACCGGACCTCCAGCGCGCTCTCCCAATCGTCTGGAATCAGTCTGTGCGTGCCTGGATACAGCCGATCCAGGTACTCGATGATGATGCTGGACTCCGGCAGATCCCGCTGGTGTGCATGGTCACGAATAATCGGGAACTTTCCGATTGGCCACAATGCCTGAAGTTCTGCGCGGTCGGCAGCGTCCCCCAGATCGATGATCCTTCTCTCGAATTCGGTGCCGTTTTCGTAGAGCGCGATGAGTACTTTGTGGCAGAACGATGCCAGCGGATGGTAGTAAAGGGTCAGTGACATCTTCCAACGCCTCGATGGATGGAGGGGGAAATGAACAATCATAGACGGATGTCGGCAGGGCGTCAGGGCCGCCACTTTCAAGCTAGCCTACTTGCAGACGAAAGAATCCCTGCTTAACTGTGAACCACTGGTCGGTTTGTGACTTATTGGTCATGGCGTTCATCTCAGCGCCCTTGTACCGTTGTCGCTGGTTCTTGCTGTCAGGCTTGCCCGGAGGAAGCCGGATAGTCATTCACGCTGTGTGTTGATCCAATTGTTCAAGGAAGAGAGTGACATGATGCTGAAAACTGCGATCGTCGAGATTAGTAAGAAGTACAAGGTTTATACCGAGCATTATCTCAACGCCACCGCCGACAAGACCATTATTCTGGTCAATGGCTCGCTGGCAACGACCGCATCTTTTGCCCAGACAGTGCGCTACCTGCGGCCACGCTTCAACGTAGTCCTCTACGATCAGCCCTACGCCGGTCAATCGAAACAACACAACCAGCACGACCAGCCGATCCGCAAGGAAGACGAGGCCGCAATCCTGCTGGAGTTGATCGAGCACTTTCGCGCGCAGCATGTGATGTCCTTTTCCTGGGGCGGGGCGGCGACCTTGCTGGCGCTGGCGCAGCATCCGCGCCGAATCGAAAAGGCAGTGATCAGTTCATTCGCCGCACGGATCAACACACCGATGCGTGATTATCTGGAGAGCGGCCGGAATTTTCTTCAAGCCTGCGATCGGCGCAATGTCGGGCGCTTGATCAACAGTACTATCGGCAAACATCTTCCGTCGCTGTTCAAGCGTTTCAATGAGCGCCATGTCAGCAGCCTGGACGAACACGAGTACCGGCAGATGCATTTTCACGTCAATGAGGTGCTGACCCAGGACACTCACTGCTACGTTTCCTGTGCCGATGCCATCGAAGTTCCGCTGCTGTTTATCAACGGCGAACGGGATGAATACACCTCGGTGGAAGACGCCCGTCTTTTTGCGGCTCATAGCCGTCAGGCTCAATTTCAGACCATCAAGAACGCCGGGCACTTCCTCGATATGGAACATCCGACGGCCTGGAATGACACCCAGCAGGCCTTGCTGGGCTTTCTGCAGCCGGTCGCCAAAATACCGAACCAGCCCCGTGACCTGACATTCAGTAGCAAAGCGTCAGTGATTCCGCCCCTTCAGTCAGCTAACTGGGTGCGGCTTTAACTGGCGCAGCAACTCGATCTGATCTGCCGGGACCAGGGTGCGCAGGGCTTTATACAGCGCGCGGGTTTCAAGCAGGTTCCAGACGCGCAGCATGGTTTCCAGGGCATCCAGTGGCTTGCTGATGAAGTCTTTGGCGCCCAGGGCCAGCGCGCGCAGCCGGGTATCGCGGGTGGCGTCAGCGGTGAGCACGAGGATCGGCAGGTATTCGCCGGTCGGGATGCGCCGGTTGAGTTGTTCCAGCACGGCAAAGCCGTCGAACTCCGGCATGTGCAGATCGAGAATTACCAAGTCAGGTTCGAAGCTGTTAAACAGGTCCAGGGTTCGCAGCGGCTGAGTGCTGCTCAGTACATTGGTCAGCCCTTCGCGGACAAGCAGTTGCTCCATCAAATCGAGGTTGGGCCGTTGGTCGTCGATGATCAGAATACGCAGGTCGGTGTTCACACGGGCTCCGGTAGGTGCTGGTCAAGATGGGCGAGGAATGAAGGGATGTGAATCGGCTTGGTCAGCACCGCCGTCGCACCCGCTTCCAGTAACGCCAGATGAGTGAGGTCGCTGGCATCGGCGGTGATCATCAGCACCGGAATGGCACGGGTGATGGACGACTGGCGCAAGCGTTGCAGAACATTGAAACCATCCAGATCCGGCAGCGCCACGTCGAGCAAAATCAGCTGCGGCGCATGTTGACGAGCCAGGTCCAGGCCCATTTGCCCCTGCATGCTTGAGAGCAATTGGATGTGCGGCCGTCGTTGCAGCAGGGTTTCGATCAGGGCCAGGCTCGAGAGATTGTCTTCGATGCACAGCACTTTACCCTGATAATTAGGAGCGCTGAGGGCGGCCGTGACCGCTGGGTGGCTGATTCGTGCAACCGGTGGCTCGGTGACTGGCTGCAGGCGCACGAAGGGCAGTTCCAGGGTGAAACTGGAGCCTGCGCCGGGCTGGCTTTTGACGGTCAGGCTGCCGTTCATCATTTCCAGCAGACTCTTGCTCAAGGCCAGGCCAAGGCCGGTGCCTTCCACGTTTGGATCGGTCTCCAGGCGCTCGAACGGCTTGAACAGTTGCTCCAGTCGATCGGCCGCAATGCCCTTGCCGGTATCGCAGACCGACACGGCAATTCGCTGTTGAATGACCCTGACTTCGATGTGCACCTGACCCTGAGGCCGGTTGTATTTGATCGCGTTGGACAACAGGTTCAGCAGCACCTGAACCAAGCGTTGCCGATCAGCGACGATCCCGCTATCAGCGGCCAGCATTGGCAACTCAACCAGCTGAATGCCGGCGTCGCAGGCCATGGGGGAAACCAGCGTCAGGGCTTCTTGCAGCACCACCGTCAAGGGAACGGCTTCAACATTCAGCGGCAGGCGTCCGGCCTCTATCTTGGCGATATCCAGCACCTCGTTGATCAGGGTCAGCAGGTGTTGCCCGGCCCGCAGAATGTGACCGATCTGCGCCCGCTGTCCCTTGGGCGAGTCCATGTCCAGCAGTTGTGCGAAGCCGAGAATAGAGTTGAGCGGGGTACGCAGTTCGTGGCTCATGCGCGACAGGAATTCGCTTTTGGCGCGGCTGGCGCGTTCGGCTTCTTCCCGTGCAGTGCTCAGTGCTATCTCGGCCACACGGCGATCAGTGATGTCGCGGGTGATCTTGGAGAATCCGCGCAGGGCGCCACTGCTGTCGTATTGCGCGGTAATCACCACGCTGGCCCAGAAGCGGCTGCCATCCTTGCGGCAACGCCACGCCTCTTCCATGTAATGACCGTCGCGAGTGGCCTCGCGCAGCGCCATGTCGGGATGCTGCGGGCATTCTTGCGACAGATAAAACACCGAGAAATGCTGGCCAACGATTTCCTGCTCCGTGTAGCCCTTGATCCGTTCGGCGCCCGCATTCCAACTGGTAACGAAGCCCCGTGTGTCGAGGGCGAAAATACCGTAGTCCTTCACCCCGTCGATGATCAGCCGCAGGCGTTCTTCGTTGTCGCGCAACGCCCGTTCACGTTCGGCCAGCAACAGCCCGGCTTCGACCAGACGAGTGCCCAGTTGACCAATCTCATCGTTCTCCGGCGGTTGCGGCAGTAATGGCTGACCGAGTGCCAGCCGTTGCGCGTTGCCCTGGACCTGTTTAACCCGGGCGACGATGCCTTTGGACAGAAACAGTACCGCCACAATGGCGCCAAACAGTCCGCAAGCAGCGGCCAGCAGGGTGGAGAACAACAAACGCTGTCGAGTGGAGGCGGCCGCTGCGGTGCGCTCGGCCAGCAGCGTGTCTTCAAGGGTGCGCATGGCGCTGATGCGTTCGCGCAATTCGTCGAGGATGTGCTTGTTATTGATCAGGATCGTGGTGATCGACTCGGGTGTGGCGTTGCGATCATCGAGCAGCTCAACCAGGCCCTCGACCTTGGTGTCGATCAGCGGCGTGATGACCGCCAGATGTTTGCGCACCCGCTCATCACGAACGTTGCTGTCGAGCCGTCGCAGGGCGGACTCGATCAAGGGCTTGGCTTGTCGATAACCCGGCAGGAAATCCTCGCGGCGGGTCAGCAGATAACCGCGCACGCTGGCGGCGGCCTCGGCGAGCAGCGTGTGCACCGCCTGAATGTCGCCTTGCACCAGCAGCACTCGGCGCACGTCCTCTTCCGCGCGTGCGGTCTGACGCTCGGTGATGTAGATCAGCACCAGCGAGAGCATCAGGATCACCAACGGCAGGGAAATCACCACGAGGGCTTTGCCGCGTAACGGCAGATCGGCCCAGCGTCGAGCGCTTGAAACCTTCATGACTGGGTCACCAGACCCAAGGCGATGCCGCGGACAGCGGCCTGGGTTCGGTCGGCGGCCCCGAGTTTACCGATGACCCGTTCCACGTGGGCCTTGGCCGTTCCCGTGGTGATGCCGAGCTCTTCACCGATTTCACGGTTGCTGAAACCGCTGGCCACCAATCCGAGGACCTGGCGTTCGCGGGCAGTCAAGGTTTCGGCAGGGGCGGCGCCACTGGCGTTGCGTTCGGTCATGCGCCGTAGCAGACGGGCGCTCACGGCGCTATTGAGGGCTTCCTCACCCGCGGCGACGCGTTGCAGGGCGTTGATCACTTCATCGCGGCTGGCGTCTTTGAGCAGGTAACCCACGGCACCGGCATTCATCGCCGCTTCCAGGTGATCCGGGCTGTCGTCCATGGTGAAGATCACCACTTTCAGGGCCGGCAGCCGCTGCTGAAGAATCCGCGCCGCGCCCAACCCGTTGAGCACGGGCATGCGAATGTCGAGGATGACGATGTCGGGTAGCAGACGTTCGCACACGTCTACCGCTTCCTGGCCATCGCGGGCCTGGCCGACCACTTCGAATTGCGGATGACCCGCCAGCAGCGCGACGAAGCCGGTTCGGGTGACCTCATGATCGTCCGCCAGAACCAGACGTAAAACTTCAGTCATTGAGCTGTTCCATTGAGGTCGGAAGGGACGGTGGCGCGCAGTTGTGTTCCGCGGTGCGCATGGCTGACGCAGGTGAAATCACCGCCCAGCAGGCTCGCACGTTCCTGCATCGCCGCGAGCCCGAGGTGCCGGGCGCCGCAGGTGTCGAGTCGTTGTTCCATGGCAAAGCCTTTGCCGTTGTCGTCCACCCGCAGCGAGGCCTGTCCTTCGTGCAACTCCAGCGCCAATACGACGTGGCTGGCCTGTGCATGTTTGAGAATATTGTTGATGCCTTCCTGGGCGATCCGGAACAGGGCGATCTCCACCTGGCTGGGCAGGCGTGCTTCACAACGCGTGCTCCAGTTCACTTTGATCCCGGCGTCACGCAGGCGATCCGCTTCTTTGTCGACCGCCTTCAGCAAGCCAAAGTCGTCGAGCACGGTCGGGCGCAGGCCGCTGATCAATTGGCGGCCTTCACCAACGCAATGCTGGGCCAACGCAAGAATCGTTTGTAGATCGACGCCGAGTTCGTCGGACAGTGGCGGGCAGCGGCCGGCAAAACCTTGCAGGCGCTGATGCAGCCCGGCGAGGGTTTGCGCCAAACCGTCGTGCAGGTCGTAAGCCATGCGTTTGCGTTCGTCTTCCTGAGCTCTGAACAGCCGATGCACCAGATCGGACATGGTGCGCTCGCGGGCGACCAAGGCGTCGAGTAACCGCTGGTTTTCCAGGTGCGCGGCCAGCAGGGTGGCGAGCAATTGCAGGGATTCGATGTCCTCGGTGTCCGGTGCACTGATGCTGACGCTGTTGGCCAGCACCAACGCACCGAAGGCCGCGCCATCGCCATCGCGCAAAGGCACCCGCAGCACATTGGGCAGGATCGCGCTCGGCTGTTCCTGCCATTGCGGAGTGCGCATCGCGGTATCGGCGAGGTTTTCGAGACTGTTTAAACGATCACGGCTGCCATGACTGGCGGTGGTCCTGACCTGCGCATCCACACCCCATTCCAGCAGTAGCGCGTGGTCCATCGCGAGGAAGGCACAGGCCCGTTGCAGCACACGTTGGCGCATGGCCTCGGGGGCCAGTTGCGTCAGTTCCTGGCCGGTATCCACCAGCAGCCGCAGCCGCGCCGCGCGACTTTGCGATTGCCGATATTGGGTGCGAATGGCCAGGGCGCTACCGGGGTCGTGATCAGGGTTTTGCATGGACAGATTCCGGCGCCAGACACGCCCGTTCGGGCAGGGGCGTCATTAAACCTTGTTGACGGGGCAGGGCGCTATCTGCCGAATGGCATAGGCAAATGACTCCGGTTGGCCGATGGCGGACGGCGTTTCGAGCGGCACAGTGTGGCCATCGACCACCATTGGAATAGCGCAATGAAATTCAAGACCTCAACCATCGCCCTGTTGTTCGCCCTGACCGCCCCGTTGGCCCAGGCGTTGGAGGCAGTGCCTTACGTTTACAGCAGCGTGGCCGAACAGCCCGGTAACGCGAAGGATCGTGAAATTGCCGCGTTGTTTGATCAATGGAATAGCGCATTAAAGAGCGGCAATGTTCAAAGCGTGGTCGATCTGTACGCGCCGAACGCCGTGCTGCAGCCGACGGTTTCCAATAAGGTGCGCACCACGCCGGCGCAGATCAAGGACTACTTCGATCACTTCATGGCGCTCAAGCCGGTGGGGCAGATCAACTACCGTGAGATCCGTCCATTGGGCACCAACGTGGCCATGGACAGTGGCGTCTACACCTTTTTCCTGACCGAGGCCGATGGCAAGACCCGTCAGGTGCAGGCCCGTTACACCTTCGTCTATGAACAAGTGGGCGGTCAGTGGAAGATTCTCAACCACCACTCTTCGGCGATGCCGCAAGCGCAGGTGCTGCACGCCGGGAAATAACTACGTCTTCGACGCCTGATCGTGGTTAAGCACAATCCCTGTGGGAGCGGGCTTGCTCGCGAAAGCGGTGTATCAGTCAAGATTGATGTCGACTGACACTCCCTCTTCGAGAGCAAGCCCGCTCCCACAGGGTCCGTGTCTTAACTGACTGATTGTGTGCTCAATTCAACGCCAGGTCGTCCACAGGCTGCTGCCCGCGGGCTAGCGCGGCACGTTGCAACTGGCTGGCGATCAGGGTGTTTTTCAGCAGATAGGCAATGGTCATCGGCCCGACGCCACCGGGCACCGGGGTGATCGCACGGGCGACGGTGCGGGCGCTGGCGTAATCGACATCGCCCACCAGACGGTTGCCGGACTCGCTGGCGATGCGGTTGATGCCGACATCGATCACCACCGCACCGGGCTTGAGCCAGCTGGCGTCGATCAACTCTGGTCGGCCCACCGCCGCGACCACGATATCTGCCAACCGGCACAACGCCGGGGCATCGACGCTGCGTGAATGCACCACGCTGACCGAGCAATTGGCCTGCAACAGCAAGGTTGCCATCGGCTTGCCGACAATGTTCGAACGGCCGATAACCACCGCGTGCAAACCGCTCAAGTCAGCACCGCAGGTTTCGCGCAGCAGGCGCATGCAGCCGCTGGGCGTGCACGGGGTCAGAACCTCGAAGCCTTGCACCAGCCCGCCGACGTTTTCCCGATGAAAACCATCCACGTCCTTGATCGGGTCGATGGCATGAATCACTGCTTGTTCATCGATAGCATCCGGCAAGGGCAGTTGCACCAGGATGCCATTCACCGTGGGATCGGCATTGAGTTGCGCAATCAATTCCAGCACCTGGGCCTGGCTGGCGGTTTCCGGCAGACGGTATTCAAGGGAACGGATGCCGACTTCCTTGGCACGCAGCAGTTTGTTGCGCACATAAACGTGGCTGGCCGGGTCGTCGCCGACCAACAGGACCGCCAGGGCGGGATAGATCTGCTGGCCGGCCAGGGCCAGAACCTCTTCCCGGACCTCGTCGAGAACCTGGGCAGAAATGGCTTTGCCGTCGATATCGCGGGCAAATGCAGGGGTGCTGCTGATCAAAAGAGTCACCGTTGTCTTGATTGAAAGGGGTGAAGTGATCACCGCGTCTTCGCGCGCTGATGATCCATCAGAGACATGCAGGCAAGGGGGCTCAGATTATCAGGTGAGGGCAGGCGAATACGACAAAAGATCGCATTCGGCCGCTACAGGGATCGCATTTGATCCTCCTTGCGGGTCAAGATCAGACTCAACAGCACCGAAGTCAGAATGATCCCGCCAACAACGGCCAGCGACCATTCAACCGGCATGTGAAGCCACGGCATCAGCGTCATCTTGGCGCCAATGAACACCAGCACGATCGCCAAACCGTATTTGACCAGGTGGAAGCGGTCAGCCATGTCGGCCAGCAGGAAGTACAGGGCACGCAGGCCCATGATCGCGAAGATGTTCGACGTGAACACAATGAACGGATCGGTGGTGATGGCGAAGATCGCCGGGATGCTGTCGACCGCAAACATCAGGTCGCTGGCCTCGATCAGCACCAGCACCAGAAACATCGGCGTCACCCAGTGCCGACCGTCTTGCACCACAAAAAAACGTTCGCCATGAAACTCATTGGTGACGCGCAGATGGCTGCGTATCCAGCGTAATAAAGGGTTTTTATCGAGGTCTGGCTGCTGATGGGCGAATGTCAGCATTTTGATCCCGGTGATGATCAGGAACACACCGAACACATACAGCAGCCACGCGAACTGCGACACCAGCCACACGCCGGCGAAAATCATCGCCCCCCGCATCACGATTGCCCCAAGCACACCGTACAGCAACACTCGGCGCTGCAACTCTGGCGGTACGGCGAAGTAGCCGAAAATCATCACGAAGACGAACATGTTGTCGATCGACAGCGACAGCTCGATGAAATAACCCGTGAGGAATTCCAGCATTTTGCGCTGGGCGATTTCGGGCCCGAACTCGCCATTCAAGTACCACCGGAGCAATCCGGCGAAGACCAGCGCCAGCGCGCACCAGGCAATTACCCAGCACGTCGCCTCGCGCACCGATACCCGATGCGCCTTGCGCCCGCCGAAGACAAACAGATCCAAAGCCAGCATGGCGACGACGAAGACGATGAAGGCGACCCACATCCAGGGTTCACCAATGTTCAGGGGTTGCATGTCGTTCTCCCTGTCTGGAGGTGTTCTGGAGCCGACGGAGTCATGCTAACGGGGAGATTGCAGCGAAGAAAAATCGAATATTCCTTACCAATAATTCGTTATTTACGAAGTGTCGCTGATGATTCTCAGCGAGATGCAGCTTTGCTGGCGGAAAAGTGGCGAGGCTGCTGGGGTGCAAACTCGCCGCGAGCGCTGACCGCCGCATGCACTTTTAAGGAGCCATGCCTGACAACTTGCACCAGTGCGAAGCGGTTTCCTGAGCTACTCCTTCCTTTTGTTCCAACGTCTGCCCACCCGCTCGCGGGGGCCTGCAAAGTTGACTCGCGCCTGATGAGACCCGCCTGGGGCGCGGTCTTTATCACCTTCTCCCATCGTTCAGAGGTCGGTTTTCCCGAACTGAGGAAGTCATACACCGCAGTCTGGCACAAAGGCTGCATTCTCCCTTCAGCAACATCTGAAAAAGATGGGCAGCCCACTCGATCAACGGAGATCGACCGGCCGAGCAGGTCGTGGGCAACATCGGTGGATCAGGCGAAGGCGCCAGGTCGAACACCGCGAAGAACAGGCAAAGACGCCTGAAACCGAGAGGTTTCAGGCGTTTTTTTTTGCTTTTTTAACCGTGATTGGCTTTGGCTGGGTGCTTACTATGAATTCCAATGTTGCCGCGTTGAACAAACTGCAAACACTGATCGTGATCGGCAATGGCATGGTCGGACATCATTGTGTCGAGCAGCTCATCGAGCGCGGCGCCCTCGACCATTACCGGCTGCATGTCTTCAGCGAAGAGCCGATGCGCGCCTACGACCGGGTGCATCTGTCGGAGTATTTCGGCGGTCGCGATGCCGAGTCGCTGGCTCTGGGCGAAGCCTCTCTGTACCAGACGCCGGGCGTCACCCTGCATCTTGGCGTGCCCGTGTTGGAAATCGACCGGGCGCGACGTCAGGTGATCACCGCACAAGGTTGCGTCTCGTACGACAAACTGGTTCTGGCCACGGGTTCTTATCCGTTTGTGCCGCCTATTGAAGGTGCAGAAGGCGACTCGCGCCTGGTGTATCGCACCCTTGAAGACCTCGACGCGATTCGTGCCGCGGCGGCCAATGCCCGGCGCGGCGTGGTGGTCGGCGGTGGCCTGCTCGGTCTGGAAGCGGCCAACGCCCTGAAAAGCCTGGGGCTGGAAGCGCATGTGGTGGAATTTGCCCCACGTCTGATGCCGGTGCAACTGGACGAGCAGGGTGGCTTGGCGTTGAAAGCGCAAATCGAGCGACTCGGCGTGGGTGTGCATCTGTCCCGTGGCACGCAGTCGATCAGTGCCGGCGAGCAGTACCGCTACCGGATGAATTTTGGCAATGATGAATTCCTCGAAGCCGACCTGATCGTGTTCTCCGCCGGCATCCGCGCGCAAGACGCGCTGGCCCGCCAATGTGCGCTGGACATCGGTCCGCGTGGCGGCGTGGTGATTGACGATCAGTGCCTGACCAGCGATCCGAATATCTATGCGATTGGTGAGTGCGCTGCCTGGAATGGCAGCCTCTTCGGTCTGGTCGCCCCCGGTTATCAGATGGCCCGTGGCGTCGCGTCGCTGCTGTGCAATCAAGTGGCGGAGCCGTTCCAGGGCGCGGACATGTCGACCAAGCTCAAACTGCTCGGCGTCGATGTCGGCTCCATCGGTGATGCTCACGCCCAGACGCCGGGTGCGCGCAGCTATCAGTTCATCGATGAAGCCACGGCCAGCTACCGTCGCCTGGTGGTGGATGCTGACAGCAAACGCGTGCTCGGCGCGGTGTTGGTCGGCGATAACAGCTATTACGACACCCTGCTGCAATACATGCAGAACGGCATTGCCTTGCCGTCGGAACCTGCCAGCCTGATTCTGCCATCGTCCACCGGTGCGCCAACCCTGGGCCCGGGCGCGCTGCCTGAGGCGGCGACGGTGTGCTCGTGCCATAACGTCACCAAGGGCTCGATCTGCTCGGCCATCGACGGTGGCTGCACCGACCTGGGCCTGCTCAAGTCGCAGACCAAGGCCTGCACCGGTTGCGGCGGTTGCGCGGGGCTGCTCAAGCAAGTGTTCGAGCATGAACTGATTGCCCGTGGCGTGAGTGTCGACAAGAGCCTGTGCGAACACTTCGCCTACACCCGTCAGGAGCTTTACGCGCTGGTGCGGGTAGAAGGGGTGATCACCTTCGAAGAACTGCTGGCCAAACACGGCCGTGGCCACACCGGTTGCGACGTGTGCAAACCGGCGGTGGGCTCGATCCTCGCCTCGTGCTGGAACCAGCCGATCATGGACGCTTCGCTGGTGCCGTTGCAGGACACCAACGACACCTTCATGGCCAACATGCAGAAAAACGGCACCTATTCGGTGGTGCCGCGCATCGCCGGGGGCGAGATCACGGCCGACAAGCTGATCGCGATCGGCGTGGTGGCGAAGAAATACGACCTCTACACCAAAATCACCGGCGGCCAGCGGATCGATCTGTTCGGCGCGCAGTTGCATCAGTTGCCGGACATCTGGTCCGAGCTGATTGAGGCCGGTTTCGAAACCGGGCATGCCTATGGCAAATCGACCCGCACAGTGAAGTCTTGCGTGGGCAGCACCTGGTGCCGTTACGGCGTGCAAGACAGCGTGAAAATGGCCCTGACCCTCGAGGACCGCTACAAAGGCCTGCGCTCGCCGCACAAGCTCAAATTCGCCGTCTCTGGCTGCACCCGTGAATGTGCCGAGGCGCAAAGCAAGGACGTGGGCGTGATCGCCACCGAGAACGGCTGGAACCTCTACGTGGCCGGTAACGGCGGCATGCGCCCACGCCACGCCGAGCTGTTCGCCACCGACCTGGACGATGAAACCCTGATCCGTTACATCGACCGGTTCCTGATGTTCTACATCCGCACCGCCGACAAATTACAGCGCACCTCGGTCTGGCGCGAAAGCCTGGAGGGTGGTCTGGATTACCTCAAGGACGTGGTCATCAACGACAGCCTGGGGCTCGGCGCAGAACTCGAATCGCAGATGCAACTGGTGGTCAACCGCTACGAATGCGAATGGGCCAACGCCCTCAAAGACCCGGAAAAACTCAAGCGCTTCCGCACCTTCGTCAACGATAAACGCCCGGACCCGGACATCCATTTTGTTCAGGAACGCGGTCAACGCCGGCCGATCATGGCCGCCGAACTCAACCTTATCCCTGTCACCGAGGAGAATGCCTGATGAGTCAGTCCAATACCCAGCGGGTCAACGCCCTTGTCACGGCCGCCAATGCTCAAGCCTGGCAGGCGGTGTGCAGCGAGCAGGATCTGGTCAGTAACTCCGGCGTCGTCGTCTGGCTCGACGGCGCGCAGGTGGCGCTGTTCTACCTGCCGCAGGCCGAGGGTCGCACCCTCTACGCCATCGACAACCATGATCCGCAATCCGGCGCGAACGTCATCGGCCGCGGACTGATCGGCAGCCTCAAGGGTGATCTGGTGGTGGCGTCGCCGATCTACAAACAGCATTTCCGTCTTGAAGACGGCAGTTGCCTGGAGTACCCGGAGCAGCGCCTGCGCGTATGGCCGGTGCGCCTGAACGCCGGCGTCGTGGAAGTCGCGGCGGCTTGACTGCCGCCCTGAACCGTATCGGAGAACGTTGATGAAGACAGCCGCACAGTTGCTCAAACTGAAAGTCGTGCAAAACCAGCAGGTGCACAGCATTGCGCCGGATCAGATGGTCCTCGACGCCCTGAAAATGATGGCCGAGAAAAACGTCGGCGCGTTGCCCGTCATCGAGGATGGACAGGTGGTCGGCGTCATCAGCGAGCGCGACTATGCGCGCAAGGTGGTTCTACAGGGCCGTTCTTCGGTCGGTACGCCAGTGCGCGAGATCATGAGCGCGCCGGTGGTGACCGCCGACAGTCAGCAGAGCATCGAGCGCTGCATGGCGGTCATGACCGACAGTCATTTGCGCCATCTGCCTGTACTGGAGAGCGGCGAACTGATCGGGCTGCTGTCGATCGGCGATCTGGTCAAGGAAGCTATCGTCGAGCAGGCCGATTTGATTCGGCAACTGGAGCATTACATTCGCGGGCACTGAGAACTTTGCGTTGCCGAATGACAAAACCAACGCGATAAGGCATACCACAGGTCGCTTAAAACGGCTTGAGTGGAAATAGGCCTAAGTGGAAATGATTGCCGTCATGTCCGAAGGCAACAGCAAGGTCATCAACCAGACCGCCTCGACCACCGATGAGCTGTCCACTTTGGCGGGCCAGCTTTCGCAGTCGGTGGATCGGTTTCGCCTTTGAGGCATGGGCTGGCCCCTGGATTGAGCGTAAGAAGGCCATGTCTACGATGCAGTAGACATGGCCTTTTCGGTACAGACTTTAAGTCGGGTTCAATGCCCGTCAGCTCATCCAGTTGCCGCCATCGACGTTATAAGTTTGCGCCACGATGTACTCGCTCTCGGCCGATGCCAGGAAGATCGCCATACCGACAAGATCGTCTGCCGTGCCCATGCGTCCGTACGGGACTTCCTGACCCGCCAGCTTTTTCTTTTCCCCGAGCGGCCGGTTTTCATATTTTGCGAACAGCGCATCGACGCCATCCCAATGCTCACCGTCCACCACACCCGGTGCGATGGCATTCACATTGATCTTGTGGGGAATGAGATTGAGACCGGCCGATTGCGTGAGGCTGATCACCGCTGCTTTGGTCGCGCAATACACCGCGACAAGCGCTTCACCGCGCCGACCGGCCTGACTGGCCATGTTGATGATCTTGCCGCCATGACCCTGGCGGATCATCTGTTTGGCCGCGGCCTGCAGCGTGAACAGGGTGCCAGACACGTTGATCGAGAACAGCCGTTCGTAGCTCTCGCGAGAAATCTCGGTAATAGGCGCGAGATCAAACAGCGCCGCGTTGTTAATCAGGATATCGAGCTTGCCTGCGGTGGCGATGACCGTCGCGATGGCGCCGTCGATTGACTGCTGATCAGTCACGTCCATCTCGACCGCATAGGCATTCGGCCCCAGTTCGGCCGCGGTGGTTTGCGCGCGTTCCAGGTTGATGTCTGCGATCGCGACCGTAGCGCCTTCGCGGATATAGGCTTGCGCGAACGTTCTCCCGATGCCTCTGGCAGAACCGGTGATCAGGGCGCTTTTTCCTTCCAAACGTTTCATTTTTCCATCCAATCGTTAGAGCTAAAGAGACGCCCCCGTTGAGGGCATGGCAAGTCTGCGGAGAACCTATGTGGGAGCGGGCTTGCTCGCGAAGAGGCCGGCACATTCAACATCGATGTCGTCTGACGCACCGCCTTCGCGAGCAAGCCCGCCCCCACACGGATTACCTACTTGGGATAACCAGCGCGCTTCATCTCGCGCTCGGTGGTTTGCTGGGCCGAAGCCAAAGCCTGCTCCACCGGCATCTGCCCGGTGAGCGCCGCAGAAAGAAGCTTGCCAACCGAGGTGCCGATGGCCTGGAACTCAGGAATGGTCACGTACTGGATACCGACGTAGGGCACGGGGTGGATTGACGGGTGCGCAGGGTCGGAGTTCTGCATCATTTTCAGCGTGACACTGGCGAAGGGCGCGGCCTGCAAGTAGGCGTCGCTGTAGGTGGACATCCGTGTGCCTGGCGGGACGTTGGTGATGCCATCCTTCTCGGCGACCAGTTGGATGTATTCCTTGGAGGTCGCCCAAGTCACAAAGGCTTTAGCGGCTTCCTTGTGTTTGGACGTCGCAGGGATCGCCAGCGACCAGGCATAGAGCCAGGACGAGCCCTTATCGGTGACTTGCGTGGGCGCTGCGACGAAGCCGACGTTGTCAGCCACTTTGCTTTCGGTTTTGTCGGTGATGAAGGAGCCGGCGACGCTGGCATCGACCCAGATCGCGCATTTGCCGCTGTTGAACAGGGCCAGCGTCTCGTTGAAGCCATTGCTCGAAACACCCGGCGGGCCGTACTGCTTGAGGGTGCTGACGTAGAAGTTGGCGGCGGCAGTCCATTCCGGCCCGGTGAGTTGCGGCTGCCACTGCTCGTTAAACCAGCGCGCGCCAAAAGCGTTGGACATGGTGGTCAGCAGGGCCATGTTTTCACCCCAACCGGCCTTGCCGCGCAGGCACATTCCATACTGCTCTTTATCCGGCTGATGCAGCTTGCCAGCGAACTCACCAAGCTGCGTCCAGGTCGGGTGCTCGGGCATCGTTAGACCGGCGTCCTTGAACAAGTCGGTGCGGTAATAGGTGATGGTGCTTTCGCCATAAAACGGCAGGGCGTAGAGCGTGTCGTTGACTGACAGTCCCTGACGAACCGAGGGGAAAATATCCTCGAGATCATAGCTGGCGGGCAGATCTTTCACCGGTTCCAGCCAATGCTTGGCACCCCACAGTGGTGTTTCGTAAGTGCCGATGGTGAGCACGTCGAATTGACCGCCCTGAGTGGCAATGTCAGTGGTCAGGCGCTGACGCAATACGTTCTCTTCGAGTACCACCCAGTTGAGCTTCACGTCCGGGTGCAGCTGTTCGAATGTTTTGGACAGCCGCTGCATGCGGATCATGTCGCTGTTGTTCACGGTGGCGATGGTCACCGTTTCGGCAGCCTGGCAGAGCAGGGCAGAGGACAGGCCGGCGGACAGAAAAAACGCGCTTGGAATGATCTTCATCGTGTTCTCCGCTCTGCGCCTTGGGCGGCAGAGACTCTTATTGTTGTTGTAATCCACGGTGCGAGTCATCGCCGCAGCGGGGATGACCACAGGATTACAGCAACCCAAGCGGTGAACAAATGAACGGCATACGCGGCACTGATACTTTTTTAACCGCGCAGGACCATGGAAAAAAAGTATCAGTGGCCGCCATACAGCGCGCTAGGCTTACTGTCCGTTTAGGGTGAGTCTGATAACAGCGCCGTAGCGTTTCGAATCAGCTTCGACTCGTCCCGGGCTTCGCGGTAGCCTTGATAAAACCAACAAAAATGGAATCGCCAGGGTGATGAACCATCACGTAACCGCAGACAAGCCGCCCGCGCTTGAAGTCATTTTGAACGAGCCCCAGCACAGCTTTCGTTGGTATGAGCATGACTATCCCTTCGACCTTGCGCGCTGGAACCATCATCCGGAATTCGAGATCCACTTGATCCGCGAAGGCAGCGGACGGCTATTGGCCGGTGACTACATCGGCCTGTTCGAGGCCGGCCACGTCGCTCTGATCGGTCCAGGCCTGCCTCACGACTGGATCAGCGACCTGGGCAAAGGGGAGGTGATTGCCGGCCGCGACGTCGTGTTGCAATTCGATGGACAGATGCTGATGCAACTGCGCGACAAGGTCCCTGAACTCAGCGAGTTGCAAAGCCTGTTTCGCCAGGCGGCCCAGGGCATCCAGTTTCATGGCGTGACCCGCAAGAAAGCGGCCCGACTGCTGGAAGACATGGGCCAGTGCGAAGGATTGCAGCGATTGTGCCTGTTCCTATCGTTGCTGCAGTTGCTGGCATCTGCCCCCGACAGCGAGCGACAGACGCTCGCCAGCCTGCAATATGCTCCGATGCTCGATGCATTGACGGCCCAGCGCATGAGCATTGCCTTCGACTACATCCTCAACGATCTCGCGGATGAGCTGCGGATGTCTGTCATTGCCCAGCGCCTGGACATGAACGAACCGGCCTTCTCCAAATTCTTCAAGCGCGCCACTGGCCATACCTTTGTTGACCTGACACGCAAACTGCGCGTCCAGCGTGCTTGCCGTTTGCTGGCGCAAAGTAGTTTCAGCGTTGCGGATATCTGCTTTGAGGTGGGGTATTCCAACCTGTCGAACTTCAATCGACACTTTCGGCATGAAATGCAGGAGACGCCCAGTCAGTATCGACAGCGGTTGCAACGGGTGGTGGCGGTCAGTCATTGAAGGGCACAAAAGCCGACACTTATCTCGCGATAGGTAGCGTTTTCTGTGGCGCTGAAGTGTTAGGCTCGAAAGCGACCGGGTATTGGCCATCGCGCATCTCGAATTATTTTCCTCCAGTTCTTGACATGCCTTTCGAACCAGTCCAGAATTGCGTCCATTCCTGCTTAGGGAACACGAAAACCCCTTAGATTTCAAAGGGTTGGATACTAGATTAGAATCTTGTTTCCAGATACGAGTTTACACGTTTGATGTTGTGCTACTGACATCAGATGTTTGAGGCCGAATAGCAAAATGGTTATGCAGTGGATTGCAAATCCACCTACGCCGGTTCGATTCCGACTTCGGCCTCCACTTTAAACGAGCTCCGTAGATCCATGATCTACGGAGCTTTTTTATTTTCGCAGTCCTGCAAGATTTAGTCTTGAAAAGGATCTTTGCGAACTTGCTTCACCGGGGCGGGATGTATATATTTCCCCCCTCTGTTGCACAAGCGTCAGAACTGCCAGATCGTTATTGGTCAGTTTTCAGACTGCTTTACCGCGCTACCGCCCGAATGGCGAAACTGGTAGACGCATGGGACTTAAAATCCCCCGCTCGTAAGGGCGTGCCGGTTCGATTCCGGCTTCGGGCACCAATAGTATGATTTCAGATGTTCCCGTAAACATCTGAAACCTAGAGAAACCGGCCTTGTAGCCGGTTTTTTTGTGTCTGAATATCCCCGTATGTTCCTGTACAGCCCCACGATTTAGGTATACGTTTAGGTATATATCGGTTCGATATAGAGGCGTATACCTATGGCGCGCACCGTAACCCCCCTTACTGACCCCAAATGCGAGGCCGCCAAACCCCGCGCAAAGGACTACACCCTGTTCGACGGGCAAGGGCTTTTTTTGCTTGTAAGGGCCACCGGCACCAAGGTCTGGCGCTTCAAGTATAAAAAGCCAAGCGGTAAGCCTGGTCTGGCAACGTTCGGCAACTACCCGGCTCTCGGTCTGAAAGCCGCCCGCGCGCGTCGAGCCGATGCACTCGAGTTGCTGGCGCATGGCCAAGACCCCATCGAGAGCGCTAAGCAAGCAAAGATCGAGGCGGCCAATGAGGCGGGGAACACCTTTGAGGCGCTGGCCCTGGAATGGCACGCCAGCATGGCCGGCAAATGGTCGAAGGATCACGCGGTCAGGGTGCTGAAAGAGATTGAGGTTGATCTTTTCCCCATGCTGGGCAAACGCCCCGTATCCGACCTGAAAACCCGCGACCTGCTGGCCTGTCTGAAGACGGTAGAGAAGCGCGGCGCGCTTGATGTGGTTGGGCGACTGCGTCAGCGCATCGCCGGAATCATGCGAATCGCCGTTCAGCGCAACTTCATCGTATACAACCCGGCGCTTGATCTGGTGGGGGGGACTGCCACCCGCAAGGCCAAACACCGCCCGGCCTTGCCCCTTGAGCGGTTGCCGGAGTTGTTGCAACGCTGCGAGGCTGACACCGGACGACCGCTTACCTGTCTTGCTGTAAGCCTCGCTCTACTGGTGTTCATTCGTTCTAGTGAGCTGCGCTTTGCCCGCTGGTCTGAGTTCGACTTTACCCGGAGCATGTGGACGATTCCCGGCGAACGGGCACCAATCGAGGGCGTCAAGAGGTCGCATCGAGGAGCCAAGATGGGGACTCCGCACCTTGTCCCGTTGTCACGCCAGACGCTTGAAGTGCTAGAGCAGATACGCCGGCTAAGCGGGCGTTTTGATCTGGTGTTGCCGGGTGATCACTACCATTGGCGGCCAATGTCGGAGAACACCGTAAACAAGTCACTGCGCCGTATGGGGTACGACACCAAGATAGAGGTTTGCGGGCACGGTTTCCGCACTATGGCCTGTTCCGCGTTGGTCGAGTCCGGCCTATGGTCGCGTGACGCGGTTGAGCGGCAAATGAGCCACCAAGAGCGCAACGGTGTGCGCGCGGCCTACATCCACAAGGCTGAGCACTTGGAAGAGCGCCGACTGATGATGGCGTGGTGGGCTGACTACCTGGACGCCAACCGGGAAAAGCACATCACGCCCTATGATTTTGCACACCGGAACACTGATGTGGTGAGCGTGGAGAGGGGGCTACAAGCATGGAAATAAAAAGGGGCAAGCGATCAAAGGCACTTCCAGTATTCGACAATCAACCCGAATGGGGTACAGGTGATTTGGTCGATGAAAGCCTGTCTGATGCTGCGCGGGCAATTATCGCTGACTTGGCCGGACATCACGACGGCGATCTTCAGGAATGGTTCAAGGAAAGGCTTGGGTCCTACAGAGCGGTCATCCGCGAAACGGAAAAAGGCCCCGCGCGCCACGAAGAACTTCGCCATGTGCGGCAGGTGCAACTGCATCTTCAGGAAACGTTACGGGGGCTAAACAATCTCCCTCCTTTCGCCGAGGGTTACATCAACGACGCCTGCTGGCGAAGCCATGGGTGCTTTTTCAGCGGTGGCTTGCTTTCTGACCTTATGGCGAAGGCCTCCATGGTGTCCGATGTGTTGGACATTACCGAGCAGAAGTTGGAGGCGGCTCCAACTATTCGTGGCGTGAAGCCGAAGTATCCGCGAGATGATTTGTTGGCTGATACCGCGGACAAGCTACGGCAGTCTTCCTTAGCGAAGATGACCAAACGCAAAGCAGCAGAGCTCGCCCGAGAGCTTCTCGTTGCTGCAGGAGTCGAGGTGCCAGCGGACATTGTCGAATATGAAAAATTGATCCGACGTGCAAAAAGGGGGGAAATAAGCCTCTAACTAATCTCTTTTGAGCACTGCGACAGCAATCGGGGGTTCAACAAGAATGACTCTGTACCCGATACGGAGTCACTCAAATGCAGCCAGCAACAATTCCCCCGAAAGCTCTCATCCGTCAGCCAGCGCTCTGTCTATGGCTGGACCTGTCCCGCTCTGGCCTAGACAAACTCCGCAAGAAAGACCCAACGTTCCCGAAGCCAATTAAGGCCAACGAAAGCCGACAAGCCGCGGCTTATTACGTCTTGGCTGAGGTGGAGGCTTGGTTACGGACCAAGATTGAAGCGAGAGACGCAGTATGAGCCATTCATCATCGCTTACAGCTTCCTGGAAGCTTCGCGTAATGGCCGCCCTGCACGTTGATTTCTTCCCGTCTCCTTCTAATTGGTCCTGGCGCAAAGCCAAGCAGCGCGGGGTGTAACCCATGAAAAGTCAAAACGGCGCCCATGCGCCGGCGGGATCGGCTTGGCTGAAATCCATGATTGGGCCAGTAGCCCGGTACCTTCTTGGCGAGCCAAATGCCGCAATGAGCAAGCCGAGCGAGCTTCGGTTTGGAGCGCATGGCTCTTTATCCGTCGATCTGGAAAAGGGGGTATGGCACTCGCACGAAGACGGGTGCGGTGGCGGCGTATTGGAATTGATTGCCTGGAAAACCGGCATCACAAGTTGGGCCGAGCAAATGGGCTGGTTTGAGCAGCAAGGCTTTAAAGAAAAGCGGCCGGCGCCATGTCCTGAAAGTCCTGATGTCCTACCGGCCAGCCGTCGCATGTCGGCTTGTTATGACTACACCGACGAAGACGGCAACGTTCTGTTTCAAGTTGTCCGCTACGAACCAAAGGACTTTCGCCAGTGCCGCCCGGACGGCAAAGGCGGCTGGGTGTGGTCGGTGAAGGGTGTGCGTCAGGTTCCCTACCGTCTGCCGCAGTTGCTGCGCGCACCTTGGAGTACGCCAGTGTTTGTCGTGGAGGGTGAGAAGGACGTGTTGCGCTTGGAGTCACTGGGGCTGGTCGCAACCTGCAATGCCGGTGGCGCTGGCAAGTGGCCTGATGCGCTCAATGAGTCCTTCGCACGCCGTCGGGTAGTGATTCTGGCGGATAACGACGAGCCGGGACATCAACACGCCGACAAGGTTTGTCGGGCACTGAGTAAGGCCGAGGCAGAAGTTCGCGTATTGAGCCTTCCAGGGCTGCCGCCGAAGGGCGACGTATCCGACTGGCTGGACGCGGGTGGCACTGTCGAGCAACTGCTGCAAATGGTGGACGCTCCCGACAATCACCAGTTCGAATTCGACGATCAGCAGCCAGTCGAGGAACACTTCGAGCCTGGTGATGATGCCGAGGAAAAGCAGAGCCAAGCGTCTCTACTGGTGAAGTTTGTGGAACAACGCTTCGAGCTGTTCCACGATGAAAACAAGGACGTCTTCGCCCGGGATCGTACGACGGGCGAAGTGCGTAATCTAGCCGCGCGCCAGTTCCGAGATGCACTGGTCGCCGGATTTTACTCGGACAGCGGAAAGGCGCCCCGAGATCAATCGGTCCGGGAGGCGCTGGGCACCCTGAGCGGCCTCGGCCGATTCCATGGGGACTGTCAGGAGGTACACCTGCGCACTGCTGGTGCCGCTGGTGATTACTTTCTCGACCTGGCTGTACTAGGCAGTAGCCGAGCGGTTCGCATTCGGCCGGGTAAGTGGGAGATCGCCGAGTCACCCGAGGCCATGTTCGTTCGACCTGAATCTATGCAGCCGATTCCAGCTCCAGTTCCAGGTGGATCGATCGAGCAACTTTGGCACGTGGCGAACATCCCGCACGGCTCCCGTCTGCTGGCCCTGGCTTGGCTGATCGAATGCCTGCGTCCTGATACGCCTTATCCAGTGCTGGAGCTGCTGGGCGAGCAGGGTAGTGCGAAGAGCACGACACAAACAGCGCTGCGCCAGCTCATTGATCCGAATTCCTGCCCTTTGCGCAGTGCTCCGAGGTCGTCGGAGGACCTATTCGTTTCAGCTGGTGTGTGTGCGGTAGTGAGCCTGGAGAACGTCTCGCACTTGCCCGCAGCAACTCAGGATGCCATGTGCGTATTGGCAACCGGAGGCGGCTTTGCCAAGCGCAAGCTGTACTCGGATGCCGACGAAAGTGTTATCAGCGTGAAGCGCCCCATCGTGCTGAACGGCATATCTGCGGCAGTCACGGCGCAAGATCTGGTGGACAGAACGATCACCATCGAGACGCCGGTTATCAGCGAGCGGCTGGAAGTAACAGACCTTTGGCGGGAGTACGAAGCCGAGCGTCCATGTTTGCTGGGGGCGCTGCTGGATATTTTCGCCAAGGCGCTGGAGTTACTGCCGCAGATGCAAATCCCCGCCGACGATCGTCCGCGGCTGGTTGAATTTGCTCGCCTCGGTATGGCTGTCGCCGCCGCAGCAGGTCATGAGCCCGAGGACTTCCTGCGCGAGTTCAACGCCAGTCGGCAGGAAAGTCTGGCTCGCACCATTGACGCTAGCCCGGTAGCTGCCGCCGTAGTGGAACTGGTCGAGGCGCGTCCGCACGGCGTGACCGCCCCGGCAAAGGATATTCTGCGTACCCTGGAACAGTACCGTCCAACCGGCTGCGATTCGTGGCCCCGTTCCGCTAAGGGGCTAGGGGACGCCCTGCGACGTGCTGCTCCCGCTCTTCGGCAGATAGGCATCGAGTGCAAGTCTCTGGGTAAATCTGGGGGGGCGGTGAAATGGGGTATCGGGAGAAAGTTATCGAAGCAATGTCCTGCAAGTCCTGATGTCCTGCCAGACGATCACCCCGAGCAGGACATTGGGACTTGCAGGACTTCGAGTCGGCAACTATCCCCCGACAACACCGGTACTTCGCCGGACATGGTCTTCGATGAATCCGACGCGGAGGCCTTCTGATGAAAGTTATCGACTATCTCCGTGATCGCGGGTTCAGTGCCAAGGTGGTGGGTAACCGCTTAATCGTCTGGCCATCTATCAGGCTGACACAGGAGGAGCGCCGCTATATCAAGTTGCACCGTTTGGAGCTGATGGTCGAAGTGGCGGCCAACGATGGTGAAGCCCGACGCAGTCACTGGACAGTGTCCGTGACAGGGTACGGTCCCTTCACAATGATCGGTGAGCCAATGACTCATGCCGAAGCCTTGGTTGAAGCCCGAACGCGATGGCCTAACGCAAAGATAGAGTGATGTTTAGCCCGGATAACTACCGGGCTTTATTCTTTTACGCAGTTGATTGGTGATGATTTCGCCTGCATGGGTATCCGGGAATACTTGACCAGCTCAGGTTGCCTCCAGACTACTTGATCACTGCTTTTGATTTGGCGTAGATTTGCTCTTGTCGTTCCCTTAAGGGGGCGATGTTGGGCCGGTTCGAGTGAGTCGACTGGTACCGTTTCTTGCCTTTAGGCGCAGCGGACTTCCTTTTTCATACAGGAGGCCGCCATGGCCCATAAATCAGTTATCAAACATCGTTTCGCTGCGTTCGATCGCCAAGGTGGCCGCTGCTATTACTGCGGCTTCCAGATGTGGCGCGATACTCCTGAGGCCTTCGCCCGCCGCCATGACCTTTCCCTTCGGCAGGCTAGGCACTTCCAGTGCACAGCCGAGCATCTAGTAGCCAGGCAGGATGGCGGAAGAAATACCCAGTCCAATATTGCTGCCGCCTGCCAGCGGTGCAATCAGGGCCGTCATAAGCGCAAGGAAGCGCCTGAGCCGCAGGAGTACAAGGCTCTAGTAGAGAAGCGGCTGAGCAAAGGTGGCTGGCACCCGCTCCCAGCAGGTACCTATTTGTTCTGATCACCAAGATGGCCTTGGCTGCTCTAGAACGCGTTTATCGGGAGAAGCTGATGGTGGCGACAGGCAGAAATCGGCCAAAAGCAGCCACTCATGACCTGTACCTTTATAGACACGCTGACCTCGCCTGGATCATGCTGACACTGACATGAGAAATCCTGGGTACTGAAAGTGGAAGAAACTCTCTCTTCAATATTTGCACGCACTAAAGGCACACCAATAAATTTCAATGGGCAAACCGTCGTTGCGATCATAGAGATCAAGATCACGAAGCCCAGAACCGTCTTTTCAATTCGCCGATTGAGGGCTACGAATGGTCGAGTGCAAGGGTTGGTGTTAAAGGCGGCAAATGGACAGCTTGTCGTCGACAGCTCTGGCACCGGCTATCCCGAAATAGTTTTGTGGTCTGATACCAGTCCTGATGTTGCGGAGATAGAAGTGCTTTCCAAATCTGGAAGCACTTTAAAAATCTGGAACGTCTGGAAAAGCACTTTTGGCATGAGTGCATGGGTTGGAAATGCGGGAATGCATGTCTGCGAGACCGGTAACAAGATGATGCTGGAATGCAGTGACGGCGTTGGTGATGTCGACTTCTCTGATTATGTGGTTACTTTAGAAGAGCAACAATACCGGTAAATGTAGCCGTGCTGCTTGTTCCTTTTGTATCTCTAGCCGTTATGTCCGCTTTGGGTCGATTACGGCCCTCGCGACAGGCGGAGATCGGCCAAAAGCGGCGTTCGATCCACTACCTTCCAGCCGATAAGCGAAAACCTCCCGATCTGTGAAAGCTAGTCTCTAAGGGTACGCATTATTTCCTCGACCACCGGCTTTGTGTATTTCTCACTGGGGTCAGTTTCCGGTGGGTCGTTACTGCGGAACCATTCACCTTGATCGAATGCCTGGTAAAGCGAGAAAGCGGGCTGAGGCATGTCGTTAGTCATGCCTACTTCAACCACAGCATTTATGATCCCGTTCATAACGCCGTCGCAAAAATCATAGAGCAGAGATCCTTGTAGATAGCCTTCCGCAACTGCGACGGACAGCTCGTTCAGCACATCATGCGGTGCAACGCCGAACCTTTCGCAAAGGGGGACTAGATCACTCAGCGTTAAACCGTCTGCTTCCGCTTTCACCGACAGTTCCTTGAGTTCGATCTTCGGTAACACCATGATCATGAGCTTCTTCCGGTTAGGTGCGAAGGTAGCGCTTACAGAGTGGCCGCACAGCGCCACACGTCAATTCCATGCTGCAATACGGATTCACGGTCGGTCAACTTCAGCTACAGGCAATGTCCGCTTTGGGTCGAATTTTGTCTGTCGCGAAGGACGGCAACCGACCCAAAGCTGACGCTCAGGATTCGCATTCTCAACCCCTTCCGTATGATGAATTCGTCCAAATGCTGAATTGCGGTGCCTTTATTGGTCAGAGGAGTATGCCTATCCGACATTTTTTCATTGTGTTGGCCGAGTGAATAGTTAACCATTCACTCAAGCGGACAGCCCCTGATAGTCGTGCAGCAACAACTGTCCAATTGAATGGAGTTTTGGCATGACACGAGGGTTTCCAACGTACAGCAAAGCTGCTCAGAAGGGCGATCGAGGCGTTGATATAGTTTCGCGTGTAATAAACGAGGAATTCGAGTGGCTATTCAAACGTAACCATCAAGAGCATGACTTCGGGATTGACGCGCAAGTAGATGTCGTCCTTGAGAGCGGCGCTGTCACAGGGCAAATGCTCGCATTGCAGATTAAGTATGGCTCATCTTTTTTTAGCGAAAAAAATAAATGGGGCTACGTTTTTCGCGGTGAACAAAAACACTTTAATTATCTTGCTAATTATCCAACGCCTGTTTTGATTATAATTTGCGATCCTGATACGAATGATTGTTACTGGGTTCATTTCGATCCGGGTGCCACATCTAAAGCAGGAAATAATTGGAAGATTACTATTCCTTTTGAAAACAAGCTTGAAATTTCGAAGGATGCAATTACTGATCTGCTACCTCCACCAGCAGACTACTTGAGCGAGGTAGAAAGCTACTGGGCGATGAACGATATCATCGTTAATCACAACCATTTTTTATTCATAATAGATCGTGTTGATGTTGAGGCGTTGGACTTTTCTAGCGTTCGAGAGTTTTTTGATCGAATTAGATCTACGCGTGAACTTGCAGAACATTGTCAGGGTAAAATAGAAATTTCATTTCATGGGTACGATCAAGATCCCCGTGAGTTGTTCGAAGTTTCGGAGGTTAGAGTTTTCGCCTCAAGGCTCTCCGCAGTACTTCCAGAACTATTATTTTTTGCATACGCTGGAGAGCGTAGTCACGGCTTAAAGACTATTTCTCTGTGCCTGACCGAAGTAAAGAGGTTGTCTTCTGTCCCAAATGCAGACAATAAAATTCCAGTCGAAGTTTCGACGGAAAAAATTGCACAATTTCTTAATGAACTCTGGCCTGGGCTCAATGAACTAACTGAGTGGCTAAATATGACAGTTGACGAAAATAAGCGAATTACCTTTGATGTGATACGCGCCTTAGGCTTTTCACCGCCGACAGATGAGGTCTAGCAATGCGCTCAAAGCGCCAACTATGGCGGGGTATCGCTGCTCTGTCGGTTGGACAATGACCGCTTTTGGCCGTTTTTTGCCCTTCACGCACTGAGGAAGGCAGCCAACTGCCTAAGCAGATGCGGATGCGGAAGTGATCCGCCACGGCTAAGTGTGTTCCGGGACACACTTAAACGGCAGCGCATAATGGAGTTTCGTTAAATGTCCCCTCACAAAAAAACACTCGGTGGACTTTTTTGCGCCTGCTGGACACCAGCCCTCCGGAGGCTGGCCTACCATTGCCATAGTGAATGGTTTTACGCGCACTTAGCCCTTGTCGTTCATTGCCAAAGGACTGCTTTTGAATGTCCGTGACGTACCTGCCGCTGGAGGCCTAGAACAAACACTGGAAACTCGACGGCGTACTGGTGCGCTGTCGATTGTGTGGGAGCGCCCAGGGCCTCACGGACGCCGGTGCTTTTAGTCATGCGCTCGGCTGTAAAGCGCGGAGCTTGAAAGCCCAATACCCTAATCGGGAACTGGCTTCCATCCTGCAGCAGAAAATCCAATCAGGCTTGTTTTGATGCGCGCAGGGATTCAAGACGGGCGTGATAGGACGGGTAGCTGAAAGTTTGAAAGGAAATGCGATAAGTGAGGATAGGGATAGCGAGGAAGACCAAAGCTTGGGTGAAAAGGTAAAAGCAGGCGAGCCGCTGATGGAACAGGCGGTGCAAGCATTACGCCGATACCACGAAGCGCAAGAGACTGGGCCTGCCGAAGAAGTGGAGAAGCTGCGCCTCGAAGCGGAAACATTCATGACGGCGGTGTCGGTGTATCAGCTTCGGGTGTCCCGCTCAAAGCGGATTGCATAGTCGTATATGGTCACTCCAAAGGATGATCAGGGCCATGGCACCGCCGATGACCACGAACATCCCTGCAACGATGGTCACCGGGCACCAGAACAATTCCCAGGCCGTGAGCTTGCTGGGTTCGGCAGTTGTACCGCTGGATTCAGTCGCCGACAAGCTGGTTCCGGCACCGACAAACCGCATGGTCTCGGCCCTCACCCTGACAATGTCAGCGTGAATCTTTTCGAGTTCCGCCTGGGTCAGCATGGTGTCCACCTCCGGGGTAAGCAGCGATCATAGCTTGCGTGATGGTGCAGTTGTGTTCCTTCGCGTAAGCCTCGATTCTGCGCCATTTTCTGGCCTTTCTCGATGGTTTTACCCGCTTCGCGTGTTCCCTTGTCCAGCACTCGCGCTTCGGTTTTCCGGTTCGGTTTTCTGTTCCTTGAGCCCTTCACGGCGTAACGGCTGTTTCTCAATGCAGCCGCGTTCGGGTTGTTCTTCGGCTGGCGAAGCCAGCCGATAGGACGTCCGTGTCGATTGACCTGTTAGCGGGCAATCGGAAGTTCCCGCGCCTTGGCCTTGGCGGTCCGCCGGAGTTCCGAGAGCGTCTGATGGAATGCATGCCGCCTATTCTGATCAAGGTTGAGCGGGAGGGAAAGTGTGGAAATCATGTGTTCCTCCAACACCCAGGGCGCTGGGTGCGGGCACCAGGCGACGAAGGCGTTTTCTTCAAGCCACTCCGACAGCTTCATCTCCCCCGAACTGAATGTCATTCGGAATCCGCTCCCAACGCGGCGCAACTCGATTCCGAGTTCTTCAGCAAGAAGGCAGCCAAGAGTGAGTCGGAGCGTGGAGCCCTCCGCGTTGCCGCGGAAGTGGTACCGAACGCGATGAAGCAGGCTTTGCTTGGACGGGGGTTTTCCGTTGGCAGGAGGAAGACGAGGAGAAATGCCGGTGTAGAGGAGCGTGAGGTCCTGGTAGGTGTGGCACCCGCTCGTCGGAACTCCAGGCGGAATGCACCGGAAATACCAGGCATAGACGCCTGGCTCCCTTGGCACGGGGCAAGGGCGGGTGAGCACTTCAGAGCGAGTCCATAAGCGACTCGGGTTCAGCAGTGAGGTAGCTTCTTGCACGCCGCTTGACTCCCTAACGCCCGCTTAATGGAGGGGTTAGGCGTCAGCGTGCTCGGACGAGCACCACACCTTTCCCTGTCTAGCTAGCTTAGACGTGGTTGCAGCAAACGCGATTTTGCCCGGAGGGAAGCACTAAAAAGATTACGGCAAGCCCTACTGCTTTCTAGATTCGAAAGCAGCATCGGCAAGGCTGTCCATTTGCCAGCGCTGGGTCTAACGTCCGCTCATGGCCGTTTTCTGCATGTCACCACCGGCAGCTATGGGTCGGATAGCGACGGTCTAGCATCGACCGTCACTATGGATGATCAGACTTCCGTCTGTTCCGCCATTTCCAAGGCATCATCGACCTCGATTCCCAGGTATCTGACAGTGCTTTCAAGCTTCGTATGACCAAGCAGGAGTTGGACAGCTCTCAGGTTCTTCGTCCTGCGATAGATCAACGATGCCTTGGTTCTCCGTAGCGTGTGAGTACCGTACATGGTTGGGGCAAGGCCAATGGCTGTCACCCACGCTTTGACTATTCGAGCGTATTGCCTTGTGGAAAGATGGTCTGAGTTGTGCAACCGGGTCGGAAACAAGAAGTCCTCGCTGCGGAGGCGGGCCTGATGTATCCAAGCCTCCAGAACCATTCGGGTTTGCTCAGTGATTTCAAATTGCACTGGATGCTGGGTTTTCTGCTGCATCACGATGGCTCGTGACGACACATGTTCCCCATGGGCTATGTCTCGTACTCGCAGCTTGGTTAAGTCACAAGCACGCAGCTTGCTGTCGATGGCCAAGTTGAAGAGCGCCAAATCACGTGTCTTCTCAGCAAGCTGTGAAGTCTTACGCGGATGGCCCAGATATCTCTGACTCGGAGCGGGGCTTTCTGCCCGACAAGCTTTCCCTTGTTCCAAGGCTGATGGCTGTATTCAGCAATAGTGTTCATGGCTAGTCCTCCACGTTGAGGGAGGACAAGGGTGGATCAGTCACAATGAGTGATGGTCGCTATCGACCCGAAGCGGTCATTCGTAGAGTCGCTATTGCAAGTTTTCTCGCTTATTTTCGATGCCAACTCTCGATACGCGCAATAGTGCAATCCATGAGCTCTACAATTTGGCGAGCGGCAGGTCTTCGTCCCAACATGCGCGATAGTATTTTGATCTAAGCGTTTCTAATTTACCGGAATCTTCTGGTCTACACTCGCATTAGCATATCTCGATCACAATACACAGGTATCAACTGAGGTTAGGTTATGTCCGATGACGGCTATGGACGCAGCAGGACAAGTATTTTTTTTCCAGTTTTCAGCATAGGGCAGGCAAAACTGGTGATTGTGTTGCTTCTCCTTTTACTGGTAATGGTCAGCGCCCTTGTGCCCGATACGGCTGAGGGGGGGTGGTTGCTGGTCCAGCAGATGATTTTGGTTTGTTACAAGGATATTGGGAGCATTAGTGAAGGCTCAAGGTATCCATTGGTAATAATGGTTAGTTTTTCTATGGCGATTATTTTGTCATGGGTTGCTGCTATTGTGATGTCATTGACTCGTCTTCACATGCATGCTTTACAACCTATTGAGAGTAAAAGCTATCTTGTAAGGGTTTTGAGCGTCGGGTTCATGCTAATGCTTTTGTTGGTCCCGCTGTTTCAAGTGTTGCCAAGTAGTGATCTACGTTACTCATATCATGTGCTTAAGACGATGTCGGAAAATCGATTATTGATAACTGGTGGGAGCATTGCGTATTTTCTGCTCTCTTTGACGTTTTGGGTGTGGATTTTATTTGAGTTTTCTAACTTGCTGGGCCGGAGGTCGCCAACACGTAATTGAACTCTGCCATGGCCAAGCAGCAAGTCGCTGACCGTTTGCAGCCGATCGCAACTGGCTGCTTTTGGCTGCTTTTTGCCGTTTTCTTCCCGTCGCGAATGGCAGAAAACCGACCCATAGCGGCCGTGCCCCAAAGGCAGAAACTGGCCGGTTTCTGCCTGTCGTAAGCGGCTGAAAACGATCATTTACGGTCGTTCACTGCTGGCAGCTACCAGCCATCGTCCATGAACGACTGGTTCCTGTTGCGCGAACACTGTAACCAGGGTAAGCAAGCTCAACACCGGCCAGATATACGAATGCAATCACACTGACGACAGCATTGGAAAAGCATTACTCATCCCTGTGGCCATATACGACTTGTTAACCGCTTTAGATCCCCCCGAAACCGATAAACCAGGGGAGTAAAGCCCTGCCTCTATGCCCTTCATACTCCGATTTCCTTCTAAGCTGCTTTCGACAATTAAACAAGCTGATCACTGCTGGGATAAATAATAAGCTGAACAACCAATGACGCGCATCTGTTGATTTAGAGGTGATTGTCGCAAGTAAAACAATTAGCACTATGCCAATAATTAAAAGGTTGTATCCAATATGTCGACGCTTCATTGAAGCAAAGCTTTCCCAATCATAAATCAGCCATTCGTGGGAAAAACTGTCGCAATTAGGGCACCTATGGGTTGGCGGAAGGTAGTCTGTGATATAACCACAATCAGGGCATCGAACTTTCATGGCGCTATCCTGACACTCTCTGATTAGGTGACATGCCATGTCGCGTTTCTTGTCGCGGTAAGCGCGAGGTAACCCGACAGGGGTGACGGCAAGCCCGACTACCATAAAGAGGGTAGCAGGACACCCCCTATTTGCCACTGTCCCCGATTGCTTGTAGCCGATTTCTGCCGTAGACGCTATCTATCTACTGCCGGCCTGTCCACCGACTGCTTTTGGCCGTTCTCAGCCCATCATGGTTACAACGTGTGCTGGTCAAAAGTGCGGCAGACTGAGTCGCTTCTGATTTCGTAGTGCTTTTGGCCGATTCCTTGTGTCACCTCAGGCAGGAACCAACCTAAAGCGCACACCGGTTACCAGCAAAGGTACGATCAAATCGATGCCAAAGAGGCACGCTGCACAGCGCTCAGACTTTCAGTAGTCGTTGTGTAGTTAATGAAAGGAATATTTGCAGCGTTTCAGGAGTGTACGTCCCAGTAGGTGCTATCCCGTCCACCATTTGCATTTCAAAAAAGAGTCCGTCTGGTGCGTTTCTTACAATCAGCATTGAGGTCTGAGATGGGGAATCTTCGTTGTACATCGTGGCTCTGAAGAATGCTGGTACCGACTCGGTTGCAGGATGAAAACTTGAGTTCAATACTCGGCGCCGGTAGCGGACATTTATCACAGGCGCATCTGATTCATGCGTTGCCACTTGATTTACTAGAGCTCCCGTGGTTTGAGGCGTGTTCAGAGCTTCATCGAGCCATTCGCGCCACATTTGTAGCTCTGGATTGCTTTTATGCAGAGTAGAAATTGCGTTGAAAAAGTCCGAGCGGATTGCCCGAACAAACGTCGCTGTCGAAGCCTGACGTTGCTGGTACTCCACCTCAATCAAGGTCTGTGCACGCAATAACTCAATTGACCTATCACTATCTTCTTTAGTGATTTGACCATCTGACATCGCACGAAGCCCCTTGGCAAACTGGATCAAAGATGGACGATTATTGGGATTGATCGCGGCAGCATGGGATATGAGCAGCATCGCATGGTGAATGAGTGGTTGCCTTGGAAACAGCTGACCAAGGTCGTATTCCCTTTCGAACCACACGGGGCCGGGAAAGACGATCCCTCGTTCACCGTAGATCATCGCCCAAAAGACTTTCCCCAAGCTGAACACGTCGCCTTTTTCATCAACTTCTGCCACCCGGCCTACGGAATATTCGGGAGGGCGATATGCCCACGCCCCCATAGCCCGTAGTCGAGGGGTCAAACGCTCATCCTGAGCAAGATATGCGCATCCAAAATCTGCCAGATGAAGAGTTTGCTCCGATTCTTTGAAAAGTAAATTCGAGGGTTTGATATCCCGATGATGGATCGGCCGTTCGCGCCGGGCCAAGGCCGCAAGGGTGTCTGCTATAGGTAAGAGCGCCCGTGCTGCCGCGTCGGGTTGTCCTCTAAAGAGATGGATGATCTCTTCAAGGTTTTTATCCATTTTCTCCATAACAATTTCGACGTCACCAGCGCGCTCCCGGACCTCTCGAACAGCTACCAAACTAAGCCCAGGGACCTCCTGAAGCGAAAATACTATCTCAGCCTCGCGTTTGAATCTCGCAACAGCCTCCCGGCTAGCGCCAGGTTTTAATCGCTTAATCGCATGGCGCCCATCCGTCCATACATAGGCATTTCCGCCTGCCCCTAATTGAACCCAGCTATCAGGTACGCCTGGGTGATTTTTCTTCCATGCGCTCGCTTCCATAGAAGTCACTACCGGTGATTTAAGTTTGAATGCTGAAGCCTATCATGACCGCATCGTGTGGACCGTCACCGGCAGCTTTTGGCCGTTCTCGGTCAATAATCAAAGCGGACTCCGACCACGGATCGTAATCGCCCCTAGCGGGTAATTCGAGACCCGACGCAGGGTTGCATACGGCATGGTGTGCCTGATTGGATGTTTATCCGTAACTTGCCATCGGGCAAGGTAGGGGGAGGTCAAAAGTCTGGAGTCTTCGCCCGAAGGACCGATCCTTGCCTGTTTCAATCATTAATTCGTAGTTTTTTAGGAAATCGCTGTCTTGGGCGAATTTGAGGGGAATGCTGGGAGGTGCTGCGTCAAAAGTATTAGCGTTCGCAGTATCGGCCCCCGCGCCCAAACAATTTTTCCATCTCTTCATAACTTGTGTTCCTAACCACCATCCCTAAACGGGGATCGTAATGATGATCACAAGCGTTACTTGGCGACGGCAATACAGGGGGAGGGTGTCGGCACGACAGGCGACCGGCTGGAGGCGGAGAAGATAAGGGTACTTCCCGTTTTAGGTATACGTTTAGGTATACATACTGAGATGAATAATAGATAAATCCAGTAACATAGAGGCCTGTAGACGGTATGTTCGACCCCGGCTTCGGCACCATCTTGCATTCCACTGAGCGCTTTTAAGTTCTTTGGAAGCCTTGAAAAACCTGCCTTCTGGCGGGTTTTTTCGTTTTAGCATTCCGTCGGATTCTTGTCCATTCTTCTGGAATCCAGTCATTTAGAGGGTAAAGTTAGGGGTAGTCTTTGGTTCGATTAAGGATAGTACCCTTATGTCGCGCACAACTGCTCCGCTTACCGACGCTGCTTGCCGTTTAGCCAAGCCAACAGACCGTCCCTACAAGCTTTTCGACGGCGACGGTCTCTATCTCCTAATCCAACCCAATGGCCGTAAAGGTGTAGTGGTCTAATGAAACCGGACACCCATTTAGGCGAGAATGCTCGCCAGATCGAGGTGTCAGATGACCAAACAACGCCGTTCCTTTTCTGCTGAATTCAAACGCGAGGCTGTCGACCTCGTCCTCAAGCAAAATTACAGCTACATCGAAGCCAGCCGTTCACTGGGTGTCGGTGAGTCGGCCCTGCGTCGCTGGGTTGATCAGGTTCAGCAGGAGCGCCAAGGCGTCACTCCGCAGAGCAAAGCCCTGACCCCGGAACAGCAGAAAATCCAGGAACTGGAAGCTCGTATCGCTCGGCTTGAGCGAGAGAAATCCATCCTAAAAAAGGCTGCCGCGCTCTTGATGTCGGAAGATCACGAGCGTTCGCGCTGATTGACCAACTGAGTGTCCACGAGCCGGTTGATTGGCTGTGCAAGGTGTTTGAAGTCACTCGCTCGTGTTATTACGCCCAGCGTCTCAGGCGCCGGACTCCCGACGTTGAGCGGCTTCGGCTGCGCAGTCGGGTCAATGAACTGTTCACGCAAAGTCGCAGTGCTGCGGGCAGTCGCAGCATCTTGTCGATGCTGCGTGAAGACGGTGAGCAGCTCGGAAGATTCAAAGTGCGCAGCCTGATGCGCGAGCTTGACCTCGTCAGTAAACAGCCCGGATCACATGCCTATAAACGAGCGACGGTTGAACGGTTGGATATCCCGAACATCTTGAATCGGGAGTTCGATGTTCCGGCACCCAACCAGGTCTGGTGCGGCGACAATCACCTACATCTGGGCCCAGGGGAAATGGCATTACCTGGCTGTCGTGCTGGATCTTTGTACGCGCCGAGTGGTGGGCTGGGCACTGTCGGAAAAGCCGGACGCTGATCTGGTTATCAAGGCGCTGGATGTGGCTTACGAGCAACGAGGAAGACCTCAGGGCCTGCTGTTTCACTCGGATCAAGGGTCGCAGGGCGAATTCAACCGGTCGTCGCAACACTGGATTGTTGGACAGATTTTAGATACTCATTCAATGCTTCGGCAGGTGTTTTCCAACCGAGTGTTTTCCGGGGTCTCGTGTTCAGCACAATCAAAGCCGCCGCTGAGCTTATAGCGGGAGCGAAGCGCATCGTGGTGTTCACCGGTGCCGGCATTTCCGCAGACAGCGGGATTCCCACTTTTCGAGATCCATTGACCAGCATCTGGGCCCACTATGATCCGGAGAAGCTTGAGACGGCGAATGCTTTCCGGGAAAACGCCGCACTGGTGTGGGGATGGTACTTGTGGCGAAGAGCACTTGTCGCCCAAGCCAGCCCAAACGCTGCTCATCTTGCCGTTGCACAACTGGCCCAAACTGGCCGAGAAGTGACCGTGGTCACTCAAAACATCGATGACCTGCACGAACGGGCAGGATCGTCCGGGGTGATCCATTTGCATGGTGCGCTCGACCTGCCTAAATGCTTCGCTTGTCACCGAACTCCAGCTTCCGTGTCTCTGGATCACCAGTTTGTCAGCGAGGGCTTAAGCGTTGAACCACCCCGCCGCCCGCGTTGTAACGGGAAGCTGAGACCTGGGGTCGTGTGGTTTGGGGAGGATTTGCCTACCGCCGTTTGGAAACGGGCGGTTCAGGCAGCGCAGGGCTGTGATGTGCTGCTGTCTATCGGCACTTCAGGCGTGGTATTCCCGGCGGCAGAGATCCCAAGAATTGCGCTCAAGTCAGGCGCGCGCGTAGTGCATATCAATACTACGGAGACTCCCCTTGAGAGCCCTCTGGAAATGTCCCTAGTTGGCCGCGCAGCGATTTGTGTCCCCGCAATCGTCTCCCCGATCGCAATGCCCGGCGAAGTTGTTTAATGGAATTATTTGGCTGTTGTTCGGGATTCAATGATCTTCAGGGACGAGCACTGAGCCTGCCCACAACCTCTGCACAGACGGACGCAGCCCTGTGCTTAGCGAATGTTTCAAAAACTGTCTCCAGCGGTGAAAGTCGGTGCCGGGATCATCACTTATCTAGGAAGCATCGCGAGCATCATTGCTGCGATCCCGATCATTCACCCGTTCACGAACTTTAACTCCAACGTTGTGAGTCATTGGGAAAGCCACTACTCCTACCCCATTACAGGCGGCAGGTGAAGCTTCAAAGGGAAAATTGCGTTAGTTAAAAATCGCGCATATTAATCTTCAGCAATTCCCCAGTTCGCCGATGAGCATAATTCAGGGCTCAAGAATTGAGTCTTTGAATAACTAGGGGCGATTCAACATGCCCGAACGATCATGCCTTTGGTCAACGATCTATCAACCAACGGTTTCGGGAACGGTGTTATTGCGGAGCTTTTGATCAGATGCTTGAGTGTTCTCATACCCGATTGAATGATCAGGGTTTGATTAACCATGGACACATGGATGATCGACTCCACTGCCGTATGAGTAGCTCAGGTCTCATAAAGCGCAGGGAAAGAGGGGGGTGAGGAACCTCATAATCACGCGCTCGGGCGGAGCCAAGGCATGTTTAGCTGGCTGAAGGAGAGTCGTATCGTGAATGGCTATTCGCAGGTCGAGATTTCGGGTTCAGCCGTCAGCGCAATGTATGAGGAGCAAAAGGATTCCGCTTTTGTTTCGATGAACCCGGCAAAACTGTATCAAGTCGGCTTGTTGGGACGGCGCTTGAGGGACGGCGGAGGGGGAAGCGCCGAGTCGATCCTTGCCAACCTCATGGAACCATTGCATGCGAGTTTCACTGACGAGATTACAAGGGCGGTGAAGGCCAACGATGCACAGCTGATCATCGGCTATTACCCGGTTATCGATCTGCTGTCGCATCAGATACTGGCAAACGAATTCCCCACAGCTCCTGAAGACCGTCCAGGATCTCAGCATCTGTTCAATGTATTGCTTGAGTTCGACCGGTGGCGAACCGACCTGCTTCCTTTGGTCAATACCAATACACGAATCGTTATTCATTCTGATCATGGAATGACACCGCTGAAATGGGATGTCTATCCCAACCGTCATTTACTCGATGCGGGCTGGATGGCGTTGAAGCAGGATGGCAGCCTTGACGCTGATCGTAGCGTCGCCTTTTTCCATCCTGCCGAAAATGGTCTTTTGGTCGTTCACTCAGAGCGTGCGCATGCACGCGGTTTTGACGTTGATGTCGAGATTGCGGTGCTGAACAAACAATTGGCTCAGTCTGGTCTGTCGAAGATCTCATTGCTTCAGGCGATTTCCGCTGAGATTTCCGATCCGTGGAAAGCAAGTTACTACCTCCAACCACCTGACGAAGGACGGTTGCGATTCGGCCATTCAGAAACACTGGTCTGCCGAAGTTGCAAGGGCGGCGATCACACTGTTTACCACCCTGCACCCTGGCTCAGGGGAGTATTGGTAGACGCAAGCCAGACGGCATTTATATGTTCATCGGTGGGCGAATTGACCCTGCCTTCAATTATCGAAACCGTACTAAAATCCGAGGGACTGGAAGAATGATCCTGATTATCATTGCAATTATTTCAGTTGTGCAGTCGTTATTTGGCGTAGGTTTGTTGTTATTCGGTACACCGATAATGCTTTTCATGGGTTACACGTTCCCCGTCGCGCTGAGCATACTATTGCCCGCGTCATTGACCATCAGTGTTCTGCAACTGTTGATAGACAAATCGGTAGGTCGCGCAAACCTTCGATCTTTTGTATTCTTCGGTCTGCCGTTCCTCGCGCTCGGGCTTATTGCCAACCTGAGCGGACTGTTGAAGTTGAACATTGAGGTGATGGTGGCCTTGCTATTGATTTTGAGTAGCGCGCTCAGATTATTCAGCGGCCCTAAACGGTGGCTGTCCGCCGTGTTTTCAAAACATGCCCATGTGGCTCTGGCAACTACCGGGTTATTGCACGGGTTGACAAACATGGGGGGGAGTCTGCTGTCGATCTATTGCTCATCAGCATTTGAAGAAAAAAACTCGTGCGGCAAAATATTGCTTTGGGGTACGCCTGTTTTGCAGCGACCCAATTGTTGATTCTGGTCGCAACAGGTACTTTTGAGCCAAGCCTGACGCCGCTGTATTCCGCCGCTATCGCAGCATTGGTGTATTTGTTTATCGGGCAGATGCTGTTCCGCAGGGTTAATGCGTCAGGCTATAACTTTCTATTCAGTGGCTTCATGGTCGCTTGCGCTGGCTTGATGCTGTCAAAAAAATATTTATTTTAAGAGGCTAAACCATGAAACCCAAAGGTCTTTTGATCGATATCGACGGGACATTAGTACACCAGGGGATCGCTATTCCTGGCGCCGTAAAAGCGATTGAATACGCCCAGGACAGCGGGCTAAAGTGCCGTTTTCTGACCAATATAACCGGTCGGACCCCTGAGGCGATTGCGACTGATTTACAAACGTTGGGCTTTCCTGTTGTCGCGCAACAGATTCAGACGGCCACCACGGCATGCGTTGATTTTCTGAAAGAAATGCCGGGGCAGACAAGCCATCTGCTGGTGCCTGAAACAGTGCGTCCACTTTTCGATGGCATCGCCATTGATAACGAGCGACCTGATAACGTTGTTATCAGTGATATCGGCCGAGCGTTTTGTTTTGACAATCTGAATGAAGTGTTTTTGATGCTTCGAAACGGCGCCAGACTTATTGCGTTGCAGAAGAATCTGTTCTGGTATGACGTCGACGGACCGAAGCTGGATTGCGGTGCATTCATTGCCGGCCTTGAACTGGCCACTCAACAGACTGCCGAAGTGACCGGAAAGCCTTCACGGCTGTTTTTTGAAATGGCCCTCAAGGCTATCGCGTGCAGCGCTGAAGAGGTATGGGTCATCGGTGACGACCCGAGCACTGACCTCGCAGGGGCGAACGCCATCGGCGCCAGATCAGTGCAGGTTCTTACCGGAAAGTCTGCGAATGGATCAATGTCTGTCGAGCATCATGGTACCCATTGCCTGTCCTCTATCGCTGATTTGCCGCACCTGCTCGATAACCTTTTAATTCGCTACCCTTGAGGTACCTGTCATGTCATTAGGCTCAACCTCCACATCGACGCGAAGTCTTTACGTGATAGGTGCTATTGCTGTGTTTCTTGCCGTGTTGATGAGTGCGGCAAAAACCGTATATGTCTCTTCATTGGTCAGTCACTTGAACCCGGCAGTGTTGATTGTCTGCACATTCATCATTGCTGCAGGCTACTTCAATATACAGGCCGCGATTACGTCCAGGTCGCTGCCGGACTTTATTTCGTCCTGGCGAGATTTGCTTCTGCTGAATGTGTGCAGTGCAGTGGCGTGGATTGCTTTTTATTTCGCGTTGAAGTTTATTGCGCCGACGATTGTCAGTTGCCTTATTACCGGAATAGGTCCTCTGACGGCATTGATCATGGACCGCTTCATCAGAAATAATCGTCAATGGTCACTGATTGACATTATTGTAGGTTCAGGCATTTTGGCCGTGACCGTGCTGCTCAGCCTTTCAAGCGTTTCGGGAACGTCGAATGAATCCGTTGCCGGCATATGGACCGGTCTTGCGCTGAGCATTGCCTCGGGCATAGGTCTGACGGGCGTTACGATATACAGCAAGAAACTCTATAGTAACAATTGGAGTTCCGTGCAGGTTGCCGCCCACAGGTTTTATTTGTTGATTGTCCTCTGCTTTGTCTACGCCGTTGTATTCCTGTCATCGGCAGAGATAACTGCTTGGCGGTCAAGCATCCCTGCGATTATGACCATTGCGGTCGTTGGTATAATCGTTCCAACTCTGTTGATTCAATTTGGCATCAAAAAATGTGTACCTGTTACGGTCAGCACGGTATTGGCAATGGGGCCGGTGCTCACTTATATAGCGCAGGTGGTCGACGGCCGTAGCCCCATGACCACGGCCGCAAGCATTGCAGTCAGTGCGATCACCATCCTGGTCTTATTGAACACTTACAATCATGTTCGCCGGGCACCTGAAATCGTCAAAAATCCAATGGAGAGCTCTCGTTGATGACCACCCTGAACTTTACTGTCGAAGAACGAGCGCTTAGAAATCCTTACAGCTATGCACGCTCGACGATTGCGGTCCAAGAAGTCATTGTTGTTGAAGTTTTTCGCCACGGACACGTCGGGCGCGGCGAGTGCTCACCTTACAGTTCATTCTTTGAGCGACCCACTCAAGAAGTCATCGATCAGATCAGGCGAGTCCAGGCGCATATCAGCGATTCGTTTGATCGGGTCGAGTTGATGAAACTTCTTCCCGCCGGTCCTGCACGCTGTGCGATCGATTGTGCACTCTGGGACCTTGAGGCCAAGGTGGCAGGACGTCCTGTTTACGAACTTGCGGCGCGCGCCCGGCCTCTTGCTGTATCAATTGCCTATACCATAGGCCTGGATAGTTTAGATGTGGTGCAAAAGACTGCAGAGCTTGCCGCTCACCTGCCCATTTTGAAAATTAAAGGTGGTCTTGAAAACGATGCTGAGCGCGTACAAATCGTGCGACAGGCTGCCCCTCTTGCACGTCTTACCATTGACCCGAATGGAGGGTGGAGTGTCGGTTTTTTAAAACGCATCATTCCGGTCTTGGAAGCATGCAATATCGAAATGCTTGAGCAGCCGTTACAGCGCGTGATGATCACCACCTTGCTGAAATTTCGACGTCGATTCCCATTTTTGCCGATGAATCTTTTTCCGATGACAATGACTTCGGCATTGCTGCGGCCCATTACGACGGTATTAACATCAAGCTGGACAAGTGTGGTGGACTCACCGCGGGCTACGACCTGGTCGATAAAGCCAGACAAGAAGGTCTCAAAGTCATGGTGGGCTGCCTGGGTGGCACTTCACTCTCGGCGGCGCCTGGGATGTTGATTGCGGCGTATGCCGATTTCGTCGACCTGGACAGTCAGTTATGGCACCTGAATGATCGTGAGCCGGCGCTGCCTTACAAAGACGGCGTTTTAAGTCCCGGGACCATGGCTGACTGGGGAGGTCACTCTTCATGATGGCGCTTCTTGTCCTTACCTTTCGTTTTCCAGAGGGTCGTGTCGGATGCTGATCGCCCAAGTGACGGACATTCATATTGGCGTGCGCAGCGACTGCGCAACAGCCAAGATTGCCAATATCGAACGCCTGGCTAATACATTTCGCCAGATTTCGAAGCTCCAACAGCAACCGGATCTTATCGTCTTCACAGGCGACATTACGGAGAGCGGATCGATCGCGGAGTATCGGGCCTTCGCTGAAAACCTGTCGGCGGATATTCCATGTATCGTTTTGCCTGGTAATCATGACCTGATTGAAAATATGCGCGTTGTACTTGAACCGCGCGGGATCGTGAGCAATACCCATTTTCTAAGCCGGGGTGATACTTCGCTTTTGGTCGTCGGTCTGGACTCATCGGTACAGGGCGAGTCACACGGCTTTTTGTCCGGGGATGAGCTTTCCCGGCTTGCATCGACTCTCCGTGAACACTCGTCTACGCCTACGCTTCTTGCTCTGCATCACCCGCCGATCAATTGCGGTGTCGACAGACTGGACAGGATCAATCTGACAAATGCTGTTGAGTTGGCAAATGTCATAGCACCGCACGATCAGGTCGTCGGCATCATGACGGGGCACTACCACAGGGCGATCTTTGCCAAGTGGAATACCACAGCAGTTGCTGTGTGCCCGTCGGTTGCTCGCCCACTGGCTTTGAATCTGGTCTCTGGTGATATTTGCTACGCCAATGGCGCACCGGGCTTCATGCTGCACCGTTGGGACGGCGAATGTCTGGTGAGTGCAGTGGTAGAGGTTGAACTGGAGGGCTCACTCCCGCGATGCTGAACCAGTCTCTTATCATTCACTGTTCCATAAGCTGCAACGTGTGACTTGCCACCGGCCTGGCCTCCCGGGACAGCACGGTATAAATCGCAGGCAGAACGAACAGCGTGAACAGGGTGCCTGTCATCATGCCGATGCCGATGCCGATGCCGATGCCGATCACGAGGCCCAGGCCGAAGCGTCTGTTGGCGCCAGCGCCCGAAGCAAATAGCAGCGGGATCAAGCCCACAACCATCGCGGCGACGGTCATCAGAATGGGGCGCAGCCGGATGCGCGATGCCCGCACGATGGCCTGGGCAGAGGTGCCGCCGCTGAGGGTGCGCAGTTCGTTGGCGAATTCCACCATGAGGATGCCGTGTTTGCTGATCAGTCCGATCAGTGTCACTAGTCCGATCTGCGTGTAGATGTTCAGGCTGGCGAGCCCCATCGCCAGAGGGATCAATGCGCCGCAGGTTGAGAGCGGTACGGTGATCAGGATGATCAGCGGGTCGATCAGGCTTTCGTACTGGGCCGCCAGCACCATGTAGATCACGATCAGAGCGAAGAGAAACGCATAGAGCAGAGCGTTGCCTTCGTGAATGAACTGTCGGGCTTCGGCTTGCCAGTCGTGGGTGAATCCGGTTCGCAGCGCCGCGCTCTGTTCCTGAAGGAACGCGACTGCCGTGCCGATGCTCAGTATCCGATCCACGAACCCCACATTCCAAGCCGATAGCTGACGCCTGATGCTGCGCTCCCGATTTCTTTCAGGAGCCAGCACCATGATGCGTCCCAACGCCAGCGTTGAAAAAGTGTACCTCTACCCGAAACCAGTCGACTTTCGGAAGTCTATCGATGGCCTGGCTGCGCTGGTCGAGTTGGATATCAAAGTTGCCGTGTTCGACCCCGTACTTTTCGTCTTTCTCAATCGCCATCGCAACCGCGTCAAAGTGTTGTACCGGGAGCGCAACGGCTTCTGTCTCTGGCTCAAGCGCCTGGAGTCTGAACGTTTCAAAACCTCGCCGGATGAGGTCGACGTGTTGGCGCTGACGCGATTTTAACCCAGGCTGCTGATTTTGACTGACCTATATGCGGTATCTGAAATTCTGCGCAAAGACTTCGTTCGCTGAGTGTTTGGGTAGGTCAATGAATTCCGGCAGCCTGGGTTAAAATCGCATCAGCGGCAACAGAATCCATACGCGGCGCCCCACTGCGTTCCAGTCGTATCATTGGAACCCCAATGAGGGTACACATAGAGGTACAGGAATTTTCGAACTTAAAAATTTCCTTTATTTTCAGCGACAACGAGGAAGGTTCGATTCCGGCTTCGCACCATATTTATCAAAGGTCTGCATGAGGTTTCTCATGCAGGCCTTTGTCGTTTCTGCCTCCTCGATGCCAGTCGGTTAAGCATTTCAGCCCCGACGCACGCGTTGCAGCTGCTACAGATCCACATCAAACACCTACTTCTCCGTCCATTTCCCACCACCGGTTTCGCAATCGATCTTGGCCTGCGGCAGGTTCTCGATGCTGTAGTAATACGTGATGACCTGGGCATTGTCGGGGATGTTCAGCGGTTTGCTGTTCTTGTCCTTGCTGATGGACTGAGGGTTGGCCAGCGCCTCTGCAGTCAATGTGCCCAGGCAGGTGGCCCGATAGCGATCGCCGCACTGTGCGACTTTTTTCTTGGTGCTGGTCAGCATTTCCTTGCTCTCGTTGCTGCAGGACCAATCTATAGAGTCCACGGGCATGCCTTCGTATTCATAGCAGGAGTGTGTTTCGATCACGGGAACTGAAGGGCTTTGGGATCGGGTTTTGACGTCGCACCCTTGCGCCATCACCCACGTGGGGCACAGGCAGACGATCAGAAGCAGAAAAAGTCTGTTCATCGGTATTTCCTCTCCTATAGCGCCCCGTTTTGGGGTTCGGGAGTCAGCTACACGAATGGCTGGCCGGTGAAACCGCGCGGCAGTCTTTGCAAACCGGGCATTTCGATCAGTCGCTGGGTCCAGGCTGCGCGCCAGTCAGTGGCAGTGTGGGCGACTTTGGCCTTACGTGCGGCGCGACGGGCAGCGTTGCGTTCGGCTTTGCGTGCTTCTTTGAATGCATCGGTGTTTCGGCAGCTTCTGCATTTCACGCGAGTCAGTATGGTGCTTGAAGTCAGCTTGCTGCCTTTGTGTCCGCAGGCAAGATGCCCGCCGACTTTGAAGTGAGTGACCATGGGACATCTCCTTCGTGATGTGTAATCGTTCGACAGACGGGCGAGGGCGTTCGTTCGCTATAAAGCAGGCAAAAAAAAGGCCCGCATGCGGGCGGGCCAGGGGATTTCTTGAAAGGAGTGGATGCACTGTAGGGGATGAATTGTGAAGGCCGTGTGAAATGGGAAAAGACACAAACAAAAAAATCCCGGCAAATGTGGCCGGGTGGGTGTGTAGTGCATGACAGGCAGGCAGGTATAAGCCTGGTGACGATTGTCACCGTTCAGGTGCCCTGAATGGGGCTTTGTGCCTGGCTCAAGTACTTGGGTCGACTCATCTGAAACGAGGCAGCGGCGGCTCGACAGGTTTGAGTGAAGACAGCGCGCTGCGAATCTGCGGCGTGTCTTTCTCGATGTCATTCAGACGATCGCGAATCCTGAGGGCTGTCGGATGCCCCCCTTGATTATCAACCCAATCGGCGATTTCCTTGCATGCAGCGGCAAGGCGCGCCTGACGGGAGTCAAGCAGGGTAAGCAGGGTGGTGATGGACTCTTTCTCGGACATGACATACACCTCCGTTCAAAGAAATCGGGCAAAGGGCAACAAAAAGCCCGCGAGGAGCGAGCTTTCTGCCGGTGGGGTGCTGATCCTTCAGCTCCTTTGAGTATAGACCCGGAAATAAAACCGGTCAGCTTCAGGCTTGCCGGGACTTCGGCGAGCTGACCGCGTTAAGCCGTCGACATTCGCGTGCGGCGTCCTCTTCAAGATCGAAGCCGTCACCGATGAAGCCGCGAGTGCGGGTATCGGCGATGCGATACCAGACGGCAGCGTCGGGTGGCGGGTGATCGGGTTCTCCGGCCCGGCGACCATGAATAATGATCTTGTTGCAGCGTTTCACAACGAAAATGTCTTCCATGGCGTCACCGAAGCTATTCGTATTCAGATCAAGCATAGAAGCCCTTTGCAATCATGCAAAAAAATGGGCAGGTCAGCTCGTCGGTTAGTTCGCCTCACGATGTTTCGGCCGTCTCGATCAGTTTGTCCAGGAGCACCGCCAGCGCGACTTCTTCGGCCCTGAGCCTTTTACGTCCCCTCGATCGCGGCAATTCGGACAATGCGCCCCGCATGAAACCATCGACGACTGCGGGGTGGATGTAGCACTTGCGGCAAACCGCCGGAGTGTTGCCCAACTGCCGGGCGACGTTTTTGACCATTTCCACCACATGCCGCTTCGCGTCGGCTTCCGACTCCCATTGCAGCTCGCGCAACACCGCCAACGCCAACGCACTGCCGGCCCAGGTGCGGTAGTCCTTGGCGGTGAAATCGGCGCCGGTCAGCGTCTGCAAGTAGGCGTTGACGTCGGAGGAGCTGATGGTGTGCCGCTCACCGTTTTCGTCCAGATACTGAAAGAGGTTTTGCCCGGGGATTTCCAGGCAACGTTTGATAATCCGCGCCAGGCGCCGGTCTTTTACGGTGATCAGGTGCTCGATGCCGCTCTTGCCGCGAAACTGGAACAGGATCGCGCTGCCGTTGACCTCGACGTGACGGCTGCGCAGGGTCGTCAGGCCATAGGAACGATTGTCCCGGGCGTATTGCGTGTTGCCGATCCGGATCAGCGTCGCATCGAGCAAGGTAATCACCGTGGCCATGACCTTGTCGCGGCTGAAGCCGGGCGCGGCCAACAGAGTTTCAAGCTGTTTGCGCAGTTTCGGCAGGGCCTGGCCGAAGTCCCGCAAGCGCGAATATTTGTCGGCATCGCGTACTTCCCGCCAGCGCGGGTGATAACGGTATTGCTTGCGGCCGCGAGCGTCGCGGCCGGTTGCTTGCAGATGGCCGCACGGGTCGGGGCAAATCCATACATCGGTGTAGGCGGGCGGCACCGCAAGTGCATTGAGGTGTTTGATTTCATCCGGATCGGTAATGCGTTGCCCCGCCGGGTCGAAGTAGCAAAATTTGCCGCGCAGGAGCTTGCGGGTGATGCCGGGCTGGCTGTCATCGACGTAATGCAGGTCGGGCGGCAGAACATCGGGCAACGCGGTATCTGGCATGGCGGGCAATCCTGGGCGACGAATCATGGGGCGTTAAGCCATTGACCGCGTACCGTTGCCGGGGTGCCGACAGATTTTATGCCAGCACCGCCACCGCTTTGATTTGCGCCCAGAGTTGCTGTCCGGGGTGCACGCCCAATTGATCCCGGGAATAGCGGGTGATTCGCGCCAGCAGCGGTGTGCCGGCCGCGTTCAGGCGGATCAGTACATGCGCGGCGTTATCGGCACCGATTTCACTGATCACCGTGACCGGCAGGCGATTGAGGATGCTGCTTTGCTCGACGCCTTGCAGGCTCAGGCTGACGTCCCGCGCCTGTACCTTGCAGCGCAGCGCCTGGCCTTCAGCCATCGGCGAATGGGCGACCCGAATGCTCAGCTCCGTGTTGGGCAGTTGCAAGGTTAACAACTGATAGTCAGCGTCATAGGCGCTAACGTGTCCTTCGATCACCACACCGGCGTCGTCGCCCAGCGCCAGCGGCAGATCGAGCCGGGCCAGGGTTTCGCCGATGGGGCCGCTGGCCAACGCCTTGCCATCGCTGAGCAGGACGAGATGGTCGGCGAGTCGTGCGACTTCATCCTGGGAATGGCTGACGTACAGCACGGGGATGTCCAGCTCATCGTGCAGCCGTTGCAGATACGGCAAGATTTCGTTTTTACGCTGGGTATCGAGCGCCGCCAGCGGTTCATCCATCAGCAATAGTTTCGGGCTGGTGAGCAGGGCGCGAGCGATGCCGATTCGCTGGCGCTCGCCGCCAGAAAGGTTCTGCGGATCGCGGTCCAGCAAATGGCCGATCCCCAGCAACTCAGTGGCATGTGCCATGTCGACCCGGCGCTGTTGACGAGGGATACGTCTGAGGCCGAACTCCAGATTGGCCTGCACCGACAAATGCGGGAACAGGCTGGCTTCCTGGAAGACATAACCCAAAGCGCGTTTATGCGGCGGTACGAAAATTCTCTTGTCGCTGTCCTGCCAGACTTCATCGTTGATTTGAATAAAGCCCTGCTCGGCCTGCTCCAGGCCGGCAATGCAACGCAGACAGGTGGTCTTGCCCGAGCCGGAATGGCCGTAAAGCGCCGTCACTCCGCGGCCAGGCAGTTGCAGGTCCACATCCAGGGAGAATCCCGAATAATTCAGTTTCAAACGCGTATGAATCATCGATCAGCTCCAGACCGCTTTGGTTTTACGGCTGGAGTAGAGCGCCAGCAATACCACAAAGGAAAACACCAGCATCGCCCCGGCCAGCCAATGAGCCTGGGCGTATTCCATGGCTTCGACGTGATCGTAGATCTGTACCGAGACCACGCGGGTTTTGTCGGGAATGTTGCCGCCAATCATCAGCACCACGCCGAACTCGCCGACGGTATGGGCGAAACCGAGAATGGCCGCAGTGATAAAGCCGGGACGGGCCAGCGGCACAATCACGCTGAAGAACGTGTCCCAAGGATTGGCGCGCAAGGTGGCAGCCACTTCCAATGGGCGAGTGCCAATGGCGGAAAAAGCATTTTGCAGTGGTTGGATCACGAACGGCATCGAGTACAGCACCGAGCCGATCACCAACCCCGCAAAACTGAAGGTCAGGGTGCCAAGGCCCAGCGATTGGGTGAGCTGACCGATCCAGCCGTTAGGGCCGAGTGCCAGCAACAAATAAAAACCGATCACCGTGGGCGGCAGCACCAGAGGCAGGGCGACGATCGCCCCGACCGGGCTGCGCAGCCAGGAACGGGTGCGCGACAGCCATAACGCAATCGGAGTGCCGATGACCAACAGGATCACAGTTGTCAGGGACGCCAGTTTCAGGGTCAGCCAGATGGCGGAATAATCGGCACTCGATAGCGTCATTTAGAGTTGGTAACCGTAGGATTTGATAAGCGCGGCGGCTTTCGGACCTTTGAGGTAGTCAACCAGTGCCTTGGCGGCCGGGTTGTCCTTGCCCTTATTGAGGATCACCGCGTCTTGTTTGATCGGGTCATGCAGATCGGCCGGAACGATCCAGGCCGAACCGCTGGTGACTTTGCCGTCTTTGTAGATCTGCGACAAGGCCACAAAACCGAGTTCGGCATTACCAGTGGAAACGAATTGGTAGGCCTGAGTGATGTTCTGACCTTCAACGATCTTGTCTTTGACCTTGTCGGTCAGGCCCTGCTTGGCCAGCACTTGGGTGGCGGCCAGGCCATACGGGGCGGCTTTCGGGTTGGCGATGGACAAATGTTGATACTGATTGTCGCTCAGCACCTTGCCCTTGGCATCGACGTAACCGTCCTTGGCCGACCACAGTGCCAGGGTGCCGATGGCGTAGGTGAAGCGCGAGCCTTTGACCGTATCACCTTCGGCCTCGAGTTTTTGCGGGGTGGTGTCGTCTGCCGAGAGGAACACTTCGAACGGCGCGCCGTTCTTGATCTGGGTATAGAACTGGCCGGTTGCGCCAAAGGAGGTGACCAGTTTGTGCCCGGTGTCTTTCTCGAAATCGGCCGCGATGGCCTGGATCGGCGCGGTGAAGTTGGCAGCAACCGCGACCTGGACTTCGTCCGCCTGTGCGGAGCCGAAAGCGAACACAGTGAACAGGCACGCGGGGGCAAAACGTGAGGCACGAATGATCATGAAACGGCTCCGTGGCAGGCGAGATGAAACGCTATATAGCGGAATATATAGCGAATTGCCTGTAAACGGAACTTGTCGGGTGCAGAGAGCGGGTTGGCACTGAATGCTGCTAAGTGCGGAAACTGTGGGAGCGGGCTTGCTCGCGAAGGCGGTGTGTCAGGCGACATCAATGTTGACTGTACCGTCGTCTTCGCGAGCAAGCCCGCTCCCACAGGTTTTGTGTCTAGTGAGTCAATTTGGCCAACGCCTCATCCGCCAAACGCCGAGTCAGCTCTGCCGAAGTCAATTCAACGCCCAGCGTGAACGCCTGACCCGCCCAAAGGTTGCTGAAATCCGCTTCCCCTTTAGGCCGCAACGGCATCAACGCACCGCCCGCCAACGGGAAGGCCGGCGCTTTGGCGCTCATCGGTCCCAGTTCACGCATCACCCGATTGAGAATCCCGCGTGCCGGGCGGCCGGTGAAAATGTTGGTGACCGCCGTTTCGCTTTCCTTGGCCGTGCGCAACGCCTTCTGGTGAGAAGCACTGACCTTGGCCTCCGGCGTGAACAAATAAGCCGTACCCACCTGGACCGCCGACGCGCCCAGCAGAAAAGCTGCCGCGACGCCCCGCGCATCTCCAATCCCGCCCGCCGCAATCACCGGCACTTTCACCGCATCGACGATTTGTGGCACCAGGGCAAAGGTCCCCACTTGGCTGCTCAGGTCATCACTGAGGAACATTCCCCGGTGGCCGCCGGCTTCGTAACCCATGGCGATGATCGCGTCGCAACCATGCTGCTCGAGCCAGATGGCTTCTTCGACGGTAGTCGCCGAGGAAAGAATTTTCGCCCCGGTGGCTTTTACCCGATCCAGCAGCGACTTTTCCGGCAGGCCGAAGTGAAAACTCACCACTTCAGGACGAAACTCTTCCAGCACTTCGCAGGCCGCATTATCGAACGGCGCGCGATTGGACACCGGCGTCGGTGCGTCGAAATCGACCCCCAATTCCCGATAGTACGGTTCCAGCAGGTCCTTCCAGTCCTGGGCACGTTGCTCATCGGGCGGTGGAGGTTGATGGCAGAAGAAGTTGACGTTGAACGGGCGCTGGGTGTGTTGGCGAATCGTTTTCAGCTCCTCGCGCAACTGCTCGATGCTCAGCATCGCGGCGGGCATTGAGCCCAGGCCGCCAGCGTTGCTCACCGCAATCACCATGGCCGAAGTCGTCGCGCCGGCCATGGGGGCCTGGATAATCGGCAGTTCGATCCCGAGCAGGTCAAGCATGCGGGTGTCTGGCCATTGACTCATGTGCAGTGTTCTCCGACGTCGGTAGAAGCGAATTTGTATCAGTAATGTCTGACCCAAGGCCAGTCGAGTTTGAGGATTGGCTAAAAGTCGGCTACGGCGATGTGTTTTCATGTGTTATTTCAACAGCACGACAACTGAGCGATTCCATCGGGAGGCAGTGATGTTCAAAGGCATTTTGATCGACAAGGACGACAGCGGTTACCGGGCCACGTTGCAAGAGATCAATGACGATCAATTGCCTGAAGGCGATGTGACGGTGCGTGTGGCGTACAGTACGTTGAACTTCAAGGATGGCCTGGCGATCACCGGCAGTAGCCCGGTGGTGCGCAAATTCCCGATGGTGCCGGGGATCGATCTGGCGGGCACTGTCGAAGTCAGCAGTCATCCGGACTACAAGGTTGGTGATCAAGTCCTGCTCAATGGCTGGGGTGTGGGTGAAGGACATTGGGGCGGATTGGCGCAGAAAGCTCGCCTGAATGGCGACTGGCTGATCCCGCTGCCCAAAGCATTCACCGCTGCGCAAGCAATGGCCATCGGCACGGCCGGTTACACGGCGATGCTGAGCATCCTGGCGCTGGAGCACAACGGCGTGAACCCCGAGCAGGGCGAAGTGCTGGTGACGGGCGCCAACGGTGGCGTCGGCAGTTTCGCCATCGCGCTGCTGAGCAAACTCGGCTATCGCGTGGTGGCGTCCACCGGCCGCACCTCTGAGCACGAATACCTCAAGCAATTGGGCGCCAGCGAAATCATCGATCGCGCCACGTTGTCCGAACCGGGCAAACCGTTGGCCAAGGAGCGTTGGGCGGCGGTGATCGATTCGGTCGGCAGCCACACACTGGCCAACGCTTGCGCAAGTACTCGGGCCAACGGCACCGTCGCCGCCTGCGGTCTGGCACAAGGTATGGATTTCCCGGCCTCCGTCGCGCCGTTCATTTTGCGCGGTGTGACCCTGGCCGGCATCAACAGCGTGACCCAGCCCAAAGCCAAGCGGATACTGGCCTGGAATCGCCTGGCCAAGGATCTGGACTTCGCCTTGCTGCCACTGATCAGTCACGAAATCGGCTTGAGCGAAGCCATCGACGCCGCGCCGGGCCTGCTCGCCGGCCAGTTGCGCGGCCGGGTGGTGGTCGACGTCAATCGTTGATCGTCTCGGCGCCAATCAAACAGACACACTGTAGAAACAAGGAAATAGCGACAATGGATGTAAAGCTACGTGAAGTGCAGCCCTTTAGCGTCTCGGGTTTGCAGGTGCGAACCCTCAATGTCGCAGAGCAGCAGCCAGATACCGCGCGTATCGGCCCTATGTGGGAACGATTTTTCGTTGAGGACGTTTTCGACAAGATCGCCCACAAACAGCCGGATTCGTTTATGTACGGCGTCTATTCCAACTACGAGTCCGACGCTTCGGGCCACTTCGATGTGACCGCGGGCGCAGCGGTCACCGCGCCCTTCGAGGACTTTGCGCAGATTCAAATTGAGGGTGGCGATTACCTGGTGTTCAGCGCCAAAGGGCCGATGCCCGACAGCGTCATTCAGACGTGGGGTCTGGTCTGGGCTTACTTCGAGGATAACCCGCAGGTTCGCCGCAAGTTCGCCACGGACTTCGAGGTCTACACCGGTCCGGAGTCCGTGGCGGTCTACATTGGCATTCAGGACTCAACTGCGTTTTCGCGTTCCAGCAACTGACGCTTGCGCTCCACGCCCCAGCGATAGCCCGACAGGTTGCCATCGCTGCGCACCACGCGATGGCAAGGGATTGCCACCGCCAGGCTGTTCGCGCCACAGGCCTGGGCCACGGCACGCACGGCTTTCGGTGCGCCGATGCGCTGAGCGATATCGGCATAACTGGCAGTGCTGCCGGCGGGAATCTCCCGCAGGGCTTGCCACACCCGCTCCTGAAACGCCGTGCCGCGTACATCCAGCGGCAAGTCCAGGCCGAGTGCCGGTGCTTCGATAAAACCCACCACTTTAGCGATCAACTGCTCGAACTCATGATCGGCGCCAATCAGGTTGGCGCGCCGAAACTTGTCCTGCAGATCACAGACCAATTGATGCGGGTCGTCCCCCAGCAGAATCGCGCAGACGCCGCGATCACTTTGCGCCACCAGAATCGCCCCGAGGGAACACTGGCCGACAGCAAAACGAATGTCGTTGTTCTGTCCGGCCGCACGATAATCGCCGGGCTTCATGCCCAGCACTTGATCCGCGGCCTCATAGAAGCGGCTGTTGGAGTTGAATCCGGCGTCATACAACGCGTCGGTGACCGTGCCGCCGTCCGCCAGGCGTTCGCGAACCTTGCGCGAACGGTGGGCTGTGGCGTAGCCCTTGGGCGTCAGGCCGGTGATGGCCTTGAACACGCGATGGAAGTGGAAACTGCTCAGGCCGGCCGCGTCCGCCAGTTCATTTAATGCCGGCAAGGTCTCGGCGGATTCGATGTGACGGCACGCAGCGGCTACGGTTGTGGCGTGTTGTGCGGCGACGTCGCTTTGATCTTTCGCCGCTCGTTTGCTGGGACGATAACCCGCCGCCTGGGCCTGCTCGGCTGTGTCGAAGAACTCGACATTCTGTGGCTTCGGCAAACGCGCCAGGCTGCTGGGGCGGCAGTAGATGCCGGTGGTTTTCACCGCATACACAAACTGCCCGTCGGCGCGGGGATCGCGCGCGACCACGGCAGCCCAGCGAGGATCGTTTTCGGTAGCGATTTTTGTCGATTGAGTTGTCATGGCTTCATGTCCGTTGACCCGTTTCATGCAGATTAACCAGCCGACAGAGACACCACACTCCGGGTCTTGCGGTTGAATTCAACGGTTTCATCCCGCGGTACGAAAGGTGAAGTTGATCCGCTGTTCGCCCAACTGAGGGTGATAACCCTCCTTGATCGGCAATACGCCGTGATAACGCAAACGGTCCACGCCGCCCCAGACCACAATATCGCCGTGCAACAGCGGCACCCGCTGGCTTTTGGCGCTGCGTTCGAAGCCACCGAACAGAAATGTCGCTGGCAACCCCAAGGACACCGACACAATGGGCGCCGCGTAGGAATCTTCGTCTTTGTCCTGATGCAACGACATTCTGGCACCAGGGACATAGCGGTTGATCAGGCAGGAATCCGGTAAGAAATCCATAAACCCTGCCTCTCGCGCCGCCGCTTGCGCCAGCTCGAAAAACACCTCGGGCATCTCGGGCCAGGGCAGGCCGGTCTGCGGATCGTTGCGGGTGTACTTGTAGCCGCTGCGGTCGGTGGTCCAGCCCCAGGTGCCGCAACTGCTCAGCGCCACCGACATGGTAAAACCGCCGGGTGTGACCATCTGCCGAAAAGGGGCTGCAGCCAGAACCGCCTCCAGCGCCGGCAGCAACCGGTCGAGCCACGGCAGGGCAAAGCCTCTGAGAACGTAGGATTGTTCGCTGATCTGCTCGCGCTTGGGCTGCTGCTCGGGTTCGGCGTCGCCAAACAAATCGAGGGTGATCGGGCTCATGGGGTCATAGCGCATCGTGAAAGATGATTCCAAGGGTATGCCGTTTTCCGCTGTGCAGGCGACTCACCCCGTGACGCATGGTCACTCGGTAATAGCCGCGAACACCTTTTACCGGGCGCTGATTCACGGCAAAAATCAACGCGTCGCCTTTCTTCAGGCCGATGACTTGCGGGCGTGACTGCATCCGTGGGCGTTGTTCGGTCAGCACAAATTCACCGCCGGTGAAATCTTCCCCCGGTTCTGACAGCAGAATCGCCACTTGCAGCGGGAAGACGTGTTCGCCGTACAGGTCCTGATGCAGACAGTTGTAGTCCTGCGGGCCGTATTGCAGCAACAAAGGTGTCGGGCGTTCCTGACCGGCGGCATGACAGCGCTGCAGAAACGCTTCGTGCGATTCGGGGAAGCGGGTCGGCAGGTCCATCGATTCGTACCAGCGATTGGCGATTGGAACCAGTCGAGGGTAGAGCGCACTACGCAACCGGGCCACCGGATCCGGCAGCGGGTACTTGAAGTACTTGTATTCACCACGGCCAAAACCGTGGCGAGCCATCACCACTTTCGAGCGAAAGGGCCCGGGCCGGTCGTACAGGGCGCTTATTTCATCGCAGGTCTCAGGGCTTAAAAACGACCTGATGACTGCGCAGCCATCCTGATCGAGTTGCTGCACAAGCGCGCCCCAGTCGAGGGCGTCGTTGTGAATCGGGTCGGTAAACAAGGGTTCTGACTCCTTGACCAAAAGGTCGAGGCGGCCAGTTTAGTGAGCGTTGCGGGAGTGGACACTCCGGCGCTTGCGGTCGAATTCGAAAGGGGAGCAGACGTCCATGTTGTCGCTCCAGATCGCTTTACAGCGCTTTGCTCACGCTGATCTCGCTGATGACATCTTCAGTCTGGCCATGAATAACGTCCAGTGCAGCCCTGGCTTCTTCTTCGGTGCCGTTTTCAAGCTGGGCGAATTCAAAGCGTCGCTCGCCGTTGAGTTTGTATTTGATGACGTACTTGGTCGTCTGAGCCACGGTCATACCTGCCTGTTTTGGTGTGGGCTCAGCTCAGTTTCGAGCTGGAGCGGCGGATGATTTTGATCGAGTGCGTCAGGCTCGGTTTGCGAGTCACGCTGATCGGACGGCGGGTGACCATGTCGATGGTGATGTTCCAGAAACCGGTGCTCGGCGCAGTGATGCGGGCCGGGAACGTGTCGAATGCGCCGCCGTGGTAAGTATGACGGCCGCCATTCTTGAAGCTGCGGAAGTTGGCGTCGTTCATCAAGCGGATGTTGCACATTTGGGAGCACTGGATGACGACGATGTCGTCTTCGTTGAGGTGCTCGCGCTGGTGGATAAATTTCATGAGGCGCCTCCAGAAGGGCTTTTTCTACAAAATCAAAACGATAGCATGGGCGATTGACGCAGTTTATCAGCCCGAACAGGTTATTATCCGGCTCTCGAGGTGCGCTTTGACAATTAAAAACAGTTATACGGAATTCTATGAGCGATAAAAGCAGTGAGCCTCGGAGAAAACCAGCGTTTGAGCTGTCGGAAGGTCTTTATCGGAGGTTTTGTATGAAGTGGGGTGTTCTGGTCATGCCGTTGGCATTGGCAGTGGGTGGATGTGCGAGTGTCTCGGACATCAATGAGTCGCTGCCCACTATGAGCGTGATTTCAGGCAAGAAACCCCATGAGTACGCGCAATGCCTGGTCGAAAAACTGGCCGAAAGCCGTGGAGCCCTGCAAGTCGAGCCGCACAAGGAAGGCGTGCGGGTTATCGTGCCGCAGAAGTTCTCGTCGGGGCCGGCAGCGGTATTTGAAATTGAAGACCGCTCCGGCGGCAGCAGCATCAAGCTGCATGAACGCATCTCCAATGTGCCTTTGCGCCCATGGGATGTGCGCAATGCCGCCACCGCGTGCATATCCGGCTGATAAACTACCCCCAGTCAGCATCGATGCCGTCAAAGTCGCGCTTTGACGGCATTGTCATTTCTGGAGTTAAGCATGAAGCGAGAGCAGGTGCGGGAGCGCCATGCAGAGGGTCATATCTCTGCCACCCACGTGATTCAGAACCCGGCAAATCCGGGGGAGTGGATCGTGTTTTTCAAGAAAAGCGCCGGGCGCAGTTTTTTCCTGGTGGATGACAACGATGAAGTCGAGTCCTTCAGTCGCCTCGACGATTTGATCGAGACCGTGCGCGGGCTCGGGATCAAATTTGCCGAAATCCACATGTAGCTACTTGCAGACCACTACCACGCTGCGATTTTTGTAGTTGCCGACGTCGACGCCCAGGGTCTTGTCGCTTTCCTGGGGCGACGGTGTGCCGTCGGTACCGACAATCCGATAGCCGGTGCCGGCGCAAGAGGCATCGGCTTTTTCGTAGCAGGTGGCCCAGGAATTGGCCTCGCCGGAGCAATCGATGGTCAGCCCCTGTTCACCATTGTCCAGGTAGGTTTTTTCAGCCGAGGCACAGCCCGCCAAGGCCAGAACTGCAAACAGCGCCAGTATCGTTTTCATGAAATCAGTCATCGGGAGGGGAAGGGCTGGCGCGAGGGTATAGCGAATGGCCATTTCGGTACAGATAAACCAAACCCATCACCGAGTCCCCGTTCAATGCTCGAACGGCATTTGCCGGGGCCGGTCCTGGTCATTTCTTGCGGCGGGGGCTCCGGGCTGGCGCTGCTTCACGGGGCGCGGTCGGGGCAGAGCGGTCGTCCTGGAACACCGCAGCCACTTCCACCGCCATCGCCTTGCTGGGCAATGGGCCGGCGACCTGTTCGCCGTGGTAATTGACTATCCACCACTGACCGTCCTCGTCCTGGCTGACCGAATAACCGTTTGCGTTTTGTGCTGCCGACATATAACTGCCTCGTTGGCGGAATCAAGACGGCCATGATACGTCAAATGCACGCAAACGGCGCTCATGGGCGTAGAGTGGGACCGCTCGATCCGTCGAACCGGAAGGCGATTGAACTATTCGCCGGTTTATTTCTCTATGATGGCATCGGTTAGCCAGTGCGGGGCATTGTAAGGTGCTCGCTGCCTGATTAGACTGCGCCGAAACTCGAACACACAGCCCTTTCAAGGACTTATATGATCAAGAAATGCTTGTTCCCAGCAGCCGGTTACGGTACTCGCTTCCTGCCAGCGACTAAAGCCATGCCCAAAGAAATGCTGCCGGTGGTAAACAAGCCACTGATCCAGTACGGCGTCGAAGAAGCACTGGACGCCGGGTTGACCGAAATCTCCATCGTTACCGGTCGCGGCAAGCGCGCCCTGGAAGACCACTTCGACATCAGCTACGAGCTGGAAAACCAGATCAAGGGCACCGACAAAGAGAAATACCTGGTCGGTATCCGCAAGCTGCTCGACAACTGCTCCTTCTCCTACACTCGCCAGACCGAAATGAAAGGCCTGGGCCACGCGATTCTGACTGGCCGTCCGCTGATCGGCGACGAACCGTTCGCCGTGGTACTGGCGGATGACTTGTGCGTAAACCTGGAAGGCGACGGCGTACTGACCCAGATGGTCAAGCTGTACAAGCAGTTCCGCTGCTCGATCGTGGCCATTCAGGAAGTCGATCCGCAAGAAACTCACAAGTACGGCGTGATTGCCGGTGAGATGATTCGCGACGACATCTACCGCGTTCACAGCATGGTTGAAAAACCAAAGCCTGAAGATGCGCCGTCGAACCTGGCGATCATCGGTCGTTACATCCTGACCCCGGACATCTTCGACCTGATCGAACAAACCGAGCCAGGCAAGGGCGGCGAAATCCAGATCACCGACGCCCTGATGAAGCAGGCGCAAAACGGCTGCGTCATGGCCTACAAGTTCAAAGGCAAGCGTTTCGACTGTGGTGGCGCCGAAGGCTACATCGACGCGACCAACTTTTGCTTCGAGAACTTCTACAAGACAGGCAAGGCTTACTGATAGCGCCTGACCTGCTTGTATTGAAAAGCCACCTTCGGGTGGCTTTTTCATTTTCCGGCCCCAAATAGCTTGCAACGCTTGCCCAAAGGCTGCCCGCAGGTATGCTGGTGACCTGCCAAGGAGATAGAAATGGCCTACGATTTTGACCTATATGTGATTGGTGCCGGTTCCGGTGGTGTACGGGCTGCGCGGTTTGCGGCCGGTTTTGGCGCGAAAGTCGCCGTGGCCGAGAGCCGCTATCTGGGCGGTACGTGCGTGAACGTCGGCTGCGTGCCGAAAAAATTGCTGGTCTACGGCGCGCACTTCGCCGAAGACTTCGAGCAGTCGCAAGGTTTTGGCTGGACCCCGGGTGAGGCGAAGTTCGACTGGGCGACGCTGATCGCCAACAAGGATCGCGAGATCAATCGCCTGAACGGCATCTACCGCAACCTGCTGGTCAACAGCGGTGTGACCTTGCATGAAGGCCACGCGAAAATCGTCGATCCCCATACCGTTGAGTTCGATGGCGAACGCTACACCGCCAAAAACATTCTGATTGCTACCGGTGGCTGGCCGCAGATCCCGGAGATTCCGGGGCACGAGCACGCGATCAGTTCCAACCAGGCGTTCTTCCTTAAAGAGCTGCCAAAGCGCGTTCTGGTGGTTGGTGGTGGTTACATTGCGGTGGAGTTTGCCGGGATTTTCCACGGGCTGGGTGCCGAGACCACGTTGCTGTATCGCGGTGACCTGTTCCTGCGTGGCTTCGACGGTGCGGTGCGCAAGCATTTGCAGGAAGAGCTGACCAAGCGCGGCATGGACCTGCAATTCAATGCCGACATCGAGCGCATCGACAAGCAAGCCGATGGCAGCCTGAAAGCTACACTCAAGGATGGTCGCGTACTGGAGGCAGACTGCGTGTTCTACGCCACCGGTCGGCGTCCGATGCTCGATAACCTGGGGCTGGAAAACACCGGCGTCAAACTCGACAAGAAAGGTTTTGTCGAGGTCGATGAGCAATATCAAACCGCAGAACCATCGATCCTGGCCCTGGGCGATGTAATCGGTCGAGTGCAATTGACGCCGGTCGCGCTGGCCGAAGGCATGGCCGTGGCGCGGCGTTTGTTCAAGCCCGAGCAATATCGCCCGGTGGATTACAAGATGATCCCGACCGCCGTCTTCAGTTTGCCGAACATTGGCACTGTCGGCCTGACTGAAGAAGAGGCGCGAGAGGCCGGGTGCGATGTGGTGATTTTTGAAAGCCGTTTCCGGCCGATGAAGCTGACCCTGACCGAGTGCCAGGAACGCACCTTGATGAAGCTGGTGGTGGACGCCAAGACTGATAAGGTCTTGGGCTGCCACATGGTGGGTCCGGATGCCGGCGAGATTGTTCAGGGGTTGGCTATTGCGCTGAAAGCGGGCGCGACCAAGCGTGATTTCGACGAAACCATCGGCGTGCATCCGACCGCCGCCGAAGAGTTCGTCACCATGCGTACGCCGGTCGCGGGTTAATCGTCCTTACGCGAGGCTGATGCGTCTGGCCCTGTCGCAACGACAGCGGCCTGACGCACGCTTTCATCCAGGCTTGCCTGCAACTTGATCAGTTCAACTTCCAGCGCTTTGTTGATGTGCGACTGTTCATCGATGTTCTGCTTGAGTGACTGGCTTTCCAGCATGGCAATGCGCAAGCGTTCCTGGAGGAGGGTGCGTTCGCTGTCGATACGGTTGACCTGTTCCAGCAGTTGATCCTGTCGGCTATTGGTGTGCTTAAGTTGCTCTTGCGACAGGCTCAACTCGCGCAGCGTTCCGCGGTTTTCCGTCAGCAAGCGCTCGTTGTCGCGATGCAGTTGGGTGATTTCATCCTGGCGTACCAGTGCGCTTTGCTGCGCTTGACGCAACTCCATCTGAATCTGCTGCACCTGACCTTCGTGGCGGCGCTGTTCCTGCTCGCGTTGGTCTTTGACGGCGTTGCGGTAGTGTTCCAGTGCCTCGCGGGCGTGCAGGTGCTTTTCTTCCAAAGAACGGATCTGCTCGTCCTTGTCCTGCAAGCGTAATTCGAAATCTGCCAGCGCCTGGTTCAGCCCGGCGTTGCGGGTTTGCTCGCTTTGCAGCGTGGAGCGGGTGTCTTGCAGTTCTGCCGACTCCTGGGTCAGCGCCAGGCTTTGAATTTCGTATTGCTGGTGCAATTCGGTATTGGCCTCGCGGGCCTCATGCAGTTGGGTTTCCAGCTCTTTTCGTTGTTGCTCGAACTGTGCGCGTGCCTGATCGATGGGTTCTTGCGCCTGATCTTTCAGGCGTTGCGCCAGGCGCGATACCAGGCTTGTCAGCTCATCATCGATAGGTTCGGAAGGCGCTTGCGCGGGTTCGGCGCCGTCATCGAGCTCCTTCATATAGCGATGGATTGTGGTTTTTGAACCGGTATTGCCCATCTCGATCCGCACCGCGTCGATGCTCGGGTGTTCGCCCCGGGCGAGGATTGCCGAGCGTGCCGCCTGCACCAGTGCCTTGTTTACGCCGCCACGTGCCATGTGTTCTCCTACGATTTGATACTGTGGTACGTACCACTAATATAAGCAATGTACCATGATATGAATAAAGTTTAAATTCGGTGATTAATCATGCGGGATATACTGGTATTACCCCGTGTGATGCGCTGTAATCCGGGTTTCGCCCGCCTGAGCGGTACGTTTTCGAGAACTGAGCCCATGACTGATCTGGATCGCTACCTGCAAGCCGCCACGCGCGACAACACCCGTCGCAGCTATCGCGCGGCCATCGAGCATTTCGAAGTCAGTTGGGGCGGGTTCCTGCCGGCGACCGGCGATAGCGTGGCGCGCTATCTCGTGGCACACGCAGGTGTGCTGTCGATCAATACCTTGAAGTTGCGCTTGTCGGCGTTGGCGCAATGGCACAACAGTCAGGGGTTCGCCGATCCCACCAAGGCACCTGTGGTGCGCAAAGTGTTCAAGGGCATTCGCGCGCTGCACCCGGCGCAGGAGAAACAGGCCGAGCCGTTGCAGCTTCAGCATCTGGAGCAAGTGGTGGCCTGGCTGGAGCAGGAAGCGCAAACCGCCAAGGCACAGGGCGATCAACCGGGATTGCTGCGGGCCCGGCGTGACACGGCGCTGATCCTGCTGGGCTTCTGGCGCGGTTTCCGTAGCGATGAGTTGTGCCGCGTGCAGATTGAACATGTGCGGGCCAGCGCCGGCTCAGGCATCACCCTCTACCTGCCTCGCAGCAAGAGCGACCGCGAGAACCTCGGCCAGACCTACCAGACGCCGGCATTGCAGCGCTTGTGTCCAGTGCAGGCCTATATCCAATGGATCACTGAAGCGGCATTGGTCCGCGGGCCGGTGTTCCGGGGTATCGACCGCTGGGGCCATTTGAGCGAGGAGGGCTTGCACGCCAATAGCGTGATTCCGTTATTGCGTCAGGCCCTGGAGCGCGCCGGTATTGCGGCCGAGCACTACACCAGTCACTCCTTGCGTCGTGGCTTTGCCACCTGGGCTCATCAGAGCGGTTGGGATTTGAAGTCGTTGATGAATTACGTGGGCTGGAAGGATATGAAGTCCGCCATGCGCTATGTTGAAGCCAGCCCGTTTCTCGGGATGACCCGTATCGCTGAAAAGCCGTTGGCGCCGTAGATCACGTTTTCTTCTATTAATACTGTCGGCTAATAGCGAAAACCAATCAGCAGCATCAGGTTTGCCAATGAGCCAACCGGCGATCGACTGGGTAGGATTCACCTCATCAACTTCTTAACCCCTGACGGAGAGTCATCGATGCCTATCATCAACAGCCAAGTTAAACCGTTCAAAGCTGACGCCTTTAAAAATGGCGACTTCGTAAAAGTGTCGGACGCTGACCTGAAAGGCAAGTGGTCTGTCGTGTTCTTCTACCCAGCTGACTTCACCTTCGTTTGCCCGACCGAGCTGGAAGACCTGGCTGACAACTACGCCGAGTTCCAGAAACTGGGCGTCGAAATCTACAGCGTTTCCACCGATACCCACTTTGCCCATGCTGCCTGGCACAACACTTCGCCAGCGATCGGCAAAATCCAGTACACCATGATCGGCGACCCGACTCACGCTATCTCCCGCAACTTCGACGTGTTGATCGAAGAAGCAGGTCTGGCTGACCGTGGCACCTTCGTGATCAACCCTGAAGGCCAGGTCAAAATCGTTGAACTCAACGACGGCGGTGTAGGTCGTGACGCTTCCGAGCTGCTGCGCAAAATCAAGGCTGCTCAGTACGTTGCTGCTCACCCAGGCCAGGTTTGCCCAGCCAAGTGGAAAGAAGGCGAGGCCACTCTGGCTCCGTCCCTGGACCTGGTCGGCAAGATCTAAGTCTGTGACGCGCTTCATCAGGGCGGCACTCCGCACCTCCTAAGTAAGCTGCACCGCCCTTAAAAAACGCCCGGGCGAGATTCGCTCGGGCGTTTTTTGTTGACTTCTTTTTATCAAATACATGGAAATCGCCCGTATGTTGGACGCCAATCTTAAAGCCCAGTTGAAATCGTACCTGGAACGGGTCACCCAGCCGATCGAGATCGTTGCCTCCCTCGACGACGGTGCGAAATCCCAGGAAATGCTCGCATTACTCAAAGACGTTGCCAGTCTTTCCACCCAGATTACGTTGCTCGACAACGGTAACGATGCGCGTAAACCATCGTTCTCGATCAACCGCCCAGGGGCCGATATCAGCCTGCGTTTCGCAGGTATCCCGATGGGCCACGAATTCACTTCGCTGGTGCTGGCCTTGCTGCAAGTCGGTGGCCACCCTTCGAAGGCCAGTATCGAGGTGATCGAACAGATCCGCTCGCTCAAGGGTGAGTTCAACTTCGAGACTTACTTCTCGCTGTCCTGCCAGAACTGCCCGGACGTGGTCCAGGCATTGAACCTGATGGCTGTGCTGAACCCGAACATTCGCCACGTCGCCATCGACGGCGCGCTGTTTCAGGCTGAAGTCGACGAGCGCCAGATCATGGCCGTGCCAAGCATTTACCTGAACGGCATCAACTTCGGCCAGGGTCGCATGGGCCTGGAAGAGATCCTCGCCAAGATCGACACCAGCGGCATCGAGCGTCAGGCCGAGAAAATCAGCGCCAAAGAAGCCTTTGATGTATTGGTCGTCGGCGGTGGTCCGGCCGGTGCTTCGGCGGCGATCTACGCTGCTCGTAAAGGCATTCGCACCGGTGTGGCGGCTGAACGTTTTGGTGGCCAAGTGCTCGACACCATGGCCATCGAGAACTTCATCTCGGTGCAGGAAACTGAAGGGCCGAAACTGGCCGTGGCGCTGGAAGAACACGTCAAGCAGTACGACGTGGACATCATGAATCTGCAACGCGCCGACAAGCTGGTGCCGGGCAAAAATGGCGAACTGCACGAAATCCATTTCGCCAGCGGCGCCTCTTTGAAAGCCAAGACCGTGATTTTGGCGACCGGCGCCCGGTGGCGTGAAATGAACGTTCCCGGTGAGCAGCAATACCGCAACAAGGGCGTGGCGTACTGCCCGCACTGTGACGGTCCGCTGTTCAAAGGCAAGCGTGTGGCGGTGATTGGTGGTGGTAACTCCGGCGTCGAAGCGGCCATCGACCTGGCCGGTATCGTGTCCCACGTGACCCTGCTGGAGTTCGACGTACAACTGCGCGCCGACGCGGTGTTGCAGCGCAAGTTGCATAGCCTGCCGAACGTCACCGTGATCACCAGTGCGCAAACCACTGAAGTGACCGGCGACGGTCAAAAGGTCAACGGTCTGCGCTACAAGGATCGTCAGTCGGACGAGTTGCGCACTGTCGAGTTGGAAGGGATCTTTGTGCAGATCGGTCTGTTGCCTAACACCGATTGGCTCAAAGGCACCATCGAGCTGTCGCCGCGCGGCGAGATCATTGTCGATGCCCGTGGTGAAACGTCGGTGCCCGGCGTGTTCGCGGCCGGTGACGTGACTACCGTGCCGTACAAGCAGATCGTGATTGCGGTGGGCGAGGGTGCCAAGGCTTCCCTGAGCGCATTCGATCACTTGATCCGCACCTCGGCGCCTGCATAAACGCCGACGCTGAAAACACAAAACCCCATGAGCGATCATGGGGTTTTTTGTGTCTTGCACATTCCCAATTGTGGGAGCGGGCTTGCTCGCGAAGGCGACCTGTCAGCCAGCATCACTGGTGAATGACACACCGCTTTCGCGAGCAAGCCCGCTCCCACAGGGGATCTGTGGTGGGGCTTACATCGGTGCAGGCTGAATGATCTCGACCCAGTAACCATCCGGGTCCTTGATGAAGGCCAGGCTTTTCATGCGACCGTCGTTCAGGCGTTTCTGGAAATCGCACCCCAGCGCTTCGAAGCGTTCGCACGCGGCGCGAATGTCCGGCACCGAAATGCAGATATGGCCGAAGCCGCGTGGGTCAGTATTGCCGTTGTGATAAGCGAAATCCGCGTCATTCTCGGTGCCGTGGTTGTGGGTCAGCTCGAGAATGCCGGGGATCGATTTCATCCACTCGGTGCGGGCTGCGGCATCGGCCGGGATCTGGTTTTTATCGACCAGCGCCAGGAAATACAGGCTGAACTCGGCTTCCGGGAAATCACGCTTTTCCACCAGCGAGAACCCCAGGACGCGGGTGTAGAAATCCAGCGACTGGGTAATGTCCTTGACCCGCAGCATGGTGTGATTGAAGACGAACTTCTGGGTAGCGGTGTCGGGTTGGGCGGTCACACCGGGAAATGTATTGAGTTCGTGCAGGCTCATGGGCCCTCCGGAAAATAAGTGGGGCTAGAGGCGTTGAGAACGCCCCCCTAATGCTCACAATGATACGCAAGGGCCCCAGCATCGCCAAACCAAAACCGCAGGCTTGCCTGACAGCCAGGTGAGGCTCAGACTTTACGGCTCAATTCGTGAGTATTCATTGCAATGACCCGATTCTGTCAATCGATGTTGGTCCTGATGTGTCTGCTTTCAGGTATTACCCCCGCTTATGCAGAGGCTCCGGTCATGACCTGGCCAAGTGGATGGACCGTCGAAGTCGTTCCGCAAGACGAGGCCAAACCGCAGGTGTCCCGGCAGCGCGCAGTAAAAAACGATCAGGAGGGTACGCCGGTGATGGTGATGGAGCTGACCATGACTCAAGTGGAAAGTGGTCACCAGGTGAACCTGGAAGGTGTGTTGCTGGAAATGCGCAAGTCGGTGCAAAAGGACTTTTTTCAGAGTGGGTATCAGAGCGTTTGCACTAAAATTCACCCGACTACCTTGAGCCGGCTATCGGCGCTGGAAACTACCTGTACGATTACGCAGAATGGTCGACATATGCTGTCTCAAACATTGGTCGCTGCGGTAGATGCCGATAAGGCCTATGTTCTTTCCTATGCGGGGCAGGCAGAGGTTTATAAGGCAAGTCAGGACGACATAACGGCTGCTCGAAACAGCTTGAAACTTTAGTTTGAGGTTTGCGTATCAGTAGATTTCAGCGTGTTCGGCATTTTTTAGATAGCCAAAGGGATTAAGCATAAAGTTGGACGATATGTAACAAATTGATCGGCGACTATCGTTGCATTTAGACGCTACCCAAGAAAAAAGCCCTGCATTGGCAGGGCTTTTTTATGATCGCGAGTGCTTAGCCACGCAGCCAGGAATCCACGGTGGCGGCACCGTATTGTTCCTTCCAGGCTTTCAGGCCGCGGTGGTTGCCGCCCTTGGTTTCAATCAGTTCACCAGTGTGCGGGTTCTGATAGACCTTGACCACGCGAGCGCGGCGGGTTTTAGGCGCTGCTGCCTGCTGCAGGCCGGATTTCGCCGGGTTCGGATCGAGGATGGCGATGATGTCGCGCAAGCTCTTGCCGTAGGTTTTCATCAGCCCCTGGAGCTTTTCTTCGAATTCGATTTCTTTCTTGAGCCCGGCATCGTTTTTCAGCGATTCCAACTGCTTGAGCTGTTCTTGAAGGGCCTTTTCAGCTGCACGGAATTCAGCGAGTCTGGACAATATCTTTACTCCAATAGTGTGTTTGGCTGATACCAACCGCAAACAAAGCTATAAGCCAAGAGCCTTGAAGCGACTCGGTGATAATGGCTCACCTGCCAGTTCTGCACAGGTATGAAAAATTGTAGTAGTTAATTGGCCAAGAGTAAATCCTGACTTTTTCTTCATGTAACAAGAGTAGTCTTTTGATTCAATTTGGTGCGTATCATCATGATCTCGGTGCTTAAAGTGGTTAGTTAATGATCACTTAATGCTCTAATGAAGTCTGCGCCGGGCATCGGCCGACCAAACAGATAACCTTGCAGAAAGTTCACGCCGTGGGCGGTCAGATAGTCACTTTGTTCTAGGGTTTCCACGCCTTCGGCGACGATACCCAGATCGAGTTTGGCCGAGAGCTCAATGATGCTGTCCAGAATGTGCCGGGAGAGGGCGTCGACACCGATCATGGCGACAAAGCTCTGGTCGATTTTCAGGAAATCCACATTGAATTGACGCAAATAACCCAGGCTTGAGTGACCCGTGCCGAAGTCATCGATCGCGATCATCACGCCCATTTCGTGAAGCTGTTCGAACAATTGCAGGGTGATGGCTGTCGGCTCGATGAGTTCGCGTTCGGTCAGTTCCAGTACCAGGTTGATGCTGCCCGGGGCGAAAGCGCTGAGGAATTCGCGGCAGTCTTCGACCAGTTCCAGATCCCGGCTGTGACTGGCGGTGATGTTGATGCCAATGTGAAATGGCCCGTCGAACGACGCCGACAAGGGTGCCAGCAGTGCGGAGGTCTGTCGCATCAAGGAGCGAGTCATCGGCACGATCAACCCGGAATGTTCGGCAAACGGGATGAACAGATCAGGGCGCACCAGGCCTTCCTTGGGATGTTGCCAACGCATCAATACTTCGGCGCCGGACCACTGCTTATTGTCGCCATGCACCACAGGCTGGAAATACGGAATGAATTCTGCTGCCTCCAGCGCACGCTGCATTTCACGGCTGGGTGACGTCGAACGCTTCTGCAGAATATGCCCGATCGAGCCTGACACCACACCAAAGAACATCAACAGACTGAACAGTGGTGGGTACTCACTGCGCATGTAACGCCAGGTTTCTCCTTCGGGGAAACCGGCGGCCACGGTAAAGGCATAACGCGAGGACGACAGCGTATTTTGCGCCACGGGCAAGGCGGGCAGGGCATCGTCGTGGACCTTGCCGTCGGCCGACAACCAGTGGGGCCCGACTTGCAGCAACAATAATGTTTTGCGACCGATCAGGCGCAGCACGTTGCTCAGGTGATAACCGTCCAGCGTGGTCAATGCGCCCTGGTTTCCTTCGCTCAGCCGATACACCAACAATGCGGTATTGGGCGTGACCGGATTGCCGTTCATGAGCCATAGCTTGCCTTGGGTGTAATCGCCGGGATTGATCTTTTCCTGATATTCACCGAACAACGAACTGCAATAGAGGTTGGTGTTCCATACAAGATTGGTCGAGCGCACGAACGGCCGGCGGGTGACTTGTTCGCGCAAGGCTAGTTTGACGTCGTTGCAGTTCTGGCCGGCCAGCGGCAACAGCTCTTGCGCCGCTTGCGCCGTGTTGTCGAGCATCAGCTCGAATTGGCGAACGGCTTCTTCGCCAGTCAGTTCGGTACTTTGCTTGAGTGTACGTTCAGCCTGTAGATAGAGAATGGCGACTCCCAGCAACACCGGAAGCAATCCGCTCAAAACAGTCACAACGATCCGGGTGCCACGCTTGCGGCGGCTTTTGACGTTCAGTGGCATTCGCAAATCCATCGCGATAAAAGAGGGCTCTCAAAGGCTGGCAGGGCGACACGCCTCCCAGAAGAGTTCAGCCATGATAGTTGGCCGATGGCGCTTATGCCGCTCAACGTTCATTCAGGCTTGAGGCCAGTTTGATGAAGGCCAGTGTCGCAGGTGATGACTGACGCTGATCGAGCACCGCCAGCCCGACCTGGCGGCTGACCGGCGGCGACAGCGGTTTTTTCACGTAACGGTTGTCGTTGTCGTCAGGCAAAGAGCCTTCGGCGACAACGGTCAGGGCATCGCCACGGCCGACGGTGTCCAGCGTGCTGAGCAACTGCGAGCAGCGATAGCGAATGTTCGGCGTCAACCGCGCCGCATTAAATAAGCGCGAGACCAACTCCGAAGAGCCGGCTTCGGTCAGCACAAAAGGGTCGTGGCATAAATCGCTCAAGCTCAAACTGTCGCGACTGGCCAGCGCATGGTCGGCAGGTAACAGCGCGACCATCTGGTCTTCGACCAGCCTGAAAGTGTCGAAACGCTCCAGGGGCAACACCACGAAGCCGATATCAATACGCCGTTCTTCCAGCCACTGGATCACCTGGCGATCGGGACCTTCGTCGATGTGAACCTCGATGCCCGGGTGGGCGGCGCGGTAATGCTGCAGGATTCTCGGCAGCAGTTTGATCGATGAAGTCGGACCGAACGAGCCAATGCGCAGGGTGCCGCGTTTCATTCCGCGGGCATCCGCCGCTTCCTGGCGCAAGGTGTTCGCCAGGCCGAGCATCGCCCGAGCGCGCAGTAATAGCTGTTGGCCGATGTCACTCAGCTCGACCTGGGACTGATGCCGGCGCAGCAGTTCAACGCCCAATTCCTGTTCCAGGGATTTGAGCGCGTGGGACACCGCGGATTGGGAAATCTCCAAACGATGGGCCGCCGCCGTGAAGCCGCGCAGTTCGGCCACCAGCGAGAAAATCTCGAGTTGCGTGAGGGTCATGAGTATTTACTCATTTTACGATGATCTGGCATTAGTCGAATGATACGCCATGTGCCCAATTTCTGATGGTGGAGACTTATGACTACGTGTGAACAGACCCTGGCGAATTCCTCGGATGTACCGGTTTATCTGAAACTGGCAGCGGTCACCATGATCTGGGGCGGGACGTTCGTCGCCGGGCGATTTTTGGCCGACAGCCTCAGTCCGCTATTGGCCGCGAGCCTGCGGTTCTTGCTGGCGAGCGTGGCGTTGCTGCTGTTTCTGCTGCTGGCGCGCGTGCCTTTGGTGCGCCCCAGCCCTCGGCAATGGATGCAACTGACGCTGCTGGGTTTTTTCGGAATCTATTTCTACAACCTGTGTTTCTTTTACGGACTGCATTACATCAACGCGTCACGGGCGTCCTTGATCGTGGCCCTAAATCCGGCGGTGATCGGCCTGGCGTCGTGGCTGCTGTTCAAGGAACGACTGAGCGGGTCGAAAGTGGCGGGTATCGCGATCTGCATTGCCGGCGCCAGTCTGGTGATTGTCAGCCGCAATCCGCAATTGCTGGCCGGTGGTACTGATGCCTGGATCGGCGATCTGTTGATCTTCGGCTGCGTGCTCGGTTGGGGCATTTATTCGCTGTTTTCCAAAGGCCTGAATCAGACGCTGGGGCCGGTGCAGACGGTGACGTACTCGATTTTGCTGGGCACGCTGATGCTCTGGGTGACCAGTGCCGTGCGTGGTGAGCTGAGTATCGCGGCGCTGGCCGAACTCGGCACGCAACAATGGTTGAGCCTGATGTACCTGGGCGTGCTGGGGTCGGCATTGGCTTATATTGGTTATTACGACGGTATCCGCAAAATCGGTGCGACACGTTCAGGTGTGTTCATCGCCTTGAACCCGCTGACCGCCGTTCTGTTTGGCGCGTTGTTGCTGGGCGAGCAATTGACCTTGGTGATGTGCTTGGGCGGCGGGCTGATCCTGGCGGGGATTTTTCTGTGCAACAAACCGCTTGCACAGGCTGCGAAAAGGGGGATTTTATAAGAAGGATGGACAACTGATTTACGCTGTGTAGAATCGGGTTACGCATATAAGAATAATCGTCTTCTGGCAGCAGAAGCCTCGCCCGTAATAGCCTTGGGTCGACAATGAAGATATTTGGGTTTCAATTGATCTACGGTGACTTCCTCGCCCGCAGCGTGCGGGGCATCTCCTGTGCGCCACCCGCCGATCTCAGCATTGCTAGCAACTAACGATCCGTTAATTGATAAGAAATGATGAGGCGCCACAATGGCAGATTTATACGAAAACCCAATGGGCCTGATGGGCTTTGAGTTCATCGAATTCGCATCGCCGACCCCTAACACCCTGGAGCCGATCTTCGAGATCATGGGCTTCAGCAAGGTCGCGACCCACCGTTCCAAAGACGTGCACCTGTATCGTCAGGGCGCGATCAACCTGATCCTCAACAACGAACCCAACAGCGTGGCATCGTACTTTGCGGCCGAGCATGGCCCGTCGGTATGTGGCATGGCGTTTCGCGTCAAGGATTCGCAAAAGGCCTACAAGCGTGCCCTGGAACTCGGCGCCCAACCGATCCACATCGAAACCGGCCCGATGGAACTGCATCTGCCAGCGATCAAAGGCATCGGCGGCGCGCCGCTGTACCTGATCGACCGTTTCGGCGAAGGCAGTTCGATCTACGACATCGACTTCGTGTTTATCGAAGGCGTTGACCGCAACCCGGTCGGGGCCGGCCTGAAGATCATCGATCACCTGACCCACAACGTGTATCGCGGTCGCATGGCTTACTGGGCCAACTTCTACGAGAAACTGTTCAACTTCCGTGAAATCCGTTACTTCGATATCAAAGGTGAATACACCGGCCTGACCTCCAAGGCCATGACTGCTCCGGATGGCATGATCCGTATCCCGCTGAACGAAGAGTCATCCAAGGGCGCCGGGCAGATCGAAGAGTTCCTGATGCAGTTCAACGGTGAGGGCATCCAGCACGTGGCCTTCCTCAGTGATGACCTGATCAAGACCTGGGATCACTTGAAAAGCATCGGCATGCGCTTCATGACGCCGCCGCCAGACACCTACTACGAAATGCTAGAAGGCCGTTTGCCGAACCACGGCGAGCCGGTCAACGAATTGCAAGCGCGGGGCATTTTGCTGGACGGTTCGTCCGAGTCGGGCGACAAGCGTCTGCTGCTGCAGATCTTCTCGGAAACCCTGATGGGCCCGGTGTTCTTCGAATTCATCCAGCGTAAAGGCGACGATGGTTTCGGCGAGGGCAACTTCAAGGCACTGTTCGAATCCATCGAGCGTGATCAGGTTCGTCGGGGTGTACTCTCCACCGATTAAGCCGTTTCAGATGTAAGAAAGCCCGGTCAGCAGTAATGCTGGCCGGGCTTTTTTTTGGACAATTACATCGGCCGGCGTCGTTGCCGCACCAGATGCTTGAACCCTTCAAACACCAACACCAACACCGCCAACCAGATCGGAATATAAGTCAGCCATTCGCCGGCCTTGATACTTTCCCCCAGCAGCAAGGCAACGCCGAGCAACAGCACCGGCTCAACGTAACTCAACAACCCGAACAGGCTGAACGGCAGCAGCCGACTGGCAATGATGTAGACCACCAGCGCCGAAGCGCTGATCACGCCAAGCAGCGGAATCAGCAGCGACAGCCACGGATACTGGTCGAAGACGCCAAAGCCTTGTTCACCACCCTGCACGAACCAGAACGCCACCGGCAGCATCAACGCCATGTCCAGCCAGAGCCCGCCAAGGTTGTCCGTGGCCAGGCGTTTGCGCAGGATGAAATAGATCGGATAGCCGACCACCACCAGCAAGGTCGCCCAGGAAAAACCGCCGACCTGATACAGCTCGTTGAGCACGCCGAGGCTGGCGAAGAACACGGCTATTTTCTGCAGATAGGAAAGACGCTCGCCATAGGCGATTCGTCCGGTCAGGACCATGGACAGCGGCAACAGGAAATACCCCAGCGATACGTCGAGGCTATAACCGTTGAGCGGTGCCCACATGAACAACCAGAGTTGCAGGCCCAGCAGCACTGCAGATCCAATCAGGCCGACAATCAGCTTCGGCTTGCCAGCCAGCCGCCGAACAATCTCGACCACGCGTTTCCATTCACCGGACACCACCATGAACACAGTCATGCACGGCGCGGTCAGCAGCATCCGCCAACCGAAGATCTCCACGCCGCTCAAAGGTGAGAGCAACGAAGTGTAGTAATACATGACGGCAAACAGCACCGAGGCCGAAACCGATAAAGCGATACCTTTAGACAAACTGCCCTCGCGTGACATTGATTGAGCGTGAAGCGGGCGCAGAGGATACGTGGTTTTCGAAGCGAATATTGTCCGAACGATCAACACCCAACGAGTGTGGCAGAAGCACAGGCAAATGGTGGATGCAAAACCGCCATCGCGAGCAGGCTCGCTCCCACAGTTGGCCGGTGTTGTACTCAATGTTTGCGGTCCACACAAAATCCCTGTGGGAGCGGGCTTGCTCGCGAAAGCTGTCTACCAGCCAATATCAATGTTGAATGTGAAACCGTCTTCGCGAGCAAGCCCGCTCCCACATTTTGATCGATGCCGTACACATTATTTGCGGTCGACACAGAACCCTGTGGGAGCGAGCCTGCTCGCGATTAATCTCAAGCCGTGCGCGGTTTACGCCCCGACACAAAGTGGCTCACGTCATTGAACCCTGGCGTCGATGCATGCCCCGGTGTCACCAGCGAATCGATAAACGCTTCATCTTCCGCCGTGATCTTCACCGCCTGCGCCTTGGTGTACGCATCCCACTGTTCCTCAGTCCGAGGCCCGGCGATGGCCGAAGTCACCGCGCCATTGTTCAGCACCCAGGCAATCGCGAACTCGACGATGCCCACGCCACGGCCCTGAGTGTATTCCTGGATCTGCTGGGCAATGCGCAGCGACTCAACCCGCCATTCGGTTTCCAGGATGCGTTTGTCCTGACGCCCCGCGCGGCTGTTGGCGTCTGGCGTCACGTCGGGCGCGTACTTGCCGCTGAGCACACCGCGAGCCAGCGGGCTGTAAGGCACCACACCGAGGCCATAGTTTTGCGCGGCGGTGATCTGCTCGGTTTCCGCCTGACGGTTGACGATGTTGTACAGCGGCTGGCTGATAACCGGTCTGTCGACACCAAGTTTGTCGGCCACACGAATCACTTCAGCGATGCGCCAGCCACGGTAGTTCGACAGGCCCCAGTAGCGGATCTTGCCCCGGCGGATCAAATCGCCAATAGCCGACACCGTGACTTCCAGCGGCGTGTCGTGGTCTTCGCGGTGCAGGTAATAGATGTCCAGATAATCGGTGCCCAACCGCGTCAGGCTGGCGTCGATGCCGTTGAACAGATGCTTGCGGCTCAGGCCGGTGCGGTTCGGCACACCGTCCACCGGGCCGTAACCGACTTTGGTGGCGAGCACCCATTCGTGGCGGTTGCCGGCAATCGCTTCGCCGACGATCTCTTCGGAGCGGCCGTTGGTGTACACGTCCGCGGTGTCGATGAAATTGATGCCCTGGTCCCAGGCCTTGTCGATGATTCGCAAGGAATCTTCGGTGCTGGTCTGTTCGCCGAACATCATGGTGCCCAATGTAAGGGTCGATACCTGTAAACCCGAATGACCCAGCGTGCGATAGCTCATGACGAAATCCTTTTACCGATCAGAAAGCCCTAATCAAATACCAGAACCCTGACTGGGAGCAATCGGAATATTGACTCAGTCCCCCTGTGGGAGCGGGCTTGCTCGCGAAGAGGGCGTGTCAGTCGACATTGATTTTGCCTGACACACCGCTTTCGCGAGCAAGCCCGCTCCCACATTGAGTCGGTGGCAATAAACAGCAATGTTTAAATGACGTCGATGGATACTCTCGGAGGCTACACATCCTTGCGCCGTTGCCTACGACTACGCCAGAATCCGCCGGCTAGTGCGCCTTGAGCCGGAGCTATATCGTTTCCCTGTCGCTGAATAACAGCGATCGGGTTTGGTAGCCCGGTTACCTGTCGCATAACGCAACGTAATGCAGAGATTTTTTTCGTCTTCTGTTTTATGGCGGTCATGCGTAGGGCGTCCTCGGATGCGCCGGGTTTTTGCACCAGGTAACCGGTCTACCAACCTGCGTATGGCCGCCACCCTTCGTTTGGTAGCGAGGGTGATGGCTCCTTAATGTCTTACCTGGAGCTTCTTCTATGTTCAAACCAACACCCAACCCGCCGGAATCAGATCCGACATCCCCCTACGAATCCCTCGATTCGAAAAAACTCCACGAAGCCGCCGACCGGGCCCTCGATCATTACCTCAAGCCACCCAAAGAACCTGCCCGAAAACCCAGCAAGATGTTCATCGTTGCGCCCGATGTCGATTCGGAAAGCCTGCTGGCCCACGCCTGCGAATCCATGAAATCGGCGAGCGTGATGCTCAGTGATTTCGCCACATTGGTGGGCGAACCCTATCGCAGCACGATGCTTGGGATTCAACAGGTCGTGATGAACGGTGAACTGGCGGTCAATCGAGTGCTGGATAATCTCGATCCGCAGGGCTAGTACACATCTGTGGTTCGGAGCTTGACTGTGGCGAGGGGGCTTGCCCCCGTTGGGTTGCGCAGCGACCCCAAAACCATTCAACCCGGGTGCATCAGATAAACCGCATTCGCTGGTTTTACGACTGCTTCGCAGCCGAACGGGGGCAAGCCCCCTCGCCACAACAGCATCTGTGCGCTCATGAAATGAGAAACGGCCCTTTCGGGCCGTTTTTGTTTTCGCAGAACCTTAAACCCGCAACGTCCGCGTCATGCGCAACGCCAGCAAACTCCCACAAACAATCACACTCGCCAGCAGATACAGCGCCGCATCGGTCGACCCGGTGCTGTCCTTGACCCAACCCACCAGGTACGGGCTAAGAAAACCCGCCATCTGCCCCATGGAGTTGATCAACGCCAACCCACCGGCAGCCGCACCCGCGCTCAGCATTGCGGTCGGCACCGGCCAGAACATCGGCAGGCCGGTGAGGGCGCCCATGGTGGCGATGGTCAGGCCGAGGATGGCGATGGCCGGGTTGGCGGCGAAGTTCACCGCGATCAACAGACCCACCGCGCCCATCAGCATCGGCACCACCAAGTGCCAGCGGCGTTCTTTGCGCAAGTCCGCCGAACGACCGACCATCAACATGAACACCGCCGCCAGCAGGTACGGAATCGCACTGAGCCAACCAATCACCAGGTTATCGCTGAAACCAAGGTTCTTGATGATCGATGGCAGCCAGAAGTTGATCGCGTAGACACCGCTCTGGATGCAGAAATAAATCAGGCCGAAGGCCCAGATCGCCGGGTTCTTGAACACCGCCAACAGCGAATCAGTAGCGGTTTTCGGTTTGCTGGCCAGGTCTTCAGCGTGATCGGCCTCTAGTACCGACCGCTCGTAAGGGGTCAGCCATTTGGCGTTGGCGTAACTGTCGCTGAGCAGGAAGTAGGCGAGGGCGCCGAGGATAACGGTCGGAATACCTTGCAGCAGGAACATCCACTGCCAGCCGGCCAAACCGGCCTGGCCCGCGCCGAAGTGGTTGAGAATCCAGCCGGAAAACGGGCTGCCGAGCAAACCGGATACCGGGATCGCCGACATGAACAATGCCATGATGCGGCCACGGCGGAACGTCGGGAACCACTGCGAGAGGTAAAGCACCACGCCCGGAAAGAACCCGGCTTCGGCCGCACCGGTAAACAGGCGCAGGGTGTAGAACTCGGTCGGAGTGGTGACGAACAACAGGCAAGTCGACAGCGTGCCCCAAGTGATCATCATCAGCGCGATCCAGCGTCGCGGGCCGAATTTGGTCAGGGCCAGGTTGCTTGGCACACCGCAGAGTACGTAGCCGATGAAGAAGATCCCGGCGCCGAGGCCGTACACGGTTTCGCTGAATTTCAGTGCGTCGAGCATCTGCAGTTTGGCGAACCCGACGTTCACCCGGTCGAGGTAATTGAACAGGTAGCAGATGAAGATGAAGGGGATCAAACGCAGGGTAATGCGTTTGTAGACGGCGTTTTTGTCGTCAGCGGTGGCCAGGGTAGCTGCGGCGCTCTGTGACATGGCGGGCTCTCTCTTTATTATGATTTTTTGCGACGCAAGGGTAACGTTGATCGCCCAGTGAGTCTCGGCCACCCCTTGGGTGGTTGTCTTTGTGCCTGAGCACAGGGTTTGCGACCAAGGCCTGTGCGGGTGAACAACCCGTTCCATCACGTTTTCAAGGAATCGCGCTATGTTCGAACTCGATCACGACCTGGCCCAGGACATCGTCGACCGGGCGATGGCCATCCTGCCGTACAACGTCAATGTCATGGACAGTCAGGGGCTGATTCTCGGCAGCGGCGAACCGGAGCGCATCAACACCCGCCACGAAGGCGCGCAATTGGTGTTGGCCAACGGGCGCGTGGTGGAGATCGACGCGCAGACCGCGATTCATCTCAAAGGTGTGCAACCGGGGATCAACCTGCCGCTGTTGCTCGATCAGCGTTTGATTGGGGTGCTGGGCATCACCGGCGAGCCTGAACAATTGCGCACCTACGCCGAACTGGTGCGCATGACCGCCGAGATGTTGGTGGGTCAGCGCAATCAGCAGGCCGAGCAGCAATGGCGGCGCCAGCGTTGCGATGATCTGTTGGCGCTGCTGCTCAGCGAGGCGGGGGATTCGCCGCGGTTGCTGGATGAAGCGCAGCAACTGGGGCTTAAACCGCAGTTGACGCGAGTGCCGTACCTGTTCGAGTTGGGCATGGAGCATGGCCCGGGCCAGACCGTCGAAGCACTCAGTGCCTGGTTGATGTCGCGCTACCCGGACAGTTGGTGCGTGAGCTCGGCAAACTCCTCGTTGCTGTGGTGCCGACCGGCGACGCCTGCGATCGAGAACGAGCGGCTGCTGGAGAAGCTCGATGGCCTGGGCTGGAATATTTTGCGCATTGCCGTGGGCGGGCAGGCCGATGGGTTGTCGGGGTTGCGCCGCTGCTATCGTCGGGTCGGTGACCTGCTGGCCTATGGACGCGATGTGTTGCCGCATTCACGTTTGCTGACGCTGAACCGCTATCGGCTACCGGTGATGCTCTGGCGGCACCGCAATGACGATGCGCTGGATGAACTGCTGCGGCCGCTGCGCAAAGTCATCGCCAAGGATGGCAACGGCCAGCTGCTGGCGACCTTGCGCAGTTGGTGCGAACACGACGGCCAGAGCCAGGCCTGCGCCGATGCCTTGGGTATCCATCGCAACAGTTTGCGCTATCGCATGGAGCGGATCGCCGAACTCAGCGGCGTCGATCCGCTAAAGCTGGATGGGATGCTCGCACTCTACCTCGGCGTCCAGCTCCTCCCCCAGACAGACGCCAACCCGTGAATCACACAAATCACTGTGGGAGCGGGCTTGCTCGCGAAGACGGCGGCACAGTAAACATTGATGTTGCCTGACCCACCGCTTTCGCGAGCAAGCCCGCTCCCACAGTGATTTATGGTGGGGCACAGATTTGTGAACGACGCTGCTCCCGCCGGGTTTTGTGGAAATGAACAATAATCCTCTTGGGCGCTTGTGCAGCGGACCGGCGTTATTGTTCATGGCGGCTGGCAGCATGGACGCATTGGAACTGGAGAATTCGCATGAAAATCGTCATCGCCCCCGATTCGTTCAAGGACAGTCTGAGTGCCCAAGGTGTGGCCGAGGCCATTGCGCTGGGGTTGGCGGAAGTCTGGCCGGATGCACAATTGCTCAAGTGCCCGATGGCTGACGGCGGAGAAGGCACGGTCGAGTCGATTCTGGCCGCGTGCGACGGCGAACTGCGCCGCACCCATGTTCGCGGGCCGCTGGGCGCCACGGTCGTTGCCGCCTGGGGCTGGTTGCCACAGAGCCACACGGCGATCATCGAAATGGCCGAGGCCAGTGGTTTGCAACTGGTTCCGCCAAACCTGCGCGATGCCTGCACCAGCAGCACCTACGGCACCGGTGAATTGATCCGAGCCGCACTGGATGCCGGCGCGCGACGGGTGATACTGGCGATTGGCGGCAGCGCCACCAACGACGGCGGCGCCGGAGCGATGCAGGCTTTGGGTGTGAAGCTGCTGGACGCTCAGGGCCAAACTCTGGTGCCGGGCGGTCTGGCCCTGGCGCAACTGGCCCGCCTCGATCTGAGTGAGATCGATCCACGCCTGGCCAAGGTGCGCTTCGACATCGCCGCCGACGTTAATAACCCGCTGTGCGGCCCTCACGGTGCCTCAGCGATTTTCGGCCCGCAGAAAGGTGCGTCGCCCGAGCAAGTCGAGCAACTGGACCTCGCCCTTGGCCACTTTGCCGAACTCTGCGCGCAAGCGCTGGACAAAGACGTGCGCGACGAACCGGGCAGCGGCGCGGCGGGCGGCTTGGGGTTTGCCGCCAAGGCGTTTCTCGGTGCGCAATTTCAGGCCGGGGTGGAAGTGGTCGCCGAATTGGTGGAGCTGGCCGAGGCGGTCAAAGGCGCCGACCTGGTGATCACCGGTGAAGGTCGTTTCGATGCCCAGACGTTGCGCGGCAAAACTCCGTTTGGCGTGGCGCGCATTGCACGCCAGCACGGCGTGCCGGTCATCGTCATCGCCGGGACCTTGGGCGAGGGGTACCAGGCGTTGTACGAGCATGGCATCGAGGCGGCCTTTGCCTTGGCCAGCGGACCGATGACATTGGAGCAGGCCTGCGCCGAAGCGCCGCGCTTGCTGCGCGAACGCGCCCGTGATATCGCGCGGGTGTGGCGGGTGGCGGCCCGCAAGACCTGACCAATGCCCGTCAGTTAAACGCAATCCATGTGGGAGCGGGCTTGCTCGCGAAAGCGGTGTGTCAGGCAACATCATTGTTGACTGTGCCGCCGCCTTCGCGAGCAAGCCCGCTCCCACAGGTTCTGCATTTAAGCTAACGAGTGTTTCACCACTGAAACACTCCAGCCTCCCTCGAAAAATATTTCTCCAACCCCTGCAACAAACCTCAACCCCGGCCGATACAACGTATAGGCGCACACAAACCAACTACAACAGTGGCGCCAAACTGCAAGGTGCCCGCGCCATCGCCCGCCCGAACAGTGATCACCGCAAGGATGCTCGCCGCCTCAATTACCGAGATCATCCTATGTCACTGCGTAATCTGAAAATCGCGCCTCGAGCTTTCCTGGGTTTCGCCTTCATTGCCTTGCTGGTGATCGTGCTGGGTGTGTTTGCCGTCAACCGCATGTCGATCATCCGCCAGGCCTCTGTCGATATGGAAAGGACGCAGTTACCTAGCATCGGGTTTCTGGGCAACTTGACGGAAAACGTCCTGCGGATGCGGATTCTCTCGTTCCGGGTGCTGGTCAACCGTGATCCGGCGGCGTTGCAGGAGGCTCAGACCCGCATCGGCGTGCTCGTCGATAAGGCGCGCAGCGCCCAAGCCAGTTATGCCGCCTTGCCGGCCAACCCTGAAGAAGCCGCGCTGTACAACACCTTCGCGACAACCCTCGACAATTACCTGCAAGCACAGAGCCAGATGCTGGACCTGTCGCAGCAGAACAAACTGGAGGAGATGCGCGCCCTGATCAATACGCGGATCAAGGAAGGCACCGATCAGATGGGCGAGCAACTGAACAAACTGGTGGCACTCAACGCCGCCGATGCCAAAGCCGCGTCGGCCAAGGCGGGCGAGCACTACAGCGAAGCCTTTATCGGCATCGTGACGGTGGCGGTGATGGCTTCGTTGCTGACCGTGCTGCTGGCCTGGCTGCTGACCCGCAGCATTCTCACGCCGCTGAACCGTGCGGTGCTCGCCGCCGAAACCATTGCCGGCGGCAACTTGAGCAAGGTTATCGAGGTCGACGGCAACGACGAACCGGCGCGGTTGCTCGGCGCCTTGGCCGCCATGCAGAGCAACCTGCGCAAAACCATCGAACAGATCGCCGGCTCCGCGACGCAACTGGGCGCCGCCGCGGAAGAACTCAGCACCGTGACACAAGAAGCGTCCCGCGGCCTGCAACAGCAAAACAACGAAATCGAACAGGCGGCCACCGCCGTCAACGAAATGACTGCCGCCGTGGAAGAAGTGGCGCGCAACGCGGTGTCGACGTCCGAAGCCTCGAACCAGTCGACCCAAGCGGCCCGCGAAGGTCGTGACCGGGTGGTGGAAACCGTCGACGCGATCCAGACCATGACCCACGACGTGCAAAACACCGCGTTGATGATCGAGGGCCTGGCGGCTCAGGGCCGCGACATCGGCAAAGTGCTGGACGTGATCCGCGCCATTGCCGAGCAAACCAACCTGCTGGCCCTCAACGCCGCGATTGAAGCGGCCCGTGCCGGGGAAGCCGGGCGAGGCTTCGCGGTGGTGGCGGACGAGGTCCGGGCGCTGGCTCATCGCACCGCACAGTCGACCCAGGAAATCGAGAAGATGGTCGCCGGCATCCAGAACGGCACCGGCGAAGCGGTCTCGTCGATGCAACAAAGCAATCAGCGCACCCAAAGCACCTTGGAGATGGCTCGCGCTGCAGGTATCGCTCTGGAACAGATCACTCAATCGATTCAACTGATCAACGAACGCAACCTGGTGATCGCCAGCGCCTCGGAAGAACAGGCTCAGGTGTCCCGTGAAGTCGACCGCAACTTGGTGAACATTCGCGACCTGGCCACTCAGTCCGCCGCCGGTGCCAACCAGACCAGTGCCGCCACCCACGAGTTGTCGCGATTGGCGGTTGATTTGAACGCGATGGTGGCGCGTTTCGTGATTTGAGATAGGGTTGAAACTGGAACTCGCGCGTTAGGAGAAGTACATGCGCTATTCAGCCTTGACCCAACGAATCGCCGGTGACGGAGCGGCAGCCTGGAAGATTCACGATCGAGCGCTGGAATTGCGAGAGCAGGGCGTCGACGTGCTGTTGCTGTCGATCGGCGATCCGGATTTCGACACGCCGCTGCCCATCGTCCACGCCGCCATCGATAGCCTGTTGGCCGGCGACACCCATTACTCGGATGTACGCGGCACCCGTACCCTGCGCAGCAGCATCGCCAGCCGTCATCAGCGGCGCAGCGGTCAGGAGGTGGATGCCGATCATGTGATCGTGCTGCCCGGTGCGCAGTGCGCGGTGTATTCGGTTGCCCAATGCCTGCTCGATCCTGGCGACGAAGTAATCGTCGCTGAACCGATGTACGTGACTTATGAAGGTGTGTTCGGCGCCTGCGGGGCCAGTGTGGTGCCGGTGGCGGTGCGTCCGGAGAGTGGCTTTCGGGTCGAACCGGCGGATGTCGCAGCGCTGATCACCCCGAAAACCCGCGTCATCTTGCTCAACAGCCCGAACAATCCCTCCGGTGCCAGTCTGTCGTTAAAAAGCTGGAAGGCGTTGGCGGCGCTATGCGTGAAGCATGACCTTTGGCTGATCAGTGACGAGGTCTACAGCGACCTGTTGTATGAGGGCGAGCACATCAGCCCGGCCAGCCTGCCGGGCATGGCCGAGCGCACCGCGACGATCAACAGTTTATCCAAGTCCCATGCCATGACTGGCTGGCGGGTGGGCTGGATGATCGGCCCGAAACCGTTGGCTGAGCACTTGATGCATCTGTCGCTGTGCATGCTGTTCGGCCTTCCGGATTTCGTCCAGAACGCCGCGCAAGTAGCGCTCGATAAAGACTTGCCGGAAGTGGCGCTGATGCGCGAGGAATATCGCCAGCGTCGCGATCTGGTGTGCGCGAGGCTAAGCGGTTGCCCGGGCATCCGGCCGATCAAGCCCGATGGCGGGATGTTCGTGATGGTCGATGTGCGCCAGACCGGCCTTGGCGCACAAGGTTTTGCCGAGCGCTTGCTGGAAGACTATGGCGTGTCGGTGCTGGCCGGCGAAGCCTTCGGGCCGAGCGCGGCGGGGCATATTCGCATTGGTCTGGTGGTGGATCAGGGGCGGCTGGCGGATGCGTGCCGGCGGATTGCGTCGTGTGCGGCGGATTTGCTGCAGGTGCGGCGGGCCTGATGGATTTGTGTTGTTTGGGCTGGCCTCTTCGCGAGCAAGCCCGCTCCCACATTGGTTCTATGTCGGGTACAAAATCTATACCCGACGCAGATCAAATGTGGGAGCGGGCTTGCTCGCGAATGCTATCTGACAAACACCAAATCCCTTAACCCTTCCAAGCCCGCCCATTCACCAGATTCGCCGGCCGCTGCCCAGCCAACGCTGCCAACAGATTCTCCACCGCACACCGGGCCATCGCCTCCCGCGTCTCATGCGTCGCCGACCCCATGTGCGGCGTCGCCACCACGTTGTTCAACTGCAACAACGGCGAATCATGTCCCAACGGCTCACGTTCGAAAACATCCAGCCCCGCAGCGCGAATCCGCTTCTGTTGCAATGCTTCGATCAACGCCGCTTCGTCCACCACCTTGCCCCGGGAAATGTTGATGAAGATCGTCTCGGGACGCATCAGGGCGAACTGTTCAGCACCAATCAACCCCTCGGTTTCAGCGGTCAGGGGTAACGTGAGGCAAACGAAATCGGCCTGCTGCAGCAATTCGCTCAAACTACGATATTGCGCGTTGAATCGCTGCTCCACCGCCGGTTTCGGCGAATGGCTGTGATACAGAACCGGCATGCCAAAACCGAAATGCCCGCGTTGCGCCAAGGCTTCGCCAATCCGCCCCATGCCGATGATGCCCAGCGTCTTGCCGTGCACATCGCTGCCGAAATGCGCCGGGCCGATATTGCGGTTCCACTGGCCGGCGCGAACCATGTTGGCCAGTTCCACCACGCGCCGGGCGGTGGCCAGGATCAGCGCGAAACCGGTGTCGGCGGTGGTCTCGGTCAACACGTCGGGCGTGTTGCTGAGCAGGATTCGTCGCTCGGTCAGGTAGTCGATGTCGTAGTTGTCGACGCCGACGGACACGCTGGCAATGGCTTCCAGGTTCGGTGCCAGATCCAGTAATCCGGCGTCCAGTTTCAGACTGGCGCCGAGCAACCCTTGGGCGCGGGGCAGGGCCTGGCGCAGCTTTGCCAGGCCCTCGGCGTCGAGGTTGTCGATCAGCGTCACCTCGGTCTGCTCATGCAAGCGAGCCATCAGCAGCGGCGAGAGTTTCTTGTACAGCACAACCTGCTTTTTCATCGTCGTCATATCAACATCCATTCAGGAATGAGCCGCCACTGAGCGGGGCACAGCGGCCTTGGCCACCACCCGATCACTGGCACCGGGCTTGAGGAAAATCGTCAGCACCACCGACAGCAGCAAGGCGCCGCTCATCAGCAAATAAGATGCACCGGGCGATCCGGTAGAGCTGTTCAGGTAACCCACCAGATAAGAACCGCCAAACGAACCGAGTGCGCCCATGCTGTTGATCAACGCCATGGCGCCACCGGCGACGTTGGCCGGGAGGATTTCCGGGACGATGGCGAAAAATGGCCCATACGGGGCGTACATGCAGGCGCCGGCAATCACCAGCAGTGTGTAGGACCACCAGAAATGTTCCGCGCCCAAAGCGTACGAGCCATAAAACGCAATCGAGGCGATCAACAGCGGTGGCCACACGAAGCGTTTGCGCTTTTGCAGTTTGTCCGAGCCCCAGGACACCAGCAGCATGGCGATCACTGCGGCGAGGTACGGCAACGACGACAGCCAACCGGCTTCGATCATGTCCATCTGCGCGCCGGCCTTGAGGATCGATGGCAGCCACAACACGAAACCGTAGACGCCAATGCTCCAGCAGAAAAACTGCAACGCAAGGATGATCACTTTCGGCGAGCGGAAGGCTTCGGCGTAGTTTTTCACCGCTTTGATACCGACCTGTTCGGCGGCCAGGGCGCTTTCCAGATCCTGTTTTTCCTGGTCGCTCAGCCACTTGGCCTGAGCCGGACGGTCATCGGCCAGACGCCACCAGATAAACGCCCACAGCACCGCCGGCAAGCCTTCGATGATGAACATCCAGCGCCAGCTGAAATGCTGGATCAGGTAGCCCGAGACCACCGACATCCAGAGCATGGTCACCGGGTTGCCGAGGATCAGGAAGGTGTTGGCGCGCGAGCGTTCGGCCCGGGTGAACCAGTGGCACAGGTACACCAGCATCGCCGGCATCACTGCGGCTTCGACCACCCCGAGCATGAAGCGAATCACGATCAGCCAGTAGGCGTTGGAAACGATCCCGGTCAAGGTCGCCAGACCGCCCCAGAGGATCAGGCTGACAAAAATCAGCTTCTTCACGCTGTGCTTCTGGGCGTAGATCGCGCCGGGGATCTGGAAGAAGAAATAACCGAGGAAGAACAGCGCGCCGAGCAGGGACGACAGCCCGGGGGTGATCATCAGGTCTGCGGCCATTCCGGAGGCGGCGGCAAATCCATAGTTGGCGCGGTCCAGATACGCCAGGCTGTAGGTGATGAACACGATGGGCATGATGTACCACCAGCGGCGGGTGGCCAGTGTTGCGGTTTTCATAGTGATGCTCCTGAGCTTGTTGTTTTTGTCGCAGCAGGTAACGGTTTTGAATCAGTTTTTTGCGGTGAATGTTATGGCCTCATCGCGAGCAGGCTCGCTCCCACAGGGGATCTGTGTTTGAACCCGATCCAATGTGGGAGCGAGCCTGCTCGCGATTGGCGGCCCCGAATTCGGCATACAGCTCGGCCCGATCAGGCAACCCCTCCATATCCCCACGGCTCTGCACCGCGCGGCTACCGATCCAGTTGGCACGTTGCACAGCTTGGGCAACGCTATGGTTTTCCAGCAGCGCGCTGATCAGGCCGACGGCAAACCCGTCACCGGCACCGACCGTATCGACCACCGTTTCCACGGGTACGCCGGCAACGAAACCTTCATCCAGATGGGTGCGGTAATACGCGCCGTGCGGCCCGAGTTTGATCGCCACAATGTCAGCGCCCTGGTCGAGGTAAAACGCCGCGATGTCGGCGGGGTCTTCAAAACCGGTCAGCAAACGCCCTTCGCTCAAACCCGGCAGCACCCAATGGGCGAGGGCGGCGAGGCGGTTGATCTCGGTGATCATCTGGTGCTCGCTGGCCCACAGACTCGGGCGCAGGTTTGGGTCGAACGACACGCTGCGCCCGGCATTACGCATGCGGGTCATCAGCTCGAAGGACATTTCCCGGGCCGAGGCAGACAGCGCCGGGGGAATGCCCGTGGCGTGCAAGTGCCGAGCCTTGAGCAATGGCGGGGCAATGGACTGCACCGACAAATGACTGGCTGCCGAGCCACGACGGTAATACTCGACAACCGGATCGCTGCCATCGTCAGTGCGGGACTTGAGTTGAAACCCGGTGGGGTGCGCCGGGTCGATGTCGACGTGGCTGCAATCCAGGTCTTGTTTTTCCAGCGTATCGATGACGAACCTGCCGAGCGAGTCCGCACCCACCCGGCTTAGCCAGGCGACGTTAAACCCCAACCGCGACAAGCCAATGGCGACATTGCTGTCGGCCCCGGCAATGCGTTTGTGGAACTGGCCGACGTCAGCCAGCTCACCATTCTGCTCGGCAACGAACATCGCCATGGTTTCACCGAACGACAGAATATCGATCTCAGACATGAGCAGTCTCCAGGCGGGATTGGCCGAGGCGGGCGAGGGCGGCGACATGCTCGGTGGTCAATTGCACCAAGTCATCGCCTTGCAGCGGATACTCCGCCGCGCGCATCACGCCATGATCCATGTGCCGCAACAGTTGGCCCCACAGATACAGGTCGCTGGCAGCCGGAGGCATCGCCACCAGTTTGCCGTCGGCCCGGCGCGCCACCGCTTTGCAGTGCACATAACCGACATGTCGACCGAGCAGCCGCGCGGCGCTGGCGGCGGATTGGTCCTGCCATTGCCAGTTACCAATGTCGAACGTCATTTTGATCGGCAGGTTGTGTTGCTCGACGTCGGCGAAGAAGCGCTGGAACGGTTCGATGCGGCCGCCGTGCAGCGTCTGGTCGTTCTCCACCAGCAGTTGCACTGGGCTCTGTTGCAACTGCAGCGCCAGTGTTTGCAGATCATTGTTGTCGGTGAAATAACCCAAGGAGACTTTCAGCCATTTGGCGCCGCATGCCTCGGCGCGCTTCAGGGTCGAGAGCAGTTCAGGGTTGGGTGTCGATTGCCCGGCCAGCCACAATTCCATCGGCGAGGAATACACACTTTCGAGGCCCCGGGATTGCGTGGCGTCAGCCAGTTGCGCGGGGTCTTCCAGGGTCAACAGCTCTTCGCGCCATTCGATGTGCGTGGCCCCGGCGGCGGCCAGCACCTCGACAAAACTGCCTTGGCCGCGTTGGTGTACAAGGTCCGCGCCGTAGCTGGACAGGCTGATGGAAACGGGTGGTTTGTTCATTGTTATGCACCTCTGAAACCGGTTTCATTTTTGGTCAAAAAAATATTGATGTGAGTTATGTGGTGGTCTTCAGGGCCCCATCGCGGGCAAGCCCGCTCCCACAGGTTTTGCGAACACCACAGATCCCTGTGGGAGCGAGCCTGCTCGCGATGGGCCCGAACCTTCACCGAAGCTTCCCCAGGGTCGACCCCCGAACAATCAACCGCGCCGGAAAATCCAACGTACGCACCGGCCCGTCATCCCCACGCAGTCGCTTGAGCAAACATTCAAACGCACTCACGCCAATCTCCGCCGTCGGCTGGGCGAGGGCGGTGATCCCGCTACCCACCAGTGGATACCAATCCAGATCATCCAGGGCAATCAGCCCGACATCCTCAAACAGATTGCACTTCAACTCACGCAACGAATGAGTGCTGGCCAGCGCGGCGATACCGTTGGCACAGAACAATGCTTTCGGGCCAAGGCCGGGAGTTTGCAGAAAGGTGTTCAAACGGGCGGTCAGATCGCCGCCCGTTTCAACCACCGCGCCCGAGAGTGCCGGACGCTGCTCGATCTGCGCCTTGAAACTGTTGACCCGCTCGATCCGTGAACTGGTGCCGTCATAAGGTTCGGTGACCATCAGCACATCGCGATAACCGCGCTCTTCAAGGTGGGCAACGGCCATCTCGACAGCGGCCGGATTATCCAGCCCCACCAGATCGCTATCGAGCTGATCGACCTTGCGATCCACCAGCACCATGGGCATTTCCTGATGCAGTTCGCGCAGCTCATCGCGGTGATGGCCGAGGGTGTTCACGATCAAGCCTTCGATGTTGTACGAACGCAGCAACGCCAGGTGCTGACGTTCCTGCTCGTCATCGCGATCGGTGTTGCACACCACCAGGCTGTAGCCGTGCTGACGGCAGGCGGTTTCCACCCCGTGCATCACGGCAATCGAATAAGGGTTACGGATATCGGCCACCAACATGCCGATCAGGCGCGTGCGCCCACGTTTCAGGCCACGGGCCATCTGGTTCGGGCGATAACCCAACTCGCTGATCGCCTGCTCGATGCGCAAGGCAATGGCGTCGGAGAGCAGGGCGCGGTCATCGCCAATGAAGCGCGAGACACTGGCCTTGGAGACGCCTGCGTGTTCGGCGACGTCGAGCATGGTTACGCGGCTGCGTTGGGCGGCGGAGAAGTCGTTCACGGTTTTTAACCTTGTTATTGGAATTTGTCCGAGCTGGCTATGAAACCGGTTTCAGAAGACACCATTAACGAGAACGCGTCAAGCCTGCGAAGCCTCAGTGCGTAGGAAAAAGCCGACAAACGGTAGCTTTACCTGTCAGATATGACAGTAGCCAAGCCATTTAACTAAGCGCTTAATTTATTAAAGGAATAGAGAAATAATCCCACGAGCAGGTAAAGGATTTACGATATGGAGCCCAATAAACCTCTGACATTCGATGCGCCAAAAGTAATAGGGGTCGCTGACGATGATTCTGAGGGGCATATTCCACTTGAGTTATTGCTCACGGGTATTGATGTGGTAGTCCCTTTGTGGCCCGAACCAGCGAAGGACCCAGGTGAAAGGGATATTTTGAAAGTCCGCTTTGAACAATTCGGACAACTGCCAGTAAATATTGAAAAAACTTACTTGCCTGCGGATATGAAGCCTGAATTCATTATTCATATCGCCCCGGAATACTTGCAGAATAATGGTGTAGGCGAGTTGTGGTATGAGCTTCGAGACTCGGCTGACAATCCCTCCTTTTCATTTCGTCGAAAACTGACTATTAATCATACACCTGTTCCAAGCGATCTTGAGGAAGCGAATTTTCCTCATGTCAACGATGAGGGTTATCTAAATTGCAGTACAAAACCGCCTTTGTGGGAAGGTGTCACAGTCAAGATTCCGGCGCTCTTGGGATTTAACGTCGGAGATCGCTGTGAGGTGCTCTGGAGAGGTTATTCAAGCCTGAATGGCAGTGGTCCTGAACTTGTTGAAGCTCGAAAGACTGTCATTCGCCCAGCCTTAAGTGACTCAGATATTCAGAATGGTTACTTCGTGGTTATCGAACCTTACGCCATTCATATAAAACCAATGGTGGACAAAGACTCCGCCACCGTTGAATACCGGGTGTATCGCGGTATGAGGCTTGTGGGTATATCAAAGATTGCACTGGTAAAAATAGACAGGGTTATACCAGGCGAAATACTTCCGTGCGGGCCTTGAGTGAGCATGGAAACAAGTGGAGAAGGCGGAGGCGCACGAAGTGGTTGTTCCTGTTTGAAATCGTTGCGCTCTCAATTATAAATGTAGGGAGACGGTTAAAATGAACGCAATAGTTGAACAGGCCATAGTGTCCAGAAGAGCAGCACTTCAAGAAAAATACGCGAGGGCAGGCGATGCACTCGCGGATCCGCCGAAGCCGGTTACTTTCCCGGCACAAACATTGTTACCCGACTTGCGGATACCTGTCGCAGACTTGCTGGCGCCCTTGAAGTACCTCGTTCCCACGCCATTGCTTGAACACGATGATGATATTCTACAACCTCAGATTCGTAAACTAGGAGAAGCTACCTGGATAGATATTGCCCCCGACCAGTTTGTTGAGTTGGGTCCAGTGGCTGATCGAGATTGGGACGTGCCGTTTGAGATTCCGGTAAGCTTCTTGATAGAGGCACTCACGCCTGAGACCCCTACTGAATATGATTTTCGATACATCTATTGGGCCGGAGGAACGAACGATGGTATTTCGGATATCACCCAGTACGCGATTGACCTGACATATCCCTACAAAGTGAAAAGTCCGGCATCGGACCGTACGCCGGGTGCACCAACGTGGCCTGCCGATCTGGGGCCGAGCGTGCCGATTGATGACACTTATCTCGATGGTAAAGATGGGATCATTGTCAAACCAGCCGCCTCCGCAAGTTATCACCCGAGTGATATTTACAGGTTCTACATTGGGCCTGCACCTGATCCGGGTCGTGATGCGCCAGTGTTTGAAGGGCTATTGAATGCTTCAATGGAGGCGTTAATTCTTGCTGACGTATTTAGAAATCTGGAGGAGGGGCTTAATCTGCTTATTTATGTAGCGACAGACTTGCCAGGGAACAAAGGGCGCACATCAAATTCCAGTCAGCGCAATGTGGTCTTTTTGCCTGACCCTGACCCAGCGACCGTTCTACCGCCAGTGCTGCCTTTGGCGAATGGTGAAAATGGCGATAATCTTATCGATCTGGCCGACACTCAATTTGATGCGAGGGGTGTACAAATCGATATTACGGTACCGACGCCCAACGCGGCAGGTGACACAATCGTTGTTTATTGGGGAGGAAAGCCTGTTGGTCCAGAGCAAAGAGTGGGAGTCGAAGCCAAATTAATATTTTTTGCTACTTATGATCTTATAAAAGAGGTCTATGGCAACACCGATGGAATAGTGCCCACAAAAGTTAGCTATAAAATGTTTCGCGGTAATCGTGAGATTGCTACAAGTAATGTTGACATAGATGTGGATATTTCATTCATTGGTCCGGATCCGATTCTTATTGGATTGGATGCTCCCCGGCTGACAACAACGAATGGTAATAATGACCAGATATTGGAAGAGGACTACGAAGACAATGGAATAGAAATCTTTATTGACCTCTTTGCTACTCCTCCTACTGAAGAAGGCTGGTTCATTGCTGTTTTTTATGGTGGTGTTCAGATCGGTCCGCCCATTGCGTTGACAACAGGACAAGAAGACACCACGCTTACTGTGCCTCTGCCTTGGTCGACTGTACTTGCCGAGGGAAGCGGAACCAAGGTTTTGAGTTACATTTTGTACACGCCGACCGGGGTTAATCCAACTGACTCCAGGCCAAAGGATATTTTCGTAGAAGAATTTCCAATCGAAATGCCCCCGCCGGAAGTATTAAAGCTTGCAGGTCCACTTAAACGAATTGGTTGCTCTACATTGAACTTCCCTTCGGAGTTGGACCCGGGTGATGGTACGCCTAGACGAAATCTGCAGGTGCGCGTACCGAAAAACGCATACACAGTTGGCGGTGAAACAATCACTCTGAACTATTTTGCATACTTAACTGATCCCGCAGTTCCAATTACTGATACAGAGGCCGAAGCCACGTACGACATTGTTGGCGATTACCCCGATGAGGGTGTCGTCATTGCTATAGGCGACTACACGGAGGACTTCAGGCCGGCACACAATGCAAATGGCAGGGTCACCTATACAATTTCGCGCGGAGGTGCAGGAGGCACTCCAACGCCTGAATCACTACCTGCTATTCATCGGTTGGATCTGGACAATAGTGAGGGTCAGTTCTGTGAAGAAGTGCATCCTCTTCCATAGATAAAGGCTGGGCTTGTAACAGTGCGACGGGTAGAAACTCTCGTCGTACTGTTGAAATGCATTGATATACGTTTTGAAGAGAAATTCTGAAGGATTTTTCTCTTATTAAATGAGGATAAATCCTACAGAACTTTGTGAAACTCCCAGATAGCCTAGCGACCCTCAAATGGCTGGCCTCGCTCATCTCCGGGAGTGCCAGCGCTCGAGTTTTTTTCAGGTAGGTGTCTACTATGCGAGGCAAATTTTTATTTTTTTCCAGGAATGCGTCCAGGTGTACATTGCTGTGCCCCTCGCTACTGGCATGCTTCACTTCATTTGCAACCGCGGCGCCCGTCGTTGGAGGAAATGTAACTATTAATGGCGGGACACCGGAAAGCTGGGACCTTAGCCAGAATGCGACGCTGACAGTCAATGGCGCGCAGACGCTCAGTATCACCTCCAACAGTTCGACACTCAATGTAAACACCGGTGGCACGACTCAGCAGATTTCGGCCAGCAATGGTTCGAGCGTCAATCTGAGCGGGGCGACTGTTTCAGGCATCGGTGGCCTTGCAGCTGTCTTGCTGAGCAACAGTGACGCCACTATTGATAACAGCACCATTACCGGTAATCGCGTAGGACTGCAGGCCGTTCGTAATATTGCTACTCAGACCGGCTCCAGGGTTACCGTGACCGACAGCACCATTAGCGGTGTCTCGGGTGGCGCCTTGGTCAGTGCCTACAGCTCCCTGGACGTTACCGACTCAACCATTCAAGGCACCGGTGCCACGAGTTACGGGCTTCGGTTGCGCAGTGGCCAGGCCGCGGCCAGGAGCAGCACGATCGTTGGCGGGCAAAACGGTGTACTCATCGATCTTGACCCGAATGACGTTCAACCCGCCGTATTGGCCATTGAAAACACCACCGTTCAGGGTAATACCGGTTCGGCGATCCTGGTTGACTTTGCCAACGCCGCGACTTCGACGGCAACCATTTCGCTGAACAATTCTCGCTTGCTGGCAGGCAACGATACGCTGCTGGATGTGAAAGGCGGTGCCAATACCACCATGACCGTTAATGGCAGTACGTTGACCGGCAACATCGTTACCGAGCAAGGCAGTTCCACCCAACTGATCCTGGAGAACGATTCAGTCTTGACCGGCCGCCTGGAAAATGTGGCCAGCGCCACCATCAATGACAGTTCCAGATGGGTTCTGGTGGATAACAGCAACGTTGGCACGCTCACTCTCAACAATGGCGGCTCGGTGATATTTGGTGCTGACAATGCCTTCTATCAATTGAACGTGACCAATTTGTCGGGTAATGGCAGGTTTGTGATGGGCACAAATCTCTCTACGGGCGAGACCGATTTGCTGAACGTCACGGGGACCGCCACTGGTCGTCATGAATTGTTTATTACGAGCAGTGGTGTTGATCCCGCCGGCCCGATTCGCGTGGTTCAGACAGGGGGAGGAGATGCGCAATTCTTCCTGGGTAAAGCGGTCGATCTTGGGACCTATTCCTACGGGCTGGAAAAAAGTGGCAACGACTGGATACTTGATCCGAGCACTCGCACGGTCAGTCCGGGCGCACGTTCGGTGCTTGCACTCTTCAATACGGCATCGACTGTATGGTTAGGCGAGTTGACCTCGTTGCGCACCCGTATGGGAGAGTTGCGTTTCAATGGCGGTAAAGCGGGTGCTTGGGGCCGCACATACGCTAACAAGTACAACATCGCCGATGGCTCGGGTGTCGGTTACCAGCAAACCCAACGAGGTTTCACCTTGGGTGCAGATGCGCCGTTGCCTGTCGGAGACGGCCAATGGCTAATAGGTGTGATGGGCGGTCACAGCAAATCCGACCTTGACCTGAACGCTGGTACCTCAGGGCGTGTGGACAGTTACTACCTGGGCACTTACGCCACCTGGCTCGATCCCCAAAACGGTTATTATTTCGACGGTGTGTTGAAGGCCAACCGTTTTCGCAATGAAGCGAAAGTCGGTTTGAGCGATGGAGCCCGGGCCAAGGGCGACTATGACAACTCAGGCCTTGGAGGTTCCATTGAGTTCGGACGCCATATCAGCTTCGCCAATGGCAACTTCCTTGAACCTTTCACTCAATGGTCCGCGGTGGTCATTCAGGGCAAGGACTTTTCCCTGGACAACGATTTGCAAGCTGAAGGGGATCGCACGCGTTCCTTTATCGGTAAGGTGGGGGCTACCGCAGGGCGGAATATCCCGCTCGAACAGGGACGTGTGATACAGCCATACCTGCGGGCCGCTTGGGCTCACGAGTTCGCGAAGAGCAATGAAGTTCAGGTCAACAACAATGTCTTTAATAATGATCTGTCCGGTTCTCGGGTTGAGTTGGGTACTGGGGTTGCCGTCGCCATGACGAAAAAACTCCATATACACGCCGACTTCGACTACAGCAGCGGTCGAAATTTTGAACAGCCTTTTGGGGTCAACCTTGGCGTTCGTTACGAGTGGTAAATACTCCTGCTAAGTAATGTAAAAAGGAAGCTCGCGCTTCCTTTTTTACTATGACTGTTTTATCAATCGGTTATGCAATTACCGAGCGGCGCGCAAACGGCTGGAGGGTGCACTATTTTTTTTCCTAACCAAAAATGTCACATCAATCGTTAATGCTTTAGGTTCGTCATTGTCGTGGTTTTCAACAACAGCACTTTTCAACGTTCCGGAAAAAACCTCGGTGACGGCATTATATTGCCACTCGGCCGTTCCCCCGCTTTGGGTGTAAATAACAGGGTTGGCGGGATCACTATTGTCAGCGAAGGTAAGCCGGACAGTATGCGCTTGCGGCGTCAAATCGTAGGTGCCATTGCTTAACCCCTTTGAAAAGGAAAGTGTGATTTCTTTCGTCGTAAAATTCGGTTCTCCAGAGCGTTGCCGCGCAAACATAACGTAAGCGGCGTTATGGAGTGGTGGAAAGACCTTCTCCTCGAACTCCACCAGACCTGCGTTATACGCTTCCGTGGTGTTGATCGTCCCGATGCAGGTGCCGACGTTCACTGATGGTCTGAATTTTTGCGTGATCATGTTCATCAATACGGTCTCCATAGTCATGACAAGATATCCCGCTATTAAAGACAACTTCCGGGATGACGTATCAAAGCGCTAAGGGGGCTGCCCTGTAAACTCACAGACTTGCTAGTTTACAAAACCTCACTAGTGTGACTTTTATCCGGGGCTGCGGTGACGCCGATCAGATAGCTGAAATGCGCGTACCGGGCCTCGATGCCTATGTCGGCGTCCCGGGCCAGATCGATCCAGATGTGATTGGGCATGGGAATCTGCGAGGAGGAAGAGTAAGGGGCAGATTAGCGTATGGTAGGGGGAGAGTGTCTGGAAGGTTTATGCGGGGAAGGGCAAAACCGCCGGCCTGGGGCTGACGGTTTATTGAGGCGGTGGGCATCAGAATTTGGGGACGTTGTCTTCAATATGGAACTCGCCGTTTACCAGAATATCCTTCCCTTCCTCGTTAAAATACGCAATCAACGTACCTTCGGCATGGCCTGTTCCGGGCAGCGATTTGAACGAGAGGCTACCCTTGATGGCTTGAAAGAACCCGCCGTGGTCTGGCCTGAAGTAAGTGACCCAAACGTCATTGTTGTCCTTTAACTGGTGCTCTTTCCCCTCCACGTTTGTTTTGATAAATAGCGCAATATGGGATTGGGTCGGTGGGATGGCATCGTCGATGCTCATGCGGCCGACGATCTCCCAGTAACCGACTGGATCAAAGGGGATCTCTTTATATTCAATGCTCACTACGTCGGCATTGAAGGGGCCCCACTCCTGGCTGGCGGCCTGGAACGTTCCGCTACCGGTGAGCGTGCCATTGTACTTGACGCCGTCGGTGATCCCCGTCAGATCGAACTCACCGGCACTGACCTCAATCGCTGGGGAGCCAGCCCTGGACTCGAACTGAAAATCACCTTCCATTTGGGCCGTTTTCCAGTTGTAACTCATTCTGAGTTGGCCGGACGCTGACCCCCATTGGTTTCCGCCTTCAGGCGAAAATTGTTCGTAGTTTGCCCGGGCTTGAGTTATCAAATCCGGGTTCATCACGAGTGACAAGTCAAACTTCGATCCATCATCGGGAATGCTGGCGGGTAAATACATCGAAATGTATCGCCAATTACCATCGGGCAGGTCCATACGTGCCTTGACATAAAACCGCTCAGGATACTTCACGATGGCGAAGTCACTCGATCCTTCGAAATGTTCGTCGAAGTAGCCAATGCTGGCCGACAGGGTGCCGGTTGTCTGGTAGGGAATTTGGTTGTCCATCACTCTGTGCTCCTTGGCCCTTGAGCCGTTTGGTAATCCACTAAGTACCAGTGGAAAACCACAGCGTAAGAGCTATGAGCAACCAGCGTAACTGTCAGAGTTGATAGGGGTAACCGCCGCTTTGAAGTTTGCGCACAATCAGTTTCAGCCAAACAACCCTGCCGCAATATTGATCGAAAACCCCAAAATCGCCGTATTGAACACAAACCCGATCAACGACTGCGCCAATACGATTTTGCGCAGATCCCGCGTCGCTACTCCGACGTCGGCCGTCTGCACCGCCACACCAATGGTGAACGAGAAATACAGGAAGTCCCAATAATTAGGGGTTTTCAAATCTTCGGCAAAACGCAGCGCCGGTTCCTTGCCGTTCCAGGTGTAATACAACCGGGCATAGTGCACGCTGAAAATCACCCCGATCAGCAGCCATGAACCGATTACGGTCAGCGCGGTGAAACCGTAGCGCAGCAGTTTGCGGGTGGTTTCCAGGTCTCTGCTGCCGGCGAGTTCGAAAGTGATGGTGCCCAGGCTGGCCAGTGCCGCGATGCACACCAGCAGCAACACCAGACCGGCGTTTTCGTCCTCGACCTCGGCAATGCGTTTGACGTCCGGGGCCTTGGCCCGCATGGTCAGCCAGAGCATCAGTACCAGATAGGTCCAGACGCCGGCGTTCCAGCCGATGAGGATTTTGCCGAGGATCGAATCGGCCGGAGCCAGAATGCCTACCGCGACGCCGAGTGTGGCAGCGGCGGACAGGCGAGGGTGGGTGCGGGCGAGTAGGGGCATGGGAACTCGATGGGCCAGGGTGTGCAAACACCTTAGCCCAGCGTTGTCCGTTGTGACCACAAAGCTGAATCCAATGGGATCAAATGTGGGAGCGGGCTTGCTCGCGAAGGCGGCGTGTCAGTCAACATCAATGTTGAATGTGACGGCCCTTTCGCGAGCAAGCCCGCTCCCACAGATGATTGGTGTTGTTGGTTAGATGTTCTTGCGTTTGAGCACCAGCTTCATCACCACCACAAAGAACACCGGTACGAACACTACTGCCAGGGTCGCGGTGATCATCCCGCCAATCACCCCGGTGCCGATGGCTTGCTGGCTCGCGGAGCTGGCGCCGGTGGCAATTGCCAGCGGCACCACACCAAGGATGAACGCCAGCGAGGTCATCACGATGGGGCGAAGACGCAGACGTGCGGCCTGCAATGTGGCGTCGATCAGGTCATGGCCTTCGTCGTACAGGCTTTTGGCGAACTCGATGATCAGGATCGCGTTTTTCGCCGAGAGACCGATGATGGTGATCAGCCCGACCTTGAAGAACACATCGTTGGGCATCCCGCGCAAAGTCACCGCCAACACTGCACCGAGTACACCCAGCGGCACCACCAGCAACACCGATGTCGGAATCGACCAACTCTCGTACAGCGCCGCCAGACACAGGAACACGATCAGCAGCGACAGCCCGAGCAGAATCGGTGCCTGGCTGCCGGACAAGCGTTCCTGCAACGACAACCCGGTCCATTCCTGACCCAGCCCGGCCGGGCCTTGCGCCACCAGCCGTTCGATTTCAGCCATGGCTTCGCCGGTGCTGTAACCCGTTGCCGGTTCGCCGGAAATACTGATAGCCGGGTAACCGTTGTAACGGGTCAACTGCGCCGGACCCTGGGTCCAGTTGGCCCGGACGAAGGCCGACAATGGCACCATTTTCCCTGCGTCGTTACGCACGTGAATCTTCAACAGATCGTCGACCTGACTGCGTCGATCACCTTCAGCCTGAACCACCACCCGTTGCATCCTTCCCTGATTGGGGAAGTCGTTGATGTAGGCCGACCCGACCGCCGTGGACAATACGTTGCCAATGTCGGCAAACGAAATGCCCAAGGCGTTGGCTTGCTTGCGGTCCACTTCCAGTTGGACCTGCGGCGCTTCGGCCAGGGCGCTTTCGCGTACGTTCATCAACACCGGGCTCTTCTCGGCGGCGGCCAGCAATTGGCTGCGTGCCTGCATCAGCGTGGCATGACCGAGGCCGCCACGGTCTTGCAGGCGGAACTCGAAACCACTGGAAGTGCCGAGGCCATCGACCGGCGGCGGCAATACCGCAAAGGCCATGGCGTCCTTGATCTGACTGAGGGCGATGTTGGCGCGGTCGGCAATCGAACTCGCCGAATCATCGCTGCCGCGATCCGACCAATCCTTGAGCGTGGTGAACGCCAGCGCGGCGTTCTGCCCGCTGCCGGAGAAGCTGAAGCCGAGAATCACCGTGCTGTCGCCAACGCCCGGTTCAGTGGCGTTGTGCGCTTCGATCTGCTCGACCACCTGCACCGTGCGATTCTTGCTCGCGCCCGGTGGCAGTTGAATGTCGGTAATGGTGTAACCCTGGTCTTCCACCGGCAGGAACGAGGAGGGCAGACGACTGAAGCACAGCCCCAGACCGATCAGCAGCACGCCGTAGATCAACAGGTAACGACCGGTGCGTTTCAGCGCGTAGGCGACCCAACCCTGATAGCGCTCGGTCAGTTGTTCGAAGCGTCGGTTGAACCAGCCGAAGAAGCCGCCCTTGGCGTGATGCTCGCCCTTGGCAATCGGCTTGAGCAGTGTCGCGCACAGCGCCGGGGTCAAGGTCAGGGCGAGGAACGCCGAGAACAGAATCGACGTGGCCATCGACAGTGAGAACTGCCGGTAAATCACCCCGACCGAGCCCTGCATGAACGCCATCGGAATGAACACCGCCACCAGCACCAGGGTGATGCCGATGATCGCCCCGGTGATCTGCTTCATCGCCTTGCGCGTCGCGTCCTTGGGTGACAGGCCCTCGGTGGCCATGATCCGCTCGACGTTCTCCACCACCACAATCGCGTCGTCCACCAGAATGCCGATGGCCAGCACCATGCCGAACATGGTCAGCACGTTGATCGAGAAACCCAGCGCGAGCATGGTCGCGAAAGTGCCCATCAGCGCCACCGGCACCACCAGCGTCGGAATCAGCGTGTAGCGCATGTTCTGCAGGAACAGGAACATCACCGCAAACACCAGTACCATCGCCTCGGCGAGTGTATAGACCACTTTGGTGATCGAGACTTTGACGAAGGGCGAGGTGTCGTACGGAATCTTGTATTCGACGCTGGCCGGGAAATAGCGCGCCAGTTCATCCATCTTCGCCCGCACCAGCGTCGCGGTGCTCAGGGCATTGGCGCCTGGCGACAGTTGCACGCTGACGGCGGTCGACGGTTTGCCGTTCAGGCGGGTGGAAAACTGGTATTCCTGGCTGCCGATCTCTACCCGCGCCACATCGCCGATGCGCACCGTGGAGCCGTCAGGATTGGCCTTGAGCACGATGTCGGCGAACTCTTCAGGCGTCGACAATTGACCTTTGACCAGAATGGTCGCGGTGATTTCCTGCGTGGTGCGAGTCGGTAGGTCGCCGATGCTGCCCGCGGAAACCTGCGCATTCTGCGCGACGATGGCGGCGTTGACATCGGCCGGGGTCAGGTTGAAGCCGATCAGCTTCTGTGGATCGATCCAGATCCGCATCGCCCGTTCGGCACCGTACAACTGGGCCTTGCCGACGCCGTCCAGACGCTTGATCTCATTCATCACGTTGCGCGCGAGGTAATCGCTGAGCGCCACGTCGTCGAGCTTGCCGTCACTGGAGGTGAGAGTGATCAACAGCAGGAAACCTGCGGAGACTTTCTCCACCTGCAAGCCCTGTTGAGTCACCGCTTGCGGCAAGCGCGACTCGACAACCTTTAGACGGTTTTGCACATCGACCTGCGCCATTTCCGGGTCAGTGCCTGGCTGGAACGTCGCGGTGATGGTGGCGCTGCCGAGGCTGCTCTGGGATTCGAAATACAGCAGATGATCGGCGCCGTTGAGCTCTTCCTCGATCAGGCTGACCACGCTTTCGTCCACGGTCTGCGCCGAAGCGCCCGGGTAGGTGGCATAGATTTCGACTTTCGGCGGCGCAACGTTCGGGTACTGCGCCACCGGCAACTGCACAATGGCCAGCGCACCGGCCAGCAGGATGAACAAGGCGATCACCCAAGCGAACACCGGGCGGTCGATAAAGAACTGCGGCATAAAAAAGCGTCCTGCTTACTGACCAGAAACCTGGGCAAGTGGAAGAGGGGTGTCATCTATCTGGACTTTTTCACCGGGGCGCGCATGTTGCAGGCCTTCAGTGACGATGCGGTCGCCGGGCTTGAGACCGTGGGTGACGATCCAGCGATCGTTCTGCACCGTGCCCAGTTCGACCGGTTGCTGGCCAACACGCTGCTCGGCGTCGAGCAGCAGCACTTGGGCGATGCCGGCGCTGTCACGCTGGATGGCCCGTTGCGGCACGCTGATGCCTTGCTGAATGAACGCTTGCTCCAGACGCACACGAACGAAGCTGCCCGGCAGCAAGTCGAGGTCCGGGTTGGGGAACTCGCTGCGCAGAATGATCTGACCAGTGCCCGGGTCGACGGTGATGTCGGTGAACAGCAATTTGCCCGGCAATGGATAGAGGCTGCCGTCGTCCTGAATCAACGTGGCTTTGGCCTGACCTTGGCCCACTTCCTTTAACTTGCCGGAACGGAACGCGCGACGCAGGTCGTTGAGTTCACGGGTCGATTGCGTCAGGTCCGCGTGGATCGGGTTCAACTGCTGAATCAGTGCCAGCGGCGTGGTTTCGTTCTGCCCAACCAGCGCGCCTTCGGTTACCAGCGCTCGGCCGATGCGCCCGGAAATCGGTGCGGTGACGGTGGCGTAACCCAGGTTCAGTTTCGCCCGCTCCACGGCGGCTTTGTTGGCGGCGACATCGGCGGCGGTCTGCCGGGCACTGGCGCGAGCATTGTCGTAATCCTGGCCGCTGATGGCGTTGCCTTCAATCAACTGGGCATAGCGCTGCTCTTGCAGTCTGGCCTGGAACGCATTGGCCTCGGCCTTGCGCAATGCGGCTTCGGCGCTGTCCAGGTCTGCCTTGAACGGCGCCGGGTCGATACGGAACAGAACGTCGCCTTTTTTTACATCGCTGCCTTCACGGAAGGCCTGCTGCAGCACCACGCCGGCCACACGGGCGCGCACTTCGGCGATGCGTGGCGCGACAATCCGCCCGCTCAGTTCGCTGCTGATCGACAGCGGCCGGGCCTGGATAGTTTCGATCCGCACGGTGGCCAGCGGCGCCTGTTCTTCGGCGGTCGAGGACTGGTCACAGGCGCTCAGCGTCAACGCCAGTGCAATCAGGCTGAGCCGGGCAAGCAGATTCTTTGACATGTAAATACCCCAATAATGACCTCCCGTATCCTACGGGGGGGCGGCGAGGCAAGCGGTGAAGCTTTGTAGGCGCTGTGTGAAATTGTGTAAGGGTTTTGCTCGCGCGAGCGTGAGGGCGTATATCCTTGGCGGCTTGATTCCTTTGCGCCTGTCATGCCGCCTTCGCGAGCAAGCCCGCTCCCACACTGGATCTGTGTCGCACTGAAGATCAAATGGGAGCGGGCTTGCTCGCGAAGAGGCCCTGACAGGCGCCACTGCACTTTCTGGAAACACCCCATGCCCAACATCCTCCTGGTCGAAGACGACACCGCGCTCTCCGAACTGATTGCCAGCTACCTGGAACGCAACGGCTATTGCGTCAGCGTGATCAGCCGTGGCGATCATGTGCGCGAACGGGCGCGGGTCAATCCTCCGGACTTGGTGATTCTTGATCTGATGCTGCCGGGGCTCGATGGGTTGCAGGTCTGCCGCTTGCTGCGAGCCGATTCGGCAACTTTGCCGATCCTGATGCTCACCGCCCGCGACGACAGCCACGATCAGGTGCTGGGCCTGGAGATGGGCGCCGACGACTACGTCACCAAACCCTGCGAACCACGGGTGTTGCTGGCCCGGGTGCGCACCTTGCTGCGCCGTAGCAGTCTCAGCGAACCGCTGACCGCCAACGACCGCATTCTCATGGGCAATCTGTGCATCGACCTGTCCGAGCGCACCGTGACCTGGCGCGAACAACTGGTCGAGCTGTCCAGTGGTGAATACAACTTGCTGGTGGTGCTGGCCCGGCATGCCGGCGAAGTGCTCAGCCGCGATCAAATTTTGCAACGCTTGCGCGGTATCGAATTCAACGGCACCGACCGCTCGGTGGACGTGGCCATTTCCAAGCTGCGGCGCAAGTTCGACGACCACGCCGGCGAGGCGCGCAAGATCAAAACCGTATGGGGCAAGGGTTACTTGTTCAGCCGCTCCGAGTGGGAATGCTGAGTCGATGTTCAGAATCCTGTTTCGCCTCTATCTGGTGACCATCGTCTCGTTCAGCGCCGCGATTTATTTGGTGCCGGACTTGGTGATCCAGGTCTTCCATGAGCGTTTTGTCACCTACAACCTCGATTACTCCCGAGGGTTACAAACGCTGATCGTCAAGCAGTTTCGCGCGGTGCCGATTGAGCAGTGGCCGGCATTGGCGGCCGAGATGGACAAGGAATTCCAGCCGTTGCACATCGTGCTGGCCCGCAACGACGACGCCGAATTTACCCTGGATGAACGTGCGCGCTTGCAGCGTGGGGAAAACGTCGTGCGCATCGGCGACTGGGGCTGGCGCACCTTGGCCGTGACGCCGTTGAACGAGCAGATGGTCGTGGAAATGGTCGTGCCGCCGGACCCGACGGACGTCAGCTGGTTGTACTGGAGCATCAACGTACTGATCGGCGCGACCATGCTCGCGTGCCTGTTGCTGTGGTTGCGCCCGCACTGGCGCGACCTGGAACGTCTCAAAGGCACGGCCGAACGCTTCGGCAAGGGCCACTTGAGCGAGCGCACGCAGATTTCCTCCAGCTCCAACATCGGTAGCCTGGCCCACGTGTTCGACACCATGGCTGGCGACATCGAAAACCTGCTCAACCAGCAACGCGATCTGCTCAACGCCGTGTCCCACGAATTGCGCACGCCACTGACGCGGCTGGATTTCGGCCTGGCCCTGGCGCTGTCCGACGACTTGCCGGCCACCAGCCGCGAACGTCTGCAAGGCTTGGTCGCGCACATTCGCGAACTGGATGAGTTGGTGCTGGAACTGCTGTCCTACAGCCGACTGCAAAACCCGGCGCGGCTGCCGGAACAGGTCGACGTGTCGCTGGATGAATTCATCGACAGCATCCTCGGCAGTGTCGACGAAGAACTGGAATCCCCGGAAATCGTCATTGATGTGCTGCTTAACGGCCAGCTCGAACGCTTCTCGCTGGACCCGCGACTGACCGCCCGAGCTATCCAGAACCTGCTGCGCAACGCCATGCGCTATTGCGAAAAACGGATTCAGATCGGTGTGCAGGTGTGCGCCAAGGGCTGTGAGATCTGGGTGGATGATGATGGCATCGGCATTCCAGAGGAGGAGCGGGAGCGGATTTTCGAGCCGTTTTATCGGCTGGATCGTAGTCGGGATCGGGCGACTGGCGGCTTCGGGTTGGGGTTGGCGATCAGCCGCCGGGCGCTGGAAGCACAGGGCGGCACACTTACTGCGCAACCGTCGCCGCTGGGGGGGGCGCGGTTCAGGTTGTGGTTGCCGACCCCCGCCTGAATCTTGCGAAACCCCTGTGGCGAGGGGGCAAGCCCCCTCGCCACAGGGCATTACCAGTCACCGTTCAGCCGAGTATTTCGGTTGATGGAATCAACCCGACCCCAGCCACCTGCATCCGGTCGATTGCTGCCGCCAGCGATCCATCCAGATCAATCGCCCGACACGCATCCACCACCACAAACGCATTGAACCCCGCCGCCCGCGCGTCCAGCGCGGAGAACATCACGCAGAAATCCAGTGCCAGCCCGACCATGTAAACCGTGTCGATGCCGCGCTCTTTAAGGTATCCGGCCAAGCCTGTGGTCGTGGTTCGATCCGCTTCCAGAAACGCCGAATAACTGTCGATGTCCGGATTGCAGCCCTTGCGGATGATCAGTTGTGCGTGGGGCAGGTCCAGTTCCGCGTGGAACTCGGCGCCGGGTGTGGCTCGCACGCAATGCTCAGGCCAAAGTGTCTGCTCGCCGTAAGGCAACTGAATCACGTCATAAGGCTTGCGACCGGGGTGGCTGGAAGCGAATGAGGCGTGGCCAGGCGGGTGCCAGTCCTGGGCGATGATGACCTGTTTGAACTGGCGGCCGAGTCGGTTAATCAAGGGCACGATCAGGTCGCCCTCCGGCACCGGTAATTGACCGCCGGGGATGAAGTCGTTCTGTACGTCGATAACCAGCAAGGCTGCTCGTGAAGAAATTGGCATGGGTGGGGGTCCTCCTTGGAAAGTCAGGGGCAAGCATAGTGACAACTTTGCTCGTGCGCTAAGTCGGTTTCATGAAGTGGCTGCGTTTGTGGTAGTGAAAGGCAGTTGGATCGGAGGTGCGGCCTTCGCGAGCAAGCCCGCTCCCACATTGAATCCGGGGCGCTCCCAATCCTCCTGTGGGAGCGGGCTTGCTCGCGAAGGGGCCGGCCCAAACACTAAAGATCCATAAGCCAGTCCCGCATTTGGCCGAACCGCTGCCTTACTGCCGGCACTGATGCCTTGTTATAGTTCGGGCCTCATATTCTGCCCGGTAAAGGATCACTGCCATGTCTCAATACACCGCCTTCAGCGTCGAACTGGCCGATAACATCGCCCATGTGCAGATCAACCGTCCAGAAAAGATCAATTCGATGAACGCCGCGTTCTGGAGCGAGATCATCGAGATTTTCCAGTGGATCGATGACACCGATGAAGTGCGGGTGGTGGTAATCAGCGGTGCCGGCAAGCACTTTTCTTCCGGCATCGACCTGATGATGCTGGCCGGTGTGGCCAATGAGCTGGGTAAGGATGTCGGCCGCAATGCGCGCCTGCTACGGCGCAAGATCCTTGCACTGCAAGCGTCGTTCAATGCCGTCGACAACTGCCGCAAACCGGTGCTGGCGGCGATTCAGGGTTATTGCCTAGGCGGCGCCATCGACCTGATTTCAGCCTGCGACATGCGTTACGCCGCCGAGGACGCGCAATTTTCCATCAAGGAAATCGACATCGGCATGGCAGCCGATGTGGGCACTTTGCAACGCTTGCCACGGATAATCGGTGACGGCATGCTGCGTGAACTGGCTTACACTGGTCGCACCTTTGGCGCCGACGAAGCGCGCACCATCGGCCTGGTCAATCGCGTCTACAGCGATACCACCAGCCTGCTTGAAGGCGTGATGGGCATAGCCCGTGAAATCGCCGGCAAGTCGCCGATTGCTATCACCGGCACCAAAGAGATGATCAGCTACATGCGTGACCATCGCATCGACGACGGCCTCGAATACGTCGCCACCTGGAACGCCGCCATGCTGCAATCTACCGATCTGCGCGTGGCTATGGCCGCCCATATGAGCAAACAGAAACCCGAATTTCTGGATTGATTAAACATGATTTCACGCTGGACCACTGCAGTACTGGACACCGATCAACCCGGCGGTTGGGCCGTGGCCCGCAGCCCTGAAGGCTTTTTGTTCGATGACAATGGCGCGCTGTTTCCACGGGAATGGCTCAAGCGTCAGGACCTGTCGATTCTCGCCGAGCATGGCATCGGTCACCTGGATGGCGAACCGGTCTACCTGCTGGAGTTGCGCAGTCACAGCGAAGTACCGGGCTGCAACTGGAAAGGCTTGCGAGCGTTCATGCTCGAGGGCGATCACACCGTTTACAAGGTTCTAGGCTATGCCGCGCAAATCGGTACCTGGGCCCGTGAACATCGTTTTTGTGGCAATTGCGGGCAGGTGATGAGCCAGGTGCCGCGTGAGCGGGCGATGTACTGTGAGCCGTGTGATATACGCCACTATCCGCGCATTTCACCGAGCATGATCGTGCTGGTGACCCGTGGCGACGAGGTTCTGCTGGCCCGATCGCCACGTTTTGTCACTGGCGTCTACAGCACGTTGGCGGGGTTTGCCGAGCCGGGGGAGTCGGCCGAGGATTGCCTGATTCGCGAGGTCCGCGAAGAGGTGCAGATCGAGGTCAAGAACATCCAGTACATGGGCAGTCAGTGCTGGCCGTTCCCGCATTCGATGATGCTCGGTTTTCACGCCGAGTACGCCGGGGGCGAGATTGTCTGTCAGGAAGATGAGATCGAAGACGCCCAGTGGTTCAACGTGCACGAGCTGCCGCCATTGCCGGCGTCACGCTCGATTGCACGTTATCTGATCGACGTCTATGTGGCACGGCGCTTAGGCCACGCTGTACCAGTGCTGCCAAGCTAACCGGACGGTCAAGCCGAGCACCACGGTGATGAATACCGGGCGAATGAATTTCGCACCGCCGCTGATGGCGGTGCGCGCGCCGAAGAAGGCGCCGACCATCACCGACAGGCCCATGCTCAGGCCGATGATCCAGTCCACCTGCCCGGAAAATATGAACACCGACAGCGCTGCGATGTTGCTGACGAAGTTCATGCTGCGCGCCACGCCGCTGGCCTTGACCAGGTCGATGGGGTACATCAGCAGGCTGCTGACGGTCCAGAACGCCCCCGTTCCCGGCCCGGCCACGCCGTCGTAGAAACCGAGGCTGAAGCCTTGTGTCGATTGCCATTTTTTCTTGATCGGTGCGTCGCTGTCCAGCGGCGCCTTCGGTGTGCCGCCGAACAACAGATAAAGACCGCAAGCGAAAACGATCACCGGCAGCATCTTGTTCAGCCATTCCGCCGGCAAGTAATGAGCGACCACCGCGCCGGTGAGTGCACCCACCAGTGTGCCGACGATGGCGTGCGTCCATTGCCGAGGATGGAACAGCTTGCGCCGATAGAAAGTGAAACTGGCAGTGGCCGAGCCGAAGGTCGAACTGAGTTTGTTGGTGCCCAGCACCAGATGCGGCGGCAGGCCTGCGGTCAGCAGCGCCGGAGTGGTCAACAGGCCGCCACCGCCGGCGATGGCGTCGATGAAACCGGCAATGAAAGCGACGAGGGCCAGAACGGCCAGGGTAGTGGGGTCAACGCTGAGTTCGAAAGGCATGGAATGGGCTTATTCGGCAGGGCGCAGAAGAGGGCTGCGAGGAAGGCCGGTATCTTACCCATATCCAAACTCTGCGGCGACCGGTCTGGCCCTTTCGCGAGCAAGCCCGCTCCCACATTTAATCGCATTCCCCTGAAGGAACTCGGTCGAATGTGGGAGCGGGCTTGCTCGCGAAGGCGTCAGCCCCGACGACGCATCACTTGCGCTCAGGCCCATTACCAATCTGCCAAACAAACGGCGGTTCAGTCCCGTTGATCGCCCAGTCCCCGACAATCCGCGCCTTGTAGATCACCGGATTGTGCGACGACACGGTCCGCGCATTGCGCCAATGCCGATCCAGCGATTTGCCTTCACGAACATCCGAAGCGCCCAAGGCATTGAACAGCCCCGTGGTCGCGCGCTGGATCAATTCCGAGACCACCACCTGAGCCTTGGCCGACTCAATCTCCGCTGCCACATTCGCCGCACGCTCCAGCGCTTTATCCCCGGAGAACCGCGCCAGATAAGCCCGCTGCGCCGGTTGCGCAGCCTTCAAGGCACTGGCTTCGGCGGCATACACCCACGCCGCCACTTCACCAACCACCTGCTGCACTTGCGAATCTTCGCTGACCCGCTGTGCATTGCCGTGGCTATAGATGCGTTTACGCTCGCGCACCTGATGCGCCACATCACGCAATGCGGCGCGGCCAATTCCGGCCAGGGTCGCCAACAGCACCAATTGATAAAACGCCGTCTGGTATTTGAAGCGGGTGGCGAAGTCGATGATGTTCTCGGCGTCCACTTCGGCATCGATAAATCGCGAGGTGCCGCTGCCCGTGGTGCGCTGGCCGAAACCGTCCCAGTCATCGCTCTGCACAATTCCCGATTGGCGTGTGCGGACGGCAGCAATCACGTCGCCGCCGGTATCGCTGCGTTGGGCATAGACGTCGATCCAGTCAGAGAAAATGCTGCCGGTGCTGTAGAACTTCTCGCCGTTGAGCCGCCACTGATCGCCGTCGGGCGAAACCTTGGTGATCACATCACCGATCGCCACGCTGCCGATTTCGGTCCAGGCGCAACCGACGATGTCGCCCTCCACGAAGCGTTTGAACCAGACATCCCTAGCCGGTCCCGGCGCTGCGTTCAAACGATCCTCGGCAAAGGCGAAATGCCCGCGCAGGGCCTGGGGCACGTTGGAATCGGCTTCGGCCAGTTCGATCAGCAATTCGAACAACTGCGGCAGGGACGCGCCGCCACCGCCGTATTCAACCGGCACCCGAACCGCGCCGAAGCCAGCGTCCTTGAGCCATTGAATCGGTTCGTAAGGCAGGCTGCGGGTTTGTTCGCGCTCAACGGCACCGGCGGCGATGCGTTGGAAGATCGGCCGAAAACGTGCGGCCAGCGCTTCATAATCCGTGCCGGTAGATAGCGGGTTGATTACTTGATGTTCGGTCATGGGACAGCTCCTTGGGACGACAGTGAATACCGTGGGGGATTGCACGGTCCATGCCGAAGCTCGCAGACCTTGGTTTATTGGATGTTGTGGATTTCGGCGTGGCCTGAATTGTTGCTGTGCCAACAGAGCATCAGCAAATTGCTTCAGGTGTACCCGGATCCCTGTGGGAGCGGGCTTGCTCGCGAAAGCGATATGCCAGTCAATAAAGATGTTGAATGTTAAACCGCCTTCGCGAGCAAGCCCGCTCCCACAGGGATCTCGCTCGACTCAAGACGGTAGTGTCACAAATCGCGATTCAGCGCTGGCACGGTTGCTGCTCTGGCCTCAGGACTTCCCTGAAAACCCGAGGACATGCCAATGAGTCATCAAGCCGTCAAATTTGCCTACTGGGTACCGAACGTCAGCGGCGGGCTGGTGGTCAGCAAGATCGAGCAGCGCACCCACTGGGGCATCGACTACAACCGCAAACTGGCGCAACTGGCCGAAGAGGCGGGGTTCGAATATGCCCTGACCCAGATTCGTTTCACCGCCGGTTATGGCGCCGAGTTCCAGCATGAATCCGTTGCCTTCAGTCATGCGCTGCTGGCCGCCACCACTAAACTGAAAGTCATCGCGGCGATCCTGCCGGGGCCATGGCAGCCGGCGCTGGCGGCCAAACAACTGGCAACCATCGATCAACTCACCAACGGCCGGGTGGCGGTGAACATTGTCAGTGGTTGGTTCAAGGGCGAGTTTCAGGCCATCGGTGAACACTGGCTGGAACACGACGAACGTTATCGCCGCTCCGAAGAATTTATTCGTGCATTGAAGGGCATCTGGACCCAGGACAACTTTACCTTTCGCGGCGACTTCTATCGCTTCGACAACTACAGCCTCAAACCCAAGCCGCTGGGCCAGCCGGAAGTCTTCCAGGGCGGCAGTTCCCGTGCGGCCCGGGACATGGCGGCGCGGGTTTCGGACTGGTACTTCACCAACGGCAACACCCCCGAAGGCATCAAGGCCCAGGTCGACGACATCCGCACGAAAGCGGCCGCGAACAATCATTCGGTGAAGGTCGGGGTGAATGCGTTTGTCATCGCGCGCGATACCGAAGAAGAGGCGCGGGCGGTGTTGGCGCAGATCATCGATCAGGCCGACCCGCAAGCCGTGAACGCGTTTGGCGACGCGGCGAAGCAAGCGGGCAGGGCGTCACCCGAGGGCGAGGGCAACTGGGCGAAATCGACGTTTGAAGATCTGGTGCAGTACAACGATGGTTTCAAGACCAACCTGATCGGCACACCGCAGCAGATCGCCGAGCGGATCGTCGCGTTGAAAGCGGTGGGCGTGGATTTGGTGCTGGCGGGGTTCCTGCACTTTCAGGAAGAGGTGGAATATTTCGGGAAGCGGGTGTTGCCGTTGGTGCGGGAGTTGGAGGCCAAAGCTCAACTGAAGCAAACCGCCGCGGTAGCCTGAACACCACAAGCCACTGTGGGAGCGGGCTTGCTCGCGAAGACGGACTGACATTCAATATTGATGTCGACTGACACACCGCGTTCGCGAGCAAGCCCGCTCCCACATTTGAACTGTGTGAACCTATAGGCCCAAGTCGGACAAGCCCGGGTGATCATCCGGCCGGCGGCCCAGCGGCCAGTGGAACTTGCGGTCGCTTTCCTTGATCGGCATGTCGTTGATGCAGGCGTAACGGTTGAACATCAGGCCGTTCTCGTCGAACTCCCAGTTCTCGTTGCCGTAGGAACGGAACCAGTTGCCGGAGTCGTCATGCCATTCGTAGGCATAACGCACGGCGATACGGTTGGCGCCATGGGCCCAGAGTTCCTTGATCAGGCGGTAGTCCAGTTCCTTTGCCCATTTGCGGGTCAGGAATGCTTTGGCTTCTTCGCGGTTATGGGCGAACTCGGCGCGGTTACGCCATTGGGTGTCCAGGGTGTAGGCCAGGGACACCCGTTCCGGGTCGCGGGAGTTCCAGCCATCCTCGGCCAGGCGAACTTTTTCGATGGCCGATTCACGGGTAAACGGTGGCAATGGCGGACGAACTTCGGCAGTAGACATATTAAGTCTCCCTATCAAATTAACGTTCAAGCAAGTTGTCGGGCTTATTAAAAGTGTTACAGGTCCAATAACTTTCGCGCCATGCATTGCGCATTATCGGCGGCACTGTGATCACCCATCACAAGCGCTACGGTGATGGCACCGTCGATCAGGATCAGCAGCTGTTTGGCCTGCGTCTCCGGGTCTTGTGCGCCATGTTCGGTACAGAGCTCGCGCACGTAGTCGAGCAGCTTCTGTTTGTGGTCTTTGGCGACCAGGCGAACCGGGTCTTGCGCATCGCCGGTTTCGCCGCTGGTGTTGATGAATGCGCAGCCGCGAAAGCCTTCGGAGGCGAACCAGGCCTTGAGCACGGTAAACAGGTTGAGCAGCCGGTCGGCCGGGGTTTGCGCCTTGCCGACTTCGCTTCGATACCAATTCATCCAGCGCACATCACGGCGTTGCAGGGCCGCGACGGTGAGCTCCTCCTTGTTGGCGAAGTAGCGGTAAATACTTTTTCTGGAAACGCCGGCGGTTTTCACCAGAAGATCCATGCCGGTGGCAGCGATGCCACTTTTGTAGATCAACTTTTCGGTGACATCCAGAATGATGTCGCGTGTGTCGTTGCTAGTGATTTCGTTCATGTGGCTAACAGTAGAATGATCGTTCTCCTTGGTCAAGTGGTAATTTGTGTCGCTTGTGAAATTGCCTTCGCGAGCAAGCCCGCTCCCACAGGGGAACGCATTTCAAATGTGGGAGCGGGCTTGCTCGCGAAGAGGCCATTACAGACAGTAACAAGACCCAAGGCAATCCATGGTGTAAGCTCTCGGGTTCTTCGGATTCGACCCTTTTGCGAGCCCTATGCCGTCGCTTTTCAAACGCTCTCTGCTGCCTAAACTGCGCAGTTTTCCGCTGACCGCCGATGCCGTCACCATCCTCTCTGGCGCCGCCGAGTTCCGCCGTTGCCTGCTGGAACAAATCGCCCAGGCAACCCAGCGCATCTATATCGTCGCGCTGTACCTGCAACAGGACGAGGCCGGGCAGGAAATCCTCGATGCCCTGCACGCCGCCAAACTGGCGCGCCCGGAACTGGACGTGGTGGTGGTCGTGGACTGGTTGCGCGCCCAGCGCGGTTTGATCGGTGCCGGTAAGCAGCCGGGCAACTCGGCCTGGTATCAGGAAGCGACCCGTACCCACGAAAGCGTGGTGCCGGTGTACGGTGTGCCGGTGCAGACCCGCGAGCTGTTCGGCGTGCTGCATTTGAAGGGCTTTGTGATCGACGATTGCGTGCTCTACAGCGGCGCGAGCCTGAACAACGTTTACCTGCACAAATTCGACAAGTACCGCTTCGACCGTTATCACCTGCTGCAGAATCATGCGCTGGCCGATTCGATGCAGCACCTGATTCAGCACGGTCTGATCGCCTCCAAAGCGGTACATCGCCTTGACCTGCCGAACCTGCCGACCACCCGCAGCCTGCGCAACGACATCGGTGACCTGCGCAGCCGCCTCAAGCACGCGGCGTACGACACCACGGCCGGCAATACGGCGAAGGGCGGTTTATCGGTCAGTCCCTTGCTCGGTGTGGGCAAGAACAACCCGTTGAGCCGGGTGATCTGCGAGCTGATCGCCAGCGCCCAACATCAGCTGACCATCTGCACGCCGTACTTCAACCTGCCGCTGGCAGTGACCCGGGAAATCAACCGGGCGCTGGCGCGGGGCGTGAAGATCGACATCATCGTCGGCGACAAAACCGCCAACGACTTCTACATTCCGCCTAGCGAGCCGTTCAAGGTCATCGCGGCGTTGCCGTACCTTTACGAAATCAGCCTGCGACGCTTCGCCAAGCGCCATCAGCGCAGCATCGACAGTGGCAAGCTGAACCTGCATTTGTGGAAGGATGGTGACAACACCTATCACCTGAAGGGCATGTGGATCGATCAGCGCTACACCTTGCTGACCGGTAACAACCTCAACCCACGTGCGTTCCGTCTCGACCTGGAAAACGCGTTGCTGATTGATGATCCGAAAGGTGAATTGCTGGAACCGCGTGGCAATGAGCTGGCGGAGATTTTCCAACACACCAGCCGTATTGAGCGGTATCAGGATCTGGAAACGCTGCCGGATTATCCGGCGGGAGTGGCCAAGTTTCTCAAGCGCGTGAGTCGGGTACGGATCGAGCGGTTGTTGTATCGGATTTTGTGAGGGTTAACACGGCGGGGTAGGTGTGGCGCCTGCCCAAATGCCATCGCGAGCAGGCTCGCTCCCACATTGGAATTGTGATCGACTCAAATCCAATGTGGGAGCGGGCTTGCTCGCGAAAGCGGTGTGTCAGGCGACATCAATGTTGACTGTTATGGCCCCTTCGCGAGCAAGCCCGCTCCCACAGGGATCTGCGCCGGGCTGATGGCTGCGCTAATATGCTCACCACTCACACAAGAACAAGGCTCGCCACGGTCAATGTCGGAAAAAGACACCATCTCCATTCAACTGGTGCGTGAAGCGCTGTTGCAAAGTTGCGCCCCGGGCGCTGCCACCGAAGAGGTGTTGAACAAGGTCGGCATCGATCCGGCGTTGCTGGAAACCACCGACGCCCGTGTTCCGGCCACCGCTTATGCGCGGTTGTGGCGGTTGCTGGCCCGCCGCGGGGACGATGAGTTTTTTGGCATGGACCCGCGCAAGCTCAAGTCCGGCAGCCTGGAGTTTCTGTGTCGTTGCTCGATGGTTCAGCCAAGCCTGGCGGCCGGGCTGACTTCGGGCCTGAGCTTTCTGTCGTTGATGCTGGAGCGCATGCCCGCGCAACTGGTTCGCCAGCAAAGCCTGGCGGAAATCGTGCTGCTGGAGGACGACGAAGACCCGCGCCGTGCCTTCACCTATTTCACTTACTGGATGATTGTGCACGGCGTGGCCTGCTGGCTGGCGGGGCGGCGGATACCGATTTTGGCCATTGAGTTGCGTTGCCCGGCGCCGGATTTTTGTGATGACTATCGGGTGATGTTCTCCGAGAACCTGCGGTTCGACCGGCCGCGCACGCGGATGATCTTCTCCGCTGACTGCCTGGATTTGCCGATCAAGCGCAGCTCTGAAGAGCTCAAACGCTTCCTGGCCCATGCGCCGGCGAACATTCTGGTCAAGTATCGCGACCCCGAAAGCCTGGCCAGTCGAATCAAGCACGATCTGCGGCAACTGCCCGCCGAGCATTGGCCGGAAACCGAGGCGCTGGCGCAGCAACTGTGCATGTCGGCCTCGACCCTGCGCCGCCGCCTGGCTGAAGAGGGGCAGACGTATCAGGGGCTCAAGGACAGTGTGCGCAAGGAACTGGCCATCGTCTGGCTGGCCGAGCCTGCCATCAGCTTCGCCGAAATCGCCACCCGTTTGGGGTTTGCCGATACCAGTTCGTTCTACAAGGCATTTCGCAAGTGGTCGGGGTCTAATCCGGGGCATTATCGGAGTTTGATTCTTAACGAGGCCAGTTGATCCGGATTTTGTGTTGATTGGTCTGGCGCCTTCGCGAGCAAGCCCGCTCCCACAGTGGAATTGTGTCTGCCCACCTATTTGCAACCCACACAAAACTTATGTGGGAGCGGGCTTGCTCGCGAAGGCGTCCGCCCAGGCGCTGCATCCCTTGAACCTTGGCCAAACCAGTCACACAACTTGATAGCTTTGACCATTGTCCCGCGCCCCGCGCAGAGCGAGTATTTCCCTGTTATTTACGGTTCCCCCAACCTAATAAAAATACACAGGGATTCTGGCAATGCGCGATTACTTGTCTGCCACGTCACAGTTCAATTATCAGCACACCGTCGATGCCGCGCTCACAGGGTCGTTGAGCGCGCTCAATGCCTGCGTCGAGTGTTGCGACCGGCATGCCTTGCCGGGGCGCATCGCGCTGTTCTGGGAAGGCCGCGACGGCGCCAGCGCGACCTACACCTTCAGCGACTTGCAGGATAAGGCCGCGCGGTTTGCCAATTTCCTGCTGGCCCAGGGCGTGAAGAAGGGCGATAAAGTCGCCGGCCTCTTGCCACGCAACATTGAATTACTGATCACCGTGTTCGCCACCTGGCGCATCGGCGCGGTCTATCAGCCGCTCTTTACGGCATTCGGCCCGAAAGCCATCGAACATCGCCTCAACAGCTCCGGCGCCGCAGTCGTAGTAACCGACGCGGTCAATCGCCCGAAACTTGCTGAAGTGGCCGACTGCCCGACTATCGTCACCGTTGGCGGTCCCAAGGGCCAGGGCATCGTGCGTGGCGATTTCAGTTTCTGGGCCGAACTGGCCAATTATTCTTCCGAGTGCGAACCGGTATTGCTGACTGGCGAAGACCCGTTCCTGCTGATGTTCACCTCGGGCACCACCGGCCCGTCGAAAGCGCTGTCGGTGCCGCTCAAGGCAATTGTCGCGTTCCAGAGTTACACCCGTGATGCCGTAGACCTGCGCCCTGAAGACGCGTTCTGGAACGTCGCCGATCCGGGCTGGGCCTATGGCATCTATTTCGGTGTCACCGGGCCGATGGCGATGGGGCACCCGATCACCTTTTACGATGGCCCGTTCACCCTCGAAAGCACCTGCCGGGTGATCAACAAATACGGGATCACCAACCTCACCGGTTCGCCGACCGCGTATCGCTTGCTGATTGCCGGTGGCGACGAGTTCGCCCGCTCGATCAAGGGCAAGCTGCGCATCGTCAGCAGCGCTGGCGAGCCGCTGAACCCGGAAGTGATCCGCTGGTTCGCCGATAACCTCGGCGTGGTGATCCACGACCATTACGGCCAGACCGAACTGGGCATGGTTCTGTGCAATCACCACGGCCTCGATCATCCAGTGCACGTCGGCGCTGCCGGTTTCGCCTCGCCGGGTCACCGCATCGTGGTGCTCGATGACGAATACAAAGAACTCGGCGTCGGCCAGCCAGGCATTCTGGCCATCGACCGTACCCAGTCGCCGATGTACTGGTTCGGCGGCTACGAAGGCGCTCCGACCAAGGCCTTCGTCGGCAACTATTACCTGAGCGGCGATACCGTCGAGTGGAACCCGGACGGCAGCATCAGCTTCGTCGGCCGCAGTGACGACGTGATCACTACCTCCGGCTACCGCGTCGGCCCGTTCGACGTCGAAAGTGCGCTGATCGAACACCCGGCAGTGGTCGAAGCGGCGGTGATCGGTAAGCCCGACCCGGAGCGCACCGAGCTGGTGAAAGCCTTCGTCGTGCTCAGCCCGCAATACCGCGCCGAACCTGCACTCGCCGAAGAGCTACGCCAACACGTGCGCAAGCGTCTGGCGGCGCACGCGTACCCCCGTGAAATCGAATTTGTCAGCGAATTGCCGAAAACCCCAAGCGGCAAATTGCAGCGCTTTATCTTGCGCAACCAGGAAATCGCCAAGGCTCAAGAGGCCACCGCGAAGAACGTTTCAGCTTGAATCCAAGGAAACAATGATGCAGATCGAAAACAAGGTTTTTCTCGTCACCGGCGGTGCGTCCGGCCTCGGTGCCGCCACTGCTGAAATGCTGGTGGCTGCTGGCGCCAAGGTGATGCTGGTGGACATGAATGCCGAAGCCGTCGCGGCTCAGGCTGCACGTCTGGGCGCGCAAAGCGTAGTGGCTGACATTAGCAATGAAGCTGCTGCGGAAGCAGCGGTGCAGGCGACGGTCAAAGCGTTTGGCGGCCTCAATGGTCTGGTCAATTGCGCCGGCATCGTCCGTGGCGAGAAGATCCTCGGCAAGAACGGCCCCCATGCATTGGCCAGCTTCAGCCAGGTGATCAACGTCAACCTGATCGGCAGCTTCAACATGCTGCGCCTGGCTGCGGCGGCGATTGCCGAAACCGAAGCCGACGAAGGCGGTGAGCGTGGCGTGATCATCAACACCGCTTCGGCCGCGGCCTTCGACGGCCAGATCGGCCAAGCGGCGTATTCGGCGTCGAAAGGCGCGATCGTCAGCCTGACCTTGCCCGCCGCCCGTGAACTGGCGCGCTTCGGCATCCGCGTGATGACCATCGCCCCGGGCATTTTCGAAACCCCGATGATGGCCGGCATGACTCCGGAAGTGCGCGAATCCTTGGCCGCTGGCGTGCCGTTCCCGCAGCGCCTGGGCAAGCCGAGCGAGTACGCCGCGCTGGTCAGGCATATCATAGAAAACAGCATGCTCAACGGCGAGGTGATCCGTCTCGACGGTGCCCTGCGCATGGCCGCCAAATAAGGAGGATTAGACATGACACTTTCCAACGATCCGATTGTTATTGTCAGCGCCGTCCGCACCCCGATGGGCGGTTTTCAGGGCGAACTGAAAAGCCTGACCGCACCGCAGCTGGGCGCCGCGGCGATTCGTGCTGCCGTTGAGCGCGCCGGTATCGCCCCTGAATCCGTAGAAGAAGTGCTGTTCGGTTGCGTGCTGTCCGCCGGCCTCGGCCAGGCCCCGGCGCGGCAAGCGGCACTGGGCGCCGGGCTGGATAAATCGACCCGTTGCACCACGCTGAACAAAATGTGCGGCTCGGGCATGGAAGCCACGATTCTGGCTCACGACATGCTGATCGCCGGCAGTGCCGATGTTGTGGTCTCCGGGGGCATGGAAAGCATGTCCAACGCGCCATTCCTGCTGGACCGCGCCCGCAGCGGTTATCGAATGGGCCATGGCCGGGTGCTCGATCACATGTTCCTCGACGGTCTTGAAGACGCCTACGACAAGGGCCGCCTGATGGGCACCTTTGCCGAGGATTGCGCTGAAACCAACGGCTTTACCCGCGAAGCTCAGGACGCCTTTGCCATTGCTTCGACCACCCGCGCGCAACAGGCGATCAAGGACGGCAGTTTCAACGCCGAGATCGTGCCGCTCACCGTGACCGTCGGCAAAGAGCAGGTGCTGATCAGCCACGACGAACAACCGCCGAAAGCCAAACTGGACAAGATCGCCTCGCTGAAACCGGCGTTCCGTGATGGCGGCACCGTGACGGCGGCGAACTCCAGTTCGATCTCCGATGGCGCGGCGGCATTGGTGTTGATGCGCCGTTCCGAAGCAGAGAAACAAGGCCTGAAACCGCTGGCGGTGATTCATGGTCACGCTGCATTTGCCGACACGCCGGGGCTGTTCCCGGTGGCACCGGTGGGCGCGATCAAGAAGCTGATGAAGAAAACCGGCTGGTCCCTGGACGAAGTCGAATTGTTCGAAGTCAATGAAGCCTTTGCGGTGGTCAGTCTGGTGACCATGACCAAACTGGAAATCCCTCACGAGAAGATCAACGTCCACGGTGGTGCCTGCGCTTTGGGTCACCCGATTGGTGCATCTGGCGCGCGGATCCTTGTGACCTTGCTCTCGGCCTTGCGCCAGAAAGGCCTGAAACGCGGTGTTGCAGCGATCTGCATCGGTGGCGGTGAAGCCACGGCCATGGCTGTGGAATGCCTGTACTGAAGCTGACACCAATCCCTGTGGGAGCGGGCTTGCTCGCGAAGGCGGTGTGTCATTCAACATTGATGTCGACTGACACGGCCTCTTCGCGAGCAAGCCCGCTCCCACAGGTCTTGCGTTTCAACTTGAATTTTAAGGACTTGGCATGATTCCCAATGACGAACAACTTCAGATCAGCGACGCGGCCCGGCAGTTTGCCCAGGAACGGCTGAAACCGTTCGCCGCCGAATGGGACCGTGAACATCGCTTCCCCAAGGAAGCCATTGGCGAGATGGCCGACCTGGGTTTCTTCGGCATGCTGGTGCCGGAGCAGTGGGGCGGTTGCGACACCGGTTACCTGGCCTACGCCATGGCCTTGGAAGAAATCGCTGCCGGCGACGGCGCCTGCTCGACCATCATGAGCGTGCACAACTCGGTGGGTTGCGTGCCGATCCTCAAGTTCGGCAACGACGATCAGAAAGAACGCTTCCTCAAACCGCTGGCCAGCGGCGCGATGCTCGGTGCGTTTGCCCTGACCGAACCGCAAGCTGGCTCCGATGCCAGCAGCCTGAAAACCCGCGCCCGGCTCGATGGCGATCACTACGTGCTCAACGGCTGCAAGCAATTCATCACCTCCGGGCAAAACGCCGGGGTGGTGATTGTGTTTGCGGTGACCGACCCGAGTGCTGGCAAGCGTGGGATCACGGCGCTGATCGTGCCCACCGATTCGCCGGGCTATAAAGTTGCGCGAGTTGAAGACAAACTCGGTCAGCACGCCTCCGACACCTGCCAGATTCTCTTCGAGGATGTGAAGGTCCCGGTGGCCAATCGACTGGGCGAGGAGGGCGAAGGCTACAAGATCGCCTTGGCCAACCTCGAAGGCGGCCGTGTCGGCATCGCCTCGCAATCGGTGGGCATGGCCCGCGCCGCGTTCGAAGCGGCCCGCGACTATGCCCGTGAACGCGAGAGCTTCGGCAAGCCGATCATCGAACACCAGGCGGTAGCGTTTCGCTTGGCAGACATGGCAACCCAGATCGCCGTCGCCCGGCAGATGGTGCATTACGCGGCGGCGTTGCGCGACAGCGGTAAACCGGCGCTGGTGGAAGCATCCATGGCCAAGCTGTTCGCTTCGGAAATGGCCGAGAAGGTCTGCTCCTCGGCGTTGCAAACCCTTGGCGGTTACGGTTACCTGAACGACTTCCCGCTGGAGCGGATCTACCGCGACGTGCGGGTGTGCCAGATCTACGAAGGCACCAGCGACATTCAGCGCATGGTCATTTCGCGCAATCTTTGAGAAGGAGTCCCCTCTGTGAGCAATAAAGAGCTGAACTACGAAACGATTTTGCTGGAAACCCACGGCCGCGTCGGCCTGATTACCCTCAACCGTCCACAAGCCTTGAACGCGTTGAATGCGCAAATTGTCAGCGAATTGAACCACGCCCTCGATGGTCTGGAAGCCGATTCGAACATCGGTTGCATCGTGCTGACCGGCTCGAAAAAAGCTTTCGCCGCCGGTGCCGACATCAAGGAAATGGCCGAGCTGACCTATCCGCAGATCTACCTCGATGACCTGTTCAGTGACAGCGATCGCGTGGCCAACCGCCGCAAGCCGATCATCGCCGCGGTCAACGGTTTCGCCTTGGGCGGTGGCTGTGAACTGGCGTTGATGTGCGACTTCATTCTGGCGGGCGACAACGCCAAATTCGGTCAGCCGGAAATCAACCTCGGTGTGTTGCCAGGCATGGGCGGCACCCAGCGCCTGACTCGCGCAGTGGGCAAGGCCAAGGCCATGGAAATGTGCCTGAGCGGGCGATTGATCGATGCGGTGGAAGCGGAGCGTTGCGGCATTGTTGCGCGCATCGTGCCGGCGGATGAGCTACTGGAAGAGGCGCTGAAAGTCGCGGCGCTGATTGCCAAGAAGTCGCTGCCGATTGCGATGATGATCAAGGAAAGCGTCAACCGCGCGTTTGAAGTCAGCCTGTCGGAAGGCGTGCGCTTTGAGCGTCGGGTGTTCCATGCGGCGTTTGCGATGCAGGATCAGAAGGAAGGGATGGCGGCGTTTATTGCCAAGCGGGAGGCGGAGTTCCAGGGTAAGTGATGTAGCGTTCTTGCGGACGCTTTCGCGAGCAAGCCCGCTCCCACATTTGATCTCGGGTGTTCACAAATGCCGTGTACACCGCAGGACTAATGTGGGAGCGGGCTTGCTCGCGAAGCTTTTAAGGCTTCAAACCAGGTAGTGCTTGAGCTCCCGGGCAATCACCATCCGCTGTATCTCGCTCGACCCTTCATAAATCTGCGTGATCCGCGCATCCCGGTAGTAGCGTTCCACCGGGTAGTCTTCCAGATACCCATACCCGCCATGAATCTGTATCGCCGACGAGCAGACCTTCTCGGCCATCTCGGATGCAAACAGCTTGGCCTGTGAAGCCTCCGACAGACACGGTTTGCCGGCACTGCGCAACCTTGCGGCATGCAGGATCAGCAAACGCGAGGCGTTCAAGCGGGTGTGCATGTCGGCCAGCATGTTGGCGATGCTTTGGTGTTCGATGATCGGCTTGTCGAACTGCACCCGATCCCGCGCGTAAGCCAGCGCCGCTTCGAACGCTGCCCGGGCGATGCCCAAGGCTTGCGCGGCGATGCCGATGCGGCCGCCTTCGAGGTTGGAGAGGGCGATGGCCAGACCTTTGCCGCGTTCGCCGAGCAGATTGGCTTCGGGAACAGTGCAATTGTTCAGGGTGACGGCGCAGGTATCGGAAGCACGGATACCCAGCTTGTGTTCACTGCGGTCGACGATGAAACCCGCGGTTTCGGTCGGTACCAGGAACGCCGAGATGCCGCGCTTGCCCAGCTCCGGATCGGTCACGGCGAACACGATTGCGAGCTTCGCCCGTTTGCCATTGCTGACGAATTGCTTGGCGCCATTGATCACCCACTGGCCGTCGCGCAGTTCGGCGCGGGTGCGCAGGTTATGCGCTTCGGAACCGGCCTGGGGTTCGGTGAGGCAAAAGCAGCCGATGGCCTGGCCGCTGGCGAGGTCCGGCAACCATTGCTGTTTCTGTTCTTCGGTGCCGTAGTTGAGCACCGGCCCGCAACCCACGGAATTGTGGATACTCATCAGCGCACCGGTGGCGCCGTCACCGGCAGAAATCTCTTCCACCGCCAGCGCATAGGCGACGTAGTCGACATAAGTGCCGCCCCATTCCTCGGGCACAACCATGCCCAGCAGACCCAGTTCACCCATCTTCGCCACCAGACCGTCATCGATCCAGCCTGCCTTTTCCCAGGCCTGTGCGTGGGGCGCGATTTCACCGCGGGCAAAATCCCGGGCCATGTCGCGGATCATCACTTGTTCTTCGCTCAATTCGATATCGTGCATGACTCAGCTCCCGCTCTGGTCGAACCCGGTGAAAAAACTCGCCACGTGCTCAGCGTCCAGCGCCTGCAGAGTCGGCGGGTTCCAACGCGGGTTCTTGTCTTTGTCGATCAGCAAGGCGCGCACGCCTTCGATCAGGTCGCCGCGTTCGAACCACTGGCGATCCAGGTGCAGTTCGAGGGCGAAGCACTGTTCCAGGCTCAGGTACCGACCGCGCCGCAGCATTTCCAGGGTCACGCCCATGGCCAGCGGTGAACGGCTCTCCAGCAGGTCGGCGGTGGCCGTGGCCCACTCATGGCTGTCGGCGACGGTCACTTCACGCAGTTGTTCCACCATACTCGGCACATCAGGCAGGGCGAAGAAGTGATCGATAGCCGGCCGCAACGCCGCCAGGGGCGCTGCCGGCAGTTGCTGCACGGCGAGTTTCGCCAGCATGCCTTGCAGGTCCTTGAGCGGCGTGTCGTGCCATTCGAGGTGATCGAGTTGTTCGTCCAGCGTGCCCAGCTTGTCGCTTTCCAGGTACCAGTCGGCCAGGCCGCAATAGAGTGCATCGGCGGCGCGGATCTGCATGCCGCTGACACCGAGATAAATGCCCAGCTCACCGGGGATGCGCGGCAGGAAGTAGCTACCGCCGACGTCCGGGAAATAACCGATGGCCACTTCCGGCATCGCCAGACGGCTGCGCTCGGTGACCACCCGCAAATCGGCGCCTTGCACCAGCCCCATGCCTCCGCCCAGCACAAAGCCGTCCATCAAGGCCAGGACCGGTTTGCGATAGTGATGGATGGCGAGGTCGAGGGCGTATTCCTCGACGAAGAAGTCTTCATGCAGGGTGTCGCCGCTTTTGAAACTGTCGTACAGCGAGCGAATATCACCGCCGGCGCAGAACGCTTTCTCACCCGCGCCGCGCAACACCACCGCATGCACCTGCGGATCCTGTGCCCAGGCATCGAGCTGCTGTTGCAGGCTGCGAACCATGTCCAGGGTAATGGCGTTGAGGCCGGCGGGGCGATTGAGGGTCAGGTGACCGATGTGATTGCGAACCTCGGCCAACACTTCGTTTTGCGTGGCATCCATGGGCTGTGTTGTCGGGGATGAAACCTGAGCAGTCATCACTAACTCCCTGCTTTTATTGTTCTTTATAGAGAAGCTCGCGCGCGAGCGATGCTGGATCGTATCAGTGCAAAATTGTGATGTACAACCGGGATACGTGCAGGTGCTGTTTGCATTTTTACCTTAAGGCACCATCAAAGGAATGCAAACTTCGGCAGCAACCGGCGGCGAATCTGTCAGTCAAGATACGGAACCTGTGGGGTTGCGCTTGACTGACTGGCATCGGGGTAAGCCTGCACACCACAAAATCCTTTTCCTCAGGTTCTGCTGCTCAGCACTTCACCGATGCTACGCCGCTTGGCATGCAGCTCACTGGCATGAATCAGTTGTTCGAGGTCTTCGGGGGTGATGTCGTAGAAGGCCTCCATGTCGGCGAGGGCCAGTTTCAGATCCGCGGCAGTGATCGCCTGGCTGTCGGGGACGGGCATCATCGGTGCCGGTTCAGCGGGACGTTTTGGGTAACGAATGCGCGTCAGGTTGTTGTACGCCAGTGCGCTGAGCAGCATCGTCGAGCCACTGAGCATCACCGGGCCGAGTGCTTTCCAGTCCAGGGCAATGGTCGCCGGGTCTGCCAACACCAACAGCAACGCCAACGCTCCCGCAGGCGGGTGCAGGCAACGCAGCCAGCACATCAGAATCAGCGCCATGCCCGCCGCGAGGCAGGCGCTGCCGAGGGTGCGTCCGAGTACGTGAGCGACCAGCAGCGAAACCACCCCGGCGCTCAAGTAGCCGCCAAGAATCGACCAAGGCTGGGCGAGGGCGCCTGAGGACACGGCAAACAGCAATACTGCGGAGGCACCCAGCGGGCCGATCAAGTGCTGAGCCACTTGCATGCCGAATACCTGACTGCAGAGCCAGACGCTGAACATCGTGCCGAGCGACATGCCGATAGCGGCGCGGCTCCATTCTGAAGGACGGGTATTGATGGCGGCAGGTAACCAGCGAGCAAACATGAGGCAAACAATCCAAAAAATCGAGGCAAAAAAAAGGCTTAGCTGGGATACCCAGAAAGCCCTTGAAGTAGTTCCAACTATTGGGGGAGGAACGCCGCACAGTGTGCCGATCATTCCTGATGCTGACAAATTCATATTAATGCAGCTTCAGTGCATTATTTATGCAGTATTGCCACGCGCCGACCGCTCATGAAGCAGAGAAAACCGCCCATCGCCGTCAATGCGCTCAGGGCATAGAACATGGTGGGGGCAGGCGTATGCATCAGCAGATAGCCACAGATCACCGGGCTCAGCGCACCGCCGAGGGCCGCGAGGTTCTGCGCGCCGTAGTAGCTGCCGCGCAGTTCTTCCGGGGCCAGGGTGTCGACGAAGAGGAATTCGGCCGGATAAATGATCATTTCGCCGAGGGTGAAAATGAACATCGCCACGCACCAGCTCACCAGACTGTCAGCCAGGCTGAAACCGATCAACCCGAGGATGAACAGGCTGGTGCCCCCAGCAATCCAGTAGCGCAGTTGTTCACGTTTGAGGAACCGGCCGATCTGATATTGCAGCAGGATCACGCTGATGGCGTTGCAGGCGAGCAGGGCAGCCATGGTTTCCAAGGCACGTTTGGTGTCTTGGGTGACCAGCAAGTATTGCGACAGGTACAGGGTGAAACGACCGTGCACCACGGTGCTGAGCAGGCAGCCGCAAGTGAACATGATCAGCGTGCGGTCGTTCTTCAGGGTGATCAGGGTTTTGAGGAAACTCTGGGGCTGGCCGATGGCGGGTATCTGGGCCGGGTCTTTGGGAATCCCGCTCATCAGGAAAATACTGAAGAATGCGATGCCGCCGGCAATCAGGAACGGCGCTGTTGGCTGCACCCCGGCGATGACCACGCCGAGCATGGGGCCGGTGGCGTAGCCGATGTTGGTCAGGGTGTAACGCAGCGAAAAAGCCTTGGCGCGCTGGCCCATAGGCAGGTTTTCGCTGAGGATCGCCTTGGACCCGATCAGGAACAGCGCCGAGGCGGTTTCGGTGATCACCAGGGTGGCGGTGGTCAGGTAGAGGTTTTCGGCGAAGGTCAGCAGCACGAAACCGATGGCGCTGGAGAGCATGGCGAGGATCAGCAGCCGGCGCTTTTCCAGGCGGTCGATGATGTAACCGCCGTAAAGGGCGAGCAGGGTGGCGATAAACACCGCGATGCCCAGCAACAGGCCGACGTCCTGTTGGTTGAGGCCGAGTTTGTTGCTCAGAAACAGGGTGAGCAACGGGCTGGTAATGGCGCGGCTGACGACGATGGTCAGCGAAACGATCATCAAGCGGCGAATAACGAGGGAGTAAGTGGCCACGGTGGGGCAAATGTCCTTATTTATTTAGATTCTGTAGTGTTCGCCGGGATATCGAGTCGCTGCCATTCGCGAGCAAGCCCGCTCCCACATTAGAACTGTGCCGATCACAAAATTTGTGATCAACCCCCGATCAACTGTGGGAGCGGGCTTGCTCGCGAAGAGGCCGGATCAGGCAATGCCATACTCAAGTCAGCCATCGATCAAGCACCCGAACCGACTCCAGTTCTTCCAGCCGCCACAACTGCTCAATCAATCCTTCCGCCCGCTGCCGTGGCATAACCCGCCCAGCCAGACTGAAGAATTTCTCCTCCAGCGCCTCATCACTCAGCGGATTGCCCGGCGCGCCCAGCGGCACCTCAACACACAGGCTCGCTTGCCGACCGTCCACGGTCTGCAGGCTGACCACAGGCTCGCCATCCTCCGACAGTAGCGGGTCGACTTCAAGGTGAATGCGCGACATCCAGTGAGCAATCCGCGGGTGATGGCGTTGTTCATCGTCGTAGGCTTCCAACCGGCAATGCCCATGCACCAACCGGGCCGCGAGGGCATAACGCAGGCTCATCTGCGCCGCCGGCAGGGTGTTGATGTCCTGACCGCCGCACATGTCCTGAAGAAATCCGCACAACGAAACCTGAACGCTCTCGACCTGATCCGCGCTGACCTGCAATTGATCCAGCAACAGGCCCAATGCATCGATCGCCGAATGCGTCCCTCGGCATGCCGCGTAGGGCTTGATCGAGCAGCGGGCGAGTTTCCACACATGGCCCAGTTCGGCATCCAGCGCCTCAGGCACGGCGGTATCCGCCGCGAGGGTCTTGAGAAAACCGCCCCAGACATCATCGAACAGCTTTGTCGGGCCGGTGATGCCTTGTTGAGCAAACCGCGCCGCCAGCAATCCACCTTCGGCGGCCCGACCACTGTGGAGTTTTTTGCTTTGTGAACCGTCATGAATGAAGGCCCAAAGACCGCCGCTGAAGCTACCGGCGATGCCCAGCGCTGCCAGGGTTTGCTGCGCATCCAGACCCAGAATTCGCGCACTGGCCGCTGCCCCCCCAAACACCCCGCACGTCGCGGTGGAGTGCCAACCGGCGCCGTTGTGGGCCGAGTAACTGCCGCAGGCTTCGAGCACCCGGCGGCCGATTTCGTAGCCGATCACTACAGCGGTGATCAACTCGCGGCCACTTACCGGTGTTTCAGAAACCGATCGCTCAGACATCGACACCGCGGCCATCACCGCCGGCAGCACCACTGCGCCGGAGTGGTCGCAGCCGCCGGTGTCGTCCAGCTCCAGGGCATGCGCGGCGATGCCGTTGAGCATGGCGGCCTGCGCTGCGCCGACTCGCTGACTGGTGCCCCAGACCAACGTATTCCCGGCTTCACCCTCGAAAACCCGACGTGCCTGCTTCGCCACATCGCTGCCAGCCCCAGCCAGGGTTACGCCGAAGGTGTCGAGGATGTGTCGCCTGGCTTGCACGACCAGTGCGGGTGGTAAATCTTCGAAGCGAGTATCGACGCAGAACTGCGCCAGCCGCTCCATCCGCATGACCCCATCGTAGGCGCCACCGAAGGTTGCGATCTCTTGATCTTTCATACGCCGTAATCCCGGTAATGACGTTCGTACACCGCCGCTGGGTGATCCTCGTCCAAGGGCGCTGCCGACTCAGCCCACCACTGAGCGACCTCGGCACCGGTGGCGATCCACACGTCGTTATGCTGTTGAATGCTTTGCAGCAATTCGCGCAACACGCCGATCCGCCCAGGCGTGGCGATGATTTCCGGGTGCAGCCGCAGCACGTAACACAGCCCGAATCGATGAAACCCGGCGAAGTCCATTTGCAGGTTGCCCAAGGTATGGCTGTAAGAGGCGATCCGCGATTGCGCGGGAGGCACCGCCGGGCTGAGGTTGAAGGCGAAGTAGGGCTCGTCTTCCAGTTCATAGTGCAACGGCAACTCGATCACGTCGGGCGCGGTCGGGTGCGCGAAGGGCAAATCATCGCCGCGCCATGACGAATCCCAGCGGATGCCTTGCTCCCTTAACGCCTCGATGAAACCTGGCGCACCGTTGCCGGCGGGGATGCGAAAGCCTGTCGGACGCTGACCGGTCAGCGCGCTCAAGGCCGCGCAACCCTTGGCGACTTCGGCGCTCTGCTCGGCCAGCGTCAGGTTGTCGTAGTTCTGATGGCGATATCCGGCGCAGGCAATCTCATGCCCGCCGGCCAGGATCGCCCGGATGTGCTGCGGGTTTTCCTCGGCAACGATGCCGGGGATGCACCAACTGCTGGAAACGCGTAGTTCTTCGAACAACCCGAGCAAACGCTCGACACCGCGTTGGGTGCCATAGCGCCACACCGACAAGGTTTTGTCGCGCCCGGCGACTTCCGGCGCCTGGGTGAGGATGCCGTGGATGTCGTTGTAATCGACGGTCAGCACCACGGCGCAGCGGTAGCCGTTGGGCCAGACAGTGGAATCAGCCATGGTGATGCTCCTTCAGCCACCAGTGGGCGACATCGCGGCAGGTGGCGAACCAGACGTCGTCGCGTTGGCGCATGTGTTCGAAGAATTTTTCCAGGAGCAGGATGCGCCCCGGTTTGCCGGTGATCTTGGGATGGAACAGGGTGGTCAGGCACAATCCTTCATCCATGGCGCCGTCGAACTCGCGGCACCAGTTGTCGAGGGTCAACGCGTAGCTGGCGGTGCGGTCGAGTCCCGAAGGAAAGTCCGGCGCGCGGGTGTAGGCGAGGGAGGAGTAGTCATCCATTTCCCAGCGCCCGGGGATTTCCACCAGCGGCGTATCGGAGCCCGGCACGTTGACCAGGTACGGCCGGTCATCGCCGCGCATGCTGCTGGAATAGGTCACGCCGGCTTCCACCAGCATGGCCGGTGTCTCGGCTCGCCAGTCGCCGGATGGCGTGCGAAAACCTTCGGCGCGGATGTTCAGGTGTTTCCAGAACACCTCGCGGGATTTGCTCATCACGTCCTTTTGCTGGTCCAGCGTCAGGGCGTAAAAGGATTCGTGTTTGTAGCCGTGGTAGGCCACCTCATGCCCGCGCTCGACAATCGCCTGGCACTGTTTGGGCCAGTTTTCAACGACCCAGGCCGGGACGAAGAACGTGGTCGGGATCCGGAACTCATCCAGCAAATCGAGAATGCGCGGCAGCGCCCGATAGGGGCCGTAACCACCGAAACCAAAATACTCGGGCTTGCGCCAGATCGAACCGTTGAGCATCGCATCGCCGGTCGGGCCATCGAGGTCGAAGGCCAGGGCGAGGCAGGCTGTGTGCTGATCGGGCCAGGTGGGTTGTGGTGAGGAGGACATGTGGTGCTCCAACTATTTATAGATAAAACACAGTCCCTGTAGGAGCGAAGCTTGCTCGCGAAGAGGCCCTGCCAGTCAATATTGACGTTGAATGACACACCGCCTTCGCGAGCAAGCCCGCTCCCACAGGTTTATCGGTTGGCCACAAAATTGTGATCAGACCCAGACTTAATGTGGGAGCGGGCTTGCTCGCGAAGAGGCCGGCACATTCAACATCTATGTCGCCTGTCAAATCGCTTTCGCGGGCAAGCCTCGCTCCTACGGGGCAAGCATTACTTGCCGGCGTTGATGGTCACGGTCTTGATCGCGCCCAGTTCCAGGTCCCATTTTTTAAGGATCGCCTGGTAGCTGCCGTCATCGACCATGCTCTGCATCGCCACTTTCACCGCTTCACTCAGCTCAGGCTTTTTCTTGCTCACGCCCAGCCCGGTGAACTGCTTGGAAATCGGCAGGCCCACGGTTTTGTACATGTCCTTTTCCTGGGTCTTGAGGTAGGGCAGGGTTTCGCTGCCCTGCATGGCCGCGTCGATACGGCTTTGGCGCAGTTGCGCGCGGGCGTCGGCCGAGCCTTCGGTGCCGATCACGTTGATCGCAGGCTTGCCGGCGGCTTCGCAGTTGGCCTTGCTCCACTCGGCGATTTCCGCCGGGAAGGTCGTACGTCGGCTGGTGCCGACTTTCTTGCCGCACAGGTCGATGATCTCGTTGGTGTCCTTGTTTTTCTGCAAGGTGTAGAACTGCGGGCCGCTGGTGAAGTAGTCGACGAAGGTCACGCTGGCCTGACGCTCGGCGGTGTCGGTCATGCCCGACATCACCATGTCGACGCGGTCGGTGGTCAGCGCGTTGATCATTTGCTCGAAGCCGGTTTCCTGCCATTTGATCTTCACGCCCAAACGTTCGGCCAGGGCGTTGCCCAGGTCAACGTCGAGACCGGTGAGGGTGTTGGTGGCCGGGTCCTTGAAATCCATCGGCGGGTAGTTCGGCATGATCGCTACCACGACCTCACCTTTTTCCTTGATGCTGGCCGGTAACTCGGCGGCCCAGGTGAAGCCGGAAGCCATAACGCCTGCGAGTACTGCTGGAATAACGAAGTTCTTCATGGTCGTTCTCTTATGAGTGTTGTTACGCAGCTCTTGGTTTCCGAGGCTGGCGCTTAGGTTCGAACGGCAGAAATGAAGCTTTGGGTGCGAGGGTTTTGTGGACTTATTAGTATTTCTTCGGGGCTTCCAGCCTCCACGATCTGTCCTTCGTCCATGAACACCATGCGGTTGGAAACCTCGCGAGCGAAGCCCAGTTCATGGGTGACAACGATCATGGTCATGCCGCTCTGCGCCAGATCGCGCATCACCGACAGCACCTCACCGACCAGTTCCGGGTCGAGTGCCGAAGTGGGTTCATCGAACAGCATCAGCTTGGGTCGCATGGCCAACGCGCGGGCAATCGCCACCCGTTGTTGCTGGCCGCCCGACAGTTCGATCGGGTAGCTGTTGCGCTTGTCGGACAGGCCGACGCGAGCGAGCAATTCCAAGGCTTCTTCGTGCGCTTCTTTGGGCGAACGCTTGAGCACCTGGCACGGCCCTTCGATGATGTTTTGCAGCACAGTCATGTGCGGGAACAGATTGAAACGCTGGAACACCATGCCGGTGGCCAGGCGCTGACGGGCGATCTGCGACTCGTTGAGTTCGTGCAGTTTGTTGCCGGCGATGCGGTAACCCACCAGTTCGCCGTCGACCCACAGGCCGCCCTTGTCGATTTTTTCCAGCTGATTCACGCAGCGCAGCAGGGTGCTCTTACCGGAGCCGGACGGGCCGATAATGCACAGCACTTCGCCTTGCTCGACCTCGATGTTGATGTCCTTGAGCGCGTGGAAATGGTCGTAGTACTTGTTCAGGCTCACGGCCTTGACGATGCTTCTCATGTTGAACTCCTCAAGAACGCTTGCCGGCGCCGCGAGCGAAACGACGCTCCAGACGGCTTTGACCAAAGGACAGAACAGTGACGGTGGCCAGGTACCAGATACCGGCGACGATCAGCAGCTCCATCACGCGGGCGTTGGCGTAGTAGATGTTCTGGGCGTTGTAGAGCAGTTCCGAGTACTGGATGACACTCGCCAGGGAGGTCATTTTCACCATGCCGATGAACTCGTTGCCCACCGGCGGAATGATGATCCGCATGGCCTGGGGCAGGATGATCCGGCGCAGGGCTTGCAAACGCGGCATACCGATCGACTTGGCGGCTTCGTACTGCCCGGTGTCCACCGAGAGCAGGCCGGCACGCACCACTTCGGCGGTGTAGGCGCCCTGGTTGATGCTCAAGCCGAGGAGGGCGGCCACGAACGGCGTCATCAGGCTCACGGTGTCCATTTCGAACAGGCCGGGGATGCCGATGGTGGGGAAAATCAGCGCCAGGTTGAACCACAGCAGCAGTTGCAGGATCAGCGGCGTGCCGCGAAACAGCCAGGTGTAGGTCAGCGCCACATAGCGCAGGATCGGGTTGGCCGACATGCGCATGATCGCCGTGATCACCCCGAAGACGATGCCCAGCGCCATCGCCAGCACGGCCATGACGATGGTATTGAGCAGGCCCCACATAATGGCCTGAGAGGTCAGGAACTGGCCGATGTACGACCATTCGATCTTGCCTTCGGCGAAGGCCCGCACCAGGCCGACAATCGCAATCACGATCACCGTGGCGAAGAAAATCCGCCCGTAGTAACGCCGTGGCACATGCTGGTACTGGGTGATATCGAACTGGTTTTCCGCCAGTTTGCGCTCCGCCTGGAGTCGTTCTGCCTGAGTCTGGCTCATGTTATTTCTCCGTACACTTGGTAATTCAAGCCAACCACAATCCCCTGTGGGAGCGGGCTTGCTCGCGAATGCGGTGTGTCATTCAACATAAATGGCGACTGACACGGCCCCTTCGCGAGCAAGCCCGCTCCCACAGGTTTTGTGTCCTGCTTCAGAGCCGGAAACCTTGATAGTTCTCGGTCCATTCGTGCTGCGCAGCGAGGGCGGTTTTCAGTCGACCGATCTGCTCGCGCACCTGTTGCGGCGCGGTGCCGCCCCAGCCGCTGCGGGCGGCGATGGCGGCTTCGAGGGTCAGACTGTCGCGCACTTCAGGCTTGAGCCGCGGATCGATCTCGGCCAATAGCGCCGGGGACGCTTCCCACAATTCGATGTCGTGCTTCTCGCAGGCCTGGACCAGCGCGCCGGTGATCTCGTGAGCTTCCTTGAACGGCACACCGCGCACCGCCAACCAGTCGGCCACTTCGGTAGCGAGGGTGAAACCCAGCGGTGCCTGACGGCGCAGTTCTTCGACGTTGACCTTCATGGTCGCAACCATTCCGGCCATGGCCGGCAACACCAGCAGCAAGGTGTCGACGCTGTCGAGCACGCCGTTTTTGTCCTCACTCAAGTCGCGGTTGTAGGACAGCGGCAGGGATTTGAGGGTCGACAGCAAACCAGTCAGGTTACCGATCAGGCGACCAGCCTTGCCCCGGGCCAGTTCGGCGATGTCCGGGTTTTTCTTCTGCGGCATGATCGAACTGCCGGTGGCGTAGGCATCGTCCAGTGCGACCCAGCGAAATTGCCGCGACGACCATAGGCAGAATTCTTCGGCGAGGCGGGAAATGTTGATCCCGAGCATGCTGGCGATAAACAGGAACTCGGCAACGTGATCGCGGCTGGCCACGGCGTCGATGGAGTTTTCGCACACGCCGCTGTAGCCCATTTCCTTGGCCGACTGCTGCGGCAGGCGCGCGATGGCGGAACCGGCCATGGCTGCGGCGCCGAGTGGCGACAGCGAGGTGCGCACGTCCCAATCCACCAGACGCTGCACGTCGCGCAGCATCGATTGGGCATGAGCCAGCAAGTGATGAGCGAAGACGATCGGCTGGGCCTGTTGCAAGTGAGTGAAACCCGGGCAGATGCTCTCGATGTGTTGCTCGGCCTGGTCCACTAGTGCTTGTTGCAAGGCCAGCACTTCGACGGCCAGGGTGCGCACGTGATCCCGCAGGAACAGCCGCAGGTCGTTGGCGGTCTGGTCGTTGCGTGAACGGCCGGCGCGCAGCTTGCCGCCCAGTGCGCCGAGGCGTTCGGTCAGCAGGCGCTCGATGAAAGTGTGGACGTCTTCGTCGTCCAGCGTCGGCGCGATGCTGCCGGCACGGAAGTCATCACCGATACGCTCCAGGGCGTCGAGCATGGTCTGGGTTTCCTGCTCGCTCAACAGCCCTGCGCGCTGCAATTCCCGGGCATGCGCCTTGGAACCGGCGAGGTCGTACGGGGTGAGGCGAAAGTAGCGCTCAGGGCAACGGGACAGGGCCGCCAGGGCTTCGGACGGGCCGCTCTTGAAGCGGGCCCCCCAGAGACGGTCGGTGGTTTGAGACATTGTTGTTTTCCTCGTCGTAAAGCGAATTGAAATCGGTATACCGAGCCCGAAACACCCGCCGAAAAATCATTCGGACGTGGTTCGGCTCAATCAAATTCAAGGGCAGGGGAAAAGCGCAGTTGCTAAATGGCGAGAGCTGATCGAAGTGTCAGCTTTTAATAGTTCGAAATCAGTGAGTTGGCACTGATCTGCGGGATTTATTAACGGTTGCCAAGCCTTGTTTTCTGTGTTCATTATTATTGGCCAGCTATGTTTTTGTTGTTGGGCACAGATTGTTGAATAGGGCGCCAGAGGTAAATAAGCATTATGGAAACCCCACTTTCCAATTCCGGAAACCCGCCGCCAAAAACGGTACATCGGGCACCGCTGGCCCTCAGCGGTCTGGACTTCAAACTGCTCAAAGTGTTCAAGGCCGTGGTCGAGGCCGGCGGCTTCAGCGCAGCGCAGAATGAGCTGAATGTGGGCCTGGCAGCCATCAGCAAACAGATCTCCGACCTTGAGATTCGCATCGGCATGCGCCTGTGTACCCGAGGGCGGGAAGGCTTTCACCTGACCGAAGAAGGGCGTCTGGTGTACCAGGCGTCAATCGATTTATTTGCCTCGGTCGACAACTTTCGTGATCGGCTTAGTTCAGCCCAGAACGAACTGATTGGCGACCTTGGGGTGGGTGTTATTGATAATACGATTACCGACGATAATTCACCGTTAGTTGCGGCGATTCGAAAGATGAATGAAGAATCGCCGAAAGTAAGGTTTCAACTTCAGGCGTCTCAGTTAGATGAAGTAGAAAGAGGCGTAGTCGAGGGGCGTTTAATGGCCGGAATCGTGCCGGTTTATCAGAAAAGGGAAGAGTTCGATTACTTCCCGCTTTATGAAGAACGCTCGTACGTGTATTGCGCCGTCGGCCATCCACTGTTCTCGATGCCGGAGGCGGAGATGGGCAGCAATGTGCTGCAGGATTACGAGTGCATTAACCACCGTTACGCGATCCATCGAGACAAACTGAATTTTGCCCGCTACGACAGCTTTTCCGCCTCGGCGACTCAAGTCGAAGCCGTGGCGCTGCTGGTCAAGACCGGCCGTTTTGTGGGTTTTCTGCCCGAGCACTACGCCGCAACGTTGGTGGCTCAGGGGCAGTTTCGGGCGGTGCGTCCGGACCTGATCAACATCGTCACGCCGTTCAATCTGATCCTGCGCCACAACACCGTGCGCAGTCCGCTGGTGAAGGCGTTTACCCAGGCGTTAGGGGTGGATTTGAAGGCGCCGGTTTGACGTCAAGCCTATGTGTTCCAGCGTGGCTGACAATAACTAACGGACAATACTTCTATGTCGGAGCTGCCGCAGACGGCGGTCTTTTGATCTTGATCTTCGGCAACTTCGAAGCCGCCAAAAGATCGCAGCCTTCGGCAGCTCCTACAAGGGCATGGTGCGGCGCCAGGTAATCGTTTGATCGAAATACCGGCGACGTAGCCTTCGGCAACTGCTACAAGGCCTGCGTACACCGAGCTTTATGTAGGAACTGCCGCAGGCTGCGATCTTTTGATCTTGATCTTCAGCAACTTCAAAGCCGCGAAAGATCGCGGCCTTCGGCAGTTAGCGGCGCGTCAGGCCACGACCGAGGCCGCTGGCCATTGCTGATGGGGAATCGGCAGGTTACGCGATTCACCGCGGCCCATCGGGAAGTACAGGAAACCGCTGCGGGCCAGGCGTTCGGCGTCGTACAGGTTGCGCCCGTCGAAGATCACGGGTGCGTTAAGCCGTTGCTGGATCAGGTTGAAGTCCGGCGCCTTGAACTGCTGCCATTCGGTGCAGATGATCAAGGCGTCGGCCCCGGCAAGAACCGATTCTGGTGTGCCCATAAGCATCAGCTTAGATTCATCAGGGTAAAGGTGTTGGGTTTCCTGCATGGCTTCCGGGTCGAACGCCCGCACATGAGCCCCGGCGGCCCACAATGATTCCAGCAGCACCCGGCTCGGCGCGTCGCGCATGTCATCGGTGTTGGGTTTGAAGGCCAGGCCCCACACGGCGAAGGTTCTGCCGCGCAAATCGCCTTTGTAGAAGGCGTTGATGCGTTCGAACAGTTTGTGTTTCTGCCGCTGGTTGATGGCTTCCACCGCTTGCAACAGGTCGCTGGAGCAATGGGCCGCTTCGGCACTGTGAATCAGCGCGCGCATGTCCTTGGGGAAACACGAGCCACCGTAACCGCAGCCGGGATAGATGAAGTGATAACCGATGCGCGAATCGGCACCGATGCCCAGCCGCACCGATTCGATGTCGGCGCCCAAGTGTTCGGCCAGCTCGGCAATCTGGTTGATGAAACTGATCTTGGTCGCCAGCATGCAGTTGGCGGCGTATTTGGTCAGTTCGGCGCTGCGCAGGTCCATGAACATGATGCGGTCATGGTTGCGGTTGAATGGGGCGTAGAGGTCGCGCATCACGTCGCGCACGTCATCGCGTTCACAGCCGATGACAATACGGTCCGGGCGCCGGCAATCGGCCACGGCCGAACCTTCCTTGAGAAACTCGGGGTTGGAGACGATATCGAACTGCAACAGCCGACCGACCTTGAGCAGGCACTTTTCGATATGCGCGCGCAGGGTATCGCCCGTGCCCACCGGCACCGTGGATTTCTCCACCAGAATCACCGGTTGTTCACGGTGACGCGCCACGGCTTCACCCACCGACAACACGTGGCACAGGTCCGCCGAACCATCCTCCCGGGACGGCGTGCCGACGGCGATGAACAACACCTGGCCATGTTGCACCGCGAATTTTTCGTCGGTGGTGAACTGCAGCCGTTTGGCCTCCAGGCTCTCACGCACCAGGCTGGCCAGCCCCGGTTCGAAGATGCTGACGTGGCCCTGTTGCAGCAACGCGACTTTGTTCTCGTCAATGTCCATGCACACCACGTCGTGGCCGACTTCAGCCAGGACGGCGGCTTGCACCAGGCCAACATAACCGCTGCCAAATACACTGATTTTCATGGAGCTCTCCTGAGAGTGGGCGCGCGAGCAGGTCGAGAGTTGATGGTGATGACACCGAGGATGACCAGCGCCACCCCCAGGGTTTTCGAAAGGCTGAAGGTTTCGTTGAACAGCGGCAGGCTGGCGGCCAGCACGTACACCAGCGCGTAGCTGATGCTCAGCAGCGAATAGGCCCGACCCAGGGGCAAATCCCGCAGGGCGGCGAGCCAGGTGAAAATCGACACGGCATAGGCAAGGATGGCGGCCAGCACGACGGCCACGGCGGACGCATCGACGCTGCCGTTGCTCAAGGCGCTTATTAACTGTTCGGGATGGGGCAGGCGAGTCATGCTCCAGCGCATGCCCAACTGCGCGGCACTACCCAGCAGCACGCTGCCCAGGGCGAAGGCAAGTCCGCGACGCAGGCTCATGCGTGTTGCCCCAGCAAGGCCACACCAGCGATCACCAGCGCAACGCCCAGCCAGTGACGGCGGTCGATGGTTTCGTGGAAGATGAAGCGGGCGACCAGCGTGATCAACACGAAATTCAGGCTGAGCATCGGATAGGCGACGCCGACTTCGAGGCGCTGCAACACCAGCAGCCAGACCAGCAAGCCCAATCCCAGAGCGGCGAGCGCCAGCCACAGCCACGGCGAGCGCAGTTTCTCGCCCCAGCCCGACGTCTTGCCGCGCCAGCTTTCCACGGCGTACTTCTGGGCGATTTGGCCCAGGCAGGTCAGCAGGCAGGCAGCCAATACGAGCAGCAGGCTCATGATGCCTCCTGAGGCAAAATCAGCATCATCAGATTGCCTTGTTCATAACGTTTGCCATCCTTGGGCAGTCGCTGGTGGACTTCGAGCAGCCACGGTTGCTGAGTCAGGATAGGCCGGGTCATGTTTCAATTCGTCTATCGTGTTGTTTCCAGTCAAGCAGACGTTCGGTATTGGCGATGCCTGGTTTCGCCGACAACCCAAGAAGCCACCATTGACTTTCCAGTCCATGGTCGGCAGCGTGACGGCCCGGCGGGCTCAAAGGATGACGGGAGCCTGCGTATTTATTCATTTCAAGGCCGTTTCATTGATTGACTTACCTACTACTGAATCCATCGTTTCAAAAGCCAACCCGTTGACCCTGTATCTGGCGCGTCTGGCGCCGTCCAGCCAGTTGACCATGCGTTATGTGTTGCAGGACGCCGCTGACCGTCTGGACTTCGAAGACATGAACATCGAAGAGATTCCCTGGCACGAGCTGCAACCCGAGGATGTCATTGCGCTGGTGGCGACCTTGCGCGAAGACGGCTACGCGCCGAACACCTCATCGCTCTACGTTAACGCGGTGCGAGGGGTGATGAACGAAGCGTGGCGCATGAGCCTGATCAGTCAGGAGCACTTGCTGAAAATGCGTTCGGTCAAAGGCATTGCCGGCACGCGACTGCCCCAGGGGCGCAACCTCAAGCGCACCTTGATTCGAGACTTGATGGAGGTCTGCGCCGCCGATCCACGGCCACAAGGGCTACGGGACGCTGCCATCATCGGGATTCTGTACGGTTCGGGGATGCGCAAATCGGAATCGGTGAATCTCGATCTCGCCCAGGTGGATTTCACCGAGCGCAGCTTGTGCGTCACCGCCAAGGGCAACAAACAGCTGATCAAGTACGCGCCAGCCTGGGCCTTCGCCAAACTGGATGCGTGGCTGGAGTTGCGGCGTTCGCAGTTAAAGGAGGGCGAGACGGACGATCCGTTCCTGTTCAACCGCATCCGCCGTGGCAGCCACATTACCCGCGAGCGCATCACCAAACATGCGATCTACTACATTGCCCGGCAACGCGGCGCACAGGTCGGGGTGAAAATCATGCCGCATGATTTCCGACGGTCGTTCATTACCCGCGTGATTGAAGAGCACGATCTGTCGATTGCGCAGAAACTGGCCCATCACAGCAACATCCAGACCACCGCCAATTACGATGTGCGCGACGACAATGAACGCCGTCGGGCAGTGGACCGCTTCGACCTTTGACGTCGGGTTTCAGACGATATCGTCGATCAGAATGTGGCTCTGGGCACGGCTGCATTTCTCGATCCGCGCTTCGACCTTGTAGACCTCGCGCAGCATCTGCTCAGTGATCACCTCATCGCTGGGCCCGCTGCCGTGGCTGGTACCGTTGGCGATGACCAGCACCTGATCGGCGAAGCGCAGGGCCTGATTCAGGTCGTGGATCGCGATGAACACGATCACCTCGCGTTTACGCGCCAGAGCACGCATGAAGTTCAGCACTTGCACCTGTCGATGCATGTCGAGGGCGCTGGTCGGCTCGTCCATCAGCAAGATTTCCGGCTCGCGCACCAGGGTTTGCGCAATCGACACCAGCTGTTGCTGGCCGCCGCTGAGTTCGCCGAGGTTGCGAAAGGACAGGTCGGTGATCCCCAGCGCGCCGAGGATTTCGTCCACCAATCTCAACTCGTCGTCGTGCACGACCCAGCCAGGCGTTAGCTGTTTGCGCGCCAGCAATACTGACTCGTAAACCGTCAGGCGGGCGCTGGCATTCAGGCCTTGGGGCATGTAGCTGATGCCTCGTGAGCCTTTTTTCGAGTCTTGCAGAATGACTTGACCTGGCCCATCGATCAGCCCGGCCATGCGCTTGAACAGGGTCGACTTGCCCGCCGCGTTCGGCCCGACCACGGCGACCACCTGGCCACCGGTGAAGGTCGAGGTGGTCACGCCGCAAATGATCTCGCGCTGGCCGTAGCGGGCGCCGAGGTTCTCAAGCTGGATCTTCACCATGAGTTTTTCTTCCCGCTGAGAATCAGAGATATGAAGAACGGCACGCCGATCAGCGAGGTGACCACGCCAATGGGAAATATCGCGCCCGGGATCAGGGTTTTACTGACCACTGAACTGGCGGACAGAATCAGCGAGCCGGTCAGCAGCGAGGCGGGTAGAAAGAACCGTTGATCTTCGCCGATCAGCATCCGCGCAATGTGCGGTCCGACCAGGCCGATAAAGCCGATGGTGCCGACAAACGCCACCGGAAACGAGGCGAGCAGGCTGACCATGATCAGCGTCTGAAAGCGCAGGCTGCGCACGTTGATCCCGAAACTCGCGGCCTTGTCATCGCCCAGGCGCAGGGCGGTCAAAGCCCAGGCACGTTTGGCGAAAATCGGCAGGGTGATCAGGATCACCAGGCAAATCACCCCGAGTTTCGGCCAGGTGGCTTTGGTCAAACTGCCCATGGTCCAGAACACCACCGCCGCGACGGCTTGTTCGGTGGCAAAAAACTGCACCAGCGCCAGCAGCGCATTAAAGGTGAACACCAGCGCAATGCCGAGCAGCACGATGGTTTCCGCCGTCACGCCACGGCGCATGCTCAGGAAATGGATCAGCAGCGCGGAAAGCATCGCCATGATGAAGGCATTCACCGGCACCATGTACTGCGCCGCCAACGGGAACAGCGCCACGCCGAAGGCCAGGCCCATGGCCGCGCCGAAACTGGCGGCGGCAGAAATACCGAGGGTGAAAGGACTGGCAAGGGGGTTGTTGAGGATGGTCTGCATCTGCGCTCCGGCCAGCGACAACGCCGCGCCGACCGCCACCGCCATCAGCGCCACCGGCAGACGGATTTCCCACATCACCACCCGCACTTGCGCCGACGCGGTGTCCGGTGAAAACAGCGCATTGAGTACTTCGCTCACGCTGTAACTGGCGGGGCCCAGGGCCAGATCCAGCAACACGCTGCACACCAGCAACACCAACAACGCCGCGAGGATCAGCCGTTTGCGCAGCACCAATTGACGATACGTGTCGCGTTGTACGATCTGCGCTTCGCCCAAGGAGCTCATTGACGGCTCTCCTTCAGGCTGACGAAGTAACCCGATTCGTACGGTACCGGCAGGAATCGCTCATGCAGTTCGCGAAACGAGGCGTCGGGATCGAGGTCGGCAAACAGTGTCGGGTGAAACCATTTGGCGAGTTGCTGGATGGCCACGAATTGGTAAGGGCTGTTATAGAACTGGTGCCAGATCCCATGAAACGCCTGGGTGCCCTGAGCCTTGATCCCGGCATACGCCGGGCGCTGGGTGTACCAGGCCAGTTTGCGTCGGGCCTCTGTGAGGTCGGCACCCGGGCCGACACCGACCCAACGGCCGTTGGGCGCAAAGGCTTCCCAGTTGGCGCTGGTCACGACCACTTGATCCGGGTTGGCGACAATCACCTGTTCAGGGTTCAACTGGCCAAAGGTGCTGGGAATAATGCCTTTGGCGATGTTGTTGCCGCCGGCCATCTCGACGAAACGACCGAAGTTCTCGTTGCCGAAACTCAGGCAGCAGTCATCGGTGTAACCGCCGATACGCTCGATGAACACATTCGGGCGCGGCGCTTGGCTGGCCTTGATGACGTCGGTAACGCGGCGGATCTGCTGGTTGCGGAAATTAATGAACGCCTCGGCGCGTGCTTCCTTGCCAAACAGCTTGCCGAACAGGCGCATGGTCGGTTCGGTGTTGTCCATCGGGTTGTTGCGAAAGTCGACATAAACCACCGGAATGCCTAGGGCGTCGAGTTTCTCGATGTAGCGGGCGTCTTCAGTGGCGTGTTGGGCTTCGATGTTGAGAATAATCACGTCCGGCTGCTGGGAGATGGCTTGCTCGATGTCGAACGTGCCGTCTTCAAAGCCGCCGAAGGTGGGGATCTTCGCGATGTCGGGGAATTTGCGCAGGTAGGCGCCGTAGGTGTCCGGATCAGATTGGATCAAATCCTTGCGCCAACCGACGATGCGCTCGATCGGGTTCTGCGTATCCAGCGCGGCGACCAGGTACAGCTGACGACCTTCACCGAGAATCACCCGTCTGACTGGAAGGTGAACCTTGACCTTGCGTCCCAGCAAGTCGGTCACCGTGACTGCTGCAGGGTCCTGAACCGCGGCAACCGCGTTGCGCGGCGCCAGTGAAAAAAACAACGCCACGCCCAGCAGTCCTGCCAATAGCAGGGCAACGAAGGCGTGGCTGTGTCGATGAACAGATGCCATGGTTGAAGCCTTTACAGGGTCAGCCCGAGCAGCGGCTCAGGCCACTGCTCGGGCTGAACGTTTTCAGAAATCGACGGTGGCCGACAGTTGCAGGGTGCGCGGCGAACCTTGGGAGAAGGCGCCGTAAGACGCGACACCGGACCAGTACTCACGATCGAATACGTTCTGCACCGTCGCCCGGAACGTGGTCGGGTGTTCCGCGATGCGCGTGGCGTAACGCGCTCCGACATCGAAGCGGGTCCATGGATCGAGTTCCTGGGTGTTGGCCTGGTTCACGTATTGGCTGCCGGTGTAGATCGCGCCGCTGGTCAGCGTCAAACCTTCGACCCACGGGGTGTCCCATTCGGCCCAGAGGTTGGCCTGAACCTCGGGTACGCCCACCGGTTTGTTGCCACGGTTGGCGGCAGTGCCGGTTTTGGTCAGTTCGGCGTCGAGCAAGGTCACGCCACCGAGCAGCCGCGTGCCCTGGGCGATTTCACCGAACACGTTCAACTCCACGCCACGGTTGCGTTGTTCGCCTTCCACCGAGAACACGCCGTTGGCCAGTTCGCCGCTGGGCTTCTTGATCTGGAACAGGGCGAGTGTGGAGGTGAAGGTACCGTAGTCGACCTTGACCCCGACTTCCTGTTGACGGGAGATGTAAGGCGCGAAGATTTCACCCGAGTTCGAGGCCGTGGCCGGTGCGATGTCGCCTTTGCTCAAGCCTTCGATGTAGTTGTAGTAGAACGAAACGTGATCCCAGGGTTTGACCACCACCCCGAACAGCGGCGTGGTTTCGCTTTCATCGTACGAGGTGGTGACCACACCGGCGGTGTTGTAGTTATCGGACTTGATGTTCTGCTTGCGCAGGCCGAGGGTGACCTGCAAGCGTTCGTCCATCATCGACAGGGTGTCGGCCAGGGCCACACCGGACAGTTCGGTCTCGGAGACTTTCAGCGCATCGGGGCTGGCAATCGACGGTTTCGGACGGTCGACCGGGTGATAGATGTTCGACAGAACCGCCGGCCCGGAGTTGATGCCCCTGGACAACTCGTCACGGTAACGGGTGACCTGCACGGTGGTGCTGTGGCTGATCGGGCCGGTGTCGAAGCGCAGGCGGGCACCGGCATCGACGGTGTAGCGCTCGACTTCGAATTTGTAATAGCCGGGGACCGATCGCGTATCACCAGCGCTGTTGAGGATGGTCGGGGTCTGGTCGGACATTCGCGCGACATCCGACTTGCCGCCGCCGGCGTGGGCGAACACGGTCAGGGCGTCGTTGAGGTCGTACTCGGCACCGAGCAGGGCGGACTTGTCACGGGTTTCGGACCAACCCCAGTCCTGGCTGACGTTGGTCCGGCCATTGGCTGCAGAGGGAACGTCCACGCCGGAAGCAATGAGGAACGGCCGTGACGCTCCGTCGAATTCTTCCTTCTGGCTGATCAGGTCCAGGGTGGTGCGCAGGCGGTCACCCTGATAATCCAGCGAGATCGAACCGATATCGACATCACGGGATTGATCGTCGATGGCGGTGTCGCCTTGCTGGGTGCTGCCGTTGATGCGCACGCCGAACTGGCGTTCCTCACCGAAGCGCCGACTGACGTCGATGTGCCCGCCGATCTGCGAGTCCATGGCATAGCTGGCGGTGAACCGGGTCAGGTCGTCATCGAGAGAACGCTTGGGCACCACGTTGATCACGCCACCGACGCCGCTGTTGGGTGACATGCCGTAGAGCAGGGCGCCAGGGCCTTTGATCACTTCGATGCGTTCGGCGTACTCGGTAAACACCCGATAGTTGGGGGCCACGCCGTACACGCCGTCGAATGCCAACTCACCGAGGTTGCCTTCACCCACCGGAAAGCCACGGATGAAGAAGGAGTCGACAATGCCACCGGTCTGGCCCGTGGAACGCACCGAGGAGTCACGCTCCAGCACATCCGCCACGGTGACCGCCTGCTGATCCTTCATCAGGGCCGAGGTGTAGTTGCTGACGCTGAAGGGCGCGTCCATCACATCCTTGTTGCCCAGCAGACCAAGGCGCCCACCGCGCGCAACCTGACCGCCGGGATAAACCGGCGGCAGGCTGTTGGTGCGAGCGTCGATGCCATTGACGGTGGTTTCGTCAAGGGTCAACCCGCCTGCGCTGTCGGCCGGGCGCGGTGCCAGGGTATAGCTGCCGTCATTGCGCGAGACGATTTCCAGGCCGCTGCCGGCCAGCAATCGGCTCAGCGCTTCCTGCGTCGAGTAAGTGCCCGACAGGCCCGGGCTGGTCAGGCCTTCGGTCATCGAAGGTTGAAACGACAGGGCAATGCCGGCGTCGACGGCAAATCTCGACAACGTTGCACCCAATGGCCCCGGCGCGATGTTGTAGGCACGGGTGGCGGTGGCATCCTGTTGTACCGGCGCGGCGGCCGAGGCAAACGGGCTAGCGACACCGGTCAGGGCAAGGCTTAGCAACGCGCTACGGACAGCCAGTTTCAATGAGCGATCCGAACACTGAGGGCGTGCAACGAACATGGAGTGATGACCCTTTCGACGAGGTTGAGAAGTTCTTCCTTCCCTAGCCAGTCGAGATCAAAAAAAGTATCACCTGCGCCGCAATTTTTTTGCGAGGCGTTTTGTATGCCCCCCAGATTCCATGTGGGAGCGGGCTTGC
>NZ_JAHSTV010000037.1 GCF_019145235.1 Pseudomonas farris | reverse complement strand
GCCACGCCGATCACCGAGATTTCACCGATGCGACCCGGGCGGATGTAGCGCATGTAGATGCCCATGAACATCGCGATCGGGATGGTCGCCATCACCGTGAAAATACCCCACGGGCTTTCGGCCAGGGCCTTGACCACGATCAGCGCCAGCACCGCGAGGATGATGATCATGATCAGGAAGCAGCCAAACAGCGCGATGGTCCCGGGGATGCGGCCCATTTCTTCACGGACCATATCGCCCAGGGAGCGACCGTTGCGGCGGGTGGACATGAACAGGACCATAAAGTCCTGAACCGCACCGGCCAGCACCACCCCGGCAATCAGCCACAGCGTACCAGGCAGGTAGCCCATCTGCGCCGCCAATACCGGGCCGACCAGCGGCCCAGCGCCAGCGATGGCTGCGAAGTGGTGACCGAAAAG
>NZ_JAHSTV010000036.1 GCF_019145235.1 Pseudomonas farris | reverse complement strand
CACTTCGACCGTGAACCTGACCGCGACGTCTACCGTCGCCGAAGGCGGCACCGTGGTTTACACCGCGTCCGTATCGGCGCCGGTGACCGGTTCGCCGGTGGTTGTGACCCTGTCCAACGGCCAGACCATCACCATTCCGGTCGGCTCGAGCAGCGCCAGCGTCAATTTCACTGCACCGAACGATGCTTTGGCCGGCGGTGATTCACTGAGCGTCAAGATCGACGATGCCAAAGGTGGTAACTACGAGAAACTGGAAGTCGACGGCAAGTCGGCCGACACCTCGATTACTGACACGTCGGACACCACAACCCTCAGCCTGAGCGCTACTGACTCGGTCGCTGAAGGCGGGTCGATTGTTTACACCGCGACCCTGACCAATACCGCCGGGACTCCGGTCACCGTGACGCTGAGCAACGGTGCCGTGATCACCATCGCCGCTGGCGCGACCACCGGCAGCGTGACCGTCGACGCACCGAAAGACGATGTCTACAAAGACGCCGGCACCGTCGAAGCAACCATCCAAGATGCGACCGGCGGCAATTTCGAGAATTTGGTTGCCAGCAATACACCGGCGGTAACCACCGTCAACGACACCATCGACACCAGCACCGTTTCGTTGAGTGCCACTTCGAGTGTCGCTGAAGGCGGCACCGTGGTTTACACCGCTTCCGTGTCGGCGCCGGTCACCGGTTCGCCAGTGGTTGTGACCCTGTCGAATGGC
>NZ_JAHSTV010000035.1 GCF_019145235.1 Pseudomonas farris | reverse complement strand
TACCTCGACCGTGAACCTCACTGCGACCAGCACTGTGGCTGAAGGTGGGACCGTGGTTTACACCGCGTCCGTGACATCGCCTGTCACCGGTTCGCCGGTGATTGTCACTTTGTCCAATGGCCAGACCATCACCATTCCGGTCGGCTCGAGCAGCGGTTCTGTCGACTTCGTTGCGCCAAACGATGCACTGGCTGGTGGCAGCTCTCTGAGCGTCAAGATCGACGATGCCAAAGGTGGTAACTACGAGAAGCTGGAAGTCGACGGCAAGTCGGCCGACACCTCGGTCACTGACACTGCGGATACCACCAATCTGTCGCTGACCGCGACCGGCACCGTGGATGAAGGCGGCCAGATCACCTACACGGCAACTCTGACCAATGCGGCCGGCACACCAGTGACCGTCACGCTGAGCAATGGCGCCATCATCACCATCGAAGCGGGTAAAACTACTGGTTCCGTGACCGTCGATGCGCCGAAGGACGACGTCTACAAAGACACCGGCACCGTAGAAGCAACCATCAAGGATGCGACCGGCGGCAACTTCGAAAACCTGGTGGCTAGCGACACCCCGGCGGTGACCACCGTCAACGACACCATTGATACCAGCACCGTTTCGCTGAGTGCCACCGCGAATGTCGCCGAAGGCGAAACCGTGGTCTACACCGCGACGGTCAGCGCACCCGTCACAGGTGCGCCAGTGGTCGTCACCCTGTCCAACGGCCAGAGCATCACTATCCCGGTCGGCGAAACTACCGGCAGCGTGAACTTTGTCGCGCCAAACAGCCCGCTGGCGGGCGGCAGCTCCCTGAGCGTCAAGATTGACGGCGCAACGGGCGGTAATTACGAGAAGCTGGACGTCGACGGCAAGTCGGCGGATACCTCGGTGACCGACACC
>NZ_JAHSTV010000034.1 GCF_019145235.1 Pseudomonas farris | reverse complement strand
GCTGACACCACCAACCTGTCGCTGACTGCGACCGGTGCCGTAGATGAAGGCGGACAGATCACCTACACCGCGACCCTGACCAACGCCGCCGGCACGCCGGTCACCGTGACCTTGTCAAACGGCGCCGTGATCACCATTGAAGCGGGCAAAACCGCCGGTTCCGTGACCGTCGATGCGCCGAAAGACGACGTCTACAAAGACACCGGCACCGTTGAAGCGACCATCAAAGACGCGACCGGTGGCAACTTCGAGAACCTGGTGGCTAGCGACACCCCGGCGGTCACCACCGTCAATGACACCATCGACACCAGCACCGTTTCGCTGAGTGCCACAACGAGCGTCGCCGAAGGCGGGACTGTGGTTTACACCGCTTCCGTGTCGGCGCCGGTCACCGGTTCGCCGGTGGTCGTCACCCTCTCCAACGGCCAGACCATTACCATCCCGGTCGGATCGAGCAGCGGTTCTGTCGACTTCGTTGCGCCAAACGATACCCTCGCTGGCGGCAGCTCCCTGAGCGTCAAGATTGACGATGCCAAAGGTGGTAACTACGAGAAACTGGAAGTCGACAGCAAGTCGGCCGACACCTCGGTTACCGACACTCCTGATACAACCACTCTCAGCCTGAGCGCTACTGACTCGGTCGCTGAAGGCGGCTCCATCGTTTACACCGCGACCTTGACCAACGCCGCCGGGACTCCAGTCACCGTCACGTTGAGCAACGGCGCCGTGATCACCATCGCCGCTGGCACGACCACCGGCAGCGTGACTGTCGACGCACCGAAGGACGACGTCTACAAAGACGCCGGCCAGGTCGAAGTCACCATCAAGGATGCCGCTGGCGGCAATTTTGAGAACCTGGCGACCAACCCAGCGGCAGCGGTCACCGAGGTGACTGACACCCTCGA
>NZ_JAHSTV010000033.1 GCF_019145235.1 Pseudomonas farris | reverse complement strand
ATTGCTGCTGGGTTCGATCTGGCTGGGCGGGCAGATTGCCGCTGATCCAGTGTGGGCCAAGGCGTTCAGCTTTACCGGGGTTCAGATCACCTGGATGCTGATCGGCTACGGTTTTGTCGCGGCGGTGTTGCCGGTGTGGCTGATTCTGGCGCCGCGTGACTACCTGTCGACCTTCCTTAAAATCGGCACCATCGTTGCGCTGGCGATCGGCATCCTGATCACCATGCCCGAGCTGAAAATGCCGGCATTGACCCAGTTCATCGACGGCACCGGGCCAGTGTGGAAGGGCGGGCTGTTCCCATTCCTGTTCATCACCATTGCCTGTGGCGCGGTGTCGGGTTTCCACGCGCTGATCTCCTCCGGCACCACGCCGAAGTTGCTGGATAACGAGGTTAACGCCCGTTACATCGGTTACGGCGGCATGTTGATGGAATCCTTCGTCGCGATCATGGCCATGGTGGCTGCGTCGGTGATCGAGCCAGGCGTGTACTTCGCCATGAACAGCCCGGCGGCGGTCGTCGGTGGTGACGTGGTGGCTGTGGCACAAGCTGTCAGCGGCTGGGGTTTTGCAATTACCCCGGAAGCGCTGCAAGCGGTGGCCAAGGACATCGGTGAAACCACCATCCTGGCTCGTGCCGGCGGTGCGCCGACCCTGGCGGTCGGTATCGCGCAGATCCTGCACAGTGTGCTGCCGGGTGAAAACACCATGGCGTTCTGGTACCACTTCGCGATCCTGTTCGAAGCGTTGTTCATCCTGACCGCGGTCGACGCCGGCACCCGTGCCGGGCGCTTCATGCTGCAGGACTTGCTTGGCTCCTTCGTGCCAGCGCTCAAGCGCACCGAATCCTGGACCGCCAACCTGATCGCAACCGCCGGTTGCGTGGCGATGTGGGGTTATCTGCTGTACCAAGGCGTGATCGACCCGCTGGGTGGCATCAACACCTTGTGGCCGCTGTTCGGCATCTCCAACCAGATGCTGGCTGGT
>NZ_JAHSTV010000032.1 GCF_019145235.1 Pseudomonas farris | reverse complement strand
GTTGCTGCTGGGGTCGATCTGGCTGGGCGGGCAGATTGCCGCTGACCCGGTCTGGGCCAAAGCCTTTACCTTCACCGGAATCCAGATCACCTGGATGCTGATCGGCTACGGTTTTGTCGCGGCGGTTCTGCCGGTATGGCTGATTCTGGCGCCGCGTGACTACCTGTCGACCTTCCTCAAAATCGGCACCATCGTTGCGCTGGCGATCGGCATTTTGATCACCATGCCCGACCTGAAAATGCCGGCATTGACTCAGTTCATCGACGGCACCGGGCCGGTATGGAAGGGTGGGTTGTTCCCGTTCCTGTTCATCACCATTGCCTGTGGCGCGGTGTCTGGCTTCCACGCACTGATTGCTTCCGGCACCACGCCGAAGCTACTCGCCAGTGAAGGCCATGCCCGTTACATCGGTTATGGCGGCATGCTGATGGAATCCTTCGTCGCCATCATGGCAATGGTGGCTGCGTCGGTGATCGAGCCAGGCGTGTACTTTGCGATGAACAGCCCCGCAGCCCTTGTAGGCTCCGATGCTGTTTCGGTGGCTCAGACCGTCAGCAGTTGGGGCTTTGCGATTACCCCGGAAGCGCTGCAAGCGGTGGCCAAGGATATCGGTGAAACCACCATCCTGGCCCGTGCCGGTGGTGCGCCGACCCTGGCAGTCGGTATTGCGCAGATCCTGCACCAACTTCTGCCGGGTGAAAACACCATGGCCTTCTGGTACCACTTCGCGATCCTGTTCGAAGCGTTGTTCATCCTGACCGCGGTCGACGCCGGCACCCGTGCCGGGCGTTTCATGCTGCAGGATTTGCTCGGTTCCTTTGTGCCTGCGCTCAAACGCACCGAGTCCTGGACCGCCAACCTGATCGCAACCGCCGGTTGCGTAGCGATGTGGGGTTACCTGCTGTACCAAGGTGTGATCGATCCGCTGGGTGGCATCAACACCTTGTGGCCGCTGTTCGGTATCTCCAACCAGATGCTGGCCGGA
>NZ_JAHSTV010000031.1 GCF_019145235.1 Pseudomonas farris | reverse complement strand
TGTCGACGGCAAGTCGGCCGACACCTCGGTTACCGACACTCCTGATACAACCACCCTCAGCCTGAGCGCTACTGACTCGGTCGCTGAAGGCGGCTCCATCGTTTACACCGCGACCTTGACCAACGCCGCCGGGACTCCGGTCACCGTCACGTTGAGCAACGGCGCCGTCATCACCATCGCCGCCGGCGCCACCACCGGCAGCGTGACTGTCGACGCACCGAAGGACGACGTCTACAAAGACGCCGGCCAGGTCGAAGTCACCATCAAGGATGCCGCTGGCGGCAACTTCGAAAACCTGGCCACCAGCCCAGCGGCTGCGGTCACCGAGGTGACCGATACTCTCGACACCTCGACCGTGAACCTGACCGCGACGTCTACCGTCGCTGAGGGCGGGACCGTGGTTTACACGGCATCCGTATCTGCTCCAGTCACCGGTTCGCCAGTGGTTGTCACTCTGTCCAACGGTCAGACCATCACCATTCCGGTCGGCTCGAACAGCGGCTCTGTCGACTTCGTTGCGCCAAACGATGCACTGGCTGGCGGCGGCTCCCTGAGCGTCAAGATCGACGATGCCAAAGGTGGTAACTACGAGAAGCTGGAAATCGACGGGAAGTCAGCAGATACCTCAGTTACCGATACCCAGGACACCACCAACCTGTCGCTGACCGCGACCGGCACCGTGGATGAAGGCGGCCAGATCACCTATACGGCAACCCTGACCAATGCGGCCGGCACACCAGTGACCGTGACGCTGTCGAACGGCACCGTGATCACCATCGAAGCGGGCAAAACCACCGGCTCCGTGACCGTCGATGCGCCGAAGGACGACGTCTACAAAGATGCCGGCACCGTTGAAGCGACCATCAAAGGCGCGACTGGTGGCGGTTTCGAGAACCTGGTGGCTAGCGACACCCCGGCGGTGACCACCGTCAATGACACCCTCGACACCAGCACCGTTTCGCTGACTGCCACTTCGAGCGTCGCTGAAGGCGGGACCGTGGTTTACACGGCATCCGTATCTGCTCCAGTCACCGGTTCGCCAGTGGTTGTCACTCTGTCCAACGGT
>NZ_JAHSTV010000030.1 GCF_019145235.1 Pseudomonas farris | reverse complement strand
CTTTCAGTAGAGCGAATACGATCCGAGCAAGCTTGCGAGCCAGTATCACCAGCGCCTGAGTGGTGCTGAAACCTCGAGCTCTTTGCTCTTCATAAAAGCCTTTCCAGGCTGGCGTACGGCTGGCCGACATAGCTGCATTGTGCAGAAGCCGGCGAGCTTCCGGGTCACCTCGCTTGGTCAAGCTCCGGCGCCCGTCTTTTTGCCCTGACTTCGCCACCCGCAAATCCATTCCCAGAAAGGCAATAAAGGCATCTGCGTTTCTGAAGTCGCCCCGCTGAAACGCCGTGAGCAAGCGGGCTCCGGTCAGAAATCCAATGCCTTCAACTTTCAGGCAACGCTTCAACTGACCGAGCAAACCGGCTTCTTTCAGATGATCATTAATCGTCTTTTCGACCAGCGTTTCAAGCTGCTGCATGGCTTTCACTTGCGCGGCGAAAGCAGATTTCAGCAGCGGTTCATTCGCCCAACTTTGCACCAGGCCGACCCGCGCCTGAACCAAGGCTGCGCGACGACGAAAAAGGCTCAAGAGCTGGCGGTACAGCGGTGATGGCGGGGTCCAAGGATGAAGATCATCACCTTCGTTCTTCAGATAGCGGGCGAGCAGTCTGGCATCCAACGCATCGGTTTTGGCGCGGATATTCACCCCTTTTCGGTAATGGCTGAGTTCATAGCCACCCACCATGTAAATCACGCAGCCAGCCTCATAGGCCAGATCGGCGAACTCCAGGTGATAGATATTGGTCGACTCAATGGCTACCGCGACTGTCCCCGACAAGGCTTTCAACCACTGCTTGATGGCAGCCTTGTTGTTGGGAATCTCTTCAAGCAGGTCAAGTTCGGCGTGATAGATCACCAGTTCGTTCTTGGCGACATCCACGCCTACGATTGGCTTTGTGACAGAAACCGGCATTGCCATTGGATTTCCTCCGGGATATGTTTTGAGCACTTGAAGGGCTCACCCAGAGGCGCAGGCTTGTTCCTATCGTCGGTCCTAGCCAGATGCATTCTTTATCGGCGCTTGGGTGAAAGGAGGAGGGGCGAAATCTCCCACGGATCTGTACTGCGTCAACAGTC
>NZ_JAHSTV010000003.1 GCF_019145235.1 Pseudomonas farris | reverse complement strand
AGCGAAAACACACTGCCTTACCAACTCCTTCTGGCTTCGATGAACTGAAGCGTAACCGCTATCGAAAACTGCGTAACTCTTTGTTTACCAAGGAGTTTTCCGTTTCGACTGCGCCGGAAGTGGGGCGAATTATAGACTTCCAGAATCTGCCGTCAACACCAATTTTCACATTTCTGTCATATAGGCCAAAAAAGCCCGGAAACACGAAGGCCGACCTCAAGAGGTCGGCCTTCTCCCTGCTACTTACAAGCTAGGGAATGCGAACTGCGAAGCCTCATGGCTCGCTCGTTGCGGCCAGCGCTGGGTAATCGCCTTGCGACGAGTGTAGAAACGCACGCCATCCGGACCATAAGCATGCAGATCGCCGAACAGCGAACGCTTCCAGCCGCCAAAGCTGTGATAAGCCACGGGCACCGGCAATGGCACGTTGACGCCGACCATGCCCACTTCAATCTCATCGCAGAACAACCGCGCTGCTTCACCATCACGCGTGAAGATACAGGTGCCGTTGCCATACTCGTGATCGTTGATCAATTGCATCGCCTCTTCCAGGCTATTGACCCTAACGACGCACAGCACCGGCCCGAAGATCTCTTCTTTATAGATGCGCATTTCTGGCGTGACGTTATCGAACAGGCAACCGCCCAGGAAGAAACCTTCCTCATGACCGGCCACGCTCAGACCACGACCATCCACCACCAAGGTTGCACCCGCTGAAACGCCGTCTTCTATATAGCCACTGACTTTATCGCGAGCCTGACCGGAAACCAGTGGCCCCATATCCAGGCCACAGGTCGTACCCGCACCGATTTTCAGCGCTTTGACCTGCGGCACCAATTTCGCCACCAACGCATCCGCCACCTGATCACCAACGCACACGGCCACCGAGATCGCCATACAGCGCTCACCGCACGACCCGTACGCCGCGCCCATCAGTGCACTGACTGCGTTATCCAGATCCGCATCCGGCATCAATACCGCGTGGTTCTTTGCCCCGCCCAAAGCCTGGACGCGTTTGCCGCGCTTGGTGCCTTCGGCGTAAATGTATTCGGCAATCGGCGTCGAACCGACAAAGCTCAGCGCTTTGACTTCCGGCGCTTCGATCAGAGCATCCACAGCGGCCTTATCACCATGCACCACACTCAGCACGCCTTTCGGCAGGCCGGCTTCCAACAGCAGCTGAGCAATCAGCAGCGTCGAGCTTGGATCACGCTCGGACGGTTTCAGAATAAAGCAGTTGCCGCAGACGATCGCCAGCGGATACATCCACAGCGGCACCATGGCCGGGAAGTTGAACGGGGTAATACCGGCCACCACGCCCAAGGGCTGGAAATCCGACCAGGCATCAATGTTCGGCCCGACGTTACGGCTGTACTCGCCCTTGAGAATTTCCGGTGCAGCACAGGCGAACTCGACGTTCTCGATCCCGCGCTTCAATTCACCGGCCGCATCTTCCAGGGTCTTGCCATGTTCTTCACTGATCAGTTGTGCGATGCGGGCTTCGTTCTGTTCCAGCAATTGCTTAAAGCGGAACATCACCTGAGCACGCTTGGCCGGCGGAGTGTTACGCCAGGCCGGGAACGCAGCCTTGGCCGAGTCGATGGCTTTTTGAATGGTTTCACGGCTGGCCAATGGCAGCTTGTGGATCGCCTGACCGGTGGACGGGTTGAACACGTCGGCCGTACGACCGTCTTCGGTCACCAGTTCGCCATTGATCAAATGCGGGATAAGGCTCATGCGGGGCTCCTGAAAAGTTGTCCACAGGCGCCCGCGAGAGGACGCCTATATATAGAGGGAAAAATCAGTCGATTTTGTTCAGCACTTCGCCGACCGCATCGAACAAGCGATCGAGGTCTTGCGGCTTGCTGTTGAAGGTTGGGCCGAACTGCAGGGTGTCGCCGCCGAAGCGCACGTAGAACCCGGCTTTCCACAGAGCCATGCCGGCTTCGAACGGACGCACGATGGCATCGCCGTCGCGAGGCGCAATCTGGATGGCACCGGCCAACCCGTAGTTACGAATGTCGATGACGTTTTTCGAGCCCTTCAAACCATGCAACGCATTTTCGAAATGCGGTGCCACTTCCGCCACGCTCTGCACCAGGTTTTCCTTTTGCAGCAGGTCGAGTGCTGCCAGGCCCGCAGCACAAGCCACCGGGTGGGCGGAATAGGTGTAGCCGTGCGGGAATTCCACTGCGTACTCAGGCGTCGCCTGGTTCATGAAGGTCTGGTAAATCTCGGAGCTGGCAATCACCGCGCCCATCGGGATCGCGCCGTTGGTGACTTGCTTGGCAATGCACATCAGGTCAGGAGTCACGCCGAAGCTGTCGGCGCCGAACATCGAACCGGTACGGCCGAAACCGGTGATCACTTCGTCGAACACCAGCAGGATATTGTGCTGATCGCAGATTTCGCGCAGACGCTTTAGGTAACCCTGCGGCGGAACCAGAACGCCAGCGGAACCGGCCATTGGTTCGACGAATACCGCAGCAATGTTCGAGGCATCGTGCAGCTCGATCAGCTTGAGCAGTTCATCGGCCAGGGCGATACCACCTTGCTCCGGCATGCCACGGGAAAACGCATTGCTCGCCAGCAAAGTGTGCGGCAGGTGATCGACATCCATCATCGCCTGACCGAACAGTTTGCGGTTGCCGTTCACGCCGCCGAGGCTGGTGCCGGCGATGTTCACGCCGTGATACCCACGAGCACGACCGATCATTTTGGTTTTGGTGGCCTGGCCTTTCAGGCGCCAGTAAGCACGCACCATTTTCACCGCTGTGTCTGCACACTCGGAACCCGAGTCGGTGAAGAACACGTGATTCAGATTGCCCGGCGTCAGGTCGGTGATTTTCTCGGCCAACTGGAACGACAACGGGTGACCGTACTGGAAGCCCGGCGAGTAATCGAGGGTGCCCAATTGCTTGGCCACCGCTTCCTGAATTTCCTTGCGAGTGTGTCCGGCGCCGCAGGTCCACAGACCCGAGAGCGAATCGTAGACCTTGCGGCCCTTGTCGTCTGTCAGCCAACTGCCCTCGGCAGCCACGATCAGTCGCGGGTCGCGCTGGAAATTGCGGTTCGCGGTGTAGGGCATCCAGTGAGCATCGAGCTTGAGCTGGCTGGCCAGGGAAGTCGGGGCGTTTTCAGGCACGTTCATGGGCAAAACCTCGCAGGGCAATAAGCGGCGTGGAGATGAAAAGCTTTCTTGCAGCTAAATTGCCACGGAGATAAAGTCGGTGAAATCCAACTTTTCTAACCTTCAGTCAGCCCGCTACTAAACTTGAGTAAACAAAGCATGAGCAGCCGTCGTCCCGATCCGCTGGCGCAAGTCAGTGACTTTGATATCCGCCTGTTGAGGATTTTTCGCAGCGTCGTGGAATGCGGCGGCTTCTCCGCGGCAGAGTCGGTGCTGGGTATCGGTCGCTCGGCGATCAGCCAGCAGATGAGCGATCTGGAGCAACGCCTCGGCCTGCGTCTGTGCCAACGCGGTCGCGCCGGTTTTTCCCTGACCGAAGAAGGCCGCGAGGTCTACCAATCAGCGCTGCAGTTATTAAGTGCGCTGGAAAGTTTCCGCACCGAGGTCAATGGCCTGCACCAGCACTTGCGCGGTGAGTTGACCATCGGCCTGACCGACAACCTGGTCACCCTGCCCCACATGCGCATTACTCACGCCTTGGCACAGTTGAAGGAGCGTGGTCCGGATGTACAGATCCAGATCCGCATGATCGCGCCCAATGAAGTCGAACAAGGCGTGCTCGACGGTCGCTTGCACGTCGGCGTAGTGCCGCAAGCCAGCGCGCTATCAGGGCTGGAATATCAGCCGCTCTACAGCGAACGTTCGCTGCTGTATTGCGCGGTCGGCCACCCGTTGTTCTATGTCGATGACAAACAACTGGACGATGAACGCCTCAATAGCCAGGACGCCATCGCCCCGACCTTCCGTTTGCCCGCCGAGATTCAGGCCCATTACCAGGCACTCAATTGCACCGCCAGTGCGTCGGATCGCGAAGGCATGGCATTTCTGATTCTGACCGGGCGCTACATCGGTTATCTGCCGGATCATTACGCCAGCCTCTGGGTGCAGCAGGGCCGATTGCGTGCACTGAAACCCAAGGCGCGTTTTTATGACCTGAGTCTGGCATCGGTCACCCGCAAGGGCCGTCGTCCCCACTTGGTGCTGGAGAGTTTTCTGGAGAGCCTGGCAGCGACGCGTTGAACAAGAAAATCCCTGTGGAATTGCGGTGGTCAAGGTTTTATCGCGACAGGACTTGTCTGCGGCCTGCGGGTGCGCTATCAACGCATCTGGTTGCACCCATTTACCTGTTCGGAAGTGCCTATGACCTTTGAAGTCCCAGCCCACGGCGGCAAACCCGCCAGCCGCATTCGTCAGAAGAACGAAGAGACCATCATCAAAGCCGCCGAAGACGAGTTCGCCCGTCACGGGTTCAAAGGCACCAGCATGAACACCATCGCGCAGAATGCCGGATTGCCCAAAGCGAATCTGCATTACTACTTCACCAACAAACTCGGTTTGTATGTGGCGGTGCTGAGTAACATCCTTGAATTGTGGGACAGCACCTTCAATACCCTGACCGTCGAGGACGATCCGGCGGAAGCGCTCACCCGATACATCCGCGCAAAAATGGAATTCTCCCGGCGCCAGCCACAAGCCTCGCGGGTCTTCGCCATGGAGGTCATCAGCGGCGGCGAATGCCTGAGCGCGCATTTCAACCAGGACTATCGCATCTGGTTTCAGGGCCGGGCCGCGGTGTTTCAGGCGTGGATCGACGCCGGTAAAATGGACCCGGTCGACCCCGTGCACCTGATCTTCCTGCTGTGGGGCAGCACCCAGCATTACGCCGATTTTGCCACGCAAATCTGCCGTGTCACCGGGCGCACCAAGTTGACCAAGCAAGACATGGAAGACGCCGGCAACAACCTGATCCGCATCATTCTCAAAGGCTGCGGCCTGACGCCTGCTATCTAAGACACCTATGCCTTTTACCCTCAGCGGTTTTTGCGAATACCGCGAAGAGATTCGCAAAAGCCGCTTCATCACCCTCGCCGGGCCAATCACTAGCGCAGCTGATGCTCAAGCGTTCATCGAACAGCACAGTGATTTGAACGCCTCGCACAATTGCTGGGCCTGGAAACTCGGCGATCAATACCGCAGCAATGACGATGGCGAACCCGGCGGCAGCGCTGGCCGGCCGATTCTGGCAGCGATCGAAGCGCAGGATTGCGATCAGGTCGCGGTACTGGTGATCCGCTGGTATGGCGGCATTCAACTGGGCACCGGCGGCCTCGCCCGGGCCTATGGCGGCGGCGCCAACAAATGCCTGCAAGGGGCGTCGAAGGTTGAGCTGATCAGTCGGGTGCCGGTGAGTTGTGCCTGCGCATTTAGTGAATTGGCGCTGGTGAAACTTCGGGTGGCGGAACTGGGCGGTTTGGTGGTGGAGGAAACCTTCACGGCCAATGGCGTGGAACTGCAATTGGCGATCGGCGAGGGGCAAATAGATACCTTGCAAACGCAGCTAGCGGATTTGAGTCGCGGGCGCATTTTGTTGCAGCGATAAAAGATCAAAAGATCGCAGCCTGCGGCAGCTCCTACGCGCCTGTGGGCGCTGCGATCTTTTGGGGCGCCCCGATTTGCCCTGCATTCGATACTTGCCCACATCTGCTGTGCACCCGGCTGTGGATAACCTGAGCACATTCCGCTGTAACCCTTCTGTCATGCGGCTTTGCGGGCTTTGCTCATTTTTCATCCAAATCCCCAGCAACAACATTTATTCCACGTAAAAACAATCAGTTAGAGCGGTTTATCGCCATTAGAAGAAAGCCCCTCAGTGCTTATGCCCCTCCGGTCGGCTTGCGCACAAATACTGTGGAACAACCTGTGGATAACCCGTTCATGGCTGGCGCAGGCCCATGTCCGACATAGCTTGCAGGCTACTGCTCGTTTTTTGATCAATTCGCCGCGCGCAAAACCGGAGCCTGATCAAAGAATGTGCCCCCAAGTGGTGCCAGATTCGGAGTTGGAATAACGCGAGGCAACGGTCACAACGCCTATCCTTGCAAGGTTTTGTCGATTTCCTGACTCAATGGCCAGGAAATTGCTTTATCCCCAGGCATAACTTCTGTCGACCTGAGCCTGTCATGTCCAACCCCGTGCCGATCCCCGATCAAATACCCCGCCTGCAATTGCGCAGAATCAGCAAACGTTATCCCGGTTGCCTGGCCAACGATGCCATCGACTTGAGCATCGCGCCCGGTGAAATCCACGCCCTGCTCGGCGAAAACGGTGCAGGCAAAAGTACCCTGATGAAAATCATCTACGGCGTCACTCACGCCGACTCAGGGGAAATGATCTGGCAGGGCCAGCGCGTGAGCATGCGCAACCCGGCCCAGGCTCGCGGCCTCGGGATTGGCATGGTGTTCCAGCATTTCTCGCTGTTCGAAACCCTGAGCGTGGCGCAGAACATCGCGCTGGCAATGGGCGCTGCGGCAGGAACACCGAAGCAGCTTGAGCCGAAGATTCGTGAAGTGTCCCAGCGCTACGGCATGGCGCTGGAACCGGAGCGACTTGTCCACAGCCTGTCCATCGGCGAGCGTCAACGGGTGGAAATCATTCGCTGCCTGATGCAAGACATTCGCCTGCTGATTCTCGATGAACCGACGTCGGTACTGACTCCACAAGAGGCCGATGAGTTGTTCGTCACTTTGCGCCGACTGGCCGCCGAGGGCTGCAGCATTCTGTTTATCAGCCACAAGCTCGGCGAAGTGCGCGCGTTGTGCCACAGCGCTACGGTGTTGCGCGGAGGTCGGGTGGCCGGGCATTGCGTGCCGGCGGAGTGCTCGGACCGGCAACTGGCGCAATTGATGGTCGGTGAAGCCGCCGAGCTGATCACCGACTATCCAAAGGTCATGGGCGCTGATGCTTTTTTGAACGTGACGGGGTTGTCCTGGCACAACCCCGACCCGTTCGGCTGCTCACTGAAGGACATAGATCTCGACGTGCGCAGCGGCGAAATCGTAGGTATCGCCGGGGTCGCCGGCAATGGTCAGGATGAGTTGCTGGCCTTGCTCAGTGGTGAAGAACGGTTGCCCCGCGATGACAGCGCAACGATCAGTTTCGGCGGGCAACCGGTGGCCCATTTGCGGCCAGATGCTCGACGTAAACTTGGCCAGGCATTCGTCCCCGCCGAGCGACTGGGCCATGGCGCGGTGCCGGAACTGAGTCTGGCAGATAACGCCCTGCTCACCGCGTTTCAACAGGGGCTGGTCAGCAACGGCCTGGTCCAGCGCGGCAAGGTCGAAGCGCTGGCCGAAGACATCATTCGCCGCTTCGGGGTCAAGACACCTGATGCCCAGGCGCCTGCTCGCAGCCTGTCCGGCGGCAACTTGCAAAAATTCATCCTCGGCCGGGAGATCCTTCAGCAGCCTAAATTGCTGGTGGCCGCGCACCCGACCTGGGGCGTGGACGTCGGCGCGGCCGCGACCATTCACCGGGCGTTGATTGCCTTGCGCGATGCTGGCGCGGCGATTCTGGTGATCTCTGAAGACCTCGACGAATTGTTCCAGATCAGCGACCGCCTCGGCGCCCTGTGCGGCGGTCGGCTGTCGCCATTGCAGGCCACCGTCGACACCCATCTGAGCGACGTCGGCGGCTGGATGGCCGGCCAGTTCGACACACCTCAATCACCTGCCGCCGTAGCGCTTTAACGGAGTTTCACATGCTGCTTTCTCTCGAACCCCGTGGCCAGCAATCACGCCTGATGTTGTGGTGCTCGCCTTTACTGGCAGCCGTGTTGACCCTGGGCTGTGGCTCATTGCTGTTTATCGCGCTGGGTCACGATCCGTTGCTGACCTTGCACACGTTGCTGATTGCACCGATCAGCGACTTGTACGGCGTTTCCGAATTGTTGGTCAAAGCGTTGCCGATTCTGCTCTGCGCATTGGGCCTGGCGGTGGCGTATCAGGCGCGGATCTGGAACATCGGCGCCGAAGGTCAGTTGCTGCTTGGCGCCCTCGCCGGCAGTGCGCTGGCGGTAAACATCATTGGCGTGCAAAGCCGTTGGGCGCTGGTGTTGATCCTGCTCACTGGCACCTTGGCCGGCGCCGCGTGGGCCGGGTTGACTGCATGGTTGCGCACGCGCTTCAACGCCAATGAAATCCTCACCAGCATCATGCTCAATTACATCGCCCTGAACCTGCTGCTGTTCTGCGTCCACGGCCCGCTGAAGGACCCGGCCGGGTTCAACTTTCCAGAGTCAGCGATGTTCGGCGATGCCAGTCGGCTGCCGCTGTTGATGGAGGACGGCCGGGTTCACGCCGGGGTCTATTTCGCCTTGCTCGCGCTGGTGGCGGTGTGGGTGTTACTGCAGAAAAGCTTTGTCGGCTTCCAGATCAAAGTGCTTGGGCTGGACAAGCGCGCCGCTGGTTTCGTCGGCTTTCGCGAGAAGCGACTGATCTGGCTGGCGTTGTTGATCAGCGGCGGTTTGGCGGGATTGGCCGGCGTGTGCGAAGTCACCGGGCCGATCGGCCAACTGGTGCCGCAAGTCTCACCGGGTTACGGCTATGCGGCGATCACTGTGGCGTTTCTCGGGCGACTGAATCCCATCGGCATTCTGTTTTCCAGCCTGTTGATGGCGCTGCTGTACATCGGTGGCGAAAGCGCGCAGATGAGCATGAACCTGCCGCAAGCCATCACTCAATTGTTCCAGGGGATGATGCTGTTTTTCCTGCTGGCCAGTGACGTGCTGATTCTCTACCGACCGCGTTTGAACTTGCGCTGGGCTCGCCGTGCACCAACCACCGCCGTACACGCAGGAGCCTTGTGATGGATATCGATCTGCTGAGCAATATTTTCTACGCCATGGTTCGCTGCGGTACGCCGTTGTTGCTGGTGGCGCTGGGCGAGCTGATCTGCGAGAAGAGCGGCGTCCTCAATCTGGGACAGGAAGGCATGATGCTGTTTGGCGCGGTGATCGGTTTTATCGTCGCGCTGAACAGCGGCAACCTCTGGCTTGGCGTGTTGCTGGCGATGCTCGCCGGGATGCTGTTGTCGTCGCTGTTTGCCCTGGTGGCACTGGTGTTCAATGCCAATCAGGTGGCGACCGGGTTGGCGTTGACAATCTTCGGCGTGGGCCTGTCGACCTTTGTCGGCGCAGCGTGGGTTGGTAAACCGTTGGCGGGTTTTGAGCCGGTGGCGATTCCGTTGTTGAGTGAAATCCCGCTGATCGGGCGGATGCTATTTGCTCAGGACTTGCTGGTGTATCTGTCGTTCGCGCTGTTCACGTTAGTGGCCTGGGTGATTCTGAAAAGTCGCGTCGGGTTGATTATTCAGGCAGTCGGAGAAAACCCGGACGCCGCCAGTGCCATGGGCTTGCCGGTGTTGCGCGTGCGTACGCTGGCGGTGCTGTTTGGCGGGGCAATGGCGGGGTTGGCCGGGGCTTATTTGTCCCTGGCGTACACGCCGATGTGGGCGGAAAACATGAGCGCCGGTCGTGGCTGGATTGCCTTGGCGCTGGTGGTGTTTGCCAGTTGGCGGGTGTGGCGATTGCTGCTCGGGGCGTATCTGTTCGGTCTCGCCAGCATCCTGCATTTGGTGGCGCAGGGGTTGGGGCTGGCGATTCCGTCAAGCCTGCTGGCGATGCTGCCGTATGTCGCGACCATTGTGGTGTTGGTGCTGCTGTCCCGGGATGCCGTGCGCACAAGGTTGTATGCGCCGGTTTCGTTGGGACAGCCGTGGCAGGCCGGGCATTAGTGGTTGCCTGCACGGGCCTCTTCGCGAGCAAGCCCGCTCCCACATTGGACCGGGTGAACCTTGGATTATTGGTTTACACAATCCCCCTGTGGGAGCGGGCTTGCTCGCGAAGAGGCCCGAACAGGCAACACTTGAACAACGCCCCACGCCAATTCAAAGACCAAGAAAACAACCAGCAATGAACTGGCGCCGTGGAGCAAGGCATACAGCTGCCAAGCCGAAAACAGAAACCTCCCCACTGCGTCATACCGCCCAAACACCTGCTGCGGATCACGAATCCGCAGCACCGCCCAGACGCACACAATCGAACCCAACAAATTCGCCATCAGCATGTGCATCGGCTCGAACGGCGGTAGCTCGCCAGGCAGATTGAAAGTCTGACTCAGGCTCAACAACACGCCATGCAACGCCGCAAAACTCCACGGCGTTACAAAAGCAGCGGTCACGATCAGGTCGTACCACGCACTGCCACGCACCACTTGACGATATTGCGCTGAAGTCCACATCGGCATTGCTCCATAAATTCAGGGAGCAACAAGGCTAAAGCCTGGAGTATGCTCCAGGGTCAAGCCCTCTCGAGACATCAAGATGCGCATCGGTGAATTAGCCCAGGCCAGCGCCGTCAGCCGCGATACGTTGCGCTTTTACGAGCAGCGCGGGTTGATCGCCGCCCAACGTAGCGCCAATGGTTATCGCGACTATCCGGCGCAGATGGTGCAACTGGTGCTGTACATCAAGACCGCTCAACGGCTGGGCTTTACCCTCGGCGAGATCGGCAGTAGCGTCGCCGCGCTGTGGCAGGCGCCCGACCCAGCCAATGCCGTTACCCAGCTGCTGCAAGACAAACTGAACCTGATCGAAACCCGCATCGCCGAACTCGATGTCTTGCGTCAGGAACTGCAACATCGGCTCGGTCAACGTTGTCCTTTAAATCCGTGATTCTCATCCATCAAGGAAGCCATTCATGTCTACGGCAAAAACCGCACTCATCATCGGAGCCTCCCGAGGCTTGGGCCTCGGCCTAGTGAAAACCCTGCTGGGCGACGGTTGGCAAGTCACCGCCACCGTGCGCAACCCGCAGAGCGCCGAAGCCTTGCAAGCGTTAGGCAAGGTGCGAGTCGAAAAACTCGACATGGACGATCAGCAAGCGGTCATCGCCCTGAGCCAACAACTCAAGGGTGAAGTGTTCGACTTGTTGTTCGTGAATGCCGGAGTCAAAGGGCCGGAGGTCCAGACGCCAGGCGGCGCGACATTGGCCGAGGTCGGTCAATTGTTCTTCACCAACGCCGTGGCGCCGATCAATCTGGCCCAGCGATTTGTCGGGCAGATTCGTGAAGACAGCGGCGTGCTGGCGTTCATGAGTTCGGTGCTGGGCAGCGTGACCATGCCCGACGCGCCGGAGCTGGCGCTGTACAAGGCCAGCAAAGCGGCGCTGAACTCCATGACCAACAGCTTCGTCACCCAATTGGGCGAACAGAAACTCACCGTGCTGTCGCTGCATCCGGGTTGGGTGAAGACTGATATGGGCGGTGAAGGCGCGGACATTGATGTGGAAACCAGCACCCGCGGGTTGATCGATCAGGTGAATGCGTATGCCGGCAAGGGCGGGCATCATTTTGTGAACTACAGGGGTGAGACCATTCCCTGGTAACACCACCGATCGAGTGTGGGAGCGGGCTTGCTCGCGAAGGCGGTGTGTCAGGCGACATCCATGTTGAATGTAATATCGCATTCGCGAGCAAGCCCGCTCCCACAGGGGTTTCGCGTTGTCCTATCGGGCCGGGCTTGCCCACGAAGCTTTTTTGTTCGAAACTCCGCACCTCGCCCCCGCGGCGACCCTGGATCAGCAGACAGGGCAACACTGAGCTGGCAACCCTGAACCCAACTTTCAGAGGAGCCGGCCACCATGCCTGCGACCCGTACCTGGTTAAAAAATCCCCTCGCCATTTTCACGGCCAACGCGCTCGATGCCCGTGGCGGTCTGGTTGTGCAAGACGGCTTGATCGTCGAAGTGCTCAGCGCCGGCCAGCAACCGTCCGCGCCCTGTGACCACGTTTTCGATGCTCGCGAACATGTGATCCTGCCGGGGCTGATCAACACCCATCACCACTTCTATCAAACCCTGACCCGTGCCTGGGCGCCGGTGGTTAATCAGCCGTTGTTCCCGTGGTTGAAAACCCTCTATCCGGTCTGGGCTCGCCTCACCCCTGAAAAGCTTGCCCTCGCCACCAAAGTCGCGTTGGCCGAGTTGCTGCTGTCCGGTTGCACCACCGCGGCCGATCACCATTACCTGTTTCCGGAAGGTCTGGAAAACGCGATCGATGTGCAGGTCGAGAGTGTTCGCGAACTGGGCATGCGCGCCATGCTCACTCGCGGTTCCATGAGTCTCGGCGAAAAAGACGGTGGCCTGCCACCGCAGCAAACCGTCCAGGCAGGTGAAGTGATCCTCGACGATAGCCAACGCTTGATTGCCGCGTACCACGAGCGCGGCGATGGGGCACAGATTCAGATAGCCCTGGCACCGTGTTCACCGTTCTCGGTGACCCCGGAAATCATGTCCGCCAGCGCCGAACTAGCGAACTCCCTAGACGTGCGCCTGCACACGCACTTGGCAGAAACCCTCGACGAAGAAGACTTCTGCCTGCAACGCTTTGGCCTTCGCACCGTGGATTATCTGGACAGTGTCGGCTGGCTCGGGCCACGTACCTGGCTGGCCCACGGCATTCATTTCAACCCCGACGAAATCGCCCGTCTCGGCGCGGCCGGCACGGGTATTTGCCATTGCCCGAGTTCGAACATGCGCCTGGCCTCCGGCATTTGCCCGACGCTGGACCTGACCGCTGCGGGTGCGCTGCTGGGTCTGGGCGTGGACGGTTCGGCGTCCAACGATGCGTCGAACATGATCCTCGAAACCCGTCAGGCGCTGTACATCCAGCGGCTGCGTTATGGCGCCGAAAAGATTACGCCGGAATTGGTACTGGGCTGGGCGACCAAGGGCTCGGCGAGTTTGCTCGGGCGCAGTGATATTGGTGAACTGGCGGTAGGCAAGCAGGCGGATCTGGCGCTGTTCAAACTGGATGAGCTGCGCTTCTCCGGCAGCCATGATCCGGTGTCTGCGCTGCTGCTGTGCGGTGCGGATCGGGCGGACCGGGTGATGGTCGGTGGTAAGTGGCGAGTGATCGATGGGCAGGTTGAGGGGCTGGATCTGAAAGGGTTGATTGCCGATCACAGCCAGGCGGCCCGGCAGTTGATCAGCGGCGTCTGATACGACAGCGATCTAATGTGGGAGCGGGCTTGCTCGCGAAAGCGGTGTATCAGTCGACATCAATGTTGAATGAAAAACCGCTTTCGCGAGCAAGCCCGCTCCCACATTTTTGATCCGGTTTCGACAGTGATTTAAAGGCCCAACAACGACAACATGATGAACGTCGCAAACAGCACAAAGTGGGTCATGCCTTCGATGGCGTTGGTTTCTCCGTCATTGAGGTTGATCGCGCTGACGATCAGGGTGATAAAAATCATCACGGTCTGCACCGGGGTCATCGCCATCTGAAATGGCTGGCCGGTGTAGAGCGCCATCGCTTCCATCACCGGCACCGTCAGAATCACCGTCGACAGCGACGCGCCCATGGCGATGTTGACCACCGACTGCATGCGATTGGCCAGTGCCGCCCGTAACGCAGTCAGAATCTCCGGCGCAGCGGAAATTGCCGCCACCAGAATCGCCGTAATCACTGGCGGAGCTCCGGTTCCTTCCAGGCCCAGATCGAGGGTCTTGGACATCACCTCGGCCAATGCGCCGATCACCACCACGCCGAAGATCAACGTACCGATGGAGAGCGTCAGACTGACGGGAGCGGGCTCGTTTTCAACGGGGTCTTTCTTGCGACGTTTCTCCGGGTAGCTGTAGCTGAAAAAATAGCTATGAGGCCCGACCTGCATGCGCAGGAACAAGGCGTAGAGCACGACCATCGCGCCGATGGTGAAGGCTGAATAGAGTTTCCAGTTGGCCTCGGGAATGAACTCCGGCACCACCATCGAAACGCCCATGGCGGTGAGGATCATCACGCTGTAGCTGCGCGCCGAGTCGTCGTTGTAAGACTGTTCGCCATGCTTGAGCCCGCCCATTAACGCGGCCAGGCCGAGAATGCCGTTGATGTCGAGCATCACCGCTGAATAAATCGTGTCGCGAACCAGTGTTTTTGAGGCTTCGTTGCTCATCATGATCGCCAGGATCACCACTTCCACCAACACCGCTGCCAAGGTCAGGATCATCGTGCCGTAGGGATCGCCGACTTTTTCAGCGAGCAGTTCCGCGTGATGGGCAACGCGCATCGAGGCGGCGACGATGAACGCGATCAGCACCAGGCCGGCGGTCAGGGCGATGGTCTGGCCGCTGTGCAGCAGCCAGTGCTCCATCGGGTAGGCGACGAAGGCGGCGATCAGGGCCAGCAGTAGAAACTTTTCTTGCTTGATGAGTGTGAGCATCGCGGGCCTTTTGCCGAACTGAGCGAAATCGGCGTGATTAGCTACTGACTGCGGGGCGGCGCCAACGTTTCGTTACACCTTAGCGCACCAGTGGATGGCAGTTGCGCTTGGCCATGCACTTTTATCGGCCTTACGGGTCTCTTCGCGGGCAAGCCCGCTCCCACAGGATTTGCGCAGGTCATGTGGGAGCAGGCTTGCCCGCGATGGCCGTTACGCGATTTCGATCCATTTGTTGTCCTGTTGGTCAGCAATTTGCATTGCCCTCCTCCATCTCACAACAAAATGGAGTTCCAGTTCATGCATAAACGTCCGTTGAAGCAGCTGCTTTGCGCTGTCGCCGCAGCCATCGGTCTGAGCGCCAGCCTGACCGCCAGTGCTGCCGACCCGCTGAAAGTCGGCTTCGTCTATATCGGTCCGATCGGTGACCACGGCTGGACGTATCAGCATGAACAGGGACGCAAGGCGCTGGCTGAGAAGTTCGGTGAGCAAATCACCACCAACTACGTGGAGAACGTCGCCGAGGGCGCCGATGCCGAGCGGGTGATCCGCAACATGGCCAAGGACAAGTACGACCTGATTTTCACCACATCCTTTGGCTACATGAACCCGACCCTGAAAGTTGCCAAGCAATTTCCCAAGGTGACCTTCGAACACGCCACCGGCTATAAACAAGACAAGAACCTTGGCACTTACCTGGTGCGCACTTACGAGGGCCGCTACGTCGGCGGTTTCCTCGCGGCGAAGATGACCAAGACCAAGAAAGTCGGCTACGTCGCCTCGTTCCCGATTCCGGAAGTCATCCGCGACATCAACGCTATCCAGCTAGCCCTGAACAAGTACAACCCTGGCACCGAGATCAAAGTGGTGTGGGTCAATTCCTGGTTCGATCCGGGTAAAGAAGCCGACGCCGCCAATGCGTTGATCGATCAGGGCGTGGACGTGGTGTTCCAGCACACCGACAGCCCGGCACCGATCCAGGCGGCCGAACGGCGTGGCGTGTACGCCGTCGGTTATGCGTCGGACATGGCGCATTTCGGGCCGAAAGCGGTGCTGACGTCTATCGTCAACGACTGGGGACCGCACTACATTCAGGCGACCCAAAGCGTGCTCGACCACACATGGAAATCCCAGGATTATTGGGGCGGTCTGAAGGAAGGCACGGTTGAGCTGCCGATCAGCGACCTGGTACCGGCCGCGGTGAAAACCGAAGCCGAGCAGATCATCGCCGACATCAAGAGCGGTGCGTTGCATCCGTTCACCGGGCCGATCAAGGACCAGGCCGGCGTGGAGAAAATTCCGGCGGGTGCGACGGCAACCAATGCGGAACTGGCGTCGATGAACTATTACGTCGAAGGCATGAAGGCCGAGATACCGAAGTGACTTAGGCAGACACGAAACCCTGTGGGAGCGGGCTTGCTCGCGAAAGCGGTGTGTCATGCAACATTGATATCGACTGGCACATCGCTTTCGCGAGCAAGCCCGCTCCCACACTGGATTTATGGTGTGTGCTGGGTTGTGTTTCAGACATCGCATTTATCAGGACTGCGCATGAACCAACTCCCGATCATCGACATCAGCCCGCTCTACAGCGCTGATCAAAACGCCTGGCAATCGATCGCCACACAAATCGACCATGCCTGCCGCGAATGGGGCTTTTTCTATATCAAGGGCCACCCGATCGCCCCGTCGCGTATCGATGCCGTGCTCGACCATGCCCAACGCTTCTTCGCCCTGCCTGCCGCTGAAAAACTCAAGATCGACATCACCCAGACCCGCCACCACCGCGGCTATGGCGCCATCGCCACCGAACAACTCGACCCGAGCAAACCCAGCGATCTGAAAGAAACCTTCGACATGGGGCTGCACCTGCCGGCCGATCATCCCGAGGTTATTGCGGAAAAACCTTTGCGCGGCCCCAACCGTCATCCGTCGATGCCCGGTTGGGAATCGCTGATGGAGCAACACTACGTCGACATGCAGGCGCTCGCTCAAACCCTGTTGCGGGCCATGACCCTGGCGCTGGGCATCGAGCGCGATTTCTTCGATACACGTTTCAACGAACCGGTCAGCGTGCTGCGGATGATTCACTACCCGCCGCGCCACACTGCCAGCACCGAAGATCAGCAAGGTGCCGGCGCTCACACCGATTACGGCTGCATCACCCTGCTCTACCAGGATGCCGCTGGCGGTCTGCAAGTGCGCAACGTACAGGGCGAATGGATCGATGCGCCGCCGATAGAAGGCACCTTCGTGGTGAATCTCGGCGACATGATGGCGCGCTGGAGTAACGACCGTTACCTGTCGACGCCGCACCGGGTGATCAGCCCGCTGGGGGTGGATCGGTACTCGATGCCGTTCTTTGCCGAACCGCATCCCGACACGCCCATCGAATGCCTGCCCGGTTGCCAGGACGAACGGCATCCGGCGAAGTATCCGGCCACCACCTGCGCCGAATTCCTGCTGTCGCGTTTCGCCGATACCTACGCCTATCGACGGGAACAGGAAGCCGTGTAATGAACCGGCTGGTCAGGTTTTGCTCATTGTTTCTGCGGGCATCTGTAGAATGCCCTCATTGCACCTGATGAGAATTCAAAAATGTACGACTGGCTGAACGCCCTGCCCAAGGCAGAATTGCACTTGCACCTGGAAGGTTCGCTGGAACCTGAGCTGCTGTTCGCCCTGGCCGAACGCAACAAGATAGCCCTGCCGTGGAGCGACGTTGAAACCCTGCGCAAGGCTTACGCCTTCAATAACCTGCAAGAGTTTCTCGACCTGTATTACCAGGGCGCCGATGTGTTGCGCACGTCTCAGGATTTCTACGACCTGACCTGGGCCTACCTGTTGCGCTGCAAGGCGCAGAACGTGATTCACACCGAACCGTTCTTCGACCCGCAAACCCACACCGACCGTGGCATCCCGTTCGAAGTGGTGCTCAACGGCATCGCCGCCGCACTGAAGGATGGCGAGCAGCAGCTGGGCATCACCAGTGGTTTGATCCTCAGTTTCCTGCGTCACTTGAGCGAAGACGAAGCGCAGAAAACCCTCGACCAGGCATTGCCGTTCCGCGATGCGTTTGTCGCCGTGGGCCTGGACAGTTCGGAGATGGGCCACCCGCCGAGCAAGTTCCAGCGGGTGTTCGATCGTGCGCGCAACGAAGGCTTCCTGACCGTGGCCCACGCCGGTGAAGAAGGCCCGCCCGAGTACATCTGGGAAGCCCTCGACCTGCTAAAAATCCAGCGCATCGACCATGGCGTGCGCGCCATCGAAGACGAGCGCTTGATGCAGCGGATCATCGACGAGCAGATCCCGCTGACCGTGTGCCCATTGTCGAACACCAAGCTCTGTGTGTTCGATCACATGTCCCAACACAACATCCTCGACATGCTGGAGCGCGGTGTGAAGGTCACGGTGAACTCCGATGACCCGGCCTACTTCGGCGGGTATGTCACCGAGAACTTCCATGCGCTGTACACCGATCTGGGCATGACCCAGGATCAGGCCAAGCGCCTGGCGCAGAACAGCCTGGATGCGCGGTTGGTGAAACCGTAAGGTTTACCGCACAACCCATGTGGGAGCGGGCTTGCTCGCGAAAAGCGGCGTGTCAGTCAACGATGATGTCGACTGGCATACCGCTTTCGCGAGCAAGCCCGCTCCCACATTTAATCGGTGATTAATTGATAATCACCGGCTCACTCAACTCTTCCAACGTCTTGCCCCGGGTCTCCATCCCGAACATCCACACCACCCCCGCCGCAATCGCAAAGCACATCGCCCCCAGCGCAAACACTCCGCCCTGCCCGGTCATCGGGAACACCAGCCCGGTCACCAACGGCCCGAGCAACGACCCCACGCGGCCGATGGCTGACGCGAACCCCGAGCCCGTGGCGCGTGCCGATGTCGGGTACAACTCAGGGGTGTAGGTGTAGAGCACCGCCCACATGCCGAACAGAAAGAACTGCATCAGCAGCCCCGAGGTAATCAACAGACTGACGTTGCCACCGAACACTGCACTCTGGCCATAAAGAAACGCCATGACCCCACCGCCGAGCAATGTCACGACGCACACCGGTTTACGCCCCCAACGCTCCACCAGCCAGGCGGCCATGAGGAAACCGGGAATTCCGCCGAGGGAAATCACCACCGTGTAATACACCGATTGGGTCACGGCAAAACCCGATTGTTGCAACAGTGCGCTGAGCCAGGACGTCAGGCCATAGAAACCCAGCAAGGCGAAGAACCACACGCTCCAGATCATCATCGTGCGCTGGCGATACTGCGCCGACCAGATCTCTCGTAGCGCAGAGAAGAAAGTGCCCGGTTGACTCGCCACCCGGGGCAGGCGAATCGGGGCAGGCAACTCCGCACGGCCCAGTGAAGCCCGAACCCGGTCTTCGATGCCGCGCAAAACCTTATCCGCCGCGTCATGATGCCCGGCCTGCTCCAGCCAGCGCGGTGACTCGGGAATGAAAAAACGAATCGCCAGGACGAACACCGCCGGCACCGCCAACACCAGAAAGATGTCGCGCCAGCCAATCACTGGTAACAGGAAGTACGACAGCACCCCGGCCGCGACGAAACCGAGGGGCCAAAAACCATCCATCAATGCGATGTAACGCCCACGTCGCTTTGCCGGAATCAGCTCCGACAGCATCGACTGCGCAATCGGAAATTCCATGCCCATGCCGATTCCCAGCAAGACTCGGAACAGCGTCAGCGTTTCGACGTTCTGCGCCGTGGAGCACAGGTAGCTGGCGATGCCCCACAACACAATGCTCCACTGGAACACTGGTTTGCGCCCGAAGCGGTCGGCCAGCATGCCGGACAGCGATGCGCCCAGAACCATGCCGAAAAAACTCGAACTGGCCAGCAACCCGGCCTGCGCCGTACTCAAGCCGAACTCGGTTTTTATCGAGCCGAGCAGAAAGGTCATCATCGCCAAGTCCATGGAGTCGAAGAAAAACGCCAAGGCAATGATGATGAAAATGATGCGGTGATAACCGCTGATGGGCAGCCGTTCCAATCGTTCTGCCGCGCTGAAGCTTCGTGTTTCCATGCCTCATTCCCCCAATCCTGAAAATCCCCGGATCGAGTGTGCGCGATAGCGGCTGGGGATTATTGCTGGATGCGACCTGTCCACAGCTCTGAACGACGCCTGAAACAAATCCCGGACGTCGCACCTCAATGGTCTAAAGCGCCATTTCCAGCTCGGTTTCCTTGGCGAAGCGGTGGATTTCCCGTTGCCCCGCAGCGGTGATCTGCAAGGCTCGCGAATCGTTGGGCAGGCTCAACCAGCCGGATTGCATGAACAGCTGCAACAACGCCGCACCCAATGAACCGCCCATGTGCGGGCGTCTTTCGCTCCAGTCCGGGCAAGCGCAGGCGACTCTGCTGTTGCGATGAGCCAGCGCCTGGATGAACACACCGCGCGTTGCCAATTGTGTGGCGCCCTTGTGGGTGATCATGACCCGCTGATCGAATTGCTCGATCCACCCCGCATCCAGCAGACGCTGGTAGAGGTCGGCGGCCAGGGTGCCGCCCAGATGGTCGTCGCAGAGCCTGGCTCGCAGCAGTGACGAAGGAGCCGCCTGAGGTTTGGCGATAGGGCTCGCGCGTTTGAAAACCTCTGGAATGTCCCGAGGCGCACTGGCCAGGGTCGCGCTGGCCAGGGCCTCTATCGCGGCGCCGACTTCGGGCGCGGCAAGCCGGAAAAACCGTTTGCGTCCACGGGTTTCGACTTTCAACAGACCTCCGGCGGACAAACGCCCTAAATGCGCACTGGCCGAAGACGGCGACAGGCCGGCCAGCAACGCCAGCTCTTCGGTTTGCCGCGCCGAGCCGTCCATCAAGGCCCACATCATTGCGCTGCGCTTTGGGTCAGCCAGCAATGTGGCGATCTGGCTGATGCAAGGTGCATGTTCCATGTATTCACTCCCTGTTGAATCGTTTCGTCTACTGCTCAGAGACATCTTGACCAGTAATGTGTCGTCGGCCAAGACGCGAAAACCGCCATAAACCGGCAAAGCCACCCACTCACCCAGGCCATTGCTTCGCGGGCGCAACGAAGGTCCGGTGATGACCATCGGGTATGACCGAATCGAACCTGAACTCGCCATTGCGAGGTCGACGGTGCGTACATGAGGCGAGCGCTAGTATAAGCGGGTTAACCGCCGGTTCCTGCCCTCGGGGATCCATTGGTGGTGATAGTTCCTGACAGAAATTTCGCTATTTTCCTGCGACTAATGATTGACATCCGATTTCGTCGGAAATTGACTGCTTATGCGAGCGCATCGGCTGGCAAGCATTTCCCGCAAAAGGTTCACCGGCTTACTCAATTGTGCGCGATGGGCGCACAGCAAATTCAGCGGTGCGCGCTCACAAAGTAACTCCGGCATCAGCACTTTCAACCGGCCAGCCAATACATCGGCAGCGACATCGAGCCAAGACTTATACGCAATTCCCGCCCCTGCCACGGCCCACAGACGCACAACATCGGCGTCGTCACTGAAGCGATCGCCACTGACCGTCAGGCTCACTTCCCGTTTTCCATCGTGGAAACTCCAGTGATCGTGGACCCGGCCGCCGAGCATGAACAACAGGCAATTGTGCTGAGCCAGTTGCTCCAGATGCCGAGGTTCGCCATGCCGGGCCAGGTAACTCGGCGCCGCACAGAGCACGCGACGGTTTTGCGGGGCAATGGGTAGCGCCACCAGACTCGAGTCTTCCGGCTCGCCATAACGCAGGGCAATGTCCACCGGTTGGCGGAACAGGTCGGCGATGCGGTCGCCCAGCAGCAACCGCACCGTGAGTTTCGGATGCTCACGCTGAAACTCGTCGAGCCACGGCAACAGCAGGTTGCGACCGAAATCCGAAGGCGCCGACAGTTGGAAAATACCGCTGACCTGATCCTGCCCGCTGGCCAGCAAGCGGCGACCCTCATCGAGATTACTCAAGGCTGCCCGGGCGTATTCCAGAAAGCCCTCGCCTTCAGCGGTCAAGCGCAGGCTACGGGTAGAACGGGTGAGCAAGCGTGCGCCGAGTTGCTGTTCGATGCGCTTCAACGCCGCACTGGCCACCGCCGCCGACATATCCATCACCCGCGCCGCCGCCGACAGACTGCCCAGGTCCGCAGCCCGAACGAACAACTGCAAGTCATCGAAACGCAACATCGTCAGCCCCGATTATCAAAAAAATATTGAAAGAGACTGCTGTTTTAGCGGGTTTTATCTCGCCGGGAAATAACCAATCATCTGTCCCATCGAAATTACTCCCGCTCAGGAACCCACCATGAAAGCCATCGCCTACTACGCCTCCCTGCCCATCAGCGACGAAAAATCCCTGCAAGATATCGAACTGCCAGAACCGGTCGCCGGCCCGCGCGACCTGTTGGTGGAGGTCAAAGCCATCTCGGTCAACCCGGTGGACACCAAGATTCGCCAGAACGTCCAGCCTGAAGGTGGCGCGGCAAAGGTGCTGGGCTGGGACGTGGCCGGTGTGGTCAAGGCCGTCGGCAGCGAAGTGACCTTGTTCAAGGCCGGCGACAAGGTGTACTACGCCGGCTCCATCGCCCGTGCCGGCGGCAATAGCGAGTTGCATGTGGTGGACGAACGAATCGTCGGCCATATGCCGAAAACCCTCGGTTTCGCCGAAGCCGCCGCCCTGCCGCTGACCGCCATTACTGCGTGGGAACTGCTGTTCGAACGCCTGCAAGTGCGCGAAGGCAAAACCGATGAGGGCCAGAGCCTGCTGATCGTCGGTGCCGCTGGCGGTGTGGGTTCGATCCTCACGCAATTGGCCAGCCAGCTCACCGGGCTGAAGGTCATCGGCACCGCTTCCCGTGCACAAACCCAGAGCTGGGTGCGTGACTTGGGCGCCAATCAGGTGATCGATCATAGCCAGCCGCTGAGTGACGAACTCAAACGTGCGGGGTTCGAGTATGTGACCCACGTCGCCAGCCTGACTCAGACCGACCAACACCTGGATCAATTGGTGGAGGCATTGGCGCCGCAGGGCAAACTGGCGCTGATCGATGATCCGAAGTCGCTGGACGTGACCAAGCTCAAGCGCAAGAGCCTGTCGCTGCACTGGGAATTCATGTACACCCGCTCGCTGTTCGAAACCGCAGACATGATCGAGCAACACAAACTGCTCAACCGCGTCGCCGGGCTGATCGATGCAGGCACGCTGAAAACCACGGTCGGCGAGCACTTCGGGACCATCAACGCGGCCAACCTGCGGCGTGCCCATGAGCTGCTTGAGAGTGGTAAGTCCAAGGGCAAGATTGTGCTTGAAGGGTTCTGACCTGAAGATCAAAAGATCGCAGCCTTCGTTGGAGCCGGCGATCTTTTGCCGTCAGTCAGAGAATTGATCGTTGTCACAATTGCGATCGTATTCGGGTCTACAATCGAAAACTCTGCGAACAATCATTTACGTGATGTCTTTTACGAGAGGAGTCAGCAATGAAGATCCTGATAAAAGAAGTGGCAACATCCCGCTGGCAGGTCCGCCTGGATCAACACGCCGTGACGTTCCGCAGTGAGGCCGAAGCTCTGGCCTTCACTAAAACGCTTGAAGCGCGCTTGCACGCGCCCCATCAGTTTCCCGACCGTCAGCATCGCGCTGCTGGCTGAGTCCGTCCTCAGACCTGGGCTTGCGTCAGCGCCCGGGCATTTTGCAAACGTCGGGTGAGCGTTGCCGCGCTCACCACCAGAATCCCGCACAGGCTGATGACCTGGGCCATCGGCATGGCGCTGCCATCATGCAAAACCCCCACCAATGCTGCGGCCCCGGCGGCAACGCTGAACTGCAGGCAACCGAGCATCGCCGAGGCACTGCCCGCCCGCGCGCCCTGCCCGTTCATGGCGCAGGCCGAGGCGTTGGGCACAATACAACCCAGGCTGGCGATGCAGAGGAAAAGCGGAATCAGCAACGGCCACAACTGCGCGGTGTGCAACGCGCTGACCGCCAACAGAGCCAGACCGCCCGCCAGATAGAGCCAGACGGTACGCGCCAGTAAAAAGGCCGGACCGCGCTTGGCCAGCATCCGGGCATTGACCTGGGCCACCAGAATGAACCCCGCCGCGTTAATGCCGAACAGCCAGCCGAAATGCTCGGCGGGCACGCCATAGAGTTTGATGAAGACGAACGGTGAACCGGCGATGTAGGCAAACATCCCGGCGATGGCGACACCGCCAGTCAGGGCATGGCCGAGGAAGATCGGGTCCGCCAACAACCGACCGTACTGACGCAGCGCGCCCGACAACGGTTGGCGCGGCACATGGGCCGGCAGACTTTCCGGCAGCCCGAGGGCCACTGCCAACCCTGCCAGTGCACTAAAACCGGTCAGCACGAGAAAGATCGATTGCCAGCCAGTCGTGTTGACCAGCAACCCGCCCAGCATCGGCGCAAGAATCGGCGCCAGGCCCATCACCAGCATCAACTGCGAAAAGACCTTCGCCGAACCCACCGCATCGCATTTATCGCTGACCACCGCCCGCGAAATCACCATGCCCGCGCAACCACCCAGCGCCTGGACGAAACGTGCGCCAATCAGCCACTCCAGAGTCGGCGCATAGGCACAGGCCAATGAAGCGGCGGTGAATAAGCCGAGACCTGTCAGCAAGGGAATCCGCCGTCCAAAGCGATCCGCCACCGGGCCGTACGCCAGTTGGCCAATGGACAGACCGAGGAAATAGGCCGCCAGGGTCAGTTGAACGTGTTTTTCGTCGGTGCCGAAAGCGAGCGCCATCGCCGGGAATGCCGGCAGATAGAAATCGATCGCCAGCGGACCGAAAGCGCTCAAGGCGCCGAGAATCAGGATTGTACGGAGGTTCATCAGGCGTCCAGGTTAGGCATGCAGGTTGGCCATGGATCGGCAGGCCAACAGTCTAGCCGGGCGTGGACGCCTTGAACATTCCGTTAGGTCGCTAACTATTAAAAAACTCAGGCCAATTTGACGTCATAACCCTCTTCGCTGATTGCAGCGATCACCTGATCAGCCGTCAGCGCACTTTCAACGCCGACTTCTTTTGCCGCCAGATCAATGCGCACGCTGGCCGCGGGATCCTTGGTTTGCAGCGCCTGAGTGATGGCCTTGACGCAATGACCGCAGGACATGCCTTCAACGTTGAACACTTGCATGGGACGTCTCCTTAATGGGGCCCTTCAATACGGGTTGAGGGCAGTCTCGAGCTTGCCACCATGGCAAGGTCAAGTTCTGAAGCAAGCTGCCGGGCTGGCAATCGGCGCCGTGCTCGGCCAAGCTGCGTCCATCTATGACTCGACATCAGGAGATTCAGCCATGCGCTGGTCAGCTCTCAGCCTGTTTGGCTTCCTCAGCCTATTTGCCGCGACACCTTCGGTCCAAGCCGCCGGGGAGGATTACGGCGTGCTGATCATTTCCCGCGAGCGCCTGGAAGTGTCGACTTCCTGTGAAATCGGCGTGTACATCCAGGATCAGCTATCGGCGCGACTGTTCCAGGAACAGAGCACCTCGTTCAACCTGCCGCCGGGCAATGTGTCCCTGCGCCTCAAACTGCTGCCGGGCCAGGCGCCGGGGTGCAACCCGGGCATGCTCGCGCCGGGCTCGCAGAACATCACGCTCAAGGCCGGGGACGTGTTGAAGTTCCGGATTGCGATGACGCAGGAAGGGATGTACCTCAAGCCTGCCGCCCTCGAATACTGAAACCCAGCGTATGGGGGCTGACTCATCTTCGTGGGTGAATGTTATGGCCTCTTCGCGAGCAAGCCCGCTCCCACAGGATTTATGCAAGACCTGTGGGAGCGGGCTTGCTCGCGAAGGGCGCGACATGGTCTCCCTGTCCTTCCAGGATTTGGGTCGCAACGATTTACAGAGTGGCGCTTGACCTTGCCCGCATGGCAAGGTTGATCCTGTAGGTAATTTCTACAGGGAGCGTGCCCGATGTCCGAATCCACCACCTTCGATCTGCCGATTGCCGGCATGACCTGCGCCAGTTGCGCCGGGCGTGTCGAGCGTGCCTTGAGCAAAGTTCTCGGCGCCACGGCCGTCAGCGTCAACCTGGCCACCGAACAGGCCCGGGTTCAAGCGCCCAGTGACAGCCTGCCGGCCTTGATGGAGGCCGTGCAGCAGGCCGGTTACAGCGTGCCGCAGCAGACCCTGGAATTGAGCATCGACGGCATGACCTGCGCGTCCTGCGTTGGCCGCGTCGAACGGGCACTGGCCAAGATGCCGGGGGTCAAAAGCGTCAGCGTCAACTTGGCCAACGAACGGGCCCACCTCGAATTGCTCGGCCAGGTCGACCCGCAAACCCTGATCGGCGCCGTGACCAAGGCCGGTTACTCCGCCAGCGTCTGGGAAATCGAACACCCGCAAATCGACAATCAACAACAACGACTACACCGTGAACGCTGGGCTTTGCTGGCGGCTATTGCCCTCGCTTTGCCGCTGGTGCTGCCGATGGTGCTGCAACCTTTCGGCGTGCACTGGATGCTCCCGGCGTGGGTGCAGTTTGCGTTGGCGACGCCGGTGCAGTTCATCTTCGGCGCACGCTTCTATATCGCTGCATGGAAAGCCGTGCGCGCCGGCGCCGGCAACATGGATTTGCTGGTGGCCCTGGGTACCAGCGCTGGCTACGGCTTGAGCGTTTACGAGTGGGCCACCGCCACCGGCCGCCTACCGCACCTGTATTTCGAAGCCTCGGCGGTGGTGATCGCTCTGGTACTGCTGGGCAAATACCTGGAAAGTCGCGCCAAGCGCCAGACCGCCAGTGCCATCCGCGCCCTTGAAGCCTTGCGTCCGGAGCGAGCCATTCAGGTGATCGATGGCCGCGAGCAGGACGTTGCGATCAGCGCTTTGCGCCTCAACGATCTGGTCATGGTCAAACCCGGCGAACGCTTCCCGGTGGATGGCGAAGTGGTGGAAGGCCAGAGCCACGCCGATGAAGCACTGATCAGCGGCGAGAGCCTGCCAGTACCGAAACAGCCGGGTGACCAGGTCACCGGCGGGGCCATCAATGGCGAAGGTCGGCTGCTGGTTCGGACCTTGGCGCTCGGTGCAGAAACCGTGCTGGCGCGGATCATCCGCCTGGTCGAAGACGCGCAGGCGGCGAAAGCACCGATCCAGAAACTGGTGGATAAAGTCAGCCAGGTGTTCGTGCCGGCGGTGCTGCTGATCGCGCTGGCGACCTTGATCGGTTGGTGGCTGTACGGCGCGCCACTGGAAACCGCATTGATCAACGCCGTCGCGGTGTTGGTGATCGCCTGCCCTTGTGCACTCGGGCTGGCCACGCCGACGGCAATCATGGCCGGCACCGGTGTGGCAGCGCGCTACGGGATTCTGATCAAGGACGCCGAAGCTTTGGAGCGCGCCCATGAAGTCAGCGCCGTGGTGTTCGACAAGACCGGCACGCTGACTTCGGGTACGCCGCGCATCGCTCATCTGAGTGCCATCGAAGGTGATGAAGCTGCTCTGCTGCAAATGGCTGGTGCGCTGCAACGCGGCAGTGAACACCCGTTAGCCAAGGCTGTGCTGGATGCCTGCACCGAGCGCGGCTTGACCGTGGCTGATGTCAGCAACAGTCAATCGCTGACCGGGCGCGGCATTGCCGGCAGTCTCGATGGTCGACGGTTGGCTTTGGGCAATCGGCGTCTGCTGGAAGAAAGCGGACTGAGCGCCGGGCCATTGGCCGACTCGGCAACCACTTGGGAAACCGAAGGCCGGACCTTGTCCTGGCTGATCGAACAAAGCCCTGAACCGCGAGTGCTCGGCCTGTTCGCCTTCGGTGACACGCTCAAACCCGGCGCCTTGCAAGCGGTGCAACGCTTAAGCGCACGGAACATCAGCAGCCACCTGCTAACCGGCGATAACCGCGGCAGCGCCAAGGTGGTCGCCGAGGCGCTGGGCATCAGCGATGTCCACGCCGAAGTATTACCGGCGGACAAAGCCGCCACCGTCGCCGCACTGAAAAAAACCGGTGTTGTGGCCATGGTCGGCGACGGCATCAACGACGCACCGGCCCTTGCCGCGGCAGACATCGGCATCGCCATGGGCGGCGGTACCGACGTCGCCATGCACGCCGCCGGGATCACCCTGATGCGCGGCGATCCACGACTGGTGCCGGCGGCGCTGGAAATCAGCCGCAAGACCTACGCGAAGATTCGCCAAAACCTGTTCTGGGCCTTCGTCTATAACCTGATCGGCCTGCCACTGGCGGCGTTCGGCTTCCTCAACCCGGTGCTGGCCGGCGCGGCCATGGCGCTGTCGAGCGTCAGCGTGGTGAGCAATGCGTTACTGTTGAAAACCTGGAAACCCAAAGACCTGGAGGACAACCGATGAACATTGGCCAAGCGGCCCGCCAGAGCGGTCTGAGCGCGAAGATGATTCGTTATTACGAGTCCATCGGCCTGCTCAAAGCAGCCCATCGCACCGACAGTGGCTACCGGGTCTATGGCGACGACGATCTGCACACTCTGGCGTTCATCAAGCGCTCTCGGGATTTGGGCTTCTCGCTGGAAGAGGTCGGCAAACTGCTGACCCTCTGGCAAGACCGTCAGCGAGCCAGTGCCGATGTGAAGGCGCTGGCCCGTCAGCACATTGATGAGTTGAACCAGAAGATTCGCGAACTCGGCCAACTGCGCGACACCCTGCAAGACCTGGTAGAACATTGCCACGGCGACCACCGCCCGGACTGCCCGATCCTCAAGGAGCTGGCGTCGGGCTGCTGCGCCGAACCCGCTCACTCCTGAGCGCCACCCCCTTCGCCACCAGCAACGTGGTGAGGGGAATACCGTGGAACAACAACACCACCGAGCCGGGCGTCCACCAGGAATAGAACGGCGCGGCGATCAACATGCCGATGCCGAACCCGGTCATTTGCAGCAGCGTCAGAAAGCTGAAAATCGGCAGGCGCAGGTTGTCCGGTTCACGTTGCAGGCGCGACATCAGGCCGACTTCCGAGAAGCCATCGCCCAAGCCTGCGGGCAATGAAAACAGCAGCAAGCCGTAAAGGGTTTGCTGTTGGAACATCAGGATGAAACCACAGGACATCAGCAACACACCGAAGAAAAATCGCCGTTCAAGGTGCGCGTTGTCCGTACCTTTCAGACGACTGGCGATTCGCGCGCCGATGAATTTCCCGATGGCCCAGACCGCCAGCATCAGGCCCAGAGTGGTGCTGGCCGACTCGGGTGTCAGCAGTTTTGAAATGATCGGTAAACCGACGTTGTGTGCGGCGCTGCCCAGCGTATCGGCCATGGCAACGGCCAGCATCGCCGCCAGCACTGGCGCCGTGCGCAAACCCTGACGCAGGGCCGGCCATTCGCCTTGTTGGTGAAGGGGCTCGTCACTGAGTGTCGGTCTGGGAAATCGCAGCGGCACAATCAACAACGCCGCCAGCAGGTAAGTGACCACGTTCAGGACAAACACCGTTTCAAAGCCAAACCCGGCCACCAACAAACCTGCCACCAGACTCCCGCCGACCATCGCCGCAGATGACGCCGAGGTTATCCAGGCGTTGGTCTTGAGTAGCTGCGCCTTATCGATCATGTGCGGTAATTGGCTGTTGAGGCCAATGGCGAACATCGAATTGCCGAACCCCAGGCCGAACGCGATCAACGGTAGCAGCAGCGCTTGTTGGGTGACTGGCAACACCAGCAGCAAGCCCAGCAACCCGGCGCGCAGCAGGTCGAAGGCAATCAGCGGCAGGCGCCCAGCCCAGCGGCGATAGAACCGGGTGCCGATCAGGCTGGCAAAGATCCCCCCGGCTACACGGCTGGCGAGGAAGATGCCGACGCTCATGGCGCTGTTGCTGAGTAGATAGACGTAGGTGGCCAGGGCAACCATGTTGAGGAAAGCGCCGAAGTCCGAAATCAGCCGGGCGGCGATGATCAATTGGGCATTGCGGGTGGAGTTCACATTCAGTCCTTGAGTGTGGGGTGTTTCGAGCGGTGCAGTATGTAGGAGGTTTTATGTTGAAGGCGATGGCCCTTTCGCGAGCAGGCTCGCTCCCACAATAAATCGGTGCCGGGCGCAGATTTAGTGTTGGCGCAAAACTATTGTGGGAGCGGGCTTGCTCGCGAATGCAGTGTGTCATTCAACATCAATGTCGACTGATCTACCGCTTTCGCGAGCAAGCCCGCTCCCACATTGGTTCTTCGGTGTTTGGGGGATTCGGGCAGGCAGCTACAAAAAACCCGGCCGAGGCCGGGTTTTGGGTCAACCGATTACTGCATCCACGGCGGAGGCGGTTCTTCGGCCTTGCTCGGTGGCGCATCATCCGCCGCCCGAACCGCTTGACGACGCTCTTCATCGAGACGGGCCGCCTCGATCTCGCGCATGATCCCGCCGACGTCCGCCAGCTCTTCCGGCTCGTCGAACTCGCCGGTCAACACACTGGCCGGGTGCAAAGTGCCGGCTTCGTACAACGCCCACATTTCCTTGGCGTACTTGGTGCGTTTCAACTCCGGTGCAAAGCGACCGAAGTACGACGCCATGTTGCCCACGTCCCGCTCCAGCATATTGAACGCGTGGTTGTTGCCCGCCGCATCCACCGCTTGCGGCAAGTCGATGATGACGGGGCCGGTCGGCGTCAGCAGCACGTTGAACTCGGACAGGTCACCGTGCACCAAACCGGTACACAGCATCAGCACGATCTGCGAAATCAGAAACGCGTGATATTCGCGCGCCTGGTCCGGCTCCAGCACCACATCGTTCAGACGCGGCGCGGCATCACCGTACTCGTCGGCCACCAGCTCCATCAGCAGCACGCCTTCGAGGAAGTCATACGGCTTGGGTACGCGCACGCCGGCACCGGCCAGGCGGAACAACGCCGCCACTTCGGCATTCTGCCAGGCGTCTTCGGTTTCTTTCTTGCCGAACTTGGAGCCCTTGGCCATCGCTCGAGCCTGCCGGCTGTTGCGCACCTTACGGCCTTCCTGATACTCGGCCGCCTGACGAAAACTGCGTTTATTCGCCTCCTTGTAGACCTTGGCACAACGCAGCTCGTTGCCGCAGCGCACCACATAAACAGCTGCTTCTTTACCACTCATGAGTGGGCGCAGCACCTCGTCGACCAGACCGTCCTCGATCAGGGGTTCAATGCGTTTTGGAGTCTTCATCAGCTTTTATTGTGGGTCCTTTATTACCAAACACGCGAAAGTCATTCGTTATACGGCAATCCTCTCATTCGCGGGAGGGGTTGCCGACCTATGAACGTTCCCATGAACATCAAGAAGCACACAATGTGCCGGATAAACGGGCACAACTCATTGACCGCTCAGGATCATAGCTGAGCCTGCGCCACTTGTTGACGAAGGGCTACAGGGGCATTTGCGACAGAATCTGACATGTAGCCCCTACCCTTCGCCGGATTTTTCTCAACAGGCCTAAATTTCCACGTTCGTCAGCCGAAGTCATTAGAGAGAAAAGGAATTGTCCGACAATCGCCCCGACAATGATAACGAGGGCGCACTCAAGGATCGGGGTATCGAACATTTTCGGCTGCCAATAATCCGCGAGTCATCTGCACTGCGTGGGCCTACAAGAAAAAACTGGAGCGCGGATGAACATCAAACAGAAGTTGACCTGGGCGTTTGCAATCATCGCCTGCTTGCCCGTGGTGCTGGTCGCCACCCTCGTGGTGCTGAACTTGCGCAGCGACGCCAAGGATAATTTTGTCGACGGCAGCGGCCGTGAGATTCGTCAGGTCAGCAATGCCATGCAGCTGTTCTTTGACGGCATCAGCCAGAACGTCGATTACCTGGCCACCCAACCGCTGATCAAGGACTCCGACGACAGCCTCAAGACCTACATGAGCGCCAACGCCGAGAGCATTCCCCAAGGCGAGTCGGACAAAAAGGTCTTCGCCCTCCTCCAGGACCTGGGCAACAGCCACCCGGCCTACGCCTATGCCATCCTCGGTACGGCGGCGGGCGGTTACGTGTCTTGGCCGGACGATGCGAAACTGAGCAATTACGATCCGCGCCAGCGCCCTTGGTACAAAGCCGCGCAGGCCAAACCCGGCAAACCATTTCGCACCGAGGCCTATTACTGGGCTCAGGATGACGCGACTTACGTCAGCACCGTGCGCACCATCGACAACAAACTGGGCAGCAATGGCGGCGTGGTCAGCATCGACGTGACGCTCAAGCAGCTCACCGAAATCGTCAAACAGATCAAACTCGGCGAAACCGGCTATTTGATGCTGGTGGAAAACACCGGCAAAGTGCTGGTCGATCCGAAGCAACCGGAACACAACTTCAAGGCCCTCAACAGTCTCGGCGACGGCTACGCGCAACTGGCCAAGGCCGGCAAAGGGCTGGTGGAAGTCGAGCTCAATGGCGAGCGCTACATGGCCAACGTCTGGCCGTCGGAACAACTGGGCTGGACCTTTATCGGCCTGATCAAGCAGACCGACGTGATGAGCTCGGCCACCCAATTGACTTGGCTGATCGCGATCATTGCAGCGGTACTGGCGGTATTCTTCGCCATCGTCGGAGCCAGTTTCGCCAGCCTGATCGTGCGGCCGATCCGCAGCGTGGCCAGCGGTCTGGAAGGCATCGCCCAAGGTGAAGGCGACCTGACCAAGAATCTCCAAATCCGTGGCAGCGACGAAACGGCTCAATTGGCCAACTGGTTCAATCAGTTTCTGGCGGCGATTCGCAACCTGATCCAAAGCATCGGCGGCGCCGCGACCAAGATCCTCGCCACCTCCAAGAGTTCGACCCAGGTGTCCAGCGACATGGCCGAAGCCGCCGGGCGCCAGCGTGAAGCGGTGGACATGGTGTCCACGGCGTTCCACGAAATGGTCGCCACCGCCAACGAAGTCGCACGCTCCTGCAGCCAGGCCGCCGAGTCGGCCGACAGCGGCCAGCGCCAGGCGCGCGAAGGTCAGCAGCAGATCGATGCCGCCGTGAGCAGTGTTGATCGTTTGAGCCAGGAAATCGAACAATCGGCGCAATCGATGCAACAGCTTGAGCGCGATAGCAACGACATTCAGTCGATCCTCGGGACCATTCGTTCCATCGCCGAACAGACCAACCTGCTGGCACTGAACGCCGCCATCGAAGCGGCCCGGGCGGGTGAACAGGGTCGTGGTTTTGCGGTGGTGGCGGATGAAGTTCGCGCCTTGGCCAAACGGACGGCCGACTCTACGGCGGAAATCGACGGGTTGCTGGGCAACCTGGCCAAACGCACCAGCCAGGTGACGCAGCAGATGCACGCGAGCCTGGAAGTGTCGCAGCAATCGGTGACCCGTATCGGTGAAGCACGCAGCAGTTTTGGGCAGATTCGTGAATCGGTGGATGTGATTCGCGACATGAACACTCAGATCGCCACGGCGGCAGAGGAACAGCATCAAGTGGCGGAAGACATCAATCGCCACATCAGCCAGATTCATGGCGATGCGCAGTTGGTGGCGGAACTGGCGAACTCGGCGCGCCTGGATTCTCAGAGCCTGGCGGGGTTGTCGAATGAGCTGGATGGGTTGGTTCGGCGGTTCAGAACCTAATATCCAAGAACACCGCAGATCCAGTGTGGGAGCGGGCTTGCTCGCGAAAGCGGACTGTCAGCCAACAGAGATGTTGAATGTGATGGCCTCTTCGCGAGCAAGCCCGCTCCCACATTGGTTCGGTGGTGTTACTGCCTAAACAGTTCCCCCGGGGTAAACCCGAACAACCCCTTGAACGCCGCAATAAACGCCGACGTCGAGTCATACCCGCAAGACAGCGCGGCATGGGTCACGCTGTTCCCCTCTTCCAGCAAACTCAACGACGACAGCAGCCGCATGCGCTGCCGCCAACCGCGGAAGCTCAAGCCGGTTTCACGCTGGAACAAGCGCATCAAGGTTTTCTCCGACGTGCCCAAACGCTCGGCCCATTCCTGCAAGGTCGCATTGCGTTCAGGGCTGTCGATCAACTCGTTGCACAAGCCCAGCAACCGTTCATGCCGGGGCAGCGGCAAGGAAAACCCCACCTCCGGCAGACTCGCCAACTGATCCAGCAGCACGCCCACCAATCGCGCCTCCTGGCTGTCGCCCTGTGGATACTCCACCGGAAACAGGCAAAAACGCTTGATCAGCTCCCGCGCCAATGGCGTGACTTCCAGCACCCGGCAACGCCCGTCCGCCCATGGGCAGTCCTCGCGGCGCACGTACAGGCTGCGCATCTCGGCACGCATCGAGGTCACGACCTGATGCTCGAGATCCGCCGGAATCCAGATGCCCCACTGCGGCGGCGCAAAGAAACTGCCCTCGGCGGTATGCACACCGAGAACGCCGCTGATGGCGTAGGAAAACTGCACCCAATCGTGACGATGCGGCGGCGTCCACGAACCGGCGTTCAGACTTTCCGCCCGCGCATACAACGGACGCGGCAACGCCATCAGCGCCGGGATGGTCCGTTCGAGGGAAAGTTGTCCGTTAGTCGGCATTGATTGGCCTTATGTCGCAAGACGGCTGATGGAGCCGACGTTAGGCTAAGTCATCAATTCTTACAAACGGATTCGGTGCCCATCATGCATGCCTTCAAACACTTCAAACGCGTGGTCACCGACTGGTTCTTGTGCGGCATGCTGATCGCCACCCTGCTGGCGTATTTTTTCCCGACCTTCGGCGCCACTGGCGGCGGGATGCACGCGGAGTACGTGATCAACATCGGCGTGTTTCTGGTGTTCTTCCTGCACGGGGTCAATCTCTCCAGCGAGCAGATCCGCCACGGGCTGAGAAACTGGAAGCTGCACGTGATGGTTCAAGCCTTCACCTTTGCGGTGTTTCCATTGATCTGGCTGCTGAGCGACAAACTGCTGGGTTCGCACATCCCCTCACTGCTGATGCTCGGCTTCCTCTACCTCTGCGCCCTGCCCTCGACCATTTCCTCGTCCGTGGCCCTGACCGGTAGCGCGGGCGGCAACGTGCCGGCAGCGATTCTCAACGCGAGCCTGTCCAGCGTGCTGGGGATTTTTCTGACACCGCTGCTGGTGAGTTTCGTGGTTGGCAGCGGCGCGGGAGGCATCGATCTGGGCTCAACCCTGCTCGATTTGTGCGCCATGCTGCTGTTGCCGCTGGTGCTCGGGCAATTGCTGCGGCCGCTCCTGGGCAAGTTTTTCGCTCGGCACAAGCGCTATACCAACATCGCCGACAAACTGGTGATTCTGCTGCTGGTGTACTCGGCGTTTTGCAATTCGATGGTGTCGGGGATGTGGCAGCAACAGGGCAACAGCGTGATTCTGACTGCGCTGCTGGGCAGTGCGATTCTGCTGGCAATCATCCTGTGGATGACCACCCGCACCGCTCGCGCGCTGAAGTTCAGCCCTGCCGATGAGATTGCCGCGGTGTTCTGCGCCAGCAAAAAATCCCTGGCGGCCGGTGCACCGATGGCGGCGTTGATCTTCGGCGCCAACCCCGGCCTTGGCTTGATCCTGCTGCCGATCATGATCTATCACCCGTTGCAGCTGATCGTCTGCTCGGTGATGGCCGAGGGTTACGCCAACCGCAACCGGGAACTGGCCGCGCAGCAAAGCGCGGCAGTGCTCAACCCCCAGTAATCAGCAATCAGCGCTCGATAATCGCCGTCACGCCCTGACCGCCCGCTGCGCAGATCGAGATCAACCCTCGGCCTTTGCCTGCCGCGTCCAGCAGCTTCGCCAGGTTGGCAACGATGCGCGCACCGGTGGCGGCAAACGGATGCCCGGCGGCCAGTGAACTGCCCTTGACGTTGAGGCGGCTGCGGTCGATGGAGCCCAACGGTGCGTCGAGGCCGAGACGGGTTTTGCAGAACTCCGGATCTTCCCAGGCCTTGAGTGTGCAGAGCACTTGCGCGGCGAACGCCTCGTGGATTTCGTAGTAATCGAAGTCCTGCAAGGTCAGGCCATTGCGCGCCAGTAAACGCGGCACGGCATAAGCCGGCGCCATCAGCAGCCCTTCGGCACCATTGACGAAATCCACCGCCGCCGCTTCACCGTCACGCCAATAGGCAAGAATCGGCAAGCCGCGCTCTTTCGCCCATTCTTCACTCCCCAGCAACACCACAGACGCGCCATCGGTGAGTGGCGTGGAATTGCCCGCGGTCAGGGTGCCCTTGGCGCTTTTCTCGAAGGCCGGTTTCAGTGAGGCGAGTTTTTCCAGGGTCAGATCCGGGCGCAGGTTGTTGTCCCGGGTCAGGCCGAGGAACGGCGTCATCAAATCGTTGTGCCAGCCTTCGGCGTAGGACGCGGCCAGTTTCTGATGGCTTTGCTGGGTCAGCTGATCCTGCTCGTCACGCGGGATGCTCCAGGTCTGGGCCATCATTTCACAGTGTTCGCCCATCGACCGGTTGGTGCGCGGCTCGCCGATGCTTGGAAAGTCGGGCATCAAGTGGCGGGGACGCAGTTGCAGGAAGGTTTTCAGTTTGTCGGCGGTGCTTCGGGCGCGGTTGGCTTGCAAGAGGATCTTGCGCAGGCTTTCGTTGACCCCGATCGGCACATCCGAGGCTGTATCGACGCCACCGGCAATGCCACATTCGATTTGACCCAGGGCGATTTTGTTCGCCACCAACAGCGTCGCTTCCAGCCCCGTGCCGCAGGCTTGCTGGATGTCGTAGGCCGGCGTCATCGGCGACAACCGCGAGCCCAGCACGCATTCGCGGGTCAGGCCGTAATCGCGCAAATACTTGAGCAGTGCACCTGCCGCCACTTCACCCATGCGCACACCGTGCAGGTTATAGCGCTCGATCAGGCCTTCCAGCGCTGCGGTGAACATCGCCTGGTTACTGGCAGTGGCGTACGGCCCGTTGGACCGGGCAAAGGGGATACGGTTACCACCGATAATCGCGACGCGACGCAGCTGAGTCATGAAAACGCTCCTTTTAATCAACGATGAACACCAAACCAGTTCCTGAAAGTCCTGCTAAACCCAATCTCAAACTAACCTGCAATGATCAAGCGTAGGCCGTATCTCGTGGATCGAACGACTAATTGCAATTCCTGGTCCACACTTTTAACCCCAGCTGCTGGAGCGTGATTCATGTCTGATCGCTATATCGACTTCGCCAATTCGTCCATCGGCCATCGTGTGGTCGGTGCCCTGGGTCTGCCGTCGCCGGTACGACTGGAACGCTGGCAAGCAGGCCGGCTGCGGCCAATCGAGGGGGCGCTGTTGATTGGCGGTGGCCCGTTGGCGGAAAAAGTCAGCACTCTCGCCAACCGCCTGACCGACACGATTTACAGCTACGGCACCGATCCGACCCTGGCCACCGCTTGGATTCCCGGCCACGGCCAGAAACTCAAAGCCGTGGTGTACGACGCCAGTGATCTGGTGCAGGTCGATCAGTTGAAACAGCTGCGCGAGTTCTTCCAGCCGCTGATGAAAAACCTCGATCACCATGCGCACCTGGTGATTCTTGGCCGGGCGCCTGAGACCTTGAGCGACCCGTTCGCCGCCAGCGCCCAACGCGCCCTGGAAGGTTTCAGCCGTTCGCTGGCCAAGGAACTGCGCAGCGGCGGAACTTTGCAGCTGATCTATGTCGGCGAAGGTGCCGAAGATCAACTGGAAGGCCCATTGCGGTTTTTCCTCTCGCCCAAAAGTGCGTTCATTTCCGGACAAGTCATTCGCGTGAAGGCGTGTGAGGCGCAGGTAATGGACTGGAGTCGCCCCTTGTCAGGGCGCAAGGCATTGGTGACGGGCGCGGCGCGCGGCATCGGCGCCTCGATCGCCGAAACCCTGGCCCGCGACGGCGCCGAGGTAATCCTGCTCGACGTGCCACCGGCCAAAAACGATCTCGAGGCCCTGGCCGCACGCCTCGGCGGGCGCGGCATCACCCTGGATATCTGCGCCGAAGACGCCGCCGCACAATTGATCGAACACTTGCCCGACGGCGTCGATATCGTGGTTCACAACGCGGGCATCACCCGGGACAAAACCCTGGCCAATATGACCCCGGAATTCTGGGACGCGGTGCTGGCGGTCAACCTCAACGCGCCGCAAGTATTGACCAAGGCTTTGCTCGACAGCGGCACCTTGCGCGACAACGGCCGAGTGATCCTGCTGGCGTCCATCAGCGGCATCGCCGGCAATCGCGGGCAAACCAATTACGCGGCGAGCAAGGCCGGGTTGATCGGCCTGGCCCAGGCCTGGGCGCCGCAGCTGAGTGAGCGCGGCATCAGCATCAATGCCGTAGCGCCAGGGTTCATCGAAACCCAAATGACCGCGCACCTGCCCTTCGGCTTGCGCGAAGCCGGGCGACGCATGAGTTCATTGGGCCAGGGCGGCCTGCCGCAAGACGTCGCCGAAGCCGTGGCCTGGCTGGCACAACCGGGCACCGGAGCGTTTACCGGGCAAGCGTTGCGCGTGTGCGGGCAAAGCGTTTTGGGAGCCTGACCATGACCACCCACTGGCAAACACTCGACAGCGAACCAGGGCTGCAAACGCTGTATGTGAAGGCAGCAACGCGCCGCAAAATCACCGGCACCACGCTGCCTGACCTGGGTTATCACTGCTGGGTCAATGTCGATCCGAAACGCCTGGAGGCTTATCGCAAGGTCTGTGGTTTCGCCGACAACGGGCTGCTACCACCGACGTATCCACACATCCTGGCGTTTGCCTTGCAGATGCAATTGCTCACTGCCAAAGCTTTTCCGTTCCCGCTGCTGGGGCTGATTCACTTGAGCAATCGCATCCGCATCTTGCGCCCCATGGGTGGCGTGCACCGGGTGCGGGTCAGCGTGAACGTGCAGAACCTGCAACCCCATGCCAAGGGAGCGACGTTCGATTTGGTGACAACGCTCGACGATCAGCTGGGGCCGCTATGGGAGGCGGAAAGCCAGATGCTCTGTCGCGGCGTCAAACTGGAAGGCGAACCGGTCGAGGAAGCGTTCGCATCGACGCTGTCGCTGACCGAAGTGGCCCACTGGAAAGCGCCCGCGGACATTGGCCGCCGATATGCCAAGGTGTCCGGGGACTACAACCCGATCCACCTGAGTGCGATCAGCGCGAAACTCTTCGGTTTCCCTAGCGCCATCGCCCATGGCCTGTGGAACAAGGCACGTACGCTGGCAGCCCTGACCGATCATTTGCCGACGGCAAACGTCGACATTGCGGTGCAGTTCAGGAAACCGGTGCGCCTTCCCAGTGAAGTGACGCTGATGTCCAGCGCGGCGGGGTCCAGTGGGGATTTTCAGTTGATGGGTGCGGGGGATTTGGAACACATGGTTGGGCAGTGGCGGCCTGTTGCCTGATTTTGTGGCGAGGGGGCTTGCCCCCTCGCCACAGTTCAGTGCTTACCTTGGGACATGGGCACCATAGATCAGGAACTAACCACCCCCGGAAACAAATTATTCAACGTCTCCAACAACCGCACGTGATAAATCGGCTTGCGAAACAAATCCAGCACCTGCAACCGCAACATATCACTCACATCATCCATATCCGCATGGCCTGACGTCACAATCACCGGCAAATGCTGACGAGACGTATGCTCACGCAACCGCTTGATCAACGACATGCCACTCTCCTCCGGCATCCGCAAATCAGTAATCACCAGCGCGATATCAGGATGACAAGTCAAATGATGAAGGGCGAGTTTGACCGACGTTGCCGTAAAACAAGTAAAGCCCTCGCCCTCCAGCAACTCGGCCAGTTCCAGTAACGCATCCTCCTCATCGTCGACCAGAAGAAGCTGTTGGCGTGGCAGCGCGGGAGCATTCATGGGTAAACCACCTGCAATGGACTAAGCGTTGACGTTAGAACCGCCCTGGCAGGTTAGCAAGCTGTCGGCATCAAGCAGGAGGCACCAGCGCTTCCTGAATCACGGTAAAAATGTCGGTTATCGCACCCGAGATAGGCGTCATGAATACCGCCAACGCAACCGCTGCCATGCCCGCAATGATCGCGTATTCGATACCCGACGCACCCTCCGTATCTTTAGCCAGGTGTTTGAACAAAATAATTTCAGTTTTGATCTTCTGAACAACTTTAGTAAAGGACATGACGTGTCTCCTATGACAGCGGATGTTGCACGGCCGCAACATGATTCCCCTATGCCAGCATCAGCATTGTCGGCAAACCCGAGACCAACAACTGTAAGAACCTATTAATACTTAAGTATTAACCGTCAATAAACAGCGCTTTTGGCTTCAACCCGTTACTTTTGTCAGATATTTACCGCCCTGTAATGGCTTTTTGCTCTACCTGCGCTACCGTCAAATAGCGAAATAGTTCCATGTTCATAGCTGCCTGATTGCGAAGTCATCTCGTTAGAACTCTTGGGGGGCGTTACGCAGCAGGAAAGGGAGAGCCGTCATGAACAGCCGCGTCACCATGGGCCTGGCCGGGCTGTTTCTGGTAGGCGCCATCATTGCCGGTTATTGGGGGCTGGCGCTGAGTCGCCAACCGGCACCCGAATCCATCGCGCAACCCGGCACATCATCGGCCCCGATACTGGCGTCGGTGGACGATCCGACCCGCCAGCCGGTGGTTGTGCTGCTGCGTGACATAGCACCGTTCCAACAAATCACCGCCGCCGACGTGACCGTGGAAAAACTCCGTACCGCCCCGGCCGGCAGCCTGTCTCGTCTCGATCAAGCCATTGGCCGTACGCCTTGGCGCACGCTGACTGCCGGCAGTTGGCTCAATGATGAAAGTTTCGAAACCGGCGGGGCGCTGGCGCGAATGATCCGCCCCGATGAGCGCGCCCTTGCTGTGGCGGCGGATGACGTGATCAATGTCGGCGGTCAACTGAGCCCAGGCGACTATGTCGATGTTCTGCTGTTTCTGCGCATGGACACCAACAACCTCCAGCAATCGGCCCAGGTCGTGGTCCCGGCGTTGCGGGTGCTCGGTGTCGGCGACCAGTTGGGGTTGATGAACGATGGGCAGCCTGCCAACCCGGCGCGCAGCACCGAAGAAAGACTCAAGCAGGAACAGCAGCGCGCCAGCGCCCGCACCGTTTTGCTCGCCGTCCCCGAACCCCTATTGAGTCGCCTGATGCTCGCGGCTCAGGTCGGGGTTTTGCGCCTGGCCGTGCGCAGCGCCGAGGAAAAACGCCTGAACCAATACTGGGCCGGCAACCGCGATTCAAAGGCGAGCCTGGCCAGTGCCAATCGCGAACTGGTGCAGTTCAGTCAACTGGCCCTGGACGGCACACCCAAACCCGCCACCGGCGGCGCAGCACCGCGCAAGACGAGTGTGGAAGTCATCCGCGGCAATGAAGTCACCCAACAAACGCCCTGAATCGAGCGAGGACGCTTCTCCATGCGCAGACGCTTCACGCGGTACTTCTTCGAAAACGGCCACGTCGATAAACGCGGCGGATTATCGCTATGAGCCAACCCCAGAACCTGAGTCAGACGTTCCTCGCGATCACGCGCAACAGCACCGACTTCGAGTGGCTGCAAGGTGCGCTCGCCCCTTTGGGCCGAGTGATCAGCGCCGGTGGCGGCAACCTCGATGAGCTTTTGACGCTGGTGGACGTGACCTTCGCCAGCCTGGTGTTCGTGGGTCTGGACCGTGAGCATGTGGTGGCCCAGAGCGCGTTGATCGAGGGTGCCCTGGAAGCCAAACCGATGCTGGCGATCGTTGCCTTGGGCGACGGCATGGACAACCAACTCGTGCTCAATGCCATGCGTGCCGGTGCGCGGGATTTCGTCTCTTACGGCTCGCGTTCCAGTGAAGTTGCCGGCCTGGTGCGCCGCCTGAGTAAACGCCTGCCGACCGTGGCGCCGAACATGCAACAGAGTCAACAGGGTGGCCTGACCGTGCTTTACGGTGCGCAGAGCAATGCCGACGGAGCGTTGCTCGCTAACCACTTGGCGCACGTGGTGCAAAAGAGCGGTCAACAGACACTGTTGCTGGATCTGGGCCTGCCGCGTGGCGACAGCCTTGCGTTGCTGGGGCTGGAGAGCTCGTTTCATTTTGGCGACGCGTTGCGACATCTGAGGCGCCTCGACGCGACGCTGATCGACAGCGCCTTTACCACCTGTGACGCCGGGCTGCGGATTCTCGCCTACGCCAGCAACGACGAACCGCTGGAGCAGACCAGTGCCGCCGAGCTGTACATGCTGCTCAGCGCCTTGCGTCAACATTTCCAGCACATCGTGGTGAACCTCACCGGCCAGTCGGACAGCGAGGCGTTGCGCACCTTCGTCAGCCATTGCGACAAGTTGCTGTGGTACACCGATCAGAATGTGCTCGACTGCCGACGCAACCTTGAGGTGCTCGGCCGCTGGCGCGAAAAAGGCCTCAAGCTCGACCATGCCAGGTTGCTGGTGGACCGCTATCTGCGCAACGTCGCGCCAGACTCCGACACCTTGAGCAAAAGCTTCGGCATGGAAGTTATGGCGGTCCTTGTCTACAGCCCGGAAGTACGGCTCAACGCCAAGAATCAGGGGGTGAGCCTGTTCGAACTGGCCCCGCGCGAAAACCTGACCCAAAGCCTGCGTGCCCTCGGCGAACGACTGGCCAAACGCTCCGAAGACCAGGACAAACCCAAGGCTGGCTGGTTCGACCGATTGAGGGGCGCGCAATGAGCGGGGAAAAACTCTTCGGCGCGCCCTCCCACGGGCCGGCCGGCAATACCGACCACGATGGCCTGAAACTGGTGCTGCACCGCTACATCATCGACGCCATCGAAGAGTCCGGAAAAAACCTGCTGGAAGGTTCGCGGCCAATGCTGTCGCAGTTCGTCATCGACAAAGTCGCCGAGTACATCGCCCGTCTGCACCTGGCGATTTCCCGTTATGAGATGGAGCGGCTGGCTGAGGAAATCGTCGACGAGCTCACCGGTTTCGGCCCGCTGGAGGTGTTGCTGCGCGACTCCTCGGTGACCGAGATCCTGGTCAACGGCCCGCACCGGGTGTTCGTCGAGCGCGAGGGTGTGTTGCACCTGAGTGACCTGCGATTCATCGACGACCACCACGTCGAACGGGTGATGCAACGGATTCTCGCGCCCCTGGGCCGACGGCTCGACGAGTCTTCGCCGATGGTCGATGCGCGCCTGCCCGATGGCAGCAGGGTCAACGCGATCATCCCGCCCATTGCCCTCGATGGCCCGTGCCTGTCGATTCGAAAATTCCGCAAAGACATGCTCAAAAGCTCCGACCTGATGGCGATGCAAACCATCGATCAGGCGATCTTTGAATTTATTCAGGAGGCCGTGGGCAAGCGCTGCAACATCCTTGTCAGCGGCGGTACCGGCACCGGCAAGACCACGCTGCTGAACATTCTCAGCCAGTTGATCGCCCCTCACGAACGCCTGGTCACCATCGAAGACGTCGCCGAATTGCAACTGGGCCATCCTCACGTGGTGCGCCTGGAAACCCGACCACCGAATGCCGAAGGCCACGGCGAAGTGAAGGCCAGCGATCTGATTCGCAACGCGCTGCGGATGCGCCCGGACCGGATCATCCTCGGCGAGATTCGCGGCGTCGAAGTGGTCGACGTGCTCACCGCGATGAACACCGGCCACGACGGCTCCATGAGCACCGTGCACGCCAACAATGCCCAGGATGCGCTGTTGCGCCTGGAGACGTTGGTAGGTCTGACCGGGCGCTCCATCGCTGAACGGACCCTGCGGCAAATGATCTGCGCGGCGCTGGACGTGGTGATCCAACTGACGCGCCTGCCCGATGGCCGCCGCTGCGTCAGCGAAGTGGTGGAGGTCGTGGGTATTCGTGATGACATCTACGTGACCAATACGCTGTTCCGCTTCGACCGACGCACCGGTTTCGGTTTTCTGCGCGAGGCGGTCAACCCCGCCGGCGATAAATTGCGTCGTGAATCGGCGCTCTCTCCCTTATCGCACTGAAGGGTCATGGCATGCTCAAACCGACGCTGCTCATCCTGATTTGCCTGACGTTGCTGGGCCTGTCGATCCGTTTGTTCTACAACGGTCTGCGCCAGACCGGCATCGATCGAACCCTAGGTCGCTTGATGCAGGGGCAACCGCAACTGGCGGTGGCGAAATCGTCCTGGGCTGGCCTGGAACGGGCCTTTCTACGCGCCGGCCTTGGCCGTCCCACCGAGCGCCTGGGGTTGTGGCTGTTGCTCTGGGCCTTGGGCATCTTGCTGGGGTTTGCCCTCGCGAGCTGGATCGGTTTGCTGGCGTTGTTGCTGATGCCACCTCTGGCTCTGCGGCTGTACATCAGTTGGTGCTACCAGCGCCGGCTCAAGCGCATGATCGAACAGCTGCCGCCAATGCTCGATCACACGGTGCGCAGTCTGAAGTCCGGACGCACCCTGGCCGATGCGGTGCTGGTCGCCATCGACGCCGCCGAAGACCCACTGAAAAACGCCATGGGCCGGGTTCAGCGCAACGTGCATTTGGGCGTCAGCCTGCCTGACGCTGTCACGGACTTCGCCGAACTGTACGAGAAGGACGAGTTTCGCTTGTTTGCGCTGGGTCTGAAGGTCAATCACCGCTACGGCGGCAATGCCAGTGAGCTGTTTGAGAACCTGATCAAAATGATCCGTGAACGCGACCAGGCTGCGCGCCAACTGCGCGCCATGACGGGCGAAACCCGCATCACGGCGGTGGTGTTGGCCCTGATGCCTGTGGGGCTCGCCGCTTACTTCTTGCTGTCCAATCCGAAATACCTGCTCGCCATGTGGAACAGCAACTCGGGGCAAATGATGCTCGCGACCGCGTTCGGCCTGCAGGTCGTGGGTTGCCTGGCGCTGTGGCGCATGTTGCGTAGCGTATGAAAATAGCCCTGCTGATCAGCGCACTGTTATTTCTCGGGGCCACGTTGTTGCTGCTCAGTGGGCTGCTGGACCAACATCGGCGTGCTCGCCAAGTGGCTCAACGACTGGACGGCAAACCACTGAGCGACCATCGCGTCCGTCACTGGTTGCAAGTGCTGGGCGACAGCCGCATCGGCCAGCGCTCGGTCAAACTGGACAACGAAACCCAAATGCTGCTCAACCGCCTCGGCTGGCGCAGCGCCCGGCAACGCTCGCTGTTCGCTGCCTGCCAGATCGGCATACCGGTGCTTGCGTTGGTCCTGAGTCTGTTGATCCAGAGCGTGTTCTTCCCGCAGGTGAACAACCACTGGATCACTCCGGCCTTCGCCACCGCCCTCGGTTATTTGCTGCCCAAACGCTTGCTGGCCGCCGCCGCGTACCGTCGGCAAAGACAACTGGCGATCGAGATTTCGACCTTCATTCCACTGCTGCGCATCCTGTTCGAATCCGGCATGGCGGTCGAGCAGTCGCTGCGAGTGCTGAGCATCGAAGGCAAACAATTACTGCCGGCCCTGACCCACGAACTGCGCCTGATACTGACCCGGGTCGACTCGGGTCTGGAACTGGGCGAAGAACTGAACAAGGCCACCCAGTTGCTGGCGGTGGACGAGTTCACCGACACCTGCGTGATTCTTCAGCAATTGATCCACCAGGGCGGCGGCGCCATGAAATCACTACTGGGGCTCAAGCTACTGCTCGATGACCGACGCCTGACACGCTTGCAGGAATACATCTCCAAGATGTCCGCGAAAATGTCCGTCGTGATGATGTTGTTTCTCTTCCCGGCATTGCTGATCGTACTGGCCGGGCCCAGCTTCACCGCTTTGGCCCGGGCTTTTGGTCGTTGAAAAATCATCGTTATCACAAGGATAACGGCGATCCTGTGGGAGCGGGCTTGCTCGCGAAAGCGGTGTGTCAGTCGACATCAATGTCGAATGTGAAATCGTCTTCGCGAGCAAGCCCGCTCCCACAAGGGGATCAGCTGTGTGGCGCGGGTTTTGGTACGTCGACGTTATCCAGCATCCGATTCACCGCCAGCTCGGCCAGCATGATGACCTGCTGAATCGCCAGGATCGTATGCCGCTGCGGGGCTTCGACATACGCGGCAATGTCGCTGGTCATGACGCTCGCAGAAGCCAGCGACTCGCAGACATGGGCTAACAGGCTTTCGTTATCCATATCCGGCGCAACCATAAACATCTTGCTTGGCTTGCGGCCTTCGGTTTTGTTTGGGGTGGGATTGAGGTAGTGATCGAGCGCGCGGTTAGCGGCGTCGTGGAATTTTTTTGAATCAGAAGATTCGTAAGGGGAAACGTTGTCGGTTTCTGGGGGATTCGGGGTTGCTTTGAACATGATTACACCTCTGGGATGAAATGGAGCCACTTCCAAATTGCCGCGATGCAATTTGGGGTGGCAGCTGTACGCGGGTTCGCGGACCGATCCCCGAGGCAGCTCGGCATACCCGAAGGTATCCCGCGCACAGTCGCCATGACACGAAACGACAGACACCCAAAAGTGCTGTTGTTTGGTGGAGCGATTATGCCTCAAGAATCGAGCCGCGACGCCCGGACGCTGAATGGTCAGCGACGGACAAAGGCTAGAGACACAGCTTCCGACGGGCAACCTGAAAAACATGTGGGAAGGTTCTGATGTTTTTACTGATCGATAAACATCGTTGCCTGTAAGGCCGCCATCGCGGGCAAGCCCGCTCCCACAGTGGAGCGGCGTACGCCCGCCCCTCACCACTCAACAGGCCGAGCGTTAGCTCGCCTGCCGCTTTTGATCTGGCTTTTGATTTTGATCCACCCGCCCCTTCGGGAGGCTGAGTGGAGGTGTTCATCTGGGGATTGGCGCGCAGCGCCGTTCGACGCAGTCGAACCCATCGCATGTAGGTCGTAGCGAAGCAGACCGTAGGGCGATGCCCCCAGATGGATACCGGAACGAAGGAACGCCGAGCCTAGGCGAGGGGCCGGACGCTTGGGGCGAGACCTTTTGGTTCCTTTTGGGGCGTTTGCCAAAAGGGACTCGCCGTAAGGGCGAAACCATAAGCTGCCGTTACCGCAGAAATGGATATGTACTCAGTCAACCAAAATACAGGTCGGCTGTCAGGCCGCCTTCGCGAGCAAGCCCGCTCCCACAGTTGAACGGTGTCTATCAGAGAAAGATTGGTCGGCTATAAGGCCGCCAAGATCAAAAGCCTTCAAAAAACTCAGTGCGCAGTAAGCCGCCGCACACCAGCATTACCAGGCGACAACGCCAACGCCACTTGCGTGCGATTATGCATATGCGTCAACCGCAACACCTGCGACACATAAAGCTTCACCGTGTTCTCGGTAATCCCCAACTCACAGGCAATCTGATAGTTGGTCTGCCCCTTGCCCACCAACCGCGCCACCTCCAACTGCCGCGGCGACAGCTGATTGAAAACCGCCGGCATTTCCAAACGCCCCGCCTCACCGTCAGCCGAATCAGATAAAGGCACCGAAGACGGTCCCCGGCGAACCTTATCCAAATCCTGATACAACTCGTCGATCGACTCACAAAGGTACTGCAGCTTCTGACTCAAATGCCCCAACTGCAGGTTTTTCTGCCGCTCCTGCAAGACCACTTCCTGGCGCTGCAAACCTTCGAGCAACTCATCCAGATCAATCGGTTTCTGATAGTAGTCAGCAAACCCCGCGCGCAAGGCCTTGATCACATCCTGCTTGTCTGCGCGACCGGTGAGCATGATCGCCTCGAACGCCCGGTGCTTGCCGGACAACCGTCGCAGCGCCTGGACTAGCTGAATGCCATCCATGTCAGGCATCTGCAAATCACAGAGCACCAGGCCGATATCCTCATATTCATTGAAACGCTCGATCGCCTGCTTGCCGGACTGACAAGGAACACAGCGATAACCATTGCGCTCGATGAACTCGCAAAGTTCTTCGACAATCAATGGTTCGTCATCGACCACAAGGACTTTTATTGCCGAGATAAGCTTGTTCACGTGTCACTCCAGGCTTGACCGTTCCTGTACCCACTTCCAAAGGCTGTACAACAACTGTTTTGAAAGTAGACGCACTTTCCAACTATGTACATAGAACGAGTGGCGCCCGGCGACTAATGCATCCAGACCAGTGTGAGCAACATACCCACCAGCACAAACGGTGCAAAGGGCTGCTTTTTTGACGTTCCAGGTCCCAGGTAACGAAGACGATCTCTAAGCCCTTGCCCCATATACAGCCAGAGTCTTGGCGCCAGCAGCAGCCAGAATGCACTGGCCAATCCGGCGCCGATAAAACCGCCAAGCAGGTGCATACCGTCCGTCGCAAGGCCCAGCGTGGCCATCAGTTTCACGTCGCCCGCCCCCAGACGTTTCAATGCATAACCGGGCAAGGTGAAGGCCAGTGCCAACAACAAAGCCCAGCCGCCCTGTACCGCCTCGGCCCCCAACCATGTGGTGCCCGTCCACAACAGATACGCCAGCGCCAGTACACCCGCGCCAAGGGTCAGGCCATTGGCGATGTGCCGCTCTCGGACATCCTGTGCTGCGCAAAGCGTCAGCCAGATAAGTAGGACAAAGTTCTGCATCCGGTAAAAAACGTCCGTTTTGGCTGAATGATTCTATGCTGATACTACGTCGTGATGGTCAGGGTAGACGCACTCATGAAAACAGGCCTCCCCCGCAAACAAAAAGGTGCCGTGGCGATTGAGTTCGCTTTGGTGTTCATCATCTTTTTCGCCGTGTTTTATGGGCTGGTGAGTTACAGCCTGCCGCTGTTGCTGATGCAATCGTTCAATCAGTCGACGGCCGAAGCGGTGCGCCGCAGTGTGGCGCTGGACCCGAGCACCGCCAATTACGACACCGCCGTCAAAAACATAGCGACCACCGAACTGACCCGGCAGCTGGCCTGGATTCCTGCCGCGCTGAACTTCAATGTGGCCACCGATGCCAGCGCCACCTATATCGGTGGCGTGCTGACGGTCACCATCAATTACCCCACCAGTAAACTGAATCAGGTCCTGCCGTTTCTGGTGCTGCCGGGGATCGGCTCGGTGCCCAATCTGCCGGCGACCCTTACCGCCCGATCGAGCCTGCAATTTTGAGTTCCGGGGACAGACTCTTCGGGCGCCTGCTCAACCGCCAACCGCCGCAGCCCTCGACCAGTGCGGACACTCAGAGCGTGCAACGTCTCGGTTTGCAGCTGCTTCTGAATGACGAGGGCCGGGTGATTCAGCTGACCGGCCCTCTGCGGCATCTGCTGGCGCAACAAATGCCCGGCGCGCAGGCACCGCATCTGCTCGATTACCTCATGCCCCATAGCGAGCTGTCGGTCGAAGGCGCGCCTGCCGAGTGGCAGGGGCAGAGTCTGGACCTGGATTTTTTCAGCCTCGGTGAACAACCGCTGCATCTGCGGGGATGGGTGCAGCCGTTGGGCGAAAACTGGCTGTTGCAGTTGATCGACATCGGCGATCTGCTGCTCGAACGTCGACAAGCGCGCAGCCGCGAACAATGTCAATTACTTGCGGCGCAGATCAGCGAACAGTTGCGCCTGTGCAGCCTGACGCGCTTGCCTGAGGTGCTGGCGGAGCAACTGCAAGGTCTGGCCCAGCGCTTTCAGATTCCATGCATCGCCATGGCCTTGCTCGACGAACAGGCAGAGGGTTGGCTGATCCACCAGCATTACGTGGCCTTCGATGCACCCGGCTTGTGGGAAATCGACCAACGCCTGGGCACCGGGCTCGACAGTTTGAATGGCTCCGCCCCCCAACAACTGCCCCCCAGCGAACACCCGCGCCTGCAAGGCATCTTCGGCAATGCCGAAGGGTTCGCGGTGCCGTACCACAATGCCCTGGGCGTGGTGGCCTGGTTGCTCTGTGGTTTCTACCCGGTGCAAGAACGTGCCCCCGACCTGAGCGAGCGCGACTGGTTGCAACTCACCGCCGCTTTGGCCGGCCCGTTGCTTGAGCGTTTGCGCGAGCATCAGCACCATCTGCAACTGGAGCGGCTGGAGTCTCTGCAAGCATTGCTCGGCACCGGCTGGTGGGAGGTTTTCAGCGACGATGCCGAGGTGCAATTGGCGCCGTCGCTGGCAAGCATGCTGAACCTTGCGAGCACTCGTTTGCCGCTGCACGACTGGCTCGAACAGATCCACCCCGCCGACCGTGAAGAGCTGACGATTCGCCTGCAAACCTTGCGGGACGAAGGCGCGCCGTTGCTGCTGTGCGTGCGCCTGCATCGCCCCGACGCGGCGCAAACGCCGATCTGGTATCGACTGCAAGGTCAGGCCTTGGGCATCGGCAGAAACCGGCGGCTGGTGGGCTTCATGCTCGACATCAGTGACATCAAAAATCAGGAGCAGAACGCTGCTGCCGCCCATGCCCGGCTGGACAACCTGATCGCCAGTTCACCGGCGGTGATCTACGTGCAGCGCTATGTCGAAGGTGCGCTGCAACCGACATTTTTCAGCGACAGCCTGTTGCCGCTGCTCGGTTGGTCGCTCGCCGATTGTGCCGCCGGCGCGCTGGTGGAACGGGTTCACCCCGAAGACCGCGACGGCTATTTCGAGCGCACCCGGCAACTGCTGCGCGAAGGTTCAGTGCGTGCCCGTTATCGGCTGCGCGACAGTCGCGGCGATTACCACTGGCTGCTCGACGAAGCCAAACTGCTGCGCGACGACCTCGGGCTGCCGGTGGAAGCCGTGGGGCTGTGGCTGGATATCACCGAGGCGACCCTGGCCGCCGAGAAAGTAAAACAGAGTGAAGAGCGCTATCGGATCCTGGTGGAAGATTCCCCGGCGATGATTTGTCGCTACCTTCCAGACCTGACGTTGACCTTCGGCAACCGCCCGCTGGCGACCTATCTGGAATGCCAGCCCGAGAAGCTGCCGGGAGTGAACCTGGGTAGTTGGATGTCGCCGGAACAGCGCGAATCGTTCCTCCAGCGGCTCAGTCACCTGAGCCCGGAGTTCCCGGTCAGCACCGCGGAAATCAACCTGCAACTGCCGGGTCGGGAACACGCCTGGTGGGTCTGGTCGGATCGCGGGGTGTTCGACGAGCAGGGTCGCTTGCTTGAGATTCAGGCTGTGGGCCGCGATAACACCGAAGTCCGGCGCGCCCAGCAACAGCTCACCCAAAGCGCAAAAATGGCCACCCTCGGCGAAATGGCCACCGGGCTGGCCCATGAAATCAATCAACCGCTGAACGTGATGCGCATGGCCATCGTCAATGTGCTCAAGCGCCTGAGCAATGGCGATGCGCAAATCGATTACCTGACAGACAAACTCAACCGCATCGACGCGCAAGTCCAGCGCGCGGCGCGGGTGGTGGATCACATGCGGGTGTTCGGTCGGCGTTCGGAGATCGAGCAGCACCCGTTCAATCCGGCTCAAGCCATCGAGGGCACGCTGTCACTGCTGTCCGAAGGCATGCGCGGCAAAGGCGTCGAACTGCGGGTCAGCGAGACCGGATTCGAAGTGCAGGTGCGCGGCTACGTCGATCAGCTGGAACAGGTGCTGATCAATCTGATGGTCAATGCGCGGGATGCATTGTTGAGCAAACGCGAAGCCGATCGGGAGTTCAAACCGTGGATTTCGGTGTACGCCGAGCGTGATGAATACTCGGTGCGACTGTGGGTCGAGGACAACGGCGGCGGTATCGATCCTCGGCTGCTGGAGCGGATTTTCGAACCCTTCTTCACCACCAAACCGGTCGGCGTCGGCACCGGCCTCGGGTTGTCTGTCAGTTACGGCATCGTCGCAAACATGGGCGGATGCTTAAGTGTAAGAAACTCGACCGAGGGCGCGCGGTTTTGTATCGAGTTGCCGATTGTCGCAGACGATCAGATCACCAGCGTCGCGCGCCCCGAGTGACAGCTGAGATTGGCGCCGACGTCGACCTTGTTCAAATCGATCCCGAGGCTTAACAGCAAGGTGTTGATCAAGCTGTCGAGCAACGGACTGAGCACGCTGTTGATCGCGCTGATCAGCAAGGTGGTGACGCTGCTCAGGATCGTCCCCAGACCACTGACGAGACTGCCTGACGGGCCATACATATCCACGTGAATGTTAAGCGGGGCGTTGAGCAGGTTGCTGACAATACTGCTGGTGGTAAACGAGTAGTAGAACGGTGGCTGGTTGATTTCCGGCAGGCTGCTGGCGGGTGGTGCGGAATAGATATGGGAAATGTTGGTGTTCGCCGCCACGCTGGTGTCGGCAACGATATCGATACCGCCACCGACGCCGGGCACACGCGGATCGCAGGTGATGGGCAGAAAGAGAATCCTGCGACAGGTTTTGATCCCGATATCGATCACCTTCAATGGCTGCACCGTGACCGCCGGCGGCGTGGTGTTGCTGCCGAACATGCTGGCCGCATCGATCCGGCCGATTTTCAGGTTCACCAGCGACGTACTGGTGTTGGTGGTCAGGGTTTTGTTGGTGTTACTCACGCAGCTGTAGGCCGTGACGTAACTGCTGGCACTGGCGACCTCCAGCGCCACGTCGAGCCGTATCGGCCCTGGCAACACCATGATGTCGGGTGTCTGGCAGGGTACGCCCAAGGCACAGGTCAGTGAATTGAGTACCGCCACCAGGTTGAGATTGAGCAAGGCATTGAGGGTGTTGGTCAGCGGTCCTGCCAGATCGGTCACCGCATTGACCAGCGCCACAATGGCGTCGAGTGCCGGCAGGTCAATCGACAGCAATGTGCGCACCTGCGCAGTTCTCACGTAGATCCGATTGGGTCCCAGTGGATCCAGCGCCGCGTTTTTCGGGTTGCCGATTGCCGAGAGTTGCGGCGGCTCCAGTACCTGCACCCGGGCCGTGATTTGCGCCAGCCCTGCCAGATTGATCGGCAGCGTTGCCACCAGACCGTTTTTCTTGTTGGCCAGTTGCACGATGCCTTCAATCAAGTTGAACACACTCACGTTCGTCGCCAACGCCGACATATTGCTGCCGTTCTCGACGTGCAGCATATTGCCCAGCACCACGGTCGTTGAGCCAGCGGCAACCTTGAGTGCTTGCAGACCGACGATAGTCGCCGTCGCGCCGAGTGTGCCGCCGGGGTCCAGCACATTGACGGCAGTCTGGATCAGCTGACTGACGGCCACCGAAGTACCCAACACCTGGCTATACCCGGCGGCGTTGAGGCCGAGGTCGACCTTCAATCGATCGAGGTAACCGAGCAGGCTGATGTTGGTGCTCATCAAACCGTTCCAGCCCGCCACGGAGAGGTTCAGATTGCCGCCCAACAAACCACCGAACAGCGCATTGAGGGTGGCCGACTTGCTGGTATCGACAGTCAGCACCGTAGTGCGGATGGTCAGCGATGCCAGCGGTGGCGGCAACGCTGCGACGGCGGTCGCGGTCAGGTTGAGGGTCGCACCGGCTGGAGGGCCGCCGAACACGGCACCAATACCCCCGGCGAAACTCTGCAGGATCGAATGGCTGACGGTCACCCTAATGGCTTCACTGCTGCTCGGATTAGCCGTAAAAACCCGAAGATTATTGGCGTCCAGAGTCAAGGCGCCACAGGCCACCGTCAGGCTGCGCGTGGGGTCAGGAAGGATGAAATTGTTGCGGTTTGCACTGGCGGTGGCATAGGCAATAGCGGTGGCACCCGTGGCGCAATCACCGTTGCGCGTGGCCGCCTCCAGCGCGGCCATATCCGCGACCCGTTGCAAGCTGCGTTTTTCCAGGTACAGGCGGCCACTGTCGACCACGAGCAGCAGGAACACCAAGGCCATGCCCAGAGCCAGCACCGCCATCAATCCGATCGCTCCCCGTTGCCGGGCCGGGCTACGAAACTGCAAGCAGGGAGACATGGCACACTCCTTTGCCGGCACACTGCCGAGGGCTACCTCCAACGATGTGAAGCAGTGTAGACAAGGGTTCGCCAGATTGCTGGCAACGCGCCATCCAAGACAACAAAAACTCAATGGGGGAATGGGTTTATGTGGGAGCGGGCTTGCTCGCGAAGGCGGCCTTTCAGTCGCCATTGATGTCGTCTGACACTCCGCCTTCGCGAGCAAGCCCGCTCCCACAATAGATCTGTGGTGTTAGATAGTTCAGCGCTTAGCGCGGTGGATAATTCGCCAATATCCGCCCGACTGTCTCGTGGATTTTATTGCTGCGATCCTGCGGGTTCGTCGTGCGGCTGAGCGTCTGCTCGTCGCTGCCGCGCCACACCAGTTTGCCGTCCTTGCCATCGAGCAGGTCGACCTGGATGGTCGCTACCTTATAGCTGACGTTGCGGGTTTCGGTGTACATCGGCCCGCCCCAGTAGCCATACCATGGGCCACCATAACCGCCGCCATAGTTAGTGCTCACCTGTTGCTGGCGATCTTCGACGATCAGGTAGGCCTGCACCTTCAGGTCCGAGCTGGCACCGGCGGCGGCTGGACGCAAACCGCGCTGATCCAGCTGATCGGCAACGGATTGGCGGATGCGTTGTTCGGTCAGGTCACTCTTGATCCGTGGATCATCGGGACGGTATTGCACGGCGGGCTCTTTCCAGCTCCAGCTACGATAGGCGGCAAAGTCGCGGCTGGCATCGAAGTCATGATTGACCTGGTTGCCGGCGCAAGCAGTGAGCAGCGCGGCCATGGCCAGTAAAACGAGACGGCGGAACATGATTTTTCTCCGATAGAGGACATGCACCTGCGGGATGCTTCCTTTACGGGAAGCTAACTAGGAGGATACGCCGACATGGCCTTTTCGACAGCTTCGCGAATGGCATCGGCACGCTCGCTCTGGCTGCCCTGATTGCTGGTTTCGGCACTGGCACTCCATACCGGCTGGCCGGTGCTCGCGTCGAACAGATCGACTCGCACCACCACGACTTGTACCTGATAAGTACGGATGACCGGCACCGTGTTGTACATGCCGTAACCGCTGCCGTAGCGGTTGTAACCGCCATAACCGCCGCCGTAATACCCCCCGCCGTAACCATAGTCGTCCTGGACCTGACGCAAGCGGGTTTCCAGATGCAAATCGGCGCTGACCAACAGGTCCGCCGGGCGGTTGTCGTGCAGTGGACGCAAGCCGCGTTGATCGAGGGCATTGCTGACCGCTTCGGCCACCTGCGCCGAGTCGGCCCAGGCCGTGCCCGGTGGCAGGCGCCCGTCGAGCCAGGCCCAGCTGCGATAGCGTCCGTAATCCCGTGGCGGCGCCGGGTAGGCGCTGCGGTCGAAGGTGGTGGCGGCCTGGGGCGGTGCCGGTGGCAGGGGATTGGAGGTCGCGACATAAGGGTTGCTGCCCTGACAGGCCATCAACCCGAGACAGATCACCAGCAACCCTGAACGACTTTTCATTTCGCGCTCCGATCAGATCGGCCGACAGATCCAGTGCAAATAGCGCCCAAGCCCGGCGAAGCTTGGGTGACGGCGGTGGGCCAGTTCCATTTCCAGCAAGTCCGGCAGTTCGACGCGGCCCTGGAATTCCACCGGCATATAGTCGTAAAAAACCCGCACCCCACTCTGGGTTTCGACCTGCCACATGCTCTCAAGTTGCGCCGCCAGTTCCCGAGGATCCAGTGGCTGCTGCGGAGTCAGGCTCTGCTTCTCGCCGGCCATGTCGTTCTTGCGCATCTTGCGGAAATGGCCCTTGAGCAGGTTGCGGTAGATCAACGCGTCGCGGTTGTAGAACGCCAGGGACAACCAGCCATCCGGCTTCGTCAGCTGATGCAGCACCGGCAAAATCGCATGGGGTTCGGCCAGCCATTCCAGCACGGCGTGGCACAGCACCAGATCGTAAGGTTCGGTGAGCTGACCGAGCAGGTCCTGCCACGGCGCCTGAATGAATGTCGCCGTCTGCCCCGCTTCGGCGAAGCGCTGGCGGGCACCTTCAAGCATCGGTTCGGCGGGCTCGGCGAGGGTCACCTGATGACCGCGCTCGGCCAGCCACAACGACATGTGGCCCAGGCCGGCGCCGATGTCCAGTACGCGCAACGGGCGGTCCGGCAGGGTTTCGGCCAGGTCGGCTTGCAGCACCGCGAGACGGATCGCACCTTTGGCGCCACCGTAGATTTTTTCGGCGAAGCGAGTCGCCAGTTGATCGAAATGACGGTCGCTCATCAGCTGAACCGCCGTTCGCTGTCCGCGAGTTTGCTGCGCACCACTTCATTCATGTCCAACCCCAACTCGCTGCACAGCAGCAGTAGATACAGCACGATGTCGCCGATTTCCTGCCCGGCATGGGCGAGTTTGTCTGCCGGCAACTGACGCGACTGGTCTTCGGTCAGCCACTGGAAAATCTCCACCAGCTCGGACATTTCCACGCTTGCGGCCATGGCCAGGTTTTTCGGGCTGTGAAATTGCCGCCAGTCATTGCGGTCGCGAATGGCGTGCAGGCGTTCGGTCAGTTCAACAAGGTTCATCGGGCTCTCCTGAAGGCGTATAGCTTCAGGGGGATGGCGGGTGAAGGCAAGTGACAACGGTTGAGCGGAGGAAGCGATTTTTGTGGGAGGCAGGATGCAACCCTCTATGCTTGTGGGGAACTCGGCAGCACGATCCATAGCCCAACGCTCGGATCCGGCAACCACGCCACCACTCCACCAGGACGTACACATGCAGGTAGAAAGCTTTTTCGAATGGCTCGGCCAGATAATCGGTTCGGCCATCCGGTTCATCATCGACGCCCTCAGTGGTCTGTTCAACCTGTTGAGCAACGCCGGCAGCAATTTTGTCGAAGGGTTGGCCCAGGCGCTGGGCATGGACACTTCGATCGTCAGCATCATCACGCTGATCATCGGGTTGATGCTGCTGTGGGCAGCAATCCGCGCCTTCATGAACGCGTCGATCATCATGGGGATTATCTGGTTGCTGCTGGGGTTGTGGTTGCTGAGCTGGATTGTTCACTAAAGCGGCGCCCAATTAATGTGGGAGCGGGCTTGCTCGCGAAAGCGGTGTGTCAGTCGACTGACATGTTGAATGTAAGAAAACCTTCGCGAGCAAGCCCGCGCCCACATTAGATCTCTGATGTTTTGTAGATTGCGTTCGCTTAACTGAACACAATCTGCCGCTACAATGCAGGCGCCCCCAAGGAGCCTGCATGTCCAACCTGATTGCCGACTGGCGCGACCGTCCGACCCATCGTCGAGTCTGGTCGCTCGCCGCCCCGATGATTCTCTCCAATATTTCCGTACCGCTGGTGGCGCTGGTCGACAGTACCGTCGTCGGCCATTTGCCCCACGCTCATCAACTCGGCGCCGTCGCGGTGGGCGCCAGTCTGTATACCTTTCTTGCCTGGGCCATGGGCTTTCTGCGCATGGGCTCCACCGGGTTCGCCGCCCAGGCTGCCGGGCGTGGGGATGGCGCAGCGTTGCGGCAGATTTTGCTCCAGGGTCTGTTGTTGGCCATGGGCCTGGCCATTCTTTTAGGGACGCTGGGCGTGCCGTTGAGCGGGGTCGCGTTGCACTTCATGCAACCGTCGGCGGAGCTGGATCAGCTCACCCGCGAGTTCTTCCACACACGGTTGTTCGGCTTGCCGGCGGCCCTGGCCAGCTATGCGCTGGTGGGCTGGTTCCTCGGCACCCAGAACGCTCGGGCCCCGCTGGCGATTCTGCTGAGCACCAACCTGGTCAATATCGCGCTGAACCTGTGGTTCGTGCTCGGCCTGGATTGGGGCGTGGTCGGCGCGGCCCGGGCCTCGGTGATCGCCGAGTGGACCGGCGCACTGATCGGCCTGTTCATGACCCGCAAAGCCCTGCGCGCCTACCCCGGTCATATCGCTTGGGCGGCGCTGGCGTTGTGGCAGAGTTGGCGCCCATTATTGGCGGTCAATCGCGACATCTTCATCCGCAGCCTGGCGTTGCAGTCGGTGTTTTTCCTGATCACCGTGCAGGGCGCGCGGCTGGGCGATGCCACGGTCGCCGCCAATGCGTTGCTGCTTAACGGTCTGCTGCTGACCGCCCACGCCCTGGACGGTCTGGCTCATGCCGTAGAAGCACTGTGCGGACACGCCATCGGTGCTCGCGACCGAGAGGCCCTGCGCCGCTCACTGGTGGTGGCGTGCGGTTGGTCATTGCTGGCGAGTGTGGGGTTTGCCTTGCTGTTTCTGTTCGCCGGGCACCTGTTCATCGAGATGCAGACGGACATCCAGAGCGTGCGCGACACCGCCTTCCTTTACCTGCCTTACCTCGCGGTGCTGCCGCTGATTGCTGTCTGGAGTTACCTGCTCGACGGCCTGTTCATCGGCGCCACCCGCGCCCGGGAAATGCGCAACGGCATGCTGCTGACATTGATCCTGCTGCTGCCTTTCGCCTGGGCACTGCGAGGCTTGGGCAACCATGGACTGTGGATAACCTTCCTGTTGTTCATGTTGCTGCGCAGTCTGACCCTTGGCGCATTCGCCTGGTACTTGCGCAAGCAAGACAGCTGGCTCAACGGATGACGAGGGTCAGCTTCAGGATTGATCGTTCTGCCACAGGTTGCGCAGGTTATCGAGACGCTCCTGCTGGGTGGCTCCAGACAGCGGCTGCCCGGCCACTGCGTCGGGATGCTGCAAGCGCAACCATAACCAGCCATCGAGCACCGGACGTTCGCTGAAACCCAGCGCCAGCCCTTCCTGCAAGTAAGCCCACAAGCTGTTGTAGTCGGTGCCGGTGGATCGGCTCCAGTGCCAGGCGTGTTGTTCCAGCAGGCAGGTTTGCAAGGTGTCTCGCTGACGCGGGCTGAGGTTTTCTTCGATGGCCAGCGGCCGGACGGCAAGCCGCGGATTGAACAACTGCTGCCAGCCTTGACAGCCTATGGCCCGGTCGGCCCAGGTGCCGCCGAACCAGCGCAACTGATCGATCGGACCTAGCCAGCGACTCAACTCCTGCGCATCGCAGGCATCGAAAAAATAACTCGCCGTGTGTGGGTTGTAGTAACTCAACAAGGCCCGGTGATGCAGACCCAAAGTGACCGTTAGCATGCGTCGCAAATGCTCCAGCAGCCGCGATGGCGATGCTTCACTGACCAGCAGCAATCCGCCCCAGGTATGTGGCGCACTTTGGCACAGCTCGGCCAATGCCGGGCATTCGCGAAGGTCCACCAACACCGGCCCGTGCTCACGCAACGGGTGAAATTCGGTGCCTTCGAACAGGCGGAACCATCGGGCATGAGCAAACTGTTGCCGCAAACTCACGCCGGCCTGAGGCACGCCCGGCACGTCGAGCAACAGCCATTGCGGGGTCGGGTCGACCGCTTGAGCGGTGATCATGCCGCACCGCTCTGGCCGAACTGCATCGCCGCCCGGCAGGTACAAAAGGACTGCGCGCAATGACTGAAACTGCCGCCGCCGGGCAGCAGACACAGGAGCACCAAGGGTTCGCTGGATTGCAGCATGCCCAGCAAGCCGTCGAGCACCGGGCTCGCATCGGTCGTCAAGGAGGGTTGCAGGTCGGGTGTGACTGGCTGTGCGCTCGACGTTGCGCCGGGAAGAAATCCGCTGATCAAGGGCTGATCCGGATCGCCTTCGATAAAGCTCACCAGCACCTGCGCCCCTTCACTCAACGGCAGGGTGTCTGCGCCTTCCAGTTCGGGAGCCAACGGCAACCAGCAGTGGCTGGGCGCTGCGCCCTCCCCCTGGTAAAGCCAGTCGAACTGCACCGCAACCGGTCGGGACAGATCCGGTTGAGACTCATCGACCTCGACCACCCACGCCCGCTGCAGGCTGTGCATCCTGGGTTTCACGCCCGAATGAGGTGCCACGAAAGGCATTTCCTGCACAACGGCCCGTAGTTGGTTGCTATAAGGAAGCCCGGGGTCCTGCCCACCCTGATGCTCGACATGGGTCAGTAGCCAGAGACGATTCCAGTCCACACACGGATGGCCAGACAGCGGCATCAGTTGGCCGCTGCGCAGGGTCGCCAGATTCGTCTGGCCTTGGGCGATCTGCCCACAACCGTGAAGCTTGAACTGATGCACACCTGGTCGTTCGTTCTCACCCTTGAAGACGCTCTCTTCGCCACGGCTAAACTGCCCCAAGCCATCACCGAAAACCAGACAGTGTCCGCGTGTGCGGTGTTCGAAGTAGTAATGAAGCCGTTCCTGGGCGCACAGACGCTGGAGAAATTGCAGGTCTGATTCCCGGTACTGCGTGCAGAAATCACGAGACGGGTAATAGCCGCTCAGGTCGAAGCGCCGATCCTTGCCGGCAATACCGTGCTCCTTGAGCACCTGAGCGAGAATCTCCGGCACCGAGCACTGGCTGAAGACTCGCTGATTGAAGCGCTGAGCCAGACACGCCAGCCTCGGCCCCAGACGGACACGACAGAGCCCGGGCTCACCGCCATGGCCGAGCTGAACGAGGCCCAGCAACTGCCCGTGAATACCCTGCCCCAAGGGTCCGAAGTGCAAAAAGGCCGAGCGATACAGCAGGCTTGCGAGGTCCAGCTTTGGGTCGTCGTTCAGCAGATCCACGTCGAACACAAAAGGCTCGCTGATGGCTTCACTACCGGTAAACGCCAAGACCTCAAAGGGGTCGGGAAGACCCGCTATATCCAGACGAAATGACGGCTCGTGGACTGGATCGAACATCGGCGATTCTCTACAGGAGGGGCGGCCGGGGATTCTCGCTGAGAGACATGGCCGAGTAGAGTGCAGAAGTACAACTTAGGAAATGACCTACGTGAAAAGAAGACCACATCGCTTGGATAGCCCGGTCTGTGGGTCATTTCGCTTGAAAAGAGAGAAGTGTCGCACCAGGTCATCTGAAATTTCCCCAACGTATGGAGAATTTTCAGACAACCCGATGAGAACGGTGCCTTACCTCAAGAAGACAGGTAAGACGAGCGGGTCAGGCCCAGACGCAAGGCATCGAGGAACTGGGTGCGCTCGGCGGCGCTGATGCGGGCACTGGCGCATTTGTCGCGGTAGTGGGTCATCAGCTCTTCCGGCGACAAGTGCACGTAACGCAGCATGTCTTCGATGGTGTCGTGGGTTTCGATACCGGCGTGGTACACGCTGCCGTCGGCGTTCTGGTAGATGTTCACCGAGTCGGTGTCACCGAACAGGTTGTGCATGTCGCCGAGAATTTCCTGGTAGGCACCCACCAGGAAGATACCCAGCAGATAGTCTTCGCCTTCGTTCAAACCGTGCACCGGCAAACTGGTCTCGATGCTCTGCTCGTCGACGTACTGCTTGATCTTGCCGTCGGAGTCGCAGGTCAGGTCTTGCAGCACTGCACGGCGCAGCGGCTCTTCATCGAGACGGTGCAGCGGCAGGATCGGCAGGACCTGGCCGATGGCCCAGGTATCCGGCAGGCTCTGGAATACCGAGAAGTTGCAGATGTACTTGTCCGCCAGCTTGTCGTTGAGTTCGTCGAGCACCTGTCGGTGGGAACGCTGACGGGCTTTCAACGAGTTGTGCAGACGGCGGCAAACGGCAAAGTAGCATTGCTCGGCCAGGGCTTTTTGCGCCAGGGTCAGCTTGCCATCGGCGTATTGAGTGGCCACATCGCTCATGTAGTGCGTGGCGCGCCAGTAGGTTTCGGTGACCATTTCGATATCGGTCGGGCCGAGCAGGTCAACCAGCCACTGCACGGTTTCTGGCAGCTCTTCCTTGTTATCGATTTTCGGCACGTCGTCGTTGTGTTTCTCGACGTCGGTTACCTGAACCACCAGCATGGCGTGGTGGGCGGTCAGGGAACGGCCGCTTTCAGAGAAGATGTTCGGGTGCGGCAGGCTCTGCGCGTCGCAGAACTCCTTGAGCATCCCGACCACGACACCGGCGTAATCGTCCATGTCGTAGTTGATCGAACTGGCGTTACGCGAGTGAGTACCATCGTAGTCCACGCCCAAACCGCCGCCGACGTCGATGTGATCCACCGGCAGGCCAAGGTTGCGCAGCTCGCCGTAATAACGGATCGCTTCCTTGAAGCCGTGCTGGTAGTCCGCCAGGTTGGCGATCTGCGAGCCCATGTGGAAGTGCAACAGGCGAATGCCCTGATCCAGGCCGGCAGCGCGGAAACGCTCGACCACCGACAGCAGTTGCGCCGCCGACAGGCCGAACTTGGATTTTTCACCACCGGTGTCTGCCCACTTGCTCGACGCCAGGGACGACAGACGCACGCGCAAGCCGACCTGCGGCTTGACCTTGAGCGCCGCCGCTTCTTCGATCACCAGACCGACTTCGGATTCTTTCTCGATCACGATGAATACGTTGTGGCCAAGCTTCTGGCCCATCAGCGCCAGACGGATGAACTCGCGATCCTTGTAACCGTTGCAGACGATGGTGCCGCCCTTCGGCGCCAGCGCCAGTACCGCCAGCAGTTCCGGCTTGGAGCCGGCTTCCAGACCGATGGAAACGTTCTGGGTGGCGATGATGTTTTCGATCACCGCTTCTTGCTGGTTGACCTTGATCGGGTACAGAGCAGTGTACTTGCTCTGGTATTCCAGGCGTTCGATGTTGGCGTCGAACGCACCCGTCAGCTGACGCACGCGGTCTTGCAGGATGTCAGGAAAACGCACCAGCAACGGTAAGGACAAACCGCTTTTGCGCAGTTGGTCGACTTGCTCGAAGAGGTCGATAGGCGAACTGGTCGGGCCGTTCGGACGAACTTCGACGCGACCGGCGTCATTGATCGCGAAATACCCGGCCCCCCAATGGCGAATCCCGTAAACACTGCGGCTGTCCGCAACTGTCCATTGGCTGCCATCGTCTTTGCGTGTGCGTCGTACGGACATCGAAGTCCCCTATAAAGAAGTCATAGAGCGTCGCCTGGGTTCAGGCCGGCGCAGTCTAAAGTATGAAAATGACGGTTCGTCAACGAGGGGGTAGACCTCGCTGACCGCAGTGAGTTTAGAAACCGGTCATGAACAGGCTCTGTGAAAACCATGGAGACGACGCCAGACCAGAATGAAATCGGGACTGGATCAAGCCGCGGGTGGTTTTCACAGAGGCTGCTAGCCGCCGGACTTCTTCGCCTTGAAACCGTGTTTGATCAGCTCGGCCAAGAGTAGCTCGACATGATCGCCCTGGATTTCGATGATTCCGTCTTTCAACGCCCCGCCGGTCCCGCAACGTTTTTTCAACGTGGTGGCCAGATCCTTGAGCGCGTCTTCGGCCAACGGCACACCGGTGATGGTGGTCACCGTCTTGCCGCCACGACCCTTGCTTTCGCGACGCACGCGAGCGATGCCGTCGCCGGCCGGGATAACGGTTTGTTTGCAGATGCAGGCATCCACCGGTTGACTGCAATCCGGGCAATGACGACCTGCGTCGGTGGAAAATACCAGGCCACCAAGGGCGGCGAAGGATGCGGCTTTTTTGGCCACCGGCAATCCTCTTGGGAGGACAAAGACTGGTCGTGGCAGATGCCATCGACCGCGAAGCCCCACTCAGGCAGGGGCAGCGCTACTGAAACGGAAAACCCGGTGTAGGAGCTGACGAGTGCAACGAGGCTGCGATCTTTTGATTTTGACTCAAAAGCTAAAGTCAAAAGATCGCAGCCTGCGGCAGCTCCTACAACAAGCATTACCGGTTCAGCTTGAAAAGGTCGCGCAGTGTAACGGCAAAAAGCCGACTTGCTAAGAGCCAATCGGCGCCAATTTATAGCTCTTTTGCGACGTTATTCCCTTGGGCGCGAAGATAGCGCTGCAAGGCCGCCAGAGAGTCCGGGCAATAAGGCTTCTGCGTGATTTCCAGCAGGACCTGATCGATCGGGATGAAACGCGCTTCAAGCACTTCTTCCGGTTGCAGGATCAACGGGCCGTCCCACACCGCCGAAAACGCCGAACACCAGAGTCGGTTGCCGGTGTCCTCGAAGAAAAAGTGATCATGGGCGGTCAGTTCCACACCGCTCACGCCCAGCTCTTCTTCCAGCTCACGGGCCGCCGATTCGGCGTAAGTCTCAGTGGCCAGCACCATGCCGCCGGCCGCCACGTCCCAGTAACCGGGGTATATCGCTTTGCTCAGGGTACGTCGGTGCACGCACAGTTCACCGGCAGAATTGAACAGCATGATGTAGGTGCCGCGCCCGATCAGCTCGCGTTCGCGCAGCTCGGAGCGGACCAGCGCGCCGAGCAGGTTGTCCTGCTCGTCGACCCAGGCGATCTGTTCGGCATCGGAGGCCGCGCGATGGGCGGCCTCACGCATGTCATCAACGGAACTATCGACCATGACTCAGCCCTGATTGAGCAGTTGACGCAAATCGATCACCGCGGCGTTGGCCCGGGAAATGTAATTGGCCATGACCAGCGAATGGTTGGCCAACACACCGAAGCCGCTGCCGTTGAGGATCATCGGGCTCCAGACCGGCTCTTGCGAAGCCTCTAGCTCACGAATGATCTGGCGCACGCTGACTGTGGCGTTTTTCTTCGCCAGCACATCGGCGAAATCGACTTCGATCGCGCGCAGCAGGTGGGACAACGCCCAAGCCTGACCGCGGGCCTCATAGAACACGTTATCGATCTGCAGCCATGGGGTTTCGACGACTTCTTCGTCAACTTGCGGCACCTGACCGAGCGCCGGCACTTCGGTTTTCAGCGCGGTGTTGAGCTTGACCCGACCAACACTGGCCGACAGCCGTTGCGACAGCGAACCCAGACGGGTTCCGACATCACCCAGCCAATTGTTCAGGTTGTCGGCGCGGGCATAGAACAGCGCACTTTTCTGGTCAGGCCCCGACAGACGTGCCTGATAGCGGCTCAGGGAGTTGATGCCTTCCAGGTACTCGGATTCACTGGATGGCAGCACCCAGCTTTTGTTGTCGAAGTTGAAACGCGGCTCGGCCTTGGCCAGGTCGGCGTCTTCGGCGGACTGCGACTGCGAGCGGGCGAAGTCTTTACGCAACGCACGACTCAGGTCGCGGACCTGGACCAGCACGCCATATTCCCAGCTCGGCATGTTGTCCATCCACAGGCCCGGCGGGAAACGGTCGTTGGAAATATAGCCCCCCGGTTTGGTCAGCAAAGTACCGGCGACGGTCTTGAGGGTTTCCACCGTGGTGTACCCGACAACCATCTGCTTGCCTTCTTTCTCGGCCGCCACCTGGGCATTCTGCTGAACCGGGAACAGCGCCGGCTCCTGGCTCCAGTACCAGCCCAGCGCGATCGCCACCAACAGGTAAAGAACAATCAGAGTGGCCAGCGCCCGGCTGAACAACAGGCCGCCAAAATAACTGCGGGTGGCCGATTTCGGTTCAGCGGCACGCTCAGGCGCGCTGCCTGTGCGGTTCTTCCAGTCCAGCATGGCGGTATCCTTTCAATCACTTGAGTTCATCGGTTCGACCACAACCCTACGCCATCGTGCGTCATTTGCCGCGCATTAAATCCTGCGGGACACAGCGAGCCACACAATGACGGCGATCGAGTCGCCACTATAAATGAAGCACAGCGCTGAGCCTATGCGACCAGTCGGTCAGAAACTGAATGAAGTCGCTTTGCAGATTATTGACGTACGACACTCATGCAATCGAAAAGAGGTGCTAGCATAGAGCCACCAGTCGATCTCAGCATGCACCCTAACTAGTAGTCAGGATATGACCGAGCCAGAAGACCCCAGCCGTGAGCGCCTCAAGCACCACTTTGCCCAGCGGGTAATTCATCAGGCACGTCAAATTCTTGAGATATGGCAACGCCTGCAACGCAATGAATGGTCCACCACCGACTTGTCGGAACTGAGTGAGGCCAATCTGCGCCTGCTGCGCTTTGCCGAACGTTTCGAGCAACCGGAACACACCCAGTTGGCGCGCCACATCGGCCAGTCGCTGGAAGCGGTGGACGCCAACCGCGGACGGCTGAGCAGCGGACTGATCACTGACCTCAATCGCTTGATGCAGCGCCTGTCCCGCACCGGCTTGCGCCATGGCGATCAGCTCGAACAAACCTTCCTGCCGCCGCTGCGCAAACCGATCTACGTGATGTTGCAGGATCACGACCGGGCCGAGCGGCTGGCCAAGCAACTGGAATTCTTCGGGCTCAGCGCTCAATCCCTCGACAGTGTCGCCGCGTTTCGCTCCTCGATGGTCGAGCGGTTGCCGGCGGCGATTGTCATGGACGTCGATTTCAGTGGCGCCGGCATCGGCCTGAAACTGGCGGCCGAAGCCCAGGAAGGCCTCGACCAGCCTTTGCCGCTGTTGTTTTTCAGCCTGCACGAAACCGATACCCCGACCCGCCTCGCCGCTGTGCGCGCCGGAGGCCAGGAGTTTCTCACCGGCACTCTCGAAGCTTCAAGCCTGCTGGAAAAGATCGAAGTCCTGACCTGCGTCGCCCAGTATGAACCTTATAAAGTGCTGATCATCGACGACTCCCGCGCTCAGGCCTTGCACACCGAACGCCTGCTCAACAGCGCCGGGATCGTCACGCGAACTTTGATCGAACCGATCCAGGCCATGGCCGAACTGGCGGATTTCCAGCCGGACCTGATCATCCTCGACATGTACATGCCGGCCTGCACCGGCACTGAACTGGCCAAGGTGATCCGCCATAACGACCGCTATGTCAGCGTGCCGATCATTTATCTGTCGGCCGAAGACGACCTGGACAAGCAGCTCGACGCCATGAGCGAGGGCGGCGACGATTTCCTGACCAAGCCGATCAAGCCACGGCACCTGATCACCACCGTGCGCAACCGCGCGGCACGAGCGCGCAATCTGAAAGCACGGATGGTGCGCGACAGCCTGACCGGCTTGTACAACCACACCCACATTCTGCAATTGCTCGAAGACTGTTCATTCCGTGCCCGTCGCGAAAGTAAGCCGCTGAGCTTTGCGATGCTCGATATCGACCACTTCAAACGGGTCAACGACAGCCACGGCCATCCCATGGGCGACCGAGTGATCAAGAGCCTGGCGCTGTTCCTCAAGCAACGGTTGCGCAAGACCGATTTCATTGGTCGCTACGGTGGTGAAGAGTTCGCCATTGTCATGCCGGACACTGATATCGAATCGGCCTACAAGGTGCTCGATGAAATCCGTCAGCGCTTTGCCGAAATTCACTACCCGGCTCAGCCGCAGGACCTCTGGTGCACCTTCAGCGCCGGCGTCGTCGAACTGCGCGAAGACTCTGACAGCCTGTTGATGGCCAGCCAGGCGGACGAGGCGTTGTACCGTGCGAAGAACGCCGGACGTAACCGCGTACAAGCCGCGCGGGAGTCAAAGCAAAGTGCCACTTTTTCATCTGAATCGACCCATTCGGTCATAACTCTGTAACAGAAACGCAATAACTTCAGGCACTTACCATTCTGCCGTTGGTAGACCATGATGCGCCTGAAGCTGTTGACCAATCTCAATACCCTCCTTTTGGTCGCCGTGTGCGTGGCCCTTGGCGCCACGCTCTGGTGGTCGCAAAAAGCGCTGGAACGCCCCTATCTATTGATGGAGCGTTATCTGGGACTGTCTCAGCAGTTTCAAAATGAAGTGGCACGCAACGTCGAGGATTACCTGGCCAGCGGCGATGCCCTGCGCCTGAGCAGCGCCAGCCAAGCCATCGACGCCTTGCAAAAGGAACTCGGTGAGTTGCCACCGGCATTGGCCGACACCTTGCGTCCGAGCCTGTCGAACCTGGCTGAATTCAGCAAAACCGACCTGTTGGCTGCCGGCAAACTCGCTGGCGACCCGCAGGCGTTGCTGCTGCAAGCCGAACGCGAACTCGGCGCCAGCCTTGATCAGCTCAGCCAATACGCCAGCGGCAACGCGGCGTACCTGACGCCCTTGCTCGTGGCCTCCCAGCACTTGGGCAAACTCTCCTTGGCTCGGAACAAACTGGTCAGTAGTGGTCGTAGCGAACTGGCCGCCGATGTCGAACGCGAAGTCGCTAACATTCGCACTCAAGCCGAGCAACTGGACGCTTTACCGCTGCTGGGTGTGACCGCCAGCACCGAATCGAACACCGATGATTTCGCCGCGATGATGGGGTTGGATAACACCGAGAAAACCGTCGCCGAAGATGCCGGCGTCGGCCTCAAACGCGAACTCAACAGCCTGCTCACCCGCTACCCTTCGGAACTGGCGCGCACTCGCGAACAGATCCAGAAACGCGCCGACCTCAGCACCGCGACGCACTTGAAAATCGCCGCTGTGCAGCAGTCCATCGCCGGGCTGGAACCGGTGGTGCGCGCCCAGCACGGGCAGATCCAGAGCGAAGTGCGGTTGATGCAAGGGGTGATGATCGGGCTGATTCTGCTGATCGCATTGCTCATCGACACCTTGCAGCGACGCCTGGCCCGAACGCTGACCAACCTCGCCCCGGCGCTGTCGACCTGGGCCGAAGGTGACTTCAGCCGCGACATTCAACTGGGCGCGACCAATCGCGAATTGCATGATATTCAAGCCTCGCTCAATCGCTTGCGCGCCTATCTGGTCGACCTGGTCGGCACCATTCGCCTCAACGCCGAGCAAGTCGCCGGCAGCAGCCGAACCTTGGCCGAATTAAGCAATGACCTGCACAGCGGTGCCGAGCATCAGGCCGGCGACACCGCGTTGATCCGCGACTCTCTCGGTGAACTCGAGGCGACGATTCAACAAGTTGCCGGCGACGCCAGCCAGGCTGCCGACGCCAGCCGCCATGCAGGGCTTGCGGTAGAACACGGTCAGAAAGTGATCGGGCTGAGCCTCACCGGTCTGCATGCGTTGGTGGGGGAAGTGCAAGGCAACGCGCAGATGATCGAACATCTGGCCGAGGAGTCGGCGACCATCGGCGGCGTGCTAACGGTGATTCGCTCGATTGCCGACCAGACCAACCTGCTGGCCCTGAACGCCGCCATCGAAGCGGCCCGCGCCGGAGAAATGGGCCGAGGGTTTGCGGTAGTCGCCGAAGAGGTTCGCTCACTGGCGCAACGCACCGCCGGGGCCACGGCCGAGATCCAGACGCTGATCGCCGGCCTGCAAACCGCCGCGCGGCAATCGGTCGAAGGCATGCGCGCTCAAGTTGAACACGCCGAAGCCACGGCCAATCAGGCCCAGGCGGCTGACGGTGCGCTGGATAAAATCGTCGGGGCGATCCAGACCATTTCCGACACCGCCGTGCGCATCGCCGATGTCACTGCCCAGCAGAGCGGCGCTGTCAGCGAGATCCGCGATCACAGTGAGCGGATTCACCAATTGGGTGGGGATAACTTGCTGCGCATCGGCGAGGGGCGTGAACAAGGGGAGAATTTGTTGGTGTTGGGCGGGCGGTTGCATACAGCCGTTCAGGCCTTTCGAGTCTAAGGGCTGCGGGCCCGAACGCAACTAACGAGCTGGACTATCGCCACCTAAGCTCTTGTATGAAAACTCCTATTTAGCCATGCGATGGTTTTTAGTCGTCGTTTTGATGCTAGGGTTTAGCGCTTCAATTAATCGAGCGCGCAACAGGAGTGCCCCGTGATAGTTCCGCCTTCGCCCCCTGGCGTATCTGTGGAGGAAAACATGGCAGTTGCCTTCCATAAGAAAAAAGTTTTGAAAGAGGGATCCGCATTCATTTACTCCTGGTTCTATACCCAGGTCAGAAATCGCGGCCCTTGGGATTACAAAAAACTGTCTCCTGACTATGAGGCTTTCGGTAATTTCAATTACGGCGCGGCCGGGATTGCTGCGGGATTTTCCGAAAGTGTCCTGTTACGTGCCGCCGGTGTTGCCCAGACACAGGCAAAAACGACAAAAGTAGAATTTGGAAGCTGGTGGAGCGAGGCTCCTTTTGGCGATGATCCTGCGGATCAGGAATGGATCAAAAAAGGAGTCCGGTATGCCCGGTTCAGGAACTACTAAAAAAACCGCATACACAATCGTCACCTCTTGCCTGCTAGCGGTATGCCTGATTTACATCGGCTGGACATGGCTTATGTCTTCCAGCGCCCCGGTGTTGACCGATGTAGTACTCAAACTACCCCTTGGTGAAAATGGCTTCATCTACGGTGTCAAGGATGATCAAGGCGGAGCAACAGTGCCGTTCAGCTATCGATACTATGTCTATCGCGAACTGACATCCGATGAACAAATAGCATCTGAGCTAAAGACTGCCGGTCCGTTTCTCGTCACCCGAGATCCAGCCGTAAAGGTCGATGTCCAAGGCTCGGTCATCAATGTATCGACCAACCAGGAAGTCTACGAGTATCACAGCAGCACGCTGTTTCGGCATACCAACAGCACCCACTACACCCCTGTAACAATCAACTTGTGCAACCACGCCAGCGATCAATCAACAAAGTAAGCTCAATGCTGCCCATCGGAGCGACCAGAAAAACCGTCATGATCCGGTAGCACGGGGCAGTCCCCTGGTGTCTGGGTGGGGATAACTTGCTGCGCATCGGTGAGGGGCGTGAGCAAGGGGAGAATTTGTTGGTGCAGGGTGGACGACTGCATACAGCCATTCAGGCCTTCCGCGCCTGATAGACCGCCTTCGCGAGCAAGCCCGCTCCCACATTTGATCGCATTCCCCTGAGCGAACTCGGTTAAATGTGGGAGCGGGCTTGCTCGCGAAGACGTCGGAACATTCACCACAGAACTCCCCACCCTGCACACCCCGCCGCCGTCCGCTATCATGCCCACACTTTCGATACGCGAGATTGTCATGCGCCGTTTGCTCTGCCTGCTGTTTTTAGTGCTCGCCCTGCCGGCCTCTGCCGCCGGGTTGCTGGACAGTCGGCCCAGTTCCACCCTGGGTTCGATCAACAACAGCGCTGATTTCCTGCCGGTGCGCGAAGCCTTTAAGTTGAGCTTGGTAGAAAGCACGCCGCAATCGATCAAGCTGCGCTTCGTTGCCACCGAGGGTTACTACCTCTATCGCCATCGCTTCCAGTTTCGCGCCGAACCGACCGACGTTGGGCTCGGCCCGGCGCAACTGCCCAAGGGCGAACAAAAGCACGATGAGTTCTTCGGCGATGTCGAGGTTTACCACGGCATTCTCGATATAGATCTGCCGCGCACCGATTCCCGCGCCTTTACGCTGGTCGTGACCTATCAGGGCTGTGCCGACAAAGGCCTGTGTTACCCACCCGAGACCGAACGCCTGAGTATTGATGGCAGCGGCGCCGCGACCACATCCTGGAGCTGGCGCGAACTGGCGCTGTTTTTCCTCGCAGGTGTTGGCCTGACCTTCACCCCCTGCGTGCTGCCGATGCTGCCGATCCTCTCCGGGGTGGTCCTGCGTGGGCAGGTCGGTGGTTTACGCGGTTTCAACCTGTCGCTGGCTTATGTGCTGCCGATGGCCGTTTGTTTCGCCCTGCTCGGTGCGTTGATGGGCATGTTCGGCGCACAGCTCAATCTTCAGGCGCGCTTGCAGTCGGCCTGGGTGCTGGTGCCGTTCGCGATGTTTTTCGCAGTGTTTGCCCTGGCCATGTTTGGCGTCTTCGAACTGAAACTTCCCCACGCCATCAGCAGCCGCCTGGACCGGATTGCCGGGCGTACCGAAGGCGGCTCACTGTGGGGCGCGGCGGTGCTGGGCGTGGTGTCTAGCCTGCTGGTTTCGCCTTGTGTATCGGCACCACTGGCCGGCGCGCTGCTGTATATCAGCGCCAGCGGCGATGCTCTGGGTGGCGGATTGAAATTGTTCATGCTCGGCCTGGGCATGGGTGCGCCGCTGTTGCTGGTAGCGACCGGCGGCGCGGCCTGGCTGCCGAAAAGCGGTCCGTGGCTAATCTACGTGAAAAACGCGATTGGGGTGCTGCTGCTGGGGCTGGCGATTGCCTTGCTCAGTCGGGTACTGCCGGGCCAGATCACCTTGCTGTTGATCGGCTTGCTCGCCGGTGGCGTCGGGTTGTTTATGGGCGCACTGGAATTCGTCTATAAACCGCCAAGAAAACGCCTGGGGCAATTGCTCGGGATGTTCCTGTTGTTTTATGCCCTGGCCTGTTGGTACGGCGCCTTCAGCGGCCAGACCGATCCGTTCAACCCTATTGGCCAGCCGCGCAATGTCGCCGACAAAGGTCAACCGCAAATCGTCGGCAACTGGCAAACCATCACCACGCCAGCCGAACTGGACCGCGTCCTCGCCGAAGCCAAATCCTCCGGCACGCCGCTACTGCTCGACTGGTACGCCGACTGGTGCATCAGCTGCAAAGTCATCGAACACGAAGTCCTCAACGATGCCAATGTCGTCGAACGCCTCAAAGGTTATCGATTGATCCGTTTCGACATCACCGCCAGCAACGCCGAACAACGCGCCCTGCTTGACCGCTACAAGCTGTTCGGTCCTCCGGCACTGATGTTTTTTGGCAAAGATGGCGTCGAACATGCCGATGTGCGGGTGATCGGCGAGATCAGCGCGAAAAACTTCGCCGAACGTGTTGCGAAAGCAAATGACCGGATTTAATGACCCGGTCACATATTTCGCGTAAACATCGGCCATCGTGCTGGCTATTGCATAGAACTGGACAGTCACAAAGGCTTTGCGGCATAGTCGCCGGGTTCTGACAATTGCATACAGATGACAAAGGAGCAGCAGATGGCGACCCTATTGGTTTTACACGGCCCCAACCTGAACCTGCTCGGCACCCGGGAACCGGGCGTCTACGGTGCAACGACGCTGGCGCAGATCAATCAGGATCTGGAACAGCGGGCGCGCAATGCCGGCCACCATTTGCTCTACCTGCAAAGCAACGCCGAGTACGAGTTGATCGATCGCATCCACGCTGCTCGCGGCGAAGGTGTGGATTTCATTCTGATCAATCCAGCAGCTTTTACGCATACAAGTGTCGCATTACGTGACGCGCTGCTGGCAGTGAGCATCCCATTCATCGAAGTGCATTTGTCTAACGTGCACAAACGCGAACCTTTCCGCCATCACTCTTACTTCTCCGATGTAGCGGTAGGAGTGATCTGCGGCCTTGGCGCCAGCGGTTATCGACTGGCCCTGGAGGCCGCACTAGAGCAGCTTGAAAGACAGGCAACGGCTTGAACAACAAGCGTTAAACGCCCCTGACCGACCCTTGGGAGTTGATGATTCATGGATATCCGTAAAGTTAAGAAACTGATCGAATTGCTGGAAGAGTCCGGTATCGACGAGCTCGAGATCAAGGAAGGCGAAGAGTCCGTACGCATCAGCCGTCACAGCAAGACGCCGGCTCAGCAGTACTACGCTCCCGCTCCTATGCATGCTCCGGCGCCGGCGCCTGTCGCTGCTGCTCCGGTTGCCGCCGCTGCTCCTGCAGCTCCGGCCGCGCCTGTGCTGAACGGCAACGTTGCCCGTTCGCCGATGGTCGGTACTTTCTATCGTAAATCTTCGCCGTCCTCGCCGTCCTTCGTTGAAGTCGGCCAGACCGTGAAGAAAGGCGACACTCTGTGCATCGTCGAAGCCATGAAGATGATGAACCACATCGAAGCTGAAGCCAGCGGTGTGATCGAATCCATCCTCGTCGAAGACGGCCAGCCGGTTGAGTACGACCAACCGCTGTTCACCATCGTTTGAACCGCGGAGAAACTTTGATGACTGCGAAGTTGGAAAAAGTTCTGATCGCCAACCGCGGTGAGATCGCCCTGCGGATTCTGCGTGCCTGTAAAGAGATGGGCATCAAGACTGTCGCCGTTTACTCCAAGGCCGACAAAGAGCTGATGCACCTGGGCCTGGCAGACGAATCCGTCTGCATCGGTCCGGCATCGGCCGCGCACTCTTACCTGCACATTCCGGCCATCATCGCCGCGGCTGAAGTGACCGGCGCTACCGCCATTCACCCAGGCTACGGCTTCCTTGCGGAAAACGCCGACTTTGCCGAACAGGTCGAGAACTCCGGCTTCGCGTTCATTGGCCCGAAAGCCGAGACCATTCGCCTGATGGGCGACAAGGTATCGGCCAAGCACGCCATGATCGCTGCCGGCGTTCCAACCGTTCCGGGTTCTGACGGCCCACTGCCTGAAGACGAAGAAACCGCTCTGCGCATCGGTCGCGAAGTCGGTTATCCGGTGATCATCAAAGCCGCTGGCGGCGGCGGTGGTCGAGGCATGCGCGTAGTCCACAAGGAAGAAGACCTGATCTCCTCGGCGAAACTGACCCGCTCCGAAGCGGGCGCAGCGTTCGGCAACCCGATGGTCTATCTGGAAAAATTCCTGACCAACCCACGCCACGTGGAAGTTCAGGTGCTTTCCGATGGCCAAGGCCATGCTATCCATTTGGGCGACCGCGATTGCTCGCTGCAACGTCGTCACCAGAAGGTTCTCGAAGAAGCGCCGGCACCGGGCATCGACGAGAACGCGCGCGAGGAAGTCCTCGCACGCTGTGTCAGGGCCTGTATCGACATTGGCTATCGTGGCGCTGGCACCTTCGAGTTCCTGTACGAAAACGGCCACTTCTACTTCATCGAGATGAATACTCGTGTCCAGGTAGAGCACCCGGTTTCGGAAATGGTCACCGGCATCGACATCGTCAAGGAGATGCTCAGCATCGCCGCTGGCAACAAGCTGTCGTACACCCAGGATGACGTCGTTATCCGCGGTCACGCGCTGGAATGCCGGATCAACGCCGAAGACCCGAAAACCTTCATGCCTAGCCCAGGCACGGTCAAGCATTTCCACGCTCCAGGCGGCAATGGCGTTCGCGTCGATTCGCACCTGTACAGTGGCTATGCCGTTCCGCCGAACTACGATTCGTTGATCGGCAAGCTGATCACCTACGGCGCAAACCGTGACGAAGCCATGGCGCGCATGCGCAATGCGCTGGACGAAATCGTTGTCGACGGGATCAAGACCAACATCCCGCTGCACCGCGATCTGGTCCGTGATGCTGGCTTCTGCGAAGGCGGAGTCAACATCCACTACCTGGAACACAAGCTGGCTGGCGAAAAGCACTAAGCTGTGATCCAGACCAACAAAGCCGCTTTCGAGCGGCTTTGTTGTTTCTGGAGATTGTTGATTTCTTTTGATGCATACAAAACCCTGTGGCGAGGGGGCTTGCCCCCGTTCGGCTGCGTAGCAGCCGCAAAGCCGGCAGATGCGTATCGTAAGGAGAAACTTCGGCGCTTCGATGGGGAACGGCTTCGCAGTCCAACGGGGGCAAGCCCCCTCGCCACAGGTACCCGCTCATCCCGTCATTCCTTGGCTACCCGGTCGTCTTCTGCCTCGCGCTCGCGTAAACTTGCGCGCTTCTCGCAGCCCGCTAGGCTGCAATCTATATTTTTCAAAGGTGCCCGCCATGCCTTGGCTGCAAGTCCGTCTCGCCATCAGCCCAGAACAAGCCGAAACCTACGAAGACGCGTTCCTTGAAGTGGGCGCCGTGTCGGTGACTTTCATGGACGCCGAAGATCAGCCGATCTTCGAACCGGAACTCAACACCACCCCGCTGTGGTCGCACACTCACCTGCTGGCCTTGTTCGAAGGCGGCACCGAAGCCGCCAGCGTACTGGCCCACCTCGAGTTGCTGACCGGCAGCCCGCTGCCCGAGCATCACAGCGAAGTGATTGAAGACCAGGACTGGGAACGCAGCTGGATGGACGGTTTCCAGCCGATGCGCTTCGGTCAGCGCCTGTGGATCGTCCCGAGCTGGCACGCCGCGCCTGAGCCGGACGCGGTGAACCTGCTGCTGGACCCAGGCCTGGCGTTCGGCACCGGCACTCATCCGACCACTGCACTGTGCCTGGAATGGCTCGACGGTCAGGACCTGAAAGATTGCAACGTGCTCGACTTCGGTTGCGGCTCAGGGATTCTGGCGATTGCCGCGCTGTTGCTGGGCGCCAAGCAAGCCGTCGGCACGGACATCGACGTGCAGGCGCTGGAAGCCTCCCGCGACAATGCCGGGCGCAACAACATTGCCGACGAACTCTTCCCGCTGTATCTGCCGCAAGACCTGCCACAGGTTCAGGCCGACGTGCTGGTGGCCAACATTCTTGCCGGCCCGCTGGTTTCGCTGGCGCCGCAACTGTCCAGCCTGGTCAAGCCGGGCGGTCGCTTGGCGCTGTCGGGCATCCTCGCCGAACAAGGTGAAGAAGTCGCCGCTGCCTACGCTCAGGACTTCGATCTGGACCCGATTGCCAATCGCGACGGCTGGGTACGCATTACTGGCCGTCGGCGCTAGAATGAGCGCCTGCATAAACCGGATTTCCGCATGACCGACAGCTTCGTCACCCAGTGCCCGCATTGCCAAACCAGCTTCCGCGTCAACCATGCTCAGTTGAGCGCGGCCCGTGGAGTGGTTCGCTGCGGCTCTTGCTTGCAGGTGTTCAACGCCGCCAAGCAGTTACTCGAGCAGCGGGCCGGCAAGGAGACGGTCAAACCGGTCGCACCGGCGCCCGTCGAACCGCCTGTGCAGCGAGCCATCAGCCAAAAGCAATGGACCGCTGCAGAAATGGATCTGGACAGCCTGGATCTGGACGAAGAGCTCGCCCGGCTTGAACAGCGGGAAATCCAGCCAACAACGGAATTCACTCGGCCCCGCGAAGACAGCCTCAGCGCTCGCCGCGATACCACCGAGCACGATCAGGAGCCCTGGTCCGACAGTCTCTTCAGCGAATCGGCCGCCGATCGCGCACAAACCGTCGACGCCCCCACACCAGAACCGACGATCGAGCCGAGCAAACACTCGCGCACCGAGCCTTCGCTGTCGCTGGAGCCCGCGGATCTGGACGACGAACCCGAGATCCAACAGCTGCGCCTGCACGACCCGCTCGACGCCCCGATCCCCTTTGGCAGCCTGTCGGCGACTCCCGATGAAGTCGACGACGACCTGCCCTCGGTCGAGCCCCTGCGCAAGCGACGCGAACGCAGCGGACCGGCCCTGCGCGCGGAAGTGTTGGAGGACCTGACCGACGACCCGTTGCAACTGGATTGGAAAAAACGTCGCTCCCCCTGGGGTCGGCGCTTTTTCTGGCTGCTGCTGATCCTGCTCGCCGCCGCCGGCCTCGCTGGCCAATACGTCGCCTACCACTTCGACGAACTGGCGCGCCAGGACCAGTACCGTCCGTGGTTTCAGCAACTGTGCCCGCAAATCGGCTGCACCGTGCCGTCCAAGGTCGACATCGCAAAAGTCAAAAGCAGCAACCTGGTGGTCCGCAGCCACCCGGACTTCAACGGTGCACTGGTGGTCGATGCCATCATTTACAATCGCGCGCCCTTCTCCCAGCCCTTCCCGTTGCTGGAACTGCGCTTTGCCGACTTGAACGGCCACCTGATCGCCAGCCGTCGCTTCAAGCCCGGCGAGTACCTCAGCGGCGACCTCGAAGGCCTCGCGGAAATGCCACCACAAACGCCGATCCATATCGCGCTGGACATTCTCGATCCAGGCCCCAAAGCGGTGAACTACAGCCTGAGCTTTCATTCCCCCGAGTGAAACGCTCGAGTGTTACAGGCTTGACGGCAGTTTTCTGACTTTGACCGTTCCAACCAAACCGCTGGCGATAACGAATTAACTGTTCAGATTTTATCCAATTCAGCCTTTATCCAGTCATCGAGAGCGGGTATCATGCCAACCCTTTTTCGAACTCTCATGATCCGGCCCCACAACAGGGAAGTCCTATGTCGGCGGTACGCATCGGTCCATATACATTGCACAACGGCTTGATTCTCGCCCCCATGGCGGGTGTCACCGATCAGCCCTTTCGTCAGCTGTGCAAGCGACTGGGCGCGGGCCTTGTAGTCTCGGAAATGGTCACCAGCGACATGAGCTTGTGGAACACCCGCAAATCGCGGATGCGCATGATCCACGAAGGTGATCCCGAGCCCCGCTCGGTACAGATCGCTGGCGGAGATGCGCAGATGCTGGCGGATGCAGCCCGGGCCAACGTCGAACTGGGGGCACAGATTATTGATATCAACATGGGCTGTCCGGCGAAGAAGGTCTGCAACAAGGCCGCTGGCTCCGCCCTGTTGAAAGATGAAGCATTGGTGACCGAGATCCTGCAGGCCGTGGTGGCTGCGGTCGATGTGCCGGTCACTCTGAAGATCCGTACCGGCTGGGACCGGGCGAACAAGAACGGCCTGACCGTGGCGAAGATCGCCGAACAGGCAGGCATTACGGCGTTGGCGGTACATGGCCGAACCCGTGCCGATCTGTATACCGGTGAAGCCGAGTACGACACCATTGCCGCGATCAAGCAGGCGGTGTCGATTCCGGTCTTCGCCAATGGCGATATCGATTCGCCAGAGAAAGCCCGGTACGTGCTCGACGCGACCGGTGCCGATGGCCTGTTGGTGGGTCGGGCTGCCCAGGGGCAGCCATGGATTTTTCGTGAAATCGACCATTATCTGCGTACCGGCGAAAAACTCCCGGCACCGGAACTGATCGAGGTGGAACGTATTCTGCTTGAGCATCTGGCTGCGCTGCATGCCTTCTATGGCGACGTCATGGGCGTGCGCATAGCTCGCAAGCATGTGGGCTGGTATCTCGCAACCTTGCCGGGCGCCAGGGAGTTTCGCGCCCACTTCAATCGTTTGGAAGATACGGAAGCACAATGCGCCTACGTTCGGGCCTTCTTCGCCGAACGTTACAAGAGCCTGACAGGGGACGGAGAAGGGGTGGCCGCATGACGATGATGACCGAGACTTTAGTGAGTGGAACAACACCCGTGAGCGACAACGTGAATTTGAAACAGCACCTCAACACGCCGAGCGAAGAAGGTCAGACCCTTCGCGGGAGTGTCGAGAAGGCGCTGCACAATTATTTCGCCCACCTTGAGGGCGCTGCCGTCACGGATGTGTACAACCTGGTGCTCTCCGAAGTCGAGGCTCCCCTGCTCGAATGCGTGATGAACTACGTCAAGGGCAACCAGACCAAGGCCAGTGAGCTGCTCGGGCTGAACCGGGGCACCCTGCGCAAGAAACTCAAGCAGTACGATTTGCTGTAAGCATTCAATCAAACCAGAAAGGCGCCCGCGTAAAATCGGTCGCCTTTTTTGCTGACTCCTTTGCTTTTGATGGAAATTGAAATGACCGACCAGACTACCCGCCTGCCGATCCGCCGCGCCTTGATCAGCGTTTCCGACAAGACCGGGATCCTTGAATTCGCCAAGGAGCTCGAAGCCCTGGGCGTCGAGATCCTCTCCACCGGCGGGACGTTCAAGCTGCTGCGCGACAACGGCGTTGCCGCAGTGGAAGTCGCGGATTACACCGGTTTCGCAGAAATGATGGACGGTCGGGTAAAAACCCTGCACCCGAAAATCCACGGCGGGATCCTCGGTCGTCGCGGTATCGACGACGCCATCATGAACGAGCACGGCATCAAGCCGATCGATCTGGTTGCGGTCAACCTGTACCCGTTCGAAGCCACCATCAACAAGCCAGGCTGCGACCTGCCGACCGCCATCGAAAACATCGACATCGGCGGCCCGACCATGGTCCGTTCGGCAGCCAAGAACCACAAAGATGTGGCCATCGTGGTGAATGCCAGTGATTACGCCAACGTCCTGGAAAGCCTCAAGGCCGGCGGCCTGACCTACGCTCAGCGTTTCGACCTGATGCTCAAGGCCTTCGAACACACTGCCGCCTATGACGGCATGATTGCCAATTACATGGGCACCGTGAACCAGGCGGCTGAAACCCTCTCGACCTCCGGCCGCAGCGAATTCCCGCGCACCTTCAACAGCCAGTTCATCAAGGCTCAGGAAATGCGCTACGGCGAGAACCCGCACCAGAGCGCGGCGTTCTACGTTGAAGCCAAGCCTGCCGAAGTCGGCATCGCCACCGCGACCCAACTGCAAGGCAAAGAGTTGTCGTTCAACAACGTGGCCGACACCGACGCTGCGCTGGAATGTGTGAAGAGCTTCGTCAAGCCAGCCTGCGTGATCGTCAAGCACGCCAACCCGTGCGGCGTGGCCGTGAGCCCGGACGCGGAAGGCGGCATTCGTCAGGCCTATGAACTGGCCTACGCCACCGACACCGAATCGGCGTTCGGCGGCATCATCGCGTTCAACCGCGAACTGGATGCTGAAACCGCCAAGGCCATCGTCGAGCGTCAGTTCGTCGAAGTGATCATCGCCCCGTCCGTCAGCGCAGAAGCCCGCGCGATCGTGGCTGCAAAAGCCAACGTACGCCTGCTGGCCTGCGGCGAGTGGTCGGCTGATCGCGCTCCGGCCTGGGACTACAAGCGCGTCAATGGCGGTTTGCTGGTACAGAGCCGCGACATTGGCATGATCGGCAGCGAAGACCTGAAAGTGGTAACCAAACGCGCGCCGACCGAACAGGAAATCAACGACCTGATCTTCGCCTGGAAAGTCGCCAAGTACGTGAAGTCCAACGCCATCGTCTACGCCAAGAACCGTCAGACCATTGGTGTCGGCGCCGGCCAGATGAGCCGCGTGAACTCCGCTCGTATCGCCGCGATCAAGGCTGAACACGCCGGTTTGCAGGTAGCAGGCTCGGTGATGGCCTCCGACGCCTTTTTCCCGTTCCGCGATGGTCTGGACAATGCGGCCAAGGTCGGTATCACTGCGGTGATCCAGCCAGGTGGCTCGATGCGTGATAACGAAGTGATTGCTGCAGCTGATGAAGCCGGCATCGCCATGGTCTTCACCGGCATGCGCCACTTCCGTCACTGATACGACGATCGAATGTGGGAGCGGGCTTGCTCGCGAAGACGGCGGCACATCCACCATAGATGTGACTGACAGACCGCTTTCGCGAGCAAGCCCGCTCCCACACAAAGCACCAACGGTGCTATCCAGAATTAGCGTCATCCGAGGTTTTTGAAATGAATGTTTTGATCATTGGCAGCGGTGGCCGTGAACACGCCCTGGCCTGGAAAGTGGCTCAGGATCCGCGCGTGCAGAAAGTTTTCGTTGCCCCGGGCAACGCCGGCACCGCCATTGAAGCCAAGTGCGAGAACGTCGCTATCGACGTGCTGGCTCTTGAGCAGTTGGCTGACTTTGCCGAGAAAAATGTTTCCCTGACCATCGTCGGCCCGGAAGTACCGCTGGTCGCCGGTGTCGTCGATCTGTTCCGCTCCCGTGGCCTGGATTGCTTTGGTCCGACCGCGGGCGCTGCTCAGCTGGAAGGTTCGAAAGCCTTTACCAAGGACTTCCTGGCTCGCCACAAGATCCCGACTGCCGACTACCAGAACTTCACCGAGATCGAGCCAGCCCTGGCTTATCTGCGTGAAAAAGGCGCACCGATCGTGATCAAGGCCGATGGCCTGGCCGCCGGTAAAGGCGTGATCGTGGCCATGACCCTGAGCGAAGCCGAAGACGCGGTGCGCGACATGCTCGCAGGCAACGCATTTGGCGATGCCGGTTCCCGCGTGGTGATCGAAGAGTTCCTGGACGGCGAAGAAGCCAGCTTCATTGTCATGGTCGACGGCAAGAACGTATTGCCAATGGCCACCAGCCAGGACCACAAACGCGTCGGCGACGGCGACACCGGCCCGAACACCGGAGGCATGGGCGCTTACTCCCCGGCACCGGTCGTCACGGCTGAAGTCCATCAGCGGGTCATGGACCTGGTGATCTGGCCGACCGTGCGTGGCATGGCCGAGGAAGGTAACGTCTACACCGGCTTCCTCTATGCCGGCCTGATGATCGACAAGGCGGGGAATCCAAAAGTTATCGAATTCAACTGCCGTTTCGGCGATCCTGAGACCCAACCGGTGATGCTGCGTTTGCAGTCGAGCCTGGTGTTGCTGGTCGAAGCAGCCCTGGCGCAAGCGCTGGACAAGGTCGAAGCACAATGGGATCCACGTCCGAGCGTTGGCATCGTATTGGCCGCTGGCGGTTACCCGGGTGACTACGCCAAAGGCGTTGCGATCAACGGCCTGGATGCAGCCGCGACACTGGAAGGCAAAGTCTTCCATGCCGGTACTGCGCTCAAGGACGGTCAGGTAGTGACCGCCGGTGGTCGGGTGCTGTGCGCAACCGCCATGGGCACCAGTGTCGATGCAGCCCAGCAGCAAGCTTACAAACTGGCAGCTAAAATCGACTGGGAAGGCTGCTTCTACCGCAAGGACATTGGCTACCGCGCCATTGCCCGCGAGCGTGGCGAAAATCAGGAATAAGCCATCCATTCGGCCAGGCAAGGGCTTGCGGCCCTTGCCTGACTATTCCGGCGCCGCGCATAGTTATACTTTGGCATTAACCTACGAAGGGATTTCGCCGTGCGCTGGCTCAGGATTGCCATAGGCTTCACCGTCACTCTGCTGACCTTGCTCTGCATGCTCCCGGCCCAAGCCGCGCAAGGCAGTGGCTGGGCGGTATTGCTCGACGAACAAGGCGACCTGCAGCTGAGCGACATCCGCTCCAGCCGCTACACCAATCAATTCAGCCCCATCGAACTCGAGCGCCTCACCGCGGCCGCGCCCGAGGGTGCGCTATGGCTGCGTTTCAGGCTCGCGCCCGGCAAGCATGAACAGTTGCTGCGAGTGTTTGCACCGGACCTGTCGCACCTCAATCTGTATGTGCTCGACGGCGACCAGTTGATCGATCAATTGAATACCGGTGGCGGGCAACTCCAGACTACGCGCCCCCTCCCCAGCAGCGACTTCATGTTGCCGCTGCCACAAAGCGACAAAACCCTCGACGTCTACTTGCGGTTGGTCTCCGAACACCAGTTGCGGCCTTATATCACCCTGCAATCGGCGGTCATGACCGCGGCCACTCAGAACCTGACGCTGATCTACGGCCTGCTCTTTGGCTGCCTCGGGATGCTGATCCTGCATAACCTGACCCGTTACATCTACACCCGCTCACGCAGCAGCCTCTGGCTGGCGGCGTGCGAAGGATTGTTGCTGCTCAGTCTGGTGTTGCTGCTGAACCTGGCCCGGCCATGGTTGCCGAACTGGTCCGCCGTGCAAACACCCGGTGCCTACCTCGCCTTGCTGATGACCGCGCCTTGCGGCCTGATGTTCGCCTACCGTTTCTTCGCCCCGCTCGGCCCACACCCGCTAAACAAGCTGCTGCTGGGGGATATCCTGTTCATCGTGGCCTGCGGCCTGCTGTTGTTGTTCGTCAACACGCTGCCGCTGAACCTCATCACCTACGCCCTGGTTGCCCTGGCCGGCCTGAGTATGTTGTTCGTCGGTGCCCATCACTGGCAAAAAGGTTATCGCCCGGCGCGCCTGTTCGTGGCGGCCATGGTGGTATTCAACCTCGGCACATTGATTATCCTGCCGGCACTGCAGGGGCTGACCCTTGTCGCTCCGCAAGGCCTGATCATTATTCTGCTGGTGTTTATCTGTATCAGTGGCCTGTTGATGAGTATTGCCTTGGGCGAGCGACAGCGCAGCATCACCGAAGACCGTTTCAGCGTCAGTCGCGATCTGGCCGCCAGCAACGCCGAGATCAACGCCAAAGCCGAATTTCTGGCGAAGATCAGCCATGAAATCCGCACCCCGATGAATGGCGTGCTGGGCATGACCGAACTTCTGCTGGGCACACCGCTGTCGGTCAAGCAGCGCGACTATGTGCAGACCATCCACAGCGCCGGCAACGAGTTGCTGACACTGATCAACGAAATTCTCGACATCTCCAAACTCGAGTCCGGACAGATCGAACTGGACGACGTGCAGTTCGACCTCAACGCCCTGATCGAAGACTGCCTGAGCATCTTCCGCGCCAAGGCTGAACAGCAGAACGTCGAGCTGATCAGCTTTATCCAGCCGCAAGTACCACGCGTCATCAGTGGTGATCCGACACGCCTGCGCCAGACCCTGCTGAGCCTGCTGGAAAACGCCCTGAAGAAAACCGACGAAGGCGAGATTCTGATCGTCGTCGCCCTGGATGAACGCAGCGCCAAACCGCGGCTGCGCATCGCCGTGCAGGACAGCGGCCAGCCCATGGAGGCGGAAGAACGCGACGCGTTGATGCATGCCGAACTGCACAGCAAGCATTTTCTCTCGGCTACCAGCCTGGGGGGCAATCTTGGGCTGGTCATCGCCCGTCAGCTGATCCGTTTGATGCAGGGTGAGTTCGGCATCAAGAGCGGAGCCAACCAGGGCAGCACATTGTGGCTGACCCTGCCACTGGACCCGGACCGTCTCGAACATCCGACGTCGGACCTGGACAGCCCGCTGCAAGGCGCACGCGTACTGGTCGTGGACGACAACGACACCTGTCGCAAGGTGCTGGTGCAGCAGTGCAGCGCCTGGGGCTTGAATGTCAGCGCCGTGCCATCCGGCAAGGAGGCCCTGGCGCTGCTGCGCACCAAGGCCCATCTGCGCGATTATTTCGACGTGGTCCTGCTGGACCAGAACATGCCCGGCATGACCGGCATGCAACTGGCCGCCAAGATCAAGGAAGACCCGAGCCTGAACCATGACATTCTGCTGATCATGCTCACCGGCATCAGCAATGCCCCGAGCAAGATCATCGCGCGCAATGCCGGGATCAAACGCATTCTCGCCAAACCGGTGGCCGGCTATACCCTCAAGACCACGCTGGCGGACGAGCTGAACCAGCGCAACAAAGGCCTTTCCGTTTCACAGCAGCTGCCCACCGGCCCGACCCTTCCGGTCAAGGTGCCCAGCGATTTCCGCATCCTGGTGGCCGAAGACAACAGCATCTCGACCAAGGTCATACGCGGCATGCTGGGCAAGCTCAACCTGCAACCGGACACCGCCAGCAATGGTGAAGAAGCCTTGCAGGCAATGAAAGCCCAGCGCTACGACCTGGTACTGATGGACTGTGAAATGCCCATTCTCGACGGTTTCTCCGCCACCCAGCAGCTACGTGCCTGGGAAGTCGGCAACCAGCGGATTCGCACCCCCGTGGTAGCGTTGACCGCACACATCCTCGCCGAGCACAAAGAGCGCGCGCGCCAGGCGGGCATGGACGGGCACATGGCCAAACCGGTCGAGCTGTCGCAGTTGCGCGACCTGATCGAGCATTGGGTTGCCCAGCGTGATCAGCAGAACCGTGCAGCGGTTCAGACCTCCTGAGCCGACAGCCCCCGCAGCGCCTGATAGACTCCCCCTCGACTTCCCTCGCCAGTGAGCTTGCACCATGCTCCACGTGTTGTTCAGCGTTTACCTGAAGATGCTGGTGCTCTACAGCCCGTTCTTCGTGTTGTCCTGTTTCATCAGCCTGACCCGCGGCTATTCGCGCAAGGAGCAACGACGCCTGGCCTGGAAAGTGGCAACTGCCACGCTGGTTTCGAGCGTCTTGCTGTACCTCTTCGGTCGGGTAATTTTCAATGTCTTCGGCATCACCGTGGACGCCTTCCGCATTGGCGCCGGTAGCGTGTTGTTCATCTCGGCGCTGGGCATGGCTCAAGGCAAATCGGCGGTGCAGACCGACAATGTGCAGCAGGACGTGACCATCGTCCCGCTGACCATTCCATTGACCGTCGGCCCCGGCACCATCGGTGCTCTGTTAGTGATGGGCGTCAGCCAGCCCCATTGGGATGACAAGCTGACGGCCATTCTCAGTATTGCCCTGGCCAGTTTCACGGTCGGCGTGGTGCTTTACTTGTCCAACCGGATAGAACGGATTCTCGGCGATCAGGGCTTGCAGATTGTCAGTCGGTTGATGGGGTTGTTCGTGTGCGCGCTGGCGGCGCAGATTATTTTTACCGGGGTGAAGGGCTATCTGGTGCCCTGAAGTCACTGACGAAAGTAAAAGGCCGCGAACAGAATCTTTCGCGGCCTTCTTTATCGGTGCGAGCTCAAGACTATCCCACCAGACTGCTTTCCCACTCAGTAGTCGATACCGTTAGAAGTTCACCCAGCGTTGCACTGTCATGCATGCTCTGCCGAGCGACCAGCCTCTGCACCAGTGTCGAAACGGCATAAGGTCGATGCCCTTCGAACCCGAGCAAAGCTTCGCCACGCAAGGTGACATCCGTCGCATACACTTCACGAAAAATCACACTGTGCCCGCTGTCCGGGTCAATGATCACCAGATGTTCCTGAACGATGCTTAGCAACAGCTTTTCAGGATTATCCAGATCCCAGATCAACTTGCCGGGAATCGTTTGCGCATTGCCCAGCGAATGCCGGCAGTCGAGGATGACCAACTCAAGCCGCAGCCAGGCAGCCTTCGACAAGCGGTAACTCACCGCACCTTGCCCCATCCGCAGAATCAAGGTCGTGACATCGTCCGGCATCAGCGGCAGAACATCGCCGACCTTCATCTGGCCTTCAATGACCAGTACCTCGGCATTAAGCCAGACATAACTGAGTGGCCCGGCATGCCCCATGCCCGGATAAGTCAGCAGCAGTCCATTCTTGTCTTCATGAAGCAATACGTTGGTTTGCTGTTGCGTTCCCAATAGCTCGAAGGATTCTGGAATCGCAGCCTTTGGCACACGAATCACACGTTCGGTATCGACTACGAACCATGTAAGACTGCCGACGTCTTCTACCAACAGCAGTGCCGCATGAGGTTGGCTGTCCGCCAATTCTTTGAGGTTTTCGTGCGCTCGCCCCTCCTGAGACATGACCCACTCATGGGTGACGCCGGTGATCAATGCCGGTTCTTGATAACGCAGCTCAAGTATCACGCCTTCAAGTGTGGTACCGCGCAGTCCGCCCCCCTCAACCGTCACCTCGGCAAACTGCCAGGGCGCCCATTCACGCTCGGCGGCGGGTAGCGCATCAGCACGCAGCAAACGCGAGCCTTCGCCAAATGCAGGTTCCAGCCGCTGCGGATCGATGAACGCCTGACGATAGACTTCGCCGCTCGAAACATCGAATAACCAGGCGGCTTCGCTATCAGGGGTAACGCTGAGCAGGCGCACTTCTTTGCCATGGCCCAGATCAGCCAGCAACAATCGATTGCCGACGTACCAGGCGCACAACTTCGCGTTATCGTTGAAGTTGCTCAGGCCGACCAGGGCAAAGCTCTCAGCCGCGTACTGCCGGGCAAGCGGTTCCAATGCGGACCACCAGTGCATCCGATTCTTTAACCACGACTCGCCAAGACCTCCCAGCGTCAGGTACCCCTGGGGAGTCAGATTGAAGAACAGGCCCTCCGACGTCAGCGCCAGGTACCCGCCTTGGACTGCCTCGACATTCTGCAGGTTCGCAGGCTGTCGCCATGTTTCGGACCACTGTCCTTTGCCCTCCACCAGGGTGCGTTGCTTACGGCACAGCTGCTGCCTGAGCCTGTCGTAGATGACAAACACATCGCTGCCGTCCGCTGGTGTGAGCAACGTCAAATCAGTCATGTTCTTGATCGAATCGGCCCAGCCGCGCCCGCGGTGGCGCCGTGGAGAGGGACGGATGATCAGATGGTCACTGTCGCGAACCCAGGCCATGTCCCGCGCGTTCGCCTCGAACTTCCAGCAGACTGAAACAAAGGGCGCCGGCTGCCAGTCGACGTTGGAAACGTCATCATCGTCAATAACAGGCCTAAGAACGTAATAGCTGCCAAGAACCTGCGACCAGTCAGCCAGTGTGTCGCTGGCACTGAAGACTGATTCCAGCCCCGGATCCATGTCGCGGGTGACCGAACTCAGCAGCAGTTGCCCGTCATGGATCACGTACACCAACACATCGCTGGTCTGATCTTCGCGAGCAATTTCCTGTACGACATGAATCACCCCCTGCGCGTCCGCCTCAATGCTCTTGATGGTGGCTCCCGTGTCTTTAGGCAGTATCCGATAACGATAACTGAGCAATCCGGTGACCGCGTCGACTTGCCAAATCACGAAACCCTGCGGTTCGTAGAAATAGCCGTAGCCGCCAGCCACCGCTCCTAGCAGCGCTTCATCAGCGGCGAGTACATCCTTGCTGCGGATGTACAGGAAGCGTTCCTCCTTCGCGTCGTACCAGGCGGTGGTGTGACGGGGCTCACTCGGTTTCTCGTACGGAATCAGATAGTGATGAACCGGCGTATACGGCATCACCAAACGATGCTCCTGAGCCAGTCCCTTGAGATGTTCCTGCAACGTCTGCCGATCCATGCCCGAAGGCACATCCTGCTCGACGAGGTTCATCTGCCGTTTTCCGCGATCAAGCTGGAACAGCTGATTGTTGGCGATCCGGATCAGGACGTCATGAAGTCCTCGGCCCTTGAACTCCACCTTGACGGTACCGATCTGCAGGCCCGCCGCTCCCTCCAGAACAACATCGCTCTCGTTGGCCCACGACGCCTCCAGCACCCATCGAGAAGTAGTAATGCTGGGTGACTCAAGTGTCAGACTCACCCCGGGATTGAGCACCAAGGCACATTGCTTGCCGGCGCCCTGAATCCGATAGGCGACTTTCCCGTGCCATGCCGGCGGTAGAACGGGTATCACCAGCGAGCGCTCGACGGCATCGAGCAGCACATCGATCACTGTCGGCGTATAGACCGGGAACAGGCGATAAAGAATGTACTCACTCGGAAACGAATAGAAGGAAAACAGGAACAGCCATCCGCCGTCCGTTTTCTTTTTCTCCAGGCGCCGGGCCGTGTCGAACCCGGGGTCATGGCGCAGCGTGGCGAAGGGCAGCGCCTTGTACTCGTAGCTGTAACAGGTTTGTGGTGTGCAGGGCAGCACGATGATCTGCCCGGTGGGCGGAGTGAATTTTATCTGGCTAGGCAGATCCAGTTCCCGACGAATGTTGATCGCCCGCTCGTAATCGCCGTCAAAGGTCGGTACCCCGAAATGGTCGCGCAGCGGGTACAGTTTTGGGCTGTCGAGCAGCAGTTTGCCGGCGGCCAGATCCAGCGCCTGGACGATCAGCGATGAGTGCGGTACCCACGCCGCTAAAGCGCCGTCGAATCGATAGCCTTGACGATGAGCCTTCTCGATTTCATCGAAAAACAGCCCGACCTGTTTGGCTTCTTCGGCAATGGTGGCGAAGCCCTTGACCACTGCCGCCAATCCCACTGCCAGCCCCCCCAGAATCACGGCTGCCCCGCCCAGAAACGCCCCGGCGATTGTGGCGCCGGCAGCGTAAGCGCCCACCGACAACACCAGACTCGCCGAGTCGAAAGCCAATTGCGTCCCGAACTGGGCTCGCTCGACATCATTTTCCGCAGTCGCCAATTGATAAATGTCGAACCCGACATTCGCCAGTTGCAACAGTCCGCCGGTCGCTTCGCCCACGCTCGGCCCCACAGCGGCTTTGACCACTGGGGCGACGGTACGGGCAATCAGTTTCTCTTCAGCCAGCGCCTGCCGGACCAGACCCACCAGGCCCGCTACATCGGCCACGTTGCCATGCACCAATTGCGCGTAATTGACATAGGCGTGCAACCGGACAGCCATTGTCAGGGATTTGTCCGGCCCTTCCTGTCCCCTCAGCGCATTCATCAGCGCTTGAATGGCGAAGCCGGCGTTCAGGGTGTGAACGCTACCCACATCAGTGGGATCGACCAGATCCCCCGGGACAGATGATTTGTTGGCCAAGGCTGAAAAACGTTCCGAGAGGTAGTTTTTAATACGCAAGAGCCGATGGTCGTCGGTGGTGATTCGTACCAGGTGTTCAGGGTTTTCAGGGTTGATCAGGCTCATCCGGTAGGCCCCGTCCGGCATGACCTCCAGGGTTTCGAACAACGGCACAAGCTGTGGTGCCAGCTGATTTTGCTGCCGGAGGCGGGATGTCACTTGCTCGATTTGTTGCCCCCACCAATGACCGTCCAGTTCCAGCAGACAACTGCCCAGACGAGAGTTACTCATCAATGATTGACCGCGGGCACTGGCCAGACGCGGCCTCACCGGGCGTCGCGACTCTCCCGGCAATGTGCCGGGTTGCAGTAGTTGCGAGACCCGAATTGCGCCAGGCAATGCCACCTCCGACACCCGCGCGCCTTCCAGCTCGATCAGATCGAAGGTCGGATGCGCCGTATCGCCATAGGCTGCGTAGGGTCCGGCCATCTTCTGTTCAAGGAAGAACTGCTCCAGTGCCAGTCTGAACGCGGCCGGTTGATCGAACTCTAAAACACCGAAATTCGGGTCGTAAAAGTGATAGGTGCTGTGTTCGCCCTCAATGGTTTTGGCCACGAGCATGGAGTGATTATCGGAGTTGAGCATCAACGTACTGGTGATTGTTCTGGTGCTCAGAATGTCGACGACCTGATTCAGATCCGAGCGCGCCAGCGCGCTGCCCACCTCGCTGATTTGCACGCCACGCAACGCTTCCAGACTGTGTAGAAAAATGGCTGAATCGCTTGTCTCAGGTTCGATAACCCCCAGATAGAATCGCTCGCGCAGCGTGTTGGTCGCAGCCTTCCCCTCCGACAATGCCGCTGCCATCACCAAGGCCAGTGGATAACAACGTCCACCCAACGCATCCCCTGTGCCATGAAGCATTAAATCTTGCGGTACAAGCTTGGTGGTGGCCGCTTCAATGCCGCCCATAACAACCCCGACGCGCTCGGCAACCTGATCACGGAATTCAAGTTTCGCCACCTGCTGGATTCTGGCGACGTGCTTGCCCCATTGACGCAAAGTCAGTGGTTGCTCCAGCGCATTTTTTTTCAACCCCAAGGCGGTTTCGGAATGGGCTGGCGGATGATCGGCAGGACTGGCAAGCCCGGCCAGAAACGCCGGAGCCTGGCGTTGGTACAGTGCGTGTTCGATCTTCGCGTAGCGACCCGCCGTCCCCAGTTCACTGAGGCTATTGGCGAGGTTCTCCAGCTGTGGGCGAGCCGCGTCGAAGCTCTGGTTATCCAATGCCTGCGCGCCAGTCAGGGCTGCAAGCAGCAGGCGCTGCAAGGGGCTCAACTGAGTCACGTGAACAGTCCCCTTGGCGATTCCGCTCAGGAGTTCATCAATCGACAACTTTTGCATCTCCGGATCGCCCAACGATGCAGGGGGTAGCGCATCGGCGCTTTGGGCGAGAATCGATTGGCGATCATCGAAGCTCAGCGGTACAGCCTTGTCGAAGGTCACCGCACCGTTATGGCTACGATTCATCATGCGCATGAACGGTTCACCCAACTCATCGGCCAGATGCTGCAACAGGTCGGCGGACAGTACATGACGCCCCTCGATCACCGGCCAGCCTGCATCGAAATCAATGCTCTGGCGCTTGAGCAGTTCTGCCATATTTCCTTTGTAACGGGCTTTCAATTCGCCGTCGGTCCAGCGCTTTTGTTCCGTTTCGAGCCAGGCCTCCATGTTCCCAGCGTTTTCTTTCCACGAGTGGTCCCTATCCTCCTCTGTAGCGCTGTTGAACCCGGTGCGCAACCGTACGGCATCCCGAAATGCATCAGCCCCCCACGGCGTCAAGTGCTTGCTTTCGAAGTCCAATAGACCGGCCCGCACAGCTCCCGGCCCCGTCAAGAATATCGAGCCCTGGGCTTGGGGGCGGATGCCATCACTGAAGTAATCGCTTATCCCCCTGCACAAGTCAGTGGCCTGAAAATCTTCGTCGCCAGCTTTTTGGTCGAAGATATCGAAATCCGTATTTAATACTTTCTCTGTCAATTCATAGATGCGATTGCTTTCGTAGTATTTGATTTTGTGCTTGTCGGCCTCGAGTTCAACCGCCAGCAGCACACGCTGGTGGATTTCGAAGCGCTCGATAATGGCTTCCAGCGCAGCTGACCCGGGATGACTAACAATCAGCGCATTGGATTCGCCGTTATCGATCATCGCCAACCGCAAACTATTGGGCCGAACAGAGCGATCCTTGAATGGAACAAACACCTGCTCCAACGTAGGCGAACTTTTGGCAAACCATTCCAAGGCCTCGCGGTGCGTCGCGGGGATTCGCTCGATATAGTCGGCATAGCGACTGCGCACGTTCTGACGGCCCGGCATCCAGTCAGCATTGTGGTCCATTAACAGCTGCAAAATACCGAGTCGTGCGTCGAACTCTAATTTGTTAACTTCAATACCCGCCATGTTCGAAGCAAGCGGCGGCAAAAAGTCTACGTCGTTGTAGATCCCTCCTTCGCCGTATTCCACCAGTACCCGCACAATATCCGAGGCCGCCGCGAGATTGCCGCGCAAAGACATTTCACGGTTATAGAAATCGCCCAATCGAGCGAATGCCTGGAGTTCATGAACATCGCGCAAGCGGATGTGCTCATCATTGAGACGGGCCATGACTTGAGCGTTTTTATCCCGCAGGGCTTGCAGAATTGTCTCGTCCTGACCATAGCCGCGAACCAGTAAGTCCATGCGCGCCTGATCAGCACTCAGACCGAGTTCGGTCGCCTGATTGATGTGCATATACATCTGGCGCTTCAACGCCGTGGCTCGCTCTTCGTAGAGATCGGCCAAATCATGACCGGAGGTAACCTTTTGCCCTTCTCTGGACAACACATCAGCCTTTGCCGCCTCGACAATGATTCGGTTGGTTTCGTGAACCAGCAACCCATCACTGTCATACCAGACGTTCAGCCCGTAGCCCTCCTTGGCCATCACCTGCTTCCAAATGTTGATGTAATCGCGCTGAATCTCCCCGACACCACCCCCAAGCCAGACAAAATGCAGATTTTTCGGCACGTCGGTGGCGGGTAACTTCAGTTGTTCGAGGCCGTTGTACAGACGTGTCTCGAACCCCTCCACTCTGTTGTAGATTTCCGCCAAATCAGGATTCCCCGCGACACCAGGACTCATGGGTGCTTCCGACTCTGCCGCACGACGGCGCCGGGTACCTCCTTCCAAGGCCCCCAACGCTTGCTTGAGCAGCCCTAACGGCTCCAACAACCGGGAAGAATCCGGCACATTGAAACAACCAAAGTAATATCGGAACACTGCATCATATTGATCGGTGCCCTTGTGCGATATTAAGGCTTGCTCAAGGTCCTCCCGATTAAACAGCCCCACAAAATCGACATAGCCATCCGCAATCGAGAACTTGGATTCACTCATAAACAACACTTCCATTTATCGTATATAAATAGTCGGGATCGACTCTAGACAATGATGATTCCACACGCGCACTCAGACACTCGTGCATTCCACCGATATGCAACAATACAAAAAGGCGCCGCCACTCTTGGATAAACGCCGACATCACTTAATATCGAGAGAACACCATAAACTCTCTAAAACCAACTAATACCAAAAACCCAAAACCAAACTAACCCACCACCCAAATATTGCTCAACCAACAACGAATTCAATTAATTACAAAGCAGACAGCACATTCACTGTTACAGACTTAACGCACACAGCCTCGTTTACTAATGACATACACATTAAAGCCCTGAAAAAGCTCACCATAAGCCGGACCTTGTAACATTCGTCTTAAGTTATGAGTTGTAACACCTGAAGAACACCGACATAAAAGTGAAACTTCCTACAACGCAGGATCAAAGTTCTTCCTGGACAGACAACCCCAATCCCACTCAAATGACCGAACAGGCTTACGCGCACAAATGCCGTAACAATCGGGGAAATAACGGGATTCAGGTGATGAAGGCGGCCCGAACGGGCCGCCAGGGTTCAGCAGAGGGGTTTGCTGCCATACCAGCGCGGTGTGTAGACCCAGTCGCCACCGTCGGCGCGGGGGAACACGCAGGTAGTGGACGAACCGATCAGCACCATGGTGCGCATGTCCACTTGCTCCGGCGTGAGCGCACCAAGTGTGGTGACCCGCAGCGTCTGGCCGGGCCGGCCGATATCACGGCCCAAAACCACTGGAGTTTCAGGCGTGCGATGCTGTGCGACGATTTCCAGAGCACGGCCCAACTGCCACGGCCGCGAGCGGGAAATCGGGTTGTAGAAAGCCAGCGCCAGATCGGCTTCGGCGGCCAGGTCCAGACGCTTCTCGATGATCGACCACGGCTTGAGGTTGTCCGACAGCGACATCACGCAGAAGTCATGCCCCAACGGCGCACCGGCCTGAGCGGCGGTCGCCAGAGAAGCGGAAACCCCCGGCAGAATCTCCAGGTCGACGCTGTGCCAGGCGGGCTCACTCGACTCGTGCAAGGCTTCCAGCACGGCAGCTGCCATAGCGAACACGCCGGGGTCACCGGACGAGACCACAATCACCGAACGCCCTTGGGCCGCCAGTTCGAAGGCGTGACGGGCACGCTGCATCTCCTCGCGGTTGTCGGTGCAATGCAACACTTGATCCGGTCGAAACGGGCCGGCCATGCGTACATAGGTTTCATAGCCAAGCACATCCGTGGCTTTGGCCAGTTCGGCCTTCACCGCAGGCACCCTCAATTCGGCAGCACCCGGGCCCAGGCCGATCACCGCCAGCCGACCGCGAGGGCGGCCGATCTGCGTAACGTCCAGGGGCTGTTCGGCGATTGCCAGCGCCAGGTTCGCGTCAATCGGGAGAATTGTCGCGTCGGGAACAGCCGTGCGAGCCAACTCGCCGGCATCGTTGGCGGGGGAGGCAAAACGCAGCGGCACCCCCAGTTCAAGCGCCGCTTCGCGCAACGCCGGGCTGGCCATCTCCGAGACCGGCGCCAGTAGGCACGCCAGCGATTGAACGGCGACTCGCGCCTGACGCAGCGCCGCGCGAATCGCCTGGGGCAAATCCGCCATCGTGGCGCTGACTGCCAACAACACACTGCGCGGGTAGATCAACAATTCATTGGCGGCCGGCGGCCGTTCGGCGCTGCCGACATGGATCGACAAATGCGCCTGAGGATCTTGCGGCAATTGTGCTTGCGCCAACCAGGGCGCAGCGCCTTCGATGCGCACGTGTTCACCGGCCAGCAAGTCCGAGACGAAGCGCTTGCCCAATTCCAGATCGCCCAAGGCATAGCCGCTGGGTGGATTGAGCAGGCACGTGCCGAAACGCAATTCACCGCTGGTGGTGATCGCCGCCGCGACGTCGAGGCCAGCGGCAATCTCGCGCGCCATGACATTCACCCCGCCGAGACCGCCGAGCAGCGGCACCACTGCGCTACCGTCTTCGGCCACGGCCAGCACCGGCGGCTCGGCACCTTTTTCCAGCAGCAACGGCGCCAGGGTGCGGATCACAATCCCGGCGGCGCACAGCGCGATGATCGGCGTGTCCTGTTGATAAAGTTCGCGCAGGGTCGCGCCGAACTCGTGATAAACACGGTCCGCGCCTTCGACCCGTTCGGCCAATCCATGGATCAATGCGCCCGGGTACACCTGCTGAATCTTGCGGGCGGTCGCGAGGCTGCCATTGCCGAGAATGACAATCGCCGGAGCGGAATGGGCCATCAGCCTTGCCACCTTTCACCGGGAACGATGATCAGCGAGAAGTACGGCGAGGACATCGGCTCGACCTGATCCAGCGGCACGATTTTCTGATTGGCCATGGTCGCGCGCTCAACGTACAGCGCACGCTCCGCCAGACCGAGTTCTTCGAGCACCTGACGAACCTTGGGAAAATTGCGCCCCAGTTTCATGATCACCGCGGCATCGGCATCGGCCAGTCGCCGCTTGAGGTCTTCGTGGGGCAGCACACCTGACAACACCGACAGGCTCTGATTGCGATACACCAGCGGTGCGCCGAGTACCGACGCACCGCCGAGCATCGAGCAGACGCCCGGCACGACTTCGGCTTCATAGCGTTCGGCCAGACGATCGTGCAGGTACATGTAAGAGCCGTAGAAGAACGGATCGCCTTCGCAGATCACCGCCACGTCACGGCCAGCGTCCAGATGCGCGGCGAGTGCTTCGCCGGCCGCATCGTAGAAATCGCTGATCACTTGTTCGTACGACAATGGCGCCGGCAGCGCTTCGGTGGTCACCGGGTAAACCAGCGGCAGCAGGGTTTGTGCGTCCTGCAGGTGTGCTTCGATGATGCCGAAGGCGTTGCCTTTCTTGCCTTTGGCGACGAAGTACGCCACCACCGGCGACTCGCGCAGCAGGCGCAAGGCTTTGACAGTAATCAGTTCCGGATCACCGGGGCCGACGCCCAAGCCAATCAAACGTCCAGGTTGCTGCATCATTCGATCTCCGTGGCGAGGGCGTTGACGGCGGCGGCGGCCATGGCACTACCGCCCAGCCGGCCTTGCATGATGACGAAAGGCACGCCACGGCTGTCCGCCGCGAGCATCGCCTTGGATTCGGCGGCGCCGACGAAACCCACCGGGAAGCCGAGGATCAGCGCCGGTTTCGGCGCGCCGGCGTCGAGCATTTCCAGCAGATAAAACAGCGCGGTCGGCGCATTGCCGATCACCACCACGCTGCCTTCCAGGTGCGGACGCCACAGCTCCAGCGCGGCAGCGGAACGGGTGTTGCCCAACTCGCGGGCAAGCTCCGGGACGCTGTCATCGCGCAGTGTGCAGATCACTGGGTTATTGGCCGGCAAACGCGCGCGGGTCACGCCTTCGCTGACCATCCGCGCGTCGCACAGAATCGGCGCACCAGCCGCCAACGCATCGCGCCCGGCCTTGCCGGCGCCTTCGGAAAATTGCAGCCCGTCGATGGACTCGACCATGCCGCAGGCGTGGATCACCCGCACCGCGAGTTTCTCCAGATCGGCCGGAATACGCGCAAGGTTGGCCTCGGCGCGAATGATCGCGAAGGAGTTGCGATAGATCTCCTGACCGTCGCGGATGTAATCAAGCATCAAGGGGGCTCCGTGAGCGGGCGTCGAGCAAGGCCGCGACCGCTTCAATAGTAAGGTTGCGTGCGTGCAGCGCGCCGAAACCCGGCTGAGCTGCGTCGCGAAAATAGAGGTCGTAGTGACCGGGTGAGACGGCCAGCAACGTCGCTGGCGTAATGTGTGCCGCCGCGCAGGAACGCGCGCAGCCAGACAGATGCACATCAAAGACTTGGCCGTGACGTTGCAACAACGTCGCCAGTTGCAGCGCATCGCCTTTGGTGTCGGACTGACCTTTGCCGCAACCCGCCGAACCGGTACAGGCAATCAGATGCGCCAAGGCATCGTCTGCCGAACAGCGCAGGCCCAAGTTTTCCAGGCTGTGGATAACTTCAGCGGCATCGCGTTCGTGGATATCGGGCAACAGCAGGCTTTGCCAAGGTGTGAAACGCAGGCTGCCGTCACCTCGTTCGCGGGCCAGTTGTGCGGCGCCCCGCAGCATGGCGGGATCGAGCCGGCCCAGAGGCGGCGTCGCGCCGACATAGACACGGCCGGTTTCACGCTGAGGATGAGCGCCTACATGCAGAACACTCGAGTGCAGAACGTTCGAGTTCGTAACGCGCGCCCCGCTCACGGTGGACAATAACGGCACACGTTCGGCCACTTGAGCGACAAACCCGGCCACCGGGTATTCGGCCAGCAGATGACGCATGCGCGTCTGGTCGGAACGCGCCAGATCGAGGAACAACTCAAGCACCGCGATCACCAGCGCATGGCCGTCCTCCAGTCGCACCGCGCCCGACGGAGTCTGCGTCGGGCAACCCGCCAGACCGAAGGCCAGCACGCACTCGCCCTCTTGCTCAACGGCGCTCAACCACAAGTCGTGAGGATGCTCGAGCATCGCCAGGCCTTCGCCGCCATCGAGTTGCACGGCAAACTTGGCGCTCAACTGGTGAAAACGCTCATGGTTTTGCAGGCTGGTGAGGATCTGTTCGGCCAGCGGGCGCGTATCGAGCAACATCTGCCGGTCGATCCCGGCGCTCGGGCTGAGCATCAGATTGCGCACATCGTCGCCTGCCGCGGTACGCGGGCCCAATCCTGCGGCGAGCAGGCTGTCGATCAAGGCCGTCTGCTCGCTGCCAATCCCGCGAATCTGCAGATTGGCGCGGTTGGTCGCCTCGATCACGCCCCCGGCAAACCGCTCGGCCGCGCTGGCCACCGCTTCAGCCTGGGCGGCGCTGATCCAGCCGCCGTTCAATTTGATCCGGCAGATGCCGCCGTCCAGCGCCGGGACAATACGCAGTAACCCCGGGCAGGCCGAGGGGCGTAAGGCGGTGGACATCGGGCGTTCGTTCAAAGGGGCGACCGGCTGTGTGGGAAAGGCGCTTCGCGGGCGAAGGCGCGGTATTATGCCTGCTTTGTCCGACGGCATGAAAAGCCTGCCCGTCGGAACAGTCCGTTTGTGGACTTTTTTTGAGGACGGCAGATGTCACCCTGGCTGACAGTAGTAGGTATCGGTGAAGACGGCTTCAAGGGCCTGGGCAAGAATGCCCGTCGCGCCCTGCTGGGCGCCTCGCGGATCTTCGGCGGCCAGCGGCAACTGGATTTGTTGCCGGTGTGCATTCGTGGCGAGCGGCAATTGTGGCCAAGTCCGTTTTCCCTTGAACCATTACTGGCACTGCGTGGCGAGCCGGTGTGTGTGTTGGCCAGCGGCGACCCGATGTTCTATGGCGTCGGTGCCAGCCTTTCGCGGCAACTGCCCGGTGCGGAAATGCTGATCCTGCCCGCCCCGTCTTCCGTGTCATTGGCGGCCGCTCGCCTGGGCTGGCCGTTGCAGGACGTGGTGACGCTTTCAGTAGTCGCCCGCCCCATCGCCGCGCTCAATGCCCATGTGTTCAGTGGTGTGCGCTTGCTGGTGTTGAGCAACGATCGCCAGAGTCCGGCGGCCATCGCGGCGTTGCTGCGCGAGCGCGGTTTTGGGCCAAGTCGCCTCACCGTGCTGGAACATTTGGGCAGCGAAGCCGAACGACGCATTGAGGGTATCGCCAATGACTGGAGCGAGCTGGTGATCGCCGATCTGAACCTGATCGCCATCGAATGCATCGCCGAACCGAACACGCCGCGCCTGTCCAGACTGGCCGGCCTGCCGGACTCAGCCTTCCAGCACGACGGCCAACTGACCAAGCGCGACGTGCGCGCCATCACCCTCGCCCGTCTCGCACCGACACCCGGCGAACTGCTGTGGGACGTCGGCGCCGGCAGCGGTTCGATCGGCATTGAATGGATGCGCGCTCATCCGAGTTGCCGGGCGCTGGCGATCGAAGCTGATGAGGGGCGACAGTTGTTGATTGAACACAACCGCGATGCCTTGGGCGTCCCCGGTCTGCAACTGATTCGCGGCAGAGCGCCGCAAGCCTTGGACGGGCTAGAACGCCCGGACGCGATTTTCATCGGTGGCGGTGTCACCCGCGAAGGCGTGCTCGACACATGCTGGGCGCAACTCAAACCCGGTGGCCGGTTGATTGCCAACGCCGTCACCCTGCAGAGCGAAGTGACCCTGATGGCCTGGCGCGAACGGCATGGAGGTGAACTGACCCGCATCCACGTCGCTCAGGCGCAACCCCTGGGCGAGTTCGACACCTGGCGGCAGGCGCTGCCGATTACCTTGCTGGACGTGACGAAACCCCTCGATGCGTGACGAAACCGCCGAACAACCCGCACCGCTGCGCAGCGGCCTGACCACCGGCAGCTGCGCCACCGCCACCAGCCTCGCGGCGGCACGCCTGCTGCTCAGTGGCGTGGAAGCAGACGCCGTCGAGATCATTTTGCCCAAAGGCAAACGGGTGCAGATGCGCCTGGAATTCTGTCGACTGATGGACAACGGCGCCGAAGCCGGAACGATCAAGGACGCCGGCGACGACCCGGACGTGACCCACGGTGCCCTGCTCTTTTCCCAGGTGCGCCTGCACAGCGAGCCGGGCATTCGCTTCAGCGCCGGCCGGGGCGTGGGCACCGTCACTCGGCCCGGGTTGGTGCTGAACGTCGGCGAACCGGCGATCAATCCGGTGCCGCGCAAAATGATCAGCGAGCACCTGACGCTGCTGGCCGAGGAGCTTGATTACCCGGGCGGCTTCGAGGTCACGGTAAACGTCGAGGACGGTGAAGCCCTGGCGCTGAAAACCATGAACCCGCGACTCGGGATTCTTGGCGGCTTGTCGATCCTTGGCACCAGCGGCATCGTCCGGCCATTCTCCTGCGCGGCGTACATCGCCTCGATCCACCAGGGCATCGACGTCGCCAAAACCAACGGATACCTACACATCGCCGCGTGCACCGGCAACGCCAGCGAAGACACCATGCGCCGAGTCTACGACTTGCCGGAAATCGCCCTGATCGAAATGGGCGACTTCGTCGGCGCGGTGCTCAAACATTTGCGCAAAGTGCCTGTGGATAAACTCAGCCTGTGCGGCGGCTTCGGCAAGATCAGCAAACTGGCGGCCGGGCATATGGATTTGCACAGTCGGCATTCAAGCATCGACCTGCCGCAATTGGCCGAATGGGCCGCGGCGGTCGGTGCCGATGCGGCGCTGCAACAGGCGATCCGCGAAGCCAATACCAGTCAGCAGGCATTGGCCATGGCCAGCGCTGCCGGGATCGCTCTCGGTGACGCAGTGTGTCAACACGCTCTGGACTTTGCCCGCAGCGTGGTGCCGGCGCAGGTTCAGGTCGAAGTATTCGCCATCGATCGCCAGGGCGGGATTGTCGGCCATGCAGGAGTATTTCAATGAAGCGCGTGTTGTTGCTCGGCGGCGTCACTGAGGCCCTGGCCATCGCCCGGACTCTGGGGCCGGAACACATCTATAGCCTCGCCGGTGTCGGTCGTGTGCCGACGGATCTGAACTGCCAGGTTCGGGTTGGCGGCTATGGCGGCGCTGAAGGTCTGGCGCAATTCATTCGGGATGAAGGCATTGATCTACTGCTGGATGCGACCCACCCCTACGCGGCCCAAATCAGCCAGAACGCCGCCACCGCCGCGAAGTTGAGCGGCATTGCGTGCTGGGCTTTGCGCCGTCCCACCTGGCAACCACAAGCCGGGGATGACTGGCGCGAAGTCAGCGACTGGGCCGAACTGATCGAAGCGCTCAAACCCTTCCGGCGACCGCTGTTCACACTCGGACGCGAACCGCTGCAGCACCTGCACGAAATCCCGCCAGAGCAATTCTGGACGTTGCGTGCACTGGACGTTTATCCCGGGAATGAGCGCTGCGAAGTGATCGGCGCGCGTGGGCCATTTCTGATCGAGGATGAACGCGAGCTGTTCGAGCGTCGGCAGATCGATGTGCTGATCAGCAAAAACAGCGGCAGCACCGCGACTGAACCGAAACTGGAAGTGGCGCGAGAGCGTGGAGTGCCGGTGCTGGTGTTGAAGCGGCCGGTGTTGCCGGGAGTTGAGCGGGAGTTTGGGGCGGTGGATGACGTCTTGGCGGCTTTGTCAGTGTCAGACATTTCCTGAGCCTGCACGACCTTGCGACTTTGCCGACAACTTTCCAGGAGAGGGCCGACTGTTCCCGGCAAGCGCTTCAACTCTATATTCGATTCCCCTGATCCTAGCTAGCAACACCACCCATACCACTCATGGGTAAGGCCTCCCATTGGGCCGAGAAAAGTGTGGCTTGCCAACTTGTATCCCAAGGAATACGATCCGACATGATCGACTTCGAACGATCTCGTGCGTTTGCCGATTGGCTCAACTCATTGAGAGACATCATCGGTAAAGCTCGCATTATCGCCAGGCTCCGAGCTGCCGAACACGGTAATTTTGGTGATTGCGAATCCGTAGGCGAGGCTGTTTATGAAATGCGTGTTCATTACGGCCCCGGCTACAGGATGTATTTCACTCGTCGAGTGGGCAGTGGTCTATCTGCTGCTGGTGGGCGGTGACAAGTCGACTCAAAAACGAGATATCAAACGCGCTCTCCAAATGGCGCAAAACATCGGTAATGAGGAGTAAGTCATGGCCGAACAATTCACCCGATTCGACGCCGCCGAGTTTCTCAAAACACCAGAAGAAATGGCCGCTTATCTGGATGCCTGCTTTGAAGAAGATGCAGGTGACGGCGTTCTCATACGTGCCGCACTTAACGACATAGCGCGTGCAAAAGGCATGACACAGATTGCCCGTGATGCCGGGCTCGGCCGCGAGAGTCTCTACAAAGCATTGGGCAGCACTGGCAACCCGGAATTCGCGACTATCATGAAAGTGATGAAAGCATTGGGCCTGCGGCTGCATGCCAGCGCTCTATGATTGCACTGCGACACCACACCGCACCCGGCCTTTTTACTTATCGCCCCTGATCAGGCTAAATAGCCGCGCCTGATTGCTCACTCAACCGGATCTGCCCTCATGTCCCGACAACGGCTTGCATTTGCCTGGATCGCCTGCTTTGCAGTGCTGTTCAACATGCTCGCCATGCCGATGTCCGGAGCGATGGCGCAAACGGCGAAATCGCCTGCAGAGCAGTTGTTGTGGGGCAGTTTCTGCTCTTCCAACGGCACCAAGCTGGTGGCGATTTCCCTGGGCGATATCGAGCAGAAAGCTCCACAGAGCGACGATCATTCCAATATGCAACATTGCTGGTGTTGCTCGGGCTCCGCGCCATTGGTGGCGTTGCCGGGGCATGCGCCGCAGTTGTATTTTGCACGTTTCGAGGCCAATCGAAGCCTGCCGCCTGCCACGCTCGACTTCCCTACACCGCGCCAGCAATGGCCGAGTCTCAACCCCCGAGCGTCCCCTCTGGCGTGATTCCTTCTCGCAATTGACCTGCGTTTTGAATCGTTCTGGAGAACTGCCATGTTGAACAAACTCATCGTTCTGGCTGTATTACTGCTACCTGCCTGTTTTGCCAATGCTCACGAATACAAGGCTGGCGAGCTTGAGATCGCCCATCCGTGGTCGCAAGAGTTACCGCCCAACGCGCCCACCGTCGCAGCGTATTTCGTGATCCACAACAACGGCAAAACCGCCGACCGACTGCTGAGCGTCGACTCGCCGATCGCAGGTGTTGCCCAGCTGCACGAGCACGTGAAGCAAAACGATCTGATGAAAATGCAGCAAGTGCCGAGCGTCGAGATTCCGGCGGGCGGCGAAGTCACTTTCGCCCCAATGGCGTATCACGTGATGCTGCTGGAACTGAAAGACCGCAGCCTGTTGAGCGACGACAAGCGCTTCCCGCTGACGATGCACTTCGAGAAGTCCGGCGATGTGACGGTCGAGGTCGCGGTGCAGAAAAAGGCGCCTGACAGCATGCAAGAACACATGCACGCTCAGTAATCGCCGACGTTGAAAACGCCCATGCGCCCGCTTGGCACCAGGTCATCCGTGCACCGCCGTCAGCCAATGAGCCTGACGCGCGGCAGCTGGATCAGCCTGTTCGCCATGCTGATGATCTTTATCGGCCCGCTGATTTCTCAATCGATGCCGATGGATCAACGCGCCTCGATGTCCTTGAGCATGTCGATGGACATGCCCATGGACATGCCGGCCATGGAGCATGGCGCGCAACCCGCCGCCGAGCACTGCCCGCCCAAAACTGACCATCACGCACTCTGGGAAAAATGCGGCTATTGCAGCCTGCTGTTCAATTGCCCTGCGCTCACTGGCGGTCAGTCCTTCGTCGCTTTCGACAGTCCACAGACAACCACTTTCAGCACTCCCGCTACCCGCCTGGGCCACGCCCGGCAAACCTTCTTCCCCGGCGCCCGCACCCGTGCGCCGCCCATCGTCGCGTAAACACCCACCTCCGATCTCACACGGTTTAGAAGACAGCCGCAGGCTGCCGGCCGTGTCGTTTACGACTGTTCGATGGAAATTGTCATGTCCAGGTTTTCTGCTGACACACGTTTGGGCGCTGCCCAGGCTTCTTTTGCCCTGAACGAATCTCGCGTTCGTTTCAGGCACGCCACTGCCGTTCTTTGCGGCTTGCTGCTGACACCGATGGTGCTGGCCGATGAACACGCCGACCACACCGAAGAACTGAGCCCGACGGTGATCACCGCCATCGCGCCGAGTTCGCCACTGACCATTGTCACCAACCCCAAGGACCCGCGCCAACCGGTGCCGGCCAGCGACGGCGGCGATTATCTGAAGACCATCCCCGGCTTCGCGCTGGTGCGCAACGGTGGCACCAACGGCGATCCGGTGCTGCGCGGCATGTTCGGCTCGCGACTGAATATTCTCACCAACGGCAGCATGATGCTCGGCGCCTGCCCCGGCCGCATGGACGCCCCGACCTCGTACATTTCACCGGAAACCTACGACAAACTCACCGTCATCAAAGGCCCGCAAACCGTGCTCTGGGGCCCCGGCGCATCGGCCGGCACCGTCCTGTTCGACCGTGAGCCGGAAAGCTTCGGCGAACTCGGCACCCGGGTGAACGCCAGCGTGCTGGCCGGTTCCAACGGCCGTTTCGACAAAGTGGTGGACGCCGCTGCCGGTGGGCCGCTGGGTTACGTGCGCGTGATCGGCAACACCGCGCATTCTGACGATTACAAGGACGGCAACAACGACACCGTGCCCTCGCGCTATGACAAGTGGAACGGCGACGTTGCTGTCGGCTGGACCCCAAGCTCCGACACGCTGCTGGAACTGACCGCCGGCAAGGGCGATGGCGAAGCCCGTTACGCCGGGCGTGGCATGGACGGTTCGCAGTTCTTGCGCGAAAGCCTGGGCCTGCGTTTCGAGCAGTCGAACATCGGTGAGGTGCTGGATAAGGTCGAGGCGCAGGTCTACTACAACTACGCCGACCACGTGATGGACAACTACACCCTGCGCACGCCGTCCGGCACCGGGATGATGGCCGGCCCCATGGCCTCCAACGTCGACCGCCGGACCCTCGGCGCGCGGATCAAAGCCACTTGGCGCTGGGCCGATGTGCAACTGATCGGTGGCCTGGATGCGCAAACCAACGAGCATCGCCAACGCAGCGCCATGGGCGTCGACGCCTACAAGGATGTACCGCGCAACAAGGACGCCGACTTCCACAATTACGGCGTGTTCAGCGAACTGACCTGGTACGCCGCCGACCGTGATCGGCTGATTACCGGTGCGCGACTGGATCGCGCGTCGGCCAAGGATTATCGGCAGACCATCGGCTCCGGGATGATGGCCCGCCCGAACCCGACGGCCGACGACACCCGCGCCGACACACTGCCCAGCGGTTTCGTCCGTTACGAACATGACTTGGCTGACAGCCCGACCACGCTGTATGCGGGCCTCGGTCACTCCCAGCGTTTCCCGGATTACTGGGAGCTGTTTTCGCCCAAGTCCGGTCCCGCCGGCTCGGTGAATGCCTTCGACTCGATCAAGCCGGAGAAAACCACCCAGCTCGACTTTGGCCTGCAATACAAGACCGAAGACCTCGAAGCCTGGGCCTCGGGTTACGTCGGGCAGGTGCGTGACTACATCCTGTTCAACTACACGCCGGGGATGATGGGCATGACCTCGCAAGCCGAAAACATCGACGCGCGAATCATGGGCGGCGAACTCGGTGCAGCCTACAAGCTGACGGCCAACTGGAAAGCCGACGCGACCCTGGCCTACGCCTGGGGCAAGAACAGCAGCGACGGCAGCGCCCTGCCGCAGATGCCACCGCTGGATGCACGTTTCGGCCTGACCTACAGCGAAGACAACTGGAGCGCCGGCGCCTTGTGGCGAGTGGTTGCGGCGCAAAACCGCATCGACCAGAACAAGGGCAACGTGGTCGGCAAAGATTTCGACACGAGCTCGGGCTTTGGCGTGTTCTCGCTCAACGGCGCGTACCGGATCAACAAGAACTGGAAGGTCAGCAGTGGCGTCGACAATTTGTTCGGCAAGGCCTACGCCGAACACTTGAACTTGGCGGGCAACGCCGGTTTCGGCTTCCCGGCCAATGATCCGCAAGCCATCAACGAACCAGGGCGTACGCTCTGGACCAAGGTTGATATGAGCTTCTAAAAGCATCGCGGGCAAGCCTCAATGCCTCTCAGTCAAGACGCGCAACCTGTGGGAGCGGGCTTGCTCGCGAAAGCGGTGTGTCAGACGACATCAATGTTGGCTGTGCCGCCGTCTTCGCGAGCAAGCCCGCTCCCACAGGGGGGCGGTGTTCACTCCTTACCCGCGATCGATTGCCATACAACTAAAACAGATCCAAGCCTAGCGGAGCACTCTAAATGCAACACCCCAAACCGAATTTCTACAACCTGGCCTGGCGCTGGCATTTCTATGCCGGCCTGTTCGTCGCGCCATTCATGGTGATGCTGGCCTTGACCGGCATCATCTACCTGTTCAAACCGCAACTCGATCCGTTGATGTACGGCAGCCTGCTGAACGTCCCGGCTGCTCATCACAAAGTCTCCGCCGACGACCTGCTCAAACGCGTAAAAGAGGCGTACCCACAAGGTCAGATCAAACAGTACCTGCCGCCGGTCAACGCCGAGCGCAGTGCGCAATTTGTGGTGATCAATGAAGGTCATGAACTGAACGTATTCATCGATCCGTACCACGGCGACATCCTTGGCGAGCAAGACGCGAAGCAGAATCTGCAAGCAGTCGCGCGCTCGATTCACGGCGAATTGATGATCGGCACCGTCGGTGATCGACTGGTGGAACTGGCCGCCGGTTGGGGCGTCGTGCTGGTGGTCTCCGGGGTATTTTTGTGGTGGCCGCGCGGCCAGTCCGCCGGGATTCTCTGGCCCCGCTTGAACAGTCGTGGCCGAGTGCTCTGGCGTGACCTGCACGCGGTGACCGGGTTCTGGGGCGCGGCATTGTTGCTGGTGATGCTGCTCAGCGGCATGACCTGGACCGGGTTCTGGGGCAAGCAATACGCCGACCTCTGGAACCGCTTCCCGGTAGCCATGTGGAATGACGTGCCAAAGTCCGACGTCGAGGCCCGCAGCCTCAACAGCGCCACGCGCCAGACCATACCGTGGGCTATGGAAAACACGCCGATGCCGATGTCCGGCGACCACGCCGAACACATGGCCCACGCCAGCACGCAAACCGGTCCGGCAGCGCCGACCATCAGCCTGCAAGACGTACAAAACATCGCCGTGCAACGCAAGGTCGAGCCCGGTTACAGCATCACCTTCCCGACGACAGCCACCGGCGTGTTCACCATTGCGGTGTTCGCCGACGACCCGCGCAACGACGCCACCTTGCATGTCGACCAGTACACCGCCGACGTCCTCGCCGACGTGCGCTGGCATCATTACAGCAACGTCGCCCGGGCCACCGAAGTCGGCGTGATGCTGCACGAAGGCAAGATGTTCGGCCCGTTCAATCAGATCATCGTGCTGCTGATCTGCCTGATGATTTTGCTCAGCGCGGTCAGCGGTGTGGTGATCTGGTGGAAGCGCCGGCCACAGGGCAAGTTCGGCGTACCACCGTTGCGTCACGACCTGCCGAAATGGAAAAACGCGATGGTTATCATGCTCGGGCTGGCGGTGATATTTCCGTTGGTGGGGGCTTCGCTGGTGGTCGTGTGGGTACTGGATCGGGTGCTGCTGTCGCGCTTGAGCCGGCAAACTGAATCCACTTCAGCTTCATCATGAAGCAGGTGAGATACGCGTACGCGCAAAGCCAATACAATACGGGCCAGCAGTGGATCCTCGGCGAACCGCGATCATTTTTTGTCACTACTGATTATCGGTTTTGAAGTATAGGGCCCCTTCGCGAGCAAGCCCGCTCCCACATTTGATCGCATTCCCATGTGGGAGCGGGCTTGCTCGCGAAGGCGTCATCAGCAACACCAAAAAACCCAAGAGAACTGCATGACCTCGCTGAACCTCACGAACCTCGCCTGGACACCTCTGGGCCACGGCCATTGCCATCACCAGTTCCAGCTGCGTGATGCATCACTGCACGTGGCCGCCGGTGAGTTCGTCGGGTTGATCGGCCCCAACGGCAGCGGCAAAACCAGCCTGTTGCGTTGCGCCTATCGTTTCAGCAAACCGGAAAGCGGTGAGGTCAAACTCGATCACCACAACGTCTGGAAGCAATCCTCACGCTGGTGCGCGCAACGCATCGCCGTGGTGTTGCAGGAATTCCCCGACGCCTTTGGTCTGACTGTCGAGGAAGTGGTCGCCATGGGCCGCACGCCGCACAAAGGGTTGTTTGATGGCGACACCCTTGAAGACCGAAAACTCGCGACCCACGCCCTCGAATCGGTCGGCCTCAAGGGCTTCGAAGAGCACGCCTTTGCCACCCTTTCCGGCGGTGAAAAACAGCGCGTGATCCTCGCCCGCGCCTTGGCTCAACAACCGCAATTGCTGATCCTCGATGAACCGACCAATCACCTCGACCCGCGCTATCAGCTGGAGCTGTTGCAACTGGTCAAGCGTCTGCAGATCGGCACGCTGGCGAGTATTCACGACCTCAATCTGGCAGCGGCCTTCTGCGATCGGCTGTACGTGATCAATCACGGTCGCATCGTGGCCAGCGGCCCGCCCAAAGAAGTCCTGACCGCACAACTGCTGCACAACGTGTTCGGCGTCGACGCCCTGATCGATGACCACCCCTTGCACGGCTACCCACGAATTACCTGGATAACCCAACCATGACTTTGCGTTCCCTGCTGCTCTCCAGCCTCACCATTGCTCTATTGCTAGGCAGCGCCCAAGTGGTTGCCGAAGCCACGCATTACCCGCTGACGATTCAGAGCTGCAACCGCGAAGTCACCTTCAAGGCAGCGCCGAGACACGCGGTCAGCCATGACATCAACATGACCCAGATGATGCTCGCCCTCGGCCTAAAACCAAGGATGACGGGGTATAGCGGCGTCACAGGCTGGAAGTCGGTGACGCCCGAGATGCAGACCATCCTCGATGGCTTGCCAGAACTCGCAGCCAAGTACCCGTCGGTGGAAACCCTGCTCAACGCCAACGTCGACTTCTTCTTCGCCGGTTGGGATTACGGCATGCGCGTCGGCGGTGATCTCACGCCGCAAACCCTGCAACCGCTGGGCATCAACGTCTACGAACTCACCGAGTCCTGCGCCTTCGTCATGAAGCGCCCGCCCGCCAGTCTGGAAGACACTTACAACGACCTGCGCAACCTCGGGAAAATCTTCGACGTGCAGGACCGCGCCAACACCGTGATCGCCGAGATGCAGGCGCAAGTGGCCGAGGTGCGCAAGGATCTGCCGACGGAAAAACCTCGGGTGTTTCTCTATGACAGCGGCGAGGATCGGGCCATGACTTCCGGTCGTCTCGGCATGCCTCAAGCGCTGATCGACGCTGCCGGCGGGCGCAACATTCTCGACGACGTCGAGGCGAGCTGGACTCGGGTGAATTGGGAGAACGTGGTCGAGCGCAATCCGCAGGTGATTGTGATCGTCGATTACGGCGAAGTCACCGCCGAGCAGAAGGAACAATTCCTGCTGAACAATCAGGCTCTGCAATCGGTGGATGCGATCAAGAACCAGCGCTTCATCGTCATCCCGTACGTGCAAGCCACGCCCGGGATCGACAACGTGCTGGCGGTCGAAACCCTGGCCAAGGGTTTCCACGGCGAATGATCGATCGTCGCTATGCCTTGTTGCTGATGGCCCTCGGCGCGCTGTTGCTGGTGTCGTGCGTGGTGTCGCTAGGCTTCGGCCCGGCGCGGGTTCCGGTGGAGGTGGTGTGGCGAATATTGCTGCACAAGATTTTTGGTTTCGGTGTTCCGGACTGGACGGCCGGCCAGGAACACATCGTCTGGCTGATCCGCGTGCCGCGCATGTTGCTCGGTGCACTGGTGGGCGCCGGCCTGGCGTTGATTGGCGCGGTGCTGCAAGCGGTGACGCGCAATCCGCTGGCGGATCCGCACCTGCTCGGTGTGACCTCCGGCGCGACCCTCGGCGCGGTGATTGTGGTGCTGCATGTCGGTGAGATTGTCGGGTTGCTGACGTTGCCCATCGCGGCATTTATTGGCGCGCTGCTGAGCATGTTGATCGTGCTGATGATTGCCAATCGTCATGGGCGGCTGGACAGTGATCGGCTGCTGTTGTGCGGCGTGGCGGTGTCGTTCGTGATGATGGCGATCGCCAATTTGCTGTTGTTTCTCGGGGATCATCGCGCCAGTTCTGCGGTGATGTTCTGGATGCTTGGCGGGCTCGGTCTGGCGCGCTGGGAATTGCTCGCGGTGCCGGCGGCGAGTGTGTTGCTCGGGTTGGTGTTGTTGCTGGGGATGGCTCGGCCGTTGAATGCGTTGATGGCGGGTGAACAGACCGCCGTGACTCTCGGCTTGAATGCTCGCACCGTGCGGTTGCGGGTGTTTTTGATTGCTTCGTTGATGACTGGGGTGTTGGTGTCGATCAGCGGGTCCATCGGGTTTGTCGGGCTGATGGTGCCGCACATTGCGCGGCGGTTGGTGGGCGCTGAACACCGGCGATTGCTGCCGGTGTGCGTGTTGTTGGGCAGCCTGTTCCTCGTCTGGGTCGATGTGGCCGCACGCACTCTGATCGCCCCGGAAGACTTGCCCATCGGCGTCGCCACCGCCGCCATTGGCGGGTTGTTCTTCATCGGCCTGATGCGCCGCCGCTGACACACCCCGCTCCCACAGGAGTTGCGATCCTGTGCCTGTTTTGATCGTTCCCACGCTCCCGCGTGGGAATGCCGCCAGGGACGCTCCGCGTTCCGCTTTTGAATGTTTAATGGATGTGTCAAAACAGGGAACTTTCCCACGCCTTTTTCAGGTTGTTCGTCGGACGCGAGCCCTCTAGTCTTGGGCTGTCGCTGAAAACTCAGCGATCGGGTGTGAGAGCCCGGAAGAGGTTTTAATCCATCGCCAGTACCACCATAATCGCCGACAGCTTATCCGCTGCCAGCAATGCTCTATGGCGGCTGTGTGCGGGCGGACTTCGGTCCGGCCGGGTTTGATCCTCTACCGGTTTCTCACTCCGCACATAGCTGCCACCACTCCGTCGCGTGAGAAACGACGAGTGATGGCTTCAACTGATTAGAGGACATTTCAATGAATAAGAAACTCGTACCAGACCCACCCTTCAATACCACCACCCCCAACGCCGAAGCCTCGCGCACTGAAGAATTACTCAAAGACCGCGAAGCCATAAAACGCGCCCTCGACTACTACCTCGATCCCCCGGCGCAATACACCGAAAAACCCCGTCGCCCCAGCACCATGTTCATCGTCGCCCCGAATATGGATACCGAAAGCCTCCTGGCCCACGCCTACGAATCGTTGGCCACAGCAAGTGTCCTGGCCAGCGATTTCGCCAACGATCTGATCGGCCCGCAGCGCCACACGGCATTGGCGATCCAACAGGTCATCATGCTGGCAGAGCTGGCGGTGAACCGGGCGCTGGATAACGTCGATCCGGCGTAGACACACCGCAAACAATGTGGGAGCGGGCTTGCTCGCGAAGACGGCGGCACATCCAACATCACCGAGACTGACACACCGCTTTCGCGAGCAAGCCCGCTCCCACAGGATTTGTGTCGTACACAGATTTTGTATATGCCCGCTCCCACAGGGATTATCGTTGCTCACGGATTCCGCGCACGACACACATCTACTGTGGGAGCGGGCTTGCTCGCGAAGACGGCGACACATTCAACATCACTGTGACTGACCCACCGCTTTCGCGAGCAAGCCCGCTCCCACATTTGATCTGCGGTGTCTGCACTGCCTGCGCCCCAATGTGGCGCATCTCTTCGCACCAACGCGCCAGTCGCGGTCCTTCATGGTGCGTCGCCCACACCGCGCAACCGCTCTAATACGACATTTCCTTGCCCTTGTCCGACCGGGCACAGCCCTTGCTAAAGACCCTTCAGTCGTCCGCATCTGCCAACCATAAAAAACTTTAACGTTCATGGAGATCGCACAATGAAGCGTCGCAGTTTGATCAAGGCTTTCACACTATCGGCAAGCATTGCCGCGATGGGCATGGCCTGGACGGTCCAGGCCGCCGAGACCATCAAGGTCGGTATTCTGCATTCGTTGTCCGGCACCATGGCGATCTCCGAAACCTCGCTCAAAGACATGGCGTTGATGACCATCGACGAAATCAATGCCAAGGGCGGCGTGAACGGCAAGATGCTCGAACCGGTGGTGGTTGACCCGGCATCGAACTGGCCGCTGTTCGCCGAAAAGGGCCGGCAGTTGCTGACTCAGGACAAGGTGGCGGTGGTGTTCGGTTGCTGGACCTCGGTGTCGCGTAAATCGGTGCTGCCGGTGTTCGAAGAACTCAACGGCCTGCTGTTCTACCCGGTGCAGTATGAAGGCGAAGAGATGTCGCCGAACGTGTTCTACACCGGCGCGGCGCCCAACCAGCAGGCGATTCCGGCGGTGGAATACCTGATGAGTGAAGAAGGCGGCAGCGCCAAGCGCTACTTCCTGCTCGGCACCGACTACGTCTACCCGCGCACCACCAACAAGATTCTGCGCTCGTTCCTGCACTCCAAAGGTGTGGCGGACAAGGACATCGAAGAGGTCTACACCCCGTTCGGCCACAGCGATTATCAGACCATCGTGGCCAACATCAAAAAATTCTCCGCCGGTGGCAAGACGGCAGTCATCTCCACGGTCAACGGCGACTCCAACGTGCCGTTCTATAAAGAGCTGGCCAACCAGGGCCTGAAAGCCACCGACGTTCCGGTTGTGGCGTTCTCCGTGGGCGAAGAAGAACTGCGTGGCATCGACACCAAACCGCTGGTGGGCAACCTCGCGGCGTGGAACTACTTCGAGTCGGTCGAGAACCCGCAGAACAAAAAGTTCGTCGCCGACTGGAAAGCCTACGCCAAGAAACACAACCTGCCGGGCGCCGACAAAGCGGTGACCAACGACCCGATGGAAGCCACCTACGTCGGCATCCACATGTGGGCGCAAGCGGCGGAGAAAGCCAAGTCCACCGACGTCGACAAAGTCCGTGAAGCCCTGGCCGGCCAGACCTTCGCTGCGCCGTCCGGCTACACCCTGACCATGGACAAGACCAACCACCACCTGCACAAGCCGGTGATGATCGGCGAGATCCAGGCCGACGGTCAGTTCAACGTGGTGTGGCAGACCGAGGGGCCGATCCGCGCCCAACCGTGGAGCCCTTTTATCTCGGGTAATGACAAGAAGCCGGATTATGCGGTGAAGAGCAACTAAGCCACTGAATGTCGGGCCCGGGCATGGAGCTCAGGGCTGACATAACCCCCTGTGGGAGCGGGCTTGCTCGCGAAAGCGGTGTGACAAGCAACATCGATGGCGACTGACACACCGCCTTCGCGAGCAAGCCCGCTCCCACATTAAGTTCGCGCAAGGCCAATGACATGCCCACTGCCCTTTACCGACTCATTTTCGCCATCGCACTTTTGCTGCCGATGGCCGCCCACGCCGGCGACGCCGAAGACTTCGTCGCAGCCAATCCCGTGCAACAAGCAAAACTTCTGGAAGCCTGGGCCGCGCAGCCTGATCCGGTCCGTATCGAACTGATCAACGCCCTGCAACAAGGCGAATTGACTGTCGATGGCCAACCGAAAACCCTGCGCCTGAATAACCGCCTGCGCGGTCTGATCGACACCGCTTTGGCCAGCCACCAGTTGCTCGCCGCCGACGCCAAAATCCGCTTGGCCGCCGCGCAGCAATTACAGAAAAGCGCAAAACCCGCGCAGTTGAAATTCCTCGACCAGCAACTGGCTAGTGAAAAAGACGAAAGCGTTCACGCCGCCCTGAGTCTGGCGTTGGCCAATCTACAGCTGGTCGATACCGATCCGGCCGTGCGCCTCGCCGCTGTGCGTCTGCTCGGTGAAACCGGCGATCCATTGGCCCGCACCCGCCTCGAAGGCTTGCTCGAACCCGGCGTCGAAGCCGATGCCAATGTGCGCACCGCCGCCGAAACCAGTCTGGCCCAGGTCAAGCGCAAATTGCTGATCGGCGAGATGCTTGGGCAGGCCTTCAGCGGCATGTCCCTCGGTTCAATTCTGTTGCTGGCGGCGCTAGGTCTTGCAATCACATTCGGCCTGCTCGGTGTGATCAACATGGCCCATGGCGAGATGCTGATGCTCGGCGCTTACTCGACGTACGTGGTGCAGCTGATGTTCCAGCGCTTCGCCCCGCAGGCCATCGAGTTCTACCCGCTGATTGCCCTGCCGGTAGCGTTTTTCGTCACCGCCGGGATCGGCATGGCGCTGGAGCGCACGGTGATTCGTCACCTCTACGGTCGCCCATTGGAAACCCTGCTCGCCACCTGGGGCATCAGCCTGATGCTGATTCAGTTGGTGCGCCTGGTGTTCGGCGCGCAGAACGTCGAAGTGGCCAACCCTGCGTGGTTGTCGGGCGGGATTCAGGTGCTGCCGAACCTGGTGCTGCCGTACAACCGCATCGTGATCATCGCGTTCGCCTTGTTTGTGGTGGTGCTGACCTGGCTGTTGCTGAACAAGACTCGCCTCGGTTTGAACGTGCGCGCCGTCACCCAGAACCGCAACATGGCCGCCTGCTGCGGCGTACCGACCGGGCGCGTCGACATGCTCGCCTTCGGCCTCGGCTCCGGCATTGCCGGCCTCGGCGGTGTGGCGCTCAGCCAGATCGGCAACGTCGGCCCAGACCTCGGCCAGAGCTACATCATCGACTCGTTCCTGGTGGTGGTACTCGGCGGTGTCGGTCAATTGGCCGGTAGCGTGCTGGCCGCCTTCGGTCTGGGCATCGCCAACAAAATTCTCGAACCGCAGATCGGTGCGGTGCTGGGCAAAATCCTGATCCTCGCGCTGATCATTCTGTTCATCCAGAAACGTCCGCAAGGCCTCTTCGCACTGAAAGGACGGGTGATCGACTGATGAACCAGCCCCTACTCGTTACCGCAACACAAAAAGCCGGCCCCAAAGTCACGATTGCCGTTGGCGCAGTGATCCTCGCTCTGCTGCTGGCGTTGCCATTGCTGTCGTTATTGCCGGCGGACAGCACCTTTCATGTCTCGGCCTATACGCTAACCCTGGTGGGCAAAATCCTTTGCTACGCCATCGTCGCTCTGGCCCTCGATTTGGTCTGGGGTTACGCCGGTCTGTTGTCGCTGGGTCACGGTCTGTTCTTCGCCCTCGGCGGTTATGCGATGGGCATGTACCTGATGCGCCAGGCCTCGGGTGATGGCTTGCCGGCGTTCATGACGTTCCTGTCGTGGACCGAATTGCCGTGGTACTGGACAGGCACCAGCAGCTTCCTCTGGGCTATGTGCCTGGTGGTGTTGGCGCCGGGCCTGCTCGCGCTGGTGTTCGGTTTCTTCGCCTTCCGTTCGCGGATCAAGGGCGTGTATTTCTCGATCATGACCCAGGCCCTGACCTTCGCCGGGATGCTGCTGTTTTTCCGCAACGAAACCGGGTTTGGTGGCAACAACGGCTTCACCAACTTCCGCACCATTCTCGGGTTTGGCATCACTGAACCGGGGACGCGTGCGGTGTTGTTTTTCGCCACGGTGCTGTTGCTGGTGGCGAGCCTGTTCATCGGTTGGCGGCTGGCGCAGAGCAAGTTCGGCCGGGTGCTGACCGCGTTGCGCGATGCGGAAAACCGCTTGATGTTCTGCGGCTACGACCCGCGCGGCTTCAAGTTGTTTGTCTGGGTCTTGAGCGCGGTGCTGTGCGGCTTGGCCGGCGCGCTGTATGTGCCGCAAGTCGGGATCATCAACCCGAGTGAAATGTCGCCGACCAACTCCATCGAAGCCGCCGTGTGGGTGGCGCTGGGTGGTCGCGGAACGTTGATCGGTCCGCTGCTCGGCGCGGGTGTGGTCAATGGGATGAAGAGCTGGTTCACCGTGGCGTTTCCGGAATACTGGCTGTTCTTCCTCGGCGCGCTGTTCATCGTCGTGACGTTGTACCTGCCCAAAGGTGTGATCGGGTTGCTGAAGAAAAGGGGTGAGCAATGAGAGTGACTGCAACGGCTGAATTCATGCTTGAGCCGGCCTTTTTTCCGCCGCTGGAGCCCAACAGGGACGCCGGCAGCAGCCGCGATGCCATCGGCCTCGGCCAGAGCGCCGGCAAAGGTCTGAATACCCGACACGGCACCATCCTGACCCTCGAAGACATCAGCGTCAGCTTCGATGGTTTCAAGGCGCTGAACGATCTGAACCTGTACATCGGCGTCGGCGAATTGCGCTGCATTATCGGCCCCAACGGCGCAGGCAAGACCACGCTGATGGACGTAATTACCGGTAAGACCCGGCCCAGCCACGGCAAAGCCTGGTTCGGTGAAACCCTCGATCTGACGCAGATGAGTGAAGTGCAGATTGCCCAGGCCGGCATCGGCCGCAAATTCCAGAAGCCGACGGTGTTCGAAGCCCTGAACGTGTTCGAAAACCTGGAGTTGGCGCAGAAAACCGACAAGTCGGTATGGGCCAGCCTGCGGGCTCGTCTCAGTGGCGAACAGAAAGATCGCATCAGCGAAGTGCTGGAAACCATTCGCCTGACCGCCTCGGTCAATCGCCCGGCGGGGTTGTTGTCCCACGGTCAGAAGCAGTTTCTGGAAATCGGCATGCTGCTGATGCAAGACCCGCAACTGCTGCTGCTCGATGAGCCGGTGGCGGGCATGACCGACGCCGAAACCGAATTCACTGCCGAGTTGTTCAAGAGCCTGGCGGGCAAGCATTCGCTGATGGTGGTGGAACACGACATGGGCTTCGTCGGCTCGATCGCCGACCACGTCACCGTGTTGCACCAGGGCAGCGTGCTGGCCGAAGGGTCGCTGGAACAGGTGCAGGACAATGAACGGGTGATCGAGGTGTACCTCGGTCGTTAGATTGCAAACACATTCCAATGTGGGAGCGGGCTTGCTCGCGAAGGCGGTGTCAGGCGACCCAAATGTTGAATTTGAATCCGTCTTCGCGAGCAAGCCCGCTCCCACAGGGGATTGAGGGGAATTTAGAACATGCTGCAAGTCGACAAGCTGCACCAATACTACGGCGGTAGCCACATCCTGCGGGGCTTGACGTTTGAGGTGAAGGTCGGCGAAGTCACCTGCCTGCTCGGACGCAATGGCGTGGGCAAGACCACCCTGCTCAAATGCCTGATGGGTTTGCTGCCGGCCAAGGAAGGTGCGGTGAACTGGGAAGGCAAACCGATCACCACGTTCAAGCCGCACCAACGGGTGCATGCCGGCATCGCCTATGTACCTCAGGGGCGGGAAATCTTTGGTCGATTGACCGTGGAAGAAAACCTGCTGATGGGCCTGTCGCGGTTTCCCGGCTCTGAAGCGAAGGAAGTCCCGGCGTTCATCTACGAGCTGTTCCCGGTGCTGCTGCAAATGAAGCAACGGCGCGGCGGTGATTTGTCTGGTGGTCAGCAACAGCAACTGGCTATTGGTAGAGCACTAGCCAGCCGACCACGGCTGCTGATTCTCGACGAGCCCACCGAAGGCATTCAGCCGTCGGTGATCAAAGAAATCGGCGCGGTGATCAAGCAGCTTGCAGCACGCGGCGATATGGCGATCTTGCTGGTGGAGCAGTTCTACGATTTCGCCGCCGAACTGGCCGATCAGTACCTGGTGATGTCCCGGGGAGAGATCGTGCAGCAGGGTCGCGGTGAAAATATGGAAGCCGAAGGTGTCCGTGGACTGGTTACGATCTAACCTGCAGCCTCCTGACGATAATTAGAAATCATGAATTTACCTGCCCCCATCACGCTGTTCACCCCCAGCTGGCATGCCGAACTGGAACTCGGCTACGCCCGTTTCGGCGACAGCACACGCCCGGTGCAGCGTCGCCACAAAGGCCCGCTGCGGGTGCAGAAGCATTTGTACGCCGAAGGCCCCGAGGTGTGTCAGCACATTATCGTCCACCCGCCGGGCGGGATTGCCGGGGGTGATCGGCTGGACATCTCGGCCAGCGTCGGCACGGACGCCTGGGCGCAAATCACCAGCCCCGGCGCCGCCAAGTGGTATCGCGCGGCGGGGCCGGCTTATCAGAAACTCGACCTGCACGTGGCTGCCGGTGCTACGTTGGAGTGGCTGCCGCAAGAGACGATTATCTTCAGCGATGCTCAGGCGGAACTCAGCACCAGCATCGACCTTGAGGGCGATGCGCGGTTGTTCTACTGGGACGTGGTGGCGCTGGGTCGCCCGGCCAGTGGCGAGCGCTTCGACCTCGGGCACTTTCAGGCGCACCTGGATATCCGCCGCGACGGCCAGTTGCTCTGGCACGAACGCCAGCGCATTGTCGGGAATGATGGCTTGCTGGATTCGCCGATAGGCCTGGATGGCCAACCGGTGTTTGCGTCGTTGCTGGTGACGGGTGAAATCGATAGCGAATTGCTGGACAAGTGCCGCTCGCTGCCCAATGACGTGCGCGGAGATCTGACGCAGCTGCCGGGGCTTTTGGTCGCCCGCTGCCTGGCCAGTGAAGCGCTGTTGGCACGTGGTTGGCTGATTGATTTGTGGCGGTTATTGCGCCCGGCGCTACTGGGCCGCGAAGCCATACCACCGCGAATCTGGAGTACCTGAAATGCGATTCAATGTGGGAGCGGGCTTGCTCGCGAAGGCGGCGGGTCAGTCAGCATCGTTGTCGAATGACACACCGCTTTCGCGAGCAAGTCGGAATGCCGCACCACCGCTCCCACAGGTTTTTTATTCACAAATCCGAATACCTTTTTATCTGCCCAGATGGATTCCAAACGATGGACCTGACCCCACGCGAAAAAGACAAGCTGCTGATCTTCACCGCCGGCCTCGTGGCCGAGCGGCGTTTGGCTCGCGGCGTGAAGCTCAATTACCCGGAGGCCATGGCCTATATTTCCGCGGCGCTGCTCGAAGGCGCGCGGGACGGCCAGACCGTGGCCGAGCTGATGCATTACGGCACCACCCTGCTGAGCCGCGAACAAGTGATGGAAGGCATCCCGGAAATGATCCCGGAGATCCAGGTTGAAGCGACGTTTCCCGACGGCACCAAACTGGTCACCGTTCACCAACCGATCGCCTGAGGCCGCGCCATGACTTACCACATACGCGATGCGCTGCTCGCCGACCTGCCCGCGATCCGCGACATCTACAACGACGCCGTGCGGAGCACCACGGCGATCTGGAACGAACAGGCCGTGGACCTGGGCAACCGCCAGGCCTGGTTCAGCGCCCGACAAGACCAGGGTTATCCGATCCTGGTGATCGTCGACGGCGATAACAGCGTACTCGGCTACGCTTCATTCGGTGACTGGCGCCCGTTCGATGGGTTCCGCCACACGGTCGAACACTCGGTGTACGTGCGCAACGACCAGCGGGGCAATGGCCTCGGGCCGCAACTGATGGAAGCGCTGATCGAACGCGCCAAAGGCTGCAACAAACACGTGATGGTCGCCGCCATCGAAAGCGGTAACGGCGCCTCGATTCGGCTGCACGAGAGGGCCGGCTTCGTCGTCACCGGCCAAATGCCGCAGGTGGGCACCAAGTTCGGCCGCTGGCTGGATCTGACCTTCATGCAACTGATCCTCGACCCGGGCGCAATGCCACCCGGTCCCCACAAGGAGTGATACCCATGAACGCCGCCCAACTGCGCCGCGTCAATGTTGAAAGCTTTGCGCACTATCGTCAGGGTTTGATTGATTTGCTGCTCGACGCCGTCGGCTATGGCGCCAGTGTCGGGTTCATGGCGGACCTGGACGCGACTCAGGCCCGAGCCTATTTCGATGAAGTCCAGGAGAACCTGAACAAAGGCAACGTACTGCTGTGGGTGGTGGTCAAGGACGAACAGGTGCAGGCCAGCGTGCAACTGACGTTGTGCCAGAAAGCCAATGGGCTCAATCGCGCCGAAGTGCAGAAATTGCTGGTGCGTGAACACGCCCGCCGTCGCGGTCTGGGCCAACAGATGATGCATGCCCTTGAGCTTGCAGCCCGCCAACACAAACGCGGCATGCTCTACCTCGACACCGAGGCCGGCTCCCCCGCCGAAGACTTCTACAAGGCGATGGGCTACACCCGCGCCGGCGAAATCCCCGACTACGCCTGCGACCCGAACGGCCGCTACAAACCGACGGCCCTTTACTACAAGATTCTCCAAGGAGCCCATTGATGATTCCCGGTGAATACCAGATCCAGCCCGGCGACATCGAACTCAACGTTGGCCGCCGCACCCTCAGTTTGAAGGTGGCCAACAGCGGCGACCGGCCGATCCAGGTCGGCTCGCATTATCACTTCTTCGAAACCAACGACGCCCTGACCTTCGACCGCGCCGCCAGCCGCGGCATGCGCCTGAACATCCCCGCCGGCACCGCCGTGCGCTTCGAACCGGGGCAGAGCCGCGAGGTCGAGTTGGTGGATCTGGCCGGGCATCGCCGGGTGTTCGGGTTTGCCGGGCGGATTATGGGGGATCTCTAAGTGATGCAGCGTCTGTCCCGGCCCCTTCGCGAGCAAGCCCGCTCCCACATAGGAATGCGATCGAATGTGGGAGCGGGCTTGCTCGCGAATCTGTGAGCGAAGCGAACAGTCTCAAACTCAATTGAATCTCAAGGCGAACGAATGAAAATCTCCCGTCAGGCCTACGCCGACATGTTCGGCCCCACCGTCGGTGACAAGGTCCGTCTGGCCGACACCGAGCTGTGGATCGAAGTGGAGCAGGACTTCACCACCTACGGTGAAGAAGTGAAATTCGGCGGCGGCAAAGTCATTCGCGATGGCCAGGGCCAGAGCCAATTATTGGCCGCAGAAGTGGTCGACACCCTGATCACCAACGCGCTGATCATCGACCACTGGGGCATCGTCAAGGCGGACGTCGGCCTCAAGGACGGGCGCATCGCGGCCATCGGCAAGGCCGGCAACCCGGACATCCAGCCCAACGTCACCATCGCGGTTGGCGCCAGCACCGAAGTGATCGCCGGTGAAGGCATGATCCTCACCGCCGGCGGCATCGACACCCATATCCACTTCATCTGCCCGCAGCAGATCGAAGAAGCGCTGATGAGCGGCGTCACCACCATGATCGGCGGCGGCACTGGCCCGGCCACCGGCACCAATGCCACCACTTGCACCTCCGGGCCATGGCACCTGGCGCGCATGCTTCAGGCCGCCGATGCGTTTCCGATGAACATCGGCTTCACCGGCAAGGGCAACGCCAGCCTGCCAGAGCCGTTGATCGAACAGGTCAAGGCCGGCGCTATCGGCCTCAAGCTGCACGAAGACTGGGGCACCACCCCGGCGAGTATCGACAACTGCCTGAACGTGGCCGATCAGTACGACGTGCAGGTGGCGATCCATACCGACACCTTGAACGAGTCCGGCTTCGTCGAAACCACCCTCGCCGCCTTCAAGGGCCGCACCATCCACACCTACCACACCGAAGGCGCCGGTGGCGGTCATGCCCCGGACATCATCAAGGCCTGCGGTTTTGCCAACGTGCTGCCGAGCTCCACCAACCCGACCCGGCCGTTCACCCGCAACACCATCGACGAACACCTCGACATGCTGATGGTCTGCCACCACCTGGACCCGAGCATTGCCGAAGACGTGGCCTTCGCCGAAAGCCGCATCCGCCGCGAAACCATCGCCGCCGAAGACATCCTTCACGACCTCGGCGCGTTCTCGATGATCAGCTCCGACAGTCAGGCCATGGGCCGCGTCGGTGAAGTCATCACGCGCACCTGGCAGACCGCTGACAAAATGAAAAAGCAGCGTGGCCCGCTGCCCGGTGACGGCGAAGGTAACGACAACTTCCGCGCCAAACGCTACATCGCCAAATACACCATCAACCCGGCGATCACCCACGGCATCAGCCATGAAGTGGGCTCGGTGGAAGTGGGTAAATGGGCCGATCTGGTGCTCTGGCGCCCGGCGTTTTTCGGGGTCAAACCGACGCTGATCCTCAAGGGTGGCGCCATTGCGGCCAGCCTGATGGGCGACGCCAACGCTTCGATCCCGACACCGCAGCCGGTGCACTACCGCCCGATGTTCGCCAGTTACGGCGGCTCGTTGCACGCCACCAGCCTGACCTTTATCAGTCAGGCGGCGCAGCAGGCTGGCTTGCCCGAAGCGTTGGGGCTGAAGAAGAAAATCGCCGTGGTCAAAGGCTGTCGCGACGTGCAGAAAACCGACCTGATCCACAACGATTACCTGCCAGACATCGACGTCGATCCGCAAACCTATCAGGTCAAGGCCGACGGTGTGTTGCTGTGGTGTGAACCGGCGGATGTATTGCCGATGGCGCAGCGCTACTTCCTGTTCTGAGCCTTCACCCGCAATGAAAAAAGCCTCGGCCAAGGCATATCCCTTGAGCCGAGGCTTCAGCTACGACCTATAGCGAATACTCGGGGTCAATCGTGAAGGGAATATCAACCCTTTGTAGACCCGCTCGATCTATAGCCTGTTGAGTGAGCCGATTCATCAGCGCCTTCATCTGCTCGTCTATTTCACTCAACGCTTGTGTGTATTCCTCCTCCGTCATGGCACGCCCGTGAGCGAACTCGTCTTCCGGTTTGCCTGACTCTACGGCCAGCGCTTTGATTTGCATCTCAAGGTCGGCCATTTGCGCTACAGAAAGATCTGTCCCGTTGGCCCGTCTCTGCAAGGCGTCCTGTAAGTCAGTGGTTACGTCGATTCGGCGCTTGAAGCCGTTGAAAGCTTCCCGGTTCGAATCCTCCAGCCAGGCTTTCCAGAGCGGTTGCTTGAGAATCTGGTCGCGCAGCAGGTCACCTTCCTCCAAGGCTTTGACCCGCTCAAACGCCGCCTCGATCATCTCTTTCGTCACACCCGCCATCTTGCGAAATCGCATGCCCCGGGCTTGCCACGGAAGATCCAGACGCTCGGCCAGATCAGTCATGTAGGCCAGATGGACTTCGACTTCATCAATGGTTCCGGTGACTTCCCCTTCAGGGTCGATTCGCCTGAACTGTTCCCCCTCGGCCAACCGTGCAGCGACTCGCTGACGAGCGATGGCCCCAAGCTCATCCAGCCGGGATTTTCCTCGAGCCAGTTCAAGCAACTGAGGTTCAATCAGGTCCGGGCGGATCAACCTGTAGGCTTCGTGAATGAGCACTTCCACCCCCATGGCATTGAACAGCTGCGTGCCGCCGTCCACGCACTCCGTGGGCGTAACAGCCTCGCTGAAGAGCTTTGCCCGCAACTCGCTGTTATCGGCCATGGCCTCCAGCATTCGCCAGACTTTCGCCGTCAACTCTTCGCAATAGGTGCCGCCTTCATTGAAATCGGCGGACTGGGTGAGTTGCCTGATCTCATTGAAAAAGGCCTCCGAGTGGAACTCATCTTCAACCGCGTTCCAGATCTCCTCTCTGGCCTGCCACTGGAGCTCGGACATTCCATGCGCCCAATCGGCGCTGTCCAGTGTGCCTCGGGGCGGGAATGTGCGCTCGGGATCCAGGCCGACCGATTCGATGTAAAGCTTGAGGGTGTTCAGATTCTTCGCCGATAGCCATTGCGGTTCGCGACTGAGAAATGTGCGGGCCAGCAATTCGGCGCGGAACGAACCCGGTGCTACCTCCGGTACTCGACTGAGCGGATTGTTGCGCAGATCGAGGAAAATATTGCGCGGGCGCGGCTGGGAAAACAGTCCGACAGGCCAACTGTCCAGCCCCGTTTCGCTCAACAGCAGCACCTGTAGCCGGGGCATTTGGCTGATATCGGGAGCCAGTTGCAACGGGTTCCCGCGCAACCCTAGCGACCTGAGACGAGTCAGCTTCTTCAGCCGCGCCACCCCCACCGCGTTCAGTTCGATCCGGTTGTCGTTGAGCACCAGATCGGTCAGATGGCTCATGTCATCGATTACCTGCGGTATACCCGTCAACCCATTTCGATCCAGGTTCAGGAATCGCACCCGGCGAAACGGTCGCAGAAAATGTTCCTGCTCAGGCAAGAGGTTGGTGTTAGCCAGGCTCAGGGTAGTGACATGATCGAAGTTGGCCTCCAGCGTCGGCATGTCCGCAAGATGCCGGTTCATGGGCAAACCATCCAGAATCAACGCTTGGGGCTCAAGTATGCCAGGCACCTCGACGCCTCGTGGACCGCTTCTCTGCCAGCATTGCCGGATCGCTTTATAGACCCGGTTTCTTGAGTGCCACTGCGCTACACCCTCCGGGCTGAAACGAAAGGCGGCCGTGGGTGAGTTCATCCAGCGTTGCAGTGCCAGATTCAACTGATTGAACTCTCGCTCCAATACCGCGAGCCGCCCTTGCACCGACCCACCGTTGTGACTGAACGCCGTCAGCAGGCCTTCGATCTGCTCCGGTGTGAAACCCGGGTAGAGCGCACGGGCTCTTCGACGCAGGCCCATCCCGTGCGGTACCTGCTGCGCATAGCCTTGCATGCCGCCACGAAGGCGCATGTTGGCCGGGTCGTAGGTGGGCTTGCGAATGGGGTTTTCCAATAGAATCGGCTCAAGCTGTCGGTGGGCCAATGGGTGCTCTTGAACGGCTTTTTCGAGTTGCGCTGCTTCGTGGATCTGAAAACCCAATGCCTCTCGCTGCCTGTCGGGCAACGCATGCAAGACCGCCGCGTACAGGTTGTCCTCGCCATGCAGGTGTTGATCCAGGTCGTCGCGTGCCTGGTACGTGCCCTTTTCACTGACGATCAACACCTTGCGAGTCGGCGCATCCGCCGAGCCAATACTGTCGAGCAACACCCCCTCGAATGAATATTGTCGAACCTCCAGCCGTAAATCCGTCGGCCATCCAGGAAGGTTTGCCAGGGAGTGCAACTCCAGCCGGGCGGTGTCGGCGTTGTAGACATCTGGCAGGTATAACCCTTCGTAGGCCCGAGTCAGCCGTAGCAGCTGCTCGGCCTCCTCGGCTCGCCGAGACACGGTCAGGGGCAGGCGTTTTTTCTCATTCAGATGCTGTAAGTCACTCGGTTCGGTATCGCGCAACAGCTCTTCGGCCATGCTGGTCGACAGACCCGGGTGATTACTTTTGAGTAAGTTCACCGAGGGGGTTTCCGAGCGCTCGCGAGCGGAATACAGTCGATCGAAGAGGCGTTCCTTGTTTTTTCGCGCCTGCCCGCCAAGCAGATCCCGCACCGCGTCGATACGCTCCTGCCGGTTACCCGACCGCCATTGACCCAGAACATCGTGCAATTGTTGTTCATCAAGGAACTCGACAACACGCTCAGGCAGTTTCCCGTCGAGCACTTCCTTGCGACTCATTTTCAAAGTGTCCGCCGGCAACGCGTTCGCGTAGCCGTCCTTGATCGACAAGCCTGAAAGGCTCGGCGCCTCAAAGACCTCAATGGCCTTGCCTTCGGGCCAGCCCGGCAACTCAGTCATGAACCGTGAGATAAAACCGGCCCATTCTTCACTGATCTGATTGGCGAGAATTCGTTCTGCGCAGGCTTCGGCGTCCGCATACACCTTGAAACGCTTGAGCGTGTCGAGCAGCACGGCAGGCGGGGTTTCATGCTCAACATGCATCCGTCGCAGGGCATCTTCGTGCACACCGCTCACGGTCAGAATCTGCTCCAGCGTCTCATCGGAAAACCCGTCGACCGAAGGCCCCAACCGTCTCAATAATCGGCGCTTGTTCCAGCCCAGCGGTTGATCGAGTTCGGTCTTCCAGCTACCGGCACCGTTGTGCTCCAGCAACGGTTGATACGCGTCGGGACGGCTCGGGTGTTGAAGCCGGTGCAGACCGCTGCCGGAATCTTGTTTGACGCCGTAGTATTTATCGTCGAGACGCAGGAGATCCTGTTCCTGATGCCGGTAAACGCCTTGTTCGCTTGCGGACGCATCCACCGGCAAGGCGACTTTCTGTTCATAGGGCTGCAGATCGGGATTCCACAAGCGCTCCCTGCCCCCATGCTCCACAGGTTTGAGACGCTCGATGAAAGGCGAGACCTTTGGGGTCACGCTGCCCCCGGGCAAAACATGACCCGCGCCCATCAGGGCCAATTGGGCAAAATTGATCAGTACGCCATTGAAGTAGGACGAGGCCTGTTCCTTATCGCCCTTGCTCCAGTCTTCGACACCTTCGGCCAGCTCCGCCAACATTTGCGCAACCATGATCCCCAGCATCGCCTCCCCTAAGCCGGGGACCAGCATCGCGGCGAAATTGAACAGGTTCCAGCCGATGTCCAGAAAACTGGTCAAGCGTTTGAAACGGCTTGCGGCATCTTCATCATCGGTCGGCACCGCCATTTGCCGGGCGTCGGCAATGGCTTTGTCGCGCCGCTCGCGAAACAGCCTCTCCCAGAGATCGCCGCTGAGCGGGTTGGTGATGGGTTCAGCATCAGGATTCTCGATCGCGGTTTCGCGCCACCACGGGCCCATATCCAGCGGTTGGCGTGGCTGCCAGGTGAACGTCTTGAGGCGTTCGTTGACTCGCGAAAAAAACCGTCCCTTGTCCTTGTGCGCCACGAACCGACTGAAAAAAGCCTGATAGTCCGTCTCTCGCAACTGACCGATCAGCGTATTCAGAAATTCGCTTAACGATGCGTACTCTTTCAATGGGTGATTCGGATCATCGGGAACGTAAGCGATCAACGGGCCGGTCAGACGACTCTGCCGATAAATATCGTCACTGCGAAACATTTCATCGGTGACGCCTTGCGGGCCATTGGCAAAGAACGCTTGCAACAATTTGTACTGTTCATCCTCTTTCCCCGGCAACACCGGGATACGGCGCGACCACTCATTCCAGAACTTCAATGTGGCGGGCGTCAATGCATCAATGGCCCGCTTTATCTCCGAGGGGTCGCTGACCGCACTGAACAGTACGATGCCGGTCAGCCTGAAACCCATCAGCGATAACCGGTGGCTCAGCAGCGGACGCTCATACGAAGTGATATCCGACTGTTGGTTGCGCACCTGCCTCAGCGTGCCGTAGACGTAATCGCTGATTTCCCCCTTCATGCGCGCCACCAGCAATGCGACATCGAAGGCTGCTTTTTCACTGGCGACCGATTGCGCCTGCAAAGTCTGCCGTGCCTGCGCTGCAGTCGGCAGCAGGATGGCTTTGAGGTGCCGTTGGTATTGCCCACCGATGTCCAGCTGCCGGCATTGCGCCGCGAACGCCGGTAGCGTAATCGCCGGGTCCTGCACGAGGCTGCCACGCGAGTCCTTGCGGTAAATGCCGGAACTGTTGCGCCAGGCGTCGCTGCGGGTTTCCGAGTCCTCGAAATTGTGTAAAGCGGCTTCAAGCAAACTGGATTGCCGAACCCGGCTGGCGCCAGTGTCAATTCCGAAGATCATGGTGCTCGGCACTACGAGTTGCACACTCAACTCGTCGATGTTGCCCACGCCATTGAAGCTGGAGCGCATCATCGTGCTCAACAGTGGCTTGGCGAAAGCATTGATATCCTGTTGCAAATGACCCAGCGTCTCGTCCAGCAGCCCTTGCAGGCGCCAGCGCTCGTCAATCAGGGTTTTCAGATACTGGCGGTCGATTTCACGTGCGCCCATGTACCACTCGGGCCACTCGGCGTTCATCCCGAGGAGAGGTTTGAGCCGCGATGCCGATGCAGATTTAATGGCGTTCGGCAGGACGCCGATCACCCGGGCGTAATGAATGCCCTGATTTTCGCCAGTGGAACTGGCATTGGTTTCGATTGAATTGCTTCCCTGCAAATCAGACATGACTCAACAACCTTGGTGTTAAGGGGTAGAGCAACCAGCCTATTCACTCCTGCCGCAAAAAAAAGACCAAATAACTGTTAGGCCAAGGCAGATACCGTTCGAAAATCATGGAGCCGAAAATATATAAATACCGCCTCCGTTGGCTCCGATAGTGCCAGCGCATCAACGGTCGTTTTTTTCAGCCTCCCAAAGGCGCTACTATGCGATTCGCTGCTCCCCTTCCCCTGCCCAGGTAACCATTTATGCGCCTTTCCGAGTTCATCGTGTTCCACGTTGACCGTATCGTCGATGAATGGGAGCAATTTGCCAGAACAATCACCCCCGCGGCCGACAACATGGACGGCGTGTCCCTGCGCGATCATTCAAAAGCGATCCTGCTGGCCGCCGCACGGGACATGAGCAAACCCCAATCCGCCAGTGAACAGCTGGCAAAAGCCAGGGGCGAAGGTCCGGAGAAAACCCCGAGCCTGGACGAAGCCGGCGCCAGCCATGGCGAGTTGCGGCATACCGTGGGCTTCGACCTGGTGCAGATGACCAGCGAGTTTCGCCATTTGCGCGCGTGTGTGATCCGTCTGTGGGTCAATAGTCTGGATTCGCCGGACCTGGCCTACTTCCAGGACATGATCCGGTTCAACGAAGCCATCGACGAAGCCCTGGCCGAATCTACCGCGGCCTATGCCGAGCAGGTCAATCATTCCCGGGACATCTTTTTGGCGATCCTCGGCCATGACCTGCGCGCACCGCTGCAAGCGGTGAGCATGTCCACCGAAATACTCATGCGTAAAACCAACCTTGAGGGCGACGCATTGACCTGTGCGCTCCACATCAAGCGTGGCACCCGCCACATGGCGGTGATGATTGGCGATTTGCTGGAGCTGGTCCGCAGTCGCCTGGGCAAGAGCCTGCCGATCGAACCGGCGCCCATGGATCTGGCCGATACGGCGCGTGAGGCGATTGCTCAGGCCTGCGCTGCTCATCCGCAATGCGATCCGACGTTGAGCGTCGAAGGCGATACCCAAGGTGTGTGGGATGGCCGAAAGCTTAATCAGATGCTGCAGAACCTGATCGGCAATGCATTGCAACACGGTTCGAACAACAGCGCGGTCAAACTGACCCTCAGGGGCGAAGCGGACAGCGTTCGGCTCACTGTGCACAACGACGGTGCGCCGATTCCAGCCGAGGCAATCCCCACGATCTTCGATCCGCTGGTGCGCAGCGCCGACGAAGAGCTCGGCGGGCCGACCACCAGCCTTGGTCTGGGACTGTTTATCGTCAAGGAAGTGGTCAAGGCCCATCAAGGGACGATCGAAGTCAGCTCCAATGAGACTGATGGCACGTTGTTTACCGTGGTGTTGCCAAGAAAGGTCTGACGGCGGGAGACCGCGTTATCGTTCTTCGCGAGCAAGCCCGCTCCCACATTTGATTTGTGTGCGCCGCAAATCCCCTGTGGGAGCGGGCTTGCTCGCGAAAGCGTCCTCAAGGCAACACAAAAACATCAGAACGACTACTCGACCACCAGCCGCCCCAACCGCTGCTTGAGCATGCGGTTTTCGGCCCGCAGTTGCTGGACCTCTTCCAGCAGGTCCAGCGCCAGGGCGACGCCTTCCCATTCCAGCTCAAGGTCGCGCCGCAGCTTGGCAGCACGCTTGGCCAGCACCAGCTCATAATCGGTGAAGCGCCAATCCTTGGGCAGGGCTCCCTGAGGTTCGAGGATGCCGTGTTCGACGATCTCGATCACGTGCACGTCCGACAGTTCGGTCGCCTCGCAGAATTCTGCCAGGTCCAGTAGAACGATCACGGGGTCGCTCATGATTGGCTACTCCTTATCTCAAAATCAAAAGTTCTCTCGCGGATCGAAAGCGGCTTTTTTTGCCAGCTCCTCCCACAATTCTTTGACGTCATGGTCGAGTTTTTTCGGCATCACTGCCTTGAGCTGCACGAACAGATAGCCACGGTGACCCGTCTTGTGCAGCAGGCCGTGGCCCTTGGCGCGCATGCGCTGGCCATTCTGGCTGCCGGCCGGAACCTTGAGGTTGATCTTGCCGGTCAGGGTCGGCACCGCGACTTCGGTCCCCAGCGCCAGCTCCCACGGTGCCAGCGGCAAGGTGATGATCAGGTTTTCGCCTTCGACGTCGAATTTGGGGTGCGGCGCAAAACGAATGGTCAGGTACAGGTCGCCATTGACCCCGCCACCGATGCCCGGAGCGCCCTGGCCCTTGAGGCGGATGCGCTCGCCGTCAGTCACGCCGGCGGGGATCTTCACGTTCAGGCTTTTACTGGTGTTGCTGACATGCTGGCCGGCAGCGTTGTAATGCGGCACCTGGAAGCTGACCTTCTTCGATTCGGTCGAGAGGGTTTCTTCCAGAAAAACCGGTAATTCCATTTCCACGTCTTGCCCTCGACGCCCGGCACTATGACCCGACCGTCCACCACCATTGAAACCTGGACCACGGTTGCCGAAGATCGAACTGAAAAAGTCCGAGAAATCGCCCGTGTCCTGACCACCACCACCGAAACCACCGCGGCTCTGCCAACCCGGCGGGCCCTGAAAAGGCTGACCGTGGTGGCCGTATTTGCGCAAGTCGTCGTATTCGGCGCGCTTGTCGGCGCTTTTCAGCGCTTCATAGGCTTCCGACGCATCCTTGAACTTGGACTCGGCGTCCTTTTCCTTGCTGACGTCGGGGTGGTATTTGCGCGCCAGCTTTCGATAGGCGGCCTTGATCGCCTTATCGTCCGCGGTCGGCTCCACACCGAGAATTTTGTAATAGTCTTTGAAGTCCATCGAGGGAGTCACCATCCATTATCGAAATCGCGCAGCCAGGCACAGCATGCTCTTGTTTGCAGCGTTTGGATTGACCGATCTCAACTTTGTGACCGGGCAGCGCATCAGAAGTTTATCGGCAGCAGGGCGCGGTTCTTGCAGTCGCCCCAGGGGTTGCCAAGTCTATGCAAGGAAGTTTGGGGGTGATCGGGCATCTTTCAAGCGCTGAGCGCTGCGATTTAACGGATAGTCGGCCTTCGAATCTTCGCCGCTCTGACATACACTGCGCGGCCGTTTTTTAACCGGAACTTGAAAGACATGAAAAACGCATCTCCAGCCCGTGCCTGTGGTATCGACTTCGGCACGTCCAACTCCACCGTCGGCTGGCTGCGCCCCGGCATGGAAACGCTGATCGCGCTGGAGGACGACAAGATCACCCTGCCCTCGGTGGTCTTCTTCAATATGGAAGAACGCCGCCCGGTATACGGCCGGCTGGCGCTGCACGAGTACCTGGAAGGTTACGAAGGCCGGCTGATGCGCTCGCTCAAGAGCCTGCTGGGTTCCAAGCTGATCAAGCACGACACCAGCGTCCTGGGCACGGCGATGCCGTTCAAGGACCTGCTCGGCCTGTTCATCGGCCAGTTGAAAAAGCGTGCCGAAGCCGCTGCCGGTCGGGAGTTCGAGGAAGTGGTGCTGGGCCGTCCGGTGTTTTTCGTCGATGACGATGAAATGGCCGACCAGGAAGCAGAAAACACCCTGGTGGACGTGGCTCGCGCCATCGGCTTCAAGGACGTCTCGTTCCAGTACGAGCCAATTGCAGCGGCGTTCGACTACGAGTCGACCATCGAAAAGGAAGAGCTGGTACTGATCGTCGACATCGGCGGTGGTACCTCGGACTTCTCGCTGGTGCGCCTGTCGCCTGAGCGCCGCAACCACGACAATCGTCACGATGACATTCTCGCCACTGGTGGCGTGCACATCGGCGGGACCGATTTCGACAAGCAGCTGAGCCTGCAAGGCCTGATGCCGCTGTTTGGCTACGGTAGCCGGATGAAGAGCGGCGCCTATATGCCGACCAGCCACCACATGAACCTGGCGACCTGGCACACCATCAACTCGGTGTACTCACAGAAGTCGACCCTGGCTCTGGGCAGCATGCGTTACGACATCGAGGACACTGGCGGCATCGATCGCCTGTTCAAGCTGATCGACCAGCGCGCCGGGCATTGGCTGGCCATGGAAGTGGAAGAAACCAAGATCCAGCTGACCCACGCCGACAGCCGCCATGTGCCACTGGATCGGATCGAGCCGGGTTTGAGCGTGGAACTGAGCCGGGCACTGTTCGAATCAGCCATCGACAACTTGCTGGAGCGGGTGCGCAACAGCGTGACCCAGTTGTTGAACGACGCCAATGTGCGGGTCGATCAGGTGGACACCGTGTTCTTCACCGGCGGTTCGAGCGGGATTCCGGCGCTGCGCAACAGCGTCTCGGCCATGTTGCCGAATGCTCGGCATGTGGAAGGGAACATCTTCGGCAGCATCGGTAGCGGGTTGGCGATTGAAGCGGCCAAGCGTTACGGCCCGATGGATTGACCTGAAAGACCGCGGCGCCTGCTTCGCGAGCAAGCCCGCTCCCACATTCGACCGCATTCCATCTGGAGGAACTCGGTCGAGTGTGGGAGCGGGCTTGCTCGCGAAGGCGTCAGGACATGCAACACATCTCTGGGATCAAACCATCCCCGCCAGCTTCAACTCACTCTTCAGATACGCGTAATAAATCGGCCCCGCCACCACGCCCGGCAGGCCGAACGCGGCTTCGAACACCAGCATTGCCAGCAGCAACTCCCACGACTTGGCACTGATCTGCCCGCCGACGATGCGCGCGTTGAGGAAGTATTCGAGCTTGTGGATCACAATCAGATAACCCAACGCCGCCACCGCCACCCAGATCGACAGCGACAAGCCAACGATAGTGATCAAGGTGTTCGAGATCAGATTGCCGATCACCGGCAGCAAGCCGAGCAGGAAGGTCAGCACGATCAGGGTTTTGGTCAGCGGCAGTTTAATCCCGAACATCGGCAGGACCACCGCGAGGAAAATCCCGGTGAAGAAAGTGTTGAGCAGGGAAATCTTGATCTGGGCGAAAACGATGTTGCGAAACGCCTGGACCAACAGGTGCAAGCGGTCGAACAGCGCCGCGGCCAAAGGCTTGCGTTTGGTCACGTCCGGCGCTCGCTGCAAGGCGATGATCGCCCCCAGCACCATGCCGATCAGCAGCGTCACGAACATGTGCGCGGCGTCTTTGCCCACCAGTTGCAAATCGCTGAGATGCTTGCTCATCCACTCGCCGATGGCCACCCGGAACTCGGCGGCACTGGCCGGCAGATAAGCGTCGATGAACGGCGGCAACTGCCCACGCGCGCGATCGACCACAACCATGAATTTATCGAGAGAAGCGCCGGGGTTTTCCGCCTCGTGCAACAGAAAACTGATTGCACCGGCAAAGATCAGCGCCAGCACGCTGACCACCAATGTTCCCAGCAACGCCACCGCCAGCCAGCGCGCACGGCGGCCTTCGATCAGCCGCTGCAATTGCGGCGTGAGCATGTTGACCAGTTCGAACACCAACAACCCGGCCAGCAGGCTGGGCAGCAATCGCAGAGGAAGCACCAGCAGCAAACCACCAAAAATGATGACCCAGCTGATGAACAACAAGACCTGACGCTGAGAAAACGCTGACATACAGCCTCAAAACGAACGACGTAAAAGGATTGGCAGTCTGCCAGCGTTCCGGGGCGAGCACTAGGGATTGTGTCGGTCGGCCTTACTGGCCCCTTCGCGGGCAAGCCCGCTCCCACACTGGATCTACTGTGAACGCACTATCTGTGCCCACCAGAGAATAAATGTGGGAGCGGGCTTGCTCGCGAAGGGGCCAGCACAACCGCCACGAAGCCTCCCGAGCTAACCGCGCTGCTTATTTCTTCTTCAGGCATTCGCTCATGAAGGTTTTGCGCGCATCGCCCGTGAGGGCCTGGGTGGTGGCGGTGGTGTTGCAGGTTTTCATCTTTTCTTGTTGAGGGGTCATTGGCTTGGCGGCATCGGCGGCCGGCGCGGCTTTGAGGCAGGTGCTCATGAAGGCTTTGCGCTCGTCGCCCTTGAGGCTTTTGGCGGTAGCATCGGCATTGCAGGTGGTCATTTTGTTCTGTTGGGCAGTGGCGGCGAAACCTTGGGAGCAGAGCAGCAAACCGACCATCAACAACGGGGCACGCAACATCTTCATGGAGTGTTCTCCTTGTTGCCGCACCGATGGATGCGGCCTCGTTTCGGAGTGTAGACAAAGCCTGTTACACGTTCACCTGCTATCGAGGTGGCTGCGTCGATATTGCTCAGGCGTGCACCCGGCCTGACGCTGAAACATCGCGATGAATGCCGAGCCGGTGCTGTAACCCATGTCGAAGGCGATTTCCTGAATGCTGCGCTGGCTGTCCAGCGCTTCGATCGCTGCCAGAAACCGCAGCCGTTGCCGCCACTCCCCGAAACTCATGCCCAATTCGCGAACAAACTGCCGGGCCAACGTGCGTTCGCTGACGTGAATTTGCCCGGCCCAGTGCGCCAATGGCCGGTTGTCCCCAGGCTCGGTCTGCAAGGCTTCAAGGATTGCGAGCAGCCCGGTGCTGCTGGCGTAGGGCAAGTAACACTCATGCATCGGCGCCTGTTGCAGTTGGTCCACCAGCACTTGAGCCAGACGCTTGTCTGCATCGTGCTCGGGAATTTTCACATCGCGGGTGGCGAAGTCTTTCAGGATCGCCTTGAGAATGTCGCTGATCGCCAGGGTGCAGGCCTGCTGCGGCAGATCGCGGCACAGCGTCGGCGCGAGACAGACGGCGCGATAGTTGATCGGCTGATTGCTATAGAAACTGTGCTCGGTCCCGGGCGGCACCCACACCGCGTATTGCGGCGGCGACATGAAGCGGCGGCTGCCGATTTCCATGTGCAAGACCCCATTGGCCGAATACTCGAGGGTGCCCCAAGGATGATGGTGGGCCGAGGCGTATTCGTGGGTGTTGAAGTCGGCATAGCGGAAATAGACCGGGGCCGGCAGTTCGCTGAAATCCAGCAGGTCGATGTGTTTGCTGTTCATGCTGTCCGGAATCAGGGGCAGGTTGTCTGGATCGAAGTATAGGCATTGATTCAGACAAGCGGATAATCACCCTTCATTAACGTTCTGGTTTTTCCCGATGCAATACGCTTACCCCCTGCTGGCCATTCTCATTTGGGCCGGCAACACCGTGATCAACAAACTGGCGGTCGGCGCGATCTTTCCCGCCGAAATCGGTTTCTACCGCTGGCTGCTGGCCGCACTGCTGTTCACGCCTTTCATGCTTAAACCGGTAATCACCCACTGGCCGTTGATCCGCCCGAACCTGGGCAGGATTTTCATCCTCGGCGTGCTTGGCATGGCGGTTTATCAGAGCCTGGCTTACTTCGCTGCGACGCTGACTTCAGCCACCAACATGGGGATCATTTTGTCGCTGATGCCGTTGATGTCGCTGGCCATGGCGATTGTCAGCCTCGGCCAACGCCTGACCGCCGGCGCACTGGCCGGTGCGGTGTTGTCGTTTGCGGGGGTTTTGGTGGTGGTGTCGTCCGGCAGCCTTGGCGCGTTGCTGGAACACGGGGTGAACCTGGGCGACGCGATGATGCTGATCGCCACGCTGGCGTATGCGATTTACAGCACCTTGCTGAAAAAATGGCAGCTGCGTTTGCCGCCGCTGGTGTTGTTGTATTTGCAGGTGTTGGTCGCGGTGGTGGTGCTGTTTCCGCTGTTCCTCGCCTCACCGAAAATCGGCCCGACCCTGCAGAACATCCCGCTGGTGCTCTACGCCTGCCTGCTGGCCTCGATGCTTGCGCCGCTGGCGTGGATGCAGGCCGTGGTGCGACTGGGGCCGAGCCGGACCACGCTGTTTTTCAATTTGCTGCCGTTGATCACGGCACTGATTGCGGCGGTGGTGCTGCATGAACAGTTGGCGCTGTATCACTTGGTGGGTGGGGTGTTGACGTTGGGTGGGGTGATTCTTTCCGAGCGCTGGACGACGGTGTTGGGCCGTAAGGTGAGTGTTGCCTGATCTGACGCTTTCGCGAGCAAGCCCGCTCCCACATTTGATCGGCGTTGCCTGTCTAAACGCGGTCAACTGTGGGAGCGGGCTTGCTCGCGAAGAACGATGACACGGTCTGACTGCTAAACCCCCGCAGCCTTCAACCGCGCCGCATGCTCGACAAACAACCGCACCGGCTCTGCCCCCTTGCCCACCAACCCCAGTGATTGGTTGACGATATCAAAGTGATCCATCGGGTATTCATCGCCAATCACCGTCCCCAAATGCGAGCTGTAACGCCCGACCATCCCGTCGCAATGCCCCGCCTCGTGCACGAACGTCCTGGCAAACAACCGGCAACTGCGGTTAGTCCCGTCGAACAGGTTGCACCCGCGATCGGTCTTGCCCGGCTGCAAGGTTCCGGACCAGGAGTAATAACGCACGCCATTGACCACTTCCGGACCATGCCCGCCCCAAGTGTCAGGCAGACCTTGTGGATAACGCTGATTGAACAGCGCCACGCCCGCCGTCGTCAGGGATTGGTGCGAAGCCGGGATATCCACCGGCAGTCTCGGCCCGCGGTAGCCGGTTTCCAGCAGACACATCAACGCGCTGATCAGCCACAGTAAAAAGCTCAGTAGCCGGCCCTTGGCGCTGTCAGCCGGATAATGGGTGTGCAGATGGTCCGCCAGCTCCGAGCCGTGATTCGGCCCGGCTACCGAGGTCACCGAAGCCACCTGGTCCGGGCGTTTTGCCGCGGCGTAACGGGCGGTCAATGAGCCCTGGCTGTGACCGATCAGGTTGACCTTCTCGGCCCCGGTTTCGCGCAGAATCTCCTCGATCCGCGCCAGCAATTGCTCGCCGCGTACCTCGGTGGAGTTGAGCGGTGAGACCTGCACCGCAATCACGGTCGCCCCATCCCGGCGCAGCGCCGAAATGATTCCGTACCAATAGGGATAGAGCAGCAGACGGATAAACCCGAGCATCCCCGGGACCAACACCAAGGGGTAACGCGTGGCGGAACCTTGCGACATGGATGAACATCCTTGTGATCGGTGAGATGAAGCAAGGCTGGATGCAAGGCATCAGCCAAGCATCGCCACCCAAGATGACAACTCAACGACCAGTCTATGACATCGCTTACTTCAACCCCACCACGCCCGCCACAATTAGCCCGACCGACACCAGCTTGAGCGCGGTCAGGCTTTCGCCGAGCAGCGCAAAGCCGAGAAACACCGTGCCCAGCGAACCGATAGCGGTCCAGATCGGGTAGGCGATGCTCACCGGCAATTCGCGCATGGCCAAGGTCAGGAAGTAAATCCCGCCCACCGCGGCCACCACCGTAATGACTGACGGCCAGAGCCGTGTGAAGCCTTCGGCGTACTTCATGCCCATGGCGAAGGTGACTTCGAACCCGGCGGCGATCAACAAGAACAACCAGGCCATCTAGAACTCCCTGGCCAGCGCCAGCAAACGCTGCTCGGCCTCGGCCACGGACACCTGGAACGTGCGCTCGGCGGACTCCTCACCCTCGGCGGCGACCACGGTGACGTCGGTGATGCCGATAAACCCTAATGCCGTGCGCAGCAATGGATCGGCATGGTTCATCGCTTCAAGTTCACCGCCGGGGCCGAAGCCAAATCCGCCGCGACTGGTGACGATCAATGCCTTCTTGCCCCGCACCAGCGGTTCGTACTGAGCGACGCCGTTGTCCAGGGTGTGATTGAACGTCAGCCCGAGCCGCACTATCTGGTCGATCCAGGCCTTGAGGCCGCTGGGCACACTGAAGTTGTACATCGGTGTGGAAATCACCAACAGATCATGGCCGAGCAACTCCCCCACCAATTCATCGCTGAGTGCCAGGTCGGCCTGCATCGACAGTGGTCGCGCTTCGGGTTCCGGATGAAAAGCGGCCGCCACAAACGCTTCGTTGACAGCTGGAATCAACGCCCGACCGACTTCACGGCGGGTCAGTTGCGACTGCGGGTTGCGGACCTGCCAGGCGCAAAGAAACACCTCGGCCAAACGCCGCGAATGTGAACGGTCGCCACGGGGGCTGGCGTGAATGGCAAGAATTCTGCTCATCTGAATCTCCTTGAAGGGCTAAACTTAAACGGCTTGGCGTGCAGTTTGAAGCGCGCAGCCGCCTATCTTCAAATGAACAGAAATCAGTCTGGATGAATCCATTTCATCCATGGAGTTTTAAAATGTTTGCCTCTTTGCCGCTGACTGCCCTGCGCGCCTTCGAATCCGCCTCGCGCCTGTTGAGCTTCAAGGCCGCCGCCGAAGAGCTCTCTGTGACGCCGACGGCGGTCTCGCATCAAATCCGCTCCCTGGAAAACTGGCTCGGCGTGCCGTTGTTCGAACGACTGCCACGGCAGGTGCGCCTTACCGAATGCGGCGAACGGCTGTTCCGCAGCCTGCACGGCGCCCTGCTGGAAGTGGCGCAGAGCGTCGATACCTTGCGCCCGCAACGCAGCGGCACGAGCCTGACGATTTCCACCACGGCCGCCTTCGCCGCCCTCTGGCTGGTGCCGCGGCTGGGACGGTTTTACGCCCGTCATCCGAACATCAGCCTGCGCCTGGACACTCACTGCGAAGTGATCGATTTGCATCAGGACGCCAGCCTCGATCTGGTGGTGCGTTACAGCCTCGACGATTATCCGAACCTGTATGGTTTGTGCCTGTTCGACGAGTCCTTCGGGGTCTATGGCTCGCCTGAACAAGTGGCCTTGGCACCCAGTCGGGTACCTACCTTGATCAGCGTGCGCTGGCACAACTCCAAGCTGTATGCCCATGGCTGGGAGGCTTGGTGCGCGCAGTCCGGCGAAACCTGGCTGGCCGCGCAACCGGCGGTGCGTGAATACGACGAAGAGCATTACGCCCTGCAAGCCGCCATCGCCGGGCAAGGCCTGGTGCTGGCGAGCAATATTCTGGTGTCGGAGAGTGTGGCCAGCGGTGTGCTGCTGCCTTATCGGGGGGACATTCAGGTCGACGGGGCCGGATACAGTGCGCTGTGTGTACCAGGCCGTGAACGGCATCCGCCGGTGCGGGCATTTTTTGCGTGGTTGCAGGAGGAGGCTCGGTTGTCTGGTTTATTGCCAAGATCGCAGCCTTCGGGAGAACTCATTCCCGTGTAGGCTTCGATTGCATTCTGAAAGATCTGTAGCGTCGGGCATATCGCCATCGCGAGCAGGCTCGCTCCCACATTTTTCCTGTAAACACAGGTCCATTGTGGGAGCGAGCCTGCTCGCGATGGCGTCTTCACAGACGCCGAAAGTTACTTGGTAGGTTTAACCGTCACCGGCGCCTTGCCCGCCTTCATCTGCTCCAGCAACGGCGCACACTGATTGGGCTCACCAGCGCTGGGGGCTATCAACGCCAGCAAGCCCGCCGCCGGCGCGGCAATCACACCCAGTGCAACCATCCCGGCCCCACGCAGCATCAACGGCACCGGTTTCACGCCCGCATCCGGCTTGATGAACTTGCCCCGAACATACAGCGGCGAACGCAGCGAAATCAAGCGCCAGCCCTTGGATTCCGGGGAGATGGTCAGGTCCAGTTGCTCGGTCGCCATGTTTGCCGTGCCGTCGACGTAGACGATCGCGGTCTCGGTATCGAAAACGAACAGCCGCGTGGTCGCCAGACCTGCCTTGATCTCGAAGTCGGCCGCCGCGCAATTGATCTTCACTTCCTTGTCACCAAAGATCTTGCCCACTACATAATTGCCGACGTTGAGCCCCGCCAACTCCATCAACTCGCGACTGATCGCGCCGTCATTGATCAGCATCTTCAAATTGCCGTCGGCAGTGCCCAGCAGCTTGGCCACCGAGTTGCCACGACCGACAAGATCGGCGTCGCCATTAAGCTCACCGAAACTGGTTTTCATCCGCTCCAGGGTGGGGAATAGCTGCTTGAGCTTGAACTTGCGCGCCGTCAGTTTGGCCCGGCCTTCCAAAGGCTCGGTGCGCCCGTCCAGACGAATCTGTGCATCCAGATTGCCGCCGGCCACGCCGAAACGCAGGGGCTCGAGGCTAAGCACGCCATCGGTCAGCACCACATGGGTGTAGAGATCGGTGAACGGCAGTTTTGCACTGTGGACGATACGTTTGCCGGTGAATTCAACGTCGGCGTCCATATCGCGCCAGCGCTCAGTCCTGAACTCCTCGACTGGTAGCAGCTTATCCGCCGGCTGCTTGCTTTCACCCCCGCGGTCCTTTTGCTTGGCGTTGGAATCGGCACCGATCAATGGGGCCAGGTCGGTAAACAGCAGTTGATTGGACTCCAGCGCCCCGCTGAGTTTGGGTCTCGGCTGGCTCGCAACGTAGGTCAGGTTGCCATGGATATCGCTCTCGCCGATGGTGCCATTGAACGCCTCATAGCGGTACACCGCCCCGCCCGGCTCGTTCAACTTGGCAACCAAGTGCCCGTCGGTGGCGTAAGGCGGAGTATCCGGCAGCGTCACGCCAATCAGTGGATAGAGATTACCCAGGCTGGCCCCGGCCAGTTTCAGGCGCAAATCCAGGGCGCCGAGGTTCAATGGATCGGTGAGCGTACCGGCCAGTTCGACGCTGGTGTCGGCGATCTTCATTTGCGCTTGAAGCGGGAACGGCTTGGTGGCGTCCTGTAAAGCCAACAAGCCGCCGGTCTTGCCCTGGCCCACAAGATTCTGACCGTGGTATTGGCCTTTGACCTTCAGTGCGAAGGCGTAATCCTGTGGCGAACCACCCTTTTCAACCGCTTTTTTTGCCGCTTTGTCTCCGACAATGTCGCTGAACGGAATCGGTTTGCCCAACGGGTCGATAAGCAGATCAAGCTGAGTCTTCAGCTTTTGGTCGTCGAGCATGACGTGGCCTTTGTCGAAGCCGATGGCACCGATGTCCAGCACCCAGTTCGAAGGCTCGGCGTCGGGATCTTTGGGATCGAACTTGAACGTCCAGTTGGCGCGACCATCAGCCAGACGTTGCAGGTCGGCATTGGGTTCAGTCAGGTCGATACGCGGGATCACCACCCGCTGCGCGAGCAAAGCCAATGGCGAAATACGCAGCTCGACACGTTTGAGGGTGGCCATCTGCGGTTGCTTCGACCAGTCCGGGTTGCCCAGGCTCAGATCCTCGGCCACCACATGCGGCCACGGCACCCAGGCTCGCCAACCGCCCTCGTCAGGCTGGCGCTGCCAGACCACCGCAAGGTTGCCATTGATGGCGAATGGACGTTGCAGTTCTTCGGACACCTTGGCGTTCAGGGGCGGTTTGATCCGGTTCCAATCGAAGAACGCGATGATCAGCACCAGGACGGCCAGCAGGACAACGAGGCTGGCAAAGGTCCAGGCAAGAATTTTACGAGTGCGCGTCATTGCACAGGGCTCCTGAATACGACTGAGCGCCCGGACAGCGACGCACATATGAAACGTTAGGCCAGATCCGGCCTGCCATGACATCTAGGACTGGGAAATGGCGTGCAGGTTTAACCGAATAGCCGTTTAACACTCAAATAATCGGTCGTGGCCACACTGCTCCCTCATCCGGCGTTACCGCACCCGCACTTTTGCGAGGCGAGAGTGGGTCGAAAATACCCACCTCAGTGCAAAAAAGCTCGCAGGAAACGCCCGTTCTAGAGCGCTGCGGCCGAACAATCAATTCTGTTGATTATTACCATTGCGTTTATGAACTTTTATATCGACTTATCGAGAGTAGCATTGCCCTCGTACCCACTTTATCGCCCTCCCAAGGAGCAACCCATCATGAAACGCGAATTACTGCTTAGCCTGACCCTCTCAATGTTAGCCAGCACCGCTTTTGCTTTGCCGGCCGCAGATCAGGCCACTCCACAAGTCAAAGACAGCCACTCGGTGTTCAGCCAGACCGTTGCCGCTGATGGTTCCGACCGTACACCACAAGGTCAGACTCTGGCCGAAGGTGGCAATGATCGCCTGAAAGAAAAAGGCCTGATCACCGAAGACGGTTATGACAAGACTCCACAAGGTCAAACCTTGGCGGAAGACGGTTCTGATCGTACTCCACAAGGCCAGACCCTGGCTGCTGACGGTTCCGACCGCACCCCACAAGGCCAGACCCTGGCTGCCGACGGTTCCGATCGCACTCCACAAGGTCAAACCCTTGCTGAAGGTGGTGGTGACCGTGTAATCGAACGCAACAGCGCTGTGAGCTAAGCCCATGGCGGCCCCGAAAAAAAGCCCAATCCCCGGATTGGGCTTTTGACTTTATAGAAGCTGCATTTCCCCGCGTGATATCCCGATAGTCGTTCGACGCCAGCGAAGCCGATTTGCTAGAGTGCGCCGCTGTCCCTGTCCAGAAAACACCCTTGCGATGCTGCCCCGCGCCGAACAGAAACAACAGACCCGCAACGCCCTGATGGACGCTGCCCGCCACTTGATGGAAAGCGGCCGAGGATTCGGCAGCCTGAGCCTGCGCGAAGTGACCAGAACCGCCGGGATCGTACCCACCGGTTTCTACCGGCATTTCGCCGACATGGATGAACTGGGCCTGGTGCTGGTGAGCGAAGTCGGTCAGACCTTCCGTGAAACCATCCGCCTGGTGCGCCATAACGAGTTCGTCATGGGCGGCATCATCGACGCCTCGGTGCGGATTTTTCTCGACGTGGTCACGGCCAATCGATCGCAGTTCCTGTTTCTTGCCCGCGAACAGTACGGCGGCTCGTTGCCGGTGCGCCAGGCCATTGGCCGCTTGCGCGAAGATATCAGCTCGGACCTGGCGGCGGACTTGTCGCTGATGCCGAAACTCCAGCATCTGGACATCGCAGGTTTGAGTGTCATGGCTGATTTGATCGTTAAAAGCGTGTTCGCCACACTGCCGGACATTATCGATCCGCCGGTGCAAGCGTTACCGGAGCATCTGACGCCGCAGGCGAAGATCACGCAGCAGTTGCGGTTCATCTTCATAGGCCTAAAACACTGGCAAGGCCTCGGCAGCACCGAGTAAATACATCCCCCTGTGGGAGCGAGCCTGCTCGCGATGGCGTCGCCACAGTCAACACTTGATGTGACTGATACTCCGCCATCGCGAGCAGGCTCGCTCCCACATTGGTGCGCGAAAACTCCACACGCACCAACTTGATCCAAAATTCTGAACCACCCTCCACGCTCCGACAGGCATTTCCTACCTCTCACCCGATTGGCAAGCCCCTTGCTCTATCCCTGAGCATTGTCCATTGCTGGAAGCCTTCCGATGCTGGTGATTCATCGCAGAATCGACCCTCAACCCGTCTGGGCCGCCGAGTTGCACCTGACTTTCGAAGCCCGGAGCAAAAGCCGTTTGCGCTGTTTCAGTGCCGAGGGTGAAGACGTCGGGTTGTTTTTGGAGCGCGGTCAGCCGCCGCTGTATGACGGCGAATGCCTGCAAGCCGAAGACGGGCGCGTCGTTCGCGTCTGCGCTCGCCCCGAACAACTGCTGCACGTCACCTGCGCCAATGCCTTCGAACTGACCCGCGCCGCCTATCACCTGGGCAACCGCCATGTGGCCCTGCAGGTCGGCGATGGCTGGTTACGCCTGCTCGACGATTACGTGCTCAAGGCGATGCTCGAACAGCTTGGTGCCAATGCCGAGAACATCGAAGCGCCGTTCCAGCCGGAACACGGTGCCTACGGCGGGGGCCATCACCATTCGCGCCAGGGTGACGAGGATTTCAACTATCCGCCGAAACTGCATCAGTTCGGCGTGCGTTTATGAACCCAGCCTGGGCGCTGCTGCGTCTGGCCAGTCCACAGCTGCCGATTGGCGGCTACAGCTACTCCCAAGGTTTGGAGATGGCTGTGGATAACGGCCGCGTAAACGATCCTGACAGCGCGCGGCGCTGGATCAGCGATCAGTTGCTGCTCAATCTCGCGCGTTTCGAAGCGCCGCTACTGCTCGCCCATTGCACCGCTGCGGCCGAAGAAAACTGGGCCGAACTGCTGCAACGTTGCGAAGAACATCGCGCCAGCCGGGAAACCCGCGAGTTGCATCAGGAAAGTCGACAGATGGGTTATTCGTTGAAGCAACTGCTCAACGGTTTACCGGAACTGGATGCACCCGCCCGGGCCTTTCTCGACCAATGCCCTGAACCGCATCTGGCCCTTGGCTGGGCGCTGGCGGCCCGCGCCTGGCAGATCAGCCCGCAAGATGCGCTGGCCGCCTGGCTCTGGAGCTGGCTGGAAAACCAATTGGCGGTGCTGATGAAAACCCTGCCCCTGGGCCAGCAAGCCGCGCAGCGCCTGACCAGCGAACTGCTGCCGCTGCTGCAACAGGCGCAGCAAGACGCCACCCGAATCAACCCCGAACACTCTGGCAGCGCCGCTTTCGGCCTGTCCCTGGCGTGTATGGCCCATGAGCGCCAGTACAGCCGTCTGTTCCGTTCCTAGGGCCTTTTATTTTGGAGAATCACATGAACACACAACCCCTGCGCGTCGGCATCGGCGGCCCGGTCGGTTCCGGCAAAACCGCCCTGACCCTGGCCCTGTGTCTGGCCCTGCGCGACCGTTACAACCTCGCCGTCGTGACCAACGACATCTACACCCGCGAAGACGCCGACTTTCTGGTACGCAACGAAGCCCTGGCGCCCGAGCGGATCATCGGCGTGGAAACCGGCGGCTGCCCGCACACGGCGATTCGCGAAGACGCCTCGATCAACCTCGAAGCCGTGGATCAACTGAACCGGCGCTTCCCAGGGCTGGACCTGATCCTGGTGGAGTCCGGTGGCGACAACCTCTCGGCGACCTTCAGCCCGGAACTGTCGGACCTGACCATCTATGTGATCGACGTTTCGGCCGGCGACAAGCTCCCGCGCAAAGGCGGGCCGGGGATCTGCAAATCCGATTTGCTGGTGATCAACAAGATCGACCTCGCGCCGCTGGTAGGCGCCTCGCTAGAGATGATGGACAGCGACACCCAACGCATGCGCAACGGCAAACCGTTTGTTTTCAGCAACCAGAAAACCGGTCAGGGCCTGGAAGCAATCATCGCCTTCATCGAACGCCAGGGCTTACTGACTGCGGCCTGATCACACTTATCAACAAGGAAGCTTATCCATGACACTGAAACGCATTCTGGGCGCCATGGCCCTGCTGCTGACCCCGGCCATCGCGTTCGCTCACCCGGGCCACGGCGACAATGGCTTGATGGCTGGCATCAGCCACCCGATCGGCGGCCTCGATCACTTGCTGGCCATGGTTGCCGTAGGGTTGTGGGCCGCGCAGCAGAAAGGCGCCGCGCGTTGGGCGCTGCCCTGCACGTTCGTGGGCACTATGCTGATCGGCGGCCTGCTGGGTTTTGAAGGGCTGAACCTGCCGGCGCTGGAAAGCGGAATTGCTGCCTCGGTATTGGCGTTGGGCCTGGCGGTGGCTTTGGCGGTGCGTCCGCCGTTGAGCCTGGCGGTGGGTGCGACCGCATTGTTCGCGCTGTTTCATGGCGTGGCACATGGTCTGGAGTTGCCGGAGATGTCGAGCCCGTGGGCGTATGCGGCGGGGTTTGTGGTGGCGACGGCAGCTTTGCATGCAGCGGGTTATGCGGTGGTTCGCGTCTTGCCTCAGGCTGCCGCACCACTGGTTCGGTTAGCGGGCGCGGCCTCAGCGGCGACTGGGGTTTGGTTGTTGGCAGGCTGATTTTTTATCGGTTGTTCCGGCCCCTTCGCGAGCAAGCCCGCTCCCACATTTGATCTGTGTACGCAGGACAAATGTGGGAGCGGGCTTGCTCGCGAAGGCGGCCTGACAGACGCCGCCTCTCTCAAGCCTGCCTCTCTGCTACCATGTCGCGCAATCGCCCCTGCCGTGACGACGCCAGCCAATGCCCTCTGTTTCCCGCTCTGCTTCCCAGCCAGAATTGACCGCCCTGTTCGCCTCGGTGCAACAGCACTTCCAGGACGTGATCGTGCCGCTCTGGCAAGGCCCCGGCTGGAACGCCGACATGGCATTGCCTTATGAAGCGCTGGACGCCAAGCATCAGCCGCTGCCACCGCAGCGCTATCGGGCCATGGCTTGCGCGCGGCAGCTGTACCTGTTTTCCAGCCTGATCGGTCAAGTGCCTCAGGCCGAAGAACGTGCGGCGGCACTGTTCCGATCCTTGCAACAACATTTCCACGATGCCGAGCATGGCGGCTGGTTCTATAGCATCGACCCGCAAGGTGCGCCGCTGGATCAGCGCAAAGACCTCTACACACACGCTTTCATCCTGTTCGCCTGCGCCCATTACTGGGACAAGGTTCGCGAACCGCTGGTGGAGTCGGTGCTCAACGCCACGCTGGAAGTGTTGGCGCAGCGCTTCGCCACAGGCGACGGCCTGTACGAAGCCAGCCTGGACCGTGATTGGTCCTCGCTCAACTCCGGGCCGCTGCAGAATCCATTGATGCATTTGGCCGAAGCCTTCCTCGCCATCCTTTCGGTGCGCGAGGACGTTGCTGTGCAGAGCGCGCTTCTCGAGTTATGCACAGCCATGCAGAAGCGCTTCATCGATCCGCAACACGCGGTATTGATGGAAAAGCCGCTGGGCGCTGTGGATAACTGGTTCGAGCCTGGCCATCAGTTCGAATGGTATTTCCTGCTGGAGTCCTCACCCTTGCTGCGCGGCTCCAAATTGCATGCGTCGCTGGAGCGCGCCTTTACGTTTACCGAGCAACAGGGCGTGGATCAGCAGACCGGGGCTGTGCGCGCGATGCTGGAGCTGGACGACCACCCTCGTGATGCGACCCAACGCATCTGGGCCCAGGCTGAATACTTGCGTGCCCTGACTTTACGCCCCGATAGCGAAGCCTCTGTGCAGCGCCAATTGCAGGCGCTGCAACAGCGTTTTTTGCATGCGGGCGGCTGGTATGAGTGTCGCGATGAACAGGGCGAAGTAAGCCGCAAGGACATGCCTTCGACCACGCCTTATCACTTGGCGACCTGTTATCGCGGGTTGGTCAAATATCTTAGCTGACTGATAGATAGCTATCGCGGTGTAAGCCCGCTCCCACAGGGTTTGTGTCGTTCGCGAAATAGCGAGTCAACACAAACCCTGTGGGAGCGTGGCTTGCCCGCGATGGCCGTTACGCGGTCTTAAGCCTTCGTATTACGCTCAATGGCAAACCCGCTCCAGGTCTGGCTCACCGGCATCAGCTCGAGGCTGTTGATGTTGATGTGGGCCGGTGCGTTGAGCACCCAGAAAATAGTCTCGGCGATGTCTTGCGGCTGGATCGGCTCGGCGCCGGCGTAGGTGGCGTTGTAACGCTCCTGGTCACCGGCGAAACGCACCAGCGAGAACTCGCTCTCGCACAGGCCCGGCTCGATGTTGCTGACCCGCACGCCCGTACCTTGCAGGTCACAGCGCAGGTTCAGGGAGAACTGTTTGACGAACGCCTTGCTCGCGCCATACACGTGGCTGCCCGGGTACGGGTAGTTGCCGGCGATGGAACCGAGGTTGACGATGCCGGCACCACGACCGTGAGCGATCAAACGCGGCAACAACAGGCGAGTGCTGTACATCAGGCCTTTGATGTTGGTGTCGACCATGGTGTCCCAATCATCAAGATCACACTTGGGAGCCGGGTCCACGCCCAAGGCCAGGCCGGCGTTGTTGATCAGCCCGCGCAACTTGGCGAAGGACGGCGGCAGGTTGGCAATCGCCTCCTCCATGGCCTTGCGATCCCGTACGTCGAGCACCAGGCCATGGACCTCGGTCTGCTTCGACAGCTCGGCGCACAGGGCGTTGAGGCGCTCTTCACGACGACCTGTCAGCACCAGTTTCCAGCCGGCTTCGGCAAAACGACGGGCACAGGCTTCACCAAAACCGGAGGTCGCGCCGGTAATAAACAGGGTGTTGGACATCGTGTTCTCCTTACTTCGGCTGATCGACAGCCCTTGGAATAGAAAATCAATTGCCAGCATGCCCGGCCTTGTCCACAGCGGCAACCATCGCAAAAACCGTACAAAAAACAATCAACACCGGCAACGCCATATGCACCGTGGCTTGCAGCCATGTACACGCACCTTATCCACAGGCCGGTCCACAGTTTCCGGGGGCAAGTGCAAAAGCTGCAAGCCGCTGTCCACAAGGCTTTGTGGGCAGATTAGAAAGTTTTTTGCTTGACCCACAGGTGCCTGCTGTGTAGCCCCGGGCAATTTGCACGACCGAGCGGTCAAACCGACGATGGCGCCAAGCCAGTAACTACGGCCCTCAGCGGACTCTTTCCAGAGTTTAACCACAGACTTATCCACAGGCTTGTCCACTCGATTCATGCCGTGTTTGCCCCTAACAAAAAAGGTTGACAAAGCCGGCTTGAGGTCCAGCAAAAAAGCATGATCAAAAAACAATCACATCGCTGTAAGCCACGGATTTAAAGGCTTGCAGCCAGCTACTCCCACGTTATTCACAGCCAGCTCCACAGCAAACGGGGACAAGTCGAAACCCTGACAAAACAGTAATTTGCAGCGGCTTTATGTCGCGCTTTGAGAGGTCGTGAATATTGTTTTCCACAATTTCCAAAAAGCACATGCCGCCGGTGTGGGAGCGAGCCTGCTCGCGATAACGGTGGGTCAATGAAAAGCATGTCGACTGACACTCCGCTATCGCGAGCAGGTTCGCTCCCACAAGGGATTGTGGTGTTTTAGAGATGTAAAAAAGCCCCGGCGATTGCTCGTCGGGGCTTGTTTGTTGCAACGGCGAACTCAGTGGCCGCCGAGGTAGGCGTTGCGCACCTCATCGTTCACCAGCAGCTCCTTACCGGTGCCGCTGAGGCGGATCTCGCCGTTGACCATCACGTACGCCCGGTCCGACAGCTTGAGGGCGTGGTTGGCGTTCTGCTCCACCAGGAAGATGGTCATACCGGTGCTGGCCAGTTCCCGCAGGGTCGCGAAGATCTGTTTCACCACAATCGGCGCCAGCCCCAGGCTCGGCTCATCGAGCAGCAACAGCTTCGGCCGGCTCATGAGCGCCCGGGCGATGGCGAGCATTTGTTGCTCGCCGCCGGACATGGTCATGGCGCGTTGGGTGCGTCGCTCTTCGAGCCGTGGAAACAACTCGAACATGCGCTGCATGTCTTCCTTGGCGTACTTGTCACCGATTGGAATCGTACCCATCAACAGGTTTTCCTCGACGGTCATGTCAGGGAACACCCGCCGACCTTCCGGCGATTGAGCGATACCGTTGGACGCGATGTAGTGGGACGACTTGTGCGTGATATCCACACCCTGATAGATGATTTGCCCGTCAGCGGCCCGCGGCTGGCCGAAGATCGACATCAGCAGGGTCGATTTGCCGGCACCGTTGGAGCCGATCAGGCTGACGGTTTCACCTTCATTGATGTGCAACGAGACTTTCTTCAGGGCCTGAATCGGCCCGTAGAACACGTCCAGATCCTTGAGTTCGAGGATGGGTGCACTCATACCACTTCCTCTTCTTCGGCGCCCAGGTAGGCGGCAATCACTTTCGGGTCGTGTCGAATCGCTTCAGGCCCGCCCTCGGCGATGACAACGCCGTGGTCCAGCACCACGATGTGGTCGGAAATACTCATTACCATGCCCATGTCGTGTTCGATCAGCACCACGGTCAGATCGTGCTCGTCGCGCAGCAGCCGGATCATCGCGCTCAGCGCTTCGGTTTCCTGAGGGTTGAGGCCGGCGGCCGGCTCGTCGAGGCAGATGATCTGTGGCCGGGTGCACATGGCCCGGGCGATTTCCAGACGGCGTTGTTGACCGTAGGACAGCTCACCAGCCAGGCGGTTGGCGCAGTCGACCAGATTCACTACCTCTAGCCAATAGAACGCGTGGTCCAGCGCATCGCTTTCGGCCTTGCGGTAACCCTTGGTGTTGAGGATGCCCGAAAGGAGGTTGCGGTTGACCCACATGTGTTGGGCCACCAGCAGGTTTTCCAGCACCGACATTTCCTTGAACAGGCGAATGTTCTGAAAAGTCCGCGCCAGACCGGCACGGTTGATCAGGTGCGTGCCACCGAACATCTTGTAGTGGAGCCGGCTGATGAAGCTTTTCGGCGAAACGAAATCAACTGCCTTGAACGGTTCCCCGAGCATTTTGATGACGTCGGTTTTCACACCATGGGCGTTGAGTTCGATATGCCCGCCGGACGCTTTATAGAACCCGGTCAGGCAGTTGAACACAGTGGTCTTGCCTGCACCGTTGGGGCCGATCAACGCAAAAATAGAGTTGCGTTTGACTTTCAGGCTCACGTTACTAAGGGCTTTGATGCCGCCGAAGTGCATCATCAGATTTTCGACTGAGAGAACGATTTCTTCACTCATGGCGCCACTCCTTTACGTGGGGTCACACCGGTGCGGCTGATCCGAATCAGGCCGCGAGGTCGCCAGATCATCATCAACACCATCAGGATGCCGAACAACAGCACGCGATATTCAGCGAAGCCGCGCAGCAATTCCGGGGCGACGGTCAGCACGAACGCCGCAATCACCACACCGATGGTCGAGCCCATGCCGCCGAGTACTACGATGGCGAGGATCAGTGCCGATTCGAAGAAGGTGAACGAGGTCGGGTTGACGAAACCCTGATAAGTGGCGAAGAACACACCGGCCAAACCGGCCGTCGATGCACCAATGGTGAACGCCGACAGCTTGACCAGTACGTGATTCAGACCCATGGAACGGCAGGCAATTTCGTCTTCACGCAAGGCTTCCCACGCGCGACCGACCGGCATGCGGGTCAGACGGTGCTTGACGTACAGCACGCCCAGTACCACCAGGAACAACACCGCGTATATGAAGTAGTACTTCACGTCCGGGTTATAGGCGATGCCAAAGAACTCATGGAACGGGACGCCCCCCTCCTTCGCTCTTTTGCCGAACTCGAGGCCGAAGAACGTCGGCAACGGAGCCGCCATACCGTTCGGGCCGCCAGTCAGGGACAGCCAGTTATTGAGGATCAACCGGATGATTTCACCGAACCCCAGGGTCACGATCGCCAGGTAGTCACCGTGCAGGCGCAGCACCGGGAAACCCAGGATGCAACCGGCCAACCCGGCAGTGATTGCCGCCAGCGGCAGCACCGTCCAGAAACCCAGCCCCAGGTATTGATAACCGAGCGCCAGCCCGTAGGCACCGATGGCGTAGAACGCCACGTAACCCAGGTCGAGCAGGCCGGCCAGGCCGACCACGATGTTCAGCCCCAGGCCCAGCAGCACGTAGATCAGCCCGAGGATGACCACGCCCAGCAGGTAGGAGTTGGAGAAAAACGGGAACACCACGGCGATAACGATCATCACCGGGATAATCCAGCGCAAGCGGGATTTGTAATCAGGCGGCAGTACATGAACCCCGGAGCCTGTACTTTCAAAGCCTTCAAGAATTCTCAGGCCCTTGGGGGTTTGCAGGAACAGGCTCAAGGCAAAACGGCCGGCCATGACGATGGCGACAATCCATGCCACCCGGGTCGCCTCCAGGTTGAAGCCGTAGCCGTCGAGGACTACGCCGACAATCGGGCCGAACACAATCAGGGCCACCAGGCCGGCAAGAATCGCGTCAACCAGGCTTCTTTTGAGATCAATGGTTTTTTTAGTGGTTGAAGACATCGCTTACACCTTCGACACAAGAGGACGGCCGAGCAGGCCTTGGGGCCGAAAGACCAGAACGAGAACGAGCAGCGAGAAGCTGAAAACGTCTTTGTAGTCCGAGTTGACCAATCCGGAGAACAGCGACTCGGAGATCCCGAGAATGATCCCGCCGAGCATCGCCCCGGGCAGCGAGCCAATCCCACCAAGCACCGCGGCGGTGAACGCCTTGATGCCAATGATGAAGCCCGCGTAGAAGTCGAATGTGCCGTAGTTCATGGTGATCAGCACGCCGGCCAACGCCGCCATCGCGGCACCAATGATGAACACGTAGGAAATGACGCGATCGGTGTTGATCCCCAGGATCGAGGCCATCTTGCGGTCTTGCTGGGTCGCGCGGCACATACGGCCGAGCTTGGTGTATTTGATGACGTAGGTCAGCAGGGCCATCCCGACAAACGCTGCGACCAGAATGAAGATCTTGGTGTAAGTAAGCTGGACGAAGCCGGTCCCGACTTCAACGCGCCATGCACCGGTCAGCAGTGTCGGTACGCCTTGTTGACGGGCCCCTTGGGAAATCTGTGCATAGTTTTGCAGGATCAGCGAAATACCGATGGCGCTGATCAGCGGTGCCAGTCGGGTGGAGTTGCGCAGCGGTTTGTAGGCGACGCGCTCGATGACCCAGCCATACACCGCCGTGACGATGATGGTGAAGACCAGTGTGCCAAGCATCAGCAAGGGAAAGGATTCAATACCGAAGTATGCCAGCAGAGCCAGACTGATTGCCGCGAGGTAAGCGGAAATCATGTAAACCTCGCCGTGGGCGAAGTTGATCATGCCGATGATGCCATAGACCATTGTGTAGCCGATGGCGATCAGGCCATAGACCGACCCGAGGGTCAGGCCGTTGACCAGTTGCTGCAGGAAAATACCATCCATAACGCAATCTCACGCATTTGAGAGACTGCACAAAAACCGAGTGCGCCAGACCGGGGTTCAGCCGCCGACGCAACACGGTTGTATGCAGCTCTACGAGAAAAGACAGGTACAGCACGGACATGTTCTTTGATTACCCGGCGCACAAGACGCCGGGCAATCAGCCAGTCATATCACTTCTGTTTTTCCAGCTGGTGGTATTTGCCATCCTTGTCCCACTGGTAAACCACGTAGTCGGAGACTTTCAGGTCGCCCTTGGCGTCCCAGGTCTTCTCGCCCATCACGGTTTTGACCGGATTTTTCTTCAGCCACTCGGCGGCTTTCTCGCCATTGTTGGATTTGGAGCCATTGAAGGCTGCGGCCAGAGCCTGGACCGAAGCATAGGCGTACAGGGTGTAGCCTTCAGGCTCGGTGCCTTTCTTGCGGAACTCGTCCACTACAGTCTTGCTGTCTGGCAGCAGGCGTGGGTCGGCACCAAAGGTCATCAGCACGCCGTCAACGAATTGCGGACCGCCAGCGGTGGTCACCAGTTCGTCGGTTACGATACCGTCATCGGACATGAACTTGACGTCTTTGAGACCTTGCTCACGCAGTTGACGAACCAGAGGACCGGCTTCCGGGTGCAGGCCACCGAAGTAAACGACGTCGGCGCCAGCGCCGCGGATTTTGGTGACGATGGTGCTGAAATCTTTTTCGCCACGGGTCAGGCCTTCGTACAGGACCGGCGTCACGCCACGCTTGGCCAACTGAGCCTTGGTAGCATCCGCCAGACCTTGACCGTAGGTGTCCTTGTCGTGCAGAACCACGACTTTCTTGCCCTTGAGCACGTCGACGATGTAATCGCCGGCCACAATGCCTTGCTGGTCGTCACGCCCGCACATACGGAACATGGCACTCAGGCCTCGCTCGGTAACAGCCGGGTTGGTGGAACCTGGAGTGATCGCGATGATGCCTGCTTCGTCGTAGATCTCGGAGGCCGGGATGGTCGATGAGGAGCAGAAGTGACCGACTACGCCAGCGACTTTCTGGTTGGTCAGGTCCTTGGCGACCGTCACAGCCTGTTTCGGTTCGCAGGCGTCATCGCCTTTGACCAGTACGATTTTTTCCCCATTGACACCGCCAGAGGCGTTGACTGCATCAGCCGCTGCCTGCGCACCCTTCATGTACTGCTCGCCAAATGCCGCGTTGGCGCCCGTCATTGGACCCGCTACGCCGATCTTGATGTCAGCCTGAGCAAACGCAGAAACACCCAACGCAGTTGCCACTGCGAGGGCCAGAAAGCCTTTCTTGTAAAACGTCTGGGACATGAGGTGGTGCTCCAAGGTTTTTTTTAGTTGGCACTGCGACTTCACTGAATGCTCAGAGCAAGGGCCGTGCCATCGGTTTTTTATTCTGGGAAAAGTCGCTGCCTTATTGTTTTTTCGACTGTTTCGGGCCCATTTTCATTGGGCGTGCAACCGTCTAAACCGCGGGAGGTGAAACCATTTATTTTTAAAGGCGCAACCCACGCGCGCCATCATTGCAACCGCAGCGCCAAACGATGTGCAACCAGCCTGTAACAGCTCGCGTCACCGAACTGCACACTGCTGGTGCGCAACTGCTACAACCCGCACCATTACAGGCTAGCCGCTTCGCTGAAAAGCGCCGCTTCCAGCAACATATTTCAACAATCAGATGACGATCCGCAGGCACTGGCCCGCGTGATACAACGAAAATCCGGCCTCATACAGGCAGCTTCTCAGCCCCACACCTGCCAATGGCTGCATGGGCGCGAAGGGAATCGGCAGGGCTTGAGGATCTCCATTACACAAATAATCGGCAAAGGCTTTGCCGACCACTGTACCGGTCGTCACGCCTCGACCGTTGTAGCCGGTGACGGCCACCAGACCCGGTGCCGGCTCGAACAGGCGCATCAAATGATCCGGGGTGAAGGCGATGCAACCGGTCCAGGTGCATTCCCACTCCACCGGTTTCAGGTACGGGAAGTAATGCTGCTGAACCCGGTCGGCCCAGGCTTTGAGGAACCAGGTCGGTTTCTGGTTGCCATTGCCGAGACTGCCGAGTAACAGTCGCCCGTCCTTGTCTCGCCGAATACTACTGAGCACCTGCCGGGTGTCCCAGGAACCCTGGCCGCCGGGCAGAATCTGTTGCGCGGCGTCTTCGGTCAGCGGCACCGAGGCCACTTGATAGTAATAACCGGGGAAAAAGTTGCGCCGCAGCTCCGTCCAGTCACCTTCGGTATAAGCGTTGGAGGCGACGACCACCTGCTCGGCCAGCACCGAACCCTGGGCGGTTTGCACCGACCAGCGCTGGCCCTGACGTTCAAGTCGGGTCACCGGTGAATGATCGAACAGCTGACCGCCAAGGCTGATGACCGCATTGGCCAGCCCCGTGGTGTAGGCCATCGGGTTGATCGTGCCGGCGCGCCGATCGAGCAAGGCGGCGGCGATCTTTTTTGTGCCGGTGGCTTGTTCGCAGGCTTGACCGGTTAACAGTTCGACCGGCGCACCACGACGTTTCCATTGTTCTTCGCGACTGCGCAGATCCGCTTCGCCACGCGCGTTGTGCGCCATGTGCAGCGTGCCTTCGCGGCGTAACTGGCAATCGATGTTGTATTTGTCGACCAGGCTAAACACCAGTGACGGCGCCGCACCCAGCATGCGGTTGAGCTGACTGCCGACCGCCTCGCCGAACCCGGCTTCGATTTCATCCGGTGGAATCCACATCCCGGCGTTGACCAGCCCGACGTTACGCCCCGAACCGCCATGCCCGGCGCGATGCGCTTCCAGCACACAGACACTTTTACCCTGTTCCAGCAGATGCACCGCCGCCGACAAACCGGTGAAACCGGCACCGATGACGCAGACATCCACCGTCACCTCGCCTTTGAGCGCCGCGTTGTCGGGCCTTTGCGGCGTCAGTTTTTCCCACAGACACTCTTCGCGTAACGGCATTGCCAGACTCCAACAGAAACCTAACAAACACATCCATTCCAGTGTGGGAGCGGGCTTGCTCGCGAAGGCGTCCGTGTATTCAGTATCTATGTGACTGAAAGACCGCTTTCGCGAGCAAGCCCGCTCCCACATTGGATTTTCATTGGATCAAAGATCTGAGTTCATCTCAGTCGAAGGTGATCCCTTGAGCCAACGGCAACTCCAGCGAATAGTTCACGGTATTGGTCTGACGGCGCATGTACCCGCGCCATGCATCCGAACCGGATTCACGACCACCGCCCGTTTCCTTCTCGCCGCCAAACGCGCCGCCGATCTCTGCGCCGCTCGGGCCGATGTTGACGTTGGCGATGCCGCAATCGCTGCCCACAGCGGACATGAACTGCTCGGCTTCACGCACATCAGTGGTGAAGATGCACGACGACAGGCCTTGTGGCACGGCGTTGTTCAGGCGCAGCGCCTCTTCGAAATCGTTGTAACCGATCACGTACAGAATCGGTGCGAAGGTTTCGCTGCACACCACATCGCTCTGCTCCGGCATTTCGACGATGGCGGGCGAAACGTAGTAAGCGTTGGGGAATTTGTCTTCCAGCTGACGCTTGCCGCCGAATACGCGGCCGCCTTCGCTCAAGGCCTGCTCCAGCGCGTCCTGCATGTTTTCGAAGCTGTGTTTGTCGATCAGCGGCCCCACCAGATTGCCTTCCAGCGGATGGCCGATGCGCACCTTGGAATAAGCGGCTTTGAGGCGGGTGATGATTTCTTCCTTCACCGACTCATGGGCGATCAGGCGACGCAACGTGGTGCAACGCTGTCCGGCAGTGCCGACGGCGCTGAACAGAATCGCCCGTACAGCCATGTCCAGATCGGCGCTTGGGCCGAGGATCATCGCGTTGTTGCCGCCCAGCTCGAGAATGCTGCGGGCGAAACGTGCAGCGATTTTCGGCGCCACTTCGCGGCCCATGCGGGTGCTGCCGGTGGCGCTGACCAGCGCGACACGCGGGTCATCGACCAGCGCTTCGCCAGCATCGCGACCACCGATGATCACCTGGCTCAGGTGTGGCGGGGCATCGCTGAAATTCTTCAAGACGCGGTCGAACAACGCTTGGCAGGCCAACGCGGTCAGCGGGGTTTTCTCCGACGGCTTCCAGATCACCGGGTTACCGCAGACCAGCGCCAGCGTTGCGTTCCAGGCCCAAACGGCGACCGGGAAGTTGAACGCACTGATCACGCCGACGACGCCCAGCGGGTGCCAGCTTTCGCGCATGTGGTGGCCAGGACGCTCGGAGGCGATGGTCAAACCGTACAACTGACGGGACAGACCGACCGCGAAGTCGCAGATGTCGATCATTTCCTGAACTTCACCCAAACCTTCCTGAGTGATCTTGCCGGCCTCCCAGGAAACCAGCTCACCGAGATCAGCCTTGTACTCGCGCAAGATGTCGCCCAATTGGCGCACCAATTCGCCACGACGCGGCGCCGGAACTTTGCGCCAGAGTTCGAACGCATGATCTGCGCGACTGATGTGCTGCTCGACTTCAGCGGCGCCTTCCCAGTTCACGGCAGCGATACGGCTGCCATCGATCGGCGAATGCACCGGCACTTTGCCGTTCTGATACAGGGCCGGGTTCACACCAAGACGATCAAGCAATGCGGCAACCATGGGTCACTCCTCAAGCAAAAAACAGAAGACGTTCAGCCGGATTTATTCGGCTGATCAGACCTGTAGTTTTAGCTCTCCAGAGGTTACCCAACAAACGACCTTTAAGAGAGATATCATTCCGTTTATTCATGCTGCGAATCTGCCGGTAAAAAAGAGCATAGAGAAACAAGAAAAAGGACCACCCATGCTGAATAAACGCTACTTGCCGTCGATCACCGCGTTGCAGTGCTTCGAGGCCGTGACCCGGCATTTGAGCTTCACCCGTGCCGCCGAAGAGCTGAACCTGACGCAGAGCGCCGTGAGCAAACAGGTCGCGCAACTCGAAGAATTGCTGCAGCACCTGTTGTTCCGCCGGGTGCGTCGACGTCTGCAAATGACCCCCGCCGGCGATTTGTACCTGGTGGAGGTGCGAAAAATCCTCACCCAAGTCGAAATGTCGACCCATTACCTGCGCTCCTACGGCGGTGATACCGAAGTCTTGCGAGTCTCGACGCCTCCGACCTTCGGTGCGCGCTGGCTGGTGCCGCGCTTGAAAGGCTGGCGCCTGCGACATCCGTCGATCCATCTGGACCTGTGCAGCGAACAGGAAGCCGACGATCTGCTGCAAGGTCGCAGCGACCTGGCGTTCTACTTTGGTCAGGGCTCTCGGCCCGGCACCGAATGCCTGAAGCTGTTTGGCGAGGAACTGGTGCCGGTCTGCGCACCGGGCAGCCTGCCGGACACGCCGTTCACCGACCCGACGCAACTCACCGACCTGGTCCTGCTGCAAAATGCTTCCCGGCCCCAGGCCTGGCACGACTGGTTCGACAGCCAGGGCTACCACACCGAACACAGCTACCACGGCCCGCGTTTCGAAACCTTCTACATGTGCATCCGCGCCGCCCAGGTCGGCTGCGGCGTGGCGCTGCTGCCGAAGTTTCTGGTGGAGGAGGAATTGGCCGACGGCAAACTGGTCATTCCCTGGAAGCATGCGATGCCCAGCACCGACGCCTATTACCTGGCGTATCCGGAGCATTCGGCGGAAGTACCCAAGGTGCGGGATTTTGTGAAGTGGATGCTGGAGCAGATCGACAGTCCAGACATACCGCAAATTTAGGGTTGCACCCAATACCTGTGGGAGCGGGCTTGCTCGCGAAGGGGCCGGCACATTCAACATCAATGTTGACTGGCATTACGCTTTCGCGAGCAAGCCCGCTCCCACAGGGATCTGCTGCGATCTAAAAAATTGCTGGCAATACCTGCCGCTGATATGCGCCACTAGCCCCATTCATTGAAACAGCTGCAACGTCGCTGCCACGGGCCGCGGCCAGCCTGGAGACCCCTTATGAGCGAGAGTGTGTTTGCCGATCGCATCGTGCAGAACCTGCTCGACACCGACTTCTACAAACTGACGATGATGCAGGCGGTGCTGCACAACTACCCTAACGTGGAAGTCGAATGGGAGTTTCGTTGCCGTAACAGTGAGGATCTGCGCCCGTACCTGGCGGAGATCCGTTTCCAGATCGAGCGCCTGGCGGAGTTGAGCCTGAGTGCCGATCAGTTGAGTTTCCTGGAACGCATCAGCTTTCTGAAACCGGATTTCCTGCGTTTTCTCGGGCTGTTCCGCTTCAACCTGCGCTATATCCACACCGGCATCGAAAACGGCGAGTTATTCATCCGTCTGCGCGGGCCGTGGCTGCACGTGATTCTGTTCGAAGTGCCGCTGCTGGCCATGGTCAGCGAAGTACGCAACCGCTATCGCTACCGGGAAATCATTCTGGAACAGGCCCGCGAACAGCTCTATCGCAAGTTCGACTGGCTGACCGCCAACGCCAGCGAGGACGAATTGTCCGAGTTGCAAGTAGCCGATTTCGGCACCCGCCGTCGCTTCTCGTACCGTGTACAGGAAGAAGTGGTGAACGTGCTCAAGCATGACTTCCCCGGTCGCTTCGTCGGTACCAGCAACGTGCACCTGTCCCGGGAGCTGGACATGAAGCCGCTGGGCACTATGGCCCACGAATGGATCATGGCGCACCAGCAACTCGGTCCGCGGCTGATCGACAGCCAGATTGCCGCCCTCGACTGTTGGGTCCGTGAATACCGGGGATTGCTGGGAATCGCTCTGACCGACTGCATCACCTCCGATGCCTTCCTCAACGATTTCGACCTGTTCTTTGCCAAGCTCTTCGACGGCTTGCGCCACGACTCCGGTGACCCGGTGCAGTGGGCGGAAAAAGCCATCGCCCACTATCACAAGCTTGGCATCGACCCGATGAGCAAGACCCTGGTGTTTTCCGACAGTCTGACGCTGCCCAAGTCTCTGGAGATTTTTCGGGCATTGCGCGGTCGGATCAATGTCAGCTTCGGCATCGGCACCAACCTGACGTGCGATATTCCGGGTGTCGAACCGATGAGCATCGTGCTTAAAATGACGGCCTGCAACGGCCAGCCAGTGGCCAAGATTTCTGATGAGCCTGGCAAGACTCACTGCAAAGACCCGAATTTCGTCGCCTATTTGCGACATGTTTTCCAAGTACCTGCCGCCATTTCCAGCCCATCTAGCAAGGAGTGAATTCATGCAAGCCGTACAGCGTGAGATTGCTGAACAGCTCAAGGTCCAACCGCCCTTCGCGGACCAACTCGCCCTCGAGGCTGAAGTTGCCCGGCGGATTACCTTCATTCAGGACTGCCTGGTCAATGCCGGGCTCAAGACGCTGGTGCTGGGCATCAGCGGCGGCGTCGACTCCCTGACCGCCGGCCTGCTGGCCCAGCGCGCCATGCGTGAACTGCGCGAGCGTACTGGTGATGCCAGCTACAAGTTCATCGCCGTGCGCCTGCCTTATGGCGTCCAGTTCGACGAGCATGATGCCCAGGCCTCAGTGGACTTCATTGCCCCCGATGAGCGCCACACCGTAAACATCGGCCCGGCGGTCAAATCCCTGGCCAGCGAAGTGGCGGCCTTCGAGGGTAAGGAGGCGGTGCAGAAGGATTTTGTGCTGGGCAACACCAAGGCGCGGATGCGCATGGTCGCGCAATACACCATCGCCGGCGCAGCTCACGGCCTGGTGATCGGCACCGATCACGCGGCAGAAGCGGTGATGGGTTTCTTCACCAAGTTCGGTGACGGCGCCTGCGACCTCGCACCGCTGAGCGGCCTGGTGAAAAATCAGGTCCGGGCGATTGCCCGCAGCTTCGGCGCGCCAGAGTCGCTGGTGGAAAAAATCCCGACTGCCGACCTCGAAGACCTGTCGCCGGGCAAACCGGACGAAGCGTCCCACGGCGTGACCTACGCCGAGATCGACGCCTTCCTGCATGGCGAGCCGGTGCGTGAGGAAGCATTCAAGATCATCTGCGACACATACAAAAAGACCCATCACAAGCGCGTGATGCCGTTTGCGCCTTGAGCCGTGAATGAACGAAAAAGCCCGCTGAGGAGTTGATCCTCAGCGGGCTTTTCTTTGGCTTGAGCATTTGTCGATGCTGAAGGCCCATTCACGAGCAAGCCCGCTCCCACACTGGATCTGCGGTGTATACAGATCAAATGTGGGAGCGGGCTTGCTCGCGAAGAACGATAACGCGGTAGCCCGTCTTACTTCAGGGTAACAGTGCCTTTCATCATCGAGATATGGCCCGGGAACGAGCAGAAGAAACCGTACTTTTCAGCAGCATTGAGCTTCGACACGTCGAAAGTCACCGAGTCGGTTTCCTTCGCGCCGATGACTTTGGTGTGAGCAATGATGCGGGCATCACCTTCTTTCAGGTAGTTCTTGTCGATACCTGCCGCCACGCCGTCGGTGGCGATCGGCTGCATGTCGGCTTCTTTGCTCAGCACCCAGTTATGACCCATGACGTTTTTCGGCAGGCTGCCAGAATGTTTCAGTTCCACGGTGAACGTCTTGCAGCTCTTGTCGATGGTGATGTCCTTGGTATCGAAGGACATCTGGTCAGTGGAGTCGACAGTGACCTTGCATTCCGCAGCCATCAATTGGCTGCTGGCCAGTGTCAGCAGGGATACCGCAACAAGTTTGGCAAACATGGTGAATCTCCAAGGCATGGTTAACAAAAGTGCTAATGGACAGAAGACTGCCTGAAATCTTCGCAAGTTCCTATGACCTGAATCAAAAATTGTATACAACTTTCAGGCTATGACACTCATCGAAACAATCTACCAGCCAGACGTCTGGCACGGCCCTATCATCAGGACCGTCATCTCTCATCTGGAGCGCCTGTCATGTCTTTCAACAGTTTATTGAGCAGTTTGCTCGCCGCTTATGCCTGTGGTGCCAGCGGTACCTACGAAACACCTGAACGCGAGGTTTAACCCTTGGAACGAGGCAAGCCTGCCTTTACTCTGTGGCCCTGATGACCATGGAGTAAGGCATGTCTTTAGCGTCCGTTTGTGTATTTTGCGGTGCCAGCACTGGCACTAACCCGGCCTATCGTGAAGCGGCTGTCGCCCTGGGGCGAGCATTGGCCGAGCGCAAGCTGACTCTGGTCTATGGCGGCGGCGCCGTCGGGCTGATGGGGATTGTGGCCGATGCCGCGCTGGCGGCCGGCGGTGAAGTGATCGGGATCATCCCGCAGAGCCTCAAAGACAAGGAAATCGGCCACAGCGGCCTGACCCGCCTGGAAGTGGTCGATGGCATGCATGCGCGCAAGGCGCGAATGGCCGAGCTCAGCGATGCCTTCATTGCTCTGCCCGGCGGCCTGGGCACGCTGGAAGAACTGTTCGAAGTCTGGACCTGGGGCCAGCTCGGCTATCACGGAAAACCGCTGGGTTTGCTGGAAGTAAACGGTTTCTACAGCAAGTTGACGTCTTTTCTTGATCATATCGTCGGCGAAGGCTTCGTTCGCGAAGCGCACCGTGACATGCTGCAAATGAGCGAATCGCCGCAAACCCTGCTCGACGCACTGGACGCCTGGCAACCCTCGGTACCGCCAAAATGGACCGAGCAAAAACCCAGCTAACGGCTCGGCATCGATACAGGGCAGAATATGCGCCGCTCAACCTCACCTTCGACCCCAGAGGATCGCCCATGGCTAAACCTAATTATTCCTTCGCCAAACGTCAGAGAGACTTGGCCAAGGAGCAGAAGAAAGAGGAAAAGCTTCAGCGCAAGAAAGCTACAGCTGAAGAAGAAGCAGCAGCACTGAACCCGGATACCGAAGGCGAAGTGGCTACAGACGAAACTGAAGCACCGAAAGATCAGGCGCCCGACGCCTGAGACCCTCAGGGCCCGATGATCTGATCAGGCCCACCGGATCTGTGTCCAGGGTCAGCAACGATGTTGCTGACCCTCACAGTCCAATCTGAAATCCCTCTCTAAAAAATTGCACATTCCCTGTGGGAGCGGGCTTGCTCGCGAAAGCGGCGGCACATCCAACATCTATGTGGCTGACTGGCCGCTTTCGCGAGCAAGCCCGCTCCCACACTGGATCTCAGTTACTCCAACGGCATTACGGTAACCCGAACCTCCGGGTCGTGGCTGCCACCGCCCAGGATCACCCCACGCAACGGTGATACATCAGAAAAATCCCGCCCCCAGGCCAGGGTGATGTGCTCCAGCGCCGGTTGCACATTATTGGTCGGGTCGAAATCCACCCAACCCAACACCGGGCAAAATACCGACACCCAAGCATGAGACGCATCGGCGCCGATCAGCCGCGGCTGACCCGGTGGAGGCTGGGTTAGCAGATAGCCGCTGATATACCGCGCCGCTAATCCCCGGGAGCGCACACAAGCGAGCATCAAGTGCGCAAAGTCCTGGCAAACGCCGCGCCGCCTCTCCAGCACTTCCACCAGCGGCGTCGCCACTTGGGTCGCTTCGGCGTCGAAGGTGAATTCGCTGAAGATTTTCTCCATCAACGCCTGAACCCCCAGCAGCAATGGCCGGCCAGGAGAAAAGCAACTTTCCGAGAACTCGACGAAGTTGCGCTTCAAATGCACGTAAGGCGATTCGAACCGATAACGGCACGCTTCAAGTATCTCGGGTGACAGCGGTTGACTGCTGTAGGTCAGTGCGTTGCAGGTCTCTTCCCAGGCTGGCGATTGATTGAAGTCCAATGATGGTCGGGCCAGTACTTCGACCGTCAGGCTGGCATTGACCAGCAACTCATCGTGCGGCCGCTCGAATGCCAATCGGGTGAGCGGATTACCAAACACGTCCAGCTCATCCCGGCGCGAGGTCGGATCGGGACTGATCTGCAATTGCTGATCGGTGCAGCGCTGCCAAACGCAAGCCCGTGGCCACAGATGCGCCAATTGCTGGGCCAGGGATACCGGGCTGTCATAGTGATAATGGGTGTCGTGGAAAATCTGGTAATGGGCATTCATCAGACGGACACCGTGCGTTGGCTGACATCATCGACATGGGCGAAATGGCGCAAAGCCAGGCGATCCGATACTTGTCCGCTGGCATCGGCGATCTCCTGCAACAGATCGGCCAGCCCCTCTATGGCGGCGCGAACACTGGCCTCGCCAAACAGTGAGTTTTCCAGGCAACCCAGATCGAAGCGCGCCAGCCGCTCCACCAACTGCGGCAAACCTGTTTCACGCGGCGCCCCAAAGTCATCGTTCAAGCGTTTCAACGTGCGGGTCACCAGCTTCAACTGGAACAGCACCGCGTGAGGGTTCTGCTCGTCGAGCAACAACAGGTCCAGCACCGGGATCAATTGCGCCACCGCCAAGTACCGCGAGCGGTAGGTGATGCTGCTGTTGCCCAGCTCCAGCAGCCATTCCAGCCCGGCCTGATCGAAAGTCCCGGCGCCACGCAGAAACGCCGCCAGGCTGCCGCTGAGAAACTGCAGGCGCTCGATCCGTCGCCCGATCATCAGGAAACGCCAGCCTTCGTCCCGGGTCATGTCGTCGAGGGCAAAACCGGACAGCGCCGCCAGCGACATCACCAATCGGTTGAGGAAATCCAGCAGCTCGCCGAAATCCGGCTCTTCGGTTTCCAGTTCCATGGCCTCGCGCTGCAACTCCACCAGCGCTTGCCAGTTCTCTCGCGAGAGCTTGCCGCGTACTTGCGACGCCGCCCATTGCAAGCGTTGCAGGTTGGAGCGCAGGCTGAACGGCCAATCATCGCCGAGCAGCGCCGCCAGCAATCGCTCTGGCAACTCGCCCTCCTCCGGCAACAGATTCAGGCGTTCACCGAGATCGACTGCAGCCTCCAGCGCTTGCGGGTCATCGCCATCGACATAGCGCGCGAGCATGATGCGCAGCAGCCGCGCGCTGTCATCGCAGCGCTCGCAGTAACGGCCGAACCAGAACAGGTTCTCGACCACCCGCGATGGCAGATACGGATCGCGTCGCACCAGATCGTGAACGCCAATGTTGCGCTGGGCTTTCCATTGTTCGCCGCTGGGCGGGCGATCGCCCAACACCCAAGTGTCCTTGCTGGCGCCACCGCGCTGCATCGACACCACTTCGGCGTCGGCTTCGGCGGCAACCCGCGTCAGCCCGCCGGGCAGTACTCGATAGCCGTCCCGACTGGCCACCGCATACACGCGCATGCCAATGGCCCGCGGTTGCAACTGTCCACCTTCGGGCTGCCAGATCGGCGCCTGGGACAGTTGCGCCAATTCTTGCGCAACATAGGCATAAGGTCGTGCCTGCATGCGCTCAGCCAAGGCTTGACGCTGTTTTTCACTCAAGTCACGACCAAACACCGGGGCGAAGCTCTGCGACGGAAACGCCGGTTTGATCAACAGCTCCGGAAGTTTTTCCAAAGCCTGGGCCAGCACCGGCGCTTCACCGCACCACCAGGTCGCGATGGACGGCAGGATCAGCTCCTCGCCAAACAGAAACTGATTGATCTTCGGCAGAAAGCCCAACAACCCCGGCGACTCCAGCACGCCGCTGCCGAGGGCATTGGCCACCAGCACCCGGCCCTGACGCACCGCTTCGAGCAACCCCGGCACACCAAGGGCCGAGTCGGTGCGCAGCTCCAGGGGGTCGCAGAAATCATCGTCGAGCCGACGCATGATCGCGTGAACCCGACGCAGACCACTCAAGGTTTTCAGGTAGACCGTGGCATCCCGGACGGTCAGGTCGCCGCCCTCCACCAACGGATAACCGAGCTGGCGAGCCAGATACAGGTGTTCAAAATAGCTTTCGTTGAAACGCCCCGGCGTCAGCAGCACCACCAGTGGCGCTTCGTCATCGCTCGGCGCCTGACGGGCGAGCGTTTCCTGAAGGGTGCGGAAGAACCCGGCCAAGTGCTGCACCTTCAAATCGCGGTACAGCTCGGGAAAGGCCCGGGACACGATGGTGCGGTTTTCCAGCGCGTAACCGGCACCGGATGGCGCTTGAGTCCGATCCGCCGTCACCCACCAGCGACCGTCAGGCGTGCGCGCCAGATCCACGGCGTACAGATGCAAAAAGGTCCCGTCGGGCGGCGAAATGCCCTGACAGGGCCAGAGGAAGTTGTTGTGACCGAACACCAGCTCAGCCGGCAGCAGGCCTTCGGCGATCAAGCGCTGAGGACCGTACAAATCCGCCAGCACAGCATTGAGCAAGCGCGCCCGTTGAGCAATCCCGGCCGATAACTGTTCCCACTCATCGGCGGCAATCACATGAGGCAGCAGGTCCAGCTCCCACGGCCGGTCAGCGCCCTTGGGGTCGGCGTAGACGTTATAGGTCACGCCGTTTTCCTGGATCTGCCGGGTCAGCAGCGCCTGACGCTGCACCAGTTGCGCTGGCGTGCTGCGTTGCAATTGATCGAACAGCCGCCGCCAGTGCGGGCGCACGGCGCCGCTGTCGTCGAGCAGTTCGTGATAAGTGCCCGCGGTCAGCGGGTAGCGGTCAAGCAGGTCAGGCATGGAAAGCTCGGCAGACAGCAAAGAACGGTCAGACTAACGCAGGCTCATGACGCCCGGATATACGAAAAATCCGAACGTCGCGTACGGTTTAGAAACGTCGCAAATCGAGAGTCATCGGCAGCTCGTCGTTAATTTCCAGATTCGGTATAGGAAGTTTCCCTGGCGTGTGTCCGAGACGGAAAAAACGCGCCATTCGCCGGCTCTCGGCCTCATTGGCGTTCACCGGCAGGCTGTCGTAGTTGCGCCCGCCCGGATGAGCGACGTGGTACTGACAACCGCCCAGCGAACGCCCCATCCAGGTGTCGAGCAAGTCGAACACCAGCGGCGCGTGGACCGGGATGGTCGGTTGCAGGCAGTTAGCCGGTTGCCAGGCGCGAAAGCGAACGCCAGCGACGAACTCACCGACCCGCCCCGTGGGTTGCAACGGCACCGGTATGCCGTTGCACGTCAGCAGATAACGCTGAGGCGGCAGGCCGCTGAGTTTGACCTGCAAACGCTCCAGCGACGAATCCACGTAACGCACCGTGCCACCTGCCGCGCCTTCCTCGCCGAGTACATGCCAAGGCTCCAGCGCCTGACGCAATTCCAGTTCGATGCCGCTGACGGCGTAGTCGCCGACCTTGGGAAAACGGAACTCCAGATGCGCCGCGAACCACTCGGCCCGCACGGGGTAACCGGCGGCATTGAGGTCGACGATGACATCGGCGAAATCCTGCTCGATAAAGTGCGGTAACAGGAACCGGTCGTGCAGCTCTGTGCCCCAGCGCGCCAGTTTCGGCGGCGCATAAGGCTCACGCCAGAACCGCGCCACCAGCGCTCGCAGCAACAATTGCTGAGCCAGGCTCATACGCGCATGGGGCGGCATTTCAAAGGCTCGCAGTTCCAGTAACCCGAGGCGCCCGGTGGCGCCGTCCGGCGAATAGAGTTTGTCGATGCAAAATTCGGCGCGGTGGGTGTTGCCGGTCACATCGATCAGCAAATTGCGCAGCAACCGATCCACCAGCCATGGTGGGCACTCCCCGCCCGGCTTCGGCATCTGTGCGAAGGCGATTTCCAGTTCATACAGCGAATCGTTGCGCGCTTCATCCACCCGTGGCGCCTGGGACGTCGGACCGATGAACAATCCGGAAAACAGGTAGGACAAGGACGGATGGTTATGCCAGTAGCTGATCAGGCTGCGCAGCAGATCGGGACGGCGCAGAAACGGTGAGTCCGCCGGGGTCGCGCCACCCAATACGAAATGGTTGCCGCCGCCGGTGCCGGTGTGCCGGCCGTCGATCATGAACTTCTCGGTGGTGAGTCGAGTCTGGCGCGCCTCTTCGTAAAGAAACTCGGTGCGCTCCACCAACTCATCCCAGGTGGCGGACGGCTGGACGTTGACCTCGATCACCCCCGGATCGGGAGTAATGCGGAAGTTGCTCAGGCGCGGATCACTCGGCGGTTCATAGCCTTCCAGCAACACCGGGCAATGCAATTCCTCGGCGGTGGCTTCGATGGCGGCGACCAGTTCCAGATAGTCCTCGACCCGCTCCAATGGCGGCATGAACAGGTACAACCGGCCTTCTCGCGCTTCGGCGCAGAATGCCGTGCGGGTCAGCCAGTCGGCGGACTCATCGATCTTTGGCGCACGCTCGTCGGCGGTTTGCGGTTGAGCGTGATTCTGTAGCTGGTCGGTGCCCGGCAGCTCAGGGAAATCCTGATTCGGGTCGACAGGATGAATGAACGGGTACTCCGCTGCCTTCACCCAGGGCTGCGAACCGAGTGGCAAACGATACCCCAGCGGCGAATCCCCCGGTACCAATCGGCAATGCTCTTCCCGCAGATACCAGCGACCGCTCTGCCATTGATCGCCCTTGGCGGTGCGCGCCAGCGGCAGGACCTGACCGATCACCTTGTCCAGGCCCTGACTGAAGACTTTGCGCAGACGCGCCCGCTCCAAAGGCTCTTCCAGCCGTGAGTCTTCGGCGCTGACGTTCTGCGGCAAAGCGCCTTCGCGCCAGAGGTAATAGAAATTGTCTTCGTAGGCCGGGAACACAAAGCGTGTCGGAATTTTCAGACGTTCGGCGACACTCGCCAGAAAACGCCCAGCCAGTTCGCCATCGGCGCCGTAGTCTTCCTGCTCATCAGCGATCAGCGCGCTGTTGTGCCAGATCGGTACGCCGTCGCGGCGCCAGTAGCAGTTCAGCGACCAGCGCGGCAGTTGTTCGCCGGGATACCACTTACCCTGACCGAAATGCACCAGCCCCTTGGGCGCGTAATGCTTGCGCATGCGCTGGAACAGTTCGGCCGACAGCCGACGCTTGTCCGGCCCGAGCGCCGCAGTGTTCCACTCGGCGCCGTCCGGGTCATCGATGGAAACGAAAGTCGGCTCACCGCCCATGGTCAGGCGCACGTCACCTTCGAGCAGGTCGGCATCGATCTGCCGGCCCAATGCCTGAATCGCCAGCCATTGGTCTTCGGTGTAGGGCTTCGTGACCCGCGGCGCTTCCCAAATCCGCTCGACCGACATCTCGTGGGTGAATTCGCACTCGCACGGTTCCACCAAGCCACTGATCGGTGCCGCAGAGGACGGATCAGGACTACAGGCCAACGGAATGTGTCCTTCACCGGCAAACAGCCCTGAAGTCGCGTCCAGGCCGATCCAGCCAGCACCGGGCAAATAGACCTCGCACCAGGCGTGCAGGTCAGTGAAGTCCACTTCGGTACCCGAGGGACCGTCGAGGCTTTTGACATCGGCAGTCAACTGAATCAGGTAACCGGATACGAAACGCGCCGCCAGGCCGAGGTTGCGCAGCAATTGCACTAGCAACCACGCCGAGTCGCGGCAGGAACCAGAGGCATGCTCGAGGGTGTGTTCCGGGGTCTGTACGCCCGGTTCCATGCGAATCAGGTAGCCGATGTCTTCGCTGAGGCGCAGGTTGAGCGCGACCAGGAAATCCACGCTCGGTAACGGCGTGCGATCGATGCCCTCCAGATAGGCCTTGAATTTCGGCGTCAGGGGCAAAGTTTCCAGGTACGGCGCCAACTCTTTGCGCTCATCCGCGGCATAGGCGAAAGGGATCTTTTCGGCGTAGGGCTCGAGGAAGAAGTCGAACGGATTGAACACCGCCATCTCCGCCAGCAAGTCGACCTCGATCCGCAGCTCATCGGTTTTCTCCGGGAACACCAATCGCGCCAGGTAATTGCCTTGGGGGTCCTGCTGCCAGTTGATGAAATGCTGCTCGGGCGAGACTTTCAGCGCATAGGACAGTATCCGCGTGCGGCTGTGGGCAGCCGGGCGCAGGCGAACGATCTGCGGACCGAGCTCGACAGCGCGGTCGTAGCGGTAATGCGTGACGTGATGCAATGCGACATGAATCGACACGGCGTGCCTCCTGCGAGCCTGGACGTTATCGAAAGCGGCGCAAGACTTATGCCATGCAGGCAGGTCGGACCCTTTCTTCCGTTACTCAAGGCAGTAGAGCACTAAAAGCGCGCATTGCTCGCTTTCGTGCGCGAAGGAGCGCACATAAATGTGGCGGATCGATGAGCGAGTCGGATCAACGTTGCGTGCGCGATGCCTTGGAAGCTTGCCTGATCAACTCGCGCTGGCGGCGGATTTCAACCAGTTGGGTGCGCATTTCGCGGTGGCGTTTGCTATTAAGCAGTAGCAGACCCAGCATCGGAAATAACAACCCAGTCCCATAGGCGACGGGATGCGGCTTATAACCATAAGTGGGGAGGACTGTGAGGAAACACACCAAATAGAATACGACGATGGCCCGCACACCCCAGGACCGCCCCCTGATCATGACAAAGTGGCTCAACGCCAAGAGCAAAGACAGCACCAACGCCACAATAAACGAATACTTGCCCCGTTCAGGATCGCCTCGAAAGTAAGTACTTGAGACTAATGAAATCGAAGCAGAAAGAGCAAAACAAGCTAGAAAAAAGGCGCAGATAAAGGTCGGAAAATAGTGAGCAAGGAAAGCGTTCAATGAATACTTGCGATCCATTACTCAACCTCCTCATACAGACCAACAGCAATTGTTCGGAGGTTCCCAGCTAAGCTACTTCCTGTTAAGCCTATGGCCGCCCCCAGAGAGTCGCGAATCTGAGTGACCGTCGCGTGATTGATTTGAGTAGCTGTATAACGCTTTGCAAGCGCCCCCGAACGCTGGCGAAGCTTCAATAGTTTATTTGTCAGGCTCGGGTCTTTTAATGTTAACAATTCTTTGGTCAACGCCTTTCTTTGCTGACGGGTCAGACCTTTAGAAAGCTCGTACCAACTCCTGCCGGTCGAGACCTTCCTGGCCTGCAAGAGCCTCAGGGTGGTTAGAGTAGACGCACCGGCTCCCAGCAATGATGCAGCATCCAGTACCGGCATTGCATAGCGATACCAGTCCTCGCTGTCCATATCATCATTGGCTGATGGGTCGTTGAGTTCGTTGTACGTCCTCGTGCCTCCCACCACACACTGCGCAGTACTCGCGGCAGCAGCTGTTGCTCCAATTGCTGTTACAACCAAGCTGGCACCTGCTGTAAACGGAACTGCAATTGTGCCACTGAAAACCACGATCCAGCCCAGAATGGCACCGGCACAAGATAATGTCGTATTGACTGCCTCCCCCACTAAACGAGATTCACGTGAGTTGTTCTTTACCTGATCAGCAAACTGCGCAGGCGCAATGTACTTCTGCGCCTCGCGCAAAATGATTCGCTTGGGCCTGATACTGCAAATCGGCTTGAACTCGCGCAGGGTCACTACGTTGAATTCGGCGTCGATGTACACCACGCCCGCGCCGACGATTCCGGGATCGGCGTCGATGGCGGCGAACAGGCGTGGCAGGTTGATCTGGCTTTCGATGCGTTGGCGGGCCATGAACTGGGAGGGGCTGTAGTCCATGCCGATACCCGGTAAGGGGGTGCTCATGTGAATCGTCCTTGAAGATCGGGGGTTAGATCTTTATTGCCTGTGCCGCCGTCATCGCGGGCAAGCCCGGCTCCCGCAGGGTTTGGCGTCGTATAGGGAAATCGGTTTCCAGGGCCGCCATTGAAGTGCGCGCCACCTTAGCAAACAGGCCGCACACTCGCTAGAAAACAAAACGCCAGCACTGAGGCTGGCGTTTTGCGATATGGCGCGGAAGTTAACGCGGCACGACTGGCTTGCGAGCCGGTTTTGGCCCCTTGCCTTTGGCCGCGTCCTTGCGCTCCTTGGCCGCCTGCTGATTGCGGGCAAACGCCGCAGCCTTGGCCTGTTCACGCTTGTCCCACGGGTTACCGCCATCGCTGGCACGCGGTGGCAGGCCAGTGTGCTGGGTCAGGATCTTGGTGGTCTTTTCCCCTGCCACTTTGTGGCTGCCGGCCGGTGTCGAGTTCTTGCGACGGGCGCTCTGGTAGCTGTCGGTCGCCGGCTGATGCAGCGGGATCAACTGGTTCTTGCCCGGCCCGATCAGATCGGCGCGGCCCATGCGGGTCAGCGCTTCACGCAGCATCGGCCAGCCTTTCGGGTCGTGATAACGCAAGAACGCCTTGTGCAGGCGACGCTGTTCTTCGCTCTTGACGATGGTCACGGCGTCACTCTTGTAAGTGACCTTGCGCAACGGGTTCTTGCCCGAGTGGTACATCGCGGTAGCGGTAGCCATCGGCGACGGGTAGAACGCCTGCACCTGGTCGGCACGGAAACCGTTGCCCTTGAGCCACAGCGCCAGGTTCATCATGTCTTCGTCGGTGGTACCCGGGTGAGCGGCGATGAAGTACGGAATCAGGTACTGCTCTTTCCCGGCTTCCTTGGTGTACTTCTCGAACATGCGCTTGAACTTGTCATAGCTGCCGATGCCCGGTTTCATCATCTGGTTGAGCGGACCTTCCTCGGTGTGTTCCGGGGCGATCTTCAGGTAACCACCAACGTGGTGAGTGACCAGCTCCTTGACGTATTCCGGCGACTCGACCGCGAGGTCGTAACGCAGGCCGGACGCGATCAGGATCTTCTTCACACCCGGCAAGGCACGGGCGCTGCGATAGAGCTGGATCAGCGACGAGTGATCGGTGTTGAGGTTTTCACAGATGCCCGGGAACACGCAGGACGGCTTGCGGCACGCGGATTCGATGACCGGGCTCTTGCAGGCAATGCGGTACATGTTCGCGGTCGGGCCGCCAAGGTCGGAGATCACCCCGGTGAAGCCTGGCACCTTGTCGCGGATCTCTTCGATTTCGCGAATGATCGACTCTTCGGAACGGTTCTGGATGATCCGGCCTTCGTGCTCGGTGATCGAGCAGAACGTACAGCCACCGAAGCAGCCGCGCATGATATTCACCGAGAAACGGATCATGTCGTAGGCAGGAATCTTTTCCTTGCCATACGCCGGGTGCGGAACCCGTGCGTAAGGCATGCCGAACACGTAGTCCATTTCTTCGGTGGTCATCGGAATCGGAGGCGGGTTGAACCAGACATCCACTTCGCCATGCTTCTGCACCAGCGCACGGGCATTGCCCGGGTTGGTTTCCAGGTGAAGCACGCGGTTGGCGTGGGCGTAGAGCACCGAGTCGCCCCGGACTTTTTCCATCGACGGCAAACGGATGACCGTTTTCTCGCGGGTGAGGCGCGGGTTCGGCAGCAATTGCACGACCTTCGCTTCGTTCGGGTCTTCCGACGGACCTTTTTCCTGCTCGATGGCGCAGGCTTGCGTGTCCTGGGTGTTCACGTACGGGTTGATGATCTTGTCGACCTTGCCCGGACGATCAATGCGCGTGGAGTCGATCTCGAACCAGTCTTTTGGCGTGTCACGACGAATGAACGCGGTGCCGCGCACATCGGTGATGTCTTCGATCTTGTGACCGAACGACAGACGCTGGGCGACTTCGACGATCGCACGCTCGGCGTTGCCGTAGAGCAGGATGTCGGCGCAAGCGTCGATCAGGATCGAGTTACGCACCCGGTCCTGCCAATAATCGTAGTGGGCGATGCGGCGCAGGGAGGCTTCGATGCCACCGAGCACGATCGGTACATTCTTGTAGGCTTCCTTGCAGCGCTGGCTATAAACCAGGCTCGCGCGGTCCGGACGTTTGCCCGCCAGGCCACCAGGGGTGTAGGCGTCATCGGAACGGATTTTCTTGTCGGCGGTGTAGCGGTTGATCATCGAGTCCATGTTGCCGGCCGCGACGCCGAAAAACAGGTTCGGCTCGCCGAGCTTCATGAAGTCGTCTTTGGACTGCCAGTTCGGCTGCGCAATGATCCCGACGCGGAAGCCCTGGGCCTCCAGCAGTCGGCCGATGATCGCCATGCCGAACGACGGGTGGTCGACGTAGGCATCACCGGTGACGATGATGATGTCGCAGGAATCCCAGCCAAGCTGATCCATCTCCTCCCTGCTCATCGGCAGGAATGGCGCTGGCCCGAAACATTCGGCCCAGTACTTGGGATAGTCAAATAACGGCTTGGCTGCTTGCATGTCGATAACCGGTGTTGGCTTTCATTGAATTTCGCGGGCGCGGAATATAGCACAAAATTTGATCAATTCCGACGGCTATGGTCGGAAATTGCGGCGACCCCATCGCGGGCAAGTCGAATCGTCCCACCGCCGCTCCCACAGGTTCGGTGTGATCCCTGTGGGAGCGGGCTTGCCCGCGATGGGGCCCTCTCAGGCGCGACACAACTTACTCGTCGTCGAAGTTGTAGCTGCCCGGCGCCAGATTTTCGAAGCGGGTGTACTTACCGATGAACGCCAGTCGTGACGTGCCGATCGGGCCGTTCCGCTGCTTACCGATGATGATCTCGGCGATGCCTTTATGCTCGGTTTCCGGGTGGTACACCTCATCCCGGTACACGAACATGATCACGTCAGCATCCTGCTCGATCGCTCCGGATTCCCGCAAGTCGGAGTTGATCGGGCGTTTGTTCGGTCGTTGCTCCAGGGAGCGGTTGAGCTGGGACAGCGCCACCACCGGGCAGTTGAATTCCTTGGCCAGGGCCTTCAAGGAACGGGAGATCTCGGAAATCTCGTTGGTCCGGTTGTCGCCGCCGGAACCTGGGATCTGCATCAACTGCAGGTAGTCGATCATGATCAGGGCAATGTCGCCGTGTTCACGCACCAGACGCCGGGTCCGCGCACGCATCTCCGACGGGCTGATACCGGCCGTGTCGTCGATGAACAGCTTGCGATCGTTCAGCAGATTGACCGCCGAGGTCAGGCGCGGCCAATCGTCGTCGTCCAGGCGACCGGCCCGGACTTTGGTCTGGTCGATACGCCCAAGGGACGAAAGCATACGCATGATCAGCGATTCGCCTGGCATCTCCAGCGAGTAAACCAGTACGCACTTGTCGCTGCGCAACACGGCGTTTTCCACCAGGTTCATCGCAAAGGTGGTTTTACCCATGGACGGACGGCCGGCGACGATGATCAGGTCGGAAGGCTGCAAGCCGCTGGTCTTCTCGTCGAGGTCGGTGTAACCGGTGGACAGGCCAGTGATGGCGTTGTCGGTGTTGAACAAGGTATCGATACGGTCGATAGCCTTGGTTAGCAGGTCATTCACGCTCACCGGGCCGCCGGTTTTTGGCCGGGCCTCGGCGATCTGGAAGATCTGCCGCTCAGCTTCGTCGAGAATCTCTTCAGCCGTGCGGCCTTCCGGATTGAAAGCGCTGTCAGCAATTTCGGTGGCAATGCCGATCAACTGCCGCAACGTCGCCCGTGCACGAACGATTTGCGCATAGGCCTTGATGTTGGCGACGGACGGCGTGTTTTTCGCCAGCTCACCAAGGTAACCGAGGCCACCGACCTGGGACGTCTGACCTTCCTTGTCCAATTGCTCGGCAAGGGTCACGACGTCGATCGGGGAGTTCTGATCGGCCAGTTTGGCGATCGCACGGAAGATCAAACGGTGGTCATGACGATAGAAATCGCCGTCCGAGACCTGATCGAGCACACGTTCCCAGGCGTTGTTGTCCAGCATCAAACCACCGAGCACGGCCTGTTCGGCCTCGATGGAATGCGGCGGCACCTTCAGGGCAGCGGTTTGCAGATCGTATTGCTCGGGAGCGGAGATATCGTTCATGGCCACTTGGTTTATTTAATAAAAGCAGGGGTTTCAGAAAGACAAAGGGCACGACCTGTAAACAGGATCGTGCCCGATGTTACCGGCAAGCACCCGAGGGTGCCAGCCGACAAGTGCTGCTTAAGCTGCTACCACGACAACGCGTACGGTGGCTTCAACTTCGGCGTGCAGGTGCACGGCTACGTCGAATTCGCCTACGTTGCGGATGGTGCCGTTCGGCAGACGAACTTCGCTTTTTGCAACTTCAACGCCAGAGGCGGTCAGTGCATCAGCGATATCGTGGGTGCCGATCGAACCGAACAGCTTGCCTTCGTCACCAGCGGTGGCAGTGATAGTCACTTCCAGCTCAGCCAGTTGGGCGGCACGGCTTTCAGCCGAAGTTTTACGGTCTGCTGCGGCTTTTTCCAGCTCAGCGCGACGCTCTTCGAACGCAGCCAGGTTGGCAGCGGTCGCAGCGGTAGCTTTGCCGTAAGGCAGCAGGTAGTTACGACCGTAACCAGCCTTAACGTTCACTTTGTCACCCAGGTTGCCCAGGTTGGTGACTTTTTCCAGAAGGATCAGTTGCATGTGAAAATCCTCTTAACTTTTAACCTTCACCGTTCGCGTTATCGGCATCTTTCGGTGCCGAACGACCGCGAAAATCAATCAGGCTGTCGACGATGGCCAAGACCACCAGCAACGGATAGATCAGCTGCATGAACAGCAACAGCGTGACGTACAACCCCACCAGCCAGAATTTGGCCAGTCGCTTTTGCGCCACCAGCCCGTGAATCAGGGCCAGCCCGGCGAACACCAGCGGTACGCTGCACAACGGTGTCAACATGGCCATCTGCGAGCCTAAGTTAGGCCCCAGAAGCATCAACACCAGCAGCAACATCGCCGGTAAAAGCGGGATTCGGATGGCGCGAAACTCGCGACCAAAACCACCCGGGTTGTACAACAACGCCTGCCAGTAGCGCCCGACAATCAGGCTCAGCACACTGACGATTTGCAACAAAGCCGCAATCAGGCCGGTCAGGACCGGTGCAATCAGGGACGCGAAACGCGCTTGCTCGTCTACCGACAATTGCTGGTAGACATCACCGAGTAGCGACGGCATGACTTTTATCAAAGCCTGCGCCAGCATCTCGATCTGGGGCGCAAAAGCCGCCCCCAGCACCACTGAAAACACCAATCCCATCGCTATGCTGACCAGCAGCACGCGGTTCCAGGACTCGCTTGCGCGCAAAACCAACGCAAGGCTCGAAGACCCCAGCAGCACCAGAAGTGCCCGTGGGTCGTCGGAGTAAAGCCACCAGACCAACGCCGGCAGCAGTCCCAGAGCAAGAACGCCCAAGGCGTCCTTCAATCCGCGCCGCAGGAGCACAAGGCATCCGGCGGCAGCACCCAACCAATACAACAACGGCAGCGTTGCGCATCCAGCCACTACCAGAGTGGCCTGCATACGGCCGCGCATGATGAACTCAGCTAAGGCGCGCATGCATTCAATCCTTTGCTACGTGTCGACTGCCCGGTCTCAGCGGCCGTGGCTGTCGGTGTAGGCCAGCAGGGCCAGGAAGCGGGCGCGCTTGATAGCGGTGGCCAGCTGACGCTGATAACGAGCTTTGGTACCGGTGATGCGGCTTGGAACGATTTTGCCGGTCTCGGATACGTAAGCTTTCAGAGTGTTGAGATCTTTGTAATCGATCTCTTTCACGTCTTCAGCGGTGAAGCGGCAGAATTTACGACGACGGAAGAAACGTGCCATGTAATAGGCTCCTCAAAAGGTCCGTGGATTACTCGTCAGCGTTATCGCTGGCGTCGCTGTCATCACCATCAACGCTATCAGCGTCGGAGTGCTCAGGACGGTCGCGACGCTCACGGCGCTCACTGCGGTTTTCTTCAGCCTTGAGCATCTCGGATTGGCCAGTAACGGCTTCTTCGCGACGGATGACCAGGTTACGGATCACTGCATCGTTGTAGCGGAAGTTGTCTTCCAGCTCGGCCAGGGCCTTGCCAGTGCACTCAACGTTCAGCATCACGTAGTGAGCCTTGTGAACATTGTTGATTGCGTAGGCCAGTTGACGACGGCCCCAATCTTCCAGACGGTGGATTTTGCCGCCGTCTTCTTCGATCAGCTTGGTGTAACGCTCAACCATGCCGCCGACTTGCTCGCTTTGATCCGGGTGGACCAAAAAGATGATTTCGTAATGACGCATGAATGCTCCTTACGGGTTGTAGCCTGCCGCTCAAAAGCGGTCAGACAAGGAGTGAATGACACTTATGGACTTGCTTGCGATAGACACATGCGTGCCTGCCGTCACAGCAAGGGGCGCAATTGTAGAGAAGGGACAGAAGAGGCGCAAGGCAATTGGTGATTATTTGAACAGTCCGCTCAACTCACCAATCCTTGCCATGACGCAGAACCAATGTGGGAGCGGGCTTGCTCGCGAAAGCAGTATGTCATTCAGCAAAAGTGTTGAATGTCAGACCGTATTCGCGAGCAAGCCCGCTCCCACACTTGGATCGTGTCCGGATCAGGACTTTTTGGTGGCAGCTTTGACGCCGCGCTGGCGCAAGGCCTCGAACAGACAAACGCCAGTCGCTACCGAAACGTTGAGACTGCTGACACTGCCCGCCATTGGCAGACGCACCAGGTAGTCGCAAAGATCGCGAGTCAGGCGGCGCATTCCGCTGCCTTCCGCGCCCATGATCAGGATGGTCGGGCCGGTCAGGTCTTGCTGATACAACTCCTGCTCAGCCTCACCCGCCGTGCCGACAACCCACAAGCCACGCTGCTTGAGTTTTTCCAGGGTGCGCGCCAGGTTGGTCACCGCCACCAACGGAATCACTTCCGCCGCGCCGCAGGCGACTTTACGCACTGTCGGGGTCAGGGTGGCTGACTTGTCCTTTGGCACGATCACCGCCAGCGCACCGGCCGCATCGGCCGAACGCAGGCAAGCGCCGAGGTTGTGCGGATCGGTCACGCCGTCGAGCACCAGCAGCAGCGGTGCGCCTTCAGTGCGATCGAGCAATTCGTCGAGCATCGCTTCGCCCCAGACCTGACTCGGACTAACGTCCGCGACCACGCCCTGGTGCACGCCTTCTACCCACGCATCCAGCTCACGACGCTCAGCCTGACCGACCGCTACGCGATTTTCGGCAGCGAGTGCGATCAGCGTCTGCACCCGCGGATCACTGCGGCCTTCAGCCAGCCAGATCTGCTTGACGCGTTTTGGATGGTGACGCAGCAACGCTTCTACAGCGTGCACGCCATAGATCTTTTCCAACTGACTCATGACTTGGCCTTAGGTTTACGCGCCCCGCCGCTTCTGGCGGCTGGAGCGGAACCCGCTTTTGGCGGGCCTTTACGGTGTTTGCTCGGTTTTGCTGGCTTGCCGCCGGAGGCCTTCTCAGGCGCCGACCGCCCGGTCTTTCCCCCAGACGCCGCTTTACCGCCGCTTTTCGCTTCAGACAACAACGCCTGCTTCAGTTCACGGCTTTTGCGCAACTCGGCATTTTTTGCCGCGGCATCGCTAGGGCGATAGGCTTCGACAGCCTTTTCCTTGGCAGGACGACGGCCGGTTTTCGCCGGTGCCGGCTCTGCAGCAGATTTGGTAGCGCCAGCAGGAGCAGCAGTTTCAGCCCCACGCTTCTTGCGGCCGATCGGCGCGCTGATGGTTTTTTCAGCCATCTCGAAGTCGATCTTGCGCTCGTCGAGGTCGACGCGCATGACGCGCACTTCAACCGTGTCGCCAAGGCGGAAGCTGCGACCGGTACGTTCACCGGCGAGGCGGTGGTGTACTGGATCGAAGTGGTAGTAATCGCCCGGCAGCGCGGTGACGTGCACCAGGCCTTCGACGTAAATATCGGTCAGTTCGACGAACAAACCGAAACCTGTCACGGCGGTGATCACACCCGGGAACGATTCGCCCACGCGGTCTTTCATGAACTCGCACTTGAGCCAGTTCACTACGTCGCGGGTCGCTTCGTCGGCACGGCGCTCGCTCATCGAGCACTGCTCGCCGAGCTGCTCCAGGATCGCTTCGTCGTACGGATAGATGCGCGCTTTCGGAATGATCATCGCGCCGGCACGGCGAACGTGCGGGGTGTCCATTTTCGAATGGATGACGCTGCGAATCGCCCGGTGCGTGAGCAAGTCCGGGTAGCGGCGAATCGGCGAAGTGAAGTGGGTATAGGCTTCGTAATTCAGGCCGAAGTGGCCCTGGTTATCAGCGCTGTACACCGCTTGGCTCAACGAACGCAACATGACGGTCTGGATCAGGTGGAAATCCGGACGGTCCTTGATGCCTGCCAGCAAAGCCTGGTAATCCTTCGGCGACGGACCATCCTTGCCTTTGTGCAGGGACAGACCGAGCTCGCCAAGGAAGGCGCGCAGTTTTTCCAGACGCTCCGGTGGCGGGCCGTCATGGACACGATACAACGCTGGGATTTCGTGCTTTTTCAGGAATTCGGCAGTGGCCACGTTGGCCGCCAGCATGCATTCCTCGATCAGCTTGTGGGCGTCGTTGCGAACGGTTGGGCGGATTTCGGCAATCTTGCGCTCGGAACCGAAGATGATCCGGGTTTCCTGCGTTTCGAAATCGATCGCGCCGCGCACGTGACGGGCCGCCAGCAAAACCTTGTACAGCGCGTACAGCTGCTTGAGGTGCGGCAGAACGTCGGTGTATTCACCACGAAGCTGACGCCCTTCGGTAGCTTTCGGCGTCTCCAGCATGGCGCTGACCTTGTTGTAGGTCAGGCGAGCGTGAGAGTGAATCACCGCTTCGTAGAAGCAGTAGTCGGTCATCTCGCCGGATTTGGAGATAGTCATCTCGCAGACCATGGCCAGGCGATCGACGTGCGGGTTCAGCGAGCACAGACCGTTGGACAGCTGCTCAGGCAGCATCGGCACGACGCGCTCGGGGAAGTACACCGAGTTGCCACGAACCTGGGATTCGTTATCCAGTGCCGAACCGATTTTCACGTAGCTGGAAACGTCGGCAATCGCCACGTACAACTTCCAGCCACCGGAGAACAGGCGCAGCTTGCCCGGTTTGGCTTCGCAGTAGACCGCGTCATCGAAGTCGCGCGCATCTTCACCGTCGATGGTCACGAACGGCAGATGGCGCAGGTCGATGCGCTTCTCTTTGTCTTTCTCTTCGACTTCCGGCTTGAGCTTGGCGGCTTCTTTGAGCACCGCTTCAGGCCAGACATGAGGAATATCGTAGGTGCGCAGGGCGACATCGATTTCCATGCCCGGCGCCATGTAGTTACCCACGACTTCGACCACGTCGCCTTGCGGCTGGAAGCGTGGCGTCGGCCAGTGGGTGATCTTCACTTCGACGAACTGACCGATCTGGGCGTTGGCGTTGCGGCCCGGCGTCACCAGCACTTCTTGCTGGATCTTCGGATTATCCGCGACGACAAAACCGATACCGCCCTCTTCGAAGTAACGACCGACGATAGTCTCGTGGGCACGGGACACCACTTCAACGATCATGCCTTCGCGGCGACCGCGACGGTCGAGGCCGGAAACACGGGCCAGGGCACGGTCGCCATCGAACACCAGGCGCATTTGCCCCGGGCTCATGAACAGGTCGTCACTGCCGTCGTCCGGGACCAGGAAGCCGAAGCCGTCACGGTGACCGCTGATGCGGCCCAGGATCAGGTCGAGCTTGTCCACCGGCGCATAAGTGCCGCGACGGGTATAGATGAGTTGAGCGTCGCGCTCCATGGCGCGCAGGCGGCGACGCAGGGCTTCGATCTGGTCTTCTGTGGTCAGACCAAACTCTTCGACCAGCTGCTCGCGGTTAGCAGGCGAACCTCGATCAGCAAGGTGCTGAAGGATCAGTTCGCGGCTAGGAATAGGGTTTTCATATTTTTCCGCTTCACGAGCGGCCTCGGGATCGAGGGACTGCCAATCGGCCATTAGAGAGTTTTCACCTTGTCTATATGCGGGTTAGTTTGGCATAGGCGTAATGAAACGGGAAATTTCAGGCTATGACAGCCCATCTAAAGCCCTTTATCGACATCGCAAAGCTGATTTGAATACCACTGGAGAAATTTTCCAGGTTTTTTCTATTCCGGGGGTTTACAGTTAAAAAGACGCTCCGTATAGTGCGCGCCATCGACGACGCACACGGCGCTGCCGATACTGCCCAGATGGTGAAATTGGTAGACACGCCAGCTTCAGGTGCTGGTGACCGCAAGGTCGTGGAAGTTCGAGTCTTCTTCTGGGCACCAATTTCGAGCTTGAGATTAGAACAATTTCAAGGCTCACACAAAAACCCGCGAAAGCGGGTTTTTGCATTTTAAGCTTCCGGTTTATTAAAACTAAATCAGGGGTTTACAGATCAAAATGCTCTCCGTATAGTGCGCCACATCAACAGCGGCAACGCTGAAGATTATGCCCAGATGGTGAAATTGGTAGACACGCCAGCTTCAGGTGCTGGTGACCGCAAGGTCGTGGAAGTTCGAGTCTTCTTCTGGGCACCAATTCAAATTCAAGGTCACGATCTTGAATTTCACAGAAACCCGCGAAAGCGGGTTTTTGCGTTTCTGGCTTTCGAAAACCCAAGCCATTACTTCCCCGTGGCGAGGGGACTTGCCCCCGTTGGGTCGCGAAGCGGCCCTCATCACTCGTTAGTCATACCGCAATTTCAGGATTACGACTGCTTCGCAGCCGAACGGGAGCAAGCTCCCTCGCCACAAAAACTCGCCCCTGCCCCTCTAGCAAACACTCCTCAAACCCGCAAGACGCACATGAGAAACAATATCGTTTATCATTGTTACAAGATTTTGCAATGCAACAGTGAGGAACCCCGCAAATGATGTTTCGAAATACCCTGCGCCGCGGCCTGACCATTACCCTGCTCGGCCTGACACTCGCCACTCCCCTCACCCAAGCCGCCGATCCGGTTTCCCTGACACTCTATAACGGCCAACACAAGGAAGTCGGCGACGCCGTCGCCAAAGCCTTCGAAGCCAAGACCGGGATTCACGTCAATGTGCGCAAGGGCAGCAGCAACCAGCTCGCCAGCCAGATCGTCGAAGAAGGCGATCGCTCCCCCGCCGACGTGATCTACACCGAAGAATCCCCACCACTGAACAAACTCGGCGAACAAGGCCTGCTGGCGAAAACCGACGCCGCTACCCTCGCCGTTCTGCCCAAGGACTACGTTGCCGGCAACGGCACCTGGATCGGTATCACTGCGCGAGTCCGCGTGGTTGCGTTCAATCCCAAGTTGATCGATGAAAAAGACCTGCCCAAGTCGGTAATGGAATTCTCCGATCCGAAATGGCAAGGCAAGGTGGGCTTCGTTCCAACCAGTGGCGCGTTTCAGGAACAAGCCGTGGCGATCATCAAAATCCACGGCATGGACGCCGCCGAAGAATGGCTGACCGGCCTGCGCGCTTTCGGCAAGACCTACAGCAACAACATGGTTGCGCTGAAGGCTGTGGAAAACGGCGAAGTCGCCACCGTACTGGTGAACAATTACTACTGGTTCGCCTTGCAGCGTGAAAAAGGCCAGCTCGATTCGAAACTGCATTATTTCACCGGCGGTGATGTCGGCGGACTGATCACCGTTTCCAGCGCTGCGGTGCTGAAATCCAGCAAGCATCCGAAGGAAGCCCAACAATTCCTCGCCTACATGGCCAGCGAAGAAGGTCAGCGCGTGATCACCCAGACCACCGCCGAATACCCGCTGCACAAAGGCATGGAATCGGATCGTGACCTCAAGCCGTTCAACGAACTGCAAGCGCCGAAAGTCACGCCAGCCGATCTCGGCAACGCCGAAGAAGCCCTGGACCTGGAACGTGACGTTGGCTTGAACTGATGAGCGCATCGTTATCTGCCCCCGCCTTGCGCGGGGGCTACGTGCCACGGCGCAAGCGGCCGTCGATCTGGTTGTTACTGCCGGTTTTGCTGCTGGTGGTGCTCAGCCTGTTGCCACTGGCTTATGTCGGCCTCAAGACCTGGCAGGCCGGCTGGGCCGAGGCGCTGCATCTGTTGTGGCGGCCCTACGTGTTTGGCCTGCTGCGCAATACGCTGGCGCTGATGATCGGCGTCACGCTGGCCTGCGGTGTGATTGGCTTGTCGCTCGCCTGGCTGCTGGAGCGCAGCAATCTTCCGGGGCGACGGCTATGGGGCGTGATCCTGTGCCTGCCGTTCGCGGTGCCGGCGTTTGTCAGCAGCTTCACCTGGGTCTCCCTGAGCGCTCATTTCGAAGGGCTGGGTGGGGCGATCCTGGTGATGACCCTATCCAAATACCCGCTGATTTTTCTGCCGGTGGCGGCAACCCTGCGCAATCTCGATCCGTCCCTGGAGGAGTCCGCACGAACCCTGGGGCAGAATCGCTGGGGCGTGTTCTTTAAAATCACCCTGCCTTTGCTCTGGCCGTCACTGCTGGCCGGTTCGCTGCTGATTGCGCTGCACATGCTGGTGGAGTTCGGCGCACTATCGATCATCGGCCTGCAGACTTTCACCACAGCGATCTACCAACAGTTCGAGCTGGAGTTCAGCAACGCTAACGCAGCGATGCTTTCGGCGGTGCTGCTGGTGCTGTGTCTGGTGCTGCTATGGCTGGAGTTGCGAGTGCGTGGCAAGGGCCGACATGTGCGCACCGGCCAGGGCGCGGCGCGGCATGCGCAGCAGGTTCGTCTGGGGCCTTGGGCGACTGCCGGACAACTCTACTGCCTGCTGCTAGCGATCATCGGCAGCGGCATTCCGCTGGGGATGCTGGCGTACTGGCTGATGGTGGGTTCGTCAGCGGCGTTCCCGGTGGCCGCGATCAGCGAGGCCTTGTTGTCGTCTCTGGCGCTGTCTCTCGGTGGCGCAGCGCTATGCCTGGTGCTCGCGGTACCGGTGGGGTTGCTGGTGGTGCGCCATAAAGGCCGACTGGCAATCTGGGCCGAACGCCTGCCGTATCTGCTGCATGCACTGCCGGGATTAGTAATTGCGCTGACCCTGGTGTATTTCGCCCTGCATTATGTGCCGGTGCTGTACCAGACCTCGGCGCTGCTGCTGATTGCTTATGCGCTGTTGTTTCTGCCGCTGGCTCAAGCGCCGATTCGCACCGCGCTGAACAAGGCAGCGCCACAACTGGAAGAGGCCGCACGCACGCTGGGAGCGTCGTCCTTCAGCGCGTTTTGTCGGGTGACGTTGCCGATAATCTTCCCAGCCTTGGGGGCAGCGTTTGCGCTGGTGTTTCTGGATGCGATGAAGGAGCTGACAGCGACGCTGCTGCTGAGTCCGACCGGGCTCAACACACTGGCGACGGAAGTCTGGGCGCATACCGCGAATGTGGAGTTTGCGGCGGCGGCGCCTTATGCGGCGTTGTTGATATTGGTGTCGGGGTTGCCTGTGTACCTGTTAACAACCCGGATGTATTTGGGCCGCTGACATAGTCATCGCGAGCAAGCCCGCTCCCACATTGGATCTGCCTTGATCACGCCATTGGTGAACACCAGAGATCAAAATGTGGGAGCGGGCTTGCTCGCGAAGGGGCCAGCCCAGACACCCCATCAAGCCCTGAACTGCCCCAGGCTCGCCTTCAATTGCGCCGCCAAGCCATCCAGCACTTTGCCGCTGGCCGTAGTCTCCACCACCGCCTGAGCAGCCTTCTCAGCCTGAGCATGAATGGTCTCAACCCGCCCACGCACGGCCTGCGCACCTTGAGCCTGATGCGCCGCGGCCTGGGTCGCCAGACCGATCGCCGCATGCACCTGCTCAACCGACACCTGCACCGACTGCTGCAACCGCGCACTGTCGCGCAACACCAGCAAACCTTCGCTGGCCTGACGTCCGGCCTGGCCAATCGCTGCAACAGCCTCGCGCGCGCCCTGCTGCAACGCAACGATATGAGCCTGAATGTCGCCGGTTGAGCTCTGAGTCTTGCTCGCCAGTGCCCGCACCTCATCCGCCACCACGGCAAACCCGCGACCGGTCTCGCCGGCACGCGCCGCCTCAATGGCCGCGTTCAATGCCAGCAAGTTGGTTTGTTCGGCGATCCCGTGAATCACAGTCAATACCACTTCAATCTGCTCACTCTGCTGCGCCAGGCGCTCAATGACTTTCGCGCCGGTGTCGACCTGTCCGGCCAACGCTTCGATCAGGCTGCCGACTTTCGCCGAGGTCCGAGTGTTTTCATCCGTGGCCTGACGAATGCCCACCACCTGCTGCAAAGCAGCCTGCATGGCATGGCTTTCAGACTGAGCTTCGTCAGCCATTTGCGACAACGCGCGCAAGCTTTCGGCCACTTCATCACGCTGCATGCCCGCTGCTGCATCCGCACCGGCATTGCGCAGGGTCATGGCACCAATTTCCACGCCGGTACGCTGGGCCACATCGCCCGCCTCCCGCACGATCGGCTGCAACTTATCCACAAAGCGATTGACCGCTGAAGCCATGTCGCCGATCTCATCCTGGCTGTTGATCTGCACACGCTTGGTCAAATCACCCTCACCCGCCGCCAGATCATCCATGGCAGCGATCAGCAGCTTCAAGCGGTTGACCACTCGACGCCCCAGCACCACCGCCAGCAACAGCAGCACACCAAAACCCACCACCGCCAGGCCCATGCCGATGCGCCAGCGCAAAGTCCCCGCCGCTTCCTGCACGGCAGTGGTGGTATTGGTTTTCATTTCAGTGGCGGTGGACTGCGCCGATTGCAGGCGCCCGCGCATCGCCGTTGCGCTGTCAGCTGCCGCGCCTTTGAGACTGTCGCCTACCAATTGATCGCTGCTAGCGATCAGCGCCGAGAAGCGCTTGTCCAGCGCCGCCAGATCGGTTTCCACGGAAGCGGTCGAAACCCCCATTAGGACCTTGCCGATTTCTACCCCATTGGGGTTGATCGAGGCTTCAAGGTAGTAGACCGACGGATCGTTCTTCGCCGCATCCAGGACCTTGTCCAACGCCCGCTCGCCCTGGCCTTTTTCCAGAAGCGCCTTGTTGATCGGGTTCTCCCGGTTGAGGTAGCGCGTCAGGTGCTGGCCCGTGGCGTCGTCGTAGACCACGAACAACACATTGGGATTACGCTGGGCACGGCGAGCGAATTCGGACAGGGTGGGAATGTCGCTGTCCCACATGGCGCGGGGTGCGACCGAGGCCAGAAGCTGCGCCATGTCGTTGGCCGAATCCTTCAGGTCCTTCTCCAACGTCGTACGCAGTTGCGCCTGCTCGCCCTTCAGACGCGAAGACAGCCCGGCCGTCAGGCGCTGACGGGTACTGGTGGACAGGTTATCCAGGCTCGACGTGACTTCACGCCCTGCCTGCTCAAGTTCACCAGAGAGCTTTTGGCTGTCGGCGTCCAGGCGCATACCCAAATCAGCTTCCAGCGCAGTCACTGTGCTCCGGGTCAGAGCGACAGCCACCAGCACCTGCACCAAAAGGGCGATACCAAGGGTAACGAACACGGGCCGCAAGAGACGGCTTTGTAACAGTGAGAGAACGGCCGACACTGAAAATCCCTCTGCTTTGACGCCATCAAATTGATAGCACGTCAGAAACGATGCTTTTTCAATGTTCCCAGCAAAGGTCATGCCGTTCGACAGGCATAAACGACAAAGGCCCCAATTAAGGGGCCTTCGTGTTTTACATCAACGACTTATTAAGCGAACGGGTGACGCAGAACGATGGTTTCGTTGCGGTCCGGGCCCGTCGAAATAATGTCGATCGGCGCACCGATCAGCTCTTCAACGCGCTTGATGTAAGCACGGGCGTTAGCTGGCAGCTCTTCCAAGGTTTTGGCACCCACGGTCGACTCTGTCCAGCCCAGCACTTCTTCGTACACCGGCTGCAGGCCCATGTAGCTGTCAGCGTCAGTCGGGGCAACGTCCTTACCTTCTGCATCTTTGTAGCCGACGCAGATGTTGATGGTTTCCAGACCGTCGAGTACATCCAGCTTGGTCAGGCAGATGCCCGAGATGCTGTTCACATCGATAGCGCGACGCAGGATAACGGCGTCAAACCAGCCACAACGACGAGCACGGCCGGTAGTCGCGCCGAACTCGTGACCTTGTTTAGCCAGGTGCGCACCGACTTCGTCGAACAGCTCAGTCGGGAATGGACCCGAACCTACACGTGTGGTGTAAGCCTTGGTGATACCCAGGATGTAGTCCAGGAACATAGGACCAACGCCCGAACCGGTAGCAACGCCGCCAGCGGTGGTGTTAGAGCTGGTCACGTACGGGTAGGTGCCGTGGTCGATGTCCAGCAACGAACCTTGGGCGCCTTCGAACATGATGTCTTTGCCAGCACGACGCAGGTCGTGCAGCTCGGCAGTCACGTCCAGCATCAGCGGCTTGAGCAGTTCAGCGTATTCTTTGCACTCGGCCAGGGTCTTGTCGAAGTCAATGGCTGGTTCTTTATAGAAACCGACCAACATGAAGTTGTGGTATTCCACCAGTTCACGCAGCTTGGCTTCAAAACGCGGCATGTTGAGCAGATCACCTACGCGCAGACCGCGACGGGCAACCTTGTCTTCGTAAGCCGGGCCGATGCCGCGACCGGTAGTACCGATCTTCAGCTCGCCACGGGCCTTTTCACGGGCCTGGTCCAGCGCTACGTGGTAGGACAGGATCAGCGGGCAGGACGGGCTGATACGCAGGCGCTCGCGCACCGGTACGCCTTTCTCTTCCAGCTTGATGATTTCCCGCAGCAGAGCGTCGGGTGCAACCACCACACCGTTACCGATCAGGCACTGCACGCCTTCGCGCAGCACGCCCGACGGGATCAGGTGCAAGACGGTTTTTTCGCCGTCGATCACCAGGGTGTGGCCAGCGTTGTGACCACCTTGGTAGCGCACTACGGCGGCAGCATGTTCGGTCAGCAGATCAACGATCTTGCCTTTGCCCTCATCACCCCATTGGGTGCCCAGGACTACGACATTCTTACCCATAACACTTGTCCTCATTCGCGCAAACTTGGTGCCGGCGGCGGCCGGCAGGAAAACTCAAGAAGCCAGCGGCAATACTTGCCAAAGCCCGTTCTGCTGAATCAATTGCCGGTCGCAGTCCGCTTCACGGGCGGCGGCCAAAAGTTGCCCAGGCAATGCCTGAACGACACGCTGACCCTCACTGCGCAACTGGCAAACCTGCTGCCAGAGAGCTGCATCCGTACTGTCAGGCATCCAGATACCGCCAGACGGTAGCTCGATTTCAGCACGCCCCAGGGTCACCAGGGTTTTCAAATCGGTAGAGAAACCAGTTGCCGGACGGGCACGACCGAAGTCGGCACCGATGTCGTCGTAACGACCGCCCTGAGCAATGGACTGGCCAACACCCGGCACGAACACGGCGAACACTACACCGGTGTGGTAGTGGTAGCCGCGCAACTCGCCCAGGTCGAAATACAACGGTAATTCCGGGAAACGCGTGGACAGACGCTCGGCAATTGCCAGCAAATCGTCCAGGGCCGCCAGCACGGGTCCCGGCGCATTGGCCAGACGCTCACGCGCTGCGCTCAACACTTCACGACCGCCACACAGGTCGACCAACGCTCGCAGCATGCCCGACAGATCGGCAGGCAGGCCTTCGGTCAAGGTAATGACCTCGTCGATGGCTTTACGTTGCAACGCATCGAACAACTGTTGCTCGACTTCGCCGGACAAACCGGCGGCGCGGGCCAGGCCGCGGTAGATACCGACATGGCCGAGGTCCATGTGCACATCCGGCACATCGGCCAGTTGCAGCATGGCCAGCATCAGGCTGATGACTTCCACGTCGCTGCTCGGGCTGGCATCGCCGTACAACTCGGCACCCAGTTGAATCGGGCTGCGCGAGGACGACAAGGCGCGCGGCTGAGCATGCAGCACGCTACCGGCATAACACAGACGGCTCGGACCTTCGCGACGCAGGGTGTGCGCATCGATGCGCGCCACTTGCGGCGTGATGTCGGCACGGAAACCCATCTGCCGGCCCGACTGCGGGTCGATGACCTTGAAGGTACGCAGATCAAGATCCGAACCCGCGCCGGTCAGCAGGGATTCCAGGTACTCGATATGGGGAGTCACGACAAACTCGTAACCCCAGCTCTGGAACAGATCCAACACCTGGCGACGCGCTACTTCAATGCGCGCAGCTTCTGGTGGCAGTACTTCTTCGATGCCATCTGGCAGCAGCCAGCGGTCTACCGTTGCCATTACGCCATTCCCCTATGATCCGGGCGACAAGCCTTTGGGCGAGCCTTGAGTGAAGCAGAAAATGATCGGCTCATGTGCAAACCACGCGCATGAACAACGGGGCGAAAAGCCTGAAATCGGCTTCGCCAACCATTTTCCTCGAAAAACCTGTCGAGTCATTCAACTCGGGCGCCTGCATAAAAACAGCAATCAAACGTGCAGACGCAAAAAAGCCGGGAATTTCCCGGCTGCCGCATCATACACACGTTTTCCCAAAGGATCACCCCGCCCGAGGCTTTAGCCGCCAGGCGGGGGATGATTCAGGTCAACGCCGCATCAAGGCTTGGCTTTTTCCAGGTAACGGAAGAAGTCGCTGCCCGGGTCCAGGACCATGACGTCGGATTTGTTCGCGAAGCTTTCACGGTAGGCACGCAGGCTACGGTAGAACGCGTAGAACTCCTGATCCTGGCCGTATGCCTTGGAGTAGATCGCAGCAGCCTGGGCGTCACCGTCACCGCGAACCTCTTCGGACTCACGATAGGCTTCAGCCAGCAGCACGCGGCGTTGACGGTCGGCGTCGGCACGGATGCCTTCAGCCAGCTCGTTACCCTTGGCGCGGTGCTCGCGAGCTTCACGCTCACGTTCGGTGCTCATACGTTCGAACACGCTGCGGTTCACTTCCTTCGGCAGGTCGATGGTTTTGACCCGGACATCGACAACTTCAATGCCCAGCTCTTTTTCCGCCATCTTGTTCAGCGAATTGGTGATGTCAGCCATCAGCGCATCACGCTCACCGGACACTACTTCGTGTAGGGTGCGCTTACCGAACTGGTCACGCAGGCCCGATTCCAGACGACGGGAAAGACGCTCGTCGGCAATCTGCTTGAGGCCGGAAGTCGCGGTGTAGAAGCGCTCGGCATCTTTCACACGCCACTTGGCGTAGGCATCGACCATTACGGCTTTCTTTTCCAGCGTCAGGAAGCGCTGTGTCGGTGCATCCAGTGTCATCAGACGCGCGTCGAATTTGCGCACCTTGTTCACGTAAGGCACTTTCACATGCAGGCCCGGCTGAACATCGGCCTGGACCACGCGACCGAACTGCAGCATCACCGCGCGCTCGGTCTGAGCCACGATGTAGAAGCAGTTCCAGGCAACGATCGCCACGACGACGCCGATAATAAGGGCGATCAGCGATTTATTGCTCATCAGCGACTCTCCCTGGTACGTGCTTGCTGTTGCTGCAGATCAGCTGCTGCACGCGCATTCACTTCATTACTGCTGGCTGCTGCGCCGGTCACCGGAGCACCGGGGCTGCGGCCACTGTCGATCATCTTGTCCAGCGGCAAGTACAGCAGATTGTTCTGGCCATCCTTGTTGCCGGTCACGAGAACCTTGCTGGTGTTGCTGAAGATTTCCTGCATGGTGTCCAGGTACAGACGCTGGCGGGTGACTTCAGGGGCCTTGCGATACTCGGCTACCAGCTTGGTGAAGCGATCGGCCTCACCCTTGGCGCGGGAGACGGTCTCGTCGCGGTAACCGTTGGCATCCTCGAGGATGCGCTGGGCCTGACCACGGGCTTCCGGCACGACACCGTTGGCGTAGGTTTCAGCCTGGTTGCGCGAACGCTGCTCGTCTTCACGGGCGCGGATCACGTCATCGAAGGCTTCCTGAACTTCACGCGGTGCAGCTGCGCTCTGTACGTTGACCTGGGTGACGGTGATACCGGTGCGATAGGTATCGAGGAAGCGTTGCAGACGCTCCTTGATTTCGCTGGCCATCAATTCACGACCTTCGGTCAGCACCTGATCCATGGCGGTAGAACCCACCACGTGACGCAAGGCACTGTCGGTCGCATGTTGCAGGCTGATTTCCGGCTGATCGACGTTCAGCACGAAGTCTTGCAGGTTGCTGATCTTGTACTGCACGGTCAGCGGCACTTCGACGATGTTTTCGTCTTCAGTCAGCATTTGACCCTGCTTGGTATAGGCACGCTCACGCGTGACGTTTTCCATGTACTTGCGATCGATCGGCGGGAAATAGATGTTCAGGCCCGGGCCGACGGTTTCATAGTATTTGCCGAAGCGCAGCACTACAGCTTGCTCCTGCTCGTCGACCACGTAGACAGCGCTGTACAGCCACACAGCCGCCAGCACGACCAGGCCGATGCCGAGCAGGCCGCCGAAGCCGCCACTCTTGCCCGAACCACCGCCCTCGTCACCGCGTTTTTTACCACCACCGAACAACCCGTTCAGGCTTTCCTGCAGCTTTCGGAAGGCCTCGTCGAGATCCGGTGGTCCCTTGCGGTCGCCGTTATTGCGGCGCTTGCCACCCCAAGGATCCTGATTATTCGAGTTGCCACCCGGCTCATTCCAAGCCATAGCGCTCTCCATCTGATAAAGCAAAGACGCACCCACGGCGCGCCGACCAATGCTACAGAATGCCTGTCACCACGGCACAACCGCTTTCTCAGGCTTTTATTGCAAAGTGTGTTGCTCGATGAATTCCATCGGCTGCAGACCTTCACGGCTCACGAGTCGATTCAATTCGATTCGTGGCAAGCGTACAGCCAGCAAGCTGATGCCTTCTTCGTCGTGTTCTTCTTTTTGCACCGCACCGAGTTCGAAAAACTGCGCACGCAGTCGAGCAAAACGCTGCGGCAAGCGCAAGGTGCCAACAAACAAATCACTGCCTAACAGTTCGGCCACAGCCTGCTTGAGCAGGTCCAGACCGGTACCGTCCTTGGCCGACAACCAGACCCGCTGCGGTTTGCCATCGGCATCGCGCTGGATCTGCGGCTCAACACCCTCGAGCAAATCGAGTTTGTTGTATACCTCAAGGATCGGCAAGTCTTGTGCCCCGATCTCTCCGAGCACCACCATGACCTGTTCAATCTGGGCCATCCGCTCAGGCTCATGCGCATCGATCACGTGCAGCAGCAGGTCGGAGTTGCTCGACTCTTCGAGCGTAGCCCGAAATGCCTCGACCAGTTTGTGCGGCAAGTGGCGAATGAAGCCCACTGTGTCGGCCAGCACGATCGGCCCGAGGTCATCGAGTTCGAGTCGGCGCAAGGTCGGGTCGAGGGTAGCGAATAACTGGTCGGCGGCGAAGACGTCGGAATCAGTGACCGAGTTGAACAGCGTCGATTTGCCGGCGTTGGTATAACCCACCAGTGAAACCGTCGGAATGTCAGCACGTTTGCGCCCGCGACGAGATTGCTCGCGCTGGCTGCGGACCTTTTCCAGGCGCCCCTTGATCTGCCGCAGGCGAACCCGCAACAGGCGCCGGTCGGTTTCCAGCTGGGTTTCACCCGGGCCGCGCAGACCGATACCGCCCTTCTGCCGCTCAAGGTGAGTCCAGCCACGAACCAGCCGCGTACTCATGTGTTCAAGCTGGGCCAGTTCAACCTGGAGCTTGCCTTCATGGGTGCGGGCGCGTTGGGCGAAGATATCGAGAATCAAACCCGTGCGGTCGATCACGCGGCACTCGAAAATACGTTCGAGGTTACGTTCCTGACTGGGCGTGAGGATGTGATTGAAAATCACCAGATCGACCTGTTCGGCGCTGACCAGGTCGCGTAATTCTTCGACCTTGCCACTGCTAATCAGGGTTTTGGCGGTTGGCCGATGACGCGGCACGTTAAAAAACGCGACGGTCTCGGCGCCTGCCGAAATTGCCAACTCCTGAAACTCCTGCGGATCTTCGCGCGCCTCAGGGTCCTGACCATCCAAGTGAACGAGAATTGCCCGTTCACCACCACCGTGGCGCTCAAAGAACAAAGGAGACTCCTATCAGGCGTTACCTGGCTCAGCGTCACCTGCTTCGGATTCGGTTGCGCTAGGCAGACGAATTGGACGAACCGGCACCACTGTAGAGATAGCGTGTTTGTAAACCATTTGGCTAACGGTGTTTTTCAGCAGGATAACGAACTGGTCGAAAGACTCGATCGTGCCTTGCAGTTTGATCCCGTTGACCAGGTAGATGGAAACCCCCACTTTCTCTTTACGTAAAGTATTCAAGTAAGGGTCTTGTAGCGAATGCCCTTTTGACATGTGCCGCACTCCTTTAAGGATTCAATATAAAAAATAGGTAAACAAATGGCTTGGGGCCGTCACACCCCCAAGGATAGACGGCAATTGCAAGGACTCAGCTCAATATGGAGATGGTCCCAAGGTATTTCAAGGCGCGCGGCAGATTGTCGCAATCGAGGCTGTCCAACCAGTGTAAATCAGCCCAACTGCGTAGCCAGGTGAACTGGCGCTTTGCCAATTGGCGCGTGGCAATGATTCCACGCTCCTGCATCTCGGCTTGCGTCAGCTTGCCATCCAGGTAATCCCAGACTTGTCGATAACCCACAGCACGTATAGACGACAACCCTGAATGCAGGTCACCTCTATCTCGCAGGGCTACGACCTCTTCGATGAATCCCTGTTCCAACATATTTGTGAATCTTTGTTTAATACGCTCGTGCAGTACCTGGCGATTTGCCGGAGCGATGGCCAAGTTCGCGACAGTATAGGGCAATTGTTGCAGTCCCGAAGCGGCTGCTTCAGTACTTTGCGCAGATTGTCGCAAGCGTAGCTCAGTCATGCTCTGACCACTGACGCGATAAACTTCCAGCGCTCGACTGAGGCGCTGTGGATCGTTCGGATGAATTCGCGCTGCGGATTGCGGATCGATGATCGCCAATTGATCGTGCAGGGCTTGCCAGCCAAGGCGTGCAGCCTCTTCTTCAATTTGCGCGCGCACGTCCGGATCGGCCGCCGGCATGTCGGCCAGACCTTCGAGCAAAGCCTTGTAGTAGAGCATTGTGCCGCCTACCAGCAGCGGAATTTTGCCCCGCGCGGTGATCTCGGCCATGGCCTGGAGCGCATCACGACGAAAATCAGCAGCCGAATAACTTTCGGCCGGGTCGAGAATATCGATCAATCGATGCGGGAATTCGGCCAGAATTTCTTTGGAAGGCTTGGCGGTGCCAATGTCCATGCCACGGTAAACCAGCGCCGAATCGACGCTGATCAGCTCGCAGGGCAGGACCTTGGTGAGTTCGATGGCCAGGTCGGTCTTGCCGGCAGCCGTCGGCCCCATCAGGAAAATCGCAGGAGGGAGCTGGCTCATCAACGACCGCGCAAAAACAGTTTGTCCAGATCGTCCAGGCCCAATTGGGTCCAGGTCGGTCGGCCATGGTTGCATTGACCGCTGCGTTCGGTGTTTTCCATGTCCCGCAGCAGACCGTTCATTTCCGGCAAGGCCAGTCGCCGATTCGCGCGAATCGCGCCGTGGCAGGCCATGGTGCCGAGCAGTTCGTTCAGGTGTGCCTGAATCCGGTCGCTGGTGCCGTATTCCATCAAATCCGCCAGAACATCGCTGACCAATCGATTGGCTTCCGCCTGTTTCAGCAACGCGGGGATTTGCCGGATCGCCAGCGACTCCGGGCCAAGACGCTGCAACTCAAAGCCCAGCCGCTGGAACCACGCGACGTGTTCTTCGGCACAATCGGCTTCCCGCTGACTGACCGCCAGGGACTCCGGCACCAACAGCGGCTGACCGCTCAGGCCTTCGCTGGCCATGGCGATTTTCAGGCGTTCGTACATGATCCGCTCGTGGGCGGCGTGCATGTCCACCAGCACCAGGCCTTGGGCGTTTTCCGAAAGAATATAGATGCCCTTGAGCTGCGCCAACGCGTAACCCAGCGGCGGAATGTCGTCCTGGCCGGCCGGGAGCGCTACCGCATTGGCTTCGGGCAACGGCGCGAAGAACTCACGGTAGGCCGCTTGAGCTTCGGCGACGGGTACGCCGGACTGAGGCCGTGGCGTGTACTGATACTGATAACCGGCACCAGCGCCGGAGCCCGCCGTCGTATTAAAGGAAGGTTGGGCCTGAGGCTGTTCCAGCAGCGCATTGGCCGCCAGACGCATTTCGCCCTGCGGACCGAACTCACCGGCGTCGAGCCCGGTGGGCCGGACAATGGCCGTCGCGACAGGCGCGGCCAGATGATCTTCCGGCCGCACATCGCCGAGGGCGCGGTGCAAAGTGCCATAGAGGAAATCGTGAACCATGCGCCCGTCACGGAAGCGTACTTCGTGCTTGGTCGGGTGCACGTTGACGTCGACGCCCGCCGGATCGACTTCGAAAAACAGCACGAACGTCGGATGCCGACCGTTGAACAGCACGTCGCGATAAGCCTGGCGCACCGCGTGGGCCACCAGTTTGTCGCGCACCGCGCGGCCATTCACAAAGAAGTACTGCAAGTCCGCCTGGCTGCGGTTAAAGGTCGGCAACCCGACCCACCCCCACAGATGCAGGCCATTGCGCTCGATTTCGATCGGCAGCGCCTGCTCCAGAAAACCCGCCCCGCAGATCGCCGCCACACGCCGGGCGCGGGCCGCGTCATCGTGGGCTTCGTGCAGGCTGAGGATGGTTTTGCCATTGTGGCGCAAATGGAACGCCACATCGAACCGCGCCAGCGCCAGACGCTTGATCACTTCTTGCAGGTGATCGAATTCGGTTTTTTCAGTCTTGAGAAACTTGCGGCGCGCCGGGGTGTTGAAGAACAAATCGCGCACTTCCACCGAAGTCCCCACCGGATGGGCCGCCGGTTGCACGCGAGGCGCCATGTCCCGGCCTTCGGTTTCCACCTGCCAGGCCTGATCGGCATCGCGAGTGCGGGACGTCAGGGTCAGACGCGCCACGGAGCTGATGGACGCCAGCGCCTCACCACGAAAGCCCAGGCTCATCACCTGTTCGAGGTCTTCCAGATTGCGAATCTTGCTGGTGGCGTGACGGGCCAGGGCCAGGGGCAGGTCATCTGCAGAAATGCCGCTGCCATCGTCGCGCACCCGCAGCAGCTTGACGCCGCCCTGCTCCACATCGACATCGATGCGTTTGGCGCCGGAGTCGAGGCTGTTTTCCAGCAACTCCTTGATCACCGAGGCCGGGCGTTCAACCACTTCACCGGCGGCGATCTGGTTCGCCAGCCGCGGGCTGAGCAGCTCGATCCGCGCAGTGTTGGTCAGCACCTGGTTCATTCTTTGGCCGCCAGTTCAGTGCCGGGAATGGTCAATGTCTGACCAATCTTCAGCTCATCGCTCTTGAGGTTGTTGGCGTTGCGCAAGGTGGCCGGAGACACCTGATAGCGCACGGCGATCATCGCCAGGGTTTCACCGGGGTTCACGCGATGGTCACGCGGGCCCTGGGCGATTTTGCCGGAATCGCGCAGCCAGGCAATGTAGGTGCCCGGCGGTGGATTCTGCTGGAAGAACTGCCGCACACCGCTGCTGATAGAACGCGCCAGCGCCTGCTGGTGGTTCGCTGCGGCAAGCTTGGAAGCTTCGTTGGCGTTGGAGATAAAACCGGTTTCCACCAGGATCGACGGGATGTCAGGCGACTTCAGCACCATGAACCCGGCTTGCTCCACGCGCTGTTTATGCAGCGGCGTGACGCGACCGATGTTGCTCAAGACTTTCTGGCCAACGTTCAGGCTGGATGTCAGGGAAGCGGTCATCGACAGATCGAGCAGCACGCCGGCCAGCATGCGATCCTTGTCATCGAGGCTGACGTTGCCGGCACCGCCGATCAAGTCGGAACGGTTTTCGCTGTCGGCCAACCAACGGGCAGTCTCCGACGTGGCACCACGGTCAGACAAAGCGAACACCGAGGCACCGAACGCGGCGGCCGAAGGCGCGGCGTCGGCGTGGATCGAAACAAACAGGTCAGCACCCTTCTTGCGGGCGATTTCGGTACGACCGCGCAACGGAATGAAGTAGTCGCCGGTACGCGTCAGTTCGGCGCGGAAGCCTTTCATGCCATTGACCTGACGCTGCAGTTCACGGGCGATCGCCAGTACCACGTCTTTTTCACGCTGACCGCGAGAGCCCGAGGCACCCGGATCTTCACCACCGTGGCCGGCGTCGATCACCACAATGATGTCGCGCTTGCCGGCCGGTGCGGGCGGCAGCTTGACCGGCGGATCTACCGGAGTGACCGGCACCGGAGCCACGGTCACGACGTTAGTTGGTACAGGAATTGGCGCGGCATCGGCGGCGTTATCGAACAGGTCGACCACCAAGCGATTACCGTATTGGGCATTGGGCGCCAAGGTAAAACTTTTCGGAGTGACGGCCTTTTTCAGGTCGATGACCACTCGCAGGTCGGTCGGCGTACGTTGAGCCGAGCGCATTGCGGTGATCGGAGTGTTCGAGGTATTGACGTTCAGCGGCGACCCCAGAGAGGCGCCATTGATGTCGATCACCAGCCGATCCGGGGAGGTCAGGGTAAAAACGCTGTGCTGGACAGGCCCTGTCAGGTCAAACACCAGTCGCGTGTTGTCCGGCGCCCGCCACAGGCGAACACTGTTGACCTTCGTCTCGGCCACAGCGTCGACGGTCACCGCCAAAAACAACAATCCTACGGCAGCAACCAACGCGCGAAAGCGCATACCTAACCCCATCATTTAATTGGATTCCAATGCCAAAGCGGCACACCACAACTCGCCACGCGAGCCCTGGGGCAAAATTTTCAGCGAACGCCCGCTGTCTTGCGGGCTAATGGTAATGGTCAGGTCGGGCTTTGGCAAAAAGCCTGCACCATTGCGGGGCCATTCGATCAGGCACAGTGCATCGTCTTCGAAATAGTCGCGGATGCCGAGGTACTCCAGCTCCTCCGGATCGACCAGTCGATACAGGTCGAAATGGAAGGCGCGGATGTCGCCGATCTCGTAGGGTTCAACCAATGTGAACGTCGGACTTTTTACCGCGCCTGTATGTCCCAGGCCACGAATAATGCCCCGGGACAGCGTGGTTTTCCCCGCCCCCAAGTCCCCCTCGAGGAAAATCAGACCGTGCCCTTCAGTGGTTTGTGCGATGCGCGCACCAAACGCAGTCATCGCCTCTTCATCAGCCAGGTACAGGGTTACTTCAGACACGGTGCTTGCTCCTCCAACAACTGACGAATGGCTGGAATCAGATCACTGGCCGCCAGCCCGCGGCCGAATTTACCTTGTTGCTCGCCGGCATTGGCGTGCAGCCAGACCGCAAGGCACGCCGCGTCGTACGCGTCCATGCCCTGAGCGAGCAAGGCGCCGACCAGACCGGCCAGCACATCGCCCAAACCGGCAGATGCCATGGCCGGATGACCCTGATGACACAGCGCCAGACGCCCGTGGGGGCTGGCGATCAAACTACCGGCGCCCTTGAGGATCACCACCGCTGTATATTTTTTGCTCAATGCATGGGCAGCGGCAGGACGATCGACCTGAACATCGGCTGTCGATACCCCCAGTAATCGCGCCGCCTCGCCAGGGTGCGGCGTGATAACACAACCTGCGGGCAAACTCACGCCACCTTCGGCCAACAGGTTCAACGCATCGGCGTCCCAGACTTGCGGCAGCGGCGCATTGGCCGCGGCCGACAATAGACTGCGCCCCCAAGCGGCCTGCCCCAGCCCCGGGCCGACGACCAGCACCGTGACATTCTCAAGCAGCCCCATCAATTGATTGGCCGACGAAGTGCCGAGCACCATAGCTTCTGGCAAACGCGCCAAGGCGGCTGGAACATGCTCATTGCGGGTGGCCACAGACACCATGCCGGCGCCGCTGCGCAAAGCACTTTGTGCACCGAGCAGGATGGCGCCGCCAAAACCGCGATCACCGCCGATCAGCAATACGTGACCAAATTTGCCTTTGTGGGACGTTGGAGCGCGACCGGTCAGACGCGGCACATTACCGGCCGTCAGGCGACGAGCGCTGACCGTGGCCCCGATAAACGTCTCGGGGGCGGCTTGCAGATCATTGAATACCAAATCGCCGACCACATCCGCAGCGTCACCGGTGAACAGACCCAGCTTCAAACCGATGAACGTCACCGTCAGGTCGGCTCGAACCGCAATGCCGAGTATGCGGCCCGTATCGGCGCACAGCCCCGAGGGGATATCCACCGCCGCAACCGGTAGCCCACTGGCGTTGATCGCGGCAATGGCGCTGGCATACGGCTCGCGTACTTCACCGGTCAGGCCGGTGCCAAGCAAGGCATCCAGCACAATGCCGCGTAATTCGCAGTGCGCGCTCCAGCCTTGAATGGCGACGCCTTCGGCTACTGCCTCGGCATGGGCCGACGCGGCATCGCCCTGCAAACGCCCGGGATCACCGGCGGCCAGCACCCGCACGTGCCAGCCGGCCCGTCGGGCCAGCACGGCCACCAGGTAACCGTCGCCCGCATTATTGCCGTGACCGGCCACCACGCTCAATTCGTGCGCCGTCGGCCAATGACGGACCAGCGCGCGCCAAGTCGCCCGCGCCGCACGCTGCATCAATTCGAAGCCCGGTGTACCGGCCGCAATCAGGCTCGCATCGAGCCCTCGGACTTGCGCGGCGCTATACAGCGCGTCGGGTAATTCATCTTTAGTGTGCGGCATGCGTCTTCAGGCTCCGATGTCTGGCAGAATTATACGCACCTCAGCTCCGGTTTCTCTCGTCTCATGCCCGCTATTAACACAGACCTGCCAGCCCTCGCCCAATCCATCAAGGACTGGGGCCGCGAGCTGGGCTTTCAGCAAGTCGGCATCAGCGGCCTCGACCTGGCCGAGCATGAGCAGCACCTGGAGCGCTGGCTCGCGGCCGGCTACCACGGCGAAATGGAGTATATGGGCGCCCACGGCAGCAAACGTTCGCACCCGGAAGAGCTGGTGCCCGGCACGCTTCGCGTCGTTTCCCTGCGCATGGACTACCTGCCGGGCGACACCGAAATGGCCAAACGCCTGGCCGAACCGGAAAAAGCCTACGTCTCACGTTATGCCTTGGGCCGCGATTACCACAAATTGATCCGTAAACGCGTGCAACAACTGGCGGAAAAAATTCAGGCGGTGATCGGCCCGTTCGGCTACCGCGCCTTTGTCGACAGCGCCCCAGTGCTGGAAAAAGCCATCGCGGAACAGGCTGGCCTTGGCTGGATCGGCAAAAACACCCTGGTCTTGAATCGCAAGGCCGGCAGCTACTTCTTCCTCAGCGAACTGTTCGTCGACCTGCCGCTGCCGGTCGACCCGCCCCACGCCACCGAACATTGCGGTCGCTGCACCGCCTGTCTGGACATCTGCCCGACCAACGCCTTCGTGGGTCCGTATGTGCTGGACGCCCGGCGCTGCATTTCGTACCTGACCATCGAACTGAAAAGTGCTATCCCCGAAGATTTGCGGCCATTGATCGGCAATCGGGTATTCGGTTGCGATGACTGTCAGATCGTCTGCCCGTGGAACCGCTTCGCTCGACCTTCTGGCGAAAGCGATTTCAAACCAAGGCACAATCTGGACAACGCCGAACTGGCCGAACTGTTCATGTGGGACGAAGAGAAGTTCCTCAGCAGCACCGAGGGCTCACCGCTCAGACGCGCGGGTTACGAGCGCTGGTTGCGCAATCTGGCGGTCGGCCTGGGTAATGCGCCGTCGAGTATTCCGGTGTTGGAGGCGCTGAAGGCACGGCGGGACTATCCGTCGGAGCTGGTGCGCGAGCATGTTGAATGGGCTTTGAAACAACACGCGAGTCGTGGGGATCATGCCTCGTCGTTATAAACAAACTTGGGCATTTCCCAGTGGAAACGGATCGCCAGCAAACGCAGCAGGAAGCCGCCGAACAGGGTAATCAGGATCGCCTGTTCACCGGGTAATTGCAGGTAGATGCAGAGCAGATAGCACCACGCCGCGGCAAACGAGACGCTGGCGTAGAGCTCGCGGCGGAATATCAGTGGGATGTCGTTGCAGAAGATGTCTCGCAGGATGCCACCAAATACCCCGGTGATCACGCCACTGACCGAGGCCACCAGCATGCCATGACCCATTTCCAGGGCCGTCATGCAGCCGATCAGGGTGAACGCCACCAGGCCCACGGCATCAAGCACCAAAAACAGCGAACGCAGATGGCGCATCCAACGAGCGATGAAGATCGTCAGCATCGCCGCGACGGAGGTCAGCACCAGGTATTCCGGGTGTTTGACCCAGGTCAGCGGGTAGTGGCCGAGCAGCACGTCGCGCACCGAACCGCCGCCCAAAGCCGTGACGCACGCAATCAGCACCACGCCAAACCAGTCCATGCCGCGACGGCCTGCAGACAGGGCGCCAGTCATGGCTTCGGCAGTAATGGCGATCAGGTAGAGCATCAGCAACATGGTGGCGGTCCTTACAAGAAGGCGCGCAGTCTACTCACTTCACCGAAGCACCAAAAGAGGGCGCCGAAGCATTCACGCAGATCTGTGGCGAGGGGGCTTGCTCCCGTAGGGTCGCGCAGCGGCCCCAAAACCAGACACCATGTTTTGTCAGGCATACCGCGACCGACCGGTTTGCGACTGCTGCGCAGCCGAACGGGGCGGTGCGGCGTTCCGACAAGCCCCCTCGCCACAATGGCCCGCGACCACCCAATCAGAACTTGATGAAATTCTTGCGGTAGTGCTGCAGCTCGGCGATCGATTCGCGGATGTCATCCAGGGCCAGGTGGGTGCTGCCCTTTTTGAAGCTGTCGCGTACGTCCGGTGCCCAGCGCGCGGCCAGCTCTTTAAGGGTCGACACGTCAAGATTGCGGTAGTGGAAGTAGCTTTCCAGGGATTTCATGTGGGTATAAAGGAAGCGACGGTCCTGGCAGATGCTATTGCCACAGATCGGCGACTTGCCCTTCGGCACCCATTTTTCCAGGAAGGCGATGGTTTCGGCTTCTGCTTCGGCCATGCTGATACGGCTGTCGCGAACCCGTTGGGTCAGCCCGGAGCCGCCGTGCTGACGGGTATTCCACTCGTCCATGCCGGCGAGGATCTCGTCGCTGTGATGGATGGCGATCACCGGACCTTCGGCCAAGGTGTTCAAATTACTGTCGGTGACGATAGTGGCCATCTCGATGATGACGTCGGTATCAGGGTTCAGACCGGTCATTTCCAGGTCGATCCAGATCAGGTTCAGCGGGTTTTGCATGAGTCGGCTCCTCGGCGTAGGTGCGCAGTTTAGCCTAGGGAGGCCGCCGGGCGTGCTAAACTCGCGGCCGTTTTACCTAATCGCTGCATTCTCGATACGGAACACCCATGGCCAAACGCCAACTCAATCGTCGTCAAAACTGGCGCATCGAAAAGATTCAGGGCGAGCGCGCTGCCCGCGCCGCCAAACGCGAGTCCTCGGCTGTCGAGGCACTCGAAGGCGGCGACCTGGGCCCGGAACAGACGGGCCTGGTGATCGCGCACTTCGGTGTGCAGGTCGAAGTCGAGGCCCTCGATGGTGAATTGGCCGGCCAGGTGTTCCGCTGCCATTTGCGCGCCAACCTGCCAGCGCTGGTGACCGGCGATCAGGTTGTGTGGCGTGCCGGCAACCAGGGCATCGGCGTAATCGTGGCGCAACTGCCGCGCAAGACCGAGCTCTGCCGTCCCGACAGCCGTGGCCAGCTCAAGCCGGTGGCGGCTAACGTCGACTTGATCGTTATCGTCTTCGCCCCGCTGCCCGAGCCTCACGCCAACCTGATCGACCGTTACCTGGTCGCCGCTGAACACGCCGGCATCCGCCCGCTGCTGTTGCTCAACAAATTCGACTTGATCGACGAGCAGAACGCCCCGGCGCTGAATGCCTTGCTGGCGGTTTACCGCACGCTGGGTTACCCGGTGCTGGAAGTGTCGGCCCACCACGGCAATGGCATGGAGCAGTTGCAGAAGCAGCTGGACGGGCACATCAGCGTATTCGTCGGCCAATCCGGTGTCGGCAAGTCGTCGCTGGTCAACAGCCTGCTGCCGGAAGTCGACACCCGCGTCGGCCCGCTGTCCGAGCTGTCGGGCCAAGGCACCCACACCACCACCACCGCGCGGTTGTTCCACTTCCCCGGTGGCGGTGAGTTGATCGACTCCCCGGGTATCCGGGAATTCGGCTTGGGCCACGTCAGCCGTGCCGACGTCGAAGCCGGCTTCATCGAATTCAACGACCTGATCGGCACCTGCCGTTTCCGCGATTGCAAGCACGACCGCGAGCCGGGTTGCGCCCTGCTCAAGGCTCTTGAAGAAGGCCGCGTGCAGCAGCAACGGATGAACAGCTATCGGTCGATCATCGCCAGTTTGCCGGAAAGCAGCTATTAAGTAGCCTGGATCATTTTTGTGACGCTACGAAAATGATCAGCAGCACCCCGCGTGTCTAGTCCTGAAACAGGCGTAAACCTTATTCCGGACGAGATAACAGAGACAAAAAAGCCGACATCACTGTCGGCTTTTTTGTGGATCACTGCTTGGGCGGCTCACCCGGTTTCGGCGCAGGAGCATCAAACAGATTCAACCGCTCCCGAAGCTCATGAGCCGGCAGCGGTTCCTTATCCGCCGGCAAGGCATTCGGATCAACCGGTGGTGCGGGCACTTCGCCCGGACCACCCTGCCCTTGCGTCGGCACTGGCGCAGGTTCCGCACCTTGCGAGCCTTCGATGGCACGCTGGGCTTTCTTGGTCAGCACGACGATGTCGATACGGCGGTTGACCGGGTTGAACGGGCTCTCCCGGTCGAACAGCGCCGACGAGGCGTAGCCCACGACCCGCGCTACTTGAGAGTCCGGATAACTGCCGGCGATCAATGCACGGCGAGCCGCGTTGGCGCGGTTGGCCGAGAGCTCCCAGTTGCCGAAGTCGCCGGTGCCCGAGTATGGCTTGGCATCGGTGTGGCCGCTGATGCTGATCTTGTTCGGCACCGCTTTGATGGTGTCGGCCATGGCCAGCAGGATGTCTTCGAAATACGGCTTCAGACGCGCACTACCGGAGTCGAACATCGGGCGGTTTTCGGCGTCCACGATCTGGATGCGCAGACCGTCCTGAGTGATCTCGAAGAGAATCTGGTCCTTGAACTTCTGCAGCTGCGGATTTTCTTCGACCTTGTTCTGCAGCTCTTGCAGCAGCAATTCCAAGCGTTCCTTCTCGACCTGCTCGGCCATGCCTTCGACCTGTTCGGAGTCGATCGTTACCTTGTCCGGCTGAGGCTGGGATTGCACCTCGGGGTTGAGGGTGTTCTCCGGCGCCAGGGTCGGCGAGCCGCCCAGATCGATGATGTATGGCGTGCCGCTTTCGGAAAAACCGACCGGGTCCTTGAAGTAACCGGCAATGGCGATCTTCTGTTCCGGTGTTGCCGTGGACAACAGCCACAACACCAGGAAGAACGCCATCATCGCCGTTGCAAAGTCCGCGAAGGCGATTTTCCAGGAGCCCCCGTGATGCCCGCCCGCGTACTTTTTGACGCGCTTGATGATTATCGGCTGGTTATTTTCCATGACTTAGCGACCGCGAACCGCTTGTTCCAGCTCAGCGAAGCTAGGACGGTGCGCCGGGTACAGAACCTTGCGACCGAATTCCACCGCCAGCGATGGCGGCATGCCGGAAGCCGAAGCCACCAGCGAGGCCTTGATGGCTTCGTAGACGTTCAGTTCTTCCTTGGCATCGTGGGCCAGCGCATGGGCCAGCGGACCAAAGAAACCGTAGGCGGCGAGAATACCGAAGAAGGTACCTACCAGTGCGGCACCTACGTGCAAGCCAATCATTTTCTGGTCGCTTTCACCCAGGGAAGCCATGGTCACCACGATACCCAATACCGCCGCAACGATACCGAAACCCGGCATGGCATCGGCGATGCCGTTGACTGCGTGGGAAGGGTGGTCCAGGTCTTCCTTGAGGCTGGTCAGTTCCATGTCGAACAAGCCTTCGAGTTCATGGGGAGCCATGTTGCCGGAGGACATGATGCGCAGGTAATCGCAGATGTACGCAGTCATGCGGTCATCTTTCAGGACTGCCGGATACTTGGCGAAGATCGGGCTCGCAGCGGCATCTTCGATGTCGCCTTCGATCGCCATCATGCCTTCTCGGCGGCTCTTGTTAAGAATCTCGTAAATCAGCCCCAGCACTTCCAGGTAGAAGGTGTGGTTGAAACGCGAACTGAACATGCCCAAGGACTTCTTGAGCACGTGCATCGTCATATGACCGGGGTTGGCCTGCAGGAATGCACCAAGGGCCGCGCCACCGATAATCATCACCTCGAAAGGCTGGATGAGGGCGGCAATCTTGCCGTGGGAAAGCACGTATCCGCCGAGCACGCTCGCGAATACGACGATGATGCCGATAATTTTAGCCATAGGTAGGAGAGCACTTACTGAGTCGGGTTCAAGGTCATATTCGGAAGTTAAAAAATCTCTTCTTCTCCTTATCGGCAAAACTGCGCCAGACTATAGCCAGTTCAATCGAAAAGCTAAATTAGCCCGCTCCGGGCACAGGTAGTGCAGACAATGATCGCGTCCAGCCATGGCTAACGAAACGAACGTCCCAATGCCAAAACCGACCACGCTCGAAGGCTGGGTCAAGCTTCTCGATGGTGTGCGCCTGCCGGTTCCGCAAGCCAGTCACGACCAAGTCTGCAAAGCCATCCGCGATAGCCGCAGCTCGCTGCGCGACATTGCCGAAATGATGCAGGACAGCCCGGCCCTGGCCTTGAGTGTGATTCGCGAAGCCAATCGCCACACTCATGGCAGCATGAGCGAACCCGCTGAAAATCTTGAAGTGGCAATTAATCGCCTCGGCTTGAAACGCACCGAAGAATTGCTCGAGCGCTTGCCCGCCGAACCCCAATCGGAGATCCCCGTCGCCCTGCGCCAGCTTCAGCTGATCAGCCAGCACGCCACTCAACAGGCCAACGGTTTTTTTGCCGGTCGCCTGGCGCGGTTGTGGCAGGACATCCACTGGGGCAGCCTGCTGTTTCTTTCGCCACTGTGGCCCATGGCGTTGACCCATCCGCAGTTGCTTGAAGAATGGGAACTGCGGGTCATCCATAAAGGTGAGTCGGCGCGCAAAGTAGAAAAGCAATTATTCGGCGTGCGCTTGCTGGAAATCTGTCTGGCGCTGGTGGATGTCTGGCATTTGCCAATCTGGGTGCAGCAGGGTTATCGACTGCTGCGCAGCGAACAACGCGAGCTGGTGAAAGTCCTGCGCATCGCGCGTGACAGCGATCACCCGCTACGCCAACAGAACCGTCTCGATGACGACCCGACGCTACGGCGTTGGCTCAATCAGCCCGCCAATACCGTGCTGCTGGCCAATGGTCTGGCGTTGTCGGCACAACAGGCCTGGGACAGTCCCCACTGTGAACGCTGGCAATACCTGACCAGCCTTTACCTGCAAATGCCGATGGATGAGGTGCAACAACAATTGCACCAACAGGCCGCCAACAGTGCCCGCCAACACGCCATGCCGGACCTCTGGCACCCGGCCGAAGCGCTGATCTGGCCGTCGGGCATGAACCGCGTTCACGCCGGTTTGCTGCCGGCCCCGGCGCCCACCGCCGAAGACCTGGCGAAGTGGCGTAAACAATGCGCCGAACTGCTGGTGGAGCCGAGCCGTTTTACCAATGCCATGCACTTGACCACATCGGCCCGAGACGCCCTGGTGGCGTGTGGCATGCGGAGGGTGATGATCCTGATGGCCGACCGCACGCACGCTAATCTGCGCGTGCACCAGATTGCCGGGCTGCCCAAAGAAGTGGCCGGCCTGAACCTGGCGGTCAGCCAGAGTACCGTGCTGCAACGCCTGCTCGCGCAACAGGCCCAGGTGCGCCTGACGCCGGCCAACAATGCCCAATTCTCAGCCCTGTTGCCGGCCAGCCTGCGTTCGCAGTTCGGTGGCGAACACCTGCTGCTGCGCTCCTTGGTCAACAACGGTCGAGTGATCATGATCGTGGTGGCGGATCAGGGCGGCGGGCCGTTCTCGGAAATCACCGTGCAAGCATTCGGCAAAACCGCGCAGTGCATCGAAAAGGCCCTGCACAGCTTTAGCCAGCGCTAGGACCACCACCGGGCCTGTTTTCAGTTATTTCCTGTGCCGAAATAACTGATAACAGGCCCTCATGACGCTGCGCTACAATCCTCCCCTTTGTGCTCTGGAGACCTCACATGTCTGACTTCTCTGGCTTGGCGCTGGTGATCGAGCCGAGCGACCTGCTCCCGCGTCTCGACTCCCGCGAACTGATTCTGGTGGACCTGACCAGCAGCGCCCGCTATGCCGCAGGGCATATCCCCGGGGCACGCTTTGTCGATCCAAAACGTACTCAATTGGGTCAGGCGCCTGCGCCAGGCCTGCTGCCGACCCATGCCGCGCTTGAAGCATTGTTCGGCGAACTGGGCCACAACCCCAATGCGGTCTACGTCGTCTATGACGACGAAGGCGGCGGTTGGGCCGGACGCTTTATCTGGCTGCTGGATGTCATCGGTCACAGCAAGTATCACTATATCGATGGCGGCCTGAAGGCCTGGCTGGCAGAAGGCTTGCCCATGTCGATCCAGATCCCGCCAGCGGTCGGCGGCCCGGTCGCCCTGACCCTGCACGATGACCCCATCGCCACCCGCGAATACCTGCAAAGCCGTCTCGGTGCCGCCGACCTGGCGATCTGGGACGCACGCGGGCCGCTGGAATACTCCGGCGAGAAAGTGCTGGCAGCCAAGGGCGGGCACATTCCCGGCGCGGTCAACTTCGAATGGACCGCCGGCATGGATCAGGCGCGCAACCTGCGCATCCGCACCGACATGCCGAAAATCCTGGAACAACTCGGTATTACCAAAGACAAAGAAGTCATTACCCACTGCCAGACTCACCATCGTTCTGGCTTCACGTATCTAGTCGCCAAGTCGCTCGGTTATCCGCGAGTCAAAGGCTACGCCGGCTCCTGGGGCGAATGGGGCAACCATCCCGACACGCCCGTAGAGATTTAAGGTTTTTTAAGGACAGTTAATGAATAAGCGTTTGTTTATCCTCAGCCAATACCTGCTGCCCCACCACTTGCTCTCGCGACTGGCCGGCTGCATTGCCGAATGCCGCGTGCGCTGGTTCAAGAACGCCTTAACCGCCTGGTTCGCCAAGCGTTATCAAGTGGACATGTCCCAGGCGCTGGTCGAAGACCTGACGGCTTACGAGCACTTCAATGCGTTCTTCACTCGCGCCTTGAAAGACGGCGCTCGCCCGCTGGACCAAACCCCAGGCGCGATCCTCAGCCCGGCCGACGGTGCCGTCAGCCAGCTCGGCCCGATCGAACACGGTCGCGTTTTCCAGGCCAAGGGCCACAGCTTCAGCGTGCTGGAACTGCTCGGTGGTGACGCGGCCAACGCAGCGCCATTCATGGGCGGTGATTTCGCCACCATTTACCTGTCGCCCAAGGATTACCACCGCGTGCACATGCCGCTGGCCGGCACGCTGCGCGAGATGGTCTACATCCCCGGCCGCATCTTCTCGGTCAACCAGACCACCGCTGAAAACGTACCGGAACTGTTCGCGCGCAATGAGCGTGTGGCGTGCATTTTCGATACCGAGCGCGGGCCGATGGCCGTGGTGCTGGTGGGCGCGATGATTGTGGCGTCGATCGAAACTGTCTGGGCCGGGTTGATCACACCGCCAAAACGCGAGCTGAAAACCTTCCGTTACGACGAAGCCGCCCGTGCGCCGATCCATCTGGAAAAAGGCGCGGAACTGGGTCGTTTCAAACTCGGCTCCACGGCTGTCGTGCTGTTCGGGCCGGATCAAGTGAAATGGGCTGAAGGACTGGGCGCCCTTTCGCCAGTGCAGATGGGCCAGGGCATCGGCTTGCCAACCGCCTGAGCCCGGACCCGCCGCCCGAATTTCTTTTGGGCGGCGCATCCCCCTGTAGCTGCCGAAGGCAAGCATGACGTAAATATCGCGACATCCCCTCCAGCGTTCATAGCTGCTACAGTCAAGTCATTCACTGCCCATTTCCCGGTCGGAGTTTGTCTACGGCATGAATGAGACCAATCCTGTCCTGCAGCTACGCGCACCGATTCCGACGCAGTCGCGTCTGTCTTTCTGCGAAGCCACGCCTCGCGATCTCAAGCGCTGGATCGCCAACCTGCCCAAAGCCAACATCGGCGAAACCGCTCGCCAGTTGTATCAAGGCTTGAGCGAACTCAACCAACTGCTCACACCCAGCGACAATCGCCTGCAATTGCTCGAACTTCTGCGGCCCGAGGTGTATTACGTCTGCAAGCACCTGGAGCGGCATTTCCTGCATCAGGCGATTGTGCTCGACGAGCGCTCGCGAAAAATCGCCAACCTCTGCCAGGCGCTGCAGAGCCACTTGGCGATCGGCTATAAGCAAATCGTCATCCGCATCACGCCGCGCTTCAGTAAGGACCGCGCGCCGCTGCTGATCCAGGCTTTGCAGCGGGCAATCCATTGCCTGAACGGCGCGTTGATTCGCGCCACTGAACTCTATTGCCCGGTGCCCGAAAATCTGTGGCTCGAGTTACATCAGCTGTACCGGATTGGCTGTCAGTTCCAGCTGCAAAATTTGAGCATGCGTGATGAACTGGCCAGTCAGACGCAAAGCCTGAGCATCGAGCAAACCTACGTCGTCGCCCTCCTGCTGGGTGCTTCACGCTGCAATCAACTGCGCCAGAACCAGATCGCCCGGCTCGCCGAGGTGCTCGAACCCTGGAGCCAGTGGATCAAGCTGCAACCGGCCAAACCGGACAACGGGCTGTTTGCCATCGCCCCGGATCTCGACACCGGGCCGCGTTACCGCTCCAAATTCCTCGCCGAACAACAGGAGAGCTTGCTGGGGATCAACCCGCAACCGCTGGTCGCGGCCATCGAAACCCATCTGCAACAGTCGGCCGACAAGGCATCGTCGTTGCACGTTCCGGCGGGGCTGAATCTGGATACGCTGCAACACCTGCATGCCGCCTGGGGTCAGGCCGCCGAGCGCAGTTTCCAGCGCACCGTCGGCCACGGCACATTGACTCTATGCGTAGGCATGAGCGCGCTGCACTTTTATCTCGGCGGGCAACGCTCGTTCAACGACATCCTGAAAAAACCCGGCGCCCGACCCGCGCAGTTCTCGGCGACCGACCCGACAGGTCGCGCCAAAGACCAATGGCGCCACGCCTTCGACGCCGCCCCTCATGGCACGGCAGACACGCTGCTGCCCTACGAAGAGATCGAGTACCCACACCTTCAGAACGATGACAGCCACGAGGCGGCCGACCGCCAGCAGCATTTCCCGACCTATGTGCTGCCGGTGATCAATCACAGCCCTGGCGGCTATTGCCTGGCCTGGCCCGGCGCGGTGCCCGCCGAGCTACAGGCCGGCGAAATGGTCGGTATCGAGGATGCTGCCGGTCAAGGCTGGAGCATTGCAGTGGTGCGCTGGATCCGCCAGGTTCGGGGCGGCGGCACGCAGATGGGTATCGAGCAAGTCGCGCCTTGTGCCGAACCCTGCGGCCTGCAGCTGATGCGCTCCGGCGACGAGCACAGTCAGTACTTGCGCGGGCTGTTGCTGCCTGCCATTAGCGCCATTGACCTGCCGGCTACCCTGCTCACGCCGCGCCTGCCGTTCCAGGAAGGCAATAAGGTGCTAATCAATACCAACGGCGAGGAACGCCGGGCGGGGCTGGAGCGCCGGGTGGCGAGCACCAACAGCTTCAATCAGTTTGCCTACCGTTCACTTGAGACAGCCAGAAACGAAAACGCCGCGGGGAGCGGCGTGGTCGGGGTAGCGGAAGAATTTGATTCGTTGTGGAAGTCGCTTTGAGCGTAAGTCTGTAAAACCGCGGCGCGCCCTTCGCGAGCAAGCCCGCTCCCACATTGGATCTATGTCGATCACACGATCAATGTGGGAGCGGGCTTGCTCGCGAAGAGGCCCGCCCAGACAACCTGAAACTCAGAGCTGCCCGTCGCGATCCCGGAAGCCCAGCAGATACAGCACGCCATCCAGCCCAAGGGTGGAAATCGCCTGCTTCGCCGATTGCTTGACCAGCGGCTTGGCACGGAACGCCACACCCAGCCCGGCAATCGCCAGCATCGGCAAATCGTTGGCACCGTCACCGACGGCAATCGTCTGCTCCAGACGCAAACCTTCCTTGTGAGCCAGCTCACGCAGCAGATCTGCCTTGCGTTGCGCATCGACAATCGGCTCGACCGCCACGCCAGTGACCTTGCCATCGACCACAGCCAGTTCGTTGGCGAATACGTAGTCGATGCCCAGCTTGGCCTGCAATTGCTTGGCGAAGTAGGTGAAGCCGCCCGACAGAATCGCCGTTTTGTAGCCCAGACGCTTGAGTTCGGCGAACAGGGTTTCGGCGCCTTCGGTCAGGCGCAGCGAGGCGCCGATGGAGTCCAGCACGCTGACGTCCAGCCCTTGCAGCAAGGCCAGGCGCTCCTTGAAGCTGGCGCGGAAGTCCAGCTCGCCAGACATCGCCCGTTCAGTGATCGCGGACACCTGGTCGCCCACACCGGCAGCCTTGGCCAGCTCATCGATGACTTCGGCTTCGATCAGTGTCGAGTCCATGTCGAACACCGCCAAACGGCGGTTACGGCGGAACAGCGAATCTTCCTGGAAGGCGATGTCGACGTTCAATTCTTGAGCGACGCTGAGGAATTCGGCCCGCAGCGCTTGCGGATCCGCCGCCTCGCCGCGCACAGAAAACTCGATGCAGCCCTTGCCCTTATCGGCAGGGGTGTCCAGCGGCATGCGCCCGGACAGGCGATCGATATGATCAATGTTCAGGCCATATTTGGCGGTGATCGAGCTCACGCGCTGCAATTGCTCGGCGGTCACTTTGCGGGTCAGCAGGGTGACGATGTGGCGTTTCTTGCCCTGATTGCCGACCCACAGCTGGTAATCCTCTTCGGACACCGGCGTGAAACGCACCTGTTGCTCAAGCTCATAGCCTTTGAACAGGATGTCCTTGAGCACCGAGTTACCTTGTTCGGTATCGGGAATTTCAACCAGGATGCCAAACGACAGGGTGTCGTGGATCACCGCCTGACCGATGTCGAGAATGTTCACACCACCCTGGGCCAGAACGCCGGTAATGGCCGCAGTCAGACCCGGACGGTCGACTCCCGTGATGTTTATCAGGACGATTTCGCGCAAGGCGCACCCCCGCAGGTGGAAAAAAACCGCATTCTACCCATTTTCAGTGACCATCGGGCACCGCGAGCGCTTTGACGGCCTAGGGCCTGTCGCTATACTGCGCGTCAACTTCACGGACAAAGAGCCGAGCTCAAGTGAACCGGCCCACGCCAGTAAAAACCGATAACTTCTTTCTGCTGATCTTCCGGGCACTGCGTCATCGCCGTGTACCGATCGCATTGCGCATTGCCAGCCATAACGTGATCCTGGTCGCTCTGGCCCTGGTGATCTATGCCTGCGTGATGGGTTTGCAGTTCAAGCAGGCCATGCACGAGCAGGCGGATGCCCTGGGCGAAAGCCTGACCACCCAGACCGCGACCTCGGCCACGGAACTGTTGGTGTCCAATGACATCCTCAGCCTGAACGTGCTGCTCAACAACCTGACCAAGAACAAACTGGTGGCCCACGCCGCCATTTATAGCGTGGATAACCGCATCCTCGCCGAAGCCGGTCAGCGCCCCAAGCATAGCCTCTTGGGCGAAGCCGAGGGCATGTACCAGAGCAAGATCACCTTTCAGGACGTGACCGCCGGGCAACTGCGCATCAGCCTGGACATGGATCAGTTCCAGCAGCCGATGACCATCAGCCTGCAAAGCATGGGCATTCTGAGTGCGATTCTGCTGGCGCTGTCCCTGGCCTTGAGCCTGCGCCTGGGACGCAATATCTCCACACCGCTGATGCAATTGCGGGTGTGGCTGCGCAATATCGACGAATACACCCCGGCCACCGAGCGCCAGGATGAGGTCGGCGACCTCGCCCGTCAGCTGCACGCCAATTTCGCACCGGAGCCGGCCGAGCCGGAACCCGCGCCGGAGCCTGAATACGACGACAGCGATTACGAAGAGGCCGACGATAACGAGCCGAGCTTCGAAGTGCGTAACCTGCGCGATCCGAGTTTCGACGAAACCAAGCCTGTCGCCGGCCTCAAGCCTGCGCCGCGGCGCACTGTCAGCACCGTCGAAGACGATGAGGACGACGAAGATCCGTTTGCCGATCTGCGTGATGATTCGGCAGACAGCGCGCCGAAACCAGTCGTAAAGCCGAAGGTATCGAACCTGCCGCAGCACAGCGCGGTACTGGCCGTGCAACTGGGTGCGCAAGATCAATTGCGCCGCCTGCCCCGCGCACGTCTGGAAGAGCTGCTAAAACGCTACCGCGATTGCCTCGATCAGGCCGTGTCGCTTTACCAGAGCGAGCTGCACACCCTGAACGATGGCAGCACGCTGATGCTGTTCCACAACGAAGACAGTGGCGACGACTACCTGACCAACGCCATCTGCTGCGGTGAGTTACTGCGCGCCTTGGGTCATCAGTTGCAGATCGAAGTCGCCGACAGCGGCATCACCCTGCAACTGCAACTGGGTCTGACGCTGGGTGACGAACTGTTCGGCTTGAGCCAGATTGATCTGCTGCTGACTGAAACCGCTCAGGATGCACTGGCCCTGTCGCAACACAGCCGCAACCTGCTGCTGGTGGAGCGCAAGATCAGCGACGACGCGCTGATTCGCCAGCGTGCGCGGATCCGGCCGATCGCAAGCCCTGAAGGTGCATGCTGCGTAGAGCGCTTGATGGAGCCCTATCCGTCGATGCTGGAACGACAACTGGCGCGGATGCACGAACGCCGCGCGTAAACGCTAGCCCCCGCGGTAAAGAAGCCCGCAGACGAGTGATCGTCTGCGGGCTTTTTGTTGCCTGTCCCGACCTCTTCGCGAGCAAGCCCGCTCCCACATTCATCTCGGCTGTCCACAAACGGTGTGCTCACTGAAGATCCACTGTGGGAGCGGGCTTGCTCGCGAAGAGGCCATCAGAAGCACTGAAGACTTCATTCCGCAGAAACAACAAAGCCCGCATCAATGGCGGGCTTTGCTTTGGATCAATCCAGGCTTAGAACCTGAAAACTTCCATATCCGTGCGAATTGGCGAAGCCATCGGGATTTTCGGTTGCTTCTCTGGCTCTGCTGCCGGTGCCACAGGCTTGGCAGCCTGCTTGCGTGGCGCTTCGGCGATCGGCGGCTGGTTGGCCAGCGGCTTGAGCGCCGTGGACAGCTGCTCGGCCAGACGCTGCAGCAACACACCCTGAGCCTGAACCTGAGCCGCAGTCCCGCCAGCGTGCTGCTCCTGCAGATGAATGATGCGGTTATCGCGCACCTGACCACGACGGTCGATCAGGCGCCATTGCGCATCAAGGATTGCCGGTTGCGACGCACCCGAGTCCAGACGCGTGATCGTCAGCAGAACCTGAACATCCGGCGTGAAGCCTAATGTCGCCGGTGCCAGGACAACGCGCTGGCTGTCCAGATGACCGGCAACCTGACGCAGCAACAACTGATCGATGTCGGACGACAGGCTACCCGCCCAACGACCATCAACCGAAGCTTGCAGGCTGCCATCGGGCTGACGCTGCAACAAGGTTTCGCGTTGCAGGTAGTCGGCAACCGTTACCGGGCCCAGCAATACCGCCATGCCAGCGCTTTGCGCAGGCTGAGCCGGACTTCCGCTGTCCAGCTGATACAACGACACCGGTTGGTGAACGCTGCAACCCGCCAGGCCAAGTACGCCAGCGAGCATCAAAATAAAAGGAAGGCGCAGAGCAGTCATCGTCCCATCCAGGTGGCTGCCACAAGGCTAACCACAGTGAAAATACTCAAAAAATATGAAGAACGCTCGGCCACGCCGGCGCTTGAAAGGCCATATCATCCGTGAATATGCGTTCCGACTCCAGCGGCAAAGCGTCGATCTACGCGTTAAATCGTAGATCGAGCGCTCTAGGACGCTTAATTGAGGTTTTCGACGAACAGCGCATCAACCCTCTGAAAGCCACGTGGCAGTTTGTTACCGCGACGCCCACGCTCACCTTTGTAGTGTTCGAGGTCATCCGCCTTCAGCGACAAGGTACGTTTTCCAGCCTGTAGCACCAACGTGGCACCCTCCGGCAAAACGGCAATGTCCGTGACATATTCTTCGCGACTGGCAACACGTTCACCGGAAATCCCGATAATCTTATTCCCTTTACCTTTACCTAATTGTGGCAGATCGCTGATTTTGAAAATCAGCAGCCGACCTTCGGTGGTCACCGAGGCCAGCCAGTTGTGCTCACGATCGGCTACCGGGCGCGGCAGAATCACTTTAGCGTTGTTCGGCAAACTCAACAGGGCCTTGCCCGCCTTGTTCTTGGCTTGCAGGTCTTCACCCTTGACCACGAAACCGTAACCGGCGTCGGAGGCGATCACGTACAGCGAATCGTCTTCAGGCATCAGCACGCATTCAAAACTCGCCCCTGGCGGCGGCGTCAGACGGCCGGTCAGCGGTTCGCCCTGGCCACGGGCCGAGGGCAAGGTGTGGGCCGCGACTGAATAACTGCGGCCGGTGGAGTCGATAAACACTGCAAACTGGTTGGAGCGACCGGGCGCTAAGGCCTTGAAACCATCCCCGGCCTTGTAGGAAAGCCCGGTGGCGTCGATTTCGTGCCCCTTGGCAGAGCGAACCCAGCCTTTTTCCGACAGAACTACGGTCACTTTCTCGTTCGGCAGCAGATCGTGCTCGGTCAAGGCCTTGGCTTCTGCACGCTCGACGATTGGCGAACGACGGTCATCGCCGTAAGTTTCGGCGTCCTTGATCAGCTCGGTGCGTACCAGCTTTTTCAGCTTGGCTTCGCTGCCCAGCAGGGCTTGCAGCTTGGCTTGTTCCTTGAGCAGTTCATCCTGCTCGGCACGCAGCTTCATTTCTTCCAGTCGCGCCAACTGACGCAAACGGGTGTCGAGGATGTAATCGGCCTGGATTTCGCTCAGGGCGAAACGCTCGATCAGTGCGGCTTTCGGGTGTTCCTCGGTGCGGATGATATGAATCACTTCATCCAGATTGAGGTAAGCGATCAACAAACCGTCCAACAGGTGCAGACGACGCTCAACCTTGTCCAGGCGGAATTGCAGACGACGACGCACGGTCTGCACCCGGAACTCCAGCCACTCGACCAGCAAGGCCCGCAGGTTTTTCAACTGCGGCTTGCCATCCAGACCGATGATGTTGATGTTGACCCGGTAGCTCGACTCCAGCTCGGTGCTGGCGAACAGGTGCTGCATCAGTGCATCGTGATCGAAGTTTTTGCGCGCACCGGGAATGATCACGATGCGGCATGGGTTTTCGTGGTCAGACTCGTCGCGCAGGTCAGCGATCTGCGGGGCTTTCGACGGTTTGGCCTGCATCATGGCCGCTATCTGTTCCAGCACCTTGGCGCCCGAAACCTGATGCGGCAGCGCGGTGACGATGATGTCGCCATCTTCGATGTGGTACACGGCGCGCATGCGCACCGAGCCCTTGCCGGTTTCGTAGATTTTCAGCAGGTCGGCGCGCGGCGTGATGATTTCCGCTTCGGTCGGGTAATCCGGGCCCTGGATGTGTTCGCAGAGCTGTTCGACCGTGGCTTTCGGCTCGTCCAGCAAGCGCACGCAAGCGGTCGCGACTTCGCGCAGGTTATGCGGCGGTACGTCGGTGGCCATGCCCACGGCGATACCGGTGGTGCCGTTGAGCAGAATGTTCGGCAAACGGGCCGGCAACACCAAAGGCTCTTCCAGCGTGCCGTCGAAGTTCGGGCCCCAGTCCGCGGTGCCCTGGCCCAGTTCGCTGAGCAGCACTTCGGAATAACGCGACAGCCGCGCTTCGGTGTAACGCATGGCGGCGAAGGACTTCGGATCGTCCGGCGCACCCCAGTTACCCTGACCGTCGACCAGCGTGTAGCGGTAGCTGAACGGCTGGGCCATCAGGACCATGGCTTCGTAGCACGCCGAGTCGCCGTGCGGGTGGAACTTACCGAGCACGTCACCGACGGTACGCGCCGATTTCTTGTGCTTGGAATCGGCGTCCAGCCCCAACTCGCTCATCGCATAGATGATGCGCCGCTGTACCGGTTTCAGGCCGTCGCCGATATGCGGCAAGGCACGGTCCATGATCACGTACATGGAGTAGTTGAGGTAGGCATTTTCGGTGAAGTCAGCCAATGACCGGCGTTCTACACCGTCCAGGCTGAGATCAAGGGAGTCGCTCATGCGGGCCTCATCAGTTCGTTGTCTGGCGCAGCAGCATGGTGCCACCGCGCTGGGTAAATTCAAGTTTGTTCAATGCGCTCATACCGAGCAGCACCTGATTGCCGTGCAAACCGGGCGCCACCAGCGCGCGAACGTCACGCAGCACGATGTCGCCCAATTGCAGCCGGTCGAGGCGGGTTCGATAGCCCTGGCTCAAGCCATTGGCCGTGCTCAGGGTCACCCCAAAGCCTTTTTCCAGTTTCAGCCGCTCGGCCACTTCGGCCGGGATCGCCACATCGGTCGCGCCGGTATCGAGCATGAACTCCACCGGCTGGCCGTTGATCTGGCCAGTGGCGATAAAATGCCCCTGGCTGTTGCTGATCAGCTTCACTTCGATAAAACCTTCGCCCTGCTCGGAGCTGACTACGGTGTTGGGATTTTGCTGACGCGCCTCCCACTGGCCGAAAAACCGCGTTGCCAGAAACAGCGCGGCGCACCAGGCCAACACCATCAACACCCGACCGGCGCGTTTGCCCGGCGGTTGTTGACTCATGGCTTGGCACTCCAGCCACCTTCAGGCGCGGCAAAGCGCCAGACAATCGGGCGTTTCTCGCCGTCGACGCGCGCACCATTATTGTTGTCGATACCGATCCAGGCACCGTCGGCGTCCACGATCAACGCTTCCGTCAGCCCAAAGGGCTGTGAATAACGACGGTTTTCCTGCAAGGCCTCGGCGGCAAACGACCAGCAGCGCTCGACCTTGGCCGTCACCGCATCGCGACGGCAAATCTGAAAGACATTGCGCTCAAGGGTAAACAGCTTGCCGTCGAAGAATGACAGATCGGCAAAATCCCGGGAGCGTGCACGGGCCTTGGGAAATTGCGCTGGTTGCATCTCCACCCCTGCTTCACTCAGCAGCACACAACCACCCTTGCAGTCCCAGACCGTTTGCTGGCGCTTGATCAGCAACAAACCGCGGCGCTCCCGTTCGGCGGCCAGCCACAGCGTGTCACCGGCAGGATTGATCGCCAGCCCTTCAAACAATGCATTGAAGTGCAGCAACATACCGCTGGCCCGTGCTTCGCGTACCAGCATCGGCGAGATTTTCAGCCAGGACGCAGGCCCGATTGGCGGAACTTGCAGCACCGCGGCGTGTGCTTCGCTGACGATGTAACGATTGCCGGCGCTGTCACAGGTGATGCCTTCGAAATCCAGGTTCCCACCCCGCACGAACGACGCCGCCCAGGTCCGCGAACGCAAGCCCCAGGGCAAGCCGCTGTCGGGCACCAGGGGTACGTCGATGCGCACGGTTTCGGCTTGCCAGGTAGTGTTGCGCGTGTCGAGGCGATAGATTTGATCATCGTCACGATCCGAAACGGTCCACAGCTCCTTGCCGCACTGGGCCAGCCCCGACAGATTGCCGCCGCGCATGCCATCGACGGCATGCTCGGATAACAGGCGCAGCTCGGGTGCAGGCTCCGCCGAAACCGTTACCGAGGTCAGCAGCAACGCACACGCCAGGGCCCAGCCAAATCGCATCAGCCCAGAACCTCGGCCAGGTTGCCCTTGGACTCCAGCCAGGACTTGCGATCGCCGGCGCGTTTTTTCGCCAGCAGCATGTCCATCATTTCCGAGGTCGCGTCGAAATCTTCCAGCGTCAACTGCACCAGACGCCGTGTGTTCGGGTCCATGGTGGTTTCGCGCAACTGCGGCGGGTTCATTTCACCCAGACCTTTGAATCGGGTGACCTGTGGTTTGCCGCGTTTCTTCTCGGCTACCAGACGATCGAGAATGCCATCGCGCTCGGCCTCGTCCAGGGCATAGTAAATTTCTTTGCCCAGGTCGATACGGTACAGCGGCGGCATGGCGACGTAGACGTGACCGGCATCCACCAGCGGGCGGAAATGCTGGACGAACAAGGCGCACAGCAATGTGGCGATGTGCAGACCGTCGGAGTCGGCGTCGGCGAGGATGCAGATCTTGCCGTAACGCAGTTGGGCGATGTCCGCCGAGCCCGGATCGACACCGATGGCCACGGCGATGTTGTGCACTTCCTGACTGGCCAGCACTTCGCTGCCGTCGACTTCCCAGGTGTTCAGAATTTTGCCGCGCAACGGCAGGATCGCCTGAAACTCTTTGTCCCGCGCCTGCTTGGCCGAACCGCCAGCGGAATCACCTTCCACCAGGAACAGCTCGGAACGCATCGGGTCCTGCCCGGCGCAGTCGGCGAGTTTGCCCGGCAACGCCGGACCTTGGGTAATGCGCTTACGCTCAACCTTCTTGCTGGCCTTCAGGCGTCGGCCGGCGTTGTTGATCGCCAGTTCCGCCAGCAGCATGCCGGTTTCCGGGTGGGCGTTGAGCCACAGGCTGAAAGCGTCCTTGACCACACCGGAAACGAAAGCGGCCGCTTCACGGGATGACAGGCGTTCCTTGGTCTGACCGGAGAATTGCGGTTCCTGCATCTTCATCGACAGGACGAACGCAATGCGTTCCCAGACGTCTTCCGGCGCCAGCTTCACGCCACGCGGCAACAAGCTGCGGAACTCGCAGAACTCGCGCATCGCATCGAGCAAGCCCTGACGCAGACCGTTGACGTGTGTACCGCCCTGGGCCGTCGGGATCAGGTTGACGTAGCTTTCCTGAACGCTGTCGCCGCCCTCGGGCAACCACAGCAACGCCCAATCGACCGCTTCTTTATTACCGGCCAGGCTGCCGCAGAACGGTTCGTCCGGCAGGCGTTCGAATTCGCTGACCGCGTCCACCAGGTAGGAGCGCAGGCCGTCTTCGTAATGCCATTCGACTTTCTCGCCGGTGGCCTTGTCTTCAAAACTGACCAGCAGCCCCGGGCACAGAACGGCCTTGGCCTTGAGCACGTGCTTGAGGCGGCTGATGGAGAATTTCGGTGAATCGAAGTACTTCGGGTCCGGCGCGAAGAACACGCTGGTGCCGGTGTTGCGCTTGCCGACGGTGCCGATCACTTCCAGCTCGGTCTTTTTGTAACCGTCAGCGAAAGTCATCTGGTATTCGTTGCCGTCGCGCTTCACACGCACCCGGACTTCGGTCGACAAGGCGTTGACCACGGAAATACCCACCCCGTGCAAACCGCCGGAGAACTGGTAGTTCTTGTTGGAAAACTTGCCGCCCGCATGAAGCTTGGTGAGGATCAGCTCGACGCCCGACACACCCTCTTCCGGGTGAATGTCCACCGGCATGCCACGGCCGTCATCGCTGACTTCCAGAGAGTGATCGGCGTGCAGGATGACCTGCACCGATGTCGCATGCCCGGCCAAGGCTTCGTCGACGCTGTTGTCGATGACTTCCTGGGCGAGGTGGTTCGGCCGACTGGTGTCGGTGTACATGCCGGGGCGTTTGCGCACCGGGTCGAGGCCCGAGAGGACTTCGATGGCGTCTGCGTTATAAGAGCTAGCGCTGGGAGTGGCCATGGGGTCTCGTCGTCCGCCTGTAAAAAGTGTTCTGTGAAAAAGAGGCGACGACTCACAGTGCAGTGAAATCAATCGCCTGATACAAATCTGCGCCGATGCCGGCGAAACTCAGCATTGCCGGCAATCGCTCGGCAAAACCCTGGAAACTATGGTCGCCGCCCGCCTGGATGCGCAAGGCACAGGCGCGGTAATACTGCTGGGCGAGGCGATAATCCAGCGTTTCATCGCCAGTCTGCAACCATACTTGAAACCGCTGCGGATCCTTGGGCGCCGGCACTTCCAGCTCGGCCAGGGCCGTCACATGGTCGTGGGTCAATTCCCAAGTCTCATCGGTATACAGATTTTTCTGCGTCCCCAGGAACCCGTCGAACATCCGGTGCGGGCTGACGGCAGGGTTGATCAGCAGGGCTTTCAAGCCATGGCGCTCGGCCAAGTGAGTCGCATAGTAGCCGCCGAGGGAGCTGCCGACCAGCAGTGGCCGCCCCAGCTCGGCAATCGCCTGTTCCAGCTGACCGATGGCCTCGCGAGGATGGTGATGCAAGGCCGGCACACGCAATTGATCGATCAAGCCCAGCCGTTCCATCACATTGATCAACTGGCAGGCCTTTTTCGACGCCGGCGCGCTGTTGAAACCGTGGATATAAAGGATCGAACCAGACATTTGAGCTCCCTGTGCGTCGGGTAAAGAGGCGCAGTTTACAGGGTGTCGGGGGAATCGGGGATATGCGTGGGAATCAGGTTGTCTTGGCGGACGCCATCGCGAGCCTGCTCGCGATGGCCGCGCCGCGGTCTTTCTGAGTGTTCAGTAGCCATTGGAGCCGTAATCAATCTGGAAATCGAACCCGGTGACGCGTTCCACGCCTGTTTCGAGCCGACCATCCGGCAACAGCCGCAACCACCGATACCCCGGCGCCTGCTCGCTCACCTTGAAATCATCACTGCCCGGCTCGAACTGAATACAGGTCGAGGGCGATGCAATCAGGCGAACACCGTTGCGCTCCTGGTCAATTTCCTGATGCACATGCCCCCACAACACTGCACGCACCTGTGGAAAGCGATCCAGCACCGCGAACAACGCTTCTGGATTGCGCAACCCAATGGGCTCCATCCACGCACACCCGATCGATACCGGATGATGGTGGAAACACACCAGATGATGCCGCTGCGGCGCCTCACTCAACGAGCGGGCCAGCAACTGCAATTGCTCATCCTGCAAATACCCCGGCACCGACCCCGGCACCGCCGAATCGAGCAACGTAACCCGCCAGTTGCCGATGTCCACCACCGGTTCCAGCAGCGCGCTTTGCACTGCGGCCTCGGCCATGATCTGCGGTTCGTCGTGATTACCGGGAATCCAGCGTCCCGGCGCATCGATCTGTCGGGTCAGGTCACGAAACAGCTGATACGACTCCAGCGTCCCGTCCTGGGAAAGATCGCCACTGGCAATGATCAGGTCGATCTGCGGCTGCTGAAGCTTTACCAGCTCAATGACTTTTTGCAGGCTGTCGCGGGTATTCATCCCCAGCAACGTTCCGTCCGCCTCGGCAAACAGATGGCTGTCGGAGAGTTGCACCAGCAACGCCGGATCGGCGGTGGTCAATGTGGATACGCTCGGCAAGGCGTTCTCCCAGGGCGTGATCACGGGATGGGTAAGTGCCGCAATTATGCTGGGGGACGATCAAAAGAGGAAACCTGTGAACCGGACGCAGTTCACAACTACACAGGGCTCTTAGCGCACAACGGCGTACTCGTGCCCGCAAGCCAGGCAATGACTCAGCCATTCCCCCAGAAACAGATTGAGCTGAGCCTTTTCGTCCGGCTGATGCATCGCGGCGTTCGGGTAAGGATAGATGCCCCGGAAGCGTCTTGCATGTTCGGCGCTGACCACTTCGGCCATGCAGGCGTCGTGATAGACCTGAACTTCCAGTTGCGGCACCGGCAGCCACGGCAGGCTGTGTTCCTGGCGTACTTGCAGCGTCGTGGTGTACGGACAGACTTGCAATACTTCCAGGGCCAGCACGCCAAGCATCTGGTCGCCGTGAGTCACGGCAATGCGCCGCGCCTGCGGCTCGCTACGCATATCCGGCAACAGTCGCATCAGGCGCGCGTAGTTAGCCTCGCAGGAGGCTTGTAGCCCCACGAGGTCGATCCGATAGCGATCGCGCAGCTTGTTTACGACCATAACCCCCTCACTTCAACGCGATTCAAAGCCAGCCATTGCAAGGCGATGATGCTTGCCGCGTTGGCAATACGTCCGTCGCGCACGGCTTGCAGGGCATCTTCGAAGGCCCAGACCGTGACGCGAATATCTTCTGCCTCTTCCTCCAGCCCATGCAGGCCGCCGACCCCGGTTGTTTCGCAACGCCCCAGGTACAAGTGCACGAATTCATTACTGCCGCCCGGCGATGGAAAATATTTGGTCATCGGCCAGAGCGCCCCGAATACAAGCCCAGCTTCCTCCTGCGCTTCGCGGTGAGCAACTTCTTCCGGTACTTCATCCTTGTCGATCAGACCGGCGACCAGTTCGATCAACCACGGGTTGTCGGTCTTGCCCATGGCGCCGACGCGAAACTGCTCGATCAGCACCACTTCATCGCGCTGCGGATCATAAGGCAGCACGCACACCGCATCATGGCGCACGAACAGTTCACGATTGATCTCGCGACTCATGCCACCGGCGAACAATTCGTGGCGCAAGTGCACGCGGTCGAGCTTATAGAAACCCTCGTAGCACTTTTCGCGCCGAACGATATCAACGGCGGTCGGAATGGCGTTGGCAAAATCAGTCATGACAATCCTCTTTACTGCAAATCCGTTATGAGGTTCCTTTTTTTACTTGCAACTCGTTACTTGCAACCTCGACTTCGCGCCATCCTAACGCGCCCGCGATGTTTGATGCAGCCCCTTTCCAGTCAGCGGGATAGACGGTGAGGATGAAACCAACTCTAATTAGCTTAGTGGCGAACTGACTGCTTCGTTAAGAGTCGAAGCGGGTAACTTTTCGCCTTTCCCTGTTTTATGAAGGACGCCCATGTCGCTTTTTAAAATCGCCTCCGTGGCCGCAATCGCCCTGACCCTGGGCGCCTGCCAGAGTTTGTTCCAGCCCAACTATCGGGCGCCGCTGGAAACTACCCGCGACGCATCGGAACAGTTGAAACCAGGCTGCACGACCCCTGACTGCCCGCTGGTGAACATCGATACGCTGCGTTTCCCGGATGAGCCTGCGCTTGATGGCATCATCGAAAAACGCCTGCTGCAAATGACCCGCACCTCACCCGAAGCCCCCGTAGCGCCGACGCTGGCGGCCTATCGCGAGCAGTTTTTGAGCAGTGCCGGCCCGCGCTACAGCAGCTACCTGCAAGCCAAGGTACGTGAGCAGCATGACGGCTTGGTGATTGTTGAATTATCCAGCTACCTGGACACCGGTGGCGCCCATGGCACGCCGGGCCGTGGTTTCATCAACTATTCACGTCAACAGCATAAAGTGCTGACCCTCTCGGACATGTTGATCCCGGGGCAGGAAGAGGCGTTCTGGAAAGCGGCCCAAGTGGCGCACAACAGCTGGCTGATCAGCACCAAACTCGATCAGGAACCAGAGTTCGTGAAGAACTGGCCCTTCGTGAAAACCCAGAACGTGGCGCTGACCTACGGCGGGGTGATTCTCAAGTACGAAGTGAGCACCATCGCGCCTTACGCATTGGGCCATGTCGAACTGAAGATCCCCTACCCGCGCCTGAACGGTATTCTCAAGCCCGAGCTGTTTCCCGGCCGTAGCTGAAGGCTCGACCGAGCAGCAATTGCAGCAGCCCTGCCAGTACCAGCGACGGCAGGGTTGCGCCGATGTCCGGATAGAGATTGGCCAGCAAATGATAGGTGCTCACCCCGCCCAACCAGGCGAGCAACGCCGGCCAGCGCAATGCGGCTGACGCTACGTGAGCGCTGCGCTTGCGCAGGATGAAGTGATCCACCAGCACCACGCCGAACAGCGGCGCAAACACCGAGCCGATCAACAGCAGGAAGTTCTGGTACTGGGCCAATGGCGCCAGGCAAGCTATCAGCGTGCAGATCACGCCGATCGCCAAGGCCAGATGCTCGACTTTCAAGCGCAACAGAATCCCGCTGGACACCGCCGCCGAGTGAATATCGGCAAAGGCATTTTCTGACTCGTCCAACAGAATCAGTAGCAACGGAATCCCCAAACCTGCACCGGCCAACGCCAGCAGCAAGGCATTCACTTCACCGCTCGGCGCGAACGCCAGGGTGTAGGCCACGCCCAGGCTCATCAGCCAGAAGTTACCGATAAAGAAGCCCAGCGCCGTGCCGCCGAAGACATTCTTCGCACGCTTGCCGAACCGCGAGTAGTCGGCAATCAGCGGCAACCACGACAGCGGCATGGCGATCGCAATGTCGAAGCCCACGGCAAACGGCATCGAACCATCACCGGCCTGCGCCCACAACGCTACCAGATCGGCTTTGCCGAACAGGTTCCAGGTCAGCCAGATGCACGCGGCCAGCAGCAGCCAGATGCCCCACTTGCGCAGGATTTTGCGCACAAAGGTCAATGGGCCGCTGACAGCGAGCAGGGTTGCCAATGCACCGAAGAACAGCGTCCACAGCAGAGGACTCGACCACAGGCTGCCTTCGCTGAAGGCACGGGCGCCGAGCAGGCTGGCAGCGTCGCGCATCACGATGATTTCGAACGAGCCCCAACCGATCAGTTGCAGCAGGTTCAACACCGCCGGAAGGCTCGCGCCATGACGGCCCAAGCTGAGTTTGAGCGCGGCCATCGACGACAGGCCGGTGTCGCTGCCGATTACGCCGACGGCGGCCAGTAACAGAACGCCGACCAGCGTGCCAAGAAAAATCGCCAGCAACGAGCCGGACAGGCCCAGACCTGGTGCGAGCAGCGCGCCGGTCTGCAGAACCATCAGGCCGATGCCGAGGGAGAACCACAGGGAACACAGATCACGGCCGCCGAAGACACGCTTGTCGATCGGCACGGCGATGTCCGGGGAGTAAGTACTGGGTTGGATGCTCAAGGGTGTTATCTCAGAGGAATAAGTGTATCCGTTGGATTTTTTGTGTCTGATCCGGCGCTTTCGCGAGCAAGCCCGCTCCCACATTAGGCCTCGGTCGTACACAAAGTTTTTGTTTTCAGGAGATCCAATGTGGGAGCGGGCTTGCTCGCGAAGACGGCAGCACAGGCGCCGTCAATCACAGGTCAAATCAAACCTTCTTGTACAACTGACTACCTTCCTGCTTGAACCGCTCCGCCTGTTCTGCCAGACCTTGCGCAACTTCCGCATCGACAGTTTCGATCCGCTGGTTGGCCGCGTATTCGCGGACTTCCTGGGTGATCTTCATCGAGCAGAATTTCGGTCCGCACATGGAGCAGAAGTGCGCGACCTTGGCCGAATCCTTAGGCAAGGTTTCGTCGTGGTACGAACGCGCGGTGTCCGGGTCCAGGCCCAGGTTGAACTGGTCTTCCCAACGGAATTCGAAACGCGCCTTGCTCAAGGCATTGTCACGAATTTGCGCACCCGGATGGCCCTTCGCAAGGTCGGCAGCGTGAGCGGCGATCTTGTAAGTGATGATCCCGGTCTTCACGTCATCCTTGTTCGGCAAGCCCAAGTGTTCCTTTGGCGTCACGTAGCAAAGCATCGCGCAACCGAACCAACCGATCATGGCCGCACCGATACCGGAAGTGATGTGGTCGTAGCCTGGGGCGATGTCGGTAGTCAGTGGGCCGAGGGTGTAGAACGGCGCCTCGTCGCAGCACTCGAGCTGCTTGTCCATGTTCTCTTTGATCAACTGCATCGGCACGTGGCCCGGGCCTTCGATCATGCACTGCACGTCGTGCTTCCAGGCGATTTTGGTCAGCTCGCCGAGGGTTTCCAGTTCACCGAATTGTGCGGCGTCGTTGGCGTCGGCAATCGAGCCCGGACGCAGGCCATCGCCCAGCGAGAAGCTGACGTCGTAGGCCTTCATGATTTCGCAGATGTCTTCGAAATGCGTGTAGAGGAAGTTTTCCTTGTGATGCGCCAGGCACCACTTGGCCATGATCGAACCACCACGGGAAACAATGCCGGTCACGCGTTTGGCGGTCAGTGGCACGTAGCGCAACAACACACCGGCGTGGATGGTGAAGTAGTCGACGCCCTGCTCGGCCTGCTCGATCAGCGTGTCGCGGAACAACTCCCAGGTCAGGTCTTCAGCGGCGCCGCCGACTTTTTCCAGGGCCTGATAGATCGGCACGGTACCGATCGGCACCGGCGAGTTACGGATGATCCATTCGCGGGTTTCGTGAATGTGCTTGCCGGTGGACAAGTCCATGACCGTGTCCGAACCCCAGCGAATGCCCCAGGTCAGTTTCGCCACTTCTTCTTCGATGGACGAACCCAAGGCGCTGTTGCCGATGTTGCCGTTGATCTTCACCAGGAAGTTACGGCCGATGATCATCGGTTCCAGTTCGGTGTGGTTGATGTTGGCCGGAATGATCGCGCGACCGCGGGCGATCTCTTCACGGACAAATTCCGGCGTGATGATTTTCGGCACGCTGGCGCCGAAGCTGTAGCCGGCGTGTTGCTGATCCAGCAAGCCCGCGGCACGGGCCACTTCGAGCTTCATGTTTTCGCGGATGGCGACGTATTCCATCTCGGCGGTGATGATGCCTTTACGGGCGTAGTGCATCTGGCTGACGTTTGCACCCGGCTTGGCGCGGCGTGGGTTATTCACGTGGGCGAAACGCAGCTTGGTGAGCTCGGCATCGGCCAGGCGTTCCTGACCGAAGTTGGAGCTCAGGCCGGGCAGGCGCTTGGTGTCGCCACGGGATTCGATCCACGGCGAACGCACATCGGCGAGGCCTTTGCGCACGTCGATGATGACATTGGGGTCGGTGTACGGGCCCGAGGTGTCATACACCACCACCGGCGCGTTGATTTCACCGCCGAAGTCGGTCGGGGTCACGTCCAGGCTGATTTCGCGCATCGGCACGAGGATGTCCGGGCGAGTGCCCTGGACATAGATTTTTTGCGAGCGGGTAAACGGCTGAACCGATTGCTGATCGACCTTGGCCGAGTCACTCAGATTGGTTTCGATTTTTGATTTTGTAGTCATCACGGGCTCTCCAGACACACATCCAGGCAGTGGATTTTTGTCGGAGCGAACCTGTAAACGAATGGACGCACGGGCGCTGGGAAAACCAGCTGGTGCTGTGCTCGGTGCTCGAGGGGTGTTCGATTGTCGAACAACATCCCGGACGAAGCACAAGAGGACTCGCCGGGTGACGAGAAATCTTGTTCCCTACGCAGGCGCTAACCTGATCAGGTTCAACGGGATCCGAAATTATTCGATCTCAGCCTCATAGCAAGGCACCCCGACAAGAACCCGGCCAGTCTAGACACAACCGGCAAAGAACGCCAACGCCGCAGCAAACACCATGATGAATGGCGCAATTGCAGGATTGTTGCCGTGCCTGCGTGCAACTACACTCGCTACGCCGTGCCGCGCCTTGACGCTGCAGGGCGCCGCGCCGTAGCCTTGGCGCTCAAATTATCAGCGTAATTTTTTAGGGATGGCCTCATGCTGCGCAAACTCTCACTGGCCCTTGCCGTGTCTTGTGCTTCCAATGGAATGGCCTGGGCAGCTGAAGCGCCCTTATCGACCAAGACAGACCTGGTCAGCGTCTATCAGGAAGCGGTGGACAACAACGCCGACCTCGCCGCCGCCCGCGCCCAATACGGCGCCCAGAAGGAAGTTGTACCCCAGGCCCGCGCCGGGCTGTTGCCCAACCTGTCCGCCGGTGCCGACCTGAACAACACCCGCACCTCACTCGATCAGCCATCGGTGACTTCGACCCGCAGTGGCACGGTGTATCAGGCGACCCTGGCGCAACCGATTTTCCGCGCCGATCGCTGGTTCCAGTTGCAGGCCGCCAAAGACGTCAACGAACAGGCAGCCCTGCAACTCTCGGCCACCGAACAGAACCTGATTCTGCAAAGCGCCGAAAGCTATTTCAACGTGCTGCGCAGCCAGGACACCCTGGCCTCGACCAAGGCCGAAGAAGCGGCGTTCAAGCGTCAACTCGATCAGTCCAACGAGCGCTTCGACGTCGGCCTGTCCGACAAGACCGACGTGCTGCAATCCCAAGCCAGTTACGACACGGCGCGGGCCAACCGGATTCTCGCTCAGCGTCAGGTGGACGACGCGTTCGAAGCGCTGATCACCCTGACCAACCGCCAATACAACTCTATCCAGGGCATCGTCCACACCTTGCCGATCCTGCCGCCGGCACCGAATGATGCCAAAGCCTGGGTCGACACCGCCGCCAAACAGAACCTGAATTTGCTGGCCAGCAACTACGCGGTAAGCGCCGCCGAGGAAACTCTCAAGCAGCGCAAGGCCGGACATGCGCCCACCCTGGATGCGGTCGCGCAATACCAGAAAGGTGACAACGACGCCCTCGGCTTTACCAACCCGAGCCCGAACGGCGTGCGTTACGGCGGCGATGTCGAACAGCGCACGGTTGGCCTGCAACTGAGCATCCCGCTCTACAGCGGTGGCCTGACCAGCTCGCAGGTGCGTGAGTCCTATTCGCGACTGACTCAGTCCGAGCAGCAACGCGAAGCGCTGCGTCGCCAGGTCGTGGAAAACACCCGCAACCTGCACCGTGCCGTGAACACCGACGTCGAGCAGGTGCAGGCACGCCGGCAGTCGATCATCTCCAACCAGAGCGCGGTGGAAGCGACCGAAATCGGTTATCAGGTGGGGACGCGCAACATCGTTGACGTGCTCGATGCCCAGCGTCAGCTGTACACCTCGGTGCGCAACTACAACAACACCCGCTACGACTACATCCTCGACAACCTGCGCTTGAAGCAGGCTGCCGGCACGTTGAGCCCGGGGGATTTGCAGGACCTGACGCGCTACCTCAAAGCCGACTACAACCCGGACAAGGACTTCCTGCCACCGGATCTGGCCAAGGCTGCGGCGGAGCAATTACGGGCTAATCCGGCTCAATAAAAGCAAAAGATCGCAGCCTTCGGCAGCTCCTATATTGGGATTGATGTACATCCTGTAGGAGCTGCCGAAGGCTGCGATCTTTTTGTTTCAGGCAACTCGGTCTAACGCTCGATCAACCGCCCCAACCCATCCAGCAACCGCTGCAACGCGCCCTGATTGGTGCGCATCACCTTCAGCCCCGCCTCTGCCATCCGCTGCGCATCACTCGGCAATTCGAACAGCCGCTGCACCGCCAGCGCCAGACCTTCGGCATCATCGACCTCAGCCAACGCCCCGGCACTGCGCAACTGCGCGGCGATCTCGAGGAAGTTGAACAGATGTGGCCCACTGAGCACCGGTTTGGCCAAGGCCGCCGGCTCCAGCAGGTTATGACCGCCGTTCGGCACCAGGCTGCCACCGACGAACGCGCTGTCGGCTAACGCGTAGAGAAACAGCAACTCGCCCATGGTGTCGCCCAGCAGCACCGAAGTGTCTGCGGTAACCGGTTCGCCCGTCGAACGCCGCACCGTGGCGAAACCCTGTTGTCGGCACAATTCGAACACCGGGTTGAAACGCTCCGGATGACGCGGCACCAGAATCAGCAAGGCATCGGGATGATTGACCAGCAGCCGACGATGGGCAGCCAGCACCACATCGTCTTCGCCCTCATGCGTACTCGCGGCGATCCACACCGGACGATCCTGTGCCTGCCACTGCGCACGCAATTCGCCGGCACGCTGCAGCAGTTGCGGGTCGATGGTCAGGTCGAACTTGATCGAACCGGTCACTTCGACGGTTTCCGGGCGCGCGCCCAAATCCCGGAAGCGCTGCGCCTCGGCTTCGGTCTGCACCGCGAACAGGCTCATCTCGGCGAGCATCGGCTGGGTCAATTTATGGAAGCGGCCATAGCCTTTGGCCGAGCGTTCAGACAGTCGCGCATTGGCCAGTGCCACGGGAATCCCGCGCTTGGCGCATTGATGAATATGGTTGGGCCAGAGCTCGGTTTCCATGATCACCGCCAGTTTCGGCCGGGCTCGATCAAGGAATCGCTTTGCTGCGCAGGGCAAGTCATAAGGCAAATAGCAATGCTGGATGCGCGGCTCGTTGGCGAACAACGCCTGGATGCGCTCGGAACCGGTCGGTGTCATGCAGGTGACGGTGATCGGCAGCGTCGGATACCGTTGCAGCAAGGCACGGATCATCGGCGCCGCGGCGATGCTTTCGCCCACGGATACCGCGTGCACCCAGAGGCCGTCCGGCTTCATCGCCGGCAGCGCGAGAGAGAAACGCTCGCCAATGCGCTTGGCATACGCCGGCGCCTTGCGCGCCCGCAGCCAAAGCCGAATCGCTACCAATGGCAGCCCCAGGTAAAACAGCGCGGTATAGAGAGTTCTATTCATGGCGGCGGAGTTTATCGGTTTTTTAGCCGATCGCCTGCAAGTGCACGGCAAAACGTTCCGCCAGCCAACGAGCCGCCGGGCCCAGTGGCTCGTCGCGGCGCCAGACCAGTTCGACAATCAATGCCGGCGGAGTCCATTCGCTGGCCAGTTCGACCATCTGATCCTGATACGCCGGGTACTGCACCACATGTCGCGGCAACCAGGCCCAGCCAAGGCCGCGCATCACCCATTCAGCCATCACATAGAAACTGTCGGCGCGCCAGACCTGCGGGCTGGCCGGCTCGCTGCCGGGATAGACGCTGGACTGCGTCGACATCAGCAACTGTCGATGCTGCGCCAATTGCTGACAGTCGACCTGCGTCTGCTTCGCCAAGGGATGCCCCGCGCCGCACACCGTGACCATCTCGACGCTGCCCAGCACTCGCCGTTCAAGGGCTTCGGGAATCTGGTCGTGATAAAACAGCAAGCCCAGATCAGCCCGCCGCTCTACCAATTTGCGCGCGACATCACCCTGGGCGGCGCTGGTCAGCTGCACTTCAAGACTGGGAAACTTTTCTGCCAGAGCCTCAAAGCTTTCAACCACTGCTTGATAGGGCATCGCTTCATCCTGAGCCACACGCAGACTCGCTTCCTGCCCGCGCATCATCGCCAGCGCCCGGCCATTGAGGCGCTCGCATTGGCGCAGCACTTCCCGCGCCTCCTCAAGCAGGGCGGTGCCGGCTTCAGTGAGTTTTGGCTGACGACCACTGCTGCGATCGAACAGACTGACGCCCAAATCCTCTTCCAGCAGCGCAATCGAACTGCTGACCGCCGACTGCGCCTTGCGCTGATCCCGCGCCACTGCGGAAAACGAACGCTGTTCCGCGACGCTGACAAACAAGCGCAGCTGTTCCAGATTCCATTGCATGTTCATGGCTCAACCCATCTTCAGAACAGATAGGTAATGACTTTACCGCATCTGGCGAATCTCTAGAATGCCGACCTCAGAAAGCAACGCTTCACACGAGGATTAACCCATGACCGCTTACTACTACCTGGCCATCGCCATCTGCGCCGAAGTGATCGCTACCGTTTCGATGAAAGCGGTCAAGGGTTTCAGCACGCCACTGCCGCTGCTGCTGGTCATCGTCGGGTACGGCATTGCTTTCGGGATGTTGACCCTGGTGGTGCGCAGTGTTCCGGTGGGCGTGGCCTACGCGGTATGGGCCGGCATGGGGATCGTGATGGTCAGCGTCGCGGCGCTGTTTATCTACGGGCAGAAGCTGGATGTGCCAGCAATGCTGGGGATGGCGCTGATTGTGCTGGGCGTTGTGGTTATTCAGCTGTTCTCCAAGACTGCCGGACACTAAAACCCGAAGCACGATCTATTGTGGGAGCGGGCTTGCTCGCGAAAGCGGTGCGCCAGGCAACATTGATATCGACTGACACGCCCTCTTCGCGAGCAAGCCCGCTCCCACAGGTTTTGCATCCTCCCTATTGATCACCAACAAATCCCCTCCGCATCGAGTCTGTATACTGCGCCCTCGTCTTGAACACTGAGGTCGCTGCATGCCATCTGTTATTTCCACCGACGTTCTGATTGTCGGCGCTGGTGTCGCCGGCCTCTGGCTGAATGCGCGCCTGCGCCGTCAGGGTTTTTCGACCGTGCTGGTGGAAAGCGCCAGCCTCGGTGGCGGGCAGAGCCTGAAGTCCCAGGGCATCATCCACGGCGGCGCCAAGTACGCATTGCACGGTGCCCTGACCGGCGCCTCGGAAGCCATTGCCGACATGCCGCGTCGCTGGCGTGAAGCGCTGGCCGGTGACGGCGAACTGGACCTGTCCGGCGTGCGCCTGCTGTCCGAAGCCCATTACCTCTGGTCCCCCGGTACCCTCGCCGGCAACCTCACCAGTTTTTTCGCCAGCAAAGCCGTGCGCGGGCGGGTCGATCAGGTTAAAGGCGATCAATTACCGCCGGCGCTGCAAGACAAGCGTTTCAAGGGCAAGGTCTATCGCCTGGCGGAACTGGTGGTCGACGTGCCAAGCCTGATCCAGCGCCTGGCCGATCTGGCTGGCGACGGCTTGCTGGCCGGTCAGCACATCGAGCCGCTGCTGGAAAACGGCGAACTGGTCGGCTTGAAAGTCGACGAACGCGAGATCCGCGCCCAGCGCATCGTCCTCAGCGCCGGTGCCGGCACCGCCGACCTGCTCGCGGCGCTAGGCCTGAGTCAGCCGGCCATGCAGCGCCGCCCCCTGCACATGATCATCGTCAAAGGCCCGGGCCTCAAACCGCTGTACGCCCATTGCCTGGGCGGCGGGCCGAAGCCACGCATCACCGTGACCACTCACCCGGCCGCCGATGGCCAGTGGGTCTGGTATCTGGGGGGCGACATCGCCGAAGCCGAAGGCGTGGCCCGCGATCCTGCGGCGCAGATCGCCAGCGCGCAGAAAGAACTCGGCAACCTGCTGCCATGGATCGACTTGAGCACCGCACAGTGGGCGACCTTGCGGGTCGAACGCGCGGAGCCGCTGCAATCGGGCCTGACTCGCCCGGACAATGCCTTTCTCGCCGAGCAAGATCGTCTGCTGGTGGGTTGGCCGACCAAACTGGCTCTGGCGCCAGACTTCGCTGACCGCGTCCTCGCCGCACTGCAACGCGACGGCATCCAGCCGAGCCATCCGGCGCCGCTGCCGGAACTGCCGAAACCGCCGATGGGCGTCCCTGCCTGGGAGCAACTGCTGCCATGAGCCAACCCACCCTGCACGATCTGCATCGCCCTTTGGGCAGCACCGGCCTGCTGGTATCGCCTCTGGGCCTGGGCACGGTGAAACTTGGCCGCGATCAAGGGGTGAAATATCCCAATGGCTTCCAGATCCCCGGCGATGACGAAGCGCGCATGCTGCTCAAACTCGCGCGCGACCTGGGCATCAACCTGATCGACACCGCGCCGGCCTATGGCCGCAGCGAAGAACGTCTTGGCCCGTTGCTGCGTGGTCAACGTCAGGATTGGGTGATCGTCAGCAAAGTTGGCGAAGAATTTGCCGACGGCCAGTCGAGTCACGACTTCAGCGCCGCCCATACTCGCCTGTCGGTGGAACGCAGCCTGCAACGGCTGGAAACGGATGTTATCGATCTGGTGCTGGTGCATTCCGACGGCAACGACCTGGCGATCCTCAATGACAGCGAGGTCTACGCGACCCTCGCCGAGCTCAAGCGCGAAGGCAAGATTCGCGGTTTCGGTTTCTCCGGCAAAACCGTCGAAGGCGGCTTGAAGGCTCTGGAACAAGGTGATTGCGCGATGGTCACCTACAATCTGAACGAACAGAACGAGAAGCCGGTCATTGACTATGCTGCTGCTCACGGCAAAGCGATCCTGGTCAAAAAAGCCTTGGCCAGCGGTCACGTCTGCTTGAGCCCTGGCGTGGACCCGGTGCGGGCCAGCTTCGAGTTGTTGTTTGAACACCCGGGTGTCGCCAGTGCTATTGTCGGGACCATTAATCCGCTGCACCTCGCCCACAACGTCGCGACTGTTGCCCAAGTCCTTCGTAGTAACTGATGCCGCCCACGCGGCCTTAAGCAGGAGCCGACATGCCGCGTACGCTGATCAGAAAGAACCCGAGCAACTTCAAGACCCTGCCGTTATTCGTCGAAGCGACACCCGAAGGCCTGAGTTACCAGAGCGTCGGGATGCCGCTGAATTTCTCCCAGACCCTGCAACGTCGCCGCCCGGTGACGGTGCCCGACAGCGAGCGGTTTGCCCTGGAACTGGCGAACCTTGGGGTTTCGGTACGCCTGACCCTGCATTGGCAGAATCGTGATTACTGGGTGTTGGTACGTCAGCGTCGGCAGGACCGCGGCGATGTAGTGCTCAAGCTGATCTCGGGTTACGTGCCGGCCCATGAACTGAACCTGCCGCTGCACACGGCGACCCAGGAAATTGCCGAAGAGTGCCTGTTGGAAACCCCGGAAGGCTGGCTCAGCGGGCGTTTCAATGACACCTGGCTGCCGGCGCCCTACTCGTCCGCCCTGCATTACCGCGAAGCCCTGCCGTTTCGCCTGACGCCGCTGTCCGGCTCGGCGCGGCCAGTGCGCTGCGCCAACATGCCGCTGATCGAGCGTCCGCGAGCCTACGTGCACTTGCCGACCGCGTCGCTGCAATTGATCTACGACTTGCGCCTGGATGTGCCCAAGGAAGCCAAATCCCTGAGCCTGTTCCATGTTGACGAACGGCTGGAGGGCGATCAATTGGTGGCCCGGCTCGATCGCAAACGTCCCGATTTGTATCTGATGCCACTGCAGGACGGCCAGCCGATGGCTGAGCTGTATACCTTGAAAAAGGATCAGCTGTACCCGGCGAGTACCCGCGGGTTGTATCTGGCAGAAAGTTTTGCCCGGCAGGAAGGGTGGCTGGTGAAGGATGAGCGGATTCGCTGGAAGGACTGGGTGCGGCAACAGGGTTTGAGCCCCCCGGGGAAGGATTCCGGTTTAGCCCGCCTGCACGGAAAAGCAAAGCAACTGCTGAAAAGAATCGTGCCGCGCAAGGCCGCACGCCCCTGAGCATTCCCACGCTCTGCGTGGGAATGCAGCCCGAGTCGCTCCGCGTCTCAAAGCGGACGCAGAGCGTCCATAGAGGCATTCCCACGCAGAGCGTGGGAATGATCAAGCACTCTCACCGCTATCAGTGATTGCGGATCTTCTCGACAATCGCCGTGGTCGAGCTGTTTTCCACCAGCCCCAGCACTTTCACAGTCCCACCGTAAGCAGTGACGATGTCCGCACCGACCACTTGGTCGATCCCGTAATCGCCACCCTTCACCAACACATCCGGCTTGACCTCGCGCAGCAGGTTTTCCGGGGTGCCTTCAGCGAAGCTGATTACCCAGTCCACGGCGCCCAGACCGGCCAGTACCGCCATGCGACGGTCGACGCTGTTGATCGGACGACCTGGCCCCTTCAAGCGGCTCACCGACGCATCGTCGTTGACCGCCACGATCAGACGATCGCCCTGGGCCCGCGCCTGTTCGAGGTAGGTCACGTGGCCGGCATGCAAGATGTCGAAGCAGCCGTTGGTGAAGACGATCTTCTCTTTGTGCGCACGCGCGTCATCGACCGCCAGCAGCAGTTGCTCCAGCCCCAACACACCACGCTCGGAACCTTCTTCACGCTGGATGGCACGACGCAGTTCCGGCGCGCTGATAGCCGCCGTACCGAGCTTGCCAACCACGATGCCTGCCGCCAGGTTGGCCAGGGCCACCGCGTGGGGCAGTTCTTCGCCAGCGGCGATCGCTGCCGCCAGGGTAGAAATCACCGTGTCACCGGCACCGGTCACGTCGAAGACCTCACGGGCACGGGCTGGCAGGTGCAGCGCCGGATGATCCGGACGCAGCAAAGTCATGCCATGCTCGCCACGGGTCACCAGCAAGGCGCCGAGGTCGAGGTCGTGCATCAGCTGCGCGCCCTTGCTCACCAGCTCGTGCTCATCGGCGCAACCACCGACGATGGTTTCGAATTCGCTGAGGTTCGGGGTGATCAGGCTCGCGCCGCGGTAGATCGAGAAATCTTTGCCCTTGGGATCGGCCAGAACCGGAATCCCACGTGCACGGGCAGCCTGGATCAGCACCTGATGGTTTTTCAGCGCACCTTTGCCGTAGTCGGACAGCACCAGCACCTTGATGCCTTCGAGCAATTCGTCGACTTGCTCGCCCAGCGCCAGAGCGTCGGTAGAGAAAGGTTCTTCAAAGTCGATACGCAGCAATTGCTGGTGACGGCTCATCACCCGCAGCTTGACGATGGTCGGCTGGTGCGCGATGCGCTGGAACAACGCCCGTACGCCGGCGCCCTTTAAGCTATTGACCAGGCTGTCGGCAGCCTCGTCGTCACCAGTCACGCCGACCAGCGAGGCCGGCGCACCGAGCGCGGCAATGTTCAGGGCAACGTTGGCGGCACCGCCTGGGCGGTCCTCGATTTGCTCGACCTTGACTACCGGTACCGGTGCCTCAGGGGAAATCCGTGAGGTACCACCATGCCAGTAACGGTCGAGCATGACATCGCCGACCACCAAGACAGGGGCTTGATCGAATCGCGGCATGGACAACTTCATGGAGCAACCCACATACAAAATGAACAGGGGCGCGATATTAACACAGGGTTGGCGCTGGCTTGTGTGACGGCTGCAACCGGATGAATCGGCAGGAGTTTTTGCTCATTAATTGAGCAGAAATACCGATAACCGACAACAGGCGTCCGCCATTTGCAGCACCCGGGTGTTGATTTCGTTCTTCGATATCAGTAGATACGAACCACCGGACGCATTGCACGCCGGTGAATGCGAGGGTGAGTCAGGCTCACCCTCGCATCGGGGTCAGGCGATGTCTTCAGCCGGGGCGTCGAGGCCCATCGCATGCAGGCGCGAGTAGTAGCCATTCTGAGCCAGCAATTGCGCGTGGGTGCCACGCTCGACGATTTCGCCGTGATCCATGACCAGAATCAGGTCAGCCTTCTCGATCGTCGACAGACGGTGAGCGATGACCAGTGTCGTGCGACCTTTCATGACTTTATCCAGAGCGGCCTGAATGTGCCGCTCGGACTCCGTATCCAGTGCCGACGTCGCTTCATCGAGAATCAGCAGCGGCGCGTTTTTCAGCAAGGCACGGGCGATTGCCAGTCGCTGACGCTGACCGCCAGAGAGCAGCACACCGTTCTCGCCGACATCGGTGTCCAGCCCCTGCGGCAGCTGGGCGATGAAATCCATGGCATAAGCGTCTTCGGCAGCTTTCTCGATATCGGCACGCGGTGCGCCGGCCAGATCACCGTAGGCGATGTTGTTGGCCACCGTGTCATTGAACAGCGTGACGTGTTGCGTCACCTGGGCAACATGACGACGCAGGTTGCGCAGACGATAGTCTTCGATTTCCACGCCATCGAGCAGAATCTCGCCGGTTTCGTGGTGATAGAAGCGAGGAATCAGGCTGGCGAGAGTCGACTTGCCGCTGCCGGAACGGCCCACCAGTGCAATCATTTGCCCCGGAGCCGCGGTGAAACTGATGTTTTTCAGCACTTCACGCTCGGTCCCCGGATACGTGAAGCTCAGGTTGCGTACCTCCAGGTGACCGTTGACACGATCTTTTGTGACCGTCCCGTTATCCACCTCAGGTTCGACATCGAGTTGCTCGAAAATGCTTTCGGCTCCGGCGACGCCTTTCTGGATCGTCGAACTGACTTCCGACAGCTGCCGAATCGGCTTGGGCAACAGACCCGCCGCAGTAATGTATGCCACCAGGTCACCGGCAGTTGCATCGCCGCGCAGGAACAGCACCAGGAACATCAGCACGGCCATTGCGCTGTAGATCACCAATTGCAGCATGGGTGTGTAGACAGCACCGGTCTTGGTCATGCGCAACTGCTTGTCGGTGTTGCCCTGACTGGCTTCGGCAAAGCGGCGCTCTTCATAGCTCTCGCCACCGAAACTGCGCACAACGCGATAACCCTGGATGGTCTCGGACGCGACGTGGGTCACGTCGCCCATGGCCACCTGGATCTTCTTGCTCTGCTTGCGGAATTTTTTGCTGGTGCTGCTTACCATGATCGCGATGAGCGGCAGGATCGCCAGCATCACCAGGGTCAGTTTCCAGTTCATCCACAACAGGTAGGCAAACAGGAACACCACGGTCAGGCCTTCGCGGATTACTACCTTGATGGCGTCGGTGGCGGCGCCGGTGACCATGGTCACGTTGAAGGTGATGCGTGAAATCAGGTGCCCGGAGTTATGGGTGTCGAAATAACGGTTGGGCAGTACCAGCAACTTGTTGAACAGCTCAACGCGCAGGTCGTGCACCAGCCCCAGCGAAACCTTCGCCAGATAATAGTTGCCAAGAAACGACCCCAGACCTTGCCACGCGGCGATCAGAATGATCAGCATTGGCACAGCCATTAATAGCTGCAAATCCTTCAGATAAGGCACATTAGGAAAGAGCACCGCTTCCGGGTTGCTCAGGCCATCGACGAAATATTTGAGAATCCCGGCCAACATAGGCTGCGTCGAAGCAAAAATCACGAAGCCGACGATACTGACGACGAACATGCCCAAGTACGGGCGCACATACGACAGCAGGCGCAGGTAAATCTTCAAGCTCGACGGCGCAGGCGAATCAGGGCTAGTCATGAGAACCCGTTGTATGAGAAAAGAGCCGGCGAGTGTAACACAGGCCATTTTAGTCACTGAGCTGCGGTAACATGGCCGGCTATCCATGCCTCACAGCGTCGACCACTGGAGTATTGATGCAAGCGCTTGACCATACCCGATATCTCGCCCTGCGCGAGGGTGCACAAGTCCTTGAAGCGGATGGTTCGGGGGATAAGGTTCTGCGATTGACGGACGGCTCGATCCTCAAGCTGTTTCGCCGCAAGCGCCTGCTTACATCGGCTGCCTGGTATCCATACGCCAAACGCTTTGCCGACAACTGCGATGCGTTGCGTGAACGGCAGATTCCCTGCCCGTCGATTCGCCAGATCTACCGCATCCCGAGTATCGAGCGCGATGCCGTGCATTACGACCCGTTACCGGGCCAGACTCTGCGCCAACTGCTGGATACCCAAGACGATGCCGATCCATTGCGCGGTCAGCTTGGGGCCTTCATGGCCACTTTGCATGAGCGCGGGATCTACTTTCGCTCCGCGCATCTGGGCAATATCGTGCTCACGCCTGAGCATCAGCTGGGGCTGATCGACATTGCCGACATGCGGGTTTATCGCCGTCCGCTACGCAAGACCCTGCGGCTGCGCAACTTCAAGCATATGGTGCGCTACCCGCAAGACCGCCAATGGTTGCTCGACGGTCGCGGCGAAGTCTTCATAGACAATTATGGTCAGACCCAGAGCATCTGTTCCCCGGAGGAACTGAGCATCGCCCTGCAGAAATGATCCAGACACCTTCGTCCCCGGAGCGGGGACGAAGGTCATGTATTACGCCAGCGCCTGGCGCTGCGCTTGCAACACTCGACCGAGGATCATCGCCGCAGGCAATAGGACCAGCGGCCATAACTCGTCCGGGTTGCCGATCAACAGGCTGCCATCGAAATTCAGCATCACCAGGGCACACGCCAGGTAGACGCCCCACACATCGCGCAGACGCCAAGCCTGCCAAATAGTGCTCGCCATCAACACGACAAACAACGCCAGCGCCACCCCGCCACTGTACAGCCCAAGCGCCACGTAAATGTTGTGCGGATGCTGAATCGGCATCCAGCCATCAAGCAGCTGGGCGGTGTGGAAATTGATGCCACAGCCCAACATCCAGCCGCAATTCCGCCACTCGCCAACCATGATGTTAAAGATTTCGATACGGTAAGAATCGCCTCGAGCCCAAAGCGACTGATACCACGCTTCGTTGTGCACCATCAGAAACAACAGGCCCAGGACCACAACCCCCAGCGCCACGACACTCCCCACCAACCGCGGCTTGTGGTAAAGGCCGTAAAGCAACCAGACGCCCAACAGGAACACAACCCCCACCAACGCTGTGCGCGCCTGGAGTATGAAGACCACTGCAAATATCGAGAAGACGACGGCCACCGCCCCTTCGATCAACTTTCGCTCCCGAAGCCAGATTGGCAACGCCAACGCCAACGCACAAAGCAGCCAGATGCCGGCGTAGATAACATTCTGCAAACGTGCCGGAAGCAGTGCCACCCGGCTACCGACAGCGTACTCACCCGATACCCAGCTGTAGAGTGCGCAGCCGAAAATGTACAACGCCAGAATCCAGAATTGCCCGCGAACAAACACAGGGCTGCGGAAGAACTGTGGATCGGTGAACGCGCCGATCACCATGACGAACATCCACACATAGAAGACGTGTTTAAAGAACTGAAACTGCCCGGCAATCGTCGCAGGCACCAGAAACCACAGAATGAACGCCGTCCAGGCCCACACCAACGGCTGCTTGAACAGGCCAGAGCCTCGTTGCTTGATCAGGAACACCAAGCCCGGCAATACCATCAGGCTGTAAAACAGATTGTTAGTCCACTTGGACGACCAACCGACCACAAAACTCAGAAGAAACAGGCAGAGTGCGGCTCCAAAATACGACGCAATGGTGATCTTTCCGGGTTTCATACCGCTAGATTCCATGGAGAACCCAACCCGTTGCCAAGCCGATAATAAGGACCGCTATCAGCTTGAGCCGATCGAGACGTTTACGCTTCAACTTGTTCACACGCTCCTGTGGAACAACCACATGCTCACCGAAACCGGTATGCAACACCGCGTCGTTTTCCAGAATCAACGCGTAGCGGTTTTCCCCGGCATATAGACGCGACAGGTCTTTCTCTCCGGAAAACCCGGAATACGGTGCATGCAACAGGTAATCCGCGCGGCGGCGTAGCCCCGGGTTAAAGGAAAAACCCTGCCAGTCGGCTTTGTGCGAGCCCAGCACGTAGAAAGGAATGCCATGGCTGACTTTTCGTTCGCCCAGGAACACATAAGGACTGTGAACCATCAGGTCATGATTGAAGCTGCGCAACCACACCTGGAGCGCCTGCGGATCTTCCTCCAACAGGCGTTGGGATTCTTCGATAAACCCTTCGCGATAGAAATCCCAGTCGTCTTCGCAATGGAAAATCCACGACGTCGGCACCTGAGCGTAGGCGGCATCGATGGATCGCAACTGACCCAGACGCGGATTGTTGATGAAGAACTGGGTGTGCGCCCTCCAGTGTTCCGGAATACAGGCCTCTACGGCACTGTCGCCGGAGTCCTCGGTAATGAACACTTTACGGATGGGGGCCGTGTTGAACCGGTCAAGTGTCTCCAGAGTCCGCTTCAACAAATCGAAGCGACCGCAACTGGTGATGACGATCGAAATGTCGCTAGTCTCACTGAACAGCATTTATATGCACCGCACCATTGATTGTTTAATCGCCCGGCTTTACAGCCCCAGCGACAAGCGTAGTTTTTCTTTCCAGCCCAGCGGGACATGCTTGCGCAGCGGTGCCCGCATGGCATCGACAATTGCATGCCCCACCGCCCGGAAGGTATAGCGCTGCTCTACCAGAGCCTGCCCGGCCAACGAAATGGCCTCGGTCAGCTGCGGAGACGCGCGCAACACGGCGAGTTTCTCTTTGAGTTCGTCGCGCGTTCGATAGAGCACAATATTTTGCATATCGACAAAACCCAGCGCGCGATTCTCTGCTTCCCCTTGATCGTAAGCAAACAGCACGCAACCACAGGCCATGGCCTCGAAATTCTTGATCATGTATTCGCCCATGCCGACATCGGCACTCACGAAATAACGGATCCGGCTCAACGTCTCGCAGTATTCCTCACCCGACTTGGTGCGCGTGATCAACAGGTTTTCGACCTCGGCCACCGACTCGAGCATGGCCTTGCGACCGGCATACGCCACACTGTTGAGGCTGCCGACGAAGCCCAGCTCGATATCCCGTTCGCGCTGGCGGTTCTGCAACAGCGCCTGGTCGTAGCCCTTAGGCACGAAATGCGCGTCAAAACCTTCATCACGCAAGCGCTCGCTGACCATGAAACCCGAACTGATCACACGTGCCCAGGGCAGCTTGCGGTAATGGGCGCTGAACTTGCCGGTGTATTTGCACGGGATGTAGTTCTGATACGCGTCGTGTTCGAGAATAACCAGATTGGGCAGGGTCTGTATGAACCTCACCTGCCTGATCTCTTTTTTGAAGCGCAGGAACAATACGATCCGGTCATAGAGGGTCACATCGACGTGCTTGCGAAAATACCCACGCAAGTCGTCCTGCTCCGCACTGGTCAATTCACGCTTGTCGCAATCGCATTGCTCGGCGATGCCGTCATACAGGCGATCGAGGATCGCTCGTTGCTCTTTCTGCACCAGAAACAGAACTTTCAATTGGTCTCTCTCTTTCCAGACAGCTCTTGGACCCAGAACAACTCGTGACGTCGCACCGTTTTACGGAAAAATTCGTTCTCACCGAAGGCCGGCCAGCGCCGAGCCACCAGGCAACGCTGCAGCGCCCGGCGAATCAGACGCTTGAAGGGAAGCCGGGGCTGAAGGTCGTGCATCATGCCCAACGACATTGCCTTGTGCCACTGATTTTCGGTTGACAGACAAAGCGTCCACGGACGCAATGGTTCATGCATATCCATCTGTGGCGGCAGTGCCACGCCAGTGCCAGCATCACCCATTGGCCAGCGATCGTTGTCGTGCAAATGATTGGCGTAATGCAATAAAGTGTCGGGCTGCCAGGTTGTGCCGCTCAGCGCCTGCATCACTGCCTGCTGCGAGCATAGATGGTCTGGGTGCGGGTCGAAGCGCGGATGCGGCAAGACAATGACCTGGGGCTCGATACGCTCGATCAACTCGCGCAGATCTGCCAGCAGATTGTTCCAGGACGGCAGGCCATCGACGTCACTGCCCAGGGCAAACGGATTGAACCGTCGGAAATATCGGGTATCGCCTAGCTGTGCCTCACGGGACGCTACGGCATCGGCCGGTGCGCTCTGCATGGCCGGCAATTGCAGGCAGAAGTAACCCAGTTGAATACAGCGTTCCTGAGGCACGCCTCCCCACAACGGCACGCTGATACTGTCCCAGGCACGCAATGAGCCTTTCAACCGAGATGCTTCGACGCCATCGAGTCCCATCTGTCGATAGTGCCCGGCCTCGATTTCACCGGCGGTCAGGGTCACGATCCAGCTTTCACTCGCGCCGCTGTACAACCCGAATGCGGCCAGCTCGGCATCGTCGGCGTGGGGCGCGATCACCATCACCCGCTGACGACGGTAGTCCGGATGCTCGAGCGCCCAGAGCACGGGCTCGCCGAGCAATCGGCAGAAACGCCCGCGCAATCGCAGCTCACCTCGCGACAGCACCTGCGCCTGGCCCGTGAGGTTCAGGTAACGCAGGCCATTTACACCGCGTTCAAAGGTTTGTCGGTCGGGATTATCGCCACCCGCCAACTCGACCACGGGATCGATAAAGCGCCCCAGCCACGTGCTTTTCACCCGCAGCGCCAGCACCAGTGTAGCGTCATCGACCAGCATGACGCCCTCATCCAGACGCAGCCGCTCACCGTCCAGATAAATCTTGGGCTGCGGGGTGTATGGCGGGAAGTTGTATTGGTAATCGTCGTTGGGTGAATAAAACAGATGGTCGGCGAACCACGCCTCATGGGCAACCCAGCCCAGCACCGCAAGCACCAGCGGCAGCCACCAGGCAACCAGCACGCCAATAGCGATCAACAGCATCAGCGCAATCAGCAGGCCTATGCGTTTGTTGCGCCGATGGCGCTTGAGCAGTTGCTGTTTGCGGCTCATGGGTTGGCTCATACCGTGAAGACCGGCACAGAATTGCACCAGCGGTCCTTGTACTCACGGTCGGTCCGACCAAAGGAAAACCGCAGAGGTTTATTCAGCGCGCGTGCATGTTCCCAGGCGCTTTGAGTGTTGAGAAAACTCAGTACGCTGCCGGGGCTGAATTCGCGAGTCTCGGGATCGACACCGCCGTTGACGTACTCGACGCTGATCCACTCCGGCGCCTCGACGCGGTACACCAGTTGAATCGCAATCGGTGCGTCATTGAGGAAAATCACCGAGCCGATCAGCAACTCGCGCAACAGCTCGATCACCTCGCCCATACGCTCGGCACCGGTGGCCGGGAACCCCCAACGACGCTGGAACAGGTCACAATAGATAGCCGCCAGTTCGCTGCTGGAAAACTCGGTAACCGGCCGCGCTACACCACCAGCCTCTTCCAGCAGACGCAATTCGCGGCGCTGGTTGTAGCGAAACTTCTTCGACAGCTCTTCAGGCGTCCGCGCCATGGCCAGTTGTTCGGCCTGCAGTTTCATTCCGGTGAAACGGCCTTCATTCAGGGCCGACAAGTAACGGCCACGATGGCGCAACGGTGCCTGGGCATCCGCGGCGGCCGGCAGGATCAATTCGGCATTGCCGAGGTCGAACAGGCCTTTTTTACCACTGCGTTTGAGCTCGTCCTTGGACAGCGCCAAGTCGCGACCCCAGGTCGGGATGGCGGCTTTCACTTCGCCGTTATGTTCCCAGGCCAGATAGCGCACCGGAATGTCAGCCAACTGCGCCAGACGTTCGATCACCAGAGGATGAGTCGCGACACTGCCGCCAAAACGTTGCCAGGCCTGTGCATAAGTCGAGGCGTCGACCTGCGCCCAGCCACGTTCGCGCCAGCCTTGAAATCGGTTGAGCATCAGCCCCTCGGTGCCAGTTCGGTGACATGCGGCAAATGCCAGAAAGCATCGCGTACCGCGTGATCGGAGAAGCGCTCACGCAAGCGGTCGAACATCAGCTCGGCACACTGGCGACGTTGCTGCTCATCCATCGCGGCCAGATGTTGCAGCCCTTGAGCCAAACGCTCGGCATCGCCCAACGGAAACAGAATGCCCACGCCTTCGACCACTTCCCTGGCACCGCCGCACGCCGTCGCGAGCAACGGCACACCGGCGGCCATGGCCTCCAGCAACACCATGCCGAATGGCTCGTGATCGGAACTCAGGGCAAACACATCGAAAGCACAGAAGTAACGACGAGCATCGGGCACCTGGCCGAGGAACAGCACACGATCGCCGATACCCAGTTCGCGCGCCAAAGCCTTGAGATCCTGCTCCAGCCGACCGCTACCAAGGATCACCAACTGACTGTTGGCCGGTAACCCCGGCAATGCCGCGGCAAAACCATGCAGCAGTGTGGCCTGATCCTTGTCTGGATGCAGGCGCCCGACGTTGCCGACAATCCAGGCATCCATCGACAGACCGAGGGTTTCCCGGGCCTCGCGAACCGATACCTGACTGGTCTGCAACGCCTGCACATCGATACGGTTATAAAGCGTCTGAATCCGCTCGACCGGCCATTTCGGCAAACAACGGCGCATGTCGTCACGCACCGCATCGGAGACCCCGAGCAGACTCAGGCGCTTGCGGAAAATATTCGCGAACAGTTTGCGGGTGCCGCGCTGGTAATCGCCAAACGCGTGATGCACACCAATGACCGGCAACGAGGTGCCGAGCAAGGCGATGTAGATCGGTTTGAAACGGTGAGCAATGCAGAAACTGAAATTGCGCGAGGCGGCGATCTTGCGCAGATCGCCGATGGCGCCCAGCTTCAGGCCACGAATGGCCTTGGAACTGTATTCCATGAACAGCACTTCATCGGAGGCGCAGCTCGCGGCGACTTCGGCATCGGCAGCCCCGGTCAGAAACACCGTGGTCACTCGAAAACCGGTCCCCGCGAACAGGCTGGCGTACTGCCGGGCGCAGTCCAGAAACGGCCCGTCATAGCCGTGACAGAACTGCAACACATGGCGTTCAGCCGAGCGTGTCATAAGCGTCCGCACCTTCTTTGACCACCAGAATGTCTTCCATGATCAGGTACTGCAGGTCGGAACCGAAGAACATATTCAAGGCGTCGGTCGGTGAGCAGATCATCGGCTCGCCACGACGGTTGAGCGAGGTGTTCAGCGACACGCCGTTACCGGTCAGCACTTCCAGCGCCTTCATCATGTCGTAGTAGCGCGGGTTGTATTCGCGCTTCAACACCTGGGCCCGGGACGTGCCATCTTCGTGGACGACTTCCGGCACGCGGGTCTTCCACTCTTCAGCCACTTCGAAGGTAAAGGTCATGAACGGCGCCGGGTGATCGATCTTGATCATCTGTGGCGCAACGGTGTCGAGCATCGACGGGCAGAAAGGCCTCCAGCGCTCGCGGAACTTGATCTGGTGGTTGATCCGGTCAGCCACGCCGGTCGCACTTGGGCAACCGATGATCGAACGACCGCCCAAGGCGCGCGGACCGAACTCCATGCGGCCCTGGAACCAGGCCACCGGGTTGCCGTCGACCATGATCTTGGCGATGCTTTCCGGCATGTTCTCAAGCTTGCGCCACGCGGGCTTGCTCGGGTGACGGGCACAGGCCGCGAGCACGTCTTCGTTGCTGTAGGACGGGCCGAGGTAGACGTGTTCCATCTTCTCGACCGGTACACCACGGGCGTGGGACACGTAAGCCGCAGCGCCAACCGCGGTACCGGCGTCGCCGGACGCAGGCTGAACGAACAGCTCTTTGATGTCGTCGCGGGCAATGATTTTCTGGTTCAACTTGACGTTCAACGCACAGCCACCGGCGAAGGCCAGTTTGCCGGTTTCCTTGAGCACATCGCCCAGGTAGTGGTCGATCATCTGCAACGCCAGTTTCTCGAACAGCGCTTGCATGCTTGCGGCGTAGTGGATGTATGGCTCGTCGGCGATGTCGCCTTCGCGCTTCGGTCCCAGCCACTCGATCAACTTCGGCGAGAAGTAGAAACCTTTGCCCTTCTCTTTATAACGACGCAGGCCGATAACGTTGGCGTAGTCGGTGTTGATCACCAGCTCGCCGTTCTCGAACGAGGCCAGACGCGAGAAATCGTATTTGCTGGCATCGCCGTACGGCGCCATGCCCATGACCTTGAACTCACCGTCGAGCATCTCGAAACCGAGGAACTCGGTGATCGCGCCGTACAGGCCGCCGAGAGAGTCCGGATCGAAGAATTCCTTGATCTTGTGGATCTTGCCGTTTTCGCCGTAGCCGAAAAAGGTCGTGGCGTACTCGCCCTTGCCGTCGATCCCGAGGATCGCGGTTTTCTCTTTGAAACCGGAGCAATGGTAGGCACTGGAGGCGTGGGCAAGGTGGTGCTCGACCGGCTCGATCTTGATTTTCTTCGGATCGAAGCCCAGTTGCTCGAGGCACCAGACAATCTTGTTGCGATAGCGCTTGTAGCGACGGTTGCCCATCAGGATCGCATCGAGGGCGCGGTCCGGGGCGTACCAGTAACGCTTGGCGTAGTGCCAGCGAGCCTTGCCGAACAGGCTGATCGGCGCGAACGGAATCGCCACCACGTCAACGTCGGACGGCTTGATGCCCGCCTGCTCGAGGCAGAACTTCGCCGATTCGTAAGGCATGCGGTTCTTTGCATGTTTATCGCGCACGAAGCGCTCTTCTTCAGCCGCCGCGACCAGCTTGCCGTCGATATACAGGGCTGCGGAAGGATCATGGCTAAGGGCGCCGGACAGGCCAAGAATCGTCAATGCCACAGGGGTCTAGCCTCTTTAGTCTGCATGCAGGCGCAACGCGCCTCAAAAATTAATGTGCCCTCGCAAGGGGCGAGAGACAGCTAAAGGGCGGGATTATAGCGTAAACGTGGCGGGAATGAGCCTGCCCTTCTCAGCGCCGTGCAGATGACGTCGAGCCCAGGCGTTCGCCGTCGCTCATCCGCGACCCGGACGCCAGTAAATCCTGATATTGCCATCCGTAGCCTGCCGGTAAACCGTATAGGGCAGGGATATCGTGTCGAAGACACCCGAAAGAGTCAGATCCAGTAACACGAACGGCACCAGAATACCGGTGGGATCGGGCGGCGCATGCAGGAGACAAAAGTCGTGGGCCAGACCGCTGTAGATGCGAGGGATGGACTGGCAGTAGGTTTTTTGCTTTCTGAGGCCACGGGCGGCTTCCTCGTCATCCTGCAACACCGTGACTGCAGTCCCGCAACCGGATAGCGCCAGTGAGAAAGTGCTCAGCAACACAGCCATTTTTATCGTCAAAATCTGCCCTCCGAGAACGTCAGGCAAACTAGCATCGTGGCTATTCAGGGCACAGTTCACGGGGTCTGTAGATCATGTAGGACGGTTCATAAGAACTTGTCCTCTAGATCTCAGGGGACTGATCTGGCGCCATCGCGGGCAAGCCCGCTCCCACAGTGATCGCACCGCACACAAAACTTATGCACACCACTGAACCTGTGGGAGCGGGCTTGCTCGCGAAAGGGTCGAAGACCCGATTCAGGCAGCGCTAGAGATATCTTTGGGCAAACGCTGGTCAATCACCTGATGCAGCGCACTGCTCTCAGGCCAGTTACGCATGAATCGCGCCCGATCCCGCGCGTACGCCGGGGCAAAGCTACTGATCGAGCCATGCTGACACATCGAATCCAGGTCGATCAGCGCCCAGCGATCCTGCTGCCAGAACAGGTTATGACCCTTGAAATCGCCATGGCTGATCCGCTCGCGAATCAGCTCGGCGAACAGGTGATCCAGAGCCTGCAACTCAGCTTCCGGTGCTTCGCCGCTTTCCACGTACGGCGCAAATCGCTCGATGATGTCCGGCCCCGGCAAATACTCGGTCACCAGGTATGCCCGGCTGCGCAGCCAGAGAAAACGCTTCTCCAGTAATGCCAGTGGCTTGGGCGTGGCAATACCCAGGAACGCCAGACGATTGCCTTCTCGCCATGAGTGCCAGGCGCGGCTCGGGCGCCAGAAACGTTTGAGCCAGTGGGAAAAACCTTTGATGTTGTAGCGTTTAACCACCAATGTGCGCCCAGCCACTTCGACCTTGCCGACGCTCGCCGCGCCGCCGGTCTTGTACAGATGGCCTTGATCGAGCAAGGCATCGGCCTGCTCCAGCACCGGCAACATCGCCGCCTCTTCCTCACGGCGAATCGCCCGCAAGCCGAACGCTCCGCGCTGGACGCTGAATAGCGTGCATTCGCGGCCGACCTTGATCAGGAAATCCTTCAAACGCCAGCGACGGACCTTGTCGATCTGCTTCTGCAACGCTTCCATGGGCAAGGCATGCTCGCCGTTTCCCAGCAGGTAATACACCAGCAGTTCTTCGGTGAAGGGTTCCAGCGATTTGGGCAACTGGGCGAAAAACACCCCGAGGTTTTCCAGGACTTTCTGCTGCGACAGTGGCTTGCCAGCCGTCTCGGCACAGATTCCGGCGCCATCGATCAAATACAACTGACCGCCATGGCGCAACAGGTTGTCCAGGTGCAAGTCTTCCTGCCACAAGCCCTTGCTGTGCAGATGACCGATCGCGCCCAAGGCCTCGGCCAGCACCGCTGATTGTTCATCCGCCAACACGGGCAAGTGTTCGACCTGTTTCCAGGCGTCTCCCAGGCTCTCGGCACCTTCAAGGAAATCGAACAACAACCAGCCGCCTTCGCCGTCCTTCAGGCCATCAGCCAATAACAATGGCGTAGTCAGCCCCTGAGTGGCGAGCAAACGCACGCCGTCCAGTTCACGCTGAAAGTGCCGCGCTGCTTTACCGCCGACCAGCAACTTGGCCAACACCGGCCGGCCGCGCCAGACTCCGGCACCAACGTAACGCTGGCCTGGCAGCACTCGCAGCAGACTTAGCAGTTGTAACTCCGCAGGCCCCGCAGCATCGGCCAGTGGAATGTTCAGCGGCAGGCTTGGGCTGCGGCCGGCGTGTTTCAGTTCGGACAAACGCATCAACGCGCCTCCTTGTGACTGCGCCGCGCACTCAGGCGCGATACCCAACTGTCCACCAACGAACTGCTCAATGGTTGATCCAGATAAACCGCCAACAACTCGCGCAGCTGACTTTCGCTCCATTCCGGCGCCCGACGCAGCAACGGTTCCAGGTCTTTGACCCGATCACGTTGGCCGAACAACAGCGGACGGGTTTTTTCCAGATCGATCAACTGAGCCTGATAGCCGTCACCGGTGGCCCGCAGAAAAATATGCTTGGGATAAAAGCAACCGTGGAGTTGACGCACCTCGTGCAGGCGTCGCGCCAGTTGCCCACAGGCTTTCAGAATCGCCGAGTGCTGCGCCGCGCTCAGGTCCGACCAGCGCTGCAACAGCGAATCCAGGTCATCCCAACCGTCCAGCGCGCGGGTCAGCAGAATCGCCCGGACTTCGCCATCGACTTTGCGCTCACCGAAAAATGCCGCCTGCAGCGCCGGAACACCCAATTTCTGATAACGACTGATGTTGCGAAATTCACGGGCAAAACTTGGCTCGCCAAAGGGTGAATGCCATGTGCGCGTCAAGTAGTTGCTCTGGCGCTTGAGGTAGTAGCCATGACCTTCCAGTTCCAGCCGAAACACACTGCTCCAGCCCTCACCGGCGGTATTGGGTTCATCCACCGCCTCGAGCTGTTTGGCCCAGAGCGCGTCGAAGGTGCCGAGGCCATGACGCTCAAGCAGCGCACGGTCTTCAGCAGCCAGAAAATCAGTCATTCGCGTCCCTCAAAAAATCTCACCACGTGCCGAATCCGTTTCTTGTCGGCGGCATTGAGCCGGGTGCATTGGCGGTATTGCATGTAAAAGCGCAGACGCTGGGTGGCCGACAGGTGATATTTGGCCACTTTGTCCAGACAAGCCAGGTCTTTGGTGATCCGGTATTTGAGCCAGAAGCCACGCCAGAAATCACCGTTGGGGCAGTCGATCAGAAACAACCGGGGCTCATCGTCGATCAGCAGGTTGCGCCACTTCAAATCGTTATGGGTAAAACGATGGTCGTGCATGGTCCGGGTATAGCCCGCCAGCTGTCGACTGATGTTGTCGACCCAGGCGCGATCCGCCAGCTTCGGATCATGTCGACCAGCCAAAGCCGACAAGTCTTCGGTATTGGGCAGCTCGCGCGTGATCATAGCCCCACGATCGTATGCCGCGCCGCGCCGCTCCAACCCCCAGGCCACTACTTCGGCGGTAGGAATGCCCCACTTGGCAAAACGCTTGAGGTTCTGCCATTCGGCTTTCACCCGCGGCTTGCCCAAGTAACGGCGCAGGCCTTTGCCAGCGCCGACGTAACGCTTGACGTAATAATTGACGCCACTGCGCTGGACGCGAATGACCTCGGACAATGGATCGCGGGTCAGTCGCTCACCCTCGAGCGCGAACACCGCGTCAAGACTGCCGAAGTCTTCTGCCAGATTGCTGTAAGCAGGTTCCAGTGTCCAACCCGACATCAGAGCGCATCCCCGTATCGCTGTTTACGCTCGTAGAGCTTGTTGGCCTTGCCTTCGAGCCATGCCAAAAGCCCCGCTTCTTCAGCCAGAATCTGGCGCAGGGGCTGTTGGAAGTACCCCTTGAGGAAACGCAGTTTGTCGCGACGGGTCAGGCCAATGTCGAGCGCCGAAAAATACAGCGCTGCCAGGTCCTTGTTGCGCCAGCGTTGGGTAATCGTCGGACGGGTCTGAGCACGGTGCAGATCGATCACCGACAGCTTGAAGTCGTCGGCTGTCACCGGTTTGTCGGTGTGCAGCAGGAAGTGGCAGATGTAGCAGTCGCGGTGGTTGACCCCGGCGCGGTGCATCATGCCGGTCATGCGCGCGACTTCGGCGATCAAGGCGCGCTTGAGCTTTGGCTCGGGCGGCTGCTTGACCCAGTCGATGCTGAAATCTTCGAGGCTGACGGTGGGCGCCAGCTCTTCAGTGACGATGAACGAATGCTGGTCCGCCGGGTTGCTGCCCTTTTCGCCGTAAGCGACGGCGGTCATGGTCGGCACCCCGACTTCTTGCAGGCGCTGAATGGCCTCCCACTCCTGGCCCGCGCCAAGCACCGGCAGCTTGGCGGTCAGCAGATTCTTGAAGATCTCGCCCCAGCCGATGCCACGGTGGATTTTCACGAAGAACCCATGGCCGTCCACTTCGGTACGCAGTGTCCGGCGCGCTTCAAGCTCGCGGTACACCTCGCCCTTGAGACCCTCGACTTCGGCGAACGGGTCGCGTCCGGCCCAGAGGCTCTTGAACGGTTCAGCCAGCATCAACTTCATTAAGCGTGCTCCGCCAGAATCACATCGGCCGCGTGTTGCGGCATGCTGTAGAGGTCGGCCGTCTCGGCGAAAGCCAGACCGTTGCGGCTCCAGGCCGCCCGTGAATTTGCGTCGTTCAACATGCCGGTCAGGTACTGCGTCAGTTGCGCCTGATCGAAGGGTTCGTCCAGCACCAGACCGGCGTCGGCCTCGGCGATGTAATGGGCATAGCCGCACACCGCGCTCACCAGCACTGGCAAGCCGGCCACCACGGCTTCAAGCAGCACCGTCCCGGTATTTTCGTTATACGCCGGGTGGATCAACAGATCGGCACCGAGCAGGAAACGCGGGATATCGCTGCGCCCCTTGAGGAACTGCACGTTGTCGCCGAGCCCCAATGTGGCGCTCTGCAACTGGAATACTTTGGGGTCGTCCTGGCCAATTACAAATAGCCGGGTGCGCTTTTTCAGCTCGGCGGGCAAGGCGGCCAGTGCCTTGAGGCTGCGGTCCACGCCTTTGGTCTTGAACCCGGAGCCGATCTGCACCAGCAGCAGTTCATCATCTTTCAGGTTGAATTCGCGACGAAACTCGGCACGGATCTGGGCGGCATTGGCCGGTGCGCGACGGTCCTGAGAGATACCCGGCGGCAGTAAATGGAAGCGTGCAAGCGGCGTGTCGTAATGCTTGATGAACAGCGGCTGCTGTACTTCGGAAATCATCAGCACTTCGGTCTTGGCATCCTTGGCGAACACCGCGCGCTCGTACTCGGCGAAGTGCCGGTAGCGGCCCCAGCGACGGTACAGCGAGTTGCGCAGGTTCTGCGCCTTGTCTTCGAAGCAGCCGTCGGCGGCGTAGTAAACGTCCAGACCCGGCATCTTGTTGAAACCGATCAGGCGGTCCACCGGACGCTTGGCCAGATCGGCCTCCATCCACTCGGTGAGCTTCTCGTTGCGCCGATGATTGAAGAACGCCTTGACCGGTGCCACCAGCACTTCGAAACCCGGCGGAACATCGCCTTCCCAGATAAGCGTGTAGACGCGAATCTGATGGCCGCGCTGCTGACATTCCTGGGCGATGCGCATGAAATCGCGCTGCAAGCCACCAAACGGAAAATATTTGTACAGGACAAATGCCAATTGCATCAGCGCAGCTCCTCAGCCAGTAACAACGTGCTCAGTCGGCTCGCGACACGCTCGGGATTCAGACGCGTGAAGCACAGGGGCCACTCGCGTTTCAGGTCGAACCGACGGGCATCGTCGGCCGTCGGTTGATAGGTGCATTTCTTTTGCAGGCACGGCGCGCAGGGAAAGTCACTGGCCATGTGAATCTGCGACTTGCCGTACGCGCCGGTCAGGCCCGGGTTGGTCGGGCCGAACAGCGACAGGGTCGGCACATCCAGCGCCGCAGCGAGGTGACCGAGACCGGTGTCCACCGCCACGCAGGCTTGCGCTCCGGCCAGGACTTTGCCGACACCCGCCAGGTTCAGCTTGGGCAGCACTTCGACGTGCTTCATGTCTTTGGCGATGCGCTCGGCGCGGGCCTTTTCGACCGGATTACCCCACGGCAGCTTCACCGCCACGCCGAGGTAACCCACCCGCTCGGCCAGCTCGCGCCAATAGGCTTCGGGCCAGTGCTTGGTGTCCCAGGTGGTGCCATGGAGAAACACCACGTACGGATTCTTGCGCGGCAACTCCACCAGTCGCTCGACGTTCAGACCATAGTCGCCCAGGCCTTTGGGCAGGTCGTAACCCAGGGCCACCGCGAACAGCTGACGCACGCGCTCTACCGCGTGCTGCCCACGGGCCACGGCCAGACGTCGGGAATAGAAACGCGCGGCGATCGGTTCGCGGGCCGAGTTCTTGTCCAGCCCGGCCACCGGGGCTTTGGCGTAGCGAGTCAGCAACGCGCTTTTCAGCAGGCCCTGGGCATCGATCACCAAGTCGTATTTGGTCGCGCGAATGCTTTGTTTGAAGCGCTTCCACTCGCCACTCTTGATGGTCTGCCAGATGTTCTTGCGCCAGCGACGGATCGCCACCGGAATCACCTTGCCCACGGCCGGGTGCCAGGTCGGAATCTCGGCGAAGCCTTCTTCCACCACCCAGTCGAACGTGATGCCGGGGATCGCCCGCGCTGCGTCGGTCAACGCTGGCAACGCGTGAATCACGTCGCCCAGCGAAGAAGTCTTGATCAACAGTACCCGCAAACTATTTGACCTCGACCACAGTGCCCAGCAACCGCTGCAAGGCTTCGTTCACTGCCTTCGGCATGAGCTGGCGCAAGCAATTGTAATGACCGAAACGGCAGGTGCGATCGAAGCACGGACTGCATTCGATGCCCAGGCGTACGATTTCGACGTGCTCGGCCAATGGTGGCGTGAAACCCGGCGACGTCGAGCCGTATACCGCCACCAATGGGCGGTTCAGCGCGGCGGCCACGTGCATCAGGCCGGAGTCGTTGGAGACCACCGCATCAGCGCAGGACAGCAGATCGATGGCCTCGGCCAGAGAAGTGTCGCCACTGAGGTTCACCGACTCTTCACGCAGACCGGGAATCAGTCGCGCGCGAATGTCTTCGCCGACCGCATGATCGTTTTTCGAGCCGAACAGCCAGACCTGCCAGCCTTCACGGATCTTCGCTTCGGCGACCTTCGCGTAGTGCTCGGACGGCCAGCGCTTGGACTCGCCGAACTCGGCGCCGGGGCACAGCGCCAACACTGGACGGTCGAGGGCCAGACTGAATTTGGCCAGTGCGCCGTCGCGGGTCACCGGGTCGATCTGCAGGCTCGGCCGCGGATACGGCTTCGGCAACTCGACGCCGGGCTCAAAGGCCAGGGCCATGAAGCGCTCGATCATCAGCGGGTAACGTTCTTTGTCGAGCGTGCGCACGTCATTGAGCAGGCCGTAGCGGAATTCGCCACGCCAGCCGGTGCGTTTCGGGATACCGGCGAAAAACGGTACCAGTGCCGACTTCAGGGAATTGGGCAGCAGGATGGCCTGGTCGTACTGACCGACCAGGGATTTACCGATGCGCCGACGCGTCGCCAGCTCCAGCACGCCATGGCCGAGCGGGAAGCTCAAGGCCTGGCGTACTTCGGGCATGCGCTCGAGGATTGGCCGGCTCCACTCGGGGGCCAGCACGTCGATTTCGCATTGCGGGTGGCGTTGTTTGAGACACTGAAAAAGTGTCTGCGCCATCACCATGTCACCGACCCAACTGGGCCCAACGATCAGAATTTTCATGTGGTTTCCAAAAACGAGCCGGGGAGGCATACGCCTCCCCGCCTCGAGAATCCAGCACCTTCGGGGTGAACCGTCAGGTCATTTGGACGAGCCGATTGGGGCTCGTCGGATCAATTTTGTGCGCATCCATGCGATACAGCTTAGCTGCCTCAATCTACCAGACACTGCAGATCTACTGTGGGAGCGGGCTTGCTCGCGAAGGGGCCGTCACATTCAATATCAGTAGTGACTGACACTCCGCCTTCGCGAGCAAGCCCGCTCCCACATTGGGTATCAGGTGTTGCAAATATCCAGTTTCAGCTTAACCCCAGCTCGCGCCAGATCCGCATTACCTGCAGTCGTTCATCCACAAACTGGTCGCCCGGTATCACGCCGGCGTCCTTCTGCAAGGCCTCCCGGTGAGCGGCGGAGCGATAGGCCTTATAGGCCTCACGCAACAGGCTGGCGTCTTCGGCGGGCATCAGCCCGACCTCCTCCAACCCTTCCAGAATGCGGATATTGTCGGTATAGCGCAGTAACGACGGATGCGCCTCAGACCATGCCAGAGCCGCGTATTGCACCATAAATTCAATATCGACGATACCTCCGGCGTCCTGCTTGAGATCGAACGGCGCCGTGGCCTCGAAGGCATTTGCCGCCGTGCCCGCCGCCGTGCTCTTGCTGCCGAGATTATCGCGCATCTTGGCGCGCATCTCGCTGACCTCCTGGCGCAAGGTCGGCAGGTCCCGCGGCTTGGCCAATATCGCCGCGCGAACCTTCTCGAATGCCTGGCCGACATCCTGACTGCCCACCAGCACCCGCGCCCGCACCAGCGCCTGGTGCTCCCAGGTCCAGGCTTCGTTTTCCTGATACCGGGCAAATGCCCCCAGGGAACTCACCAGCAAACCGGAGGCACCGGACGGCCGCAGGCGCATGTCCACTTCATACAGCTGGCCGGAGTTGGTCTGCGCCGTCAGCAAATGAATGATGCGCTGCCCGAGCCGGGTAAAAAACTGTGCGCCATCGATAGGCTTCGGCCCGTCGGTTTCGGCCTGCGGATCGCCGTCGTGGATGAACACCAGATCCAGGTCCGAACTGTGCCCCAACTCCAGACCGCCGACTTTCCCGTAACCGACAATGATGAAACCAGGGTCGCACAAGCTGCCGTCGGTGCGCAGCGGCGTACCGTACTTGGCCACAGTCTGGCGCCAGGCCAGGGCCAGCACTTGCTCGAGGATCGCTTCGGCGAGCCAGGTCAAATAATCACTGACCTTCATCAAGGGCAGGCTGCCGGCGATTTCCGAGGCGGCGACGCGCAAGCGGTGCGCCAGTTTGAAATGCCGCAGGGCTTCCATTTGTTGTTCGAGGTCGTCTTCGGGAATCCGCGTCAAACGCTCGCGCAACTCGGCCGCCAGTTCTGGCGCCAGCGGCGGCTTGAACAACCGGCCTTCGTTAAGCAATTCGTCGAGCAGCAGCGGGAAGCGCGTGATCTGTTCGGCAATCCATGGGCTCGCGGCGCACAGTGTCAGCAAGCGGCGCAGGGCGCCGGGGTTCTCGGTCAATAACACCAGATAGGCGGAACGACGCGCCACGGCTTCCACCAGTGGCAGTACTCGCTCCAACACCAGATCGGGATTGGCATGCTCCACAGCCTGAGCCAGCAAACGCGGAATAAAAGCATCGAGGCGTTCACGCCCCAGGCGCTGCATGGCGCGCAATTGCGGACTGCCGCGCAGGCTGGCCAAGGCTTTCAGCGCCTTGGAGGCATCGGCGAAACCCCCTTCTTCCAGCTGACGGCACGCGGCTTCCTCGTCCTGCGCTTCTTCCCACAGCGGCAACCATTCCCCGCCGACCACCACTTCGCTCTCGGCGCCGGCCTCTTCATCGGGATCGGCGATCACCTGAGCAAAGTGCCAGGCCACCCGGCCACGCCAATACATCAGCTGCTCGTGGAATGCCGTCCAGTTGGCAAACCCGAGCATAAAGGCAATGCGTGCCTGATCCTGCTCACCATCCGGCAACATCTGGGTCTGGCGATCGGCAATCGCCTGAATCGCGTGTTCGGTGTAACGCAGAAATTCGTAGGCTTCACGCAATTCGCCGACCACCGCCGCCGGCAGGTAACCCTGACCTTCGAGGGTGCTCAGTACTTTTAATAGAGGACGCTGTTGCAGGCTCAGGTCGCGGCCACCGTGAATCAGCTGGAAGGCCTGGGCGATAAATTCGACTTCACGAATGCCGCCCGAGCCCAACTTGATGTTGTCGGCCATGCCCTTGCGCCGGACTTCCTGCTGGATCAGCTGCTTCATGGTGCGCAGCGCTTCGATGGCCGAGAAGTCCAGATAACGCCGGTAAACGAACGGGCGCAGCATCTCTTGCAGTTGCGCGCCCGCCACTTGATCGCCGGCCACCACGCGCGACTTGATCATCGCGTAGCGTTCCCAGTCGCGGCCCTGATCCTGGTAATACTGCTCCAGTGCATTGAAGCTCAGCACCAGCGCACCGGACGAACCGTAAGGCCGCAAGCGCATGTCGACGCGGAACACGAAACCGTCGACGGTCATCGGGTCCAGCGCTTTGATCAGCCGCTGGCCGAGGCGAATGAAAAACTCCTGGTTATCCAGCGACCGCTTCACACCGACGGTTTCGCCGCCCTCGGGGTAGGCGAAGATCAAGTCGATGTCAGACGACAGATTCAGCTCCACGGCGCCGAGCTTGCCCATGCCGAGGATGACCATCTGCTGCGGCTCGCCGCTACGTCGCCCGGTGGGCGTGCCAAACTGCTGGCAATGGCGCTGATACAACCACTGATAGGCCTGATCGATGCTGGCATCGGCCATGTCCGAGAGGTCGCGACAGGTCTGGATTAAATCAGCCTGGCGAGTCAGATCGCGCCAGATAATCCGCACTTGCTGGCGTGTGCGCTGGCGACGCAAGGCGCGACCAAGTTGGTCGTCGGTTTCAGCGGTACTCACCGCCGTCGCAATCTGTGCGCACAACTCGCCCGGCGCAAAAAAACGGTCCAGCTCGCCGGATTGCACCAGCTCCAGCAACATCAAAGGGTCACGCACACTCTGTTCAATGACAAAGTCGCTGGCCGCGGTGACACGGGCAAATTGCGCCCAACGCTCAGGCGTCCAGGCGGACAAGCCATGATCATCGGCAAGCACCGCGACGGCCGTACGGAACGACTGCTCGGCACGGGTGACAAAGGGCAGGAGTACGCTGGGCAGTTCGGCAAGCGAAGGGAGGCTCATGGTCTATCCTTGATCGGCGTGTGAAGGGCTGCATGTAGTGATTCGTGAAAATACGCTACCTGACCGACTGTCGAACAAAGGTTAGAAATAGCTGGAATTTGTTTATTTTTGGCAGCGATCATCAAGCCTTCACCTTTTTTGGTTGGCAAAAGACCAACCTTAACGATTATTCTCACAACGCAGCCGGAGGCCACAAGCCAATCTTCTGTAGTTTTACTACTCGTCTATACATTCGAAAGGCTGAAATGCCCGATGATTTGTAGTAAAACTACACGCCGCCGGAACATACCTCTCGGCAATCCAAGAATTTATATCGTCTGCCCACAAGGCCAGTCGCAAACTCAGGCAACCGATTCTGGAAGCCTTTCCGCCCTGGAGCAAGCCATGCAAGACCTCGATCCCGTCGAAACCCAGGAATGGCTGGACGCCCTGGAATCGGTTCTCGACAAAGAAGGCGAAGACCGTGCTCACTATCTGATGACCCGTATGGGCGAACTCGCGACCCGTAGCGGCTCGCAGCTCCCTTACGCCATCACCACGCCTTACCGCAACACGATCCCCGTTACCCACGAAGCACGCATGCCTGGCGACCTGTTCATGGAACGCCGCATTCGCTCGTTGGTACGCTGGAACGCGATGGCCATGGTAATGCGTACGAACCTGAAAGATTCTGACCTGGGTGGTCACATCTCCAGCTTCGCTTCCAGTGCGACCCTGTATGACATCGGCTTCAACTACTTCTTCCAGGCCCCGACCGACGAGCACGGTGGCGACCTGATCTACTTCCAGGGCCACACCTCGCCAGGCGTTTACGCCCGCGCGTTCATGGAAGGCCGCATCACCGAAGACCAGATGAACAACTTCCGTCAGGAAGTGGACGGTCAGGGCCTGTCGTCCTACCCGCACCCATGGCTGATGCCTGATTTCTGGCAGTTCCCGACTGTATCCATGGGTCTGGGCCCGATCCAGGCGATCTACCAGGCACGCTTCATGAAGTACCTGGAAGCCCGTGGTTTCATCCCGGAAGGCAAGCAAAAAGTCTGGTGTTTCCTGGGCGACGGCGAGTGCGACGAACCAGAATCCCTGGGCGCCATCTCGCTGGCTGGCCGCGAGAAGCTGGACAACCTGATCTTTGTCATTAACTGCAACCTGCAGCGCCTTGATGGCCCGGTTCGCGGCAATGGCAAGATTATCCAGGAACTCGAAGGCGTGTTCCGTGGTGCTCAGTGGAACGTGACCAAAGTCATCTGGGGCCGTTTCTGGGACCCACTGCTGGCCAAAGACGTCGACGGTATCTTGCAACGTCGCATGGACGAAGTCATCGACGGCGAGTACCAGAACTACAAAGCCAAAGACGGCGCGTTCGTGCGTGAACACTTCTTCAACTCGCCAGAACTCAAGGCGATGGTTGCTGATCTGTCCGACGACGAGATCTGGAAACTTAACCGTGGCGGCCACGACCCGTACAAGGTCTACGCGGCGTACCACGAAGCGGTCAACCACAAAGAACAACCGACCGTCATCCTGGCCAAAACCATCAAAGGTTATGGCACCGGTGCCGGCGAAGCGAAAAACACTGCGCACAACACCAAGAAAGTCGATGTCGACAGCCTGAAGTTGTTCCGTGATCGCTTCGACATTCCGGTCAAAGACGAAGAGCTGGAAAATCTGCCGTTCTTCAAGCCAGAGCCAAACAGCGCCGAAGCCCGCTACCTGAGCGAGCGCCGCACTGCACTGGGCGGTTTCGTGCCACAGCGCCGCGCGCAAAGCTTCAGCGTTCCGACTCCATCGCTGGATACCCTCAAGGCTATCCTCGACGGTTCGGGCGACCGTGAAATTTCCACCACCATGGCCTTCGTGCGGATCCTCGCGCAACTGGTCAAGGACAAGGAAATCGGTCCACGCATCGTTCCGATCATCCCGGACGAAGCCCGTACCTTCGGTATGGAAGGCATGTTCCGTCAGTTGGGCATCTACTCGTCCGTCGGCCAGCTCTACGAGCCAGTCGATAAAGACCAGGTGATGTTTTACAAAGAAGACAAGAAGGGCCAGATCCTCGAAGAAGGCATCAACGAAGCGGGCGCCATGAGCTCCTTCATTGCCGCCGGTACTTCGTACTCCAGCCACAATCAGCCAATGCTGCCGTTCTACATCTTCTACTCGATGTTCGGCTTCCAGCGTATCGGCGACCTGGCCTGGGCCGCTGGCGACAGCCGCACCCGTGGTTTCCTGATCGGCGGCACCGCTGGCCGGACCACGCTGAACGGCGAAGGCCTGCAACACGAAGACGGTCACAGCCACATCCTGGCTGCCACCATCCCGAACTGCCGCACCTTTGATCCAACCTACGGCTACGAGCTGGCGGTGATCATCCAGGACGGCATGAAGAAGATGACCGAAGAGCAGCAGGACGTTTTCTACTACATCACCGTGATGAACGAGTCCTACCAGCAACCCGCCATGCCGGCCGGTGTAGAGGAAGGCATCATCAAGGGCATGTATCTGCTCGAGGAAGACACCCGCGAAGCGGCGCACCACGTTCAGCTGATGGGCTCCGGCACCATCCTGCGTGAAGTCCGTGAAGCGGCGAAGATTCTGCGTGAACAGTTCAACGTCGGCGCTGACGTGTGGAGCGTTACCAGCTTCAACGAACTGCGTCGCGATGGCCTGGCCGTCGAGCGCAGCAACCGTCTGCACCCGGGCCAGAAGCCTAAACTGAGCTACGTCGAAGAGTGTCTGAACGGCCGTAAAGGTCCGGTCATCGCGTCTACCGACTACATGAAGCTGTTCGCTGAGCAAATTCGTCAGTGGGTCCCGTCCAAGGAATTCAAAGTCCTGGGCACCGATGGTTTCGGCCGCAGTGACAGCCGCAAGAAGCTGCGTCACTTCTTCGAAGTCGATCGTCATTTCGTGGTGTTGGCAGCCCTGGAAGCTTTGGCTGACCGTGGCGATATCGAACCTAAGGTGGTGTCTGAAGCCATCGCCAAGTTCGGTATCAACCCGGAAAAACGCAACCCACTGGACTGCTGAGGAGACACTCTGTGAGCGAACTCATTCGCGTACCTGACATCGGCAGCGGTGAAGGTGAAGTAATTGAACTGTTTGTGAAGGTCGGCGACCGTATCGAAGCCGACCAGAGCATCCTGACACTTGAGTCGGACAAGGCGAGCATGGAAGTGCCTGCGCCGAAGGCCGGTATCATCAAGAGCCTGAAAGTGAAGCTGGGCGATCGCCTGAAAGAAGGCGACGAACTGCTGGAGCTGGAAGTCGAAGGTGCCGCTGCTGCGGCCCCTGCACCGTCGCCTGCGGCTGCCGCTGCGCCAGCTGCCAAGGCTGAAGCTGCACCTGCTGCCGCGAAAGCGCCAGCCGCTCCTGCTGCCGCGCCTGCTGCTGCCAGTGTTCAGCAAGTACACGTGCCGGACATCGGTTCGTCGGGCAAGGCCCAGATCATCGAGATCCAGGTCAAGGTCGGCGACACCGTCGCGGCTGATCAGTCGCTGATCACCCTGGAATCCGACAAGGCGAGCATGGAAATCCCATCGCCTGCCGCTGGCGTGGTCAAGGCCATCAGCGTCAAGCTCAATGACGAAGTCGGCACCGGCGACCTGATTCTGGATCTGGAAGTGGCGGGTGCCGCTGCACCGGCCGCGGCCGCGCCAGCCCAGGCTGCTGCGCCTGCTGCCGCTGCTCCGGCGCCAGCCGCTGCGGCTCCGGCGGCTCCGGTTGCCGACACCGTTCAGGACATTCACGTCCCGGACATCGGTTCGGCGGGCAAGGCCAAGATCATCGAAGTGCTGGTCAAGGCTGGCGATACCGTCACCGCCGACCAGTCGCTGATCACCCTGGAATCCGACAAGGCGAGCATGGAAATTCCATCGCCTGCCGCTGGCGTGGTGGAAAGCGTTTCCGTCAAGCTGGATGACGAAGTCGGTACCGGCGACCTGATCCTGAAGCTGAAAGTCAAAGGCGCGGCGCCTGCTGCGGCTCCGGCTCCAGCCGCTGCTGCACCTAGCGCGCCTGCTCCAGCCGCCGCAGCACCTGCTGCTCCGGCACCTGCCGCACCTGCTGCTGCACCGGCCAAGCCTGGCGCCAAGGTTCACGCAGGCCCTGCGGTGCGCCAACTGGCCCGCGAATTCGGCGTCGAGCTGAGCGCGGTCAGCCCTAGCGGTCCGCACGGTCGTGTGCTGAAAGAAGACGTGCAGGTTTACGTCAAAGCCATGATGCAGAAGGCCAAGGAAGCACCGGCCGCTGGCGGCGCAACCGGCGGCGCGGGCATCCCGCCGATTCCGGTCGTGGACTTCAGCCGCTTCGGCGAAACCGAAGAAGTACCGATGACTCGCCTGATGCAAATCGGCGCGTCGAGCCTGCATCGCAGCTGGCTGAACATTCCTCACGTGACTCAGTTCGATTCGGCTGATATCACCGAGCTGGAAGCGTTCCGTATCGCTCAGAAAGCCGTTGCAGAGAAGGCCGGCGTCAAGCTGACCATCCTGCCGCTGCTGCTCAAATCCTGCGCGCACCTGCTCAAGGAACTGCCGGACTTCAACAGTTCGCTGGCGCCAAGCGGCAAGGCGATCATCCGCAAGAAGTACGTGAACATCGGCTTCGCGGTCGACACCCCTGAAGGCCTGCTGGTACCGGTCATCAAGAACGTCGACCAGAAGAGCCTGTTGCAACTGGCAGCCGAAGCCGCTGCGCTGGCTGCCAAAGCCCGCGACAAAAAGCTCACCGCTGACGACATGCAAGGCGCCTGCTTCACCATTTCCAGCCTCGGCCACATTGGCGGCACCGGCTTCACGCCGATCGTCAACGCGCCGGAAGTGGCGATCCTCGGTGTTTCCAAGGCAACCATCCAGCCAGTCTGGGACGGCAAAGCCTTCCAGCCGAAACTGATGCTGCCGCTGTCGCTGTCCTACGATCACCGTGTGATCAACGGCGCCGCTGCTGCACGCTTCACCAAGCGTCTGAGCGACCTGCTGGCGGACATCCGCACCATCCTGCTGTAACACCGGCCGGCCCTCCTTCACCGGAGGGCCAGTCACGGTCCATGTTTTCCGAGCGCCACGCTCGTACCTCAACCCCGCCAATTTGGCGGGGCTTTTTTTGCCCTGAAGAAAGCCCTCCTCTGCACCTTATTCCTACATTCATGGCTTACGCCGCCTACAACTCGAGTCCACTTCCTCCCGATATTTTTTGCGAGCCAATAACTAGTCTTAGTTAGGAGAATTTCTAATAGAAACTTCGACAACTTAATCTGCTTAGTTAGCATTACTTCGAATGGATTCGAACATGTTCAAACCGACTGTCGGCCCGATTATTGGCCACACTACAACTAATCATACCCGTATCTTCTTGCGCGGTAATTCACAGAACAACGCCTTGGTATTTGCAGGTATCCGTTATCGACGCGCCGGTGAGGAACACTGGTCAAAAGGCGTATTTGCAAAACTGACAATCTTGCGCGACATGTCCGATGTGATCGCCCTCAACGATCTCGCCACCGATACCGCCTATGAATATCAGGCAGGCTGGTTCAGCCCCATGAGCCCGGTGCATACCGTGGAGACGGTTCAGGAACTGCCGCTGCAATGGCCGCGGGAGATCTACCGCTTTCGCACGCAGTCCAGCAAAACCACCACGCCACGGGCCTACATCGCAGGCTCATGTCGTTACCTGCGAATGACCGCCGGCATTGCCTCAGCCCCGCATTTGGGTGATCGGATCTTTGCCTCGATCACAAGCCTGGCGGAACGCGCCGAGCCGCCTATCAGCGCCATACTGATGACTGGCGACCAAATCTACGTCGATGACCTGAACCTCGTGGCCCCCGACCGGGAATACAAGGACATCCTCAGCAAATACCGCACGGCTTTTTCTCAGCCGCATATATCGAAGTTAATGTCCGGCATGCCGACTTACATGATCCTCGATGACCATGAAATTGAAGACAACTGGCCCGCCAATGCAAGTAAGAGCGATGTTCACTTATACCGAAACGCCATGACGGCGTATGAGCTCTATCAAGTCAGCCACAGCCCCGTACATGAACTGCTTGCCAACGGGCAAGTCAACAGAGCGCTGTTGCCGCACTATTGGTATCAATTCACCGAGGGTGATATCGAATGGTTTATTACCGACAGTCGAACCCGACGCAATCTGTCGGCCAGCGACCGGCGCATCCTTGATGAAGAGCAGGAACAGGCGCTGCTCAAATGGCTGATCAACAGCACGGCCCGGGTCAAATTCGTGGTCACCAGCGTCATGTTCTACCCCGACCGCAAGCTTCACGGTGATGACGCCTGGAAAGCTTTCCCGGAACAACGACTACGGCTGCTGGAGACGATTCGTACGTATGGCATCAAGAACATCTTCTTCATTTCCGGCGATGTCCATGGCTCGCTGACCAGTCGCCTGACTCACAGCGCGGACCCGGATTTCGAAGTTCACACCATCGTGCCTTCACCGCTGTGCAACAGCAAACTGCTGCCGTATGCCAAGGCATCGACCTTCATTCTCGACCAGGCGCTGGCCCGAACGACCGCGGGAGATTATCGGCATGAGCTGACCAGTGAGGTGATCAGCCAGGATAATTTCGCGCATCTGGTCGTCGATGCCGAACAGGTTCGCGTCAATTATCACGATCGGGATGGCAAGCAACTGCAGTCGATATCCATAGAATTGCGTTGATCCCGGGAAAGATCGCAGCCTTGCAGAAGCTGCCGAAGGCTGCGATTTTTTGACTCACTACATTACTTTTCGGCGCCTCGCTGGAGAAATCTTCGCGCCTGCCGACATATTCTTATAGCACTTGGCCTTCATGTCTCTTGTCAGTCGGTGTCGCAATGATGCAACCTTGCCGCAGACAACAGTAAAGAGGGCGAGAGCCCGGCGCGATCAGCATATTCGAAGCGAGTTTCCCTCCATATGAAGAGCCAACCCGATGCCGCCAGCCGTATGGTGGCCGAGGTAGTGACGCAGTTGCCAGTGCCCTCGCGGCTCGGCATGCTGCGTTTCGAACGGCTGAATGAACCGAGCTGGGCGCTGCTGTTTCTCGACCCCAATTGCGAGCGACAGTTTGGCCTGCCGGCAGTGGAGCTCTGTGCTTTGGTCGGCTCGCCCTATGCCAGCCTGATGGAGCCGGAAGCGCGCTATCAACTGCACGACACGATCCAGCAGCAACTCGCCGATAGCCCGCATTACCTGATCCGCTACACCTTGCACACTGCCGCAGGCGTACTGAGCCTGCTGGAACTGGGCGAAGCTTACAAACAACACAATCGACACCTGCTGCGCGGCTACCTGATGGTGGTGGACGGTCTGTTCGACGGCGAACCGCTAACGCCGGCGCTGGACCTGGAAACCCAGAACTCACGCCTGCAAATCGCCCTGGAACTCAATCAACGCGCCCAGCAGGAACAACTGCAGCATCTGGACCGGGTGCGCGCCCAGCAAGATCTGATTCTGCTGCTGACCCGCCAGCGCTACAGCACCAACAATTCCCTGCAAGAAGCCGCCGAGCTGATCACCCGCAGTGCCTGCGACATCTATGAAGTCGACTGCGCCAGCCTGTGGAACCTCGACGGCTCGCTACTGACGCCGATCTCCGCCTATCACCGCGTTACCCGGGGTCACCGACTGCCGGAGCCGATCGACGTCAGCGGTTTTCCCGATTACCTCGACGCCTTGCACACCGGTCGCGCCATCGACGCCCACAACGCCATGCGCGACCCACGCACCCGGGAAATCGCCGAAAGCCTGCGCCCGCGTGATGTCAACGCCATGCTCGACGCCAGTATCCGCGTCGATGGTCAGGTGGTCGGCGTGCTCTGCCTGGAGCAGATCGGTGCGACCCGGGCCTGGCAGTCGGACGAAATCGCCTTTGCCGGCGAGCTGGCGGATCAGTTCGCCCAAGTCATCAACAACCACAACCGCCGCACCGCCACCAGCGCTCTGCATCTGTTCCAGCGCGCGGTGGAGCAAAGCGCCAACGCCTTTCTGCTGGTCAATTGCGACGGCGTGGTGGAGTACGTCAACCCAAGCTTTACCGCGATCACCCAGTACACCACCGAAGAAGTCCACGGCCAGCGGCTGTCGGAACTGCCGGCGCTGGAAAACCTCAGCGAACTGCTGTTCGACGCACCGTCGGCGCTGGCCAAGAGCAACAGCTGGCAGGGCGAGTTCAAGAGCCGACGCAAAAACCTCGAACCCTACTGGGGCCAGTTGTCGATATCCAAGGTCTATGGCGACAACCGTGAGCTGACGCACTACATCGGCATCTACGAAGACATCACCCAGACCAAGCTCGCCCAGCAGCGCATCGAGCGCCTGGCTTACACCGACAATCTGACCAACCTCGGCAACCGCCCGGCGTTCATCCGCAACCTTGATGAACGCTTCGCCCGAGACAGCGACACGCCGATCAGCCTGCTGCTGGTGGACATCGACAACTTCAAACGCATCAACGACAGCCTCGGCCACCAGACCGGCGACAAGCTCCTGATCAGCCTGGCGCGACGCTTGCGCAACAGCCTGAGCCCGAGCGGCAGTCTGGCGCGCTTCGCCAGTAACGAATTCGCGGTGCTGCTGGACGACACTGACCTCTCGACGGGCCAGCAGGTCGCCAACCAATTGCTGGCGACCCTCGACAAACCGATGTTCGTCGACAATCAGTTGATCAGCGTCACCGGCTCCGTGGGCCTGGCCTGCGCGCCGCTGCATGGCCGCGACCCACAGACGCTGATGCGCAACGCCGGCCTGGCGCTGCACAAGGCCAAGGCCAACGGCAAACACCAAGTGCAGGTGTTCACCGAAGCGCTGAATGCCGAGGCCAGCTACAAACTGTTTGTCGAGAACAACCTGCGCCGCGCCCTGACCCAGAATGAGCTGGATGTGTTCTACCAGCCCAAGCTGTGCCTGCGCAGCGGTCGCCTGCTGGGCATGGAAGCGCTGCTGCGCTGGAACCATCCGGAAAAGGGCATGATCCGCCCGGACCAGTTCATCAGCGTTGCCGAAGAAACCGGGCTGATCATCCCGATCGGCAAATGGATCGCCCGCCAGGCCTGCCGCATGAGCAAAGAACTGACCGCCGCCGGCCTCGGCGATCTGCAGGTGGCGATCAACCTGTCGCCCAAACAGTTCTCCGACCCGGACCTGGTGGCGTCCATCGCCAACATCCTCAAGGAAGAAGAGCTGCCGGCGAACCTGCTGGAGCTGGAGCTGACCGAAGGCCTGCTGCTGGAAGCCACCGAAGACACCCACTTGCAGCTCGATCAGCTCAAGCGTCTGGGCCTGACCCTGGCGATGGACGACTTCGGCACCGGTTACTCGTCGCTCAGTTACTTGAAAAAATTCCCGATCGACATCATCAAGATCGATCGAAGCTTCATCCACGAAATCCCCGACAACCAGGACGACATGGAAATCACCTCCGCGGTGATCGCCATGGCCCACAACCTGAAACTCAAGGTTGTGGCTGAAGGCATCGAGACGGCCGAGCAGTTGGCCTTCCTGCGCCGCCACCGCTGCGACGTCGGCCAGGGCTACCTGTTCGACCGACCGATCCCGGGTTCCGAGCTGATCGAAAAGCTCAAACGCTACCCGCGCGGCCCAATCGCCTGACCTGTGGGAGCGGGCTTGCTCGCGAAAGCGGTGTGTCAGACGCCATTGATGTCGACTGTCACACCGCTTTCGCGAGCAAGCCCGCTCCCACATTGGGTAGTGCTTAACCGGGCGTCATTAGGCAAACTGACGGTCTGTGTATTTACATCTCAACCTGACTGAGAGGACTGATCATGGTCTTGCGCTCGGAAATTCTGGTGAACAAAAACGTGCTCCCGACTAAAGAACAAGCTCTGCCTGGCCGCGAAACCCCAATGACCGTGCCGGAAAAACACTTCGTCCACGACGCCCCGCTGCTGGGCCCGTTCGTCACCGACGTGGATTTCGCGATCTTCGGCCTGGGCTGCTTCTGGGGCGCGGAACGCAAGTTCTGGCAGCGCGAAGGCGTGGTCAGTACGGCGGTGGGTTACGCCGGCGGCTTTACCCCCAACCCGACGTACGAAGAAGTCTGCTCGGGCCTGACCGGCCACAGCGAAGTGGTGCTGGTGGTCTACGAGCCGGCAAAAGTCAGCTACGAAGAGCTGCTGAAGATGTTCTGGGAACTGCACAACCCGACCCAGGGCATGCGCCAGGGTAACGACATCGGCACCCAGTACCGCTCGGTGATCTATGCCACCAACCCGACTCAACTGGCAGCCGCCAAGCATAGCGAGCAAGTATTCCAGGCCGAGTTGACCAAGGCCGGCAAAGGCACCATCACCACCGAAATCGAAGAAGCCCCGACGTTCTACTTCGCCGAGGCGTATCACCAGCAATACCTGGCTAAGAATCCTGAAGGGTATTGCGGGATTGGCGGTACAGGCGTGACTTGCCCGATCTGATCTCAGGCCCCAAAAAGCTTCGCGAGCAAGCCCGCTCCCACACTGGATCTGTGCCTGACCACACTCTTGTGATCGACATAGCCCCCTGTGGGAGCGGGCTTGCTCGCGAAGGCGTCCTTTCAGACGCCATCAATCCATCTGATCAGCAACTCAACTCTCGGCAATCAACCAATCCATCTGCCACCCACCCTGGGTCTGCCCAAGCTTCTTGGACAACCACGGCAGCAACTCACGCAATTCCTCTTCCAGCCCCCATGGCGGATTAGCAATCGCCAACCCCGAGCCATTCAGGCTATTGGGCGTATCCAACGGATGCACCAGCAATTCCACGCGCAACAACTTAGGCGCGCCCGTGCCGGCCAGATCCTGATAAAAACGACGCAACATGCGCTGGTCCTTCACCGGGTACCAGATCGCCGCCACCGTCTGACGCATCCGGCCAATCGCCTCTTTCAACGACGCCGCACAACGCTGCATCTCATCAAGCTGCTCGAACGGCGGATCAATCAGCATCACCGCCCGCTTCTCCTGCACCGGTAACATCGCCCGCGGCACATGCCAGCCCTCGCCCAAGTGAACCTTCACCCGACGATCACCGGCCATGTTGTCCTTGAGCAGCAAGCCGTCTTCGGGGTGCTTCTCGTTGAGCATCAGCCGATCCTGCGGCCGCGTCAGACGCCGCGCCAACTCCGGCGACCCCGGGTAATAGCGCAACTGGCCATCCGGGTTCATGTCGTGCAGCACCTTCATGTAATCAGCAGTCAGCGCCGGCAAATCCGGCTGATCCCACAACCGCGCGATCCCTTCCAGGTACTCACCGGTACGACTGGCCTGATCGCCCTGCAGGTCATACAGACCAATACCGGCGTGAGTGTCGAGATAGGCAAACGGCTGCTCCTTGCGCGACATCAAGGCGATGAGGCGGGTCAAAGTCAGGTGTTTGAACACATCGGCGTGATTGCCGGCATGGAAGGCGTGACGATAATTCATGATTGCTCCTGCGAAGGCCGGGAAGTTTACCTTGTACGGGGCTGGACGTCAGGGGTTCGCGGCCGAGTGGGCAATTCTGATAAGCCCGACTCTACACGGTGATCGTTCCCACGCTCCGCGTGGGAATGCCTCAAGGGACGCTCCGCGTTCCAGCCACGCAATCGAATTCGCGCCTGACACCGATGTGACGCAGAGCGTCACGGGCTGCATTCCCACGCAGGAGCGTGGGAACGATCATTCGGCGGCGTTACTCCGAAGGGCGAGCCCGCAACCGCCGCCCAATCACATCCAGCACATCACACCCATCGCGCAATGGAATGGCACAGAGCAAGGCAAAGTCGCTGAGAATGAAGGATTCGCACTCGACTGAACCGCGCATCGACATGTTTTCAAGCACCTGCGTGACTGCTCGAATTCGGTAGTTGCCAGCGTCATACAAAACATCGAGCGGCGCGTGGGTATCGACGAACAGCGTGGGCATGTCGGTGCAGTCTGGTGAGCGCCATGAAGCGGTTTTCGGGGTGGGGGATTGGCTCTTCGTAGGGTGGATCTGGTGTAAGAGTTTTCATTTTTGAGAGACCTTGGTGGATAAATTCAAGCTACCACCGGCCTTTCCTACGGGCTTGGGTGGCAGCCGTACGCGAGAGTAGGAAACTGAGGAGATCCACCAAAACTCAGCCACGCCGAAGCGTGTCCCGCGTACAGCCGCCGCGAACGATGTTACGGACACAAATTAAGTGCCGCAATCAAACGACAGCGCTGATGCGCGGTAAATCTCCAAGGGTTCCTACACCCTGCCACTGCATGTGCAGCGACAGCCAAAGACTATCCATGGATCTCACCTCGCACCAGTTCATGGAAACCGATACGTTTTGAAGGAAACTTCCGACGACCTTGCCCAGAAATTTCTCTTCCTCCTTCACCCGATGAGCGCAGAAAAGCTAACAGGATTCACTGCTAAAGCATGCTCAAAATATGCTCCAACCATGCTTTACTTGAGGGCCACGCATAGGGGTAATAGTAAGAACATCCAATTTCCTCAAACAAAAAAACCTGCAATTCCTCTTCACTTTGGATAGAACGTAAAACGACCTGCAACTCATCCTTCACTTGAGAAATCCTTTCTGGAGAAGATTCAGCAACAAACGATCGAACGACATCATCTTCTGACTCGTGATCACAGCTCCAATCCTCATGAAAGTAGCCAGCCAAGAACTGGAATAGTGCCGGAAATCTTGCGCTCATTACTCTGCATATCCTGTATGTATTCGATAACCATCTGGCATTCGCTGGTCCTTGCGTAAAAGTAGATACACCCCGGATACAGGCATAACGGTGGATGCTCTACGTCTTAAAACAACTCCAACTGGATAAGGGACAGAGTCACTAATAATGATCTGAGTGTCTCGGCCCTGTAAGAATCTTGCTATCACTGCCTTATTGGTAGTTATGACGCTGGACATAGCTTTTTCCGCCGTTGCTCGATCATAGAAAGTAGACGCCCTGCCAAGCCATGGCTCATCCTCAAGCCGTTGCGCTAGCTGAGCCTCAGATCGGCCAATGTGTTTATCAATTAGGTGACCTCCCCGGGCCTCGTGTGCACCTAAGCCACCTCCCGGAACAATTTCGCTATACGGCCCAGCGACATCTCTATCGCCAGGACACGGGTTGCATGCCAACCCCAACGGATCAACCCACCCCGTCGGATTCGGCGTGTACTGGTACTGGTTCAGCCCACCCGCCAACTTGATCGGGTCCGGGGTCAGGTACCGACCAATATCCGGATTGTAGTAGCGATGCCGGTTGTAATGCAGACCGCTTTCGACGTCGAAGTACTGCCCCTGAAAGCGCAGTGGCTGATCGAGCTGCTCTCCCCCTCCGAACGCCAGATGCGTGACCTTGCCATAGGCGTTGTACTTCGCCGACCAAACGATCTCACCACCGTAATCCGTCATTTCCTGCGGCGTGCCGAGGTGATCGAGTTGGTAGTAGAACGGGCAAGCCTTGCGTGGGCCTTTGCCGTCAAGCATCGCTAACGGGCGGAAGCTGCCGGGTTCGTAGACGTAGCTACGGTAGTGTTCGCGGCTGCTTTCAGCGACGAGGTTGTCGCCCTGCCAGAAAAACTCGGTGGTTTTGCCGTCAACGGTTTTGGAAATGCGCCGGCCGAAGGCGTCGTAGCGGTAACTGGAGCAACGACCGTCCGGGGTTGTGATGCCGACCAAGCGGTGCTGGCAGTCGTAGCGGTATTCGGTGACGATTTTTTGCGCGGTGCCGCGGCGTTCGCGGATCAGGTTGCCGAAGGCGTCGTAGTCGTAACGCCGATCGCCCTGCATCAGCAGGCGATTACCTTTAACGGTCGCCAAACCAGGCCGGTCCTGCATCAGCAGGTTGCCGGCGGGGTCGTGGGCGAAGCTTTCCGCTGGGGTGTCGCGGGTGTGACGCACGCGGGTCAGGCGGTTTAGCGGGTCGTAGATGTAGTTGCGTTGGCCGTGGCGGGTGTCGGCGATATGGTCGAGATTGCCGTTGGCGCTGTAGGCATAGTCGCGGCGATAGATCGGTTGTTGCTGTTGGCTGATGGCGTGGGCTTTCAGACGCCCCTGATCGTCGTAGGCATAGTCGCTGAGCAGCTGGCCTTGCTGGCGTTGTTGTTCGCGACCGAAGGTAAATTGGTGGCCAGTGAGTCGCGCGCCGTTGAGGTCAATGGCCGTCAGTGCACCGCCCTTGGCGTGGTGGTAATCGAGTTTGCTGCCGTCGGGCAGGCGCAGGCGATTGAGCTGACCGCACGCGTCGTAGCCATAACACAGCGTGCCCCAGCCCTGATGTTCGGTGATCAGTCGGTCTTGTTGGTCGTATTCGAATTCCAGCGGATGGTCGTGGCCATCGTCGACACCGATCAGTCGGCCGAGGCTGTCGTAGCGGTATTCGACCTTCAGGCCGTCGGGCAGAGTTTTGACCAGCAGTCGCCCTGCCGAATCCCGCTCGTAAGCGGTGATCAGCTGCGAACCGTCAGCGCCGAACTCGGTTTTCTCCAGCAGATGACCATTGAGGTCGTAGGCGTAGGCCGTGCGTTGGCCGTCGAAGCCAATTTCCTGTCGGATCAGTCCGCCGGGGGTGTAATCCAGCTGATATTTTTCACCGGATTCGTTTTCGATTTCCGTCAGCAGCAGCTGCGCGTTGTCGTAGTGGTATTTGAGCTGGGTACCATCGTGGTTGATCCGGCGGCTGACCAAGTGCAGGTCGTCGGCGTATTCGTAGCGCGTGACGCGCCCCAGCTCATCACGTTCAGCGGTGATCTTGCCGTAGGCGTTGTAGCTGAAGGCGCGAGTGGCACCGGTAGGAAGCGTCGTCTGGATCAGTCGGTCGATGGCATCCCATTGGTACTGGGTGACGGCACCGTGTTCGTCCTGACGGGTAATCTGCCGACCCAGCGCATCGTAGGAAAAGCGCCGCTGACCACCGTCCGGCAAGGTCTCTTCGAGCAACTGCCCCAAGGCATTCCAGACGAACACATGCCGACTGGTGTCCGGGTAGCGGATCGACAGCAAACACCCCTGAGCGTCGTAGTGGTAATGAGTGACCTGACCATCGGGATCGGTCGCTTCGGTGACATCCCCCTGGGCATTGCGCTGATACTTCCATACCGCTTTGCCGCGATAGCGCGCATGCAGGAAACCGTTGCGATACTCGTAGGCCGTTGGCTCGGCTTCCGGCGGAATCAGCGCCACCAACCGTCCGACGTCGTCATAGCGGTATTCGGTGACGGCGCCGAGCGGATCCTGCTCTGCAATCAGCCGACCCTGATCGTCATAGGCCTTGAGGTGTTCACCACCATCCAGCTCGACCTTGCGCACCAGCCGCGCCCGGTCGTCGTGGACGTAAACCTCTTCGCTGCCGTCGATGTTCTGGACGGTGACGCTGCCCTGGTCATCCCAGACATAACGCGTGTCCATCTGCGAAAACGACGCCCAGTGCCGGATGCAGCGCGCCGCCTTGCCGGGCCGCTCCCACTCCCAGAAGAAACTCGCGCCACCGGCCAGTTGCCGCTGCAGAATCACGTGCTGATCGTCGTAGTCGTAACGCTCGCTTTCCCCGGCGGCGTTGCTCGCCTCGATCAGTTGAGCGCATTCGTCGTAGCGGTAACTGACCAGCGCTTGCTCGGTGTGCCAGGCCTCGTCGAGGGCCTGCGCCGGGACAAAAACCTGATAGTCGACGGCGATCAGGTGGGCGCGGTCATAGCGCAACAACAAGGCGCGACCGGCGCCGTTGTCCATGCGTTGAATGCGCTCCTGACGGTCGCGGGTGATGCGCAAGCGGTTGTCGTACGCATCGCTGATCGCCGTCAGCCGACCGTTATGAAAGTGGTAAAAACGCGTGTCGTCGCCAGCCTGGGCGAGGATCAGTTCTTCGGGATCAGCGCCGAGATAAATCGCCGCGCGCGACAGGCTGTTGTGGATCGCCGGGCGTTCGTAGTTCGGCAGCGGGAACGTGGTGCGGCGGTTTTCGTGGTCGATCCAGATGACCTGATCGCCCTCGATCTCCAGTCGATGGGCGAGCGAATGACTCCAGCCAAAGCCGAGGCCGCAGTCGATCTCGGCGGCGCTGGTGCGATAGAGCCGGGTGAAGTCGAACGGCAGGATTCCGTCCAGCGAGCCGTCGGTGAGGGTCAGCAATTCTTCGCCGGTGACCATCGACACCGGGCAACCGTTCTTGCAGGTGGACGGCGCGCAAGTGGCGCTGTCGCCGTTGGGGTTTTTTGCTTGATCGGGGGAGTCGTCGTGGTGTTCGTTTTGCTTGAGCGTGGTGTTGCGCTTGGCATCCCAGCGCAGTTGCATCCGACCTTTCTTCAGACCCGCTGCAACACCGCGTGCGGCGACTGCTTTGTACTGGTCGACGTACTTCATGAAGGTGGTGAGGATGCTGAATGTCGCATCGACGAAACGCATCGCAAGACCAGCCAGCAACGCCCCGTACTTAATCCCGCGAAATGTGAGATAGGCTTTGGCGACGGGTATACCTACACCCGTCCAGGCCAGCGCCAAAGCAATCAGAATATCGATCAGTACCGAGACAATGACATGGCTGGCTACCTCTGCCGAGTTACCAGCCATTTCGCTAGGCGGTAACGCCGAAAGCCAAAGACTCGCGGCACGAAACAGCAGACAAAGCGCCGCTTCATCGCTTGCCAGCAGCATGGCTTTTTCCATCGTTGCTGGTGATTGCTTCGCCAGATCGATGAGTTGCTGTGCACTGCTGCCAAGTTGTTCAAGGTGAGCGGCAGGATTCTTAAGGATGTCAAAGACAAGGCTCAGGCCATCCCAAACACCCATGACTGCTGCCCAACTTCCCGCTAGCATTCCATTACCAGCGGCCACAAAAGTCGACTGCGACCACTGCGGTTTGAACCCCTCCCACTCCTTGCGTAGCCAGCCCTCTAGCTCTGTGGTCAGGCCGTCGTATGAGGAGAAAAGATCATTGATTTGAGTCGGGGTAAGTTCACTTTGAACATGAACGCGATAGAACTTGCCGGGTAAGCCTTCAAACTGTCCTTTACCGTTTTCATCGAGCGTCACAGACGTCGACTTACCGCCATCCATTGCAATCACATCGATCTGAATATTCCCCAACGGAATGTCATAAACCGATTCGAACTTGCTCTCGATCTCCAGAGTTCCGCTGTCCGGACACTGCGCAACGCTGGAAAAAAAATCGTCATCGCGACTACTTACAGACTTGCTGGTATTTCCCAGCTTGATCTTCCGCTCCATGCCCATCAGCGACGGCATATCCGTAGCCCGGCTGACCCTGTCCGCATTCCGGCTCAAGAAGCTGCCAAGCTGCTGGCGATACAAACTCAAGGTGTCTTTAAAACCCTCGAGCTCCTGCTCGATCCGTACGATCTGATCCATCAGTTCAGCTCCGATATCAGGTAATCCACCAAGGCTGATTTCGGTGCTTGAGGCAGGTCCGGCGCTTGCAAAAAGATCGCAACTTTGTGCCGCAATACGCGCTCTGAGAACGCCTCATATAAATCAGGTCGATCCTCGCTCAACCACTTCATCAAGTTGTTGATGCGGGTTGTGGCGGACTCGGTGGCGAGATGTTTAAGCAGCGATTCAGAAACTTCCCACCACGGAAAATCCCTGGAGGTTTTCAACGCACTGCCGCCGATATCGAGCGCTTGCCCATTGATCAAACAGCGGTCGATGACAGGCATTAACTGCGTGGCGTTAACGTCGGCAGTCTGAAGAATCGACAGCAAATAGCGCCCATCCCAGAACCGAAAAAACACCGCGTTGCCATTTGGCAAAAGAACTTGAGTGAGGCTGCGTAAATGCTCGACCAGCGCTTCTTGAGAAACAGAAGAAACCGTCAACCATCCCCAATCGCGGGACTCAGTCGTAGCAACCCACTCCAGAAACTCACTGCCAGCAGCGACAATTCCGACATAGGGCATCACCGCTTCCCACTTGGCATACGCGGTGTCAGCCCAGATCGGGCTCGGCGCTTGAGCTGTGATCGAGCGTTGCCAGGCTTTAAACGGTTCCGCAGCACTGGCACTGCTGAAAATCGCGAACAGTTGCTCTGCCGGTTGCAGCGGCTGGCGCTCCAGCCAGTCGCAAGGTGACAAGGCATCAGGCGGCACAAACACCGTCCTTGCAGCGCTCGCATTCTTCACAGAATGGCGCGTCGCTTTGCAGGCTGAGTATTTGTGCGGCACTGAGCAGCGCCGCCGGGGCGGCGGCGAGTTTCAACGGAACGTCCGGCAGGCTCGGCGCCGCAGCCATGGCCGCCATCGGCGCGCCACCGACCTGGATCGGCACGCTGCTGAAAATCCCGCCGGGGCCGATGTTGATCCACTGCCCGCCCGCCTGAATGGTCGCGCTGGCGCCGCCGTCGATGACCACTTGCTGGCCGGCGCTGACGTGGAATTGCTGACTGGCGTTGAGGGCCTGACTGGTCACGCGAATGTGCCGGTTGCCGACCACCACCAATTGATCGTCCAGCCGCACTTCGGTCTGGCGCTGACCGTGGGTGATGCGCTTTTCGTCGGCCTTCAGTTCATGGCGGGCGGTGCCGGTGACAACGATGCTGCGGGCGTTATCGACCTGCACCTGTTGATCGTTCAGTACATGCTGAGTCCAGTTTCGCTGCGCGCGCAGGTAGATTTCCTCGGCGCCCTTACGATCCTCGATGCGCAATTCGTTGTAACCGACGCCACCGGGACTACTTTGGCTGCGGAAAATGCTGCGGGTTTTGTCCGCCGGTAGATCGAGCGGCACCGGGGTCGCCGCGTTGGGCAGGCAACCCATCACCAATGGTTTGTCGGCATCGGCGTCGACGAACCCCACCAGCACTTCCATGCCGACGCGCGGAATCATCACGCTGCCGTAGCGGTCGTGCGCCCAGCCAGTGGCGACACGCAACCAGCAACTGGAATGCTCGTTGAGCTGGCCGTCACGGTCCCAAGCGAGTTGAACCTTGACCCGACCGTACTCGTCGCAATGGATTTCGCTGTCAGTCGGGCCGGTGACCACGGCGGGTTGATAACCAAGCATCCGCGGCTTTTCTGGCCCCAGCGGCGGGCGAAAGGAAACGTCCCACGGCGTCGCCAGAAAGGTATTGCGATAGCCTTGGAAATCATCCGGGCTGTCACCGGTGGCCGACTCTTCCAGCACCTGCGGCTGCCGGCCACGGTGTTCGATTTCGGTGATCAACCAGAGGTCATTCCACGCCTGACGCGGGTGTTCGGCGAGGTGCAGGAAATGCCCACTGACCAAAGCAGATTCATCGCCGCGACCTTCAGCCTGGCGGTAATTTGCACTGTGGCGCTCCAAGGCCCGTTGCGCCAGATGCTTGCCGTGTTCGCGATCGGTGAATTGGCCGGGAAAGTGGTAGTCCTCAAGCACCGGTCGCTGTTCGCTGTCGAGGCGGCTTTCGAGTTGCAAACGCGGTTTCTGGAAGTCGTAGTCCCGACGAGTGACCGCCGTGGTGCGGGTTTCCAATCGCACGTTGAAACGTTTGATCGCCGGCGCATCCACCGCCATCCCACTGCCCGGCAGGTACAGCGTCGGCTCGGGCAGCCGGGGGAAAACCGTCTGATCATCGCCGAACACCAACAGATGCCCGTCGGGGCTGTGCTGGAAGTGGTAATGAATGCCGACTTCTGCACATAACCGCTGGATGAACGCCAGATCGCTTTCGGCGTACTGCACGCAATACTCGCGATCGGGGTAGGCGCTGCCGAGCTGGAACTCGAAGGCATCGCGCTGGATGCCGTGGTCTTTGAGGATTTGCGTGACGATCGCCGGCACGCTTTTGTGCTGGAAGATTCGCTGATTGATGCGCCGAGCGAGGTACGCCAGACGCGGTACGAGACTGATTTGATAGCCCGTCAGACGTTGGCCGGAATCGCTCTGGCCGACGCGAAAAATCTGACCGTGAATACCGGAGCCTTGTGCATCGAAACTCAGAAACGCCTGACGGTGCAGCAGGCTTTCGAGGTCAATGTCGGGCCGTTCGCTGACCAGTTCCAGGTCAAAGCGGTAGGGTTGGCTGATGGCTTCCTTGCCCGTGAACTCAAGTACCTTGAGCTCATTCTGGACGCCGTCGAGGGTCAACGTGAAACGCGGTTGATTGGCAGACGCGAACATCCGATGTGTCTCTGCAGAATGAAGGCGGGCGATTCTGCATGAGCGACAAGGGGTGTTGACGGAGGGACAAGGAAATCAGATTTTCCCTACTTTTTTAGGGATTTTTCCTTCACAAGTTGAGATATAGAACTACAGACATTCCTGTCAGAAGCACCACCGAACAAATGTGGGAGCGGGCTTGCTCGCGAATGCGGTGTGCCAGTCGACATCAACGCTGCCTGTCACACCGCATTCGCGAGCAAGCCCGCTCCCACAGTGGAGTTTCGAGGCTTCACGCCTTGCGCCAAAAGAAAACCGCAAAAAAACGGCCCGCCTCCAAAAGGAAGCGGACCGTTTTCATGTCCGGCGAAAGATCAGAGCATCAGCTCATCCCCATCACTGGTTCAGGCGGAAATCCTTCTCGGCCGCGGCAAAGCGCTGAAGCATGCCGGCGGTCGGTGCGCCCATTTTGCTGACGAAGTAGATCGCCAGGCTGGCGAAGATGAAACCAGGGATGATTTCGTACAGGCCCAGCAGTTCGAAGTGTTTCCAGACGATCACGGTGATCGCGCCAACCAGGATGCCGGCCAGTGCGCCGTTGCGGGTCATGTCTTTCCAGATTACGGAGATCAGGACAACTGGACCGAAAGCGGCACCGAAACCAGCCCAGGCGTAGCTGACCAGACCCAGCACACGGTTTTCCGGGTTAGCCGCCATCGCAATGGCGATCAGGGCAACCAGCAGCACCATGGCGCGGCCGACCCAGACTAGCTCAACCTGAGAAGCGGTTTTACGCAGGAAGGTTTTGTAGAAGTCTTCGGTCAGGGCGCTTGAGCACACCAGCAACTGACAGCTCAACGTACTCATCACCGCAGCCAGAATAGCCGACAGCAAAATGCCAGCGACCCATGGGTTGAACAGGATTTTTGCCAGTTCGATGAATACACGCTCGTGGTTCTCGGATACTGGCATCGCCACGGCCGGGTTGGCCGAGAAGTAAGCAATACCAAAGAAACCTACAGCGACGGTGCCGCCCAGGCACAGGATCATCCAGGTCATGGAGATGCGACGTGCGTTGGCAATCGACTTGACCGAATCCGCCGCCATGAAACGCGCCAGGATGTGCGGCTGGCCGAAGTAGCCCAGGCCCCAGCCCATCAGCGAGATGATGCCGATGAAAGTGGTGTTTTTCAGCATGTCGAAGTTGCTTGGATCTTGTGCTTCGATCGCCAGGAACGTGGTGTCGATACCGCCAGTCGCCAGCAGCACGATGATCGGCGTCAGCAACAGGGCGAAGATCATCAGCGTGGCTTGTACGGTGTCAGTCCAGCTCACTGCCAGGAAACCACCGACGAAGGTGTAGGCAATCGTCGCCGCAGCACCGGCCCACAGCGCTGTCTCGTAGGACATGCCGAAGGTGCTTTCGAACAGACGGGCACCGGCCACGATGCCGGAAGCGCAGTAGATGGTGAAGAACACCAGGATCACGACCGCGGAGATGATCCGCAGCAGGCCGCTTTTATCTTCAAAACGGCTGGAGAAGTAGTCCGGCAGGGTCAGTGCATCGCCGTTGTGCTCGGTCTGCACGCGCAGACGGCCGGCGACGAACAGCCAGTTCAAATAAGCACCGATGATCAGGCCGATAGCGATCCAGCTTTCGGAAAGACCGGACATGTAGATAGCGCCTGGCAGGCCCATCAACAACCATCCGCTCATGTCGGAAGCACCGGCAGAAAGCGCGGTCACGACGCTGCCCAGGCTACGACCGCCCAGAATATAGTCAGAAAGGTTGTTGGTGGAGCGATAGGCCATGAAGCCGATCAGCACCATTGCTGCGATGTAGATCACGAACGTGATCAGGGTTGGATTGCTTACGCTCATTGAGTTACGCCCTGGCATTGTTTTTATGTAGCGGCGGCTGGTGAACCGCTCGCAAACGACGACGTTTGACAGACGATTCCGGATCCCGCGCATTTATGACTGATGTTTCCCCAGGAAAGCCATCAGCCGGCACACCGATCTTTTTGACCGGTTGCACCTTGGCCGCGAATGCTATTCAACAAAGCAAATAAGGTGCAACCAGTTTCGTACGAATAAGTTGCACCTAGTCGGATTTTCCTGAAAAGGGTCGGTTCTTGCTCCTTTTTAGGGCGTTTTTCGGGTTGCGCTAGAAGTAAAAGCACCAAGCAGGCGCAGGACGAATGGATCAGAATTAAATTCCTGACGAGTTGCTTATTATTCCGACAAAAAAGGGTTGCACCCGGTTGCACCTCGACCGACGCACAGCTAATCTTGCCGCCAGCTGATGCCACGCGGTCGTGGCAAACATGAGGATAAAAATATGGCTACCACCACTCTTGGGGTCAAACTTGACGACCCGACCCGCGAACGCCTCAAGGCTGCCGCGACCTCGATTGATCGCACGCCGCACTGGCTGATCAAGCAGGCAATTTTCAATTACCTGGAAAAACTCGAGGGTGGTGCAACCCTGTCCGAGCTGAACGGTTTGAACGGCAAGGAAGTTGACGAAGCGGGCGAGATCCACGTCGATCACGCGCATCAATGCTTCCTGGAATTCGCTGAAAGCATCTTGCCGCAATCGGTGCTGCGCGCTTCCATCACTGCCGCCTACCGTCGCCCGGAACCTGAAGTGGTGCCGATGCTGATCGAGCAGGCGCGCCTGCCGGCCACGATGGCCGAAGCCACCAACAAGCTCGCCGCCTCGATTGCCGAGAAACTGCGCAATCAGAAAAGCGCCGGCGGCCGTGCCGGAATTGTTCAGGGCCTGTTGCAGGAATTTTCCCTGTCGTCCCAGGAAGGCGTGGCGCTGATGTGCCTGGCCGAAGCGCTGCTGCGCATCCCGGACAAAGGCACCCGTGACGCCCTGATCCGCGACAAAATCAGCACCGGCAACTGGCATCCGCACCTGGGCAACAGCCCGTCGCTGTTTGTCAACGCCGCCACGTGGGGCTTGCTGCTGACCGGCAAACTGGTCGCCACCCACAACGAAGCCGGCCTGACATCGTCCCTGAGCCGCATCATCGGCAAGAGCGGCGAGCCGATGATCCGCAAGGGCGTCGACATGGCCATGCGCCTGATGGGCGAGCAGTTCGTGACCGGCGAAACCATCGCCGAAGCCCTGGCCAACGCCAGCAAGTTCGAAGCCAAAGGCTTCCGCTATTCCTACGACATGCTGGGTGAAGCCGCACTCACCGAGCATGACGCCCAGAAGTACCTGGCCTCGTACGAACAAGCCATCCACTCGATCGGCAAAGCGTCCCACGGTCGTGGGATTTATGAAGGCCCAGGCATTTCGATCAAGCTGTCCGCCTTGCACCCGCGTTACAGCCGCGCCCAGTACGAGCGCGTGATGGAAGAGCTGTACCCGCGCCTGCTGTCGCTGACTCTGTTGGCCAAGCAATATGACATCGGTCTGAACATCGACGCCGAAGAAGCCGACCGCCTCGAGCTGTCGCTGGATCTGCTGGAGCGTCTGTGCTTCGAGCCGCAACTGACCGGCTGGAACGGCATCGGTTTCGTGATCCAGGCTTACCAGAAGCGTTGCCCGTATGTGATCGACTACGTGATCGACCTGGCTCGTCGCAGCCGTCATCGCCTGATGATTCGTTTGGTAAAAGGCGCGTATTGGGACAGCGAAATCAAGCGCGCCCAAGTCGAAGGCCTGGAAGGCTATCCGGTCTACACCCGCAAGGTGTACACCGACGTGTCCTACATCGCCTGCGCACGCAAACTGCTGTCGGTGCCGGAAGTCATTTATCCGCAGTTCGCCACGCACAACGCCCACACCTTGTCGGCCATTTATCACATCGCCGGTCAGAACTATTACCCCGGTCAGTACGAGTTCCAGTGCCTGCACGGCATGGGCGAACCGCTGTACGAACAGGTTGTAGGTAAAGTTTCCGAAGGCAAGCTGAACCGTCCGTGCCGCGTGTACGCACCGGTTGGCACTCACGAAACATTGTTGGCGTACCTGGTGCGTCGTCTGCTGGAAAACGGTGCGAACACCTCGTTCGTCAACCGCATCGCCGACCAGTCTATTTCGATTCAGGAGCTGGTGGCCGATCCAGTAGCCAGCATCGAGCAGATGGCTACGCTGGAAGGCGGCTTCGGCCTGCCGCACCCGCGTATCCCGCTGCCGCGTGATCTTTATGGTGCCGAGCGCGCCAACTCCAGCGGCATCGACATGGCCAACGAACATCGTCTGGCTTCCCTGTCGTGCGCCCTGCTGGCCACCGCTCATAACAACTGGAAAGCCGCGCCGATGCTCGGTTGCGCGTCCAGCACTGAAACCCCTGCGCCAGTCCTGAACCCGTCCGATCTGCGTGACGTGGTCGGCCATGTACAGGAAGCCACCGTTGAAGACGTCGACAACGCGATCCAGTGCGCCCTGAACGCCGCCCCGATCTGGCAGGCCACCCCGCCCGCCGAACGCGCCGCGATTCTGGAACGTGCCGCCGATTTGATGGAAGGCGAGATCCAGCCGCTGATGGGCCTGTTGGCTCGCGAAGCCGGCAAGACCTTCGCCAACGCCATCGCCGAAGTGCGTGAAGCCGTGGACTTCCTGCGTTATTACGCGGTGCAGGCTCGCAACGATTTCACCAACGATGCCCACCGCCCGTTGGGTCCGGTGGTCTGCATCAGTCCGTGGAACTTCCCGCTGGCGATCTTCAGTGGTCAGGTCGCTGCTGCCCTGGCCGCCGGTAACCCGGTACTGGCCAAACCTGCGGAACAAACCCCGCTGGTGGCTGCTCAAGCCGTGCGTTTGCTGCTCGAAGCCGGGATTCCGGAAGGCGTGCTGCAACTGCTGCCGGGCCGTGGCGAAACTGTCGGCGCCCGTCTGGTCGGTGACGATCGGGTCAAAGGCGTGATGTTCACCGGTTCCACCGAAGTCGCTCGCCTGCTGCAACGTAACGTCGCCGGTCGTCTGGATGCCCAGGGCCGTCCGATTCCGCTGATCGCTGAAACTGGCGGTCAGAACGCGATGATCGTTGACTCCTCGGCACTGACCGAACAGGTTGTGATCGACGTGGTGTCGTCGGCCTTCGACAGTGCTGGCCAGCGTTGCTCGGCGCTGCGGGTACTGTGCCTGCAGGAAGATTCCGCCGACCGTGTCATCGAAATGCTCAAGGGTGCCATGGCTGAATGCCGTCTCGGTAATCCAGAGCGCCTGTCCGTGGACATCGGCCCGGTGATCGACGCCGAAGCCAAGGCGGGCATCGAGAAGCACATCCAGGCCATGCGCGACAAAGGTCGCAATGTGTATCAGGTGGCAATCGCCAACAGCGAAGAAGTCAAACGCGGCACCTTCGTGATGCCGACCCTGATCGAACTGGAAAGCTTCGACGAACTGCAACGGGAGATCTTCGGTCCGGTGCTGCACGTAGTTCGCTACAAGCGCAAAGAGATCGATCAACTGATCGGCCAGATCAATGCTTCCGGCTACGGCCTGACCCTGGGCGTACACACTCGCATCGACGAGACCATCGCCAAGGTGATCGACAACGTCAACGCCGGTAACGTCTACGTGAACCGCAACATTGTTGGTGCTGTAGTTGGCGTGCAACCGTTCGGCGGTGAAGGCCTGTCGGGTACTGGCCCGAAAGCCGGTGGTCCGCTGTACCTGTACCGTCTGCTGTCGACACGTCCTACCGATGCGATCGAACAATCCTTCGCTCGCGGCGACGCTATCGCTGCACCTGACGTCCGCCTGCGTGATGCCATGAGCAAACCGCTGACCGCGCTGAAAGCCTGGGCCGACAGCAATAAGTTCGCAGACTTGAGCACCCTGTGCGTACAGTTCGCGGCGCAATCGCAAAGCGGGATCACCCGTGTTCTGGCGGGCCCGACCGGCGAGCGCAACAGCTACGCCATCCTGCCGCGCGAACACGTGCTGTGCCTGGCTGAAGTCGAAGGCGATTTGCTGACCCAACTGGCTGCGGTATTGGCCGTAGGCGGCTCGGCGGTATGGCCGGACGCTGAACCGGGCAAGGCACTGTTCGCACGCCTGCCGAAAGAAATCCAGGCGCGGATCAAGCGGGTTGCCGACTGGACCAAGGACGAGGTGGTAATTGATGCGGTTCTGCATCATGGCCATTCCGACCAGTTGCGTGCGGTCTGCCAGCAAGTGGCCAAGCGTGCCGGTGCGATTGTTGGGGTTCATGGTTTGTCGCAGGGCGAAACCAACATTGCGTTGGAGCGTCTGGTGATCGAGCGTGCATTGAGCGTTAACACCGCTGCGGCGGGTGGTAACGCCAGTTTGATGACGATCGGCTAAACCGCAATAAGACCGGGCATCCGCAATGGCTGCCTGGTTAGCAGAACCCTTGTGGGAGCGGGCTTGCTCGCGAAAGCGGTCGTTCATTCAACATTGATGTTGAATGTGCTGGCCTCTTCGCGAGCAAGCCCGCTCCTACATTTGATCAGTGGTGCTCTCGCTGCACCATCACGCTCATCAATCATCCTGTTCAGCCAGCCCTCCCCACGCCTAGACTCGGTCCATTCCAAAAAAAGGTAGGCCGCCATGTCCGAGACGTTGCTCAGTTCCCGCAATCTGGCTTTCGAGCTGTATGAAGTCCTTGATGCCGAGGGCCTGACCCAGCGTGAGCGGTTCGCCGAGCACAACCGCGAGACCTTCGATGCGGCCATCGGTACCGCCCGCAACATCGCCGAGAAGTTCTTCGCCCCACACAACCGCAAGGGCGACGAGAACGAACCGCGCTATGAGGACGGTCAGGCGATTCTGATTCCGGAAGTGAAACCGGCGGTGGATGCCTTCCTTGAAGCCGGTTTCCTCAACGCCGCGCGCAGTTTCGAGGCGGGCGGCATGCAACTTCCTACATTGCTGTCGCAAGCTTGCTTCGCGCACTTTCAGTCGGCCAACGCAGCGTCGACTTCCTACCCATTCCTGACCATGGGCGCGGCGAACCTGATCGAAAGCTTCGGCACCGATGAGCAGAAGCAGCGCTTCCTGCAACCGATGATCGACGGCCGTTTCTTCGGCACCATGGCCCTCACCGAGCCACATGCCGGCTCGTCGCTTTCGGATATTCGTACACGCGCGGAGCCCGCGTCCGACGGCACCTATCGACTCAAGGGCAACAAGATCTTCATCTCCGGCGGCGATCACCCGCTGTCGGAAAACATCGTGCACATGGTGCTGGCCAAACTGCCGGACGCACCGGCCGGGGTGAAGGGCATTTCGCTGTTTATCGTGCCCAAGTTTTTGGTCAACGATGACGGCAGTCTCGGCAAGCGCAACGACGTATTGCTGGCCGGGTTGTTCCACAAGATGGGCTGGCGCGGTACTACGTCCACCGCGCTGAACTTCGGCGACAACGGCGAGTGTGTCGGCTATCTGGTGGGCAAGCCGCACCACGGTTTGAGCTACATGTTCCAGATGATGAACGAGGCGCGGATCGGCGTCGGTATGGGCGCGGTGATGCTCGGTTATGCCGGTTACCTGTATTCCCTGGAATACGCCCGTGAGCGACCGCAAGGTCGGGTGCCGGATAGCAAGGATCCGAGCACCGCACCGGTGGCGATCATTCAGCATGCCGATGTCAAACGCATGCTGCTCACCCAGAAAGCCTACGTCGAAGGCGCGTTCGACCTCGGGCTGTACGCGGCGCGGCTGTTCGACGACACCACAACCCTTGAGAACGAAGCCGAGCGCAAACAGGCCCATGAGCTGCTGGATTTACTGACGCCGATCGTCAAATCCTGGCCGTCGGAGTTTTGCCTGAAGGCCAATGAACTGGCGATCCAGATTCTCGGTGGCCACGGTTATACCCGTGAGTACCCGGTGGAGCAGTACTACCGCGACAACCGACTGAACCCGATTCATGAAGGGACTCACGGCATTCAGTCGCTGGACTTGTTGGGGCGCAAGCTGGCTCAGAACGGGGGCGCGGGGCTCAAGCAGCTGATCCGCCTGATCGCCAACACCGCCGAGCGAGCGCAGGCGTATGAATCACTGACGCCGCTGCGTGAACCGCTGGAGAAACTGGTGGCACGCCTGCAAACCGTGACCATCGGCCTGCTGACCGATCTGGCTCAGGGCAAGGTCAACAGCAGCCTGGCGAACTCAGCGCTGTATCTGAAAGTGTTCGGGCATATGGTGATTGGTTGGCGTTGGCTGGAACAGGCGATTCGCGCCGAGGAAGGATTGGCCAAGGGGAATGCGGCGGATGAGAGCTTTTATAAAGGCAAGCTGCAGGCGGCGCGGTATTTCCTGACGTGGGAAGTGCCGGGTTGCCACCATGAACTGGCGATTCTTGAGGCGCGGGATGATGTGTGCCTGGCGATGCGGGATGAGTGGTTTTGATCCTATCCTTGTGGTGTTGCTGAAATTCGCGAGCAAGCCCGCTCCCACACTGATTCTGCGGCGAACACATAATTTGTGAACACCTTCGATCGAGTGTGGGAGCGGGCTTGCTCGCGAAGGCGTCAGTTCAGGCAACGCATATATCAGCCCAACCGAAACCCACCCATCTGCCGCGCCAAATCATCCGCCAACCGCTGCAACATCTGACAGTCTTCCCGACAAGCCCTGACCTCCCCCGCCGTCGCTCGAGCCAAATCAGAAATCCCCTGCACATTCCGGTTGATCTCTTCCGTCACCGCCGACTGCTCTTCCGTCGCCGTCGCCACCTGATGGTTCATGTCGCTGATGCGCTCGACCTGCCCGGTAATCGCCGTCAACGACGCCCCGGTGCGCTGACTCGACTCAACACCCGTGCCGGTCGCCGCTTGCCCGGCGTGCATGGAAGACACCGCATTCTCTGCGCCCTGCTTGAGGCTGCCGATCATCTGCTGAATCTCGTCGGTAGACGATTGAGTTCGCCGCGCCAGGGTCCGCACTTCATCGGCCACCACGGCAAATCCGCGCCCCATGTCCCCGGCTCGCGCCGCTTCGATGGCGGCGTTGAGCGCCAGCAAATTGGTCTGCTCGGAAATCCCGCGAATCACCGCCAACACCTGATCGATGGACGCTACTTGATGGGCCAACTCGCCCACCGCTCCGGCGGCGATGCCGATCTCGTCGGACATGCTTTCGATATGCCGGATCGACCCGCCCACCACTTCCCGCGCCTGCAGCGCTTCCTCCCGCGCGGTTTGCGAAGCGACGGCCGCGTTGCCGGCGTTTTGAGCGATTTCCTGCACGGTCAGGCCCATCTCGTGGACGGCGGTGGCGACCATGTCGGTCATTTCCTGTTGACGGCCCGAGCGTTCGGCCGTGTTGTCCACCACCCGTGCCACTTGGCCGACCGCCGTGCGCAAACGCTCACTGGTAGCCAGGACTTCGCCGATCATGTCGCGCTGACTTTCCAGGAACCGATTGAAGCCGCGAGCGAGGTCACCCAGCTCATCGGCGCGGCTGGAATCTAACCTGTGGGTCAAATCTCCACCACCGCTACCGATGGCTACCAGCGCCGCTGTTACCTGACGAATCGGTCGCACCAATCCACGGGCCAGCAACACCACCAGCAACAGGCAAACCAACGCAACCGCCAGGCCAATGCCGCTGCTCATCCACATCGCGCGACGGGCTTCGGCATAGATTTGCGACTGCGGCACTTCGGCCACCAGGGTCCAGCCCAGATCCCGCAGCGGCAGGCTCAACGCCAGAAAATCTTCGCCATCGCGGACAAAACTGCTGGTGGCGGACGCGATGGAGGTAGAGAGCGGCCCCATGACCGCTTGCGCCGCCGGAGCACCGATTTGTTCGACCAGCGTGCGTTTGCCGCTGAACTGCGTCTCGGGGTGAATCTGGATCAAACCGTCGGAGCGCACGAGATAGACCTTGCCGCGCTCACCGAAGTTGAAATTCCGGATCAACTCCGACAGCTCTTTCATGCTCAGGCCCAGCCCGGCGACACCCACGACTTTGCCGGCCTGCTCGACCTTGAGGTCAATGAACAGCGCCAACTCACCGGTGGCGGTGTCATTGTCGATATTGAGGGTGCGCGGCTGGTTGCTGTCGAGAAACGAATAGAACCAGGCATCATTGGGATTGGATCGGCGAAGCGTCCGGTCCAGGCCTTTTTCAGTGATGTAATGGCTTGAAGCAGCCCCGATAATCAGCGCGGTAAAGGCTTTGTGCTCGGCGCGGATGCCTTCCAGATACTTCACGAATGTGTCGGTCTGGGCATTGTTCTCACCCCCGGCCAACCAGTCGCGTACCATGCTGTTACTGGCGATGTCCTTGGCGGCGGTGAGGGGTTGAACGAGGATTCGTTCGATGTCGTTGCGCATCGCTTCGATGCTCGACGGCAGCGCTTGCTCGACCAGATAGCGCTGGGCGAGGCGGTTGACCACGAGGGTATAAACGCCAACCACGATCAGAATACTGACCAGCAGGGCGGTGCCCATGCTCAGGATCAACTGCCATTGAATACTGCGTCGCCAGAACTGCATGGAGCACCCCCAAAGAATAAGAGGCTGAAACACTGCAACAGCCATGCCGATTGTATACAACGCAAACGACAATTTATTCTTTGGTTGTGCGCAAAGCTGATCAGGCTTGATTGATTGTCTTGGCGATCACTTCAACCGTGGCGCTGACTTGCTCTTGGTAACGGTTGAGTTCCTCCTGATGACGCTTTTGCATTTCGATCTGCTGCGAGCACAGATTCATCGCCGCCAGCACCAGCAAGCGGTCACCGATCAGCGTCGGGTATTTCTTTTTGGTCTCGGCCAAGGCGGCCTTCAACATTAATGCGGCGTCCAGCAGGGTCTGCTCTTCCCCGGCCGGCGCCTTGATCGAATAGTCCTCCCCCAGAATCGAGACGACTTTTACCCCTGCGGCGCCGTAACTCATGCGCTGACAGGGCCTGCGCTGACGCGCTCAACCAAGGCCTGAATGCGTGCCGCGGTGGAGCCTTGTTTCTCTTCCTGTTCCATCAGGCTCAGTTGCAGGCTTTCGTTTTCATCCTTGACCTGGGCCAGTTCTGCACTCAGGGATTGATTGGTGCCGAGCAGGGTCTGGTTCTGCTGCACCAGGTCGCTGACCAGTTGTTCCAATTGGCTTAGGGATGCTTCCAACATTTTGATTTTCCGGGCATTTTCAAAGGGCGCGTACGATAAAGAAAAGTCACCGTGGATGCCAGGGTTATACAGGCGCAAGGCCTTGATTTTCCTGGCAGGCGACCTTCCTCGCGAGCTTTAAAGACTGTGTTTGGCGGTTCTGGTTCCTGCACTTCGTCGCCGCGGCCCTTCTGCGACAAAAGCGCGCAGCGCCTCAAGACTTTAGTCGTATGACCGATAAGTCATCCATACAGCAGTCTCAGCCCCGCACGGATGCGCTTTTTTCGGTGAACACCATGTCCTTACGAAATATGAATATCGCACCGCGGGCGTTCCTCGGTTTTGCCTTGATTGGCAGCTTGATGCTGGTTCTGGGGGTGTTTGCGCTGAACCAGATGAGCAAAATTCGCGGCGCCGCCGAAGAAATCACCTCAAACAGCGTACCCAGCATTAAAAGCCTCGACGAGTTCACTCAGCTAACCTTGCGCCTGCGCGTCCTGTCTTACCGTCTGTTGGTGAACCGCGAGCCGGACGTCCAGCAGAAAACCATGGACCTGCTGGAAACCCGTAACCAACAGATCCGAGCGGCTCAAGCCGTCTACGAAAAACTGATCGCCAGCCCGCAGGAACGTGCAGCCTATGATCAGTATGTGCAGCTGCTGGGGCAGTATCGCCAGATCGAGGACCGGATGAAGAGCCTGTCGCGCAACAATCAGGTCGACGAACTGCGCACGCTGCTCAATACCGATTTGCTGACTAACTCTGAAGCGATCAACGTCGTGCTGAACCGTTTGCTGGAAATCAACACCCAGCAGACCGTCGACACCAACCAGCAGGCCGCCGAAGAGTACTCATCAGCCTTCAACCTGACGGTGACCCTGCTGGTCATCGCCACCGGCCTGACCCTGCTGTTCGCCTGGCTGCTGACCAACAGTATCACCAAGCCGATCGCCAACGCCCTGAGCGCCGCCGAAGAAATTGCCGAAGGCAACCTGACGCGCCCGATCACGGTCGATGGTGAAGACGAAGCCGGTCGCCTGCTGGCCGCGATGGCGAAGATGCAGGACAAACTGCGCGACACCCTGCAACGGATCTCCGGTTCGGCCACGCAACTGGCGTCCGCCGCGGAAGAGCTCAACAGCGTCACCGACGAAAGCGCCCGCGGCCTGACCCAACAGAACAACGAAATCGAACAAGCCGCCACCGCGGTCAATGAAATGACCAGCGCCGTGGAGGAAGTCGCCCGCAACGCCGTGAGCACCTCCGAAGCTTCGAAAAACGCCACCACGTCGGCGGGCGACGGTCGTGACCTGGTGCAGGAAACCGTCAGTGCCATCGAGCGCATGAGTGCCGATGTACAGAGCACCGCCACCCTGATCGGCGATCTGGCCAACGAGTCGCGGGACATCGGCAAGGTGCTGGACGTGATTCGCGGCCTGGCCGACCAGACCAACCTGTTGGCGTTGAACGCTGCCATCGAAGCAGCCCGTGCCGGTGAAGCTGGTCGTGGTTTCGCAGTGGTCGCCGACGAAGTGCGTGCCCTGGCCCATCGCACCCAGCAGTCGACCAGCGAAATCGAGCGGATGATCGGCAGCATCCAGAGCGGCACCGAACACGCCGTGGATTCGATGCGCAACAGCACCGAGCGTGCTGAATCGACTTTGAACATCGCCCGTGGTGCAGGCATGTCGCTGGACACCATCAACAGCGCCATCGTCGAAATCAACGAACGCAACCTGGTGATCGCCAGCGCGGCCGAAGAGCAGGCACAGGTGGCCCGTGAAGTGGACCGCAATCTGGTGAACATTCGTGACCTGTCGGTGCAATCGGCCACCGGTGCCAACCAGACAAGCGCGGCCAGCAACGAGCTGTCACGCTTGGCGCTGGACCTGAACAACATGGTTGGGCGGTTTAGTCTGTAACCTGCGACTGATCGTTCCCACGCTCCGCGTGGGAACGATCAGTCGACTCACGTTAAAAGCTTTTTGACAGCATCACATTTCAACAGGTTAGAATCGCTGGCACGCAGACTGCATGGTCAGTTTGTGCCCGCCTTTAGCTTTCTGGAGTACTGCCTTTGAATGCGACGACCATCAACAGCCTGTTCTTGATCGGCGCGTTGCTGGTAGGTGCGAGCATTCTGGTGAGCTCACTTTCATCGCGCCTCGGTATCCCGATTCTGGTGATCATCCTCGCGGTGGGCATGGCGGCTGGTGTCGACGGCGCCGGTATTATTTTTGATAACTACCCAACGGCCTATCTGGTCGGCAACCTTGCCCTGGCGGTAATCCTGCTCGACGGCGGCTTGCGCACCCGGGTGGCGAGTTTCCGCGTGGCGTTATGGCCGGCGCTATCGCTGGCCACGGTGGGTGTATTGATCACCACCGGGCTGACCGGCATGGCGGCGGCGTGGTTGTTCGACTTGAACATGATCCAGGGCTTGCTGATCGGCGCCATCGTTGGCTCCACCGACGCCGCGGCCGTGTTCTCGCTGCTGGGCGGCAAGGGCCTGAACGAACGGGTGAGCGCGAGCCTGGAAATCGAATCCGGCAGCAACGACCCGATGGCGGTGTTCCTCACCGTGACCCTGATCGACATGCTCGCCAGCGGCGAGACCGGCCTACACTGGAATCTGCTGGTGCATTTGGTGCGCGAGTTCGGCATCGGTGGTGTGATCGGCCTCGGCGGTGGTTGGCTACTGCTGCAACTGGTCAACCGTATCCATCTGGCCACCGGCCTTTATCCGATTCTGGTCATCGCTGGCGGTCTGGTAGTGTTTGCTCTGACCAACGCCCTGCACGGCAGCGGCTTTTTGGCGGTGTACTTGTGTGGCCTGGTGATCGGCAACCGCCCGGTCCGCAGTCGCCACGGCATTCTGCACATGCTCGACGGCATGGCCTGGCTGGCACAGATCGGCATGTTCCTGGTGTTGGGGCTGTTGGTTACGCCCCATGACCTGCTGCCGATTGCCTTGCCGGCACTGGGCCTGGCGCTGTGGATGATTCTGTTTGCCCGTCCGCTGTCGGTGCTGGTCGGCCTGTTGCCCTTCAAGGCGTTCCATGGCCGCGAAAAGGCATTCATTTCCTGGGTTGGCTTGCGCGGTGCCGTACCGATCATTCTGGCGGTGTTCCCGCTGATGGCGGGGCTACCCAACGCTCAGCTCTACTTCAATCTGGCGTTCTTTATCGTCCTGGTCTCGCTGCTGGTGCAAGGCACAAGCCTGCCCTGGGTTGCCAAGCTTTTGAAAGTGACCGTCCCGCCGGAGCCCCTGCCGATCTCTCGATCGGCGCTGGAAGTGCATGTCACCAGCGAGTGGGAGCTGTTCGTGTACCGCCTCGGTGCCGAGAAATGGTGCATTGGATCCCCTCTTCGCGAGCTGAAAATGCCCGAAGGTACCCGTATCGCAGCCCTGTTTCGTGGCCAACAACTGCTCCATCCGTCGGGTAGTACGGTGCTCGAAGTCGATGATTTGCTCTGCGTTATCGGCCATGAACACAACCTTCCGGCCCTCGGAAAACTCTTCAGTCAGGCACCGCAACGGGGTCTGGATTTGCGCTTCTTCGGCGACTTCGTACTCGAAGGAGACGCCCAGCTGGGCGCGGTTGCTGCCCTGTACGGGTTGAAAGTCGAAGGCATCGATCCGAACATGTCGCTGGGCCACTTCATTGCCCAGAAAGTGGGCGGTGCACCCGTAGTGGGTGACCAGGTGGAATGGAACAACACCCTCTGGACCGTCGCTGTCATGGAAGGGAACAAGATTGGTAAGGTAGGCGTCAGATTCCCCGAAGGAAGTCGCCCCGGACCGGGACTCTTCCTCTAAACTCCATTCTTCGCCTCGTTTTCGATCGGTCTCTATGTCAACCCTGCGCACTTTTATCATCATGGCCCTGCTGGGCTTGAGCCTTTCCATCAGCACCCTGCAAGCCGCCGAACCGCCGTCCAGCGAAGCCGTGCAGGCGAGCCTGGACAAGATCGCCGACCGCAAGCTGCCGGAAGCTGATCAAAAAGCTCTGCAGAGCATTTTGCAAGGCACGTTGACGCAACTCACCAACAAGCGTGATTACGAGCAAAAGCTGGTTGATCTCAAGCAGCAGCTAGCTAGTGCGCCAAAGCAGAACATCGAGAACCAGCGCGAACTGACTCGCCTGAAGGCCACCAATGTAGTGCCGGTGGCGCAACGCTATACCAAAGAGACCATTCAGCAGCTTGAGCAGCTATTGACCGAGCGCTCGACCCAGCAAAGCGATCTGCAAAAAGCACTGGCCGAGGCCAACAGTCTGGTGATTACTGCCCAGACCCGTCCCGAGCGTGCCCAGGCGGAAATTTCCGCCAGCCAGACGCGCATTCAGCAAATCAATAACATCCTTAAAATCGGAAAAGACAACGGCAAGACGTTGAGCGGTGAGCAGCGCGACCAGCTCAACGCGGAGCTCGCGGCGCTGAATGCGCTGATCCCGTTGCGTCGACAGGAGCTGGCCGGTAACAGTCAGCTGCAGGATTTGGGTAATAGCCAGCATGATCTGCTGTCGGAAAAATCCGATCGCCTGGAACGAGAAATCCAGGAGCTGCAAAACCTGATCAACCAGAAGCGCCTGGCTCAATCCCAAGAGACCGTCACCCAGCAGTCCATCGAAGCGCAGAAGGCCGGCGGCAGTAGCCTGCTGGCCACCGAAAGCGCGGCCAACCTGAAGCTCTCCGACTACCTGCTCAAAAGCACCGACCGCCTCAACGAAGTCACTCAACAGAACCTGCAGACCAAACAGCAACTGGACAGCGTGACCCAGAGCGATTCGGCGCTGGACGAACAGATCAACGTGCTCAAGGGCAGCCTGCTGCTCTCCAAGATTCTCTACAAACAGAAACAGGCTCTGCCGCGCCTCCAGCTCGATCGCGACCTCGCCGACCAGATCGCCGACATTCGCCTGTATCAGTTCGAAGTCAGCCAGCAACGGGAGCTGCTCAGCAATCCGACAACCTATGTAGATAACCTGCTGGCGACTCAACCGCCCGAGCAAGTCACCCCGCAACTGCGCAAGAGCCTGCTGGAACTGGCCACCACCCGCGCAGACCTGCTGGAGCGTTTGAATCGCGAACTGAGCGCGGTGCTCAACGAATCCATCACGCTGCAACTCAACCAGAAGCAACTGCTCAGCACCGCGCAAAGTCTGCGGGCGACCCTCGACGAGCAAATGTTCTGGATTCCCAGCAACAAACCGCTGGATCTTGAGTGGATGCGCGGCGTGCCGGAACGCCTGGAACGTCAGGTCACCACCTTGCCTTGGGCCTCAAGCCTGAGCGAACTGACCGATGGCCTGACGCAGCGGCCGCTGCTGTTTCTGCCGCTGGCCTTTCTGATCGGAGCGCTGCTGTGGCGCCGCAAAAATCTCTATGCCCGCCTGAATAAAGTTCACCTGGACATCGGCCACTTCAAGCGCGACAGCCAGTGGCACACACCGCAAGCGATTCTGATCAACATCCTGCTGGCGATGCCCGTCGCCCTGGGTTTGGCCTTGTGCGGCCTGGCGTTGCAAATCGACGCCCGCGGGCAGAACGCCAATATGGGCGCGGCGCTGCTGCAAATGGCTCAAGCCTGGCTGGTGTTCTATACCGCCTACCGCATCCTCGCGCCGGGCGGCGTCGCCGAATTGCATTTCCGCTGGGAAAAACCTCAGGTCGAATTCCTTCAAGGCTGGATACGCCGACTAGGGCTGGTAGTGATGGCTTTGGTGGCGGTAGTAGCGGTCGCCGAGTTGCAACCAGCGATACTGGCCGATGACGTGCTAGGCATGCCGGTGGTGCTGACTTGCTACGCCTTGATGGCCTGGCTACTCAGCCGCCTGCTGGTTAGCAGCCCGACTCACCAGAACGCTTCACTGTTCCGCAAGGCTGTGGGGGTTCTGTTCACCGCCCTGCCAATCGCGCTGTTCGTGGCCGTGTGCTTTGGCTACTACTACACCGCGCTGAAACTCAGCGACCGGTTGATCAACACGCTTTACCTGCTGATGTTCTGGCTGGTGATCGAGGCGACCTTCGTGCGCGGCCTCAGCGTTGCGGCACGGCGCCTGGCCTATCAGCGCGCGCTGGCCAAACGTCAGGCTGCGAAAGAGGCAGGCGACGGCGAAACAGTGATCGAAGAGCCGACCCTGGACATCGAGAAGGTCAACGAGCAGTCCCTGCGACTGATCCGTCTGGCGCTGCTCGGCGGTTTCATCGCGGCGCTGTATTGGGTCTGGTCGGACCTGATCTCGGTATTCTCGTACCTGGACAACATCACCCTCTACGAGTACACCAGCGGCACCGGCGCCAACATGAGCATGGTGCCAATCAGCATCGGCGACATGCTCGGCGCGCTGATCATCATCGGTATCACCTTTGCACTGGCGCGCAACTTGCCGGGTTTGCTGGAAGTGTTTGTGCTGTCGAAGCTGAACCTGGCTCAGGGCAGCGCCTATGCCACGACGACGCTGCTGTCCTATGTGATCGCGGGTGTCGGTTTCGTTTCGACACTGTCCACTCTCGGCGTGAGCTGGGACAAGTTGCAATGGCTGGTGGCGGCACTGTCGGTAGGCCTCGGTTTCGGGATGCAGGAGATCTTCGCCAACTTCATCTCCGGCATCATGATCCTGTTTGAACGCCCGGTGCGGATCGGTGACACCATCACCATCGGCAATCTGTCGGGCACGGTGAGCAAGATCCGCATCCGTGCTACGACCATCACCGACTTCGACCGCAAGGACATCATCGTCCCGAACAAGACGTTCATCACCGGGCAACTGATCAACTGGTCCCTGACCGACACCATCACCCGGGTGACCCTCAAGCTCGGCGTCGACTACGGCTCAGACCTGGACCTGGTGAAAGAGCTGCTGCTCAAGGCTGCCCGGGACAACCCGCGCGTGCTGAAGGATCCGGAGCCTCACGTGTACTTCCTGAACTTCGGCGAAAGCACCCTCGACCACGAGTTGCGCATGCATGTGCGCGACCTCGGCGACCGTAACCCAGTACTCGACGAGGTCAACCGCTTCATAAATCGTGAGTTCAAGAAGCAGAAGATCAACATCTCGTTCCGGCAAATGGAGGTCTACCTCAAGAACCTTCACGGCCAAGAGTACAAGATGGTGCCGGTCGAGCAGGAAACCAAAACCATCGTGCCGCTGGCCGATGGCAAACCGCGACACGAGCCGCCGCCTGTCGAACTCGACTAACTGCTCTATCCCTAGCAGAATGCTCGGACATTCTGCTGGAGATGGCCGTTGAAAGCCCTCGACGAACTGACCTTCGACAATCGCTTCGCCCGCCTGGGCGACGCGTTCTCAACCCATGTGCTGCCCGAGCCCATCGCCGCGCCACGCTTGGTGGTCGCCAGCCCCGCCGCCATGGCGCTGCTGGACCTGGACCCGGCCGCGGCCGAAACGCCGGTGTTCGCCGAGCTGTTCGGTGGCCACAAGTTCTGGGCCGAAGCCGAGCCTCGGGCAATGGTCTATTCCGGGCATCAGTTCGGCTCTTACAACCCGCAACTGGGCGACGGTCGCGGCCTGTTACTGGGCGAGGTCTATAACGAAGCCGGTGAACATTGGGACCTGCACCTCAAGGGCGCCGGCCAGACGCCTTACTCGCGCATGGGTGATGGGCGGGCGGTGCTGCGTTCGTCGATCCGCGAGTTTCTCGCCTCCGAAGCCTTGCATGCCCTGAACATTCCCACCACTCGCGCGCTGTGCGTGATCGGCTCCGACACGCCCGTCTGGCGCGAGAAACAGGAACGCGCGGCCATGGTCTTGCGCCTGGCACCGAGCCATGTGCGCTTCGGGCATTTCGAATTTTTCTACTACACCAAGCGCCCCGAGCAACAGAAAGAACTCGGCAACCATGTGCTGGCCATGCATTTCCCGCATTGCCTGGAACAGCCGGAACCGTACCTGGCGATGTTCCGCGAAATCGTCGAGCGCAACGCCGAGCTGATCGCCAAATGGCAGGCCTATGGGTTCTGCCACGGCGTGATGAACACTGACAACATGTCGATCCTGGGCATCACCTTCGACTTCGGCCCGTTCGCCTTCCTCGACGACTTCGACGCCCACTTCATCTGTAACCACTCCGATGACCAAGGCCGTTACTCCTTCAGCAACCAGGTGCCGATTGGCCAGTGGAACCTCAGCGCCCTCGCCCAGGCCCTGACGCCGTTCATCAGCGTCGAAGCCCTGCGCGAAACCCTCGGCCTGTACCTGCCGCTGTTTCAGGCCCACTACCTGGACCTGATGCGCCGCCGCCTCGGTTTCACCACTGCCGAAGACGACGACCAGAAACTGCTGGAACACTTGCTGCAACTGATGCAGAACAGCGGCGTCGACTACAGCCTGTTCTTCCGCCGCCTCGGCGATCAGTCACCCGAACTGGCCGTCGCCCGTTTGCGCGATGACTTCGTCGACATCAAAGGCTTCGATGCATGGGGCGCGCTCTACATCGCCCGGGTTGGCCGTGAAGGCGTAGTTGACCAGGAACAGCGCCGCAAACGCATGCATGCGGTCAATCCGCTGTACATCCTGCGTAACTATCTGGCGCAGAAAGCCATCGATGCGGCGGAAAGCGGCGACTATGCGGAAGTTCGTCGTTTGCACGCAGTATTGAGCAATCCGTTCGAGGAACAACCTGGAATGGAGAGTTATGCCGAGCGGCCACCGGAGTGGGGTAAGCATTTGGAGATCAGTTGTTCGTCGTAGACGGGTCAGATAAACGTCTCCACTGATACACCAAAGCGTTCGGCTAACCAGCGGATCTGCCGCAGGTTGAGCTGACGCTTGCCGCTCAATATCTCGGAAACCACCGACTGAGTGCCAACGCCGGGCAGTTCGCTCTGGCTGAGGCCGTGTTCGCGCATCATATAGCCGAGAACCTCTGCACCAGAGGCCTCGCGCATGGGGTGATGCTTGCGATCCCACTCCGCAATCCAGTCACCGATGATATCCACCAAGCTCATCAACGGGTGCGACTCATCATCCCCGGTCATCTCAAGCAATTCATCGAGTGCCTGCGCCAACCTGTCGTAGTCGTCTTCGTTTTTCGGTTTTCGAAGCAATGGCGAGACGAACTCCCAATGCTCGGCAGCCTTTTTGATCAGAACACTCATGACCTTCCCTCCTTCCATTTACCGCGGTCATATTCGCGGTGATCCAGCACATGCTTGATATAAAGCTTTTGAGACCGATACCTGACGAAAGCGATCAGCCGCAACTTGTTGCCACCGATGTCGAACACATGAAACTCGCCGACTTTGTCAGTCGCGGGGAAAATCGACTTCATCGCCGCGAAGTCTCTTGGGTTACTCCCTTTGGCAAGTCGATACCACTGCTCCAGTGCATTGGCTGCCCGCGGCCACTTTTCCTTGGCCTCACGGACTGGTTTTTCGGTGAACACATGCATGCAACATCCTTATCGCATTCTGCTATGGAGATTAATCACAGATAAAAAATATCGCAAGTTGCGATAATTCTAAGCAGACCAACGGTGTCGCTCAGTACAACCCAGCCTAGTTACATCGCAGGTCGCTGCACGATTGAAAACATGAGCAAACGTCTCCAAATAGAAGTAATCGGCTTCTTAACAGGACCATCCTCATGACTGACCCACTCCTCATCCCCTGCCCCCACTGCAACGGGCTGAATCGCATTCCCGCCGAGCGTCTCAATGACCACCCAAAGTGCGGCCGCTGCAAGGCCGAAGTCCTGCTCAACAAGCCATTCGAGTTGAAGCAAGGCGATTACGCCAGTCAGATCAAGGGCGACCTGCCGTTGCTGGTGGATGTGTGGGCGGACTGGTGCGGGCCGTGCAAGTCGTTTGCGCCGGTGTTCGAGCAAGCGGCGGGTCAGTTGGCGGGCAAGTGTCGGTTGGCCAAGCTGGACAGCGAGGCGAATCAGCAATTGTCGGCACAGCTGGGGATTCGCTCGATTCCGAGCCTGATTCTGTTCAAGAACGGCCGGGAAGTGGCTCGCCAGAGCGGGGCCTTCCCGTTGCCGCAGTTGATGAGCTGGCTGCGTAGCCAAGGGATTTAGAGCCACCACAAATAAATGTGGGAGCGAGCCTGCTCGCGAAGAGGGTTTCACATTCAACATCTCTGTTGACTGGACTTCCGCTTTCGCGAGCAGGCTCGCTCCCACAGTGGTTCGGTGTTGTTTGCAGGAATCAGGCGTTTTCGAGAAGGTTGTGCAGGTCGACGAACTGCTGGGTCAGCTTGTGCCGCGGGTCGAGGTGGATCAGCGGCGTGTTGGCCTGGTGGGATTCGCGCATGCGCACCGAGCTTGCCAGGTACACCGGCAACACCGGTAGCCCTTCGGCGATCAGTTCGTCGAGGATTTGCTGAGGCAAACTGGCGCGTGCCTGGAACTGGTTGACGACGATGCCTTCAACTTCCAGCCCTTCGTTGTGGTCCTCCTTCAACTCTTCGATTTCCGCCAGCAGGCCATACAGCGCCTGACGCGAGAAACTGTCGCAGTCGAAGGGAATCAATACACGATCAGCGGCGATCAAGGCCGAGACGGCATAGAAATTCAGTGCTGGCGGTGTATCGAGGTATATTCGGTCGTAATCGCCGTCCAGCTCCTCGAGCAATTTTCGCAGTTTGTTGATCTTGTGCTTGGCCTCAAGCTTGGGCTGCAAGTCAGCCAGCTCGGCGGTGGCGGTGACGACGTGAAGGTTGTCGAATGGGGTTTCGTAGATATCGACCTGGTTTTTCTTCGAGAACGGTCCGGAGGACAGGGTTTGCTTGAAGAAGTCAGCGATCCCCATCGGGATATCATCACCGGTGAGTCCCGTCAGGTATTGAGTGGAGTTGGCCTGAGCATCGAGATCCACCAACAGCGTACGATAGCCTTCGCTGGCGCTGACCGCCGCCAGATTACAGGCAATGCTTGACTTGCCCACGCCACCTTTCTGATTGAACACCACGCGCCGCATGTCAAAACCTCCGTGTATCAAAGAATGACCGAGTGTAGTAGTCCACGGCGCTGCTTAGCTACCTCGCCGGCATCGGGACTACACAGTCATTGGTAAATATCCGTCGGAAGAAGCCGCCAACTCGTCCATTGACAGCCGATAGAGCCGACAGACATGTCCGCTGCAACGTGGATAATGGCCAAACGACAGTTTTTTCGCGAACCAGACGGTACATTTCGTTGCGCAAAATGTAACCAGCATTTGCTACACGCCCGCCGCACCGGGATAATGCGCACCACTCGGCGTTAAGCGCCACGTAAGGTCAGCCGCGATTTCTGCGACTCACCGCGTCAAGGAAGCCCGCAGGGGCGGGATGAATGTCTGTGATCAATTTCAACATCGCCCAATGGCGCGCGTGGGCCCCTGGGCTTGAAAGCGTGGATGATTGGCAGGCCTGGAGCCGACAACCGGTCGTGCTCGAGCCCAGCGATGCCGCCCCCGATGTGTCGTTTTTGCCGGCTATGCAGCGTCGGCGACTCAGCCGTCTGGCGCGGATGGCATTCAGCGTTGGCTGGCCGTTGGCTGATGGTCGCCAGGACCTACCGCTGGTCTTTATTTCCCGCCACGGCGAAACCCCGCGCACTTTCGAAATTCTCAGCGATCTGGCGACTGACCAACCGTTGTCGCCCACTCAGTTCAGCTTGTCGGTGCACAACGCGGTCATCGGCCTATGGTCGATCATGCGCGGCGAAACCAGCGAAATGACCGCCCTCGCTGCGGCCGGTGATGGCCTTGAACACGGCATGCTAGAGGCGGCGGCATTGCTTGATGAAGGAGCGCCTGCGGTACTGCTGGTAGTGACGGAAGAGCAACCGCCCGCGGCCTACTCGGCCTGGATCGACGACGTGCCATTCCCTTATGCGGTCGGCCTGCTGATTACGCCCGGCAATCAGTGGCAGCTGTCGCTGAACAGCACCTCGCAAGCGTTGTCCAAAGCCCACTGGCCCCATGCCCTGAATCTGTTGCGTACCCTGCTCGGCCAGCAGACCACCTGCCAACATGCCTGGAAAAATCGTCTATGGACCTGGCAACGCAACCTGTAACCGATAAAAACCGCGACGCCTATTACTGGCGCCTGCTGGCCACTGCCGCAAGCTTCACCCTGTTCGGGTTGGGCGGGCTATGCCTGCGACTGGTGGTGTTCCCGCTGTTGAGTTGCTTGCCGGGAAACGCCCAGGCCCATCGTCAGCGGGCACGACAGACGGTGAGCCGCTGTTTCTGGTTTTTCATTCGGTTCATGGCTCGCACTGGCGTGCTGACTTATGACATTCAGGGTGCGGAAAAGCTTGGGCGGCCAGGCCAGATGATCGTCGCCAATCACCCTTCGCTGATCGATGTGGTGTTTTTGATCGGCCTGGTAGGCCACGCCAACTGCGTGGTCAAGAAAAGCCTCTGGGAAAATCCGTTCACCCGCAGCCCACTACGTCGCACCGATTACATCAGCAACGACGGCAGCATGGACATGCTCGACGCCGCTGCCGACGCGCTGAAAAGCGGTCAGACCCTGATCATTTTCCCCGAGGGCACCCGCACTCAACCCGGCAAACCACCGGCATTTCATCGGGGGGGCGCGGCAATCGCTGTGCGCGGTGCGAAAATCCTCACCCCGGTGATCATCAAGGTCAGCCCGAGCACATTAACCAAGGCCGAACCCTGGTATCGGATCCCCAAACGCCGCGTGCACTTCAGTTTTCGTGTCGGGGCCGATATAGACCCACAGGCCTTCGCTACGCAGGGGCCCGCGCCCCAAGCCTCGCGCAAGCTCAATGATTATTTGCACCATTACTTTATTAAGGAGCTCGCCGAAGATGAGCGATCTACACCGTGAAATCAAAGAACTGATCATTGACGCCCTGGGCCTCGAAGACATCAGCGTCGAAGACATTGGCGATGACCAGACACTGTTCGGCGAAGGCTTGGGCCTGGACTCGGTAGACGCCCTGGAACTCGGTCTGGCGATTCAGAAAAAGTACGGTATCAAAATCGATGCCGACGCCAAGGACACCCGTAATCACTTCACCAACGTGGCGAGCCTTGCGGCGTTCGTCACTGCAAAACAGGCAGCTTGAGACCGGACCATGCAAACTCGTGACGATATTTTCAATACCCTGCGCGATGCTCTGGTCGAACTCTTCGAGCTGGAGCCCGAGCGCATCAGCCTGGGGTCCAACCTGTATCAGGATCTGGAAATCGACAGCATCGATGCGGTCGATCTGATCGATCACATCAAACGCCAGACAGGCAAGAAAATCGCCGCCGAAGAATTCAAATCGGTGCGTACCGTCAGCGACGTGGTCGAGGCGGTCTACCGTCTGGTTCAACCCGCCGCATGAGCCGATTGATCGGCCTGGGCCTGCTGCTGGCAGGCCTGTTGTACCCCTTTGCGGTGTATTTCGGCATGGAGCATTTTGCCCCGTGGCAGTTCGGTCTGCTGCTGGGTAGCCTGTGGCTGGCGCGAGCGCTGACCGGCGAGCGGCGCCCCGGAAGCCTGTGGATGGCCACGGTCGCCATCGGGTTTTGCCTGCTGCTGGCGCTATTCGACAGCCCGGTGCTGCTGCGCTGGTACCCGGTGCTGATCAGCGCGTTCATGTTGGTGCTGTTCGGCCTGAGCCTGAAATACGGCCCACCGATGATCGAACGCCTGGCCCGTCTGCGAGAGCCGGAATTACCGGCCAGGGCCATTCGCTACACCCGCCAGGTGACGATTGCCTGGAGCGTGTTTTTTCTCTGCAACGGCTTGTGCGCCGCCGCCCTGACCCTTTGGGCGCCGCTGAGTTGGTGGATGTTGTACACCGGCCTGATCTCCTACGGATTGATCGGCCTGATGTTTGCCATTGAATGGCTGATACGACAACGGGTAAGAGGCCGCCCATGAATTGGATAACACTTGAGCAACTGTTGCTCAAAGCTCAGCCGGACCGAGCCGTGACGGTGCAACCTGCGTTAAATCACGCGCAATTGTGCGAACAGGCCCTGAGCCTGGCTGCCGGCCTGCAAGCGCAAGGCGTACAGCGCATCGCCGTGCACCTTGAGGACGCTGCCGACCTGGCCATTGCCCTGCTCGGCGCCTGGCGTGCCGGGGTCAGCGTGCTGCTGCCCGCCGACCTGCAAGCGCAGACTCGCCAGCGCTGGTCGATCGAGGTCGATCTGTGGCTGACCGATCAGGCCGACGATGCTCATTTGAGCGATTATCAGCATCCACCGCTGCCGGCCAGCCCGCTGGATCTGGATCGCTGTCAGCTGAGCCTGTGCACCTCCGGCTCCAGTGGCGAACCCAAGCGCATCGACAAAACCCTGCGCCAACTGGCCAATGAAGTCAAAGCGCTGGAGCACCTGTGGGGCGCAGATTTGGGCGAGGCCTGCATCATCGGCAGCGTCGCCACCCAGCACATCTACGGGTTGCTGTTTCGGGTGCTGTGGCCGTTGTGCGCCGGGCGCTCGTTCGTGCGTAAACAACTGGCCTTCCCGGAAGACCTGCAACGCGCCAGCCGCGAACACTCGGCCTTCGCCTGGGTCGCCAGCCCGGCACTGCTCAAACGCATGGGCGACAACCTCGACTGGCCAGCGCTGAGCGCGGTGCGCCGAGTGTTTTCCTCCGGTGGCGCGTTGCCCGCCGATGCGGCGCAAAGCCTGCATGAGCGCCTGCAACAATGGCCGACAGAAATCTTCGGCAGCTCGGAAACCGGCGGCATCGCCTGGCGTCAGGGCCAGAATCTCTGGCAGCCCTTCGCCGAGGTTGCGCTGAGCCAGGACAGCGATGGCGCCTTGCTTATCGCCTCACCGTACTTGCCGGCCGGCCATATCGAACACACCGCCGATGCCGCGCGCATCGCCGCCGACGGCCGTTTCGAGCTGTTGGGACGGCTGGACCGAATCGTCAAACTGGAAGAAAAACGTATCTCGCTACCGATGCTCGAACAAGCGCTGATGACCCATGAGTGGGTCGCTGAAGCGCGGCTTGGCGTCGTCCAGGAAAACCGTGCTTCGCTGGGCGCGCTGCTGGTGTTGAGCGAGCAGGGTTTGCATGCCTTGCGCAATCAGGGTCGACGTACGCTTACTCAGGAGTTGCGCCAACACCTGAGCCAGCATTGCGAAGCACTCGCCCTGCCCCGTCGCTGGCGCCTGTTGCGACAATTGCCACTGAACGCTCAAGGTAAACTGCCTCAGGCCGACGTGGAGACCATATTGCTGGCGCCACGCCCAAAGGCGCCGGAAGTGCTGGAGCAGATCGACACCGATGGCGAGTGGAGCCTGCAACTGGCCGTCCCGCCAGACCTGGCGTATTTCAGCGGGCATTTCCCTCAGACACCGGTATTGCCCGGCGTGGTGCAGGTGGATTGGGCGCTGAGCCTGGGTCAGCAATTGATGGATCTGCCGGCAAAATTCGCCGGTATGGAAGTGCTGAAATTCCAGCAACTGGTGCGCCCCGGTGATGAAATCCAGTTGCACCTGCGCTTCGACTCGGCGCGCAGCAAATTGTATTTCGCCTATCGCAATGAAACCGCCACCTGCTCAAGTGGGCGGATTTTGCTGGAGGCTGCCAGCGATGCATAACTTTGGTGAGTGCTACGCACTCAATCGCGAGCAGGCTCGCTCCCACATTGGATCTCTGTTAAACACGATTTCCCTGTGGGAGCGAGCCTGCTCGCGATGCAGACACCTCGATCCTTCAGATGCACGCCATCATGCATAACCCCTGCGCCGTAATCCCGGTCTACAACCACGAAACCGCAATCACTGCCGTGGTCGATGCCCTGCTTGCCAGTGGCCTGCCTTGCATTCTAGTGGACGATGCCAGCAGTCCGGCCTGCGCCAAGGTACTTGATCAACTGGCCCTGCGTGACCGGGTTTACCTGATCAGGCTCACCGTCAATCAAGGCAAGGGCGGCGCGGTGATGACCGGTTTGCGCGAAGCTTCGCGCCTGGGCTTCAGCCACGCCTTGCAGGTGGACGCTGACGGCCAGCACGACCTGCAAGACGTCAAAGTCTTCATCGAGCATTCGCGCGCTAATCCCGAGGCGGTGATCTGCGGCTATCCGCAATACGACGACAGCGTGCCGAAGGGCCGTTTGTACGCCCGCTACCTGACGCACGTCATGGTGTGGATCAACACCCTGTCATTGCAGATTCGCGACTCCATGTGCGGCTTTCGCGTCTATCCATTGCCACCAACACTGGCACTGATCGACTCGGCCAGGATTGGTAAACGCATGGACTTCGACTCCGACATCCTGGTGCGCCTTGCCTGGCGCAATATGCCAATGCAGTGGCTGAAAACCAAGGTCCATTACCCCTTGGATGGCGTCTCGCATTTCCGCCTGTTCCACGACAATGTACTGATTTCGAGCATGCACACCCGGCTGTTCTTCGGCATGTTGCTGCGCGCACCGGTGATCCTCTGGCGACGGTGGCGAGCATGAGCGACAACGCAGACAAACAGCATTGGGCCGACCGCCAGGAGCGCGGCAGTTTCTGGTTGATGAAGTTCACCGCGCTCTGCGCAAAAGTCTTGGGTCGCCGACTGTTGAGCCCGCTGCTGTACGGCATCGTGCTGTATTTTTTCCTGTTCGGACGCAGCGCCCGCCAAAGCGCCTGGCAATACCAGCAGCGGCTTGCCGACTGGAGCGGTCGTAGCGAATTGCGCCCGAGCCATTGGCGGGTGTTCGGCCAGTTCATGGCGTTCGCCGACTCTATGCTCGACAAGCTCGATGTGTGGAACGGCAAGCTGAGCATCGATCAAATCGAAATCATCGACCCGGCGCTGCTGCGCAATAAACTGCGCGGTACACGCGGGCAAATGCTGGTGGGCGCACACCTGGGCAATCTCGAGGTCTGCCGGGCGCTGGCCGAGATCGGTGAGAAAGTCACCATGAACGTGCTGGTGCACACCAAGCACGCCGAACAATTCAACCGTCTGCTGGGCGAAGCCGGGGCGACCAATCTGCGGCTGATCCAGGTCAGCGAGCTGGACCCGGTGATCATGCTGCAACTGCATGAACGCCTGGAGCGCGGCGAATGGCTGGCGATTGCCGGCGACCGCGTGCCGCTGCATGGCGGACGCAGCGTGAGCGTGGATTTCCTCGGCCATCAAGCCGCGTTTCCTCAGGGCCCATGGTTGCTGGCCGGTCTGCTGAAATGCCCGATCAACCTGATGCTGTGCCTGAAGAAACCCACTGGCGACTATCGACTGACCCTCGAACCGTTCGCCGACGCCATCGTGTGGAAACGCAGCGACCGCGAACAGGTCATTCATCAGTGGGCCTCCCGCTACGCCGAACGCCTGAGTCACTATTGCCTTGAAGCGCCCCAACAATGGTTCAACTTTTACCCTTTCTGGAAGACCGATGACGACGCCAACGCTTGAGCCGGTAACCTTCGGCGAACTCCCTTTGTGCATCGAGGACGTGTTAGCCCTGGCCAACCGCCAGGTGCCGACGCAGTTGCAGGGCGACCCCGAGTTTCGCCAGCGCATCGCCAAGGGGCCGCAGTTCCTTGACTCCCTGTTGGACAAGGAAGGCGTGATTTACGGTGTGACCACCGGTTATGGCGATTCCTGTGTGGTGGCGGTGCCGCTGCACCACGTCGAAGCTCTGCCCCGTCACTTGTATACCTTCCACGGCTGCGGCCTGGGCAAACTGCTCGACGCCCAAGCCACCCGCGCGGTGCTGGCGGCGCGTTTGCAATCGCTTTGCTACGGCGTTTCCGGGGTACGCGTGGAACTGCTGGAGCGTCTGCAAGCCTTCCTCGAACACGACATTCTGCCGCTGATTCCGGAAGAAGGTTCGGTGGGCGCCAGTGGTGATCTGACGCCGCTGTCCTACGTCGCCGCGACCTTGTCCGGCGAGCGCGAAGTGATGTTCCGTGGTGAGCGTCGACAAGCCGCCGATGTGCACAGCGAACTGGGCTGGGAACCGCTGGTATTGCGCCCCAAAGAAGCGCTGGCGCTGATGAACGGCACCGCCGTGATGACCGGCCTCGCTTGCCTGGCTTATGCCCGCGCTGATTACCTGCTGCAACTGGCCACGCGCATCACCGCGCTGAACGTGGTCGCTTTGCAGGGCAACCCGGAACACTTCGACGAGCGCCTGTTCGCCGCCAAACCCCATCCAGGGCAGATGCAAGTCGCCGCATGGTTGCGCAAGGACCTGGCGATCGATGCGCCGACCGCGCCGCTGCATCGCCTGCAAGACCGTTATTCCCTGCGTTGTGCGCCGCACGTGCTCGGTGTGCTGGCCGACAGCCTGAACTGGCTGCGCTCGTTCATCGAGATCGAACTCAACAGCGCCAACGACAACCCGATCATCGACGCCGAAGCCGAACGCGTACTGCACGGTGGGCACTTCTACGGCGGCCATATCGCCTTCGCCATGGACAGCCTGAAAACCCTGGTGGCCAACGTCGCCGACTTGCTCGACCGTCAGCTCGCACTGTTGGTGGACGAGCGTTACAACCATGGCTTGCCGAGCAACCTGTCCGGCGCCACCGCCGACCGCGCGATGCTCAACCACGGCTTCAAGGCCGTGCAGATCGGCACCAGCGCCTGGACCGCCGAAGCGCTGAAAAACACCATGCCGGCCAGCGTCTTCTCGCGCTCCACCGAGTGCCACAACCAGGACAAAGTCAGCATGGGCACCATCGCCGCCCGCGACGCCATCCGCGTGCTGGAGCTGACCGAACAGGTCGCCGCTGCCACCTTGCTCGCCGCCAATCAGGGCGTCTGGCTGCGCGGCCGGGCTGAAGACGCGCGCCCACTGCCACCGGCCCTGGCCGCGATGCACGAAGAATTGGCCAAGGACTTCCCGCCGGTCATCGAAGACCGTGCGCTGGAAGGTGAATTGCGCCTGTGCCTGCAACGCATCGCCGAACAACACTGGAGGCTGCATGCGTAGCAAGGGAGTGCTTCACACCGACACGGAAATCCTCGTACCGTTCTTTGACGTCGACACCATGAACGTGGTCTGGCACGGCCATTACGTCAAATACCTGGAAGTCGCCCGCTGTGCGCTGCTGGACAAGATCGGCCACAACTACGACGCCATGGTGGCGTCGGGTTACGCGTGGCCGGTGATCGACTTGCAGCTGCGCTATGTGCGCGGTGCCGTGTTCGGCCAGATGCTGAATGTGCGCGCCAGCCTGGTGGAGTGGGAAAACCGCCTGAAGATCACCTATCTGATCAGCGATCTGGCCACCGGCGAGCGCCTGACCCGCGCCTGTTCCGTGCAGGTCGCCGTCGACATGAGCAGCCGCGAAATGCAGCTGGCCTCACCGAAGGTGTTCACCGACGCGGTTGAAAGGATGCTGCCATGAATTCGCTGCTCAAATGCCTCGGCGCCTTCGCGTTGCTCGGGCTTTCATCATTGGCGCAAGCCTTCGATCTGCAACAGCTCAGCGATCAACTGGCCAAACCCGATGTGATCCACGGCAGCTTCATCCAGGAAAAACACCTGCGCGCCCTGCCCCAGCCGCTGACCAGCAAGGGCTCCTTCGTTCTGGCAAAAAACCATGGTCTGCTCTGGCTGCTGAAAACCCCGCTGCAACAGGACTACCGCATCAGCGACAAGGGCATTGCCCGGCGTGATGCCAACGGTTGGCAAATGCTGCCGAACAAGAGCGCCGGCGCCGAGCAGAACCGCTTGTTCCTCGCGGTGCTGCAAGGCGACAGCAGTGGCCTGCAACGGGATTTCGAGCTTTCGCTGAGCGGCGACGCACAAAACTGGAAGCTGACCCTGACCCCGCGTTCGATGCTGCTCAAGCAGGTGTTCAATCAGATCAACATTGACGGTGGCGAACTGGTGCACAGCATCGAGCTGCTCGAAACCCAGGGTGACCGAACCCTGTTGCGCATGCAGGACAGCACCAGCGCACAACCTTTGAGCGATGCGGAGCAACATGACTTTGCCGAGTGAACGGATGCTGCCGCGGCTGTTTCTGATCCTGCTGCTGGCGGTGCTCGCGCTCGCCGGCTGGCAATGGCGCGGCGACACACCACTGTCGGCCAACCTGATGGAATTGGTGCCAGGCACCGCGCCGGACGCCCTGGAACTGCGCGCCGAACAACGCATGCAAGAACCATTGAATCGGGAAATGCTGGTGCTGGTCGGCCATAAAGACCGCCAGCAAGCCATCGCCATGGCGCAAAAGCTGGGCGAGCAATGGCAGGCCAGCGGCGTGTTCGAAAAGGTCCAGTGGAACCTGCAGGCCGACTTGCCGGCGCTACGCACGCAATTGCTGCAAGGCCGCCTGGCGATGCTGTCCGCGGCCGACCGGCAGCAACTCATCGAGCACCCCGACGCCTTTATTCAGCAACGGGTACAAGCCCTGTTCGACCCGTTCACCGGCTTCAGCCTGGTGCCGAGCCAGGACGACTGGCTCGGCCTGACCGGGCGCATCCAGAACAGCCAGCCACAGCACGGCTCTGTGCAACTGGACATCGGCAGCGGTGCGCTGGTTGCCGATGCTGACGGCAAGAGTTGGGTGATGCTGCGGGCGCGAACCGTCGGCAACGCATTCGACATGAACCTGCCGCTGCAAGTGGCTGACCTGCTCCAGCACAGTCGCGAAGAAGCCGCCCGGTCGGATGTGCAACTACTCGCCGCCAGTGGCCTGTTGTATGCCGCCAGCGGTCAACGGCAAGCCGCACGCGAGATGACCTGGGTCGGCGGCGGCGCCACGGTCGGGATTTTGTTGTTGCTGTTGCTGGCCTTCCGGCGCTGGCGGGTGTTGTTGGCATTCGTCCCGGTGCTGGTGGGCATGCTGTTCGGCGCGGTTGCCTGCGTGGCGCTGTTCGGTCACATGCATGTGATGACGCTGGTGTTGGGCTCCAGCCTGATCGGCGTGGCGGTGGATTACCCGCTGCATTACCTGTCCAAAAGCTGGAGCCTGAAACCCTGGCACAGCTGGCCGGCGTTGCGCCTGACCCTGCCGGGGCTGACGCTGAGCCTGATCACCAGTTGCATCGGCTACCTGGCCCTGGCCTGGACGCCGTTCCCGGCCCTGACCCAAATTGCCGTGTTCTCCGCCGCCGGTCTGGTGGGCGCCTATCTGTCGGCAGTGTGCCTGCTGCCAGCGCTGCTCAAGGGCGTGGATCTGCGTCCGGCACAATGGCCGATGCGCATCGCCGAGAAGTTGCTGGAGCTGCGTGAATCGCTGCTGAAATACTTGCGCACGCCGGTACTGCTGGCACTGCTGATCGCCTTCTGTGTCGGCGGTCTGTTGCAGTTGCAGAGCAAAAACGACATTCGCCAATGGGTCGGCACGCCGCAGCAACTGACTGACGAAGCCCAGACCATCGCGCGCATCACCGGCTATCAGCCTACCAGCCAGTTCTTCCTGGTGTGCGCGACCAATCAGCAGGAGTTGCTCGAACGCCTGACGGCACTGAGCGAGCGTCTGGATCAATTGGTCAATCTGGAGAAACTTCAGGGCTATCTGTCGCTCAATCAACTGGTCAGCCAGCCGAGCGAACAGCGCAAAGTGCGTGAAGCACTGAGCAAACTGCCGCAGTTCTGGCAACCGTTGCTCGAACTCGGCGTGCCGGCCGCCGCGTTGCAAGCCGAGTTGGCAACGTTGCAGGCGCTGCCCACCGAAGACATCGACGCAGCGCTGGCCGGCCCATTGGCCGAGCCCTACCGCACCCTGTGGCTGGGACCGACCGATGACGGCGTGGCGGCGATGGTCAGCCTGCAAGGCTTGAACAATCCCACGCTGCTGCGGGTCCAGGCGCTGGACTTGCCGGGTGTGGAACTGGTGGATCGCCTCGGCGAACTGAACCAGGTTTTCGCCGCCACTCAAATCAGCGCCGCTGAACTGAAACTCGCCTCCTGCGTGTTGATCGTGCTGGTGCTGATCCTGCCATTCGGTCTCGGTGGCGCGTTACGCATCGTCTCCCTGCCATTGCTGGCGGCCCTGTGCAGTCTGGCAAGCCTGGGTTGGCTCGGTCAGCCGCTGACATTGTTCAGCCTGTTCGGCCTCTTGCTGGTGACGGCGATCAGCGTCGATTATGCGATCCTCATGCGCGAACAGATCGGTGGTGCTGCGGCGAGCCTGCTGGGCACTTTGCTGGCAGCGGTGACCACCTGGCTGTCGTTCGGCCTGCTGGCGGTGTCCAGCACGCCGGCGGTGAGCAACTTCGGCCTGTCGGTGAGCCTCGGCCTGGCGTTCAGTTTCATTCTGGCGCCGTGGGCCGGACGCCAAGTCCACGCCGCCCCAATCACGGAGCCGGCAGCATGATGGTCGCTGTGTTCTGGTTGATGGCCCTGGTGTTGTTCGCCGTGGCCACCCGTATCGGTCGTCATTTCGGTCTGATTCCGATTGTCAGCCAGTTGCTGCTGGCGACCTTCGGCCTGCCATTGCTGATGTACTTCTGGATCGAACCGGGCTGGCACTTGAGCGGCGCCGACCTGATCTCGCCGGACTGGCTGAAGAACCTCTACAGTCTGAGCTTTGCCTTACTGTTGGGGCACATCCTCAGCGACGTGATTGACCTGCGGCTGGAACGCCAGAGCCTGAAAATCGCCCTGCCGAGTTTCTGCATTCCGTTTGCCTGCGGGCTGGTAACGGCAGTCTGGTTGTTGCCGCCGCAGCCGTGGATCAGCTCGCTGGCGGTCGGTCTGCTGTTCGCCATCACCGCGATTCCCGTGTTGTATCTGTACCTGCGACACATCAACTACCCGCCCGCTGCCACCCGACGCCTGGTGCAGACCGCGATCCTGATCGACCTGACCTGCTGGACCCTGTTCGCGTTCGCCCAAGGCAGCCTGCACCTGAGCAGCCTCTTGCTGCCGCTGGCCGGCGCCTGCCTGCCGTTGTTGCTGCGGCTGCTCGGGTTGCGCCAACCGTTGCTGCACAGCGGCTGCTTCTTCGCGCTGCTGGTGGTCGCCGAACACTTCAAACTCAATGCGCTGATTTTCGGCATCGGCTATCTGCTGTGCATGGCCACGCTCAAGGTGCCATTGGTGCTGCCATTGTCGGCGGCGTGGATGAGCCGTTTGCAAACCTGGATTGCCATCCCGCTGATCCTCACGTTCGGCATCGTGCAGATCAACGTGCACAGCGCCATCGACAGTCTCAGCGGCGTGCAACTGGCCGCGCTCCTGCTGTTGCCGATCGCCAGCAAACTGTTGGGCAACTGGCTGGGCCTCGGCTGGGCTGGCGCCTCGTTTGAAGGTGCCAGCCGCTGGCGGGAAAGCCTGCTGCTGAATATTCGCGGCTTGAGCGAGATCGTCTTTCTCAACCTGCTGCTGCAACAACAGCTCATCAGCCCGGCGCTGTACTTCGCGCTGATGCTGATGGGCCTGATCGCAACCCTGCTGCCGGCACTCGCCGGCATGCACCGAATCCCTTTGAACATCGCCGCCCCGGCAAGGAGCACCCGTGCCAACAGTTGAAATGGAACGTCGTCAGGTACTGGTAATCGGCGCCGGCCCCTCGGGCGCCATCGCCGCCGCGCTGCTCAAGCGTAAAGGTCATGATGTGCTGATGATCGAGCGCCAGCATTTCCCACGGTTTTCCATCGGTGAAAGCCTGCTGTCCCACTGCCTGGATTTCGTCGAAGAAGCCGGCATGCTCGAGGCGGTAAATGCTGCTGGTTTCCAGCGCAAAAACGGTGCAGCGTTCGCTTGGGGCGATCAGTACAGCACCTTCGATTTCGGCGACACCTTCACCAACGGCAAGCCGACCACGTTCCAGGTCACGCGCGCCGACTTCGACAAGCTGCTGGCCGATCAAGCTGAGTTGCAGGGTGTCGATGTCCGTTATGGCGAAGCCATCGTCAGCGCCGATTTCAGCCTGCCGAAACCGCAGCTCGATGTGCTTCGCGAAGACGGCAGTCAATACCGCGTCGAGGCAGACTTCGTGCTCGACGCCAGCGGCTACGGTCGCGTGCTGCCGCGCTTGCTCGATCTTGAAGCACCGTCGAACTTCCCGGTGCGCCAGGCCGTGTTCACCCACGTCGAAGACTGTATCGACAACCCGGCTTTCGACCGGGAGAAAATTCTCATCACCACCCATCCGACCCAGCGTGATATCTGGTTCTGGACCATCCCATTCAGCAACGGCCGTTGCTCGGTGGGCGTAGTGGCGTCTGCCGAACACTTCGAAGGCCGCACCGAGAATCTGGACGATTGCCTGCGCGGCTTTATCGCTGAAACCCCAAGCCTGGCCGGTGTGCTGAACAACGCCGTGTGGGATACGCCCGCGCGGACCATCGGCGGCTATTCTGCCAACGTCAAAACCCTGCACGGCAAAGGTTTCGCTCTGTTGGGCAACGCGGCGGAATTTCTCGACCCGGTGTTCTCTTCCGGTGTGACCATCGCCATGCGTTCGGCGAGCATGGCCGCCGGGGTGCTGCACCGCCAATTGCAAGGTGAAAGCGTCGACTGGCAGACCGAGTTCGCCGAACCGCTCAAGCGCGGCGTCGACACCTTCCGTTGCTACGTCGAAGGCTGGTACGCCGGGACCTTTCAGGATGTGATTTTCTATCAGGGCGGCGCAGCGGAAATCCGCCGCATGATCAGCTCGATCCTCGCGGGTTACGCCTGGGATGAACGCAACCCGTTTGTCAGCGAACCCAAACGTCGACTGCGGATGATTTCGGACCTGTGCGCCCAGGATCCGACATGAGTTACTTGAGCGACAACTATGTCGAAGAAACCCGTTTCGGTTTCTGGTTTCTGCGCAGTCACACCTGGCAGCACCATGTATTGCGAGTGGCGATCAATGATTTGCGCGACCTGTTCAGCGCGCCATTGCCCGACAACCCGGTATTGCTGGATGCCGGTTGCGGCCAGGGCAAATCGTTCCAGTACCTGCGCCAGACCTTCGCGCCTCGGCGCCTGATCGGGCTGGATGCCGACCCTCACAGCCTGAACCTGAGCGGCGAAGAAGCGGCTCGCCAGGGCATGGATGTAGAACTCATCGGCAGTGACTGCGCGAACATCAAAGTGCCGGACGCCAGCGTCGATCTGCTGTTCTGTCACCAGACCTTCCATCACCTTGTCGAGCAGGATCAGGCCCTGGCCGAGTTCTATCGGGTGCTCAAGCCGGGCGGCTATTTGCTGTTCGCCGAGTCCACCGAGGCTTACATTGATACATGGGTGATTCGTTGGCTGTTCCGCCACCCGATGCACGTGCAGAAGAGCGCCGCCGGCTACCTGGAGATGATTCGTCGGCAGGGTTTTGAATTCGGCGTGCAGAACGTGTCTTACCCTTACTTGTGGTGGAGTCGCGCCAAGGATTTCGGCCTGCTCGAACGCTTCGGCCTGCGCCAGCCCAAAACCTTTGGCCAACGGGAAGAAACTCTGGTCAATGTAGTCGCGCGCAAGCCTCTTGAAGGGTGTGCCTGATGATCCGTTTCCTGCTTCTGGGTTGCCTCCTGTTGCTGAGCGCTTGCGCCAGCCAGGCACCGCTGCCCGAGCGAACCCCGAACCTGGCGTTGCCGCTGCAACTGCACATCGAACGGCAGATGGCCGAACAGCGTCAGGACTGGCTACTGGTGATCCAGCGTGAAGGTCCAGGCATTCGCTGGTCGATGATGGACCCTTTGGGGATTCCCGTGGCACGGCAGAAATTGATCGATGGCCAGTGGCAGGCCGACGGCCTGCTGCCGCCCAATCCGGAAGCCCGGGAGCTGTTCGCCGCCTTGTTGTTTGCGTTGACCCCTGCGGGCGAGTTGCATGGCAGCTATCCCGCCGCCCGGCAGGATGGCGGGCAACGGTCATTGTCACCGCGCTGGAACATTCGTTACTCACAACCATTGAGCTTTGAATTGAACGTGTCCCAAGGCCCGCACTATCGCATTACTCCGTTAGGCGAGCACACGCCATGACGGCTTATCTGAACGCCCTCGGGGTGATCTGCGCCTTGGGCCGCGACAAGCAGGAAGTCGCCCGCAACCTGTTTGCCGGCGATTGCTCGGGCATGCGCAGCGAGGCCGGCTGGGTGGTGGAACGCTCGCTGCCGGTCGCGGCGGTGCGCGGTGAGCTGGCGCCGATTCCGGCTGAGCTGGCGCATCAAAGCAGTCGCAACAATCAATTGCTGCTGGAGGCTGCGCTGCAGATCCGCGAAGACATCGAGCAGGCGATCCAGACCTACGGTCGCGACCGTATCGGCGTCATTCTGGGCACCAGCACCTCGGGCATTCACGAGGCCAGCAGCGGTCTGGCCCATTACATCCGAGAGCATCAGTTCCCTGCCGATTATGACTATCAGCAACAGGAACTCGGCGCGCCGGCGACGTTTCTCGCCGACTGGCTGCAATTGAGCGGCCCGGCCTATGTGATTTCCACCGCCTGCACCTCCAGCGCCCGTGCGCTGATGAGTGCTCAACGACTGCTCGATCTGGGCGTGTGCGACGCTGTGTTGTGCGGCGGTGTCGACAGCTTGTGCAAGCTGACCCTCAACGGTTTCTCGGCCCTGGAAGCGGTGTCCGAGCAGCGCTGCAACCCGTTTTCAGCCAACCGCAACGGCATCAATATCGGCGAAGCGGCGGTGCTGTTTCTGATGAGCAAATGCGCCGGCAATAGCCAACCGATTGCCCTGCTCGGCAGTGGCGCCAGTTCCGATGCACACCATATTTCCGCGCCGGAACCGACCGGCCGTGGCGCTCTGCAAGCGATGCGCAAAGCCTTGAGCCGCGCGGGCCTGCAACCGCAGCAGATCGGTTATCTGAACCTGCACGGCACCGCCACGCAACATAACGACGCCATGGAAAGCCTGGCCGTGACGACGCTATTCCCGCAAGGCGTGCCCTGCTCATCGACCAAACCGATGACCGGCCATACCCTCGGCGCTGCCGGTGCCCTGGAGGCGGCGTTCTGCTGGTTGAGCCTGAGCGCGGACAACAGCGAACATGCCTTGCCGCCTCACGTCTGGGACGGCAAGGCCGACCCCGAATTACCGGCCCTGCATTGGGTGACCCCGACCGACCACCTGACGTCCATTGCACCTCGCTACCTGATGAGCAATTCCTTTGCCTTCGGTGGCAATAACGTCAGCCTGATTATCGGAGACGCCCCATGATTGCCTGGCCGCTCGCCGAACTGCTGCCGCATGCTGGCGACATGATCCTCATCGAGCAGATCCTGTCGTTCGATGACGAGCAGATTCACACCCGACTCACCGTCAAACCCGGCGGGCTGTTCAACCGCCCCGACGGCAGCCTGCCGGCCTGGGTCGGCATCGAGCTGATGGCCCAGAGCGTCGCCGCGTACGCCGGCTGCCATGCGCGCCAGAAAGGCAATGCGGTGGAGTTGGGTTTCCTGCTCGGCACCCGAAAATTCGAATGCAACGTGGAACACTTCCCCGCCGGCACCGAGTTGACCATTCATGGGATACGCTCGCTGGAAGACGACAACGGCATGGGTGTGTTCGAATGCCATCTCACCGCCCCCGGCATCCACGCCACCGCCCGGCTGAACGTGTTTCGCCCGCCCCAGGCCGCGCAATATCTTCATGAACCCCAAGGAGTCGAGTGATGACTGAATCCGTACTGGTCACCGGCTCCAGCCGTGGTATCGGCCGCGCCATCGCGTTGCGTCTGGCCCGAGCCGGGCATGACATCGTGCTGCATTGCCGCAGTGGTCTGGCGGACGCCGAAGCCGTCAAGGCCGAAATCGAGGCCCTGGGCCGCAACGCTCGCATTCTGCAATTCGACGTGTCCGACCGTGCCCGTTGCAAAGCTATTCTCGAAGCCGATGTCGAAGCTCATGGCGCCTATTACGGCGTAGTGCTCAACGCTGGCCTGACCCGCGACGGTGCTTTTCCAGCCCTGAGCGAGGAGGATTGGGATCTGGTGATGCGCACCAATCTCGACGGCTTCTACAACGTGCTGCACCCGGTAATGATGCCGATGATCCGTCGTCGCGCCGCCGGACGGATTGTCTGCATTACCTCGGTCTCCGGCCTGATCGGCAATCGCGGGCAAGTCAATTACAGCGCGTCCAAGGCCGGTTTGATCGGCGCAGCCAAGGCGCTGGCGATCGAACTGGGCAAGCGCAAAATCACGGTTAACTGTGTCGCACCCGGCCTGATCGACACGGCGATGCTCGACGAAAACGTGCCGGTGGAAGAACTGATGAAAATGATCCCCGCACAACGCATGGGTACCCCGGAAGAGGTGGCCGGTGCGGTGAATTTCCTGATGTCGGCGGAAGCGTCGTACATCACCCGGCAGGTTCTGGCCGTCAATGGAGGCCTGTGCTGATGAAACGCGTCGTCGTCACCGGCATGGCCGGCATTACCTCACTGGGCAGCGACTGGGACACCATCGCCGGCAACTTCGCCGCCAATCGCAGCGGCATCCGCCGCATGGACGAGTGGGACCGTTTCACTGAACTCAACACGCGCCTGGCCGGGCCGATCGATGACTTCAAGGTGCCAAGCCACTGGACCCGCAAGCAGCTGCGCAGCATGGGCCGCGTCTCGCGCCTGGCCGTGGGCGCGGCTGAACAGGCCTTGACGGACGCCGGTCTGCTGGGTGACGAGTCGATCAAGGACGGACGCATGGGCGTTTCCTGCGGCTCGTCCACCGGCAGCACCGACGAGATCAAGGCGTTCGGCAAAATGCTGCTCAACTCAGTGGCCGAAGGCCTGAACGCCAACTCTTACGTACGAATGATGCCGCACACCACGGCAGCGAATATCAGCATCTTCTTTGGCCTCACCGGCCGACTGATCCCGACCTCCAGCGCCTGCACCAGCGGCAGCCAGGGCATCGGTTATGCCTACGAATCGATCAAGTTCGGCCGCCTGCCGCTGATGCTCGCCGGCGGCGCCGAAGAGCTGTGCCCGACCGAAGCCATGGTGTTCGATGCGCTCTACGCCACCAGCCTGAAAAACGACGCCCCGCAAACCAACCCTCGCCCTTACGACACCGGCCGCGATGGCCTGGTTATCGGTGAAGGCGGCGGCATGCTGGTGCTTGAAGAACTCGAACACGCCCTGGCGCGCGGTGCACATATCCACGCCGAGATCGTGGGTTTCGGCAGCAACGCCGACGGTCAGCACGCCACCCGTCCGGAGCAGCTCACCATGCGGCGGGCCATGGAACTCGCCCTGGAAGACGCCGGACTGCAGCCTTCGGACATCGGCTATGTGAACGGTCATGGCACCGCTACGGAACAGGGCGACATTGCCGAAACACTGGCCACCAGCGCGTTGTTCGGCGAACACATGCCAATCAGTTCGCAGAAGAGTTTCCTCGGTCATACCCTGGGAGCCTGCGGCGCTCTGGAGTCCTGGTTCAGCATCGAAATGATGAACCGCGACCAGTACGTGCATACGTTCAACCTCGATGAGGTCGATCCGCAGTGCGGCAAGCTCGATTACCTGCGCGGTGAATTCCGGCAGATGAGCAACCAGTACGTGATGAACAACAATTTCGCTTTTGGTGGGGTCAACACCTCGTTGATTTTCCGCCGCTGGTCGTAATCGGAATTACTCAGGGTCAAGGAGACCTCCATGCACTTCAAGAAACTCGCTGCCGCCGCCACCCTGCTGATCTGTGCGTTGCCGGGCATCAGCCAGGCCCGTGACACCGCGGTGTATCTGCCTTTTGACAAAGCAGTCGCCGAAGCAACCCGCGCCGGCAAAATCGATGGCAGCGTGAAATTCTACCTGGCGGGCAATACCCCGACTGGCAACGTCACCGTCCTCAGTACGGGTGCCGTGACCAACAAGAAAACCAACGCCTTCAACAAGTCTGACGAAGTGGCCTGCGAGTGGGTCGCGCAATCGGCAATCATCAGCCTGCACCAAGCAGCGAAGAACGCCGGCGCCAACGCCGTGACCAACATCGTCAGTTTCTACAAGAGCAACGAGCGCAAGGATGCCAAGAACTATGAGTGCCACGCTGGGGCGCTCATGGCGGGCGTTGCGTTGAAAGGGGATTTGGCGAAGGTTCAGTAACGCCTGACGCAGACTAGCCGCGACACACTCAGGTATTACCGAGGATCAAAAGATCGCAGCCTTCGGCAGCTCCTACATAGATCGGTGTAGGCGCTGCCGAAGGCTGCGATCTTTTAAACGCTTTACGCGCCAGCAACTTCTCGCCACATCTGAGTCCTCGGCACATACATGAAACATAGGAAAACGGAGTGTATCACTTCGGAAAGTTCCTACAGCCAGCCTTGTGATTTCAATATATAGGCAAACCCAAACAACCAGCACATCTAAAACAAGCGCGACGAAGTATTACTTCGAAAAAACGCCGAACTATTACAATTCATTACCCCGCTATTGCCCCCCTCACTCCCAGCCTATACTTTTCACGCATTGAATCTGGATAATCAATAGCGAGCAACCAACAAAAGCAGATAAGGAGTTATCCGCATGCAAAAGAACAACATTACTTCTACATGCCTACTTCTTGCGGCATTGTTCTGTCCGCTGGGTAGTTTTGCGCAACAAGCCCCCGCCACTGCCGATACTCGGGCTCTGGCATCTTCTCCTCAATGGCTGACAACCAAGGTCTATATAGAGGGCGCACCACAAACGGACGTAAAAGCGAATTATCCTGGCGTGGTCGGAATATCGACGTGGGATCCCGAACGCAATCGCTATGAATTCTTTTACACCGATACGGGAAATTCAAAGTACGACAATGGAGGTGGAGGTTACTTCTTTGTCACTGGCGATCAAAAAAGCCACATTTTAGTGCCCGATGTCGGGCCAACCAAAACCGTAGTCAGGCGATTGGAAAAGTTGAATCCAAATGAATTCACCTATTCTCGCGAAGTGCCTCGCGACATGATAGCCAATAACCCTCTGGTGCGTATCTATGTAGTTCATGCCCCCTACACTGGAACAGTGGAAACAAAGTCCACCATTAAGCCAGATACTAATATCACAAACTGAAACCAGTCGCCCATAGCACACTAAATGACTCAGGTAGTTCCGCTGGAGTAGCGTTACCGCTTGAAATCAATCTTGCCGCCTAATAAAACATGGAATTTCAACATGCAGAAATCACTCAAAACACTCCTTGCATCTACGCTTTTGATAACCTCGGCCTTCTGCGGCGCTGTCAATGCGCAGTCCACAACAAATTCCCCTGCAAAAAATGCCGTTGCCACGCCAGATAATGCGGTCATGCTGACCGTATTTTTAAAGCACGATCAATCACGGCCATTGGGCGAATTAAAGGCTCAACTTGCCAAACAAGGATTCTATAAGGCATTTCCACCTGCGGGAGTAGAGGTTGTCAGTTGGAACATAATGATGGGTATCGGACAAGTCGTCACAGTGCGCTTCCCGGCCTCCCGTCTTGCCGAAGTAAACCTTGCACTTGAAAATACAGCGTGGGGAAGTTACAAAACCGAGTTCTATCCGACCTATGATTTCAAAGCTATAGCACAGGCGGAACAAAACAAGGCGCAGCAAACGCAAACTGCCCAGTGATGCTAGTTGGCGCGAGTGTTAGCGAATTCATTGCGCGATGGTTGCGATCTGATGGATGTCATCGGGCGACGATTGCAGGTGCAGGTTTCGGTGTAGTGCCTGGTAAAAAAACGGGTGACCTCACTGGGGTCACCCGTAGTTACGGCTTCAAAGGTTCAACCTTACGCGTCAGCAATTCCACAAACGCCTTGGCCATCGGCGACTTCTGATCCTTGCGCTGTACCAGCCACACCGCCGACACCGCTTCCGGATCGAGCAACGGGCGGTAGACCACGCCATCAATACGCATCCGCTGATACGACGCCGGCAATACCGACACTCCCAGACCTGCCGCCACCAACCCGATAATCGTCATCGCCTCGCCAGCCTCTTGCGCGAAGTGCGGGCTGAACCCGACATCCCGCGCCAGGCTGAGCAGCTGTGCGTACAAACCACTGCCATAGCTACGTGGGAAAAATACGAAGGGTTCGAGGGCCAGCGCCGAGAGGAATAAACCGTCTTCGCTGCCGCTCACCAACGGATGCTTGGAGCTAAGCACCGCCACCAGTGGCTCGCGCATCAGTTCCACCACGCTGAGTGAGTCCGGCAAGCCCAGCGGCCGCATGATGCCGACTTCAATCGACTCATCCACCAATGCATCGGCCACTTGGGTGCTGCTCATTTCCCGCAGGTTCAGGTGCACCGCCGGGAAACTCTGGCGAAACGAGAAAATCGCCTGAGGAATGGTCGAGTTGAACGGGGCCGACGAGGTGAAGCCGATCTTCAGTTCACCCAACTCTCCGAGTTGTGCCCGCCGCGCAACATCCGCTGCTTTGTCGACCTGAGCCAGCACCAACCGCGCCTCTTCCAGAAACAGCCGACCGGCCTCACTGAGTTCGACCCGACGATTGGTCCGTTCGAATAACCGGGCGCCGACCTCCTGTTCCAGCGCCTGAATCTGCTGGCTCAGCGGCGGTTGCGAGATGCCCAGCACCTGGGCGGCGCGGCCGAAATGCAGTTCTTCGGCGACGGCGATGAAGTAGCGCAGGTGGCGCAATTCCATGAAAACTCCATTAGGTCGTAAAACCTATCAAACAGGTCGAACAATATATTGGATTGAATCATTAGCCAGCTATATGATTTTTTCATTGCCTGACCGGCTGCGCCCCTCCGAGGTCCGAAGTGAAAACTGCTGTCGCTCCACTCGCCCATGAAATTCCGCCCACTCCGCTGGACGACGTCGTCACTGAGCTAAGCGAGATCTACATCGAGAAAGGCACACCGATGTTTATGCGCACGGTGCTGGCGCTGTTCTCGGGCGGTTTCGCGACCTTTGCCCTGCTGTATTGCGTGCAGCCGATGATGCCGCTGCTGTCACATGAGTTTTCCATCAACGCAGCCCAGAGCAGCCTGATCCTGTCGGTCGCCACCGGCATGCTTGCCATCGGCTTGCTGATCACCGGCCCCATCTCTGATCGCATCGGGCGTAAACCGGTGATGGTCGCCGCACTGTTCGCCGCAGCTCTCTTCACCATGGCCAGCGCGATGATCCCGAGCTGGCAAGGCGTGCTGGTGATGCGGGCGCTGGTGGGGCTGTCGTTGAGCGGTCTGGCGGCGGTCGCGATGACTTACCTGAGCGAAGAAATCCATCCGCAGCACCTTGGCCTCGCCATGGGGTTATACATCGGTGGCAATGCCATCGGCGGCATGTGTGGACGGTTGATCGTCGGGGTATTGATCGACTTCGTCAGCTGGCACACGGCGATGCTGGTCATCGGCAGCCTGGCGCTGATTGCCGCAGCGGTGTTCTGGAAAATCCTCCCGGAATCGCGCAACTTCCGAGCCCGCTCGCTTCATCCGCGCAGCTTGCTGGACGGCTTCACCATGCACTTTCGCGATGCAGGTCTACCACTGCTGTTCCTTGAGGCGTTCGTGCTGATGGGCGCGTTTGTCACGCTGTTCAACTACATCGGCTATCGCTTGCTGGCCGAGCCGTACCATATGGACCAGGCCTTCGTCGGGCTGCTTTCGGTGGTGTACCTGTCGGGCATCTACAGCTCGGCGAAAATCGGCGCCCTGGCCGACCAACTCGGCCGGCGCAAAGTGCTCTGGGCGACCATTGTGGTCATGCTCGCGGGCATCGCCCTGACCATGTTCACGCCGTTACCGCTGGTGATTCTCGGCATGCTGATCTTTACCTTCGGCTTCTTTGGGGCGCATTCGGTGGCCAGTAGCTGGATCGGCCGTCGTGCGATCAAGGCCAGAGGACAGGCGTCGTCGCTGTACCTGTTCAGCTATTACGCCGGGTCGAGTATCGCGGGTACGGCGGGCGGTGTGGCCTGGCACTGGGGTGGCTGGAACGGGATCGGGTTATTTATTGGCGGGTTGTTGGTGATTGCGTTGTTGGTGGCGTTGAAGCTGGCGAAGTTGCCGCCGTTGGAAAATGTGAAAGCCTGACGCACAACCTTGTGGGAGCGGGCTTGCTCGCGAAGGTGGCGGATCAGTCGACATCAATGCTGAATGATTAACCGCTTTCGCGAGCAAGCCCGCTCCCACATTGACCGGGTACTACCTGATGTCTCATACAAAAACGCCCGGCATAAGCCGGGCGTTTTTTATTGGGCCACGATTACTCGTGATACTGCGCCGACAGTTCATGTACCGCACGCAGGAACGCACCAGCATGTTCTGGGTCGACTTCCGGCGTGATGCCATGACCGAGGTTGAACACGTGGCCGCTGCCTTTGCCGTAGCTGGCGAGGATCCGGCCGACTTCGGTGCGGATGGCTTCAGGTTTCGCGTAGAGCACGGTTGGGTCCATGTTGCCTTGCAGGGCGACTTTGCTGCCGACGCGTTGGCGGGCTTCGCCAATGTCGCAAGTCCAGTCCAGGCCGAGCGCATCCGCGCCAGCGTCAGCGATGCTTTCCAGCCACAGGCCGCCGTTCTTGGTGAACAGGATGACCGGCACTTTGCGGCCTTCGTGTTCGCGGATCAGGCCGCTGACGATTTTGCGCATGTAGGCCAGGGAGAATTCCTGGTAGGCCGCTGCGGAGAGGTTGCCACCCCAAGTGTCGAAGATCTGCACCGCTTGCGCGCCAGCCATGATCTGGCCGTTGAGGTACGTAGTGACCGACTGTGCGAGCTTGTCCAGCAGCAGGTGCATGGCTTGCGGGTTGTCGTAGAGCATGGCTTTGGTCTTGCGGAAGTCTTTCGACGAACCGCCTTCGACCATGTAGGTGGCCAGGGTCCATGGGCTGCCGGAGAAGCCGATCAGCGGCACGCGGCCGTTCAGTTCGCGGCGGATGGTGCTGACCGCGTCCATGACGTAGCCGAGGTCTTTGTGCGGATCAGGAATCGGCAGGGCTTCGATGTCGGCCAGGGTGCTGATGACTTTTTTGAAGCGCGGACCTTCACCGGTTTCGAAGTACAGGCCTTGGCCCATGGCATCGGGGATGGTCAGGATGTCGGAAAACAGGATCGCCGCGTCCAGTTGTGGATAGCGGTCGAGCGGCTGCATCGTGACTTCGCAAGCGAACGCCGGGTTCATGCACAGGCTCATGAAATCACCGGCCTTGGCACGGCTGGCGCGGTATTCAGGCAGGTAGCGACCGGCCTGACGCATCATCCACACAGGGGTGACGTCTACGGGTTGCTTGAGCAGGGCGCGAAGGAAACGGTCGTTCTTCAGGGCAGTCATGTCGGCATCCGGAAAAAAAGTGCGGGCATTTTCTCAGAGCGCGACGCAAAAGGCACGGTAAGAGCCGTTCCTTTTGTCTATCGGGTCAATTTGTCGCGGTGGAACACGGTTTTGGCAACACCAAAAAACACTGTGGGAGCGGGCTTGCTCGCGAAGGGGCCGTCATATTCAACAGAGATGTTGACTGACAGACCGCTTTCGCGAGCAAGCCCGCTCCCACATTTGATCGCATTCCAGTTTTGGAAAGTGATCAGACGCCCAGGTAATCCAGGATCCCTTCAGCGGCATTGCGGCCTTCGAAGATCGCCGTCACCACCAGGTCGGAACCGCGCACCATGTCGCCACCGGCGAAGATTTTCGGGTTGCTGGTCTGGTGCTTGTACTGACCTTGTTCCGGCGCCACGACGCGGCCCTGGCTGTCGGTCTGTATGCTGAACTGCTCGAACCACGACGCCGGGCTTGGACGGAAACCGAACGCGATGACCACGGCGTCGGCCGGGATGATCTCTTCGGAACCCGGGATCGGCTCAGGGCTGCGACGGCCACGGGCGTCCGGTTCGCCGAGACGGGTCTCGACCACTTTCACACCTTCGACGCGATCTTCACCCACGATAGCGATCGGCTGGCGGTTGTAGAGGAATTTCACGCCTTCTTCCTTGGCGTTCTTCACCTCTTTGCGCGAGCCCGGCATGTTCGCTTCGTCACGACGATACGCACAGGTCACCGACTTGGCGCCCTGACGGATCGAAGTGCGGTTGCAGTCCATCGCCGTGTCGCCACCACCCAGCACCACGACCTTCTTGCCTTTCATGTCGACGAAATCTTCCGGCGACTTTTCAAAGCCCAGGTTGCGGTTGACGTTGGCGATCAGGAAATCCAGCGCGTCATACACGCCCGGCAGATCTTCACCGGCAAAGCCGCCCTTCATGTAGGTGTAGGTGCCCATGCCCATGAACACGGCATCGTATTCTTCGAGCAGTTGCTCGATGGTCACGTCCTTGCCAATCTCGGTGTTCAGGCGGAACTCGATGCCCATGCCGGTGAAGACTTCGCGGCGATTGCTCAGCACGGTCTTTTCCAGCTTGAACTCGGGGATCCCGAAGGTCAGCAGACCGCCGATTTCCGGGTTCTTGTCGAACACCACCGGGGTCACGCCACCACGTACCAGCACGTCGGCACAGCCCAGGCCGGCAGGGCCCGCGCCGATTACCGCGACACGCTTACCGGTCGGTTTGACCTTGGACATGTCCGGGCGCCAGCCCATGGCGAACGCGGTGTCGGTGATGTACTTCTCCACCGAACCGATGGTCACCGCACCGAAACCGTCATTAAGGGTGCAGGCACCCTCGCACAGACGATCCTGGGGACAAACCCGGCCGCAGACTTCCGGCAGGGTGTTGGTTTGGTGCGACAGCTCGGCGGCCTGGAGGATGTTGCCCTCGGCCACCAGCTTGAGCCAGTTCGGAATGAAGTTGTGCACCGGGCACTTCCATTCGCAATACGGGTTACCGCAACCCAGGCAGCGGTGGGCCTGGTCGGCCGACTGCTGGGGTTTGAACGGTTCGTAGATTTCCACGAACTCTTTCTTGCGTTGACGCAACAGTTTCTTCTTCGGATCTTTGCGCCCGACATCGATGAACTGGAAGTCGTTATTCAGACGTTCAGCCATTGTTAAAACCTCATCAAACTCTTCAGGCGCATATCACTGCGGGTTGGCACGGGTGCTGGAAAGCAACGATTTCAGGTTGGCAGCCTTGGGCTTGACCAGCCAGAAACGACGCAGATAGTCATCGAGGTTTTCAGCGAGGTTACGACCCCACTCGCTGTCGGTTTCCTCGACGTATTCGTTCAGCACGCGTTGCAGGTGGCTGCGATAGGCTTCCATCGCCTCACCGCTGATCCGCTGGATTTCCACCAGTTCGTGGTTGACCCGGTCAACGAAGGTGTTGTCCTGGTCGAGCACGTAGGCGAAACCGCCGGTCATGCCTGAGCCGAAGTTGTAACCGGTCTTGCCCAACACGCAGACGAAACCACCGGTCATGTACTCGCAGCAGTGATCGCCAGTGCCTTCCACCACAGTGTGAGCACCGGAGTTACGCACCGCGAAACGCTCGCCCGCGGTACCGGCGGCGAACAGCTTGCCCCCGGTGGCGCCATACAGGCAGGTGTTGCCGATAATGGCGCTGTCCTGAGTCTTGTAGATGCTGCCCTTCGGCGGAACGATGACCAGCTTGCCGCCGGTCATGCCTTTGCCGACGTAGTCGTTGGCATCGCCTTCCAGATACATGTTCAGACCGCCGGCGTTCCACACACCAAAGCTCTGGCCGGCCGTGCCTTTGAAGCGGAAGGTGATCGGCGCGTTGGCCATGCCCTGGTTGCCGTGCTTGCGAGCGATTTCACCGGAGATCCGCGCGCCGATGGAACGGTCGCAGTTGCAGATATCCAGGGCGAAATCGGCGCCGCTCATGTCGTTGATGGCCGAGGTGGCCAAGTCGACCATTTTCTCGGCCAGCAGGCCTTTGTCGAACGGCGGGTTGCGCTCGACCTGGCAGAACTGAGGCTTGTCTGCCGGGATGTGATCGCTGCCCAGCAACGGCGTCAGGTCCAGGTGGTTTTGCTTGGCGGTCTGGCCTTCGAGGATTTCCAGCAGATCGGTGCGACCGATCAGCTCTTCGAGGGAGCGCACGCCCAGCTTGGCCAGCCACTCACGGGTTTCTTCGGCGACGTAGGTGAAGAAATTCACCACCATGTCAACGGTACCGATGTAGTGATCCTTGCGCAGCTTCTCGTTCTGAGTCGCGACGCCGGTGGCGCAGTTGTTCAGGTGGCAAATACGCAGGTATTTGCAGCCCAGGGCGATCATTGGCGCGGTGCCGAAGCCGAAGCTTTCAGCGCCAAGGATCGCTGCCTTGATCACGTCGAGGCCGGTTTTCAAGCCGCCGTCAGTCTGCACACGGACCTTGCCGCGCAGGTCGTTGCCGCGCAGGGTCTGATGGGTTTCGGCCAAACCGAGTTCCCACGGTGCGCCCGCGTATTTGATCGAGGTCAGTGGCGATGCACCGGTGCCGCCGTCGTAGCCGGAAATGGTGATCAAGTCCGCGTAAGCCTTGGCCACACCGGCAGCGATGGTGCCGACGCCCGCTTCTGCTACCAGCTTCACCGAGACCAGCGCCTTCGGGTTGACTTGTTTCAGGTCGAAAATCAGCTGCGACAAGTCTTCGATCGAATAGATGTCGTGGTGCGGCGGAGGCGAAATCAGGGTCACACCCGGCACTGCGTAACGCAGCTTGGCGATCAGACCGTTGACCTTGCCGCCCGGCAGCTGACCACCTTCGCCGGGCTTGGCGCCCTGAGCGACTTTGATCTGCAGCACTTCAGCGTTAACCAGGTATTCCGGGGTCACACCGAAACGGCCAGTGGCGACCTGCTTGATTTTCGAGCTTTTGATGGTGCCGTAGCGTGCCGGGTCTTCGCCGCCTTCGCCGGAGTTGGAACGCGCACCGAGGCGGTTCATGGCTTCGGCCAGGGCTTCGTGAGCTTCCGGCGACAATGCGCCCAAAGAGATGCCCGCGGAGTCGAAGCGCTTGAGCACCGATTCCAGCGGTTCGATCTCGCTGATGTCCAGCGGCGTATCCAGGGTCTTGACCTTGAACAGGTCGCGGATCATCGACACCGGACGGTTGTCCACCAGCGCCGTGTATTCCTTGAACTTGCTGTAGTCGCCCTGCTGCACAGCGGCTTGCAGAGTGCTGACTACGTCCGGGTTGTAGGCGTGATATTCGCCACCGTGGACGAACTTCAGCAGGCCGCCTTGCTGGATCGGCTTGCGTGGGCTCCAGGCTTCGGCCGCGAGGGCTTTCTGCTCGGCTTCGATGTCGACGAAACGCGCGCCCTTGATGCGGCTTGGCACACCACGGAAGCTCAGGTCGCAGACTTCTTCGGACAGGCCGATAGCCTCGAACAGTTGCGCACCGCGATAAGAGGTGATGGTGGAGATACCCATCTTCGACAGGATCTTCAGTAGGCCTTTGGTGATGCCTTTACGGTAGTTCTTGAACACCTCATAGAGGTCGCCCAGCACTTCACCGGTGCGGATCAGGTCGCCCAGCACTTCGTAGGCCAGGAACGGATAAACGGCAGAAGCGCCGAAACCGATCAACACTGCAAAGTGGTGCGGATCGCGCGCAGTGGCGGTCTCGACCAGAATGTTGGAGTCGCAACGCAGGCCTTTTTCGGTCAGGCGATGATGCACTGCGCCGGTAGCGAGCGAAGCGTGGATCGGCAACTTGCCCGGGGCGATGTGACGGTCACTCAGTACAATCTGGGTGCGACCGGCGCGAACGGCTTCTTCAGCCTGATCGGCAACATTGCGCACCGCCGCTTCGAGGCCAACGCTCTCGTCGTAGTTGAGGTCAATGATCTGACGCTCGAAGCCTGGGCGATCGAGGTTCATCAGCGAACGCCACTTGGCCGGGGAAATGACCGGCGAGCTGAGGATTACGCGCGAGGCGTGTTCCGGCGACTCCTGGAAGATATTGCGTTCGGCGCCGAGGCAGACTTCCAGCGACATGACGATCGCTTCGCGCAGCGGGTCGATCGGCGGGTTGGTCACCTGCGCGAACTGCTGACGGAAATAGTCGTACGGCGTGCGCACGCGCTGGGACAGCACGGCCATCGGCGTATCGTCGCCCATCGAGCCAACGGCTTCGTAGCCTTGTTCGCCGAGCGGACGCAGCACCTGGTCGCGCTCTTCGAACGTGACCTGATACATCTTCATGTACTGCTTGAGCTGGTCGACGTCGTAGAACGCCGAACCATGGTCGTTGTCTTCCATGGTCGCCTGGATGCGCAGGGCATTCTTGCGCAGCCATTGCTTGTACGGATGACGGGACTTCAAGCGGTTGTCAATGGCATCGGTGTCGAGAATCTGACCGGTTTCAGTGTCCACGGCAAAGATCTGGCCCGGACCGACACGGCCCTTGGCGATCACGTCTTCAGGCTGGTAGTTCCAGACACCGATTTCCGAGGCCAGGGTAATGAAGCCGTTCTTGGTGGTGACCCAACGCGCCGGACGCAGACCGTTACGGTCGAGCAGGCACACCGCGTAACGACCGTCAGTCATTACTACGCCGGCCGGGCCGTCCCACGGCTCCATGTGCATCGAGTTGTATTCGTAGAACGCGCGCAGATCCGGGTCCATGGTTTCGACGTTCTGCCACGCAGGCGGAATGATCATCCGCACGCCACGGAACAGGTCGATGCCACCGGTGACCATCAACTCGAGCATGTTGTCCATGCTGGAGGAGTCGGAACCTACACGGTTCACCAGCGGGCCGAGTTCTTCCAGATCCATCAGATCGTTGGTGAACTTGGTGCGACGGGCCTGAGCCCAGTTGCGGTTGCCGGTGATGGTGTTGATTTCGCCGTTGTGGGCGAGGAAGCGGAACGGCTGAGCCAGCGGCCATTTCGGCAAGGTGTTGGTGGAGAAGCGCTGGTGGAACACGCAGATTGCGGTTTGCAGGCGCTGGTCGCTCAGGTCTGGATAGAAGGCGGTCAGATCCGCCGGCATCATCAGGCCTTTATAAATAATGGTCTTGTGGGAAAAGCTGCAGATGTAGTGATCGACGTCGGCGGCGTTGGCCACGGACGAACGACGACGGGCGCTGAACAGCTTGATCGCCATGTCCTGATCACTCAGGCCTTCACCACCGATGAACACTTGTTCGATCTGCGGCAGGCGCTCGAGGGCTAGGCGGCCGAGGACGCTGGTGTCGATCGGCACTTTGCGCCAGCCAACCAGGGTCAGGCCTTCGGCCAAAATCTCGCGGTTCATGTTCTCGCGAGCGGCTTCGGCTTTGACCGGGTCCTGGTTGAAGAAGACCATGCCCACAGCGTATTGCTTGGGCAGTTTGACGCCGAAGGTTTCCTGGGCAATCGCACGCAGGAATACATCCGGCTTTTGAATCAGCAGACCGCAACCGTCACCGGTCTTGCCGTCGGCGTTGATCCCACCGCGGTGGGTCATGCAGGTCAGGGCCTCAATGGCCGTTTGCAAAAGGGTATGACTGGGCTCGCCCTGCATATGGGCTATCAGGCCGAAACCGCAGTTATCCTTGAATTCATCTGGTTGGTACAGACCTGCTTTCATAGACACTTTCTCACCAGGCTGCCTCTTATCGAGGCAAATTTCTTTTCAATTCAGCCAGTTACCATCCACGCCGAACGTACGCCAGCTTTGCGGGGGCAAAAGGGAGGTCATTGTACACACCGACACTGAGGCTCACAAATTTGACGACGAAATGTCGCAAATCTATGTCGCATTTGTGAAAGGTTTAAAGCGATATGCTGTGCTAGTCAAAACTTTTTTTAATTTTGACCGCAACGACTCAAAGACCACTGTGACGCAGACACCACAAGGCACGCGGCCTGGAGAGGCGGCATGCACTTGCAGAAATTTTGAGGTGCCGGGAGAGGCGGCCTGGGTAAGGCCGCCGAATCTTCAGCGAGTTGTTGCCAGTTCCTGTTGGACGCTGGCGACAGTGCGAGGCCAAGGTTTACCAGCCTGAACCTTCGCTGGCAAGGCCTTGATGGCGGTAACGGCTGCATCGCGGTTGGCGAAGCTACCGTAGGTGATGACGTAAAGCGGCTTGCCGTTGAGTACTTTCTTGAAATAACGGTACTCGCCGCCCTGCTCTTTGACGAAGCTTTGCGCGGCCGATTCGGAGCTGGTGCCGAGGATTTGCACCACATAGTTACCCGGCGCCTGGCCTGCGTACCAGCTGCCACCGGCGGCTTTGGCCACGGTGACTGGCTTCTCGACCGGTTTGACGGCGGTGGCCGGCTTGGCGGGCGCTGGAGCCGGTTTGGCAACTGGTGCAGGCGCTGGCTTGGCGGTCGCGACCTGAGTCGGCGCTGGAACCGGTTTGGCGGCAGGTGTTGGCGCCGGGCCCGGCTGGATGCCGGCAGGCGGCGCAGTGGTGGTCACGGTTGGCGGTGTAGAGCTGGAACCTTCGACCGGCACGCCGTCGTCGCCTTCGGTGATACCACCAGCCGCTTCGGCCAATGGGCCACGCATCACCGGCTGCGAGTTGCCGACCAACGGCAACGGCATCGGTTGCGAATTACCGGCGAACTCGACGGATGGAGCGCCGCCACTGTCAGGTTGTGGCGTGCCCTGGCCCAGCGGCAGTTGCGCCTGTTCGTTGGCAGGTGCGCCGGTGGTCGGCGCTTTGCTGCGACCCGGCATCAACCAGGCGGCGGCTACCGCGACCACGACAACGGCGGAAATCGCCAATACGTGTTTCTTCGGCATGTTGAACCCCATACTTGGACGCTTCACCGCTGAGCGGCTGGCAATCATGGCTTCGATCATTGCATCGCGGGCGACCTGGTTGATGGTGCCAGGCCAGCCGTCGGAGCTTTCGTGAATATCAGAGATCTGATCCGCGGTAAAAAGTTCGATACCCCGGCCGGCACCTTCAAGACGCTGGTCCAGATACTCGCGAGTTTCTTCCTCGGTGTAGGGCTGCAATTCGATGACGTGGAAGCGCTCTTCCTCAAGGCTCAGCGCTTCAAGTTGGGCAATCAGCGAGGACTCCCCGAACAGAAACACGTGCGGGCGACCTTCCGGTGCACCAGCGGCCAACGCCAGCAAGGCTTCCAAGGCAGATTCATCGAGTTGCTCGGCATCATCCAACAGCAAATAGACTTCCTGCCCCGTAAGGGCAAGCTGTACCACTTGGGCCAGGATCGCGCCGATTTCGACCTGCTCGACGTTCAACGCCTGAGCCACCTGACGCAGAACGCCAGCGGCATCGCCAGCGCCACGGGCGGAAACCACCACGCTCTGCACTGACTGTTTGTTGGTGCTGGCCACCAGGGCCTGACGCAACAGGGTTTTGCCACTGCCTTGAGGGCCAGTGACCACCAGCAACAACTGACTGTAACGGGCCAGATGATGCAGCTGCCCCAGCACCGGTTTGCGCTGGGCCGGGAAAAATTTGAAGCCAGGCACCCGTGGAGCGAAAGGGTCATGACTTAACTGGTAATGGCCGAGGAAAGCCTCGTCGGCATGCAAACTAGTCATCGGGATCTTATTAACCTTTAAGCTGAGCCAGGGCGCGGTAATCCGCTCCCAGCGTGGCCTGTAAAACCTCTTTCGGATAATCGTCGGTCACTACTGCTTCGCCCATGTGGCGCAGCAGCACCAGGCGCAAACGACCGTCGATCACTTTCTTGTCAACTGCCATGTGTTCGAGAAAATCGGCTTCGGTCATCTCTTCCGGCGGAATGACCGGCAGACCGGCACGCTGGAATAGACGAATACCGCGATCACGTTCCTGTTCGCTGATCCAGCCCAGGCGCGCGGACATCTCCAAAGCCATTACGGTGCCAGCAGCCACTGCTTCACCATGAAGCCAGACACCATAGCCCATATGAGTTTCGATCGCGTGGCCGAAGGTGTGGCCCAGATTCAACGTGGCACGTACGCCCGTCTCTTTCTCGTCGGCACCGACCACCGCAGCCTTGGCCGCGCAAGAGCGTTCGATGGCGTAAGTCAGGGCGACCTGATCCAGGGCGCGCAGGCGATCGACGTTTTCTTCGAGCCAGGTCAGGAATGGCTCGTCGCAGATCAGCCCGTATTTGATGACTTCCGCCAATCCGGCGGACAGCTCGCGGGGCGGCAAGGTGTTGAGGGTGGCGGTATCGATCAGCACCACGTTGGGCTGATAGAAGGCGCCGACCATGTTCTTGCCCAACGGGTGATTGATCCCGGTTTTGCCGCCCACCGAGGAGTCGACTTGAGACAACAATGTGGTCGGTATCTGGATGAAATCGACGCCACGCTGGTAGCAGGCGGCCGCAAAACCGGCCATGTCGCCGATCACACCGCCACCCAGGGCGATTACCGTGGTGCGGCGATCATGCCGTGCAGTCAGCAGTCCGTCGAAAATCAGTTGCAGGGTTTCCCAGGTCTTGAAGGCCTCGCCATCGGGCAGCACCACGGAAATCACCGAGAACTGCGCAAGACTGCTGGTCAGACGCTCCAGGTAGAGCGGCGCGACGGTCTCGTTGGAGATGATCGCCACCTGCCGCCCGCGGATATGCGGGGCCAGCAGCTCAGGCTGATCCAACAAACCTTCGCCAATATGAATCGGGTAGCTGCGCTCGCCTAGGTCGACTTTGAGTGTCTGCATGTGTCCCCACAGTGAAGATGGAATCAGGCGTCCTGCCTTGAGTTAACGAATTCCATGGCGTCTGCTGGTGTGACGCCGTTTGGTAGCCAGCCACCACAACCTTCAGCGGCTGCGACAGGACGCCGAGGATAGCGCATTTCGCGCCGCGCATTAACGGGGAGGTAGCTGCTGCAAGCGTTCGAGGATGTCGAGCACCACCATCCGCGGCGGCCGCTCATCGGTTTCCACCACCAGGTCGGCGATTTCCCGATACAGCGGATCACGGATCGCCAGCAAGTCCCGCAGGGTCTTGGCGGGATCGGCGGTGCGCAGCAATGGCCGATTGCGGTCGCGGGCTGTTCGGCCGACCTGCTGCTCAACAGACGCATGCAGATAGACCACCCGACCACCGGCGTGCAGCGCTCGACGGTTGGCTTCGCGCATCACCGCGCCACCACCGGTCGCCAATACCACGCCATCGAACGCGCACAGCTCGGCAATCATCGCCTGCTCGCGGTCACGAAAACCCGGTTCGCCTTCCTTATCGAAAATCCACGGGATATTGGCGCCCGTGCGCAATTCAATTTCCTTATCGGAATCTTTGAATGGCAGGCGCAGCTCTTTGGCCAGCAAACGGCCGATGGTGCTTTTACCAGCCCCCATCGGTCCAACAAGAATCAAATTTCGCACAGAATCAATGACTCACAGCAATCGCCTGATTGTTCATGATACGCGGAGTGAGAAATACCAGCAGCTCGGATTTTTTCTCCGAAACCACGTCACGCCGGAAAAGGCGGCCAAGATACGGCACATCACCGAGAAATGGCACCTTATCTACAACCTTGCTCTGAGTATTTGAGAAAACCCCACCAATGACGATGGTCTCGCCGTCGTTAACCAACACCTTGGCGTTGACCTCGTTTTTCTTGATCGGCGGCACATCCTGCACTTTGTTCAGGTAGTCCGGTTCGTCCTTGGTGACTTTGACCTCCATGATGATGCGATTGTCTGGAGTGATCTGCGGGGTCACTTCCAGGGACAGCGAAGCTTCCTTGAACGACACCGAGGTGGCGCCGCTGGAGCTGGCTTCCTGATAGGGAATCTCGGTGCCCTTGAGGATTTTCGCGGTTTCCTTGTCGGACGTGACCACCTTGGGCTGCGAGACGATTTCCCCGTTGCCGGTTTTCTCCATGGCCGAAAGCTCAAGGTCCAGCAGCACATTGTCGGTAATGAAGGCGATGCCGATCCCAGAAGTATTGGCAGAGGTCCCCAAGTCGACGAACGGCGAGTTGGTACTGGTGCTGCCCGGCGTACCAATGGTGGTCGAAGAGCCGTTGACCCCGGATGTGTTCCAGTTGCCCTTCTGCACCGAACCACCCCAGCGTACGCCAAGACTTTTGTCGTAATCGACGTTGGCCTCGACGATACGCGCCTCGATCATCACCTGACGCACCGGAATATCCAATTGCGCAACGATACGACGCAGTTCGTCGAGGCGATCCTGGGTCTGGTAGGCAATGATGTTGTTGGTTCGCTCATCGACAGTGATTGAACCTCGCTCGTCGACTTTCGCTTCGGCGCTGGTCACTGACTGGAACAGCTTGGCGATATCGGCGGCCTTGGCGTAGTTGACCTGTAACAGCTCGCGACGCAGAGGCGCCAGTTCGGATATCTGCTTCTGCGACTCCAGCTCCTGACGCTCTCGGGCAGCGATTTCATCAGCCGGCGCCACCAGCAGCACGTTACCGATCTTGCGTTTATCCAGACCTTTGGTTTTCAACACCAGGTCCAGCGCCTGATCCCACGGCACATTCTGCAGACGCAACGTGATGCCGCCCTGCACCGTGTCGCTGGCCACCAGATTGAGGTTGGTGAAATCGGCGATCAGTTGCAGCACCGAGCGCACATCGATGTCCTGAAAATTCAGCGAGAGTTTTTCGCCGGTGTAGGCAAAGCGTTCGGTGTTGCGCTTCTGCAAGTCATCGACAGTCATCGGCCGGATGCTGACGGTCAGTTTGTTGTCGGTCTGATAGGTCGAATAATCGAAGGCGCCACTGGGCTCGATACTGATAATGGCCCGGTCGCCCGTGGCGCTGGCGTTGACGAACTGCACCGGCGTGGCGAAATCCTTGACGTCGAGGCGTACACGCAACCGTTCAGGCAGTTGTGTCTTGGTGAAACCGACGATGATTTTGCCATCGCGCTCCTGGATGTCCGGGGCGATGGACGGATCCGACAGATCAATGACCACATTGCCCTCACCCTGGGTACCGCGCTGGAAATCCACGCCCCGAATGGCTTTGCCAACGGGTACATTGACCCTGGCAGGTGCTGGCATCGCTGTGGCTGCGCGCGGTGCGGCGGGGATCGGTTTGGATGCCTTGTTACCGGCCCCTTGCCCGACGACAACGAACAGATTGTTGCCTTCGACGCGGGCATTGTACGGGGCTAATTGAGTCAGGCTGATGATCAGCCGTGTACGGTCCTTGGCCTCCACGACCGTGGCGCTGCGGGCATTGCCGCCGCCCAGGTCCCGATTCTTGTTCGCCAGCTGACTGGTGACCCCCGGCAGGTCCAGCGCAATCCGCGCAGGCTGCTCTGTCGTGTAACCGTGAGGCTGCGGTGGTGGCCCATCGAACGACAACTTCAACTCGACACGGTCACCGGGCAACGCGGCGACATCCAGCGCTTTGAGGTTCGCCGCCACTACCATCGGCGACAAAAACGCTATCCATAGCGAAATACCGAAGGTTGAGAAAATCCTGTTCATTATTCGAGTTCCACTATGAGTGCTCTTTCAAAGGGATGGTTCGCGGCCGTTCCAGCCAGGCACCTTCGCCATCGGGAACGATTTCAACCACGTCAACTTGCGAACCGCTGATGGCGACGATCCGCCCATCGTTACGCCCCAGGTAATCGCCGACTTTCAGCCGATGCACGCCGCCCGCCCCGCGCAATAGCGCAAAGGAGCCAGCTGCATTGGAGATGGTGCCGACCATTTCAAATTGCTCGATGTTGAAACCTTCGAGGTACTGCTTGACCCGGTTGGGGTCGGGTTTGACGTTACGCGAGCCGTGCTTCTGGCCGGCCAGATCGACTCTGACCTGCCGGGAGAACGGGCTACGCAGATTGGCAGCGTTGTAGGTGAATGTCGGGTAAGACCGGAATGTCGGCGTTGGTTCAATCTTGCCGGGGGCACGCAGGCGCACTTCGTTCAAATAGGCGTCCAGGTCGCTGAAATCAGTGTCGCCGCCACAACCGGCCAGGATGACCAGACACATAACCATCGACAGGCAACGAATCGGGCTCATTTCTGCAACCCCTTATCGTTGTAGCGATAGGTCTTGGCCAGGATGCTCATGCGTAACTTCGGACCGCCATCAGGATTGGCCGGCGCCAGGTCGAAGTCATGCAGGGTGACGATCCGCGGCAGCCCGGCCACGCCGCTGACGAAAGTGGCCAGGTCGTGATAGGCGCCGGTGACGGTGATCCGGATAGGGAGCTCAATGTAGAACTGCTGGGTGGCCTCCGGAAGCAGCTTGATTTCTTCGAACTCCAGGCCGCTGCCCAGGCCGGTGCGGGTGATGTCCTCCAGCAGGCCGGGTACTTCGGTGTCGCTGGGCAATTGCCGTAATAGCATGCCGAAGGAGTTCTCCATTTCCTTCATCTGCTGGGTATACAGCTCCAGATTCGCCGCCATATGGGCCTTGGTCGCGAATTGCTCCCTGAGCGTCGACTCTTCCTCGCGCCTGAGTTCCAGGTGGTTTTGCAGATCGCTGATCAAGAAGCTGTAGCCCAGACCCAGCACCAGCACCATCAGCAGGACACTCGCCAGGACCTTGATCGCCGGTGGCCAGGACCCCATGTTGTTGGTATCCAGATCGTTGATGTCGATCTGGCGTAACCCTTCGAACCATTCGGACAGCCTCATTTCACGCCCCCCACAACTGCGGGCTGAGTCTGACGGACGGTCAACTGAAAAACATTGGCCTGATCCAGCTGACCGGCGGTGGTCGCTTTGACTTCCGTGAGGTTGGGCGCATCGAACCAGTCGGAAGCATCAAGATTGCGCATCAGATCCGAAACACGATTGTTGGACTCCGCCGCGCCGGTGATGGACAACGTCTTGCCGACCATTTTCACTTCGGTGAAATAAACTCCGTCCGGCAAAGTACGCGCCAATTGATCGAAAATCCTCCCACTGATCGGCCGGTTGCCTTGCAGGTCCTGAATAATGCGCATGCGCTCGACGAGTTGCTGTCGACGGGCCTTCAGGTCGCTGATCTGTTTAATCCGCTCGTCGACCACGGCAATCTGCTTGCTGATGTAATCGTTACGGGCGACTTGCCGATTAATGGCACTGTTAATGACCTGATCCGCGATCAACAGCGCGCCCACCGACCCCACCAGCACACCGACCAACGCCAGTAAAAAGCGTTTGCGACGCCCTTCGCGCAACTCTTCACGCCAGGGTAAAAGATTGATCCGCGCCATCAGTCGAAACTCCTGAGGGCCAGCCCGCAGGCGATCATCAGCGCCGGAGCATCGCTCGCCAGGGCACCGGCGTTGACCTTGCTGCTCAGGGTCATGTTGGAGAATGGATTGGCAACCTGGGTCGGCGTACCCAGTCGCTGCTCGATCAATCGCTCCAGCCCGGGGACCGAGGCGGTGCCGCCGGCCAGGAGGATGTGATCGACCGAGTTGTACTGGCCGGAGGCAAAGAAGAACTGCAATGAACGCGACACCTGCTGCACCAACGCATCACGAAATGGCTGCAAGACCTCGCTAACGTAATCGTCCGGCAAACCGCCCTGCTTCTTCGCCAGCCCCGCCTGCTCGACGGTCAGACCATAACGACGCTGGATCTCTTCCGTCAGTTGACGGCCGCCGAACAATTGTTCGCGGGTGTAGATAATCCGCCCGTTGTGCAGCACGCTCAGGGTGGTCATGGTGGCGCCGATATCGACCACCGCCACGGTCAGACGCTCCTGAGAAGCGGCCAACTGGGTTGCCAGCAGGCCGAACGATCGCTCCAGGGCATAGGCTTCGACATCGACCACTCGCGCGGTCAGCCCGGCCAGAGCAAGGGCCGCTTCACGGACCTCGACGTTTTCCTTGCGACAGGCCGCCAGCAGCACATTGACCCGTTCGGGGTTACGCGCCGACACACCCTGCACTTCGAAATCGATCGCCACTTCGTCCAGCGGATAAGGGATGTACTGATCGGCCTCGATCTTCAGCTGGTTTTCCATCTCGTCGTCGGAAAGACCGGCATCCATCTCGATGGTCTTGGTGATCACCGCCGAACCGGCCACCGCCACGGCAACGTTCCTGAGGCTGGTTTTAGCCTTGGATAGCACCCGCGCAAGAGCCTGCCCCACGCCTTCGAGCTCGGCGATATTTTTCTCGACCACAGCACTGGCGGGCAGCGGTTCGACCGCATAGGCCTCGACCCGATAGCGGTCGCCCTGGCGACTTAGCTCCAGTAGCTTCACCGACGTGGAGCTGATGTCGATCCCCAAAAGCGTATTGGCTTTTTTATTGAAGAGTCCTAGCACTACCAATTCCCTATGACTATCCGTGAGTTACGGACTCTGTAATATCCATTGCGTTCAATACCCCCCGTCTTGACAGAAGCGCAAATGACGCCCCCGGCGGAAAAATGCTTATAATGCCGAGCGTTTTTTCCGCTTTCACTGCAAGCGCGGGTCATTCTCTGTATAGCCTGAACCCTGATGCCTAATTCATTCTTTGCCCTGGATATCCAAAAGCCTTGATTCGTCTGCTGAAATTTTTCGGTTGGTCCATCGTCGCCGTTTTCTGCGGACTGCTCCTGGGTCTGAGCGGCGCTTTTCTTTACCTTAGCCCCGGATTGCCATCCGTGGAGGCGCTGAGAAGTATTCAGTTGCAGATTCCTTTGCGGGTGTACAGCAGCGACAACAAATTGATCGCAGAATTTGGCGAAATGCGCCGTACGCCAATCCGTTTCGCCGACATTCCCCCCAATTTCATTAATGCGTTACTAAGTGCTGAAGACGACAATTTCGCCAACCACTACGGCGTCGATCCCAGCAGTCTGATGCGTGCCGCTACCCAGCTGGTAAAGAGCGGACACATTCAGTCCGGCGGCAGCACCATCACCATGCAGGTGGCGAAGAACTTCTTCCTGACCAGCGAACGCAGCTTCTCGCGCAAAACCACCGAAATCCTCCTGGCCCTGCAGATCGAACGGCAGTTGACCAAGGACGAGATCCTTGAGCTGTACGTCAACAAGATCTATCTGGGCAACCGCGCCTATGGCATCGAGGCGGCGGCGCAGGTCTATTACGGCAAGTCGATTCGTGACGTCAGCCTGGCGCAGATGGCGATGATCGCCGGCCTGCCAAAAGCCCCTTCACGCTTCAACCCGCTGGCCAACCCGGCCCGCAGCAAGGAGCGTCGCGACTGGATCCTGGGGCGCATGTACAAGCTCGGCAAGATCACCGAAGCCGACTACACCACTGCGATCAATGAACCGCTGAACGCCAGCTACCATGTGCCGACCCCGGAAGTGAACGCACCGTACATCGCCGAAATGGCCCGTGCCGAAATGGTCGGCCGCTATGGCAGCGATGCGTACACCGAAGGTTTCCGTGTCACCACCACCGTGCCGAGCAATCTGCAGGAGATGGCCAACACCGCGGTTCACGAAGGTTTGATGACCTACGATCAACGGCACGGTTATCGCGGCCCCGAGTCACGCCTGCCAGGTAAAACCCGAGAGGCCTGGGCCCTGGAGCTGACCAAGCAGCGGACCATCAGCAGCCTGGAACCGGCGATCGTGACCCAGGTCGAGAAGAACGGCGTGCAGGTGCTGACCCGCACCGGCGAAGAACACGTTGCCTGGGACACCATGAAGTGGGCTCGCCCCTTCCTGAACACCAACAGCATGGGCGCCAATCCGAAGCAGCCGTCGGATGTTGCGCAGGTCGGTGATCTGATTCGCGTGCAGCGTCAGCCAGACGGTTCGCTCAAATTCAGCCAGATTCCGCAGGCCCAGGGCGCACTGGTTTCCCTCGACCCGCAGAACGGCGCCATTCGTTCGCTGGTCGGCGGTTTCGCCTTCGAGCAGAGCAACTACAACCGCGCCATGCAGGCCAAGCGTCAGCCGGGTTCGAGCTTCAAGCCATTCGTCTACAGCGCCGCCCTGGACAACGGCTATACCGCCGCCAGCCTGGTAAACGACGCACCGATCGTGTTCGTCGACGAGTACCTGGACAAGGTCTGGCGTCCGAAGAACGACACCAATACCTTCCTCGGTCCGATCCGCATGCGTGAAGCGCTCTACAAGTCGCGCAACCTGGTATCGATCCGATTGCTGCAAGCGCTGGGTGTCGACCGCACCATCGACTACATCAGCAAATTCGGCTTCAACAAACAGGACCTGCCGCGCAACCTGTCGCTGGCCCTGGGGACCGCGACCCTGACGCCAATGGAAATCGCCACCGGCTGGAGCACCTTCGCCAACGGCGGCTACAAGATCACTCCGTACATCATCGACAAGATTGAAAGCCGCAACGGCGACACGCTATTCGTCGCCAACCCGCCGAGCGTTCCGAAAGGCGTCGTAGCAAGCGATGGCATCGCCATGCCGGCCTCCGACACCTTCACGGTCAACGCCACTCCAGGCGCAGCGCCGAGCGCCCAGCCAGCGCCACAAACGCCAGCCGTGGCCGAGCGCATCGTCGATGGCCGTACCACCTACATCCTCAACAGCATGCTTGAGGACGTGATCAAACTCGGTACCGGCCGCCGTGCACTGGCCTTGGGTCGCAGCGACATCGCGGGCAAGACCGGCACCACCAACGAATCCAAGGACGCCTGGTTCTCCGGCTACAATGCCGATTACGTGACCACCGTCTGGACCGGCTTCGACCAACCGGAAAGCCTGGGCAGACGCGAGTTCGGCGGTACCGTTGCCTTGCCGATCTGGATGAACTACATGGCGGCGGCCCTCAAAGACAAACCGCCCCACACCCAAGCGGAACCCGAAGGCATTCTCAGCCTGCGCGTCGACCCGATCAGCGGCCGTGCAGCCACCCCAAGTACGCCAGGCGCCTACTTCGAACTGTTCAAGGCCGAAGACACACCACCGTCGGTGAACGAGCTGGGTAACGGCAATGTGCCGGGCAGCCCGCTGCCAGCGGACGAGGCAGCGCCGATCGATTTGTTCTGATCCCGTAGCGCAACGCAAAAGCCCCGTTCTTCTCTAGAAGACGGGGCTTTTTGTTGCGCCTGGAATTTGTGCACCGACTGAAACCAGGGTTGCCTGTCAGGCCGCCTTCGCGAGCAAGCCCACATTGGAATGCATACCCCTGTGGGAGCGGGCTTGCTCGCGAAGAGGCCCTCAAAGACACCACAAAAACCGCAGACAATAAAAAGCCCCGACTCGCGAGAGCCGGGGCTTTTGGTTGAAGCGTTACAACGGCTTAGCCGTTGAACACGTCATCCACGCTTTTCAGCGGGTAGTTCTTCGGATACGGCAGGGTCGCCACACCGGTCTCGATCGCAGCCTTGGCCACGGCATCGGAGATCAGGGTGATCAGACGGGCATCCATTGGTTTCGGAATGATGTACTCACGACCGAATTCCAGCTTGATGCCGCCGTAGGCGTCGCACACTTCCTGAGGCACTGGCAGCTTGGCCAGTTCACGCAGGGCGTTGGCGGCAGCCACTTTCATTTCTTCGTTGATGCGCTTGGCGCGAACGTCCAGGGCACCACGGAAGATAAACGGGAAGCCCAGTACGTTGTTGACCTGGTTCGGGTAGTCCGAACGGCCGGTGGCCATGATCACGTCGTTACGGGTGGCGTGAGCCAGTTCCGGGGAGATTTCCGGATCCGGGTTCGAGCACGCGAACACGATCGGGTTGGCCGCCATGGATTTCAGGCCTTCAGCGCTCAGCAGGTTCGGACCGGACAGGCCAACGAACACGTCAGCGCCTTCCAGCGCGTCAGCCAGGGTGCGCTTCTCGGTCGCGTGAGCGAACACAGCCTTGTACTGGTTCAGGTCGTCACGGCCGGAGTGGATCACACCGGTACGGTCAACCATGTAGATGTTTTCGATGTTGGCGCCCATGCTCACCAGCAATTTCATGCAGGAGATGGCGGCCGCACCGGCGCCCAGGCAGACGATTTTGGCGTCAGCCAGGGTTTTGCCAGCGATTTCCAAGGCGTTGATCATGCCGGCCGCAGTAACGATCGCGGTGCCGTGCTGGTCATCGTGGAATACCGGAATATCGCACTGCTCGATCAGAGCGCGTTCGATCTCAAAGCACTCAGGTGCCTTGATGTCTTCCAGGTTGATGCCACCGAAGGTAATGGAGATACGCTTGACGGTGTCGATGAAGGCTTGCGGGCTTTCGGAGTCGACTTCGATGTCGAATACGTCGATGCCGGCAAAGCGCTTGAACAGCACGCCCTTACCTTCCATAACCGGCTTGGAAGCCAATGGGCCAAGGTTACCCAGGCCGAGAATCGCGGTGCCATCGGAAATGACTGCAACCAGGTTGCCCTTGCCGGTGTATTTGTAGGCCAGTTCAGGATCGCGGGCGATTTCGCGTACTGGTTCGGCTACGCCGGGGCTGTAGGCCAGCGACAGATCGCGGGCGGTAGCGGTGGCCTTGGTGAGCTCGACACTCAGCTTCCCTGGACGGGGATGGGCGTGATATTCGAGAGCGGCAGTTTTCAGATCAGACATAGGGGCGTTCCGCTTTTTACTGTTGGACAGACGGACCGCCGAGGATACTCGCCTCGCAAAGTCCTCACAAGACTGACCAGTCACCCCTGTCAAGCGCCCGGCCCTACGACTTTGGGCCAAGAGCCACGGAAAACAAGGGATAGACTGTTCACAATCGATAGAAAAAATGTCTACAACTTTTTCTTACGGCGCTACCAGCAACATCGACGGATCGGTCAGCGGCAGAAGCCAGCGCGCCTGCCCCGGTTTCAACCCACCACGGCGCGAACGATCCACCACCCAGCCACGAGCCTCGATTTGCCTGCCTTTGAGCTTTTCAAGCGATGCGACATCGAATTGGTCCAGCATATTGGGTGCAACCCGCAATACAACCGAATCCTGTAACTCGATCCAAACCCCGCCGCGATTGCGCTGAACCTTGCTCACACGACCGCTGAGCATGGCGAAACCGGACGCGCTGATCTGCTCCGCTTTCAGTACAGGTGATTGTCGCCACAGCCCGAGACCGGCCCGACGAGCACTGCGTTCCGCGGCTTGCTGACAGGCGACCAAATCGACATTCGGTGCCACCGCCACCTGAAAGCCGAGCCCCTCGGCGAGCATCTGCGCTTCGAGGTTGGCACCATCGACGCCATAGACATGGGCCAGAGTCCGGCCGTAATGGTCCTTGCTTTCTTTACCCGGCAGCAAACCGACCTGCCCGTCGCTGGCGGCCACCAGTGCTTCAAGGCGTTTGCGCGCGGCCACGGCGAAAGGCTCGTCTGAACGCCCCTGCTTGCCCAACTCCGGCGTATTCAAACCGATCATGCGCACGCTGCGGCCATCGCGCAGACGCAAGGTGTCGCCATCCACCACCCGCTGCACCGCGGTCGACGTCAGCCCGCTCGGCGCCGGGCAGAAGGCCTGGGCAGCGGAAAGCCAAATCGCGGACACAAAAAAGGCGCCCGCGAGGGACGCCTTTTTCATCAGCAAGGAAAAGCCCATCGGGCCCTTCAACCTTACTCTGCAGCAGCTGGAGCTTTCTTGCCGAAAGCGCCGAAACGGTCTGCGAAGCGCTGTACACGACCGCCAGTATCCAGAGTCTTCTGCTTACCGGTGTAGAACGGGTGGCATTCGTTGCATACGTCGATCGCCAGAGGCTTGGCCAGGTTCGAACGAGTTTCGAACTTGTTGCCACAGCTGCAGGTAACTGCGGTGATTTCGTATGTTGGATGGATATCGGCTTTCATGATGTATTCCTCAGGCTAGCGTGCCGCCACTCAACACCATTGTTGAATACCGCACGTAATTAGGCCGCGGATTCTACCAGACCTTTGCAATCACGCAAGCTGTCGCTTAAACCAGTCGTCTGCTAGGCTCCCGGCCTTCTTCATCGCCCTCTCATCGAGAAAACAATCGCGTGCCCAACGCCATTTTGCGCCTCGCCCTGCCTTCGCCCCTGCGCCGCCTGTTCGATTACCGCGCCCCGGCCGGAGTCCTGCGCGCCCAGTTGCACCCGGGTATGCGCTTGCGGGTGCCTTTCGGTCGGCGAGAGATGATCGGGATTCTGGTAGAGGTCACCGACACCAGCGAAGTACCGCCGGAAAAACTCAAACCGGCTCTGGCGCTGCTCGACGCCACGCCGCCGCTGCCGCCAGCGCTGTTCAAACTGTGCCTGTGGACTTCCCAGTATTACCAGCACAGCCTCGGCGACACCTTGAGCTGGGCTCTGCCGGTACTGTTGCGACAAGGTGAACTGGCCGAAGCACGCCAGGAACGCTTCTGGTCCGCCGCGCCCGGCGCCAGCCTTGAAGACCCGCGCATCGCCCGCGCACCGCGACAGCGCGAAGCCCTGGCGACCTTGGCCCAGCATCCACACGGCGTCGCTCATCAGCTGCTGAGCAAATTGATGCTGAGCAAGGACAGCCTCGATCTGTTGCTGGCCAAGGATCTGGTGCAAGTCGAAATCCGCAAGCACGCGCCCGGTGTGCGCCACGAACACTGGCTGGCGCAACCGGAACTGCCGCTTAACCCTGAGCAGCGCGCCGCTTATGAAGCGATTCGCGCCGGATTCGACAGTTATCACGCGTTCCTGCTGGCCGGCGTTACCGGCAGCGGCAAGACCGAAGTCTATTTGCAGCTGATCCGCGAAACCCTCGAAGCTGGCAAGCAAGCTCTGGTGCTGATCCCGGAGATCAACCTCGGCCCGCAAACCCTGGCGCGCTTCGAGCAGCGCTTCAATGCGCGCATCGCGCTGATCCACTCCGCAGTCAATGACCGCGAACGCCTGGAAGCCTGGCTGGCGGCGCGGGATGGCGAGGCCGACATTATTATCGGTACCCGTTCGGCACTGTTCACGCCGATGAAGAACCCGGGCCTGATCATCATCGATGAAGAACACGACGGCTCTTATAAACAGCAGGAAGGTCTTCGTTACCACGCCCGCGATCTGGCACTGGTCCGCGCCCGGCAGGAAAACATCCCGATTGTCCTCGGATCCGCCACCCCTTCGCTAGAAAGCCTGCAAAATGCCTACACAGGTCGTTACGGCCTCTTACGCCTGAATGAGCGGGCCGGTGGCGCCAAGCAGCCGCGTTTCCTGCGTCTGGACGTGAAAAGTCGCCCGCTGGACAGCGGCATTTCCGGGCCGATGCAGCAAGCCATCGGTCAGACCCTGGCCGCCGGCCAGCAGGTGCTGGTGTTCCTCAACCGACGAGGGTTCGCCCCGACGCTGCTCTGCCACGACTGCGGCTGGATGTCTGAATGCCAGCGCTGCGACGCGCGAATGACCGTGCACCAGCGCTCTGGCGAACTGCGTTGCCACCACTGTGGCTACGTCGAACGCGTGCCTCGGCATTGCCCGAAGTGCGGCAAGGTCGATTTGCGGCCCGTGGGCGCCGGTACCGAGCGCGCCGAAGAACGCTTGGGGATTCTGTTTCCGGACGTGCCGGTGCTGCGGGTCGACCGCGACAGCACTTCACGCAAAGACGCGATGAATCAACTGTTCGCCACCATCCAGAAAGGCCAGCCATGCATTCTGGTCGGCACACAAATGCTTGCCAAAGGTCACCACTTTCCTCGGGTAACGCTGGTGTCGATTCTGGATGCCGACGGCGGACTGTTCTCCGGCGACTTCCGCGCCAGCGAACGCATGGCGCAGCTGATCGTCCAGGTCGCCGGGCGCGCGGGGCGGGCCGAAGAGCCGGGCAAAGTGATCATCCAGACGCATTTGGCAGACCATCCACTGCTGGTGCAACTGACTGAGCAAGGCTATTTCGCCTTTGCCGAACAGGCGTTGAGCGAACGCCGCTCCGCAGGGCTTCCGCCGTTTGCGCATCTCGCGCTGCTGCGGGCCGAAGCACATAAACCGGGGCAAGCCGAAGGCTTCCTTGATGAGGCGTGCAGCGAGGCCGAGCGTTTGCTGGCCGAGCAGAATCTGACCGGTATCGAGTTGCTGGGGCCAGTGCCGGCGCCGATGGAGCGCCGAGCCGGGCGATATCGTGCACAGTTGTTGCTGCAAGCGACGGCCCGGGCACCGCTGCATCGATTGCTGAGCAGTTGGTTGCTGGTTTTGGAGCAGATGCCGAGTGGGCGGGCGGTGCGCTGGTCGCTGGATGTCGATCCGGTCGATTTGTATTGAATTCAAGATCGCTATCGCGGGCAAGCCCGGCTCCCACAGGGATCTGCGTTGTTCACATGCTCTACGTCCTACCACTTACCCTGTGGGAGCGGGCTTGCCCGCGATAGCGGCCGAATTGTCACCACATATCCATAACCTGCCCGCTATAGTTGGCAAGCCCGTCTTCGCCACGGATAATACCCAGTTTTTCCACTAGCGCATCGAAGCGCCGCCGCGTTTGCGGTCGACAGAGAACACCATGAAAGACACCATTCGCCAGCTGATCCAACAAGCCATCACCCAACTCGTCAACGAAGGTGTGTTGCCTGAAGGCCTGTCGCCGGCGATCCAGGTGGAAAACTCCCGTGACAAGAAAAACGGCGACTTCGCCAGCAACATCGCCATGATGCTGGCCAAGCCTGCGGGCATGAAACCCCGTGACCTGGCCGAGAAAATCATCGCCGCGCTGCCGGCTGACGAGAACGTCTCCAAAGCTGAAATCGCCGGCCCTGGCTTCCTGAACTTCTTCCAGAACACTCAAGCCCTGGCGACCCGTCTGGACGCCGCGCTGGCCGACGACCACATCGGCGTGCGCAAGGCCGGCCCGGTGCAGCGCACCGTGGTAGACCTGTCGGCCCCGAACCTGGCCAAAGAAATGCACGTCGGCCATTTGCGTTCGACCATCATCGGCGACGGCGTGGCCCGGGTTCTGGAATTCCTCGGCGACGAAGTGATCCGCCAGAACCACGTTGGCGACTGGGGCACCCAGTTCGGCATGCTGATGGCTTATCTGCAGGAAAACCCGATCACCAGCGATGAGCTGTCGGACCTGGAAAACTTCTACCGCGCCGCCAAGCAACGCTTCGATGAATCCGAAGAATTCGCCGACCGCGCCCGTGGCCTGGTGGTCAAGCTGCAAGCCGGCGACCCGGACTGCCTGGCGCTGTGGACCAAGTTCAAAGACATCTCGCTGTCGCACTGCCAGAAAATCTACGAACTGCTGAACGTCAAACTGACCATGGCCGACGTAATGGGTGAAAGCGCCTATAACGACGACCTGATCAACGTGGTCAACGACCTCAAGGCCGCCGGCCTGCTGGTCGAAAGCAACGGCGCCCAGTGCGTGTTCCTCGACGAATTCAAAAACGCCGACGGCGACCCGCTGCCGGTGATCATCGTCAAGGCCGACGGCGGCTACCTCTACGCCACCACCGACCTGGCGGCTGTACGCTACCGCAGCGGCGTGCTGAAGGCCGATCGTGCGCTGTACTTCGTCGACCAGCGTCAGGCCCTGCACTTCCAGCAAGTGTTCCAGGTCGCGCGCCTGGCCGGCTTCGTGACCCATCCGATGGAAATGGAACACATGGGCTTCGGCACCATGAACGGCGCCGACGGCCGTCCGTTCAAGACCCGTGACGGCGGCACCGTGAAGCTGATTGACTTGCTGACCGAAGCCCAGGAACGCGCCTACACCCTGGTGAAGGAGAAGAACCCGACGCTTGCCGAAGACGAGTTGCGCAACATCGCCAAGGTCGTGGGCATCGGCGCCGTGAAATACGCCGACCTGTCCAAGCACCGCACCAGCGACTACAGCTTCAACTTCGACCTGATGCTGAACTTCGAAGGCAACACCGCGCCATACCTGCTGTACGCCTACACCCGCGTGGCCGGTGTGTTCCGCAAGCTCGGCAAAGACTTCAGCGAAGTCGAAGGGCAGATAGTCCTCGAAGCCGCCCACGAACATGAACTGGCGGCGAAACTGGCGCAGTTCGGTGAAATCCTGAATAACGTGTCCGACAAAGGCACGCCGCACATCCTCTGCACCTACCTGTACGATGTCGCCGGCCTGTTCTCCAGCTTCTATGAGAACTGCCCGATCCTCGGCGCCGACACCCCGGCGCAAATGCAGAGCCGCCTGCGCCTCGCCGCGCTGACCGGTCGCACTCTCAAGCAAGGCCTGGAACTCTTGGGTCTGGAAACTCTGGAGCGTATGTAAGTTGGCTGCCAAGAAAAAACCTGCACCCAAGCGTGGCGCCAGCCGTTACCAAGCTCCTGCAAAGCAACCGATCCCGGGCTGGCTGTGGATGGCCATTGGCCTGACGGTCGGCGCGTTCATTGTATTCCTGATGAAGCTGGAGCCGGGCAAGGGCAGCGATACCGTCAAGCGCGAGAAGATCGAGCAGCAGAAAGCCAGCAAGATCGCCGAGGCCAACAAGACTCCGCCGAGCCCGACGCAACCGGTGAAGCCGAAGTACGACTTCTACACCTTGCTGCCGGAATCGGAAGTCATCGTGCCGCCGGACGCGGTGCCGGAGAAAACCCTGCCGACGCCACAAGTGCCGGCCATCCCGACCACGCCGGTGACGCCAGCGGAAGCGGCGAAGATCGACACGGCCCGGGCTCAAGCGGCATTGGCCGGCATCACCCCGCCGCCAGCGCCACCCGTGGCGAAAGCTGCGCCGGTGACCAAGTTCTTCCTGCAGGCCGGTTCGTTCCGCAAGGAAGCCGATGCCGACAAGGTGCGTGCGCAGATCATTCTGTTGGGTCAGGCCGTGGCGGTTGAATCCGGCACTGTGAAGGACGAGACCTGGTATCGGGTTCTGGTCGGCCCGTTCAGCAACCGCGAACAGCTGACCACCGCTCAGAAACAACTGGCTGGCAGCGGTTTCAGCAACCTGTTGTTACAACAACGTCAGAGTCGCTGATTTCCCGACAGGGTAGCCGCGTCATCGTTCATCGCGGGCAAGCCCGCTCCCACAGGGTTGGCGCATATCCTGTGGGAGCGGGCTTGCCCGCGATGGCGTCATCAGCGACACCGCCTCCTCCACCTGCCCTACACCGCTCGTCCCCCGCCGCGTCCTACAGTTGAAAAACGCTCCACCACCCCCATATGAGTTGGCATAGGCATTTTCGCCCCGCTGCGTGGAGACTCTCCCTTGACCACCATCGTTTCAGTTCGCCGCCACGGCAAAGTCGTCATGGGCGGCGACGGCCAGGTTTCACTCGGCAATACCGTGATGAAAGGCAACGCGAAGAAAGTTCGTCGCCTCTACCACGGCCAGGTTATCGCCGGTTTTGCCGGGGCCACCGCTGACGCCTTCACCCTCTTCGAGCGTTTTGAAGGCCAGCTTGAGAAACATCAAGGTCACCTGGTTCGCGCCGCCGTCGAACTCGCCAAAGAATGGCGCACCGACCGCTCCCTGAGCCGCCTCGAAGCCATGCTCGCGGTCGCCAACAAAGATGCCTCTCTGATCATCACTGGCAACGGTGACGTGGTTGAGCCCGAAGAAGGCCTGATCGCCATGGGTTCCGGCGGCGGCTACGCCCAGGCTGCCGCGAGTGCCCTGTTGAAGAAAACCGATTTGTCGGCGCGGGAAATTGTCGAAACAGCGCTCGGCATCGCCGGCGACATCTGCGTATTCACCAACCACACCTTCACCATTGAGGAGCAGGACCTCGCCGAGTAAGCCTGTTTCGGCCTAGCGCCACGGCTCACTTTTGCTTGAGGACCGCCAATTATTATGCCCATGACCCCCCGTGAAATCGTCCACGAACTCAATCGCCATATCATCGGCCAGGACGATGCCAAACGCGCCGTCGCCATCGCCTTGCGCAACCGCTGGCGCCGGATGCAGCTGCCCGAAGAGCTGCGCGTCGAAGTCACCCCCAAGAACATCCTGATGATCGGCCCGACCGGTGTCGGTAAAACCGAGATCGCCCGTCGCTTGGCCAAGCTCGCCAACGCGCCGTTCATCAAAGTCGAAGCGACCAAGTTCACCGAAGTGGGCTATGTCGGCCGTGACGTCGAATCGATCATTCGTGATCTGGCCGACGCCGCGATCAAGCTGCTGCGCGAACAGGAAATGACCAAGGTTCGTCACCGCGCCGAAGACGCCGCCGAAGAGCGCATCCTCGACGCTTTGCTGCCACCGGCACGCATGGGCTTCAGCAACGAGGACGCCGCACCGTCCCAGGATTCCAACACCCGTCAGCTGTTCCGCAAACGCCTGCGTGAAGGTCAGCTGGATGACAAGGAGATCGAAATCGAAGTGGCCGAAGCGACCGGCGTCGATATCTCCGCGCCACCGGGCATGGAAGAAATGACCAACCAGCTGCAGAGCCTGTTCGCCAACATGGGCAAGGGCAAGCGCAAAAACCGCAAGCTCAAGGTCAAGGAAGCGCTGAAACTGGTTCGCGACGAAGAAGCCGGTCGCCTGGTCAACGAAGAAGAACTGAAGGCCAAGGCCCTGGAAGCCGTCGAGCAGCACGGCATCGTGTTCATTGACGAAATCGACAAGGTCGCCAAGCGTGGCAATTCCGGTGGCATCGACGTGTCCCGCGAAGGCGTACAGCGCGACTTGCTGCCGCTGATCGAAGGCTGCACCGTCAACACCAAACTGGGCATGGTCAAGACTGACCACATCCTGTTCATCGCCTCCGGTGCGTTCCACCTGAGCAAACCGAGCGATCTGGTGCCAGAGCTGCAAGGTCGTCTGCCGATTCGGGTCGAACTCAAGGCCCTGAGCCCGGAAGATTTCGAGCGCATCCTCAGCGAGCCGCATGCATCGCTCACCGAGCAGTACTGTGCACTGCTGAAAACCGAAGGTCTGCTCATCGAATTCCTGCCGGACGGCATCAAGCGTCTCGCCGAGATCGCCTGGCAGGTCAACGAGAAAACCGAAAACATCGGTGCCCGTCGCCTGCACACCCTGCTCGAGCGCCTGCTCGAAGAGGTGTCGTTCAGCGCCGGCGATCTGGCCAGCACCCACGAGGACAAGCCGATCCTGATCGATGCCGACTACGTCAACAGTCACTTGGGCGAATTGGCGCAGAACGAAGACCTGTCCCGTTATATCCTGTAAGCCATACTTACAGTGTCAGCGAACCTGTGGGAGCGGGCTTGCTCGCGAAGAGGCCGTAACATTCAACATCTGAGTTGACTGTTACACCGCCTTCGCGAGCAAGCCCGCTCCCACATTTGAACTGTGGTGTTTTGCAGATCAGGTTCCAACAGGTCTCCCACAAAGACGGACTGCCGGCCATGACCCAACTCCCCACCGACATCAAACTCCACAAAGCCTCAAAAACCCTGACGCTCAAATACGCGTCCGGCGAGGAATATCACCTGCCCGCCGAATTTCTCCGCGTGCACTCCCCCTCCGCCGAGGTCCAGGGCCACGGCAAACCTATCCTGCAATTTGGCAAGATCGGCGTCGGCCTGAGCAAGGTCGAACCGGCCGGTCAGTACGCACTGAAATTGACCTTCGACGACGGCCACGACAGCGGCCTGTTCACTTGGGAATATCTGTACCAACTGGCAGTGCGCCAGGAAGATCTCTGGAACGATTATCTTGCGGAACTCAAAGCGGCTGGAAAGACCCGTGATCCGAATGAGTCGGTCGTCAAGCTGATGCTCTAAATCAGGCCTCTGGCTATTTAGAGGGCATTTTCTAATTCCATCTGTTTGAATGCTTGGCTGCCGGGTCAACGATTGGCCCGCTTGCGAAAAAAATTAAACTCGGGTAACCAATGGAGCTGGCAAGTTCCGTGCATTTGTAGCTATGCGCAATTAACGGTCACCCGAGCAGTAGTACCTGGCGTTTGTTGTGTGACTACACAGCTGGGCTCCGGTACTCGCCTCAGGACAATGGAGCGTCGTAGATGAGTAACAAGCAAAACGATGACCTGAAATTCCAGGCTTCAGAAAATACCTTGGGACTGAATCCTGTTGTTGGGCTGCGTAGAAAGGATCTACTGGGTTCTGCACGCATGGTGCTGAGCCAGGCCATCAGACAACCCATCCACAGTGCCAGGCATGTCGCCCATTTCGGCATCGAACTCAAGAACGTGCTGCTCGGAAAATCCGAGCTTCAACCGCAAAGTGATGACCGTCGCTTCCTTGACCCGGCGTGGAGTCAGAACCCGCTCTACAAACGTTATTTGCAAACTTATCTGGCGTGGCGCAAGGAGCTTCACGCGTGGATCGATGACAGCAACCTCTCGCCCAAGGACGTCGCTCGCGGTCATTTCGTGATCAACCTCATGACCGAAGCCATGGCCCCGACCAACACGGCGGCCAACCCGGCGGCAGTCAAACGCTTCTTCGAAACCGGTGGCAAGAGCCTGCTCGACGGCCTCTCCCATCTGGCCAAGGATCTGGTGCACAACGGCGGTATGCCGAGCCAGGTCAACATGGGTGCATTCGAAGTCGGCAAGAGCCTCGGCGTAACCGAAGGCGCAGTGGTGTTTCGCAACGATGTGCTGGAGTTGATCCAGTACCGACCGATCACCGAGCAGGTGCATGAACGCCCGCTGCTGGTGGTGCCGCCACAGATCAACAAGTTCTACGTTTTCGACCTGAGCCCGGACAAGAGCCTGGCGCGCTTCTGCCTGCGTAACAACGTGCAGACGTTCATCGTCAGCTGGCGCAACCCGACCAAGGAGCAGCGCGAGTGGGGTCTGTCGACCTACATCGAAGCGCTCAAGGAAGCGGTCGATGTCGTCACCGCGATTACCGGCAGCAAAGACGTGAACATGCTCGGTGCCTGCTCCGGCGGCATCACCTGCACCGCCCTGCTGGGTCACTACGCAGCGATCGGTGAGAAGAAGGTCAACGCCCTCACCCTGCTGGTCAGCGTGCTGGACACCACCCTGGACAGCGACGTAGCCCTGTTCGTCGACGAGCAGACCCTCGAAGCCGCCAAGCGCCATTCCTACCAGGCCGGTGTGCTGGAAGGTCGCGACATGGCGAAAGTTTTCGCCTGGATGCGCCCCAACGACCTGATCTGGAACTACTGGGTCAACAACTACCTGCTGGGTAATGAGCCGCCGGTTTTCGACATCTTGTTCTGGAACAACGACACCACCCGGTTGCCCGCGGCGTTCCACGGCGACCTGATCGAGATGTTCAAAAACAACCCACTGATCCGCTCCGATGCCCTGGAAGTGTGCGGCACGCCGATTGACCTCAAGCAGGTGACCGCCGACATCTTTTCCCTGGCCGGTACCAACGATCACATCACTCCGTGGAAGTCCTGCTACAAATCCGCGCAGCTGTTCGGCGGCAAGGTCGAGTTCGTGCTGTCCAGCAGCGGGCACATCCAAAGCATTCTGAACCCTCCGGGCAATCCGAAAGCACGCTACATGACCAGTATCGAAATGCCGGTCAAAGCCGAAGAGTGGTTGGAAAACTCCACCAAGCACACCGATTCCTGGTGGTTGCATTGGCAGGCGTGGCAGGCCGAGCGTTCGGGCAAACTGAAAAAATCCCCCGCCCACCTTGGCAACAAGGCCTATCCCGCAGGTGAAGCTTCGCCGGGTACTTATGTGCATGAACGTTGAGCTTCAACTAACTCGCAGTCCGCGGCACTGGGAGGTGCCGCGATCTCTATCTATTACTCTCGAGGCCAGCCTCGAACATTCTGCGACGGCCCGGGACGGCTCGATCAGCGTTTAAAACCTACAGGGCTCTGTGCATGCCGCAACCGTTCGTCTTTCGTACCGTCAACCTGGATGGCCAGACCCTCCGCACAGCGGTACGCCCCGGCAAGCCTCACTTGACGCCCTTGCTGATTTTCAACGGCATCGGCGCCAACCTGGAGCTGATATTCCCGTTCGTCCAGGCTCTGGATCCGGACCTGGAAGTCATTGCCTTCGACGTCCCCGGCGTCGGCGGTTCATCGACGCCCAACCGCCCGTATCGTTTTTCGGGCCTGGCGAAACTCACGGCGCGAATGCTCGACTATCTCGATTACGGGCAAGTCAATGTGATTGGTGTGTCGTGGGGTGGCGCCCTGGCGCAGCAATTCGCCCATGACTATCCCGAGCGCTGCAAGAAGCTGGTGCTGGCGGCTACAGCGGCCGGTACCGTGATGGTGCCGGGCAAGCCTAAAGTGCTGTGGATGATGGCCAGCCCACGGCGCTACATCCAGCCATCCCATGTGATCCGCATCGCACCGATGATCTATGGCGGTTCGTTCCGTCGCGATCCGACCCTGGCAGCCAGTCACGCCGCCAGGGTCCGCTCGGCAGGCAAACTCGGTTATTACTGGCAACTGTTCGCCGGCTTCGGCTGGACCAGCATTCACTGGCTGCACAAGATTAACCAGCCAACGTTGGTGTTGGCCGGCGACGACGATCCACTGATCCCGCTGATCAACATGCGCATGTTGGCTTGGCGAATCCCAAACGCCCAATTGCACATCATCGACGATGGGCATCTGTTTTTGATTACCCGTGCCGAAGCGGTGGCGCCCATCATCATGAAGTTTCTTGAGGAAGAACGTCAGCGTGCCGTGATGCATCCGCATCCGGCGCCATCGGGCAGTTAACCGACGCAGTATTGCTCGGCAGGACGCCGTGCCGCGCAACAATCCGCAACAACGTCTATGGTGTTTTGTTCGGGTGTGTTTGTTTTTGGCCTGATGACGAAGGAGTGTTAACTCATGCGCGACAAACCAGCGAAGGGCTCTCTGCCCACTCCCGCTGCATTCATCAATGCACAGAGTGCGGTTACCGGTCTGCGCGGCCGGGACCTGCTTTCGACCTTGCGCAGCCTGGCCACCCACGGCCTGCGCAATCCGGTGTATACGGCCCGGCATGCCTTGAAGCTGGGTGGCCAGTTGGGCCGCGTACTGTTGGGTGAAACCCTGCACCCGACCAACCCCCAAGACAGTCGCTTTGCCGACCCGACGTGGAGCCTCAATCCTTTTTATCGCCGCAGCTTGCAGGCCTATCTGAGCTGGCAGAAAGAAGTCAAAAGCTGGATCGACGAAAGCAACATGAGCCCGGAGGATCGTGCCCGCGCCCACTTCGCCTTTGCCTTGATCAACGACGCCGTGGCGCCATCCAACACCCTGCTCAATCCGCTGGCGATCAAGGAACTCTTCAACTCCGGTGGCAGCAGCCTGGTCCGGGGCATTGGCCATTTGCTCGACGACCTCCTCCACAACGACGGCCTTCCAAGACAAGTCACCAAACAAGCATTCGAGGTGGGCAAAACGGTCGCCACCACCACCGGCTCTGTGGTGTTTCGCAATGAGCTGCTGGAACTGATCCAATACAAACCGATGAGCGAAAAGCAGTATGCCAAGCCCTTGCTGATCGTGCCGCCACAGATCAACAAGTACTACATTTTTGACTTGAGCCCCGCTAACAGCTTCGTCCAGTTCGCCCTTAAAAACGGTTTGCAGACCTTCGTTATCAGCTGGCGCAACCCTGATGTGCGTCATCGCGAATGGGGGCTGTCGTCTTACGTCGAAGCCGCCGAAGAAGCGATGAATGTATGCCGGGCGATCACCGGCGCTCGCGAGGTCAACCTGATGGGTGCCTGCGCCGGCGGGCTGACCATTGCCGCGCTGCAAGGGCACTTGCAGGCCAAGCGGCAGCTACGACGGGTGTCCAGCTCGACCTACTTGGTCAGCATGCTCGACAGTCAGATAGACAGCCCGGCCACCCTCTTCGCCGACGAACAGACACTGGAAGCGGCCAAGCGCCGCTCGTACCAGAAGGGTGTTCTGGAAGGTCGTGACATGGCCAGGGTGTTTGCCTGGATGCGCCCCAACGACTTGATCTGGAATTACTTCGTCAACAACTACCTGCTGGGCAAGGAGCCGCCGGCGTTCGATATCCTCTATTGGAACAATGACAACACCCGGCTGCCGGCAGCGTTTCATGGCGACCTGCTGGACTTCTTCAAGCACAACCCACTGAGTCATCCGGGCGGGCTGGAAGTGTGCGGCACGCCGATCGACCTGCAGAAAGTCACTGTCGACAGCTTCAGCGTGGCGGGCATGAATGATCACATCACCCCATGGGATGCGGTGTATCGCTCGACATTGCTGCTGGGTGGCGAGCGGCGCTTTGTGCTGTCCAATAGCGGTCATGTGCAGAGCATTCTCAACCCGCCCCACAATCCGAAAGCCAACTACGTCGAGAATCCGAAACTGAGCAGCGACCCACGGGCCTGGTATTACGACGCCAAGCGCGTCGACGGTAGTTGGTGGACGCCATGGCTGGGCTGGATTCAGGAACGCTCCGGCGCGCAACGCGAAACCCAGATGACCCTCGGCAACCAGAACTATCCACCGATGGAGGCGGCACCCGGTACTTACGTGCGCGTGCGCTGACGTTCAACGAACCACGGCCGCCAATGGCCGTGGCATGACTCGACCATTAAGAAGACTGGATGAAAACCCGCGACCGGATTCTCGAATGTGCCCTGCAGTTGTTCAATCAGAAGGGCGAACCGAATGTGTCCACCATGGAAGTGGCCAACGAAATGGGCATCAGCCCGGGCAACCTTTACTACCACTTCCACGGCAAGGAACCGCTGATCCTCGGGCTGTTCGAGCGTTTCCAGGCCGAGCTGACGCCCTTGCTCGATCCACCGTCCGATGTGGAATTGGCGCCCGAAGATTACTGGCTGTTCCTGCACCTGATCATCGAACGCCTGGCCCATTACCGGTTTCTGTTCCAGGACCTGTCGAACCTTGCTGGCCGCCTGCCGAAACTGGCCAAGGGGATACGCAACCTGCTCAATGCGTTGAAGCGCACACTGGCGTCATTGCTGGCACAGTTGAAAGCTCAAGGTCAGTTGGTCAGTGACACCCAGGCGCTGGGGCAGCTGGTGGAACAAATCACCATGACCTTGCTGTTTTCACTGGACTATCAACGGATTCTCGACCGTGAAGGTGAAGTGCGACTGGTGGTGTATCAGATCATGATGCTCGTGGCGCCGCACTTGCTGCCGCCGATCAAGATTGCGACCGAGCGGTTGGCGTTGCAGTATCTGGAAGAGCATTAAGATCAAAAGATCGCAGCCTTCGGCAGCTCCTACAGGTATACGCAATCCCCTGTAGGAGTTGCCGAAGGCTGCGATCTTTTTTCGACAAGCGACCCAAATCTTGAATCTTCAAAACAAAAACGCCCGACCTTTGCAGGCCGGGCGTTTTTTTAGTCCTGAACTCAGGACTGACTGGTTGGCGTCGATGGAGCCGGCGCGGCAGTCGGGGTTACAGCAGGGGTCGGTGCAGTGGCGGAGTTCGCCGTGCTGACCGGGGTTACCGGCTTGGCGGCAGCCGCTGCTGGTTTTGGTGCAGCCGCTTTCGGGGCTGCCGGTTTTTTCACTGCTGGCTTCTTGGCTGCTGGCTTCTTCGCTGCAACGGGTTTGGCCGCTGCGGTTTTAGCTGCAGGTTTTGCGGCCGCTTTGGCTGCAGGTTTCGCTGCAGGTTTCGCTGCGGCAGTTTTGGTTGCCGGTTTAGCGGCAGCCTTGGCCAATGGTTTGGCTACGCTTTTGGCCGCTGGTTTGGCCGCCGCGGTTTTCGCCGCAACAGGCGCAACCTTGGCACCGGTGAGTTTTTCGATTTGCTTGGTCAGAGTATCGACCTTGCTGTGCAGTGCCTTGACCTCATTGCGGCTCGGTACACCCAGGCGCGAAATGGCGCTGTTCAGACGCTTGTCGAAAGCCCCTTCCAGCTCATCCCATTTGCCCAGTGCACGATCTTTCACGCCGCTGATGCGCGACTTGGCCGACGAAGCGGAGTCCTTGGCGGCATCGACTTTTTTGCCGACAGCGCTCTTGGTGAGCTTCTCGGCTTTCTCGCCGTCCTTAACCAATGTATCGAAGAGCTTGCTGCCGTCAGTGTCGATCTTCGAGTACACGCCTAAACCAGCCAGCCAGATCTTGCGGGAGTAGTCTTCGACCTTCCCGATCCACGAGCTGCCTTCTTTTTCAGTATTCTTTTTACCAGCCATCCCGTTCTCCTTAAGATTTACGCGCGACACGTTCGAGCAATGCCGTCAGCTCATCGAGCTTAGCAGAGAGTGTCTCAACGTCATGTTTAGACGGAATGCCGATACGATTCAAGGCACTTGCGATACGTGTATCGAAAGCCCGCTCGACCTTATCGAGTTGAAGTTCGACTTTGCCTTTGAAAGTGCTCACTTCACTCTTGGCTTCATCGATCTCGGCATTGGCCGCTTCAAGTTTTTCAGTGACGACCTTTTTGCCTTTCTTTTCAACAGCTTGACCAGCCTTGATCAGCTCTTGAACGTACTCGCTACCCTCTTGGCCGACCTTGGTGTAAGCACCCAGACCAGCGAGCCAGATCTTGCGGGCATACGATTTGACGTCGCCCAAGGCGTTAGTTTCAACGTCGACTTTTTTCTTCAAAATAACTTTGGCCATGGTGCACCTCACGCGCAGAAGGGTCGAGGAACTGCCCGCAGAGAGTCGGGCTCAGGCACAAAGTAGTGAGAATAATTAGAAACGGCACCCTAACAAGTGACACAAAACCTGTAGACGCAGAACAAATGTGGGAGCGAGCAAGCCCGCTCCCACATTAATCGCATTCCACACAACGACCGGATTATGCCAACGCTTTATCGAGCGCCCTTTCGATTTCCGATTTGATGGTGCCACTCATGGCGGACATCAACAGGCCCAGTTCGACATCGACTTTGATCGAGTCCTCGCCCACATACACCGCGCCTTTTACACCCGAGCGTCTGAGATTCAGGGTGTCGCCGGACCACTGCGGCTCCAGGCCATATTGTTCGGACAGTTTCTGCGCCAACTTGTCGGCCTTCTCGCGGGCCGCTTCCTTACCCAGGCCGTGGGCACGCTCAACACTAATACGGGCCATCGAATGACTCCTGCTTTATCGTGACTTGCTCAAGACATCTTGACCCTGCATGCGTCAAAACGTCCCGGTAGTTGCCTATCTTACCTTCAGCCTTGCCAAGACAAAGCAGGCCACCGGGATTAGAATGTCCCGCATTCTCTTTTGGTGACAGCGATATGACTGATCAGCGCAAAGGCAGCGATGCCGAACCCACCACTCACTTCGGCTTCAAAAACGTTCCGGAAAGCCAGAAAGCGGAAAAAGTCGCTGAGGTTTTCCACTCGGTAGCCGCCAAGTATGACCTGATGAACGACCTCCTGTCGGGCGGCATGCACCGCCTGTGGAAGCGCTTCGCGATCGAACTGTCGGGCGTGCGCACCGGTAACCGCGTGCTGGACATCGCCGGCGGTACTGGCGACCTGACCCGCAAGTTCTCGCATCTTGTGGGACCGACGGGTCAGGTAGTGTTGGCGGACATCAACGAATCCATGCTCAAGGTCGGTCGTGACCGCCTGCTGGATCTGGGTGTGTCCGGCAACGTCGAATTCGTCCAGGCCGATGCTGAAAAGCTGCCGTTCCCGGACAACCATTTCGATTGCGTGACCATCGCCTTCGGCCTGCGCAACGTGACGCATAAAGAAGACGCCCTGCGCTCGATGCTGCGCGTGCTGAAACCGGGCGGCCGTTTGCTGGTACTGGAGTTCTCCAAGCCGACCAACGCGCTGATGTCCAAGGCCTACGACGCCTATTCGTTCGCCTTCATGCCGTTGATGGGCAAGCTGATCACCAATGATTCGGAAAGCTATCGCTACCTGGCCGAATCGATCCGCATGCACCCGAACCAGGAAACCCTGAAGTCGATGATGGTCGAGGCCGGTTTCGACCGCGTGACCTATCACAACATGACCGCAGGCATCGTCGCCCTGCACCGCGGCATCAAGCCCTGATGCTGCTGGCCGGCCTGCTTGCCAGCGCTGAGCTCGGCCTGAACCGGGTGCTGCGTCTCGACAGCACGGCGCTGCCGCGGCTGGCGCATTTGAGTGGCAAGGTGGTTGCCGTCGACTGCCGCAACCCGGCGTTGCAACTGTTCATCCTGCCCAGCGATGAAGGCCTGATGCTCGCCTCCCAGTGGGAAACCGGTGCCGACTGCACCTTGCGCGCACCGGCCTCAAGCCTGCTGAAACTGGCGACGAGCAAGGACAAGACCTCGGTTCTGCATGCCCCGGAAGTCGAACTCGACGGCGACAGTGGCGTGCTGCTGGAACTGGCGGCGATCCTTCAGGACCTCGAACTGGACTGGGAGTACGAACTCTCGCGCTGGCTCGGCCCGGTGGCCACGCAACTGGTCGGCGGTCACCTGCGCAGTCGCGCACGCTGGTATCAGCAAGGGTTCGCCAGCCTGAATCAGAACCTGGGCGAATACCTGGCCGAAGAATCGCGCGCCCTCGTCGGTCAGCGCGAAGCTGACGCCCGTTTTAATGAACTGGACCAGATCAAGCTCGATCTGGAACGTCTCGAGGCGCGTTTCGAGCGCCTTTTCCGATCCCTCGACCCAAGCGATAACGCATGAAGCTGCTTGCCGTCCGCCGTTTGTTGCGCATCCAGCGCGTTGTGATTCGCTACCGCCTCGATGACTTGCTGTTCGCCCTGCCACTGCCCTGGTTTCTGCTGGCACTGCGCTTTGCCTTGCCGTGGCGCTGGTTTCCGCGCAAGACGCTGGACCTGAGCCGTGGTGCGCGACTGCGCCTGGCGCTGCAGGACCTGGGGCCGATTTTCATCAAGTTTGGCCAGATTCTTTCGACGCGCCGCGACCTGCTGCCCGAAGACATCGCCGATGAACTGATGAAACTGCAGGACCGCGTGCCGCCATTCGACTCGCAAGTGTCGATCCGGCTGATCGAAGAGCAGCTTGGCAAAAAAATCAGTGAAGTCTTCAGCCGTTTCGACGTCGAACCGCTAGCCTCGGCCTCGGTGGCGCAGGTGCACGCCGCGCAGCTGAAAACCGGCGAAGAAGTCGTCGTCAAAGTGATCCGCCCGGGCCTGAAACCGATCATTGCCCAGGACCTGGCATGGCTGTTCATTCTTGCCCGTGCGGCGGAAAAGCTCTCGGCCGACGCTCGCTTGCTGCACCCGGTGGACGTGGTCAGCGACTACGAAAAAACCATCTACGACGAACTCGACCTGCTGCGCGAGGCGGCTAACGCCAGCCAGCTGAAGCGCAATTTCGAAGGTTCGCCGCTGCTCTATGTGCCGCAAGTCTATTGGGACTGGTGCCGGCCAAAAGTGCTGGTGATGGAGCGCATCTACGGGATTCAGGTCACCGACCTCGCGACCCTGGCCGACCAGCGCACCGACATGAAAATGCTCGCCGAGCGTGGTGTGGAGATTTTCTTCACCCAGGTGTTCCGCGACAGCTTCTTCCACGCCGACATGCACCCCGGCAACATCTTCGTCAGCACCGTGCAACCGTGGAGCCCGCAGTACATTGCGATCGACTGCGGCATCGTCGGCAGCCTGACCCCGGAAGACCAGGACTATCTGGCGCGCAACCTGTTCGCGTTCTTCAAGCGTGATTACCGCCGTGTCGCGCAGTTGCACATCGATTCGGGCTGGGTGCCGGCGGAAACCAAACTCAACGAATTCGAAGCAGCGATCCGCACCGTGTGCGAGCCGATCTTCGAAAAACCGTTAAAAGATATTTCCTTCGGCCAGGTGCTGATGCGCCTGTTCCAGACCGCTCGACGCTTCAATATGGAAGTGCAGCCGCAATTGGTCTTGCTGCAAAAAACCCTACTGAACATCGAAGGCCTGGGCCGTCAGCTGTACCCGGACCTCGATTTGTGGAACACCGCCCAGCCGTTCCTCGAACGCTGGATGCGCGAGCGCGTCAGCCCCAAAGCCTTGTTAGGCAACGTGCAGAGCCAGTTCGAGCAAATCCCGCATCTGGCCAACATGGCCCGCGACCTGCTCGAACGTATGTCCCAGCCCCACGCCAACGACCCGCCGCCCCCTTGGCACAAGCGTAAGGACGACTGGTTCCTGCGGTTGCTCGGTACCGCTCACCTGGCGGGTGGCACGATACTCGCTGCCGGGGGCCCACTGAACGAATTGGGGCATTGGCCCGCCGGAATCATGGTGGCGGTCGGCTTGTATCTGGTCGTTCGCCGATAGCCAGTCGAGTGATCGGCTGGCACACTGTTTGAACGCTGAATTGAACGTCGGCCTCAACTATTGAAGTAGAGCCCGCTGTCGGAGTCGAAGATGAAAAACTGGCTGGACGAGATCAAGTGGGACGCCGATGGCCTGGTGCCCGCGATTGCCCAGGATCACAAGACCGGACGCGTCCTGATGATGGCCTGGATGAACCGCGAAGCGCTGGAATTGACCGCTGCCGAGAACCGTGCCATTTACTGGTCACGTTCCCGTGGCAAGCTCTGGCGCAAGGGCGAAGAGTCCGGCCACGTGCAAACCCTGCATGAGATGCGCCTGGACTGTGACGCTGACGTGATCATCCTGATGGTTGAGCAGATCGGCGACATCGCCTGCCATACCGGCCGTCAGAGCTGCTTCTACCGCGTCTTCGAGAACGGCGACTGGAAAACCGTCGACCCGGTGCTGAAAGACCCGCACGCTATCTATTCCGCAGGACACAAACATGAGTGACACTTTGACCCGTCTGGCTCAGGTGCTGGAAGAGCGCAAAGGCGCCGCCGCCGATAGCTCGTATGTCGCCAGCCTGTACCACAAGGGCTTGAACAAGATTCTGGAAAAAGTCGGCGAAGAGTCGGTCGAAACCATCATTGCCGCCAAGGATGCCGCCATCAGCGGTGACTGCAGCGATGTGATCTACGAGACCGCCGATTTGTGGTTCCACAGCATGGTCATGCTCGCCCAACTGGGGCAGCATCCACAGGCTGTGCTCGATGAACTGGACCGTCGCTTCGGTCTGTCCGGACACGCCGAGAAAGCCTCTCGCCCGTCCGCCTGAACAACTATTTAGAGAGGAACGCAACATGGGCATTTTTGACTGGAAACACTGGGTCGTCATCCTGGTTGTCGTGGTGCTGGTGTTCGGCACCAAGAAACTGAAAAACCTCGGCACTGACGTGGGCGAGTCGATCAAGGGCTTTCGTAAAGCCATGAACGACGACGAGAAACCGGCTGACCCGACAGCGACCCCGGCCCAACCGGTTCCACCTGTTCAGCCACAGACCACACAGTCCGTGAACCCGCCGCACACCATCGACGTGCAGGCGCAAAAAGTCGAAGAGCCGATCCGCAAAGACTCGTGAGCACTGACTAATGTTTGGTATCAGCTTCTCTGAACTGCTGCTTGTCGGCCTTGTCGCCCTGCTGGTGCTGGGCCCCGAGCGTCTGCCGGGCGCTGCGCGCACCGCCGGTCTGTGGGTTGGGCGGCTGAAGCGCAGCTTCAACGCGATCAAACAAGAAGTTGAACGTGAAATCGGTGCCGACGAGATTCGCCGGCAACTGCACAACGAGCACATTCTGTCCCTGGAGCAGGAGGCGCGGAAGATCTTCACGCCGACTCAGCAGGAGCCGACGCCGGTTCAGCCGGTTGAGCCCGCGGCGGAGCAGACGATTCATGCTCCGATTGTAGAAGCTGCACCTGCCGCTGCACCAACGGAAACGGTGAAAGCTGTTGAGCCGGCGCCGGTGGTCGCGTCCGTTGAACCTGTTGCTCCAGCCGCCGCGCCGACAACACCGGCGCCTCACGACACCACTTTGCCGCCGCGAGCCTCATGAGCGATCTCCCCGAAAACGACCAGCACATGCCGCTGGTTTCGCACCTCACCGAGTTGCGCACTCGCCTGCTGCGTTGCGTAGCGGCGATCTTCATCATCTTCGCCGGGTTGTTCGCCTTCACCCAGCAGATCTATACCTTCGTCTCCACGCCGCTGCGCCAGTACCTGCCGGCCGGCGCGACAATGATCGCAACCGACGTGTCGTCGCCATTCCTGACGCCGCTGAAACTGACCATGATGGTTTCGCTGTTCCTGGCGATCCCGGTGATTCTGCATCAGATCTGGGGCTTCATCGCACCGGGCCTGTACAAGCATGAGAAGCGCATCGCCGTGCCCTTGCTGGTATCGAGCATCATGCTGTTCTATACCGGCATGGCGTTCGCCTATTACCTGGTGTTCCCGCTGATCTTCAAGTTCTTCGCCGCCGCCACCCCGGCCGGCGTGGAGATGATGACCGACATCAGCAGCTACCTCGATTTCGTCATGACGCTGTTCTTCGCCTTCGGCGTGGCGTTCGAGATTCCGGTAGCCGTGGTGCTGCTGGTATGGATCGGTGTGGTCAACGTCGCCTACCTGAAGAAAATACGTCCGTACGTGATCATCGGCTGCTTCGTGGTCGGCATGATCCTGACGCCGCCGGACATCTTCTCGCAGACGTTGCTGGCCGTTCCGATGTGGTTGCTGTTCGAGATCGGCATCCTGTTCGGTAGCCTGATCAGCAAGCGCGGCGAGCACCCGGACGATCAGCCGGCTGACGATCACAACGACCAGCCGCCAGCGACCCAAGCGTGAACCTGCTGCTCCTCGAAGAGGCCGACTTCATTGCGGCCGACCGGGCGATCCTGCGCGATCGCCGGTTGACTCATATGCAGGAAGTCCATCGCTCGGTGGTTGGCGACAGCCTGCGGGTCGGGCGTATCGGCGGTTTGATGGGCTCGGCCGAGTTGCTGCGCCTGGACGCCGATGAAGCCGAGTTGCGCGTCACCCTCGACCAGCCGCCACCGGCCAAGCTGCCACTGACTTTGGTGCTGGCCCTGCCGCGACCGAAAATGCTCCGTCGGGTGTTTCAGACCGTGGCCGCCATGGGTGTGCCGCGCATCGTGCTGGTGAACAGCTATCGCGTCGAGAAGAGCTTCTGGCAAACCCCGTTCCTGGAACCCGAGGCGATTCGCGAGCAGTTGATCCTGGGTCTTGAACAGGCCCGGGACAGCGTGCTGCCGGAAGTCGTCATCGAGAAGCGCTTCAAGCCCTTTGTCGAAGATCGTTTGCCGGCCATTACCGAAGGCACCCTCGGTCTGGTCGGTCATCCCGGTAACTACCCGCCCTGCCCTCGTGGCCTGGACGAACCCGTGACCCTGGCCATCGGCCCCGAAGGCGGCTGGATTCCCTACGAAATCGACTTGCTGGGCAAGGCCGGCCTGCAACCGGTGCAACTTGGCGAGCGCATCCTGCGGGTTGAAACCGCCGTCACTGCGCTGCTTTCGCGACTGTTTTAACGTCAAACACCCTACTTGTGGCGAGGGAGCTTGCGCCCTCGCCACAAGTGTTTACTCCCCTACAGATCCCTGCCAGCCGGCCGATACAGTTCCCATAAAACCGATTAGGTCCTAGGGGAGTTGCAGCATGTACCGTTGGCTAGCCGAGAAACTGGGAAACGTAAGCGTCAATCGCAAACTGGGTATCGGCTTCGGTCTGGTGCTACTTCTGACCTTGTTGATCACCTTCACCGGCTGGACCGGTCTGAGCGGTGTGATCAGCCGTGGCGATACGCTTGGGTTTATTTCCAGCCTCAATGAGCTGACCAAAGACCTGCGCCTCGCCCGCCTGGATTACGACATGCGCCGTGGCGAACAAGGCCCGGGCGCTGTCAACGAGCTGATCGGCCAACTCGATACCGGCCTGAAAACCGCCCGCTCGCTGATCGAACAGCCTGCCGACGTGGCAATGATCGATCAACAATTGGCCGCGGTCAGCGAATACAAACGCGCCTTCGCTGATATGACTCAGGCCACCGCTACCCGCGAAGATGCTCGCAGCAAACTGGGCGCCACCGCCGATAACGCCGTGGCCCGTGTCGCCGAAGTCGAAAAATCCTTGTTGCAAGGCGACAGCGTCGCTCAGTTCAACAACGTGATCGACCTGAGCAAGCTGATCCAACAAGCGCGTTTCCAGGTCCGCGGCTATACCTACAGCGGTAAACCCGAGGCCGAGCAGCCTGCGCTGGACGCCATTGGCAACGCTCTGAAAAACCTCGAAAGCCTGCCGTCTCAACTGCCGGAACAACACATCGCCAACCTGCAACAAGCGACCGACTCACTCAAAGCCTATCGCGCGGCCGTCAGCCAGTTCCGCGACTCCCAGGTCGCCAGCGCTGCCGCCCTCAAACGCATGAGCACGCAAGGCGACATTCTGCTCGACCTCAGCAAAAAGCTCACTGTCTCGCAAACCGTCGTGCGTGACTCCGATGCAGCGCACGCCAAAAACCTGCTGCTGATGGCCACCGTCCTCGCGTCGGCCTTTGGCTTGTTCGCAGCTTGGGCCATCACTCGCCAGATCGTCATTCCTCTGAGCCAGACCCTCAAAGTGGCCGAGCGTGTCGCCGCGGGCGACCTGACTCACAACCTGACGTCCGAACGCCGGGACGAACTGGGTCAGTTACAGCGCGCCATGCAGAGCATGACCCTGGGCCTGCGAGATCTGATCGGTGGCATCAGCGATGGCGTGACCCAAATCGCCAGCGCCGCTGAAGAGCTGTCCGCCGTCACTGAGCAGACCAGCGCCGGGGTCAACAGCCAGAAGGTCGAGACCGATCAGGTGGCCACCGCCATGCACGAAATGACCGCCACGGTGCAGGAAGTCGCGCGTAACGCCGAGGAAGCATCCGAAGCAGCCGTCGCCGCCGACCAGCAGGCCCGCGAGGGTGACCGGGTGGTTGGCGAAGCCATCGCCCAGATCGAGCGCCTGGCTACCGAAGTCGGTAACTCCACCGAAGCCATGGGGCATCTGAAGCGCGAAAGCGACAAGATCGGCAGCGTGCTCGACGTGATCAAGTCCGTGGCCCAGCAAACCAACCTGTTGGCGCTCAACGCCGCCATCGAAGCCGCCCGCGCCGGTGAAGCCGGGCGCGGTTTTGCGGTGGTCGCAGACGAAGTCCGCAGCCTGGCCCAGCGCACCCAGAAGTCCACCGAAGAAATCGAAGAGTTGATCGTCGGCCTGCAAACCGGCACTCAGCAAGTCGCAACCATCATGGACAACAGCCGCAACCTGACCGACAGCAGCGTCGAACTGACCCGCCGCGCCGGTGGTTCGCTGGAAAGCATCACCCGCACTGTGTCGGCGATCCAGTCGATGAACCAGCAGATCGCTGCTGCTGCCGAGCAACAGAGCGCAGTGGCCGAAGAGATCAACCGCAGCGTGCTGAACGTGCGCGATGTGTCCGAGCAGACCTCGGCCGCCAGTGAAGAGACCGCGGCCTCCAGCGTCGAGCTGGCGCGGTTGGGGACGCATTTGCAGATGCTGGTGGGGCGGTTCAAGGTTTGAGCTGATGCGGGTATCCCGGTTCGCTTGAAACCGGGTGATGCATTCGCGAGCAAGCCCGCTCCCACAGGATTCGCGCCGCTCAGTCAGATCAGCAGCACAAAAAAAACCCCGCTTTCGCGGGGTTTTTCATTAGGCCAACTGAGGCTGTACGCTCACAGGCTTGAGCGGCAACAGCGGCGCATGGGGATCGGCATCCACCGATGTGCGCCAGGCTTGCAGCCACTCGGCGTGGCCTTCGTTCCAGACTTGCTCATGCAAGCGACCCAGTGCCACCGGATCACTCAGCAGGGCCACACGCTCGTCGTTGGTCAGCCCGGCAGGTCCGACCTTCATCGCATGGCGAACCCGCTCGATACGCAGCCATTCGATCGGTTCTGCCTGACGGTGACGGGACGTCGCCAGCGCGCACGCCAAGGCGTTCTGTTGTGGATCGACCACTGCCCGGACGAAGCCGTCGTTCAGCGCATGCCAACGGTTTTCGTGGGTGTACTGATCGGTCGCCAGCAACGCCTGTGGCGGATTGTATTCCTCAGGGATCAGGAACAGGCTTTCGTCACGGGACTTGAGGCCCAGGCCGACACGGCTGGAGATCACCGATACCGGGATCGACAGCATCAGCGAACCGACAATCGGCACCAGCCACCAGAGGAAGCTCGGGTTCAGCCAGATCACCAACAGCGCCCAGAAGAAGCCCAGCAAGGTTTGCGGACCGTGGCGTTTGACCGCTTCGCTCCATGGCGTGGAGTCATCGTCACGTTGTGGCGAGTTCCAGGTCGCGGCCCAGCCGAGGAACGCTGCGAGTACGAAACGGGTGTGGAAAATCATCCGCACCGGCGCCAGCAACATGGAGAACAACATCTCCAGCAGCATCGACAGCGTCACCTTGAACTTGCCACCGAACTCTTTCGCGCCCTTGGCCCAGATCAGGATGATGCTCAGCAATTTCGGCAGGAACAGCAGCACGATGGTCGTCGAGAACAGCGCAATCGCCTTGTCCGGCTGCCATTGTGGCCACAGTGGATAGAGCTGACGCGGTTCCAGGAAGTATTGCGGCTCCATCAACGTGTTGACCGCCAGCAAGGCCGTCGACAACACCAGGAACAAGAACCACAACGGCGCAGACAGGTACGACATGACGCCGGTCAGGAACACCGCACGGTGCACCGGGTGCATGCCCTTGACCAGGAACAGCCGGAAGTTCATCAGGTTGCCGTGGCACCAGCGACGATCACGCTTGAGTTCGTCCAGCAGGTTTGGTGGCAGTTCTTCGTAGCTGCCCGGCAAGTCGTAGGCAATCCATACGCCCCAGCCGGCACGGCGCATCAGCGCAGCTTCGACGAAGTCGTGGGACAGAATCGCACCGGCAAACGCGCCTTTACCGGGCAACGGCGCCAGGGCGCAGTGCTCGATGAACGGCTTCATGCGGATAATCGCGTTGTGACCCCAGTAGTGGGATTCGCCCAACTGCCAGAAGTGCAGACCGGCAGTGAACAGCGGACCGTACACACGCGTGGCGAACTGCTGCATACGCGCATAAAGGGTGTCCATGCCCGACGCACGCGGCGCGGTCTGGATGATCCCGGCGTCCGGCGTGGCTTCCATCAGGCGCACCAGACTGCTCAGGCATTCGCCGCTCATTACGCTGTCGGCGTCGAGCACGACCATGTACTTGTAGTCACCGCCCCAACGACGGCAGAAGTCGTCGAGGTTGCCGCTTTTACGTTTTACGCGGCGGCGGCGGCGGCGATAGAAGATCTTGCCGAAGCCTTTGCCTTCACGGCAGACGTCCAGCCAGGCCTGCTGCTCGGCAACGCAGATGTCGGCGTCGTTACTGTCGCTGAGCACGAAAAAGTCGAAGCGATCCAGATTACCCGAGGCCGCAACCGACTCGAAGGTCGCCCGCAAACCGGCGAACACCCGCGGCACGTCTTCGTTGCAGATCGGCATCACCAGTGCGGTGCGTGCGTCCTTGGCGATCGGCTCGTTGCCGGCGCTGGCGCCGGAAATGCGGTACTTGTCACGGCCGGTGATCAACTCGAGGAAGCCCATCAGCGCGGTCCAGAACCCCGCCGAGACCCAGCAGAACAGAATCCCGAACATAATCAGAATGCTGGTTTGCAAGGCATATGGCAGCACTTGCGTGGCGGTTTGGGTCAGAGGTTGATGCAGAACTTCTTCAAGATCGACGAACGACCAGCCCTGGTACGGCATGATGCCTTTCATGTACCAGCCGGCGACGATCGTCTGACCGAGCATCAGCACCAGCAGAATGTAACGGCGGATCGAACCGACGGTGCGCCAGCGAGCTGCCGGCAGCACGTTCTCATCCTTCGGCGGAGCCGGCGGATTGGTGCGACCGGTCAGCCGACGCCAGCCACGCACCAGAATGTTGGTGCGCCACGGCTCCGGCACGACTTTGGTCCGACGGATCGGCGGGGTTGCCTTCAGGCAAACCCGGCCACTGGCGTCGAGCACCAGCATTTCCGAGTCCGCCAGTTCTTCGGCGGTGTTCAGGGTCAGGCGCCGGCCAACCGAGGCTTGAGCAGCCTCGGTCGGCGCGTCGAACGTCGAGGACGACAGACGTTCATGCAGTTCACTGAAAGACTTGCAGCCCGCGAGTTCCGCGCGCTGCTCGTCGCTCATCGGCAAATGCGCCAGATATTCGGCAAGCGTTTGTGGCTGTACTTGTGAATTACTCATCGGCGGGCAACTGATAGCTCCAGGTCTCGGTCAGGACTTGTTCAGTCGGTGCCGATTCCGTTGTGGCTGGGGCCGCTTCAGCAGCAACAGGCTGCTTGGCGTCTTTGTTGTCCTTGTCCTTGGTGTCCTTGACTTGCTGGGCTTGCGCTTCAGTCTGCTTGGCTTCCTTGTCCTTCTTCTCTTGCTGTCGGGCGGCGATCTTGTCGGCCTTGGCAACGGAAGAACTGGACGCTGGCGCCGCGGTCTTGAGCGCCTCGGCAGGCGAGATGTTCTTGACCAGCGCTGCGCGCATTTCGGTGGCTTTGCTTGGATCCTTGATCTTCATCCGCAATGTCAGGCGCCAGCCCTTGGTTTCAGGGTTGTAACGGACGCTGTTCTCGACCAGTTCTGCGTTGTCGCCAACACTCACCTGGCTGCGTACTTCAGCATCTTCCGGCAGGACTTGCAGGGACGGGCCTTCGAAATCCACCAGATAGGCCACGCTGCCGTCCGGCTGACGAATCAGGTTCGACTGCTTGACGTCACCCGTGGAACGCAGGGTCTGTTGAACCCAGGCGCTGTCCGGCGAATGCAGGGAGGCTTCGTCGATGGTCCAGTGCATGCGGTATGCAACGTCCAGGGACTGGCCAGGCTCAGGCAGTTTTTCCGGGCTCCAGAAAGCGACAATATTGTCGTTGGTTTCGTCAGCCGTAGGAATCTCTACCAGATCGACGGAGCCTTTGCCCCAATCGCCTTTCGGTTCGATCCAGGCACTTGGGCGCTTGTCGTAGCGGTCATCGAGGTCTTCGTAGTGACTGAAGTCACGGCCACGTTGCAGCAAGCCGAAACCGCGCGGGTTCTCGATCGAGAAGTTACTCACGGACAGGTGTTTCGGATTGTTCAGTGGACGCCAGATCCATTCGCCGTTACCAGCATGAATCGACAGGCCGCTGGAATCGTGCAGTTCGCGACGGTAGTTCAGCACTTTCGACGGCTGGTTGGCGCCGAACAGGAACATGCTGGTGAGCGGCGCAACGCCGAGTTTGGCGACCTTGTCACGCAGGAACATCCTGGCCTTGACGTCGACGACCGTGTCGCTGCCCGGACGCAGGGTCAGGCGATAGGCACCGGTGGCACGCGGCGAATCCAGCAGGGCGAAGATCACCAGGTGCTTGTCACCCGGTTTCGGCTGTTGAATCCAGAACTCGGTGAAGCGCGGGAACTCTTCGCCGGATGGCAACGCGGTATCAATGGCCATGCCGCGAGCGGACAGACCGTAGGTTTGCCCCTTGCCGATGACGCGGAAATAACTCGCGCCAAGCATCGTCATGATTTCGTCTTGCTTGTCGGCCTTGTTGATCGGGTACAGCACACGGAAACCGGCATAACCCAGCTGTTCGGTGGCTTTAGGATCGAACTTCACGTCGCCGAAATCGAAACGACTTGGGTCGTATTTGATCTCTTCGACGGTGTTGGCCGTGATTTCGTTGATTTTCACCGGCGTATCGAAGTGCATACCCTGATGATAGAACGATAGCTTGAATGGGGTTTTCTGGTTCGCCCATTCGGCTTTTTCCGTGAGGAACCGAATTTTTTGATAGTCAGCGAATTTCATCTCGCGAAATTCATTCGGCAGGTTACTGCGCGGGGCTTCGTATTTTTGCCCGGCCAGCTCTTTTGCCTTGACCGATACGTCATCCAGATTGAATGCCCAAAGTTGGCCGGCGCTGAACAGGCAGAGCAGTGCAGAGCCTGCTACCAGAGCGCTTCGAAACCGTTTGGCAGACAATTTTGGTGCATTACAGGGACTAACAATCACGAGCAACCCTCGCCGAAAACAGATCAAAAAACCAACGGCCAGTTAAAGTGCCAGCACGGTGTGCGGTGGAAAAAACCGACCCTGCGAACGACTCTTGCCAAGTTGGCGAGCATTGTTCCGACTCCTATGGGGCAAAATGATTCCCCAACAGGCCTCGGACAAGTCTCTACCTAAGTCAAAACGGACCAACGAACGCCGATCCCCGTAGCGCGCGATTATCTAGCAGGCCGCGTTACAACGCATCAGGGGGAACCAAGTATTTATCGGGAAAAGCCTCTGTTTACAGTCGAAATGCACCTAAAAAGATATTTCAAGCGCTTTCACGTCTGTAACAGGAAGGTTACCGGGCCATCATTGACCAGATGCACCTGCATATCCGCGCCGAATCTACCTGATGCCACAGTGCCATGCACCTGTTTCGCTTTACCCAATAGATAGTCGAACAGCTCCTCGCCCAAAGCAGGAGGAGCCGCAGTCGAAAAACTGGGGCGCAACCCGTTTTTGGTGTCGGCGGCCAGGGTGAACTGCGAGACCAGCAGCAACCCACCGCCTACGTCCGCCAGGGACAGATTCATCTTGCCCTCGGCGTCACTGAATACTCGATAGTTAAGCAGTTTATGCAGAAGTTTGTCGGCACTGGCCGGAGTATCGTCGGGCTCGACCGCCACCAGCACCAGCAACCCCTGATCTATCGCGCCAACCACCTCTCCCGCAACCTCGACTCGCGCGCCACGCACGCGTTGCAGCAGGCCCTTCATGCTTCGTCAGGCGACAGGTTGAGCATACGGCGGGCCATCAGATCAGCGGCGCGTACCAAGGCATCGGTGATACCCGATTCGGACGCTGCATGACCGGCGTCGCGAATCACCTGCAATTCGCTGTTCGGCCAGGCCTGATGCAATTCCCAGGCGTTGTCCAACGGACAGATCACGTCGTAACGACCATGGACGATAACGCCAGGCAGGTGGGCGATCTTGGCCATGTCACGAATCAGTTGGTTCGGCTCGAGGAAAGCATTGTTGGTGAAGTAGTGACACTCGATACGGGCGATGGACAACGCACGCTGAGGCTCGGAGAAGCGGTCGACCACCAGCGGATTCGGCCGCAGGGTGGCGGTGCGGCCTTCCCACATGGACCAGGCCTTGGCCGCGTGCATCTGGGCAATCTGATCGTTGCCCACCAGGCGTTTGTGGAACGCCGAGAGCAAGTCGTGGCGTTCGTCCTGCGGGATCGGCGCGATGTAGTCCTGCCAGTAATCGGGAAACAGGCGACTGGCGCCACACTGGTAGAACCACTCGATTTCCTGGGGACGGCAGAGAAAAATCCCGCGCAGAATCAAACCGTGTACGCGCTCCGGATGGGTTTGCGCGTAGGCCAGGGCCAGGGTCGAACCCCAGGAGCCGCCGAACAGCACCCACTTGTCGATGCCCAGGTGTTTGCGAATGCGCTCAAGGTCGGCGACCAGATCCCAAGTGGTGTTGTTTTCCAGGCTGGCGTGGGGCGTGGAGCGACCGCAACCACGCTGGTCGAAGGTGACAATGCGATACAGGTTCGGATCGAAATACCGGCGGCTCTGGGCATCACATCCGGCGCCAGGGCCGCCGTGGATGAACACCACCGGCAAACCTTCCGGCGAACCGCTTTCGTCGACATACAGCGTGTGGGTTTTATCGACAGCCAGATCGTGCCGGGCGTGGGGTTTGATCTGCGGGTACAAAGTCTGCATTGCGCGCTCCGTAAGGGGTCGAGGTCATCCCTGGGGGGACTTCTATTATTCTGCCGTCCGGCATCATAAACCCGAATTACTTCAATGAGCATGCCCCTTGGCGCGTCAGAGTTTGTCAGCCCGTTTTCTCAGCCAAATAGCCGAGCAGGGTTTCATAGAGTCGGTCGACCTCGGCGACCTGCCCCCGCGCCCGCAAACAGCCGTGAACCAGCCCCTCCCCGTAATAAAGCGTTGCGCTTACGCCTGCGGCGTTGAGTCGCTCAGCGTAAAGCACGCCGTCATCGCGCAGCGGGTCGAACTGCGCCACGGCGATCAATGCCGGTGGCAGACCGCTGAAATCGTCGGCGAGCAAGGGCATCGCATAGGCACCCGGTTGGCGGGGTCCGCCTAAATACAACGCGTGATAACAATCCAGATCGCTGCTGCTGAGCAATGGCGCATCGGCGCATTCGTTGCGCGACGGCAATCGGTGGTCGCCGCCCAGTCCCGGATAGATCAGAACTTGTGCGCATGGCATTGGCTCACCGGCATCGCGCAACGCGAGGCACAACGCAGCGGCGAGATTGCCGCCAGCGCTGTCGCCCGCCACCAGGGTGCGCACAGGGTCGAGCTGAAACGGTCCCGCGTGCAGCGCGCGCCAGATACTCAGGCAGTCATCGAACGCCGCCGGGAACGGATGCTCCGGTGCCAGCCGATAATCGACGGCGATCACCATCACCCCGAGCACCGACGCCAGTTCGGCGCAGATGAAGGCGTGGGAATCCAGATCCCCCACCACCCAACCGCCACCGTGCAGATACACAATGCACGGCTAACCGTTGGTCGGCGGCGTGACCGGCGGTTGCCAGGAGCGTACGGCTACGCCTGCCAATTGAAAGTCGACCACCTCAAGTCCTGCGGGGCATGGCGGGGTAAACGCCCGGCACATCTCGCTGTAGACCTGACGCAAACCGGTGAGGCTGCTGTCGGTGCTGTTGAAGCTGAGGGTTTTCTCGACGAAAGCCGCCATGTGTTCAGAGAGTGGATAAGGAGCCATGAGCCTGCAGCCAGCCAAATAGAGGAAGTCAAAAAATTTGAACGACGCAAATCCTGTGGGAGCGTGGCTTGCCCGCGAAGAATGCGCCGCGGTTTTTCAGGTATTACGCGTCATCGTTCTTCGCGGGCAAGCCACGCTCCCACAGGTTCTGCGCTCCCCCTCGCCACAGTGATCCCGTTCGACCAGTCAGTTTTTCAAACTGGCCTGAACGGTTGCCACACCCTCCTTGCCATCAAAACTGCTGACACCTGCCAGCCATCGTTGAAGATCTTCGGGATGATCACGCAGCCATTGCCTGGCGACCTCCTGCGGCGTCTTGCGCTCCATGATCGGCACCATCAACTGGCTTTCCTGAGCGGCGGTAAAAGTCAGGTTTTCCAACAGGCGGTTCACGTTCGGGCAGCGTTCGGCATAGTCCGGCGCGGTCACGGTGGAAACGGTCGCCGCGCCTTCGTTCGGCCCGTAGACGTCTTCGCTGCCGGTCAGGTAGGCGATGTTCATGTTGATGTTCATCGGATGCGGGGTCCAGCCGACGAACACCACGAACTCCTTGCGATTGACCGCCCGCTGCACGGCGGCCAGCATCCCGGCCTCACCGGATTCGATCAGTTTGAAGTCCTTCAAGCCAAAGCGGTTGGTCTCGATCATGGTTTTGATCGTGGTGTTGGCGCCGCTGCCCGGCTCGATGCCGTAGATCTTGCCGCCGAGTTGATCCTTGAATCTGGCGATGTCGGCGAAGGTTTTCAGCCCCGCCGCCGCAACGTAGTCAGGCACGGCAAGGGTCGCCTGGGCATCCGAGAGGCTCGGTTTGTCCATGACCTTCACTTGATTGGCGGCCACGAACGGCGCGATGTTTTTGTCCATCGCTGGTTTCCAGTAACCGAGGAAGATATCGAGGCGTTTGTCGCGGATGCCGGCGAAGATGATTTGCTGCACGGCGCTGGTTTGCTTGCTTTCGTAGCCGAGGCCGTTGAGCAATACGTCAGCCATGCCGCTGGTGGCGATCACATCGGTCCAGTTGACCACGCCCATGCGTACGGTCTTGCAGGAAGCGGGGTCGTTGGCGAAAACGCTGGTGCTCAGAAGAGCAGTGCCGGTGAGGATTAACAGACAGCGGTTGAACAGTCGTTTCATCGGGAAGGCTCGCTCGGCAGCAGATTATTATGGGCCCGGTGTCTTCATGCACCGTGCCCAGAACATTACGCAGCGTCGAGAGGGTAAAAGCGAACTGTAGCGACCGAGATTTGCACAGTGGCGACAGTTCCAGTCAGGTATCGAGGCGACCTGTGGCGAAGGGGTTAATCGCAATCCATGTGGGAGCGGGCTTGCTCGCGAAGGCGGTGTACCAGGCAACATAGATGTCGACTGACATTCCCTCTTCGCGAGCAAGCCCGCTCCCACAGGTGAATGGTTATGCCTGATATCGCTGTTGACCCCACGCCAGCAGCCCTTGCAGCAATTCCCTGAGCACCACTTGCGTCGGTGCCGCCAGGTCCGGGCGATAGCGGAATGGCTCGAACTCTTCCATGTACGTGCACTGACCCAACTCCAGTTGCACGGCATGGATGTTCTCGGCCGGGTTACCGTAATGCCGGGTAATGTGCCCGCCCTTGAAGCGACCGTTCAGCACATGGCTGTAATCGCCATGCCGTGCGCAGATAGCTTCCAGTTGGCTGGCCAATTGTGGATCGCAACTGGCGCCGTTGAAGGTGCCGAGGTTGAAGTCCGGTAGCTTGCCGTCGAACAGGTGCGGGATGATTGAGCGGATCGAGTGCGCATCGAATAGCAGCGCGTAGCCGTATTCGGCTTTCAGCCGCGCCAGTTCTTCCTGCAAGGTGCGGTGGTACGGCGTCCAGATGTGCTCCAGATAAGTCGCCCGTTCTGCGGCCGATGGTTCCAGCCCTTCGCGGAACAATGGAATACCGTCGAACAGCGTGGCCGGGTACAGACCGGTGGTAGCGCCGACATATAAAGGCTTGTCGTCGGACGGTCGGTTCAGGTCGATGACAAACCGCGAGTACTCGGCTGCCAGGGTACTCGCGCCCAGCTCGGCGGCGAATTCGTACAGCCGGGGGATGTGCCAGTCGGTGTCCGGCAGGCTTTTCGCGTCGGGAATCAATCCCGCTTCGACCACTGGGGTCAGGCGCAGGCCGGCGTGGGGCATGCTGATCAGCAGCGGCACGCGGCCTTGTTTGAAGTTCAGAACCTTATCCACAACTGCTCTCCTAAACGCTTGTTTCGACGCCGTGACGCACGACGCGTTTTTCCAGGTCGCCGCCCAGCCAGTACGACAGGTCCGCCGGTCGATCAATCTGCCAGGCGACGAAGTCTGCGACTTTTCCGGCTTCCAGCGAACCGTGAGTCTCGGCCATGCCCAGCGCGGTGGCGGCATGAATCGTTGCGCCAGCAAGAGCCTCTTCCGGGGTCATGCGGAAACAGGTGCAGGCCATGTTCAGCATCAAGCGCAACGACAGCGCCGGCGAAGTGCCCGGGTTGAGGTCGCTGGCGATGGCGATTTTTACACCGTGTTTGCGCAGGGCTTCCATCGGCGGCAATTGGGTTTCCCGCAGGAAGTAGAACGCGCCGGGCAGCAATACCGCGACCGTGCCGGACTTGGCCATGGCGATGGCGTCGTCTTCGGTCATGAATTCCAGATGGTCGGCGGACAACGCGTGGTAACGCGCCGCCAGGCTCGAACCGTGCAACGACGACAATTGCTCGGCATGCAGCTTCACTGGCAAGCCGAGGTTCTGCGCAGCGACGAAAACCCGTTCGACCTGTTCCGGCGAAAACGCCAGGTACTCGCAGAAAGCGTCCACTGCATCCACCAGCCCTTCGGCGGCCAGGGCCGGGAGCATCTCGGCGCAGATGTGATCGATGTAGTCGTCGGCGCGATCAACGTATTCCGGCGGCAAGGCATGGGCGGCAAGGCAAGTGCTGCGCACGCTGACCGGCAGCTCGGCGCCAAGACGGCGGATCACCCGCAGGATCTTGCGTTCGCTGGCCAGGTCCAGGCCGTAGCCGGACTTCATCTCGACCGTGGTCACGCCGTCGCGCATCAGGCTCTTCAGGCGCTTGGCGGCGCTGGCGAACAGCTCGTCTTCGGTCGCCGCGCGAGTAGCGCGCACGGTGCTGGCGATGCCACCACCGGCCGCAGCAATTTCTGCATAGCTGACGCCTTGCAGGCGCTGTTCGAATTCACCGCTGCGGTTACCGCCGAACACCGTGTGGGTGTGGCAGTCGATCAGGCCCGGAGTCACCCAGGCCCCTTTAAGATCATTGACGGCCGGGTACTCGCCCGACGGCAGTTCGCCGCGCGGACCAATCCACTCAATGTGCGCACCTGACGTCACGATGGCCGCATCCTCGATGCTCGAGTAGACGCCTTGCGCCATGGTTGCGACGTGGCAGTGTTGCCAGAGAGTTTTCATCCCTTAGTCTCCACAATGTTCAAAATCGTATCGCGGGCAAGCCTGCTCCCACAGGTTCAGCGAGATCCTTGTGGGTGCGGGCTTGCCCGCGAAGGGGCCCTTACAGGCTAGGAAGTAATTTCACCGACACCAATTCATTCAGGCAACGCGTGGCCAACAACTCACTGGCCGCATTGATGTCTGGCGCAAAGAAACGGTCCTTCTCATAAAACGGCACTTCAGCCCGCAAAATCGCCCGGACCTTTTCCAGTTTGGCCGAGGTTTTCAGACCTTCACGCAGGTCGAGGCCCTGAGCCGCCGCCAGCCACTCCACTGCCAGAACCCCACGCGTGTTTTCCGCCATTTCCCACAGACGCTTACCTGCCGCCGGAGCCATGGACACGTGGTCTTCCTGGTTTGCCGATGTCGGCAAACTGTCCACCGAGTGCGGATGAGACAGCGCCTTGTTCTCGCTGGCCAATGCTGCTGCAGTCACCTGAGCGATCATGAAGCCGGAGTTCACGCCGCCATTGGCCACCAGGAATGGCGGCAGTTGTGACATGTGCTTATCCATCATCAGCGAGATGCGGCGTTCGCTCAGCGAACCGATTTCGGCGATGGCCAAGGCCATGTTGTCGGCAGCCATGGCCACCGGTTCGGCGTGGAAGTTACCGCCGGAGATCACGTCGCCTTCAGCGGCGAACACCAGCGGGTTGTCGGAGACGGCGTTGGCTTCGATGGCGAGCACTTCGGCGGCCTGACGGAACTGGGTCAGGCAGGCGCCCATGACTTGCGGCTGGCAGCGCAGGGAGTACGGGTCCTGGACCTTTTCGCAGTTCTGGTGCGAGTCGGACACTTCGCTGCGCTCACCCAGCAGATCGCGGTAAGCGGCAGCGGCGTCGATCTGGCCTTTCTGGCCGCGAGCCGCATGAATGCGTGCATCAAACGGCGAGCGCGAGCCCAGTACCGCTTCTACAGTCATGCCACCAATGGCCAGGGCGCCAGCAAACAGGTCTTCGCCTTCGAACAAACCGCGCAATGCATAAGCGGTAGAAACCTGAGTGCCGTTGAGCAGCGCCAGACCTTCTTTGGCAGCCAGGGTCAGCGGAGTCAGACCAGCAACTTTCAGCGCTTCGGTGGCGGGTAGCCACTCGCCTTTGTAACGCGCCTTGCCTTCACCCAGCAGCACCAGCGACATGTGCGCCAATGGTGCCAAATCGCCGGATGCGCCGACCGAACCTTTCAATGGAATGTGCGGATACACCTCGGCATTGATTAGCGCGATCAGTGCATCGATCACCACGCGGCGAATGCCGGAAAAACCACGGCTCAGGCTGTTGACCTTGAGCACCATGACCAGCCGCACCAAGGCGTCGCTGATCGGCTCGCCAACACCGGCGGCGTGGGACAGCACCAGCGAGCGCTGGAGGTTTTCCAGGTCTTCACTGGCGATGCGGGTCGAGGCCAGCAGGCCGAAACCGGTGTTGATGCCATAAGCGGTGCGGTTCTCGGCGAGGATCTGTTCCACACAGGCAACGCTGGCTTCGATTTGCGCCGAAGCACTTTCGTCGAGGGTGATGTTGACCGGTTGCTGATAAACATCACGCAGTTGGGCAAGGCTCAGCTGGCCGGGAATCAAATTAAGCGCAGTCACATCATTCTCCTTTTGAGAGTTTTTATTAACTAACCAGACGCTCCGGAAATTTCCGTTGTCCGTCGCTTCCCGACTTTTTGAGAGGGGCTGGCGCCTTGGCACGCTGGTGTTGTGGATTTCAGTTCAGGTTCGGTAAAGCCTTGTGCAGCAAACTCTGGTCTTTCAAAACACCGGCAGCGGCAGCGATGTCCGGTGCCAGCCAGCGGTCCTGGTCGTAGGCCGGAACCCGCTCACGCAGCAGACGCCACGCGGTATCGGTGCCAGCGCCAAAGCGTTGCTCCTTGAGGAATTCAAACGCCTGGGATGCCAGCAAATATTCAATGGCGAGGATCTGCGTGCAGTTTTCCAGCGCGCGATGCAGCTTCAGCGCCGCGTTGGTGCCCATGCTCAAGTGATCTTCCTGCAAGCCCGAGGTGACGTAGTTGTCGAGCACCGCCGGTTGCGCCAGTTGACGATTTTCCGCACACAGGGACGCGGCAACGTACTGGACGATCATCATCCCGGAATTCACCCCGGGATTGGCCACCAGAAACGCCGGCAGACCGCTGACGTGCGGGTTGATCAAACGGTCCAGGCGACGCTCGGCGATGGAGCCGATTTCGGCCATGGCGATCGCCAGCAAATCCGCCGCCAATGCCACCGACTGACCGTGCGGGTTGGCCTGGGACACCACCCGGAAGTTGTCCGGCGTGCCCAGCAGCATCGGGTTGTCGGTGACCGAGTTGAGTTCGGTTTCGATCTGCTTTTTCGCGTGCTCAAGTTGATCGCGAGCGGCGCCGTGGACTTGCGGGATCGAGCGGATGCTCAATGCATCCTGAGTACGAATGCCCTTGCTGCTGGCAATCACTTCACTGCCATCGAGCAACGCCCGCAGGTTGATGCCGACTTGCTGCATGCCCGGGTGAGGCTTGAGCGCGATGATCTCGGCATCGAACGCGGCGATCTGGCCACGCTGAGCTTCGAAGCTCATGGCACCGATCACATCGGCCCACTGCACCAGACGCGTCGCATCGGCAATGGCCAGACAGCTGAGACCGGTCATGCACGGCGTGCCGTTGACCAGGCACAAGCCATCTTTGGCGCCCAGTTGCACCGGCTGCAGACCTTCTTCGCTCAACGCCTGCTGCGCGGAAACGATCTGCCCGCGATAGCTGACATTGCCGACACCCAGCAGCGTGATTCCGATGTGGGCCATGTGGGTCAGGTAGCCCACCGAACCCTGGGACGGCACTTGCGGGGTGATGCCGCGATTGAGCAGTGCCAACAGGGCTTCGACCACCTGGCGATGAATGCCGGATTTGCCATGGCTATAGTTGCGAATAGCGGCGCAGATGATTGCGCGGGTCTGCTCGTCGGCCAAAGGCGCGCCGACGCCACAAGCGTGGCTAAGCAAGGTGTTGCGCGATAACTGGCTGAGTTGTTCGTCTTTGAGCGAGACGTTGCACAGCGCGCCGAGTCCGGTGTTGACGCCATAGGCACGCTCGCCACTGACGACGATGCGCTGGACGATCGCCTGGGCATTCTCGATCCGCGCCCAGATCTGGGGCGACAGCTCGAGCTGTGCGCCGTGACGGGCTACGGCAACCACATCCTGCCAGCGCAACGGGGCGTCGGCGATAACGATTTTTTCAGCCTGGGACATCTTCAACCTCGTGCGTACAACCTGAATATTGATGCAGCTTCACCACCGCCTTCGCGAGCAAGCCCGCTCCCACATTGGATCTGTGTCGAACACAAATTTTTAATACACCAACAATCTAATGTGGGAGCGGGCTTGCTCGCGAAGAGGCCAGCACAAACACCGCAAATCTCTTTAAACCACCGCAGCCCGCCGCTGTACAAACCGGTCCACATACTCATCCGCCGGCGAATGCAGGATCTCTCGTGGCGTGCCGACCTGAATCAGCCGGCCATCCTTGAGGATCGCGATGCGGTTGCCGATGCGCACGGCCTCGTCGAGGTCGTGGGTGATGAAGACGATGGTCTTGTGCAGGGTCTTTTGCAGTTCCAGCAACTGGTCCTGCATCTCAGCGCGAATCAGCGGGTCGAGGGCGCTGAAGGCTTCGTCCATCAGGATGATGTCGGTGTCCGCCGCCAGTGCGCGAGCCAGGCCTACACGTTGGCGCATGCCACCCGAAAGCTGATGCGGATATTTGTTTTCGTAGCCCTTGAGGCCCACGGTGTTGATCCAGTGCAGCGCGCGCTCGGCGCACATCTGCTTGCTCTCGCCACGCACTTTCAGGCCGTAGGCGACGTTATCCAGCACGGTCTTGTGCGGCAGCAGGCCGAAGCTCTGGAACACCATGCTGATCTTGTGCCGGCGAAATTCGCGCAGGGCTTCCATGTCGTATTGCAGGATGTCCACGCCGTCCACCAGGATCGCGCCGCTGGTGGGGTCGATCAGGCGATTGAAGTGGCGCACCAGGGTCGACTTGCCGGAACCCGACAGGCCCATGATCACGAAGATCTCGCCAGTGCCAATGCTCAGCGACAGGTCGTTCACGCCGACCACGCAGCCGGTTTCGGCCAATACCTGATCTTTGGTCTTGCCCTGGCCAATCATGCCCAGCGCATCCTTGGAGCGGCTGCCGAAAATCTTGAAGACGTTTTTGACTTCGATCTTGCTGATGGCTTCGTTGCTCATTTGCTCACCTCATGCCGTGGCCGACCATACGCCTGAGTAATGCGGTCGATGACCACTGCCAGAATCACGATCGCCAGACCGGCTTCAAGGCCGCGTCCGACGTTGAGGGTCTGAATCCCCACCAACACATCTTCACCCAAGCCACGGGCACCGATCATCGAGGCGATGACCACCATCGACAGGGCCATCATGGTGGTCTGGTTGATCCCGGCCATGATGCTTGGCAGGGCCAGCGGCAGTTGCACGCCAAACAATTGTTGCCAGCGATTGGCGCCGAAAGCGTTGATCGCTTCCATCACTTCACCGTCGACTTGGCGAATACCCAGATCGGTCAGGCGGATCAGCGGCGGCGCAGCGTAGATCACCGTGGCGAAAATCGCCGGGACCTTGCCCAGGCCGAACAGCATCAGCACCGGGATCAGGTACACGAAACTCGGCATGGTCTGCATGATGTCCAGCAGCGGCATCAGCACCGAACGCAGGCGATTGCTGCGCGCCGAGAGGATGCCCAGCGGAATGCCGATCAGCACCGAGATGACCGTCGCCACCATCATCAGCGCCAGGGTCTGCATCAGCTTGTCCCAGAGGCCGACCGCACCCACCAGGAACAGCAGACCGACGATGACCGACGTGGTCACGACTTTGCGGGTCGCGTGCCAGGCAACGCCCGCCACGATCGCCAGCATCAGCCACCAGGGCGCCGCACGCAGCAGCCCTTCAAGATTGACGATGGCCCACAGCAGGGTGTCGGAGATGCTGCGGAATACGTCGCCGTAGTTGGTGACCAGCGAATCGACCCAACTGTTGACCCAGTCGGCGATGGAAAAGGTAAAGCTTTCGGGAAACATAAAAAGACTCTCAATCAAGGGGTTGCGATCAAGCATCCGACTGCCGTTGCCGACAGTCGGAGAAACTCAACCTACAAGGCCGCGTCGATCTTTTTGGCTGCGTCTTCGCTCACCCATGCGTGCCAGACTTCAGGATGTTCCTTCAAGAAGATCTTGGCCAGTTTTGGCGATTCGATCCGCTCTTTGGCCATGCGCCCGAGGTTCTGATTAAGCAAGTCGATTGGCAGGTTGACCTTTTCCAGCACAGCCACCAGTTCCGGGGCTTGCTCGTGGAAGGTCTTGGACAGGCCGACCTTGATGGTCACTTCCTTGTTCACGCCTGGTTTCTCTTCGAGTTTCACCAGGTCAACCTGGCCCATCAGCGGGGTTGGCGACCAGTAGTAGAACAGGATCGGCTCGCCACGCTTGTAGCTCGACAGCACCGCGGCATCCAGCGCCGGACCGGTGCCCGGACGGAAGTTGGTGTAGGTGCTTTCCAGGCCGTAGCTTTTCAGCATTTCGCTGTTGTCCAGCTCACAGGTCCAGCCGGCCGGGCAGTTGTAGAAACGGCCCTTGGATGGCTCTTCCTGATCCTTGAACACTGCAGCGTATTTACCCAGATCGGCGATCGCTTTCAGGTCTGGTGCTTTAGGCTCCAGCTTGCGCTTGGCGTCGCCTTCGATCACGTAACGCGGCACGTACCAACCTTCGACAGCACCCACGACAGGCGCGCCGACACCGACAACTTTGCCGGCCTTCTCGGCCTTGTTCCAGACTTCGCTACGACCAACCCACTCTTCGGCGAAGATTTGAATATCGTTGCTGCTCAGGGCGTTTTCCATGGTGATGGAGTTGCCCGGCAGGCTGTCGGTCTTGCAGTCGTAGCCTTTCTCCAACACGACTTGCAGCACGTCGGTCAGCAGCATGGCGCTTTCCCAGTTCAGGCCAGCAAATTTCACCGGTTTGCCCGACTCGCACCAACCAGCCGCCTGAGTGGCGCCGGCGCTGGCCAACAGGCCCATGGAAAGCAATGTGGTCAGCAGGGTCTTGTTCGATTTCATTGTTTGACGCTCCTAATCATGAGTTGGCTTACGGCAGTCAAGAGGCATCCAGCCCTGTCCACGTCCAGTCAGGCCTGCGCCGCAGCGCGACCGGCCCCGCTTGTTATAGGTGCTGCATCGCTGTCCTGCTCGACTGGCAGAATCAGGTGATCGGGTACTGCGCTGTGCCATTTTTTTGCGCACACGTAATACAGGCCTGCGGGAAGCACCAGACCGATGATCCAGGAAATATCCACACCACCCAGAGCGTGCACCAGCGGACCGGTGTAGAACTTGGTAGAGATGAACGGCAGTTGCACCAGCACACCGAAGACATAGACGCTGATACCGAGGGGGTTCCAACGGCCGTAGCGACCGTTCGGATCGGCCAGTGCCGGCACGTCATAGCGCTCGCGGGTGATGCAGTAGTAGTCCACCAGGTTGATCGCGCTCCATGGCGTGAAAAAAGCCAGCAAAAACAGGATGAAGGACTTGAACGCACCGAGGAACGAGTGCTGACCGAGCAACGCGATCAGGGTCGCAGTGCCGACGATGACCAGCACGAAGACCAGACGCTGCAAACGCGTTACTTTCAGGTCACCACGGAAACCGCTGATGACCGTCGCAATGCACATGAAGCTGCCGTAGGAGTTCAGTGTTGAGATGGTGACCTTGCCGAACGCGATGCTGAAGTACAGCAGCGCCGCGGTGGCACCGGTACCGCCCAGACCCACGATGTAGGCCACTTCGTGGCCGGCGAACTGCCCGTTGGCCGAGGCGGCCGCAAGCACGCCGAGGATCATCGCCACCTGTGCACCGATAACCGAACCGGCGCCAGCGGCGAAAAAGGTTTTCACCGAGGACGTGCTGCTCGGCAGGTAGCGTGAGTAGTCAGCCACGTAGGGGCCGAAGGCGATCTGCCAGGACGCCGCGAGCGACACCGCGAGCAGAAAGCTGGTCCAGCTGAAGTGGCGGATTTGCAGGAGTGCGCCAACGTCAGTCTGGCTCATCAGGCGACTGAACAGGTAAACAAAGGCAATCACGCCAATGACGCTGGCGACACGGCCGATCCAATGGATCACCCGATAACCGAGCACCGTGACCAGCACGATGACGCTGGCGAAGATGAGGATCCCGACGCTGTCGCTGACGCCAAACAACTGGCCCAGCGCCTGGCCGGAAAGCACGGTGCCCGTTGCGGTGAAGCCCAGGTACATCAGGCACACCAGCACGATCGGGATGGCCGCGCCGTAAACACCGAACTGCACCCGGCTAGAGATCATCTGCGGCAGGCCAAGCTTGGGCCCTTGCGCCGCATGCAGCGCCATTACGCCACCGCCGAGCAGCTGACCGATCAACAGACCGATCAACGACCAGAACACGTCACCGCCCAGCACCACGGCCAGGGCCCCGGTGACAATCGCGGTGATTTGCAGGTTGGCACCCATCCACAGGGTGAACTGGCTCAACAGACGACCGTGTCTCTCCGCTTCCGGGATGTAGTCGATCGAACGTTTCTCGATCAACGGTTTACTGCCTGCACGATCGTCATTAACAGCCATTGTTCAACCTCTGTGGATTGTTATGGGAAGCCATTGTGGAACTGCTTTTTTGTGGGAGCGGGCTTGCTCGCGAAAGCGGTGGATCAGCCAGCACAGATGTTGAATGTGCCGGCCTCTTCGCGAGCAAGCCCGCTCCCACAGGTAAAGCAATCTGCGTTACTTGCCGGTAATCATCGGCAGGTTCAGGCCCTGCTCCTTGGCGCAGTCGATTGCGATCTGGTAACCCGCATCGGCATGACGCATGACACCGGTAGCCGGGTCGTTGTGCAGCACGCGAGCGATACGCTCGGCCGCTTCGTCAGTACCGTCGCAGACAATCACCATGCCCGAGTGCTGGGAGAAGCCCATGCCGACGCCGCCGCCGTGGTGCAGGGAAACCCAGGTCGCACCGCTCGCGGTGTTGAGCAGAGCGTTGAGCAGTGGCCAGTCGGACACGGCGTCGGAACCGTCCTGCATCGATTCGGTTTCGCGGTTCGGGCTGGATACCGAGCCGGAGTCCAGGTGATCGCGACCGATCACGATCGGTGCGGACAATTCCCCGCTGCGGACCATCTCGTTGAAAGCCAGACCGAGCTTGGCGCGCAGGCCCAGGCCAACCCAGCAGATACGTGCCGGCAGACCTTGGAAGCTGATGCGCTCACGGGCCATGTCCAGCCAGTTGTGCAGGTGGGCGTCGTCCGGAATCAGTTCTTTTACTTTGGCGTCAGTCTTGTAGATGTCCTGCGGATCGCCCGACAGCGCCGCCCAACGGAACGGGCCGATGCCACGGCAGAACAGCGGACGGATGTAAGCCGGTACGAAGCCTGGGAAGTCGAACGCGTTCTCGACGCCTTCTTCCTGAGCCATCTGACGGATGTTGTTGCCGTAGTCGAAGGTCGGAATACCCATTTTCTGGAAGTCGAGCATCGCTTTAACGTGCACGGCCATGGACTGCTTGGCGGCTTTGACCACGGCAGCAGGCTCGGTCTTGGCGCGAGCGCGGTACTCTTCCCAGGTCCAGCCGGCCGGCAGGTAACCGTTGAGTGGGTCGTGGGCGCTGGTCTGATCGGTGACCATGTCCGGGCGCACGCCGCGCTTGACCAGTTCAGGCAGGATTTCAGCCGCGTTGCCCAGCAGGGCGATGGAAATCGCTTTGCCTTCTTTGGTGTATTTGGCGATGCGGGCCAGCGCGTCGTCGAGGTCGGTGGCTTGCTCATCGACATAGCGGCTGTTCAGGCGGAAATCGATGCTGATCTGCTGGCATTCGATGTTCAGCGAGCAAGCGCCGGCCAGGGTTGCGGCCAATGGTTGAGCGCCGCCCATGCCGCCGAGGCCTGCGGTCAGGACCCAACGACCTTTCAGGTCATCGTTATAGTGTTGGCGACCGGCTTCGACGAAGGTTTCGTAGGTGCCCTGAACGATGCCCTGGCTGCCGATGTAGATCCAGCTGCCAGCGGTCATCTGGCCGTACATGGCCAGGCCTTTGGCGTCGAGTTCGTTGAAGTGTTCCCAGCTCGCCCAGTGTGGCACCAGGTTGGAGTTGGCGATCAGCACGCGTGGGGCGTTGCTGTGGGTCTTGAACACGCCGACCGGCTTGCCGGATTGCACCAGCAGGGTCTCGTCGTCGTTCAGGTTGGTCAGGCTTTCGACGATCTTGTCGTAGCATTCCCAGTTACGTGCCGCACGACCGATACCACCGTAAACCACCAGTTCTTTAGGGTTCTCGGCGACTTCCGGGTCGAGGTTGTTCATCAGCATGCGCAGCGGCGCTTCAGTCAGCCAGCTCTTGGCGGTCAGCTTGTTACCGCGCTGCGCACGTATTTCAACATCACGGTACTTTGTAAAAGAGGCGGTAGTAGGTTTCTGGGTATTGTCAGTCACGAAAAAGACTCCTCAGCGATCAATCCAAACCAACCCTGGCGGTGGGCAAGCGAGCTTGTGCGCGTCAGAGCGCCACAAGCGAATCAGTGGACGTTGCGAGGAGTCTCGATCGACTCATACGCATACGTCTTTACTTGTACATACAAGCATATGCAATCAAGCGGCCAACTTGCTGGATGAGTGTTCAAGAAAAGTTTTGAAAGGGCTGGAAAGGCTGTAGATCAAGGGCCTTGAGGAAGATGAAATTTTTGGGGGGGGATTTTGCGCGAGGACGATGGCTGTTACTTGAGCGTGGTTTTGCGCCACGCTGGGGCGTTCGGTAACAAAGTGGTGCGCAATGGGAAACGGGGTTTCGAGCTCTGAAAAGCATCGCGGGCAAGCCCGCTTCCACAAGTACGACGGTGTCCTGTGGGAGCGAGCTTGCCCGCGATAGAGGCGACTCTCGGTGTTGGATCAGCGCGCGATCAGCTCGATCACACAGCACTGCCCCTTGATAGAGATATCCAGCAGGCCAACGTTACCGTCCAGTTGCAGACAATCATGGCGTCCTAGCTGAGAGGCGTTGTTACCCACCGTCACTTCAAGCTGTTCAGCGACGCTGAACACCAGCACGGTGCCGGCCGAACTGAAAAACCGCTGCTCACCCTCCAGCCACTGCAACCGCGCGCGGTAACGGTCCGGCGCATAAATCAGGTTGAAATCGCGAATCGGGCCGCCGAGCAATGTGCAGGACACATGACTCTCGCCACTGAAAGCAAACGGGTCCAGCGGTAACAACGACCGTGTGTCCTGACCGTCGACGCGCAAGGTCATGCCCTCGCCTTGCAGCACAGTGATCACCCGCTCATAGCCGGCAAAGGTGGAAAACCCGCCCGACTCGCCGATGTCGGCAATCGACAGGCGCCAGCCAAAACCATCAAGGCCCACACCGGTATCGCGGGTGATTTCTTCAGTGCTGCCACCGCCGTTTTTCCACGGCATGCGCGGGTAATCGGCCGCGCGTAAAACTTTCAACTGGCTCATTTATGGCTCTTTATTTATGGAACCGTCCTTCCAGACGATGACGGGAACCGGGGTGAATCAAACGGGCGGCGGTCACGGGCTGACGGCCGGACCAGGTACGGCGACGAATCAGCAGGCAAGGTTCGCCCTTCTCAATCTGCAGCAACTTGCATTCGGACGGCTCGGCGAGAATCGCTTCGACCACGTGCTCGCCTTCAGTCAATGGCGCGACCTGATTCAGATAGGCGTAAGGCGTTTGCAAGGTGAAGTCTTGCTTGAGGTAGTCCGGCGCCACCAGCGCGTTGACGAAACGGTCTTCGATTTGCACCGGAATGTCGTTTTCGAAATGCACGATCAGCGAGTGGAAAACCCTCTGGCCTTCGCGCATGTCCAGGGCCAGGGCGCGCTCGGAACCGGCAGCCTCTTCTTCAAGGGTGATTACCTTGCAGGTGTGGCGATGGCCACGGGAGGCGATCTCGTCGGCGATGTTGTGCACTTCAAACAAGGCAGACTGACTTTTCGGCTCGGCGACGAACGTACCGACACCCTGCATGCGCACCAGCAAACCGTCGGCGGTCATCTCGCGCAGGGCGCGGTTGATGGTCATGCGGCTGAAACCCAGCTGGCTGACCAACTCGCTTTCCGACGGAACGCGGTAGTGCGGCGGCCAGTTTCCACTGTCGATTTGCTGGGTGATCATCTGTTTGACGCGGGCGTACAAGGGCGCCGGACTGTCGCCCATGTGTGCGGCCAACGGGGAGACTGCAGGCGGAGTCGGCACGTTTAATCCTTGTTGGTTGAATAGAGGTAATGTGGCTCGTGTGGTTAGTTCTGTCAGTCAATTTCGGCGCCAGAAAATCCAGATCCTGCGTTGCTGCTCCTCGCCATAGCCAGCTAAGACTCGTCGCAGCGCCTTGGCTCTGAATTTCTGGCATCCGAACTTGAGCTGACGAACTAACCACACGAGCCACATAGCTTGCCGGAGTTTACCGAGCAGGCAAACGTCTGTATATGTATATACAAATAACATACGATGGGGTGCTGAACCATGTCCGCCTTCTTTGCCGAACGCGCGCTGCTGCCTAGTGGATGGGCCAACAATGTACGTCTTGAGGTCAGTGCCGATGGCGTGCTGACCCATATCCAGGCCGATTCCCACGCAGATGACGCCGAACGGCTGAGCGGTCCGCTGCTGCCGGGAATGCCGAATTTACACTCCCACGCCTTCCAGCGGGCCATGGCCGGGTTGGCAGAAGTGGCGGGTAATCCGAACGACAGTTTCTGGACCTGGCGCGATTTGATGTATCGGCTCGTCGGAAAAATCAGCCCGGATCAACTCGGCGTCATCGCCCGTCAGCTGTACATCGAAATGCTTAAGGCCGGTTACACCTCAGTCGCGGAGTTTCATTACGTACACCACGATACGAGCGGCCAACCGTACGCAGACCCGGCCGAACTGGCGCTGCGCATCAGCCAGGCGGCCAGCTCCGCCGGTATTGGTTTGACCCTGCTGCCAGTGCTCTACAGCCATTCCGGGTTCGGTGGCCAGACCCCGAACGAAGGTCAGCGCCGCTTTATCAACAGCACCGAAAACTATCTGAAACTTCAGTCGCGCTTGCAGCCGATCCTGGCGCAGCAACCGGCCCAGGCCCTGGGTTTGTGTTTCCACTCGTTGCGTGCGGTCACCCCGCAGCAGATCAGTGAAGTGCTGGCGGCCAGCGACAAGCAGTGCCCAGTACACATTCACATTGCCGAGCAGCAGAAGGAAGTCGATGACTGCCTTAGCTGGAGCGGTCGCCGGCCGTTGCAATGGCTGTACGAAAACACCGACGTCGATCAGCGCTGGTGCCTGGTCCACGCAACCCACGCCAACCCCGAAGAAGTCACGCTCATGGCCAAGAGCCGCGCCATCGCAGGCCTGTGCCTGACCACCGAAGCCAACCTCGGCGACGGGATTTTTCCGGCGGTGGATTTCCTGGCGCAGGGCGGGCGCATGGGCATCGGTTCCGACAGCCATGTCTCGTTAAGCGTGGTGGAAGAATTGCGCTGGCTGGAATACGGCCAGCGTCTGCGCGATCAGCGGCGTAATCGTTTGTATGGCGCGGATCAGCCGATGGTAGGCCGCACACTGTACGACGCCGCGCTGGATGGCGGCGCCCAGGCGCTGGGGCAGCCGATCGGCGCCCTGGAAGTCGGCAAGCGTGCGGATTGGTTGGTGCTCGATGGCAACGATCCGTACCTGGCGACGGCCAGTGGTGACGGGATTCTCAATCGCTGGTTGTTTGCCGGTGGTGATCGTCAGGTGCGGGATGTGCTGGTCAACGGCCAGTGGGTCGTGCGTGATGGGCGGCATGCCGGGGAAGAAGAGAGTAACCGCGCCTTCACCCAGGTTCTGCGCGATCTCTTAGGCTGACACAAAAAAATGTGGGAGCGGGCTTGCTCGCGAAGGGACCGTCATCTTCAACACAATTGTTGACTGACAGACCGCTTTCGCGAGCAAGCCCGCTCCCACATTTAATCTTCGTTGGCAATCAGTTCGAAGTCTTGGCCATCTTGGTATCCGACGCGCGCCAGATCAGTCGCGTCGTGTCATAACCCTGCTGACGCGCCTTGCTCAGCAGTTCTTCTCGCACCACACCATTGACCGTCGGGGTGCGTGACAGCAGCCAGAGGTGACGGCGGCTCGGGTCGCCGACAATCGCGGTCTTGTAATCATCGCTGACGTACAACACCCAGTATTCTCCCTTCGCCACACCGGGTATCAATCGCGAGAACCAGGTATCGAACTCGACCCACAGCTTGTCGGCCTTGCCGGGCACCTGTGGATAAGCCGTGCCTTTGGCCTCTTCCCATTGCCAGTCCGACGTCAGACAGCGGTTCAGCACCGCCATGTCACCTTCAGGCTTGAGGCTGTAATGGGCTTCGGATTGCGCGCAGTTGCGCTGAAAATACACCGGCAGACGCGCCAGTTCGTACCAGGTTCCCTGGTAGCGCTTGAGGTTGACCGAGTTGACGGTCTTGGGTGCCAACGGATCTACGCCAGAAGTGGCGCAGCCAGCCAATACCAGGCCGGCAAAAAGAACGATCAGTAACCGCTTCATTATTTTTTCTCCCGTGGGCGAATAGCCCCGGTTTACTTCAGGCCTTGGCCAGAAAACATCAGCACTTTGTCACCGGCATACTGCACGCTGATAAAGCTGTTTTGGTCGCCCCAGGTGCAACTGGACATGCCGAGCGCGCCCGAGCAATCGGTAGGTTTGCCCAGCAAGGTTTCAACCTCGGCCTTGGGCATGCCAGTCGACAGCTTCGAGTAATTTTCCTGATTGATCTTGCCGCACGCTGCCAACAACACGCAGAACGAGAGCAAGGCGATAGATCGCAGCGACATGGTGTAACTCCTGGGGCGAAGGGAATGGCATGGCTGCCAAGCTGAAGCTTAGAAGAGAAAACTCCTGTCTGGTTCCCTGAGCATTCGGCTATTTGTTTGGTCGCCGTCAGCCTTTTGACGATAAATCAGCCCACTTTTTCGCGCCGTTGAGTATTTCGTCGGTTTTCCCCCAGGCCGCCTAATCTTTGGCGCTTGCCAGTCGACATAGAAGCAGCGCAAAGCCTTCCACTGTGGCAAATCGACACCCCTTGTTGACCAGCCCTTCGCGGTAGCTCATTTAATGACCAGAAATATGAAGTTCAGCCACAAAATCCTGTTGGCCGCCGCCCTCGTGGTGGCCGTTGCATTCGCCTGCTTCATCCTGTTCAACGATTACCGCCAGCGGCAGACCTTACTCAGCAGTACCGAGTCCTCGATGCAGGAACTTGGCAGCCTGACCACCAGCAACATCCAGACCTGGCTGGAAAGCCGTATCCAGCTGCTGCAATCGCTGTCCCAGCAGATTGCCGTGGACGGCAGCGCACAGGCCAACCTCAAGCGCGCCATCGACCTGCCGGCTTACACCAGCAACTTCCAGCTGAGCTACTTTGGCGGCACCGATGGCGTGATGTTCTCGGTCCCGGCCGGCAACCGCGCGGCAGACTACGACCCGCGCGCCCGTGGCTGGTACAAGGCGGCCAACAACGCGCAACAGACCATCGTCACTGAACCCTACATTGCGGCATCGTCGGGCAAACTGGTGATTACCGTTGCCACGCCAGTGAAGCATCAGAATCAAATGATTGGCGTCGCCGGCGCAGACATTGATCTGTCCAGCGTCAGCGCGATCATCAACTTGCTGAATTTCGGCGGCCACGGCCATGCGTTTATCGTCAGCGCCGACGGCAAGATCCTGATCCACCCGGACAGCAAACTGGTGCTCAAGAACCTGGCCGACGCCTATCCCAACGGCGCGCCGAAAATCAGCCCGGGCCTGAAGGAAGTCGAACTGGACGGCAAAACCCAATTCATCTCCTTCACTCACGTCAATGGTGTGCCGTCTGCCGACTGGTATGTGGCGCTGGTGCTGGATAAAGACACCGCGTTCTCGATGCTCAGCGAATTCCGCACCTCGGCAATCATTGCCATGGTCATCGCCGTGGTGATCATCATCGCACTGCTGAGCATGTTGATCCGCGTGCTGATGCAACCACTGCTGACCATGGGCCGCGCCATGCATGACATCGCCGAGGGCGAAGGTGACCTGACCAAGCGCCTGACCATTCACGGCCAGGATGAATTCGGCGCACTAGGCACCTCGTTCAACCGTTTCGTGGAACGCATTCATACCTCGATCCGCGAAGTGTCCTCGGCCACCGGCCAAGTCAACGAAGTGGCCTTGCGGGTCGTCGCGGCCTCCAACTCGTCGATGTTCAACTCCGATCAGCAAGCCTCACGCACCAGCAGCGTGGCTGCAGCGATTAACGAATTGGGCGCCGCCGCCCAGGAAATCGCCCAGAACGCCGCCCTCGCCTCGCAGCATTCGAGCGACGCCCGTGCCCTGGCCGAAGACGGTCAGCAAGTGGTGGATAAAACCATCGCCGCGATGCAGCAGCTGTCGGCAAAAATCAGCGATTCGTGCGGCAACATCGAAACCCTGAACAGCAACACGGTGAACATCGGCCAGATTCTGGAAGTGATCACCAGCATTTCGCAGCAAACCAACCTGCTGGCGCTCAACGCCGCCATCGAAGCGGCCCGTGCCGGTGAAGCCGGCCGTGGTTTTGCCGTGGTCGCGGATGAGGTACGCAACCTCGCTCACCGCACTCAGGATTCGGCCCAGCAAGTGCAGAAGATGATCGAAGAGTTGCAAGTCGGCGCCCGGGAAGCGGTCAGCACCATGACCGACAGCCAGCGCCAGAGCGAAAGCAGCGTCGGCATCGCCAACCAGGCCGGCGAACGCCTGGGCAGCGTGACGCAGCGCATCGGAGAGATCGACGGGATGAACCAGTCCGTGGCGACCGCGACCGAAGAACAGACCGCCGTGGTCGAGTCGATTAACGTCGATATCACCGAGATCAACACGCTGAACCAGGAAGGCGTGGAGAACTTGCAGTCGACATTGCGTGCGTGTGCTGATCTTGAGCAGCAGGCGGCGCGGTTGAAGCAGTTGGTGGGTAGTTTCCGGATCTAGTGCTTTTGCAGACCCCTTCGCGAGCAAGCCCGCTCCCACATATGATCTTCAGCGAACGCAGATTTTGTGTCCGACCGAGATCCAATGTGGGAGCGAGCTTGCTCGCGAAGGCGGCTTCTGCCGCAATGAAAATCTAAAACCGAGACCCGGGACCTGAAAGAAACTCCAGCTCCTCAGCCGTAGATTCACGCCCCAACACCGCATTGCGATGGGGAAACCGTCCAAACCGCGCAATGATCTTCTGATGCCGCTCGGCATAATCCAGGTTGTCGGCAAACACCGCCCGATCCGCCTCCGGTTGCTGTTCAACCAGATCAAGAAACCGCGAAACTGCTTCGTTCTGTACTGCCAGATTTTCGCAGTGCTCGAACACCAGATAGATAAACACCCGCTGGATCGGTGGCAGTTGCCGATCGAAATCCGCAGCAATGCCTTGCGCTACCAGTGCCTGAGCCCTGAGGTCGCCTGAAAAGGATTTGGGAGTGTCGCGAAAGATCATTCGCGGAAGTTGATCGAGTAGCAGCACCAGGGCCAGCCAACCTTCAGGATGTTGCACCCATTCGGTCAATCCGCCGGCCAGTGCCTGCTCGACCTGGTCCCCGAAACGCATCCGCGCTTCGAGGTCCTGGCTGTCGCGCTTGCCGAACCATAACTTGCCCTTGTCAGCCGATATTTCGTTGGGTGATTCGAAAGATCCGAACCACCATTCGAGCAACGGCTGCCAGGGCGCGGTCATGGTTTATTCCTTGTGGTAAGCCGTGACGCGGGCAACTTCTTCTTTCGAACCGAGGAACACCGCAACACGCTGGTGCAGGCCTTCCGGCTGGATGTCGAGGATGCGCTGGTGGCCGTCGGTGGACGCGCCGCCCGCTTGCTCCACCAGGAACGACATCGGGTTGGCTTCGTACATCAGGCGCAGTTTGCCCGGTTTCGACGGCTCGCGGCTGTCGCGTGGGTACATGAACAGGCCACCACGGTTCAGGATGCGGTGCACGTCGGCGACCATTGCGGCAACCCAACGCATGTTGTAGTTCTTTTTCAGCGGGCCTTCATCACCTGCCAGCAATTCGCCCACGTAGCGCTGTACCGGAGCTTCCCAGTGACGCTGGTTGGACGCGTTGATGGCGAATTCCTGGGTGGTTTCAGGAATGGTGATGTTTTCGTGGGTCAATACGAAACTGCCCATTTCACGGTCCAGGGTGAAGCCTTTCACGCCGTCGCCCAAGGTCAGGATCAGCATGGTCTGCGGACCGTAGATCGCGTAGCCGGCGGCCACTTGCTGGGTACCTGGCTGCAGGAAGGCCTTTTCATTCAAGGGCTCGTTCTGGGTCAGGTATTCGTTCGGGCAACGCAGTACCGAGAAGATCGTGCCGACCGGCGCGTTGATGTCGATGTTCGACGAACCGTCCAGCGGGTCGAATACCAGCAGGTACGCGCCTTTCGGGTATTTGCCCGGGATCTGGTAGGCATTGTCCATTTCTTCGGACGCCATGCCGGCCAAGTGACCGCCCCATTCGTTGGCTTCGAGCAGGATCTCGTTGGAGATCACATCGAGCTTCTTCTGCACTTCGCCCTGGACGTTTTCAGTGCCCATGCTGCCCAGAACGCCACCCAGGGCGCCTTTGGACACGGCGTGGTTGATCTCCTTGCAGGCACGCGCCACCACTTCGATCAGGAAGCGCAGATCGGCAGGAGTGTTGTTGCTGCGGGTCTGCTCAATCAAATAGCGACTCAAGGTAACGCGGGACATGGAAGGCTCCGGTGGAATGGGGGGGCTAAAAACCCGCGCAGTTTAGCGCGAGTCGGGGCGCATTTCCTCCTATCAGACGTGATACACCCAATAGAGTTCATGTGCGGGGTTGAGCGTAGTTCGAAATGGGGCCGATGTGGCTTGTGGATCAGTGGCAGATTGAGTTTTTTTGTGGCGGATAGACCGCTTTCGCGAGCAAGCTCGCTCCCACAGTAGATCTTCAGCGTACACAACATTTGTGTACGACCGAGATCCAGTGTGGGAGCGGGCTTGCTCGCGAATGGCGCGTAGCGCCAGCCATCCTCAGGACTTAACAACCGGCTTGCGCAGCAAGCTGAACGCCATGGCCCCCAAAAACAGCACACTGAGCAACAGCACCGCCCACAACCCGAATTTCTTCCAGTTTGTGTCCGCCACCGTTGGCACGGTCGCCGCCGGAGTCACCACGACCCCACCCTCCACCGTCGCCTTGCCCAACGCCGCCAGCTTCGCAGCGCTGTAATCCGGAATCAGCGTCGACAACGGCAAGCTCGCCGCCTTCACCGTCGCACTCCCCAGCGCCAGCGTATAAGGCCCGGCGCCGCGCGCCAGGAACACCAGTTGCGTGGAGCGCACCGCAAATCGGACGGTCGGCGCTTCGGCGCCCAGGCCACCGCCGCGCTCATCCACCGTCAGCTTCAATTGCTGTACGGTCTGGCCCGACAGCTGCAATTCGTTCTGCACCACGTCCTGGCCATTCTGGGTCAAGCGGTAGAGCAAACCGCTGGTCAACGTTTGCCACGGCAGGCTGGTTTCCCGGCGACCCGACAACGTCACCGGTGCCAGGCTGTTGGGTTGATTCAGCTCGATCTGCAAGCGCTGGACGTTCAGCCCCATCGGCAATTGCCAGATGTACTCACCGGCCTTCACGCTGGTGCCAACCAATGGTTGCGACCAGACCAACGGCAGCGGCAAGGTGCGAGGGTTAGTGCTTTCCAGTTGCGCCGACGTCAGCACTGGCGCCGATTGCGGTGAGCTCCACAGCAAGCGCAAGTAGCGCGCCGATTGCCCCGGCAGGCCGACTTCATGTTGCTCGACCCGTTCGTCGGCAAACGTCAGACGCGCCACCTGCCCTTCGCCCCACGACTGCCAATGCTGCAAGTCGTCGCTGGCTTCAATGCTGAAACGCTGGAAACCGTCACGATCACTGGTCCAGTCGAGGATCAATTGCTGTAACGGCGCCTTGATTCGACTGGCATCGAGTAACCAGCCGCGCAGCTCTTCTTCGCCCGCCTCCAACTGGCTGGACGGCTGCACTTCGATCAACGTGCCATTGGTGTTCGATTGCACGCGCACACTCGGCGCGCGCTCGGTGGCATCCGCCGAGTTGTACAACGGGAACCACTTTACGTCGTTCAGCGTGCGGTTTTCGCGGGTCTGCGCCGGTTCTCGGGCCAGAGCATAAGCCTGAGGCTCACCGGCGGCGTTGAACACGCGCAGATCGCTGAGATCGGTTTGTCGCGCTTTCAGTTGCACGCCCAAGGGCAACTCCAGGCGATACCACGGGCCCTCGCCACTCAACGACAACGGCACCTGCGTGGCAAAGTCCGCCGGTTTTTCCTGCGCGCCGGCCGATAGCGTCACACCCAGCACCACAGCCCCCCACCAGCCAAGGTTCAGTTTCTGACTCAAGACGACACTCCTTCGGTTTCAGGGGCCGGTTTTTCAACATCCGGCACAGCTTCGGCACGTTTGGGCGGCAACGGAGCGAAATAGCCCACCACCAACAGCAACACGCCAACGCCGATAAACGACACGATCCGCGCCAGCCCGCCGCGGTTACTCAATTCAACGAAGAACAACTTGGCGACCACCAGCCCTATCAGCGCTGCGCCGATCAGCCAGACTTCGCGGCGATGGCGCAGATGCCCACCGATCATCAGACTCAGGGCCATCAGGGTCCAGACGATGGACAAGCCGGCCTGCACCAACATAGACCCAAGCAGCAGATCCAGCGCGTACGGCACGCCACCCCAATGGTGAGCCGCGCGCATCACCAACGCGGTGAAGAAGACGAACAGCGAAACCCCGGCGATCACTTGCGTGGCGTTATCGGCGTACTCCCTGCGAATTGCCAGTTGCGTCACGGCGGTCCGAGACCAGACGTAAACGCCGAACAGAGCAAACAGCAGGCCCAGCTCCAGCGGGTTGATCAGTGGCACATATGGCAACGGCTCGGCGGTGCCGTCACTGGCGATGTTCGCCAGCCAGAACCAGCCGAGCATCAACAACGCCAACGGCGCAGCGGCATAGACCCGGTACTCGCGGGAATACTCCGATACCGGCCATGGCCACGCACGCGGTGCAGCCATCAGCACCAGATACAGGCTCGGCAGAATCGCCCAGCCCAACCAGCGCCAGGCGTTGTACTGCTCCGACAACAGCAACAAACCGTAACGCAGCTCCAGGGCCAACACGCCGATCAACAGCCAGCAGCCGAGTACATGGGCGGTGCTCAGGGCTGTTGCAGGCAGCGTCGGCGCCAGGCGCCGCAGGGAGAAGAAATGCACGACAAACACCGCAACCCAAACCAGCCAGCCGAAGTTGGCGCCAGGGTGATAACGCGAATGCCAGGCCGCGAGCAGCACCAGACCGGCTGCGGGAATCAGCAAGGTGCAGAGCAAGCCCAGCGACGACCACTTCAGGCGCAGCGCCAACACCGCCCACAGCGCGACACTCACGGCGGCAACGGCCAGCAACAAGGTGGCTTGCAGATTCAACGGCGCAAAGCGCAGCACTTCGCTGACCCACGCCAACGCCCACCAACCCGCGCCCCACACCAGCAACACTTCCGATAAGCGCTGCAGGCTCAACCCATCGAAGGACGAAGCATGGTTGCCGAGCTGCAGACGCCAGGCCCCGACGAATGCGGCCAGCCCCAGCACCAGCGGTGTCCAGAAACCGCTATGCGCCAGCGGTCGCAACCCTTCGCTAAGCAGTGGGCCAAGCAGATCCGGCCCGGCGAACAGGAACGCAGCGCCACCGATCACCTGCAACAGCAGACCAAAGACAAAACTCACGCGCTGCTTCAGGTACAGGCTCAGCCAGATGATGAACAAACCACTGGCGGCCCATACCGCGCTCGCGGTTTGCCATGGCAACACGAACAGCACCGCGAGGTTGATCAGCACCAGACCGGCCAGCAACACCACTGACAAGCCGCGCAGCAAACGCACGTCACTGCGCACCATTTCGTCGCGGGCCGCCAGCAACATCCCGGCGATCAATGCCAGCCCGATCAGGGACGCGCTGAGCAAACCGCTCCAACCGGCGCTGAACACCGCAGCCGACTCACCGCCCGCCCCTTGCAGCCGCAGCAGGAACAATGCACCGCCGAGCAGTTGCACGGCGAACGCGGTGAACAGGAACGTCCTCGATTGCAGGCGCAGGCCGACGAACAGCGTCGCCAACCCGGCCAGCGCCCAACTGATCGCCGTGCCATGAGTGAAGAAGAACAGCGGTGCCAGCAGATAAAGGAACGTCAGCCCCAGACAGGCCAATACCGGCAGTGCTTGGCGCTCCCACTGCGACGCCTGTTCAGGCAACGCTTTGCGCAATTGGTAGAAACTGAACAGCAGCGCCACGCCGAGCATCAACGCCCCCAGCGGCGCGCCATCGAGCAGGCTGCTCTCGCCGATCCGCAGCTCACTGAGAAACGCCAGTGCCGAGCCCAGTTGCAGCAGCAAGGCAAAGGCTCGCGCCAGCGGTCGTTGTTGGCGCAGGCCGAGCCAGAAAATCCCCGCGCCTTCCACCGCCCAGGCTGCTGCAGTCCAACGCGCGTCGAGCCCCAAGGGAATCGCCAGGCTGGCGAAGATCACCCCGAGCGCCAGACAGGTTTCCGCCAACAACAATGCTCTACCGCCCATCAGCAACCGGGCCAGCCCCATGTAAATCATGCCCAGCGCCAAGGCGCTGAAAGCCGCGGCAAATTCCAGATGCTCCACCAGCGCGAACTGCAAACCGAAACCCACCAGCGGTGGCGCGAACAACATGGTGCCGTCGACGTAATCGCCCTTGCGCGCGGACCAGTGCAGCAGTGCCTCGCGGCTGTCGTCCTCGGGTGCATCGCTCATCTCCAGCAGCTTGCGCCGGGCGAACAACAGGCCGATGGCCAGGTACATCAGGAAAAACAGAATCAGGAACGGCTCGGTGCTCCACAGCAATTCCGGTGTATAGGAACGCAGCCCCCAGGCCAACCCGATGCCGAAGGTGCCGACAAAACCGATCAGGTTGAGCAGCCGCCAGGCCTTGAACCACGCGATGGCGAGGATGCCGGCATTGAGCAAGGCGAAGTAGCTGAACAGCGCGACATGGTTGCCGGCGCCGGTGGAGGTCAGGATTGGCGCGGCGAAACCACCCAGCGCGGCAGCGGCAGCCAGGCCCAACGCGTTTTGGGTAATGGCGAGAATCGCCGAGAACACCGTCACCACCACCAGCAGCCCCAGTGCAGCCGTAGGGTCGAGCAATGGATGCAGGCGCATCGCGGCAAATACTGTCAGGTACAACACCGCAATCCCAGTGCCTTGCAGCATCAGCGCGTAGTTGCTGTTGCGCAGTCGCAGCAACCAGCCCAGCGCGAGCAAACCCAAGGCCGCCGCCGCAACACCGGCGTAACGCAACTCGACCGGCACCACCATGCCTTCAGTGGCGTAGCGCAACAGGAAGGCCAGACCGAGGAACAACAGCACCACGCCGACCCGCAGCACGGTATTGCCGCCGAACAACCAACTGCGCGCGCCGCTGATGGCGCGCTCGATGAAGTTCGGGCCGCGAGGCGCCGCCGGTTGCTGGGGTTCACGAGCAACCGGATCGGGTTTCCAGGCATCAGCGGACGGCGGACGACTGGCTTCGGTGGCAGCAGCTGTGATGGGTTCGAGTTCAGGCGGCAGCTCCCAGATCAATTCCGGGGTGGCGACAGGGGCTTGCTCAAGAATGATTTCAGGGGATGGAACCGGTTCGCTGGCCGCAGGTTCACTGGCTTCAGGTGTTTTGAAGCCCGACACTTCCAGCAATGCCAGTCGCTGCTCGACCGCATGCAGCGCCACCTGCGCCTGATCGAGCAAGCGCCGCTGTTCGGCGGTTTGAGTATTCAAGCGGCTGATGCGGATTGCCTGACCGATGCCCAGCCCGAGTAAAGCGCCCAACAACGCATCGCTGAACGACTCGTCAAGCATCCAGCCCAGCAGCAGCCCAATCAGCATGAACATCCATTGCATGGTCGATATCCCTAAGCAGCCCCGCGGTGGGGCAAATCCGGGCGATATAGCGTCAATGCTCAGTCTAGTGAGCAGACACCCGGAGTCCAGTGTGAGAGCCAGATTGCATCTGCACCACAAACCCAATGTGGGAGCGGGCTTGCTCGCGAAGAGGGCCTGACATTCGACATTGATGTTGAATGTCGGTCCACTTTCGCGAGCAAGCCCGCTCCCACAAGGGTCAAGTTGGTGCTTAGTATATCGATCAGGCCCAACGGACGTTGGGCCTTACGCACATTTGTCGCTAAAAGTTACTCCAACGCTTTCCAGATATCCGTGGCGTACTCGCGAATGGTCCGGTCGGACGAGAACCAGCCCATCCGCGCGCTGCTCAATACCGCCGAGCGCCACCATTCTTTCGAGTCGTGCCAGTGAGCCTCGACGCGCATCTGAGCGTTCCAGTAAGAGTCGAAATCGGCGCAGACCAGGAAGCGGTCATAGTCCACCAGCGAATCGATCAGTGTGGTGTAGCGGGACGGATCGTCCGGTGAGAACACCCCGCCGCGAATCGCTTGCAGCACGTCGTTGAGTCGATGGGAGGCGGCAATGTCCGGCGCCGCACTGTATTCATGGTTGAGCTTGCGCGCTTCCACTTGCTCGGCGCTCAGGCCGAAGATGAACATGTGTTCGGCACCGATGCGCTCGCACATCTCCACATTGGCCCCGTCCAGGGTGCCGATGGTCAGCGCGCCGTTGAGGCCGAACTTCATGTTGCTGGTGCCTGAGGCTTCGAAGCCGGCGGTGGAAATCTGCTCCGACAAGTCCGCCGCCGGAATGATGCTTTCGGCCAGGCTGACGTTGTAGTTAGGCAAGAAGACCACTTTGAGCAAACCACGCACGGTCGGGTCGTTGTTGACCACCCGGGCGATGTCGTTGGTCAGTTTGATGATCAACTTGGCCTGGTGATAACTGGCCGCCGCCTTACCGGCGAAGATTTTCACCCTCGGCACCCAGTCGATTTCCGGTTCGGCACGAATCGCCTGATACAGCGCGACGGTGTGCAGCAGGTTGAGCAACTGACGTTTGTATTCGTGGATCCGCTTGACCTGCACGTCGAACATCGCCGCCGGGTTGATCGCGATCCCCAACCGTTCATGAATCAGGTACGCCAGGGCTTTTTTACTGTGCAGCCGCTGCTCGGCGAACTGTTTACGGAATGCCGTCTTTTCGGCAAACGGTTCCAGCCCTATCAGGCTTTCTTCGGGGTTATCCAGCATATCCGGGCCGAGGGCGTCGACCATCATCGAGGTCAACTCGGGGTTGGCCTGATAGAGCCAGCGGCGGAAGGTAATGCCGTTGGTCTTGTTGTTGATCCGCTCCGGATAAAGTTTATGCAGTTCGGAGAACACCGTGCTGCGCATCAGCTGCGTATGCAGGCCGGACACGCCGTTTACGCTGTGAGAACCAAGGAATGCCAGGTTGCCCATGCGCACGCGACGACCGTTGTCTTCCTCGATCAGCGACACCGCACGCAACACGTCGAAATCGTGAACGCCCTTGGCCCGCAACGAATCGATGTGCTGGGCGTTGATCAAATAAATGATCTGCATGTGCCGCGGCAGCATCCGCTCCATCAAACCGACCGGCCAGGTTTCCAGCGCTTCCGGCAACAACGTATGGTTGGTATACGACAGCGTGTCGACAGTGACCTGCCACGCCGCATCCCACGCCACGTCATAAACGTCGACCAACTGACGCATCAACTCGGCCACAGCGATCGAGGGGTGAGTGTCATTGAGTTGAATGGCCGCGTGATCGCCCAGGGTCAGCACCGAGGTGTGCATGTTGCGATGGCGGCGCAGCAGATCCTGCAGGGATGCGGCGACGAAGAAGTACTCCTGACGCAGACGCAGTTCCTGGCCAGCATCGGTGCTGTCCGCCGGATAGAGTACGCGGGAGATACTTTCGGCCCGGGCCACTTCAGCTACCGCGCCCAAGTGGTCGCCAGCGTTAAAGCGCTCCAGGTGCAAATCTTCCATGGCCCGGGCACGCCACAGTCGCAGCGTGTTGACACTCGCGCCGCGCCAACCGACTACCGGGGTGTCATAAGCGATGGCCCGCACGGTTTCCGCCGGGGACCAGACTTGCCTGGATTTGCCGTTTTCATCGGTCACGGTTTCGACACTGCCGCCGAAGCCGATCGGGTAGGCGACCTCCGGCCGCTCGAACTCCCATGGGTTGCCGAAATCCAGCCAGTGTTCGGTCTGCTCCTGCTGCCAACCGTCGACGATGGCCTGGCGGAACAAACCGTGTTCGTAACGAATGCCGTAACCGTGGCCGGCGATACCCAGGGTCGACATGCTTTCCATGAAGCACGCCGCCAGACGCCCGAGGCCTCCGTTGCCTAGCGCCGCATCGGGCTCCAGCAGACGGATGCGTTCGATGTCGACGCCAAGTTCAGTCATGGCCTCGCGGGCCACATCGAGCAGGCCGAGGTTGCTCAAGCTGTCGTAGAGCAAGCGGCCAATGAGAAATTCAAGGGAAAGGTAATAGACCCGCTTCTGACCTTTACGGTAGATCTGCCGGGTGTGGTCCATCCAGTGCTCGACCATGTGATCGCGCGCCGCCAGGGCGATGGCTTCGAACCAGTCGTGGTCGAAGGCATGATCAGGGTCTTTGCCCACCGCGTAGGTAAGCTTGGTCAAGACGGCGTCGCGGAATGCGGCCACCTCTGCTTCGCGAACAAGTGGTTCTTGAGTCATCGATAAGACCTCGAGCGAGCGTGAAGTTGTCTGAGCCTAGTCGGTCTGACAGACCATTGAGACTCTGGTTCGGCAGTTTTCCCTGTTAGTGCGAGATAGATCGACATTACATTGTCGCGTGCCAGAAACAATGCAGGGGCCGTGCCGGACACAGGGATTATTTTGCGCCAAGTGAAAAAATCTGGCGAAAGGTTGTTCAAAAATCCACCAGTCCCGGTATGATCGCGCGCCCTGATGCACACGCTGGTAACAACCGATGATGAAGCCCAACCTGATCGCCGCCGCGGAGATCGATCGCCTCGATACCTGGGCCAAGTACTCTGCCCCGATGTGCGGTTCCTGCGTGTCCAGCTGCTGCACCTTGCCGGTCGAGGTCAAGATCAAGGATCTGATCCGTATCGGCATCGTTGACGAATTCGAGCGTGGCGATCCGCCCAAGAACATCGCCAAGCGTTTGCAGAAGGAAGGGATCGTCGAGCGCTATAACCAGAAGTCCGAGATCTTCACCCTTCAGCGCATGAGCAACAACGATTGCCTGTACCTGGATCGTAAGAGCCGTCTGTGCACTATTTATGATAAGCGCCCGGACACCTGCCGCAACCACCCGAAGATCGGGCCGCGGCCGGGGTATTGCGCGTACAAGCCCAAAGAAGTGGTGCGCGAGAGCAGCAGCCGTCGCACGCTCGAGAAGTTTTAATCCGCCACCGAGTTCTTCGGCGCCTGACAGCCCGCCTTCGCGAGCAAGCCCGCTCCCACATTTGATTTGTGTACGCCGCAAATCAAATGTGGGAGCGGGCTTGCTCGCGAAGGGGCCAGATCAAACACCATACAAACCCCAGACGTACAAAAACGCCCCCGACCTTGCGGTCGGGGGCGTTTTTTTAAGCGCTAACTAAGTCGAAACTCAGTTACCGGCTTTCTTGGCAGCGCGGGTACGCTCGCTTTCGCCCAGGATCTTCTTACGAAGACGGATGGACTTAGGAGTGACTTCGCACAATTCGTCTTCTTGAACGAATTCCAGAGCCTGCTCCAGAGTGAAGCGGATAGGCGGAACCAGAGCGATGGTTTCGTCTTTACCCGAAGCACGCATGTTGTCGAGCTTCTTGCCTTTGGTTGGGTTGACACCCAGGTCGTTGTCGCGGCTGTTGATGCCGACGATTTGACCTTCGTACACGTCTTCACCGTGACCCAGGAACAGTTTGCCGCGAGCTTGCAGGGTTTCCAGCGAGTAAGTCAGCGCCTTACCGGTAGCAACCGAAACCAGCACGCCGTTCTGACGGCCGGACATGTCGCCGGACTTCATCACGTCGTAACGGTCGAAGATCGAGGTCAGGATGCCTGCACCGGAGGTCAGGGTCAGGAACTCGTTACGGAAACCGATCAAGCCACGAGCCGGGATGTTGTACTCAAGGCGCACACGGCCCTTGCCATCCGGAACCATGTTGGTCAGGTCGCCTTTACGGATACCGATCTGTTCCATGATCGAACCTTGCGATTCTTCCGGCAGGTCGATGGTCACGTTTTCGTACGGTTCGTGCTTGACGCCGTCAACCATGCGGATGATTACTTCCGGACGACCAACACCCATTTCGAAGCCTTCGCGACGCATGGTTTCGATCAGTACCGAGAGGTGCAGCTCACCACGGCCGGAGACTTTGAACTTGTCGGCGGTGTCGCCTTCTTCAACGCGCAGAGCAACGTTGTAGAGCAGTTCTTTGTCCAGACGTTCCTTGATGTTACGGCTGGTGACGAACTTGCCTTCTTTACCGCAGAAAGGCGAGTCGTTTACCTGGAAGGTCATGGAAACGGTTGGCTCGTCAACGGTCAGCGGCTTCATCGCTTCGACGTTCAGTGGGTCGCACAGAGTGTCGGAGATGAACAGCTGGTCGAAGCCGCTGATGCAGACGATGTCGCCGGCAGCTGCTTCTTCAACGTCGATGCGGTGCAGGCCGTGGTGACCCATCAGCTTCAGGATACGACCGTTACGCTTCTTGCCGTCGGCGTCGATAGCGACAACCGGAGTGTTCGGCTTGATGCGACCACGAGCGATACGGCCAACGCCGATAACACCCAGGAAGCTGTTGTAGTCCAGAGCGGAGATTTGCATCTGGAACGGACCGTCACGGTCGACTTTCGGCGCAGGTACGTTGTCGACGATCGACTGGTACAGCGGAGTCATGTCTTCAGCCATGTCGGTGTGTTCCAGACCGGCAATGCCGTTCAGGGCCGAGGCGTAGACGACTTTGAAGTCCAGCTGTTCTTCGGTAGCACCGAGGTTGTCGAACAGGTCGAAGATCTGGTCCAGAACCCAGTCCGGACGCGCGCCTGGACGGTCAACCTTGTTGATAACCACGATTGGACGCAGGCCGGCTTCGAAAGCCTTCTTGGTCACGAAACGGGTTTGCGGCATAGGGCCGTCTTGAGCGTCAACCAGCAGCAGAACGGAGTCAACCATCGACATTACGCGTTCAACTTCGCCGCCGAAGTCGGCGTGGCCCGGGGTGTCCACGATGTTGATGTGGTAGCCGTTCCAGTTGATGGCGGTGTTTTTCGCCAGAATGGTAATACCGCGCTCTTTCTCCTGGTCGTTGGAGTCCATCACGCGCTCGTCGTTGAGCTCGTTGCGCTCCAGGGTGCCGGATTGACGCAAGAGTTTGTCTACCAGGGTGGTTTTACCATGGTCAACGTGAGCAATGATGGCGATGTTGCGTAGATTTTCGATCACTTGTGTATCTCGATCAGAGGATTCGGTGTGCTGACAGGTCGTGGCAGCGATTAACTTTAGAGTCCGTCAAAGCCGTTACAGCTTGACGGCGGCGTCGGGGGGCCGGTGACGCAGGCCACAGGCAAACAGCCCCGGGCACTTAGCTCGGTCGATAAACGCGCACATTGGCATGCCCCTCACTGAGCAAATGGTGGGCATGCAGGCGACTCATCACGCCTTTGTCGCAATACAACAGGTACTGGCGAGTAGGGTCCAGTTCCTTGAAACGAGCGTTCAATGCATAAAACGGCATCGTCTGCACCTCAATGCCAGCAAGTTCCAGCGGCTCGTCTTCAGCGGCATCCGGGTGACGGATGTCGATAATGATCTGGCCCGCCAGTGCTTCGCTGACTTCTTCGATCTGCAAATCCTGGCCCAATTCGTCGATCACGCGATCGATCGGCACCAGTTTGGCGTTCTCGAGCGCACGCTCGAGCACTGCCATGTCGAATTCTTTCTCTTCATGCTCCACGCGCGGACGCTTGGCATGGGTCTTTGGGTTCACCGAGATGACCCCGCAGTATTCCGGCATGTGCTTGGCGAAATCGGCAGTGCCGATTTCGTTGGCCAGGTCGATAATGTCCTGCTTGTGACTGGCGATCAGCGGTCGCAAGACCAGCTTGTCGGTCACGCAGTCGATCACGGACAGGTTCGGCAACGTCTGGCTCGACACCTGGGAAATCGCTTCGCCGGTGACCAGCGCTTCGATCTCCAGTCGATCGGCAATACGGGAAGCAGCGCGCAACATCATACGCTTCAAAACTACACCCATATGACTGTTATCGACTTTCCCGAGAATTTCTCCCAGTACTTCCTCGAACGGCACACTGACAAATAACACGCGTTGGGAGCTGCCGTACTTCTTCCAGATGAAGTGCGCGACTTCCATGACGCCCAGTTCGTGGGCACGTCCGCCCAGATTGAAGAAGCAGAAATGGCTCATCAGTCCGCGGCGCATGATCTGGTAGGCGGCGACGGTGGAATCGAAGCCACCGGACATCAATACAAGCGTCTGTTCCAGGGCACCCAGCGGATAACCGCCGATGCTGTTGTGCTGGCTGTGGATCACGAACAACCGTTTGTCGCGAATTTCGATGCGAACTTCAATTTCCGGCTCTTTGAGCGAGATTCCGGCGGCGCCGCACTGACGACGCAGTTGGCTGCCGACATATTTCTCGACGTCCATGGAGCTGAATTCGTGCTTGCCGGCACGCTTGCAGCGCACCGAAAAGATCTTCCCGGCCAGGGCGTCACCGAAATGCTGCTTGCACTTGGCGACGATGTCGTCGAAGTCGCCCAACGGGTATTCATCGACCTGCAGGAAATGCGCGATGCCCGGCATGCAGCTCAGGCGCTCGGTCATATCCTTCAGGGCTTTCGGCTCGCTGACGCGGGTTTCCAGCTCGAGATTGTCCCACACACCGTTCACCACCACAGCCGGGTCCAGATCGCGGAGCACGGTACGGATGTTTTTGGCCAACTGGCGGATGAAACGCATCCGTACCGGGCGGCTCTTGATGGTGATCTCGGGGAAGACTTTTACGATTAGTTTCATGAAAACAGCGCGCGCTGGGCCAGCCGAAAAAGGGGGGCGCGGATTATAGCGGAAATTGCTCAAGGTTTAACCAGTTAATGTGCAGAAGGTTTTGCGCGCACCAAAACAGGTCATTTATGGATTTCAACGCTACATTACAGGGCGAGGTTTGGCGCTTTTCGAGGCTTTGCACCTTTATAAGCGTGATATTGGGGCAAAAAACCCATGGTGGGGCACTGGCATGCAATTTGCTCCCTTGTGAGGCAGGTTGCCTTGGCAGAGTATTCGCGCCGGCATCACCCACATTCTAAGGGCATCCACTACTAAGCCCGAAGCCACCCGGAGGACACTATGTCGAAGTCGGTTCAACTCATCAAAGATCATGACGTCAAGTGGATTGATCTGCGCTTCACGGACACCAAAGGCACTCAGCACCACGTGACCATGCCGGCTCGCGATGGGCTGGATGAAGCTTTCTTCGAAGAAGGCAAAATGTTCGACGGTTCCTCCATTGCTGGCTGGAAAGGCATCGAAGCTTCCGACATGATCCTGATGCCGGACGACAGCACTGCCGTTCTCGACCCGTTCACCGAAGAGCCGACCCTGATCCTGGTTTGCGACGTGATCGAGCCTTCGACCATGCAAGGCTACGACCGTGACCCACGTGCGATCGCCAAGCGTGCCGAGGAATACCTGAAGTCGACCGGTATCGGCGACACCGTATTCGTGGGTCCAGAGCCTGAATTCTTCATCTTCGACGAAGTGAAGTTCAAGTCCGACATCTCCGGCTCCATGTTCAAAATCTTCTCCGAACAAGGTTCGTGGATGTCCGACCAGGACGTGGAAGGCGGCAACAAAGGCCACCGTCCAGGCGTCAAAGGCGGCTACTTCCCTGTTCCGCCATTCGACCACGACCACGAAATCCGTACCTCCATGTGCAACGCCATGGAAGAAATGGGTCTGGTCATCGAAGTTCACCACCACGAAGTGGCGACTGCCGGTCAGAACGAAATCGGCGTGAAGTTCAACACCCTGGTTGCCAAGGCTGACGAAGTTCAAACCCTGAAGTACTGCGTACACAACGTTGCTGACGCATATGGCCGCACCGCGACCTTCATGCCTAAGCCTCTGTACGGCGACAACGGTTCGGGTATGCACGTTCACCTGTCCATCGCCAAAGATGGCAAGAACACCTTCGCTGGCGAAGGCTATGCCGGCCTGTCCGATACCGCTCTGTACTTCATCGGCGGCATCATCAAGCACGGTAAGGCTCTGAACGGCTTCACCAACCCGTCGACCAACTCCTACAAGCGTCTGGTCCCAGGTTTCGAAGCTCCAGTGATGCTGGCTTACTCGGCTCGTAACCGTTCGGCTTCGATCCGTATTCCTTACGTGTCCAGCCCTCGCGCTCGCCGTATCGAAGCTCGCTTCCCGGATCCGGCAGCTAACCCGTACCTGGGCTTCGCTGCACTGTTGATGGCTGGCCTGGATGGCATCCAGAACAAGATCCACCCTGGCGACGCAGCTGACAAAAACCTGTACGACCTGCCGCCTGAAGAGGCGAAAGAGATCCCACAAGTTTGCGGCAGCCTGAAGGAAGCCCTGGAAGAGCTGGACAAAGGTCGTGCGTTCCTGACCAAAGGCGGCGTTTTCAGCGACGACTTCATCGACGCTTACATCGCCCTGAAAAGCGAAGAAGAAATCAAGGTTCGTACCTTCGTACACCCACTGGAATATGAGCTGTACTACAGCTGCTGATCCAGTAGCGCCGTGCTACGCGGCGTGACAAAAGAGAGGCCTCCTTCGGGAGGCCTTTTTTATGGGCGACCGTCTGTCATCGAATGCCCGGTTGCGTGCATCATGGCCTTCATCCGATAAAGCCGAGATGCCCCATGCGCCTACGCCCGTGCCTTGCCCTGCTCACCACCCTGCTGGCCAACAGCGCTTTTGCCAGCCCAGCCCCCGCCGCCCTCGCCCCGTTGCTTGGCACCATCGAAGAACGCCTGGCGATTGCCGATCAGGTCGCGCTGAGCAAATGGGACAGCGGTAAACCAGTCGAAGACCGTCAGCGCGAGCGCGAAGTCATTGCCGGCGCTGTCGCCTTGGCACCTGCCTATAAATTGAGCAACGAAGCCGTCGAACAGTTCTTCTCGGCGCAGATCGAGGCCAACAAACTGGTGCAATACGCGCACCTGTCTGACTGGCATGCACAAGGCAAGGCGCCCAACGATCCCCGCCCCGATCTCGTCGGGCAGATCCGCCCACAACTTGATCAGTTACAAAAACGCCTGCTGCAACAACTGGCCGATTTCAGCCCTTATCGCAACGACCCGCAGTGCCCGTCCTGGCTGGCCAAGGCCAATAAAACCGGCACCCACGCGCCATTGCGTCAGCTTGCCCAGGTACGCGCCACCGCTGAGTTGTGCAGCGCCAGCCGTTGAGCCGACCTGCCGACGTGCGCTGAAGTGCTCTATGCTCAGCGCTTAGTCGCCATGAACGGAACAGGGCCGGACACTTGCCCAACGGCCAATGGAAGCCTGCAATGCGCTCATTGTTGTTATACCTGCTTGTGCTGATTGCCCTGCCCGCCGCCGCGCAGATCTACAAGTACACCGATGCCAACGGCAACACCGCCTACAGCAATCAACCGCCTGATGGCGTAAAGGCTCAACCCGTGGAGTTGCCACCGCTCAACAGCGTCGAGATTCAACCGCCGAGCGAGCCTGTAGCGCCTGCGCAATCCAGTAGCCGCGAACAGCCCAACAGCGCCTATCAGGTGCTGGAGCTGACCGGTTTGCCTACCGAAGAAGCCCTGCGCGCCAACAATGGCACGTTCACGGTCAGCGTATTGATCCAACCGCGCCTGCAAGGCTCTCATCGATTGAGGCTGTTACTGGACGATCAACCCTACGGCCAACCGAGCAACGTCCCGATTCTGCAACTGGTGAACATCGACCGTGGCGAACACCGCCTCGCGGTTCAGGTGATCGATGGGCAAAACGTCGTGCAGCAGAGCCCTACCGTGACTCTCACCGTACAACGGGTGCATAAGCCTTGAGGTTCTGGCTGTTGGTCGCATGGCTGATCAGCCTGCCGGTAATGGCCGAGGTTTTTACCTACATAGACGCCCAGGGCAATCGGGTCTTCACCGATCAGCCGGGCACCCGTAATGCCAAGCGTGTACCGCTGGCGACCAGCAATCGAATGTCGGCCAACCCGAGCGGCGCCGGGCCAATGACGGCCGCGAAAAACCAAGCCAAACCCCTGTTTCATTACGACATGCTTCGTGTGCTGGTGCCGGACCCGGATGCCACGATCCGTAGCACTACCGGTGAATTGATCGTCAGCGTTACCAGCGAACCCGGCCTGCAACAGGGCCATCGCTATCGTCTGCTGCTGGATGGCCAACCCACCGCCGAGCCCGGCCCGAGCCCTGTATTCGCCCTGAGCAACATCGACCGCGGCAGTCATCAGCTGTCCGTGGAAATCCTCGACGAACAGGGCCGCACCGTCGAACGCACGGCCAATCAACCCTTCCACATGCAGCGCATTTCCCTCGCGCAGAAACGTCAGGTCAAACCCTGCGTCCTTACCGACTACGGCCAACGGCCGGAATGCCCTCTCAAAGACAAACCCGAAGAAGAAAGCTCCTTCTGGCGCTGATGCCAGTCAGTTAAGCGCACCCATGTGGGAGCGGGCTTGCTCGCGAAGACGGCGGCACAGCCAACATTGATGTCGCCTGACAAACCGCTTTCGCGAGCAAGCCCGCTCCCACAGGTTTTCGCATCCGCGCTGACTGAGCTTCTTTTACTTCGTTCAGGTTTGCGCACTATATTGGTGCGATAGAGTGCACAGTACTCACATCGCAACCCATTTTGGTTCGAAAGTACCCGCGAAAGCTGGCAGAACGCCACGCAAATGAGCGTCAAACGCCTGTTTCAGGCTCTAAACGCTTCTTTTCGGAGCCTTGGTTTGGTTTTTGCATTTTCCCCGTATCGGCGCGTTATTCATGCGCATGCCCCGCTCCAAAAGAGGTCCTGATGACCATTAGCGACGCACTACACCGCTTGCTACTCGACAACCTGACCACCGCCACCATTCTGCTCGACGCCGAACTGCGCCTTGAGTACATGAACCCGGCGGCGGAGATGCTGCTGGCTATCAGTGGTCAGCGTAGCCATGGGCAGTTCATCAGTGAGTTGTTCACCGAATCCACCGAAGCGCTGAATTCCCTGCGCCAGGCAGTCGAGCAGGCGCACCCGTTTACCAAGCGCGAAGCGATGCTCACCGCCCTTACCGGCCAGACCCTGACCGTCGACTACGCCGTGACACCGATCCTGAGCAATGGCGCCACACTGCTGTTGCTGGAGGTTCACCCGCGTGATCGCTTGCTGCGAATCACCAAGGAAGAGGCGCAGCTGTCGAAGCAGGAGACCAGCAAGATGCTGGTACGCGGCCTCGCCCACGAAATCAAAAACCCTCTCGGCGGGATTCGCGGCGCGGCTCAGTTACTCGCCCGTGAATTGCCGGAAGAAAGCCTGCGCGATTACACCAACGTCATCATTGAAGAAGCCGATCGCCTGCGCAATCTGGTGGATCGCATGCTCGGCTCCAACAAACTGCCGTCACTGGCCATGTGCAACGTCCATGAAGTGCTGGAGCGCGTGGGTCAGTTGGTGGAGGCCGAAAGTCAGGGCTGCATCACTTTGGTGCGCGACTACGACCCAAGCATTCCAGATGTGTTGATTGATCGCGAACAGATGATTCAGGCCGTCCTGAACATCGTGCGCAACGCAATGCAGGCCATCAGCAGCCAGAACGAGCTGCGCCTTGGCCGCATCAGCTTGCGCACCCGCGCCATGCGCCAGTTCACCATCGGCCACGTGCGCCATCGCCTGGTGACCAAGATCGAAATCATCGACAACGGCCCGGGGATCCCCGCCGAGCTGCAAGAAACCATCTTCTTCCCCATGGTCAGCGGCCGCCCGGACGGTACCGGGCTCGGCTTGGCCATTACCCAGAACATCATCAGCCAGCACCAGGGCCTGATCGAATGTGACAGCCATCCAGGCCACACCACGTTCTCGATCTTTCTGCCACTGGAACAAGGAGCCACATCGACATGAGCCGTAGTGAAACCGTGTGGATCGTCGATGACGACCGTTCTATCCGTTGGGTCCTGGAAAAAGCCTTGCAGCAGGAAGGCATGACCACGCAAAGCTTCGACAGCGCCGATGGCGTGATGAGCCGCCTGGCGCGCCAGCAGCCGGACGTGATCATCTCCGACATCCGCATGCCGGGCGCCAGCGGTCTGGACCTTCTGGCACGGATTCGCGAACAACACCCACGACTGCCGGTGATCATCATGACCGCGCACTCCGACCTGGACAGCGCTGTCGCATCCTATCAGGGCGGCGCATTTGAATACCTGCCCAAGCCGTTCGATGTCGACGAAGCCGTCTCTCTGGTCAAGCGCGCCAATCAGCACGCTCAGGAACAGCAAGGCCTGGAAGTCCCGGTCGCCTTGACCCGCACCCCGGAAATCATCGGCGAAGCGCCGGCGATGCAGGAAGTGTTTCGCGCCATCGGGCGCTTGAGCCACTCCAACATCACCGTGTTGATCAATGGCGAATCGGGTACCGGTAAAGAACTGGTGGCCCACGCCCTGCACCGTCACAGCCCACGGGCGGCCTCGCCGTTCATTGCGCTGAACATGGCGGCGATCCCCAAGGATCTGATGGAGTCCGAACTGTTCGGCCATGAAAAAGGCGCATTCACCGGCGCGGCCAACCTGCGTCGCGGGCGTTTTGAGCAGGCGGACGGTGGCACACTGTTCCTCGATGAAATCGGCGACATGCCGGCGGATACCCAGACTCGCTTGCTGCGAGTATTGGCGGACGGTGAGTTCTACCGCGTAGGCGGCCATGTGCCAGTGAAGGTCGATGTGCGAATCATCGCCGCGACTCACCAGAATCTGGAAACCCTGGTGCATGCCGGAAAATTCCGTGAGGACTTGTTCCACCGCCTCAACGTGATCCGCATCCACATTCCACGGCTGTCGGACCGTCGCGAAGACATCCCGACCCTGGCCAAGCACTTCCTCAGCCGCGCCGCGCAAGAACTGGCGGTGGAACCGAAGCTGCTGAAAAGCGAAACCGAGGAATACCTGAAAAACCTGCCGTGGCCAGGCAACGTGCGTCAGCTGGAAAACACCTGCCGCTGGATCACTGTGATGGCTTCGGGTCGCGAAGTGCACATCAGCGATCTGCCGCCAGAACTGCTGAGCCTGCCGCAGGACTCGGCGCCGGTGACCAACTGGGAGCAAGCGTTGCGTCAGTGGGCTGATCAGGCGCTGGCTCGCGGTCAGTCGAGCCTTCTGGATAGCGCCGTGCCGGCCTTCGAGCGGATCATGATCGAAACCGCCCTCAAACACACCGCCGGCCGCCGCCGCGACGCCGCCGTGCTACTGGGTTGGGGCCGCAATACCTTGACCCGCAAGATCAAGGAATTGGGGATGAAGGTTGATGGTGGGGATGATGATGAGGGGGATGAGGGTTAAACACCCTTTAGCTCTTCGTTGACCGCAAGATCCAATCGCGGGCAAGCCCGCTCCCACAGGATTTGTGCCAAGCCCGTCTATTTGTGGCTGACATCAACTCCATGTGGGAGCAGGCTTGCCCGCAAAGAGGCCATCACATTCAACATTGATGTTGAATGACACACCGCTTTCGCGAGCAAGCCCGCTCCCACATTTAGGGCTCAATGCACCGCACCAATGCACCATGACCCGCAATCGCGCACGACAACCGATCCAAAATCCGACCTCCATCTAAAAAAAACCATATCGAAGAAACACAAAAGCCCCGAATTACGGGGCCTTCAGCGCTGCCCAGCGGCTTTCTGTTGCAACTTGTTAAAAACTGGCACGCCCCCTGCAATAGTCCAATCAGTGATTCGATTCACTACCCAGTTTCGGGGACCTTGGTACAGGCAGGCCGGGGATTCCCCTCTTTACACCGGGCTCATACCGCAACTGCGACGAGCCCATCCCGTTTTAGGGTCCTTGGTACAGGCAGGCCGGGGATTCCCTCTTTACACCGGGCTCACGCCGCAATGCGCGAGCCCTCCCGTTTTGGGGTCCTTGGTACAGGCAGGCCGGGGATTCCCTCTTTACACCGGGCTCACGCCGCAATGCGCGAGCCCTCCCGTTTTGGGGACCTTGGTACAGGCAGGCCGGGGATTCCCTCTTTTATTGCTCTCGGAGATGGATCTCCAGCCGCCAGCGGTCATCGACCTCGCTACCGGCCCATTCGCCCTGCAGCGGCCGGGCCGCCACCACCGTCAGCAACAATCCCCCATCACTCAATCGCGTTCGCCAGTTCACGTCTCTGCCGTTGAGCTTGAGCTGACCTTTCTGTGCACGGCCTTCAGCCTCGAACAACAGCGCCACGCTGCCGTCGACTATCTCGCCATGGGTTTTAGGTTCGTTGTTGAACCACACCACCAGCCCATCGTCCGTCACCTCGACCTGCTGCAAAACGCTGGGGTCGGGCGCGGTCAGGCGACCGATCATCAGGCCCACCATCATCCCGACAATCGCCAGCGAAGCCATCACTCGCGGGAATAGTTTCGAACGAGGGTCCTTTGGCGGCGTAGAATGCCCGTCATCTTTACCTTCGGAGCCGTGCATGTTTCACGTCATCCTTTTCCAACCAGAAATTCCGCCGAATACCGGCAACGTTATCAGGCTGTGCGCCAACAGTGGCTGCCACCTGCATTTGATCGAACCGCTGGGCTTCGAGATGGACGACAAGCGCCTGCGCCGGGCCGGCCTCGATTACCATGAGTATGCCACCCTGCAACGCCACGCAGACCTCGCCAGCTGCCTGGAAAGCCTCGGCCATCCACGGCTGTTCGCCTTTACCACCAAGGGCTCGCGGCCATTTCACGACGCCAGTTTCGCCGAGGGCGATGCCTTCCTGTTCGGCCCGGAAAGCCGTGGCTTGCCGGCCGAAGTGCTCGACGCCTTGCCCGGCGAACAACGCCTGCGTTTGCCGATGCGCGAAGGCTGTCGCAGCCTGAACCTGTCCAACACCGTGGCCGTCGCCGTGTATGAAGGCTGGCGCCAGCTCGGGTTCAAGTAACACCACATAACAAATGTGGGAGCGGGCTTGCTCGCGAAGGGGTCATCAGCTGCAACATTAATGCTGACCGATATACCGCTTTCGCGAGCAAGCCCGCTCCCACATTGGACTTGCTTTGACTTCAGGACCGCTTACTGAACGGTTGGAGTCTCGCCAGCCGCCTGCATGCGTTGCAGCTCTTGTGCGTACAGCGCGTCGAAGTTCACCGGGGCCAGCATCAGGGCCGGGAACGAACCGCGGGTCACCAGGCTGTCCAGGGTTTCGCGAGCGTACGGGAACAGGATGTTCGGGCAGAAGGCGCCGAGGGTGTGGCTCATCGAAGCATCGTCCAGGTTCTTGATCAGGAAGATCCCGGCCTGTTGCACTTCAGCAATGAACGCCACTTCTTCACCGTTTTTCACGGTGACCGACAGGGTCAGTACGACTTCGTGGAAGTCGCCTTCCAGAGCCTTCTGGCGAGTGTTCAGATCCAGACCGACGCTCGGCTCCCACTGCTGGCGAAAAATCGCCGGGCTTTTCGGGGCTTCGAAGGACAAGTCACGTACGTAGATGCGCTGCAAGGAGAATTGCGGTGCGGTTTCTTCTTCGCTAGCTGCAGTGTTCTGTTGGTCAGTCATCTCAGATCCTTTCTGATCTCGGGTCTTGTAGGGTTGGCTATTTCAAGTAAGGCAGTCAGGCCTTGAGCATGGCGTCGAGCTTGCCGGCGCGCTCCAGGGCAAACAAATCATCACAGCCGCCAACGTGGGTGTTGCCGATCCAGATCTGTGGCACGGACGTTCGTCCGGCCTTCTGAGCCATCGCGGCACGTACCTGCGGCTTGCCATCGACCTTGATCTCTTCGAAGGCTACGCCTTTGTTCTCGAGCAGGTACTTGGCTCGCGAGCAATAAGGGCAGTAATCGCTGGAATAGACGACGACGTTGTTCATATCACTTCACCAGCGGCAGATTGTCGGCTTTCCAGCTGGAAATACCGCCGGACAGCTTGGCGGCGGTGAAGCCGGCTTTCATCAGTTCGCGGGCATGAGTGCCGGCAGTCTGGCCCATGGCGTCGACCAGGATAATGGTCTTGGCCTTGTGCTTTTCCAGTTCACCAACGCGAGCGGTCAGTTTGTCGTGAGGAATGTTCAACGCGCCAACAATGTGACCGGCGGTGAAATCCTTGATCGGACGGATGTCGATCACCACGCCTGCGTCCTTGTTAACCAGCCCGGTCAGTTCACCGGTGCTCAGGCTGCGGCCGCCGCCCTGCATCTGATAAGCGATCAGCAACGCCAGCAGTACGACGAAGATACCGACGAGCAAATAGTGGTTAGTGGCAAATTCAATCAGGTGAGCAACCATCGAAGGAGGTTCCAGGGCGTTAAAATGTCGGCCAGTATACACAGCCACTATGGTGGGCCAAACCCCGTCCGGCGGTGACGGCGCCGGAACTTCGCTTTAAACTGCCACTCCCTTTTCCATCGCCCTCTTTATAACTCAGCCACGAGTGGAATCCATGACTACCACGCCTAAACCTTTGGTCCTGATTATTCTCGACGGCTTCGGTCACAGCGAGAGCCCTGAATCCAACGCCATCTTTGCAGCGAAGAAGCCCGTACTGGACCGTCTGTGGGCCACCGTGCCGAACGGCCTGATCTCGGGCAGCGGCATGGACGTCGGCTTGCCGGACGGCCAGATGGGCAACTCCGAAGTCGGTCACATGAACCTCGGCGCCGGCCGCGTTGTGTACCAGGACTTCACGCGTGTGACCAAAGCGATCCGCGACGGCGAGTTCTTCGAGAACCCGACCATCTGCGCCGCGGTGGATAAAGCCGTTGCTGCCGGCAAAGCCGTGCACTTCATGGGCCTGCTGTCCGATGGCGGCGTTCACAGCCACCAGGATCACCTGGTCGCCATGGCTGAACTGGCCTACAAGCGCGGCGCCGAAAAAATTTACCTGCACGCCTTCCTTGATGGCCGCGATACGCCACCGAAAAGCGCCCAGTCGTCGATCGAGTTGCTGGACGCGACCTTCGAAGCCCTCGGCAAAGGCCGGATCGCCAGCATCATTGGCCGTTACTACGCCATGGACCGCGACAACCGTTGGGATCGCGTGTCCCAGGCCTACAACCTGATTGTCGATGGCAGCAGCGAATTCAATGCCGCCACCGCGCAGGAAGGCCTGCAAGCGGCTTACGAGCGTGGCGAAAGCGACGAATTCGTCAAAGCCACCTCCATCGGCGAACCGGTGAAAGTCGAAGACGGCGACGCCGTAGTCTTCATGAACTTCCGCGCCGACCGTGCCCGCGAACTGACCCGCGTGTTCGTCGAAGACGATTTCAAGGAATTCGAACGTGCTCGCCAGCCAAAACTGGCCGGTTTCGTCATGCTGACCCAATACGCCGCCAGCATCCCCGCGCCGTCGGCCTTCGCCGCGAGCAGCCTGGACAACGTGTTGGGCGATTACCTGGCGAAAAACGGCAAGACGCAGCTGCGCATCGCCGAAACCGAGAAGTACGCCCACGTGACTTTCTTCTTCTCTGGCGGTCGCGAAGAACCGTTCCCGGGCGAAGAACGCATCCTGATCCCGTCGCCGAAAGTCGCCACCTATGACTTGCAGCCCGAGATGAGCGCCCCGGAAGTCACCGACCGTATCGTCGATGCCATCGAAAACCAGCGTTACGACGTGATCGTGGTCAACTACGCCAACGGCGACATGGTCGGCCACAGCGGTGTGTTCGACGCGGCAGTTAAAGCGGTCGAGTGCCTGGACCTGTGCGTCGGCCGTATTGTCGATGCCCTGGAAAAAGTCGGCGGTGAAGCCCTGATTACTGCTGACCACGGCAACGTCGAGCAAATGTCCGATGCATCCACTGGCCAGGCGCACACCGCGCATACCACCGAGCCGGTGCCGTTCATCTATGTCGGCAAGCGTGACTTCAAGGTTCGCGGCGGCGGCGTGCTGGCGGATGTCGCGCCGACCATGCTGATGTTGCTGGGGCTTGAGAAACCGGCGGAGATGACGGGTACTTCGATTCTGGTGTAATCAAAGGGGAATTGCTCAAATCCCTTGAAACAGCACCAATCAACTGTGGGAGCGGGCTTGCTCGCGAAAGCGGTCTGACAGTCAACATTGATGTTGAATGTGATGTCCCCTTCGCGAGCAAGCCCGCTCCCACATTGGTTTTGTGGTGTTTTTGGAGAACGTAACGCCCTGAACCCCACTCCAGTTATCACACAACCCCAATTGGGCATTTTTTTTGCTGCGCTTGGCGGGCATACTAGGCCGTCCCTTTCCCTGGTGTCGCCCGCCTCTATGCTTCGCGTCCTGATAGCCCTTGCCCTGACTTGCCTGCTTCAACCGGCCTTTGCCGACGAGCGCACGCAAACCCAACAACAGTTGGACGCCACGCGTCAGGACATTGCCGAGCTGAAGAAACTGCTGGGCAAACTCCAGGAAGAAAAATCCGGGGTGCAGAAAGACCTCAAGGGCACCGAAACCGAGATGGGCAAGCTCGAGAAGCAGGTCGAAGCCCTGCAAAAAGAGTTGAAGAAAAGCGAATCCGAGCTGCAGCGACTCGATGGTGAGAAAAAAAAACTCCAGAGCGCGCGCATTGAACAGCAACGACTGATCGCCATCCAGGCCCGCGCGGCCTATCAGAATGGCCGTCAGGAGTACCTGAAGCTGCTGCTCAACCAGCAGAACCCGGAAAAATTCGCCCGCACCCTCACCTATTACGACTACCTGAGCCAGGCCCGCCTGGAGCAGCTGAAGAATTTCAATGAAACCCTGCGCCAACTGGCCAATGTCGAGAAAGACATCGGCCTGCAGCAAGCGCAATTGCTGGTGCAGAAAAGCAGCCTCGACAGCCAGCGCGACGAACTCGACAAGGTCCGCCAGGAGCGTCAGCAAGTCCTGGCCAAGCTCAACGACGACGTGAAGGCCCGCGACCAGAAACTGGCGGCGCGCGAGCAGGATCAGGCAGATCTGTCTAAAGTCCTTAAAACCATTGAAGAAACCCTGGCCCGTCAGGCCCGAGAGGCAGAAGAAGCGCGGCAAAAAGCGCTGATCGCCCAGCAGGAAGCCGAAAAAAAGCGTTTACGTGAGGCTCAGGCTGAAGCAGATGCCACCGATGCCCCACGCAAACCCGCTAAATCGACACCCGGCGCACTGGTTTCAAGTTCAGGCGAAACCTTTGGCGGCCCCTTTGCTTCCACCCGCGGCAAACTTCCATGGCCGGTTGATGGTCGACTGCTGGCACGCTTCGGTGAAAGCCGTGGCGACGATGCCCGCACCAAATGGGACGGCGTGATGATCAGCGCCTCCGCCGGCAGCCAAGTGCATGCCGTTCACGGCGGCCGCGTGGTGTTTGCCGATTGGTTACGCGGCGCCGGGTTGCTGGTGATCCTCGACCACGGTAACGGTTTTTTGAGTCTTTACGGTCACAACCAGACGTTGCTCAAGTCTGCGGGTGACGTGGTAAAAGCCGGTGAGTCCATCTCCACTGTCGGCAACAGTGGCGGGCAGGACACACCAGCGCTGTATTTCGCTATTCGTCAGCAGGGTCACCCGAGTGATCCGGCGCAATGGTGTCGTGCGCAAGGATAAGTACGCCATCTTAGGTCGTGGTGACGCTTAATAGCGGGTCGCGCCGCGCCCCGGAAGGCGCAAGACTAGGCATGAGGAGTGAGGTTTGGTTGCTTCAAATGAACGACGAATAACGACGTATTGCGCCTTCCGGGGCACGGCCCTCCGGGTTGGAGCTGTGAGCGCGCGCTGCTGCGTTGTGAGACTTGGCAAGGAAACAACCCTTACCTGCGTCTCACGCCTTGCATCGCACGCTCACAGCTCCAACGCGACCCGCTATTAAGCGTCACCACGACCTATTAGGAGTTCGTTCGACATGCTGTATTTGTCCCGCCTTACCTCGCTGGCCCTGACGATTGCCCTGGTGATCAGCGCGCCGTTGGCGTTTGCCGCTGAGCCTGCCCCGGCGGTCGCACCTGCAGGCACTGCTGCGACCACCAAGGCGCCATTGCCGCTGGACGAGTTACGCACCTTTGCCGAAGTCATGGACCGGATCAAGGCAGCCTACGTAGAACCGGTGGACGACAAGACCCTGCTGGAAAACGCCATCAAAGGCATGCTCAGCAACCTCGACCCACACTCCGCGTACCTGGGCCCGGAAGACTTCGCTGAATTGCAGGAAAGCACCAGCGGCGAATTCGGCGGCCTGGGCATCGAAGTCGGCGCCGAAGACGGTTTCATCAAAGTGGTTTCGCCCATCGATGACACCCCGGCCTCCAAGGCCGGCATTCAGGCTGGCGACTTCATCGTCAAGATCAACGGCCAGCCGACTCGCGGCCAGAGCATGACCGAAGCCATCGACAAGATGCGCGGCAAGATCGGCCAGAAGATCACCCTGACCCTGGTACGCGACGGTGGTGCGCCGTTCGATGTGACCCTGGTCCGCGCCATCATTCAAGTGAAAAGCGTGAAGAGCCAGCTGCTGGAGTCCGGCTACGGCTACATCCGCATCACCCAGTTCCAGGTCAAGACCGGCGAAGAGGTCTCCAAGGCCCTGGCCAAGCTGCGCAAGGACAACGGCAAGAAGCTCAGCGGTATCGTCCTCGACCTGCGTAACAACCCGGGCGGCGTGCTGCAATCGGCGGTAGAAGTGGTCGACCACTTCATCACCAAGGGCCTGATCGTCTACACCAAGGGCCGCATCGCCAACTCCGAACTGCGCTTCTCCGCCACCGGCAAGGACGAAAGCGAAGCCGTGCCAATGGTCGTACTGATCAACGGCGGCAGCGCCTCGGCCTCGGAAATTGTCGCCGGCGCCCTGCAGGATCAGAAACGCGCAGTCGTCATGGGCACCACCAGTTTCGGCAAAGGCTCGGTCCAGACCGTGTTGCCGCTGAACAACGAACGCGCACTGAAAATCACCACGGCGCTGTACTACACACCGAATGGTCGCTCGATTCAGGCGCAGGGCATCGTCCCGGATATCGAAGTACGCAGGGCCAAGATCACCAACGAGCAGGACGGCGAATACTTCAAGGAAGCCGATCTGCAAGGTCACCTGGGCAATGGCAACGGCGGCGCCGACAAACCGACCGGTTCCAGTGGCAAAGCCAAGGCCATGCCGCAGGATGACGATTACCAGTTGGCCCAGGCCCTGAGCCTGCTCAAAGGGCTGAGCATCACCTCCGGCCGCTGAGATGCGCCTGCGGTTGCTCCTTGGTCTGCTGTGCTGTCTGGCGGGTGTCGCTCACGCGGCGCCTGCCACAACAGCGGCACCTCACAAGGCTTATCTGAGCCTGATCATCGATGACCTGGGGCAGAACCTGCTCCAGGATCGCCGTGTGCTGGCGCTGCCCGGCCCGGTCACCGCGGCAATCATGCCCGACACTCCCCACGCCACCGAGTTCGCCCGCGAAGCCCATCGCGCCGGCAAGATCGTCATCCTGCACATGCCCATGGCCCCGGCCACCGGGCCGTTTGCCTGGCATCCCGAATTACCTATCGAAGAACTCGAGAAGCGCTTGAACGCAGCGTTCAAGGCTGTGCCGTATACCGCTGGCATCAACAACCACATGGGCAGCCGCATGACCGCGCAGCAACCGGCCATGGCCTGGCTGATGGCGGACTTGCAGCGTCGGCACAAGTTCTTCGTCGACAGCCGCACCAGCGCGCAAACCGTGGCGGCCGCGGAGGCGCAGAAGATTGGTCTGGCGAGCGTTTCGCGGGATGTGTTCCTGGATGACGAGCCTACTGAAGCCGCGATTTTTACTCAGCTACAGACAGCTATCAGCCTGGCGCGAAAGCAAGGTTCTGCGGTGATGATCGGGCATCCGTATCCGCAGACATTGGCGGTGCTTGAACGTGAATTACCCAAGCTCAAGGCTCAGGGCATTGACTGGATCGATATCAAACAGATGATCAGTGTGCGCGGCAATCGTGCGACGGCAGCGCACGGCAAGGATGGTCAGTACCACCTCCCGACCGCCCGGTAATTCCTCGCGGCCCACTCCATTTCGCGATAACTATTTATACCTGTCGGCACACAGACGCGTGCCACGATAGCGCTCACCCCGAATTTCATCACCAAGGAATGGACATGAAATATCTCAGCTTCTTTTGCTTCGCCGGCCTGATTGGCCTGCTGGCTATTTCTGCAGTGCAGGCTCGCGATTTGGGCGAAGGCGCCATCAACGATTCGCCTTCAAGAGCCCTGCAAAACAGTGAGCATTTTTATGAAATCTGGAGCGGCGTGGGACGACTCAGTCTCCAATCGGGCGAGACCTGCAGCGCCGTTCTACTGGATACGCGAAACAGGCAAGGCCGAGCGACCGGCCCTGCCTACCTGCTCACCAGTGGTCATTGCGTGTTCTTTGAGTACGGTTCGGCGCGGACCAACCTGCCTTTGAAAGCCAGCGTCACCTTCCACTACTTTCATGACGTGCCACAGCGTAAGCGCCAGTACGCCATCCGAACTGCCCGATGGAGCAGCCTGGTCGGGACCGATCTTGCAGTACTCGAAGTCGACGCGACATTGGCGTCGCTGATACAGGCAGGGGTCAACCCGCTCAAGCTGGCGCCCCATCAAACCTACGAGAGTCAGGATGCGCTTAACATTGGCGCGCCGGGCGGCTTTACCGAACAGGGGCTTCGATTGAGCGCCTGCGCTGAACAAACCGCCGGAACATTCATCGATCATCCAGGGGTGTTCCCTTTAGCCATGAAAAACAGCTGCGACCTTTACGCTGGTAGCTCCGGTAGCCCGATGCTGAACCGCCGCACCAACGAAATCACCGGCATCGTCAGTAAAGTCGGAGCCTACCGCAACCTGTCAGCTCCCCCCGGCTGCGAACATTCGTCGTCCTGCCAGGCAACGCGTTTCAACTACAGCTATTCCGCCAACTTCCTGTACTACTGCTTTATCGACGGCATCTTTACCAGTAATGGGCAGGACTGCTCCCTGGAACCGGTCGAACTGACTGTCTCGGAGCCTTGGAAGCTCAAGTCCTACGTTCATAGAGTGCAAAACGCGGAGGGGCATACCGTATTGCCTACGTGGGATTTCAGGTTTTCCCTCGAGGCACCCTTCTATCGCTATAAAACGGTCCATAACGCCAGGGACTGCAAGGACCTCGACAATTACAGCGCCGCCACCAGCGCTGAAGATGCTTACATCAATACTGAAATCGGGCCACAAAGCGGCGCACATGCACTGTGCATTATCGGCGTCGCCTCAGGGGAACAGCAGCTGACAAGGGCGACGTTGAATAACGTGTTTACAAGTGCCGTGTACTTGAGCGCGACACCGGCCACTGCCCTTCAGACAACATCAAGATAATTGCTACAGATAGCGCCCCATGATCTCGTCAACCACGCCTTCCTTGCGCAGTTGATCCAGCGCGGCTTGCAGCTTGGCGACGGTTTCGTCCGGTACGTCTTTATTCAACGCCAGGTACAACTCGGCGCTGTTGAAGCGCAGCACGGTCTTGAGCCCGTTCACGCCTTCCTGGCGCGCCAGATAGCGGCCTGCCGGGTCACCGGTAGCCCACAGGTCGATCTGGCCATTGACCAGTTTTTTGGCGTTGTCCTGATCCCGCAGCACAACAATCGGTTTCAATCCTTGCTTGGCCAGTGTCTCGGCAATCGCATCGCCCTTGTAGGCGCCGATCTTGTATTTGCGCGCCTGCTCCAGCGTCTCGAGGGTGATCTTGCTATCGGCCTTGGCCAGCAGAATCCAGTCGTCCGGGCCGATAGGGCCGACCCACTTGAAGAGTTTCTCGCGGTCCGGCAACCGCGCCATCACGAACACGCCATAGCCAGGCTTCTCCAGGGCGAGTTTGTAGATTCGCTCCCAAGGGAAACGTAGCGTCAGGCTGTAAGTGATGTCGGCGCGTTTGAACATCTCACGGACAATGTCCACGGCAATGCCGTTGATGTTCTCGTCCTGAGCGAAATTTTTGCCGTTCTTCGCCATGTTGTACGGCGGGAAGTTTTCCGTCAGCAACACCAGACCGGTGCCGGGATTTTCTTCGGCGTGAGCTCCGTTGATGAGCAACAGAGAAGCGCTGGCGAGGACAAGAAGGAGACGTTTAAGCATGTCGGGCTACCGGAATCCATGGCGTGCCCAAGAGTGCCTTGAGCCCGCCATGCTGTCCACTGGCCTGTACTGTTTAGCGCATCACGATGCCGCGATGAGCCATGTAAGCCTTGGCTTCCTGCACGGTATATTCGCCGAAGTGGAAAATACTCGCCGCCAGCACCGCGCTGGCGTGGCCTTCGAGGATGCCATCGGCCAAGTGCTGCAAGTTGCCGACACCGCCGGACGCGATCACCGGAATCCCCAGCGCATCGCTGATGGCGCGGGTGACGCCCAAGTCGAAGCCGTTTTTCATGCCGTCCTGGTCCATGCTGGTCAGCAGGATTTCGCCGGCACCGAGGCCTTCCATCTTCTTCGCCCACTCAACGGCGTCGAGGCCGGTTGGCTTGCGACCACCGTGGGTGAAGATTTCCCAGCGCGGGGTTTCGCCCGGACCGGAAACCTTCTTCGCGTCGATGGCGACGACGATGCATTGCGAGCCGAAATGCTGCGCCGCTTCGCCGACGAATTCCGGGTTGAACACCGCAGCGGTGTTGATAGAGACCTTGTCCGCACCGGCATTGAGCAAGTTGCGAATGTCCTGCACGGTACGCACGCCGCCACCCACGGTCAGCGGGATGAACACCTGGCTGGCCATGCGTTCGACGGTATGCAGCGTGGTGTCGCGACCGTCGACACTGGCGGTGATGTCGAGAAAGGTAATCTCGTCGGCACCTTGCTCGTCGTAGCGACGGGCGATTTCCACCGGGTCGCCGGCGTCGCGAATGTTCTCGAACTTGACGCCCTTGACCACCCGGCCGTTATCCACGTCCAGGCAAGGGATGATGCGTTTGGCCAGCGCCATGGTGAGTCCTCAGCCTTTGTACGAATCGCAGAAAGCTTGCGCTTCAGCGACATCGAGGGTGCCTTCGTAAATCGCCCGGCCGGTGATGGCGCCGATGATGCCTGGCGCCTTGGCGTCGAGCAGCGACTTGATGTCACCCAGATTGTGGATACCGCCGGAAGCGATCACCGGAATCTTCGTCGCAGCGGCCAGGGCGGCGGTGTACGAAACGTTGCAGCCCTGCATCATGCCGTCTTTGGCGATGTCGGTATAAACGATCGCGGACACGCCGTCAGCCTCGAATTGCTTGGCCAGGTCGATCACCTGGATGGTGCTGATTTCAGCCCAGCCGTCGGTGGCGACAAAACCGTCTTTGGCATCCAGACCAACGATCACTTTGCCCGGGAACGCGCGGCAGGCCTCGGCAACGAAAGCCGGATCTTTCACGGCTTTGGTGCCGATGATCACGTAGCTCACGCCTGCTTTGACGTAGTGTTCAATGGTTTCCAGCGAGCGGATACCGCCGCCGATCTGAATCGGCAGGTTCGGGTAGCGCTTGGCGATGGCGGTAACTACTTCGCCGTTGACCGGCTGACCTTCGAAAGCACCGTTCAGGTCGACCAGATGCAGACGGCGGCAACCGCCTTCCACCCACTTGGCAGCCATGCTCACCGGGTCATCGGAGAACACCGTGGAATCTTCCATGCGGCCCTGGCGCAGACGAACACAGGCACCGTCTTTGAGATCGATAGCGGGAATAATCAGCATCTGGCAAACCTTCAAATTCGAGTATTCAGCTTCGCTCGGAAATCAGTTTTTCTCGAGCGCCCACAGGTCGCTTTCGATGCTTTCGAACCTCTCTTTGAGGTGCGTCTGCACATCGAAAATCGCCCTGTTGTAATAGTGCGGAGCAATTTCGCGGGTAAACAGCTCAAGGATTTCAGCCGCTTCGAACGAACCCAGGTCCAGCTCGAAGCGATCCTCCATGAAGCGTTTGATCTTGTGATTGGCCTCGTTCTCCTGCTCGGGAGTGAGGGTCAGGATCGGCGGCTTCTTTTTGGCAGCCATTTACCAGCGACCATCCCACGCAGCGAAGTTCTGCAGCAATTGCAGGCCATGGGTATGGCTCTTCTCCGGGTGGAACTGCACGGCGAAACGCGAGCCGTCGGCCAGCGCTGCGGCGAAATCGACCCCGTAGTGACCGCTGCCCACCACCTGCCGCGCATTGCCGGCAGCGATGTAGTAGCTGTGCACGAAGTAAAAACGCGCCAGGTCCGGAATGTTGTGCCACAGCGGGTGTTCTACCGTCTGCTTCACTTCGTTCCAGCCCATGTGCGGCACTTTCAAGTGTTCGCCGTCTTCGTGCAAATCCTTGCCGAAGAACTTCACCTGACCCGGGAACAGGCCAATGCAGTCCACGCCATTGTTCTCTTCACTGCTGTCGAGCAAGGCTTGCATGCCCACGCAGATGCCGAGGAACGGACGGTCCTGGCTGACTTCACGCACCAGCGAGTCGAAGCCCAGGCGACGGATCTCCGCCATGCAATCGCGAATCGCGCCGACGCCGGGAAATACCACGCGATCGGCTTCGCGAATCACATCGGCATCGCTGGTGATAAGGACCTTGCCGGCACCGACGTGCTCGAGAGCCTTGGCCACCGAGTGCAGGTTGCCCATGCCGTAATCGATAACCGCGACCGTCTGCATTACAGAACGCCTTTGGTCGACGGCATCTGACCGGCCATGCGGTCATCCAGCTCCACGGCCATGCGCAGGGCGCGGCCGAAAGCCTTGAACACGGTCTCGATCTGGTGGTGGGTGTTGTGCCCACGCAGATTGTCGATGTGCAGGGTGACGTTGGCGTGGTTGACGAAGCCCTGGAAAAATTCCTGGAACAGGTCAACGTCAAAACCGCCGACGGTAGCGCGGGTATAAGGAACATGCATCTGCAGGCCAGGACGGCCGGAGAAGTCGATCACCACACGCGACAGCGCTTCATCGAGCGGCACGTAGGCGTGGCCGTAGCGACGGATGCCTTTCTTGTCGCCGATGGCTTTGGTGAAGGCTTGACCCAACGTGATACCGACGTCTTCCACCGTGTGGTGGTCGTCGATATGCAGGTCGCCCTTGCTGACAATATCCAGGTCGATCAGCCCGTGACGGGCGATCTGGTCCAGCATGTGCTCAAGAAAAGGTACACCGATATCAAATCGGGCCTTTCCGGTGCCATCCAGGTTGATCGAGGCTTTGATCTGGGTTTCCAGAGTGTCGCGCTCGACAGACGCCATACGTTCGGCCATCACCAGCTCCGCAAAAATCATTGGGGCGAAAAAGGCAGCCATTATAGGGTCGCGGGCGCTAAACAGAAACACGAGAGGTGATATCACTGACGGAGTGAATCCCCTGCCGTCGGGGATAGACATGTCAGTACAAGCCGGCAAACACAAAATCTGTGTCCACGGAGAGCAAATGTGGGAGCGGGCTTGCTCGCGAAAGCAGCGTACCAGGCAACATTGATGTCGACTGACACGCCCTTTTCGCGAGCAAGCCCGCTCCCACAGGGTTTTGCGTTAGTGGAAGAGAACCGCAGTCTTCTGCAGCGTCACCCAGACACCCCACGCCAACGGTATGCCCACCACCAACCACGCAGCCACCGCCAACGGTTTGGTGCCCGCATCCGCTTTCCACTCCAGCACGGTGCTGGCGTCAGCCCCTTTGTCGTGGCCCAGCGCCTGTTCGGCCGCCAGTTCAGCGTCGGTCATGAAGTACTTGTCGGCCACCGGGCGAACCATCAGATTGCACAGAAAACCCAGCACCAGCAGGCCCGCGAGGATGTACAGGGTGATGTCGTAAGCCGCGGCACGTTCAACGCCAATGCTCAGCTGATATTCACGCAGGTAGTTCACCAACACCGGCCCCAACACACCCGCCGCCGCCCACGCGGTCAGCAGACGACCGTGGATCGCGCCGACCATTTGCGTACCGAACAAGTCAGCCAGGTAAGCCGGCACCGTCGCAAAACCACCGCCGTACATCGACAGAATGATGCAGAACGCCGCCACGAACAGCGCGACGCTGCCCAGATGACCGAGGTTCGGGATCAGCGCGTACAGTGCGAAACCGAGGGCGAAGAACACGAAATAAGTGTTTTTGCGACCCAGGTAGTCTGAGAACGAAGCCCAGAAGAACCGGCCACCAATGTTGAACAGGCTCAGCAAACCGGTGAAGCCAGCAGCAATGGCAGCGATTGAGGCCAGTTGCCCGGCATCCAGCTGACCAAATGTCTGGTCGGTGCCCAGCAATTTACCGGCGAAGACTTCCTGCAGCAGCGGCGAAGCCATGCCGAGGATGCCGATGCCCGCCGAAACGTTCAGGCACAGCACCAGCCACACCAGACGGAATTGCGGAGTCTTCCACGCCACATTCACGTGGACGTGACGGTGAGTGATCATCGAGTTCGACGCTTTTTTCGCCGGAGCAGTCCAGCCTTCAGGCTTCCAGCCGGTTGGCGGAACGCGGTAGGACAGTGCGCCACCGATCATGAACACGAAATAGATCGCAGCCATTACCAGGAAGCTCTGCCATACGCCCACGCTGGTTGGCGAAGCGAAGTGACCCATCAGCGCTGCAGCCAGTGGAGCACCTACCATCGCGCCACCGCCGAAGCCCATGATCGCCATGCCTGTGGCCATGCCGCGCTTGTCCGGGAACCACTTGATCAGGGTCGAGACCGGCGAGATGTAACCCAGGCCCAGGCCAATACCGCCAATGACTCCGGAGCCGATCCACATCAGCCAGATCTGGTGGGTATAGACCCCGAGCGCCGAAATCAGCAGACCGCCACACCAGCACAGTGCCGACACAACACCGGCCTTGCGAGGGCCTGCGTGCTCAAGCCAGCCGCCCCAGATCGCTGCCGAGCAGCCAAGGAAGATGAAGAACAGGGTGTAGATCCAGCCGAGCATCGAGATCGGCCAGTCGCATTGAGACGAAAAGACCTGAGCGATGAAGCTCATGTCCGGCGCGCAAGTCACGGCCTTGGTGACGCCCAGGGCTTTGGACAACGGCAACCAGAACACCGAAAAGCCGTAGGCCATGCCGATGCACAGGTGGATGGCCAGAGCGGCCGGTGGTACCAGCCAACGGTTAAAACCGGGCTTGGCGATGATGCGTTCCTTGGACAGGAACGCGGGCTGGTCGGCAAAGCCGTCCGCCGTGATGCTCGTAGTCATGGTGTTTCCCCCAATTATTAGTATTGTTCGCCAGCCGTTCTTCACCCCCAGCCTTAATGCACGCAGGCATGACTGTTTTTTAGGTGAAGCTCCATTTTGGTGCGACATCACGCCACAGAAGGGACGGACGAACGGGCAGAGGTTACCATTTGCACGTGACAGAAAAACCAAACTGATATCACCTTTTGTATGTCATCTGTTCTCGTACAACCGCAAGAACATGTTTTCACACGTAGAGGCCGGATTAACTTTTCAAAGGAAGCGCCATGCCGATCATTGTCGAACTGCTGAACCAAGCCACTTATCAGGATCAGCAAGATCTGCAGAAGATCTACCGCGATGCCCCGGACTGGCTGTTTGCGCCATTCACTGGGGAGATGCAGCTGATCGAAGGCTGCCTGCAGGACGGTTCGCTGATCGCCGGACGCTTCAACGATCGGCTGTTGGGTGCGGCACGTTTGCAACGGCACCAGGACGTCTGGCATTTGTCCCATTTATGCGTACGAAAAATCACCCGTCGTCGTGGGGTTGCCGAGCGTCTGGTGAACGAAGCGCAGAAAATGGCGTCGCAATCAGGCGCGACATTGCGGCTGTTGGCGCCTGCCGGGCACCTCGAAGCTCAAGCGCTGGTGGCTAAGCTGAAGGTACCGCTGGATGAGCTCCCGATGTGATCGCTGACCGGTCAGCCACTTCGGAGCGCTATACTCCCCGGCTAAATTTCGAATTCGACTAATACAAGGACTCGCCCATGAAAGCGTTCGGCAAAATCCTGGGTCTGGTACTTCTCGGGCTGTTGCTGATCATTGTGGCGCTGGGCTTTGCCCTGACCCACCTCTTCGATCCCAACGACTATAAAGACGAGATTCGCCAGATTGCCCGCGACAAGGCCCACATCGAGCTGACGCTCAATGGCGATATCGGCTGGAGCCTGTTTCCCTGGCTGGGCCTGGAATTGCACGAAGCCAGTGTTGCAACCCTGGCCAAGCCTACCGAACCGTTCGCAGACTTGCAGATGCTCGGCCTGTCGGTCCGCGTGATTCCGCTGCTGCGCCGCGAAGTGCAGATGAGCGATGTGCGCGTCGAAGGCCTGAACCTGCGCCTGAATCGTGACAAGGACGGCCATGGCAACTGGGAAGACATAGGCAAGGCACCTGCTACCCCGACGACGTCGGCCACGCCGCCCGCCGCCACCGGCGAACCTGCACCAACCACTACCGTTCAGGCAGAAAAACCGGCCCAGCCGATCCGCCTGGACATCGACAGCCTGACCGTCAACAACGCCCGCGTTGAGTACAGCGACGAGAAAACCGGCAAGCAGTTCAGCGCCGAAAGCATCCAGCTGAGCACTGGCCCCGTGCACGACTCGACCAACATCCCGGTCAAACTCACCGCGTTCCTCGGTACCAACCAACCGGTTCTGCGGGTGCGCACCGAGCTGGCCGGCGAGTTGCGTTTCGAACGTGCGCTGCAGCGCTACAAATTCGAAGACATGAAACTCTCCGGTGAAGTCGCTGGCGATCCGCTGCAAGGCAAAACCATGACCTTCGCCGCTCAAGGCCAGCTGCTGCTGGACAAGGCCGCCAACGTCGCCGAATGGACCGGCATCAAGATCTCCGCCAATCAGCTGCGCGCCTTGGGCGAACTGAAGGCCAACGACCTCGACAAGACCCCGCAAATCAGCGGCGGCCTGTCGATTGCCCAGTTCGATCTGGCGAAATTCGTCGACAGCATCGGCCAGAAACTCCCGGCGATGGCCGAAGGCAGCCTGAGCAAAGTCGAACTGGCCAGCCAGGTTGCCGGCACGCCGACCAGTTTGACCCTCGACAACCTCAACCTGAAGCTCGATGACAGCACTTTCAGCGGCCGCATCGCTGTCGAGGACTTCGCCAAGCAATCGCTGCGACTGAACCTCAAGGCTGACACCTTCAACGTCGATCGTTACTTGCCGCCAAAATCCGCCGAAGCCAACAGCGCGAAGCAGGTGCGTCAGGCCGAAGTGGCCAGCACCGAGAGCGAGGCGATGGCTGGTGCAGGCAGTTCACCGCTGCCGCCCTCACCGACCAAAGGCCCGTGGAGCACCGAGCGTCTGTTGCCGGTGGAACGCCTGAGCAAACTCGACGTGAACGCCGACCTGACTTTCGGCCAGCTGACCCTCGACAAACTGCCGATTCAGAATGCGGCACTCAAGGCCACAGGCCAAGGCGGCCTGCTGACGCTGGAGAACCTGCGCGGCGACCTGTACGACGGCAACTTCGAAGCCAAAGGTACCCTGGACGTGCGCCAGCAAGTGCCGGCGCTGAACATGCAGACGCGCATCAGCAAAGTGCCTGTAGAAAAAATCCTCGAAAGCCAAGGGAAAAATCCACCGCTCCAAGGCCTGGTTACGCTCGATAGCGCGCTGACCAGCAGCGGCAATAGCCAGAGCGTGCTGATCGATAACCTCAACGGCAATGCCAGTTTCGTCATCAACAACGGCGTGCTGCTCAATGCCAACCTTGAGCAGCAACTGTGCAAAGGCATCGCCACCCTGAATCGCAAAACCCTCACCGGCGAGCCACGGGGCAAGGACACACCGTTCGAAGAGCTCAAGGGCAACCTGACCTTCCGCAATGGCGTGGCCAATAACCCCGATCTGAAAGTGCGCATTCCGGGCATGACCGTCAACGGTAACGGCGACATCGACCTGCGGGTGCTGGGCATGGATTACCGCGTCGGCGTGATCGTCGAAGGCGACAAGAGCGACATGCCGGACCCGGCCTGCCAAGTCAGCGAGCGCTTCGTCGGCATCGAGTGGCCACTGCGCTGCCGTGGTCCGCTGGAACTGGGTGCCAAGGCTTGCCGCGTCGACAATGAACGCATGGGACAAGTCGCGAGCAAACTGGCTGGCGAGCGAATCAGCGAAAAAATCGACGAGAAGCTTGGCGATAAAGTCAGCCCGGAACTGAAAAACGCGCTCAAGGGGCTGTTCAAGCGATGAGAGCCGAGCAGTTTTCAACGGCGGTGCTGGATTGGTACGACCGCCACGGCCGCCACGATTTGCCTTGGCAACAGGGCATCACCCCTTACCGGGTGTGGGTCTCGGAAATCATGCTGCAGCAGACCCAGGTCAGCACTGTGCTGAATTACTTCGACCGTTTCATGGCTTCGCTGCCAACGGTCGAAGCTCTGGCCGCCGCGCCGGAAGACGAAGTGCTGCACCTGTGGACCGGTCTCGGTTATTACACCCGCGCGCGCAACTTGCAGAAGACTGCGAAGATTGTCGTTGCCGAATATGGCGGCGAGTTTCCCCGTGATGTGGAAAAGCTCACAGATCTGCCGGGTATCGGCCTGTCCACGGCCGGCGCGATTGCCAGCCTGAGCATGGGCCTGCGGGCGCCGATCCTCGATGGCAACGTCAAACGGGTGCTGGCGCGCTTTACCGCGCAAGAGGGTTATCCGGGCGAGCCCAAGGTTGCCAAACAGCTGTGGGCCAACGCTGAGCGCTTCACGCCACATGATCGGGTCAACGCCTACACCCAGGCGATGATGGATCTGGGCGCCACGCTCTGCACCCGCAGCAAACCGAGCTGTCTGCTTTGTCCGCTGGAAAAGGGCTGCGAGGCGCACATGCTTGGCCTGGAAACCCGCTACCCGATCCCCAAGCCACGCAAAGCCGTGCCACAGAAGCGCACGCTGATGCCGATGCTCGCCAATGGCGAAGGGGCGATTCTGCTTTACCGTCGCCCTTCCATGGGCCTGTGGGGCGGTCTCTGGAGCCTGCCGGAACTCGACGACCTCGATGACCTTCAGCATCTGGCTTCGCAGCATTCGCTGGAGTTGGGCAGCCAACAGGCCCTGCCGAGCCTGGTACACACCTTTAGCCACTTTCAGTTATCCATCGAACCCTGGCTGGTTCAGGTCCAAGAGGCTGGCCATCACGTGGCCGAGGCCGACTGGCTCTGGTATAACCTCGCCACCCCGCCGCGCCTGGGCCTTGCCGCCCCGGTCAAAACCTTGCTCGAACGCGCGGCCGCCGTATTGAACGCAGGAGAGTCGTCATGACCCGCACCATCATGTGCCGCAAGTACAAAGAAGAATTACCCGCCCTGGAGCGCGCTCCATTTCCGGGTGCAAAAGGTCAGGACATTTTTGACCACGTCTCGGCCAAGGCCTGGGCCGACTGGCAGAAACACCAGACCCTGCTGATCAACGAAAAACGCCTGAACATGATGAACGCCGAAGACCGCAAATATCTTCAAGGCGAGATGGACAAGTTCTTTTCCGGCGAGGAATACGCCAAGGCCGAAGGCTACGTTCCGCCAGCTGAATAATCCCGTTTTTTCGGGGGGCGGATCGTAAGCGACGGTAATAATTAAAATTTTTTTGAAAACTTTCTTGACGACCCCCTGAAAAACCAGTTTAATGCGCCCCGTTGCCCAGATAGCTCAGTCGGTAGAGCAGGGGATTGAAAATCCCCGTGTCGGCGGTTCGATTCCGTCTCTGGGCACCAAATACCGAAAACCCTGAATCGCAAGATTCAGGGTTTTTTTATGCCCGCGATTTGATCAGGCATCGTGCAAGCGTCTCTCTTGGGCTAGTTTTCAGTATTCCAGTGGAAGACAAGATTGCGAGCGGCGCCACTTCCTACATCCGCCGTATCACGCCGTTCCTCACCATTGCGTGTCGCGACGACGGTGTACTTGCCAGGTGGCAGCTGAACATAAACCAACGGGCCGGCTTCGCTCAGCGTCAGCACGGGTTGCCCCGGGTCTTTCTGAATGACCAGATTCACATCCGGAACATATTTGCCCTCCGCCCCGATGGAGAAAGTCATGTGCAGGTTGTAGCCCTGCGCTTGTTGAATGGCTCGAGCCTCATCCTCTCCGATCCCCCCGGACAGGTAAGTAATCCCGTTTTGCTGTTGCTGCTGGACTTGCACGCCTGTGCTGTCGATCGGTTCAAGACTGGCGGCGTTAAGCACGACTGGAAACATCAGTACGCCGACGGCGGCGATGGGCAGCATGAATGAATGGATTTTCTTCATGATGGCGACTCCCGGGTTACGCAGAACCCAATCGTTACGCTTTTTAGATTTGTTGCTGAATGTTCAAGTTTTAGATCGATTAGCACTTGGGCTCACTGCGAATCGGACTACGTGATGTGCTCCTCATGCATGGGCTGCCGTCGGCCCGGTCCTGCAAAGCAAATTCGCCTTTCCTTCCGACTTACCAGCAACGCCCGGCATCGCGGACTATCACTCTCTTGCCATCCTCTTCCGCCTGTTTCCTTAGCCGCGGAAAATGTCATGAGCTCCCTCAAACACGGTAACACTCAAGATCCACAGATCACTTCACTGCTCGGCAGTCTTGGCGAATTGATCAAGGAAGCGCGCCAGAAAGTGCTGCGAGCGGTCGATACCGTTCAGGTGCAAACCTGTTGGCAGATCGGGCGGCATATTGTGGAGTTCGAGCAGGAAGGCGCTCGGCGGGCGGTGTATGGCAAACAGTTGCTATCGACGCTGGCGAAAGTACTGACGTCAGAGTTTGGGAAAGGTTTTGACGAACGCAACCTGCGATACATGCGGGACTTTTATCAGACCTTTCCAATTTGGAACGCAGTGCGTTCCGAATTGAGCTGGACCCACTACCGCAGACTGCTACGAGTCGACAACGACAACGCTCGCCACTGGTACATGAACGAATCTGCTCTGCAGAACTGGTCAAGTCGCGCCCTCGAGCGCCAGATCAATACCCTCTATTACGAACGCTTGCTGGCGAGCCGCGACCGGGCTGCCGTCAAACAGGAAGCCGCCACCAATATCCAGCAAATGAACGCCAGCCCTCGGGATTTCATCCGCGACCCAGTCCTATTGGAATTTCTCGGCCTGCCCAATGCGGGCTTGATCCAGGAAAGCGAACGTGAACAAGCATTGATCAATCAACTCCAGGGCTTCCTGCTCGAATTGGGCAAAGGCTTCGCCTTCATCGCTCGCCAGCAACGCATCAGTACCGAGAGCAAAGACTTCTACATCGACCTGGTGTTCTACAACTACCTGCTCAAGTGCTTCGTCATCTTCGACCTCAAGCGCGGCGTACTGACCCACCAGGATGTCGGCCAGATGGACATGTACGTGCGCATGTACGACGACCTCAAGCGCGGCCCGGAAGATGGCCCCACCGTCGGCCTCATTCTCTGCGCGCAAAAAGATGAATCGGTGGTGCGCTATTCAGTGCTGCAAGGCAACGAACAACTGTTCGCCAGCACCTACAGACTGGTGCTGCCGAGCGAGGAGGAACTTCGCGTAGAACTGGATCGGGAATGGGCGGTGCTTGAGGAACGGTTACTCAAGCAAAGGCTCCGATAAGCACCGGTGGATTGTTCATAAACAGCGCGAAGACTATGGTGGTTGGCTAACCGCAAAGGTTCAACGCCGATGAATTTGCAGGACATGCCCTCACTGGCCCCGACGCAACTTGAATTGCCGTTACCCACCGGCACACCTGGTGAATCTTTCAACGAGCCCGCCGCCGATGGCTTCATCCTTGGCGGCTTCACCTGGCGGCATGCGAATCAAGACCCAACCCGTCCTGTGGTGATCATCAACGCCGCTACTTCAGTTCGTTGCCGACACTACTCGCGCTTCGCCGATTACCTGTTCACCAACGGCTTCGACGTAATCACCTATGACTACCGCGGCATCGGCGAGTCGCGCCCCGCGTCGCTGAAGGGGCTTGAGGCCTCATGGTCCGACTGGGGCGCGCTGGATTTCGAGGCGATGCTGCAAAGGGCGCAACGCAAGTTTGCGGAACAACCCATCAATGTCGTCGGCCACAGCTTTGGCGGTTGCGCGGCCGGGCTGGGAGCCTCCGGGCATGTGATCCGACGCCTGGTGACGGTGGGTGCGCAGTTCGCTTACTGGCGCGACTACGCCCCTGCTCATCGCTGGCGAATGTTTGGCAAGTGGCATGTGGTGATGCCACTGATGACCATGCTTTGCGGCTATTTTCCCGGCAAACGCCTCGGCTGGCTCGAAGACACCCCGGCCGGTGTAGTCCGCGACTGGAGCATGCTCACCGCCCGATACGAGAAACGCCCCAGCGGCCGTGTCATCTACGCCAAAAACGGTCAGCTTCCCTTCGCCAATGTCACCGCCCAGACCTTGGCGATCAGCCTCAGCGATGATCCCTACGGCACGACTCCGGCCATCGAACGCCTGCTCGACTACTTCACTGGCAGTACAAACACCCACCTTCGAATCACCCCTGAAGACATCGGCGAAGAAGAAGTCGGACATTTCGCCTTTTTTCGCAGCGCATACCAAGCCACACTATGGCCCATTGCATTGTCCTGGCTGCAGACCGGCGAGCTGGCCCCCGATACACCCGGGCGGCGAGTGCCACGCAGTTGATGGATGCGCCCCCTCAATGAATTACGGAACGACGCCCATGGCCTCCGCCAACAAGCAGAACAAACGCGCCTCCCGCGCCAAAGCCAAGGCCAAGCAAAACCGCACCCAGCGGGCTGCCGCGCCGGTCGAGCTGGACCCGAACGACGATCGCATCGACTTCGAATCGGTAGACCTGACTGAACTGTTCAAGAAAATGATCGATGCTGAAAAAATCAGTCAGCAAGCGATGTGCGCAGCCTTCCTCGAAGACCCGCTGCTGGAACTGGTGTACGAGCAGGAAGGCGAAGAAGGCGCAATGGACTTCATCCTCGCGGCACTGATCGAATACCGCCAATGGTCCACCGAGACCGACGAAGCCGGCGCTCTGGCGTGGATCGAATCCCCGGCCTTCCAGGCTGACTACGTGGCGGCGTCCGACGCCATCGCGGCCCAAACCCAACAGAAACCAAACTGAGTTCCCATGGCATCCCTGAACAAGCAACAGAAACGCGCCAAACGCGCCAAGATCAAAGCCAAGCAAATCAATATTCACGGCAGAAAACCCGCCGCACTGGACGATGATCTGGGGGAAATCGGCGAGCCAATCCCGGAATACACCCTGGCGATGTTCAGCAAAATGCGCGACGCCGAGGCTACCAGCCGCAACGACATGCTGCTGACCCTGCTGTCGAACCTCGCCGAAATCATCAGCGACCATCCAGAATTGCTGGACATGGAAAACGCCGACAACGAAGCCATGGCCGCCACGCACCTGGCCGCCGACATGCTGATCGACTACCGCATGTGGGCCGATGGCATGGACCGCGACGCCGCCCAGGCCTGGCTGACCGACCCGCAATTCATCACTGACTTTGGCGATGCGCTGGACAGCTATCGTCAGTCGCTGGACTTGCCGGTGGAAAAGGCTAAGTAAGGCCACTCTGGAAGTAAAAACGGCTGCTTGTCATCTCTGACAGCAGCCGTTTTTTGTAACCATTGAAACTGTCGTGACTATCACAACCTTTCATCAGTCATCGCGTATATCCCATTGACATATCCCAACAAAATTCTATCCTTCTGACTTCAAGCGTTAGCAAAGCGCAGGAGGCCTGCCATGGAACAAACCACCCTTTTTATGAGCAATCGAAGCCAGGCCGTCCGCCTGCCCAAAGCTGTCGCAATGCCCAGTGATGTGAAGCGTGTCGATGTTATCGCTATCGGCAGGACTCGCCTCATCACCCCGGCAGGAGAAGCCTGGGATAGCTGGTTCGACGGCGAAGGCGTGAGCGCAGACTTTATGGCTGACCGTGAGCAACCAACCGATCAGGAGCGTGAGTCGTTTTAATGATCAAATTCATGCTCGATACCAACATCTGCATCTTCACCATCAAGAACAAGCCACAGATTGTACGCGAAGCCTTCAATCGTCATCACGGCCAGCTATGCATAAGCGCTGTCACCTTGATGGAGTTGATTTACGGTGCAGAAAAATCTGCTGCACCGGAAAAAAACCTCGCTGTCATCGAGGGCTTTGTTGCCCGTCTTGAGATCTTGCCTTTTGACTATGAAGCAGCAGCACACACCGGAATGATTCGCTCGGAATTGGCTAAAGCAGGGACACCAATAGGCCCTTATGACCACATGATTGCCGGCCACGCACGCTCACGAGGGTTCACCATCGTGACGAATAATCTACGGGAATTTGAGCGTGTATCCGGTTTACGAGTTGAAGACTGGGTGCACCCCGCTTGAATCGAGCACAACAGACAAAACAAAAACGGCCGCTTGTCATCACTGACAGCGGCCGTTTTGCATTACGCGGTACGAATCAGTTCAGCACCACCGCGCCCACTTTCTGCAGCTTGCGACGACGAGCCACAAACAACCCGGCAGCCACTACCAACAAGCTCAACAGGCCGGTCGCGAGGATCTCCACGCGGTGGGCTTCCTGGAACAGCATGATGGTCAGGGCCGCAACGATGAATATGATCACCGCGTAGGTCAGGCCCGGGAACAGCCACATGCTGAAGGCGATTTTTTCACCGCGAGCCATACGCTGCTTGCGCATACGCAGTTGCGAAATCGCGATCACCAGGTACACCAGCAACGCGATGGCGCCAGAGCTGGCCAGCAGGAATTCAAATACAGCGGCCGGGGCCACGTAGTTGGCGAAAACCGCGATGAACGCAGCACCGGTGGACAACATGACGGCCCAGTACGGCGTGCCGCTCTTGTTGGTGCGCTGGGAAACGGCAGGCGCATCACCGCGTTTGCCCAGAGAGAACATCATGCGCGAGGCGGTGTACAGCGCCGAGTTCAGGCAGCTGGTTACCGCAACCAGAACCACGATATCGACGATCAGCTTGGCATTCGGGATACCCATGCGCTCCAGCACGGTCTGGTAGGAACCGACGCTGGCCAGGATCGGGTCGTTCCATGGCACTAAGGCCACAACGATGAAGATGGATACAAGGTAGAACAAGCCAATCCGCCAAATGACCGAGTTGGTAGCCTTGGAAATCTGCTGGCCAGGGTTCTTCGACTCCGCGGCCGCGATGGTCACGATCTCGGTGCCCATGAAGGAAAACATGGTGGTCAGGATGGCACCCAGCACCGCGCCCATGCCGTTTGGCAGGAAGCCTTGAGTGTCAAACAGGTGCGACACGCCGCTGACCTGACTGGTAGGCAGGAAGCCGAAGATTGCCAGAATGCCAAGACCGATAAAGCCGATGATCGCCACGACTTTGACCAGGGCGAACCAGAACTCGAACTCACCATAGTTCTTCACACTGAACAGGTTGGTCACCGTTAGCAGCAACGTGATAACCAGCGTGAAGGCCCAGATCGCCACATTCGGGAACCAGGCATGCAGAATGGTCGCGGCAGCGTTAGCCTCCAGCGGGATGACCAACACCCAGAACCACCAGTAGAGCCAGCCGATGGTGAAACCGGCCCAATGACCGATCGCGCGATCGGCGTACGTGGAGAAGGAGCCTGTATCTGGCGATGCAACGGCCATCTCACCGAGCATTCGCATGACCAGAACCACCAGAGCACCGGCGGCCGCGTAGGCCAACAGTACAGCCGGGCCGGCAGCAGCGATGGCGTGGCCGGAGCCGACGAACAGCCCGGCGCCAATAACCCCGGCGATCGACAGCATGGTCACATGACGCGGTTTTAGCCCCTGCTCGAGGCCATTGGAGGAGCTTTGGCTACTACTCATTAAGACTACCTTTGCAAGTAAAGCGATGACGTCGGCCCGGTCTGACATTCCTTCTCGTAAAAAGAATCCAACAGGGCGTTTCTTATTCTGCACGCAATAATTGCGCCAAAATGTTTCATAAGCCCGCTATACGGGGCCTGCGCTTGAATCGAGCAATCATCGCAAGTCATTGAGATTAATGGCATTTCGCCAGAGCGTTACCCTGCCACCCACTTCAAGAACGAATCAGCGCACCGGAAACACACCAAAAAATTCGGGCATGCACAATAAAAGTGCAGATCAGGAACGTTTGTCCGGTTAGCGCTTCCAACACCCCGCCAAAGCTGGCAACATCGCGCCTTTTTTTGGAACAGCCGCCCCGTCTCTTTATTCAAAGGCAGGGTTCAAACGGCTGTTCGGTTGATAGCAGCGCGACAGTCTGCTGCGCCGATGCGACAACCTGCCACATGCCACCCGTTTACCGTCCGTAGCGCTGTTGGCTGCCATTCGAACGCTATGCTAGCTTGGCCGCCTCGCCAGGAAGGCCGCCAACAGCAGGAGCGAAAACACTATGAGGAACGCACATGGCTGAGGCCACGCCCGCGCTTGAAATCCGCAACTTGCACAAACGCTACGGACAGCTTGAGGTGCTCAAAGGCATCTCGCTGACCGCCCGCGACGGCGACGTGATCTCGATCCTGGGTTCCTCCGGTTCCGGCAAGTCCACGTTCCTGCGTTGCATCAACCTGCTGGAAAACCCGCATCAGGGCCAGATCCTGGTGGCCGGCGAAGAACTCAAGCTCAAAGCCGCCAAGAACGGCGAACTGGTCGCTGCCGACGGCAAGCAGATCAATCGCCTGCGCAGCGAGATCGGTTTTGTATTTCAAAACTTTAATCTCTGGCCGCACATGAGCGTGCTCGACAACATCATCGAGGCCCCGCGCCGCGTGCTCGGCCAAAGCAAACGCGACGCCATTGAAGTCGCCGAAGCCTTGCTGGCCAAGGTCGGCATCGCTGACAAGCGTCATGCCTACCCGGCGCAACTCTCCGGCGGCCAGCAGCAACGCGCGGCCATCGCCCGCACCCTGGCGATGCAGCCCAAGGTCATTCTGTTCGACGAACCCACCTCCGCCCTTGACCCGGAAATGGTCCAGGAAGTACTTAATGTCATCCGCGCATTGGCCGAAGAAGGCCGCACCATGCTGCTCGTGACCCATGAAATGGGCTTCGCCCGTCAGGTGTCCAGCGAAGTGGTGTTCCTCCACCAGGGCTTGGTAGAAGAACAAGGATCGCCGCAGCAGGTGTTCGAAAACCCGCTTTCGGCGCGCTGCAAACAATTCATGTCCAGCAACCGCTAACGGAGCTACCCGCATGCAGAACTACAAAAAAATCTTCCTGGCCGCTGCTGTCACCCTGGCCTTTAGCGCCGGTGCCGCCGCCGAGACCTTGAAGATGGGCATCGAAGCGGCCTACCCGCCGTTCAACAACAAAGATGCCAGTGGCAATGTCGTCGGCTTCGACAGAGAAATCGGTGATGCCCTGTGCGCCAAGATGAAAGTCGAGTGCACCGTGGTCACGTCCGACTGGGACGGCATCATCCCGGCCCTGAACGCCAAGAAGTTCGACTTCCTGATCTCCTCGATGTCGATCACTGACGAACGCAAGCAAGCGGTGGACTTCACCGAACCGTACTACTCCAACAAACTGCAGTTCATCGCGCCGAAAGACAAAGAGTTCAAAACCGACAAGGATTCCCTGCAGGGGAAAGTGATCGGCGCACAACGTGCGACCCTCGCCGGCACCTGGATGGAAGACAACATGCCCGGCGTTGAGGTCAAACTCTATGACACCCAGGAAAACGCTTATCTGGATCTGACTTCCGGACGTCTGGACGGCATCCTGGCCGACAAATACGTCAACTATGAGTGGCTGAAAAGCGACGCTGGCCGTGCTTACGAATTCAAGGGCGACCCGGTGGAAGAAAGTGACAAGATTGGTATCGCCGTGCGTAAAGACGACACCCTGCGCGCGAGGCTGAACCTTGCCCTGAAGGAAATCGTCGAAGACGGCACTTACAAGAAGATCAACGACAAGTACTTCCCGTTCAGCATCTATTGATTCTGACCTGCCTGACCGGCGCCGTTCGCTGACGGCGCCGGTCCTTGGCGTTGCCTGCCGCGATTTGAAAAGAATTCCATGATTATCGACCTCTACGGATTCGGCCCGGCGCTCGCCGCTGGTGCGCTGATGACTGTGAAACTGGCACTCTCGGCCTTGTGCCTGGGGCTGGTGCTCGGTCTGCTCGGCGCCTTGGCCAAGACTTCCCCGTACAAGCCGCTGCAATGGCTTGGCGGCACTTATTCGACGCTGGTTCGCGGTATCCCGGAATTGCTTTGGGTGCTGTTGATCTACTTCGGCACGGTCAACCTGATGCGTGCCCTGGGCGAGTTCTTCGGCAACCCCGACCTCGAACTCAACGCCTTCGCCGCCGGCGTGATTGCGCTGGGGCTGTGCTTTGGCGCCTACGCCACGGAAGTGTTTCGCGGTGCGATTCTGGCGATCCCAAAGGGTCACCGTGAAGCCGGCGTGGCCCTGGGCCTGTCGAAATTCCGCATCTTTACCCGGCTGATCATGCCGCAGATGTGGCGCATCGCACTTCCCGGCCTGGGCAACCTGTTCATGATCCTGATGAAAGACACCGCACTGGTCTCCGTCATCGGCCTGGAAGAAATCATGCGTCACACACAAATCGGCGTGACCATATCCAAGCAACCGTTCACCTTCTATATGGTGGCCGCCTTCATGTATCTGGGCCTGACAATTCTGGCCATGACCGGCATGCACTTTATGGAACGACGCGCCGCTCGCGGCTTCGCGAGGAGCACCCAATGAACTGGGAAGTCATCATCAAGTGGCTGCCGAAACTGGCTCAGGGCGCGACACTGACTCTGGAACTGGTGGCTATCGCCGTGATTGCCGGGTTGCTGCTGGCGATTCCGCTGGGCATCGCTCGCTCGTCGCGACTCTGGTACGTGCGGGCATTCCCCTACGGCTACATCTTCTTTTTCCGTGGTACGCCGTTGCTGGTTCAGCTGTTTCTGGTCTATTACGGCTTGGCGCAGTTCGACGCGGTGCGTAACAGTTCGATGTGGCCCTATCTGCGCAGTCCATTCTGGTGCGCTACCGCGACCATGACCCTACACACCGCGGCCTATATCGCCGAGATCCTGCGTGGCGCGATCCAGGCGATTCCGCCGGGCGAGATTGAAGCGGCGCGGGCGCTGGGCATGTCCCGGGCCAAAGCGCTGTTCTACATTATGCTACCGCGTGCTGCGCGCATCGGCCTGCCGGCCTACAGTAACGAAGTGATCCTGATGCTCAAAGCCAGCGCCCTGGCCAGCACCGTGACCTTGCTGGAACTGACCGGCATGGCCCGCACCATCATTGCCCGCACCTACCTGCCGGTGGAGATCTTCTTCGCAGCAGGCATGTTCTATCTGCTGATGGCTTACGTGCTGGTTCGTGGCTTCAAGCTGCTGGAGCGCTGGTTGCGCGTCGATGCCTGCCAAGGGCGTTGATTCCTGCGCGCTGACGGGCGAGGCCCTGCTCGCCCGTTTCACCGCGCTGGATGCTTTTCTGATCGAGCATCAGGCGCTGTGGAAACCTCGACCGTTTACCCATTTGCAACTGCCTTGGGAAGCGTCCTACCCGGAGTTGGCGTTTTGGCTACGCGGGCGGTCGCTGGAGGATGCGGAAAGCAGTCATAACCAACCTTGTTTGCTTGATGCGCCGGAGCCGTTTGCTTCATTGGCGGCGATGTCTGCCGAGCTGAGCACGGTGGGTAAGTTGCCGACACGTGCGCTTGAAGCGGCAGGCCATCGCTTGAATGTGGATGTGCCAGGGCGCAAGTGGCAGCAGATCGAAGCCTTCGCCAGTCGGTTGGAGTTCGCTTCGGCACCGAAGCATTGGCTGGATTGGTGCTCGGGCAAAGGCCATTTGGGGCGACGCCTGCTGCAAACCGGGCAACAATTGACGTGCCTGGAGTTCGATCCGGCACTGGTTGCCAGCGGCCAGGCACTCAGCCAGCGTCATCAATTGCATGCGCTGCATGTCGAGCAGGATGTACTCGCGCTTGGCGCAGCCTCTTTATTGAACGCCGATCACACGCCGGTCGCATTGCACGCCTGCGGCGACCTGCATGTACGGCTGATCCAGCTCGCCAGCGCCGCCGGTTGCAAACAACTGGCCATCGCACCCTGCTGCTACAACCGGATCAGTCTGAACACCTATCAGCCGCTTTCCTGTGCAGCTGAGCGCTCCGACCTACACCTTTCCCTCGATGATCTTGCGCTGCCGATGAACGAAACCGTCACCGCCGGCGCTCGCGTTCGACGTCAGCGCGACACCTCCATGGCCCGGCGCTTGGCGTTCGACCTTCTGCAACGACAACTGCGCGGCATCGATGAATACCTGCCAACCCCTTCCCTTCCCAGCGCCTGGCTGGACAAACCTTTCGCCGATTACTGCCGCGATCTGGCTGCACTCAAAGACTTATCCACAGTCGGCGCGCCGGATTGGACTACACTGGAAGCCGCCGGTTGGCAGCGATTGGCCGAAGTGCGCAACCTGGAGCTGCTGCGAGGCCTTTTCCGACGGCCGCTGGAACTGTGGCTGGTACTTGATCGGGCACTTTTCCTCATTCAGCAGGGTTATACCGTTCGCCTCGGCACCTTCTGTGAAACTCCACTCACGCCGCGCAATTTCCTACTCCTTGCAGAACGCCCTTAAACAGCCACAGCCTGTGGATAACTCTGTTGATAGATTTATCATGGATCCAATATCCACGCTGTTTTACGCCCAAAACACTGCTGGTCATTTTTTGTTCACACAAATAAAAAACCCGCAAAACAGGCATTTGCGGACAAATGAGAACGAGTCTACAAAATCGTAATGAACAGGTAGTCGCCCCTAGTCCATTGTGCATAAGCATTTCATCAAAACGACATAACCGCCGAATACCGGACACCCATTGCGGAAAATTGCGCCCTGCAATACACGTTCACAAGAACGCCGACAATACGGTCATGAACAAGAAAAAACTGACCGACAGGATGCGACCGTGACGTTCATTTCTTATGCACAGAATTTCGAAGACATCCGCCTGCGGCGCACTCAAACCCGCCTTCGACATCCCGCCGCGCAACCTGGAGGACTTCCATTTCCACAAAGCCCACAACTTCAGACCTCCATCCCCGACACCGAAAACCACCTCGCCGCTGCCCTGTAACGCGCCGGACACGCTGAAGCGCAGCTATGGACGATGAAAAACAGCCGAGCCTGGCGCACCCTTCAGAAACTCAAGAACGTGCTGGTTCACGCCAGATCAAACGCCTGCATAAAAATAGTCTGAATTCAGGGGTTTACAGAACCAACCCAATCGCTATAATCGTCGCCCTAACACGCCGGTATAGCTCAGTTGGTAGAGCAACTGACTTGTAATCAGTAGGTCCCGGGTTCGACTCCTGGTGCCGGCACCATACAAAACGAAGCCCTCGCAGAAATGCGAGGGCTTTGTTGTTTCTAGCGTACGTGAAATCCGAAACCCGTTCACGCGTCGCAAGCACTAAGCATTTAGCTGCTTTATCCAGTCAAGGCTCGCAACGGTAGAACCGGAAGGACGGTATTCACAACCGATCCATCCTGGATAGCCACGCTGCTCCAGCGCCGCGAACAAGGCAGCAAAGTCGATGCTCCCCGTTCCCGGTTCGTGACGACCCGGGCAGTCGGCAATCTGCACATGGACGGTTCTGTCATAAAACCGGTCCAGAACATCTGCTGCATCTGCGGTCAGAATCTGGGCATGGTAAAGATCGAGAATCAGCCCAACACTTGGAAAGGTCTCCAGCACCTGTTGCGCCTTGCTGAAGTCAGACATGTAGTAGCCCGGCATCGCCTGCGAACTGATCACTTCGATAAGCGGCCGCAAACCCTGATCTTCGAAGTACTTGACCGCATACTCCAGGTTACCCCCGAAAATAAGCGCCGCCTCATCCTGCGTCGTAACGCCAGACATGATGTGGACATCCGAACACGCCAGCGCCTTTGCATAGCTGGCGGCCTGGAGCAACCCACTGCGAAATTCCTCTTCCTTGCCCTGCAAGGCAGCGATGCCTTTGGTAACGCCAGCCGGTGCAGCGAACTGAATCAGCGGCAGACTGTATTGAGCCAGGTGGTCGGCCAGGAGACTTGCGTCGAATTCGTATGGCGACGGGAATTCCACCGCCCGAAAACCAGCTGCTGCGGCAGCTTCGATGCGTTGTAGAAAAGGCAACTCATTGAATTGGAAACCGAGATGAGCATTGAACTTGAGCATTGGGTAAACATCCATCCTGGGAAGAAACGAAATCATCAGCCTGGAGCATCCTTCGCAGCTCCAGCACTGCACTATCGGGAGTGGTCAATACAGGCAGACCAGAGCAGGCCTGTGCTTGCCCTGCGGCGCTCGTCATCGAAAACTGGGCGAAACAAATCAGATCGCAGGCTCCGACCTGACTGGCCATATCCGCGATGGCAGTATCGTGATCTTCTTTGTCCCCTTCGCTCAGTGCCTGCATTGCGCCGGGGACAAAATAGGGCACCACCTCCAACGCTCGACCACTACGCTCAGCCACTTGTTTGAACTCGGCCATTATCGAGGTGATGGTTGGCTCGAATGTCGCCAGCACGGCAACACGCGATGCTTGCGTTAGAGCCAGGTTGATCATGGCTTCGTTCGGCTTGAGTACTGGAATGGCAATGTCAGGCTTGCATAAGTCGATGGCATCGCCGAAAGCCGAGCAGGTAAAAAGAATGGCGTCCGCTGCGCTTTGTACTGCGTAATGGGAAAGCGTCAGAAAGCGGGCCTTCATACTCGTGGTTAATCCGCCTTCCTCCACTCGGTCTCGGGACAACGAGTCTTCGAGCAGATTGATGATCTGCGCCTCCGGCCATAGCCGGGCAAAGGCCACCGTGATGGGATCGATCGCCAGTGCGGTCGCGTGGACCAGAAAAATGCGTGGAGCCTTCATCCTTAAGTGCCTCGACAAGGTTATTCGACAAGTCCGCCAGCGCTCTTTGTGCAGATACCCACATCCTCTTCGTATGGTATTTTCCAACCCCAGTCCGATGGGGGCATTTGCCCAGACGGGAACGGACTGAAGCTAACCATTCGAGATAGAGCCTGTGATCAAGAAAGACCTCGCCTTGCAGTTGGCCCCACGCGTTATCGACCTGGTTCGCGCCCGGTCGATGAAAGCCGGTGAGCCGTTGCGCGAGCAGACGTTCGCGCAAGCGCTGGGTGTTTCGCGCTCGCCTATTCGGCGTGTGTTTGCCTTGCTCGCTGAGTGGGATCTCGCCATTCAGGAGCCCAATCGTGGCTACTTTCTGAAGCAGGACGCAGGGCAGATTCAGGAAGCAACATTCCCTCTCGCCAGTGATCCTTTCGAAGACTTTTACCTTCGCGTAGTCGACGACATTCTTGGCGGCGAAATACCTGCCCACTTTTTCGAAGCGCAGCTGTTGCGCCGTTACGAAGTGCCCCGCGGACAATTGCTCAAGGTATTGAACAGGCTGGCCAGCGAAGCCATGGTGGAGCGCAAGCCGGGGCAAGGATGGAGCCTTAAAGACTTCGTGCATAACGCCCAGACACACATCCAAAGCTACCGCTTCCGTATGGCCATCGAGCCGGCCGCCCTGCTTGAGCCCGGTTATCAGATCAATCACGCCGCATTTGCCAAGGCCAGGCAGCAACAGCAGGCGATGCTCGATGGGGATATCCACACCTTGTCCCGCGCTCAACTGTTCCAAGTGGGCGCCCAGTTTCACGAACTGATCGTGCAGTGCTCCGGAAATGTCTTTTTCATTGATGCCATACGCCAGCAAAATCAACTCAGGCGTTTCATGGGCTACAAAGCCAACGTCGATCGCACTCGTCTTATGGCGCAATGCCAGGAACACATCCATTTGCTCGACCTCATCGAGTCTGATCGGCGTGAAGAAGCCGCGCAATTTCTCTGGAGGCATCTGGACGAAGTGGGCCGACTCAAGACTTCGCAGGACGTCATGCCAAAAGATGATGGGAATAGAGCGCACCACTAACACCCTATTTACTGATCGAAGCTTCGTCAGAGCGCTGTCCAAGAACTCGCTAATCAGCTTAGCACGATTGTTTCTACTCAATACAAAATACAAAAATACCGATTCATCCGCACGGGGTGGTTAATTTTATCGCCTGACATTGTATTTCATTACAATAATGAGCAATTATGCGCGCCGCTCGGACGAAACCGCATCGAATCACACAGGGATGATCGCAATGAACCAAAGGACGTTGGCTAGAGGAGCGGGAGTCTCGAACCTTCTGTTCGGGGTGTACACCCTATTTGTTGCCCTGCTTGGATTGGCACTTGCCTATAGAGGGGGCGTTTTAGTTACCGCTGGCGGATCCCCCTATTACGCCATGATGGGCACCGCCCTGCTGCTATCGGCCATTCTCATCGGCCTGAAACAGTCCCTCGGCATCTACCTCTACGGCACAACTTCTCTGGCCACCTATGCCTGGGCGATCTGGGAGTCCGGGTACGACGGGTGGGACTTCATTCCGCGCTTAGCCTGGCTGGCCGTTCTCAGCGTTCTGTTTCTGGCTTTTTGGCCCTTGGTACGTCGTGACTTTGGCAACGCCAGAAGAAGTCATTACTTCACAATCATGGGTCTACTGCCGATTCTGATGGGGGGCACAATCCTGGTGTCCCTGTTCTTCCCGACAACCGTTCACCTTGCCGACTCGACGTGCGCAACGACGCGCCCCGAACAAAATATTGTGGGTTTAGTGGCGCGGACAACATTGGCCTGAACAGTCAGCACAAGAAGTCTCTCAGCCACCAATGAGCGGATTTCCCTCTGCTACGCTTCACAAGCCACTGCTTTCCTCAGTTGTGATTTCCGGTCAGTACGTGGCACCACACGACAAGAAACACAAACGAGTAAGGAACACTCCCATGACTCTCCACAAAATAACCCTGGCTGGTGCGCTGTTATTCACCCTGGCCGGCTGCAACTCCATCGCCAGCAGTACCAACACGCTAACCGATGAGCAGATCAAATCTCAGAGTGCCGGTGCGTTGGGCTATTCACCTTCTGACTTGAGTATTGTCAGCCGTCGTACTGAAGGCACGAATACTTATGTCGCGCTGAAAACCAACGATAACCAGCAGTTCAACTGCATCATTAACGGCGGCAACCTGCTGACACTGGGTATGACCAATCCGCCGTCATGCGCGAAGAAAGGTGAACCGATCAAGGTAGCGCCGTTCGGAGGTTAATGACTCAAGGATGAGAGCGCTGGTCGTCGTCCTTGCTGTGAACAGCGCCCTACTCCTGAACCGCTCTTAGTGTCCCGCACTCTGCCCACCATCGACATGCAAGATCTCGCCGGTGACAAAGTTGGCACTGTCCAGATAAACAACAGCTTGCGCAATGTCGCTGATCTCACCCATATGCCCAACCGGGTGCAAATTCCCCAAGGCTTCGTGAGTTTCCTCACCATGCATCGGCGTCTTGATGATGCCCGGGGAAACCGCGTTCACCCGAATCCCACGTTTGGCGTACTCGATGGCCAGAGATTTGGTCGCAGCGTTCAAGCCACCCTTGGTCAACGACGCCAATACTGACGGCACACCGTCGATGGCATGGTCCACCAGGCTGGTGGTGATGTTGACGACGTGACCGCTGCCCTGTTTTTCCATCTCGGTGATCGCGAGTTGGGTGATGTAGAAGAAACCATTCAGGTTCACCGACAACACCGCTGCGTAATCTTCGTGGGTGTAGGCGGTGAACGGCTTGGCGACGAAGATCCCGGCGTTATTGACCAGCGTATCGATACGGCCGAAACGTTCGATCGCTTCACGGATGACTCGCTGTGCGACCGCGGGGTCGCCGATGTCGCCGGCAACGGTGAGGATGTCTGGGTCGGTGGACGGCTGGATCGAACGCGAAGTGGCGACTACCCGGTAATCGAGATCACGGAAGGCCTTGACCATGCCTGCGCCGAGACCTTGGGAGGCGCCAGTAATAACGATGACTTTTTTCGAATTGCTCATGATGAACCTCGACTAATAAATGATGGTTTGAAAAGTGATCAATCACGCTTCGGCCGCGGCCTGCGCCATTTGCCTCAACATCTGTTCGTAGTAATCGACCGATTGCGACCCGGACACCAGGTGACGACCGTTAAGCACCATGGCCGGTACCGAATTGATGCCGCGCTCGCGGTAAAACGCCTCAAGCTCACGCACCTCATTGGCAAACGCTCCGGACGCCAACACCTCGCCTGCACGCTCTGCATCCAGTCCCGCCTGAGCCGCCAGACGCACCAGCGTCTGGTGATCGCTCGGGTTCTGGCCGGCGGCGAAGTAAGCGCGTAGCAACGCTTGCTTGAGTGCGATCTGCCGCCCTTTCTGCGACGCCCAGAACAACAAACGATGAGCATCAAAGGTGTTGTAGAAATGGCTGCACTTCTCCAGATCGAACTTGAACCCGATGGCTTCACCGCGGGCGATCTGCATCGCTTTGCCGGCGGCGACTTCCTCGGCGGTGCGCCCGTACTTGCGCATCAAATGCTCGACCGCGTTCTCGCCTTCCGCTGGCATGTCCGGGTTTAACTCAAAGGGCTTGAAGGTCAGCTCGACGGAGACTTCACCGGCCACGTTCTCGATCGCTTGCTCCAGCGCCGTCGCGCCCAAGGCGCACCATGGGCACACCACGTCGGAGACGAAATCGATGGTGACGGACGCGGTCATGACTGCCCCTGCTCCTCAGCGAGTTGTTTTCGGTACTGGGTGGTGGTGATCCCGGCATAGCCCCAGTTATCGGTGTCGACTTCTTCGATCACGATGTGGGTCAGGTCCGGGCGCTTGTTGAGGACGCGTTCCAGGGTTTCAGTGATTTCAGCGATCACCTGAGCTTTCTGCTCTGAGGTAACGCCATCGCGGGTGATGCGTACGCTTACGAAAGGCATGGGGGAAATCTCCAGTGACCTTCTCATCGGAATGATGGGGAGGCGTTGGAGAGGACTGTATGAGGTTGGGTCAGGGGGATAAAGGTGGGGGCAGGAACATCATTAGTTACTTGGTGTAATGACTACGTCGATATCGATTGGAGACGTGCGCCACGCAGAAAACCCCGAATCCAACGGGTTTTTTTGCGTTTCGCTGGGCTTCACATCTCGCTGACTTCAAACACAAACGAGATCTTGCGACTGCTCGCACTCCACACATAACGAATGTGCTTCCCTTGCTTCGGAATGGACACAGCGGGCGGTCGAAACGCGGCAACACATTCATGGCCCGGCAAACGAACGCTGTTGTAGAGCAATCCCCACGACAATGTTTCGCGCAATTGGCGGGCGAAGACCTGGGATGGGCCGTACGCGGTGGGGTCCGGATCATAAAGGTGAGGATAGTTTTGCCGGATGTCGTGCAGGGGTTTGACGACCTTGTTGACGTAGGTGCGCATGGTCAACTCAAGGTCCGGTTCGTTCGTCGCGGCGAGGAAGCGTTCCTGGTGATAGCTCGTCTCGGCGATGGCGGCGGCCTGGCTGCTGGCGGCGTAGTAGACGCCGAAGGTGCCGTCGGTGAAGCGGCTGGTTTTGCCGATGTGGGTGAACGCGGCCATGACCGGTGTGGAGCCGGGGCCGGAGACGCGGTCTTCGGGGCGCACGCGGGCGAGAACGCCGGCTTCTTCCATCAGCCGATCGTTGGTCAGGGCTTCCAGCGCGTAGGCGGTGGGCAGGTCTTCGGGGTCAAGCACGTCTTCGAACAACGAGATCGGCGGGAAGCAGCTGTTGACGATCCGGTAAGCCCGCGGCCATTGCGGGTCGGCCAGCTCCGGCGCCATCAACCGCGCACTCCGTCGAGGTAGCGGCGCACGTCAGCGATGTCGACCACGCGGCCGGCCAGCATGTAGGACAGCGCCGACTGGCCATTGAACGGCGCGGCGGTGTTGGGGCTGCTGACCCAGGTGTAGGCGCGCTCGCGGCTGTTGCTGAAGATGATGCTCAAGGCTTTGTGGATGCCCATCAAATACGAGATGCGCTCCAAGGTGTCGTGGGGCAGGCGCACGTTGGGCGGCAGGTGTTTGTACTTGTAGAAAGTGGTGTTGCCGACTTTGCCCAAAAGGGTGCGTTGTTGCTCGGCGGTGCAGCCCCAGCGTTCCATGAGGTTGAAGAAGAACTTCAGCGCGACTCGACCGGCTTCGGGAGTCTCGAGTTGTTGCTGTGGGCTGAGGACGATGGTTGAGGCAGGCATGGGGATGGCCTCCTTGAATGTGCGATATCTTGATTTCAGACTAGTACAGATACGAACAAATATGAAATTTTAATTCGTAAACGTATTACTCTCGAAAAGAGACTTCGCGCAGATTTTCCGCCCCTGAAAAGACTCCGACACACGGTCAAAGACACTCGTTGACACCCGCCATACAGGGGCAGACAATTTAATCGAGAGCGCGAAACCGACTGCCTTCAGGTGGCGATAGTCGATGTAGGAGCCCCGTTGATGACCTGAAAATCAGCGCTCGGGTAAACCTCTCCTCCCCTGCTTGAGGGAGCACAATATCAAGCACCTATTCATGAAAGCAGCCTGATCAGGCTGCTTTTTTTTGCCTTGGAAAAAGGTTTCGCTGATATCCAGAAAACGCCCCACACATCCCCCATCCGGGCCATTTTCTGACCCCGATCACCTACGCCCCACCAAAAACCCCAATCCTGTGTAAGCCTCCAACCATCGGACGCAGAACCATTTCGCTACTAAACTCGGGACAAGCATGCTCAGGTGCAGGATCATAGCCAGCACGCGACCGACGCCCACCGGGGCGATCAGGTACACAACAATAGCCAGCCCACTTTAGAGGGCATTACCCAAATGGATAGCAGAACCTTACGTAATCTCATGCGCATTGTGCAGACCGGCTCATTGTCGGCGGCGGCAGAGCATTCCTGTTTGACCGTGCAGGCATTGGCCGCGCAGTTGAACAAGGTCGAAGAGCAGTTCGGTTTTCGGTTGTTTCGTCGCTCCAACAAGGGGCTGACTCTGACAACACAGGGCACGGAGCTCACGCCCTACATGGACAAAGTGTTGGTCGCTACGCGGCAACTGGAAGAAAAAGTCGCCGCGCTCAAGGTGCCTGGACAGCGCACGCTCAAGGTTGCACTTAACACCACGCTCTCGGCCGACTTCAATCGGCGAATGATCGGGCGCCTCATTGAGGTGTTTCCTGATTATCAGCTGGAATTCAGCTACGCCGAGTCGATGGAAAACCTCAGCAAGTTGAAGAATGAGGACTTCGACCTGGCCGTGCTGATCGGGCCGCAGCAGCCGGGATTACCCAGCATTGCTCTGCCCCATGTACAGGTGCAGGTGGTCGGTGCTCATTGCGGTGAGGAAAACGATCCGCTGATGCTGCTCGGCAATAAGTTTCAGGTTCGTCCTGCCGACGATTGTCCGTATTCCCACAGCTTCTTGCGCTTTCTCGACGCAGGCCTTGGTAATTACGAGTCAGGCAAGCGGATGATCTATTCCTGCAGCGAGACCCTGACCCTGTCATTGATCACGCAAATGGACGGTCTCGGCATGGTTTCCCGTGAGGCGGCCCTGCGTAATGGCTTGACCATTTTCCCGGGTTTCGAGGATTCCCTCGAAGTGCGGCTGGCGGTCAATAACTCCGAGTTGTCGGGCCAGGCCTTAAACGACGTGGTCACTCTGTCGCTACATGAACGACCCGAGCGCGATGTACGCAGCCGTTCCCACCGCTACGCTGAGAAAGAGGTTTTTGCTGAAATACGCACATAACAACGTCGGAATGGCTGCATAAAATTCCGGGCGATCGAGCTGCACCTGCTGATCCTTGATCAACAGCGGCGTGAGGCTGATTGCAGCGACGATCGCCACCGGCAGGTATTCCAGCGCCCGGGCGACCAGGGGTGGCCAATGATCGGTGCTCACCTGCAGCGGCAACGCGCGCGGCAGGAACGTCACGGCCATCATCAGCACGACGACCAGGATCAGGAACGTTTGGTCAGGCATACACCCACCCCGCAGCCCACGAATGTGGCGATGAATACGTTAAAGGGTGAGCTGCCGATCAGGCTCAGGGCACCCATGCAGGCAACCGCGGCCAGTGCGGCGATCAGTTTATTGCGGGTGTTGCACAACGATACCAGCACGTAGAGCATCATCGCGGTCAGCGCATAGTCGAGCTGATATTTGATCAGGTGCGCCGCGTACTGCGCGCAAATTGCTCCCAGCAAACCGCCCAGCACCCATGACGTGTGGCAATACAGATTGAAGCCGATCAGGTAACGCACATTGACCGGCGTGCCCTTGCCCAGCTTGACGCTGTGGAAGGCGAACGATTCATCGGTCAGCCCACCGGCATAACACCAACGCTCGAGACGACTGAGCCCCATCGCCTGCAAGGCCTTGGCCATGTAGACCGACATCAGCATGTGCCGCGCATTGATCAGAAATGTGGTGAGGATGATAGTGGTCAGCGATGCGCCGCTGGAGATCAGCGCCAGGGCGGCAAACTGCGAGGCACCGGCGTAGACGAACAAGCACATCGCGACCGGTAGCCACACGGGCAATCCGGCATTGACGGCCATCAAACCGAACACAAACGACACCGTGAAGTAGCCCGCAATAACCGGGCTGGCTTCAGCGAACGTGCGCGAGGGCTGGGGCTCGACCATCAGCGGCTGGCTGCTGGACGTCTCATTCATAGGTCCCTCTCAAAGGTAGTTTCGCCGCTCGGCTCGCAAAAGCCCTGGGCGCTCCAAAAACGTTTGCCGGCAAGGTTAGCATCGTCGACGAACAGGAACATCCGCAGCACACCGACACGTTTCATGTCTGCCGAAGCCGCTTCCACCAGGCGCTGACCAACGCCCTGGCTGCGATACACCGGGCTCACCGCCAGGTGATTGATGGTGCCGCGGCTGCCGAGCATGCCACCCAACACCGCGCCGACCACTTCGCCGCAGACATCGAGCGCGAGGAACGCGGTGGTGGTTTTCTGCTCCAACACACCGCGCAGGCATTTGGCGTCCTGCCATTCACAGAATGACACTTCTTCGAATTGCCGAAAGAAGCGTTCCAGACGTTGGGCATCCTTGGCCATCGCGCGCTGCAACATCACCGGTGCAGCGCACTCGGCGATGTGCATCATGGGATCTAGCTGTTCAGCGAACAATGTCGAAAGCGGTCCCGGGCCGCGAGAAGGAAATGGCCAGAATCTGCCGATAGGCCATTTCGTGAGCGTGGGTGTTGCGTGCCGGTGTCACGTAGTGACGCATGTCGCGATCGAGGAAGTAGGTGGTGTCGAGGATTTCCAGATAAGTCGTCGCCGCCAATTGTTCCTCTTGGGCCGAATACAAGCGGCTCTCCGCCCCATCCACGTTATTACGACCCCAGAAATGCACACCGCTGAATGGATAACCGTCGCAGTGAATGCCCTCAGGGGTGATTTCCAGTTGCTTGCCTGGCTTGATCTCAATGCGGATCTGATGGATCTGGCATTGCCAGATCTCATCATGCAACTCCGGCGGTAATACGTTTTTGTACACCTCGAAATCCACATCGATGAGGCTGCGCATCACCGGCGAATTGATGACTTCATTGGAGAAGTCCTGGAAGTGCCGCTCCAGTCCGCCGACATAGCTGTTGTTGGCCTTCGATTGCACGTAGGCGCGGTGTTCCAGCTGCTTCAAGTCACGAGTTACGGGGTTGTATTCGAAATCGCTGTAACGACGAAAACGCATGCCCGCATCGGCTTGGCCGTAATAACTGTCCGGCTCCATGCTTTCCCAACTTTTGGTCAATCTGACGAAGTCGGAAAAATGACCGAAGAGATTGAAGTCGGCTCCCTGGACGTTGACATATTTGTCGCGCCGTAGCGATTCGCCAACTTCTCTGTTCAAAACGATCATTACTAGGTCTCCACTGCATTTAGCGGCTTAATCTAGTAGGTGCAGGATTTGCGGCCCATGAGAAAGAATTTCAGGCATATCAAGCGTTGATTGAAACGCAGTATGAAGTTGCTTTAATTCGACTTTTTGCGATCGAAAACAGCAGTTTTCAGTATTTTTCCAAAGTTACGAGGCGAAAAAAAACCCCGAACCAGTCGGGGCTTTTATCCAACTCAAGCGATCATTAGAAGATGTTGATCGGGTAATCCACGAAGACACGCAGTTCGTTGCCGCTGACGTTGTACTCGCTGGACTTCTGCGATACGCGCAGGATCGAGCTGCGCACCTTCACACTCAAATCTTTGGCCGGGCCACTTTGCACAACGTACTTGAACTGGTTGAAGATCTCGCGCTCGGTGCCGCCTTCGCTGGTGGAGGTGGTGATGTTGTCACCGCGCACGTAGGCAACGTTGTAGCTCAGGCCAGGAACGCCGAAAGCGCGGAAGTCCAGACCGTAGCCCAGCTGCCAGCTGCGTTCGTCTTCGGCGTTGAAGTCGGACCAGTAGGAGTTCGCCAGATAGATGGTGTTGCCGCCGTCGCCGACGCGACCTTGATCCTTCTGATAGCCGCCGTAGGCGTAGCCCAGGTTGCTGTCGCCGGTGCTGCGTTGGTGAGCGAGAGTGAACGAGTGCGGACCGGTGGCGAAGGTCGCTGCCAGGCTCCAGATCTTGTTGTCGTCGCCGGTAGCACCGCTTTCGCGGACGTAGGAATCGTCCAGCTTGGTGCGGTAACCGTTGAAGTCCAGGGTCAGGGACTGATCCTTGTCGAAAAGGAACACGTAGTTAGCGTTCACGTACTGTTTCTTCAGCACGTCTTCGACGTCGGACGCGTACAGCGCAGCCTTGAACTGTTCGGTGAATTGGTAGCTACCGCCCAACACGTTGATCGACTTCAAGCCACCGCTGTCACGGCCTTCAGCACTTTTGCGCGATTCGGCGGTGAAGCGACCTGCGTTCAGCTCCAGGCCTTTGATCTCCTTGGAGGTGATCAGGGTGCCGGTGTAGCTTTCCGGCAGCAGGCGCGAGTTGTCGTAGTTCAGCACCGGCAGGGCCGGCATCTGGTCGCCATAGGTCAGCGTGGTGCTGGAAAGACGGAACTTGACTGCCGCGCCACCCTTCGACAGGTCGTCAGCTGCGTTGCCGCTATCGCCCTGTTTGAAGAAGTCGATACCACCGGCGCCGCTGCGGCCTTTGCCGCCGTCCAGACGCAGTGCGTACAGACCGAAGGCGTCCACACCCACACCGACGGTGCCTTGGGTGAAACCAGACGAGAAAGTACCGATGGCCGCTTGGCCCCATTCGGCTTTGTCCTGGTTGCCGTCTTTATAGTCACGATTGATATAGGCGTTGCGCAGCAGCACTTTGAGGCTGCTGTCTTCAACAAAACCCTTGGACTCGGCCTGGTCGTTAGCCATGGCCTGAGTGGCGCTCAACATCCCCAATGCGATCAGGCTGATCCGCTTGTTCAACATGTTATTTTCCTTATTACGGGTTGATACGCGCTGTGTCGAACCGCTGAAACGGCGCTATCGCGCTCTTTTTTCACCGCCAAAAACAAAAAGGCCCGCCCACGAAAATTCGCGGCGGGCCTTTTATTGTTTTGTAAGTCATGGCGGTTAGCCACAGGCGTTGGGCGCATCCTATCTGCGCGCTAAATAAGGTGTCAATTTCAGGAATCGTCTGTAAATAGGCGAAAATCGTCTAAGAAATCACTTGTCAGCGATAGCCAATTGCACGGTATGGCTGTCGACGAATTGTTCGAAATGCGTGACTTGGCCGTTGGCCAAGGTCCACAAGTGAGCGACCCGAGCATTCATCGGGCGGCCGGTGGCTTTGTAGATGCCGCTGTAATTACCGTAGGCAAACACCTTGTCGCCCTGTGCGACATAGTTCTCGACCTTGAACTGAAAATCTTCCCACTCGGTGGCCAGGCGCTTGAAGACATTTTCGACGATAGCGTCGAAACCGACATAGGTCCCGGCGTAGGGAAAACCCGCCGCTTCGGTCCAGCGGGCGTCATCGGCCAGCGCCGCGGCGGTATTGCGAGCGTTCTCCTGGGAGTTGGCGCCTTCGTAGGTGCTTTTGATCAGGCTCAGGTTATCCATGGTGACTCCAGGTGAATTCAATGGGCGCAGCCGTCGAGGCCACAGGCTTGAAACGCGGATGAAGACTCTTTTGCCGCAAACGACTGACCCAGCCATTGGGCGAAAGCTTGCGGCTTGCCGAGCCACGGGCCTATGTCGACCAGGGTGAACTGGCCATCCTGTTCCAACGCGAAGGTCGGGAAACCCTGACCACCGACTTTGGCCAAGAGTGCGCGGCTGTCTTTGATATGGCGCTCTGTGTCGGCTTCAGTAAACGCCAGTTGCAAGGCCTCAGCTTCAAGGCCTATTTGTGTGGCGAGTTCCAGCAGCACGGAGGTGTCAGCAATGCGTCGACCCTCCACGTAATGAGCCGTTTGCAAACGCCCCAGCATTTCAAGACCGCGCTCAGCGATCTGCTCGGCTGCCAACACAGCGGCAATCGGCGGCGTGGAATCGAACACCGCCGTCTCATCGCGCAGCAAGCCTTCAAAATATGCCTCACCAAACGGCTGGCCGGTGTACTCGGCGATGCGTCGGTCATGGGGCATGACGTAATTGCGCAGTTGTGGCGAAACGGTTTGGCGATTGGCGCCGCTCATCATGCCGCCACCGTGGGCGATCACTGGCAGCACGCTTTGGGCGGCCTGCACCAATGGTTTGGCGCCGTAGCACCAGCCGCACAATGGGTCGTAAATGTAGTGAAGGATCATGGGAAGACTCCGGCAACAAAGTGGGAAAACTCAATGCCGGCAGATTAATCCCCAGAAAGTTTCGGAAAAACGCTGGAATGGCTTTCAGTCTGTTTCATGAATCGGTCGAATACTTTCTATTTCCGCCAGGTTATGGGCGACATGACCGGAACCTGAATCTTCTAAACAATGCAAAACCTTGTGGGAGCGGGCTTGCTCGCGAAGGGGCCATCATGTTCAACATCTTCGTTGACTGGCATACCGCTTTCGCGAGCAAGCCCGCTCCCACATTGATCTCCAGTGATCATGAAATCCTTCGCCCCAAAAAAAAGCGCCGCCTTCCCGGCAGCGCTTTTATCAATCCGTTGTTTTTCTTCTTATCCTTCCATCACATCCCACAGTGCTTCCAGTTCTGCCTCGCTGAATAAACCAGCGGGGTAGCGCTCGATCATCATCCGGCGCGGATCAGGTTCCCTGATCTGACGCGTTCCATTGGACTTCAACCACTGCGCCAGGGCCTGGAGCGATTCGCTGTTAACTGCCAGGGGATGCAATGCCCGCTCGCCCACCACATTCATTTCGGCGTTCATCTCAGCGCTCTCTCCTGGTTTGTGAGCGGCTAACTTATCCAAGGTTTATGACAGAACATCGAAGTTCTCTCCCTCCCCGTGTTGCCCCATCGAAGATACAAGAGCTGTGCCAATGTTTTCGAAGTGTCGACAAGTGGATACAAAAAAGCCCGCAGTCCTGATGGGCTGCGGGCTTTCTGCAAAATGACGAGGAAAAATCGTTGCTCAATCGATTTTGCAATCAACTTAAGCTGTTACGACCTCACTCACTCCTTGTGCGGCGCGGGCTGTTGTTGGGTAAGGCAATGGATGTTACCGCCCCCCAGTAACAGTTCGCGCCCCGGCACCATGACCACTTCGTGCTGCGGGAATAAAGCCTGCAGAATCTCTTTGGCCGGACCGTCCAACGGGTCGTCGAAGCTCGGCGCGATGATGCCGCCGTTGACGATCAGGAAGTTCACGTAAGAGCCAGCCAGACGAACGGTCGGATTGCGTTCCTGAGTGCCGTCAACCGGATCCACGCCAGCGCACTCGTCTTCGGTCGCGTACAGCGGCCCGGGAATCGGCATCTTGTGCACCGTGAACGGGCGCCCCTTGGCATCGGTGCTGTTTTGCAGCACGTTCATTGCCGCCTGGCAGCGCGGGTAGTTCGGGTCCTGCGGGTCATCGGTCCAGGCCAGAAGCACTTCGCCCGGACGCACGTAGCAGCAGAAGTTATCCACATGACCGTCGGTTTCGTCGTTGAACAGACCGTCCGGCAACCAGATGATTTTATCCACAGCCAGATTGGCACCGAGCACCGCTTCGATCTGCGCGCGGTCCATGTGCGGGTTGCGATTGCGGTTGAGCAGGCACTCTTCGGTAGTGATCAGGGTGCCTTCGCCATCGACATGGATCGAGCCGCCTTCGAGCACAAAACCTTCGGTGCGGTAGCGCGGGCTGCGCTCGATTTCGAGGATCTTGCCCGCCACCTGCGAGTCACGGTTCCACGGCGAATACAGACCACCGTCGAAACCGCCCCAGGCATTGAAATCCCAATCCACACCACGGACTTCGCCGCGGTTGTTGATGACGAACGTCGGGCCAGTATCCCGAACCCAGGCGTCATCGCTGGACATCTCTACCAGACGAATATTCGGCACGTCGAGACGGGCACGGGCATTTTCGTACTGGCCGGCGGAAACCGCCACGGTCACCGGCTCGAAACGCGCGATGGCCTTGGCCACCGCCACATGCGCGGCTTGTGCCGGTTTGCCGCCCAGGCGCCAGTTGTCCGGGCGCTCGGGCCAGACCATCCAGGTCTGGGTCTGTGGTGCCCATTCGGCTGGCATGTAAAAGCCGTCGGTGCGAGGGGTGCTGTTCAACGTGGTCATGGTTCAGGACTCCAGGGAACCGTCGAGGGTTTTGATCGCGCCATACAGGTTCGGACGACGGTCACGAAACGAGCCCCATGCGCTGCGGATGTGCTCCAGCTCATCGAGGTCGAAGCTGTGAACCAGAATGCCTTCTTCTGTTTCATTCAGCTCTTGGACTTTCTCGCCAAACTGGTTGGCAATGAACGACGAGCCGTAAAAGGTGATGTCGTAGCCGTCCTGCTCTTCGTTGCCAATACGGTTACTGGCGATCAGCGGCATCAGGTTGGCGCCGGCATGGCCCTGTTGCACGCGCTGCCAGTGGTCGCGGGACGAAATGGTCTTGTCGTGTGGCTCGCTGCCGATGGCGGTCGGGTAGAGCAGGATTTCCGCACCTTGCAGCGCCATGCTGCGGGCGCACTCAGGGAACCACTGATCCCAGCAGATGCCCACGCCGATTTTCGCGTAACGGGTGTTCCAGACTTTGAAGCCGGTATCGCCCGGGTTGAAGTAGTACTTTTCGTGGTAGCCAGGGCCGTCCGGGATGTGGCTTTTACGATAAATCCCGAGGTTGCTGCCGTCGGCATCGATGATTGCGATGCTGTTGAAACGCGCGCGACCGGCCAATTCGTAGAAGCTGATTGGCAGAACAACCTGCAGTTCTTTGGCGACTTTCTGAAAATGCTTGATGGCGACGTTATCTTCAACGGTCGTGGCCAGTTGCAGGTAATCCGGGTTCGGTTTCTGGCAGAAGTACGGCGCCTCGAACAGCTCCTGGATCAGGATGATTTGCGCGCCTTTCGCCGCAGCCTCACGGACCAGCTTCTCAGCGGTCTCGATGTTGGCTTCAAGGTCCCAGGAACAGGCCATCTGGGTAGCGGCGACGGTAACGATACGGCTCATGAATCATCTCCTGGGCAAGTGCTTGAAGGTCGAGGGTGGCATCGACCGATGACAGAAAGAGGCAGCACTAGGCGTGATTCGTCCACACCGTGGGCAATGGCGACTTTATAGCCGATAAAAATCGGCTTTTAAAGCGATAAATACTCACCCAGTCAAAAATAACTCACTTAACCCAGATAATAATCGAATTTAAATACAATCCCTTGTGGGAGCACGTGTTTACAACCCTTCTTCGAGAACCTTCGACAGCATGTCGACAAAGAAATCCACGCTTTGACGCGACGTGACCATCGGCGGCTTGATCTTGAGAATGTTCAGGTCATCGCCAGTCGGCTGCATGAAGATCCCCAACTCACGAAGGCGATCACACAACGCCGTGGTTTCTTCAGTCGCAGGCTCCAGGGTTTCGCGATTGCGGATCAACTCCACGCCCAGATAGAAGCCGGAACCATGCACTGCGCCCACCAACGGATGCCGATCAATCAACGCTTCAAGACGTTCCTTGAAATACCCGCCCACAACCTGGGCGTTCTCCCAGAGTTTTTCTTCTTCCATCACATCCAGCACCGCCATGCCGATCCGGCAACTGACCGGGCTGCCACCGGCCGACGAGAAGAAGTAACCCTCGGCCTCCAGCGCTTCGGCGATTTCCCGGCGGGTAATGACTGCGCCCAACGGCTGGCCGTTACCCATGCCTTTGGCCATGGTGATGATGTCCGGCACCACGCCCTGTTCTTCGAAGCCCCAGAAGAATTTGCCCATGCGACCGTAACCGACCTGCACTTCATCGGCGATGCACACCCCGCCCTGAGCGCGGACCAGCGCATAGACCTGCTTCAAATAGCCCGGCGGCAGCGAGATACCGCCGGCATTGCCGTACACCGGCTCGCAGATGAAACCGGCCAGTTGGCGTTTCTGTTCGGCGATTTTCGCCAGGTTGTGCTCGACGCTGCGCACGTAGTCCGGCGCGCTGTCGACGCCACGAAATTCACCACGATAGGTATTCGGCGCAGTCACCGGATGCACCCAATCGGGACGGCTGCTCAAGGCCTTGGGGTTGTCGGCAATCGAGGTCGAAACCGCATCCGCTGCCACTGACCAGCCGTGATAAGCCTCCAATACGCTGAGCATGTCGCGACCGCCGCTATAAGCCCAGGCCAGACGGATTGCCAAGTCATTGGCCTCGGTACCGCTGTTGACCAGAAATACGCGATCCATGCTGTCCGGTGCCAGCTTCAGTAAACGCTCGGAAAACTCGGCAATCGCCGCGTAGTGAAAACGCGAGTTGGTGTTGAGCAACGACCACTGCCGGCTGGCAACGGCGGCCATGCGCGGATGGCCATGACCCAGTACCGCGACGTTGTTGAGCATGTCGAGGTAAGAGCGACCCTGCATGTCGATCAGGTGATTGCGCCAGCCACGCTCGACGCGCGGCGGGTCGACGTAATAGTGCTTCTGGGAGCGAGCGAAACTCGCGTCACGGCGGGCGAGCAATGTCTGCGGGTCGAGTTCTTCTTCCGCATCACAGGCCAGGCCCAGCAACAGGGCAGGTGACGGACACAGTGCCTGCCAGGCTGCTGCGCGCGAAGGTGTGCAAAACAACGGCGCGTCTAGCTGAGCGCTTCGACACAACTGCACGATCAACGGCCCGCTGACCGAACCCAGGACCTGGCCTTTGACCAGCGCCGCGCTACTGCGTACCGATGGGGCCACACCCCACAATCGGACGCTGAGCTCTGGGCCGTCCAGTTGCAGCAGGTTCTCCCCTTCAATATGGATGACCCCGGCAAACGGCGCTTCGACCGCCGTGCCGTCGGGCACTCGCAATGCAACGTGTAACGGGAAAGTATCCGGTTCACTGGCGCTGTCCGGCCGAGTGCGGGACAGACGATACTGGCCATATCGACTGGCCGCCAGACCGTGTGCCTCGGCGGCTTCCGTCAACAAACGCAGATCGATCCCTTCTTGCTCCCAGTTACCCGCCTCGAAATGCGGACTGAGCACGCCCAGATCGATCAACGCAAATTCACGCCCAACCAGACTCGGCAACAATGGCGCGAAGCCCTCGCTGCCGATGCTTGGAAGGCTTTGCCCAACCGCGTTAAGAATCGCCGCCTCCATCAACGCCAATGGCACCGATGTGGCAACGCGGAAAATTTCCCACTCATGGGTCAGGTTGTCGCGACTGTACTCATTGCCCGGATCGATGCTGACCTGCTGTTCGCCACTCAGCACCAACACCGCCGAGCGCGCAACGATCAGCGGCCATAGCGCTAGCAACTCTTCATGCGGCAACGGATTGACCGCGTGATAAGCCCGAACCGCCAGCAAAATGCAAAATGGATCGCCATCGGCATGGTGCAGCAGCGCGGCGCAGGTCACCGACAGATCAGTGATCCGCCAGGTTCGAACCAGATCGCCGAAATCGATGACGCCCTGCAACTGCCATTGGCGCTGCGAATCCCGCTGCCAGACCACATTGTCGTCGGTGATATCCATGTGAATCGCCTGCACCGGCAGCTTATCCACCAGCGGCTGCAAATGGCGCTCGGCCTGTTCGGCCGCTTCAGCAATCAACGCTCGTTGCCGCTCATCCTTGATCACCGGCAGCAAATGCGCGATCAACGCATTGGCGTGGCGGGCATCCCATTGAAGGGTGCGCTCGAGGCCAGGATGATCGAAACCGGCCAGCGCCAGGTCCATTTCGCCGCAGAGCCGACCGAAACCGGCGACTACTGAATGGCTTAGGTGATCGAGATGCGTCAGGGATTGGCCGTCGATGTAATCAAGCAGTCGTACGTGCACAGCCTGGCCCTCAATCTCAAGGGAGAGAAGGTCTGCGCCGTTTTTGGCAGCAATCACTCCAGGCACCGGCACGCCGGAATGTTCCGCCAGATGCTTGAGCCCTGCGTGCTGGGCTTGCAGCTCCAGGACCGAGTAATCGCCGCGGCAGATTTTCAGGACGAAACGCCCCTGCTCGCTGTCGACCCGGAAATTGAGATCCTGCTGGCTCCCAAGCGTCTGTAATCGTCCGCTCAACCCGTAATGCTCTTTCAACAGCTCAAGCGCTTGCGCCGCAGACACCTGCGGGCTGGGCAGACTGGCGCGGTGAATCAACGTGGCGAGCGGCATACAACAACCCCTGAAATTTTATTAGGCGCTTATATCGCCATTGCTTGGGGCGATACGCAACCCTCTTATACCGGTCAGAGGGTCGGCATTGGGGATGGTTTCCGGTCAGCGACTACTCAGATGAACTTTCCTACAGCAATCTCGGATTGCCTTTCACTGTTCCTGATTCCAACCTATAGCCTAAAGGGATCCATCAACCGTCCAGGATAAAGTCGCCACCATGACGATGCGCCGCCTTGCACTCTCAAACAAAAAAGTCCGCAACATCCCACGTCGATTGAAAGCGCTTGCAGCCTGGTCCTCTCGCTTCGAGGGCTATTTTCCGGACGATCTGACTCTCGAACAGAAATACAGCAATTGGAAAATCCCGGTTCTCACGACACTGGTAGAGGGTAAACAAGCGACCACTGCCATACGCAAAGAATGCGCCCAACAAATGATCAATGCAGCGCACCACATACGCCAGGCCAGGCCTGAAAATGCCATCGACTGTCGAATAGTCACGGTCATTTGCCTACCGGACATGTTCACCAGCGAAATCTGCATTTACACCAATCTGGACTACCACCGAGGACATATCCCGGCAATTGACAGTGAGCACTGCCGAACGGACAAAAGCCTCGCAACAGAATGGGGTCTCGTCCTTCCAGACGGGATGAAGGAAAGAGGATTGCGCTATACCGCTGAAGATTGTGACGGGCAACCCTATGAGGCCGAGCAGTGGTATTTCGGTGAGGTCGATTAACAGAGATCACCAGTTTTTTACTGATGGAACACAGCGACTAAACGAATTTTATCGCCTGAACCACCACACCACTCGCACCAACCACCACTTTGCGTAAGAATGTCGGCCATCACGCCTATTGCTGGAGAAACACCATGAATGTAGTCACCACCGACCTGCCCGGTGTTCTGATCATCGAACCCAAGGTATTTGGTGACGAGCGCGGTTTCTTCTATGAGAGCTTCAACGCCAAGGCTTTCGAAGAAGCAACCGGCCTGAACACCCAGTTCGTTCAGGACAACCATTCCCGCTCGCAAAAAGGCGTACTGCGCGGCCTGCATTACCAACTGGAAAACACCCAGGGCAAACTGGTGCGCGTCACCGCCGGTGAGGTGTTGGACGTGGCGGTGGACATTCGCCGCAGCTCGCCGCATTTCGGCAAATGGGTCGCTGTGCGTCTGTCTGCCGACAACCATCGCCAACTCTGGGTACCGGAAGGTTTTGCCCATGGTTTCGTGGTGTTGAGTGATTTCGCCGAGTTCCTCTACAAAACCACCGACTACTACACCCCGTCGGCCGAGCGCAGCATTCGCTGGGACGATCCGGACCTGGGCATTGACTGGCAGCTGGACGAAGCACCGAAACTGTCGGCCAAGGATCAGTCCGCCGCGTTCTTCAAGGACGCCGAAGTCTTTTCCTGAATTCCTGTGTGAATTTTCACCGCCAGCGCGCACTTGATCCCAGGTGCGCAGACTGCGCCCGCAAGCCTAGGCATAATGCGTCTGTACCCACAGGCGCTTGATGCTCATGACTCCGACCCTTCCCCGCAGACCTCGCTGGCGCAGCCTGGCGTTGCTCGCGCTGTGCCTGGCGCCCTTGCTGTGGCCGCTGGAGCATCTGGCCGAGCGTTACTACCGCAGCGAACTGGCCGGGCAGAACCGTCAGACCCTCGACCTCTACGTCGCCAACCTGCTGGGCACCCTGCATCGGTATGAAGTGTTGCCACAGATCCTCGGCGAGCTGCCCGCGCTGCGTGCGACATTGTCCGCACCCGACGAGGGCGTGGTTCAAGGCAATGCCAATCGCCTGCTGAAAAACATCAGCGCCCAGACCGGTGCCGAAGTCATGTACCTGATGGACACCACCGGCAAGACGCTGGCGGCCTCCAATTGGGACAAACACGACAGCTTCGTTGGCCGAAATTTCGCTTTCCGTCCTTATTTCAGCGAGGCCATGGACGGTCGTTTGGGACGCTTCTTCGGCCTGGGCACCACCTCGGCCAAACGCGGCTACTTCTTTGCGGCGGCAATACGTGATCGCGAAAAAATCATCGGCGTGCTGGTGATCAAGGTCGACCTCGACCACACCGAAAGCCTCTGGGGCAAAACCCCTGAACAACTGTTGGTGACCGACCACAATGGCGTGGTCATCCTCACGTCGCGGCCAGAGTGGCGTTTTCGCTCGACACGCCCATTGAGCGACGCAGAGCGCGAGGCCATTACTGCGATTCAACCCTACCCGACCCGCGATCCCAAGCCGTTGAACCTCGACGCCAACGCCTGGCTGACCCAAACCCGGCAGATCGAAGAAACCGGCTGGAGTGTCAGTATCCTTGCACCGCGTACCCTGATCGACCGCCCGGTGCGCACGGTCGTGGCCATCGGTGGCGCAACGCTTCTGGTATTGATGCTGCTGCTCGGCCTGATGATGCAACGCCGGCGCCATTACCTGGATCGGATCGCCTTCGAAGGCAAGGCCCGCCAGGAACTGGAAGGCCGGGTCGCCGAACGGACCAGCGACCTCGAAGGCCTCAACCGTCGACTGAAGCAGGAAGTGCTGGAGCGCGAACACGCTCAGCAGGAACTGGTGCGCGCGCAGGATGACCTGGTGCAGGCCGGCAAGCTCTCGGCGCTGGGGACGATGTCGGCGAGCATCAGCCATGAACTCAACCAACCGCTGGCAGCGATCCGCAGCTACGCGGAAAACGCCGAAGTGCTGCTCGATCATCAGCGCACCGAGGATGCTCGCGGCAACCTCAAGCTGATCAGTGAATTGACCGGGCGTATGGCCTCGATCATCGCCCACCTGCGCGCCTTCGCTCGGCGTGATCGCCACGCCCCGGAAAGCGTTGCTCTGCAACCGGCGCTGGACGACGCGCTGGCGTTACTGGCCAAGCGTCGACGCAGCATGGAAGTCGAGCTGATCCGTGACCTGCCAGCCGCCACCCTGTGGGTCGAGGCTGGGGAAACCCGCCTGCGCCAGGTACTCGGTAATCTGCTGGCCAATGCCCTCGATGCCCTGACGGAAAAAGGCCCGCCGCGTAAACTCTGGTTGAGTGCCGAATCCACCGCCGACGGCGTCAATCTGTACATTCGCGACAACGGCCCCGGGTTTTGCCTGGAAGCGTTGGGTCGTGCCGGCGAGCCGTTCTACACCACCAAGACCCGCACTCAGGGGCTTGGGCTGGGGCTGGCGATCTGCGACACCCTGATGCGCGCCTTCGGTGGTGAACTGTCGTTCTCCAACCATAAGGAAGGTGGCGCCCTGATTACCCTGAAACTGCGCGCAGGCGCACCGGGCGTGAGCCTGCAACCGTCCGAGGACCGAAGTGCATGACCATCGACAACCGCATCCAGGTCGTGTTGATCGACGACGATCCCCATCTGCGCCAAGCCTTGAGCCAGACCCTGGACCTGGCCGGCCTGAAAATCCTGCCGCTCGCTGAAGCCAAAGGCCTGGCCGGGCAACTGGAACGCGACTGGCCGGGCGTGGTGGTCAGCGACATCCGCATGCCGGGCATGGACGGTCTCGAACTGCTGACCGAACTCCACGCCCAGGACCCGGAACTGCCAGTGCTGCTGATCACCGGCCACGGCGATGTGCCGCTGGCGGTACAAGCCATGCGCGCCGGGGCCTATGACTTTCTGGAAAAGCCTTTCGCCAGCGACGCCCTGCTCGACAGCGTACATCGTGCCCTGGACCTGCGCCGATTGGTGCTGGACAACCGCAGCCTGCGCCTGGCCCTGAGCGATCGCAACGAACTCAGCGCTCGACTGGTCGGGCAATCGGCGCCGATGCTGCGCCTGCGTGAGCAGATCGGTGCATTGGCGGCGACCAAGGCCGACGTGCTGATCCTTGGCGAAACCGGTGCGGGTAAAGAAGTAGTGGCCCGCGCGCTGCACGACCTGTCGAGTCGGCGCAACGGCCCGTTCGTGGCGATCAACGCCGGGGCCCTGGCTGAGTCGGTGGTGGAAAGCGAGCTGTTCGGTCACGAACCTGGTGCGTTTACCGGCGCGCAGAAGCGTCGCATCGGCAAGTTCGAATTCGCCAACGGCGGCACGTTGTTCCTCGATGAAATCGAAAGCATGAGCCTCGACGTGCAGGTGAAATTGCTGCGCTTGCTGCAAGAGCGGGTGGTTGAGCGCTTGGGCGGCAACCAGCTGATCCCGCTGGACATCCGCATCATCGCCGCGACCAAGGAAGACCTGCGTCAATCCGCCGATCAGGGGCGCTTCCGTGCCGACTTGTATTACCGTTTGAACGTCGCGCCGCTGCGCATTCCACCGCTGCGCGAGCGGGGCGAAGATGCGCTGATGCTGTTCCAGCATTTCGCCGATGAAGCCAGCGCCCGCCACGGTTTGCCGCCCCACGAATTGCAACCGGGGCACCGGGCGCTGCTGTTACGCCATACCTGGCCAGGCAATGTGCGCGAACTGCAGAACGCCGCCGAACGTTTTGCCCTCGGTCTTGAACTGGCGCTGGACAACAGTGCGCCGGATGGCGGCGTCGGCACCATGATCGAAGTGGTCAGCGGCGGTTTGAGCGAGCAAGTAGAGAACTTCGAAAAGAGCCTGATTGCCGCCGAACTGGCACGCTCGCACAGCTCCGTACGCAGCCTCGCCGAAGCGCTTGGCATTCCGCGCAAAACCTTGCATGACAAACTGCGCAAGCATGGTCTGAACTTCGCCGATAGCGGTGCCGGCAACCCCACCGACGATATCGATTGAGCTACCGCCAAATCATCATCTTCAAACAAGAGGCCTTTGAATGAACCGCGACTGTCGTCACCTGGAATCGATCCTCCACCACGACATCCCTCTCACGCGGGACATGGGCCTCAAAGTGCTCGACTGGCAAGACCATCAACTGCGCCTGCATCTGCCGTTGGAGGCCAACGTCAATCACAAGAGCACCATGTTCGGTGGCAGCCTGTATTGCGGCGCGGTGCTGGCCGGATGGGGCTGGTTGCATTTGCGTTTGCGCGAAGAAGGCATCGATGACGGGCATATCGTGATTCAGGAAGGGCAGATCAGCTACCCGCTGCCGGTCACCATGGACGCGACGGCGATTTGCCAGGCACCGAGTGCGGCGGTGTGGAAGAAGTTTCTGGCGATGTATGAGCGGTATGGACGGGCGCGGTTGACGCTGCATTCGCAGATTGTGAATACCGGGAGTGAAGAGGATGCGGTGAAGTTTACCGGGCAGTACGTTCTTCACCGCTAAACCTCAGCCGCCACAAAACCTGTGGGAGCGAGCCTGCTCGCGATAGCGATTTATCAGTCAACATCATTGAATGTTCGACCGTCATCGCGAGCAGGCTCGCTCCCACGAGGATTTTGCATAACTGGCAGGAATTTTGGCAAAGCCTCTCTTGCTACGGTCACGAGCGTGCGAGTTTCAGCAGCTTTTCCCGCCATGCCGCCTTAGCCGGCAGCGCCAAAAAGAATTCATTCAACAACGATTCCCGCGCCGGATAGCAGAACGGCTCACCGCTCAAATCCAGCACCTCCCCCCCCGCGCCTTCCAGCACGCCTTGAGCCGCAGCCGTGTCCCACTGAGACGTCGGCGCCAACCGCGGATAACAATCCGCCGCCCCTTCTGCCAGCAGGCAAAACTTCAGCGAACTGCCAATATTGGCCAGTTGCAACTCACCCAGACTGTCGCTCAACCCCGCGAGTAAGCGCTCCTGCTCAGGGCTCGAATGCCGACGACTGGCGACCACCGTGAAGGCTTCACCCGTAGCCGGAATTTCGCGAACCTGAATCGGCAACGGCTCGGCGTCTTTATCGCCACGCCAGGCACCCAACCCGGCACCGCCGACATAAAAGCGCCCGTTGGTCGGCATCGACACCACGCCAAACACCACCCGCCCCTGCTCGATCAACGCGATGTTGACGGTGAACTCTTCGCTGCCGGAAATAAACTCCTTGGTCCCGTCCAACGGATCGACCAGCCACCAGCGCTGCCAGCCGGCGCGCACGCTCTGGGGGATATTGGCGTCCTCTTCGGACAGCACCGGAATGCTCGGATCCAGCGCCGTCAGCCCGGCCAGAATCAGATGATGAGCGGCCATATCGGCGGCGGTGACCGGGGAATCATCGGACTTTGCAGTCACGGCAACGTTGACGCGCCAGAACGGCAGGATCGCCTTGCCAGCCTTCAAAGCCAGTTCAACGACTGGCGCCATCAACGGATGGGGAAAATTCAAGTTCACGGCAAAAACACCCCACGTTGAGTCAGCAAGTCACGGGCCAGATACAGCGCCGCCAAGGCACGGCCCTCGGTGAATCGCGGGTTCTGCGCCAGGGCCGACAATTCACGCAGGTTGATCTTGTCCACCCCCATCGGCTCGGGCTCGTCACCCTCCAGGCGCTCTTCGTACAGGTCGGTGGCCAGCACCACCTGGATCTTCTGGCTCATGTAGCCGGGCGACAAAGACAACTCGGTCAGATGTTCCAGCTGCCGCGCGCCATACCCGGCCTCTTCCATGAGCTCCCGTTCGGCCGCCGCCAACACGTCTTCGCCCGGCTCGATCAAGCCTTTGGGCAAGGACAGTTCATAGGCATCGGTGCCACCGCAGTATTCCTCCACCAACACCGCGTGGTCCGCGTCGAGCATCGCCACGATCATCACCGCGCCATGACCGGTGCCTTTGCCGACCAAGCGCTCGTAAGTACGCTCCACGCCATTGGAAAAGCGCAACTTCAGCTCTTCGACGCAGAACAAACGGCTGGTGGCGACGATCTCGCGGGCGAGTACGGTGGGTTTCTGGCGCATGGGAAGCTCCTTGGCGTGAACGCGTTACTATACCCGGCCTATCCTGATTGTTTATCTCGGATATCTTTTTTACCGCTGGAGAAGTTTTTTATGTCCCTGCTGCCCTGGCGCGACATCGATACCGTTTTGCTGGATATGGACGGCACGTTGCTGGACCTGCACTACGACAACCATTTCTGGATGGAGCACCTGCCCCAGCGTTATGCCGAGCTGCATGGGGTGAGCCGGGCCATGGCGGAGCTGGAACTGCAGCCGTTGTTCGAACGCAATGCCGGTCAGTTGCAGTGGTACTGCCTGGACTTCTGGAGCGCCGAGCTGAAGCTGTCGGTGCGCGAACTGAAACTGGAAACCGCGCACTTGATCGCCCTGCGACCGGATGCGGACACTTTTCTGGCAGCGATCAAACGGGCCGGCAAACGCGTGGTACTGATCACCAATGCCCACCGCGACTCGCTGTCATTGAAGCTGGAACGAATTGAACTGGCGCCGTATTTCGAGCGTTTGATCAGCTCTCACGATTACGGTTTCCCCAAGGAAAACCCGCAGTTCTGGGATGCCTTGCAGGCCGACATCGGCTTCGACCCGACGCGCAGTCTGTTTATCGACGATACGCTGCCTATTCTGCGCAGTGCGCGCAATTTTGGCGTGGCGCATCTGCTGGCCGTGAGCGAGCCGGACAGCCGCAAAGGGCCGAAGGACACGGCCGAGTTTGCGGCGGTGGGGGATTATCGGGAGTTGATTGCCGGGCTTTAGACCGAGTCGCTTGTATCGCGGGCAAGCCACGCTCCCACAGGATCTGTGTCGTTCGCATCCTTCGTGAACGACACAATTCCTGTGGGAGCGTGGCTTGCCCGCGATAGCGATCTCAAGCCTTATTCAGGAATCCGCAACACCTGCCCCGGATAGATCTTGTCCGGGTGCGAAAGCATTGGTTTGTTGGCCTCGAAGATTTTGTTGTACTTGTTCGCGTCGCCGTATTCGGCCTTGGAAATCGCGCTGAGGGTGTCGCCCTTTTTAACGGTGACGAACCGCGCCGCCTGAGCAACCGGACCTGTTACGGTGATCTGGTCATCCACACTGCCGACACCGGCGATATTGCCCACGGCCAGCAGAATCTTTTCCTTCTCTTCCTGACTCGCCACTTCACCGGTAACGATGACTTTATCACCCTCGATTGTCGCCTGAACATTCGGATTACCCAGGCCGACCTTGCTGATGTGTTCCTTCAACTGTTCGCTGGCATTCGCATTGCCAGGTGTCAGCAGATCGATAAGTTTTTCGCCTGCTTCTTTCACAAAGCTAAAAATACTCATGGTGCACTCTCCTTGGGGTTTAGGTTCCAGACGCCAAAGACTAGACCAGCCTTGCGCAGCCCGGTTCCCAGCCGACCAATGACCCAACCCCGCGCAGGCGGTAGAATCGCAAACCTTGCCCGCGCCCTGGAGCGAAGATGGACATCAAGCAGCTCAAATTCCTCATCGCTCTCGACGAAACCCGGCATTTCGGCCAGGCCGCCGCGCGTTGCCACATCACCCAGCCAACCCTGTCCATGCGCCTGCGCAGCCTCGAAGAAGAGCTCGATCTGCCGCTGGTCAACCGTGGCCAACGCTTCGAAGGTTTCACTGCGCCGGGTGAGCGTGTGCTGGCGTGGGCGCGTACGGTGCTCGCGGCCTATGACGGTTTGCAGGCCGAAGCTGCAGCCTGTCGCGGTAACCTCGTGGGTACGTTACGTCTGGGTGTGGTGCCGCTGTCGAGTTTCGACCCGGTACCGCTGATGCAACGCCTGCACGCCGAACACCCGAACCTGCGCTTCGAACTTTCGGCACTGAGTTCCGAACAGATCCTCGAACAACTGGCGAACAATCGCCTCGACCTCGGTGTTTCCTATCTGGAACGCCTGGACGGCGAGCGTTTCGACTCCCTGGCCTTCCGCGAAACCCACATGGGATTGCTCTACGATCAGCGTTTCTTCAGTTTCGGCGACGCGCCCTTAAGTTGGAAATCGTTGATTGAACTGCCGCTGGGCATGCTCACCAGCGGCATGCATTTTCGCCAGTCCATCGACCATAACTTCCACAGCCGGGGCTTGGCCCCCCAACCGTTGCTGCAAACCGATGCCGTCCACCAACTGTTACAAGCAGTACACGGTGGTCTGTGCTGCGCCGTGATGCCATTGGAAGGTGGTCTGGAAAACCTCACCGATCACTTGCGCCTGCAGCCCATAGAAAACGCCCAGACTCTCGCCCGGCTGGGGCTGATCATGCGTCGCAGCGCTCCACGTTCGGCGCTTGCAGAAGCGTGTTTCGCCATCTATCAACAATCAATGACAGGCTCTTGATCGACGCCATCTATCGGCAGATCAGTAATAGCAATTAGACGCGACAAGTTGACGCGCCTAGTCTTAAAGCTGACCAAACCGTTGGTGACCCTAATGAACGCCAAGCGCCCTGTCCGCGCGGCGCCTGCTATTGAAACGCCCGCGCCCACCGCAAGCCAGACATACAGTTACTGCAACCTTGAATACACCGAATCGGCCAGCGCCGCGCTGGCCGAGGAAGTCGCCTTGGCAATCGCCTACAACGGCATCAGCCAGGCGGTCATGTTGGTGACGCCGACGGATCTGGAAGACTTCATCGTCGGCTTTAGCCTTGGCAGCGGCATTATCGAAGACTCTTCAGATATCTACGACTTGCAACTCAGCGGCTCGGGGTCGGCGCAATACGCGCAAGTGACCATCGCCAACCGCGCCTTCTGGAACCTCAAGCAGCAGCGTCGGCAACTGGCCGGCACCAGCGGTTGCGGGCTCTGTGGCGTGGAAGCGGTGGAGCAAGCACTGCCCGATCTCAAAGTACTGCCCGGCGCCCCGCTGCCCCCGGCTGAATGGCTGGACGGCCTGCGCCAGCGCATCGGCGAATTCCAGCCGTTGGGCCAGTATTGCGGCGCAGTGCATGCGGCGGTGTTCATGAACGGCAACGGCGAATTACTGTTGGGCCGCGAAGACATCGGCCGGCACAACGCCCTCGACAAGCTGATCGGCGGGTTGATTCGCCAGAAAATCCCGACCACTGGCGGCCTGGCGATTGTCACCAGTCGTTGCAGTCTTGAATTGATCCAGAAAGTTTTACGCGCGGGCATCCAGACACTGGTCAGCCTGTCGTCGCCCACGAGCCTTGCCGTGCAATGGGCCCGTCGTCACAACCTCAATCTCATCCACCTGCCGCAGAAAAGTGCACCGCGGGTCTACAGCCCAGCGTTGGAGAATCAAGCGTGAGTCAACACCGTCAAGCCGACCAGAAACCCGTCCCCCGCTACAAACCCTACAAAGGCCCAGCCGGTGGCTGGGGCGCGCTGATCAGCGTCGCCCAAGCCTGGTTGACCAGCGATAACGCGCTGAAAAACCTGCGCATAATGCTCAAGACCAACCAGAACGGCGGCTTCGACTGCCCGGGTTGCGCCTGGGGCGATTCTCCGGAAAAGGGCATGGTGATGTTCTGCGAGAACGGCGCCAAAGCGGTGAACTGGGAAGCGACCAAACGGCGTGTCGACGCTGCATTCTTTGCCAAACATAGCGTCACCTCGCTGCTGGAACAGAGCGACTACTGGCTTGAATATCAGGGCCGCCTGACCGAGCCGATGAGCTACAACGCCGAAACCGATCGCTACCAACCCATCAGCTGGGATGACGCCTTCGCGCTGATCGGTAAACATTTACAGGGCCTGTCGAGCCCGGACCAAGCCGAGTTTTACACTTCGGGCCGCGCCAGCAACGAAGCGGCGTACCTCTATCAGTTGTTCGTGCGTGCCTACGGCACCAATAACTTTCCCGATTGCTCGAACATGTGCCACGAGGCCAGCGGTGTGGCCATGGCGCAAAGTGTCGGCATCGGCAAAGGCACGGTGACCTTCGACGACTTCGAACACGCCGATGCGATTTTCGTCTGGGGCCAGAACCCCGGCACCAACCACCCGCGGATGCTCGAACCCCTGCGCGAAGCGGTGAAACGCGGCGCTCAGGTTGTGTGCGTCAACCCGCTGAAAGAACGCGGCCTGGAACGCTTCCAGCACCCGCAGCATCCGATGGAAATGCTCACCAACGGCGATAAGCCGACCAATACCGCGTACTTCCGTCCTGCGCTGGGCGGCGACATGGCGGTGCTGCGCGGCATGGCGAAATTCCTGCTGCAATGGGAACGCGACGCGCAGAAGGCTGGTGCCCCGGCGGTGTTCGATCACGACTTCCTCAATGAACATGCGGTCAACGTGCTGGAATACATGGGCGTCATCGACGACACCCCATGGGAGCAGATTGTCGAGCAGTCCGGCCTGACGCTGGTGGAAATCGAGCAAGCGGCGCGCATGTACGCCAAAGGCAAGAACGTGATCATGTGCTGGGCCATGGGCATCACCCAGCATCGCCATTCGGTGCCGACCATCCAGGAAATCGCCAACCTCATGCTGTTGCGCGGCAACATCGGCCGGCCGGGTGCCGGTCTGTGCCCGGTCCGTGGCCACAGTAACGTGCAGGGCGACCGGACGATGGGCATCAACGAACGTCCGCCAGTGGCGTTCCTCGATTCACTGGAGCGGCGCTTCCAGTTCAAGGTGCCGCGTGAAAACGGCCACAACGTGGTCGAGGCGATTCACGCCATGGCCGACGGTCGCTCAAAAGTCTTCATCGGTCTGGGCGGTAATTTTGCCCAAGCCACGCCGGACAGCACCCGCACCTTCCAGGCCTTGGCCAACTGCGACCTGACCGTGCAAATCAGCACCAAGCTCAATCGCAGCCATTTGGCCCACGGTAAAGAAGCGCTGATCCTGCCGTGCCTGGGTCGTACCGACATCGATATCCAGACCGAAGGCGCCCAAGCGGTGACCGTGGAAGACTCGTTCAGCATGGTCCACGCCTCCAACGGTCAGCTGCAGCCGCTGTCGAACCAGATGCGCTCAGAGCCTGCAATCATCGCCGGCATTGCCGCCGCGACCCTGGGCAGCAAACCGGTGGACTGGAACTGGCTGGTGGCCGATTACCGCCGCATTCGCGACCTGATCGCCGACACCATCCCGGGCTTCCGGGACTTCAACGAGAAAATCCAGAACCCGGGTGGTTTTCACCTGGGTAACAGCGCCCGCGCACGTCGCTGGAATACCCCATCGGGTCGGGCCAACTTCCGTGCGAACAGGCTGCCCAAAGACCTGGTGCACGAACGCACCCGCGCAACCGGCGTGCTGCCGGACCTGATCATGCAGTCGATGCGCTCCCACGATCAGTACAACACCACGATTTATGGTCTTGATGACCGTTATCGCGGGGTGAAAGGTCAGCGGGATGTATTGTTCGTCAATGAGGCCGACATCATTCGCCTGGGTTTCAAACCGGGGCAGAAGGCTGACATCGTTTCGATCTGGGATGATAGCCGTGAGCGCCGGGTGAAGGGTTTCACGCTGCTGGCGTTTGATATTCCTGCCGGGCAAGCGGCCGCCTATTATCCGGAAGTGAACCCGCTGGTGCCGCTGGAAAGCACCGGGGATGGCAGCCATACGCCGACGTCGAAGTTTGTGGCGATTCGGTTGGAGGCGGCGAGTGAGACCGGGTTGATCATGGCCAAGTCGGCTTGACGCGGCGACTGGTCTGGCCTCTTCGCGAGCAAGCCCGCTCCCACACTTGATCTTCAGCGGACACAGATTTTGCGTACGACTGAGTTCCAATGTGGGAGCGGGCTTGCTCGCGAAAGCGGTGGATCATTCAACGAATCTTTCGGAACCAACACTTTCCAATCGCCCACAAAAAAGGCCGTTTCTGTATGGAAACGGCCTTTGCGAAGTAGTTAAAGACCGGCGAAAAACACTTAAGTTCCACCCAAAAAACAGTAACTTATAGAATTGTGCTCAAGTCGTGTTACTCGTCGGATTTCTATTGTCACAACCATGACACAGCCTCAGGATCGCGCCGTCATCCCCTTGAGGTTCCTCTATGAAGTTCTCCTCGATTCTCTTGTTGTCCCTTGGCCTGGTCAGTGGCTTCGCTTCTGCAGGCGGCACCACCGAAGCGGGTGTGGGCGGCGCATTGGGCGGGGTTCTTGGCTCGGTCGTCGGTCAATCGCTAGGCGGCAATACAGGTTCAACCATTGGCGCGGCCTTGGGCGGCGCGGGTGGTAGCGCCGTCGGCGCAGACAAACGCAGCCGTGGCGAAGCCGCCATTGGTGGTGCGTTGGGCGCAGCAGGCGGTAACGTGGTCGGCCGCAGCATGGGCGGCACCACCGGCAGCCTGATCGGCTCTGCAGCAGGCGGCGGCGCTGGTGGCGCGCTGGGTAACTACATGGGCAGAGAGAGTGATCGCGACGATGATCGTCGTTCCTATCGTGACCGTGACGATCGTCGCTACTACCGTGACGGCCATCCAGGTCGCGGCCATGCCTATGGCCATCGCAAGCATAAACATCGCTATCGCGACTGAGGCTTGAATCGCCTCGTTTATCGGTAGATCAAAAAATCGCAGCCTTCGGGCTGCGATTTTTTTTTTGCCGCTCAAAGCGCTAGCCGCTCCAATGCACCGCGCAATCCGGCAGGAATCGCCACCGGTTGATTCGATGCCCGATCCACGAACACATGTACGAAGCGTCCCGCCGCGCAGGCTTCCTCTTCATCCGCCTTGAATACCGCCAGTTCGTATTGCACCGAACTGTTGCCCAACTTGCCGACCCGCAGGCCGATCTCGATCCGGTCCGGGAAAGCGATGGAGGCAAAGTAGTCGCAGGCCGAACTCACCACAAAACCCACCACCTCGCCGTCATGGATATCCAGACCGCCGACTTCGATCAGGTAGGTGTTCACCGCTGTGTCGAAGAAGCTGTAGTAGGTGACGTTGTTGATGTGACCGTAGGCGTCGTTGTCATGCCAGCGGGTGGTGATGGGCTGGAAGTGCGGGTAGTCGGTGCGTTGGGGCATCGGGTTGGACATCAGTGTCGGTTCCTTGGGTTGAACAGCGAGTCTAAAGCGAAAACCGCGTTATCGTTCTTCGCGAGCAAGCCCGCTCCCACAGTTGATCTTGGTCGCACACGAAATCTGTGTTCAATGAAGATCCCGTGTGGGAGCGGGCTTGCTCGCGAAGGGGCCCTCACAGACGCCATATAAAATCACACGTCAGCAAAGCCTCTACCCTCTGCCGCCAGCTCTCCAATCAACCGCGCCGGCGCCCAGTGATCACCCTGTTTGGTCTCAAGCTGCAACAACCGCAGATGAATATCTTCCAACCCTTGCTGATCCGCCCAGGCCATCGGCCCGCCCTTGTCCGCCGGGAAACCATAACCATTGAGGTACACCAGATCGATGTCATGCGCCGACGTCGCAATACCTTCCTGAAGAATCTTCGCCCCTTCGTTGACCAGCGCCAGCAAACAACGCTCCAGAACCTCTTCAGGGCCGATCTCGCGACGTTGGAACCCCAGCCCTTCGCTGACTTCCAGCACCAGCGCATCGACCTCCAGATCGTGCTCAGCCTGGCGACTGCCCGGTTCGTAGTGGTAATACCCATCGCCACTCTTCTGACCGAAACGCCCGAGCTCGCACAGGCGGTTGTCCACCTGAACCTCCGGCGCATCCTGACCCTTGCCAGCCAGCTCCCGAGCGCGCCACTCCAGATCGATGCCGACCACGTCGTACATGCGGAACGGCCCCATGGCGAAACCAAAACCTTGCAGCGCCGCATCCACCTCGTAAGGCAATGCACCCTCCAGCAGCATCTTGCGCGCTTCGAGCACGTACGGATGCAGCATGCGGTTGCCGATAAAACCATGGCAGTTGCCCGACACCACGCTGACCTTGCCCATGCGCTTGCCCAGCTCCAGCGCCGCATCAAGCACTGCCGGCGCCGTCTGGGCGCCACGCACAATCTCCAGCAGTTTCATGATGTGCGCCGGGCTGAAGAAATGCAGGCCCAGCACCTGTTGCGGACGGCGAGTGGCAGCAGCAATCGCGTCGATGTCCAGCGCCGAGGTGTTGCTGGCCAGAATCGCTTCAGGTTTCATCAGGCCGTCGAGCTCGCGGAAGATTTTCTGTTTCAACTCGAGGTTTTCGTAGACCGCTTCGATGACCAGATCGACATCGCGGATCGTTGCGTAATCGGCAGCCGCCGTCACCCGTGCAATGCGCGCATCCGCCTCTGCCTGATCGATCCGTCCCTGACGCACATTGTGGGCGTAGGTCTCAGCCACGCTGGTCAGTGCCTGCTCAAGCATCTGCGGATTGTTATCGACCCATTGCACCGGCACCCCGGCGTTGGCCAGGCACATGACAATGCCACGGCCCATGGTGCCCGCGCCGATCACGGCGGCGCGCTGAATATCAAACGGTGTCTGGCTCATGATTGTTCTCTTGTTAGCGATCCAAAGACAGTCCTCACCATAGTCAGGCGCCGGGCTTTTTTGAAATTTATTCCTGTGATGAGCGACATTCAGGGGATGGATGTGCGTTCAAGAACATCGATATCCCTGTGGGAGCGGGCTTGCTCGCGAAAGCGGTGTGTCAGGCAACATCAATGTTGAATCTGATGGCCCCTTCGCGAGCAAGCCCGCTCCCACATTGACGGTGTTTCAGCTTGGCAGGTGCGCTTTAGCCCAGTCGCGCACGTCGCCATACGGATAATCCTCCAACGCCGCAAACCCCGGAATCGCCCGAGCCTTGAGCTTGGTAAACAGCGGTACACTGATCCCACATAGAAATCTTGTTACGCGCTCAGCCGAAGGGATGTTGCCCGTGTGCTGCTCGTGCCTGTGGATAAAATCACCACACAACGCCTCGAAATTTTTATCCACAAGCGCTGGCAATTCCGGCGGTGCCGGCAATCGCGCCACCTGACCGTGACACACCGAGCAATGCCCACACTGCCGGGGCGCGTTATCGTCGCCGAAGTACTCGGCCAGGCGGTAACCCAGGCAGTGGTCAGTGGCGAACAGATCGAGCATGGCGTGAATCCGAGCGATCTCGGTGCGCTCGTGTCGGGTGAAATAGGCGTGCAATTCAGCGCTCAGGGTTGGGGAATCAAAGTCCGCGTCCAGCAGGCTGTAGACTTCGGTCATCTGCTTGCTTTCGACCTCGACCCAGCCCTTTTCCTGAAAATAATCCAACGCCTTGACCACCCGACTGCGCTCGGCGGAATACTGCTCATACAGCGCATCGAAATTCACCGTGGCCCAGGTCCGTGCGCGGCTGGAGGTCTGGATGATCGCCGAGACGAAGTCCTTTCGCTCACCTTCAAATCGGGCAAGCAATGCTTCGGGTTCCTGTAAATACTTGAAGCGGTATTCGGCGTAATAGGCATAACGCGGCGCGATTATTCCGCGCAACTCCAGCTGTACCAGCAAGGTCTTGAGCGGTAACTGGCGAATGTTGCTCTGATCGGCCAAAGGTCCCAGCAGAAACTCCCACTGCCCCTCGGGCACGGCGGCTTGCAACTCCTCGAGCACGCAACGAATGCCGTCCCGTTCCGGCGTGTCGCCGTAGACGAAGTTCTCCAGCACGTTGAGGCTGTCGCGGTTGGCCAGCACCAGGCAATCGGATGGCTGCCCGTCACGCCCGGCGCGGCCGATTTCCTGGCTGTAGTTTTCGATGGATTTAGGCAGGTCGAAATGCACCACGTTACGGATATCGCTTTTGTCGATGCCCATGCCGAAGGCAATGGTGGCGACAATGCAATTGGACTGCCCGCCCATAAACCGTTTCTGTATTCCTTCCCGCTGTTCATGGGGCAAACCGGCGTGATAGGCCTCGGCCTGGATGCCATTGCGGCCCAGATGTTCGGCGATGTGCTCGGCGGTTTTCTGCAAGGTGACGTAGACGATACTCGGCTGGCCGGGACGTTGGCTCATCCACTCGACAAGGCGTCGTCGCTTGTCCTGGCCGCGTACCGGTTCCACCAACAGGTTGAGGTTGGGTCGGTAGAAACCGGTGGTCACCACATCCTCAGGGGCGATGCCGAATTTGGCCTCCATGTCAGCGATCACCTTGGGTGTCGCGGTGGCGGTCAGCAGCAAGGCCTGAGAGATGTTGAACTGGCGCTGATAGTCCGGCAGCTTGAGGTAGTCGGGGCGGAAGTTGTGACCCCATTCAGAAATGCAGTGGGCCTCGTCCACCACCAGCAGCGAGATCGGCACCTGCTGCAAAAAATGGCGGAAGCGCTCGTTCTTCAGACGCTCCACGGAAATCATCAGAATCTTCAATTCCCCGGACTTTGCCCGGGCCATCACATCGCTGGCGTCATCGCGGCTCTGGGCCGAATCGATACTGCCCGCCGCAATGCCGTGGCGCTGCAAGAACGCCAATTGATCCTGCATCAACGCCAGCAAAGGCGAGACCACCAATGTCAGGTGCGGCAGCAACAAGGCCGGCAATTGATAGCAAAGAGACTTGCCCGAACCGGTCGGGAAAATCGCCGCCGCCGAGCGCCCGGCCAACACAGCACTGACCGCCGCCTCCTGGCCAGGCCGAAACTGTGGATAACCGAAAACCTGTTCCAGGGTGTTGTGCATAAGCTGTCACTCCGTTGACCGCTGCGAAGCCCAAAGCCTAGCCGGCGAACGCAGCGAGTCGAGAAAAGGTCGGGGGCAAAAACGATACGGGATGATACAGCGGATAGGTCGGGGAGACTGCAAGGCGTAGGGAATGGAGCGGCTGGCAGATCGCTTTCGCGAGCAAGCCCGCTCCCACATTAGACCGAGTTCCTACGTAAGAACGCGGTCAACTGTGGGAGCGGGCTTGCTCGCGAAGAGGCCAGCAATATCACCCAAAAAACATCAATAAAAAATCAGGGCACCAACACCGCCACCCGCAACTGCTCATCCAGCGCCTGCTCATGAAACACCTGGCTCTTGCTCGCCCAAACCGCAAAAGCCGGGCTGATCTCGCCAGTGAACGCCGCCGCCAACTGACGCAAATCCTCGACACTTCGCACACGGGGGCAAAAGGGTTCACCGTCACAGTTCTGGCTGGCGTTGCGGTAGGTAATCAGCAACCGCCCCCACAACCCGTCACGCACCTGCCTGACCGATTTGAGCTTCACAGCCTGCACACCCAGTCGCTGTTTCAGACCCTGTTCATCCAGCGCTTCGCTGGCCAACAGCGCCTTGCCCACCATCAACACCTCGGCGCGGGACGCGGTGTCGACGTCTGCCTGAGTAGTCAGCGCCTGTGGCCAACCGTTGCGGTCCATGTTGGCAAGGATCAGCGAATGCTCCCCGTCGGCAGCGCCCGTCATCCGACAAACACCAGCCCAGAACAACAAAATCGCGGCCATACGTAGCCATTGCATACCTAATTCCCTTTAAGAGTCGACCAGACGCTTCGAAACGTCCTACAAATTCTGGCGCGCACCATGCAGAGCTTTGATGCGCTAAGCCTGACAAGCCCGTAGGAATATCGACCTCTAAGGGAAAAGCTTAAAAAATAGTTGGAGTATGCGTAGGTAAAGGCCGATAGCGCCGGTAAACAACCTACAAAATCTGTCCATTTGCGCCACCTTGCGACGCCTCGCCACGGCCCTCTATAGTTTTCGTCGCGGCTGAAAACATTGTGTCGGCCTGCCGGCGGACTGCCCGACTTCCCACAGGACTGACCTCGATGAACACGTTCCACTCGTTAACAGACCGCTATCACCCGCTCAAAACCAGCTACAGCGATACCCCCGTGTTGGTCATCGACACCGAAGCCAATCCTCACGAGATTCTCGACGCCTCCCTGCAACGCATCCGCGCCGCCAGCGATCTGCTCGAAACGCTCTATTGCCTGTGCTTCAAACAAGCCGACGTGAAAGACATACCCAATATCGTCAACGCACTTTACTTGCTGACCCAAGATGGCTGCGAACTTCTTGAAATCGCCAAACAGCGAATTAAATAAAAACACAAACAACTGACACACCTTACAAAACCAGCAACAACTAATCACTTCACTATTCAAACAACAAAAACTAACGTGCCAGCTCTTACATTAAACAAGAGCAACACAAATGACTGTACTAACTATTTTCTTCTGCGGCACTGGCTCAACTAAATTCGACGACACCAATGCAAATTACTGGGATGGGGAACTGGTATCGACACTCGCATCTCACCATCTCGGCAGGGAGTTCGCCGAATGGATCGTGGTCGACGGCCCCGGCAGCGGTAACTTGCAAGCCGACGATCTCTTTACCAAGTCCGAGGAGTACGGTCTCAGCGGCACACTGTTCGGCAAAGGCTGGGAGCAAAACGTCCAGCACGCAATCAACATCATCAAAGGCCAGTGTGACTGGCAGCGCGAGCAACTGACCGAAGAGGAATACAACCGCCTCAAAGCGGCCGGTATTCCAATCGAAGACGTAAAAGTTGAAGGCTCGTGGTTCTGGCGCAAATACAACTATGGCGATCGCAGCGTGACCCAGCAGGCGTTACAAGAACAGATCATCAAAACCTTCCGCAAGGACGGTGTTATTCCCACCCAAGTAAACCTGGTGGGCTGGAGCCGCGGCGGCATTAGTTGCCACATGCTGGCCAACGCCATGTTCAAGGACAGCGAACTTAAAGACATCCCGGTTAATATCTTTGCAATTGACCCGGTGCCGGGTATTGGCAACTTTCAGGATGACAAAGTCAAACTCGACGCCAACGTCAAAGAGTATGTAGGTTTCTATGCCCGGGACGAACGCTCGAAAGGTTTCAGCTGCGTTATTCCGCAAACCGCCACCGGCACCAAAACCCACATTTACCCCATACCCGGCCGTCACGCCACCGTGGCCGGCAATGCCTCCCCCGACGGTGTCAACGGCCCGAAAACCCTGGCCGAGCCCGGCCGGTTCGTCCGCCACTTCGCCGAAGTCTGCCTCCAGCGTTGGGGCGTGCAACTGGACAAGTCGTTGAACCTGACCCATGCCGATCTGGAGAACCTCGGCAAAGCCATGGTCGACAACGAAGCGATGTACCGGCTGATGCACAAATACTCTTACACCTACTTCACCGAGCTGGATCAAGGCGAACGCTATGTTTCGCTGGGCAGCCAAGGGGTCAACTTCTCGGCGGTGAAAGGCACGATCTATACGCCGGCGACTGGGCTGACGACTAGCGTGCTGGATGTTGCGGCGTATCAGCATATTTGTTGAGGTGATGGGCGCGGGATGGCGGAAAAATACGAGAAATTGCGTCGCGGAAAATTCCTATAGAAACGGCCTAGCCAAGGCTCATCCGGTTCCTACAAGCGGGGACTCCTTGTCGTCTATCGCTGCCCGGTGCTCGCACCTATAGTCGTGACTGTCGCTGCCAAATCAACGACTCGGGCTTGGTCACCCGAATTAGATCTACGCACGCACCCGTTGTATGCTGCCGGCGCTTTTGCGTCAGCATGCTTTATGGCGGCTGTGTTTGGGACGTCTTCGGACGTGCCGGGTTTGCGTGTGATCTCACCGGTTGACCAACCCGAACACAGTCCGCCTCCCATCGCTTGGTCACGATGGCGGCGGTTCCTTCTGATGCATTTGAGATTACATAAAATGAATTCATGGAATCCGTCCACAACCGATCGCTACCTCCCGCTGCAAACCAACCTCACCGACTCCCCGCCCCTGATCATCGATACAGAGGCAAACCCTCAGGACATTCTCGAAGCCGCCCTCCAGCGTATCCGAGCCTCCAGTGATCTCCTCAAAACCCTGCACTGCGTTTGCTTCAAACACGGCGACATCGAAGACATCCCCCACATCACCCACGCGGTCTACTTACTGACACAGGACGGCTGCGACCTGCTTAAAGTCGCCCAGCAACGCATGATGGGCTGGAAAGCGCCGGCTTAAAACCACTCTCAGGCAGGCACTGCTCCAGACAAGGGCTGCCTGCCTGATCGACGATCAATGCTGTATCCCCCCCTTTCCAACGTGAGGAGCTGAATCTTGCAAACTATTATTGATTGCGTAGCATATGAGCCACTGTTCAACAATGGACTCGCCTTCATGACAACCGAAACCATCGATCACAGCACCCTCACTCGACTGCTTGAAAACGGTTCGGTAAACAGCGCTCATATCGTCGCAAGACCAGGCGGTTGGTCGATTCAAATCCGATACGGAAGTAAAGAATGCTCGCTGACGGCACAACGCAGTCGTCAAGTGCGCCTATTCAAACGACTTGAAACACTGGTGACTTATCTGCGAGACATGGGCATCAACCACTTCGATGTGGACGCATCGAATTATGATCCGTTCCAATTCAAAACCTACACCCGCCCTGATCGCTCCGAGGCAATGAAACAGGCCCATGAGGCTGCGGCATATGAAGAATGGTTCAAGGAACAGGTACAAAGCAGTGTTGATGATTTGAGACCGAGCGTGAGCGACGAAGAGGCCCGCCGAATATTTGCCGCCAAGCGTGATGCCATACGTCAACGAGCGCGTTGATGAGGTTGGTCTGGCGTCCGATGGCGCTTGATGACCGAAGCAGAATCATGGATCACATCAGTCAGGACAACCCAATCGCAGCTGTTGCCCTCGATGAGATGTTTGAACTGAAGGCAGAGCACGCTCGACAGCGCCCGACTCTTTACAGGAAAGGCATCGTTCCAGGGACACGCGAGATAGTCGTAACCTCAAACTACGTAATGGTCTATCTGATCAGAGACGATTTGGTAGAGATGCTGCGAGTAATGCATGCCAGACAGAAATGGCCCTGAAACGGCTCCGGCACACTATTCATGAGCAAATTAACCTTCAAACAGAAACAAGCGCACTACGAAAAAGTCTGCCGTTCAAACTACTTGGCTAGCCTACGCCTCGCCGGATTTGATACGTCTCCGGCAGACCTTGACGTGCCGCTTCCTACACGAGAAGAAGTGATCGCCAAGTACCGACAAGGAAAACCGACTCAACCTGCCCTCCCCAAGCCAAACGGACGCGCTATGAACCTCGCCCTCAACTTCCCCGACGACCACGCCATGCACCTGCTCATGCAGCTGCTGCACGAAGAACTCGGCCTGCCCGAACGAAATACCATCAGCCTCACCACCTCGATCAACTTTGACCTGGGCTGTGATGGCGCAGACGCGCGGCAGCTGATGGAAGCGCTGGAGGAACAGTTCGCCATTGATTTCGTCGACTACGATGCGTATCGGTATTTTCAGCCGGAAGGGTTTGATGTGTTTCTCAAGCGTCGGGCGAAGGGGCGCGGTGACAAGGTGCCTTTGACCATTGGCATGCTTTACCAAGCGATCAAGGTGCAACGGTGGGATACGCAGGAACTGGAGAACCAATAGGGCAGACGCCACGTCTGGAACGGCTCGCATAAGTGCAATTATTCTGGCGTTATCACCTCAGAAGTGAAGGAATATTAGCTGTATGGCTAGAAAAACAGCGGCACTTCTCCCGCGTATTGCCCGACTGCTTACCGACCTCGGCGAACGCCTAAAACTGGCTCGTTTACGTCGAAGGCTGACAGCTAAACAAGTGGCAGAACGAGCCGGCATGTCTGTCATGACGCTGCGTTCTCTGGAGTCTGGTGGTGCGGGGGTGACAATGGGCGCTTATCTGTCGGTGATGCATGTATTAGGCCTGGAGCAGGACTTGAACAAGGTTGGCGAATCCGATGAAACGGGGCGTCGACTACAAGATGCTCAGTTAAGTCGAACCCCAGGCCCAAAGGCTAAAAAACCCAGGCGCGAACCAAGCACAACTGCCGCCAAAGCAAGCAAACCACACGGCTCTCAGGCAGGTAGCGTTATTCGTAAGTGGTCTCTCAGCGAGAGTGATCTTCGCGACTTCCCGCTGAATACCCACTCACTGTCCGCATTACTGACAAGAAAAAAGAAGCCTTAGCCCAACACATAACGAATGAGGCAGGTTGTTGTGCGCGCATGGGGCTGATGCAGGGGTAAACGCCATCACCGATTACGACACTAATCGCTCTTTGCAGCCCGAAAGCTACGACGTGCACCTCAAGCGCAGGGCGAAAAGACGCGGCGACAACCCCCCATTAACCATCGGGGTCTAGTGGATCAGGACAACAGAAGGGGAATAATTCTGGCTGTTTTGCGTGTTTACTGCGGGAATATTGCCAGTTCTGTCTCGTAGAGAACTGAATCGCGCCCACAAAAAAGCCGCCCAAAGGGCGGCTTTCTCTTACCTCAAACCACTACCAATGCTTACAACTTCGGCCCAGCAGCCTTGATCGCGTCGCTCACGTCGAACTTCTTGAAGTTCTCAACAAACAACCCAGCCAACGCTTTAGCAGCCTCATCGTAAGCAGCCTTGTCAGCCCAGGTGTTACGTGGGTTCAACAGGCCAGTCTCAACGCCCGGTACGACTTTTGGCACGTTGAGGTTGATGATGTCGAGGTGTTCGGTTTCTGCACCGATCAACGCGCCGCTCTGGATCGCTGCAATCACGCCACGAGTGGTCGGGATGTTGAAGCGTTTGCCGACGCCGTAGCCACCGCCGGTCCAGCCGGTGTTGACCAGGTAGACCTTGGAGCCGAAGCCGCGGATGCGTTTGATCAGCAGTTCTGCGTATTCGCCGGCCGGGCGCGGGAAGAATGGTGCGCCGAAGCAGGTGGAGAAGGTCGACTTGATGCCGCTGCCGGAACCCATTTCAGTCGAGCCCACCAGTGCGGTGTAGCCGGACAGGAAGTGGTAGGCCGCTTGTTCTTCGCTGAGGATCGAGACTGGCGGCAGGACGCCGGTCAGGTCGCAGGTCAGGAAGATCACAGCGTTTGGCTCGCCGCCGAGGTTCTTCTCGGAACGCTTCTCGACGTGCTCCAGCGGGTAGGCTGCGCGGCTGTTCTGGGTCAGGCTGCCGTCGGCGTAGTCAGCCTTCTTGGCGTCGTCCAGCACAACGTTTTCCAGGACTGCGCCGTGCTTGATGGCTTTCCAGATGACCGGCTCGTTCTTCTCGGACAGGTCGATGCACTTGGCATAGCAACCGCCTTCGATGTTGAACACCACACCCTCGCCCCAGCCGTGCTCGTCGTCACCGATCAGGTAACGGCTTTCATCGGCAGACAGGGTGGTCTTGCCGGTGCCGGACAAACCGAAGAACAGGGTCACGTCGCCCGCTTCACCGATGTTGGCAGCACAGTGCATTGGCAGCACGTCGGCGGCCGGCAGCAGGAAGTTCTGCACCGAGAACATGGCTTTCTTCATTTCACCGGCGTAGCGCATGCCGGCAATCAGCACTTTCTTCTGGGCGAAGTTGAGGATCACGCAACCATCGGAGTTGGTGCCGTCACGCTCTGGAACGCATTCGAAGTTGGCAACGTTGAGAACTTGCCACTCTTCACGGCCAGCCGGGTTGTACTGGGCCGGGTTGATGAACAGGCAACGACCGAACAGGTTCTGCCAGGCAGTCTGGGTGGTCATCTTCACGGCCAGGTAGTGCTCTTCGGCAGCACCTACGTGCACGTGGGAAACGAAATGCTCTTGCGCGTTGTTGAAGGCCTCGACGCGAGCCCACAGGGCATCGAACTTGTCGGCCGGGAACTTGCGGTTGATCGGGCCCCAGGCGATGGCGTCCTGGGTGGTCGGCTCTTCAACGATGAAACGATCGACTGGCGAACGGCCGGTACGGTGACCGGTGCGAACAACCAGCGCGCCGGTATCGGCAAGCTCGCCTTCACCGCGATTCAGGGCTTCTTTAACCAGATCATCAACACTCAGATCGGTGTACACGGCGTTATTGGCTTGCGTCATGAGGTTCCCCGTCGGCCAGTGGCCGAGTGCTCCAAACGTTTTGTAGTAGAAAGTCGTGCACTACTACCGCGAAAAAAGTGGGCCGGATTATGCCAGAAAAGCCCAAAAAGTGTAGGGCCCTCCCGTCAGAACGGCGTTATTCCGGCGTTAAGCAGTGAATTTACCTGCACTGAAACGTTTTAGTGACGGGTATCTGACGGCGTATCGACCCCTGCACCAGCAAACAATTGGGTGATATCGGCCGCATCGAACAGGTAACGTTCGTTGCAAAACTGGCAATCGATCTCCACGGCGCCACCGTGTTCGATAACGAGTGCCTGGGCATCATCCAGACCCAAACTGACCAACGCATTGCCCGAGCGTTCCCGAGAGCAGCTGCAATGGAAACGTAGGTGCTGCACGTCAAACAGGCGCACCTGTTCTTCATGATAGAGGCGATGGAGCACGGTTTCGTTGTCCAGGCTCAGCAATTCATCGGCCGTCAGCGTGCTGGCCAGGGCGGTGATGTGCTGCCAACTGGCCGCGCGTTCTTCTTCGTCTTTCAGACGGTCGGCAGGCAATTGCTGCAGCAACAGGCCACGGGCACGACGGCCATCGGCGTAGAGCCAGAAGCGCGTGCCGACCTGCTGAGACATGACGAAGTAGTTAGTGAAGCACTCCGAGAGCGTTGCGCCGTCGAGGTCGACGATGCCTTGGTAACGCTGGCCCTGGGTCGGGTCGACGGTCAGCGCCAGGACACCATTGGGCATCAGGTCGGCGAGGGTCGCATCCGGGGCAATCTGGTCGGCTTCGTAACGAGCCAGGCCGCGGATCTCACGCTCGCTGGAGCACTCAATCATCAACAGCGGCACCGGGCCTTCGGAACGGGCCTGCAGAATCAGCAAGCCATCGAACTTCAAGGTGCCAATCAGCAACGCTGCCGCCGCCATCAGCTCGCCCAGCAGTTGCGCGACCGGCTCCGGATAGGCGTGTTTGGCGAGGACTTCGGCATAGCTACGCTCCAACCCAACCAGCTCGCCGCGGGTGTCGCTGTCATCGAAGATGAAGCGTTGGGTGTAGTCGTTATCCGATAGATTGGTCATAGGTCTGGGTATCTGAAAGGGTGACAAAAAAGAAAATCGCGTCATTTCCGCATTATTGAGCGGGCAAAGTTCAGCCGTAAGGGCATTTTATGAACAATCCGGGGTTGTTCCAAGCAAGGTCAAACCTCGGTTTTCGACGAACGGCGTTTTCACTCTGCCGCTGACGAGTACACCCATATGGCTGCGCAGGTGCGCGATTGCAAGTCTGCGCCAGACGACGGTCACTACTCGTCGTTGCTGTTACCGCGAAACTTGAACAGATCCCGACGCTGCTTCTTGCTCGGCTTGCCATCAGTGCTCACGCCCAATGCCCCGGCCTTGCGCATGGCCGCAGCCGCTTCACGTTTGGCAATGCTGGCTTCGGTTTCGGCATACAGGGCCTGAGCCTCCGGCGCACCACGGCGCACGATCGACAGCGCCTGGACTACCACCGTGCGCTCCTCGAAGCCGGTGCGAATCTGAAATTCATCGCCCACCCTCGGCTCCTTGCCTGGCTTGCAGCGCTCGCCCCGGCAATGCACCTTGCCACTCTCAATCGCGGCCTTGGCCAAGGCACGTGTTTTATAAAAACGCGCGGCCCACAACCATTTATCGAGACGGACCTTGTCGTCCTCTTCGCTTTTTTGTGCCATTGGATGACCTCATTCTGAAATATCGATGAACTGTACTACCGTTTCTGTCGTGCCATGAATCACCACGCTGTGGATTAGAATGCAGGCATTCCCCCGCACATTGAGGGATGGAAATTCGGGCAGTAGATATCTGTCGCCTTTTACCCATTATTCTGCGTGAATACCGCGAATTCGGCCGCACGCGGTCTGAGCGGTTTTTGCCGGTTGAGCACTTTTGAAGACATTTGACCATTTGACCGTTATCGGTCTGCGCGAGTGGGTGGCGCTCCCGGATTTGGGAGTCGCGGGCCTTCGGGCAAAAATCGACACCGGCGCCAGCACCTCCAGTTTGCACGCCACCGACATCGAGCCGTTCGAGCGCGATGGGGAACAGTGGGTGCGCTTTACCGCGCACCTGGGCACGGTGGTGCAACTGCGGCACCGGCGCTGCGAAGCCCCGCTGGTAACGAGGAAAACCATTAAAAGCTCCAACGGCCATGCGCAGATGCGCTATGTGGTCAGCACCACCCTGGCCCTCGGTGATCGGGTCTGGCGGGTCGAGTTCACCCTCGCCTGCCGCAAGTCCATGCGATATCGCCTGTTACTCGGTTCCAAAGCCCTGATCGACGGCCAGTTGGTGGTCAATCCGGGCATTAAATATGTACAAGACAAGCCGGTGTTCCCGGTATCTACCTTCTCCACAGGTGTTGCATGAAGATCGCTGTGCTGTCGCGGAACCCGCGTCTGTATTCCACCCGTCGTCTGGTCGAAGCCGGTATGGAGCGTGGCCATGAAATGGTGGTGATCGACACCTTGCGCGCCTACATGAACATTGCCAGTCACAAGCCGCAGATCCACTACCGTGGCAAACCGCTGGAGGGTTTCGATGCAGTGATCCCGCGGATTGGCGCATCGGTAACGTTTTATGGCTGCGCGGTGCTGCGCCAGTTCGAAATGATGGGGGTTTTTCCGCTCAACGAATCGGTAGCCATTGCCCGTTCGCGAGACAAACTGCGTTCACTGCAATTGCTGTCGCGCCGGGGGATCGGTTTGCCGGTCACCGGTTTTGCGCATTCCCCGGATGACATTCCCGACTTGATCGAGATGGTCAACGGCGCACCGCTGGTGATCAAGGTGCTGGAAGGCACTCAGGGCATCGGTGTGGTGCTGTGTGAAACAGCCACGGCGGCAGAATCGGTGATCGAAGCCTTCATGGGCCTGAAGCAGAACATCATGGTTCAGGAATACATCAAGGAAGCCGGCGGCGCGGACATTCGTTGTTTTGTGGTCGGCGACAAGGTGATCGCGGCGATGAAGCGCCAGGCCAAGCCGGGGGAGTTTCGCTCCAACCTGCATCGCGGTGGCAGTGCGAGCCTGATCAAGATCACGCCGGAAGAACGCATGACTGCGTTGCGTGCGGCGAAGGTCATGGGGTTGGCGGTGGCGGGGGTGGATATCCTGCGCTCCAATCATGGACCGCTGGTGATGGAAGTGAACTCGTCGCCAGGGCTTGAAGGGATTGAAACCACCACCGGAAAGAACGTGGCGGGGATCATCATTGAGCATCTGGAGAAGAATGGCGGGCCGAATATGACTCGGACCAAAGGGAAAGGTTGAAGCTGGCAAGGTGATCGTTCCCACGCTCCGCGTGGGAATGCCTCTACGGACGCTCCGCGTTCGGCTCTGGATGGGACGCGGAGCGTCCCGGGCTGCATTCCTTTGCTGCGCGTGGGAACGATCGAGTCAGACAGCATCCCTCGGCAACATCAACCCAAGCGGCAACCGCACCCGCGCTTCCAGCCCACCACCGGACCGGTTGCGCAGCTCGACATTCCCGCCATGCATCGAAGCGATCCGCTTCACGATTGCCAACCCCAACCCCGTCCCCTTCCCGCCCCGGGCACGATCGCCACGGGTGAACGGGTTGAAGATCGCCTCCAGTTCCGACGGATCGATCCCCGCGCCACGGTCCATGACGCTCAGCACCACATACGGTGCACTGGTATCTCCGGACACATAAGCCGCCACTTCGACGCCGCTGCCGGCGTGATGCAGAGCATTGCCGATCAGGTTGTTCAGCAGCCGTTTCATCGACACCCGACGCAACGGGAACGGCTGGATCGGCTCCAGGCGCAAGTGCACTTTCTCTTCGTTCTGGTTGTACGGTGCAGCGACTTCTCGAACCAGCTCGCTCAGGTCCACTTCTTCCACAGACTCGTCACGTCCGTCACGAATGAACGCCAGGAACTGATCCAGAATCGCGTCCATGTCTTCAATGTCGCGGATCATGTCGTCTGTCAGGTCACTGTGATCGCCCATCAGCTCCAGGGACAGCCGCAAACGGGTCAGGGGCGTGCGTAGATCGTGAGAGACCCCGGCCAGCATCAGCTCCCGTTCGCGCCCCGCCTGTTCGACGTCTTCAGCCATTTGGTTGAAGGCGCGATAAACCTCGGTCATCTCGCTCGGTGTATCACTGATCGGCAGGCGCACGCTGCGGCCCTGACCGAGTTGCCTCGCGGCATAGACCAGTCGTTTAAGCGGTTGATTGAGCTGGCTTACGAAGATCCACGCCGAGGCGGTGGACAACAAACCAATGGCGAGGAACCAACCGAGCACGTTCCAGATTTTCTGGCCGCGCAATGGATGCGGGTACAACGGCACTTTCAGCCAGCCATCGCCCAGGCTGGGCGCCCGGACCCACAGCGCCGGCGGTGAGTGCATGCGTAATCGCACTTCGGTGTCGGCACCCAATTCGGCCTGCATCTGTCGCTGGTAGATCTCGCTGTAGGGCCAGTGCTGTTCGCCTTCCGGCACACCGGCACCCACCACCCGGATCAGGGTCGCGGCATCGGCGATCTTCGTGCGGTTCTCTTCGTCGGCGGCCCAATAGGCACGCAGCGTCAGGGCGACGCCGTGGCTGTATTGGCGATCCACCAGCACATCTTCGTTCATCAACAGATAAACCAGGGTCAGCGCCTTGGAGAACAGGACGACGATCAGCACCAGCCACAGGGTGCGGGAGAAGAAGCTCTGGGGGAACCAAACAGGGGTTTTCATGGGTAACCGCTACATACTTGCAGGAGCGAGCGATGCTCGCATATTGCAGATCGCGAGTCTGCGGGAAAGGTCATCTGACCCGTTACCCGCAAGACCCGCTCCTACAAATCACCGATCACTTCGTGGCGGCGCCATCCGGAACGAACACGTAACCCACGCCCCAGACGGTCTGGATATAGCGTGGTTTGGACGGATCGGGTTCGATCATCCGGCGCAGACGGGAAATCTGCACGTCGATGGAACGCTCCAGGGCATCCCACTCGCGGCCACGGGCCAGGTTCATCAGTTTATCGCGGGTCAGTGGCTGACGCGCGTTCATGACCAATGCCTTGAGCACCGCAAACTCACCGGTGGTGAGCATATGCACTTCGTCGCCGCGCTTGAGTTCGCGGGTGGCCAGGGACAGTTCGTAGTCACCGAAGGTCACGCTTTCGTCTTCGCTGCCCGGGGCGCCCGGCACCGGTGCCGCCTGACGACGCAGAACCGCTTTGACCCGAGCCATCAGTTCGTCCGGGTTGAACGGCTTGGCCAGGTAATCGTCGGCGCCCAGTTCCAGGCCCTTGATGCGGCTAAGCTCATCGCCCTTGGCGGTCAGCATGATGATCGGAATCTGATTGTTCGCCGTGCGCAGGCGGCGGCAAGCGGTCAAGCCGTCTTCGCCGGGCAGCATCAGGTCGAGGACGACCAGGTTGAACACTTCACGCGCCAGCAGGCGGTCCATTTGTTCAGTGTTCGGGACGGCGCGGGCGCGGTAGCCCTTGCTGACGAAAAAACGCTCCAGCAGGCTGCTCAGCCCAGGATCGTCGTCAACAATAAGAATTTTTTCGCCTTCAGCAATGTTTGCAGTGCTGCTCATTGGATGCTCCTTTGATCTCGGCGCGCATTATGGCGTAGCTGCCGTTATACGCACCGTGTGCATTGTTAGCAGATTTTTCCTCTACCGCCAGAAAACCGGGCATTGTGCCTACAAACCGCGATACCCCCGAATGGACAGAACGCTGGTTATAATGCGCGGCCTTTTGTGTCAGGCAACGTCTGATCGTTACTGTAAGCAGCCGTTTTTTTTCATGGCGCTGGCAGTAATTGTTCGATTTCACGGGTCAACGGGAAGCCTGTTGGCTCAGGTAGCGGCGCACGCCAGGCCGCTCAACCAGACTCGCCGAGCCCTTATCTCTGCGCCTGCGAGCCTGCTTTCACAATTTGTCAGGTGGTTTTATGGACAGCATCAACAGCCGCATCGCCGAGGAACTCGGCGTCCGCCCACAACAGGTCGAAGCGGCCGTCGCGCTACTCGATGAAGGCTCTACCGTTCCCTTCATCGCCCGCTACCGGAAAGAAGTGACCGGCAGCCTCGATGACATCCAGTTGCGTCATCTGGAAGAGCGTCTGCGCTACCTGCGAGAACTCGACGAACGGCGGATCAGCATCCTCGCCAGCATTCAAGAGCAAGGCAAGCTGACCCCGCAACTCGAACGCGACATCAAACTCGCCGACACCAAGACCCGTCTCGAAGACTTGTACCTGCCGTACAAGCAGAAGCGCCGCACCAAGGGCCAGATCGCCCTGGAAGCCGGCCTCGGCGAGCTGGCCGACGGCCTGTTCAACGACCCGACCCTGAACCCTGAAGCCGAAGCCGCGCGCTTCATCGACGCCGAAAAAGGCGTGGCCGATGTGAAAGCAGCCCTTGAAGGCGCCAAGTACATCCTCATGGAGCGCTTCGCCGAAGACGCTGGCCTGCTGGACAAGTTGCGCAACTATCTCAAGCAGGAAGCCACCCTCAGTGCCCGCGTGATCGCTGGCAAGGAAGAGGAAGGCGCCAAGTTCCGCGACTACTTCGAACACGACGAACCGCTGAAAAGCATGCCATCGCACCGCGCGCTGGCGATTTTCCGTGGCCGCAACGAAGGCATTCTCAGCTCCGCGCTGAAAGTCGGCGATGAACTGCCGGGCACCATGCACCCGTGCGAAGGCATGATCGGCCAGCAATTCGGCATCCAGAACCAGAACCGCGCCGCCGACAAATGGCTGGGCGAAGTGGTGCGCTGGACCTGGAAGGTCAAGCTCTACACCCACCTGGAAACCGACCTGCTGGGCGAACTGCGTGATGGCGCGGAAACCGAAGCGATCAACGTGTTCGCACACAACCTGCACGACTTGCTGCTGTCGGCCCCGGCCGGCCCGCGTGCCACCTTGGGCCTCGACCCGGGCCTGCGCACCGGTTGCAAGGTCGCCGTGGTCGATGCCACCGGCAAGCTGTTGGATCACGCCACGGTTTACCCGCACGTGCCGCACAACAAGTGGGACCAGACCCTCGCCGTGCTCGCCGCCCTGTGCGCCAAGCATTCGGTGGATCTGATCGCCATCGGCAACGGCACCGCCAGCCGTGAAACCGACAAGCTCGCTGCTGAGCTGATCAAAAAATACCCAGCCATGAAGATGACCAAAGTCATGGTCTCCGAGGCCGGCGCATCGGTGTACTCGGCGTCGGAACTGGCCTCCAAGGAATTCCCGGACCTCGACGTGTCGATCCGTGGCGCGGTGTCGATTGCCCGTCGCTTGCAGGATCCGCTGGCTGAGCTGGTGAAGATCGATCCGAAATCCATCGGCGTCGGCCAGTACCAGCACGACGTGTCGCAGCTGAAACTGGCACGCGGCCTGGACGCGGTGGTCGAGGACTGCGTGAACGCCGTGGGCGTCGACGTCAACACCGCCTCCGTGGCGCTGCTGGCGCGTATCTCCGGCCTTAATGCGACCCTGGCGCAAAATATCGTCAGCCACCGCGACGAGCACGGTGCCTTCAAAACCCGTGCGGCGCTGAAAAAAGTCGCGCGTCTGGGTGAAAAAACCTTTGAACAGGCCGCCGGTTTCCTGCGCGTGATGAATGGCGACAACCCATTGGACTCGTCCGCGGTTCACCCGGAAGCCTATCCGCTGGTGCAGCGCATTGCCGCTGAAACCGACCGTGACATTCGCTCGCTGATCGGCGACGCGAGCTTCCTCAAGCGCCTCGATCCGAAGAAGTACACCGACGAAACCTTCGGTCTGCCGACGGTCACCGACATCCTGCAAGAGCTGGAAAAACCCGGTCGCGACCCGCGTCCCGAGTTCAAAACCGCCGAGTTCCAGGAAGGCGTCGAAGACCTCAAGGACTTGCAACTGGGGATGATCCTCGAAGGCGTGGTCACCAACGTGACCAACTTCGGCGCCTTCGTCGACATCGGCGTGCATCAGGACGGTTTGGTACACATTTCCGCGCTGTCGGAGAAGTTCATCAAGGATCCGCGCGAAGCGGTGAAGGCCGGTGATGTAGTCAAGGTGAAGGTCATGGAAGTCGACATCCCGCGCAAACGCGTTGGCCTGTCGATGCGCATGAGCGACACCCCGGGCGAGAAGATCGACGGTGCTCGCGGTGCGCGTCCAGGTTCGGCACCACGCCAATCCCAGAACACCGCACCGCGCAAGGAAACCACGGCAGCAGCCCCGGCCAACAACGCCATGGCCTCGCTGTTCGCTAACGCCAAACAGTTGAAAAAACGCTGATGGAGATCCCGGTCGGCTTGACCGAAAGCGCGTTTTTCAAGCTGCTGGGGTGTCGCTTGCACAGTCTGGAAACCGGGGTGGCGCAAGTCGCCCTGGCGCTTGAGCCAGAACTGCGCAATCGCGGCGGCAAGCTGCACGGCGGCGCTTTGTTCAGTCTGGTGGACATTGCCATGGGGCTGGCCTGTTCCAGCACCCACGGCTTTGACCAGCAGAGCGCAACCATCGAGTGCAAGATCAACTACATCCGCGCCGTCGCCGACGGTGAAGTGATGTGCACGGCACGGGTGATCCATCCGGGCCGCCGCACGCTGGTGGTTGAAGCCGACGTGATGCAAGGCGACAAACTCGTCGCAAAAGCACAAGGCACGTTCGCTGTCCTGTAGCCCCCCATCATCAATTTGAGTTAATTTCGGCGCTGTGACTGCAGCGTCGGAGTTTTCTGTGGGAGCGGGCTTGCTCGCGAAGGCGGTGTGTCAGGCAACTTCAATGTTGACGGACACGCCCTCTTCGCGAGCAAGCCCGCTCCCACAGGGGATTGCGGCGATCAATCCCTGGCTGGCTGACAGCAGGCCAGTGCGGCCCGAAAACCAGGCGAAAACGCCAGTTTTAACTTCACCCTTGTAGACCGTCTTGCCCACCCCCATATTGGGGCGACTGACGCGTGAAGGAATCCAACTTGAGCGAACTTCTCAACCGCCGCCTGGCTCTGCTTGGCGAGCGCGCTAACCTCTCTCTGCTCGAACAGTGCCTTCACGGCATCGAACGTGAATGCCTGCGCGTGACAGGCGAAGGGCGCCTGGCGCAAACGCCGCACCCTGAAGCATTGGGTTCCGCGCTGACCAATGAACAAATCACCACTGACTATTCCGAGTCGCTGCTGGAGTTCATCACGCCAGCCCTGCCAGACCCGGCAGATACCCTGGCGAGCCTCGATAAGATCCATCGGTTTGCCTACAGCAAGCTCGGTAATGAGTACCTGTGGAGTCCATCGATGCCGTGCCCGTTGCCGGCCGAGGAAGACATCCCGATCGCTTATTACGGCACCTCCAACATCGGTCAGCTTAAGTATGTCTATCGCAAGGGTCTGGCCCTGCGTTACGGCAAGACCATGCAGTGCATCGCCGGGATCCACTACAACTTTTCCCTGCCGGAAAAGCTCTGGCCGCTGCTTAAAGAGGCCGAAGGCTTTGTCGGCACCGATCGCGATTATCAATCGTCGGCCTACATCGCGCTGATCCGCAACTTCCGTCGCTACAGCTGGCTGCTGATGTACCTGTTCGGCGCCTCGCCTGCGCTGGACGCCGGTTTCCTGCGCGGTCGTTCGCATCAACTGGAACAGCTGGACCCGGACACGTTGTACCTGCCGTACGCCACCAGCCTGCGCATGAGCGATCTGGGTTACCAGAGCAACGCCCAAGCCGGCCTGACGCCGTGCTACAACGATCTGACCAGCTACACCGACAGCCTGCGCAAAGCCGTGGCCACGCCTTACCCGCCATACGTCGAGATCGGTACGCACCAGGACGGTGAGTGGGTTCAGCTCAACACCAACATCCTGCAGATCGAAAACGAGTACTACTCCAACATCCGCCCGAAACGCGTGACCTACACCGGCGAGCGGCCGATCCAGGCGTTGGTGGCCCGTGGCATTCAATACGTTGAAGTGCGCTGCCTGGACATCAACCCGTTCCTGCCGATGGGCATCGACCTCACCGAGTCGCGGTTCCTTGATGCGTTCCTGTTGTATTGCGCGCTGAACGACAGCCCGCTGCTGACCAGCACCAGCTGTGGCAATGCGACGTCGAACTTCCTCAGCGTGGTCAAGGAAGGTCGTCGTCCGGGCCTGCAGTTGCAACGCGACGGGCACCTGGTAGACCTGAAGGAATGGGCCGGCGAATTGCTGGAAAAAATTGCGCCATTGGCGGCGTTGCTGGATCAAAGCCATGGCGGCGATGCTCACAGCAAGGCGCTGGACGCACAACTGGCCAAGGTCAAGGACTCGTCCCTGACGCCATCGGCTCAGGTGTTGGCGGCGATGGCCGAGCACAAGGAAAGCTTTGCTCAGTTCTCCTTGCGTCAGAGTCAGGTGCACGCAGAGTTTTTCCGCAGCGAGCCGCTTTCAAGCGAAGAACAGGCTAAATTTGAAGAACGGGCGCGCTCGTCGCTGGCTCAGCAGGTAGAGCTGGAACAGAACGAAGTCGGCGATTTCGATGTGTTTGTCGGGTCGTATCAGGCGAGTATTCTGGCGATCAGCAACTAAACTGCCAGAGCAGGTCCCCTCTGTGGCGAGGGGGCTTGCCCCCGTTGGACTGCACAGCAGTCCCAAAACCGACACACGCAATATTTCGGATAAACCGAGTCGCCTGCATTACGACTGCTTCGCAGCCGAACGGGGCGATGCGGCGGTCCGACAAGCCCCCTCGCCACAACGGCCTCTCTTAGAATTTTCCGCTCATAAGGTAATTCGAAAAAGTTATTTATTTTCGGATTCTTATATCATTTAGTCTCCTTTTCACGCCGACTCTCGGTCGCCTGACAAGGAGCTTCCCGATGAAACTGACTTCCCCTCTTCGCCTTCTGGCCGCCGCGTTTCTGGCTTCGGCGAGTTTCCTGGCTCAGGCGGCAGATGTGACCGTCGCCTACCAGACCACCGTTGACCCGGCCAAAGTCGCCCAGGCTGACGGCACCTACGAAAAAGCCACCAACGCCAATATCGACTGGCGCAAATTCGACAACGGCGCCGACATCATTGCCGCCATCGCGTCTGGCGATGTGCAGATCGGCTACCTCGGTTCCAGCCCCCTGACGGCGGCAATCACCCGCAAAGTCCCGGTAGAAACCTTTCTCATCGCCACCCAGATCGGCGCCGCCGAAGCGCTGGTCGCTCGCGACGGTTCCGGGATCAAGACCCCGCAAGACCTGATCGGCAAGAAAATTGCCGTACCGTTTGTTTCCACCGGCCACTACAGCCTGTTGGCCGCGCTGAAACACTGGAACATCGACCCATCGAAAGTCACCGTGCTCAACCTCGCGCCGCCGGCGATTATCGCTGCATGGAAACGCGGTGATATCGACGCCACCTACGTCTGGGACCCAGCGCTCGGCGTGGCCAAGGAAAACGGCAAAGTGCTGATCACCTCGGGCGAACTGGCCAAATTCGGCGCACCGACTTTCGATGCCTGGATCGTGCGTAAGGATTTCGCCCAGAAGCACCCGGAAATCGTCACCGCGTTCGCCAAAGTGACCCTCGATGCCTACGCCGACTACCGCAAAGACCCGAAAGCCTGGCTCGCCAACCAAAGCAATGTCGACAAACTGGTGAAGCTCTCCGGTGCCAAGGCCAGCGACATTCCATTGCTGCTGCAAGGCAACGTCTTCCCGCTCGCGGCTGATCAGGTGATCACCCTCGGCGCGCCGACCACCAAGGCCATCACCGACACTGCGGTATTCCTCAAGGAACAGGGCAAGGTCGAGGCCGTGCTGCCGGACTACGCGCCGTACGTCAGCGCCAAATACATCACCAATTGATCGGGAGTTAACCGCGATGGCTTTGCTACAGCTGGAGCGCATCTGCGCACAGTACCCAGGCAGCACGGAACCTGTGCTGGCGGATATTTCCCTGAGTCTGGGGCCCCAGCAGTTGCTGGTCGCCCTCGGCCCGTCCGGCAGTGGCAAGACCTCGCTGTTGAACCTGATTGCCGGTTTCGTCGAGCCCACTGCCGGGCGCATCACCCTTGACGGCGTGCCAGTCAAAGGCCCGAGCGCCGAGCGCGGCGTGGTGTTCCAGGACGACGCCCTGTTGCCTTGGCAGGACGTGCTGGCCAACGTCGGCTTCGGTCTGGAACTGGCTGGCGTCCCCCGGGACAAACGCGAAATCCGCGCCCGGGAAATGCTCGCGCTGGTGGACCTTTCCGGTTTCGAAAATCGCCGAATCTGGCAGCTCTCGGGCGGGCAGAAGCAACGTGTTGGCCTCGCTCGCGCCCTCGCAGCAGACCCTCGGGTTTTGCTGATGGATGAACCCTTCGGTGCCCTCGATGCCTTCACCCGCGAACAGATGCAGGAGCTGTTGCTGCAGGTCTGGCAACGCACCGCCAAACCGGTGTTCCTGATTACCCACGACATTGAAGAAGCGGTGTTCCTCGCCACGGATCTGATTTTGCTGGCGCCCAACCCCGGGCAAATCGTCGAGCGTCTGAGCCTGGACTTCGGTCAGCGTTACGCCGCTGGCGAATCGGCGCGGGCAATCAAATCCGACCCGCGCTTTATCAAAACCCGCGAACACGTGCTCGCCAAAGTGTTTTCCCAACGCAGTGCCGTCCAGCGGCAGGAGCGCGCATGAGCACCTATGAAATTCCCGCCGCGACGGTGAAGTCGAGTTCGACGGTCATTCCGCTGCGTCGCAGTTTGAACACGCGCTGGATCAGCGTGCTGACCCTGATCGCATTGTTGGCGATCTGGTGGGCCGTCACGGCCACTGGTTTGATCGAACCGCTGTTCCTGCCGCCACCCTCCGCCGTGCTGCAAAAAGGTTGGCTGCTGGTGACCACCGGCTACATGGATTCGACCTTGTGGCAGCACTTGGGCGCGAGCCTCAGCCGTATTGGCCTGGGCTTGGGCTTCGCGGTGCTGACCGCCGTGCCGGTGGGTATCGCCATCGGCCACAACCGTATCGCTCGCGGCATTCTTGATCCGCTGATCGAGTTCTATCGCCCGATTCCGCCGCTGGCTTATCTGCCGCTGATCGTGATCTGGTGCGGCATCGGTGAATTGTCGAAAGTCTTGTTGATCTACCTGGCGATCTTCGCCCCGATCGCGATTGCCACCGCCACTGGCGTGCGCACCGTCGACCCGGCCAAATTGCGCGCCGCGCAGTCGCTGGGCGCGACTCGGGCGCAGTTGATTCGGTACGTGATTTTGCCCAGTGCCTTGCCAGACATTTTGACCGGTGTGCGAATTGGTCTGGGTGTGGGTTGGTCGACGCTGGTGGCCGCCGAGTTGATCGCCGCCACCAGCGGTTTGGGCTTTATGGTGCAATCGGCCGCGCAATTCCTGGTTACCGATGTGGTGGTGCTGGGGATTCTGGTGATCGCATTGATCGCATTCGCCATGGAAATGGGCCTGCGTGCCCTGCAACGCAAACTGGTGCCATGGCACGGCCAGGCTCACTGAATATTCATTGTGGGAGCGGGCTTGCTCGCGAAAGCTGTCCAGCATTCAACATCTAAGTTGACTGACACGGCCTCTTCGCGAGCAAGCCCGCTCCCACAAACAGCTCGACGCCCCAGATTGAAGAGAACCACCATGAGTAACCTGACAATCGTCCCTTTAAGCTCCGCCCTAGGCGCGCAAATCAGCGGCATCGACATCAGCCAGGCGCTGAACCTGGAACAACGCGACGCCATCGAACAAGCGCTGCTCAAGCATCAAGTGCTGTTCTTCCGCGACCAGCCGATCGAGCCGCAACAGCAAGCGCGATTCGCCGCCTATTTCGGCGACCTGCATATTCATCCGATCTACCCGAACGTGCCGGAACAGCCGGAAGTGCTGATCCTCGACACTGCCGTCACCGACGTGCGGGACAACGCGATCTGGCACACCGACGTGACCTTCCTGCCGACCCCGGCCATGGGCGCAGTGCTCAGCGCCAAACTGCTGCCGGAATTTGGCGGTGACACGCTGTGGGCCAGTGGTATTGCGGCGTATGAAGCACTGTCCGCACCGATGAAAACTCTGCTCGAAGGGTTGACCGCCACTCACGATTTCACCCGATCGTTCCCGCTGGAGCGCTATGGCAATACACCGGAAGCCTTGGCCCAGTGGGAAGAAGCCCGGCGCAAGAACCCGCCGCTGTCGCACCCAGTGATTCGCACGCACCCGGTGAGCGGGCGCCGGTCGCTGTTCGTCAATGAGGGGTTCACGTCGAAGATCAATGAGCTGTCGGAAACGGAAAGCGAGGTGATTCTGAAATTCTTGTTCGCCTACACCACACGACCGGAGTTCACCATCCGTTGGCGCTGGCAGAAAGACGACATTGCGTTCTGGGACAATCGCGTGACCCAGCATCACGCGGTGGATGATTACCGCCCGGCGCGGCGGGTGATGCAGCGGGCGACGGTGTTGGGGGATGTGCCTTTCTTTCGGTGAGCACCCAGCTTCTTCAGTGGCTATGAGGGCCTCTTCGCGAGCAAGCCCGCTCCCACAGGTGATCGCATTCTTATTTAAGGACTCGGTCTAATGTGGGAGCGGGCTTGCTCGCGAACGCTATGTGACAGGCGCCAGAATATCCAGCGCCGAACACTTATTCAGCCGTCGAAGGCTTTTCCCACAAATTGACACCACCCTCCTGGGCAAACCGGTCAATCTCCGCCAACTCTTCCACGCTAAAACTCAGGTTCTTCAACGCCCCGACGTTCTCGATAATCTGCTCAGGCCGGCTCGCGCCAATCAGCGCCGAGGTCACCCGTGGGTCGCGCAGGGTCCAGGCCAGCGCCAACTGCGCCAGGCTCTGACCGCGGCGTTTGGCGATTTCATTAAGCGCCCGCACATGGGCGATGTTGGCTTCGGACAGGTGCGACGCCTGCAACGAACCACCGCCCGGACGATTGACCCGCGCATCCGCTGGCACGCCATTGAGGTACTTGTCGGTCAACAGCCCCTGAGCCAATGGCGTGAAGGCGATCACGCCGGTACCGAGTTCATCGGTGGTGTCCAGCAGGTCCTTTTCCACCCAGCGATTCAGCAGGTTGTAGGCCGGTTGATGAATCAGCAACGGCACTTTCCACTCTTTCAGCAACCCGGCGATTTCACGGGTTTTCACCCCGGAATAGGACGAGATGCCGATGTACAGCGCCTTGCCCCGCTGCACCGCGGTGGCCAGTGCGCTGGCGGTTTCTTCAAGCGGCGTGTCCGGGTCGAAGCGATGGGAATAGAAAATGTCTACGTAGTCGAGGCCCAGGCGCTGCAGGCTCTGGTCGAGGCTGGCCAGCACGTATTTGCGCGAACCACCGCCCTGACCGTAAGGGCCGGCCCACATATCCCAACCGGCCTTGCTGGAGATGATCAACTCGTCGCGGTACTGCTTGAAGTCTTCACGCAGCAAACGACCGAAGTTGATCTCGGCGCTGCCGTACGGCGGGCCGTAGTTGTTGGCCAGGTCGAAGTGGTTGATGCCCAGGTCAAACGCCGTGCGCAGCAACGAGCGCTGGGTGTCGATTGGCGTGCTGTCGCCGAAGTTGTGCCACAAGCCCAGGGACAGTGCCGGCAGCACCAACCCACTGCGGCCTACACGGCGGTAAGGGATGGAATCGTAGCGGCTTTCGGAAGCGGTGTATGTCATCGAATCCTCTCTTGTCTGACTTGAATGTGGTATCGACTGCTCTGCAAGTTGCCCAGCATACGCTTGGACAAACGCCGATAAACCTCGGACTCGAGAAAATGCTGAAACGTTTCACAGATTATTAAATCTGACCCAGCGCATAGAGCCGATATCCACTCCCAACGTTTACGCCGTCAACTCACGCAACGCGGCAGCCGCCAAAAAACCAGATCTTGAGCTGTATCGCTGATCTCGTCTGACCGTCTGGTCGATACGCTCAAGCAATTGCTCTGGGAGCGTGGCATTGAAGCGCACCGACTTGCCGAAGTAAGGCGTGATATCGAAGTCGACCACACCCCATACACCGCCAGCGTAATCAGAGTTATCAAGATGAGCGTCAATCTCACGCACCTGCGGCAGTGGATCACCATCGGCGACCAAGCCTTCATAGTGCAAAGCCAACGCTTCTTTCACGTTTTCAAATGCCTGCGCCACAGTAGCGCCCGCAGAGAAACAACCCGGCACGTCCGGGATAATCACTCCGTATTCTGAGTCGGCATCCTTGTGCAGAACGACCGGGAATTTCATTTCGATGAGTCCTTCCTGTGATGTGGCCCCTTCGAGGCTCTCGTTTCCGATGTCGGGTCTCATTTCAGACCCGCCTGTTTCAATATGCTGTTGATCGTCCCTTTTGGGAGATCCGAATCAGGGTGCTTTATCGTCACCCTGCCTGACTTGCACGAATGCTTGTACTGATGGTGGCTACCTTTCACGGCCACCAGATATCAGCCATCCTCCTCGATCATCCTGATCATTTCCCGACTTCGCATCACCTTCGTCCTTGTGGGCAGCATCTGCTGAGCACATTACGTGATGATCACATCTTTAATACACACGACACACATTGTGATAAATATTAGCCGAACTCAAGCAAGCCAGATTGCCCGCGGACCATCGGTTATCGGGCCTTTGCAAACCCCTCCCCCAACCAGTCCACAAACACCCGAACCCGTGGCGACATGTGTTTGTTATGGGGATACAACACGGAACTTGCCCGGCTACGCGGTGGGCCGGATTCGGCTTGGGTGAATGGTGGGTTGGTTTAAGCGCAGCGGTGCCTATGCTCAATAAGTAGCAAGGACACCGAGGTGACCCCATCGCGAGCAGGCTCGCTCCCACAGATGACCGAGCTCTCATTCAGCAACGCGGTTGAATGTGGGAGCGAGCCTGCTCGCGATGGCTGCCTCAAAAGCAATGCATACCTGAAGGGTGGACTCACCATGCACACAGCAATCATCATCTTCTTCGGCCTGGTCCTGCTGGCGCTGATGCTGTTCATCGGCGAGAAAATCGGTTTCCCCCGCCAGACCCTGGCCTTCAGCTTTGTCGTGCTGTGGCTGGCGTTGACCTTGATCAACGGCGCGGTCGGCATGGTCAACGCCGGCCAGCCGTTGAGCACCGAACTGGTAGTGGGTAGCGCGGTGTTCGGCGTGCCGGTGGCGGCGCTGGTGTTGTTCATGGCGATGAGCACTGACGCCTGACAAGACGTCAGCGCCACCCGCGTAGATCAACGCACCAAGTGCAGGAACTGCATGTGCCGTTCGTACTGGTCGAGGATGTCGTTGATGACCTGCTCCTTGGTGTAGCCCACCAGATCGTAATCCTGACTACCCTCTCTCAAATGCACTTCGGCCCGGTGGTAGCGGCGGTTGTTGAGTTGCTTGGAACCCATGCCGCCACGGGCGAAGGACGGCGTGAAGTAACCGCGCATCTGCACCTGATAGATGAACGGATGCAGTTCGCCGTGACCGATCTCCAGGCTGACGTTGTCATTGGCCGGATCAGGCTGAGCGACCACGTGCAGACCCTTCTCGACGAACACTGCGGTCACGTCCTCAATCGCCGGGCGCACCGTGGTATCGAGGAAGCGATAGACCTCATCCCGAGACGGGAAATGCACCGCCTGACTCAAGCGCTGACGCCATCCACCGCGCCGTGATCCGGACACCGGAGCGAGGGAATGCAGTTGTGCGATTTGCTTCTGCGATTCCAGATAAAACGCCTTGTGCAGCCCCCACATCATCAGCAGCAAAATCATCGAGAACGGTAACGAGGTGAGCACCACCGCTGACTTCAATGCGTCGATGCTGCCGGAGAACAGCAGCGCGCTGGTCACCAACGCCGTCATCGCGCCCCAGAACACTCGCAGCCATTTCGGCCCGTCTTCATCCGGGTTACCACCCTTGGCGGACAACGTCGACAGGACCACGGTGCCGGAGTCGGCGGAGGTCACGAAGAATACGAAGCTGATGAACACCGTGACCGCAATCACGGTTTTGCTCCACGGATAGGTTTCCAGCAGCAGGTACAGGGTCATCGACGGGTTGTCGATGGCCGACATGCCGAGCGCGCTCATGCCGTGGTTGAGGACCTGGTCGATGGCGCTGTTGCCGAAGATCGACATCCACGCCAGGGTGAAACCGAGCGGGATCAGCAGCACGCCGAAGACGAATTCACGGATGGTCCGGCCACGGGAAATCCGCGCGATGAACAGGCCCACGAACGGCGACCATGCAATCCACCAGGCCCAGTAGAACACCGTCCAGCCGCCCAGCCAGTCACTGGGTTTGTCATAGGCGTAGAGGTCGAAACTTTTCATCGGCAAGGCGCCGAGGTAGTCGCCGATGTTCTGGATCAGCGTATTGAGCAGGTGCTGGGTGGGGCCAGCGAACAACACAAACAGCAACAGCGCACAGGCCAGCAGCATGTTGATGTCGGACATCACTCGCACGCCTTTATCGACGCCGGACACCGCGACGATGATCGCAGCGCCCATCATCAGCGTGATCAGGCCGACCTGAATCCACTGGGTGTGGGCGATGCCGAACAGGTAGTCCAGGCCCGAGTTGAGGTGCAATACGCCAAAGCCCATATCCGCGCCGAGGCCGAACACCGTGGCGATGATGCCGAAGCCGTCCACCGCGTAACCGATGGGGCCGTTGATGCGCTTGCCGATCAGCGGGTACAGCGCCGAACGCAGGGCCAGCGGCAGGTTATGTCGATAGGCGAAATAGGCCAGCGCCATGCCGACAAAGGCGAACACGCCCCAGCCGTGCAGGCCCCAGTGCAGAAACAGAATCTGCATCGCCTGACGCGCCGCATCCGCCGTGCCGGCCTCGCCTTGCGGCGGTTGCGCCAGGTGAGTCAGCGGTTCGGACACGCAAAAGAAAAACAGCGTGATGCTGATCCCGGCGGCGAACAGCATGCCGGCCCAGGACAGGTAGCTGAATTCGGGCTCGTCGTGGTCGGCACCGAGCTTGATCTTGCCGTAGCCAGACAAGGCGGTGACCACCACGAAGACCAGATACAGCGTCATCGCGAGCATGTAGTACCAGCCGACCGTATTGGCCGCCCAGTTTTGCGCTTGCAACAGCCAGGCACCGGCCTGTTCGGGAATCGCCATGACGACAACGGCGAACAGCAAAATAAAGGTCGCCGCGAAATAAAACACCGGCGGATTCATGCGGACCTGGCCGCTTGCGGGGGTGGACGATGCACTCATGAAAGGTGCACCTCAAGGGGGTGAAACAGGGCAATCAATAACGGACTCGGCAAAGGCAAGCCTCCTGTTGTGAGCGGGCAGCAAACCGGCGGTTTAACTTGAATGAGCGTTCAAGTTAAACATGGATAGGGGGCTAAGGACTAATCGCAGGGCTCGGCGGTAGCTTTTCTGTGCTAGCTCAAGGGAGGGTATAAGGTGGGATTTGCGGGATTCGTTCGGCGGGAAATTAGCTAAATGCCATTATCTGGGCCTGCCTTGAAACCATCGCGGGCAAGCCCGCTCCCACAGGTTTTCGTGTCGTTCACGGAAATACCGTTCGACACAAACCCTGTGGGAGCGTGGCTTGCCCGCGATGGCGTCAGAAAGACCACTAGAGATTTTTGCCCCCTACTTCTGCGTCCCATCATCATGCTGCAGATTCGCTTGGGTCAGATTGCACCCTGCCGGCACGCTGCGGGTCAGCCAGACGTTGCCGCCGATGGTCGAGCCCTTGCCAATGGTGATACGCCCCAGAATCGTCGCGCCGGCATAGATCACCACATCGTCCTCGACGATCGGATGCCGCGGATGGCCCTTCTGCAACTGGCCGTCCTCGTCCGACGGGAAGCGTTTGGCGCCCAAAGTCACCGCCTGATAAATCCGCACCCGCTCGCCAATGATCGCCGTCTCGCCAATCACCACACCCGTCCCGTGATCGATGAAGAAACTGCGCCCGATCTGCGCCCCCGGATGGATATCGATGCCGGTGGCCGAGTGGGCGATTTCCGCGCTGATCCGCGCCAGCAGCGGCAAGCCGGCGCGATACAAATGATGGGCCAGACGATGGTGAATCACCGCCAGAATCCCCGGATAGCAGAGCAACACTTCATCGACACTGCGAGCCGCCGGGTCGCCGTGATAGGCCGCCAGCACGTCGGTGTCCAGCAACATGCGCAGCCCCGGCAAAGCGAGGGCGAAATCCTGAATGATCTGAATGGTTTTGGCCTCGACTTCAGTGTCGGCCTGGGCACTGTGGCGCGCGGCGTAACGCAGTTCGAGCCGGGCCTGAGCGAGCAACGCGTTCAGTGCCACGTCGAGTGTGTGGCCGACGTAGAAATCTTCACTTTCCTCGCGCAAATCCACCGGCCCCAATCGCATTGGGAACAGCGCACCACACAAGGCTTCGAGAATGTCCGCCATGGCCGCTCGGGACGGCAACTCGCGGCCGCCCTGCTCGCCGCTGGCACGGCCGTTTTGTGCGCGCCACTGGTCGCGCGCCGTACGCAGTTGGCTGACGATGGTCTGCAATTGCCAATGGCTGGAACGCTCGCTCACGGTAAAAACTCCTCACGGGCGGCCGGACTGTCTGGCCGCGTTAACCGCGATTACTTTACGGCAACGGCTTGCAGCCGAATTAAGAACCAATAGTGCTGTGCACAATACTTTTGGCTATAAGCGATTGGCAGTTGCCCCACTAAATACCCGTGCCTATAGTCCTGACATCTTCCTCCGCCAGTACGGACCCATGATCAAACAACAGCTTGCCCGCTTTAATCGCCTCGACCTGCTCGGTCATCCTACTCCCCTGGAAAAACTCGAACGCCTGTCGACTTGGCTGGGCCGCGATGTGTACGTCAAACGCGATGACCTGACGCCATTGGCACTGGGCGGCAACAAGCTGCGCAAACTCGAATACCTGGCCGCCGATGCCTTGGCCCAAGGTGCTGATACGTTGATCACTGCTGGCGCGATCCAGTCCAACCACGTGCGCCAGACCGCCGCCATTGCGGCCAAGCTTGGCCTGGGCTGCGTGGCCCTGCTTGAAAATCCGCTCGGCACCGATGACAGCAACTATGTCGGCAACGGCAATCGGCTGTTGCTGGACCTGTTCGATGCCAAGGTCGAGTTGGTGGAAAACCTCGACAACGCCGACGAGCAATTGGAAGCGCTGGCCGGGCGTCTGCGCAGCAACGGTAAAAAGCCGTATCTGGTGCCAATTGGTGGCTCGAATGCATTGGGCGCTTTGGGTTATGTCCGTGCAGGCCTGGAACTGGCTGAACAGATCAAGGACACCGGGCTGAATTTCGCCGCCGTGGTCCTGGCGTCCGGCAGTGCCGGCACCCACAGCGGCCTGGCGCTGGCATTGAGCGAAGCACTGCCGGATTTGCCGGTGATCGGCGTCACCGTTTCCCGTAGCGATGAAGCTCAACGTCCGAAAGTCCAGGGCCTCGCCGAGCGCACGGCCGAACTGCTCGGCGTGAGCCTGCCGGCGAGTTTCAAAGTCGAACTGTGGGACGAATATTTCGGTCCGCGTTATGGCGAGCCGAATGCAGGGACATTGTCGGCGCTGAAGCTGCTGGCGAGTCAGGAAGGGTTGTTGCTGGATCCGGTGTACACCGGCAAGGCCATGGCCGGTTTGCTCGACGGCATCGGGCGCCAACGCTTCAATGACGGCCCGATCATCTTTCTGCACACCGGCGGGGCGCCGGCGTTGTTTGCCTACAAAGACTTTCTATAACTGATCGTTCCCACGCTCTGCGTGGGAATGCAGCCCGTGATGCTCGCGTCACTAGACGCTGAGCGTCCCTAGAGGTGTTCCCACGCAGAGCGTGGGAACGATCATGAAGACGCTTGTCATATCTCAAAAAAGAATAATAAACTGAATATTTAGTATTTTCCTATCTAAATACAACATCATATAGTCGCGCCGCAGGCGAATTTGCAGCAAGACGCATAAGCTGCTTTAGGGCAGGATATCGCAGTCGTTCAAATCCCGAATTTGCCAACTTTCCTTAAGCGTCTTCCATAAGAAAACACAGGGGCTTGTCATGAATTTTTCCGCATTACGTCGAAATCTGCTGGTGGGTTCGCTGGGCCTGGCGCTGAGCGCCGGTCTGCTCGGGCAGGCAGTGGCTGGTGAGCAGCTGCAAAAAATCAAGGACGCTGGCGTGATCAACGTCGGTCTGGAAGGCACTTATCCACCGTTCAGCTTCGTCGACGAGGCCGGCAAACTGAGCGGCTTCGAAGTCGAGTTCTCCGAAGCCTTGGCCAAAGAGCTGGGCGTGAAGGTCAAACTGCAGCCGACCAAATGGGAAGGCATCCTCGCGGCCCTGGAATCCAAGCGTCTGGACGCGGTGATCAACCAGGTGACCATCACCGAAGAGCGCAAGAAGAAGTACGACTTCTCCACGCCTTACACCGTTTCCGGGATTCAGGCGCTGACCCTGACCAAAAACAAAGACACCATCAAGACCGCCGCCGATCTGGCCGGCAAGAAAGTCGGCGTAGGTCTGGGCACCAACTACGAGCAGTGGGTGAAAGAGAATGTGCCTAAGGCTGACATCCGCACCTACGAAGATGATCCGACCAAGTTCCAGGATCTGCGCGTCGGCCGCATCGATGCCATCCTGATCGACCGCCTGGCCGCGCTGGAATATGCCAGGAAGGCCAAGGACACTGCCGCTGCCGGCGAAGCGTTCTCCCGCCAGGAAGCCGGTGTTGCCCTGCGCAAAGGCGAGCCTGAGCTGCTGGCCGCGGTGAACAAAGCCATCGACAAGCTGCGTGCCGACGGTACGTTGAAAAAGCTTTCGGAAAAATACTTCAGCGCTGACGTCACTCAATAATGGGAGAAGCTTTCCAACTTGCGCTGGACTCCGCGCCCTTTCTGCTCAAGGGCGCGTACTACACGGTCATCCTGAGCCTGGGCGGAATGTTCTTCGGCCTGCTGATGGGCTTCGGCCTGGCGTTGATGCGGCTGTCGCGCTTCAAACTGGTGAGCTGGATCGCCCGCATCTATGTGTCGTTCTTTCGCGGCACGCCGTTGCTGGTGCAACTGTTCGTGATCTATTACGGCTTGCCGCAATTGGGTATCGAACTTGATCCGCTGCCGGCGGCCCTGATCGGCTTCTCGCTGAACATGGCCGCCTACGCCTGCGAAATCCTGCGTGCCGCCATCAGCTCCATCGAGCGCGGCCAGTGGGAAGCCGCTGCCAGTATCGGCATGACCCGCGCGCAAACCCTGCGCCGGGCCATCCTGCCGCAAGCGGCGCGCACGGCTCTGCCACCTTTGGGCAACAGCTTTATCTCGCTGGTCAAGGACACGGCGCTGGCGGCCACTATTCAGGTGCCGGAACTGTTCCGCCAAGCGCAGCTGATCACCGCTCGCACCTTCGAAATTTTCACCATGTATCTTGCCGCGGCGCTGATCTACTGGGTTCTGGCGACTGTACTGTCGCACCTGCAGAACCAGTTGGAAGCGCGGGTCAATCGGCACGACCAGGAGTCCTGACCCAATGATTGTCGTGGAAAAACTGACAAAGCAGTTCAAGGGTCAGGTGGTGCTCAACGGCATCGATCTGCAGGTGAAGGAAGGCGAGGTGGTGGCGATCATCGGCCCCAGCGGCTCGGGCAAGACCACCTTCCTGCGTTGCCTGAATTTTCTCGAGGAGCCTAGCAGCGGCCGGATCAAGGTCGGCGACATCGAGATCGATGGCAGCCGCCCCCTGAACCAGCAGCAGAGCCTGGTACGGCGCTTGCGCCAGCACGTGGGTTTTGTGTTCCAGAACTTCAATCTGTTCCCCCATCGCACCGCCCTGGAAAACGTGATCGAAGGCCCGTTAGTGGTGAAAAAGATCCCGCGTGCCGAAGCCGTTGCCTTGGGTAAAAAGCTGTTGGCCAAGGTCGGCCTGGCGGGCAAGGAAGACGCTTACCCGCGACGCCTCTCCGGCGGTCAGCAACAGCGTGTGGCGATTGCCCGAGCGTTGGCGATGGAACCGGAAGTGATCCTGTTCGATGAACCAACCTCGGCGCTGGACCCGGAGCTGGTGGGCGAAGTGCTGGCGACCATCCGCGGCCTGGCCGAGGAGAAACGCACCATGGTGATCGTTACCCACGAAATGGGCTTTGCCCGGGACGTGGCCAACCGCGTGGTGTTTTTCGACAAGGGTGTGATCGTCGAACAAGGCGAAGCCAAGGCATTGTTTGCCAATCCGAAAGAGGAACGGACCAAGCAGTTTCTCAGCAAATTTCTTAATAACGCTTAGTGCTATCCCACTCAAAGACAGTCAACTTCCATGGATGGAAGTGACATTAACTCCGCTTTATAAAAGCGTATGACAGCCTTCAACAAATTACACGACTCGCCCTCATCATAAATAACTTCCCGCCGTCCTATGCGGTACATATATATGTCCTGCAACAGATTCATATCGCCTAAAATCTATAAAACACCTCGCTGTCCGCGCTCAAAGGGTTGCTGCCTCGGAGGCATAAAACCCACCAAATACCGGACTATATTCGACAGAGCGATGCGGTTTATTAACCACACCGCGTAGGAGCTTTCTGAATCACGCAAGAACTAACCTTTAACCAACCAACGCTATTGACACCTATTCAAGCGCACTCTTATCTAGTCTCCAACAGGCAACAGCCATCACACTCAATTATTGTTTAAGCGCGCAAATAGTGAATCGTTTTGTTGCTTGGTAATTCACGCCTTTCGATCTTTCAGAAATGGACTTCGCGGCAAAGCTTCAAGGAGAGAAACCCATGACAAGCACTTCAAACAAACCTGAACTTGCAGCCCCGACCCTGGCACAAAGCCAGAAGGCCGGCATCAACATCACTTCGGCCGCTCATCTTATGATCGACGTGCCACCCTACCCCGGCATGGACGAAGGCGATCTGATCGAACTGTTTTGGGACAACTGCTACGTGGCCTCCAATGTCTTGGGTCCCGACCATGGCGGCAACCCCGTGAGCCTGCGGGTGCCGGAAAGCTTCATTGCCAATGGTTCTGCTCGCGTCCATTACAAGGTCATGCAGGTGGGGCAAGGGGCCGCGGTATCACCGGCGGCGCGCGTCCAGATCAAACTTGATTGCCCGGGCGGCCGGCTGCTTTGCGATGAGGAAAACCAGAGCCTGGCACCGGTGTTTATCCCTGAGACCATTCGCCGTCAGGGAGTCAATCCAAACCAAGTCAAACGCGGCGTGCCGTTGACCATCGAGCCTTACCTGAACATGGCCGCCGACGACGAAATCACCCTGCGCTGGGGCGATGTGCGCATGGACCTGCCCAAGCTCAAGGCTTGCGATGTGGGTCAGCCAATTCAGGTCTGGGTACCCCCGGCGATCATTCTCGAAGCCGGCGAAGACCTTCGACTGGAAGTGACCTACTGCATCCTCGACCGCGTGGGTAACAACTCGCGGTGGGCACCGGCGCGCACACTGAAGATCGGCTGTGCCAATCCCTACCTGAAAGTACCACCAAAAACAGTGCTCATGACCGCTGAGCCTCGAAAGCCGTGAGCTCATCGGGTCTGATAACACCTTCTATACATATTCCTAAAAGTTAGTTCATTAATTATTTATACACGTTTAGGGTATATGCACCGGACCACCGGACATTCGTGTTTTTCGTTCGCCGCAACTTGCGGCGCTTTCATGAGATGTGAGGTAGGTATGGTCCGGAACACAATCACCCCAGTGCAAATCGCCAGGGCATTGCGTGCAGCCAAGGAGCGGCACTGATGTCCAGTCTGGCAGATGCGATCGTCCAGAGTGATCTGGACATCACCCCATTGTTGTTGCCCGCGCAGGTCTTGCGCAACGACGCACAAGCCATCAAGGCTGCCCATGAGCTGGCGCAAGTCGCCCGCCTGCAAGCAGCCAAACGTGACCAGCAGCGCAAGCTGCCGTGGTCGGAAATCGAACAGTTCACCCGCAGCGGCCTGGGCAGCATTGCCATCCCGCGTGAGTACGGTGGCCCGCAGGTTTCATTCGTCACCATAGCCTCGGTGTTCGCGATCATTTCCGCGGCTGACCCGGCTTTGGGGCAAATCCCTCAGAACCAGTTCGGGATTCTCAACCTGATACTCGGCAGCGCCACCGAATCGCAGAAAAAACAGCTGTTCAAAAGCGTGCTCGAAGGCTGGCGAATCGGTAACGCGGGGCCGGAGCGCGGGACCAAAAACACCCTGGAGCTCAAGGCGCGGATCACCGCCGACGGCGATGGCTTCATCATCAACGGGCAGAAGTTCTATTCCACCGGCGCCCTGTTCGCCCACTGGGTGGCCGTCAAGGCGCTGAACGACGACGGCAAGCAAGTGCTGGCCTTCGTCCGTCGTGGTACCCCGGGCTTGCGCATCGTTGATGACTGGTCGGGTTTCGGCCAGCGCACCACCGCCAGCGGCACCATTTTGCTCAACAACGTGCGGGTCGACGCCGAGCTGGTGGTGGATAACTGGAAGATCAATGACAGCCCGAATACCCAGGGCGCCGTATCGCAGCTGATTCAAGCAGCCATCGACGCCGGCATTGCCCGGGGCGCCATCGATGACGCCATCGAGTTCGTGCAAAAACGCGCACGACCCTGGATCGACGCCAAGGTCGAGCGGGCGAGCGACGACCTCTATGTGATCGCCGACATCGGCAAGCTGAAAATCGAACTGCATGCCGCCGAAGCGTTGTTGCGCAAGGCCGGGCAAGTACTCGATGAGGTCAACGCCGCGCCGCTCACCGCCGAGTCCGCTGCACGCGCCTCGATTGCCGTGGCAGAAGCCAAAGTGCTGACCACCGAGATCTCGCTGCTGGCCAGCGAAAAACTCTTCGAACTGGCCGGCAGCCGCGCCACCCTCGCCGAATTCAATCTCGACCGCCACTGGCGCAACGCCCGGGTGCACACGCTGCACGACCCGGTGCGCTGGAAGTATCACGCCGTCGGCGCTTACCACCTCAATGGAACCTTGCCTGCACGGCATTCCTGGATCTGACGACCCGAACCCTTTTGACCAGATCTCTGGAGAAACACATGACTCTTTCTCACCACGTCGCGGTCATCACCAGCGATGAGCAAGCCCTGATTGTCGCCAGTGACCTGGCCGACGATTTCAAACGTGACAGCGCCCTGCGCGACCGCGAACGTCGTTTGCCGTACCCGGAACTGGAAGTGTTTTCCCGTTCGGGTCTTTGGGGCATCAGCGTGCCAAAAGAATACGGTGGCGCTGGGGTTTCCAATGTCACCCTGGCCAAGGTCATCACGCTGATCGCCCAGGCCGACGGCTCCCTTGGACAGATTCCACAAAACCATTTCTACGCCCTCGAAGTGCTGCGCGTGAACGGCACTGATGAGCAGAAAAAACGTCTCTACGCCGAAGTGTTGGCCGGCCAGCGCTTCGGCAACGCACTCGCGGAACTGGGCACCAAAACCGCCCATGATCGCGTCACCAGCCTGACTCGTGATGGCAACGGCTACCGCATCAACGGTCGCAAGTTCTACGCCACCGGCGCCATTTACGCCCAGCGTATCCCCACCTCGGTCGTGGACGAAAATGGTGTGCAGCAATTGGCGTTCGTCCCGCACAACAGCAAAGGCCTGACGGTGATCGACGACTGGAGCGGCTTCGGCCAGCGCACCACCGGCAGCGGTTCGGTGGTATTCGAGGATGTCTACGTCGCCGCCGAGGACGTGATTCCGTTTCAAAGCGCGTTCGAGCGCCCGACCACTGTCGGCCCGTTGGCGCAGATTCTCCACGCCGCGATCGACACCGGCATCGCCCGCGCCGCGTATGAAGATGCCCTGCATTTTGTGCGCACCAAGACCCGGCCGTGGATTGATTCCGGCAACGACAAAGCCACCGAAGACCCGCTGACGATCAAGAGTTTCGGCCACTTGAGCATTCGCCTGCACGCCACCGAAGCCTTGCTGGAACGCTCTGGAGAAATCCTCGATCTGGCCCAGGCCGACACTAATGCCGAGACTGTCGCCGCCGCGTCGATTGCCGTCGCTGAAGCCCGGGCCATCAGCACCGAAATCTCCCTTGCCGCCGGCAGCACGTTGTTCGAACTGGCCGGCAGTCAGGCGACCTTGGTCGAGCACGGCCTGGATCGCCACTGGCGCAACGCTCGGGTACATACCCTGCATGACCCGGTGCGCTGGAAATATCACGCGGTGGGCAATTACTACCTCAACGATGAAAACCCTCCATTGCGAGGGACCATCTGATGGCTGATGCCAAAAAGAAAATCCTGCTCAACGCGTTCAACATGAATTGCATCGGGCACATCAACCATGGCCTGTGGACGCATCCACGGGACAATTCCACCCAATACAAAACCATCGAATACTGGACTGAACTGGCGCAGTTGCTGGAGCGCGGACTGTTCGACGGTCTGTTCATCGCCGACATCGTCGGTGTGTACGACGTCTATCAAAACTCGGTGGACGTGCCGCTCAAAGAGTCGATCCAGTTGCCGGTCAACGACCCGCTGCTACTGGTCTCGGCCATGGCTGCGGTCACCAAAAACCTCGGCTTCGGCCTGACCGCCAACCTGACCTACGAACCGCCGTATCTGTTCGCCCGGCGCATGTCGACGCTTGATCATTTGAGCCGTGGGCGGGTCGGCTGGAACATCGTCACCGGCTACCTCGACAGCGCCGCCAAGGCCATGGGCCTGAGCGAACAGGTGGAACACGACCGGCGTTACGACCAGGCCGATGAATACCTGCAAGTGCTCTACAAACTCTGGGAAGGCAGCTGGGAAAACGGCGCGGTGCTCAACGACCGTGAGCAACGGATCTACGCCCAACCCGAGAAGGTGCACAAGGTCGAGCACAAGGGCGAGTTCTATCAGGTCGAGGGTTATCACCTCTGCGAGCCATCGCCGCAACGCACGCCGGTGCTGTTTCAGGCCGGCAGTTCCGATCGCGGTTTGCTCTTCGCCGGTCGGCATGCCGAGTGCGTGTTCATCAGCGGTCAGAACAAACCGGCGACCCGGGTTCAGGTAGACAAGGTTCGCGCCAGCGCTGTCGAGGCCGGGCGCAATCCCTGGGACATCAAGGTGTTCATGGGCTTGAACGTGATTGTCGGTGAGACAGAAGAGCTGGCCTGGGCCAAACACGCCGAGTACCTGAGCTACGCCAGCGCCGAGGCTGGCGTGGCGCATTTTTCGGCCTCCACCGGGATCGACTTTTCCGAATACGAGCTCGACGAACCGATCCAGTACGTGAAGAGCAACGCCATCCAGTCCGCCACCAAGAACCTGCAAAACAACGACTGGACCCGCCGCAAACTGCTGGAACAACACGCCCTCGGTGGCCGCTACATCACCGTGGTCGGCTCGCCGCAGCAGGTGGCTGACGAACTGGAATCGTGGATCGCGGAAACCGGACTGGATGGCTTCAACCTGACACGGATCGTCACCCCGGAAAGCTATGTGGATTTCATTGAGCTGGTGATTCCGGAGTTGCAGCGCAGAGGGTCGTACAAGACCGCTTACGACGACGGCAGCCTGCGGGAAAAGCTGTTTCACGGCGAAGCGCATTTACCTGAGCAACATACGGGCTCTGCGTTCCGCCGCTGATCCCTGTGGCGAGGGGGCTTGCCCCCGTTCGGCTGCGCAGCAGTCGCAAAACCTGCGAAACGGTTTACCTGACACGCCTCATTGCATGGTTTTGGGGCCGCTTCGCGGCCCAACGGGGGCAAGCCCCTCGCCACAGATGTGTGCACCCATTAAACAATTGACTGGAAAACCATCATGACCAAAAAACTGTTCAACCACCCAGTCAAAGCACTGGCCCTGGCCCTCGGCCTCTTCAGCTCCATCACCTTCGCCGCCGACGCACCACTGAAAGTCGGCACCACCGCCGCCTTCGCCATTCCCCTGGAAGCCGCAGTAGAAGAAGCCAACAAACAAGGCCTGAAAGTCGAACTGGTGGAGTTCAGCGACTGGATCGCCCCCAACGTCAGCCTCGCCTCGGGCGACATCGACGTGAACTATTTCCAGCACATCCCTTTCCTGGAAAACGCCAAGGCTGCCGCCGGTTTTGATCTGGTGCCGTTCGCCCCGGGGATCATCAACAACGTCGGCCTCTACTCGAAAAAATACAAAAGCTTCGACGCGTTGCCCGAAGGCGCCAGCGTCGCCATCGCCAACGACCCGATCAACAGCGGTCGCGGCCTGCAACTGCTGGCCAAGGCCGGGTTGATCACCCTCAAACCGGGCGTCGGCTACAAAGCCACCGAAGAAGACATCATCGCCAACCCGAAGAAAATCAAAATCCTTCAAGTCGAAGCCGTGCAACTGGTGCGCGCCTACGACGATGCTGATCTGGTCCAGGGTTACCCGGCCTATATCCGTCTGTCGAAGACCTTCGATGCCAGTTCTGCCCTGCTGTTCGATGGCCTCGATCACAAGGAATACGTGATCCAGTTTGTGATCCAGCCGAAAAGCAAAACCGACCCGCGGCTGATCAAATTCGTCGACATCTACCAGCATTCGCCAGCCGTTCGTGCGGCGTTGGATAAAGCCCACGGCAAGCTCTATCAAGCCGGCTGGGAAAGCTGAGTATGACGGCCGCTATCCAACGGCGACTGGAACTTCCGGAGCCACATAACGCCACACAAACCGAACTGCACCCCGACCTGAATCGCGCCCACGTGCGCTTCATCGGCCTGGGTAAAACCTACAACGGCCAGCAAGGTCCGGTGGCGGCCCTGCACGGCATCGACCTAGCGATCCAGCGCGGCGAAGTGTTCGGCATCATCGGTCGCAGCGGCGCCGGCAAGTCGTCGCTGATCCGTACCATCAACCGCCTTGAACAACCGAGCAGCGGGCGGGCGCTGATCGATCAGGTCGACATCAGCGAGTTCGATGAAGACCGCTTGGTGGCGCTGCGGCGACGGATCGGCATGATCTTCCAGCACTTCAATTTGATGTCGGCCAAGACGGTTTGGCAGAACGTCGAATTGCCGCTGAAAGTCGCCGGTGTGCCCAAGGAGCAGCGCGAGCGCAAAGTCCGCGAATTGCTGGAACTGGTCGGCCTGCAGGAGAAGCACAAAGCCTACCCAGCACAACTTTCCGGCGGACAGAAACAGCGCGTCGGCATCGCCCGCGCGTTGGTGCATGACCCGCAGATTCTGCTGTGTGACGAGGCGACTTCGGCCCTCGATCCGGAGACCACGCAATCGATCCTTGGCCTGCTGCGTGAGATCAATCAACGGCTGGGCCTGACCATCGTGCTGATCACCCACGAGATGGCGGTGATCCGCGATATCTGTGATCGGGTCGTGGTGTTGGAACACGGGCGAATCGTCGAGCAAGGGCCGGTCTGGGAAGTCTTTGGCAACCCGCAACATGAGGTCAGCAAGACCTTGCTCGCGCCATTGCAACACGGTCTGCCGGAAGAACTGCAAAGCCGCTTGCGGGAGCTGCCGCAGTCTTCGGATGCCGCTGTGGTGCTGCGTTTGCAATTCACCGGCAGCGCGAGCGACGAGCCAGACCTGGCGGCGCTGTTCAGCGCCCTCGGTGGCCGCGTGCGCTTGCTGCAAGGGGGCGTGGAACGGATTCAAGGCCATGCGCTCGGGCAATTGCTGCTGGCAGTGACCGGTTCGTCCCTCGGCGCCGAGGAATTGCGTCAGCGCGCTGGCAACTGGGCGCAACAGGTGGAGGTGCTGGGTTATGTGGTTTGATCGGTTGCTGCAAGGCTTTATCGACACGTTTTTGATGGTGGGTGTGTCGTCGTTGATCGCATTGTTGGCGGGCATTCCGTTGGCGGTGATTCTGGTCACCAGTTCCAAGGGTGGGATCTACGAAGCACCAGCGCTGAATCGCGCGTTGGGTGCGTTTGTGAACCTGTTTCGCTCGATTCCGTTTTTGATTTTGATGGTGGCGTTGATTCCGTTTACCCGGTTGATCGTTGGCACCACTTACGGCGTGTGGGCTGCCGTGGTGCCGCTGACCATAGCGGCCACGCCGTTCTTTGCGCGCATCGCCGAGGTCAGTTTGCGCGAGGTCGACCATGGGTTGATTGAAGCGGCGCAGGCAATGGGCTGCCGACGCTGGCATATCGTCTGGCATGTACTGCTGCCTGAAGCGTTACCGGGGATTGTTGGTGGTTTCACCATTACGTTGGTGACGATGATCAACTCGTCAGCCATGGCCGGAGCGATTGGGGCCGGAGGGTTGGGGGACATCGCTTATCGGTATGGGTATCAGCGGTTTGACAGCCAGATCATGTTGACGGTGATTGTGTTGCTGGTGGTGTTGGTGGCGGTGATTCAGTTGGGTGGGGATCGGTTGGCGCGGGGTCTCAACAAGCGCTGAGTTCGGTGCGGTTGAAGGGCTATTGTGGCGAGGGGGCTTGCCCCCGTTGGGTCGCGAAGCGGCCCCAAAACCATTCAATGAGGTGTGTCAGACAACACCGACCAGCAGGTTTTACGACTGCTGCGCAGCCGAACGGGGGCAAGCCCCCTCGCCACAAAAGCCCCCTCGCCACAGGTAATCACCGACCTCTGAAGGGAACATTTCGCACAAGAAAATCAGAGTGCCAGCAGGCCCGATCCCTTTCTTTTGCAGGACGTTTCCTAGATCATTCCGCTCGCTTGCGCCTGCCAAATTCCGTGGCTAGTCTCGGTCCGTCACTGCTCATCAGTGATCGGGTTTAGTAGCCCGGATCAATAGGCGCATAGCGATTCCTTGCTCATGTCCGGCAATGTTTGCCGCATGCAGAATATGGTGGCTGTGCGTGGGGCACCTTCGGGTGCACCGGTTTTCCTATTGACCGGCCTACTAACCTGCGCGCAGCCGCCACCCAATCGTTTAGTAGGCGATAAGTGATGGCTCCCATGTAGCAATAGGAGCATCACATGAAAAAATCCGTACCCGATCCACCTCCCGAAACACCCACCAACGAAACCGCCACCGAAGACCCGCCCAGGGATCGATCGGCGCTCTACCGTGCGATTGATTTCTACCTCACCGGCGATCAGCCCTCTCCGCCCGACGAGTTTCGCTTCTACAACGTCAGCAAAGACGTGAGCTTCGAGGATACCCAGCTCTATGTGGCTGACCTACTGCGCTGCGCTTCGGTCACGGCGTATCAGTGCGGCGATCAACTCAAGGGTGCCGATCGGGCATTGGTATTCTCCGTCTGGCATTTGCTGGAGATTGCCAAGGCGATGGTCGATCGGTCCATTGAATGTCTGGGGATGAAACAAAGCTGAGTCAGGCTTTAGTCATTGGTTGTCAGTGATACCGCTTTCGCGAGCAAGCCCGCTCCCACATTTGATCTTCGGTGAACATGGAATTTGTGTTCGACGCGATCCAGTGTGGGAGCGGGCTTGCTCGCGAATGGCTGCGCAGCAGCCCCAGGCTTGATGGCGTATATTCAGTGAATCCCAATTGCCTGCGCAGCCGACCATGAAACAGACTCCCGACGACCTGGAGCAGATCACCTCCACCACCCTGAGCCATTACAACTCGGTGGCCGAAGACTTCCGTGAAGGCACTCGCGATCACGATGTCAGCCAGAACATCGAGGCCCTGCTGCGGCATATTCAGGGTGAGGCGCCGTTCAGCATTCTCGACTTCGGCTGCGGCCCTGGCCGTGACCTGAAAACCTTCACTCACCTGGGCCACACCGCCGTCGGCCTCGACGGTTCGGAAAAGTTTGCGCAGATGGCGCGGGAAGACAGTGGTTGCGAAGTCTGGCAGCAGGATTTTCTGAAACTCGATCTGCCGGCCGAGCGGTTTGACGGGATTTTTGCCAATGCAGTGCTGTTCCACATCCCAAGTCAGGAATTGCCTCGGGTGTTGAAGCAACTGCGCGAGGCGTTGAAACCGGGTGGGGTGTTGTTCAGCTCCAATCCTCGTGGTGAGAATCAGGAAGGCTGGAACGGGCCGCGGTATGGGGCGTATTACGATCTTCACGCGTGGCAGGAACTGCTGACTGAAGCGGGATTTGTGGAGCTTGAGCATTACTACCGGCCGGCGGGGCTGCCGCGGGAGCAACAGCCTTGGTTGGCGAGTGTTTGGCGTAAGCCTGTGTAGTCAGGCCGGACGCTTTCGCGAGCAGGCTCGCTCCCACGTTGGAATGCGCTCTACTGTGGGAGCGAGCCTGCTCGCGATGATCTTCAGGGCGACGAAGAAACCTGATAGTTCATCATCGCCCCATCCACACCAAACGCCCTGATGCTCTGCCCAGCCAGTGGCTTGCCTCCAACCTCGCGCTCGCGCGAATCAAAATTGGCCACCAGCCGCGTGCCATCGGCAAACGTCGTCTGCTGCACCAGGCGATCCTCCGTCAGCCAACGAAAATCCGCCATCGCCTCAGTCGCCAGACGTTCATGCAGCGGCCGAAAAAAAACATCCTGCCGTGCAATTACCGGCAGTCGCTGCTTCAACGTATCAGCGCTCAGGTGATACAGCGGTGGCACGTTATAGAGCAACTGCATCAGTTCGTTCTCGGCCCGCACATTGCTCAGTTTAAGACTGTCGAACAGCCAGTGATGGGTGGTGATCACCGAACCGTGGAACACCGCCTGATACAGCGGCAAGCGCGTCTGCGGGGCAAAGTGCACCGTGCGATAGGGTTCCTTGAGCGGCACCGTTTTGAAAAAGACCTGGGGCTTTTCGTTGGGAAACCAGCGGCCCAGGTAATAAGGCGACTTGGGGTTCTTGCTCATGTCCGGATCACCCCAGCCGATCACCGGTGTCTGCATGCCATGGGCAAACAGCACGCCCCGGGCCGTGGTGGCGTTGCCGTCCTCGGAGCCGGCCGGCAGCTGCAACGTTTCGTTCAACCAGCGTGAGGCGTCGATATTGCCCTCGGCGTTTTGCGCCTGGGTCAGGGTGGCTCCGGGGCGATAACTGTCGAACACCATGCCCGTGGCGTAGGCATCGAGAAACCAGCTATTGAACCCGGCCTTAGTCTGTACAGCTTTGATTCGAGCCTCAAGCAACGGCCGCACACAACGCGGATCGGTGTAATGCCCGGACTGCTGGAAGCCGCTTTTGAAGGCGCCGCTGCTCAAGACAATCGCACACTCAAGGTTAGCCCGCGAGCCGAGGTGCGCGGTGGTCCAGTCCGGGTTTTCAGTGGTGGTCAACGCCGTTTCATAAGAGTCGTAAGGCGCCACCAGATACCCGGCCCCTACGCCTTGGCGCACCGCCTCGGGATGCCAAAGACCTCCCTCCCAGCCCTCGCCGAGGCCCAACCACAAGCGCGACAACCCGGCGGCTTGCAACTGGTCAAACATTCTTGGCGACAACGTGCTACCCCAGCGTTCAGGGGTTGCCGTCAGCGCCTCGACGAACGCTCTCGCCACTTCCGTGCGCAACCGGCCATAACCCTCAGCCAGTTTTTGCATGTCCGGCTCAGCGACTGCCTGCCAACCGCTTCGCGCTTTTTGGTTGAGCGCGCCGTTGAGGCTGCGCAGCAACGTGGTTTGCTGGTAACGGTCGAGGGGTGGTTGGGCGCGGCTTAGAATCTGCCGGGTTTCAGCGTCGAAGCCGCCACGCAACTCGCGGGCCAGAGCACCTGTGCCCCGCAGCAGTCTCAGCAATGCCGGCCAACTACGCACATCGTCGGGCCCGAGCAGATCATTGCCCCACAGATAAACATGGCTGGCTCCCAGCAATTTTTTCGCTTCGGGGGTTTTCAGCAGTTTGTCGCTCAAGGGTTCGTATTGCCCGTTGTCGATCAACCATTGCCGATAGCGTTTGGCACCAGCCAACGGATCGGCATCGCCCAACGACAGCGTGAAGGTCAGCGGTGTGCCGGGCTCAAGCGCGGTGAAAGCGTGACGGACGGCCAGCGCCAGGGTCTTACCCTCGGCGCTGAACGTCAGGTGATTGTTGTAAGGATTGGTCATCAACCAATTGAGGGTAAAGCCACCGTGATCGACGCCCCACAGCGGCAGGCTCAGGTCCTGGGTGGTATTGAACTCGCCCTGATCGAGCAAAAAGGATTGCCATAGCGGATCACCGGCGGGCACGTAATGCCCCTCGGCCAGCGGCCAGATCAGGCCTTTGCCCATGGCGCTGCCCGGTTGCCTGAGGAAGCTCAGATCTCCGGGGTCGCGGGCGGTGATGGACAGGGAGAGGTCGCGCTGGTCGAGGATGGCACTCAGGGTCCAGGCGCCGTCGTCCCATTGCCAGTCGATGCGGTTGGCGGTTTGCACAAGATGACTGGCCTTGTGCCCGGGTACTCCGGCCGACGGCTGCACGGGCAAGTTGTGCGCGGGAGTGGCGCGAACTGCCAAGGTCGCAGGATCGAGTTCGACACGCCACAGCGGGTTTTCCAGAACGATATCGGCCAAGGCCCAAGGCGAGAGCAGCGAGGTACAGATCAGCAACAGATAGCGATGGAGAGGCTGCATGGGGTGTCCCTTCTGCGTCAAGAGCAGGGAGGGTAAGGCAAGTGGAACGGGGCTGTCGGTCAGTAAAATGTTGGAAAATTGTAGATCGCCATCGCGAGCGGGCTCGCTCCCACAGTTGACCTCACTCCCCTGTGGGAGCGAGCCTGCTCGCGATGAGCGCGCAGCGCTCGCCTTACTGCACCTCTTTCTTCGGCTCGCGAATCTTGTACCAGGCCACGTACAGCGCCGGCAAAAACAGCAGTGTCAGCAACGTCGCGATGATGATCCCGCCAATCATCGCGTACGCCATCGGCCCCCAGAACACTTCCCGGGCAATCGGGATCATCCCCAGGCTCGCTGCCGCCGCCGTCAACAAAATCGGTCGGCGCCGATGTTCCGTGGCCTGCACCACCGCGTCCCACGGCGTGTAGCCGTCCTTCTCGAAAGCGTCGATCTGGGTCACCAGAATCACCGAGTTGCGGATGATGATGCCGATCAGTGCCAGAATCCCGAGGATCGCCACGAAGCCCATCGGCGTACCCGTCGGGATCAGCGCCAGCACCACGCCGATCAGCCCGAGCGGCGCGACGCTGGCCACCAGAAACAGCTTCTGCACGCTGTGCAACTGGATCATCAGGAAGGTCGCCATCAAAAACAGCATCAACGGCACGACCTTGGCAATCGGCCCTTGGGCCTTGCCACTTTCCTCCACCGTACCGCCGGTGGCGACTTTGTAGCCCACCGGCAAACTGGCGGCGAATTTGTCGATGTCCGGTTGCAGCTGTTTCACCAGATCAGTCGGCTGAATCTCGTCGCGCACCGCGGCCTTGATGGTGATGGTCGGTTTGCGATCGCGACGCCAGACCAGCGGCTGCTCCAGTTCATACCGCACCGTGGCAAACGCCAGCAGCGGAATCGAAGTGCCGCCGGGGGTGACGATCTGCAAATTCTGCAGCGTTTCCGGACTGCCGCGCTCGGCATCTTCAGCGCGGCCGACCACATTGATCAGGTAGATATCGTCATCGACCTGCGTCACCGGCGAGCCGACGACGATGCTGTTCATCAGGTTCGCCACGTCTTCGGACGACAGCCCCAATTGCCGGGCCTTGTCCTGGGCGATGTCGATGCGCAGCACTTTGCCCGGCTCGTTCCAGTCGTAAATGATTTCGCCGATGTGCGAGTTCTTATCCAGTTCGGTGGCCAGGGCGATAGCGTGTTTGCGCACCTGATCGATGTCCTTGCCGCTGACCCGGTACTGAATCGGCCGCCCCACTGGCGGGCCCATTTCCAGGGCCTGGACGTAACTGCCGACACCGACGAACTCTTCACGCAGGCGCTTTTGCAGTCGCGCAGTCAGGGCCGTGCGTGACTCCAGGCCTTTGCTGACGATCACCAGTTGCGCGTAGTACGGGTTCTGCAATTGCTGGTCGAGGGGCAGGTAAAAACGGATCGCCCCCTCGCCAATGTAAGTGCTCCAGCGCACGATGTCCGGATCATCCTTGAACGTCGCTTCGAGCTTATCCACGACCATGCGGGTTTCGGCGATCGAAGCGTTTTGCGGCAAGTTCAGGTCGACGAGAATTTCCGGGCGGTCCGAGGAGGGGAAGAACTGGCTCTGCACGAACTGCATGGAAAACACCGAAAGCACAAACAGCGCCACAGTGATGCCAATCGCCCACCAGCGATTGCGCATGGCCCAGAGCAGGCCGCCATTGAACGCCCGACCGATGCGCCCCGGCTCTGCGTCATGAGGCTTCACCTTGGCGCTCAAAATGTGCACACCGAGCACCGGGGCGAACAACACGGCGACGACCCACGACACCAGCATGGCCACCGCGATCACAGCAAACAGCGTGAAGGTGTACTCACCGGCGGAGCTGGCGTTCAAACCGATTGGCACGAAACCGGCCACGGTGACTAACGTGCCGGTGAGCATCGGGAATGCGGTCGAGGTGTAGGCGAAAGTCGCCGCTTGCTCTTTGGTTTCGCCCATTTCCAGGCGCGTGACCATCATCTCCACCGTGATCATCGCGTCGTCCACCAGCAGACCGAGGGCGATGATCAGCGCACCGAGGGAAATCCGCTGCATGGTGATGCCGCTGTATTCCATGAAGAGGAAGACCATCGCCAGCACCAACGGAATCGAACACGCCACCACCAGCCCGGCGCGAACACCCAGACTGATGAAGCTGACGATCAGCACAATTACCACCGCTTCGAACAACGCACTGGTGAAGCCGCCGACGGCTTCCTCCACCACGACAGCCTGGTCGGAAACGGTGTGTACGCCAACGCCCACCGGCAGGTCCGCCGTCAGCTCATCCATGCGCAGGTGCAGCGCCTTGCCGAAGTCCTGAATGTTGCCGCCCTTTTTCATGGCGATCGCCAGGCCGATGGCTGGCTGACCGTTGAAGCGAAACTCCGGGGTCGCCGGATCTACATAGCCACGGCTGATGTCGGCAATGTCGGCCAGTCGGTAGAAGCGGTCATTGAGCTTCAGGTTAACGTTGGCCAGGTCTTTCTCAGAGGCAAACTGCCCCGAGGTCCGGACCGAAATTCGCTCCGGGCCGGCCTCGATCACCCCGGCCGGGGTCACGGCATTCTGCGATTGCAGGGTCTGCACCACCTCGCGCCGATCAATGCCGAGGGCGGCCAGTTTGCGGGGGGAGAAGTTCAGGTAAAGGACTTCATCCTGCTCGCCGACCATCTCGACCTTGCCCAGCCCCGGGACTTCGCGGATTTCGGCACGCACCTGTTCCACGTAATCGCGCAACTGGCGCATCGACAGGCCGTCGGAGGTAAAGGCGTACACCGAACCGAACACGTCGCCGAACTCATCGTTGAAGCCCGGCCCTTGCAGGCCCTGCGGGAAGTCACCGCGAATGTCGTTGATCTTCTTGCGCACCTGGTACCAGATTTGCGGGATGTCCTTGGCGCTGGTGGTGTCGAGCAGGTTGACGAAGACCGTCGATTCGCCGGGGCGAGTGTAGCTTTTCACGTAGTCGAGCGAGTCGAGTTCTTCGAGTTTTTTCTCGATCCGGTCAGTGACCTGCTTGAGGGTTTCTTCCTGGGTCGCGCCGGGCCAGCGGGTCTGGATCACCATGGTTTTGATGGTGAACGACGGGTCTTCTTCGCGGCCCAGGTTCAGGTACGAGAACACGCCCATCAGCAGCGCGACGAACATCAAATACCAGACAAACGACTGATGTTTGAGGGCCCATTCGGATAAGTTGAAACTCCCTTTCATTGCGGGCTGTCCTCGTCAATTTTCACTTTCTGCCCCGGCTTGAGGCTGTTCACACCGGCACTGACCACCCGCTCGCCGGACTTCACGCCGTTGGCCAGGACCACCGTGTCATCGGTCCGGCTGATCAGGCTGACGTCCCGTGGGGAAACGGTTTGCGTCTGCGGATCAACGACCCAGATCCGCAGTTTGCCGTCGACCTCCTGCAGCGCGCTCACCGGCAGTTCGAGGCGTGGCTTGATCGCGGAGCTGAGGGTCACGCTGATCGCCGTGCCGAGGCGAAAGCCCGGCGGCGTATCGGTCAGGCTCAGGCGGGCGCGACGGGTACGGGTTGCGCTTTGGGCCTGGGGTTCGATTTCGCGCACGATGGCAGTGCTGGTGATGCTCGGGTCCAGTTGTGAGGCGACCTGGAACACCACGTCGGCAGGCAATTGATCGACCAGGGTGTCGGGCAAGTCGATCACCGCTTCCTTGATGTCCGGCTGCGCCAGGGTCACCACTTGCTGGCCGGCCGTCACTACCTGCCCGGCTTCGGCATTCCACGCGGTGACAATGGCTTTGTGATCGGTGCGCAACTCGACGTAGTTGAGTTGGTCCTTCGCCTGACTGACTGCGGCGCTGGCTTGATCGAGAGAGGCCTGAGTGGTTTTCAGGTCGGTCTGGGCGATGTCCAGTTGCGCCTGCGCGCCAACCCCGCGATTGAACAACTCCTGCTGACGCCGGGCGTTGGCCTGGGCATTGATGAGCTGCGCCTGAACACGCGCCAGATCACCTTGAGCCGAGCGCAACTGGTTCTGCTGATCGGTGGGGTCGAGGGTCGCGAGCAATGCGCCCTTCTGGACTTCGGCGCCGACATCGACATTACGGCTGGCGATACGCCCCGGCACCCGGAAACCGATATTGCTTTCGTAACGGGCCTGAATGCTGCCGGCAAACCGGCCGAGGTCTTCTTGATTGAGCGCTTTCACCTCCACGAACAACACCGGCCGAACCGGTTCTGGCGGCGCTTCCTCATCAGAGCAAGCTACCAGGAGTGCAGCGGCGGACAACAGCAACAGGCGCTTCATGGCTGGGCTCCTGTCATTGGCGTCTTATAGGTGTTTTCGACGATCTCCACCTTCACGCCCGGATGCAATAATTGGCCGCCCGCGATGACGACTTTTTCGCCACCGTTGAGGCCGGCGCTGACAATCACTTTGCCGGTCAGGTAACGGCCGACGGTGACCGTGTGCAATTGCGCCTTGCCCTCGGCGTCCACCAGCCACACAGCCGGGTCACTGAGGTTTTTGGTCAGGGCCGACCAAGGCAGCTCCACTGCGGTTTTGCCGACTGGCTTGGCGGTGGCGCTCACCACCGACCCGAGCTGCATGCCCTCGGGAAGGCTGTCGAGGGTGACTTTGACTTGCACCGTGCCGGTCTGCGCGGACACTGCCGGCGTGACTTCCCGAACAGTACCCGTAGTTTTGATCTTCGGGTTGTCGAGCAGGCTGACCACAATCGATCTATCCGACGGCGGCTCGGCCAGCAGCGATTCATAAACGTTGAACACCGCGTCACGCTCGCCGTCCCGGGCCAGGCTGAAAATCGGCACCGTGGCCTGCACCACTTGGCCGACCTCAGCCTGGCGCGCGGTAATCACCCCCGGCGCATCGGCAATCAACGCGGTGTAGCTCAGTTGATCACGGGCGTTGGCCAACTGCGCCTGAGCGGCAGTCAATGCGCTCTGACTGCTGCGCAAGGCGGCTTGGGCGGAATCGTATTCGCTCTGGCTGGTGTAGCCCTTGGGCAGGAGTTTTTGTTGGCGAACGAAGGCCGCGGCGGTTTGTTTGACCCGGGCCTGTTCGGCAACGACTTGAGCCTGGGCTGAGTCAACATTGGTTTGCAGGTCTTTCGGGTCGAGTCTGGCCAGCACTTGTTTGGCCGAGACCCGGTCACCGACATCGACCAGACGCTGGATGATCTTGCCGCCCACGCGAAACGACAATTCGGTTTGTACCCGCGCCTGGACGTCGCCGGTGAGTGTCACCGCGGCGGCGTAATCCGATGGTTTGACCTCTTGCACGAAGACTCGTGGGCGGTCCTTCTCGACGGGCTTTTTATCGCCGCAGGCGGTCAGCAAGGCGATGAGGCTCAGACCAACCATTAATTTCAATCCGGGACCTGCCATGCAAACTCCTTTGCGTTGTACGACCGTGCCAGTGACGATACGACTGTGAGCTTAGAACAGGGTTCAACAGGTGCACGGGGTTGCTGCATTCCCTGTGGCTGAGGCGCTTACCTGTGGCGAGGGGGCTTGCCCCCGTTCGACTGCGCAGCAGTCGTAAACCGGCTGACGCAGAGATCCTGAAAGAAACGCGGTGACTGGTTTTAGGGCTGCTTCGCACCCCAACGGGGGCAAGCCCCCTCGCCACAGGGATCACCGTGTTGCTGACAATAAGGCAGAATGACGAACCATGCAGCAGGAAGCTACCCATGCTCAAAACCCTCGCGGTGGCCAATTACCGCTCGATCAATAAATTGGTGATTCCGCTGGGCCGGTTGAACTTGATCACCGGTCCCAACGGCAGCGGCAAATCCAACCTCTACCGCGCCTTGCGCCTGCTGGCGGAAACCGCTCAGGGCGGGGTGGTCAATGCGTTGGCCCGTGAGGGTGGGCTGGATTCAACGTTCTGGGCGGGGCCGGAAAACATCACTCGACGCATGCGCAACGGCGAAGTCCCGATCGAGCCGAGCGTACGACACGGCGTCAAACGACTGCGACTGGGGTTTGCCGGTGAGGATTTCAGCTATTCGATCAGCCTCGGGCTGCCCGATTCCAACGGCCACTTCATGCTGCCCGAACACAGTTCACCTATTCCGTCACGCTTCAACCTCGACCCGCAAATCAAGCGTGAATGCGTCTGGGCCGGGCCGATTTATCGGCCGGCCAGCCTGCTGGTGGATCGCGACGGCCCGATGATCCGTGCCCGAGCCAATCGCAGCTGGGATGTACTGGCTCAGCACACGCCGAATTTCGACAGCCTGTTCGATCAGGTCGGCAGTTTGCGTTCTTCACCGGAGGTTCTGGAGTTACGCGAGTTCATCCGCCGCTGGCGTTTCTACGATCACTTTCGCAGCGATGCCGACGCGCCAGTGCGCCAACCGCAACTGGGCACCCGCACGCCGGTGTTGCACCACGACGGTCGCGACCTCGCCGCGGCATTACAGACCATCCGCGAAATCGGCGATCCCGAAGCCTTGCAGGCGGCAATCAGCGATGCGTTCCCCGGCGCGACGTTGGACATCGCACCGCTGCAGGGCGGACGGTTTGCGATCGAATTTTATCAGGAAGGGTTGTTGCGGCCGTTGTCCGCCGCCGAGTTGTCGGACGGGACGTTGCGCTATCTACTGCTGGTCGCGGCATTGCTGACCCCTCGGCCACCGACGCTGATGGTGTTGAACGAGCCGGAAACCAGTCTGCATCCGGACCTGTTGCCTGCGTTGGCGCGGTTGGTCATTCGAGCGTCCGAGCAGTGTCAGGTGTGGGTGGTGTCCCATGCGCGGCGCTTGATCTCGGCGTTGCAGCAAGATCCGGAATGCAATTGCATTGTGCTGGAAAAGAATTTCGGCCAGACCGGGATGGTCGGGCAGCGGATGCTGGATGAACCGGCGTGGTATTGGCCGGATTGATCGGCGCTTGAACAACTGAATCGCGAGCAGGCTCGTTCCTACACTGGTTCGGCGACTGACCCAGATGTTGTGTTCATCGAAGATCCCCTGTGTTGCGGCAGTGGAGGACGACTATTTTCCTTTGCGCTGTAGGAAGGATCTTTTTTTTAAAGTACCCCTCCAAGGACGTGCAGCTTTTGGCCAGACTCCCGGCCGAACCATCACAAGGAAGAGAAAAATGGCTGATGTAAACGTGCCACAGCAGCTGGATCCGCAGGACATCGTGAAATTGCTGATGGCGTTGCGCAAGGCGCTGAAGGCCAGAGTGGCCTGAACGATCTTCAGGTGAGCAGATTCCTCTGTGGCTGGGGACTTGTTGTGGCGAGGGGGCTTGCCCCCGTTGGGCTGCGAAGCAGCCCTATAATCTGCATCCCGATTCCCTCTGTCACACCTCATGGACTGATCGGCGACTGCTACGCAGCCGAACGGGGGCAAGCCCCCTCGCCACAGGTGCCCCCCCCTCAATAAAAACGCCGACGCTGTATTAGCCGTCGGCGTTGAAACCTTGAAGGGGTTGGAGACTGCGATCAATCAGAACGCCGGCAGTACCGCGCCGCTGTATTTCTTGGCGATGAACGCCTTCACTTCCGGGCTGGTCAGGGCCTTGGCCAGTTTCTGGATGGCGACGCTGTCCTTGTTGTCCGGACGAGCCACCAGGAAGTTCACATAAGGCGAATCGGCGCCTTCGATCACCAGCGCGTCTTTAGCCGGGTTCAAACCCGCGTCCAACGCGTAGTTGGTGTTGATCATGTCCAGGTCGACCTGGTCCAGAACTCGCGGCAACATGGCCGATTCCAGTTCCTTGAACTTGAAGTTGTGCGGGTTCTTGGCAATGTCTTTCGGGGTGGCCACGGCGTTTTTCGGGTCTTTCAACTCGATCAGGCCGGCCTTCTGCAACAGGATCAGGGCACGGCCGCTGTTGCTGCCTTCGTTCGGGATGGCGATGGTTGCACCGTCTTTCAGCTCAGCCAGGCTTTTGACTTTCTTCGAGTAGCCGCCAAATGGTTCGACGTGTACACCGATCACGGTCACCAGATTAGTGCCTTTGCCTTCGTTGAAGTTTTTCAGGTACGGCAGGGTCTGGAAGTAGTTGGCGTCCAGACGCTTCTGGTCGACCTGCACGTTCGGCTGAACGTAGTCGGTGAAGACTTTGATCTCCAGGTCCACGCCTTCTTTGGCGAGGGTTGGCTTGATCAGTTCAAGAATCTCGGCATGTGGAACCGGCGTCGCCGCAACCACCAGTTTCTCGCCAGCCTGGGCCAGGCCCGCGGTCAGGGCAGCCGCCAATGCGGTGAACAACAGAACCTTTTTCATGCAGTGTCCTTATGGAAATTCGCGGCCATCATCGACGACGGCTAATGAGTACGAGTGCCAGTGATGTGCTATCGCTGGCGTGACGCGGACAATACCGGGATTTTTTATTCCCGAACAATATCTTTTATTCACTTTCATATTCCATTTTGTTCATACAACCGTCACGCCCGATGTAGAAGCTGCCGAAGGCTGCGATCTTTTGATTTTGGCGATTTCAAAGCCACCAACGATCAAGATCAAAAGATCGCAGGCTGCGCCAGCGCCTACAAAAGCCCGGCGTCTTTGAGCAGTTTTTTCAAAGCGTCTTTCTCGGCGGCGGAACCGTTGCCGAGTATCTGTTTGAGTTGCTGCTCGATCGTCACCAGCGACACAACCGCCTCGGGCAGATTCAAATGTTCCGGCAAAATCTCGTCGCCGGTACTCACCAACAGCGCAAAGTGAATGACGTTCTCCAGCTCCCGGGTGTTGCCCGGCCAACTGTGCTGCTCCAGCAGATGCTGCGCGGCTTCGCTGATCAATGGCACCGGCAGGTCGAGGCGTTGGCTGTAGATGCCGAGGAAGTATTCGGCCAGCGACAGAATATCGCCCACCCGCTCACGCAAGGCCGGCAGTTCGAGCTGGCCTTCGCTGAGGTAGTGATAAAGCCGCTCATGGAATTTTCCGGCAGCCACGGCCTGAGCCAGATCGATGCTGGTGGCGGCCACCAGACGTACGTCCACCGGGCTTGGCTGCTGAGCGCCGACGCGGGTGACTTCGTGGTTTTCCAGGGCGGCGAGCAACTTGATCTGGATTGGCAACGGCAAGTCGCCGATCTCGTCCAGATAGAGCGTGCCGCCATTGGCCGAACCAAACCAGCCAGCGCGACTGCTGGCCGAACCGCTGTAGCTGCCTGCGGCATAGCCGAATAGTTCAGCATCGGCGTAGGTCGGGCTGATCGCCCCGCAATTGACTGCCACGAACAATCCCCCACGGTCACTGGCGCGATGGATATGTCGCGCCAGCAATTCTTTACCGCTGCCGGTTTCACCGCGGATCAACACCGAGATCGAACGTGGCGCCAGTTGTTCCAGCTCCTGGCGCAACTGCCGGGAACGCGGATCGACGAACACCAACGCCTTGGCGCGAATGCTCAGCGGGCTTTTTTCCGCATCGGGAAAGGTCAGCAGCGGCTGACCGAATGTTTCATGCAAGCTCATGGCAGACTCCCGCCCAAAACCGCCGGGAGGCGGGGGCCGATTCTAAAAAAAAGAAAAAAATAAAAGGTTCAGGCGCGACGCAGGGCGTGCTGTTCCATGCGGTTTTGCAGACGATAGAGGTACGCAAAACCCTGCTCCCAGCGCTGGTGACCGGACTTCACGTTGATGTGCCCGGCACCCGATAAAATCCCCGCCTCGGCGCCCCATTGGCGCGCCAATTCAAGGGCTCGTGGCGCGCTCACCGCGCTGTCGTTGTCGGAGCTGACGACCTGGCTCGGAAACGGCAGCAAATGAGTCGGGATCGGTGCGAAGTTGCGCAGGGCCGGCGCGCAAGCCGGGCGCTCGACGTCCGCTGGCGCGACCAGCAACGCGCCGCGCACCTGACGCAAAAATGGCAGCGGTGCCGTGGCTGCCCAATGGGCGACGGTGATGCAGCCCAGGCTGTGAGCGATCAGAATCACGGGCGTGCTGTCGGCGGCAATCGCCTCGGCCAGTGCCGCAACCCAGTCCTCACGACGAGGCGTCAGCCAGTCGGCCTGCTCCACCCGCGCACTGTTTGGCAGGCTGTTCTGCCAATGGGTTTGCCAATGATCTTCTGGCGATCCTTGCCAGCCCGGCACAATCAGGTAGCGAATTGATTCGTTGCGCATGGGGGAGCTCTCCTGCTGCGTGTCTGTTCCTGATCGAGTATAGGGAGGAGAGTTATATTCGTTAAGGAATAAGAAGCTATTTATTAAGACCTATATCGAATATATGACGCGATCAATGTGGGAGTGGTGTTTGGCCGGAATAAAAAAGGGGCCGCACCCTGCCAAGGAGACGGCCCCGGAAATCGTAAATTTATTAACGCGCGGTAATCACCGACAACTTGGTAATCCCTGCCCGCTCAATGGACGCCATGGCCCGCGCCACTTCGCCGTAGTTCACCTCATCGTCCGCCTGCAATTGCACTCGCACCTCTGGATCCTTGGCCTTCGCCGCCTGAAGCTTGAATTCCAGCAAATCCGGCTGGATTTCATCCTTGTTGATAAACAACTTGCCGGCGCCATCGATACTTACCACCAGCGGGTCTTTCTGCTCCACCGGTGCCACGGCTTCGGTCTTGGGCAGGTTGATCGGAATCGCATTGGTCAGCAGCGGCGCGGTGACGATGAACACCACCAGCAGTACCAGCATTACATCCACCAGCGGCGTCACGTTGATCTCGCTCAACACCTCATCACTGTCTTGCGTGGAAAAGGCCATATCAGGACGCCTCCTTCACTTTCTGCACGCCGCCCTGGACCGCAACCTTGTGCGCCGCCGGGTGAATCAGCACGCGAAACGAACTCTTCTGCGCCAGGTTGTAGAAGTCATGGGCGAAGTCATCCAGATCCGCCACCGTCAATTTCAAGCGACGCAAAAAATAGTTGTAAACCAGCACTGCCGGCACTGCGACGGCGATCCCCACACCGGTGGCGACCAGGGCCGCACCGATCGGTCCGGCAACCGTTTCCAGGCTCGCCGAGCCCGCTGCGCTGATGCCCTTCAACGCTTCCATGATTCCCCACACCGTGCCGAACAAACCAATAAACGGCGAAGTACTGCCAATACTCGCGACTACCGCCAAACCGGTTTCCAGCGAGCGGCGTTCGCGCACGATCTGCTGACGCAAAGCCCGCTCGAGGCGATCTTGATGATTGATCGCCTGGCTCAGGTCCGCCGCTTGTGGCGCCTCACCCACCTGGATCGCCGCATAACCGGCCTGCGCCACACGGGCTGCTGCACCGGGCTGGGTCTCACTCAATTCGGCCGCCGAGTCGAGACTCGAAGCGGCCCAGAACTGTTTATGAAACTTGCGATCCTGAGCCTTGAGCCGGCCGAACTGCACGCCCTTGAGCAACGCCAGGCCCCAAGTGGCGACAGAAAAAACCACCAACAGCCAGATCACCGCGCTTTCGATGGATTCAAGTGGAGATGCCAGTAACGTCATGGTGAATTCCTCGTGTAAACGTTTCGCGCTAAAAAGGTTTCGGTTTAATGAATCTTGAAATCGATGGGCACGCTGACCCAGCCGTCCTGGGCGACATCACCCTGCTTGGCCGGCACAAAGCTCCACCGTTTCACAGCGCTTAACGCCGCGTCGTCGAGTGGCTGGCGACCACTGCTTTTCTGAATCTGGATTTCGCCGGGCTTGCCGCTGGCCAGCACGTGCACTCGCAACAACACCGTGCCTTCCCAGCCGCGACGCTGCGCCAGAGACGGGTATTCCGGGGCCGGGTTTTTCAGGTATGCGGCATTGGCCGAGGCTGGGGTCAACGGTGCGGGTGCCGGTGGCGCAGGTGGCGACGGAGCCGCAACAGGGACCGCCGGTTGTGGCGGTGCCGGTGGCTGCAAGACCGCTTTGGGTGTCGGTTTCGGCACCGGTTTGGCGATAGGCTTCGGCTTGGGGATCGGTTTCGGTGGTGGAGGTTTCACGGCCAGTTCGTCTTCCACTGGCGGCGGCTCAATCACCGGTTGTACTGGTTGCGGTGGTGGCGGCTCGACTACTGGCGGTGCCGGGCGCGTGAACTCGATGGTCATCGGCGGGACCTCCGGCGGCACGATTGGCAATGCCTTGGTCGGTTGCTGATTGACCCAATAGATCACTGCACCATGCACCAACAACGCCAGCACACCGAGCAGGATCGTTTCCCGTCGACTCAGAATGCCCTTGGGCGCACGCTGCAAACGCAACTGGTCCAAGGGCACACGGTGTGGCCGGCCGAGATCGACCAAGTCGCCGCTCGGTGCCTGGCGCCACAGCGCCTCATGCGCACGGACAGCGGTTTGGACATTGCCCATTGATTTACTCCCTGCGGTCTCTTTTGCGAAAAACCCGACAGGTCGCACCTGATATCCCCCGTGCGTCCAATCGATGGGGGAATCATTGGGCCAGGCGCTTATCTCTTAAAGTAATTTTTAATGTTACACATAGATCAAAATAGAATATTAAAAATCGTCAGATTCGCCAAAGCCACGTCGTACAAGGCTTGTAGCCAAGTGCGTAAAAAACGATGCTTTTTACGCATTGAAATTATTTGTGGAAAGCATGGACTTCCGAGGGAGCGGGACGGTGAACACAACTAAAAATTTGAAAGGACATCCGTTAAATGATACTCACAAACAAAAACAGGCTGATGCATGACTAATGCATCAACCTGTTAGTTACTACAGCAATGTTTATTGCTTGACGAACTCGCCACCCAATGTCACTACATCACCATCGAAGTTGGTACGCGAACCCGCTGCCCGAAGTCGGGAATAGTTGTGGTCCGGCGAAAACAGTGACCAAGCCTGATACCCAGTGCCATCATTCAAACCGGTAAAGGTGACGATGGTCGGTTGCCCGGTGCTGTTCTGAAAGTGGTAATGCCCATAACTGACTTCGTAGTTCACACCACCTTGGCTGAACGAGCCACTGAATGTGCCATTGGAATCGTTGCCATCGGTAATAACCAGCTTGGCGCCAGCGTTGGAGTTCACATAAGTACCATTAATGCTCGACATGGTTCGATTTCCTTTATCGTTTAAATAAGTATCTTCCGATGAAAGCAAGTTTCCTCCTGGAAACTCACGCCAGTGAGCATGGTTCGACCCTTGGATTTTGTCCACATCAGAAAGGCTTTATTCATCTACTAAAATGCAATAATGACTATGTAAACACTTCATAATTTATTCCAAAACAAAGCACTCATTACTTCCCTTCGGACTAAGTCAGAAATCATAACGACCGGTCACGCCCAGCGTCCTTGGTGTGCCGAGTAGCCCTTCGTAGCCGCCATTACCGCCCGTCCACAGGGTCGTGTAGTAGGTCTTGTCGAAGGCGTTTTTCAGCCACAGGGAAACGTCCCATTGGCCCTGATTGAAGTCGCCGCGCAGGCCTGTGGATAAGTTGACCACCGCATAACTCGGGATCTGCCCGTAGTCAGAGTCTTCCACCGTGCCCACCGCTTTGGAGCGGAACGCGTAGCTTGCAGTAACGTACTCTTCGAAGCCGTTGGCGAGGTTCCATTTGTACTCGCCGTTGGCGTTGCCGATCCATTTCGAAGCACCGACCACCTGGTGGCCGCTGAGGTCGCAAGACGCCGGGGCGCCCGGAGCCAGGCTGACTTCCGGTGGGCATGGTGCGTCCTTGTAGGAGAGGTAGCTCACGTCGTTGTAGGAACCGTTAACGTTCAACGTCAGGCCGCGCAACGGGATCAGGGTGCTTTCGAACTCCACGCCGCGAGAGCGCACGGAGCCGGCGTTGGTCAGGTATTGCACGCGGTTCGCGGCGTCGTAGGCGTTGGTCTGGTAACCGTTGACCTGGGTCCAGAACACGTTGGCGTTAAGTTGCAGGCGACGGTCCCACAGGGTGCTCTTGAAACCCAGTTCGGCATTGTTGGCGCGCTCGGTGCCGATCAACAATGAGTCGGCGCCCGCGGTTGGCGCTGAACCGACGGCAAGGTTCACCCCGCCGGACTTCTCGCCGTGGGACAGCGTTGCGTAGCCGAGCAAGTCATCGGTGAAGCGGTAGCTGAGGTTCAACAATCCGGAAGGACTGGAACTGTATTGATTCAAATCGCCGGAATCGTAAGCGCCGGTACGACCGCGCCTTGCGGTGGCCGCCGCGCCGGTGACGGCCGCGCCACCCACCGGTGCATCGCGCGTGACCCAGGCGGTTTTCTCTTCATAGGTGCCGCGCCCCCCGGCAGTAAAATCCAGACGCTCGGTGAGGTGCCAGGTGCCTTGAGCGAACAATGCAAAGCTGTCGGTTTCGATATGGCCGTGGCCCACGCTGTTGACGTTGGCCAAGGCGCCGCGTGGCGTGCCGTTCCAGATGTCCGCTTGCGGGCCGTAATAGGCGAAGGATTTGTTGTCCAGATCCGAGCCGAAGTAATAGGCGCCCAGCACGTAATCGAAGAACTCACCTTTCGGCGAGGCCAGGCGAAATTCCTGGGAATACTGTTTGTCCTCCACTGAAACCCCGGCATTGTAGGTCGCTGCCACGTTCAGACCGTCGTCATTGCGCGGGGTGAAATTCCACCAACGATAGGAGCTGATCGACGTCAGGGTGAAATCGTTCGGCAAGGTCCAGTTGGCCTCCAGCGATGTACCGCCCTGATGCACGGTGACGTGTTGATCGTTGTCCAGATTGACCTTGCGGTGGGAACCATTGACCAGCGTCGCACCGGCGGCGTTGGCCCGTGACTGGTAGAGGTTGACGCCATTGATGGTCGGCCCGGTGCTGTACAACACACGAGTGCCGGCGCTGGAGTCCTCTTCGTTGTAGTCGCCGATCCAGCGCAGGTTGAACGACTCGTTCGGTTTGTACAGCAACTGCCCACGGAAGCCCTCGCGAGATCCGCCGTTCAAATCATGGCCATTGAATTCGTTGTTGATGTCGCCGTCGCTGCGGGTGCGATAAGCAGAAAAGCGCCCGGTCAGTTCGTCGTTCAACGGCCCGGAAATCGTGCCCTTGGTCTGGAAGTAACCGTCCTCGCCCACCGACGTTTCGATACTGCGCTCTGGGGTAAAGGTCGGGGCGCGAGTGCTGATGTTGATGACGCCTGCGGTGGTGTTCTTGCCAAATAACGTACCTTGCGGGCCACGCAGCACTTCGAGTTGTTCGATGTCCATCAGATCGAACACCGCCATGCCCGGCCGGCCGAGGTAAACGTTGTCGATGTAGAGCCCGACGCTGCCTTCCAGGCCATCGCTCGCCGGGTTGTTGCCCAGACCTCGGATCGACACGCTGGACTGGCGCGCATGCATGTAGGCGACGTTGACGCTGGGCACCAGTTGTTGCAAATCCTGGATGCGATAGACCCGCTGTGATTCCAGCGCCTGACCGCTGACCACACTCATCGGCGTCGGCACGTCCTGCGAGCTTTCTTCGCGGCGGCGGGTGGTGACAGTCACGGTTTCCAGCTGCGAGCTGTCAGCCGTGACTTTCCCGGCGGGGACCGCTTCGGGGGTTGTGGTATCGGCCGCATACGCTTGGGCGCTCCCCGCCAGCAACAGGGCCAGGGGCAGGCGTTTGAGCCGTCGTGGTATCAAGGGTGAGGCAGGGTTCAACGGACTCATTGAGCAGCTCCTGGTCAAAAAACACGCAGTGACTTTTCAGCGATGCATATTCTTTAAAGTTATTTATTTATGTTTTTACAGATATTTACTGCATAAGAGATTGCCTTTATAAGGAGTCGACCTAATGCATATCCAATGCATTTGCCCGATATTTTTAATGTGAAAAATGCATATCGATTTGCGCCAGCTCCGTCACTTCATTGCCCTCGCCGAACAGCGCAGCTTCGTCGCGGGCGCGATGGCGGTGAACCTGTCGCAATCGGCGTTCAGCCGCAGCATTCAGGCACTGGAACACAGCGTCGGCTGTCAGTTGGTGGATCGCGGACGCAAGGATCTGGCGCCGACCAAACAGGGTCAGGTGTTGCTCGAACATGCGCGGCGACTGGTCAGCGGTGCGCAGCAGATGGCCAACGAGATCAGCCAGTTCAATGGCCTGGAGGCCGGTGAATTGCGCTTTGGTTGCGGCCCGGCGCCCGCGGCGGGATTGATCCCGCGGGCAATCGGCAGCTTCATCGGGCGCTATCCGAAAGCACGGGTGCAGTTCCAAGTGGACGACTGGCAAAGCCTGAGCAAGCGACTGCTGAGTGAGGAGTTCGAATTCTTCGTCGCTGACACTCGCTATTTCGAGGCCGACCCGGACTACCTGACCCAGCGTCTGCGCCCGCGTAAATGGCACTTCTGCTGCCGCGCCGGGCATCCGTTGGCCGGTCGCGAAAGCGTCAGTGCTGCCGAGTTGATGAGCTATCCGATGGCGGTCAGCATCCGCCCGCCGAACCTGCGAAAAGTCATCGTCGACCTCAGCGGCCGCCCGGACTTCACCCCGAATGTGGAATGCGAGAACAGCGCCAGCCTGCTCAGCGTGGTGATGCGTTCGGACGTCATCGGCATCGTCGGCGTCTATTCCGATGCATTGCACAATGCCAAGGGTGAACTGGTGTGCTTGAAGATCGATGGGTTGGCCGATGACCTGGAAGAGCTGTACACCCGTTACGGAATTGTCAGCCGGGCCGGGTATCGGTTGTCGCCGTTGGCTGAGGCGATGATTGCGCAGATCAAGGCGATCGATGGGCAGGATGAGGACGTGTGTTCGCTGGAGAATCTGGCTGTCTGATCGGGCCTCATCGCGGGCAAGCCCGCTCCCACAGTGGATCTGTGCAAGCCCACAATTTGTGATCCACACAAAAACTGTGGGAGCGGGCTTGCCCGCGAAAGCGTCGGCCCAGGCAATGATGCACTTTCTGCATAAACCCCATTCCCCAAATGCACTTGCCCCCACCCCACCGCACCAGCGAAAACCGTCACCTGTCTTTTGATCGGTGAACCCCATGCCCAACACCCCGACCCCCGTGCGCAATGTGCTGTACATCATGTGCGATCAACTGCGCCGCGATTACCTGTCGTGCTACGGCCACCCGCACTTGCACACCCCGAATATCGATCGCCTGGCCGCCGCCGGCGTGCGTTTCAGTCGCGCCTACACCCAAGGCACAATCTGCGGACCGTCACGGATGTCGGCCTACACCGGGCGTTACGTCAGCAGCCATCAAGTGGCCTGGAACGCGGTGCCGTTGCCCCTGGAAGAACTGACCCTCGGCGATTACCTTCGCCCTCATGACATCCGCACAGCGCTGGTGGGCAAGACCCACGCCACGCCCAATCTCGATGCCTTGCAGCGCTTGGCCATCGACCCGCTCAGCGAGCAGGCGCAAGCGCTGAACGAAGTCGGATTCGAAGCGTACTTTCGCCATGATGGGATCTTCCCCGACAACCCGTTGTTCGACGAAAAACGCGAGTCCGCGCCCTACACCCATTACCTGCGCGAGCAAGGCTTCGAGGGCCGTAATCCGTGGCACGACTGGGCCAATGCGGCCCAAGGTGAGCAAGTGGAAATCCTCAGCGGCTGGAAAATGCGCAACGCCCATTTGCCGGCCCGCGTGCCTGAGCAGCATTCAGAAACCGCCTATACCACCGACCGCGCCATCGACTTCATTGACGAGCAAGGCGAGCAGCCATGGTGCCTGCATCTGTCGTACATCAAACCCCACTGGCCCTACATCGCTCCGGCGCCGTATCACGCGTTGTATGGCCCCGCGCAGGTGATCGCACCCGTGCGTGCGGTGCCGGGCAAGGAAAGCGATCACCCGGTGTACAGTGCGTTTCGTCAGCACGAAGAGAGCTTGAATTTTTCCCGCGATGAAGTGCGGTTGAACGTGATCCCCACCTACATGGGCTTGATCAAACAGGTCGATGACCAGCTGGGGCGGTTGTTCGATTTTCTTCAGAGCAACGGCCGTTGGGACGACACGTTGATTGTGTTCACCAGCGATCATGGAGACTTCCTCGGCGACCACTACCTGGGCGAGAAAGAATTTCTGCTGGAGCCTGCCGTGGGCGTTCCGTTGATCGTTCGCGACCCGCGTGCGGCGGCGGATGTTACGCGGGGTTCGGTGGATGACCGACTGGTGGAAACCATCGATGCGCTGCCAACCTTTCTCGAAGCGCTGGGACTACCTGGCGCAGAACATCGGCTTGAAGGACGCTCGCTGATTGCGCTGTTGCATGGGCTGGAAACTGACTGGCGCCGCTATGCGATCAGCGAATACGACTATGCGTTTCAGGCTCCGGCGCGGGAGCGACTGGGGCAGCCCATCGACCGTTGCCGCATGACCATGGTGCGCAGCGAACGCTGGAAATACCTGGCGTATGACGGCTTTGGGCCACAGCTGTTTGATTTGCTGAATGATCCGCAGGAGCTGCACGACTTGGGAGCAGATCCGGCGTTCGCCTCTGTTCGCGAAGAACATGCAGGGTATTTGTTTGAGTGGGTGCGAGGGTTGAAGCGACGGACGACCATCAGCCATCAGGAGATTGATCTACGTGGGCAGCGGTTTCGGTATGGCGAACCGGAGACCGAGAAACTGGTGCAGATCGGGGTGTGGTGAAAAAAAGCTTCGCGGGCAAGCCTCGCTCCTACAGTGTTGTGTCGCGCCCATTATCAAGGTCGGCGCGCAACTGTAGGAGCGAGGCTTGCCCGCGAATACGTCAGATCAGACAACGCCGATTTCAGCCCCTTTAATAGTCTGACTCCGCTGCCCCACCACTCCCACCGGCACTTCCCCCTTGAGCGTCACTCGGCGCACCACCCGATCCTGAGTCCCGTAGTCATCCACCGCGTAATGCTGGGTGGAGCGGTTGTCCCAGATCGCCACGTCACCGGCCTTCCAGCGCCAGCGCACGGTGTTCTCCAGGCGGGTGACGTGACTTTGCAACAGGTTGAACAGATGCGCCGAATCAGCCTGGGAATAACCTTTGATGCGTTTGACGAAATGCCCCAGCAGCAAACTCTTTTCGCCGCTGATCGGGTGTACGCGAACCACCGGGTGTTCGGTCTCGTAAACGGTTGAGGTGAAGACCTTGCGGTAGCGCTCCAGCTTCTCTGCCGAGACGTCAGGCTTGGCGCCGGCGTAGTCGTATTCATTGCTGTGAACGGCCCAGAGCTTGTCGGCCAATTCACGCAGCTCCAACGGCAGTTCGTTGTAAGCGCTGGCGGTATTTGCCCACAAGGTATCGCCACCGAAAGCCGGAGCGACCACCGAGCGCAGGATCGAGGCTTTCGGGTAGGCGTCGACGAAGGTCACGTCGGTATGCCAGGAGTTGGCGCGCTGGCCTTCAGCGCCGTCCAGTTCCAGCAGGTAGCGAGTGCCATCGCGCACCGGCACGGTCGGGTGCGCCACTGGCTCGCCGAGTAAATGCGCAAAGGCTTCCTGGCGCTGATCGTCGAGCTGGGTCTGCTCGCGGAAGAAGATCACTTTGTACTGCACCAGCGCCTGCTGGATGGCGTCAATGACGGCGGCATCCAGCTCACCTGAGAGATGCACGCCACGGATCTCGGCGCCTATCCGGCCGGCCACCGGATGGATTTCAAGCGCGTGAACAGCGGGTTTTACAGCTAAAGCGGCATTGCTCATGGGTAGACCCTCTATCGGACTGCTGACGGTTGAGCGGCAGCGAAACAACGCTCTATCTATATTCACTTTAGATCTAATAGATATTCACATGCTTCGTTGACGGAATAAGAGCTTGCATTTAAAACCTCAACCACCCTCGTCGCAAATGCCTTCGAACTATTTTTAGGATGCCGGGAAAGCATATGGATCTTCGCCAGTTGCGCTACTTCATCGCCCTCAACGAATACCGCAGTTTTGTCCGCGCAGCCGACGCCATGGGCATCACTCAACCGGCATTCAGCCGCAGCATTCAGGGGCTGGAGCAAGAGTTCGGTTGCGTGCTGGTGGACCGCGGCAACAAGGATTTACGCCCCACGCCCGAAGGCCAGGTAGTACTGCAACACGCACTGACATTGGTGCAGGGGGCAGCACTGCTCAGCGCCGAAGTGACGCAAATGACCAAACTCGACGCCGGTGAACTGCGCTTCGGTTGCGGCCCGGCGCCAGCAGTGAAACTGGTGCCGGACGCCGTGGCGCAATTCATCAATGCACACCCGAAAGTGCGCACCTGTTTTCAAGTGGATAACTGGGAAAAACTCAGCCGTGCACTGAGCCGCGAAGAGATCGAATTCTTCATTGCTGACATTCGTCATTTCGAGGCCGATCCGAACTTCCAGACCCAGGCCCTGACCCCCAAGCGCGGGGTGTTTTTCTGCCGGCCGGGGCATCCGCTGCTCGCCAAGGAAAGCCTGTCGACCAACGACATGTTCGACTATCCATTGGCGACCACGCTGATCCCGCCGGGTATTCGCAAATTGCTGGCGAACCTCAGTGGGCGGATGGACTTTTCGCCGACCATCGAGACTGAACATTTTCCGGCGCTAGTGAAGATCGTGCTGCAATCCAATGCCATCGGCGTGGGGACCCACGAGGCGTTTGTCGAGGACATCGCCCAGGGTTCGTTGGCACTGCTGCACTGGCGCAATTTGCCGCAAAACATCGAGAGCATGAATGCCCGGTGCGGGATTGTGAGTCGCACGGGGTTTCGGTTGTCGCCGGCGGCAAGAGCAATGATCGAGACGTTGGTGGCGGTGGATAAACAGCAAATCGCTGTCGCGGTTTGATAGCTTTTGTGGCGAGGGAGCTTGCTCCCGCTGGACCGCGAAGCGGTCCCAAACCAGCCAGCGCGTTTACTCAGAAAGAGTGCGATGACCGGATTGCGACTGCTGCGCAGCCGAGCGGGAGCAAGCTCCCTCGCCACAAGTGTTCGCTTTAAAGTTTTGCGGCAGCCAACTCAGGCGCCACCCAATCGCTCACCTTGAACGGCTTGCGAATCAGTTTCTGCTGCGAAGCCAGGTCCACCGCGTCTTGCAATTTCCCCAGGAACACCGGGTCCAGCGTCGACGGGAAAACCTCGCTCAATTTTTGATCCTTCAGATCCTGCGTGAGAATCACCGCCGGGTAACTCGCCAACCCCGACACCAACTGAATGTACGCGTCCTTGTTGCTGTCCTGAGTCAACCACTCCACTGCCTGCTGCTGGGCCTTCAGCAATTTGGCGACGACTTCGGGATTCTCGTCGACAAACTTTCCGGTACCCACCAACACAGCCTGAATACTGCCCGCGCCGCCCAGGTCCTTGGTGTTCAGAGGCAACTCGGCCAACCCTTTTGCTTGCAAAGCCGTCAACCCGGAGCTGCCCCAGGATGCATCGATCTGCTTGGCCGCCAGCGCTGCAACGGCACCGTTGAAGTCGAGGTTGATGATCTTTACGTCCTTCTCGCTCAAACCCTGGCTGGCTAATGCCGCATCGAAGGACAACTGGGTGGCGGTACCCCGAAAGATCGCCACACGTTTGCCTTTGAGGTCTTGCAGCGTTTTGATTCCCGAGCCCGGCACCACGCCCAGATACTGTTTCACTCCACGTGCCGTGGCGCTGAGCAGCCGTGTGTCCAAGCCATTCGACTTGCCGATGATCGCCGCCAGATCGCCGAGGTAGGCCAGGTCCACCTGCCCGTTGGCAAAAGCCTCGTTAATCACCGGCCCGGCCCCCTTGAAGAAACTCCACTGAATCTTGATGCCCTGGTCGGCGAAGGCCTTTTCGTAGATTTGCTGGCTGCGCAATACGTCCACCACCCCGCCGCCGCTGTGCTGGGTTCCAGCGCTGAGGTCGGGTACGGCGATCCTGATTTCCTTGAGCTCGGAGGCGTTGGCCGTGAATGCCAGCAAACCCGCCAGGGCCGGCGCGGCAAACAGACTGATGACACGTTTGAAGGGGAGGTTCATGGGTGCGACTCCTGGTGGCGACGGGCGTTGAGGAGTCGAAAGTAGGCTTAATCTGCATCAGCACTTAAATACTATAAATTCACATTTTTATATCTTTTAGACCTAAGCAAGCTGGCGCGGGCATCTTGATCGGGTATGCATGGACAGCATCGAAAATATTCTTCGAATGCATTGGATGCGTGTGGGCTGTAGGCCTTAAATGGTCTCGCTTATCTCTCAATAGCATTGAATTAAATTTTTATAGATCGAATTTGCATACATCTGACCTATGGGAGCGAGCTTGTGTGGCGAGGGGGCTTGCCCCGTTGGGGTGCGAAGCGCCCCTAAAAACAGTCACCGCGATCTTGAATTAGAAAGTGGTGACTGATTTTACGACTGCTTCGCAGTCGAACTGGGGCAAGCCCCCTCGCCACACAAGCCTCGCTCCTACAGGTCGACAACGGAGGTCACCCATGGCCCGTGTTTCCCTGCTCAGCCTGCCGCTGACCGCCCCGCCGCTCAAATATCGAGCCCTTTGGCCAAGCCTGAGCCAACGGCTATTGCCCTGGCTGTTGCCAATCAGTCTTTTCGCACTTTGGTGGCTGGCCAGCCGTAATCACTGGATGAGCGAGCAGATCCTGCCCGCGCCTTCATTGGTCTGGAGCAGCGCGGTGGAATTGTCCCAAGGCGAGTTGTGGAGCCACCTGTGGATCAGCCTGCAACGCTTGTTTTGGGGACTGCTCGCCGGAATCGGCGCCGGTGCGATTTTGGGCGCAGCGCTGGGGTTCAGTCGCCGTCTCGAGCGCTTGGTTTTCCCGACATTCGCCGGTTTGGCGCAAGTCCCGACCCTGGCGTGGATTCCGTTGTTTATGGTGTTTTTTGGCATCGGCGAAGTGCTGAAACTGGTAGTGCTGATCAAAGCCATCGTGGTTCCGGTGACGCTGCACACGCTGGTCGGCGTGCGTGATGCGCAACCCAGGCTGCGTGAGGCCGCTGCCGTGTTGCGCTTGCCGCCGAGACTGTTGATTCGCCGTCTGGTGCTACCGGCAGCGCTGCCAGCGTTCATGGCCGGCGTGCGCCTTGCGCTGTCAGCCGGCTGGACGTCGTTGCTGGCCGTTGAATTGCTCGCCTCCAGCGAAGGCATCGGTTACCTGATGGTTTGGGCCCGACAGTTGTTCATGCTTGATATCGTCTTCGTCTGCATCGTGGTCATTGGCCTCATTGGCGTGGTCATGGATCGTGGCATCGGCCTGCTGGACAAAAAACTGGTGCACTGGCCGCACCCGGCCACCGCAGAGATTCGTCGCGGCCCGCGTTATCAGGGCTGGCAACGCGTGCAACCGTGGCTGCTGCCATTGGCGTTGCTGACGCTGTGGCAACTGGCGACGAATCAGCAGTGGGTCGACGCGAACATTCTGGTCAGTCCCTTGGTAGTACTGGAAACCACCTGGAACGGTTTGTTCGGCGGCACGTTGATCAACGGCATGGCCTTGAGTCTGGGCCGTACCCTCGGTGGCCTGCTGCTGGGCGGCGGTCTCGGCTTTGCGCTGGGGCTGCTACTGGGGCTTTCACGCACCAGCGAACGCGTGCTCGGCCCGACGCTTGGAGCGCTCCGTCAAATCGCGATTTTCGCCTGGGTGCCGTTGCTCACTGCGTGGTTCGGTCTGGGGGAATTGGCCAAATGGGTGTTCGTCGCCCTCGCCGCGTTTTTCCCGCTGTTCATCGCCACCCAGCGCAGCGTCGCCAACCTCTCGCCACAACTCAACGAAGCCGCCCAGGTGTTGCGCCTGAGTCTTCTGCAACGGCTGCGTCGACTGGTTTTGCCGGGCGCCGCGCCGGGAGTTTTCGCAGGGCTCAGGCTGAGCCTGATCTACGCCTGGCTCGGCACCATCGGTGCCGAATATTTCATGCCGTCCAACGGTGGCATCGGCAGCCAGATGATCGGTGCCCAGCAACTGCTGCGCATGGACCTGATCATGGCCGGCATGTTGCTGGTGGGACTGACCGGCGCCCTGCTCAACCTCATAGGCCAACGCCTCGAAATCCGCGCCACCCGCTGGAGACATGCATGAACGCACCGATTGTCAGCTTCAATCACGTGGGCAAATCCTTCGACGTCGATGGCGTTGAGCTGGAGGCCATTCGCGAATTCAGCCTGGACATCGCCGAGGGCGAATTCGTCGCCATCGTCGGTTCCAGTGGCTGCGGAAAATCTACCTTGCTGCGGCTGTTGGTGGGCCTCGATACGCAGTTTCGCGGGCAGATAACGGTGGACGGAACAGCCGTCACTGGCATCGGCAGCGAACGCGGCATCGTCTTTCAGGAACATCGCTTGTTTCCATGGCTGACGGTGGAAGACAACATCGGCCTGGGCCTGGTCAACGAGCCGCTGAGCGCCGAGCAAAAGCACCAACGCATCGGCGATTTCATCGAACTGGTGGGGCTAACCGATTTCATCCGGGCCTATCCCCATCAACTCTCTGGCGGCATGGCGCAACGGGTGGCTATCGCTCGCGGCCTGGTGGCAAGCCCGCGAATTCTGCTGCTCGACGAACCTTTCGGCGCCCTCGATGCCTTGACCCGTCAGCAGATGCAGGACGAGCTGCTGGCGATTCGCGCCCGGGCAAAAATCACCACGGTGCTGGTCACCCACGATGTCGAGGAGGCGATCTTCCTCGCCGACCGCGTGGTGGTGATGGAACCGCGCCCCGGGCGGATCAAGCAAGTGGTCGACATTGCCCTGCCCCATCCGCGCCAGCGCAGCAACTTCGATTTCCATCAGCTGCGTGAAGAGCTGCTTCACGAACTCACCAGCGACGACCATTACCAACCAAGCGGGCCGGTGCAGATCCACGATCTGCCGCTGTCTTTTATTGCCTGCTGATCAGGAGACTTTTGATGCCGCAACGTCCCAATTTTCTGGTGATCCTGGCCGATGACCTGGGCTTTTCCGATATCGGTGCATTCGGCGGCGAAATTGCCACGCCGAACCTCGACGCCCTGGCCAACAACGGCCTGCGACTGACCGATTTCCATACCGCGCCGACCTGCTCGCCGACCCGCTCGATGCTGCTCACCGGCACCGATCACCACATCGCCGGCATCGGCACCATGGCCGAAGCGCTGACCCCGGAGCTGATCGGAAAACCGGGTTACGAAGGCTATCTGAACGACCGCGTAGTGGCGTTGCCCGAACTGCTGCGTGAGGCCGGCTACCAGACGTTGATGAGCGGCAAATGGCATTTGGGCCTGACCGCTGAACTGGCACCCCATGCCCGGGGTTTCGAGCGCTCATTTTCGCTGCTGCCCGGCGCCGCCAACCATTACGGTTTCGAGCCGACCTATGACGAACAAACACCGAGACTGCTGAAATCCACCCCGGCGCTGTACATCGAAGACACCACCTTCATCGATGAACTGCCGAAGGATTTTTATTCCTCCGATGCCTTCGGCGACAAGCTGCTGCAGTACCTCAAAGAGCGCGATCAGACACGACCGTTCTTCGCCTATCTGCCGTTCTCCGCGCCACATTGGCCGTTGCAGGCACCCAAAGAGATAGTCGATAAATACCGAGGCCGCTATGACGCCGGCCCCGAAGTTTTGCGTCTTGAACGTTTGGCAAAGCTTAAATCTCTGGGGCTGATCGACGTCGATGTCGAGCCCCATCCGCTGATTCAACTAAGCGCTCAGTGGGAGGCCTTGAGCGACGAACAAAGGCAGATCTCCGCACGGGCCATGGAGGTTTACGCGGCGATGGTCGAGCGCATGGACTGGAACATCGGCCGTGTGGTCGATTACCTGCGCAACCAAGGGCAACTGGACAACACCTTCATCCTGTTCATGTCGGACAACGGGGCGGAGGGTGCGCTGTTGGAGGCGTTTCCAAAGTTCGGGCCCGAGCTGCTGACGTACCTGAATCAGCATTACGACAACAGCCTGGACAACATCGGCCGCGCCAATTCCTACGTCTGGTACGGCCCGAACTGGGCTCAGACCGCCACCGCACCGTCGCGGTTGTTCAAGGCATTCACCACCGAGGGCGGGATTCGCGTACCGGCGCTGGTGCACTACCCGCAACTACCGATCAAGGGGCAAATCAGCCATGGCTTCGGCACGGTGATGGACATCACGCCAACCCTTCTCGATCTGGCGGGTGTGCGCCATCCGGGCAAGCAGTGGCGAGGCAAGCCGGTGGCGCCGTTGCGCGGAAAATCGTGGTTGGGGTTTCTGTCCGGAGAGACCGCGCAGGTGCATGACGAGTACACCGTCACCGGCTGGGAGTTGTTTGGACGGCGGGCGATTCGTCAGGGGCAATGGAAAGCGGTGTACATCCCGGGGCCAGTGGGGCCGGCGACTTGGCAGCTATATGACTTGGGAAGCGACCCGGGGGAGATTCATGACCTGGCATTAAGTCAGCCCGAGAAGCTCACTGCCTTGATCGAGCATTGGCAGCGGTATGTGGATGAGACCGGGGTGATTTTGAGTGAATCGCCGTTTCAGCCGGATTGATGGCATCTGAACGACCGCATTCGCGAGCAAGCCCGCTCCCACACTGGATCTATGTTGTTCACAAATTTTGTGTTCACTGAAGATCAAATGTGGGAGCGGGCTTGCTCGCGAAGAGGCCCTCAAAAACAACCCGTCAAGCCCGAACCGTACGCCCCTCTTCCCCCACCACTTTCTCCTTGCGCACAAACCGGTTCGCCCGCCCGAACGTGCCAAAATCATTGAACCTCACCCCCATCTCGCGCATCACCTTATGCGCCACCGGGACGGTCATCTGGCGGATATAAAACGGTTCTTTCACCACAAAATGATGGATCCCGTGGCTGCTGCCAAAGTTGAAGCAGAACGCCTGCAACGGCCACATCCACCAAGGGTTCAACACCTGCGTTTGCTGGATCACATTGCCGGGTTCCACGTCACCGTAGTAGTGCATATTCGAGCTGACAAAATGCAGGCAGAACGTGCGCAACACGTTCGGGCCGATGATCACCACGGCAGCGATGTCGATCACCTGCATCATCGTCAATGTAGTCGCCGACCATTCGATAGGCGCACCCAACAGATGCGCAATGCCATTGGCGGCGTGAAAACCGAGAAACACGTACCACGCCCCCCAATGCACCAGCGCCAGTGGCGCATAGACTTTCAGAGAACGCTTGATGATGCTGAACTTGTGCGCCCAGGTCCTGGCCCGCAGCATGCGGATGAACGCCGACATCACGTTGTCGCCGACCATCAACAGCCGCGCGATGCCCCAGGGCTCACCGTTGGTGATCGCCCGCTCTTCCATGTCGGCTTCGCTGCCGGACACCTTGTGATGGTTTAGGTGCAAATGGCGGCGGATCCAGGGGTTGATGGTGCTCGGTCGCGCCAGCCACACCAGACCCATCATCAGGTTGTGCGGCACGCGCTGTTTGCGGAAGTACATGCTGTGGATCAGGTCATGCTCCAGCTCGTGGGTCAGCGAAGCAAAAAACGCGTTGAGTAGCAGGCATACCCACCAAGCCATGTACCCGGTGATGTACAGCGCTGCGGAGCCGATCATCCCGGCCAAGGCGAAGGCCAGAATGCCCGCACCCAAGGCGTCCTGATGGTTGAGAATCGGGTAGCGCTGACGCAGTTCGACGCCCTTGGCCAATACCACCTCGCGAATATGCGCTGATCGCTGTGCTGCATTCAGTCGCTGGGGACTTGCAGAAGTACCGTCCATGCTTCCATCCTCTGGTTATTGATGTTCGCATCCTGCCCCGTGATGCTTTACTGAGCGGTAGCCGTGAACGCCAACCTGTTGACCGGACGCGCCAATCAACATGACAGAACCGACCTCCCTCGCCAGCTGGACCCGCGCCCTGCGCAAGCAGCTCGATGCGCTGGGGCTCGACAGCACCGCCCTGTGCCAACAGGCGGGGCTCGACCCACAGTTGATGGACGACCCGAACGCCCGTTACCCGTTGTCCGGTACCACGCGCCTGTGGCAAATAGCGGTGCAGGTCAGCGGCGATCCGGCGATTGGCTTGCGGGTGTCGCGTTTCGTCAGCCCCACCACCTTTCATGCGCTGGGTTATGCGTTGGTGGCCAGCGGCAGTTTGCGGGAGGTCTTCGAGCGCATCGTGCGTTATCACCAGGTGGTCAGTAACGCGCTGGATCTGGAGCTGATCCGCGCCGAGGATCGCTACTGCTTCCGCCTGAAAATCCCCCAAGGCAACCCCGCGCCAGCCTTCGAAGCCATTGATGCCTTCGCGGCGATTTACGTGCGCACCTGCCGCAATCGCCTGGGCCGTGACTACGCCCCGTTGGCGGTGTACCTGCGCCGTCCGGAACCTGCCGACCCCCATCAATGGCACAAAGTGTTCCGCTCGCCGGTGTATTTCAACGCCGATGAAGACCGACTGGAGTTCGCTCTGCTGGATTTCGACAGTCACCTGGACGACGCCAACCCGGAACTGGCCGAGCACAACGAAACCGTGCTCAAACGCACCCTGGCGCAACTCAAGCCCCTGACCTGGGAGCGCAAGGTTCGCGACGCCATTGAAGAGCAATTACCCGAAGGCGAACCGTCGGCCGATTGTATCGCCCAGGCGCTGCACTTGAGTCTACGCAGCCTGCAACGGCACCTGGCGGACGAAGGTTGTCGATTCGATACGCTGCTCAACGAAAGTCGGGAAAACCTGGCGTTGCTGCACCTGCGTGATCCGCTGTGCTCGTTGGGCGAAATCAGTTATCTGCTGGGGTTCGCCGACACCAGCAGCTTCAGTCGTGCGTTCAAACGCTGGACCGGGATGACGCCGGGGCAGTTTCGGGATGGGTTGCGGTGACAGATCCGGAAGGTGTTTTGTATATTCCCGCCTCTTCGCGGGTAAGCCCGCTCCCACAGGGTTTTCGGTTGCTCACAACACAGTGATTCACCCAGAACCACTGTGGGAGCGGGCTTGCCCGCGAAGGCGGTAGTCCATACGCCGCAACCTTCAGCGCCCGCGATCCCGCCGCAATAGCTTGCGCACCCGCTTCACCAGTTCACTGACGGCAAACGGCTTGAGCAGGTAATCATCCTCATGCAACTCCAGCCCGCGCAGGCGATCTTCGATGCCGTCCTTGGTGGTGAGGAGCAGCACCGGCGTGTTGCCGAGCTTGCGGATCTGCTGCAGCAACTGCCAGCCGTTGAGCCCCGGCAGCATCACGTCGAGGATGATCAGTTCGTATTCGCCGGATTCGATAAAGCGCCGGCCGTCCATGCCATTGAGCGCCACGTCCACCGCGTAACTCGCTTCGCTCAGGCCTTTGGCCAGGAGACTGGCGGTCTCGGGTTCGTCTTCCACTAGCAACACACGCATGGCACACCTCGATTATCGTTGTCACAGGCTAGGCGCCTTCGCGGATAAAGCCCACCAATACCGTGGCGATCTTTTTTTCAAATCACCGCCAACGCTCGCAACCGCTCGGCATCCAGAATCTCGATCTCGCCATACTTGAGGTCCAGAATCCCTTGCCCCTGCAAATCCTTGAGAAGCTGGTTGGTTGTCTGGCGCGACAGCGACAACATCGACGCCAGCTGCTCCTGAGGCAGTTGCAGAACACGGCGCGGTGGATCGATTTCGCCGTAACCCTCGGCGATCATCAGCAAGCGATGGGCCAGGCGCGCCGGAGCTGGCATCAGGCTTAGCTGTTCGAGGTTGATGAAGGTCAGGCGCAGTTTGTGGCTCATCAACAACGCCAGTTGCCGCCAGTAAACCGGTTGTTGGTCGAGCAACTTCAGTAGCGTCGCCTGCGGGATGTGCAACAGCGTGCACTGGCCAACGGCGTAGGCATCGTGGGTTCGCGGCTGGCCATCGAACAGGCAGATTTCGCCGAACCAGTGCGGTGCTTCCACCAGGCTCAGCAGCGCTTCCTTGCCCTGCTCGCTCACCGCGCCAATGCGCACCGAACCTTCGAGCACTGCATACAGCCCGCACGGCGGATCACCGCGTTTGAACAGCAGTTGCCCCGACGGCAGGCGCCGCACTCGGGCCGCAGCCAGCAGACTATTCTGTAAGGGAACAGGTAAATGACTGAACCACTGCCCCGTATCCAGGCGCGAACGCCAAACCTGCATGTCCATGAAAACTCCTGGAGATTGTCGCCTGGCTGACAGAGCGAGAGATGAACCCGGGGCATCATCCGTCACCCTACAGGAGGAATAACAATGAAAAGCCTCGTTGACCATCTCAGTCAATACGCCGCCTACCACCGTGACCCGCGCAATATTGCCAGCCACTTTATCGGTATTCCGCTGATTGTAGTGGCGGTCGCGGTGTTGCTGTCACGGCCGCAATGGGGCGGAGGCTGGATTTCGCCGGCGGTGCTGGTCGCGATGGCATCGGCGTGGTTTTACCTGCGCCTGGAGGTGCGTCTTGGGGCGTTGATGTCCGTGTTGCTCGGTCTGTGCATTTGGGCGGGTCAGGTTCTCGCGCAGCAAACTACGCTGGTCTGGCTGGCCAGCGGTATCGGGATGTTTGTGGTGGGATGGGCGATTCAGTTTGTCGGCCATCATTACGAGGGACGCAAACCGGCGTTTGTCGATGATGTGACGGGGCTGATTGTCGGCCCGTTGTTTGTGGTGGTTGAGTTGGCGTTTTTGCTGGGGTTGCGGCATGAGCTGAAAGAGCAGATCGAGGCGCGGGTGGGGGGGGTGCGTTTGCGCCAGAAAGATGCTGCGGCGTAGATCGCTTTCGCGAGCAAGTCCGCTCCCACAGGGTTTTGGGTTGGCCACAGATGTGTGTTCAACGCAGATCCACTGTGGGAGCGGGCTTGCTCGCGAAGCTTTTGATTTTAAAGGTTGGCGACTTTCTGCCAGACCTTCGGTTTGAAGAACAACGTCTCACCCTTCGCCAATCCAACCAGGCTGTCGTGATCCTTCACCACTTCAGCTTCGATCAACTCGCTCTGGCCTTCAACCTTCAGCGTCACCCGCGTAGTAGCGCCCAGCGGACGAATATCCCGCACTTGCGCCGCGTGGTGATCTTCCAGTTCATGCCGCGACAGCGACACTTCGTGTGGACGGAACAGCACGTGCCGGTCTTCGCCTAAATGCAGACGGTTCGAATCGCCGAGGAAGTGATAGACGAAATCGCTGGCCGGGTTTTCGTAGACGTCGCCCGGTGAACCGATCTGCTCGATCACCCCCTTGTTCATCACCACGATACGGTCGGCGACTTCCATCGCCTCTTCCTGGTCGTGGGTCACGAACACCGAGGTCAGGTTGATGTCTTCGTGCAGCCGTGCGAGCCAGCGCCGCAGCTCTTTACGGACCTTGGCGTCGAGCGCGCCGAAGGGTTCGTCGAGCAGCAAAACTTTCGGCTCCACCGCCAAGGCACGGGCCAACGCGATGCGCTGACGCTGGCCGCCGGAGAGTTGTTCCGGGTAGCGATCGGCCAACCAATCCAGCTGCACCATGTTCAGCAGTTCGTGGACTTTCACCGCGATCTGGCTTTCGTTCGGGCGCTGGTTTTTCGGCTTCATACGCAGCCCGAAAGCAACATTGTCGAACACCGTCATGTGCCGGAACAGAGCGTAGTGCTGGAACACGAAACCGACATTGCGATCCCGCACGTCGTGGCCGGAAACGTCTTCGCCATGGAACACGATGTTGCCCTGATCCGGGGTTTCCAGGCCGGCGATGATTCGCAGCAACGTGGTCTTGCCGCAGCCGGACGGCCCCAGCAGCGCCACCAGCTCGCCGCTTTGAATGTCCAGGCTGATATTGTCCAGCGCCTTGAACGCGTGGAAGTTCTTGCTGACGTTACGCACTTCGATCGACATGACTTATTCCTCCGCGGCGCTGGCGCGCAGGCGGTTAATACGGTTTTCGCTCCACTGCTTGAGCAGCAGGATGAAGAGCGCCAGGATCAGCAACAGGCTCGCCACGGCGAACGCGGCCACGTGGTTGTATTCGTTGTAGAGGATCTCGACGTGCAGCGGCAGGGTGTTGGTCACCCCGCGAATGTGCCCGGAAACCACCGACACCGCACCGAACTCACCCATGGCCCGGGCCGTACACAGCACCACGCCATAGATCAGGCCCCATTTGATATTGGGAACGGTGACGTGCCAGAACATCTGCCAGCCATTGGCCCCGAGCAGGCGCGCGGCCTCTTCTTCTTGGGTGCCTTGTTCCTGCATCAGCGGGATCAACTCACGGGCCACGAACGGCACGGTGACGAAAATCGTCGCCAACACGATGCCCGGCAAGGCGAAGACGATCTGGATGTCGTGGTCCTGCAACCACGGGCCGAACAGCCCTTGGGCGCCGAACATCAACACGTAAACCAGACCTGCAATCACCGGCGACACCGAGAACGGCAGGTCGATCAGGGTCACCAGCATGCTCTTGCCGCGGAACGAGTATTTGCTCACGCACCATGCCGCGCTGACACCGAACACCAGGTTCAACGGTACCGAAATCAGCACCGCGATCACGGTGAGTTTCAACGCCGACAAGGCGTCTGGCTCAAAGATCGCGGTGAAGAACGCCCCCAGGCCCAGCTTCAGGCCTTGGGACACCACGATGAACAGCGGCAACAACAGAAACAGCGCAAATACTAACCAGCCGAGGCCGATAAGGATTCGCCGCGAAGTGGCGCTGCCACGTCGGGCGGCGTTCGAGGAGGCTGCTGCAATAGACGATTGGGACATGTTCGCGCCTCCTTATGGGGTTTCGATGCGCCGCTGCAGCAAGTTGATCAGCAGCAACAGGACAAAGGAAACCACCAGCATCAGTACACCAATGGAGGTGGCGCCGGTGTAATCGTACTGGTCGAGTTTGACCATGATCAGCAGCGGCAGAATTTCGGTTTTCATCGGCATGTTGCCGGCGATAAAAATCACCGAACCGTACTCGCCGACCCCGCGGGCAAAGGCCAAAGCGAACCCGGTCAGCCAGGCTGGCAACAGCGCGGGCACCAGAATATGGCGAAAAACCTGTAACGGTTTCGCCCCGAGGCAAGCCGCCGCTTCCTCCACTTCACGCGGGATATCGGCCAGTACAGGTTGTACCGTACGTACTACGAATGGAAGCGTCACGAAAGTCAGCGCCAGCGTGATGCCGAGGGGGGTGTAGGCGATCTTGAAACCCAGGTCCGCCGCGAACTGACCCACCAGGCCGGTAGGGGTGTACAGCGCGGTCAGTGCGATACCGGCCACGGCCGTGGGCAAAGCAAACGGCAAATCGATCATCGCATCGATGACTTTGCGTCCCGGGAAGGTGTAGCGCACCAGCACCCAGGCCAGCAGCGTGCCAATGATGCCGTTGATTATCGCGGCATAGAGCGCGGTGCCGAAGCTCAGCTTCAGCGCCGCCAGTACCCGTGGCGCCGAAATAATTGCCCAGAACTGCTCCCAGGTAAGTTGAGCGGCATGAACAAACATCGCCGCCAGTGGAATGAGCACAATCAGGCTGAGGTACACCAAGGTGTAGCCCAGCGTCAGCCCGAAGCCGGGTATGACGGGGGAGATACGACGCGACATAAAAGTCCTTGGTTGAAAATGCGCTAAGCCCCGACGGTGAAATCGGGGCCTGTTGACTAATGCCAGCAGTAAAGGTGCGAAACCTGTGGGAGCGGGCTTGCTCGCGAAGGCGGTGTATCAGGCGACATCAATACTGACTGTGCCGCCGTCTTCGCGAGCAAGCCCGCTCCCACATGGATTGCGCTCAACTGACCAACATTAGGTCCATTGACTGATCCATTTCAGGTTATTGCGCCTGATAAATCTGGTCGAACACGCCACCGTCATTGAAGAATTTCGGTTGCGCGGTTTTCCAGCCACCGAAGTCCTTGTCGATGGTCACCAACTCCAGTGTCGGGAACTGCTTGGCGTACTTGGCGGCCACATCCTTGTCACGTGGACGATAGAAGTTTTTTGCCGCGATTTCCTGGCCGGCCGGGCTGTACAGGTGTTTGAGGTACGCCTCGGCGATCTCGGTGTTGCCCTTTTTCTCGGCATTCTTGTCGACCACGGCCACTGGTGGTTCGGCCAGGATCGACAGCGAAGGCACGACGATGTCGAACTTGTCGGCGCCGCCGTCTTCTTTCAACGCCAGGAAGGCTTCGTTTTCCCAGGCCAGCAACACGTCGCCCTGACCGTTGTTGACGAAGGTGATGGTCGAGCCGCGAGCACCGGTGTCCAGCACAGGCACGTGTTTAAACAGGGTCTGCACGTACTCTTTGGCCTTGGTCTCGTTACCGCCGTTGGCTTTCAGGCCATAGGCCCAGGCCGCGAGGAAGTTCCAGCGTGCGCCGCCGGAGGTTTTCGGGTTCGGGGTGATGACTTCCACGCCGTTCTTGGTCAGGTCGCCCCAGTCCTTGATGCCTTTCGGGTTGCCCTTGCGCACCAGGAACACGATGGTCGAGGTGTAAGGCGTGCTCGCTTCCGGCAGACGCTTCTGCCAGTCGACCGGCAGGCTCTTGCCCAGCTTGGCGACTTCATCGATGTCACCGGCCAGAGCCAGGGTCACCACGTCGGCCCGCAGACCGTCGATCACCGCCCGGCCCTGCTTGCCCGAACCACCGTGGGACTGCTGGATTTTCACGTTGTCGCCAGCGTGGTCTTTTTTCCAGAAGTTGATGAACTCGGCGTTGTACTCCTGGTACAGCTCACGGGTCGGGTCATACGACACGTTGAGCAGCTCGTAATCCTTGGCAACCGCGGAACCAGCAAAAAGGGCACTGGCCAGGGCGGCCAAAGCAAAATGACGAATCGACGACATGGTGAAAGCTCCTGGAATTCTTGATGTGTTGGCTTTTTCTTATGGTCTGGAACGGGTTGCCTGTTCTTTTGATCTTTCGCTTCAGCTCGGTTTGTTGTTCGGGTTCTGCAAACGGAATTTCTCTTTGCGTTCGATCTGAACCACCTGGGCGTTGTGCACAGTGATTTCCACCGCACCAAAGCGCAGATCGCGCAAGGCGCTCTGGATCTCACGCAAAATGGTGGCTTCGTCCTGCCCGTCAACACTACGTAGGGATGCGCTCATGGTGCTGCTCCTTTAATGAGAGATGCCTGGCAGTGGCGGGCACTGCTTACGGCGTAGGGGCAATAGTAGATAGGCGCTGATATTCTTAAAAAGACTATTTAAGAATGTTTATATAACCATAATGAATTAATTGATAAGGCAAGGGTTTGCGGGGGACAAGGGGCTCACAAAACCCTGTGGCGAGGGGGCTTGCCCCCGTTCGGCTGCGTAGCAGACGCAAAAATTGGGGGCCGCTACGCGACCCAACGGGGGCAAGCCCCCTCGCCACAAAAAGCAGATCAAGCGCTCATCCAATCGTTGGCGCCCGGGCCCAATCCAATAATGCCGCCGGCACTGGCTTTCCAAACCAGTACCCCTGCCCCAAATCGCAGTCGTGCTCGAGCAGGAAAGCCGCCTGCTCGACCTGCTCGATCCCCTCGGCATGCACTTGCATCCCCATGCTCTGAGCCAGTGCAATGATTACCCGCGCGATCGCCGCGTCGTCCTCATCACCCGGCAAGCCCGCGACAAATCCCTGATCGATCTTGAGCTTTTGCACCGGCAAACGCTTGAGTCGCAGCAACGATGAATAGCCTGTGCCGAAGTCATCGATGGCCAGCCGCACGCCCAACTCGCGCAAGCGATGCATCTGCTCCAGCGCCACTTCCGGGTCTTCCATTACTGCGCTTTCAGTGACCTCCAGCTCCAGATAGGCCGGATCCAGGCCCGTGTCGTGCAGCACCTGAGCCACCTGCTGATACAACTCGCGCCGGGCGAACAGGCGAGAAGAAACGTTCACCGCGACAAACGACAACACCACGCCCGCCGCTTGCCACTGGCACATCTGCTGGCAGGCCTGGCGCATGACCCAGGCGTCGATCTCGGCGATCAGTCCGGTGCGTTCGGCGATGGGGATGAACTCTGCCGGCGATATTAAACCGCGTTGCGGATGCTCCCAGCGCACTAGGGCCTCGACGCCGATCAGGCGACTGGTTTTGAGGTCATGCACGGACTGGTAATAAACCCGCAACTCCTGCTGCTCCAGCGCGCGTCGCAATTGGAACGCGATCTCCACACGTTGCTGAGCATGCGCGGTCAATTCTTCGGTGTAGAGGGCGTAGCCGTCGCGGCCCGCGCTCTTGGCCTTGAACAGGGCCGAGTCGGCATTGCGCAACAATTGCTCGGCGCTCAAGGCATCGCTGGGGAACAGGCTGATGCCGATGCTGGCATTGATGAACAGCAGATGCCCGTCGACCTGGAACGGTTCTTTAAGGCCATCGATGACCCGCTGAGCCAGCGCCGCGGCATGCCCCGGTTGTGGGCAGTTTTCAGTCAGTACTGCAAATTCGTCGCCGTTGAGCCGCGCCAGCGTATTGCCCGGGCCGAACAAGGCATTCAGGCGCTCAGCCACAGCCTTGAGCAGTTGGTCACCGACACTGTGACCGAGACTGTCATTGATCAACTTGAAATGATCGAGGTCGATCATCAGCAACGCACAACCGCGCTTATGGACCTGCGCCGAGGCCACGGCCTGCCCGGCACGGTCGGTAAGCAGCAGGCGATTGGGCAGATCAGTCAGCGGATCGTGATGGGCCAGGTATGTCAATTCATGTTCGGAGTTCTTGATCGCGCTAATGTCGGAAAACACCGCAACGTACTGGCTGAGCTGCCCCTGATCGTCGCGGATGAGGCGGATCGTCTGCCATTGCGGGTAGATCTCGCCGCTTTTACGACGGTTCCAGATTTCCCCGCTCCACTCGCCGAGGCTGTCGAGTGTCACGAACATCGCTTGGTAGAAACCCGGTGGGTGATGGCCCGACTTGAACATATTCGGTCGCTGACCCAGCACTTCCTCGCGCGGGTAGCCGGTGATTTCCATGAACGCCGGGTTCACATGGATGATCAAGCCTTTGCTATCAGTGACCAACACCCCTTCACGGGTGCAATCGAACACCGCTGCCGCCTGACGCAAACGCTCCCGGTCTGCAGTGCGCTCACGCAATTTGGCGCCGACACCCAGGCAGCGAAACAATCGTGCCCGTGCAATGAAGATCAGCCCGGCGCTGAACGCCACCCAGGCATAACCGTTGATCAGTTGCCAGCGCAGCAGGTCGGTGGAACTATCGAAGAACCTGTTCAGTAAATAACCACTAAACTGGAGCCAGGCTACGGAAAGCACCAGATAGAGCAGCGTTGCACGCAAAGCATCGCGATAGGTGGCTGACATTAGAGCGTCCATGTCCCTACAAAAAGACTGGAATTATAGATTAAAGAAACATCCAGCCACTCTTATCTGAAAGGGCGACTGGTTTTATCTGTGGGCTAAGTGATAATGCAACGGCTGTTTTTTTCTTTATCGAGGGTCCTATAGGCTATGTGGTACGAAGGTTTTCTTGGCTTATCGCCCTGGTCACTGGTGGCAGTCACCCTGCTGATGACCCACGTGACGATCGTCGGCGTCACGGTTTATCTGCATCGTTATTCAGCCCATCGCTCGCTTGAGCTCAATGCAGGCCTGAAACATTTCTTCCGCTTCTGGCTGTGGTTGACCACGGCGCAGAACACCCGCGAGTGGACGGCTATCCACCGCAAGCATCACGCCAAATGCGAAACCGTCGATGACCCGCACAGCCCGGTCATCAAGGGGTTGTCCACCGTTCTGCGCAAAGGCGCCGAGCTGTACCGCGCCGAAGCGGAAAACCCCGAGACCCTGCGCATCTACGGCAAAAACTGCCCCGAAGACTGGATCGAACGCAACCTCTACAGCCGCTTCCCGCTGCTGGGCGTGGCGATCATGGGCGTCATCGACCTGCTGCTGTTCGGCACCATCGGTATCACCATCTGGGCCATCCAGATGATGTGGATCCCGGTGTGGGCCGCAGGCGTGGTCAATGGCCTGGGCCATGCCATCGGCTACCGCAACTTCGAATGCCGCGATGCGGCGACCAATCTGGTGCCCTGGGGCATCCTGATCGGCGGCGAAGAACTGCATAACAACCATCACACCTACCCTAACTCCGCCAAACTGTCGGTGAAGAAATGGGAATTTGACCTCGGCTGGGCCTGGATCCAGGTCTTCAGCTTCCTGCGTCTGGCCAAGGTCCAGCGGGTCGCGCCCATCGCTCACCGTGTTGAAGGCAAAGGCAGCCTGGACATGGACACCGCGATGGCGATCCTCAACAACCGCTTCCAGATCATGGCCCAGTACCGCAAGTTGGTAATCGCGCCGCTGGTCAAGCAAGAGCTGGAAAAGGTCGATCACTCGGTCCGTCACCAGTTCCACCGGGCCAAGCGTTTGCTCTCGCGGGAAACCAGCCTGCTGGACGACAAGCACCATATGCGCATCCAGACCATGCTCGAGCACAGCCAGGCGCTGAAGGTAATTTACGAAAAACGTCTGGCCTTGCAGCAGATCTGGGTCAAGACCAGCTCAAATGGTCACGACATGCTGGCTGCCATCAAGGATTGGGTACACGAGGCCGAGGCCAGCGGGATTCAATCCCTGCGTGATTTCGCCGACCAGTTGAAAACCTACTCCCTGCGCCCTGCCAACGCCTGATCCTCTGTGGCGAGGGGGCTTGCCCCCGTTCGGCTGCGCAGCAGACGCAAAACCTGACGACGCGTCTCACCCGTAAAAACGCGTCGTCAATTCAAGCAGCCATACCGCCCAGCGGGCCCCTTCCCCCAAGCGGGAACTTCGCTCCAAATCCCCTATCTCAAAGACACTTCGCCATCCAGGCGGGCTTTGTTCCCGGCCGCTGTCGACATAGCGGCACGCCCTTTGAGATTTGTGCCGATGGTTAATAAAAGCCTACAAGACACATCCCTTCCGCAGTGGCCCGAGGCCGCGCAAACGCTGATGGCGCTGATGCATGCCCAAGGTGAAGTGGCACGCCTGAGCGAACGCGAACAGCTGTTCAGCTCTCTGCTGGTCAGCGTCAACGCCGTGCTTTGGGCATTCAACTGGGAAACCCGTCAGGTGCTCTACGTCAGCCCAGCCTATGACCGGATTTTCGGCCGCCCCGCCGGTCTGTTGCTGTCCGACTTCAACCACTGGCGCGACAGCGTCTATCCCGACGATCTGGACTATGCCGAGCGCAGCCTCGCCCAAGTGCTGGTCAAAGGCGCCGTTGAAGATCGCGAATACCGCATCATCGCCGCCGACGGCCAGGTGCGCTGGCTCAGCGACAAGTGCTTCATCAACCGTCAGGCCGAGCCGGGCCAACCAGTGATCATCGTCGGCATTGCCGAAGACATCACCGAGAAAAAGCAGATGGAAGCCGAGCTGCAGCGCCTGGCCAGCACCGATGTGTTGACCCAAAGCAGCAATCGCCGACACTTCTTCGAATGCGCCCATCACGAATTCGAGCAAGCGCGGTTGAACGGCGCGCCGATGGCGTTCCTGTTGCTCGATATCGATGACTTCAAAGTGGTCAATGACACCTATGGTCATCAGGAAGGCGATAAGGTGCTGCAATGCATCGCCGAGAGCGGTCGCGCGGCGCTGCGGCGTGGTGATCTGTTCGGACGGATCGGCGGTGAGGAATTCGCAGCGGTGTTTCCCGGCTGTGCACCAGACATGGCCATGCAAGTAGCCGAGCGTCTGCAACGGGAAATTCAGCGGTTAAGCTTCAGCCATGACGACCAGACGTTCGGCATCACCGTCAGCCAAGGCCTGAGCAGCCTTACGCACGAGGATGAAAGCATCGACACCCTGTTCGCCCGCGCCGATGCGGCGATGTACCAGGCCAAACGCCAGGGCAAGAACCGGATTATCTCTGGCTGATCGGCCCAACACAGACCAAATGTGGGAGCGGGCTTGCTCGCGAAGAGGGTGTGTCAGTCAGCATAAATGTGGCTGACACATCGCTTTCGCGAGCAAGCCCGCTCCCACAGGGTTTCGTGTCAGATTCACTTCTTGCGCAAACGCATCAGCTCCGGCAATCCGATCTTGAGCAACCGCGCCGTGCGGCTCTTGGACAACGCTTCGATCCCCTCATGCTCGGTCAGGCGCGCCAACTGGGCGGCCATGTTCATCACTAGCGCCTCGCGGGAGTAAACCCCGCCACCGAGCTGGTACACCGCCGCAATCAGCTCTCGCAGCTCCAGAGGCAGGCGCCAGCGGGCCCGCAGCGCCGAACCATAGGCCGCGCCGAATCCGGCCAGGGCATCGCCAACTTCTTCCCATTCATCCAGCTCACCGCCGGCCTGCTTCCACTCCTGCAAACAGCGCAGCAACGCCAGGTCGCCGAGGCAATGCAGCATGCCCGCGCAATAACAGCGCGCCTGATCCAGATCCAGCAAGCGCGCCAGCGTTCGCGCGTATTCGGCGGTGTGCAGGGACAACTCCCAATAACGCTCGGCATAGTCCGCCAGCTGCGGATCGCTGAGCCGGGCACTGCGCTTGAGGGCGAGACCCAGAATCAGGTTCATGCTTTGCCCGGTGCCCAAGCGGTGCAGCGCCTGAGCCAAGGTTTGCACGGCGACGCCATGATGCTGGGCGGCGCTGTTGGCGGCGGCGATCAAGACAGCGGTGATTTGTGGGTCGGTGCGGATTTCGTCTTCCAGCCGCGTCAGATCGAGGCCATTGGGATTGAGGCTACGTTTGATCGCCACCTGCACATCGGTCATCAACGGCGCACCTTCCGCCAGTTCGCGTCGCCGCTCCAGGTACACCGACAAGGTCATGCCTGGCGCCAATGACGGCACCTCACACGACACCTCTTCACCGGCGTTCAGCAACAAATCCTGCAGGCGCTGGGTCAGGCTTTCCATGTTCAAGGGTTTGGTCAGGTACGCCGTGGGCGCCAGGGGCAAGACTTCACGTACGCTGGCGCTGTCGTTGCGGCTGCTCATCAGGATGAAGGGCAGCGGCGGATTACGTTTGCGCTGACGGACACTGCGCAAGACGTTCAGGCCATCTACGCCAGGCAACTCCCAGTCGACGATCACCAGGTCGTAAGGATTTTCCGCCAACAGGTGCAGTGCCTCCTGGCCATCGGCACACAGGTCCAGCCGTGCGTCGCAGCGCACATTCAACAACATCTGCTTGAGCAGATCGCGAGACCAGGGGTCGGCCTCGGCAATCAGCACACGAGGTACAGCGGGTAACACCACAGCAGTCATCGCACACTCCAACGGCAATGCTTGCACCTTAGTCAATGATGGCCATTCGATACAGCTCAATTGCCCCTGATGGTTTCAAGCGGCATAAAAAAACCCGCCGAGGCGGGTTTTTTGTCGATCAGATCACAATTCAATCAGAGCTCGGCGAAGCACTCTTCGATGATCGCCAGGCCTTTGTCCAGTTGCTCATCCGGCGAGGTCAGCGGTACCAGTACGCGCAGAACGTTGCCGTAGGTGCCACACGACAGCAGGATCAGGCCCTTGTCGCGCGCCTTGGCCACAACCGATGCCACAGCAGCAGCGTTAGGCTTGTGGCTGTCGCCGTCGACAAACAGCTCGACTGCGATCATCGCGCCCAGGGCACGCACTTCGCCGATGACCGGGTACTTGGCCTGGATGGCTTTCAGGCCAGTCACCAGACGCTCGCCGACCGCTTTGCAGCGATCCAGCAGGTGTTCTTCTTCGAACACTTCCATCACGGCCAGGGCCGCGGCGCAAGCGATCGGGCTACCGGCGTAAGTACCGCCAAGGCCGCCTGGAGCGATAGCGTCCATGTATTCGGCCTTGCCGCACACACCGGCCAGCGGGAAACCGCCGGCGATGGATTTGGCGAAGGTGGTCAGGTCGGCGGCAACACCCATCTGTTCCATGGCAAAGAAGGTGCCGGTACGGCCAGCGCCAGTCTGCACTTCGTCAGCGATCAACAGGATGCCGTGCTGGTCGCACAGGGCGCGCAGACGCTTCATGAACTCTTTAGGCGCGACGTAGAAACCACCTTCGCCCTGAACCGGCTCGATGATGATGGCAGCGATATCACGCGGTTCGGCGTCGTTCTTGAAGATGCGCTCGATGCTGGCGATCGAATCGTCGATGCTCACACCGTGCAGCTCGTTCGGGTACAGCGCGCGGAAGATGCCGCCTGGCATCAGGCCCATGCCGGCCGAGTAAGGCACGACTTTACCGGTCAGGCCCAGGGTCATCATAGTGCGACCGTGGTAAGCGCCGGTGAACGCGATCACGCCGGCACGGCCAGTAGCGGCGCGGGCGATCTTGATGGAGTTTTCCACGGCTTCGGAGCCGGTGGTCACCAGCAGGGTTTTCTTGGCGAAATCACCTGGCACCTTGGCGTTGATTTTTTCGCACACTTCCACGTACGGCTCGTAGGCCAGCACCTGGAAGCAGGTGTGGGTCAGCTTGTTCAGCTGTTCGGTGACGGCGGCGATGATTTTCGGGTGCACGTGACCGGTGTTCAGCACAGCGATACCGCCGGCGAAGTCGATGAACTCGCGACCTTCAACGTCGGTCACGGTGGCGTTCTTCGCGGACTCGGCGAAGATCGGGTGAATCTGGCCAACACCGCGCGGTACAGCGGCTTCGCGGCGTTTCATCAGGGATGCGTTAGTCTTGCTCATAGTGTCCTCATTCACCGCTCATCGGGCGGCGTGGTTCAAGGAAAATGCGGCGGGGAGGCAACTACGGCAGCATGCGATGATCGACTGCCACAGCTTTCCCGGCCACAGAGAAAATTCCGTTTGAAGCGTCGCAAAGGGACAGCGCTCTCGTGCCCTTTGCGCTTGAAGCAATGCCTTGCCGGGCCGAGCTTAGATACCCAGGCAGAGGTATTTGATTTCCAGGTAATCTTCGATGCCGTACTTGGAGCCTTCACGGCCCAGGCCCGACGCCTTGATGCCGCCGAACGGCGCGACTTCGTTGGAGATCAACCCGGTGTTAACGCCGACCATGCCGTATTCCAGGGCTTCAGCTACACGGAACACACGGCCTAGGTCGCGAGCATAGAAGTACGAGGCCAGACCGAACTCGGTGTCGTTGGACATCGCGATCACGTCGGCTTCGTCTTTGAAGCGGAACAGTGGCGCCAATGGGCCGAAGGTTTCTTCCTTGGCCACGGCAGCGTTGTTCGGCACGTTGGTCAGGATGGTCGGCTCGAAGAAGTTGCCTTCCATCACCTTGCCACCGGACAGCACGATTGCGCCTTTGCCGACGGCGTCAGCAATGTGCTCTTGAACCTTGGCCACGGCTTTTTCGTCGATCAGCGGGCCAGTGGTGGTGCCGTCTTCCAGACCGTTACCGATCTTGAGCTTGGCCACGGCCACTTTCAGCTTCTCGGCGAACGCGTCGTAGACCGAATCCTGAATGTACAGGCGGTTAGCGCAGACGCAGGTTTGGCCGTTGTTGCGGTACTTGGAAATGATCGCGCCTTCGACGGCCTTATCCAGGTCCGCGTCGTCGAACACGATGAACGGCGCGTTACCGCCCAGTTCCAGGGAGATTTTCTTGATGTCCTTGGCGCATTCAGCCATCAGCTGACGACCGATTTCAGTCGAACCGGTGAAGGACAGTTTGCGTACGATCGGGTTGCTGGTCAGCTCGCTGCCGATGTCGCCGGCGCTGCCGGACACAACACTGAACACGCCGTTCGGAATACCGGCACGCTGGGCCAGTTCAGCCAAGGCGAAAGCCGAGAACGGAGTTTGCGAAGCAGGCTTGAGCACCATGGTGCAACCGGCGGCCAGGGCCGGGCCAGCTTTACGGGTGATCATCGCGGCAGGGAAGTTCCACGGGGTGATCGCTGCGGTCACGCCGATCGGCTGCTTGATCACGATCAGGCGCTTGTCTGGCTGGTGGCCCGGAATCACGTCACCGTAGACGCGCTTGGCTTCTTCGGCGAACCACTCGATAAAGGAAGCGGCGTAAACGATCTCGCCCTTGGCTTCAGCCAATGGCTTGCCTTGTTCCAGAGTCATCAGGCGAGCCAGGTCGTCCTGGTTCTCGATGATCAGCTCGAACCAGCGACGCAGCTTGTTCGCGCGATCCTTGGCGGTCAGTGCACGCCAGGCCGGCAGCGCTTTGTCCGCGGCTTCGATTGCACGGCGGGTTTCGGCAGCGCCCATTTTCGGCACAGTGCCCAGAATTTCACCCGTTGCCGGGTTGTTGACCTTGATCGTCTGACCGTTGTCCGCATCGACCCAAGCGCCATCGATAAAGGCCTGCTGGCGGAACAACTGGGTGTCTTTAAGCTGCATGTCGGCTTTCCTTAACAGCACCGCGGCACGCGCGGAGCGAATTATGATTGTAGAAAGGCGCCTTATAGGCTGCCGTCAGGGAAATCATTCACCGGGCTGAAGCACATAAATAGCGCACAAATCGAACTCGTGCGGTTCAGCACCCAGACAAGAGCGTTTGAAATCTCAAACGAATCCTAGGATCAAAGGGGGTAAAGGACAATAGCCTGTTCGAAAAAAAGAACGAAAACGCCGCATTTGCCTATTTTTTCAGATCAGCGTAGCAAACGCAGGTTACGCTTTCGAAAAGCACAGGCGATTCAGCAGCATGGACGCCCGCAGTGCATATGAGTATCATGGCGCCCGCATTGCACCAGTAGCTCAGCTGGATAGAGTACTGCCCTCCGAAGGCAGGGGTCGTGGGTTCGAATCCCGCCTGGTGCACCATACGCAAGAACGAGAAAGCCTCAGACCCGCAGGGTCTGGGGCTTTTTTGTTGCTTCGAAATCCATGAAATGACGGCACTTGGAAACATAAACTCACGACAATCGGGTTCATGATGGTGGTTGATTTCCGACACACTGTGTCAAACCGCTTTGAACTCTTTTCCAGCCGACGCATAGACTAACCAGAGCTGATCGTGGAGCGCCCAGATGATTGATCAGAACGACGCCGACTTTCCTACGGCCCCCCAAGGCGAGCTGTTGCTGTTTCAAAGTGTTGACGGTCAGGTACGCCTGGAATGTCGCTTCGGGGCCGATACGCTGTGGCTCTCCCAGGCGATGATCTGTGAACTGTATGGCAAGGCCAAAGCCACCATCAGCGGGCATATCAGCCACATTTTCGCCGAGGGTGAACTGGTGGAAGATTCAGTTGTTCGGTTTTACCGAACAACTGCCACCGACAACAAACCTTACAACGTCAAATATTTCAGCCTGCCGCTGATTCTCGCGGTGGGCTACCGGGTTCGCTCCAAACGCGGTACTCAGTTCCGTCAGTGGGCCACACAGATACTTCAGGAGTATCTGGTGAAAGGCTTCGTGATGGATGACGAACGGTTGAAAAACCCGCCAGTGGGCCACTCGCAAGTACCCGATTATTTCGACGAGTTGCTTGAACGCATTCGAGACATTCGCGCCAGCGAGCGACGGGTCTACTTAAGGGTAAGGGATATTTTCGCGATGGCTGCCGATTATGCGCCATCGAACAGGGAGACCACGGCGTTCTTCCAAATCATCCAAAACAAACTTCACTTCGCCAGCACCGGCCTGACAGCTGCCGAGTTGATTGTCCAGCGCGTTGACGCCACCAAGCTGAATATGGGCTTGACCAGCTTCAAAGGGGATGAAGTACGCAAAAACGATGTCACGATCGCCAAGAATTACCTCAATCAAGAGGAAATCAGTGCTCTAAATCGCATCGTTACCATGTGGCTGGATTTCGCAGAAGATCAGGCATTGATGCGCAAGCAGATTTTTCTGCGGGACTGGCAGGAGAAGCTGGACCAGTTTCTGGAGTTCAACAGTCGTGAGGTTCTACAAGGTGCGGGGCAAATCAGTAAACAGACCGCAGAGGAAAAAGCGTGGGCGGAATATGAACTCTATGCCGAACAGCGCCGGACCTTGAAAGAGACAGAAGGTGAAAGATTAGGTATTGAGGCACTGTGCAGCATCTCACAAAAAAATCGTCACTGAGCCTGTCAGCATTCAGTGGAACGGTTAACCAATCCGAAGTCCCTTGGTTCATGCAGTAGGTTCTGAGTAGCAGGCCGCGTGCTGTACTGCTTTCCAGACAAAGTCCCAAATTATCCGCACCTGCTCAAACCGTACGTCTAACCGAAACACCACAACTGAAGCCCATACAAAACGGGCTTCACTGCCTCCAGTTCAAACGACGCCTGGCCATACGCAAAAACGAGAAAGCCTCAGATCTTAAGGTCTGGCGCTTTTTTGTGCACACCTCCGTAACTCAGGGCTAGCTGGTGGAAAATTCAGTTGTTCGGTTTAACCGAACAACTGCCAGGGTGCCCCCCAGTCAAGATCGTCGTCCCCAATCTCATCGTCCTCGAAGTCGTCTCCTTCAGAATCATCCCTCTTCCGGTTGATTCTGAGGAAAATCCCTACGACCCTCGGAGGTTGCAGGAGATCAGCCTGCGCGTTACCCTTCTGCCGTCGCTGCCAATTCAGCGACCGGGCTTGGTAACCCGAGAGTTAAGCGCAACAGCGCCCCCATTAGATTTGCAGGCGTTTTTTTACGCCCGCAATTTTGAGTTATGGCGGCTGTGCGTGGGACGTCTTCGGGCGTGCCGGATTCCTTGACTCCCGGTTTACCAACCTGCGCACAGCTGCCACCTATTCGCTTGGTAACGAAAAAGTAGCAGTTCCTCGTCAAGGAGCTAGACCATGCGCAATACAAATCCGTACGAAATTCGGTTCACCCCTCAACGCTATCTTGAATCACGCTTCCACCGCACCTCCGTCAATGGAGGTGACAATGACTGACCAATCTGAACTGAAAACCATCGGTTTCACCCCCTTCCACTACTGCTCTGTTGAACCGCTGGTTCGAGTGAACGGTGGTGTACCCATCAGCGAAGCGTTGGCGCAGGCGTCCGACCTGTTGTTCCTGGCCAAGTCATTTGCTGAGGACGCTGCCTACTCAAAAGACACCGACCGCCATGCCTGGGCCGCACACTATTTGACGGCGATGGGTAAGGCTGTGATTGATGATGTGGTGAAAGTTTTGACGCGACCACCGCAGTCGACGACGCAACAAGCCGCAGAATAGCGGCAACTCACCCAAAAAATTGCAGGCCCCGATTTTTCGGGGTCTGCAATTTTTGAGTGAGTGTTTTCAAGGGCGGCTACGCTCTGCTTCAACCTCATCAATGAGCGCATCAAGCTCGGCAAATAGTGTTTCGGCAGGAATAGCCGGACGTGGGTCATTACGGCTGACGCCAATAGACTCACGTATTTCTACGGCTCGTTGCTGATAGGCCGTGTGTGGCAAAGGGTGAGCAGCAGGACGGTTATGGTTGAGAACGGCAACGGGTCGCTGAAGCGGTTTTTTCATTCTGTCGTCCAGTCAAACTCGTCGTAGTCATCATCGTCGTCTTCGCCCTCGATCAACTCATCATCAAGAACGTCTTCCTCAAGCGCTTCTTCTGCCTGCTTCGCCAGAAGAAACTCCTTACGACTCTCAGTCACTGCTCGCCGTAATTCCTCACCCTTGACCGGGCAGTTGAGCATTTGGGCGATGCGGTCGATTTTTTGTGCCACGGCATCCTCCAACGCATCGGCTATGGGCCGATAGTGCGCGCTTTCGGGTATCGATGCCAAATTTGCCGACCGCTGTTCACCTCATTTCTTCTGCAAATCCTTGAGTCGGGCCGTGAGGTTTTCCTTGGGAAAGCGTTTGTGCAATGTCGTCATCAGCGCCTCGGCGGCTTGGGTTTGACCGGTCTCTTGCAGATGTATCACTTCACGTAACTGATCATCCAGTGACTTGGCCGGTGCGGCTAAGCGTTTACTGACTTTTGCTTCGTCCGCCATTTCGCTATTGATCGACTCGCGCTGTAACGGTGCAGAAAACTCCGCCATGGGCGCAGCAGGTGCGGGGGCAGATAAAGCGCCGGTCGGTGCAGCCTGGGAGCGAGCAGCGCCTTCCGGTTTGGCGGCCGGTGCAGACGCCTTAGGCGCAGGCGCGAAGTCGTAACTCGGCAGTTGCTCCGGCGTGCGCTGCACCAGCGCCAACATCAGGGCCACACCGACGAGGCTGGCGAATGCCACTTGCCAGCGAGGCTGCTGGCAGGCGCGGAGCCAGCGTTGCCACAGGTTCGGCTTCGGTGCCGGGGCTTCGCGGTGTGCGGTGGCGAGGATGAAGGCATCGAGATGCGCCGGTGGTTCGCCGGTTGCGTGGTCGCGAAAATGCTTGAGCACTTCATCGTCAGGCGATGACGGTGTTTTTGGGGCGTCAGTCATGTCAGTACCTCCTCGGCCAGCAGCCGACGCAGTTTTTGCTGGGCGTAGCGCAAGCGACTTTTAACGGTTTCCAGCGGTGTTTCGGTGAGGGTGGCGATTTGCGGCAGGTCGAGGTCGCCGTGGGCGCGCAGCAGGAACACTTCGCGCTGGTCGGCAGGAAGGGTTTGCAGGGCGGCTTCGAGGCGTTGACCGTCGCGGCTCAGGCTCAGCAGTTGTTCGGGATCGGCCGCGTTATCGATCAGGGCGTGGGTTTGTTCGTCATAGCTGTCGTGCAAGGGGTTGTGGATTCCGTGTTTGCGCCAGTGATCGATCAGTCGGTTGCGGGCAATCTGGTAGAGCCAGGTACGAAAGTTCGCCCGGCCTTGTGGCTGACTGGTGCTGCGGATCAGGCTCAGCCAGGTTTCCTGATACACCTCTTCGGCCAGTTCGGGTTTACCGCTGAGGCCGAGGAGGAATCGATAAAGGCCCTGACGGTGGCGGGCGTACAAAACTTCGAACGCCGGCCCGTCGCCGGAGCGGTAGCGCGCCAGCAGCGATTCGTCGCTGCCGGCGGCTGAGCTGATTGCAGAATCGGACATGTCAGCGCTGGCCTCTTTCACTCTATCCGGTTGTCGTTGGGCTGTTGATTCAAGGCGGTAGGGGTTCGCAGGCTCTGCGCCAACGCCACCAATTGCACGAATTCACTGCGCAGGCCGAAGTGATCATCACCCCGTGCGCCACGGGCCAGGGCTTCGGTGTCCTTGAGGCTGAAATCACCTGTGTAACGCCCGTCCTTGAGCTGCTGGGAAAAGGCAGCGACGGCCGCGGCAAAGCGCAGATCATTGCTGGCTGCCGACAGTTTACCGGCCTCCCCTCTCAGGATCGGCCGCTCGATCAAGCGACTATTCCCACCTTCCGGCAACTGATAACGCACTCGCAGCATCGCCAATTCACCGGTTTTTGCGGAAACATCGGCCGCAGGATTGCCATAGCGCAGCGGTTCCAGCCAGCCCTTCTCACCCTTGGGCACAATTTCATACAACGCTGTCACCGTATGCCCTGCGCCGACTTCTCCGGCGTCGACTTTGTCGTTGCTGAAATCCTCACGCTTCAAGGCGCGATTCTCATAACCCAGCAGCCGATATTCGCTGACCTGCGCCGGGTTGAACTCCACCTGCAGTTTCACGTTTTTCGCCACCACCGCGAGGGTCGAGCCGAGCTGATCCACCAGTACTTTGCGCGCCTCGCGCAGGTTGTCGATGTAGGCGTAGTTGCCGTCGCCAGCATCGGCCAGTTGCTCCATCAGGTGTTCATTGTAGTTATCCACACCAAAACCCAAGGTGGTCAGGGACACGCCGGTTTTGCGTTTATCCACAGCCATTTGTTTGAGGCTGTCGAAGTCGCTGATGCCGACGTTGAAGTCACCGTCGGTGGCCAACAGGATGCGGTTGATGCCTTTGGGGATAAACGCCTGTTGCGCCAGTTGATAAGCCAGTTCGATACCCGACGCTCCGGCGGTCGAGCCGCCCGCAGTCAATTGATCGATGGCGGTACGAATTTTCGCTTTTTCCCGTCCGGAAGTCGGCTCCAGCACCACGCGCGATTCTCCGGCATACACCACCAGCGAAACCCGGTCCTGCTCGCGCAGTTGATCGACCAGCAATTTCAGCGTGCTTTTGACCATGGGCAAGCCTTCGCGACGGTCCATCGAGCCGGACACGTCCACCAGAAACACCAGGTTCGCCGGGGCCAGCTCCGCCACCGCGCGATCAGATGCCTTGATGCCGATGCGCAGCAAGCGGGTATGGGGGTTCCAGGGCGATTGCGCCAACTCGGTGGTCACGCCGAACGGCGAGCCATCGGTGGGCAAGGCGTAATCGTAGGGGAAGTAATTGACCATTTCTTCCAGCCGCACCGCCCCTTCGGGAGGCAAGCGCCCCTGATTAAGCAAGCGCCGGACATTGGCGTAAGCGCCGGTATCGACATCGGCACTGAAGGTCGAGACCGGCGCCTCGATCACGCTGTGAATCGGGTTATCCGCCAGCGCCTGATATTGCTCCCGCTGCTCATCCCGATAGCCCTGTGGATAAACTTCACCGGCCGGCATGGGCGCGAAAGCGGCCGACGGTGCCGGTCGCGCGCTGCGCTTGGCCTGCGCGGTATCCGCCATGACCGCCTCGCGCACCAACACTTCAGTTTTCAGCGCACCTTGAACCGGAGGCGCAACCGCTGCCGGGCTGTCTATCTTAGAGTCTGACGTGGATGAAGCGCCGCAACCGGCAATGGCCAGCAGCAACCCGGCGGCGAAACCCTGGGCTGCAGGGCAGAGGTAGTGCAGAGGGAGGGACATGGGGGCTGACCTCAGGAAGAAATTGACTCATTCATCCTCTGAGACGGACAGCCCGTCAGCTTCGGGTTAACTCACCAAAAAAATCTTCAGCGGTGATAACGCCGCACCACGCTGCTGTTTTTCAGCACATGGCCTTTGATCTGCTCCATCAGCTGCGCGCGGGTCAGGCCGGCAGGCAAGGCGTCTGGCGCCAGGTCCAGGGCGTAAAGCTGAATGAGGTAGTGGTGGGAGCTGTCGCCGATGGGCGGGCAAGGACCGATGTAACCGGTGGTACCTTTGCTGTTGCTGCCGCCCACGCCTTCGAGGGCGGATTTGGCGCCGACGCCGGCCGGGATCTGGTGCGTCGTGGCCTTGATGCCGTAATGAATCCAGTGATCGACGCCCAGGCCTTTCTGGCCGTCCGGGTCGTGCATGACGATGGCGTAGCTGAGGGTGCCCGGAGGGCCGGCGTTCCAGCTCAGGGCCGGAGACTGGTTTTTGCCGCCGCAACCGTTGGCATCGCTGGCCGCCACCGACGTGAACAGGCGATTGTCCGAAACGCCGGGAATGCTGAGGGTGAAACGCTCTTGGGCCTGTGCAGGAAACTGCACACAAAGGGCGACTGCAATGGCCGCCAGCCAAGGTTTCAAAGAGGTCAATCGGGTCATACCGGAGCACCTTGTGCGGGGTGGGGCCATCGTCGGCTGGCAAACTATAGCCGGACCGTTCGTGCGGTGGCAGCGGGAATTGGCTGAACCTCGGAAAAGGCGCCAAACTCCTAAGTGAAACACCTGCCTGGAGATCGATCATGGCACTGCATCGCGTCGCCCGTTTCGCCGATGTGCCCCAAGACCGTGGCCTTGAGGTCCGGATCGACAAGATGAAAATCGTCTTGCTGCGGGTCGGCGATCAATTGCGCGCCTATCAGGGCAAATGTCCCCACGCCGGAGCACCGCTGGCCGAAGGTGCGTTGTGTCATGGGCGGCTGATCTGTCCGTGGCACAAGGCAGCCTATCGGCTCGAAGACGGCGCGTTATGCGAGCCACCGTCCCTGGACAGTCTGCGGCGCTACCCGCTTGAAGTCCGCGACGATGAGGTCTGGGTCGATGACCAGCCGATGCCCACCGCGAGCACCCCACCGGCGGACGATAAGCGAACCTTTGTGATCATCGGTGCCGGTGCTGCAGGAACAGCGTGTGCAGCGGCATTGCGGGAGAAAGGCTTCGGCGGCCGGGTGTTGCTGATCGACCGCGAGCCCGAGGCCGGTTACGACCGTACGGTATTGAGCAAATTCGTGATTGCCGGGGAGATGCCACCGGACGAAGTTCCGCCTCTGCGGGATGAAGATTTTTATCGTGAACAGCGCATTGAACGGATAAACAGCGATGTGATGGGCCTGGATGCACCGAATCGGACTCTGCGCCTGGCCGATGGTCAATCGCTGAGCTATGACGGCGCAGTGATCGCCACCGGCGGCGCACCCAATCATCTTTCACTGCCTGGCGCCGATCTGCCACAGGTGTTCGTATTGCGTTCGAAAGCGCAGGCGCTGCAGATTCTTTCAGCCGCCAAACCCGGTCAACGGGCAGTGATTGTTGGCGACAGTTTCATTGCTCTGGAGTCCGCCTCTTCCCTGCGCCAGTACGGCCTGGAGGTCACTGTCCTGGCCCGCCATGCCATCCCTTTCGAGGCGCAATTCGGCGATGCCGTCGGCAAGGCAATTCGTGCCCTGCACGAGGCCAATGGCGTGGTGTTTCATACCGATGGCGAAGCCGCGCAGATCGAAGGCACAGGCAAGGTCGAAGCGGTGCTGTTGGACAACGGTCAGCGTTTGCCGGCAGATCTGGTATTGGTCGGCATTGGCGTCACCCCGGCAACGACCCCGTTTACCGATCTGCCAAAAGAAAAGGATCAGTCTCTGAAGGTGGATGGCGGAATGCGCGTGACCGACGGGCTCTGGGCCGTCGGCGACATTGCGACCTTCCCGCTCAACGGCCAGCCCCAACGGATCGAGCACTGGCGCCTGGCCCAGCAACAGGCGCGAATTGCGGCGGCGAATATGCTCGGCGGCGATGAGCGCTACCTCGACGTGCCGTATTTCTGGACCTGGCACTTCGGCAAAAACTACGACTACCTCGGACACGCCGAAGCCTGGGACGAGGTCGAGTTCAAGGGCGACCCTGACCATCCACCGTTTATCGGCCTGTTCGGCAAGAACGGCGTGGTGGCGGCGGCCGTTGCCTGCGATCAGGAGCGGGCCATGGCAATGCTCGCCGAACGGATGAAACAACCACTGTCGGTGGATGAGGCCTGGCGGCTGATTCGGGAGGTTGGCTGACCGACCCAAACAACAGAAACGTACCAGGCTCAAACGTGGCTCAGCGGCTCTCGGTTATCGTCATCTTCGGCTGACAGGCGGATCACCAGCGGATGCTCCAGTGGCGCCAAAGGCGGTGGCAGCTTGGCCGGGTCAACCGGGAAGAAGTGCGTCACGACATGACTGACATCGCCATCCTGATCGTTATGAATGGTCATAGAACCCGGCGTGCGCAGTTTCGCCAGCCGGTCGCCGGTCAGCTTGAAGCTTTTGCTGAGCCCCTGATCATCCACCACCGGCGCCGGCAAACGGCGCTGGGCGAAGCTCTTGCTTTTACGCTGTTGATAACGCGCCCACGTGATCAGGATCACCGCATTCAACAACGCTACCCACAGGTAAATCTGCAACGTGCCGAGGGCGTCGAAAAAAGACGCATCGATGCGCGGGCCCTCATGGGTATCGATCAACGGCCACAAACCCCGCGCCAGCAAATACAGCAGACCGACCCAGGCGAGCACGGTGAGAAGAACATCGATCACGACCAGAAAGGGCCGCTGCCGGGTTCTGATGATTTTCATTTGATGACCTCCTCTTCATCGTCATTCAGCGGCTTGATGCCCCGGTCCGGGCTGACCCAGCGCGCGCGCTTCTGATGTTGGCCGAACAGCACTTTGGGAAAACTGACCAGGGTGGTGAACAAGCTGATAAGCCAGAACACCAGCGGATACCAGACCACCCAGAACATGGTCTTGCCCAGGCCCTTTTCATAACGGCGGTCGATCAGGATGCTGACCGCGAACTGCACCAGGCAGACCACCGCCAATAGCAGACCGGTAAACGCCGGCGGCATCAGGTGATCGACGGCAATGGCTGGCGGCATTTCGACAAATTTGCCGACGCCCCAGAAAATCACCGACAGCAGAAAGGTGAACGCCCAACCGGTGGACAGGCAGTATTCGAACAGCAGCGGCCAGAGGTAACGATGGCGGTATTGCCAGATGCCACGGATGTTTTTGAACAGCACCTCGGCGCCGCCCTGGGCCCAGCGCAGACGCTGCTTCCACAGGCCACCGAGGGTTTCCGGCATGAGGATCCAGCACAACGCGCGGGGCTCGTAGAAAATGCTCCAGTGATCCAGTTGCAGCTTCCAACTGATGTCGATGTCTTCGGTGATCATGTCCGGGCTCCAGTAACCGACCCGGTTCAGGGCCGTACGACGGAACGCGACGATCACCCCGGAGACGGTAAAGATCCGCCCGAACACCCGTTGGGTGCGCTTGATCAGGCCGATGATCGACGAGAACTCGCCAACCTGCACACGGCCGATCAAGGTCGAACGGGTGCGGATTCGCGGGTTGCCGGTCACGGCGCCCAGTCGCGCATTGTCGAGCATCGGCGCCACCAGATACGCCGCGGTGTTCGGCGCCAGCAATGCGTCACCGTCGATGCACACCAGATATTCGCTGCGCGCCGCAATGGCGCCCATGCGCAGGGCCACGGCCTTGCCCTGGTTTTCCGCCAGGTGCAGCACCCGCAGACGCGGATCCTGCAACGCCAGTGCATCGAGCACCGCGGCGGTGTTGTCCTTGGAGCCGTCGTTGATCGCGATCACTTCGATGTTCGGGTAATGCTGGGCCAGCGCCGCGTGGATGGTATCGGCGGCGTTGTCGCCTTCGTTGTAGCAAGGGATCAGGATCGAGATCAGCGGTTCGCCGGCCAGCGGTGGCGGCAAAGTGTCGTCCTGCCACGGCCAGTGCCGCTCCCAATGCAGCCAGAAATACAGGCCGCCGGCGATCCACAGTCCCGACATGAACAGTGGATAGAAGAACACGAAGTCCATCAGGAATTGCCCGGTGAGCAGAAAGATCAGCCCGAGGGGAACCCCAAGGACGATCGCCAGAACCAGCAGGGCTAGAAGTCTGTCCAGCATGTTATGGATTCCACTTGTTGGAGAGCGCGGGCCGCACGGCTTTCAGGTCCGGCTGGTTCTCGAGGAAGTTGTCCGGGTAGTAGCCGAAACTGGTGGCGCCCTGACGCTTGAGGCGGCCCATCCAGTCAGCCAACTGTTCGCCGTCGATGTCGGCGTCGGCGTTTTTCGTCCAGTCACGGGCCTGCAATTCGAACACCGTGCGGTCGAGTGCGCCGGGGCGCGATTTCACCGTCGCCACCAGCGTTTCGAGCCAAGGGCCGGATTGCTGGAGGCTCTGTTTTTCCATGAGTGGCATGGCCATTGGCGCCGTCCAGTCGTAGGCGCTCAGGAAGTCATCGAGGTTCTGCGCGAACCAGGCTTCGCTCTCGGGGTTGAGCATTGGCTCGGCGAAAATATTGCGCGCCGTTTTTACTTGCGGGCCACGAATGGCGCGAACCTTGGCGGTCAGCTCGTGAGTGAAATCGATCAGGTAGCGGCTCTTGAATCGCGTCCAGCGTTGCAGCATGGCTGGATCGTCGCGCAGGGTGGCGATCGAACCGGGCAGACCGTTGGCGGCATAAACCTTCAGGGCTTCAGGCCCAGCGTCTTCGAAGTCCGACAGCACTGCGTCATCGTGATAGAGGATGCCGTCGACCGAGGTCAGGCGTGCCACGTCTTCGTAGATTTCACCGATGATGCGCCGCACGTTTGGATCGAATGGCGACAAGCGTTTGTACTGATCCGGATCGATCGACGTGGTAGCGGTTTTCGGGTCCCAGCGAGTGACCCGTGGCAACTTCGAGTCCAGGGCAAAACTCAGCACCGGCATCCACGCGAAGACCTTGACGTTAGCCCGAGTACGCAACTGCCAGGCCACGCGGTCGAAGAGATCGGCGCGCACCGGCAGGTGACGGTTGGGGAAGTACAGCGAATGCACCAGGCCATCGCCCACAGGGTCGGCGAAGGCTTGCAGGAATACGGTGTTGGCGCCCATGTCGGCCATGCGCTGGATCAGTTTGCCGAGATTGATTTCCTGTTGGGCCGGGTCCGCGTCGTAGACGTTGTCCAGGTCCACATGCACCACGCGCATCGGCGATTCGGTCTGCACCGAGACGATGCTGTTGGCGAAGTGTTCGCCATCCGGGTCCGAGGCCACCAAAAAGCGCGGGCTGCTCATTAGGTTGTCGAGGGCATCGAGGCCGTCTTCCAGGGTCAGGGCCATCTGATAACCCTGTTCGTTGACCACTTGCAGCGAGGTGCCGTCCGCCGCGCCGTATGGCCAGACCCAGACACGTGGTTTGTAACCGGTGACCTTGCGGATTTTCTCCGAGATGGCCGCCACGTCGGCGCGCATCCGGGCCTGGAATTGGGCTTCGGTTTCATAGCGTCCGTTAACAGCGTCATAGCGCCGGGTCGCGGCCGCCGGTTGCAGGTTGCCTTGCGGGTTGGCCAACACGCCTTTGTGGCTGGCGTCGGTGTGGGCGGCGATTTCCACCAGGCCGGATCGGGAAATCTCGCGGATCTGCTCCCAGGTCAGGAAGTCCGAACGCTTGCGCGGTGTACCGGCGAAATCCACCGGCTGGCTCAGCGGCGTATCGATCCATACCCCGACCGGCGCCAGCAAGGCATGCCAGTTATAGGCGCGCAGCACTGGCAACACGCGGGTGTAGAAGCTCGAATAACCGTCGTCGAAACTCAGCATGATCGCCCGTGGTGGCAGTTCAGGGCCGCCGTTGCGAGCGGCCATGACCTGGTCGACGGTGACCGGTTTGTAGTTGTTCTCCCGCAGCCACGCCAGTTGCTCGAGCAGGCGTTCGGTGCGCACGGCCACTACCGCCTGATCGGGATCACGGTCTTCGACATCGTGGTAAGAGATCCCGAGTACGTGGTTTTTCGGCCACGGCTTTTCATTGGCCGACACCGGGCGTTCGGACGGCGGTGCGAAGGCCGGGGCTTGCTGGGCGCAGGCGCTGATCAACAGCGCTCCCAGCAGAAGGATGAAACGCGAAATAAAAGGCATCTTCAAACTCTTCTAGAAGCGGTAAGTGAGGTCGACGAGCAGGCGCAGATCGGTTTCGCGGTCACCGTCATAAGGCCGGTTGATCACGCTCAGCAGGCCACCCACCTCGAATACGTCGTTCCAGCTGTAGCGCTGGCCGTAACCCAGCAGGCCGACGCCGCCGGTCCCGTGATCACGCTGGCTATAGGTGCCCGCACCGGCCTGGAACTGCTGGCTCCAGGAAGTTTCGTAGCGGTGATAGAGCACATGGTTGACGTTCACCGTCGGCAGCACGCTGAAGTCGGATTTTGGGTTGAAGTACGGCACGTCGTCGGACTTGGAGTTATGGCTGGTGCCGACCTCCAGGCCGAGGTCGACTTGTAACCCCGGCGCGCGGTAAACACCCTCGCGACCGGTGAGCAACGCTTCGACACGGTTGTTGCCGTCACTGAAGTGCGAGGGGCTGACCGCCAGCCTCCACTCGCGGCTCTCATTGGCGCGCCAACGGATGAAACCGCTGCCGCCATTGGCGGTGATGTCGCTGTTCAAGGCCCGCAACGGCGTTTGCGCCGACAGGTATTCGAGGCTGCCGCCGTACTGCCAGTGATCGTCGATGTCTCGGGCAATCGCCAGGCGCGCGCCCTGCTTGTCACCGAAGCCATAGGAATGGTTGGAGACTTCCGCTTCCAGGGTCATGTCGCGGGTCCGGCGTTCTAGCCCGACGCGCTGAAAACGATGGTGACCGGTGCCTTCCTGGAAATCGCCGGTGGCGTAACCGGCACCGGCGAACACACGCCAGTCTTCATCGATGGGCGGGCTGTACAGCGTGGTTTCGATGCCGAAATCGCGACTGCCGTTGACCGCCCCGGCATCGCCGTTGCCCCCGCCATAACTCTTGCCGCCGTAGGCCTCTACCCGCAGCTCGGCCATGTCATGGACTGCACGCTGACGCTGCAAACGCTGGACCTGACGGTTGTCCGGAAAACGCGCGACCACATCGTCGGTCAGCGCATCCATCTGCCGCCATTCCTGCAGATCCATGGCGGTGTGACCTTGCGTAACTTCCAGGCCGATGTCCCGCGGGGCCATGCTCTCGGTTTCCTTGAGCTGATTTTCGGCGCGCCGTGGCCAGTCCCGAGCCAGGTACAAATCGGCCTGGGCCAGACGCAGGCCGAGGTTGCCGGGCGCCTGATTCACCAGCACCTGCAAACGCTGCTCGCCCGACGGCAGATCAGCGCCGTAGGTGCCGGCCTGGGCAGCGAGTTGCTGCGCGTCCATCCATTCATCGTTGGGATTGCCCACCGGCAAGCCCTTGAGCTCGACCCGTGGCTTCTGGGTCTTGGCCAAGTCTTCAGCGACCTTACGCGCTTCATCGGCCTTATCGCTTTCGAGCAAGGCGTAATAGAGCGCGGTGCTGTCTTCCAGGCGGTCGCCGACATCGGCATCCGGCGCCACCAGCACCTGACGATACAAATCGGTGGCGATTTCTGGCTGACGCTGGTCAAGATAGGACGACGCCACCCAACGCAGGGCGTAGGTCGGAATCTTCACGCCTTCGGCGAGCAGCTTCTGGTATTCGGCGATCACATCGGCGGTGCGTGCACGGGCCTTGAGGGCGCCCATGCGATCGATTCGCCAGCGGATGACGTCATCGTGGGCCTGAGGATCTGGCGTCCAGGTCGTCAGCAACTGGTCGTAATCGGACAGAGCCCGATCGGCGATCAGATAACGTTCTTTTTCGCTGCGAGTGGCCAGCTCCGCCAGGCGCACGCGTTCTGCGGCCAGGTCACCTTCGAGGCGTCGCAGTGTAACCGGGTCCAGCAATCCCGGCCGCTGACGCGCCAGGCGCAAGGCCGGCTCCGGTAAACGGGCGCGTTGCAGGGCAATCACGTATTCCCGAGCGACGTCGGGTTTGGTGCCAGCGCGGATGAAGGCCTGGTCGTATTCAAACAATGCGTCGTAGGTGGCGCCGGCGCGGGTCAAGGCATAGGCCAGGGCCAAGCGGCGGGAAGGATCATCCGGTTTCGCCGCCACCAGCGCCCTGGCGCGGGCAACCGCCTCGTCAGGTTTACCGGCGTCGGCCTGGGTCATCGCCAGCCCCAGCTGCAGGTCGGCATTTTGCGGTTCAAGGGCCAGGGCCTTGTTGTACACCTGGGTCGCCGAGTCCCAGCGCTTGAGGTTGCGATAGGATCGCGCGGTGGCGGTCAGAGCCTGAACCGGCAGCGCCCGATTGTGCCCTTGGGTTTCATAGACCTGGACCACTTCGGCGTCCAGACCCGCCCAGCTGGCGATCTGCAAGTGATCGCTGATCTGACCGGTGGTGGCCTGGTTTCCCGGTACTTGGCGCAACACAGTCAGCGCAGGCGTGTAGTTGCCGGCCCGTGCATCGCGAACCATTTGGTCGTAGGGGGTGTCGGCGAGCGCCAGCATCGGCCACAGCAACTGGCCGCACAGCGCAACGCGAAACAAGGGGCGCAAACCACGATGAATAAAGGGACCAGCAATACACGGCATTCGTCAGCATCCTTACATGGCCAGCCGGGTCGCAATGTCCCTTGCCCATTCGTAGCGGAAAGCCGGGTCGAAAGACCCAGCCAAGCTTTATCGAAGCAGTCTTGCATGCAAACGTAGTCGATTATTCAGAGCACAATAATTCTTCAGATTCGTGTCGCTCGGCTCTTCTCTGGTGCCAGTCAGTCAAGGTGCGGAACCTGTGGGAGCGGGCTTGCTCGCGAAGACGGTCTGTCAGTAGACATTGATATTGACTGACACGACGCCTTCGCGAGCAAGCCCGCTCCCACATGGATTGCGTTTGATTGACAGGCATTGGAACCTCCTCCCCCTCTCCCCGTTTCGAAACCCCAGACAGCAAAACGCCCGGCGTCTGCGTGTTGCAGAGGCCGGGCGTTGCGCTGAAGCTTGCGGTTTTACTGGATGGTGACGTCGCCCGTGCCGCCGAGTTTGCTCATCACGAAGCCGACAAATTCTTCGAGGGTCATTTTCTGGCCGTTGAAGTCCACCTGATTGTTGGCGTAGTGCAGCTTGGTGACGACATTGTTACCGTCCAGTTTCGCCAATTGCGTGCCGACCGCCATGCTGCTGAACATGTCGGCGGTTGCGCTCGCCTGATCGGCGATCAGCTTGGCGTCGGTCTGGCCGTCGATTTGCGACTGCACGGTGAGCACGTCAACCAGCATTGGCTTGGACACCAATAGGTTGAAGTCCAGCAGCGCGATCAATTGCTTGACCAACTGGTCTGGCGGCAGGTCCATGGACTGCGGTTTGGTCAGGTCCAGCACCAGGTTGGCGCGGCTTTCGCCGTTGCTGGTATTGAACGACAGGTTTTCCAGAGCCACCTGCGGGCCGGCGGCCAGCAGTTTCTCCAGGCCGGTCTTGACCTGTGCCTCTTCGGCCGGCGTCAGGTTCAGTTCCGGCGCCGGTAGACCAGCGGCTGCGGCTTCAGCGGCGGCCTTCTCGTACGGTTGCAGTTTGGTCTGGTAGATCTGCATCAGCGACATCGTTGACGGGATGTCGAGGTTTTTCAGGCTCATGGCCATCTGCGCAGAGCCGATAACTTTGCCGTTCAAGGACACTTCACCAACCTTGTAATCGGCACGCCCTGAAGCGTTGGTGCCCGATTCCTCAGTCTTGTTCTTCATTTCAAAGTTCTTGACGCCGAGTATCGACTGTTTGGCGCCGAAGGTGGTCTTGCTGTTGGTCAGCTCGATGGTGTTTTCGCCGGTGTAATAGCCGTACGTGCTTTTGTTCAGGTTACTGGCCACGGTCAAGCCGTTGAGCTCGACCTGCACCGGGGTCTGATCTTCGGCCACGGTGGTCAGCTTCAGGCTGTCCATGTAACCGTCAGCCTTGACCTTTTGCGCCTGGGCACTGGCGGCTACGTCGAGTTTCATACCGGAGAAGGTCAGCTTGGATTTGTCATCCAGTGCTGTTTCCAGCGGCAAGAATTCGAGGGTGCCCTTCGTGGAGTTGTCGTAGCCGATGTTGACCACGCCTTTGACCGGGGAATTGTCCTTGGCGGCCGCAAACCACTTCTCGGTCAGCGGAGTCTTTTCCAACTCGTAGTGACTGGTGGCCAGGACCGGCAACCACTTCAGCGATACCAGACGCGAGAACGGCAGCGGGCCGTGTTCGATGCGGTCGACGAACAGCAACTCGACCGGCGCTTCACCAAACATCTCGCCTTCACCCTTGAGGCGGTAGTGCGCGGTGCTGCTGAACACATGGCGGTCCAGCGACACCAGCTCCAGCGATGCCGTACCGTTGGAACCAGCCAGCGCGGCTTGCAGCTCTTTGTTGGCGTCGGCGATCGAGGTATTCAGCACCCCATCGAGTTTGGAGCCGGTGTACCACGCACCGCCAGCGCTGATTGCACCGATGGCCACGACAATTCCTAGAAGCACGCCTGCTGATTTATTCATGAAGTACCCGTTCAATGTCCGTTGTTGAAAGTGTGGTCGTCTTCCCTGAACCCATGACAGGTTGCGGTCACGACTGCGCTAAAAGTGGGATGGAGATTAGCATTTGCGCCGCAAAGCGGCCCATTGATTAAAGGTGAAAGAGTGTCTATGGGGTATTGCTGCTTGTGGACAACTGGCAGAGGGCAAGAATTCCGGCGGTCATGCAATCGCTTTCGCGAGCAAGCCCGCTCCCACAGGGGAACGCATTCCAATGTGGGAGCGGGCTTGCTCGCGAAAGCGTCAGCCCTGCCAATACATCTTTATGAATACTGAACCTCAATCTCATCCAATTGATGATCAAAGCTCTTGAGCCGTGCGGTCCACGTATACACCAGCACTTCAAAATCCCGATTGATCACCGCCCCGCCGGTCACTTCCGCGCGCGGGTCGCAGAAATCCAGCTGATAACGTTCGCGGGCCATGGCGGTGGCGACATCGGAAAGCTCTCGCGCATTGTTGAGCCAGTGCCACCCCTCGTCGGCCACTTGCTTGTCCAGCGCCAGGCATTGTTTTTTCAAGGTTTCGAGGCTTTTTTCCAGCGGTGTGCCGGTGAGTTCGCCCATCACTTCCTGGAACGTGCGCCCCGGTTGCCAGTAACTGCCCCAGAAATACCGGTCGAACACCGTTTCGACACGACGCAAAGCCACCTTGGTGTCCCAGATCAGCACCAGGGTCTTGCCTTGTTCGAGTTGTCGTTTCTTGATGCGCTGGCCCTGTAATGAAGCCCAGGCGACCACCACGATAGCCATCACGGCGATCAACGCCACTGCGCTGTCGAGGAATATCAGCGCCGTGTCGAGCTGGTGGGCCAGCATGACGCCGTAGAAATAGGTGGCCGACAGCAAAACCAATGCCGCAATGGCGCACCAGAAGCCGGGAGCATAAGGGTTTTTCATTATTAGATCCCCATGACCAACGCAAGCCTTGATCGACGGGTTCGCCGCGCGCCCCCATCAAATCAAAGCATAGCAACGGCCTCAGGGTTTGCCGGGTTGTGACCCTTGCGTTCGTCCGCTTTCCCAGCCGCCACCCAAAGCAAGGAACAAATCGATCTGGCTCATCGCGACTTGGGTGTTGGCCGAGGCCAGTTGCGCCCGTACGTCGGTGTAGGTGCGGGTGGCTTGCAGGTCCGCCAAAAACGACGCGCGGCCAGCCTGAAAGAAGCGGTGGGTCTGGTCTGCCGCCAGTTGCGCCGATTGCTCGGCATCCGCCAACGCATCGCGGCGCTGAAGCTGCGCGGAATATTGCGCCAGGCCGGTCTGAGTCTCGCGGATGGCGTTGAGCACCACGCCATCGAAATGCGCCAGCGCGCCTTGGGTCGCGGCCTCGGCCTCACGGATTCGCGCGCGGGAGCCGTTGGACGGCACGGTCCAGCTCAGCAACGGGCCGAAGCCCCAGCGATTGGTCGCCGGTTTACCGAGGTTTTCCAGAATCCCGACCGTACCAACGGTCGCGCCGATGCTGATATCCGGGTACAACTCGCCGGTTGCAATGCCGATACCGGCCGTCGCGGCCGCCAATCTACGCTCGGCTTGCCGCACGTCGGGTCGACGCTTGAGCAGCGTGGCGCCGTCACCCACCGGCAACAATTGCGCAATTTTTGGCAGCTCAGCGCAGTCGCTGGTGCCCACAGGCAATTGCTCGACCGGTTTGGCCAACAGCATCGACAAGCGGAACAGCCCGGCCTGACGTGCCGCTTCATAACGCGGCAACTCGGCGCGCAAGGATTTGAATTGGGTTTGCGAACGGGTGACCTGGGTTTCATCGCCGCGCCCGGCATCGCTCAAGCGCTGGGTCAGCGTGGTGCTCTGGGCTTGCAGGTCGAGGGAATGCTGAGCGATCTCCCGCTCTTCGTTGGCCGCGCAGACTTGGGTGTAAGCCCGCACCACATCGGCCACCAGCGTGATACGCGCGGTGTCCGCTGCCGCCTGAGTCGCATCGGCATTAGCTTTGGCCGCTTCGATGCCGCGCTGCAACGTGCCAAACAGGTCGAACTGATAGGACGTGGTGATGCCGATGTCACCGACGTTGGCCACCGGCACTTTATCCGCCAGCAAGAACGCCTCGCCAGACTCCTGCAAACGCTGGGCACCGACTTTCACGCCGCCGCTCCAACCGCCCGCCGCCTGCGCTTCGTCGACTTGAGCGCGAGCCCGCGAAAGATTCGCCGCCGCCACCCGCAAATCGGTGTTGGAGGCCATGGCTTGCTGCACCAATTGGTCCAGACGCGGATCCTGATACAAGCGCCACCAATCGCTGGGCACCGGTGCCGAAACGACATTTTTGCCGTTCACCGCCAGATCGCTCTGAAAGTCGTCACGGCGCACGGCGGCCTCGTCCGGCAAGTGATAATCCGGCCCGACCACCTGACAGGCCGACAGCAGCAGCCCTAACCCGGCCACCGCCAAACCCGAGGCCCTGCTCATTGCGCCGGCTCCCGGGTTTGATCGTCGATGATCGACACCGTGGCCGTGCGGCCGGCAATCATGCGGAAGTCCTCTGGCACCTCGTCGAAAGCGATTCGTACCGGAATCCGCTGCGCCAGCCGCACCCAGCTGAACGCCGGATTGACGTTGGGCAACAGGTTGCTGCCGCTGCTGCGGTCGCGGTCTTCGATACCGGCGACGATGCTTTCCACATGCCCGCGCAGCCGAGCGCGGTCGCCGACGACCCGAATATCGACGCCTTGGCCGACATGAATGCCGTCCAGCTTGGTTTCTTCGAAATAACCATCGATGTGGAACGAGTTGCTGTCCACCACCGACAATACCGGCCGCCCGGCGGTGACGAACTCCTGGGAACGCGGCGCCCGGTCGTTAACGTAGCCATCCACCGGGCTGCGAATCAGCGAGCGGTCAAGGTTGAGCTGAGCGCTGTCCACCGCCACCTGCGCCTCCATTAACGCCACTTCGGCGCGGGCGACACGGGACTGGCTTTCTTCCAGTTGTTCGGCCGGGACCAGGTTGCCAAGGCCACGGTTACGCTTGGCCTCGCGCTGAGCCTGGGCCAGGGTTTCCTGGCGGTCGGCGACGGCCGCTTTTGCTTGGCGCAACGCCAGTTTGAAACGGTCCTGATCGATGCTGAACAGCACCTGGCCGCGTTTCACCCATTGGTTGTCGCGAACCTCTACTTGCTGGATCAGTCCCGACACATCCGGGGCGATCTGCACGATGTCGGCGCGGATGTGCCCGTCCCGGGTCCAGGGCGCGAACATGTAATACATGACCATGCGCCAGACCACGACAACGGCGAAGGTCACGATCAACAGCGTCAGGACCACGCGGCCGAGGGTCAAAAAAGGTTTTTTCATGTCATCAGGTATCGACTGAGTGAGTCCACGGCGCCGAGGAGCAAGGCGTAGAGACCCACGTTGAACAATGCCCGGTGCCAGACCAGACGGTAAAAGTGCAGGCGCGTCAGCAACCCGTGCACCAACAGGTACAACACGTAGGTAATGCCCATCAGCACCAGCAGCGTCGGCAGGAACACCCCGCTGATATCCAGATCACCGATCATAAAGGCGCTCCATCGATGCCATGGGGAAGCGGTTCTTCGAGCTCGCCTGTGCCGACGAACTCCACACCCGGCAGTAAGGCCAGGCGCAAGCCGCTCAGGGCATGCAGCAAATGCAGACGGGCGCCGTCGTCGCACTCGGTGTCGAGGGCGCGACGGGTGCGGTCGAGAGTCATCAGCAACGGGCTCGGCGCTGGCAGACGTTCGTCGGCCTTGAGACAGGCCTTGAAGTACTCACCGACTTCGACCACCACTTGCTGCAGCAGCACCTGCGGCATGCCCACCACACGCGGCGTATAGGCCAGCAGGTCGAGAAGATTCAACGCCACGCGTACTTCCCGCAGCGCGATCCCGGTGTCCTGGCCGGTCATGGCCAGCCGCGGCAAGTGCTGCATCAGGCGATCGAGGACCTGCACGCCCAATTGCCGGTGTTCGGCCAACGAAGCCGGCTCGGTGAGGCTGACGATGTCGCGCCAGCTAAAACGGGTCAGGCGCTTGGCCGCCAATTCCGCGCCGAATGGCCGGGCGATCAGGGTCCAGATGAACGCGAACAGCAAACCCATGGGACCAGCCAGGTTGGAGTTGGCGAAGCTGAGGAAGTCCGCGTCGTAGGCGCCCTGAATGCTGATGAAAGATGACGTGTTGACGATGGTCAGCAGCATGCCCAGGTAGAAACGCGGCTGCACCGTCAGGGTGCCAACGCAGATGAACGGGATGGCGAATGCCAGCACCAGCATCGGGAAGTCATGCAGGTTCGGCAGGATCAGAAACAGATAGAGGCTGGCGAACAGCACCGACATCGCGGTCCAGAAAAAGAACCGGTAGATCTGCGGCGCCGGGTCGTCCATCGAAGCAAAAAAACTGCACGCCACCGCCGCCAGAATCACCGCACTACCGCCGTCGGTCCAGCCGAGCAGAATCCACAGCACCGAGGCGACGATGATGGCGGTGACCGTGGACGCGGCCGAATAGAGCATCAAGCCACGGTCGAGAAACGGTGACAGCCGACCGAGGCGCCAGTGCCGATACACCGCGCGCCAACTGTCCTGGCTCTCGCACTGAATGGCATGTTGAAGGCTGCGGCAGTCTTGCCACACATCGATCCATTCGCCGAGGCGATACAGGGCGTTGGAGAACAGCAGCTGCTTGCGGTCGTCCAGCGCCTCGGCATTCGGTTGCAGCGCTTCGAGCTGGTTTTTCAGGGCCTGCCAGCGGTCGAGGTCCGCGTCTTTATGGTCGAGCCATTCGGCGGTCGCGGTCAGCAGTGGCGCGAACTTATCCACAAGCTCCGGCGTGCGCCGCTCGAGGGCATAGAGCGCGTCGTCGAGGGCATCGATCACCGGCAGCAGATGGATCATTCGCCCGCGCAGTTCCTTGGTATTACGCACTGTCTGCGGCCGCGCGCCCTCGTGGGGCAACTGACCGATCATCAATTCCAGGCTGTTGAAGTTCGCCACCATCAATGAACGCAGGGTGCTGACTTCGTCCGGCTGCACGTTGCGACTGAGGAAGCGCAGGCTGTAGGTCGAGGCATCGGCGAACCATTTGTTCACCGAATCGTTGAACACCGGCGCCAGCCGCCGAGGCCAGAACATCGCGCCGACCACTGCCGCGCAGGCGATGCCGAGGAAGATCTCTTCGGTGCGCGCCTCGGCCACGTCCCACACCGCCAGCGGGTTATCTACCACCGGCAGGGCGATCAGCGGCAAGGTGTAACCGGCGAGCATCAAGGCGTAGCTGTTGGCGGTGCGCAAGTGCAAGGACAGGAACAGCAAAATCCCGGTCCACAGCGCAATGACCACCACCAACACATAAGGGCTTTGCACAAACATCGGCACGAAAAAAACCGCCGCCGCCGCACCGAGCAAAGTGCCAACGGCGCGGTACAACGCCTTGGAACTGGTAGGGCCGACGAACGGACTGGAAACGATGTACACCGTGGCCATTGCCCAATACGGACGGGGCATTTGCATGAGCATGGCGATGTACAGCGCAATCATCGATGCCGCGAACGTGCGCACACCGTAGAACCAGTCTCGCGCCGGGGGCACGCCGGTGAAAAATCCGCTCAAGGTTGAGCTACCGCTGGATGATTGGCCGCTTCGAATGCTTTCAGTACCCGCAGCGCCGCTTCCAGATCACTCGGGGCGATCCCTTCGAGTACTTCGTGGCGCAAACGCACCAACTCGACTTCGACTGCCTGCACCAGCTCGCGACCGGTCTCGGTCAGGCTCAGGCACTTGGCGCGGCGGTCTTGGGTGTCTTCGGTACGACAGACGTAACCGGCATGGCACAGCTGATCCAGCAAACGCACCAGAGAAGGACTCTCCATCCCCGCCGCCTGCGCGACCGTCACCTGCCGCACACCCTCGCCCAAACGCCCGATCATCAACAACGGCACGGCGCAGGCTTCGGAGATTCCATAGTTGACCAGCGTGGTCTGACAGATCTTCCGCCAATGCCTGGCGGCCACCACCATGGAGCTGCTGATGTTCATCTGGAGAGCGTCGAGGTTCTTTGGCACGAGGGGATGCACACACTGTTAGTTTGCTAACTATCAATATGGCATTGGAGGGGAAAGTTGGTCAAGTTTTGAAACATATTGGCGAGCAATGGTCAGACATGGGAGCTCCACAGGGATCGCTGTCGAGTTTGAAATCTGTGTAACGTTCGCTATCCGAACCGAGAATCGAACAATGCCTGGTGATACAACAGAAACTGACAATATCTTCGATTTCGGAGAATCGGATCGTTACCACAACTTCCTGCAAAGGAAAGTGGATGCTGCACGATTCTCGCAAAACGAAGGACAGTGCCGCAGTAACGAAGAGATCGAAACCGAATTTGCCGCTATGCGGACGCAAGCGGCAAAAATAAGAGAGGTCTAGAACTATCAGCGCTTCTTGGCTCGGTCGTACACATCGCTGCGTTCGCGCTTACCAACCGCCACCACAGAAACGACTACGCGCTCATCAAAAACTTGATACACAAGCCTGTATCCCGATGACTTCAATTTGATTTTGTAGCAATCAGGCATCCCATGCAGTGAGTCGGAAGGGATTCGAGGCAATTCAAGCCGTTCCGCCAGTTTCTTTTTGAACTGCTCACGCAATGTATGCCCCAGCTTGTCCCACTCCTTGCGTGCGGAGGGCAGGAATTCAAGCTTATAGGTCATCCAGGCTTACCGGGACCGGCGTTTCATTTCTACGAGAGCGAACAATTTCCGCCAACTCGAAGTCATCGAGGCGCTCCATCATTTGCTCGAAAACATCGGCCGGAACCATGTATCCCATCACTCGGTTATGGTTCAGCACTGCCACAGGCCCACCGTGAGCACCGCTCAGAACTGCAGATGGGTTTTTCTTCAACTCAGACACGCTAACCGCCATGTCGGCCAGAACACTTTGCATAATTAAGACCTCAATTCAGGTCTTGATTCTGGTCTATTACCTGTTTCTGAGCAACCCTGGAAAAAGCTAACAAATTAAGTTTTTGCTCAGATTTTTTTACCACTCACCAGTTTTTTTACATTTCGCGATTTTTTATCCAGATTTTTTTACACCCCCCGCCCCTTCCTCAGCAGCACATCCAGCTGATCCACCACCTCCGCCCAATCCGCATCATCCAGAATCTCCTCACGCAGCAACTCTGCCTGGCTCTCGCTCCAGAAGAACGCGTCCGCCAGGTGCAGTTCGGGTTTGAGTGGTGAATGGGTAGCGATGAATTTATCGATGCTTTCGGCGTCATCGGGCAGGCCGAGTTGTTTGAAAAGAGATGGGAGGCTGTGGGTAGGGGATTCCATGTTTGGCTCCTTCGTGATTGCGTATTGGATGGGTGACCGTGGCGCGGCTATTCGCGGGCAAGCCTCGCTCCCACAGGGTTTTCGCAATTCCTGTAGGAACGAGGCTTGCCCGCGATGACGGCAGTGACGTCGACGCTACGCCGACTGGCTCAACTCGCACACCTCGGCATGCGGCACCATTTTCAAAAATTCCGGCACGCTCATGTGTACCAGATTGTTGTGGTTGCCGGCTTCGAGGTAGATGTCTTTCTGCCGGGTCAGCAGTGGGTCGATGACCATGTCCATCCCGTAGGATTCGCCCAGTGCCGGCACGGCGCCGCGTTCGCAATCGTCGAACAGGCGCGGCAGGTTGCTTTCACGGGTGATTTGCCATTCGCTGCTGCCACGTACTTTGCTCAGGTCCAGGTGACAGCTGGCGGGCAGTACGGCCATCAAGTAGTGGCCGTGACGGTCGTCGAGAATCACCGATTTGGCGACCCGTTCGGCAGGAATGCCCGCGAGCCGAGCCGTTTCAAGACTGCTGGCCGAGTGCGGGTGAGAAACGATGTCATATTCGCAGTGAGCCTTATTGAGGCTGTTCTGCACGGTTTTTGCCATACGCATGATGCACCTCGGTGTCCGCAGCAACGAATCGCGGACGGTGGTTAGCTTTTGGTCTCCCTTAAAAGTCTAGGCCCGCTGGTGGGATCCGGCGGGAAATCCGCCCGTCGGACGCTGTCGACAACTGGTCAAAGTTCATACAAGTGCAGGCTCAACTAGACTTGTGTACAGAGTCAGGAACGATTAGTGGACGAAATGACTCTTGCGGAGGGTCAAGTGAACACTTGTCGCTGTGCAATAGCGTGGCTATTGACCTTCAGCGGGTCGGTTTTCGCGGCGGACACCATCATTGTGCTGGTCCCCAATCCTCTCGGGATCTGGCTGATCACGTTCGGCATTGTGTTTCTGATCGCCGAGGCGGCCTTGCCCAATTACGGCGTGGTCGGTTTGGGCGGCTTGGTGATGTTCGTGATCGGCGCGGTGATTCTGACGAATGCCGAAATTCCTGTTCCGCTGATGATCGGCCTGGGGTTGATCAGTGCACTGCTGCTGATTTTCCTGGTGATCCGCGCCTTAAAAACCCGACCGCGCCGCAACGTCAGCGGTGATGCCGAATTACTGGGCGCCGTGACGCCGGTAACGTCGTTGCAGGCCGACAATGTTTATGTCGGCTGGGTGCACCTGCAAGGCGAGCAATGGCAGGTGTCGAGCGAAACACCGCTGCGACCGGGTCAACAGGTCCGGGTGGTGGCACGCAAGGGCCTACTGCTGGAAGTGGCCGCGGCTGACGCGGCGCCCGCAATGAACAAAGATGGCGGAGAATAATTATGGGCTTGCAACTGGGTTTTGCCGCGCTGCTGTTATTGCTGATTGCACTGGCAGGGTCGGCCTTCCGCATCCTGCGCGAATACGAACGCGGCGTGGTGTTCCAGCTCGGACGCTTCTGGCAGGTCAAGGGCCCTGGCCTGATCCTGCTGATTCCGGTGGTTCAGCAAATGGTTCGTGTCGACCTGCGTACCGTGGTGCTCGACGTACCGCCGCAAGACGTGATCACCCGCGACAACGTCTCGGTCAAGGTCAATGCGGTGCTGTATTTCCGCGTGCTCGATCCGCAAAGGGCGATCATTCAGGTCGAAGACTTTCTCATGGCCACCAGCCAACTGGCGCAGACCACGTTGCGGGCGGTGCTCGGTAAACATGAACTCGATGAATTGCTGGCGGAACGGGAGCGGTTGAACGTTGATATCCAGCAAGTGCTCGATGCTCAAACTGACGCCTGGGGCATCAAGGTCGCCAATGTCGAGATCAAGCACGTGGACCTCAATGAATCGATGATTCGCGCCATCGCCAAACAGGCCGAAGCCGAACGGGAACGTCGTGCCAAGGTGATCCACGCCGAAGGCGAATTGCAGGCCTCGGAGAAACTCATGCAGGCTGCTGAAATGCTCGGGCGTCAGCCGGGGGCCATGCAATTACGTTACATGCAGACGCTGAGTTCGATTGCCGGGGACAAGAGTTCGACCATCGTCTTCCCGCTGCCGATCGAATTGCTCAAGGGGATGGCGGATTTGTCGTCAAAACCCTAAGGAATTAATCTGTCGGCCCCAAAGATCGCAGCCTTCGGCAGCTCCTACAGGTGTACGCCGGGCCATTGTGGGAGCTGCCGAAGGCTGCGATCCTTTTCCAATGCCTCATAAGGCTCGCGCGCCCAGTGCTCCACCCGCTCACGAAGCAGCGCCGAGGCTTCACGACGCTTGTCATCGCTGTCACCGACAAACACCTGCGACGGCTGCTTGGCATGTTGTCCCACCGCCGCAAACACCTGCCTGCGCTGCTCGATATCCACCGCAAAGAACGCCGCCAACCGCCCTGCCATAGCCTGCGGCAATTCGCTGTAATTCACCGCCAGACCGCCAAACGCCTGGCATTGCGCCAACCCCGACGCCAGCAATCGGCCCAATCGCCGGGCGATATAATCCTCACGGCTGCTGAACGGCCATTCCTCATCCAGCACGCTCGCTCCGATCATCCCCGGCACCATGTGCATGCCCGGGCGACGCAGATGCGAGACGGCAATTTCCAGCGGATCGCGATAAAGAAACAACCACGGCGTTTCGGGGAAGCACTCGCGCAGCAACGGCAGTTCACCGATGTTCCAGGCGTCGAGTTTGATCACCAGCCGTTGCTCCACGCCAAGCCGACGTTGCCCGTAGGCAGACAGCAATCCTTTGATGGCCGCACGGTGCTCGACGGCGGGCAAATCACTGCGCAGCAACGCATCCAGCGGCGGTGGCTCGCTGATGACGAGGTGGTTGTCGAGTTGCGCCAGCATCTGGCTGATCAGGGTCGAGCCGCAGCGGGAGGCGTGAAAGATAAAAGCGCTCGGCGTCAGACCGGGGCTGCAAACCTGCCAGTCAGCAAGGGTCGACAATGCGGTTTTCCGGCGAAACGCCTGATTGAACGGCAGCCGCAGCGCATCCTCCACCGCATCACGAAAAAACGGCTGATGCAGCCGCGTGTCACCGAACCAGCACCAGTCGACTTGCCATTGCCCGGCCTCTTGCCAGATGCGGATCGGCAACCAGCCTTCGAGGTTCAGGCGCGCCATTGTTCATTCCATTGACGGCGGCCGTCGCGCATCGCCGCGCGCAGTTCTTCACGGGTGAACGCAAGTCCACGCTCAGCGGCCAGTTCCAGGGTGCGGGTGATAAAGGCTTGGTTGTCCTGCAACCCCTGCAAGGACTTGCACAGCTGCGGATCGCTGGCCACCAATGCCTTGAACTGTGCAAAAGCGTCAGGACCGATTTCCGGCGACGGCGTGGTTGCCAGCCCGTCAATGATCGCCTGCTCCAGCCAGGCACCAGGCCGGCAATCGAGTACCAGATGAATCCGTGCCTGAATATCGCGATTGTCCACGCGATGAGGCCGCGACAGGTCGAGAAACCAGCATTCGCCAGCGGCCATCGGCATGCGTTGGCCGTCCAGCAGAAAGTCCACTTGGGGTGGACTGAGCAGCGGAATGTGCAGACGCAAATCAGCGTCTGGTTCGCCCAGATCATAGTCGCGATGCTCGTGAATCCGCCCGCCGGGGCCGAGCCGCAGCAGACGTGCGCAGACGATTTCCAGCGGCAGATCCCGCAGCCCTTGCTGCCATCGAACATCCTGCCGCCAGAGCGCACGCAATAAAGACTCACCGCGACCGGGCGACAGTTCAGTCAAGGCATCGGCCGCGGAAATCAATGCCACGCCACTCCAGTCGCCAGCGTAATAAGCGCTATTGAAATGACCGTGCCAGTGGTCCTCGCCAATCGCCGCCAGCGCCTGCAACAGCAACGGTAAATCCACCGTCACCGGCAAGCGGGAGAAGGCCGGCCGACTCATCGTTTCGGCAGCACCGCGCATTCGCCGAGCCAGGTCAGCAAACGGTCGAGACAGGCCTCCACCGACTGCGCGCCCGTGTCGAGCACCAGCGACGCGCACGGCGGTGGTTCGTAAGGCGCGGAAACACCGGTAAACCCCGCCAATTCTCCCCGTCGAGCCTTGGCGTAATGACCTTTTGGATCACGCTGTTCGCACACCGCCAGCGAGGCGCTGCACCAGACTTCGCGGTAATCCTCGCCCAACCGTCGGGCGAACAACTCACGCAACTCCACCAAGGGCGCGATCATCGCGAGGATGACAATCTGTCCGTTCTCGACCAACAGCGCCGCAAGTTCGCTGGCGCGGCGGATGTTTTCCAGACGATCGCTGTCGGTAAACCCCAGATCGCGATTGAGCCCTACCCGCAATCCGTCGCCATCAAGCACCACACTCTGCACGCCATGTTCGAATAGCTCGGCGTGCAGTGCCTGGGCCAATGTCGACTTGCCCGCGGCCGGTAAACCGGTCAGCAGAATCGCCGCGCCACGATGGCCGTTGCGGATCTCCCTTTGGGCGCGGCTGATGCTCGCTGTCGGCGCCAGCAGGTTATTGGACCGGGGCATGGGCCACCGGCACTGAGATGTTGCCCGCCGCCCACGCCTCTTCGCGATTGGCCAGGGCGGTGGCGATGGACTGGACTTCGGTCGATTGCACTTCGTCCGGCAGCGGATCGAGACCGGCGCTGGCGAAGATTTGCCCGTAAGCGTTGCGCAGGTCGGCGTAAGACAGGTCGCGACGCAGATCGGCCTGCAAGGTGTTCAACTCGCCCTGGATCAGATCCAGTTCGCCCAGCCCGGCCGCCTGATAGCGGTTGCGCAGTTGACCGACGATTTGCCCATCGATGTCTGACAGTTGCTGATTGGTCTTGAACTGTCGCATCGCCTCGCGATAGTTGGCGTTGGCCACGTAAAGCTGCGCCAGGATGGCAATCGACATCGCCTGCCGGCGTGCCGTGGCAACTTCTTCACCCGCCTTGGCGACGTCAATCGCGGCAGGCGCGGAAATCACATTGAACAGGTTCCAGGTGACTTTCACCCCGTAATCCGCCCAGCCCTGCTCCACCAAAAACGAGTTGCTGTCGTAATGCCCACCGGCGGAAAACTCCAGCCCCGGCAGCAGACGCAGCATGGCTTTGCGGGTTTCGGCGGCGCTGATGCGGGTCTGGTAATCCTGCTCTCGCAACTCCGGCCGACTGGTCAGGGCTTCCTGTTCCAGGCTGGCGAGGTCGACCTTGAGTTCCGGAATGACGTAATCGTCCTGGGTCGCCAGCGTCAGGTTGGTACTCGGAGGCAGGTTGATCAAGGTCGCCAGTTCGGTTTTCGCCAGCGACAGTGCGCGGCGTTGCTCTTCCAGCTGCCGGGTGGCTTCGATCAGTGAGCGCTGATAACCCAACGCCTGAATCGGATCGCCGATGCGCTGTTCGCTCATGTTCTGGCTATTGTTGCGAGCGGTTTCGACCCGGGCCATCAGGCTGTCGATTTGCTTGAGCAAACGTTCGGCGGCCATCGCTCGCCAATAGGCCGAGCGTACGTCCTGAACGATGGTGTTGATCACCTTGCGCCGCCGCTCCTGCACGATCAGCCGCTGATCGCCCTGCTGCTTGGCACTGATGTAACTGACACCGAAGTCGAGCACGTTCCAGACCATGGTCAGGTCCGCCACTTCACGGTCGCGGTCCTGGGAGGTCGACGGTTCCAGAGACTGGGTGCCGGTTTCCACGCTCTGACTGCTGGAAGCGTTTACGTTATTACGCCCCACATACCCGGCGTCCAGCGCCATGCGTGGCAGCATGTCAAAACTGGCGAGGTCGAGTTGGCGCTTGGCCAGGGCCTCTTCCATGATCTTGAGCCGGCCTTCGAGGTTGTATTTCACCGCACGGGCCATGGCCTGGTGCAGGGTCAGTGGGCCGCTGAGGGGCTCCTGACCCGTGTACATCTTTTGCAGATCGCTTTTGGCGCGCTGTTGGCTGACGCCCCGTTCGATCGGTTCACTGGTGACTGCACACCCGCTGATCGCCAGCGCCAGCAGGCTGGCGCCGAATAACTTCTGACTTCTCTTCATCCTTGGAGCCCCCAGGTGCCGCCCTGCTTTAATGGTTTTTTCAGGCCCGCATTTCACTGATGCCGACCTGTTGCAAAGCCGCGGCCAGGCTTTCGACCTGCCGCTGCTCGGTGTCTTTGAGTTGTTGCAATTGCTGACCAAGACTCGGTGCGCCAAACACGCCGCGCAGCCCTTGGGAAGCATCTCCCGCCCTGATTGACTGATTACCAAAGGTGTTCAGCGAATCCCCCTCGCTACTGGTGTCCTGATTGAACAGGCTTGACAGTGTGCTGCTGCCGAAGACCCCGCCATCGCCCCCGCCAAAGCCCAGGAAGCCTTGGCCTGAGCCATCGCCACCGTTTTCACTGCTGCTGAACACCTGCGCGATAAAGCTAGGCGTCAGCGCCCCGTGGTTCATGAAGATGTCGCCCAGAGGGCGAATACCATTGCCGATCACCCGTTGTTCAAACAGCGGGGAAAAGCTCAGCGGCGAGCCAAGATCGCCAGTGGGTGGGGTGAAGACGATTGGCTGCAATGGCACGTTAGGTTGGGCGGGCACGGTGACAGGTGGTAAGACCACAAACGCCGGCACGGTGTTGATCGTGTAGTTGTTGGAGACCGCGACGCTGTCGCCGATGTTGCCCGCCAGGTCCGTCACATTGCTGGTGTCCAGCGCAATGAAATTGCTTGGGTCGGTGATGTTCGCGGCAGGTGTGAAGTTCCCGGTCCAGGTCTTGCCGCCGTCGCTGCTGGCCAGGTTGGTCAGCTCGCCGTTGGTAACGCTCAGGTCCGACAAATCGAAGTCGCTTACCGCCTCACTGAACGTGAAGGTCACCAGCGTTGTCTGGCCAATGCCCAGGTTCGGGTTGGCAACCACGATGGTGACGGTCGGGCGAGTCGCATCGAGCGCGTAGTTGTTGGAAATGGCGATGCTGGCGCCGGCATTGCCCGCCGCGTCGAGCACATTGCCGGTGTCGAGCAGGATCAGGTTGGTCGCATCGTTAAGGCTCGCGGTCGGAGTGAGCGTGGCCGTCCAGGTCACACCTCCGTTGCTGCTGGCCAGGTTGGACAGCACGCCATTGGCCACGCTGAGGTCCGACAGGTCGAAACCGGACACCGCTTCGCTGAAAGTAATGGTGACGGTAGTGGTCTCGCCGATACCCAGTTTATTGTCCGCGACCACAATGGTTGCGGTCGGGCGAGCGGTATCGATCGCGTAGTTGTTGGAATCGGTCACGCCGACGCCGCTGTTGCCCGACGCGTTGATCACTCCGCTGTTGTCCAGGCTGATCAGGTTAGTGGTGTCCGTCACGCTGGCTGTAGGTGTGAAAGTCGCGGTCCAGGTCACGCCACCATCGACGGACGAAACGTTGCTGAGTGTGCCGTTGGCAACGGTCAGGTCGGCGTTGGTGAAACCGCTGACCGCTTCACTGAAGGTGATCGTCACCAGCGAAGTTTCACCGACCTTGAGGGCATTGTCGGCAACCACGATGCTGGCGGTCGGCACCTGGGTTTCCACTACATAGTTAGCCGAGTTGGTGGTGCCGGCCCCGGTATTGCCGGCCACATCAGTCACACCAGTATTGGCCAGGGTGATGATGTTGCTGGCGTCGGTAATCCCGATAGTCGGAGTAAAGGTCCCGGTCCATGTGATGCCACCATCGCTGCTACTGACTGCACTCAAAGTGCCGTTGGCGACGCTCAAGTCACTGTTGTCGAAACCTGTTACCGCCTCGCTGAAGGTGATGGTCACCAACGCAGTTTCGCCCGGTTTCAGGGTCGTATCGCTCAGCACTATGGTGGCGGTCGGGCGCTGGCTGTCGATGGCGTAGTTATTGGAATCGGTGGTACCGGCGCCCGTGTTGCCGGCCCCATCGATCACTCCGGTGTTGTCCAGGGTAATCAGGTTGGTCGAGTCGGTGACGCTCGCCGTCGGCGTAAGGGTTGCGGTATAGGTGATGTTATCGCTGGTGCTCAGATTGCTCAGGGTACCGTTGCTCACCGTCAGGTCGGCTGTGGTAAATCCGGTCACCGCCTCAGAGAACGTGATGGTCACCACCGATGTTTGACCCACCGCCAGCGCCGCGTCCGCGACCACGATGGTGGCCGTCGGGCGCACGGTGTCGATGGCGTAGTTATTGGAATCGGTGGTGCCGCTACCGGCGTTGCCCGAGCCGTTTTGTACTCCGCTGTTATCCAGGGTAATGACGTTACTGGTATCGGAGATGGCATTGGTCGGCGTAAAGGTTGCGGTCCAGGTGATGCCGCCATCGCCGCTGCTCACCGAGGTCAACGTACCGTTGGCGATGGTCAGGTCGGCATTGCTGAAACCGCTGACCGCTTCACTGAAGGTAATGGTCACCAGCGACGTTTCACCGATGCTCAACGCATTGTCGGCGACGACGATGGTGGCGGTCGGCAGCACCGTATCGATGGTGTAGTTGCCGGAATTGGTGGTGCCGCTGCCGGTGTTGCCGGCCACGTCGGTCACACCGGTATTGGCCAGGGTAATGACGTTGCTCGAGTCATTCACGCCGACGGTCGGGGTGAAGGTCGCGGTCCAGGTGATGCCACCGTCGCTGCTACTCACCGCGGTCAAAGTGCCGTTGGCGATGCTCAGGTCGGCGTTGGTGAAACCCGTTACTGCCTCGGAGAAGGTAATGGTCACCAGCGAGGTTTCGCCGGCACTCAGGGTAGCGTCGGCCAGGACGATGGTCGCGGTCGGGCGCACGGTGTCGATCGCGTAGTTGTTGGAATCGGTGGTGCCGCTCCCGGCATTGCCCGACAGATCTGCCACGCCGGTGTTGTCCAGGGTGATCAGGTTGGTGGTGTCGTTGATGCTCGCGTTCGGGGTGAAGGTCGCGGTCCAGGTGATGCCACCGTCACTGCTGCTCACCGCGCTCAATGTCCCGTTGGTGATGGTCAGGTCGACGTTGGTGAAGCCGCTGACCGCTTCGCTGAAGGTGATGGTCACCAGCGAGGTTTCGCCGATTCTCAGCGCCGTGTCCGACACCACGATGGTGGCCGTTGCCCGCACTGTGTCGATGGCGTAGTTGTTGGAATCGGTGGTGCCGATGCCCACGTTACCGGTGCCGACAGCCTGCACGCCGGTGTTGTCCAGGGTGATCAGGTTGGTTGCGTCGGTAATGCTGGTGGTTGGCGTGAACGTGGCCGTCCAGGTAATGCCGCCATCACTGCTGCTCACCGCAGTCAAGGTGCCGTTGGCAATGGTCAGGTCGGCGTTGGTGAAACCGCTGACCGCTTCACTGAAGGTAATGGTCACCAGCGACGTTTCACCGATTTTCAGCGCATTGTCGGCCACCACGATCGTCGCGGTCGGCAGAGTGGTGTCGATGGCGTAGTTGTTGGAATCGGTGGTACCGCTACCGGCATTGCCGGACAGATCGCTGACCCCGGTGTTGTTCAGGGTGATCAGGTTGGTGGCGTCGGTAATGCTGGCGGTTGGCGTGAAAGTGGCCGTCCAGGTGATGCCGCCGTCACTGCTGCTGACCGCGCTCAACGTGCCGTTGGCGACGGTCAGGTCGGCATTGGTGAAACCGCTCACCGCTTCGCTGAACGTGATGGTCACCAGCGAGGTTTCGCCGGCGCTCAGGGTAGCGTCGGCCACAACGATGGTCGCGGTGGGTCGGACGGTGTCGATGGCGTAGTTGTTGGAATCAGTGGTGCCGCTGCCGGCGTTGCCCGCCAGATCGGCCACACCGGTGTTGTCCAAGGTGATCAGGTTCGTCGTATCGGTGATGCTGGCAGTCGGGGTGAACGTCGCCGTCCAGGTGACGCCGCCGTCGCTGCTGCTCACCGAGGTCAACGTGCCGTTGGTAATGGTCAGATCCGCGTTGGTGAAACCGCTGACCGCCTCACTGAAGGTGATCGTCACCAGAGAGGTTTCGCCGATTCTCAGCGCCGTGTCTGCGACCACGATGGTGGCCGTCGGGCGCACGGTGTCGATGGCGTAGTTGTTGGAATCGGTAGTGCCGCTACCCACGTTACCGGTGGCGGCAGCCTGCACGCCGGTGTTGTCCAGGGTGATCAGGTTGGTCGTATCGGTGACGCTGGCGGTCGGGGTGAAAGTCGCCGTCCAGGTGATGCCGCCGTCGCTGCTGCTCACCGCGGTCAACGTGCCGTTGGCAATGGTCAGGTCCGCGTTGGTGAAACCGCTCACGGCCTGGTTGAAGGTAATGGTCACCAGTGACGTTTCACCGATTCTCAACGCAGTGTCCGCCACCACAATCGTCGCGGTCGGCGGGGCGGTGTCGATGGCGTAGTTGCCCGAGGAACTGATCCCGCTGCCGGTATTGCCCGCCAGATCCGCCACGCCGGTGTTAGCCAGACTGATGACGTTGGTCGCGCTGACGATGCCTGCTGTCGGGGTAAACGTGGCGGTCCAGGTGATGCCGCCGTCACTGCTGCTGACGGCGCTCAAGGTGCCGTTGGCGATGCTCAGGTCAGCGTTGGTGAAACCGGTCACCGCCTCGGAGAAGGTGATGGTCACCAGCGACGTTTCGCCCGCGGTCAGCGCCGTATCGGCCAGCACAATCGTGGCGGTCGGGCGCAGCGTGTCGATGGCGTAGTTGTTGGAATCGGTGGTGCCGCTGCCGGCGTTGCCCGACAGATCGCTGACCCCGGTGTTGTCCAGGGTGATCAGGTTGGTGGTGTCGTTGATGCTCGCGGAAGGTGTGAAGGTTGCGGTCCAGGTGATCCCGCCGTCGCTGCTGCTCACCGAGGTCAACGTGCCGTTGGTAATGGTCAGATCCGCGTTGGTGAAACCGCTGACCGCTTCACTGAAGGTGATCGTCACCAGCGAAGTTTCGCCGATTCTCAGTGCGGTGTCCGCGACCACGATGGTGGCCGTTGGGCGCACCGTGTCGATGGCGTAGTTGTTGGAGTCGGTGGTGCCGCTGCCCACGTTACCGGTGGCGGCAGCCTGCACGCCGGTGTTGGCCAGGGTGATCAGGTTGGTCGTGTCGGTGACGCTGGCAGTCGGGGTGAAAGTCGCCGTCCAAGTGATGCCTCCGTCACTGCTGCTCACCGCGGTCAATGTGCCGTTGGCAATCGTCAGGTCGGCGTTGGTGAAACCGGTCACGGCCTGGTTGAAGGTGATGGTCACCAGTGACGTTTCACCGATTCTCAACGCCGTGTCCGCCAGCACAATTGTCGCGGTCGGCGGGGCGGTGTCGATGGCGTAGTTGCCCGAGGAACTGATCCCGCTACCGGTATTGCCCGCCAGATCCGCCACGCCGGTGTTGGCCAGGCTGATGACGTTGGTCGCGCTGATGATGCCGGCTGTCGGGGTAAACGTGGCAGTCCAGGTAATGCCGCCGTCACTGCTGCTCACCGCGGTCAACGTACCGTTGGCGATGCTCAGGTCAGCGTTGGTGAAACCGGTCACTGCCTCGGAGAAGGTGATGGTCACCAGCGAGGTTTCGCCCGCGGTCAGCGCCGTATCGGCCAGCACAATCGTGGCGGTCGGGCGCAGCGTGTCGATGGCGTAGTTGTTGGAATCGGTGGTGCCGCTGCCGGCGTTACCCCCCAGATCAGCCACGCCAGTGTTGTCCAGGGTAATCAGGTTGGTGGTGTCGTTGATGCTCGCGGAAGGCGTGAAGGTCGCCGTCCAGGTGATGCCGCCGTTGCTGCTGCTCACCGCAGTCAACGTGCCATTGGTGATGGTCAGATCCGCGTTGGTGAAACCGCTCACCGCTTCGGAGAACGTGATCGTCACCAGCGACGTTTCGCCGATTCTCAGCGCCGTGTCCGCGACCACGATGGTGGCCGTTGGGCGCACGGTGTCGATGGCGTAATTGTTGGAGTCGGTAGTGCCGCTGCCGGCGTTACCCGCTAGATCGGCCACGCCGGTGTTGTCCAGGGTGATCAGGTTGGTCGTGTCGTTAATGCTTGCGGTCGGGGTGAAGGTCGCGGTCCAGGTGATACCGCCGTCGCTGCTGCTCACCGCGGTCAACGTGCCGTTGGTAATCGTCAGGTCCGCATTGGTGAAACCGCTGACCGCTTCACTGAAGGTGATCGTGACCAGAGAGGTTTCGCCGATTCTCAGCGCCGTGTCCGCGACCACGATGGTGGCCGTTGGGCGCACGGTATCGATGGCATAGTTGTTGGAATCAGTGGTGCCGCTGCCAGCGTTGCCCGCCAGGTCGCTGACCCCGGTGTTGTTCAGGGTGATCAGGTTGGTCGTGTCATTGATGCTCGCGTTCGGGGTGAACGTGGCGGTCCAGGTGATGCCGCCGTCGCTGCTGCTCACCGAGGTCAACGTGCCATTGGTAATGGTCAGGTCGGCGTTGGTGAAACCGCTCACTGCTTCGGAGAAGGTGATCGTTACCAGAGAGGTTTCGCCGATTCTCAGCGCGGTGTCCGTCACCACGATGGTTGCCGTTGGCCGCACGGTATCGATGGCGTAGTTGTTCGAGTCGGTGGTGCCACTGCCGGCGTTACCTGCCAGGTCGCTGACCCCAGTGTTGTCCAGGGTAATCAGGTTGGTCGCATCGGTGATGCTGGCGGTCGGGGTGAAGGTCCCCGTCCAGGTGATGCCGCCATCGCTGCTGCTCACGGCAGTCAACGTGCCGTTGACAATCGTCAGGTCGGCGTTGGTGAGACCGGTGACCGCTTCGTTGAAGGTGATGGTCACCAGCGAGGTTTCGCCGGCCCTGAGGGCCGTGTCGGTGAACACAATGCTGGCGGTTGGCCGCGCCGTATCGACGACATAGTTATTGGAGTTGGTCGTACCGACGCCGGCAGTGCCCAGACCGTTGATCACCCCGGTGTTGTCCAGGGTAATGACGTTGGTGGTATCGGAAAGACTGGCGGTCGGCGTGAACGTTGCTGTCCAGGTGATGCCGCCATCGCCGCTGCTCACTGCCGTCAACGTACCGTTGGCGATGGTCAGATCCGCATTGGTGAGACCGGTCACAGCCTCGGAGAATGTGATCGTCACCAAGGACGTTTCGCCGATGCTCAGTGTGGTATCAGCGACCACAATGGTCGCGGTCGGCGGCGGCGAATACGCGGTGTTGAGTACACCGCCATCGTTATAGATTGTCGCGGCGGAGGTCGGCGAGGTGCCGGTTGCCCCCCCGCCCTGCGCAGTGCCACCGGCACCACTGGCCGCGGCATTACCGGCCAGGGCGGCGAAGTTGGCTGCCGTGATCAACAATGTGCCTTTGTTCCAGATCGCACCGACGCCCCGGCCGCCCTCGCCGCCATTGCTGGCATTGCTGCCCTGGCCGCCGCCACCGCCACCGCCGCCACCGGCGCCGATGTTGTTGCTGATGGTCGACGTGCCGACGATGGTGATGGTGCCGCTGCTGGCGTTGTAAATGCCGCCCACCGCATTGCCGCCGACGCCCCCCACCTTGTCCCAACCGGCCCCGCCGCCGCCACCGCCAATGGAAATCGTGCCATTGGTGGCCGTCGCACCGTTACCGCCGTTGCTGTAATAGGAAACGCCCACCCCGCCCGCCCCGCCAGTGGTGGTACCGCCGCGACCGCCCATGTGGGTCGCGTCATAACCGCCGCCATAACCACCGGCGCCGCCGCCGCCCGCACCACCACCCAACGTGCCGGTACCCGGCCCTGCCGAACCGCCATGCCCGCCGCCCTGGCCGCCCAAACCGCCGCCGCCGCCACCGCCACCGCCGTAAAAAGCGCCGGTGACACCGCCGCCGCCACCGCCACCGGAAGCGCCGTTGGAAGTCACGGTAACGTTGTTCAGGGTCAGAATCCCTGCGTTGAAAATCCCCCCGGCCATCGCGCCAGTGGCACCGTAGCCACCGTTGCCGCCCGTGCCCGACACCAGGCCACGGGTGATTACCAGACCATCGAGAGTCACGATGCTGCCGGACGCCACCTCAATCACACGGGTCCTATACTGACCATCGAGAATCACGTCAGCCGCGCCGTCGTTGTTCAAGTCGCCATCAACGGTGATGTTCTTGTTGATCAGCAGTTCGGACGTCAGCTGCACCGTCATGCTGCTGTTAAAGGTAACGATATCGCCGTTCTGCGCCGAGGCGATGGCCGCACGCAGTGAGCCGACGCCCGTGTTGGCGTTGTTGGTGGCGGTCCATGTGGCCAGCCCCCACTGATACTCGCTCATGGCCGTGGTCGAGAGGACGTTGGCGCTTTCGATGTTGCCGGTGGCAATTTCCAGATCCCAGTCGCCACCGATCCCGGTGCGATTGCTGGAAGCAGCCACATCGCGGCCGGTCAATTGAGCCAGCGAGTCGATAAAACTCAAGCCACGCTCACCTTCGGCGGTGTAGCAGCCGTAGATCATGATGTCGCCGCCGACGTTCAGGTCCTTGCCGATTTCCGCCAGCACCGCGCTGCGGGCCGCGACGTTGTCGGCCGACAGATAACTATCGCCTAGCCACAGATCGCCCGCGTTGCCGTGGGCAATGATCTGCACCGAGCTGATGCCCTGATGACCGTCCAGATAATCAGCGATTTGCTGCAGGCCATCTTTGCTGGCATCCAGCTGAACCACCTGAGTACCGGGCGCAACACCCTGAAGCAGGCTGGCGGCGTCCTTGACCCGAGAATCGACGAACACCACGCTCTGCCCCGGCACCGCAGCGGGTGCTGGCGCCGGTGTGGCATCGGCCTGGCCGTGGCTATCCTTGCTGGCGACCGGTTGATCGGCCGTCGGTGCCTTGACCGCCTCGGCGGTGGCATGGCTGTCAGCCTGGGCAGTATCGGCAACCGTGGCGGCCACCGCGCCATCGAACAGCATGCGTGGCTCCAGGGACATGATCATTGGCGAGGCCAGTGCTCGTGCGCCTTCGGTAACCCGCGACTTGCCTTTGCTCCACCACATGCTGCTCACCCGGACTCGAACTTTCTGACGCATCAATGAAAACGCCGCGATCAACTGATCGCGGCGTCGGCTTTCATACGAATGACATTGGCGGCGCTGGCTGAGCCATCGAGCCAAAAGGACAACTCGGCGTACTGCTTGAACAAGTCCGGCGGCAGGATCGTGCGCCTGGATTGCAATTGAACCTTGGCCTTCACCTTATGCAGCCCCGAGAGGCCGAGGGCCTGATCGAATTCCGGCGCGTCGTAGGCCAAATGATCGAAGTCATGTTCGAACCAGGGTTCGCCGATGAAATCGTAGACCAGCCGCATCACCCGCTCCGGCGCCTGGCTCAGCAGGTCGTAATCGATGATCAGCAACGAGTCGGCGTGTTCGCCGTAGTAGGCTTCCTTGAGGGCGGCCCAGGAAAACCCCACCAGCCGATTGCGCTGAGCCAGGGTTTCGCAGCGGCTATAGACCGTGTTGCGCTCGACCGCATCGCCGAACAGCTTAGTGTTTTCGAAGGGGTTGGCGCGGTACAGGCGCTCGATGCTGTCCATGACCCAGGCGACATTGCGCACGCAGGCAATGATCTTGGCTTGAGGGAACAGATCGCTGATTGCCGGCAGGCGCGAACTCCACAGGCGGTTCGTGTCGAACACCACCGGTTTGTCGGCCTTGTCGGCGTAGAAAGAGTCGAACAAGCCGCGCAATAGGCGGCGACGCAAGTCGGTGTCGATCACCGCACCGAACTCGCTGCCGGCGCTGCATTGTTCCAGAACACCGGAAAAGAGCGCACCTACGGGGCTGGTCATGCCGGCATGAAAGCGCGGGTTCTGCAAAAGAATGGCAGAAAGCAGGGTCGAGCCTGAGCGCGGCAAGCCGGAAATAAAGTGAAAGTGCTGCATCCATTCACCCGCCAAAAGTCCTTTTGTATGACGAGCGTAGACCATGAATAGCCATACGACTAGTGGTGTTTTGATATCAAATCGGAGCTAAATCGACTGGAAAAGGCAATTTATATAGCGAGCCCCATACCTCGGATTACTTCAGCACATACAAGCGTGCCCTGGCGCCTCCCGCCCCGATTTCACCGAGGCGTTGCCAGCCCTCGGGCAAAGGGGCGAACTCGTCCGGTCCATCGACGCTACCGACCAGCCACACGCGACCAGCGCCTTTGAGCAAACCGCCGAGGCTGTCCAGATAGACGTCTTCGGTCACCAACGTGCCAAAACCGTAAGCGTTCGGCCGGCTCGACTTGCCATCGGCCAGCAGCGGCGTATACAGCAATGGTTTGGCGTCAGTGCGGTTGTAATAGACATAACTCAAGTACCAGAGCATGTCGCTGGTGACGATTCGGTCGCCGGGGGAGAAGTGCTGATTCACGTAGTTGACCATGACGCTGATCTGATCGTCGGTATCCACCGTGGCATTGTTTTTCAGGCCCACTAGTTCGATGCCGACAAACAGCATCAGCACGGCCAGCGCCAATACCTTGGAGCCCGCGTACAAGCGATCGATGGCCAACGCCACCAGCATCGGTAAGCCCAGGGCGTACGCGGTCAGGTAACGCTCGATAAACACCGGCGATATGAACGACACCACAAACACCAGGAACACCGGGAGAACGGTGTAGATCACCGCCAACGCACTGCCACGGAAAACACTGCGATCCCGCGCCAGCGCCACGCCCGCCAGGATCAGCAGCGCCAGTGGCAGCGCGATAAAAACCAGCGTGGGGAGGTTCTCGCCATCGTCCTGGATCAGGAACGACCAGATCATCGAAGGCAATGAGCCGAGCGTGACAGGCGCCTCCCACCCCACATCGCCATTGGCTTTGAGCTGGTCCATATGCTGCACAAGATCGAGCAGATTGGGCAGCCACGGCAGGTACAACGCCACAATCGCCACATTCGCCAGCCACCAGCCGGAGCGCTGAATGTGCCGCAACCGATATCCTGGCTGCACACGGATCAGTCCCAGATACAGCCAGTGGCAGAGCACGCACAGCGCCGTGAAGTAATGGGTGTAGAACGCCGCACTCATCAGCAGGGTGTAAATCACCAAATAGCGTGTGCGTTGCGGCCGCCTGATCCAATACATCAAGGCGATCGTGGCACCGATCAGCCACAGCCCCAGCAGCGAATACATCCGCACTTCCTGGCTGTAACGCACCGCCGTGGGCAGCAGCGCCAGCAGAACCCCGGCCAGCAATGCGGCGCGGCGGGTAGCGAGCAAGTCCACCAGCCAGACGCCGAGTCCCACCGTGGCAATCCCCGGCAACGCACTCAGGCTGCGAATCGAGAAAATGCCGTCGCCGAACAGGCCGATCCAACCGTGCAGCAACATGAAATACAGGGGTGGATGTACATCATGGGCCGCGTGCTCCCAGATCCCGGCCAGGGAATACTGGCTCAGCAATAGACTCGACCCTTCGTCGCCCCAGATCGCTGCCGAGGTCAGGTGATAAAAGCGCACCAGCGTGGCCAATACCAGGATAGAAAATAGCCAATGCTCTCGCGCCCATCGAAGCAAGCGACGGGCAGTAGCCCACGAGCCCGGCATCGCATGCGGGTCCTGGGTATCGCCCAGCGGTGTTTCTCTGCGCGCCTCCATTACCTCCCCTTGCAACGGCCAACTGAAAACCGAAGCTTCCCAAGCACTGTAGGACAGGCACGAGCCCGACGTCGATGCTGGCCTTGCGACGGACGACGTCCGGCAATCATTCCGATCAGCGTCTACGCTTTGGCGTGGCGTGACCCAGCCATGGAGATGAAAGGAGTCGGCTGATCAGCGCGAACTGCCCGGATAACCGGGTCTGCAACGTGACGTATCAGACACTAACCTGAGGGACGAGGAACTATGGAAGTTTTCATCGGCACTATTCAGCCATTCGCCTTTAACTTCGCGCCCAACGGCTGGGCCCTATGCAACGGCCAGACGCTGGCGATCTCACAATACAACACGGTTTTCGCACTGTTGGGCGTCAACTTCGGAGGCAATGGCACCACCAGTTTCATGCTGCCCAATCTGCAGGGTCGCATGCCGGTCGCCATGGGCAACGGCTTGGGCCTGACCCCGCGCGTCATCGGCGAAGTCTCCGGGACCGAGAACGTCACCGCGACCATCACCAACCTGCCCAATCACACCCACGCCATGGCCGGGCTCACGGCCACCACCACCCTGCAACTGGCCAGCCCGGCGAGCAACCCCGTCACCAACCCGACCGCCACCAACTCGTACATCGGCGCCTCGGGAGGCGGGCCGGGCTCGGCGAGTATTTACTCCGATCAGCAAGGTGCTGCGGCCGTACCGCTCAAGGGCGTGGCCACTACGGTAACGGGGGAAATCTCGTCCGCCGGCAACGGCTTGCCCATGGAGGTGATGAACCCGTTCCTGGTACTCAACTTCAGCATCGCCCTGAACGGTCTTTTCCCTTCGCGCAACTGAGGGTCTGGCTGGGGGTTCAAATCCCCCGGCCACTTTTGCTTGATGGAGTGATGCCATGCTGCAACAGGTTCAAAGCCAACACTTTCAGGCACTGCTGGGCAAAACGGGGACGCTGCGGCTGCCCGATGGCAGTGAATTGGCGATCCATATTGACACCCTTGAAGAAACGCCCCGCTCACAGATGCCAAACAGCGAGCGCATGCCGTTCAGCGTCGAATTCAACAGCCTGCAACCCACCGATTTTGTCGATGGCTTGTGCGTGCTGGAGTTGCCGGAACTGGGTCAGGTAGAAGATATTTTTGTTTCGCGAGTACCGGCCATGGGGCGTGATCCGCAACTGGGGTACTTCTACATCGCGTTCAACTGAACAATGGGGGAGCGGGCTTGCTCGCGAAGACTGCTTAACATTCAAAAATAATGTTGGCTGTTATACCGCTTTCGCGAGCAAGCCCGCTCCCACAGTTGATCGGCGGTGTGTTCAACCCTGTGGGTACCACACCAACCGCTCCGCAGCCGGGTTGCGCTCTTCAACCTGAAACCCCAGCGCCAGGTAATGCTGGCGCGCATGGGGATTGTTGGCCCAGACCACGGTCGCCACTGGGCAGCGGATTTGTTGCGCGGCTTTCTGCACGCCTTGCAGCACCGTCCGACCGTAACCCTTGCCTCGGGCCTGTGGGATAAACGCCAGGTACAGCACGCGAATTTCATTGGGGCCGAAATCGGTGGTCAGCGCGCCAATGGCCGTGTCGAGTTTCTCGATCACGTAATGCATGGCGTTGGGGAAGTTCTCCCCCAGCCCTTGCTCCTGCACCTTGAATTGCTGGGCAACCACCTGCTCAACCACCTCTTGCTCACCGTCGATCCATTGCAGATCCGGCCGCGCCGCTTGGTAAAGGCTGTGCAGAAAAGGCCCATCGCTGGTCCGCGAAGGCCTGACCACCAAGCCGTCCGCTGCCACTGAATCGGTTTTCGCCATCGCTGTTCTCCCTTAGCTATTCACCTTAGAAGCCGCTTTCCCTGACCCCCAAAGCCGCCAATCGCCGCCAGGCAACGCCCAGCAACGACTCGCCACTGCCCTGCAACACCACAATGCCGCGCAACGGCTGCACCGGCGTCGGCGTATTTTCGAGGATGCTCAATCGCGCGCCGTACTGCGCCTGTACCGGCTCGGCGCGCTGATGCTGATCGCGCCGCACGGCAATCGGCCCGTGGTGATCGGAAGTCAGCGCTTCCTGATCGACATAAGCCACTCCATTGGTATCGATTTCACTCAATTGCACTTTGATCGCCGGGTGCATCGGGTCATCGGCGATGAACCGCCCGTTGGCACCCGGGGCGACACGCCAGAGTTCGGCTTCGGCCAGATAACCGCGCAACCGCGCGCCGTCTTCGACCACCCGCGCCAAAGGATCTTTGGTCGAAAGCCAGCGACCGACCGTCAACTGCGGCAGTAGATCGCGCACCTTGCCGCCGTGGGGCGCGCGCAGCAGCAGACGCTCACGCTGGGCGGCCAGGCCCCGATATTCAGCCACGGCTTCGGCCAAGCGCTGTTCGACGATACCGGCATCGGCGGCGGTTTCGCTGCGGCTGGCCTGACGGCGCATCTGTAATTGCTGGATCTGGATTTCTCGACGGACGATGGCCTGGCGTGAGTCCAGATCCGGTGATTCCAGCTCGATCAACACATCACCCTGAGCGACGATCTGGCCATCATGCACATTCACCGTTTTGACCCGCGCCGCCACCGGCGCATGCAGGGCACTGGCGCGTCCGGCCTCTAGCATCGTCGGCAACTCCACCGCGCTGCGCCATGGCAGCGCCAGCAGCAACAACAGCCCAAGCAACGCCAGACCGCTGAGCAGTACCCGAGGCGCATGCGCCTGTTCGCGACGGCTCCACCATTGCCGCCACTCGCTCAGGATCGGCAGAAAGATGAACCACACCAGCTCCACCAGCATCAGGAAAATCCCCAACACCTTGAAGAACAGGTGATAAACCGCCAGTGCAATCCCGAGAAACAGCGCCGCGCGCCACAGCCAAGCGCCATACCCCCAGATCAACAAACGCCGCTGCATCTTCGGTGACCAAGGCTCCGGTGCCTGGGCTGCGTAGCCGAACAAAAACTCGCGCAGCCGCCAGCGGCACAAGGCAAAGGCCCGCCCTTGAAGGTTGTCCACTTCCCAAAAATCGCTTAGCAAGAAGTAGCCATCGAACCGCATGAACGGGTTGAGGTTGATCACCAGCGTGGTGATCCAGGTCGCGCTGGCGAGCATGAACGCCGCCGTGCGCCCGGGGCCGTCAGGCAGCAGTGACCAGGCAAGCAGCGCTATACACGCCAACACCAGTTCCGCCAGCACCCCGCCGGCACCGATCAGCAACCGCGCACGGCGATCATTGACGCGCCAGGCGTCGCTGACGTCCGTGTAAAACATCGGCAGCAGCACCATAAACGCCACGCCCATGCTCTGCACCCGACAACCGGTGCGCTTGGCCATGAAGGCGTGGCCGAACTCGTGGCAAAGCTTGGCGAAAAACAGCGCCACAGCAAACGCCAGCGCACCGCCGAGGCTGAACAGGTGCGGAAAGGTCGCGATAAACCGCTGCCAGTCCCGCGACACCAGAAACACCCCAAGCCCCAGTATCGCGGGCAATCCGTAGCGCAATGCGCGCGGGCCGAAACGCTCCAGCCACGGCCAGACGCGATTGAGAAAGGCGTCCGGGCGCCACAGCGAAATCCGGAAAAACAGGTATTGATGCAGCAGGATTTGCCACAGACTCTGGCGCTGAGCCGCGGCCTTCAGGCTGTAGCTGGCGCGTTGCGACGGGTCGAGGGCGCTGATCAGGTCATGGCCGCGCAAAAACTCCAGCAATTGCTCAAGCGCCGCACCATCCAGCGGCAGCCCCGGTTCGCGGTTGGCAGCACGCAGCACTTGCTCCGGATCCCCCAGGGACCAATGGCGCAGCAGGCGCATCGCCGCCGCACCGAGTTTGAAATAACGCCCACGCACCGGGTCGGCCAGGGTCCAGCGCGGCGATCCGTCGAGGGCCGGTGCCGCCATCGACAATTGCAGGTCTGCCCGCAGGCTCGGCAGGCTCATCTACAGGCCCACGCTCTGACGCAACCCGGCCAACGGTCGACGCAACAGGTACAACGCCAGTGGCGCACGGTCGCCGAAGACTTTCGCGGTGCCGCGCAGGCCGATACGTGGCGGTGCGGCGTCGAACGTTGCATCCAGTCGATAAGCCAGTTGCCCGGCAGCAGTGGGTTGCGCTTCGTAGGCCGAACGTTCGAGTTTGGCCAAGTGCCGCTGCAGCGGATCGCTGTCGAGAAACAGCGCGACCTGCGCCCCCGGTTCCAGGGCAATCGCATCGCCCACGGCCAATTCGATGCGCAACTCGGCCTGGTTCGGGTCGGCGATTTCCATCAGCCGCTCGCCGGTTTGCACGGGTTTGCCGGTCCAGCGTTCGGCGTCGGCGAACACCGCGATGCCGTCCCGCTCGGCGCGTACTTCGCTGCGTTTGAGCAGTTCACGGGCGTAATCCCGTTCGGCGCGCTTCTGCTCCACTCGCGCCGCCAGCAGATCGATTTTCGAACTGGATTCGGCATCGGCGAAGGAGCGCTGGGAATTGGCCTTGAGTTCCGCTTCGGCAACGCCCAGAGCGCGCTCGGCCACATCGGCCTGAGCCTTGAGCGTAGTGCTTTCGAAGCGCAGCAGCAGGTCGCCGGTTTTCACTGCCTGGTTGGGTTTGACCAGGAATTCGGCGATCACCCCGTCCAGCGGCGCCGCCACCACCCGACCGCCCAACGGGACGACTTCGGCCGGTGCCAACACCGATTGGCGCACCGGGATCAGCAACCCGAGCAACAACACGGCAACCAGCGCCACCTGACGCTTGCGCGTCCAGCGCAGTCGCCAGGGTTTGCGCGGTTGCTGTGCGAGCCAGGCATGGCTGTAAGTGTCACCCAGTTGCGACAGCAGCACTTGTTCGGAAGGGTTCCACGGCACATCCCGCGCCAGCCACAGACCGCCGAACACCTCGCCCTGATGATCGATCAGTGGCAGCCAGAACACCTGAGCGGCTGACAGACTTTGCCAATCGGCCAGAATCGATTCACTGAGAAGATCGGGCGCGATCACCCGCGCCTGTTTCAACACCTCAAGCTTGAACAGTTGCGCGACTGCTTGCTCGACAAACGCCACGAACGGCGCATTCGGTTCCACGGCACTGACACCGGTGACCGCCTGCACCTTGCCGGCGATCAACAGTGCGGCATGGCGGAAACCGAACAGCGCCTGACCGTCATTCACCAGGCTGTAAGCCAGTTGTGGAGGCGTGCGCGCGGCGCGGGTCTGGCGTTCGAGGTCGAGAAACCTTGCGAACACCTGCTCGGCGCCGCCGGTCACCGGGGCGTTCATTTGAACTCCGCGAAATGCGCCGTTCCGCTCATGCCGGCCAACAGACCGTTGGCGTTGGGCAGCGCCGCCACCAGCAGCAAGGTCTGGCTGCCTTCGTCGATCCGCGCACCGAGGCGTTTGACCGTCGCATCCAGCGGCTGACCGGTTTCATCGGGGACAAAACTGAACGTCTGGCCGGGCTTGAGTTTGCCCATCCAGCGCGACGGCACCAACAGGTGAATTTCCAGAGTGCGGTTATCGACCACGTCCAGCAACGGTGTACCAGCGGCAACGCTTTCGTAGCGCTTGACCTTGCGCTCGACGACCTGACCATCGAACGGCGCCACCACGCTGCAGCGTTTGACTTGAACCTGATAGACCTGAGACTGCGCCTGAATCTCGCTGACCTTGGCCTCGGCCCGCGCCACTTCAAAACGCCCGACCGAATTCAACGCCGCCAGTTGTTTGTTGTGCGCCAGTTCTTCACCAGCACCACGGCTGGCAGCTTGAGCCGCGTTGAGCTGAGCCTGATAAGCCGAACAGTCAAACCGCGCCAGGGTGTCGCCCTTTTTGAACGACTCGCCCTCACTGAACGGCAACTCCACAATCCGCCCCGACAACTCACTGGCAAGCACCGCCTGATCCCGGGCTCGCAGCACACCACGGGCTTCACTGCTGGCCGACGCATTACCGCCGACCGCGCTGTTTTCCAGCAACGGATCGTCTGGCGCAGGTGTTTGCGCCTGTACTACGCACGTTACAAAGGTCAATCCAATAACCAAAATACGAACACGCCGCATAACCGTAACTCCCTGACGGATTAGCGGAGTCTATGACAGCGGGGGTGAGCGTCAAGCCGGATGGCCATCATTGGTTAGAAATGTAATGTTTCAAAAAGGACGAAATTCTCGGTGTGGTCGTTTGATTCCTAGGGGTAATGAGCATTGGTATTAAATCCCACACGAAATCAGGAACGTCCATTCAATCTAAACTGAAGACGGCAATAGACACTTTGCGGATATAGAGACAGTCGGACATTTCCACCTTCTCCCTGCAACAATCACAAATAGTTGAACCCGGGAATGCCTTGACCATCGATCATGCAATTGCACAAAACTGGTCGGCCGGTGCTGGAAATCGTCCAGTCGAGTAGTACCTTGGTCAGTCGAGGGTTGACGTGCTAACGCACTCAATTTAGGATCAGCCCACTACTCAACCCCGTACGCAGAGATTAGGTTCTCTGGCAGTTGGGGTGAAAAAACCGGCTTAGGCCGGTTTTTTCGTTTCTGAGGATTGGATTTGTGCGTACTGCGTTCTTCGTTGACGGCTACAACGTGTTCTACGGATTGCTAGCAGGCACTCCTTACAAATGGCTGAATTTGCCAAAGTTGTTGGCCCACATCGCCTACGTCGAAAATCCTCAAAGTTCACTCGCTTCAATGGATTACTTCACTTCTTCCGTCAAGCCGGAGCTGGCTACTCGCGGCAGAATTTCCAAGGAAGCTCAGGACACCTATGTTCGAGCACTCAAGGCCAATAATGTGTCTGTTCACTATGGTCGCCACCAACTCGAACCCGCAAGAGCGCCGCGCTTTATCGACAAAAAAATTGGTGCGTCACGCCAGGACAAAGTCGCTATTTGGAAACTCGAAGAGAAAGAAACTGACGTCCATATCGCAATCAGCATGTATCGCACCGCGGCGAGAGAAACCAAAGACCACAACACGGAGCGCATTCAACAGCTCGTTCTTGTTTCCGGGGACACAGATATGGCTCCCGCATTAAAAGCCATCCGAGAGGATTTTCCGCAGATGATAGTGGGCGTTGTTCTCCCATGCAGGACCGAGTTCAAACGCTCACCGCCTGGCTCCTTGAAGGAGCACTCACACTGGATGCGACGTGTCGTAACCTCAGAAGAACCTCAGTCGCACCAGTTTCCAGTTCGTGTGCCTACTCATAAAGCACCCGCGATCAAACCGGATTATTGGTAACGGCACCTGCCACCGGATACACCGACTCCCATCCCCCACCCAACGCCTTGTACAAACCAACCATTGCCAACGACACCCCGGTCGAACTCTCGACCCACTGCTGCTGGGTCGCCAGCAATTCGCCTTGCACGGTGAGGACGTTGACGAAATCCACCACCCCTTCGACGTATTGCTGTTGCGCGGTGCGCAGGGCGATCTGGTTCTGGCGTACGGCTTCGGCGAGGCTGTCGCGGCGCAGTTGGCTGGCATTGTAGGCGGTGAGTTGATCGTCGATTTCATGCCAGGCCCGCAGCACGGTTTGCTGGTAGGCCAGCGCTGCTTCCTGTTGCTGGGCTTCGCGCAGGTACAACATGCCGCGCAGGCGACCGCCGTCGAACAGCGGCAGGCTGAACTGCGGACCGATGCCGAACGAGCGCGAGCTCCAGGAACCGAAATCGCTCAACTGCATGGCTTGCGAACCGATATTGCCCGACAGGGTGATCCGTGGATAAAAGTCGCCCTTGGCCACGCCGATGCTGGCGGTCGCGGCATGCAGACGGGCTTCGGCCTGACGGATGTCGGGGCGGCGCTCGGCCAATTGCGACGGCAAGCCGATGGCGACCTGACGCGGGGTTTGCGGCACCGGGGCGTCTGTGGATAACTCAGCGGACAGCGCTTGCGGCGGTTCGCCCATCAACAGGCTCAGGGCGTTGATCAGTTGCGACTGACGCTGCTCAAGCGCCGGCAAACGTGACTCGATGGCCGCGACTTGCGCAGCGGCTTCGGCAACGTCCAGATCCGTCGCCACACCGTCGGCCAGGCGCAATTGCGAGAGTTTCAAACTATGCCGGGCAACGTCGAGGTTCTGCTCGGTGACGGCCCGCGTGCTTTGCACACCGCGCAGCTGAATGTAGTCCTGAGCGGTTTCGGCAAGCACCGACAGCAGCACGCCGCGACGATCGTTTTCCGCCACTTCCAGGGTGGCATCGGCGGCTTCGGTTTCGCGGCGCACCCGGCCCCAGAAATCCAGTTCCCAAGAGGCGGAAAAGCCTGCGTCCCACAGGTTGAACGCCGAGTCGCCGTTGTTGCCCGACGGATCGTTCAGGCCTTCACCACTGTTGCGCTTGCGCCCATAGCTGCCGCTAGCGGCGGTATTGGGATAGCGGTTGGCGGTGTTCACCTGGCGCGCGACGCGGCTTTGCTGCAAGCGGCTGCTGGCGAGTTTCAGGTCGAGGTTGTCGGTCAGGGCACGTTGGGTCAGGGCAGAGAGTTTCGGGTCGTGGAATACCTCCCACCAGCGTTCGTCCATTTCAGCGGGAACGACCTGACTGGCGGCGGCTTTGGCTGGTTTGGTCCATTCAGCCACTTGTTGCGGCTGAGGTTTCTGGAAGTCTGGGCCGACAGTGCAAGCCGAAAGGCTCATGACCAGCAAGGCATAAAGGGGAATGCGAGGCCACTGGCCTCTTCGCGAGCAAGCCCGCTCCCACACTGGATCTCCTTTTGTGCATAAAGCTTGGGCACCCAGCAGATCAAATATGGGAGCGAGCTTGCTCGCGAAGACGTCAGTCCTATCAACAAAAATCTTCATCGTTGCGCGACCCCATGCTCGCTGGCGCTTGCAGTATCAATCCTCGCCTCCACCGACATCCCCACCCGCAACCGATCGGCCAATGCCTGACCCGGTTCCAGAACGATTTTCACCGGAATCCGTTGCACAACCTTGGTGAAGTTGCCGGTGGCGTTGTCCGGTTTGACCGAGGCGAAGGTCACGCCAGTGGCGGGTGCGATGCTCTCGACGCGACCGCGCAGGGCTTCGCCGCCGAGGCTGTCGACGTGTACTTGCACGCTCTGCCCCGGCTGTACGTCAGTCAGTTGGGTTTCCTGAAAATTGGCGACCACATAAGCCCGCTCCAACGGCACCACAGCGAGAATCTTGCTGCCCGGAGTGACATAGGCGCCAACCCGAACCGCGCGCTCGCCGACCATGCCGTCCTGTGGCGCAACAATGCGCGTATAGGACAGCTCATAGCTGGCCATTTCCAGCGCTGCTTGTGCTCGTTTCAGCCCACCTTCGGCCGCATCACGCTGGGCGGTCAGAATCTCAACCTGCTTGCGTTCCGCCGCCAGCACCGCCGTGGCATTGGCCAAGCGAGCGGAGGCTTGGTCGATGCGCGTGCGCGCTTGCTGAGCATTCTGCACCGTACCGGCACCCACCCCGGCGAGGTGGTTGTAGCGGTTCAGTTCATGCTCGGCGAAAGCCATTTCAGCCTTCGCCGAAACCACCGTGGCCTGGGCCTGAGCGATCACCGATGTCTGGCGCTCCAGGGTGGCCCGAGCATTCTGCAACTGCGCCCTGGCCACCAGGGTTTCAGCGTCGGCGGCCTCAGCGGCGGCGCGCAGATCGCGGTCGTCGATCAACGCCAGTAGTTGTCCGGCCTTGACCATCTGGTTGTCTTCCACCAGCACGTCCTTGATAAACCCCGCCACGCGCGGCGCCACCCGTGTGAAGTCCGCCGCGACGAAAGCATCGTTGGTGCTCTGCTGTGTGCGCTTGCCGAACAAGCCCGGCGCCAGCAGGTAAATCAACACGCCGACCGCCATCACTGCGGCAACGCCGACAGCGACTTTTTGCTGTGATTGAGTCGTCATAAAAACCTTCTGTTTCAGTGAAGCATTCAAGTCGGCGCGCGCGGTGGATAGATCCGCGTTGGCAGCCAGAAAATCAGCAGGATCAGCGCCACGGCGACGCCGGCCATGCACAGATAAAGATCGGAGGAGGTCAGCACTAAGGCCTGTTGATGCAGTCGGTGAGCCAGGCCTGCGTTGTCGCTTTGGACCAAGGGCGAATTACCCAGGTTGTCCACCAGCATGGTCGAATGGAAATGCAGCCTTGCAGTGGTCAGTGCCTCGATCACACCCGTAGCGATCACCGCCGCCAGGCCTTTCACGGTATTGAACCAGGCCGAAGCGAACGGCCCTTCCATTGGAGTGATGCTGCCGGTGGAGAGCATCAACAGCGGCAGCACGGCCATGGGCTGACCGAAAATCTGCAGCCATTGCAGGACATAGAAATCGTCGCGAATCCATGCCGACGTCAGCTGCGAACCACCGAGGCAAGACAGCGTCAGCATGCTCAGCCCGATCCCCAGCACCCAGCGACAATCGACCCAACGCAGGTTGCACAGCGCTGCCACCAACGGCAGCGCGATCAACTGAGGCAACGCCGCCAGCAGCATGATCGGCGCGGTCTGCACCGGGCGATAACCCTGGACCTGAGCCAGGTAACTGGAGGGAATGATGACCACCGCGAGCAACACCACCAGCACACCGGCCAGCGTCAACAGGGCGAACGACAGGTTACGGATACCGAGCATCTGTAACTTGAAGAACGGAATCGGTTGCGACCATTCATTGATCAGAAACAGCACCAGCAACAGCAGCCCACTGCCGAGCAGTCCGCAAATCAGGCTCGACTCGAACCAGTCCAGCCGATTGCCTTGCAGAATGCCGATCACCAACATGCAGATCGCCGGAAACCCCAGCAGCAAGCCACGCCAATTGAACTGTTTGAAGCGTTCCAGCCGCAGCGGATCCTGGGGCAAACCGTAAGCCACCGCCGCCATGGCAATCAGGCACGGCACGACGATTTGCCAGAAGGTCCATTGCCAGCCGACGTACTCGGTCCACAACCCGGCCAGCGGCGTACCGAGACCGGGGCCGAAGGTCGCCGTCAGGGCATAACCGGCCAGGCCATAGAGTTTCACGTTTGCTGGCAGGAACCGCAGGGCAACGGTCATCAGCATCGGCGGCAGCGCGCCGCCGGCAAGACCTTGCAAGGTGTGCATGACCAGCAGGCTTTCGTAATTCGGTGCGAACGGGCACAACACACCTAACAGGGTGAACGCACTGATCGCGTACAGGGTGAAGCGCCGCAACGAGAACGTCACCGCACACCAAGGGGCAAACGCCATGGCGGCCACCGAGGTCGCGGTGTAACTGGCGACCAGCCAGGTGCCTTCGTCGTAACCGATGGCCAACGCGCCGCGGATATCGGCCAAGGCGACCTTGGTTACCATCTCGTTCAAGCCCGACACCAGCACCGCCAGCAACACGCCCACCAGGCCGATGATGATTCGCGGGCCGAAGACCGGTGGCGTGATGGCGGCCGCTGGCTTGGCCGCAGCGAGAGGCGCCGAGACCGTGAGGGAAGTCATGTACTGCAAGCTCCGGAAGGGGAATACCGAAGCATTTTAGGGAGCGTGGAAGCTTACGAAAATTGACTTATTGGCAGGTTATAAGTGCGCTTTATGCAGCAATTAGATCCGAATGGCCCGCAAATTTTGAAACAACACAAACCCCCTGTGGGAGCGGGCTTGCTCGCGAAGAGGCCATCACCTTCAACATCAACGCTGACTGACACACCGCTTTCGCGAGCAAGCCCGCTCCCACAAGGGTATGCGTCAACTCAGGTAGGCTGTGCAGCCAGCCACGTCTCATCACAACAGGTCTTGAGTGTTTCACGCATCCAGCGATGGGCCGGATCCTTGTCGAAACGCGGATGCCAAGCCTGGGTCAGCATCAGGGTCGGTAACGGAATCGGCAGGGTGAATGAGCGCAGTTTCAAGCCCAGCCGCCGCACGCTCAGCAATGCTTCCTTGGGCACCGGCAGAATCAAATCGGAATCCGGCAAGGCGAACATCGCAGCATGGAAACTCGGCGCAATCACCGCCACCCGCCGCTCCAGCCCCAAGGCGTTGAGCGCCGTGTCGATCGGCCCGCGGGCGATCCCCCGGCGCGACATGCTGATATGGGAAAAACCGGCGTACCGTTCGGCGGTGATCTCTTCATCGAACAACGGATGATCTTCACGCACCAGCCCGACAAAGTGAGTGGAAAACAGGTTCTGCACTTTCACTTCCGGCATCAGCGGCCGATTGTTGCTGACACTTAAATCGATACGTCCTTCACGCAACGCTTCGTCGTCCCCATCGCCCTCGGGGACAAAGCGCAATTCACAATGCGGGGCCTGGCGCTCCATCGTGTCGAACAGCTTGCCGCCATAGACGCCAACAAAGAAATCATTGGCGCGAATGCTGAACCGCCGGCGCAAACTGCCCAAGTCGACGTCATCGGCGGAACGGAACAGCAAAGCGGCCTGCTCCACCAGGTCCCGCACTTGCTCGCGTAACTCCAGTGCCTTGGGCGTTGGCACCAGTCCACGGCCGGCGCGCACCAGAATTGGATCGCCAATGGCCTCGCGGATCCGCGTCAGCGTCCGGCTCATCGCCGCCGGGCTGAGATTCATCCGCCGCGCAGCGCCCACTACACTGCCCTCGTCGAGCAAGGCGTCGAGGGCAACTAACAGGTTCATGTCCGGGAGTTGCATGCTGAGCACTCGTGGCTGATCTGGATTGATTCAGACGCAATGCTAGCAAACATCTTTAGATGCGGTGGTGATAGGGCTGGCCCCTTCGCGAGCAAGCCCGCTCCCACAGTTGATCTTCAGTGGTTGCAGATTTTGTGTACGACAAAGAACCCATGTGGGAGCGGGCTTGCTCGCGAAGAGGTCAGCCCAGTCAATAGAGAACTCGAAGCCTAACGCTGCATCCCCCACCGCTTCACCGTCACCCGCTCCAACGTATCAAACACCAGATTCTCCACCAGCAACCCAATCAAGATCACCACTGCCAACCCGGCAAATACCTTGTCGGTGTACAGCTCATTACGATTCTGGAAGATGTACCAACCCAAACCGCCCTTGCCACTGGTAGCGCCAAACACCAATTCAGCAGCGATCAGCGTACGCCAGGCGAAGGCCCAACCGATTTTCAGCCCGGCAAGAATCGACGGCAACGCAGCGGGGATCAGGATGAACAACACGAAACGCATGCCCTTGAGGCCGTAATTGCGGCCGGCCATGCGCAGGGTTTCCGAGACACCCAGAAACCCGGCATAGGTGTTTAAGGCCAACGCCCAAAGCACCGAATGCACCAGTACAAAAATCAGGCTGTTCTGCCCCAACCCGAACCACAGCAGCGCTAACGGCAACAGCGCAATGGCGGGCAATGGGTTGAACATCGAGGTCAGCGTACTCAGCAGATCACGACCGAACCGGGTCGACACCGCCAGCGTCGTCAGGACAAACGCCAGAACGATGCCAATCAGGTAACCCTTGAGCAAAACAACCAGCGAAATCCACACCTTGCTCAGCAGTTCGCCGCTGAGCAAGCCCTCCTGCAGCGCGCTGGCGGTTTGCAAAAAACTCGGCAGCAGCAGGTCGTTGTTCTGATATCGGGCGACGGCCTCCCAAAGCACCGCGAGCAAAATCAGGATCAGACTTTTGCGCAGCCAACCCTGCTGCCAGAGGCGCTGGCCGAGCGGCAATTCGCGCTCCAGCGGCACACTCGTCAGCGGCTGCAAAACAGTTTCGTACTCTTTACGCGCAAATGATGAATGGCTCATCGGGCAATCCTCCAATGGCTCAATAAGCGATGCGAATGTCGGCGAAATCCAGCTCACGCTCGGTTTCCGGCGACTGACCTTCATCGAACAGCAGCCGATGAATCCGCCGCGCCGATTCCTGGAACGCCACGCCACCCAAGCTGTGCAAGTCGTATTGATGGCTGTGGACTTCCGCCCGCACCCGACCCGGATGGGGCGACAGCAGCAAAATCCGGTTGCCCACCACCAACGCCTCTTCGATGGAGTGAGTGACGAACAGCAGCGTGAAACGCACCTCCTCCCAGAGCAGCAGCAACTCTTCCTGCATCTTGCGCCGGGTCAGCGCGTCGAGGGCGGCGAAGGGCTCGTCCATCAACAGGATCTTCGGCTGCATCGCCAAGGCGCGAGCAATGGCCACGCGAGCTTTCATGCCGCCAGACAAGGTATGCGGATAGGCATCGGCAAACGCCGCCAGACCGACTTTGTCCAGATAGTGCAGCGCCCGCTCTTCAGCCTCTTTGCGTTTGAGGGTTTTGGAAGCGAGCAGCGGAAACATCACGTTCTGTTTGACGGTTTTCCACGGCGGCAGCTGATCGAACTCCTGAAACACCACGATCCGGTCTGGTCCTGGCGCATCGACCCGCTGGCCTTGCAGGCGAATTTCACCCTCACAGGGCTGAATGAACCCGGCAACGGCTTTGAGCAACGTCGACTTGCCGCAGCCGGAAGGACCGAGCAGCACAAAACGGTCCGCCGGATCGATCTCGAAACTGACCTGATGGGTCGCTCGAACCACCCGCGCAGGCGTGCGGTATTCCAGGCTGACCTGGTCGACCGACAACAGCGCTTGAGCTGTCGTGATCGGTTTGCTGACCGTGTGGCCTTGCAAAGGGGCGTTCATGTCGGTCAGCTCCCTTGCAGCGGTTGGGCGTCCTGGAAGAAGTAATCCTTCCACGAATCCGGTTTGTTTTTGATCGCGCCGACGCGGTAGAGGAACTCGGCCAGCGGGTAGGTGTTTTTCGGTGTGACGCTGAATTCGAACTGCGGGTTGTCGATAATTTTCAGCAACGCCGCGCGGTCGATTTTGGCCTTGGTGACACGGATGTAAGTGTCGGCCGCCGCACCTTTATCGTTCTGCGCAAACTCGGCCGCTTCAGTCAGCGCAGCGATGAAGGCTTTGTAGGTTTTCGGGTTCTCGTTGCGGAATTTCTCGGTGGCGAACAGCACGGTCGGCGAGTTCGGACCAAGCAAGTCATAGGTGTTCAGCACCACATGCACGTTGGGGTTCTCCAGTGCCTGATCCTGGAACGGCGGGTTGGAGAAGTGCCCGCTTAACTCGGTGCCGCCAGCGATCAGTGCTGCGGTGGCATCCGGGTGCGGAACGGCGATGGTGTACTTGTCGAGGCGATTGAATTCCTTGTCGCCCCATTGCTTGGCTGCCGCGTATTGCAGGAAGCGCGACTGCACCGAGACCCCGACCGCTGGCACCGCAATGCGGTCCTTCTCCGTAAAGTCGGCGATGGTTTTGACCTTCGGATTGTTGCTCACCAGGTAGTAAGGGAAGTTGCCCAGGGAAGCCACGGCTTTGACGTTTTGCTTGCCGTGAGTGCGGTCCCAGATGGTCAGCAGCGGGCCGACGCCGGCACCGGCAATATCGATGGAGCCGGAGAGCAACGCATCATTGACCGCCGAACCGCCGGAGAGCTGAGTCCAGTCGACCTTGATGTCGATGCCTTCCTGCTTGCCGTACTTCTCGATCAGGTTCTGATCGCGCACTACGTTGAGCAGCAGATAAACGATGCCGAACTGTTCGGCGATACGAATTTCACCTTCGGCGTGAGCCACGGACGGCGCTACCAGGCTGCCGGCGAGCAGGCTGAAACCCAGGCCAATGGCCGCAGCCAATGGTGCAAATGGAAGACGTTTGGACATGGGAATTCTCCGAAATCAGAAAGGCGCGTCGCCCTGGATGGTGGTGCGATACAACTTGCGGCGCAGATGGCTGGGGCATCCGGTGGCGAGGTGAATCAGCGAACGGTTGTCCCAGAACACCAGGTCGTGGGCCTGCCATTGATGGCGGTAAATGTTTTGCGGCAGCACGCTGTGGGCGTAGAGCTCGTCGAGCAATTGTTTGCTCTCGTCTTCCGGCAAACCGACGATACGGGTGGTGAAGCCTTCGCTGACGAACAACGCCTTGCGGCCGTTTTCCGGATGAGTGCGGACGATGGGGTGAACCACTTCGGCGACCTGAGCGAGCTGCTCCGGCGTCAGGGTCGGGCGCCAGTTGCCCTCGAATTTTGTCTCGCTGTAGCGCGCTGTGTAGGAATGCGCGGCCGAGCGGCCTTCGACGGCTTTACGCAGCGCCTCGGGCAGGCTGTCCCAGGCTTTGTGCATGTCGGCGAACAGCGTGTCGCCGCCTTCGGACGGCAACTCCTGGGCATGCAGCATCGAGCCCAGGCTTGGCAGTTCTTTATAGGACAGGTCCGAATGCCAGAACTTGCCGGCATCACCGAGGCCGATGGATTGGCCGTTTTCGATGATGTTGGAAACGATGAGGATTTCCGGATGCCCGGCCAGCAGGAACTGTTTGAGCACGTGGATCTGCAACACACCGAAACGGCGGCTGAAGGCGATCTGCTGTTCGGGGGTAATGCGCTGGTCGCGGAACACCACCACGTGATGGTCCAGGTGCGCGCGATGGACGCGGGCGAAGTCCTGGTCATTGATCGGGCGGGACAGGTCCAGGCCGATGATTTCGGCACCGACAGCGCCGCTGAATGGTCGGACTTCGAAGACTTGCGACGCGATGGTGGCGGCGCTGGTTGATGCGGGCTTTGGAGAAAAAGAGACAGCTGACATAAAAATCACTCCCACGCACGGCACGCTCAAAGGCGCGCGTCGATCAGAAACTCACGGAGGTCCCGTGTTGGTTCGTGTCGTGCGGCGCGCCGATTGGTCGGCAGGTACGCAGGGGAGTGACTTTATAGGTATAAGAATTTAAATTTAAATACCGTTAGTGAATAACGATATGGCTTTTGGCATGCAGCGTCTAGGGGGCCGCCTTCGCGAGCAAGCCCGCTCCCACAGGGGTCTTGTGATCAACACAGATCCCATGTGGGAGCGGGCTTGCTCGCGAAGAGGCCATCAACCGCGCCGGAAAACTACCGCTCGTGCAACGCCTCGGCCCGAGCCCGAATAATCGGCTTGAGCAAATAACTGAGCACAGTCTTCTTGCCGGTAATGATATCCACCGACGCCACCATCCCCGGGATGATCAGCAACGGTTTTTCATCCGTCCCCAGGTGACTGCGCTCGGTGCGCAGCTTGATGATGTAGTACGTGGTCTTCTTGTCTTCGTCGGTGATGGTGTCGGCACCGATCTGCTCCAGCTTGGCCTTCAGCCCACCGTAAATGGTGTAGTCGTAAGCCGTGAACTTCACTGTGGCGTCTTGCCCCGGATGCAGGAACGCAATGTCTTGCGGACGAATCTTGGCTTCTACCAGCAAGGTGTCATCCAGTGGCACGATCTCCACCAGATCGCTGCCCGGCTGGATCACGCCGCCGATGGTGTTCACCAGCAACTTGTTGACGATGCCGCGCACCGGCGATGTCACCAGCGTCCGGCTGACCCGGTCTTCCAGGGCCTTACCGGTGGCTTGGGCCTTGTTCAGATCGGTACGCGCTTCATTGAGTTGGGTCAGGGCTTCGCTGCGGAATTTGCCGCGAGTCTCGTCGATCTTGCGCTGCACTTCCTTGATCGCCGATTCGGCGCGAGGGATCGCCAGGGTGGTGGCGTCCAGCTGCCCGCGGGTTTCGACCTCGGCACGCTTGAGTCGCAAAACCTCCACCGGTGACACCGCGCCCTGAGCCACCAACGGCTCGGACATGTTGATTTCCTGACGCTGCAAGGCCAGACCGCTGCGGTACTGAGCCTGTTTGGAGGTGAACTCGCGCAGCTCTTGTTGACGCTGGATCAACTGCTCCTTCAAGCCACCGATTTCATCGTGCAGTTGCTGACGACGACTGATGTACAGCGACTCTTCACTGGCAGCCTGAGTGGGAACTGCCTGGAGCACGTCGGCGGGGAAGTTCAGCGGACGGTCATCAACTTCGGCGCTCAAGCGCTCCACACGCAGCAGCATCGACAGCCGATCGGCCTCGGTTTCACCGACGTTGGAGGCAAACCGCGTGTCGTCCAGACGAATCAGCGGCGCGCCGGCCTCGACGATCTGCCCTTCAGTGACGAACAGCTCGGAGACGATGCCGCCCTCAAGGTTCTGGATTTTCTGGATCTTCGATGACGGAATCGCCTTGCCGTCGCCCTTGGTGACTTCATCGATCACCGCGAAGTTGGCCCAGAGCATCAGGAACACGAAGAAGCCGATGATCGCCCAGATCGTCAATCGCACCACGCGCGGGGCGTCTTCGATCAGCGCTTTGTTGACCTCGGGAAGTGGCTGGCCTTGCAGCGATGCGGAGCCTTTGAAGTAGCGGCGGATGGAATCTTTGACCCCGGACTTAAGCAACACTGATCTGCCCCTTCTTCAACGCTTCCATCACGGCGGCTTTCGGGCCGTCGGCGAGTATCTGCCCACGGTCGATCACCAGCAGCCGATCCACCAGCGACAACAGCGAAGCCCGGTGCGTCACCAGCACCACGGTCTTGTTTTCAACCACTGCAGCGAGGCGTTGCTTGAGGCGTTCTTCGCCAGTGTTGTCCATGGCGCTGGTCGGTTCGTCCAGCAACAGGATTGGCGGGTTGAGCAGCAGCGCTCGGGCCAGGGCGACGTTCTGACGCTGACCGCCAGACAGGTTCTGCCCACGCTCACCGACTTGCAGCTCATAACCTTGCGGGTGCAGACGGGCGAATTCGTGGACGCCGGCCAGTTCCGCGGCTTGCAGCACCAGTTCGTCTTCGACATAGCGCGCGCCCGACACTAGATTGTCGCGCAGGGTACCGGCGAGCAATTGGATATCCTGGGGCACGTAGCCGATGTTGTGGCGCAATTCGCTGACGTCGATCTGACGGATATCCACGCCATCGACCAGCAACGCGCCGTCGTCCGGTTGATAGAGGCCCACCAGCAATTTGGCCAGGGAGCTTTTGCCCGAGCCGCTGCGACCGATGATGCCGATCTTCTCGCCGGGCTTGATGATCAGGTTGATGTTCTTCAGCGCGGGGTTCTGCTGATCCGGGTAAGTGAAGCTCAGTTGACGGCATTCAATGGCGCCTTGCAGCACTTTGCGGCTCAGCGGACGCTCGTCGAAATTGCGCTCCTGGGGCAGCTCCATCATCTGATCGACCGAGGTCATGGTCACGCGGGCCTGCTGGTAGCGGGTCAGCAGGCCAGACAACGAAGCCAATGGGCTGAGGGCACGACCACTGAGCATGTAGCAAGCGATCAAGCCGCCCATGCTCAGGTGGCCGTCAATGATCTGGTACACGCCGAAGACGATCATGATCACCCCGGCCAGTTGCTGAATCAGCAAGGTGATGTTCATCGCCAGACCGGACAGCATTTTCACCCGCAGCTCGAGGCGGCTGAGGGTACCGATGGTTTGCTCCCACTGATACTGGCGTTCGCTTTCGGCGTTATTGACCTTCACCGCATCGAGACCGGCGAGGGTTTCGATCAGGCTCGACTGGCGCTCGGCGCCCAGGGCCATGGTTCGTTCCATGGTCGCCACCAGCGGCTTCTGCAAGGCATAACCGATCAGCAGGGCAATCGGGAACGCCAGCACCGGAATCCACACCAGATGCCCGCCCAGAATCGCGATGACCATGAAGATCAACAGCGTAAACGGCAGGTCGATCAGGCTGGTGAGGGTCAGCGACGCGAGGAAGTCTCGCAGGCTCTGAAACTCATGGATGTTCTGGGCGAAGCTGCCGACCCGCGCCGGGCGGTACTTCATGGCCATGCCGACGATGCGCTCGAACAGCGTCGCGGAGATGATCAGGTCGGTTTTCTTGCCGGCCAGGTCCAGGCACAGGCTGCGCAGGCTCTTGAGAATCAGGTCGAACAGGTAAGCGCCCGTGATGCCGATCGCCAGGACCCACAGGGTCGACTCAGCCTGGTTCGGCACCACGCGGTCGTAGACATTCATCACGAACAGCGGCGCGGCCATGGCAATGATGTTGATCAGAAAACTGGCAGCGATGGCGTCGGCGTACAGCCAGCGCGAACGCTTGAGGGTGTCGCGAAACCACGAACGCGCGCGCGGGATCAGCGTGCCGTGATTGACGTCGAATTTGTGTTGGGGTTGGGCGAAGAAGACTTTGCCGCTGTAATCGTCGGCGAGCAGTTCACGGCTGACACAGACCTCGCCACCATCGCTTTCGCTAAGCAGCAGGCGGGCCTGGTCTTCACCGTGCCAGCCGAGCAGCACCGCACTGCGACCGTCCTTGAGCAGCAACAGCGCCGGCATGGCAATCGCCGGAATCTGCTCCAGCTTGCGCTGCAACACCCGCCCTTGCAGCCCGGCGCGAGCAGCCGCACGGGGCAGCAGTTCGACGCTCAGGCGTTGTTTGGGTAATGGCAGGCCGGTGGTCAGCATCGCGGCGCTGGCCGGTTTCTGGTGCAAAGTGCAAAGGGCTAACAGGCCGTCCAGTAACGGATCGTCATGCAGCGCGCGCGGATCATGAATGAGTTGAACTCGACTGACTTCTGATTCCACGCTCGACACTCTTGGCTAACGATTAAAATGGGGCAGGACTCAATTCATCCCGGGCAGCTGAACCTTGGGCTTCACGTCGTTTTGCACAACGGATGCCAATGGTGCGACCACGCCCTGACTTTTGAGCAATTCGCCCATGGTCGCCTTGATTCGGTACTGAGTAAATAACTGAATGTTTTTGATCTCAGCCAGCCGACGGGAAGCGCTGAACAGCTCGTTTTCACTGTCGAGCAGGTCGAGCAAGGTCCGTTCGCCAAGGCTGAACTGCTTCTGATACGCACTGCGCACACTGGCGCTGCGATCGACATATTGCTGGGCGATCGGCACTTGGGCGTTGGCGTTATTCAAGGCATTCCAGGCCAGGCCCAGTTCTTCGTTCAATACACGCAGGGCGTTGTTGCGAATATCCAGCGCCTGGTTCGACAAGTAGGACTTGGATTCCAGATCAGCCTTGTTGCTGCCACCGGCAAACAAATTGAAGCGCATGCGCAGCATGGCCTGCCATTCGTTGCTGTGACCGTTCTGACCATCGAGATCATTGTCGGCGCTGCGACCCAGTTCGGCATCGAAGCGCGGGTAGAAGCTCGACTTGGCGGCTTCATACTGTTTCTCGGCGGCAGCGATATCGGATTCGGCGGAGCGCAGAATCGGGCTGTTTTCCAGCATCTGCGCCCGGGCTTCATTCAGGTTGGCCGGCAACAGCGCCATGAAATCGGCAGGCCGCTCCAGTTGATCGGGCATCTGGCCGACGGCGCTGAGGAAGTTGGTTTCGGCATCAGCCAGGTTGGTCTGTTCAGTGATCAGGTTGTTGCGGGCCTGGGCCATGCGCGCGTCAGCCTGATCAAGGTCGGCGCCGCTGCCCACGCCGCGCTGGGTGCGCAACTTGATCTGGTCAAGAATCCGTTCGTGGTTCTTCAGATTGTCTTCGGCCAGGCGCACGAATTCGCGGCGGGTCAACACATCGAGATAGACCTGAGCGACGGTCAGCCCGGTACGTTCCGACGTACCCAGCAAGGAATAAGCGCGGGAATTAACGGTGGCTTGTTGACGCCCCACTTCGCTGGACGTCGCAAAACCGTCAAATACCATCTGCGACAGACGTAAACTTGACTCACTGCGGTTCAGCGTTTCCCAGTGATTGTTGTTGCCCGCGGCACGGGTGGTGACGCTGTCGGTGCCTTCGCGACCATAACCGCCGAGCAGATCGACCCTTGGCAGGTATCCCCCTTTAGCAGCCTTTAACTGATAATCCGCGGCCAATCGGCTGTTAACCCCTGCCTGAATTTCCGGATGGACATCCAGCGCCTGCTGCATGGCCTGCGGGAGGCTTTGCGCCTGAACAAAGCTGGCGGTAAGGGCGAAGGGTAGAACCTTGAACAGGTGCAAACGCATAGTTGGAATTTCCCGAGACTTCTTGTCTTGAATCACTGCAGAACGTGGCGCTGCATCGGATGATGGCAACCGGAATGACCGTATGTCGGAAAGTTCAAAATCGGAACTGGATCACACGCTGTAGGACAGGTCGCCGCTTAAATATCAATGTGACATTACTGGGGCGATTGTTTAGGATGGCTCCCATAAGGTCAATAGTTTGGCATAAAGTTAATTTCGAAAAAATATAGCCAAATTATTGACGAATACCGCGTCAAAGTTATGCATCAAACATCTTAGAAAGTACGTCCAGCCCCGATCGGCGAACACGCCGAGCGGTTCATGGAGGTCAACTGAACGTGACACCCGGAGAGTCTTCAATGAGCAGTGTTGTTGCCATCGTCAAAAGCATTGTTGGTCAGGTTTTCGCGGTGTCGCCAGAAGGCGTCCGCCGCGTACTCGTTGAAGGCGACCGGTTGTTGGTCGGCGATCAGGTAGACACCGGTGGCGCCGGCGCCATTACGCTCGAGCTGGCTGATGGCCGGACCCTGGACCTGGGCCGCGACACTCAGTGGAGCGGCAGCGATCCGGATTCCAGCACCGACCTTGCGCAAGCCACTGCACAAGCCGCGCCATCGGTTGACGAATTGCAGCAAGCCATCGCCGCCGGCGTCGACCCGACCACTGCTCTTGAAGCCACCGCGGCCGGCCCTACGGCTGCGAGCTCAGGCGGCGCTGCCGGTGGCGGCCACACCTTCGTGGCCCTGGAGGCAACCGCTGGCCGGGTCGACCCAACTATCGGCTTCCCGACTGAGGGTCTCGCCACTGCCGCGTTGGCAACCCAAGACACCACCGGCGGCCAGACTGCTGATACCAGCGCCAATGCCCTGCGCGAATCGACCCTGAGCCTGAGCGCCACGCCGACCATCACCGAGGCCGGTGGCGTGCTGGTTTACACCGCGACCCTGACCCAGGCACCGCTGACCGACCTGACCATCACCCTGTCCAATGGCTCGGTGATCGTGATTGCAGCCGGCCAAACCACCGGCACCGTCAACGTTCCGCTGGCACCGAACGACACGGTTTATAACGATCCAACCCAAATCACCGTGACCGTCACCGGCACCACGGGCGGCAGCGGTATCGTGGTCACCCCGCCAACCGTTCCGGCCGTGACCCAGGTCACCGACACCGTCGACACCACCACCGTCACGCTGTCAGCGGGCTCGACCGTCACTGAAGGCGGGCAGATCACCTACACCGCGACGTTGACCAACCCGGCGCAGACGCCGGTCACCGTCACCTTGTCCAACGGTTCGACCATCATCATCGCCGCGGGCAACACCACCGGCAGCGTGAACGTTCCAACACCGGCCAACGACGTCTACAACAACGGCAGTACCGTCAGCACCCCGATTACCGGCGCTACCGGCGGCAACTTCGAAAATCTGGTGCCGAACCCGACCCCGGCCGTCACCACCATTACCGATTCCGTCGACACCACCACCGTCACGCTGACGGCGGGCTCGACCGTCACCGAAGGCGGCCAGATCACCTACACCGCGACCCTGACCAACCCGGCGCAGACGCCCGTCACCGTCACCCTGTCCAACGGTTCGACCATCACCATCGATGCCGGCAACACCACCGGCAGCGTGAACGTTCCAACACCGGCCAACGACGTCTACAACAATGGCAGCACCGTCAGTACCACGATCACCGGGACTACCGGCGGCAACTTCGAGAATCTGGTGCCGAACCCGACTCCGGCCGTCACCACCATTACCGATTCGGTCGACAATACTGGCCTGACCCTGTCCGCCACCGGCAGCGTCACTGAAGGTGGCCAGATCACCTACACCGCGACCCTGACCAACCCGGCGCAGACACCGGTCACCGTGACCCTGTCCAACGGCTCGACCATCACCATCGAAGCCGGTAAAACCGCCGGCTCCGTGAACGTCGATACCTCGGCCAATGACGTCTACAACAACGGCAGCACCGTCAGCACCACGATCACTGGCGCTACCGGCGGCAACTTCGAGAACCTCGTACCGAGCACCACGCCGGCAGTCACCACCATCACCGACTCGATCGACAATACCGGCCTGAGCCTTAGCGCCACCGGCACCGTCGTCGAAGGCGGCCAGATCACCTACACCGCCACCCTGACCAACCCGGCCGGCACGCCGATGACCGTGACCTTGAGCAACGGCTCGGTCATTACCATCGAAGCGGGCAAAACCACCGGCAGCGTGACTGTTGATACCGCGGCCAACGACGTCTACAACAATGGCAGCACCGTCAGCACTACGATCACCGGCACCACCGGCGGCAATTTCGAGCAACTGACCCCGAGCACCGAGCCGGCGCTCACCACCATTACCGATTCGAAAGACGACACCAGCCTGAGCCTGTCGGCATCCACCGAAGTGGCCGAAGGTGGTCAGATTCTGTACACCGCGACGCTGACCAATCCGGCCGGTACGCCGGTCACCGTGACCTTGTCGAACGGAGCGGTGATCACCATCGCCGCCGGCGCAACCACCGGCAGCGTGAGCGTCGATGCGCCTGCCGATGATGTTTATAAAGATGCCGGCAAGGTTGAAGTGACCATCGCGGACGCCGCCGGTGGCAACTTTGAGAACCTGGTGACGGACCCGGCGGCCGCGGTCACCGATGTGACTGACACCCTCGACACTTCGACGGTCAATCTGACGGCGACGTCTACTGTCGCTGAGGGCGGGACCGTGGTTTACACCGCGTCCGTAACTTCGCCTGTCACCGGTTCGCCAGTGGTTGTCACCCTGTCCAACGGCCAGACCATTACCATTCCGGTCGGATCGAGCAGCGGTTCTGTCGACTTCGTTGCGCCAAACGATGCGCTGGCCGGTGGCAGCTCTCTGAGCGTCAAGATCGACGGCGCAACGGGCGGTAATTACGAGAAGCTGGACGTCGACGGCAAGTCGGCGGATACCTCGGTGACCGACACA
>NZ_JAHSTV010000029.1 GCF_019145235.1 Pseudomonas farris | reverse complement strand
CCGCAATATCACTCGCCCGCTGCGTCGGCAGGCGCGTGAGGACGTCCTTCAAATAAGCATACGGATCATGCCCGTTGAGCCGCGCCGACTGGATCAAACTCATGATCGCCGCCGCGCGTTTACCGCTGCGCAGTGATCCTGCAAAGAGCCAATTTTTGCGACCCAACGCCCACGGTCGGATTTGGTTCTCGCACCAATTATTGTCAATGGGTACGGCCCCGTTATCGAGATAGCGCGACAGCGCCGTCCAGCGTTTGAGGCTGTAATCCAGAGCTTTGCTTATCGCCGAGCCGTCGTGCACGATCTGGCGCTGGGCGATCATCCAGGCATGCAGAGCATCCATCACCGGTACCGCTTTTTCTTGCCGTATTAGGCGGCGTAAATCCGGTTCAAGGTCGCGGACTTCGCTCTCGATTTCGTAAAGCAACTGGATGTAGCGCAAGGCCTGTTCGGCGAGCTGGCTCTTGTTGGTGGCGTGCAATTCGAAGAACTTGCGGCGCGCATGGGCCATGCAGCCGATCTCGGTGACGCCGAGTTCAAAGCTGGCCTTGTAGCCACCAAAATCGTCGCAAACCAGCTTGCCCTTCCAGCCTTGCAGGAAGTTACGTGCGTGCTCTCCGGCGCGGCTGGGGCTGAAGTCGTAAACGACCGCCGCCAAGTCCGAGAACTGGCTGGTGGCGTAGGCCCAGACATAGGCGCGATGGGTTTTCTTTGCGCCCGGCGTAAGCATCTGCACCGGCGTTTCATCGGCGTGGATTACGCCATGTTCGAGAACAGCATCGCGCAGGGCATCGACCAGCGGCTGCAACTGCACACCACAGTTGCCGACCCATTGCGCCAGGGTCGAGCGGGCGATGGCCAAACCGGCCCGACCAAAAATCGACTCCTGACGATAGAGCGGTAAATGGTCGGCGAACTTCGCGATCATGACATGGGCCAGCAGGCCGGCGGTTGGGATACCTTTGTCGATGACCTGCGCCGGAACCGGTGCCTGGATCAGCGTTTCGCACTGACCGCAGACCCACTTGCCACGGATATGACGCTCGACGGTGAACACGCCCGGCGTGTAGTCGAGTTTCTCGCTGACATCCTCGCCGATACGCTTGAGGGCGCAGCCGCACTGGCAGTGGCTGTTGTCGGGTTCGTGATGGATCAGGGTGCGCGGAAACTGCGGCGGCAAGGCGGTACGTTTAGGTTTTTGCCGAGCCTCGGTCGAAACGGGAGCGGGTTGCAGCGCTTCAAGTTCGGCTTCGATGGCTGCGATGTCAGTATCGATCAGGTCATCAAGCAGGCTGGCCTGATCCGGGCTCAGTTGCTCGCTGCGCTTGGCAAACTTGAAGCGCTTGAGCTGCGCGATCTCGTGGGCCAGTTTCTCGTTGACCGTTTTGTGATGATGGATTTGCTTACCCATCGTCTCGACTTTCTGATCGAGATTCTCGACACGCTGCATCAACTGCGCCGCCAGAGCGCGCAGTTGTTCAGGGGTTAAGTGGTCGAGATTAGGAAGCGAAGTCATGCCGCCGATTTTGCCAGAACAGCCTAAAAGCGACGATAGGCTCATCGGACAATTGCACGGCCTGGCTGGTCGTGGCAGGCGTTATATGATGGAAATCGCGCTGCCTGGCCCAACTCTTTGCCAAGGCAAACCCAGCACCAGGGCATGCAGTTGTTCGGCACCTAATTCCATCTGAGAGCCGTGTCTAGAACCCGGCCAGAAGAACTTGCCTTGATGCAGGCGGCGCGCCGCCAGCCAGATACCTAACCCGTCGTGCACCAGCACTTTCATGCGATTGGCGCGGCGGTTGGCAAACAAATAAGCACAGTGCGGCTGCGCCGCACCGAACACGGCGACCACACGCGCCAGAGCGGTTTCGGTGCCGGCGCGCATGTCCATGGGCTCGGTGGCGAGCCAGATGGAGTCGATGCGGATCATCGCAACAGGTCTCGAAGAAAGGTCGCGCAGGCAGCCGCGCTTTCGGTCGGCCAGTTCACTTTGACAGTGCCACGCGGGTGTGGGATTTCAACGCAGATATTCGATGATGCAGCTTGCGAATTTGCTCCGGCTAGCTGCATGGGTAACGGAATAAAAGCAGGTTGCAGCTCCGTGTTTTTTTGCGTTTGCACCCGAATCCATTTGTGGACAAGGTTCGCGTTGAGGCTATGGCTCAGCGCGACGCTGGCAATCGAGGCGCCGGGCTGGGCGCACTCTTGAATGACTTGGACTTTGAAGGATCTGGAGTAGGAACGGCGTTGTGGTTGCATGAAATACCCGCTTAAAAGGCTAGAACTGGTGCCCACTTAA
>NZ_JAHSTV010000028.1 GCF_019145235.1 Pseudomonas farris | reverse complement strand
TACCATCGGCGATGCATCGTTTCACTGCTGAGTTCGGGATGGGATCAGGTGGTTCCAATGCTCTATGGTCGTCAAGAAATTCGGTAGCCAGCTCGTTTGCCTTGCGGCTCACGCTCCAGCGAATGGGTATGCGATAGTTTGGTGTTTTGTGAGTATCTCGAACTTTCGGTTCGTTTCGTCTTCACACACCGCAATCTGGTGCCTCTTCAGGTCAGCAAATTGCTTGGGTGTTATATGGTCAAGCCTCACGGGCAATTAGTATTGGTTAGCTCAACGCCTCACAGCGCTTACACACCCAACCTATCAACGTCGTAGTCTTCGACGGCCCTTCAGGGGACTCAAGGTCCCAGTGAGATCTCATCTTGAGGCTAGTTTCCCGCTTAGATGCTTTCAGCGGTTATCTATTCCGAACATAGCTACCCGGCAATGCCACTGGCGTGACAACCGGAACACCAGAGGTTCGTCCACTCCGGTCCTCTCGTACTAGGAGCAGCCCCTCTCAAATCTCAAACGTCCACGGCAGATAGGGACCGAACTGTCTCACGACGTTCTAAACCCAGCTCGCGTACCACTTTAAATGGCGAACAGCCATACCCTTGGGACCGGCTTCAGCCCCAGGATGTGATGAGCCGACATCGAGGTGCCAAACACCGCCGTCGATATGAACTCTTGGGCGGTATCAGCCTGTTATCCCCGGAGTACCTTTTATCCGTTGAGCGATGGCCCTTCCATACAGAACCACCGGATCACTAAGACCTACTTTCGTACCTGCTCGACGTGTCTGTCTCGCAGTCAAGCGCGCTTTTGCCTTTATACTCTACGACCGATTTCCGACCGGTCTGAGCGCACCTTCGTACTCCTCCGTTACTCTTTAGGAGGAGACCGCCCCAGTCAAACTACCCACCATACACTGTCCTCGATCCGGATAACGGACCTGAGTTAGAACCTCAAAGTTGCCAGGGTGGTATTTCAAGGTTGGCTCCACGCGAACTGGCGTCCACGCTTCAAAGCCTCCCACCTATCCTACACAAGCAAATTCAAAGTCCAGTGCAAAGCTATAGTAAAGGTTCACGGGGTCTTTCCGTCTAGCCGCGGATACACTGCATCTTCACAGCGATTTCAATTTCACTGAGTCTCGGGTGGAGACAGCGCCGCCATCGTTACGCCATTCGTGCAGGTCGGAACTTACCCGACAAGGAATTTCGCTACCTTAGGACCGTTATAGTTACGGCCGCCGTTTACCGGGGCTTCGATCAAGAGCTTCGCGTTAGCTAACCCCATCAATTAACCTTCCGGCACCGGGCAGGCGTCACACCCTATACGTCCACTTTCGTGTTTGCAGAGTGCTGTGTTTTTAATAAACAGTCGCAGCGGCCTGGTATCTTCGACCGGCGTGGGCTTACGCAGTAAATGCTTCACCCTCACCGGCGCACCTTCTCCCGAAGTTACGGTGCCATTTTGCCTAGTTCCTTCACCCGAGTTCTCTCAAGCGCCTTGGTATTCTCTACCCAACCACCTGTGTCGGTTTGGGGTACGGTTCCTGGTTACCTGAAGCTTAGAAGCTTTTCTTGGAAGCATGGCATCAACCACTTCGTGTTCTAAAAGAACACTCGTCATCAGCTCTCGGCCTTAAGATCCCGGATTTACCTAAGATCTCAGCCTACCACCTTAAACTTGGACAACCAACGCCAAGCTGGCCTAGCCTTCTCCGTCCCTCCATCGCAATAACCAGAAGTACAGGAATATTAACCTGTTTTCCATCGACTACGCTTTTCAGCCTCGCCTTAGGGACCGACTAACCCTGCGTCGATTAACGTTGCGCAGGAAACCTTGGTCTTTCGGCGTGGGTGTTTTTCACACCCATTGTCGTTACTCATGTCAGCATTCGCACTTCTGATACCTCCAGCAAGCTTCTCAACTCACCTTCACAGGCTTACAGAACGCTCCTCTACCGCATCACCTAAGTGATACCCGTAGCTTCGGTGTATGGTTTGAGCCCCGTTACATCTTCCGCGCAGGCCGACTCGACTAGTGAGCTATTACGCTTTCTTTAAAGGGTGGCTGCTTCTAAGCCAACCTCCTAGCTGTCTAAGCCTTCCCACATCGTTTCCCACTTAACCATAACTTTGGGACCTTAGCTGACGGTCTGGGTTGTTTCCCTTTTCACGACGGACGTTAGCACCCGCCGTGTGTCTCCCATGCTCGGCACTTGTAGGTATTCGGAGTTTGCATCGGTTTGGTAAGTCGGGATGACCCCCTAGCCGAAACAGTGCTCTACCCCCTACAGTGATACATGAGGCGCTACCTAAATAGCTTTCGAGGAGAACCAGCTATCTCCGAGCTTGATTAGCCTTTCACTCCGATCCACAGGTCATCCGCTAACTTTTCAACGGTAGTCGGTTCGGTCCTCCAGTTAGTGTTACCCAACCTTCAACCTGCCCATGGATAGATCGCCCGGTTTCGGGTCTATTCCCAGCGACTAGACGCCCTATTAAGACTCGCTTTCGCTACGCCTCCCCTATTCGGTTAAGCTCGCCACTGAAAATAAGTCGCTGACCCATTATACAAAAGGTACGCAGTCACCCAACAAAGTGGGCTCCCACTGCTTGTACGCATACGGTTTCAGGATCTATTTCACTCCCCTCTCCGGGGTTCTTTTCGCCTTTCCCTCACGGTACTAGTTCACTATCGGTCAGTCAGTAGTATTTAGCCTTGGAGGATGGTCCCCCCATATTCAGACAAAGTTTCTCGTGCTCCGTCCTACTCGATTTCATGACCAAGAGATTTTCGCGTACAGGGCTATCACCCACTATGGCCGCACTTTCCAGAGCGTTCCGCTAATCTCAAAGCCACTTAAGGGCTAGTCCCCGTTCGCTCGCCACTACTAAGGGAATCTCGGTTGATTTCTTTTCCTCAGGGTACTTAGATGTTTCAGTTCCCCTGGTTCGCTTCTTAAGCCTATGTATTCAGCTTAAGATACCTAACTTATGTTAGGTGGGTTCCCCCATTCAGACATCTCCGGATCAAAGTCTGTTTGCCGACTCCCCGAAGCTTTTCGCAGGCTACCACGTCTTTCATCGCCTCTGACTGCCAAGGCATCCACCGTATGCGCTTCTTCACTTGACCATATAACCCCAAGCAATCTGGTTATACTGTGAAGACGACATTCGCCGAAAATTCGCGATTAAACTCACAAATTTTACCTTAGCCTGATCCGTTACCAGTGAAAGTAACGTCCAGTCTATCTTTCTATCACATACCCAAATTTTTAAAGAACGATCTAATCAAAGACTAGAAATCAACATTCATCACCGTCTTGGTGGAATGCTCATTTCTAAGCTTTCAACAAACAGAAGCAGTAGTGGTGGAGCCAAACGGGATCGAACCGTTGACCTCCTGCGTGCAAGGCAGGCGCTCTCCCAGCTGAGCTATGGCCCCGTATTTCTACAGGCGTTTCCCACACAAAATTGGTGGGTCTGGGCAGATTCGAACTGCCGACCTCACCCTTATCAGGGGTGCGCTCTAACCAACTGAGCTACAGACCCAATTTCGGGCTGCTTCTTATCGTCTTCTTCAATGAATCAAGCAATTCGTGTGGGAACTTATGGAGCAGCTGATGTCGTCGATTAAGGAGGTGATCCAGCCGCAGGTTCCCCTACGGCTACCTTGTTACGACTTCACCCCAGTCATGAATCACACCGTGGTAACCGTCCTCCCGAAGGTTAGACTAGCTACTTCTGGTGCAACCCACTCCCATGGTGTGACGGGCGGTGTGTACAAGGCCCGGGAACGTATTCACCGCGACATTCTGATTCGCGATTACTAGCGATTCCGACTTCACGCAGTCGAGTTGCAGACTGCGATCCGGACTACGATCGGTTTTCTGGGATTAGCTCCACCTCGCGGCTTGGCAACCCTCTGTACCGACCATTGTAGCACGTGTGTAGCCCAGGCCGTAAGGGCCATGATGACTTGACGTCATCCCCACCTTCCTCCGGTTTGTCACCGGCAGTCTCCTTAGAGTGCCCACCATTACGTGCTGGTAACTAAGGACAAGGGTTGCGCTCGTTACGGGACTTAACCCAACATCTCACGACACGAGCTGACGACAGCCATGCAGCACCTGTCTCAATGTTCCCGAAGGCACCAATCCATCTCTGGAAAGTTCATTGGATGTCAAGGCCTGGTAAGGTTCTTCGCGTTGCTTCGAATTAAACCACATGCTCCACCGCTTGTGCGGGCCCCCGTCAATTCATTTGAGTTTTAACCTTGCGGCCGTACTCCCCAGGCGGTCAACTTAATGCGTTAGCTGCGCCACTAAGAGCTCAAGGCTCCCAACGGCTAGTTGACATCGTTTACGGCGTGGACTACCAGGGTATCTAATCCTGTTTGCTCCCCACGCTTTCGCACCTCAGTGTCAGTATCAGTCCAGGTGGTCGCCTTCGCCACTGGTGTTCCTTCCTATATCTACGCATTTCACCGCTACACAGGAAATTCCACCACCCTCTACCATACTCTAGCTCGTCAGTTTTGAATGCAGTTCCCAGGTTGAGCCCGGGGATTTCACATCCAACTTAACGAACCACCTACGCGCGCTTTACGCCCAGTAATTCCGATTAACGCTTGCACCCTCTGTATTACCGCGGCTGCTGGCACAGAGTTAGCCGGTGCTTATTCTGTCGGTAACGTCAAAACAATTACGTATTAGGTAACTGCCCTTCCTCCCAACTTAAAGTGCTTTACAATCCGAAGACCTTCTTCACACACGCGGCATGGCTGGATCAGGCTTTCGCCCATTGTCCAATATTCCCCACTGCTGCCTCCCGTAGGAGTCTGGACCGTGTCTCAGTTCCAGTGTGACTGATCATCCTCTCAGACCAGTTACGGATCGTCGCCTTGGTGAGCCATTACCTCACCAACTAGCTAATCCGACCTAGGCTCATCTGATAGCGCAAGGCCCGAAGGTCCCCTGCTTTCTCCCGTAGGACGTATGCGGTATTAGCGTCCGTTTCCGAGCGTTATCCCCCACTACCAGGCAGATTCCTAGGCATTACTCACCCGTCCGCCGCTCGCCACCAGGTACAAGTACCCGTGCTGCCGCTCGACTTGCATGTGTTAGGCCTGCCGCCAGCGTTCAATCTGAGCCATGATCAAACTCTTCAGTTCAAACATCTTTGGGTTTTTAAGAAACCCTAAACTTGGCTCAGCAATCGTTGGTTACATCTTTGATTTCTCGCGGAGTAACTTGTGATGCTGATAATCTTGTTGACTATCAGTCTGACTCCACAAGCACCCACACGAATTGCTTGATTCAGTTGTTAAAGAGCGGTTGGTTAAGATCTTTCGTCTCAACCGAGGCGCGCATTCTACAGCAGCCTCTGTTGCTGTCAAGCGGTTATTTTCAGAAGTTTTCAAAGTTTCCTTTGTAACTTCAACCACTTGCGCTTCCGATCTCTCGTTAGCGGGAGGCGAAT
>NZ_JAHSTV010000027.1 GCF_019145235.1 Pseudomonas farris | reverse complement strand
TCCGCAGGAAAGTTCGTACCGTATCATCGGACCATCCACGGCTGTCACAGTCTCGCTCAGGCGTCATGTCGATGAGCATTTTCTTCATCGACATGGGCGCAGCCTGTCAAGGGCACGAAGGTGATGCAGGGTTTTCGAGATCACGGCCCAAGAGCTGGTCGCGGCCGACGAATACGAGGTGGCGGACTATAAACGCGTCAGTGTGACCCTCAAGTCAGGCATCAGCGCCTGGGTCTATGTGCGAGCATGATTGCTGGTAAGGGCTGCAGCCACTGTGCGAGGGGAAATAGATTTGTCTCGGTTTCGCTGTAGGCTTCGGGCGGGATGATGACCGGAAGACTTCCATCCTCCGTATCATCACCCTTAAATCAAGGCTGCGACTGGCTGCTCGCTCTCATGACCCCCGCCTCACCATTAGCCACGAGCCAACGAAACAGCTCGGCCACCGACACCGTGTGGCTGCGCTCTATCCAGCGTACCAGCGCCGGCCCGTAGTGTTCGGTGTAGCGGGTGAGCACCAGTTGGCGACAGTCCGGTGACAGGCGCAGGGTGATTTCCCGACAATGCAGATTGGCAGGGTCATCCCGGATCACCCGTTGCTGCAGAGTCAGGCTATTGCTTTCAGAACCCATCGGCCGGTGCTCCTGTGCATTTAGGAGTGGTGTTCTCTGGCGAGCCTTGTTTGCCATCGGCCACGTAAGCAGCGCGATGCTCGGCCACCACATTGCGCAACGCGCTGTAATAGTCCGGCAGTTTTTGCAGGCTGTCGGTCAGCGGTAAGGCTTCTGCCCGACCATCGACGATGCCACCGACAGTGCTGATAGTGGACAGCGTCTCCACGGTATCGCTATTGCTGCCGAACGGATCGACCACAAAGCCGAGCACGCGGCCAGCGGCGTCGCGACTGTTGGAGGTCCCGAGCAATGGCAGCTCGACGATCGGACCGTTGCCGATGCCCCACACGCCGAAGGTCTGGCCAAAGTCCGAGTCGTGGCGCGGGATACCGGCCATGCCGGAGACATCGATCAAGCCCACCACCCCGACCGTGGTGTTGAGCGCGAAACGTCCCAGGGTATTGACCGAGCGCATCGGGTTGCCCTGCAGCAGGTCATTGATAAAGACCTTGGGCTCACCGAAGTTCGCCACAAAGTTATGCACACCGGTCTGGAAAAAGTCCGGCGTGTAGCGGTAGCCGCGCGCGACCGGTGCCAAGGCGTAATCATCAACCACCCGGTTAAACGCGAAGACGCCGCGATTGAACGGTTCTGCCGGGTCGTACACCGAATAGGCAATGTCAGCGCAGGCCACGTCTGTGGTGGACGGCTGCTGGCTGCTGCAACCCGTCAGCCCTGCGGCCAACACGGCAATTGAGGTGTTGCGGGTCAACCAGGGGGAACACTTGAAAGGCAACATGGATGCAAGTCTCAGGAGGAATTCGCCGTGATGCTGAGCTCCAAGCCTTGCGCAAAGATGTCTGGTTTATTGCGGTGCTGACGCTTTATTGCAGAGTTGAAATATATGACGCGCGGCGGTGAATAGTTTTAGATGGCGGTTCCATTCGCCCCTTAAGTGACCTTCGGTGAACAGCCTTTTAATTGTGGACGACGACCTTGAAGTCCTTGATCTACTGAAAAAATTCTTCGTGCAGCACGGCTACAGCGTCGAGGTCGCCACAGACGGTGCGTCGCTGTGGGCGGCCATAGAGCGCCAGGCGCCGGACCTGATCATTCTGGACGTGATGTTGCCCGGCGACAGCGGGCTGATCCTGTGTCAGCAATTGCGGATTCGACACGCAATACCGGTGATCATGCTGACGGCCATGGGCGAACTCAGTGATCGGGTGGTCGGCCTGGAGCTGGGCGCCGATGATTATCTGACCAAACCCTTCGACGCCCGTGAACTGCTGGCCCGAGTGCGTGCCGTGCAGCGCCGAGTGGACGAGCGCCGTCCGGTATCGCAGGAACGGCCACGGCCACTGATTGATTTCGCTGACTGGCACCTGGACGTCACTCGCCGTGAGTTGCGCTCGCCGGACAACGTGATGATCCCGCTGTCGGCCGGTGAGTTTGACCTGCTGCTGGTCTTCGTCGAACACCCGCAGCGCATTCTCACCCGCGAGCAATTGCTGGACCTGGCGCGCGGGCATTGCCATGAGGCGTTCGATCGCAGCATCGACGTTCAGGTCAGCCGTCTGCGACGCAAACTCGAGTCCGACACCAAACGGCCGGCGATGATTCGCACCGTGCGCAACGGCGGTTACCTGTTCACACCCAGCGTGACGCGGCGATGAGCTGGCTGAAGCGAATTCGCGCCCGAGACTGGCCGCAAGATACGGTGGCGCGCTGGATCGCGTTGACGATCATCCTGGCCATGCTCATTTCACTGGCGCTCAATGGGCTGTTTATCCAATTGGCCGGCGTATGGGCGCGCCCGCCACTAACCGAAATCGGCTTGCTGGAAAAAGCCGCCGCCATCGCCCGGATCATCGAGGCCGCCCCGGCGCCACTGCGCAACCCATTGGCGCAAGCCGCCAACGAGAACGGCTTCACTGTCACTTGGCACCCTGACCGGCACGATCTCAACCTGCCGACAGTGGACGATCCGAAGTCTGACATCGGCTCGACCATCCTGCAGCCGATGCTCAGAGCCCCTGACCGACGCATCGAAGCCTATGAACCGGCCGACTGGACGGAGCACACGGCGGACGCGCATTACGCGCTGCTGATCGAGCTATCGGATTCATCATGGCTGATGTTCTCCGCGCCCTCGCGCAGTTGGGGGCTCGACGAAGCGCCGCGCTACCTGATCGTGATCCTGCTGGTGCTGATCTCCACCGCACTGGTCGCGCTGATTGCCACCCGACGCCTCGCCACCCCTTTGCAGCACTTTGCCGAAGGCGCCCGCCGCTTCGGCGTGGACTTCCGCGCACCGCCGATCGAACCGCTCGGCCCCCACGAAATCCGCCAGGCCATTCTCGCGTTCAATGCCATGCAGGCCCAGTTACAGCACTTCATCCGCGACCGTACGCAAATGCTCGCCGCCATCTCCCACGACCTGCGCGCTCCTCTGACGCGGATGCGCTTGCGTGGCGAATTCATCGAAGACAGTGAGCAACAGCAGCGGCTGTTTCGTGACGTGGATGAAATGCAGGCAATGATCAACTCGGCGCTGGAGTTCTTTCGTGATGATGCGCGGCTTGAACCGGCGACCCAGTTTGATCTGGCGGAACTGCTGCAAACGTTGCTTGATGATTATCGAGATCAGGGCGTCGACATTACGTTCAGCGGGCCGCTGCGGTTGGTGTATTTCGGGCGTCCGTTGGGGCTGAAACGGGTGATTACCAACTTGCTCGACAACGCTATCAAGTACGGCAGTGAGCCGGGGATTGAGCTGAACCCGAGCGCTGGCCAGGTGCGGATCAAAGTACTGGATCGTGGGCCGGGTATTCCAGATACCTGCCTTGAGCAAGTGTTTGTGCCGTTCTTCCGGATGGAAGGCTCGCGGAATAAAAGCACTGGGGGTGTTGGTTTGGGGTTATCGGCGGCGCGGGCGATTGTGCTGGAGCACGGAGGCGAGCTGACACTGCGAAATCGGTCGAAGAGCGGGTTGGAAGCGTTGGTGGTGTTGCCGGTGCATTAGTCCCGAAAGACTCGCAATACTGCTCACCTGTGGCGAGGGAGCAAGCTCCCTCGCCACAGGTTTTGAGTCAACAGGCAAAATCCTCCCCAAGGGATCGTGTAAACCTAAGCCTCCCAGCCCGCCCCACTGACCGCAGCCTGCGCCAGTGGGTGCAAGTCTGCCCCCTGATGCGCCGTCTGCCAGGCCAGCAACTCCTTGCGCATGCCGGGCGTCCAGTACATCTGCAGGTGATTACGCACGCCGAGCACGGCCTGTTGCTGGTCCGGTTCGCTGGCGAAGTACTGGGCGATCTGGTTGGCCATCTTGATCAGGTTTTCAGTGCTCATCGGCGTACCTCGGCTTTTGCTCCGGCGGTGCGTGCATGGCGGCGTTCGTCGAGCAGACGCTGTTGTTCGTCACTGAATTCCTGATAGCGTTTTTGCCACTCGGAAGGGTGGTAGACGCGGCTCACTTCCACGGCGGTGACCTTGTACTCCGGACAGTTGGTGGCCCAGTCGGAGTTGTCGGTGGTAATGACGTTGGCCCCCGATTCAGGGAAGTGGAAGGTGGTGTACACCACGCCTGGGGCTACCCGTTCGGTGATCCGCGCACGCAGTACGGTCTGTCCGGCGCGGCTGCCAATGCCGACCCAATCATCTTCGTTGATGCCACGGCTCTCGGCGTCGGTCGGATGGATTTCCAGGCGGTCTTCGTAGTGCCAGGCGACGTTGTCTGTCCGCCGGGTCTGGGCGCCGACGTTGTACTGGCTGAGGATGCGTCCGGTGGTCAGCAGAAGGGGATAACGACTGTTGACCTTTTCCTCGGTGGGCACGTAGCCGGTGAGCATGAAGCGCCCCTTGCCGCGCACGAATTCCTCGATGTGCATGGTCGGCGTGCCGTCCGGTGCCGCGGCGTTGCACGGCCATTGCAGGCTGCCGTGGCGATCCAGTTCGGTGTAGCTGACGTTGGTGAAGGTCGGCGTCAGGCTGGCGATTTCATCCATGATTTCTGACGGATGTTGGTAGTTCATCGGGTAACCGAGGGCGTTGGCCAGGGCTACTGTGCCTTCCCAGTCGGCCTTGCCGCCCAACGGCTCCATGACTTTGCGCACGCGAGAGATGCGCCGCTCGGCGTTGGTGAAGGTGCCGTCTTTTTCCAGGAACGAGCTGCCCGGCAGGAACACGTGGGCGAACTTGGCGGTTTCGTTGAGGAAAATGTCCTGCACCACTATGCATTCCATGGCCGACAGGGCCGCGGTGACGTGTTGGGTATTGGGGTCGCTCTGGGCGATGTCCTCGCCCTGGCAATACAGGCCCTTAAAGCTGCCGCTCAGGGCTGCTTCGAACATGTTGGGGATGCGCAGGCCCGGGTCGGGTTGCAGGGTGACGTTCCAGGCCTGTTCGAACTGCGCCCGTACCACCTCGTTGGAGACGTGTCGGTAACCGGGCAACTCGTGGGGGAAGGAGCCCATGTCGCAGGAACCCTGAACGTTGTTCTGCCCGCGCAGCGGGTTCACGCCCACGCCTTCGCGGCCGATGTTGCCGGTGGCCATGGCCAGGTTGGCGATGCCCATGACCGCGGTGCTGCCCTGGCTGTGTTCGGTGACGCCCAGGCCATAGTAGATCGCCGCATTGCCACCGGTGGCATACAGGCGAGCGGCGGCACGGATGTCGGCAGCGGCGACGCCGCAGACGGCGCCAAGGATTTCCGGAGAGTTTTCCGGGCGGCTGACAAACTCGCTCCAGCGAGCGAAATCGCTGCCCTCGCAACGGGCGTCGATAAAGGCTTGATTGAGCAAACCTTCGGTGACGATGACGTGGGCCAAGGCGTTGAGCATGGCGACGTTGGTGCCCGGACGCAGGGCCAGGTGCAGTTCGGCGCGGGCATGCACCGAGTCCACCAGATCGATGCGTCGTGGGTCGATGACGATCAGTCGCGCGCCTTCACGCAAGCGGCGTTTGAGCTGGGAGGCGAACACCGGGTGGGCGTCGCTGGGGTTGGCGCCCATCACCAGGATCACGTCGGCCTGCATCACCGAGTCGAAACTCTGAGTGCCGGCGGATTCGCCAAGAGTTTGTTTCAAGCCATAGCCGGTCGGCGAGTGGCAGACCCGCGCACAGGTGTCGACATTGTTGTTGCCGAAGGCGGCGCGCACCAGTTTTTGCACCAGATAGGTTTCTTCGTTGGTGCAGCGGCTGGAGGTGATGCCACCAATGGAATCGCGGCCGTATTTTTGCTGCAGCCGGCGGAATTCGCTGGCGGCGTAGGTCACCGCTTCATCCCAGCTGACTTCCTGCCAAGGATCGTTGATGTGCTTGCGGATCATCGGCTTGGTGATGCGATCCGGGTGAGTGGCGTAGCCCCAGGCAAAGCGTCCTTTGACGCAAGAGTGGCCGTGGTTGGCCTGGCCGTTCTTGTCTGGAACCATGCGCACCAGTTGGTCGCCTTTCATCTCGGCGCGGAACGAGCAGCCCACGCCGCAATAGGCGCACGTGGTGATCACGCTACGTTCGGGCTGACCCAGTTCGACCACGCTTTTTTCCATCAGGGTCGCGGTGGGGCAGGCTTGCACACAGGCGCCGCAGGACACGCATTCCGAGTCGAGGAAGTTGTCGCCACCGGCGGCCGCGACCCGGGATTCGAAACCGCGCCCGGTAATGGTCAGGGCAAAGGTGCCCTGGGTTTCTTCGCAGGCGCGCACGCAGCGGTTACAGACGATGCACTTGCTCGGGTCGTAATCGAAGTAGGGGTTGGAAGTGTCCTTCTGGTCCGCCAGATGGTTTTCACCTTCATACCCGTAACGCACTTCTCGCAGGCCAACCTGGCCGGCGACGGTTTGCAGCTCACAGTTGCCGTTGGCGGAGCAGGTCAGACAGTCCAGCGGGTGATCGGAGATGTACAGCTCCATGACGTTGCGCCGCAGCGTGGCGAGCTTCGGCGTCTGGGTGTGCACGCTCATGCCTTCGCTGACCGGCGTGGTGCAGGACGCGGGGTAGCCGCGCATGCCATCGATCTCCACCAGGCACATACGGCAGGAGCCGAAGGCTTCCAGGCTGTCGGTGGCACACAGTTTGGGAATGGTAGTGCCCAGCAGCGCGGCGGCGCGCATCACCGAGGTTCCTTCGGGCACGCTGATGCTGCGGCCGTCGATGTTCACGGTGACCTGCACCTGACTTTCGCGGGCCGGGGTGCCCAGGTCGATATCTGTTTTCGGGTCGAAGAGAGTGATCATTGGTCGGCCTCCGAGGACTGCAGACCGAAGTCGGCGGGGAAGTACTTGAGGGCGCTGGCCACCGGATAGGAAGTCATGCCGCCCAACGCGCACAGCGAACCGTATTGCAGGGTGTCGCACAGGTCCTTGAGGATGATCACCTGCTCATCACGACTGTTCTGGTCCGGCGCAGCCAGCAGGCGGTCGATCACCTCCACACCCCGGGTCGAGCCGATGCGGCATGGGGTGCATTTGCCACAAGATTCCTCGGCGCAGAACTGCATGGCGAAGCGCGCCATGTGGGCCATGTCCAGGGTGTCGTCAGCCACCACCACACCACCGTGACCGAGCATGGCGCCGATGGCGGCGAAGGCTTCGTAATCCAGCGGGGTGTCGAATTGCGACGGTGGCACCCAGGCGCCAAGAGGGCCGCCAACCTGGGCGGCTTTCAGCGGCCGGCCACTGGCGGTACCACCGCCGTAGTCTTCCACCAGTTCCCGCAGGGTCAAGCCAAAGGCCCGCTCCACCAAGCCACCATGACGAATATTGCCCGCCAGCTGGAAGGGCATGGTGCCCAGAGAGCGACCCATGCCGTAATCGCGATAGAACTGCGCGCCCTTGGCCAGAATCAGCGGCACCGAGGCCAGGGTCAGCACGTTGTGCACCAGCGTTGGCAGGCCGAACAGACCCTGCAAGGCGGGGATCGGCGGCTTGGCGCGGACGATCCCGCGTTTGCCTTCGAGCGAGTCCAGCAGCGCGGTTTCTTCACCGCAGATGTAAGCACCGGCACCGACTCGCACTTCCATATCGAAGGCCAGACCGCTGCCGCCGACATTGGCGCCGAGGTAACCGGCGGACCGGGCAATATCCAGTGCCGCACGCAGTGTCGCCACGGCAGCCGGGTATTCCGAGCGCACATAGATGTAGCCGTAAGTCGCTCCAACGCACAGACCGGCAATCGCCATTCCTTCGATCAGCAGGAAGGGGTCGCCTTCCATCAGCATGCGATCGGCGAAGGTGCCGGAATCGCCTTCGTCGGCGTTGCACACAATGTATTTCTGCGCAGCCTGGGTGGCGCGCACCGTGCGCCATTTGATCCCGGCCGGGAACGCCGCACCGCCACGGCCACGCAACCCCGAATCGAACACAGCAGTCGCGGTCTGCTCGCCGCCCAGGGCGATGGCCTGGGTCAAGCCCTCAAAGCCGCCGTGAGCCCGGTAATCCTCTAGGGACAGCGGCTGGGTAATGCCGGCGCGGGCAAATAGCAGGCGTTGCTGAGTCTTCAGATAAGGCAACTCTTCCACCAGCCCCAAGGCCAGCGGATGGTCGGACGACTCGCCTTGCAGCGCATCGAGCACGGACGGCACATCGGCAGCCGTCAGCGGGCCGAAGCCGATACGGCCTTGCGGGCTGTCCACTTCCAGCAGCGGTTCCAGCCAGTACAGGCCGCGAGAACTGGTGCGTTGCAGGTCCAGCGGCAGATTGCGTTCCCGGGCCTGAGAGGCAAGGGCTACGGCCACCTCATCGGCGCCCACGGCGCGGGCCAGGGAATCACAGGGCAAATAGAGGCGCGGCATCATACGTCCTCCCGGCAAGCGTCAAGCAGAGCATCCAGACGCTCGGGATTGAGCCGCGCATGCAGCTGACCATCCAGCTCAAGGGCGGGCGAACAGGCGCAGGCGCCGAGGCAATACACCGGACGCAGACTGATGTTGCCGTCGGCACTGCTGCCGTGGTCGTCCAGTTGCAGGCGTTCGCGCAATTGCGCCGCGAGCTGCTCGGCGCCGCGGCTCTGGCAGGACTCGGCCCGGCACAGACGCAGGATATGCCGGGCGGGGGGCGCGGTGCGGAAGTCATGGTAGAAGCTGATCACCCCGCGAACCTCGGCCTGACTCAGGTTGAGCGCGTGGGCAATCTCGGGAATGGCGGCATCGGGGATGTAACCGATGCCCTCTTGAATCTCATGAAGGATGGGCAACAGTGCGCCGGGGGAGCGTTTGTGGCGCTCCAGCAGGCTGTTGACCATAGGCAGGTGCAACATCTCATCAGGCATACAGCATTCCTCACGATCACGGACAAACCAGGCGGTTGTCAGTTGTCCGAAAGTGTCGGCTGCGGCAGTCACACCACGTCACGGTATCGTGGCATTTTCAGGCCGTTGGCCAGGCACCCTGAGCGGGCATCTTGTTGGGCCCGGTGCGGTCTTTGCCGCACCTCTTCAGGGCATATCAGGCAGCTTGCCATGCTGCCTTTGATTCATCTGCACCAAAGCGACGTGTTCGATTCTGTCTACGACTACCTGTTAAGTCTAGAAGAGTGCGGCCAAAGGTGTTCGCTCACTGAGTATCTTTCAGGCAATCCTTGAGTGCGATGAGCAGGGTGTCAAAACACTCACTTGGCGAAAAGGATCATCACCCACAACACCACCGTGGTCAGTGCCGCCAACACACTGCACGCTCCGGCGATCAAATGACGGACGACGGGGTATTCAGACTGCTGGAGCCTGGCGATCACCAGAAGCCAAGTTCCGACAAAGGCCCCTAAAACCGCCATCATCGTATAGAAAATGAATACAACGCCCCGTACCGAGTTTCCTCCGGGGACAAACCATCTGTTGAACAGAATCAGCACGGCAATTCCGACAATAAAACTACCCACGGCACCCGCCAGATTAGCGAGCCACAGATTCACGGTGCCACGGTTTCTCACCACCCCAATCCACATCCCCACTGTCGCAGCGAAGAACACCAACACGCCGATTAGCTGCATTCAATCCTTTTCCTTGTTAACAATGCCCCTGAAACTGCCATTGGTCATCTTTGATGAGATGAAGCGTTGGAGGCACGATATCAAACTGATAGCTCTGTGCTGAAGGGCGTTGTTGTTTGATGTGGGTTGGATTCCGAGTTGGAGATTTGTTTTTCATCGAGGGGAAGGTGAAGTTTGAATTCACCGGCAGGACTTCGAGGGTGGAGATTTCGACGCGGATTTCTCAGCATTTGCTGTGAGCTGAGTGATCGAAAGCCCCGACAATCTCGGGGCCAATAATGCCTGTCCGTTAAGCGCAATCCCTGTGGGAGCGGGCTTGCCCGCGAAAGCGCCCGGTCAGCCAGCATCAATGCTGAGTGCACTGCCGTCATCGCAAGCAGTTGGCTCCCGCAGGCCTTATGCCTTACCGACTGGCATCAGAACGTGGCCAATCATCGCGGATACTCGGTTGATGAGGAGACGGCGGGCTGAAAAGAAGTTACCTGCGTCATGAAACGCATTGAAACAACTCAATACCATCTGTCTGCGGGTTACATATTTGCGCTTCGGGTCGTTGTGAATTTACCTCATAATTGCGCGCTCCTACCGTCGGTAGCTCTGCTTCTCGACTAATCTGTATTCGTTACGACTCGATCTTAAATAGCCAAGGAGAAAGGCAATGCCAGATAACCGGAACCAGCGTCAGTCGGCTGCATCTGCCAAGGATGCTCTCGAACGTTTGCTGGACCCATCTGATGTGCCTGCGACCCTATGAGCCAAGCTGCCTTAGTCAATCCAAGCCTGCTCACATGGTCTCGTGAGCGCGCAGGTCTCTCCACTGAGCAGGTTGCTAAAAAGCTGCCAGCGAAACCTGATCGAGTAGAGGAATGGGAGGCTGGCGAGACCAAACCAACATTCCTTCAGGCTCAAAAGTGGGCGAGTCTCGCTCACATCCCTTTTGGCTTTCTGTTTCTTCAGCAGCCGCCCGTCGAACAACTTCCTTTACCTGATCTTCGAACTGTCGGTGGGATTGCGCCTCAACGTACCAGCCTGGAATTGTTGGACACCATCAGGGATTCCATGCGTAAGCAGGACTGGTACCTGGAGCATCTGCAACACCAGGAGCACCAGCCGCTGGCATTTGTCGGTCGGTTCAATAGCCGATCTCAAGTCGCAGAGGTGGTGGACGATATCCGCCGGATCCTCGGCGTGAACCCTGACATTGCTCGATTGGATTACGACAAATACAGCCGTGCCTTGATCGAGGCTGCAGAAGCGGCTGGCATTTTGGTAATGCGCAGTGGCATTGCGCTAGGAAATACCCATCGTAAACTTGAAGTCAGCGAGTTTCGGGGTTTTGCCATCAGCAATGCCTACGCCCCTGTTGTATTCGTCAACAGTTCCGACGCACCCACCGCCAGGCTGTTCACCTTACTTCATGAGCTGGCCCATATCTGGATTGGTAGCAGTGGAGTGTCTGACGGAAACACCGCTAATGGCCGAGACGAGGAACGTTTCTGCAATGCAGTTGCTGGTGAATTTCTGGCTCCCGAAGCCCAATTCCGCGCCCTGTGGAACGCAGATGTTAACTGGGAAGACAACTTGGCTCCGCTAGCCACTCGGTTTCACATCAGTAAATTAGCTATCGGTCGCCGCGCATTGGATCTTGGTTACATAAGCCCGGCGCATTACAGCACTTACTATCGAATGATCCTCAAGGCTTTCCAGGGTGACAAAGGTGGAGCGGGTGACTATTACCGTAACGCCACCGCGAAAAACAGCCCTCGCCTAAGCAAGGCAGTGCTGACTGAAGCAATGAGTGGCCGGATGCTGCTACGCGAGGCGGGAAATTTGCTCGGTGTGCAACCTGCTAAATTAAGGACTCTCGCCAGCAAGATTTCGGAATGAATCATTTACTAGACGCTAATACGCTGATCGAAGCAAAGAACCGTTACTACGGGATGGCTATCTGTCCTGGATTTTGGCAATGGTTATTACTTAAAAATAAAGCATTGGCTTTAGCCAGCATTGCACCTGTAATGGATGAGCTAACAAAAGGGAATGACGATTTGGCGGGTTGGGCGAAGGGCAATTCCGATTTCTTCCACTCCACCACCGATCAGGATACGCAACTGGCATTCGCGCAGATTGCGGGGCTTGTGGCAGATCAAGCGCCTAAGATGAAAATAGGCGCTATGGAAGAATTTTTAGCGGGTGCTGACCCTTGGTTAATTGCGAAAGCAATGACTACAGGGGCTACAGTCGTTACGCATGAAGTGCTAAATCTCGAAGCTAAACGAAAATTCATCATTCCCAATATTTGTAAGGAGCTGAATGTTCCTTTTTTGAATACGTTCGAGTTGTTGTATAGGCTTGAAGCAAGGTTTGTGTTGCCTGCTTAAGTTGATCTTTCCCATTGAGTTGCCGCCGGAAAGTATGCGTCCGGGCATCCCGTCTTGCGTAACTAAACCGGTTGCCACCTATGCGGCAGCAGCT
>NZ_JAHSTV010000026.1 GCF_019145235.1 Pseudomonas farris | reverse complement strand
TCGTTGGCGAAGAAATACAGCGATGCGTTGGCCAACGGGCAGATTCTGGCCCCGGCCAAGAGCATCGAGCAGATGCAGCATGTAATCTATAACGCCTACACCAACGCAACGCTGACCGCGCTGTTCCTGTTCGTGGTGTTCAGCATCCTGTTCTATGCGCTCAAGGTCGGCATTGCCGCCTGGGGCACCAAAGAACGTACGGATAAAGAATCGCCGTTCCAGGCTCAGCCGGATGCGTAATCGAGGATTGCACCATGTTCAATGACCTGAGTCGCCTCGGTAAATACCTCGGTCAGGCCGCGCGCCTGATGGTCGGCATGCCCGACTACGACAACTACGTCGAGCATATGCAAACCAAACACCCGGACAAACCGGTGATGAGCTACGAGATGTTCTTTCGCGAACGTCAGGAAGCCCGTTACGGTGGCAAGGGTGGGCCGAAGTGCTGTTGATACAACAGCCTGGCTGATGCAATCCCTGTGGGAGCGGGCTCGCTCGCGAAAGCGGTGTGTCATTCAACATTAATGTCGACTGACACGACCTCTTCGCGAGCAAGCCCGCTCCCACATTTGTTTTGTGTTGTTTCTTAACTTTGTGAAAAACAGGAGAACCCGTTTGTCCTCTCCCATTCCAGTAACAATCCTCAGTGGCTTTCTCGGCGCGGGAAAAACCACGCTGCTACGCTACCTGCTCAAAGCCGAGCACGGCCTGAAAATAGCCGTGATCGAAAACGAATTCAGTGACGCCGGTATCGACACCCAATTGTTGGGCGACGAGCCGGTGCAAGTGATGACGCTGTCCAACGGCTGCGTCTGCTGCACCATCCACACCGATTTGACCAAGGCGCTGTACCTGCTGCTCGAACGCCTGGACAGCGGCGAAATCGCCTTCGATCGTCTGGTGATCGAGTGCACCGGTCTGGCCGATCCGGCCCCGGTGGCGCAAACCTTCTTCATCGACGAAGAACTGCGTGAGCGCTACATCCTCGATGGCATCATCACCCTGGTGGACGCGGCTCACGCCGACCTGCACCTGACTCAGACCATCGCCCAGGCGCAGATCGGTTTCGCCGACCGTCTACTGGTGAGCAAGCGGGATCTGGTGGACGAACCGACCTTCACCGCCCTCAGCGAACGCCTGACCCGCATCAACCGTCGCGCGCCGATTCGCATGGTTGATCACGGCAAGATTGATCTGGCCGAACTGCTCGACGTGCGCGGCTTCAACCTCAATGCTGATCTCGGCGGTGGCGTGAGTCTGCGTCCAGTGAGCAAGGCGCCGTCCATCGACCGTATCTCCAGCCTGGTATTGCGCACCGACAAGCCGTTGGATATCGACAAACTCAGTGAGTTCATGAACGAACTACTGGAAGAACATGGCAAGCAACTGCTGCGCTACAAAGGTGTTTTGAACATCCGTGGCGAACCGCGGCGCATGGTGTTTCAAGGCGTGCTGAAGTTGTACGGTTTCGACTGGGATACCGAGTGGGCCGATGATGAAGTGCGGGAAAGCGTGATCGTGTTCATTGCCGATGATTTGCCGGAAGAGAAGATTCGTGAGGGGTTTGCGCGGGTTGCAGCCGGGTAAGGTCGGATATCTTCAGCGTGTTTGAGGCCGCTTTCGCGAGCAAGCCCGCTCCCACATTGGCTTTGTGTCGTCCCGGATAGAGTGGGCAACATGGATCAAATGTGGAAGCGGGCTTGCTCGCGAAGGCGATCTACCCGGCAGCACAGTTTCGAATGGTCGATGGTCCAGAGTTCAGCAATCTTTCTTCAAGATGATCCAGACGCCGGGTCATCAACCTCTCGGCCGCCGTAACATCCCCACGCTCCACTGCATCGACAATCTCCGCGTGCTTCTGCCACGCGCAATCACCGCCTACCTGCGCATCACACTGCGCAATCGCCAGCGAAGTCAGCGGCACCAGACTACCGAGAAAATGCACCAACGGTGCGTTCCCCGCCATTTCGGCCAGTTGCAGATGAAACTCCCCTGACAATCGAATGGCCGGACCACGCGCCGTGCATTGGCGTTCGCTGTCGATCAAGGCGCGCAGGCGTTTCAGGTCCTGCGGGCGAGGTTGCTGGCAGGCCAGTCGAACCAGCGTGATTTCGGTCAGTCGTCGGGCATGCAGCGTCTGCCGAGTCTGCTCGACATCGGGCGCGGTGACTCGGGGACGATGATTGGTCCGAAGGATAATGATCTGCTGATGGGACAACTGCGTCAGTACGCCACGAATGTCACTGCGTCGAGCGCTGAACATCTGCGCCAGGCTGTCTTCGGTAAAACGACTGGCTGCATGGATGCGCTGTTCGAGAATGGCGTCGAAGATCCGTGAATAGAGATCATCCGCTGGCGGTTTCCCGGTGTTGGTTCGGGAGAAGGGCAGGGCAGTGAATATCTGTGGTGAGGCGAAGCTGTTCATGGCCTGTCTCCAGTTCGAAGAGGGGTTCAACTGCCGAGGTGGTCGTCCGGGATGTTCAATTCGATGCCCATCCGCTGGCCTTCCCGAAGGATGTGCCGACGCATTTCGGCGCTGGCCTGGGCGCTGTTCTTGCTGCGGATGGCACGCACCACGGCTTCGTTTTCTTCTAGGCGTTCAGCCAGATGCTCCGGCGAATTGCGCAGCACGTCGGCGCTTTGCTTGAGGGCGTTGCTGGTCTGCTGCACCACGCTCTGGAAAATCGGGTTCGAGGTCAGGGCGAACAGTTCCTCGTGGAACGCGATGTAGGCATTCACGCCAGCCTCGCTGTCGTTGGCCTCAAGGGCTTCGCGCATGTCCATCAAGGTCAGACGCAGTTGCCCGACTTCCTTACTGCTGATGGACTGCGCCACCAGGCCGACGATGAACGGTTCGAGGGTGTAGCGCAGTTGCAGCACGTCTTCCAGGCTGGCCCCGGCAACCGCGCTGTCGTGGCTTTGGCTGTCGCTGAGATTGGCCTCTAGCACCACCACGCCTTTACCCGGCATGGAACGCACCAGCCCGAGGGTTTCCAGCACGATGACCGCTTCGCGCAGGCTCGGGCGGCTGATGCCCAGTTGTTCAGCCAGTTCACGCTGGCCCGGCAGCATTTCGCCGGAACGCCACTGGCCACGGGCCAGTGCGGCCCGAAGTTTTTCTACGACTGAATTTACAACGGTTGACGAGGTAATCACGGTTCGCTCCATGAGCATCCATAACGATTGATGACCGTGCCTGCCCTCGGGCAGGCACGGCGATTATTCAAAACTCTTGCTGGTGCGCCGGGGCAACCGGTTTTCTCGGCTGGAAGGTATAACCCTGCTGGCCGGACAGCACCTTGTTTGCCCGTTGGATATCGATGTCTTTTTCCCAACGGGCGATGGCCACGGTGGCGACGCAGTTGCCGATCAGGTTGGTCAGCGCCCGGCCGATGCCCATGAACCAGTCCACTGCCAATACCAGCACCAGGCCGACTACCGGAATCGCCGGGATCGCCGTCAGTGTCGCCGCGAGAATCACCAGCGCCGAACCGGGAATCCCGTGGGCACCTTTGGAGGTGATCAGCGACACCAGCAGAATCGTCAGCAGGTCTGTCATGGCCAGTGGCGTACCGGTGGCATTGGCGATGAACACGATGGCCAGGGTCAGGTAGATCGAAAAACCATCAAGGTTGAACGAGTACCCGGTCGGAATCACCAGCCCGACCGTGGAGCTGCCGATGCCCAGATGCTCAAGCTTGCGCATGATTTGTGGCAGCACGGCGTCGGAAGACGCGGTGCCCATGACGATCAGCAGTTCTTCGCGCAGGTACTTGAGCAACGGCCACATCTTCAGGCCAGAAAGGCGCATCACCAGGCCGAGAATCAATGTCACGAAGGCCACACATGTCATGTAGAAAAGACCAACCAGGCTACCCAAGTGCTGCAGCGAATCCAGGCCATATTTACTGGTGGTGAAAGCGATGGCGCCGAACACGCCGATTGGCGCCAGGCGCACAATCATGCCCATGATGCGGAAGATCACGTGGCTCAGCTCATTGATCAACCGGGAAATACCCGACGCCGCTTCGCCCACCAGATTCAGCGCACTGCCGAACAGCACCGAAAACAGCAGGACTTGCAGAATGTTGTTTTCCGCGAAGGCGCCGATCACCGAAGTCGGGATCAGGTTCATCAGGAACTGGGTGGTGGTTTGCATGTGCTGACCGCGCTGCGCGATGTCGCCGATATCGGCGGCGGAGAGCTGGTCCAGATGAATGTTCGCGCCGCTGCCGATGCCGGTCGTGAAGGCAAACACCAGGCCGATCACCAAGGCGATGGTGGTCAGGATTTCGAAGTAGATCACCGATTTCAGGCCGATGCGTCCGACCTTCTTCAAGTCGCCGGCACCGCTGATGCCGCTGACCACTACGCAGAACACGATCAAGCCAATGAGCATCTTGATCAGTTTGATGAAACCGTCGCCGAGGGGTTTGAGTTGCGCGGAGTATTCAGGAAGGGCCAGGCCACAGACGATGCCGAGCACCAGTCCGAGAACCACTTGGAGGAAGATTGAACGCGAGCACCATCTGAGCATGGGAGGAATCCTGGTCGGTGTCCTGGCTGCCGTGCGCGAGGCGCATCAGATTCAGGACTTAATTATTGTGGTCTTACCGGTATGTCCAGTGCAGGCGCAGTCTACGCTGGGATTTTTCAGGATTACAAGTGGAAATAGAAAAATTGGCATGACCGGTCTGACCGGTTGAGCCGATTTCTTTGAGAATCAAAAGATCGCAGCCTTTATGGCGGACGAAAAAAAACCGGCCATCACTGGCCGGTTTTTCATTGCTGCGGTTTAGCGGGGCTTGATCAAGCGCCGTATACCGGCAGTTTCTTGCAGATGGCCTTGACCTTCTCACGAACGGCGTCGATCACCGCTTCGTTGTTCAGGTCCGCCAGGATGTCGCAGATCCAGCCGGCCAGCTCTTTGCACTCAGCTTCCTTGAAGCCACGAGTGGTCACTGCCGGCGTACCGAAACGCAGACCGGAGGTGACGAACGGGGAGCGTGGATCGTTCGGTACCGAGTTCTTGTTCACGGTGATGAACGCTTTGCCCAGTGCGGCGTCGGCGTCTTTACCGGAGATTTCCTGCTTGATCAGCGACAGCAGGAACAGGTGGTTCTGAGTACCGCCCGACACCACGTCGAAACCGCGCTCGATGAACACGCCGGCCATGGCCTGGGCGTTTTTCACCACTTGTTGCTGGTAGGTCTTGAACTCAGGCTGCAGCGCTTCTTTGAAGCAGATCGCCTTGGCAGCGATCACGTGCTCCAGCGGGCCACCTTGGGCGCCCGGGAATACCGCGGAGTTCAGCTTCTTCTCGATGTCGGCGTTGGCGCGAGCCAGGATCAGGCCGCCACGTGGACCGCGCAGGGTCTTGTGCGTGGTGGTGGTCACGACGTCAGCGAATGGAACCGGGTTCGGGTAGACGCCAGCGGCGACCAGACCGGCCACGTGAGCCATGTCGACGAACAGGTAGGCACCGACTTTGTCAGCGATTTCGCGGAAACGCGGGAAGTCGAGGATCTGCGAGTAGGCAGAGAAACCGGCCACGATCATTTTTGGCTTGTGCTCAACCGCCAGACGCTCGACTTCGTCGTAGTCGATCAGGCCGTTGGCGTCGATGCCGTACTGAACAGCGTTGTACAGTTTGCCGGAGGACGAAACGCTGGCACCGTGGGTCAAGTGACCGCCGTGGGCCAGGCTCATGCCCAGGATGGTGTCGCCCGCTTGCAGCAGGGCCAGGTAAACGGCGCTGTTGGCTTGGGAGCCGGCGTGTGGCTGAACGTTGGCGTAATCGGCGCCGAACAGTTCTTTAGCTCGATCAATTGCAAGCTGCTCAACCACGTCGACGAACTCGCAACCACCGTAGTAGCGCTTGCCCGGGTAACCTTCGGCGTACTTGTTGGTCAGTACCGAGCCTTGAGCTTCCATCACCGCAGGGCTGGTGTAGTTTTCCGAAGCGATCAGCTCGATGTGTTCTTCCTGGCGCTGAGCTTCTTGCTCCATGGCGGCAAAAAGGTCGGCGTCGTACTTGGCAATAGTCAAATCACGGCTGAACATGGCGGTCCTCAAGGATCGGGGCAGAAAAGGGGGCATTCTAACTCAATGGGTTTTAGATGGCATATGAAAGGACATCATGTCGCAGACAAGTGGTGTTCATGCGCGGGATTTGCGGTGTCTGAGTGGGCCTCTTCGCGAGCAAGCCCGCTCCCACAGGGGAACGCATTCCAAATGTGGGAGCGGGCTTGCTCGCGAAGAGGCTATCAGCTACACCCGAAAGCTTCAGTCCAGCATGAACAAAGCATCATTGCTGAACTGCGCCTCAAACCGACTCGCCGGCATTGGCCGGCCAAACAGATACCCCTGAACCTCATCACAACCATGCTCACGCAGGAAGTCGAGCTGCTCGTGGGTTTCCACGCCTTCAGCGATCACCGCCAGATTGAGGCTGTGGGCCATGGCGATGATCGCCCGGGCAATTTGCGCATCCTGTTCGCCCGAGGGCAGGCCATCGACGAAAGTGCGGTCGATTTTCAGCACATCGATCGGGAATTGCTTGAGGTAGTTGAGCGATGAATAACCGGTGCCGAAGTCGTCGACCGCAATGCTCAGACCGAGGTTCTTCAACCCGGCGAGAATCTGCATCGCCTCGCTGACTTCGCGCATCAGGATACTTTCAGTCAGTTCAAGCTCCAGGCACGCCGGTGGCAGGCCGGTTTCCTTCAGGATGTTGGCGATCCGCGTGCCCAGTTGCCCGTCGGAGAACTGCCGGGCCGAAATGTTCACCGAAACCTTCGGCACCCGCACCTTGGCTTGATGCCAGGTCTTGAGTTGACGGCAGGCTTCGCTGATCACCCAGTCGCCGACATCCACCACCAGCCCGAGCTCTTCGAGCACCGGAATGAAATCCCCCGGCGGCACCAGACCGCGTCGCGGGTGGCGCCAGCGCAGCAGGGCTTCGGCACCGGTCAGGCGTTTGCCGTCGCCGCTGAATTGTGGCTGGTAGTACAGGACGAATTCGTTTTGCTCCAGGGCATGGCGCAAGTCGCTTTCCAGCTCCAGACGCTCCAGGGCGCTGGCGTTCATGTCGGCCTGATAGAACTGGAAGTTGTTCTTGCCGCGCTCCTTGGCGTGGTACATCGCGGTGTCGGCGTTCTTCATCAATTGACTGAGTTCGCTGCCGTCCTGAGGGCTCAGGGCGATGCCGATACTGGCAGTGACAAAGAACTCGCGGCCTTCCAGTACGAACGGTTTCACCAGGCTGGCGAGGATCTGTTCGGCCACGTGAATCGCCCGGTTCAGCGCGATCTCCCGATTGACCCGCGGTTGCAGCAGCAACGTGAACTCATCGCCGCCCATGCGCGCCACGGTGTCGTCATTGTCGACGCAACCGAGCAGGCGCGTGGCCATTTCCTTGAGCATGCGGTCGCCGGCGGCGTGGCCCAGGGAGTCGTTGATCGGCTTGAAACGGTCGAGGTCGAGGAACATCAGCACCACCCACGACTTCTGCCGTTCGGCCGATTGCAGCGCGGTGTGCAGGCGATCCTGGAACAGCGTGCGGTTGGGCAGGTGGGTCAGGGCGTCGTAATAGGCGAGACGGTGAATCCGTTGCTCACTGGCCTTGCGCTCGCTGATGTCGCTGAAGAAACACACGTAGCTGGCCAGATCGCCTTCATCGTCGAGCACCGCGGTAATCCCGACCCAGGCCGGGTAATGCTCGCCGTTGCGTCGCTTGAGCCAGACCTCGCCTTCCCAAGTGCTGTGTTGATGCAATTGCTTGAGCACATAGCGCAGATGGGCTTCCTGCTGCTCGTCGACAGTGAGCATGTTCGGCAACTGGTCGAGGACCTGGGCCACCGCATAGCCGCTGACGCGACTGAAAGCTTCGTTGGCCTGGACGATGTAGCCCGCCGGGTCAGTGATCAGAATCGCCGAGGTCGAGTGCTCGAATACCGTAGCCGCCATGCGCAGGTCTTTCTCGGCTCGACGTTGCTGGCTGATGTCGCGGCCAACCCCGAGCACGCCTTCGAAGGCACCGTGTTCGTCCCAGACCAGTACCAGACGCAGCTCGATGGGAATCTTGCGTCCGTCGGCCCGCAGGCAGTCGAACAGAAACAGCTGGGTCTGCACCTGATTGCGCAGCAGTGCCAGTTGTTCGGGTTTATCCAGCGCTTTGCTGACCCGGTCCATCAGGCTGTAGATGCCGGTCAGTTGTTGCGGGTTGGCGATGGTCGATTGCCAGCCGTTCTGGAATATCCAGTCGGCGTCGAAACCCAGCACGGCTTGCACCGAGGGGCTGACGTAGTTGAGCGACATCTTGCTGTCGGTGGAGAAAATCACGTCGCTGATGCTTTCGGCGAGCATCCGGTAACGCTGCTCGCTGTCGCGCAGGGACTCACTGGCTTCGATCTGCTCGGTGATGTCCTTGGCCACGCCGATGATGCGCGTGACCTGATCGTGTTTGTCCCGCGCCAGGGCCTGTTCGCGAATGTCGAAACGCCGCCATTTACCATCACGATGGCGGAAACGCAGCTGGCATTGCATCAGTTGGGTGTAACCCGCGTGACGTTGGGACTGGCGTGATCGGTGGTAGTAGTCGGCATCCTCGGGGTGCAACAGGATTTCCCAGAAATACTCGCCCATCTGGTGCAGTTCGGTGCGGTTGTAACCCAGTGTTTGCCCCAGGTGATGGTTGCTGAAGATCATCCGCTGGCTGACCACATCCTGCACATACAGATGATCCGGCACGGTGCGCACCACGTCGGACCAGAACCCTTCACGCTCCAGCAGCGACAGCTCGATGAGCTTGCGACTGGTGATATCGCTGATGCTCAGGATCACCGCTTTGTAGTCGGCCTGATCTTCCGGCAGACGCAGCACCAGCCACAGGTGCTGATCACGGCCATTGGCATCCTGGAGCTTGATTTCCAGCTCAAGCTGTTTCTGCTGGTGGAGCACCGCTTCGAGCACTTGATTGCCGATGGCCGTGCAGTCCAATGGGCAGCCGTCGATCAGCAGTTTCCAGGCTTGATCGCAGGAATTGACATTGAGCAGTTGCAGGGCGACCTGGTTGACCTCGGTGATGCGCAGTTCCTGCAGCAGTTGCTGGCGTTGCTCCGGTGTCTCGAGCCAGGCCTTCAACTGCTCGCTGCTGTTGAGTTGGGCCCTGTCGAAGATACTTTTGAGCCCGGACAGGTCGAGCACGCACAACGCAACGCCGGTGCCTTCGAAAATGTCCTGATAGCGTCGGCGACCCTCATGCAGTTGACGTTGACGGCGACGAATGTTCAGCAGCGCGATGAACGGCAACAAGGAGAGGGCCAGACCCAGCAAGCATTTGCCGATGAACGCCGGCAGCAGTTGTTCGATCACCCGTTGCCGGTCGAACAGCCCGCGCAGTTGCCAATCGCTGCTGCTCAGGGGGACTGTCAGCACACTGTTGGCCAGCTCGTCGGCTGTCAGCACGGCCGGTGTGGCCGAGAGCTGGGCGTCATCGCGGCTGATGATTTGATGATTGATGCGGTTTTCCACCAGCCACTGGGGGCGGATGCCGACGTCGCCCGGTTTGGTCAGTGAGGAGAAAAACGTTGGCGTCAGGCGCAGGACCCAATAGCCGCGGCTGCTGCCGCTGGCCTGATGCAGAAGCAGGTGTACCACTGAGCCATCGTCGGCATTGCTGAAGTAGTGGGCCTGTGCGCGGCTGCGCTGAACCAGTTCGCTCAGGTAATGGGCGTCCGGGCTGTCGGGAGCGCTATCACTGAGGATTTTTCCGGAGGGACTGAGCAGCGCCAGGCTGCGCAGGTCGGGCAGTGATTGCTGCAGTTTGCGCAGCAACGCCTGCTGTTCGTCGGGACTTTGTGGTTGTTCGATGATCGGTAGCAGATTAAGCGCGATCTGGGCATTGAGCGCCATGTTGAGGCTGACTTGCGCAGCCAGATCAGCGGAGTAGTCGATGGTGTACTGGCGCTGGTTTTTCTGGGTTTCGCGAAGCTGATCCAGCAGTTGCCAGAACAGCAGTGCGAGCAGCAACAGCACGAGGGTCGCCAGCGCGCCCTTCAAGGTTCCGCGCAGGGGCGAGCCGGTCGCAGGATTGAGTGCGCTCACGGACGATGGCGGAGAGACATTAGACAAACTGTAATCCTGCGGTTTGGCTGGACTGGCGCGACGTGCACTATAAGCCGGACGCCCGAAGGGCGGCTAGCATGCCTTGAGTTGTGGCTAAGTGCCAGTCCCACTCGGCTGGACTGCCTTCTATCAATAAGGTAGCTTTGCCGGTTACGCGGGAGCGTTCCAGCTCCTAGAATCAGGTTTTTTTCAGCGCGCACGGCTTGATACCCATCAAACGAACGACGCGCATGGCCTGGCCGGGCATCGCCTGCGCTCCAATCATTCATCAGTCACTGACCCAAGGTTCTCCATGGCTCAATACGTCTTCACCATGCATCGGCTGGGAAAAGTTGTTCCGCCGAAGCGGGAAATCCTGAAAAACATTTCGCTGTCGTTCTTCCCAGGCGCCAAGATCGGCGTACTCGGTCTCAACGGTTCGGGTAAATCCACGCTGCTGAAAATCATGGCGGGCGTCGATACCGAGTTCGACGGTGAAGCCCGTCCGATGCCGGACCTGAACATTGGCTACCTGCCGCAAGAACCGATCCTGGACCCGACCAAGACCGTTCGTGAAGTGGTCGAGGAAGCAGTCAGCGTAATCAAGGACGCTCAGGCGCGCCTGGACGAGGTTTATGCGGCCTACGCTGAACCGGATGCAGACTTCGACAAACTGGCGGCAGAACAAGCCAAGCTTGAAGCCATCCTGCAAGCCAGCGACGGTCACAACCTGGATCGCCAACTGGAAGTCGCCGCCGATGCGCTGCGCCTGCCAGCGTGGGATGCCAAGGTCGAATTCCTGTCCGGTGGTGAAAAGCGTCGTGTGGCCCTGTGCCGCCTGCTGCTGTCCGCACCAGACATGCTGCTGCTCGACGAACCGACCAACCACCTGGACGCCGATTCCGTCGCCTGGCTGGAGCACTTCCTGCACGATTTCCCGGGCACCGTGGTTGCGATCACGCACGACCGTTACTTCCTGGACAACGTCGCCGGCTGGATCCTCGAACTCGACCGCGGCGCCGGTATCCCGTACGAGGGCAACTATTCGGGTTGGCTCGAAGCCAAGTCCGATCGTCTGGCGGCCGAATCCAAGCAGCAGTCGGCTCACGAAAAGGCCATGAAGGAAGAGCTGGAGTGGGTGCGCAAAGGCGCCAAGGCCCGTCAGTCCAAATCCAAGGCTCGTCTGCAACGCTTCGAAGAAATGCAATCGCAGGAATTCCAGAAGCGCAGCGAAACCAACGAGATCTACATCCCGGCCGGTCCGCGCCTGGGCGACAAAGTCATCGAGTTCAAGAACGTCAGCAAGGGCTACGGCGATCGCGTGCTGATCGACAACCTGTCGTTCTCCATGCCTAAAGGCGCCATCGTTGGCGTGATCGGCGGTAACGGTGCCGGTAAATCGACCCTGTTCCGCATGCTGATGGGCAAGGAAACACCGGATTCGGGCTCCATCGAAGTCGGCGAAACCGTGCAACTGGCGTGCGTCGATCAGAGCCGTGAAGACCTGGATGGCAGCAAGACCGTGTTCCAGCAAATCTCCGACGGTTCCGATCAGATTCGCATCGGCAACTACGAGATCCCGTCGCGCACCTACGTGGGTCGCTTCAACTTCAAGGGCGGCGATCAGCAGAAGTTCGTCAAGGACCTGTCCGGTGGTGAGCGTGGTCGCTTGCACCTGGCCCTGACCCTGAAAGAGGGCGGCAACGTCTTGCTGCTCGACGAACCGTCCAACGACCTCGACGTTGAAACCCTGCGTTCCCTGGAAGAAGCCTTGCTGGACTTCCCGGGCGCCGCCATTGTGATCTCTCACGATCGGTGGTTCCTTGACCGCGTCGCGACTCACATCCTGGCGTATGAAGACGACTCGCAAGCGGTGTTCTTCGAAGGCAACTACACCGAGTACGAAGCCGATCGCAAGAAACGCCTCGGCGAAGCGGCTTCCCAGCCGCACCGCGTACGGCACAAAAAACTGGCCTGATTTCAGGTTGGCAGGATAAAAAAACGGAGCCTTCGGGGCTCCGTTTTTTTATGGGTATTCAGTAAGGCTGGGTCGCGGCTATCGCGAGCAGGCTCGCTCCCACATTTGATCTTTCAGTGAGCTGAAGATTTGTGGCCAATACAAATCTCCCTGTGGGAGCGAGCCTGCTCGCGATGGCGGCCTCGATATCACCCCGCCTCGATGGCCAACACCTCAATCACCAAATCCCCCGCCGGTCGCTTCCACAACACTTCATCGCCCACCTGCGCCCCGAGCAACGCCCGCCCCAGTGGCGAGCTCCAATTGATCAAGCCATGGGCGGCATCCGCCTGGTCTTCTCCGACCAATTGCACACGCTGCTGATGATCGTGTTCGTCGGCAAAGGTCACCCAGTTGCCGATCTGCACTTTATCGGCCGAGGAGGCCTGTGCGACCACTTGGGCGCTTTGCAAGCGCTGCTTGAAGTAGCGCCAGTCGCGATCGAGGTCGGCCTGGCGCTGCTTATCGGCCAGTTCGCCTTTGGCGCTTTCCTCATCAAGCAGTTTTTGCAGTTCGGCGACTTTCGCCTGAAGCTGCGCCAGGCCCACTGGCGTGACGTAATTGGGCTGCGCGCTGACCTGCCGTTCGACTGGCTGATCGGCTTGCGCGGCGGCGTTATCTTCATTGACGAAGGCGCGACTCATGCTGTTCTCCCGTTATAGGGTTTGGGCCATGGTCGCAGGCTTTAAGTTTCGACGAATGTCTGTAAACGACTTATTGCGAGCGATAGGCTCGCGCGGCGTCCCTGTCTTTCTCTTGTTGCCAGGCCCGTTCGCGCTCGTCCCAATGGCGGTCCTTGTACTCGTTACGATCCTCGTTTTCACGCATGGCCTGGCACTGACGGAAGCCATCGGTCCAGCCTTCGGCGTATTGCTTGTCCTTGAGGTAACGCGGGACATTCTTGCGAAACTCGCCGGTGATCGCCCCGGCGGCTTGCCGGCCACTGATGCAACCGTCATCGAAGCCATCAGCGAACGCCGGCGGATAGCCCTTGGCGATCAGATCCTCGTGGGTCGACTGGCACCCCGTGATCACTACCAACAACCCCAACACACCCAAGCAACGCCACATCTCGGACTCCGGACCGTTCAACGGCCTATAAGGGAAGTCTAGAAGCGGATTTGTCGGGTGTGTGTGAAAGGCGTGTGATTAATCTGTGGGCTTACAAGGATTCAA
>NZ_JAHSTV010000025.1 GCF_019145235.1 Pseudomonas farris | reverse complement strand
TTCCGGTCACCCACAACGTTTTTAAAAGTACTTAGCCATAACAATAATGCACATGGAGTAGCGTCGATGACATCAGTAAACCAGTTCTGGCGCCGGGCGAAACTGCCCCTGGCGGTCAGTCTCGCCTCTTCGCTCGCCGGGCCTGCATTCGGCGTCAGTTTCAACGTCGGTGAGATCGAAGGTCAATTTGACTCATCCCTGTCGATCGGAGCCAGTTGGTCTACTCAGAGCCCCAACAAGAATCTTATCGGCGTCAATAACGGGGGCCACGGCCTGTCCCAGACGTCCGATGACGGTCACAACAACTTCAAGAGCGGCGAAACTTTTTCGAAGATCTTCAAGGGCATCCATGACCTTGAATTGAAATACGGCGACACCGGTGTCTTCGTCCGGGGCAAATACTGGTACGACTTCGAACTCAAGGATGAAAGCCGCGAGTTCAAGGACATCAGCGACAGCAACCGTAAAGAAGGCGCCAAGTCCGCTGGCGGCCAGATCCTCGACGCCTTCGTCTACCACAACTACGCCATTGCCGATCAGCCGGGTTCCGTGCGTCTGGGCAAGCAGGTCGTGAGCTGGGGTGAAAGTACTTTCATCGGCGGCGGCATCAACTCGATCAACCCGATCGACGTGTCCGCGTTCCGTCGTCCCGGTGCCGAGGTCAAGGAAGGTCTGATCCCGGTCAACATGTTCTACGTGTCCCAGAGCCTCACCGACAATCTGTCGGCCGAAGCCTTCTATCAGCTGGAATGGGACCAGACGGTTGTCGATAACTGTGGCACCTTTTTCTCCCAGCCAGACATCATTGCCGACGGTTGCGACAACAACCTGCGCGTGCTGAACAAGCGCTCGACCATTCCGGCCGCGGCCCTGCCTACATTGACCAGGCTGGGCGTCGACGTGAACGATGAAGGTGTGCTGGTGCGTCGTGGGGCGGATCGCGATGCGCGGGACAGCGGCCAGTGGGGCGCGTCCCTCAAATACATGTTCGAGCCGCTAGACACCGAGTTCGGTGCCTATTTCATGAATTATCACAGTCGTGCGCCGATCTTCAGCGCCACCGGTGCTCCAGCGGCGGCCTACGCCCGGGCAGCGGCTTTGCCAGGGGCGCTTCGTGCTCTGGCGCCGTTGGTGGTCGCAGGTAATTCCGAGTACTTCGTCGAGTACCCGGAAGATATCCGCCTCTACGGTCTGAGCTTCTCCACTACCCTGCCTACCGGTACGGCGTGGAGCGGTGAGATCAGCTATCGTCCGAACGCGCCGGTGCAACTCAACTCCACCGACATCCTGTTTGCCGGCGTACGCCCATTGGGTGGCGCCCTGACCAATGCTTCGCTGCTCCCCGGTGTACCGGGTCAGGATCTGCACGGCTATCGCCGCAAGGAAATCACCCAGTTCCAGACCACCCTGACGCACTTCTTCGATCAGGTCATGGGCGCCAGCCGTCTGACCCTGGTGGGCGAAGTGGGCGTGACCCATGTTGGCGGTCTGGAAAGCAGCTCTGATGTCCGTTACGGCCGTGACCCGGTCTACGGTCCTGGTGAACTGCCCAATACCGGCGGCCTCAACACCTGCTCGGCGATCCTTAACACCAGCACCATCAACGGTGCCGGCGCGGGTGCCGCTACCAACAACCGCAGCCGCAACTGCAACAACGAGGGCTTTACCACATCGATGTCGTGGGGTTATCGCGGTCGCGCCATCTGGGATTACAACGACGTGTTCGCCGGTGTGAACCTCAAGCCGAACGTGGCCTGGTCCCATGACGTGAGCGGTTACTCGCCTGGCCCTGGCGGTAACTTCGAGGAAGGTCGTAAAGCGGTGAGCCTGGGTGTCGATGCCGAATACCAGAACACCTACACCGCGAGCCTGGCGTACACCAACTTCTTCGACGGCAAGTACACCACCGTGGATGATCGCGACTTCGTTGCGCTCAGCTTCGGCGTGAACTTCTAAGCACTGTATTTTCAGGACGAACACATTTATGAAAATAACAAAGAGTCTGTTCCACGTTGGCGTTCTGGGGCTGTCGCTGCTGGCAACCGGTGTCATGGCGGCGGTCCCTGCGGCCGAAGCGGACAAGCTGGGCAAGAGCCTGACCCCGATGGGCGCCGAGATGGCGGGCAACGCCGACGGCTCGATCCCGGCCTGGAAACCCATGCCGAAAAACGCCGGTAGCGTGGATAGCAAGGGTTTTCTGTCTGATCCGTTCGCGAGTGAAAAACCGCAGTTCACCATCACCGCGCAGAACGTCGACCAGTACAAGGACAAGCTCGCGCCGGGCCAGTACGCAATGTTCAAGCGCTACCCGGAAACCTTCAAGATGCCGGTCTACCCGTCCCATCGCGGTGCCACCGTGCCGGATGACGTGTTCGCCTCCATCAAGAAAAACGCCACCAACACTAACCTGGTGTCCGGCGGCAACGGTCTGGAAAACTTCGAAACCGCGATCCCGTTCCCGATTCCGAAAAGTGGCGTTGAAGTCATCTGGAACCACATCACCCGTTATCGCGGCGGCAGTGTGACCCGTCTGATAACCCAGGCCACGCCGCAGCCGAACGGCTCGTTCAGCCTCGTGTACTTCGAGGACCAGTTCGTGTTCCGCGACAAGATGAAGGATTACGACCCGAAAAATCCGGGAAACATCCTGTTCTACTTCAAGCAGAAAGTGACCGCGCCGGCGCGTCTGGCCGGTGGTGTGCTGCTGGTACACGAAACCCTCGACCAGGTTAAAGAACCGCGTTCGGCGTGGGTCTACAACGCCGGGCAGCGCCGTGTACGTCGTGCGCCGCAAGTGTCCTATGACGGGCCGGGTACCGCTGCCGATGGCCTGCGTACCTCCGACAACCTGGACATGTACAACGGTGCGCCGGATCGCTATGACTGGAAGCTCGAAGGCAAGAAAGAGATGTACATCGCCTCCGACAGCTACAAGCTCGATGATCCTAAACTGAAGTACGCCGACATCATCAAGGCCGGTCACATCAATCAGGACCTGGCTCGTTATGAACTGCGTCGGGTCTGGCATGTGGTCGCGACCCTGAAGGAAGGTCAGCGTCACATCTACGCCAAACGTGACTTCTACATCGACGAAGACACCTGGCAGGCGGCTGTGGTCGACCACTACGACGGTCGCGGGCAACTGTGGCGTGTCGCCGAGGCTCACTCCGAGAACTACTACGACAAGCAAGTGCCGTGGTACGCCCTCGAAACCTTGTACGACCTGCAATCGGGCCGTTACCTGGCCCTGGGCATGAAGAACGAAGAGAAGTCGGCCTATAACTTCGGCTTCACTGCCAGCACCGCAGACTTCACGCCGGCAGCTTTGCGTCAGGAAGGCGTTCGCTAATACGATGTAAACCGAGGCCGCATCCTCGAAAAAACGCCCCGACTGGTTCGGGGCTTTTTTTATCGGAGTTTTGTATCAGGGCGCACTTGTTAACGCGGGGGGGGCTCGCGGAACGTCGGTGACTGTGATGGCCCTTTCGCGAGCAAGCCCGCTCCCACATTGGATCTTCGGTGGACAGACAATCTGTGAGCAATGGAGATCCAGTGTGGGAGCGGGCTTGCTCGCGAAGGGAGCGACACGGTTTGTCGAAAAAAACTGCACCTCAGGCTTGGCAACTTCTGTTCGTAGTCTTTTTGTAGCCATTTGTAGCAATAACCTTCAATAGCTCTTCGTTTACCGCTAGGCTGCGGACATCTGTAACGCCGCCATCAGCCTTTCAAACAAGAGCCGGCCATGACTGATCTGTCCCCACTTCCGGGCCCTGCAAGCGTTGCCGTCGCCGCATTGGACGGGCGCTTTTTCCGGCCTCCGCTGCCCGACGGCCATGTGCTGCGGCCGCGTTTGTGCGAGCGCCTGAGCGCCGGTCTCGGTGGCAGGCTGTTGCTGGTGAGCGCGCCGGCGGGGTTCGGCAAGAGTTCATTGGCGGTGGAGTTTTGCCAGGGGTTGCCGGATCACTGGCAAAGCCTGTGGCTAGGGTTGAGCCCTCGGGACAGCGATCCCGGTCGTTTTCTTGAACGCTTGCTTGAAGGTCTTCAGGAGTATTTTCCGCAACTGGGCAGCCAGGCACTGGGGCTGCTGAAAATGCGCCAACGTCATCAGCCGTTCGCCTTCGAAGAATGGCTGGACGGTTTACTCGATGAACTGGCTGTGCACCTTTCACCCGTTACACCGCTGTTGCTGGTACTTGATGATTATCATCTGGCCCAGGGCCCGGTGCTTGATCGTTGCCTGCAGTTTTTCCTCAATCATTTACCCGATGGCCTGCTGGTCATGGTCACCAGCCGGCAACGTCCCGACTGGCATCTGGCACGCCTGCGACTGTCGCGGCAACTGCTCGAGTTGCATGAGCAGGATCTTCGACTGACCCACGATGAAGCCCTGAGCCTGCTTGATCGGCACAGCATTTCATTGCGTGGCGAAGCGCTGGAGAGTTTGATTCAGCGTAGCGAAGGCTGGGTGGCAGGGCTGCGCTTCTGGTTGCTGGCGGCCTCCGAGGCGGGCAGCGAGGGCGCATTGCCCCAATCGCTGTACGGCGGGGAAGGGCTGATTCGCGACTACCTGCTCGAAGAAGTGATCGATTGCCTCCCCGCCGAGGTGCAGTCATTCCTGTACGAGACCGCGCCTCAAGAGCGCTTTTGCAGTGAGTTGTGCGACGCCGTGCGCGAAGCCCATGACAGCGCCGAGATCCTGCGTTTCCTGCTGGCGCATCAGGTGTTTCTGGTGCCGCTGGACGAACATGGTCACTGGTATCGCTATCACCACCTGTTTTCCGACCTGCTGCGCAGCCGGCCCACCGCCCAGGCGATGGTACCGACGGCCAGCCTGCATCTGCGTGCCTGCCGCTGGTTCAACGCCCAAGGGTTACTCGATGAGGCGGTGGAGCAGGCGTTGCGTGCCGGGCATCTGGACGTTGCAGCGAATCTGGTACAAAACCTCTCTGAAGAACAGCTGCTGGCCGAGCAGAACGTCGGCATGCTGCTGCGCTGGAAAATGGACTTGCCCGACAGCCTGCTAATCAGCACACCACGGCTGATCGTGCTCTACAGCTGGGCGTTGGGGCTGGCCTGCCAACTGGACGCCGCTGAGGAACTGGCCAGCCACTTGAGCCGCTTCCTGCCGGCCCCGTCGGCCACTGCGCAGAAATCCATGCTGGCGCAATGGCTGGCCCTGAGCGGCATCATTGCCCGGGGGCGAGGCAATCGCGAGCTGACGTTGCTCTATTGCACCGAAGCGCTGGAGAGCCTGCCGGCCAAACGCTATGGGCAGCGCCTGATGTGCCTCTCGACATTGTCTAACCTGGCCATTGCCGACAGCGACCTCTGGCGTGCCCGGGGGCTGAATCGTGAATCCCTTGAACTGGCACAACGGGTGGGCAATCCGCTGTTCGAGGCGCTGGCCCATTACGACCGCGCTCGTGTGCTGCAAGCGCGCGGGGAGATTCTTCGCTCACTGGATGAAGTCCGCCAAGGGCTGCAACGCCTGCAAGGCCTATCCCCGCAACGGCTGTATGCGGTGCGCGCGCGCCTGACCCTATACGAGGGTTTTTTGCTGGCGCTGCGCTTGCAACCCCAGGCCGCGCGGGCACGTTTGCTCGCGGGATTGGCCGAAGCGCGGGCCTGTCGCGACATCAGTGTGCTGATCGGCCACTGCGTGATTGCCCGTCTGGAGGGCAGCAGCGGCGAGTTCGCCAAAGCCTTCGCCGAACTCGCCGAGGCCGAGCGCCTGATGCACATCTGGGACGTCCCGCCGATTTACTACCTGGCGATGATCACCCTGGTCAAATGCGAACTCTGGCTGGCCCAGGGCCGTACCGACCTCGCCGAAGCCTGGCTTGCGCGATTGGGCCAGACCTACAACGGCGAGCATCCGGCGGCCCCTCCAGAATTCCATCCGCAATTGCCGCTGCACATTGAACTGCAACAGGCGGTGCTGGACATGATGAAAGGCCAGTCCATGCTTGCCGAAGGGCGCTTGAACGCGTTGCATGAACACGGTCAGCACAGCGGCCGGCAGATGCTCAGCGTGATGGCGCTGAGTCAGAAAATTACTCTGTTGCTGGCGGGCGGGCGTGAATCTGAGGCCCGCAAGGCGCTGGCCCAGGCTTTGGAAGCGGCCGCCGGTGGCGTCCTGCAACCGTTTGACCCATTGTTGACCGCACACCCGGACTGGCTGCGCGGGCAACTTCAACTCTGTGCGCCGACGGCCGTTTCGCAGAGTCTCTCGGAAAAACTTCCGGCCCTGGCCTCCCGGCCGGTGGTGGAGCCATCACCTGCTGCCGAACAACTCAGTACGCGTGAACTGGCCGTTCTGCGACTGATCGCCCAAGGGTGTTCGAACCAGGAAATCAGCGATCAGTTGTTTATTTCGCTGCACACGGTGAAAACCCATGCCAGTCATATCAACAGTAAGTTGGGGGTTGAGCGGCGCACGCAGGCGGTGGCACGGGCGAAGGAGTTGGGGGTGTTGGCGTAACGCATTTTTACGATGGACATGGGGTCAATGGATCAGGGCAAATCTGTGCCAAAATTGGTCATTCCTGTTTCCCGAGCGTGCCCCGATGTCCCAGCAACCCACCCTCATCCGCGAAACCTTCCCCGTCGGCCCTTTGCAGTGCAACTGCACAATCATCGGCGACCCGATCACCAAAAAAGCCATCGTGGTCGACCCGGGCGGCAATCATGAACTGATCCTCGCGCGTCTCGACGCCTTGGGCCTGAAGGTGGTCAGCATCATTCACACCCACGCGCACCTGGATCATTTCCTGGCTTCCGGGCAGCTCAAGGAGAAAACCGGCGCGACGCTGCACCTGCATAAAGAAGATCAATTCCTCTGGGACAACCTGGAGATGCAGTGCCAGATGTTTGGTGTGCCTTACACCCCTGTGCCATCACCAGATCGCTGGTTGGCCGACGATGAGGAGCTGGCTTGCGGTTGTGGCGTTGCGCTGCATACGCCGGGTCATACACCCGGTTCCATGAGCTTTTGGTTTTCAGAGGCTAAGCTGCTGATTGCCGGTGATACGCTTTTCAAGCGTGGGGTAGGGCGCACGGATTTATGGGGAGGCGATCAGGCGACTCTCGTGCGGTCGATCAAGCAACGGTTGTATACCCTCGACGAAGAGGCGACGGTGGTGACCGGTCATGGTCCGGATACTCGTCTGGGCGATGAAATGCGCGGTAACCCCTTTGTACGAGCCTGAAGATGCAGTTGTGAAAGGCACAACGGAATTTTTGGCGTTGGCCATGATCCAACGCCCGCAAAGGTTCATTGCTTAAGTCCGCTGCACCACAGAATGCAAAAAAAAGTAGGAGCTCTCCATGTTCACCTCGCGTCGTTTGATTATTGTCGCTACTGCTGTGGCTTTGTTGTCCGGTTGCGCATCGCAGAACCCTTATGACAACCAGGGTCAGGCTGATGGCGGTTCTACGGGCATGAGCAAAACCGCCAAATACGGTGGCCTCGGCGCCTTGGCTGGTGCACTGGCCGGTGCTGCCATCGGTCACGATAACCGTGGCAAGGGCGCGCTGATTGGCGCCGCCGTGGTGGGGGCTTCTGCCGCCGGTTACGGTTACTACGCCGACCAGCAGGAGAAAAAACTGCGGGCCAGCATGGCCAACACTGGGGTTGAAGTGCAGCGTCAGGGCGATCAGATCAAGCTGATCATGCCGGGCAACATCACCTTCGCCACCGATTCGGCGAACATCGCGTCGGGCTTCTACCAGCCGCTGAACAACTTGGCGGGCTCGCTCAAGGAGTTCAACCAGAACCAGATCGAGATTGTCGGCTACACCGACAGCACCGGCAGCCGTCAGCACAACATGGACCTGTCCCAGCGTCGCGCCCAGAGTGTGGCGACTTACCTGACCTCCCAGGGTGTCAGCGGGGCCAACCTGTCGGCGCGTGGTGCCGGGCCGGATAACCCGATTGCCAGCAATGGTGATGTGAATGGCCGGGCGCAGAACCGTCGCGTTGAGGTCAACCTGAAGGCGATTCCGGGTCAGGAATATCAGCAGCAGGGCCAAGGCCAGGTACAGCAGTATCCATAACATCTGTCCATAAAAACTGTGGGAGATTCTATGGTTGAAGGGAAGCCCTCAACCAGCTTTGGGTTGATATTCGCTCTGTCCTTTCAGTAGAGCGAATACGATCCGAGCAAGCTTGCGAGCCAGTATCACCAGCGCCTGAGTGGTGCTGAAACCTCGAGCTCTTTGCTCTTCATAAAAGCCTTTCCAGGCTGGCGTACGGCTGGCCGACATAGCTGCATTGTGCAGAAGCCGGCGAGCTTCCGGGTCACCTCGCTTGGTCAAGCTCCGGCGCCCGTCTTTTTGCCCTGACTTCGCCACCCGCAAATCCATTCCCAGAAAGGCAATAAAGGCATCTGCGTTTCTGAAGTCGCCCCGCTGAAACGCCGTGAGCAAGCGGGCTCCGGTCAGAAATCCAATGCCTTCAACTTTCAGGCAACGCTTCAACTGACCGAGCAAACCGGCTTCTTTCAGATGATCATTAATCGTCTTTTCGACCAGCGTTTCAAGCTGCTGCATGGCTTTCACTTGCGCGGCGAAAGCAGATTTCAGCAGCGGTTCATTCGCCCAACTTTGCACCAGGCCGACCCGCGCCTGAACCAAGGCTGCGCGACGACGAAAAAGGCTCAAGAGCTGGCGGTACAGCGGTGATGGCGGGGTCCAAGGATGAAGATCATCACCTTCGTTCTTCAGATAGCGGGCGAGCAGTCTGGCATCCAACGCATCGGTTTTGGCGCGGATATTCACCCCTTTTCGGTAATGGCTGAGTTCATAGCCACCCACCATGTAAATCACGCAGCCAGCCTCATAGGCCAGATCGGCGAACTCCAGGTGATAGATATTGGTCGACTCAATGGCTACCGCGACTGTCCCCGACAAGGCTTTCAACCACTGCTTGATGGCAGCCTTGTTGTTGGGAATCTCTTCAAGCAGGTCAAGTTCGGCGTGATAGATCACCAGTTCGTTCTTGGCGACATCCACGCCTACGATTGGCTTTGTGACAGAAACCGGCATTGCCATTGGATTTCCTCCGGGATATGTTTTGAGCACTTGAAGGGCTCACCCAGAGGCGCAGGCTTGTTCCTATCGTCGGTCCTAGCCAGATGCATTCTTTATCGGCGCTTGGGTGAAAGGAGGAGGGGCGAAATCTCCCACGGATCTGTACTGCGTCAACAGTCAGAATCGGGCTTTGTCCCTCCTCCTCCCTTCAAGTCCTACCATACAAGCGGGCTTGCTCGCGAAGAACGATGACACGGTCTAATGACTTACGGCGTCAAACCCACCCACTGCTCTCCATCGCCTTGTACACCGCAACAATCGCCAGGATCAGGAACGCCGACGCCGCCAGGCGACGGATCAGGGTCAAGGGCAGTTTGTCCGCCGCAAAGTTACCTGCCAGTACCACCGGCACGTTGGCAATCAACATCCCGACGGTAGTGCCGATGATCACCAGCCACAGATCCGGGTATTGCGCGGCGAGCATCACCGTTGCGACTTGGGTCTTGTCGCCCATCTCCGCGAGGAAGAACGCAATCAACGTAGTCAGGAACGGCCCGAATTTGCGGGCGGTGCTGGCTTCGTCTTCGTCCATTTTGTCCGGCACCAGCGTCCACAGGGCCGTAGCGGTGAAGCTCGCGGCGAGGATCCAGTGCAACGTCGCATTCGAGAAGAAACTGCCGAACCAGGCGCCTACCGCACCGGCTGCCGCATGGTTGGCCAGGGTCGCGGCGACGATGCCGGCGATGATTGGCCAGGGCTTGCGAAAGCGGGCAGCGAGAATGAGCGCGAGCAGTTGCGTCTTGTCGCCGATTTCGGCCAAGGCAACGATTGCGGTGGGAACGAGCAGGGAATCCAACATCATCAGGGTTTTCCTAAGGGGCGGGTCGACACGGCTATGACACGTACAGCCTTCCCGCCCCGGGTAAGGTGTTCGTGTCATAGGTCTTGTCAAACCCTGCGATCCGTCTGATGCGGACGCTTGGGTCGCATACGCCATGGTCTGAGGACCAAGTATGTTGACGTATGCCGGACGAGCATGGCGCTCGTGGGAGACTACTCCCCTAGGACGGAGCGGATTCTGCCTAGGCAGAATCCGTTAGGCAAGCACTTATTATCAGCCGCGCTTGGCCCGGTAGATTCGGAAACCCTGTCCTTCAGCCTTGATCGCACACACGCCCAAGTGCTCTTCGATCAGCGGTTGATACTTCAGGAAGCTGTTCGCTACCAGTCGAAGTTCGCCGCCGTTTTTCAGATGTTTAGCCGCTTTTCGCAGCAAGTTCTCGGTGGCGAAGTAATCGGTGTGTACGCCGACATGGAACGGTGGGTTGCTCAGGATCGCGCTCAAACCCATGGGCGCGGCATCGATGCCGTCACCGGTCATCACCTCAGCATCCAGGCCGTTGGCGGCCAGGGTCAGGCGACTGCTGGCGGCGGCAAACGCATCTACATCAAGCAGAGTGACCTGGTTGTGCGGATAACGCCGCTTGACCGCCGCCCCCAACACACCCGCGCCGCAACCGAAGTCCAGCAAGTGGCCGCTCGGCAGTTTGTCCAGGTGCTCCAGCAGCAGGGCGCTGCCGCGATCCAGGCGACCGTGGCTGAACACGCCCGGCAGGCTGATGACTTTCAATGGGCCTTCGGCCAACGGCAGTTCGTAGGTCTGTGCCAGGCTTTCCAGCGACTTGGCTTCTGGTGCATTGGCCACGGTGACCTGCCAGAGTTGGCAATGCCGTGCGCTGTCGAGCTTACGGGGTTTGCCGAAGGGATTCAGTTGCTTGGCCGCGCCTTCGATGCCGCTGCGTTTTTCGCCTACCAAATACAACTCACGGCCGGCCAAACGAGAGGCGAGGGCGTTGAGGATGTAGTCGGTCAGGTCTTTGGACTTAGGCAGAAACACCACGGCGCTGTCGAACTCGCGCTCCGGCGCATTCACGCCGAAATGGCTGCGCTCGGCGAAACGGGCGTTCAGTGCCGTTTGATCACCAGCATGCCAGCACCAACCGTGGGCATCGGGCAGCCGGCCCAGCAAATCATCGGCGGGCAAACCGGCCAGCAGCACCGAACCCTGGAATAACTCAGCCTGACGAAGCAGTACTTCACTGCGCGGATCCATACTCTGCTCCTGGAAAAAAAGTGCCGCAGTTTATCAACTGACGACCCGCAGCGCTTGACCGCTGAAGTAGCCTTGGGCGTTTTCGGTCAACTGGCCAACGATTCGCTGCCGCGCCTCGCGACTGCCCCAAGCGTTGTGCGGGGTGACGATCAATCGTGGGATATCGTGGGCCAACAACGGATTGCCCGCGGTGGGTGGTTCGATGCTCAACACATCAGTGGCCGCACCGCCCAAGTGACCGTTGCGCAGGGCATCAGCCAATGCTTGTTCGTCAATCAATCCGCCGCGCGCGGTGTTGACCACGAAAGCACCGGGTTTCATCGAGGCCAGTTCACGGGCGCCGATAAAGTGGCGAGTGTGTTCGTTGAGCGGGCAGTGCAGGGTCAGGGCGTCGATTTGCGGCAGCAGTTCATTCAGCGGCAAACGATCCGGCCGGGCAGGGCGCCCCGGAATCTGCCCCAGCAACACGCGCATACCGAACGCCTCGGCCAACCGCGCCACGGCACTGCCCAGTTCACCGTGGCCAAGCAGGCCGAGGGTTTTGCCTTCGAGTTCGACGATCGGGTAATCAAGCAGGCAGAACTGTTTCGCTTGTTGCCAGCGACCTTCGGCGACCGCTTTTTGATAGTCGGCCAGGCGCGTCGCCAGATTCAGCAGCAACATGATCGTGTGCTGAGCCACCGACGGCGTGCCATAACCCTGGCAGTTACAGACAGTGATTCCGTGAGCACGGGCGGCGGCGAGGTCGACGTTATTGGTGCCGGTGGCGGTGATCAGGATCAACTTCAATTCTGGGCTGGCCGCCATGGCCGCCGCATCGATCAGGATTTTGTTGCTGATGGCGACGGTGGCGCCTTTGAGGCGTTCGACCACCTGATCAGGCGTGGTTTGCGCGAACAGCTGCAAGTCGCTGAAGCACTCGCGTAGCGGACTGAGGTCGAGATCGCCGAGGTCCAGGGACGGATGGTCGAGGAAAACGGCGCGGCGAGAGTTCGTCATCAACTGTACCTTTTGTGCATTGAACTGAAGGCGTAATCTGACGAGCCTACCAGATGAAACAAACAGTTACGCTGGCCCAAAAGGAGCCCCCATGTATTGGACAGAGTTCTTGACCGTTGCCCTGATTCACCTGCTGGCCGTCGCCAGTCCCGGCCCGGACTTTGCCGTGGTTGTGCGTGAGAGCGTGACCCATGGTCGCCGTGCCGGAACCTGGACCGCGCTGGGCGTCGGCTCGGCGATTTTCCTGCACGTCGGCTATTCGCTGTTGGGTATCGGGTTGATCGTGTCTCAGTCGATCGTGCTGTTCAACGCCTTGAAATGGGCCGCCGCCGCGTACCTGCTGTACATCGGTTTCAAGGCCTTGCGCGCGCAACCGGCCCCACCTGTGGCTGACGACCTGCATCAGGAGGCCGGCGAACGTACCGCGCGTGGCGCTTTCACCTCGGGATTCGTGACCAATGGCCTGAACCCGAAAGCCACGTTGTTTTTCCTGTCGCTGTTCACCGTGGTGATCAGCCCGCACACACCATTGGCGGTACAGGCCGGTTACGGGATTTATCTGGCCGCGGCGACGGCAGTCTGGTTCTGCCTGGTGGCGATGCTGTTCAGTCAACAGCGCGTGCGCGCCGGTTTCTCCCGCATGGGCCACTGGTTCGACCGGACCATGGGCGCGGTGTTGATCGCGATCGGCGTGAAACTCGCGTTCACCGAGATGCACTGATTCCCGACCCTCTGTAGGAGCTGCCGAAGGCTGCGATCTTTTGATCTTGACGATTTTCGATACCGCCAAAGATCAAAAGGTCGCAGCCTGCGGCAGCTCCTACGCCGGGTTCAGCTGCACGTTCGTACCTATAAATGCTGGCGCAAAGCTAGCATTTATACGGTTGTGCAAATCATCCCTTTGGCTGATTTGGCTGGCGTTCAAGGGCTCTAGAGTGCTTAGCTTTAAAAGCCAAGACCGTGCAGTCAGAAAAGGGACTCTTATGTTGCAGACTCGCGTTATCCCCCCAGCCGAGGGCGCTTACCAGTATCCGCTGTTGATTAAACGGCTGCTGATGTCCGGTGCCCGTTACGAAAAAACCCGCGAGATCATCTACCGCGATCAATTGCGCTACAGCTATCCGACTCTGATCGAACGGGTCGCGCGGCTGGCCAACGTGCTGACGGCCGCTGGCGTGAAGGCCGGAGATACCGTGGCGGTGATGGACTGGGACAGCCATCGCTACCTGGAATGCATGTTTGCCATCCCGATGATCGGCGCGGTGATCCACACCATCAACGTGCGCCTGTCGCCAGAACAGATTCTCTACACCATGAACCACGCCGAGGACCGCTTCGTGCTGGTCAACAGCGAGTTCGTCGGGCTGTATAAGGCGATTGCCGGGCACCTGACTACTGTGGAGAAAACCCTGCTGCTGACCGACTTGCCGGAAAAAACCGCCGACCTGCCAAACCTGATTGGCGAGTACGAGCAATTGCTGGCCGCTGCGAGCCCGCAGTACGACTTTGAAGATTTCGACGAAAACTCGGTCGCCACCACGTTCTACACCACCGGCACCACCGGTAACCCCAAAGGCGTGTATTTCACCCATCGCCAGCTGGTGCTGCACACCATGGGCGTGTCGACCATCATGGGTTCCATCGACAGCGTGCGCCTGCTGGGCACCAACGACGTGTACATGCCGATCACCCCGATGTTCCATGTGCATGCCTGGGGCTTGCCATATGTAGCAACCATGCTCGGGCTCAAGCAGGTCTACCCCGGCCGTTACGATCCCGAGTATCTGGTGGAACTGTGGCGCAAGGAGAAGGTGAGCTTTTCCCACTGCGTGCCGACCATTCTGCAAATGGTCCTCAATGCCAAGGCGGCGCAAAACATCGATTTCGGTGGCTGGAAAATCGTCATCGGCGGCAGTGCGCTCAACCGTGCGCTGTATGAAGCGGCCAAAGCCAAGGGCATTCAGTTGACCGCCGCTTACGGCATGTCGGAAACCGGGCCATTGGTATCGTGCGCGCACCTCAACGAAGAGCTGATGGCCGGCACCGAAGACGAACGCACCACCTACCGGATCAAGGCCGGTGTACCGGGGCCATTGGTCGAGGCGGCGATCGTCGACACCGACGGCAACTTCCTGCCTGCCGATGGCGAGACCCAGGGCGAATTGGTGTTGCGTGCGCCGTGGCTCACCGAGGGTTATTTCAACGAGCCGCAGAAAGGTGCCGAGCTCTGGGCCGGAGGCTGGTTGCACACCGGCGACGTGGCGACGCTGGACAGCATGGGCGTGATCGACATTCGCGACCGGATCAAGGACGTGATCAAGACCGGCGGCGAGTGGATCTCCTCCCTGGACCTGGAAGACCTGATCAGCCGCCACCCCGCGGTACGCGAAGTAGCAGTGGTGGGCATCGCCGATCCGCAGTGGGGTGAGCGGCCGTTTGCGCTGCTGGTGGTCCGCGACGGGCATGAGATCGGGGCCAAGGATCTCAAGGAACACCTCAAGCCGTTCGTTGAGCAGGGGCACCTGAGCAAGTGGGCTATCCCGAGCCAGATCGCCATTGTTACTGAAATTCCCAAGACCAGTGTCGGTAAGCTCGACAAGAAGCGCATCCGCGTCGACATCACCGAATGGCAGGCCAACAACAGTACCTTCCTCTCGACGCTTTAAGCGTCATCTGGCGCGCCGAAAACGGCGCGCCAGACCCACCAAGCAAGCGCTTGGCTTGTGAAATCCGAATTTTCAGCCATCCTTGCCGTGCCGACATGTGTCGGACTGGCGAAAGGACTGTTCCAGAGTGGCCGGCAGCTGCAAATCACACTTTAGAGGGATCAAGCACTACTACCTGCTGGCTATAGTCCGCTCAAGGAATTTTTAAGAACGGAGCGCGCACAAAACGGGGCGATGCAACTTTGGAGTGACGTCGGAACCGCTTGGC
>NZ_JAHSTV010000024.1 GCF_019145235.1 Pseudomonas farris | reverse complement strand
AGAATCGGGCTTTGTCCCTCCTCCTCCCTTCAAGTCCTACCATACAAGCGGGCTTGCATCTTAACGGGCCGGCACTGCGGCATTTGATTTAGGTCTTCACTCAGAACCGGTAGTTGGTGCTCAGCTCCAGAGTCCGTGGTGCTCCGGGGGTGATCAGGTCCACCGAGCCATGGGCCGAGGCGTAATAGTCCTTGTCGAAGACGTTGCGCAAGCGCAGCGCCATGTCCCATTTCGGCAAGTTATAGAGCAACGCCGCATCCACGGTGGTGTAAGCGGGCATGACCACCTGGTTATCCAGGGCGGTGTAACGATCGTCGACATAGTTCGCCCCCATGCCTACGCGCCAGGTGTTGGTCAGCGAGCGCACCAGCCAGAGGTTGGCACTGTGACGCGGGGTCAGGGTTGGTGTCTGGCCTTCGTTGGCAACGCCGTTGGTTCGGTTGTTGGACTTGATGATCTCGGCGTCCAGATAGGCATAGCCGGCATAGACCTGCCACTTGTCACTCAACTGCCCGCTGGCGGTCAATTCAAGACCGTCGGTGCGCTGCTCGCCCGACAGGACCAGTTTGGTCGGGTTCGCCGGATCGGTCGTTTTCATGTTGGTGCGTTCCAGCCGGAACAGCGCCGCCGTCAACGCCAGGCGATTGTCGAGCAGGTCCCACTTGCCGCCGATCTCGAAGTTGGTGGTTTGCTCCGGCTCAAGGTCCTGGTTGGTAGTGCTCAGGGCGAAGACTTCGGAGGAGGGTTGATAAGAGCGACTCACCGAAATGTAGTAGGACTGGACCTGATCAGGCTGATAGACCAGGCCTGCGCGCGGGCTCCAGGTGTTGTCGGTTCGGGACATGGTGGCACGTGTCAGGTCATCCGAATATTCCTGGTCGAACACGTCATAGCGCACACCCAGCAGTGCTTTCCATTGCGGGGTCAGTTCAATCAGATCCTGGACATAGAAACCGGCCGTGTCCTGGGTAGTGGTGCCCTTGGCGGTTTGTCGGTTGGCCTGGAACGGTACGTCGACCAAGCCATCGCGGTACACCGGGACCCGCGCTACGTTGTTCTGGCTGAAGACGGATTGGTCTTTGACCTGACGTCCCAGTTCCACGCCGTAAAGCAGGTTGTGGTTCATCCCGGCCAGCGTGGCCTGTTGCTTCAGTTCGGTCTGGTTGAACCAGCCGTCTTCCTTGCGCTGCACATTGCCGCGATTGAGCTTTACCAACAGCTCGCCGTTGGGCGCGGTGACGAAACGTGTCGGGCTGGAGTCGGCGAGTGTGTTGTTGCGATCCAGATCGTAGTGGTAGTAACGGCTGGTGTTGCTCAGGGTGAAGTCGTCGTTGATGCGGTAGTCGACGCCAGCCGTGAACGAAAACACTTCGCTGCGGGTGTAATCGTCATCCGGGTCGGCGGAACCGAAGCGCTTGTCCCGATCGACATCGACCGGGCGATCGCCCCGCGCGGGAATGCCGAAGTCGATCAAGCGTTTGTCGTAGAGGTACGTTGCCCCCAGGTTCAGCTCAAGATCGTCGGAGAGCTTGAAGTAGGCCGAAGGCGCAATGGCCTTGCGATCGATATAGCCGTCATCGCGGAAGGTGTCGCTGTTCTCCAGCGCACCGGTCACCCGGAATGCCTTGTCGTTTTGCTGCTGATCGGCCCAACCGGCGTCGAACTGCGTGCGCTTTTTGCCCTCGCTGTCGAAGCTGACACCCACTTCCTGCTTGGGGGTGAAGTTGGGTTTCTTGCTGATGCTGTTGATCAGGCCACCGGATGAACCACGGCCATAGAGCACCGCTGCCGGCCCCTTGATCACTTCCACGCGCTCGACGTTGGACAGATCGCGGAAGTACAACGCATCGTCACGAACGCCGTCGACGTACATGTCGCCGATGGCACTGAAGCCGCGAATGGTGACTTGGTCGCGCTGGCCATCGCCATTGGAAAGGCCGATGCCGGGGACGTTCTTCAACACTTCTTCCATCGACTGTGCGCCCTGATCCTTGATCACGCTCTGGGGGATCACGTTCACCGTTTGCGGGATATCCCGCAGCGGGGCGTCGATCTTCAGCGCGCTGCGGCTGTCGGTCGGCTTGTAGTTCTGCTCGCTGTAATCACTGGTCACAGCGGTTGCAGGCAGGGCCAATGTCGATTGGGTTTGTGCTTGCAAATCAGGTACTGCAAAAAGCCCCAGCAGTGAGAGAGAGGCGGGGTAAATGCGCGGTAAAGCCACCATGAGCTCCTTTTTTAATTATTGCGCTAATGATAACGATTACCTTTTGTAAGTAAATAAATATCATTCACATACAGAGTCGACACATTTGCCGTTGACCCGTACATGCGGGAAAACGTATATTCGGAAAAACGCATATGTCTGTATTCACCTTTGATGCGTGAACACCCAACGCCGAGAAACCCGATGGCTGACCAACTGACGCCGACCACTGTTTTCAAATGCCTGGCTGACGACAACCGGGTCCGCATGATGCTGCTCATTGCCCGTGAGGGAGAGCTGTGCGTCTGCGAGCTGACCTGTGCGTTGAATGAGAGCCAGCCCAAAGTCTCCAGGCACCTGGCGCAGTTGCGTACGTGCGGATTGCTCTCGGACCGTCGGCAGGGCCAATGGGTTTACTACCGACTGCACCCGGATCTGCCGGGCTGGGTGCATCAGGTACTGACCGTGGTGCTCGAAGCCAACGGGCACTGGTTGAACCCAGATGCCAAACGCCTTGAAGAAATGGGTGACCGTCCCGAACGGGCAGCGGCCTGCTGTCCGGTTCGATGATTCCAGAAGCGCTATTGCGCAGGACAATGACCATGCACGATGACCACATGCCTCAACTCGATACCGAACTGGTTGATCTCCCGTCGACCGATAAGCTCGGCATCGAACAAACCTCCAGCCACAAGCCGCGCATTTTGCTGCTGTACGGATCGACGCGTGAGCGTTCCTTCAGTCGCTTGCTAGTCGAGGAGGCCGCCCGATTGCTACAGCACTTCGGTGCCGAGACGCGGGTGTTCAATCCTTCTGGTTTGCCGCTGCCTGATGACGCTGGCGACGATCACCCACGGGTGCAGGAACTGCGCGAGTTGATGATGTGGTCGGAAGGGCAGGTCTGGTGTTCACCAGAACGTCACGGTTCGATGAGCGCGGTCTTCAAGGCGCAGATCGACTGGGTGCCGCTCGCGATGGGCGCCGTACGCCCGACCCAGGGCAAGACCCTCGCCGTCATGCAGGTGTGCGGCGGCTCGCAGTCGTTCAACGTAGTTAATCAGTTGCGGGTGCTGGGGCGCTGGATGCGCATGTTCACCATTCCCAACCAATCCTCCGTGCCGAAGGCCTATATGGAGTTCGACGATAACGGTCGGATGAAGCCTTCGCCGTTCTATGACCGCGTCGTGGATGTGATGGAGGAATTGGTAAAATTCACCTTGCTGCTGCGCGACCGTCAGGACTATCTGGTCGATCGCTATTCCGAACGCAAGGAATCGGCGCAAGAGCTCATGAAACGTGTCAATCAGCGCTCCATTTGAAGGGGGAAACATGACGATCAAAGTGGGCATCAATGGTTTTGGCCGCATCGGTCGCCTCGCTCTGCGCGCAGCCTGGGGCTGGCCAGAGTTTGAGTTCGTGCAGATCAATGATCCGGCCGGCGACGCAGCAACCCATGCGCACCTGCTGAACTTCGACTCGGTGCATGGCCGTTGGAATGACCAGGCCGACTCCGAAGGTGACAGCATCGTCATCGACGGCAAACGAATCAAAGTTACCGCCAACAAGGCGATTGCCGACACCGATTGGTCGGGCTGCGATCTGGTGATTGAAGCCAGCGGCAAAATGAAGACCGTCGCGGTGCTTCAGGCATACCTCGATCAAGGTGTGAAGCGCGTGGTGGTCAGCGCTCCGGTGAAGGAGCAGGGCGCGCTGAACATCGTCATGGGCGTCAACCATCAGCTGTTCAACCCGGCGGAACATCGCATCGTCACCGCCGCATCGTGCACCACCAACTGTCTGGCGCCGGTGGTGAAGGTGATCCACGAGAAACTGGGCATTCGCCACGGTTCGATCACCACCATCCACGACCTGACCAACACTCAAAGCATCCTCGACCAACCCCACAAGGATCTGCGCCGTGCCCGTGCGTCGGGCATGAGTTTGATCCCGACCAGCACCGGCTCGGCCACGGCCATTGCCGAAATCTTCCCGGAACTGCGCGGGCGTCTGAATGGCCACGCCGTGCGCGTACCGTTGGCCAACGCTTCGCTGACCGACTGTGTCTTTGAAGTCGAACGCGTTACCACGGTCGAAGAAGTGAATCAGTTCCTCAAGGACGCGTCCGAGAACGAACTGAAAGACATCCTCGGTTTCGAGGAGCGTCCGCTGGTGTCTATCGACTACCGCACCGACCCGCGTTCCTCGATCATCGATGCGTTGTCGACCATGGTCATCAATGGCACCCAGGTCAAAATTTATGCCTGGTACGACAATGAATGGGGTTACGCGAACCGCACCGTCGAACTGGCCAGAATGGTCGGCCTGGCCGTTTAAGGAGCGGTGATGAAAGCGTTGTCAGCCCTCGCGCCCCAAGTGCGGCAGTACCTGCTCGTGACGGGCAATTACTGGGCCTTCACCCTCACCGACGGTGCCTTGCGCATGTTGGTGGTGCTGCACTTTCACGCGTTGGGCTACAGCCCGCTGCAAATCGCGGCGTTGTTTCTGTTCTACGAACTCTTTGGTGTAATCACCAACCTGGTGGGCGGCTATCTCGGCGCCCGACTGGGCTTGAACCGGACCATGAACATCGGGCTGGGGATGCAGGTTGTGGCGCTGTTGATGCTGACGGTGCCAGTGGCCTGGCTGACGATCCCTTGGGTGATGGGCGCGCAGGCGTTGTCGGGGATCGCCAAAGACCTGAACAAGATGAGCGCCAAAAGCTCGATCAAGCTTCTGGTGCCCGACGGGCAACAGGGCAAGCTTTACCAATGGATAGCCATCCTCACCGGCTCGAAGAATGCACTCAAGGGTGTCGGCTTCTTTCTGGGCGGGGCATTGCTCGCCTTGATCGGGTTCAAAGGTGCATTGCTGGCCATGGCGGGTGTTCTGGCGCTGATCTGGGTCAGCAGCTTGATTCTGTTAAAAAAGGATCTGGGCAAGGCCAAAGCCAAGCCCAGGTTTCGCGACATCCTGTCCAAGAGCCGGGCCATCAACATTCTGTCGGCGGCCCGGATGTTTCTGTTCGGTGCCCGCGATGTCTGGTTTGTCGTGGCGTTGCCGGTGTACTTGAGCAGCGTCTTTGGCTGGGATTTCTGGAAGGTCGGAGGATTCCTCGCGGCCTGGGTGATCGGCTACGGCATCGTGCAATCGTTCGCGCCGCGAATCACCGGCAAGCAACGGGGGCATGTTCCTGACGGTCGCGCGGCTTTTTTGTGGGCGCTTGCTCTTGCTGGCCTGCCCGCGGCGATCGCTCTGGGCCTGAACACCGGGTTGTCGCAACAGGGGGTGCTGTTAGGCGGCTTGATGGTCTTTGGGGCGCTGTTCGCGGTGAACTCCTCGCTGCACAGCTACCTGATCGTGTCCTATGCCAAGGAAGATGGCGTGTCGCTGGACGTCGGTTTTTACTACATGTCCAACGCCATGGGACGGCTGATCGGCACCGTGCTCTCTGGCTGGGTTTATCAGGCTTTCGGGCTGGGGGCGTGTTTATGGATTTCCAGCGCGTTTGTTATTTTCGCGGCATTGATTTCTGTGGCGTTACCGAGGCATGCCGCAGTGACTTAAGCAGCTCTGAAACCGGCTATTGCACTTGCTTTGCCTGGAGTGTGTAAGTTTCATTCTCTGTCGCATTTATGCCATTTTTCAGGCGCCAAATATGTGCAATCCATGACATGGATCAAAAAGCAATTAGTCTTAGCACAATTGATTCATACGCATTCTTTACAACTTCAGCCATAAATAAACGCACCGAACCACGCCGCGAGGAAAACTACAAGAACCGGACAACTAGAAAGATTCGCCACAATAAAAATCTAATCCTCCTTATAAGTCGGTGATTATCATGATTAAAATCATGACCTACTTTTTAATAGGAGCTGGTATTGCAGGATGCAACGGTATGGTAAAACCCGACTTGTCGGGGCCTGCCAATGATTCATATTTTTCAGTCTTCTCGGGCTTTCCTTTGCCCTATCTGTACATGGCCTCGGCCGTGCAATGGAACGAAGACTATGCCGTCACCACTCGCCACACCCCCCTCATCCGCAACGTGGAATACAGCTGCAGCACTGGCTGCGACCTTGTTTTCATCCAGCACAAGGCCGACGGTCGCTACCCGTCATGGCGCGCACCGCGTGTGGGTGAACACATCACTGCCGTGGGGGCGAGCCCCTACATGACGACCGTCACCGGCAAAGGCAAGGTGTACCCGGCGCCTTTCATCAATAGCGATGAAGGCAGCGGCGAACGCTATGCCATCCATGATGCCCCGATGATAAAGGGGATGTCGGGTGGGCCCGTCATAGGCAATGACGGCAGCATTGTCGGTATCAATGTCGGCTTTTTCTCCACCACCCTTAATGATGTGAGTTTTCACCCAGGGTTAAAGGGGGCTGAGAGAGTCAGCATCTTTATCCCTTACTCGATCATTCAGCGTGAATGGGAGCTGATGCAGGTGAAGCTTAACGATCCGCATGGCGCGAAGTATGCGAAGAAGTAACTTCTTGTCGTCAAATATTTGCCCGTCGGAATGTGTCTCATTGTATTAGCTGCAATGAGACACACCTTGGATGGTTAGTCGAATCCAGGCGTATATTGATTGTGTCGATCCAGGTCATTGAGGCGATAGCAGATCGCTGGCGGTGCGACAGACGAGAGGCTGGGGGGCTAGCAGATATCCCAGAACGTTTGGAGGTGTGACATGAGCCAATATCAACGACTCCTTCTAATAGCCGGTCCCACCATGCGTCATACGCCGGCGCTGCAGCGGGCCGTCGCCATTGCCGAAGCTACTGGCGCAGCACTGCATATCACGGTGCTCATCGAAGATTTCAACATCTTGGGTTTGATCCACGCCAGTGCGCGGTTTCGTGAGGCTTGTCAGCAAGAGAACGAAAAATGGCTCAAGGATGAAGCCGATCTGATCCGTGGGCGCGGGATCAACCTGAGTACCGAGGTTCTTTTCACACGCGACGCGCTGCAAGAGATCCTTCAGCACGTGACAACAACGCAGGCGGATCTGGTTATCAAGGACGTGCAGCATGAGTCGGCGCTCAAACGCGTTTTCATCACGCCTCTGGATTGGCATTTGCTGCGTGAATGTCCGGTGCCTGTCCATCTGGTCAGCGAAGTCAGTTGCCCACTTCCGCGCGTGATCGTGGCGGCAGTCGATCCATCGCACCCTGAGACTCAGATCACCGGAATCAACGACCTGATCATCCAGGCTGCGAACGAATTGGCAACGCAATGCCATGCAGAAATGCATCTGCTGTATGCCTACGATCTATCGCAGACGCATATATCCGATGCGGGCGCGGGTGCTGTCACGATGCCTGGCTTCAACAGCGACGTGCGCAAGTCTTTGCACAAGTCATTCATCACCTTGGCCGATCACTACGGCGTGCCCACCGAACGGCAACACTTCGTTGCAGGGCCGCCAGGTAAAGCACTGGCCGACTTTGCAGCGCATCACAGGGCCGACGTGATCGTCATGGGCAATGCGCATCGCAAGGGGCTGGAAAAGTGGGTGGGCAGTACCACGGAGCATGTCTTGTATCGGGTACCCTGCAACATTCTCGCAGTCGCCGGGCAAGCGGATCAATGAATGGATCCGTTATTAAGTGAACTGGAAAGAGGGCCTCGGCGGCCGGCTCGGGATTTTTTCAGGGCGTGTGCCGAGATATCCTTGTAGGTGTCGCTATCGGTGGCCGCCAGCAGCTTTGCGCCGTCCTTCAGGGTGGCCATGAATGTCACCTCGGTGTTTTTTCCGGCGAGCCAATAGCCGGCGATGGCTCCAACGGGACCGAGTAACATGGCGCCTGCAAGGCCCAACCCTATGGCGGTTTTTATATTCTTATTCGAATCAGTATTCTGAACCGTTAGATCTTTAAACTCCGAAACCGGGAAGCTTGTTCCAAGCCGGGGTTTGAGGGACGTTTTGAGGGTGATGGTTCCAAGGTGATATTCCCCGTCGCCCTGCGGGAAGTCACCGGCGAGTACTATGATCTTTGCCATATGGAGTGTTCTCTTGGGCGATCATTTTTGGGTAGGACATTGCGCGCGCCCAACGCTGAAACGTCAACGATCCGACGATGAGTGGCATCGCTAGATTTGCAGCTCACAAGTATCAGTCCTGAAAAACAATTTCATTCTCAGGCGTAGGCCATTTGCAGGAAGCCGGCCCTGATGCTCCGAGATGGACGTTTTATAACGTTTAGCTCAACCAGGCAGAGAGTGCGCTTTAATCCTCCGCTGGTCCGACAGGTTTAATCGCGATCAGAAATCAACTGCTCGGCATCATCAACAAACCTTTCAGTCGAGAGGGTTTAACGGGGGATTAATGGACTTCTGGACCACTACGCAGGTATCGATTCTAGGGCTGGTTGAAGGGCTCACAGAGTTTTTGCCCATCTCCAGTACGGGACACCAGATCATTGCCGCAGACTTGCTCGACTTCGGCGGTGAGCGAGCCATGGCGTTCAATATCATCATTCAGTTGGGGGCAATTCTGGCGGTCGTCTGGGAGTTTCGTCGCAAGATTCTGGAGATCACTACCGGTTTGCCAACCCAGCGTAATGCGCAACGTTTCACTCTGAATTTATTGATCGGTTTCTTGCCGGCGGTTGTTCTGGGGGTGATGTTCGCCGACAAAATCCATGAATATCTTTTCAACCCGATCACCGTGGCCGTGGCGCTGGTGATAGGTGGAGTCATCATGTTGTGGGCGGAACAACGTGAGCATGTGGTGGTTATCGATCACGTTGACGAGATGCGCTGGACCGATGCGTTGAAAGTCGGTTGCGCACAGTGCCTGGCAATGATTCCCGGCACTTCGCGCTCGGGTTCGACGATTATCGGCGGGTTGCTGTTTGGCCTGTCACGCAAGACGGCGACCGAGTTTTCATTCTTCCTGGCGATGCCGACGATGGTGGGGGCCGCGGTGTACTCGGGCTATAAGTACCGCGACCTGTTCCAGTCCGCAGATTTGCCGGTGTTTGCCCTGGGGTTTGTAGCCGCATTCCTCTTTGCAATGATTGCCGTACGCGGTTTGCTCAAGTTCATCGCCAACCATAGCTATGCGGTGTTCGCCTGGTACCGGATCGCGTTCGGTCTACTGATTCTGGCGACATGGTTTTTGGGCTGGATCGACTGGAATCATCTCTCGGAAGGGGCGTAGGTCTGTGGCGAGCGAGCTTGCTCGCTCGCCACAGGTTTCTTTGACTCAAGACTCCGGGCGGATCTAAATCTTGTTAACGCCTGCCAGTGGCAGGCTGATGTGCTGTTCACGCTGCAGGAAATTCATCATCAGCAACACCCGTTCCTCGCCGTCCATAGCCAGGAACACCGCCTCAAGATCGGAGAACGGGCCTTCAGTGATGCGCACCGTATCTCCGTGCCTCAACAACGTTGTCACGATCGCCTGACTGTCTCGCTCCTGGAGCTCGTCGATCAGCGCATCACGGATCGGCAGTGGCTGACCGCCGAACCCGACGACTCGCGAAACACCGCGGGTCGAGCGCAGCGGGCCCCAACTGTCCTGAAGGCTCAGTTGAATAAACAGATAGCCTGGAAACAACGACTCGCTGATCACTCGACGCTGCCCGCGCAAAACGCGCTCACGCCGGTAGGTCGAGCGAAAACAGGCATAGCCCTGGCGCTGTAAATGCTCTTCGGCGCGCTCATCCTGTTTGGGTTTGCACTGAAGCAGATACCAGGCTTTGTCGGCGTGCTCTGCAATCGCGTTCATTCGAATTCCCTCCCAGCATCGATTTGCCTCAGCAGTTCGGCGGTCTTGTGCTGCATGAGCGAGCTGTCGCCGCGACTTTCCACGGTCAGGCAAGTCACGCAACCATCGTCCAAAAGACGCAAGCTCAGACGCCAGTCGGTAAAGACCAGGTTCAGCCCGTCGCTCTCGTCGATGTCGAGGGCGTCGGCGGCATAACGCTGCCTGATGCTCGTCAGCAACGCCGGACCATCCTTGACGTGACGACGGATCTCCCCGGAGGAGGGGAAGGCACCGATGCGCTCCACCAGCAGCACCGGCGGTTTCTGCGCGCGGGGAAAGATCAGCTCCGACGCGTAGGCACGCACGATGAGGTACGCGAGATTGTTTTTAAGGTCAGCGCCATACGGGCGGCGACTGTCATCTGCCTTGAAACCGCTCAATGTCTTCATAGAGGCTTCGTCCATAGGGTAATAAAGACCGAAAAATCGATTCGATAACGCACACGTTTGTCAGGGTTCAGCGCCGTCACAAGGTGTTCTGATGCAGGTTCTCGAAACAGAAGTTGGTGGCTTCGATGTAGCCTTCGGCGCCGCCGCAATCGAAGCGCCGCCCCTTGAATTGATAAGCCAGCACGCAGCCGTTCTGGGCCTGCTTCATCAATGCGTCGGTGATCTGGATTTCACCGCCCTTGCCAGGCTCGGTGTCAGCGATCAGGTCGAAGATGTCGGGGGTCAAAATGTACCGACCGATAATGGCCAGGTTGGACGGGGCGTCTTCCGGGCGCGGCTTTTCGACCATGCTGTTGACCCGGTAAATACCCTCGCGAATCAGCTCGCCGGCAATCACGCCGTACTTCTGGGTTTGCTCACGGGGTACTTCCTGAATCGCTACGATCGAGCAGCGGAACTGCTCATAGAGCTTGAGCATTTGCGCCAGTACGCCATCGCCTTCCAGGTTCAGGCACAGGTCGTCGGCCAGCACCACGGCGAATGGCTCATCACCAATCAGCGAACGACCGCTGAGAATGGCATGCCCCAGGCCCTTCATCTCCACCTGGCGGGTATAGGAAAAAGTACAGGTGTCGATCAGCTCACGAGTGCCGGCCAGGAACCGCTCTTTGTCGGTACCGCGAATCTGGTGTTCCAACTCGAAACTGACATCGAAATGATCCTCCAGCGCTCGTTTGCCCCGACCGGTGACGATGGCCATATGTTGCAGACCGGCATCGCGCGCTTCCTCGACGGCGTACTGGATCAGCGGCTTATTGACGATCGGCAGCATCTCCTTCGGCATGGCCTTGGTGGCGGGCAAAAAGCGGGTCCCATAGCCGGCAGCGGGGAATAGGCATTTACGAATCATGGAAGCGTCCTTGAAAGTAGACAGATGGAATGGCTAATGGCAGTAGGAAAGGTTCGACTGGTTGTCGGAACCGGTAACGCTGGAGAGTGCGGGCTCTAAATGGCTCGATCACTCGAGAAAAATGTTGGCAACGCTGCATAAGCAGCGAAAGGCCAGTACGCCATGTTTCTCGCAAGGCGCAGGCAGAGAGAAAGATCGCGCGGTCGCTTGGCCTGTGAGCATGTCTGGTTGTTCCACTGCATGCTTCTGACGCAACCCGCTGTAAACAAAGTTATTGCCCAAGGCATCTCTTACCCAACTTCTAACCGAATGTCTGACGCCCTGGCAATGTACTAACGGAACAGCTATATATTAGCTACTCTCTATTTTGGTGTAATTTAGATTGAACGGTCGCGGGAAAGCGGCAATTGTTAGAAAACGTCTGGATAAATTCTCGAACTGTTATTTTCAGTGTTCAAAGAGTGAAATGTTATTTTTTGTCTGGAGAAAAAGTTGGGGGCTGTTCAAACGTCATGGTAATAAATACGCACTGATGGTTTGAAAGTTTCAGCTGCAGTTACCGGGGTTATAAATACCGGATTCATTCGTAGTTTAAAGCTCTTATGTTCGGCAAGTGCTATGTCACCGCCAATGTTGACAAGACGGGGAATGTTATCTTGCTTAAAAGGGTTTTGATTGTCTGCGTCGGCAATATTTGCCGCAGTCCCACCGCGGAGCATCTGCTGCGCGGGGCGCTCGTTCATTCCGATATCGAGGTCAGCTCGGCTGGCCTCGCTGCCTTGACGGGCAAACCCTTCGAGTCGACGGCACACGCAGTACTCACGGAGCACGGTCATCTGCCCCACGAGCACCAGGCCGTTCAGCTCACGTCTCAAGCCGTTAGTGAGGCGGACTTGATTCTGGTGATGGAGCGACGACATGTCAGCGGGGTACTCAACATTGCCCCTGAAGCGCGAGGCAAAGTGTTGCTGCTGGGCAAGTGGCAAGACGATCGCGAAATCAGCGACCCCTACCGTCAAGGCAAACCTGCTTTTGTGCACGCTTATGCGTTGATCGAAGAAGCCGTACTCGCATGGGCACAGCGCCTGGCGCGCTGATGGCCACTCCTTTTTGAATCGTAATACAGGCAAAGAATCCGACTTATGCAGCAAGCACCGGTAGTCAATGTGCGGGACGACGACAATGACGAGATTGATCTTCTCGGCTTGTTTGGGACACTTATCGACCATAAATGGCTGATTGCCGCGGTTACCGGTGCCTTTATGGTGACTGGTGTAGCGTTCGCGGTGCTGGCGACGCCGGTATACCAGGCGAATGCGTTGTTGCAGGTTGAAGCGAAGAAGAATGATTTGTTGGGCTTCTCCGATGTCAGCAGCATGTTGGGAAAAGAGTCGCCTTCGGCGACCGAGATGGAGTTGATCAAGTCTCGTGCGGTGATTGGCAAAACGGTCGATAACCTGAAACTTGATATCGTCATACAACCGATGTACTTCCCGGTGGTCGGTGAGTTCCTGGCTCGTCGATTCCAGAGCAAAAATCCCGGTGAAATAGCCGACCCCCTGTTGGGGTTGAACAGTTACGCTTGGGGAGGGGAGTCGCTGAAGATATTCAAACTGGATCTTCCCGACTCGCAACTGGGCAAGAAGTTGACCCTGACCGCGGGTGAAAATGGTCATTACACCCTGGTGGACGAAGACGACAACGTATTGGCAGCCAGCCAGACTGGACAACTTTTCGAACAAAATGGCGTTGCGTTTCAGATAGAAGAAATGCACGCCAGCCCTGGAACCCGCTTCAGAATAATCCGCAATTCTCGCCTGACCAGCATCCTCGACTACCAAGAGGATTTGGATGTATCCGAGCGCGGAAAAGAGTCGGGCATTATCGGTCTGGCGCTGGAAAGCACAGATCCGAATCAGGCCATTAAAACCCTCAATGAAATTGCCGCTATTTATGTACGGCAAAACGTAGAGCGCACTTCAGCTGAGGCAGCGCAGAGCCTGGCGTTTCTTAAAGAGCAACTTCCGGTGGTCAAGAAGGACCTGGAAAAAGCCGGGAATGCCTTGAATGAATACCAGACGCGCAGCAAGTCCGTGGACATCACGCTCGAAACCAAAGCCATTCTCGATCAGATTGTCGGGCTTGATACCAGCATTTCAGAGTTGAAATTGCAGCAAGCCGAGATGGACCGCAAATTCACCCGCCAACATCCCGCCTATCGCGCCTTGTTGACTCAGATCGGTGAGTTGACCAGCAAGCAGAAAAGTTTGGCGTCCAAGGTGGAGGGCCTTCCCTCCACCCAGCAAGAACTGCTGAACCTTACCCGGGATGTAGAGGTCGGTACGGCCATTTATACCCAGTTGCTGAACAAGTCTCAGGAGCTGGACGTGATGCGCGCGGGCACGGTCGGTAACGTGCGTCTGATCGACACTGCGGACGTCAATTTCCTCAAGCCGGTCAAGCCTAAAAAAGCCTTGATTGTATTGATCGCCACCATTCTTGGCGGTTTCCTGGCGGTGGCCCTGGTGCTGGTACGCAAGGCACTTAACCGGGGGCTGGAAAGTCCAGAAGCCATCGAGCAACTTGGGTTGCCGGTCTACGCATCGATTCCTTACAGCATTCTGCAGAAAAGTGAAGAAGACAAAGTCTCTCGCGGACGAGGGCGTTCCGGTGCAGGTTCTACATTGCTGGCCATCAGTCATCCCACCGATCTGGCAGTCGAGGCGTTGCGCAGTTTGCGTACCAGTCTGCACTTCGCCATGCATGAGGCCGAGAATAACCGCCTGATGATTTCCGGGCCCAGCCCTCAGGTGGGTAAAACCTTCGTGTCGGTCAACCTCGCGGTGGTGATAGCACAAACTGGGTTGCGTGTATTGTTGATCGACGTCGACATGCGCAAAGGCTATCTGCACAAAGTGTTAGGTGTTTCTGCAGACAATGGGCTCTCCGATATCCTGGCCCGGCGCTGCGATGTGGCCACCGCTATCCATAAGACCGAAATCGACAACTTCGATTTTGTCAGTCGAGGCCAAATCCCGCCCAATCCTTCCGAGTTACTGATGCACGCCAATTTCAGCGCGCTATTGGAGCAGGCGAGCAAGCAATACGATCTGGTAATTCTCGATACGCCACCGATATTGGCAGTGACAGACGCGGCGATCGTCGGGCGCTTGTCTGGGACTAACCTGATTGTGACGCGCTATGGCCTGAACCCGGCGAAAGAAATCGAGTTGACGGTCCGTCGGTTCTCCCAGAATGGCGTTGCCATTAAAGGTGCGATTTTTAACGGCGTGGAGAAAAAGGCCTCCAATAAATATGGCTACAGTGATTATGGTTATTACCACTATGCCTACGCCTCCGACAAAAGTTGATGAGTACTGAACAGGTCGCGTCATAAGTTCAGATGTTTGACGGCGTTACTGTTGTTCTTGAGTTTTTATCGTTCATTGCTGCGCCGGATCATTAGCCAATAGGCAGGATCAAACCGATATTTCATGGAAGCACCACGTCCTGAGGAAGATGACGAAAAATCCTGGGGCGGTAGCGTGTCTCATGCCGCTTCCTTCCTCATCGGTCACTCTTATTGCCGAACTTTAAGGCTATCAAGGAGCCTGGGATCTCTTAGGTTTCCAGTGGACGGCGTGAGCCAAAAAACCAACGTTTGTATCACAGGTAATCATCATGAAAGTCACTGTATTCGGAATTGGCTACGTAGGTCTTGTTCAAGGGGCGGTGCTCGCCGAGATTGGCCACGATGTAATTTGTGTGGACATAGATGAGCAAAAAGTAAGAAACCTGGAGCAGGGGATTATTCCAATCTATGAACCTGGACTGGAAGTCTTAGTCAAAGAGAACTACAGCGCTGTAAGATTGAAGTTCACTACAGATGCTATAACTGCAGTGAAACATGGTGAGGTTCAATTCATTGCGGTAGGCACACCTCCTGATGAGGACGGATCTGCGGACCTGAAATACGTACTGGCCGTTGCCGAAACGATAGCAAGTAACATTGAAAGTGATTGTATTATCATTAACAAATCTACCGTTCCTGTTGGAACGGCCGATAAAGTGAGGGACCGAGTTGCGAGCGTACTTTCTCAGCGCGACCGCACTGATCTGTCATTTGATGTTGCATCGAATCCAGAATTTTTAAAAGAAGGTTCTGCAGTATCTGACTGCATGCGTCCGGATCGGATAATTGTCGGGACCGAGCAAGCCAACACCGAAGCAGTCATACGTGACTTATATGCGCCATTTAATCGTAATCATGAAAAAATAATTGTCATGGACGTTCGCAGCGCTGAGCTGACGAAATATGCAGCCAACTGCATGCTTGCAACCAAAATCAGCTTTATGAATGAGATATCCAACCTATCGGAGATGCTCGGAGCTGACATTGAAATGGTGCGTAAAGGTATCGGTTCTGACCCACGAATAGGCTACCACTTCATTTACGCGGGGTCCGGATACGGCGGCTCCTGTTTCCCAAAGGATGTGAAGGCTCTTATTAAGGCTTCGGAGCAATTGGACTTCGATGCGAAAGTTCTAAAGTCTGTCGAATCACGAAATCACGAGCAAAAATCTGTTCTGTCGAGAAAAATCCTAAAACATTACGACGGGAAAATAGAAGGTAAAGTTTTCGCGCTTTGGGGATTAAGTTTCAAACCAAATACGGATGATATGCGTGAAGCTCCAAGTCGAGTTCTAATCGAAGAACTCTGGAAACATGGAGCCCACGTGCGTGCATTTGATCCAGAAGCTATGGAAGAAACTCAGCGAATTTATGGGAATCATGAAAATCTGAGTCTTTGTGGCACCAAAGAAGAAACTTTAAAAGACAGCGACGCCCTCATAATTATAACGGAATGGCAAGCATTTAAAGCTCCAGATTTTGATAATATAATTCAGAAGCTTCGCAATCCTGTAGTGTTTGATGGAAGAAACTTGTTTAATCCGAAAAAAATGCAAGATCTTGGGATCGAGTACTACTCAATCGGCAGGTGAAGTAGCTACCTTTCGCACATATGACTACCGTCTAACAAAACAACGCTATAGAGTCTTTTGGTTGTAGCGATAATCGCTTATAAAAGACTCGACTTAATAATAGACGATGCGCTGGCCCTGGTTCAGGGTGTTCAACATAGTTCTGAACAGTTAGCCAGCCTAATAACCGGGTCATATAGCTCTTTCAGAAAAAAGGTGAATGTACTTTAATTTGTCGTAAAAAAAGCGAAAAGTTACGATGGTGTTATTGAAAAAAGTACTAAATGCACAGATGATCTCAGCAGTGCTCAGAGTAATAACTCTTATCTGCAAGCTCGTTTTCGTAATTTACCTAGGCGGAAAGTTAAGCCTTTCCGACCTAGGGGACTACGGTCTAATTGCAGCTATGACCAGTTATTCAATTTATTTCATAGGGCTTGAGGCGCACTCATACGTAAATAGAAAAGGGATAGGAGAGGATTCTAATAAATGGCGAGTCCTGATTAATAAACAGCTTGGGCTATACCTGTTTACATCATTAGTCTTCCTTGTGATAACCCTGCTGTTGAGTCAACTGCATGCCCTGCAATTCAAGTACCTTTATTTTTTCTTGGGGATTACGTTGGTCGAACACTTCGGTCAAGAGTCCTACAGGACATTAATCGCACTAAGAGATCAACTGGGTGCGAGCTTAAGTCTTTTTTTTCGCGCAGCATCTTGGGTGATAATAACGGTTCTTGTATTTCAGTTGGAAATATACCGAGTTGAGCTAACGGATATATTTTTTATGTGGTTGGTATTTGGTGCTATCAGCACCATAGCTACCTACATATATATTTCAAAAAAGTACACTAATGCCTGGTGTTTTACTCCGAAGTTTGATTATCACTGGTCAGTGTCCGCGATAAAAACCGCTGTAATCTTTCTCATGGCAACACTAAGCCTTAGGCTAATGCAGGTTTTAGACCGAGTCATCATCAACGCTACATCCGACAAGGAAACGCTAGGGATCTATGTTTTTTATACAAGCCTCAGCATGGCGGCGAGCGCTCTATATATGTTCTTTGGGCCCAGCAGAATATATCCTGTCCTGGTAGCCCTTCATAAGGGTGATGACAAGGCGCAATTTAAACGAGTATCCAAAAAGCTTTTGCTTATATCTCTTCTCATGGGGGCTTTTTTTTGCTTGGCTATACCGTCATTTCTTGTGGCAGCTTCATTTTTTAGTAACTCACAGCTATTCCATATACAGCAAAACCCGCTTTTATTGATGTTGGTGCTAGGAGCCTTACTAGCAAACGCAATAAATTTAGGCTACCAGTATATTCTCTACTGTAAAAATCTTGATAGAGTCATACTGCTATCTAACTGTATTGGGTTGTCCGCAAGCATTCTTTACTTGGTAGTAATTTATTGTGTATATCAAATTGATGCAATCAATGTAGCTGTCGCAGTATTGTTATTTTACCTCGCGAGCATAGCATTTAAGGTTTTCATAAATAAGCAGACTCAATAGGATACCCATGAAGCAATATCAAATCGTAGGACCCTTTGACAGATACAACTACGGAGACCTTTTGTTTCCGCTTATTCTGGAAAAAGCGCTGCAATCTGAATCCGGATCCATAGTAAATTACTACGGTTTAATTGATAGCGATCTATCCCAATATAGCGGAAAGCCGACCAGATCAATTAAGGACTTTTACCAACAGACCAAAAGCGGTGATCACGTAATTATCGCGGGCGGTGAGTCACTCTGCACTAGTTGGGCGGACCTTTACTCGTATTTGAGCCCGGCATTTAATAAGGTTTACAAGTAT
>NZ_JAHSTV010000023.1 GCF_019145235.1 Pseudomonas farris | reverse complement strand
GTGTGGGGTTTCCCCATGTGAGAGTAGGTCATCGTCAAGATTGAATTCCGAAACCCCTGTCTGCTTATGCAGACAGGGGTTTTGTCTTTCTGGGCTATAGAAACCTCAATCCGGTATGGGGTACATGCCGCTCTTGCGTGCCTTGCTACTCCTTCGAGCCAGCAACTTGCGCCACCAGATATAGATTCCCGTTACCGACAATACTGCAATCACAACACCCAACACCGCGATCATCACTTGCCCGGTGAGCCCAATGATTCGCCCTCCGTGGATTGGCAATTGCAGCCGATAAAAACGCTCTCCCAAGGTGCCTTGCCCTGCGATTTCCTGTCCCAGTAAACGCCCGTCCGTGCCATGGAAGAACAGCCAGGATTTTCCATGAGCCTCGGTATCATGTTGTCCAAACCCTGCGCCATAAAAGTTGTACTCAAAGCTGTAGTACAACTCTCCGATCGCAGCGGTCAGCCCCAGTCTTTGTCCTTCCTGCAATGCACGTTCATAAGCCTGTTGATAACTCAGCCGCGTAACCCCCAACTCTCCGGCAGGCATACGCCCGCGGGCCTCATAGACGCTCGGTTCAATTGGTGAAAACAGTGAAACCGCAGGCTTGAAGACTTGGCTCGGCAGATTCATGGCGACACTGCTGATAGCGATCGGCAGCAGCAATAACCAAAGCCACAAACCACCCGCCCGATGCAGGTCGAAGTTCAGCCGATAGGCGTGCCCGCCCTTGATCTTCCAGGCTGTTGACCACTTCTTCCAGAATGGTTTCCCTCGTGGAAGCGTCAGCCAAAGCGCAATAAAACAATCGACAACCCAGGCGATCGCGACCAGTCCCATTAACAACAATCCCCAGTTATTCGGCAGGACCAGGTTGTAGTGGAACTCCAGAATGAACGGGATGAAGTTCTCCCGCTGAAAACAGCATTCCCCCCAGTACCGCTGCCCCATCTGCTCGCCATTGACCGGATCCAGATAGAACACCTGATTGGGCTCGGCAAAAGGTTTTCCGGTCGCAGGGTCATTGCGTGGCACCGCAGCGAGCAATGCGGTATGAGCCGGTTCTGACGGGTATTCCATGTACCAGACTTGTAGCTTCGGATGCTCCGCTTGCAGCTTGTCGACCAAGGCACCAGGTGGCAAACGCTGACCTTCGGCAGACGCTGAATAAAACCCCGGATTGAGCCACTCATCCAGCTCATGATTGAACGCCAGAATACTGCCCGTAAGCCCGGCCATCAGCAGAAACAACGCGGTCGCCAAACCGATGTAGCGATGAAGTAAAACCAGAAATGCACGCATGGAATTTTCCTGCAGAGACGACAAAGCCAGCCCCAGGATTCAGGGGCTGGCTTTTTTGGATAACGAGTCGTTAGAACTGGTAGCTCACGGTAGCGGCGACGTTGCGCTCTTCACCCAAGTAGCAGAAGTTCAGGCTGGCACAGGAGGCCACGTAGGACTCGTTGGTCAGGTTGTTCGCATTCAGACGTACGTCCACGCCCTTCAAACCCACCTTGCCCAGGTCATAGCCGACAGACGCATCGAACAGCGTGTAGGACGGCACCTTCAGGGTGTTTTCCGCATCGGCCCAGCTGTAACCGACATAACGCACGCCGCCGCCCAGACGCAGGCCATCAAGCGCTGCGCTGTCGAATTTGTAGTCCGCCCAGACCGAGGCCATATGACGTGGCGCCTGTGTCGGCGAGTTGCCCTTGTTTTCGATCACGTCGGTGTCGGTGCTCAACGTACTGATCATCGACTTCGAATACTCGATGTCGGTGAAGGTGTAGCTGCCGAGGACTTTCAGGTTATCGGTCAGCTGCATGTGCGCTTCCAGTTCCAGACCTTGGGAGCGGACGGCGCCGACAGCGCGATAGAAGTTTTCCTGCGGCAGTTTGGTCGCCAGGTTTTCCTGATCGATGCGGAACAGCGATGCCGTGAACAAGTTATCGGTGCCCGGCGGCTGGTATTTCAGGCCCACTTCCCACTGGGTGCCATCGGTTGGTGCCAGAGGATTGCCGGCGCTGTCCGCGTAGGAGTTCGGGTTGAACGACTCGGAATAACTGATGTACGGCGCGATGCCGTTATCGAACAGGTACAACGCCCCGGCTCGGCCCGTCAGCTTGGTGCGTTTGTCACTGATTTCCGTGCCCACAGGGCGTCCCGCTTCAGCCAGTCGATTTTCATCGGAGGTTTCAACCCAGTCCTGACGCAGACCCAAAGAGAAGCGCCACTTATCCATCTCGATCAGGTCTTGCAGGTAGATGCCGGTCTGTTCCAGGCGACGCAGATAGCTGGTCGGGCTGTAGAAGTCGATGGCCGAATTGCCGTACACCGGATTGAACGCATCGATCGGCGCAAGACCACCACTGGTCCAGTCGACCACCGTTTTGCGTCGTTGGTAGTCCGCGCCCATCAGCACGGTGTGTTTGGTTGCGCCGGTGAAGAACTCGGCTTGCAGCATGTTATCGACGATAAAGGCGTGGAGCTTTTCGTCGCCGCCGGTGTAGTAGCGGTTCAACTCGTTACTGGTGGGGGTGGTCCAGCCATACGCGTAAACCTGATCGATCTTCACCTTGGAGTCCAGATAGCGGAAGTTCTGCCGCGCGGTAAAGACGTCGTTGAAGCGGTGTTCGAACTGATAACCGAAGGACTGTTGATCACGCTGGAAACCATCAATGCCCGGCTCACCTTCGAAGAAGTTTGGAGAGATCCGATTGCCATTGCGCTGATGGATCGTGCCATCGGCCGGGACGCCGCCGTGATAGCCGCCGTCGGGATCGTGTTGCAGATAGGCTTGCAGCGTCAGTGAGGTATCTTCGGTGAGGTCGATGCTCACCGTCGGCGCCAAGGCGAAGCGCTTTTCCTTATTGTGGTCGAACTGTGTGTCGGACTGATCCGCCAACCCTGTCAGCCGATAGGCAATACGCTTGTCATCATCCACCGGCCCGCTGAAGTCGAAACCCATGCCGCGCTGGCCTTGCGTGCCCACCGTGGCTTGAACCTGATGATAGGGCTCATACAACGGTTTCTTGCTGGTCAACGCCACCAGCCCACCCGGCGAGCTACGACCGTAGAGCACCGACGATGGCCCTTTGAGAATATCGACTCGTTCGAGGAAGTACGGGTCCACCTGCATGGTGCTGTAGGTGCCGCTGTCGCCCATGGATTTGAGGCCGTCGAGATAGATATTATCCACCGAGCCGTCGTTGAAACCGCGCATCGCCACGTAGTCATACCGGTGGGTTGCGCCGTAAGGGTTGGTCAGCACGCCCGGGGTGTAGCGCATTGCCTGGGACACGGTTTGCGAGCCTTGGTCGTCCATTTGCTCGCGGGTCACCACGGACACGCTTTGTGAGGTTTCCAGCAGTGCGGTACTGGTCTTGGTGGCGATCTGGCTGTGCGTTGCGTTGTAGCCATCCATGCTGCCCAGCGCATTGCCCAGGGCGAAGCCTTTGATGTCGGTGGTGGGTAGCGCCAGGGCTTCGGTTTCAGCGACCGGCCGCAGCACATAGCTGCTGCCATCCTGACTGACGGCCACAAGCCCTGTGCCGTTGAGCAAATGGCTCAACGCCTGATCCGCCGAATAGTCGCCCTGTAGTCCCGGTGACTGGAGGCCCTGAGTTTGAGCTGGAGTCGTCGACAGCGTGATGCCCGCCTGACGCGCGAATTGATTGAGCACATCGCTCAAGGGGCCGGCGGCGATGTTGTAGCGGTGACTAGTGACTTCGCTGCCCTGGGCTGCAACGCCAAGTGTCGGCAGCAGGCCGACACTCAATGCGGTCGAGAACAGCGCCGCGCGGATGGCGTGGCGCAATACGCCTGATTCCGCGGCGAAATGGAGAGGGTTCTTACTGATGGCGCGCACAGTCATTGTAGGTTCCGTAGGAAGTCGCTGAAGGCAGAGTTGAAGTGCTTACTGACTAAGCCGGACTTGTTCGGAAAACCCGCCAAAAATAATTCAGGTCTGTCGCTCCAGCGTCACCCACCAGCGAGTGCGATAGCGCAGTTGCACCGGCAGGGTGTGCGGCAGGATGGCCAGCAGTTTGTCGGTGTCTTCGAGACGGAAAACCCCGGACAGCCGCAAGTGGGCAATGTCCGCCGCGCAGGTCAGGTAACCGGGCCGGTAACGCCCGACTTCATTAATGAAATCCCCGAGGCGCATGTTTCGGGTGACGATCAGGCCGTCCACCCAGGCGCCGGCATCCATGTTTTGAGGCGGTGCCAACTGCGCGCGACTGCGATCGATCAGATAACTCTGCCCGGCCTGCACCTGAATCGGCAGGCCATCAGCCGCCCGTGGCGAATGGATCGCGACCGTGCCGCTGGTGACGCTCAGCCGCGTGCAGTCGGTGTCCTGACGAACGATGAAGCGCGCCGCCACACTTTCGAACACGCCATGACGGCTTTGCACCCGCAACGGTCGATCAAACGAAACCCCTTCACTTGCCCCACCGCACGTCACGATGATTTCGCCGCGAGTCAGTTTGATCAAGCGCTGCTGCGCGGTGTAGTCCAGATCCACCGCGCTGGCGGTGTTGAGTTCCAGGCGCGTGCCATCCGGTAACTGGAAACCGCGTCGCTCGCCCGTGGCGGTGGCGAAGTCGGCGGTCCACTGCTGCCAGCCGATCGTATCCTTGCCCAACCACGCCGCTGAACCCATTAGCAATGCGCCCGATAGCAGCTTCAATGCCTGACGCCGCCCCAATCCCTGTGCGCTGTTTTCCAAAGTGTTGAAAGCGACTTGGGCGCCGGGCACCGCGCGCAGATTACTGCTCAACTCGGCTTGCAGGGACTGCACCCGTTGCCAGGCCAGTTCGTGCTCACGGTGTTCCGCTCGCCAGACGTCGCACTGCTGGCGCAGTCTGGAATTGGTCGCGTTGTTGCGCAGACGCAGTAACCAATGGATAGCTTGTTTAACCACCTGCTGATGTGACTCGCCGCGACGGTTCAGCGCTGAGTTATCCACAGGCATCACGCTTCATACCGCAGCACGTAACAGTGATATAGCGCGTCGGCCACATAGCGTTCCACTGAGCGTAGGGATAATCCCATGTGTTCTGCGATCTGCTTGTGGGTAAGTCCTTCGCACTGGGCCAGCAGAAATGCCTGACGCACTTTCGGCTTCAGGCCTTCAAGCATGCGGGCGATGCTTTCCAGCAATTCGAGCACCAATGCCCGCGCCTCGGCGCTCGGGGTTTCGGCCTCGGGCAAATGGGCGATGGTTTCGAGGTACGCGCGCTCGATTTCCTCACGGCGCCAGTGGTCGATCACCAGGCCGCGGGCGATGGTTCGCAGAAAAGCGCGGGGGGCCTTGAGTTCCAGGCGTTCGGTTCTTTGCAACAGACGGACGAACGTGTCCTGAGCCAGATCCGCCGCATCGGCCGCGTTACCCAATCGAGCGCGCAGCCACGTGTTGAGCCAACCGTGATGACTGCTGTAAAGCGCCTGTACTGCAAACTCAGGTGAAGACATGAACGCGACAGCTCGACGTCACAAATGATAATTAGTCGCATTGTCATCAAGGGTCGAAAAATTTGCAACTGCCGTTCGAGCAATCGTCAGCAAACACTGCTACTCGCACGCTCTAGCATGCCGTTCGGCGGGTATCTGATGGCTTTCGCACAAATCCCTAAGATTTCTCCCACTCGTGCCGACAGCCTTGGTGAGACATGCGTGCACCAAAGTAGAGCGGCCTCAGAATGTCCGTCTGCGCTGTTACATGGAATGTTGCAACCCGGAACGCATCCCCACTTTTTGCATAAGAAGTCCCATGAAATGAATCTCAAGTTCAGCCATAAAATTCTGCTGGCCGCTTCAGGCGTCGTGGTGTTGGCTTTTGCGTTGTTCACTTTGTACAACGACTATCTGCAGCGAAACACCATCCGACAGAACCTCGAGTCTTCCGTTGAGCAAGCCGGAGAGCTGACCGCCAGCAGCGTGCAGAACTGGATGAGCGGCCGCGTGCTGGTCCTGGAAAACCTCGCGCAGAACGTCGCTCATCAAGGCGCCAATGCCGATTTTCCGGGGCTGGTCGATCAACCCGCCCTCACTTCCAACTTCCAGTTCACCTACGTCGGGCAGGCCAATGGTGTGTTCACCCAGCGCCCTGACGCGAAGATGCCGGACGGCTACGATCCGCGTCAGCGCCCTTGGTACAAACAAGCCGTGGTCGCCGACAAGACCATGCTGACCCCGCCTTACATGGCTGCGGTCGGCGGGTTGGTGGTGACCATCGCTATGCCGGTGAAGAAGCAAGGCGAACTGTTGGGCGTTGTCGGCGGCGACCTGAGTCTGGAAACCCTGGTGAAGATCATCAACTCGGTGGAATTCGGTGGCATCGGTCACGCGTTCCTCGTCAGCGCCGACGGTCAGGTGATCGTCAGCCCGGACAAGGACCAAGTGATGAAGAACCTGAAAGACATCTATCCGGGTTCCAGTGTCCGTATCGGGAAAGGCAATCAGGAAGTAGAACTGAACAAGCAGGACCGCATCCTCTCGTTCACGCCGGTGAGTGGTTTGCCGAATGCCGAGTGGTACGTCGGTCTGTCGATCGACAAGGCCAAGGCCTACGCACCACTGAGCCAATTCCGCACCTCGGCGCTGATCGCGATGTTCATCGCCGTGACCGCCATTGCAGTGCTGCTGAGTCTGTTGATCAGCGTGCTGATGCGTCCGCTGACCACGATGGGTCGAGCGATGCAGGACATCGCTCAGGGTGAGGGCGACCTGACCCGTCGTCTGGTCGTAGAAAGCAAAGATGAGTTCGGCGAGTTGGGCGGCTCCTTCAACCAATTCGTGGAGCGGATTCACGCGTCGATTTCCGAAGTGTCCTCGGCGACCCGTCAGGTGCATGACCTGTCGCAACGGGTGATGGCATCCTCCAATGCTTCGATCATTGGCTCCGACGAACAAAGCGCCCGCACCAACAGCGTGGCCGCGGCGATCAACCAATTGGGCGCTGCTACCCAGGAAATCGCCCGCAACGCCGCCGATGCTTCGCAACACGCCAGCGGCGCGAGCGAGCAGGCCGATGACGGTCGTCAGGTGGTGGAAAAAACCATCCTGGCCATGACTGAGCTGTCGCAAAAAATCAGCCTGTCCTGCACACAGATCGAAACCCTGAACGCGAGCACCGACAACATCGGTCACATTCTCGATGTGATCAAAGGTATCTCCCAGCAGACCAACTTGCTGGCGCTCAACGCGGCCATCGAAGCGGCTCGTGCCGGTGAGGCCGGTCGTGGTTTTGCGGTGGTGGCGGACGAGGTGCGTAACCTGGCTCATCGCACTCAGGAATCGGCGGAAGAGATCCACAAGATGATCAGCTCGCTGCAGATCGGTTCTCGCGAAGCGGTGACCACGATGAACGCCAGTCAGGCATCCAGTGAACAGAGCGTCGAAGTGGCAAACCAGGCCGGCCTGCGACTGGTCAGCGTGACCCAGCGCATCGGCGAAATCGACGGCATGAATCAGTCGGTGGCCGCAGCGACCGAAGAGCAGACTGCCGTGGTGGAAACCCTCAACGTCGACGTCAACCAGATCAACCTGCTGAACCAGCAGAGCGTGGCCAACCTCAATGAAACATTGAAGGATTGCGATGCGCTGTCCCAGCAGGCCAATCGGTTGAAGCAGTTGGTTGATAGTTTCAAGATCTGATTGAGGTCAGTTGAACCGCGCTATCGTTCAATCGCGAGCAGGCTCGCTCCCACATGGGAATTTCAGTGATCACAACATTTGTGTACGACTGAGAAACCCTGTGGGAGCGAGCCTGCTCGCGATAGTGGTGCACCAGTCACCGCTGAACCGAAGCCTTATACAAACAGCTTCAGCACATTGTTCATCGCATCATCGGCAAACCCCTGAACAAAATCCTTGAACCCCGGCAGGGCTTCGGCATCACCTTGGGCCGGTTCGGCGATGATGGTCCAGGTCGCCCGCGACTTGCTCGCCCCCAAGGTTTCAACACTCATCGCCGCCCACAAATTGGCCACGCCCAGCGTGTTGTAGATCGTCGTCCAGGTCATGTTCAGCGCCTGGTCATCCCGGGAGTTGAGTTGCTCGACCACCAGGTTGCCGTCCTTGAAGAATTTCTTGCGCAGCGACGACACACCTTCGCCCGTCATCTCGATATGCGACAGCGCCGGAATGAATTGATCGAAGCCGGCAAAGTTACCGACCACCGTCCAGACTTGCGCCGCATCGGCCGGTACTTCCACCGAAGACACAACGTGGCAGCCGTGAGGATTTTTGATCAGGGTATCGGGTTGCAGAGTATTCATGGTTTTGCTCCGTGCAGGGTTAGGGTGAATCAGATGAAGTTGATTTCTTTGAGGTAGTCGCAGCCGCGCCGCAGCAACGCCGGGGATTTTTCCGGGTAGTGCGCGCCCATCTGCCGGACGCCGGCCTGGGCGTTGTCGTGGCCGATCATCGAGATGTCGCCGATGTCTTCTTCGAAGCCGTTGAGGTAGAAACCCAGTACGCCAAACAGCGCGTTATCACTGTCGACGCGGCCCAGTTGCTGCTGCCAGTCGGCGACGCTGACCATGGCGAACTCCCGACCGGCCTCGCGAAACGACGCCACGTAGCAATCCCAGCTAAGGGGCTCGGGGTTGTGCAGGTTGAACACCGCTTTTTCGGCTTGGTAACGGCTGGCGTGGAAGGCGATGAAACGGGCGAGGAAATCCACCGGCATCAGGTCGAAATTCAGCGCGAACTCCGGCACCTTGCCGAGCTGGATCGAGCCCTTGAGCATCAGCATCAAGCGATTCTTGTGGGGTTGGCAGACACCGGTGAGGCTGTTGAAACTGATGTTGCCGGGGCGATAAAGATTGACCCGCACCCCACGCTCCCGCGCCCGTTCGAGGATCCGCTCGCCGACCCATTTGGACAGGTTGTAGCCGTTCTTGATGTAGATCGGCGGTGTCTGTGCTGCGGGCAATTCCAGCACCCGGCCATCGTCGGAAATCGTGCTGGACGCCGAGAGCGTCGAGATGAAATTGAAGACCTTTTTGCTGCGCCCTTCACACAAACGCAGGCACTCGAAAATCGGCTCGACGTTGTCCCGCGCCAACGACTCGTAATCGAGGACGTGATTGACGTTGGCGGCGTTGTGCACCAGCGCGCCGAACTCGCGGTCCAGTCGTTGGTAAACATCTTCGCTGAGCCCCAGTTGCGGGCGAGTGATGTCCGCCGCGTAAACCCGCACCCGGCTCAGGTCCAGATGCTCCAGACGGTTTTCCCGCAACGCCTGAGCAAAGCGTTGCGCCGCCGATTGCCCGCTGCCATCGCGCACCAGGCACGCTACTTCGCTGGCGCCCCAGGCCAGCAGCGCTTCGACGATATGAACACCGACAAAGCTGTTGGCGCCGGTGACGATCACCTTGTGCACATCGCCCATTCGGCTGACCGGCAATGGCTCGACATCCAGTTCACGGAAGGCATCGGCCAGGGCTTTTTCGCTTAGCACTTCTTCGGTCCCGGAGCCGCGCACCAAGGTCGCCAGCTTCGCAATCGTCGGCAGTTCGATGAAGCGGTTGATCGATATGCTACGGCCGAATTCCTCACGCAAACGCAGCAACATGCGCGACAGCAGGATCGAGTGTCCCCCCAGATTGAAGAAACTTTCGTCGGTGGAAATGTCGCTGGCGGGCAGCTCCAGCAGTTCGGCCCAGATCTCCAGCAATAGCGCTTCATCGGCGCTGGCGGGCAAACGCCGTTGGCTGTTTTCGGTCACATTGACAGGCAGTTCCAGCAGCGCTTTGCGGTCGACCTTGCCGTTGCTGGCGAACGGCATGCTCGCCAGTTCGGTCCATGCGGTCGGCTGCATGTAGTCCGGCAGAAACTGCATCGCGTGGGCTTTCAAGGCTTCGCGAGCAGCACCGGGTTGCTCTTCCTGAGGCTGCGCGAGAAAGGCCAGAATCCGTCGATGAGGGTCGATGACCACCGCCACCTGACGGTACAGCTGACTGTCGCGCAGGCAGCGTTCGATCTCTTCCGGCTCGACCCGAAAGCCGCGAATCTTCACCTGATTATCTCGCCGTCCGCACAGCTCGATACCGTCGGGGGTCCACTTGGCCATGTCGCCGGAGCGGTAGGCGCGCAAGCTCTGGCCGTTCGGCAGGCTCAGGTTCAGATAGCGTTCGGCAGTCTGCTGCGGGTTATTCAGGTAACCCAGGCACACCCCCGGGCCGACGATGTACAACTCACCGACGGTTTGCTCGGCCACCGGTTGAAAGTCCTCATCAAGGATCAGCACCTGACTGTTGGCAATCGGTGCGCCGAGTGTCCGGTTGCTGTCGCCGGTACGTAGTTGCCGCGCGGTGATCAGCACCGTGGCTTCGGTCGGGCCGTAGAGGTTGTAGAGATTGCCTTGGCGAGTAAGTTGCTCGATCACGTAGGGTTCGCAAACATCTCCACCGGTCATCACATGATCGAGGATTTGCAACTGATCCAGCGGCAGAATGCTCAACAGCGCCGGTGGCAAAAAGGCGTGGCTCAGCCGCTGGTGACGGATCAGCTCGACCAGTTGCAGCGGGTCGCGACGTTGGTCCTCGTTGGGCACGATCAGCTCGGCGCCCTGAAGCAGGGTCGGGAAAATATCGATCAGCGATGAATCGAAACTCAACGATGAAAACTGCAACGCCCGACTCTGTTCGGTCAGCTGCACGTAATCGGCGTACCACGCCGTGAAGTGCGCGAGGTTGGCCTGGCTGAGCAACACACCTTTGGGGTGCCCCGTGGTGCCCGAGGTATAGAGCGCCATGCACGGTGCGTCGAGATCGGGTCGTTGGCGCATCAAGGGTTGATCGAGATTCACGTCGCCGATGTTGATGCGGTTGATGTCCAGTCCCGGCATCGTCTCGCTGAGCGGGTGTTCTCCGTCATGCAGCAACAACACCGCCCCGGCGTTTTCCAGAATGTACTGCTGACGTTGCAGCGGATGGCTTGGCTCCAGCGGCAGGTACACCGCGCCGCTGCCCAGAATCGCGAGAATCCCTGCATACAACGCGCTGCATTTTGGCAGGCAGATCCCGACCACCAACGGTCCCTGATGCTGATCGAGCAACGGTTGCAAACGCTGTTGGATGGCGCGGCTGTGGGCGTGCAATTGCCGATAGCTCAGAACCGAGCCGGCGATGTTCAGCGCTGGCCGCTCGGCAGACAGGATGAAGCGCTGCTCAAGTCGCTCGATCATCGGGATCTTGCCGAGTTGCAGCAGCCATGGTTCCGCCGTGGTGTTGAGCTGATGGACGTAGGCCAGGTGCTCGAAAAACAGCAGATTTTCCACCTGCTCGAAGTGCGCGGAAGCCATCGGTTCTGCCTGCAAGAAATAATCGGCATCCCGGGAGAAGCGGCTGACAAGCAGTGCCACGTGATCGACCAGATCGGCCACCGCTCGCAGGCGCAATGCCTGGCCGTTACCGGACAGTTCTTCGGCGACTGGCACGCGACTTAGCTGCATCGAGTTGTATGTGCACAGCAGGTCCAATGCTGGCAGGCCTGAGGCTCCCGGCACGCCGATACCCAGCTGCAGCGTCAGGTGTGGTGCATCGCCGAAGTCCTGAAACGGCAGGCTCGCATCGTCGATCAGCAAATCAAACGTGCTTGGCGCCAGCGCCTCCAGATTCGCCAGCCGCACCAGTGAATGACCGTGTTGTTCGAGTTCCAGCGCCAGGTCGGTCAGGGCCTGGCTTTGCCCAATGAGCAAAATATCGAGACGTCTCATGATGTTCTCCTCGTTAAACCAGGTAGTCGCTCAGGGCGCTTTGCACACACGGTGAATCGAGCAGCGAACTGCTGCGGAAAAACCGCACGATGTTGGCGACCAGCGGGTGATGGCGATTGATCGGAAAGGCCAGCCCCGACACTTCGCTCTTGAGTGCCCGACGCGCCACATCGCTGATCTGCAAGGCATCGATCAAGCGGAAGTCGAAGGACTTCTGGATGTCGTTGGTCAGGTAATGGCCGATGAACACCGGGAGGATTTGCGCGATGCACTGGCGATCGTCTTCGCTAGCGGTGTGCCAGTAGATGCGCACCAACCGCGCCCAGAACCCGGAGTGACGGCCCTCGTCGAGCAAGTGGTCGGCCATCAGGCCCTTGATCGATTGCTTGACCGTGTCGTCCTTGGCGAACGCCGCGACATCGCCGGTCACGGTGTTCTCGGCGATGGCCACGCAGATCAGCTCCACGGCGCTGCGCAGGTGTTCAGGTGCGAGCGCCACCGCTGCCGGAATGGCACGGCTCAGTTCGATTTCATCCGGCAGTGCGATCGGCGCGATGCCGGTCATGGCAACGGTTTGCTGCATGAAATCCATGGCCACCAGGGCGTGGTAATCCTCGTCCACCACCACGGTCATGGCGTCGTAGCGACAGGCGAACGGGAACGCCACGCTGAAGCGGTTTTTGGCGATGCTGCGGGCGGTCTTGTCGACGATCTCGGTTTCGAAAATCACCACGTCATTGATGAACTTGTAGAGCGTCTGCACCAGGGCAAAGTCCCGTTGTTCCGGGCATTCGCGCAGGAAGGTTTCACTCAGCACCAGCGGCTGACGGCTCAGCGGATAGATCAGTTTGTCGTCGTTCTCCAGTACGCGCCGGGGGCGGGTGCGAATGGTCGCGCGGCTTTCCCAGGCGTCGGCGAAGGATTGGTAGTCGGCGGCGTTCATGCGTTCACCTCCGCCACCGGTTCGCTCATGCTCAGGCGCAAGCCGTCCCACAGAGCGATGCGGCTTTCCACGGCGGCAATGGCGCTGGCGTAGACGTCTTCTTCGCGCTGCGGATCGCCATCGACAAGGCGGGCGAGGAGTTTTTCCGCCGCCGGGCCGTGGTCTTCGGAATCGACTTCGATGTGCCGTTCCAGGTAGTAACGGAAGGTCGGCGCCTGTTCGATGCCGATGCCCCAGTCGTCGAGAATCCGTTGGAACATCTGAGGAATCACACTCTCGCGGCCATGCAGAAACGCCGCCGCCACACTGTGCCCCGGTGCATGCATCGCGGTGTGCAAGGTGTGGCGCACGAACTGCGCGGCCGCCGGGTCGACGTCCACGCTTTGCAGTGCCACGTCGTAGCTCACGCCTTCTTTTTGCAGCGCCACGAAGCGTTCGACGGCGACCGTGCTGGCACCGACTTCGCGCATCGCATCCAGGTACAACTCGAAATGGCTGTAGTGACCTTGGGCGGGGCGATCATCAGACTCCTCACCGAGCACGATCTCATTGATCAACCGCGCAGCCTGCGGATCTCGCGGCGGCAGCCAGGGCAACTGAACGCAGGTCAGTTCCTGTTGCAGGCGCTTGGTCAACGACATGAAATCCCACACCGCAAACACATGAGTTTCCATAAAGCGTTGAAGGACCGATAACGAATGTATTTCAGAGAATATCGGGTGCGCACTAAGTTCTGCTTTCTTCTGGTTGAGATGATCTTTAGTCGGTTTCATAAACGAGCCTATAAGTGATCTGGAATACCGTTGAAGGTGCGTTGAAGTTTTCTGTTGGCGAGCGGGCGCCTCAATATGAATTGATGTTTGTCAGGTGTCTGCAAGTCGCACAGGAAGTGCATGATGCCCAGTGTGTATGGGTGGCGGAGAAAAACTAATACACGATCGAAGTGTCGGGCAAGTTATTTTTTAATTAATTTAAAGTTTAACTTTCTCGGGGGTGATAAGTTCCAATAAGACTTTTATATAAAGTTTTATTTGGGCGTAGTTGCTCCTTTCGGCTTATATAAGTCAAAATTTAAATAAAGAGTGAATGCCTCACTCAAAGCAACTTTCTACTGGGTTCGTTGATGTGATCTGAGGGGTGGAAGTTGGCTGGGAATGACGCCGGTTCTTCCTTTCCCGTGGCAAGACTCCTTCCATAGGTTCTTGGTGCGTCGACTGCTCCGCGGGGCGGTGCGTCGCCCGTCATTATTCGTTGGCAGCCCAAGAGTGAGCGTAATTCACGGCAGTCGCTATCACCGCTGCATGATCTGCCAGGTGCAATTGTCGGGTTAAGGGGGCAGGGGCTTTGGGGCGGGGGCAGGAAGTCGCTGCACACCGGTCCGGTGTGAACGAAAGGGGATTTGTAAGCAGATTTGTTCGTCGACCAATCCAGGTGCGGATCAGCTCAATAGCGAAGCGAGCCGCTTAATGGGCTCGCTCGGGGTTGTCGCTGCGGTTTTTTACTTTGAGGTTTTCCGGCGCTGCGCCTCAGGGCTTTCGAGGTAGCGGGTGATGACTTCGACACCCCGGTTGAGGTGGTTTTCGAGCAACGTCACCGAGCGCTCGACGTCCCGCTCTTCGGCGGCGCGCAATAACGCTCGGTGATCTTCCTGGGACAGTTTGCCCAGGCCCATGGCTTCCAGGTTGAAGCGCAAGAAGCGCTCCTCTTCGTTCAACCCGTCTTCGACGAGTCTCAGCAGCCGCTGGTTGGGGGCCTTTTTATAAAGCGCCATGTGGAACAGGCGATTGAGCCGGCCGATCTCGGTGTAGTCGTGTTCCGTTTCCAACTCGTCGATATAGCGCGCCGCCTGTTCGAAATCGGCGGCTTCAAGAAGGGGGATCGACCGACGCAGGGCCTCGGACTCCAGCAAAACTCGCAGCTCATAGGTTTCTGCCGCATCGCCCTGAACCAGCGGTGCTACCACCGCGCCTTTATGGGCGATCACATTGAGCAGCGATTGCGCTTCGAGCTGGCGCAAGGCTTCGCGCACCGGCATGCGACTGACGCCGAACAGGTCGGCGAGGTCTTGCTGACGCAGGGCGATGCCGCAAGGAATGCGACCGTCGAGAATCGCCGCGCGCAGGGTTTCTTCGATCACCGAGCGCGCCAGATGGGCGGGAATTGGCCCGTTGACCTTGATACTGCTGAGAGGGTTGGGCTTCTGTGTCACAACAAACGCACCCTGTTTGGCTGAATTATTTGGATCCAAATGGACACTAGTGACTGCCTGACGGGTTGTCAAACGGGCAAAGGATCGCATTACCTTAAAGTCTAGCGTGCCGACGGTGATCTCACCGTGCCATTGTCTTTTACCGGGCTAACCTGCACCATCAACCGACTTCCACCTGCCTACCCTGGATGCCTCGCATTGGCGGTACGTTTCGCGATCCCTCGGATTCTGCGCTGGCTAGGCTGCGCACTGCTGCTGGCCGGCGTCATGCTGGGCGGGCTGCATGCCGACTGGGATTTTTCGCTGATCAGCCGTCGCGCGCAGGCATTGTACGGGCCTTTGGGTGAAGGGCAGCAGCGCATTGATGCCTGGCAGCAATTGCTGGCCACGCAGAAGCAGATTGGCGAGCTGGAACAGCTCAACGTGGTCAACCGATTCTTCAACAAGCAGATGCGCTACGAAGAAGACATCGACCTGTGGCATGAGGTCGATTATTGGGAAACACCGATCGAAGGCTTATGGAAAGGCGCCGGTGATTGTGAAGACTACGCTATCGCCAAGTATTTCAGCCTGCGCCATCTTGGTGTCTCCAGTGACAAGCTGCGCATCACCTACGTCAAGGCTTTGCGCCTGAATCGCGCGCACATGGTGCTGACCTACTACTCGAGCCCCGAGGCGATGCCTTTGGTGCTCGACAGCCTGATCGACGGGATCAAGCCCGCCAGCCAGCGAACCGATTTGCTGCCGGTCTACTCTTTCAATGCCGAAGGGTTGTGGCTGCCGGGTGCCAAGGGCAACAAAAAGGTCGGAGACACCAAACGCCTGTCCCGCTGGCAGGATGTGTTGAAGAAAATGCAGGCCGAAGGTTTTCCGGTCGAGACGACTAACTAGGAGCACGCGCTCGGATGTCTTTGTTCAAACAGCTGTTGATCGCTATCTGTCTGTTCCTGGTGGTCGCCTTCACCGGCAGCTTCATGGTCAGTCTGGAAAGCTCGCGCACCCAGTATGTCAACCAGTTGCGCTCCCACGCCCAGGACGCTGCGACAGCATTGGCGCTGTCCCTGACGCCGAACATCGACGACCCGGCGATGGTCGAGTTGCTGGTCAGTTCGATCTTCGACAGCGGTTATTACGCGAGCATCCGTGTGGTCGATCTGGCCAACGACAAGACGATTGTCGAGCGCAGCGGCATCCCGGCGGTCACCAACGTGCCGGACTGGTTCGTCAAACTGATCGGACTGGAACCGGCCGGTGGCGACGCGCTTGTCAGCCGTGGCTGGGAGCAGGCCGCGCGAGTCGAGGTGGTTAGCCATCCGATGTTCGCGTTGGCCAAGCTATGGCAGAGCGCGGTGGGCAGCCTCGGCTGGTTGCTGATCTGCGGCGCGGTGAGTGCGGTGCTGGGCGCGCTGTTGCTGCGCCGGCAACTGAAACCGCTGGATTACATGGTCAAGCAATCCCACGCCATTGCTCGCCGCGAATTCCTCAGCCTGCCCGAACTGCCGCGCACCCCGGAACTGCGCCGGGTGGTGCAGGCGATGAACCAGATGGTCGAGAAGCTCAAGGCACTGTTCCAGGAACAAGCCGAACGCAGTGAAAAACTGCGAGCCGAATCCTATCAGGACAACCTGACCGGCTTGGCCAACCGGCGCTATTTCGAAATTCAATTGAACGCGCGAGTGAGCAATCCTGAGCAGGCCAGTTCCGGCTATTTGCTGCTGCTGCGGGTCAAGGATCTGGCGGGTTTGAACCAGCGGCTGGGCGGTCAGCGTACCGATGAATTGTTGAAAGCGGTGGGCGAGCAGTTGTCCCGTGAGTGCGCCAAGTACCCGGAAACCCAGAATCTCGTCACGCGCATTCGTGGCGGTGAATTCGCCGTGCTGGCGCCGGGGCTGGTGCGCGAAGAAGCGCTGCAACTGGCGAGTAACCTCGACAGTGCCTTGGCGAGCCTGCATGCGACGGGCGCCACGGACGTGGCGTCGGTGGCTTCGATCGGGCTGGCGCCGTTTGCCCATGGCGACTCGCCGCAAGCGGTCATCGGGTTGGCGGATCAGGCGTTGGCCCAGGCGGAAAGTCAGGGCGAACCTAGCTGGGCGTGCCTCGATCACAGTACATCGGCCCGGGTTGGCGATGACCACCATGCCTGGCACACCTTGCTGGATCAGGCGTTGGATCAGCAGCGTTTCGAGCTGTACTTCCAGCCGGTGGTGGCCAGCCACGACACGCAGGTGGTGCTGCACTACAAAGTGCTTTCGCGCCTGCTCGACGAGCAGGACCAGACCATTCCCGCCGGGCGTTTCTTGCCCTGGCTTGAGCGTTTTGGCTGGACCGCACGGCTGGACCGTTTGATGCTGGAACTGGTGCTTGAGCAGATGGCCGACCATGAAGAGTCGCTGGCGCTGAACCTGTCTTCGGCGACACTGGCGGATCCGCAGGCGCTGAACAAAGTGTTCGACATTCTGCGTCAGCATTCGAATCTCGGGGAACGACTGACCCTGGAAATCGGCGAAGAACAATTGCCTGAGCAAGCGGTGCTGGAACAGCTGACGCGGCGTCTGCGCGAACTGGGTTTCTCGCTGAGCCTGCAGCGTTTTGGTGGGCGTTTCAGCATGATCGGCAACCTGGCGCGGCTGGGGTTGGCGTATCTGAAGATCGACGGCAGTTACATCCGGGCGATTGATCAGGAGAGCGACAAGCGTCTGTTCATCGAGGCGATTCAGCGGGCGGCGCATAGCATTGATTTGCCATTGATTGCCGAGCGGGTCGAGACCGAAGGGGAATTGGCGGTGATTCGTGAGATGGGGTTGTATGGGGTTCAGGGGCAGTTGTTTGGTGAGCCTAAGCCTTGGCAGTAGGGTTTTAGTGCAGAGGTGCCCGTCAGTCCGTCTTCGCGAGCAAGCCCGCTCCCACATTGGACTTGTGTCGTACCACAATCCTGCGGTCAGCCCCGATCAACTGTGGGAGCGGGCTTGCTCGCGAAGGCGTCAGCACAGGCACCGGAAAAATCTGATGGCAAGATCCTAGGAGATTTCCTTCAAGTTGTAGCGGTTTTGGTGAACTTGTTCCGGCCGAAGTCCAAGGCTAGTCTGGCCTTGTCACTGAATAATCGGTGACACGGACGTGCAAGTCCGGGTAAAAACCACATCCTAACGGCGCCTCAGGCGATACATCGAGTATTTGTACTCGCGGTCTCTGCTTTATGGCGGCTGTGTGCGGGAGATCTTCGGATCTGCCGAGGTTTTGTTGGTCCTACTCGGTCTTGCACCCCGCACATAGCTGCCACCTTATTTCGCGTGCAAGCGAACTGGTTCAGCTTCCATTTGTGAGGACTTAACTATGTTCAAAGTAACTCCCAATCCCCCCGGCCACCGCAAAGGCCGCCTCTTCACCGTCTCCCCCGACATCGACATCGAAGCCCTTCTCGCCAGCGCCTCCGAAGACTTGCTCTCCATCAGCGCCATCGCTGCCGACCTGGCGGATGATGTGGAAGGTTCACGGCGCTCAGTAGCTTTGGCGCTGAGCCGAATGGCCGATGGCGTGCAGTTATTGGTGGAGCGGGCGCTGGATCACCTTGAATCGCCGGAAATGATGCAGGCTCGGGCCGAGGTTTAGCCGGGTAGAGAAGTGGTGAGTTGAAGATCGCCTTCGCGAGCAAGCCCGCTCCCACATGGGTTCTGTGTTGATCGTATGATTGCGGTTCGACACAAATCCAGTGTGGGAGCGGGCTTGCTCGCGAAGGCGCCAGTGCAGGCGCCGACGAAGGGACGTTAAATCAACCCCGTCTCTTCATCATCGATCAATTGGCTCAACCCGCCCAACGCTTCACGGGCCTGGTTTCGGTCCATCAGCTTGGCCTGAGCGGCCGGCGGCAGGTCGGTGACGCGTATCACGCCTTTTTGGGTCAGCACCTGAATCAAGTCATCGAGTACCCGGATCATTTCCAGGTCGCTCTGCTTGAGCTGCTTGAGGCTGGTCTCAACCACTTCGTGGGCAAACCAGGCCTGGATTTCATGGTTGTCGGCCGGCAGCGTTTCCGTGGCCTCGGCGTAGGCCGTGGCTTCCACGCGCACCAACTGACCTTGCGCATCGCGTTGCACGTAAAACATTGAGCATCCCTCGGAAATGGACCAGCGTCGTGCTGTCAGCAGCATAGGCCAACGCAGGCGAGTATGCGGTGCGACGACAAAATCGTCACCCGTGAGGTGGGCACAAACGTGACGACCGCCCGGTTTGGACGGCCATCAGTCTGCTGATCAGGTGTTGTTGTGATCGACTTTAATGGTCGGGTCACTGCCGGCAATCAACGAGTTGATGCTGGCGCTGGACCAATTGTTGCCTTCCAGTTTGATCGTCACATCCGGGGCGGCCGCTGCGGCATCGGCGCCGTTGAACTTGCCGCCAGAGCTGACTTGCAGGGACGACACACCATCCACCGTGGTGATCTTCAGGAAGTTATCAATGGTGCTGCCGGTTTCGCCCTGCAACAGATCACGCAGGTCGATGCGGTCACCTTCGCTGGCCTTGAAGTCCTTGATCACGTCGCTGCCGGTGTCGCCAGCCTTCCAGATGAAGGTGTCGGCACCCGAGCCGCCAATCAGGATGTCGTTGCCTTGACCGCCGATCAACGAGTCATTGCCGCTGCCGCCGAGCAGGATGTCATTGCCCTTACCGCCGTCGAGGAGGTCGTTGCCACCTTGGCCGAAGAGGATATCGTTGCCTGCGCCACCCAGCAGCGTGTCGTTACCGTCGTGGGCACCAGACACGTCGAACGCGGTGTAGTGCTCGGTGATGTATTGGTGCACGTTGCTGGTGGTGACTTTGCTGAGATCGACGCCGGTTTGCTGGGCCACGAACGCCTGCATGGCCTGATAACCCTCGCCGGCGATACCGTTGAAGCTCACCAGATCGCCGAACAGGAGGTCGTTGCCGTCACCGCCATTGACCGTGTCGGCACCCGGCATCGTCGCTTCGGTATGGCCGATGATCGAGTTGGCCAGGTCTTTCGGGTCGATGTTGGTCTGCGGCGTGTCATCCGAATCGTACGGCGCGAGGTCACCGAGGGTGACGTCCTTGTTCAGGCCGATGGCTTCCACCGTCGACACCTTGCTCAGCAATGTGAAGCTGCTGGTTGAGTTGTAGATGGCGGTGGAGTCGGTGTAGCTGCCGGTACCATCACGATCGGACAGCTCGTAGGTGCCGTTACCCTCGGCATGGAGGATGCCCAGTTCAGAACTGTGCCAGGTGCCCTTTTTTTGCTGAGTCAGCAGCGTGACGTTGCCGGCGCTGTCGATGGTCAGCTGGTGAGTGCTGTCCAGATAGCGGGAATAGGTCTGCCCCAACTTGTAGTTGGTGGTGGTGATGACGTCGTCGAGCTGCACGGTGCCGTACAAGGTCGGGTTGGTTTGCTCGCCGCTCTGGTAGTAGGTCGGCTTGCCATCGGTGATGAAGTACGTGAGGTTCTTCGCGCCGGTGTTGGCCATCGCATCGGCACTCTGGAACCAGTTGGCCGTGGTTTTGAACACGTCCTCGTAGTTGGTGCCGCCGCCGGACGACATCGAATCCAGTACGGATTTGAGCAAGGTCAGGGCGTTCGGGTCATTCAGGTTCACCGATACCGACTTGTTGACCTGGTTATCGAAGTCCGCCAGGAAAATGTTCACCGTCCCGGAGTTACCGCCCATGCTCTGCTTGAGGGTGTTGAACACCTCGGTCAGCGAAGCCTTGGCGGCGCTGATCGAAGAAGCGCTCATGCTGCCCGAGCTGTCGACCATGAAGGCGATGTTGTAGTTGGTGCCCGGCACCACGGTCAGCCCGCCAATGTCGGCGATCATGATGTCATTGCCGTCCGTACCGGTGATGGTGTCATCGGCGGCAGTGGCGGTGACGGCGTTGTATACCGCCGGGTACACCGTGACCGGGATCTGCGCGGTGCTTGGCGCCGAACCGCCGAGCGCTTCGGTGGATGTCGAGGTGACGGTCAGGGTGAACTGGCCGTTGTAGTACGGCGGCGGAGTAACGGTCAGCGTGCCGAGGTTCCAGCCGGTGACGTTGGCTTCGCCATTGGTCGTGCTGGCGGTGAAAGTGTGGCCTGCGCCATCGGTGAGCACCGAGCCCGCCGGGATGCCGCTGATCTTCACGCTCAGGCTTTCGGAGCCGTCGGTGTCGGTCAGCGCCGTTTTGATCGCGGACAGATGAACGCTGGTGCCTTCGGCGCCTTCATTGAGTTTGTAGCCGTCGTAGTAGCCTTCGCCATTGGTGCCGTGCAGGTCGGAAACCGTCACACCAGATGCGGCCAGATCGGCCACGCCGGTGTACAGCGGCACGCCGGCACTGCTCAGGTCGACCGCCGCACTGCCGTTGACCGACAGGTTGACGTCATAGCTGCCCGGGCCGCTCTGGTTGTGGTGGTAGATGTCCAGAGTGTAGTAACCGCTGGTGGTCGGGATGAACGAACCGTTCAGGTTACCGCCGGCACCCCAAGTGATTGCGGCCACGTTTTTACCGCCGATGGTCACCAACAGGCTGTCGTCACCGGTACCGCTGAAGGTGTACGTCTTGCCGGCTTCGAGGTAAATCAGGCCAGAGGTTTTCGAGGCGGTGCCGGCCGTGACACTACCGTTGGACTGCACATTGGTCACAGTGCTGCTGGAGTTCGGGGTACCCGCGCCGTCGATGATCGATTTCAGCGTGCCGGAAGCTGCGCCGCTGCCATCGGTGCCGAGGCCCGACAGGCCGGTCCAGACTTCCTTGATCAGGCCAGTGGACTTGACGCTATTGTCCGCGACGCTCAGGGATGGCGCATCGGCAACCGGTGTGATGTCGATTTTCACCGTGCCGGTGCTGCCCAGCAGTTGACCGTCGGTTGGCTGGAACTTGATCTGCGCGTAGTCCGCCTGTTTGTTGCCCACGCCGCTGCCACCGTAGCCATCGACGCCCGATTCGTTGGCATCTGGCGTGAAGCGCAACTTGCCGGCGTCGATGTCGGCTTTGCTGAAGGTCTGGTTGGTCGCCACGTCTTTCCAGGTCGCACCGTCCAGGTACTGCAATTTACCTTCGCCCGGCAGCTGAGTGATTTTTACCCCCAGATTGGCAGTTGCGCTGTCGACATCGCTGATGCCGAAGGTCGACCCGCCGAGGATCAGCGGGGTGTCTTCGGTGCCGGTGACGTTAGCCGGTGCGGCGGTTGGCGCGTCGTTCACGGCCACCACGTTGACGGTGGTGGTCGCGGTGTTGGAATAGTTGCTGCCATCGGTCACCGTCACGGTGATGATCCGCGGCACGGTGCTCGGATCTTCACTGCTGTTGGTGAAGCTGATGTTTTTGATCTGCTGCATGTAGTCGGCCAGCGTCGCGTTGCCCGACAGGGTCAGGGTGACGGTGCCGTCCTGGCTGTTGGCATTGATGGTGATGCCATTGACGCTGTTGCCCAGGTTCAGCGCATCGCCCGGCTGACGGTTGGTCAGCACGATGGTGGCGCCGGTCAGCATCGTGCTGTCCGGGTCGGTGATGCTCAGGTCGGTGTCGCCGATCGAGACGCCCTGGCCGGTGGTGCCTTCGGTGAAGGTCACGTTGTAGTTGGCCCCGGTGGCGCCGCTGGAGTTATTGGCGTCCAGATCGAGAACCGGCGCTGCATCGTTGTCGATGATCGAGGTGCTGACGCTGCCGTTGGAAGCGCTGACCGCGAGGTTTTCGAAGTTGCCGCCAGTGGCCGAGTCAATCTTGACCACGAAGTTCTCGGTGCCTTCGGTGAGCTTGTCGTCCAGCGTCGCGACGTTGAAGCTCGCGCTGCTGGCGCCCGCCGGGATTTTCACGGTGTACACGCCGGTGAAGTCCGAACCGTCGGCAGCGGTGCCGCTGTAGACGATTTTCAGGGTCACTTCGGTCTGTGCCGGGTGCGTCAGGCTGACGGTGTAGCTGGCGGTCTGGCCTTCGGTGACCGAGGTGCTGCCGCTGATGCTGACTTCGGTTTTATCGATCGTGTCGGTGACGGTCGTGACCGCAGCGGTATTGCTGGTGACCAGGTTTTCGAAGTTGCCGCCGGTCGCGCCAGTGATGGTTGCTTCGACGGTGCCGGCGTCTTTGTAGACGTCGTCCTTCGGCGCATCGACAGTCACGGTGCCAGTGGTTTTGCCAGCGTCGATGGTGATCACGGCGCCATTGCTCAACGTCACGGTCACCGGAGTGCCGGCGGCGTTGGTCAGGGTCGCGGTGTAAGTGATCTGGCTACCTTCGGCGACCGAGTTGGTCGCGCTCAGGCTGAGGTTGGTGGTGTCGACGGTGTCGGTCACGGTGGTGCTGACCGGCGTTTTATCCGCCACCAGATTCTCGTAGTTACCGCCGCTGACGCTGGTGATCGAGTTGGTCAGCGGAGCATGACCAGCCAATGTGTCGTTCGGTGCGGCGGTGGTCACGGTACCGGTGGTTTTACCGACTTCGATAGTGATCGTCTGACCGTTCGCCAAGGACACGGTGACCGGGCTGCCCGTCACGGGTGCACCGACAGTCGCGGTATAGGTGACAGTGCCGCCTTCTGCTGCCGAAGCGGTGGCGTTCAGGGTGACGGTCGAGGTGTCGATGGTGTCGGTGATGCTGGTTACAGCTGGGGCAGTGCTTGGCACCAGGTTTTCGAAGTTGCCACCGGTGGCGGTGGAGATGGTTGCCTGGACAGTGCCGGCGTCTTTGTAGACGTCGTCTTTTGGTGCATCGACGGTCACGGAGCCGGTAGTTTTACCCGCTTCGATGGTGATGATGGCGCCGTTGCTCAGCGTGACGGTCACTGGTGAGCCGGCGGTGTTGGTCAGGGTTGCCGTGTAGGTGATTTGGCCGCCTTCATCCACGGTGCCGGTCGCGGTCAGCGACAGGTTGGTGGTGTCCTGGGTGTCAGTCACCGAGGTGTCCGCCGACTTGCCATCGACGTCCAGTTTCTCGTAGTTACCGCCCGTAGCGCCGTCAATTTTGACGCTCAGGGAGTTACCGCCAGTCAGGGCATCGTTCGGCGCAGTGAAATTCACGCTGGCGCTGCTCGAGCCGACCGGGATGGTGATGGTCTGGCCGTTGGACAGGGTGACAACCACTGGCGAGCCGGTGACCGGTGCGCTGACGGACGCGGTGTAAACCACGGTGCCGCCTTCAGCCACAGTGCTGGTCGCGGTGAGGTTCACGGTCGAGGTGTCGATGGTGTCGGTCACATCGGTGACCGCCGCTGCCGGGTTGGTGGCCAGATTTTCGAAGTTGCCGCCCGCGGCGTCCTTGATCGTGACTTCAACCTTGCCAGCGTCTTTGTAGACATCGTCTTTTGGTGCGTCGACAGTCACGGAGCCGGTAGTCGCACCGGCCGCGATGGTGATGATCGCGCCGTTGCTCAACGTGACGGTCACTGGTGCGCCGGCGGCGTTGGTCAGGATCGCGGTGTAAACGATGGAACCGCCTTCGGCGACCGAGTCAGTCGCCGAGAGGCTGAGGGTGGTGGTGTCCTGGGTATCGGTGATCGAGGTGTCGGCCGACTTGCCGTCGACG
>NZ_JAHSTV010000022.1 GCF_019145235.1 Pseudomonas farris | reverse complement strand
ATTTAAGTGCACACCATGTCTTGGCTTTGCAGGGGTGGGTAGATGACTTGGCCGGACGGATACTTTAGAAGATGATCAACGTCAGGTGCTGTCGCTGGGTGACACGCGTGACAAAGCTTAAGCGAGCACTCCCCTCTCCAGTCGACCGATAAGATCGAGGACTGCTTTCGTTTGTTATCGCTCCTTCGGGCAAGACCCGGCTCGACGTAATGCTTTCAGAAGTTCGGAGCACTGTCTTGAGTCCGCATCCCCCAACTAATAACGAGACTGCGACAGCAGCCAGGCGTCCACCTTTTTTTGCTTACTCAGCATACAAAGCTTTGGTCTCCCAACCTCTAGGAGGTCGAGCAACCGTTGCCTGTCCATCTCTGCGGGAAACCACTCGTTGACCTCGACATTGCAGTACAGGGACTCGCTTAGTGCCCATCTGATTATCATGTCCGCTGCGGCTCGGTAGTGATCTGCCATGAACAGAGGCCGCTCTTCTGAAGCCCGTCCGTGCCGAGCGAGCAGGTCAGTGCTATCGAAGATCCCCGTTGCACCAAAAAAACCTGTGGTATCCGGGTAATGGATACCTGCCAACGAGACCTTGGCAATGCCTGACTCTCGATCAAAGTACGACAGGAACTGCCATCCACCCGTCGTGCCTCCAGTGGCTGGAAAATTGATTGCGGCTTGCCCGGTGATGTAGTGCTCACGAGAGACACGCTTGAGGTCAAGGTCGAACAAGGGTTGGCTCATTGGATCAACTTAGCACGGCGGGCCAGAGTGACCGTAAAGCTTGCCGGTCACGGACAGTTGGCGTCCACCAGGAGGTATGTCTGTCATTTGCTTGGCTGCTTGTGACGAGCGTACATCACTGCCGTGCCACCTGATGTGCCTCTGGCCTGCAGCTCAAACGACTGCGGGTAGCCTTTGATGAGGTCGCTCAGTTTTTTGTAGCCATGAGTGCGTGGGTCAAAATCCGGACGTAGTTTCGTAATATTCGCGCCCAGCGCGCCTAAATGTGCCCAGCCATCCTCGTCAGCAATGTCGTCCATGATCTTGGCGATAAAGCCCACCGGTGCTTTAGGCTTTTTGGAAGGCTCAGCAACTGCTGGTTTGGCCACATCAGGGGGCGCAACGGAAGCCGTACTAGGCTCACCATTGGTAGGCGCAACGACATCTTCACGGAGTAACTCGATGTAAATGAATTTGTCGCATGCGGCCACGAACGGCTTGGGTGTTTTCTCTTCGCCGAACCCGTAAACGGTCAAACCCTCTTCACGTAATCGAGAAGCCAATCGAGTGAAATCGCTGTCGCTCGATACCAAGCAAAATCCGTCAAAGCGGCGGGTGTATAGCAAGTCCATGGCATCGATGATAAGCGAGCTATCGGTGGCATTTTTGCCTTTGGTGTAGGCGAATTGCTGGATGGGCTGAATCGAGTGATCGAGCAGGACTTTCTTCCAGCCGCCGAGATGGGGGCCAGTCCAGTCGCCGTAGCTGCGCTTGACGCTGGCGACGCCGTACTTAGCAATTTCTTCAAACAGGCCTTCGACGATTGCTGCCGGGGCATTGTCGGCGTCGATCAACACTGCGAGGCGCTTCTGAGCGTTATTGGAGGTATGCGTGGCCATGGTTCATCCTTGAGTGAAAGCGTAACCATACCTGTAAACGAGGGGTTGATCTTGGCTTCGGTCGCTCGTATTCCCACCCACTAAGGGCCCGGATTAGCGCCGTAGCTGCCAGATTTAAAGTGTTCCAACTCGTCCCTTGGGTGACCTGTAATCCTCGCAGTAATCCAAGCTGTCGCAAGTCATTGAAAAGCGTAAGCGCCTACAGCTCTTAAACTTACTTCCAGTCCAAGCCATCCACCGCAAACTCCATCGTCTGAGCGCCTTCCTGGTAGAACTGAGCCTCGATGTAGACCTTGTCGACCTTACGCAGCTCGCTGACAAAGCTGTTATAGCCCCTGATGAAGATGTAGGTGCTGTCGTTGTCGCTCGGCTCGCCCGCAGAAAACCGCTTAGGCTTTCCGTTCCCGAAACGCACCGACACATCGCAACCGTCGTATGAATTGCAGAGGAACTGGCCTTTTTGGATGTGCAGAATCACGTCCTGACCCCAACGCGGGTGCTTGCGCAGTTGGAGCATGGCCTGTTGCGCTCCGCGGTAAGGGAAGTCGAACGACAATCTGTTGGTCGACTTAATGAAGGCCGTCGTGACCGGCTTCTGGCTCATTGAGTCCTGCGTGGTCTCATAATCCCAAGCTTCTCCGCCTATCCTACGCTGCTGAAACTCACTGGCCTTCTTGATCTCATGAGAAGCCGCCGCGAGTTTGTCCGTGTACTCCTTGTTGCCTGGGTAGAGCGCCAGCAGGGCCTTGTAGGTCGTCTCCTGGCCGGCGTAGTCGTCCTTGCCCAGTTGCGCGAGCTTGGCCTTTAGAGAGGCGGTCTGCTCGTCTCTGGCGATGTCCTTAACCTTTGCATCGACTTTAGCGAACATGGCGTCCACGTCGGTATCACCCAGGCCCTTGTACTTTTGCAGCAGATTCCTGGCTTCAATGATCTTCTTTGCATCCAGCAACTGCTGAAACTGGGTAGTGATGGCTGGCTTGTTTGCAACCAAATAGTCCGTATCCACCTTCTTCTGCTCGACCTTCTTTTGAGCCGCTGCCGACTCCGCCGCCTTATTTTCTGCGGTGATTTCATCCCTCAGGTGATTGGAGAACAGGAGCATCCCTGCGACTCCGAGCACAACGGCGCCGATCACACGAACAGAGGGCTGGAGATCAAACTGAAACTTCGCCATGAGCATGTTGCATAACGGTGGCAGCAACAAAACGGTCGCAATCAGTAGTGGAATGGCAGCCACCGGAGCCTGGAGGATGACCGCCAGCGTCCAGGCAGCGAAATGCAGACCGAAGATCCAGTAGAGCAATGTGCCAATGAACGACTTGGCCTTATCAACCAATGGCACAGGTTTAGGGCCTGCCGGCTGCATCGGAACATCGACCTTCGCCAGGCCTTCAACCCAGGTAATCTGCTTACCATCCGGGACATCCGTCTCGTCGATATCGAAAACCAGTGGGGCCGGCACTATCAACGGCGATGCGCAATGTGGACATTTGCCTTGCTTGCCGGCCATCTCTTTAGAGACCTGAATCGGCTTGCTGCACTCATCGCATTTGAAATTGATCATGTTCGTCCTTGAAAGGAACTAAACCCAGCACTTCAGACTAGGTGATGGCCATATGCTGGTCAATTGCGCGGGGGGGGCGCCCCTTCAGCTAGCGTCAAACCAGCTTGAGCGGTGATTCAAAACCAGTTCGTGCAGCTGAAATACTGGCGAAACATTCCGGCCATATGATTCGCGTCACTGAAATCCAGGGAGTTGGAGATGAATCGACCATCAAGAAGCATGCGCAAACTGCTCGACGCCGTTGCCACCAACAATGAGGCAGCGGCGCTTGATGTGATGCGTGCTACTGAGCAGCTCCAAGACGAGGTGTTACGCCAACGATTGCTCAACCTCATTCATCGGCTCAACCAAGACGCCAATGACTTGCGAATGGCACGGGACGATATCCAAGGCGGAGCCATCAAGCTCGCATGACTCGCGTCCACCACTTTTAAGCTCGCTCGTTTAAGCCAGGCATTGGGTGGCGCGATGACAGCTTTATCCAGAGGACGCTTCATCTCGACCCTACTTGAAGCACTAAGACCTCAGTTGAGCCTCGACCGATTTATCTTCTGGAGTGCCTAGCATCATTCACAGTGGTGGTCGAACAGATCACTCGGGTGCCATGAGCACCGCAAGCGTCATGTTGATGAACTCTTCATTTGTTCTGATCGTATCCAGCGCACCGCGTACATTGCCTCCGACCTCACCCGATCCACGCTGCTCGACCCAGAGTGTCAGTTCCATGATGGCAGCCTCAAGGGCCTGCTGGTTTTCGTTGATCTTGAATAGTAGGGAGGGGAGCAGATCTGAGTTTGGCATCGCGATTCCTCCATGGAAAAAGGACAGCGTAGCAGGCGGGTGCTATTCCGATTCAAGCTGCCTGGCGTCTGAGGTCACCGCTTCCATAATAGAAACCAGCTCCTCAAGCAGCCTCCGCATAGTATCGAGTGAGATACCGCACCGGCTCAGTAGGTGCTACTCAGTGCAACATCACGCACTCCCAACTGCCTCGGATGTTCAGCATTCAATGTCGAGCAAACGGCGTCTGCCTCTGTCCTAACCTTGAAGACTCCATGCTTGCTGGCTGAACCTCCCTCTACAAGATCAACGACCCTGTATCGCTTACTGCCATCGTCCAGTGTGGTGGTCTCAATCACTCTGAATCTTGCTTACATGATTGCTTTGCCTGCATGAGATCGGTGTCCTACAAGTACCGGCAAAAGGAGACGGTTTCAAGAACGGGACGAGCTTAAGCTGAGACAATTTATGACGCTGCACCGTGCTTCTCATCGCAGGAACGACGGCAAAACAGCAGGTGCCGTGTTGAGCCATTTTTCCTATAGTCGATGCTTCGGGCCAGCAGGGCCAGGCTAAGCTTTAGATTTTTCTGATGGAGGTACTGACGCTGCCCATCGATCCTAATGCCAGAAGTTTGTGGCATACATCTCTCATGGCCTCGACCTTAGAAAAGAAGAGCGGATAACCTGTACAGCATTTCTGACCGCGTACAGGAATCATGGCCAATTATCCGATTTATCATTCAATCTTGACGCAACCCGTTGCGTCACCGCTTCGCTGCGCTATGGTGAATTTTCCGATAACTAAGACTAAAGTCGTAGGAGGATGCGGAATGCGAATTCGTGGGGATGTGTTTTGGCAATGGGCTGATCCAGCACTTCACCATCGGACACACGATGAGACGTTAGACGATGGCACGTTCATTGATGTCCAAGTGAGGCTATCGCCCTCGGGAAACACCCAAATGTTCATCGGAGTGTATGCGGCGAGCGGTATGGCTTTGCATGAGGAGGCATTTGATTCCAGACCGGGTGAATCAATGACTCGTGCTTTAGCTTGGGGCGTAGGGTGTGCAAGGCGGCTCGCGATTAGTCTCAAACAGACAGAAAGGAATGTAGCGTAGCTCTCATAACAGCAGCTTGGTAGGCACCTGGTCATCTGATCAGGCGTCAAGTGACGACCCCCATCATCCTTAACCCAAGCTGCTTTCTTGTACCCCCAAGATCTAGGACGTAGTGGCAAATTCCGTTTGCACCGTTCAGTCCGGCGCCTCATCAGTCCTGGCCGCATTTGACGTTCGAATTATTTCGAGCCTTTTGTCGGGGCAGGGGAGTTCATTTAGGCGAGCGCTAGGTGCCTTCGCCTATACCCTCGATAGATCGTGCGTAGAGGGCCGTTGCCTTCTCGATGAGCCTTCCTCGTTCTTGTGAACTGATAAAACCCTGATCTTCAAATTCATCCGCGAGATGCAGCAGTGCCTCGTACTGCTCCTCTGCGTCCATCCGGATCTCAGGATGGCTAAATAGTTTTTCCCACGTTGCCAGTGCTTGGGTTTTGCGAATGTCGTTCATCACAAAAGACCATTAGGTGTGTGCTTCGGTAGATCTCCATGGAATCTATGAAGTTCGACGGAGAGGACAATCAGTAAAAGGTGCTTGGATAGTCTTTATGCATCGTGATTTGGCAGCCCTATTCGACTGACGTAAGGGCGCATCGCCGATGGACTCTGCCGCAACGACTGCGGTCAATATGGATAAAAGGTGTTCAATTCCTCGGCAGTAAAGCCAAGCGCCACAACCTTCGTACTTGCTCTGGAGACGATCATGAACACAACACATTTTTCCCCATTAAAACATGAGCGTCATCATCCCCCTCTAGTGAGCGAAAGCCCGCAGGACGCCGCTCGGGCGGACTGGCTCTACAACGCAGCGGAAGAACTTCTGCGCGGCAACAGCGTGTCGTTCCAACGTCGCATGCGTCCTCAACAAGGCGTGACTGCTGAGGAGTTCGCCCTCGCAGTGGATGAGTACGTGAACAATCGTCTTGCCGATAACGAGGTGCATTCCTCAGCGCTGGGCTGGCTGATCATCACCGCCGAGCGAGGACATGCCGACAAGACTGCTACAGCAGAACTGCTGGGCGATTGTGATCACCCGTTGGGCAAGCTTGGCGAGATTGCCGAGGCGCTGCTTGAACCTCTCGCGGATGACGCTCTGCTGGCCAAAGCTGAGGATGAGCCATAAGCACACACCTTTGGATAAGCTAGTTTAAGAACCAGGATCAAGTAGCGACTCAGAGAGGAATGACAATGATTGACGATTCGAAAATCCGAGAAAGAGCTTATGAGTTGTGGGAAAAAGATGGTCGTCGGGAAGGATCTGAAGAGTTTTATTGGCAACTTGCGCAAGAACAGCTTGAGGCAGAGGCCACACGTCAAGCTACTGATGATGAGTGGCCGGCAAAAGGCGAAGCCAGCCGCGTTGATCGCTGATGACTACGGGGTTCTTTACTCCGCTTCCGATACGTTTTACCTCGGGCGATTCCGCTGTTGGTGATGGCGTCTATGACGCTCCAAAAGAGTGGCAATTTGACTGTTCCCGCTAACGCACAAACAGGTCACCCGCCCACGAGCACGTAGGGCAAAAAACGGGACGCTTCAGCACCGTTGAAAGCGACCGCTTAGCCGCATTGATTGCTGTCTTTGAGCAAGCATTGTTCCTGTTCGAGGACAACGTCGCCGCTGCAACAGAATGATGAGCTCGCCAGCTCGAGGGCTCGGTTCAAAGCGTCCACTGAAGATGCTGAGGACGAGGGTGGAGAGGAACGCTGTGCTCGAACTTATCGGTCGACTGCAGAGGGTGGTTCTTGTGTGAGATTCGATAGGCGCCTTGTTAGGCTGTGAAGTAAAAGCTACTACGGCTATCGCTCCTTCGGGCTTAAGCCCGGCTCGACCCCAAGTCCTCACATGCCCTAGGTGAGTCACTCCACGGCCTGCCATGATTGATTCAAGGAAGCGCATTACGACTGCCTTATTTCACCTCGGCTTTGCCAAGCTGTCCGCTATCCCAAGCTTCAGTGAGCTCATCTATCCGATCCGTGATTTGAGGTATTTTTGATAGGACTAGGCAGCGCGTGTTGCCGACAAATTCTTCTATCAGATACACAGAGTCGCCGACATCCAGCTCCAACTCCTGCAACGCTTCATCAGGGATTCGAATAGCACCGTCACCATCCCATTCTTCGATCATGATTTTCATAGGTGGCTTTCTCACGTGTGGTCTCCATTGCTTCTGAGTCGACAATCCTTGCGTGCGATTGACGGAGAGATGACCCCGATTTACGCCATCCCGCTCAGAGCCGATAGGAATGAAGATTATTGGCTATGTAGCTGGTCAATCACTGCCAAGTAGCGCTGGAATGGCTCCGCAAGACGTTTGGGTAAGGTGCGGTGCCAAGTTCCACGTCGATACTCATTCCAAACGTCTTCTTCAGGACGATGGTTAATGATACCGAGGCGGTTCTTGTACCCCACCAAGGCATTGCCTTTGCCAGCCAGTAATGCGGCAATGGCAATGTGCATGAGGTGACTCGGCACGTCCTGCGGTGTCCTGGGGCGATCCAAGGTAATCGTCAGGCAGCGGTGCTCGTGGAACTCACGCCAGTCTGGCCCCGCGATGTCGCCGAGGTTGGCAATTTGCTTGGCTGCTGACTCGCTTTTGCCGTTGACGACTCCCAGTAGAACTGTAGGGCTCTGAAGCCCGAGTGCCGAACTGACCTTGGCCAGAGTCGCTTTTACCCGCTCCAGGTGCTCATCAGCGGCAAATACAATGAACTGGTGCCGGAAGTCATCCCCCTCGATTAGCGTAGAGGGCAACTGAACATAAAGTGGATAGAGCAGGTCATTCAAGTAGATGAACGTCTTGCGCCGGCCCTCATCATCGCTGGACTTCGTTGCTGTCAGCGCCTGCCGGGCCCACTGTGATGTCAGCTGATCCAGACTCATGTCGGTGATGTCGATGGATATGAGTGGAAAGCCCATTGAGCGACCAGCCAGAGCTTTTCGCCCATCAAATGCGTGGCCAAGCTCAATTTCGATGCCCGCCAGCACCATCGGATGCCGAAGAATGGGCTTGCCGAGCACCGCCACATCAAGGCGATAGGAGTTGCCAAACGGTGTCTTGATGCTCTGTTCTTGGGTAACGCCATTAGCCCCGAGCAGGAGATTGCCGGCCAGGTGATACTGGCTGATCGTTTCATCCCTGTAGTACCAGGGCATGGCCAGCCCTGCGTTGAGTCGGCGCTGAAGCTCATCGGCTATTAGCTGCTTGGCTCGCCTGTGCTCCTCGCTTTCGCCAATATGACGTTGTCGAGCTTTTTCCTGGCTGTCGAAATAGTCCGCGGCTCGAACGCCGCGTTTGCCGGTGTACGTTCTGAAATAACTGCGTGTTTTCAGCTTTCCATCATCATTGAAACAAGGGCTCACCCAGCTTACGAGGCGGTGGGGTTTGTCCGTAGTGACCAAGGGCCACATCTTTCGATAATGTTCCCGGCTTTTAATTTCGTAAGCCGTAATCGGAGTTTGGAAGAGGCCTTTCCGTGAAAAGACCACCAGCGCGTCATCCATAGCAATGCAATCCGAAGAGGTATAGCCAGGGAGAATAGCGCTTCGCTATTAGCCCTGAAACGCTTGAAGTCGGAGAATGTGAAAGCCGCAACGATACGCTGACGAAGCTGGTAGCTTCGTCAGCGTGGGCTGCTTGTTTGCAGAGTCAAGTGGATCCTTCAGGATTTCTGGCTCAGTGTGGCAACAGTTCGCATTCCTGAACGGTGAACTTAAAAGAGTGGTTTTGCTGCGATATTTTCTTAAAAGTCGTATCAATTTGACCAACCAAGCTACGCTTCGGGTGACATCGAATATTCCAGACAGGGATTCGTCATAACGTGAAGCGACTACTTTTGTTAAGTGGCCCAATGGCCAGTGGCAAAACATCAGTTTCTGCAGCGCTACAGGAGTACTTTGAGTTTTTGCCAATCAGCAGTGGTGCGTTTTTGCGAGGACAGCTAGCTGCCCGGAACGAGCCACCTGACCGTCATAATCTTCAGGAATTCGGCGACAGCTTGGACAGAGCTACCAATTTTTCCTGGCTCATAGAATCAGTGGCAAAACCGGCAATTGATGATCGACCGGATGCAGACAATTGGTTGCTTGATGCTGTCCGCAAGTCCCGACAGGTGGAGCTGTTCAGGCTCAATTTCGGGAATGCCGTGATGCACGTGCACTTTGTCGCGGCGGAGTCTGTTTTACAGCAGAGGTACGCTGAGCGTGGCCCAAGTCATCTCGCGGAATATCAGGCAAGCGTGGGGCATCCTAATGAGCAAAATGCGCGTTTGCTAGGAAGAATGGCAGACAAGGTTTTTGATACCGGAACACTTACTGCCGCTGAAATCGCAAGTCAGATAATGGAACTCTGGGAGAAGTAGCGCATGGAGACTCGGCAGATTGTAGTGATCAGTGGAAAAACCTGTAGTGGCAAAAGTGAGTTGGCTCATTTATTGGAAAAGGAATTCAACTTCGTTGTGGTTCGTGATCGCCGAGAGCTTCAATATGCCGAGTGGAGCCTCAGCATGGATCAGCCAACGTTTATTGATCGACGACGAGAGCTGGGCGACACCCAGCATGCACACTGGATGCTCGCTGAAACAAAGAAAATTTGCGCGGATGAGCAAGATGACCGGCCATTGGTCGTAGATCATCTAGATACGCTGGCGCAAGTACTGCAGTTTCGAGAGACCTTCGGTGCAAATTTGGTGCATGTCCACCTTTATGCGAGTGATAACACGCTTCAGGAACGCTATAGAAAAAGAGTTGAAGGTGAAGCCAGCGCTGCGCCTTATGACCAGGTCAATCAACTCAAAGACCCGGAGGAGATCAATGCACTTAAGGAAGATGCAGATGTTCGTATATACACCGAGCGCTCTGACTCCAAGGATACCCTGGTACGGGTAGCCGCCCGCTTGCACCTATTCACACCGCCCGAAATTAGATGCGTGGACGTTCTCATCGGGGGCCAGTACGGAAGCGAGGGTAAGGGCAACATCGTTTCCTACCTCGCACGAGAATACGATGTCATGGTTCGTGTAGGGGGCCCCAACGCTGGACACACCGTGGCCAGTTCCGCAGGCCCTTATACTTATCATCATCTGCCCTCAGGGTCGCGTGACGTGAGCGCGCGACTGCTCCTTGGCCCTGGCATGACTATCCGATTGCCGGGACTTTTGAGGGAAATCGAGGAGTGCGGAATCGACTCAGACCGACTATTCATCGATCCACAGGCTACCATCATTGAAGATGAAGACATTGAGACGGAGAGGGGGCATTTGGTTTCAACCATCGCTTCCACGGGAAGCGGGAGTGGGGCTGCCGCTGCTCGCCGAATCTTGAGTAGAGGTAAATCGACTATAAGGCTTGCCCGGGACGTGGATGTATTGCGTCCGTATGTCGGCACCCCCGGAAATTACCATGGCAGCACTTCGGACAGGTTGGAAGAGGCCTACCACAAAGGCCATTCAATTCTGTTGGAGGGAACCCAAGGTAGCGGGTTGAGTATTTTCCATGGTGATTACCCTCATGTGACCTCCAGGGACACTAACGTTGCAGGATGCCTAGCGGAGGCAGGGATATCACCCAGCAGGATCCGCAAAATTCTTATGGTCATACGACCAATGCCAATTCGTGTGGGTGATCCTGACGGAGACCAGGGCCACACATCTGGAACGCTCAAACTCCCTACTACCTTCGACGAGATTGCCGAATTCGCGGGTCTCGAAGCCGAGGTTTTAAACGCTGCTGAGAAGACGTCCACCACTCGCCGCAACAGACGGGTCGGCTGGTTCGAGTGGGATCAGTTCCGAAAAGCGTGCGCGCTCAACGCTCCCACCGACATCGTTCTGACATTTGCGGATTACCTTAAGTCCACGAACAGTAAGGCGCATAGGTTCGAGCAGCTCCACCCGGACACGATCAAATTCGTGGAAGAACTGGAGCGCGTTTCCCAAGCACCTGTCTCGCTGATAAACACCAGGTTCTCCCGAGACCCAGACGCCAGCGATTTACGATCACTGATCGATCGACGTAATTGGACTGCACGTTCTGGCAGGAGATGATGGATGGACTTGGACAAGCTGATTGAGCTTTACCCTCGGGTTTACCACATGGCAGAGCGTGGAGCCTGGGATAGCATTCGCACACATGGGCTGATGAGCACGACTGCAGTCCTTGATCATCTCAAGGTCGAAGGTGACGACCGTGCTCGGTTCGAGAGCGAGCACCGCGATCAGAAAATGGATGTGAGGGCAGGTCACCCTTCCAACATTGTGCTTCGTGATCAAAAGCCGATGCCTGAGGGGCGGTTGTTACAGGCTCTAACAAATGGGACAACGCCCCGACAGTGGTACGAGCTGATCAACGACAAGGTTTTCTTCTGGGTCGAGGAGGAAAGACTGCATCGTCTGCTCGGCGCTCGTGATTACCGCAAGCTCGAACACGATGTTCTGACGCTGGACTCGGCAGCATTCATCCCAGCCTATGCTAAGAAAATATGGCTATGCCATATGAACTCGGGTAACACGTGGCCAATTCCGCATCGTCGCGATACGGAGATCTTTCGTAGAATTGCAGATTACCCTGTGAAGCCTTTGGGCAAACCGGTCAAAAATGTTGTCGAGCTGGTTGTCGATTACTCCGTCCCCAACATCGCTGACTATGTGGTGGAAGTTCGGCGTATGAAGGGCAGTGAGGTGTTGGAAGACCTTGGCTAGCGCTCATCTATACAAGGGGGAGTTATGCCGCGACGACGTTCAGCCTCACGGATTTTACTTGTCAGCCCCTCACACCGACTATTGCTTTTCAAGATCCACTACAAGGCCGGTGCCTTGGCGGGGATGAGTTACTGGGCCACGCCTGGTGGTGGGTTGAGAGGTGATGAGTCTTTTGAGGCGGCGGCAGTGCGTGAGCTTTACGAGGAGACCGGTCTCGACGTTCAGTCCGTCGGTTGCAGCATCACACGCAAGGAGTTCCTCTGGCAAATGCCGGACGGAGAGCACGTACTCGCGGTTGAAAATTACTATGTGGTGAATGCAGGTGCCGAGTATTGCTCGACTACAGGATGGAGCTCACAGGAGCGCGACGCCGTATGTGAAATAAGGTGGTGGTCAGAAAGTGAGTTAATGTCTAGCACTGAAGAAATTCTGCCGCCTGATCTGCCGATCTTGTTTGGCCAAGCCTTACTCATGGCGCCTGATGGCTCAGACTAGATATGAATCCCCTCGCCTACACAGCTGCCAGCCTCGCCACTGGTTAAGCATCTGGTGAGGGGGTGACGTTAGCTTCTCCATCAAGGCAAGCGAAGCGCGCAGGGGGTGAGGATCGAAGCCCGAAGGCCAAGACCCCGCCAATGCCGGGACTTGGTTCACGAAAGCCGACCCTATTCTCTGCTAATCACATATTTTGGTGCAGTTGTAGAAAGGATGATCAGTGTCGTCAAAACCCATGTAGTAGGGTATGCCGTTGCAGCTTAGGCTGTTCCGAACGGTGAAGTAAGTGGCATTGACCTCAAATTCAGTGGCTAAACCCTGGGCAACCCTCTCGCAGTAGTGTTCCTCGAAACCTACCGGTAACGAATCAAAGGTGGCGATATCAAGAAGGTAGCGGCCTTCGGTGCTGACGATCAGGCGGCCTGCAGCAAGCAGAGCTCTCACCAGATCCGAACCGTTGTCCGGAATCCAGACCCAGGATTTTCCGTAGCCGTCATCGCGGTCTTTTGGTTCATGACCTCCCGACGTGGTGATCAACCTGATTATGCTATCTACCTCATTATTGATCTCTTCTACTTTCTCCTCAGAGATAGAGAAATAGCCTGACAAGTCGATAGAGTGCGCATTAATCAGGTCGGAAACTCGGCTCGGATCCTGAATGCTTCCATGCTGTTCCACCTCACATAGCGGTATCACAAAGCTGATCATCGACTGATCAATGATGTTGGCGTCCACCAAGGTCAGGATGTCGTGAACGATTTTCGGTACATCCGCACGATCCTGAACCAGTACCCCCATTCCACTGATAGCCGAGTTCCCAAGGTTTAATCCCGGCATCTCCGCTAGGGTCTCGACCAAGTCGCCATCCCCATCTGGTTCGAAATGAGATTCGCCACCTTGGTAGCGCCACCGCCACTCGCGCTCATGCGTCCAGTCAATAGTTCTGACATCGCCTATGTTGTAGGCGACGTAACGATACTGCTCACCAATGGGTAGCACGTCTGTCTCAAGAACTCTGAAGGGATGGGCGTCTCTGCGCTCCCGGGCCTCCTGACTTAAGCCATAGATCACGGGACGGACACCAATGCTGAACATCGCGGCCTTTGGAATCATGAAGGCGTAACGGCCAACATTTTCACCCCTTTCCAAGCGTTCGCTGCTGGACTGTACGAAGGCCGCCAGTGGCATGTCCGTGAAGCAGACTGCTGGCGACCTGCCGTAGATGGTTGGCTTGTCGTTTCGATATGACCAGGTCGCAAAAATTTTGTTGTGCCGGAGCGCACAGCGCATCAGGAACAGCGAATCCAGCACGCTGGACTCTGCAACGTTGTTAAAACGGACATGCTCCGGGAAGAGGATGCCTTCAGAGCTGCACTGATCGACGTCCCGGAAAAAATGGATGAGGTAGTCGGATAGATCAAATCGAATGTTGTTGAGCATGGTGCGTCCCTGCCTGATGCTATAGTGGCAGAATCGTAGCATGGTGCCATTGTCGCTGTATGACAGTTTCAGACCCAGTCTGAGTGAAGTTTCTCATGCGATCGGCACCGCCTAATGTCGGTCGGCCCCATTGTCACGGGGCCTAAGTGGCTGAGCCAGGAGGCTACTCGCACTGTATTGAGTCGGGTCGAGCCACTGATACCCGCGCTTCGGGTCAGAAAGGCAGATCAGCGGGCTTAGTCCGATGCCATCAGGGGAGTTCGTGGATTTTCTCACGACTGAGGTTATCGATTGGGGCGAGGATTGTTTACCGCAGGACTAATAGCGCGTTACAGATGCCCCTCCTGCCGACTTGCGGTGTTAGCGCAAACGAAGCGCTATGTTCAGCTCTCTATGCTTGGAGTCCTGTCATGTCTGTAAAAACACCGTGGGCAGCTGCGATTGAGGTTGAGCCCAAAACCGAGTCTGAGCGCTATCTGAGCAAGCTAGCGCGTAAGGCATTTCTCAGCCTCTGGTGCTATGGAAACGTCCACACCGATGAAGGCAAGAAGTCGGTGTCAGGAGATGGCAAGGAGCTCTGCGATCTGTTCGTTGTCTTTGGCGATCACATCCTTATTTTTTCTGACAAACATTGCGAGTACCCCACGCACCCAGACCCCTTGGTCTCATGGGGACGGTGGTACAAGCGGGCGGTTCACGGCTCGGTGGTACAGCTGATTGGCGCCGAAAAATTCATCCGTGAGCATCCCGATCGGTTGTACCTGGACAAGCAGTGCGCTGTGCCTTTTCCCTACCGTCTGCCTGACATGGATAAGGCCGTCTTCCATCGTATCGCCGTGACACGAGGATCTCGCGATGCGGCGGTGGCCCACTGGCGCGGGCAAAGCAGCTGCAGCTTGATGATCGACACGACGCTGACTGACAAGAAGCAGCACCTCGAAACGCCATTTACCGTGGGGTGGCCGGCGGGGAAGGGGCGCTTTGTCCATGTGCTTGATGAATTGACCTTGGACGTGCTCCTTTCAGAGCTAGACACGGTACCGGATCTGATGCGCTATTTTTCTGAGAAAGAACACTTCCTCAGCAGCGCGGAGTATATGAACGTCGCGGGCGAAGAAGAGCTCATCACGCTTTACCAGACCAACGTGCAGGATGGGAAACACACCCTGCCTCGTGATTTCCCAGAGTCAAACATGATCGTGCTCGCAGAGGGCGATTGGGAGGTTTACGATTCGAGCGTGCAACGGCGCGCCCGTAATGAAGCTAACCGTCTCAGTTACTTCTGGGATGAGATTATCGAGTTCCAGTCCAGATACATTCGCTCTGATGAGGCCGTTGCGATCAATGGCGAGAGCTATTCGAACGATGAGATGGAACAGCTGGTCAGGGCACTCGCGATGGAGGGCCGGTTTGCGCGTCGTGTGCTGGGGGACGCGCTTCACGAGGTGCTCCGGCGGCCTGTGCCCTTAGGCAGTCAGTCAACCCGCATCATGCCGAGCCCGACGGTGGACGGACGGTACTACGTGTTCACGGTGGTACCCCGCGATCAGGCGGTTGATTACCAGATCTACAGGGAGGATCGGGCTGAGTTCCTCGTTACGTATTGCAACGGTCTTAGGCTTAGGTATCCCGACATAATCGAAGCGGTCGGGCTGGCGTCTGAACCATTTTCGTCCAAGGCCTCTTCGCAGGATGTTCTATACATGGCGTTCCCGGAGCCGGCTACTGTAGAAGAGCTCGACATCCTGCGTGAGCAGTGCGATGAACTTGGTATTTTGCAGGAACGCTCAATGCGCCCATACGCATTTCACGCCTCTGAATACCCGCGAGATTTTGGCCAGTTTGGTGCTGATACGGGCTTCGCGGGAAATAGAGCCGAAAGGAGAGCTCAGGCGAGCGCCCAGCGTAAGGCTGAAAAGAAGGCCAAGCGCAGAAAGCCGAACTAGGGTTCTCGCGTTTACACCTGGCGCAATCCTGAAAAGTGAACCACCTGAGATCGTGATTTTGGATGCTTCATTAGGTTGCTCAGCCCAATAAGTTTTACTCGTATACACTAACGAGTTACGCAACTAATCAAGGTAAGAGAAGCACACACGCTTCCACATGCATTTCACCCCGGCCTCCAGCTCGTGGATGAACATGGTGGAACACTTCTTTCGCGACATCACAGTGTATCTACGTCAGGGCAGCTTCAGCTCGGTTCGCGAATTGGAGAGCTCGATTACCACGTTCTTGGCCCTGCGAAATGCGCAGCCAACCAGCTATGTCTGGAATGCAAAGGCAGAGGATATTTTGAACAAGATACAGCGAGCCCGTGAGGCGATGACCTCAGGTTGAAGATACCGGCGGGATTGCCGGATACACGTAATAGCGGGTTCTCTTGGCCATCCATAAGTGCTTTATCGCTGACGAATAGCGCAGTCTATCTCAACCAGCCGCCACCGATCCGATGAGTTCCCGCTCCGGCGCGCGAAGCTCCGTTGCTTCTGAGCTGGCAAGCTAATCAGCAGCCTTCGCTTCAGACCCCTCAGAAGATCTGTCGCTGTACTGAAGCAAAATACTGAGCTCTTCTCCATGCACACGGTCAGGCGAGTCGAAGTGCTTCTCCTGATAGTCGGATGGGCCGAATAATCGGAACTGCTCATCATGCAGGAACACGGGGGCGTAGACGAAGTCCTTCTGTTGGCCACACTCTTCAGGAAGGGGAATCACAAGCTGGTACTGGAAATTCCCATACTGAAATATGAACTGATACCTATATGTCGAGTCCTTGAACGCATCTCTCACCTTGGCAACGATACAGGTGATTTTGTTCGGATTGACGCCTCCGCTTATTCCCCATTCGATTACCGGCACCGAGCCACTCAAGCCAGGCTTATGGTCTTTGCTCAGAAGCCAAGGTTTGAGGTAATCGAAAAGGCGGTGATCATCATCTGGCATCATGGCCAATGCCATTTTGATGAGCATCTTGTGAATGGCGGTCGGGTAATAGGGTTGGCGCACAACCTGGAAACGGAGTTGATTCTTGCCCTCGACCTCCAGGACATCGATTCCACCTTCACCACCGACACAGATGACCAGGTTGGATTGGTCGACAGCCGAAACCTCTAGGTCTCGGGCTTTGTACTTGGGGATGCCGTTGCGCCCCCGGATTCGCTGAAATGGCCGGTGAGGGTGGGTATAGGCTGCGAAGCTGTTTTCAAGATGATCCCCGAAGTGGTGATTGCACTGATCACACTCCATCTCATCGATAATCGTCTTATTCCCCAGAAAAATGGGTATGGCATGCGACTCTTCGCGGAAGGTCGTGGAGCTCTCGTCTTTCCCGCAATACCGACACACTTTCGGCTGCTTATGCCCCAGCCTGCGTTTCACCTGGGTGGGAGAGAACACGTTGAACATGTGGAGAACGTAGCGCTCAGTCAGCGCTCTGCCTCGCTTTTCGTTGAACTCAATGAATTTTTCGATCACGCCGCGTGGCTCCACTGAAAAGTGAGCAGCACCCTGCTGAGGCTCGTTCTTTGGAGGTTCGACGATACCTGAACCGCGCTGTTTGAGGATGGTGAATGATACCGGTCTGCCGGCATCACGCGTAGAGGGGGCTAATGTGCCCAAGAGATCAGTCGGACGGCAGACTTGAGTGCACTTTTCTACGCTTCAACAAGGCTGCTAAAGCCCAATCAGCTGGTAGGCCCTGATAGCCAACCGGTGTAACGTATTGCCATTATTCAGCCAGGCGTCGTTCATCGAGACCTAGCGCCATCTAGGCGCGGCCTCTGCGCGCCAGCGGATGACTCCAGACAGAAGGGATTTCTCATGTATCTGCGTGCGTTGGACGTTAGAGGTTTCAAGTGCTTTGGCGAACCCTTCACCATCGAATTTCACGACGGGCTGAACGTGTTGGTGGGCGAAAACGGGGCGGGCAAGACCGGTGTAATCAGCGCGGTGCGTCAGCTCTTCAATGACTCGGAGTCGGGCAAACGAATCATCGGTGAGCAGGATTTCTACAAGGGGTTTGAGGCAGGTGCTTTCGCCTCGGAGGAGCTACAGATCCAGGCCACGTTCTCCGGCCTGGATGATAAGGATGCCACTGCCTTTGATGAATGGTGCGGGAACCATGACGAAGCGAAGCTCACCTTCATTGCCAAAAACCAAGAGTCACGTGGACGCTTCAAGTATCACACTTATGGTGGGCACGAATTCACCAAGCCCTTAGATCCCGAAACACTCGACCTGATTCACTGTGTTTATCTGCCGCCACTGCGCGACGCGGAGAGCAAGCTCCGAGAGGGGCGCCAGTCACGTCTGGCCAGGCTGCTGAAGGCCCTATGTCGGAAAGAGTTGGACGCTGCCAGAAAGGCCGGTACTCAAACTGCGCTGGAGCAGCGCGTTGGCGACTTCAACCGCGAGCTTTCCCAGAGCGACGACTTTGCCATCAAATTGGCCAACCAACGCATCGGTGAAAGCCTGAAGGCCGCGCTCGGAATGCATCTGTCCCAAGGCACGTTAATCCAATTCTCCGAGGTGAGCTTCTCCCGTATCGTTGAAGGATTGCGGCTGCTTTACTTCCCCGACCTCACCAATGCCGACCCCACCCAGTTCCGATCACTGGGGGAGAACAGCCTGGGGTACAACAACCTCTTGTACATCGCATCCATCCTAGCGGAGCTCGTCCTCGAGGTGGAGGAGGGTCGTGGTGAAGAAACCTACCTGCGGCTGCTGCTCATCGAGGAACCGGAGGCGCACCTTCACCCGCAGCTCCAACTACGGTTGCTGCGACACCTCAAAACGGAGGCAGAAGCTCGAGGTATCCAGGTCATCATCACAACCCACTCAACGGTGATTTCGGCGGCGGTGTCTGTGGAGCACCTGACTCACCTCTCCAATGAAGGCACGCCAACAGCCGTTCCTCTGAGAAAAACAGGGCTTCCCGAGCAGAGCCGGCGCTTTGTAGATCGCTGGCTCGACGTCACCAAGTCAAATCTACTGTTCTCAAAAGGCGCGATCCTCGTTGAAGGCATTGCCGAGGCAATCGTTGTCCCCGAGCTGGCTCGGATCGTCTTGCATGCTCAAGGGAAGGGCAGGGATTCTTTGGACGATTACGGCGTGTCCGTCATCAACCTTGGCGGTATCTATTTCAAGCATTTCATGCAGCTGTTCTGCGATGTCACGGGCGCCCAGCCTGGCGATAATGTGCCTATCCGGTGCGCCGGACTCACGGACAATGACCCTCCGAAATCTGTCTCGACCATTGACGATGGAGAGGGCGGGAAAAAACCAGTTCCATTCCTTCCGTATGCCGAAGATCGCCGGTTGGGAGACAACCCGGCATTGGAGCTTCAGGGGCCGATCAATCAGTCTCAATTCGCTCGGTTGTTCGCCGGCAAGTACAAGACCTTCGAGTACGACATCGCACTGGAGGGCGGCAACCTCACGACCATGCTGAATGTGGCAGCGGATCTCTGGCCCGTACAGGATGGCAAGGTGGCCGGGAACTTGAGGGAATATGCAAAACGAGATTTCGCCTCCATGTCCTCTGCTGATAAAGCACCGTTTGCTGGCGCTTTGCTCGCCAGGCTCGACTCCGAAGAGATTGGCAAGGGGTTGTACGCTCAAGCGCTCGCGGACGCGCTCCTGGCGCGCCCAGCTGATTTCGTCGTCCCAGAGTACATTCGCCTGGGCATCCTGTGGGCCTGCGGGCTGGAAGAAAGACCACAATGAACTTCACCCAGGAGCAGCTGGACTATCTCGCCGCACCGCTCGACCGGCACGTATACCTCAAGGCCTGCCCGGGCAGCGGGAAGACGGAAGTGGTGGCAGCCATGGTGGCCAGTATCGTCCGGGAATGGTCTCGCTCACCCTCGGGCATCGCAGTGTTGACGTTCTCCAACAGCGCCACGGACGAACTCAGAAACAGGGTTCATAAATACCTTGGGGAGCCGATCGGCATGCCCCATGCGATCTCAACGTTCGACGGCTTCGTGCTAAACCGGCTGGTGGCAAGCATCGGCAGTGAGATCACACGGTATCCCGGCAGGGAGGGTGACTTTCGGATTCGGATTCTGGACAAGGCAGCGGACATCTATCGCACTCGAAATAGCATCTGCGACCGCTGGATCTCCGCCTGCAAATACGACTACGACCTAGGAACGACCAGATTCATATTTTCCACCGGTGAGAGAGGTCTTGATAAGCAACTGAACGCTGCTGCCATAGATCAGGATACCTTCCAAGATCTCGTCGCCACCAAGAAGCGATTGTGGAAGGGGGGATTTGCCACCTTTGGGGACATTGACATGCTTGCCCTGATGGCGTTCAAGGATAAGAAATACGACCCTTATTTTTCGCGCATCGCACACCGATTTCCTCTAATCATTGTGGACGAATGCCAGGATCTCTCTGCGGAGCAGCTGCGAATCGTGGAACATCTGTCGCGGTTCGGCATGGCTTTCCATTTCGTAGGTGATCTGAACCAGTCGATCTACGGCTTTCGCCAGTCGAACCCGGAGAATGTCACCGGGCTCATGGACAAGCTGAAATTCGAACCGTATGAGCTCAACGCGAACTGGCGGAGCGGGCAGGCCATCGTCGATCTATGCGCTAACATTCTCGGCGGTGACCGAATCAGGGGCAATCCAGATGTTGTCTCCTTGCAGCCGCAGATCCTCGAATACGAGACCTGTCCCTCTGAGCTGCTGCCTACGATTCGCGCGATGACACAGGAGTATACCAAGGTCGTGTTGGTGGCTCGGGGGCATACGACCCTGCAGCGTTTACGTAATGGTGAGACCTTCGAAGGCATCGAGCTGCTGGCAGTCGCGTGCATCAGCGCCAGCACAGGCAACCTGAAGGACATCAAGGAAAGCCTGAGGACGTTTGCAAAGTGGCTGGTTAACAAACTCGAGCTGCAGGTCACCAAGTCTGGCCCCTATTGCCCCATTGTCATGGAGTCCAGGCTCGCCTGGCGGAAATTCATCCATGAAAGCCTGAAATTCATGGTCGCCAATGGTGCTGGCAACTCCAATCAGACCTGGTCAGCCTGGGTGCGCACGGCGAAGCTGGCGATCCGACAGCTCCCGGATCAGCCTTTCGTACCTGCGGAATTACGGGAGGAGCTGGACGCCCTGAAAGACCTGAACCTTGTGGCTCGCAAAGGGCAGGGTGATAAGCCTGTATCCGTGCGAGTGGTGAGCCAAGAGATGTTGCAGGGGAAACCAGACACATTGCGCTACGAAACGATTCACCAGGTGAAGGGAGAAACTCACGATGTCACCGTGGTTGTTTCGTCACAACAGCCAGGGGTTCACCAGTCCCATTGGCAAGACTGGTTGCGGGATCGCGGTTCAGAAGCAGCGAGGTTCGCTTATGTAGCGAGCTCCAGGCCCCAGCATATACTGATATGGGCGGTGAAAAAGCTCAAAGCAGAGGATCGGTCTGTGCTGGCCCAGTTGGGCTTTGAGTTGCCGTGATGCCAGTCACCAATCTCCACGGGCATGAGACCATGATAGATCTCGCTCCAGGACTGCATGGAGCTTCGCGTAATGATGCGTTCGCCAAGCGCGACGTCCGTCAGCACCTGGCAGACCTCGAGGGCGGTGAGAGGAGAGGTTGTGTTCAATTCATTTCGGTTTCAGGTCATCGCTTGCCAGCTAAGCTGCGGCATAAGTGGCGTCAACGGGGAGGTCGATCCTTCGGGCCAATGGGCCCGGCTCATCAGTTAGCTAAGCATTTCCTTCACGATGGAAGCCACATTTCTCGCATCGTCTATCCCTCGGTGGTAGCTACCCTGCCAGGCCAAGCCCATGGCCTCTACAGTTTGCTCAAGCCCCCTCGGCTGATTGTCATATAAACCTTTATGCCATTTCTTCGCATTGAAATGCGGCAGATCGGCCAGCAGGGAAGGGCATGCAGCAAATCCTGAGTACGCTAGCCTAGCTGCCGAGCTTCAAGCTAATGAAGCTCGGACGAGCCTACAAAACCCTATTTCTTTGGTTTCTTCCTCAAACCCGATATGTAACCAAGCGTCGTTTTAGGTGAGGAATGTCCCATTATGTCCGACACCGATGAAGCACTCGCCTTCATGATGTTGACGATCACCGATTGCCGGATCCTGTGTATAGATCTTTGTGCAAGATCATTTAACGCTTCACGCAGATAGGAACCAATGATTCTGCTCATCTGCTGCGAACTCATGGGAACCCTTGCGTCTTTTTCTGATGGAAACAGAAAGTCATTCTCTGAAAGGGCTGCTTTATGGATATACCTGCCAACCACGTGTCCAAAGCTACCGGGTAAAAGGGCAAAACCTTCTGTTGAGCGGGATTTAGCGTAATGCACGCGCATTAGGACTCCCGAGTCGACGTACGAGAAGTCGTGTGGCTTGGCAGGCATGAGATCATGAGGCCGTAGTCCCTGCAGCAACATGGCAACACAGCTTTGATCCCGAAGACTGCCTCTGCACTGCACCACCTCCCAGAGAACCTTCAGGCCCTTCTCATCAATCAGTTTTTTGGGTGTGAATGTATGGCTAAGATTCAAGCCTGCATTAGTGGGCTGATCTGGATGATCTGCGCTGATTCTATTTGATGAATCTGGTAACTCTCTACCTGCGTCTATGGGGGTATCGAGGACAGTTGGTGAGGCGAGATCTGCCGGGTGCCCTGGAATGAATCCCTGGAATGCACGGAGCTCTTGGAGGGGGAGTACCTTTACCAAACCTTCGAGATCGGTCTGATCAACACCGGTAATTTTGCTTGCTTGGCAAAATGCGAAAATAGACGTACTGATGCCATCTCGAGCTTCATTCGGAGTCGCTGAAGCAGCATGTAAATCGTCTTCTTCAGCCGATTGTTGGAGATCATGGTAGTCGCGATAGCCTAAGCCTCGTGACAGAATTGTTTGGGCGGATGCTAGGGTTAGAGGGGTGGCACTGGGCCAATTCCGCTGCAGTTTTTTTGCAATGCGTTTGAAGCCGCGTTTGTCACTAAGATCGGCGGTGTAGATGGGGATGCGCATGACATTCTCCAATTCGCCAGAGTGTCGGCTGCCTCTGACCTTTGTCGAAGTGCATGCGTAGCAAAGGTGAATCATCCTGTGGCAAAACCGCCCTCGCGAACCGACCGCTCGATCCAGGAACCGATTAATTCACGCTAGCACAGGAATTGTATCTGTCTAGAAATCTGCTTGCGAACGTCGCGCCCGATGTCTTTGGATGCAATCATGGCTCTATCGCCTACGATTACTGCCATGCCTGTCACCTGGAAGCGTGTCGCCATATTCCATCTGCAAAAATGAAAGATGCACGTGGATCAAGATCAGTTCACCCTGTGCGGAATGATGATGTTTTCCTCACTGCAGCGGTGGTTCGTAAACTAGCGGTGTTGCGATCGTTTCCTAGTGCTAAGGGTGGCCTAGCCTCAATTAACGATTTTAATTTTTGGAATCTCGTTAAGATATTTATATGGTTTTTAGTTTTGATAAGATTTGTTCTAGCTCAGAAATTCCTTTGGCTAGATGCGGGTCGCTATATATGGCGGAGTGCCTAGATAACTCATGTATTCTGGTTTCAAGTTGTTGTATAAGTGTTTTTTTCTGTTTTGGGGAGGGCGAGGATAAACTAGCTATGGCTATCGCAAATCCCTCATCGAAATAATTTTTCAGCGACATCGGATCACGATGGCCTGTAAGTTTAGCTACTTTGGCTAAGATTCTTCTTTGGACGGCCTCCATCCACAAATCCTTTTGAGCTATATCTCGCTTTAATTCCTTTGCGATCTCATATGCTATCTGAGTAGTAATAAAACGATGTCTAAACATGGATAAGCAGACTTGTACATCTGTAAGGCCGGATAGCTCACAAAGCCTTCTGAAGTCTCGTGCTAAGGATCGTGTCTCTATGGCTTTGCCATTTTGCGCAAGCATGAAGGATGTGGCTTTTGAGGGGGCGATGTTAAGATATGCTATGAAATCTGTACGTGCTTTAAGGTATATGGATTTATCAATCGCATCCTCAAGCGATAGGGGGAATTCACGTATAGGTCTAGGTACTTGTCTTGTTTTTAAAGTTGGAATGTACAGGGTTCTCTTTTCTAGCGGATGTTCATTCAAATTTAAGGGGATGCTGTTTAGCTCGTCAGGGCGAAGGCCGGTCATTTTAGAAATTTTAAGGGTCGCTAGCCGACGGTTGTATAAATATTTGTTTTTTGCAATATAGTCGTCACCCCGTTGAGACGTAGTAACATCGAACAAGTATTTTGGGTTGGTTTTCAGCCTATAAATTGTGTCGCTAATCTTGCCTATGAAGTTATCAGGCATGGGCTTTTTATCACCCACTGGGGGGCGAACTGTTGGAATCGCTGGGTGGTACAGAATTGGTTGGCCTTGCCTATTGGCCTTCCATTCAATTGTCACTTGAGCACCAGTGCCTAATTCCCCAATGAGCTTAGGTTGTGAGACAAGTCGATAATTCATTTGATACCAAATCAAAAAATCTATCACTCTTCTGATGGTATATGCGACATGGTTTGGACTGCGAGCACCAGTGATGGCAGATTTTTTTAATTTTTTTCCTTCTAATAGATGAGCTGAGAAGCCCAAGAGGAACGTATCGTCAACGGCGAGTAAAGGGGCTCCATGGTTAAAGCAGTAACGCACGTAGTGAGTCATGTGACTTGCAAACGTTACGGCTGAGTCGCCGGTAGCCTGGACAGTCACATGCTGTAACCAGATATTAATCAGGGTGCAAGGTGAGCCGTTTGGCCAGAACATATAGACTTGATTCGAAATCGTCTTTTTTCTAACAATTGGTGCTTCTTTTTTGCGAGAATAAACAACCGTGCCAGGCATTTCGAGCGCCATGTTGGCGTTGTAAAGCTGGAACTTAGGCATCTCCTTTGCCCCCTTGTATCACGCTCCATGCTTTAGGAGGTGAAGTTGGGTTTGCATAGATGTTTTCAAATCTGAGGCTTGACTCAAAGAGAAAATTTGTTATTTGGGTCTTTGTAGCGTAGTTAA
>NZ_JAHSTV010000021.1 GCF_019145235.1 Pseudomonas farris | reverse complement strand
CCTGACCCACCGCTTTCGCGAGCAAGCCCGCTCCCACAGGTATTTGTGCTGAATTCAGTAAATGTGTTTAGTCCCGCTCAGGCAGGAGAAAGCGTGACCCAATAGCCGCTTAAATGCCCGGTGGCGATCACCGGGTACGTTTGCACGAGCATGTTCAGGGTGCGTTGCGTGTCGCTGATGGGGAAGGCGCCGGAAATGCGCAGATCGGCAATGGCCGGATCGCAGCGCACGAAGCCTTTGCGATAGCGCGCCAGTTCGGTGATGAAGTCGGCCAGACGTACGTTGTCGGCCATCAGCATGCCTTGGCTCCAGGCGCTGACGGCGCTGTCCACCGGGTTCAATCGGCCAAAGGCTTGCGCGGAAAAATCGGTGCGTTGCCCGGCATTGACGATTAATGGGGCGACGTGACTGTCACGGGGCAATTCGACTCTGACTGCGCCGTCCAGCACGGCAAGGTGGGTGCGGGTCTGCCATTCGCGAACGGTAAACCGTGTGCCCAAGGCCTGCATGCGCCCCTGACGGGTGCTGACCAGAAAGGGCCTGGCCTGGGGCAATACATCTGGCGCGGTTTGCACCAGAATTTCGCCTTCGCGCAAGTTGATCAGTCGCTGGTTAGCGTCGAACAGCACGTCGATGGCGGTGTCGGTGTTCAGGGTGATGCGCGAGCCGTCGGCCAGGGTCATTTCACGACGTTGGCCCACGGCAGTTCGGTAGTCGGCCGTCCATTGCTGCGATTCCACCAGCTTCCAACTGCCCCAGCCGGCGGGCAGTACGGCGAGGATGGTCGCCAGTTTTGCCAGTGCGGTGCGTCGTTCGGGATTGCTTGGGCGGTCCAGCGTCGACATCGCCAGCGACGGCGGCAGCCCGCCGAGCTTGCTTTGCAGCAATTGCGCACGAGACCAGGCGCGATGCCGCTCGGGACTGCTGACACGCCAGCATTCCCATTCGGCACGCTGGGTTTCGTTGAAGTCGCTTTCGCTCAGACGCATCAGCCATTCGGCGGCTTCTTCGAGAATTCGCGGATCGATTTGCGCGTCACCGTGGCGAGTCGACATTCACTCCACCAGCATCAGGCATTGCACGAAGGCCTGCTTCATGTAGCGCTTGACGGTAATCAGCGAGACGCCCAGTTGTGTGGCGATGTCCTCGTATTTCAGCCCGCCGATCTGCGATAGCAAAAACGTACGCTTCACCAACGGCGGCAGAGAGTCGAGCATCGCGTCGATTTCGTGCAGGGTCTCCAGCACCATGAAGCGCAGTTCGGGGGAGGGCACTTCGGGCGCGGGCAACAACGCCAAGGCATCCAGGTAGGCGCGTTCGAGCGCCTTGCGCTGATACCAATTGACCAGGATGCCCTTGGCCACGCAGCTCAGGTAAGCCCGAGGCTGCTCAATGACCGCGACCCGGGACGCGAGTATGCGAGTGAAGGTGTCCTGTGCAAGATCGGCCGCATCCATGGCGTTGCCCAGTTTTTTGCGCAGCGTGGCGTACAGCCAGCCATGATGCCCGCTGTACAGGGCCTCAATTGTGCGCAGATGATTGTAGTGGGTCGCGGGCAAGGTATCGCTCATGGAGGATAATTTTTTGCGATTGAGAAGTATTCCCAATCCTAATGGACGGTGACCCTGCGACGCAAGAGGGGAATCGGTGGCTTACCTTCGCGGCATGCGTTCCAGTGCATGAATCATCGCGTCGATTTCGGCCTCGGTGTTGTAGGCATGGACCGAGGCGCGGCTGACTTCCTGCAAGCCCCGTTGCTGCATGTCGAGCAGGGTCGAGCGGAACGTCGAGGTGGTGACGTTGATCCGTTTGTCTTGTCCCGCCAGCCATTGCTGCACCTGTGCCGCGCCGTGCCCCTGATGGGTAAAGGTGACGATGCCCGACTTGACCGAGCCAGAATCCTGCGGGGCGACGCCGGGCAGGTTGGCCAGTCGGTGGCGCAGGTGGCTCGCCAAGTGTTGAATGCGTTGCCACATCGGCTCGATGCCTTGGGTCAGGGCGTAATCCACCGCAGCGCCGAGACCCAGTTTCGCCGCGACGTTGCATTCCCAGTTTTCGAAGCGTCGGGCATCGGCACGAATCTCGTAGCTGTCGGGTGACAACAGGGCGGCCGAATGCAGGTCCAGAAATGCCGGCTCCAGACGTTCGCACAGAGACTTTTCAATATAGAGAAAGCCCATGCCCCGTGGCCCGCGAAGGTATTTGCGGCTGGTGGCGGCGAGCAGGTGACAGCCGATTTTCTGCACATCGATGGGCATTTGCCCGACTCCCTGGCAGGCGTCGAGCAAAAACAATACGCCCGCAGCACGCGCCAGTGCGCCGATTTCCTCGATGGGCTGGACTGGCCCGCCGTTGGTGGCGATCACCGGCAACGACACCAACGCCACGCGATCATCGCCGAGCATGTCTTGCAAGGCTGGCAGCGATACCTGGCCCTGTTCATCATTTGGGATGATCCGGATCTCGATGCCGCGCAGCTTCTTCAGTTGCAGATAGGGAATGTAATTGCCGGCGTATTCGGTGGTCGACGTCAGCACCACATCCCCCGGCCCCAATGGCAGCGAATAGAACGCCATGTCCCAGGCTCGGGTGGCGTTTTCGATCACCGCGATTTCGTCCGGGCGGGCGTTGATCAGGCGGCCAATGGACCCATAAACGTTTTCCAGCTCAAACGCCCGTTGCCCGGCCGCCTCGTAACCGCCCAGGCGCGCTTCGAGTTGCAGGTGACGGGTCATGACGTCGATGACCGGATCGGGCATCAATGCCGCGCCGGCATTATTGAAGTGGATCAGTTGCTCGACACCCGGAGTGTCGGCACGCAATTGTTCAATGTTCAAACGGGATTCTCCTTGATCAGTCGCCGGGCGGGACCTGACTCGGCTGCATCACCACCGGCCAATAGCGCAGGGCGACAATCGGAATCAGCGCGACCACATAGGCCAGGCAAACAAACAGGTAGGTGTATTGCAAACCATAGACCTGGCTGAGCAAACCACCGGCCGAGATGCCCGCGATGGAGGCGAATTGCGCGGTACTTTGGGCAATCCCCAGGACGTAACCCTGCTGTGAGCTGTCGGCGGTTTTCGAGATCAGTGCCATCAGCACCGGCGTCGTCGCCCCCAGCAGCACGCCCCAAACGAAGTAGGCAATGACAAATACTGCCGGGTTACGGGTGATGCCGGCCAAGGCGGTCAGGCCGATGCAACCGATAACAATGTAGGTGATGCGGTGCAGGGTTTCCTGCTGGCTACGGTGTTCGAAGTAGCGCGACCACGGCGTGGCCGAGATGATGAAACCCAGGGCCAGCAAGCCATAGCACAGGCCGACTACCGAGTTGCTGACCTCGAACACCGAGCTGACATACAGCGAGAACGAAGTCTGCGGCAGCATTCGCGCCAGCAACAGAATCCCCATCACGCCCAGCAACGACAGCAGTGGTGAACCTTGCCATAGGCTGCGTGAACGGCTGATCGGTGCTGCGACATCCACCACCGGTGCTTTCTTCACCGGTGGCACATCCGGCAAGGTCACGGCCGCCACCACGGTGCAGATTGCACAGAGGGCCGCGGCAATGATGTTGATCCAGAAGAATGTCGCGTAATCAAGGATCAGCCCGCCGACCACGGCACCGAGCAACGAACCGACGTTGGTGGATATTTGCAGGATTGCAAACAGCCGCGCCCGGCGTGAAGGCGCTTCGATGCTGACGCCGTAAGCCTGGGCCGGGGCGATGTACCCGGCGAACGCGCCCTGCAAAAAACGCAGGAGCAGGATCACCCAGATATCGCTGAAGAGGGCCAGCCCAAGCTGGGTCAACGACAAACCGGCCAGGGCGCGGATCATCATCAACTTGTGGCCATACCGGTCGCCGATACGGCCCCAGAATGCACTGGTCAGAATAATGCCCAGCATCGGCCCGACGTAGACGGCGATGCTGGCGAAGCTGAACACCGACTCCGACGACGTCAGCCCACGCAGGTGGACGGGCCAGAACGGCCCGCTCATTTCCATCGCGCCCATGGAGATGAGCTGGATCGCGAACAGAAGATAAATCAGGATTCTTACGCTCGAACCCTGGATGGCACCTGCATGGGACATGAGTCAGCCTCGGTGGTTAAACGGCATCAAGCGGGTTGGTCAGCGTGTGCTGCAAGCGATAGTTGGAGTACTGCATCAAGTGCATGCGCAACAACGATCGGGTTGGCCACGGGTCCTGAATGAACGCTTTGCGTTCGACTTCCCACAGCGCCGGCGAGACACGATCGCGCACGGCGGCGAATGCCTGCTCGGTTTCTTCACGCAATACCTCCCACATCCGAGTGTTGTTCAACGCGTACTCCTTCGTCAGCCACAGGGCCATTTCGTGCAGGTGCGTGAGGAACGCAGCGTCCAGCACAAACATGCGTACTGGCTCGATGTCGTCGACGAAAACCGTTGGCAGGATTCCCGGCTGCACGTGCGGTTGCAGGGCGTAGCCGCGCTCTTCAAGTAGCGGCGCGTAGGTTCTGCCATCGCCGAAATCGCGGATCAGCAGACTACGTGCTTTGCCATCCGGAGAAAACAGCACCATGGTGTTTTGCTGGTGGGCTTCGAGCCCGATGCCGTACAACAGGTAGATCGCAACCACAGGCTGGGTGACGACTTTGGCGTATTGGCGGAACCAGCGTTCGACACTGTCGGCGCTGGCCCGAACCCCATCGCGCTCGATCAGGTCAGTGAATAGCGGCCGGCCGCTACCGGGCAAACGGGTGAACAGTGAGGCCACGGTGATCGGCAGGCAATCGTCGCTGCGCTCGAACGCTTGCTGACTGGCGCGATAAACCACTGACAAGTGCCGACCCGGCGCATCGTCCTGGGTGATGGCGTTTTTGTACCGCACGCCGATTTCTTCCGGGAAGATTTCCAGTTGCTGATCGAAACCGTTTTCCGCGGCGAGAATCCGCGTGATCACCGTGCTGATGCGCGGCCCCATGTGAATCGACTTGGCTTGCAGGCTGCGCAGCTCGCTGGTCATCCATAGCGCGATCGGCAATTTGATCAGCGGCGCGCTTTCGTTGAGCACCGGCATCATCGTGCGGTACGACATGGTTGGCAGCGTCGCAATGTCCGGGCCTTCAGTAATCAGGATGCCTTCTTCGATTTCCGCGGCGAAGGTCTTGAGTACGTATGCCTGCAAATGCCAGGCGTGAATCGGCAACGGCATCCACTGAAGTTCGTTCAGGCCTTTGGCGTTGAGCGAAGCCTTCCATTGCTCCCATTGCGCCGGGAAGTTGCTGGCGAACCAGGCGTGATAACTGGTGACGTGGGGCATGCTTTCGCTTTTCGCCATGTCGGCTCGCAGCGATGCAATGCGCAGCGGCACCTGAGCGTTGAACTCCGGGGACAATTGCTCGACTTCGGCATCGCTCAGGCCCGGTCGGGACTTCCAGGTCGGGTAATACGGATGGCCTTCCAGCGAACCCCACTGGTCCAGCAGGATGGCCGCATCCTTGGTGCTGGCGTGCTGGCGAAGATAATCGGTAAAACTGTCGAGCCCGTTGTCTTTGGTTTGCTCGGCCAGTCGGGCATTCCATTGCTGACGATGCTGGCGAGCATGGGCATCGTTCAGCAGGCTGTTTTCCATGTCTGATTTCAATCCGGCGACACCCTCGTCGCTGGGTTCAAAGTCGAAGTTGTCGCGCAGCACATCCAGCAAGTCCTGATGGCTGTGGATCACTTGGCGTACACCTTCATCCGTCAGCAGCACCACGTCGCCGTCATTGACCAGCGTATCGGCAGGGCCCATTGCGATGTCAGAGAAGAACAAATGCGCGCGTGCATTCTTCAGCGCGAATGTGGCTTGTTTGCCATCGGCGGTAAAACTCAGGGCCGTGCGGTCGAGAATGTTTTCGGCAAACAGGCAACGGATCAACCGTCGCAGGGCGTTTTTGCGGGAGAAGGCGATCAGTGTCTTGAGGTCATCCATATCGGCTATCTGCTCGTCGGGAAATAAAGGAAGAGGTTGGCTCGCCACTTAGGCCGTACGCGGCCAATGGCTTGGGAAGTAGTCCAGCGCCGAATCGCGCAAGCCCTGCATGTAGGCCACGCTCCAGTTCAGGACTTCCTCGATGTAAGGGACTTTGAGCTCGAAACGCCTGGCCATTTCCACCAGCAACACCAAGCCGTAGGCGACGTCTTCATTGAAGGCGCGGCTTTCCCGTTCGATCACGTAGCCGGGGCGGTTGTTGTCGGCGGGAACCATGGGCGCGAGGATGTCGTTGTAGGCCTGGTTGGTCCGCAGGATCGACAACATGCTGCTCTGGTCGCGGATCTGCTCGCCGTAAGCCTCGACAATTTCCTGCTTCAAGGATTTGACCGAAGACAGATCGACGCCTAGCCGCTGGCTGATCACCGCGCACAAATCCTGGCTTTCCTGATCCATGCGTTCCAGGAAATAGGCGCCCAGCTCCGGGCACTCGGTCCACCAGCACATGCGTTGCGGGAAAATCTTGCGATGCCACTGGCCATAGGGCCCGATCAGCCCGTAGATCACCGAGCTGTGCATGATCGGATTACCCGGCGTCAGGGTGATTTCCAAATAGTTGTCCAGCAGCGTCACACACGGGCCATATAACACGGTGAGCAGTGTGTGCAGCTGTTGGCGGGAGGCGTCCGATTCGCGGGCATGGGTGGCGACGTAGAGCTGGCTTTTGCTGCCGCCCATTTTGATCGACAGCCCGGGCTTCAGATCGAAGGCGGTGTGCGGCACATCTTTCATGCCCCAGATCACCAGGTTCGGTCGTTCGGCCAGTGCGGCTTCGGCCAGCCAGTCGAAACCGCAGAAGCCTGGAATCGCACCGATGTAGACCGGTTTATCCGCACTCAGGTGCGGCGCGATGGCTTGCAGCATTTGCTGTCGGGCATGGGCCGGCACGGTAATGATCACAATATCGGCGTCCTCGACGGCGACTCGCGCATCGGTGGTTACCCGATCCAGCCGGGCGCTCAGCGTCGAGCCGTCCGGCAACAGCGCTTGCATCGGCGTATGGCGGGTGTGCTGGTCGATCACCTCCGGGTTGCTGGTGAGCATCGAGACCTGAACATTGTGCAGCTGTTTGAACAGGATGGCGTTGAGATGACCGGTCCTGCCACCGCCACAAATGGCGACTTTCAGTGGTTCCATTGGAGCGTTCCTGAGTGGGGAAGGGGTCATGCAACGCTCAGTTGCAGCGGGGTGGAGGTCGCGTCCAGCCATTGGGTCTTGCCCAGCCAGATGTCCAGCTGCGGCGCGACGTCCGGGTCCAGCAGGTCCCGTTCCTCCAGCCATTTGTCATCGAACACGGTGTGCAGGTACTTTTCGCCGCCATCGGCAATCGGTACCACCACATTGCCGGTGAGCACGCCTTTGTGGATCAGTTCCAGGGCCTTGAAGATCGCGCCGCCGGTGGAGCCACCGACCAGCAACGCCATGTGGCGAGCGATGTAGCGTGCGGTTTCGAACGCCTGGGAATCGGTGACTTGCACACCCAGATCGATGCAGCTGTAGTCGAGCACCAGCCCCACGGTGTCGCCGGCGGGAGTACCGGTGCCGGACTGATAGTACGGATAGCCGGGATGGCCAAAGACGATCGACCCGGCGGGTTCCACAGCCACGGTGACCGTGTCCGGGTTGTGCAGTTTCAGCCCGCGAGCGATGCCAGTCATCGAGCCGCCGGTACCGACGCAACCGACGTAGGCACCGATGTCGCCTTCAGCCTGAGCAATGGTCTCGCGCACGAAATCGCTGTAACCGCCGGCATTCGCGGCGTTGTCGGACTGGTTCATGAACACGGCGCCGGGGATCTGGTTCGCCAGTTCGGCGGCCAGTCGCTGGCGTTCGACCACCGCGACTTCATCCTCGCGATAGTTGCCCGCGACGAAGCGCACTTCGGCGCCGAGCGCTTTCATCACGGCGATCTTGTCCTGGGCGGCATGGTGATCGACCACGGCGATGAAATGCAGGCCGAACTCGACGGCCGCCATGGCTAGGCCGATGCCGGTGTTGCCGGAAGAAGACTCGACCACCACGCCACCGGGTTTGAGGCGCCCGGACTTGAGGGCGGCCAGCACCATGTTGCGCGCCATGCGGTCTTTTATGCTGCCGCCGGGGTTGTTCTTTTCAATCTTGAGCAACAGTCTGGCGTGGGTATCCGGAACAGCAATTCCCAACATGGGCGTATTGCCAATAAGGTCTGAGACTTTATTCAATATCATTTCAAGTATTCCCTTTAGTAGTCAGGTGAAAACGCGTAGTTACCTTCCGTACAACAGGTCGCCATCAGCCGCCGGGGCAGGGGATGGCGATGAAACTCGTTCTCCAGCAAGTCCATTTGATAGCCGGCGGTATTGGCATAGATCAATAGATCGCCGGCCTGGGGGCAGGTATTGAAATTGATTAATCGATAAGTGATGACATCGTCATCCAGACAACTATGCCCTGCGATATAGGCCTGCATGGGTATGTGATCTGATACTTGAGCGCTGATCAGGATTGGATCGACCAGATATTCAGACGCGAACCATGTTTCACAAGCACTAAAACTGCTGCCTTCAACGAATATGACCGTTTTATTGTTGGCCAGTTGTTTGGTGCGCGTCACACGAAACAGTGAAATGGCCGCCTGATCAACCAGGCTTCGGCCAGGTTCCAACGCCAAAGTAATATTTTGGGCTTTCAAATAATCAGCGATGGAAAGTCCTGGCGAATGATCAGCTTCCAGAAACAATGCCAGCCATTGGCAAGCCGTCAGGCTACTGCCATAAGGATAAAAAGAGTCCGGGACTGAGTGGTTGTAATAGTCGCTGGGTTTATTGTTGTTCTCCAGGAAACCGGCATAAGCCTGAGGGGCGACATAACGCATCGGCAAGCCGCCGCCGATGTCGATCATGCTCGGGGTCAATCCCATTTCCCGTGCGGCGTCGACAAACCCGCTGAGCTCTCGAAAGGCCTGCGCGCGGCTCTCGAATCCATAACCGCCGAGGTGAAAATGAAAGCCTTCGAAATGGAACGCGTCGGTATGTTCGGTCAGGTACTGCAGGCACTGCAGGAGGTCATTTGCCCCCATTCCAAATCGGCTCGCTGGGCAGCTCTGCGGCCTGTAACGCAGCAAAACCCTGGCTTTGGCGGCTGTTGATCGAGAATCGACGACGGCTTTCAGGTGATCGAACTCTTCCAGCGAATCCACGCAAATCAGCGAACCATGACGCACCAGCGCCTGGTGGAACACTGTTGTTTTGGCTGGGCCCGTTGCGCATAAACGCTCCGGCGCGGTACCGGCACGCAGCGCCGCATCAAGCTCATGGACGCTGGAAACATCGATACCGATACCCGCAGTCGCGGCGGCGCCGAGCAGGCTCTGGGACTTATTGGCCTTGGCACCGTAGAAAATGGCATGACGTACGCCGTATTGATTCAGCACGCTTTGCAGGGCCGTTGCGTTGATGTGAAAAGCATGTGGCCATACCAGATTCAGCGGAGAACCGTTTTGGGACACAAGTTCCAGAAGTGTCTGCGGAAAGTTATGAATCAATCGTTCAACGATTGGGTCAAGCAGCGGTTTAAGTCGTTCAGGCTCATGCACTTCAATTCGCTCTTCGGGTGGCGATGCAGTTGTATTAGGCATAGTTACCCCCTGGCATTGAAAACGTCGCCATTCATATTTCGATAACTAACGGTTATCGATAGGTGAGATGTTGCTTCTCGTCAGTCGCGAGTGATTAAAACCCTGGAGGCGGGTGCCACAGCGCATTTAAAGATAGGCAAATGACCCTAGTGATATTAATGGATTGCATGAGAACCCTATTCCCTGTGGTGTATGCGGATATGGCGATCAGCCATTGGTTAATGGCGTCGCCTATCGATTTAAAGTGCCAGTGCCTGACATTTAAATGACATCACTGCGCTGCTTTCCTTGAAACATTACTTACTTGTATTTTGGAAAAAACCTACGGAACGGGGAGAACCTTATTGCTAACGCGAACGATTATCAAGTAAGGTTTTCACATATTTTGAATATCCACCCCAGCGAGGAGAGTTCAGAGCCTGTTTATCTTCACGCTGAAGTAAGCAATCAACGCTCTATAAAAAAAGCTTAATGCCTTGATCAATAAGGAATTGAGGGTTGATGCAACAAACTGGCACCGGGTTCGAAATTCCCCCCATGCCCCGGAGCCAGAAATTTTTGAAGCGCCTTTCGAATATCCCCGATTGATGCATGCCCAGGAGAGATTCAATGACAACTGATCGTCTCAGCACCACCGCCACGCTTCCCATCAGCTACCTGTTCGTTCCGGGTAATCGCCCCGAACGTTTCGCGAAAGCGGTCGAGGTCAATCCGGATGCGATCATCCTTGACCTGGAAGACGCCGTGCACCCCAACAGTAAAGCGGCGGCGCGGGCCGCAATCTGGGCCTGGCAGGAGAGCACGCCAACCACGCGGTGCCAGCGTTACATTCGCTTGAACAGCGTCAGCAGCACGTTGTTTCGTCAGGACCAGACATGGTTGAGCGACATGCGTTACCCCGAGCGATGCGCGGGTATTTTCCTGCCCAAGGCAGAATGCCCCAAGACATTGTCCGAGGTCGTCGAGCGTTTGCTGGCGTGGAATCCTTCGCTGCAGATCGTCGCCATCATCGAGACCGCCAAAGGCTTGCAGCAGGTCGAAGCGATTGCCGCCATTCCCGGGCTGGCGCGGCTGGCATTCGGTTCGCTGGACTTTTCCCTGGACATCAACTGCAGCCAGATACCGGAGGCCTTTCTCTTTGCTCGCAATCGAATCGTGCTGGCCTCGCGCACCGCGGAGCTGCCGGCACCGATTGATGGCGTCACGCCGGCGATCAGCGACATGACCGTGGTGGCGCAGGAATCACATTACGCCCGCTCCCTGGGCTTTGGCGCCAAGCTGTGCATTCATCCCGCGCAGTTGACCACCGTTCAGCGCGCCTTCCTGCCCGATGCGCGGCAGCTGGCCTGGGCGGACCGGGTATTGACTGCCGTCGCTGGTGGCAGCCACGCGGTTCAAGTGGATGGCGAGATGGTCGACCTGCCGCTGATCGAGCACGCTCAACGCTTGCGCGCGGTGGCCAGCCAGTACGCGATCCCGGCCAAAGCCGATGCCTGCTGAACCCGGCTGTTAAATCAGGAGATGAACCATGGGACACCCGCAAGCGGCTCTTGCCGCACGGCCGAATTCGCTCAACAGCTACCAGATTGCCCTGCGTCCATTGTGTGATGTCTTGCAATCGGAGCAGGTCGATCCGGTCAACGTGAAACGGCTCAGCGAAGCGATCATCCGCGCCGGGCATTGGCTGGAGCCGATCATCGTGGAACGCTCGAAAGGCATCGTGATGGATGGCAATCACCGGCTCAACGCGGCGTTGCAATTGGGCTTGAAACGGGTGCCGTGCATTCAGCTCGATTACACAGACCCACGGGTGTGCGTACGGCATTGGCAGACTGGGCAGGCGTTCGAGGTGGCGCGGATTTTCACGACCATCGCACGAGGGGAAATTTTTCCCTACAAGACCACCCGGCATGCATTCGACCCGGCGCTGCCGGTGGTGGCCATTCCACTGGACTGCCTGTACGCCTGAACTGATAGGTGATCAGGCGGGCGCTGGACCCCGCAACCTGTTCAGGGCGTCGCGGGGCAGCCTTTTTGTGATCCGGCTGCGGCCTGACTGATGGCGGCGGCCAAGCGCTTCACATTGTTCTGATGAGCGACCACCAGGTCATCAATGCTCGGGCCGGAAGGGGTCTGTAACGTGCTGCGACAGGTGATCAGTGCGGTATCGCCGGCACCGAGACTGCGCAGGCGCCATTTGACGTCGATCAATGCGTATTGCCCGGGAATCGAATCGAAGCGTTGTACATCCAGGCGCAACGACACTCTGCGTTGCGGGTTACTGTTGACCAGTTGATCGACCAGGGCGCTGCGCAATTCATCCACCAGGGTCGCTGCCCACCATTCGGTTTCGAGGATTGCCACGCCACTGTTGCCCTGGCGAATGACAATCTGCGGGCGGTCGACCTGGGGCGGCACCGTGATGCTTTCGATCTGGATCTCCGCGCTGCTGCTTGCGCCACTCAATTGGGCAGGGGTCAGGGTGTGGAACTGAATCGGATCGCTGCGGCAAGCGGTGAGCAACAACAACGCGGTGACCAGCGTGATTTTCAGCGAAAAAGCCATGGTGTTGCTCCTGTGGTCAGTTGCGCGGTGGTGCCTGCATATCAATAGGTGCGGCATTGTCGGGACGACCGCGAATCAGCGATTCTGGATGTCGGCCCAGGTAATCCGAGAGTTCACGCAAGGAGCGCGACATCCGCCCGAGTTCGTCCAGGGTTTGAGTCAACTGTTCCCGTTGCGGCGAATCCTCGGCCAGAGTCGAGCTGGCCGATTGCAACGTCTTGCTGACGTCCGCCAGGGTGGTTTGCACGCCGGGCAGGGTCCTGGCGTTGAACTGTACGAGGCCCTTGCGCAGTTCGACGAGGTTGCTATCGAGGTTGCCGGCGATGCGTTCGATTGGCAGCTGGTTGATCTTGTTGACCATGCCCTCCAGTTTTTCCTGCAACTGCTCGAGGCTGCCAGGAATGGTGGGAATAACGACGGGACGGGCGGTCGGATCGAACACGACTTTCTCGGCTTTGGGGTAGAAGTCGAGCGCGATGTACAGCTGACCGGTCAACAGATTGCCGCTACGGGCCTGAGCCCGCAGGCCGTTTTCGATGAAGCTGCCCATCAGTTTTATACTGGCGGCTTCGTCATTGGGGTCATGATTCAAGGCCTTAAGCATCTTTTCATGGGCCTGGCCGAGTCGCTGCGGGTAGATCACGATGCCGACATTGACCGGAAAACTGCGTTTTTTTGCGTCGAAATCCAGATTGACCGAGACGACTTTGCCAAATTCGATGCCGAGGAATTCCACCGGTGCATCGATCTTGAGCCCGCGCAAGGCCTGATCGAAACGCAGGCTCAAGTACTGCCCCTTACCGTGGGGCGGGGCGAGGGCGGTTTGCGGGTCCTCGAACAGGTCGAAGGTCTTATTCTCGCTGGCCGGCTGATCGTTGGGGCTGTATTCCGGCGCGCGAAACGCGATGCCACCCACCAACAAGGACGACAAGGACTCGGTACTCACCGCAAAACCGTTGGCGCCGACGTTCACATCAATACCACTGGCGTTCCAGAACCGGGTGTTCTCGGTGATGTAGACGTCATTGGGCGAGTGCACGAATATTTCGATGTTCACCCCTTTGCCGTCGGCATCCAGTGCATACGCGACCACTTGCCCGACCGGGATTTTGCGGTAGTAAACAGGAGAGCCGATATCCAGCGAACCGAGGTCCTGGGTGTGCAGCACAAAGCGCTTGCCCGGCTCGCCATAGGTAATAGGTGGCGGATTTTCCAGGCCGATGAAGTGTTTGGAGCGGGCATTGGCCTCGCCGATGTCGGCGCCAATGTAATCGCCTGACAGCAGCGTATCGATGCCCGAGACGCCGCCGGCTCCAATGCGCGGTCGCACGACCCAGAATTGCGAATCTTCGCGGGTGAAACTTTCAGCCTGTTTGTCGAGTTTGATCGTGGCGTTGACGCTTTTCTGATCGTCGCTCAGCTTTACTTCCGAGACATGGCCGATGACCACGTTGCGATACTTGACCTCGGTCTTGTTGGCCGTAAGGCCGCTACCGGTCTTGAACGTGACGGTGATGGTCGGGCCTTCCTGCATCACGTTGTGTATTACGAGGGAGATCCCCACCAGCACCGCAACGATCGGCACGATCCACACCAGCGAAACGCTGAAGCGACGGGTCTTGATACTGGCCTGGCCGGGGTCTTGCGGCCCATCAGTGGCTTGCGACTTCATCCATGACCTCCTCGTTTGGTGGTTTTTCTCGCTGGTTATCCCAAATCAGCCGCGGATCGAAACTCATGGCAGACAGCATGGTGAACACCACCACCAGACCAAAAAACAGAATGCCCAGGCGCGGTTGAATATCGCCCAGAGCCTGGAATTTCACCAGTGCGGCGACCAGCGCAACAACAATCACGTCGAGCATCGACCAGTAGCCGATCAACTCAACGAAACGGTAAAGCTTCGAACGCTCCTTGCGCGCCCAAAGGCTGCCGCGTTGCACGGTGATCAGCAGCAGGGAGATGGCAACGAACTTGATGCCCGGTACCGCGATGCTGGCGATGAAAATGATCAGGGCAATGTCCCACGCGCCGTGCTGCCAGAACTCCAGCACACCGCTCATGATGGTGCTGTCAGAGCCACTGCCAAACAGACTGGTGTTCATGACCGGTAGCAGATTGGCCGGGATATAAAACACCAATGAGGTCAGCAAGTAGGCCCATGTGCGGGTCAATGAGTTGGTTTTACGGGCATGCAGCGGCGCGCCACAGCGTGGGCATTCGTGAGGATTGTCGGTTATGTCGCAGGCCAGGCCACAGCTGTGGCACAGGCACAAGTTGAGTTCGCTGGCGAGCGGTGGCCTGTTCATAGGGTGTCCCACAGTTCACGGACATCACGGCCGGCAATGCGAATCAACAGCAGGCTGAGAACGGCCAGGGCAAACAGACCGATGCCGGGAATTACATCCAGTAAACCGGCGAGTTTGAACACCGCGACCATTGCGCCCAGCAGACAAACCTCGAGCATGCTCCAGGGCCTGAGGGTTTCCAGCCAGCGCATGCACACTTTGAAGCCGGGCGAGCGTTGGGAGGTGAGGGCGAAACCCAACACCCAGATCAGCAGGAGCAATTGGAACATCGGTGCGATGATGATGGAAATCGCTGCCACTAGCGCAATAAAAGTGATGGGGCCCTGGCTCAGCGCGACAACCGAGTCCCAAAGCGTCGCGCTGTTTTTCAGCCCCTTCATGCTGATGCTCATGACCGGATAGAAATTGGCAAAGATCCACAACACAGTCGCGGTGATGCTCAGCGCCAGACGTTGTTGCACCGACAAACTGTTGTGACGCTGGAGCACACCGCCGCAGCAGGTGCACAGGGCTTTTTGATGTTTGGCGAGCGTGACTTTTTCATACACGCAGTCGCAGTGCTCGCAAATGATCAGTTGGTCAGTCGTAGCCATAGGCCGCACTCGCCAGGAGACAGGAAAGTCAGAGCACTCCCTCAATATAGAAGTGACTTGCGATTGAGCAAATTAAAAGACTGATCAAGAGGATGGGGGCATAAAGTCTGATCGACCGCGTCATCGTTCTTCGCGAGCAAGCCCGCTCCCGCATTCGATCGCATTTCTTCAGGAAGAACTCGATCAACTGTGGGAGCGGGCTTGCTCGCGAAGACGGCCTGACATTCAACAAATAAGTGGCTGACACACCGCCTTTGCGAGTAAATCAGTACCACGACGGTATCTCCCTTCAGCCGAGCAATTCGCGCAGGCGATACCAGAACATGCCGAGGGCCAGTAGCGGCGAGCGCAGGGCTCGTCCACCGGGAAAGGTCATATGCGGCACAGCGCTGAAAACGTCCAGCCCCTTGCTGTGCCCGGCATGAATCGCTTCAGCCAGCAACCGTGCGCACCAGTGGGTCACGTTCAGCCCATGACCGGAATAACCCTGGGCGTAGAACACGTTCGGGTACTGGCTCAAACGTCCGGCCTGGGGGAAGCGGTTGGCGGTGATGCCGATCATGCCGCCCCATTGATAGTCGATGCGCACATCCGCCAGTTGCGGGAAGACCTTGAGCATTTTCGGCCGCATATATGCGCCGATGTCCTCCGGATCACGCCCGGAATAATGGCAGGCACCGCCAAACAGCAAGCGTCGATCCGCCGAGAGCCGGTAGTAATCGAGGCCGACTTTCTGGTCGCACAACGCCAAGTTCTGCGGGATCAATTGCGCGGCAACCTCAGGTGCCAAAGGTTCGGTAGCGATGATGTAACTGCCCGCCGGTAAAACCTTGCCGCTCAGGCGCGGTTCGAGCTCTTCCAGATGCGCATTACAACCCAGCACCAGACTGCCGGCGCGCACCGTGCCGCCAGCGCAACGAACCTGCACGGTGCTGCCGTGAATCAACTCCAGCACCGGGCTTTGCTCGAATATTCGTACCCCGAGGGATTCGGCAACGAGTGCTTCGCCAAGCACCAGATTCAGCGGATGCAAATGCCCCGACCCCATGTCAATCAGGCCGCCGGCATACACATCGGAGCCCACCACTTGCTGGCGGATCTGCTCGGGGCCGACGAGTCGGGTTTCGTGGGCATAACCCAGTTCGGCGAGGCTTTGCAGTTCCGTCTTGAATGCCTCGAACTGCGCCGGGGTATTGGCCAGCTCGCAGAAGCCCCAGCGCAGGTCGCAATCGATCCCATTCTCGCGGATGCGGTTGCCCACCAGCTCCACTGACTCGATGCCTGCACGCTCCAAATAGCGCACACCTTCTTGACCGACATAACGGGCGAAACCTTCGACGTCATGGCCGATGCCGCGAATCAACTGCCCGCCATTACGCCCGCTGGCGCCCCAGCCGATCCGCCGGCCTTCCAGCAGAATCACAGAAAGCCCGCGCTGCGCCAGTTCGATCGCGGTATTAACCCCGGTAAAACCGCCGCCGATCACGCAGACATCGGCCTCAAGATCCGAGTCCAGCGTGGGGTAAGGCGTCATGCCCTTCGCCGATGCCGCGTAATAGGAATGAGCGTGTTCGTTGTCGTACTGATTCATTGGTTGGACTTCACTTTGCTCCAGGAACGGGTCATCAGACGCATGATCGGCTGGGGCGGGGTGGTGGAAATGTAGAGTTTGTCGAGGACTTCCTGAGGAGGATAGACCTCTGGATTATTGACCAGCTCCGCGTCCATGTATTGCTTGGCCGCCGGGTTTGGATTGGCGTAACCGACCGAGGCGCTGACTTTGGCGATTACCTGTGGATCCAGCAGGTTGTTGACGAACGAATGGGCCTCTTTCGGGTTGCTGGCGTCGGCAGGAATCGCCAACAGGTCGAACCACAGATTGCTGCCTTCCTTCGGGATCGAGTAGGCGATGTTCACGCCGTTCTTCGCTTCCTTGGCGCGGTTTGCCGCCTGGAACACATCGCCCGAATAGCCAAACGCGACGCAAATATCGCCATTAGCCAGGTCCGACACGTACTTGGACGAGTGGAAATAGGTGATGTAAGGCCGGATGGTCAGCAGTTTGGCTTCGGCCTTTTTAAAGTCCTCGGGATTTTCGCTGCGTGGGTCCATGCCCATGTAGTTCAGGACCGCCGGGAATACCTCATCGGCCGAATCCATCATCGACACGCCGCACTGACTGAGCTTCTTCAGGTTCTCCGGTTCGAAAAACACCGCCCAGGAATCGATGCGATCGATGCCCAGCACTTGCTTGACCTTGTCGACGTTGTAGCCAATACCGTTGGTGCCCCACAGGTACGGCACCGAATGTTCATTGCCCGGATCGTTTTTTTCCAGCAAGGCCAGCAGTTTCGGGTCGAGGTTTTTCCAGTTGGGCAGCTGCGAGCGATCCAGCTTGAGGAACGCGCCGGCCTTCACCTGGCGCGCAAGAAAATGGTTGGAGGGCACCACCACGTCATAACCCGTGCGGCCGGCGAGCAGTTTGCCCTCCAGGGTTTCGTTGGAATCGAATACGTCGTAGATCACCTTGGTCCCGGTTTTCGCCTGGAAGTCGGCGAGGGTGGTCTCGCCGATGTAATCGGTCCAGTTGTAGACGCTCACACTTGATTGAGCTTGTGCAGTGGCGCTGAACAGCAACGTCAGCGCGACCGGAACCACGGATTTCAATAGACGCATATCGACACCTCTTTTAGTTATTGGCTTTTTGTGGGAGCGGGCTTGCTCGCGAAGGCGATTTCACATTCAACATTGAAGTCGCCTGGCACGCCGCTTTCGCGAGCAAGCCCGCTCCCACAGGGGTTGTGATCTCATACGGGAACGAGGTTTTTAGACGCTGAGCAGCAGGAATTCCCGCTCCCAGGAGCTGATCACGCGCTTGAAGTTTTCGTGTTCGGCGCGTTTGACCGCGACGTAACCCCGGATGAATTTGCTCCCCAGATAGCGCTCGATGGTTTCGCACTCTTCCATGCGCGTCAGTGCGTCCTCGATGGTGATCGGCAGGCGCAGATTGCGTCGCTCGTAGGCTCGCCCCTGTACCGCGGCGCTCGGCTCGACCTTCTCGACCATCCCCAGATAACCGCACAACAAGCTCGCGGCAATCGCCAGATAAGGGTTGGCATCAGCGCCCGGCAAGCGGTTTTCCACGCGCATGGCGTCAGGGCTGGAGGTCGGCACGCGCAGACCGACGGTGCGGTTTTCTTCGCCCCATTCAACGTTGACCGGTGCCGAGGTGTCGGGGAGGAAGCGGCGGAACGAATTGACGTTGGGCGCGAACATCGGCAGCACTTTGGGAATGTACTTTTGCAAGCCGCCGATGTGGTGCAGGAACAGCTCGCTCATCTGCCCGTCGGCATCGGCGAAAATCGGCTGGCCAGTGGCGATGTCCACCACACTTTGATGGATATGCATCGCGCTGCCGGGTTCGTCACCGATGGGTTTGGCCATGAAGGTCGCAGTGACGTTGTGCTTGAGTGCCGCTTCGCGCAGGGTGCGTTTGAACACAGTGATCTGGTCCGCCAGATCGAGCGCGTCGCCGTGACGGAAGTTGATTTCCATCTGCGCCGGGCCGTCTTCGTGGATCAGTGTGTCGAGATCAAGACCCTGGAGTTCGCACCAGTCATAGACGTCTTCAAACAGTGGGTCGAATTCGTTGGCGGCGTCGATGGAAAACGACTGACGACCGCTTTCCGCACGGCCCGAGCGCCCCAGCGGCGCCTTGAGCGGCAAGTCCGGGTCTTCGCAGCGCTGGGTCAGGTAGAACTCCATTTCAGGCGCGACAATCGGCTTCCAGCCTTTGTCGGTATAGAGCTGCAGCACTTTCTTCAGCACGTTGCGTGGCGACAGTTCGATGGGATTGCCGAACTTGTCGAACGTGTCGTGGATCACGATGGCGGTGGGTTCAATGGCCCATGGAATGACGTAAACCGCGTCGGCGACGGGCTTGCAGACCATGTCGATGTCGGCCGGGTCGAGCAGGTCGTAGTAGATGTCGTCGTCGACAAAGTCCCCGGTTACCGTTTGCAACAGCACACTTTCCGGCAGGCGCATGCCTCGCTCATGCAGGAACTTGTTGGTGGGTGCAATCTTGCCGCGAGCAATGCCGGTCAAGTCGCTGACCACACACTCGACCTCGGTAATCTTGTGATCTTTCAGCCACGTGAGCAGCTGATCGAAAGGGACATTCATAAAGACCTCGTTGTTGGTTTTATTGACGCCGGGGAAAGCGGCTTCATCTACCGAACACTTCCCCTGTAGCGCGTTGACGACTATCTTGGGTGAGCCTTGCCATTCCATCTATCCACTTTAAACAGCACAAAGCGCACCAAAAGAGTGCGTAAGGCGCCCCATGACAGCGTGCAATTCGTTACAGGTTCAAGCATTCAACACCGCCGACGTGGCCGAGCAAATCCGCGCCACACCGGGTTGGGTGCAGCACTATCAGCAGATGTCCCCGGGGCATTTCGCCGGGCGGGTGCGCTATCTGGATTTGCAAGGCGTAGAGATTTACGAGGAACAGATGAATACCCGGGTCGAGCAGAATTTCAGCGCCCCCGAAGGCGCGCTGGCGTTCTGTTTCGATCGCAGTGACAACTCGCTGTACGTGTTGAACGGTGAAAGCCGCAACATCTGGATCACCCCGGAGAACTACCAGGAAATCGCCGTGGTGTTCGGTCCGGAGTTCGTTCAGCGGCATGGCCTGGACGTAGCGCGGCTCGAAGGCTTGTTCATGTCGCCGCTCAATTCAGGCCAGAACGCGCTGTTCAGCCGCTGGTTGAGCGGGACGTTGACGCGGCTGACGCAGACGCTGGATCCGCCGAGCATAGAGGCGTTGACCCAGCAACTATTGGAGGACTGTTTGTACATCCTCGATAACGCCTGTGTGTGCCTGGACCGCGCAGGTTTGCAGCGTCGGGCGGAAGAGCGAACGATCATGAAGCGCGTCGCCGAATGGGCCGCCGATACACCGGAAGAAACCCTCAATTTGCTGGAGCTGTCCCAGGTGGCCGGGGTTTCGCTGCGTCAGTTGCAACATGCGTTCAAGGCCTATACCGGGATGACACCCACGCATTGGTTACGTTTGCGTCGGCTCAACAGCGCACGCCGTGAATTGCTCAGCCGAACAGCCGGGGAAACGACGGTCGCGCAAGTGGCTATGGATTGGTCGTTCTGGCATTTGGGACGGTTTTCCAGCAGTTATCGAGCGTTGTTCCAGGAACTTCCCAGTCAAACGCTGGCCCGCAAACACAGTGGACCGTGTCGGAGATCATCATGAGTCGGTTATCGTCTTTCAGCCTGTGTGTCCTTATGTCGATGGTCTGTACGCAGGTGCAAGCCGAAACGGTCGTGCCCTTGAAAGGGCAGACCTCGCAACAAGCCCAGCTGGACATCAACGATTGCAGCAACGTCGTGGCCAGCCAGAGCACCTCAAGCCCGCCATCCTCGGAGGTTGCTGCGGTGGATGCTGCTGCCGGGGCGACGGGTGCGGAGGTACGAGGACGTCAACATGACGAGTTTTATGAGCCGGTCGAGGACGATCTGAAACAGCACGATCACGGCTGCCTGCAAGGGCGGGGTTATCAGGTCACTCCGTGAGCTGAGTGACGCCTGGATTGCGCTGCCGCCGATCGAGTAGATGAACCATCAGCAAGGCATAGAGCGTGAGGGCGATAAACAATCCCATGCGCACGACGAAGGCGGTATAGACGTCCTTTCCGGCGAGGCTGTCCTGAACCGACTGGCCCAGCAGGATGATCAACGTGATCAGGCTGTTGAGCCAGAACCCCGGGGTTTGTCGGGTCGGGCTCAGGGCATAGAGCTTGCGCGCCAACAGTAAGCCGAACAGGAGCATCCACAGAAAGAACATCCACAGGTGCACAAACAGGCTGAGCGCGCACCAGAACACAACGGCCAACAGCCCCCCCATGAACGTCGAACCGAGCAGTTCATGACCAGCGTTGCGCGCCGTTGTCGTCGAGCTCTGCTGGCCAAGGCTGACCGCTTTCAAAATGATCGGCAGATAGCTCGCCGGGTCGATCAGTGCCAACAGGAACGCCGGTACAACAATCAGGGTCGCACGCAGCGCAACCCGGCTCACCTCTTGCGCCGGCAGAGCGCTGGCGGCGGGTGGGGAGGGGGCATTGGCCGGGTCGGGAAACAACCAGTGACTGAACGCCACGACGATAACGGCGAGGATCAAGCCCATGACCAAGGCGCCAATGACCATCATCGCCAGATCGAACTCGGCGACGCCGGCCGAGGAAATCATGGTCAGGCCAATGATCAGGAAGGTCATGATCAAGGTGTTGCCGCCGCGCAGGCCAAAACCAAAGGCCAGGAACAGACTGACTCCGATCAGCAGCACGCCGCAGAAGGGGTAATAGCGCAGGACGGGGATCAGCAACAGACCGATGCCGGTGGTCAGCATCGCGGCCACCGCAAGCACCAGTCCGGCCTTGAACGACAAAGGCCGATTGAGCGAGGCCAGCAGCAACACGGCGAGCACTGGCGAAATAAAGGGGATCGGCAGCGCCAGGCCGAAGCTGATGGCCAGGCATAGCGCCGTGCCGGTGGCTAGACGCAACGCCCGTTGAACACGAGGCGTGCGCTGAGCAGGCACGCCCTTAATAGGCATAGCTCAGCCAGCTCATTAGCCCTACAAACAGACGCCCAAGCGGGTTCAGTGGATTGCCTTCGGTAGGAAACGCCATGACTTCAGCCTGCCCACCGGCACGGATGGCGCGACTGTCGAACAGCGTTTTCCTCGATTCCTCCGAAAACTCGATAATCACCGGGAAACGCTGGGCCGGACGCAGCCAGTCACGACTGTTCTGCACACTGGGAAGGCTGCCGGGCGCAGTGCTCTGACCCACGCTGACGCCGTAGCCGACACTGCGCACACGGCCCTCGAAAACCTTTCCCGGCAGGGCATCCAGAACGATCGAAACAGGGGTGTCGACCTCGACCAGACCGAGGTTGTTTTCGGTCATGTCCGCACTGATCCACACATCGTGGATGGCAATCAGGGTCATGACCGGGCTGCCGGCAGTGGCGAACTGTCCGACATCGGTGCGCAGATCGGTGACAAGTCCCGCCGACCGTGCGCGTATCTGCGTGTTGGACAAGTCCAGTTCGGCTTTCGACAACGCCGTGGCGGCGCTACGCAACAGCGCGTTGTCTTCTTCGCTGCCGCCTTCCTGTTCCCGTGCCCGCTGAACTTCGGCACGGGCTGCGGCGACCTGACTGACGGCCTGTTCACGGCTGGCCCGAGAGACTTCGAGCAGGCGCACGGAAATGGTGCCGGGGTCTTCGCGGTACAAACCTTCAAGACGCTGATTGTCCTGCCGTGCCTTCAGTTCATTGGCCTGGGCGGCGCGCAAATTGGCTTGAGCCGAAGCAATACCGGCGGTGCTGGCACCGATCTGGCGGCGGGTAGACTCCAGGTCGGCACGTGCGCGGTCGACGGCGATTTGATAGGGCTGCTGATACACCTCAAACAGCACATCGCCCGCCTTGACGTCTTGATTATTGCGCACATTCACGCTGACTACCCGGCCGGCTACTTCGGACGCCACTGGAATGACAAAGGCGCCCACCCGAGCCTGTTGCGTATACGGGGTGAAACGGTCAGCCAACAGGTACCAGGCCAGGCTCAATACGATCAGCAGCATCACCCATTTGATGCCTTTTTTTGCAGGATCGGCGGCAGGCTCGGGTGCTTTGGGGGAGGGCGCCTCAGTAACGGGCGGCGAGGGTTCAGTCATCGGCTTTGACCTTCTGGCACAGGATAGGATGCTTGCGAAGGGGCTGGCTCATTCAGCAGGTTGCCCCAGTCGGTGCGTTGTTCCATTTGCTGGCGAGTGCTTTGATCGACTGTCGGCTGCGCGCTGTACCACCCACCGCCAAGGGCTTTGTACAGGGCGATCAGGTTGCTCACGGCATTGCTGCGGCTGAGCAGGTAATTGTCCTGCTGTTCGAGCAATGCGCGTTGAGCATCCAGCACGCGCTGGAAGTCCGAGTAACCTTCCCGGTATTGAGTGCTGGCCAGGCTCAACGAACGTTTTGCAGCGACTTGTGCTTCACCGAGGATGCGTTCGCGTTCCAGTGATTTGATCAGGCTGCTGGCAGCATCATCGGCCTCCCGTGCGGCTTGGCGGACTTTGTCGCGATAAACCTCAATCAGCTGCTGCAACCGCGCATCCTGAACACGCACGTTGTTGCTGATCTGGCCGTGGTCAAACAGGTTCCAGCGCAAACTGGGGCCGCCGATCAGGTCCAGACTGTTGGAGGTGCCGCTCAACGTGTCGGTGGTCCAGACGATACTGCCCAGCAAGGTCAGCGACGGATAGAAGTCGGTTTCCGCGACACCGATCAGAGCCGACTGGGCGGCGACATTGAGCTCGGCAGCACGCACGTCCGGTCGACGCAACAACAGGCTGGCCGGCACGTCTTGCAGCACGGCTCGGTCCACCAGCGGGATCAGCCCCTCGTTTTCGAGCAATTGGGGCAGGGCGCTGGGTGGCCGGCCGATCAGCACGGCCAACGCGTTGCGGGTGCGCAGTACTTGGGCCTCAAGATCCGGAATGCTGCTCAAGGTGCCCAGGTATTGGGTCTTGGCTTGTTGCAAGTCGAGTTCGGCGCTCTGGCCACTGTTGAACAGTTTTTCGGTGATCTCAAAGTTACGCTTTTGCTGCTCGGCGTTTTCTCGGGCGACGCGTAAACGCGCTTCGGTGGTGCGCAACGAAAAGTATGTGTCGGCTACCTGAGCACGCAGCAGTACAAGTACGTCTTCATAGTTGGCTTGAGCCGCGAAGTAACTGGCATCGGACGACTCGATGGCTCGACTGAAGCGCCCCCAGAAGTCCAGTTCCCAACCGACGTCAAAGCCCGCGCTGTGTTGCCAGAAGTGGCTGTCTTGCGGGTTGTTGCCGCCAGACTGCTTGCGGTTGAAGTACAAGCTGTCGGCGCTGGCCTGTTGCAGTTGCGGATAGCGTCCGCTTTGCGCAATACCCAACCGGGCACGGGCTTCCATGACGCGAAGGCCGGCAATTTTCAGGTCTGAATTGTGCGCATCCGATTCGTCGATCAGAGCGTCGAGGACCGGGTCGGCGAACACTTGCCACCACTGGCGAAGGTCGGGATTCAGACTTCGTTGGCTGGCCTGCTCAAGCGCAGGGCTGCTCCAGAGTTTTGTCCAGGCCTCGCCGGGGGCCTGAAAATCCGGCCCCAGACGGACACAACCGCCAAGGCCAAGGGCGACCAGCAGAAGCAGCCGACCCGAGCGCGTCAGCATCGGTGCACTGATAGTAGATTTTGGGGACACGTCATCCGAACATCCCAGGCATTGAAATGGCGTTGGTTACCGGTTCGATTAGGTTAGTACAGCTCGGACAAATACAAGGTCATGTTGAATGATCAAGGGATCGACCAACTGCTACGCTTCTGAAGATCTATTAATCCCGGCCAGAAAAGAAGGTTAAGAAGACCATGAGCAACCCTCAGGATGACAATGCACCCAGTTCTGCTGGTTGGCGCTTCAAACTGGGCATCGCGATTATCTGTTTGATGCTGGGATCCTGGCTGATGGTGCCTCTCGCTGCCGCAGCGGATGTGCCAGGCTCAAAAATCGCGGCACTGACAGGTGTTTTGTTTATCAGTAACAAGATTCTGTTGATTCTCGCCATTGCGATCATGGGCAAATCCGGTTTTCAGCAACTCAAGCGCAGCATGTTTGGTTACGTCTCCACGCTTGCACCGGCAGACGTGGAAGTAGGCCCGGCTCGCCATAGAATTGGCCTGGTGATGTTTTGCCTGCCGCTGATCTCGGGATTTCTCGAACCTTACATAGACACTCTTTGGCCGGGGCTGAGACCGAATCTCTGGCAGCTCCAGGCGCTGGGCGATGCCATGTTGATCGGCAGCTTTTTCGTACTTGGGGGGAATTTCTGGGACAAGGTACGCGCATTGTTTGTTCGCACGGCACGTGTCGTTAATACGAGCGCGGTGTGAATCGCCTCTAGCGCGAAATGATCCCGTGATCGATCGCGTACTTTACGAGGGCCGCGGGTTTGTCGATGTTGAGCTTGCGACGGATGCTCAGGCGATGGGTTTCTACAGTCCGGACACTGATGTCCAGTTCGCGAGCCATTTCCTTGTTGTTCAGCCCCTGAGCCATCTTGTACAGCACTTGGCTTTCGCGCGGAGTCAGCTCGTTGTCGGTACTTTTATCGGCAATGAGCCGCTGTGCGATCTCGGCACTGTAGAACGTCCCGCCACTGACAATGGCTTCGATCGCCGCAATGATTTCCCGTGAAGGCGCGTTCTTCAGCACATAGCCGCTGGCACCCGAGCGAACGGACTCACTCACGTATTCATAGTTGTCGTACATGCTCAGCACCAGCACTTTGAGCGACGGGTACTGGCTGCGTAACAACCGGGTCAGCTCGAGGCCGTTGATGTCCTTCAGGCTGATGTCGACCAGCAACAGATCCGGCTGGCAGCGCCCGACCATCTCGATGGCATCGACGCCATTCTCGGCTTCTCCCACCACTTCCAGCTGCGCCATGACCGCCAGCAGCGATTTGATTCCGTCGCGGACCAGGGAGTGATCGTCGACCAGGGCGACGCGGATCGGGTAGGGCAGGTTCATCGCAGGCATTCACTCTAATTGTTATGGGTTGAGTCAGCGTTCTGTACCGGGCAGTTTCATCGGCAGCAGCACGTCCAGCTCACTTCTTCCCGGCATCGATGTCAGGTCGAATCGACCGCCAAAATGCTCGACACGTTCACGGATATTGCGCAGGCCAATGCCGGCGTGACGACGTTCGACCTGGGCGACGTTGAAACCGATACCGTCATCGACCACCGTCAACCGTACGGACTTTTCAGAACCGTGCAGGGTAATGATGACGTTTTTTGCTTGTGCGTGGCGTTCGATATTGGTCAGGCCTTCTTGCACGATGCGAAACAACGAGACGGCGGCGCCATCGACCAGATGACAGTCGAATTCGTTATCGTTGAAAGTCACGACCAGACCGCTGCGTTGTTCAAATTCTGCGGCGAGTTGACCGATCGCCGCCGGCAGGCCGAGGGTGTCGAGCAGCGACGAACGCAAGTCATGAGAGAGGCTGCGAACTTCGCCAATCGCGTCCCCGAGGCGCTCCGTGGCGTCTCTTAAAATGCTTAATCCCTTGTCTTGCCCATTCTCCAGCACATGGCTGGCCAGTTCGAACTGAAATTTGATCGACACCAATAGCTGGCTGATGCCGTCGTGCAGCTCTCGGGAAACTCGGGACCGTTCTTCTTCCTGCAGGCTGACGATGCGTTGGGTCAGGCGCTGGAGTTTTTTATCGGCCAGGCGATGTTCGCTGACGTTCAGCGTCATGCCGCTGGCGAACACAAACAGCACCGCCACAAGGGCCACCGCCGCAATCGCCCCCATGGTTTTACGGATGCCCTGAGCCACCTCGGCACGCGCTTGTTGGGTGGCGCGTTCAACGTCTTCAAGGTAGATGCCAGTGCCGAGCATCCAGCCCCAACGATCAAGCATCACCACGTAGGCGAGCTTATCGGTCACTTGACCGGAAGAGGGTTTGTTCCAGGCGTAACGTTGAAAGCCTTCGCCCGATTGCGCACTTTTGAGCAACGCCTGGATCACCGGCAAGCCGTAAGGGTCCGTCATGTCCCACAGGTATTTGCCCACCAGCTCTGATTGGCGCGCGTGCATCAGACTGCGGCCCTCGCGGTCGTAGACGAAGAAGTAGCCGTTGATGCCAAAGCTGAGCATGCGCAGTTCTTCCAGCACTTGTTGCTGCGCGCGCTCATCGCCCCGACCGTCGTCGTACAGCGGCGCGATCAGGCTCTGCGCCATTTCGACGTAGTTTTTCAGCTCTGCGCGCTTGCTGGCCAGAATGCTGTCTTCGATCAGTTGCGCCTGTTGATCACCCAGTTGGCGGTTCAGGGAAATCACCAGCACGCAGATGACCGCGATCGCCAGCACCAGCGGCAGAATCCCGAGCGCGACGATTTTGTGTTTGAGCTGCATCTCTACTCCTGGCCAGACCGAGGGAAGGCGAAGGCCCGGCATCATATGCCAAAGATACGCGCCTCCAGTAGCGGTGCTGGACAGAATGACCTGCGGCCGCGATGAAACGCAGAACCTTGTGGGAGCGGGCTTGCTCGCGAATGCATTCTGTCATTCAACATCGCTGTGTCTGATATACCGCCTTCGCGAGCAAGCCCGCTCCCACAGGTTTTTGCGTTTCAACTGAGAGATCAGCGGTATCTACGTAGAACTACGTAGACACCACGTACGTAGTAACGCGGATTTATTTGTCGACAGCATGGGCGGATATTGGGTCCGCTCCGCAATGCGGACACAATTATAATAATTACCGCCGCAGCCACTGGTTGTCGGCAGGAGACACGCTATGCCCCGTCTGGCTAAACACCTCGCCTGGTTTGCCGTGGCTGTCCTGGGAGCGTTTGCGCTAAGTGTCGTGGCCCTGCGCCGCGGCGAAGCCATCAACGCCCTCTGGATCGTAGTCGCAGCAGTCGCTATTTATCTCGTCGCATACCGCTATTACAGCCTGTTCATCGCCACCAAGGTGATGCAACTCGATCCCAATCGAGCCACTCCCGCCGTACTCAACAATGATGGTCTGGACTACGTGCCGACCAACAAACACGTA
>NZ_JAHSTV010000020.1 GCF_019145235.1 Pseudomonas farris | reverse complement strand
CCCGCAGGAAAAGAGCACTCTGGCGACAATACAAAATTGCACAGTTATTTTTGAGTCAGGACACTAGAATAGGTCCAACTTTTTTGGAGCCAGAGCCTTTATGCCAGATCCGGTTGACGCCCCAGGGCTGTCAGATTTACCGCTGGACGACTTGGTAGCGTGTCATGAGTGCGACTTGCTGATGCGCAAGCCTGAGCTTGCTCATGGTGAGAAAGCCATCTGTGTACGCTGCGGTTATGAGCTGTATGCCCATCGACACAATGTCGTGCAGCGCAGTCTCGCCTTGGTCATTGCCGCGCTGTTGTTGTTCATCCCGGCGAACTTTTTACCCATCATGCAGCTCCATCTACTCGGACAGTCGTCGCACGATACCGTCTGGAGTGGCGTTGTCGGTCTGTTCGATACCGGTATGCGAGGCGTAGCGGCAGTGGTATTCCTTTGTAGCATGGGGATTCCGCTACTCAAGCTGCTTTGCCAGCTGTTCGTGTTGCTGAGTATTCGCTTCGATATCGGACGCAGTTACGGCTTGCTGCTCTACCGCATTTATCACCATCTACGGGACTGGGGGATGCTCGAGGTTTACCTCATGGGCGTACTGGTTGCGATCGTCAAATTGGCCGATATGGCGGCGATCACCGTAGGTCTTGGTCTGGTGTGCTTCATCAGTTTGTTGTTGGTTCAGGTCTGGCTGGAAGTAGTGATGTCACCGCACCAGATCTGGCAGGCTCTATCAGGAGAAGATGCCCATGCGGGCGATTGATGCAGGCATTCTGATTTGTGCCGAATGCCACGAGTTGAACAAGCAGGAAGCCGATACCGACGAGCAGGTTTGCACTCGCTGCGGTGCGCTGGTTCACGCCCGCCGCCCGAACAGTCTGATGCGTACTTGGGCGTTATTAATCACGGGCGCGATTCTCTACATCCCGGCCAATGTGCTACCGATCATGACCGTCAATTCCCTGGGGCAGGGCGATCCGAGCACCATTATGTCCGGTGTGATCCAACTGGTTCAGCACGGCATGATTCCTATCGCTGCCGTGGTTTTTATCGCCAGCATCCTGGTACCCACGTTCAAGCTGGTAGGCATCGCATTGCTGCTGTTTTCGGTGCAGCGCCGTCAGCCGCTCTCGGCACGCCAGCGCATTCTGATGTACCGCTTTATCGAGTTCATCGGCCGCTGGTCGATGCTGGATATCTTTGTAATCGCCATCCTGGTGGCGGTTGTGAATTTTGGACGGCTTGCCAGCATCGAAGCCAATCTTGGCGCCATCGCATTCGCCAGTGTGGTGATTCTGACGATGCTTGCCGCAGTAACTTTCGATCCCCGACTGATTTGGGATAACACGGAGTCGGACGACGACCATGACTGATTTGCCTAAAGCGAAAACCCGACCGGCCTCAAACTGGTCAGCCATTTGGGTATTGCCTCTGATCGCCTTGATCATCGGCGGCTGGCTCGGCTGGCGTGCCTACAGCGAGACGGGCATCGAGATTCAGGTGCGCTTCGAAAGCGGTGAAGGCATTCAGGCCAACAAGACCGAAGTCGTCTACAAAGGCATGTCGGTCGGTAAGGTGAAAGCCCTCAAACTCGATGACGAAGGCAACTCTAAAGGAGTGATCGCTACCATCGAGATGAACAAAGACGTGGAGCAATACCTCAGGACCAGCACGCGTTTCTGGCTGGTCAAACCGAGCGTGAGCCTGGCCGGTATCACTGGCCTGGAGACGCTGGTCTCGGGTAACTACGTGGCTGTGAGCCCGGGTGAAGGCGAGCCGACCCGCAAGTTCAAGGCCCTGGCCCAAGAGCCGCCGCTATCGGACGCCCAACCCGGCCTGCACCTGACCATCAAGGCTGATCGCCTTGGCTCGCTGAATCGCGGCAGCCCGGTGTTCTACAAGCAGATCCAGGTCGGTCAGATCAAAAGCTACGTTCTCTCCGCAGACCAGAGTACTGTCGAACTCAAAGTCTTCATCGAGCCGACCTACGCCAACCTGGTGCGTAAACACACGCGTTTCTGGAATGCCAGCGGCATCAGTATCGACGCCAACCTGTCAGGTGTGAAAGTGCGTAGCGAGTCCCTCGCGAGCATCGTCGCCGGTGGTATTGCATTTGCCACTCCGGAGAACCGCAAGGACAGTCCGCCCACCGATCCAAGCTTGCCGTTCCGTCTCTATGAGGATTTCGATGCGGCCGCAGCGGGTATTCGGGTCAAGGTCAAACTCAGCGATTTCGAAGGACTGCAGGCCGGTCGCACGCCGGTAATGTACAAAGGCATCCAGGTCGGTAATCTGAAGACGCTCAAGATTGACCCGGACCTGTCCAGTGCTAGCGCCGAGTTGACTCTCGACCCACTGGCCGAGGATTACCTGGTCACTGGCACCCAGTTCTGGGTGGTCAAACCATCGATTTCGCTCGCCGGTATTACGGGTCTGGAAGCGCTGGTCAAAGGTAACTACATCGCCGTGCGCCCAGGCGACAAGGGCGGTGCACCGCAGCGCGAGTTCGAAGCACGGCCCAAGGCGCCGCCGCTGGATCTGCGTTCGCCAGGCCTGCACTTGGTGTTGTTCACCGACAACCTTGGTTCTCTGGAAGTCGGCAGTCCGATTCTCTACAAACAGGTCAAGGTCGGTTCGGTTCAGAGCTATCAATTCTCCCGCACCAAAAAGCAGCTGGTGATCGGGGTGCATATCGAGAAGGAATACGAAGGGCTGGTCAACGCCTCGACGCGCTTCTGGAATGCCAGCGGCATCACGCTCACCGGTGGGTTGACCGGCGGTATCCAGGTCAAAAGTGAGTCGTTGCAAAGCCTGATGGCTGGTGGCATCGCCTTCGAAACCCCGGAAGCCAAAGCACCGTTGCAAAAGCGTATTCCACGTTTCCGCCTGCATGCCAACCATGATGAGGCAACGCAGAAAGGCACTATGGTGACGATCAAGGTCGATCGCGCCGATGGTCTGCGCAGTGGCACGCCGGTTCGATTCAAAGGCCTGGACGTTGGGAAGATTGAGGACGTCGACCTCAGTGATGACCTTCAATCAGTACTGCTGACCGCGCGGATCACAGAAGTGCCGGAGCGTATCGCTCGGGTTGGCAGTCAGTTCTGGGTGGTCAAACCTGAGCTTGGCCTGATGAAAACCTCGAACCTCGAAACGTTGGTCACCGGGCAATACATTGAAGTGCAACCGTCGCCGAAGAACCTGGGCCCGCAGAAGACTTTCGAGGCCTTGACCAATCCTCCGGAAACCGCCAAGGAAGAGGCTGGTTTAAGTTTGGTGTTGAGCGCTGCTCGTCGGGGTTCGCTGAAGACTGGCGTCCCCGTCACCTATCGCGAAATAACGGTAGGCAAGGTGACCGGTTATGAGCTGGGCCAGACGGCTGATCGAGTATTGGTGCACATCCTGATCGAGCCGAAGTACGCACCCCTGGTGCGCAGTGGCACGCGGTTCTGGAACACCAGTGGTTTCGGTTTTGACTACGGCTTGTTCAAAGGCGCGACAATACGCACCGAGTCACTGGAGACGCTGGTTCAGGGCGGTATCGCCTTTGCCACACCGGATGGCGACCGCATGGGTGTCCCGGCGCGGCCTGAGCAAACCTTCCCGTTGTTCGATCAGTTCGAAGATGAGTGGCTGACCTGGGCGCCGAAGATCGCAATCGGCAAGTAATTTATCGGCGCCTGTGATCTGCCTTCGCGGGCAAACCTCGCTCCTACAATGAAAAGATAAAAAAAGGCCGCGATCCATTTGGATCGCGGCCTTTTTGTTGGCTTGGATTAAGTCAAATCAGACCGCATCCAGCTCTGGCTCATCAGCTTGTACAACAACGGTTGCCTTCACTTCATCGTGGCGACGAATGTACTTCCAGTCCGCCTCGTCAATGTAGATGCCGTTCGGGCCGCTGCCGCCTTCCAGGTCGATGGCGACACTGGCGCAAACTTGCGGCTTCACACTAGCCAGAATCGGCACGAAGCCCAGTTGCAGGCTGGTTTCCAGCAGCGCGGCCTGGTTCTTCTCGTCGATGTCCGCCGCCTCGTCGAGGTAGTACGGCAGGCGCACGCGCCCGGCCTGGTCGCGGTCCATCAAGTGCAGCAACAAGTACATGTTGGTCAGCGCCTTGATAGTCATGGTGGTGCCATTGGATGCCGCACCGTCGATGTCGGTGTGGATCACCGGCTGGCCGTTGACCTTGGTGATCTCGAACGCCAGCTCGAACAGATCCTTAAGACCGAGTTGGTTGTGGTTCGCCGCCACCAGCCGCGCCAGGTATTCCTTGGCTTCTTCGTTCTTGTTGTCCTGATCGGCGCTTTGGCTCAGGTCGAAGACGGAAAGGGTTTCGCCTTCTTCGTACTGACCGGCGCTGTGGATGATCTGGTCAATGTGCTTGAGCGCTTCCTTGTTCGGTGCGAGCACGATGCGGAAGCTTTGCAGGTTGGAGACCTGACGCTTGTTGATCTCGCGGTTGAACAGCGCCAGTTGATGCTCGAGGCTGTCATAGTCGCTGCGGATGTTACGCAGGGTCCGGGCGATATCGGTAACCGCCGCACGGCGCGCCTTGCCGAGGGTCAGGGCTTCATCGGTGCGGTGTGCATAGGCGTTGATCAGCAGTTGCAGGCGACGTTCCATGTCGTCTTCGCTGTCAAACTTGGCCACGCCTTTCAGGCGAACCTGAGCGTACAGCGCGTCGATCTGCCCGTCGCTGCGCAGCAATCCTTGCCAGCTGTCCTGATAGTCATTGAGCAACGGCAGCAGGTTGTCCATGGAGTCGTCGACCGGGTCCATGAACGGCGTGCCGAATGGCAGGTCCGCCGGCAATAGCTGACGGCGGCGCAGGGCGTCGTCGAGGGTACGTTGCTTGGCTTCCATGTCGCCGATCTGCCGGCCGACCAGTTGCAGCTTGGCCGACAGTTGCTGGACGCGTTCGGTGAAGGCATCGCTGGAACGTTTCAATTCGTCCTGAGCGGCTTCCATCTGTGCCAGTTGCTCAAGCTTGTCGCCTTCCTCGGCGCTCAGGGTTTGCGCGCGGCGGAAGTCTTCCAGGGCTTTCTGCGCATCCAGCACTTGCTGGTACAGGGCTTCGGTCTGGGTCTTGCTGGCCGCACGGTCGGCTGCCACGGCAGCTTGAGTTTTCAGCTGCTTGAGTTCTTTTTCCAAACGGTCTTTCTGATCGCGCAATGCCGCGCGGTCGGCTAGGGCTTGCAGGGCCGGCGGCTCGATGTGCGAGATGTCGATGGACAGGCCCGGCACTTCGAAGCGCTCACCTTTGAAGCCATCAAGGATCAGCTCCATGGATTTGACCCACTGACCATCCTCGTCCAGCGTAATGCCATGCTCGCCCAGCGGGAGGCTGAACAACGCGCTGTTGAACAGGCGCATCAGGCGCTCGACGTCCTGCTGCGAGAATTCTTCGCGCAAACGGGCGTAGCTGTTGTTGTCGGCATGATCGAGTTGTTGCTTGACCGACTTCAGGCGTTTTTCCAGATCCCGCAGGCGCTCTTCCAGGTCTTCGGCGCTGAACTGCCGCGACTGGGCCAGTGCACCGGCCAGTTCGTCGTGCGCGTCCTTGGCGGCCAGCAGTTGCTGCTCGAGGACTTTGACGTCATCGACCAGCGCGAAGCGATGCTTGAGCACCGACAACTCGCCGAGCCATCGCTGGATACCGGTGATTTCCCGCTCCAGACGCATCAGCTCCTGAGTGCCACCACGCTGATCGTTTTGCAGCGCGTCCTGCTCGTTGCGGTAGTGCTCGGCCTGAATCGTCAGTTCTTCCTTGCGCGCACTGGCGTAGTCCGACCAGGTGCCGAGCAAGGAATCGAGCAGCGGCGAGATCCGGTGCAGTTTACCGCGCAGGATATTGCGCTGGGCCACGCCAGCGGCCAGTGCTTCAACCAGCGGGCCAGCGGTGACCAGCGAGTTGTAATCCTGCTCCATGCGACGTACATCGCGGAACGCTTCTTCACACGCTGCGATGTAATCGACGCTACCGGAACGCAGGCTGTGTTCGAAAGCATCGAGGAACAACTGCTTGAGTTTGGCCGCGGTGATTTCGCGCATGTGCAGCAAGTTGATAAACAGGGCCCGGAAGGTCTTCAGGCTCTGCTCGCTGGTGGAGCGCAGCGGGATCAACGTCAGGTCCAGCGGAATCGAAGTGTGGCCGCCAACCAGCAAACGACGCAGTTCATCCGGCTTGAGTTCGTAGGCTTTCAGGCCTTCGCGTTCGAGGTTGTTGAACAGCTCTTTCTGCCGCAGGCAGGTGTCGTCTTTCTGGTAATGGGCCAGATCGAGTTTGCCGGCATAGGCAAAGAACTGGTGACCGAAACCGCCGCCCGGGCCGCGGCCGACCACGCCGATTACGTGCGGGCCGTGGGGCAGGGAGACTTCCACCAGGATGTAACTGGTGTCCGAAGCGAAGTAGAACCGACGGGATTGCTCCAGGCTGTACTTGCCGAAACTCATGTCCGACATGCGCGCCAGAATCGGGAACTGTAAGGCGTTGATCGAAGCGGATTTACCGAGGTTGTTCGCGCCGTAAACCGACAGCGGCTCTTCCAGCGGGAACAGGCCGAGGCTGTAACCGGCGGTGTTCAAAAGGGCAAAGCGGCGAATGCCGTAGCGTTCCTTGCTCATGCGTCAGTCTCCTGTTCTTCGGCAATGGCGCGGGCCATGGCGTCTTCTTCGCTTTCTTCCTCGAAGTCGCTGAGGTCTAGCGGATCATCGGTTTGCAGCAGCTTCTCGTCGCTGTCGTCATCGATCAATACCGGAACTGGCAATGGCAGCACGCTGTGCAGGCTGGCCGCCAGATCGCGGTCCTGCTGAACCGACAGGCAAACATCGAGGAAGCGGTGCATCGGCGGCAGGAAGCGGTAGATGCCAGGCTCTTCGCTGGCGAAACCGAGTTGGGTCATGCGACGCATGATCTTTTCTTCCAGTTCGTCCTGAGTCTGGACCTCGGCCTGGATGAACAGGTCGCGGTACTTTTCCAGCAACGATGGCAGTTCATCTCGGCCGAGACTGCCGCCGTCGAGCACGGAGATCGGGTCGCGGCCCTGGTCGGCCAAGTGCTCGACAAGGATGAAGGTGAACAGCGCCAGACGTTGCGCGGTCTTGTTTACTGCCGCAGCAGCCAGGTCTGGTACGAAGTAGTAGAAACCCCGGGTGTCGCAGACCAGTTCAAAGCCCAGTGCCTTGAACAGCGTGCGGTACTGGTCCTGGAAGTTCGACAGTTGCGCGTACAGCTCCGGATCGCGGCGGCTGACGTGGTAGCCCTTGAACAGCTCGCGAAAGATCGGTGCCAGATGGGACAGTTCGGATAGATCAAGATGCATTTGGAATGCTCGCAGAATTCTCGGCGGCGGTGTCACCGGACGAGAGCAGGGCGAAGGAGCGCAGGCTGACCTGATGCTCGTGAGTGTGGTAATCGCGGCGTTCCAGACGCTCGCGTTTGAAGCGTTTTTCCCGCGACAGACGCGAGAACCAGTAGAGCAATTCGTCGGTGGCGCCGTCCGGCTCCTGCTCCAGCAGCCAGGTCATCAGGTCCGGCATCGGCAGGGCGTCTTCGCAGCGTTCGAGCATTTCCCGAACCGTGCGTGGCGCGCGTGGGGCTTCGCCTTTCTGGGTCTTGTGAGCCTTGGGGAAACGCGCAGGTTTCGGCTCGAAACGGGCCAAGGCGTACACGTAGGCTTCGACCTGACTGGCGCTGCCGAGGAAGGTGCTTTGAGGCCGGGTGAACATCGGCATCGCGGCTTGCGGTACCGCATCGATACCTTTACGACGAATGGCCGACAAGGCCAGCGCCGCGCCACGGGTCACGGCGTTGTGCCGGCGCGCTTCTTCACGCAACGGCAGCAGCAGTTCACGGGCATGACGCAAGGTCAGTTGGGCACTGGTCTGCATTTCGAGAATGCGCGCGTGGGTGCGCAGCAGCATGTCGTCGTCGACCAGATGGCCGAGGCGCTGCTGTTCAGTGAGCATCTTCAGCAGGACGTTTTCGACCTTGCGCACGCCTTGTTCGAAGGCGCCGTCAGCGTTCACCAACTGGATCATCGGCTCGACGTATTCATCCCAGGTCGCCAGTACTTCAGCGTAGCGTTGACGCAATGGGATCTGCCGGTCGCTGGTCTTGGCCCGCTCGGCGACGGCCACCAAGGCCTGTTCGTCGTTGGCAAGCTTCTTCAAAACGTCTCGCACGCGCATGTCGAGCAGACGCAACTGGCGCGCCAGATCGTTGCCGTCGCGAATCTCGAAGGCGTCCTGAATGTAACCGGCCAGGCGCTCGAGATGGCGCAAATAGGCTTCGATTTCCAGACACAGGCCCAGACGGTGCTCACGGCGCAGGTAAGCGAGGAAATCGTGGATCTGCGCATTGAGCTCGAAACGGTTCGGGCTTTTCGCCACGGGAACCAGAATATCGAGGCGGATCCACACGTCCAGAAGGCTGGTGATGTCCTGCGGTGTACTGTCGAGTTGCTGGGCGGCCAGTTGCGTGCGCAGTTCGTTGAGGCTCAGGGTGCCTTGGTCGAAGTGCTCGCACAGTGGCTCCAGAAGTGCCCAGTGTTCAGCGAGGGCGCGCAAGACGCGCTTGGGTTCGATCATCGGAATGGCCGGCTGGTTGGCGATTAAAAGCCGCGATTGTACTGCATCGCAGCCGTGTCGATTCACTCTCGGGATGGGCTGTCGCCATTTTTCATAGGTGGAAAGACTATCGGTGAAGTCTATCGATCAACAGCGCGGGCGATCTTGAGCGAAGGGCGGTAGAATCACTGCACTTTAGTTATCCACAAGTGGCCGACCTTTGCTTATCGAGTCCCGTCGCCGCGCTTATTTGACCGCCATGCAGGTGGTCAACTGGCTGCCGCGCACCGAATTGCCCTTTGCTGCGCCCTCGCGGCCTGAACTGCTGGAGATGCCCGAGCCGTTGGTCATCGCCAAGGTTGTACAGGCTCCTGTGGCTGAGACGCCCGTGGAACCGGTGGTCAAACCTTCTGAACGGGTAAAGATCGAGGTGCCACGGCCATCGTTGGCCAGCACGCGCACGAACGCCAAGGTCGAAGAAGAGGAAGCCCCGGTCGCGGTTAGGGCGCCGGTCGTTCCGCCACCGCGCTTCGCCCTGCAATTACTGCGTGCAGGTCGTTGCCTGTTGCTGGTGGAGTTACCCACAGGCGAAAGCTTCCAGACCCGCGATCCGGCCTATCTGTTGCTCAAAGACATGCTGCGCGCCGCCGGCCTGCCAGACAGCCCGCAAATCATCGGCGAGCCGGTGTGCTGGCCGCTGCTGGCACGCGGCACCATGGATCAAGGGCCGGAAGCGGCTCGGGATTTCGTACAAGGCTTTCTGTCGGCCCGTCTGGAAGACGCTCCATGCGTCTGCCTGTGGCTGATCGGACTGCCGGCGGTGCGTTTTGCCGGTGAGGCCAACGCCGAATCCTTCAACCGTGAACTTCAGGTCGAAGGCCTGGGGTCGGTCTGGGCCCTGCCGGGTCTGGAATTATTAATGGAAGAGCCACAGCGTAAGGCTGATGTCTGGCAAGCCATGCGTCGGCTGATGGCGCGCTGGAAAGAATCGAATGAGTGACGCTGTATCGTTCCGCCCGATGATCGAGGCGGACCTGGACACTGTACTGAAAATTGAATACGCGGCTTACAGCCATCCCTGGACCCGCGGGATTTTTCTCGATGGCCTGGGCAAGTACCAGATCTGGCTGATGTTCGAAGGGCAGCAACAGGTCGGTCATGGCGTGGTGCAGATCATTCTTGATGAGGCGCATCTGCTGAACATCACCGTCAAACCGGAAAATCAGGGCCGAGGCCTGGGTTTGACGCTTCTGGAGCATTTGATGTCGATTGCCTACAAGGCAGAGGCGCGGGAATGTTTTCTGGAAGTGCGCGACAGCAACCGGGCGGCGTTTCGGTTGTATGAGCGGTATGGGTTCAACGAAATCGGACGTCGGCGGGATTACTACCCGGCGGTTGGCGGGCGCGAAGATGCCGTGGTAATGGCCTGCACTTTGGTTGACTGAAACGCCCGTAGGAGCTGCCGAAGGCTGCGATCTTTGATCTTTCTATGTCGCGGCAATAAAAAATCAAAAGATCGCAGCCTTCGGCAGCTCCTACGTTGGAATCCGGGCAGACCTGTAGATCAACGCTTGCCATCCATCGGATCGCGTCGCGCCAATTCCTCCTCATCCAGCCCATTGCCCCCGCCGATGTCGTCTTCATCGACAATGCTCAAATCCCAATCCGCCTGGTCGCCTTCACCCTCTTCGCGGCTGTCCCGTGCGCCGTCTTCACGGATCAAGGTTTCCGGGCTCATGTCATCGTCGGTGGATTCATGGTCATCGGTCGAGCCGCCGGTCATGCCAGCCTCACGGATGCGTTCGTCGGGCATCTTCTGCGCACGCTCGTGTTCGGGGATCAAGTCGCCGATTCTGGCGCTCGGTTCTTCCTCGTCGAAATCCAGCTCATGCACTGAGCCCATGCGGTCTTCGTTGTCGTCGATGGGCTCGGGTTGCGCTTCATCGAACGGACGTCGTGAATCAGTCATGGCATTCCCTCATACTGTAGGCCTTACTACAGTGGACCCACTGGGCTTGCGAGAATTCCACCGGCACGGAGCACCGGACAGCCATTTAATGCATCAGGGGAATCTGCATCTCGCGCGTGACCCCGACACAGGGTTGTCTGTCAAAGCAGCAAATCATTCTTGAGGCTTCATTGCATGAACGAATTACAAGATCTGATTGATAACAATGAGCGCTGGGCCGACGCGATCACCCAGGAAGATCCTGATTTCTTCGCCAAGCTGGCCCGTCAACAAACCCCGGAATACCTGTGGATCGGTTGCTCCGATGCCCGCGTGCCGGCCAATGAAATCGTCGGCATGCTGCCGGGTGATCTGTTCGTGCACCGCAACGTGGCCAACGTTGTACTGCACACCGACCTCAACTGCCTGTCAGTGATTCAGTACGCGGTCGACGTGCTCAAGGTCAAACACATCTATGGTTGCGGCGGTGTACGCGCCTCGATGCAGGACCGTCAGTTGGGCCTGATCGATGGTTGGCTGCGCTCTATTCGCGATCTCTATTATGAAAAGCGCGACGAACTGGCCAAGTTGTCCACCGAAGAAGAAAGGGTCGACCGCCTCTGCGAACTCAATGTGATCCAGCAGGTGGCGAACGTCGGTCATACCAGCATTGTGCAAAACGCCTGGCATCGTGGGCAGAGCCTGTCGATTCATGGTTGCATCTATGGCATCAAGGATGGACGCTGGAAAAGCCTGAACGCCACCATCAGCGGTTTCGAACAGTTGCCGCCGCAATACCGTTTGCGCCCGGTCGAGGCGTTGTAAAAGCTTTTCAGCCGAGACTTCGTCGACGCCGGTGTTGAAAAAACTGTTCTCCATTGGCATTCGGCGACTCGTCGTAGCCGATGATCCAGCCACGGCAGCAGGAACAACCGCAACGGCAGGCGAACTGTCGCTGCAGCTTGTCTTCTGTCGCGGCGAAATCCATCGTCAGCCGGTCACCCTTTTTGATGTCTTTGAGCGACCATAACCACAGCTCGCTCATGTCGAGAAAGACGTTGGGGTCGCAGGAGTGGCTTAGCAAGCCGCAGAAGCGCGGATCGTAGACGTGGATACCTGGCGCTAGCTGTCGGGTGTGTCGGCAGCGATAGGGCAACAGATGTCCGGAAACCCTGCAGATTCGGCTGATGCGGGGGAACTCGCGCAACGCCGTGACAGCTATTGCCGATCCCTCAGCGTTGTAGATGATTTCAAAGTCGTCCTTGGAGGGGAATCCAAGGCGAAGGGGCAACTCTTCAAAGGGATAGATGCCATTGGATGGCGGTGGGGGTATTTCTTGGTGGGCATGGGCTCTCATCACAATCCTTGTCAGCTGGGTGCTACAACCTCCGTCAGCTGATATCCGGTCAGCTCTGCAGCACATGGGTATGCCCCAAGCCTCTCGCAAATGAAACATTTGATCTACTGTCAGATATGACAGGCGAAAAAGGCTCTTTCCCGCGTCAGCCATGGCTCACGCGGGAAAGACTTTCATCGTTTACAAGTGTGGAGCAGGAGCAGAGGTCGCAAGAGACGGGCTCTTCAGCTGTTTCAGCTGAGATTTGACCGTCGTTGTTGCGCATTTGGCCACGGCCTGTTCGGGCGTCAGGTTGCGGATCGAGGTGTAGAACAGTTCGCAGGTTTTTTCTTTCTGGGTGACTTGCCAGGTCTGAGTACAGCTTTTCAGCTGAACGGTAGGGTCAGTGCCCGGTTTGCTGCCCATCCCGGCCTGCCAGCACGCGGCGCTCAGATCCTGCCCCATGACTTTCAGCCCCGCGGCGTCAGCCTTGGCCTGGGCATCGCTGCCGCTATAGGCCTCGGGATCGGCGGCGTACCAGATGTAGCTCGGGTGGTTGGAACCCAGTACTGGCACCTTCACACCCTCGCTCGGGCTGATGGTTGCCAGGCCCAGCACGTCCACGGTCGGCCCGTATTGTTGCTTGATCCAGTTACGCACCGGTGCACCGAAGGCAACCATTGGCAACGCAGCGCCACTGGCGTTCTGGCTGACTTCCTTGACCATGGTGGTCTGGTAATCCTTGAAGTAGTCATAGACGCCTTCGAGGTCCTTGCCGGCGCTGGACGGCGCGGCAATCGGTGCGATGTCGATGATGGTCTGATAGCCCGGTGTCTGGTCGTCAGGGATGCCATTGGCGGTCAGCAGCGTGGCCCAGCGATCGGTTGTCTTGGACTCCAGATAGTCCTGAGCCTGGGTCAGCGAGTAATCCGGCGGGAAGTGCAGCAGTTCGACGCTTTTACGGTTTTCCAGTGCCATGCCCAGCGGCAGGAACAGATACCAGTTATAGGTCCATTTACCATCGGCACTCAACTTGCTGGCGCCGTTGTAAGCCAAATCCCCAGCCTTGAGCAATGCGGTCAATGGTTTGTCATAACCTTTGGGCACACCGCTGATATTGGCGTAGAGCTGCTCATTGTCGGTTTTGACCACCACTTTTGCGGTTTTGTAGCCATCGCGTTGTACGCTCTGGGTCAGGTAGTGCTCGACTGTCTGTTCCAGTGTCCAGTTGCGATAGCAGATGACGTTGCAGTTGTTGGGGTAGGCGAACAGCCGGGTAACACGTTCGGTACTGCCCAGATTCAGATCGACATCGGCGTGAGCGGCGGCACTCAGGGTGAGGGCTGCGAGGGTGAGTCCTGTGAGTTTTAACATGCTCAGATCCTTTTCAGCGTGGTCCCGATGATGGGATGGATGCCATATTGGATCAGCGGCGTTACATATAAAAGCGGGTTCTCATGGTTTTTTTCACAGGATTACCCCTGCCTATTTGGGTCTGCTGTGGCGAGAGCCCGGCCCCCCCAAGTAAATTGTCCGGAGCCGGGTGAATATTAAGTATTACAACAGATGCAATGCCAAATGGCCGCCAGCGCGCAGGTATTCTATTTGCGCAACAACAGCATCTTTGACGATGGCTTCGCCTGTATCGGTCAACTTGGCTTTTTTGGCATCGATGATGGACGATTGCATTAATTGCATGACCACATCCATTGCTTTCTGGAACGCTGTCAGATTGTTGTGCAGGCCAAACTCGCGAACGACAGCGTCCATGCGGCGATCTGCATCATCACGCAACTTCCTATATTCAACGACTGAAACTCTGCCGTCCTGGTATATCTCATTGATCATTTCTTCCAGCGTTTTTGATACTAAAGACATCTGACTTGTTCATCCTTGGAGTGGTGTCGTTTTTAACTTTAAAAATCAAGTTGTAAGATGCCGAAGTTTAACCCGCTGATTTATATATTTGAGATAGGAACTGGCTGGATTTAATGTCAGGCGCAATCGAGCCTGTATGTAGGAGAAGTCTTGGTCGTTGCCGATTAGCCTGATGGCGAGTCCATTCGGTTGGTGCCAACAGTCAACCAATCGGTCCGTTGCGGTGATGCTGTTTGGGACGATGGTCTGACGGGTTGTCCACAAGCGCATTTGCGTAGACCATGGGCGCCTTGGTTTTTTGCCTGCCAGAGTTTTTTCCATGACGACCAATAACAATGCGCTCCCGGCGCCCTTCACCCGCTCGGACTACAAGACACTGGGGCTTGCAGCCCTTGGCGGTGCGCTGGAAATCTACGACTTCATCATTTTCGTATTTTTCGCGCTGACCCTCAGCCAGCTGTTCTTTCCGCCAGAAATGCCCGAGTGGCTGCGTCTGCTGCAAAGCTTCGGGATCTTCGTTACCGGTTACCTTGCGCGGCCTCTGGGCGGGATCCTGATGGCGCATTTCGCCGATAAATTGGGACGCAAGAAGGTTTTCAGCCTGAGCATCCTGATGATGGCGTTGCCATGCCTGCTGATCGGGATCATGCCGACCTACGCCCAAATTGGTTATTTCGCTCCACTGCTGTTGTTGGCCCTGAGGGTCCTGCAAGGCGCGGCGGTAGGTGGTGAAGTGCCGAGTGCCTGGGTGTTCGTCGCCGAGCATGCACCGGTCGGGCATCGCGGTTATGCCTTGGGTTTCCTGCAGGCGGGGCTGACCTTCGGCTACTTGATCGGAGCCCTGACGGCGACATTTCTGGCACAGACGTTCACCCCGGCGGAAATCCTTGATTACGCTTGGCGCTACCCGTTTCTCCTGGGCGGTGTGTTTGGCGTCATTGGTGTCTGGCTGCGTCGCTGGCTCAGTGAAACTCCGGTATTCATGGCGATGCAGGTCCAGCGCGAGGCTACTGTCGAACTGCCGCTGCGCACGGTCCTGCGCGAGCACCGCCTGGCGATGTTGCCGGCGATGATTCTCACCTGCGTGCTGACCTCGGCCGTGGTGGTGTTCGTAGTCATCACCCCGACCATGATGCAAAAAACCTTCGGCATGACCGCCAGCCATACTTTCGCCCTGAGTGCTTTGGGCATCGTGTTTCTGAACATCGGCTGCGTACTCGCGGGGTTGCTTGTCGACCGCATTGGTGCCTGGCGCACGGTGATGCTGTATAGCCTGCTGCTGCCTCTGGGTATCGGCGTGCTCTACACCTGCCTGATCATTGAAGGTCAGTGGATTGGTTTGGCCTATGCAGTGGCAGGCCTCGGTTGTGGGGTAGTTGGCGCGGTGCCGTCGGTGATGGTCAACCTGTTTCCGGCGCGAATTCGCGTCTCGGGGATTTCCTTTACCTACAACATTGCCTACGCCGCCTGGGCCAGTATCACGCCGCTGCTATTGATCGGTCTGATGCCGTGGAGTCCATGGATTTGTGTGATTTTCTGCGCAGTGATGGGGGCGGTGGGCGTCAGCAGCGCAGCGTATTTCGGCGCGCGAGTACCGCGAGTTGGGCGCTGTTCGGTAGCTGGCGCGGTATAAAGGTGATCGTGTTGCCACTATTTTTGTAGGACAATCCCGAAACACCCTTCAGAAAATATTCCCAAGGCCGATGGCTAGGCTGTATGCAGCTTTTATCCCTGTCCATCGGTGCTTTCCATGTTCAACAAACGCTTGAAGCAGGAGCTGTCGGCTCTTCGCGAAGAACTCTCCAGCCTTCAGCAAGTCAAGGAGAGCCTGGACAGCGAGATGTTGGCCCTGACTCTTGATTCCGATGGCAGGATTCAATCGGTCAACCAGAACTTCATGGGTGAGATGCTCTACAAGGGCAACGATCTGGTCGGCCGACACATCGAAGACATCGTCCCCGTCCATGTGAAATCGGACGAATTCCACCGCCGCTTCAAGACTGCGCTGACCCGTGGCGAGCACTTTGCCGGCACGGTTCGTTTATTGCGGGGCAATGGTGCCGAAGCCTGGCTGCGGTCGATCATGCAGCCGGTGCGGTCCTCGGATGGCCGGATCAAACACTTCTCGATTTACTCCAGCGACCTGACCCGCACCATTGAGGCGTCCCGTGAACATGAGAACCTGATCGGTGCGCTGGTGCGTTCGACCGCGCTCATCGAGTTCGACCTCAATGGCAATGTGCTGTCGGCAAACGAGCGGTTTCTCAATGGCATGGGCTACAACCTGGCGCAGGTCCAGGGCAAACATCACCGCACCTTCTGTGAGCCAGAGGAATATAACAGCGCCGAGTATCAGAACTTCTGGCGCCGCCTGAATGCCGGTGAGTTCGTGGCCGATCGTTTCAAGCGTATCGACAGCCACGGTCGCGTGGTCTGGCTGGAGGCTTCCTACAACCCGGTGGTCGACGCGAACAACAAACTCTACAAAGTGGTGAAATTCGCCACGGTGATTACCGATCAGGTCAATCAGGAGCAGGCCGTCGCCGAAGCGGCCAACATCGCCTACAGCACCTCGTTGCAAACTGACAGCAGTGCCCAGCGCGGTACCACTGTGGTGACTCAAGCGGTGGACGTCATGCGTGACTTGGCCAGGCACATGCAAACCGCTGGCGAAGGCATCGAAGCGCTGAACGCACAATCATTGGTGATCGGCACCATCGTCAAAACCATCAGTGGTATCGCCGAACAAACCAACCTGCTGGCGCTCAACGCAGCCATTGAAGCGGCCCGTGCAGGTGAACAGGGTCGAGGTTTTGCCGTGGTGGCTGACGAAGTCCGGCAACTGGCCTCGCGCACCAGCCAGGCGACCGATGAAATTGTCGGCGTCGTTCGCCAGAACCAGGACATGGCACGCAACGCCGTGGCCCTGATGACCGATGGCAAACTCCAGGCCGAACAGGGGCTGGCGCTGGCGGCGGAGGCGGGCACAGTGATCGTCGAGATCCAGGATGGGGCGCAGAAAGTGGTAAGCGCGGTCGGGCAGTTTGCCAATCAGTTATCGACTTGATGCTATCTGTGCGGCATGAATAGCGCTAAAAAGGGCAGGCCTGCTTTTGCGGCTTGATCAGGCTAGGATTCTTCGCTGACAAAAAAAGGCCTACCTCGCGGTAAGCCTTTTCTTATTCGTGTGTACGACTCAATCCCCCAACGCTTGCCCCTCACGCCGCGGATCGGCACCACCGGCCAACGCCGCATTCCCTTGTGCATCCTTGACCCGAACAATCGCCTGAGTCCCGCTGGTCATGTCGATCTCGTTCACGTTGTGCCCTTTGTCCTTCAGTACCTGAATCAGCTCTGTGCTGAACTGCCCCTGTTCCAGTTCGGTCGGGCCGTTGCGGCTGCCGAAGTTGGGCAGGTTGATAGCCGCTTGCGGGTCGAGGTTCCAGTCGAGCAGGCCGATGGTGGACTTGGCCACGTACTCAATGATCTGCGAGCCGCCGGGGGAGCCGACGGTGGCCAGGAATTCGCCGTTCTGGCGATCGAAGATCAGAGTGGGCGCCATGGATGAGCGGGGGCGTTTACCGGGCTCGACGCGGTTGGCGACTTTTTGCCCGTTCTCTTCGGGGATGAACGAGAAGTCGGTCATTTGGTTGTTGAGCAGAAAACCCTGGACCATCAGGTGCGAGCCAAACGCTGCTTCCACGGTGGTGGTCATGGACACCGCGCCACCTTCGTCATCGACCGCCACCACTTGCGAGGTAGAGATGCGCAGTGGCGAGCGGTCCGGCGCATAGGCAATCTGAATCCCCGGCGGGGTGCCGGGTTTGGCCTGCCTCATGCTGCGGTCACCAATCAGCGCGGCGCGGCTGGCCAGATAAGTCGGGTCGATCAGACCTTTTATCGGCACGGGTACGAAGTCGGTGTCGGCGACATACTGTGCTCGGTCGGCGTAAGCCAGGCGCTCGGCTTCAGCGATCAGGTGCACAGCTTCTGGGGCTGGTTCGATGCCCGCCGGTTGGCTGGTCTTGACCGGTTTGAGTGGTGCCAGGGCAAAACGCGGGTCGCGGGATTCCAGCGCCTGCAAGGTGCCGAGAATTTGCGCCACTGCGATCCCGCCCGACGATGGAGGTGGCATGCCGCAGACCTGCCAGCGTTTGTAGTCGGTGCAAAGCGGCCCGCGTTCCTTGGCCTTGTAGCCTTGGAGATCGTTCAGCGACAGGCTGCCGGGGTTGGCGTGATCCTGAACCTTGGCGACGATCTCTTTCGCGATTGGCCCTTTGTACAGGGCGTCGGGACCTTCCTTGGCGATGCGCTTGAACACCGCGGCGAGTGCCGGGTTCTTCAACTGTGTACCGATGGCTTTCGGGCTGCCATCGGCGTTCAGGAAGTAGGCGGCCATGTCGGGTGAACGCTGTATGAACGCGTCTGCCGCGATCAACTGATGCAGTCGTGGCGAAATGGCGAAGCCTTGTTCCGCGAGTTTGATGGCGGGTTCGAACAACTTCGCCCACGGCAGGCGACCATGCTTTTGATGGGCCAATTCCAGTGCCCGCAACACACCCGGCGTCCCCACTGAGCGTCCGCCGATCTGTGCCTGGGTGAACGGCATCGGTTTGCCGTCGGCTTGCAGAAACAGTTTCTCGGTGGCGCCGGCCGGAGCGGTTTCGCGACCGTCGTAGGTGCGCACAACCTTGCCATCCCACAGCACAATCAACGCGCCACCGCCGATACCCGACGATTGTGGCTCGACCAGTGTCAACACCGCCTGCATGGCAATGGCCGCATCAATCGCCGAGCCGCCCTCACGCATCATCTGCCGTCCGGCTTCGGCTGCCAGCGGGTTGGCGGCTGCGGCCATGTGTTTGGAGGCGTATCGGGTCTGCAGGTCGGTGCGATAACCAGAGGCGATTTCTGGCGCGACTGGCAGGGTTGAGACTGACGGCGAAGAGGGCGGGGCACTGCACGCGGCGAGGGTTAAAGCGGTTGCGATCAGCGAAAAGGCTGACAGGCGATAGCGACTCAAGTGGAAGGCTGAGAACACGCGGAGCACTCCGTCCATGGGATAAAAGGTCCGGGGACTTTATCGAGCGAGGGCGTGGTGTGCAAATCAGAGGGCTCTCGCCACATTTCTCGAGGCATAAAAAAAACGGTCTACCTTTCGGTAAGCCGTTTCAGTACTTGGTGGAGCACAGTCATTTGAACTCGACCGTTAATCTAAAGACTTACAAGCGGTTTTTTTTTGAACAATCCAAGTCATACACGTGGGCATCGAGATCATCCAAATGTATCTGGGGGATAATGTCGGCGGGAATTCTTGAGGAACTGGAAAGGTTGTAGACGTGGAATTGATCACTGATTACTTTTCTCGCCACTATTTTGAATGACGGTAAAATCCTGGTGTGAAAATGCTGATCCAGTCCGCAAGGAGAAACTACGGTGTTCTTCTCTTCATAGAATCGACTGACAGCTTGATTTAGGTCAACCCCCACCATCACCACCTTATTGAAACCGGCGTGATAAGCGATTTGCAGAGCCGCATAGGCAACAGTGCGCGCGTCGAAAAAACCTCGCTTCAGATTTTTGCTGAAACCGATGCGCCGATTGCGACGCTTAAGAAAGTTACGATTTCTTATCAGGTCTTTATCTACACCAATAAGTTCGCCCCAAGAAAGCTTTGGCGCCTTGCTCAGCAAAAACACTTCCCCTTTTGGCGCAACCGACAGGTTTTGAACCTGGTCCTCCCATAAGGCAACTCGCTCACTAAGAAGTAAGGCTTGGGAGAACAGTTCCGGCTGCTGCTCGGGAAAATTCTTATCGGTACAGGCATAGAAAAAAGGCTTAACGCCAGTCCCGATAAACTTTGAGATAGCCCCATTCATTGTGATCATGGGGACATCTGCGAATTGTTCAGGATGAAAGTCTTTGGCAGACCCTCCCGAGGCTACAATAAAAACAGCGCCTTTATGAATATTGCGACACTCATCAAAGTCACGAATATTAATCCTAGCGCTCATTCTTGGTTAGTCCTGTTGTTAGGATCATTTGATGCGATATCGGCACCAAACAATATTGCTGAAGCATGGTTTGTGAAGCGGTAAATTGTATCAAGTTATGTCTTGAGGCATTTTGCGGATGAGGTTTACATTTTATAAAGCTACCGGTGCAAGGTCCAGTGTGCCATCACGGCATTTCATATGGCAAAAAAACATACTGATGTCGTCGAACTCCGCAGTGAGAGGAGGGTGGTGAATGTCCTGAATTTCGGCTGAGAAGAAAAAACGGCATATCTGCGACGAATCTTCATGCGTTCGGGCGGTATCGTCCAGAGTTTTTTACTGAGGTGGAAGATACCAGGCGTAGACAAAGCCGAGCATCTGGCAGTCCGCTGAGGAAGTATGTGCGAAATTGGAGCTCTTGCTGGTTTGCAGGAGTTTACGCAGGCCTTCAATGCGCTAGTGTATGGCGCGACCCGGTACATGGGAGAGAAGCAAAACGAATGCTCCAGACACAAGAAAGCCCGCACTAGGCGGGCTTCTTGTGTGGCTTATAGACTTCACTAGATGTCTGTAAACCGGTACTTGGTGGCTACACAGGGACTTGAACCCCGGACCCCAGCATTATGAATGCTATGCTCTAACCAACTGAGCTATGTAGCCAAGTGGCGCGCATTATTCACCTGGAACGAAGATGCGTCAAGCGTAAATTTAAAATATTTCTCCACACTTTCAACCGCTTATCCCGCTGACCCGAAAAACCGGGCCAAGGGAGGGCGTCAACCGAGCTGAAATTTCCCGGTATTCGCACTCAAAGCCTTGCTGCCCTGGCTCAAGGTGTCCGCAGCCAGATTCACCGCCCGCGCGCCTTCAAGCAAGCGTACCGCCGCCTGATCGACTTGCTGGATGTTGCCGCTGACTTCATCGGCGGTGCTCGCTTGCTCGTCAACAGCGGTGGCGATCTGCGCCAAGGTGTCGGTGACACTCTGCACCGCGTTGGCGATTTCCCCCAGGCGCTCGCCCAGACCGGTGACGGCCTGCGCATCCGATTGCGCCTGGCCGCAGGCCGCTTCCATCAGGCTCACGGCTTCGTTGACGGTGCTGCGCAGGCTGTCGACGGTGCCGGCGATTTGCGCGGTGGACGATTGGGTGCGTTGTGACAGGCTGCGCACTTCATCGGCCACTACGGCAAAGCCACGACCTTGCTCGCCGGCCCGTGCGGCCTCGATGGCGGCGTTGAGGGCTAGCAGGTTGGTCTGCTCGGCGACACCGCGAATGGTATCGACCACCAATTGAATTTGCTGTCCTTGCTCGCTGACCCGGCCCAGTGCCGCCGCAGTGTCGTTCAAGCGCTGATTGAGCTGCTGAATACTCGCTGTCGTGCGTTGGCTGTCACGGCTGCTGTCGGCGGCGATGCGCTGGGTGTGCTGAGCGCTGCCAGATGCCTGTTCGCAACTCTGGGCGACCCCTTGAGAGGTCGCGGCCAATTGTGTGGCCGCAGCGGCGATCTGGCTGATCTGCAACTGCTGAGCTTCGACTTCCCCAAGGGCACCACTCGAGTGATGGTTGAGGGTGCGCACCGCGTTACTGAGCTGCAAGGTCTCGTGATCGACCCCCAGCAGGCTGTTGCGCAGTTGCACTACAGCGACGTTGAGGGCGGTGCTGATAGCAGCCAGTTCGTCGCGGCCCTGCACCGGTACTTGCAGGCTCAGGTTGCCGTCACGCAACGCTTCGGCCAGTAGCGTGATGCCGCTGGCGCTGCGACGGATCGAGGCCTGCAAACAGATGAACAGGTACAACGCGGCCAGCAGCAGGCAGCCAAAAACTGTCGCCACCAGGATGAACTGGCGTATGGCCGAGCCGTGGTAGTAATCCAGCCGTTGATCCAGAGAAACCAACGATTGCTGGCGCAACGAGGCGAGGTCGCCGAGGAGGGCGTCGAGGCTGCGTTCAAAGTCTTCCGGCTTGAGGTTGATGCTGCCGCCGAAAACGCCCTCGTCCAGCACTTTCAAACCGGCGTCCAGGTGCTTGAGGCTGTCGTGGTATTGCCCGGCCCAGGTTTGCAAGGCGCTGGGCAGGCGCGCTTCCAGCAGCCCGGCGGTTTTCACCAGCTGCTCCCGGGCATCGCCGATGCGGCTGCGCAAGTCCCGCAGTTGCAGGCGGCTTTGCAGGGTGAACTGCCCGGATACTACTGAGGCCTGACCGACGGCGGCGAGACGACCGACCCGTTCGATCAGGTCCGGCGCGTGTTGAATGGAGATCTGCGTCAGTAGCCAGGTTTCCAGCCATGGCGCGAGGGTCAGGCGATTGTCCATCGCGATTTGTTCGCGCAAGGCTTGCAGAGCACCCAAGGCATTGGTGAAGCGATCGTAACCGTCCGGCCACCAACCGACGCTGCTCAGGTTTTTCGAGTCCAGGCCGGTGAGTGCGGTTTGCAGGGCTTGATAGCGGGTGAGGATTTGGCCCTCGGCGCCTTCGGTTTTCAAGGCGTTGCCCAGGTCCATGGTGGCTTGGGCGACGGCCGGCTGAACCGCGTCGAACGCTGCCATCGCCGCGATGGTTGCGGGTGTCGGCTGGCGATTGGTTTCGGTGGCGCGCCAACGCGCGGCGCGGTCACGCTGGGCGGTGAGCAGATTGTCGAGCGCATCAAGTGCGAGCAATTGACGAACTCCGGCGCGTTCACCGGAGATCAGGTTCAACTTGTCACGATAATCCTGACCGATCATCCACAGACTGCCCCCGAGTGGCAGGATGAACAGCAGAAACAGCAGCTGAAATTTGCGTGCGAAGCCGAAACGCCCCAGCAGCCCGATCCCCGGTGATAAAAAAGCCTGCATGCCCCATGACTCCTCTGGACACCACGCACCATTGGCGTGCGTCGAGGTCATTGCGACCGCGACTCGTGCCCTGCTAAAAGGCCTCGAAAGTTCACCCTTGGTCCGCTCTGTAGGCCGACTCTGTAGCGAAACTTCCCATTCTCGGTTCCCTTTGTAAGGGGCCGCGTTGAACGGATAAACAAGGCAAGATTCAGACCATGGCTTTGCGCTATCACCTTCTTTTTTGAAGTCGTTAGCAGGCTAAGGGGATGGCGCTACTGTACCGAAAAATGGCACATTGACCGGCCTGCCAGTGCGCACCCATCCGCAGTACGGAAACTCTCATGGCTATCAGCAACACTCAGTCCGCCGCGACCTCGGCGCCTACCACTTCACAAAGCAGTCCGCTGGTCATGCGCATCATTGGCGCGGTGGCGCTGGCGCATTTGATCAACGACCTGATTCAGGCGGTATTGCCGTCGATCTATCCGATGCTCAAGGCCAGCTATGGCCTGACCTTCACTCAGATCGGTCTGATCACCCTGACCTTTCAACTGACGGCCTCGCTGTTGCAGCCATGGGTCGGTTACCACACTGATCGTCATCCCAAACCCTGGCTGTTGCCGGCCGGTACTGTCTGCACATTGATCGGTATTCTGATGATGTCGGTGGTCGGTAGCTTCCCGATGATTCTGCTGGCGGCGGGGTTGATCGGTGTCGGTTCATCGACCTTTCACCCGGAAGCTTCCCGGGTGGCGAGATTGGCCTCGGGCGGGCGGTTCGGCTTGGCGCAGTCGACGTTTCAGGTCGGCGGTAATGCGGGCTCGGCTTTCGGGCCGTTGTTGGCGGCGGCGATCATCATTCCCTACGGTCAGGGTCATGTGGCGTGGTTCGGATTGTTCGCGCTGTTTGCGCTGTTCGTGCTGTATCGGATCAGTCGTTGGTACGCCAACCACCTGAACCTGTTCAAGCTCAAACAAGGTCAGGCAGCGACTCACGGCTTGTCGAAAGGCCGGGTGATCAGTGCACTGGTGGTACTCGGGTTGCTGGTGTTCTCCAAGTATTTCTACATGGCCAGCCTCACCAGCTACTTCACGTTCTATCTGATTGAAAAATTCGACCTGTCGGTGGCCAGTTCGCAGTTGCACCTGTTCCTGTTTCTCGGTGCGGTAGCGGCGGGGACCTTCTTCGGCGGGCCGATCGGCGACAAGATCGGGCGCAAGGCGGTGATCTGGTTCTCGATCCTTGGCGTCGCACCGTTCACCCTAATGCTGCCCCACGTCGATCTGTTCTGGACCAGCGTCCTGAGCGTGGTGATCGGTTTCATCCTCGCCTCGGCATTCTCGGCCATTGTGGTGTATGCGCAAGAACTGGTGCCGGGGAATGTCGGGATGATTGCCGGGGTGTTCTTCGGCCTGATGTTCGGCTTCGGTGGGATTGGCGCAGCGTTGCTTGGGCATCTGGCGGATGTCCACGGCATCGAGTACGTGTACTTCCTGTGTTCGTTCTTGCCGCTGCTTGGGGTGTTGGCGATCCTTCTGCCACGAACCAAAAAAGTCTGACCCGTACCGACCGGTATAGAGATTTGTAGTATTAAAGCGCGCCTGCAGCCGTGATTGCCGTTTGCGCAAATCACTATCCTGATGGAAACTTCGCGCCTTTCTGGACTCGATAAGGATGCGAGCAGTGGAGTTTGACAGGAATCAATTTATGACTCTCTACAGTCAGTATGCGTTGGCCTGCGTGGGGATGATGCTGCTGCACACTTGCGTAAGGAGCTATGTACTCAGGAAATGGCTGGGTGTTGGTCTGGTTGGTTTGGGCTTTTGCGTGATATTTGTGCTGCCGCCCTACATTGGCAGCATCGATGTCGGGATCTTTGCAATCGCGATAGTGGGGGCGGGGGCTTCGATGTTCTTCAATCGGAGTAAGTACCGAGTGTGAACATAACGGTGGCAGCGCCTGAAAAAGGAGCCGCTGTAGCCTTTGTTGTGCTGGTTTTATACGCGAAAAAGAGGCACAAAAAAGCCGCGTCTAAACGCGGCTTTTTCTTGAGCGGGTGTTTTACACGTTGAAACGGAAGTGCATCACGTCGCCGTCTTTAACGATGTAGTCCTTGCCTTCCAGGCGCCATTTACCAGCTTCTTTGGCGCCGGCTTCGCCCTTGTACTGAATGAAGTCTTCGTAGGCGATGACTTCGGCGCGGATGAAGCCTTTTTCGAAGTCGGTGTGGATCACGCCGGCGGCTTGTGGCGCGGTAGCACCGACGCGGACGGTCCAGGCGCGGACTTCTTCGACACCGGCGGTGAAGTAGGTCTGCAGGTGCAGCATCTCGTAGCCGGCACGAATCACGCGGTTCAGGCCAGGCTCTTCGAGGCCCAGGGCTTCGAGGAACATGTCTTTCTCTTCGCCGTCTTCCAGTTCGGCGATTTCGGCTTCGATCTTGTTGCAGACCGGAACCACCATGGCGCCTTCTTCTTCGGCGATGGCTTTGACGATGTCCAGCAGTGGGTTGTTCTCGAAACCGTCTTCAGCGACGTTGGCGATGTACATGACTGGCTTGGTGGTCAACAGGTGGAAGCCACGAATCACCGCTTTGTCGTCGGCGCCCATGTTCTTCATCAGCGTGCGCGCTGGCTTGCCGAGGGTGAAGTGAGCGATCAGTTGCTCCAGCAGGCCTTTTTGGACCACGGCGTCCTTGTCGCCACCCTTGGCGTTGCGGGCGACTTTCTGCAGTTGCTTCTCGCAGCTGTCGAGGTCGGCGAAGATCAGCTCCAGGTCGATGATCTCGATGTCGCGTTTCGGGTCGACGCTGTTGGAGACGTGAATCACGTTCTCGTCTTCGAAGCAGCGGACCACGTGAGCGATAGCATCGGTCTCGCGGATGTTGGCGAGGAATTTGTTGCCCAGGCCTTCACCTTTCGAGGCGCCGGCAACCAGGCCCGCGATGTCGACGAATTCCATGGTGGTCGGCAGGATGCGCTTTGGATTGACGATGGCTGCCAGGGCTTCCAGACGCGGATCCGGCATCGGCACGATACCGGTGTTCGGCTCGATGGTGCAGAAGGGGAAGTTCTCGGCCGCGATCCCGGATTTGGTCAGGGCGTTAAACAGGGTGGACTTGCCGACGTTAGGCAGGCCGACGATGCCGCAATTGAATCCCATGGTGTTTCCCCGAGGAGTTAGAGTCAGGCCTTCTGGCTGTGCAGGTTTTTCATCGCGCGGTTCCATTCACCGGCGAGGATATCCGGCAGCACGCCGAGGGCAAAGTCGATGCTGGCATCGAGTTTTTCCTGTTCGGCGCGTGGCGCACGACCGAGGACGAAATTTGAAACCATACTGGCAACGCCCGGGTGGCCAATGCCAAGCCGCAAGCGGTGAAAGGTATTCTGATTGCCCAGTTGCGCGATGATGTCGCGCAACCCGTTGTGACCGCCATGGCCGCCGCCCTGTTTGAGCTTGGCAACGCCCGGAGGCAGATCGAGTTCGTCATGCGCCACCAGGATTTCTTCAGGCTTGATGCGGAAGAAGCCGGCAAGTGCCGCGACGGCCTGGCCGCTGCGGTTCATGTAGGTGGTGGGAATCAGCAGACGAACATCCTGACCCTGATGCGAGTAGCGCCCGGTCAGGCCGAAATATTTGCGATCGGCTACAAGGTTGACACCCTGCGCGTGCGCGATGCGCTCAACAAAAAGGGCCCCTGCGTTATGCCGGGTCTGTTCGTATTCAGCGCCTGGATTTCCCAGGCCAACGATCAGTTTAATGGCAGTCACGATAGGGGCCCTTCCTTGAAGTGGTGGATAACATCGCCGCCATCAGGGCGTGCGGCGAAAGTGGACGACAAGTGCTCATTTACCATTATGTAAACTCCGCGTTCTCGCCCGCTTTCTCGCTACGCTCTAGTCCGCGATGTTTCCGGTCACTCCGGCGAACAGAGTGAAATTACTCTGCTGCGCCTTCTTCAGTAGCTTCTGGAGCAACACGTGGAGCGTGGACGTTGGCAACAGCCTTGTCATCGCCGTGTGCCAGAGCAACAAACTCAACGCCTTTAGGGGCTTTGAGGTCGGACAGGTGAATGATCGAACCGACTTCGGCGTTAGCCAGGTCGACTTCGATGAATTCAGGCAGGTCTTTTGGCAGGCAGGTCACTTCGATTTCCGAAACAACGTGCGAAACTTCGCCGCCTTTCTTGATCGGAGCTTCTTCACCAACAAAGTGTACAGGCACGATAGCGGTCAGTTTCTGGCCAGCTACAACGCGTACGAAGTCAGCGTGCAGTACGTGGCCTTTGGCCGGGTGACGCTGCAGAGCCTTGATGATTACGTTTTGCTTGGTGCCGCCAACGTTCAGCTCGATGATGTGGCTGTAAGCCGCTTCGTTTTCGAGCAGTTTGGCAACTTCTTTAGCCAGCATGCTGATGGATTCAGGGGCTTTGTCGCCGCCGTAAACTACAGCTGGAACCAGGCTTGCGAGACGACGCAGGCGGCGGCTCGCACCTTTCCCCAGGTCGGAACGCACTTCAGCATTCAGAGTAAAATCGTTCATGTTGTATCTCCAAAATAACCACATTCGCCCCGGCGTTTGCGACCAGCGCTTAAGGGCGATATGGGCAAAAAAGCCCCGCCCCGACAGGAATGCCGGGGCGGGGCGCTTTTCGTCAACGAGATGTAATGAAAAGGGCAGGGCCCTTAACGGAACATCGCGCTGATCGATTCTTCATTGCTGATGCGGCGAACCGCCTCGGCAACTACCGGTGCGATATCCAGTTGACGGATACGCGCACAGGCTTGTGCTGCAGCGGACAGCGGAATGGTGTTTGTTACCACCAGCTCGTCCAGCACGGAATTTTCAATGTTTTCGATCGCCCGACCCGACAGCACAGGGTGCGTGCAGTAGGCGAAAACCTTGGCAGCGCCATGCTCTTTCAAGGCCTTGGCCGCGTGGCACAGAGTGCCGGCGGTATCGACCATGTCATCGACCAGAATACAGGTACGCCCTTCGACATCACCGATGATATGCATCACTTCAGAGTGATTGGCTTTCTCACGGCGTTTGTCGATGATCCCGAGGTCCACGCCCAAGGATTTGGCAACAGCCCGTGCACGCACGACGCCGCCAATGTCTGGGGACACGATCATCAGGTTTTCGAAGCGCTGATCTTCAATGTCATCCACCAGTACCGGGGAGCCGTAGATGTTATCTACCGGAATATCGAAGAAGCCCTGAATCTGGTCAGCATGCAGATCAACCGTGAGAACACGGTCGATGCCGACTACGGTAAGCATGTCAGCAACGACTTTCGCGCTGATAGCCACACGTGCGGAACGCGGACGGCGATCCTGACGGGCATAACCAAAGTAAGGAATAACAGCAGTGATACGAGTAGCCGAGGAGCGGCGGAAGGCATCAGCCATCACTACCAGTTCCATCAGGTTATCGTTGGTCGGAGCGCAAGTCGGCTGAATAATGAAAACGTCTTTACCGCGAACGTTTTCATTGATCTCGGCAGTAATTTCGCCGTCGGAGAACTTACCGACAGAGATGTCACCGAGAGGGATATGCAGCTGACGTACAACACGCCGAGCCAGATCGGGGTTAGCGTTCCCCGTAAAGACCATCATCTTGGACACGCGCAGTACCTGAAGGCTGAGGGTAACCTGGATGAGTATAGGAAAATGGCAGGGGCGGCTGGATTCGAACCAACGCATGGCAGGATCAAAACCTGCTGCCTTACCGCTTGGCGACGCCCCTGTATCTGTTGCAACGAGTACCCAGTACTCGATTCCTTTTAGAGCAGACTTTGCAGCTTGCGATGCAACATCGAAACGTTGCTTCCTTTTGCTACAAACCCTGTAAGGGTCTCTGTCAGAAGGGCCGAGACTTTATCAGCTTCAGCTTTGCTTGGGAAGCCCCCAAACACACAACTTCCAGTTCCGGTGAGTTTTGCTTCGGTAAATTTACCTAACAAATTCAATGCGTTACGTACATCTGGGTAACGCCTTGCTACCACCGGTAAGCAGTCATTTCGACTGTTTCCCTTGGGAACGGGGCGCACTTTAATGGGAGGAGTGTTACGTGTCAACAGTGGATCTGAAAAAATTTCTGCTGTACTTACAGATACTTGCGGCACCAGCACGAGATACCACGGTTCTTCGGGCTCTACAGGGGTGAGTTTCTCCCCTACGCCCTCGGCGAAAGCCGCGTGGCCACGAACGAAAACCGGGACGTCGGCGCCAAGCGTAAGGCCCAGTGCGGCCAGCCGATCTTCATCCCAACCCAGTTGCCAAAGATGATTGAGGCCCAGCAATGTGGTCGCCGCATTCGAACTGCCGCCACCGATTCCACCGCCCATGGGCAGGATTTTTTCGATCCAGATGTCGACACCCAGCGAACAGCCGGATTGCTCCTGAAGTTTTTTTGCGGCTTTGACGATCAGGTTACTGTCGTGAGGGACGTCGGCGAATTCGGTGTGCAACCGAATCACGCCATCGTCGCGAACGGCGAAGGTGATTTCATCGCCGTAATCGAGGAACTGAAAAATCGTCTGCAACTCGTGGTAGCCGTCTTCACGGCGACCGAGGATGTGCAGCATCAGGTTGAGCTTGGCGGGCGAGGGCAATGTCAGGCGCGGTGCAGTCATGTTCACTGCCCCAGTTTGCGTGGTTGCCATTCCTTGATCACCAGCGTGACATCAAGGTCGGTGCCGTGCAGTTTGATCCGCTCGGGCAGCCAGTAGCCGTTTTGCTCGGCATAACTGAGGTATTCGACCTGCCAGCCATCCTGTTCGAGATTGGCCAGGCGGCTGTCGACGTCGAGGGTCAGGCGACTTTTGCTGTCCGGGGCCGGGAGCCCGCGAACCCACCAGGCCAGATGGGATACCGGCAATTTCCAGCCCAGTTGTTCTTCAACCAGGGCTTCCGGTGTCTGTGCGTCATAGCGGCCCTGATTGGCCACTTCCAGCGAGACTTTGCCCGGGCGACCGGTCAAGCGGGCTGCACCACGACCCAGCGGGCCGGAGAGACGGATGTCGTAGTAATCCTGGCGTTGCAGCCAGAACAGCGTGCCGCTACCCGAATCTTTTGGCGCGCGGATGCCGATTTTGCCGTTGATCTGCCAGCCGTCGAGGCCGGTCAGTTGCTGTTTGTGCTCGCGCCATTGGGCCTTGTTGCCTTGACCCTGGACCGATTCGCGGGCAACGAAGCCCGCGCAACCGGCGAGCAGGGCGATGAAGCTGAAAACGATGATGTGGCGCAAAAACATAACTTAAAGAGTCTCTGATCCGGTCAGGCGCTTGATGGTGCCGCGCAGGGTAGGGCTGTCGGGCTGTTCCTTGAGGAACTTGCTCCAGATTTGCTTGGCTTCGCGTTGTTTACCGTTGGCCCACAGCACTTCGCCCAGGTGAGCGGCGACTTCCTGATCGGGGAAGCGCTCCAGCGCCTGGCGCAAATACCGCTCGGCTTCATCGAGGTTACCCAGGCGGAAATTGACCCATCCGAGGCTGTCGAGGACTGCCGGGTCTTCCGGGTTGATCTGGTGCGCCTGTTCGATCAAGGCCTTGGCTTCGGCGTAGCGTGTGGTGCGGTCGGACAGGGTGTAGCCGAGGGCGTTCAACGCCATCGCATTGTTCGGGTCGCGCTTGATGATCAGTCGCAGATCTTTTTCCATCTGCGCCAGGTCATTGCGTTTTTCTGCCAGCATGGCCCGGGTATACAGCAGATTCAGATCATCGGGGTATTGCTGCAGCGCCTGCTGCAAGACTTTCCAGGCCTTGTCGCCCTGTTTGTTGGCAGACAAGGTTTCGGCTTCGATCAGGTACAACTGGATCGCGTAATCGGGTTGCTCGCCGCGTTCGGCTGCCAGACGGCTTTGGGCTTCGGCGGTCTTGCCGTTGCTCATCAGAATATCGGCCTGACGCAATTGCGCCGGCAGGTAATCGTTGCCCGCCCCGACCTGAGCGTATTCGATCAATGCGCCCTGCGGGTCGTTACGCTCTTCAGCAATGCGCCCCAGGTTCAGGTGTGCCGAGTCGACATGGCTTTCCCGAGCGATCAAATCTTCCAGGTAGCCTTTGGCCTCGTTCCACGCCTTGGCTTCCAGGCAGACCAGGGCCAGGGAATAACGCAGTTCGTCGTCTTCGGGGTATTGCTGCACCAGGCTCGAAAACTCGGCCTTGGCATCTTCCATGCGGTCCTGCTCAACCAGCATGCGCGCGTAAGTCAGGCGCAGGCGTTTGTCGTCCGGGTATTTCTTGATGCTTTTTTGCAGCAGTGGCAGGGCTTCATCGCCACGGTTGAGCCCTTGCAGCAGGCGCGCGCGCAGGAGGATCGGGGCTATTTCGCCCTCGTCTGGCGGGTTGTCTTCGAGCAGGGTCAGGGCACCTTTGGCATCGCCGTCCTGTTGCATCAGCAAGGCCTTGCCGAAAATCAGCTGGTTGTTGTGCGGATGGCGCTGCAACAAGCGGTCAAAACCTTTCATCAGGCCGTTGCGCGTGTCCTGGTCGGTATCGGCCGCGGACAGGGCGAGGAAGTCGAAATGTGTGTCGCCTTTGCCTTGCAGGACTTTCTCCATATAGACCATGGAGTCGTCGTAACGCCCGGCGCGGGCAAGTTGCACGGCAGCGGCCCGTTGCGCTTCGAGATCGTCCGGGGCGTTTTTGGCCCAGACCAGTGCGGTATCGAGGGCAGCCTGATCGGCACCCAGATACTCGGCAATGCGAAATGCCCGCTCGGAGATGCCCGGATCCTGGGTGTTGATGGCCTGGGTCACGTAGTTGTCCAGGGCAATGTCGTAACGATTGCGCTGGCCAGCCAATTCGGCGCTCAACAGGCTGAAGACGGTTTCTTCACTGAACGAGCTGTAAACCTTGGGCTTTTCAGGGGCCGGAGTGCTGTCTTCGACTGGCGGCGTACCGTCCGATGAAACGGGAGCCAAGGCCTGGCAGCCGCTGAGGAAGACAAAAGCGAGGAGCAACGCGGAAGATCTATTCATATAGGAAAAGGACGACTAACCTGCGGTCGGATCATCATGACACAAGCCTTCGGCCAAACATAACCGCCCGGCCAATTTACCCGCGCGGGCAATCCCCGCAGCCCCGGCGCTCTTGTAAACGAGAACGGATCGCAGCCTTCGGCAGCTCTTACAGGAGCGATAGATATCGAGTGGTTGTTCTGGCTCTGTCGAAGTAGGACAATTGTCGGCTTCACGTCACCATCAGCGACCTTGAATGGCCTTCCTTGCACTCGGTATTAACCACAAGACTGCTTCAGTAGACGTCCGCGAGCGCGTGGCCTTTACCCCTGAGCAGCTGGTTGAGGCCTTGCAGCAGCTCTGCCGACTCACCGACAGCCGCGAAGCTGCGATCCTCTCCACCTGCAATCGCAGTGAACTGTATATAGAACAGGATCACCTTTCGGCTGACGTCATATTGCGCTGGCTGGCCGATTATCATCATTTGAGCCTCGATGAGCTGCGCGCGAGCGCTTATGTGCATGAGGATGATGCGGCAGTTCGTCACATGATGCGGGTTGCCTCCGGGCTCGATTCGCTGGTGTTGGGTGAACCGCAGATTCTTGGTCAGATGAAGTCGGCCTACGCTGTGGCTCGCGAGGCTGGCACCATCGGTCCGCTGCTCGGGCGGCTGTTCCAGGCCACGTTCAATGCGGCCAAACAGGTGCGAACCGACACCGCCATCGGCGAAAACCCGGTATCCGTGGCGTTTGCCGCGGTCAGCCTGGCGAAACAGATTTTCAGTGATTTGCAACGCAGCCAGGCTTTGCTGATCGGCGCCGGCGAAACCATCACCTTGGTCGCCCGTCATCTGCATGAGCTGGGGGTGAAGCGAATCGTGGTCGCCAACCGCACCCTGGAGCGCGCGAGCATTCTGGCCGAACAGTTCGGCGCCCACGCAGTGCTGCTCTCGGACATCCCGGCAGAACTGGTGCGCAGCGACATCGTCATCAGTTCCACCGCCAGCCAGTTGCCGATTCTCGGTAAAGGCGCGGTGGAAAGTGCCTTGAAATTGCGCAAGCACAAGCCGATTTTCATGGTGGATATCGCCGTCCCTCGGGATATCGAACCGGAAGTCGGCGAGTTGGACGACGTATACCTGTATAGCGTCGACGATCTCCACGAAGTGGTCGCCGAAAACCTCAAGAGCCGTCAGGGCGCAGCCCAGGCCGCCGAAGAGATGGTGTCGATCGGTGCCGAAGATTTCATGGTTCGCCTGCGCGAACTGGCGGCGGTGGATGTGCTCAAGGCCTATCGTCAACAAAGCGAGCGCATGCGCGACGAAGAATTGCAGAAAGCCCAGCGTATGCTCGCCAATGGCAGCAGCGCCGAAGACGTGCTGGTGCAACTGGCCCGCGGCCTGACCAACAAACTCTTGCATGCCCCAAGCGTGCAATTGAAAAAGCTCTCTGCCGAAGGCCGCCTCGATGCGCTGGCCATGGCCCAGGAACTCTTTGCCCTCGGTGAGGGCTCATCGGATAGCTTTTCGGATAAGAAACCGCAATGAAAGCGTCACTGCTCAATAAGCTGGACATCCTCCAGGACCGTTTCGAGGAATTGACCGCCCTGCTTGGCGACGGCGAGGTCATTTCCGATCAAAACAAGTTCCGCACCTATTCCAAGGAATACGCGGAAGTCGAGCCGATCGTGGGCACCTATAAACAGCTGCTTAAAGTGCAGGGCGACCTCGAAGGGGCTCAGGCGCTGCTCAAGGACAGCGACCCGGACATGCGCGAAATGGCCGTGGAAGAAGTCCGCGAAGCCAAAGAGCAACTGATCGAAATCGAAGCTCAACTGCAACGCATGCTGCTGCCCAAAGATCCCAATGACGGGCGCAACGTATTCCTCGAAATCCGTGCCGGCACCGGCGGTGACGAAGCGGCAATCTTCTCCGGCGACCTGTTCCGCATGTATTCGCGTTACGCCGAGCGGCGTGGCTGGCGGGTAGAGATTCTCTCGGAGAACGAAGGTGAACACGGCGGCTATAAAGAAGTCATTGCCCGGGTCGAAGGCGAGAACGTTTACGGCAAGCTGAAGTTCGAGTCCGGTGCGCACCGCGTACAGCGGGTTCCGGCCACTGAATCCCAGGGCCGCATCCACACGTCAGCCTGCACCGTGGCCGTGTTGCCCGAGCCGGACGAGCAGGAAGCGATCGAGATCAACCCGGCGGATCTGCGGGTCGACACCTATCGCTCCTCCGGTGCCGGTGGTCAGCACGTCAACAAGACCGATTCGGCGATTCGTATCACACACTTGCCGTCCGGTATTGTCGTCGAGTGCCAGGAAGAACGTTCCCAGCACAAGAACCGTGCCCGGGCGATGTCCTGGCTGTCGGCCAAGCTTAACGATCAGCAGACCAGCGCCGCCGCGAACGCAATCGCTAGCGAGCGTAAATTGCTGGTAGGTTCCGGTGACCGTTCCGAGCGTATTCGCACCTATAACTTTGCCCAGGGCCGGGTCACCGACCACCGGGTCAACCTGACGCTGTATTCGCTCGACGAAATCCTCGCCGGTGGCGTGGATGCGGTGATCGAACCGCTGCTGGCCGAGTACCAGGCCGACCAATTGGCAGCGATAGGTGAGTAAATGACGATCATTGCCAGTTTGTTGCGCGCCGCTGATTTGCCCGACTCGCCCACCGCGCGTCTGGATGCCGAATTGCTGCTGGCGGCTGCCTTGGGCAAGTCCCGCAGTTTTCTGCACACCTGGCCTGAACGTATCGTCCCGAGCGAAGCAGCACTGAAGTTTGCCGAGTATCTGCAGCGCCGCCGTAGCGGTGAGCCGGTGGCCTACATTCTGGGGCAGCAAGGCTTCTGGAAACTCGATCTGGAAGTCGCGCCCCATACGCTGATTCCACGTCCCGACACCGAATTGCTGGTAGAAGCCGCGCTGGAACTGTTGCCGGCCAAACCGGCCAAGGTGCTCGACTTGGGCACTGGCAGTGGTGCCATCGCCCTGGCGCTGGCCAGTGAGCGTCCGGCCTGGAGCGTCACCGCCGTGGATCGCGTGCTGGAAGCCGTGGCCCTGGCCGAGCGCAATCGCCAGCGCTTGAGCCTGAGCAATGCCACCGTGCTGAGCAGCCATTGGTTCAGCGCCCTGGAAGGCCAGCGTTTCCAACTGATCATCAGCAATCCGCCCTATATCGCTTCGAGCGATCCGCATTTGGTGGAGGGCGATGTGCGCTTCGAACCGGCCAGTGCACTGGTGGCCGGCGTCGATGGGCTCGACGATTTGCGTCTGATCGTCGCCCAGGCACCGGATCACCTCGAGGCGGGTGGCTGGTTGATGCTCGAACATGGTTACGATCAAGCCGAGGCCGTGCGCGATTTGCTGCTGACCTGCGGCTTTGAAGAGGTCCATAGCCGCACCGATCTGGGCGGTCACCAACGCATCAGTCTGGGGCACTTGCCGTGCTGAATGATCAGGAATTACTGCGCTATAGCCGGCAGATTCTGCTGCAACACGTCGACATCGACGGCCAGCTACGGCTCAAAGAAAGCCGCGTGCTGATTGTCGGCCTCGGCGGTCTCGGTTCACCGGTTGCGCTGTACCTGGCGGCGGCCGGTATCGGTGAGTTGCATCTGGCGGACTTCGACACGGTCGACCTGACCAATCTGCAACGCCAGATCGTTCACGACACCGACAGCGTCGGCCTGAGCAAAGTCGATTCGGCGATCCGTCGCCTGACCGCGATCAATCCCCAGATTCAGCTGATTGCCCATCGCACCGCCCTGGATGAAGATTCCCTGGCAGCGGCCGTTGCGGGGGTGGATCTGGTGCTGGACTGTTCCGATAATTTTTCCACCCGCGAAGCGGTCAACGCCGCGTGTGTGGCTGCGCGCAAACCGCTGGTCAGCGGTGCGGCGATTCGGCTGGAAGGGCAATTGTCGGTCTTCGACCCTCGTCGCCCGGAAAGTCCGTGCTACCACTGTTTATACGGGCACGGCAGCGAGGCCGAGCTGACCTGCAGCGAGGCCGGCGTACTCGGTCCACTGGTAGGCCTGGTCGGTAGCCTGCAAGCCCTTGAAGCGCTGAAATTGCTGGTGGGGTTCGGTGAACCGCTGGTGGGGCGTCTGTTATTGATCGATGCCTTGGGCACGCGCTTCCGTGAGTTGCGGGTCAAGCGTGATCCGGGCTGCAGTGTCTGCGGGTCAAGCCATGCGTGAAGCACCGATTGGAGTGTTCGATTCCGGTGTCGGTGGGCTGTCGGTGTTGGCCGAGATCCAGCAGTTGCTGCCCAACGAATCTCTGTTGTACCTCGGCGATTGCGGGAATATTCCCTACGGTGAGAAATCCCCGGCATTCATCAGTCAGCGTTGCAGTGTCATGGCGCAGTTTTTTCAGCAGCAGGGCGCCAAGGCGCTGGTGCTCGCTTGCAACACCGCGACCGTCGCGGGTGTTGCGGACTTGCGGCGCGATTTCCCTGAGTGGCCCATCGTCGGCATGGAGCCCGCGGTCAAACCGGCTGCAGCGGCGACGCGCAGCGGTGTAGTTGGCGTACTCGCCACCACCGGTACTTTACAGAGTGCCAAGTTCGCCGCCTTGCTCGACCGTTTCGCCGCCGATGTGCGAGTCATCACTCAGCCATGCCCCGGGTTGGTGGAGCTGATTGAAAATGGCGATTTGCATAGCGAGGCATTGCGTCAGTTGCTGCAAGGGTATGTCGATCCGCTGCTGGCTGCAGGTGCAGACACGATCATTCTTGGCTGCACGCACTATCCCTTTTTAAAGCCACTGCTTAAGCAGATGATCCCCCAGAGCATCAGCCTGATCGATACCGGTGCCGCTGTGGCACGGCAGCTTCAACGATTGTTGGCCGAGCGTGAGTTGCTGGCCGAGGGACCTGCTCGCGCTGCCCGGTTCTGGACGAGTGCGGATCCGGAGCATTTCAGAAATATCTTGCCGGTTTTGTGGCATTCGACGGGCGTTGTGCAAAGCTTCGACTTGTAGATAAAAAAAGAGATCACACGAATAATTGAGCTGAACTTCTGATCAAGCTTCAACTTCTATAGCTTTGTCTGTTGGGCAGCATAAAAACCATACGAAATTGTTCGGAAAAGGATGTTTCTAATGAAGCGACTATTCTGCTTGGCCGCGATTGCGACCGCATTGATGGGGCACAGTTTTACCGCGCAGGCAGCAGGGGTGGAATTCGGGGTCGGCCAGACCAGCGATTCGACCATGACTTACCGATTGGGCATGCAATTCGACTGGGACAAGAGCTGGTTGCAGAGTGATATCGGTCGCTTGACCGGCTACTGGAGCGGCGCTTACACCTATTGGGAGGGCGATGAAACGTCGAGCAATCACAGTTTGTCATTCTCGCCGGTGCTGGTGTACGAGTTTGCCGGTCAGACCATCAAACCCTACGTTGAAGCGGGTATCGGCATCGCGGTGTTTGCCAACACCGAAGTCGAAGACAACAAACTGGGTAGTGCCTTTCAGTTCGAAGACCGTTTCGGGTTTGGTCTGCGTTTTACCGGAGGACATGAAGTCGGGATTCGCGCTACGCACTATTCCAATGGCGGGATCAGTAGCCCGAACGATGGCGTAGAGAGTTACTCGCTGCATTACACGATGCCGTTGTAAGCAGTACTGCACCTTTAATGTGGGAGCGGGCTTGCTCGCGAATGCGATTTAACATTCAACACTGATGTTGACTGACAATCCGCTTTCGCGAGCAAGCCCGCTCCCACATTGGATTTTCGGTAGCCTGTTGTGTTCGCTCACCGATACGCCGTCGCAATCCCTTGGCGTTCGGTGATGCATTCCGGTGCGCCCATTTCGAACTCCCGGCAGATCAGCGGACGTTTTTCGTAGATGGTGCACATCATGCTGTTGCGATCCAGAGCGGCGCACCAGCCGTCATCCAGTCGCAGCATGACTTCCCCGCCCCAATCATCGGTATCGATAAAACGCTCGGGCACGCCGGTGTCGGTGATCAACATGACTTCAAGCTGGCAGCAGCAGGCCGCGCAGGTTGAGCAGGTGACCGCAGGTTCGGCGATTTGCGTGTGGGGAATGGTTTTCATGGCACGCAGTGTAAGGCAGTGGGCCCACGCTGTGTGAAAGGCCTGACGGACGCTCAGGCTTCACGGCAGATCCTCGACCGGCGGATTGTTTCGCTCCACGTGCTTGCCGATTTCCAGTCCCGTCTGGTCGGGTTTTTGCGGCAGAGGCCAAAGGACAGGCATGACCAGTTCCGGTAAGGAGAGCTCCAGTGGACGATGCTTGAGCATGTCGAAGAGGTATTGTGCAGCTTTTTCCGCCGACCAGTCGAGGTGTTCTGGAACGTCGTTGCTCAGGGGAATATCGATAAGTCCTGGGCTGACTATGGTCATTTCGATGTTTTCCGGCGCCACGTCGAGGCGCAAGGACTCGAAAAGGTGACGCAACCCGGGTTTTGAATCGCCATAGGATTCGGCCCGCGGCAGGGGCAGATAGGTCACCGAGCTGGCCATGCCCACCAGATGCGGTGCAGTGCCCGCCTGCAGCAGGGGCCGGGCCGTTTCGATGCAATAGCTGCTGGCAAGCAGGTTGGTACGCACGATGTGCTCGATGATTGACGAGTCGAACTGATGGGCGTCGACGTATTCGCAGGTGCCCGCATTGAGGATCATGGTGTCCAGAGAACCCCATTCGTTGGCAATCTGCTCGCCGATTTCGCGCACCCGTTGGCCATTGGTCAAATCACCCGCAACCACCAGCACTTGTCCGGGATAACGCTGAGACAGGGCTTCCAATGGCGCCAGTGAGCGGGAGCTGACAGCCAGGTGGGCACCGGTTTTCAGTATTTCTTCGGCCAGCGCGGCACCAATACCGTTGCTGACACCGGTCAACCAGTAGCGCCTTGGAGGTGTGCGACTCATTCCAATTCCCTTTTTATAATTTTCCGGATCAATTGCGTATTTTATAACGCAATGCTGCGGCATCAAACTAATTCCAGGGGTGATAAGCCATGTCGGGATGGCAGGTTCTTGAACGCGGCCAAGGCCCGTTCGCGGGAAGTGCTCAGGTTGACGATCGGCGATGGATAATTGCTTACGCCGAATAATCCGTCGAAATTTGCCGGGTTGTGCAGGTCTTTTTTGTTCATTCCATTGATCTGCGGCAACCAATGCTTGATGAAAACCCCCTCGGCGTCGAACTTTTCCGACTGGCTCAGTGGGTTGAAAATCCGGAAGTAGGGCGCCGAATCGGTGCCGGTGGACGAACTCCACTGCCAGCCACCGTTGTTCGCCGCCAGATCGCCGTCAATCAGATGCCGCATGAAGAAACGCTCGCCTTCACGCCAGTCGATCAGCAGGTTTTTGGTCAGGAACATTGCCACGACCATGCGTAAACGGTTGTGCATCCAGCCGGTCTCCAGCAATTGGCGCATGGCGGCATCGATGATCGGCAGGCCGGTACGGCCTTGTTGCCAGGCCTTGAGGTCTTCCGGGGCGTCACGCCAGGCGAGGGCTTCGGTTTCCTGGCGAAAGGCGCGGTGCCGGGAGACCCGTGGGTAGCCCACCAGAATGTGCTTGTAGAATTCGCGCCACAGCAACTCGTTGATCCAGGTGACCGCACCGATCTTGCCGCTTTCGAGTTCCCCCTGATTGCTTTGCAATGCGGCGTGCAGACACTGACGAGGGGAGATGACCCCAGCGGTCAGATAGGCCGAGAGCCGGCTGGTGCCGGGTTTTGCCGGGAAATCGCGCTCGCTGTGGTAATTGTCGATCTGCGCGTCGGTAAAGGTCTCGAGGCGGCGTCGGGCCTCGGCTTCGCCGGCCGGCCAGAGAGCACGCAAACTGTCGCTGGGCGTGTCGAAACCCTCGACATGAGAGGGCGGTTTGTCGCTGGCGATACCCAGTGGCGCCTGAATGGCGGGGGCGGTAACCAATCTCGGCAATGATGCATGCAAGCGTTCGTAGCAGACCTTGCGGAACTGGCTGAAGACCTGGAAATAGGTGCCGGTTCTGGTCAGCACAGTGCCAGGCTTGAACAGCAGTTGATCGAGGTAGCAGTAAAAGTCGATGCCTTGGGCTTTCAGGGCTTGAGCCACCGCGGCATCACGACGGGTTTCATGAATGCCGTATTCCTCGTTGGCGTGCACTGCGTTGATCTTCAATTGCTGGCACAACTCGAGCAGAACCTTCGGTGCCTCATCCCAACGGGGCGCCTTGCGAATCAGCAGCGGGATGTTCAGGGCGCCCAGCGCATGACGTAATTCGCTCAGGTTGCGCAGCCAGAAATCCACTTTGCACGGCGCATCGTCATGCGCCAGCCATTGCTGTGGACTCAGCAAATACACCGCCACACTCGGGCCCCGCGCTGCGGCGGCCGAGAGGGCGGTGTTGTCATGTAGACGCAAGTCGCTGCGCAGCCAGATCAATTGCATGGTGGTATCCGCGCGATCCATTAAAAATCCGATTTAAATGAGCCCACGCTGAATCAGGCCCTGATGGGCCGACAACGGGTCTTCGGCCAGGGACAAGTCAGCAATGGCGGCGGTTCTTGCGGATAACTCGGTGTGGTGAATACGCACCGTTGATCCGGCAATCATTTTTGGGCAGCTGACGCCATTCAAAAGTTTCGTCAGCTGCGAAAGATTCATGGCTTTGCTGGAATACAGCAGTACGCCGCGGGCTTGCAGGTGATCGACCGCCAGCGCAAGTTCGCCAGCGGGGAGCGGCCAGTCGAAGACTTCCACCGGGCAATCGACGCTGCTGATCAGCCAGGCCGTGAGCCACAGATAAGGCTCCAGCGGCAGGTCCGAGTGATTGATCAGCAGCAGCGGCGCGGTGCGTAACTGACGGTTGTTATGGTAGATCCTCGCGCCGAATTTGCTGCGCAACCAGGAATAAACAAACACCCGCTCCATCTGCGCGCCGAACTGGCCTTGCCAGCGTTGTTCCAGTTCCGCCAGCAACGGCATCAACAATTTTTCACACAAGGTGCGTGGCGGATACAGCGCCATCGCCTGATTCACCGTGTCATCAAGGGTGCGTTCGGCCAGCTGAGTGACCGCTTGCAGCAACGTCTGGCGTAGCACCAGCCAATCGTTCCCGATGGGATCGGTAAGCCCCTGAGGCGTGTCGAGCAGTTGTTTGACCTGGCTGACAGCCACGCCGCGATTGAGCCAGGTGAGGATCGTCAGGATCCGTTCAACGTGTTCGGCACAGAACAGCCGATGTCCCTTGGGTGTACGCTGAGGCACGATCAACCCATAGCGCCGTTCCCAGGCGCGTAAGGTGACGGCATTGACGCCGGTCTGCCGGGCCACCTCACGAATGGGCAGCCAACCAGCGTCCAGGGCTTTCTTGAAGTCGCTGCCAAGGTCTTCGCTGGCGCTGGTGTCCGGTGGATTTTTCATTAAATCGCGTTTCGCAGGCTGAGGTTTTCCGGGTGCGGTTGCAGGTAAACCTGTTGCGCAATGTATGGATCCGGGTGTTGGCGAAAGTAGTGTTTGAGCAGCGTCAATGGCACCACCAGCGGCACGATTCCGTGGCGATACTGGCCGATGACGTGCTGCACTTCCTGTTTGTCTTCAGGGCTGATGGCTTGTTTGAGATAGCCGCTGAGGTGCTGCAGCACGTTGGTGTGGGTGCGGCGTGTGGCGCATTTTTTCAGGGCTGTCATCAGCTCGCTGAAATAGCGCGGGCCGAACTCTTCGAGATCGGACTGGCCCATGTTGCCCAGTAAGTTGCCCAGGGTTTTGTATTGCACCGGGTTGTGGGCCATCAACAGGTATTTGTAGCGCGAGTGAAAGTCAGTGAGGCTGCGCCGGGTCAGGCCTGTGTGCAGCAACTGCTGCCAGGCGCTGTAGGCGAACACGCGGGTGAGGAAGTTTTCCCGCAGCACCGGGTCGTTGAGGCGGCCGTCTTCTTCCACCGGTAGATCAGGGTGCAAAGCACAGAAGGCTTGGGCGTAGATACCACGGCTACTGCCGTCCACTGGCGCGCCATTGTCGTGGTAGACCTTGACCCGTTCCAGCCCGCACGAAGGGGATTTCTGCATGAAGATATAGCCACAGATGTCGCCCAGCTCCATCGCCATTTTTTGACCGTACTCGGCCAGCGGCTGGGTGACGTTGATCTGCGGGTTGATCGTACCGACAGCCTCCGGATGTGCAGGGTTGCCGACCAGACGGATTGGTTGGCGAGGGATACCCAGGCCAATGGCGACTTCCGGGCACACCGGGAGGAAATCGAAATAATCGGTGAGGGTAATGCTGCACAGCTGTGATGCTTTGTGCCCGCCGTTGTAACGCACTTCGGCTCCCATCAGGCAGGCGCTGATGGCGATTTTGGGTTTCATGACTGTAAGGGGCATCGGAGCGCCTCGAATCCAGATCTGTACAGATTATTAGGTCTGTACAACATGACTTCATCATAGATTCAAAGGTGTACAAGTCAAATTTTTTGTATAGGTTTTTGCGGGGCTGCTGCCCATCTCGACAGCAGCGATAGGCTGGACTTGATTCAATTCACTGCAGGTGTTCATGCAGCCGGCGGGCTGCTTCCTGACCACTGAGCCAGGCACCTTCGACACGGCCAGACAGGCACCAGTCACCGCACACATACAGGCCCAGATCGGCATCGGCCAAGGCCCCCCATTCATGGCTGCTGGCCGGCCGGGCATACAGCCAACGGTGAGCGAGGCTGAAGGTTGGAGCAGGCATGGCGTCGTGCAGCAGTTCGGCAAAGGCACCATGCAATTGCTCGATCACCGCTTCCTTGGGCAGGTCGATATGCTGCCGGCTCCAGGCGCTCGTGGCGTGCAGCACCCAAGTGTCGAGAGTCGTGTCGCGTCCCGGTTTGCTGCGGTTGCGCGCCAGCCAGTCGAGGGGGCTGTCCTGTACGAAGCAGCCTTCGATCGGGGTTTCCAACGGTATTTCGAACGCCAGCGCGACGGCCCAGGTGGGTTCCATTTTGACCCCGGCGGCAGCCCCGGCGAGTTTCGGTGCAGTCGCCAGCAGTGCGGTTGCCTGAGGGGCGGGTGTGGCGATGACGACATGGCTGAACGGACCGTGAGTGAAACCCTCGGCGTCTTGCAGGTGCCAATGTTCTTCACCGCGATAGACCTCGGTGATGCGGCAAGCGAAATGCGCCTCCAGATCACCGAGCAGGCCGCGCGTGATCGCGCTCATGCGTGGCGTGCCGACCCAGCGGGTCTGTTCGTCCGGCGAAGGCCTGAGCTGGCCGCCGTGAAAGGTATAGAGCTGCGGCGTCCATACGGCGACCCAGTCGTTGGCTTGCCAGCGCTGGACTTCAGTGACGAAGCGGCGGTCGCGGGCAGTGAAATATTGCGCGCCCATGTCCAGAGCACCCGCATCGCTGCGCTTGCTCGACATGCGTCCGCCACTGCCGCGGCTTTTATCGAAAAGTTGAACGACATGCCCGGCCTCCGTAAGGGCCTGGGCGGCTGAGAGTCCGGCGATGCCGGTGCCGATGATTGCGATAGGTACAGTCATAGGGGCCTCGTTTACCTTTCTGTACAGACTACGCCGTGGTTCAAACCTGTACAATATTGTTTTTTGGTATAACTTTTAGCGTTCTCGTTCTGACAGCTTGGCCTATTGTTAAGCACAGAGCCTGCCCGATACCAAAGATCCCTGCTTATAAAAATAGACTAGTGATCAGGGTAAAACGCCACGCGAGGAAGATGTCATGCACATATTGCTGACCGGCGGTACTGGTTTGATAGGACGTCAACTCTGCCGACACTGGTTGAGCCAGGGACATCGCCTGACGATCTGGAGTCGCACGCCTGCCAAAGTCGCCAAAGTCTGTGGCACTCAGGTTCGTGGAATCGCACGGCTTGAGGACTTGGGTCAAGAACCGGTGGATGCCATTATCAATCTCGCGGGGGCACCAATTGCCGATCGGCTCTGGACGCACAAACGCAAAGCGTTGCTATGGAGCAGCCGGATCACCCTGACCGAAACTCTACTTTCTTGGCTCGAAAGCCGCGAGCAGAAACCGCAGGTATTGATTTCTGGCTCCGCGATCGGTTGGTACGGCGACGGTGGTGAGCGGGAGTTGACCGAAGAATCTCCACCGGTCATTGATGATTTCGCCAGCCAGTTGTGCGTCGCCTGGGAGGAAACCGCGCAGCGCGCCGAAGCGTTGGGCATTCGCGTGATCCTCATTCGTACCGGGTTGGTGCTGTCCGCCGAGGGCGGCTTTTTGTCGCGGCTGCTCTTGCCGTTCAAACTGGGGCTGGGCGGGCCGCTCGGCAATGGTCGGCAGTGGATGTCGTGGATTCATATCAAGGATCAAATCGCCCTGATTGATTTTCTTCTGCACCGCAATGAGGCCAGCGGTCCATATAATGCCTGCGCGCCCAAGCCGGTGCGCAATCGCGAATTCGCCCAAACGTTGGGTAGCGTGTTGCATCGTCCGGCGTTCATGCCGATGCCAACCCTCGTGTTGAAGGTGGGCCTGGGCGAGTTGTCATTGTTGCTGCTGGGTGGCCAGAAGGCCATGCCGGCTCGCTTGCTGGAAGCGGGCTTCACTTTCCAGTTCACCGATTTGCGCGCGGCGTTGGACGATCTGTCCAGCCGCCTTAAGAAATAGGACGTTGCATGACCGATCACGCGTTGCTTCTGGTCAACCTGGGTTCACCCGCTTCCACCTCGGTGGCGGATGTGCGCAGCTACCTCAATCAATTTCTGATGGACCCGTATGTGATCGACCTGCCGTGGCCGGTGCGGCGTTTGCTGGTGTCGCTAATCCTGATCAAGCGGCCAGAGCAATCGGCTCACGCTTACGCGTCGATCTGGTGGGCGGACGGCTCGCCACTGGTGGTACTCAGCCGTCGTCTGCAACGGGCCATGACCGCGCAGTGGACCCACGGGCCGGTGGAACTGGCGATGCGTTACGGCGAGCCGTCTATTGAATCCGCGCTGGTGCGGCTGGCTGCCCAAGGGCACAAAAAAGTGACTTTGGCGCCGCTCTATCCGCAGTTCGCCGACAGCACTGTGACCACGGTGATCGAAGAAGCCAAGCGGGTGGTGCGGGAGAAGAAACTCGACGTGCAGTTCTCGATTCTCCAGCCGTTCTACGATCAGCCGGAATACCTCGACGCCCTGATGGCCAGCGCTACGCCGTATTTGCAGCAGGATTACGATCACCTGCTGCTGAGCTTTCATGGTTTGCCGGAACGGCACCTGACCAAGATCGACCCCACCGGTCACCATTGCTTCAAAAGCGATAATTGCTGTCAGAACGCGTCATCGGAAGTATTAGCCACCTGCTACCGCGCTCAATGCCTGCGCACTGCGTCAGAGTTTGCCCGGCTCCTGGGCCTGCCGGACGGCAAATGGTCGGTGTCGTTCCAGTCGCGTCTGGGGCGAGCCAAGTGGATCGAACCCTACACCGAAGCGCGCCTTGATGAGCTGGCCAAAAGTGGCGTGAAGAAAGTCCTGGTGATGTGCCCGGCGTTCGTTGCCGATTGCATCGAAACTCTGGAAGAGATTGGTGATCGCGGGAAGGAGCAGTTCCTCGAAGCGGGAGGGGAGGAGTTGGTGCTGGTGCCGTGCCTCAACGATGATCCGCAATGGGCCAAGGCGTTGAACGCATTGTGTGAAAGAGCGCCGTTGGCGCTTTAAAAGCATCGCGGGCAAGCCCGCTCCCACAGGTATTACGCTGACCTTGTGGGAGCGGCGGTGCGGCGGTCCGACTTGCCCGCGATGGCGTTCTTGAGACCTGCTTAGATCAGCGGCTCTTCCGCCTTCTTGTGCTTCCAGCTGTCATGGCCCGGCAGCAACAGGTTCAGCGCAATCGCCACCACCGCGCACAGCGCGATGCCTTTGAGGCCGAAATCGTCCGGGCCGGTTCCTGTGCCGACCAGCACGCCACCAATCCCGAACACCAGCGTCACCGAAACAATCACCAGATTGCGTGCTTCGGCCAGGTCGATCTGGTGGCGAATCATTGTGTTCATCCCCACCGCCGCAATCGAACCGAACAGCAGACACAAAATCCCGCCCATCACCGGCACCGGTATGCTTTGCAGCAGGGCGCCGAACTTGCCGATGAACGCCAGGCTGATCGCAAAGATAGCCGCCCAGGTCATGATTTTCGGGTTGTAGTTTTTGGTCAGCATCACCGCGCCAGTCACCTCGGCGTAGGTGGTGTTGGGTGGGCCGCCAAACAGTCCGGCGGCGGTGGTGGCAATGCCATCGCCGAGCAGGGTGCGGTGCAGGCCGGGTTTTTTCAGGTAATCGCGACCGGTCACGCTACCGACCGCGATCACGCCGCCGATGTGCTCGATGGCCGGGGCCAGGGCTACCGGAACGATGAACAGAATCGCCTGCCAGTTGAATTCCGGCGCCGTGAACTGTGGAATCGCGAACCACGGTGCAGCAGCAATCTTTGCGGTGTCGACTACCCCGAAATAGAACGCCATGGCAAAACCCACCAGCACACCGGAGATGATCGGCACCAGGCGGAATATACCTTTGCCGAACACCGCGACAATCAGGGTGGTCAGCAGCGCCGGCATCGAGATCAACATCGCCGTCTGATAAGGAATCAGCTCGGTGCCGTCACCGGCCTTGCCCATCGCCATGTTGGCGGCGATCGGCGCCATGGCCAGACCGATGGCGATGATCACCGGGCCAATCACCACCGGTGGCAGCAGGCGGTCGATGAAGCCGGTGCCTTTGATCTTCACGGCAAGGCCGAGGAAGGTGTAGACGAAACCAGCCGCCATCACACCGCCCATGGTCGCCGCCAGGCCAAACTGGCCCTTGGCGAGAATGATCGGCGTGATGAAGGCAAAGCTCGAGGCGAGAAATACCGGCACCTGACGCCCGGTGACGATCTGGAACAGAATCGTCCCAAGGCCTGCGGTGAACAGCGCCACATTCGGGTCGAGGCCGGTAATCAACGGCATCAACACCAGCGCGCCAAAGGCCACGAACAGCATCTGCGCACCCGATAGCACTGTGCGCCAGAGCGGATCGTTGAACGCTTGCTGCATGCTCAAGCGTCCTTCTGCTTGGTGCCGAAGATCTTGTCACCGGCATCGCCCAAGCCCGGGATGATGTAACCGTGTTCGTTCAGTTTCTGGTCAATGGAGGCGGTGTAGATGGTCACGTCCGGGTGAGCCTTCCCCACAGCGGCGATGCCTTCAGGGGCGGCCACCAGGACCATCGCGCGGATGTCCTTGCAGCCGGCCTTTTTCAGCAAATCAATGGTGGCGACCATGGAGCTGCCGGTGGCGAGCATCGGGTCGATGATCATCGCCAGGCGTTCGTCGATTTCCGGCACCAGTTTTTCCAGGTAGGTGTGGGCCTGCAGGGTTTGTTCGTTGCGGGCTACGCCCACGGCGCTGACTTTGGCGCCCGGGATCAGGCTCAGCACGCCTTCGAGCATGCCGATACCGGCACGCAGGATCGGCACCACGGTAATTTTCTTGCCGGCGATTTTCTCCACCGACACCGTGCCGCACCAGCCTTCGATGTCGTAGCTTTCCAGTGGCAGGTCTTTGGTGGCTTCATAGGTCAGCAGGGCACCGACTTCCTGAGCGAGCTCACGGAAATTCTTCGTGCTAATGTCGGCGCGGCGCATAAGGCCAAGTTTGTGACGGATCAGCGGATGGCGGATCTCGAGAATGGGCATGGGAAAGGCTCCGGCGGCGGGCAAAAAAACCGGCCTAGATTAATCTATCCGAGGGTGTTGTCCTATAGACATTCAGAACGTTAGTCCACAAACGCTTGATCTGGCCTCGCTTGATGCGTACCTTTGCCCGCTTTTCCTCACTTAGTCCCCCCGTTACCACCCCCAGGAGAGCGCCATGTCCGCTGATCTCGAGCATATCCGTCAAATCATGCGAGAGGCTGACTGCCTGTACACCGAAGCTGAAGTCGAGGCGGCCATCGCCCGCGTCGGTGCACAAATCAACGATCAGCTGGCTGAACGTAACCCGGTGGTGTTCTGCGTGATGAACGGCGGGCTGATTTTCTCCGGCAAGCTGCTGACGCATCTGAACTTCCCGCTGGAAGCGTCCTACCTGCACGCCACCCGTTATCGCAACGAAACCAGCGGCGGCGACCTGTTCTGGAAAGCCAAGCCGGAAGTCTCGTTCATCGACCGTGACGTACTGATCATCGACGACATCCTTGATGAAGGTCACACCCTGGGCGCGATCATCGACTTCTGCAAACACGCTGGCGCGCGCGCCGTGCACACTGCCGTGCTGATCGACAAGGACCACGACCGCAAGGCTCGCCCGGACCTGAAAGCCGATTTCGTCGGCCTGCCGTGCATCGACCGTTACATCTTCGGTTACGGCATGGACTACAAAGGCTACTGGCGTAACGCCAACGGGATTTTTGCCGTTAAAGGCATGTAAACAGGATGACGGTCTGGGGGCGATTTGCCGTCAGGCGCGTTGAGGCTTGAATATAAGGCCTCACATCAGGATGCGTGCGCAGTTTGCTTGAACTGCGCGCTCAGTCCTGTCCGGCAAGCCAGCGTTCGCTTTTGCGTCGAGCCTGTTCCAGATTATTCACGTAGGCCAATTTGCGCTGTTCCCGATGGATGCCCGCGCGTCTGAGTTTCAGGCGTACCCGTGGAGCAGTTCCGACCAGAATCAGGCCGATGCCGTCGGTGCGGTAATCCCTGAGGATATTGTCGAAGGCCGCCAGCGCCGTCATGTCCAGCATGGGCACGGCACTCATCTCGACGATCACCACTTTGACCTCCGGGCTGAATTTGCGCAGCACGCCCAGGGCTTTTTCCGCCGCGCCGAAAAACAGCGGCCCGCGTATCGCATAGCAACGAACATGCTCCGGCATATCCTGCAAGGCTTGATGGAACTCGCGAGGCAGTTCGGCGGTGTCCGTGAGGTCGCTCATGCGTTTGATGAACAAACCGGCGGCCAGCAGCAGGCCGACGGCGACGGCCAGCACCATGTCGAACAGCACCGTCAGGCTCAGGCAGGTCAGCAAGACCAGCACATCGCTGCGTGGTGCAATGCGCAAGGTGTGCACGACGTGCCGGGCTTCGCTCATGTTCCACGCCACCATCACCAGCAGTGCCGCCAGCGCCGCCATCGGCAAGTAGCTGAACAGGGGAGCGAGGACGAGTATCGCCAGCAACACCACCGCACTGTGGATAATCGCCGCTAATGGCGAAAAAGCCCCGCTGCGCACGTTGGTGGCGCTACGGGCGATCGCCGCGGTGGCGGTAATGCCGCCGAACAGCGGTGCGACCAGGTTACCCAGACCTTGACCCAGAAGCTCGGCATTGGGGTCGTGTTTGCTGCCCGTCATGCCGTCGGCCACCACCGCGCACAACAATGATTCGATGGCACCGAGCATGGCGATGGCAAAGGCAGGCGCCATTAATTGGCGGATCAGGTCGTAAGACAGGTGCAGCGGCTGGCCGTAGGGCCCCGGCAGATTCCACGGCCAATCGAAGCTCGGCAGAAACGGCGGTATGCCGGGATGGCTGACGCCATCGACGATATAGCTGAAGCGCTCCCCCAGCGTCGCAACCGGTAACCCGCCGCTTTCCAGTGCCACCCCCAGCAATGCGCCGACGGCCAGCGCCACTAAATGCCCCGGAATCCTCGGCACAAAACGTGGCCAGACGATCAGCACCGCCAGGCACATGACACCGATGATCACGTCCCCCAGACGAGCGCTGGGTAACGCCTGGAGCAGCCCGCCTAATTGCTCGATGTAATGTTCGGCATGCCCGGTGGTACTCAGGCCCAGCAAATCCTTTAATTGAAGGGTGGCGATGACAATGCCGATCCCGGCGGTAAAGCCCAGAGTGACTGGATAAGGGATGTACTGAATCAGCCGTCCGGCCCGAATCAGCCCCAAGGCAATCAGGATTGCCCCGGCTAGCATGGTGCAGAGCAGCAGGCCACCCAGACCATATTGTTGCGTGATCGGCAGCAGTATCACCACGAATGCGGCTGTTGGCCCGCTGACATTGAAGCGCGAGCCTCCCGTCAGGGCGATCAGGGGCGCGGCGATCAGCACCGTATACAGACCTTGCTGGGGCGCTACCCCCACCGCAATCGCCAGGGCCATGGCCAGAGGGATGGCGATAATCCCGACCGTCACCCCGGCGCTGATATCGCCGCGCAAACGTCTGAGGCTATAACCTGCGCGCCAAGTCTGACGCCAGGCGGCGAATAACGGGGGCATGGAGAATGACATGGGTACTCCACAACAGAGGGTGCACTGTCGAAATGGGGCTGAAAGCTCTTTCAGTATGCCCAGCCTTGTCTTCCAGAGTATTGACCTGGATCGGTGATTCGCCGGGTAGTTCCTCATGCTAGAGTGCTCGGCCCCGCCCCCGGAGCCATCCATGAGCCTTTTGATCCGCAGCTGCGCCGCCCTGTTGCTGACCGTCAGCCTGCCCCTGGCCGCCACCCCGTCGCCGATGCATGCGCAGTTTTTGCCCCCGGACGACCTGACTCTGCGTGACGCCGAACCCGAGCAGCAGCAACTGTTGCAGATCACTGAGTATTCGGTAGTGATCGGCAGTCAGCGCCAGTCCAACCAACAGCCGATCCCGGTCACATCGCCATTGCTGATCCGCCTCAAGGGCAAATCCTTGAACAAGGGCGCGACCATCAGCCAGGTGCTGGTCAACTTCGATGGCGAAAGCAAAAGCTTGAAAAAACCGATCTACGATGAAAAAAGCAAAACCCTGACGCTCTATTACCCGTTGGCTCAGTACCGGGTGGTGATCGACTTGTTGCGCAATGACACGGTGTATTGCCAGTTCCTCAGTTACGCCAACGGCCATATCTGGGCCGATTTGCACACAGGCAGCGTTCGTCCGCGTTGAGCCTGGCGCCTGCGCAGGGGTAAACTGCCCGCCCCGTGAAATGTCTGCGAGCTGGAGTCGGCAATGCGTAAAGATAAGAAGCAAGTGATTGGTGACGAGATCGGCGATGAGCAGATCAAGCTGTTCCTCGATTTTGAGCCGGTCGACGCCACTTCACCGTCGCTGCACAAACTGATCAAGGCGTACCGTGGCCTGCGCATCGATGACTTCGAGCGTTTTCTGACATTCTTTGTTGAAGCCGGCTATGACCTGGATGGCAAGGATGAGCACGGCAATGACTTCGTCGCCCTGATCAAGGATCAGCGCAACGCGGCGGAATACATCGAGCTGATCAACAAGGCTCGCGGTTAGATCAAAAGACCAGGATCAAAAGATCGCAGCCTGCGATCTTTTTCCAAGACTGACGAAGATCCATAAAAAAACGCCCCGCCTTCAATGAGGACGGGGCGTTTTTTATGCGGCCGAATCAAGCGTAGCTTTCGGTCTCGTTACTGGCTTCAACCAGTTCCAGCGCGACGTTGTTGTGCGCATTGATCTTGCGATACAGCGCAGCGTCGGTTTCCAGAACCTTTTCCCGAGCCGGGAAGATTTCTGCCAGCTTGGCAGCCCATTCACTGGACGCTTTGTTCGGGAAACATTTTTCGATCAGCTCAAGCATGATCGAAACAGTCACCGAAGCGCCTGGTGAAGCGCCGAGCAGGGCGGCAAGAGAACCGTCCTTGGCTGCGACCAGTTCGGTACCGAACTGCAGAACGCCGCCTTTCTTCGGGTCTTTCTTGATGATCTGCACCCGTTGGCCGGCCACTTCCAGGCGCCAGTCTTCGGCTTTCGCCAGTGGATAGAAGCGACGCAGGGATTCCAGGCGCTGTTCCATCGACTGCATCACTTCGCTGACCAGGTACTTGGTCAGGTCCATGTTGTTTTTGGCCACGGCCAGCATCGGGCCGATGTTGCCGGCGCGGACTGACATCGGCAGGTCCATGAACGAACCGTGCTTGAGGAACTTGGTGGTGAAACCGGCGTAAGGTCCGAACAGCAGGGACTTCTTGCCATCGACCACGCGGGTGTCCAGGTGCGGCACGGACATCGGTGGCGAACCTACCGCAGCCTGGCTGTAGACCTTGGCCTGGTGGTGCTTGACCACTTCCGGGTTATCGCAACGCAGCCATTGGCCGCTAATCGGGAAACCGCCGAAGCCTTTGCTTTCTTCGATACCCGAAGCTTGCAACAGTGGCAGTGCCGCACCACCAGCGCCGAGGAACACGAATTTCGCATCGACGTCACGGCTATTGCCGCTGTTGACGTCCTTGATGCTGACGGTCCAGCCACCGTTGTTACGCTTCAGGCCAGTCACGCGCTTGCAGTACTTGACCTGGGCATCGGGTGCGCTGGTCAGGTGCTTGAGCAATTGGTTGGTCAGGGCGCCGAAGTTGACGTCGGTGCCGTTCATCACGCGGGTGGCGGCGACGACTTCGTCAGCCGGGCGGCCCGGCATCATCAACGGCATCCACTCGGCCATGGTGGCCTTGTCTTCGGTGTATTCCATGTCCGAGAAGGCGTGGTGCTTGCTCAGCGTCTTGAAACGTTCCTTGAGGAAGGAGACGCCGTCGTCGCCCTGCACGAAGCTCAGGTGCGGCACCGGGCTGATGAATGACTTGCACGAGCCGAATGTGCCTTTCTTGGTCAGGTAGGACCAGAACTGCTTCGACACCTCGAACTGGGTGTTGATGTGCACGGCTTTCTTGATGTCGACGGTGCCGTCGGCGGCCTGTGGCGTGTAGTTCAGCTCACACAGCCCGGCGTGACCGGTACCGGCGTTGTTCCACGGATTGGAACTTTCCGCGGCACCGGAATCCATCAGCTCGACGACTTCCAGCTTGATCGCGGGGTCGAGCTCTTTGAGCAGTACCGCAAGGGTGGCACTCATGATGCCGGCCCCAACCAGTACTACGTCGACTGCTTCGTTATGCGCCATTTAACGCGTCTCCAAAATCTGCAGCACCAAATTGTCGGCATAGCTGCCAGGAGTGACGGGGCGTGTCAGTGATGCCCCAGGTACCCATGGCCAGGATCGCCATGTCCGAATCTTCGCAATTTTTCGCAACTTCGACGGATGCATGCGGCCTGGCCTCAAGAGTCACATGAACTCATTTCGGCGCGCGGCTGGCAATTCGACTTATGGTCGAGACATCCGTTTGTGCAACCAAATCCGTAGCGGACAGGCTTCAGGCTCCGGTGTTCGAGGAATACTCGGTCCTGTGTCGTTGGGCTGTTGTAGACGCTAATGGTGCATGTTCAGACGCAAAACTATTCATTTGCTCGCCACACTCTTGTGAAGTTGTGAAAACCCGTTTTTTTCACGCTCTTTTGAAGACGTGAACCTCAAAAAAGGGCTGTCCCAGCCTGGCACCGTGCCCGGATGGATTGCCGCCATGGGATACATGACAAGCAAAACGGGCAAACAGCTCAGTGACCGAGCGTAATGACAGCTCTGCAGATTCGCGAAAAGTGGTGTTTTTGCTTAGGGAACAGCAAGCGCGCCAGCTTCACTCGATCTGTGTGGGCGGCTCTCTGTGGGCGGTGCGGGGGTGTCAATACCGAGGCATTAACGATGCTGCGAGGCCCGATCAGGAGACGTCCTTATAATCGGGGGGAGATTGTAACGAAGAAACGCAGGGAAATGGTCGTGTTTAATGACTTTTATTAGGCGTCCGGTCAGGTGGTCAACAGTTGTTGCGCCCGCGCACGTGGCTGGCGCTGGCTGACACGGGCGCTGGCGGGCAGGGGATGGTGCAGCCAGTTGAGGCGGATTTCTTCGATTTCGACCCAGCCATCGCCCATGGGCTGAAGGCTGCACTGTTTGAATGCCTGGCAACGGCCATCGCGGTCGAGCAGGGCAAAACAGCGATGCAGTGGACGTGGCGCGAACATCGAGATGAGAAAACGCATGGCAAAGTACCTTGTGGGGTGACTGCTGTGAAGGTTGCCAGTGAGCCATGACGTACATGTGTAAGGTCGGTGACAGATGTGTGACAGGAACCGCGCTGTGCCGGGTTTGTCAGAGATTTCAGTAATCGTTGCTGGACGCTAGTTCGCCGCAGTGGCGCACCGCTATACTGCGGGCCTGTTTGTGCCTGATTCTGGAGAGAAGAGCATGTTGCAACGCCTGTTGTTCGGTTTGATCACTGTGACCAGTTTGACCCTCGTCGGCTGCGCCCACAGCCCGCAACAACTGAACCCGGAACCCAAGCTGACGGCTCAGCTGGCGCCGGTCGGCCGTGGTCAGCCGGTGGTGGTGCGTGTGGTGGACGGTCGTCCGTCGCCAACGCTGGGGACTCGTGGTGGTCTGTATCCGGAGACCAGTGCGATCACTGTGCAGGGCGCGCAGATTCTGCCGAAGTTGCAGGCTCAGGCTGAAGCCGCCGTGCGCTTGCTGGGCTTTACCCCGACGGCCAATGCGCTGAATGCACCGCAATTGACCGTGACACTGGCCGAGCTGAAGTATCAGTCGCCCAAGGAAGGCCTGTATGTGACTGAGGCAACGATTGGCGCGACGTTCCGTTCGGATGTGCAGAATGCCAACCGCCGTTACAGCGGTCGTTACGGTGCGTCGCTGGATCAGCGTTTTGGCATGGCGCCGAATCAGGAAACCAATACCAAGCTGGTCAGTGATGTATTGAGTGATGCGTTGACCCGCTTGTTCAAGGACCCGACGATTGGTCAGGTGCTTGCCGAGTAACGGTTTGCGGCTTGTTTAAAGAACCCGGTGTCAGTGATGGCGCCGGGTTTTTTTGTGTTCGCAGATTCATTGTGGAGCGAACCTGCTCGCTCAGGAATCAGGCGCGTGGCGCAGGCTTCGACACGACGCTCAAGCCGCCTCCGAATAAAAATCCAGAACACTCACCCCCGTCAGCAAATCCGTCTCCGGCAAATCCGCATGTTGATGCCCGCCCAGCGCGCAATACACCAGCCAATGCCGGTCCTGTACGTTGAAGGCGAGGCTGCCGACTAAAGTTTGTTGTTCGTCGCTTTGGGCAATGAGGTAGAGGCGGTCCTGGTTTTCGGCGTGGAGCATGACGGGGTCCGTGTCGGTTTCGAGGGGCGACAGACTGGCGGATTCAGATGACGGCGCCGTGACACAGGACAGTAATCGGCTAAATGGTTTCGTTATTTGTCGGAAAGCCGGGGCAGGTCGGAGCGCTTTCGGTAGAATCCGCGCCGTGGTCGTCGGTCCGACGTCTGCTACACCGGTTTGCCTGAGGTTTTGTGATGTCGCTGCATTTGATTTCGCTCTTTACCGCTCATCCCGCCAAATTGATCAATTTGCTGGCCTTGCTGTTCGCCTTCCCGGGCGGCTGGTTGCTGCACGCCACCCGTCGTCGCGAACAACGCGCCCTGGCCAGTATCGAAGCGCAGCGCCAAAGTCGCCCCAGTGAAGAGCCAACGCTGGATTGGGCGACCCTGCGCATGAACCGGTTTTTCTACCGCTTCGGTTTCGCCTGCCTCGGGATGGCGTTGCTGGTGTCGTGGATCAGCACTCGCGTCTAAAGATCTGACATGACCCTGTGGCGAGGGAGCTTGCTCCCGCTGGGCTGCGAAGCGGCCCCACCCACCCCTTGTTGTGTCCGACACATCGCGAGCACTGACTTTACGACTGCTATGCAGCCGGGCGGGAGCAAGCTCCCTCGCCACAGGTGCCTGACTGTCCTGTCGCATCAAGACAAACAAAAACGGCACCCGAAGGCGCCGTTGTCGTATCCAACCAAAATCGCTTACAGCGGCAACCCGGCCTTCACCCGATACTGATTGCGCACCGGCGTCGCATATTGCAGCACCAGATACGGACGATGCTCCTCAGGGCAGGCATCCAGCCGACGCTGCCATTCTTCCTGAGCCTTGGCCAGTTCGTCCGCCGCAAACACCTCGGCCGCTTTCGGCACCTGCAGTTGCGGGTCGGCGTCTTTCCACTGCGCATACGCCAGGTAGTGCGCCGGGAACAACCGGTAACCGCTGAGGATCTGCTTGTCCATTTCGATCGCCAATTGCTTGGTGTCTTCGAACAGTTCAGTGATCGGCGCGGCGAAGTTCACGTGGACCCGGCCTTTGTAACCGGTGATGCCTTTGGCGATGCTGACGTCATCCTCGCCCGGCACCTTGGAGTAGCTGCCGGTGGTGGCGCGGATGTACAGCTCGCGGGCCTTGGCCTGGTCGCACGGGTCGTATTCGTAGCTGATCGACACCGGAGTGAGGTTCAGCGAGCGGATGACTTCGCCAAACGGCTCGTCCTTGCGGCTCATGTGGAACATCTTGAGGATCGCCGACTCGGTGCGGTCGTCGCCGTCCTTGGCTCGGCCTTCAGCCTGGGCGATCCAGATCGAGGCGCAGTCGTTGCGGATCGAGTGGTTGATGTACGCCGACAACAGCTGATACGCCGCCATTTTTTCCCGGCGACCGGTGATCGAGCGGTGCACGATGAAGCTCTTGTTCAGGCGCATCAAATCGCTGACAAAAGGCTTTTGCAGCAGGTTGTCGCCAATGGCAATGCGCGGGGTCGGCAGGCCGGCGTGGTACACGGCGTAGTTGACGAAGGCCGGGTCCATCACAATGTCGCGGTGGTTGGCGATGAACAGGTAGGCGCTGCCGGACTTGAATTGCTCCACGCCGGTGTAGGTCACCCCGTCCGTGGCGCGCTCGATGGTGTGGTCGACGTAAAACTCGACTTTGTCCTGCAAGGTGGCCACCGACGTGATGCCGGCGAACTCACGGCGCAGCCGATGCGCTATAAGAGGTTTGAGCATCCAGCCGAAGGCACCGGCATAGCGCGGGAAGCGGAAGTGGATGAGGATATCTAGAAACGCCTTGTCACCAAGTAACCGGTTCAGTACTGCCGGGACTTCGCTGTCGTCGTAAGGTCGGATGGCATCGAATTCGCCCATCATGCTCTCTTGTTAGAAACGGCTAGGGTAAGTAAAGGTTTTGATAAAAAACCAACGGGGCACGGTCTGAAAAGGTAGCCAGACGAAAATAGCCCTGCAAATAGACCGGCGATTATACGCACAAGTCACCCGGGAGACCGCGATGCTGGAAACCGAGCGCTATGAATGTCCATATTGCGGTGAAGAGGTCGAGGCTGTTCTGGACTTGTCCGGCGGCGATCAGACCTATATCGAAGATTGTCCTGTGTGTTGCCGTCCCATTACTTTTGTTTTGCAGACTGACGGTCATGAATGGTTGCTCGAAGTTCACAGCGAAAACGAGTGAGGGTCTATGCAGCGCATCTACGAACCGGAAAACCTGATGGAAGGCGAATTGCTGCAAGGCATGCTCGCCAGCGAGGGCATCGAGGCGCATCTGGTTGGGCGTGATTTAGTCGGCGGCACCGGGGAGTTGCCGATGTTTGGCCTGCTGGGCTTATCGGTCGATAACGATCAGGCCGAATACGCCCGGGAGCTGATCACCGCGTACAATGCCGCGCTGCCGCTGTCCGGTGATGAACCGGACAGTTTTCCCGGCACGCTGGTCTGTTAGGCTGACGTTCGTTTGATCAAGAGTCGTATTGCCCCATGTGTGGACGTTATGCCCTGTTTCGCTGGAACCCCGCTTTCGCGGCCCTGCCCGGATTCCCCGCCGATCAGCAGGCCCAGTGGAATATCTCCCCCAACGATTCGGTGTTGATGCTGCGTGCCGGCGCAGAAGGGCAGCGAGAGTTGGCCCGCGCCCGCTGGGGCCTGACGCCACCGTGGCTGACCGACCTGTCCCGCACCCCGGCCCATGCCCGCGCCGAAACCGTTGCCGAACAGCCGATGTTTCGCGAAGCCTTGCGCCTGCGTCGTTGCCTGCTGCCAGCCAATGGTTTCTACGAATGGCGCGGCACCACCCGCAAACGTCCGTACTGGCTGACCCCGGGGGAGGGTTCGGCGCTGTTCTTCGCGGCGATTTGGGAGGCGTATCCGGTGCAGGAGCAGGTGTGGTTGAGCACGGCGGTGATCACCCAGCCGGCTTCGAGTCAGCGTCGACCGTTGATTCTCGATGCGGCGGGGCAGGAAGCCTGGCTCAACCCCGAAACCCCGTTGCATGCCTTGCAGGCGTTGCTGGCCAGTGAGCCCGCGGCGTTGCGTGAGCGGGTGTTGGCGAACCTGGTGAATGATCCGAAGCTCAATGGGCCGGAGTGTTTGACGCCCGGCTGATCTGTTGTCTGGGCTGACGTCATCGCGGGCAAGCCAGCTCCCACAGGGATTTGTGGCGTTCACAAAACTTGAATGAGTCATTGCGGACCTATGTTCGGCCGTGGCGTGCTGTGAAATTTATCTTGGGTTGAAGAGTCTTATACGAAAGTGCGTGCTACACGTCCGTTGTATCTGGCGCCGATACAAATCCCCACCTAGGATACCCGGCATGTTTCCAGGGAGCTTCTTGATGAATAAGACATTGGTTTTGTGTGCACTGAGCGCAGGTTTGCTGCTCGCCGGTTGTCAGTCGGTCAACACCACCAGCGGTGGCGCCGTAGGGGTTGAGCGCAAGCAGTACATGTTCAGCATGTTGTCGACCTCCGAGGTCAATCAGATGTACGCCCAGTCTTATCAAAAGACCGTCGGGGAGGCGAACAGCAAAGGGGTGCTGGACAAAACCAGTAACGATGCGAAGCGCGTTCAGGCGATCTCCAAGCGGCTGATTGCCCAGGCGCCGGTGTTCCGTCCGGATTCGGCCCAGTGGCAATGGGAAGTGAACCTGATCAAGAGCGACGAGCTGAATGCCTCCTGCGGGCCTGGCGGCAAGATCATTTTCTACTCCGGGCTGATCGACAAGCTGCAACTCACCGACGACGAAATCGCCGCCATCATCGGCCATGAAATTGCTCACGCCTTGCGCGAGCACGGTCGTGAAGCGATGTCCAAGGCTTATGGTATCGAAATGGCCAAGCAGGGCGCCGGTGCGTTGTTCGGTCTGGGCGAGGGCAGCCTGGCCCTGGCGGACACCGTAGCCCAATACGGCATGACCTTGCCCAACAGTCGCAGCAATGAAAACGAAGCAGACTTGATCGGCCTCGAATTGGCTGCCCGCGCCGGGTACAACCCGAACGCCGCGATCACCCTGTGGAACAAGATGAGCAAAGCCTCGAATGGCGCGCCGCCAGAATTCTTGAGCACTCACCCGGCGTCGGCCAGCCGGATTTCTGCCTTGCAGGCGGCGATTCCGAAGGTGATGCCGTTGTACGAGAAAGCACCGAAATCCTGATAATTATCGGGTGAGGTTACTGACGCCTTCGCGAGCAAGCCCGCTCCCACAGTGAGTTTTTGGTGTACACAAAACTTGTGTTCACACCGATCAAA
>NZ_JAHSTV010000002.1 GCF_019145235.1 Pseudomonas farris | reverse complement strand
GCGCTGGCGAAGAAGTACAGCGATGCGTTGGCCAACGGGCAGGTTTTGGCGCCGGCCAAGAGCATCGAACAGATGCAGCACGTGATCTACAACGCCTACACCAACGCAACGCTGACGGCGCTGTTTTTGCTCGTGGTGTTCAGCATCCTGTTCTTTGCACTCAAGGTTGGCATTGCCGCCTGGGGCACTAAAGAACGTACGGATAAAGAAGCGCCGTTCCAGGCTCTGCCGGATGCTTGATGGAGGAGGGTGCCCATGTTCAATGACCTGAGTCGCCTTGGTAAATACCTGGGTCAGGCTGCACGCTTGATGGTTGGCATGCCTGACTACGACAATTACGTTGAGCATATGCAAACCAAACACCCGGACAAACCGCTGATGAGTTACGAAGTGTTCTTTCGCGAACGTCAGGAGGCTCGTTACGGCAGCAAGGCGGGACCGAAGTGCTGTTGATGCGAAACATTTAAGCAGCACTTTGCTTTAGGAGCCCGGCCTGCCGGCGATAGCGATCTTCGAGACGCTATCGCCGGCAAGCCGGGCTTTTTTGTCGTTGTATTTTTAGCCTGACAACAAACTGACTTTGTTTGCTGTTCAATCATCTGATTTAGATCAATCAACGGTCATTGCAGGGGGACTTTTTCTTAGCTGGCTCTGTCACATGTACATACAAAACACATATGAGGTTTACATGTCCAAGCTCGCAGAGTTCCGTCAACTCGAAAAACATCTGGCTAAACAGCTCCAGGCGCTTGAAGCACTAAAAGGTGATGCAGGCCTTCAAAAGGAAATTGATTTCGAAAAGAAGCTGCGTGATCTGCTAGCCAAATACGGCTATAGCCTGAAAGACGTGATCAATCTTCTTGAGCCACAAACTGGTCGTCGCGCATCAGCAAGCGCGTCGAAATCCGGCACACGCAAGCCGCGCCAGGTGAAGATCTACAAAAATCCAAACACTGGCGAAGTCGTCGAGACCAAGGGCGGCAACCAGAAGACACTGAGGGAATGGAAGTCTAAATTCGGCTCTGCCACTGTCGAGTCCTGGCTTACCAAGTGAGTTTGATTTGAGTACAAAAAGGCCCGAGAAGGGCCTTTTTGTAGCTGATACGGGCTAGTGTCTGTGAGGCTTGACCGTATTTTCACGGGCAAGCTCAATACACTTCAATGCCAAAATAGTTGTCGGGTCGATCAACGCCACCGTATGTTTTTTTATCTTGTAAGCTTCGCTATGTTCGAGCACCAGGGGCAGCTCTGTACAACCCAGGATGAGTACATCAGCGCCCAGCTCACATAAGTGCTCTGCGGCGGTTAGAAGCTGGTCTTTGCAAATACCCCCAGTGAAACCCGCTTTAATGCCACGTTCTCCATAAATCGACTCCATGACCAACACTTGGTAATCCACGCCGGGGGTGATGACGTGAAGTCCTGCTCGCCGGGCTGCCTCGTGATAGACCTGACTTTTGATGGTGCCGGACGTCGCTAGCAGCCCTACGGTTTTGCCAGCACCGTATCGCTGAGCGATAGCCTCCACCGTCTCAGTCAACATATTCACTATGGGTACACGCAGGTGCGACTGGATGCGCTCGACGAAGGCGTGAGCTGTGTTGCACGGAATCGCAATGGCATTGGCTCCAGCGCTTTCAAGACGCTTGCATGTTGCATACATCGCCATTGTCGGGTCGGTTTCGTCATACAGCAGGTTGGCTGTGCGATCAGGAATCTGGGGGTTTTGTTCGACCACCATTTTGATGTGCTCCTGATCTCGGCCTGCCGGTGTATGCGCAACAACCTTACCCATGAAGTCGACTGTTGCTGCCGGCCCAACTCCGCCAACTATCCCTAATTTGAACGGCGGACGAGTCAACTGGCCGCTTTGCGACGTCGCGAAACCGGCATAAATCTCGTTGATGTCCAGAGCCGTGATGCCTCGCCGTTGCAGATCACCACAGATCAATGAGAACTCAGTCATACCCGGCAATATGAGAGTGGCTCCCTGATCCTGAAGCGAAAGGCATGCCTGATAAACACACTCTAGCGGCACCCCGTCAAGGTACCCGTCTTTGATGCCGTTGACGCCATACATCGCGCCCATCAACCCGGACTGCTCGTAATCATCTGGATACACGAGCTTGAAGTCATTGCCGAAATATCGCTCAAACAGCCCGGAGTGCCGAACATAGTCAGACGCGATGACTCCCAACGTACTGCCGCGTTCAGCGACGTGATCAATATGCTTGCGTAACGCAGCCATCATATCCAGGACGGGTATGCCTATCTCCTCCTGAATTTCCTCCCGAAAGGTGTGACTGGCAAAGCAAGGTAGTAAAACGGCATTGACTTCGCTTGCCTCGAATGTCTGACAAACCTGAAAAACGTAGAACTTCCTCGAGGTCATGTTAGCGCCCCGGTCCAGGGGCATCAGGACGTCTTTGAAAGGGTGTTGCTCAAACAGAAAGTGATAGCGACCTTGATCTTCCAAAACAGCTCTGGACTTCACCAATTTGTAGAAAAGATCGCCGCCGGCCAGTGAGCCAAGTCCGCCGACGATACCTAGTTTGCGAGCAAACGATGACCCGTTGGACGGTTTCGATTTACCTTTCAAGTTCAGGTTCTCAGGCGGTGGCTGCAGTATGAATCGGGAGCGGAGATTTCGTGCCGGGCGCTTCTTCAGCTTCTTCATGTGGTTCTGATTTGGCAACCACAGCTGTCGCGATGCTATTGCCAACCACGTTGGTGGCAGTCCTGGCCATATCAAGGAATTGGTCAATGCCAAGGATTAGCAAAATACCGGCTTCGGGAAGGTTGAACATGGGTAACGTAGCCGCCACCACAACCACCGATGCCCGGGCTACACCGGCCATTCCCTTGCTGGTAATCATCAGCGTCAGCAAGATCAGCAGTTGCTGTGTGAAGCTCAAGTCAACGTTGTAGGCCTGAGCAATGAACATGATGGCGAACGCTTGATACATCATTGAACCATCAAGGTTGAATGAGTAACCCAGCGGTAGAACAAAGCTGGATACACGCTTCGGCGCACCAAACTTCTCCAGCGCCTCCATGGTTTTCGGATACGCGGACTCGCTACTGGCAGTCGAGAATGCCAACAGAACAGGTTCGCGGATCAGCTTGCCCAAGGTAAACACTGAGCGACCCAGGAACAGATAACCGGCAGCGAACAAAACGCACCACAGAATCACAATGCCCAAGTAGAACTCGGCAATCAGTTTTCCGTAATCGACTATCAAGCCAAGGCCCTGCGTGGTGATAGCCGATGCGATGGCTGCGAAAACCCCAATGGGCGCGAAGGCCATGACGAAGTCCGTGACCTTGAACATCACCTTGGCCAGCTCTTCGATGCTGTCGACAATCGTCGTGTAACCAGCTCGTTTCACACCCGCCAAGGCAAATCCGAAGAACAACGAGAACACCACGATTTGCAGGATTTCGTTGTTGGCCATTGCTTCAGCAATGCTGCGGGGAAACACATGACTGATGAATACCTTGAGGCTGAAATCCCCGGTGTTGACCACCACGGGACTTGCCGCATGCTGGACAACTTCCATGTTCAGTCCCGCACCGGGTTGGAACAGGTTGACCAGGCCCATGCCGATTGCCAGCGAGATCACCGAAGCGGTGACGAACCAGGCCATGGCTCTTAGGCCAATGCGCCCAACCGAGCGGGAGTTCCCCATGCTGGCAATGCCACCGACCAAAGTAGCGAATACCAGCGGAGCGATGATCATCTTGATCATGCGTAAAAAAATGTCGGTGACCATCGAGAAGTAAGACGCGATCTCTTTGGCGCTTTGTTCGCTCCCTGCGAAATGGTGGCACGCCCAACCGACAAGCACGCCCAAGGCGATGCCAATTGCGATCCGACGCGGAAGTTTATTTTTCTTCACGGAGCTTTCCTCAAGTGGTTTTTTTGCTTTTTTTACTTGGCAGGAGACAAGTGTCATTGGGGCGAAGCTCTATGGCATCGCTTCAACGTTTTCGATTCTAGGGGCGGGATTGAAAGGTCGTGATGAGTAATCCCGATAGCCTCATGCGCTTTTGGAATAGTTTTCGAAACTTCTGCTTCGCCCTGACTGCGGCGCAGTACACTGCGTATTCGGGGCGTGAGGTGCCGCTATGCAAATCAAATGGTTGGATGATCTTTTAGCGATTTCCGAGTGGAAGAACTTTTCTCGGGCTGCGGAGGTTCGCTGCGTGACCCAGTCGGCTCTGTCGCGTCGCATACGGTCACTTGAGGAATGGGTAGGCGCGGAGTTGGTAGATCGCGGTACTTATCCCGTTCAGCTCACGCCTGCGGGGCGAAGTTTTTGTGAAGAAGGCCGCGAGGCATTAGCAGGGTTATTGAGACTGCGTTCAGCCCTGCGCGAGGTTGAGCGAATGCCCGGGCGATCCATCCAGGTGACTGCTGGCCACAGCCTTTCAATGACGTTTCTACCGAAATGGCTAACCCAATTTCAGCAGCACAATGAGCAGTTCAACGCTCGAGTCGTTGCCGCGAACATTCATGACGCCGTCATAGCCCTGGAGGAGGGGAGTTGCGATCTGATGATCGTCTACCACCATCCCCTGGCCCCCATTCTTCTAGACCCGGAAAAGTTCGGATGCCTGACGTTGGGACATGACGCCTTTATTCCGTTGTGTGCCCCTGACAAGAAGGGGCAACCGCTGTATCGCTTGCCCGGCACCTCAGCTAAAGCTGTGCCTCACCTCGCTTATACGGCCACAACTTTTCTAGGTCGCGTTGCCGACATAGTCATCAAAAATGGCCCAAGTGTGAGTGTGCTGGAACGGTGCTATGAGGCAGACATGGCGATGCTTTTGATGCGCATGGCGATAGAGGGGTATGGCGTGGCATGGTTGCCAGAAAGCGCTGTCATTGACGAGCTTCAGCGAGGTCAGTTGGTAAAAGCGGGTGGTGATGAATGGAGTACGCGACTGGAGATACGCTCCTACTGCGCCATCACCAATGAGAACCCTACGATGCGCAGTCTATGGAAAACCCTCGAAGGAGCTTCCCGCGATCTCCATGGCAAAACAGCCCATTGATTGAAGTGCCAAGGTTCGAAAAGCATTCCTCAAGAACCATTAAGGTCTAACCCCTGACACTAATGAGATGCTTAAGTGATCTTGGGTTTACGGCCGCGCGGATTTGGCTTCACCGGCACGCTTTTCCCATACTCGCTCCACCATAACGCGAGTGCCTCCATCGTCGGCCCGAGCGCACGGGCCTTTGCCGTCATTTCATATTCGACACGCGGTGGCACTTGCGCGAAGACTGTTCGCGACACCAGCCCATCGTTTTCGAGCTCACGAAGTTGTGCCGTCAGCATGTGCTGGGTGATGCCGCTAATCGCCTTGCGCAGTTCTCCGAAACGGTAGATTCGCTGGTTCAACAACCACATGATTTCCAGCTTCCACTTGCCTGAAAGCAGCGCAAATGCACGGCGCATTTCCTCGTGCATGTTGATCTGATCGTCACCATTAGTCTGGTTTTCCATACTAAGCACCACTTTTTCATCCTACTTGTAGCTTTTCATATTAGGCGACATCTTTGACCTGAGTCGACGCATTAACGCTTGCTTGGGAAAAACCTCATGATCGAAAACTATGTTTATTGGATCAGCACGGCACTGCTGTCGCTGCTCTATTTCGCTTCTGCCTCCATGTACATCGCCAAGGGCGACTATGTTCGAAATGCACAGGCGGAGTTGGGCTATTCAGCCTCCCACCTGGTGCCTTTCATGATCGCGGTCAAGGTCCTTGGTCCTGCCGCGATTCTGTGGCGCTTTAACGTGGCGCTCAGTGATCTTGCCTATGCCGGCATGTTTTATCACCTGCTGCTCTCCGCTTTAGCACACCTGGGTGTTCGCAAGCCCAAAGGCTCTATCCCGGCAATCGTAGGACTCATCCTCTTGGTTGCCTCCTTCATGACACAAAACGCTGTTCGTGATCTTCCGTCGCCTTACCCACCGCTGACGGCGGTCATCCAAACGCCTCTTAAATAAAGGAGACTTATATGACTCGACTCAATGGGAAAGTTGCCATCGTCACTGGAGCCGGTCGCGGTATCGGCCGCGCCACAGCGAAGTTGTTCGCGGTGGAAGGCGCGAAGGTGGCGGTTCTTTCACGCACGGCTGAAAATGTCGCGGGTGTCGTCGCTGAGATCCAGGCGGCGGGCGGCATCGCCCTCAGAGTAGTCTGTGATATCGCCGATCCGGATCAGATCAAAGCTGCTGTAGAAAAGGTGGTGGGTGTGTATGGCCGGATCGACATTCTTGTGAACAATGCCTTCGACCCCTCTGTCGTCTTTTCATCGGTTCTCGATCTGTCGACCGAGCAATTGCAACGCAATTTAGAAATGGGGCCGATTGCCTATCTACGAACGATGCAAGCCTGCTACCCACACCTTAAAGCCAGCGGGGAGGGTAGGGTCATCAACTTCGCCTCGCTGGCGGGTGTCATCGGCCTGCAGGGATACGCCCCTTACAACATGGCGAAGGAGTCGGTGCGCGCCTTGACTCGCTCGGCGGCAAGGGAGTGGGGCGCTGACAAGATCACGGTAAACAATGTCATGCCGGTTGCAGACACTTGGGGGGCTGCCGCCAATGCACCCGCACCCACTAACGTACTTGGCCGTTATGGATCACCCGAAGAGGACATTGCGCCGGTCGTGCTATTCCTCGCCAGCAAGGACGCACAATTCCTGACAGGTTACAGCCTGACGCCGGACGGTGGCCAAATCATCGACAGCGCACGGTGATGGTCACGTCCAACCTGCGTGCGCATGCTCCCCCAAGCCGCCTCCCGCTTCAGCAGCGTCTGCAACGTTCTCGCCAGCCATGTCCACCATCCCAAAGCATTGCCGCCGTTGACGATGGCCATTGCGCGAGTGATCTGGTCATCAGGCACCAGGCGCATGGCGGTTGCCGCCGACAATGACCAGAAGCCACCTATCGCAACACCGATCAGGCTACTTCAGGTTGCTTTTGAAGAACGTGGTCAACTTGGCGAATGGAATGAGGTTGACCCGGTCGTAAAGATCCACGTGTCCGGCATCTGGAATAATGAGCAACTCTTTAGGCTCGGCGGCCCGCTTGTAGGCATCCTCACTGAACTCGCGTGAGTGTGCCTGGGCGCCGGCAATGAACAGCAGCGGGCGAGGGGAGATAGTCTCGATGTCATTGAACGGATAGAAGTTCATGAACTTCACGTTGCTGGTCAGCGTCGGCATGGTGGTTGTCTGCGGCGATGCGCCGGCCGGAGTGACTTCGCCTCGGTGGGTGCGATAAAAATCGTAGAACTCATCACCCACGGCATTGCCGGTCAGTTTGAGCGGCGTGCCGCCGGTGTAGCGGATTTCGCCACCCTGGAATTCGGCATAGCGCTGCTCGGTGGCGTCGCGAATGATCTGCTGGCGTTGTTGCGCAGTCACTGCGTGTTTGAGACCGTTACGGTTGGCCGCCCCCATGTCGTACATGCTGACGGTGGCGATGGCCTTCATGCGCGGATCAATCTTGGCGGCACTGATAGCGAAGCTGCCACTGCCGCAGATGCCGAGGACGCCGATTCGCTCAGGATCAACTATCGGTCGAGTGCCGAGAAAGTCTACGGCGGCACTGAAATCTTCGGCGTAAATATCAGGCGAGACCGCTTGGCGAGGCGTGCCCTCACTTTCGCCCCAGAAGGACAAATCCAGGGACAGTGTGACAAATCCTTGTTCGGCCATTTTGGTAGCGTACAAGTTCGCACTCTGCTCCTTCACCGCCCCCATTGGATGGCCGACGATGATGGCGGCGTTTCTGGATTTGGGGGCGAGGTCTTTCGGGGTGAACAGGTTGCCCGCCACCTTCATTCCGTATTGATTTTTGAAGGTGACCTTTTCAACGGTCACTTTCTCGCTTTTATAGAAGTTGTCCGCGCCGTTTGACATATCGGCTCCCATTGAAGAAAAAGAGGTAACGAGAAGCCCCAGGGCAAGAAAAATTCTTTTCACCGGATAGTCCTTTCGATTGAGTTGTAGTTTGCTGGAGTGTTTTGACCCAAGTGCTTAATCAGCCAACATGGCGCTCTCGATCACGAAGCGATACTTGACGTCATGGGAGATTCCGCAATGGGTGTGTCGGATCAACATTCTCCGGCTCTGCCCATACTCCCTGTAGTGCATTCCGCTGGATTACTTGCCTGATTCTATGAGTCTCTGTTTTTTTGCAGGACGGTCGTGAACTGGCGAGTTAGAGTTCAGCAAAGAGGTAGAAGACGAACATGACGATCAAACACGACACCGCGCCTCAACAAACATCGGCGCAAGAATCGCTTGCGCAGATCATCGGCGCGCAGATTCCGAAACCAGGTGATTACGGAACGCCCATTACGGGCCTCGGCTTCTTCAGGCGCGAACATCCTTCGCCGCCCGTCGTCTGCATGGTCGAGCCAAGCATCATCCTCGTCGCCCGGGGTGAGAAACAGCTCTGGGTAGGCGGCGAAGGCTACCCGTATGACACGTCGCGATTTCTGATCACCTCATTGGACTTGCCTGCCAATTCAGAAGTGCTGGTGGCAAGCCCGGAACAGCCATGCCTGGGACTGACTTTGAAGCTCGACCTGCGCATGCTGGCTGAGCTGATAGCACAAAGTGACCTGCCGCCAACCCGTGATCGATCAGTTGCGAAGGGGGTAGGAATTGGTTCAGTAACCCCTGCAATGCTGGCGTCATTCGAGCGCTTATTGGCACTGCTCGATGAGCCGGAGTCCATTCCTGTTCTCGCCCCCTTGATCCAGCGCGAGATTCACTACCGTCTCTTGCAAAGTGATCAGGCGAGCCGCCTTCGACAAATAACTTCTGTCGATGGCCAAGGTTATCGGATCGCCAAAGCCATCGATTGGCTGAAGTTGAATTACACCTCAGCGCTTCGTGTCGATGAACTTGCGGCCCGAGTGCAGATGAGCACTCCGACCTTTCACCACCACTTCCGCCAACTCACCACAATGAGCCCATTGCAGTACCAAAAATGGCTGCGACTGAACGAGGCAAGGCGATTGATGCTCAATGAACACCAGGACGTATCCAGTGCGGCTTTCAAGGTCGGATATGAAAGCCCGTCCCAGTTCAGCCGCGAATACAGCCGTCTGTTTGGCATACCTCCCAAGCGGGATATTGCGGTGTTGCGAGGGCAGGGGTAGCGATAGAGTCAAGCTGACGAATTGCGTTTGCTCACGCTTTTAAACGCTATCGAGATAAAACGACTAAACAACCATTTAGCATAGTTATAATCTATCGAGCTTATCTGCTTAATAGCTACAGTATTTCAAGGAGGACAATCCACATGACCAACAGTGAGCTCGACATTCATATCCCCAACGCTGAAGCAGTAATCGCCGCGTTGGCTCTGGAGCCTCACATGGAAGGCGGTTTCTACCGGAGAACCTTTCAATCTGATCACCACGCTATGGCCGAGATCAATGGTGGTCAACGTCACTTGATGACTTCAATTTATTACTTGCTGACCAAGGATTCGCCGATCGGGCATTTCCACCTGAATCAATCGGACATCGTTCATTACTACCATTTGGGAAACCCGATTCAGTACAGCCTGATTTTTTTAGACGGCACGTTGAAAACTGTGGTGATGGGCAGCGACGTTATCGCCGGGCAATGTTTGCAGCTGCATGTACCTGGTGGCGTCTGGAAAGCTTCGCAGCTTATGAATGGTTTAGCGGGATACGGTTTGATCAGTGAAGCGGTTTCACCAGGGTTTGATTTTGCAGATATGGAGATGGGCAGTCGGCAGAAGCTCAGAGAGCAGTTTCCCGAGCATTCGGAGCTGATTGGAAAGCTGACGCAAGGATGAGGGGCTTGGGTGAATCGAGGGCTTCAAAATCTGCGTGCAACCGGGCTAATCTTGAAACATCTTGTTACGTGTAATGTATATTATGTTAAACGAGGTGCTATGTTAGAAATCCTGCGCCACCAGGTCCGTGGACAAGGTTTTGCTGGTGGCATCCACCAAGGAGAAATAGTCGGCACGACTGAAGACTGCACCGCTCTTCAACTCATACAAACGCACCCGCACAGGTGTCGCCTGCCCGCCCGCCGTGGGGTTCAGATCGGCAGCGGCCTGGATATGCATGACAACCACTGTGGGACGCGGACTCGAAGCACAGGCAGTCAGCAATATGGCTGTTGCGAGCATCAATAGCTTTGACATGTCGTCGTCCTCAATGACATTTATTATTCCAGTTTGGAACTACCGGCAACCCTACGGGATTGATCAACTATCTAATAACCCTTAGCCTTTGCGCAGCTTCGCACTTTGTTCTTCATAAGCACGACTGAATTCGCGCCCGAACAAGTCCTCTAAATCATCTTCGGCCTCTCTGGAAATGCTTGCATAGAGTCCCGTGAATAACTCCCAGTAATGCGCTTGGCGTGCACCTGGTAGCAAAGCGCCAATACCCGAAGGCTTACTCAAGCGCGCTTCCAATACCGCCGGTTGAAATCGCTTGAGCAGATGTTTGATCGAGGCTTGTACGCCGGCCATAACGGCCAATTGATGCGCTTTGAGGTCGTCGAAGCTTTCCTCGATGGCCTGGTCGGCCGGCATGAAGGCTTGATTGTCGGCGCGCAGCAACAACAGCAGCGCCTCATCGACATTGGGGGCGAATTTGAGGGGGTTGTTCTCCACCGGGCGGATCATGGTTTGGGCCATGCGGAACTCACCCTTGAGGCTGGCTCGGGCGCGCAGCACCTCGATCAACCCTTCCACCATATGTCGGTAGCTACGGCCGATGGCCTCCATCTGAGCGCAAGTTTCGTCTCTATCGATACGCAACTGGTCGAGCCCGGCGCCCCTGAGAAAGGCTTCCAGCACCTCATCGCTGCTCTCATTTGCGGGTGCTGGAGTCGAAACCGCAGCCAACGAGTCGACTGGGGCTGCCGGGGCTGGTGTGCTGCTGGCCATATTTTCCGGCTCTGCGGGCAATGGTTGCGGCTGTGCTTGCGGGGTGGGCGGCGCTACAGGCGCGGGGCCTATGTCCAGTTCGGCGAAGGGATCCCAGTCCCCCGGAATCGCTGGCGTTGCGCCGGTTTCGCTGGCCGGGGGGGCGCTGGGAGGCTGTGGCTCCGGCGGGCGGAAATCATGGCGCTCGGCCGGCACGTGGTCGGCCACGGCTGGCGGCGGCACCGATGGGGGCGCGAGGAAATCAAACAAATCGGAGGGGATATCCGGGGGCGGACCGCTCGACTGGATCGGCTCTCTGCTGAGGGGCGCCGGGGCCGCGTCGGGAATCTCGTCAGGCGCCTGACGCTCCATCAGCGCATCGAAGCCGGCAAAGGGATCACTCATCCCAGGCGCCGCGTTGATGATCTGTGGAGCGTCGTTGATCTGCACCAGGATGTCGTACTCGCCCACGCGCAGCAGTTCGCCGTCCCGTAAAGGTTCGCTGTTGCCGCGGTGCATGTGCACGCCGGCATTCACCAACTGCACGCCATTGGTGCTGGTGTCGGTCAGGTAGTAGGTGCCGTCACGCAGCTCAATGACGCAATGCTGGCCGGACACCAGTCGCTCCGGGTCTGGAAGTATCCAGTCGTTCTCGGGGCTGCGGCCGATTTTCAGTTCACCGCAATCAAGCTCGAACTCCGCGGGTTGGCCGCGCGTGAGCACGTGATAGTTGGTGATTGTCAAACGCAGCGGCATCAGAACTCCTTGTACGATATTGCTCAATAACGGCTCGGATATGCCAATCCGTGCAACTGAGTATAGCCCCCCTTAAATGGTTAGGTGTCGTCGAGGTTTTTGCGGCTGTATTCGCTGTTTAGAATAAATCCTATAACCAAAGAAGCTAACTAGTGACCTCCGTTCGCCCATCTTGAAACGCCCGGTCTTTGCCCCACTGGTCGGAGAGTTTCTTGACAAGCATTGAACAGCGCTAACACTTCACTTGAATTGTTAGAGATGACGCCAAAGTGTGGCTCTGGACAGAAGGTTAATCCGCAGGAAGCGGTTTTAGTCGTACGTTCGCTCTGACTGAGTGCCGGCCAGAGGAAGCCGTTTTTTTATGGCAATCACGCAAAACAACCGCTTGGTGCAGGTCGACAGCCCACTCGGCGGCGATGTCCTGGTGCTGCAGGGCATGGAAGGCAGCGAAGAGCTAGGGCGGTTGTTCCACTACGAATTGGACCTCACCTCCGAAGACCGGGCGATCACGTTCGACCAGTTGCTGGGCAAGCCGATGGGCCTGACCCTGGAGCTACACGACGGCGGCAAACGCTATTTCCACGGCATTGCCTGCAGCTGCCGGCAAGTGACCGGCCACGGCCAGTTCGCCGGCTACCGCGTCAGCCTACGGCCCTGGCTCTGGCTGCTCACGCGCACCTCGGACTGCCGGATTTTCCAGAACAAAACGGTGCCGGACATCATCAAGCAGGTGTTCCGCGACCTCGGTTTCTCCGATTTCGAAGACAGCCTGAGCGGCAGCTACCGCGAGTGGGAATATTGCGTGCAGTACCGCGAAACCAGCTTCGACTTCGTCAGCCGGTTGATGGAGCAGGAAGGTATCTATTACTACTTCCGCCATGAGCAGGCGCGTCATGTACTGGTGTTTGCCGACGCCTATGGCGCCCACTCCACGGTGGCCGACTATGCCTCGGTGCCCTTCTACCCCCCCGATCGGCAAATGCGCGAGCGCGATCATTTCTACGATTGGCAACTGGCGCGGGAAGTCCAACCCGGTTCGCTGGAGCTGAACGACTACGACTTCCAGCGCCCCCGCGCCAGCCTTGAGGTGCGCTCCAGTGTGTCGCGCAGCCACAGCAACGGCGACCACCCGCTCTACGACTACCCCGGTGAATACGTACAGAGCAACGATGGCGAGCACTACGCGCGTACCCGCATCGAAGCCATTCACAGCCAGTTCGAGCGTGTGCAGCTGCGCGGCCACGCCCGCGGGCTGGGCTGCGGCCATTTGTTCGAGCTGACTGGCTACGACCGTGCGGACCAGAACCGCGAATACCTGGTGGTGATCGCCCGCTATCAGATCCGTCAGGACGCTTATGAAAGCGGGCAGTTGGACCTGGCCGAACAGTTCGTCAGCGAGCTGGACTGTATGGATGCCAACCAGACCTTCCGCCCCCTCCCCCGAACCCCCATGCCCATTGTTCGCGGGCCGCAGACCGCCGTGGTGGTTGGCCCCAGTGGCGAGGAGATCTGGACCGACCAGTACGGCCGGGTCAAAGTGCATTTCCACTGGGATCGCCATGACCAGTCCAACGAAAACAGCTCCTGCTGGATTCGCGTGTCCCAGGCCTGGGCCGGCAAGAACTGGGGAGCAGTGCAGCTCCCGCGGATCGGTCAGGAAGTGATCGTCAGTTTCCTCGAGGGCGATCCGGATCGGCCGATCATCACCGGCCGCGTCTACAACGCCGAACAGACCGTGCCCTACACGCTGCCAGCCAATGCCACCCAGAGCGGGGTGAAAAGCCGTTCGAGCAAGGACGGCTCACCGGCCAACTTCAATGAAATCCGCATGGAGGACAAGAAAGGCGCAGAGCAACTGTTTATCCATGCCGAGAAGAACCAGGACATCGAGGTCGAGAACGACGAGACCCACTGGGTCGGCCACGACCGCAGCAAGACCATCGACAACGACGAAACCGTGCATGTGAAGCACGACCGCACCGAAACCGTCGATAACAACGAGACCATCACCATCGGTGTCAACCGTACCGAAAGCGTGGGCAACAACGAGGACATCAGCATCGGCGTTAACCGTACGGAAAACGTCGGCAGCAACGAGACCATCAGCATAGGCAGCAACCGCACGATCAGCGTCGGCGCCAGCGAAACCGCGACCGTGGCCCTGCAGCGCACTCATGCGGTAGGTATCAACGAGACGATCGCCATCGGCGCCGCGCAGGAAGTTGTCATCGGTGCCTTTCAAACGGTGAATGTCGGGGCCTACCAAAACATCAACGTGGGCCTCTACCAGTCGACCAATGTGGGCGCCAACCGCTCGGTGGACGTCGGAGCCAATCTTTCAACGACGGTAAAAACAAACGAATCGCGCAAGGTCGGGGCAGGACGCACGACCGATATCGACAAGGACGATGTGCTGACGGTGGGCAAGGATCTTGTCATCAATGCCGGTGACTCGGTGACCATCACGACCGGCAAAGCCAGCATCATCATGAAGAAGGACGGCACCATCAGCATCCGCGGCAAGGACATCACCATAGACGGCTCTGGTGCGATCAACATCAAGGCCAACAAGAACGTGGTGATCAAGGGACGCAAGATCCTGCAAAACTAGGAGTAACGCGTATGACGGTTCAATACTCACTACCCGCCCAGGCCCGCATCGATGGCGTGGTCATCGGTGTCCTGCTCGACCTGCCACAGGCCAGTGCGCCCTTGGTGACCTACCCCGGCTGCCCCGAGGAACAGAGCATAGCCGCCCGCACCACCACCCTGCTCGCCCCTGCGGACATCGGCACCCAGGTGGCGCTGATGTTCGAAGATGGCGACCCTTCCCGCCCGCTAGTGATCGGCCGCCTGCTGGGCCAGGCCGTGGCGCCCGCACCGGTCGCCTGCGTGCAACTGGACGACCAGCGCCTGGAGCTGAGCGCCGAACGCGAGATCGTGCTGCGTTGCGGCAAGGCCAGCATCACCCTGACCCGCGCGGGCAAAGTGATCATCCAGGGCGCCTACCTGTCCAGCCGCTCCAGCGGGGTCAACCGCATCAAGGGTGGTTCGGTGCAGATCAACTAGGTATTCGGCATATGGAACTGCTCAACGCCAGCAAACTGCTTGCTGCCTATACCCAGGGCATGGAGCCTGATGGCCGTGAATCCCTGGTGGTGGTAGCCAAAGGCACTTTCAATCTGCCGCTGGACGGCCGCGCGGCGACCCTCGCCGACACCCAACAACCGCTGCTGATGGCCGATACCTTCCTCGGCGAACCGGGCCTCAGCGCCCCGCTGCAGGAAATGGACTTCGCCCCGGTCAAGCCATTCTGCGATGTGCTGGTCCGCGGCAAGGCCTATGCCCCAGACGGGCGGCCCGTGACGCAGCTGGCCGCGGGCATTCGCGTCGGTCGGATGAGCAAGGCCTTTTCCGTCCTAGGCCCCCGACAATGGCAACCGGGGCTATTGGGCGTTTCTCCCGGCTTGGCGCAGCCTTTTACCGAGCAGGACATCTCCTATGCCCAGGCCTTTGGCGGCAGCCATCCGATGGCGAAAGACTCCGAAATGCGTCACTGCTACCTGGACAATCCGACTGGTTGTGGCTGGTTCCCACGTAGCATGGGTAGTGCTGACATTGTCGGCATGCCGATGCCGAACACCGAGGAATTGGGCAAGGCGATCAACAGTCCCTCTGGCGACTTCCGCCCGATGGCCCTTGGCCCCATCGGCCGCAGCTGGCCGCAACGCGCTCGCTTCGCCGGTACTTACGACGATGCCTGGTTGGCCAACTGCTTTCCGTTTCTGCCGCAGGATTTCGACAATCGCTACTTTCAGGCTGCCCCTGACGATCAGCAGATTCCTTACCTGCGGGGCGGCGAGGATGTGCTACTGCTCAACCTCACACCCCAGGAGCGCGCGGGCTTTCGCATCCCCGAAATGGACGTGTCGGTGACCTTCTTTCTGAAAAAAGGCGGTCATGAGACTGTGCAGGCGGTGATCGACACCCTGCTGATCGACACAGACGCGCTCCAGGTGCAGCTGACCTGGCGTGTCTCCCGTCCGCTACGACGCAACATGTTCGAGATCGCTCAGGTGCTGGTCGGCACTATGTCCACGGGCTGGTGGCGCGCCCGCGAACTGGGCAAGGATTACTACCCATCGCTCTCCTCCCTGGTAAAAGCCAAGCACGCCCCCGAGGAGACGGACTGATGACCGCACTTTGCATCATCGGCTCCGGCATGGTCAGCGCCGTTGGCCTCAGCGCACCCGCGAGCTGCGCGGCGATCCGTTGTGCCATCGACAATTTCCAGGAAACCCGTTTTATCGATCAAGGTGGCGAATGGCTGATTGCCGCCAGCGTGCCTTTGGAACAGCCCTGGCGCGGCCGCACCAAGCTGATCAAGATGGCCGCCCGCGCCATCGCCGAGGCGCTGCAGAGTACCCCCGGTGTCGATCCGGAAAAGACCCCGCTGCTGCTCGGAGTGGCGGAAGCCGACCGCCCCGGCCGCCTCGACGGTCTCGATAACGGGCTGCTGCACGACATCGAAGCCGAACTGGGCCTGCGCTTTCATCCCAGTTCCAACGTCATCGCCCGTGGTCGGGTCAGCGCTGCGGTGGCGCTACTCAATGCGCGTACGCTGATCTACCAGGGCGGCCATCGCCACGTGCTGATTGCCGGCGTCGACTCCTTCCTGAACGGACCGACGCTGGCCGCTTTCGAAGAACGCGAACGCCTGCTCACCAGCCAGAACTCCAACGGATTTATCCCCGGCGAAGGTGCCGCCGCCGTGGTGCTGGCCGCCCCTTTTGCCAGCGAAGAGCCGCAATTGGCCTGCCTCGGCCTGGGATTCGGCGTGGAGAAGGCCACCGTGGAAGCCGAAGACATTCCCCTGCGCGCCGAGGGCCTGACTCAAGCCGTACGCGCTGCCCTGAGCGAAGTCGGCTGTGGGTTGGAGCAAATGGATTATCGGCTCACCGACATCTCCGGCGAGCAGTACTACTTCAAGGAAGCCTCCCTGGCCCTGAGCCGCACCCTGCGCGTGCGCAAGGAATTCTTCCACCTCTGGCACCCGGCCGACTGCATTGGCGAAGTCGGCGCCGCCATCGGCCCGGCGATGCTCGCCGTGGCCCTGGCCGCCAGCCGCAAGGGCTATGGCGAAGGCCCGAATATCTTCTGCCACCTCGGCAACGACGCCGGCGAACGCGCCGCCGCGATGCTCAGTTATCAGACTGTGAGGGCTGCGTGATGGCGAATGAGGTGTATGCCAACAACATGGAGATTTCCTGCAAGGCGGCGGCTGGCAAGTCGATTGCCTGCTTTCCGGATGTCTGCTTCACTCCGCCGCAAACGGCTGCAACACCAACCGGTGTACCTATCCCCTACCCGAATACCGGCATGGCCAAGGACACCACCAGGGGCACGCGAACGGTCAAGATCAGCGGCAAGGAGGTCATGCTCAAGGACAAGAGTTACTTTAAAACCAGTTATGGAGATGAGGCTGGAAACGCCCCGAAGAAAGGAGTTATCACCAGCAAGATCAAGGGAAAGGTGTACTTCACGGCATGGTCGATGGATGTGAAGTTCGAGGGGGAAAATGTAGTCAGGAATATGGATATGACTACTCATAACCACGGCTCAAATTCTAATACAACGCCCTGGCTCTATCAGGATGCTACGGCGTTCGGAGACCCTCCCAACTGTAAGAGCGATACTGGGAAGATGCAGACTGCCTGCAAAGATTCAAAATCAAAGCAAGTTGGCGCAAGAAAGCACCACGTTGACTGCTCAGACGATTGTAAAACTGCCATGCAGTGCATACTTGTGCCCAAGGGCAAAGACAAAGAAATGTGCTGTAGTCCGGAGAACACAGGCGATCACTTGATTGAGGATCACTGGGTGCGCCCAGGGGGTGTTTTAATGCCTGATTTTTCTCATATTTCAAGCAAGCCTGGAGGCGCTTATAGCGGCGCTCCAACAATGTGCGCCAACTGTTCACGCTATGAAGGTAAACATGGCGTTGCACACGGCACACGCGGTGTTATAGAGGAAACGCTGATAGGCAAAGAGCTAACTTATGCCAAGGCAAAAGAAATCGCGCTCCAATCGCATAAAGACGCCAATCCTGATAGTGAGTGCTCGCCTGGCTGCATAGAGTCACAATTGGATCACTTTTACGGGAAAGATCCAAAAAAAAAATGTCACTCACCAACGCGAAGACAGCCGTTGAAAAAAGAACAAAGGGCCGATGCCGCAGAGCGCATAAAACGCATAAGCGAAGACGACGACATGTAATAATCAACCAATCTAGACGGGGTAATTACCATGTACCAACAACGCACCAGAAGTTTCACAGGGGTCACCGCATTTAGAAAGAATTACGTTGTCATAATGGCAGTTGACGATGAGTTAGCAGACCAAAATACGGACCACTCGATAGTTTTTCGCTATGCCGATGAGAAGTGGGGGAAAAAACGCTGGATACGGCTACCAGGGGAGCAATAGTTCTTGAGGATGGGAAAAAAATATTAGCCATGGGTGTTGATGGGACAATATTAACCCTTAATCTGCCAGGGCTATCTGAGGAGCAAGTGGATCCCTCTGATGATGGTCCGAGTGATTTGTTAACGCTTAGAGCTGTGAGAGTTATCGATGGTGAAATTTACTTAGCAGGCATGGGCAGGCATGTATATAAAAAATCTAACGAGAAAATATGGTTTCGAATTGATAACGGCGTATTTCTAGGAAGAGATCGCCGCAAACACACCATAGGCTTCAATTGCATCGATGGGTTTTCTGAAGAGGACATATATTGCGCGGGATATTCAGGGGAAATCTGGCGCTATGATGGGAAGCGCTGGATGCAAGAGCATAGTCCGACGAATGTGGTACTTAACGCAATTGAATGTGCTGGTGATGGCTATGTGTACATCTGTGGAATGGCGGGGACAATCATTCGCGGGCGTGGCAACGCATGGGAGGCAATAGAACAAGACGTTACGAAAAGTGATTTTTGGGGCATGACTTACTTTTGTGGCTCCATTTATATCTCCAGCTACGAGGGGATATTCAAGATTGTAGGCGATGTTATTGAGAAATTAGATCTCGATATAAACGTAAGCACAGCATATCTTGATTCTGCTGATGGCCGCATTTGGTCAGTCGGCTTGCAGGATATTGCATACAGTGATGATGCTATAGCTTGGATACAGGTTGCCAACCCGTGATAGATGTTCGCCTTACAATAGAGGGGATTCTTAATCAATACGTGGAAGAGGCATCTTTCCTCGCCGGTCTGCGCGACTATGCCGTTCGGGCGCCTCACTACGACCTCAAACACCTGACCACCCTGGACAATCGCATCGAAGCCCATCTGGATGGCCTGTGCATAGCAGGTTTGCCTGGACTGGAGGCCCTGTTGCAGCAACTGAGCCCTACCGCGCTGGGCGAGGTGTTTGCCGCCACGGTGCTGGCCTTCGAGACGAATAATACGATAGCCATGGGTAGCCTGGCCGAGCATGTACGCGTGCATCCGGGCAGCGAGCGCTTTATGGCAGCCGCGCTGGGTTGGTTGAAGTGGACCCTGGTGGAACCCTGGATCGACCGCCTGCTGGCATCGCCGGAATCCCTGTTTCGCTGCATCGGCCTAGCCGCCTGTGGCATGCACCGGCGCGATCCAGGGCCGGCGCTGTTGGCTGGGCTGTCCCACGCCGACCCAAGCGTGCTGGCGCGTGCCGCCCGTACTGCCGGCGAGTTGCGTCGTCGTGACCTGATGCCGACGATTCGTGCCCACCGTCAACACAAGGACACGGCCACGCGCTTCTGGGCCAATTGGGCCATCGCACAGATGGGCGACGAGGAAGCGCTGGAGCCGCTGCGCCAGTTCGCCGAGCAACCGGGCGAGTTCCAGTATCGCGCGCTCTGTGTATTGCTGGCCTGGCAAAGGCGTGAGAACAGCATCGCCTGGATACGCCAGTTGATACAGAACCCCGGGCAGCAGCGCGTCGGCATCCAGGCCGTTGGGCTGCTGGGCGATCCGGTCAGCGTGCCCTGGCTGTTCCAGCAGATGAGCGACCTGCCTCATGCCCGCGTCGCCGGCGAGGCCTTCAGCCTGATTACTGGGGTTGACCTGGCGTTGCTCGATCTGGAATTGCAGGACCTGCCGGATTTCGATGCAGGCCCGAACGACGACCCTGAGGATTCCAATGTCGCCATGGACCCCGATGAGAATCTGCCCTGGCCCGACCCGCAGTTGATCGCCGCTTGGTGGCAGGCCCATGGAGGCGATTTCCAGGCGGGCGTGGGCTATGTGCTGGGGCTGGCGCAGCGTGAAAGCAGTTTTCAGCAAGCGCTTGTCCGGGGCCAGCAACGCCAGCGTATCGCCGCCGCCTGCGGTGTCGCTCGTTTCCGGCCGACCGAAGTGCTTTTCCCCACCAGCGCACCGGCCTGGCGGCAAAAGCGGTTGTTGTTCGGACGATGAGCAGGCGATTGTCTTTCGATCCGCAGTGGTCGCGCTTTGGCTTCCGCAATTTGCTTGATTCCAGCAAGGCTCTATAAGGGGCGGCGGGTGGGCGGGTTCGATGACGGGCTCCCAGATCAAAGCATCAGCCGGCTACCGCTGCGGCGACAAATCACCCCTTCGATCCTGCTAACGATCTATATCTACGGCTATCTCAACCGCATCAAGGCCGGCGCAGCGAACTTCGCCTGCGGGGCATCGAAGGACTCTATAGATCTCAGAAATCACCTGCATCGTTGCGTCTTCGATCGTTCCTTCATTACGGCATAAAAACCAGCCGTGATCTGCAATCGCTCGCTCGAACGCCTTGGTACAAGCAACATGTTCTTCCAGCTTATGGATCACAGTACTGCTCAGCCCACGCCGTCGTGTCGCTGCCCTCGCCCATGAAATTTCAGGGGCGGTGACAACCCCGACATGCAGGTCTGGCACTCGCACGTTTCGATCAATGTTCAGCTGTAGAATCTCTGCAAACGGGACTATCCGGCGAAACGCGGCATCAGACGGGTACCAGCGGTCGATCAGGATAATGCTGCCTAGTGGCTGTTTAGCCAGCACGTGCTGGGAAATCCAGGTACGGCTATCGGCAAAGCGCTCACAAACCCCCAGCTCCAAATCCCGGGTGGGATTTCTGACGAGCTTGTTAACGAGGGCCATTGTTTCCCCCCGATAGGGATCGCTTTTTTTCTCGCAAAGTCGGATCACCTTTTTGTTGTCTGCCCTCAGTACTTTCGTAACGGCCTCCAACAGTGTGGTTTTGCCGGTTCCCTTGGGCCCATCTAGAGAAACAAACAGCGGACGATTCATTCTTCAAACAACGATTGATATACGGTTTTTTTTTGCCCGGTTCGTTCGCTGGAACCGCTTGGCGCGACTACGCGAATCGAGTGGAGGGAGCTTATGTACAGACGTTGATGAACACTCTAACCTGGATTCTGGCTAACGGGTCTCAAACTTCCCAGGGGCCTTTCGGTGTTCATGACACGGGAATGAGGTCGCTCACCGGCGAGGCTTTTGGCTAACGCAATACTCTAAGACGCGCATGCCAAGCCTTTGCCATGACTGCTACCACCGCACGCTTGAATTACATGCATGACACCTCGATGTATGACTATCCCTCTCTAGGGAGTCTGCAATCAGACCTTGAGTGTGCAATGGTCATTGCATTTGCGACTGGCTGGACTGCGACCTGCTGACATAGGGATCAGCAGGTCGAGCAGGTATATCATCGTTCTCCGCGTGTTCCCCCATGACTATGCTGCCCGCCGATTCGAGCTTTCTCCGCCTTGTCGGTTGCCACATTGGCGTTTTGTTCGCCTTTACGCCCTGCCTCTTTAACTTTTTGAGGGTCGTCGGAAAAGCCGTGATGCGGTTCTTGTCGCTTGGTCATGTCCAATCTCCTTTAAGAAAAAACAGTCGCCTCCATTGGAACTGCGCCCTGCACCTTCGTCCCCCCGGCACGACCAACGGACGCCCCTAAGCAAACGTCAACAGAACGTTATTTTTTCAAAACACCTCAAAACATCTCGCAACCGCTAATCAGTTAGTCCGGTTTTTTGACACTTCCCCGATACGCGGTCACAACTTTTGCCCTCCGTTGGGTCATAACACGGTGGTTGTCGATGGAATATTGGCATCTACCGAGGTTTTCGCCTGATACGGAGATAAGCTCATGATTTTCAATGTACAAAATTTTGGCGCCAAAGGAGATGGCATCACTGACGACACGGCGGCGATACAAAGTGCAATTGATGCGGCGGCCGCTGCAGGCGGTGGGCAGGTGTATATGCCGACCGGAACTTATATCGTTTCGGGAGGGGAGGAACCCTCCGACGGTTGCCTGATGCTTAAAAGCAACGTCTACCTGTACGGCGACGGCATGGGCGCAACCACCGTCAAGGTGGCTGATGGCTCCGACACCAAGATCACGGGAGTCATCCGCTCCGCCTATGGCGAGGAAACCCACGACTTCGGCGTCAGCAACCTCACCATCGACGGCAACCGTGACAGCACCACGGGCAAGATCGACGGTTGGTTCAATGGCTACATTCCCGGCGAAGCAGGCTACGACTCCAACGTCACCCTCGACAGCGTCGAGATCAAGGATTGCTCCGGGTACGGTTTCGACCCCCACGAGCAGACCGTCAATATGGTCATCAAGAACAGCGTGTCCCACGGCAACGGCCTGGACGGCTTCGTGGCTGACTTCCTCAGCAACAGCACCTTCGAAAACAACATCGCCTACGACAACGACCGCCACGGTTTCAACATCGTCACCAGCACCCACGACTTCACGCTCACCAATAACGTGGCCTACAACAACGGCGGCAATGGCATCGTGGTGCAGCGCGGCAGCGAGGACATTCCCTCACCGAGCAACATCACCATCACCGGTGGCGAGGTGTACGGTAATGGCGCCGAAGGGGTGCTGATCAAACTGTCCAGCGAGGTGACCGTCAGCGGCGTCGACATTCACGACAACACCAGCGCCGGGATACGCATCTACGGCAGCAATCACGTCGAGATCATCGACAACACGCTCACCAACAATTCCCTGGGCAGCCCCGTACCGGAGATCATCATCCAGTCTTACAACGACACCCTGGGCGTGTCCGGCAAGTACTTCAACGGCAGCGATAACACCATCCAGGGCAACATCATCATCGGCAGCGACCTGTCGACCTACGGCGTCGCCGAACGCAACGAAGACGGTACTGATCGCAACGCCATTATCGGCAATACCATCAGCCACACCAGCAAGGGTGCCACGCTGATCTATGGTGACGGCAGCTACGTCAGCGCCACGGTGCCGATGACCACCGTGCAGGGTACGGCTGGCAATGACACCCTGCTGGGCAGCGCCGCCAGCGAGATTTTCTACGGCGGGGCCGGCAACGACACCATCAATGGCGGGGCCGGTGGCGACATTCTGGTGGGTGGTGCAGGCACCGATAAACTCACCGGCGGTACCGGCGCCGATACGTTCCGTTTCACCACTCAGTCCGACAGTTACCGCAACGCAACCACAAGCTTCGATGACACCATCACCGACTTCGACGTCACCCAGGACAAGATCGACCTCGCCGACCTCGGTTTCACCGGCCTGGGCAATGGCCGCGGCGGCACCCTGCAGGTCAGCTACAGCGCCAGCAGCGACCGCACCTACATCAAGGACTACGATGCCGACGCCAGCGGCAATCGTTTCGAGCTGATCCTCTCGGGTAACCTGACCAGCACCCTGACGGCCAATAACTTCATCTTTAATCGGGTGATCACCGGCACCAGCGGCAACGACTCGCTGCTGGGTAGCGAGTCGGCCGACACCCTCCTCGGCCTGGCAGGTAACGACAGCCTTAATGGCGGCGCGGGCAACGACAAGCTCGATGGCGGTGTCGGTATGGACACCCTCACCGGTGGTGCCGGAGCGGACACGTTCGTGTTTTCCAATCGCCTGGACAGTTACCGCAACTACAACACCGGCGGTGCCAACCTTGGCGACCTGATCACCGATTTCGATATCAGCGCCGACAAGATCGATCTCTCGGCCATGGGTTTCACCGGCCTGGGGGACGGCAAGAACAACACCGTATACGTAGTGCTCAACAGTGCCGGCACCAAGACTTACATCAAATCCCTGACCGCCGACGCCAATGGTAACCGCTTCGAAGTGGCACTGGACGGCAACTACCTCAACACGCTGACCAGTGCTAATTTTGTCTTCGCCACCTCATCGCCGACCAATCAGGCGCCGGTGCTGGCCACTCCGCTGCTGGATCAAAGCGCGACCGAAAACACCCCGTTCAGCTACGTGGTGCCGGCCACCAGCTTCACTGATCCGGATAACGACAGCCTCAGCTACACCGCGACCCTGGCCGATGGCAGCGCCCTGCCCGCGTGGCTGAGCTTCAATGCCACCAACCTGACCTTCACCGGCACGCCGACCAGCACCGCGTCCGGCAATTACAACGTGCTGGTCAAAGCCATGGATCCGGCCGGTGCATCGGTCAGCGATAGCTTCGCCCTGGTAGTGGCCGATGCGCCCGCCAACACCATCACCGGCACCAACAATGCCGAAACCCTCAACGGCACGGCGGGCGCAGACCTGATCCTCGGCCTCGGTGGCAACGACTCAATCAAGGCCGGCACCGGCGCGGACATCGTCGACGGCGGTGCCGGACGCGATTCGCTGTACGGCGGCGACGGTGCCGACACCTTCCGCTACACCAACCTGCTCGACAGCTACCGCGACTACGACACCGGTGGTATCACGGCCACCGACACGATTTATGACTTCACCGCGGGCGTCGACAAGATCGATGTTTCGGGCCTGGGCTTTGTCGGCCTCGGCGATGGCAGCAATGGCACGCTGTACATAACCCTCAACGCGGCCGGCGACAAGACCTACATCAAGTCCGCCGAAGCGGATGCCGATGGCAATCGTTTTGAAATCGCCCTCAACGGCAACTACCTCAATACCCTGACCGCCAGCGACTTCGTGTTTGGCGAGAGCACCCAGCAGGACATCCTCTACCTGCCCACCCTCGGCCAATCCAATGCGCGCCTTCTGCGCATGACGGAGGATGACAATCAGTCCGGCACCTCGATGCTGGTCAACGACCTGGACCGCTACACCCCCTATGACGTGCGCAGCCAGTTCAACGATGCCAATGGCAACGGCATCGACATCGCGGTGGGCGGCAGCACGGTCACCGGCCTGTCGACGCTCAGCGCCGAGGAACTCCAGTTGTGCTGGTGGCTGACCGACACCAACCAACCCGGGGCTGCGCTGTTGCGCGCCGTGACGCTGCTGCGGGACCAACGCACCGAACTGCAATCCATCGATAACGTCACCATGGGCATCATTTGGGGCCAGGGCGAGGAAGCCGCCCAGGAGATCGGCCGCGCCACGGACAAAGCAGCGGCAGCAGCGGCCTACAAGGCCGCGACCCTGAAGGTGTTTGATTACCTGCATGCCCAGTTCGGCAACTTCACCGTGTACTTGATGGAAACCGGTCACTACGAACAGGACGCGGCGCGTGCCCGTGGTTATTCGGAAGAAAAGATTGCCTCCATCGTCGAGGGGGTTGGCTATGTCCGCGCCGCCCAGGAAGCCATCGCCGCCGAGCGCGCCGACGTCAAGCTGGCGGTGGACTACACCGACCTCCCCTTGCGCTACGAAGTCGATCCGCTGGCGTATCCGGACGACGTCTGGCACCTGCACGAGGAGTCGGCGGAGATCGTCGGCCAGCGCCTGGCCGACTACATTGCCAATGACCTTGGCTTCCAGGGCAACCCCAACGACAACAACAGCGTGCAGGACATCTTCGACAACGCTCAGAACATGATTTCCGGTACCGACCAGGCGGATACCCTGGTAGGGAGTTCGGGCAACGACACACTGGATGGTCACCTGGGTGCCGACACCATGACCGGTGGCAATGGCAACGACGTCTATGTGGTCGATAACGCGTCCGACCGCGTGGTGGAAACCAACACCTCGACCTCGCAGATCGATACGGTGCAGGCCTCGGTCAGCTGGACCCTGGGCGCCAATCTCGAGAACCTGGTGCTCACCGGCGTGTCGGGCATCAACGGCACCGGCAATGAGCGGCACAACTTCATCACCGGCAATGCCGCCAATAACGTGCTCAATGGTGCCGCAGGGGACGACAGCATGAGTGGCGGCGATGGCAATGACACCTACTATGTCGATAACGCCGACGACACCGTGATCGAGATCAGCAATGCGGCGCCTGGAGGGATCGACAGCGTGCACAGCAGCCTGGCGGCCTATACCCTCAGCAACAACGTCGAGCATCTGTATGTCGATAGCACTGGCGCCGCCAATGGTACGGGCAATGCGCTGGACAACACGCTGTTCGCCGGAGCCGGCAACAATGTGCTGGACGGGCGCGATGGCAATGACACGGTGTCCTTTGAACGCGCCCTGTCCGGCGTTACCGTAAACCTCTCGACGTCAGCGCAACAAAACACCGTCAGTTCCGGGCTCGACACTTTGAAATTCTTCGAAAACGTGAAGGGAAGCGCTTACGCCGACAGCCTGTCGGGCAACAGCGCCGCGAACGTTCTGAACGGTGGTGCGGGCAACGATACGCTGGTGGGCGGTTCGGGCGATGACCGGTTGATCGGCGGTGCAGGCACCGACAACCTCTCCGCTGGCACTGGCGCGGATACCTACGCGTTTGGTGCGCTGTCGGACATGGGCGTCGGGGCTTTGCGCGATGTGATCAACGGCTTCAAGAGCACCGAGGGCGATCTGCTGGATTTCACCGGCCTGGACGCCAACCCGCTGACCACTGCTGTCGACGCCTTCACCTTCATCGGCAGCAACGCCTTCGACCCTGCCGACGCCACCGGCCAACTGCGCTTTGCCGATGGCATTCTCTACGGCAGTGTCAACGCCGGGGCCACCCCCGAGTTCGAAATCCAATTGGTGGGTGTCCAGGAGCTGCACGCCAGCGATTTCACAGTCTTGAGTTAGGCCCACATCCTGGGAGCGGGCTTGCCCGCTCCCACAGGGGATTTGCAGTGCCCAGGTAGATCTACTCTTGATCTGCAGTAACCACCTTCCAACTATCGTCTGGATCAAAGCGCTTCATCGACTGCGCCAACGTGTCACCACCGGGTCCCAAGTCTTTTTCGAACACCTGTCCTTCATGGCTGATCATGAAACTCATCACCCCGGTGTCATCGTATTTCGCTGGCCACGTGATCAGTGCAAAGCCACGGATCATCTTGTCACCGATGAGGTAGCTGTAGGCGCCGCCAGGTGCCGAAGGACCTTGGCCATCAAGGATGCGGAAGTGGTAACCATGCCAGTCTTCGCCAGCAAGGGTTTGGCCGAACAAGGGACCCAGAGGGCTGATCTGACCGCTATCGTCATCCTCCCAATAAAGTCCATCGTGCTTGCCGGCAGTGCTGAAGATTTTCTGCGCATAGGCGAGTGCGCCGTCACCGTCACGATCCACTGACGCATAGTCCATTTGGACGTCGTGATAGGTCAGCACTGATTGCAACGCGGCGAGTTCATTGCGGCCAATTCGACGTGCACGGACTTCGGCACTGCCGGCATTGATGTCGAAGCGCCAACCGTTCGCGCCTTTTACCATGGGTATAGGCAGTGTCCAGTGGTCACTGCCAACCGACAGGATCGCCTTGCGATCGCTATTTTTTTCAATGGAGTGTTGTTCGCGATATTGCTTCAAAAACGCATCCACATCACTGCGCTGCACGCCTTCGCGCGGGATGAAACTGCGCCATTCATTACCCAGCAATTCTGTCAGGCGTGCCTGATCGGCGTATTCCGTACCCAGTGCCTCGACGAACGCCTGGGCGGCCATTTCTGGCGTTGGAAATGCCTGCTGTGCCGTAACCATGCACGACCACGCCAAGCCGGCAGCCATCGCTAAGACATGAAGGCGCAAGCCCATGAGTGCCTTCACTCGAGCATTGTTTTTCAACGACGGCCCCCTCTTTGACGCGCGGGTGGATTGGATGGCCGACTGATCTGATGGCCGGCTGATCGCGAGGCACTGGGGCGCTGGGCGGATGCCAGGCTGGCTTGGCCACGACTGGCTTGTGCGTTGGCCTGGGACGGTGTGCGCACACCGGCAAATGCATTGTTGCGGGCACTGCCCGCACTGGCCGTACTGACGGACGGCCGTTTTTGCGCAGCCTGGCGCCCTTGCGAGTCGCCCTGCCCGCGCTGATTTACCTGAGCGGTCTGTTTCCTGGGTTGCTGACTCTCCCGAGTGTTTCTGGCAGTGCCCTGGCTTCTGTCAGACGACTTCGGTCTGTCTGTACCTGCTTGCATCCGATTGCTGGCCGAGGTTCCGGACTGGGCTGCGCGCGCTCGATCACGGGCTTCGCGGTTGCTGGTGGCAGGTCGTTCGATACCGTGCTTGTCCATTGAACTACGGGCTTTTTCACGAGCCTGGGCTCGCTGAGCATCTTCCCCTCGATAGGCCTCACGCTTATTGGCACCGTCCAGTTGGCGGCCGTACTGTTCGCGGCTCTTGCTGTCTCGATAGGGAACGCCATCGCGGTGAACAGTGTTGTGCTGCCACTTGTTCTGATTATTGGTGATCTGGTTGTTGCGATTGATGTTGTTGTAGCGATCGACGTCGATGTCGATGTCGTTATTGCCCCAGTCACATTCACCCCACAACGCACCGACAATAGCCACACCGGTACCAAACGCCAGCCCAGCCATCAATGCAGAACCGGGGTAATAGGCTGGCGGCGGTGGATAGTAAACGGGAGGCGATGCAGGATAGGGCCAGGTGCCGTAGGTTGTTGTCGGGTTGTAACTGGGTACGTACACCACCTGCGGATCGGAGGGCTGAATAATGATGGTGGAGGTGCTGCTGGCAGGGGCCGGGGCCGGAGTTGCTGCCGGTGCCGGTGCCGCAACAGCCTGAACCGTCACGTTCTGATATTGGTTGCTCTGCAGGTTGCCTGCTGCTTGCGCCTGATGACGCAAACGTTGCACGCCCCCCATGACATCGTCGGGCTGCGCCAGGAAGGCATCACCCAGGCGTTGTACCCAGACGGGATCCTGTCCCAGCGTTACCAGCACCTGTGGGAAAGCGACCAGCGCCTGCACGCTCGGATCCCAGGGCTGGCTCGCCACTTGTTTGACCGCATCATCGCCTTTGGCGTCCGGGTGTGCTTTAGACCAGGTAACTGCCTCGGCGATTTCCCCGGGGTACGTGGTGGCCATCAGCACCTGTGCCAGCAGTGGGTCCGGGTAAAGCGCAATGGGAGCCAGCATTTGATCCAGCTGTTCCTGGGTAAACACGGCATCTTTGGCCGCCGCCGTGACGGGCGCTGTATCGGCAGCGTTTGCGGTCGCGCTCGCATCCAATGGCTGCGCCAGGCAGTAAGGTCCGCTCAAAAACAATACAGCTGACACCGCGTAAAACAATGGAATGCGCATTGCACCCCCTATGTGGTCAGGCAGACTTGAGCGCCTTGATCGTTCCGCCCTTCCCTGCACCGTCGCGCCCGTCAAAGACGATACAGATCTTCATGCAATGACCCTTTGTTGTTCAGGTTCAAGGGGTTATCTGGTAGCCCCGTTGCTGCATGCAACTGTTGTAGGCGGAAGCAGTTGCCGCCGGTTCTTCCCGGCGATCCTGACGACGATCCTGACGCTGCCGGGATCCACCTACAACCGCACCTGCCACAGCAGCATCCTTGGCCTTGTTCTGTCGATATTCCTGTTTAACATCGTCGTCTACTTTGTCATAAATCTCGTCATGCTGACGACCGCGCGCTCCGGCAACCGCCGCACCTGCTACTGCGCCAGTAGCAGCACCACGGACACGTCCACCTGATTCAGGCGTTGTGCTGGTGCTTGCTGCGTTCCCGGCTTGAGCCTGGCATGCGCTGATGTCCTGCTGAATCATTTCGGGGGGCTGCCCTTTGAGCGGCGTTACGGTCTCGGCTGAAGCACAAAGGCAGAATACCGAGACAATCGTAGCCAGACAGGGGGGGATGGATTTTTTCATAAAGCCTCCACTGCTATCAGTGTGCTTTGGATATTTGAGTCTAGTTCAGCGTCTGGCGACTAACCCTGAAACAAAGTTCTTAGGGTGCAAGCTCTAATTCCGTTTGTACTTTTACTTCCTCGAACTCGAACGGGTGCGGCAAGTTTTAAGCACTGACTTACACTGCGATACACCCAATGCGAACAAATGACTGTTCAACGGATCAATAGATCCCACAGCAATCCGGGTATCAGGTAATGAATCAGCCCAACATGAAAACGGTCACCTGTCTGTTCGCTGCCAGCGTGTGCGCGGCGGCGAGCAGCTGGGTCAATGCTTCACCTGCTACGCCGACCTTCCAGACCAGCTTCGACTGCGCCACGGCAAGGGCCCCCGTCGAAAAGCTTATTTGTCGCGACCCACAACTGATGCAGATGGATATCGAACTGACGCGTCTTTATCGCCTGGCGCTTACGGATGATCATTCAGTGCCGCGTCCAGACAAAGTCATGATTGACCAGCAGTTCTGGATCGACGCCCGCAATCAGTGTGCCTCCACGTCTGAGCCCAAGGCGTGCACGATCCGACATTATGCCGAGCGCGCGCACCAGCTACGCCAAGGTTCGGCCATTGTGAGAACCAAGGATCCAGACAGACTCACTGAAGGCCCCCTGGCTTTTCGGTGTACAGGGCTTAATGCGCTGATTGCCGCCACTTTCTTTAACACGCAGCCTGGTGTCGTGTACCTGAAATGGGCGAACACCTCGATCACCCTGAGCCAGGCGCAGAATGATTCGGGAACCCAATACACGGGCAAGGATTCCCAAGGGAGCTACAGCTTCTGGCAAGACGGCAACGTGGTGCTTTTCCAGAAGCCAGGCTCAGGGGAAATGAGTTGTACGGCCGAGCCTATCGGCTGAGACCGTCTCTCACGTACTCGGCGATTTATGCCACGGATAGCCTTTGGCACTGAGTTCAAAGGCGTATTTGAACAAGCGCTTCATGTACTCGCCATCGAATTTATGGAGGCGAGAAATGCGGAAGTCAGAGCCGATGTACGCCAGATTGAACTCCGCCCCATCCTGCTGGGCAATTCGGTAAATTCGATCCAGATCGCTGATCCCCTGATTCTGGATCAATGCGCTGATGGCTCGACCGCCGATGTTCAAGGTTCGGCGCTTGGTTCCGGACCATTGCAGTTCCAGTTTGCCGTTGCGAATCACATAGAAATGCCGTTCACGACGCAAACGCGCCCCGGGCACCTGATTCAGCGCCATTACGGTGCCGGGTGGATAAAGAAACACCTGCGTAAGGACACCTCCGTCCACGTGCATTTCCTGAAACGGGTGACCGTTAACGTCCACATCAATCATGACGGGTGAGACGGCACCGGGAATACTCATCGACGCGACCATGATGTTGCGAAACAGCTCGAGCGCTCCCGGTGCCTGGCTGGAGGCAATAGCCCCCATGTTCCAGGTGACCGGGCGCCCTGAGTCAAGATCGGTTGTACCGATCATCAGCAGCCGCCCCTTGGCGTATTCCGCTGCGATCGCCGCGAGAATCTCGGCAGTGACGTGCTGTGCAATGAGCCGCGACAGTGGCTTGCTGTGCGCCATACCATCGCTGGTAAGACGGGTCAGCATATTGCGCGCATGGAAAATGTCTTTTGGACCGACCGCATTGCAGATACGCACAATGACATCGTCGTACTGGGGCCCCAGATAGGCAAACGGGGCGACCAGGGCGCCAGCGCTAATGCCGGTGACAACTTTGAACTCAGGTCGAGTCCCATGCCGGGTCCATCCCGCAATGATGCCCCCGGCGAATGTGCCGGCGTCGCCGCCGCCCGAAACGGCCAGCAGATTTGCCCGCGGAAGGATGTCGTTCGGTAACCCTGCGCTGGCGAGCGCCTCAGCCTCTCGAAGGTTGGCCTGGCTCACATCCCGAATGAACGGTGTCAGGTCCTGGTCCAGCCAGTAGCGAGCATCTGGAATGTCCGGGATCAGCGCTCTTTCCGTTAACGTTGGCGGCACCGCATCACGGCGTTGCAGGCACGCTTGACGCAACATGTTCAGGGTTGAGGCGCTAGGTCTGAGCTGGAATGGTTTCAACACGCCTCCTCCGGCCCCTGCAATTGACAGAGCCCGTCACGCACACTCGACACCCACGACCAGACTCTCAATGGCGAGTGGCCTGAACATCTTTCATGCTAGCGCAAGCTCAGGCAGTCATAACGTTGGTGGGACGTCCGGTCTGTCTTGCGGCTGATGCTCCCCCCATAGACGCTCATTAGAAAATGCGAGCAATCACCGCAACTTCAGCGGATCGACCAGTTCAGCGGCGATGGCCATGCCCACCAGGTCCGGCAAGGTATTGGCTTGCATGCGTTTCATCACCCGCGAACGATACAGATCGACGGTTTTCGCACTGACACCCAGTTGCTCAGCGATCTCGCGGGTGGTGTAACCCTGGACCAGCGGTAGCAAGACATCGCGCTCCCGTGGGGTCAGGGTCAGCAAGCGCGCCTGCAAGGCATCGTGCCCCTGATTACCCGAGCGGCTTGCCGCGCAGTTGCTGAGCGCCTGTTGCACGCTGTCCAGCAGCAATTGTTCGTTGTAGGGCTTCTCGATGAAGTCATGAGCACCCGCTTTGAAAGCGCGAACCACGATCGGCACATCCGCGTGCCCGCTGACGAAAATGATCGGCAGGTTCAGCTCACGTGCGCGCATCTCTTCCTGCACGTTCAAACCGCCCATGCCGGGCATGCGAACATCGAGCAGCACGCAGGCATCAAGACTGGCATCACAGGCATTGAGAAACGCCACGCCACTGGTAAACGGCAAGGCTTTGAGCCCTACCGACTCCAGCAACCAGACTGTCGAATCGAGCATGCCTTGGTCATCGTCGACCACATACACCACGTGCTCCGTCGCACCTGCCATTACGTTATTCCTGTTGTTGTTTTATTGGGCCGACCAGCGGCAAGCGGCAGCACATCAGCAGCCCGACAGGTTGGCGTCGGGCCTGTAATTCGCCACCAAAACCTTCGATGATGCTGCGACTCATGGACAAGCCAAGCCCCAGGCCATCGACCTTGCTGGTATAGAACGGGGTAAATATCTGCTCCAGTTCGGGCTCGCTGACGCCTGGCCCCTGGTCTTGCACACTGATTTCCACGGTTGCACCACCGCCCTGCCCCGCAGCCATCACGATCAGCGAGGGTTGCCCCGGATGTTGTTCGCGGTTGGCATCGATGGCATTTCGCAAGAGATTGAGCAGGACCTGCTCCAGCAGCACTCGGTCGGCATAAATCGGCGGCAGATTATCCGGTAGGCGATCCTCGATTGTCACTTGGCAATTGCTCGCCTCCCAGGCGCATAAACGCACGGCCTCGCGGGCGACCTCGGTGAAATTCAAGGCCTGCATGCGGCGTTGCCCCTTGCGCAGAAACGCCCGCAAACGTCTGATCACTTCTGAAGCATGAGTGGCGTGATGGGTAATGCGCTCCAGCCCTTGGGCCACTTTGGCGGCGGCCTGGGGATTGGAGTCCAGCGTCTGTAAGTAGCGCTGGCTGGCATTGGCGTAATTGACCACCGCAGCCAATGGCTGGTTGATTTCGTGAGCGATGCCCGAGGCCAATTCACCCAGGGTGACCAACCGCGCGGTGTGCGCCAGTTCGTCCTGATGACGGCGCTGCTGCACTTCACGCAGTTCACGCTCGGTCATGTCCCGCGCCACCAACGAGTAATAGCGCTCGCCGCCGGCCGAACGGTGCGCCAGCAGCACCAGCGATACCGGCACCGAAGTGCCACCTGCCGGTGGTTGCAATCGCGCATCGGTGCTCCAGACACCGTCGCGTTCGGCGCTGCTCCAGCCATCACGCTGCAGACGTGCCAGGTCGCCGCTGGCGAACAACGTTGCCAGGGCTGGCATCGGTTGTTGCTCGTCGATCCCGAGGACGCGCCGCGCCGCTGGATTGAGGTAAGTGACTTGACCCTCGGGGTCGATGAACAACACAGGATCGGTGTTGGCCTCGACGACTTCCGCCAGGCGTCGCTTGTTCTCCTCGGCGAGCACCCGGGCGGTAATGTCCCGGGACACGCTGACCACTTCCACCACCGCTCCGGTATAGGTCTCACGAATCGCCCGGCTGGCGGTTTCAAACCACAGGTAATGCCCATCCCGATGGCGAATCCGATACGTCATCGTGTGATAACCGTCCTGCTCCAGGGCATCCCGCGCGCGCTGCACCAGGCTGGCCAGGTCCTGACCATGGAACAAGCCTTGGGCCATTTGCCCGCGCAGCTCCTCCGGCCAGTAGCCGAGCAATGTCCAGGACGCCGGCGAGGCATCGAGAAAGCGCCCGTCCGGTGTGTGTCGGGAAATCAGGTCGGTGGTGTTTTCAATGATCAGCCGGTACAGCCGCCGTGCCGTGGCCGCTTCACGCTCGGCCAGCACTTGTGCCGTGGCATCGCGACACCGGGCGAGCACACGGTTGTCCTGGGGATCGGGGATAAACGTCCAGATCAGGATCTGCGCTTCGAATTGGGCTTCGACCCCTTCGATGGCGCGCTGCTGGTCCAGGCAGGCGCGTACCAGCACACGGTGATTGACCGGCAAAAAACCCAGCACATCGGTCAGCGGCTTTTCGGCCAGCAATGCCAGCAGCGCCGCATTGAACTCCAGCGGCCGGCCCTGCGCATCGAGCAACAGACTCGGTTGCGGGTCGTGCCCCAACAGCGGTGAGCCGCGCAGCATGCCGTTGACGCTACTCAGCAACGTCGTCAGCAAGTCCTGCACCCAACCCAGCCAATCAAGACTCACGCCCTCGCACACTTCCACCAGCAACAAACCCGCCTGCCCCGGTTGCAACGCCAGATCAAACACCTGGCCATGGCTGATAGCGGCCCGGCGCAGTCGGCCGGCCAGCCAACAATCGAGTTGACGCACTTGAGCCAGATCCAGCCGCCCCGCTTCGGCCAGCCGATCAAACAGCCGCTGATCGCTGGCCAGCGAAGGGTCGCCCAGCCCCGGTGGAAAATGCTGGGCGGCGCCCTCGTGGCTGTAAATCCGCGCATTGGGTTGCCAACTCAAATAAACCGCCCGGCGCACCTCGGGGCAATCCTGCAGCGCACGGCACAACGCATCGGCCCGGGCGGCCAGAGACACACCCTCGCGCTGCAGGCGCAACCAGCTGTGCAATCGAACGGGAGTCAGGGTCATCACGGGTCCGCTTCGTTGGGGAAGCCAAGGATATACCGGCCTCGGCGGTGTCACTGTATTCATTTAGATCCACAAGAATCAAATATAGTACATATCCTATATGACGTAGGTTGTACTTCCATATCACTGGCTGAATGTTATATAAAGCAGGCCGGACATAAAAGGCGACCTCAGCGGCTACGCTGCAAGGTCACCTATAGAGCTAACAATCAGCCACCGAGTACCGTACATGTCGATCTATGAACAAGGGCTAGGCCCTGCGGCTGTCAACCATATTGCCTTGTCTCCGCTCAGCTTCATCGAGCGCACCGCCAGCGTTTACCCACACTATCCCGCCGTCATCCATGGCTCGATCCGCCGCACCTGGGCGCAGACCTACACCCGCTGCCGCCGTCTGGCCTCGGCGCTAGCCGGTCGCGGCATCGGCAAGAACGACACCGTGGCGGTGATGTTGCCTAACATTCCCGAGATGCTCGAAGTGCATTTCGGCGTGCCGATGATTGGCGCGGTGCTCAACCCGCTCAACGTGCGTCTGGATGCCGAAGCCATTGCTTTCATGCTGCAGCATGGCGAAGCCAAGGTGCTGATTACCGACCGTGAGTTCCATGATGTGATTCACGCGGCGATCGGCATGCTGGATCACCCGCCATTGGTCATCGACGTTAATGATCCGGAATATGGCGAAGGCCAGGCTGTCAGCGATCTGGACTATGAAGCGCTGTTGGCCGAAGGCGACCCTGCTTTCGCCTGGCAGTGGCCCGATGATGAATGGCAAGCCATCTCGCTGAATTACACCTCCGGCACCACCGGCAACCCCAAAGGCGTGGTTTACCACCATCGCGGTGCCTACCTGAACTCATTGGGCAACCAGATGACCTGGGCCATGGGTAACCATCCGGTGTACCTCTGGACCTTGCCGATGTTCCATTGCAACGGTTGGTGCTACCCGTGGATCGTCACCGCCATGGCCGGTGTGCATGTGTTTCTGCGCCGCGTCGATCCACAGAAAATCCTCACGCTGATCCGCGAGCATCAGGTCACCCATCTGTGCGCTGCGCCGATCGTGCTCAATGCCTTGGTCAACATGCCGGAATCGGCGAAAGCGGCGATCGATCACCCGGTCAACGCGATGGTCGCCGGCGCTGCACCGCCGGCCAAAGTGATCGGTGCCGTGGAACAAATGGGCATCAAAGTCACCCACGTCTATGGCCTGACCGAAACCTATGGCCCGGTGACGCTCTGCGCCTGGCATGCCGAATGGGATGAGTTGCCACTGGACGAACGGGCGCAAATCAAATCCCGTCAGGGCGTGCGCTACCCGACGCTCGAAGGTGTGATGGTTGGCGATTCGAAGACGCTGGAGCCGACCCCGCGAGACGGTCAGACCATCGGTGAGATCTTCATGCGTGGCAACACCGTAATGAAGGGCTACCTGAAGAACCCGACCGCCACAGCCGAAGCGTTCGACGGCGGCTGGTTCCACACCGGCGACCTGGCGGTGTGTCATCCGAACGGTTATGTCGAGATCAAGGACCGACTCAAGGACATCATCATTTCCGGCGGTGAGAACATTTCCACCATCGAGCTGGAGGGGGTGCTCTATCGACATCCAGCGGTCATGGAAGCGGCCGTCGTCGCCCGTCCCGATGAGAAATGGGGCGAAACGCCCTGTGCCTTTATCACATTGAAGGCTGATCACCAGGACGTTCGCGAGGCCGACATCATCAGTTTCTGCCGCGAACACTTGGCCGGTTTCAAAGTCCCGCGCACCGTGATTTTCACCCTGCTGCCGAAGACTTCAACCGGCAAGATCCAGAAGTACGTTTTGCGCGACAGGGCCAAAGCGCTCTAGCCGAATCGACGTTGTACCCACCAGGCGGCAGGTGTTTTACCTGCCGCTTCGGGCTCGTGCAGGCTGAATTTGGCCCTGCCCCTGACCTACACACTGATAACAAGAACAATGTGGAGCCACCCATGATCGACATTCATTCAACCGATACCCAACGCTGTGAACGCATTCGCTCCAACCCCAAATTCCTTCAATTGGTGAGCAGCCGTTCGCGCCTGGCCTGGTCGCTGAGTGCTGCCGTGCTCGGCACCTACTACGCGTTCATGCTGGTGGTGGCGTTTGCCCCGCAGTGGCTGCACGCGCCGATCGCCGAACATCGGATGTTGACCCTGGGCATGCCGGTTGGCGCGGCGATCATCATTTTTTCCTGGCTACTGACCGGTTGGTACGTCTACAGCGCCAACACGCGTTTCGACGCACTGGGCGCCGCCATTCTCGAGGAGAGCAAGTGATGACTCTGCTGCGTAAACTTCTCCTCGCCGCTGCCGGGCTATTGCCGGCTTCCGTAGTGCTGGCTGCGCCCGCGCTGGGTGCAGTGGAAAAACAGCCGCTCAACCTGCATGCGATCGGCATGTTCTTCGTCTTCGTACTGGGCACATTGGCCATCACTTGGTGGGCCGCGCGGCAAACCAAATCCACTTCGGACTTCTACACCGCGGGCGGTGGCATCACCGGGTTTCAGAATGGCCTGGCAATTGCCGGCGACTACATGTCCGCCGCTACGCTGCTGGGGCTGTCCAGCCTGGTGTTTGCCAAGGGCTACGATGGCTTCATCTATACCATCGGTTTCTTCGTCGGCTGGCCGATCATCACCTTCCTGATGGCCGAGCGCTTGCGCAATCTGGGGCGCTACACCTTTGCCGACATCGTGTCCTATCGCCTGGACCAGAACAAAGTGCGGATCTTCGCCGCCTTCGGCTCTCTGACGGTGGTGTGTTGCTACCTGATCGTGCAGATGGTCGGTGCGGGTCAGTTGATCAAGTTGCTGTTTGGCCTCGACTACCCGGTAGCCGTGGTGATCGTCGGCGCGCTGATGCTGGTTTATGTGATTTTCGGCGGCATGATCGCCACCACCTGGGTGCAGATCATCAAGGCCGTGCTGCTGCTTGCCGGCGGCACGACCCTGGCATTGATGGCCATGTCGCAGTTCGGTTTCAGCTACGAAACCCTCGCGGACAAAGCCGTTCAGGCGCACGCCAGTGGCTGGAACATCATGGGCCCTGGCTCAATGCTCGCCGACCCGATCAATACCGCTTCGATGTCGCTGGGCCTGGTGTTCGGGATTGCCGGCCTGCCGCACATTCTGATGCGTTTCTTCACCGTGCCTAACGCCAAGGAAGCGCGCAAATCGGTGTTCTACGCCACCGGTTTCATCGGCTTTTTCTTCCTGGTGGTATGCACCCTGGGCTTCGCCGCGATGGTGATCATCGGCACCGACCCGCAGTACTACGTCAATGGCGAAATCGGCGGCACCTTGATGGGTGGTGGCAATATGGTTGCCATGCACTTGGCCAAAGCGGTCGGTGGCAATCTGTTCTTCGGTTTCCTCTCGGCCGTGGCCTTCGCCACCATCCTTGCGGTGGTCTCCGGGCTGGCCCTGGCCGGGGCTTCGGCGATTTCCCACGACCTCTACGCCACGGTGTTCAAGAAGGGCAAAGCCAGCGAGAAACAGGAAATGCGCGTGACCCGCATGGCCACCGTGGGCCTTGGCATCATCGCGATTCTGCTGGGCATTCTGTTCGAGAAGATGAACGTCGCGTTCCTGGTGGGCCTGACCTTCGGCATCGCTGCGTCGACCAACTTCCCGGTGCTGATCATGGCCATGTACTGGAAAGGCTTGACCACCAAAGGCGCAATCATCGGCGGTTTCGCCGGGCTGATCTGCGCGCTGGTCCTGGTGATCCTCTCGCCAGCGGTCTGGGTCACCGTGCTCGGCCATGCGCATGCGATTTTCCCGTACGACCACCCGGCGCTGTTCTCCATGCCATTGGCGTTCTTGGTGATCGTCGTCGTATCCAAACTCGACCGCAGCGTGCGGGCCGACAAGGAGCGTGACGCTTACGCCGACCAGTTTGTCCGTGCCCAGACCGGCCTCGGCGCCGCCAGCGCTTCCGCCCATTGATAGAAAGGGCACGGCCTGCTCAAGCGGCGCCGTGTCCATCGCACACCCTTTTGAGGTTCACGTTATGCCCGAATTCAACGCCCCGCTGCGCGACATGCACTTTGTATTGCATGAAGTGTTCGATGCCCCGGCCTTGTGGGCACGCCTGCCGGCCCTGGCCGACAGTGTCGACGCCGCCACCGCTGACGCCATTCTTGAGGAGGCGGCCAAAGTCACCTCGCACCTGATTGCGCCACTGAATCGCAGTGGCGACGAGGAAGGCGCCCAGTGGGCCGACGGCCAAGTCAGCACGCCGATCGGTTTCAAACAGGCTTATGCCACCTACATCGAAGGTGGTTGGGTGGGCCTGTCCGGTAACGCCGATTTTGGCGGGATGGGCATGCCGAAGATGCTCGCCGTGCAGTTCGAAGAAATGCTCTACGGCGCCAACTCCAGCTTCGCGCTGTATTCGGCATTGAGTTCCGGTGCCTGCCTGGCGCTGGATGCCCACGCCAGTGACACCCTGAAAAACCTCTACCTGCCGCCGATGTACGAAGGGCGCTGGGCCGGTTCCATGTGCCTGACCGAAGCCCACGCCGGCACCGATCTGGGGATTATCCGCACCCGCGCCGAACCCCGGGCCGACGGCAGCTTCAGCATCACCGGTAGCAAGATCTTCATCACCGGTGGTGAACAGGACCTGACCGAAAACATTGTCCATCTGGTGCTGGCCAAACTGCCGGACGCACCTGCGGGGCCCAAAGGCATCTCGCTGTTTGTCGTCCCCAAAGTGCTGGTCAATGCCGACGGTTCCCTCGGCGATGCCAACGCTGTGAGTTGCGGTTCGATCGAACACAAGATGGGCATCAAGGCCTCGGCCACCTGCGTCATGAACTTCGATGGCGCCAGCGGCTGGCTGGTCGGCGAAGCCAACAAAGGCCTGGCGGCGATGTTCACCATGATGAACTACGAACGCTTGTCCATCGGCATTCAGGGCATTGGCTGCGCCGAAGCGTCCTATCAGAGCGCCGTCGCCTACGCACGTGAACGTGTTCAGAGTCGCGCGCCGACCGGTGCTGTTGCGCCGGACAAAGTGGCCGACCCGATCATCGTCCACCCTGATGTGCGCCGCATGCTGCTGAGCATGAAAGCCATGACCGAGGGCGGCCGTGCGTTCGCCAGCTATGTCGGGCAGCAACTGGACCTGGCGAAGTTTTCCGATGACGCCAAAGAGCGGGACAGCGCGCAAACCCTGGTCGCGCTGCTCACACCGGTGGCCAAGGCGTTCTTCACCGACACCGGCCTGGAAAGCTGCATCAACGGCCAGCAAGTGTTCGGCGGCCATGGCTACATCCGCGAGTGGGGCCAGGAACAATTGGTCCGCGACGTGCGCATCGCGCAGATCTACGAAGGCACCAACGGCATTCAGGCCCTGGACTTGCTTGGACGTAAAGTGCTCGCCGATAAGGGCTCCGCGCTGCGCCAGTTCACCGGCAAGATCCGCCATTTCGCCCATCAGCCCGACGCGCTCTACTCCGCTCAACTGTTCGATGCCGTGCAGCGTCTGGAAGACCTGAGCGACTGGCTGCAGGACCAGGCGACCACCAATCGCAACGAAGTCGGCGCTGCTTCGGTGGAGTATTTGCACCTGTTCGGTTACGTCGCCTATGCCTGGCTTTGGGCGCGCATGGCGCAGGTTGCCAAGCAAAAGCTGCCCGAAGATGCCGGGTTTTATGGCGCGAAGATCGCCACCGCCGACTTCTACATACACCGCTTGCTACCGCGCATTTTGAGCCTGGAGCAATCCATCCGCGCGGGCAGTGCCTCCTTGTTTGGCCTGAGCGCCGAACAGTTCTAACGATTGAACCCACGCGGCGCCACGCTCCTCTCTTTTTGGCGTTCGCGTTTTTTATTGATAAGCCCTCGCCCACCTGGCGAGGGCCGCGGGACCTGTCTTTCCATAATAAAAACAAAGGGGCTTCACCATGGACCGCAACACCCGCACCCTCGCTACCCGACTATTGCTGGCCGGCGGCGTCATCAGCCTCTCGGCCCCCGCCGCTGCTGATTTTGTCAAAGACAGCAAGGCCAGCCTGGAGCTGCGCAACTTCTATTTCAATCGCGACTATCGCCAGGACAACGCCCCGCAATCCAAACAAGAGGAATGGGCGCAGGGTTTCCTGCTGCGTTATGAATCGGGATTCACCGAAGGTTTGATCGGCGTGGGTTTCGATGCCATTGGCCTGCTCGGCATCAAGCTCGATTCCAGCCCCGATCGCACAGGCTCCGGCCTGCTCAAACGCCATCGCGACACCCGCAAAGGGGCTCAGGACGAGTACGGCGAGCTGGGCTTGACGGCCAAAGTGCGGGCCTCGAAAAGCACGCTGAAACTCGGCACGCTGCTGCCGAAACTGCCGACGGTATTGGCCAACGATTCACGGCTGTTGCCGCAAACCTTCAAGGGCGGTCAGCTAACGTCGCTGGAGCTCGAAGGCCTGACGGTGGATGCCGGGCGACTGACGCAAGTCAATCAGCGCGACTCCTCGGACTACGAGGACATGGGCATCACCCGCACCGGCGCCAAGGGCATCACCACACGTCATCTCGATAGCGACAGCTTCGATTTCGCCAGCCTGAACTACAAATGGACCAGCAACCTCGCCACGGGCTACAGCTATGGTCACCTCGACAATTTCTACAGCCAGCACCTGGTCAACCTGACCTACGTGCTGCCGGTCACAACCGGCCAGTCGCTGAAGACGGATCTGCGCTTCGCTCGCTCCACGGACGATGGCGGCAGTAATGTCGATAACAATGCCATCGGCGCGATGTTCACCTACAGCCTCGGCGGGCATGCGTTGGGCCTGGGTTATCAAGGCATGAGCGGCGACACCGGCTACGCCTACGTCAACGGTACCGATGCGTTCCTGGTGAACTTCGTGCAGATCGGCGACTTCGCCAGCAAGGACGAAAAATCCTGGCAGGCGCGTTACGACTACAACTTTGCGGCGATTGGCGTTCCGGGGCTGACCTTCATGACCCGTTACCTCACCGGCGACCATATCGATCTGGGCGGCAACCGCCCGCAAGGCAAGGAATGGGAACGTGATACCGACATCGGCTATGTCGTGCAGAGCGGGCCGTTGAAGAATGTCGGGGTGAAATGGCGTAACGCGACAGTTCGCTCGACCCACTTTGGCAGCGATCTGGATGAAAACCGCCTGATCGTCAGCTACACCTTGTCGATCTGGTAACTCAGTTCTGGTTACACAAGGGGGGACTCGCTTGACGGCGCAGTCTCCTTTTTGCTGCTGGATTTGTGCTGTGATGGCGGGCCTCTTCGCGAGCAAGCCCGCTCCCACATTTAACCGCATTCTCATGGGAGACTCGGTCAAGTGTGGGAGCGGGCTTGCTCGCGAAGGCGGCCTGAAGAACACCAATGATGATTGTAGGTTAAGATGCCTGCAAACCAGGCCGCCGCGAGACGCCCGCATGACTGATACCACCCCACGCCTGATCAAGAAGTACCCCAATCGCCGACTGTATGACACCCATACCAGCAGTCATCTGACGCTGGCGGACATACGCCAATTGGTGGTCGATAAAATTGCCTTTCAGGTGGTCGATGCCAAGAGCGGCGAGGATCTGACGCGCAGCATCTTGCTGCAAGTGATTCTGGAAGCCGAAAGCGGCGGTGAGCCGATCTTCACCAGCGAGATGCTGATGGGGATTATCCAGTTCTACGGCCCTTATCAGGGCGTACTTGGCAGTTACCTGGACAAAAGCATTCAGACCGTAATCGACATCCAGTCCCAGACCGGTGCGCAATCATCCGAAGCCTGGAGCACCTTCATGCACCAGCAAGCGCCAGTGATGCAGGATCTGATGCGGCAGTATGTCGATCAGTCGAAGGCGCTGTACCTGAATACCCAGAACCTGTTCGGCATGTTCGGCGGCAAACCCGGTGCCGATGGCGGAACGAAAAAAAATGGCGATGGGGAATAAACCCATCGCCATTGGTGCCGCTGGCTTGACGTGACTTACTTGTTACCGCTGTTAGGCTTGGCGCTGGCTTCTGGCGCAGCTTTAGTGCCCGCGGCAGTCGCTGCATCGAAACCACTCTGAGCCACATCGGCAGCCTGTTTTACGGCTTTCTGTGCGCTTTCGAACACAGTACCGGCATTCGCCAGGCCCGACTTGAACGCGGCCACAACAGGCTCGGAGCCGGCCGGTGCATTCTTGCTGATCGTTTCAACGAACTCATGCATCTGCTGGGTGCCCGCTTCGACCTGACTCGAGGTCAATTTGGCGATGTCCGACTGAGTACCCACAATCAGTGCTTGAACCTGACGATTGAACTCGGCCAGGCGTTCGGTTTGCGCGCTCGGCTGGGTGAAAGAAGCCTGCAGCTCGGCGAAACCTTGTGGATCACGGACGGCCAGCAGCTTGCGAACACCTTCAAACTGCTCCTCGGTGGAGTCGCGCAGTGCCTTGAACTGCAACTGGCTGAGCTGTTCAACGCTGGCGAACACTTTGCCACTGATTTGCTGCAAAAGGTCGAGGTTGGCTTTCTGAGCGGTTTGCAGTTTTTCCGAATTGAAAAAAGACATGCTTGAATCTCCTGGTACTGGAAGGGCCTGAGGACGCGATAGCGATCCGGCCAGTCATCGCGTTAGCCTTGATATTGCAGTGCACAAAGCCATTTGGCAACGCCTATTTTTGTGCGGTGCAAAATAAACATTACTAACGCCCTCCTTATTCGCTGTAGACTCCTGCTCATCGAACGGCCAGCCTGGCCCTCTTTAACTAAAGGGTTCAGATGCGCAGGTTCCCATGCATAGCAACAGGAGATCACCATGGGTCAGGAAGCAAATATTGCGCTGCAAGATGAAGAGCGTAGCGACCCCGCCGGCTTGTTCGAACACCTGAATCATCTGCAACACCTCAATACCCGCAACGTCCTCGACGCGGTGCAGAAGCGTCAGGCAAAAACCTTCGCGCCTTTAGGCCTTGGGCAACTCAGGCAGCCGACACTGGCTGACTGGCAGGAATACTTCACTGACCTTGGCCAACGCAGCGTGCTGTTCTGGGACACCTTGCGGCAGCGCGGCGACAACACCCTGGCCCACGAACGCGCCGGGTATCCGCTGCTGCTCAAGTTCAATCATCAAACGCTGGTCGCTGGTGAAGACCTGCCTCGTGCGGTCAACTATTCGTTGTTGCAAATCCTCGGCGGCCCGGGGCAACAGATCGACAGCAAAAAACAGCCCGTGATCATCATTGACCCCCGCGGCGGTCATGGCTCGGGGATCGGCGGTTTCAAACAGGACTCGGTCATCGGCGAAAGCCTGAGAGCCGGCCATCCCACCTACTTCATCGCCTTCAGTCACTCGCCACGCCCAGGGCAAACCCTTGCCGATATCACAGACGCCCAGGCACGGTTCATCGAGGTAGTCAGCGCCCGGCATCCGAACAGCGCCAAACCTGTCGTCATTGGTAACTGCCAGGCGGGCTGGGCGTTAATGGGCCTGGCGGCCACTCGGCCAGAGTTGCCGGGGCTGATCATCGTCAACGGTGCGCCGTTGTCGTACTGGGCCGGCGTCAATGGCCGCAATCCGATGCGCTACACCGGCGGTTTGCTGGGCGGAGGCTGGATGGCGCGCCTGGGGAGCGACCTCGGTAATGACCGCTTCGACGGCACCTGGCTGGTGAGCAATTTCGAAAACCTGGACCCGGCCAATACCTATTGGGGCAAGTACTACCACCTGTTCAGTGAAGTCGACAGCGAGGCCGCACGCTTTCTGGATTTCGAACGCTGGTGGGGCAGCCCGACCCTGCTCAATAGCGAAGAGATCGAGATGATTGTCGACGACCTGTTCATCGGTAATCAGCTGTCCGGTGGCCTGGGGCGCAAGAGCAGCGGGCTCGACCTCAAATTGATCGAAGTGCCGGTGGTGGTGTTCTGTTCCTATGGCGACAACATAACCTCCCCGCAGCAGGCACTGGACTGGATCACCGACGTCTACCCCAGCGATCTCGCGTTGCAAAATGCCGGACGCACCATCGTTTACCTGCGGCATGCGAGCATCGGTCACCTGGGCATCTTCGTGTCCGGTGAAGTGGCGCGGCGTGAGCACCGCGAGTTGCTGGGTGCGGTCGATGCGATCAATGCGCTGCCGGCCGGGTTGTATGAAATGCTGATCGACGACCTGCCGGAGCCCTCGGCGACGCCGTATACCGTGCGTTTCGAGCCCCGGCGTATCGCCGACATTCATGGCCAGGTGCAGCCGCCCCGTGATGACGATCGCGAATTCGCGCTGGTGCAACGTGCGTCCGCCATCAACAACAGCGTGTACGACGAATTCATACGCCCATGGTTGCGCCTGCTGATCAACGAACCGAGCGCCGAAATGCTGCGCCGCGCGCACCCTTTCCATCAGCAGCAAGTAGCCTGGAGCAGTTTGAACCCGGCGCTGTGGTGGCTGACTGGCAGTGCCGCCCAAGTGAGCAAGGATCGTCACCCCGCCAGCCAGAACAACCCGTTACTGGTCTGGCAGGAACTGTTTTCCAATCAGGTGCAGGACGCCTTGAACGGCTATCGGGACCTGCGTGATGCGGCTCACGAAATGTGTTTCTACGGCGTGTATGGCGTACTCAATAGCTTCGCCGGCAATGCACCCGGGCGAAATCTGCAGGAACACGCCAAGCAGCACGACCAGGTTCTGATCGAGCGCCTGCAGGATGCCCTGCCCCTTGGCGGCCTGATGGAAGCCTTGATACGGATTCTGTTCCTGCTGGGCCGCGACAGCGACGAACCGGGCAAGGAAAGCATCGAGAAATTGATCCTGCAACTGCAGGTACTGCTCCAGGACTACAGTGCCGAGCCGCTTGATTTGCGCGAAACCCTGCGCCTGCAAAAATTGCTGGTCGCCACCCACCCGCAAGAAAGCCTGCACAGCCTGCCCTTGATGCTGGTTGAAGTCGAAGAGCGTCAACAAGTGCTGGCGGCCGTTGCCAATTTACTGCCCGAACTGCTGAGCAGCGGCGCAAACAACCCATGCTGGTGTGAGCTGCATACACTACTCGACGTTCCGCTGCCAGGTTTCAGCCTGACCCAACCACCCGGTGCAGCCGATGCGATTGAAGTGAAAGTCCCGGCGATCACTACAGAGCCGACCAAACAGAAAATCCCCGCAGTGACCCCAGACCTCATCGCCAAGGTGGTGAGTCCGGTGCGCAAACCTGCCAAGAGCAAGAAAGCCGTAAAAAAACCTCCGATGAAATAACGCTGGGCGCTGACGGGAGGCTGTATCAGAACGGCGTGGCCCCCTTGATCCCGAACGATTCATCGGCCCGATATTGACCGGGGGTCATGTCAAACCAGCGGCTGCAGGCTTTGTTGAAGCTGCTGTGATCATGAAAACCAAGGAGATAGGCCACGTGCTTCATGTTGAAGTGAGAATGGCGCAGATAGAAATCGGCCAATTGCCTGCGTACGGCATTCAGCACGTCCTTGAATTGGGTCCCGTCTTTTTCCAGGGCGCGTTGCAGGGTTCGCTTGCTGATGTTCAAAGATGCAGCGATCGACTCCATGTCGCATTGCCCCTGCCCCTGACTCAAGCGCTCGGTCACCAGCGCCCGAATCCTGCCGACAACGGAAAAACCAAAAAGCAGGTCCAATTGCGCCTCGGCAAAGCTGTCATGCAGCACCGCCAACGCTTCATTGGCCATGCTCAAGGGGCGCTGCAACTCCTCCCCGTCGAACACAATGCTGTCGTAGGCCGCGTTGAAATGCAGGTCGCAACCAAACAGGCGACGGTGTTCGGAGGTGTCTTCAGGTTCGGGATAAGTGAAATCCACACTCAGGGGCTGCATTGATTTGCTGCCCGCCAGCCAACGGCAGATTCCCAGCAACGACGCCAAGCCGGCATCACTGTATTGGCGTGGTTTAATCGAGCCGCTTTGTTGATGATCGAGTCCGGACAGTCGGTAGTTTTGCTGTTCCGGTAGAAGGAAAAGGCTGAATCCGGTGCCTATCAACGGACTGAAGCGAACCAGCCGTTCCAGCGCTTTTTTCAGATTGAGACTGGACATCATGGTGTAGCCGACGATCTGAAAAGTGCCGGGATTGAAATTTCCGTAAGCTTTCAGACCGATGTCTGGATCACCCGAGGCCTGAGAAGCCAGATCCCATAATCGATAAATCGCCCTTCGCTCGCAAAACGCTCCTGGTTTGTTCGCAAGCTTCATGTCTAGTCCAGCCTCCCGACACAGACTGGCAACATCCAGCCCTTGAGCCGAGAGCGTATTTACCAGCACGCTGGCGTAGCCAGAACTCATTCTATACATGGCGTCCTCAATGACGTGTGGAACCGAACATCCTGTCCGGAGCCATAACTGATCTGCGATGAATCAAAGACTAACGGGTTCTTCAGTGGCGAATATTGATCCCAGTATAGGTAACCAGCGTTTTTCGCCACCCGTCATTAACCTGGGCATGGCACCGTTGGACACCAGAGCGTCACCTCTCAACACTTCCGCACACCCGGCCAATACCGAACAATCCCCCTATCTTGCAACGCAAAACAAAGAAAGGAATGGATTGTATGAAGTCGCTTGGTCGTATTGCGTTGGTCACGGGTGGTATGGGTGGGATTGGTACTGCGATAAGCCAACGCCTGTACAAGGAAGGATTCAAGGTCATCGTCGGCTGCAGCTCGGATTCCGCCCGCAAGAACGAATGGATAGCCACCCAGCTGGCGGAGGGCTATCAGTTCGAGTGCATCTTCGGCGACATCACCGATTGGGAGTCGACTCGTAAGGCTTTCGAAATGGCACGAGAACAATTCGGCCCGATCGATGTGCTGGTCAATAACGCCGGCATCACTCGGGACGCTTCCTTTCGCAAACTCACTCCAGAAGACTGGAACGCGGTGATCGGGACCAACCTCAGCGGCCTGTTCAACACCACCAAACAGGTGATTGAAGGCATGTTGGCCAAGGGCTGGGGGCGGGTCATCAACATTTCGTCGATCAACGGTCAGCGCGGCCAGTTCGGCCAGACCAATTACAGCGCGGCCAAAGCCGGTATCCATGGCTTCACCATGGCACTGGCCCGGGAAGTCTCGGGCAAGGGCGTGACCGTCAATACCGTATCGCCCGGCTACATCCAGACCAGCATGACCGCTGCCATCCGCCCGGACATTCTCGAGACCATGATCGCCGCCACACCGGTCGGGCGCCTTGGCCAACCCGAAGAAATCGCCTCGATCGTCGCCTGGCTGGCGTCCGATGAATCGGCCTACAGCACCGGTGCCGACTTCTCGGTCAACGGCGGCATGAACATGCAGTAAGCCTGTCAGGGCATTGATGCCCTGCTCCCGCTCGACAAAATTTTGATGAGGTCATGCATGAACGAAGTCGTAATCGTTGCCGCTACTCGCACCGCCATTGGCAGTTTTCAAGGTTCACTGTCCGCCATTCCAGCTACCGAGTTGGGCGCGGCGGTGATTCGTCGCCTGCTCGAACAGACCGGGATCGACGCTGCGCAGATTGATGAAGTCATCCTCGGCCAGGTGCTGACTGCAGGCTCCGGGCAAAACCCGGCACGCCAGACCGCGATCAAGGCCGGCCTGCCCCATACCACCCCTGCCCTGACCCTGAACAAAGTCTGCGGTTCGGGCCTCAAGGCGGTTCAGCTTGCGGTTCAGGCGATCCGTTGCGGCGACGCCGAACTGGTGATTGCCGGCGGTCAGGAAAACATGAGCCTGGCGCCCTATGTTCTGCCCAAGGCGCGCACCGGTCTGCGCCTGGGTCATGCGCAACTGCAAGACAGCGTGATTCAGGATGGTTTGTGGGATGCCTTCAACGACTACCACATGGGCATCACTGCCGAGAATCTGGCGAATCAATACAGCATCAGTCGCGAAGATCAGGACGCTTTCGCCGCGACCTCGCAACAGAAAGCCGCCTCGGCCATCGAGGCGGGTTACTTCAAGGGTGAAATCACCCCCATCCTGATCCCCCAGCGCAAGGGCGAGCCGCTGGTCTTCGACACCGATGAACAGCCGCGTCCGGACAGCACGCTCCAGGCACTGGGCAACCTCAAACCCGCGTTCCAGAAAAACGGCAGCGTAACCGCGGGCAACTCGTCGACCCTCAATGACGGCGCCGCCGTGTTGATGCTGGCCAGCGCCGCCAAGGCCCTGGCTCTGGGTTTGCCGGTACTTGCGCGCATCAAGGCCTATGCCAGTGCAGGAGTGGACCCGTCGATCATGGGCATCGGCCCGGTACCCGCTACCCGTCTGGTGTTGACGAAAGCCGGCTGGAGCCTGGACGACCTGGACCTGATCGAAGCCAACGAAGCGTTCGCCGCGCAGTCACTGGCCGTCGGCAAGGAATTGGGCTGGGACATGAACAAGGTCAATGTCAACGGTGGCGCCATTGCCCTCGGTCATCCGATCGGCGCATCAGGCGCGCGGATTCTGGTGTCGCTGCTTCATGAACTGATCCGGCGCGATGGCAAAAAAGGTCTGGCCACCTTGTGCATCGGTGGCGGCCAGGGCGTCAGCCTGGTCATCGAGCGCTAGAAACACAGGCAGAGTTGCCAGACGCGGCGCCGACGTTAGGCGCCGCGTTTTTTTTCCTTCCGGATTATTCATGTGGGCAAGGAGTTCCATGGACAACACGCATACCTTAAACACATTCTGGTCGGGCCAGGTTCCATTCATTGCGTCCTTTGCAGTTCAACAATTAAGGCTCTGGGTCAGCAGCAATCCCTGGTTTACCGGGCAGGACTACAACGCCTGGTTTGAACTGCCACGCGAAACCCTGGACAGCCTTCAATCGGACTATCAGCAACAATGGAGTGAACTCGGCCAGCGTCTGTTGACCGGTCAGCCCTTCAGTTTCGAAGACCGACGTTTCGCCAGCGGTAACTGGAGCCAGCCGCTGTTCGGTTCTCTGGCGGCGTTTTACCTGCTCAATGCCGACTTTCTGCTGAAACTGGTCAATCAGCTGCCGATCGACGGTAAAAAGCCGCGTCAACGCTTGCTCTATCTGGCGGAACAAGCCATCGCCGCCGGCGCGCCGAGCAATTTTCTGGCCAGTAACCCCGATGCGCTGCAACGGGTCGTTGACACCCAAGGAAGCAGCCTGCTCACAGGCCTGATGCACCTGGCCAGCGATCTGCAGGAAGGCAAGATGCGCCAGTGCGACGCCAACGCGTTCAAAGTGGGTATCGACCTGGCGAACACCCCCGGCGAAGTGGTCTTCGAGAACGAACTCTTCCAGCTCATCCAGTACTATCCGCAAAGCGAAACCCAATACCGGCGCCCGGTGTTTATCGTTCCGCCATCGATCAACAAGTACTACATCCTTGACCTGCGCCCCGACAATTCGATGGTTCGCCACCTGTTGCAGCAAGGCCACCCGGTGTTTCTGATGTCGTGGCGCAACTTCGATCAGGAACACGCCGGCACCACCTGGGATGACCTGATCGAAACCGGAATTATCAAAGGCCTGCAGCTGACCCGTGAAATCAGCGGCGAGCAACGGCCCAATTGCGTGGGTTTCTGCATCGGTGGGACGTTGTTGAGTTCGGCGCTGGCTGTATTGGCGGCTCGTGGCGACAAAGAGATCGCCAGCGTGAGCCTGCTGACCACCTTCCTCGATTACCTTGATACCGGCCCCATCGACATCTTCGTCGACGAGCAATTGGTGGCTTATCGCGAGCGCACCATCGGCGGCCTAAATGGTCCCATCGGCCTGTTCAAGGGCGAGGACATGGGCAATACATTCTCGTTGCTGCGCCCCAACGACTTGTGGTGGAACTACAACGTCGACAAATACCTCAAGGGGCAGAAATCGATACCCCTTGACCTGCTGTTCTGGAACAACGACAGCACCAACCTGCCCGGGCCGATGTACTGCTGGTACCTGCGCCATACCTACCTGCAGAACGATCTGAAATCCGGCGAGCTGGATTGCTGCGGGGTCAAGCTGGACCTGCGCGCCATCGATGCCCCGGCGTACATCCTCGCCACCCATGACGACCACATCGTGCCATGGAAAAGTGCCTACGCCAGCACCGAGCTACTGTCTGGAACCAAGCGTTTCGTACTCGGCGCCTCAGGGCATATCGCGGGGGTGATCAACCCACCGGCCAAGGAAAAACGCCATTACTGGACCAATAATCGCGTCACCAAAAACCCTGAAACCTGGTTCAAGAATGCCCAGCAGCATCCGGGCAGCTGGTGGAATGACTGGTTCGTCTGGCTGGCCGAACACGCCGGGGAACGCCAGCCTTCAGTGCTGAGCACGGGGAATGCTAAATACCCGGCACTTGAGTCGGCGCCGGGGCGTTATGTGATGCAATGAGAGCCGCCCCGTCCGGGTAAATAGGCAAAAAAAAGTCCCGTGACCGAATGAGTCACGGGACAAAGAAATGGTTGGTTGCGGCCAACCAAAGGAGCATTTTTTAAAGCGGTTACAGGCATTCCTGCGCGGCACGTTCGAAACTCGACGGCATGAAGTTCGACGCCAGCAAGTGGCGCTCATACAAAAACACCTTGCCGCCATTCGGGGCTTTGAAGGCTTCCAGAACATTGTCTGCCGCGACTTTGCTCGGCACCACGATCCGGTAGCTGCGCTGGTTTTGCGAGACCGTCGGGTTCAGTGCGCTGCCCTGCAACTTCGGCACCACGCAGTCGGCGTACTCGGCAGGCGTTTTTTTCGTCTGAAAGGTCAGCGTCGGGTCGTTCGGTGCGGAGGCGCAACCGGTCAGCAGCAGGGCGACAACAGCCAGTCGGGTCAATGTCTTCATTTGCGCCAGTTCCTTGAGCAGCGTCTTCGATGGAGGCGATTTTCCGACTTTGCCCGACAAAGCAGAACTGGCGTTTCTTGATGGTCACTATTACCGGAACCGATAGTTGCCCCGCGCTATCGCTGGTTTTCAGGAAGCTTGGCAATCACCTTGATCTCGAACTCAAAGCCATACAGCCACGTGACGCCGACAGCAGTTAGTGTCGGGTGCGGTGCGTTACCCCAGAACTCCGGCACTACCTTCCAGATCGTTTCGAATTTCTCTTGCGGATCGACGATGAAGACCGTTATGTCAATCACGTCGTCGAAGGTGCAACCGGCAGATCCCAGGATCGCGTTCAGATTGTTGAACGCGAGCCGAACCTGAGTCTCCAGGTCGGGCTCGGGTGAGCCGTCTTCGGTGCTGCCGACTTGCCCCGAAACGAATAAAAAGCCATTGGACCGGATAGCCGGTGAATAGCGATTGCGCTCATAAAGCGCTTGGCGTCCGGGCGGAAAAACAACATCACGCTTGCTCATAAAGTGCCTCCAGCAACGGGTCAAAGACGACCCGCAATTAATGATGAAGAGACTTTAAGGACTTGTGCCTGCCCGATAAACGAGCAACTGTAGCCATCACTGTTTGTAAAACCCAAACAATCCAATAGATATCCGGGGCAGAAATGGACCGTTTCGATGCGATGCTGGCATTTGCTCGGGTGGTGGAGACGGGCAGCTTCACCAAGGCGGCCGAAACACTGCATATGAGCAAGACGAGCGTGACGCAACTGGTGCAGCAGTTGGAGGCCCGGTTACGCGTCAAATTGCTCAACCGCACGACGCGCAAGGTCAACGTAACCGCCGATGGCGCCGTCTATTATGAGCGCGTGGTACGGCTGCTAGCCGACATGGACGATGCCGAGACCAGCCTGTCCAGCGCCTCGGCCCTGCCCCGGGGCCGGCTGCGAGTGGATGTGCCCAGCCCGTTGGCCAGCATGATTCTGGTACCGGCGTTGCCTGCGTTTCATGCTCGATACCCTGACATCCAGATCGACATGGGCGTCAGCGATCGCATCGTGGACATGATCGGTGAGAATGTAGATTGCGTCGTGCGCGGTGGCGAACTAACCGATCAGTCTCTGATGGCCCGGCGGGTAGGCGAACTCCAGTTGGGCGTTTATGCGGCGCCGAGCTACCTGGAGCGCGTCGGTACGCCGTCGCATCCGCAAGAGCTGGAAGATTCGCATCATCGTGTCGTCGGTTTCCTGTGGGCACGCACCGGCAAAGCCGTGCCTTATGCCATGCGCAGCAACAGCGAGAGTGTCCATATCAAGGGTCGCTATGTGTTGGCGGTCGACGATGGCAATGCCTACATCGCGGCCGGGCTGGCCGGCCTCGGAATTCTTTGGCTGCCAGACTACATGTCCAAGCCCCACGAAGCGCGCGGCGAGTTGGTCCGTTTGTTCGAAGATTGGCGCCTCGATCCGATGCCGATCTACGTGGCCTTTCCGCCGAACCGGCATATCAGCTTCAAGTTGCGCGTGTTCATTGATTGGGTCGCTGAGCTGATGGCACAGCACGCGCCTATCATGATTCGTGAGGCGTCAGGAATCTGACCTGGAGAAAACCAAGCCCCGCCATAAGCGGGGCTTGATGTATTTCACACGGCATCAGGGTTTACGCCCGCCGCCGGGATTTTGCCCTCCTCCTTTTCTGCCTGCATCTCTATCCTTGTCGTCGGCAAAGTTGCCCGAGCGGCCTCCTCCCTGTTCGCTGCCGGAGCGATTGGTATCGCTGGATTGACGGCCCCCTGAGGCCTGTCCACCTTTTTTGCCGGCGTCGGAGGGGCGTTGCGGATCGTTCATCATCCCGCCGCCTGACTGCCCGCCTTTTTTGCCAGCTTCGGAGGCTTTATCAGGGTCGTTGGCAAAATTGCCAGGTTTTTTGTCACCGGTGTTAGCCATTTTCGTTCTCCTCATTGTTTCGCGCGAACCTTTGTCGGCTCGTCTTATTCCGAGGTTTTCCGGGATTGAAAGTTTGAACTGATGCGGCATTCTTGCGACCAACGGATTGGGGTTATTAGTTCCAGAAAACTCCTGCTGCGGCGACTAATGGGTGTGCATCAAACGAGTATAAAAACAGGCTGCGCTTATACAAATTGATGAAAGAAAAGAGCGTTGAGGTCTGGCATCATTCAAGCAGTTACGCTTAATCATTAGCTCTCTAATTTATCCTGTATGGAGGTACGTCGATGACAGAGCACATCGTCCACTTTCATTGCCAGATTGATCAGGGCACGATGGAACGCTTCAGGGACTGCTGCCTCGACGCCATCGACCAGGGCGCCTCATCTTTACTGCTGAATCTTTCCACCAGCGGCGGCAGCACCAATTTTGGCTTCGCCCTCTACACCTTCCTCAAATCCCTGCCAGTGCCGCTGTGCGCGATTAATGCCGGCAACATCGAGTCGATGGGCATCATCATGTACCTGGCCGCCGGCCGACGTATCACCGCGCCCCATTCGCGGTTTCTGATTCACCCCATGAATTGGTACTTCCCCCAAAGCTCGGTCGACCATCAACGCCTGCGCGAATACCTCTTGAGCCTGGATAACGACCTCGCGCGTTATGTGCAAATCTTTGCCCTGGAAACGGCCAACGCGGATACCAAACTGGATATTTTTCATTGCCTTTCAGCGGAAGAGAAAGTGATTGCGGCGCATGAATCCCTGGCCTACGGAATCGCCCACGAAATGCATCAGATGGTGTTTGCCGATAACGTCAAACACTGGAAAATCAGTGGCGGCTGACGCATGTTCGAGACGGACCTGAGCTTTTCGTTACCGATGCGTCAGGTGCCAGCAATGGGCTGAATGTCCAGGGTCATTCCGTCACTCAGCGTGAGTTTTAAATCCTTGATAGTGCCGGCTACACGATCCTGGAAAACCGGTTCGCCCTCGGGATCAAGTTCATCGTAGATAAAGCGGTTGCCCTCCAGCCAGCCGATGGCCGTTTGCAGTTCGGGCGTGAGGTAATACTTGCCGTCCAGAAAAAAACCGGCGAACGGTTCTACCCTTTCCCGGTTCTCGATTTCGTAGCGCACGCCGGGGGTCATGCCTGTGGATTCATCAATCATGATGGTGTACCTCGTCATGGTGTCTGATTGGCGTCGACAAACCGGGCTCGACGGGACGTCTGTGCATCAGACCTCCCGCCTTGCCCTGATACCTGTCAAGAAGTTCCCAGCCCACGCGACAGGTCGGCTGAGGTTTCGGACGCGGTCTTGCGCATCTCGCCCGTTTCTCCAGCGATTGCCTCGTGGGGCTCTGTGGTTTCCATCACCTTTTCGCGCACCGCCTCATAGCCCTCCCGTGCTTGCTGTTTGACCTTGCCGGTGAGGCTTGCGCTGGTCCTGCCCAGATAACGGCGCTCTGTTTCGGTGGTCGGTAACGCCGCGCCCAGCAACGCGCCCACCGCAATACCCATCGCAGCCATCAGCAGTGGTTGCTCCTTGAGCAGATGACTGAACTGGTCGCTCATTTCATGAGTCCTGCGCGCCAGGCGATCACTGGTGTCATGGACGGTATGACTGAGCTGATCGGTCTTCGCATGCAGGCTATCGCTCAGGTGCGCTGCCTTACCTTTGACCGCCTGATAGCTGTCCTTCAGCGAATCGGTGGTGTTGTGCAGACGCTGTCGGGCGCTGTCCAAACCCTCGGAGAGCCCTTCACCCACGTCATCGGCCCAGTCGACATCCGGCTGCGGCTCGACGCGATATTCCCTGGGCGTTGGCGGACGATTCTGGCTCATCATCAACCACATCAGCCCGACCGAAGTCAGCACCGCGGGCACGGGGTTGTTGCGCACACTGGTGCCCAGATTGGTCAGGAAGGTCGAGCCGTTGCTTTGCATCATCAGCAGCGCCTGATCGAACATCTGGCCGGGGGTGAACTTGCTTTCCAGCGCGTCGACGATATGCCCGATGTTCTCCCGTTGCGCATCGATTTCACGCTCGATGGTTTCCGGGCTCTTGGCCGCTTCGGTTTCGAATTCTCGGTTCATGACACTTTCCTCCGCAGGGCTTCCTGGTCTTTGTTCAGCGCGTCCAGGGTGCGATCAGGCTTGAAGTGGGAAGGCTCGAATTGTTTTTTGCCTGCCTGCAGCATCACGAACCCGATGACCATCACCACGACGCCGACAATCAGCGCGGCCAGCCAGGGCGCCATCACCAGGCTCAAGGCATAGACGACCGCCATCAGCAGAATGATGAACCCGGCGAGCAGCACAATGGCGCCGCCGGCGACCCCGGCAATCCCTGCTTTCAATGTCGTCAGGCTGGCCTGCAATTCCACCTTGGCCAACGCCAGCTCCTTGGTGAATAACGCCGGTACTTCCCGAGTTAACTGCCGCAATAAACCGACCACGGAAGCGTCATGATCAGCCGTCGTGACCGACGGTGTGACGGGGGGTGTGCGTTGTAGTTCTGGATCTTCTCTGTTCATCACCGTTCTCCTGAGAAGGGGCTGGACCCCGGCATTGAGGAAGTATCGCCACGATGGTCGGGCGCGCTCGGCGAGGACGGCGTGATGCTAGAGGCCAACCCGGGCGACAGCTCGCCTCCGGGCGGCATCGACGTTTCATAAAGTCCTTGCGAGCCATCGCCAGTGAACGTGGCTGCGCTGCTCTGGGCAGCGAACTCACGGTCGGTGGTTGTCGGCATAGTCGCCGTGCCTGCTTTCAGGAACCGCGACAGACCGAACCCCACCGCGATGCTGCCGACAATGAACAGCCCCGGATTGTCCCGTGCCAGGTCAGCGCCATCGTGCAGAAGTTCTTCGGCGCTTTTGCTGCGCAGTTTTCCCGCCAGGCTGCTCATGCTGTCGGCCATGTCTGCCAGGTAATCGGACATCCCAAACGTATCGTTCGTCCTGATCTCGGAAACGACTGACTGGGCGCCTCTGGCCAGTGCTTCAATCTGATCCGCTGCGGTATCGCGGTACTGGCCGAACTGCTCATCGGCCTGATGCCGTGCACCGCCTATCGCTTCGGTAACCTCCTCCTTTAAATGCTGAAAGTTTTGTTCGGAGCCTGCGGGATCCCGAGGGGCATCCGGTTGTCCGGTTCTGCTATCTGGAATAGTCATGTCATCCATCGCCTTCGTAATGAACACGTCAGGAAGTGGCCGCGGGGTGTCCGCGGTAGTGCTTCATTGCAGATGACGAGGGTGTCTGGCGGGGAGTTCCAAGCAGATGATGAAGTGATGAAAAGCGGCACCAGAGGTACTCGCGGGAGCGGAACCTGTGGGAGCGGGCTTGCTCGCGAAAGCGATGTGTCAGGCGACATCAATGTTGAATGTGCCGTCGTCTTCGCGAGCAAGCCCGCTCCCACAGGATTGCGTTTCATTGACTGACTGGATGCATCCAGCAACAAAAATCTGCTAAGTTGTACGATGACAGATGAGGCGGCTGTCTCTCGTCTGTCATCTCCATAACAACAAGGAAAAATATTCATGAAAAAAACGAAATTGCTTATCGGCTTCTTGTGCCTCTTCAGCGGCTATGTAATAGCAGCCCCCTCATCGGGTGAGAAGGAAGTTGCCGTAGCGGTGGACCATCTGACGCAAGCCATGCTGCACAAGAACATTCCCCAACTGAATGCGCTCACCGCTGACAACCTCACCTACGGCCATTCCAGCGGGAAAATCCAGGACAAGAAAGCGTTCATCGCCGACATCGAAACCGGAAAAAGCGCTTTCAAGACGCTGGAAATGCAGGGGCAGACCATTACTCTGTCGGGTGATGTGGCGTTGGTCCGGCATCATTTTTCGGCACAAGCCATCAAGGGTGAAGAGATCGTTCCGACGGAAATCGAGAACTTCCAGATCTGGCAGAAACAGCAAGGCAAATGGCTACTGGTAGGACGACAAGCGTTCCGCTTCTGAATTTTGCGTGACAAGGCAGTGAATAGGCGCTGGGCTGCGATCGGTTTCAAACGTGGGCTCAATTGATGAGCCCACCTCATGACTCCATGCAGCTTATTGGCCTTAATCGATCTATCCACTTTCTTTAGTATGTGAAAGATGAGTGGCTGCCATCAGGCGCCAGACAACCTGGAGGTCGATGTCATGAAGCTGTTCGCTGCCACACTCGCCACGCTGTTCTTTTCCGCGTGGGGCGAAGGCAATCAGGGGAGTGCCAAACCTGCGCCCAAACCTTCACCGGATGTTCAGGAAGCGACACCCCAGCTCTACACTTATACGACTGAGCTGCTGTTCGGCGAGGTGTGGAAACGCCAGGAATTGGCGCCCCGGGATCGCAGCCTCATCACGATTGCCGCGCTCCTGGCCAACGGGCAATCCGCGCAACTCACAGGGCACTTCAACCTGGGGCTCGACAACGGCCTCAAGCCCAGCGAGATCAGCGCCCTCATCACCCATCTCGCGTTCTACTCCGGCTGGCCCAACGCAATGTCAGCCGCCGGCGTGGCGAATAAAGTGTTTACAGATCGAGGCCTGACGGCTGAGCAGATCCTGCCGCCCTCCTCTGAACCGCTGACGCTGGACCCTGCCAGCGAAACCAAACGCAAAGCCGCCGTCGAGGCGTCAATCGGGGACGTGGCGCCACAACTGGCCGCGTACACCAATGACGTTCTGTTTGGCGATCTGTGGCGCAAGACTGACCTGACGCCAAGGGACAGAAGCCTGATCACCGTTGCAGCTCTTACAGCCCAAGGCCAGGTGGCGCAACTGCCCTTTCACTTGAACCGAGCGATGGACAACGGCCTGACCCAAACCCAAGCCGCCGAGGTCATCACGCACCTGGCGTTTTACGTCGGGTGGCCGAAAGCGATGTCTGCTGTGCCTGTTCTGAAAGAGGTGTTCGCCTCGCGTAAACCCCAGGGATGAAAGGTTAATGCCAGTCAGTTATGCACAATCAATGTGGGAGCGGGCTTGCTCGCGAAGAGGGAGTGTCAGTCGACATTAATGCTGGTGGGCCACCGCCTTCGCGAGCAAGCCCGCTCCCACATTTGCTCGCTGGCGTGGACAAATAATGTGTTCACAGAAAATCCAGTGTGGGAGCGGGCTTGCTCGCGAAGGCGTCCGTCGCTACACCGCTAAACAGCAGTCTTGAACCCCTCCTCCCGCTGCAACGCCCGAGCCTGAATCACATCCAGTATTGCGCAACCTTCGCGCATCAGCAGATGCACCGCCCGGGTAACACGGGTCAAATCGCAGTCGGAAATGCCGTTGAGGTTAAGGCTGGACAAGGTGTCGGTCAGATCGCGAACCACGGTGAAGCGGTGCATGGCGCAAGCGGCCATGTCGCTGAGTTCTTTGTGGGTGTTGATGAAAAGCACTGGGGTTTCAGCGTCGTAGGTGTCGATGGGGAGGTAGCGAGGCATGACTTGGTCGAACATGGGTGTAACTCCAAATAGAGCAACCACCGTTCGCGGCCAAGCGAAAAAGGTGGCGGCTGTGTGCGGGTTGGCCGACCGGCACCCATTAGATCCGGCACACCCGAGGGTGTCCCGCGCACAGCTGCCATAACACGATATCCAGACATAAAACGGTCTGAACAATGACGCTGATGCGTTTTGGGTGATCGACCGGCCAAGGTCGTTCGCGGTGTTTTCCGCGAGTCCGAACTATAGGGGTCGATACCGAAACGCGGCAACAGGGTACGTTGTAGGAAACGTCTTGGAAAGTTGTGCGCCATAAAGTTGATCGTTCCTACGATCGCGTGGGAACGATCGGCGCTCAATCGTCCTCATGCAATTTAATGCCGCGTTTATGCAGCAGATACGGAACCAGCAACACCAACAGCGTCAGCACCAGGACCGACGCCGCGATGGGTTGTGTCACAAATATCATCCAGTCGCCCTGGCTGATGGACAAGGCGTTGCGTAGTTGTTTTTCCGCCATCGGCCCCAGCAGCATGCCGACGATCACCGGGGCGACGGGGAAATCGAAACGCCGCATCAATACCCCGGCCCAACCGATGCCCAGCATCAGAAACAAGTCGAACGTTGAGTGGCGCATGCCGTACACGCCGATGGTGGCGAACACCAGAATGCCGGCGTTCAGGTACGGTCGTGGAATTTGCAGGAGCTTGACCCACAGGCCCACCAACGGCAGGTTCAGCACCAACAGGATGGCGTTGCCGATGTACAGCGAAGCCACCAGCGTCCAGACCAGCTCGCCCGAGGTCTGGAACAGCAACGGCCCCGGTTGCAGGTTGTAGTTCTGGAATGCGGCCAACAGGATCGCCGCCGTGGCAGAGGTCGGTATGCCCAGGGTCAGCAGCGGCACCAGAGAACCGGTGGCGCTGGCGTTGTTGGCCGCCTCGGGGCCGGCGACACCTTCGATGGCGCCCTCTCCTTTGCTGGCCGCGAACTCTTTCGGGTACTTGCTGAGTTTGCGTTCGGTCGAATAAGACAGGAACGTCGGAATTTCCGCGCCACCAGCCGGAATCGAGCCAAAGGGAAAACCGATCAAGGTGCCCCGTAGCCACGCGGGAACCGAGCGTTTCCAGTCGGCACGGGTCATCCACAACGAGGTCAGGCGATGTCGGCTGCCCGTTTCTTCCTTTTGGTAGAGCACGCTGTACAAGGCCTCACCGACGGCAAACAAACCGACCGCCACCAGCACGACCTCAATGCCATCGACCAGTTCGGGCACCTCCATGGTGTAGCGGGCAATGCCCGAGGTCGAGTCCAGGCCGATCAAGCCGATGGTCAGCCCGATCCCCAATGAGGCAAAGCCGCGCAGCATCGACGCACCGAGCACCGCCGACACCGTGGTGAAGGCCAGCACCAGAATCGCGAAATACTCCGCCGGCCCGAACTTCAGCGCCAGCGTGGCCACGAGGGGGGCGAACAGGGTCAGCAAGATCGTCGCGATGGTGCCGGCCACGAATGAACCTATCGCCGCCGTCGCCAACGCCGGGCCTGCCCGCCCGTTGCGGGCCATGAGATTGCCTTCCAGGGCCGTGACCATGGAGGACGATTCCCCCGGGGTGTTGAGCAGAATCGAGGTGGTCGAGCCGCCAAACTGAGCGCCGTAATAGATACCGGCGAACATGATCAGCGCCCCGGTAGGATCGACCTTGGCGGTAATCGGCAGCAGCAACGCCACAGTCAGCGCCGGCCCGATCCCCGGCAAAACACCGATCGCGGTGCCCAGCAGGCAGCCGATAAAACCCCACATCAGATTGATCGGCGCCAACGCGGCACCGAAGCCGGTTGCCAGACTCGAGAGAATGTCCACCTTGTCGACCTCCTTCGGCCCGGATCAGATCCAGGCGTTGACCAGGGGCGGAAGGGAAACCCCTAGCCCGGCGGTGAAAAGCCAGTAGATCGGCAGTGTCAGGGCGATGCCGATGGCCAGGTCCCGCACCGGGCTACGACTGCCAAAACCCCGTGCAGAACAGGCAAACAGTAATGAGGCGGCCAATACGAAACCGATGTAGGTAATGAGCAAGGCAACCCCCACCAGCCCCGCCGTGACCCAGGTTGCGCCGAGCTTGCCGCCGGGCTGAGCCTGGGTGGTCTGGTGGTCGTCGGCAAGGTTGCGAAAACCACCGGTGAGCGCCTGATAGCACATCAACAGACCGACGATGCCCAGAAACGCCGCGACGGCGTAGGGATAGACGTACGCCGCCATGATGACGAAGCCCATCTCGGCAGGAAATCGCGAGGCACCGAACGCCAATACCGCGCTGATGGCGACGACACCTAAACCAATCGCCAGTTGGGTCGGCATGACTTTCCAGCGCCCGGCCATCTCAAAGCAGTCCGACCTTGACCAGCATCGCGCGCAGACGGCCATGTTCTTCTTCGACGAATTTGCCGAAGTCATCCCCGGTCAGAATGCTCGGTGACCATGCATTGGTTTTTACGTTTTCTTGCCAGACAGTGCTTTTGGTGGCGGTCAGGACGGCTTCGGTCAGTTCTTTGCGCTGGTCAGGCGTCAGGCCCGCTGCGCCGTAAACGCCACGCCAGTTGCCGATCGTCACGTCATAGCCACTTTCTTTGAGAGTCGGTGCATCGATGCCTTCAACGCGGCTGGGTGCGCCAATGGCGAGTAGCCGGAACTGCTTGGACTGCACGTATTTGGCAAGCTCGGCGTAGCCGCCGGTGATCACCGTGATGTGGCCCCCCAGCGTCGCGGCGACGACTTCGCCGCCACCGGCAAAGGCCACGTAATTCACCTTGTTGACGGGGACGTCCATTTTGCTCGCCAGTTCGGCGATGCCGATGTGGTCGATCGACCCCTTGGAGCCACCGCCCCATTTGATATTGGACGGGTTGGCTTTGAAGTCTTTGAGCAAGTCATCCAGGGTTTTGTACGGGGAGTCGTCCCGCACGGCAATCACGTTGTATTCGGTGAACAGCCGGGCGATCGGCGTCACGTCCTTCAAGGTGATTTGCGGTTTGTTCTGCTCGATGGACGCGACCATGATTGCGCCGACCACCAGCAGGGCATTGGCGTCGCCCTTGGTGCCGTTGGCAAATTGCGCCAAGCCCAGGGTCCCACCGGCGCCGCCCTTGTTCTCGAAGGTAGCGGACTTTGCCGTTTTCGCCTCGACCATCGCCTTACCCAGGACGCGTGCAGTCTGGTCATATCCACCACCGACCGAACCGGGGGCCATGAACTTGACGGTGTCCAGCGCAAAAACCGGTAAGGCGAGCGCGGCGGCGGTAATGAAAACGGCGAGGTTGCTGCTGAATCGACGGGCCAATGCAAACATGAGTGGTCTCCCGAGAGCTGTTTTTTGTTGTTTTCGATCAGGGAAGAACCCCTGTTCGTTGAACATGCGTCTGGAATAAGCGTAGGTCATAGTTGTGTTTGTTGGCGGTATTTCAATGGCCTGCCTGCCGCCACTATTCCTGCGAAAAAAACAGCACATCGACTCAATATTCCCGCCCGAATCTACGCAACCATGGCCTCGCGAATCACCTCTCACTTAATCCGTAAGGACATTCACCATGGCCATTGCAAAAGCTGTTCCCGGCAAAACCCTGCTGACCCCGACCGACCACACCCTGATCATGATCGATCACCAGTCGCAGATGTCGTTTGCGACCAAGTCCATCGATGCCGTCACCCTGCGCAACAACGCCGCCCTTGTCGCCAAGGCCGCAAGGGGCTTCAAGGTATCGACCATCCTCACTACCGTCGCCGAGAAGAGTTTTTCCGGCCCGATTTTCGACGAAATCAAATCGGTATTCCCGGAACACAAGGTGATCGACCGCACCAGCATGAACACCTGGGAGGACGAGCGTATTGCCGTCGAAGTCAACGCAGCCGGCAAGCAGAAAATCGTTCTGGCCGGCCTGTGGACTTCCGTGTGCATCGTTGGCCCGGCCCTTTCGGCGATTGACCAGGGCTTCGAGGTGTACGTGATTGCCGATGCCTGTGGCGACGTCACCACCGAGGCCCATGAAATGGCCATGCAACGCATGATCCAGATCGGCGCCCGTCCCATGACATCGTTGCAGTACTTGCTTGAACTCCAGCGTGACTGGGCACGTACCGAGACTTACGACGAGACGGTGAAAACCTCCATCGCCAACGGTGGTGCCTATGGCCTGGGCCTGATCTACGCCAAGACCATGTTCAACGCCTCTGAAGGCCATTGAGAGAAAACAGCGACTCTTTGGAGTCGCTGTTTCAGGGGGCGATCAATGATGTTTTCTTTACAAGCCCCCCCGCTCATGCCCGGTCGGGAGGACGTGGCCAAAGCGTCCTTCTGGCTCTGCGTGCTTTTCGCCGGAACGGCCTTGGCGGATGAAGCGCCGGCAACCGCGCAAGGATTCCTCGAGGGCGCGAAGCTTGAGGTGCTCAGTCGAAATTTCTTCCTCAACAGCGACTACCGTTCACCCTCGCCTTCGGGCAAGAACTACAAACAAGAGTGGGCTCAAGGCTTTATCGGCTCTTTTGAATCCGGATTCACACCCGGCACGCTAGGTTTCGGCGTCGACAGCCACGCCTTTACGGGGCTGAAACTCGACGGCGGCAAAGGGCATTCGGGAACGGGGTTACTGCCACTGGACAGTGACGGTCGTAGCGAAAGCAACTATTCCAGTGCCGGTGGCGCGCTGAAAATCAGGGCTTCCCGAACCACCCTGGCTTTCGGTGAAATGACCGTGGAAACCCCGGTGTTCGACACCGCCGACAAACGCCTGCAACCGGAATACGCCACGGGTTTTCTATTGAACAGCGGCGAAATCGACAACGTGAATCTGGTGGCCGGTCATTTCACGGCGTTCAAGAATCAAGACAACACCTCGGGCAAGGGCAACTTTTACGGCTACGGTGCCAACACCGAGGCCGGAGGCATCACGCTTCTGGGCGCCGACCTGTTCACACACAGTCCTGTCGGCGGTGCGCTGTATGCCTCCGAACTGAGCGACACCTGGCGCCAGTACTATGGCAATCTGCACCTGAAACGGTCCGGATGGTTCCTCGACGCCAACCTGTATCGCACGCAAGACAGCGGCAAGGCGTTGGCCGGTGCCCTCGACAACACCGCCTACAGCCTGTCGGGCAAATACACCGTTGAGGCTCATGCCTTCACCCTGGCCTGGCAACGCATCAATGGCGACACACCGTTCGACTTCGTCGGCGGCGACTCCATTTACCTGGCCAACTCGATCAAATACGCCGACTTCAACGGCGCCCACGAACGCTCCTGGCAGGCACGCTACGACCTCGACCTCGGCGCTTATGGAATACCCGGCCTGAGCTTCATGACCCGTTATGTCAGGGGCAGCGACGTCGATGGCACCCGTGCGCCCAAGGGTGGGGCCTACAACCCGTTCGACCAGACTGTCGGCGGGTACGTGCCTCAACAAGGCGATGGCGGGCGACATTGGGAGCGCGACATTGACGTGCGCTACATCGTGCAATCAGGTGCCGCCAAAGGGTTGTCGGTGCAACTGTCCCATGTGTCTCACCGAGCCAACAGCGCCCAGGCGGGCGATGACATCGACAGGGTTTACATCGTCATCCAGTACCCGCTGACCTTCGGGCACCTATGATCAGCGTCACGATGGAAATGGCGGAAGGCAGCCGGAGTCGAACCTGCCCGGGAACGGATGCCGTCCCCAACCGGGTTTGAAGCCCGGCCGCGCCACCGGGCGCGATTGCCTTCCTTGAACTCAGTCTGTTGCTGGTTGAGCCAATGCATTGTCGAGCCGGATATGGCGCCGGTCGCCAAAGCGCCGGGTCAGGCCGATTCGGTCGAAGTACTCAAGAATCTGAATGCTGCGTTTGCGCCCCAGGCCCACGGCATCGCGAAACGCGGCGACCTGGATCACCGGGTCATCGCTGGCCAGTTGCACCAGCATAGCCGCCAATCGGCGCACCAGTGTCTCGGTATAAAACAAGTCACGAACCACTTGATGCACAAGCCCCAGCCGCGCCATCTTGCGCAGCAGCAGGCGCACGGCGGCCTCTTCATGGCCCGTCGATTTAGCCAGATCACGCACCCACGGCGGATCGAAACCCGCCTGTTCGAACAACGGCTGTAACTGTTGCCACAGGGTTTCGTCATCCTCGCTCAACCGCACTTGGTGATCGGGCAAATGCAGCCATGGGCCACTGGCGACGATCGCACCGCTGACCAGTAATTCGTCGAGCAGGCTGATAAAGGTCGGCCGGTCCAGCGCGGTGCCGGCGAAGCGACGCAGGCGATCCCTGTCCGGTCCCATTTGATCCGGTTCGAGTTGATGAAAGCGTGCGAGGTGTTCCAGCAGTGGCGCTTTCAGGGCTTCCCAGCGAGCAGCGCTGAAGAGCAACGGCCCCTGCCGCGTATCGATCAAGCGCACGTCGTCGGGCAGCTCCCAAGTTTCGCGCGGGCGATTGAACTGACGCTCCAGACGTTGCGGATCGAGCCCGGTGTCGCTGTTGGCCAGCAGCGCCGGCAATGCTTCTTCCAGGCTGTTCGTGGTGGCCAGCGCTTGTAGCTGCGCCAATCGTTCGAGACTGCGACGGTGTCGGGCCGGGGCGAACGGGTCAAGCACCCGGCCACCGCCGAGGGTGCGTCGGGCGCTTTGGTCGCGCAGGATCAAACGATCGCCCTTCACCGCCAGCACCGGCGCGTTCACCAGCAGTTGCGCGAACATCTGCTTACCCGGTGCCAGGCTGGCGCCCCCCAGCAACGCCACTCGCCCGGTCACGTCCTGAGTACCCAGATGCACGTGCACGGGCTGAAAGTGCTCGAAGCTTCGCGCCTCGCTGACCAACAAGGTCATCTCGATATCCAGACACTGGGTCGGCGCATGCAGCCATTCGGCCAACAACCAGTGGCCCCGGTGAATCTGCTCCAGGGCCAAACGGTCGGCACTCAGGTTCAGCGCGACTCGCTGCCCGGCCGTTGCGCTGTCAGCCGCCTGGTTCTGCGCGTGCAGGCCTCGCACCCGCACCGGTTTGCCCAGCGGACTCAACATCAGCGTATCGCCCACGGCCACTTGGCCAGACAACGCGGTGCCGGTCACCACGATCCCGGCACCGGCCACACTGAAAGCCCGATCAATCGCCAGGCGAAAACCGCCGCTGGCGCTGCGTTGAAGCACCTCATGTTGCGCATCCAGCAAGGCCTGACGCAGTGTCTCGACGCCTTCGCCGGTCACGCTCGACAGCGCGATTTGCGGCGCGTTGGCATAAGGTCCGGGTGCGAGCAATGCTTCGATCTGTTCCCGGACGGCTTGCACACGAGCAGGGTCGACGCGGTCGCATTTGGTGATTGCAATCAGTGCCCGAGGGATGCCCAGCAACTCGACAATCGCCAGATGTTCGCGGGTCTGCGGCATGACGCCGTCATCGGCCGCCACCACCAACAACACCAGATCAATGCCCTGAGCCCCGGCCAGCATGTTGTGGGTGAAGCGCTCATGACCGGGAACGTCGATAAAACCGGTCAGGGCGGCGCCCGGTTCCAGCGCCGTGTAGATGTAGCCGAGGTCGATGGTCATGCCGCGTTCGCGTTCTTCCCGGCGACGGTCGCCGGCCTGGCCGGTCAATGCCTGGAGCAAGGAGGTCTTGCCGTGATCGATATGCCCCGCCGTGCCGACAATCACCCGTCCGCGCCCTCCTCCTGCAGTTGATCGAATTGCGCCAGCTGATCGAGTTGCGCCAACCACGCGGCTTCGTCGTCCAGTTGGCGCAGGTCCAGCCAAAGCGCATCGTCATCGATGCGCCCGAGCACGGGAATCGGCAACCGACGAAACGCGGTTTCCAGCCCCATCAATCGCCGCCCGCGCAGACGTTTGGTTACGTTGGGCCGCAGGCATAACGCAGCACTAGGTAAGCGAGCCACCGGTTGGCTGCCGCTGCCGATCATGCCCAGCGCCGGTACCGCGCTGACGCTCCAGCCATTGCCCAACACCTGCGCCAGTGACGGTTGCAGGCGTTCGGCCTCGGCGAAGATGTCGGCCTGGGGCCGGGTCAGCAGGCGCAGACTCGGCAGGCGTTCGGCCAATCGATCAGGATCGCGGTACAGCGCCAATACGGCTTCGAGGGCAGCCAGGGTCAGTTTGTCGACCCGCAGCGCACGCTTGAGCGGGTTCTTCTTGATCTTCGCGATCAGGTCTTTGCGGCCGACTATCAGCCCGGCCTGGGGACCGCCGAGCAGTTTGTCGCCGCTGAAAGTAACGATGTCCGCGCCATCAAGCAGCGCCTGACGCACCGTCGGTTCGGCGGGCAAACCCCAGCGAGTCAGGTCCAGCAGGCTGCCGCTGCCCAGGTCTTCCAGCAGCGGCAGTCCGTGACGGTGTGCCAACTCCGCCAGTTCAGCCGTCGGCACCCGGGCGGTGAAACCTTCAATGGAGTAATTGCTCGCGTGTACGCGCATCACCAGGCCACTGCGCGGACCAATCGCAGCCTCGTAATCGCGGGCATGGGTGCGGTTGGTGGTGCCCACTTCGTGCAGCCGCACCCCGGCGCGGGCCATGATGTCGGGAATGCGAAAGGCACCGCCGATTTCGATCAGCTCACCACGGGAAATGATGCCTTCCTTGCGCGCGCCCAGGCTGTTAAGCGTCAGCAACACAGCGGCGGCGTTGTTGTTGACCACGGTCACCGCTTCGGCACCGGTCAGCTCGCGGATCAGGCCTTCGATCAAATCATCCCGATCGCCGCGCTTGCCGCTGTGCAGGTCAAATTCCAGATTGAGCGGATAGCGGGCGGCGAGTTGAACGGCTTCGATAGCCGACTCCGGCAACAACGCGCGCCCGAGGTTGGTGTGCAGCACCGTGCCGGTAAGGTTGAACACCCGGCGGACCTGGCTGCGATGCTGGATCGCCAGACGCTCGCCTGCCCTGCCCGCCAATACGTCGGGGGCGATTTCGACGGCATCGAGTTCACCCTTGAGCACCGGCTCGCGCAAGTCGTCGAGCAGTTGCCGCAGGCCGGCCAGCAGCGCGTCACGCCCATAACGCTCGGCCAGCGCCTGGCAGGCAGGATGGCGCAGCAAGCTGTCGATGGAGGGCAGCCGCAAGGTTTGGCTGGCGGAGGGTGCGGGCATCAGAGGCTCCCGGAAGCGATTGATCGTCGCGTCTGAGTGTAGCCGCTGGGCTCATAGGGATCGGCTTAGGGAGACAAGCTCAGTCGCCTCCCGGTGCCAGCATCAGATTCGGCGATGGGCGCTGGTAGCCTTCCTGCTCCAGGCGCATGTCCAGCATCAGGCTGGACAGGTCCGCCGAGAGTGCTTCGGCTTCGGCGTCGTTTTCCAGGTAGATCAGCTTCAGGTAGCTGTTGCAGCCGGGGCAGACTTCCGCCCGCAACGGCGCCTGATTGGCGGCATGACGGTCATCCTCGAAACTGACGTATTGCAGCCCCTTGCTCTGTTCGCAATACACGCACTTGACCCGCACCGCATGCCATTCGCAGGCACACAACGAGCACACCAGATAACGCAACCCGTTGTATTTGCCGCGATGACGAATCACCCCGGCCATCGCCGGCGAACCGCAGGCCGGGCATTGACTAAGACTGTCGCCGCGCTTGAGTTCAAGGTTGGGTGAACTCAGCAGCCAATGGCTCCAGGCCGCTTGCAGCGCTGCACCGAGGAACGGCACCAGCTCTGCCGGCAGCATTGAATACTGGCCGCTGACCAAGGCAATTGCCCACGCTTTGAGCAGCCCCGGGTTGGCGCTGCGCAAAGTCGCCACGGCGTTTTCTATCGCCGTTTGTGGCGGTGGCTGATAGCGTTGCAGCAAGGCTTCGAGATACGGTAGCCAAACATTTTCGCGCACCAGACTGTCGGCGGCGAACGGTGGCAAGCCATGTTCTACGCACACCCGAAGACGTTCGGGATCGGGCATGGCGGCCACGGGCGGATCGTCCATCAGGTTCTGCTGAACGTGGCACAGCCCCGCGATCAAACGCAGGTAGTCCGCCATGGGATGCCCGTCGGCCAGGTGTTCCAGACGCAGCGCGCGCAAGGTGAACAGGTTGTTCGGTGGCAGGTACAGAAACGGCGGTGAACTCGCCGCCGCTTCTATCTGCCCAGGCTCGAGGATCGTGGCCAAGGGGTCATCCTTTTTTGGTGATCGGTCGCTCAGGCGTCTCGTCTTGGGTCACTTCCCGGTACCAGAGTTCATGGTGTTTTTTCGCCCAGGCGCGGCTGACCCTGCCACGCACCATGGCGTGGACCGAGCCGCGAATCCAGATACCGGCATAGACGTGAACGATGATGCTCAGCACCAGGATGAACCCCGCCAGCGCATGCAGCAGCATCGCCCAGCGAATACCGGTGATGCCGAAGTACGCGCTGAACCAGGCACGCCAGATCACCAGCCCGCTGAACAACAGCACCAGCATGCAGATCAGCAACACCCAGAACAGTAGTTTCTGCGCCGGGTTGTATTTGCCGATCGGCGGCACGCCCTCCTCATCGTTGCGCATGACAGTCCCGACGCGCCTGAGCCACAACCGGTCGTTGGCGCTGAAGTAATTCGCCCGCCAGAAACTGAACACCAGGCCGAGGAACAGCACAAACATCGCCACGCCCATGTACGGATGCAGAATACGCGTCCACGAACCGCCGCCAAACAGGTTGCTGAGCCAGAACAACCCCGGATGGAACAAGGCCAGCCCCGACAGCGCGGCCATGAGAAACAGAAGCGCCACCAGCCAGTGATTGGTGCGCTGGTTGGAGGTGTAGCGCAGGATCGTTTTGTCGTTCATGGCCTGTCCTCCCCGCCGGGTTTCGTCGGATCAAAGGTGTGCACCGATGGATCGAACTCATGCACCGCAGGGTCGACGGTAACTGGGTGTTCGTCTTCCTCAACCAACTGCGGCCCAACGCGCACGTAATGGAAGAATCCGGCCAGCACCGCCGCGCCCATGGCCAACAACGCCAGGGGTTTGCTCAGGCCTTTCCACAGGTCCACCAGCGGACTGATCGCCGGGTGATCCGGCAACCCGGCATACAACCTGGGCGTGTCGGCATGGTGCAGCACATACATGACGTGGGTGCCGCCGACGCCTGCGGGGTCATACAAACCGGCGTTTTCGAAACCGCGACTCTTGAGGTCGACGATACGTTCGGCAGCGTGTTCTTTCATGTCTTCCTTGCTGCCGAAAACGATGGCGCCGGTCGGGCAGGTTTTCACGCAGGCCGGCTCCAGCCCCACCGCCACCCGGTCCGAGCACAGCGTGCATTTGTAAGCCTTGTGGTCCTTTTGCGAGATGCGCGGAATGTTGAACGGGCACCCGGTGATGCAATACCCGCAGCCGATGCAATGGTCCTGATCGAAATCGACGATGCCGTTGGCGTGCTTGATGATCGCGCCGGGGCTCGGGCACGCCGCCAGGCAGCCGGGCTCGGCGCAGTGCATGCAGCCGTCCTTGCGGATCAGCCATTCGAGGTTGCCGGCGTCGGTTTCATGCTCGGTGAAGCGCATCAAGGTCCAGGTATCTGCGCTGAGGTCTTGAGGGTTGTCGTAAGTGCCGAGGTTGTGACCAACATCGTCGCGCAGCTCGTTCCATTCCGAGCAGGCGACTTGGCAGGCCTTGCAGCCGATGCACTTGGTGGTGTCGATCAGCTTGGCCACTTCCTCTTGCGTGCGCACCGAGGGCGGCACGGTGGTGGTGGCCGAACGGGCGATGATGTCTTGGCTGGCCATTAGACTTTCTCCACGTTGACCAGGAATGACTTGGATTCCGGGGTCTGTGTGTTGCCATCGCCGAGGAACGGCACCAGGGTGTTGGTCAGGTAACCGTGACGGGTGGCGCCGGTGAAACCCCAGTGCAACGGGATACCGATCTGGTGCACCACTTGATTGTTGACCTGCAGCGGACGAATCCGCTTGGTCACCACCGCCACCGCTTCGATATGCCCGCGCTTGGAACTGACCCGCACCCGGTCACCGGCAGCAATGCCCTTCTCCTTGGCCAGGACTTCACCGATTTCGACAAACTGTTCGGGCTGGGTAATAGCGTTGATCGGGCAATGCTTGGACCAGAAATGGAAGTGTTCGGTCAGCCGGTAACTGGTCGCCGCATAAGGGAAGTCCTTGGCCTGCCCGAGGGTGTCCCAGACTGAATCGAAGATCCGTCCGGCCGGATTGCTGGTCGCCTGCTTGTTGTTGGGGTGCATCGGGTTGATGCCGATGGGTGTCTCGAACGGCTCATAGTGTTCCGGGAACGGCCCTTCGTTCATCTTGTCGAGGGCGAAGAAACGCGCCACGCCTTCGGGGTTCATGATGAACGGGTTCATCCCGGCTTCCGGCGGCACATCGGCCTTGTAGTCAGGCACGTCTGTGCCGGTCCAGACCTTGCCGTTCCACCACACCAGCTTCTTGTTCGGGTCCCACGGTTTGCCTTGAAGGTCGCAAGAGGCGCGGTTGTAGAGAATCCGTCGGTTCATCGGCCAGGCCCAGGCCCAGCCCAGGTTCTGCTTCATGCCGAAAGGATCGCTGTTGTCACGCCGGGCCATCAGGTTGCCCTGCTCGGTCCAGCTGCCGCAGAAAATCCAGCACCCGGACGCCGTGCTGCCATCGTCCTTGAGCTGGCCGAAGCCGGACAGCTGCTGACCGGTCTTGATCACCGCGCCCGAAGCGTCGGTGACATCGGATACGGCGTAGCCGTTGAATTCCCGGGCCAGCTCTTCTGGCGTCGGGTCATCCGACACTTTGTAGGGCCAGTCGAGCTTGAGGATCGGCTCGGCCCAGGCACCGCCATTGGCCTGATAGCGCTTGCGCAGGCGCAAGAACAACTCGGCCATGATCTTCACATCCGTGTGCGCCTGCCCCGGGCCATCGGCGCCCTTCCAGTGCCATTGCAGCCAGCGACCGCTGTTGACCAGCGACCCGTTTTCTTCGGCGAAACAGGTGGTGGGCAGACGGATGACTTCGGTCTGGATCTCGGCCGTTTGCACATCGTTGTATGGCCCGACGTTGCGCCAGAACTCCGAGGTTTCGGTGGCCAGTGGGTCCATCACCACCAGCCATTTGAGTTTGGCCAGCGCCTTCATCACCCGGTTCTTGTCCGGCAAGGCGGCGATCGGATTGAAGCCCTGGCACATGTAGCCATTGACCTGCCCCTTGCCCATCATGTCGAACATTTTCAGGATGTCGTAGCCAGGAATGTCCAGCTTGGGCAGCCAGTCGTAGCCCCAGTTGTTCTCTGCGGTGGCATTGGCGCCGTACCAGGCTTTCATCAGGCTGACGTGAAACTTGCCGTAGTTCTGCCAGTAAGACATTTGCCCGGGACGCAGCGGCTTGAGTGCGCGCTTGGCGATATAAGCGTTGTAATCCTGTTCGGCCTCGGCCGGCAGGGTCAGGTAACCGGGCAGCAGATTGGACAGCAAGCCCAGATCGGTCAGGCCCTGGATGTTGGAGTGCCCGCGCAGAGCGTTGACGCCCCCGCCCGGCATGCCGACGTTGCCCAGCAGCAGTTGCACCATGGCCGCGCTGCGGATCATCTGCGAGCCGGTCGAGTGCTGGGTCCAGCCCAGCGCGTAAAGAATAGTCATGGTTTTGCCCGGTTGCGAGCAGGTGGCGATTTCTTCCCAGATTTTCTGCATCGCGTCCACGGGCATGCCGCAGACCTGACTGGCCAGCTCCAGGGTGTAGCGGCTGTAATGCTGCTTCATTAATTGATAGACGCAGCGTGGGTCTTGCAAGGTCGGGTCGACTTTGGCGAAACCGTCCTCGCCGATTTCGTAGCCCCAGCCGGACTTGTCGGTGTAGATGCGTTTGCTCGCGTCGTAACCGCTGAACAACCCGTCCTCAAAGCCGTAGTTGGCCTTGACGATGAACGACACGTCCGTATAGGCGCGTACGTATTCGTGCTGGATCTTGTCTTCGGTCAGCAGGTAATTGATCAGCCCGCCCATGAAGGCAATGTCGGTGCCGGTGCGGATCGGCGCGTAATAGTCCGCCACCGAGGCCGTACGGGTAAAACGCGGGTCGACCACAATCAGCCGCGCCTTGTTGTGGGCTTTGGCTTCGGTCACCCATTTGAAACCGCAAGGGTGCGCTTCCGCGGCGTTGCCACCCATCACCAGAACCAGATTCGCGTTGGCGATATCGGTCCAGTGGTTGGTCATGGCACCACGGCCATACGTCGGGGCAAGACTTGCCACCGTCGGGCCATGTCAGACACGTGCCTGGTTATCAAACCCCAGCATGCCGAGACTGCGAATCACCTTGTGGGTGATGTACCCCGCTTCGTTGGACGATGCCGACGCCGCAAGGAAACCGGTAGTCAGCCAGCGGTTCACCGTTTGCCCCTGGGCGTTCTTCTCGATGAAATTGGCGTCGCGGTCGGCCTTCATCAGGTCGGCGATGCGATCCAGCGCTTCATCCCAGGAGATTCGCGTCCACTCCGTGGTGCCGGGCTTGCGCACCTGCGGGTACTGGAGACGGCTGGGGCTGTGAATGAAATCGAGCAGGCCTGCGCCTTTAGGGCAGAGGGTGCCGCGATTGACGGGGTGGTCGGCATCGCCTTCGATGTGGATGATGCTCTGGGCGACATTCTTCGCGTTGTCGCCCTGGCTGTACATGATCAAGCCGCAACCGACCGAGCAGTACGGGCAGGTGTTGCGGGTTTCATGGGTATGGGCGAGCTTGAAATGACGCACTTGTTCGGCGAAAGCTGGCGTCGGGGCCATGCCCAGCGCGCCGAGGCTTGAGCCCGCAAGGCCGAGACCAGCGACCTTGAAGAACTGACGACGGTTGAGGTCCATCGTGCACTCCTGATCAGGTGGAAACCCGGTGCGTTGGCCAGTCAGTCAAGACACGGAACCTGTGGGAGCGGGCTTGCTCGCGAAAGCGGTGTGTCAGGCGACATCAATGTTGACGGTGCCGCCCTCTTCGCGAGCAAGCCCGCTCCCACAAGGGTTTTGCTTAACTGCCTGGCGTTGTACGTTGGCCGGGTTTTTCTGGACGATCACGGTGACGGCAACGGAACTACCGCCACTTAGAACTTTAGACAATGTTGCCGTCCGCCGTCTGAAAACCGACCGTCGGCGGCTTGCCGGTCATGCTCTGTTGCGCAATTCGCCAGCGATCAAGGTTGGCGCTTATCATGGCCGCCGGATTAACCCCCTGCCTTTTATGAGACTGAGCATGACTTTCGATTTTGATCAGGTGTTCGACCGCCATGGCACCGGCAGTACCAAATGGAGCCGCTACCCGGCCGATGTGTTGCCGATGTGGGTCGCCGACATGGACTTTGCCGCGCCGCCAGCGATCATTCAGGCGCTGCAAAAACGCCTGGAACACCCGATGCTCGGTTACAGCGTGGCTCAGGATGACTTGCGTGACGCCATCGTCGCCGACCTTTGGAACAAGTACGCTTGGCGTGTGCAACCTCAAGAGCTGATATTCCTGCCGGGTATCGAGTCGGGTTTCAACATGGCCCTGCATGCGCTGGTTCAGCCGCAGCAGAACGTGGTCGTGCAAACGCCAAACTACCCGCCGCTGCGCCATGCGCCGGGCCACTGGCAGTTGAACAAGGTCGAGCTGGACTTCGACGCGTTGGCCGATGGTACGTATGCCACGCCGCTCGATACCTTGCGCGAGGCGCTGCAAGGGGGCGGCGCGCTGCTGCTGAGCAACCCGCATAACCCGCTGGGCAAGGTCTTCCCGCGTGAGGAACTGCAAGCGGTCGCCGACATTTGCCTGGAGCAGGACGCCTGGATCATCTCCGACGAGATCCATTCCGAGCTGTGCTTCGACGGGCGCATACACATTCCGACCGCCTCGCTCAGCCCAGAAATCGCCAAGCGCACCATCACCCTGATGTCGGCGAGCAAGGCCTACAACATTGCCGGTTTGAAGACGGCGTTCATGATCATCCAGGACGCGACACTGCGCCATCGGGTCAACAACGCCCGCTGCGGCATGGTCGACAGCGTCAACCCGCTGGGCCTGGAAGCCACCCGCGTCGCCTACCGCGAAGGCGGCCCGTGGCTGACCGAGCTCATGGCCTATCTGCAAAGCAATCGGGATTATCTGGTGGACGCGGTTCGTACGCGGTTGCCGGGTGTGACCATGAACATCCCTCAGGGCACTTACCTGGCGTGGTTCGACTGCACGGCGCTGGGGCTGGATAACCCGCAGCAATTCTTCCTCGAGCAGGCCAAGGTCGGGCTGAGCGCAGGGCTGGATTTTGGCGATAACGCCCAGCAGTTCGTGCGCTTGAACTTCGGCTGCCCGCGGGCGCTGCTGGAGGAAGGGATCGCGCGGATGGAGCGTAGTTTGCGTAACCACCAGGCCTGACGCCCCAGGTTGACACCGAAAACCCGATGCCCGTGCATCGGGTTTTTTATGGGCGATATGCGCAGTATCGAATCCCGTTCAAGGCGTTATGCGCTCCATGCAGGCTTTGATGAAATCTTGCCGCTTCTGATCGTCCGGTAGCTTCATGAAGTTTTTCGGCTCGCAATTTTTCTCATTCACTTCGTATTTGTTTTCGCAGCCAGCGAGACATGCCAACGAGAGTGCCAGTGCAACGAGCGATTGGGTGTTCATGAGCAACTCCTCATCGAGTTTCTTGCATCGCATTGAACCTAACTCATGAGTTGAGTGTATGCAGAAACAGTGAGCTCTCCCCTTGCGCTAAACCCGTCGGAAGTCCAACCGAACTCAAGGCAAAAGACCGGGGTCAACCCTCAACGAGCGCTTGTGGCGTTTGAGTCTTTTGCCTTGAACAGAGGAGATTTCCCGATGACTGACTATCCAAAACCACCCTTCCCCAAACAAAGCCAGCCAGTCCCCGGGGTTCAAACGAAAATGGACCCTTACCCGGATTGTGGCGAGCAGAGCTACAAAGGCTCGGGTCGGCTGGAGGGCAAGATTGCCCTGATCACTGGGGGTGACAGCGGCATCGGCCGTGCGGTGGCGATTGCATTCGCCCGGGAAGGCGCGGATGTGGTGGTTGCCTACTTGAATGAAACTGAAGATGCGCAGGAAACCGCACGCTGGGTCGAACAGGCCGGTCGTCAATGCCTGCTTCTGCCCGGCGATGTGGCGCAGAAAGAGCACTGCCAGGCGCTGGTGGACAAAACGGTCGAGCGCTTTGGCCGGATCGACATTCTGGTCAACAACGCCGCCTTCCAGATGACCCACGAAAACATCGAGGACATCCCGGACGAAGAATGGGTGATGACCTTCGATGTGAACGTCACGGCCATGTTCAGGCTCTGTCAGGCCGCGCTGAAGCACATGAAGCCAGGCAGTTCGATCATCAACACCAGCTCGATCAACTCCGACATGCCCAAGCCGACATTGCTGGCCTACGCGACCACTAAAGGCGCGATTGCCAACTTCACCGCCGGCCTGGCGCAGATGCTCGGCCCGAAAAACATTCGGGTAAACAGCGTGGCACCGGGGCCGATCTGGACGCCGCTGATCGTCTCGACCATGCCCGAGGAAGACGTGCAAAACTTCGGATCGCAAACCCCGCTCGGCCGTCCCGGTCAACCGGTGGAAGTCGCGCCGATCTATGTACTGCTGGCCTCGGATGAAGCCAGTTACATCACCGGGCAACGGTATGGCGTCACGGGCGGCAAGCCGATGCTTTGACGCAACTGGCATGGCCAGCGTTCGGCCCCTGTAGGAGCTGCCGAAGGCTGCGATCGTTTGACTTTGATGTCAGCGAAAGCAAGACCAAAAAGATCGCAGCCTTCGGCAGCTCCTACGGGGATCGCGGTGAATCAGGGCTCTTGAGCAATCACCGAAATTTTGCCGTTGCGCTCGATGATGGCGAATTTGATCTGCTCAAGGGTTTCAATGCCTTGGCTCGAACGCGCAGCCTCCATGATATCTGCTTCGACCAGTCGCGCATGGCGCAGGCGTTTGTGCAGGATCTTGCCGTTTTCGACGATGATCGTCGGCCCGCCATCAATCAGCCGCTGTACCCATTGCGAGCGTTGTTTGAGCAGTGAAAGCCCGACATCAATGGTAATCAGCGTGACGATCACCAGCATCGAGTTGGTCAGGGAAAAGTCATTGCCCAACAGGGCTTGTTGGGTCGCCTCGCCGATGATCATCAGCAACACGAAATCAAATGTCGTCAGTTCGGCCAGCGAGCGCCGACCGGCAATCTTGAACAGCACCATCAACGCCAGGTACATCACGGCCGCGCGCAATACCGAATCCATAAGTCACCTAAGGGAAAATGAATTGATCCACCTTGACCGAGGCCGCCCCGGGCGAGGCGATATGGCTGCGAAACAGGCCCAGCCCCTCGCCACGCAAAGTCAGGTAAAGACTGGCCTGGCCTTGCGCGTCCGTTTGTACCCACAGTTTCATACCCTGCTCGCCACTGAGTGCACGCACAGGTTCTGGTTGCAGAGTTTCGATTTCGAAACCCTCCAGCAGTTTTCCGGTCAGTTCCAGCTCAACCGTGGCATCCGGCCGGCCGATCACACTGACCTTCATCGGATTGGTCGAGCCATGACGGTGGAACATCTCGTACTCCACCCGTACCTTGCCATCGCTGCCGTGAACGTCCCGGGAGCTGAGCGGGCCACGGGAAAACAAGCCGAGTAATGCCAGCACCACCAGCAGCACCATCACGTACCAGCCCCAGCGCTCGAATCGCCAGACCCTGACCTGATAGGCCATGTCTTCACTCACCGGATAATCGCGGCTGTGGTATTCGGTGCGGTGGGATTCGTCGTTCATTGATTCACCTGATCTTGTTCTCCGGCTAGGGCACGTTTATGAAAAAACGAGATCCGCTTCAAGGCATGTTCTGCGGCCAGTAACTGGACCTTGCTGCGGGACCCGAAAAAACGATGCTGTTGGGTGAATACACATTTCCCTTGCTCAGTCTGGTAGGCCCAGGCGAAACAGATGGTGCCGGCCGGAATCCCGTCGACATCCTCCGGCCCCAAGATACCGGTGGTGGCCACGGCGACGTTGGCGGTGCTGTCGAGCAAGGCGCCCAAGGCCATTTCGCGAGCCACTTCGCAACTGGTCAGGTTGAAGGTTTCGATCGTATGGGGGCTGACATTAAGTAACCGTTGCTTCGCTTCGGAAGAATAGACCACGTAACCGCTCTCGATCAGGTCCCCGCTGCCCGGCACTTCGGCCAGCAAAGTCACGATCTTTCCGGCGGTACAGGACTCGGCAGTCGTCAGTCGCAGGTCGTGTTGGCGCAAATATTCAACGACGGTTTGGCTGACGTTCATGATCAGGCATCCAGGCAAGAGGAACTGCTCGGTTGACCTTCGACGCTTGCAAACATTCCCTCGGGCAGACCGCCCATACCCCCCGATAAAAAATGAACCCCCGGCGATGGATGCACCTCAATACTTCTAGGGGCCCCTATGCCGGGCCGCTCGTTATTTGGAGGTCGTCATGTCCGCACCTTTCGTCAGGCTGTTCACTCAGCCCAATTTCGTCTGGACAGATATTCGTAAGGAAGAGGAAGCGCATCCGCGCCATTACCTCGCTCATTTGCTGTTGCTCGCCCTGATCCCCGCCGTGTGCCTGTTTATCGGGACTACCTACGTCGGCTGGAGCCTGGCCGAGAACGAAACGGTCAAACTCAGTGCCTCCAGCGCCCTGCAACTCTGCGGGCTGCTGTACCTGAGCATCATTGTCGGCGTGGTGCTGATGGGGCTGTTCATCCGCTGGATGTCGCGCACCTTTGACTCACGCCCCAACGTCAATCAGTGCATCGGTTTTGCCGCCTACACCGTCACCCCGTTCTTCCTCGCAGGTATCGCCGGGCTCTACCCGAGCCGCTGGCTGGCGATCACCGTGCTGGGGGCCGCCTCCCTCTATTCAACGTTTCTGCTGTTCGTCGGTTTGCCGATCTTCATGCACGAGCGCAAGGAGGAAGGCCTGCTGAATGCGGCGAGCGTATGGGGCGTCGGACTATTGGTGCTGGTGACTATCCTGGTGGAGATGATTCTGCTCTGGTTCAACTATCTGGGGCCTGAGTACGTGCGTGTGACCGGCGTGTGATTATCCTGATTCCGCCATCCGCCGGCGGTCGGCGGCCTACCTCCGAGAACCGGGCATGAGCTTCATTGTATGGGTGGCGGTATTGGGTACGGTGCTGTTGACTCTGGCACTGACCTCGTCCTATCTGCGCTGGATGCCGGTGACCACCTCCGCGGTGTGCCTGGCGCTGGGCGTGGCGATCGGTCCGGCGGGCCTGGGCTTGCTGAAGCTGGACATCAAGGACGCGGCGGTCTGGATGGAGCACCTGACTGAGGTCGCGGTGCTCTTTTCGCTATTTGTCTGTGGGCTCAAATTACGCCTGCCGCTGAAGGATCTTCGATGGCGGGTGGCGTTCGGTCTGGCGGGACCGGTGATGATCTTGACCATCATTGGCGTCAGCCTGTTGCTGCATTACGGTTTTGCCCTGGCCTGGGGGCCGTCGCTGCTGATCGGGGCGATTCTGGCCCCCACCGATCCGGTACTGGCCTCGCTGGTGCAAGTCAACGATGCCAGGGATTACGATTCGGTGCGTTTCGCACTCTCCGGTGAGGCGGGCCTCAACGACGGCATCGCCTTCCCCTTCGTCATCCTCGGCTTGCTGGTTGTGCAACAGAGCGGCAATAGCGACGCCTGGCTCGGTGAGTGGGCATTGAAAAGTGTGCTGTGGGCCGTGCCTGCCGGTTTGTTCATCGGTTACTGGATGGGTCATGGCATCGGTCGCTTGACCTTGTCGATGCGCATCCGCAATGCCGACAGCACCATTTCTCCCAACGATTACCTGACCCTGGCGCTGATCGCCCTCGCTTATGTCGCGGCCGAAGAGATCCATGCCTATGGCTTTTTATCGGTATTCGCCGCCGGCCTCGGGTTGCGGCAGGCCGAAGTCAAATCCACCGGCGACGCGCGGATTCCCGCCGAGCATCTGGTGCAACCGGTGGTCGGCCACCAGAACGTCGAACCTGCGGCTGCCGTCCACGGCGACGTGACGAACTTGCCAGAAACCCAGGTCGCGGCGGGCATCATGATGGGCGACATGTTGGCATTCGGCAGTTTGGTGGAACGCGCCATGGAAGTGTTTCTGGTCACCCTGCTGGGCGTGGTGCTGGTGGGCCACTGGGATTGGCGAGCGTTGGTGGTTGCGCTGGTGTTGTTCTGTGCCATTCGCCCCTTGTGCGTATGGCTCATACCGTGGGGGCGCTTGCTGGACAGCCGTCAGCGCCTGTTGATCGGCTGGTTCGGGATTCGCGGGATCGGGAGCTTTTATTACCTGTTCTACGCCTTGAACCACGACCTCGGTCCGGCGGCAGCGACGCTGTGCACCGACCTGACGCTGTCGGTGGTGGCGCTGAGCATTCTGGCGCATGGCATCAGTACTCAACCGATGCTGGCCCGTTATGAGCGGCGCAATAAGCAAGACGCCTGACGGTTTCCTCCTTCGGTCAACCTGCATTGAACAGCAACAAATATTCATGCAGGTTGCACGACAAACGTCGTTTCTATTCGATCACATCCCTCTGTTTTTCATGGTTTTTTGGTAAACCTTGAAACAGGCACGAGAAATGCTCCAGCAGTGTGAGCGACAACGGCAGCAAGACCGTTTGCGTGTGCCCCGTGACTAAACAAGAGGTTTGACCATGAACGCCATTGACCTGTTGAAAGCCGACCATGAACGCGTAAAAGGCATCCTGGCCCAGTTGAGCGAGTCCACCGAGCGTGGGGTTAAAAAGCGCACCGAGTTGCTGGCCAAACTGGAAATGGAAATCAAGATCCATACCCGTCTGGAAGAGGAAGTCTTGTATCCGGCGTATAAAAAAGCCGGGGGCAAAGAGCAGGACATCATGTATTACGAAGCCAAGGAAGAACATCGCACCGTCGATACGCTGGTGCTTCCCGACCTGAAAACCACTGATCCCTCTACCGTCGAATTTTCCGGTCGAGTGAAAGTGGTCAAGGAGTTGCTGGAACATCACATTGAAGAAGAGGAAAAGGAAATGTTTCCTCAGGCCAAAAAACTACTGGGCAAAACGACGCTCGACGAATTGGGTGCAGAAATGGAAACCCTGAAAGCCCGATACAAAAAAGAGCTGGGCGCGCCCAATCTCGCTGCTTGATGGAGGGAAGAGCAAAGCCCGGCGAATGACTTACGAGAGTTTTGAGTCAGTGAGAAACCTGTGGCGAGGGAGCAAGCTCGCTCGCCACAAAGGAGCACCACCATGCCCCGAACGGAAGGTGTCACTTCATCGCCAAGGCAATGACTTCCACCAGATTAAGTTGGGTAAAGGGCTTGGACAGGCGTGGAAGTCTGGCCGCGAAGCCTTCCAGGCGCTCCGCATAACCGGTGGCGAGGATGATCGGCAGGTGTGGCCTTATCACCCGAATAGCCTGCGCCAATTGCGCGCCACTCATCTTGGGCATGACCATGTCTGTAATGACCAGGTCAACGTCGTGCTCGCTGTCGAACAGCTCCAGTGCCTGTGCGCCGGACGCTGCACTGATCACCCGATGGCCCAGGTCCTCAAGCAACAGGCTGGTACTGGTCAACACCAGACTGTCGTCGTCCACGACCAACACACACAGACGAGGTACCCGCGACATGGCGGCCTCCTCAACAGCGGGCTCGGTGGTCGCGTTGGCTAGCGCAACAGGTAACCAGAGTTCGGCGGTGGTGCCGACGTCTTTCTGGCTTTTGAGGATGAAACGTCCACCCAGTTGTTCAGTAAACCCGTGAACCATCGACAACCCCAGGCCAGTGCCTTTGCCGACGCCTTTTGTGGTGAAGAAAGGGTCCATTGCCGACGCCAGGGTAGCGTCATCCATGCCCTCCCCTATATCCGTGACACTCAGGCAGACATAGCGGCCTGGCGCCAGGGCTAATCTCGACTGATCGCAGACCTCTTCTGTCTGGGCTCTGATGATGAGTTTTCCACCGTCGGGCATGGCATCGCGGGCGTTGGTCGCCAAGTTCAGTACCGCCAGTTCGAGCTGATTGACGTCGGCCATGACCGGTTCAAGTCCAGGCGCAAAGCGCGTTTCTATGCTCACCGACGGCCCCAGAGAGCTGCGCAACAGCCCGGTAATCCCCTGTATCAGCGTTGGTATCTCGACGGATTCGGTCTTGAGTTCCTGACGCCTGGCAAACGCCAACATGCGCTGGGTCAAGGAAACGCCACGCAAGGCGCCTTGAGTGGCATTGTCGAGCAAACGGGTAATTCTCGGGTCGTCCGCCGCACGTTTGCGAATGATTTCCAGATTGCCGAGGATAACGGTCAGCAAATTATTGAAGTCGTGGGCAATCCCTCCGCTGAGTTGACCGATGGCCTGCATCTTTTGCGCCTGAAACAACGCTTCTCGGGTTTTTTCAAGCGCTTGCTGGGCCTGGGTGACCTCGGTGATATCCCGAGTGATCTTGGCAAATCCCAGCAACGTGCCGGTTTCGCCCCAAATCGGGTCGACCACCACATGCGCGAAAAACCGCGTGCCGTCCTTGCGCATGCGCCAGGCCTTGTTTTCGAATCGCCCCTCGCGCGTAGCGATTTCCAGCGCGCGTTGCGGTTCACCGGCTTCACGGTCTTCAGGGGTGTAAAACATCGAGAAATGCTGGCCGATCACTTCTTCGGGGCGATACCCCTTGATTCGCTGAGCCCCCAGATTCCAGTTGGTCAGGCGTCCATCCGGGGCGAGCATATAGATGGCGTAGTCGGTGACGCTCTGCACCAGCAGCCGGAACTGCTGCTCACTTTGTTTGAGGGTTTCTTCAGCCATTTTTCGGTCGGTCAAATCCCGGGTGATCTTGGCAAAACCCAGCAATTTGCCCGACGGATCCAGAATGGGATCGATGATGATGTGGGACCAGAAATGCGTGCCGTCCTTGCGAACCCGCCAGCCTTCGCCCTCGAAACGCCCTTCGTGAATAGCGGTATCAAGGGCGCGCTGAGGCAAACCGGCCTTGCGGTCCACTTCGGTATAGAAACGCGAGAAATGCTGGCCGAGAATTTCCGCTTCCTCATACCCTTTGAAACGCTTGGCGCCAGCGTTCCAACTGGTGATGATGCCATCGGGGTCAATCATGTAGATCGCATAGTCGACCACGGCATCGATCAGCAGACGAAAGCGCATCTCCTCCATGGCATTGGTCTTGGTCCGGTCATCGCTCATGGATCCCTGTCCCTATTGTTGTTCGTCTGGAGTATGCGACAAACCGCTCGTTTGGAAATTCAAAAATACCAATACGTTGGTGGGAGCACTACTCAACAGGCTAAAAAGGCGCCGATTCCATCGACCACCAACGGGGCAGCAATTGCTTGACCTTGCTCTCGCCAAACCGGTCATCGATCAGCATCACCACCCCTTGATCCTGCTGAGTGCGGATCACCCGCCCCGCTGCTTGCACGACTTTCTGCACGCCAGGAAACAGATAGGTGTAGTCATACCCGGCACCGAAAATCGCCGCCATGCGCTGTTTCATCTGTTCGTTGACCGGATTCAGTTGCGCCAGACCCAGGGTGGCAATGAATGCACCAATCAACCGCGCGCCGGGCAGATCGATGCCTTCGCCGAATGCGCCACCCAAAACCGCAAACCCTACGCCCTGACTATGGAGGGTGAATTGATCGAGAAACGCCTGACGCGGCCCTTCCCCCATTCCCCGGGACTGCGACCACAGCGTGATGTGCGGATGCCGTTCGGCCAACAACTGGGCCACTTGCTGCAAATAATCGAAGCTGCTGAAAAATGCCAGGTAGTTACCGGGGCGTTGGGTGAACTGTTTGGCGATCAGCTCGACAATGGGCTCAAGGGATGCCTGACGATGGACATAGCGGGTCGAAATCTGGCTGACGATGTGCACTTGCAACTGTTCGGCGCTGAACGGCGATTCCACATCAATCCAGACTGTATTCGCCGGTGTTCCCAGCAAATCGGCATAGTAATGCCGAGGGCTCAGGGTGGCGGAAAACAGCACGGAGCTACGCGCAGCAGTCAGGCGCGGGCGAATGAAAGCGGCGGGCACCACATTGCGCAGGCACAGTTGCGACAGGTTGCGCTTGCGGTCGAGGTCGCGTTTGCTGATGTCGAACAGGAAATGCTCATCGAACAGTTCAGCCACGCGGCCGAATTGCAGCATGTCGAAGTAAAAATTCTGCAACCCGCTGTCCAGGCCCTGAGGGTGATCATTGAGGTAGTCGCCGATGCTCGCGCAGCATAAGGAGAGCGCCTGAAGCAGTTTTTCCGGGGCTTTGTCGTAGGCCTGATAGGGGCTCAGTTGCTGATCATGCAGGGCGTTCCATTCGCGATTGACCCGCTGCAAGGATCTCTTCAGTGGCTCAGGCGCGGTTTTTCGCACGCTGTTCAATGTCGCCTGATCAAGGCTGGCGCTGTACATCTGCCGGCCACGCTCCACCAGGTTGTGAGCCTCGTCCACCAGCACCGCGACTTTCCAGTTATTGGCCTGGGCCAGCCCGAACAGCAATGCGCTGAAGTCGAAATAGTAGTTGTAGTCAGCGACGACCACGTCCGCCCAGCGGGCCATTTCCTGGCTCAGGTAGTAGGGGCAAACGTCATGCTGCAGGGCAACCTCGCGCAAGGCACTCTGGTTCAGCAGGCTCAGTTGGCTGGCGGCCTGACGCGCGGCCGGCAGACGATCATAAAAGCCCTGGGCCAACGGGCAGGACTCGCCATGGCAGGCCTTGTCCGGATGCTCGCAAGCCTTGTCCCGGGCGATCATCTCGAGAACGCGCAATGGCGGAGCATCGGCGCTGTCGAGGATGACCTGAGCGGCGTCCAGCGCCAATTTGCGCCCGGGAGTTTTCGCCGTTAGGAAAAACACCTTATCCAGTTGCTGCGGCGCCAGCGCCTTGAGCATCGGGAACAGCGTGCCAACGGTCTTGCCGATACCGGTCGGTGCCTGGGCCATCAGGCAGCGACCGGTGCTGACAGCCTTGAACACCGATTCGGCCAGATGCCGTTGTCCGGGACGAAAATCGGCATGGGGAAATGTCAGCTGTTGCGCCGCCAGATTGCGCCCTTCGCGATGGGCCATTTCCTGCTCGGCCCAGTGCAGGAACAACCCGCAATGATGTTCGAAAAACAACTGCAATTCGGCGGCGCTGAAGGCCTCGACCAGGCAGGTTTCCTTTTCGCTGACGATATCGAAGTACACCAGCGCCAGATTAATCTGCTTCAACTGCAGTTTCTGGCACATCAACCCACCGTAGATCTTCGCCTGCGCCCAGTGCAATTGGCGGTGGTTAGCAGGTTGTTTGCTCAGGTCGCCACGGTAGGTTTTGACTTCTTCGAGGCAGTTTTGCGCCGGATCGTAGCCGTCCGCCCGGCCTTTCACGGTCAAGGTTCGATACTGGCCCTCAAGCGCGACCTCATTCTGGTAACCCTCGCTACGCCGTGACGCCACAGTGCGATGTCCGACGATGCCTTCCAGCGCAGTCGGCGACGGGGTAAAGCGCAGGTCGAGATCGCCGACCTTGGCGGTGAATTCACACAGCGCGCGCACCGCAATGCTGTAGCTCACGCGCCCTGCTCCGCCCATTGCACGTAGCACACGGCGATTGGCATCTGGTGCTCGTGACAGAATTCCAGCCAGCGCAATTGATTGTCTTGCAACCGATCGCCGGGGCCTTTGACTTCGATCATCCGGTAGGTTTTGTCTTGCGGCCAAAACTGAATCAGGTCCGGCATGCCGGCGCGGTTGGCCTTGATGTCGAGCAGCAGTCGATTGAACCAGTGTTTGAGGTGCTCGGCGGGCAGACAATCGAGTGCCTGCTCCAGCAGTTCCTCGCTCAGAGCCCCCCAGAATACGAACGGTGACTGCACGCCCCACTTGGCGCTGTAACGCTCGCGAACCGTTTGCACATAACGCCCGTCATCGAGTTCAGCGAGGCAGGTCTGGAACAGATCCGCGCGCCGCGCATGAAAATCTTCGTTGAGCAGGTCCACCGGCCCGCGCTGGAACGGGTGAAAAAACGCCCCCGGCAATGGCGCGAAAATCGCTGGCCAGCACAGCAGGCCGAACAGTGAGTTGATCAGGCTGTTCTCGACGTAATGCACCGGCGACTCCTGCGCCAGATGTGCTTGAACGTAAGACTCCACCGACAACGCCGGATCGTGTCTGGGCAGTTGCAGGTCCAGGCGCTGCATGGCCCGAGGGGTTGGCCGCTTGATTGGCGGCCCGCCCAGTTTGCGCCGCAGTCTGGGCAGCACACGCAATAAATGCTGATGCTCGGCGGCGCTTTCGGGGGCTTGTTCGGCGTGGGCGGCCAGGTCCATGGCCAGTTGATATTCAGCACAGCGCTCCAGCACCCGAATCAGCCGTAGACGTGCGCCGGGATAGTCGCATTCGCGGTAGAGGCTCAGGGCGACGGAAAAATCCGCGATGCGTTCGCAATGCTGACCGATCTGGAACAGCAGTTTGCCCCGACGTTTTTGCAGCCAGGGATTGTCGAGCTGCAGTCCGTTGATCTGCTCGACAATCGCCGCCACCGCTTCACCGGTTTCGAAACGCTGCTGACAACTGTGCAGGAACAGGCAGGCATCGACGTCTTCGCGACTGCGCAAGCCTCGAGACTCGGCGCAGAACTCGACTTTTTCGTAGGTAAAGATGCCCAGGTCGGCCAGCACGAATTCCGACCAGTCCTGGTAAAGGTTGCCGAAGAACATCAGCCGCAACCGGTCACACAAGCCCATGACGGTCAGGCTGAACAACCGGTCATTGAGTGCCGGACACCACTGGGCAAAACTTTGCGCTTCGGGGAACTGCTCGCTCAGGATCGGCAGCCAATCGGTCTTTTTGCCTTTGGGCTGATCGATGGCGTCGCCAAAGCACTGGAGAATCTCGGCCTTGAGCAACACCTCGAACAAGTCCTCGATGTGCAACGGCGACTGCTCATCGATCCAGCCCGATACCAATAGCGGCGCCGCAGCGCTGTCGATGTCGCCGATCTCGACGTAACTCAGTTTGCCGGCCCTGAAATGCACGCCCTTGCGCATCACAAGTCTCACCAGCAGGGCTTGGGACTCGCGGGGCAGTCGATTGAAGTCATGGATGAAATCCTGCTCCTCGACGCTCAACACATCGGCATAACGATGCTCAAGCCAATCAAGCACTTGCATGAAGTTGTTCAAGTAATAGAACGGATCATCGAGAGGATTTACAATCACGGGCAAAAGGGCCATGGCAAACGAGTACTGGTTATGCGTACAGATACCAGCTATGCCCCACCCGGTGCAAACGGAAAAGGATCAGTGGCGACGCTATTCGGCAATTTTCGGGTGACCATCGAACTTTCTGCCATTCCATCGCACAAACCGCGGTAGAGGCACAGCGACGATTGACCTCAAGCGGGGCTGTCGCGCTGTTTTTATTCAGTGATGAGAGGTGTGTATGAATATCAAGACTCTGGGTTTGCCCCTGGCAGTAGCGGCCTTTTTGGCCTTGGCCGGCTGCTCGACGCCAACGGTCGTGACCCTGCAGAACGGCACCCAGTATTTGACCAAGGACATGCCGAACACCAAAACCGAGGATGGCTTCTACGAATTTGAAGATATTTCCGGGGCGAAAGTGAAAGTCCGGGCCGATGAAGTGGCCACGGTTCGCAAGGAAGACTGATCCCAACGTAGATCCTGTAGGAGCGAGGCTTGCCCGCGAAGAACGATGACGCGTAATGCCTGATAAACCGCAGTGCATTTTTCGCGGGCAAGCCTCGCTCCTACAAAATTTTCATCGCACCGGGGTTTTAGAGCGCTTCTGCAATCGCCTTTCCGACCTCCTGGGTCGAGCCCTTCCCGCCCAGATCCGGCGTGATCGGCCCCTCGGCAATCACCCGTTCGATCGCCTGCAGAATCCCGTCGTGCGCGGCGCGATAACGCTCATCACCGTTCCCCAGAAAATCCAGCATCAACGCACCGGACCAGATCATGGCGACCGGGTTGGCGATGTTGCGCCCGTAGATGTCCGGGGCCGAACCGTGCACCGGTTCGAACAGCGACGGAAAACGCCGCTCGGGATCAAGGTTGGCCGACGGCGCAATGCCGATGGTGCCGGCACAGGCCGGGCCGAGGTCGGACAGGATGTCGCCAAACAGATTCGACGCCACCACCACATCGAACCGGTCCGGTTGCAGCACAAAACGCGCGCAGAGGATGTCGATGTGTTGCTTGTCCCAAGTGATGTCCGGGTACTGCGCGGCCATCAACGCCGTGCGCTCGTCCCAGTACGGCATGCTGATGGATATCCCGTTGGACTTGGTCGCCGCCGTCAGGCGTTTGCGCGGTCGGGTCTGGGCCAGGTCGAAGGCGAACTTGAGAATCCGGTCCACGCCACGCCGAGAGAACACCGACTCTTGCAGCACGAACTCATGCTCGGTGCCTTCAAACATCTTGCCGCCGACCGAAGAATACTCGCCCTCGGTGTTCTCGCGGATCACCACGAAATCGATGTCGCCCGGTTTGCGCCCGGCCAGTGGGCACGGCACACCGGGAAACAAGCGCACCGGGCGAATGTTCACGTACTGGTCGAAGTCGCGGCGAAACTTCAGCAGCGAGCCCCACAGGGAAATGTGATCCGGCACCTTGTCCGGCCAGCCCACGGCGCCGAAGTAGATGGCGTCGAACCCCTTGAGTTGCTCGAACCAGTCGTCGGGCATCATCTGCCCGTGTTCCAGGTAGTAATCGCAGTGAGCCCAGTCGAGCACTTCGATGCTCAAATCGAGCTGCCACTTCTTCGCGGCTTGCTCCAGTACCCGCAATCCTTCCGGCAGGACTTCCTTGCCGATGCCATCGCCAGCAATCGCGGCGATTCTGAATGGTTTACTCATTAATCATGCCTCGCAAAATGGCTGTGCAATCGTTATCACAGCCCGCCGATGTGGAAGGCTTTGACTTCAAGGTATTCGTCCAGGCCGTACTTGCTGCCTTCACGGCCAAGGCCCGACTGCTTGATGCCGCCGAACGGCGCGACTTCCATGGAAATGATCCCGGTGTTGAGACCGACCATGCCGAACTCCAGCGCCTCGCCGAAACGCCATGAACGACGCAAGTCCTGAGTGAAATAGTAGGCGCCCAGGCCATAAGGCGTGGCATTGGCCAATGCGAGCGCTTCGGCCTCAAGGGTAAAACGCATCAACGGCGCCACCGGGCCGAAGGTTTCTTCGTTGGCCAGGAGCATGCCGGCGTGGGTGTCGCCGAGGACGGTTGGCTGAACGAACTGATTGTCGCCTTCGGGAATACCGCCGCAGAGCAAACGCGCACCCTGGCTCAGGGCATCGTCGATGTGCCGGGCGACCTTGCTCACCGCTGCCGGGTTGATCAGCGGGCCGATGGTGACGTCGGCGTCCAGGCCATTGCCGACTTTGAGCTTGCCCACCTCTTCCACCAATCGCTGAGCGAAGCGTTCGTAGATGCCGTCCTGCACCAGAATGCGGTTGGCGCAGACGCAGGTCTGGCCGGCGTTGCGGAACTTGCTGAGCATGATGCCGGCGACTGCCTGTTCCAGATCGGCGTCGTCGAACACAATGAACGGTGCGTTACCGCCCAGTTCCAGGCTCAAGCGCTTGATGTGTTCGGCGCTCTGGCGCATCAGCAGGCGACCGACCGCGGTGGAGCCGGTGAAGGAGATTTTGCGCACCGTCGGGTTGCCGGTCAGCTCTTCGCCGATGCCGGCGGGCATCCCGGTCAACACGTTGAACACCCCAGGCGGAATGCCGACACGCTCGGCGAGTACCGCCAGGGCCAGGGCCGACAGCGGGGTCAGGTCCGAAGGTTTGACGATGATCGGGCATCCGGCAGCCAGGGCCGGCGCGCACTTGCGAGTGATCATCGCGTTGGGGAAATTCCACGGGGTGATGGCGGCGCACACGCCCACCGGTTGCTTGAGCGTCAGCAGGCGGCGGTCGCCACTGGGGGCCGGCATGGTTTCGCCATAGACCCGGCGAGCCTCTTCGGCGAACCACTTGACGAACCCGGCGCCGTAGCGGATTTCGCCCTTGGCCTCGTTCAGCGGTTTGCCCTGCTCGCAGGTCATGATCAAGGCGAGGTCGTCGAGGTTGTCGATCATCGCCTGATACCAGCGCTCCAGCAGCGCCGCACGTTCCGCCGCCGGGCGTGCGCGCCATGCAGGCCAGGCGCGTTCGGCGGCTTCGATGGCACGCCGGGTTTCCGCGCCTTGCATGGCCGGGACTCGGGCGAGCAATTGGCCGGTGGCCGGGTCGATGACGTCCAGGGTTGCGGCGTTATCGGCGCCGATCCACTGCCCGTCGAGGTAAGCGAGTTCTGCCAGAAGGCTGGGGTCTTTCAAACGATTCTTGAGCATGGTCGAGTCCTGATCCGAGACATTTCCAGTCTAGGGAGATGCCACGGATGAGGATGCTGAAAGCGTTTGATGGGCAGTGTTGGATGCTGAAATTTGCGGTGGGACGGCAGGCTCTACCGAGCTTAAGGGTAAACACAAAACCCTGTGGGAGCGGGCTTGCTCGCGAAGGTGTCCCTCCAGTCGATATGGATGTCGCCTGACCCGACGCCTTCGCGAGCAAGCCCGCTCCCACATTTGATCTCCATTTACCCGCAAGACCTGATTACAGTTTCAGGGAACCGAGCAACCCTTCAAGAAACCGCTCACCAGCCTCCATCTGGCTGATCTCGATAAACTCATCCGGCTTGTGCGCCTGTTCGATTGAGCCAGGGCCGCAGACCACCACTGGCACATCCAGACGCTGCTTGAACAACCCGCCTTCGGTGCCGAACGAGACTTTGGCGGTGCCGGTGTCCGGGGCGGCGAAGTTTTTCAGGAAGCGCACCGCTTCAACGCTCGGGTGGGTATCGAGGCCGGGATAGACGTTGACCGTTTCAATGTCGATCGCTGCGACACTGGACAGTTTTTTGGCCTCGCGCACGATCACTTCGGCACGCTCGCGCATCTGTTCCAGGAACTGATCCAGATTGTCCGCCGGCAAGTTACGCACCTCGAAATCCAGGGTGCACAGGTTGGGCACGATGTTCAGCGCCTTGCCGCCGACAATCTGCCCGACATGCACGGTGCTGTAAGGTACGTCGTAGTCGGCATCCTGCGCGCCCTGCGCTTGCAGTTGCTGCTGGCTCTGGCGCAGTGCCGCGATGAAATCGCAGGCCACGTGAATCGCATTGACCGAACGCGGTGCCAGGGAGGAATGCGCCTCCAGCCCACGACAGTAAGTGCGGTAAGAACCCTTGCCCTTGTGCCCCAGCACGAACTGCATATTGGTCGGCTCACCGATCAGGCACAAAAACGGCCGCACCGGCGCCAGATGCAGCACATCGAGCAAACGTCGAACCCCCACACAACCAGTCTCTTCGTCATGGGACAGAGCGATTTGAAGCGGTCGGCTCAAGGAATGGTCGGCGGCATCGAGCATGGCGTCGATCGCCAAAGCAATAAACCCCTTCATGTCGCAACTGCCACGGCCGTAAACCCGGCCGTCTTGCACCGTCGCCTGAAACGCTGGAAAGGTCCAGGCCTGCCCCGCAGCCGGCACTACATCGGTGTGCCCGGACAGCAAAATCCCCGGCAACTCCTTGGGGCCGGTGCTGGCGAACAGGTTGGCCTTTTTGCCTGTTTCGTCCTTGACGATCAACGACTCGATGCCCTTGCTCAGCAACAGGTCACGCACGTACTCGATCAGGGCCATGTTCGACTCCGACGATACGGTGTCGAAGGCCATCAGGCGTTTGAGAATTTCCAGTACACGGGGTTTCATGAGGCCCTGCTCCGTTGCTCAGTTGTCCGTTGCTCGGCTGAAGAGGCGAACCGGCGGATGGAGAACGGCTCAATCGAGGTGCTAGTGCTGCCGGTGCTGATCAGTTCAGCCATCACATCGCCGACACCAGGGCCGAGTTGGAAGCCGTGACCGCAGAAGCCGAATGCGTAGTACAAGCCGTCAACGTTGCCGCTCGGCCCCATCACCGGCAGGGAATCGGGTAGATAGCCTTCGATGCCGCTCCACACACGGATGATGTTCAGGTTGCCGACACCCGGCAGCAGGCGGCGCATCTGGTCCATCTGATTGAGAATACTGCGCGGCTCGACATAGGCCCGGCGGTTGAGCATGTCCGGTTTGCTCCGGTAACCGCCGCCGATGATGATGTTGCCGCGCGGGATCTGCCGGAAGTAGATCACTTCTTCGGGAATTTTGGTGTACACGCCGATCACCGTCGGCAAGGCGTAAGGCACCGGTTCGGTCACGGCCATTTGCGGGCCGTGGGTGTCCAGCGGCACCGGTTCGCCGAACTGCTCCGAGAGTTTCTGGCCCCAGGCACCGGCCGTGATCAGCAAGCGCTCGGCGCTGAATTGACGGCCATCGGTGGTGGTCACCGTGAACTCGCCGCCGACCTTCTGCACATCGGCGACTTCGGTCTGTTCCTCGATCCGCGCACCGAGGCGTCGTGCCGCCCGGGCAAATGCCGGAGCGGCCAGTCGCGGATTGGCGTGGCCGTCGTGGGGCGCATAAGAACCGCCCTTCACCTCCGGCCCGAGGAATGGAAAGCGCTCGTGCAGCTCAGCGCCGCGATAGATCTTCAAATCCAGCTGCGCCGCCTCGGGCGCCGCCGCGTAAGCTTCAAGCTCAGGGATTTCGTCTTCGCGATAACACACGCGCATGTGCCCGCTGGCGATGAATTCGAGGTCGTCGTCGATCAATTCCGGCAGGCGTCTCCACAACGCCCAGGACCGATTGGCCAATTCCAGTTGCCCGAGGAATCGCCCCTGGCGCCGAACGTTGCCGAAGTTCACGCCGCTGGCGTACTGGCCGATCTGATCGCGTTCCAGCAGAATCACCGACTGCCCGCGCTGGCGCAGGAAAAACGCCGCCGCCGAGCCCATCAGGCCGCCGCCGACAATCACGACATCGGCTTTGTGTAGCATCATGGCGACACCTCCTCGGTGAGCATCGAAAGGGGTTTGACCGGCGCTTGACCACGCTGCCGACCGACCTGTTGCACGCTGACGCCCGCGGCGGCGGCAATCACCTCGGCCCCGGCCTGGGAGCAATAACGGCCCTGACAACGGCCCATGCCGACCCGACTGAAGGCCTTTGCCCGATTGACTTCACAGGCGCCCTTCTCGCTCACGGTGCGGCGCAACTCGCCGGCGCTGATCATCTCGCAGCGGCAGACGATGGCTGAATCCGGTAGCGCTTTGGCCTGCGCCGCAGGCCAGGGAAACGCCTGGGCCAGGCCGAGGCGAAACTGATCCATCACCGCCAAGGCGTGCCGTTGTTCGTCACGCAACCCGATGTTCACCGGTTGCTGCAAATCTTCCAGCAACGCCATCGCCACCAGTCGCCCGGCATGCTCGGCGGCATCGGCGCCGCGAATCTTCGAACCGTCCCCGGCGGCATACACACCGCTGACCGAGGTGCGACCCGCTTCATCGACAGCCAGCCACCATTGACTGGAAGCCTCGTCAAAGCGCATGCGGCAACCAGCCAGGTCGGCCAATTGGGTTTCCGGGCGCAAGTGATAACCCAGGGCCACGGCATCGCAATCGATCGTCAGGGTTTCGCCTTTCGCCATGCTGATCCGCACACCACTGACCCCGCTGGCGGCGTCACCCAGCACTTGCAGGGGGTTGATCCCCAAGTGCACCGGGATCTTCGCCCGATAAAGCTGCGCCAGCAGTTTCATCCCGGTGAACAGCAACCCCGGCCGCGCCAACAACTTGGGCAAGGCGCCGATGCGCTTGATCCGCGGCGAAGTGTCGAGCACCGCCGCGACCGAGGCCCCGGCTTTGACGTATTGGCTGGCAACCAGATACAGCAGCGGCCCGCTGCCCATGAACACCACGCGGTGGCCAATGGAAACCGCCTGGGACTTGAGCGCGATCTGCGCCCCGCCGAGGCTGTAGGTGCCCGCCAATTGCCAACCCTCAGTCGGCATCAAGCGGTCAGTGGCGCCAGTGCACAGGATCAGCGCGTCGTAATCCACCGTCGAGTGCTTGCCCTGGCTGACGCAGCACAATTGCCCCGGCGTCAGGTTCCACACCAGCGTGTCCGGGCGGTAGTCGATCTGCCCGCGCAAACGGTCGAAGCTCTGGTGCAAATCCTTGGCCTTGGCGGCTTCGGTGCCATACAAGGTGACGTAGTCCCGGGTAAACCCTTCAGGCTGGCGACGGTAGATCTGCCCGCCGTCCCGGCGATTCTCGTCGATCAGGATCGGTTTGAGGCCAGCCGCCAACAGGGTTTCGGCACAGCGAATGCCGGCGGGCCCGGCGCCAACAATGACTATCCGCGCAGTGGCCATATCGCCTCCGGTTGTGTGGTGATGATGTCCAGCCCTTCGCGGACTTCATTGGAGCAGGCGCGCAGGCGTTCGCCGCTACGGGTCCAGACCCAGCAATCCTGGCAGGCACCCATCAGGCAGAAACCGGCGCGGCGGCCCGAATCGAATTCCGATTGGCGCAGCGCGTTGCCCTGGGTCAGCAATGCGACCATCAGGGTGTCGCCCTGCAAAGCCTCGATGGGCGAACCGTCCACCGTCAGTTTGACGGTCGGCCGGCCCTGCTCGGCCAGCCTCACAAAACGCCCGTTCATGCGTAGGCTCCCAGGCTCATGGTGGTTAAGTCCCGCTGAGTTTTCAGCAACTCGGCACTGTCGTGATGGCAAAGGATTTCACTGCCTCCGTCGATGATCCGGCGGTTCGGCGCGGTGTGATTGCACAGGCCGTCGACCCGCACCGGGCAGCGACTGAGGAAGGTGCACAGCTCAGGCACATTGGCCTTGGCGCCGATCGGCGGCAGCGTGCCGCAAGTGGTGCCGCAGTTTTCCAGCCAGCCCTGTTGCAGCTCCGGCACCGAATGGATCAACAGGTCGGTGTAGGGGTGGAACGGTGCCTGCGCGAAAGACTGCCGAGTGCCGGCCTGAACCTTGTGGCCGCTGTACATCACCACAATGTCGTCGCACAGCGCCCGCACCGTGGAGATGTCATGGCTGATGAACAGATACGACACGCCCAGTTGCTGGCGCAGATCGCGCAGCAGTTCAAGAATCGCCGCGCCGACCACGGTATCCAGCGCCGAGGTCACTTCATCGCAAAGGATCAGGTCCGGTTTCGCCGCCAAGGCACGGGCCAGGTTGACCCGCTGCTTTTGCCCGCCGGAGAGTTCATTCGGGCGTCGTTCGGCCATGGCTCGCGGCAGGCGCACCAGGTCCAGCAGTTCGCCGATACGCTCGCGCAGTGCGGCGCCCTTGAGGCCGAAGTACATCTTCAGCGGACGACTCAGAATGGTGCCAACACTGTGCATCGGGTTGAGCGCGGTGTCGGCGTTCTGGAACACCATTTGAATCCGTCGGAACTGCTCGTCAGTGCGCTCGGACAGGCTGCCGCCCAGTGGCTGACCATCGAAGGTCAGGCCGCCCAATGCCGGCGTCAGCAACCCGGCCACCACCCGCGCCAGGGTCGACTTGCCGGAACCCGACTCCCCGATCACGCCGATGGCCTGGCCCCGGCGCACAGTCAGGTCGATGTCTTCCAGCACGCGGATTGCCGGCATGCCTTGCATATTCTTGTTGCCGTAACCGGCGGTCAGCCCCTGGATGGTCAGCAGCGGCGTTTCTTCGGCGATGCCGCAAGGCGGGCGAATTGTCGTATCCGGACGGGCCGCCAGCAGCAGGCTGCGGGTGTATTCGTGGGCCGGGGCTTTGAGCAACGGCGCGGTGGCGCTCTGCTCAAAGATTTGCCCGCCGTTGAGCACCACAATCTGATCAGCCATTTGCGCTACGACCGCCAAGTCGTGGGACACATAGACCGCCGTCGCGCCACGCTCGCGGACCACGCGTTTGAAGGCGCGCAGCACGTCGATCTGGGTGGTCACGTCGAGGGCGGTGGTTGGCTCGTCGAGCACCACCAGCAATGGATCGCTGATCAGCGCCATGGCCGCCATCACTCGTTGCAACTGCCCGCCGGACACCTGATGCGGATAACGCTGACCGATGTGATCGGGATCCGGCAGGGCCAGGTCGCGGAACAGTTCGATGGCTTTGGCTTCAAGCACGGCCCGACTGCCCAATCCGTGAATCAAGGCGCCCTCCACCACTTGGTCGATAAGCTTTTTCGCCGGGTTGAACGCGGCGGCGGCACTCTGGGCGATATAGGACACCCGATTGCCGCGCAGGCCTTGCAGCTCGTTTTCGCTCAACGCCAGCATGTCGTGTTCGCCGACCTGCACCACCCCGCCCGCCAACCGGCAACCGCGCCGGGCATAGCCGAGCAACGCCAGGGCGATGGTGGTCTTGCCGGAGCCAGACTCACCGATCAGTGCCAGCACTTCACCTTTTGCCAGGGAGAAGCTCACGCCCTTGACGATTTCCACCTCGCCGCGCTCACCACAAGCGACCACGCGCAGGTCTTCGACTCGAATCAAATCACTCATTTCAATGACCTCCCGCACGTCGACTACGCCGTGACGACAGTCGGTCGATGAACAGATTCACGCCGATGGTCAGAGTGCCGATGGCCAGCGCCGGAATCACGATGGCTGGCGCGCCCTGATTGAGACCGCCGATGTTTTCCCGTACCAGCGAGCCAAGGTCTGCATCCGGTGGTTGCACGCCCAGGCCGAGGAAGCTCATGCCACTGAGCAGCAGCACGATGAAACCGAAGCGCAGTCCCAGATCCGTCAACACTGGGTTAAGCATGTTCGGCAAGATTTCCACGCACGCGATGTACAGCCGGCGTTCGCCACGGGTGCGGGCCACTTGCACGTATTCCAGCGCTTCGATGTTCACCGCCATGCTGCGGGCGATGCGGAATGCACCGGGGGTGAAACTCAGCACCGCGGTGCAGATCAGCAACAGCACCGAGGAGCCGAAAGCCGAGACCATGATCAGCGCCAGCATCTTGCTCGGAATGGAAATAAAGGCATCCATCAACCGGCTGATCACCTCGTCCAGCCACTTCGGCGAGACCACCGACAGCAACGCACATCCGGTGCCCAGCGTGCTGGCCAGCACTGCCGAAATCAACGCCAGGCCAACGGTGAACCGCGCGCCGACGAGGATGCGGCTGAGCATGTCGCGGCCCAGGTAATCAGTGCCCAACGGGTAAGCCGCGCTGAGGCTGTCGAAGACGTTGTCGGAGATCACTTCGCCCACCGGGTGCGGCGCCAGCCACGGACCGAAGATGGCCACCAGCAACCAGATCACACACATCGCAGCGCCGACCAGACCAAGCCACGACGGCCCATGGGAGACCTTGCCCAGCGCCAGTTCGGGGCCGGCAGGCGCCGATTTCGCAATGAGATCGTTCATTGGTTTCTCAGCCTCGGATTGGAAAGAATCGCGCACAGGTCGGCAATCAGCACCAACCCCAGGTACGCCGTACAAAACAGCATGGTGCAGGCCTGAACCAGCGCCATGTCGCGGTTGGTCACCGCATCGACCATCAGGCTGGCGATGCCGGGATAGTTGAAGATGGTCTCGACGATCACCACCCCACCCAGCAGGTAGGACAGGCTCAGGGCGATGGCATTGGCAATCGGCCCGATGGCGTTGGGCAAGGCATGGCGCAGGACGATTCGCATCGGGCTCACGCCTTTGAGCCGGGCCATTTCCACATAGGCACTGTCGAGTTGATCGATCACCGCCGCCCGGGTCATGCGCGCCATTTGCGCGACAATCACGCAGCACAGCGTCATCACCGGCAAGGCGTAGGTGCGCAGAAATTGCAGCGGTGAGGTGATGTCGCTGGCATAGGACAACGCCGACAGCCAGCCCAGGTTTACCGCAAAAATCAGCACCGCCAGGGTCGCCACTAGAAACTCCGGCACCGCGACCAGGGCCAGGGTGACAAAGCTGAGGAAGCTGTCGATGCGCCCGCCGCGGCCCATGGCCGAACCGATGCCGAGGATCAGCGCCACCGGCACCGACACCAGCGCCGTGACGGCCGCCAGCATCAGCGTGTTGGGCACCCGCCCGGCCATCAAGTCGCTGACCGGCATGGCGTTGGACACCGACTGCCCCATGTCACCGCTGAGCAGGTTCATCAACCAATGCAGGTAACGCACCACACCGGGTTGATCCAGCCCCAGTTTCAGGCGCAAGGCCGCCACCTGTTCCGGCGTGGCGAATTGCCCGAGAGCCTGTTGCGCCGCGTCCCCCGGCAGTACCGCCGTGATGGCGAAAACCACCATGGACACGATCAACAAGGTCACGACCGCCGCGCCCAGGCGCCGGCCGATCAACCACAGTGTGTTGCTATTCATCGCCCTACCCTCATGCAATATCCCCGCTTACACGCGTGTGCGGCCGATCAAGCATCCAGCCAGATCTGCTCGGCGAACATGTAGCCCATGAAACCGCCCAACGGGTTGCTGCCGTAGCCTTTGATGCGCTGGTCGACGCCATCGATGTTGCTGATGAACACCGGCACGCCGATGCCGCTGTGGTCGTGCACCAGGGCCTGCATGTCGGCGTACATCTTGCTGCGTTTGGCGTCGTCGGTTTCACCGCGGGCGAGCATCAGCAACTGGTCGAACTGATCGTTCTTCCAGCCCGACTCGTTCCAGGGCGCGCTCGACTGGAAGAACTGCGAGAACATCACGTCGGCGTTCGGCCGTGGGTTGATGTTGCCGAAGCTCAACGGGTGCTTCATCCAGTGGTTGGACCAGTAGCCATCGCTGGGCAGGCGGTTGACGTCGAGTTTGAGCCCGGCCTGTTTCGCCGATTGCTGTAACAGCACGGCGATGTCTACCGAACCGGTTGCGGCCGGTGAGCACATTAGCGGCATGCTGATACTTTCCATGCCGGCCTTCTTCAGCAGGAATTTGGCTTTTTCCGGGTCGTAGACCCGCTGTGGCAGGTCGGCGTTGTAATAGCGCGAACCAGGGGAAATCGGATGGTCGTTACCGACCACGGCAAAGCCACGGAACACCGCGGATTTGACCTGTTCACGGTCCAGCAGGTACTTCATGGCCTGAGTGAATTCCGCACTTTTACCCGGCATCTGGTCCTGACGGATGATCAGGTCCGTGTAGTTGCCCGACGGTGCATCGACGACGCGGTGGGTGGTGCTGGCCTTGATCCGCGTGGTCGAGCGTGGGTTGACCTCGTTGATGATGTGCACGTCGCCCGACAGCAACGCATTGATCCGTGATGGTTCGTCGCCAATCGCAATGAATTCGATCTCGTCCAGGTACGGCAGGCCCGGTTTCCAGTAGCCGGTGTTGCGCGCGGCAATCGAGCGCACGCCCGGTTTGAATTCCTTGACCTTGAACGGCCCGGTGCCGATGCCCTGATTGAAGTCGGTGGTGCCTTCGGGAACGATCATCAGGTGCGACACGGCGAGGATCGACGGCAGTTCGGCGTTCGGCGCGCTCAGGCGGATCTGCACTTCGTGGGTGCCGGTGGCCTTGATCTCCTCGAACTGCGCCATCAGCGGCATGACCTTGGAACCGGTCAACGGGTCCTTGTGGCGCGACAGCGAGTACACCACGTCGGCGGCGCTCAGGGTTTTGCCGTTGTGGAAGGTCACGTCCTTGCGCAGGGTGATGATCCACAGCGTCGCGTCGGTGTTGTCGATGCGCTCGGCCAGTTCCAGTTGCGGCACCAGATGGCTGTCGAAACGGGTCAGGCCGTTGTAGAACATGAAGTGGCGCACGTAGTCAGTGGACAGCGCGCCCTTGGCCGGGTCCAGGGTATCGGCGGTGGAGCTGGACATGCCGGCGACGCGAATCCGCCCGCCCGGCTTGCCTTTGCCCGGGGTCGCTGCTTCTTCGGCGAACAATTTGCCGGCGGCGCCGAACAGGCTACCGGCACCCGCTGCGGCGACACCCGCCACGCCGAGCATCTGCAAGGCGTTGCGGCGCGACATGCCGCGATTGAGGCCTTCGAATACCCGCAGACTTTCCTGGCCGGAAATCAGTGTCGAGTCGATTTTGTTGTCAGTCATATCAGTTGTACCTGTCGAAAAAATGAGGCTCGAGTGCCCACGGATATCCGGGGCGTCCTGGAAACGCAAACGACGGTGACGCCACAACATCAACTCAATGCAAATAGTCCTGGAAACGGTAATAAGCGCCCACGAACGGCAGGAACCACGGCTTGCCGAAATGCCCGGGGATCGCCGGCCAGTCGAGTTCGCGCCAGGGGTTAGCCTCGACCTTGCCGGCCATCACCTCGGCCATGACCTGCCCCATGTGCACCGACATCTGTACGCCATGGCCGCTGTAGCCCATGGAGTGATAAACACCGCCGTGCTGACCGGCGCGAGGCAAGCGGTCGGAGGTCATGTCCACCAGTCCGCCCCAGCAGTAATCGATCTTGACGTTGGCCAACTGCGGGAACATCTGCACCATCGCCGCTTGCAGCACCTTGCCGCTCTTGGCGTCGGACACGCTGTCGGACATCGCAAACCGCGCACGCCCGCCGAACAGCAAGCGGTTGTCCGGGGTCAGGCGAAAGTAGTTACCAATCATGCGGCTGGTGACATAGGCACGCCGACCGGGCAGCAGCTGATCGATGAGAAACTGTGGCAGCACCTCAGTGGCGATCACGAAACTGCCGACCGGCACGATCCGCCGCCGATACCAACCTAAACCGCCGTGCTGGCAGGCGCCGGTCGCCAGCAATACTTGCCCGGCGTGCAGCGAACCCTTGCTGGTATTGACCCGATAGCCGCCGGCCTGGGCTTTCCAGTCCGTCACTGACGTCCCTTGATGGATCAACGCACCGTGACGTGCCGCGGCCTCGGCCAGACCGACGCCGAAACGCCCAACGTGCATCTGCACGCCGTTGCGTTGCAGCAAGCCGCCGTGGAACTGAGCGGAATTCACTTCGGCGCGGGTCTGTTCGGCGGACAGCAGCTCGACCTCGGCATCGACTTCCTGGCGAATCAATTCGCAGGTACGCGCCAGGCCTTCGTAGTGCATCGGTTTGGCCGCCAGCTTGAGCTTGCCGTTGCGCTTGAGGTCGCAGGCGATCTGCTCCTGCTCCACCAGCGACACCACGCTCTGCACCGCGCTTTCATAGGCCTGGTAATAAGCGCGGACCTTGTCGGCACCGAGGCTGGCGCTCAGCCCGGCGTAGTCCTGGGCAACGCCGGTATTGCACTGGCCGCCGTTGCGCCCGGAGGCTTCGCCGATCACCCTTCCGGCTTCCAGCACCACCACACTGGCGCCCTTCAGCGCCAATGCCCGCGCCGCCGCCAGGCCGGTGAAACCACCACCGACGATGGCCACGTCGACCTGCCCGGGCAATGCACCGAGCTGAGCACCGGTAAACGCCGGTGCGGTGTCGAGCCAGTAGGATTCACTGCCCATGTCTAACCCGCCTATGCCAAATGAAGAATGCCGTTACCGTTCGACTCAGAGACCGACCAGCGCCGCCAGCCCACCGATGTCGGTGATCTGCTGGTAGCCGTAGAACGCATTGCCCGGAACCTCGTGACCGCGGGCGACAAAGGCCTTGTTCTTGATCTTCATGTCGTGGGCCGGCATCAGGTCGTAACGGAAACTCGAAGACACATGCAAGATGTCTTCCGGGCCGCAGTTGAGGTTATCGAGCATGAACTCGAATGCGGCCAGACGCGGCTTGTAGGCCTGGGCCTGTTCGGCGGTGAAAACCTTGTGAAACGGCGCGCCGAGTTTGTCGACGTTGGACATGATCTGGCTGTCGCTGGCGTTGGAGAAAATCACCAGAGGAATCTTGTCAGCAATTTTCGACAGGCCGGCCGGCACGTCCGGGTGTGGGCCCCAGGTCGGCACGGCGTCGTAATACAGCTGACCTTCGTCACGGTATTCGATGCCCCAACGCTTACAGACTCGCGCCAGTGAGGTCTTGAGGATTTCGTCATATGGCATCCAGTCACCCATCACTTGATCCAGACGATAGGCGGAGAAGTCCTTGACGAACTGATCCATCTGCTCGGGTACCACGCGATCGGCGAACAGTTCGCGAGTCATCGTGCCCATGTGGAAATTGGTCAGCGTACCGTAGCAGTCGAACGTAATGAATTTGGGGCGAAGAAAGCTCATTGAGTGCGGTCCTGAAGTTCGTTGAGGTCATGGCGCGACAGGTATTCGCTGCGTTTCGGGAGCGGCGATGCAACGCTGCAGCACACCGTCATTACAACACCGTGAAACCAGCAGATGGCGTTAAAAGCGACCTCTGCTTGATACAAACCACCGTTTTAGCCACCCCCCTCAGCAGACTTTGCGGCTCGCTCCAGCCTTGGGCAAACCCCGTATTTGTGCGCTTTTATGGACCTTGATGGCCGCGCGAGGCTCAATAACGCCCGCATTCACGGCAGAACCTGCGCCGGGCGGAACGAAAACGGGCGCTTCGGTGAGGAAGCGCCCGTTTGGGTGCGATTTGAAACCTGTCGACGATCAACGGTCAGCGGATCCCTGTGGCTAGGGAGCTTGCTCCCTAGCCACAGGCCGCCTCACCACAGGGTTATGTGTCAGGCGTTATTGCACGATATCGATCAGCACGCTCTTGAAGCGCAAGTTGGCTTCGAACGCTTCGCGCCCCAGGTCCTTGCCGATGCCGGAGCGTTTGTAGCCGCCGGTCGGCAGGATGTAGTCGTTGCTGCGTCCGTAACGGTTGACCCACACCGTGCCCGCTTCCAGACGCCGGACCAACCGCAACGCACGATTGATGTCAGCGGTGTGCACCCCCGCCGCCAGGCCGTAGGTGGCGTGTGCGGCCAGGCTCAATGCCTGCTCTTCATCATCGAACGCCTGCACCGTCAGCACCGGGCCGAAGATTTCTTCGCAGACCGCCGGGTTGTGGTTGTCCAGACCCGCCAACAAGGTCGGTTGGTAATAAGCACCACCCAGCCCTTCGAACAAGCCACCGCCGGTCAACACTTCGGCCCCAGCCTGAAGGGAGCGCTGGACGATGCCGTCAATGCGGCTGGCCTGCAGCCGGGAAATGATCGGCGACAGCGTGCTCTCGGACGACCAGGTCGGCCCCGGGCGCAGTTCTTCGAAATACGCCTGCAAGTGCGCAATGAACGGTTCCATGATCGAACGCTCAATCAACAGCCGCGAACCGGACACGCACACCTGCCCGGCGTTGCCGGTGATGGCCAGCGCCACGGTGCGCGCGGTTGTCGCGATGTCCGGCACGTCGGCGAACACCAGTTGCGGACTCTTGCCGCCCAGCTCCAGCGTCACCGGTTTCGGCCCCACCAGCGCGCAGGTAGACATGATGCTCGACCCGGTCGCCGTGGACCCGGTGAAGGTGACCTTGCCCACCCGTGGATGACGGCACAAGGCATCGCCGGTGACGCGGCCATCGCCCTGCACCACGTTGAAAATCCCTGCTGGAATACCCGCCTGCAGCGCCAGCTCGGCGAAGCGCAGGCTGGAGAACGGCGTCAGCTCCGACGGCTTGAGCACCACGGCATTACCGGCGGCCAGTGCCGGAGCGACTTTCCAGGAGGCCATGCTTAACGGGAAATTCCACGGCGCAATGGCCGCGATCACACCGTACGGTTCGGCGATCTGCATGCCCAATCGATCAGTCTGCGTGGCCGCGACATGGCCGCCGTGCTTGTCCGCCAGTTCGGCAAAGAAACGAATGCCCTCGGCAACATAAGGAATGTCCCAGGCGATCACATCTTTATGTGGGCGGGTCGAACCCACCGCTTCCAGCGGCGCCAGAATGGCGGCATCGGCTTCGATCAGATCGGCCCAGCGGCGCATGACACGCGCCCGTTCCCGGGGTGGACGACTGGCCCAGTCGCTGCGATTAAAAGCCTGCCAGGCATCATTGACCGCCTCATCCACCAGGTCGGCATCGGCGATCGGCAACTGGGCATAGGCCTGGCCGTCCGAAGGGCGAACCACCTCCAGTCCCGGTTGGGCATCGCGGTAGTGACCGGCAATAAAGTGAGCGCTGCGCACAGCGATAAGGCAAGGATCGAAGCTATCCATGGAGCACTCCAAAAAGGGACGGCGAGGCGTGAACTCAGGCTTCCATCGTAGAAAAAAAGCCCAAGCATTTGCTGCCGACCTTATGGGGCAATTTAGTAGTAAGTGTGGTCTGCAGGCCTGCGACGTGAGGAATCTGCCGAATCTTCCAGGCCCCCTTGTCAGGCCTTCACGCAGATGGGATACAGGCACCCTAGCGCCGGAAAACCGGTTGATTGCGCACACTGAAAACGGAGACTCGCCATGTCCGCCTCGCAACCTTCTTATGTCTATCGGCCGATGACTGCCGCCGATACTCCTTCGGCCCATGCCTTGTCCGTGCAGTTGAAGTGGCCCCATCGCCTGGAAGACTGGGCGATGTTGCAGCGGGTCAGCGAAGGCTTTGTGGTGCTCGATGGTGAGCGACTGATCGGCAGCGCATTCACCTGCCCGCAAGGCAAGTTCGCGACCATCGGCCTGGTGATCGTCAGTGACGACTATCAAGGCAAGGGGATTGGTCGTCGATTGATGGAATACGCACTGGAGGCTTGCCACTCATGCACGCCGATGCTCAATGCCACCCTCGCCGGCGCACCGCTTTACGTCAGCCAGGGTTTTGTCGAATTCGGCCGGGTTCAGCAGCATCAAGGCCAGGCGCAAGCACCCGCGCTGGAAGCACTGGCGGACGGTGAAGAATGTCGCCCGTTGCGCGCGGCTGATCAGGCGCGTCAACTGGAGCTGGCCAACGCCGGCAGCGGGCTGGACCGCCAAGCGGTGCTCACGGATCTGTTCGGGGTGGTCGAGCAATCGGTGGGCATCGAGCGCGACGGTCAATTGCGTGCCTTTGCCCTGCTGCGCCCTTTCGGTCGTGGTCGTTGCCTCGGTCCGGTCATCGCTGAAACCCCCGAGCAGGCCAAACACCTGATCGCCATGTTGTTGGCCCAGGTGCCGGAGGCTTTCGTGCGGATCGACATTCCGGCGGACAGTGGCTTGGGCGAATGGCTGGAGCAGGCCGGTCTCAAGCAGGTCGACACTGTGGCACAAATGGCACTCGGCACACCGCCGCAAGCGGTCAACGGCGTCCGCCAATTTGCCCTCGTCACCCAAGCCATTGGTTGACCCCGGCGCGCGATGAAGCAAGCGCCATCCAACACCTTCTATCCCCCATTTGCAGGGAGCGTCACCCGTATGTCTCAACCTACCGTTCTGCTGTTGGCTCGCGCCGACGGCAGCCGTATTTCTACGCCTTTCAAAGCAGCCCCCTTGAGCTCCATCGATCCGTTCATGGGCGCTCGTCAGGTCGCCTACATCGGGCCCGACGGCGTATCGGCGGGCATCGTTCACACCAGCGAAACCCTCGATATCGATGACTTTCCGCACACCGAAGTGATCGTGGTCCACGCCGGGCATGTCGTGCTGCAATCCCGGGAACAGACGCTGGAACTGGGGATCGGTGCCAGCGCTGTGATCGGTCGTGGTACGACCCTGCGAGTTCAGCCGCAACCGGGCACTTGCTGGGCCTTCTGCACCGTCAGCATCCCCACTGCCGAATCGACGCCGGGGCTGACAGCCCTCGACCCGTTGGCGATGCTGTCACCTTCGGCGGCACCGGAACCGCAAATACTGATCGGACCTACACCGCAGTGCCGATCCCGCAATGCCTTCGAAGATGACGCCACTGATCTGCGCGTCGGTGTCTGGGATTCGACGCCGTACACCCGCCATGGCCGAGCGCACAAACTCAACGAGCTGATGCACCTGCTCGAAGGCAGCGTGACCTTGCAGGCACCGGATGGAACCAGCGTAACCGTCAACCCCGGCGACACCGTGTTCGTACCGCAAGGCGCACCGTGCGCCTGGAGCAGTGCGCGGTATGTGCGCAAGGTTTACGCCGTTAAATAAATGCCATGAAGCACTATGTGGGAGCGGGCTTGCTCGCGAAGAGGCCATAACATTCAGTATCCGGGTTGAATGTAAGTCCGCCTTCGCGAGCAAGCCCGCTCCCACATTGGATCTGTGGCGTTCGCAAAAAAACGGGTTCACCACAAATCCCTTGTGGGAGCGAGCCTGCTTGTCTTAGAACTTCCCACCCAACGGGTATTCAATCGCCAGACGAATCTGATTGGCATCCAGCTCGGCCTGCGCCGAATTCCCCCGGTGGACCGCATGCCGCAGGGTAAACCCGAGGTTTTTCGCCGGTCCCGACTGCACTACGTACTTGGCTTGCAGATCACGTTCCCAATGTTTGCCACCCTGCCCGTAGCCCAACCATTTGTAACCGCCGTTCGGGTCCATGTGAGTGCCATCGATGCCGCTGCCGCGTACATACAGTGCGCCGAAGGTCAGGCCGGGAACGCCGTAGCCGGCCATGTTCAGATCGTAGCGGGCTTGCCAGGATGCTTCCTCGGGCGCGTTGAAGTCAGACAGCGCCACCGCGTTGCTCAGGTAGATCGCACCGCGGGTCACGTAGTCGAAGGGCGTGTCGCCGTCGACCTTTTGATAACCCAGGCCGAAGCTGTGGGAGCCGACCTTGTAGGTGGAGAGAAAACTCCAGGTGGTGTTGTCGATTCCGCCCGACAAGGCTTTGCCGGTGTCCTGGGTGCGATACAGATTGAGGTCGAAGATCAGGTCCTGGCCTTCGGCCAACGGCTGCGTGTAGACCGCGCCCAAATAGTGCTGACGCCAGGTATCGTCATACACCGCACTGAACAGGCTGGCGTTGAGCCCTTTGATCGAGGTGTTGCGCGCACCAATCAAGTCGAAGCTGTTGCCTTGTTTACCGTTGGAGTAATTGACCACGAAGCCTTGGTCATGGCTGCTGGCGTTACGGTCGGTACTCTCATTGAAGTGCCCGCCATACAGCGTGGTGCCGGGCAGTTCGCGGCTGGTCAACAGCCAGCCGGTGGCGGTCTCGGGTAACAAGCGACTGTCGGAAGAGCCGAACACCGGGGTTTTCACTCGCTGCTCGCCGTAACGTAATTCGGTGGAGGAGAAACGCAGCTTGGCCACCGCGCCGCCTCGGCTGAACTCGTCTTTGGGGTGACCTTCGTTGTCGACGCCCAGCAGTCGGGCCTTGCCGGCACGCCCGCCTCCGCTGTCCAGTTGCCAGCCGGAATACAGGTGCGCGTCCAGCCCAAAGCCTACGGTGCCGGTGGTGAAACCCGAGGCCACATCGGCCATCAGACCGTAAGCCCATTCCTCCGCCAGATCACTGCGCTGGGCCCTGGATTTATAGGCGTTGCGTGCGCCATTACTAAGCGAGCCGTGTTCATAATCGCGACGGTCATAGACGCTGCGATTGAGCAGGTTCCATTGGCCGTCCTCTAAAAAACCTTTGGCATTGTCTTGTTCCGATGCCTGAGCGAGCAGGCTTTGCCCTCCCAATGCCAAAAGCAGGGCGTGCGTGGTCAATGTCTTCACAGTTTGACTCCTGGAAAATCAGTCGTACGTAGCGGGTCTGCAAGGTGTCCCGCCGAATGGGGGACACCGAGGGGCAACTCTGGGAATCAGCGTCTGTAAATCAACGCCTGTAAATCAGAGGTATTTGAGAATCGCGATGTCGCGACGGCGCTGTTTGAGGTTGGCGAACCAGCGCGTCGGGAAGAACAGCAACACCCCGAGGATCACGCTCCACAGCCAGACCATGGGCAGGTTATCGAAACCATAATAAGTGCCCTGATTGGCGCCCCAGATCGCAACGGACACCAGGTACATGGCCTTGAGCACGTACAGGTGCAGCAAATAGAAGAACATCGGCGCACCGCCGTAGATCGCCAAAGTCGCGGTGGACCAGCGATCCTGGGCCTTCTCGAACAACGCCAAAAGGATCAGCCCCAGGCCGAGGGTCGGCATCAGGAACATCAGCGACGGTGGGTATTTCTTCGCGCTCAGGAAACTCATGAAAGTGCGCAGCGACTCACCGGTTTGCACCCAAGGCTTCTCGCCATAAACATTCAAGTAGCGGATGAACACGAAGGCCACCAGCAGGCCGCAGCCGACTTTCAGCAACCGCGAAACCCGCTCCGCCGAATCCATGTCCTTGCCGAACCATGGCCCGATGGCCCAACCCAGCAGAATCACCCCGATCCAAGGCAACACCGGATACGTGGTGCGAGCCCGGGTGAACTCGGTGATGTCGATGAACACCCGCTGATGCAGGATTGACCACGGCACAAAGAACGGCGACTCCGGCCCCACAGTCACACCATCGAGCAGGTTGTGCCCGGCGACAATCGCTACCCCGAGCACGATCAACCAACCGCGCTTGAAGTGCAGCAACCCGGCGAGCACGATCATGCAGATGCCGATGCACCAGATCACTTGCAGCCACAACGTCTTGGGCGGGAACTCGGCGTTCCAGGCGAAGCACACGAACGTAAGCTCCAGGAACACCAGGAACAGCCCGCGCTTGAGCAGGAACACCGAGGTCTCATTGGCCGTGTGTTTCTGGCTGTAGAGCCAGGCTGACAAACCGGTGAGGAAGATGAACACCGGGGCGCAGATGGTGCTCAGCAATCGGGTGAAGAACAGGTCCGGGGTCACGCTCAAGGCGTCGATCGGGTCGGTCACCTGGCGGTGCAGCAAAAAGGTTTCCCGCACATGGTCGACGAGCATGCAGAGCATGACGAAGCCGCGCAGGGCATCGATAGCGAGCATCCGGGTGTTGGTTTTTGCAGCGCTGGAGGCAAGCGCAGGGGAAACACTTCCCGCCTGCCCTGCCACGCTTGTGGATAGGGTCATATCAGTCACTCATGTCGTGGTCAGTGGACTACCGCTGGCTCAGCCCTGTTTCTTCAGCCTGGCAACTTCCGATGCCGGCAGCTGCGACGGTGCCCGCGGCAAGGGTACCTGACCTTCCTTTCGATAGAACGACAACGTCGAACTGAAGCTCTTCACGTCAAAGGGTTCGGCCTGGCCCTGGGGATTGATGCGCTCGCCGGCGGTGTGGTCCTTGTATTCGACGGCCACCACATAGATGCCCTGCCAGGGCAGCTCGAAACTGACCTTGCCGGTCGCATCGGTGCGCCGGGTAAACACTTCGCCGGAACCGGTTTCCAGCACCACGTCTTGATCGGCCAAGGGCTTGTGCGCATAGAACACCTGGAACTGTGCCTTGCCGGTATCGGCGACACCGGTAGGCACGATATCCAGCGTCAGTTCCGGCGTGCGGGTGCGCAAATCACCGACCCAACGGGTAGCGGGCGTCCAGTAAGCCTTTTGCGTTTTATCGCCGTCGTGAAGGTCGAAGATCGGGTAATGCGCGTCCTCGGCCAGCAGCGAGTCATCCGCCTTGGTTTGATGCGCCACGGCAAACGCCTGGCGCTGCAAGGTCAGGCTCAACGGTTGAGACTTGTTGCTGATCGACCAGCCCTTGAGTTGCCGGAACCGGTCCATCCCGCCCGGTGTGACTTCCAGCATGTTCTTGTCATATTCCCCGTAGTACAACGCCAGGGGTTGCCCCGGTGGCTGCTCGTACCAGATTTGATGCGCTTCGCTGCTGCTTGCCAGCATGAAGACGCCGTAACCCAACAGTGCTTTTTTTGCGTGGCTCATTCGCATTTTTTTGCGCTCCGATTGGTGTTGTTCAACGGATCGTCGCTGCCCTGCAACGATCTGCCCCTCTCTCTGAACGCATTACAACGCAGGCTATTTTGTGCTTCGCGCCGAATTCATCGCTCATAACGCAAACGAAGACTGTTTTCGTGGCGTAAACAGCTATTTATGCGGCCTGCGCCAGCATGAAGCGTGTTGAGAGGTTTGGCGGGGGCGATGTCCAATCGGGGTGCATGCACAATGTCAGTCAGGTGAGGAACCTGTGGGAGCGGGCTTGCTCGCGAAGGCGCCGGCACAGTCAACATTTATTTCGCCTGACACACCGCTTTCGCGAGCAAGCCCGCTCCCACATGGATTGCGGTATTAGCCCGTCGCGCGCCTTTTTTAAAGGCGCGGCAGGTTGCAAGGGAATGGTGTATATGCGGAGGGAGTTTCAGTGACGCAGTAATTTGCGCAGCGGCACGCCGTCCTTGAGCACGGGTGACTTGATGACGATGTAGCTGAAGTACTTGGAGATGCCGATGTTCTTGTCCAGCAGGCTTTCGATCACTTCCTGATAATGCTGGATGCTACGGGTCATGAAACGCACCAGGTAATCGTAGCCGCCACTGATCAGGTGGCATTCGAGCACTTCATCGACCAGACGGATATTGGATTCGAACTTGGCGAAGTCTTCGCGCTTGTGGTCGCTCAAGGTGATTTCGGTGAATACCGTGACCGAGTCGGTGATCTTGGCCAGGTTCAGGTGAGCCTTGTAGCTGGAGATATACCCGGCCGACTCAAGCCGTTTGACCCGTTGCAGGCAGGGGCTGGCCGACAGGCCCACGGCATCGGCCAGGCTGACGTTGGTCATGCGCCCATCCTTTTGCAGCTCAACCAAGATGCTGATGTCGATCCGGTCCAGTTTTACTAAACCTTCCATTGCGTACCTCTTGACTGCCGTTTGTAAGACAATCTTCTAGCAAAATCAGCGCCGTAAAGACAGCTGATGCTGAGCCACCAGATCCGCCATGCTGTTGATGCAGTAATCCGCCGCGCACGGCGTCGGGTGTTTGCCCCGGCCGCGACAGATCAGGCAGACAGCGCCCGCGCCCTGCTGCCGGGCGGAAGGCCGGGTCACCTGGAGGATGGTTTTGGCGTCAAGTTCATTGGCCGCCAGCCAATCGTGATCCCGCAGGGGATCACTGGCCAATGAAATAAAATCGTCGGGCATGATCCCCAGACGCTCGCACAGCAGGCCGCGATCCTCGGCATCGCGATCGCCGTGCACCAGCAGCCGATAGAACTTGCGCAGGTACAGCATGGCGCCGGGCGCGTCTTCGAACAACGACCAACCCGCCACTGACCGGGCAAAGCTCATGCCCTCCTCCCAACTGGCTTTCAGCCCCCAGCGCTCGGCCAACTGACGGTGGGCGAAACACAGCAAGCCGCTGAAACCCAGTTCGCCGAAGCGCGGGTACAGCGCATGCACCACCTCGCTGAATTCGGCCAGCACCTGTGTTTTGTCCGGGTGGCCGCCACGGCTGTCGAGCAGCGGCTGCAACGCCGTCCAGACCCCGGAATCGCGATCCACCAGGACCTCATCGCAATCGATCAACAACGCTCGATAATCAGTCAGCCCCATGGTGTGTAAAGCCTCCGATGATGCATTCCATCAATCCATGCTCCATAAATGCTCACGGGCGATGCCAGGTGGCACCGCCCGGAGCAGGCGTGAGCTCAGTTCAAGACTCGTGCCAGCGCCGCGTCGAGAATCTGCAGCGCTTCGTCGACCTGCGCTTCGGTGGTCACCAGCGGCGCGAGGAAGCGCAGCACGTTGCGGTACACGCCGCACTTGATCACCAGCAGGCCACCGGCCCGGGCTTCGTCGATCAGCCGTTGGTTGAGGTCGGCATCGGGGGTGCGCGCGTCGTCATCCTTGATCAGCTCGATCGCCAGCATGAAGCCGCTGCCGCGCACGTCGCCGATGCGCGGGTAACGAGCCTGCAAGCTCAACAAACCCTGACGCAGACGTTCGCCCAAAGCATCACCACGGGCCAGCAACTGCTCTTGCTCGTAGGCCTCGATCACCGCCAGCGCCGCCGCGCACGACAGCGCGTTACCGCCGTAAGTGCCGCCGAGGCCGCCGGGTAACGGCGCGTCCATGATCTCGGCCTTGCCGACCACGCCGGACAGCGGCAAACCACCGGCCAGGCTTTTGGCGACAGTGACCAGGTCCGGCTGAATGCCGGCGTGCTGGAAGCCGAACCATTTGCCGGTGCGACCGAAACCGGTCTGGATTTCATCAAGGATCAGCACGATGCCGTGTTTTTCAGTCAAGGCACGCAGGGCCTGGAGAAACTCTGTCGGTGCCGAGAGGAAACCGCCATCGCCCTGCACCGGTTCGATAATGATCGCCGCGACCCGCTCGGGCGCCACTTGAGTGGCCAACAATTCGTCCAGCGCCTTGAGCGCCATGTCGCTGGTCACGCCGCGATAGGCATTCGGATACGGGGTGTGGAAGACCTCCGGCGCGAACGGCCCGAAGTTCTGTTTATAGGGCTGGCTCATGCCGGTCAGCGTGGTGCCGAGCAAGGTCCGGCCGTGGAACCCGCCGCGAAAGGCGATCACCGCCGAGCGGTTGGTGTGGGCGCGGGCGATCTTCACCGCGTTTTCCACGGCTTCGGCGCCGGAGGTGAAGAACGCCGCTTTATAGGATTCCTGGCCGCCGATCATTTCGCACAGGCGCTGAGCCAGGTCGAGATAAGGCTTGTAGGCCACCACCTGGAAACAGGCGTGGGAGACTTTTTGCAGCTGCGCCTGCACCGCCGCGACCACCTTCGGGTGGTTGTGACCGATGTTCAGCACACCGATACCGCCGACAAAGTCCAGGTAGCGCTTGCCGTCCACGTCCCACAATTCTGAACCTTGGGCCCGATCGATCACCAACGGATGCGCGGTAACCAGGCCACGTGGCACGAATTGATCGCGCTGACGGAGCAAATGAGGGGTTTCGTCGACTTTGCTGTTCATGGCATTTCCCATCGTGAGTCCGGCAACCGGGAAGTGGTTGCGATGGTGTTCAGGTTAAGGCTTGCGCGAAACGAACTACGCCGAACTTGCCCCCTGAGAAATTCGGATCGACTGTTTTCACCCCGCCAAACGGCAGATTCCTTTAGCCGGCCGAATCTGCCGGTGCGTGGCCGATACAACGTTACTCAACGCGTTAAACCCGCTGCTTTCGACAGATCCTGCGCTGGCGTTGCGCGATGATGGGCAGCACCTTCACCTATCAGGAAATGCCCATGGCCCTGCTGTATAAAGCTGACCCTGTGCGCGGCGAACAGTGGCAAGCGCTGTTCGCCGAACACGCCCCGGATATCGAATGGCGCGCGTGGCCGGACATCGGCGACCCGAAGGACATTCAGTACCTGGCCGCGTGGCAGGCACCCGACGATCTCGAGGTTGTGCTGCCCAATCTGCAAGTGCTGTTTGCCTTGTCCGCCGGCGTCGATCAACTCGACCTCAATCGCCTGCCGACGAGCTTGCCGGTGGTGCGCCTGCTGGACCCCGGCATCACCCGTGGCATGTGCGAATACGCCAGTTTTGCCGTGCTCAGCCTGCACCGGGACATGTTGCGCTATCGCCAGCAACAAATGGCCCGCTGCTGGCAAGCGCACTTGCTGCAACCGGCCGCCAGGCGTCGGGTCGGGCTCATGGGGCTTGGCGCTCAGGCGCAGCAGATTCTGGCGACCTTGCAACCGCTGGGCTTTGCCTTGTCAGCCTGGGCGCGCAGTGCCCATCAAATTCCGGGGGTCGATTGTTATGCCGGCAACCAGCAACTGCCAGCGTTCCTCAGCCAGTGCGACATTCTCTTGTGTGTATTGCCGCTGACCAAACAGACCCAGGGCATTCTTGATCGCAGGCTGTTTGAGCAACTGCCCCGTGGCGCGGCGCTGATCAACATGGGCCGTGGCGGGCATTTGGTTGAGGATGATTTGCTTGAGGCATTGGACAGCGGGCATTTGAGCGGCGCGGTCCTTGATGTGCTGCAGCAGGAACCGGCACCGGTGGATCACCCGTTCTGGCACCACCCGCAGATTCTGCTGACACCGCACATCGCGGCGATGACCCAGCCAGAAAGCGCCTTTGGGGTGTTGCTGGAGAACATTCGCCGGCATCAACGGGGGGAGCCGATGCTCGGTGAGATCGATCGTGCGCAGGGTTATTGATCGCCCATGCAGTATGTGGCGAGCGAGCTTGCTCGCGTTGGGTTGCGTAGCAGCCCCAAAAATCTGACAACCATTGCCGATTTTTGTGAGTGCTGCGCACTCAAGCGGGAGCAAGCTCCCTCGCCACAGGTTTCTCTGACTCAAGACGCTTTTAAGTGAACAGCATTGTTCTCAAAGGCCCCCGTTATGCTCAGTGAGTTCCCAGAATATTGTTATCGCAGGAGAAGGACTGTCCTCCTTTGAGCATCAGTCGTTCCTGCATCCGCTGGCAACGCTCCCGTTCCTGCTGCATCGAACGATCGATGCTGATATTGCCGGTCTTCTCCGGTTGTTTGCCGTCGCCCAGGCGCACTGTCACCCAAGGCTGTTCCGGCTGGACCTGAAAGCGGCTTTTCTCTTCGACGGGCTTGGCGGGTTTGGTGGTTTCGATCTCGGCCGGTTTGGGCAGTTGATCGGAGGTGACCCCGTAACGGGTCAGAATCGAGCTTTGAGGCAGTTCTGCGGCGGCGGTTGCCGATAACAAGGCCAGCGCCAGACCGAAGGTGTACCTCTTGCTGTTACTCACGTTGCAAAATCTCCTGTACTCAATGGCGGCATGCAGCACCGGCGTCATAGGGATAACGCGTGGATGGGCTGATGGTTTAGTGCCAGTTCCTGTTGGTGCAGGTATTGGAGTCCGGGAGTGAACGGTGAGTCACGTAGGCAGGCAGGTTTACCGCGTTATCGTTCTTCGCGAGCAAGCCCGCTCCCACATTAGATCTTCAGTGAACACCCAATATGGGTACACCTGCGATCAAAATGTGGGAGCGGGCTTGCTCGCGAAGAGGCCCTTACCGGCACCGCATCACCCTCAGGCGATCACAATCCCGCTACCAGACAAACTGTCCAGCCCCACGCCCACCAAAGTCACCGAATCGCTGCCAAACGTCAGCAGCGTATCCTGCCCCACCGCCGTGGCATGGGCGCGGAAGTCGTCGTTCGGCGCAACGCCCTGAACCCCGAAAAACACCAGTTTGTCGTTGGCTTGATAACCCACCACCCGGTCCTGACCAAACGCGCCGCTGAACAGGAACGTATCGACCCCGCCGCCCGACTCCATCAGGTCATTACCCGCCCCGCCGACAAACACGTCATTGCCGGTGCTGCCAATCAAATGATCGTTGCCATCGAAGCCAAACATCCAGTCGCCGGTTGCGTGCGCGTTGAGGGTGTCGGCGCCGGTCGTGCCCTTCAGGCTTGAAGCGTACTGAGTCAGATTGCTACCGACCGCAAGGCCATTGGCGGTGACGCTGTGGGTCACGTCATCCTTGAACACACCCCAGAGAAAACCCGGCTCCTTGGTCACGATGCTGCCGATGTCGCGGGTGATGCTGATGCCGCCATTGGCATCGCGCACATACAGGTTGCCGGCACCGTCATTGGCGAAGACAAACTCTTTCACCGACTGTTGCAGGTCCAGCACGTTGCTGCCCTTGCCGCCCAACAGGATGTTGTAGCCACCGCCATCGCGGAAGGTGTCGTTCCCGTCGCGGCCTTCCAGGTAGTCGTTGCCCTTACCGCCCTGGATCAGGTCATTGCCGTCGCTGCCGATGATAAAGGTGCTGCCTTTGTGGGTTTCGGCGTTGCGGTTCAAGTCCTGGACCCACGTGTTGCTGCGCGCCGGGTCCGAGAGGTTGGCGACGATGATGGTCGAATCTTTGCTGGTCAGGTCGTAGAACTGCGACTCAAGCACCCGGGTCATGCCGTCGCCGTAACCGGTGGGCAAGTGTGAAATCCAGGTGGGGATGTTGAGGATGGAATACGGCAGCACGTTCCACGCCGTCGAGGCGTAGTGGTCGTTGAAGCTGACGATGTTATCGGTCGTCGAATCCTTGGCGGCATCGTGCACGCCCACCGAGGACAGGTTGAACGTCGAGCCATCGAGGGCGCGGAACACCGGGTCGTTTTCATAACCGATGTTCAGCACTTTGTCGCTGCTGCTCTGGGTCGGCGAGGCGTAGGCGATGTAGTTGGAATCCTGGTAGAACCCGGACCATTTTTCGCTGCTCAAGTCCGCCAGGCTGTTGACCGCCAAGCCACCGAGGCTGTGGCCGCTGACCAGCACGTCCTTGCCCGACAACCCATTGGCCTGGGCAAATGCTGCAACGTCACTGAGCAAATTACCGAAGGCTTCACCCGCGTAGTTTTTCGCATAATCCTTGGGACCCAAGGCCGCCAGCAAATCGTTGATCACGTCACCGATGGAGTCGCCGATCTGGATTTCTCGCGGGCCGCTGGTGCCGCGAAAGGCGATGCCGATTTCAGTGAGATGACCTTGGGCGTCGTACTTGCCGAGAATCTCTACTTGAGCGCTGGTGTAACCGTCCTTCTCGCCGAAGAAGGTTCCGCGAGCGTCGGTCTTGCCGTCATAGCCCAGTTGCGCGGCGGTGATCGGCGTCCATCCTGCTTTTTGCACAGCTTCGAGAGCAGCTTTTTCCGAATCGGGGTTCCAGGGAATGCCGGGAATGACACCTTGGGAATCGGTGCCGCCAATCAGCGCGGTGACCAGGGTTGCCGGCAAGCCCAAGCCGAAGCCGTTTTGCTGGTAACCGGTGGCGAAACCGTTGTCGAGGTTGTGATAGGAATACAGCGTGATCGCCATGGCGTCGCTGAACAACGCCTTGGAGTCTGCTGTGCCGAAGTTTTTGTAGTCATACACACCCATTGGTATTGCCTCTCTCTTTGTTGGAATTGTCAGAGATAGCTCACAGCCAGGACGTCTCAATCACGAGGCGCCCCGGAGCCTCTAGTGCATGCAGCTTTTACGCAAACGTAATTCCCGAAGCCGAGAGATTATCCAGACCCACGCCCACCAGCGTTACGGCGTAATCGCCAATCTTGAGCACAGTGTCGTTGCCGGTCTGGGTCGCATGCTGCGCGTAGTCATAGCCCTGCCCCGCGCCCTGGACGCCCATGAACACCAGTTTGTCGCTGCCCTGGTAGCCATTGATCGCGTCGAAGCCGAAGGCGCCGCTGAACAGGAAAGTGTTGTTGCCGCTCCCCGAGGCATGCATCACGTCATTGCCCGCGCCACCGACGAAGGTCACCTGACTTTTGTCGCTGCGCAGCAGGTCGTCGCCGGCATTGCCGAACAGCCAGTCACCGTCGACACTGGCCACCAGCGTGTTGCCGTAAACATTGCCATTGAGCGAATGGTTGTAGTGGGTCAGTTCACTGCCATTGAGTAAGCCATTGGCGGTGACGTTGTAGGTGACGTCCTTGCTGCCCCACCACGCGCCCGATTCCTTGCTCACCAGCGCGCCGATGTCGCGGGTCAGGCTGATGCCGCCGTAGGCGTCGCGCACATACAGCGTGCCGTCGCCGTCATTGGCAACGCTGAAGTTCTGCAACGGTTTCTGCAGCTCGAAGGTGTTGCTGCCCTTGCCACCCAGCAGCAGGTTGTAGCCGCCGTCATCGCGGAACCGGTCGTTACCGTCACGGCCTTCGATGAAGTCATTGCCCGTGCCGCCCTTGAGCAAGTCATTGCTGTCGGTGCCAATGATGAACGTGCTGCCGGTGTGGGGCTCACCGCTGCGGCCCAGGTCCTCGACCCAAGTGGTGCCTCGGGACGCTTCCGACAGGTTGGACACGATCAGCGTCGAGTCTTTGTCGGTGAGGTCGTAGAAGCGTGAGTCGATCACCCGGTTCAAGCCGTCGGCATAACCCAACGAACCATGGGCCGACCAGTTCAGCGGATTGAGGATGCTGAACGGCACCAGGTTTTGCGCAGTGGAAGCGTACTGGTCATTGAAGTTGACGATGTTGTTGGTCGCCGAATCCTGATGACCGTCGTGCTTGCCCAGCGAGCCACTGCTGAAGGTGGTGCCGTCGAGCACTCGAAACACCGGGTCGTTCTCGTAGCCGATGTTCAGCACGTTGTTGCCGGTGGCGCTTTGGGTCGGCGAGGCGAAGGCAATGTAGTTGGCGTCCTTGAAGAAACCGCCCCAGTTATTGCCGCTCAACTCCGCCAGGCTGTTGACCCCTAACCCGCCGAGGCTATGCCCGCTGACCAGTACGTCTTTGGCACTCAGGCCGTGGGTGATGGCGAACGCGGCGACGTCCTTGAGCAAAGTGTCGAAGGCGTTTTTCGCGTAGTTCGTCGCGTAATCCACCGGGCCGACCGCGGCCAGCAGATTGTTTTTCATGTCGCCGAAAGTGTCGCTGTAGCCCAGGCCACCAGTGCCACGGAAGGCGATACCGATGCCGATCAGCTTCCCTGCCCCGTCGTATTTACCGAGGATTTCGGCTTCGGCGCTGGTGAAGCCGTCCTTCTCACCATAGAAGGTGCCTTGAGCGCCGACGTTGCCCTGGTAGCCCAACGCTGCCGCGCCAATCGGCGCCCAAGCGGTCACCGGCAGTGGCTGGCCGGTCGGCGTGTACGCGTAGAGCGTCAGCGCGATCGCGTCGGAGTACAGCGCCTTGCCGGCCTCACTGCCGGCATTTTTGTAATCAAACAGTCCCATGTTCTTGCTTCCTTAGCGTCAAATCAGAACTGCCAGTCCAGGGTCAGGCCCACACCGTGGTCTTTTTCCCGGGAGCCGAGCAGCCCGTTGTAATCCAGGTTCAAACGGGTATCACGGCCCAGCGCCAATCCCGCACGGGCACCGACCACCGCGGCATCGCGGTCCATGGACACGCTTTGCACGCTGAACGCGGTGTTGCCGTTGACGAAGGCCAGGTGGTCTTCGGAACGGGTGTTGCTCAGGTTGTGCTGCCAGCCGAGCGTGCCGGACAGTTCCAGCTGTTGCTGGTCGGACAACGCAATGGCTTTGCTCGCCCGCAAGCCAAGGGTCGAAAGCATCACGTCGCGGTTGTTTTCACCGCCCTTGAGCGCGGCGGCATCACCTTTTTCGCTGAAGCTTTCAGTGTTCAAGTGCACGTAGGCCAAGTTAATGAATGGCTCCAGAGCGATCGGTTGCAGGTCCAGGCGATACGCCGCTTCGGTGAACAGTTGCGCGGAGGTCGCATCGCGTTTGGATTTCTGCTTGCCGCTGACGCCGTTAAATTGCAGGTCACGTTTGACGTCGATGCGATGCCAGCTGTAAGCGCCACCGACGCTCAGGCGCAGCGCGTCGATTTCATGGCCCAGGTAGGCACCCAAGTGGTAGCTGTCGACCGATGCCGACGAGTGCGTGCCATCGCCCATGCTCAACGAGCTGTCGCTATAACCGGTGACGAAACCCAGTCGCGTATCTTCAGTGATCAAGCCATCGACACCGGCCAGCAGCCCGCCAATGGAGCTGTTGGAACTGGCGTTGTCATCCCCGCCATCGCTCTTGCCCCAGGCACCGAGTACTTTGAGCCAGGCGTTGCTGCGGTCATCGGTGGGTGCCCCGGCGTCGAACAGATCGTGCTCACGCAGACGCTCGCCGACTGCATCGCGCAGGTAACGGCTGTCGTTGATCAGCAGCGTGCCGATTGCCGGATGAATCTCACCGGAGAGTTGCTGGAACGCTTGTTGCGCGACAGCAGCGGTCGGCGACAGCAGCAGGGTTTCGTAGAGCGGATTGCCTGCCCCCAGCTGCTCGGCGGCAGCGGCCACGGCGCGTTGGTTCGGGGTTTGGCCAGCGCTGGTGAAGGACGTCGCGTTACGCACCACTGCCAGTTGAATGCCACTAGCCGAGTAGTCGAGACTGCCACCGATAAACAGGTAATCCGGCAGCACCGCACCAAAGCGCCCTTCGATTCCGCCGGCCGCTTGCAGGATGTTGTACTGATTGCCGAGCAGGGATTTCGCTTCACTGGTGGTCAGCAATGTCGGGCTGTTTTCCAGAGACAGGCTGACGGTTGCGCCCTCGATGATCGCCTTGCCGTCGGCGATGATCTGGTCGCTGCTGGTGGGCGACAGCTCTACGGCATAGGTCGAGCCAGGTTCGAAAACCACGTCGCCCGCCACCTGCAGGGTGCCGATGGAATTGCCGGGGGCCACGGTACCGCCGCTTTTCGCGGTCAGCGCCGCGATGCTGCCGTTACCGCCGAGGATCCCGCTGTTATTGACGGTGACAGCCGACAGCAGCGAACCATTGATCGCCAATCGGCCCTGATTGACCAGGGTCGGGCCAGCGTAGGTGTTGGCGCCGGTCAGCACCAGCGTGCCGATGCCCTGCTTGGTCAAGCCGCCATGGCCAGAAATGTCGTTGCGCCAGACGTCGAGCCCGCAGTGCACGTCATTGCACACACGCTCGGTGGGTTTGCCGGCATCGATGATCGCGCCGATACCCGGCAAGTCCGCGACAAACTGGCTGGAGCCGTAGGCGCCTTCGATGCGGAATTCTTCGGGAATGTCCTGCTCGGTCACGAACATGGCCGGGCCATCGATGCCTTTGCGCAGGTTGATCATGCCCCAGCCGTACAGCGAGTCGACGCCGGTTGCGCCGAGGTCGGTGGCGGTGGTGCGCAGCACACTGGCGACTTGCGCGCCGGTCATGTACGGGAAGCGTTCCATCAACACCGCCACCGAGCCTGCAACGTGCGGCGCCGCCATGGAGGTGCCGTTGTAATTGGCGTAGCCGGTGGTCAGGTCATCGGCATTGGTGCCGCTGATAATCGAACTGTAGATCCGGCTGCCCGGTGCCGACACGCAGAAGCTCGCGGTGTAGCCGCAACGCGACGAGAAGGTGCTGATGTTGTAAGGGTCGGGGCTGCTGGTGTCCGGGTTATTCTGCAACGCGGCGACGGTCATCCAGTTCGGCGCGATCTCCGGGACGAAGTAACCGAGGCCGGCGATGGCGTCCGGGTTGTTGAGGTTGTAGTCGTTGCCGGCGGCGAAGATCGTCACGATGCCACTGCGGGCCGCGGCGATGGCGCCGTCGTAGGCACCGCCGGGTTTGGTCCCCAGCAAAGTCTGGATCTCGTTGAATTGCAGTTGTGCGTCCTGCACGGTGAAGTGCGGGTATGCCGGGTCCCGACCACCCAGGTCGAAGCGGTCGGTGATGCCGATGCCCCAGCTGTTGTTGATGATCCGTGCGCCGCTGGCGATCAGGGCATCCCAACCGGCCTTGTACACCGCGCCGTCGTTGCCGCGAATGATCCCGTCTTCCGGGCCCGGGTCGCCGTTGTCGGCGCTGATGATTTGCGCACCAAAGGCGACGCCGTGCATCGGCCCGCCATCGCGACTGCCCGCGGCGATCCCGCCAACGTGGGTGCCGTGGGCACCGAGTTTGCCGTTGGAGCCCACCGAGGGCGAACCGTCATAGAGAAAGGCGTCCCCGGCTTTGACCGGAATGTACGGGTCGGTGTATTCGCGGATGCCACTGGTGACCAGCGTGATCACTTTATTGGCACCGGAAAACTCCGGGTGCAAGGCGTAAACCGGTTGGTCGAAAATCCCCAGTTTCACCCCTTTGCCGGTGTAACCGGCGGCATAGGCCTCCTGAGCATTGATCGCCCCCAGGCCCCAATCGGCGTTGAACTCCGTGCTGCGCCAGCTATCGGGATCGCCTGTTCTGCCGTTTTCCACGTAGGGCGCCGCGTGTGCGGTGCCCAGGGTGGCCAATGCGCAGAGCAAGGCAAGGTTGTTGTACTTGTTATTCATCATCGAGCTACCGTCCTTAGTTGTGTTGGCAAAATCCTTGTGGCCAGGGGGGGCCAATTCCTCTGAGTGAAGGCGCGGAACCTGTGGGAGCGGGCTTGCTCGCGAAAGCGATGTGTCAGGCGATATCAATGTTGACTGTTCCGCCGCCTTCGCGAGCAAGCCCGCTCCCACATGGATCGCGCCAAGCCCCCTCACCCACAATCGGTGTTTACCGCATTAAAACTGCCAATTGAGACTCAGCCCGACGCCGTGGCTTTTCTCGCGGCGGGCCAGTTGGCCGGTGTAATCGAGGTTCAACCGAACATCCCGGCTCAAGGCCAGGCTGACATGGGCGCCCACCAGCGCCGCATCGCGAACCAGCGGCGAGCTTTCCACCACGAACGGAGTGCCACCGCTGGCAAACGCCAGGTGTTCCTCGGAATCGGTGTTGCTCAGGTTGTGCTGCCAGCCGAGGCTGCCGCTCAGGTCCAGTTGTTGCTGGCCGGACAGCTTCAGGGTTTTCAGAGCTCGCATGCCTAAGGTGCTGAGTACCGCGTCGCGCCGGTCGCCGCGGCTTTTGAGCGCGGCGGCGTCACCTTTTTCGGTGAAGCCCTCGGTGTCGAGGTGCACGTAAGCCAGGTTGGCGAATGGCTCCAAGGCCATTGCTTGTAGGTTCAAGCGATAGGCCGCTTCGCCGAACACCTGGGTGGTCCCGGCATCGACTTTGGCTTTCTGTTTGGCGCTGACGTCACCGTATTGCAGGTCACGTTTGATGTCGGCCCGATGCCAGCTGTAGGCACCGCCGGCACTCAGACGCCAGGCGCCCATTTCGTGGCCGGCATAGGCACCCAAGTGATAACTGTTGACCTGCGCCGATGAGTGAGTTCCAGAGCCCATGCTGACCGAGCTGTCGCTATAACCGGCGACCAGGCCCACACGGGTTTGGTCATCCACCGCGCCATCGACACCCGCCAACAAACCACCAATCGACGTGGTGTAGCCGGCGGTGTCGTGGCTGTCATCGGTCTTGCCCCAAGCGCCCAATGCCTTGATCCAGCCGTTGCTTCGGGAGCCATTGGCTTCGTTGAGACGCTCACCCACTGCGTCGCGTAGATAACGACTGTCGTTGATCAGCACCGAGCCCAGCGCCGGGTAAATTTCCCCCGACAACTGCTGGAAGGCTTGTTGCGCCGAACTCGCGGTCGGTGACAGCAACAGACTTTCGTACACCGCGTTACCCGCGCCAAGCCCTTCCACTGCGGCGGCGACAGAACGCTGATTCTGCGTTTGCCCGACGCTGGCGAAGGTTGTGGCGTTACGCTCAATGCTCAGCTGAATGCCGGTCGCGGCGTAATCGAGGCTGCCGCCGATGAACACGTAGTTGGGCAGCACCGCGCCGAACTGGCCTTGAATCCCGCCCGCCGCTTGCAAGATGTTGTACTGATTGCCCAGCAGGCTTTGCACTTGTTGGGTGCTGAGTAAGGTCGGGCTGTTTTCCAGGGACAGGCTCACGGTGGCGCCGCTGATCGTGGCCGTACCGCCCGCAATAATCTGGTCGCTGCTGGTGGGTGACAGTTCGACGGCATAGGTCGAACCCGGCGCAAACGTCACATCGCCGCTGACTTGCAACGTACCGATGGAATTACCGGGCGCCACGGTGCCGCCGGGATTGGCGGTCACCGCAGCGATTCGTCCGTTACCGCCGAGGGTGCCACTGTCATTGACGGTGACCGCCGACGTCAGCGAGCCGTTCACCGCCAGCAACCCGCCATTGACCGTGGTCGGGCCGCGATAAGTGTTGTCGCCAGTGAGCATCAACCGCCCTGCACCGGACTTGATCAGGCTGCCTTCGTAGACTCGGTTTGCGGCGGCGGAATCGCGAGCTGTACCCACTGCGTAATCGGTCTGATCCTGCTGACTGGCTCCAGCCGGGACACCGTTCTCCCAGCCCTTGTCCTTCAACGTCTGTTGCCAGGCACTGCGTTCGGCGGCGTCTTCGGCCTGACGCTGAATCAGCGCCTTGTCGGTAATGCCGTTGCTCCAGACATCGCTTTGCCCTGCCCCCAGATTGGCGTCAAACGACCCGAGCAATTGCCCCGGCCCGCGCATCGCCCGCTCAAGGTTGGCCACACCCCACCCGATGCGCGTACTTGGTGCGTCGGTGACCGAACCGTCGAGCTGCGTTGCGGTGGTCAGCAGCACCTCAAGCGCCTGCTGATTGTTCATGTACGGATAGCGTTCCATCACCAGCGCCAGTGCCCCGGTGGCATGCGGCGCGGCCATGGAAGTGCCGGACTTGATCGCGTAACCGCCGCCGGGAATGGTGCTGTCGATCTTCGCGCCCGGTGTGGTGATGCACCAATACTTGGCGATCCCGCACTGGTTGTATTTCTGCTGATTGCTTTGATCCAGCCCCGACACTGCCAGCCAGTGGCCTTCCAGGTCCGGCTGAAAATACGGCAAGGCCGAACGCACGCTGGCATTCGGGTAACCGCTGTTGCCGGCGCTGAACACATTGATCACGCCGCGGCGCGAAACGTCGGCGGCGGCATCGAGCCAGGTGCCTTTGTTCCAGTGTTGGGCGTAGGCAGCGTGCAGATCGTCGAGGGTTCGGTAGCTGACGTCCGGCGGCTGGCTGCCCCAGCTGTTGTTGATCGCGCGTACACCGGCATCCGCCAGGGCGTTATAGACCGCTGTGAAGTAGCGCGGGTCGGGGCTGGGGCCGAACAGGAAACTGTCGTTCTTGTTGGTGTTGCCGACATAGATTTGCGCGTTGTACGCCACGCCGTGCATGCCAGTGCCATCCCGGGAAGCGCCCATGGTGCCAGTGACGTGGGTGCCGTGAGAGTCGTTGTTGGTGTTGAGCGTGCCGTCGACGTTGAACGCTGAGCCGTCGACATAGCTGCCACTGGCGGTCACTGCGTGATAACGCTCGGCGGCAAATTCGGGATGGCTGGAATCGAAACCGGAATCCAGTGCGCCGATTTTCACGCCCTTGCCAGTGATGCCGGCGGCATAGGCTTGATCGGCCTGCATGCGCGCCAGGCCCCAATCGCGCTGGAACTCCGTCGAGCGCCAACTGGCGGGATCGCCTAGAGTGCCGGTTTCCAGGTAAAGCGCCTGGGCTGGGCCTGGCACTGCTGCAATCAGGAGCAATAGCGTGCCGACCGACATCGGCTTGATTTGTACATCCATGTTCATGACTCTCGCTTTTTGGCGTTTTTAGAGTTGTAGTCCCCCGGTTCGGGGACGGTGTGGCGAGGGGGCTTGCCCCCGTTGGGCCGCGAAGCGGCGCCAAACAATGCAATGCACAACTTCAGATACATCGCGCCGCGTGCTTCACGACGGCTTCGCCGTCCAACGGGGGCAAGCCCCCTCGCCACAGGGGTTACTGGGTCTTCGTTGGCCGGCCTTGACCGAAGGCCTCATCCACCTTGGCCAGGTCCTGCTCGCTCAAGGTCCCGGCGTAGTAGTGCAACTTGGTCCAGGCCATCAAATAGTCGTACCGCGCCTGAGCCAGATCCCGGCGGGTGGTAAACAGTTGTTGTTCGGCATTCAGCGCATCGAGGTTGACCCGTTCGCCGCCCAAAATGCTTTGCTTGGTCGAAACCACCAGCGCTTCGGCCGACACCAATGCCTTCTGATAAGCCCGCAATTTATTGACCCCCGACAAGCAGGCGCTGAACTGACGGCGCAACTGAATCAAGGTTTCCCGGGTCTTGCCGTCCAGGTCGTACTCGGCCTGTTCCATGGTTCGGCTGGCTTGCCGGGTCGAGGCCGAGACCCCGCCGCCGGCATACAGCGGCACATTGACTTCAATGCCGATGGTGTTGGTGTCGTAGCGCTGGTTGTAGGTGTTGCCGCTTTCCGATTCGTTCTGGCGCACCGAGGCGTAGGCGCTGACTTTTGGCAGGTGGCCGGCACGGTTGCGTTCGACTTCGTAACGCGCCACTTCCACCGCCTGGCGCTGGGAGGCGAGTTTCGGGTTATTGGCCACCGCCATCTCGTGCCAGGTGTCGTAATTGGCCGGTTGCAGGGTGAAGGTCTGGAAGTTCTGATCCAGCGGCGTCAGGTCGCCTATGTCAATGGCCGGCACGCCAATCAGTGCGCCCAGCTCCCGCAAGGACGCATCCTGTTCATCGCGCGCCTCGATCTCCTCGGCGGTCGCCAGTTCGTAACGTGACTCGGCTTCGAGGATATCGGTGCGCGTGCCCTCCCCTTGGCGGAACATCTGCTCGTTCTGCTGAAACTGCTGTTCGAAGGCTTTTTTCTTGGCCCGCGCGATGTCGATCTGGTCCTGAGCGAACAGCGCCTTGGTGTAATTCTCCAGCACACGAACCAGCAGTTCCTGGCTCTTGCCACGATAGTTTTCGTCAGCGAACAGCGATTGCGCCACGCCTTTGCGGTACGCCGCATAAGCCTCGTAATCGAGCAGCGGCTGTTGCAGGGTCAAGGTCGAACCGTAACTGCTGTAGTTGCGGTCCTCGGTGAAGTCTGGTCTCCCCTCATTAATTTGAGTGACCTTGGAGGTGTTACGCCCCTTGTTGTAGTTGTAACCGATCCTGGGCAGCAGCCCGGCGCGGCCGATGGCGCGGTTTTCAAGGCCTGCATCGCGTTCCTTGATGGCGCCGAGGAACACCGGATCATTGCGTAACGCTTGCTCATAAATGTCGAACGGCCCCATGGCCATCGCGCCGTTGCACGTCAGCAACGCCACGGTCGCTGCGAGCAGGGAAAGCTTATTCATACAGCCGAACATCCTTATTCCTCGGTCAACGCGGAGCCTGCCCGGTCGAGCAGCGGTTTGAACAAATAGTTGAGGAGTGAACGTTCACCGGTACGCACGAACATTTCTGCCGGCATGCCGGGTTTGATCACCAGACCGTTGAGTTTTTCCATGGCCTGGTCACTGACGCTGCTGCGCAGCACGTAGTACGGCACACCGGTTTTTTCATCGACCATCTGGTCGGCGGAGATCAGGCTGACTTCGCCGGGGACTCGCGGGGTACGGCTCTGGTTGAACGCGGTGAACAGAATGTCCACCGGCAAGTGCGTGCCGACCTTGTCGATCAGGTTGATCGGCAAGTGCCCTTCCACTTCAAGGCGGGTACCTTGCGGGACGATCTCCAGCAGCGTGTCGCCCTGACGAACTACGGCGCCTTCGGTGTGAACCCCAAGGTTGACGGCGATGCCGTCGGCGGTGGCGATGATTTCGCTGTGTTGCAGGTCGAAACCGGCGGAGGTCAATTGCTCTTCCAGGGTCACGCTTTTGAGCTGCGCATCGGCCAGTTGGCTGCGGACTTCCTTCTGGTATTCCTCGCTGTGCTGTTGCAGTTTCAGGCGGGATTCAAGGATGCCCTGCTCCACGCGGCCGCTTTCGCCGGTGTTCTCGGCCAGCTGTTGTTGCACTTGCGACAACTGACGCTGGTAATCCATCAAGCGGTTGCGCGGAATGTAGCCGTTGTCCGCCAAGGGCTGAAGATTGCTCAACTGTTGTTGCAGGGAACTGGCCTGGGCCGTCAGGTCAGTGCGCGCGCGGCGCATGCCGGCCAGTTGCGCGCTGGCGCCTTCGATGTTGGCGCGCAGGGCGGCTTGCTCGCGAAAAAACGCTTCGCGACGGCTGCTGAACAATTGCCGTTGGCCTTCGAGTACCAAGGCCAGACGCGGGTCAGGATCGTTGCTCAGCTCGGCGGGGAAATTCACCTGCTTGAGGTTGTCCCGTTCACTCTGCCAGCGCGCCAGGCTGGCCCACGCCATGCGGTATTGCGCTTGCAGCGATTGCACGTCGGCCGCGACCTGGGTCTGGTCCAGGCGAAACAACGGCTGGCCCTGCTTCACCACTTGGCCTTCGAGCACCAGAATCTGGCTGACCACGCCGCTGCTCATCGATTGCACGGCTTTGCGCTTGCCCGAGACCACCACGGTGCCCTGCACCGGAATGCCTTGATCGAGCGGCGCGAGGCTCGCCCAGGTGAAGAAGCTGCCGGCACCGACAATCGCCAGAATCCAGCCCATGCGGGCGAAGAAACGCGCGTCGCGCTCAGGACGTTCGGCGATGTAGTCGTGTTCCATCGTCGCTTCGCTGTCGTCGTTCATGCGTGTACTGCTCATACACCCGAATTCCTTGTCGTGGGCTGATACTGCCGGCTCATGCTGAGCCCGCCCGGTGCTTGCGCGGCTTTTTCACGTGGCTGTTCATGAGCGCCTGACTGATTACCGGCAAGCGCCTTCAGCACCTCCTGGCTTGGGCCGAAGGCCTGCAAGCGACCTTCGTTGAGCACCAGCAACTTGTCGGCCTGTGCCAGCGCCGAAGAACGATGGGTAACCAGAATCACGCTGGTGCCCCGGGCCTTCATGTGCGCGATGGCGCTGGCCAATGCCGCTTCGCCGACGGTGTCGAGGTTGGAGTTCGGTTCATCCAGCACCACCAGGCTTGGGTGGCCATACAACGCACGAGCCAGCGCCACACGTTGCTTCTGGCCACCGGACAAGCCGCTGCCGTCCTCGCCAAGCACGGTGTCGTAGCCCTGCGGCATGCGCAGGATCAGTTCATGAACGCCGGCCTGTTGCGCGGCTTCGACCACTTTTTGCGGATCCGCTTCACGGAATCGGGCGATGTTTTCGGCGATGCTGCCGCTGAACAGCTCGATGTCCTGGGGCAGATAACCGATATAGGGGCCAAGGTCGTCGCGGTTCCAGCGATGAATGTCCGCGCCATCGAGGCGCACCGTGCCGCCCAACGTCGGCCAGACGCCGACCAGCACCCGGGCCAGGGTCGATTTACCGGAGCCGGAAGCCCCGAGCACGCCCAGCACTTCCCCGGCGCCCAGGTTGAAATTGACCATGTGCAAAGTCGCTGCCCTTTGCCCTGGCGGTCCGGCGCTGACTTGTTCGAACGTGATCTGACCTTTCGGCGCCGGCAGCGCCATCGCCTCCTCAGTCGGTGGATAGGCTTGCAGCAAGGCGTCAAGACGGCGATAAGCGAGTTTGGCGCCGCTCCACTGTTTCCACACGGCGATCAACTGATCGATGGGGCTCAGCACCCGACCCATCAGGATCGAACCGGCGATCATCATCCCGGCGGACATGTCACCCTTGATCACCAGCAAGGCGCCCAGCCCCAGCACCAGGGATTGCAGGCACAGGCGCAGGGTTTTGCTCAGGGAACTGATGACCGCGCCAGTGTCGCTGGCCTGATTCTGCAAGCCGAGAAAACGCGAGTGCACCCCAAACCAGCGCTTGCGCAAGACACCGAGCATGCCCATGGCCTGGATGGTTTCGGCGTTATGCAGGTGACTGGTGGCCAGTTGGCTGGATTTCTGGGAAAACCCTGCGGCTTCGCCCAAGGGCTTTTTGGTCATCGCCTCGTTGAGGCAGGCCAGCCCGATCAGCAGTACCGCACCTGCGGTGGCCAATACACCGAGCCAGACGTTGAACAGAAAGATCACAAACAGATAGACCGGAAACCACGGCGCATCAAAGAAGGCAAACAGCGCCGGGCCGGTGACGAATTGGCGAATATGGGTCAGGTCGCCCAAGGATTGCCCGGCGTTGCCCTCGCCCTTGAACAGGTTGCGCTCGAAAGCGGCCTGATACACCCGCAGGTTGAAACGGCGCTCCAGTTGGCTGCCGATACGAATGACAATGAAGCTGCGCACGATCTCCAGCAGACCGATAAAAGCGAAAAACCCGACCACCATCAACGACAACATCGCCAGTGTGGTTTCGTTTTGCGAAGACAGTACCCGGTCATAGACCTGAAGCATATAAATCGACGGGACCAACATCAGCACATTAATCAGTGCGGTGAAACATCCAACGCTGATCAGGATATTTTTATAGTCGCCCAGTGCCTTGAATAACGGTGCGGTGGCCGGGCTCTTCGCCTTCTTCATTGGTTTTTCCTGAGGTGTTATTCCTCGCCTTACTTGGCGAGGTTCCAATTAACTGTCCGCACATGGGCCGAGACATTCTTTTGCCGGCTATCGCTTGCACATCAATAACAACCCTTTGAGTTCTTCAGAGAGTTCCGGCTATTGATGTGCTGCTTATAATTTTTATTCAGGCAGGCATTACTTACTTAATGCGCAGTGCGCTTGAGCGTAATGATCAGACCTGACTTCAAGGTGCTTTTATAAAGCCCCTCATGCTGTCGGCTGAAAAACACAATTTTCGAGCCTTCTTTACCGGTCACAGCAATGCCATCCGGTTCCGGGAACCAGCCAATCGCCGACTCGTTCAGCCAGGCACCGAGGCACTCGGCCCCCTCACCCAGGGTCTGGTTCAATTTGAGCTCGATCGAGCAAACATTCGACGGTTTGTCCTGCAGCGCCTGGGACTCGGGCGAGTCTTGCGCGGCGTTCAAGGTGGCCTGCCATTTCCCCGCGAGTTCCGACGGGTCGGCTAATTTAAGACTGCGAGCCATGGCTACATCTCCAAGAAACATCATCAGCGTCGCCAACAGCCACGCGGTTGCTTTGTAGGTAAAAGCGTTCTGAATCATAGGGCGTTTTACTCATGGTTATAGCCTTACTCATAGCACCTACCGTTCAAGGGACAGAGAGCGGCGCCTCAAGCGCCGCCCTCCTTTTGCCTTGAATCAGGCCACGATGTCCGAGAACGCCGCCTGGCCAACGGTGCTGACCAGGAAGTCAGCCACGCCGTGCCCGGAGAAGTCCACTGACAACAGGCTATTGCCGCCCGAAGTGGTCAATACCGCATCACCTGCCGCACCGGTGAACGAATTCACGAAGTGCAGTCCTGCGCCGTTGGTGATGCCGGTCAGGTCGATCTTGTCCAGGCCACTGACAAAATCGAGGATCTGGTCGACGGCACCTGGCTTGGAGTCGCTGCTGGCCGCGAACACAAAGGTGTCCGAACCCGACCCGCCCCACAGTTTGTCCGCACCGCCCGCGCCGAAGAGGATGTCGTTGCCGGCACCGCCCTTCAACTCGTTGGACACGCTGTTACCGATCAGCAGGTCGCTACCCGAACCGCCAATCGCGTTCTCGACGGTGACACCCTTGGCGATGGACACGTTGCCCACCATGCCGCCAACGTCGGAGAACGAGGCTTCATTGAGGTTGATCTTCTGGTTTTGGGTAAAACCGGAGAAGTCCAGGGTGTCCTTGCCGCCCGCATCCCAGACCGAGAACACGACTTTGTCCGACGACGAAGACGCACTCAGGAAGTCGCGACCGGCGTTGGAGTTGAAGCCGTAGGTGGTATCACCGGTACGGGTGGTGGTGTTGGCACCGTAGAGTTTCTGAATGGCAGCGATATCGTCCATCAACGGGCCGGACGCATAGGCTTCCACACCGCCCTTGCTGAAGTTCTGGTCGGTATTGCTTTCACTCCAGTAGCTCATGAGGCTATAGCCGCGGGTGTCTTCCCCGTAAGTCGCGTCGTTGTAGGTCGGCGCACCTTCACCGGCGTTGTAGTCGCCAGGGTGAGCCAGGCCCAGGGAATGACCGATTTCATGGGTCAGGGTTTGACGACCGTAGTTGTTCAGGTCCGGTGTCTTGTTGACGTTATAGCCACTGCCCGTCAGATACCACGAAGTACCGTCATAACCTGGACCGGTGCCTGGCAGGTAGGCGAATGCCGCCGCGCCATCCTGACCGCCACTGTAGTTACCGAAGGTCATGTGACCGTCGCCGCCAAAAGACTTCTCGGTGAAGGTGACATTGGCCACGTCGGCCCAGGATTGCATAGCGAGTGCGGCCTGGGCTTTCTGTTGCGCACTGAACTGACTGAACCCGGTGATACCGTGCTTGTTCATGGTGCTCGACGAGGCCGAGGTCAGGAACGTGTAGGTGAGTTCGATTTTGCCGCTGCCGTCCTTGTCCTGGTAGGCAGCGCCGTCACGTAGCAGCTGGGTAGCAGCCTCGTCGACGGAGAAGGAGGGTTTGCCATTGACCGTGAGATTGCCACCCCGATCATACTGATGGCTGAAACTATCGATCTGGTTGTAGGCGGAACTGGGTGCAGCCAGCGCTTGCAATGGCGCAAAGGCCTGTTCGGCAAGATCAATAGCGTTGTCTTTTACTTTCGACATAAACACACTTCCTTGTTTAGCAATGGAACAGTTTTTGTCCGATACGACAATCTCTGGCGAGATCGTCCTATCACTCGCCCAATGAAGGCGTATAAAAACTGACACAATTCGAAATCAAACGTCTACATTTTTTTTGACGTCAAATTGATCTGTTCCGGCGAACTCCAGTAAACAGTGCGTGTGCTATCGAAATATAGTTTGTAGTTGAAGGTTTTTAGCCGGATTGTCCGACAATCTGATATTTAAATATTAAATATGGGTAAGTTGTTTTCTGTAGACTAGTTCTCGTTTTCCGGATTTATCAATATAAGTGCCAGTGTATTGCTATCAAATAAATTAAATAATCAGTTAGTTGCGATACTGGTGGGCAAGTCTATCTCTGCGCTTCAGGTTCGGGACGGTTGAGCGAAGCGCCCCCCCCGTCGATGGGGGGCGCAACGCGCAATCAGAGGATCAAAAAATCAAAACGCAGGTCTTGCGCACGGGCTGGCAAATCAGAGCGTCGCCGTTTAGTGCATGAAACCCTCCATGAACCCCGCGACCCGACTGGCCAGTTTGCGACGCCAGGGCGCGGTAGCCGGGTTGGCCAGGGTCTGGTCTTCGTGGACGAAGCTGCGGATGATCGCGTTGTAGCCCAACCAGCGGCAGGGCTCGGGTTCCCAGGCCTTGAGCGCGTCGAGACCGCCCTGAGGAATGACCCACGGTTGGCGGACCAAGTCGGTGTCACGCTGAAGAATCAGGTCGGCCAAGGTTCGCCCGCCGAGGTTGCTGGCACCGACCCCCTCCCCGCCATAACCGCCAGACAAGGCGATGCCGCTGGCCTGATCGCAGAGCATGTGCGGCTTGAAGCGCCGGGACATGCCCAGGTTGCCGCCCCAGGCATGGGTGATTCGTACGTTCTTGAGCTGCGGGAAGAGTTCGCCGAACAGGTAGCGCCGCAACTCTATTTCGTTGGTGGTCAAGTCGAAGTCATGGCGCAACTTGCCAGCAAATTGATAGCCACCACGGGCACCAAATACCAAGCGGTTATCCGCCGTGCGCTGGCCATAGGTGACTTGTCGGCTGCTTTCACTGAAGGCCTGACCGTGGCTGAGACCGATTTCGTCCCAAGTCACGGTGGACAGTGGTTCGGTCGCCACCAGCAAACTCTGGACCGGCAACTGATAACGGTCCAACGGTGGCAATGTGGTCGCATACCCTTCTACCGCCGGCACGATCCAGCGGCTGCGAACCTGAGCCTTGGCCGTACGCAAACTGCCCGACTGCCATTGAGAGACCGGGCTGTTCTCATAGATGTTGACCCCCATGCGCTCCACCGTACGCGCCAGACCTCGGACCAACTTTGCCGGGTGAATGGTCGCGACGTGCGGTGCATAGATACCGCCATAAGGTTTGGCAATTCTGATCTGTTGCGCCAATTGCCCGGGACTGAGCCAACGGTAGTCGCTTTCGGTCAGCCCTTGGCGGTAGAGCGTGTTCAGATAATGGCGCAGGCTGGCTTCCTGCTCGGGATAACGCGCAGCACAATAAAGCACTCCGCCTTTGCGATAATCGCAGTCGATGCCTTCTCGTTCGAGGACAATCTCTACTTCATCGGGGATGCCGTGCAGCAGCTCGAAAGAGGCGCGGCGCTGTTCGGCCGGTAAATCGGCAAGCAAGCGATCTTCGCCCAGTAGATTACCCATCAACCAGCCGCCATTACGGCCCGACGCACCAAAACCCGCGATGTTTGCTTCGACGATGGCAATATTCAGCCCTGGCGCCAGGCGCTTGAGGTAGTACGCGGTCCAGAGCCCGGTGTACCCGGCGCCAATGATGGCCACGTCGACGTCCAGATCCTGCTCCAGCGCCGGGCGCGCCAGCAATGGCTCGTCGAGTTGGTCCATCCACAAACTGATCGTGCGCCACGCTGACATGCAAGACTCCGCCATTCAAACTTCGATAGCGTCGATCCTAATGCGTGGGTTCAGAGATTGTCTTGCGCGCGTGCACGCAAGAAGCTTTGGCCCCCGAGGAATACCCCCGGCCATATAGGCCTCGGGTCGAAAAAACCGTGTCTCGTGATCTGCATCAAAAAAAAATCAACCAATCGCCAAACGGACTGAAAAAATCCACATGATTTTCACATCTGGATGCTACTTTTAAAGACAGTCACCGGTTGAGCCATTGAAGGTTCTTCCCTCCTAACATGAGCTAAAGGAAGCGCTCGATGAATAAGGTGGGCAACACATGAATAAAGGGTCCTTCAGCAAAGTCACTTTTCCAAATGCCTGCCAGCTGATGCGCTGGCATTTTCATCCCATGGGTTTCGAAGCCACCATGGATGCACCGGGCAGTATGGTTGCGCGGCTGTTCGATCGCGCCAGTGGCGAAACCATGATCGCCATTGCCGGCATTCCTTGCGCAACGGTCATGAATGCAGCAGATGTAGAACGAATTATCGAAGCTGTTGAAGATGAGCTGGAGACGTTCATTCCACCGCAGGCCCTCAGAAGTTATGCCTGACGGTCAGCGTTTCACAAAACCTGTGGGAGCGGGCTTGCTCGCGAATGTAGTGTGTCAGGCAACATTAATGCTTACTGACACTCCCTCTTCGCGAGCAAGCCCGCTCCCACATCGATTGGGTTTAACTGATCTGCATCAGGGCCTGTGCCAGATCGGCGCGCAGGTCTTCGACATCCTCGACCCCCACTGACAAACGTACCAGCGCATCGCCAATGCCCAGCTGCGCGCGAGTTTCGACGGGAATGCTGGCATGGGTCATGATCGCCGGATGCTCAATCAGGCTTTCCACCCCGCCCAGGCTCTCGGCCAGGGCGAAGATCCGCACACTCTCGAGGAAACGCTTGGCGCCAGCCAGGTCGCTGTTCAGGTCGAGGGAAATCATCCCGCCGAATCCGCGCATCTGCCGCCGCGCCAGTTCGTGCTGTGGATGTGACGGCAGGCCCGGATAGTAAACGCGCGCCACCTGTGGCTGACGCTCCAGCCATTGCGCCAGCTCCAGCGCGTTGCTGCAGTGACGTTCCATGCGAAGCGCCAGGGTCTTCACCCCGCGCAATGTGAGAAAAGCGTCGAACGGTCCGGCAATAGCCCCCACTGCGTTCTGCAGGAAACCCAGGCGTTCGGCCAATTCAGTGTTCTGCCCGACCACCGCGATGCCGCCGATCACGTCGGAGTGACCGTTCAGGTACTTGGTCGTCGAGTGCAGCACGATATCGAAACCAAGCTCCAGCGGACGCTGTATCCACGGGCTGGCGAAAGTGTTGTCGGCCACACAAATGATGCCTCGCTCGCGACAGGTGCGCGCGACGGCGGCGAGGTCAGTGAGACTCAGCAAAGGATTGCTCGGCGTCTCGACCCAGACCATCCGCGTGTCATCCTGAAGCGCCGCTTCGAATGCCGTCAGGTCTGTCAGATCGACGAAGCTGAAACGATGCCCGGCACTGCGCTGGCGCACCTTGTCGAACAGCCGGAATGTACCGCCGTACAAGTCATTACCAGAGACGATGTGGGCGCCAGCATCGAGCAGCTCGAGCACATTGGCGATCGCCGCCAGCCCGGAAGCGAAGGCGAAGGCCCGAGTACCGCCCTCGAGGTCCGCCACACAACGCTCCAGCGCAAAGCGCGTCGGATTGTGCGAACGCCCGTAGTCGAAACCCTTGTGCACACCAGGGCTCTGTTGCAGATAGGTGGAGTTGGCGTAAATCGGCGGCATCAGCGCCCCGGTGGACGGGTCCGGCGTCTGTCCGGCATGAATCACACGGGTGGCGAAGGCACGTGGCTTGGCGGTTTCATCGTGCTGACTCATGCAAGGGATCTCCGCAGGTAATTGAGCATGTCGACGCGGGTAATCAGCCCATGGAAACCCGAGTCGTCGGCGATCATCGCCACCAATCCACGGTCGAGCTTCGCCTCCAGTTCGGCCAGACTGGCGCCGGGCGGCAGGATTTCCAGCTTGTCAGTCATCGCACTGCTCACCGGCATTCGGAAGTGCGAAGCGTCTTCGTGCACGCCAAGCAGAATGTCCGACTCATCGATTACGCCGACCAGCCGCTGCCCGCCCACCAGCACCGGCAGTTGTGACACATCCGCCAGGCGCATGCGCTGGAAAGCGGTGAGCAAAGTGTCGTCCGGCCCCACGCTGACCACCCGGCCATCCTCGAAGCGCCGCGCGATCAGGTCTCGCAAATCACCGTAGCGCTTGCGCGCAAGCAGCCCCTGATCATTCATCCACTGGTCGTTATAGACCTTCGACAGGTAGCGGGTGCCGGTGTCGCAGACGAAACTGACCACCCGCTTCGGCTCGGTTTGTTCGCGGCAGTAACGCAGTGCCGCCGCCAGTAATGTGCCGGTCGAGGAGCCGCCGAGAATGCCTTCGGCGCGCAGCAATTGGCGGGCATGATCGAAGCTTTCCTCGTCGCTGATCGAATAGGCCTTACGCACGCTGGACAGGTCGGCAATCGACGGAATGAAGTCTTCGCCAATGCCCTCCACCGCCCAGGAACCGGGCGTACCCAAGGTGCCGCTGCGGCTGTATTCGGCCATCACCGAGCCGACCGGGTCGGCCAGCACCATTTCCAGATTCGGTTGTACGCGCTGAAAGAAACGGGTCAGCCCCGTCAACGTGCCGGCCGAGCCGACGCCGACAACGATGGCATCCACATCATGCTGAGTCTGCGCCCAGATTTCCGGGGCGGTACTGCACTCGTGCGCCAGCGGGTTGGCCGGGTTGTTGAATTGATCGGCGAAGAAGGCGTCGGGAATTTCCTGTGCCAACCGCGCAGCGACGTCCTGGTAATAATCGGGATGGCCTTTGCCGACATCGGAGCGAGTGATGTGCACTTCAGCGCCCATCGCCTTGAGGTGCAGGACTTTCTCGGTGGACATCTTGTCCGGCACCACCAACACCACCCGATAACCCTTGGCCCGGCCGACCAGGGCCAGGCCCAGACCGGTATTGCCAGCGGTGGCCTCAACGATGGTGCCGCCGGGGCGCAGGCGCCCATCGCGCTCGGCGGCGTCGATCATTGCCAGGCCGATGCGATCCTTGATCGAGCCTCCGGGGTTCTGCGATTCGAGTTTGAGAAACAGTGTGCACGGGCCGGTATCGAAGCGGCTGACGCGTACCAGCGGCGTATTGCCGATCAGTTCGAGCACGGCGGGACGGGAGTCGTTCGGCATGTCGTCACCTCGCTGCATGTATCCGCATTGGATGGACAGCGACCTGCGGCGAATCATTGCGCGCCAGTCGCAAGCAAAGCCTCGCCTTGGACCTTAGGCCGGGATTGCGCCCCCCGCAACTTTTCGCAGCCAGTCGGTAATGTCTCTGTGGCGAGCGAACTTGCTCGCCACAGGTTTTTCTGACTCAAGATTTTCAGTGAACAGCTTCAGGGGTCAGGCAGAGACTTTTCCTTGGCGGTGATCCGCGAAGAACGCCTTGCCTTTGCCGATCCGGTCGGAGGCCTTGGGCATGTTCGCAGCCGAGGTATCCTGGCCATCGACATACCAGTAGCAATGGCTGACTGCCCGGGTGATGCCCACGTAAGCCAGTCGCAGAATCTCGTCTTTCTGTGCGCTGTCGTAAGCTTCGCTGTCGCCAGCCTTGCCGAGCCCGGCCATGCGATAGACCTGATTTTTGTAGGGTGAACTGGTCAGGTGCTGGCAATCGCCCAGCAAAAACACCGCATCAGCCTGCAGGCCTTTGGCGCTGTGATAGGTCAGTTGTTTGAGTCGTCGAGCGTCGTACGGCAAGTTAGAATCTACATTAACTACAGACTGAATATGCTCCTCTATCAATGACTTATCGCTGCTTTTTCGATAAAGCATCAAGATTGAATCGCCTTTTCTGTAGTGCTCGATCAGCCGCTGGGACAAGCCTTGGTCATCCCGGTCGAGAACATTCACTGGCAACAGCGCCTTGGGTTCACCACTGGCCTTGGCCTTCTTGCCGGCGATCGCCGGTGCCGCGCGGACAATATGCTCCGCCGCGTCGATGATGTGCTGATGGCTGCGGTAATTGTCGCTGAGCATCACTTTGGTCGTGCTCGGCGACGGGAATTCCTTGTTGAACTCCATGAAGTAAGTCGGCGAACTGCCGCGCCAGCCATAGATGGACTGCCAGTCATCACCGACACAAAGCAATGACGAACGCTGCGCGCCGCGCCCCACATGCATGGCCGGTCCGCGGCTGCGGATCTCCGCCAGGCTGGCGCGAATCCACGAAACGATCTGCGGTGACACGTCCTGAAACTCGTCGATCATCAGGTGCGACATTGGCCTGAGCAACTCATCGCTCAGCAGCTTGAGGTTCTCCGGCGAATGTTCGCTGAACAAGGCGAACATCCGGTTATAGGTCATCACCGGTGGCGATTGATCCAGCAGATGATCTTCCAGCGCTCGCCAGAACAGGCTCAAGGCCTCGAAGAAGAACCGGTCCGGGTCGTCCTTGGCGAAACTCATCTGGCCCACGGCATTCGGCACATCCAGGCCGAGGTTTTCAATAAACCCGGCCGCCGCGACAAAACAGTCCAACAACGGCGCGGAGCCGAGCTCGCCCTTGACCTTGTAATCGAAACCCGGCCCGGCGCTGGCGTCTCCGGCAAGAGAGGCCAAAACACGTTTTGAAGACTCATAACTGTCTATCCATATCAAAGGCTTACGACAGAAAGCTTGAAACAGTGTGCGCTTTACCGCGCATTCTGCGCGCACTGAAAGTTTGGCATTTGGACGGCTGACCTGGGGATTTTCCCGGGGATCGAAACCCAGCACCACCCAGGCGTCGAGCGTCGGAATGTAGCCGTGGCAATGAAAGGTCGAGCCGTTGATGTCGAAGGTCTGACGATTCGGCTCGATGCCCTTGATCGGCCAGGCACCGGCGCGAAACCATAAGTCCTCGATGGTGTCGCACAGTTCTTCATCGCGCTTGGCGGCGAGTTCAGTCACCGCCATGCGTTTCTGCACGTCCGGGTGATCACGCTCCAGCTCTTTGAGCTGCAAGGCATGACGCGACAAAGGTTTGATCAGTTCGCGGAAACGTTCATCGCGGGTGTGCAGGCTGTGATAACAGGCGTTGAGTTGCTGACGCTGGGCGTCATTGATGCGAAGGTCGAAGGGGTTGCTGTCGACCTCTTCGTCGCCGCCTTGCACGCGGTGACTGAGGTTTTCGAAGGCTTGTAGCCGCTCGAAACCCGGCAGACTGCGAACCATCGGCAGGATGCGCGAATGGAAAGTGCGCACCAGATCGCGCGCTTCTTTAAGGCTGATTCCCCGACCCCAGACTGCAAACAGCTCGATCAGTTTATTGATGAAGTCCTTGCGCGATTCGCGGGTGAAGGTCACCACGGTCATAGAGCTCAGCTCAAACCCCAGGTAGTGGTTGAGCAGCAGAATTCGCAGCACCAGGGTAGTCGACTTGCCCGCGCCCGCCCCGGCGATCACCGAGGTCGACGGTGTGTCGCTGAAAATCATCTTCCATTGGGCTGCGCTCGGTTGGGCATACGCGGGCAGCAGTCGCGCCACGTCGGCCTTCATGCGCTTCTTCAGCTCAGCACTCAATGGCAGGCGCCAATCGTCGAACAGATTGTCATCGACGTTGGGTGGTCGATGCTCGGTCGAGCGCGAGTCGCGAATCAACAAGACCTGCCGACCTTCCTCCAGTCCCTCGAGTTTGCCTTCCTTATAGCCGTACTCCACGCCGGCGCTGTGGCCGCTGCGAAAACCGTCGGCTTGGCCGTGCAGCCAAGAGGCACGGTGTTGCGCACGCAACCGAGTAAGGCCATGGCCAAAGAACCGGGCGGCCAGGCGCTTGAACAAAGGCATCTCAGCCAAGGGGCGAAGTTCGGGGGGAAGATCGGGGGTGTGTTGCGGCACGCTGACGGACTCCAGGGTGTGAGGCTGTTGAGGGCTATGGTGTCTGCATTTGCCGTTGAGTTCTAGTGAAATGCTTACAGGTCATTGGCTTATGCGATGAAGTGAAGGCTGGATGAGAATATTTCGAGGTTATTTGAGATCAACTAATTCGATTGTATTGAGGCATTTTTTACGCTTTTTATCGATTAGTGCCTGATAGATGATGCTCGCCATCAACCACCGGTTCTCGTTTGTGGCTCAGGCGTTCTGCCCCATGACGAACCTTTTCAGGAGACGATCATGCTTGAACTCAGACCTTTCAACTCGCTGGGTGGCGCACACCATGGCTGGTTGGATGCCCATCACCACTTTTCGTTCGCCGAGTACCACGATCCCAAACGCATGAACTGGGGCAACCTGCGGGTGTGGAACGACGATGTGATTGCCCCCGGAACCGGGTTCCCGCAACACCCGCACCGCGACATGGAAATCATCACTTACGTTCGTGAAGGCGCGATTACCCACCAAGACAACCTTGGCAACAAGGGCCGTACCGAAGCGGGCGACGTGCAGGTCATGAGCGCCGGCACCGGGATTGCTCACAGTGAGTACAACCTGGAAGCGACCGAGACCCGGATCTTTCAGATCTGGATCATCCCCAACGAAGCCGGTTCGGCACCGTCGTGGGGCGCCAAGCCGTTCCCCAAAGGCGAGCGCGAAGGTTTCGTGACCCTGGCCAGCGGTAAGGCTGGCGACGATCAAAGCCTGCACATTCGTGCCGATGCGCGTCTGGTGGCGGCGAATCTGAAGGCTGGCGAGTCCGCGGAGTATCACCTGGACAGCGGCCGTCGTGCTTATTTGGTTCCCGCAACCGGCGTTATTGAAATCAATGGCTTGCGCGCACAAGCTCGAGACGGTGTTGCGATTGCCGATGAGCAGGTGTTGCGCGTGACCGCGATTGAGGACAGTGAGATTGTGTTGGTGGATGTGGCTTGATGAGGTAATTGCAAGGCAAAAAAAGGGGCGACCGTTAATGGTCGCCCCTTTTTTTACGTATAGCCGTTGTGGCGAGGGGGCCCTCAATCACTTCGCAGAAATAGCGCTATCCACAAGTGTCTGAGCTTCCGCCACCAACTGTTTGAGGTGGTCGTCGCTGACAAAGCTCTCCGCATAGATCTTGTAGATATCCTCAGTGCCCGACGGACGCGCCGCGAACCAACCGTTCTCGGTCATGACTTTCAGACCACCGATGGCTTGGTCATTGCCCGGCGCATGGCTGAGGATGCTCTGGATCGCTTCGCCCGCCAACTGAGTCGAGGTGACCTGGTCTGGCGACAATTTGCTCAACAGCGCTTTCTGCTCAGGGTTTGCCTTGGCATCGACCCGTACCGAGAAAGGTTCGCCCAGCTCATCGGTCAGCGCGCGATAGGCCTGGCTAGGGTCACGGCCCGTGCGAGCGGTCATTTCGGCGGCCAGCAATGCCGGAATCAAGCCATCCTTGTCGGTGCACCAGACACTGCCGTCCTTGCGCAGGAACGACGCGCCAGCACTTTCTTCACCGCCAAAACCGAGGGAACCGTCGAACAGGCCGTCGGCAAACCATTTGAAGCCGACCGGCACTTCGTACAGGCGACGGCCCAGACGTTTGGCAACGCGATCAATCAAGCCACTGCTGACCACGGTTTTGCCCACGGCCGCATCGACGCGCCATTGTGGACGGTTCTGGAACAGGTAATCGATCGACACTGCGAGGTAGTTGTTGGGTGCCAGCAAACCACCGGAGGGAGTCACGATGCCATGGCGGTCGTGATCCGGGTCACAGGCAAAGGCCACGTCGAAACGCTGTTTCAGACCGATCAGCCCTTGCATGGCGTGGCTGGACGATGGATCCATGCGGATCTGCCCGTCCCAGTCGACGGTCATGAAACGGAATGTCGCATCAACCTGTTTATTCACCACCTCCAGGTCCAGGCGATAGTGCTCGGCAATCGCCGACCAGTAGCGCACCCCTGCTCCGCCCAGCGGATCGACGCCCAGACGCAGCTTCGCATCGCGGATGGCGTCGAAGTCGATCACGTTGATCAGGTCGGCGACATAGGTGTTGAGATAATCGTGACGATGGGTGGTGCTGGCCTTCAGGGCCTGCTCGTAGCTGATGCGTTTGACGCCGGCAAGTTTGGCCGCCAGCAGCTCGTTGGCCTTGGCTTCGATCCACTTGGTGATGTGGGTATCGGCCGGGCCGCCGTTGGTAGGGTTGTACTTGTAGCCACCGCTTTGTGGCGGGTTGTGAGACGGCGTGATGACAATACCGTCTGCCAGGCCCGAAGTGCGCCCACGGTTGTAGCAAAGAATCGCATGGGAAATGGCCGGCGTCGGCGTGTACTCATCGCCTTCGGCGATCATCACCGTCACGCCGTTCGCCGCCAGGACTTCCAGGGCACTGGCACCGGCCGGCGTGGACAGCGCGTGGGTGTCGATGCCGACGAACAGCGGACCGTCGATGCCCTGGGCTTCGCGGTACAGGCAGATCGCCTGACTGATGGCCAGAACGTGCCATTCGTTGAAACTCAGATCGAACGAGCTACCTCGGTGTCCGGACGTGCCGAAGGCGACGCGCTGGGTAGAAATGGCTGCATCGGGCTGGCCGGTGTAATAGGCCGTCACCAGTCGCGGGATGTCGACCAACAGTTCTGCCGGTGCCGGTTTGCCCGCAAAAGGACTGAGTGTCATGCAAAACCTCTGAGAGAGAGTGGTTCGGGAATAGAACGCAGTTTACTGACAGTTTGCTCCTGGCGCGACGTTATCAATTGTCAGGTACCGAGGAGGGTTGGCGCCTCGGCTCAGTCGATCGATTCCAGGCGCAAGGCATCCCCCAAAAGCCCCAGCGCGTCGGTGAGGTCGTGATGCCCCCCGAAGGTGTGACTCAGGCGCAAATGCTGCCCATGCAGGCCCTGCAGGCTGAACAGCTCCCCCGGCGCAATCACCACATGTTGCTTGAGCAAACGCTCGAATACTCGATGTACATCGACCTGGCGCAACGAGCGGATCCAGATCGTCGCCCCGCCTTGGGGTTCAACGAAGTACAGCGCATCGGGCAGGCGCTCTTCAAGCAACTGAGTCATCTGCACCATGCGTTCCTTGAGCAGTCGACGCAACACCAGCAGGTGTTGATCGATGCGTCCATTGCTGTACAGCCGCGCAATGGCTTTCTGACGGATCAGCGACAAACGGAAAGCGCGCAGCAAAAAGTGCCGCTGCAATCTGGCACGCATTTGTCGCGACAGCAGATAGCCGAAGGGCGCCTCCGACCCGATGAATTTCTCGAATGTGGAAAACACGATCAGCCGATCCGGGTCCAGCAGATCGCGAAATCGCAGGCCGTTCGGCTCGAACTCAAGCTCGCCATAGCAATCGTTTTCCAGTACCCAGCTGCCATGTCGCTTCAGCAGCTGTGCGGCGGATTGCCTGTTGCTGTCAGGCGCCACACTGCCTCGTGGCATGTTCAGCCCCGATGAAAGCATCACCAGTCGCACCTGCTCGGTCTCAAGCAGTTCCTTCAACTGCTCCAGATCCAGACCACCATCGGCTTGCAACGGCAGCTCGATCACCCGCACGTCCGCATCCTTGAGCAGACGCAGAATGCCCCAGTCGCACGGTGATTCGACTACCATCACAGCGTCTTTGAGGCCAAGAGCGGCGATCAATATTTCCAGGACTCCCCGCAGGTCGGCGCCGATATAGACATCATCGGCATGCCAGCAGCGTGTCGGCGAAGTGGTGTAGCGCGCCGCCAGGGCTGTGCGCAGCTCCAGCTCGCCGCAGGGTTGTGAAGACGGTTGTGGCTGGCGTGGGTACTGGCGCAGCAGCTCTCTCTCCAGCAACAGCAACGGGCTATCCAGGGGTTGTAATGACGCCGGCTCATCGGCGCTCAGCACCAGCATGCCGGGACGCCTGGCGTTGACATAAACCGTTTCGAGCAGGTCCTTGCCACTGCCGGGTATGCCGATTGAGGACACGGGTAGAGCGTAGTAGCCGGACTTGGCCACTGAGTAGACGCGCCCTTCCTTCTCCAACAGCGAATAGGCGTACTGAATGGTCGAGATCGACACACTCAGGCGGTGCGCCAACTGTCGCAATGAAGGCAGGCGCACTTGCACGTCACTGCCCGGCTCATTGATCAGGTTAGTCAGGTAACGGTACACCGCCTGGTAGGCAAAATCGGTATCTCGTGGTCCTTTCATGGGTAATGGCCGAACAGGCTACGAACGTCGTGACGCATCCTTGCTGAATCCGTCAAACCTGGCACTTTCACCGCCCCGTCGACCATTCGCCAGCCACGCTCGTTTCACGGTCAGGTTCCACGACTTCAGCTTGCACACCCACCTCGCCGCTTTCCGTGCCGAGCCCCCTGCCCTCATCCCGAACCACCGGGGCCATGCGGTAAAGCGTACCGATCAGACTCACGGGCAACCCGCTGACATCCACCATCCACTGCAGAACCTGCTCGGGTGCCGGGCCGCCCTGCATTGCCCGGTGCAAGTCCGGCAACGCCACGAGCATGCCGGGATGGCACTGACGAAGAAAATGCTCAAGCGCCGCGCCGTTATCGACAAAAGGCGCGAACAGCAGACACACCAGTTGAGCCTCGCTCAGACCGAGGTTCTTTTGTGCTTCAGCCGCTGCCAATGCGCGCTGGTCAGTCATTGTCATCGGGTTGCCGAACGTCTTCATGGCCTGTTCGCAAAAGCGCTCTGGAACGTGTTTACGCCGCATCATCACCAGCGCCCGCTGCACATACTCGCTGACGCCCGTCTCGTAGGCGCGACCGTGTACAAAGCACGCTTGCAAGCCACGGATATGCGCGGATATCGACAGGCTGACGTAGTCGTTATCACTGAGCTGAGCCGACAACTCGTCAGGTTGAAACCCGAGGAAATCGGTGAGCAATGGCCAGCGCTCTTCCAGGTTGCTGACCAGCATGTCGTGAATATCGATGAAGATCGTGCGGCGACACGCTTCAAAACGCTCGGCGGGACGCCACGGCGCCTGGGCAGACTCTGGATAAAACTCGCTATAGCAATCGCAGCCCAATTCATCGAGCCGCGCGAACAGCCCCTCGTAGCCGGTTTCATGACGGTCCGGTGCCTTGAGCCCGGCCTTGGCCGCTGCACGGTTCAACCCCTCGAGGAACTGCTTCTGCCGACGAGGCGTATCGCTACTGACCAATGCATCGACACCTTTGTCCCAGCGGGCGATTTGTCCGTAAAACTCGCCGGTCGCCAGGTACCCGTCATCCCACAGATCAAGCGGCTCGTTCCAGGCACGGCGGTGCCCGACCATCAGCAGATTGAGCCGATTCGACTCGCGACCGGCTTCGGAGATCGACGCCAGATGGTTGAACGGCAGGACTTCACGATTATCGACCATCAACACTTCGACCCGGGGATCGTCGTAGAGAAACAACGCACTGCAGCTGCGATGGATGTTTTCCAGAGCCGTCGAGTCCACACCATTCAAGCGTAAGGTCGCCACTCGCAGCTGAAACGTCGCCGGTGCGCGGCCAGCGATACTCAGTTGCGCGGCACGCAATAGCGCCAGGGTGTAGCAGCTGTCGCGGGACCCGGACTGCATCGCCAGCACCTTGTAGTCGCCGATACGCTCCATACCTCCTGCGGACATCACCAGGCGCTGAATCATCAATTGCAATGCCGTGCGCTCGGCGCGAGAGAAAAAACCCAGCAAACGCTGCAGCATTTGCTGATAAACATAGTTCATTGCCTGATCATGGGTAGCGGTCATCATTATTTACCTGTGACTCATAAGTTCAATGCCGCGCAAACAATGAGGTGTATTGCGCAACAGGTATCTGTCATGAAGGGAGTGCCGGGGTTGTTGTTCAAATGCTAGCACTTAAGCATTGTGTAATTATTTGAAATAATTGCATGTCGAGGGTACCCCTGGTACATCAGGATCTCCGCAACACCCGGCAGAATGGGCGTCTTGTGCTCCCGCGAACGTTCCTAGGAAATTTCCGACAGCGTCCCACAGACACTTAGCACAAGAAATAAAGAAAGAAGTTGCCAATGAATGTAAGACAACTGAGCGACGCTGCATTATTTGTTGAGCATATATTGCCGACGCGCATTGAGGAGTTTCAGCCTGATATTCGGCCATGACTCTTTCCTTGAGATGAAATTAATCATTCAATTATCAGGGCTTATATAATGATTAGAAGATACAGATTGAGAGCAAAAACCAGTTCAGTTGCTGAACCGGCCCATCGACAGATCGATGGACGTCTCATTTGGGAGTGACTGCCAGCAAAAGAGTCCGTGCTCTCACGGACTCTTGCAGAGAACAGCTTACGCAGGCTCGACCTGAAGGGCGACCCGTTCGCGACATGGGCATTCGTCCATATAGCGGTGTGCTTCGACAAACTCGGAAAACGGAAACACCCGGGTCTTGAGTGGCAGCAGCACACGGTCTGCGGTCAATTGGTTGATGTCGCGCAGGGCACGTTGCAGTGCGGCCTGATCCTGGATGATGCCCAACTCCGGCTTGCCGGTGAAGTTACCGATGCAGTGCACGAAGAACTGAATGTTCTTCTGGAACGCCGCGCAGGCCGGGAATGGCGTCTGGTTACCCCCTTGCAGACCATAGAGCACCAGGCTGCCACGAGGTGCGAGCACATCGCCGAGCAGCGACATCTGCGGCCCGCCAAGGCCGTCGAACACCACATCGACGCCGCGGTTATCGGTGATCTTGTTGATCTGCATCAGCAGATCCTGTTCTTCGGTGACGATGACTTTCTCGGCGCCCAGGGACAGCAGGTACTCACGCTCATCCGCGGTTTTGGTCGCAGCAATCACTCGCACACCAAGGGCTTTGCCCAGTTGTACGAACGACGGACCAGCGCAGTGGCTGGCATCGGTCACCAGGGCAAATTGCCCGGGTTTGACCCGAGCCAGATCGGCGTAGGCAAAATAAGCGATCAATAACGGCGTGTAGTGCACGCTGGCTTCGATCGGGCTGAGTACATCCGGGTAGCGGGTCAGCGCCGAGCGTGGCAGAACGATCTGTTCGCCGTAAACCGGGTAGTCATTGGGACTCTCGGCCGGGAAGCTGGCGACCTTGTCACCAACGGCCAGGTCATCGACGCCTTCGCCGACCATCGTGACCACGCCAGCCATTTCATGACCAAGGCCTGAAGGCAGACGAGCATGGGATGAGGCCAGGTTCTGGCGCCAGAGAATGTCGTACCAGCTGATGCCTATCGCTTCGACGCGCACCTGCACTTCGCCCGGCGCAGGCAGAGCGGCCGCATGCTCTTCGCATTTGAGCACCTCGGCTGGACCAAACTTGTGAAAACGGATCGTGCGGGACATCGCAAACCTCGTCAAAGTAACCTCTAATGCCCTGAACTCTATCTGGGCTTTCTACCCAAGACCATCAGTGGCTATTAATAGTCGACATGCCTGTCATTGATTCCGCAGCGACGGCGACATCATCCAATGCCGTAAAAACCGAAGCAGCCTTTCAGAAAAAACTGAATTACTCTGTGCAGAGTACCAGCCTTTGCCCGTAAGATTCATGCCGGCCATTCTTCTCATATGGCCGCTCACGTCAAGTTTGCTGAATCTGCCAGGACTCCAGATGAATCGTAATGACCTGCGTCGTGTCGACCTGAACCTGTTGATCGTTTTCGAAACACTCATGCACGAACGCAGTGTGACCCGCGCTGCGGAAAAACTGTTCCTCGGCCAGCCGGCCATCAGTGCGGCGCTCTCGCGCCTGCGCGGGTTGTTCGATGACCCGCTGTTTGTGCGCACCGGCCGCAGCATGGAGCCTTCCGCCCGAGCGGTGGAAATCTTCGCCCTGCTCTCGCCGGCCCTGGATTCGATTTCCACCGCGGTCAGCCGTGCGGCGGAGTTCGACCCGGCGACCAGCACCGCGGTATTCCGCATCGGCTTGTCGGATGATGTCGAGTTCGCGCTGCTGCCGATGCTGCTCAAGCGGCTGCGCGCGGAATCGCCGGGGATCGTACTGGTGGTGCGTCGGGCCAACTACATCCTGATGCCGAACCTGCTGGCCTCGGGCGAGATTTCCATCGGCGTCAGTTACACCGCCGATCTGCCAGCCAACGCCAAGCGCAAAGTGCTGCGCCGCAGCATGCCGAAACTGCTGCGGGCCGACACGGTGCCGGGGCCATTGAGCCTGGATGATTTCTGCGCCCGCCCCCATGCTTTGGTTTCGTTCGCGGGCGACCTGAGCGGCTTTATAGATGAAGAGCTGGAGAAACTGGGACGCAAACGGCATGTGGTGTTGGCGGTGCCGCAATTTAACGGGTTGAGCACACTGATCAGCGGGACTGATATCGTGGCCACCGTCCCGGACTACACTGCTGAAGCGTTGACCGCGGCCGGTGGCGTTCGCGCGGAAGACCCGCCGTTGCCGGTGCGCAGTTTTGAATTGCACATGGCTTGGCGTGGGTCGCAGGATAATGACCCGGGTGAGCGTTGGTTAAGGTCGCGGATTCAGATGTTCTTTGGGGACCCCGATAGCCTGTAATGGAATTCAGTTACTCAACGAAGAGCGCACCTTCGCGTACGTGGCCGAGCAATGGCTGGCATTCAAGTCTGCTGAACTGGTGACCAAATCCATCACGGGGTTTCGCGGAGCTCTGAACAACCACATCTTGCCTGCCATTGGCAAAAAGCCGGTCAGCGAGATCAAGCTGGAGCACATCACCACGATCATCACCGCGCTGCGTCGCCAGCGCACAATGGCCATGGCTCGGCGCGTGTGCACCATCATCCGTGCAATCTTGGGCTTTGCCGAGGGGCGCGGCTGGGTGGAGCGCAACGTGGCACTCAGCAACATCGAGGAGTTGAAGATCCGCCACGTCGTCACCAGCAACCCGGCGATCGAAAGGCCAGCCGACCTAGGCAGGTTTCTGCTGCGACTGGATGACTGCAGCAACGGCAGCAACGGCAGCGTTGCCACCGTAATGCGCTTGCTGGTCATGTTGCCTGTCCGCCCTGGCGAACTGGTGCAGATGCGCTGGGAAGACGTCGACTTGGTGGGCGCCGATTGGCGTTATGTGGTGAACAAGACCAAGCATCTGGACAAGAGCAAGCACGTTTTCGCAGGAAAAGCCGGAACTAATGTAGAGATTGCGACTTCTCCTCAACGCACCCCAACAAATTACACACAAACAAAAACGCCCCTCATAAGCGGCGTTTTTGTATGTCCGGAGGGGGGACGGGACGCTTACCAATCATCGACTCTGACTAAAAGCCAGGCAAATCACTAAGCTCTCCGATTAAATCGAGTGAAAGATATATTCAGTCTGTGCGCGAAGATCCAGTTCAACACCTGCCCCATGCAGACGAGTGTGAAGGTCAGCATCATCGACACGTACTTTCCAAGACACATTTGCCGGTACATCGACCCCCGCCCTAACGAGACTGATGGCCTGCCGCAATTGCGCACGGTCGGCTAAGTAAACAGCCAGCGCGTTGCCTTTCCAAGCGGCAACACTCATCCCCATCGCTGCGCACACTAAAACTTTAGCCTTGGCGTCGTCACGGTCAGCCTGCCGGGAGCGTTGAATCTGATCCTCCAAGACAGGGTCAACTATACGGTCAGAACATAACACCTCTCCCGCCTCCCAGACTTCCGGCGGGCAAACCTTTTCTTCGGGGCGCACGGTTAGAAATGGATTGATTTCCATCGGATAGATTCGACAGACCAGCGGTCGATCTTCATAGATCCTGCAGTGGTTATCCTCCCCTAAACTTGGACACTGTGTCAGTGCGTTGCCCGCAAAAATGGCTATTACCTGAATGCGTGCATCTCCACTGACGACGGCTACCGCGCGTTGCACGCTGTGGGCGTAATGCTCTGGCAGGGGGAAGACTGACGTGTCGAAAGCTTCGAGTATGACTGCGATGTTACCGCCGCGATTTAACCATTCCTCGGCCTCTTGAAGAGTCAGAGGGATAAGACGTTCTTTACAGCAAGTTCCGCACCCGTTGCAGGTAAACCTCGTGACGTTGTTTTTTATGAGCGTCACTGATTGGCTTATAGGCGTCATGATCAGTCCTGTTCCGCCCCTCCCCCCAAACTTCAAGTAGAGGCGATGGCTAAAGAAATCAATGATATACGTTGTATACCTGGTTTCAATTAGGCACCAAATCCCTACTAGGTATACTTGAACACACCTTCCCCTGGCCGGTCGGCCCCCCTTGCCAGATCGGCACGCCATCTACGGCGTGGCCCTGAACGTAGTAGTAAACCTTAGCAATTGGCTCGACTGACCATTGATCAATACGGGCGTACCAGTGGATGCTTTCGTGTGGAACCGTCGGCTTCACCCGGCCAACGGACATCTACGACTCGCACGTAGATGCCCGGGACCCACTGTAATTCAATCCAACTCTGACGGATGTTGAGTTGCAGGTGAGTCATTGAAACAGTCAAGCCGCATTACGACTCGACTTCGCAAGATCCGAGGCGAGACCTCTGATTCCTTCAGACTAAAACCTTTGTGGCATCACACTCTCCACTCCGCTGTAAGGCTCAAACCAATTCGGCTAAAGATGCCGGATTGAAGCCCTTCAGATCCGCGTAATCGCCTTGTTCCACTTTGGCGACCCAATCCTTGTCACTCAGCAGAACACGCCCTACAGCGATCAGATCAAACTCTTCGCGCTCCATACGCTCGACGAGTCGATCCAGACTCGCAGGGGTTGATCCCTTGCCGGCGAATGCGTGAGTAACATCGTTATCCAGCCCGACCGAACCGACGCTAATGGTTGTGGCCCCAGTGACTTTCTTCGCCCAGCCCGCGCAGTTCAGCCCGTTCTCACCATCAATTTCGGGAAACTCAGGGTCCCAGAAGCGTCGCTGCGAGCAATGCAGAACATCAACACCCGCTTCGACCAACGGCAGCAGCCAGTCTTCCATTAATGCAGGGGTCTCGGCGAGGCGCACCCCAAAGTCCTGCGGCTTCCACTGGCTAACGCGCATGATGATAGGGAATTCGGGGCCGACCGCATGACGAACGGCAGACACGATCTCAGCGGCAAAGCGCGAGCGCTCTTTGATCGTCGGTCCGCCATAACGATCGGTGCGCTGATTGGTGCCGGCCCAGAAGAACTGATCGATCAAATAACCATGAGCCCCATGGATCTCAACGGTGTCGAAACCCAGGCGTTTGGCATCCGCTGCTGCCTTGGCAAAAGCAGCAATTGTATCTGCAATATCCTCTTCGCTCATCGCCACACCGCGCGGGTCGTTTGGCGAATCGAGGCCAGATGGGCTTTCAACTGGCGCATCAGGCTCCCAGCCGCTGACGTCACGCACTGCACCGGTGTGCCAGAGTTGCGGCCCCATACGGCCACCCGCATTGTGGACAGAATCGATCACGTTCTTCCATCCGGCCAGCGCTGCTTCACCGTGGAAAAAAGGAATGCCGGAACCGTTACGTGAAGCGGGACGATCGATGACGGTCCCTTCTGACAAAATTAATCCGGCCCGACCTTCAGCGCGCCGCCGGTAGTATGCAGCGCTCCCTTCGCCGGGGATGCCCTCTGGCGAAAATTGCCTCGTCATCGGTGCCATGACAATCCGGTTTTTCAACTCAAGCGACCGGATGGAAAAAGGACGAAATAAAATGCTGGTATCAGGATTTGACATTGGATGGACTCCATTTGCTTTCGGAAGCCATATAAGTATATTTTGTAAACCAAATGTCAATTAGGCACCTAGAGTCGCCTAGGTATACATGAGGAAACTTCGATGCTGGAATTAAAGCCGCAATGTTTTTCGTCGGAGTGCCCAAGCCGGGCGCTGTTCGACCAAATCGCAGATAAGTGGTCAATGATGGTTCTGGCGGTGCTTGATGACGGGCCGCATCGCTTTAATGCCATCAGGCGCCGTCTGGAAGGCGTCACTCAGAAGGCACTGACACAGTGCCTGCGACGGCTGGAACGAAATGGTCTTGTTTCGCGCAAGGTCATTTCGTTCTCGCCTGTGGCAGTGCAGTATGAGATCACCCAACTTGGTCGAACACTGCAGCAGCCATTTCGCGAATTGCATAAATGGACGCTCGATAAATTGCCCGAGGTTGAGGCGGCACGGTTGAAGTTTGACGAGGCCACGGAGGTAAGCTGACGGGGTGGTTCTTTTTATTGACTCGCCGATGCTGTCATGCCCGTCTGCGGGTTCAAGTGGTAGCCGTATCGGACTCAGAGCACGTGAAGGGCGAGGCCATTGCCGAGCGATTCAAATGTCCTTTGTATAGTTCATCCTATGAGCTGCTTGAGCGCGAGGAGGTCGATTTTGCAAGGCATGCCTCACCCGGTCGATCAGGTCCGAAGGCCAATTGCATCGTTGACTACATTGAGTGGTTTTACAAGGCTTCGACTTTGCATAAACACCAGGCAAAACAAACGGCACCCGCAGCGCTTTTGTGTTTTTTGAACAGGGAACGATACTCACATCGGGCAAGCCTCGCTCCTACGGGGATTTGTGCACGCCGCCGGTCCAATGTGGGAGCGAGCCTGCTCGCGACGGCCACGACGCGTGTTGATGCCAATCCCTTACACTCCCTGCAACACTGATTTGTCATCATTTCATTTGATAGCCCGCTAACGGAAGGTGCATGCTAGAGGGCTCGCTTTGAGCTTATATCATTCCGAATGATAGTTACCTTCGGTTCATTCGATTCGTGCCATACAACCCCGCCAAGCATCATCCGTCCATCTCAATACATTGGCGGATGAATCCATGGAACATTCACTCAAACATTTGCGCTTCCCCTTGGCCCTGTTGGCCGTACTGGTGATGAGCGCCTGCGGCAAGACCCCGGACGCTGCCGCCACCATGCCCGCGGCCAAAGTCAGCGTGGCCAAGGTGCTGGAACAACCGGTCAACGAGTGGGACGAATTCACCGGGCGCCTTGAAGCGCCGGAAACGGTAGAGATTCGTCCACGGGTTTCCGGGCAGATCGATGACGTGGCCTTCACCGAAGGCGCGCTGGTCAAGAAAGGCGATCTGTTGTTCCAGATCGACCCGCGTCCATTCCAGGCTGAGGTCCGCCGCCTCGAAGCCCTGGTTGCCCAGGCTCGCGCTACCGCCACCCGCAGCGAAAACGAATCCCAGCGCGGCGAACGTCTGCGCACCAGCAACGCGATTTCCGCCGAACTCGCCGACTCGCGCACCAGCGCGGCTCAAGAAGCTCGCGCGGCCGTTGGCGCCCTCCAGGCCCAACTGGACCTGGCCAAACTGAACCTGAGCTTCACCCGCGTCACTGCGCCAATCAGCGGCCGTGTCAGCCGTGCGGAAATCACTGCCGGCAACCTGGTGACCGCCGATACCACCGCGCTGACCAGCGTGGTGTCCACCGACAAGGTCTACGCCTATTTCGATGCCGACGAGCGTGTCTTCCTTAAATACACCCAGCTCGCCCGCCAGGGTCAGCGCGGCGCAACTACGCCGGTTTACCTCGGCCTGTCCAATGAAGACGGCAATCCGCACCAGGGCCAGATGAACTTCGTCGACAACCAGGTCAACCCGAAGACCGGCACCATCCGCGGTCGTGCGGTGTTCGACAACAGCGACGGCACCTACACCCCGGGGCTTTATGCACGCCTGAAACTGGTGGGCAGCGGCACTTACTCCGCAGTGTTGATCAACGACGAGGCGGTCGGTACCGACCTGGGTAAAAAGTTCGTGCTGGTGATGGATGCCGACAACAAAACGGCTTACCGCCCTGTCGAGCTGGGTCCGAAGATCGAAGGTCTGCGCATCGTGCGCAGCGGCCTGAACAAAGACGACACCATCATCGTCAAGGGCCTGCAACGGGTTCGCCCTGGCTCACCGGTCACCCCTGAAGTGATCCCGATGGCCAGCGAACAAACCCTCGCGGCTCTCGCACAACAACGACAAGCGCTGGAAGCCAGCAACCTGCCTCAAGTCGCACCTGCCAAGGTCGCGCCGGGTACGGTTGTGAAAGTGGCAGCTGCCACTCCACGCGGTTAAGGGACAATTACTCCGATGAATTTTTCCCAATTCTTCATTTCACGGCCGATCTTTGCGGCGGTACTGTCGCTGCTGATCCTGATCGCTGGCGCCATCTCACTGTTCCAGTTGCCGATCAGCGAATACCCGGAAGTCGTGCCACCGACCGTTGTGGTCCGTGCCAACTTCCCGGGCGCCAACCCTAAAGTCATCGGTGAAACCGTGGCCGCTCCGTTGGAGCAAGCCATCACCGGCGTCGAGAACATGCTGTACATGTCCTCGCAGTCCACCGCTGACGGCAAGATCACCCTGACCATCACCTTCGCCCTTGGCACCGACCTGGACAACGCGCAGGTACAGGTCCAGAACCGCGTGACCCGGACCGAACCGAAACTTCCCGAGGAAGTGACGCGCATTGGTATCACCGTGGACAAGGCTTCGCCCGACCTGACCATGGTTGTGCACTTGACCTCGCCGGACAAACGCTACGACATGCTCTACCTGTCCAACTACGCCTTGCTCAACATCAAGGATGAGTTGGCGCGTCTGGGCGGTGTCGGTGACGTGCAGCTGTTCGGTATGGGTGATTACTCGCTGCGGGTGTGGCTCGATCCGAACAAGACGGCTTCGCGCAACCTGACCGCCACCGATGTGGTCACCGCGATTCGCGAACAAAACCGTCAAGTGGCGGCCGGTGCCCTGGGCGCTCCGCCTGCGCCAAATGCCACCGCGTTCCAGCTGTCGGTCAACACGCAAGGTCGTCTGGTTTCCGAGGAAGAGTTCGAGAACATCATCATTCGCTCCGGTGAAAATGGTGAAATCACCCGCCTGAAAGACATCGCTCGCGTCGAACTCGGCTCCAGCCAATATGCCCTGCGTTCCTTGCTGAACAACCAGCCGGCGGTGGCGATCCCGATCTTCCAGCGCCCTGGCTCCAACGCGATCCAGATCTCCAACGACGTTCGGGAGAAAATGGCCGAGCTGAAGAAGAACTTCCCGGAAGGCATGGACTTCAGCATCGTTTATGACCCGACGATCTTCGTGCGCGGCTCCATCGAGGCGGTGGTTCATACCCTCTTCGAAGCGCTGATCCTCGTTGTGCTGGTGGTAATCCTGTTCCTGCAAACCTGGCGCGCCTCGATCATCCCGTTGGTGGCGGTGCCGGTTTCGCTGATCGGTACGTTTGCCGTGATGCACCTGTTCGGCTTCTCATTGAACGCCCTGTCGCTGTTCGGGCTGGTACTGGCCATCGGTATCGTGGTCGACGATGCGATTGTGGTGGTGGAAAACGTCGAGCGAAACATCGGGCTCGGATTAACCCCTGTAGAAGCCACCAAGCGTGCGATGCGCGAAGTGACCGGTCCGATCATTGCGACGGCGCTGGTGCTGTGTGCGGTGTTCATCCCGGCCGCGTTCATCTCCGGCTTGACCGGGCAGTTTTATAAACAGTTCGCCCTGACGATTGCGATTTCGACCGTGATCTCGGCCTTCAACTCGCTGACCTTGTCGCCGGCGCTGGCCGCCGTATTGCTCAAGAGCCATGACGCACCGAAAGACCGTTTCTCCAAGGTTCTGGACAAGATCTTTGGTGGCTGGCTGTTCCGTCCGTTCAACCGCTTCTTTGACAAGGCCAGCCATGGTTATGTCGGCACCGTGGGCCGGGTTATCCGCAGCAGCGGTATCGCCCTGCTGGTGTACGCCGGCCTGATGGTGTTGACCTTCTTCGGTTTCTCCAACACCCCGACCGGTTTCGTACCCGGCCAGGACAAGCAGTACCTGGTGGCCTTCGCGCAACTGCCGGACGCCGCAAGCCTGGACCGTACCGAAGACGTGATCAAGCGTATGTCCGACCTGGCCCTGAAACAGCCTGGCGTGGAAAGCGCGGTGGCCTTCCCGGGTCTGTCGATCAACGGGTTCACCAACAGCCCGAACGCCGGCATCGTGTTCGTTACCCTGAAACCGTTCGACGAGCGTAAGGATCCGAGCATGTCCGCCGGTGCGATTGCCGGTGCATTGAACGGCCAGTACGCCGGGATTCAGGAAGCCTACATGGCGATCTTCCCGCCGCCGCCGGTACAAGGCCTGGGGACCATTGGTGGTTTCCGCCTGCAGATCGAAGACCGGGGCAACCTGGGCTATGACGAGCTGTACAAAGAAACCATGAATATCATCACCAAAAGCCACAGCGTGCCGGAACTGGCCGGTCTGTTCACCAGTTACACCGTGAACGTGCCGCAGGTCGATGCCGCCATCGACCGGGAAAAAGCCAAGACCCACGGCGTTGCCGTCAGCGACATCTTCGACACCCTGCAGATCTACCTGGGTTCGCTGTATGCCAACGACTTTAACCGCTTCGGTCGCACCTATCAGGTCAACGTTCAGGCTGAGCAACAGTTCCGTCTCGAATCGGACCAGATTGGTCAGCTGAAAGTGCGTAACAACCGGGGCGAGATGATTCCGCTGGCGACCTTCATCAAGGTCAGCGACACCTCGGGGCCGGACCGCGTGATGCACTACAACGGCTTCATCACTGCTGAAATCAACGGTGCGGCAGCGCCCGGCTACAGCTCCGGCCAGGCCGAGAAAGCCATCGAGAAACTGCTCAAGGACGAATTGCCCAACGGCATGACCTACGAGTGGACCGACCTGACCTACCAGCAGATTCTGTCCGGCAATACGGCGCTGTTCGTGTTCCCGCTCTGCGTACTGCTGGCGTTCCTGGTGCTCGCGGCTCAATACGAAAGCTGGAGCCTGCCACTGGCGGTGATCCTGATCGTTCCGATGACCCTGCTGTCGGCCATTACCGGTGTGATTGCCTCGGGCGGCGACAACAACATCTTTACCCAGATCGGCCTGATCGTACTGGTGGGACTTGCATGTAAGAACGCGATTCTGATCGTCGAGTTTGCCAAGGATAAACAGGAAGAAGGCCTCGGCCCGCTGGCAGCGGTGCTGGAAGCTTGCCGTCTGCGTCTGCGGCCGATCCTGATGACCTCCTTCGCGTTCATCATGGGTGTTGTGCCTCTGGTTTTTTCCAGCGGTGCCGGTGCCGAAATGCGTCATGCCATGGGTGTGGCGGTGTTCTCCGGGATGCTCGGGGTGACCTTCTTCGGTCTGTTGCTGACGCCGGTGTTCTACGTACTGATTCGCAACTTTGTGGAGCGCGGTGAGCAACGCAAAGCGGCCAAGGCGCTGAAATTGGAAAAGCAAGTGGAGGCGCAACAATGAGCCTGAAAGCCTTCCTGCCGAGCCTTCTGGTATTGGCCCTGAGTGCCTGCGCCGTTGGCCCGGACTACAAAACCCCAGCTACGGAGGCGGCCAATATCACGGCCGCCACCGATGGCAGCGCCGGTCAGAAGAATTTTGACCGCGCCCGTTTCGAAGGCATCTGGTGGCAGCAGTTCGAGGACCCGACCCTGAACCAGTTGGTGACGCAGTCCTTGCAAGGCAACCGCGATTTGCGCGTGGCCTTCGCCCGCTGGAAAGCGGCCCGGGCAATTCGCGATGACGCCAGCAATGACGCCATGCCGACCATCACCAGCCGCGCGAGCAGTGATTTGGCCAAAGGACAGATTCCCGGCCAGACCACTAAACGCGTCAGCAGTGAACGCTATGACCTGGGGCTGGACATGGCCTGGGAACTGGACTTGTTCGGTCGCATCCAGCGCAACCTGGAATCCAGCGACGCCGAACAGCAGGCCGCCGAAGCCGATCTTTACCAACTGCAAGTCACCATGATTGCCGAACTGGTGGACGCCTACGGCCAACTGCGCGGTGCGCAGTTGCGGGAAAAGATCGCCCTGGCCAACCTGAACAACCAGCAGGAATCGCGCAAGATCACCGAAAGCCTGCGTGATGCCGGTGTCGGCGATCAGCTGGACGTGGTTCGCGCTGATGCGCGCCTGGCCTCTGTCGAAGCCAGCGTGCCGCAACTGCAAGCCGAACAGGTTCGTCAGCGCAACCGCATCGCCACCCTGCTAGGTGAGCGTCCGGACAAGCTGACCGTCGACCTGAGCCCAAAAGATTTGCCGGCAATCGCCAAGGCCCTGCCGATCGGTGATCCGGGCGAACTGCTGCAACGGCGTCCGGACATCCGCAGCGCCGAACGCCAACTGGCGGCCGCCACCGCCCGTATTGGCGTGGCCAAGGCTGATTTGTTCCCACGGGTCAGCCTCAGCGGCTTCCTCGGTTTCACCGCCGGGCGCGGATCGCAGATCGGTTCCTCGGCAGCCAACGCCTGGGCACTGGGCCCAAGCATTACCTGGGCGGCGTTCGACCTGGGCAGCGTGCGCGCCCGTTTGCGCGGTGCCGATGCGGAAGCCGAAGGCGCCTTGGCGACCTACGAGCAGCAAGTGCTGCTGGCGCTGGAAGAGTCGGAAAACGCCTTCAGCGATTACGGTAAACGTCAGCAGCGCCTGATCTCGCTGATTCGTCAAAGCGAATCAAGCCGCGCCGCTGCCGATCTCGCCGACATTCGCTACCGCGAAGGCACCGTGGACTTCCTCGTGCTGCTCGATGCTCAGCGTGAGCGCCTGGCAGCCGAAGACACCCAGGCCCAGGCCGAAGTCGATTTGTATCGCGGCATTGTCGCCATCTACAAAGCCCTCGGCGGCGGCTGGCAACCAGAGACGGTCGCCAGCAAGTAACGTTTTAAAGAGCTCCTTTGGTTGGCCGCAACCAACCAACTTCTTTGCCCCGCGCCTCATTCGGTCGCGGGGCTTTTTTTTGTCTGCACGCCATAGCGCAAACACCACAACCCCCTGCTCGCGATGACTGACTGACAGGCGACGTGATGTTGGCAGACAGACCGCTATCGCGAGCAGGCTCGCTCCCACAGGGGATTAGTGGGCAGTCTCGTTATCTCGGTGTTCCTCAACGGTTACCGTGGCCGTAGTCCCGGCCCGCAGGCGGTTTTTAGCGACATAATCAGCATCGATCTGAATCCGCACCGGCACTCGTTGCGCCAGCTTGACCCAAGTGTAACTGGGGTTGATGCTGGCTAGCAGGCGACTGCCGGGGGAGTTCTCGCGGTCGGCGATAGCAAAAGCGATGCTTTGCACAGTGCCGCCGAAGGTCTCGCCGCTCATCAACTCGACCCTGACCCGGTCGCCCTCCTCGATTCGCGGCAGCTTTGTTTCTTCAAAGTAGCCGCTGATATAAAACGAGTCGCTGTCTACCAGTGCCAACAACGCCCCCCCGGCAGTGGCGTAATCGCCCTGGCGAGTCAGCAGGTTGGTCACGTAACCGCTGACAGGCGCTGCGACCCGCGTGCGCTGCAAGTCCAGTTCGGCCTGGGTCAATGCAGCGATCGCCAGTTGCACGTTGGCCTGGGCCAGGCCCAGATTGGCCTGATTGCGTAACAGCTCCGCCTGCGCCACCGCCACTTCGGTACTGGATTTCTCCCATTCTTCGCCGGAGATCGCGAAACCCTGTTTGAGGGTTCGACGGCGACGCTCTTCGCTCTGGCGCTGCCTGAGCAGCGCTTCACTGGAGACAATCGTCGCTTCAGATTGGCCCAGTGTGGCTTTTGCGACTTCCACCGCGCGCTTGGCATGCTCCACTGCCAGCGTATAACGAGCCGGGTCGATCTCCAGCAGCAACTGGCCTTTCGTAACATGCTGGTTGTCTTGAACACTCAGGCTGACGATGCGCCCCGAGACATCGGCGGACAACGTCACCACATCGGCGCGAACCCGCGCGTCCCGAGTCCAGGGAGCGCGGGTGTAATGTTCCCAGGCGAACCAGCCAAGCACGAAGGCCAGCAATACCACTGCCACAGTCACGAGTCGGGCGAGGATCTTCTTCAAGGCATCAAGCTCCCATCACCAGAATCAGCGTCGCGCAAACGCAGGCGTATAACGCGCCTTCGAACAAGGCCTCGTGCCAGACAAAACGCAGCACGCCAAAACGGCGCAAGATCCAGTCCAGCAGCAGGAAGATCGGCAGGGCCAGCAGTAACGCCTGGGCAATCGGCGGCAAGTAGACACCACCCAATTCAAAATCAATGGGCAAGGGCTGGCTCTCCTTCCCTTTGGACGGGTTGAAAGTATTGGCGATGTCGCTCCAGAAACGACACCACGATCAACAACGCCACGCGCATCCTGAATACCGACCACAGGTGTTCATGAACGTCTAAATGCAAGTCGTCCATTTCATCGCCCAAGACACGCAAGTTGCCGAGCAATTGCTCAAGGTCTATCCCGGGCCGCCCGGCGATCAATCGGCCTGTCTCACGCACGGCAGCCAGCAAACGGTTTTGCTGGTCTGTACTCAGTAACGTGTTGCTTTGCCCCTGTTGCCTGAGCTGGTTCAAGGCCACACCCAGTGCCATGCAGCCAAGGCTGACTTCGAACAGCTCTGTGGAGTGCTTGTCGTTGGTCGCCGGCAATAATCCCAACATCATGGTCAGGCGATCGACCATACGGCTTTCAAACGCAAATTGTTGTTCATCGGTGGCCGGCGTCTTCAGCAAAGCGTAGACCTGCTCGCAGTTTTCATTGAACAGCCGACGTATCCGTAAAACGGGCCTGAACGGGAAGATCAAGGCATAGACACTGAGCGCCAGCGCGGAGGCGCTGATATACGCACCGGCAAACTCGAACCACTGAATAGCGCTGTTTTGGCCGCTTCCTGTGTTTTGCGGGCCCAACAACAGTATTGTCGTTAGCCCAAGACCGATGCCTGTGCCAGTGGTTGGCGGACTGGCCAACCCCACCGCGACGGCATACAGCAATGGGGCAAGCAACAAGGCAAGTAACTCGAAGTTACTAATCATCGGTATCAGCATGAACAGATAGAGCGCCGACACCACCAAGGCCAGACCCAGCCCTTTGGCAAAGCTTTGCGCGGCCAGCAACGGCCGTGGAAAAGTCGCCATCAGCGAACAGAGAATCCCCACCACAATCATCCCGCCACGGGCCCCATCCCAAGCGGTCTCGATCCAGATCAACCCGGCCACCAGCAACGCGAAAAATGCCCGGATTGCATTCATTGCCGCCAAGGTGAAATCCAGATGCAGCGGATTTTCCTGGCCACGGAACACGCAACTGGCTTCACGCCCTTCCTGGATCGCGTCGCTTAGCTCCAGAATCTGCGCCAGTTGCTCTAGCATCCGTGCCTGCTCCCAACGCAGTGCCCAAGCCAATGAACGCAGGGTGGCAGGCATCGTCTCGGTGAGTTGTTCGGCCTTGTAGGCCTGGTCATCGAAACGCTGTTGCAGCGCGGCGAAATGGTACCGTGCCTCACTCGACAATGAACGCCCTTGCTGGGCCAATTCATCGAGAAACGCCAGTTCTTCGGCGCGCAAACGTTGTATCTCTTCCGGCAACGCGCCTTCCCAGCGTTCGGTGAGCAGTTGCCGCTGGTGACGCAAGGCCGTCAACCGCGAAGTCAGCAGCACCAGTTGATTGCCCAGCAGTTGCACCAGACCATTGGCGCTGCGCAACCGTGGCGCATCGTAATATAAATGCCGACGTACTCCCTCCAGAGCACTGATTGCGCCGAGCAGTTGCATCTGCCGCCGATGGAAATCGGCCTCGCTTTCTTCGGTTCGGATGACGGCAGCAGCGTGGGTCGCGAGCAGCTTGATGACCTGATCGATCTTGGCGAAGTAATCCCGCGCCACAGCTTCCGGTCGCGCCGTGAGAAGGCTGACCACGCACACGCAAGCCACCGCCAAAAGCGTTTCGGTCACACGAGTGACGGCCAGCAGGAACGTGCCTTCCTGATCGGGTACCGCCAGCAGCGCCACGACCACCGCCGTGTACCCGCTCAGCACAAATGCCTGGGAGCTGGTGTAGCGCAACAAGGTGCCGCCGGCGGTACAGAATGCCAACCACAAGGCCAGGGTGAGGATGAAAGGCAGGGGCGCCTGGGGGAAGATCGCCATGATCAACACCGCCACCACCGCTCCTAAAGTGGTGCCGATGACCTGACCGAAACTTCGGGCCAGGGCCATGCCGCCCAATGGCTGGCTGACGATGACCACCGCCATGATCGACCACTTGGGCTGCTCAAGGTCGAACAGGAAGGCCAGGTACAACGTCAGCAGCCCGGCCACAATGGTTCTCAGGGCGAACAGCAGCACCTCTCGTCCGGGGTTGAGTATCGCCTTGAAATATTGAAGCAGCGGTTGCATGGGAGCGCTCATTAAGTCATCTCCAGCAAGCGTAGTCATTGCTTCAGTGCCTCGACAGGTTTCAGTGTCGACAAAACCTGTAGGCAAATTCGCCGACGACTACCTGCTGAATCGAGCTTGGGTTTGACTCACAGCCCGGCCTGACCGAAGCTGGTGGCTTTGCAAAAGCCTGCCAGCTCCCGGATTCCTGCATGCCTCAGTCCCGCCGCTACTTGCTCATCAGCCTCTGCGTATTGTTTGCCCTCGCCCTCGCCTGGTTTTTCCTGCGTAGCACGACGCCCGTGGTGCCGGCGGCGATCAAGCATGGCTACAGCGAAGCTCTGGCCCAGGCACGCGCGGGTCAACCGGGGGCGGCGCGGGTGCTTTATCAGCAATTGGGCCGCCCTGACCTGTCGGCCAAGCGCCGTGTCTGGCTGCATGCCGAACTGCCCAACTACCCAAGCCCGCAAGCCCTGAAACTGGCGGATGCGGACCTGCAACATCCCTCGGCGGACGTGCGCATCGCAGCAATCAAAAGCATCAATGGGCTGGTGCCCAGTGGGCAGCGCAGCCTGTTGCTGGGGCCCTTGCTCGATGACAGTGATCCGAGCGTCCGGTTTGCGGCGGTCAATGCCTTATTGGGTCTGACGCCGGATGAACTGGGGTTGTACTTCGGCCCCTTGGAGCAAGCCATCGATGCCTGGGAGCAGCTCCTCAAGGGTCAGCCGGAAAGCGCCGAAACCCAATACCAACTGGCACGCCTGCACTTGCACAATGCCGAGCTGAAGGACGCACAGCAGGCCTTGGAGCGCACGTTGCAACTGGCGCCCGGCAACCTGCCAGCGCTGGTGATGCAGATCGAAGTGCTGGATAAACAGGGCCAAAGCGATGCGGCCAGGCAATTGTTGGCGAAACAGTTAAAGGCCCAGCCTGACTCGGCCTACCTGCAACATGCGCTGGGACTCTGGTTGCTGCATCACGGGCAAAGTGAGTTCGCCCTGCTCGGGCTGTCCAAAGCCGTGGAGCTTGAGCCCGACAACAAGGATTACCGCTACGACCTGGCCACCACGCTGCATGGTGAGCAAGAACTGGAGGCGGCGCAGAACCAGTTGCAGGAAATCGTCCAGCGCCACCCGGCCGATCGCAAGGCGCGTGTACTGCTGATCAACTATTGGAAGGAAAGCGGACAGCTGCAGAACGTGCAGATCCTGCTGGCACAGCTGGAACAGCTCAATCCCGACGATCCGGCGTTGCAGCAAGGGCTTTAATCAAGATTTTTGCTTTTTCGTACAAGAACCACACACAAACACAAAAGGTTGAACCGCCGTCTCGGCGAAAGGTCAAGTGATCAGGCAGTCCACTCAGGCGCCCCCAGCCTGCTGCCTCGCTTCCCCTAGTCATGAGAGGGCATTTCTTGTCTACATCTAACGAGTTGATCAGTGCAAAAGCCGCCACCGGCATTGAAGGTCTGGATGACATCCTGGCCGGTGGATTGTCCCGCGGCCATGTGTTCTTGCTGGAGGGTGAACCCGGTACCGGCAAAACCACCGTCGCATTGCATTTTCTGTTGGCTGGCGCCCGTGCCGGCGAACGCTCGTTATACATCACCCTGTCGGAAACCGAGCGAGAGCTGCGCCAAGGGGCGTTATCCCACGGCTGGGAGCTGAATGAGAACATCCACATCTTCGAGCTGACGCCGCCGGAAAGCCTGCTCAATGCCGAGCATCAGCAGAGTCTGCTGTATTCCTCGGACCTGGAACTGGGCGAAGCCACCAAACAGATTTTCGAAGCAGTCGAACGGGTCAAACCGACCCGCGTCGTGGTCGACAGCCTGTCCGAAATCCGCCTGTTGGCCCAAAGCTCTTTGCGCTACCGCCGGCAGATTCTGGCGATCAAGCATTACTTCGTGCGTTACGAGGCTACGGTGCTGCTGCTGGATGACCTGACCACCGAAGCCCTCGACAAAACCGTGCACAGTGTGGCCCATGGGGTGATTCGTCTGGAAGAATTGACGCCCAACTACGGTGCCGAACGACGGCGCATCCGCGTGGTGAAGTATCGCGGCCAGAAATACCGGGGCGGTTTTCATGACTTCACCATCACGGGTGACGGTGTGCATGTGTTCCCACGCCTGGTGGCGGCCGAACATCGCGGGCGTTATATCCGCCAGCAGTTGACCAGTGGCATCGCGCAAATGGATGCCCTGCTCGGTGGCGGTATCGAGACGGGCTCCAGCACCCTGATCCTCGGCCCGGCGGGCACCGGCAAATCGCTAATCTCAATGGTCTTCGCCGCTGCGGCGGTGGCCCGTGGCGAAAAGGCCGCGTTGTTCATCTTCGATGAAGAACTGGGGCTGCTGTTCGAGCGGATGAAAAACATCGGCATCGACCTGAAGGCCCTCGAAGAAACCGGCAACCTGCTGATCGAGCAAGTGGATGCCGCCGAATTGTCCCCCGGTGAGTTCTCCTACCGGGTTCGTCGTTGTGTCGATGAAGGCAATATCAAAACCGTGGTGATTGACAGTATCAACGGCTATCAGGCGGCGATGCCTGAGGAAAATGCCCTGGTGCTGCACATGCATGAGTTGCTGCTGTACCTCAATCGCCAAGGCGCCGCGACGTTCATGACCGTCGCCCAACATGGGCTGGTCGGTGACATGCAGGCCCCCGTCGACATTACCTATCTGGCCGACACCGTCATCCTGTTGCGTTACTTCGAAGCCCTGGGCAAGGTTCGCCGGGCGATCTCGATCATCAAGAAACGTACCGGCAGCCACGAATCGACCATCCGCGAGTACCGCATCAGCAGCCAGGGCATGACCATCGGTGAACCACTGGATGCATTCCAGGGTGTATTGCGTGGTGTGCCCAGTTACCTGGGTGCGAGCAAACCGCTGCTTGAGGAAGATGTCCAGTGACGGCCATAGGGGCAATGTCCGAGCGTGCGATCATTCTTGCACCGTTGGGACGCGACAGTCAGATCGCGCTGATGATGCTTAACGAGGCAGGGTTCGACGGGGTCATCACCCGGGATCTGGGCGCGTTGTGCAACGAACTGTCGCTGGGTGCCGGCCTGCTGGTGATTGCTTCCGAGGCCTTATTGGGCGCAAACCTTGAACCGCTGCTGGGTCTGATCGAGCAGCAACCGACATGGTCGGATCTGCCGATCGTACTGCTGACCCACCACGGTGGCCCGGAGCAGAACCCTGCGTCGCAACTCGGGCTGCAACTGGGCAACGTGACCTTTCTCGAACGGCCTTTTCATCCGGTCACGCTGATCAGCCTCGTCACCACAGCGTTGCGCGGGCGACGACGGCAGTATGAAGCCAGGGACCGGTTGATTGATCTGAGCCAAAGCGAACTGCGTCTGCAAAACACCCTGGAAACCCTCGAGCAACAGGTCGAGGAGCGCACCGCGCAATTGCGCCACAACGAAGAGGTGCTCAGGCAGTCGCAGAAAATGGAAGCGGTCGGCCAACTCACCGGCGGTATTGCCCACGACTTCAACAACATGCTGACCGGCATCATCGGCAGCCTGGAGCTGCTGCGTCGACGCCTGGCACGGGGGCGCACCGAGGACCTGGACAGCCTGATCGATCTTGGGGTGACCTCAGCCAACCGCGCGGCGGGCCTGACGCATCGTCTGCTGGCGTTTTCCCGACGCCAGTCGCTGGATTCAAAACCGGTGCAGATGAATACCCTGGTGGTGTCCATGGCTGAACTGTTGCAGCGCAGCATCAACGAAAGCATTCACCTGGAAATGCAACTGGACGAGCAACTGTGGGTGGCCGAGGTGGACCCCAACCAACTCGAAAGCGCCCTGCTCAACCTGGTGCTCAACGCCCGGGACGCCATGCCCGACGGCGGAAAGCTGCTGGTCAAAACCTCCAATCAGCATCTGGATACCGGGTTCACCGAGGCACACAGCAATCTGCAGCCGGGCGATTACATTGTTCTGAGCGTCACCGATACCGGTTGCGGCATGCCGCAAAGCACCATCAACCGGGCCTTTGATCCTTTCTTCACGACCAAACCCATCGGCCAGGGCACGGGCCTGGGGTTGTCGATGATTTACGGTTTCAGCAAACAATCTGGCGGCCACGTCAGCATTCACAGTGAAGTAGGAAAAGGCACCACGGTCAGTCTGTTTTTGCCACGCTTCAGCGGGGAACTGCTCCAGGACACCCAAGTCGATGCCCAACACGCTCCTTACGCCCGGGATGGCGAAACCGTGCTGATCGTCGAAGACGATCCCGCCGTGCGAGTCCTGGTCAGCGCCGTATTGAGTGAATTGGGCTACGCCTTCGTTGAAGCGGGCGATGCCGACAGCGCCGTGCCGATTCTCGACTCCGGTCAGCGAATCGACCTGCTGATCAGCGACGTGGGGCTGCCGGGCATGAACGGTCGACAACTGGCGGAAATCGGCCGGCAACATCGGCCTGATCTCAAGGTATTGTTCATCACCGGGTATGCCGAACACGCCGCCGTGCGCGGGGGCTTTCTTGACCCTGGCATGCAGATGATCACCAAGCCGTTCACCTTCGATTTGTTGACGGCGAAGGTGCGGGAGATGATTCGGGTCTAATGTGTAATCTGGAAAATCACACCTTGATCGCACCGCACAGCCGCTCAGCATAGACCTCGATTTGAAGCCTGTCAGCTGTCAACTCTGACAGCTATTCAGTGCAGTTCTTCCTTGATTAACTCTCCTCTGAAGTCCGCAGCACGTCCTTTGACAGGTCGCTCTGCGCCCGCCTGCCACGCGCAGGTCACATTCAAGGGATGGACAGGCAATGAAGGAAATCATCGCGCTAATATTGGTGGTTGTTTTGGCGGGCTGTCAGGTTCGCGAACAACAACAACAACAACAACAACAATCGGCTCCAACTGAACAGACACCCATGCGGGCCGTGCAAGCTGAAACCGGCATCGCCAGCACTACCAACAGCACAACGCAGAGTGGCGCAGCGGTCGCGGCCGCACTGACCGCACAATACAACGATACTCGTCCCACTTGCGGTACAGACTCAATGCCAGCCTTCCTGTGCCGCGGGGTAATGCTGCGGTCAACCGTGGCATCGAACGACTATTCCAGTTGGAACCCCAGCCCGCCCTCCGTGAAAAGCGGAGGTGTTTCTTTTTCCTACTTGAGTAAAGACTCTAACTTTACCGGACTTGTCTTCGGACAGAAGAACGGCTTTATCTTTTACCCGGTATTAAATCGTCCCAGCGGCACACGGCAAATCGAAGTACTCTGCGCTTTTCCCATGGATGCAGGATCCGATAGACGCGCCAAACCTGGTTGCGGTGGACACGAGCTGGATCCAGTGGGCAGTGGCCCTTGCCATACCGTGGGAATACACAATGTTGAACAATGGGTAACACGCTGGCAGCAAAATAAAGCCGGTTACAGAATGTGCGGCTTCGACGTGAGTGACACCATGAATAGTGAAGGTGCCCCCTCGTTTCACCGCACCCTGCTGGTCCACAACCGAGCAGGCTTTTTCGCTGGTCCTCACGACTACATCGAACTAATCCTTAAAACCTGGCCACAAAACATTCCCAAAGAACTGCCCATCGAAGCGTTCTTCTACCTCGATGGCGGCTTGCCCGGTGCGCAACATGATCAACGGGACTTCTTCAACAAGACCGGTGGACGGGTGATGCCCATCATCAGAATCATCTTGCCACGTACCGCTTCGGCAAACGCGCAGTTCATCTACAGCGCGGCGGATCAGGTCAAGTAACGATCAGAACCCCACGCATTGTGTGCAGGTCAACTTCGAAGGATGGGTAGTCAATGAAAAATATCATCGCACTAATGTTGATGGTTGTTTTGGCGGGCTGTCAGGTTCGTGAGGAACAACAAGGAACGGGGAGCACTTCGCCAACCCGCGGCGCGACAGCCAATGGCGCGGCGGTTGTGGCCGAGCTGACCAGACGTTATCAAGACACCCGCACCGATTGCGGCCAGGCCTCGATGCCGGCGTTTCTGTGCTCAGGCATTGTGCTGCGCTCGACGGTGCCATCCACGGAATACTCAAGCTGGAATCCCAGCCCGCATTCACAGCAAAGTGGTGGTGTGTCGTTCTCATTTCTGCGCAAGGATTCGAAATTCAGGGATCTGGTGTTCGGCCAGACCAACGGGCTCATTTTCCTTCCGGTTCTTGCCAACCAGCCTGGCATGCGGAAGATCGAGGTACTGTGCAGCTACCCCATCGACGGCTGGAGTCAGCTTCGAGACAAGCCGGGGTGCGGGGGGCACACCGCCTACCCTTTGGAAAGCCGGCGCTGCCAAACGTTGGGCATCACGACGGCCGAACAATGGATGGCGCATTGGCAACGCGCCCCTGCTCCGTCGAATGCCCCGGCTTATCAATGCAGTTTTGATGTGCGCGACAGCATGAACCACCTGGCGGCCGACTCCTTTTACCAATCCATACGCACGAGGAACATGCTCGGCGCAAGTTGGTTCCCTCAACAAAACGAACTGATCCTGGCGACTTGGCCGCAGAATATCCCTCGAGAATTGCCCATCCAGGCGTTCTTCTATCTCTACACCCCGGGCGGGTTGGCCGGTGCACAACATGACCAGAAGGACTTCTACAATAAAAGTGGGGGGATGGTGGTTCCAATCGTGCAAATGGTACTACCCGCCTCTCCCCGCGAAGAGGCGCTGTTCGCCTACTATCCGGCTGATCAAATCGTTCCCTGACACGGAGGTACGATCAAGACAACATGTCCTGCATGATCTGTTGCAACACATCCAGATCGAACGGCTTGGCCAGGATCGGCGCTTTGCGGGTGATCGGGCTGTCGGTCTCGCGAATTTCCTGCGGGTAGCCGCTGATGAAGATGACCTTGAGCTCCGGTCGAAGCTTCACGGCGGGTTCGGCGATCTGCACGCCAGAGATTCCCCCCGGCAAGCGGAAGTCGGTGATCATCATGTCCAGATGCGGTTTGCTCGCCAGAATTTCAAAGGCCTGCTCGCCGTTTTCGGCTTGCAGCACCCGATACCCCTCACCCGACAAATAAGCAGACAGCACCATCAAGATCGAAGGGTCATCCTCGACGATCAGTACCACATCTTGTGCATCTTCACTCATGGAAAGCCTTTGTTCGGTCAATAGCTGCTGATACGACCGTGTGGTCACTCAGAGGTTGCGTTTATCGGGCTGTTTTCCTGCAGCGGCAGACAAACGCGAAACAAGGCGCCTTCGCCAATCCGGCTCTCGACGGTGATGGAGCCACCGTGGGCGGCGACAATCTGTTCCGAAATAAACAGCCCCAGGCCCAGCCCTGCTACAACGGCCTTGGCGGACACTCGCTCGAACTGCTGAAAAATGCGCTGCTGATTCTCTTCACTGATCCCGATGCCGCGATCCTGAACCTCAACCCACGCTTGCCCGTCCTGATTGTACACGCGTACGTCGATCAGGCTCTTGGCGCCGTAACGCAGCGCATTGGTCAATAAGTTTGAAATCACTTGTTCTATACGGAACTCGTCCCAGTGCCCCATCACGGGCTGCTCGGCCGTCAGGGTGACCGACGATTCCGAGGCTTCAACCTGCGGGGCAAAGTTTTGCAGAAGGTTGTTCACCAGTTGCACCAGGTCAAACCGACTGGGGCGAATCGACAGCTTGCCCGTGCGGATCCGCGACACATCGAGCATGTCTTCGATCAGGCGGATCAGGCTTTTGATCTGCCGCTCATCGCGGTCGACCATGGCGTGCATCTTGTCCAGGGTGAAGGCTGCGGCGTTATCCCGGGCCAGGTGCATTTTGCGCAACTGGGTTTCGAGAATCAGGCCATTGAGCGGCGTACGGACTTCGTGGGCCACGATGGACATGAAGTCATCCCGCATGCGCACCGCTTGCTCCAGCTCATTCTGGGTGTTCTGCAACTGTTTGAGCAGCGCCTCCTGCTCCCGGCGACTTTGCTCCAGCGCTTCAACCTGATGCTTCATCGCTTTGCTCTGACGATACAGGTCGACGAAGACATTGACCTTGCTCTTGACCGCATGAACATCCAGCGGCTTGTGCAAGAAGTCGACCGCACCGCTTTCATAGCCCTTGAACGCGTAATTAAGCTCGCGGCCGGCGGCACTGACGAACACAATCGGGATGTTTTTGGTTTTTTCCGTGCCGCGCATCAACTCGGCCAGCTCGAAGCCGTTCATGCCGGGCATCTGCACATCGAGAATGGCCATGGCAAATTCGTGTTGCAGCAACAGCGACAAGGCTTCGTCGGCGGATAGGGCTTTATAGACCATACGGTCTTCACGCCGGATCAATGCTTCGAGCGCCAGAAGATTCTCCGGCAGGTCGTCGACGATCAGTAATTTGGCCTGGATGCTACTTAACATGCGACTCCTTCCAGCTCGACAAGCAGACGGCTGATGCCGCGAAGATCCAGCTGATGAGTATCCTGCACTGCCCTGTTCATGATTTGCGGTATATCCGTTCGGGTTTGACCAAGGCTTCAAACTGATTGCCATAAGCCGAGAAATCCAGGGTTTCCTTACTGCCCAGTGCAAGAAACCCCCGATGACACAGGGATTCGTGAAACAAGCCGAACGCGCGACCCTGTAGTTTTTTGTTGAAATAAATCAACACATTACGACACGAAATTAATTGAGTTTCCGAGAACACACTGTCAGTGGCCAAGCTGTGATCGGCGAAGGTCACGTTGTCGCACAGGCTCTTGTCGAAAATGGCGTAGCCATAGGCCGCCGTGTAGTAATCGGCGAACGAGCGCTGACCACCCGCCTGCTGATAGTTGTGAGTGTAGGCCCGAACATTCTCCAGGGAGAAAATCCCCTGCCTGGCTTTATCCAGTGAGCGCGGGTTGATATCGGTGGCATAGATGATGGTGCGATCCAGCAAGCCTTCTTCGCGCAGCAGAATCGCCATTGAATAGACCTCTTCGCCGGTGCTGCAACCGGCGATCCAGACCTTGATCGACGGATAAGTCTTGAGCAGTGGCACCACTTCCTGACGCAGCGCCAGGAAGTGCGAAGGGTCGCGAAACATTTCGCTGACCGGAATCGTCAGCAATTGCAGCAGTTGCATGAATGCGGTCGGGTCGTGCAGAACCTTCTCCTGCAGCGACGAGATGGTCTTGCACTCAAACTGACTCAAGGCATGATTGACCCGGCGTTTGATCGACGCGGCGGAATAATCGCGAAAATCGTAGCTGTACTTGAGGTAGATCGCCTCAATCAACAAGCGCAATTCGATTTCGGTGTTGCGCTCCACTAGATGCGTTCCATCTTCGGTAACCACACACGAATCAACGAGAAAAGACGATCCAGATCGATGGGCTTGGCCAGGTAGTCGTTGGCGCCGGCGTGTAAGCAGCGCTCCTGATCGTCCTTCATGGCCTTGGCCGTCACCGCAATGATCGGCAGCTTGCGCCAGCGCGGGTCCTTGCGGATTTCGAGGGTGGCTTCGAAACCATCCATTTCCGGCATCATGACGTCCATCAGCACCAAGTCGATGTCCTCGACTTCATTCAATTTCTCTATCGCTTCACGGCCGTTACGGCCAATGACCACGATTGCGCCCTTCTGCTCCAGCGCACTGGTGAGGGCAAAGATGTTGCGTACATCGTCGTCCACCAGCAGCACTTTACGTCCCTCGAAAACCTTGTCGCGACTGCGGGCGGTCTTGAGCATCGTTTGGCGTTCCTGGGACAACCGGGATTCGACCTTGTGCAGAAAGAGTGTCACTTCGTCCAGCAACCGCTCGGGCGAGCGCGCGCCCTTGATGATGATCGAGCGCGAATACTTGCGCAGCTCGGCCTCTTCGTCCCGGGTCAGGTTACGTCCGGTATAGACGATTACCGGCGGGAACGAGCAGATATCTTCGGTGGACATGCGTTTAAGCAAGTCGTTGCCGAGCATGTCCGGCAGCTTCAGGTCGATGATCATGCAGTCGAAAATCGTCGTGCGCAGCAGGTCGAGCGCATCCTGCGCCAAGCCGACAGCGGTGATTTCGATGTCCTCGTCGCCGATCAGTCGGGCGATGCTGTCGCGCTGCACATCGTCGTCTTCGACCAGCAATACCCGTTTGACCTTCTGCGTCAGTTTGGCTTCGAGGCGAGCAAACACATCCTTGAGTTCCTCACGCGTGGTCGGCTTGAGCGCATAACCGATGGCGCCCATGTGCATGGCGGCTTCGACGCGGTCTTCGACCGAAATCACGTGCACCGGGATGTGCCGGGTTTCGGCATGTTCTTTCAAACGCTGCAATACCGTCAGCCCGGAATGATCCGGCAAGCGCATGTCCAACAGAATCGCATCAGGGATGAACTGCCTGGCCAGGTCGTAGCCTTCGTCGGCGCCGTGGGCTACCAGGCACTGATAACCCAGTTCATGGGCCAGGTCGTAGAGGATGTGCGCAAAGTTCGGCTCATCCTCCACCACCAGAATGCAGCGAGTGGCGAATGGCGCCTTGTTGCGATCATCGTCGAAACGCGGAATGTCGACGTCGGCAATCAGCGGCACAGGCGCAGTAACCACGGCGCTTTTCGGCATGACCACCGGCGTGGCTTTCATCGTCTCGACAGGCGCGTCGCCCGGCTCGACGTAGTGCTGCGGCAACACCAGGGTGAACACACTGCCCTGCCCAGGCATGCTGGTCACACTGATGGAGCCGCCCAATAACGTGGCCAGATCACGAGAGATCGACAAGCCCAGGCCGGTGCCGCCGTAACGACGATTGGTGGTGCCATCGGCCTGACGGAAGGCTTCGAAAATGCTTTCCTGCTGATCCGGCGCAATACCGATACCGGAATCGCGGACGATAAAGGCGATGCCATTGTCTGGCTGAGCAGCGACGCTCAGGTTGACCGTGCCCTTTTCGGTGAACTTCACCGCGTTGGACAGCAGGTTCTTGATCACTTGCTCCAGCCGCTGGCGGTCGGTGAACAGCGTCAGCGGTGCATCGGCCTGCAATTGCACCTGAAAATCCAGTTTCTTGTCCGCAGCCATCGGCTGGAACATGCCGCGCAGGCCTTCCACCAGACGCGCAACATTGGTGTTCTCCGGACGCACCTCAAGCTTGCCGGCCTCGACCTTGGAAATATCGAGAATATCGTTGATCAGGTTAAGCAAGTCGTTGCCGGCGGAGTAAATCGAATCGGCGAATTTGACCTGCTCGGCGCTGAGGTTTTCCTGCGGGTTTTCCGCCAGCAATTTGGCCAGAATCAACGAACTGTTCAGCGGCGTGCGCAGCTCGTGGGACATGTTGGCGAGGAATTCGGATTTGTACTTGCTGGAGCGCTGCAACTCTTCGGCGCGCGCTTCGAGCTCAACTTGAGCCAGATTCAATTCAGTGTTCTTCAGGTCCATGGCATCGCGTTGCGCGGCCAGGATCTGCCCCTGCTCGGCGAGTTGTTCGTTGGTTTGCTCCAGCGCTACCTGCTGGGCTTCCAGGTGGCCCTGGGATTCCTTGAGAATCCGCGACTGCTCTTCCAGCTCTTCGTTGGCGGTCTTGAGTTCTTCTTGCTGAACTTGCAGCTCTTCGTTGAGTTGCTGGGCTTCGGCCAGCACTTCCTGCAAGCGCTGGCGATAGCGGGCGGCCTCGATCGAGGTACCGATGTTGCCGGCAATCAATTCGAGCAGTTCAACATCGCGATCGGTCAGCGTGCGCAGGAACCCCAGTTCGATCACACCGTTGACCCGATCGTCGTCGCTGGTCGGCACCACCAGCACGCTGTGTGGTAAACCTTCGCCCAGGCCGGAGCTGACTTTGAAGTAGTCGCCCGGTACGTCATCAAGACGAATCAAGCGCGCCTGTTGCGCCACCTGGCCGACAATCCCTTCGCCACTGTAGATCTGCTGCTCAAGCGCTTCCTGCTCCCGGGAGAAACCGTAAGACGCGATGCGCTTCAGGCCACCATGATCCTCACGGACATAGATCGCCGCGACAGCCGTACCTAAATATTGGGCGCAGAACTGCAGAATGTTGCGCCCCAACAGATTGAGGGATAACTGCCCCAGGACTTGCTCGGCCAATTCGGTCTGACCGTTGCGTAACCAGGCTTGCTGTTCCAGGCGCCGGGCACTGGCCTGTTGCCCCGCGAGGTTGGCGCTATAGCTTTGGGACAGTTTGAGCAAGTCCCGACGGCCAATGTAGGCCAGCAACCCGCTGATACCGGCCACGAACAGCAGATAAAGGGCGATGCTCCAAATCGTGGTTTGGCGCACTTCCTCGTTGCGAGTAGCGCGCAACTGTTGTTCCAGATCGATCACATCTTCGAATTGCTTGCGGATCTCATCGGTCAGACGCTTGCCGCGTCCGGCCTTGACCGCGCCACGGTAGTCACCGCTGGCGCGCTGCAAATCGATCATCGATTGCGCGTAATTAGCCCATTCCGTCTGCAAGGCCTGGAGCCGGCGCAGACGATCAGTCTGGACCGGATTGTCGGTGGTCAATTCGAGCAAGGTATTGAGAGCGACGGCGATTCTCGGCTTGGCCGTCTCGTAAGGGTCAAGGAAATGTTCGTCGCCGCTGAGCAGGAACCCGCGCATGCCGGTTTCCAGATCGACGGTCAGCTTTATCGCCTCATTGGCATTATTGATCACCCGGTCGGTGTGCTGGACCCACTGGATCACCGACAGCAGGTAGCTGATCAGCGAAACGAAGAAAACCGCGCTGATAATGCCGACACCCAACGGCAGACTGACGTTGCGACTCAGGAGTTTACGGAATCGTTGCTCATCAACCGAGGACGCAGAGGTCATGGGGAAGCCTTGTCGTACTGTTGAAAAGCATCGAGTCTGCCCCAAAACGGCCGAGCTCATCCATTTTTCTGACATGTTTTGCGGCAAAAACCTGCATTTAGCTGCTCTGGGACAAAGGAGCGGTTATTCTCTGCGGCTCTTGTGCGGCTATTGTTTTTGTAGCGCGTCGGGAACTTGTCATGATTCGTCACTTACTCATGCAAGAGCCCGGCGATTTCGATCGACCGGCAACCGCGAATTCAACCTTTGAGAGCCCACTATGCCCACCAACGCCTCCACCATCCTTGTCGTCGAAGACGATGCCATCGTGCGCACGCTGATCGTTGATGTACTGGAGGAATTGGAATTCCGGGTACTTGCGGCGGATGGCTGCGAAATGGCGCTGGAGTTCATCAATGATGAAGACCAGGACATCGATTTGCTGATGACGGATGTGGGTCTGCCCGTCATGGACGGTCGGGAATTGGCGAAACAGGCACACATGCTGCGTCCCGAATTGCCCATTCTGTTCGCCAGCGGTTATGCCGAAAGCATCGAGGTACCTGACGGCATGCATATCATTGGCAAGCCGTTTTCCATTGATCAGTTGCGGGACAAGGTCAAAGGCATACTCGTCCAGGCCTGACTTTTCTCGCGCCCCGATTCTCTCCGTTCTCTACCCGCTTCAAGGAATACCCGTCAATGAGTCAGCCCCGCGCAACCAAAGTCCTGGTGATTGGTTACGTCTGGCCCGAGCCCCGCTCTTCTGCGGCCAGTGGGCATGTGATGCAAATTCTCGATACGTTCTTGCAGCAAGGCTGGGACATTACCTTCAGCAGCCCGGCCGGCACCGGTGAGCACCGTGCGGACCTGACTGCGTTGGGCATTCGCGAAGTGCCGATCGAGTTGAATAACAGCAGTTTCGACACCTTTGTCAGTAAACTGGCACCGGATATCGTGCTATTCGACCAGTTCATGATGGAGGAACAGTTCGGCTGGCGAGTAGAGAAACACTGCCCCGACGCCTTGCGCGTGCTGGAGACCTCCGATCTGCAATGCCTGCGACATGCTCGGCATCAGCGCCTCAAGGAGCGCTTGAAGGCCAGTGACGACGCCAACGATTTCAGCGAGTTATTCGCCCCGACATTGCGTGAAGAGTTCGAACTCATGGCCGACACCGATCTGGCAAAACGGGAGATCGCCGCGCTGTATCGCTGCGACTTGAACCTGATGATCTCCGAAGTGGAGATTGAATTGTTGGTCGAGCAGTTCGGGTTGCCGCAACAACTGCTGCACTGCTGCCCATTGATGGTCGAACCGCTGACCACCACGTCGCCGGCGTTTGAGGAGCGTGCGCATTTCCTCAGTATCGGTAACTTCCGCCACGCGCCGAATTGGGACGCCGTACTCTGGATGAAAACCACGATCTGGCCGCTGATCCGTGCGCAGTTGCCAGAGGCGCAATTGCATATCTATGGCGCCTATACGCCACCCAAAGCCACCGCCCTGCACAATGCAGCCCAAGGGTTTCATGTGATGAATTGGGCAGAAGATGCATTGCAAGTCATGTCTGCGGCCCGGGTGTGTCTGGCGCCGTTACGTTTCGGTGCGGGCATTAAAGGCAAGATCGTCGATGCCATGCTGTGCGGTACACCCAATGTCACCACGCCGATTGGCGCAGAAGCGATGCACCGCGAACAGCCGTGGCCGGGCGCCGTGACCCGAACTGCGCGTGAGTTCGCCGATTGTGCGGTTCGTCTTTATAAAGACAAAGACCTCTGGATGAGTGCCCAATCCAATGGGCAGACGCTGTTGGCCGAGCGCTATCAGTCAGCGATACATGGCCCGGCACTGATCGAGAAACTGTTGTATTGCCAGCAACACCTGGCACAACTTAGAAGGGATAACTTCACCGGCAGCATGTTGCGCCATCACCATCACAAAAGCACTCAGTACATGGCGCAGTGGATTGAGGCAAAGAATCGAACTCAATAACTAAGTTTTCAATTCATTCCAACTATCTGATATAGAAACCACATACCTTGCATCAATCCAGCGATTGGCCATTGATACTTTCATCGCTATAAACATGGGGAAGTCGCACCCCAAACACATCACTCACCAAAGGTGCGACCTTTCCTATTAAATGATGCAAGGATGCATTAATGAACAACGATACTTTAGACAATTACGCACTCAACAACTGGATGACCGCGACACCGGCCATCGACACTTTATCGCTCTGCGAGTTGACTCTACCAGGCACTCACAACGCGGGCTGCGACTGGGAAGCATCCTATTCCTTGCCCAAGCACTGGGTGGCGTGTCAGCACAAACCATTTCATGCACAACTGAACAGCGGTGCACGCGTACTTGATGTCCGGTTGGAGTACGACGCTAGTGCACAGGGGCTCGGAAAATTTCGCTTCCAGCACGGTGGCATCCTCTCTTCCCGCACCTTGGGGGAACTCATTACTGACGTGAATCAATTCCTAAAGGACAACCCCGATGAGTTCATTACCCTTGACTTCCACGAACTGAATGAAAATAAAGAGGCGTTTGATTTTACCTACTTCAACTCCATGATGATCCACTTCCTTGGCCATCGCATCATTCCCACCAGAAACTTGCACCTGAGCCTCAGCCAACTCAAACAAATCAGCACTGAGCAAAGAATTTTGGTCGCAGCCCCATGGCACGGCGCACTTGATCGAAATGCATTTTGCGAGAAGATCGACCACAAATGGAGTGGCAACAATATTACCAGTGCCGCGGAGCTGGAAAAACACATCATCGAAGTGCTGAACAACCCTCCCGGCAAATGGGCACCGTGGTCTCTTTCCGCAACCAGCTACAGCATTCTCGGCGGCCCCGTAGACATTCACACTCAACTTGATTTGTGGTTTGATCCGGAAAAATCCGATTGGGCGGAAAAGTGCAACATTATCAACGTCGATTTTTTTGAAGAAACGAAGATAGTTTCTTATTGCCGAACCGTAAATCTTAAGAAGGCGAACAGCCGGATCAAATAACCCCCCACTCTAGCGCGCCATCATTTAGCTATATTTGTTGAGATATTTCTATCGCTGGCAATACTGCCAAGCACTCCTATGCTGGTTTCTGAACTTGTCTTTATGACAGCCTGACAATCCGGACGCGGCCCTTCGCCGCCTCCGGCTCACGAACCAATTCGCCCCACGGATGGGGCGAAGTTAACGCACAAGGAATAATCATGACTCACAGTGCAACGGGAACGCTTGATAAACAGAAGTGGATGAGCAACGTACTGGATATCGATCAGTTGAAGCTGACCGACATTGTCTGGCCCGGCGCTCATAACGCCGGCATGGACAAAAAAGCGCCAAACTATGAAGTGGTGGTCGGCAACTGGACAACCTGCCAGAACGATTCATTTGCCTGGCAACTGGCCAATGGCGCGCGGGCTTTCGATCTGCGGCTTGGTTACACATTCGGCCCCGTAGAGCCGGTGTTTTACTTTCATCACAATGGGTTTCAGTCCCATCGGATCCTCGATGAACTGATCGATGCGGTATCGACCTTCCTGGATCGAAATCCGGATGAATTCATCGTGCTGGACTTTCATCAACTTGGAATCGCGGGCAAACCCTTCGACTATCGGAAATTCAACGACGTACTGGTGCGTCGCCTTGGGCTGCGAATCATCCCGCATAGCGACGCATTGAAAACCGTGGGCGAACTCAAGCGCACCAGTTCATTGCGCCGCATCGTCATGGCGGCCCAAGGTGCGTCGGGGCTGGACAGCAAGTACTTCTGGCCGCGCATAACGCACAAGTGGCGCGACCAGGCCTTCACTGATACCACAGAGCTGCATAGCCATATCGCTACGACCCTTGAAGATGCGCCCTACGAAACGTTTCTCTGGTCGCTGTCGGCGACCACCTATTCACTATTGGGCGGCCCTCAGCACATAAAAAGCCAAATCAATGACTGGTTCAGCACAACGCGCGACTGGGTAACCCGTTGCAGCATCATTAACATTGACTTTTTCGACGAGTGCGAGATTGTTCGCTACTGCTGGATCGCCTCCAGCATGAAAGCCGTTTATGGCCGCTCGTTGCATGAACGGTCCTGAACGGTCAACGTCGCGGGCTGGCACAGTGAGCCTGGAAAGAGGCATGATCAACGGGCGATAACAATAAAAGTGCCCTGACATGAGCCGACCAGCCAGAGTTACCGATCCTTCCTACGAATTGATGGACGACCATAACGGGTTGTCCATCATCTATCGTCAGCACGGCTTCCCGTGCCCTTTGGTGCGCTGGCATTTCCACAAGGAATACGAACTGCACCTGATCGTCGCCAGCTCCGGCAAGGTGTTCATCGGTGACTACATCGGTAACTTCTACCCGGAAACGCTGTTCCTGACCGGCCCCAACCTGCCGCACAACTGGATCAGCCAGGTGGCTGAAGACGAAGTGGTGCCCAAGCGCGACATGCTGGTCAATTTCACTGACGAGCTGTTTGAAAGCGGCCATCAGGTGTTCGCCGAACTCAAGACGCTTGCACCCTTGCTGGAGCGCGCGCAGTACGGCATCGAGTTTCGCTGCAAGCGCACGATCCGTCAGGCCATGACCTTGATGCAGCGCATCGCTGATACCAAGGGCATGACCCGGCTCGGGCATTTTTTCATTCTGCTGGAGTTGCTGGCGGCGTCCGATGACTATCAGTTGCTGTCCGGTGCCACGACGCCGCAATTGGCCGATGAACACAATATCGACCGCACTAACCGCGCGGTGGACTACATCTTTGCCCATTACGCCCGGGAACTGCCGCTGGAAGAAGTCGCCGAGCATCTGGGTCTGAAGCCGACCTACTTCAGCCGAGTGTTCAAACAGGCCACCGGGCGCTGCTTCATCGAATTCGTCAATCGTCTGCGCATCAGCAAATCCTGCGAGCTGCTGGCCGATGGCGACAAAACGGTGACCGATGTGTGTTTCGAGTCAGGCTTCAATAATATTTCCAACTTCAACCGACGTTTCCAACAGCTCAAGGGCATGACGCCGTCGCACTACCGGCGGTTGGCAGTGCAGCGTTTGACTGAGCAAAACCACGGTTAAAAGCTGCGATCTTTTGATTTTCAGCCCTATAAACCTGTACGGATTCAATCGATTCTAATCGCTAAAACACCGTTCTCCAAGCTTCTTGAACTGAACCCCAGTGCAAAAAAGTATCGGTGACAGTGCGATGGATGATTTGTCAGCCCATCGTTTGAAGGCTGTAATCAGTGCACATTCTTCCTGCCCTTCGGAAGACACAAAAACAATAACTGTCCTTCTGTAACCCGCCGGGTGCAGAAAAGGAGTGCACGATGCAACCTTCTGTAAAAGCTCTGCTTGCTCTCACCTGCATGACCCTCAGTAGCGTCAGCCTCGGCGCCCAGACCCTGACCATTGCCACCGTCAACAACAGCGACATGATCCGCATGCAAAAACTCTCGAAAACCTTCGAGGCCGAACATCCGGACATCAAGCTCAATTGGGTGGTGCTCGAAGAAAACGTCCTGCGTCAACGCCTGACCACCGACATCGCCACCCAGGGCGGACAGTTCGACGTGTTGACCATCGGCATGTACGAAGCCGCACTCTGGGGTGCCAAGGGTTGGCTGGAACCGATGAAGGACTTGCCGGCCACCTACGCCCTCGACGACGTGTTCCCTTCGGTCCGTGAAGGCCTTTCGGTCAAGGGCTCGCTCTATGCCCTGCCGTTCTACGCGGAAAGCTCCATCACCTATTACCGCACCGACCTGTTCAAGGACGCCGGGCTGACCATGCCCGAACGCCCTACTTGGACTCAGATCAGCGAATTTGCCAGCAAACTCACCAATAAAGACAAAGAACAGTACGGCATCTGCCTGCGCGGCAAGGCTGGCTGGGGCGAGAACATGGCGCTGATCACCACCGTCGCCAATGCTTATGGCGCACGCTGGTTCGATGAAAAATGGCAGCCAGAATTCACCGGGCCGGAGTGGAAGAACGCGCTGAACTTCTACGTCGACACTATGAAAAAGTCCGGCCCGCCGGGCGCGTCGAGCAACGGCTTCAACGAAAACCTGGCGCTGTTCAACAGCGGCAAGTGTGCGATCTGGGTCGATGCCAGCGTCGCCGGTTCGTTCGTCACCGACAAGACCCAAAGCAAGGTCAGCGATCACGTCGGCTTCACCTACGCACCGCATGAAACCACCGACAAAGGTTCGGCCTGGTTGTATTCCTGGGCGCTGGCCATTCCGACCAGTTCCAAGGCCAAGGACGCGGCGAAAACATTCAGCACCTGGGCCACTTCCAAGGAATACGGTGCGCTGGTCGCGGAAAAAGACGGCATCGCCAACGTGCCGCCAGGCACTCGTGCCTCGACCTACACCGAGGCCTACATGAATGCCGCGCCGTTCGCCAAGGTGACGCTGGAATCGCTGAAGGCCGCGGACCCGAGTAAACCGTCCCTCAAGCCTGTGCCCTATGTCGGCATCCAATTGGTGACCATTCCTGAGTTCCAGGCCGTGGGCACCCAGGTCGGCAAGCTGTTCTCGGCAGCGCTGATCGGCCAGACCACGGTCGACCAGGCCCTGACCGCCGCCCAGTCAACCACCGAACGTGAGATGAAGCGCGCCGGTTATCCCAAATAGTAACGGTGCGGTGGGTGCAACTGTTCTGATTGTCTGGACACCGAGTTGCCTCCATCGCGGGCAAGCCACGCTCCCACAGGTGTAACGCAATCCATGTGGGAGCGGGCTTGCTCGCGAAGAGGCCGGTACATCCGATGCATCTTCAGAGACTGGAACACCGCTTTCGCGAGCAAGCCCGCTCCCACATTAGATCTTCATTTGTCTGTTCCCAATCGGTTCTATCGCCATGAATATTTCAACTGTCAAAGCTCACATGGACATCCCCCAACCGGTGCGTAAAAGCCGGTTGAGCAACCCCGGCTGGTTTCTGGTCAGCCCCTCGGTAGCGTTGTTGCTGCTATGGATGATCGTGCCGCTGGGCATGACCGTTTACTTTTCATTGATTCGCTACAACCTGCTCTACCCCGGTGAAAACCAGTTCGTGGGGCTGGAGAACTTCAGCTACTTTCTGAGCGACTCGGGCTTTCTGCCTGGCGCCACCAACACCCTGTTGCTGGTGGGCAGCGTGTTGCTGATCAGCGTGGTGTTCGGCGTGTTGATCAGTGCGTTGCTGGAGGCCAGTGAGTTTCTCGGTCGCGGCATCGTGCGGGTGATGTTGATCTCGCCGTTCTTCATCATGCCCACCGTCGGTGCGCTGATCTGGAAAAACCTGATCTTTCACCCGGTCTCGGGGATTCTCGCCTACATCTGGAAGCTGTTCGGCGCGCAGCCGGTGGACTGGCTGGCGCACTACCCGCTGCTGTCGATCATCATCATTGTCTCGTGGCAGTGGCTGCCCTTCGCGATCCTGATCCTGATGACCGCCATGCAGTCCCTCGATCAGGAACAGAAAGAAGCCGCGCGCCTGGACGGTGCCGGTCCGGTCGCGATCTTCTGGCACTTGACCCTGCCGCACCTGGCCCGGCCAATCGCGGTGGTGGTGATGATTGAAACCATCTTCCTGCTGTCGGTGTTCGCCGAAATCTTCACCACCACCAACGGTGGCCCCGGCTACGCCTCGACCAACCTCGCCTACCTGATCTACAACCAGGCGCTGGTGCAGTTCGACGTCGGCATGGCGTCCGCCGGTGGTTTGATCGCGGTGTTGATTGCCAACGTCGCGGCCATCGTGCTGGTGCGAATGATCGGCAAAAACCTGACAGACAAAGCCTGAGGCCTGCGCCATGACTCTTCAACAATCCCGCCGCCTGCAAAGCCTGCTGCTCGGCACTCTGGCCTGGGCCATCGCGATCCTGATCTTCTTCCCGATCTTCTGGATGGTGTTGACCAGTTTTAAAACCGAAATCGATGCGTTCGCCACGCCGCCGCAGTTCATCTTCACACCGACGCTGGAGAACTACCTGCACATCAACGAGCGCAGCGACTACTTCAGCTTCGCCTGGAACTCGGTGGTGATTTCCTTCAGTGCCACTGCGTTGTGCCTGCTGATCGCCGTGCCGGCGGCCTACTCGATGGCGTTCTATGAAACCCAGCGCACCAAAGGCACGCTGCTGTGGATGCTCTCGACCAAGATGCTGCCGCCGGTGGGCGTGCTGATGCCGATCTACCTGCTGGCCAAGAGTTTCGGCCTGCTGGACACGCGAATCGCGCTGATCGTGATTTACACGCTGATCAACCTGCCGATCGTGGTCTGGATGATTTACACCTACTTCAAAGACATCCCCAAAGACATCCTCGAAGCCGCACGCCTGGACGGCGCAACGCTGTGGCAGGAAATGGTCCGGGTGCTACTGCCGATCGCCAAGGGCGGCCTGGCTTCCACGGTTTTGCTGTCGCTGATCCTGTGCTGGAACGAGGCGTTCTGGTCGCTGAACCTGACCTCGTCGCAGGCCGCGCCACTGACCGCGTTGATCGCCTCGTACTCGAGTCCTGAAGGTCTGTTCTGGGCCAAGTTGTCGGCAGTGTCGACCCTGGCCTGTGCGCCGATCCTGATCTTCGGCTGGATCAGCCAGAAACAATTGGTCCGCGGCCTGTCGTTCGGTGCCGTGAAATAGCCCTCAAAGAATAAGCACAAAGGAGCGCCATCATGGCCAACCTGAAAATCAAAAATCTGCAAAAAGGCTTCGAAGGTTTTTCCATCATCAAAGGCATCGACCTCGAAGTGAATGACAAGGAATTCGTGGTGTTCGTCGGCCCGTCGGGCTGCGGTAAATCCACCCTGCTGCGGTTGATCGCGGGTCTTGAAGAGGTCAGCGGCGGCACCATCGAACTGGATGGCCGCGACATCACCGAAGTCAGCCCGGCCAAGCGCGACCTGGCGATGGTGTTCCAGACCTACGCCCTGTACCCGCACATGAGCGTGCGCAAAAACATGTCGTTCGCTCTGGACCTGGCCGGTGTGGCGAAAGCCGAAGTCGAGAAAAAAGTCGGCGAAGCGGCGCGCATCCTTGAACTCGGGCCGATGCTGGAGCGCAAGCCGAAGCAACTGTCCGGTGGTCAGCGTCAACGCGTGGCGATCGGCCGGGCGATCGTGCGCAACCCGAAAATATTCCTGTTCGACGAACCACTGTCCAACCTCGACGCCGCCCTGCGGGTGCAGATGCGCCTGGAACTGTTGCGCCTGCACAAGGAACTGCAAGCCACGATGATCTACGTGACCCACGACCAGGTCGAAGCCATGACCATGGCCGACAAAGTCGTCGTCCTCAATGGCGGCAAGATCGAGCAAGTCGGTTCGCCACTGGACCTGTATCACCAGCCGGCCAACCTGTTTGTCGCAGGCTTCCTCGGCACGCCGAAAATGGGCTTCCTCAAGGGCAAAGTCACCCGCGTTAACGGCCAAAGCTGCGAAGTGCTGCTGGACGCCGGCACCCGCATCACCCTGCCGCTGAGCGGGGCGAACCTGAGTGTCGGCGGTGCGGTGACCTTGGGCATTCGTCCGGAACATCTTGAACTGGCGCAACCCGGCGACTGCACCCTGCAAGTCACTGCCGATGTCAGCGAACGTCTGGGCAGCGACACTTTCTGCCATGTCCTGACGTCTTCCGGCGAGGCGCTGACCATGCGCGTTCGCGGCGATCTGGCCAGCCGTTATGGCGAATCCCTGAGCCTGCACCTGGATGCTGAACACTGCCATTTATTCGATGCCGACGGCGTGGCGCTGACCCGCCCACTGCGCGCCGCAGCCTGATTCGAGAGCATGCGATGAAACTGAATAAACAGAACCTCAACCGCCTCGCCCCCGAGGTGGCCCTGCCCGCCTACAGCCTGAGCGATACACGCCAAGGCATCGCGCACATTGGCGTCGGCGGTTTCCACCGCGCGCATCAGGCGTACTACACCGATGCCTTGATGAATACCGGCGAAGCGCTGGACTGGGCGATTTGCGGGGTCGGCCTGCGCGCCGAGGACCGCCGCGCCCGGGACGACCTCAAAGAGCAGGATTATCTGTTTACCCTGTTCGAACTCGGCGATGCCGATGACGCCGAAGTGCGGGTCATCGGGGCCATCCGCGACATGCTGCTGGCCGAAGACAGTGCCGAGGCGCTGATCGACAAACTCGCCGATCCAGACATCCGCATCGTCTCGCTGACCATCACCGAAGGCGGCTATTGCATCGACGACAGCAACGGCGAGTTCATGGCGCACCTGCCGCAGATCCAGCATGATCTGGCTCACCCGAACGCGCCGAAAACCGTGTTCGGTTTCCTCTGCGCCGCACTGGCCAAACGGCGCGCAGCCGGTACGCCCGCGTTCACGCTGATGTCTTGCGATAACTTGCCGCACAACGGCGCCGTGACCCGTAAAGCCCTGCTGGCATTCGCCGCCCTGCGCGACGCCGATCTGCGCGACTGGATCGAGCGCCATGTCAGCTTCCCCAACGCCATGGTCGACCGCATCACGCCGATGACCAGCACCGAGCATCGCCTGCAACTGGCCGACAAACATGCGGTCGATGACGCTTGGCCGGTGGTCTGCGAACCGTTTGTGCAGTGGGTGCTGGAAGACAAATTCGTCAACGGCCGCCCGGCCTGGGAAAAGGTCGGCGTGCAGTTCACCGACGACGTCACGCCTTACGAAGAGATGAAGATCAAACTGCTCAACGGCAGCCATCTGGCTCTGACCTATCTGGGCTTTTTGAAAGGTTATCGCTTCGTTCACGAAACCATGAACGACCCGCTGTTCGTGCGCTACATGCGCGCCTACATGGACCTGGACGTGACGCCGCAACTGGCGCCGGTGCCGGGGATCGACCTGACCGAGTACAAAAACACCCTGGTGGCGCGCTTCTCCAACCAAGCGATTGCCGATCAGTTGGAGCGAGTGTGTTCGGATGGCTCGTCGAAGTTTCCGAAGTTCACCGTGCCGACCATCAACCGCTTGATTGCCGATGGGCAGGAGACCAAGCGTGCGGCGCTGGTGGTGGCGGCGTGGGCGCTGTACCTCAAAGGCGTGGATGAGAATGGCCAGACCTACGCAATTCCGGATCCACGGGCGGCGTTCTGTCAGGCGCTGGTGGCCGATGATGTGTTGATCACTCAACGAATGTTGGAGGTTGAGGAGATTTTCGGGACGGCGATCCCGCGTTCAGCCGAGTTTGTGGCGGCGTTTGAGTGGTGCTGTAACAGCTTGCGGGATGTTGGGGTGACGCGGACGCTGGAGCGGGTTCTGGCGTAAGAATGGTGGCTAACCTGCTGCCGTCTTCGCGAGCAAGCCCGCTCCCACAGTAGATCTTCAGCGAACACAGATTTTGTGTTCGACAACAATCCAATGTGGGAGCGGGCTTGCTCGCGAATGGGTTCACCGAGATCGACCTGACACACCAAGGATCTTCCATGGCAAACCAACAACTTTTCCTCGGCATCGACTGCGGCACCCAAGGCACCAAAGCCGTTGTCCTCGACGCGCACAGCGGTCAGGTCCTCGGTCAGGGCGCCGCCGCCCACAGCCTCATCAGCGGCGCCAACGGTCGTCGCGAGCAAGACACCGCCCAATGGCTGGAAGCCTTTACCCTGGCCACCCGCCGCGCACTGCTCGCTGCGGAGGTAGACGGTCAGGCGATCCTCGGCATCGGTGTTTCCGGCCAGCAGCATGGCCTGGTAATGCTCGACGATCACGGCCAGGTGCTGCGACCGGCCAAGCTTTGGTGCGACACCGAGTCCACGCCGGAGAACGACCGTTTGCTCGCCCATCTGGGCGGCGAAAAAGGCTCACTGGAACGCCTCGGCATCGTCATCGCGCCGGGTTACACCGTGTCCAAACTGCTCTGGACCAAAGAACAACACCCGGAGGTATTCGCCCGAATCGCCCGCATTCTGCTGCCCCATGACTATCTCAACTACTGGCTCACCGGCCGTAGTTGCAGCGAGTATGGTGATGCCTCGGGCACCGGTTATTTCAACGTGCGCACCCGCCAGTGGGACTTGCAACTGCTGCGCGACATCGACCCCACCGGACGCCTGCAAGCCGCACTTCCGGAGCTGATCGATGCCCACCAACCGGTTGGCACAATCCTGCCGAGTATCGCCGAGCACCTCGGCATCAACCCCAAGGCGCTGGTCTCCAGCGGTGGCGGCGACAACATGATGGGCGCCATCGGCACCGGCAATATAAAGCCCGGCGCGATCACCATGAGCCTCGGCTCCTCGGGAACGGTTTACGCCTATGCCGAACAAGCGAACGTCAGCCCGGATGCCTCGGTCGCGACGTTCTGCTCCTCCAGCGGCGGCTGGCTGCCATTGATCTGCACGATGAACCTGACCAACGCAACCGGCGCGATTCGCGAGTTGTTCGAATTGGATATCGAAGCGTTCAACGCCTTGGTCGCGCAAGCGCCGATCGGTGCCGACGGTGTGTGCATGCTGCCGTTCCTCAATGGCGAACGCGTCCCCGCCCTGCCCCATGCCAGCGGCAGCCTGCTGGGGCTGACCATGACCAACCTGACCCGGGCCAACCTGTGCCGCGCCGTGGTGGAAGGCACCACCTTCGGTTTACGTTACGGGCTAGACTTGTTGCGCCAGAATGGCTTACAAAGCCGCAGCATCTGCCTGATCGGCGGCGGCTCAAAGAGCCCGGTGTGGCGACAGATCGTCGCTGACATCATGAATACGCCAGTGATTTGTACCGAACAAAGCGAGGCAGCGGCCCTCGGCGCAGCGATTCAGGCGGCGTGGTGCAAATCCTGGGCAAACGGTCACGAAGACAGCCTGGCGGATTTGTGCGAGCGCTGCGTGAAGCTCGATCTGGCCAGTGAAACATTGCCGATTGCAGAAAATGTGGTGGCCTGTCAGCAGGCCTACGAACGCTATCAACAGCATGTCGCAACCCTTTAAAGAGCGAGCAATTATGTATTTGGTGTGTGGCGAAGCGCTGTTCGATTTCTTCAGCGAAGATGATGCCAGTGGCCTGGCATCCAAAGTGAATTTCAAGGCAATTGCCGGCGGCTCGCCGTTCAACGTGGCCGTAGGTTTGCGCCGTTTGGGCGTGGACGCCGCGCTGTTCGGCGGGCTGTCGACCGATTACCTCGGCCGCCGTTTGCAGCGAGTGCTGCAGGATGAAGGTGTGTGCCCGGACTACCTCGTGGACTTTGCCGCGCCAACCACCTTGGCGATGGTCGCGGTCGGTGCCAATGGCTCGCCCCATTACAGCTTTCGTGGCGAAGGCTGCGCTGATCGGCAGTTGAGCCTGGCGCATCTGCCAGAGCTGGGGCCTGAAGTGCGCGGGTTGCACGTCGGCTCGTTCTCGCTGGTGGTGCAACCGATTGCCGATACGTTATTGGCATTGGTGCAACGGGAAAGCGGCAAACGCCTGATCAGCCTCGACCCGAACGTGCGCCTGAATCCCGAGCCGAACATCGAGTTGTGGCGCTCGCGGATTGCTACGCTGGTGGAGCTGGCGGATCTGATCAAGGTCAGCGACGAAGACTTGAGCCTGCTGTATCCCGAGCAAGATCCTCAGCGCGTCATCGAAGGCTGGCTGGAGCATCGCTGTCAGTTGGTGTTCCTGACCCGAGGCGGCGAAGGCGCAACGGTGTTCAGCCGTGCCCACGGTTCATGGTCGGTACCGGCCTGCTCGGTGAAAATTGCCGACACCGTGGGGGCTGGCGATACGTTTCAGGCAGCGTTGATTACCTGGTTGACCGAGCAGCAGCTGGATTCGGTTGAAGGTCTGCAACAGCTGAGTCGCGAGCAAATTGACGCCATGCTCAGGTTTGCAGTGAGTGCTGCGGCGTTGACCTGCAGCAAGACCGGGCCTGATTTGCCGTATCGGCGGCAGCTAGAGTTGCGTTGAATGTGATGGCCTCTTCGCGGGCAAGCCTCGCGTCTACGGGATCTGCGCAAATCCCGTAGGAACGAGCGGTGCGGCGATCCGATTTGCCCGCGAAGACGATCTAACGGTTAAAGGCCAGGATTCATTGACTAGAAACCTGTAACTAGGGGTTTTCCCTATACTTTTTACCCTCCCCGCCTACGGCATTTCAACCTTGATCATGGCACTTTAATGCTACACCATCCGCCCCTGCTTTTTCAAAGGACGGAACTCAAGGCATGCTGGACGCAAACGCAACCCATATCTCCCTCACGCTCGAAGGCGTTTCCGTCGACCTGCAGGTCCTCAGCTTCGTCGGCCGCGAAGCCCTCAACCAGCCGTTCTGTTTCGACATCGAACTGGTCAGCGCCCGCCCCGACCTGAAACTCGAAGAGCTGCTGCACAAGCCCGGTTGCCTGACCTTCGGCGCCACTGGCCAGGGCAAGATCCATGGTTTGGTCTACCGCATCGAGCAAGGCGATTCCGGCAAAAGTCTGACCCGCTACAGCATCAGCTTGGTGCCGCAACTGGCCTATTTGCGGCACAACCACGACCAGCAGATTTTCCAGCATTTAACTGTACCGAAGATCATCGCCCAGGTGCTTGAGGCGCGAGGCATTCTGGCCGACGCCTACAGCTTCCAGCTCGGCGCGATCTACCCCGAGCGCGTGTACTGCGTGCAATACGACGAATCCGACCTGCACTTCATCCAGCGCCTGTGCGAAGAGGAAGGCATTCACTTCCACTTCCAGCACTCGACCAGCGGCCACAAACTGGTGTTCGGTGATGACCAGACGGTGTTCCGCAAACTCGCGCCGGTGAGCTACCAGCAAGACTCCGGCATGGCCGCCAAAAAACCGGTGATCAAGCGCTTCAACCTGCGCCTGGAAACCCGTACCACCCGCGTCAGCCGTCGCGACTACGACTTCGAAAAACCACGACGGCTGCCTGAAGGCACCGCCAAAAGCGGATTCGCCCCGGACCTCGAAGACTACGACTACCCCGGCCGCTTCACCGACCGCGCGCGCGGCAAGCAACTGGCGACCCGCGCCCTGGAACGCCATCGCAGCGACTACCAGTTGGCCGAAGGCAAAGGCGACGAACCGACCCTGGTCAGCGGCCACTTCATGGTCCTGAGTGATCACCCGCGCGCCGAGTGGAACGACCTTTGGCTGCTGCTGGAAATCGTCCACGAAGGCAAGCAGCCACAAGTGCTCGGCGAGAACATCACCAGCGACGTCACCGACAATAAGGATGACTTCCAGCAGGGTTACCGCAACCGCTTCCTCGCCACCCCGTGGGACGCGCATTTCCGCCCGACCCTGGAACACCCGAAACCCAAAGTATTGGGCAGCCAGACTGCCATCGTCACCGGCCCGCCGGGGGAAGAAATCCACTGCGACCAATACGGCCGCGTCAAAGTGCAGTTCCACTGGGACCGCGACGGCCAGGGCGACGACACCAGCAGCTGCTGGCTGCGCGTCGCCACCAGATGGGCCGGCAACGCCTACGGCGGCATCGCCATCCCGAGAGTCGGCATGGAAGTGCTCGTCACCTTCCTCGAAGGCGACCCGGATCAACCGCTGATCACCGGCTGTCTGTACCACAAGGGAAACGTCGTCCCCTACGACCTACCGGCGAACAAAACCCGCAGCACCTTCAAAACCCTGAGTTCACCGGGCGGCAAGGGCTACAACGAGTTCCGCATCGAAGACAAGAAAGGCGCGGAACAGATCTACCTGCACGCCCAGCGCGACTGGGATGAAAACATCGAGCACGACCAGAAAATTCGCGTCGGTAATGAACGGCATGACACCGTTGAAGCGAATGTCTTTAGTGAGTTCAAAGTGGAAGAGCATCGCCTCACCCACCTGGACCGCAAGACCGAAGCGCGGGCGGACGATCACCTCACCGTCGGCGTGACCCAGCATGTGAAGGTCGGCACGGCGCAGTTTGTTGAGGCGGGTCAGGAGATTCACTACCACGCCGGGGAGAAGGTGGTGGTCGAGGGTGGCATGGAACTCACGGCCAAGGCTGGGGGGAGCTTTGTGAAGATTGATGCGGGTGGGGTGACGATTAGCGGGGCTGAGGTGAAGGTGAATTCTGGTGGTGGGCCGGGAGCAGGTTCAGGTACCCAGGCATTAGGTCCATTGATCCCGTTAGCAGCTGCAATCGCGAGCGCGGGTCAACTTTTAAAAAGATAAGTTTTACGCCTGAAATGAGCGCTTCATCCTATTGAATACCTCACCGTCGGACATCTAGCTTCAAAGCCTGCCCACAGGAGGCAGGCTTGTTTTTGAAGGTGCAGCTTCAGATCGGCGCTTTCCAGCCCATCATCCTTTGCTGTGCAACCGTCAACAGATCACAACCATCCTGAGTCAGCAGATAAAGCGCATGGGTAATGTGCGGAATGTCCTGAACATCGCCATGCTTAAAGCATTGGCAATGGAGCGTTTCAAGTAACTGGCTGGAGGCTCGGATACGCTGGAGGGCGGATTCGAGGATGTCCTGGGGATTGGCTTCTGTGTCGATCACCAAGGGATTTGAGTCGGTGACGCTGCTTTTGATTGAACGGTAGCGTTTGGGGAACGGATTTATCGTTGGCATAGTAATTACTCGGCATTTATTAGTAATCGCCAGCACCGTGACCAAACGATGGGTGGCGGCTGTGCACAGGCTTGGTCAACCGATAACGCCAAATCGGCTCGCCCGAAGGCGTCCCGCACACAGCCGCCATTACAACGCAATACGAGACGTAGAAGTCCACAGTGCGAATGAGGGCACAAATATGTGCGACGTTATCAGGTGACCAAACCTGTTCGCTGATTTTGCAGCGATGCCAAACAGTAATCGCTGGTTGCCGGCCGGCGAAAGACGACAAAGCGCCCAAGGTTGTAGGAACGAGCCGAAGCTCCCTCAGTTTTTTTACCTACATGAAACCTCTGTCAGAAACTTCCTCACGACAGGCGGCATGCAACCCGGTTAACCATCGCTTAACCCCACGGTCCAAAACTTTACTGGACCGCACTCCCTCAGCACCCTCTGACGCCCAGTGCGGCAGGTTCGACGTTCTTCAGTCGAACTGACTTCCCCTCTGCACTGGAGACCCATCATGAACATGCGAATACTACTGATGACCACCGCCCTCGCCGGCACCGCGTTCGCAGGTTTCGCTCAAGCCAACGAGACATCGTCCTCACAGGCCGTGCCCTATCACTACGGCATGCCGCTTCATGTGGGCAAGGTCATTTCCCTGACTGAGCCGCAGACCCTGGAATGCCAAGTGGTGACGGCTGAGATGAAGTACATCGACAAGTCGGGTAAGCCTGCGGAAATTACGTACCGAAAACTTTCTGACGCGTGCAGTTATCAGAACTGACAGAAGATTCTGATTCGGAGCTTGGCGGTAGGCCAGTGAGGATTCTGACGCTATGCTTTGGCGTCTTCCTCACTGCCGAAAGGATTCGCCATGCAGTTCTCGTTTCGCACGCTGTCGACATTCACCGCTGCCCTTTGTTTTCTGCTGGCGCTGGTCTGGGGTTTGATGCCGCAATGGTTGCTGGCGATCTGGAGTATCGAGTATTCGTCCGCGTCGGGTGTTATCGCCAGGCGAAGTGCGGTGCTGTTCGGCGCATTAGGGGTGATGTTCTATCTCGCACGGCAGGCACCGCCCTCGGCGGCGCGAAGCGCGATGTGCAGCGGCTTTATGGTGGGGTGTTTCGGTTTGGCAGCGCTGGGCTTCGGCGAATGGCTCAATGGTCATGCCGGGCCGGGTATTTTGCTGGCGATTGTGGTGGAGCTGGCTCTGGGTCTGGGGTTTATCCAGACCCGGCGCGTGTCGCTCGAACTCGGTGAAACAGCCGGCTAATGGGCTTTTGACGCCGGGTGAAACAGATGGCTATGCCTGTTGTGCTCAAGGTCGGTGCGTAACTCGGCGATCAGATTGTTGATCTCCCTACATCCATTGAGGCGTTGAGCATCTATGCCGGTGACGAACAGGTCGAGATGGTCCGTCTCGACGTCCGAATACACCTTGACGGTCATCGACAGGTCCGGTGACAGCGTGCATTGGCAGCGTTTCGGGAGAAAACTGCTTTCAACGATATTGCGTAGTTCCAAGGCAGAAAGAAACATGGCCACCCTCTCGGTTTGTGAGATTGCCAATCAAAAATCAATGTCGGTCGGAGCTCAAATCGCCCGTTGTTTTTCTTCCTTGGGGAACCTCATTGTTCCAACGTCCCAACCGTCTTCTTGTTTCAGCACTGACTCAGTAAGGATCGTGATCAGCTCAAGACAGCTTCAGCATAAAACATGCCTGAGATTTCGCTCTGCGCCTCGTCGGCAAATCAAAGGTTTGGAGGAAATGGCAACACATCGCGTCATGCAAAATGCAAGAAAGGTCTGTTTCAAGACCCGCATTTTGCAAACACCCCCGATGGCGGGTTTGCATTGGGTGAGGACGGCAGTGAGAATGCGGCCCATCCATTTAGTATCCGCTGACCCCACACACACGCAAGGAGGCATCATGGGTGCTTTGCCGCTTAACACGACCGTCGGGCTGATAATTGCCGTTTTGTCGTCCGTAGCCCACGCCGCAACCCTCGAAAACGTCGCGCCGTATCCCAAGCCTGAGCGCGGTTTTACCCGCCAGGTCATTCACCTCGCCCCGCAACAACAGGAAGACGGCTATCAGGTCGAAATCCTGGCCGGCAAGACCCTCACCGTCGACTGCAACCGTCAGCGCCTGGGCGGCATGCTTGAGGAAAAGAACCTTGAGGGCTGGGGTTACCCGTATTACCGGCTGGAAAAAGTCACCGGCCCGATGAGCACGCTCATGGCCTGCCCGGATGGCAAGAGCAAAAAGGACTTCGTGCCGGTGGTCGGTGACGGTTTCAGGCTGCGCTACAACAGCAAGTTGCCGATCGTGCTTTACGTGCCCAAGGACGTCGAAGTGCGCTACCGGATCTGGTCGGCGTCGAGTCACGTCGAGAAAGCCGTTCAGGAATAAACCGCTCCAGCCGACACGCCGCTCAACGCGGCGCGCTCGGCCACATGCCGCAAACTGTCGAAATTGATGTTCGCTCCGGAATCGATAGCCACCAAGGTCTGACCCCGGGCACCGGTTAGTGCGACGTACTGCTTGATCCCGGCCACGGCCAGGGCGCCGGAAGGTTCGGTGATCGAGCGGGTATCGTCGTAGATGTTCTTGATGGCGGCGCAGAGTTCGTCGTTGCTGACGGTCATTACCTCATCGACGCAAAATCGGCAGACCTCAAAACCATGAGCCCCGATCTCAGCGACGGCCACGCCATCGGCGAAGGCTCCGACGGTTGGCAGCACAACCCGTTCGCCGGCCTGTAATGCAGCCTGCAAGCAAGCGGAATGTTCCGACTCAACGCCGATGATGCGGATTTCAGGGCGCAGATATTTGACGTACGCGGCGATGCCGGCGATCAAGCCACCTCCGCCCACCGGAACGAAGATCGCGTCCAGCGGCCCCTGGTGTTGGCGCAGGATTTCCATGGCGACGGTGCCCTGCCCCGCGATCACGTCCGGATCGTCGAAGGGCGAGACAAAGGTGCGGCCGGTTTGCCGTGCCAAGCTAAGCGCGTACTCCAGGGCAAACGGAAAACTCTCGCCATGCAGCACCGCATCGGCACCCCGGCTGCGAACCCCGTGCACCTTCAATTCCGGTGTCGTGCAGGGCATGACAATGGTTGCGGCGATCCCCAGCTCGCGGGCCGCCAGCGCCACGCCTTGGGCATGATTGCCTGCCGAGGCCGTGATCACGCCGCGGGCTTTCTGTTCGTCGCTCAGGTTCACCAGTTTGTTGTAGGCACCGCGGATCTTGAAGGAAAACGTCGGTTGCAAGTCTTCGCGCTTGAGCAGGATCTGATTGCCCAATGCCTCGGACAAGGCTGGTGCCGCTTGCAACGGCGTGCGCACGGCGAGTTCATAAACCGGCGCGGCGAGGATTTTTTTCACGTAGTGCTCAAGCAAACGCTGCTGGGCGGGGGTGCTGCTCATGGTCGTCTCCTGACTTTGATCGAAGCCCAAGAGACAGAAAGTAAAAACCCGCCTCTAGGGCGGGTTGGGTGCTGCAGTCGTGAGCTAGCCCGCCAAATAAGGAATGGCGGTAATAATGCTTGGCTGGCAGCGCAATACGGCGGAAGTCATGGCTGGAAATTAGCCGGACGCTGATGGCAAGTCAATGGCCAATTTTCAAGGGCCGCTGTAGGCTGGCGATTCTGCTCATTGTCCCAAGGAAGGAAACCATGAAGTCTGTCGCCCTGCCCCTCATTGCCCTGATTGCTTTCGCCGGCTACACCATCTCGGTGATGCTGCAGGCCGAGCAATCGTTGCTCGACTTCGGCATCAGCCTGATGTCGCAGCCCGATACCGCGCAGGTGGTGATCGATTTGTACCTGTTGGCGACGCTTGCCGGTATCTGGATGTATCAGGATGCGCGCAAGCGTGGGCAGTCGGGGTTGTCGGTGGTTCCTTATTTGTTGGTGACGGCGATTTTTGTGTCTATCGGGCCGTTGTTGTATCTGGTGGTGCGGGGTCTTCAGGAGCGGAAAAACTCCGTTAGCGCGGCTCAAGAGGTCTGATCCGGGATTTGTGGAGTTGATGTGATTGCTTTCGCGAGCAAGCCCGCTCCCACATTAGCTCTTCTGCGAACACAAAATTTGTGAACACCCGAGATTAAATGTGGGAGCGGGCTTGCTCGCGAAGGCGATCTGATCGCCACCGGAATCACTTCGCCAAGCGCTTGAGGCCAATCACCATCCCCCCCGCCCCGAGCATCATCGCCGTCAGAAACAACGGATAGGAAACCCACCACGGCGTGCCGGCGGTCATCATGCTGAACTCGGACATGCCGCCAATGCTCGCAATCAGGTTCAACGGCAGAAACACCACGTTGATCAACGTCAGCTTGCGCAGCAGGTTATTCATGCTGTTGTTCATCAGATTGCCCCGCGCATCGATCAGCCCGGAGAACACCGTGGAGTAGATTTCCGCCTGTTTGTAGCACTGGTTGTTTTCGATGATCAGATCGTCGATCAAACCAATGGCTTCAACGCTGAAGTGTTCCTTTGCCGCATGATTACGCAGCCGGGTCAGGACCGCGCCATTGCTGTGAATGGCGTTGATGTAATAGATCAGGCTTTCGCTGAGGTTGAACATCTGGATCAGATGCTGGTTCTGCATCGAGGCATTGAATTTCTGCTGCAACTCCCGGGCAACCATCTTGATCACCTTGAGGTGCCCCAGATAGTGGTGAATGTTGTTGAACAACAGGTCGAGCAACGCATCCAGTGGCGTCTTCAGTGACTGCCGCGTGCCGAGGCCGCTGAGCGGCGAGTCGTCGGTGGCAATCACCAGCAGACGCCCCGGGGAAAACAGCAAGCCGCAGCACGACACTTCGAAGGCCAGGCTGCCGCCGCCGGAGTAGTTCTCCGGGCGCTTCCAGATCAGGAACAGGTTGTCGGGGTGAAACTCGATGCGCGACACCTCATCGGGGTCCAGGGCCGAGGCCAGAGCGTGTTCATCGAGCTTGAAATGGCTGTGCAACAGATCCCGTTCGGCCGCATCGGGGTTACTGAATAGCATCACCTCGGCGTCTAGCCGTTCGACCGCTTGCAAGCCGCCGTGGCTCAGATCAAAGCTCTTGATCATCGGCCGCTCACCAGGCCTGGCCGCGGCGCTTGAGCTCCAGCCGACGGACAAACTCTTCCAGCACCAAGGAATACAAATCGTCCTGCAAGTAGGCGTCTTCGATGCCGGCGTCCATGTTCGGGTTGTCGTTGACTTCGATCACCACCACTTTGTCGCCGGACTGTTTGAGGTCGACGCCGTAGAGGCCGTCGCCAATGAGATTCGCGGTTTTCACCGCCAGTTCAACCACCGCTCGCGGTGCTTCGTGAACCGCCAGGGTGCGGCATTCGCCGTTGATGTCCTGGCCTTTTGCCTTATGGTTGTAGATCTGCCAATGGCCCTTGGACATGAAGTACTGGCAGGCAAAGATCGGTTTGCGGTTGAGCACGCCAATGCGCCAGTCGTATTCGGTGTAGAAAAATTCCTGGGCGAGCAGCAACACCGAGTGCTCGAACAGTTCGGCAGTCGCCTCGAGCAAGGCTTGCTGGCTTTCGACCTTGATGACGCCCTTTGAGAAACAACCGTCGGGTATCTTCAGCACCAGTGGAAACCCCAGACGCTCGCCTACCCGCTCGAAATCTTCCGGTCGTTCCTTGTAGAGGATTTCAGTGATGGGCATGCCCAGCTGATGGCTCTTGAGCAAATCAGTCAGATAAACCTTGTTGGTGCAGCGCAGGATCGACGCCGGGTCATCCATCACCACCAAACCTTCGCTCTCGGCTTTTTTGGCGAAGCGGTAGGTGTGGTTGTCGACGCTCGTTGTCTCGCGGATCAGGAGCCCGTCGTATTCGGCGATTCGGGCGTAGTCCTTGCGTTCAATCAGCTCGACGTCGATGCCTAGTGTCTTGCCGACCCTGACGAAGTTGTCCAAAGCCTTGGGATTGGAGGGCGGCAATGCTTCTTGCGGATCGTGCAGAATGGCCAGGTCATAACGGGCCAATCGCCTGGAGCGCGGCATGCGCCAGATCTTGCGACTGAAACTGTCGAGTGCATTAGCGAACTGATCTTCCTGATCGTCACGCAACTTATGCAAGGTGCCAAACTTTACACCTTCGATGTGCCAACCGTTAGTTCGACGAAACTCAACTAGCAATATCGGACAAGGAAAGACCTCGAACAATTGTCGAGCCAGATCCTGTAATGGCTCGATAGAGGTTTTGCCGAAGTACAGTGTCAGGGTAAATCCTTCGGTATCGCTGTAAAGGTGATTGCTGAGGGCCTTTTCCAGGGTTTTATCCAGATCATCCAGGGCCAGGCCATACAGGGATTTACGGGTCAGTTCGCTGATGGTCCGCACCGACGGAATAACCTTGTGCCCCCGCGCTTCGGCCAGCAGCGAGCAGTAATAACCGTGCCCGAGGTACTTGTAGCTGCGGCACAGGTTGATCACCTGAACCCGCTTGCCCTGCTCGTTGTCGCGGGTCTGTTCGAGGTATTCCTGGGCGGTGACGATGTCTTCACTGGGAAAGTAAGAGGCCCAGTCTTCCTTGCGTTCGACGATGATCATCAACTGGCTGGAAGTTCTGATCGCGCCATTTAAATAGTTTGCAGAAGTTATTGCTGCGGGTAACGTTTGCTCAGATACTTCGCGCCAATGACCTTGTACCGCTGACATAGTGATTGATCCATTTGAAGAACAAGACCTTTCCTATTAAGCACGAACTTTTTCGAAAGTCCCGTTTCGTTACGCAACTTTTACGGCGGTCAAATGAATCCTGTTTTTCGCTTGGCGATAGTTGAAGACATACCGGCACTGCTGGCACTTGAACAGCAATGTTTCACCACGGACCGGCTCAACAGTCGCAGTTTTCAATGGATGATCACTCGGGCTCACGGGCAACTGCTGGTGGCCCAACGTGGCGAGCAATTAGTGGGCTATGCGGTGGTGCTCTTTCACCGGGGCACTTCATTGGCGCGCCTGTACTCGATTGCGATAGCCCTTGATGCTCGCGGCAGTGGACTGGGCAAGCAATTGCTCGAACGTGTCGAGGCCTGCGCCATTGAGCATGACTGCGCCTACCTGCGGCTGGAAGTGCGTATCGACAATCCAACGGCGATTGCGCTGTATGAGCGCAACGGCTACCGGCGTTTCGCGCTGATTCACGACTATTACCAGGACCATGCCGACGCGCTGCGATTAGAAAAACGTATCCTCCAGCACCGCGATTCACGCAACATCAAGGTGCCTTACTACCCGCAGACCACCGAGTTCACCTGTGGCCCGGCCTGCCTGCTGATGGCCATGGGCGCGCTGCAAGAAGATCGAGCGCTGGAGCGTGGCGAAGAGCTGCAAATCTGGCGCGAGGCGACCACGGTGTTCATGACGTCTGGCCACGGTGGCTGCAGCCCTCAAGGCCTGGCGCTGGCAGCGTGGCGGCGTGGCTTTCGGGTGCAGCTGCAACTGAGCATGGCCGGGCCGCTGTTTCTCGACGGCGTGCGCGATGCGCATAAAAAAGACGTAATGCGCCTGGTACACGAGGAGTTCACGGCGCAGTTGCAAGCCACCGACGTGGAGCGAATGGTCGGCGGGCCACTGGATCTGCCACGGTTATTGCACGATGGCGGACAGCCGCTGGTATTGATCAGCAGCTATCGCCTGACCCGTTCCAAGGCACCGCACTGGGTGATCGTCACCGATTGCGATGAAGAGTTCGTCTACCTGCACGATCCGGATGTGGATCACAGCCAGCATCGTCAGCCGATGGATTGCCAACACTTGCCGGTCAGCCATGGCGAATTCGACAAAATGTGCAGTTTTGGGCGAGGCAAGCTGCGGGCGGCGGTGATTCTCTACCGGCGTGAGTAAACCTGTGGCGAGGGCGCCTGCTCCCGTTCGAGTGCGAAGCAGTCGATTGCATGGGGTGCTTCGCACCCCGGCGGGAGCAAGCTCCCTCGCCACAGGTTATGCGTTTTACTTCAGGCCAAGCTTGTACAGCCCCCCGTCATCTTCATCGGTCAGTACATACAAATAACCATCCGGCCCCTGCCGCACATCGCGAATTCGTTTATTGAGTTCACCAAGCAGCCGCTCTTCGTGAACAACTTTGTCGCCTTCGAACTGCAGGCGGATCAACTCCTGACTCACTAGCGCTCCGATAAACACGTTGTGCTGCCAGGCCTTGAAGCGATCGCCGTCATAGAAGGCCATGCCGCTCAGGCCGGGGGAATTTTCCCAGACATGGTGCGGGCCTACGGTGCCTTCGGCGGTTTCGCCTTTGGCTTCCGGGATCGGCAGGCCGGAATAGTTGATGCCGTGGGTTGCCATCGGCCAGCCGTAATTTTTGCCTCGTTCAATGATGTTGATCTCGTCGCCGCCCCGAGGGCCGTGCTCGTTTTCCCAGAGTGTGCCGCTCCAGGGGTTGAGGGCCGCGCCTTGCGGGTTGCGTTGGCCGTAGGACCAGATTTCCGGGCGAACGCCTTTTTGCCCGACAAAAGGATTGTCCTTCGGCACTTTGCCGTCCGGGTAGAGCCGCACGATCTTGCCTTGCAGTTTGTCGAGATCCTGCGCCGTGGGCCGGTCGTTGTTCTCGCCCAGGGTGATGAACAGATAACCGTCGCGGTCGAACACCAGTCGCGAGCCGAAGTGATTGCCGACCGAGAGCTTGGGCTCCTGACGGAAGATCACCCGGAAATCCTTGATCGCCGTCAGGTCTTCCGACAACCGTCCGCGGCCAACCGCCGTGCCGGCCTTGCCGCCTTCACCGCCCCCTTCGGCGTAAGACAGATAGACCATGCGGTCTTGCTTGAAATCGGGCGACAACACCACGTCGAGCAATCCGCCCTGCCCCTTGGCCCAGACCTGAGGCACGCCATTGAGCGGACCCGAGAGTTTGCCGTCTGCGCTGACCAGCCGCAGGTTGCCAGGCCGCTCGGTCACCAGCATCCCTTGGCGGTCGGGCAGAAACGCCAGCGCCCAGGGATGTTCCAGGCCTTTAACGATCGGCGTGAGCTCAAGGGTGCCCTGCTCGCTTTTTATATCCTGTGTCGGCGCCGCGAAAACGGGCGCAGTGGCTGTCAATAACGCGCTGGCGCAGAAGGTGGCCAAGAGGGTTTTACGCAACATGCACGATTCCTTTTGTCGTCAAAATGGCTGGCAAGACCTCTGTCCTGCCGTTCAACGGTAGTTGCGGTTCGAGTCCCGGGGTGGTGGATTGGGAATGAACTTCGGTTGGCTGGTGGGAGCCGGTCGATCTAGCGGATAGCGGTTGCCGATCCCACCGTTATCCAGCGTTGGCGGTCGTGGCACAGGCACCGTGTTTGGGCCGCGAATCACCGGGATGCTCGGCTGGGTGCCTTGCATGCTGTTGGGATTGGCCCGGCGAATCGGGCTGTTGTAGGGATTGTTGTTGGTGCTACCCGGCAGGTTCTGCGCCAGCAGCAAGGGCGAGGACGGCGATGCGGCGTCTGCCAGCGCCACAGGGCTTAGCACGCCACTCAATGCCATCGCGATAGCGCCGAGCACACATCGGTTCATGAGGACCTCTCTAAATGAGCGTGCCACGCTTCATGGATGAATAACGCCACGCTACGCCCAGGGTTCGGATTTGTTAACTAAAACCTCCTCCACAAGATGTAACACGAGTTAACCGCACCGCCGATCCGCCCGCAGGACCGGGCCGCCGCCAACTGAAACTTTTGCCCTTGGCCACAGGTCACCAGAACATCAATCGACGAGATCACGACGATGGCACGGGCAATCTGGAAAGGCGCAATCAGTTTCGGTCTGGTGCACATCCCCGTGGCGCTGGTTTCGGCGACGTCTTCGCGCGGGATCGATTTCAACTGGCTCGACCGCCGCAGCATGGACCCGGTCGGCTATAAGCGCATCAACAAGGTCACCGGCAAGGAAGTCACCCAAGAGCACATCGTCAAAGGGATCGAGTACGAAAAGGGACGTTACGTGGTGCTCAGTGAAGAGGAGATTCGCTCGGCTCACCCACTGTCGACCCAAACCATCGACATTTTTGCCTTTGTCGGCAGCGAGCAAATCCCCCTGCAAAACATCGACACGCCCTACTACCTGGCGCCGGACAAACGCGGCGGCAAGGTCTATGCGCTGTTGCGCGAAACCCTGAGCAAAACCGACAAGGTCGCCCTGGCCCGCGTGGTGTTGCATTCGCGCCAGCACTTGGCGGCCCTCATGCCGCTGGAATCAGCCATGGTGCTGGTGATGCTGCGCTGGCCCGCCGAAGTGCGCAGCCTTGATCAACTGGAACTGGGCAGTGAAGTGACCAAGCCGGATTTGGCCAAAGGTGAGCTGGAGATGGCCAAACGGCTGGTGGAGGACATGAGTGCCGACTGGACACCCGAGGAGTACCGCGACAGCTTCGAAGACAAGATCATGGCGCTGGTCGAGAAGAAAGCGAATGAAGGCAAGATCGAAGATGTCGAAACCGTTACTGGTGAAGAGGAGCGCAAGACGGCGGATGTTATCGATCTGACCGAACTGCTCAAACGTAGTCTTGGTGGCAAGGGTGGCGGTAAAGCGGCCAGTAAACCGGCTAGCAAAACCAAATCTACTGTGGAGAAAAAACCCACGAAACGGTCGAGCGGCTGACCTCCTGGGACACCCACAAGTTTTGCAGTGAAAATACTGGCCTCTTCGCGAGCAAGCCCGCTCCCACATTGGTCCTGTGAACGACACAGATCCAATGTGGGAGCGGGCTTGCTCGCGAAGGCGTCTTACGCCTCAATACCAAAACTCAGATCAAAACAAAAATCGCCAACAACCCACCAAAAATCGCCCACTTCTCCAGGTAGTAGCGAGTGCGGTTCCGCTTCTTGAGCGCTTTGCCGCGCAGGCGAATCTTGTAGATTTTGGCGAACAAGCGGTTGATACCACCGACCTTGTCGCCGGCATCGTTCGGCGCGCCCGCCGCCGCCATCACCGTTCGGCTGAACCAGCGGTTGAACGCCGTCGCCCAGCGATACTTCATCGGCCGCTCAATGTCACAGAACAGGATGATGCGGTTTTGCGCAGTGGTGTTTTCGGCGTAATGAATGAAGGTCTCATCGAACATCACCGCTTCGCCGTCGCGCCAATGGTAGTTCTCACCGTCGACGTTAATGTAGCAACCGGCATCGTTCGGCGTTTCAAGCCCCAAGTGATAACGGTACGAACCGGCATACGGATCGCGGTGACGGACCAGTTTCGAACCCGGTGGCAGTTCGGCGAACATCGCGGCCTTGATCGAGCCGATGCTTTGCACCAGTTCAGTCGTGCGCGGACAGAGCTTTGCGGCCGACGGGTGACTGTCGCCGTACCATTTGAGATAGAAACGTTTCCAGCCACTTTTGAAGAACGAGTTGAAACCAACGTCGTCGTACTGATTCGAACGCTTGATCTCCCCGGCCTTGAGCAGATTCTGGCCTTCGGCTCGAATCTCTTCCCAATGAGCCTGCAAAGGGCTCAAGTCGGGAAAGTCTGCGGGATTGAGATAAGGCTTATTGGGCGTTTTCGAAAACAGATAAAGGAAGCAATTGATCGGCGCCAGAAACGTCGAGTGGTCGCTCAGTTGACGGCCTAATTTGTGGCGCACCTTACCGCGCAAGTGAACATACGCGATGGAGATGACATAAATAGCGGCAATGATAAGTTTCACGAAAATCGTCACACGTCAGAGATGAACAAACTGCGTCCCGATGGCGCGTTCTTGAGCCATACCGGCGGTCCGCATGGGGTCGAAAGATGGCATTTTAGCCACACTTTGTAATTAATAGTTAACCTTCAACTGTGAAAATGTGTCCACGTTATTGTTAGCGCGGTACGGCCTTAATGCGAACCGCTCTCCCGATAGTAGCCTCCTGCCATACCACCATCCGTCGCCTATGTAAACACGACACTCAATACGGGGCCCTGTCTGGCTTAGGCTTTGCAAAGCCCGGACCTAGCAGCCCCAGAGCGACGTAATTCTGACGCGGCGGCAATTAAATTAACGCTTAGGACTCCAGCGATACGCTTGGTCAGTCACCGGGAGATGTAACGTGTCAACTCTCAATGAAATCGCAGCGAACCACGCGAGAATGGCTAAGGCAAAGGAAGAAGCGTCGACCGGACTGAATGAGCGACACCTTCAAATAGTGGGAAGTTTCGAAATCCCATCTATCGATGAACAACAACACATGCCACTGCACCTCATTACTGGAGGGCAGGACAACCATCTCGGTCAAGCCGCTGGGTACTTGCTCTGAGTCTCGACCTGGTCAGTCGCCGGCTTGTCGCACGCCTTTCAACGTGCGGCAAAGCCAGACTTTCAACCGCTGCCAGTAAGTTGTTTACAGTGGGCAGATAGCGACAACTTTATAGTCACTGCCTGGAGAGGTGATCTGCACGGTCCCGCCTTGCGCAAAAACCATGTCGTGATTCTTGATCAAACTCGTTTATTCCCCTTTGCCCAGCCGACCACCATTAAACCCAGGCCGGGAATCCATAGACCAGGCGCAGTGATAGCGAGACCGCAGATAGCCATTGGGAGCCCAGTCAGAAAAATCGGGTTTCGAAACGCCTTATCCATAGCACTCTCTCCTTTAAGAATTTCTCTCATTAAACCACTAAGCCTGTTGCTGAGCGGCAAATAGTCATTGGCACCACTGCGACTCACAGGGGATTGCGTCGTTGTCCCCGTCCATTTTCATTCCTGGGCAATGTTGCAGAAAGTTTTTGGCCTCTGCGCACGAGGTCATCTGCGAACAATATTTTCGCCCATCACATTTGAATGGCGCTGAAACAGGCTTCGGCGCAGTCACGACTATAGAGACTTTTTTTGAGACTTCTTTTTTAGAGACTTCTTTGGGATTCGATAGTTGAGCTGCAGCCCAGGACTGTAGTTCAGGGGAAAGCTTCCAAGCCAACAGACCAACAACAAGCATCACCAAAATCAGTTTCATTTTGATCCCATCCATGATGAGAGACTGTTTGCGTTCTCACATTGCCTGCTTTCCAGCGTAACCCATTAATCCACCATAGCCTGCCGGGGGGAATGGCGGGCGAGGAACGTCTTGGGTGAGAAACCAGGGAGAGTATCTGCGAGCCGCTATCGATCAGGTGATGGTCAGCGGTGATGACAACTAAACGCCAGCGCGCCCGGAAATCCGGCCCCTGACGAAGAAGAACAGACCCTTCCCCACCTTCTGCTGTTACGCATGGCATGGAGAGACGAGTCTGAATGGGTGCCCACCCTGACCAAGTGCTGGCCATTCAGTAATCCATCTGAAACACACGAGGCCGGGCAAGCGGTGCTGACTTTACCCAGAGCCACGCCAAGTGTCCCGAACACAACACTGAACAAAAATAACATTGAGGTGCCACCAAGGAGCTCCCCTACGTTTGCCCGCCCTCAGGATGAGCCAACCCGTCAGACAGACGCCGGTTCTACACAAACCAGGGCCCAGCCGTGAAGAAGCGAGCGACACGTTATCGCCCACCGTACAACTGCCGTCACACTTATGCGACAATATGCACAATGTCTGGCATGAATCCCGCCTTTTTGCCCAACAGCTTGGACACAGCGTCCAGATGCTGCTCTCGACTTATGCGCGCTGGTTGAACTCTAGCGGTGACTGGGAAGAGATGGAGAGAAACTCCAGAACGTCCCAGGTATGGCCCAAGCGCCAAATGCGCAGCTCGCAACCCATTGATAGGTAAAGTAATTGATCTCCACAGCTAACATCACGATGCAGTTCGGCGCCAAGCCGCTATTCGAAAACGTTTCGGTCAAATTCGGCGCCGGTAACCGTTACGGCCTGATCGGCGCCAATGGTTGCGGCAAGTCGACCTTCATGAAAATCCTCGGTGGTGACCTCGAGCCGTCCGGCGGCCAGGTCATGCTCGAGCCGAACGTGCGTCTGGGTAAACTCCGCCAGGACCAGTTCGCCTACGAAGAATTTACCGTGATCGACACCGTGATCATGGGTCACGAAGAGCTGTGGAAGGTAAAGGCCGAGCGCGACCGCATCTACTCGCTGCCGGAAATGACCGAAGAAGACGGCATGGCCGTGGCCGAGCTGGAAACCGAATTCGCCGAAATGGACGGCTACACCGCCGAATCCCGTGCCGGCGAGCTGTTGCTGGGCCTGGGTATCGGCATCGAGCAGCACTTCGGCCCGATGAGCGAAGTGTCCCCAGGCTGGAAGCTGCGCGTATTGCTGGCGCAGGCACTGTTCTCCGATCCTGAAGTGCTGTTGCTTGACGAACCGACCAACCACCTGGACATCAACACCATCCGCTGGCTGGAAAACATTCTGACCCAGCGCTCCAGCCTGATGATCATCATCTCCCACGACCGTCACTTCCTGAACAGCGTGTGCACCCACATGGCTGACCTGGACTACGGCGAGCTGCGCCTGTTCCCGGGCAACTACGACGAGTACATGACCGTGGCGACCCAGTCCCGCGAGCAACTGCTGTCGGACAACGCCAAGAAGAAAGCGCAGATTTCCGAGCTGCAATCGTTCGTCAGCCGCTTCTCGGCCAACGCCTCGAAAGCCAAGCAAGCGACCTCCCGTGCCAAGGCGATCGACAAGATCCAGCTGGCCGAAGTCAAGCCTTCTAGCCGTGTGAGCCCGTTCATCCGTTTCGAACAAACCAAGAAGCTGCATCGTCAGGCGGTCATCGTCGAGCGCATGGCCAAAGGCTTCGACGGCAAGCCGCTGTTCAAGGACTTCAGCTTCCAGGTTGAAGCCGGCGAGCGCGTGGCGATCATCGGCCCGAACGGTATTGGTAAAACCACCCTGCTGCGCACCCTGGTCAACGAACTGACCCCGGATGCCGGTACTGTGAAGTGGACCGATGCCGCGGAATTGGGCTACTACGCCCAGGACCACGCTCACGACTTCGAAGACGACTGCAACCTGTTCGACTGGATGGGCCAATGGACCCAAGGTGGCGAGCAAATCGTTCGCGGCACCCTCGGTCGCATGCTGTTCTCCAACGACGAGATCCTCAAGTCGGTCAAGGTCATCTCCGGTGGTGAGCAAGGTCGCATGCTGTTCGGCAAGCTGATCCTGCAAAAGCCGAACGTGCTGATCATGGACGAACCGACCAACCACTTGGACATGGAATCCATCGAGGCGCTGAACCTGGCGCTGGAGAACTACCCGGGCACGCTGATCTTCGTCAGCCACGACCGTGAGTTCGTATCGTCCCTGGCCACCCGCATCATCGAGTTGAGCGCCGATGGCGTGATCGACTTCAGCGGCACCTATGACGACTACCTGCGTAGTCAGGGTGTTTTGATGTAAGACAGCAGCAAGCTTCAAGTGAAAAGCCCTGTCCTGGTGACGGGGCTTTTTGCATTTCAGGGTCGAGGAAGTTTGTGGTGCTGAAACCTTCGCGAGCAAGCCCGCTCCCACAGTGGATCTCCAGTGGCTATCACTCTTCTGCACGCAACCGATCCAGTGTGGGAGCGGGCTTGCTCGCGAAGAGGCCATCGCTGACACCGCAAAAGTGAGGTTCCAGCCTGATTTTCAATCCACATAGTTAGCCTGCTTCCTTTTATTCCCCACCCACGCCATGATGCAGTTCTCCTACCGCCGCCCGCGAACGAGCTCTTCATGTCTGTGCAGCAACTGCCCCCGCAAAGCTCAATGGCGATCACCCTGCAGATCGTCTCCATCGTTTTCTATACCTTTATTGCCTTCCTCTGTATTGGCCTGCCGATTGCGGTGTTGCCGGGGTATGTCCATGAACAGTTGGGGTTCAGCGCCATCGTGGCGGGGCTGACCATTGGTTCTCAGTACTTGGCCACCCTGCTCAGTCGGCCCATGGCCGGGCGCATGTCGGACAGCATCGGCACCAAACGGGCGATTGTTTACGGGTTGTCGGGGATTGCATTGAGCGGCGTGCTGACATTGCTGTCGACCCTGCTGCAAAGTGTGCCGTTGTTGAGCCTGATCATCCTGATCGCTGGCCGCTTGTTGCTGGGCATCGCTCAAGGGTTGATCGGGGTCGGCACGATCAGTTGGTGCATGGGCCAGGTCGGTGCCGAGCATACGGCGCGTTCGATTTCCTGGAACGGCATCGCCTCATACGGCGCCATCGCCATCGGCGCGCCGCTGGGCGTGGTGATGGTCGCTGAACTGGGGTTCGCCAGCCTCGGGATCGCGCTGTCGTTACTGGCCCTGCTGGCGCTGCTGTTGATCCGAAACAAACCTTCGGTACCGGTGATTCGCGGCGAGCGCCTGCCGTTCTGGGCGGTGTTCGGGCGCATAGCTCCTTTCGGTGCAAGCCTGAGCCTGGCGTCCATCGGTTACGGCACACTCACCACTTTTATTACCCTGTATTACGTCAGCCTTGGCTGGACCGGCGCGGCTTATTGCCTGACGGTATTCGGGGTCTGTTTCATTCTGGCGCGACTGCTGTTCATCTCCAGCATCAGCCGTTTCGGCGGCTTCACCTCCGCCATTGCCTGCATGACCATTGAAACCGTCGGGCTGGTCCTGCTGTGGCTGGCGCCCTCGACGGGTTATGCCTTGATCGGCGCGGGGCTGACCGGGTTCGGCCTGTCGCTGGTGTATCCGGCGCTGGGAGTGGAAGCGATCAAGCAAGTGCCCAATTCCAGTCGCGGAGCAGGTTTGAGTGCCTATGCTGTGTTTTTCGATCTGGCGCTGGCGATTGCCGGGCCGCTGATGGGCGCGGTGGCGTTGAACCTGGGGTATTCGTGGATTTTCTTTAGTGCGGCGTTGTTGTCGATAACCGGGCTCGGTTTGACCCTGCTGCTGAAACGCCGCGCAATGGTCTAAGCCTGCCGCATATCCCCTGTGGGAGCGGGCTTGCTCGCGAATGCGGTGGGTCAGACACATTAATGTCGACTGACACGCCCTCTTCGCGAGCAAGCCCGCTCCCACAAGGGTTCCGGGGACATTATTGATCCGCGGTCTGCATGCCGGCACGGGTGGGTTTGCCCAAGGCATGGGCGAAGAACCGTCCTGCTTCGGAAATCATGTTGCGATGAATGTCCTTGCGGTCGACGCCGTCGGCATCGGTGCACAGCGCCGGCATGGCGGCGATCTGTTCTTCGTTGCACGGCGCCAGGAACACGAAGTGCCCTGCCCCGGCCAGCAATTTGAAGTCCGGTGCGGTCGGCAGTTTGCGCGCAAGCGCTGCGGCGTTTTTGTCGAACGCCACCAGCTTGTCGCCATCACCGCTGTACAGCAGCACCGGCACATGCACATCGGCCAGGGTATGGCGGCCGAACTTCAGGCTCAGCGGTGCCATCAGCAACAAGGCATGCACGCGCGGGTCCGCCACTGGCTGCAAGTCATCACGATCAACGATCAGTTCGCCTTGCGTGTTGCAGGCATCGTGATCATCCGGGCGCTCATGGCAATAACGACGCAGACGATCCAGATCCGGAGTGGCACCGGACAGGATCAACGCCGTCTCACCGCCCGCCGAATAGCCAATCACCCCGACCTGCTCGGCATTGACGAAGGGCGCGAGCATCCGGTCGCTGAGTGTTGCGGTAATGGCTTCGGAAATCTGGATCGGCCGCCCATAAAGGTTGCTCAAGGTGCCGAGACGGCTGTGGTCTTTGGAGTTGTCGCCGGGATGGATCACCGCCACCACCACAAAGCCCTTGCGTGCCAATGAGGTGGCGAGGTCGTGCAGGGCCAGCGGGGTTCCGGTGTTGCCGTGGGACAGCATCAGCATCGGAAAACGTCCGATGGCGACTTTGGTGTTTTCACCCGCTTCGACCGTGTAGCCCTCGAGCGTGCTGGAATGTTCCTTTTCACTGGACGGGTAAAAGGCGATGGCGCGCATCGGCTGCAAGTCCAGCGGATCAAGGAAGGTCATCTCATGAAAACCGACGCTCCAGTGAGGATGTGGCGCAGACGCGGCGTGCACCAAACCCAGACTGCCGAGCAGGCAAATCAGTAGCGTTGCACAAAGACGCACCATGGGATGCCCCACCTTATTACCTGACCGCAGATGTTAACCCTCGACTGCATAACCTGGGCCAGAAACTGATAACCGCCAGAAACAAAAAACTCCGTACCTGGCCATCACGATGACCAGAATACAGAGTTTCAGGGGTATTGCCCGAGCTGTTTACGACTTTACGCAAGCCTTACGCGGCAGCGAACAATTGCTCGCTGATGTGCGCCTGAGCGTCGCTCATGGCTTTGGTGCGCACTTCGTCACCGTAGGCCAGGCCATGGGCGCGGACGAACTCGATGTCGGTGATGCCGAGGAAGCCGAACAGCACTTTCAAATAATCTTCGTGCGCAACACCGGTCGCTTGACCGGCATGCAGACCACCGGCTGTCGAGACGATCACGACTTTCTTGCCGCCGCACAGGCCTTCAGGGCCGGCTTCGGTGTAGCGGAAAGTCTGGCCGGCCACGGCGATGCGGTCGATCCAGGCTTTGAGTTGAGTCGGGATGGTGAAGTTGTACATCGGCGCGGCAATCACGATGGCATCGGCGGCGAGGAATTCGGCCAGAGTCGAGGCACTCAGGTCCGCTTCGTGCTGTTGCGCGGCGTTGCGCAGCTCTGCGGCGGTGCCGGCAGCGACCAGGGTGGTGGCGGAGAAATGGCTGATGGCATCGGCGGCCAGGTCGCGGTAAGTCACCACAACGCCAGGCTCGGCGGCTTGCCAGGTTTTGACGACTTCGCCGCTCAGCTGACGGGAAGCCGAGTTGTCACCCAGAATGCTCGAATCGATATGCAGTAATTTCATGTGGAGATCTCCAAGGTGAGGATCGCTACCGGGCGATCTGATGGAGACAATCCTACCGACGAAACCAATAGATGATTAGTCGGCAACAATGCGATAGTTTGTCCCACTGATAGAACAGTCGAGCTTAAACCATGCAAGATCTCAACGACCTCTACTACTTCGCCAAGGTGGTCGAAGCCGGTGGTTTCGCAGCGGCCGGGCGGTTGTTGGGGATTCCCAAGTCGCGGTTGTCGCGACGCATCGCCGAGCTGGAAGAACGCCTGGGCGCGCGTCTGCTGCAACGCACCACCCGCCAACTCAACCTGACCGCCGTGGGCGAGCGTTACTTGCGCCATTGTCAGGCGATGCTGCTGGAGGCCGAGATGGCCGACGAAGCGGTGGCCAGCATGTCCAGCGAGCCCCGAGGGCGCTTGCGAGTGTCCTGCCCCGTGGGGTTGGCTCACCAAATGCTGCCTGGGGTAATCAGTAGCTTCCTGGAGAAATTCCCTCAGGTTCAGCTGGAGGTGATGCTGCTCAACCGTCGGGTTGACCTGATCAACGAAGGCGTCGATGTCGCCTTGAGGGTGCGGGATCTGGGTGATGAAGATCCATTGCTGGTTACCCGCCGCCTGCGTCAGGCCCAAATGCTGATGGTTGCCAGCCCGGCTTTTTTGCTCGGCCGTGACATCAATCATCCCGAAGATCTGAAAAATTTGCCCGTGCTCGGCGCTCTGGAAGCCGATCGCATGGTGCACATTCGCATGCTTGATCAACAGGACAAAAGCTACGACCTGAGCCTCGAAGCGCGATTGGGCTGCGAAGATTTCATCGTGCGCAAAGCCTGCACCCTCAACGGCCAGGGCTTTACCATGCTGCCCATGATGTATTGCGAGCAAGAGCTGGAAAACGGTTCGCTGGTGCAACTGTTGCCCGACTGGTCATTGCCGGGCGGCTGGCTGCAAGCCGTCTACCCTCATCGACGCGGGGTGATGCCGGCGGTGCGGGCCTGGATCGACCATTTGATCGAATCATTCAATGTTTGCGGGGACAGACTGTTATGAAAGCGGGACGAATGAGCGAAGAGGACGTCGCGCAATACTGCCTGGCGTTGCCCGGCGCGCGGGAGGATTACAAGTGGGGTGGCGTGCGGGTGTTTTCGATTGCCGGGAACAAGATGTTCGCCTTGCAGAACCTGCGGGGACAGTCCCTGGCGTTCAAGGTCGACAAAGACCTGTTCCTGGGCCATTGCGACCGGCCAGGCATTCACCCGGCGCCGTATCTGGCCCGGGCCCAGTGGATCATCATGGAAACGCCCTACCCGCTGGGCACAGAAGAACTGCAAGGCTTGCTGCAACGTTCCCATCAATTGGTGGTGAGCAAATTGCCCAAGCGCACGCAGGTCGGCCTGCTGCTTTAAAGGGCTTTAAAGCAACGCAAACAGGTTAGCGCCCAGAAACAGCTGATCGATCCAGAACACCTGGTGCATTAGCACGATGAGCCAGAACACCAACTGAAACGAGACTTTGCGGGTCTTGTGCCGAAACGCTTGCTGGGCCAGCAAGGCACCCGGCCAACCACCCGCCAGTTCCACCGCGTGCAAGACATTCTCCGGCGTGCGCCAGCTGTCGGCGCGGGCCTTGTGCTTGTCGCTCCAGTACAGGAAAAACGCCAGCACGCTGACGATGCTGTAGGCCGCCAGGGGAATCACCGACACCCCGCGCAGCCATAGCGACACCGAGCCAAACAACGGCACTGCGCACAGCACAACGAATACCAGCAGTTTCAGCCGCAGGTTCTGAATTGCTCCCCCGGACTTGCGTCCGGCGTTGTTGCGCGCCCTGGAATCGTTCATGGCTTGACCGCTGTCCAGTCGACCCAACCGAATTGCCAGGTGGCCAGAATGACCAGACCGAACGCAATGCGATACCAGGCGAATGTCGCGTAGCTGTGACTGGCAATGAATATGAGCAAGGCCCGAACAGCAATCATCGCAAAGATAAACGCAGTGACGAAGCCAATGGCGAACACCGGAAAATCAGCCGGCACAAACAGATTGCGGTATTTGTAGCCCGAGTACACCGCCGCGCCGACCATGGTTGGCATGGCGAGGAAGAACGAGAACTCGGTGGCCGTCTTGCGCGACAACCCGAACAGCAGACCGCCAATGATCGTCGAGCCGGAACGCGAGGTCCCCGGAATCATCGCCAGGCACTGGGCAAAGCCGACTTTCAAGGCGTCTTTCCAGGTGATGTCGTCGACGCTTTCAGCATGCACTTCATGCTGACGGCGTTCGGCCCACAACATGACGATACCGCCCACGACCAATGCGGTGGCTACGGTAATCGGGTTGAACAGGTACTCGTGAATCAAGTCAGCGAAAATCACCCCCAATACCACGGCCGGCAGGAAGGCAATCAACAGGTTCGCGGTAAAGCGTCGAGCGCTGGGTTGTGTCGGCAAACCGATGACCACGTCGAAGATCTTGCGGCGAAACTCCCAGACCACCGCCAGGATTGCCCCGAGCTGAATGATGATATTGAAGGCCATGGCCCGCTCGCCCCCAAAGTTGAGCAAGTCCGCCACAATAATCTGGTGCCCGGTACTGGAAATGGGCAAGAACTCCGTCAGCCCTTCTACAACGCCTAAAATCAATGCCTGAAAGGCCGTCCAAAGATCCATCAATCCCCCAAGAAGCAATACCCCCAGGCATGCTCCGTTAATAATTTGTAGAGCGTTAACCGCAATCAACCTTAGCTGAATCCCTGCGCGCACAAGATCCACGCAGAACCGTAAAAATTGCGGGAAAAAAGACTTGGGCTCAGGTTTTTCCGTGCGGGGCCGAAATCCTATCAGAGACGCCTCATTTACGCTGCCGCGTCATAGGTCCTGAGTCGCATAGGCCCGATCGGCAAAGTGTGGTTGGATGCTGGCGATCGTTTATTACAAGAACAAGAAACCGGAGTAACAGCGTTATGAACAGCTTGCGCAGTGTGTCGATCAGCCGACGCTTGTGGCTCATCTTGATCGTGGCCGTGGTGATGCTATTGACGTTGGGCGTGTTGATGCTCAAGCAGATTCACGACGACCTCTATCAGGCCAAGGCCCAAAAGACCCAGCACGTGGTACAGACCGCCAGTGGCATCCTCACCTACTATCACGGCCTGGAAACTGCCGGCACCCTCACCCGCGACGCCGCGCAAAAGCAGGCACTGAATGCCGTGCGCGGTTTGCGCTACGACCAGAATGACTATTTCTGGATCAACGATCTGACGCCGGTCATGATCATGCACCCGACCAATCCGAAACTTGATGGCCAGAATCTCTCGGCGATCCGCGACCCCGACGGTTTCGCGCTGTTCAACGAGATGGTCGCCATCGCCAAGGCCAAGGGTGCCGGCATGGTCGATTACCGCTGGCCGAAACCGGGCGCCAGCGCGCCGGTGGAAAAAACCTCCTACGTGAAACTGTTCGAGCCTTGGGGTTGGGTGATCGGTTCGGGCGTATACATCGATGACATGCAGGCCGAGTTTTATGCTCAAGTCTGGAAGGCCTCTTTCGTGGGCCTGGTGATTGCCCTGATCATGGCGTTGCTGGTGATCATGATTGCCCGCAGCATCGTGCGCCCGCTCCAGGAAACCGTGAACGCCATGGCCAACATCGCCAGCGGTGAAAGCGACCTGACCCGCAGCCTCGATACCCACGGTCAGGACGAAGTCACGCAACTGGCCCGGCACTTCAACGCCTTTACCGCCAAACTGCGCCTGGTGATCAGTCAGCTGCAGGTGTCCGCCGGCGCGCTGGGCCAGTCCTCCAGCGAACTGGGCAACGATGCCGCGCAAGCCCAGCAACGCAGCCAGCAGCAATCCCAACAAATGGAACTGGTGGCGACCGCGATCAACGAAGTGACCTACGGCGTGCAGGATGTGGCCAAAAACGCCGAGCACGCGGCCAGCGAAATGCGCAATGCCGAGTCTCAGGCGCAACAGGGCCAAGTCAATATCGATGGCAGCCTGCAGCAGATCGACAAGCTGTCTTCGACCATCGATCAAGCCGTCGAAGTGATTCGTACCCTGGCCGCCGAAAGCACGCAAATCGGCAGCGTTCTGGAAGTGATTCGCTCCATCGCCGAGCAAACCAACCTGCTGGCCCTTAACGCCGCCATTGAAGCTGCCCGGGCCGGCGAGCAAGGTCGTGGATTTGCGGTGGTCGCCGATGAAGTGCGCCTGTTGGCCCAGCGCACCCAGAAGTCCACGGCAGAAATCCAGTCGATGATCGAACGCCTGCAAAGCCATTCCGAAGCGGCGGTCAAGGTGATTGGCGACAGCAGCCGTGCGTCGCAACTGACTATCGAACAGGCCGGGCTGGCGGGCGCCAGCCTGAATGCCATCGGCCAGGCCTTGCGCAATCTCAACGGGTTGAACGCTTCGATTGCCAGCGCGACCTTGCAACAGGCCCACGTGGTGGAAGACATCAACCAGAACGTCACCCAAGCAGCCGGGTTGTCCCACAGCACGGCACTGGCGGCCGAACAGTCGAGCGTGGCCAGCGTTCACCTCAAGGAACTGAGCGAGCAGTTGAACGGGTTGCTGAAGCAGTTTCGGGTGTAACTCCGTCCCAGCAGCCCCGCTGCCCCCTGTGGGAGCGGGCTTGCTCGCGAAAGCGGTGTATCAGCCAACATCAATATTGATTGTGCCGTCGCCTTCGCGAGCAAGCCCGCCCCCACAGGGATTGCGTGTGACCTGACTCGCATTGGCAAGCCCCCTTCCCCACTACAAGCCCATTCCCCACAATCCGGGTACAATTCGCCCCCCTCATTTTTACGACACCAAGGAACCTCCATGTCCGGGCTTGAACTGTTTGCCGCCGCCCTCGGCGTGATTGCCGTCTGGTTGACGGTCAGACAGAACCCTTGGTGCTGGCCGATCGGCCTGGTCATGGTGCTGCTGTATAGCTGGATTTTTTTTGAGGTGAAGCTGTATTCGGACATGCTGCTGCAAGTGATCTACGCCGGTTTGCAGATCTACGGCTGGTGGCAGTGGACGCAGGGGAGCGCGACTCATGGCAAGCGGCATGTCAGCTTGCTCGATGGAAAATCCATTGCGCTCGGGCTGGCCGTCGGCGCAGTCGGCAGTTTGCTGCTCGGCGCCGCGATGGCCCACTGGACCGATGCTGCCCAGCCTTGGCTCGATGCGGCGCTGACCGGGTTCAGCCTGGTGGCGCAATTATGGATGGCGCAAAAACGTCTGCAATGCTGGGCGCTGTGGATCGCGCTCGACATCATCTTTGTTGGCCTCTTCATCTACAAAGAGCTGTACCTGACTGCGGGCCTCTATGGGGCGTTCGCCCTGCTGGCGGTGCATGGCTGGCGGACATGGCGTACCGATCCGGCGTTGCGCACATGAAAGTGCTGGTGCTCACAGGACCTGAATCCAGTGGCAAGAGCTGGCTGGCCGCCGAACTGCAACAGCAATTCGGCGGTGCTCTGGTGGGTGAATACGTGCGCTGGTTCATTGAGCGGGAGGCGCGGGATACTTGCCCGGCCGATATTCCCGAAATCGCTCGCGGTCAGCTGCAATGGGAAGATGAAGCCCGCGCCCTTGGGCCGCCATTGCTGATTCTCGACACTCACTTGCTGAGCAACATGCTCTGGAGCCAGACCCTGTTTGGCGATTGCCCGACCTGGCTCGAGGAGGCGCTGCTGGCGCGGCACTATGACTTGCACTTGCTGCTGTCGCCCGAACAGGTTGACTGGACCGATGACGGTCAGCGTTGTCAGCCCGAGCTGGATGAACGCCGGGCTTTTTTCAACGCCACTCAGGCATGGCTGGAGCAACATCGACAGCCTGTTCAAGTGCTTCAGGGCGATTGGGCCGAACGCCGGATTCAGGCATTGCGAGCCGTCGCGTTACTGCTCGAGCGCTGATCTTCCTTATTACCCCCCCCAATCCATGTGGGAGCGGGCTTGCTCGCGAAGACGGCGGCACAGTCAATATTGATGTCGCCTGACACACCGCTTTCGCGAGCAAGCCCGCTCCCACATTGGATTGCGTTGAGCTGACGGGCACTGGTCAGATACCCCAGTATTTGTTGCAGAATTTTTGCAAATACGTCCGTTTCTGAAACACGCATCCCCTCTCAAACAGCCCGTTTCAACGCTGGTCATCGTCTTGTCATGCGATGTGTTAAGGCGTCGATACATCCCCGCACAAAGCTTGGATCCAGAGTGTTTGCGATCCCTTTATCACTTTGCGACCCGGCGGTTGTCTCAGGCCTGAAACAGCACCCTCCATCGATCCACTAACCTTGATCGATAACCCTCTGAATCAAAACAATAATCAAAAACCGGCACAGCTTTCGCTCACTCCTTCACAACGCTGATTCAGGACCAGCCCACAACAAAGAAGGAATTGCCGCCGTGGGGACATTTGATAACCGCATCTACAGCCTCCTATTGATCGGATGCGCACTGGGCTCAAGTGTCAGCCTGCCCGTACAGGCCGACAATGGCATCATTATTATCAAACGTGATGTCCAACCGCGCATGGCAACGCGTGCGCCGGTGATGCCCGACCCTAGCCCCACGACCGCCAATGCCAACCCGTCCAAACAAGTCCTCAGGCAAACGAACGAGTTGAGCGATGGCGACTTTGCCAACGTCGCCAGTGGTGCAGGCATCTCCCGCCTGGTCACTCAAAACACCAACAACCTGGGCGGCAACCTCACCAATCAGACCCAGCTTTCCAACCTCCCCGCTGGGCGTTCGGGCAATTCGGGCAACGGTATTGCCAACATGGTCAATTCCAACATCCAGCAAGGCCTGGGTGCTCTGAAAGTCGTAACGGGAGACCGTTAAGATGAATCGTACGCTGCTGATGATTGCCATGTTTTGCAGTGCATCGACCTTTGCCCAACCTCCCGTCATCAATAACGCTGAAATCGACGCTTCGGGCATGCAGTACCAGGGCAACCTCACCGTCAACCAGGCTGCCGGCGATTTGCAGCAACAGGCCAACGCCCGAGCCATCGCCGTTGGCCATGGAGCCAGCGCGACCACGCAGATTCGCCAACGGCTGCGTACGCAGGTCGACCCCAGGATCGATGCTCGATCCAGCATTCAAGGCGACTCCTTCAGCAACGGCAGTGGCGCTCTGGGCGTCAACCAGAGCGCGGGCGCCAGCAACCAGCAAGCCAATGCCCTGCGGATAAGCATCAGTACACAGCCGCAAAGTATCGACGACAGCGTCCTCATGCAGCAGAACGTGGCGCTGATCAACAACTCCGATCCAACTGACTCTGCACCAGGCAATCGCCAGGTCGCTACCAGCGATCAGGCCTTCACCGGTAGCCGTGGGGTGATCCAGTTGAATCAGAGCTCCGGGGTGGGAAACCGAACGGCCAACACCCTGAGCGTACGGGTCATGATTGACCCAAACAGGTAGAAACAACACTTAACCTAAATAAGTACGGAGAATCACCATGAAACCTTCGATGGCACTCAAGCCTCTGGTTTTCGCAATTGCTGCGGTCATGGCTGTTGCTGTACAAGCTGGGCAGAACGATTGGCGTAACAACCACCACAATGGCCATCACACCCCTCCTCCAACAAAGATCCCTGTCTATGCGACGGCCAATGCGTGGGATAACCAGAGCAGTACCGACAACCGCATCCGTAACGAAGGGACGATTAACGAAGCTGAAATGAACAGCTCTGCCACAGGTGCCAGCGGCAACGTCGGCGTCAACGTGGCAGCAGGTAGCGGCAACCAACAAGACAACGCGTCCGCCATCGCCAATGCTGCCTCAAACTCCAGTCAGGACAACAGCTTCGTGTTCGGCACTGCCACAGCCACCGCCGACGTCACGCAATACAGCGACAATAACAGGGTCAACAACTTCGGCAGCACAGCCTCTGCCGTGATGAACGGATCGGGTAATGGCGGCAGCGGTAACATGGGTATCAACATTGCTGGCGGCGACCTTAACCAGCAGAAAAACACCATGGCAATTGCCAACACCAATGCCCCGCTCGGCAACGCAACAGCCACCGCCTCTGCCGATCAACAAGGTCCTGGCCTGGTAGTGAATAACAACGCCGATCGGACGTACCGCCTGGATACAATGACAGTTACCAACTCGGCCAGCGGTAGTTTCTCTCGCGATAAGTCATCCGAGGCTAGCGGCAGTAAAAGCGCTTCTTCAAGCTGGGACGCGAGCGGTTCCAGGAGCTTTGATGCCAGCGGTTCCAAAAGCGTTGATATAAGTGGTTCTCGCAGTAGTAATGCGAGCGGCTCTAACAGCAGTGATGCGAGCGGTTCAAGCAGCAGTAATGCGAGCGGTTCTTCGAGTGCTTCTTTGAGTGCTTCCTTGAGCGCTACTTTAGACGCTACTGCGGCGGCTTCCAGTTCCCGTACCTTCAATAATGGCAATGGCGATCGCACCCGCAGCAGGACTGCCGACGCATCGCTTAACGCATCGATTGACGCAACGCTTGACGCATCGAGAGACAGCTCGTACGACAGATCGCGCGACTCTTCGTACGACAGATCACGCGACTCCTCGTACGACAGATCGCGCGATTCCTCGTACGATTCCTCGTACGATAAATCATATGAGAAATCGTCCGCATCCTCGTACGAAAAATCGGGCAGTAAATCGTCCGAGTCTGCGTACGACAAAGCGAAAAGCTACAGTGAAAGCAGCTCATATGATTTGAGCAACACCTACTCCTATCAAGTGCTGACTCCAACTGGCTGGGCCAACCCTGTGACCAACACTGCAACCCTGAACGGTTCGGTGAATGGTGGCAGTGGCAACCTGGGCGTCAACGTGGCTGCTGGCGTGGGTAACCAACAAAGTAACTCGCTGGCCATTTCCAACAACTCGTTCTAATTGCTGTCTCTGGAGGCCCCCTGACGGGGGCCTGTTTCAACACCACCAGAAGGCGTCTTTTCATGCGCATTATCGTCTTGGCATTTTTGCTTTGCGTGGCCAGTGTGATTGAGGCTGCGCAAATGCCGCTTTCCGTCCTGCCCGGTGGCGCGGTGGTGTACAAGCCGATCCAGAGCGTACGCGAGCGTAAATTTGCCGACCTGGTGCAACAGAAAACCGACTTCAGTTGCGGCGCAGCTGCGCTGGCGACCATCTTGCGCCAAGCCTATTGGCTGGACGTGAATGAAGAACAGATCATCGAAGGCATGCTGGCGCACTCTGATCAAGATCTTGTCCGCGTCCAAGGCTTCTCAATGCTCGACATGAAGCGTTACGTGGAAAGTATCGGCATGCGGGCCCGTGGCTATCGGGTAGCCCCGGAAACGTTGAGCGAAATCAGAATTCCGGTTGTGGTACTCCTTGATATCCGCGGCTACAAACATTTTGTGGTCATGCAAAAAGTCCATAAGGGCTGGGTCTATATCGGAGATCCGGTACTCGGTCATAAACGCTACAAAGTCGACGACTTTGTAAAAGGCTGGAACGGCATCATCTTTGCCGTCATCGGCCAGGGCTACGACAAAACCAATGCGTTGCTCGACCCACCCCTGCCACTGACCGCCAAGAACCGCATCAATACCTTCACTCCGGTGCGAGACGCAGAGTTGATGGATTTCGGATTCATCCAAAGCGACTTCTTCTAATAACAAGGAGCACGACGCTCCGGGAGCATCCAATGAAGACTCCAATCTGGCTGGTCGTGGTTTGCCTGGCCGCCAGCCTGCCGACCCAGGCACAGACGTTCAAACCCATTGAACTGAAGGATCAGGAGTTGGCGACCCTGCGCGGCCGCTATGTCATGCCGGGGCGGATCATCAGTTTCGGCATTGTCATGACCAGCACTTGGCAAAATGCCAACGGTGAAGTGATCGGGGCAACTTCCTCGATGCAAATTCAACAATCGACCATCAAGCCTCAGTTCTATGTGTCGATGATCGACGAAAAAGGTAATGGCTCAGCGCGTTCGCAAGGCACCGGTACCGTCACTGGCGGCAGCGGCCTCAACAGCACCGAAGGCGTCACTCAAGTCGTGCGTGCTGCCGGGGACCATAACTCTGCCTACAACAACGTTTACATCAACGTCACAAAGGCTAGCCAAGCGCCAGCAACGCAACAGCAGGGCCAAGCGTTGGCCGCAGGCTCGACGTTGGTCGGCGCCAATGGCGCAGGCTCGTTGAGCGTTGCCTCGACCGGTACGGGTGTGCAACTCAATATCGTGGCCAACAACAACCAAGGCAGTACCGTACAACGCCTGGCCCAGGGTGGGCTGATGCAGAACACGACTTTGCTCGGCGGTGGTAACCAGGTCAACAACCTCACATCCTTCAATGTCGTGCTGCGTGACAACGCGACAACCGGGTCGCTGAACGGCAACCTGGACCAGCTCAAAGGTCTTCGCACCCAAGGATTCTGATCTACGCTCAGTCTCATCCGATGTAGTCAGAAATGGACGGCTAACCCATGCACCGATCGTTGACGTTCAGAGCTATCGTTTGTTTGACTAGCCTGGCCCCGACAACACTGCTGCACGCAGCAACGGACCCCCAGGTCGAAGCACTAAAACAAGAACTCATGGAGTTGAAACAGCGTTACGAAGTACAACAGAACGCGCTGATGGTACTCGAGCAACGCGTTCGCCAAGTCGAAGAAGCACCTGCGACACCTGCTCCCAAACGCCTGACCAAATCCCCCGCGGAAACGCCCAGGAGTGGCCAGACGGTGGCCGCCGGTGCGCCAGGAACCACGGGCAGTTCATACGGCCAATCGCTCCAAGAGGATTCGGAGCCTGCGCAAAGCGTTTCCAACCTGTATGACGAAGCCAGCGGCTTCTTCGGTGGCGGCAAGTTCAGCGTCGAAACCGGCCTGACCTATACGCACTACGATACCCGTGCATTGGTACTCAATGGCTTCCTGGCACTGGACGCGATTTTCCTCGGCAACATCAACCTCGACCGTATCAAGGCGGATAACTGGACCCTGGACCTGACCGCCCGCTACAACGTGGCACAACGTTGGCAGTTCGACATTAACGTCCCCGTGGTTTATCGCGAATCAACGTATTCCTCCGGTGGCGCCGGGGGCGCAGGCCCGGTGACGTCGGACGCAACCGTAACCCGCGACCCGACCATCGGCGATGTGAACTTTGGCGTTGCCTACAAGTTTCTGGATGAGTCGGCCAATCTTCCCGACGCGGTCTTTACACTGCGCGTCAAGGCGCCGACCGGTAAGGACCCTTACGGCATCAAGCTGGTCAATGACCCGAACAACGATAACCTCTCGGTACCCGAGGACTTGCCTACCGGCAATGGTGTCTGGTCGATCACCCCGGGCCTTTCGCTAGTCAAGAGCTTCGACCCGGCCGTGCTGTTCGGCAGCCTGGCCTACACCTACAACATGGAAGACTCTTTCAGCGACATCAGCCCTCAGGTCAACTCCAAGGTGCCCGGGGACGTGAAACTGGGCGATTCCTGGCAGGTCGGCGCCGGCATTGCATTCGCCTTGAACGAGAAGATGAGTATGTCGTTCTCGTTCACCGATCAATTCGCCCGCAAGAGCAAGATCAAGCCGGACGGTGGCGATTGGCAATCGATTTCCAACAGCGATTACAACTCGGCCAACTTCAACATCGGCATGACCCTGGCAGCAACCGATAACCTGACGATCGTTCCCAACCTGGCCATCGGGCTGACCGACGACTCGCCAGACTTTTCCTTCAGCCTGAAATTCCCGTACTACTTCTAACCGTTTCATCCCAATGGAAAAGGCCCGCTGCGATGAATGTCGCAGCGGGCCTCTTCGTTTCACCGCGCCCTAGCGGATTTGGTGCTTATGCAGCAATCGGTAAAAAGTCGGCCGCGACACGCCAAGGACTCTGGCGGCGACGCTCAGGTTGTCGCTGTGCCGGTTCAACACATCGCACAGCGCCTGACGCTCGGCGCGGGTCTTGTAGTCTTCAAGGGTACCCATCGGCGTAGCGGTGATGTGTTGACTGATCAACCCCAGGTCTCGCGCCTCGATCTGCCGTCCTTCGGCCAGAACCAGCCCGCGCCGTACCCGGTTGGCTAACTCACGGACATTGCCCGGCCAGTCGTGCTTGCCCATGGCGATCAGCGCGTCCTCGCTGAAGCTGCGAGGACGACGCCCGGTTTCCTGGCTGTAGAAATGGGAAAAGTGGTTGGCCAGCATCGAGAGATCGCCATGGCGTTCACGCAACGGCACGGTAATGACTTGCAAGACATTCAAACGGTAATACAGATCTTCGCGAAAGAGTTTCTTCTCAATGGCCGCTTCAAGGTCGACGTGCGTCGCCGCCAATACCCGCACATCCACCGGAATAGGCTGGTGCCCCCCTACACGCTCAATGTGTTTTTCCTGCAGGAAGCGCAGCAGATTGGCTTGCAGTTCCAGGGGGAGATCACCGATTTCATCGAGAAACAGCGTTCCGCCGTTGGCCGCCTCGATCCGCCCGACCTTGCGCTGATGAGCGCCGGTAAAGGCCCCCTTCTCGTGGCCAAACAGTTCGGACTGGATCAAGTGTTCGGGAATCGCGCCGCAGTTGATCGCCACGAACGGTTTGCTGTGACGCTGGGATTGTCGATGCAGGGTGCGGGCGACCAATTCCTTGCCGGTCCCGCTTTCGCCGCGGATCAGCACCGGGGATTCGGTGGGTGCCAGTTTGCTCAGCAGTTTGCGCAGTTCGCGAATCGGTTTGCTGTCGCCGAGCAGTTCGTGTTCAGGCTGATCGATATGAACCGTGCCCTGGCCGCGCAGGCGCGCCATGCCGAACGCGCGGCCCAGGGTGACCTGAACCCGTGAGACATCGAACGGCAGGGTATGGAAGTCAAAAAACCATTCGCAGACGAAGTCCCCGACATTTTGCAATCGCAGGACTTCTTGATTCAGCACCGCAATCCACTCGGTACCGCTACGGCTGATCAATTCCTTGACGGCTTCCGGGCGCTCCAGATGAAAGGGCTGCAATCGGAACAGGCCGACATCGCAGGTTCGTTCGGTGGCGTTTTCCAGGGTACAGCTGTCAACATCCCAACCCACGGCGCGTAAACCCGGCAACAAACGGTGACAGTCGTCGCAAGGATCCACTACTAAAAGACGTCGTAAGGCAGGCGCTTCGATCATGACTGTTCCTTGACGCCAAATTTTAGGAAATATTATTAAAAACAGTCATTTGGCGGGCTTCGTTGTAACACTAGCAAGATTTTGACGCAGGCTTGTATCGATTGCTTATAGGGCTGTTTGCTTATTAGTTATAAGAAATCACTTGGTTAGTTGCCTAACGAGTTGAACCTTTCATTCAGCTTTCAGAAACGGCCTGAATATCGAATCAATCAAAGAAAGTTGAAATTTCTTTTGATTGTGTGTGACCTAAACCCCGGTTGCGGGCATCAGTACAAGTAACCAGCCGAACGGTAAGCCCAACCGACGGCAGATCACTTGATTGGGCATACAGAGAGAAGATCCCATGAACGCCCCGCTCCGTATCAACGAAGCACTTTTGATTGCCGACCGCGCATTCCAACCCTTTCAATGCGTGGCCTGGGCACCACAAGACGGTAATGGCGAGCTCAGCCTGACTATCATCGATCGCACTAGTACTCGTATCGGCCGTAAACAAATTCCAAGCAGTGCCTATTCCGATCCAGAGCAACTCGAACACTTGCTGGAAGAAGCCCGTGCCGAGTTGAGCCAGGAAGGTTACACACTGCAATCGTGGTCCATGCCGCACTAAGCGTTTTCGCGGATTGCCCGCCTGGCAATCCGCGCCCCCTTCTTTTTAGTTGACGATTTTCTACAGTCAGCTGCGCAATACCCTCCCCCTGTTTCAACTTCTAACCGCCGGATTACTTGGCAGGCTTTTCAGTGGTTCGAAAAGACACTGTTCTGGCACAAAATGCCCCTCTTCCGGCTCATGAAAACAGTTGTGCGCCGAGTCATTCAGGGATTGAATGTTTTGCTCATGTAGTCACCCTCCGGGCACCCGGATAAGGACGACTGGCAAGGAGATGCATGCATGTCACCCCAGACTGCTTTTGCCTTACCTGCAACCGTGAATGGCGCCGAACGGCTCGATACGAATTTCGCTGGCACCGGCAAGACTCAAGTGTATTTCGCCGGCAGTCTCTCCAGCATGACCAATGGGGTTGCGATTGACCACGTTGGCCGGTTGTTGGTGGCGGCAAAGGTCGGTACGCCGGGCGGCCAACGCTTTGGCCTGGCCCGCCTGCTTGCAGATGGTTCGGCGGATCTGGCATTCGGCATAAAAGGCAGCATCAGCGGCCAGTTCGCACTCGGCTTCGAGGCCATGGCTGGCAAAGCACGGGCATTGCCCAACGGGCACATTCTGGTGGCCGGCCTGCACTACGAGAATGCTCACCGTACGCTGCCCGCCCTGGCGATGTTTGATCAGCAAGGCTGCCCGGTCCAGGGCTTCGGCGACAATGGACGTTGCGTGGTGCACCTTCCGGGTAATCTTTCCTGGGGTGCTCGCGACGCCTGGTTACCGCCCGGCGTGCCGAGCGCCGAAGCCTGTGATGTCTGTGTGCAGGACGACGGTCGAATCCTGCTGCTGACCAATCATTACTTCGAACCGACCGATCACGTCGGCATGCTGATACGACTCAACGCCGACGGCTCGCTGGACGACAGCTTCAACGGTCGCGGCTTCGTCATGGTTCGGCACTTGTTGATGAACACCTGGCTCAGCAGTCTGATGGTGCAACGCGATGGTCGAATCCTGGTGAGTGGATCAATCAATTTTCCCGAGGAAGGTCTGCTGGCGCGCTATCACCCGGACGGCCGACTGGATGACAGCTTCGCCGTGGATGGTTTCATGACCTTCAAGGCACGGGAGCACAGCGCTCAGATCAACCAGATCGTCCAGCATGAAAATGGTGACTTGCATTGTTTTGGCAGCAGTCGCGACCCGATGCTCTGCCTGTCTCTGAAAGTTCACAGTAATGGCCGACCCGATATTCATTGCAACGGTGGCAAGCCAAAGCTTTTAGGCGTCGGCCGCAGCAGTTGCCGCTGGACCGCCGCCGAGACTCAACCGGATGGACGTGTGCTGACAGTTGGATCGATGGTCGGCGGGATCGAAGCCGATTTCATTTTTGCCCGATATTTACCCAGTGGGCAGCTGGATCGCAGTTTTGCCAAGGGCATTGGCTGGTGTCGCACACGCCTGGGTCGCGGTTCGCATACCGCTACTTCATTGGCCATTCAGGCCGACGGCTGCATTGTCATAGGCGGCTATTCACTGGACGGAAACTGCCGCGCGATCGTCGCGCGTTATCAGTGTTAGGCCAACGCCATTTGCCTGCACTTGATCTTCTGTTCTTCTTACGGCAAGTTGCGCGCTTCTTAATACAAGGAGTAGCCGATGTCCGGTTCAATGGCCCAGGCCTTCGCGCACAACTTTCTCGGGCACTCACCTCGTTGGTACAAGGCGAGCATTGTCGGCTTTCTGATTCTCAACGCCCTGGTGTTGTGGACGGTCGGTCCGGTGGCGGCCGGCTGGCTGTTGGTGCTGGAGTTCATCTTCACCCTGGCCATGGCGCTCAAGTGTTACCCGCTGATGCCCGGTGGCTTGCTACTGGTCGAAGCGCTGCTGCTGAAAATGACCACGCCCCAGGCACTCTATGATGAGCTGGTGCACAACTTTCCGGTGATCCTGCTGCTGATGTTCATGGTGGCAGGCATCTACTTCATGAAAGACCTGCTGCTGTTTCTGTTTTCGCGCCTGCTGTTGGGGGTTCGCTCCAAGGCCCTGCTGGCATTGATGTTCTGTTTCCTGTCCGCGTTTCTGTCAGCGTTTCTCGATGCGCTGACCGTGACGGCAGTAATCATCAGTGCCTCCGTGGGGTTTTATTCGGTGTATCACCGCGTCGCCTCAGGCCACGATCCGCGCGAGGATGCCGAGTTCAGCGACGACCGGCATTTACCCAGCCTTCATCATGCCGACCTCGAACAGTTCCGCGCCTTCCTGCGCAGCCTGCTGATGCACGGTGCTGTCGGCACCGCGTTGGGTGGCGTGTGCACGCTGGTTGGCGAGCCGCAGAACCTGCTGATCGGCCATGAGATGGGGTGGCACTTCGCCGAGTTCTTTCTGAAGATCGCCCCGGTGTCGTTGCCAGTGCTGGCAGCCGGCCTGGTGACTTGCGTGCTGCTGGAGAAACTGCGCTGGTTCGGCTATGGCACGCTGCTGCCGGACAACGTGCGTGCGGTGCTGGCCAACTACGCCGCCGAAGACAACGCCGAACGCACTGCACGTCAGCGCGCTGCGTTGCTGGTTCAAGGAGTGGCGGCACTGATTCTGATTGCCGGGCTGGCGTTTCACATTGCTGAAGTCGGCCTGATCGGTTTGATGGTGATCGTGCTGATCACTGCGTTCACCGGCATTACCGATGAGCACCGTATTGGCAACGCGTTCAGGGATGCGATGCCGTTCACCGCGCTGCTGGTGGTGTTTTTCGCAGTGGTGGCGGTGATTCATGATCAGCAACTGTTCACGCCGCTGATCCAGTGGGTGCTGGCACTACCGGCAGATCAACAACCGGGCATGCTGTTTATTGCCAATGGCTTGTTGTCGGCCATCAGCGACAACGTATTCGTTGCGACCATTTACATCACCGAAGTGAAACAGGCGTTCATCTCCGGCCACATGAGCCGCGAGCACTTTGAAACCCTGGCCATTGCGATCAATACCGGCACCAACCTGCCGAGCGTGGCAACGCCCAATGGTCAGGCGGCGTTCCTGTTCCTGCTGACCTCGGCGATTGCCCCGCTGATTCGTCTGTCGTACGGGAGGATGGTGTGGATGGCGGTGCCTTACACCGTGGTGATGGGCGTGCTGGGCTGGTATGCGGTGAGTTACTGGCTGTAACGCTGAACAAAATGTGGGAGCGGGCTTGCTCGCGAAGGGGAAGTGTCATTCAACAACGATGTTGAATGTGACGGCCTCTTCGCGAGCAAGCCCGCTCCCACATTGGTTTTGTGTCGTTATCGAGGAAGGATGTACTTCTCGATCGCCTGGGCCGCACCGTCTTCGGTATTGGCCCCGGTCACCACGTCGGCCTGACGCTTCACCGCCTCTTCCGCCTGACCCATGGCGATCGACAATCCGGCCCGGTGAAACATCGCCGGGTCGTTGCCGCCATCACCGAGGGCGGCGGTCTGTTCCAACGGCACCCCGAGAAACTCGGCCAGTGTCGCCAATGCCTCGCCCTTGTTAGCCAGCATCGCCGTCACGTCCAGATAGATCGGTTGTGAGCGCGAGACCTGCGCCTGCCCTTCGACCTTGGGCAGCAACTGCGCTTCCAGTTCGATCAACAGTTCGGCGTTATTGCTGGCGGCGACAATTTTGTCGATACGCGCCATGTAAGGCTCAAAACTCTCGACCACCACCGGCGGATAGCCGAGGCCATGCTGTTCTCGAGGAACCATCGGGCCGTACGGATCCTTCAACAGCCAGTCGCCGCCACTGAACACCCAAACCTCAATGTCCGGCTGATCGGCAAACAGCGTCAGCGCCGTCAACGCTGACGTCGCCGGCAAATAATGCGCAACCAGCAAACTGCCGTCCGGGTTGACGATTGTGCCGCCATTGAAGGCCGCCGTCGGCAGATCGACACCCAGGGCTTCGATCTGCTGCAACATGGCTTTGGGCGGACGCCCGGTGGCCAGGCTGAACAGCACGCCGGCCTCGCGCAACGCGCGGACTGCTTCGATCGTGCGCTGACTGAGGCTGTGATCAGGGAGCAGTAAAGTGCCGTCCATGTCACTGAGCAGAAAACGGATGGGTTGTTGCGTTACGTCACTCACCGACGCTGTGCCAAACGCGGCCGTCGCGGGTCAGCAGCTCGTCAGCGGTCTGTGGCCCATCTTCGCCAGCCACATAGCTCTGCACTGTTGCATCCTGCTCCCAAGCGTCGAGGAATGGCTGCACGGCGCGCCAGCCGTTCTCGATGTTGTCGGCACGCTGGAACAGCGTCTGATCGCCGGTCAGGCAGTCGTAGATCAAGGTTTCATAGCCGGTCGATGGCTGCATTTCAAAGAAGTCCTTGTAGGCAAAACCCAACTCGATATTGGCCATGTTCAACGCCGGTCCCGGCCGCTTGGCCAGCAGGTCGAACCACATGCCTTCGTTGGGTTGAATCTGGATTCGCAGGTAGGTCGGCTGCAACTCATCGACCTCGGTGTCGCGGAACTGCGCGTACGGAGCCGGTTTGAAGCAAATGACAATCTCGGTATCGCGCGCGCTCATGCGCTTGCCGGTGCGCAGGTAGAACGGTACGCCGACCCAGCGCCAGTTGTCGATCATGACTTTGAGCGCGACATAGGTTTCGGTCGTGCTGTCGGGCGCCACGTTGGCTTCCTGGCGATAACCGGGCAGCGGCTCGCCACCAATCTCGCCGGCGGTGTATTGGCCGCGCACCGAGTTGGCTCGCGCTTCCTCGGTCGTCCAGGGGCGGATCGCGCCGACGACTTTGGCTTTTTCGCCGCGTACTGCATCGGCGCCAAAAGCGGCCGGTGGTTCCATGGCCACCATCGCCAATAATTGGAACAGGTGATTGGGCACCATGTCCCGCAGGGCGCCGGTGACCTCATAAAAACTGCCACGGGTTTCCACGCCGACGGTTTCGGCGGCGGTGATTTGCACGTGGTCGATGTAATGGTTGTTCCAGAAGGCTTCGAACAGGCTGTTGGAAAACCGGCTGACCAGAATGTTTTGCACGGTTTCCTTGCCCAGATAGTGATCGATCCGGTAGATCTGCTTTTCCGTCATCACTTTGAGCAAGCACGCATTCAAGGCTTCGGCGGTGTGCAAGTCGGAGCCGAAAGGTTTTTCGATCACCACCCTTCTGAACGCTTCAGGGGTTTCCTGCAGCAATCCGGCAGCGCCGAGACGCCGCACCACTTCGCTGAAAAAGCGCGGCGCGGTGGCGAGGTAGAAAATCGCATTGCCGGTACCGCTGGCGATGATCTTCGCCGCCAGTGCTTCGTAGGTGCGTTCGTCAAGGAAGTCGCCCTGGACGTAGCTGATGTGCTTGGCCAGTTTGGCCCACAATGCCGGGTCAAGGGCGTGATCGCCCTTGCCGACCTTGGCCGCCACTTCCGCCCGAATGAAGTCTTCGAGTTTTTTGGCAAAGGCTTCGTCGCTGATGGCGTTGTGATCAACGCCGATGATCCGCAGTCCATTCCCCAGCAAACCGTCGCGACTCAGGTTGTACAGCGCCGGCATCAGCAGGCGCTTGACCAGATCACCATGGGCACCGAACAGAAACAGCGTGGTAGGCGGTGCGGGTTCTGCCTTGGATTTCCTGCGGATCACATGAGTCATTTTTTCGAAGTCTCCACATGGCCGCCGAAGCCGAAGCGCTGGGCCGAGAGAATTTTATCGCCAAAGGTGCCTTGCCCGCGTGAACGGTAGCGGGAGAACAGCGAGTTCGACAGCACCGGTACCGGTACCGATTGCTCCATGGCCGCTTCGATGGTCCAGCGACCTTCACCGCTGTCAGCCACCGAGCCTGAGTAACCCTCGAGTTTCGGATCGCTGGCCAGGGCGTCGGCGGTCAGGTCGAGCAGCCAGGACGACACCACGCTGCCACGACGCCAGACTTCGGCGATGTCGGCGACGTTCAGGTCGAAGCGCTGATCTTCCGGCAGATTGGTGCTGGCCTTGGTCTTGAGAATGTCGAAGCCTTCGGCGAAGGCCTGCATCATTCCGTATTCGATGCCGTTGTGAATCATCTTCACGAAATGCCCGGCACCAGCGGGGCCTGCGTGGATGTAACCGCGCTCGGCGCGATCGTCATCGGACTTGCGATCCTTGGTGCGTGGGATGTCGCCCATGCCCGGGGCCAGGCTTTCGAACAGCGGGTCGAGACGCTTAACGGTCTCGGTATCGCCGCCGATCATCATGCAGTAGCCACGTTCCAGGCCCCAGACGCCGCCGGAGGTTCCAACGTCGATGTAGTGCAGGCCTTTTTCCGACAAGGTTTTGGCCCGGCGGATGTCGTCTTTATAGAAGGTGTTGCCGCCGTCGATGATGGTATCGCCAGCGTCAAGCAAGTTGCTCAGGGTGTCGATGGTGTCTTCGGTCGGTGCGCCGGCGGGCAGCATGACCCACACCGCGCGTGGTTTGGCCAGGCCAGCGACCAGGGCTGGCAAGTCGGCAACACCAGTGGCGCCTTCTTCAGCCAGGGTGTCGACAAAGGCGGTATTGCGGTCGTAAACAACGGTGGTATGTCCGTTGAGCATCAGGCGCCGCGCAATATTGCCGCCCATGCGGCCCAGTCCAATAATCCCGAGTTGCATGTACTGATGCTCCCTACTACAAATAAAGTGTGTCAAAGGTTATAGCCCAACGCGACTAATGAGGGTTAGTCCAGAGCGCTGGCACATAGTTTCCGGGCATTGTGCCCGATCCAGACTGATAACGTCGGGAATCGTCCCGAAGACACAACGACCATGAAAAATAAAAAAGTTCCCTTCGAGGGCAAAAGAAATCAATATTGGCGCCGATAGTAAGTAAGCACCTGATTTCAGGGAGCGTACTTACAGTTGAGACAGCCATTTGCGAGGTGAGCAATGGGCACCATACACACAGCACTGCCAGCACAAACCCTTTACGTCACAATCCGTCGCGATGAACTGCGCCAGTTGAAAGACGAGCGTGACCAGTTGAAGCAGGAAGTCGCGCAATTGCGCCTGCTGACCCAAGGCAATCAGGTTCAGCCCTGGCCTGTTACCCAACGTGTTCCCCACGCCTGACCCCTCGTTTGACTCGGAAGCAGCCACCGCTGTTTCCGACTCGCTGCACCCTGCCTGCTCCGGCAACTCACAAAGTTTTCACACCTTCTTGTCGATACTCCGGCTCATTGTGGCCGCTCGGTATCCGCGCGGCGCTTGTTCGTCTGCGACAAGGAAAGTGCCGACGGCCGAAGTAATTATCAGGCTGGAGTTCTGAATGGCTTTGTTTAAACGCAGCAAAACGTCTGCGAAAGGTTTTGATTGGGCAGGATTTCTCTGGTTATTTCTGTTCTTCTGGTATTTTTCCGGCATCACCCAACTGCTGATTCAACTGACAGGCACTTCCGGTTTTACCGGGTTCCGTCAGGCCTTTGTGATGAGCGCCATCTGGCTCGCGCCGATGCTGCTGTTTCCCAAGCAAACACGTGTGATGGCCGCGCTGATCGGCGTGGTGCTGTGGGCCTGCTCGATGGCCAGCCTCGGTTATTTCTTCATCTATCAGCAGGAATTTTCCCAGAGCGTCATCTTCATCATGTTCGAATCGAACGTGTCTGAAGCCGGCGAGTACATGACCCAGTATTTTGCCTGGTGGATGGTGGCGGCGTTCCTCGCCCATACCGTGTTCGCGTATTTCCTTTGGACCCGCTTGCGTCCGGTGTACCTGCCACGCGGTCAGGCACTGATAGCAGCGACAGCCATTCTGGTGGCGGTGATCGGTTACCCGATGATCAAGCAGACCGTGCGCACCGGCAGCCTGGCGGGCGGCTTCGAGAAATTCGAAACCCGCATCGAGCCCGCGGTGCCGTGGCAGATGGCCGTGGCCTATCACCGTTACCTCGATACCCTGGCCGGCATGCAAGACATGCTTCACAGCGCCAGCAAGATTGCACCGCTCAAGAACCTCTCCGATTCGATGGCCAATCAGCCAGCGACTTTGGTGCTGGTGATCGGCGAGTCCACCAACCGTCAGCGCATGAGCCTGTACGGCTACCCTCGGGAAACCACCCCGGAACTGGACAAGCTCAAGGACCAACTGGCGGTTTTCGATAACGTCATTACCCCGCGCCCCTACACCATCGAAGCGTTGCAGCAGGTACTGACATTCGCCGACGAAGAAAACCCCGACCTCTACCTGTCGACACCGTCAGTGGTCAGCATGATGAAACAGGCGGGTTACAAGACCTTCTGGATCACCAACCAGCAGACCATGACCAAGCGCAACACCATGCTCACGACCTTCTCCGAGCAGGCCGACGAGCAGGTGTATCTGAACAACAACCGCAACCAGAACGCCGCCCAGTACGATGGCGATGTGATTGAGCCGTTCAACAAGGCTTTGGCTGACGCGGCGCCGCGCAAGCTGATCGTTGTGCATTTGCTCGGCACGCACATGAGCTACCAGTACCGTTACCCACAAACGTTCAACAAATTCACCGACCGCAAAGGCGTTCCGGACGGCGTGCGTGACGATCAGGTGCCGACATACAACAGCTACGACAACGCAGTGCTGTACAACGACTTCGTGGTGTCGAGCCTGATCAAGGACTACGCCAAGTCTGATCCGAACGGCTTCCTGCTGTACCTCTCCGACCATGGCGAAGACGTCTTCGACTCCGCTGGCCATAAAACCCTGGGCCGCAACGAGAGCAAACCGACAGCGCCGATGTACACCATTCCGTTCATGGCCTGGGCTTCGCCGAAATGGCGCGAAACCCATGACTGGAGTTTTGCCGGCGATCTGAGCCGGCCGTATAGCAGTTCTCAGCTGATTCACACCTGGGCGGACCTGGCAGGCCTGAGTTTCGATGAGCTGGACCGCAGTAAAAGCCTGGTCAGCGACAGCTTCAAGCCTCGGCCATTGATGATCGGTAACCCTTATGAGCGTCAGCAGCGGCCGTTGATCGACTTCAGCTTGATGAAACCCAAAGGAGCGCCTATCACGCCGGCAGTTGTTCAGCAGTAGTTTTGGCGCGGATCCTGCGGAGCGGGCTTGTGTGGCGAGGAGTACTGTGGCGAGGGGGCTTGCCCCCGTTGGGGTGCGAAGCGCCCCCCGGCATTTCAAAGTTAAACCGCATGTAAAGGATTTACGACTGCTTCGCAGCCGAACGGGGGCAAGCCCCCTCGCCACCCAAGCCCGCTCCCACAAGATTGTGGATTGCGAATTAAAGTGCCTTGATCCAGAACAGCATCCGCCCGTGCGCCGGGTCGAACATGCCTGGCGAAAAACCGAATTTGCCGTAGGCCCCCTGAGCCACCGCATTGCCTTCCAGTACTTCCAGGGTGATTTTGCAGCAGCCGCGCTGGCGCGCGATGTCTTCGACTTTGTGCAGCATCTTCTGACTAAGCCCCAACCCGCGAAACTTCGACACCACTGCCACGTCGTGCACGTTGACTAGCGGCCGGCAAGCGAAGGTCGAAAAACCTTCAAAGCAGTTGACCAGCCCTGCCGGCTCGCCGCCAACAAACGCCAGTACGCTGAACGCATGGGGACGTTTGGCCAGTTCCCCCGGCAGTTGTTGCAACCTATCGGCAGGTAACGGGTGACCGCCGCCCATCGGGTCTTCGGCGTAGTGGTTCAATACAAGACAAATCGCCTCGGCATGCACCGGGTTGGTGTAGCTGGCCTGAAGCACAAGAATTTCTGCGGATTCCATTTCCACCCTCAATCACACAAGTTGCCCCAGTTCGCCTCTTGCGCACTGAAAGGTCCAGTGACCTTATCGCGAGTGCCGGGGTGCCGACAACCGGATCCTGTTGTGATCGTTCTCCCTCAAACACCCCAGATCAATGACTCGGTCCATCCCAACTCCGCAAAGTCCTCAGCCCTCAACGCCGACTCACCAGCACAGAAAAACTCGTCCAGTTGCGGCGGCTTGACCGAGGTGCCACTGAGCATCGCGTGGACCTGCCCGCGATGATGAATCTGATGCTCGAACAAATGGGACAGCATGCGCAAACGGCTGTCATGTTGCGGGGTGTCGCGCGCGATGGTCACGAGCCGTCCGAGGTCTGCGTCGCGCAGTTGCTCGCAGTAGGCGATCAGTCGACGGTCCACCACGGCTTGCTCGCGTTTGAGATCGACGCCGTGGGTGAATGGCTCGTCTTCGTTGAAAAACACGTAGCAATCGGGATGCGGTTCGTCACCGCGCAACTCCCGCTCCAGGGCATCCACATAAAACCAGTCGCAGGTCAGGATGTGATTGAGGGTCGCGCTGAGGCTGGGAAAGAAACTGACTCGCGGCGCCGCCAGTTCGGCCGGGCTTAGCTGAAGCCAGGCCTTGGCCAGTCGGTGATTGGCCCAGGCGTTCTGATAGGCCATGGTCAGCAAATGGTGGGACAAGGGCTGATTCATGTTCGCTCCTCCCGGATATCAAGCCTCGGCGAAACGTTGTAGCTGCATTTCCTGCAGACGACTAAGGGTGCGACGAAACGGAAACTCCAGATAGCCCTCGGTGTACAACGCTTCCATCGGCACCTGCGCTTCGAGGTACAGCGGCACTTTGCGGTCGTAGCATTCGTCCACCAGGGCGATGAACCGGCGCACGCCGTCGTCATGCACCGACAACTGCGGCAACTCGCGATCGCCCGCCACTACCCGCTCGACACCGTCTTCAGTGCCGCGGGCGATGCGCCCTTCGCGTTTTTGCGCGCTGAGGTTGGGCACGTCGCTCAACAGAATAGCGCTGAATTTGTCGCACAGGGCCATGAAGTCCATGGCGGCAAACGGCTGCTCGCAGAGCTCGGCGTAACGGCACCAGAGCACGGTTTGACTGGCCTGCATCACATTGACCGAACGGTAGCCGATCTTGACCGGATCGCTGGACAGCGACCGGCCGACGGTCAAGGCTTTAAACACTTCGCTCAAGGCGCCGGGTTGACCCGGTACGTTCACCCAATAACGCTGCAGACCGGCGCCAGGGTGCAGGCGATGATCTTCCCCGCCATCCACTGCAATCACCTGCATGTGTTGCTTGATTGCGATAATGGCCGGCACGAACCGGTCACGGTTGAAGCCATCCGCGTACAGCTGATCCGGCGGCTGATTGGAGGTGCAGACCACCACCACGCCCTGCTCGAACATCACCTGAAACAAACGCCCGAGAATGATCGCGTCACCGATGTCGTTGACGAACAGTTCATCGAAACACAGCACGCGCACTTCCTGGCTCAGTTCGCGGGCCAAGGCTTTCAACGGGTCGGCGGTGCCAGTCAATTGAAAGGAGCGCTGATGCACCCAGCCCATGAAATGATGAAAGTGCTGACGCCGGGCGGGAACGCGCAGGTTTTGGTAGAACTGATCCATCAACCAGGTCTTGCCCCGCCCAACCGGGCCCCAGAGGTACACGCCGGTGACCGGTATGCGGTCTTCATGCAAGGCTTCGTGGCATTTTTGCAGCGCCCACACGGCGTGCTCCTGAGCTTCGTCCTGGACGAAGCCCTTGTGTTCGATGGCGTGTTGCCAAGCGCTTAAGGGAGAGTCGACATTCATGCGCGGCAGTATATAGCAGCTGGCGAAGCTCAACCCCTGTGGGAGCGGGCTTGCTCGCGAAAGCGGTGTGTCATTCAACATTGATGTTGGCTGACCCGATGCCTTCGCGAGCAAGCCCGCTCCCACAGGTTCCGCGCAGCGACACAGCACCGGGTTACAGCGAGATATCCAGCCTGGCAATCTTGCCCTGTTCATTGAGGCGGAACATGTAGCGCAGTTCCAGCGGGCTGCCGGGAAACGTGCCGGAGATCAGGTTGTGCACCAGCACTTTACCGGTGCGCAGCTGAACGTCGAGCACTTCGACCCGGGGCTGATAACGTTGTGCGGTGTCTTGCATCCATTGGGCGATGGCTTGCGTGCCGACTTGATGCTGCCCTTCATCGAACACGTTGGCATCCTCAGCGAAAAAACTGGCAACCCTAGACGTATCGCGAGCATTGGCGGCAGCAATGTAGGCGGCGATGGCGGGGGCCAGTGAAGAGGCTGGATTGGACATGTTTACGGCTCCTTGTGAGTTGATTCTGGAGCCATGCTAAAACATGCCTGTGTCAGTTCTTGTCAGGAGTGAAACGCCCTGCTTCGTCGAGTTGCATCTGCTTGCGCCAAGTGCGCAACAGGTCGCTGCGCCGCCCCGGATAACGTTCGCCCTGCTCACTGGCAGCCGAGATCCGGTCGGTGCGAAAGGTGCGATAGGCACTGCGCAATTCACACCAGGCAACGATGATCCGCACCTCGTTGAGAAAACCCAGGGCCAGTGGCCAGATCAGCCGCTGACTCGGCACCTGATTGGCGTCCGCATAATCGATGTGCAGCTTGGCCTGATCGCGGATGGCTTGGCGAAATACATTCAAGGGCACGGCATTTTGCGGATAGCCATAACCCGGAGGGCCCGGCAGTACTGTGGGATTGCGCAAGGCCTCCTGGGCGGCGGGGTCGAGTACCGCGGCGATTTTTGCCAAGGCATCGGCCGCTGCTTTGCTCAAGACCTCATCGCCACGCTGATCTACGTAGCGCAATCCGAGCACGATGGCTTCGGTTTCATCGGCATTGAGCATCAAGGGCGGCAGAAACAGACCGCTGCGCAACACATAGCCGATCCCCGCCTCGCCAAAGATCGGCGCGCCGAGGGCGGTGAGTTCAGCGATGTCGCGGTACAACGTGCGCTCGGAAATCTCCAGTTCGCTGGCCAATGTCGCGGCAGTCACCGGACGACTTTTGCCCCGCAGCACTTGTAACAAAGTCAGTAAACGGCTGGTTCGCGACACGGTCGGCAGGCTCTTTCCTGAAAAGTCGCCGGAGCTTAGCAGAGGCTGTTGTCAGAAACTGGCAGGAGCGATAACACCTCGCTCCAATGGCCGGACATAGATCAAATGTGGGAGCGGGCTTGCTCGCGAAAGCGGAGTATCAGCCAACAGAAATGTTGAATGTTAAGCCGCTTTCGCGAGCAAGCCCGCTCCCACATTGGTTTGTGTGTTACCGATCGACCTTATGCCTGGCCGCATACAAACACAGCATCTCCATCGCCAATGTCGCCGCTGCCAGTGAGGTAATGTCCGCGCTGTCGTAGGCCGGCGCCACCTCCACCACGTCCATCCCCACCAGGTTGATCCCGCGCAAACCGCCGAGAATCTCAAGCGCCTGCACCGTGCTCAAGCCGCCGCACACCGGCGTTCCGGTGCCCGGTGCGAAGGCCGGGTCGAGGCAATCGATGTCGAAGGTCAGATACACCGGGTGATCACCGACCCGCGCACGAATCGCCGCGACGATCGCTTCACACCCTTGTCGATGCACCTGCCGCGCATCCAGCACTTGAAAGCCCTGATGATCGTCATTGGTGGTGCGCAACCCGATCTGTACCGAACGCGACGGATCCACCAACCCTTCTTCGGCCGCATGCCAGAACATCGTGCCGTGGTCGACACGCTTGCCCTCCTCATCCGGCCAAGTGTCGCTGTGGGCGTCGAAGTGAATCAATGACAACGGGCCATGCTGACGGGCATGGGCCTTGAGCAGCGGATAACTGATGAAGTGATCGCCGCCAAACGTCAGCATCGCGCAACCACCGCTCAGGATGTGCTCGGCATGGGCTTCGATGCTGTCCGGCACCGACTGCGGCGTGCCGTAATCGAAGGCGCAATCGCCGTAGTCAATCACCGCCAAGTGATCGAACGGGTCGAACGTCCACGGCCAATGACGTTCCCAGGCAATCCCGGTGGACGCCGTCCGAATGCCGCGCGGTCCGAAACGCGCGCCGGGACGGTGGCTGGTAGCCGTATCGAACGGCACGCCGCTGACCACCACGTCGACACCGCGCAAATCGCGACTGTACCGGCGACGCATGAAACTGGTGATACCGGCGTAGGTGCTTTCGGCGGCAGTCCCGTAAAGACTGTCGCGGGTCATGGCCTGATCGTTTTGTGCAGGGGCGTCCATGGTGTGTTCCTTATTGTTGGCTGATTGGCGGCTACGGAAAGTGAGCCATGACAAACACTGACCGGAGGAAGTGGTTGCAGGATGCGTCGTCGGTTACATTGGAAAAATACCAAGTTAGTTATCCTGACTTTATTGCGGAGTAATGTTTGATGCTCGGTCAACTTCATGACCTCGACCTGCACTTGCTGCGCCTGTTTGTCAGCGTGGTGGAATGTGGTGGTTTCAGTGCGGCTCAGGGTGAATTGGGGTTGAGCCAATCGAGCATCAGCCAGCAGATGGCCAGGCTCGAAACCCGACTCGGCTATCGCCTGTGCAGTCGCGGCAAGGGCGGGTTCAAAATCACCCCCAAAGGCGAGCAGTTGCTTCTTGCCATTCGCGCCTTGTTCGAATCCATCGAAGCGTTCCGTCATCAATCCAACGGCGTGGCCGGACGCTTGATCGGCGAAGTGCGCCTGGGCTTGTCCGAAGCACTTGATCAGTCGGTGCTGCAACGGGTTGCCGAGGCGATCCGGCGCTTTCGCGAACGGGATGAATCGGTGCGTATCGAGTTGATCAGCGCCATGCCCGGCGAAATGGAGCGGCTGTTGCTGCAACAACGGCTGGATCTGGCGATCGGCTATTTCTCACAGGCGCAGAGTGCTTTTGACTACCGCGAACTGTTCACTGAAACCCAGCACCTGTATTGCGCCCCGGGGCATCCGCTGTTCACCGATGAGGCGCCTGACGATCAAGCGCTTCAGGCCTGCGACCGGGTCGATCACCCCTACCGCTTCTTGCGCAGCGACGAGCCGTTTCAGGGGAAGATGTGTTCGGCGCGTTCCGAGCAGGTCGAAGGCACCCTCGCCTTCATTCTTTCCGGCAAGCATGTGGGCTACTTGCCCGATCACTTCGCCCGCAGCTGGGAAGACAAAGGGTTGCTGCGCGCCGTGCGCCAGGGCGATATGAGTTTTGAGGTGGCGTTCCATCTGGCCCGCCATCGCGCTCAGGTGCCGGGGGATGCGCAAAAAGCCTTTGAAGAGGATTTGCTCGCGGCGTTTGCTTGAATAGCAGGGGGCTTGCCACATTGCCCGTCAGTCAGAAGCGGAACCTGTGGGAGCGGGCCTACTCGCGAAGGCGGTATACCCGGCAACATTAATGTCGACTGACACGGCCTCTTCGCGAGCAAGCCCGCTCCCACATGGATTGCGCTTGACTGACGGGCAGTGTGGCAAGCGATCACGTTGTACGTTGCCCTCACTGCCCGCGGCTGGCATCCTGCGCCTCCATTTTCTGACCCGGCCCCGCCTTTCGGCACGCAAACCACCATGACCGCCTCTGAAAAAGCCCTTGCCCCACGCAACAACGATCTGATTTACGGCCTCGACGATCGCCCTCACCTGACCGCCACGGTCTTCGCCGCCCTGCAACATGTACTGGCGAGTTTCGTTGGCATTATCACGCCGACGCTGATCATGGGCAGCGCCCTTGGCCTGCAAAGTGAAGTGCCTTATCTGATCAGCATGGCGCTGTTCGTTTCGGGGCTGGGCACGTTTGTCCAGGCGCGGCGGTTCGGCCCGGTCGGTTCCGGCCTGTTGTGCCTGCAAGGCACCAGCTTCTCGTTTATCAGCGTCATTCTCAGCGCCGGTTTCATGGTCAAGGCGCGGGGCGGCGGCACCGATGAAATCCTCTCGACGATTTTCGGCGTGTGCTTTTTCGCCGCGTTCATCGAAGTGGTACTGAGCCAGTTCATCGGCAAGCTGCGGATGCTGATCACCCCGGTGGTGACCGGCACCATCATTACCCTCATGGGCCTGTCGCTGATCAAGGTCGCCATGACCGACATTGCCGGCGGTTTCGGTGCGGCGGATCTCGGCGCGGCCAGCCATCTGGCGCTGGCGGCACTGGTGCTGGGGACCATCGTGGTGTTGAACCGGGTGGATGTGCCGTTCCTGCGCCTGGGCGCGATCGTCATCGGCCTGGCCCTCGGTTATGCGGTCGCCTGGTTCATGGGCCAGGTCGATTTCACCAGCCTGCCCACCGTGCCGCTGATGAGTGTGCCCGTACCGTTCAAGTACGGTTTCTCATTCGACTGGGTGGCGTTTGTGCCGGTGGCGGTGATTTTCCTGGTGTCGCCCTTGGAGGCTGCCGGTGACTTGACCGCCAATTCGATGATTTCCCGGCAGCCAGTCAAAGGCCCGGTCTATATTCGCCGGATCAAATCCGGGTTGCTGGCCGACGGTCTCAATTCGGCGATGGCTGCGGTGTTCAACAGCATGCCGATGGTGACCTTCGCGCAGAACAACGGCGTGATTCAGCTCACGGGCGTGGCCAGCCGCTATGTGGCGTTTTTCATTGCCGGCCTGTTGGTGGTATTGGGGTTGTTCCCGATGATCGGCGCGGTACTGCAATTGATGCCAAAACCGGTGCTTGGCGGCGCTGAACTGGTGATGTTCGGTACCGTGGCAGTGGCCGGGATCAAGATTCTCGCCGAGGCTGGCCTGCATCGGCGCAACATGCTGATCGTGGCGATTTCCCTCGGCATGGGCTTGGGCGTCGCGGCAGTGCCTGAAGTGTTGCGCGAGTTGCCGAAGGCGCTGCACAACATCTTCGAATCACCGATCACCGTCGGTGCGTTGTGCGCTATCGTGCTGAATATCTTCCTGCCCGAAGAATTCATCGAGCTGGAAGAAGACGAGTTCGACCCGGAAGCCTCGGTGCTTCAGGTGATGCAGAACCCGGATGCTGCGGCCAAGGGTGAACCCGCTTCACCTGCGGCTGTCGCACAGTTGAACCGTGCGTAATGCTCAAGAGCCGAGCCTCGAGCGGCTCGGCCTTTTTCTTTACGAGAACCTGTCCATGCGCAGATTGTTCGCACTTTCTCTATACCTGCCTCTGTCCCTCCTGTTGCTCTCGCTGAGCGCCTGCGCCCTGTTCCCTCATCGCGATCCGCTGAACATCAACGTGGTCGGTATCGAGCCGCTGCCAAGCCAGGAACTGGAAGTGCGTTTTGCGGTAAAGCTGCGCGTGCAAAACCCCAATGAAACGGCGATCGACTACAACGGCGTGGCCCTGGATCTGGAGGTGAACGGGCAATCACTCGCCTCCGGTGTCAGCGACCAAACGGGCTCGATCCCGCGCTTTTCCGAAGCGGTGATTGTGGTGCCGGTGAGTGTTTCAGCCTTCTCGGTGCTGCGTCAGACTTTCGGGCTGGGTCAGACGCAGACACTGAACAATCTGCCGTACGTGCTTCGGGGCAAATTGGCCGGTGGCGTGTTCGGCACGATGCGTTTCGTTGATCGCGGCAAACTCAGCCTACCGGAGGCGACTACCGGCACGTGGTAACGCTCAAGGCTCGGCCCGTGGCTTAACCGGATCGATCACCTGGGTCACACAATGTTTGAGGCCTTCTACGTGCCAGTTGGCCCACAGCCGACTTTTGCCGGTGCTGTCTTCATCCGGCTCTATCGCCAGCCAGTTTCGAGCAGCGATCAGGTAACGTCCTCGGGCACCGATGGGCAACATGGTCCCGGTGATGCCGTAGTCGATCTGTTCCTGTTGCTTGCCAATGGACTCCAGAAACTGCACTGCCAGCACTGGCGGTGCAGGATGCACGACCCCGGTCGAAATCAATTGGTAAATCAATCCTGAACCATCGTTGCGATGCCGGGACAACGTCGATTCGATCACGCAGGCGCCGGCCACATGAACATCACCGGACACCAGCGTGACCTTGCATGACTCAGCATGGGCGAAATCCAGTAACCGCATGATCAGCCGCTTGCGTTCGTCTCGATGGGGCAGGCTTCGCCAATGGTCGCGCAAATCGTCCTCGAGCTCCTGTTGCCCCGAGATCAGGTCCAGTGCCTTTTCGGCCGCCTGCAAATCAAGGTAACCCACGGGAATACTCGACATTAGCAGCAAGTGCTTATGCCCCTTGACCTTGCTCAGCCAGGCATAAATCGCATCCCAACTGACGGGCGAAATGATCCGGGTCGGCCGAGCCGGCGGAGTCGTCAAATCCGGTGCACGCTCACTGCGCAAGTCGGGAACCAGCAATGCCAATTCACCCAGGCCGGTAAACCCCAGGTGAAAGCCATCAGCGGTGTCGGGAATCGCACAGGGATGAGTATCGGCGGACGGTTTGAGGTGCGGATGAGTCTGGATCAGTTGCTGCTGGAAAATCCTGAAATAGCGCTTGGCCGTGGCAAACAGCCCCTGGAACACCGGGCTTGAATGCAGAATCTCGTCGTAGGAACCCCAGCCATCGATGATGTCATGGTCATCCCACATCATCACCGTCGGAACGGCGCTGAGCAGCTTCGCGACCTCAGGCTGCTTCCAGCGCTCCAGGTAGAGTCTGGCGAAGAACTTGTCCAGATCGGCTTCGATCACCTTGCTGTAGACCGCCTTTCGACGCTCGGCAAAGGGTTTGGCAAACCATGTTTTCATCGACGACACATTGCTGCGCATATCGTCGCTGTAAACCTGATCGCCCCCCATCAACAACAGGTGATAGGGCTTGCTTTGATGAGCGCCCCACATGTGTTCCCAGCGCTCGTTGTTCCGGTCCACCTTCTCCATGTCCTTGGGGTCCGAAAAGCCATTGCACGACACATAGGCCATGCGCGGCGACTGGCCCTCGGCCGGAACCACGAAGTTGGCCGCCGCGCCCTCTATCTTGATCGTGTAAGTAGTGGCGACAGCCTGGTCTTGCAGCGCTTTTAAATCGATGCGCCAGACGCGGTACTGAGGATTGAGCAACGGGATATCGGCGGTGGCCAACGGTTTGCCGGCAGTGACACCACCGGGTACTTTTACGCTGGGTGATGTCGCGCCCAAGGGTAAAACCACTAGAGCCGACACGTTATAGACATTACTGTTGATGCCACGAAACTGCAGAATCGGGCCGAGTAACAAACTCATGGACAGTCCATCCGTTGACAGGGGTGTTAACGCCTAGAGACTAGACGGACAATCGACGCTGCGCATGATGCGCAGCGCCCGTCCCTACAAGGAGGTCACCCACGATGCACGCCGCTCCAACGCTCTACACCGAACGACTGATTTTGCGCCCGCTGGAACTGGCTGATGCCGAGGCCATTCAGCAACAGTTCCCTCACTGGGACGTGGTGCGTTATCTGAACGTCTTGGTGCCGTGGCCTTATCCCGCCGACGGCGCGTTGACTTATCTGCGTGATATTGCCCTGCCGGCGATGGCCCGTGGCGAGGAATGGCACTGGTCAATCCGCTTGAAGTCGGCCCCCGATCAACTGATCGGCAATGTCAGCCTGATGAATGAACAGGACAACAACCGAGGCTTCTGGCTGGCCCCGCAATGGCAAGGCCAGGGGTTGATGGGTGAAGCCAGTGCGGCGGTGACCGAGTACTGGTTCGAAACACTCGGCCGGTCGTTGCTGCGCGTGCCGAAAGCGGCGCCGAATATCGGCTCGTGCAAACTCTCGGAACGTACCGGCATGCGTTTGATACACACCGAAGAGGGTGATTTTGTCAGCGGGCGATTCCCGAAGGAAGTCTGGGAGATCACCCGCGAAGAGTGGCTGCGCCTCAGATAAAACTCACGCCCGGTTTGGCCCGCTCATCCACCGTCAACTCAAACACGTCCGGGCGCGCGTAGTGCCCGACCACGTCGTAGTCGTAACGGGCGCGGATCAGGTCGTCGGTGTTGATTTCAGCGGTGAGCAAACCCGCCTCGCCACGCAGCGGCCCGGCGAGAATGTCGCCCATGGGCCCGACAATCACGCTGCCGCCGGCAATCAACGGGCGCTCCGCCGGCCAGTTGGCGATTTCCACACCCAAGGCTTGCGGTGAGGCCTGGACCTGACAGGCGCTGACCACAAAGCAGCGTCCTTCATGGGCGATGTGGCGCATGCTGACCTGCCACATTTCCCGCTCGTCCACGGTCGGCGCGCACCAGACCTCCACGCCTTTGGCGTACATCGCGGTGCGCAGCAGCGGCATCATGTTTTCCCAGCACACCACCGCGCCGATCCGCCCGACCTGGCTGTCGATCACCGGCAAGGTCGAGCCATCGCCCTTACCCCAGATCAGTCGCTCGGTACCGGTGGGCATCAGTTTGCGGTGCTTGGCGACCAGCCCGGCCTGCGGATCGAAATACAACGCGGTGCAATATAAGGTGCTGCCCGCGCGCTCGATCACGCCGATCACCAGGTTGGCGCCAGTGCGTGAGGACAACCCGGCCAAGGCTTCAGTCTCGGCGCCGGGCACGTCGATGGCGTTGTCGAAATACCGCGCAAACGCTTCCCGCCCCTCCGGCAGTCGATAGCCGAGTTGCGTGCCAAAACCCTCGCCCTTGGGGTAGCCGCCGAGCAACGCCTCCGGCATGACCACCAGTGCGGCGCCGGATTCGATAATGGCGGTTTCCCAGGAGAGGATTTGATCGAGGGTGTCGGCCTTGCCGCCGGGCAAGGCGCCGATTTGCAGGGCAGCAACGATGGACTTGGGCATCGCGGTGACTCCGTCAGTAATGAGGTGTTGCTCATTCTCCGGCGCCACAGGATCATGAACAAAGCCCGACTCACTGCTGAATGATATGAACCAAATGAATATCGCGACCGTCGATCTCAACTTGCTCAAAGTCTTCGAAGCCCTGCATGAGGAATCCAGCGCTAGCCGTGCCGCGCTGCGTCTGGGCGTGACGCAATCGGCGGTCAGCGCGGCATTGCGCCGATTGCGAGAAGTGTATGGCGATCAGTTGTTCGTGCGCACGGGTCGAGGTCTTGCGCCGACGCTCAAGGCCAACCAGTTGAAACCGGTGGTCAGCGATGCGCTGAATAAATGCCGCCAAAGCCTGGCGATGGTCGATCCGGCGGCGAATCATTACGACGGACGCTCGGTGACGGTGGGTTTGTCGGATGATTTCGAAATCGCCTACGGGCGACGATTGATTGACGAGATCGCTGATCGTGCGCCGAAGCTGCGGCTGATCTTTCGCCAGACCCACAGCCAGATTGTCGCCGGGGCCTTGATGGAGCGCAGTATCGATCTGGCGATCACGGCCGGCGGGTTTGCCGAGCGTCTGCTCAGTCGTCAGGTGCTGGGTGAAGGCGATTATCTGTGCCTGGTGGACCCCCTCAGTCTGGCCGAGGGACAGGAAACTCTCAGCCTTGAAGCGTTCGTCGCCCGCGAGCACATTCTGGTGTCATCGGGCGGTTTTATCGGGATTACCGATGAAGGCCTGGCGGCGTTGGGCCTGAGTCGGCGGGTATGCGCGTCGACCACACACTTTGCCGCGTTGCCGCACTTGCTCAAGGGCAGTCAGGCAGTGGCGACTATTCCAGCCCATGCGGCTCGAAGTATCGCCGCGCTCAGCGGACTGGCGCTGCTGCCCTGCCCTCTGGCGCTGCCACGCTATCCGATCGAGCTGGGCTGGCGTACCAGCACGCAACTCGATCCGGTGGTGCTGAAAGTGCGCGAGGCGATTATCGCGACCTTTTCCCGCCTGTAGGGGCTGCCGAAGTCCTGCACGGGAATAGTGTCTGGTGGCTTATTTAGCCGCCATCAAACGATTGACTTCACTGCGCACCATGTTCGCGAATTCCGGGGGCGACATGCCGTCGAGTTCGGCGCGGACCCACTCGGCCCATTTGCCTTTGCGCTTGGCACGCTCACCGAACAACCGTGCAGCTTCACCCTTGGATTTACCCAGGTTGTTTTGCCAGAGTTCGAACAGACGGGATTTTTCATCTTCAAGCGCCGCGCGCTCGGCAAGGGGTTTGTCGGCCAGATTGAAGCTCATGGAAGATACCTGCTGCGTAAAATAGGCGACATCTTACACTGTAGGAGGAAATGTCCTGCCCTGGATTTTTCTTCAGGGTGGAGTCGTCACGCAAAATGGCTGCAACTTTTGCCATGGCGCCAGACTCCATTGTTCACTGCCCATTTACCTGCAAGGAGTACTCCAATGGCCCGCAAAATCATCGATCAAGTCGCCGAGGATCAAATCAAGGATCAGGTCTTCAGCGAACTTCAGGCCCTGATCGAAGAGTCGGAAAAACTGCTCAAGAGCAGTGCTTCACTGGTCGGTGAGGAAGCGGATACCCTTCGTGGGCAAATCGCCCAGAAGCTCCAGCAGGCCCGGACTTCAGTCTCCAGCGTGCGTGACCGGACCAGGCCCGCGGTCGAGGCCAGCGAAATCTACATCGGCGGCCATCCTTGGCAAACCGTGGCCATCTCCGCCGGATTCGGTTTGGTGGTGGGGCTGTTGTTGGGACGGCGTTAAGTCATTGAGCGTCAGTACGGAACCTGTGGGAGCGGGCTTGCTCGCGAAAGCGGTGTATCAGGCGACATCAATGTTGACTGTACCGCCGCCTTCGCGAGCAAGCCCGCTCCCACATTAGGGATTGCGTTTGAGTTCAGAGCCCGGCCAATTCCCGCAGACTCGCCAGCGTCTGAGCATCCAGCGCAATGCCTTCGACCTTGGCTTTGGCGCGCTGCCGGTGACGTCGATCACCCGGTAACCGCTTGAGTCCCACACCGTGCATCTGCCGGACCAGTTCTTGACTGCGCTCGGCAAAGTTCTGCCCCGCCGACTTGCTTGGATCGATCACGATCAGCAGTTGACCGGTCCAGGGTGTTTTCGCCCCTGGATGGTTCGACCAGTCGAACTCGAAAGAAAAATTGCCCCCGGTCAACGCCGCCGCCAACAGCTCCACCATCATCGACAGCGCCGAGCCCTTGTGCCCGCCAAACGGCAGCAAGGCGCCGCCCTCAAGGATCGCTTTCGGGTCCTGGGTCGGCTGGCCGAGGCTGTCCACACCCATGCCCGCCGGCAAACGCTCGCCTTTACGGGCAGCGATCTGTACGTCGCCATGAGCAATGGCGCTGGTCGCCAGGTCGAAAACGATCGGATCACCGTTGGCCCGAGGGGCGGCGAAGGCAATCGGGTTGGTCCCGAACAGTGGACGATCGGCACCGTGCGGCACCACGCAGGTCATGCTGTTGACCACGCTCAGTGCCACCAGCCCTTCATCGGCAAACGGCTCGACGTCTGGCCACAAGGCGGCGAAATGGTGGGAATTACGGATGGCCAGCACCGCAATGCCGGCACTGCGGGCTTTCTCCACCAGCAATGACCGCGCCGCCGCGAGGGCCGGTTGGGCAAAACCATTACCGGCGTCGACCCGGACGAACCCCGAGGCCACGTCCTCGACCACCGGCACCGCCTGACCATTGACCCAGCCGCTTTGCAACGTCGACACATAACCGGGAATGCGGAATACACCGTGACTGTGAGCCCCGTCGCGCTCGGCGCTGGCGCAGTTGAGGGCCAGGGTTTTGGCGACATCGGCTGAGGTGCCGTGGCGCAGGAAGATCTGCTCGAGCAACGCAGTAAGCGCTTCGAAGGACAGGTTTTGCGAAACCGCAGTAGACACATGATCGTGTGGCGCAGACATCTGAAGCTCCAGAGTAATTATTGGAGGGGGCAACAGCGTATGAAAACCAACCGATTAACAACGTGCGACGAGTAGCCTGTCAACCCTTCGCTTGAACCGGTGCATCTGATCAGAACCGATTAAGCCGAAAAGACGCTTTGGCGCATCTTTGCACAAACATCGGGCGGCCATGCGGTAACTATCTACCACCTTCGACTCACCCGCGACTTTTAGTCTTGAGCCTCAATCCATTGGCGCATTCAACCGCGCCCTGAACGAGACTCGACGATGCCCACACCTGCCGCTCCGCTGTTATTCCCCGAGGCCCTGCACGCACCCGGCCACTGGAATGATCTGGGTAAAATCCATGGGCTGACGCGCAAGGATTTCGAATGGCTCAGTCATCTGGAACTGGCCAGCCAAACGTTACGCCTTCAACAGACCCCATCCATGTTCGCCGAAAAAATTTTGCTGAAGTCGGACGCTCTGGACCCCATCCCTTTGGCGGGCAGCTTCGTATTGAGCCTCACCCCGGCTGACAAGGGCGAGATTCTCTACACCCCGTACGCCGGCATAAAGAAGTTCGACAGCCGCGCAGCCTTGACCGAACAGCTTAATCGTCAGCTGAACAGCGTAACCGAGGACGACGATCTGCTGGCCTTCATGTCGTTGTCTGCGCGCAAAACGCTGGCAGCCGCGACCTCTATTCAAGTGAGTTTTCAGGCCATCGAAGGTGAAATATTCGAAGACCAGCGCAACGTCATCACCGCGTACCAGCGAGTGAACGAGCAGGCCATGCTGGACGAGTTGATCAAGTTGCCAACGCTCACCTCGCTGCTCACTACGCTGCTTGATGAGTTGTTGCAGCCGGGATTCCCGGGCCTTGATCAAAGCCAGACCCGACTCAACTTTTATTCCGTTAGACCGACCGATGATGGCAACCAGGAAAGTGCCTCGACCCGCCGCTGGATCAACTCCATGTCCTTGAGTGACGCCGTGCTGTCGTACTACCGCCATCAGCGATGGCCGAGCGGGCAGTCTCACGAATTTTTCCATCCGGAAAAAAAGTCGACGAGCATCGACCAGGGCCACTGGGAAACCGCTGTAAAGACCGCCTCCAGCAAACTGATAAGCCTGCTGTCCGCAAAACTGCAGCACTACTGGGACACTGCAGCTGCCGACGGTGCTTCCCGTCGCGACTTTTTCAGTCGGGCCATCCGGGAAAAGGCGCGTGCAGAGTTCCTGATCAAGCGCGAAGCCGACATCATCAACCCTGAACAGAGCCAGGCCCTGCACCAACTGATTCAGCTGAGCGCCGGCACACCCTCGACACTCAGCCTTGAAACCGTGCGTCTTTGGGAATACGAGGCCAACTTTGTAGAGCTGGCAGGCTCACTGATGATCAGTCATTCCTCGTCCAATGCCTTTCTTTACACGCCCGCTCAGGGGTTACAGGTTCTGAAAGACCATCAAGACCTCAAAGACACCTTGCTGAGCAAATTCAGCGCGGCCGGTCATGAAGACGAGCTCTACGGTCTCCTGAATCTGGATGAACGTAACCGGTTCATCGGCTTCAAGCGCCCGCAGGTTTCCGGCGAGGTGATTTCAGGGTCAATATTCAAAAAAATGTTTGAAGCGATCATTACCAAGCAACTGCAAAACATTGAATACGTTCTGCAGGTTTACCGCCACAGCGATGGGGCCGTGAACGTCCATGCCTTGTTCGACAAGGCACTGGATATACGCTCAATGATCAGCGAACAATTGCTGACGCTGGATGCACAGGGACGCTGGAGTACCCGGCCGGTGTTGTCTGGCAACCAACTGCCGTCCCAGGTGCTGGCAGACAAGGCAGCGGTTTTCGTAAAATCCTTCAGCGATGTCAAATCGCTGCTCAGCTCGAAATTTGCCTCCCAGCCGATTACCTCCCTGGCGCTACAAAGCGTTTATCTGGAGAAACTGAAACCCAAGATAGCTCACGCATTTTCCCTAGGTTTGCGCGGGGAAGCCAGCCTGCGGGTGCTTAACACAACACTACGGGAAGCCGATCGGGCCATTGTCGATACAGTGTTCGATCCGGACAAACCGGATCGAGGAACGCGCCTCGCCCTCAAAGGTTTCAGGCCTGACGCTTATTCACTGATCCTTGAGTGTTCCGGGCAGAAAAATGTGCTGCCTCTGGCCAATTGCGTGTTGTTGACCGAACGTGGCGGGCTCGATGTTCAGCATTCGGGCCGGGCGATTCTGTGGACGCCTGCGGCCGGGCTCGAAGTTTTCGCGACAGTCAGCAGCGCAACGACGGAACTGAACCGGCGCCTGCTCGACGACAACAAACGCCTGGAGTTGCTGGAAAACCTCAGCCCTGCCCAACGCACATTCCACCAGAGCTATAAGCTCAACTCGTTGCGACTGATTGAAGGCCATGTGTTGCAGCGCCTTGCGCAATCCTCCATCGAGCACTTCCTGGCCTGTTGTGAACACCTGCGCAGCCAGAAGCTGGACGATGCGCAACAGATCAAAGCGTTGAAAAAAATGACCCAAAGGGTCATCGACACCAACTTGCAAAGAGCCACGTTGATCTCGCAAGCCATCACCCGACAGCAGTCTCTGCCTGCATGGCTTGGAATGGCCCCAGTCGAAGAACAGCAGCTGCACATCGAATTGCTGGAGCAATACCGCAACAGCGTCACCGACGACAAGGACTACTTGCACGGGATCCAGACCCTGACGTCCTATGTGCATGAGCGATTAGTATCATTGATTGGCAGCCGGTTTCCTGGAACGCAACTTGATCCCGACCAGATCAAAATCACGCCCAATCTGGCCCTGGCCGGGCCGTCGCGTAGCTTGACCGAATTTGCCCTGAACCCTGTCAACGCGGCTCAAGGCACCGGGTTCAAGATTGCCTCGACCACCTCTCAGGCCCTTCCCGCAGGCCTGAATCAGGACACCGTGCGCCAGCTTGTGCGGTCGCTGAATATCCAGAGCGATTATGCAAAGCGAGTGACCGATGCATTGACCAAGGCCGGTACCGATGCCGACAGTCGAATGCAGCGTTTTATTCAGCAACTACCATGGCAGCTGCTGCAACACGCTCATGCGCTGAAACTGCAGCAACGTCTTTCCGGCAGCGCCTTTGATTTGATCTGGCAGGTTCTCGATATGCCGGACACAATCGCCCGCGCGGCTGTAACAGGTGCCCACGCCATCGTCAGGCCGCTGGAAATGATCAAGACCGCAGGTGCCGCAGCGGTGAAAACCCTGGGCCTGTACCTGATCGGCCCAGGTGCCGGACATGACGGGCCGCAAATCCTCTATGCGCCTTATCACGCAGGCTCCATATTCACCGAGTTCGTGAACGAGGCCAGCGTTATCTCAGCGATCAATACCCCAGGGCCACTTCAGGAACTGATCCTTCGCAGGCTTCCCGAGGCTGAACAGTCTTTGTTCGGCAACTTGTTCAAATCCACCGTAGGGCAACAGAGCGAAATCACCCTCGCCTCCCCCCCTATCAGCGGCAACCTGCTTGCACAGTTGTTCAACGATAACGTCAGCCTTCTTTCGAAGATGCTCGGCAGCCACTCCGAAATCACCGGCCAGGCAGAATGGGAAGCCGCCAAAAACCTGTTCAGCTCTGGCATCAGACTGATTTCGGGCCTGTTGCCGGGCAAACTCTCCTATGTGCAGTTTCTGTGGCAAAGCTACAAAGACTTCAAAGACTCCGCCGAAGCGCTGCAGGATCATCATTGGAAACAGGCATTGCAGACATTTATTGCCGGTGCCGCGCAAATGGTGTCGCTGGGACGGTTGTCGCTGGAGTCTTCTATCGAGTCGGCGCCAGCAACGGCCACCTCCCCACCTGTTACCCAGCCGTTGGTTGTCCCGCAATGGTCACAAGTAAAACCGACAGCACCGACGCGCACGGCATTGCAGCCTTTCGAGACCACTACTGTCGCGTTGAAGGATCTGACCAGACGCACGACTGATGGCACTTATCTGGAAGCAACCAGCAAACGAACCTACGCCCCGGTCGGCGGAAAGGCATACCGCGTCTCGAAAACCGGGGCGATCTGGCGAATGATCAACGACCAACAACAGGGCCCCGCGTTGCTGACAACGCCTGGAAAACAACTGGTGATCGATCCGGACTCACATACGATTCACTACGGCAAAGCCTTGTCGAAAATGCACAACCAATATGTTTCCAGTCGCGTAGTCAACAGCGTACTGAATATCGAAGCGCGGGGAATGGAAGACATACGGACAAAGCACCCGGAAAAAGCACGCATGCTCGTGCAAGCCATCGATCTGGCTCGCTACTACGCGTTTAACAGTCTGCATAACCTGGTGCAACTCAGACTCCTGAACCCGGGAACACGGCTGGATACCTTTCTTAAAGCCTTTTTTGATACTGGCAGCATCGACGCCAGTGTTCTCGACAAGATCAAAAAAGTCATCGTTCCAATTTGCAAGGCACTGGTAGACCCAAACGAGGACTTGATGAATACCGAGCATTTTGTGGTCGGTTCAAACAAAGACTGGTTCGACAGTACGATCGCTTTTGTTGTGAATGACGATGCGCAGAGGCGTGTGCATTTCACTGAGAGGTTTTTTGACCCGAAACTCGATTGGTACAAGTACTGTTTGACTGAGCCTTTCGACGTTGACGACCATTCCCGGGCCGCGACCCTGATTCATGAGTTCTCCCATCTTTTTTCAAAAACCGTGGATATTGCGACGGTTGAGGCAAGGCGCCCGTTCACCGACCTCATCGCCACCGTCACCGGTTTCGGTGTGGTAACCAAACAGACGCAGCAGGATTTCCAGCGACGAGCATTGTCCCTGGCCACCCCGAGAGAAGAACTGTTTACGCGCTGGAACGAACCATTGCAGTCATGGATCAGCCTGGACTCGATTGATGGGTTGGAGCATGTGGCTAAGGACATCCTCAAAACGACGGGCTGCACGACGATGGAAGAAGCTCGCAACGCCTTCCTCGATCCACGGAATGCGAGCCAGCGCATCGACACCATTTTGCGCAACGCCGACTCGGTCGCTCGCTTGATATGTGAAATGGGTCGACAGCTGGATCCGGTGCCAGCCCCATAAACGGTTTGACTTGAAGCACATAAAATCAGGCGCAGGTCACCCCGATCTGCACCTGCTTTTCTCGTCCTGGACAGGGATCACTCCTGCTGACCTTGACCATTTTTTCACTCCAACTATGGATACTTCCCGGCGACGCCCTGTTTGCAGGGTGTGCGGGTGAAAAATAAGTCGCACTTTGATGGGCAAATGCCATGACGGTTGTTCTCGCAGACTTCCCCTCAAGGTTAGAATGCAGGAAATCAGGATGAGTCAATGACAGACCACTCTCTCTCGCAAGCTCAATACGACGCCATCACCGATGCCGCTGCGCACTGGTGCATGCGTCTGCACGCCGTTGACTGCACGGCCGAAGAACGCCAGGCATTCGAGCAATGGCGTAATGCTCATCCTCTGCATGCCTTCGAATACGAAGCCATGCTAGAGATCTGGGATGTGGCTGGGGACTTGCCTCGTCCCGAATCTCCCGCGCCGACTGTTCGCGACAAGCCGACAATGCCTTGGCGCACTTTCGGCATTGCAGCCACCGTCTGCGCCTTGGCGTTGCCACTGGCGGCCTATACCGGATGGAACCTGGGTTGGCTGCCCAATGCCTATCAGCATTTCGAGGCGACCGACAATGTTCGTCAGGTCACGCTGAGCGACGGCAGTCAGGTGGAGCTGAACCTGGGCAGTGAGCTGACGTTCAGCAATTACAAGGACCAGCGTCGTGTCACGCTGAAAAAAGGCGAAGCCTTCTTCGACGTCAGTCACGACATGCAGCACCCATTCATCGTCAGGGCAGCCGACGGCAGGATTCGCGTCACCGGCACCCGTTTCAACGTCTGGATGTATGAGGATCAGGTACGCGTGAACCTGATTGAAGGTTCCGTGCTGGTGACCAGCAATGACGCCCTGCCCGGCGAGGGTCTGCGCCTCGAACCTGCCATGCAGGCGCGTTACCGGCACGGCGATTTCACGCCGCAAATCACCCAGACTTCCGCCAACGACCACTCGCTGGCCTGGCGCAGCGGCAAACTGGTGCTCGATGATCTGGCGCTGACCGACGCCCTGCCCTTGATCAATCGTTATTTGAACAAGCCCGTCATGATCGCCGACCACAGTACCGGCTCGATTCGCCTCGGTGGTATCTACAACATCAAAGAGCTCAATAACCTGGTCGCTTCGTTGCCCAAGGTGCTGCCGGTCTATCTGACCCGCAACAAGGACGGCAATCCGGTCCTCAATTCGATCCCGCAACAAACCCCAAAAAGCTGAAGGCCGCGACCCTTGCGGGGTGCGGCCTTCACTTTTGACTCAAACGCTATCGCGATTACTGCGCGGCGATCTTCCCTGCTTTTTCATCCTGCTCGCGAATCGTCTGAGCCTGGTACTGCGGATCGGACGTGATCTGCTGCTCGGTGAACGGCAGCACACTCAACTGTTTCTTCGAAAAGGCCAGTGTCTGATCCCGGGAGTACTTCGACGCCGGGTCACTGGACAACGAGAATGCCAATAAGCCCTGAGCCTGTGGCCCCTTGTCATCGAAAGTCACCACCTGTAAATAGCTGGTGCCACTGACGACTTCGCGCTTGCCGTCGGTTCTCGGCACGCTCTGGATCGCGTTATACACACCCAGCGTGCCCGGCCCGCCGTGGATCGGCGTTTGCTGCCCGCCGCTGCTGACCACCTGGATATCGCCCCAGCGGCTATCGGCTTTCAGGCCAAGGGTTTTTACCTGTTCAACCGAAGCCAGCATCGCCGCCCGAATCGCTTTGGCGACATCTGGCTGTTCAATTGCCAGGCCACGTGGTGTGTGTTGCGGATCCTTCGGATCGAACTTCACACGCCAGATGCCAGGGATTTGCTGTAACGGCACCATGACATTCTGAAAATGCACAAAGCCCAGTCCACTGTCCAGATTCACCCGGCGATCCCAGGCCTTGAGGCTGGCACACAGCGGCGTAAGCGTTGGCGCATCGGCGCCGAGATCCGCGGCACAGAATTGCAGCAGATCCGGCATCACTTGGGCCGCCTGATACACCTGATCGTCCATCACCATGTGTTGCAGATCGGCCGCAGCGACAAGGCCGGCCTTGCTCAAGGTGCCCAGACGCTCCAGTGCAAAACGCGAACGCAGCCCCAACGGCTGATTGTCCTGACTGATCAACGGCGAGAAACCGGTAAGCGGTTGTGCCGGGTTGGCCATCCAGGCCGAGTCATTGGAATGTTGCACAAAGTCTTTGCGCAATAGTTGCGGCAACTTGTCTGCCGCATAAATACCTTTTTGCGCAGCGTGCGGGTCGATGTCCCAGGCACAGGCGCTGTTGGAACCGTCGAGCAGGATCATCTGTAATCCGGCCCGCGGATCGCTGCACTTGGCCAGCTTGTCGGCATTGACGTTCGGCACCACCGACAGGTTCATGTAAAGCGTCTGCCCCTGATCGTCCACCGCCAGGGTATTGACCCACGGGATCCCCTGAATCTTGTGCACCGATGCCTGCAAATCCTTGAGGCTGACGGCACGGTTCATCGCATACCACTGCTGCAAGACCCGGTCGTTCTCCAGGTTGGCATCGCGCAGGCTGTAGGCGAACTGGTTGTTCCAGTCCAGCTTGCCGGGCCATTGCACAATCGGGCCAAATTGCGAGCTGTAGACCACATGGGAGATCTGCCGGGTCTGGCCATCGGCTTGCTTCACGTTCACTGCCAGCGTCTGCTTTTTCATCGGCAAGGACTGACCATCCAGCAGGTAACGGGTCGGATTCTTGGGATCGAGTTGCAGGCGATACAGTGTGAAGTGCTTGGACGAATCCACCGTGTGGGTCCATGCCAGGTGCTGGTTGAAACCAATATTGATCATGGGCAAGCCGGGCAATGCGGCGCCCATCACATCCAGTTTGCCGGGAATGGTCAGGTGCATCTGATAGAAACGCATCCCACCGCCCCACGGAAAGTGCGGATTGGCCAGCAGCATCCCGCGACCGTTGAACGAACGCTCGCTGCCGACCGCCACGGCATTGCTGCCGCGATCCAGAGCGAAGCGTTGCATGCGCGAAGCCGCCAGTTGGAACGACACCGGTTCGCCCGCCACATGGGCAACGGTTTTCGGCGGGGTAGCGCCGGCCAATGCTTCGGCAAACTGCCCTACGCCGCCTTCGACCAATAGACGCCGGGTCAACTTGACCAGGTCCTGCGCGGTAATCGCGCGCACCCATTCACCCTGGCATTGCTGCGGCAAACCCTGCGCTCGACGCTCTGTCAGCGAACGGTTGTAACCCGCCACGTAACCATCGATGAGCTCGCGGACTTCCGGTGTTTGCGCCTGCCAGAAAGCGGCGACGGCCTGGGGGGTGTTCAGCCAGTTGAAAAACACATCGCTGGCCAGGTTCCCGCGCTCTTCGACGGTAAACTGGTCCGGGCCGAAATACCGTGAGCGCTCGCCATTGACTGTGACGATCTCATTGGCCAGCAAGCACAGATTGTCCTGAGCGTAGGCATAGCCAATGCCATAGCCGAGCCCGCGCTCGTTGTCGGCACGAATATGCGGCACGCCGAAACTGGTTCGACGAATCTCGGCCGTCGCCTGCTCTGGCTGGCTGCGCGCATTTGCTGCAAGACTCAGCCCCAGAAACACACCCGCAAGGCTCAACCTGGTTAACTGCCTGGAAATAATCACGCTCGCTCCTGATCGAAAAGACGTATGACACGCAATGCGCCTCCCCTTAAAACGAAGCAAACAGCAAAAATTTAGGACGTCCCCACGCCCAGCTCACGGGCCGCTGACGTAACCGCGACAAATTTTCTACATGTGCGTCTTCATTATTTGCCTGGCTCGTTCGTCATATTGATTGAGAGCACCCATCACATTTTTCCGGATCAGGCTCTGAAAAGGAGTTTTTGCATGTACAACCCGCAACTGCCAACGGACGGTAGCCATGCGCCAAAGACCAGCACCCTGGGCTCAGGCGTTTTCAATCAACAAGCCGAACGCCACGGCAACGAACGGATCAGGTTTCTGCTCAAGAGTTTTGGCCTGCGTACCAGCCTGATTCGTCTGAAAGTCATCGACGCCTTGCTGACCGCCGCCGAAAGCGACCGCAGCCTGGGAGTGCGTGGCGTGCACAGCCACTTGCTGGACCTGGACATTCCCCTGTCCTTTCTCAGTGTCCGTGAAGTGTTGAAACGCTTGTGCGGTGAAGGCGTGATCACTCTCAATCCGGACAAAAGCTACAGCCTGCATCCACAGGCCGCGGCTGTCCTTTACAGCGAGCAATCCGGCCAGGGGGCGTCACTCAAGGCTTGACCTTGCGACGCATTACGCCATTGATCACCACCACCAGCACCGCCACGCCAATAGCGATGTACTGGAACAGCTGCTCTGTGATGATCCCTGCATTTTGCAGCCAGGAAAGGCCGAACATGATCCCCAGTACCACCAGGGAGATCAGAATCGAGTATTTCAAACGTTGCGACTGAGTCATTGCGGGTTCCTGAACCAAAAAAATGTATCCGGTTTGTATCCGATAGCATACCAAGCCCCTACCGTACTGCGGGAATGAGGGGCTGCAAACGGGGTCTCATGTTACAGCCGATGAAGAGTTTTGACTTCATTGCGGCGATAACCATGAGGATTTTGAAATGTTCCGTCGAATCACGCAGCTGATTCCCCTGCTCGCGCTCCTGACCCTGAGTGGCTGCATCGTTTTCCCCCACGGCGGCTGGCATGGCGGCCACCACTATGACCGAGGCGGACCTGGTTATTATCAACATCGATAATTCAACTGACTGACGCAAACAACGACTATTCAGCCGTTCACTTGTAAGAAAACAATCATTCTTTGCTCCACTGAAGAAAATGCCCGCTCTCTAGCGGGCATTTTTCGTACATGACTATTCTCATCAATCTGTCAGTTTAATCCACCGTAATTATCGCTTTCCAACTTCCTCCCACACATCGAAATATAGCGAAAACCATTGAAGCTTTAAGTCTCAATCGTGTGTTTGAGCTGTTCGCTATCGATGTCTATTCTCGATACATCACAAACAAATCAGCCCCTCAAGCCACGAGTAAAACAGGGATGCCATGCTCAAGCCTTTAATCAATATCAGCCCCCATTGTTTGTTTGGTTTTTGCCTTGCAATCACTCTTTTCGAACTGCTGACTTATATGGGCAGCGACATGATCATGCCCGCCATGTTGACTGTAACCCGTCAACTGGATGCCAGTCCGAGCCACGTTCCTTATGCCTTCAACCTTTACTTGATTGGCGGCATTCTTCTGCAATGGCTTATCGGCCCGCTGTCTGATCACTTCGGTCGCCGCAGGCTGTTACTCATCGGTTGTGCGGGGTTCGCTCTAGCCTGTGCCACAGCGTTCTACGTACAAAACATCCTCGCCTTCAACGGCTTGCGTCTGATTCAGGGCATGGGATTGGGATTTGTCATCGCCGTCAGTTATCCAGCCCTGCAAGAAGTCTTCTGCGAAGCCGATGCGGTAAAAATCATGGCGTTGCTGGGCAACGTTGCGCTGCTCTCCCCGCTGCTCGGTCCATTGCTCGGCAGTCTGGCGCTGGAATGGCTCTCCTGGCGGGAGCTGTTTTTACTGTTGGGTGTCGGCGGGGCGATGGTCTGGCTGGGACTTTACTGGTTCATGCCGGAAACCGTGGGCACCTTGCGCCAGGACGGGCAACGACTGGCCGCGGTGCCTTTTGAGTGGGGTGGCACGGTGCGCCGCTACGCGGCATTGCTCGGCAACCCGCCATTCCTGAGCGCCACCATCGCCTTGGGCCTGATGAGTCTGCCGTTGATTGCCTGGATCGGACTCGCGCCACTCTTGCTGGTCCAGAGCCAGGGACTTTCTACCCTGCACTATGGCCTGTGGCAAATCCCGGTATTTGCGGCAGTCATTCTCGGTAACCTGATACTCAACCGACTGATTGCCAACACAGAACTGACCCAACTGATTCGATACGCGCTCTGGCCATTTTGCGGCGGGCTCGTTGCATTGATCACCCTCTCTTTCATCGGTGCTTCAACGGTTTTGCTGGTCAGTTGTCTGTCGGTTTATGCCATCGGCCTTGGCATGAGCAATGCCGCACTGTACCGGCTTGCACTGTTTTCCAGCGACGACAGCAAAGGCTTGGTGTCGGCCATGGTTGGCATGATTTCCATCGCCGTAATGGGTGTTGGCGGCTCGATTATCGCGGCCTTGGGTGCCGGTGACAGGCTTGAAGCCTTTGCCCTGATGGCCGGTCTCGCGGGGCTCCTGTGCCTGCTGCCCTTGCGACTGTTTTTGCGGCGCTCCCACATCGCGCTTACTGTCTGACACCAAACCATAGGTCTTTTGATGATCCATCTCCCCCACACCGATGCGCTTTGCGCGTTGAGGCAACCCTATTGCCCTGATTCCGTGCCGGAAGGCCTGTTCGACCGGGCCATGGGTGAAGTCAGCCTGTTTCATTGTCACCATACGCCTGGCTACGAACGCTGGCTGAACGCCAATGATCTTGATGCCCATGCCCTGGAGACACTGGATGACTGGTCCAGGCTGCCGCCGATTTTCGCCAATTACTTCAAACGTCATTTGGTCTTCAGCCCCACAGGCGAAGGCGCGCTGGAGCTGACCTCCTCCGGTACCGGCGGCCAGAAGAGTCGCATGCGGTACGACCAGCGCAGTATGGCCGCGGCACAAGGCATGGTGAGCCATATTTTCCGGCACTACGGCTGGGATACCCCGGACAGTCCCTGCAATTACCTGCTCCTGAGCTATGAGCCCGAGGCGGCTATCACCTTGGGCACGGCCTATACCGATCAATTTCTTTGCAGCTATGCCCCCGTCAACCGTGTTGTTTACGGCTTGCGCCTCACCGGCAAAGGTCACAAGTTCGATCTTTTTGGGGTAATTCGAGCCTTGCAGGAGTTTGCCGAGGAAGGACTGCCCGTTCGCATCCTGGGTTTTCCGGCGTTCCTTTCGCACGCACTGCAGCACATGGAAGACACCTGCGAGGCCGAGTTGCAGTTGCCTGCCCAGTCATTGGTGTTTCTGGGAGGCGGCTGGAAAACCCAGGCAGCACAGGAGATCCCGCTCCATCAGTTGTATGCCCGAATCAACCGGCAATTGGGCATCGACCTGTCCCGATGCCGGGACGGCTACGGTGCCGTAGAGCATGCCGTGCCCTATATCCAGTGTGCCCACCATCATTTTCATGTACCGATTTATTCGAAGGTTTTCGTGCGCAACCCATCCAATTTCACTGTCCAGCCCTACGGCCGGCGCGGCTTGCTGGAATTCGTCTCTCCCTACATTTCATCCAGCCCCGCCCATGCCGTGGTCATGGGCGATCTAGCGATATTGCACCCCGGCGCCAGTTGCGGATGCGGCCTGGCGACCGATTGGTTCGAGCTGCATGGACGTGCCGGCACCAGCGCCAGTCGCAGCTGTGCCATGGCCGCTTCAGAACTGATCGGAGGCGCTTGATATGTACCTGATTAATGGCCAATTGCGTGACGACATCACTCCTGAAAGCGCACTCGACCTCCTTCAAAAACAATTGCCCCGCCTGCTGGCTGCGCCGATCGATAGCGACACCGTCATCGAGTCCGCCGCTCGCTTTGCCACGCAGTTGCAAGCCCGTAGTCTGGATCTGCCCCTCGACGACGATCAATACCAGGGACTGATCGATTTTTGCCAGCAGAGCAACCTGAGCACCAAGCTTGATCGGGAACTGGGCCTGCAACCGCGTTCGCTGCGGCGTATCGACTATCGGCAGTCGTGCTTCGAAAGCTGGCATCCGTTGGGGCTGGTGGTACATATCACTCCGGGCAACGCGCCGATGCTGGCGTTTTGCGCGGTACTCGAAAGCCTGTTGGCCGGCAACATCAACTGGCTTCGCCCCAGCTCCAGCGATCAGGGTTTGACCGCGCAGTTGCTCGCCGCCCTTGTGAGCTGCGACATCAGCGGCAGACTGGCCGAATTCGTAGCGGTGCTGCCGGTGAACACTTCTCGCATTGCGCAACTCTGCGCCAAGGCCGATGGAGTATCCGCCTGGGGCGGCGAAACAGCACTCAAAGCAATCCGTCAGCAGATCCCGGCCGGCTGTCGCTGGATCGATTGGGGACACAAGGTCAGCTTCGCCTATCTGTCACCTGAAGCAGCGAATTCTTCGGCGCTCGATGCGTTGGCAGATGAAGTCTGTCGACTGGATCAACAGGCCTGCTCCAGCCCTCAATGGGTGTTGGTGGACAGCGACGATCCAGTTGTTGTGCAGGAGTTGGGTAACCGACTGGCCGAAGCCCTCAACCGTCGCGCCCCACAATGGCCGGCGTTAGTGCCGACAGATCAGGAAGCGTCGGAAATCACTACCCGCACCGCCATGGCGCAGCTGGATCAGAGCTTCAAGAACCAGACCGGCCAAGTGTGGACCGGCCCTGGATGGCGTGTCATTTGGGAACACGATCAGACGCTCGGGCCGTCGCCGCTGTTTCGTACGATTGTGCTAAAGCCAGTGCCGCGGCACCTGATCGCCGAGACGTTGTTGCCCTGGCGAACCGTACTGCAAAGTTGCGCGCTGATGTGCCTCTCGGGAGAAACACCCGAGCTCGTTCGAACATTGATCAATGCCGGCGTCACTCGTATTGCACCTTGCAGGTCGATTCATGATGGCTACTGCGGTGAACCCCACGATGGCGTCTATGCGCTGTCACGTCTGAGTCGCCGCCTCTCGGTGACTCTGCCTCCGGATGCCTCGACTGGCCGTGCAACGCTCGACTCGCTTCCACCCGCCCCCGACACCGCCCATGGCCCGATCATGGACAAAGACACGTTCATGACCCAGCCAATCGGCTCCGCAGCGCAGTTGTACTTCCGCTCTGGCGGCAGCAGCGGGATCCCGGCCCTGGCCGGTTTCAGCTATCGCGACTTTCAACGACAGATGCGCGCGGCGGCTGATGGCTTGTTCTGCGTTGGGCTCGATCCCTCACAGGACCGGGTAATGAACCTGTTCTACGGCGGCAACCTGTACGGCGGATTTTTCAGTTTCTCGAACATTCTTGAACAGATGGATGTTGTGCATTTGCCCATGGGGGCTCCCCAGGACGACGACTTCAGCGAAATCGCCCGACTGATCGTGGAGCAGCGAGTCACCGTGCTGATCGGCATGCCCAGTACGCTGCATCGCCTGTTTCTAAAGGAGCAGGCCCGACTTCGCGCCTATGCCGGCATCGGCAAAGTGTTCCTGGGTGGCGAACATCCGGCAGAGGCCAGTCAGCGCCTGATGGAACGCTGTGGAGTGTCGACGATTCGCTCTGCCATCTATGGCTCCGTCGATGCAGGTCCCCTGGGGCATGCCTGCCCGGCAACCGCGAACGGCATATTTCACTTGATGAGCGAAACCCAGCATCTGGAAATCGTTCAGCTCGAACAGGATGAGCCGGTGCAGACCAATGAGATCGGCCGTCTGCTATTTACGTCCCGCTCCCGACAAGGTCAGCGCGTGCACCGATATGACATCGGCGATACCGGTCGCTGGATACCCGGTGCCTGCCCTTGCGGACTGGAGACACCGCGATTCGAACTGCTACAGCGGCACGGCAAGCTGGTACGGATTGGCACGGAATTCATTTCACCGTCGGCGCTGGAATGCAGCGTAGGCGTACCCATTCAAATTGTTCTGGACCACACCGCCAGCGGAGTCGAACGCATGCAAGTTCGAGCAGATGCGGATGCCAACCGGGTACGCCAAAAACTGCTGACCCATGAAGCAGTGGCAAATGCGGTGAGTGCCGCACTTTTAATAGTGGAAGTTTCCCTGTGCGCCGAACAAGCCTTCACCCGAAACAAACACAGTGGCAAAACACCGTTAATTATCGATCAAAGAAAATAAAAGCAGACACCTCATTGATGCTGCTTCCTGACAAAAATGCCTGATAAGAAAGAGAACCCTGTGAATCCAACTTATTCGCTTGAACAACTAGTACCTTACATAAGACGGCACTCAAATTTTTACAGCAAACACCTGAAACATTTGCCCTCGAAGGGTATTACTTTAAAAGACCTACCGTTAACCGATGTATCCGACTATTGGGCGGGCAGCAACGATTTGAGTCATTGGCCGGTCCTGACCGGAAACGTCGACGATGCGCTGGTGTTTAAAACCGGAGGTTCGACGAGTCAGGGCAAACTTGCCGTTTACTCCTGCGAGGAATGGAAAACACTGGTCGGTACATTCGGAAACAGTCTCTCTGCTCAACTGAACAATAGCGACCGCGTCGCCAATCTGTTCTTTTCAGGAGATCTTTATGCCAGCTTTCTGTTTATCCACGATTCCCTGGCCCATGTCGGGCCATCCATCTGTGAGTTTCCGTTTACCGGAGACGTCGAGCTGGACGTACTGGCGGATGCCATCGCACGGCATCGGATCAACGTTCTGGCCGGAGTGCCAGCACAGTTACTGCGATTCGCGGCCTACCTGGCACAGCATCGGCGTGTGTTGTGCGGGGTCGAGACGCTGCTGTATGGCGGCGAAAGCCTGTTTGCCCCGCAGTTGGCGATCCTCGGCGAAGTGTTCCCCAGCGCCCGTATTGCCTCCATTGGCTATGCCAGCGTAGACGCCGGACTCATAGGCGCCAGCGATCGCGACTGTGCATTGGGCGAGCATCGAGTATTCGAACCGCAAACTTTGCTGGAAATCGTCGATGAATACACCGGTGAAGTGATTGAAGAATGCGATCGCACCGGGCTGTTGGTACTGACCAACCTGACACGCCGGCTCATGCCGCTGCTGCGTTACCCGGTAGGCGACCGTGCTTGTTGGCGTGAACCGGCTGCAACCCCGATGCGTAAATTCGCCCTCAAGGGGCGCAGCGCCCACAGTCAACGAATACGAGTAGGTGTGCTGTCGCTGTTCACCGAAGAAATACACGAGATCGTTCAACGCGCAGCACACAGCGAGCAATGGCAATTGCTGATCGAACAGGTCGGACACAAGGATCTGTTGAGCCTGAAGTGGGTGCCTGAACCTCAGTTACAAAGCGTCGAGCCGGCGCGCCGCGCATTGCGTGAAGCGCTACTTGCCCATTACCCCGCCATCGACGACCTGAGCCGTGAGGGTCTGCTGGAGTTGCAGGTGCTGGCCTGCGCAACCACAGACCTGAAGCTTCACCCTCGTTCAGGCAAACAACTGCGGGTGCTGGATTTGCGGGTGTATGACGCTCCCCCGCTGGAGCCCGTGTGATGAACCGGTTGATTTTTCGACCCTGCCGCCCTTCCGACGCACATGCCGTGAGCCGGTTGTTTCGAGAGGTCTACGGCGATCATTACGTTCAGCCGGATGTCTATCTGCCGAACATGATCAGTCAGCACAACACCGAGGGGCGCTGGCAATCAATGCTCGCAGTGGACGACGCGCGCGTTGTCGGGCACGCCGCGTTGTGCCGCGATATCCCGTCGAATACCGCGGAACTGGCCCTCAGCGTGGTACATCCCGCCGCGCAAGGGCAGAACATCGCGACCCGTCTGGGCCAGGAATTACTGACGCAATCAGACGCTCTGGGGCTCAAGAGCGTCTCGATCAAGCAAGTGACCCACCATCCCTATACTCAACGCATGGCAGAAAGAATCGGCTTCTACAGCACTGGACTGCTTCCCGACTACGTTCCTTCGCCATTCGCTGAACCACTTCCGGAGACCATCGTGATGGGCTATCACATGATCGACGGATACGCGCGCCCGCTTCCCGATATCCCTTGGCCCGCAAGCTGCAGGGCGTTTATGCAACACCTGTGCTCGGTGTTTGGAACCCACCAGGACAAGGCGTCACGGCCCGCGATCCCCTTACAGATCAAGCAACATCAGCATCGGTTCGACATTGTCATTCAGCGCTTGAACAAACACTTGCATGAGCAGCTCTGGCAACTGCCCAGGCACTGGCTGATTTCGGCCAGACTCGAATTGTCCCGGCACTTCGCCCGGAATTTGCGCAGTTTTTCGGCTCTGGGCTTCACCTTCACAGGCCTGATGCCCATGCCAGGTGACCATGGCTGGTTCGCACTGTTTCATCGGGGCGTCCAGTCTAGATCCCTCAACCTGCACTGCGCGCACATGCAACAGTTGCACGACGAGTTACAGCAAAACGCCAACGCCCTATGGGTAACCGCTCAGCCGCGTGAGTCTTTTTTGTAAAAACCATTAGTCGGCTGCGCACAGAGTTCCACCATCCAGTCGACGAACACCCGCACTCGTCGGGACAATTGGCGATGAGGAGGATAGAGCGCCGTCAGCGGCATACCCGGTGGCGGCACGTCCCTCAGGACCTCGATCAAACGCCCCTCCTTCAGTTGGCGGGCAACGTGATAATACGGGGTCTGGACCAAGCCATATCCCGCCTCGCACGCCGCCAGATAGCCATCGGCGCTATTGACCGAAACGTGCTTGGGCAGGTCGATCAACCGCAGCTGATCATCGAGTACAAATTCCAGTCCAAAGCGTTTGCCGGTGTCATTGGAAAAGTACTCCACCATCTGGTGCCCCTGCAGATCCTCCAGACACAGCGGAGTCCCGCAACGCTGCAAGTATTCCGGGCTCGCACAGGTGACTTGGTCCATCACGCACAACGGCCGTGCCACCAGTGAGTCGTCCAGAGTCGAGCCACCGCGCAACACGCAATCGATACCTTCGCGAATCAAATCCACCGGCCGGTCATTCAAACCGATTTCCAGTTCGATCAATGGATACCGGGCAGTGAACTGCGGCAATGCCGGGATCACGATCAAACGCCCCACTCCCGCCGGCATATCCACTCGCAGCAGACCTTTGGGGTTTTGGCGAGCTGCGGAAAACACGGCTTCGGTTTCCTCCAGATCCGCCAGCAACCGCACGCAACGCGGGTAATAGGCAGCGCCATCGAGTGTCAGGCTGATCTGCCGGGTGGTGCGTTGCAGCAGTTGCACGCCCAGATGTGCTTCAAGTTGCTTGATCAGAGTGGTCACCGAAGCCCGGGGCAAATGCAGGCTGTCCGCCGCTTTGGCGAAGCCGCCCAATTCGACAATTCGGGTGAACACGCGCATGGCGTTGAAACGGTCCATTGCTTTGGTTTACCGGCTGATTATTTAGAAATTACGAATAGTCATAGCAGTTTTAGCCGGTTTATCTCGTTTCTGTCGAGGTCAACAATAGGATTTCAATTCACAAGGGAGCTGATTCATGCAAACACGACAATTGGGTAAAAACGGTCCGCAAGTTAGCGCGATCGGTCTGGGCTGCATGGGCATGACCGATTTCTACACCACGGGCGTGGACACTCGCGAAGCCACGGCCACTTTGCACCGGGCGCTGGAACTGGGGATCAATTTGCTGGACACGGCAGACATGTACGGTCCACATACCAATGAAGAGTTGATCGGCAGGGCCATTGTCGGCAAGCGCGACCAAGTGTTTCTGGCCAGCAAGTTCGGCATTGTCCGCGACCCATCCAACCCCGGCGCACGGGGCGTTAACGGGCGACCGGAATACATTCGCGACGCTATCGACGGCACCCTCAAACGCCTTGGCGTGGAAACCCTGGATTTGTATTACCAGCACCGCATCGATCCGCAGGTGGCCATCGAGGAAACCGTCGGCGCCATGGCAGAACTGGTGAAGGCCGGCAAGGTACGTTACCTGGGATTGAGTGAAGCCTCGGTTGCCACGCTGGAGCGAGCGAACAAGGTTCATCCGATCAGCGCACTGCAAAGTGAATACTCGCTATGGAGCCGCGATCAGGAGGAGAACAGTTGCCTGGCCGCGTGCCAGCGCCTGGGCGTTGCCTTTGTGCCTTACAGTCCGTTGGGCCGGGGGTTTTTGACCGGTGCTCTGAAAAGTCCGGATGATTTCGCCGCCGACGATTACCGTCGCTTCAGTCCACGTTTTCAAGGAGAAAACTTCGCAAAAAACCTGTTGCTGGTGCAGCAGGTGCAGGCCCTGGCCGCAGACAAGGGTGTGACGGCGGGTCAACTGGCGTTGGCGTGGGTCTTGGCCCAAGGGGATTACCTGATCCCGATTCCAGGCACCAAACAGCGTAAATACCTGGAAGAAAATGTGGCTGCGCTGGACGTGAAGTTGAGCCATGAAGAATTGCAGGCCCTGGAAGCGATATTCCCGGCCAATGCCACGGCAGGCCTGCGTTATCCGGAAGAAGTCATGAAGTTGCTTGACCGATAACAGGTGCCCGGCCCGTTCGATAGTTCGAGCGGGCCAGCGCTGCCAAAGATCACGCCTTGGCGTTAACACCCTTGTCATTAGGTACCGTCGTACCGTTGCCCTTGCCATAGGCTTGCAAGTTCTGCAGTACGTAGATCGCCGTCTTGTATTCCGGGATCAGGCCAACGGCGTACTTGTCACCCTTGATGCTGTTGTTCTGAATGGTGTCCAGTTGCGTGGCGAAATACTCCAGCGCATTGAACTTCGCATCCGGGTCTTTCTGTACGCCAAACCGGTCAAATTTGTCACCGGCATTAAGCAAGGTCATCGAAGTAATATCGGAAATCAGGCCTTTGCCTCTCAAGAAGGCACTGAGATTGCCCAGTTGCCTGGCGGAGACATTTTCCGGATCGAAACCCTTGATGTTCCTGTGCAGTTTCTGCTCATCCATTTTCGCCGTGTTCAGCGCATTGGGATTGCTTCCCACCAGCGCCAGCATCTGCTTGACCCTGGCGCTGTGGGTGACAGGCTTGCCGCTGCCGGTATCCCTGACCAACAAACCTGCCTTGCTTGTCCAGGCACCTGTATAGCCGATTGTCATGACCGGGCTCCCGACTGTGTGACGGGATGCCGATCATCCAAAACACACAGACGTCCTTGTGAGGCGACCATAAAAGTTCCTTGTTTAACCGAGTTAAGTGCGGGCGAGTATCGATGCGCGCTCTAACGTCACCAACAAATATTTCCGTTTTTTACAATTCTTGTACATTTACGATACATACCCAAAAAAACGCTTTGTTTTATGGGTCTACACGAACTTTTCGATATGGGTGCAGATAACTAATCAAGCCTTTATGTACGCCTTGGTTAGTTTGTTTGTATCGGTGGTGCCGGGCAAACTAACTTACTGGCGCTAAAAGTTCGTTGATTGCAACAAGCTGGCATGCCCCCTGTGGCGAGGGAGCTTGCTCCCGTTGGGGCGCGCAGCGGCCCCGAGTCTGCCATTGGGGAGCCAGATCAAATACGAACGTCTGTTTTGCGACTGCTTCGCAGCCGAGCGGGAGCAAGCTCCCTCGCCACAATGATTACCAACGCTGTATTACTTCGAAACAATCCCCTGTCTCTTTGTTGGGTAAACGGGTCAAAATGCATCTTTTTGGCCACAACCCGAGACGAGATCCCCATGCGAACCCACCTGCGTCTGGCCGCCCTGAGCGCCCTCTTCATCTCTTCCCTGGCCCAGGCCGCCGACCTGATCCCTATCGAAGTTCACCGCGACGCCAACTGCGGCTGCTGCAAAAAATGGGTCAGCCATCTGGAAGCCAACGGTTTCAAAGTTGAAGACCACGTCGAAGCCGACATGAGCCAATTCAAGCAACAACACGGCGTGCCACCTCGCCTCGCGTCCTGCCACACTGCCCTGATCAATGGCAAATTCGTCGAAGGCCACGTGCCGGCCGATCAAGTGCTGGCCTTGAGTAAGCGTGACGACCTGTTGGGTGTTGCCGCGCCTGGCATGCCCATGGGCTCGCCCGGGATGGAAATGGACGGCAAGAGCGATGCCTACCAAGTGATCGGCCTGAAACAGGACGGCACTGACGTGGTGGTGGCGGACTACCCCGCCCATTGATGTTCGGCGCATACATCGGGCTGTTTCTCGCGGCGTTCGGTGCCGCGACGCTGCTGCCACTGCAATCCGAAGCGGTGCTGGTGGGGCTGTTGCTCAGCAACCAGTATTGGCTCTGGTCGCTGCTGGCGGTCGCAACGCTGGGCAATGTGCTGGGCTCGCTGCTGAACTGGTGGCTGGGGCGCGGCATCGAGCGGTTTCACGACCGGCGCTGGTTTCCGGTCAGCCCTCGCCATCTCGAGCGAGCCCAAAAGCACTATCAGCGTTACGGCCATTGGTCGTTGCTACTAAGCTGGGTGCCGATCATCGGCGATCCACTGACGCTGGTGGCTGGCGTCATGCGCGAGCCGTTGGGGCGTTTCCTGATGATCGTGACGCTCGCCAAGGGCGCCCGCTACGGTGTGTTGGCCCTGGCTACGCTAGGGTGGATGGGTTGAACGATCATGCAGGGCCATTGCCCAATGCCCGTCAGTTAAGGTGCGAAACCTGTGGGAGCGGGCTTGCTCGCGAAGGGGGAGTCGACATTAATGTTGCCTGGCACACCGCCTTCGCGAGCAAGCCCGCTCCCACATGGATTGCGCTCGGCATTACGGCCGTGACCTATGTTTAATATCACCCTGATCATGCCGATCCAGTATCGGCAGATTTCCTGTGGAGCTCCCCCATGTCGCGCATTTTCTCCCGCTGGTTACCGGGTCTGCTGCTGACGGCGGCACTACCGGTTCTCGCCCAAACCCAGGACCAGAACCAGGCCGAAACACCGGAATACGGTCCGGAACTTCAGGGCTTCGAGTATCCCTACACGGTCAAGCACTTCGCCTTTGAGTCCCAGGGCAAATCCCTGCAGATGGGTTACATGGACATTGCCGCCCAAGGCAAGGTTAACGGCCGCAGCGTGGTGCTGATGCACGGCAAAAATTTCTGCGGCGCGACCTGGGACAGCTCGATCAAGGCGCTAAGCGAGGCCGGTTACCGGGTCATCGCCCCGGACCAGATCGGCTTCTGCACCTCCAGCAAGCCGGAGCACTATCAATACAGTTTCCAGCAACTGGCGACCAACACCCAGCTACTGCTCAAGGCCTTGGGCATCCAGACCGCCGCCCTGCTCGGTCACTCTACCGGCGGCATGCTCGCCACCCGCTATGCGTTGCAATACCCCGATCAAGTCGAACAACTGGCGCTGGTCAATCCCATCGGCCTGGAAGACTGGAAAGCCCTCGGCGTGCCGTATCGCACGGTTGATCAATGGTACGAACGCGAGCTGAACGTTACGGCGCAAGGTATCCACGACTACCAACGCAGCACCTATTACGATGGCCGCTGGAAGCCGGAGTTTGATCGTTGGGTGAACATGTACGCAGGCCTGGCCAAAGGGCCGGGCAAAACAGCGGTGGCGTGGAACTCGGCGCTGATCTACGACATGATCTTCACCCAACCGGTGTACTACGAGTTCAAGGACCTGAAAGTGCCGACCCTGCTGCTGATCGGCACCTCCGATACCACGGCCATCAACAAGGACATCGCACCACCGGAGGTCAAGGCGAAAATCGGTCATTACGACGTACTCGGCAAGCAAGTGGCGAAACTGATTCCACAGTCGACGCTGATTGAATTCCCGGGCCTTGGCCACGCGCCGCAAATGGAGGAACCGGCCAAATTCCATCAGGCGTTGCTCGACTGGCTGAACAAAACCAATCCCGTTCGTTGATGAGGTAAGGCTGATGGCGGTGCAGATTGCGGTGATCGATGACTGGCAGGACGTGGCTCGCGACGTGGTGGACTGGTCGGTGCTGGACAGCATCGGCCAGGTGAGTTTTATCCATGACTACCCGGCCGACAACGAAACCCTGGCCGAGCGGCTCGGCGCATTCGAGGTGATCTGCGTGATGCGCGAGCGCACCCGGTTCGACGAAGACCTGCTGCGCCGCTTGCCCGCACTCAAACTGCTGGTCACCGGCGGCATGCGCAACGCCGCCCTGGACCTGAAAGCCACCGCTGCACTGGGCATTCAGGTGTGCGGCACCGACAGCTACAAACATGCCGCCCCCGAACTGACCTGGGCGCTGATCATGGCCGCGACCCGCAACCTGGTGGCCGAAGCCAACGCTTTACGCGCAGGCTTTTGGCAACAAGGGTTGGGCGGCGATCTGCAGGGCAAGACTCTGGCGATCCTTGGTCTGGGCAGCATCGGTCAACGGGTCGCCCGGTTCGGGCAGGTGTTCGGCATGCGGGTCATCGCGTGGGGCGAAAACCTGACCGCCGAACGGGCTGCCGAGGTCGACGTCACCTATGTCAGCAAACAGGAACTGTTCGAGCAGGCCGATGTGTTGTCGGTCCATCTGGTGCTCAGCGAGCGCAGCCGAGGGCTGGTGGATGCACAGGCACTGGACTGGATGAAACCCACGGCATGGCTGATCAACACTGCCCGCGGGCCGATTGTCGATGAGCCGGCGTTGATCAAGGCACTTCAGAAAAAACGCCTGGCGGGTGCTGCGCTGGATGTATTCGAGCACGAGCCGTTGCCCCGCCACCATCCTTTCAGAACGCTGGACAATGTACTGGCCACGCCTCATGTCGGGTATGTCAGCCGGCAGAACTACCAATTGTTCTTTTCGCAAATGATCGAGGACATACAGGCTTGGGCGGCTGGGGAGCCGGTTCGGCTGCTGGGCTGAGACCGCGTTATCGTTCATCGCGAGCAGGCTCGCTCCCACATTTGGCTTTGCTTCGTCACGCATCCTGTGTACACCCGAGATCCAATGTGGGAGCGAGCCTGCTCGCGATGAGGCCCTAAAACTCACCATACCTCCCCAAATTCTGCGCACCACAATGGCGCACATAACCTCCCATCACGCCCGATTATCGTGACTTCCTGGTCCCGATTTGACCCGCACCAGAAAATAAACCTGCTCTTCGTCGGTGCGTCTCCCCGCAAAGCTCTATGCCTGTACCCTCTTTTGACCGATTGTCGAACAATTTCACCCATTGGCCGCCCCCGCTCTAAGTTCTGGCCTAGACTGATTTTCGCGGAGTAAAACCGGCTGGTCATTCGGTGAAAATAATCGAAACTTTTGGTACTGGCCTCGTGTCAGGTTAAAGGTAGGGCCACAGCGACTGGTGCATTCCTTGCAACAGCCACTTCACCCATTCTGCTTCAGCGCATGGGCAGCACTTGCTCACCGATGCGTAGCGCGTTTGCGCCCGGCCACAGGATTTGGCCACGAACACCGTTTGTGCCAGACCTAGAATTAGATCAACAACACGGGAGATTCATATGATCAGTGCGGCTTTAGATATCCAGGGAGAACGTGCTCATCAGCAAGTCGGGGAAACGAGCACCGTCGGTGTCCTCAATGCCAAATCGGTCAAAGCGCCGACCCCCAAGACGCTGGCACCGGTAGCCAGTCAGAATCCCAACAAGAAGAGAGTCCTGTTCGTCACCTCGGAGATTGCCGACCTGGTAAAGACCGGAGGTCTTGGCGACGTTTCCGCCGCACTGCCCCGGGCCATGGCGCATCTGCACGATGTGCGTGTGCTGATCCCCGGTTATCCGCAAGTGATGAACAGCGAAAACCCGATTCATATCATTGGGGAACTGGGCGGGCACGCAGCATTGCCGCCCTGCAAGATCGGGCGCATGGACATGCCCGACGGCCTGGTCATTTACGTGTTGATCTGCCCTGAATTGTACGAGCGCGAGGGTTCACCCTACGGCGCCAACAACGGCCGCGACTGGCCGGATAACCATATTCGCTTCGCCCGGCTAGGCCTCGCAGCGGCCGATATCGCCGCCAACCTCGCCCAAATTCACTGGTGCCCGGATCTGGTGCACGCTCACGACTGGCCGGCTGGCCTGGCCCCCGCCTATATGCACTGGCGCGGTCAACGCACCCCGACCCTGTTCACCATTCACAACCTGGCATACCAGGGCGTCACCAGCCTCGGCTCGTGCCCGGAACTCGGTATCCCCATGCATGCCTTGCAACAGGAAGGCATGGAGTTCTACGGCAAGATGTCGTTCCTCAAGGCCGGCATGGCCTACTCGAGCCACATCACCACCGTCAGCGCCACCTATGCCCAGGAAATCACCACGCCTGCCTTCGGCTGCGGCCTCGACGGTTTTCTCGCCGCCAAGACCCAGCAAGGTTTGCTCAGCGGAATTCCCAATGGCATTGATGAGAGCTGGGACGCAGCCACCGATCCGCACCTGTTCCACCCGTTCGGCATCGGCGATTGGGACGGTAAAGCCGTGAATGCCGCGCACGTTCGCAGGCTGTTTGACCTCGAAGATTCTGAAGGTCCACTGTTCGCCGTGGTCTCGCGGCTGGTCTACCAGAAAGGCCTGGACCTGACCGAAGCAGTGGCCGAATACATTGTCGACAACGGCGGGCAAATCGCGATCATCGGCCGTGGCGAACCGGAAGAAGAACAAGCCATGCGTGAATTGGCATTGCGCTTCCCCGGGCAAGTCGGCGTGCACATCGGGTTCAATGAAACCGACGCCCGACGGATGTTCGCCGGCAGCGATTTCCTGCTGATGCCTTCGCGTTACGAACCCTGCGGCCTGAGCCAGATGTACGCCCAGCGCTTCGGTTCATTGCCGGTGGCGCGCAATACCGGTGGCTTGGCCGACACCATTGAAAACGGCGTGACCGGTTTCCTCTTCGACGAATCCACGGTGGAGAGTTATCGCGAAGCCCTGAGCCGCGCGTTCAAGGTGTTCGCCTTCCCGGGTCTGCTCAACGCGATGCGTTGCCGGGCCATGGCGGCGCCTTTCAACTGGTGCCAGGCAGTCGAACCCTACGCCGAACTCTACGAAAAACTGGTGACTAAAGCGCTGGGAAAATCGGGCAAACAGTAAGAGGCTTTCAACGATGCCGTTACGGACCCTTGAGACCTGGCCCCACGGCGCAATCATGCTGGACGCAGAACACACGCGTTTTGCCTTGTGGGCGCCAGATGCGTTTTTCGTCAGTCTCGAACTGGAAGATGGACAATCCCTGCCGCTGCTGCCTCAGGCCGATGGCTGGTTTGTGATCAACACCCGCTGCCCCGCGGGTACCCGCTACCGCTACAACATCGATGGCGAACTGGAGGTGCCGGACCCGGCCTCCCGCGCTCAGGCGGGCGATATCGACAGTCCCAGCGTGGTGGTCGATCCCCTCGCCTATCAATGGCAACACAGCGCCTGGCAGGGTCGGCCCTGGAATGAGGCGGTTATCTACGAATTGCACGTTGGTGCACTCGGTGGTTTCAGCCAGGTTGAGCAGCATTTGGAACACCTGGTCGAGCTGGGTATTACCGCTATCGAACTGATGCCGCTGGCGCAGTTCCCCGGCGAGCGTAACTGGGGCTATGACGGGGTTTTGCTTTACGCGCCTCAAGCCTCCTACGGCTCGCCCGAACAACTCAAACACCTGATCGACACGGCCCACGGCCATGGTTTGGCGGTGATTCTCGACGTGGTCTACAACCACTTCGGTCCCGACGGCAATTACCTGCACCGCTACGCAAAGAGCTTTTTCCGCGAAGACCAACACACGCCGTGGGGCGCGGCGATCGACTTCCGGCGGCGCGAGGTGCGCGACTTCTTTATCGACAACGCGCTGATGTGGTTGCTGGAGTACCGCTTCGACGGCCTGCGCCTGGACGCGGTGCATGCCATCGAAGACCCGGACTTTCTTCAAGAGCTGGCGCAACGGGTGCGGCGGCAAACCGATCCGGCGCGACACGTGTGGCTCATGGCGGAAAACGAGCACAACCAGGCCAGCCTGCTGGAGCAAGGTTTCGACGCGCAGTGGAACGACGACGGCCATAACGCCCTGCACGTTCTGCTCACGGGTGAAACCGATGCCTATTACGCCGATTATGCCGAGCAGCCCACCGAACAACTCGCCCGCTGCCTGAGCCAGGGCTTCGTGTTTCAAGGCCATATCACCCGTCTCGGTACGGCGCGCGGTGAGCCGAGCGGTCACTTGCCGCCCACGGCCTTCGTGCTTTTTCTGCAGAACCACGACCAGATCGGCAATCGCGCCTTTGGCGAGCGCCTGCATCAACTGACCCATCCTGATGCCCTCTACGCCGCCACCGCGTTGTTGCTGTTGTCGCCGATGATCCCGCTGATGTTCATGGGCGACGAATTTGCCGCCGAGCAACCGTTCCTGTTCTTCACCAGCCACCACGGTGAATTGGCGGAACTGGTGCGCGAAGGACGACGCAATGAGTTCGCGGCGTTCAGCGCCTTTGCTGACCCGCACAAACGCGAGCAGATTCCCGACCCGAACGCGACGCAAACCTTCGAAGCGTCACGGCCGACACTGACCACTAGCCGCCAATCGCCGATTTACGCTCTGTATCGCCAACTGCTGCAGATCCGCCACCGACACATCATCCCGCACCTGCCCGGCGCCCAGGCGCTGGGGGCGCAGGTACTGGCCGAGGGCGCGGTGACGGCGCGCTGGCGGCTGGGCGATGGCAGTCAGTTGCGCATTGACCTGAACCTCAGCGATGCACCCGTGGTCCACACCCCACAGGCCGACGCGACATTGCTGTTCGAACACCCGCCACAATCGGCCGGTCTGTTGAATCAGGGCATGCTTGCCCCGTATTGCGCGCTAGTCAGCCTCACGGCCGCAGCCCCTTTGCTACCCCCGGATGGAGAGCGCCCATGAGCAATGCGCAACTGGAAATACTGGCCAGCCGAGCAGGCTTGGCCGTCGACTGGATCGACGCCAATGGTCGCCCACAGAAAGTGACTCCGGCGGTGTTGCGCTCGGTGCTCAGCGGACTTGGCCATCCCGCCAACACTGCCCAGGAGATCGACGCCAGCCTGCTGCAATTGCAGGAAGTGCAACAAACCCGGCACCTGCCACCGCTATTGACCTGCGACGTGGGTGTTGGCCTTGATTTGGCCCACTACTTCGAACCGCAAACCCCGTGTGAAATCCATCTCGAAGACGGCTCACGGATTAACTTGAATCTCGATGACAACGCTGTGTTGCCCGGCCTGGTGCCGGTGGGTTATCAGCACGTCAGCATCGACGATCAGTCCTTCACCCTGGCGGTGGCGCCCCAGCGCTGCTACAGCGTGGGCGACGCGGTTGACAGTCAAAACCCGCGCGCCTGGGGCCTGAGCGTGCAGTTGTACTCACTGCGCCGTCCCGGTGATGGCGGTTTCGGCGATACCCAAGCCCTCGAAGATCTGGCCCGGGTGGCCGGCGAACGAGGCGCCGAAGCGTTGGCGATCAGCCCGCTGCACGCGATGTTCAGCGGCGACACCCAACGTTACAGCCCTTACTCGCCGTCCAGCCGTTTGTTTCTCAATAGCCTGTACGCGGCGCCCGGTGCGATTCTCGGTGAGCGTGCCTTGCGCACCGCGATCGATGCCACCGGCCTTGCCACTGAGCTCAAGCACCTGGAAAAACTGCCGCTGATCGACTGGCCCACCGCCGCCGAAGCCAAGCACCGCTTGCTCGAAGCCTTGTACGAAGGGTTCACCCACGGCGAACACCCTTTGCACCCGGACTTCAGCAGTTTCCGCCATGCCGGTGGCGAAGCACTGGAAAATCATTGCCGCTTCGAAGCGATCCAGGAAGCCCGTGCGCGGTGCGGTGAAAGCCTCGATTGGCGCGAGTGGCCCGAGCAATGGCGTGATCCGCGCAGCACCGCCCTGGCGCATTTTGCCGAAGAAAACTCGTCCCGCATCGGTTACTACGCATTCTGCCAATGGCTGATTGCGCGCAGCCTGGAACGCGCCCAGGCCGCCGCCCGCGGTGCCGGCATGGGCATCGGCCTGATCGCGGATCTGGCCGTTGGCGCTGACGGCGGTGGCAGCCAGGCCTGGAGTCGTCAGGACGAATTGCTCGCCTCACTGACCGTGGGTGCGCCACCGGACATCCTCAACCGTTCCGGCCAGGGCTGGGGCATTTCCGCGTTCTCTCCCGAAGGTCTGGTGCGCAACGGCTTTCGCGCGTTTATCGAAATGCTGCGGGCCAACTTCGCCCATGCCGGCGGCCTGCGTATCGATCACGTCATGGGCCTGCAACGACTGTGGGTGATCCCCAACGACGCGCCGCCCAGCGACGGTGCCTACCTCTATTACCCGGTGGATGACCTGCTGCGCTTGCTGACCCTCGAATCCCATCGGCATCAGGCCATCGTCCTCGGCGAAGACCTCGGCACCGTGCCCGAGGGTCTGCGCGAGAAACTCATCGCGCGCTCGATTCTCGGCATGCGCGTGCTGCTGTTCGAACAGGACAATACTCACTTCAAGTCGATTCTCGACTGGCCGGACAACGCCTTGGCAACCACCAGCACCCATGACCTGCCGACGCTCAATGGCTGGTGGCATGGCCGCGATATCGATTGGAGCGCTCGCTTGAATCTGGTCGACGCCCCGGGTGAAATCGAATGGCGCCAACACCGTGAACGCGAGCGCGAAGGTTTGCGCCGGGTGCTGAGCGAGGACCCGCAGAATTTTCGCGAAGAGTCCCACGAAACCGATCAGGTGCTCGACGCCGCCGTCCGCTTCCTTGGTCATACCCGCGCGCCGCTGGTATTGCTGCCAATGGAAGATGCGCTGGGTATCGAACAGCAGGCCAACCTGCCCGGCACCACCGACACCCATCCCAACTGGTCGCGCAGGCTGCCCGGCGACAGCGAAGCCCTGCTCGATGATCCGGACGCCGCCCGGCGCCTGGAACTGCTCGCCTGTGCGCGACTTCAGGCGGCCGAGCGTGACCAATGAATCAACCGTTCAACCAACCTCTGCAGGCGACTCTGCGGCTGCAATTTCATAAAGGTTTCACTCTGGATCAGGCGGTGCCGCTGGTGCCGTACTTCGCCAGCCTGGGCATCAGCCACGTCTATGCCTCGCCACTGCTCGCCGCCCGCGCGGGGTCCATGCATGGCTACGACGTGGTGGATCCGACCACCGTCAACCCTGAACTGGGCGGCGAAGCGGCATTGCGCCGTTTGGTCGATGCGTTGCGCGAACAGAACATGGGGCTGATCCTCGATATCGTGTCCAATCACATGGCCGTTGGCGGTGGCGACAACCCTTGGTGGCTCGACTTGCTGGAATGGGGGCGCCTGAGCCCTTACGGCGAGTTCTTCGACATTCAATGGCACTCGCCCGACCCGTTGATGGAGGGCCAATTGCTGCTGCCGTTTTTGGGCAGTGATTACGGCATCGCCTTGCAGGACGGCACCCTGCCCTTGCGTTTCGATGCCCGGCGCGGCGCCTTTTATGTCGAGCACTACGAACATCACTTCCCGATTTGCCCCACGAACTACGGCGAACTGCTCAAAGCCGATGATCAATTGAATGCCGAGCAAGTCGAGCAGCTCAAATCCCTGGCAGACCGCTTCAGCACTTTGAGTTATCAGACCGACGCACACAGCTTGGCGATTCCGCTCAAAGCCGAGCTGCATGAACTCGCCAGCGATCTGGCCATTCTTCACGCCATCCAACACACCCTCGGCACCTACGACTCGCTCACCCCCGAGGGTTTCCAGCGCCTGCATAACCTGCTCGAGCGCCAGAGTTATCGCCTGGCCAGCTGGCGCACCGCGGCGGACGACATCAATTGGCGGCGCTTTTTCGATATCAATGAACTGGGCGGCCTGCGGGTCGAACGCCCGGCGGTGTTCGAGGCGACCCATGCAAAAATCTTCGAACTGGTGGCCGAAGGTCTTGTCGATGGGCTGCGCATCGATCACATCGATGGCCTCGCCGACCCGAGGGGTTACTGCCGCAAATTGCGCCGCCGAGTCGATCGCCTGGTCCCGGACCGACACCTGCCGATCTACATCGAGAAGATCCTCGGCGAAGGCGAAACCCTGCGCCGCGACTGGTCCATCGATGGCAGCACTGGTTACGAATTCATGAACCAGTTGTCGTTGCTGCAACACGACCCCGAAGGCGCCCAGACCTTGGATGAACTCTGGAGCCGGCACAGCGAACGGCCCGCCGATTTCCGTCAGGAAGCACAACTGGCGCGCCAGCAGATTCTCAATGGCTCCCTCGCCGGGGATTTCGAAAGCGTCGCCCACGCCCTGTTGCAAGTGGCCCGGGACGATCTGATGACCCGGGACCTGACCCTCGGCGCGATCCGTCGGGCCCTGCAGGAACTGATCGTGCACTTCCCGGTGTATCGCACTTACATCAGCCCGCTGGGCCGAAACTGCGCCCAGGACGAGGTGTTTTTCCAGCAGGCCATGGACGGTGCAAGGCAAACCCTTGGCGAAGCCGACTGGCCCGTGCTCGATTGCCTGTCCCGCTGGCTCGGCGGTCAACCCTGGCGTAAACACCCGGTGGGCCGCCCACGCAAACTGCTCAAGCATGCCTGCGTGCGCTTCCAGCAACTGACCTCACCGGCGGCGGCCAAGGCAGTGGAAGACACCGCGCTTTATCGCTCGGCGGTGCTGCTGTCGCGCAACGATGTCGGCTACAACACCGAGCAGTTCAGTGCGCCGGTTTCCGACTTCCATGCTGCCTGCGTCAATCGCCTCGCCGAATTCCCCGACAACCTGCTCGCCACCGCGACCCACGACCACAAACGCGGCGAAGACACCCGCGCGCGGTTGGCGGTGTTGAGCGAGCGCAGCGCCTGGTACGCCGAACAGGTCGAACACTGGCGAACCCTGGCCGCCGAATTGCGCACTGAACCCGGTGCACCCTCGGCGGGCGATGAGCTGATTCTCTATCAAGCGATCCTCGGCAGTTGGCCGCTGGAGTTGCGCAGCGATGATCGGGTGGCGCTCGATGACTACGCCAAACGCCTCTGGCAGTGGCAACAGAAAGCTCTGCGCGAAGCCAAGTTGCAAAGCAGCTGGAGCGCACCAAACGAGGGCTATGAACAGGCGACCCATGGGTTTCTCGAACGCTTGCTACTCAGCCCCGAAGGCCTGCCACTGCGCACGGCCATCGGTGCGGCGGCGCAGAGCATCGCCGCCCCGGGCGCGTTGAATGGCTTGGCGCAAACCTTGCTGCGAATGACCGTGCCGGGGATACCGGATCTCTATCAGGGCAACGAGTTCTGGGACTTCACGCTGGTCGATCCGGACAACCGCCGACCGGTGGATTACGTCAGTCGTCAGCAGGCCATGCACGTACGGTTGGACCTGCCCGATCTGTTGGTGAACTGGCGTGACGGGCGCATCAAGCAAAGCCTGATCGCCCAGACGTTACACCAGCGTGCCGAGCATGCCGGGCTGTTTCAAAAAGGGATTTATCAAGCCCTTGAAGTCCTCGGCAGCCAGGCTCACCGGGTACTGGCGTTTGCTCGCGAATGGCAGGGAAAACGGGCTATCGTGATAGTACCGATACGCTGTGCCGAACTGCTGAAAAACAGTACCGAACCAAAGATTGACGGGCCGCTCTGGGGCGATACACGGGTCAAATTGCCGTTCGCCGTCCCTGAAGAAAATATGAAGGGACTTTTTGCGAGCGTCATAGTCACAAAACACAGGGAGCTGATGGTCAGCGCCGCGCTGGGGGATTTCCCGGTCAATCTCTTTATCCAAACTACCCAAGCTTGAGTTCAGTTCAGGAGCATTGCGATGAGTACCGACGATAAACGCATCCGCGAATTTGCCTATCAAATCTGGGAATCCGAAGGAAAACCCGAAGGCCAGGAAGAGCGCCATTGGGAGATGGCCCGCAAACTGGCCGACGCTGAAGCCCAAGCCAAAGCGCTGGCACCTGGCAAGTCATCGAAAGCTGGCAGCAAAAGCCTCGGAGCCAAGTCCGCGGTCGGCAAGCCCGACGGCAAGCTCAATGCCAAAAGCGTCGAACCCAAAACCAAGGCCAAAGCCAAATCCTCTGCTTCGACAGTGACCCCGCTTGGCGAAAAAAACGTCGAGAAAAAGCCACGCGCTGCGCGCAAACCGCCAACGACCTGACGCGTTTATCGCCTTGCCTCGCTTGATTTGTGGCGTGTCTCTCGCCACCGAGGGCGCGCTCGCCCTCGAAAAAAACCAGAGCCACGGTTCATCGCAGTCGAGTACCGTCACCCCATGCAGGAGCAACTATGAGCAGTCCAAAGAAAACCGCGCCCGAACCTCGTGCCGAGGCTTCGCGAATCCGTGAAGGCTTGCCCTTCCCGCTAGGCGCGACCTGGGATGGCCTGGGGGTCAATTTCGCGCTGTTTTCGGCTAACGCGACCAAGGTCGAACTGTGCATCTTCGACGATTCCGGCGAGGTGGAACTCGAGCGTATCGAGTTACCGGAATACACCGACGAGATCTACCACGGCTACTTGCCCGACGCCCACCCGGGGTTGATCTACGGTTATCGCGTGTACGGTCCTTATGACCCGGCCAACGGTCATCGCTTCAACCCCAACAAGCTGCTGATCGATCCCTACGCCAAGCAATTGGTCGGCCGATTGAAATGGTCCGAAGCGTTGTTTGGCTACACCATCGGCCACCCTGACGCCGATCTCAGTTTCGATGAACGGGACAGCGCGCCCTTCGTGCCCAAATGCAAAGTGATCGACCCGGCTCACACCTGGGGCCATGACCATCGGGTCAGTGTGCCATGGGACAAGACGATCATTTATGAAACACACGTACGCGGTATCAGCATGCGTCACCCCTCCGTCCCCGAGAATCTGCGCGGCACTTTCGCCGGGTTGATGGTCGATGACGTGCTGGAACACATCCGCAAGCTCGGCGTGTCGACCGTGGAATTGCTACCCATTCATGCCTTCGTCAATGACCAGCATCTGCTACACAAAGGCATGACCAATTACTGGGGTTACAACAGCATCGCGTTCTTTGCCCCGGACCCACGCTACCTGGCCAGCGGCAAGATCGCCGAATTCAAGGAGATGGTCGCGCACCTGCACGAGGCCAATCTGGAAGTGATCCTCGACGTGGTCTACAACCACACCGCCGAGGGCAACGAACAAGGCCCGACCCTGTCGATGCGCGGCATCGACAACGCCTCTTACTACCGCTTGATGCCCGACGACAAGCGCTACTACATCAACGACTCCGGGACCGGCAACACCCTGGACTTGAGTCACCCGTGCGTGCTGCAAATGGTCACCGACTCCCTGCGTTACTGGGCCACGGAAATGCATGTGGACGGTTTCCGCTTTGACCTGGCGACCATTCTTGGCCGCTACCACGACGGTTTCGATGAGCGTCACAGCTTTCTCGTGGCCTGCCGTCAAGACCCGGTGCTGCGTCAGGTGAAGATGATTGCAGAAGCCTGGGATTGCGGCCCCGGGGGCTATCAAGTCGGGAACTTTCCGCCGGGTTGGGTTGAGTGGAATGACAAATTCCGCGACACCGTGCGCGCGTTCTGGAAAGGCGACGACGGCCAACTGGCGGACTTCGCCAGTCGCATGACCGCCTCCGGCGAGATGTTCAATCAGCGTGGCCGGCGGCCGTATGCCTCGGTGAACTTCGTCACCGCCCACGACGGTTTCACCCTGAACGACCTGGTGTCGTACAACGACAAACACAACGAAGCCAACGACGAGAACAATCAGGACGGCAGCAACAACAACCTGTCCTGGAACCACGGAGTCGAAGGCCCCACTGACGACCCCGAGATCAACGAGCTGCGCCAGCGGCAAATGCGCAACTTCTTCGCCACGTTGCTGCTGTCCCAGGGCACGCCGATGCTGGTGGCCGGCGATGAGTTCGCCCGTACCCAGGAAGGGAATAACAACGCCTATTGCCAGGACAGCGAGATCGGTTGGGTCAATTGGGACCTGAGCGAAGACGGCAAGGCCCTGCTCAAGTTCGTCAAACGCCTGATCAAATTGCGCCTGGCCTATCCGATCCTGCGGCGCGGGCGTTTTCTGGTAGGCAATTACAACGAAGACATCGGCGTCAAGGACGTGACCTGGCTGGCCCCGGATGGCAGCGAAATGTCCACCGAACAATGGGAGGAAGGCCACGGTCGTTGCCTGGGCATGCTGCTTGATGGCCGCGCCCAGGAAACCGGCATTCGCCGCAAGGGGGCCGACGCGACCCTGCTACTGGTGGTCAACGCCCACCATGACATCGTCAACTTCTTGCTACCGGAAGTGCCTGACGGCGGATTCTGGACCTGCATGATCGATACCAATCAACCCTCGATTCGTGGCCAGGAACGTTTCGAGCTCGGTCACGAATATTCAGTCACCGGCCGTTCGCTGCTGCTGTTCGAACTGCAGCGCGAAGAAGACGAGTAAAAAAGGAAGCAATCCATGTGGGAGCGAGCCTGCTCGCGATAGCGGTGGCACATGCAGCATCAATGTGACTGACAGACCGCTATCGCGAGCAGGTTCGCTCCCACAGGTTTTTGCTGACTATTTGCGACACCTGACACAGCTTGGATTAAAAAAACCGTATCCGACCAAAGGCTGGGGCGACGAATAGCGTTCCATGAGCAATACTCTGCCCGCAGCAATCCAGGGTTCGGAGCGCTGCAACTGCTATTTACCCCGCCTTCACGGGTCTGCCGGGCTTGCTCCCTGCAAGTAATGCGCATGACTGAGGGCAAGACAGAACAAGGAAGTAGCGCCTATGAAATCGGTTTCCATCACTGAAAACAGTTTGCCAGCGCAGATCTGGAACAGCGCCCCGCAACTGGACAATATCCCTGTCATCAACACCGAAACGCTGGTCCCGGCCGGCGCGCGCGCGGTAGTCATCGCGCCGCATCCCGGCGATGAAGTGGTGACCTGCGGTGGCCTGCTGCAATTGCTGTGCGCCCTTGGTCATCCTCTGCAATTGATCTCGATCACCGACGGTAGCGCCAGTCATCCGGGGTCACGGCAGTGGTCGGAAAAACGCCTGAGCGTGTTCCGCGTCCAGGAAAGCGTCGAAGCCTTGCGCCGGCTCGGGTTGCCGATGCACAGCCTGAAATGGATTCGCGGCGGCTTCACCGACAGCGGGTTGGGTGAGCGGGAGTCTGAATTGATCCAATTCATCGTCCGCTACCTGCGCCCTGGCGATGTGGTGTTCAGCACCTGGCGCGAAGACGGCAACCTCGACCACGATGCCGTCGGCCGGGCCTGCGCCAGGGCCGCGGCGCTGGTCGGCGCGACGCTCAACGAAATACCGGTCTGGGCCTGGCATTGGCCGACACGCGATCACGGGCTGATCCCTTGGCATCGCGCACGCAAGGTACGCCTCGACAACTGGACCGTCGCGCGCAAAAGCCACGCCACCTACGCCTACGCCAGCCAACTCGCCGGCGAGCCGGCAATCGGCATCGCCCCAATGCTGCCCCCGGTGATACTGGAGCGCATGCGATTGCCGTATGAAATTGTGTTTGTATGAATCATTCGGGGAGTGCCTTAGGCGAGGGGGCTTGTCGGAACGCCGCATCGCCCCGTTCGGCTGCGAAGCAGTCGCAAAGCTTTTGGGGCCGCTTCGCGACCCAACGGGGGCAAGCCCCCTCGCCACAAAAGCCCCCTCGCCACAGTAGTCCGCTCCCACATTGGATTGGCGTCGCTCAAACTGAACTGCTCGTCCGTGTATCAGTCGCATGGAAACAGCAGCCCTGATTCAGAGGAGTGAACGTGACCAGCGATGCCGAACGACAGGCCGTCGAATCAATGCCACCGAACACGCCTCCGGCGATTCATCGACTGAGAGTGCTGACGGTCAACACCCACAAAGGCTTCACTGCCCTCAACCGGCGTTTCATCCTCCCGGAACTGCGTGAAGCGGTACGCAGCACGTCGGCAGACCTGGTGTTTCTGCAGGAAGTAGTCGGTGAGCACGACCGGCATTCTTCCCGTTACAACGATTGGCCACAGACCTCGCAATACGAGTTCCTGGCCGACAGCATGTGGAGTGATTTCGCTTACGGTCGCAACGCGGTCTACCCCGACGGCCACCACGGCAATGCCCTGCTGTCGAAATACCCGATCCGCGAATTTCGCAACCTCGACGTCTCGATCACCGGCCCCGAGCGGCGTGGGTTGTTGCACTGTGTGCTGGATGTGCCGGGGCATGCCGAAGTGCATGCCATCTGCGTGCACCTGAGCCTGTTGGAAAGCCATCGACAACTCCAGTTGCAGTTGCTCTGCCTCTTGCTTGAGTCGTTGCCCGATGACGCCCCGGTGATTATTGCCGGCGACTTCAACGACTGGCAGTTGCAAGGCAATGCCGCCCTCGCCCGACGCGACTACCTGCATGAAGCCTTTGAACGCCATCATGGCCGGCCGGCGAAAACTTACCCGGCGCGTTTTCCCCTGCTGCGCCTGGACCGGATCTACCTGCGTAATGCCAGCAGTCATGAGCCGCGAATACTCGGCCACAAACCCTGGACGCATCTGTCGGACCATTTACCGCTGGCGGTGGAAGTGCGCCTGTAACACCGTCAAATGGCAGTCGCCAAGGACTGCCAACTCTGACAGAAAAAATGACAGCAATGGCGCGCCGACGCCGTTTGTTTATCCTGCACTGGATCATCCGCCAAACAACCGATAGCCCCCTACCCAACGCGTCTGGCTCGCGCCTTTCTGGATGATTTTTTGCACAAACAACAACTTATATACGCGCCAAAAATCAGTCACTTACAAAGCCTAAAATAGACTTACCGCTTATCGGCCACTTTCTTGACGCAGCGTCAGCAGTCTTCTTAGCTAGTGCTTACTACCCCCGGAAATCCATCAGGGGCAAGCCTCCAGACTCCTGTAAAAACGGGCGGGTCTGACCTTGCCTCAATCCATTCGGTCGCCCCTCATTCGGGGTAGGAGAGACGCCAAAGCGAGATACGCATGCGATTGCAAGGTAGACCCCCATGAAAACTTCGTTCACCCCACAAGAGATCAGAGTCACTTTTTGCACGGTCACGAGTTCATTACTGCTGTGCTCATCCATGGAGGTGCAGGCCGCGTCTGCCGAGGACGAAACAACCCCTTTGTATAACCAGGAGTTACCTGGCCTCACCTTACCTGCCGGCGCCCCCCCCTATCCCGGCCGTTCACGCGTCAATCCAGACTTACAAAATTCACGCCTGACGGTTGAAGATGCCTCGCCTTCAGCCTGGGACCACGTCTACGGAAAGACCTCACGGCAGGCCCAAACCGACTCTCTGGCCCAGGGTTCTTCTATCCCCGGCGCCAGCGAATTCAAAGGCCCGGCGGTGCTGACCGTAGAAAGCAACAGCGGCCATACCCAACGGGTTGGACTGATCGGCGGCACCACCCAATTCCAGGGCAATGACAACGGCCTGCTGACCAGTCGCGCCCTTGCCGACCCCGGCCATGACACGCTCAACCTTCAAGGCCAAAGTCTCGGCGCCTACTGGAGCCTGACCGGCCCGCAAGGCTGGCACGTGGACTTGTCGGCCAGCGGTGGCCGGGTCAACGGTTACAGCCGCAATGACCAAGGCGCGCGACAAGCCGCCGAAGGCAGCGCGGTGACGTTGTCGGTGGAAGGTGGTTTCCCGATTGGTCTGGGTAATAACTGGGTGATCGAACCCCAGGCACAATTGATCAATCAACGCATTACGCTGGATACGCCCTATGCCGGTTCTGGTAATGCGTCATCCAGCGACTTGACGTCCTGGAGTGGTCGTGTCGGTGCACGCTTGAAAGGCAGTTACGATATTAACGGCCTGCCCGTCGAACCGTATGTGCGCACCAATGTGTGGCACACGGTGTACACCGGCAATACCGTGAGCCTGGATCAGGTCGACAAAATCAGCAGCAGTCGCAAATCCTCGACGGTGGATGTGGGTCTGGGTTTGGTGGCCAGAGTGACGCCTTTGGTCAGCTTTTATGTCAGTGCCGATTACAGCAGTGATGTGGATGACAATGATTTGAACGGGCTGATTGGCAGCCTTGGGGTGCGGATGCGTTGGTGAGTGCATGATTCAAGAAGCGCTTTGTTCGGTCTGGCCCCTTCGCGAGCAAGCCCGCTCCCACATTGGATTGTCGTCGTACACAAAACCAATGTGGGAGCGGGCTTGCTCGCGAATGGAGCGACGCGGTTTTAGATCAACCCTCCGGACGCAAAATCAACACTGCCAACGGCGGCAGGTTCAACTCCAGTGAGAGCGCCTGGCCATGGCTCGGTTCTTCGTCGGTGAACACCCCGCCGCCGTTACCGTAGTTGGACCCGGCATAGGTGTCCGCATCGCTGTTGATCAACTCGACCCAACGCCCGGCAAACGGTACGCCGACGCGGTAGGCCTGTCGCGGCACCGGGGTAAAGTTGGCCACCACCAACACCGGCCGCCCGTCCTTGCTCCAGCGCAGCCAGGCGTAGACGCTGTTGACCGCATCGTCGCCAATCAACCACTGGAAGCCTTGTGGGGCATCGTCCTGATCATGCAGTGCCGGCTCTTCGCGATACAACCGATTCAGGTCACCGACCAGTTTGCGCACCCCTTGGTGTTCCGGGTACTGCAGCAAATACCAGTCCAGTTGCTGATCGTGATTCCACTCTCGCCACTGGCCGAATTCGCAGCCCATGAACAACAGTTTCTTGCCGGGATGCGTCCACATGAAACTCAGATAAGCCCGCAGGTTGGCAAACTTCTGCCAGCGATCGCCGGGCATCTTGTCGATCAGCGAATGCTTGCCATGCACCACTTCATCGTGAGAAATCGGCAGGATGAAGCGCTCGGACCAGGCATACACCAGGCCGAAACTCAGCTCGTTGTGATGATGGGCGCGGTACACCGGATCCTGCTGAATGTAATGCAGTGAATCGTGCATCCAGCCCATGTTCCATTTATAGGCAAAACCCAGCCCACCCTGTTGCGTGCTCTGGCTGACACCCGGCCACGCCGTGGATTCTTCGGCAATCACCAACGCGCCCGGCGTTTCCAGGGCCACCACATCGTTGAGATGGCGGACGAAATCAATGGCTTCCAGATTCTCCCGACCGCCGTGACGGTTGGGTACCCATTCGCCGGCCTTGCGCGAGTAATCGCGATACAGCATCGACGCCACTGCATCCACGCGCAGGCCATCGACGTGGAAATGCCTGAGCCAGTGCAACGCCGACGCCAGCATGTAGCCATGCACCTCGGTGCGGCCCAGGTTGTAGATCAGCGTGTCCCAATCCTGGTGAAAACCTTCCTGCGGGTTGCCGTACTCATACAACGCGGTGCCGTCGAACTGCGCCAGGCCGTGGGTATCGGTGGGGAAATGCGCCGGCACCCAATCGAGGATCACGCCGATCTCGGCCTGGTGACAGGCATTGACGAACGCGGCGAAGTCATCCGGCGTGCCGTAACGGGCGCTCGGGGCGAATTGCGACAACAGTTGATAACCCCAGGAGCCACCGAACGGATGCTCCATGATCGGCATCAGTTCGATGTGGGTGAAACCCAGCTCCTTCACATAAGGAATCAGCCGCTCGGCCAACTCGGGCCAGGTGTACTGACGGGCGACCTCGCCCAGGTCATCCAGCTCGCATTGCCAGGAACCGGCGTGCAACTCGTAGATCGACAACGGTGCGCTGGTTCGCTGACGCTCGCCCCGCGACTGCATCCAGGCGTGGTCCTGCCAGTCGATTTTCAGCGGTGAGGCGACTTTCGATGCCGTGTCCGGTGGCAAAGCGGTGGCAAGGGCCATCGGGTCGGCCTTGAGCGGCAGAATGCCGTGGGCACCGAGGATTTCGTATTTGTAGGCCTCCCCCGCTTGCAGGCGCGGAATGAACAACTCCCAGACCCCGGTAGGGTGGCGCAGACGCATTGGATGCCGACGACCGTCCCAGACGTTGAAATCACCGACCACCGAAACCCTTCTGGCATTCGGCGCCCACACGGCGAAGCGCACGCCATCCACGCCATCGACCGTCTTCAGCTGCGCGCCGAGGCAACTGCTCAGGTCGCGGTGATTGCCCTCGGCGAACAGGTACAAATCCATCTCGCCGAGTAACGGGCCAAAGCTGTAAGGGTCCTCGGCGAGTTGCTCGCCACCGGCCCAACGGGTTCGCAACAGATAGGGCCGGGCCCCCTCGAAGTGCCCGACGAACAGCCCCGGGGTTTGGGTGGTCTCAAGGCTGCCGAGTTCCTCCCCGGACTCTTTGTCCACCACCTGCACGCTCAAGGCGTCCGGTAGATAGGCTCGAATGAACTGCCCGCCGGCGCCATCGCCATGCGGGCCGAGAATTGCAAAGGGGTCTTGGTGCTCGGCGCGTACCAACGCATCGATATCCCGCGCCCTGGGTAGCAGCGCCTGTCCCACATGCCCCTGTTCCTTGTTCGAGATACTCATGACTACTCTCCACCAAGATCGGAAAAGGGTTTGAGCCCACTCAATAACCCGTACAGACCGTGCAACGGCACGGGCAGCCAAGTGGGGCGATTTTCAGCCTCATAGGCCACTTCATAAGCCGCCTTCTCCAGACCGAACAACGCCAGCGCGGCGTCTTCGCCTTCGGGATCTTGCCATGCATGAGCAAGACTAGCTGCCGCCAGCCGATAAGCGTCGACAAATGCTTGCCGCGCTTCCCTCAGATAACGATCGGCGACCCGTTGACGCGCGGCTTGGGCCTCGGCGGTGTTATCGACGTTATGCACGTTGATTGTCATCGCCGCGGCGTAATCGAAGGAGCGCAATACGCCGCTGACATCTTTATAAGGGCTGTGTTTACCGCGGCGCTCATGCAGCGGCCGCGCCGGCTCGCCCTCGAAATCGATCAGGTAGGCATCGCCCTTGATCACCAGCACCTGCCCCAGGTGCAAGTCACCATGGACGCGGATACGCAAACCGCCAGCAGCCTTTTTACCCAGTTCCTGGACATGGCTGAGGATGGATTTTTTGTTGTCCAGCAAGCGACTGACCAATGCCTGATCCTCGGCGTTCAGTTCAGTCTGATGCTGCTTGAGTAACTTCAGGGCATGTTCCAGTTGCGCCGCCACGTCCTTGGCCGAGGCCAGGGCATCTTTCTGGGTGGTGACCTGTGGAGCGAAATCCGGGTTGGCGCTCGGGGCCGCCAGCACCTGATGCATTTCCCCCAGACGCTGGCCGAGCATGCCGGCAAAATCCTTTAGCTCGCCAAGGGCGTTGTAGTGCTGCTCCTGTTCCGAGACAGCATCCGCAAGTTCGTCGCGAAGAGCCCGTTCGAGGTTGTTCTGGGTCCACTCCCACGCGTCGCCCTGATTGCTCAAGTAGCCTTGGGCGATCATCAACAGCGTGTCCTCGCCTGCCGCGTTACGGCGAATGACCGCGCCCAGCAGCGGCGAAATATTCTGGAAACCGGCATGGGTCAGGTACGCACTCATTTCCAGTTCCGGGTGTACCCCTGTCGCGACCTTGCGGATCAGTTTCAGCACCAGGCTGCTGCCGATCACTACCGAACTGTTGGATTGCTCGGCGGACAGGTAGCGCACCTCCGACTCGGCTGTCAGGCCAAGCCTGGTCAGTTCGTCGGTCGGCTCGAAGCGGATCTCGCCACCGTCGGATGACAACACCGTGCCGGCCTGCATGCCCTGCAACACGGCATGAACAAAGCTGTCGAGGCTGAAGGCATCGGTGATCAAACCGACCTGACGCCCGCGCCGGACCCTGGCCAGCGCCAATTGCTGCGGCAACGCCGCGCCGACTTGCTCCTCGGAGATAAAACCGAATGGCAACTGATAGCGGCTGGTCTGACCGCCGCTGGTGACGTCGATTTCACCCAATAGCACGGGATGCTGCGGGTCGCCAAAGCGCACGCCGTAAGCGAGGTTGACGTTGTCGATGATGCCGTCCTTGCCGGCGTACCAGCGGCGGTTTTGCAACCAGCTCGGCAGGATGCCCTGTTCCAGGGTGTGGCGGGACGGCGCTTCGAGCAGCTCTTCCATGCGTTTTTTCAGCACCAGGGTGGTGAAGTCCGGCAGGCTTTGTGCCGGCTCCACGTGCCAGCTGGGCATTTGGTTTTCCGCCGCCAGCCCGAACCAATAGAAACCGTAAGGTGCCAGCGTCAGCAGGAAATTCAACTGGCCGATGGGCGGGAACGCATTGCCGCCAAGCATCTCCACCGGAACCATGCCGACATAAGCCGACAGATCCAGTTCCGCCGCTTGCGCGCTACGGGATACGTTGGCCACGCACAGAATAATTTCGTGCTTGCCGTCCGGGCCGGTGAATTCGCGGGTATAAGCCAGAATCCGTCGATTGCTCGGCGAGAGCATCTTCAGCGTCCCGCGACCGAAGGCCTTGGACTGCTTGCGCACCGCGAGCAGGCGCCGGTTCCAGTTCAACAATGAATGAGGGTCGCCGGCCTGGGTTTCGACGTTGACCGACAGATAGCCGTAGAGCGGGTCCATGATCGGCGGCAGCACCAGGCTGGCCGGGTCGGCGCGGGAAAAACCGCCGTTGCGGTCGATCGACCACTGCATCGGCGTGCGCACACCGTCGCGATCGCCGAGGTAGATGTTGTCGCCCATGCCGATTTCATCGCCGTAATACAGGGTCGGCGTACCGGGCATCGACAGCAGCAAACTGTTGAGCAATTCCACGCGACGACGATCACGTTCCATCAATGGCGCCAGCCGCCGGCGAATCCCCAGGTTGATCCGCGCCCGACGGTCGGCGGCATAGTAATTCCACAGGTAATCGCGCTCCCGGTCGGTGACCATTTCCAGGGTCAGCTCATCGTGGTTGCGCAGGAAAATCGCCCACTGGCAGTTGGCCGGAATTTCCGGGGTCTGGCGCAGGATATCGGTGATCGGGAAGCGATCTTCCTGGGCCAGCGCCATGTACATGCGCGGCATCAACGGGAAGTGAAAGGCCATGTGGCATTCATCGCCGTTCTGGCCAGTGGCGTCGGTGTTGCCAAAGTACAGCTGAGTGTCTTCCGGCCATTGATTGGCCTCGGCCAGCAACATGCGGTCGGGATAGTTTGCGTCGATCTCGGCACGGATCTGCTTGAGGACGTCGTGGGTCTCGGGCAGGTTTTCGTTGTTGGTGCCGTCGCGCTCGATCAGGTACGGGATCGCGTCCAGACGCAGACCGTCGATGCCCATGTCGAGCCAGTAACGCATCACCGACAGCACTGCTTTCATTACCTGCGGGTTGTCGAAGTTCAGGTCCGGTTGGTGCGAATAGAAACGGTGCCAGAAGTACTGACCGGCCACCGGGTCCCAGGTCCAGTTGGATTTTTCGGTGTCGAGAAAGATGATGCGAGTGCCATCGTATTTCTGATCGTTATCAGACCAGACATAGAAGTCACGGGCCGCCGAACCAGGCTTGGCCTTGCGCGCGCGCTGGAACCACGCGTGCTGGTCCGAGGTGTGGTTGATGACCAGTTCGGTAATCACCCGCAGGCCGCGTTTATGGGCCTCGGAAATGAACCGCTTGGCATCGGCCATGGTGCCGTAGTCAGGGTGCACGCCACGGTATTCGGCGATGTCATAGCCATCGTCGCGTCGTGGCGAGGGGTAGAACGGCAACAGCCAGATGGTGTTGACGCCCAGATCGGCAATGTAATCGAGTTTGGCGATAAGGCCGGGAAAGTCGCCGATCCCGTCATTGTTGGAGTCGAAAAAAGACTTAACGTGAACTTGGTAGATCACCGCATCCTTGTACCAGAGCGGGTCTTTGATAAAGGTGGCTGACCTGGGTTTCTTCGCCATTTGTAACTCCTGTTGAATTCGAAAAAGCCGCTGAGCCGATCACCAACCTTGTGGGAGCGAGCCTGCTCGCGATAGCTTTCTATCAGTCGACATGTCTGTTGAATTTGAAGGAGCCATCGCGAGCAGGCTCGCTCCCACAGGTACTGCGTCTACACGGTAATCCGCCAAATCCCGAACGGCAGATGCCACGGCTCGATCCGCATGAACTGGTACTTGCCGTGCCAGGTCCAGCGGTGGCCGTTCATCAAGTCCTCGCCCTGAGTGACAGCATCGTCGGGCAGGCCCATTTCCCACAGCGGCAATTCGAAATTCGCCTCCTGGGCGTGATGCGGATCGAGGCTGACCGCCACCAAAATGAAATTGCTGCCGTCGACGCTGCGTTTGCCGAAGTACAGAATGTTGTCGTTCCAGGCGTTATAGACCTTCAGGCCCAGGTGCGTGTGCAGCGCCGGGTTCTGCCGGCGGATGCGGTTCAACTGGGCGATTTCGGCAATGATGTTGCCCGGTGCATTGAAGTCCCGCGGACGGATCTCGTACTTCTCGGAATTGAGGTATTCCTCCCGGCCCGGCACCGGTGCCGCTTCACACAGTTCAAAACCCGAGTACATACCCCATAGGCCAGAGCCCATGGTCGCCAGTGCGGCACGAATCAGAAAACCGGCGCGCCCGGATTCATGCAGGAACGCCGGGTTGATGTCCGGCGTGTTGACGAAAAAATTCGGCCGGTAGCATTCACGCCACGGCGATTCGTTGAGTTCGGTTAAATAGGTCGCCAGCTCGCTCTTGGTGTTGCGCCAAGTGAAATAGGTGTAGCTCTGGGAGTAACCGACCTTGCCCAGGCGCGCCATCATCGCCGGCGTGGTAAAGGCCTCGGCCAGGAAGATCACCTCGGGGTACAGCGCCCGCACATCAGCGATCAGCCACTGCCAGAACGGCAATGGTTTGGTGTGAGGATTGTCGACGCGAAACAGCTTCACGCCCTCCTTGACCCAACCCACAACGATGTCACGCAACTCGATCCACAGACTGGGAATCGCGTCCACGGCATAGAAATCGACGTTGACGATGTCCTGGTATTTCTTCGGCGGGTTCTCGGCGTATTTGATCGTGCCGTCCGGCCGCCAGTTGAACCAGCCCGGGTGCTGTTTGAGCCACGGGTGATCCTGGGAGCACTGAATCGCAAAATCGAGAGCGATTTCCAGCCCATGCTCGGCGGCCGCCACAACGAGTCGGCGAAAGTCCTCGCGCGTGCCCAGTTCCGAGTGAATCGCCTCATGCCCACCCTCTTCGCTGCCGATGGCGTAAGGGCTGCCCGGATCGTCGGGGCCAGCGATAAGCGAGTTGTTCGGGCCTTTGCGGTAGCTGCGGCCGATCGGGTGGATCGGCGTGAAATACAGCACGTCGAAGCCCATGTCCTGAATCATCGGCAGCCGCGAATGCACGTCGTTAAAAGTGCCGTGACGGGCCGGATCATCGGTGATCGAGCGCGGAAACAATTCATACCAACTGGCGAACTGCGCCAGCGTGCGTTCCACGTCTACCGGGTATTCCGGGCTCAGGCTCAGGAAGGGACGATGGTCGGCCTGGGCCATCAAGTCCGCGCTGCGTTGGTGCAGAAACAAGGCGACTTGCTCGGTTTCGAGCAGACCGGACAACTCATGGTGCAACGCCGCCAGTTGTTCACTGAGCGGGCCCTCGGAACGTTCGGCTGCCTGCTGGACGTGGGAGCGCCCTTCCTGCAATTCCAGGCTGACCGAAACGCCGACGGCGTGTTTTTTCTCAAGTTCATAACAAAAACTGGCGTACTGATCGATCCAGGCTTCGAGGCAGAACACATAACGCCCCTGCTTCTTGACACGAAACTGGCCCTGCCAGCCGTTATTGCCCAGCTCAGCCATCACCTCGCTCTGCCAGGCTTCGTCGCCGTCGGCACGCCAGCGGATGCGCACGGCCATTTTGTCGTGACCGTCGGCAAACACTTTGCTGGTCACCACCACGTCCTGATCAATCACGGCTTTAACGGCGAATTGCCCGCCATCGAGGGTCGGCATGGTGTTTTCGATCACGATCCGCGGTAGCAGTAACGCCTGCGACAGCGGTATATGCGGGTTGTAGCTCAACTCTGTGGGTTTCTCAGCGGTCATCGAGCATCTCTCCTTAACGCCCCAAGGACGCTCTTGTGCCTGGTCGTCGTTCACACGAAGCGATCTGCCCCGGCATGAACTCACTTAAGTTCCGAACAGCAGGCGCCGGTAAAAGTTCAGAGGGATTTGCCAAGTCTTTCGGGGAATCAAATTCCCTGAGTACGGGTCAATCAACTTAAGCACGACTCACGCCATCTGCCACTGGAGACTGTTTCGATGAGTATTCATATCCCCGCCGAGACACCCGATCCGAACATTGATGAGCCGACGATTCCGCCCACACCGCCAACCCCGCCGACCGAACCCGGCCCCATCCCGGAGCAGGAACCGCCAGGCACCAGCCCGCCACCGCGGGAAGAGCCGCCGAGCACCCAGCCGCCGGAGATCGTGAGTCCGTAAACTGCATGAAGACTCAAATTATGGGTGTCGATCCTTTTCAAACTGGCGCACGACGATAGGCATTACACCGAGAATCACCAATGCCAGCAACGTACTGAGCACGGCTGTCGCCTCGCGGCCCATTCCGGCCGAAACACCAATGGCCGCCGTCATCCACAAACCGGCGGCGGTGGTCAGGCCTTTGACATGGCCCTCATCACCATCAGTGTTTTTCAGGATAGTCCCGGCGCCAAGAAACCCGATGCCGGCGATCACGCCCTGCACCACTCGGCTCATGGCATCGGCCTGGGATCCTGACATCTGCGGCACCAGCACAAACAGCGCCGCGCCCAGCGCCACCAGCATATGGGTGCGAACCCCGGCGGCCTTGCCCTTTTGCTCACGCTCGAAACCCAAAATGCCGCCCAGCAAGGCGGCCATCAGCAAGCGCACCGTAATGCGTGTCAGTTGTGAAGCATCGCCAATGTCGGCGAACTCCGCTTGCAGCGTCACCCAAACCTCATGCCACCAAGCGTCCATGGCGCAGTCCTTATGATGATTTAATGACTCGATAGAGGATGGACCGCACCCACCATTAATCGGTTGCACAGAACGATGACCGGCGGATACGCCCTAACACTTCAGAATCCGCCGAAAAAAGGACGCCTCCATGACCGTGCGCATCGAAAACCAGACCTGTTTCTTCATCACCCAAAACGGCGAAGAAATCCGTCTTTGCTCCGACGTGACCATCATCACCGACGGGGAAAAATCCATGTCGGCGGTCGACCTCGACGACCAGCGTATCTACATCACCGAAGCAGAAGCCGATGCATTGACCGTAGCAGGCGCAGTGGATGAACGCCGGCATTTGAAGGCCACGGACAGTGATTCGGTGATTTGACTGACCCGCATCAACACACGCCGCAAACACCTGGCATAGGCGTTTGCGGCCTGCCGTTGCGGGTGCATCAAGTTGTCGCAGGCGAGTGCCAGAAACTCATCTGATCCGCTTTTTATTGCTATAGCTGAGTCTGTTATGCAAACAGATCGCTGGTCATAGTGCTCAGGCCTGATGGAGGCTGATGAGCGAAAGACCATGAGCGATAGAATCCCCGTCCGAACCGTTGAAACGTTCGAGCCTTTGCGTCCAAAGATAAAGGCAAAGTCCAGCGACAACCTGATCCATACCCGCAGCTTCACGGGTTTGTTCCGCACCCTGCGCATGAGCGGCGCGGGGTTTCTGTTTCTGCTGTTCTTCGGCACGGTGTGGCTGAACTGGGGTGGCCGCCAGGCAGTGCTCTGGGACCTTTGCGAAAGCAAATTCCACATCTTCGGCGCCACCTTCTGGCCACAGGACTTCATTCTGCTTTCGGCGCTGCTGATCATTGCCGCGTTCGGCCTGTTTGCGATCACCGTGTTCGCAGGCCGGGTCTGGTGCGGTTACACCTGCCCGCAGAGTTCCTGGACGTGGATCTTCATGTGGTGCGAGAAGCTCACCGAAGGCGAGCGCAACCAACGGATCAAGCTGCAAGCTGCACCCTGGGGCCTGAACAAACTGATCCGCCGCTCGGCCAAACACACCCTGTGGCTGGCGATCAGCCTGCTCACCGGCCTGACGTTTGTCGGCTACTTCACGCCGATCCGCCCCCTGGCTGAAGAACTGCTGACTTTGCAAATCGGCGGTGTCAGCCTGTTCTGGGTGCTGTTCTTCACCGGGGCCACTTACATCAATGCCGGTTGGCTGCGCGAAGCGGTGTGCATGCACATGTGCCCGTATGCGCGGTTCCAGAGCGTGATGTTCGACAAGGACACCCTGACCATTTCCTATGACGTGGCCCGCGGCGAAAACCGTGGCCCGCGCAAACGTGACGTCAAACCCACCGATGTCGGGCTGGGGGATTGCATTGATTGCCAATTGTGCGTGCAGGTCTGCCCAACCGGCATCGATATTCGCGACGGTTTGCAGATGGAATGCATCGGTTGCGCCGCGTGCATCGACGCCTGTGATTCGATCATGGACAAAATGGGTTATGCCCGTGGGTTGATCAGCTACACCTCGGAGCATGAGTTGCAGGGTGGCAAGACCCACCTACTGCGCCCGCGACTGATCGGCTACAGCGCGGTGCTGCTGGTGATGATCGGCGCCCTTGCCCTGGCGCTGGTGGAACGGCCGATGGTGTCGCTGGACGTGAGCAAGGACCGTGGCCTGTTCCGCGAGAACAGTGAAGGCCAGATCGAAAACATCTACAGCCTGAAGGTCATCAACAAGACCCAGCAACGTCAGGATTATCAATTGACACTGGTCGATGGCGACGGCTTCCAGTTGCAAGGCAAGACCGAACTGAGCCTGGCCCCCGGTGAGATCGTCGACGTACCGGTGTCGGTGGCCATGACCACGGATCGCCCGAGCAGCAGCTCGCAGACCATCAGTTTCAAGATTGTCGACAGCGATGAGCCGGACATCTACAGCGTGGCCAAGAGCCGGTTTGTTGCGCCGATGAACCGTTGAGCCTTTAAGATGCAGCCCCCTCGCCACATAAGCTCCATTTGCCCAATAGCGCTCCAAACCGGGACTTAAATGAAACGCTACGAAAAATTCGCCGACGACATCGCTGAACTGATCCGCTCCGGCGTCCTCGGTCCCGGCCAGCGGGTGCCATCGGTGCGCTACGCCAGTCAGACCTACGGCGTCAGCCCGTCCACCGTGTTCCAGGCCTATTACCTGCTCGAACGCCGGGGCCTGATCCGCGCCCGGCCGCGTTCCGGCTACTTCGTCAATGCGCATGCACCGAGCCCGTTCTCGGAGCCGGTGATCAGCAGCCAGGTCAACGAGTCCACCGAAGTCGACGTCAGCGAACTGGTGTTCTCGGTGCTGGACTCGATCAAGGATCCGAACACCGTGCCCTTCGGTTCGGCGTTCCCCAGCCCCACGCTGTTCCCGCTGCAACGCCTGTCCCGCTCGCTGGCCAGTGCCGCCCGCGAGATGGACCCGCGCATGGTGGTCACCGACATGTCGCCGGGTAACCCGCAACTGCGTCGACAAATAGCCCTGCGCTACATGGTCGGCGGGCTGATGTTGCCCATGGAAGAGTTGCTGATCACCAACGGCGCCCTCGAAGCCCTGAACCTGTGCCTGCAAGCGGTCACCGAACCCGGCGATCTGGTGGCCATCGAAGCCCCGGCGTTCTACGCCAGCCTGCAAGTGCTGGAGCGGCTGAAGCTCAAAGCAGTGGAAATTCCCGTCCACCCGCGAGACGGCATCGACCTCGGCGTTCTCGCCCAGACCCTGGAACGGCACCCGATCAAAGCCTGCTGGTGCATGACCAGTTTCCAGAACCCCATGGGCTCGACCATGCCCGAAGCGAAGAAGCAGGAGCTGGTGGAGCTGTTGCGCAACCATCAGGTGCCGCTGATCGAAGACGACGTCTACGCCGAGCTCTATTACGGCCAACAGGCGCCAAAACCGGCCAAGGCTTTCGATACCGAAGGGTTGGTGATGCATTGCGGTTCGTTCGCCAAGAGCCTGGCCCCCGGTTACCGCATCGGCTGGGTCGCCGCTGGGCGGTATGCGCAGAAAATCGAACGCCTGAAGCTGATGACCTCGCTCTGCGCCTCGATGCCCGCCCAGGCCGCCATCGCCGATTACCTGCAACACGGCGGCTACGACCGGCATCTGCGCAAACTGCGTTATGCCCTGGAAGAACAGCAAAGCGCCATGCTCGCCGCCATCGCCCGTTACTTCCCGGCGCAGACGCGCGTCAGTCAGCCGGCAGGGGGCTACTTTTTGTGGCTGGAACTGCCGCCGCAGATGGATTCATTAAAGTTGTTTCAGATGGCATTGGCGCAAGGGATCAGCATTGCGCCGGGGCCGATCTTTTCACCGACCCAGCGGTTCAGGAATTGTATTCGGCTGAATTATGGCAGCCCTTGGACTGAAGATTCGGAGAAGGCGATGGAGACGTTGGGGCGGATTGTGCGGTCGTTCTGAAGGTTTGATGTTGTCTGGGCTATCGCCTTCGCGAGCAAGCCCGCTCCCACAGTGGACGGATGTGAACACAACATTTGTGAACATTACCGTCCCCCTGTGGGAGCGGGCTTGCTCGCGAAGAGGCCAGAACAGACAAAGCAAATCCCGGGATTAACGCCCGCCCCCCAGGTCGACGAAAGTCCCCGTCGCATAAGAAGCCTTATCCGACAACAACCAAACAATCGCCTCCGCCACTTCATCCGGCCGCCCACCCCGAGCCATCGGGATCGCCGACTCCAGCTTGCTGACCCGGTCCGGATCACCGCTCAATGCATGGAAATCGGTGTAGATGTAACCCGGTCGCACGGCGTTGACGCGAATACCCTCGCCCGCCACTTCCTTCGACAGGCCGATGGTGAAGGTGTCCAGCGCGCCTTTGGACGCTGCGTAGTCGACATATTCGCTGGGGGCGCCCAAGCGGGCTGCGACCGACGACACGTTGACGATGCTGCCACCCTGCCCGCCATGTTTGGGCGACATGCGCAGGATCGCGTGTTTGGCGCAAAGGATCGGTGCCAGGACGTTGGTCTTGAGGATTTTCAGAATACGGAATTCGGACATTTCGTCGATCCGCGACTTTTGCCCGACAGTGCCGGCGTTGTTCACCAGCGCCGTGACCCGACCCAGTTCGGTGTCTACGCGGTGGAACAGACCGATCACTTCGTCTTCGATGCTGACATCGGCACGCACGGCAATGGCCTGGGCGCCGAGTGCGCGGACTTGTTCCAGCACACTGTGCGCCGCCTGTTCGTCGGACTGATAGTTGATACAGATCCGATAGCCAAGCTCAGCGGCCAACAGGGCCGTAGCGGCGCCAATTCCACGGCTGCCGCCGGTGATGACGATGACTTTGTCCATGCTGGCATTTCCCCCGTTACAAGCGTATGCAGTCGGGGCCAAGAATAACCGCCATTGCGCGGTTTTGCATGAACCTGCGTCAATTCCAATGACACAAACCTGTGGCGAGGGGGCTTGCCACAGGGGTCCATCAGCCAGTAGCCAATTGCTCCCCACGATGAATATCGGCCATGAATCGATCAGCAGGCAGCGGATGCCCCAGCAGGTAACCCTGCAACGAGTCGCAGCCCAGTTGGGTCAGGAAGTCTTGCTGGACATCGGTTTCCACACCTTCGGCGACGATCCGCAAGCCAAGCGCCTGGCCGAGGACGACGATGGCCGAGACGATGGCTGCGTCGTCGCTGTCGTGTTCCAGATCGCGGACGAATCCCCGATCAATCTTCAATTCATTGGCCGGCAGGCGCTTGAGGTACATCAAACTCGAATAACCGGTGCCAAAATCATCGATGGACAGGTCGACGCCCATTTCCGAGAGTTCCTGCAGCACCGTCATGCTCGCATCGGCGTCGCTCATGGCAGTGGTTTCGGTGATTTCCAGGGTCAGGCTGTTGGCCGGCAAATGATGAGTGGCCAAGGCCTTGGCGACGCTCTGGACCAACCCGGCGTGGCAGAACTGCAAGGCCGAGAGGTTCACCGCGATGCGCCAGTCGGTGTAACCGAGCACATACCACTCGCGCATCTGACGGCAGGCTTCGTTGAGCACCCATTCGCCGATCGGAATGATCAGCCCGGTCTTCTCCGCAAGATCGATGAAGCTGTCCGGCTGCAGCATGCCCTGGGTCGGGTGCTCCCAGCGCAGCAATGCCTCGGCGCCCACCGGTCGACCATTGCCAGCGTCGAACTTGGGTTGGTAATAGAGACTGAACTGCTGCTGATCGACAGCGTTGCGCAGGTCTTGCAGCAATTGCAGCTGTTTGCGCGCGTTGCTGTTCATCGAGGCATCAAAGAAGCGATGACCGTTTTTGCCGGCACCCTTGGCGTGGTACATCGCGGCGTCGGCGTTCATCAGCAATTCCTCGGCAGTCTCACCGTTACCGGGATAGAGCGCGATGCCGACGCTGGCGGAAATCTGCAAGTCATGCTCCGCGACCCGGAACGAGCGCGCGATCAGCCCCACCTGTCGCGCCGCCAGATTCAGCGCGTCATTCGGCTCGGCGAGCTGCACCAGCAGCACAAATTCATCGCCACCGATTCGCGCCAGGGTGTCCTGGCTGCGCAAATCTTCACGCAGGCGCAGGCCGACCTCACGCAGCAACTGGTCGCCCATGTGGTGTCCAAAGGCATCGTTGACCGGTTTGAAGCCGTCCAGATCAATGAACATCAACGCAAAACAGCCGCCCTGCTCCTTCACCCTCGACATCGCCTGATCGATACGGTCGGACAGCAATACTCGGTTCGGCAGCCCGGTGAGGGTGTCGTGCAGCGCCAGTTGGGTGAGTTCGCGATTGGCTTCGGTCAGCGATTGAGCGAGGTCCGCGGTGCGAGCCTCCAGGCGTGCATCGAGGATCGAGGTCAGCAAGGCGATACTCAACACCGCGAGGGTGGTGATCAGCACAAGATTGTCCAGGCCCTCACCGTTCAGGCCATCGGCCGCCGCGCCACAGAAACTGCCATCGGCAAAACGGGCCGCGGCCATGCCGGTGTAGTGCATGCCGACGATGGCAATGCCCATGATCACTGCTGCACCGCCGCGGATCAGGCGGACATAAGGTGCGTGCCGGCGCAGACGAAAAGCGATCCATAACGCTGCACCCGACGCGCCAACGGCGATGAGCAACGACGCGCTAAACAGTGCAGGGTCGTAATCGATGCCCGGCTGCATGCGCATGGCGGCCATGCCGGTGTAATGCATGGCACTGATGCCAGCGCCCATCACCAGCGCGCCGAACGCCAGTTGCCAGGCTGGCAGTTGTGGCTGGCTGACCAGCCACAGAGCAAAACCGCAGGACAGGACCGCAATCAACAGGGAGAGCGCCGTGAGAGTAACGTCGTAGCCCAGATCGATCGGCAATGTGAACGCGAGCATGCCGATGAAATGCATCGACCACACGCCGATACCCATCGCGAAAGCGCCGCCCGCCGTCCATAGATGCACCGCCCGACCCTTGGCCGTGGCGATGCGACCGGTGAGGTCGAGCGCGGTATAAGAGGCAAGTATCGCCACACAGAGCGATATGAAAACCAGCGTAAGGGAATAACTACCGATGAGCATGGGACTTCTCGCGACCGCTCCCGCCGTGCTGCGTTCGTGCATGGGGAGCAAAGCCGGCGATTGTACTGATTCCGCGGACGAACGCACTCACAAAGTCATCAAAAGGCCATCAAGGCGATGAAACGTGTGATCGCCGCTCAACTGATCGTTCCCCCGCTCTGCGTGGGAACGATCATGCGCTACTTTTTGTCGCTCACCTGAAGCTGCCCGTCCCACCCGCCGCCCAGTGCGGCAATCAATTGCACGCTGGCGATCAAGCGGCTCTGCAGCAAACTCAGCACGTTGCGTTCGTTGCTCAACGCCGTGGCTTGAACCACCACCACATCCAGATAAGCAATCACCCCGGCCTTGTACTGATTCTGGGTCAATCGCAAGGATTCTCGCGCCGCATCCAGGGCTTCCTGGCGCACCTTGGCTTCGTCTTCCAGCACCTTGAGTTGCACCAGATAGTTTTCCACTTCACGGAAGCCGTCGAGCACGGTCTGGCGGTACTTGGCGACGGTTTCGTCATAGGCCGCTTCGCTGCGATCGACTTCCGCCGAGCGCTGCCCACCGTCGAACAGGGTCATGGCCAGTTGCGGCCCGACCGACCAGAAGCGGTTCGGCACACTGATCCAGTTGTTAGAGGTGCTGCTGCTATAGCCGCCGTTCAGGCTCAGGGTCAGGTCTGGGTAGTAAGCGGCTTTGGCCACGCCGATGTTGGCGTTGGCGGCCATCACCGAGCGCTCGGCGGAGGCGATGTCCGGGCGGCGTTCCAGCAATTGCGAAGGCAGGCTCAGCGGTACCTGCGGCAATGCCGGGATGTCTTTGGTTTCAGCCAGGCTGAATTCGGCCGGCGGCAGACCAATCAGCACAGCGATGGCGTTCTCGAACTGCGCGCGCTGCCAGATCAGGTCGACCATCTCCGCCTGGGTGCTTTTAAGCTGAGTGGTGGCCTGGGCCACTGCGTCCTTGCCGGAGACACCGGCGCGGTATTGGTTTTCGGTCATGGTCAGCGAACGTTGATAGGCCTCGACCGTCGCTTCCAGCAGGCGTTTCTGTTCGTCGATCACCCGCAGTTGCAGGTAGTTCTGCAGCAGCTCCGATTGCTGGCTCAGGCGCATCGCCGCCAGATCGGCAAAACTCGCCTCGGCGTTGGCCGTGTCGGCTTCCAGGCCTCGGCGCAATTTGCCCCAGACGTCCGCTTCCCAACTGACCCCGGCCTGCGCGGTGTACGTGTCGCGAATACCGCTGGAGGAACTGCTCAGGCTCGAACTGCTGCTACCGGTGCCCTGGCTGGAACGGGTTTTCCCGACCGTCAGGTCCACCGTCGGGAAAAACGCCCCCCGGGCACTGCGCACCAAGGCCTGGGCCTGGCGGTACTGGGCTTCGGACTGGGCGACGGTCTGGTTGGCGCTGTTGAGTTTTTCGATCAGCCCATTAAGCTGCCGATCGCCATACAGCTCCCACCAGGCACCACGCGCCAGAGAGTCGCTGGGATTGGCCTGACGCCAGCCAGCCGCTTCCTTGTACTGTGCCGGCGCGGCGGCTTGCGGGCGCTGGTAATCCGGGCCGATGGCGCAGGCACTGAGCATCGCCATGCACAGCGACAGGCTCAGCAAACGCGAGCCTCGGGCCGTGATCAGCGGTGCAACCAGATTGATAAGCGAACGGTCAGTCATAGCGGAGTTTCCAGAGCAGCATCGGTACGCACCCCACGCCAACGGTTGAAACGATGGCGCAGATTGTCGAGATAGAGGTAAACCACCGGGGTGGTGTAAAGGGTCAGCACTTGGCTGAAGACCAGCCCGCCGATGATGGTCAGGCCCAGTGGCTGGCGCATTTCCGCCCCTTCGGCCCGGCTCAGCAGCAACGGCAAGGCACCGAGGATTGCCGCCAGGGTGGTCATCAGAATCGGTCGAAGCCGTTGCAGACAAGCACTGCGGATCGATTCCAGCGGCTCCAGGCCCTGGTGCCGTTCCAGTTGCAGCGCCAGGTCGATCATCAGAATCGCATTCTTCTTCACAACGCCGATCAGCAAGAACAGCCCGAGCAAGGAGATCAGGCTGAACTCGCCGCCCAGCACATAAATCGACAGCAACGCCCCGACCCCGGCGGACGGCAAGGTCGAAAGAATCGTCAGCGGGTGGATGTAGCTTTCATACAACACACCCAGCACCAGATACACCGCCACCAGCGCGCCGAGAATCATCCACGGCTGGCTCTTCTGGGTGGCGGCGAACGCATCGGTGGTACCGGCCATTTTCGCGATCACGTCTTCCGGCAGACCGACCTTGGCAATCGCCCGCTCAATGGCCGCCGAGCCCTGCTCCACCGTCACGCCTTCGGCCATGTCGAAAGCGATGCTTTCCGAAGCGAACTGGCCTTCGTGGCTGACCCGGTCGTCTTCCAGGCTGTTTTCGTAGTGAGCGATGGTCGACAGCGGAATCCGCGCACCGTCGGCAGTGATCACCTGGACTTGCTTGAGCGTGATCGGGTCCTGGGCGTATTTCGGGTTGACCTCCATCACCACCTGATACTGGTTGAGGCTGTCGTAGATCGTCGAAATCTGCCGCTGGCTGTAGGCGTTGTTCAGCACCGCGGTGACCATGTCCATGTCCACGCCCAGACGCTTGGCCTGATCGCGATCGACGATAAGGGTCACTTGCTGGGCACCACGGCCTTCGCGTGCGTCAATCGCCGTCAACTCCGGCAGCGCCTTGAGGGCGGTGACGACTTTCGGATACCACTCGCGCAACGCGCCGAGATCGCCGCTTTGCAGGATGTAGGAATATTGCGAGGTGGTCTGCTCGCGGCCGCCGCCAAATTGCAGGTCCTGATCCGCCATCAGCATCAATTGCGCACCGGGCACCTTGGGCATTTCCTTGCGCAGGCGTTCGATGACTTTCTGGGCGGACAGGTTGCGTTCCTTGATCGGCTTCAGCCGCACCAGCATGAAGGCGTTGTTGGTGCCGTTATTGCCACCGATGAACCCGGCGACGCTTTGCACCGCCTCGTCCTTGAGCACGGCGCGGCGGAAGATCTCCATCTTCGGCTGCATCACACTGAACGACAGACCGTCGTCACCGCGCACAAAACCGATCAACTGGCCGGTATCCTGCTGAGGTAAAAATGTTTTAGGAACAACGACATACAACGCGATATTCACGCCAATCGTCACGATCAGGCTGAGCAAGGTCAGTCGACGGTGACGCAGCACCCAGTCGAGGCTGCTGGCGTATTTGCCGACCATCCACTCGTTGGTCCGCTGGCTCCAGCGTTGCAGGCGGTTTTCCTGCCCCGGTGTATGCGGCTTGAGCCAGCGCGCGCAGAGCATCGGCGTCAATGTCAGCGACACCAGCAACGACACCACAATGGCCGCCGCCAAGGTGATGGAAAACTCGCGGAACAGGCTTTCGATGATCCCGCCCATGAACAGGATCGACAGGAACACCGCCACCAGCGAGACGTTCATCGACAGCAGCGTGAAGCCGACTTCCTCGGCCCCGAGGTACGCGGCCTTCATCGGTGGCACGCCCTTGTCGATGTGCCGGGAAATGTTCTCCAGCACCACGATGGCATCGTCCACCACCAGCCCGGTGGCCAGGATCAGCGCCATCAGCGACAGGTTGTTCAGGGAGAACCCGTAGAGGTACATCACCGCAAACGTGCCCACCAGCGATACCGGTACCGCCAGGGTCGGAATCAGCGAGGCACGGAAGTTACCGAGGAACAGGAACACCACCAGAATCACCAGCGCCACGGCAATCAGCAGGGTCATTTCCGCTTCGTGCAGAGTGGCCTTGATCACCGGCGAACGGTCCATCGCCAGGTTCAGTTTGACGCTGGCCGGCAACACGGCCTGCAACGCAGGCAACTGCGCCTTGATCTCGTTGACCGTCTCGATGATGTTGGCACCGGCCTGGCGGTTGATCACCAGCAACACCGCCGCGTCGTCGTTGAAGAATCCGCTGTTGTAGCGGTCCTCGACGCCGTCACTGACCTTGGCCACATCCTTCAGGCGCAGGGCCGCGCCGTCCGCGTAGTGAATGATCAGCGACTCGTAATCCTTGGCTTTTTCCAGTTGATCGTTGGCCTGAACCTGCCACAGCCGCTGGCCGTCTTCGACCGAGCCCTTGGGCCGGCGCACGTTGGCGTTGGCGATGGTGTTGCGCACGTCGTCCAGCGCCACGCCGTACTGGTTCAGCGCCTGGGGTTCGAGTTCGATGCGTACCGCCGGCAACGAACTGCCGCCGATCTGCACTTCACCGACGCCCTGCACCTGCGACAGGCTCTGGGACAAAATGGTCGAGGCCAAATCATAGAGCTGGCCTTTCTCCAGCACATCCGAGGTCAGCGACAGCACCATGATCGGCGCCTGGGACGGGTTGACCTTCTTGTAGGTGGGCATGCTGCGCATGCCGCTCGGCAGCAAATTGCGCGAGGCGTTGATCGCCGCCTGCACTTCCCGTGCCGCGCCGTTGATGTCGCGGTCCAGGTCGAACTGCAGAATCACCCGCGTCGAGCCCTGGCTGGAACGGCTGCTCATGGTGTTGACCCCGGCGATGGCGCCGAAGGAACGCTCAAGCGGCGTGGCCACGGTCGAGGCCATGACCTCAGGGCTCGCGCCGGGCAAGCTGGCCTGAACCACGATCACCGGGAAATCCATCTGCGGCAACGGCGATACCGGCAACAGGCCGAAGCTCACGCCGCCCAGCAATATGATTGCCAGGCTCAACAACATCGTTGCGACCGGGCGCTTGATGAAAGGTCCGGACAGGTTCATGGCTGTTCTACCGGTTCCACAGACTCGGACTTACGGCCCCAGCGCCGCCCGAGGCGGTCGAAGTACAAGTAGATGACGGGCGTGGTAAACAGCGTCAGCACCTGACTCACCAGCAAGCCACCGACCATCACCAGACCCAAAGGCTGGCGCAGTTCCGCGCCGGAACCGGTGGCCAGCATCAGCGGCACCGCGCCGAACAACGCCGCCAGGGTGGTCATCAGAATCGGCCGAAAGCGCAGCAGCGCGGCCTGATAGATCGCGGTTTGCGGGTCCATGCCTTGGTTACGTTCCGCCTCGAGGGCGAAGTCGATCATCATGATCGCGTTCTTTTTCACGATACCGATCAGCAGGATGATGCCGATGATCGCGATCATCCCCAGGTCATTGCCGCTCAACAGCAACGCCAGCAAGGCGCCGACCGCCGCCGAGGGCAAGGTCGAGAGAATGGTGATCGGGTGAATGTAACTCTCGTAGAGCACGCCGAGCACGATGTACATGGTCACCACCGCCGCCAGAATCAGCAGCAAGGTGCTCGACAGCGACGCCTGGAACGCTTCGGCCGCGCCCTGGAACTGGGTCTGCACGCCAATCGGCATGCCGATGTCTTTCTGCACCTGATCGATGATCTCCACCGCATGCCCCAGTGCCACGCCGGGCGCCAGGTTGAAGGACATCATCACCGCCGGGAACTGGCCGATGTGGGTGATCGCCAGTTGCGCCTGGCGTTCCTCGACATGCGCCAGGCTGGACAGGCGCACCTGACCGCCATCGGTGGTCTTGACGTGAATCTGGTTCAGCGCATCCGGGCCGATCTTCTCGCCGGACTGCGATTGCAGCACCACGCGGTATTGGCTGGCCTGGGTGTAAATAGTGGAAATCTGCCGCTGACCAAAGGCGTCGTACAGCGCATCGGTGATGTTCGACACCGATACGCCGACCCGCGACGCCGCATCGCGGTCGATCACCAGATAAACCTGCAAGCCCTTGTCCTGCAAATCGCTGGCGACGTCGGTCAGCTCCGGCCGTTGCGCCAGCGCTTCCACCAGACGCCCGCTCCACAGGCTGAGCAACTCGGAATCCGGCGACGACATGCTGAACTGGTACTGCGTACGGCTGACCCGATCTTCGATGGTCAGGTCCTGCACCGGCTGCATGAACAGGCGAATGCCGATCAGCTTGTCCAGCTCCGGTTGCAGCCGCGCGATCACTTCGGTGGCGCTCAGGTCGCGCTTGCCGTGGGACTTGAGGTTGATCAGCAGCCGGCCGCTGTTCAACGTCGAATTGTCGCCATCGACCCCGATGTAAGACGACAGGCTCTCAACCGCCGGATCGGCGAGGATTACCTTGGCCAGTTCCTGCTGCCGCTCGCTCATCGCCGCGAAGGAAATCGACTGCGGTGCCTCGGAAATCCCCTGGATCACCCCGGTGTCCTGCACCGGGAAGAAGCCCTTGGGCACCACCATGTACAGGAACACGGTCAACGCCAGCGTGCCGATGGCCACCATCAGGGTTAGCGGCTGGTGCTTGAGAACCCACGTTAACTTACGTCCGTAAGCCGCGATCATCCAATCAATTGCGGCGCCACTGGAGCGGTAAAACCGGCCCTGTTCTGCTTCCTTGGGCTCACGCTTGAGCAGCCGCGCGCACATCATTGGCGTCAGGGTCAGGGAGACGACAAGGGAAATCAGGATCGCCACCGCCAGGGTGATCGCAAACTCGCGGAACAAGCGCCCCACTACGTCGGCCATGAACAACAGCGGAATCAACACCGCGATCAGCGACAGCGTCAGGGAAATCAGGGTGAAGCCAATCTGCTTCGCGCCCTTGAGCGCCGCTTGCAGCGGGCTGTCGCCCTCTTCAATAAATCGGGAAATGTTCTCCAGCATGACGATCGCATCGTCCACCACGAAACCGGTGGCGATGGTCAGCGCCATCAGGGTCAGGTTGTTGACCGAAAAGCCTGCGAGGTACATCACGCCGAAGGTGCCGATCAACGACAGCGGCACGGCCACCGAGGGAATGATCGTGGCGCTGGCCCGCCGCAGGAACAGGAATGTGACCATCACCACCAGCGCGATGGCGATCAGCAGTTCGTGTTGCACGTCGGTGACCGAGGCGCGGATGGTCTGGGTGCGGTCGGTGAGTACCGTGACGTCGAGACCGGCCGGCAGGTTGTCGGTGATGCTTGGCAGCAAGGCCTTGATCCGGTCGACCACTTCAATGACGTTGGCGCCGGGCTGGCGCTGGATGTTCAGCAGCACCGCCTGATTTTCATTGGCCCACGCTGCCAGACGTTCGTTCTCGGCACCATCGACGATCTCCGCCACGTCCTTGAGTCGCAACGGCGCGCCGTTAGCGTAGGCGAGGATCAGGTTGGCGTAGTCCTTGGGTGACGTCAGTTGGTCGTTGGCGTCGAGCATCGACACCCGGGTCGGGCCGTCAAAGTTGCCCTTGGGTTGATTGACGTTGGAGGCGCCAATCAGGGTGCGCACGTCCGACAGGTTCAGGCCATTGGCCGCCAGGGCCTCCGGGTTGACCTTGATCCGCACTGCCTGACGCTGGCCGCCGGCAATGCTGACCATGCCGACGCCGCTGATTTGGGCGATTTTCTGCGCCATGCGCGTGTCGACCAAATCATTGAGTTTGGGCAACAGCATAGTCTTGGAGGTGATAGCCAGGGTCAGCACCGGGGTGTCCGCCGGGTTGACCTTGTTGTATACCGGCGGTGCCGGCAGGTCTTTGGGCAGCAAATTGGTCGCGGCGTTGATCGCGGCCTGCACCTGCTGCTCGGCGACGTCCATGTTGATGTCGAGGCTGAAACGCAGGGTCAGCACCGAAGCGCCGCCAGAACTGGTGGACGCCATCTGGGTCAGGCCGGGCATCTGCCCGAACTGACGCTCCAGCGGCGCAGTCACGGCGCTGGTCATGACATCCGGGCTGGCGCCGGGATAGAGCGTCATAACGCGAATGGTCGGGTAGTCGACCTGCGGCAATGCCGACACCGGCAGCAGCCGATAAGCGATCACGCCAGCCAGAATAATCGCCAGCATGCTCAGGGTCGTGGCGACTGGGCGAAGGATAAACAGCCGCGAGATGTTCATGCGCCGCCCTTTTTCGCCTTGTCAGTGACTGTCGCCTCAGGCGCAGTGGCGGCCGACTTGCCTTGCAGGTGTTCGGTCGGGGTGGTCGGTACATCCTTGCTGTCGTTGACGACCTCCACTTCGCTGCCTTCTTTCAGGCGGTCGGTGCCTTCCAGCACCACCCGATCACCAGCGGCCAGGCCTTCGGTGATCACCGTGTTGTCACCGTCACTGGCGCCGACTTTCAACTGGCGGATGGTGACCTTCTTGTCACCGTCCATGGCATAGACGAACGTGCCGTTGGTGCCGAACTGGATCGCCGCCGAGGGCGCAAGCACCACGCCTTTGAGGGTGTCGGCCAGCAAGTGGACATTGACGAATTGATTAGGGAACAGCGCTTGATCGCGGTTCTCGTAGCGAGCCTTGAATTTCAGGGTGCCGGTGGTGACGTCGATCTGGTTGTCCAGGCTCTGCAACACGCCAGTGGCCTGCAGTTTGGTGTCACCACGATCCCAGGCTTCAGCGGGCAGTTTGGCGCCGGTGCGATAGCGCGCCAGCACGGTGTCCAGGCTGTTTTCCGGCAAGGTGAACGCCACGCTGATCGGTTGAGTCTGGGTGATGATCACCAGCGCCGTGGTGTCGTTCGCCGCCACAAGGTTGCCGACGTCCAGCTGACGCAGGCCCACACGCCCGGCGATCGGTGCGCGGATTTTGGTGAATTCAAGGTTGAGCTTGGCATCGTTGACCGCCGCCTGATTGGTCTTTACCGTGCCCAGGTACTGGCCGACCAATGCTTCGGCAGTATCGAGGGTTTGCTTGGCGATACTGTCTTCGCGGTACAAGCCGCGATAGCGCTCGACATCGACCTGAGCATTCTTCAGTTGTGCCTGATTCTGCAGCAAGGTGCCTTCGGCCTGGAGCAAGGCGTTCTGGTAAGGACGCGGATCGATCTCGGCCAGCAGGTCGCCCGCCTTGACCATTTGCCCTTCTTCGAACGAAATCTTGATCAATTCACCGCCAACACGACTGCGCACGTTAATGGTGTTCAGCGCGGTCACGGTGCCCAGCGCCTTGTAATACAGCGGGAAATCGCCTTTGACCGCCGGCGCCACGCGCACCGGCACCGGCCCGCTCGCCCCGCCGAACCCCGGACGCATCCCCCCCGACCGGCCTGTATGCCCGGCAACGGCTTTCTGCCCTGCGCCCTCCTTCGGGCTGCTACCTGCGGGCCAGAATTTCCAGCACAGGCCAGCGATGACCAACAGGACAAGCAGGCCGAACAGCCAGCGACGAGGATTGCGGGAAGCGGAGGATTGCATGGAATGATCAACCATTGGGCGCGTGAAGCTTCTTTCTACAGGAGGCTGAACGATAAGCACTGGCGGGTATTAAGCAAAGCGCCTTTACCGGCAATTTACCTTTGGCTTACGTAACAGAAGATTTATCTAAGACACTGAAGCACAAATGAAAACGGCCTGGACAGGGCCAGGCCGTTAACAATTGTAAACTTCGCTTACTTCAGAACGGCAAGTGCTGCGTCGTAGTTCGGCTCTTCAGCGATTTCCTTGACCAGTTCGCTGTGCAGGACCTTGTCGTTTTCGTCCAGCACCACGACGGCACGGGCGGTCAGGCCTTTGAGCGGGCCATCGGCAATCGCCACGCCGTAGTTCTCGATGAACTCGGCACCGCGCAGGGTCGACAGGTTCTGGACGTTTTCCAGGCCTTCGGCGCCGCAGAAACGAGCTTGGGCGAACGGCAGGTCAGCGGAGATGCACAGCACTACGGTGTTGGCGATGTCATTGGCCTGGGCGTTGAACTTGCGCACGGAGGTAGCGCAGGTCGGGGTGTCGATGCTTGGGAAGATGTTCAACACTTTGCGCTTGCCGGCGAAGCTCGCCAGGGTCACGTCGGACAGATTGCCGGCAACCAGGGAAAAGGCTGGCGCCTGGGAACCGGCTTGTGGCAACTGGCCGTTGACTTGAACCGGGTTGCCTTTAAGAGTGACTTGAGCCATGAACGGAGTCCTTCTGAACGTTGATGTAGAGAATTTTGACGAGGCCGAAGTTAACCACGAAATGGTCTGGCGACCTATGCCCAGATACAAATTGTGATATGTCGTCGCACAAAACTGGATACACGCGTTTCAACAAAACTTACTAACACTGCATAAGCTTGTGGGAGCGAGGCGATTTTCCATTGGCCGCGTTGTCGATTTGGCCCGTCGCTATTCGACTAGACAGCGAGTCACTCAAATCCAGCGGAGACAAGACCATGCGATTCATGATCATTGTGAAAGCCAGCCCGGATTCCGAGGCCGGTGTGATGCCCAGCGAAGAACTGATGACCGCGATGGGCAATTTTAACGAGGAACTGGCCAAGGCCGGCATTCTTATCGATTGCGACGGCCTGCAGCCCAGCAGCAAAGGCGCCCGCGTACGTTTTTCGGGTGACCAGCGCACGGTGATCGACGGCCCGTTCGCCGCAACCAAGGAGCTGATCGCCGGCTATTGGATATGGCAGGTGAAGTCGAAAGAGGAAGCGATCGAGTGGGTCAAGCGCTGCCCCAATCCGATGCCGGGGACGGAGGCCGAGATCGAGATTCGCCAGGTGTACGAGGCCGAAGACTTCGGTGCCGAGTTCACACCGCAATTGCGCGAGCAGGAAGAGCGAGTGCGTGCGCAGGCGAAGAAGCACTGAAACTCACTTGATACGCCTGAAGGACCGCTTTTCGCGAGCAGGCTCGCACCCACATTTGATCTCTGGTGTTCGCAAATAGTGTGCTCACAGCAGATCCAGTGTGGGAGCGAGCCTGCTCGCGATATAGGCCCTCAGCCCCGCCGCACTATTTGGACTTGAGCTTCAGATACGACTGATGCAGGTCCGACGCCCAGCCATCGATCACGTTTTTCACGTCATTGGGCTTCATCACCTGATCTGAGTTTTCCAGCGGTTTGCCGGTGCCCTTGCGCACGACCTGGGCGAGGACTTTGTTGTTGCCGCCATCGAGAAACACTGCTTCGGTGGCCAGATCGGTTTCCTGGTCGCGAATGCCGGTGGCCGTGCTGACGGCCGCCGCCACCAGGGCGATCGGGATGACTTCATAAGGCTTGAGACCTTGGGTCTTGCTGCTGACGGCGGTGATCGCCGCACGCACCACCATAACGCCAGGGCCGGGGCCGGAGGCCAGTGGCAGGGATCTGCCTATTTCGCGTTTAAGTGCTTGATCGTAGTAGCTGGTGATGCCGTTCAGTGTGGTCTGAGGGATTTTCACCGTCGGTTCCGGCTTCGGATAGAGCTGAGTCGGTTCGACGTAGACACTGGTGAATTTGTTGATATCGAGCTTGGGGTCCATCCAGCGCATCACCACGGCGCCCGATGGCGACTTGGCTTCCTTCAGCTGACTGTAGTCCTTGAGAAAACCGGAGTACTGGTCTGGCTCGACCACTTTGCTGGAGCACCCCACCACCCCGATAGAGGCGATGCACAGTGTGCTCATCATTAACGCAAGCTTCATGCTGTAACTCCTGTCAGAAGGCCGGGCAACAATATTGCATATGGGAATTACAGGTATAGCCAATACTCGGCGTTTTGTTATCAAAACACACAATATTCATCTATTGCTGCAGCACATCGTTGATATCAAAGACCTCTTCGCGGGCAAGCCTCGCTCCCACAGGATTTTCGTCGCTCAAAACTCTTGACTTACCAGCATTGGGACAGGCCTCCTCGCCACAGGCTTCAGCGCCGTCTGAACAACGGCCGCGGCTCAATCACCGAGCGCCCATAAAGCACGCTCATCCCCGCCAATCCCTTCAGCGCATCTTCGGCGGATTTGTCTTCGCGCACGGCAAAGCTGTCGAAACCGCATTGGCGCATGTGGCTGAGTTGATCGCGTAGCACATCGCCAATCGCGCGCAATTCGCCTTGCCAACCGAAACGCGTACGCAACAAATAGGCTTGGCTGTAGGCGCGTCCGTCGCGAAAACTCGGGAAGTCCAGGGCAATCAGCGGCAGGTCGGGAAACCATGGGGCCAGGTTTATCACTTCGTCGTTGGGCCCCAGCCAGACACCTTCGAGCGCTGATGTCCTATCGGCATTCAGGGCCAGCCACTGGGGTAACGGCAGTATCAGCGGTCCAGCCGGCAATTCATCCGTTACGTCACGAATCAACTGCCACGGATCATCGCGCACCCACTCGGCGCCGCTGTCTTGCAAACGAATGAGATTGTTCATGCCGACACCTCCAGCATTTTCGGGTACACCCGCTCCTTGAACGGCTCCAGACCGATGCGCGCAAAGGTATCGACGAACAACTCCTCGCTCTCCCGGTAGCGAACGAATGTACCGATGATCCGCTCGATCACCGCAGGCACTTCGGCGGCGCTGAAGGACGGGCCGATGACTTTGCCCAACGCGCTGTTCTTGCCCTGGGCGCCGCCGAGAGTGATTTGGTACCACTCACTGCCGTTCTTATCGACGCCAAGAATGCCGATGTTGCCGATATGGTGGTGACCGCAGGCGTTCATGCAGCCAGAAATGTTCAAGCTGATGTCGCCCAGGTCATGCAGGTAATCCAGGTCCTCGAAGCGCGCCTGAATCGCTTGCGCGATGGGGATTGATTTGGCGTTGGCCAGCGCGCAAAAGTCGCCGCCGGGGCAAGCGATGATGTCAGTCAGCAAGCCGATGTTGGCGCATCCCAGGCCTTGCTCGCAGGCCACGCACCACAGCGGGTAAAGGTCAGCCTTAGGCACATCCGGCAGGACGATGTTCTGTTCATGGGCGATGCGGATTTCGCCAAAACCAAACTGCTCGGACCACTGGGCCACCGCGTCCATTTGCTCGGCGGTGACATCCCCCGGCGGCGCGGCGGCGCCCGGCTTGGTCGACAACACTACGCTGGCGTAACCCGCCACCTTGTGCGGCTGAACGTTGCGCGTCACCCAACGGGCGAACGCCGGGTTCTCGGCCAAGCGTGTGCCGAAATCCAGGTCGGTGCCGGCCAGTGAACGGTAATCGGGCGGCACGAAGGCACTGGCGACACGCTCATACTCGACGTCGGTCAACTGCGCCGGACCGTCCTTGATGTGCTGCCACTCCTCCTCCACTTCTTTGGCAAAGGCTTCGATACCCAAGGCCTTGACCAGAATCTTGATCCGCGCCTTGTACTTGTTATCGCGCCGCCCGTGACGGTTATAGACCCGCAACACCGCCTCGACATAGGACAGCAGGTGCTGCCACGGCAAGCCTTCGCGAATCTGCAAACCGAGGATCGGCGTGCGACCTAACCCGCCGCCAACAATCACCCGCAAGAGCATTTGTCCGCTGTCATCGCGATAAAGATAAAGGCCGATGTCATGCATCATGATCGCCGCGCGGTCCTGCTTCGCCGAGCAGATGGCGATCTTGAACTTGCGCGGCAGGAACAGGAATTCCGGGTTGATGGTCGACCATTGCCGCAGGATCTCTGCCAGTGGGCGCGGGTCCATCAACTCGTCCGCCGCGACGCCGGCGAAGGCTTCGGTGGTGATGTTGCGCACGCAGTTACCGGAGGTCTGGATCGCATGCATTTCTACTTGGGCCAGGCGTTCGAGGATGTCCGGCACCTGAGCCAGCTCGATCCAGTTGAACTGCATGTTCTGCCGGGTGGTGAAGTGGCCGTAACCACGATCGTAGTCCCGCGCAATGCTCGCCAGCATGCGCATTTGCTTCGCGCTCAGCGTGCCGTAAGGAATCGCCACGCGCAGCATGTAGGCATGCTTTTGCATGTACAGGCCATTCTGCAAACGCAGGGGCAGGAACTCTTCTTCGCTCAAATCGCCTGCCATGAAACGTTCGACCTGATCGCGAAACTGCGCAACACGCTCGAACACCAGGGCACGGTCATAGTCGTCGTACTGATACATGTGGCTGCCACCTCATCAGGATTATCGGGCTCTGTGGCTAATGCCAGTCAGTCAGGTGCAGAACCTGTGGGAGCGGGCTTGCTCGCGAAGAGGCCGTCACATTCAACATTACCGGGTGACTGACACTCCGTCTTCGCGAGCAAGCCCGCTCCCACAAGGATTGCGGTGTTCAATTCCTTAACTGGTCTGCATCAGGCTCTGCGGCTCGTTCTTGAGGTGGCGACTATGCACCGGCAGCGCAGCACGTTACAGATTCAGCTACACACTAAAAAACCGTATCAGAGCGCAGCCTATGGCCTCAGGCCCGCATCCCATCTGATCCGCACAAACTCGGTTTTTCTGAGTCTGTTTTGTTGGCGGCAGGGTTTCTACAGTTCATGGCATGCCAGACCGGGTGGCCTGGCAAGTCTTTGCAACCGTGGAAGAACTGACCATGAGCACAGCAACAATCGGACAGGCCTATAACTACAAGGTCGTTCGCCAATTCGTCGTGGCAACCATCGTCTGGGGTGTCGTCGGGATGGCGATGGGGGTATGGATCGCCTCGCAACTGGTATGGCCCGAGATGAACCTCGACCTGCCGTGGACCACCTTCGGCCGCTTGCGCCCGCTGCACACCAGCCTGGTGATTTTCGGCTTTGCCGGCAGCGCGCAATTCGCCGCCAGTTACTACGCGGTGCAACGCACCTGCCAGATTCGGCTGTACTCCGACAAGCTCGCCGCCTTCACCTTCTGGGGCTGGCAATCGGTAATCGTGGTGATGCTGATTACCCTGCCGCTGGGCTACACCACCACCAAGGAATATGCCGAGATCGAATTCTCCGGTGCGGTGTGGATGACGGTGGTCTGGGTCGCTTACGCCATCGTGTTCTTCACCACCGTGGTGCAACGCAAGACCAAGCACATCTACGTCGGCAACTGGTTTTTCGGCGCGTTCATCGTGGTGATCGCCATGCTGCACGTGGTCAATCACCTGTCGATTCCGGTGGACTGGTTCAAGTCGTATCCGGTGTATTCCGGAGCCACCGACGCCATGGTCCAGTGGTGGTACGGGCACAACGCCGTGGGGTTTTTCCTGACCACCGGCTTCCTCGGGATGATGTATTACTTCGTGCCGAAACAGGTCAATCGGCCGGTGTATTCCTATCGCTTGTCCATCGTGCATTTCTGGGCGCTGATCACCCTGTACATCTGGGCCGGCCCGCACCACCTGCACTACACCGCACTGCCAGACTGGGCGCAGTCGCTGGGCATGGCGATGTCGCTGATTCTGCTGGCGCCGAGCTGGGGCGGGATGATCAATGGGATGATGACGTTGTCGGGGGCCTGGCATAAGTTGCGCACCGACCCGATCCTGCGCTTTCTGGTGCTGTCATTGGCCTTCTACGGCATGTCGACGTTTGAAGGGCCGATGATGGCGATCAAGACGGTCAACGCCCTCTCCCACTATACCGACTGGACCATCGGCCACGTTCACGCCGGGGCCCTCGGTTGGGTGGCGATGATCACGTTTGGTGCCATCTACCACATGGTCCCGAAAGTCTTCGGTCGCCCGCAGATGCACAGCATCGGCCTGATCAACACACACTTCTGGCTAGCGACCATCGGCACCGTACTCTACATCGCCTCGATGTGGGTCAACGGCATCACCCAGGGGTTAATGTGGCGCGCGATCAACGACGACGGCACGCTGACCTACTCCTTCGTCGAAGCCTTGCAAGCCAGTCATCCGGGGTTCGTGGTGCGCTTTGTCGGCGGGGTGTTCTTCCTCAGCGGCATGTTGCTGATGGCCTACAACACCTGGCGCACGGTGCGTGTGGCGGACGTGAAAATGGCCGAACTTGAAGCGCAAATTGCCTGAGGCAAGGAGCCGGACATGATCGAGATGGGGTTGAATCTATTGGGTGTTTTGGGGCTTTGGTTGGCGGTTGAGTACTGCCTGAAACACCAGACGGCCGAGAGCCTGGACGATGCCAGCCTGATTCCGTTTGCCGATGACCCCGAAGTGGCGCGGCGGGTGGAGTTGGCGACGGGCAAGACCGTGAAAGCAGTAGCGCCGGAAGAAGTGAAGCCGGGTTGGGGCAACCTCGAAATCTGATACACCCAACCTACTGAGGGAGCTGCAGCGAATCCATCTGTTGCGAACGCCGCAAATCAATGTGGGAGCGGGCTTGCTCGCGAAGAGGCCATAACATTCAGCATCAATGTTGAATGTTAGTCCGCCTTCGCGAGCAAGCCCGCTCCCACAGTGGTTATGTGTTCGTCACAAATAACACGCTTCAGCCGCGCTCGCGGGGAATCAGGCTCTGCAGCTGCTGCGCCAAAAAGTTCGCATCGAAGGCAAAAGTGTCCGGGTCTTTCAAGCCATTGGTCTTGCGCCACTGCCAACTGCTGGAGGGCGGCAGGCACACCAGCGAAATGCTGCCATAACGCGCGGCGGTCAAGCCCATTACTGCGAGGGAAATCTGCCCACCTACGCCCATCACGTCGGGCACAAACTCCACCGGTTTTCCGGCGATGACGATGCTCAGCTTCTCGGTCTTGAACGTCGACGTCTCCGCTGGAACGCTCGGCCCGGACGCGACATACGCCTCGCGGCTCACTTCCAACAGATTCGGCGTCAGGACCGGCGCCAGCCACTGCTGGATCTGATCGAACAACTCACCAATGCGCGTCGCCCACACGGCCGATTGCGACTCAAACAGTTGCTTCTTGTGCGCTTCGCTATCTGCATAGTGGCGAAGCATCTCGCCCAGTTGCTGTACGTCGTCCATTGCGGTGTTCCTTTGGTTGAAGCGGTGCTGCGGTTTTTGAGCATGGCAGATTGAGTACAGAACTGTTCATTTAAAACAGCGACTGATGAATGATCAATGGAGAAATTTACGACAGACGGTATCGAAAAACCCAATTTACACGGCTTTACCTGTCAGATCTGACAGTAGCCAGCTCACTTGAGCGGGTGTTTGATAGACCCGCGACCCAAATAACGGATGGTGCGAATCAGTCTCAAGGAGACGGGTAATGGGTAATCAAATCAACAACAATGTTCTAGTCCTCTACCCCGTGATCATTCAGGGGTTGAAAAAGCCGGTCATTCACGATGCCAATCCGGAAGGAGGCATCCCCTTATCCCTCTTCGACGAATATCCTGAAGGACTCTTATGCTTGATTGACCCTTGGATCAATGCGGCGTCCAGGTCTGTTGTCATGGCTGTAGACGACCGCGTTGATCTGTTCGTCGTCGGCAGAGCCCCCCCCGTGGCTGGCAAAACCATCAATCCCGGCGAGGAGAATGATCGTGTCAGGCTGTTCATCCCCAAAGGCATTCTCCAAGAGGGTATCAACGAGATCTACTACAAGGTAAGGAGGGTAGGTCAGACAACACCCGAAGAGTCCCTCACATTAAAAGTGCTCTTCCATACCCTGGCACCCGGAGAGCCTGGCCATTCGGCCCGCAAGGTACAGGTTTCCGCCGATGTGCAGACCAAGGGGGTGGACAGGGCACAGGCGGATCGCGGTGTCGTGACCGGAATGGACTACTCCAATAGACGCGCCTATGACGACATTCGCCTGAGCATTGGCACGACCTATGTCGATCACAAAGTAACCCCTGCAGAGGCGGCTCCAGGCAGCCCGGTGGTAACCGAAACACTCTTTACTCCGGTTTTCGAAAGAATTGGCGATAACCCACGTACCCCTTTCCGGTTTTCGGTCACTGATCAGCTCGGCAATTCTTCCGGCCAATCCGCGATCCTTGAGATCGATGTGCATCTCCAACAACCGGCTCTGGATCTGAGGCCGCCCAGCGTATTGGAGGCCAACGGTACCCTGCTGAACATTCAAGAAGACTTTTATGACGCCGAGTTCGCCACTGTACAAGTCGCTTTCACCGGCTCGGCGCCGAGACAAACCGTAAAAGTCTATTGGGTCGGTCGCAACAGCACCTATGGCAGTGAAATACAAACCATCGAGTATTCAGGTCAAACCCTGACATTCAAAGTGAAGCGGATCGATGTCATCGATTGCATCGGGAAAGTCGCCAAGGTGTATTACACGGTTCAACGCTCCATCGACCCGATGCCGCTGGAATCTCGCCCGCTCCACCTCAGCGTCACGCAAGTGGGAAACCTGGTACTCACCGAGCCCAGGTTGTCGTCAGACAAACGAACGGCAATGGTCAGCTACGTCGGCATGAGCACCGGTTACAGCGTGCGTATTGCCTGGCACGGTAGATACAAGCGTTACGGTGCCGAATTCAACATCACCAACACCTCAGAAATGCGCTTGCCTATCGAACCCTCATGGATCACCGAAAGTGCAGGGTTACCTGTGCAAATCAACTACACGATTCTTCGTACCGGGAGTGGTGAGAAGTTGAGATTTTCGTGGGTATTGCGCCTGCGCCTTTGACAAAAGCACGTTGCAACGCACTTTGTGAAGTTTCTGATTTAGCGGCTTGACTTGAATGTAGACGAGGGATTTGTCATGCAAAAAATAATAGGTGTTCTGTTAGTCGCGTTAATGGTGGGTTGCACTCAGGTCGATATAAAACCACCGAGTGAAGTAGGGACGCTTAATAATGTCCAGACCCTGAATGGTCCTGCCATCGCCACCCAACTGAACACGCTGTACAACCGCAAATTTCCCAACTGCAACAAGTCAGACTCGCAACCCGCGTTCCTGTGTTCTGGCGTGACCCTTAGGGTCACGGTACAAAACCCCGCCTATAAAGTATGGGACCCCAGCCCTACCTCAGTGAAAAGTGGCGGGGTTTCATTCTCTTATCTGCGGGCGGATTCCAATTTTGGCCGACTCGCCTGGGGTCATGGTAACGGCTATATCCTGTATCCGATCTTCGAAGCGCCGACAGACAAGTATGACTTGGACTACCTATGTTCCTATCCCTATGACGCATGGACCTGGACCCGTAATGCCAATGCCGTCTGCGTCGCCCACCCCACTTATCCGGCTCAAAGTCAGATCTGCCATAACGCTGGGGTAACCAGTGCAGAACAATGGCTCACCGTCTGGAAGACTCCTGGAGGAAACCCCAACCAGCGCCAATGCGGGTTCGATGTATCGGACGACCGCAACACATTAGCAGGCCCGGCCTTCTATCAATCCATACGCGCCAGAGGCCTTGCTGGTGTGACGGGGTACAACGAGCATAACGAAATTCAGATCAAGACCTGGAGCTTTCGCGACCCCAACAAGTTCCCGATCATGGCGTTTTTCTATATTTACGGTGGTACCAACGCCGGCCTTGCCGAAGCTCGATACAACCAACAGGACTTCTATAACTCGACCAACCCGAGAATCGTTGTACCGATTGTGCGGCTAACGCCGGCCGCTAGTGCCGATGGAAACTCCAGTTTTGCCTACGCTCAGGCGGATCAGGTGGTGACTCAATGAACACCCTACTGTCGCGCACGCTCGGCAACGCTCCGCGCATTCTCTTTCATTCGCTAATGGGCGTGGGTTTGATGTTGAGTATCAACTCGCCCCTTTATGCGCAAACAGCAAAAGATGCTCCTGACAGCTACATCCTCACTGTGGAGCGCTGTGTGAAATACGTCGAAAGTGCGCAATGGGTTTATCGGGACTATCGGTGGTCGTTCTCTATTACGCCCACGACTTGTGCGCGACGGACACTACCGGAAGGGACCCAGGCTGTGGGATGAGCTCACCCGTGACTATTCCAATAGCCGCTACTGGAAAAATACTCATGGGATGCGCCATCAACTGATCTGTCATTTGGCGATTGCACGAGATAAACCACAGTGGAACCTGGAACCGTGGCGACCTGATGTGGGGTATGCAAAAACCTTGGAGGCTGGCTGCAATCATGTCGTCCCCTTGCCTGAAAAGGCACCATGACACTTCACCAAAACATGAGCATTACAGTTGATTTATCGCTGGTGCTCGCCAATGAACAAATGGAAACTCCCTTCAGGCCTGGCCTCTCAACACAGGCCATAGCCTGAGGAAATCCAATGCGCACCATCGGCCTTATCGGCGGCATGAGCTGGGAGTCCAGCGCCGAGTATTACCGACTCATCAACCAGCAGGTACGTGATCGCCTCGGGCCGTTGCGCTCGGCAAAACTGTTGATGTACAGCGTCGACTTCGGCCCTGTCGAACAGGCCCAGCATGCCGGGCGCTGGGACGATGCAGCGGTGATTCTGGTGGATGCGGCCCAGCGTCTGGAAGCGGGCGGCGCCGAGTGCGTGGTGCTGTGTACCAACACAATGCACAAGGTGGCCGGGCAGATTCAGGCCTCCATCGATATTCCGTTCCTGCACATTGCCGATCCGGCCGGCCAAGCGGCACTGGACGCCAGCGCGCTGCGAGTGGGTTTGCTGGGCACCGCGTTCACCATGGAGCAAGACTTTCTCAAGGAGCGTCTGACGGCCAAAGGCCTGACGGTGCTAGTGCCGGAGGCCGAGGAGCGCCAGGCCGTGCACCGGATCATCTATGACGAGTTGTGCGTCGGGGTGATCAGCGAAGCCTCACGCCAGGTCTATCAACGGGTGATCGAATCGCTGACCGAACGCGGCGCCCAGGCGATTATTCTCGGCTGTACCGAAATCGGCCTGCTGATCAAACCCGAGCACAGCGCCCTGCCCTTGCTCGACACCACCGAACTGCATGCGCAGGCGGCGGTGGCGTTCGCGTTGGGCGACTGACTCGCGCAGAACCTGTAGGAGCGAGCCTTGCCCGCGAAGAATGCACCGCGGTTTTTCAGGTATTACGCGTCATCGTTCTTCGCGGGCAAGTCGGATCGCCGCACCGCTCGCTCCTACAGGACTTTCGTCGCTCAAATTTCTTCACTTACTAGCGCGACGCAGGCGCGCCATGCTCAGGGTATCGACCAGCCGGCCGTCACGCACGGCGTAATCGCGAAACAGGCCTTCGGTCTCGAAACCGAATTTCTGGTACAGACCGATGGCCGCTTCGTTGTCGGCGTACACCGTTAGTTCGACCCGTTGCAGGTTCATCCAGTTGTCGGCGACGTCCAGCGCTGCTGCCAGCAGTTTCGAGCCGACGCCCTTGCCCTGCCAAGCCACGGCCACACACATGCCGAGGCTGCCGGCGTGGCTGCGGCGGATCCGCGAAAACTGCTCAAGTCCAATGTTGCCGATGACCGATCCCTGGTGCAGCGCCACCAGTTTCACCGCCCGCTCGTTGTCCGCCATCAGGCGTTGGCGCCAGACTTCGGTGGACTGAAACGGCATTTGCAGCACCTGCCGGGCCACGGCCGGATCGTTGTAGAGCGCGGTGACGCCCTCGATGTGCTGCTCGCTGAAGCGTTCGAGGTGAATGGCGGGGTCGTGGTCAGGCATGGCGGTGTTCGTCCTTGATCGGTGTGTGGCCGACCACTCTAAACCGCGATCCCCATGAGTGGCGAGATCAAAATGTGGGAGCGGGCTTGCTCGCGAATGCGGTGTGTCATTCAACATCCATGTCAACTGAATAACCGCTTTCGCGAGCAAGCCCGCTCCCACATGGATCTGTGTCAATTCTGGGACCGCGTCTGCCGCTTGTTGAAGGCAGGGCGCGTGGAATTCATACCGGCACAGACCTACACGCGAAGAAGCGCTTCGCCGGTTGACGGCCCTGCCCTCACTCCCTATCCTCGCGCCTGTCACGACTCATTCGTGATCGGGTTTGACGGCCTGTATTTTTCTTACGACGCGCATAGCCTTTCTCTGCTCGAGCACTTTTGTGCCCGCTGCATTTCCTTTATGGCGACTGTGCGCGGGGCACCTTCGGGTGCGCCGGTGTTCGTGAGAGCCGGTCCGTCAACCCACGCACAGTTGCCACCCAATTTCGTTTGACGGCGTTTTTTTGTGGCGGCTCTTTTGAATCTCACGGAGCTACAACCATGACGGAACCAACCACAAAATCCACCCCCTTCGTCCGCTGCGACCACGTCGACCACCACCTCTTCGCTGTACAACCCGGCATCCCGTTACTCGACGCCCTGGAGCACGCCTCGGTCTACCTCAGCTGCGCCGAAGCCCTCGCCCATCAAGCCCCCACCGCCACCCGCCCGGAACACAGCGCTTCGTTGCGTTGGGCCAGCCAGCAGATGCTCGGCACCGCACGCTCGCTGGTGCAAGCTTCGGTCGACGGTTTACACGCCGCTCAGGCGGGAGGTGATGCATGAATCCGCACATGCCGATGACGCATAACGAAGACAACATTCCAGTGTTGCTGGTGGCCACCCAAGCGCCATTGGATGTACTGCATAGCAGTGCAGCCAGCCGTTTTCTGGCGGTGACGCAGATGATGGAAAGTCTGGCCAGCCTTGATATCACTGGGGCCAAAGGCACCGATGTGCAGCAACTGGCACATGCGGCGGCGGTGTTGCTGCGCGATGGCTGTGATGTGATGGATGTACTGGGGCGGCAGATTCGGACTCGGATCTGACGAAAAGCAAAGTCAAAAGATCGCAGCCTTCGGCAGCGCCTACAGGGACCATGTGAACCCGTCATTGCGCGGGTGTACGCAACCTTTGTAGGAGCTGCCGAAGGCTGCGATCTTTTGCGACCCCATCATCAGACGTTCACAAAGGCGCAATACATTAGCGCGGATTGATTTCTCGCCCCTTCAATCTGTGAGCCGTATACGTAATGTTGCCTGTTGCCGAGATGGAAGCTGCCTTAAAAAACGGGATTGCAAAGGTCCCTGATCGTTGCGCTGGTAGACATGAAGTGGGGGCTTACAGCCCCTCTGATGATCTTGAGATCGAGGTTCGATTTCTGTCGCCAGCCGACATTCCTTCGGTGCTTGAACTTGAGCAAAGGAAATGGGAAGACGATCAGCGCGCCGATGCCTCGATGCTGGCGTCACGGATCGCCTCCTTCCCTGCATTGAGTATCGGGGCTTTTTGCACTCGCACGGGGACTGCACTGGCGTCAGTGTTTATGAAGCCTGCCCGGCACGACATCATACGCAAGTGCCCAACGTGGGCAGACTGTGCAAGAAAACAGCACGGCGACGAGTCCGCAAAAACCGGCGTGCTGTTTGGCATCAGCCTGAGCAGCGTTGATCCGAAAGCGGCGCAAGCCATTTTCGAATTCTTTTGGCCCCATGCGCTGAAGGCGGGATGGTCAGAGGTCTATCTTGGCTCGCCAGTCCCGGGCCTTCGTAACTGGATCTCGAAAAACCCTGACATTCCGGTGGCACAGTATGTGCGAAGCGAGCACAAGGGCCTGCCGCTGGATCCGCAACTGCGGTATTACTTCAAAAAAGGCTTTCGCAAGATCGTCGCCATCAAAGACAACTATTTCCCCCATGAACGCTCTCTGGATTTCGGCGTGCTGATCTTAGGAAAAGTGCCACTCTCCAGCCTTTCCTTTATATGGAAGCGAGTTCCGCTGCCTTGGCTGCAGCGTATGAAAAAACTGTTCTTCGTATGCTTGTGAACGCTTCCCTGGCAGCAGAAAGCGCAGCACGTCCACTCGCGCGCGACAGACGTTTTTGGCGGCTGCTGGCCTGCGCTGCGGCGTCCATGATGGGAGACCAGTTCAGCTTGGTCGCCTTTCCTCTGCTGGTCATGGCGATAACGCCAGACCCGATGGTGCTCGGCTGGGCTTTTGCCGCGCTCGCATTACCGCGCGCCTTGTTCCTGTTGGCGGGCGGCTCGCTGGTCGACCGTTTTGGCGCCCGCTCGGTATGGATGTTCGGCTGCTGTTCGAGTGCAATGGCGCTATGCGGCTTGTCCTGGGCGGTTTTTCAAGGCCACGCCACGTTGCCCGTGATCTATGGATGCGCCGCATTATTGGGACTGTTCAGCGCGCTCACTTTACCGGCTGGCAGTGCCCTGGTGCCCGGCATTGTGAACCCGCGCGATCTGGAGCAGGCCAACGGCATCTTTCTTGCGCTCAGACAGGTCACCATGGCCTTGGGCCCGGTCGCGGCCGGTGCGCTCATCGCCAGCGCGTTTTGGCTCCCTGGTGTGCGCCCAGACGCAAACGGCGCGCTGGACGGCTATGCCATCGCGTTTGCACTCGATGCGCTGACCTTTGCCCTGTCCGCGTTCGGCCTGAGCACTCTGCGTATCCGCAGAGCGACTTCCCCTGATTCCGGCCCCACGGCCTCGGCAGAAGGCCTGCGTTATTTCTTTCAGAATCGACCGTTGCGCACGTATCTGGCCTATATGGCGGCGATGACGATGTTGATGAGCGGACCGGTACAGATCGCCGTGCCGCTACTGGTTCACATGCGCTTCACCCCCGAGGCGCAAGCTCTGGGCTGGTTATTCGGTGCCCAAGGCGCGGGTACCTTGGTCGGCATGCTGATGTTCACGACCCACTCGAAACTGCGGATTATCAATTTAGGCACCACCCTGCTCGCAGTGGATGCCGCCATCGCCTTGCTGATGATGCCGCTGGGATGGGTATATGCCCTCTGGCAAGGCGTGGCACTGCTGTTCGCCATCGGTATCTTCGGCGGCTTTGTACAGGTCATGGCATACACCTGGCTGCAGCGAGCATTACCGCCTGCATTGCTCGGTCGCGGCATGAGCCTGTTCATGCTCGTGTTTGCCGGACTCGCGCCGGTCTCGGCAGCGATTTCAGGCTGGGTTTTGCAATTCATCTCCATCGAAGCCGTGTTCGTAGCCTCCGGTGTGCTGCTATTGACGACTGTGGCGTTTTTTTACGTTGGCTCGGGCCTTGGGAGGCTGTCGGATGTTTAAGCGAATAGAGCCTTTGAACAGTGCCACGAGGTCTGCCCGTCATGTAGATACCAGCTTGGCGGCCTTTCATTCATTGCGCTCCAACATGCCCAGCTATCTGTTCATGGCCCTGTGCGTCTTGAATACGGCCGCGATTGTCTGGCTGGCTGCGCACGAGGCGCTCGGCTGGCTGGCCATTGCTCCGCTGATAGTATTTCAGGCGATTCTGATGATCGGGGTTCAGGAGGCCAAACATCAATGTGTGCATCGCCAGTTCCTCGTTGGCACGCGTCTGAACGATGCAGTGGGTGTGTTCACGGCTGCCATTTTCGGCGTCAACTTCGTGGGCTACCGCTGCTTTCACCTCGAACACCATCGCAAAACGTGCCAGACCGATGATCCCGAAGGTTTGCTGTACCAACAGACATGGCGAACACGCCTGATCAGCCTGTTTGGCGCCGTTGAGCAACTGTGGGTTGCCGTTTCCATCAATATTTTTTCCCGACGCTACACACCTCCTCATGCGCTCCGGCGCTGGCGCTGGAACAATGCCTTTCTCGCCGTTTTCGTCGCAGCGCTGGCTTTGGGCATCCATGAGGTGCCTCGACAAATCGTATGCGCCTACCTGCTTCCGTATTGCATTTTTGCCTGGCTGGATTTCTGGCTGACCCAGGCCGAGCACTATGGAGTACCTATCTCGGCTCAGGATCTGCGCCGCGCGCCCTCTGACATCACGACCGATTTATATCTGCCAACGCCACTGTCCTGGCTCGTCCTGCATCGCTCGTTGCACCGCATTCACCATGAGGCGCCGGCGACGCGCTGGTTCCATGCTCACGCTCGATCGAGGGCTCTGGCCGAATGCAAGCCAGGCGGCGTGACGGACCTCCCCACCTTCTTTGCGACCTGGATGCGACTCGGTCCCCGACTCTGGAAGTAAGCCATGACAGACGCAGCTATCGAACCACGGCACACAAAGACTGCCGAGACCCAACACCCCATCCGCACTGTAGAGCGCGCCCAGCTATTGGAGTGGGGCAAACCCGCCCCATTGCGTTTACTCGCCGCCACGGTTCTCGAGTGGGTGCTTATCCTGTGTACAGCAGGTCTGGCAATGTACGCAGGCACGATTTGGGCCTCGGTGTTGGCCGTGGTGTTCATCGGCACAAGGCAGCATGCATTACTCATTCTGATGCACGAGTTTTCACATCGGCAGTTCAGCCGGACTCGCCCTGTACTCAACGACACGCTTGGCGATTTCTTGACGGCAATCCCATTCACCATCACCATTTTCGGGTTTCGTCGCGACCACACCGCCCACCATCGGCATACCGCAACCGACCACGATCCCAACTGGGTTTCATGCAAGGGACAGGACCGATTCACGTTTCCAAAATCCGCGTTCAACATTGCCATCCTGTTGCTGAAACACTGCGCAGGGCTTTACGGCTTCCACGAGTTGAAAACGGCCTTGGTGACGTCAAAAATGGCGTCGCAATGCCCACCTTCCACGCGGTATCGCCAATGGATTTTTGCCGTTTTGCTCGCGGGAGTTCTCACCTGGTTCCACCTCTGGCTGGCGGCCTTGGTGTATTGGCTCCTGCCTCTGTTTACCGTGTTGATGGCCCTGCTGTATTGGCGCGATGTGGCAGAACACTTCGCCATGCCCAACCCCGGTCCCGGAGCATCCCGAACGGTGATTGCAACCTGGTGGGAACGCTTGTTGATCGCCCCCCACGGCGTCGGCTTTCATGCCGAACACCACCTGTATCCTGCCGTGCCGTGCTTTCGCCTCAGGCAGGTGCATGAAGCGCTCGCGAAAGACGAGGCACATGCCCGGCAGGCGCAAATCACGCGAGGTTATTTCTCGGGATTGATTCGCGAGATCGCTGCCGCCGACACCCCGCGCTCATGTGTGAGCCATTGACCCATGGATTACCTCGAGCAGCCTGTATCCGACAATAGTGAAGAGGCCACTATCTTCAATCCATTCTGGAACGACACATCGATCAAGACCTATCTGTTCGATGCTTGTTCGGTACTGCTTCCTGCGGGTGAGCAATTCGTGATTTCGGTGGTGGAGTCATCCGCGTTGCGATTACAGCAAACGTCGGCGCTTGCCGAACATTCGCGCAGCTTCGTGGCCGAGGAACGTGCCCACCAACGAGCGCACCGGCGGTACAACCAGCAACTGGAAACCCAGGGGTTTGAAGTCAAGAAGTTCGAGCACATGATCGAAAAAGATCTCGAGGCTCTTCAGTCGAAATTGTCACTCAATGCGCAACTGGCATTGGCTGCCGCGTTCGAGCACGTGACGGCCGTCATGTCCGCTGCCGCCTTGCGTAAGAACGGTTTGCTCTCGGTCAAGGAGTCACCACAGACCCGCCTGTGGCGATGGCATTGCGCTGAAGAAGTGGCGCACCAGCACGTCACCACGGACCTGGTGCGGTCGCTGGGCATACCCTATTGGCAGCGGATTTTCTTTTTCCTGGCAGCATCGGGGCTCATGGCATTCGATGTCATTCGCCACATGCACAGTTTTGCCCGCCTCGACATCGCCCGCGGCCGCGTCAGCTCGAAGCAAGTACGGCGTGCCGCGGGCAGCTTGGTGTTTCGCGATGGCGCCAACCTGGCGTTGATGGCAATCAGATGGGCCGCCTACTTTCTTCCGCTGAAAAAAAGCTGATTTCGGAAGGCACTGGCTCGCCAAGGGACCATCACATTCAACGTTGATGTTGACTGCTAGATCGCTAGATCGCTATCGCGAGCAGGCTCCTTCCCACATTTGAACAGTGGCTAGCCTTCGAACCACTCCCGCCGCTCGCTGAACGTGTTGTAGATCAACTCGACGATCCCCTGCACCTCGGCCTCATTCCGGGAGTCGGCATTGACCGCCATCCACACCTGACGCTGCATCGGTTGCTTGAAGAGCCCGGGCAATGCCACCAGTCCCCGGTCGAATTGGCTCATGTAGTGCGGCAACAAACCGATGCAGGCGCTGCAACGGATCATCTCCAGCATCAGCTCATAGGAATGCAGTTGCACCACCCCCGCCAGTCGCTGCTCCACCAGACTGTTCCATGGGCAAAAAGCGGTGACTTGGCGATCGTGCTGCCATTGCACCAGCATGAAATCGGCCAGGTCACCCAGGCTGTCCGGCCGCGCCGCGACCCGTGAATACCGTTTGGCGATATGCGGCAGATAATCCAGCCGTGCCAGACGCTGGGGTTCGCTGATGGCGAAACTGGGGCCCGGCAATGGCGAATCGGTGCCCGCCAGCCACACCACCACATCGGCACTGATCGCTCGCAGCGACAGCTCGCTGTCCAGGGAAATGATGTCCAGACGCACACTGGCGTTACGCCGCAGCAGCGAGACCAGATCACGGCCTAGGATGTCGTGCAGGATCGATTCGGCGACGGCCAGGCGAATCAAGGGCTGTTCAATCACCGGCAACTTGCGCTCGTGCACCAATGCAATCAACTGCGCCTGCAACTGCTGTCCGTCACGACTCAAGGTCAACGCGCTGCCCTGGGACTTGAACAGCGAACGTTGCAGCTGATCTTCCAGCTGCGCCAGGTGCTTACGCAACTGGGTCGCCCGCACATTGAGGCTGCGCGCGGCTTGCATGAAACAGCCGCAACGTGCGCTGACCAGAAAGTATTGCGCCACCTCCGCATCAATCCCCGCGGCCTGTGCCAGCCAGAACTCGGATGGCCCCTGCGGGAATCGGTATTCGACAACATCCCGACGTCCTGTGGGTTCTATGAATGACATCGATGACTCCTTGTCGATCTTTGTTTTTGATTGCTTCCAGCGCGATGGAAATTCTTTAAACCAGTGAGAAACCTGTATGCGGGCTCATCTGGCGAGGGGCTTGCTCTCATCACCAGAAATTCGCCCTGCACCGACATCCTTGGCCGCGCCGTATATCTGTTGATTCTTGACCGAACATTGCTGCATTTGTGTGTCACGCTCAGCCAATTGCGTCTCGAGCCGGGCACGTTCGGCTTCTCGACCAGCGTTCGGCCCACTCAATTGCTTGTTGTCTACGTCGCTGCGTGTTTGCCCAGCCAGGTGTGCAGCAACGCGAAGTTCACTCGGGCATTTGCAGCAAGGCATTCCCTCATTCCCGGTTTCCCGCCCTCGGCTTGTGAAAAGCGAAAAAAAGGCCCCTCAAGCGCATCACATGGGCATGACCGGAATGGCGATGTGCTACCGAACTTTTGTCATGAAAGCTTCGTGTAGAAGGTTGGAACATGTGGTGACGTCGGGGCAAACGCCAATTGACTGGGGAATTAATTTTTTAATTAGCGCTATACCGAAACACTTAATAACTTGTCGGCATAACGCTAACAATAAAAAACTCACATCCTCATAGACACTAGCTGTTACTCAAATCGAAAGACCCAGTAACTTTTAGCGTTGGAGGCCCGAATGATTCCCCGATATTTTTCATGTCCATGTAAAATATCCCGCGGACCCGTCGAGGTGATTTTGTTAACCACACCATCACTTGGCCCGTCAAAGGGATATACTCAAAGTGGTGTCCATCCGAATAGTCAAGAAGCTCCGCCTTCAGTTTATCAACACTATAATGCCCGGTTGTCTTTCGCGGAAAAACAATCTTAAAGAGCTTTTTAGGTTCCATTGCCCCGCCGACCCCCTCCCCAACCCAAACCTGAAAGCCAACACGGGTCTCTTCAAATGAAACTACATCTGCTCTTATATTTCCTCGACCATCAGTTTTCACCTCGAAGGTACCGACAGTATTGACACTCACCTTAGTTTCAATATTCATCTTTCGTTCATCCTATCGAAGAGTCGCGCACCTTTTATTTGAAAATATAAAAGGCATCCATGACACCATCTGAAAGTTTTCAATTAGCAACCTCAAGAATGACGTTGTCGATGCGAGTGATACGCCCACCGCAATAAATCTGTCTACTGTCAAACTTGACAGTAGACAGATTTACAGCATGAGGGGCATTCTTTTCTGTTCAGAAACAAACCGGCCAAATATCAACTATCTGTGACGTCAAGGCATAGACGATTTTAGTATCGCTGTGCCGATCGGGAGCGGCTCAGGGTTTCGTTTTCGTGCGCGATTTTGAGGGTGGGATACTGTTGGCGGGAATTGCACTTGAGTCGCTCGAAGAGATGGAGCATCTGGAAGTGTCGTTTAAACAGTGCTTGTTTAGTGGTCTCACTGTGGGTCTTGTGATGGATGGGCCGGCCTCTTCGCGAGCAAGCCCGCTCCCACATGGATTGCGGCAAGCCTCCTCGCCACACTCCTCATTGATCAATCACTGGGCGTTTGCCGAAAGCTCACCGCCAGCCGATTCCAGCTGTTGATGGTGCTGACGGCCATCGTCAGGTCGACCAGTTCACCTTCGCTGAACTGCTCCCGGGCCAGTGCGTAAACGTCGTCCGGTACGTGGCTTTCCGAAAGCAGGGTCACCGCTTCGGTCCAGGCCAGGGCCGCCCGCTCCCGAGGGTTGAAGAAGTTACTGTCGCGCCAGACCACAATTGCATACAGCCGGCGATCGCTCTCGCCAAAGCGGCGCGCGTCCACCGAGTGCATATCGGTGCAGAACGCGCAGCCATTGAGCTGCGAGGCGCGGATTTTGATCAGGTGCAACAAGGCCGGTTCGATGCTCAGGTCGCGGGTCAAGGCCTCCAGGGCGATCATGGCTTTCATCGCTTTGGGCGATGCGCTGTAGTAATCAAGACGGGCGTTCATGGGCGACCTCATGGATCGAATCAGTGCCTCCACACTAGCCACCGATGCACCCGTGTTACAGACCCAATTCAGCGAAAAAACCATTGACCGCCCGGCAACAGGCCAATCGCAGGTTTTTCGACCACGCAACTTCTGCGCAGCCGTTCATGCGGGTAATCTGGCGCGACGCACAGTCGCCTCAACCGCCCCAGGAGCCCCGCCGGTATGGAACTTCATGTTGTCATCAACGGCCGCAAGGACCTGGCAGGCCAGTTGTACCGGCAACTGCGCGACGCCATTGAATCCGGTCGCCTGACAGCCGGGACGCAGCTGCCGCCCAGCCGCTTGCTGGCCGAACAACTGGGGATTTCGCGCAAGACCATTTCCGACACGTATGCGCAACTGACCTACGAAAACTTCCTCACCGGGGTGATCGGCAAAGGCACCTACGTCAATGCCCGGCCGGCAAAAATCGTCCGCAAGCAGAGCCATTCGGAGCTGGCGAGTTTTGATGTCATCGAACGCTGGCGCAGCCTGCCGACGTTCTTGCGCCACCCGACGCTGGAAGGCTCGCTGCGTTACGAGTTCATCGGTGGTGCCACCAGCAAAGGCCAGTTTCCGCAGGACGATTGGCGCCGCTGCACCTCCCATGCCTTGCGCCAGATTGCCGGTTCCAAAGGTTTCTACAGCCTGCCTGAAGGCCTGCCGGCGCTGCGCAATGCGATCGCACGGCACATCGCGTTTTCGCGCGGGGTCAATTGTCAGGACGAAGACGTGGTGGTGTGCAACGGTGCGCAGCAGGCGCTGGACCTGATTTCCCGGGTGTTGACCCAACCGGGCAGTCTCGTCGCCATGGAAGACCCCGGCTACCCGCCAGCGCGTCTGTTGTTCGGGAGCCATGGCGCGACGGTGGTTGGCGTGCCGGTGGATGCGCAAGGCATTCAGGTCGAGCACATTCCCGATGGCACCCGGCTGATTTACGTCACCCCGTCCCACCAGTTCCCTTTGGGCATGCCCATGAGCCAGCCCCGCCGGGAAGCACTGCTCGCAAGGGCCTATGAGCTGGGGGCGATCATTATCGAAGACGATTACGACAGCGAATTCCGCTACGAAGGCCGGCCCACCGACTCGCTGCAAAGCCTGGATGAGCGCGGCATCGTCGCCTATGTCGGCACTTTCTCGAAGACCCTGTTGCCGGAGCTGCGGCTGGGTTACGCGATTTTGCCGCCGGCGATTCTCGAAGCGGTGATCCGCGCCAAGCAGCTCACCGACTTGCACACCTCTACCCTGCCCCAATGGGCGCTCGCCAAGTTCATCGCCGAAGGCTGTCTGCTCAAGCACATCCGACGCTGCCATACGATTTACGCCGGGCGCCGTGAACGGATCCTGGCGCGCATGGCGGGTGACCTTTCGCCGTGGTTTGAAGCGGTGCCGACCACGGCCGGGTTCCACATGGCGGTGCTGTGTAAGGTGCCGGTGGATATTCCATTGGTGATCGAGTTGGCAAAAAAAGTCGAAGTGGGGCTCTATGCACTGGACAGCTTTTTTTACCAGCAAGCGCCGCGGACCGGGCTTTTCCTGGGGTTCGGCGCGATCGAAACCCTGGACATCGACATCGCCCTGGACCGTTTGCGGGACATTTTGCAGCAACTCGGCTGAAGGATTGGTCTGCGGCTTTATCTGGCGATTGGCTATTGGCGGTCTGGGGGGGCAGGCCTATCCTGATTGGGCGTTATCCCTCAATGAGCAGGATTCGTCCGGCCTGATTCAGGAGTGTGAGTAATGTCCAACGAAGTGATCAACACCGTAAAGGTGCAGGCCGCCGCCGGCCGCTCGGACGAACTGGGTAAGCAACTGCAAAAGATTGTCGACACCCTGCGTGAACTTCCGGGCTGTGACTCCTATATGGTCGACCGCTGCCCCGAGGACGACACCCGCTGGACAGTCAGCGCCCGCTGGCAATCGGAAGCGGCCATGCAATCGCATTTCAACTGCCCCGAAGTGCAAGGCTTTATCGGCCTGATCGACAGCCGACTGGCCAATGCCGTCGACTTCAACAGCTTTCCAATCGTCTAAAACAAGATCAAAAGATCGCAGCGTTCCGCAGCTCCTACATTGGAATCGCGTACACCCTTGAAACATCGGGCGGACGCAAATTCTGTAGGAGCTGCCGAACGCTGCGATCTTTTGATTTTGACTTGCTTGATTGGTCCCCTCACCTTCCCGAAAATTGGCCGTTTGATTGCCCGATAGCGCGGCTTACTGTGGTCCCTGACGACTCACCACCTCAGGTAATCAACCATGAATGCGCTCCGTTTTTTTGCTGCCCCTTTCGCCGCCCTGACGCTTAGCGTCTCAGCCTCGGCCTTCGCCCATGAGACTGCCCCTTCAGAAAAAGTCACCATCCTGCAGGACCAAATGCTGAAGAATGCACCCGGTAAAAAAGCCTTGATGATTGAAGTCGATTACGAGCCGGGCCAATCGTCCATCGCCCATAAACACCAAGGCACGGCGATGGCCTATGTGCTTTCGGGCGAGATCATTTCGCAAGTCAAAGGTGAAAAAGCGATTACCTACAAGGCCGGCGAGTTCTGGTACGAACCGGCCGGGTCGGAACATCTGGTCTCGAAAAACGCCAGTGCCACCCAACCCGCCAAGCTGTTGGTGTTCATGGTGTTGGCCCCGGATGAGCAAGTGTTGATTCCTTTGGAGAACTGATCGCGGAGGTGATGCTGATGGCCTCTTCGCGAGCAAGCCCGCTCCCACATTTGAACGTGGGTGTATGTGGAATATATGCACAACAGAAATCCACTGTGGGAGCGGGCTTGCTCGCGAAAGCGCCAGACCAGACACCACAAAACCTTCAGACAAAAAAAAGCCCCATCTCTTTCGAGACGGGGCTTTTTCATTCAACGCCTATCAGGCAGCCGGTTCCAGCTCGGCGCTGGCAGTCATATTGGCAGTGGTAGGCACCACCGCTTGACCGCTCAACGCCAGGTCCAGCAGTTCGCGGTTGGCCACCGCGTACATGGCGTAGTCGGTGCCGCTGGCGGCACGGATTTCCACCAGCATGGCGCGCCAGCGTTCGATCATGCCTTCGTGCTCTTCCATCCACAGCGCCAAGCGTGTTTCCACGTCCTGGGTGCCGTCGCCCTGTTGCAGGACGGAGATGGTGATCGCACGTTGTTGCCAGTCGACGTCATCACGGAACGCTTCACGGGCCAGGGCCTGCCAGTTGTTTTCAACCGGCAGAGCGCTGATCTGTTGCAGGTACCAGGTGATGTCCAGCGCGCTGCCCACGGCGAAGTAGGCCTTGGCCACGTCCGCTGCGTTCTGGCCGGTCACATCCGAAGCTTCGATGATCGGCAGCAAGGTGTACAGGTGAGTGGTGCCTGCAACCATGCGCGCCAGCAACTCAGGCACGCCAGCAGCGACGTAAGCCTGGTAGCGGGTCTGCCAACCTTCGCGGGTCGGGCCTTCCAGCAGTTCGTCGAGCTTGAGGCCCAACGCCGCCAGGTGCGGACCGAAGTGTGCGACGTCACGGGCAGCGTTCTGCTCGTTGCGACGGCTGCGCAGGAACCAGCGCGTAGCGCGACGGCCCAGACGCATCAGCTCATCCATCAGCTCCAGTTGTACGTCGGCCGATACCTGATAATCCAGGGCTTCTATCTGCCGGAACCAGTGCGGGAGGTGGAAGATATCCCGAACTATTACATATGCCCCCGCAACATTCGCCGGGCTCATGCCGGTCGACTCTTTGAGTCGTTGAACGAAGGTGATACCCATGTGGTTTACCAGATCGTTGGCGATCTGGGTGCTGACGATTTCGCGCTTCAGACGGTGACGGCGCATGGCAGCGGAGAACTTGCTCACCAGCGTCGGCGGGAAAGCGGTTTCCATGTCGCGGGTCAGGTAGTCGTCGTCCGGCACCAAGGAGTTGAGCAGCGCTTCCTTGAGGTCGATCTTGCTGTAGGAGATCAGCACCGACAGCTCGGCACGGGTCAGGCCATGGCCCGCCGCGACGCGCTCGTTGATTGCCTCTTCAGCCGGCAGGAACTCGATGGCGCGATCCAGCTTGCCGCGGCCTTCCAGATCATTCATCAGACGCTTGTATTCGGCAATCCGCGGCAAGGCACGGCGTGCCGCCAGGGACAGGGCCTGAGTCTGCTTGTAGTTGTTGCCAAGCACCAGGTTGCCCACTTCGTCGGTCATGCTCGCCAGCAACTGGTTACGTTGCTTGTCGGTCATGTCACCGGCGTGTACCACTTCGTTCAGCAGGATCTTGATGTTCACTTCGTGGTCGGAGCAGTCCACACCACCGGCGTTGTCGATGAAGTCGGTGTTGGAACCGCCGCCATTGAGGCCGAATTCGACACGACCCAGCTGAGTCATACCGAGGTTACCGCCCTCGCCCACGACTTTGCAGCGCAGTTCGTTGCCGTTCACGCGCAGTGCATCGTTGGCCTTGTCGCCGACATCGGCGTGGCTTTCGGTGCTGGCTTTCACGTAGGTACCGATACCGCCGTTCCACAACAGATCCACCGGTGCCTTGAGCAAGGCGTTCAGCAGTTCGGTCGGGGTCAGTTTGTCAGCCTGAATGTCGAAGCGCTCTTTCATCTGCGGGGAAATCGCGATGCTTTTTGCGCTGCGCGAGAAGATCCCGCCGCCTTCGGACATGATGCTGGTGTCGTAGTCCGACCAGGCCGAACGCGGCAGATCGAACAGACGCTGACGCTCGGCGAAGCTGTTGGCAGGCTCCGGGTTCGGGTCGATGAAGATGTGCAGGTGGTTGAATGCAGCGACCAGTTGCAGCTTCTCGGACATCAGCAAGCCGTTACCGAACACGTCACCGGCCATGTCGCCGACGCCCACCACAGTGATGCTGTCTTCCTGAACATTGATGCCACGCTCGCGGAAGTGGCGTTGTACGCCGACCCACGCGCCCTTGGCGGTAATGCCCATTTTCTTGTGGTCGTAACCGGCCGAGCCGCCGGACGCAAAGGCGTCGCCGAGCCAGAAGCCGTAGTCGATGGCGATGCCGTTGGCGATGTCGGAGAAGGTCGCAGTGCCCTTGTCCGCCGCTACCACCAGGTACGGGTCATCGTCGTCATGACGCACGACGTTGGCCGGCGGTACCAGCGCGCCGTCTTTCAGGTTGTCGGTGATGTCCAACAGGCCCGAGATGAAGATGCGGTAGCAGGCGATGCCCTCGGCCGCGATCTCGTCACGGCTGCCGCCCAGTGGCAGGCGACGCGGCAGGAAGCCGCCCTTCGCACCCACCGGCACGATGACCGAGTTCTTCACTTGCTGGGCTTTTACCAGGCCCAGGACTTCGGTACGGAAGTCTTCTTCACGGTCGGACCAGCGCAGACCACCGCGAGCTACGTTGCCGAAGCGCAGGTGCACGCCTTCAACGCGAGGCGAATAAACGAAGATTTCGAACTTCGGTACCGGCTTCGGCAGCTCTGGAATCTGGTGCGGGTTGAACTTGAAGCTGAAGTAGGACTTGTTCTGACCATGCGCGTCGGTCTGGTAGAAGTTGGTCCGCAGGGTCGCTTTGATCAGGTCCAGGTAGCGACGCAGGATGCGGTCTTCGTTCAGCACCTGAACATCGTCCAGAGCTGTCAGAATCGCGTGTTCCAGGCGTTGCTGCTTGTCTTCCAGATCATCGCTGGTCAGCTTGCGCGCCAGGTAGAAACGGGTCTTGAACAACCGGGTCAACTCGCGAGCGATGTCGGTGTGGTTGTTCAGGGTGCTGGCGATGTAACCCAGGTCGAAGCCCAGGCGGATCTGCTTCATGTAACGGGCGTAGGCACGCAGCAGCGCCACATCGCGCCATGGCAGGCCAGCGGTCAGCACCAGGCGGTTGAATGCATCGTTCTCGGCATCGCCACGCACGATGTGGACGAAAGCGTCCTGCAAGGTGTCGTTGAGTTGCTGGATGTCGAGTTCCAGGCCTTCGGCGGCGGTGAACGCGAAATCGTGAATCCAGAATTCGCGGCCATTGTTGTGACGCAGGCGATACGGGAACTCACCCAGCACGCGCAGGCCGAGGTTTTCCAGGATCGGCAACACGTCGGACAACGCCAGCGGCGTATCGGCGTGATACAGCTTGCAGTGCAGCATGCGCTGACCGGAGACCTGGGCCAGCGGCTGATAGAAGCTCATGACCAGCGGATTTTTTTCGCTCAGGCTCAGCAGGTGCTGCATGTCGACCACAGCCGAGTGGGCGGCGAAACGCTCGCGGTAGCCGGCGGGGAAGCCTTTCGGGAAGTCGGCCAGCACGTTGGTGCCTTGGGCTTCGCCGAAGCTCTCGACCACCAGGCTCGCGTAGTCGTCCTGCCAGCTGCGGCAGGCCTGTACCACTTCTTTTTCCAGCAGAACCGGGTCGATGTCCAGACGGTTCTTCGGATCGACGCGCAGAATCAGTTGCACACGGGCCAGCACGGACTCGGAGAAGAAGGTCCAGAACTCGCAGTCCGAGGCTTTCAGGCGATCCATCAGCACTTGCTGGATCTTCTGGCGCACTTCGGTGGAGTAGATGTCGCGCGGCACGTAGGCCAGGCAGTAGCAGAAACGGCCGTACGGGTCTTTGCGCAGGAACACGCGGATCTTGTTGCGTTCCTGGATCTGCACGATCGACATCACGGTGGTGAACAGCTCGTCCACCGGGGTCTGGAACAAGTCGTCACGCGGCAACACTTCAAGCACCTGGGCCAGTTCCTTGCCCAAGTGAGCCTTGGCCTGGAAGCCCGAACGCTGTTCGATGATCTCGACCTTGCGACGGATGTAAGGAATGACCCGCACGCTTTCGCCATACACCGAGGAGGTGTACAGGCCCATGAAGCGGCATTCCTTGACGACTTTGCCATTGGCATCGATCTGGCGGATCGACACGTAATCCGGGTACGCCGGACGGTGGACACGGCTTGGGTGTGCGGCCTTGGCGAACGACAGTGGCGTTGGTTCGCGCAGGTAGTTCACGGCGTAGTCTTCGATGCGCAGATCATCGACGGTCAGGCCGGCGCGCAGCAGTTTGGTCAGGCCGAGGAACGAGTTCTGGTCATATTCAATGTGACCGCCGTTCTGATCTTCGCCTACTACGAATTCTTCGTAGCCCAGGAAGGTGAAGTGGTTGCCCACCAGCCATTCCAGGAAGCTCTTGATCTCGGACTTTTCGTCGGCGTTGATGATGAACTGGCTGTTGTCGATGCCTTCGATCAGCTCCTGGACCTTGGCTTTCATCGGTTCGAAATCAGCGACCGCGACGCGGACTTCACCGAGAACCTGCTCCAGCTCTTTGCTCAGGACGTTCAGTTCGGCCGTGTTGGCGCAACGGTCGATTTCCAGGTACATCAGCGATTCTTGCAGAATGCCTTCGCCCTGGGTGCCTTTCGGCAAGATTTCCAGCAGCTCGCCCTTGCTGCCGCGACGCACGCTCAGCACAGTGGTTTGCAGGGTATGAATGCTGTAGCCGCGACGGTTCAGCTCGGTACGCACCGAGTCCACCAGAAACGGCAGATCGTGGTGCAGCACTTCGACCGCGGTGTGGGTCGACTGCCAGCCGTGGCGTTCGTAATCAGGGTTGTAGACGCGCACTTGCGGATGCGCGTGATCGAAGCGCTCAAGCAGGCGCCACGCAGAAAGGGTGCAGCCGGCGAGGTCGGACAACCGACGCTGGGTCAGCTCGTCCAGGGAAATAATGCCGAAGAATTGTTCAGCGAACAGCGCCACTTGTGGCAGTGCCTGTTCACTGATGTGCTGCGCCAGTGCCGCTTGCAGTTGGTGCTGGAAGTCGGCTTTGCTGGCTGCGGTGAAGAACGCCATCTGTGGTACTCCGCTTGGGCTTGTTATTGATGGAAGCGTCGCGTGCAAACCCCTTTCGGGGCAATCCCGTCACCCTGTTCCTGATTCTCGGGCAGAGGAAACAGGATGACAGGTGGGTGAAGCTGGACGAGACACTCAGGTCACATTCACCTTCCAAGAATGGGCATCTGCAAAAACGACTGCCAGGGCAACAGGCAATGCCTTTACGGGTGCTCATCCGTTGCGCAGCTTAACGAGTGCGGCAAGGGCCGTGCTTGCAGCGCTGCGACATATTCGGTCATCGGCACGCAACTCGCGGCATGTGCCTTGAACAACACTAGCAGCCGCGCAGCAAAACGGGCGCTTTATGCCCGGTTTTGCGGTACATGCGTGCCAAAAATGACCAGTAACACCCCGAATGTTCACGACACATCTTCTGACACTCAGCCGAGCAGAAATTCCCCGAGGCTGGCAGAATTGCCTTTTGTTACGTTCACCACGCTCGCCGAGCCAGGATTTTCCCATGCAAATGACAACTGACCTCTTGATCGTCAATCCGTGCGACGAAGAAGAAGACAACTTGGCCATGCTCTGCTGCACCAGCGCCGAGGGCGAAATGTTCCTGATGAGCCGCTTTCCGGACGAGGATGAGCTGGAGATCATCTTCCACGACAAGCCTTCGGCCCTCAACGGTGTGAAAGTCACCTTAAGCCCTGACCGCCTGCTGATCGAAATCGCCGCCGCGGACGCCGATGTGCTCGATGGCGAAGATTCGCTGGAGATCCTGCATAGCACCGATGCGCAGGATTTGGCTGAAGTGGAAGAGACTTTGCAGAACATCCTCAAGGGGACTGGTACTTATATAAGCCAGCTCTGAGTTTTAGGGTCTCTGAACGGACGCCTTCGCGAGCAAGCCCGCTCCCACATTCGATTGCATTTTTCCTGGAAGAACGCGGTTAACTGTGGGAGCGGGCTTGCTCGCGAAGAGGCCAGCCAGATCACCACCCTGTCCCTCGCCTACAAATTTCCAACAATTTCACCCGTCAATTCCCGCACTTTGCACAAAATGCCGTTAGTCGCCGCACCCCGCGATGGATTAAAGTAACGCCCCCAGCCCTGGCGTTATTCGAACGTCTTCGGTCACCCTTTCCAGGAACAGTCATCGATGGAACATCGTGAAGCGCTGCTCGCGCTGCGAACCTTTCTTTCAACGCAGATTCTCGGCCAGGAAAAACTCATCGAGCGCTTGCTCATCGCCTTGCTCGCCGACGGCCACATGCTGGTCGAGGGCGCCCCGGGGCTGGCCAAGACCAAGGCCATCAAAGAGCTCGCCGAAGGCATCGAAGCACAGTTCCATCGCATCCAGTTCACCCCCGACCTGCTACCGGCCGACATCACCGGCACGGAAATCTATCGCCCGGAAACCGGCAGCTTCGTGTTCCAGCAAGGTCCGATTTTCCACAATCTGGTGCTGGCGGACGAAATCAATCGTGCCCCGGCCAAGGTTCAGTCGGCCCTGCTTGAAGCCATGGGCGAACGCCAGGTCAGTGTCGGGCGCAGCACCTACGACCTGTCGCCGCTGTTTTTGGTCATGGCCACGCAAAACCCCATCGAGCAGGAAGGCACCTACCCGCTGCCCGAAGCCCAGCTCGACCGTTTCCTGATGCACGTAAAAATCGGCTTCCCTGACGCCGCCGTCGAGCGCCGGATTCTGCAACAGGCTCGCGGCGAAGCGCTGCACGGCGAAACCAAACCTGAACGCCGAGTCAGCCAGCAGGCGATCTTCGCCGCGCGCAAGGAAATCCTTGGGTTGTACATGGCCGACGCCGTGGAGGAATACCTGGTGCAACTGGTCATGGCCACGCGCACGCCGGCCAAGTTCGACCCGGAAATGGCCGAATGGATCGCCTACGGCGCCAGCCCGCGCGGCTCCATTGCCCTGGACCGTTGCGCCCGGGCCCACGCCTGGCTCGCCGGTCGCGACTTCGTCAGTCCGGAAGACATTCAGGCGGTGCTGTTCGATGTGTTGCGCCACCGCATCATTCTTTCCTTTGAAGCCGAAGCCGCTGGCATCGACCAGGACCGGGTGGTCCAGCGGATTCTCGACGTCGTAGCCGTCGCTTGACCCCGATGAACGCCCACCTGCCGCCCGAGCCGGGCATCCGTGTCAGCCTCGCCGAGCTGATCGAGATGCGCCATCGCGTGCGTGAAGTGCAGCTGTTTTCCACACCGAGCCAGCGCAGCCCGTTGATCGGCCTGCACCACTCAAAACTGCGCGGGCGCGGGGTGGACTTCGATCAGGTGCGGGTCTATCAGGCCGGTGATGACGTGCGCAGCATCGACTGGCGCGTCACCGCCCGGACTCAGGAGCCTCATACCAAGCTGTTTCACGAAGAACGCGAGCGACCGATTTTCATCATGGTCGAACAAAGCCGCCGGCTGTTTTTCGGCTCGGGGCTGATGTTCAAATCAGTGCTTGCCGCCCAGGCAGCGAGCCTGATTGGCTGGGCCGCTTTGGGCCATAACGACCGGGTCGGTGGGCTGGTGTTCGGCGACGACGAGCACTACGAAATCAAACCGCGACGCAGCAAACAGAGCCTGCTGCAATTGCTCAACCGACTGGTGCGGGTCAATCAGTCGCTGCACACCGAACGCGAGCCGGACCGCGACGCCTTCGGCATTGCCCTGCGTCGCGCCCGGGAAGTATTGCGCCCCGGCAGCCTGGTGATCGTGATCTGCGACGAACGCGCCTTGTCCGACGGTGCCGAGCAGCAGTTGAGCCTGTTGTCACGTCATTGCGACCTGTTGCTGCTGCCCGTGTCCGATCCGCTGGATCATGCCCTGCCCGCTGCCGGCCTTCTACGCTTTGCGGAACGGGGCGCGCAGCTGGAACTCGACACGTTGAATTTCGACTTGCGCCAAGCCTATCGCGCACAAGCGGAAGCGCGTATCGCCCGTTGGGAGCTGCTGGCGCAAAAGTTGCGGGTATTGCTGATGCCTTTGAGCACCCAAAGTGAAATGGTCGAGCAACTGCGCGAATACCTGAACCCGCAGCGTCCGGGGAAAGGTCGATGAGCAGCCTCGATCAACTGCAACCGCTGATTTCCCCGCCACCGATCGGCTTCTGGCCGCCGGCGCCGGGCTGGTGGCTGCTGCTGTTATTGCTGCCATTGATCGGTTTCGGCCTGTGGCAGTTGCGTCGTTTCATTCCGAACAAGCGCCCTGTCGTCCGCGCCGAACAACCGCTGGACCCGGTGCGTCTCGCGGCGCTGGCCGAACTCGCCCGGATGCCCAAGCCCTACGACGGCGCCCCGGCCGGTGCCTGGCTGCAGCAACTCAATGGCTTGCTCAAACGCCTGTGCCGCAACCATTACCCCTATAGCCAGAGCCACACCCTTAATGGGCGCAAATGGCTGGCATTCCTCGATAACCGCTGCCCGGCTGCAGGCCTTACGCGCTGGATGGTGCTGGTGGAAGGCGCCTACAAACCCGAATGCAAACTCGACGACAAGGCCATCGCCGGCCTGACTCAAGCAGTCGACACCTGGATTCGCAAACATGTTTGAGTTCGCCTGGCCGTGGATCTTCGCCCTGCTGCCACTGCCCTGGCTGATGCGGGTGCTGCTGCCAGTCGCCGACAGTGGCGAACCGGCGCTCAACGTCAGCTTCCTCAGCGACCTCGAAGGCCTCGCTCGCCGCCGTGCCCGGGCGAATCTGCCGGCGTGGCGTCAGCAAGCACCGTTCATTTTGCTGTGGCTGTTATTGCTGATCGCCGCCGCGCGCCCGCAATGGCTCGGCGAACCCCTGCCGGTTGCCGCCAGTGGCCGCGATCTGCTGGTGGCGGTGGATGTATCCGGCTCCATGGATTTCCCCGACATGCAGTGGCAGGACGAAGACGTCAGCCGACTGTCGTTGGTGCAGCATTTGCTCGGTGATTTTCTTGAAAGTCGCGACGGCGACCGGGTCGGGTTGATCCTGTTCGGCAGTCAGGCCTATCTGCAAGCGCCACTGACCTTCGACCGGCACACCGTTCGCGTGTGGCTCGACGAAGCGCGGATCGGCATCGCCGGCAAGAACACCGCCATCGGCGATGCCATCGGCCTGGCCCTCAAACGCCTGCGCCAACGCCCGGCACAAAGCCGTGTGCTGATTCTGGTCACCGATGGCGCCAACAATGGCGGCGAGATCGACCCGCTGACCGCCGCACGACTGGCGGCCAACGAAGGCGTGAAAATCTACCCGATCGGTATCGGCGCCGACCCGGAACAAAGCGGCACCCTGGGATTCCTGGGCATCAACCCGAGCCTGGACCTCGACGAACCGGCCTTGAAAGCCATCGCCCAAGCCACCGACGGCCAGTACTTTCGCGCCCACAACGGCGAGGAACTGCAGGCGATCAAACGCACCCTCGACCAACTGGAACCCGTGACTCAACAACCCACCCAAGCCCGCCCGGCCCAAGCGTTGTATCACTGGCCTTTGGCGATGGCGCTGCTGTTGAGCATGCTGCTGGTGATCCGCGAGCGCTGGCCGGATAACCCGTTGCAACGGCTGTTTAGCAAGGAGCGGTTCCTACAAACGCAACTGCCCGACTGGCGTCAGCGACTCAAACGCCTGCGTCTGCGGAGGCGTCGATGATTGCGCTCTGGCCGCACTGGTTCCGTCCCTGGTGGCTGCTGTTGTTGCCGTTGCTGGGCTGGCTGCTCTGGCAACTCTGGCACCGGCAGAAACGCGCCGGCCGCTGGCAAATGATTCTACCGCCGGCCTTCCATGCTGCGTTGCTCAGTGGTGGCAGCGGTCGCGAAAGCAAACTGCCATGGATCGCCCTTGGTCTGGCTTGGGTATTGACCGTGTTGGCCTTGCTGGGCCCGAGCTGGCAGCGTGTCGAACAAACCAGCCAGAAACCCGCCGACCCGCTGGTGGTGTTGCTTGAGCTGACCCCGGAAATGCTCGCCACCGATATGGCGCCGAACAGGCTGGAACACGCCCGGCGCAAGTTGTTCGACCTGCTGCAAAACCGCAGCGATGCGCAGACGGCAATCATCGTCTACGCCGGCAGTGCCCACACCTTGGTGCCGCTGTCGGATGACCTGTCGACCAGCCGCAACCTGGTGGATGCACTCAAGCCGTCGCTGATGCCCCTGGCCGGTCATCGTGCCGATCTGGCGGTGGCCAAGGCCCTTGCACTGCTGGATCAGGGCGCCCTCGGCCAGGGTCGGATCCTGCTGATCGGTTCGTCACTGACGGAACAGGAACGCCAAGGGATTCGTCAGGCGCTGGACGACACGTCCACGCAATTTCTGATGCTCGGTATCGGCACCGCCGAAGGTGCGCCGGTGGCCCAGGACGACGGCAGTTTCCTCAAGGATGACGTGGGCGCAATTCTGGTGCCCCGTCTGGACGGCCCCAGCCTGAAAGCCTTTGCCAACAGCCTGGGCGGACGTTATCGCCAGGCGCGACTGGACGATGCCGACCTGCGCGGCCTTGGCCTGTTCGATGGGCCACGGGATCTGCGCAACGACGGCCAGACATTGCGCCTCGACACCTGGGCCGATCAGGGCTACTGGCTGCTGCTGCCACTGTTATTGCTGGCAGCCTGTGCCGGGCGCCGGGGTTGGCTGTTCTGCCTGCCGCTGTTGTTTCTGCTGCCGCAACCGAGTTACGCCTTCGATTTCGAAGACTTGTGGCTGCGTCCCGATCAGCAGGGTCTGCATTTGCTCAAACAAAAGCGCCCGGCCGAGGCCGCGCAGCATTTCGAAAATCCGCAGTGGCAAGGCGTGGCGCTCTATGAAGCCGGCGACTACAGTGGCGCCGCCCAGCGGTTTGCCCAAGGCACCGACGCCCACGCCCACTACAATCGGGGTAACGCCCTGGCCAAAAGCGGTGAGCTGGAAGCAGCGCTGGATGCTTACGATCAAGCGCTTGAACGTCAACCGGATCTGCGTCCGGCCCTGACCAACAAGGCGCTGGTGGAAAGCCTGCTCAAACAGAAAACCTCAGCGCCGCCTGTCGAGCCGGACAAAACCGCCGATGGAAAAACCGAAACCATCGCCCAGGAACCGCCGCCGGGCAGCGCCACCCAACCCAGCAATGGCGAGCCGAAAGCCGACGCCGAGCAAACCACCCCGGACGCCGAGCAGCCGCCCACGACGCCACCGCAACCGGGCGCCAATGAAGTCCCGGGCAGCGAGTTGGGGGATGAACAAAGCACCACGCCACCGCGACGCCCGGCCAGCGACATGATTGAAGGCGAACAGCGCCAGGCGCTGGAGCAATGGCTGCGCAAGATCCCGGATGACCCCGGCGAACTGCTCAGACGCAAATTCTGGTACGAACAGCAACAACATCAGGATCAGGAAAAAACTCGATGACCCGCTTCACCGCCTTCTTGCTCGCACTGTTGCCCGCCCTGTTGCTCTGCACCGTTCAGGCCCAGGCTGCGGAGCTGGTCGCCAGCGTCGATCGCAGCCGCCTGAATTCCGGCGAGACGGTCGAACTGACCCTGGAAACCAGCGACGTGACCCAGTTCGGCAAACCCGACCTGACCCCGCTGGAGCCGCTGTTCGAAGTGCGCGGCACCCGTCAGGTCAACCAACTGAACACCCTCAACGGCGACACCCAAGCGACCACCCGCTGGATCATCACCCTGCTGCCCCGGCAAAACGGCAGCGTGGTGATTCCGTCGCTGCAACTGGGTGACGTCCAGAGCCAGCCAATTACCGTGCAAGTGATCGAGAGCGAAACCCAGGACAGCAGCAACACACTGGCGCCGGTGTTCATAGAGGCCAGCCTCGACCAGAGCAGCGTCTATGTGCAGGCGCAGGCAATCCTGACCTTGCGCATCTACCATTCGGTGTCGCTGTACGACGACAGCAGCCTGACCCCGCTGCAGATTCCCGATGCGCGCATCGAACAGCTGGGCGAGTCGCGCACCTACGAAAAAGTCATCAACGGATTGCGCCATGGCGTGATCGAAATGCGCTACGCGATCTACCCGCAACACAGCGGTGAATTGACCATTCCGGCGCAGATGTTCAGTGCCACGCCGGTCGATACCCGGCCGTCCCAGGACGCAACACCTCAAGGGCCGAAACCGGGCAAGCTGATGCGCGTCAAATCCGCCGAGATCCCGCTGACGGTCAAGGCCAAACCCGGCACGTATCCGGCTGATGTGCCCTGGCTGCCAGCCCGCAGCCTGAGCCTGAGCGAAAGCTGGAGCCCGGAACCGGATCATGCGCAGGTCGGCGACTCGCTGACCCGCAGCCTGACCCTGAACGCCGAAGGCCTCGCCAGTTCGCAATTGCCACCGTTGCCCGCCACCGAAATCAACGGCCTGCGGCGCTATCCGGATCAACCGGTGCTGGGCAACCAGAGCAGCGAGCGCGGCTTGATCGGCAGTCGCGAGGACCGTGAAGCCCTGGTGCCGACCCGCACCGGCAACATTGACTTGCCGAGCGTTGAAGTGGTCTGGTGGAACACCTTCGAGGACCACCTGGAACACAGCAGCCTGCCGGCCCGCACGCTACAAGTGGCGAGCAATCCAAGCCTGATCGTCGATACACCGGCGGGCAGCCCGCAGGCGATGTCCGGCGCCAGCAACGAAGCCCTCTGGTGGTGGAAACTCAGCACTGTGATTCTGGCCTGCACCACCCTGCTGGGCTTTGGCCTCTGGTGGCGCGCTCGCTGGCAACCGGCGATCCTGCGTGCCGCGCAAACCGGCCCGAGCCCACGCACCTTGCTCGACGACCTCAAACGCTCCTGTCAGGCCAACGACACTCATGCCACCCGCCAGGCCCTCGACGCCTGGGCCCGGCAACAACCGGAAACCCTGGCCGACATGGCGGCGCGTTTTGTGCCGCTGTCCGATGCACTCGATGGCCTGAACGGCGCGCTGTACAGCGAAACCGGCCAGTACTGGCAGGGTGAAGATCTCTGGCGCGCGATTCGCGCGATTCCGACGGCCGAGGGGGTTCAGGATCTGGTTGGCGATACCGGGTTGCCGCCGCTTTATCCGAAATAGATCAAAAGATCGCAGCCTTCGGCAGCTCCTACGGGTGTACGCCATTCCAATGTGGAGCTGCCGAAGGCTGCGATCCTTTCTGCCCTGACACGGTCAACCCTGGCTTTTGAGATGGAACTCGGCGTCCAGATGAATGGCCTGTAAAAAAGCGCTGTCGTGGGAGACTACGATCAATGCCCCTTGGTATTGATTCAGCATCTGCTCCAGCGCAATTCGACTGGGCAAGTCCAAATGGTTGTCCGGCTCGTCCAGCAATAGCAATTGCGGTGGTCGCTGTGCATATAACTGCGCAGCCAGCGCTATTTTCAGGCGTTCGCCGCCGCTCAACTGGCAGGTCTCGAGCGTCGCACGATCCGCATCAATGCCCATCTGCGCCAACCGGGTTCGCGCCTCGGCTTCGGGCAACTCTGGATTACTCTCGTAGAGCCATTGCACCGCGGTGCGTTCGGGGTACTGTAATCCGGCGTGTTGATCCAGCCAGCCAACATGGCAACTGCGGATGAGTTCGCCTTCGCGCACCGGCAGTTGGCCGGCGATCACTCGCAGCAGGGTCGACTTGCCGCTGCCGTTCGCTCCCAGGATTGCCATGCGCATAGGCCCGGTCAGCGTCAGATTGACCGGCGCCGCGTAACCGAACGGGAGAATGACGTCGTTGAGCTGCACAATCAGCTTGCCATTGGGCACTACGCTTTCCGGAGACAACATCATGCGTTGAATGTCCGGAGCGCACCGCGCACGGGCCTCGGCGATACGTTGTTGTTGCTGCTCCCGGGCCACCTGTTGATTGAGGCGCAATTTTCCCTGACTGTTTTCACTACGCTCTTTCTGGGCGTTGGTAATCAGCTTGGTCTGATTGCCGTCACGGGCCTGACGGTCGCCGCGGGCATTACGCCGTTGCTGACGCTCCATCTGCACGGCCATCTCACGTTGCTCGCGCTTGGCCTGCGCCCGCTCCCCTTGCAACGCCGACTGGAACGACTGCTGTTCTTGCTCGCGTGCCGCCGCATACTGACTGTAGTTGCCGCCATAAACCGCCAGCCCCAAGGGTGAAAGCTCGACAATTTCGTTCACGTGCTCCAGAAGGCCCCGGTCGTGGCTGATCAACACCAGGCCGTTGGGCCAGCGAGCGATCTGCTGCGCAAGTTTGTGTTGCTGATCAATATCCAGGTGGTTGCTGGGCTCATCCAGAATGAGCCAGTCTGCCCTGGATAACCACGCCCCCAGCAGCGCCACCCGTTGCCGTTCGCCACCACTGAGGGCGTCGGTGCGCGCGTCGGCATTCAAATGACCCAGACCGATCTGCTCCAGCTCCGCCTCAAGGCGTGTAGCGCAATCCCACTGATCAACCGCCAGCGAATGGTCGTGATCTTCGACGCTGCCTTGGGCAATGCGATCCAGCGCCGCCAGAATATGGTCGACCCCGGCCAGCGCGGCAACGCTGGGATAGCGCTCGGGTTCCAGTAACTGCGCCACGGCGTAAACCCGACCTTCGCGACGGACGATTCCGGTAGTGGGCAGCTGTTCCCCCGTCAGAAGCCGGCCAAGCAAGGACTTGCCACAACCATTGGCACCCACGATACCGGTGCCCCTGGCGCTGAAGGTGTGGTTCAAGTCATCTAACAGAACGCGCCCGTCGGGCAGGTTGAATGACACATGATCAAGTTGAAGTAACCGTTGGGTCATGACATCTCCTTAAATATTCAAAACTCCCTGGTACTGCGCAACAGCGTCCGCCTCGTCACTTCGGCCCGCCATCTACCATACTGAGGCCCCATCCAATCGATAGGCAATCTTTCAGGGTATTCAGCATCCCCAGTGTTTTGCCAGTAAACTCTCCTCCCTTTAGCCGCCACCATTTTCCTCGCGGCCATCACCTTATTTCCTACGGAGTACGCCTTGCGTCTGTTTCACACCTCCGACTGGCACCTTGGGCAGAACCTGCACGGCCAGGAGCGCGATTTCGAGCACGCCTGCTTTCTTGACTGGCTGCTGCGTCAGCTGAAGCTGGATCAGCCCGATGTGCTGCTGATCGCCGGCGATATCTTTGACACGGTCAACCCGCCGGTCAAAGCCCAGGAACGCCTCTACGATTTCATCGTCAGCGCCCATGAGCAGCAGCCGTTGCTGACCATCGTGATGATCGCCGGCAACCATGACTCCGGCTCGCGAATCGAACTGCCCGCGCCGTTGATGCGGCGCTTGCGCACTCACGCCCTCGGTCGCGTGCTGTGGCTCGATGACGGTCAACTGGATGCCGAGCGCCTGTTGTTGCCGTTGCCTGATGCCAGCGGCGAAGTTGCCGCCTGGTGCCTGGCGCTGCCGTTCCTGCGCCCCGCCGAAGTGACCGGCGCGCATTTAGGCGATAACTATTTGCGCGGCATCGGCCAGGTTCATGAATGGCTGATCGAAGCGGCCAACGCCAAGCGCAAGCCGGGCCAGGCGCTGATCGCCATCAGCCATGCGCACATGGCTGGCGGTTCGGTTTCGGAAGATTCCGAGCGCAGCCTGATCATTGGCAACGCCGAAGCCCTGCCCGCCAGCCTGTTCGGGCCGAGCATCAGCTACGTCGCTCTCGGGCATTTGCACAAGCCGCAGAAGGTCAATGGTGAAGAGCGGATTCGCTATTGCGGCTCGCCGATTCCGTTGTCGTTCTCCGAGATCAATTACCAGCATCAGATCCTCGACATTCAGCTCGATGGCGAAACATTGGTCAGCGTCGAACCGCGTCTGATTCCGCGTTCCGTCCACTTGCAACGACTCGGCTCCGCGCCGTTGGCGGAGATCCTGCTGCAACTGGCCGATCTGCCCAACATCGACCTGCTCGCCGATATCCAGCGTCAGCCGTGGCTGGAAGTGCGGGTCCGTCTCGACGAACCGCAACCGGACCTGCGCCATCAAGTGGAAACGGAGTTGCAAGGCAAAGCCGTGCGGCTGGTGCGGATTGCCGCCGAATACGCCGGCAATGGCAGCCGCGACGGCATCGATGACGGCACAACCTTGATCGAACTGGATCAGCTTTCGCCCCAGGAACTGTTCAGCCGCGCGTGGCAGGACAACTACGGCAGCGAGGTCGACGAGCAAACGCTCAAGGACTTCGCCGAGCTGTTGCAAGACGTGCAGATGGAGAGCGAACAGCCATGAAGATTCTCGCGATCCGCCTGAAAAACCTCGCCTCCCTGGCCGGGCCGTTTGAAATCGACTTCACCACGGAGCCCTTGGCCAGTGCCGGTCTGTTCGCGATCACCGGGCCGACCGGTGCCGGCAAAAGCACGCTGCTCGACGCCCTGTGCCTGGCGCTGTTTGGCGCCGTACCGCGCCTGAACAACACCGGCCGCGACGCCAAGGTCCCGGATGCCGATGGCGAAATCGGCACCGGCGACCCACGCACCCTGCTGCGTCGTGGCACCGGTGAAGGTTATGCGGAAGTGGATTTCGTCGGCATCGACGGTCGTCGCTATCGCGCGCGCTGGGAGGCCAATCGCGCCCGGGAGAAGGCCGGCGGCAAGCTGCAAGCCAGTCGCCAGAGCCTGCGCGACATCGATCAGGATCAACTGCTGGCCAGTCAGAAAGGCGAATACAAAGCTCAGCTTGAAGCCGCGCTGGGCCTGAACTTCGAACAGTTCACCCGCGCCGTCATGCTGGCTCAGAGCGAGTTCAGCGCCTTCCTCAAGGCGGACGACAACGACCGCAGCGAACTGCTGGAAAAGCTCACCGATACGGCGCTCTACACCCGCCTCGGTCGTCGGGCTTTCGACAAGACCAAAGAAGCTCGCGAAGCCCATAAGTTGCTGCAGGATCAGGCTACCGGAGTTACGCCGCTGTCGCCGGAAGCCCGGGCCGAACTCGATGAGCGTTTCAACGACGCTCAGCAGCAACTCAAGACCCAACAGGCGCAGCTCAAACAGTTGGAGTTGCAACACACCTGGCTCAAGGACCTGCGCCAGTTGCAGGACGCGCAACAGAGCGCCGCCGAGCAACTGCACTCCGCCCAGCAACACTGGAACAGCCTGGCCGGCGAGCGCTTGAAGCTGACCCGTCTGGAACAATTGGCGCCGCAACGGCATCAGTTTGCACGCAAGACCGAACTCACCGCCCAGCTCACCCCGCTGGCGGCGCAGATTCAGCAACACACGCAACAGCAAAGCGAGCTGACCGAGCGACAGACTCAACTTGAACAGAGCCTGAGCACTGCCCAAACGGCGCTGACCCACGCGCAAAGCCAACACACCTCCAGCGCGCCACTGCTGCGCCAGGCCTTCGAAGAGCAAAGCACCCTCGCCCGCCTGGTCAAGGATGCCAGCCTCAGTGCCGACCTCAAGCAGCAGGCGGAACAAGCCTGCACTCAGGGTCAGGGCACGATTCAGGGTTTGCTCGACCAACAGAAACAGGTCGCCGAACGGTTGCAGCGGATTGCCGGTGAGCTTGAGCAAAGCACTCATCTGGCGCCGTTGAGCGATGCCTGGAACGCCTACCGCGATCGTCTGCAACAACTGATGCTGATCGGTAATCGCCTGAACAAGGGCCAGGCCGAACTGGCCGCTCTGGAGCAAAGCGCCGCCCGCGCTGCCGAGGAACTGGCCACCCAGCGCCAGAGTCTTGAGGTGCTGTACAAAGAGGCCGGCGCCGAACCTGAAGCGGTGGCTGAGCAGATTCAGATTCTCGGCAGCCTGCTGCAGGACAACCGCAAGCAACTGCGGGCCTTTGAAGAGCTGACACGACTGTGGGCCAGCCAGCAGGAACTGGACAAACGCGGTGCCGAGCTTCAGCAGCGGCAACTCGCCGCTCAGCAAGACCGCGATCGTCTGACCCAGGACGGCGTGAAGACCAAGGCCGAACTGAGCGTCGCCGAACAGACCCTGACCGTCACCCGCGAACTGCTTGAGCGTCAGCGCCTGGCGCGCAGTGCCAGCGTCGAAGAACTGCGCGCGCAGTTGCAGGACGATCAGCCGTGCCCGGTTTGTGGCAGCCCGGACCATCCTTATCATCAGCCCGAAGCTCTGCTGCAAAGCCTCGGTCGCCATGATGAAAGCGAACAGGCCAACGCCCAGAAAGCCGTCGACCTGCTCAAGGAAAAACTCACCGATCTGCGCGCCGAAGTGGGCGGTTTGATTGCTCAGCAAAAGGAATTGCTGCAACAGCAAGAACAGCTCGCGGCTCAGCAACAAGGCCTGACGCCAAGCCTGGAAGCGCACCCGCTGTCCGCGCAACTGTTGGCCCAGGACGAAAGCAAACGCGATACCTGGCTAACGCAACAAAGCAGCCAGTTGAACCAGAGCATCACGCAGGACGAACAACGGCAAACCGCCCTGCTCACCCTGCAACAGGATGCCGCACGTCTTGCACAGCAACTGCGCAGCGCCGAAGCGGCGAACCAACAGGCAACACAACACCTGCTCAACCAGCAACGCGAGTTGAGCAGCGATAGTAAACGCCTGGACGATGAACTGGCGGCGTTCAGCACCCTGCTCCCGGCCGACACGCTCGAGTCCTTGCGCAACGAACCCGCCGCGACCTTCATACAGCTCGACCGGCAGATCGCCCAGCGCCTGCAACAACTTGACCAGCAGCGCGAAGAACTCGGCGAACAGCAACAACGCCAGCAGACGCTGGAGAAAGAACAGTACCAACAGCAGACCCGCACCCAGCAGTTGGACGCCGCGCAACAACAGTTCACGGCGTTGGCCGGGCAGCAACAGGCTTGCCAGGAAAAACTGACGCAACTGCTGGGCGAACATGCCAGCGCCGAACAGTGGCAGCAGCAACTGGATCAGGCCGTCGAGCAAGCGCGCACTGCCGAAGCGACGGCCAATCAGCAATTGCAAACCGTGCGCACGCGGTTGGTGCAACTGGCCGCTGAACTCAAAGCGCAGCAGGAACGTTCGCAGGCCCTGGAAACTGAAGATCGCGAGCTGAGCGGCAGGATCGCCGACTGGCGCGCACAGCACCCGGAGCTGGACGACGGTGGACTGGAAGATCTGTTGAGCGTCGACGACCAACACGTCAGCGAACTACGTCAACGCTTGCAGCAGAGCGAAAAAGCCATCGAGCAAGCCAAGGTGCTTTTGCAGGAGCGCGATCAACGCTTGCTCGATCATCAGGCGCAGCACAACGGCAATCTCGATGCCGAACAACTGGCCTCGACGCTCGCCGAGCTGCAAAACCTGTTCGCCGCCAGCGAACATCGCTGCGCCGAATTGCGCGCCGAACAGGCCGAGGATCAGCGTCGACAGAATGCCAATCAGGCCCTGGCGCAGCAGATCGCCGACGCCTACACCGAGTATCAGCGCTGGGCGCGGCTTAATGCATTGATCGGTTCGGCCACCGGCGACACCTTCCGCAAAATCGCCCAGGCCTACAATCTCGATTTGCTGGTGCATCACGCCAACGTCCAGTTGCGGCAACTGGTGCGGCGCTATCGTTTGAAACGTGGCGGCAGCATGCTCGGGTTATTGGTGATGGACACCGAGATGGGCGATGAACTGCGCTCGGTGCATTCGCTGTCCGGCGGCGAGACGTTCCTAGTGTCGCTGGCCCTGGCGCTCGGTTTGGCGTCAATGGCTTCGAGCACGCTGAAAATCGAATCGTTGTTCATCGACGAAGGCTTCGGCAGTCTCGATCCAGAATCCCTGCAACTGGCCATGGACGCCCTCGACGGTCTGCAAGCGCAGGGACGCAAGGTCGCGGTAATTTCCCACGTGCAGGAAATGCATGAACGGATTCCGGTACAGATTCAGGTCCACCGCCAAGGCAACGGCCTGAGTACGCTGGAGGTGAAATGAATACGCTGTATTCGTTCCGCCGCTGCCCCTACGCCATGCGCGCACGCATGGCGCTGCGCTATTCGGGGGTTGCGGTGCAGATCGTCGAGGTCAGCCTCAAGGCCAAACCTGCCGAAATGCTCGCGCTGTCGAGCAAAGGCACGGTGCCTGTGCTGAGTGTGGATGGGCGGGTGATCGATGAAAGCCTGGAAATCATGCACTGGGCATTGGCGCAGAACGATCCGCAGGGCTGGTTGCTCAAGGATGATCACCAAGGACAGGAACACAGCGCCGCGTTGATTGAAGAGAACGATCAAGTGTTCAAGGTGCATCTGAATCGCTACAAGTACGCCGAGCGTTATCCCGAGCAGCCGATGGAGTTTTACCGGTCAGAGGGCGAGGTGTTCTTGCGCAAGCTGGATACATTACTGGAGGGGCGCGACTATCTGTTGGCCGAGCACCCGAGCCTGGCGGATATCGCCCTGATGCCGTTCGTGCGGCAATTCGCCCACGTGGATCGCGAGTGGTTCGGGCAGACGCCTTATGTGCGGTTACAGGCATGGTTGCAGCGCTTCATCGAGTCAGATCTGTTCACATCAATAATGAAGAAATAACCGAGCCCCCTACGGCGATTCATGCCAATACCGAGCACATCCCCAACGCCGAGCAATCCACCTGGAACGGCCCGAAGAATCCGCCATTGGGTTTGATCGGCGGATTGCCCACCAGCAACCCCAAGGCCTTGGCCATCTGAATGTTGTGGGCGATGTTGTGGTTGCATTCGATGGCCCGCGCCACCGACCCCGCCGAGCCCTGCCCGATCCCCAACAAAGAAGCTCCATTGGTCATGAACGCCAGGAAGGCGATGACCCAGAGTTTGCGTCCTTTCATGCCCCCACCACTCCCGCGACGTCAACGTGATCGACCGTTACGTTTTGCGCGCGGTGTTCAAATTGAATGGCGGGATAAGCGACCTGGATCGGTGCTTGATGGCTTTGTTGCGATTGAGTCGAAAGGCTGACGACCAACACCATGGCCACGTAAAGACCGATGGCCAGGTAGGCGCCGTATTTGGCAGAAGTGATGATTGCGCTGGCCATGGTGTTCTCCGTGGGCATGTTTCAGTGCCCACAGAATCGATCAAAAAACAGAAGATAACTAGCGACCTTTATACATAGTAGCTATCAGTTTTATTGATCATGAACCCAGCGTGTTTCAGTCCTCGATAAAGCTCATCAAGCGCTCACGGGCCGCATCCGGCTCGTTGGGAACGGGCTCGGCGGCCGACAGAATCGGGGTGGAATAGAGAAACAGGAGAACCACTGCCAGACGCATCGCCATGCTGTCGATCCTTTTAGGGAAGGAGTCAAAAAATCAGCGTCAAATCTAAACTAATGGCTATGTGATATCAATCAATACATTGATAGCAATATGATACTGTCGTAAACGCGTTATGCAGGAGCGACATCACTTCGGCGCTTTTCGATACTTACAACTCGATCGGCAAGTGACTTCGCTCCTGCATAAAAGGTGCAGGGCTTTATATTTCAGTGTTGGGTTTTGTGATCCAGCGCGGCGTAGAAGTTGGCGCTCTGTTGCAGGTATTTCTGGGTATAGCTTTGGGCGTGGGATTTTTTGTCGCTGATTTCAACGTTGGCGCTGGCAGGCAGTGCAACAGTGGCGGAGATAGCGGAAGCGGCGATGACAGAGAAGAGATTGAAGTTCATGGCGGTATTCCTCGATTAAGTTGGCTTGCTTGCCCGGTGGGGCCGTGAAGCAAACTTAACTCCCAAGGGTCGGCGCCTTGAAATGCTTTGTAGCATTAGCCGATATCAGTCTCATTAATAGAAGGTTGCAGGCCCCATCAACCGGGGCCTGCGGTCTATTGACGCACCAGGAACTTGAGATCGCTCGGGGCATCCATCGGCAGTTTCTGCACGGTTTTACCCAACAGACCGGTCTTGGCATCGCGCTCGACGACGACAATCTGGTTGCTCTTCTGGTTGGCAATCAGCACGAACTTGCCACTCGGATCGAGGCTGAACTCGCGCGGGTGATCACCGTCCACGGAGCGACGCTGAAGCTCCTTGAGGTGCCCGGTCGCCGGGTCGATGGCGAACACCAGCAACTGATTGGCGGTGCCACGGTTGCTGACATAAAGGAACTTGCCATCGGCCGAGGCGTGAAGCGCAGCCGCAGCCTTGCCCGATGTCGGCAGGCCCGCCGCCAGATCGACCAACTGCGTTTGCTCAAGCTTGCCATCGCGGTATTCGAACACCGCGACCTGCGCGCTCATTTCCATGGTCAGCCAGGCGTGCTTGCCATCGGCGCTGAACAGCAAGTGTCGCGGCCCGCTACCGGGTGGCAACTGGACGGACGCAGGTTTGGCGGCGGTCAATGGCAGCTCCGGGTTGGCCTTGGGATCGAAGCGATAGACAAAGATCTTGTCCGCCCCCAGGTCGTTGGAAAACACGTATTGGCCATCCGGGGATGAAATCACCGAATGCACATGCGCCGACTTCTGTCGCTCGGGGTTGACCCGGCTGGCCTGATGACTGCTCATCTGCACCACCGGTTTGAGTGTGCCATCGGTGCCCACCGGCAACACCGCCAAGGTGCCGCCCGGGTCTTCAGCCACCGAGTAGTTGCTGACAAACACGTGACTGGCGTCGCCGCTGACGCTCGAGTGCGTCGGCTCGTTGCCCAGGGTTTGCGCCTGACTGATCAGGCTCAATTCATGGGTCTTTGGATCAATCGCATAACTGCTGACACGCCCTACCGGATCGGCCTGCCCCGGGCCGTTTTCGTTGACCGCGAACAGGCGCTGTTGGTCCTTGGACACGGCGAGCCAGGACGGGTTGGCGCTCTTCACCACTTGCAGGGGTTTGGCGTCGATCTGCCCGGTACGGCTGTCGAAGCTCAGGCGATAAATCCCCTGGCTCTGGCCGGCGGTGTAGGAGCCCACCAGCAACTCGTAACTGTCGGCCGGTGCCGCCTGCACGCCCATCGCGCCGACGCTGCCGGCCATCAACAGTGGCCAGAAGTTACGCATCCTCATTCGTTTCGTCCTCGTCGTCACCACCGCCGAATGCTTCCATGGGCACCAACCGGTGCTCGCCGGAATCGCCGGTAATGATCCAGCTCTTCAAGTCGGGATCAAACGTTGCCGCCGCGATCTGCGCCACGCTGAACTCCCAGCGCTTGAGCGCCCGACCGTCCATGCATTCGATGTGCAGGTTATCGTCTTCATCGAGGGAGAAGTCGAACGCGTGCAGGCCGTCGATCTCCAGCATGTCGCAGTGTTCGAGGGCGTTGATCAAGGTGTCGTTTACGGCAGTCATGGCAGTCAATCTTTGAATGGGAAAGAGGCAATGATAGCTCAATGTGGAAGCGGACTCGTGTCGGTCACAACACTCGCACACGACACCGAACACATGTGGGAGCGAGCCTGCTCGCGAAGACGGTGGCACATCTAACATCGCAGTGACTGTCAGATTGCTATCGCGAGCAGGCTCGCTCCCACAGGGATGGTGATCAGCCGTTAGAGCGCGTCGCGCGATGACTTGCCATCGACCAGGCGCTGGATGCGCAGCGGATTGCCATTTTTCAGCACTTCCGGCAGCAGGCTGTCGGGGTAGTTCTGGAAGCACACCGGGCGCAGGAAACGGTCGATGGCCAGGGTGCCCACCGAGGTGCCGCGCGCATCGGATGTCGCCGGGTACGGCCCGCCATGGACCATTGAGTCGCAGACTTCCACGCCAGTCGGATAGCCATTGAGCAGAATCCGCCCGACCTTCTGCTCCAGCAACGCCGTCAGCTCGCCGAACTGTTCGAAGTCCGTTGGCTCACCGATGATCGTTGCCGTCAGCTGCCCATGCAGGCCGTTCAACGCGGCACTGAGTTGCGCCTGATCCGCCACTTCGACGAACACCGTGGTCGGGCCGAACACTTCCTCTTGCAGCACTTCATCGCCATCGAGCAACAGGCTCACCTCTGCCTTGAACAATTGCGGCTGCGCCTGATTGCCTTGTTGCGGGTTGCCGGCCAAATGCTCAATTTTCGGATGCGCAAGGAGCTTCTGCAGGCCTTTGCCATAGCTGCTCAACGTACCGGCATTGAGCATGGTTTGCGCCGGTTGATCGCCAATCAGCCCCGCCACCTGCTGCACGAACGCACTGAACTGCGGCGAACGAATGCCGATCACTAACCCCGGATTGGTACAGAACTGACCACAACCCTGCACCACCGAAGCCGTAAGGTCACGGGCAACGCTTTCAGCGCGAGTTTCCAACGCTTGAGGCAACACGATCACCGGGTTGATGCTCGACATCTCGGCAAACACCGGAATCGGCTGCGCACGTGCCGCGGCCATGTCGCACAGCGCACGACCACCCTTCAGTGAGCCGGTAAAACCGACCGCCTGAATCGCCGGGTGCTTGACCAGCGCTTCACCCACCCCGCCGCCGTAAATCATGTTGAACACACCGGCCGGCATCGACGTTGTCTCGGCGGCGCGGATCACCGCGTCGGCCACCCACTCGGCGGTTGCCATGTGGCCACTGTGGGCTTTGAACACTACCGGGCAACCGGCGGCCAATGCCGAAGCGGTGTCGCCGCCCGCCGTGGAAAACGCCAACGGAAAGTTACTCGCGCCAAACACAGCGACCGGCCCGAGGCCGATGCGGTACTGACGCAGATCCGGACGCGGCAATGGCGTACGTTCAGGCAGCGCGCGATCAATCCGCGCCCCATAGAAATCACCGCGACGAAGGACCTTGGCAAACAGACGCATCTGGCCGCTGGTGCGACCACGCTCACCTTGAATACGGCCCGCCGGCAACGCGGTTTCGCGGCAGACCACGGCGACAAAGTCATCGCCCAGCGCGTCCAGCTCATCGGCTATCGCATCGAGGAATTGCGCACGTCGCTCAGCGCTCAGGCTGCGATAGGCCGGGTAAGCAGCGGCGGCAGCCTTCGCGGCGGCGTCGACTTCTTCAAGGGTGGCCTGATAGAAATCGTGAGGCAAAGCCTCGCCAGTGCTGGCGTCGACGCTCTGGAGTTTGACGGTACCGGTAGCGCTGCGCTGACCGCCAATGTAGTTGTGACCAAGAATCCGGGTCATGGGTGTCTCCTTAAAGTGTGCCGACGGTGCCGGGTTCGAATGCCGCTTCAACGGGTTCAATGCCGTTGATCAAGGGCGCGCCGAACTCGGCCTGACTGATCTCGAACACATCACCCGGTTGGGTGCGGATGCCGTCAGCGAAAGACAGGGTCGCGGTGCCGAAGAAGTGAATGTGCACGTCACCGGGGCGCAGGAACTGGCTGTATTTGAAATGGTGGTACTCGAGGTTTTCCAGGCTGTGGCACATGTTCGCTTCGCCGCTGAGGAACTCGTTCTGCCACAGCACTTCACCATCGCGCAGGATGCGGCTGGTACCGGCCAGATGCTGGGGCAATTCGCCGACCCGAAGCTCCGGGCCATAGCTGCAACTGCGCAATTTCGAATGGGCCAGGTAGAGGTAATTCTTGCGCTCCATCACATGGTCGGAGAACTCGTTACCTACCGCGAAACCGAGGCGATACGGTTTGCCGTCGTGGCCGATTACATAGAGACCGCTGAGCTCGGGTTCCTCCCCGGCATCTTCGGCAAACGGCGGCAGCGGGAACGGCTTGCCCGGTCGCACGACGATACTGCCATCGCCCTTGTAGAACCACTCCGGTTGCACGCCGGCCTGGCCAGTCGCGGGTTTACCGCCCTCCACGCCCCACTTGAAGATGCGCATGGTGTCGGTCATCGCGGTTTCGTCACCGACCTGCTGATGCATTTTGTCCCGGGCCGAAGCGCTGCCCAAATGGGTCAGGCCGGTGCCGCTGACCAGCATGTGCGCCGGGTCCGGGTGATCCAGCGGCGGGAGGATTTGCAGATTGGCCAGCAGCGTTGAATAGTCGTGGCTGATGCCCAACCCCAGGGTTTGAACCTGTTGCTCAAGATTGCCCCCCGCCTCGATCGCCGCCAGCGCCAGATCCCGCACCGAGCGCGCATCCTGCACCTCGCGCACCAGGCCGTCCTCGACCACGCCGACACGGCGTTCGCCGTTACTCAATTCGAACTGAACTAAACGCATGATTTTCTCCTGTTGACGCAAAACTTCAAAACAACGCAGGACCCATGTGGGAGCGGGCTTGCTCGCGAAGAGGCCATCACATTCAACATCACTGGTGACTGACACGACGCCTTCGCGAGCAAGCCCGCTCCCACATTTGAATTGTGTTGACCTCAGATACGGGTAGCCCCACGCGCACTGGCCGCAAACTCATCGGCCGGCAGCACATGCTTACGCTCCAGCAACCGATAAACCACACCCGTCAGCACCAGGCCGAACACCATCACGCAGGACAGGAAGTACAACCCCGACGCCAGATTGCCGGTGTATTCCTTCAACGCACCGATCACGAACGGACCGATGTAGCCGCCGAGGTTGCCCACCGAGTTGATCAACGCGATCCCCGCCGCCGCACTGGCGCCGGCGAAGAAGCGACCCGGCAAGGTCCAGAACACCGCGGTGCAGGAAAACAGCGCGAACGCCACCAGGCACAGTGCCGCCAATTGCAGCACCGGCACCGTCAGCCAGGCGCTGAGGAACAGACCGATGGCGCCCAACACATACAGCACCGCCAAATGACCGTAGCGATCATTCAAGCGATCAGAACTGCGCGGAATAATCAGCAAACCGATGATCCCGAAGATGTACGGCACCGATGACACGAAACCGGTCACCAGATCAGTGCCACCGAACTGCTTGATCAACGTCGGCAACCACAAACCGAGACCGTAGATGCTCAGGGTCACCGGCAGATAGAACAGCGCCAGCAGCAACACGCGTTTGTCCTTCAGCGCGTGCAGTGGATTGCCGTGGCGGGTCTGGCCGTACACCTCCAGGTCCTTTTTCAGCTCGCCGGTCAGCCAGTCTTTCTCAGACTGATCCATCCATTTCACCTGTTGCGGGCCGTCCGGCAGGTAACGCAGCACTGGCCAGGTCAGCAGGATCGCGGGAGTACCGATGACGATGAACAGCCACTGCCAGCCGTGCAGCCCAAGAATGCCATCCATGCCAAGCAAGCCGCCGGACACCGGGCCGGTGATCATCATCGCGATGGGTTGGGAAAGGATGAACAACCCGAGGATCTTGCCGCGATGGCGGATCGGGAACCATTGGGTGATGTAGTACAGAACGCCCGGGAAGAACCCGGCTTCGGCCGCGCCGAGCAGAAAGCGCATCACATAGAAGCTGTTCGGTCCCTGGACGAACGCCATGCCGATGGTGATAGCGCCCCAGGTGACCATGATCCGCGCGAACCAGCGCCGGGCGCCGAAGCGGTCGAGCATCAGGTTGCTGGGGATTTCCAGCAGGAAATAACCAATGAAGAACAGCCCGGCACCCAGGCCATAAGCCGCGTCACCCAGGCCGATGTCGGCGCCCATGTGCAGCTTGGCGAAACCTACCGCGGAGCGATCCACATAGGCGATCAGGTACAGCAGGATCAGGAAGGGAATCAGTTTCAGCGTGATGCGACGAATAAGCCGCAGTTCCTGGCTCATGAGTTCGGTCTCCGATTGTTGTTGTTATTGAACCTCGGGGGACGCCTCTCGCAGAAAACCGCCAGGGCCATCCCTCCGTTGAAAACGACTATATAGTAATACTATTTAACCAACAACACTTCCAAACAGCCGAAATTGAGCTTATGTTACGCCGTAGCTCGAACAATATAGTCATACAATAAGAGAACCGATCATGTCTGATAAGAAACCCACCCTGCGCTCCGCCCAATGGTTTGGCACCGCCGACAAGAACGGCTTCATGTACCGCAGCTGGATGAAGAATCAGGGCATCGCCGACCATCAGTTCCACGGCAAGCCGATCATCGGCATTTGCAACACCTGGTCGGAACTGACCCCGTGCAACGCGCATTTCCGGCAAATCGCCGAGCACGTCAAGCGTGGGGTGATCGAAGCCGGCGGCTTCCCAGTGGAATTCCCGGTGTTCTCCAACGGCGAATCGAACCTGCGCCCCACCGCGATGCTCACCCGCAACCTGGCGAGCATGGACGTCGAGGAAGCTATTCGCGGTAACCCGATCGATGGCGTGGTGCTGCTCACCGGCTGCGACAAAACCACCCCGGCGCTGCTGATGGGCGCGGCCAGTTGCGACGTGCCAGCAATCGTCGTCACCGGTGGGCCGATGCTCAACGGCAAGCACAAGGGCAAGGATATCGGCTCGGGCACGGTGGTCTGGCAGCTCAGCGAACAGGTCAAGGCGGGCACCATCACCATTGACGATTTCCTCGCGGCCGAGGGCGGCATGTCACGCTCGGCCGGCACCTGCAACACCATGGGCACGGCCTCGACCATGGCCTGCATGGCCGAAGCCCTCGGCACTTCCCTGCCCCACAACGCGGCGATTCCGGCGGTCGATGCGCGCCGCTATGTGTTGGCACACATGTCCGGCATGCGCGCGGTGGAGATGGTTCGCGAAGATTTGAAACTGTCGAAAATCCTCACCAAGGAAGCCTTCGAAAACGCCATTCGGGTGAACGCCGCCATCGGCGGTTCAACCAACGCGGTGATCCACTTGAAGGCTATCGCCGGGCGCATCGGCGTCGAGCTGGACCTGGATGACTGGACCCGCATCGGTCGCGGCATGCCAACCATCGTCGACCTGCAACCCTCCGGGCGCTTCCTGATGGAAGAGTTCTACTACGCCGGCGGCTTGCCCGCGGTGCTGCGTCGCCTCGGCGAAGCCAACCTGATTCCGAATCCGAATGCCCTCACCGTCAACGGCAAAACCATCGGCGAAAACACCAAGGACGCGCCGATCTACGGCGAGGACGAAGTGATCCGCACCCTCGACAACCCAATCCGCGCCGACGGCGGTATTTGTGTGTTGCGCGGCAATCTGGCGCCACTCGGTGCGGTGCTCAAACCTTCCGCCGCGAGTGCCGAATTGATGCAACATCGTGGCCGTGCGGTGGTGTTCGAGAACTTTGACATGTACAAGGCGCGGATCAACGACCCGGAATTGGACGTGGATGCCAATTCGATTCTGGTGATGAAAAACTGCGGGCCGAAGGGTTATCCGGGCATGGCCGAAGTCGGCAACATGGGATTACCGGCCAAGCTGCTGGCCCAGGGCGTGACCGACATGGTGCGGATTTCCGATGCACGCATGAGCGGCACCGCTTACGGCACTGTTGTTCTGCATGTGGCACCGGAAGCGGCGGCTGGTGGGCCTTTGGCGACAGTGAAGGAAGGCGACTGGATCGAGCTGGATTGCGCCAACGGGCGTTTGCACCTGGACATTCCGGATGCAGAGCTGGCAGCGCGCATGGCGGATCTGCAACCACCGCAACAGTTAATCGTGGGCGGTTATCGTCAGCTGTACATCGACCATGTGCTGCAGGCGGATCAGGGTTGCGACTTCGACTTCCTGGTTGGTTGCCGAGGGTCCGAAGTGCCGCGCCATTCTCACTGACACCATCAATCTAATGTGGGAGCGGCGGTGCGACGATTCGACTTGCTCGCGAAGAGGCCATCACATTCAACATTGATGTTGACTGATAGTCCGCCTTCGCGAGCAAGCCCGCTCCCACATTTAATCCCCGTATGCTTCAGGACTGCGCTTGCTCTGGCGACCGTCCTCGCCGCGCCTGCTATCATGCGCGGCACCCCATTGCACAGGATCGCGCCGTTCCCCATGGATTACCGCAAACCCTCCGACCGCAAAAGCATGCACTCGCGCATCGTCCAGGAACTGGGCATGCAGATCGTCTCGGGACGTTTCAAACCGGACGACAAACTGCCCGCCGAAGCCCTGCTGTGCGAGGAATACGCGGTCAGCCGGCCGGTGCTGCGCGAAGCCACTCGCGTATTGGTCGCCAAGGGCCTGGTGTATTCCCGTCCGCGGGTCGGCACGGTGGTCAAGCAGCGCAAGGAATGGCACATGCTCGACCCGGACGTGCTGCACTGGCTGATGCAAAGCAGCCCGCAAAATGAATTCTTTGATCTGCTGACCAGCGTGCGCAGCATCATCGAGCCGGCCGCCGCCGCGTTGGCCGCGCAGTTCGCCACAGATGAAGACATCGCCTCCATCGGTGAAGCCTACCAGCGCATGGAAGCGGCACCGACGCCTGAAGCCTTATTGCAACCGGACCTGGATTTCCACAGCCGCATCGCCGACGCGACTCATAACGACTTGCTGGCGAACCTGTGCAACATGCTGTCGGTGGCGATTGCCGAAGCCTTGAAGCATTCAAATCAACGGCCGAATCTGCATGAATTGGCGATGCCACGGCACAAGGCGATCCTGACCGCTATCGAGAATCGTGATGCGCTGGGCGCGCGGCATGCGACGCTGGTGCAGCTGGATGATGCGCGTAGTGCGCTGAATGTGGTGCTGGGAACCGATCCCTCATAACCGCCACAAATCCAATGTGGGAGCGGGCTTGCTCGCGAAGGCGGAGTATCAGTCGACATCAATGCTGAATGTACAACCGCATTCGCGAGCAAGCACGCTCCCACAGGGGGTCTGTGTCGAACTTGAGGTATAAAAAAGCCGCAACCTTGGTTGCGGCTTTGTTGTTTCAGCAACCGGTCAGTGAGCAAACAGCGAGTTGCCCTTCTGCCCTGCCAGCTTTTCCGGCTTGATCAGGAACCGTGCCAGCGCTGGCAGCAGCCACAACGCGCCGAACATGTTCCAGAGCAGCATGAAGGTCAGCATCAGGCCCATGTCAGCCTGGAACTTGATCGCCGAGAAGATCCAGGTGCACACGCCGATCGCCAGGCACAGACCGGTGAACAGCACGGCCTTACCGGTGGATTTCAGCGTCTGGTAGTACGCCTCTTGCAGCGGCAGACCTGCACGCAGGAAGCTTTCCAGACGGCTGTAGATGTAGATCCCGTAGTCCACGCCAATCCCCACCCCAAGCGCCACCACCGGCAAGGTCGCCACTTTCACGCCGATGCCCATGAAGGCCATCAACGCGTTGCCGAGGACCGAGGTCAGTACCAGCGGCAGCACGATGCACAAGGTCGCCGCCCAGGAACGGAAGGTGATCATGCACATGGTCGCGACGCAGATGTACACCAGAATCAGAATGGTCAGTTCGGAGCGTTTGATCACCTCGTTGGTGGCCGCCTCGATCCCGGCATTACCGGCGGCGAGGATGAATTCCAGGCCTTCCTTGTTGTTCTCCTTGGCGAAGTCCTGCACCGCATGCACGGCGCGATCCAGGGTTTCGGCCTTGTGGTCGTTGAGGAACACCAGCACCGGCGCCAGGGAGCAATTGTTGTTGTACAGGCCATCGGCGCGGGCGATGGAGTTGTTCAGCACGTCCGGGTTGCGCGACAGGGTTTCCCATTTCAGGTTGCCCTCGTTCATGCCCTTGATCATCTGCTTGGACACGGTCACCAGCGAGATCGCCGACTGCACGCCCTCGGTGTTCTGCATTTTCCACATCAGCTCGTCGATCGGCGCCATAGCCTCATAACGCGAGCAACCTTCGGACTTGGTCTTGACCATCACCACCAATACATCAGAGCTGGTGGAGTAGTTGTTGATGATGAAGCTGTTGTCCTTGTTGTATCGCGAGTCCGGACGCAGCTCCGGCGCGCCTTGGTCGAGGTCGCCGATTTTCAGGTTCTGGCTGTACCAGAGGCCACCACCGAAAGCGATCAGCGCCAGGGCAATGGAAATCGGTGCGACTTTCGGGCTGGCAAAGTTCGACAGCAGACGCCAGAACGGATGTTCGCGGTGCGCATCTTTCTTGCTGCGTTCGACCGCGCGTTTGCTGATACCGACGTAGGAAATCGCCACCGGCAGCAGGATCAGGTTGGTGAACACGATCACCGCCACGCCGATGGACGCGCCGATGGCCAGCTCACGAATCACGCCAATGTCGATGATCAACAGCGTGATGAAGCCCACCGCATCCGCGAGGATTGCGATCATCCCCGGCAGAAACAGCTGACGGAATGTGCGGCGTGCCGCAGTCAGCGCGTTCTCCGCCTCGCTGGACTGCAGGGCGATACCGTTGATTTTCTGCACGCCGTGGGAAATCCCGATGGCGAAGATCAGAAACGGCACCAGCATCGAATACGGATCAAGCCCGAAACCGAAGAAGTGCATCAGGCCCAACTGCCAGACCACTGCCACCAGCGTGGTGCTCAAAACCGCCACGGTACTGCGCATGCAGTTAGTGAACCAGTACAGCAGGATCAGGGTAATGACGAAGGCGACGCCGAAGAACATTACCACCATGACCAGCCCATCGATCAGGTCGCCGACTTTCTTGGCGAACCCGACAATGTGGATCTTCACGTTGGGGTTCTGGGCTTCGAACTTGTTGCGGATCTTGTCTTCAAGTTCGTGAGAGAACTTGCGGTAATCCAGCGCCAGCAACTTGCCCTGGTCCTGCGGGTCCGGGTAGGACTCCAGCAGCGGGATGTCGACGATGCTCGACTTGAAGTCGTTGGCCACCAGACGCCCGACTTGCCCGGACTTGAGCACGTTGTTACGCAGCAGGTCGAGGCTTTGCTGGGAGCCGTTATAGCTCTGGGGAATCACTTCACCACCGGCGAAGCCCTCCTCCGTCACCTCGGTCCAGCGCACGCTCGGGCTCCACAACGATTTGAGGCCGGAACGGTCGACACCGGAAATGTAAAACACCTCGTCGTTGATCTGACGCAGGGTCTCCATGTATTCCTTGGAGAAGATGTCGCCGTCGGTGGCTTCCACGGAAATCCGCACCGTGTTGCCCAGGTTCGCCAGATCGTTGCGGTGCTCCATCATTTTTTCAATGAACGGATGCTCGAGCGGGATCATTTTTTCGAAACTGGTGGACGGCCGGATCAACGTCGCCTGCCAGAACAGGAAAACACTGACCAGCAGGCAGATGACGATAACTGCCGGGCGGTTGTTGAAAATCAGGCGCTCAAGAAACGTCGCCTTGTCCTGATGAGGAGTGCTTAAGGATGTCATAGACCCGCCTTCTTATTATTTGCCCGGCTCATTTGGACGACCCGTTTTTTCCATTCTCTGCACCGGTGGGCGAAGTGACGCGAACGCCACCCTGCCCAGCCAGAATCAGATTGCCGTTGCCTGCCGCAGTCACCGCCGAGACGGAGATGCGATCCGGACGGTTGAACACGCTGAAGGTTTCGCCGTCGTCTGTGCTGCGAATAATGCTGCCGCCGTTGCCGACGATCACGATGGAACCGTCATCGAGCAATGTCGCGCCGGACAGACCGAACTCCAGTGCGCCGCGTGCAGCCTTGAGCTCGACCTGCTCCCAAGTACTGCCGAAATCCGTGGAACGGTAGAGATTGCCGCGCAACCCATAGGCCAGCAGTGTGGCCGGTTGCGCGGTGCCGATCACACCGAACAGCGAGCCTTCATAGGGGCCTTCAAGCCTTTCCCAGGTCTGCCCTTCATCGGTGGAGCGGAACATGCTGCCCTGCTCGCCGACGATGAAAATGCCGAAATCCTTGACCGCAGCAATGGCATTGAGGTGGTACTGGTCTTCGTTGTCGAGGCGATCGCTGACGTTTTCCCAGTTTTTACCGCCATCGGTGGTTTCCAGCAAGGCACCGTAAGCGCCCACGGCAAAGCCGCTGTTAACGTCCTTGAACCAGACGTCGAGCAGCGGCGATTCGCGTGTCAGGTCTTCGAATTGTTTGGTCCAGGTGATGCCACCGTCTTCGCTGGCGAGGATCTGCGCGTCATGGCCAACGGCCCAGCCGTGTTTGTCATCGACAAAAAACACCGCCGTCAGCAGTTGCCGGGTCGGTACTTTGGCCTGGGTCCAGGTCGCGCCCTGGTCATCGGAATACAGAATGTGCCCGCGATCGCCGACCGCCACCAGGCGTTTGCCAGCGTGTACGACATCAAGCATCAGGCCTTTGCTGGCCTTGGCGGACTCAACGGAATAAACCACGTCGGAGGCCGACGCGGCAGCGGCCAGCGCAGGCGCCGACAGCACGGTACAGCCCAACAGCGAGAGCGCTGTAGCCAGCAACGCGAACCTGCGTAACGCCGGCGGGCGGCCAATACTCACACCCATGACAGGCTCACTCATAGACCTTCCCCCACATTATTATTGTTAGGTCGTTCAACCCTTCAGGGCGCCGTAAGGGATGCGCATCGGGATTGACCTATTCAGGAGCATAGTCCTGAAACCCGCAATCCAGAGCCCCTTCGGAAGCTGGCTTATCCTATCGGGGTTTGGAAAGGTCTGACAATCGACAGCACGTTATGTTTTGTTAACCTGAGGGGTATGGGGTGGGGGGTGAATGATTGGGTATCAGGTGGGGTGATTGGTTTTTTTGTGTACATATCCGTTTCTGCGGTTACGGCGGCTATTGGTTCCGCTCTTACAGCGGGTCACTTTGGAAAAGCGCCAAAGTAACCAAAGCGCTTTTGCCCCTTTCGTTCGGTGCCTCGCCCAGGCTCGGCATGCCCTCGCTCCGGTCCTGCTCCGTGGGCCCGCCGCCGAAGCAATGCCGGAGTGAGGGCATGCCGAGCCTAAGCGAGGCACCGAATGGAGGGGCAAAGCCTTTTGGTTCCTTTTCGGCGTTTGGAAAAGGGACTCGCTGTAAGAGCGAAACCGCCAGCCGCCGTGACCGCAGAAACGGATATGTACACCATCAAAAATCCCGGTCGGCTATCAGGCCGCCTTCGCGAGCAAGCCCGCTCCGACAGGGGGCAGAGTGAACCCTGCGGGAGCAAACCCAAACTCAGGCCAGGCTTTTGCTGACCACTTCAAACACATCGCTGGACAGCTGCCCCGAAGCGCGAATCCGCTCCAGCTCACCTTTCATCAACGCCTGACGAGCGCTGTCGTATTTGCGCCAGCGAGTCAGCGGCGCCAGTTGGCGAGAGGCGATCTGCGGGTTAAACCCGTTCAACTCGATCACCAGATCCGCCAGGAACCGATACCCGGAACCGTCGGCCGCGTGGAAGTTGATCAGGTTCTGCCCGGCAAACGCGCCGATCAGTGCCCGCACCTTGTTCGGATTCTTGATCGTGAACGCCGGGTGTTGCATCAAGGCTTTGACCCGCTCCAGACCGCCTGGCAATGTGCTGCCGGCCTGAACGCTGAACCACTGATCCATGACCAGCGGATTGTCCTTGAAGTGTTCGGCGAAGGTCGCCAACGCCGTGGCTTTCTGTTCTTCGAACGGCGAGTTGACCAACACCGCCAGCGCCGTTAGACGCTCGGTCATGTTGTCGCTGGTGTCGAACTGCTCAAGGGTCGCCGCCAAGACTTCCGGCTTGCCGCTGAGCATCAGGTACGACAGCGCAATGTTTTGCAGCGCGCGGCGGGCGAAATGCTCGGCCTCGGCCACATACGGCGTTTTCTTCGAAAGATCGCGATTGGCCTGATAACGCAGCCACAATGCCTCGAACAAGCCTTCAGCCAATTGCTTACGGGCAAACTCGCGGGCCGTGTGAATGGCGTCTACGTCAGCCACTTCACTGATCTCGGTCAGATACGCCTCGCCCGGCAGCGAAAGCATCTCGGCGACCATCGCCTGATCAAGCGTATCGTCGGACAGCACAGTACGCAGCGCAGAAACCAAACGCTGATCCAGCACCAGCGTTTCACCCTTCTGTTGCTGTTCGATCAACTCTTGCAGCACCTGCACCGACAATTGCTGACCGGCATCCCAGCGGTTGAAACCGTCGCTGTCGTGCTGCATCAGGAACATCAGCTGATCGCGGTCGTACGGGAAGCTCAGTTTCACTGGCGCCGAGAAGCCACGCAGCAACGAAGGCAGCGGCTTTTCAGCAATGTCGATGAAGGTGAAGGTCTGCTCGGCCTCAGTCACCGAAATAACCCGCGAGGTGCCTTGAGCACTGGTTTCACCGGCAAGACGCAGGGCAATTTCGCCGCCCTTGCTGTCCAGCAGACCCAATTCCACCGGAATCACGAACGGCAGTTTTTCCACCTTGTCCGGGGTTTCCGGGCAGCTCTGGCGGAAGGTCAGGCTGTAGGTTTTCGCTGCGGCGTCGTAGGACTCGCTCACCGCCAAGCGTGGTGTGCCGGCCTGGCTGTACCAGCGTTTGAATTGGGTCAGGTCAACGCCGTTGGCGTCTTCCATGGCCTTGATGAAGTCGTCGCAGGTCACGGCCTGGCCGTCATGGCGTTCGAAGTACAGGTCGCTGCCTTTGCGGAAACCGTCAGCGCCAAGCAAGGTGTGGATCATGCCGACCACTTCCGAGCCCTTTTCGTACACGGTCAGGGTGTAGAAGTTGGAAATCTCGATGAAGCTGTCCGGACGCACGGCATGAGCCATCGGGCCGGCGTCTTCGGCAAACTGGTGGGTACGCAGGTAAGCCACGTCCTGGATGCGCTTGACCGTGGCCGAGTTCATGTCGGCGGAGAAGCCGGAATCGCGGAACACGGTGAAGCCTTCCTTCAGCGACAACTGGAACCAGTCGCGGCAGGTCACGCGGTTGCCCGACCAGTTGTGGAAGTATTCGTGGGCAACGATCGCTTCCACCCGTTGGTGCGCGGCGTCGGTAGCGGTTTCGGCGCGGGCCAGTACGGCGCTGGAGTTGAAGATGTTGAGGCCCTTGTTCTCCATGGCGCCCATGTTGAAGTCGTTGACCGCGACGATCATGAAGATGTCCAGGTCGTACTCGCGACCGTAAACCTCTTCGTCCCAGCGCATCGACTTCTTCAGGCTGTTCATGGCGTGCTGGCACTTGTCGATGTTTTCCGGCTCGACATAGATGCGCAGCGCCACGGAGCGCTCGGTCATGGTGGTGAAGGTGTCTTCGACGCACCACAGGTCACCGGCCACCAGCGCAAACAGGTAAGCCGGTTTCTTGAACGGGTCTTCCCAGGTTGCCCAGTGCCGGCCGTCTTCGCCAGGACCTGAGGCAATCGGGTTGCCGTTGGACAGCAGCACCGGATAGCTGTGCTGCTCAGCAACCACCGTGGTGGTGAACGTGCTCATCACGTCCGGGCGGTCGAGGTAATAGGTGATCTTGCGGAAACCTTCGGCTTCACACTGGGTGCAGAACATGGTGCCGGATTTGTACAGGCCTTCCAGGGCCGTGTTGGTTTCCGGGTGGATCTTGACGCTGGTGTCGACCGTGAAGCTTGTATCGGTCGGTTGCAGGGTCAGGTGATTCTCGGTCAACTGGTAGTCGGCGGCGCTCAGCTCACGGTCGGCCAATGTCACCGACAGCAGCTCGAGTTGCTGACCGTCCAGCACCAGCGGCGGCAGGCCCGGGCCACGTTCAGGATTGCGGCGCATCACCAGTTGCGCATGGACCAGGCTGTGGTCCTCGAACAACTCGAAGGTCAGGTGCGTCTCGTCGATCAGGTACTCAGGCGCCTGATAGTCCTTCAGGTAGATCATCTTCGGTTGTTCGGTGCGCATACTGGAATCCTTACTGATGCACGGCGAGCTGGTAGGCCGTGTATTTACGAATATTGATCACGCCGGTGTCGAAAATCAGGTACTGGCCCTTGATCCCCAGCAGCGTGCCTTCGGCAATCGGGTTCTTGTCCAGGTTGAAGCTGACAATCTTGGCCGGGTATTGCTCGACCGGATAGCGGATCTCGAGCGGTTCGACATCGGTAATGGTCTGGATTGCTTGTAGGCCAAATCGTTCCTGCAAACCTTGCAAACCTTGCGCACAACTTTCAAACAGCTGATCGCGAACCTGCGCCAAGTCCACAGATACGGCATCGCCCTTGAGTAAAGCACGCCAGTTGGTCTTGTCGGCTACCTGGCTGCGGAACAGGTCTTCGACGAAGCCCGACTGCTGACGGGTCGCGACGCGCATGATCGGCAATGCCTGGCTGGCGCCCTGATCGAGCCAACGAGTGGGCAGCTGCGTAGCACGGGTTATGCCGACTTTGATCCCCGACGAATTGGCCAGATACACCACATGATCGGTCATGCAGAATTTTTCGCCCCACGCAGGCTCACGGCACGTGCCGGCATCGTAGTGGCAACGTTCCGGACTCATGATGCAAATGTCGCACTGCGCCAGTTTGGTCATGCACGGGTAGCAGTAACCCTGGCTGAAACTGGTTTTGGTCTTGCGTCCGCAATGGGTGCAGTGGATCGCCCCCAGGTATTCCAGGCGTACCGTGCTGCCGATCAACGGATTGACCGGTACCTCGGCGTCGCCCAGACGAAAGGCGTACTGAACGTTCGGCCCCTCAAGGCGCGCCGACATTTTGCTGATTGCACCGCGGCCAATCTCGATCAATGGATGGCATCCGATTTGAACAGAATGTTTGGCACTTCAATCGACTTCGACTCGCATTCCTGCGGGCCCATGTAGCCGGTGCGCTCTTCCTCGGGCAGGTTCTGGATTTCCCAGGCGATCATCGCTTGCAGGGACAGTTCACGCTGCTCGGCGGTGAGTTTGCCACCGTCGGACCATTTGCCGATTTCCACCGCCAGTTTCAGGCTCTGGTAGATATCCGGGGTGATGTTTTTGATCATTTCGTTAAAAGAGGACATCAAGGGCTCCGCGCTCTTTAATCACATAGCTTATTTGGAGGTCAGTTTACGGCGGTTGTACAAACCGCCCAACAAACCGGTGAAGCATCCGATGAGTAACCCGCTGACGTGGGCCGCGTTGGCAATCTGGCCGAAGCCGATCATCGAGACCAGCCCCGACAGACACACCAGCAACCACACCAGCATCATCACCAACACCCCTCGAGGTAGGCGATACGCCGGATTCGGCGACAGGACCTGGAAGATCCAGCAATGCCCGAGCAGGCCGTACAGCACCCCGGACAACCCGCCAAACAGGCTCGGGCCGCTGAAAAGGTATTGGGTATAGTTGGACACCAGGCTGAACAACAACGTCAGGCCGATCAAATTGATGCTGCCCTGACGCGACTCGATGCGCCGCCCCAATTCCCAGTACCACATGCCATTCATGGCCAGGTGCAGGATGCCGAAGTGGATCAGCATCGGCGTCACCAGACGCCACCACTGCCCCGCCGCCAAGCTGTCGGCCAATGGCGTGAAATGGATGTACTCGCCGACCACGCGGAAATCGAGGAAGGTCAGCCAGCGTATCGTTTCGAGATTCTCGCCAAGCAGCGTCACCATGGCGACGATCAGGCTCAGCAACAGCACCAACGCCGTAGCCTTGCTGTGGCGCAATTGCTCGACGAAGCCTGGACGCTGCCGCGTCTGCGTGATCGGGATATCCAGTTGCTGATCGGGGTCGCCTGCCGGAAAGCGTTCGTACAATGAGCGCACGTCTTCGCTGATGTTGGCCGGCACCCACAGCACCTGTTCGCCCGCCTCTTCGCTGACCCGATGGGGCACTTGCATGCGCTGCAGCAGTTTGACGAACCCGCTCAAATCCACCGCCAGAGGCAGACGCAATACCGCCACCGCCGTCATCGCAACACCTCCGGGCGCTCGACATCGACCCAGACAAATTTATGCGGGTCGAGACGGGTTTCCTGATCCAGACGATAAGCGACCAGTTTGCCGTAGAGCACCGCGCTGTAATCCAGGCACGCCAGGTTCGGACGGATCGGCGCCGGTTTGCCGCTGCGCCAGTAGTGGCCGACGAACAACAACGGCTCATCGACGCCGTAGCGCAGCAAGTTGTCTTTTTCGGTGGAGGACAGTGGCGTCCGGGCCACCGGCTCAGGCAAGGCGTCGGGCTGGAACACGATATCTCCGTAGGTTTGCGGGTCGTCTTCCCAGAACTTGGTGCGGAAAAACGAGCGCGTCAGGCCGTCGCCACTGGTCATGGTCAACCCATGGGGCAAACGCATGTCGGTGCCGCGCAACAGGCGATCGAACACGGTGCAGGCAAAACTGCCCGGCACCGCGGAGGCCTGGAGGAAGTGCTCATCGATGCAACCGTCGGGGAACAACCCGCGTAAAGGCTCGATCAGGCTGGCGTCCCAGCAGGCATGCACTACGCGAAAGCGCCCGGCATCGACGAACAATGGCAATTCATAGAACCATTGCAGGAAGTCATGCCAATCTTCGGGGTGATCTTCAAACTGGGTCAGGGTTTCCTTGAGCAGGCGACCGTGGCGCGGCGTATGTTCACGCACGAACTGCTGGCCGCTGCCCGGTAACGCCGGAGTGCTCCAGCCGAGGGCGTTGAATTCATGGTTGCCCATGATGCACAGCGCCTGGCCGGCCTCGACCATGTCGTGGACGATATGTAGCGCCTCGCGAATTCGCGGGCCGCGGTCAATGATGTCGCCGAGAAACACCGCCATGCGCGACGGATGCCGCCAGACGCCAGCCTGCTTGTGGTAACCGAGCCGGTCGAGCAAGTGCTCAAGGGTCAGAGCGCAACCGTGCACGTCACCGATCAGGTCGTAGCTACGCGCGGGATCGAGCATCAGTCGCCTCCACCACCCAACTTGCTGCCCCAGCCGAGCTTGGTCCGGCAGACTTCATAGTAGTTGTGATCGAGCGGATGAATCAGCCGCAGTTTCTGCGCTTTCTTGCTGATAGTGATGGTGTCACCGGGCGCGCAGGTGAAGTGATTCTGCCCGTCACAGGAGACTTGCGGGTAAATCTGCATATCTTTGGACACGACGATTTTCAGCTCACTATTGCCATCGACCACGATCGGTCTACCTGACAAGGTATGGGGGTACATCGGCACAATCACAATAGCGTCGAGCTTGGGATGCATGATCGGGCCGCCCGCCGACAGCGCGTAAGCGGTCGAACCGGTCGGCGTGGCAACGATCAGGCCGTCGGCCTTCTGACTGCAGACGAATTGGCCGTCGATGTACAACTCGAACTCGATCATCCGCGTCGATTTGCCGGGGTGCAGCACCACGTCGTTCAGCGCATCGCCCTGGCCGATGGCCTCGGCGTGGCGACGGACTTCGGCTTGCAGCAGGAAGCGGTTTTCCACCAGATAGTGGCCGTCGAGCACTTCGGCGACTTTGACTTCCAGCTCATCGGGACGAATATCGGTCAGGAATCCCAGGCTGCCCCGGTTGATGCCGAGCACCGGAATATTGTGTCGGGCCAACGCCCGGGCGGCGCCCAGCAGGCTGCCGTCACCACCGACCACAATCACCATGTCACAGACTTCGCCAAGCATCTTGCGCGACGAAGTTTGCAGGCCATGACCCGGCAGGACTTCGGCGATGGTGTCTTCGAGGATCACGTGCAGGTGACGATCGAGCAGAAACCGTTTCAGTCGGCGGACGGTATCCAGCACCTGAGAACTGCCCAGGCGACCGATGATGCCGATATTACGAAATTGCTCCATGGGGCTCCTATTGGGACGTGGAGGGCCTGCGACGGCGAAAAACACGATTATGGGCGAAAGCGCGGCGTAGACAAAACCCTTTCAGCCACGACGGTGCGCTCGCGTTTCGGGCTATGCTCGCAAGATGATCCTATTTCCAGATTTGCTCCAGTTACCTCACCAGTTGCGCCACCCTGAAGTGCGCGACCTGGCTTGGGTCATCCTCGCGCCGCCGATGCTCAGCGTCACCCCGTGGCCACAGCGTCATCCGCTGGCGGGCAGCGACTGGGTGCAGGCACCGGAGCGCCTGGAACACTGGCTCAGGCAACTGGATCGCGACAGCTACGACTTGCTGCACTGGCTGGCCCAGGCCAGAACCCGGCGCCTGGGTCTGTACTACGAGCGGCTGTGGCAATACGCCGTGCGACACGCGCCGGGTATCGAACTGATTGCCGCCAACATGCCGATCCGCCGTGAAGGCCACACCTTGGGTGAACTGGACATGCTGCTGCGTGATCGCGATGGCGTGCATCACCTGGAACTGGCGATCAAGCTCTACCTTGGGCCACAGAACGGTGACGGCCACGACACCGCGCAGTGGCTCGGACCGGGTTGTCATGATCGGCTCGACCGTAAACTGAAGCACCTGAGCCAGCATCAATTACCGATTTCCGCGCGGGCGGAGAGCCGTGCAGTGCTGGCGTCGCTGGATATCCAGCAGTTCAGCGCGCATCTGTGGCTGGGCGGCTATCTGCTCTATCCGTGGCCGGGGCAGGCCGAATCACCCAGCGGCGCGCACCCTCAGCATTTGCGTGGTAGCTGGCTGCATCAGAAGGATTGGGCGGACTTTGTCCTGCAGCGCCCATTCGGTCGCTGGCAACCCCTGCCCCGCCATGCCTGGCTGGCGCCGGCGCACTATCCCGAAGAGCAGACCTGGAACGCTGAACAACTGAGTGCATGGCTGAGCGATCTGGACCCGCTGGCACCGGCGCAATTGATGGTGCGGCTGACAGAGAATGGCAAAGGGGATTGGGAAGAAGCCGAGCGGCTGTTTCTGGTATCCGATCTTTGGCCGAATGTGCCGGGTAATGGTTGAGTTTTGTAGCGTCTGGGCGGGCGTTTTCGCGGGCAAGCCTCGCTCCTACAAGGACCTTCGCCATAAGGAGATCCAATGTGGGAGCGGGCTTGCTCGCGAAGACGGTGTGTCAATCGACATAAACGTTGAATGTTAAACTGCATTCGCGAGCAAGCCCGCTCCCACAGGGATTGTGGCTGACACAACAACTAATCAGCGCCACATAACGGGTCATTGCTTTTTATGCTGCTCAACCCACTGCGCATACGCATCGATGAATTTCTGCAAGAACGGCCTGACCGACTCCGACAAATTGCCCGCCTCGTCGAACGCTGAACCGGCACCGCCCAGATAGGCTTCAGGCTGTTGCATACACGGCACATTGAGAAACACCATGGACTGGCGCACGTTGTGGTTGGCGCCAAATCCGCCAACGGCGCCCGGTGAAGCGCTGATCACCGCACCCGGCTTGCCGTTCCAGGCGCTCTTGCCATAGGGGCGCGAACCCACGTCGATCGCATTCTTCAACGGCGCCGGCACCGAACGGTTATATTCCGGGGTCACGAACAGCACCGCGTCGGATGAACTCACTTGTTGTCGGAAAGTGCTGTAGGCTGCCGGCGGTGATTCGCCATCGATGTCTTCGTTGTAGAGCGGCAAATCGCCGATTTCGACGATATTCAGCTTCAGATTGGCAGGCGCCAGCTCGGCCAGCGCCAGCGCGACCTTGCGGTTGATCGACGCTTTTCTCAGGCTGCCGACCAGAACGGCGATCTCGTAGACGTTGCTCATGGAGGATTCTCGACTGTCCGATGGGAAGAGCTTCTAGTTATAGATGATCAAATGACGATTCAACCAGTGGGCGACGGAAAAACACCGCCCCTGACTATTTTTTTCCTGTAGGAAAACTTACCTCGCCCAACCACGGTCTACAGAACCGCAAATTGAGTGATTTATCTCCAGAGGTTCTAAGCAGATGGCAGCAGTACTCGTCGGTCAGTTCCATGCAAGAGACGCGGAAGGCCGCGTTTATTCCGTGCATGAGTTCCAGGAATCCACCCCGTCGCACGACGGCCTCGCCGGCTCGGTGCCTGTCACCACCTATAAGCTGGCCATTGGCGACCGGCTCAACAAACTCGACGACAACGAATTTGTGCTGGTGCAATCAGGCGTCACCCTCACTCGCGAACCTGAAACGAACGTGGCCTCATAACCCGCTGTTATGAGCAGAAGTCATATGCGCGCACTTGAGTTAGGATTCAGTGACTGACTCCCTCACCTGCTGAACATGGACTTCACGCATGCGTTTACGTCATATCGAAGTGATCCAGGCGCTCCTGCAGACCGGTCACCTGGGCACCGCCGCCGAATGGCTGCAGCTGCCGGTGGCCGAGGTTGAACGCACCCTGCGTGATGCCGAGGATCAGTTGGGCTTCATGCTGTTCGCCAGCGTGCGTGGTCGCCTGCAAGCCACGCGCGAGGCGCGGGAGTTGCAGGTCGAGATCGCCCACGTCTACGAAGCCCTCGAGCCGGTCCAGCGACTGGCCAGCAGCCTCAAGCAATATTTGGCCCCGCCCCTGCGAATCATCTGCACCCCGCCGTTGGCACAACAACTGTTGCCACACAGCATTGCGGCCCTGCGCCGACGCCTCCCCGACGCACCTTGCACCCTCCTGAGCCAGCCGACCCGCGAAATTGTCAGAAGCCTGCTGCTGCGTGAAAGCGATCTGGGCCTGAGCCTGCATGACCCGGAGCACGCCGATATCCATTGCCAGGTCATCGCTCAAGGCAAGCTCCAGCTGCTGGCGCCCCATGGCTGGCTGCAACCGAAACAGAAGTACATCTCGCTGCAGGACCTGGCCGGCCAGTCGATGGTAGGCCTGGAAGGTCACGATCCGTTAAGCCCGGCGCTGGACAACAAGCTGCATGCGCTGCGCCCTGCCCCGGTCATCCAGACCCGGGTACAGACTCATCAAATGATGCGCAGCATGGTCGAGGCCGGTGAAGGCCTGGCGATCGTCGACCCGTTTACCGCCCTCGGCGCCAAATCGGCCGGGCTCGATGCCTGCCCACTGGCGCCTGCCGTACCGATCAACGTCTATGCCTTGAGCCTCAAGAGCGCCGAGCCCTCACCGGCCGCTCAGGCGCTGCTGGACATCATCACGGAACAAGCCGTGGCGATGCTGGCGAGCTGAGCGGGTTTTCCAGCGGATTATCGAACAACCGATACCAGAACAGCGCCACCTCAGCGGTGTTCGGATCGATCCCGCGGTAGCGCAGATGATCGATCCCGCCGACCACATAGCCACAGCGCTCATAAAGCCGACAGGCGCCCAGGTTGTTGTTCTGGGTTTCCAGCATGATGCCCGGCAGTTTTTTCTTGCGACTCCAGAACTGCGCCACATCCAGCAGCGACTTGGCCACGCCATGACGGCGCGCCGGAGCATGCACCGCCAATTCGTCGATATGGGCGAAGCCGTTCCAGTTGGTGCTGACCACCAAATGACCCACCGGCTCGTCATCCAGATAGGCCATGAAAATCGCGCTGTCAGTGGCATCGTGAAAACTGCTGAATTCCTCGGGATCGATGCCATAACACTTGCGATACGGGGTGATTGGCGTCACCGGCCACTGCGCCACCGGCTTACCTATTTGCGCGGCACCATAGGCGGCGACTTCAAAACTGAAATCACTGCCCCAGATATAAGCCGCAAACCCCTCATCGGCGACACGCACCGAGAGGCCTGGGTATTTGGGATTCATGACTGGTTGCATACTCGGAAAGGTCCTCATTCCTTGATGCAATCGACGGTGTAGTGCCGTCCATTGCCCTCGTCTTCGTGTTGCAAGCCATGCACATCGGCGACAAATCCGGGGAAACTACTGTCGAACGTACGGGCAAACTTCAGGTAATCGATGATCGAACGGGTCGACTCGGTGAAACGCTCGCCGGGCATGATCAACGGGATCCCCGGCGGGTATGGCACCAGCATTACCGCTGCGATCCGCCCGTCCAGAGCATCGATCGAAACAGCCTCAACCTCCCCGCGTACCAATTGATCATAGGCGTCCGCCGGCTTCATCGCGACTTCCGGCAGTACGGTGTACATGCGTTTGAGGTGTTTGGCCGTGGCGTTGCTGCGATAACAGGCGTGCAATTGATCACACAGATCACGCAAACCCATGCCTTGATAACGGGCAATATTGTGTTGCGCCACGCACGGCAGGCAGTTGGCCAGGCTGACGTTGGCGTCGTAACTGCGCTTGAACTCCAGCAACTCGGTTAGCAACGTGCTCCATTTGCCCTTGGTAATGCCCATGGAGAACAGCACCAGGAAGGAATATAGCCCGGTCTTTTCCACGACCAGCCCGCGTTCCCAGAGGAATTTGCTGACCACCGCCGCCGGAATCCCGCGCGCGCTCAGGGCACCACCTGCCGTCAAACCCGGCATCACCAGCGTGACCTTGATCGGATCGAGCAACACGTAGTCGTCGGTCACGCCGCCAAAGCCGTGCCAATCGGCGTCGGGTTGCAGCAACCAGTCTTCGGTGACCACCTGCTCGATACCTTCGGCCGAAGGTGGTTGCCAGATGGAAAACCACCAGTCATCGGCGGCGATATGCTGACGCAGATTGGCCAGGGCCCGGCGAAAACTCAGGGCCTCGTCGAACATTTCCTGCAACAGCGAACGCCCGGCTGGTCCTTCCATCATCGCCGAGGCCACGTCCAGCGAGGCGATGATGCTGTATTGCGGCGAGGTCGAGATGTACATCATGAACGCTTCGTTGAAACGGTCGCGATCCAGCTGCCGCGCGCCGCCGTCCTGAACATGAATCATCGACGCCTGGCTGAACGCCGCCAGTAGTTTGTGCGTTGAGTGCGTTGTGAACACCAGCGGGCTGTCTTCGCTACGAGAGGTGCCCATGCCGTAACGGCCGGCGAAGAACTCGTGGAACGCCGCGTAGGCGTACCAGGCCTCGTCGAAATGCAGCACCTCGACGCTGTTGCCCAAACTTTGCTTGATCAGCTCGGCGTTGTAACAGAGGCCGTCGTAAGTCGAGTTGGTCACCACCGCCAACTTGACCTTGGGCTCGCGGCCCTGGGTCAGCGGGCTGGCGTCGATCTTGGCCTGGATCGATTCGCGGCTGAATTCGCTCAACGGAATCGGCCCGATAATCCCCAGCTCATTGCGCTCCGGGCACAGGTACAGCGGGATCGCGCCAGTCATGATGATCGAGTGCAGCACCGACTTGTGGCAGTTGCGATCTACCAGCACCAGATCATCGCGGGCCACCATGGAATGCCAGACGATCTTGTTGGCGGTCGAGGTGCCATTGATCACGAAAAAGGTGTGATCAGCGCCGAAATTGCGCGCTGCTCTCGCTTCCGCCTCGGCCAGCGGGCCGGTGTGATCGAGTAGCGAACCGAGTTCCGGTACCGACACCGATAAATCCGAACGCAGGGTGTTTTCCCCGAAAAACTGGTGAAACGCCTGCCCTACCGGGCTCTTGTGATACGCCACGCCACCGCCATGGCCGGGGGTGTGCCAGGAATAATTGGAGTCGGCGGTGTGCTGCACCAGCGCCTTGAAGAACGGCGGCAACAGACCGTCCAGATATTTGCGCGCCGCACGGGCGACCTGACGGGCGAGGAAGGGCACGGTGTCTTCAAACAAATAAAGAATGCCGCGCAGCTGATTGAGCTCGGCCATGGCGTCGGCCGGGGCATTTTCCAGGGTCACCTGCTCACCGAGGGCAAAGATCGGCAGGTCCGGTGCCCGAACCCGTGCCAGGCGGATCAGCTCGGCCATGTTATGTAGAAGATGAGCATTGGTGCTGGCATCTTCGGCGGCAATCAACATGCAAGAGAGGCCGTGATGAGTCGAGGCGACCAGACGCCCTTCGTTGTAATCGACCGCCGAGACGATGCTGAAGCCTTCCTGCTCAAGCTCCCGGGCGATGCCACGCACGCGATCACCGGCAACGGTGTCGGCTTTGATGTCGCGGTGGACGATCAGGACCGGGAATTTCAAATCTTTATACATGGGGCTCGGTGTCCTGAGGCGGCAGACCGTGGCCTGCCAATAACCTCAGGGTAGAGGGTTGAAGCGCATGTGGCGAGCGGGATGCCCTGAAGTGGGGCATTGGTTGCGTTTGCGAAGATCAAAAGATCGCAGCCTGCGGCAGCTCCTACAGGATCGGGGCCACCGTTGATTTGATGCTCGACACGGTTGGCGTAGGAGCTGCCGCAGGCTGCGATCTTTTAAGGCCTTTAGGCCTGAGCCTTGGCCTCAGCCAATTGCTGCCACAGCGACGGAGCGCCGGCGGATTTGGCGATGGCTTCCAGGCGCGCAATGTGCTGGGCCAGATCTTCTTCACTGGCACGGATGATCCGGATCGGCTGACGATCGGCCGGCAGACGACGGATTTCGGTGGCGGAGTTGTCCGCGCCTTCGCCTGAACCATTGCCATCGGACGCATTGCCAGCCAGCGACAGGCTGGTCTGGCCACCCGTCATGGTCAGGTAAACGTCGGCGAGAATCTCGGAGTCGAGCAAGGCGCCGTGCAGCTCACGGCCGGAGTTGTCGACGCCATAGCGTTTGCACAAGGCGTCGAGGCTGTTGCGCTGCCCCGGGTGACGCTCCCGGGCCATCATCAGGGTGTCGAGGATCGAGCAGTGTTGCGTGATGTCCGCGCGATCGTGGTGGCCCATCAGGGCGAATTCGTTGTTGATGAAGCCAACGTCGAACGCCGCGTTATGGATGATCAGCTGCGCGCCCTTGATGAACTCGAAGAACTCATCGGCGACTTCAGTGAAACGCGGCTTGCCCACCAGGAATTCGTTAGTGATGCCGTGGACGCCGATGGCGCCCTCATCACTTTCGCGATCCGGTTGCAGGTAAACGTGGAAATGCCGGCCGGTCAGGCGCCGACCGATCAACTCGACACAACCGATTTCGATAATCCGGTGGCCGTCGGTCACCGGCATGCCGGTGGTTTCGGTATCGAGTACAACGGATCTGGTGGCCATCAGTGCTCAGCTCTCAACGGGTCAATCGTGCAAAAGCGGCGATGTTAACACGCTCGCAGGATCGTCAACGACCGGTATTCAGACCAGCAACTGACCGCCGTGATTTGATGCTGTGATTCCTTGAGGGGCCGGGTTTGCCCGCGATGCGCCCTGCCAGGAACACCGAGTCGTGGCCTTCGCGAGCAAGCCCGCTCCCACATTTGATCGCATTCCCGTGAGAGAACTCGGTCGAATGTGGGAGCGGGCTTGCTCGCGAAGAACGATGACGCGGTGCATCGGTAGAACCGGAATCAAGCCTGCTTGTACCCACGCACTTCATCCACGCCACGGTTGGCCAGTTGGTCGGCCCGTTCGTTGCCGTGATGGCCGATGTGCCCGCGCACCCATTTCCAGGTGACGTTGTGGCGGTTAACCTGCTCGTCGAGCAGCTTCCACAGATCGGCGTTTTTCACCGGTTCCTTGGCCGCAGTTTTCCAACCGCGCTTCTTCCAGTTGGCCATCCACTCGTTGATGCCTTTCATCACGTATTGGGAGTCGGTCACCAGCAGCACATCGCAGGAGCGCTTGAGTTCTTCCAGGCCGCGAATCGCGCCCATCAACTCCATGCGGTTGTTGGTGGTGTTGGCTTCGCCGCCCCAGAGTTCTTTTTCAACGCCCTTGCACACCAGCAACGCGCCCCAGCCGCCCGGACCTGGGTTGCCCTTACAGGCGCCATCGGTGAAGAGTTCTACGCTATCGCTCATGCCAATCTATCCAGAAAATGCGGTGGCTCGCCGATCGGTGACCGACGATGCCCGAGGCCGGGGCGAACCCGGCCGGGAAAATAAAATATGTATTACGGTTCGAGGTGACGACGGTTGACCTTGGCCATCGGCAACGGAATCAGCTTGCCCATCGGTTCGCGTCGTTCCTGACGCACCGGCCGCAGGCCCACCACGATCTTGCGCGCGACCAATAAATAGAAGCCACCACCCGACAACTGCCAGTCACCGGCCTTGCGCTCCCAACCGGCCAGACGGGCTTGCCAGGCAGGCGACGCAAGCGGCGGACGATAGCACCCGAAGCGGCGTTTCTCCAGCGCGAAGCCCAGCAGGTTCAGCCAATCGCCAACCCGCGACGGCGAAATGCAACGGGCCTTGCGCAAGGCGTCATGGGCGAACACATGACGCAGCCCCCAGCTGCTCCAGGGATTGATCCCGACAATCAGCAGATGCCCGCCGGGGCGCACGCTGCTTGCCGCTTCGCGCAGCAAACCGTGGGGCGACAGGCAGAAATCCAGCCCGTGCTGCAACACCACCACATCGGCGGCGTGCTCGCTCAAAGGCCAGGCTTGCTCTTCGCAGACGATCTCGACCCCCGGTAACGGCGCACCGAGCCGCACATTGCGCTGGACCTGCGGCGCCGATGGCGGTGTCTGCGCCGAGGGGCCGTAATGCACCAGATAGCCGCCGAAGAAGCGCCCCAACTCGTCTTCGAGCATGCGTCGTTCTTCGTCCAGCAGAAATTGCCCGATGGGCCCGGACAGCCATTCACGGGCCGCGCTGATCAATGTCAGCCACTCAGGATCGGCCTGAGCGAACGCTTTATCGGTCATTGCATTCTCCAACGCGCCAGGAAGTTCTAAGATGCGCCAATGTTTTCTGCTTGGCGAATCCGACGATGATACAGATCAGTGCCCTGCCCGCCTTCACCGACAACTACATCTGGTTGTTACAAGACCACAACACCCAGCGCTGCGCCGTGGTCGATCCGGGCGATGCCGCGCCAGTACAAGCCTGGCTCGCGGCGCACCCGGGTTGGGTGTTAAGCGATATTTTGATCACTCATCACCATCATGACCATGTCGGCGGCGTCGAGCGGCTGAAAAAAGCGACAGACGCGACAGTCTACGGCCCGGCCAGCGAAAGCATCCCGGCGCGGGACGTGGCGCTCAAGGACAATGACCGCATCAACGTGCTGGGCTGGGACTTCGACGTCATCCAGGTGCCGGGCCATACCCTCGGGCACATCGCCTTTTATCACCAGGGCCATTTGTTTTGCGGCGACACCCTGTTCGCTGCCGGTTGCGGACGGTTATTCGAAGGCACGCCCGAGCAAATGCATCACTCGCTGAGCCGCCTCGCAGCGCTGCCCGAAGACACGCTGGTCTACTGCACTCACGAGTACACCCTGAGCAATCTGAAGTTCGCCGCAGCAGTCGAACCGAACAACCCCGATACCCTCGAACGACTGGCCAAAGTCGCCCGTCAACGCGAAGCCGGAATCATGACGCTGCCTTCGACGCTGGCACTGGAAAAGCTCACCAATCCGTTTTTGCGTACCGGCGAAACATCCGTTCAAGAAAAAGTGGACGAACGGAACGGACCCGACAACCGGGCTCCGAGTGCGGTTTTTGCGGCTCTTCGAGCTTGGAAAGATACGTTCTAGGGAGGCTGCTTGATGATACGAAAATTCTGAATGGTTGACCGCAGGGGGTGCGCTTTCTAGAATCGCCCGACATTTTTGCCCGGAACTTACTTCCAGCCAATGTCGTCACCTATTCGTAAAGCCATCAATTCAGACGCATTGACCCGCTTGGCTCAAGCCATCGCGGTGGCTGTGTCCGCCACTTTGGCGGGCTGTTCCAGCCATGTGCCGCAGACCGAAGCGACACACACTCCGAATATTGCCGCTCGAGCCAAGCAAAAACCCATCTGGCTCAGCGAAAAACCAACACCGCAAATACCGCAGGACGTCTGGGAGCGCATGCGCCAGGGCTTCCAGTTGCAGGACAATCTGGGCGTCAACCCGCGCATCGAGCAACAGCGCCTGTGGTTCGCCAGTAACCCGTCCTTCCTCGAAAATGCCGGCGAACGCGGCAGCCTCTACATTCATTACATCGTCGAACGCCTTGAAGAACGCAACATGCCGCTGGAACTGGCGCTGTTGCCGGTGATTGAAAGCGCCTACAACCCGATGGCCTATTCCCGGGCCGACGCGGTGGGTCTTTGGCAATTCATTCCTTCCACCGGGCGTTACTTCAACCTGCGTCAAACCCGCTTCTATGATGGCCGTCGCGACATCACCGCCTCGACCACCGCGGCCATGGATTACCTGACCCGCCTGCACGACATGTTCAACGGTGACTGGCTGCTGGCCCTGGCAGCCTACAACGCTGGCGAAGGTACGGTCAGCCGGGCCATCGAGCGCAACGAACGACTCGGCCTGCCGACCGACTACTGGAACCTGCCGCTGCCAGCGGAAACCCAGGCCTATGTGCCTAAGTTGCTGGCCCTGTCGCAAGTGGTATTGGCGCCCGAAGCCTATGGCGTGAACCTCAACCCGATCGCCAACGAACCGTACTTCCAGGTCGTCGAAATCAACCAGCGTATGGACCTGTCCAAGGTTGCCGCGGTGGCCAACATCGACGAAGACGAACTGTTCCAGCTCAACCCGGCCTTCAAGCAGCGCACCACCATCGACGGCCCCCAGCATCTGCTGGTGCCAACGTCCAAGGCGCAACTGCTGACCGCCAGCCTGTCGACCATGCGCCCTGACGAGCTGATCAGTCAGCGATCGCTCAAACCAGTGTTCGAAGGCGCAGACGACCGCGAAGTCGCCAGCCTCAAGCGCGCCTACCGGGTCAAACGCGGCGACAATCTGGGCACCATCGCCAAGGCCAACAAGGTCGACATCAAGGACCTGCAACGCTGGAACAAACTGACCGGCAAGAACCTCAAGGTCGGCCAGACCCTGGTGATGCAGGACACCACCAAGCGCAAATCCGGGCGCGTCAACACCGTGGTCGCGGCGAACAGCAAGGCGAACGGCAAGGCGAACGGCAAGGTAACCAACAAGACGCAAAAGACCCAATACAAGGTCAAGCAAGGCGACTCGCTGTACATGGTCGCCAAACGCTTCAACGTTGAAATGCAGCACCTCAAGCGCTGGAACCCTCGGGTTGGCCAGGCGCTGAAGCCGGGGCAAATGCTGACGGTTGCTTCGCCGAATTAAGCTGGTTCAGGCAATGGGGGCTTTTTGTGGCGAGGGGGCTTGCCCCGTTGGACCGCGAAGCGGTCCCAAAACCTGTAATTGCATTTCAACAGACACACCGCGTCAGCCGCCATCGCGCCTGCTTCGCAGCCGAACGGGGGCAAGCCCCCTCGCCACAGGTTTTGCGCTTGCAGGCCAATCCTCTCGACAATTAACAACGCATTACCCCCCCGTCTTTTTCCTGTCGATACAAGCTGTTACTGTACGGCCCACAAAGCCCAAGCCGCCTGGATCGGATCTCTGACTTGAAGCGTCCCCTCCTTCTGCTCCTGATCAGCCTGGCCTTGAGCTCCCCCGCAAGCGCGACGATCAGCGAAAGCCATGGTTATGCGCAGTTCGGCACGCTCAAGTACCCGGCCAGATTTACCCACTTCGACTGGGTCAACCCGCAAGCGCCCAAGGGCGGTACGTTGCGGGTGATGGCGTTTGGCACCTTCGATACGCTCAACCCTTACACATTCAAAGGCTCAAGCCCGGTTTCCACCGGCAACTTCCTGCAATACGGCATCAACGAACTCAATGAACCGTTGATGGTCGGCACCGGCCAATACGCGCCGTCCGGCGATGAGCCGACCTCCAGTTACGGCCTGATAGCCCAATCGGTGGAATACAGCGAAGACCGCAGCTGGGTGGTGTTCAACCTGCGCCCCGAAGCGCGTTTCCACGATGGCACGCCGATTACCGCTTACGACGTGGCGTTCTCTTACCGTCTGCTGCTCAAGGAAGGTCATCCGCAATACCGCACCAACCTTCAGGAAGTGTCGCGGGTGGATATCCTCAACCCACGGCGTATCCGCTTCGTCTTCAAGCGCGCCGGCAATCCGCTGCTGATCCTGCGCCTGGGCGAGTTGCCGGTGTTGTCTCAGCATTACTGGGAAGGTCGCGACTTCAAGGCCACCACCTTCGAGCCGCCATTGGGCAGCGGGCCGTATCGCATCACCTCGGTAACGCCCGGGCGGCAGATCGTCTTCGAACGGGTTAAGGATTATTGGGGCAAAGACCTGCCGGTCAATCGCGGCAAGTACAACGTCAATCGCATGGAAGTCGAGTTCTACCGTGACAGCGACGTGGCTTTCGAAGCGTTCAAGGCCGGTGAGTTCGACATCTACATCGAACACCAGGCGAAGAATTGGGCCAACGGTTACAACTTCCCGGCTGTGCGCCGCGGCGATGTGATCAAGGCGCAAATCGCGCATCAGATCCCGACCCAGAGCCAGGGCCTGTTCATGAATACCCGGCGACCAGCTTTCGCCGAGGCCAAGGTCCGCGAAGCGCTGGGGCTGATGTTCGACTTCGAGTGGACCAACCGCACGCTGTTCAGCGGCGCCTACAAGCGCGCCATGAGCTATTACCCCAACAGCGAGTTCTCCGCCACCGGGCTACCGGTGGGTCACGAGTGGCTATTGCTCAAGCCCTATCGCGATCAGTTGCCCGCCAAGCTGCTCACCGAGCCGTTCAGCCTGCCGCAGACCGAAGGCCGCGGCATTCCGCGGGAAACCATGCGCAAGGCCCTGGAGCTACTCGCCGAGGCCGGCTGGAAGCTCAGCGGTCAGCGGCTACAGAACACCATCGGCCAACCGTTGCGCTTCGAGATCCTGCTGGTCAACCCGAACCTGGAACGCATCCTTCAGCCTTACGTCGAGAACCTCGCCAGCATCGGTATCGACGCACGGCTGCGCACGGTCGATCGCGCTCAGTACAAACAGCGCCTCGATCAGTTCGATTTCGACATGATCCTGATGACCCTCAACCAGACCCTCAGCCCGGGTCTGGAACAATGGCAGTACTTCCACTCCAGCCAGGTCGGGGTCAAGGGCAGCAAGAACTACGCCGGTATCGCCAACCCCATAGTCGACCATTTGCTCGAACAACTGCTCGCCGCCCAGACCCGCGATGCACAAGTCGCCGCCGGCAAGGCGCTCGACCGGGTGCTGCTGTGGCAGCACTACATCATTCCCAACTGGTACCTCAATTATCACCGCCTGGCCTACCGCAACCGGTTCGCCTTCGTCACCACGCCGCCCTACACCCTGGGCCTGAGCGCGTGGTGGTTGAAATCTTCGGAGAAAGATCGATGAAACCCGTACGCGCCCTGCTCTTGCAGGCCAGCGGTCTGTTGTTCGCCGGGCTGGCCTGTGCCGCCCCGCAACATGCCCTGACCCTGTACAACGAGCCGCCGAAATACCCGGCCGATTTCAAACATTTCGATTACGTAAACCCTGACGCGCCCAAGGGCGGGATCTTTCGCCAGGCCGGGTTCGGTGGCTTCGACAGCCTCAACCCGTTCATCAACAAAGGCGTGCCGGCCGACGACATCAGCATGATCTACGACACCCTGGCCAAACAGGGTCTGGATGAGCCGTTTACCGAATACGGCCTGATCGCCGGCAAAATCGAAAAAGCCCCGGACAACAGCTGGGTGCGTTTCTACCTGCGTCCCGAAGCACGCTTCCACGACGGTCACCCGATACGTGCCGAAGATGTGGTGTTCAGCTTCCAGACCCTGATCAAGGACGGCGCCCCGCTCTTCCGCGGCTATTACAGCGACGTGGAAGAAGTGGTCGCCGAAGACCCGCTCAAAGTGCTGTTCAAGTTCAAGCATAAAAACAACCGTGAGTTGCCGCTGATCCTCGGCCAGTTGCCGGTGCTGCCCAAGCATTGGTGGGCGACCCGCGACTTCAACAAGGGCAATCTGGAACTGCCGCTGGGCAGCGGCCCGTACAAAGTCAGCGAAGTGAAGGCCGGACGTTCGGTGCGCTATGAGCGGGTCAAGGATTACTGGGGCAAGGACCTGCCGGTCAATCGCGGCTTCTACAACTTCGACGTACTGACCACCGACTACTACCGCGACAACACTGTCGCGCTGGAAGCGCTCAAGGCCGGTCAGTTCGACTACTGGCTGGAATCGGCCGCGAAAAACTGGGCCAAGGCCTACAACATTCCGGCGGTGACCGAAGGTCGGCTGATCAAGGAAGAAATCCCGAACGGCAACCCCACTGGCATGCAAGGCTTCGTATTCAACCTGCGCCGCCCGGTGTTTCAGGACGTGCGCGTGCGTCAGGCACTGACCCTGTTGCTGGACTTCGAATGGACCAACAAGCAACTGTTCAACGGCGCCTACGCGCGCACCCGCAGTTACTTCGAAAACTCGGAAATGGCTGCCACTGGCCTGCCGGACGCCGATCAACTGGCGATCCTCGATCCGTTCCGCGGCAAGATTCCCGAGCAAGTGTTCAGCGAAGCGTTCCAGAACCCGGTGACCGACGCCAGCGGCATGATCCGCACTCAGCAGCGCAAGGCCTATCAACTGCTGCAAGAGGCCGGCTGGCGGATCGTCGACGACAAGATGGTCGACGCCACCGGCAAACCGGTGACCATCGAGTTCCTGCTGGCCCAGACCGAGTTCGAGCGGGTACTGTTGCCGTTCAAGCGCAACCTCAGCGACCTGGGCATCGATCTGGTGATCCGTCGGGTCGACGTCTCGCAATACATCAACCGCGTGCGCTCCCGGGACTTCGACATGATTGTCGGCAGCTTCCCGCAGTCCAACTCGCCCGGTAACGAACAGCGTGAGTTCTGGATGACCGACGCAGCCGACAAACCCGGCAGCCGCAACTCCATGGGCCTGAAAGACCCGGTGGTGGACCAACTGGTCGAGCAACTGATCAATGCCGATTCGCGGCAAAGCCTGGTGGCCCACGCCCGGGCGCTGGACCGGGTGCTGCAATGGGGCTATTACGTGATCCCCAACTGGCACATCAAGACCTGGCGCGTAGCGTACTGGAACCACATCGGCCACCCAAAGGTTTCGCCCAAATATGACATCGGCATCAGTACCTGGTGGGTCAAGCCCGACGCGTCACTGCCGATAGAAGTCGAAACCAAACTGCAAGCCGACCCTGCGGGCACGGAGTAATCAGATGCTGGCGTATATTTTTCGGCGACTGCTGCTGATCATCCCGACCCTGCTTGGCATTTTGCTGATCAACTTCGTGATCATCCAGGCCGCCCCCGGTGGGCCGGTAGAACAGATGATCGCCAAGCTCGAAGGCTTCGAAGGCGCCACCAGCCGCATCGCCGGCGGCGGTGCCGAGGTGTCGGTGGCCGGTTCTGCCTATCGCGGCGCCCAAGGCCTGGACCCGGCGCTGGTCAAGGAAATCGAGCACATGTACGGCTTCGACAAATCGGCGCCGGAACGTTTGTGGATCATGATCAAGAACTACGCCACCCTGGATTTCGGCGACAGCTTCTTCCGCGACGCCAAGGTCATCGACCTGATCAAGGAAAAGATGCCGGTATCGATCTCCCTGGGGCTATGGAGCACGCTGATCATGTACCTGGTGTCGATCCCGCTGGGGATCGCCAAGGCGACGCGACACGGCAGCCACTTCGACGTCTGGACCAGTTCGGCCATCATCGTCGGTTACGCGATTCCGGCGTTCCTGTTCGCCATCCTGCTGATTGTGGTGTTCGCCGGCGGCAGCTATTTCGACTGGTTCCCGCTACGGGGCCTGACCTCGAACAATTTCGACGAGCTGAGCACTGGCGGCAAGATCCTCGATTATTTCTGGCACCTGGCACTGCCGGTGACCGCACTGGTAATCGGCAACTTCGCAACCATGACCTTGCTGACCAAGAACAGCTTCCTCGATGAAATCAACAAGCAGTACGTGGTCACTGCCAAGGCCAAGGGCCTGACCCGCCACCGCGTGCTCTACGGCCATGTGTTTCGCAACGCCATGCTGTTGGTGATTGCTGGCTTCCCATCGGCATTCATCGGGATCTTTTTCACCGGCTCGTTGCTGGTGGAAGTGATTTTCTCCCTCGACGGCCTCGGTCTGATGAGTTTTGAAGCAGCGATCAACCGCGATTACCCGGTGGTTTTCGGCACGCTGTTCATCTTCACCCTGCTGGGGTTGGTGGTGAAGCTGATCGGCGACCTCACTTACACCTTTGTCGATCCGCGCATCGACTTCGAAAGCCGGGAGCATTGAGATGAACCTGTCCCCTCTCAATCGCCGACGTTTCGAACTGTTCAAGGCCAACAAGCGTGGCTGGTGGTCGCTGTGGCTGTTTCTGATTCTGTTCGGCGCAAGCCTCGGTGCCGAGCTGATCGCCAACGACAAACCGCTGGTGGTGCATTACGACAACGCCTGGTATTTCCCGGCACTCAAGCGTTACCCGGAAACCGCGTTCGGCGGCGAATTCCCGCTGGAAGCCAACTACAAGAGCCCGTACATCCGCGAACTGCTCAAGGCCAAGGACGCTTGGGTCTTGTGGGCACCGATCCCCTACAGCTACCAGAGCATCAACTACGACCTGAAAGTCCCGGCCCCCGCGCCGCCCTCGGCCGACAACCTGCTGGGCACCGACGATCAGGGCCGCGATGTGCTGGCCCGGGTGATTTATGGCTTCCGGATTTCGGTGCTGTTTGCTTTGACGCTGACCATTCTCAGCTCGATCATCGGCGTTATCGCCGGGGCCTTGCAGGGTTTTTATGGCGGTTGGGTCGATCTGGCGGGGCAGCGTTTTCTGGAGATCTGGTCCGGGTTGCCGGTGCTGTACCTGTTGATCATTCTGGCCAGTTTCGTGCAGCCAAACTTCTGGTGGCTGCTGGGGATCATGCTGCTGTTCTCGTGGATGAGCCTGGTTGATGTGGTGCGCGCCGAGTTCCTGCGCGGTCGGAATCTGGAATACGTGCGCGCGGCCCGGGCGCTGGGCATGCAGAATGGTGCGATCATGTTCCGCCATATTCTGCCCAACGCCATGGTCTCGACCATGACCTTTATGCCGTTCATCCTGACCGGCGCCATCGGCACCCTGACCGCCCTGGATTTCCTCGGCTTCGGCCTGCCGCCGGGCGCGCCGTCCCTGGGTGAACTGGTGGCTCAGGGCAAATCCAACCTGCAAGCGCCGTGGCTCGGTATGAGTGCGTTTGCGGTGCTGGCGCTGATGTTGAGTCTGCTGGTGTTCATCGGCGAGTCCGCTCGCGATGCCTTCGACCCGAGGAAGTGAAATGAATCAGGACAATCTGATCGAAGTGCGCGACTTGGCCGTCGAATTTGTCGTCGGCGAACGCGTTCAGCGGGTGGTCGAAGGCGTGAGCTTCGACATCAAGCGCGGCGAAACCCTGGCGCTGGTGGGTGAAAGCGGCTCCGGCAAATCGGTGACCGCCCACTCGATCCTGCGGCTGCTGCCCTACCCGCTGGCTCGGCATCCGTCCGGCACCATCACTTATTCCGATCGGAATCTGCTGGATCTGAAAGAGAAAACCATCCGCCACATCCGTGGCAACCGGATTGCGATGATCTTCCAGGAGCCGATGACCTCGCTCAATCCGCTGCATTCGATCGAAAAACAAATCAACGAAATCTTGGGCATCCACAAAGGCCTGACCGGCAAAGTCGCGACCAAGCGCACGCTGGAACTGCTGGAAATGGTCGGCATCCCCGAACCGGAGAAGCGTCTCAAGGCCCTGCCCCACGAATTGTCCGGAGGCCAGCGTCAGCGAGTAATGATCGCGATGGCCCTGGCCAATGAGCCGGAATTGCTGATAGCCGACGAACCGACCACGGCGCTGGACGTGACCGTTCAACTGAAAATTCTCGAACTGCTCAAGGAATTACAGGCCCGCCTAGGCATGGCGTTGTTACTGATCAGTCACGATTTGAACCTTGTGCGAAGAATTGCGCATCGCGTATGTGTCATGCAGCGCGGTTGCATCGTCGAACAGGCATCGTGCGAAGAATTGTTCCGCGCACCGCAGCATCCGTACACGCGGGAACTGCTGGCAGCGGAGCCCAGCGGCAAACCGGCGACCAACGTGATTGGCCCGCCATTGCTGCAGGTCGAGGACCTGAAAGTCTGGTTCCCGATCAAGAAAGGCTTTCTGAAAAAGACCGTGGACCATATCAAAGCGGTAGACGGGATCAATTTCAGCCTGCCCCAGGGCCAGACTCTGGGGATTGTGGGAGAAAGCGGTTCCGGCAAGTCGACGCTCGGCCTGGCAATATTGCGGCTGATCGGTAGCAAAGGCGCCATCCGTTTTGAAGGCAAGCAGCTAGACTGCCTGACGCAGCATCAGATTCGACCGCTGCGGCGGGAGATGCAGGTGGTGTTCCAAGACCCGTTCGGCAGCCTGAGCCCACGGATGTGCGTGAGCCAGATCGTCGGCGAAGGCCTGCGGATCCACAAGATGGGCACCGAGGCAGAACAGGAACAAGCGATTATTGCAGCACTCAAGGAGGTAGGTCTGGACCCGGAAACCCGGCACCGCTACCCCCACGAATTTTCCGGTGGGCAACGGCAAAGAATCGCCATTGCCCGGGCATTAGTGCTAAAACCGGCGTTGATTTTGCTGGACGAGCCGACTTCGGCCCTCGACCGCACCGTGCAACGCCAAGTGGTGGAGCTGCTACGTTCACTGCAAACCAAGTACAACCTGACGTATTTGTTTATCAGCCATGACCTGGCTGTCGTCAAAGCGCTGAGCCACCAGCTGATGGTGGTCAAGCATGGCCAAGTGGTCGAACAGGGAGACGCGCAAAGTATCTTTGCCGCCCCCAAACATCCGTATACACAGCAGTTGCTGGAAGCCGCTTTTCTGGCACCAGCCACTGCGCAATAAACCTGAAAAGAGGAGCAACACATGGGTTTTCTCGCCGGTAAGCGCGTACTGATCGTCGGTGTCGCCAGCAAGCTGTCCATCGCATCCGGCATCGCTGCCGCCATGCATCGCGAGGGCGCTGAGCTTGCCTTCACTTATCAGAACGACAAACTCAAGGGTCGTGTCGAAGAATTCGCACAAGGCTGGGGCTCGAGCCCTGAGCTGTGCTTCCCGTGCGACGTGGCCAGCGATGAAGAAATCGCCAAGGTCTTCGAAGCACTGAGCAAGAAGTGGGACGGCCTGGACTGCATCGTGCACTCCGTCGGCTTCGCCCCGGGCGACCAACTGGACGGCGACTTCACCGAAGCCACCACCCGTGAAGGTTTCCGCATTGCTCACGACATCAGCGCCTACAGCTTCGTGGCCTTGGCCAAAGCTGGTCGCGAAATGATGAAAGGCCGCAATGGCAGCCTGCTGACCCTGTCGTACCTGGGCGCCGAGCGCACCATGCCGAACTACAACGTAATGGGCATGGCCAAGGCTTCTTTGGAAGCTGGCGTGCGTTACCTGGCCGGCTCCCTGGGCCCGGATGGCACCCGCGTGAACTGCGTATCGGCTGGCCCGATCCGCACTCTCGCCGCTTCCGGCATCAAGAACTTCCGCAAAATGCTGGCCGCCAACGAAGCGCAAACCCCGCTGCGTCGTAACGTCACCATCGACGAAGTCGGCAACGCCGGCGCCTTCCTGTGCTCGGACCTGGCGTCCGGCATCAGCGGCGAAATCATGTACGTAGACGGCGGCTTCAACACCACCGCCATGGGCAACATCGAAGAGTGATCTTCGATTAGCCATGAAGAAACCCGCCGATTGGCGGGTTTTTTTATGCCCTAAATTCCAGGCTTGATGCGGTCAAATGTGGGAGCGGGCTTGCTCGCGAAAGCGGTGTGCCAGTCGACACTTTCTGTATGCCGAACACCGCCTTCGCGAGCAAGCCCGCTCCCACAGGGGTTAGCGTTTAGTCGTCGATTTTCGTCAAACACCGGGCAAACAACTGCTGGATCGGTTGTGTGCGCTGGCTATAACGCTGCAACAGCACGATCTCCCGGTAGAACGTCAGCTCACCCAACGGGATGATCCGCACCTTCGCCCCATGCTCAAGCCACAGCCCCGCCTCCGGCAATAGCGAAACACCCAGCCCGCATTCGACCATTTTGACGATAGCCTCCAGCTCATCCAGCTCCAGAGCCACCTGCACATCGATCTGCTGCTCGCGTAAAAAGCGAGTCACCAGGCGCCCACCGAAAGAATTGCGGTCGTAGCGTACGTGGGGATGGTTGGCGAGCAACTGCAGCGGGTCGTCGCCCTCAAGATCTGCCGGCACGATCAGCACAAACGGCTCCCGGCGAATGACGTGCACCGACAATTCCTTGGGTAATTCAAACGGCGGCTTGATCAGAATCGCCAGGTCCACTTCGCCGGTGTCCACCTGGCTCAACAGGCTCAGGGATACCCCCGGCACCAGTTTCGCCTCCAGCAATGGTGCCTGTTGCCTGAGGCGTAACAGCGCGCGCGGCAACAACCCGGTCTGGACGGTGGCCACCGCGCCGATCTTCAATTCGCCACGAAACTCGCCGACGCTATCACTGACGGCCATGCGGTTGAAGGTCTCAAGGATTTCCCGAGCCATCGGTAACGCCCGCTGCCCCGCGGCGTTGAGAATAGCCTGACGTCCGGTGCGATCGAACAGGCGAATGCCCAACGCCTGTTCGAGGTTTCGGATCTGTGCGCTGACTGCCGACTGGGTCAGGCCAATGTGCATGCCTGCCGCAGCGAACGTGCCATGACGTGTCACGGCAATGAAGGTTTTCAGTTCCCGCAGCATGCGGCTCTCCGATTGATCGAAATAATTTGAGCTCGTCGCAAAAATTATCGTCTTTCAATCAAAAAGCACAGGACTAAACTCGGCTCTTAACTCTCAACCCGTCGAGGCACGTCCGATGCAACTGTCCCCTTTTCACTTGGCTATCCCGGTTTACGACTTGGCCGCTGCCCGGCGCTTCTATGGTGAAGTGTTCGGCCTGGAAGAAGGTCGCTCCAGCGACCATTGGGTCGATTTCAACTTTTTCGGCCATCAACTGGTGATTCATCTGGCACCGAAAAATGCTTCTCAGGAAGCCGCCCATACCAACGCCGTCGATGGCCACGACGTACCGGTGCCGCATTTCGGTGTGGTATTGGGGATGGAGGAATGGGAAACCCTGGCCGAGCGCTTGAAAGCCCTTGGCACCCGCTTCGTGATCGAACCGGGTATCCGCTTTCAGGGATTGGTGGGCGAACAAGCGACAATGTTTCTCTTCGATCCCTGCGGCAACGCTCTGGAATTCAAGGCGTTCAAGGATATCGATCAGTTGTTCGCCAAATGATCTGCCCGACCGGCAGTTGCGAACAGCCGAGCACATTGCAGCGGACTTGCAAGATGCCATTCAACAATGACGAGCATCGAACTGCCGGGCGCGCAGCGCCTTATCGGCCAAAGCCAGCAAGTCTTCCGCCGTCTGGTGCAGCCGAGAATCAAACTCGATCTGCCCAATACTGAAGCGAATGTCATAGCCACGATGCGCTGTGGCATTGCGTTCTTCGAGTATTTCTTCGAGGCGCGCTCTGATCGCGGCGATTTCCACGGCGTCGGCGCCGGTCAACAAGGCAGCAAACTCATCGCTGCCGAGCCGGCCGATCACATCGCTTTCACGAAAGGCGATGCGTAGCACATCGGCGAAGGTTTTCAGGGCATCGTCACCCTCGGCGCGACCGTACAGCTGGTTGATGCGCTTGAAGTCATCAAGGTCGAAAAACAGCAGGGTCGCGGGTTTGCCCAACTGCTGACAGGCCTCCAGTCCTAACTGAGCCAAAGCCTCGAAGCCATGACGATTGGAGAGCAGGGTCAATTCATCCATGCTCGCCATCTGCACGCCCATCAGCGCTTGCTCAGCCTTACGCGCCAGGTCGCGCAATACATCGCGATCCTGAATTGCGCTGTCGAGTGCATTCGGCGCACGCATGTCTGCGCCAGCGCCGGGTTTGAGCGGTTTGCCTGGGGTTAACATCACTCACTCCTTGATGGATATGAACGTTAGAGTCGTTCACACCCGATATGACTCCCTATAAACGCGCCGCTGGTCAGCTACCCGCCACCGGACACGGCCCTCCAGCATCGGCCCAGAGCTTGAACTGGGTGACGAAGATGTCGTGGGGTACCGGCACCGGCGCCCGCCCCTCGCCCGGATTCCAGCCCCAAAGCACCAGCTTATCCTCGCTGACGTGCTTGATCAGCGCCGCAAAATCACGATCGCCATTGCTGGAACGGTCCTTGATCATCGCGCACAACTTGTCGGCCGGCAGGCCGATCCAGGCCATTTTGTGCGCAGCCGGCGGCAGGCTCCAATGCGGTGCTCCGGGTGGCGAATTGGGGCCATAACTGGCCGGCGGATTGCGTTCGGCATGGCAACTGGCACACGGCAAACCGGCGGCGCCCTTGCCGTCCAGGCCGCGAACCACATTCATTGCGTGAGGAACACCGGCGTCGAACTGCAGCGGCGAATCGCCAGGGATATGACAGTTCTGACAACGCGGGCTCTGGAACACTTTCTGCACCGTGTCGAACGCCTTCACCGCCTCTTTATCATCAGCGAACAGGTCCGAGGCATAGCCACCCAGACCGATCAGCATCACCGCGCCAAGAAACGCATGTCGTCTCATCTCACACCCCCGACAGTTGCAACGGCAGTTCCCGCAGACGCTGCCCGGTCAGGGCAAACACCGCGTTCGCCACTGCCGGCGCTACCGGAGGCACACCGACCTCGCCAATACCACCGGGCTTGTCGCTGCTGGGAACGATGTGCACCTCGACCACCGGCATCTCGTTCAGGCGCAGGACCTGATAGTCGTGATAATTGGATTGCTCCACCTGACCGTTCTTGAACGTCAGCTTGCTGTGCAAGGTAAATCCGAGACCGAAGGTGATGCCCGATTCCATCTGCGCGGCGATGCCCTGCGGGTTGACCGCAATGCCGCAATCCACCGCACACACCACCCGATGCACGCGAATCGCCAGATTGTCCTGGGACACCTCGGCCACCTGGGCGACGTAACTGCCGAAGGACTCATGCACCGCCACGCCCAATGCGTGACCGTCTGGCAAGGGTGCTTTCCAGTTGGCTTTCTCCACCGCCAGATTCAGCACGCCCAAATGCCGTGGATGCGCCTTGAGCAAGGCGCGTCGGTATTCCACCGGATCCTTGCCGGCGGCGTCTGCCAGCTCATCGATCAACGACTCCATGACGAATGCCGTGTGGGTGTGCCCCACCGACCTCAGCCACAGCACGCTGATGCCGGTTTGCGGTGAATGCAGTTCGACCTGATGATTGGCCAGCCCCACAAGATAAGGACTGTCGGCCACGCCTTCGACGGAGGTTTTGTCGACGCCGTCCTTGACCATCGTCGCCGCGAACGACGTGCCCGTCAGAATCGACTGCCCGACCAGCACATGCTTCCAGGCCATCGGCATGCCGTCGGCACCCAACCCGATGCGCGCCTGATGCAGGAACGCCGAGCGATAGTAACCGCCGCGAATGTCATCCTCTCGGGCCCAGACGGTTTTCACCGGCCCGCCCGCTGCCTTGGCGACGTACACGGCTTCGCTGACAAAATCCGAGGTCGGGTTGGCCCGACGCCCGAAGCCGCCACCGAGGAATTGGGTGTGGATCTCGACCTGTTCAGGTTTGAGTCCGGTGATCTTCCCCGCGATCATCTGATCCAGCGTCTGAAACTGCGTGCCGGTCCAGATTTCGCATTTGTCCTTGGAGATTTTTACCGTGCAATTGAGCGGCTCCATCGGCGCATGAGCCAGGTACGGCACGCTGTACTCAGCCTCAATCGTCTTCACCGATTTGCCTAGCGTCGCCGTCGCATCCCCGGCCTTACTGGCGGAAGTGCCGGGCGTGGCGGCGAGTTTACGAAAGCTCTCCAGCAGCTGTTGGCTATCCAGCCCGGCGTTCGGCCCCAGGTCCCATTCGACCTTCAGCGCATCACGCCCCAGCTTCGCCGCCCAATAATGATCGGCAATCACCGCGACACCCGTGGGCACCTGCACCACTTTGTGCACGCCCGGCACCGCCAGTGCCTCGGCGCCTTCGAAGGATTTGACGCTGCCGCCGAACACCGGTGGGCGAGCGACCATCGCCGTCATGAGTCCATCGAATTGCACGTCCATGCCGAACTTCGCCTGCCCGGTGATTTTCTCCGGAGTGTCGAGGCGCTTGGTGGGTTTGCCAATGACCTTCCAGTCCTTGGCGTCTTTGAATTTGATCGAGGCCGGATCCGGCACTGGCAACTTGGCGGCGTCATCCGCCAGTTCGCCGTAAGTGGCGCGTTTGTCGCCGGCAATGACCACGCCCGATTCGGTGCGAATCTGCGAAGGCGCCACGTCGAATCGCTTGGCCGCCGCCTCGATCAGCATCAAGCGGGCCGCCGCTCCGGCCTGGCGATAGCGGTCGAACTCCATCCAGGTCGACGTCGAACCGCCGGTGATCTGCATCCCGCCAAACCCTGGCAGGCCATAATCGGCCGCCGAGGCTGGCGCGTGTTCAACACGGATTTTCGACCAGTCGGCGTCCAGCTCTTCGGCGATCAACATGGTCAGGCCGGTCCAGATGCCCTGGCCCATTTCCGAATGACCGAGCAGCACGGTGATGCTGTTGTCGTTGCCAATGCGTAAAAAAGCGTTGGGGGCGAAGACGTTTCCTTGATTCTCGGCGCCGAGGGCAAAGCGATTGGCACCCGGGATGACAAACGCCACCACCAGACCGCCGCCCAACACCGCACTGCCCTTGAGAAAACTGCGACGCGAGACAGGGTTGATTCTGTTCATGGGTCAGCTCCCTTCAACGTGGTATCAACCGATCTCGGCGGCGCGTTTGACCGCGGCGCGGATTCTTGGGTAGGTGCCGCAGCGGCAGATGTTGCCGGACAGCGCCTGGTCGATGTCGCTGTCGGTGGGTTTGGGGATCTTCGCCAGCAACGCGGCCGCCGACATGATTTGCCCCGATTGGCAATAACCGCACTGGACCACGTCGAGTTCGGCCCAGGCTTGCTGGACCGGGTGCGAGCCATCGGCGGATAAACCTTCGATGGTGAGAATTTTCTGCCCGTGGGCCACCGCCGTGGCGGGCGTGATGCAGGAGCGCAGCGGCGCGCCGTCGACGTGTACGGTGCAAGCGCCACACTGGGCCATGCCGCAACCGAATTTGGTGCCCGTCAGGTGCGCGACATCGCGCAGCACCCAGAGCAACGGCATGTCCGCGGGGACATCCAGTTCCTGGTCCTTGCCATTGATATTAAGGGTCAGCATTGCGGATTTCCTCAGACTCACGGTGTTCTGAAGGGGCGCCTCTCTTCGCTCAAGGTCGGCGGTTACGCGCGCCATGGGTTATCCATACAGCTAAGCGCAATTTGACCCACAAGCCATGTTCATCGACCACCGGTCGCTGCCCATTCGCTCTAAACGGGTTGAGGGGAATTCTCACGACTTGTCGATCTATGGCACAACCGGACCATCACAGGCTGACTACGCTGATAATCCAGAGTGATCAACCCGCAGAGGAGCACCGCCATGCACCGCGTTCAAAAACTCACGCCCTGCCTGTGGTTCGACGATCAGGCCGAGGACGCCGCGAAGTTTTACTGCGCGATCTTCGATCATTCCAAAATCGCCGGCATCACCCATTACGGCAAGGCGGGTCAGGAAATCCATGGCCGGCCGGAAGGCTCGGTGATGACCGTCAGTTTCGAGCTCGATGGGCAGAGTTTCACAGGCCTTAACGGTGGCCCGGTTTTCAAGTTCAATGAGGCGATCTCATTCCAGGTCAATTGTCACACTCAGGAAGAAGTCGACCACTTCTGGGGGCGCCTGTCTGCAGGCGGTCCCGTTGAAGCCCAGCAATGCGGCTGGCTCAAGGATAAATTCGGCGTGTCGTGGCAGGTCGTGCCGGTCGTTCTGATGGACATGATGAAAGACCCCGACGCAGCCAAATCCCAGCGCGCCATGGCGGCGATGCTGCAGATGAAAAAACTCGACATCGCCACGCTGCAACGAGCCTTTGACGGCGAGAGCTAATACACTCCAAAGCTGAACCGCCGAGGATGCCAGGATGAAGCACACCGTCGCCAAAGATGCAGACAAAGCCCCGCGCTTCTGGCGCGACGACGCCCTGCCCTTCATTGAAGCCCGCTCCATCGCCGACGGTCGCGAGGTCTGCTACAGCCGGCATTCCCACGCGCATTTTTCCATTGGCGCAATCACCGCCGGGCGCAGCACCTATATCCACGAGCAATCGGAGTTTCAGGTCAGTGCCGGCACGGTGGTGCTGATGAATCCGGGCGATGTGCATGCCTGCAACCCGATCGACGACCAGCCTTGGTCGTACCTGATGCTGTACGTCGAGACGCCTTGGCTGACCGATTTGCAGCATCAGCTCGGCTTCAGCCAGGACTTGGCGTTTCGCCGGTTTTCCATCACCCACAATCGTGACGTCGAGCTGTTTGCCGGCCTGAAGAATTTGTACGAGGTATTGGTCGATCAGCAGCAAGACGTGCTGCGCAAGCACAGCGCGGCGGTGGAGTTTTTCACCGAGGTGCAACAGCGGCTCAACCCCATCGATCAACCGCTGCGCGAACCCAATTTCAAGCTGGAACGGGCCGCCGACTATATCCGCGACAACTGCACGCAGATGCTCAAGCTCGAGGACATTTGCGAGGCGGCGCAACTGTCGCCGTCGTACCTGATCCGTGCCTTCAAACAGCATTACGGCATGACGCCCCATGCGTTTCTGGTTAACCGGCGCATCCAGTTCGCCCGGGATCGGTTGCGCAGCGGCAAGTTGATCGCCGATGTGGCGCTGGAAGCCGGGTTTGCTGATCAGGCGCATTTTCAGCGCGCGTTCAAACAGCATCTGGCGGCGACACCGGGGCAGTACCGCGGCTAACTCATCCTCCCTCGCCACAAGCCTTGATAGGTGGAACTGCCCCACATTAGAGGAACACTCTCCAGACCTACGGCAACAGCAAATACCCCGCACTCACCGCCAGCAGCAACGCCATGACCCGATTGAACAGGCGCATCCCCGCCGGATTGCTCAGATAGCCGCGCAAAAACGTCCCGGCATACGCCCAGCAACCCACCGACAAGTAGCAGATCACCAGATACACCGCCGCAAACTGCCAAACCAGCCGCGCCTCACCGTCGGCGACAAACGCGCCCATCCCCGCCACGCAGGCCAGCCAGGCTTTCGGGTTGAGCCATTGCATCACCGCGCCATACAGCATCGACGGCACCCGCCCCGACTCCTTGGCATCGAGTTGACCGTTGTCAGTGGCCAATTTGAAAGCCATGAACAACAGAAACGCCACCCCCGCCCATTGCACCACCCGCGTCAACGCCGGCCAACGCTGCAACACCTCATGCAAACCCAACCCCATCAGTACCAACAGCAGAACAAACCCCAAGGTCGCCCCAGCCACATGCCGCTGACTCGCGAGGAAACCGAACTGTGCCCCCGAGCTCAACGCCACAATATTCACCGGCCCCGGCGTTATAGAGGCGACCAGCGCAAACGCGGCCATGGAAAGAATCAGACTCATCGCACACCTGCTTCAAATCAAGGAATACAGCGCTCACGGTAACCAGCGCCCGGCCCCCGGTATTGAAGAAAACTGCCCTCGCCCCTTCCATGAACAGTCACTGCCCAGCGAAAGAACACAACCCGCCAACTTTCATAGCAACTTTAGCATCCATAAAAAACACCTCTTACATAACTTGATAACAAACACATTCCACTAAAATAAAAACTCGATATATAGTTTCGCCGCCTCAGCAAACAGGCTGACTGCCCAGTGACTTATTTAACAGAGCCTTAACAAGTCAACACCAAGGATGGATGAAAACCTCATGAACAACCCGCTGAACTTATTCGCCTCCCTACCCGCTTCCGGCAATATGAAAGAGCGTCAGACCATTGCTGAAACATTGAAGTCAATACTTGACTCGCAGATCGGGCAGCCAGCATTTTTCTCCCAGAACTCCACAGACAATTTTGTCGACATCTCGCAAGTGATCGTCGAAATTGTCGAAGACAGTCACTTCGAAAAAAACCACCGAGCGGCAAGCACGCTACTCCAGCGGCTGATCATGCAGCCCGCTTTTGCAGGGCTCTCCGGCCCTTTTGGCCCGAGCGATGAAGAGTGGATTCTGGTCACGGACAGCGGCGTTATTCTTCAGGTGCCAGACACCTCACCCGTCTCTGACGTTTATATTTCACACGTCGATGTCACTGATGTAGTCACTGCCATTTCCACACTCAAATCCAACATTGAGCTTCTGGTTAAAGCGGCAAAACTTACCGGCGGCATTGTTTCTTCGATAAAACATGTCCCTCTCGTTAACTGGCTTCGCTTCCATCAACTGGATGTGCCGAAGACCGCCGAGCATGTTGAAAACCTGATCACCTTACTGAAACTATCGCTGCCTGAACCACCAAAGCATGGCAACTATTGGGGCGGCATTTCCAGCGAAACCAATGAAACCACCCTGGTCATCACTGAAGACCAGCGCCACATTATTCTTCATGAAACATCCAAACTATTTCACGATGCAGGAAAACCCGTTGAACCGCTGATCAATTACCTGACCGATGCCATTCTCGGCGGTAGATCCGCTGCATTCTTGCAGGAAGAGCCGAGTCTGAGTTGGGAACTGCTGATCGAGACGCCCGTCGCAAAAACCTTCGCCCAATCCTGCTTCGATGCATTACACCCGCAAAGTGTTTCTACCGCCCCCTTGCCCCCTGAACAACGCAGCGGTTTGCTGGTGGCAGCCATCATGCTGGACTTTGCTTTGGGTACAGCCGACAGAAACCACAGTTTCTGCTCCTCCAATCTCTATGCCTCCCACAACGTACAGGCGAATACCTACGATGTACGACAGCATTTGACTGCGCATTTCAGCGGATTTCAGCGCGTTAACCCGGCGGCCGTGCCCTTGGCGCTGCAACTGATACTCGCCGGGCTGGCACCGGAGTTTCTGGTGCAAACACCGCAGGCCTTGCAAATTGGTTCCCCTGGCTGGGTGATGTTGCGCAAATCGGTTCTTCTCGCTGAAAGCATCGCTCCCGGGTTATCCCGCGCCTTGTCATACGAGATGTTGATGGAACTGGGGGCTATTTCGCCAACCAGCACCGAACAACGCACGCTGCAAGGCGTGATCCTGGTGAAGTGCGTGCTGGACTGGGCGATGATCAACGAGCTTGAACTGGAAGGCGCTGACGACCTGCCAACGGAACAAATCGTCAAACACGCCACGACCCAATACAACGCATTCATTGACACTATGAGTGAAGCCCTTAACAGCATTACCACCCCACCTGTGAGCCGCAGGGCACTGGCGAAATCCGCAATATTGGAGTTGGGCATCAATCCCGCAACCAAGCTTGCCACCGCGTACTCTGGCATAGAAAACTCCCTGCTTGACCTGTATTTGGCACGCCAATTGACCGCCTATAACCATTCGGTCGCGACGGCGGTTCTGGATCTGGGGCCTGCCAACGATCTGTATACCCGCCAACTCGAAAAGCAGTACGCCCCCTATAAAACGGGGATCGCGACAATCCTGCGTCTGGCCATGTCGCGATTAAAGGTAGAGGACCGGGTTGCCATCGAATATGGCCAACTGGCGCTTTATCATGTGACCCAATCCACCCCTCCCGATAATCACGGACAGATCTACTGGGCCGAGCACAACATCAGAGCGCCGTTTGGCATTTTGATTGTTTCCAGGTTCAACAGCGAAGTCCGTGCCTATGAACTGTTCCCACTGCAAGGTCAGTGTCGGAAAAATGAAGCGCTGACCCAGCAGCTTAATGACAACTGGATCTGGCTCGGGAAATCCCCAGATGATGCTGATGAAGGTTTCAAGACGCGGACCTATGTGTACGGTGCGCACATTGACTATCGGACTTATTACAAAGGCTCGGAACTCACCAACGACTCGGTACTGAACACTGAGGGCGTCCTTCTGGAACGCTTTGGCCAATTCAACGACATGCGCGACTCAGCAACTTCCCTGCGAAGCCCGATGCAAAGTTTCAACTCCGGGCGGTTCCGTGACATCAGTGAACTGATTGCACAACACAATCCTCCGATGACTTATGATCATTTTTACGCGATGGGCTACGACAAAACCGACATCGAACAAAGCGGGGAAAATTTTGAGAAGATTTTCGACACTATTCTCAACATCATCATCCCGTTCAAAGAATGTATTGAAGGACTCGCCTCGGGCAATCCGGATCGGCGCAGCGGCGCATTGTTCAGCTGTGTGATGGATGCAACCACATTGCTGTTCTCCTTCGTGGGAGCGGCCGGCGTCTTCTTTAAAGCAGCCGCGAGTAGTTCCAAATTGCTGAATCTGGGCAAAGTCGGCGGGAGTTTTGTCCTGTCGCTGTTCAATCCTCTGGATGGCATCCCGCAACTGGCCTACGGCGGCGCCAAACTGATCGGCAAAGGAGCGCTGAGACTCGGCCACTTTGGCCAGTCCGCCACACGTCTGGGGGTCTTCCAGTTGCGCCGATTGACCGGTGCCGCCGGGGCTTACGACCTGGTCAAGGCCGTACAAAACAGCGGCTCCGCAATCGAAATCGCCAAGACCGTATCCGCAGTGAATCAGGGCCGCGCACTGTTCAACGACGCCACGATCAGTACGGCCAGGCAAGTTGTGAACCTGTTCATCGACACGACAACCAAATTACCCAACGTGCCTGACAAAATACTGGAAGAGCTCTACAGCACTGCGGTAATTGAAACCACCATCGAACTTGACGGGGCCAAGGATCTGAACGTCTTGATCGGTAAAGAGGGGCTGAGTGAGCTGTTGCGAACCTACATGAGCAACAGCCGCATGTCTTACGTCGATACAAGGTACGGTAAAGAATCGACAGATCACATCCAGTCATTGGAAGCCCTCGTCGTAATCGAGACGCAAAACACCGCCAGCCGCATTTAGTCGTCGCAAGCCTGCCACGATGCGCCCTGAGGCGGGCCTATACTCTAAGGGCACACTCGAAGCGACATGCAATCGTGTTTGATATATGGGGTGGCGCGTCGAGTGATCGTTCACGCAGGCCGCGGCCTGCCTTCATCGTAGGGAGGAAAAGATCATGGCGCGTAAATACATCGATTGCCGCGAGTTTCCAAGCGATTCCAAATGCTCGGTCGCGCTGTCCGCGGACTCTGAAAACGAACTGCTCGAGGCCGCCGCACAGCATGCGGTCAGCGTTCACAAGCACACCGACTCACCGGAACTGCGTGCTCAACTGAAGACAATGTTTCACGACGGCACCCCGCCTGTTGAAGCACCACGTCCCGCTTGATAAGGAGATCCTCCTGCGGGAACATAAAAAGGGACAGACACGATTTCAGGCATATGCCGAGCAATCGTGATCTGTCCCTTGTTTCCAGATTCGCTCTCGGCCAAAAGTGGCCGGTGGTCGTTACATTTCGCTCGCCGCCGGGCGTTTGGCTAAGCTGATTAAATCGGGACGAACTGAAACCTGAGTGATAGCGGCCATTAGCGGATCAGTATTGGCGTCAAGACGGTAACTCCTAAAGGAGACGACCATGTATGCGGTTATAAGAACCTACTTGGGTGCTGGAGCAAAGCAGCTGTTCGATCTTTTAGAACAGCGCAAGGCCGACGTCGAAGCTACCCTGCGGACAGTGCCGGGCCTCGTAAGTTACACACTGCTGAATACGGGTGATGGCGGTACGGCGGTGACTGTTTGCACGGACAAGGCCGGCAGCGATGCGAGCTTGAAAGTCGCGCGCGACTGGATTCAGAAAAATGCCTCGAATATCCACGCGAACCCGCCGATCGTGACGGAAGGTCCGGTGATTGTGCAGATCAAATAGCGTGCCTTTCCAGTTGATCTTACGTTAGAAGGGACAGACCGCGATTTAAGGCGAATGCCGGGCAATCGTGGTCTGTCCCCTGTTTTTCTCTCAACCTGAATCACGAAGGAGATCCCTGTGGGAGTGGGCTTGCTCGCGAAGAGGGAGTATCTACCAACATTAATGTTGCCTGACACACCGCTTTCGCGAGCAAGCCCGCTCCCACATGGACTGCGCTGCCTGACTGGCATTAGCGCTAATCAAGCCAACGCAAGTGTACGGCGATTTGCGCTCACCGCTGTATGGGCCGGCCCACTCGTCGCTCATGATAAAAATACGGCTCTCGATACTGGAGCCGTCGTCATGGACCTCGCCACCCTCACCCTGTTTCTCCCGGCCTGCTTCGCCCTGAACATGGCCCCCGGCCCGAACAATCTACTGTCGGTCAGCAACGCCACTCGCTATGGCTTTCGTCGCGCCTGCGTGGCCGGCGTCGGACGCTTGCTGGCGTTTGCCGGAATGATCACCCTGGCCGCCGCCGGGTTGTCGGTGGTGCTGCAAACCTCGGAATGGCTGTTCTATGCGATCAAGATCGTCGGCGCCGCTTACTTGTTGTGCCTGGCCTGGCAACTGTGGCGCGCCAATCCAGAGGCCGAGCAGGTTGTGACCGGCGCGCCAATTGGCATTGTCGCTCTGGCGCGGCAGGAGTTTCTGGTGGCAGCGGGTAATCCCAAGGCTATCTTGCTGTTCACCGCATTCCTGCCGCAGTTCGTCGACCCGACTCGACCGATTGCCGCGCAATTCGTCGTGCTCGGCGCGTTGTTCCTGATGCTGGAATGGATCGCCATCAGCGCCTACGCCTACATGGGCCTGCACATGCGCCGCTGGTTCGCCGAACCACGGGGCAAGCGGATATTCAACCGTTGCTGCGCGGGATTGTTGTCGGCAGCGGCTTCGGTGTTGTTGATGGCGAAACGGGCCTGATCTTTACCCTTGGGACGGCCCTTTCAGTTCGACCTGATTGCCGTCCGGATCGAAGCAATAGATCGACAGCCCGTGGCCTTCAGCGCCGAAACGAACGGCGGCTTTCTCGGGTGTCAGGCCGAAGGACTGCAAGTGACTGACCAGTGCGTCCTCGTCGAACGGTTCAATGCGCAGGCAGAAGTGATCGACATTGCGCCGTTCCTGGCCAGCGGCAGCACCGCCCTTTCGACCGAGTTCGCCCTGGATGTCGACGAGGTCGATCATCGAGGAGCCCGCACGCAAATGCACCAGGCCCAGATCGTCACGGCGCTTGACCAGTTCGGCGCCGAATACTTCGCCGTAAAACGTGATGCTTCGTTCGAGATCCTTGACGCGCAGGACGATGTGATCGATGTGTTTGATCGTGAACGGTTGCATTAGGAAGATTCCTGAAAATATTGTTTACAGGATTATCGGTGACCCGATGACTGTAGCTCAGGGCGACAAAAATTCACTGTCGATTTTCCGGTGGAGGCGCCGGGCGAAGCGGCATATGCTCAGCCCATGAACCTACAAAACGCTGTGCTTCCGCCCCACGCCGAGATGGTTCGCGCCATGCTCGAACGCGACACCGCCTACGAGGGGGTGTTCTTTACTGCGGTGAAAACCACTGGCATTTTCTGCCGCCCCGGCTGTACGGCGCGCAAACCGAAGCCGGAAAACGTCGAGTTCTTCGCCCATGCCGATGAGGCGATGTCGGCGGGTTATCGGGCCTGCCTGCGTTGCAAGCCGCTGGATGCCGCGGCCATCGCGCCGGACTGGGTGCAGGGACTGCTCAAATCCGTGGACGCCGACCCCGACCTGCGCTGGACCGATGCCCAGTTGCTCGCCGAGGGCATCGAGCCGTTGAAACTGCGTCGCTGGTTCAAGCAGCATTTCGGCATGACCTTTCACGCCTGGCTGCGCAGCCGGCGCCTGGGCATCGCCCTCGGTGGCATCAAACAGGGCGAATCCATCGACAACGCCGCGTTCGACTCCGGCTACGAATCCCTGAGCGGTTTTCGCGATGCGTTTCAAAAGTCGTTCCACATCACTCCCGGCCGCGCCGCCCACAGCGAGCCACTGCTGTTCACGCGACTGACCACGCCGCTGGGGCCGATGATCGCCATGGCCGAACAGCGTGGGCTAGTGCTGCTGGAGTTTCTCGACCGACCGGCACTGACCAAGGAAATCGAAGAACTGCAGAACCGTTATGGCTACGCCGTGGCCCCCGGGCACAACGGGCATTTGCAGCAGATCGAAGAAGAACTGGCGCAATACTTCGCTGGTAAACGAACCGAATTCAACGTGCCACTGCACCTGCCCGGCAGCGCTTTCACCCGGCAGGTGTGGGCTGAACTGATGAAAATCCCCTACGGCCAGACCACTACTTATGGCGCGATCGCCGCGCTACTGGGCAAGCCCGGCGCCAGTCGCGCCGTGGGTCTGGCCAACGGACAAAACCGCTTGGCGATTATCCTGCCCTGTCACCGGGTGATCGGTGCAGACGGCTCGTTGACCGGCTATGGTGGAGGACAGCCGCGCAAGGCGTTTCTGCTCAGGCTGGAAAGCGCCGCGGTGCAAATCACCCAACAACTCGCATTCTGATCACTCCACCGTTTCTTTTCAGAAAGTCATAAGGAAGGACACTCGATGGACACACTCGACAACCAATTCCACCAACTGCACCAAAGCGGCCTGCTGATTCTGACCAACGTCGCCGATGCCACAGGGGCGCGATTGGTGGAACAGCTGGGCAGCAAGGCCGTCGCCACCAGTAGCGCGGCGGTGGCTTGGGTTCACGGCTACCCGGATGGCAACACCTTGCCGCTTGAACGTCTCGTTTCCACCGTCGAATCCATTGCCCGAGTCATCACGGTGCCGTTGACCGTGGACATTGAGGCCGGTTATTCCGATGACCTGGGTCGGGTCGCAGAAGTGATCGACGCCGTCATCGCTGCCGGTGCCGTGGGGATCAATATCGAGGACGGTGCTTCGCCACCCGAACTGCTGGCCCGCAAGATCGAAATCGCTCGCCAGGTCGCCAATCGCCGGGACGTAAAGCTATTTATCAACGCCCGGACCGACGTGTACCTCAGGGGCCTGGTGCCGGCCGAAGATCGCGTCGCAGAGACACTCAAGCGTGCCGCGTTGTATCAGGCCGCCGGTGCCGACGGACTGTTCGCGGCGGGCGTCACGGCGGCGTATGAGATCGAAGCGCTGTGCCGTGGCACGACGCTGCCGGTAAACGTGCTAGGTTTCGCGGGCCTGCCTTCGCCTGAAGAACTGCAAGCCCTCGGCGTGCGCCGTTTGAGCGCCGGCTCGAGCATCGCCGAGTTCCTCTACGGCGCCATGGCGTCGGTAGCCAAAAGCTTTCTGGAAACCGGAAAACTCGATAGCAGCGACCTCAAGGCCTTCACGTATGGCCAAGTGAACGCCCTGCTGGCCCCCACCGGCAAAGTTTGACCGCAAGCAATGGAGTGCGGCGCTACGGGGCGACGACTAATCTTCCCGCAGTCCCCCGCACTTCAGGATGCTCCATGCCCGACACCTATCAACTGGCCAGCGAATTTCTCTCAGCCCTCGATGCCGACTGGCAACGCCACATCAGCGCCATCGGCCCCTGCCTGCATCAGCCCCATGCGGCTCGCGATCCTTATGAGTCGTTGGTGCGGGCGATTGCCTATCAACAACTGCATGCCAAGGCCGGCGATGCGATTGTCGGCCGGCTGCTGGCGCTATTTCCTTCAAACACCTTCCCAAGACCTGAGCAGATTCTGGCGACAGACTTCGAGCAGATGCGCGGGTGCGGTTTTTCCGCCAGCAAGATCACGACTATTCAGGGCATCGCTCAAGCGGCTCTGGACGGCGTCGTCCCTGATTACGCCACGGCCCTGGCCATGGACGATGAAGCGTTGATTGAGCGCTTGATTACCTTGCGTGGAGTGGGTCGCTGGACGGTGGAAATGCTGCTGATCTACAGCCTGGAGCGGCCGGACATTTTGCCGGCCGATGACTTTGGGGTGCGCGAGGGCTATCGGCGGCTGAAGGGGTTGGAGGTACAGCCGACTCGTAAGCAGATGATTGAAATCGGGCTAACGTGGAGCCCGTATCGAACGGTGGCGGCGTGGTACTTGTGGCGGGTGCCCAACCGGTAGACCGCGTTATCGTTCTTCGCGAGCAAGCCCGCTCCCACATTAGATCTTCAGTGAACACAGATTTTGTGTACGACAACGATCAAGTGTGGGAGCGGGCTTGCTCGCGAAGAGGCCCGCACATCCAGCACAAATTCAACTGCCCGGAAACCCTGACGGTCTAGGCTGTCTTGAGCCATCCCAAGACCCGTCGGAGGTTCCCATGCAGCTCGAAGGCTCCTGCCATTGCGGCGCAGTGTCGTTCAGCCTGACCAGCGCCCACCCCTACCCTTATCAACGCTGCTATTGCTCGATCTGTCTCAAGACCCAGGGCGGTGGCGGTTATGCGATCAACATCGCTGGCGATGCCGCCAGCCTCAAGGTGCGCGGTCGCAAGCACATCTCGATTTACCATGCGCGGCTCAAGGAGGAAGGTGACAAACGCGCCCACCGCAGCACTGCCGAGCGGCATTTCTGTTCCCTTTGCGGCTCGGGATTATGGGTGTTCAGTCCTGAATGGCCGGAGTTGATTCATCCGTTTGCCTCGGCCATCGACACGGCGCTGCCGGTGCCACCCGAGTACACGCACGTGATGCTCGGTTCGAAAGCACCATGGGTGGAAGTCCAGACGCAGCCCGCTGATCGACAGTGCGATGTGTGGCCCGAAGAGTCCATCGCCCAGTGGCATGAGCGCCTGGGTTTGAGCCGTTAGGCCGCTACCGGCACACCACTGTGAAAGCGAAACTCCACATCTGGCGACTCGATCAACGCCTGCTCGGCGTCACGAACCTTGTCGATCACCTGGGCGATGTCCTTGGCGTCACCGTACTGATAGGCCAGTTTCAGGTAACCCTGGAAATGCCGCGCCTCACTTTTCAGCAGACCGAAGTAGAACTTGCCCAGTTCTTCATCCAGATGCGGCACCAACGCCTCGAAACGCTCGCAGCTGCGGGCTTCGATGAAGGCGCCGACCACCAGCGTGTCTACCAGCTTCACCGGTTCGTGGCTGCGCACCACTTTGCGCAGGCCCGAGGCGTAACGCCCCGCGGACAGCTGACGCAGCCCGATCTTGCGCTTTTTCATCAGGCGCATGACCTGCTCGTGGTGCACCAGTTCTTCCCGGGCCAGACGCGACATCAGGTTGATCAGATCAACGTGGGAGTGGTATTTGGCAATCAGGCTCAACGCCGTGCTGGCCGCCTTGAATTCGCAGTTTTTGTGGTCGATCAGTAGGGTTTCCTGATCGGCCAGCGCGGCCTGGACCCAGCCATCGGGCGTGCGGCAGCCAAGGAATTCGTGAATTTCGGGAAGGATCATGGGGCTCACGGATAAAAGGTACAGAACGAAGGGCGCCGATTATACCGGCCTGCCGACAGACCACCAGCCGCCAACCGTTGATATGCATCAAGTCGCCGAATGCCGACCAGCAACTATAGTTGTCCAACGCAGTGTTTTTTACCTTCCAGGGAGATTCCGATCATGCAAGCCATTCGCAGCATTCTGGTGGTCATCGAACCCGAGCACTCGGAGAGCCTGGCGCTCAAACGGGCCAAACTGATCGCTGGCGTGACCCAGGCCCATTTGCACCTGTTGGTCTGCGATAAAAAGCATGACCACGCTGGCATGCTGGGTGTGCTCAAGGCGGCCCTTCTGGAGGACGGTTATAGCGTCACCACTGAACAGGCGTGGAACGACAGCCTGCACGAAACCATTGTCGATGTGCAGCAAGCCGAAGGCTGCGGGCTGGTGATCAAGCAGCATTTCGCTGACAGCCCGCTGAAAAAAGCCCTGCTGACCCCCGCGGACTGGAAACTGCTGCGCTACTGCCCTACTCCGGTGCTGCTGGTGAAAACCGCCAAACCCTGGACCGGCGGCGTGATCCTGGCGGCCATCGATGTCGGCAACATCGACGGCGAACACCGCACCTTGCACGCCAGCATCATTGATCATGGCTACGACATCTCCAGCCTGGCCAAAGCTCATTTACACGTGATCAGCGCTCACCCATCGCCGATGCTGTCGGCGGCCGACCCTACATTTCAGCTAAAAGAAACCATCGAGGCCAGTTACCGCGAGCAGTGCAAGGCGTTCCAGGCCGAGTTCGACATTGATGATGACCATCTGCACATCGAGGAAGGTCCGGCGGATGTGTTGATTCCGTATATGGCTCATAAATTGGGAGCATCGGTGACGGTGATCGGCACCGTGGCGCGGACCGGGTTGTCCGGGGCATTGATCGGTAATACGGCGGAAGCGGTGCTGGATACGCTGGAAAGCGATGTGCTGGTGCTCAAGCCGGATACGGTCATGGATCATCTGGAGGAGATCGTGACCCAGCATTGAGATTTTCGGCGTCAGATAAATAGCCTTCGCGAGCAAGCCCGCTCCCACATGGGATCTCCATTGGTCATGAAATTTGTGAACGACACAGATCCAATGTGGGAGCGGGCTTGCTCGCGAAGTTTTTAAGATTTAACCGCCAAAGGCATCCTTGAGAAACCCCGGCGCAATGTAGCGCTGGTAATGCGCCTCAGACAGCAGGAAAAATTCCCGATCAATGGCATCGCGCAGTTCCGGCAGGTTCCAGTCGCGGAATTCCGGCAGCAGCACCATCCCGTAGGCTTCCAGATTGTTGATGACCCGCGCCCCCCGGGCGATCAACTGGTATGCCCAGCAATACTCCGACTGATGCGGCACAAAGCGGATCTTGCGCTGTTCCAGCTGCAGTCGCAGCAACGCAGGATCGAAAATCTCTATCTTGCTGGCCATCACCTGCGACAGCAGTTGCTCAAGACGCAGCCATACCGCGCGCTTTTCTTCCTCGTTGTAACCGTTCCAGTGAATCACTTCATGGTGGAAACGCTTGCAGCCACGGCACACCAGATCACCGTAAACAGTGGAGCAGAGGCCGATGCAGGGGGTCTTGATGGTCTGATTGGGCATAGGTAGGCAAAACACGGGAAAGCAGAACAGGTCGGCATGTTAGCCCTTTGTCTAACATTCATCACCCCTCAAAGTTCAGGGCCTAACTTACCTAAATTTTTTTTTTGCCGTAGAATCAGCCAGCCTTTTAAGGCGCCAATGTCCGTTAGAAGCTGTTTTCAAAGCGTCACGAGCACAGTCGTTCCTTCAGAGCGGTGTTGGCGAAGGGTTTTTCAGCGGTGAAAAACCTGACGCCAACCCTCATCAGCTCCCCGTTCTGCAGGCGTAAAACTTTGAAAGCAGCTTCTGTAAGGAATTGCCGGTAATTCTGGCTAAGCGGCCCACAACGCCACGCAGCGCATGAGTACGGCAATTTCGGGATGAGCGTCCCGGACACCCATTTGGGACCACTGATGAGGGTAATAACTGTGCTTGAAGCCTACCGCAAACATATCGAAGAGCGTGCAGCACTGGGTATCGTTCCCCAGCCGCTTAACGCCGAACAAACTGCAGGCCTGGTCGAGCTGCTGAAGAATCCCCCGGCTGGCGAAGAAGCCTTCCTCGTTGACCTGATCACCAATCGCGTTCCACCTGGAGTGGACGAAGCGGCCTATGTAAAGGCCGGTTTCCTCTCTGCCCTCGCCAAAGGCGAAGCCAAATCCCCTCTGATCGACAAGAAACGCGCTGTTGAACTGCTCGGCACCATGCAGGGCGGCTACAACATCGTGACGCTGGTCAATCTGCTGGACGACGCCGAACTGGCACCAGTGGCCGCCGAAGAACTCAAGCACACCCTGCTGATGTTCGACGCCTTCCACGACGTCGCTGAACGCGCCAAGAACGGCAACGTTCACGCCAAAGGCGTTCTGCAATCCTGGGCCGACGGCGAGTGGTTCAAGAACCGCCCTGTACTGGCCGACAAGATCAGCCTGCGCGTGTTCAAGGTGACTGGCGAAACCAACACCGACGACCTGTCCCCTGCTCCTGATGCCTGGTCCCGCCCGGACATCCCGCTGCACGCCCTGGCCATGCTGAAAATGGCTCGCGACGGCATCGTGCCGGACGTGCAAGGCTCCATCGGTCCGATGAAGCAGATCGAAGAAATGCGCAACAGCGGCTTCCCGATCGCCTACGTCGGTGACGTGGTCGGTACCGGTTCGTCGCGTAAATCGGCCACCAACTCGGTGCTGTGGTTCTTCGGTGACGACGTTCCTTTCGTCCCGAACAAGCGTGCTGGCGGCTTCTGCTTCGGCAGCAAGATCGCTCCGATCTTCTACAACACCATGGAAGATGCCGGCGCACTGCCAATCGAATTTGATGTGACCAACATCAACATGGGCGACGTGATCGACCTGTACCCGCACGCTGGCAAAGTCTGCAAGCACGGTACCGACGAAGTCATCACCACCTTCGAAATGAAGACCCCTGTGCTGTTGGACGAAGTCCGTGCCGGCGGTCGTATTCCGCTGATCATCGGCCGTGGCCTGACCGATAAGGCTCGCGCCGAACTGGGTCTGCCAGCGTTCGACCTGTTCAAGAAACCGGATGCCCCGATCGAAAGCACCAAGGGTTTCACCCTGGCGCAGAAAATGGTCGGCAAGGCGTGCGGCGTAGCCGGTGTGCGTCCAGGCACCTACTGCGAACCGAAGATGACCACCGTCGGTTCCCAGGACACCACCGGTCCAATGACCCGTGACGAACTGAAAGACCTGGCGTGCCTGGGCTTCTCCGCTGATCTGGTGATGCAGTCGTTCTGCCACACCGCGGCTTATCCAAAGCCGATCGACGTGACTACCCACCACACCCTGCCTGACTTCATCATGACCCGCGGCGGCGTTTCCCTGCGTCCGGGCGACGGCATCATCCACAGCTGGCTGAACCGCATGCTGCTGCCGGACACCGTCGGCACCGGTGGTGACTCCCACACCCGTTTCCCGATGGGCATTTCGTTCCCGGCCGGTTCCGGTCTGGTCGCATTCGCCGCTGCCACTGGCGTGATGCCGCTGGACATGCCGGAATCGATCCTGGTGCGTTTCAAAGGCGAGATGCAACCGGGCGTCACCCTGCGTGACCTGGTTCACGCCATTCCTTACTTCGCGATTCAGGCTGGCTTGCTGACCGTCGAGAAGAAAGGCAAGAAGAACGCCTTCTCCGGCCGCATCCTGGAAATCGAAGGCCTGGACAACCTGAGCATCGAACAGGCTTTCGAGCTGTCCGACGCCTCGGCCGAACGTTCGGCTGCCGGTTGCACCATCAAGCTGTCGAAAGAGTCGATCACCGAATACCTGCAATCGAACATCACCCTGCTGCGCTGGATGATCGGTGAAGGCTACGGTGATGTGCGGACCCTGGAACGTCGTGCTCAAGCGATGGAAGCCTGGATCGCCAACCCTGAGTTGATGGTTGCCGATGCTGACGCCGAATACGCTGAAGTCATCGAAATCGACCTGGCCGACATCAAAGAGCCTGTGCTCTGCGCGCCAAACGATCCGGACGACGCCCGTCTGCTGTCCAGCGTTGCTGGCGAGAAGATCGACGAAGTGTTCATCGGTTCGTGCATGACCAACATCGGTCACTTCCGCGCTGCCGGCAAGTTGCTGGAACAGGTCAAAGGTCAGCTGCCAACCCGTCTGTGGCTGTCGCCGCCGACCAAAATGGACGCTCACCAGCTGACCGAAGAAGGCTACTACGGCATCTACGGCAAGGCTGGCGCACGCATGGAAATGCCAGGCTGCTCGCTGTGCATGGGTAACCAGGCACGTGTAGAGCCGAACTCGACTGTGGTGTCGACGTCGACCCGTAACTTCCCGAACCGTCTGGGTGACGGCGCGAACGTCTACCTGGCTTCGGCCGAGCTGGCGTCCGTTGCGTCCATCCTGGGTCGCCTGCCGACCGTCGAGGAGTACATGGAATACGCTGGCAAGATCGACAGCATGGCGGCCGACGTTTACCGCTACCTGTCCTTCGACCAGATCGCCGAGTTCCGTGAAGCTGCTGCGAACGCCAACATCCCGGTCGTTCAAGCCTAACGTTACAACGCCATAAAAAACGCCGCCCATCGTGAGATGAGCGGCGTTTTTTTATGCCTGCCCCCAAACACCGGTCCTACAGGGATTTGCATGAATCACACAAAACAAATGTGGGAGCGGGCTTGCTCGCGAAGAGGCCATCCCATTCAACATCTTCGTTGACTGTAAGGCCGCATTCGCGAGCAAGCCCGCTCCCACAGGGTATTCAGCGTGTCTGGAAGATCTATCCTCAGGCAGTCAGGGAGTAGATCAACGCCGAAATCGCCACCAGGCCCACCGCCGTCACGAAGACGTTAGAGGCTTGACCACGAAAGCGCGCCATGGCCGGAACCTTGCGGATCGCGTACATCGGCATCAGGAACAGGATCGCGGCGATGATCGGGCCACCGAGGGTTTCGATCATGCCGAGAATGCTCGGGTTCAGCGTGGCAACGATCCAGCAGACCACCAGCATGAACGCCGCGGTCATGCGGTCCAGCGTCTTCGGTGCCGGGCGTTTGCCGCTCTTGACGATCAGGCCCTTCAAGCCTTCGCTGGCGCCGATGTAGTGGCCCAGGAACGACTTGGAAATGGCCACGAAAGCAATCAACGGCGCCGCGAAGGCGATGGTCGGGTTGCTGAAATGGTTGGCCAGGTACGACAGGATCGACAGGTTCTGCGCCTTGGCTTGGGCCAGTTGCGCCGGCGATAGGGTCAGCACGCAGCTGAAGACGAAGAACAGCACCATCACCACCATCAGGATGTGGGCGCGGGACAGGATCTGCGAGCTGCGCTCTTCGGCATGCGCGCCGTAGCGACGCTTCTGGTCCACGGCGAACGCCGAGATGATCGGCGAGTGGTTGAACGAGAACACCATCACCGGAATCGCCAGCCACAGGGTGTGCAGCAGCGCCGACGGCTCAGGCAGCGTAGTCGCGGTGCTGAGAATGCCGCCATTCCAGTGCGGCACCAGGAACACCGCCAGGAACAGCAGCGCGACGATGAACGGATACACCATCAGGCTCATGGCCTTGACGATCACCTGCTCACCGCAACGCACTACCGCCAGCAGGCCGAGGATCAATACGAACGACAGCACAGCGCGCGGTGGCGGCATGATGTGCAGTTGATGTTCGAGGAAACTGCCCACAGTGTTGGTCAGGGCCACGCTGTAGATCAGCAGGATCGGGAAGATCGCAAAAAAATACAGCAACGTGATCAACGCGCCGGCCTTGATGCCGAAATGCTCTTCCACCACTTCGGTGATGTCGGCGCCTTCACGGCCGGACAACACAAAGCGGGTCAGGCCACGGTGTGCGTAAAACGTCATGGGGAACGCCAGCACCGCCAGGATCAGCAGCGGCCAGAAGCCGCCCAGCCCCGCGTTGATCGGCAAAAACAGGGTGCCGGCCCCGATTGCCGTGCCAAACAGGCCCAGCATCCAGGTGGTGTCATGGCGATTCCAGCTTTCTAGGCTCGCTGGTGTTGCCGCTACATAGCGTTCGTCGACGCTATTGGCCTGATCATTCATCCGGTCGGATCTCCGCTTTCCGGTCACTTGCCACCCGGTCAGGACGAGTCGGAAAACCCGACAGGCAGCGCCCTGGCCGAAACAGGGGCGCGATTGTCCGGGATTAATCAGCAGAAGCAAAGACTTAGCTGAGGAATGGTTATGCGGATCAGATGCAGCGGGCGCCTGCATTCTCCTGTAAGAGCGAGGCTTGCCCGCGAACCAGTCGCCTCGGTCCATCAGGAATACCGCGTTATCGTTCTTCGCGAGCAAGTCGGATCGCCGCACCGCTCGCTCCTACGGATCGTGGACAAACTCCCACCATCTGCCCCGCTCTGATCTAGTGTTGTCATTAGAAGGATCGCAGGCTTCGCCAGCTCCGACACCGGGAGTCAAAACCCCTGGCCATTGCCAAACCGCTCTGGAGTCAGCAATCTGAAGTGACGTTCGAGCCCCCAACATTCCGCTGCCCGCAGGAGCCCAGCATGACCGCAACTGTTCTGGTACTGGTTGAAACCATCAATGAATACCTGCCGATTCTCGAACATCAGGGGTTTCATCTGATCCTGGCCCCGACCCCGGCCGAGCGCGCCGCTGCCATTGCCCGACAGGGCGGTCAGATCGATGCGGTGCTGACGCGCGGCCCATTGGGCCTGCACGCCAATGAAATTGCCGCCCTGCCCAATCTCAAAATCATCTGCGTGATCGGCGCCGGCTACGAGCACGTCGACCTGCAAGCCGCCGCCGACCGCGGCATCACCGTCACCAACGGGGCCGGCGTCAATGCCTCTTCCGTCGCCGACCACGCCATGGCGCTGCTGCTGGCACTGGTGCGGGATATTCCTCGGGCCGATGCTGCCGTGCGTCGGGGCGAGTGGCCGAAAATCATGCGCCCTTCCCTGGCCGGCAAACGCCTGGGCATCCTCGGCCTTGGGGCCGTCGGCATCGCTATCGCCAAACGTGCCGCCAACGGCTTCGACATGAGCGTGAGTTACCACAACCGCCAGCATCGCAGCGACGTTCCCTATAGCTTCTGCTCAACCCCATCCGAACTGGCACGCCATTCGGACTTTCTGATCATTGCCGCACCCGGCGGGCTTGGTACCCAACACTTGATCAACAGGCAGGTACTCGACGCTTTGGGGCCCAACGGATTTATCGTCAACATCGCGCGAGCCAGTGTGATCGTCACGGCAGATCTGATCAGCGCGCTGGAACAGCGACGGATCGCCGGTGCCGCGCTGGATGTCTTCGATAACGAACCCCAGGTGCCGGACGCTCTCAAGCGGTTGGCCAACGTGATTCTGACCCCGCATGTCGCCGGATTGTCCCCGGAGGCCACCCAAGGCACTGTAGAACTGGTCGGCAAAAACCTGACGGCGTTTTTTTCCGGTCAACCGGTCCTGACCCCGATTGCTTTACCGCCGCCGACGGCAGCCACCCGACTCAATCACTGAAGGACGCCCAATAGCAGTATTGAATGAGATCGCCTCATCGCGAGCAGACTTGCCCCCACATTTGGATCTCCGCGCTCAAGCGAGCCTGCTCGCGATGACGTCGGCACATTCAATATCGATGCTGGCCGACATTCGTCCGCCGAGCCCGCGCTCGCGCATCAGGAACGCTGATTATCCGGCAACACGCTAACCTATAAGACCGTGCCGCGCTTGTGGCGACCCCGGCGCACCATTAGATTAGCCAATGATGTCTGGCCTCCAAAATAAGCAGAAGGGATAAGCATGGCGCTTACTGACCAGTCCACCCGTATCCGCTCCGGCGAAGAACTCGATGCCAGCCTGATCGATCCGTACCTCAAGGCGCACATTCCAGGCCTGAGCGGCTTGCCGAAAATCAGCCAGTTTCCGGGCGGTGCGTCGAACCTGACTTACCTGCTGGAATACCCCGAACAGGAATTCGTCCTGCGTCGGCCTCCATTCGGTCACAAGGCCAAGTCTGCCCACGACATGGGCCGCGAATTCCGCATTCTCAATCAACTGCGGGATGGCTTTCCCTATTGCCCCAAAGCCTACGTGCACTGCACCGACGAGTCAGTAATCGGCGCCGAGTTTTATGTGATGGAACGGGTCAAGGGCATCATCCTGCGCTCCGAACTGCCACCAGAGCTAGGCCTTGATTCAGCGAAGACCGAAACCCTGTGCAAAAGCTTCATCGACAAGTTCGTGGAACTGCACCGGGTCGACTACAAGGCCTATGGCCTGGGCGACCTCGGCAAACCCGAAGGTTATGTAGCACGGCAAATCAAAGGCTGGAGCGAGCGCTACGAAAAAGCCCTGACCCCGGATGCGCCGAAGTGGGAAGCGGTCAAGGCCTGGCTCAACGACAAGATGCCGGCCGATCACCCGACGTCGAGCATCGTCCATAACGATTACCGCTTCGACAACGTGATCCTCGACCCCGAGAACCCGATGCAGATCATCGGCGTGCTGGATTGGGAGCTGACCACCCTCGGAGACCCGCTGATGGACCTGGGCAACACCCTCGCCTACTGGATCGAAGCCGACGACCCGGCGCCGGTGCAATTGATGCGCCGCCAGCCAAGCCACGCTCCCGGCATGCTGACCCGCCGTGAGTTCGTTGATTACTACGCCGAGCGTGCCGGCATCCAGATCGACAACTTCGACTTCTACTACACCTACGGCCTGTTTCGTCTGGCCGGCATCGTGCAGCAGATCTACTACCGCTTCTTCCATGGTCAGACCCAGGACAAACGCTTCGCGCAGTTCATTCACATGAACAAACTGCTGGAGCAGATGAGCCTGCAAGTCATCTCGAAATCCAGCCTCTGATCACGGCCGCTGATCGGGCCCAAAAACAAGGAAAAATCATGTCCAAGACTCAGTTGTTCGACCTCGACGGCAAGATCGCTTTCGTCTCCGGCGCCAGCCGTGGCATCGGTGAAGCCATCGCCAAACTGCTGGCGCAGCAAGGCGCCCACGTGATCGTTTCGAGCCGCAAACTCGATGGCTGCCAGCACGTCGCCGACGCAATCATCGCCGCCGGCGGCAAGGCTACCGCCATCGCCTGCCACATTGGTGAGATGGAGCAGATCACCCAAGTCTTCGCCGCCATTCGCGAACAGTTCGGGCGCCTGGATATTCTGGTCAACAACGCCGCGACCAACCCGCAGTTCTGCAACGTACTGGACACCGACCTCAGTGCCTTCCAGAAAACCGTCGACGTGAACATTCGTGGCTACTTCTTCATGTCAGTGGAAGCCGGCAAGCTGATGCGCGAACACGGTGGTGGCAGCATCATCAACGTCGCCTCGATCAACGGCATCTCGCCGGGGATCTTCCAGGGCATCTACTCGGTGACCAAGGCAGCGGTGATCAACATGACCAAAGTCTTTGCCAAGGAATGCGCGCAATTCGGCATTCGTTGCAACGCCCTGCTGCCGGGTCTGACCGACACCAAGTTTGCTTCGGCGCTGGTCAAGAACGACGCCATATTGCAAACCGCGCTGCAGCAGATTCCGCTCAAGCGTGTGGCGGACCCGAGTGAAATGGCCGGTGCGGTGTTGTACTTGGCGAGTGATGCGTCGAGCTACACGACTGGGGTTTCGTTGAATGTGGATGGTGGTTTTTTGTCCTGAGTTGGTACTGCGAATAAACCGAAGGCAGCCTCATGGCTGCCTTTTTAGTTTTCAGTACTCACCACTGATCGTTCCCTCGCTCTGCGTGGGAACGATCAGATCGCAGCCGTATCGGATCTAGCATAAGAATATTTATTCCACTATTTGCATATTGAGAATATTTATTCCATAAATAGCCCTCCTGAAAATAACAATCCAAAGGACCTCGGCTATGCGCGAACTCGGTATCGGACTCATCGGCACAGGTTTCATGGGCCGCGCCCACGCCTTGGCCTTTCGCAACGTCAGCGCCGTTTTTGAATTGCCGCTGAAGCTCAAGCTCGCCGCCCTCGCCGACGCCGATCCGCAGCGTGCCCGACATTGCGCCGACGCCTGGGGCTTCGATGCGGCTCACAGCGACTGGCAACAGCTGATCAATGACCCCAAGGTCAACCTGATCGCCATCACCACCCCCAACCATCTGCACTACCCCATGGCCATGGCCGCCCTCACCGCCGGCAAACCGGTGTACTGCGAGAAGCCGCTGGCCGTTAACCTCGAACAGGCCAGTGCCATGCGCCTGGCTGCAAAAGCTGCGGGCGTGGTGACGCGGGTCGGTTACAACTATCAACACAACCCGATCATCGGCCTGGCTCGCGATCTGATTCAAAGCGGCGCACTGGGGCAGATCATCAGTTTCCAGGGCGAATTCAGCGAAGACTTCATGGCCAACCCCGTTTCACCTTGGTCCTGGCGCTGTGATGCCGATTACGCCGGCGGTGCCTTGGCGGATCTGGGCAGTCATTTGCTGGCCATGGCTCGTCATCTGCTGGGCGACGTCGAGGCGGTGTGCGCGGATACCCAGACCGTGCATGCGCAACGTCCCGTTACGTTGGGCGGTCAGGAACGGCGCGAGGTCGCGGTCGACGATCAGGTCCACGCGTTGCTGCGGTTCGCCAATGGCGCGCGCGGGACGTTCAGCAGCAGCTGGCTCAAACACGGTTACAAGAATCACCTGAGTTTTGAAATCAGCGGCACCCTAGGCACCTTGGCGTTCGATCAGGAACGCTTGAATGAACTGCGGATGTATCGCGCTGGGCAAGGCGGTTTCCAACGGCTGCTGGCCGGGCCGGATTTACCGGGTTATGCCGCCTTTAGCCCAGCGCCGGGGCATCAGCTGGGTTACAACGAGCTCAAGACCCTTGAAGTGCACGAGTTGGTGATGGCGCTGGCCGGCCTCGGTCAGGACGGGACAGATTTCGAGCAGGCATGGGAAGTCGAACGCCTGGCGACGGCAATTCGTTTGGCGGCACAAGAGTCGCGGTGGGTCAGGATCGAGGAAGTCTGACCCGCCACTCAGGCCACACCCGCCAGTCGCGCAGAAGGCAACTGGCGGTCCACACCATTGCTTACTGAGTGACGCAACGGGTCAGGGTCGTGGTCCGCGTCACCTGCCCTTCAGCCCTCATATCACCTTGCACATCAGTGTTTTCGGAGGTCTGACAGGTACGAACCGGTGGCGGTGGCGGCGCAGCGGGTGGTGGAGGCGGCGGACTGGCGCAACCACCCAGAATCGCCGCGCAGAGTACGAGCGACAGTGGCGAAAAAATACGTATCCCAAGACTGTTCATAGGCTGACCCGCGGTAAGTAATCGACATTTTCCGCGACAAAAAAACCACACCGCACACCCGCGGCCCCGTCACAGAAAAGAAATACCTCGCATTCCTTATAGCCCAGCCACCCGCCAATGCCAGAAAAACAGCGGGCGGAACCATAAGCAGCCATTACCGCAGAAATGGATATGTACACCACCGAAAATCCCGGTTGCCTGACAAATAGCCATCGCGAGCAGGCTCGCTCCCACAGTTTGAAGGGTGTACATCAGCGGGAAATTTATAGGCTATAAGGTCGTCTTCGTGAGCAAGCCCGCTCCCACAATGGATCGGGGTACATCTGCGGGAGAAAAGCCAGCACCTATAAAGCGCTGGACCGATGCAAGCCAATACTCTCAAGCTCATATCGCAACTCTTCAATCAACGCCGCCATTGCCTCTGGCGTCCTGAGCATCGCCATGCTCAACCCACTGACCACCAGATCCACCTGCCCCGTCACCGGGTGATAAAGCTTCACCGTCAACGAATTATCCCCCGTGAGCGCACACTCACAGGCCAACGGCGAAAAATTCCGCTCTAGTTGTGTACGCAATTGCGCCAGGTAAATCATCCCGATTCACCTTGGCGAGGGCAAAAAATCGACCGCATTCCTGATTTGTTCGCACTCATGTGGCTGTTCCTTTAGCTGCATCGAAGAGACCGCGATACCGGCTCAAAGCCACGTATCGCACCCTCACAGCCTAGAAAAACCAGTCCCTGAGCAAAACACGAAATTGCACTACCCTACCTAGTGCATTTGCATCTTAACGTTGCCCCTTGGGCCGCCTCTCGCTGGAGAACAGACCCCGTTCACGAGCCCATACAATCGCCTCACTGCGGCTGTGCACGTCGAGCTTGGAATACACCGTCGAAACATGATTGCGCACCGTATTGGGCGCCAGTTTCAGGCGCGCGGCGATTTCCTTGTCGGCCAGGCCTTCACAAATCAGGCCGAGCACATCGCGCTCCCGGGCGGTCAGTTCGGTAAATGACACACTGGGCAATTGCGGCGAATTGACGTTCTTCACGTTGGCGAGTTTTTCGATCAACGTGCGGCTGAACCAGGAGGCATCTTTCATCACCTCTTCAATCGCCGACACCAACTCCAGCTCGGTGCGTTTGCGCTCCGTGATGTCCATCAACACCAGCAGGTAACAAGTACCGTCCTGAATGTTCACGGTGTCCGCCGAGACGGCGCAATCGATCAGCCCGGCATCCTTGCGGCGCACCCTGACATCGACCCGATCCACACTCCCGGTTTTCTCCAAGGCCGCAAACAGTCGCGTGCGAGTGCCCGCCTCCTCGATGAAACCGAGTTGCGCCACAGTCTTGCCGAGCACCTCTTCACTGGGGCATGCGAGGGTATCGAGAAAGGCTTCGTTGAAGTCCATCACCACTTGATCCTCGGCGCTGCACACCAGGATCGGCACCGGGGTGAGGCGAAAGGCTTTGGCGAACCGTTCCTCACTCTGGCGCAGGGCAATTTCGGCCTTGTGCCGCAGCTCCATGTCGACGAAGGAAAACAGCATGCAAGCTTCGTCGTTGAGCTCAAGCGGTTGCCCGGCGACGATCACCTGTTTGCTGCCACCGTCGGGTAATTGCAGTTCGGCCTGCATCTGCGGAATGGTTGCCCCGTCACGCAAACGCTGCTTGGCCAGGTCCTTGTTTTCAGCGCGCTCCAGCACATCCAGCTCATAGGTCGAAGCGCCGATCACCTGATCACGGGCATAGCCGGTCATTTCCAGGAAGCCCTGATTGACTTTGATGAAACGCAAATCGCTGAGGCGACAGATCACCGCCGGGGCCGGGTTGGCGTTGAAGGTCTTTTCGAAACGCTGCTCGGCGCTGGCCCATTCGGTGACGTCGTTCATGATCAGCACCAACGACTCCGGCTCGCCCGCGCCGTCGGCCAGCACCATGCTGCGCACGCTGTGAACCCAGGTGCGCTCGTTGTTTTCGACTGGTGTCAGTTCAACCAGCACATCACTGAACATCTCACCGCGGGCCACGCGGCTGATTGGATAATGCTCCGGCGCTACCGGGTGATTGTTGCGATAGCGCAAGGCAAACCGCTTCGCGTACTCCTTGGCGTTGGCGCCCAGCTCACCGATCCGACTGACGCCGTGCATCGTCAGCGCGGCGTCATTGGCCCAGAGGATCGTCTGGTCGAGTTCCAGCAGAATCACCCCATCGGACAGGCCGGCGATGATCTGCTGCAACTGGCGGCGATTGGTTTCGGTGGTCAGGACGTCCTGGCGCATTGGATCTCCACGATTGCGGCGGCGCCGTTACGCGCTGCCCTGTGAAGATTACGACCGTTGGTGGCTCTGATAGTGCGAATGAAGCGGTTGTCTGGACCAAAAGATCAAAAGATCAAAAGATCAAAAGATCAAAAGATCAAAAGATCAAAAAATCGCAGGCTTCGACAGCTCCTACAGGGGTTGCGTGTATCCGCGTGATTGCGGCTGTACTCGATCATGTAGGAGCTGGCGAAGGCTGCAATCTTTTCGGCAACCCCATGCAAAAGCAGCCCTATGCTCAAACAAAAAAGAGTGGTTTAGTGCCGTTCTTTGCCCGTCCGGGAGTTGCCATGATGCTTGATTCGCTTCACTTCACCCCATGGTCCGCCTTGGCCGGAGGTGTACTGATCGGTCTGGCCGCCAGCGTCATGGTGGTGGCCAACGGACGGGTTGCCGGGATCAGCGGGCTGTTAGGCAGTCTGCTTGAGGGTAATGATTCGGGGCGGGGCGAAAAAGTTCTGTTCCTGCTCGGACTATTGGCGGCGCCTTTGTTGTGGGCGTTGTTTCATGTGTGGCCGGCCATCGAATTCAAAACCGGTGCCGTGGGCCTGATCATCGCCGGATTGTGCGTCGGCGTCGGCACTCGTTATGGCTCCGGATGCACCAGTGGCCACGGCGTGTGCGGTATCTCGCGCCTGTCACCGCGCTCCATTGCCGCCACCTTGAGCTTCATGTTCGCCGGCTTCGTGACGGTGTTCGTCCTGCGCCATCTGCTGGGGTATTGAACATGCGCAAACTGACCGCCTTTCTCGCCGGCCTGCTGTTCGGCATCGGCCTGTTGCTGGCCGGCATGGCAAACCCGGCCAAAGTGCTGGGTTTTCTGGACATTACCGGCGTGTGGGATCCCTCCCTGGCGTTGGTCATGATCGGGGCCATTGCCGTGGCCTGGGGGCCGTTTCATTGGGCCATGAAACAACCGACGTCCTTGTTGGGGGCGCCTATGCAGTTGCCGATCAGCCGTGAACTGGATCGGCGCCTGATCGGTGGCAGCCTGCTGTTCGGAGTCGGTTGGGGCATTGCCGGCATCTGCCCCGGCCCGGCGCTGGTGTTGCTGCCGACGGGCCACTGGCAGGCTTGGGTTTTCGTCATCGCCATGCTGGCGGGGATGCTGATGTTCAAAGCGTTGCAAACCCGCCGTTGAGCATCCCGCCAACACAATGAGGCTATCGAACAACCGATACCTCAAGCCGCTTGCTTGCCACGGGCAATCGCATCCGAAGCCGCCAGCATCGCCCGCAACAACACCGCACACCCGGCGGCCAGGTCATCCGGCGCGGCGTTTTCGATTTCGTTGTGGCTGATGCCGCCTTCGCAAGGCACGAAGATCATCCCCGCCGGGCCGAGTTCGGCGAGGAAGATCGCGTCGTGCCCTGCCCCGCTGACGATGTCCATGTGCGACAAACCCAACCCTTGAGCGGCGCCACGTACCGCTTCGACACAGCCCTTGTCGAAGTACAGCGGCGGGAAGTCGGCGGTGGGCGTCAGTTCGAAGGTCAGGCCGTGTTCCTCGCAGGTGGTTTCGATGACTTCGCGAACTTCGGCGATCATTGAATCGAGTCGCGCCGGTTCCAGATGACGGAAATCCAGGGTCATGCGCACTTCGCCGGGAATCACATTGCGTGAGCCGGGGTAGGCTTGCAGGCAGCCGACGGTGCCGCAGGCGTGGGGTTGATGGCCGAGGGCGGCGCGATTGACCGCGCCGACGATCACCGAGGCGCCGACCAGAGCATCCTTGCGCAGGTGCATCGGTGTCGGGCCGGCGTGGGCTTCGACGCCGCGCAATTTCAGGTCGAACCATTTCTGTCCGAGAGCGCCCATCACCACGCCGATGGTTTTGCGCTCATCCTCAAGAATCGGGCCTTGCTCGATGTGGGCCTCGAAATACGCACCCACGGCGTGGCCACTGACTTTGCGCGGCCCGGCATAGCCAATGGCGTTCAGGGCTTCGCCGACGGTCACGCCCTCGGCATCGACTTTGGCCAGGGTTTCTTCGAGGGTGAATTTTTCCGCGAACACGCCAGAGCCCATCATGCACGGGGCGAAGCGCGAGCCTTCTTCGTTGGTCCAGACCACCACTTCCAGCGGCGCTTCGGTTTCCACGCCCAGGTCATTGAGGGTGCGCAAGACTTCGACCCCGGCCAGCACGCCGAAGCAGCCGTCGAACTTGCCGCCGGTGGGCTGGGTGTCGATGTGGCTGCCGGTCATCACCGGCGGCAGGTTCGGGTTGCGCCCCGGACGGCGGGCGAAGATGTTGCCGACGGCGTCGATGCTGACGGTACAGCCGGCTTCCTCGCACCAGTTCACGAAAATGTCCCGGGCCTGGCGATCGAGGTCGGTCAGGGCCAACCGGCAGACACCGCCCTTGACCGTGGCACCGAGTTTGGCCAAATCCATGAGCGACTGCCACAGACGGTCGCGGTTGATGTGCTGATGGGTGGACTGCAGAACGTCTATGGCAGCGTTCATGGTGATCTCCTCTGGCAGTTGTTATAGGTTTCTTCAGGCGAATTTTTGGTGTCTTTGAGGCCGCCTTCGCGAGCAAGCCCGCTCCCACACTGGATCTCCAGTGTTCACAAAACCCATGTGGGAGCAGGCTTGCTCGCGAAGGGGCCATCCCTCACACCGCAGTTTTCACAGCAGTAGGACTCGGCCGCATCACGCTCAACCCGTAATAAATCAGCCCACCAAGGGCCGAGCCGGTGAACCAGCCGTAGCTGTAAAACCAGCTGAACGCATCGCTGCCCAGCGACAGCAGCGTCAATGCCACCGGCACGCCGAACGCGATAAAACCGAACCAGTTCCACGCCGGGTAAACGTCGTCACGGTAAAGTCCGGCCAGATCCAGTTGCTGTTTCTTGATCAGGAAATAGTCCACCACCATGATCCCGGCGATCGGGCCCAGCAGGCTCGAATAGCCGAGCAACCAGTTGGAATACACCGTCTCCAGGCTTAAATCCGAAACGATCAGCCCCAGCTTCTTCAACAGTTCATGGGCCATCAGCGCCAACCCGACCAGCCCCGTGAGGATTACCGCTTTGGTGCGGTTGATGATCTTGGGCGCAACGTTCTGGAAGTCGTTGGTCGGCGAAACAATGTTGGCAGCGGTGTTGGTCGACAACGTGGCGATGATGATCAGCGCCATGGCCAAAGCGACCCAGACCGGGCTCTGGATATGGCCGATCAACGTGACTGGATCAGAGACAGTGACGCCCACCAGTTTTACCGAAGCGGCTGTCATCACCACGCCGAGGGAGGCGAACAGGAACATGGTCAGGGGCAAGCCGATAATCTGCCCGATGATCTGGTCCTTCTGGCTTTTCGCGTAGCGGCTGAAGTCCGGAATGTTCAGCGATAACGTCGCCCAGAACCCGACCATGGCAGTCAGCCCGGCGGCAAAGTAACTGACCACGCTGGCCCCTTCTGGACGCTTGGCCGGGATCGCCATCAATTCGCTCATCGAGACGTTCGGCATCGCCCACATCAGCAGCCCCACGCCCACCAGCACCAACAAGGGTGCCGAGAGGGTTTCCAGCCATTTGATCGAGTCCGCGCCGCGAATCACCACCCACAGGTTCAAGGCCCAGAACACCATGAAACCGATCACTTCACCCGTGCCGCCGAGGGCTTTCCAGCCATCGAACACCGACCCGAGAAACAGGTGAATCGCCAGCCCGCCGAACATGGTCTGGATGCCGAACCAACCGCACGCAACCAAGGCACGGATCAAGCACGGAATGTTGGAACCGAGGATGCCGAAGGACGAGCGCAGCAACACCGGGAATGGGATGCCGTACTTGGTGCCGGGGAAGGCGTTCAGGGTCAGTGGAATCAGCACGATGATGTTGGCGAACAGAATCGCCAGCAGCGCTTCGCCGACGGTCAGGCCGAAATAAGCGGTGAGCACACCGCCGAGTGTGTAAGTCGGCACGCAGATCGCCATGCCGACCCACAGCGCGGTGATATGCCACTTGTTCCAGGTTCGTTCGTGCACCTTGGTCGGTGCCATGTCGTGGTTGTAACGGGGACTGTCGAGGACATCGCTGCCGGCTTCTAGCTCAAACAAGCCGTCGCGCTCGGTCACTTGCGATCTGATCTGTTGCATGGCCGCTCCACTGTTCTTTTGATTATTTTTGCTCATCAGGGGCTGGCGCGAGTGCGCTAGCCGGACGATGGCCGGAGAAACTGACAACTTTTACGGACCGGCCAAGGTGTCAGCGGCGGCATCAATAAACGTGCCGGGTGCCCCGCTTACGCATCGGGCAGTGCCATAAAATTTCGCTAACCAATTGATGTTAATCAGCTTTATTTATCCAACTATTGAATCCGCGGTGAGTTGCCATGCCACTCAGGCCGAATGTCAGGCAAGTTGTCCGAACAGTCAGGACTCAATCTGGTGCGTCGATCTTTTTTGAAAGACTGCGCCTCAACCATAGACCATCCACAAGCGGCTGATTTCACATAGAAAATCTCGTCTATTTTTGGAACCTGTCAAGTGCGTCAAAATGGTGAGAGGCCTCACCATTTTGGTGATTTTCAGTTTTAATCGTTATTTATCAATCAGTTAAAACGGTAATAAGCTTATAAAAAATATTCTTGCTCAATCGACAAACTGCAGCTAGCGTCTATTCTTGACAGCGCTGACAGGAATACACCGATTGGCGTCTGCTTCATATAAAACATTTAGAACCGGCATCAGTCGGTCAATGCCTGCGAGGAACTCGGAATGTCTCTGTTGATCCGTGGCGCCACCGTTATTACCCATGATGAAAGTTATCGCGCCGACGTCTATTGCGCCCAGGGCGTGATCAAAGCCATCGGTGAAAACCTCGATGTTCCCGCCGATGCCGAAGTGCTCGACGGCAGCGGCCAATACCTGATGCCCGGCGGCATCGACCCGCACACTCATATGCAGCTGCCCTTCATGGGCACGGTGGCCAGCGAAGACTTCTTCAGCGGCACCGCGGCGGGGCTTGCCGGCGGCACCACCTCGATCATCGACTTCGTGATTCCCAACCCGCAGCAATCGTTGATGGAGGCGTTTCATCAATGGCGCGGCTGGGCCGAGAAGTCGGCGTCGGACTACGGTTTCCACGTCGCCATCACTTGGTGGAGCGAGCAGGTCCGCGAAGAAATGGCCGAGCTGGTCAGCCATCACGGCGTCAACAGCTTCAAGCATTTCATGGCCTACAAGAACGCGATCATGGCCGCCGACGATACGCTGGTGGCAAGTTTCGAACGTTGCCTGGAATTGGGCGCAGTGCCAACCGTGCATGCGGAAAACGGCGAGCTGGTCTATCACCTGCAACGCAAGTTAATGGCCCAGGGCATGACCGGGCCGGAAGCGCACCCGCTGTCACGGCCTTCGCAGGTGGAAGGTGAAGCTGCGAGCCGGGCGATCCGCATTGCTGAAACGTTGGGCACGCCGTTGTATCTGGTGCACGTCTCGACCAAGGAAGCCCTCGACGAAATCACCTATGCCCGCAGCAAGGGCCAACAGGTCTACGGCGAAGTGCTGGCCGGGCATCTGCTGCTGGACGACAGCGTTTACCAACACCCGGACTGGCAGACCGCCGCCGGTTACGTGATGAGCCCGCCTTTCCGTCCTCGCGGCCATCAGGAAGCCCTTTGGCATGGCCTGCAATCGGGCAATCTGCACACCACCGCCACCGACCACTGCTGCTTCTGCGCCGAGCAAAAAGCCGCCGGGCGTGACGACTTCAGCAAGATCCCCAACGGCACTGCCGGTATCGAAGACCGCATGGCAGTGCTCTGGGATGAAGGGGTGAACACCGGGCGCTTGTCGATGCAGCACTTCGTTGCCCTCACCTCTACCAACACCGCGAAGATCTTCAACCTCTATCCGCGCAAGGGTGCGATCCGTGTGGGTGCAGATGCCGATCTGGTGCTGTGGGATCCGGAAGGCACGCGGACGATTTCAGCCAAGACCCATCACCAGCAAGTCGACTTCAACATCTTCGAAGGCAAGACCGTGCGCGGCGTACCGAGCCATACCGTCAGCCAGGGCCGAGTGGTATGGGCCGATGGTGATTTGCGCGCCGAGCGTGGTGCCGGTCGGTATGTCGAACGGCCGGCGTATCCGGCGGTGTTTGATTTGCTGAGCAAGCGGGCTGAGTTGTGCAGGCCGGTTGCTGTGAACCGTTGAAATCGTGGCCTTCGGCCTTCGCGAGCAAGCCCGCTCCCACAAGGGAACGCATTCCAAATGTGGGAGCGGGCTTGCTCGCGAAGGCGGCAGTCCTGAGAACACAAAAACCAATGCCCACCAGAGGCAGCACCTCAAAAAACATGAGGCCTTAAACCGTGATCAAGACCCTGAACCACCTCCCGCATCCCCATGAGGACGCGGCCGCCCTCGCCGGCCATTTCACCGATCTGGCGCCACCACTCAACGACCGTCAGGCGCATCTGGAAGCCTCGCGCTGCCTGTATTGCTACGACGCGCCATGCGTGAATGCCTGTCCGAGCGACATCGACATTCCCTCGTTCATCCGCAATATCCATCAGGAAAACGTTCAGGGCGCCGCGCAGAAAATCCTCTCGGCGAATATCCTCGGCGGCAGTTGCGCCCGGGTCTGCCCGACGGAGATTCTTTGCCAGCAAGCCTGTGTGCGTAACAACGCCCAGGAATGCGCGCCGGTGCTGATCGGCCTGTTGCAACGCTATGCCGTGGACAACGCACACTTCAGCGAACACCCGTTTCAACGCGCCGCCGCAACCGGTAAGCGCATCGCCGTGGTGGGTGCCGGCCCGGCCGGTTTGTCCTGCGCGCACCGTAGCGCCATGCACGGCCATGACGTGGTGATTTTCGAGGCGCGAGAAAAGGCTGGTGGCCTCAACGAATACGGAATCGCCAAGTACAAACTGGTGGACGATTACGCGCAGAAGGAGCTTGAGTTTTTGTTGGGAATTGGCGGGATCGAGATTCGCCACGGGCAGAAACTTGGCGACAACCTGACCCTCAGCGAACTGCATCAGCAATTCGATGCGGTGTTCCTTGGTCTCGGCCTGGCCGCCAGTAAACAGCTGGGGCTGGCCCACGAGGATGCCCCCGGCCTGCTCGCCGCCACCGACTACATCCGCGAACTGCGCCAGGCCGATGACCTGACGCAACTACCACTGGCCGAGCACTGCATTGTCCTCGGTGCCGGCAATACCGCCATCGACATGGCCGTGCAAATGGCTCGCCTCGGCGCTCGCGACGTGAATCTGGTGTACCGCCGCGGCGTAGAGGACATGGGCGCCACCGGCCACGAACAGGACATCGCCAAGGCCAATCAGGTGCGGCTGCTGACCTGGGCGCAACCGCAAGAAGTGCTGCTCGACGATAAGGGCAAGGTGCGCGGCATGCGCTTCGCCCGCACCCGGTTGGAGGAAGGTCGCCTGCAAACCACTGGTGAAACCTTCGAACTGGCCGCCGACGCGATCTTCAAAGCCATCGGCCAGGCTTTCGACGGCAGCGCCCTCGCCGATCCGCTGGCCCGTGAACTCAAGCGTCAGGGCGACCGCATCCTCGTCGACGAACAGCTGCGTACCAGCATTCCCGGCGTGTATGCCGGTGGCGACTGCACCAGCCTCGATCAGGACCTCACCGTGCAGGCCGTGCAGCACGGCAAGCTGGCCGCCGAGGCCATCAACGCTCAACTCATGCTCAACGTGGAGGCTGCGTAAATGGCCGATCTCTCGATTGTTTTCGCCGGCATCAAGGCCCCCAATCCGTTCTGGCTCGCTTCCGCGCCACCGACCGACAAAGCCTACAACGTGGTTCGCGCATTCGAGGCTGGCTGGGGTGGCGTGGTCTGGAAAACCCTGGGTGAAGACCCGGCGGCGGTCAACGTATCGTCGCGTTACTCGGCACACTTCGGGGCTAATCGGGAGGTGCTTGGTTTTAACAACATCGAGCTGATCACCGACCGTTCGCTGGAAATCAACCTGCGGGAAATCACTCAGGTCAAAAAGGACTGGCCGGACCGCGCGCTGATCGTGTCGCTGATGGTGCCCTGTGTCGAAGAGTCGTGGAAAAACATCCTGCCGCTGGTGGAAGCCACCGGGGCCGACGGCATTGAACTGAATTTCGGCTGCCCCCACGGCATGCCGGAACGGGGCATGGGCGCGGCGGTCGGCCAGGTGCCGGAATACGTCGAACAGGTCACTCGCTGGTGCAAGACTTATTGCTCGCTGCCGGTGATCGTCAAGCTCACGCCGAACATCACCGACATCCGCGTCGCCGCCCGTGCCGCTTACCGAGGCGGGGCTGATGCAGTGTCGTTGATCAACACCATCAACTCGATCACCAGCGTCAACCTGGAGCGCATGGTCGCCAATCCCGCCGTCGGCACCCAAAGCACCCATGGTGGTTATTGCGGTTCGGCGGTGAAGCCGATTGCGCTGAACATGGTCGCCGAGATCGCCCGCGATCCGCAGACCCAAAGCTTGCCGATCTGCGGCATTGGCGGGATTGGCAGTTGGCGCGATGCGGCGGAATTCATTGCGCTGGGCAGCGGCGCTGTGCAGGTGTGCACGGCGGCGATGCTGCATGGTTTCCGGATTGTCGAGGAGATGAAGGACGGTTTATCACGCTGGATGGACAGACAGGGCTACGCCAGCGTCTCGGAATTTTCCGGGCGTGCGGTGGGCAATACCACGGACTGGAAGTACCTGGACATCAACTATCAGGTGATTGCGAAGATTGATCAGGAGGCATGCATCGGTTGCGGTCGCTGCCACATCGCTTGCGAAGACACCTCGCACCAGGCGATTGCGAGCATTAAGCAGGCGGACGGGACGCATAAATATGAAGTGATCGATGATGAGTGCGTGGGGTGCAATCTGTGCCAGATCACCTGCCCGGTGCAGGATTGCATCGAGATGGTGCCGATGGATACCGGTAAGCCGTTTCTGGATTGGAACCATGATCCGAGGAATCCATACCATGTCGCGGTCTGAACTCAGCGGCGCCTGAACTGACGCCTTCGCGGGCAAGCCCGCTCCCACAGTGGATCACCTTCGTGCACAAATACTGTGTTCGCTAAAGATCTAATGTGGGAGCGGGCTTGCTCGCGAAGAGGCCAGCTGCAGCGCCGCCAACCTCAAGGCTCCAACCCAATCCCGCGCAATATCACACTGGTCACCGTCTGCACCGCCCGCTCGAACTGCATGTCCGACAGTGGCTGGTGATCGTTAAGAATATTCACCTGGTGATCGAAGTCAGCGTAATGCTGGGTCGAGGCCCAGATCATGTACAGCAGGCTGGAAGGCTCCACCGGCAGGATGCGTTTGTCCTCCACCCACTGGCGAATTTTCGCTTCTTTCATCTTGGCCCAGTCGTACAGGCTGGCGTCCAGTTTCTCACCCAGTGTCGGCGCGCCGTGGATGATTTCGTTGGCCCAGACTTTCGAACCGTACGGCCGGCTGCGGGAATGGTTCATCTTGGCGCGGATGTAGCTGCTGAGCACCACTCGCGGGTCGTCGAACATCTCGAAGCACAGGGCATCCTGCTTCCAGACCTCCAGCAAACCCAGCAGCACCGCGCTGTACAGTTCACTCTTGGTACTGAAGTAGTAATGCAGGTTGGAGCGCGGCAGTTGCACTTCGGCGGCGATGTCGGCCATGGCGGTGCTGCCGAAACCTTTTTCGGCGAAGACTTTTTCGGCCCCCAGCAGAATTTTTTCGACGTTACTGCGACGAATCTCGATCTTGTGATTGCCCATGAGGGCTCCCTGACAACAGCGTTGGTCAAGACTAGCATCCGCTCTGGATCGGGGCGACAGGGGAAAACGAAACTTCGTACGGTGGTCTTGCGGCAGGTAAACTGGCCGCCTCTTTGAACCTGCCTCCGAGGTCTTCACGATGCTGCTCAAGAACGCCCTGACCACCACCGCCCTCCTCAGCTCGCTGCTCGCCGCCTCCTCGGTGTTTGCCCACGCGCACCTGAAAAGCCAGACCCCGGCGGCCGACAGCACCGTGAGCGCACCTGCGGAACTGCGCCTGAAGTTTTCCGAAGGGGTTGAAGCGACATTCACCAAAGTGACGATCAGCAAGAACGGCGCCGACGTTCCGGTAAAAAACCTCGCCACCGAAGGCAGCGACAAGAAAACCCTGATCGTCACCCCCGCCGCGCCGTTGGCCGCTGGCGATTACAAAGTCGAATGGCACGCCGTGTCGGTCGACACCCATAAAAGTGAAGGCGCCTATCGCTTCAAGGTCGGTCAGTAATTCATGACCGATGCGCTGGTGCTGTGCCGCTTTCTGCATTTCACCGTGGTGCTGATGCTGTTCGGAGCCTGGGTGTTCAGGCCTCTGCTGTTGGGCCGTGAAACCGCGTGGCTGGATCCGTCTCTGGCGCGAGTGACCCGCTGGCTTACCGCTGTGGCGTTAATCAGTGGCATAGGCTGGTTGCTGCTGATCACCGCCAGCATGGCCGGCTCCGCGGATGCGGCATTCGATCCGGCGACGCTAGGCCTGGTGCTGCGCAATACCTTTTTCGGTCAGGTCTGGCGCTGGCATCTGCTGCTCAATCTGTTGCTCATGGCCCTGCTGCTGACGCCCTGGCGTTCCAGTACGCTTTGGCGCATCAGCCTTTCCAGCCTGCTGCTGGCGACGCTGGCCCCGGTCGGGCATGGCGCCATGCTCGATGGTCTGCAAGGCCAGTTGCTGATCCTCAACCAGATCATTCATCTGGCCTGCGTCGGCGCTTGGCTTGGTGGGTTGATGTTGCTGGTGATGATTTTGCGCCAACCGGCCGATCATCCCTTGAGCGCGATATTGCAACGCTTCAGCGGGATCGGTTACGCCTTGGTGGCGGGACTGGTGATGACCGGGCTGATCAACGTGCGGGTATTGACCGGCGTGTTCTGGCCGACGCCGTTGCTATCCGGGTTTGCGCTGATCCTGTTGATCAAGGTTGTGCTGGTGATCGGGATGCTGGGGTTGGCGCTGTTCAATTGGCTGCGGATCAAGGATTGCCAGCAGCACCTGGGACAGTTGCGTACCAGCGTCATGCTGGAGTGGTTGCTGGGAATTGGCGCGGTGGCAGCGGTTTCGCTGCTGGGGACAATGCCGCCAATGATTACCGCCTGAACACATCTCCAATGTGGGAGCGGGCTTGCTCGCGAAAGCGGTCTGACATTCAACAGTCGGCTGACAGTCCGTCTTCGCGAGCAAGCCCGCTCCCACAAGGGGGGCGATGTGATCGTACAACTTGTGATTGACAATCCTCGAAAAGCTCGCAAATAATCGCCGCCAATGTTGTACGACGACGTATAACAAAAAATAAAAATAACAAAAAACCAGGGAGCGTTACTGTGAGCAGACTCGCCCGAAATTCCTTCATCAGCACCCCTCGCCCCACCTTCGCCCGTCGCCATCCCCTCAGCCTGATCGGTTGCAGCAGCCTGTTTCTCGCCCTGCCCATGACCAGCCAGGCCGAAGGTTTCGTCGATGACGCCAAGGCCACGCTGAACCTGCGTAACGCCTACATCAATCGCAACTTCACCAACCCGAACAATGTCCAGGGCAAGGCTGAAGAGTGGACGCAAAACTTCATCCTCGACGCTAAATCCGGGTTCACCCAAGGCCCCATCGGTTTCGGCGTGGATGTGCTCGGTATGTACTCGCAGAAGCTCGACGGCGGTAAGGGCACGGGCGGCACGCAGTTGCTGCCGATCCATGATGACGGTCGCCCCGCGGACAATTTCGGTCGTCTGGGTGTGGCTCTGAAAGCCAAGGTCTCGAAAACCGAATTGAAGGTCGGCGAATGGATGCCAGTGCTGCCGATCCTGCGCTCCGATGATGGTCGCTCGCTGCCGCAAACCTTCCGCGGCGGCCAGGTCACCTCCACCGAGCTCAGCGGCCTGACGCTCTACGGCGGCCAGTTCCGCGGCAACAGCCCGCGCAATGATGCGAGCATGGAAGACATGTCGATGAACGGCAGAGGCGCGTTTACCTCCGACCGCTTCAACTTCGGCGGCGGCGAGTATGCGTTCAATGAAAAGCGCACTCAGGTCGGCGTCTGGTACGCGGAACTCAGCGACATTTATCAGCAGCAGTATTTCAACCTGAGCCACAGCCAGCCCATGGGCGACTGGACCCTGGGGGCCAACCTCGGTTACTTCATCGGCAAGGAAGACGGCAGCGCGCTGGCCGGCGACCTCGACAACAAAACCGCGTTTGCCCTGCTCTCGGCCAAATACGGCGGCAACACCTTCTATGTCGGCCTGCAAAAACTCAGCGGCGACAACGCCTGGATGCGTGTCAACGGCACCAGCGGCGGCACGCTGGCCAACGACAGTTACAACGCCAGTTATGACAACGCCAAGGAACGCTCCTGGCAGGTGCGTCACGACTACAACTTCGTCGCCCTCGGCATCCCCGGCCTGACGCTGATGAACCGCTACATCAGCGGCGATAACGTGCACACCGGAGCGATCACCGACGGCAAGGAATGGGGCCGCGAATCGGAACTGGCCTACACCGTGCAAAGCGGCGTACTGAAAAGCCTCAACGTCAAATGGCGCAATGCGACCATCCGCCGCGATTTCAGCACCAACGAATTTGATGAGAACAGGATCTTTATCAGTTACCCGATTTCGTTGTTGTAAGGCAGGACACCTTTTCAGGTTGGCATAAATCCCATGTGGGAGCGGGCTTGCTCGCGAAGACGGCGGCACAGTCATTATTGATATCGCCTGGCACACCGCCTTCGCGAGCAAGCCCGGTCCCACAGGTTCAGCGCACTCACGGGGGATGAACATGACCCTCCGTCAATTTCAACCAAAGTCGCGTTGACAAGCACCAGAAAGCCTAACAATACTTCGACCAAGTCATACGACAACCTACAACAAACCCAATAACTACAATTTTCTGTTCAGGGATTTACATGACGACCACATCCCCATTCAATCGCCTGCTCCTGACCGGCGCCGCCGGTGGCCTCGGTAAAGTCCTGCGCGAACGCCTGCGACCTTACGCCAACGTACTCCGTCTGTCGGACATCGCCGACATGGCACCGCCCATTGATGATCGCGAAGAAGTCGTGCCGTGCGACCTCTCCGACAAGCAAGCAGTACATCAACTGGTCGAAGGCGTGGATGCAATCCTGCATTTCGGCGGCGTGTCGGTGGAGCGTCCGTTCGAAGAGATTCTCGGCGCCAACATCTGCGGCGTATTCCATATCTACGAAGCGGCCCGCCGCCACGGCGTGAAGCGAGTGATCTTCGCCAGTTCCAATCACGTCATCGGCTTCTACAAGCAGGACGAAACCCTCGACGCCCACTCCCCTCGCCGCCCGGACAGCTATTACGGTTTGTCCAAGTCCTACGGCGAAGACATGGCCAGTTTCTACTTCGATCGCTATGGCATCGAAACCGTCAGCATCCGCATTGGCTCCTCGTTCCCGGAACCACAGAACCGCCGAATGATGAGCACCTGGCTGAGCTTCGACGACATGACCCAACTGCTCGAACGAGCGTTGTACACCCCGAATGTCGGCCACACCGTGGTGTACGGCATGTCCGACAACAAGAGCATCTGGTGGGACAACCGATTCGCGGCGCACTTGGGTTATGCGCCACAGGACACGTCCGAGGTCTTCCGCGAAAAAGTCGAAGCCCAACCAATGCCCGCCGAAGATGATCCGGCCCGGATTTATCAGGGTGGTGCCTTTGTCGCGGCCGGGCCGTTCGGCGACTGAACCCTCGCCAATCCCCACATAACAAAGCCAAGGGAATGCGTTGCCATGCAAGTCGAATTGATTGTCGATGCCCGCAATGCGGTCGGTGAAAGCCCGGTGTGGGTCCCCGAGGAAAACGCCCTGTACTGGGTCGATATTCCGACCGGTGGATTACAGCGTTGGAATGCCGACAGCGGGCACGTTCACGCCTGGAAAGCCCCGCAAATGCTCGCCTGCATCGCTCGTCACAGCGCGGGTGGCTGGGTCGCCGGCATGGAAAGCGGATTCTTTCACCTGCACCCGCACAACGATGGCAGCCTCGACAGCGAACTGCTGGCCCACGTCGATCACGCCCGTCCCGACATGCGCCTGAACGATGGCCGCTGTGATCGTCAGGGCCGTTTCTGGGCCGGCAGCATGGTGCTGAACATGGGCGCCAACGCCGCCGACGGCACGCTCTATCGCTACAGCGCCGGACAACCCGGGCCGCTCGACGCCCGGCTCAGCGGTTTCATCGTGCCCAACGGCCTGGGCTTCAGCCCGGACGGCAAGACGATGTACCTCTCGGATTCGCACCCGAACGTGCAGCAGATCTGGGCCTTCGATTACGACATCGACAGCGGCACGCCATCCAACCGTCGACTGTTCGTCGACATGCATCACTTCCTTGGCCGCCCCGATGGCGCGGCAGTGGATGCCGAAGGTTGTTATTGGATCTGCGCCAACGACGCCGGGTTGATTCACCGTTTCACCCCCGATGGCCGACTGGATCGTTCGCTCCCCGTGCCGGTGAAGAAACCGACCATGTGCGCCTTCGGTGGCAGCCAGCTCGACACGTTGTTTGTGACCTCGATCCGCCCCGCTGATGACCATGACGAACAGTCGCTGGCCGGCGGCGTGTTCGCCCTCAACCCCGGCGTCAAAGGCTTGCCGGAACCGGTGTTCAACGAATTGCTTTAACCCCTCTGCTGCATCGCTGTGCCTTGAATAAAAAAAACAACAAGACTGGAGACACAACCCATGGACTTCAAACGCACCTTGCTCGCCGCCGCACTTCCCATCACTGCAGCACTCACCTTCACCCTCAGCAGCGCCGCCCAGGCGCTGGAAATCAAATTCGCCGACATCCACCCCGCCGGTTACCCGACCGTGGTCGCCGAGGAACAACTGGGTAAAACCCTGGTGACCGACAGCAACGGCAAGCTGACTTTCAAGATGTTTGCCGGCGGTGTGCTCGGTTCGGAAAAAGAAGTCATCGAACAGGCCCAGGTCGGCGCTATTCAGATGGCTCGGGTCAGCCTCGGCATCGTCGGGCCGGTGGTACCGGACGTGAACGTGTTCAACATGCCATTCGTGTTCCGCGACCAGGCGCACATGCGCAAAGTCATCGACGGTGAAGTCGGCGATGAGATCCTCGACAAGATCACCAACTCCGAATTCAATCTGGTCGCCCTGGCCTGGATGGACGGCGGCACGCGCAATATCTACACCAAAAAACCGGTACGCAGCCTCGCCGACCTCAAAGGCATGAAGATCCGCGTGCAAGGCAACCCGATGTTCATCGACACCATCAACGCCATGGGTGGCAACGGCATTGCCATGGACACCGGCGAGATCTTCAGTGCGTTGCAGACCGGGGTGATCGACGGCGCGGAAAACAACCCGCCAACCCTGCTCGAACACAACCACTACCAGAACGCCAAGTTCTACAGCCTGACCGGGCACCTGATCCTGCCCGAGCCAATCGTGATGTCGAAAATCACTTGGGAAAAACTCAGCCCCGACCAGCAAGTGCTGGTAAAAAAAGCCGCCAAAGCCGCACAGGCCCAGGAGCGCACGCTGTGGGATGCGAAGTCGGCCAGCAGTGAAGAAAAACTCAAGGCTGCCGGCGTCGAGTTCATCACCGTCGACAAAAAACCTTTCTATGAAGCCACGGCTTCGGTCCGGGAAAAATACGGCGCGCCTTACGCCGACCTGATCAAGCGCATCGAAGCCGTTCAGTAACCCTCCCTGCATTCATGAAAGGCCCGGCACCGTTGACGAGTGGATCGTCAGCGGCGCCCGGTTACGGTGAAACCCGATGAAGAATCTGCTGCTGCGCATCAACGACAGGATTTACATGACCTGCATCTGGGTCGCCGGCCTGTCGGTCCTGACTATTTCCCTGATCATTCCCTGGGGCGTCTTCGCCCGTTACGTCCTCGGCACCGGTTCCAGTTGGCCGGAGCCCACCGCGATTTTGTTGATGATGGTCTTCACCTTCATCGGCGCCGCCGCCAGTTATCGCGCCGGTGCGCACATGGCCGTGGCCATGCTCACCGACCGCATGCCCCCCGAACTGCGCAAGACCATGAGCATCGTTTCGCAGCTGCTGATGGCGACCATTTGCCTGTTCATGGCCATCTGGGGCACCAAACTCTGTCTGTCCACCTGGAACCAGTTCATGAGCGCTCTGCCCACTCTGCGCGTGGGCATCACCTATATGCCGATCCCCGTGGGCGGTGTGCTGACGCTGATTTTCGTGCTGGAAAAACTCTTGCTCGGTGACCAGAGCAACCGTCGGGTCGTGCGTTTCGACCTGGTTGAAGAAAGCGAAGGTGCCGCATAAATGGACGCTCTGATTCTGCTCGGCAGTTTTATCGCTTTGATCCTGATCGGCATGCCGGTCGCCTACGCCCTGGGGCTTTCTGCCCTGATCGGTGCGTGGTGGATCGACATCCCGTTCCAGGCGCTGATGATTCAGGTCGCCGGTGGCGTGAACAAATTCTCGTTACTGGCGATTCCGTTCTTCGTGCTCGCCGGGGCGATCATGGCCGAAGGCGGCATGTCCCGGCGACTGGTGGCGTTTGCCGGGGTGCTGGTGGGGTTCGTGCGCGGCGGGCTGTCGCTGGTGAACATCATGGCCTCGACCTTCTTCGGCGCGATTTCCGGCTCTTCGGTGGCGGACACGGCGTCGGTCGGTTCGGTGCTGATTCCGGAAATGGAGCGTCGCGGCTACCCCCGGGATTTCTCCACCGCGGTGACGGTCAGCGGTTCGGTGCAAGCCCTGCTGACGCCGCCCAGCCATAACTCAGTGCTGTACTCGCTGGCCGCTGGCGGTACCGTTTCGATTGCTTCGCTGTTCATGGCCGGCGTAGTGCCGGGCCTGCTGATGAGCGCGTGCCTGATGGTGCTGTGCCTGATCTTCGCCAGAAAGCGCAATTACCCCAAGGGCGAAGTCATTCCCCTCAAGCAGGCGCTGAAAATCTGCGGTGAAGCGATGTGGGGCATGATGGCGATGGTCATCATTCTCGGCGGCATTCTCTCGGGCATCTTCACCGCCACCGAATCGGCGGCGATCGCGGTGCTGTGGTCGTTCTTCGTCACCATGTTCATCTACCGCGACTACAAATGGAGTGAGCTGCCCAAGTTGATGCACCGCACGGTGCGCACCATTTCGATCGTGATGATCCTGATCGGCTTCGCCGCCAGCTTCGGCTACATCATGACGCTGATGCAGATCCCGGCGAAGATCACCACGATGTTCCTGACCCTGTCGGATAACCGTTACGTGATCCTGATGTGCATCAACGTAATGCTGCTGTTGCTCGGCACGGTGATGGACATGGCGCCGCTGATCCTGATCCTCACGCCGATTCTGATGCCGGTGATTCTGGGCATTGGCGTGGACCCGGTGCAGTTCGGCATGATCATGCTGGTGAACCTGGGGATCGGATTGATCACACCGCCGGTAGGCGCGGTGCTGTTTGTCGGCTCGGCGGTGGGCAAGGTCAGCATCGAAAGCACCGTGAAAGCGCTGCTGCCGTTCTATGGCGTGCTGTTCCTGGTGCTGATGGCCGTGACTTACATTCCCGCCATTTCGCTGTGGTTGCCGCATTTGGTGTTGTAAAAAACCAAGAATGCACCGTGCTCAATGGAATATTCCTGCGGGCACGGGCTTTTTGTGGCGAGGGGGCTTGTCGGAACGCCGCATCGCCCCGTTCGGCTGCGAAGCAGTCGCAATCCAGACAACTCGGTATGCCTGAAAGATTATTGGGGCCGCTGCGCGACCCAACGGGGGCAAGCCCCCTCGCCACAGAAGCCTCTCATTGAGCCAATGAAGATCGCCATGACGCCAACACTCCTGGAACTCGAAGACGAACTCACCCGCCTCACCCTTGCCCCGGAACTCGGGGCGAGCATCGTCAACTGGACGGTACGCAGCACCGGCCAACCGCTGTTGCGCCACAGTGACCAACACGCCTTGAACACCGGCCTGCCCGGCAAACTCGCCTGCTATCCCCTGGCGCCATGGTCGAACCGCATCTCGGAGGGTGGTTTCGACTGCCCCGATGGCTGGCTCGCGCTGGCGCCCAACAGTCTCACCGACCCGCTGCCGATTCATGGCAGTGCCTGGCAACAGCCGTGGCAGATCGTCTCGCACACCCGTGATGAAATCGTCCTGCAACTCGACAGCTCCACGCCCTTCGCTTATCGCGCAAGGCAACGTTTCCGTCTGAGCGAGGGCAAGCTGAGCATCGATTTGCAGGTCACCCATCTGGCCGAACACGCCGCCTGGCATGGGGTCGGTTTACACCCTTATTTCCCGCGCACTGCAGGCACTCGGTTGCAAGCGCAGGCGCGACAGGTCTGGTTGTGCGACAGCGCAAAACTGCCAACACAACTCACTTCGATACCCAAGGATTGGGGCTTCAGCCAGCCCCGGGCATTACCCGAAACGCTGGTGGACAACGGCTTTTGCGAATGGGACGGCCACTGCCTGATCCAGCAACCCGACTTAGGTTATGAACTGGAATGCCAGGCCACCGGCAGCGACTACTACTTGCTCTACTGCCCCGTGGGTCTGGAATTTTTCTGTATCGAGCCGGTGAGCCACCCGGTCAATGCCCATCACTTGCCGGGTCGGCCAGGGTTGCGTTTGCTGGAGCAAGGCCAATCTGCCGAACTCGGTTTCAGCCTGCGCTATCGCTACGCCAACAGCTGAGTCAGCACCGCGCGCAACTTGCCGGGCTTCACGGGTTTGTTCAGCAGCGGCGCGTCGAGGCGCTGCAATGAACGCCGGCACTGGTCGGTGCGGTCGGCGGTGATGATCACCGCCGGAATCGCCTGGCTAAAGTGTTCGCGCAAATGCCGGACCACCTCACAACCCACCACCCCGTGATCGAGGTGATAGTCCGCCAGAATCAGTTCCGGCGCCTGTCCCTGCAAAGCCACCAGCGCGGTGGCCTCGTCGGTGGCGGTGACCACCTCGCAGCCCCACTGCCCGAGCAGCGCACTCATGCTTTCAAGGATGCTGACTTCATTGTCCAGCACCAACAGACGCCGTCCCGGCAACGGGTTGCCGGTACTCGGCTGCGGTGCGACCTGACTGATCGGCAGTGGAATCTCATGGGAAATCGGCACTTCGATGCTGAACACCGAACCGCGCCCCGGCCGTGAATGCACTTGAATTCTGTAATCGAGGATCTTGGCGATGCGTTCAACAATCGCCAGTCCCAGGCCTACACCCTTGCGATCGGCGGCGCGCCCGACGTCCAGTTGGTTGAACTCGAGGAAGATCGAGTCAAGACGATCCGCCGCAATCCCGCGCCCGGTGTCCCAGACTTCGATACGCAGCGCATCGCCCCGACGCCTTGCCCCCAGCAGAATGCAGCCCTCGTCGGTGTAGCGGCAGGCATTGCTGAGGAAGTTGCGCAGGATTCGGGTCATCAGGCGCAAGTCGGTATGAATAGCGTAATCGCCCATGTGCACCCGCAGGTTCAACCCGGCTGCCGCGGCCACCGACTGAAACTCCGAGACCAGTGGCGTGAACAATTCGTCGAGGCGGTACAGGGCAATGTCCGGCTTCACCGCGGCCTGATCGAGCCGGGAAATATCCAGCAGATCGGTGAGCAAGTCTTCGGCCCCCTCCAGCGCCTGATGCGTGCGCTCCACCAGCACCTGCTCGACGTCGGGCAGTTTGCGTTCGCGCAAGGTCGAGATCAGCAAACGCGCGGCATTGAGCGGTTGCAGCAAGTCGTGACTGGCGGCGGCGAGGTATTTGTCCTTGCTGCGATTGGCGGCTTCAGCGGCATCACGGGCATCGCGCAAGGCTTCTGCGATCTGTTTGCGCTGGGTGATCTGCTGTTGCAGGTTGCGGTTGGCGTCCAGTAACTCGTTGGTGCGCGCGGTGACCCGTTGCTCCAGTTCGTCATTGAGTTGTTGCAGGCGCTGCTGAGCGAGTTTTCGTTCGGTGATGTCGGCGACAAAACCTTCCACCAAGCCTTCCTGATCTGGTTTGAGCAGCAGGTTCATCAATACGTCGAGAACGCTGCCGTCCTTGCGCCGCAGCTGAGTTTCGTAACCCAGCAGGCTGCGCTCGCGCTGGAGGATTTCGCCGATGCTTTCCAGTTCTTGCGCCCCGCCAACGAACAACGTGCCCGCCAGGTCCGTCAGGGAAAACAGCACCTCCTGCGGGTTTTGATAGCCGAGCATCCGCGCCAGCGCCGGGTTGGCGGCGCGCATGCCCTCCAGCAGGCTGGCCTGGAAGATCCCGTGCACCGCGTTTTCGAACAGCCATTTGTAGCGGTTGCGTTCGGTTTCCAGTTCATCCAGGCGCGCGGCCAGTTCCGGGTAATGACTCTTGCGCGCCGAGTGGTTGCCTAAGCCGAGTAACCCGGCCAGCGCCCGTTGTTGCTCGTCAGAGGGCTTCGCCATAGACGACCTCGACGTCGCGCTGACTGGATTCGCGCGGGTTGGTAAGGATGCACGGGTCGTGCATGGCGTGTTGCGACAGGAACGGAATGTCCGCGGTACTCACCCCATGCAGGCCCAGGGTTTCGTGGAAGCCGATGGCGTGTTTGAGGGCGATCAGGTGTTCGACCAGCCGCCCGCAAATCTGCCGGTGATTGAGGCCACGGCAATCGATGCCAAAAGTCTCGGCGATCACCTTGAAGCGCTCCGGCGCCGAGCTGTAGTTGAACGCCACCACGTGTTCCACCAGCACAGCGTTGCACAGGCCATGGGGCAGATCGAGGAAGCCGCCGAGGCTGTGGGACATCGCATGCACCGCGCCAAGGATCGCGTTGGAGAACGCCAGCCCGGCCTGCATGCTGCCGAGCATGATTTTTTCCCGCAGGGCGATGTCGCTGGGGTTGGCGATCATTTGCACCAGATTGCCGTTGATCAGCCGCATCGCCTCCAGCGCATGAGGGTCGGTGAGCGGCCCGTGACCGGTGGAGACGAAGGCTTCGATGGCATGGACCAACGCGTCGATGCCGGTACAGGCCGACAGGAACGGGTCCATGCTCAGGGTGGTTTCCGGATCGATCAGCGACACGTCCGGCACCGCGGCCTTGCTGACGATGGAGAATTTCATGCGTTCTTGCTGATTGGAGATGATCACGAACTGCGACACGTCGGCCGACGTGCCGGCGGTGGTCGGGATCAGGATCAGCGGCGGGCTGGGCATGCGCAACATGTCCACGCCCTCGAATTCGAGGATGTTGCGCCCGTGGGCGACGACAATGCCGATGCCTTTGCCGCAGTCCATCGGGCTGCCGCCGCCGATCGCCACGATCACATCGCAGTGATTCTCCCGGTACAGCTCGGCGCCGAGCATGACCTCTTCGATCCGCGGGTTGGGCGAAACGTCGCTATATAAAAAGTAATCGATGCCCTGGGCTTGCAGGCTGGCCTCGACATCGGCGACCCAACCGGCGGCAATCACACCGGGGTCGCTGACCACCATCACCTTGCGGGCGCCGAAGGTCTTGGCGTAATTGCCGACGTTATGCCGACAGCCGGCACCGAAGATGATTTCAGGCGAAACGAATTTACGCAGCTGGCTGAGATTCTGGCTCATTGGAAAGCCTGTTTTTTATTGTTTTGAAGGTAAAGAACACACTAAAGCATCCGGCTGCGAATGCAATCAGACCAATGGATAGCGAGCTGGGGTGTACTCAGATTTTGTATCCACTGAAGATCAACTGTGGGAGCGGGCTTGCTCGCGAAAGCGGCATTACATTCAACACATCAGTGTTGGCTGCTTTCGCGAGCAAGCCCGCTCCCACAAGGGATTTGTGTTCACAACTCATCCGCGATAAATCAGCCGCGAAGCCTTTTCATTGCGCAAGGTCAGGTGCTCCATGCCCTGCCCCGGCGCGTCGGCTTCGTCCCGGGCCTTGAGGATAACGTCGTGGTGCGGCGACTTGCTGCACACCGGATCGGCGTTGCTCGCGTCACCCGTAAGCATGAACGCCTGGCAGCGGCAGCCGCCGAGGTCCTTGTGCTTTTCATCGCAGGAACGGCACGGCTCTTTCATCCAGTCATCGCCGCGAAAACGGTTGAAACCGAAGGAATCGTTCCAGATGTGCGCGATGCTGTGCTCGCGCACGTTGGGAAACTGCACCGGCAACTGGCGGGCGCTATGACAAGGCAACGCCGTGCCGTCCGGGGTGATGTCGAGAAACAGGTTGGCCCAGCCGTTCATGCAGGTCTTGGGACGTTCTTCGTAGTAATCCGGGGTGACGAAAATCAACTTGCACGGGTGGCCCTCGGCCTCCAGCCGCTGGCGGTATTCATTGGTGATGCGCTCGGCGCGCTGTAACTGTTCGCGGGTCGGCAGCAGGCCGACGCGGTTGAGTTCAGCCCAACCGTAGAACTGGCACGTCGCCAACTCGACGAAATCCGCCTCCAGCTCCAGGCACAGTTCGATGATCTGCGCGATCTGGTCGATGTTGTGCCGTTGGGTGACGAAGTTCAGCACCATTGGGTAGCCCTGGGCTTTCACCGCCCGGGCCATGGCCAGTTTCTGGGCGAAGGCCTTGCGCGAGCCGGCGAGCAGATTGTTCACCTGTTCGTCGGCGGCCTGAAAACTGATCTGGATATGGTCCAGCCCGGCGATCTTGAAGTCGCGGACCTTCTGTTCGGTCAGGCCGATACCCGAGGTGATCAAGTTTGTGTAGTAACCCATGTCCCGCGCGGCCTTGATCAGCTCGGCCAGGTCCTGGCGCACTAACGGCTCGCCCCCGGAAAAACCCAGTTGCGCGGCGCCCATCTCCCGGGCCTCGCGGAACACCCGAATCCATTCTTCTGTGCTCAACTCCTCCCCCTGTTGGGCGAAGTCCAGCGGGTTGGAGCAATACGGGCATTGCAGCGGGCAGCGATAGGTCAGCTCCGCCAGCAACCACAACGGTGGGCCGGGTTGCTGTTCAATCTGGCTCACAGGGTGATCCCCCGGTGCCAGACCTGCTCGGTGGTGACGGTGTGATACGGCGGGCGATCCAGCTCGTAGGCCATGCTCATCGCGTCGAGCATGCTCCACAGCACATCGAGCTTGAACTGCAGAATCTCCAGCATGCGTTGCTGGCCTTCGACCGTGACGTAGTGCGCCAGGGTGATGCGCAAACCATGCTCGACATCGCGCCGGGCCTGGCTCAGACGCGTACGGAAATAGTCGTAGCCGGCCGGGTCTATCCATGGGTAATGGGTGGGCCAGGCGTCGAGCCGAGACTGGTGGATTTGTGGCGCGAACAATTCGGTCAGGGAACTGCTGGCCGCTTCTTGCCAGCAAGCGCGATGGGCGAAATTGACGTAGGCATCCACGGCAAAACGTACGCCCGGCAGCACCAACTCTTGCGAAAGGATTTGTTCGCGCTCCAGCCCCACGGCTTCGCCCAATCGTAGCCACGCTTCGATGCCGCCTTCACTGCCGGGGACGCCGTCATGGTCGAGGATCCGCTGCAGCCATTCCCGGCGCACGTCGCGATCCGGGCAATTGGCGAGGATGGCGGCATCCTTGAGCGGGATGTTCACCTGGTAATAGAAGCGATTGGCGACCCAGCCCTGAATCTGCTCGCGGGTGGCGCGCCCGGCGTACATGGCTTGGTGGAATGGGTGGTGGATGTGGTAATAGGCACCCTTGGCGCGCAGGGCGGCTTCGAATTCGGCGGGGGTCATGGGAGTGTCAGTCATTGCGGTTCTCCGGATTTTGCGGTGTCTGGTCTGGCCCCTTCGCGAGCAAGCCCGCTCCCACAGTTGTTCGGTGTGAACATAGATTTTGTGTACACCAACAATCCAATGTGGGAGCGGGCTTGCTCGCGAAGAGGCCATCCGCTACAGCTCAATACTCATGCCGTCATAAGCCACTTCAATCCCGCGCCGTTCCAGCAAGGCGCGCTCGGCCGAGTCTTCATCGAGGATCGGGTTGGTGTTGTTGATGTGGATCAGCACCTTGCGCTGGCGATTGAAGCCCTCCAGCACGTCAAGCATGCCGCCGGAGCCGCTTTGCGGCAGGTGGCCCATTTCGCTGCCGAGGCTCTGGCCGACTTCGCACACACGCATTTCATCGTCGCGCCACAGCGTGCCATCCAGCAGCAGGCAATCGGCGCGTTGCATCCAGCTCAACACCTCGGCATCGACCTGCCCCAGCCCCGGCGCATAGAAAACCGATGCACCGCTGCGCAGGTCTTCGATGAACAGGCCGATGGTGTCGCCTGGCTGCGGATTGCCGCGATTGGGCGAGTACGGCGGTGCATTGCTGACCAACGGAATCGCGCGAAATTGCAGGTGTGGGCAGGCAGCGATGCGGAATGGCTCGCGATCCAGTTCGATGGGTTGCCACTGCAAGCCACCGTTCCAGTGTTTGAGCATGGTGAACAAGGGAAAGCCACTGCTCAGGTCTTCGTGAACCCGCTCAGTGCACCAGACCGAATGCGGGCAGCCTTCGCGCAGGCTCAACAGGCCGGTGCAATGGTCGATCTGACTGTCAAGCAGGACGACGCCGGCAATCGCCGTGTCACGCAAGCGTCGGGCTGGCTGCATCGCCGGGAAGCTTTCGAGTTGCGCGCGAATATCCGGTGATGCATTGCAGAGCACCCACTCCACACCGTCGTCGCTCAGGGCAATGGACGACTGCGTGCGGCGTTGTGCGCGCAGGTTGCCGTTGCGCATAACGGCGCATTGACGGCAGTTGCAGTTCCATTGCGGAAAACCGCCGCCAGCGGCGGAACCGAGAACGCGGATGTGCATGGGATGGCTCCAGAAGGCAGGCCCGGCCAACGCGACGGCTGACCGGGCAATCAATCAACGGTTGGCGAAATACATCGTCACTTCGAAGCCAATGCGCAGATCGGTAAACGCGGGTTTATTCCACATGGGTCAATCCTCTTCTTGTTCCGGGCAATTCCGGTAAAGCCATTAATGCACGGGGGATGAGATGACCGAATGCTACTTTCGAAGGAGGTTGTGGGGTGCGTTGGTAGGGGGTGTGGCGTAGATCTTCAAATACACACAAGACCAATGTGGGAGCGGGCTTGCTCGCGAAAGCGGACTATCAGTCAACATATTTGTTGAATATCAAGCCGCCTTCGCGAGCAAGCCCGCTCCCACATTTTGTGGTTGTGGTGTTCTTGCGGGTTAGAAGAACCCCAGCGGATTGATGTCGTAGCTCACCAGCAGGTTTTTGGTCTGTTGGTAATGGTCGAGCATCATCTTGTGGTTCTCACGGCCGACACCGGACTTCTTGTAGCCACCAAACGCGGCATGGGCCGGGTACAGGTGGTAGCAGTTGGTCCAGACGCGCCCGGCCTTGATCGCCCGGCCCATGCGGTAGGCGCGGTTGATGTCGCGGGTCCACAGGCCAGCACCGAGGCCGAACTCGCTGTCGTTGGCAATCGCCAGGGCTTCGGCTTCGTCCTTGAAGGTGGTGATACCCACCACCGGGCCGAAGATTTCTTCCTGGAACACACGCATTTTGTTGTGCCCCTTGAGCAGGGTCGGCTGGATGTAATAGCCGGTCGACAAATCGCCTTCAAGGCGCTCAGCCGCGCCGCCGGTGAGCAGTTCGGCGCCCTCCTCCTGAGCGATTTTCAGGTACGAGAGGATCTTGTCGTATTGCTGCTCGGATGCCTGGGCGCCGACCATGGTTTCGGTGTCCAGCGGATTGCCGCGCTTGATCTTGACGATCTTCTTCATCACCTCGGCCATGAACGGCTCGTAGATCGATTCCTGCACCAGCGCCCGGGACGGACAGGTGCAGACTTCGCCCTGGTTGAAGAACGCGAGCACCAGGCCTTCGGCGGCTTTCTCGATGAACTGCGGCTCGGCGTTCATGATGTCTTCGAAGAAAATGTTCGGCGATTTGCCGCCCAGCTCGACGGTGCTTGGAATAATGTTCTCGGCGGCGCAATGCATGATGTGCGCGCCCACCGGGGTGGAACCGGTGAAGGCGATTTTGGCGATGCGCTTGCTGGTGGCCAGCGCCTCACCAGCTTCGCGACCGAAACCCTGGACGATGTTCAGCACGCCGGCCGGCAGCAAGTCGGCGATCAGCTCGGCGAACACCATGATCGACAGCGGCGTTTGTTCGGCGGGTTTGAGCACGATGCAGTTGCCGGCAGCCAGGGCCGGGGCGAGTTTCCAGGCGGCCATCAGCAGCGGGAAGTTCCACGGGATGATCTGCCCGACCACGCCCAGCGGTTCGTGGAAGTGATAGGCGGTGGTCAGTTCGTTGATCTCGGCGGCGCCGCCTTCCTGAGCGCGGATGCAACCGGCGAAATAACGGAAGTGGTCGGCAGCCAAAGGCACGTCGGCGTTGAGGGTTTCGCGCACGGCCTTGCCGTTGTCCCAGGTTTCGGTGACGGCGAGGATTTCCAGGTTCTGCTCAATGCGGTCGGCGATTTTCAGCAGCACCAGCGAGCGATCTTGCGCCGAGGTTTTGCCCCAGGCATCGGCGGCGGCATGGGCGGCGTCGAGGGCTTTTTCGATGTCGGCGGCGCTGGAGCGCGGGAACTCGGCGATCACTTCACCGGTAACCGGTGAGGTGTTGGTGAAGTACTCGCCGTTGATTGGGGCAACGAACTCGCCGCCGATGAAATTGCCGTAGCGCGGTTTGAAGGAAACGACGGCGCCGGGTGTTCCGGGTTGTGCGTAGATCATGGTGGGCCTCTGTCTGGGTCGATGCCTGTCGAGCCAACAGGCGATGAACCGATAGTAGAGAGCCCCGCCTGCCAGACGAATGCGCCGTTGGCAGGGGGATTCTCGTTATTTGGTCGTAGATTTGCGCAAATCAAATGTGGGAGCGGGCTTGCTCGCGAAGGCGGTGTGTCAGGCAATACATATGCTGAATGTAAGGCCCTCTTCGCGAGCAAGCCCGCTCCCACAGGGTTATGCGGTGGAATCAGGTTGATCAGTGTTTGGCAACGAGATCTTTAGGCAGCTTGAACGTCCAGAGCATGCCACCCTGGTTGAAGTCCTTGACGCGCTTGGCCACTTCGCCGCCCCACAGCGGTACGGCGCCACCCCAGCCGGATAGCACCGAGACGTACTGTTCGCCGTCCATTTCCCAGGTGATGGGCGAGCCGAGCACGCCGGAACCGGTCTGGAATTCCCAGACTTTCTCGCCAGTCTTGGCATTGAATGCTTGCAGGAAACCTTCCGGCGTACCGGTGAACACCAGGTTGCCCTTGGTGGTCAGCACCCCGCCCCACAGTGGTGCGAAGTTCTTGTGGCGCCAGACTTCCTTGCCGGTTTTCGGGTCGATGGCGCGCAGCACGCCGATGTAGTCTTCATTCAACGGTTTGATGGTGAAACCGGCGCCGAGGAACGCCGCGCCTTTCTTGTAGGCGATGCCTTCGTTCCAGATGTCCATGCCCCACTCGTTGGACGGCACATAGAACAGGCCGGTATCGCGGTTGTAGGCCATCGGCATCCAGTTTTTCGCCCCGAGGAACGCTGGCGCGACGAACACCGAACTGCCTTTGGCTTCGGAGCCCGGCGCACCTGGACGGCTGGCTTCGTTGTAGATCGGCCGACCGCTTTTATCCAGGCCGCTGGCCCAGGTGATTTTGTCCACGAACGGGAAGCCGCGAATGAATTTGCCGTTGGTGCGATCCAGCACGTAGAAGAAACCGTTACGGTCCGCCGTGGCTGCGGCTTTGATTTCTTTGCCGCCTTCGTTGTAGTTGAATGACACCAGTTCGTTTACGCCGTCATAGTCCCAACCGTCGTGGGGCGTGCTCTGGAAGTGCCATTTGATCGTGCCGTCATCCGGGTTCAGCGCCAGGCGCGAGGACGAGTAGAGGTTGTCGCCAGGGCGCAGGTGCGAATTCCACGGCGCCGGGTTACCGGTGCCGAACAGCAGCAGGTTGGTTTCCGGGTCGTAGTAGCCGCCCAGCCAAGGCGCGGCACCGCCGGTTTTCCACAGATCGCCCGGCCAGGTCTTGCCCGCTTCGCCGCCGGAGATGCCGTTTTCTACTGCCTTGCCGTCCTTGTAGACATAACCCATGTGGCCTTCAACGGTTGGTCGGCTCCACAGCAGGCTGCCGTTTTTCGGGTCGTAGGCTTCGATCTTGCCCACCACCCCGAACTCGCCACCGGCCACGCCGGTGATCAACTTGCCGTTGATGACCAACGGCGCGGCGCTGATGGAATAGCCTTCCTTGTGGTCGGCGACTTTCTTGCTCCAGACGACTTTGCCGGTGTCCTTGTTCAGCGCCACAAGCTTGGCGTCGAGGGTGCCGAAAATCACCAGATCGCCATACAGCGCGACACCACGGTTGATCACGTCGCAGCACGGGCGAATGTCATCGGGCAGGCGCGCGTCGTATTGCCAGAGCTTCCTGCCGGTGCGCGCATCCACCGCGAACACCCGCGAGTAGGAGCCGGTCATGTACATCACGCCGTCCTTGATCATCGGCTGTGCCTGCTGACCGCGCTGCTTTTCCCCGCCGAACGAAAAGGCCCAGACCGGGCGCAGATCCTTCACGTTGTCGACATTGAGGGTGTCCAGCGGGCTGTAGCGCTGACCCTGGACGCCCAGGCCGTTGGTGACGACCTGCTCCGGGTTCTTCGGGTCCTGGAGAATGTCTTGATCGGAGACTGCGGCCAATGCCTGGCCGGACAACAGCATGGCACTGAGCAGCATGCTCAAAACGAAGGGTTGGCGACGTGCGGGTTGGGTCATGACGGCTGCCTCTGCGGTTTTTGTTATACCCGGGAAATTTTCCCGGTCTGGTGCAGATTCTTGGGCGCCGCCGCCCTTGCAACAATTGCCCGCAGTGCGGAGATTGCTAGTTCCTTAGTACCGGGTCGGAGGAGATGAACACCTGTTTTGTGATCGACACCAGTCCCCTGTGGGAGCGGGCTTGCTCGCGAAGGCAGTGTGTCAGGCAGCATCAATACTGAATGTGAGTGCCTCTTCGCGAGCAAGCCCGCTCCCACAGGGGATCTTCGGTGGACACAACATCTGCGTTCACACCGCTCAAATGTGGGAGCGGGCTTGCTCGCGAAGGCGGTGTGTCAGGCAGCATCAATACTGAATGTGAATGCCTCTTCGCGAGCAAGCCCGCTCCCACAGGGGATCTTCGGTGGACACAACATCTGCGTTCACACCGCTCAAGTGTGGGAGCGGGCTTGCTCGCGAAGGCGGTGTGTCAGGCAATATCAGTGCTGGCCGGAATCCACCCGCCTCATCTGCCCCCGTTCGTAACGCGGGTACAAATGGCTGACGCTGCGGATCAGCTCATAGCGGCTCAGGTTGATCCCGACGAAACGCTCGGGAATGGGGCTGCGGATCATCTCGGCCATGTCGCTGCCATTAGCCGCGCCATCGCGCATCAGCTGGTCCAGCCAGGTCAGGTAATCACGCATCTGCTCGAACGGTTTTGTGTCCGTGGCCACCGGCCCATGGCCGGGGACGATCAGCGTCCACGGCAAACCCTGCAGGGTCGCGATGTCCGCCAGCCACACCGACAGCCCCGGGCTGTTGGGCGTAGTCAGGGCACGTTGATAAAACACCAGGTCCCCGGCAAACAACACGCCGGTTTTCTGGTCGAGAATAGCCAGATCCGCGCCGGTGTGCCCACCCAGACTCAGTAGGCGCAAATCGTGATTCCCAAAACGTTGCACGCCAGGCGTCAGTGTCTGCGTCGGCAACACCACCTCGGTGCCGCGCATCCAGTCACCCACCAGTCGATACATGTTCTCGGCCATGGCATCACCCTGTTGACGCAACAGCTCGGTGGTACCGGCCAAGGCGCCGATCGGCACATCGGTGAAAGCCTGATTGCCCAGCACATGATCAGGATGGTGATGGGTCAGCAGCACCTGGATCACTGGTTTATCGGTGGTCGCCGCAATCGCTTTGCGCAGGGCTTCGCCATAGCGTTTCGACGGCCCGGTGTCGATTACTACCACGCCCTGTTCGGTGACGATGAACGCGGTGTTGACGATGTTGCCGCCGTTGCTCTTGGAGAAATTGTTGGTGCTGCCTTCCAGCAACCAGGTGTCTTCGGCGATCTGCCGGGGCTTGAGTGCGTAATCGGGATCGGCCAGGGCCGGCAGGCTCAGACTGATGAACAACAGCAGCATCCAGCGCATCACTCGCTCCTTGGGTCAGGGAATGGCCGCATCGAATTGATTGCCGCTGTTGTCGCGCAACACCAGGCGCGTCTGCCCTGCTCCTTCGATATCGAAGGCCAAATTGGGGTTTTCGCTGACCGCCGGGAACAACTCCAGTCGCGCCAGCAGTTGATCGTTTTGATCACGCAGCTCGGCGTGATTGATGAAGAATTCCGGGATGCCGCTGACCATGCCGTTGTCCATCGGATGCGCCACCTGCAAACGCACGCGGCTGTATTCACCACGGGGATAACGGCCACCTAGCACCTCGCCAATGTGTTCTTCCCAACCTGGCTGAGTGCGCACCACACTCGGCGCCGTGCAACCCCCGCCCGCCGCATCGATCAGGGTCGAGCCGACATGCCACAGCCCATCGCGGGTCAGCACCGCCGCACGTAATGGCGTGGCCTGTTCAACGCGGATACGGATCGACAGCCATGGCAGCACACCGGTCAAGGGTTCAAAATCGACGATTTTCGGCAACGGATTGAGTTCGGCCCAGGCGAGGATTCGCACCACTTCACCCTTGAACGCCCGGGCGTCGATTTCCAGCGGCACTTGCCGGGCATCCTCGGCAAACGGCGGCGCGAGCAACTTGACCCGCTCGTCGAACACGAACGGTGCATCGCCCAGCATCTGCTTGTGATAGAACCCCCACATCACCGACGGCACCGGGTCTTTACCCGGCTCGACGTCCACCGCATACGCGGCCAGGGGCAACCAGCAGGCCAACAGACAACTCGCTCGCCAGTTCACTATTGATACATCTCGGGCACGTCATACCGCAGGCCGTAACGGGCATAAATGGCTTTCACCGAACCCTCGCGAATCAACGCTTCCAGCGCCTCTTCCACGGCGTAGGCCAGTTGACGATTGCTTTCATGCACCGCCATGCCGATGTCCCAGAGCTGCTTGCCCATGTTCGGGTAGGCGTTTGCCGCCAGCGCCACTTGCGGGTCGGCGGCCTGATGGACTTGCCAGTCGATCTCGCCGCGCATGGCCATCACCGCGTCGACTTCACCGGCCTTCATCGCGGCAAACGCCTGGGGCACGCCTGGGTAATGGCGGGTCTTGGCGGCGAGCATGCCGTTGAACACCGAGGTCAGGTAAAACGACGGCACGCTGTCGACTTCGACGCCGATCGGGTGTTGCTGAAACACCGCGACACTCGCCACCGAGTCCAGCCGACGACGGTCGTAAGCGACTTGCCATTGTTCGGTCTGGTACGGCCCGAACATCACCACATGGCCGTTTTCCAGCTCACCCAGTTCATTGCGTTTCTGTGAGTAATCGCGATCGTAGGGCACGCGCATCATCAGGTCGGCCAGTTGCTGATTGTGCAACTGACTGGCCCGCCAGATGTAATCGCGCAGGTCGTCGTCGAGCTTTTCCCCGGCGGGTGCCCAGATCAGTTTCAGACGTACTCCCATGGCCTTGGCCAAGGCCTGGGCAAGTTCGACATCGACCCCGCGAGCCTCGCCAGCGTCTTCAAAGCTGTAGGGCGCGAAGTCCTTGTACACCGCGACTTTCAGCTCGGCGGCGGCGATCATTTCGTCATAGGTTCGGACCTGCGCCTGCGCTGTCTGGCAACACAGCCACACAGCGCTGATCAACACCGCGAGCAAACGCATGGGTCACTCCTCGACGTGCACGCTGTCCAGGTAGGTGCGCACCGCCCACAAGGCTTCCTGGCTCAGGTAGTCGGCCATTTTCGGCATGTACACCCGGCCGTCACGCACGGCGCCATGGCGCACACGTTCGACGAACCATTCATCACCGGCCTCGCCGACGTCGAGCATGCGCAAGTCGGGGGCGATGCCGCCGGACTTGGCTTCCAGGCCATGACAGGCCGCGCAGTTCTGGTTGTAGGCCGAAGAGCCGATTTGCACGGCTTTATCGCGCTCTGGGGAGGAACGGTACGGGTTCGCCGCTGCCCAACCATCGGCATCGACCTGCACACCGGCATCCTTGATCGGGGTCAGTCCCTGGGTTTCGACGGCTTGGGGTACCACGTTGCCGTGGGCCCAGACGGAACCTGCGCTGATAAAACCGGCCAGCAGTCCGGCAACGAGCAAGGCGTTGCGTTTTGTTGTCATTGTTCTGCCCTCAAGATTGCACGCAAAACCTCTTTGAAGAGGCTATGGCACCCATCTTAGGAACGGCTTTGCGCCAACCCCATGCTGCTTTGGTGGCCGCGGCCTACTCCCTTGGTAGTAGGGCTTGTGGCGCAGGCCCAACCAATACGGGTCGCGTGCCGTGAAGCTTGTCGACGCCGATCAGGGTCAGGATCAGCAAAAACGGCAGGAGCAATGCTTTGAGAATTCGCATGGTCAATCTCCCCCTTGAGTGATGGCCGTTGTAGCCCATGCTAAAACCGCGCCGCCCGGGGTGAGTTACTACCTTGGTACTGGCCCATCGGTACTTTCTGCATATTTCCCCTCCCGTCCAGGGTTCCTATGCTGACGCTACCTGTGATGGAGTGCCTTTATGCGCCAGCTCGCCCCTTATGCCTTGATCTACTTGCTGGCGATTGCCTGCGCCGCCGGGGTGGCGACCCAGGTTCAGGCGGCAGATGCGCCGTTGCAGGTGCAGATCGGCTACCTGGGTTATCGCCCCGACCCCGGTCCGTTGCTGTCGAACGTTATTCCCGAACCGACCGATGCCGGCCTGCGTGGCGCCGAACTGGCGATCACCGACAGCAACAGTACCGGGCGTTTTCTCAATCACAGCTACAACCTGGTCAGCGCCAACGTCGACAATCCGGAGGCGTTGATCGAAGCGGCCAAAACCCAACACGAACAAGGCCTGCGCCTGTTTGTGGTGAATGCACCGGCGCAGACCCTGCGCCGACTCAGCGCCGTGCTACCCGACAGCCTGCTGTTCAATGCCGGCAGCCCCGATGACAGCCTGCGCAGCACCGACTGCTTGCCGAACGTGCTGCACAGCCTGCCAAGCCGCGCGATGCTGGCCGATGCGCTGGCGCAATTTCTGGTGCTGCGTAAATGGCAACGGGCGCTGCTGATCGTCGGTCCGACCGCGGACGATCAAGCCTATGCCGCCGCCCTGCGTCGCGCGGCCAAGCGCTTCGGCCTGCAATTGGTGGCAGAAAAAGCCTGGCGTTTCGATAACGACCAGCGCCGCAGCGCCCAGGCCGACATGCCGCTGTTCACCCAGACCGCCGAGTACGACGTGGTGCTGGTGGCCGATGAACGCGGCGACTTCGGCGAATACGTGCCCTACCAGACCTGGTATCCACGGCCGGTCGCCGGCACCCAGGGCCTGACCCCGGTGGGCTGGCACAAGACCGTGGAAACCTACGGCGCCGCGCAGTTGCAGAAACGCTTTGAAGCCCAGACCGGTCGCTGGATGAACGACCGGGATTTCGCCGCCTGGATGGCCGTACGCAGCATCGCCAGTGCGGTGGGCAAACTGCGTCAGGCCGATGCCATGGCGATCCGCACGCTTGAAATCAGCGATCAATTGCCGCTGGACGGCTTCAAGGGTCGCAAGCTCAGTTATCGGCCGTGGAACGGTCAGTTGCGCCAGCCGATCCCCATCGTGCAACCCCGGGCGCTGGTCAGCACCTCGCCGCAAGACGGTTTCCTGCACCCTGTCAACGAAATGGACAGCCTGGGTTACGACAAAGCCGAGGTCAGCTGCCGCTTTCTCTGATCCTTTTTTCACGACAACAACAATAAGGAATCTGCCATGCGCCGCACCCTGCTTTCCTGCGCCCTGCTACTCGCCGCCGGGCACGCCGCTGCCAGCACCGCCTGGGTCTCCAACGAAAAGGACAACAGCCTGAGCCTGATCGACATGCAGACCCTGCAAGTCACCGACACCCTGCCCGTCGGCCAGCGCCCGCGCGGCCTGTTGCTGTCCCACGACAATAAGCTGCTGTACATCTGCGCCAGTGATTCGGATCGGGTCCAGGTGATGGACGTCGCCACGCGCAAGATCATCAAGGAACTGCCCTCGGGCAAAGACCCCGAGCAATTCGCCCTGCACCCCAACAATCGCTGGCTGTACGTCTCCAACGAGGATGATGCGCTGGTGACGGTGATCGACACCGAAACTTCGAAAGTGCTTGGGCAGATCAGCGTCGGTGTCGAGCCTGAAGGCATGGCCGTCAGCCCCGATGGCAAGTGGGCGGTGAACACCAGTGAAACCACCAACATGCTGCACTGGATCGACACCAGCACCCAAACCCTGGCCGACAACACCCTGGTCGATCAGCGGCCGCGTTTCGTCGAGTTCAATCCCGATGGCTCGCAGCTCTGGGCCTCGGCGGAAATCGGCGGCACGGTGACGGTTCTCGACGTCGCCAACCGCAAGGTCCTCAAGACCCTGACCTTTCAGATCAAGGGCGTACACCCAGACAAAGTCCAGCCGGTGGGGATCAAACTCAGCGCCGACGGCAAGTACGGTTTCGTCGCCCTCGGCCCGGCCAACCATGTGGCGGTGATCGACGCCAAGACCTTCGAGATTGTTGATTACCTGCTGGTGGGCCGACGGGTCTGGCAGATGTCGTTTACCCCGGATCAACGGCAATTACTGGCTACCAATGGCGTCAGCGGCGATGTGTCGGTGATCGATGTCGACAGCCTCAAGGTCAGCAAATCGGTGAAGGTCGGGCGCTATCCGTGGGGCGTGGTGGTGACGCCATGAACGCCCTTGAAGTCAGCGACCTGAGTTTCACTTACGGCCAGCGCGAGGCCTTGCGGCAGGTGAGTTTCAACCTGGCAGCGGGACGTTTTGCAGCGCTGCTGGGACCGAACGGCGCGGGCAAGTCGACGCTGATCGCCCTGCTCACTCGCCTGTATGATGTGCAGCGCGGTGATATTCGGGTCGGCGGCTGTTCGTTGCGCACCTCGGCACGTCCTGCGTTGAAGCAATTGGGTGTGGTGTTCCAACAAAGCACCTTGGATCTGGACCTCAGCGTCGAGCAAAACCTGCGCTACCACGCCGCGCTGCATGGCTTGTCTCGGCGCCAGACGAGCCTTCGGGTCGACGCCGAACTGGCGCGCCAGAGCCTGACCGAACGTCGTCGCGAACGGGTGCGCGAACTCAATGGCGGCCATCGCCGACGGGTGGAAATCGCCCGCGCGTTACTGCATGAGCCAAGCCTGCTGCTGCTCGATGAGGCCAGTGTCGGCCTCGATCCGGCCAGCCGTCTGGCGCTCAACCAACACATCCGCAGCCTGTGCCGCGAGCACACCATCAGCGTGCTCTGGACCACTCATTTGCTGGATGAAGTGCAGCCCAGCGATGACTTGCTGATCCTGCATCAAGGCCGCTTGGTGGCCAGCGGACAGGCTGACGCACTGAGCCTGGAACATGGCGGCGACCTCGGTTCGGCCTTCACTCGCCTGACCACCTCGGTCTCTTCAGGGGCAGTCGTCCAATGAACGCTTACTGGCAATGTTTCAACGGAATCGTGCTGCGTGAATGGCTGCGCTTTGTGTTGCAGCGCACGCGGTTTCTCAGCGCGCTGGTGCGGCCCTTGTTGTGGCTGCTGGTGTTCGCCGCCGGTTTTCGCGCGGCACTCGGTATCGCCATCATCGAGCCCTACGACACCTACATTCCCTATGAGGTTTACATCATCCCGGGCCTTGCCTGCATGATCCTGCTGTTCAACGGCATGCAAGGTTCGCTGTCGATGGTCTACGACCGGGAGATGGGCAGCATGCGCGTGCTGCTGACCAGCCCCCTGCCCCGGACCTTCCTGCTGTGCAGCAAATTGCTGGCAACCTCGCTGATTTCGCTGTTGCAGGTGTATGCCTTTCTGGCGATTGCCTGGCTGTACGGCGTGCAACCGCCGGCCATGGGCCTGGTGCTGGCGTTGCCGGCATTGCTGCTGGTCGCGTTGATGCTCAGTGCGCTGGGTCTGTTGCTGTCCAATGCCATCCGCCAACTGGAGAACTTTGCCGGGGTGATGAACTTCGTGATCTTCCCGCTGTTTTTCCTGTCGTCGGCGCTGTATCCGCTGTGGAAAATGCGCGACTCCAGCGAATGGTTGTATTGGCTGTGCGCCTTGAACCCGTTCACCCATGCGGTGGAACTGGTGCGGTTTGCGCTGTATGAACGCTTCAATCCGGTCGCGCTGGTGGTGTGCGTGGGGCTGACGCTGGTGTTTGCCCTGCTGGCGGTACTCACCTTCAACCCGCAGCATGCGGCCTTGCGCAAAACCAACTGACAACACATTCCCCCTGTGGGAGCGGGCTGGCTCGCGAAGAGGCCAGTACATTCAACAACTTTGTCGACTGACACACCGCTTTCGCGAGCAAGCCCGCTCCCACATTGGATCTTCATTGAACACAGCATTGGCGTACGACGCAGGTCCCATAAAACAAGACAAATTACTACTTTAGTACTGGTTTACCTGTCTATCGTCGCATTCACAACACACCGCTACTGGCATGTAATGGGTTCATAACTATAAGGACTGAACCCCCATGCCGCGTGCACGACGTGTTCTGCTGTGCCCTTCTCTCGCTGCGCTGTCGCTGAGCCTGTTGCTGGGCGTCGCGCAGGCTGAAACAGTGCTGTTCTCCGCCGAAGGTTATCGCATCGGTCTATACCGCAGCCCGACCCCGACTCAGCTCCAGGGGGCGAGTATCATCGACACGCCCGCCCTGCAAAACCTGCTCAAGCAGACGCCCCAACCATTGCTGATCGATGTCTACCGCCGGCAATGGCTGCAAGGCCGTTTCATCGAAGACGAGGCCCACCAAAACCTGCCCGGCAGCCATTGGCTGGCCAATACCGGTGACGGCGACCTGACGCCCCCGTGGCAGGATTATTTCGCGCGTCACCTGCAACAATTGACGGCGGGCGACCTGACGCGACCGCTGGTCTTTTACTGCCGCTCCGATTGCTGGTTGAGCTGGAACGCGGTAAAACGCGCCGCGTCCATAGGCTATAAGACACTGTATTGGTACCGCGACGGGCTGGATGCGTGGCAAGCGGCAAACTTGCCCGTGTCCCCCGCCCGGCCCGAGCCCTTTCCCTGACTTGAGCGCTTACGAGTTGTTGCCACACCCTGATCAAAAAAATAATGAGGTGAAAGGCCATGTACAAAATTCTGATTGCCGACGATCACCCGCTGTTTCGCGAAGCCATTCATAACGTCATCAGCGACGGTTTCCCCGGCAGTGAGGTCATGGAGACTGCCGACCTCGACAGTGCCCTGGCCCTGACTCAGGAACACGACGACCTGGACCTGATCCTGCTCGACCTGAACATGCCCGGCATGCACGGCCTCAATGGCCTGATCAACCTGCGCAACGAAGCGCCGACCATTCCGGTGGTGATCGTCTCGGCCGAGCAGGACAAACAAATCGTGCTGCAAGCCATCACCTATGGCGCGGTGGGGTTCATCACCAAGTCATCGCCACGGGTGCAGATGACCGAGGCCATCCAGCAGATTCTCAATGGCAACGTCTACCTGCCGCCGGACATCATCCGCACGCAGAAAAGCGGCACTCATCGCCGGATGAATGACACCCCGAGCTTCCCACCCGAATTGCTCCAGGCGCTGACCCGCAAGCAGTTGCTGGTGCTTGAGCGCATGACCAAAGGCGAATCGAACAAACAGATCGCCTACACCCTGGAAATCGCCGAAACCACGGTCAAGGCCCACGTCTCGGCGATATTGCGCAAACTCAATGTGCACAATCGGGTGCAGGCGATTTTGAGTGCTGGGGATATTGATTTCGGGTCGTATTTGCGGCGCTGAGTTCGCAGGCAACCAGAAGACCGAGTCGTCCTCTTCGCGAGCAAGCCCGCTCCCACATTAGATCTGAGTCGACTCGGTCAATGTGGGAGCGGGCTTGCTCGCGAAGGGGCCCTAAAAATCACCCAACTCTCTCAGGCCCACCTCAAGGCCGACCAAGCAAATGACTCATCGCCGTCTTGAGCTTCATCGGCCGCACCGGTTTGTGCATCAGGGTGTGGCCCAGTTCGCGGATCTGCTGTTTGAGTTCGTTGCTGTAGTTGGCAGTGATCATCATCGCCGGGATCGCTGAAGCGCGGCGAGCGTTGATCCGGGCCACGGCGTCGACACCATTCTTCTCGTCATCCAGGTGATAGTCGGCAATCAGCAGGTCGGCTTCGTCGTGATAATTATCCACTTGCCGCGCCAGGTCCTCCTCCGACAGCGCCGTGATCACCCGGCAGCCCCAACCTTCGAGCAAGGTGCGCATCCCGGCGCAAATGGCTGCGTCGTTGTCCAGCACCCACACCCGTGCACCGCGCAGGCGCTCGAGCATCGGTTCGCTCATCAGCAAGTTTGGCAACGCCTTCGGTGCCGTGGCACTCAACGGCACTTCGACGGAAAACACCGAGCCTTTGCCCGGCCATGAACGCACGTGAATCCGGTGGCCGAGAATACGGGCGATTTTCTCCACAATGGCCAGGCCCAGCCCCAAGCCGCGATCCTGATCCGGGCGCTGCACGTCACCGCGTTTGAACTCCTGAAAAATCTCCTCCAGACGGTGTTCAGCAATGCCCATGCCGCTGTCCCAGACTTCGATGGTCAGCCGCTGATGATGACGTCGGCAGCCGAGCACCACTCGTCCGCTGTAGGTGTAGCGAATGGCATTGCTCAGCAGATTACGCAGGATCCGCGCGAGCAACTGAATGTCGCTGCGCACCAATGCAGAACACGCAATGAAATGCAGCTCGAGGCCTTCGCTGCGGGCCACTTGGGTGTATTCGGCCGCGAGGTTTTCCAGCAATTCGCTCAGGGCAAATGGCGCAATATCCGCCTTGATCACCCCGGCATCGAGTTTGGAAATGTCCACCAAAGTGCCCAGCAGGTTTTCCACGTCTTCCAGGGAATTGCTGACGTTGCGCACCAGCGTTTCGTTGGCCACCGGCTCCCGGCGCTCCAGCAAGGCGCTGGTAAACAGCCGCGCGGCATTCAGCGGTTGCAGCAGGTCGTGACTGACCGCCGCGAGAAATTTGGTCTTCGACAGGTTGGCCTGCTCGGCCTCGAGCTTGGCCTCGCGCAAGCGTGACTCCACCCGGCGGCGCTCATCGATTTCGCGCAGTAATTGGTCATTGAGGGTGGTCAGTTCGGTGGTGCGTTCACGCACCCGCAATTCAAGGTTCTGATAGGCCTGATGCAGCGCCTCGGCGGTACGGCGGCGCTCGGTAATGTCGCGGATCAACACGAAAATCCCCACCACTTCCCCGGTGGCCAGGCGATTGGGCACGTAGGAGCGCAGCATGTAGCGCTCCTGATTATTGATGTTGGTTTCGGCAAACTCGAACGTCACGCTCTCACCGGCCAGCGCCCGGGCCACGTAGGCTTCCAGGCGCTGATAATGCTGCTCGCTGTGGACTTCGCGCAGGCTCTGCCCAAGCATTACGCCCCGGGGCCAGCAGTACCATTCTTCGTAGACTTTGTTAGTGAATTCATAGACCAGATCGGCATTCAGGTAGGCGATCAGCGCTGGCACATGGTCCGTGATCAGGCGAATCCAGCGCTCGCTTTCGCTGAGCGCTTCGGCATGCTGGTAGCGTTCGGTGATGTCGGTGAAGGTGTTGACGAAGCCGCCGGTGGGCAACGGATGGGTGCGGATTTCCAGCACCCGGCCATCGTAGAGGCGCTGCTCGCATTCCTGCACATGACGCCCGTTCGGATCACGACTGGCCGGGGTCAGCAGGTTCAGTTCGCTGTCGGCGATCACTTCGGCGAACGGTCGATGAGCCGCCACCGGGGCCAGGCCGCTGAGTTCCAGGAAGCGCCGGTTCCACAGTTCCAGAATGCCCTCGGCGTTGACCATCGCCACCCCTTGGGACAGGTTGTCGACCGCTCGTTGCAACAAGTGCGATTTCTGCGCCACGGCCTGCTCGCGGCGCAGGGTTTCGCTGAGTTTGACGTCGGTAATGTCAGTAAACAGGATCACCCGCCCGCCTTCCTGAGTCGGCCGTTCGCTGACTTGCAGCCAGCGCCCGTTGTGCAGGCGATAGAGCAGGTTTTCGTCGGCATGCCCGCGGGGTTCTTCGCTGAACAGTCCGGTCGCGGTCATCAGCCGTTTGACCTCGCGCAAGCGCATGCCGGCGTTGATCCGCACCCGGCTGTTGCCCCAAAACGCCTTGAAACGGCTGTTGAACAGCACGATCCGCTGCTCGGCATCGAACAATACAAAAGCGTCGGAAATGCTTTCGATGGCGTCGATCAGGTGTTGATGGGCAGTTTCGGCCCGCAGCCGTGCCTCGCTGAGCAAATGATTGCCGGCCTTGAGTTCGGCCATGGCCTGGTTCAGGGCGTCGGTACGCTCACGCACCTGCTCGGCCAGCACCACCGAATGCTGGAACGCGGCATACGGGTCGTTGCCGCGGGTGATGCCGGACTCGATGCGCTCGATCAGCGCGCCATTGATGCGCTGCAGTTTGTGGTTTTCGTGGCGCAGGCTGGCGATCTGCGCCTGAAGGTCAGCGCTGTCCAGGGGAGCGGCCTCGGGCAATGGCAACCCCGGTGAAGGTCTGGTTGATGTGCATGCCATTGAACTGTTCTCCGTAGGTGTTGAAACCCATCACCCGCTGGTCCCGCAGAAACGCGCCGATCTGCTCGAGACTGCCGCCGTCTTCCAGTTCCAGGCGCCTGAGAAAACAGTCGCAGCCGATGGTCAGCAACAGATCCCCGAGACGCTCCTGCAAACCGTCGAACAGGTTTTGCAGATTCGGCAGCATGGGGCCGGGGGTCATGACAGTGAGGACGATGCCGTTTTCCACCGCACAGTAGAAACTCAGGCTCAGGTCTGGATGAACCTGCTGGATCGCCCGCACGTAATACTGATCGTTGATGCGTACCGCCAACGGGTGCGCGGCAAAGATCCGATAATCGAGATCGGCCACCGCCACACCGATGTGCCGGGCGTACTCTTCGGCGGCCGGTTCGGCGTTGAGTTCGAACACCCGGCGCGAGGCGCTGTCGGCAGCGGTGACCACCAGTTTTTCGGCCCTGGGCAGGATGTGGTGGGTGGTGAAGACTTCGAAGTCCAGCCAGGTATTGACCAGCACTACCACTGCCGCGCCGCTGTGAAACTCGCCGCCGAAATACACATGGGTGTGGGTCAGGTAGTTGTCGTCGCCGGCCGAACCGCCGAAATGCGGAATGTCGCCCAACGCCGCACTCAAGGCAGCAAGAACCATCTCTTCACGACTGGACAAGCCATCGAGCAGGGTCAGGGCAAAGCTGTTGCCCTTGATCGGCGCCAAGGTGTTGCTGCGACAGCCACTGACCAGACGCTCGACCATTTGCTGGGCATCGATCAGGCTGAAATGCTCCATCTCATCGATCAGTTCGGTGGAGATGGAAAAGTGCCGATGATCGAAGCCCACCGCCGTCACGCAGCTGCGGCCATAACCTTGGGGGGTGATTTCTCCGGCACTGGTGCAGCCTACCAGGCGAATGCCGCCGAAGCTCTGTTGTAACGCCTGCCCCAGCGCCTGCAAGTCGTACTCGGCGGAACAGAAGAACAGCACGAAGCCCAAATGCGGATGCAAGAGTTGTCGCGCCAGATCCTGGGCCGCTTGCTGGGCATCGGTGGCCTGGGACATGCCACTGACCACACCGTCGTTCTGAACCTGCTGCATCCTCGCCCCTCGCCGGTGCGCCTGTATGAGGCACGAGTGTACGAAGCCTGCGGGCGGCGGCGAATGCTACTTGGGTAGTGGGTGGGGGGGTCGATGGGATGAGAGGACGACAATATCTACAGAACACCACAAATCCCCTGTGGGAGCGGGCTTGCTCGCGAAAGCGCAGTGTCAGGCAACATCATTGTTGACTGGAAGGCCGCTTTCGCGAGCAAGCCCGCTCCCACATTGGATCTGCGTGATGCCGACTCCTTTGTTACCAGGTCAACACCGCCCCCACCGCAAACGTATCGGTGTCTTCATTCTGGTCGCTGGTGTCGTGGCCATTGATTTCAAACTGGTTGTACTCGGCCACCAGTTTGAGGTTGTCGTTGACGTCATGGAACAGCGCAATGCCGCGGGTCTCGTAATCGGCGCCGCTGCCGACCACGCCGTTGCCGTCATCCTCGGTCTTGCCGTAAGACAGTGCCAAGCGGTTCTTGCCCAGTTTGTAGGAGCCCTGCAACAGGTAACCGTCGCTGTCGACATTGCGCAGGGTCGGTTCGCCAGCGTTGTTGGTGAAGAACGGGTTGATGCCCTTGGCCTGGAAACCGGAGCCGGTCAGCGATAGCCCGCCCATCTTCGCCTGCACGCCGTAGCCGACGCCTTTGGAGGTGACGGACTCGACACTGGAGTCGGTGTTGTCCGAAGTCTGGTAGCTGCCGTTGAGCCAGCTGTAAATCTTCGCCCCGCCGACGTCGAACTGATAGGTGATCTCGCTCTCGCTGCGCGGGTTCTCTTGGTACGCCTTGCCCGTCTCGCTGCTGTCGTTGGTGTCGACCGGGTCCATGATCCCGACCGCCACCCGCAAACCGTCCATCACCGGGGTGCGATAGGTGATCTGCGACGTCGGGAACGGGTACGGATAACCGCTGCCGATGTTGCCGAACGACACCCCGCCACCGTCCACCAGGCCCAACGTATCGCTGACCTGACCATAACCGGCGAGCAATTCGTCGAGCAGGATGTTGGAACGGGCAAACAGGCCGAAGTCCTTTCCGATCAATACCTCGCCCCACTCCGGATTGGCCACCGTGCCGTAGAACTGCCGCACGTCGATGGCGGTGTCGGTGCCGTTGGTTTCGCTGTCGTTGATGGTCACCCAGAACGAGGCGCGGGCACCGAGCTTGAGGTCATCGACCTGCTTGCCCATGTTGAAGCCCAGGTAGTTGGGCAGAAACCCCATCTTCACCCGCGCCTGACGCCGGTCGTACTGCTCGCCGGCCCGGTCCACGTCGCTGTTCACGTAGAAAGCGTTGATGTAGCCATCCGTGGAAAACGTGGTCTGGTCCTTGTCGTACAGCATGATCTCGGCCTCGGCCATCGAGCTCAGGCCAAGGGACGACAGGCTGGCGATGAAGGCCGGCAAGAAACGATGCTTGAAGTTCTTATTGTTGTGCATGACGCGCTCCGCAACGGGGGACTTAATGTCGGAGGCGATTATCGAAAGTGGACCGGCGGCGTCATACGCTGCCTTGGGTGCGGTTGTCAGCTGCTTTGGATTGGCGGGTAGCGCGCGGCAAATTCGGTGTAAGACCGCCCGCAGGACAGGCCCGGAACTTAGGGTGTAAGCCTGTGGACCCGACTGGCGTCCACAGGAGCCGGTGCCCGCTAGGCGAGCGCTCTAAACAGCATGTAAACGGCGATTACCACGCAGACGCTGGCGAAGCCGATCTGCAGCCCTCGGGCCGGCACCCGGGCGCAGAGTTTTCGACCAACAATCATCCCGACGATGCTGGCGACAATGAACGACACGCCCAAACCATTGATCCGCACCCCGGCATGAAACGCACCGACCACGCCAATCACCGAGATCAGGCTGATCACCATCAACGACGTAGCGACGATGCCGCGCATCTGCACATCGGTCAGTTGCTTGAACGCAGGGACTATCAGAAAGCCGCCGCCAACACCGAGCAGCCCCGAGACCACACCGGTCACCGCGCCGAGTGCCGCCAGGGTCGCGGTGCATTTGGCAGTCCAGGAAAAACGCCCGGTCTGCTGATCGAGCATGCAATTCTTCTGGCCCCAGTTGGCATGCCCGTGATCGCTCGGACCATCGTCGTGCTTTTCCCGGCGCAACATCCGCCAGGCCACCATGACCATCAGCAGACTGAACAGGACCATCAGGATCTTTTCCGGCAACTGATGGGCGAAATAGATACCTACCGGCGAAAACACCACGCCGAGCAGTGCAATCAATAACGCCGCGCGATAGCGCACCAGGCCATGGCGCAAACCGTCAATTGCACCGATCGCCGCCGCACTGCCCACCGCGAACAAGGCGACGGGCGCCGCTTGGGTCATGGTCAAACCCAGTCCCAGCACCAGGGCCGGCACCGCAAGAATTCCGCCACCAGCGCCGGTCAAACCGAGCACCAGGCCCATGACCACACCGAAAAAACTGGCCAGCAACATAGGGTTCTCTCAGTCAACCTTGGACAGATGGGTCAGCCATTCACGGCCCTTGAGCAAGCCATTCCAGTAGAACCACGGCAGCAAGGTCGCCTTGAGAAACCAGGCCGAACGGCGCGGCACGATCGGGTCGAGGGGAAAGGTCGGCAGCAATTTACCGGCGTAACCGAACTCGGCGAGGATCACCTTGCCCTTCTCCACCGTTAGCGGGCAGGAACCATAGCCGTCGTACTTGAGTGGCAACGGCTGTTGCTTGCGCAGGGCCAGCAGGTTTTGCGCCACCACCACGATCTGCTTGCGCGCGGCGGCGGCAGTTTTCGCGTTGCTGGTGGAGCAGACATCGCCCAAGGCAAAGACGTCGGTATAGCGTACGTGTTGCAGGCTGTGCGGGTTCACTTCGCACCAGCCAGCGGCGTCGGCCAACGGGCTTTGGCGGATGAAATCAGGCGAGACCTGAGGCGGCACGACGTGCAGCAGGTCGAAGGTTTTTTCTTCTACGGTCACGACACCTGCAGCGTCCTTGACCTCAAACCACGCGGTTTTCGACGGCCCGTCAACCTTGACCAGATTGGAATTGAAGGCCAGCCGGGCGTTGTACTTTTCGATGTATTTCATGAGCGGCGGCACGAATGTCGCCACGCCGAATAACGCAGCGCCGGCCAGATTGAACTCGACGTCGAATTTGTTCAGAACGCCAGTTTTACGCCAGTGATCGCAGGACAAGTACAAGGCTTTCTGCGGCGCACCAGCGCATTTGATCGGTAGCGCTGGCTGGGTGAAGATCGCTTTGCCGCCGCGCAATCCCTGGACCAGTTCCCAAGTGTAGGCCGCGTATCGATAGCTGTAATTGGAGGTCACGCCGTTCTGGCCGAGGGTGTCCTGCAAGCCTTCGATTTTCTCCCAGGCCAGGCGCAAACCGGGGCAGACAACGAGGTTCTGGTAACTAACGGTGCGGCCATCGTCGAGGGTCAGCTGGTTGCTGTCGGGGGCGATGTCAGTCACGGACGCCTGCAACCAGGTGGCCTGACGCGGCATCACCGAAGACATCGGGCGCGCGGTGTTTTTCACCGCGTAAGCACCGCCGCCCACCAGTGTCCACGCCGGTTGGTAGTAATGCTGGCTGTCGGGTTCGATGACGGTAATTTTTAAACCCGGATCGCGTTTCAGCAGGCTGGCAACCAAACCAATGCCGGCGGTCCCGCCGCCTATTACCACGATGTCGGCACTGATGGATGGGCCCCAGTGTTGATCGTTCATCATTCATTCCTTGTTATTGCACGCATGGCGCCGGGTTCATTAAGTCACGGAACCTGTGGGAGCGGGCTTGCTCGCGAAAGCGGTGTATCAGGCAACATCAATATTGACTGTGCCGCCGTCTTCGCGAGCAAGTCGAATCGTCGCACCGCCGCTCCCACATGGATTGCGCTTAACTGACCGGCATCAGGTTCAGCCCCAGCTTTTCAGCACCGCTCCGCAATACAGGCCGGACAGCGTCTTCATCACCTGAATCACTTCGTGACTGGCTAAACCATAGAATATGTACTTGCCTTCACGACGGGTGACTACCAATCCCTCGTCGCGCAGGATGCCCAGCTGTTGGGACAGTGTGGGCTGGCGCACGCCGGTCATTTTTTCCAGTTCGCCGACGTTCCGCTCGCCCTGGGTCAATTGGCAGAGAATCAGCAAGCGGTCCTCGTTGGCCAAAGCCTTGAGCAGCGCGCAAGCTTTGGAGGCCGAGGCCCGGAGCTGGGCGACTTCACATTCGGTCAGACTGGATTGCATTTGCAGGATGCCTTCGACGTCACTTAAGCTGCGGACATTATGTTTAAACATAAAGTGTTGCAACCGGTTATTGTCCTCCCGCCCCTTTCCACAGGTTCCTGCCATGTTTGCGTTGATTGAAGCCTTCCTCGACCCCGCCTCGTCAACCTACAGCTATGTAATCTACGAGCACGATGGCGGGCACTGCGCGATTGTCGATCCGGTGCTGGATTACGACCCCGCGGCCGGACGCACCGCGACCGTCCAGGCAGACAAGATCATCGCCTTCGTGCGTGAACACCAGTTGCAGGTGCAATGGCTGCTGGAAACCCACGCCCATGCCGATCACCTGTCGGCCGCGCCTTATCTGCGTCGGGAACTGGGGGGCAAGATTGCGATTGGTGAGTCGATCAGCAAGGTTCAGGGGGTGTTCAAGACGCTGTTCAACCTTGAACCGGAATTTAGCGTTGATGGTTCACAGTTCGATCACCTGTTCGCGCCGGACGAGTCATTCCGGATCGGCAACCTCAAGGTCACGGCCCTGCACGTTCCCGGGCATACCCCGGCGGACATGGCTTATCTGATCGACGGCGATGTGATTCTGGTGGGCGATACGTTGTTCATGCCGGACGTCGGCACCGCGCGTTGCGATTTCCCCGGCGGCGACGCCAACCAGATGTTTGCTTCGATCCACAAACTATTGGCCTTCCCCGCCAGCGTTCGTCTCTACGTCTGCCACGATTACCCGCCCGAGGGCCGCGCCCCACAATGCCAGAGCACGGTGGGTGAGCAGCGCAAAAGCAATATTCATATTCACGATGGCATTGATGAGGCTGCTTTCGTCGCCATGCGTACTCAGCGCGATGCCGGGTTGGGTATGCCGACGCTGTTGTTGCCGGCGATTCAAGTGAATGTGCGGGCGGGGAATTTGCCGCCGGCGGAAGAGAATGGTGTGAGTTACCTGAAGATTCCCCTGAATCAACTCTAATCCTGTCGATCGTTCCCACGCGGAGCGTGGGAACGATCATTCAGTTGGCCAACGTCAACCCATTCGCCGGCAACGGCAGTGCCGTCTTATACCTCACCTGCTTGAGCGCAAAGCTCGAACGAATGTTCGCCACCCCCGGCACCTTGGTCAGAAAGTCCATCATGAAGCGTTCCAGCGACTGAATGGTCGGCACCAGCACGCGGATCAGGTAGTCCGGGTCACCGGCCATCAAATAGCACTCCATCACTTCCGGGCGATCCGAGATCGCCTCTTCGAAATGCTGCAACGCCTCCTCCACCTGTTTCTCCAGGCTGACGTGAATGAACACATTCACATGCAGCCCCAGCAGGTCGGCGTCCAGCAGGGTCACTTGCTCACGAATCAGCCCTAATTCTTCCATCGCCTTGACCCGGTTGAAGCACGGCGTCGGCGACAGGTTCACCGAGCGCGCGAGGTCGGCGTTGGTGATGCGCGCGTTCTCCTGAAGGCTGTTGAGAATGCCGATATCGGTACGGTCCAGTTTGCGCATGAGACAAAACCACCTGCTTTTTATGTTTATGCAGAATTTTTATCCTCAAATGACCTCGGGCGCAACGAAACAGAGAGAAATATTCTTCTTGGGCCGGCCTATGATTGTTGTAGGACAAGAATTCTTTTACCGAAGAATGACTGCCAGCTCACTACAAGAAATTCACAAGATCGAGCGTAGAAGCCATGAACCAAGCGTACGAACCGCTGCGCCTGCACGTTCCCGAACCTTCGGGCCGCCCCGGCTGCAAAACCGACTTCTCCTACCTGCATCTGACTGACGCAGGCCTGGTGCGCAAACCCCCAATCGACGTTGAACCGGCCGACACGGCTGATCTGGCCAAAGGCCTGATTCGCGTGCTCGACGACCAGGGCAATGCCCTCGGTCCATGGGCCGAAGGCGTGCCGGTGGAGATCCTGCGTAAAGGCATGCGCGCCATGCTCAAGACGCGGATTTTCGACAACCGCATGGTGGTCGCCCAGCGTCAGAAAAAAATGTCGTTCTACATGCAAAGCCTTGGCGAAGAAGCCATCGGCAGCGCCCAGGCCCTGGCCTTGAACATCGACGACATGTGCTTCCCCACCTACCGTCAGCAAAGCATTTTGATGGCCCGCGAAGTGCCGCTGGTGGACCTGATCTGCCAACTGCTGTCCAACGAGCGCGATCCGCTCAAAGGCCGTCAGCTGCCGATCATGTACTCGGTCAAGGATGCCGGCTTCTTCACCATTTCCGGCAACCTCGCCACTCAATTCGTTCAGGGCGTTGGCTGGGGCATGGCCTCGGCGATCAAGGGCGACACCAAAATCGCCTCGGCCTGGATCGGCGACGGTGCTACCGCTGAATCGGACTTCCACACCGCCCTCACCTTCGCCCACGTCTACCGTGCACCGGTGATCCTCAACGTGGTCAACAACCAGTGGGCGATCTCGACGTTCCAGGCGATTGCCGGTGGTGAAGCCACCACCTTCGCCGGACGCGGCGTCGGTTGCGGCATCGCCTCCCTGCGGGTCGATGGCAACGATTTTGTCGCGGTATACGCCGCTTCCGCCTGGGCCGCCGAACGCGCACGCCGCAACCTCGGCCCGACCATGATCGAATGGGTCACCTACCGCGCCGGCCCGCACTCGACGTCTGATGATCCATCCAAATACCGTCCTGCCGACGACTGGAGCCACTTCCCGTTGGGCGACCCGATTGCGCGCCTCAAACAGCATCTGATCAAAATCGGTCAGTGGTCCGAAGAGGAGCACGTCGCGGTCAGCGCCGAACTGGAAGCCGAAGTGATCGCCGCACAGAAAGAAGCCGAGCAGTACGGCACCCTCGCCGGCGGCCAGATTCCAAGCGCCGCGACCATGTTCGAAGACGTCTACAAAGAGATGCCGGAGCACTTGAAGCGCCAGCGTCAAGAGTTGGGGATCTGACATGAACGATCACAACAACAAAATCGAGTTGGAAACCGCCATGACCACGACCACCATGACCATGATCCAGGCCCTGCGCTCGGCCATGGATGTGATGCTTGAGCGTGACGACAACGTCGTGGTGTTCGGCCAAGACGTGGGCTACTTCGGCGGCGTGTTCCGTTGCACCGAAGGCCTGCAGAACAAGTACGGCACCTCCCGCGTATTCGATGCACCGATCTCTGAAAGCGGCATCGTCGGCGTCGCCGTGGGCATGGGCGCTTACGGTTTGCGGCCGGTGGCCGAGATCCAGTTCGCCGATTATGTTTACCCGGCATCGGACCAGATCATTTCCGAAGCCGCACGCCTACGCTATCGCTCGGCTGGCGAGTTCACCGCACCGATGACCCTGCGCATGCCCTGCGGCGGCGGCATCTATGGCGGCCAGACCCACAGCCAGAGCATCGAGGCGATGTTCACCCAGGTTTGCGGTTTGCGCACGGTCATGCCGTCCAACCCTTACGACGCCAAAGGCCTGCTGATCGCCTCCATCGAAAACGATGACCCGGTGATCTTCCTCGAACCAAAACGTCTGTACAACGGCCCGTTCGATGGCCACCACGACCGCCCGGTAACCCCGTGGTCGAAACACCCCGCCGCGCAAGTGCCGGACGGTTACTACACCGTGCCGCTGGACGTCGCCGCCATCGCTCGTCCGGGCAAAGACGTGACCATCCTGACCTACGGCACCACGGTTTATGTGTCGCAAGTGGCGGCTGAAGAAACCGGCATCGACGCCGAGGTCATCGACCTGCGCAGCCTGTGGCCGCTAGACCTGGAAACCATCGTCAAATCGGTGAAGAAAACCGGCCGTTGCGTGATCGTTCACGAAGCGACCCGTACCTGCGGTTTCGGCGCCGAACTGGTCGCCTTGGTGCAAGAGCATTGCTTCCACTACCTGGAAGCGCCGATCGAGCGCGTCACCGGTTGGGACACCCCCTACCCGCACGCGCAAGAGTGGGCGTATTTCCCTGGTCCGTCCCGAGTGGGCGCGGCTTTGCATCGGGTTATGGAGGTCTGAATGGGCACGCACGTTATTAAAATGCCGGACATTGGCGAAGGCATTGCAGAAGTTGAACTGTCTCAGTGGCACGTCAAGGTCGGCGACATGGTCGTCGAGGATCAGGTGCTGGCCGATGTCATGACCGACAAGGCGATGGTCGACATTCCATCCCCGGTGCATGGCAAGGTGATTGCGCTGGGCGGCCAGCCTGGCGAAGTCATGGCGGTTGGCAGCATCTTGATCAGCATTGAAGTCGAAGGCGCGGGCAACGTTAAAGAGTCGGCCCAGCCAGTAACGGTTAAAGAAGCACCCGTTGCAGCGCCTAAAGTTGAAGCTGTTGTTGAAAGCAAACCGGTTGCGGTGCCTCGCCCGGCCGCTGTCTGCCAAGGCCCGATGGTTGCCCGCGAGGCCGATGAGCGTCCGCTGGCCTCCCCGGCCGTGCGCAAGCATGCGCTGGACCTCGGCATTCAATTGCGTCTGGTGCGTGGCAGCGGCCCTGCCGGCCGTGTGCTGCACGAAGACCTCGAAGCCTGGCTGGCTCAGGGTCAGTCGAACGCATCGACCGCCACCGCCGCTTACGCCCAGCGCAACGATGAAGAGCAAATCCCGGTGATCGGCATGCGCCGCAAGATCGCCCAGCGCATGCAGGACGCCACTCAGCGGGCCGCCCACTTCAGCTACGTCGAAGAAATCGACGTCACCGCCGTGGAAGAACTGCGCGCACACTTGAACGAAAAACACGGTGCCACTCGCGGCAAGCTGACCTTGCTGCCGTTTCTGGTCCGCGCGCTGGTCGTGGCTCTGCGAGACTTCCCGCAGATCAACGCCCGCTACGACGACGAAGCACAAGTCATCACCCGCCTCGGCGCGGTGCATGTCGGCGTCGCCACCCAAGCCGACATCGGCTTGATGGTGCCGGTGGTGCGTCATGCCGAAACCCGCAGCCTGTGGGACAGCGCCGCGGAAATCTCGCGTCTGGCGACTGCTGCGCGCACTGGCAAGGCCAGCCGCGATGAGCTGTCCGGTTCGACCATCACCCTGACCAGCCTCGGCGCCCTGGGCGGCATCGTCAGCACCCCGGTGCTGAACCTGCCGGAAGTGGCGATCGTCGGCGTGAACAAAATCGTCGAACGGCCGATGGTCGTCAAAGGCCAGATCGTGATTCGCAAGATGATGAACCTCTCCAGCTCCTTCGATCACCGCGTGGTCGATGGCATGGACGCGGCGCAATTCATCCAGGCCGTTCGCAGCCTGCTCGAACAACCCGCAACCTTGTTTGTGGACTGATTATTAATGGAGCAGACATGCAGATTTTGAACACCACACTGCTGATCATCGGCGGCGGCCCCGGCGGTTATGTGACGGCGATCCGTGCTGGTCAGCTGGGCATTTCAACCATTCTGGTGGAAGGCGAATCGTTGGGCGGCACCTGCCTGAACATCGGCTGCATTCCGTCGAAGGCGTTGATTCACGTCGCCGAACAGTTCCATCAGACGCAACACCACAGCCAACACTCGGCGCTGGGCATCAGCGTGTCGGCACCCACCCTGGACATCGGCAAGAGCGTCGAGTGGAAGGACGGCATTGTTGATCGCCTGACCACCGGCGTCTCGGCGCTATTAAAGAAGCACAAGGTCCAGGTCATTCAAGGCTGGGCGAAAGTGATCGACGGCAAAACCGTGGAAGTCGGCGACACGCGCATTCAGTGCGAGCACCTGGTGCTGGCCACCGGTTCGAAAAGCGTGAACCTGCCGATGCTGCCGATTGGCGGGCCGATCATCTCCTCTACCGAAGCGCTGGCGCCGAAAAGCGTACCGAAACGGTTGGTCGTGGTCGGTGGCGGTTACATCGGTCTGGAGCTGGGGATTGCCTATCGCAAGCTCGGCGCCGAGGTCAGTGTGGTCGAGGCGCAGGATCGCATCCTGCCGGCCTACGACGCCGAACTGACCCACCCGGTGCATGAGGCACTCAAGCAACTCGGCGTGAAGCTTTACTTGAAGCACAGCGTTGAAGGCTTTGATTCACAAGGAAATACACTGCAAGTTCGTGACCCGAACGGTGACACCTTGAACCTGGAAACCGATCAGGTACTGGTAGCCGTCGGTCGCAAACCCAACACTCAAGGCTGGAACCTCGAAGCCTTGAATCTGGAGATGAACGGTTCGGCGATCAAGATCGACAACCGTTGCCAGACCAGCATGCGCAACGTCTACGCCATCGGCGACTTGAGCGGCGAACCGATGCTCGCCCACCGGGCCATGGCTCAGGGTGAAATGGTTGCCGAGCTGATCAGCGGTAAACACCGCGAATTCAACCCGACCGCCATCGCCGCCGTGTGCTTTACCGACCCGGAACTGGTAGTGGTCGGCAAGACCCCGGACGAGGCCAAGGCTGCGGGGCTGGACTGCATCGCTTCCAGCTTCCCGTTCGCCGCCAATGGCCGGGCGATGACGCTGGAGTCGAAAAGCGGCTTCGTGCGCGTTGTAGCGCGGCGTGACAATCATGTGATTGTTGGCTGGCAGGCGGTCGGTGTGGGCGTGTCGGAGTTGTCGACGGCGTTCGGCCAGAGCCTGGAAATGGGCGCTCGTCTGGAAGACATCGCCGGCACCATCCACGCGCATCCGACGCTCGGTGAGGCGGTGCAGGAAGCGGCGTTGCGTGCTCTTGGTCACGCGCTGCATCTGTAACCCAGGGAGATTGATGGCGTAGGTGATGGCCTCTTCGCGAGCAAGCCCGCTCCCACATTGGATTTGTGGTGTTTGTAGGTGCTATGGCAACCACAGATCGAATGTGGGAGCAGGCTTGCTCGCGAATTCTCAAGGTCGACATCATTTATATGCCATTCACCTGATAGTCCGGGCTGCGAAATGGGCCCGGAATGAAGTATTGTTGTCCCCATCCAGAAAAATGTCAGAAGCCTTGAACCGTTTCGGCGGTTGTTAAGTGATAGAGGGTGTCATGGGTAACGAAAGCATCAATTGGGACAAGCTGGGTTTTGACTACATCAAGACAGACAAGCGCTATCTGTCGCACTGGCGTAATGGCGAGTGGGACAAAGGCACCCTGACCGAAGACAACGTGCTGCACATCAGCGAAGGCTCCACTGCCCTTCACTATGGCCAGCAGTGCTTCGAAGGCCTGAAGGCCTACCGTTGCAAGGACGGTTCGATCAACCTGTTCCGCCCGGACCAGAACGCCGCACGCATGCAACGCAGCTGCGGTCGCCTGCTGATGCCGCAAGTGTCCACCGAGCAGTTCGTCGAAGCGTGCAAGGAAGTGGTTCGCGCCAACGAGCGTTTCATCCCGCCTTACGGCACTGGCGGCGCGCTGTACCTGCGCCCGTTCGTGATCGGCGTGGGTGACAACATCGGCGTGCGTACCGCGCCCGAGTTCATCTTCTCGATCTTCTGCATCCCGGTCGGCGCCTACTTCAAAGGCGGTTTGACCCCGCACAACTTCCTGATCTCCAGCTACGACCGTGCAGCCCCACAAGGCACCGGCGCGGCCAAGGTCGGTGGCAACTACGCCGCCAGCCTGATGCCGGGCTCCCAAGCCAAGAAGGCGCATTTCGCCGACTGCATCTACCTGGACCCGCTCACCCACACCAAAATCGAAGAAGTCGGCTCGGCCAACTTCTTCGGGATCACCCACGACAACAAGTTCGTCACCCCGAACTCCCCTTCGGTGTTGCCGGGTATCACTCGTCTGTCATTGATCGAGCTGGCCAAAACACGTCTCGGCCTGGAAGTGGTTGAAGGTGACGTGTTCATCGACAAGCTGTCCGACTTCAAGGAAGCCGGTGCTTGCGGTACCGCTGCAGTGATCACCCCGATCGGCGGCATCAGTTACAACGACAAGCTGCACGTGTTCCATAGCGAAACCGAAGTCGGCCCGGTCACCCAGAAGCTCTACAAAGAGCTGACCGGTGTACAGACCGGCGACGTCGAAGCGCCAGCGGGCTGGATCGTCAAGGTTTGACTTGACGGGGCCTGACCCCAAGCGGCATATAACCCATCCATCGCTTTGGCGGTGGGTGGGTTTTTTATTGCGTTAATTGCACCTGCTGGAACCTTGCAGTTCTCGTATGCGTTTAAGCATGGTCTCAGGGCAATGTTTTTTCAGGGCTTCCACGTCAATCGGCTTTGAGGGTGAAGCTAAAAATTGAGAAATAGCCTCCTTGTCAAACTCTTCAAAAATATAGAAGCGACTAGGATCATAAAAATACAAATCCTTGACGGCTTTGTTGGTAGTAATTAGTTTTTTGTCAAAAAATGCCGCTTCCAAGGTTCGAAGAGTGAGGCCAGATTGCCCTGGCTGGTTGATCTCTATTAGCACGTCAGCATCAATTACTTGCTGGAGGTTTTCCTCATACGACAATACTGAATCAGTATGATATTTCGTTAGAGGAATGGATGACTCATCCTTCACGATTTGAAATTTAATACTACAACCCAAGCTTTCAAGATCATTGGCAATCTCTTCTATCAGTTGAGAGCGACCTTTATCCCTGCCAAGAAAAAAACAAGTAATACTGCGGGAAGGCTCCCGTTTATTTGTATTCAGCTTTCTTGCTGCTTCTGCATTGAAAGGAAAGAACTGCTCGAGGTAGTCGATACCAAATAAACGACACTGCACCGGGTCGAAGCTGTAGATTCTGTCGAAAATCTTTCTCATTTCATCTACAAAAGGCGCATCAACCAGATCTCTGATCAGAAGGACTTTTACGCCTTTGAAGGTTTTAATAACACTAGGATTTAATCCGCGTTTAGCTTGCCCCTCATTACAAATCAATATGTCTTTAGAACTTATTGATTTATTCGCATTGACCAACCTCCCGAGCCAAGACGTTGAAATAGTTAGCGGGGTTTTCTTTTGAAGTGATCTTATAGTACGGTTGATTCTTTTGGCGTAAGCGGGGATGTGGAGTTTATGAACATTATGGTTTTCAGCCAGACCATCGATCATAATCTGCTCGTACCGAGCTTTCCACCCTAAAAAAAACACTCTCATATCATATTTCCCAGGTGTTAAATTGCTGGTCATCTAACGAGGTCAGGATGTTTAAAAAATCAAACAGGTAATGACCGACATAGAAAACCACAACCAAAAATAATCGCACCCAGAACAAAATAGTTAATTCCCATTCGTTTTCGCGAACGCAAAAATAGCATCATTCTACTGGCTGTCGCTATAAAAAAGCTGATACCCCGAGCTCCTGAAATTAGCCCACTGAACCAGCATGGCACATAGCCATTCAACAGGGAGTTTGACACAACACCCGCCAATGGGTGAAGTCAGCCTTGCAAATTTGACACTATAACCTGATACCGCACGCCAATATTTCCCGAGCCTCCAGCCTTCAAAGGTGAACGTCGGAGCCAATAATTGCATCGGATCAAATCAGCGCCCTGCTCCATTCGTCACTAAACTTGCCGCGTGCAACAACCTCAACAGGTGCCTCAAAACCATGAACAGACTCTGGCGAAAGTATCTGGCCTTGCTGGACACCGACTTCACCACGCAAGTGTTCGACAACATCAAGAACCTGCTGGTGTGTGCCCTGCTGTTCGCGGCGGGCACCAACGTACTGGGTCGCGAGCATCACCTGTTCATGGGGTTACTCGCTTCGAATCTGGCGGGTTGGGGGCTGATTTTGGTGTCAGCGATGCTGATGTTGCTGAGTGTCAGTGACGGCCTGCGCCGGCTGTCCAAGTTGCCGTATCACACGGCGTTTCAAATTATTTTATTTCTGATTTACCTGATTTTGGCAGTGCGTGTGGTGGAGATTGTTTGGGTTTTCAGGGCGTAGCGGTCACAGTACGAGGTGTTTGCCAACGCAGCTCATCCTGAGCAATCCGGGCAAACAACCACTCCACAAACACCCGTGTCTGAACGGTCACGTCCGGCGCAACACCGTAGTAATAACGCGGCAACGGCACACGCAACTCGGACAACGGACAGATCAGCTGTCCGCTCAAAAGATGGGTGCCCAGCAAAGAGGTCGGGCACAAGGCAATGCCCTGTCCCTCCACGGCGGCCTGAAGCACCAGGTGCATGTGATCAAACTGCCGGGTTACCTGAGTGGCTGACTGACTCTGACCAAAGTGCATCGCCCAATGGTGCCAATCTTCGCGACGTGCCTTGGCGGTCAGTAGCGTGTGCCGGCTCAACGAAGTGAGGTCTTCAAGTGGCAGGCGCTCGATCAGCGATGGCGCCGCAACCAGTAATAGTTCGTCTTCGAAGAGCGGTCGCGCCTCAATCGTCGGCGCCCAGTCGTCACGACCACGGCGAATGACGACATCGAACCCGTCACGTGCCTGATCGGGTGCCTGGGTTTGCGTGATCACCTGGGGCTTGATGTCCGGGTGCTGCGCAATGAAATCCGCCAGCCTGGGCGTCAGCCAAAGCACGGCAAAGGACGGACGTACATTGATCTTCACGATAGGCAGCGAGGCATGTTGCTTGAGCGCAGCGGCAGCGTCGGCGATCTGCGACAGCCCGGCGCTGACCTGCTCATAAAAGCGCTGGCCGGTCGGCGTCAGCACCGATTGCCGGATACGCCGCTCGAACAGCAGCACGCCCAGGTACTCCTCCAGCAATTTGATGTGCCGGCTGACGGCACTGTGGCTGACATGCAGCTCTTCGGCCGCCAGCCTGAAGCTCTGATGGCGAGCGGCAACGGCGAAGGCGCGAACAGCATTAAGAGGCGGTAGTTGATTTTTCATGCGTCTAATTTAGTCACCTATGCGCTTTAATTAAAGCGTTTGTCACGCCCCCGTCGTCCCGCCAATCTGCCAGCACGCAGCCAGCGGCACTTGACGGAGCAAGACATGAACAACTACGGACTCTTTATACTTTTCGCCACCCTGACCATTTTGAGCCCGGGGCCTGGCGTGGTCCTGACCCTGTCCAACGCCGTGCGTCACGGCTGGACGGGAGCCGTGCCGGGCATTCTGGGGATCGCATCGGGGGCGTTTGTCGTCGCCGCCATCAGCGCCACCAGTGTTGGCCTGATACTCAACACCTCCGCGAACGCCTTCACCGCGTTGAAATACGCAGGGGCCGCCTATTTGTTGTACCTGGGCTACAAAAGCTGGCGCTCGGATCGTTTCAGTACGCTGCTTGAAACGCGTCCCTCAAGCCCTGGCTATCGCTTCCTTGAAGCCGCTTCGATCCAGTTTCTGAACCCCAAGGCGGTGTTTTTCTTTCTGGCGGTGTTCCCGCAATTCATCGATACCTCCGCGCACTTCTACGCCCAGTTCTTCAAACTGGTCGCTTCCTACGGGGTACTGGTGATTCTGGTGCATGGCTGCTATGCCTTGCTCGCCAATGCCGCCAAAGGCTGGTTGTCGAGCCCGAAAGGTTCCTGGCTGGCGGCGAAAGTCTCGGGCGTGACCTTCGCCGGTTTTGGCGTGCTCATGGCCTCGGCCAGTCGCTAAGTCGCAGGACTGGCGATCGCGCGGCGCCTGTTCTCGGTGGCCGCGGGTTGTGCGGTCGTCACCTGAACCGGTAGTTCAACGGCGAACCGGCTACTGAGTTCCTTGCGCCCCACCGCCGTCAACGCCAGCGCCCGGCTGTCCAGATCCTGCGTCACCCATTTACGATTGATCGCCGTTTGTAGCAACGCCGCACCCAAGGCGCCGCCCAAGTGCGGCCGACGCATGCTCCAGTCCAGGCACGGGCAGGCGAAGCGGCGGCGTAAGGTGCCGAGGTCTTTGACATCAATCCCCAATGCTGCGAACAACGCTTCGCCGCTGTCGCTCAGTTGATAAGCCTGCTCATCGGTTTCCAGCAACCACCCCGCTTCGATCATCCGGTCATGCAGCAACACCGCCAACGTACCGGCCATGTGGTCGTAGCAGGTGCGGGCGAATTGCAGGCGGTCCGGGGTGCGCGGGTTGAACGTCGGCGCGGCCTTCTGGCCGATCACCATCAGCGCTTCCAGGGCCTGGGCCACGCGCTTGTCCGCGAGGCTGTAATAGCGGTGGCGCCCCTGAACGTGCAAACGCACCAGTGCCAGTTCCTTGAGCTTGGCCAGGTGCGCGCTGGCGGTCGAGGCACTGACTTCGGCAACCGCCGCCAGTTCGGTGCTGGTGCGGGCGTGGCCGTCCATCAATGAGCAGAGGATTTTCGTCCGAGCCGGTTCGGCAATCGCTGCCGCCACTTGAGAGACGCCGATGTCGTGTTGTTCTGCGTTCATATTTCGCTCCCGGACGAATCAAGGCCCTTTCGGACTGGAGATAGTAGCAACACTTTCCAACCACCGATAAGGCTGCGACCCATGGACCCGATCATCGCTGCGACTCACGCCGACCCCTATCCCTACTACGCACAACTGCGCGCCGAGGGTGGGTTGGTTTTTCATCAGGGACTGAAACAGTGGGTGGCCAGCAGCGCCCGAGCCGTTGCCGCCGTGCTGGCGCATCCGCACTGTCATGTCCGGCCGTCTTATGAGCCGGTGTCTAAGGCCATTGCTCAAGGCATGGCCGGCAAGGTGTTCGGTCAGTTGATGCGGATGAACGAGGGTGAACGGCAGCGTTGCCCGAGGGCGGCGATTGAGCCGGGGCTGGCGTTGATTGACGTGAACGAGGTCAATGCGTTGGTCGGCGCTCGGTTGATCACCTCGGGTGCTGACGGGTTGTACGCGGCGATGTTTCGCGGGCCGGTCTGCGTAGTGGCGGCGTTGCTGGGGTTTTCTCCGGCTCAGGGCCGGGCTATCAGCGAGCTGACCGCCGACTTCGTCGCCTGCCTGTCTCCTCTCAGCGATCAGGCGCAACTGGACGCCGCCCATGTCGCGGCGGAACAGCTGAAGGGTTATTTCATCGAGCTTCTGGACGACCCGAACAACCGAAGCGCCCTGCTCGCCGGTATCCGGCAGCGTTTCGCGACGACATCGACCGGTTCTGAAACCTTGATCGCCAACCTGATCGGCCTGTTCTCCCAGACTTACGAAGCCACGGCCGGGTTGATCGGCAATGCGCTATTAGCGTTGATCCGAAACCCACAGTTGGATTCGGCTCAAGTTGACGACCTGATCGCTGAAGTCCAGCGCTTCGACCCGTCGGTGCAAAACACCCGCCGCTTCGTCGCCGCGCCGTGTGAAATTGACGGCGTGAACCTGAACCCCGGCGACGTCATCCTGGTACTGCTGGCTTCGGCCAATCGCGATCCGCAGCTTAATGACGATCCCGATACGTTCCTGCTCGACCGCCCGAACCGCCGCAGCTTCACTTTCGGCGCGGGGCGTCATCAATGTCCGGGGCAGGTGTTGGCGATGAGCATTGCCAGCGCGACGCTGAGAAAAATTCTGGCCATGAAACCCGCGCTGGACCGGTTGACCTGGCAGTACCGCCCTTCCCTGAACGGGCGCATTCCGGTCTTTGCCTGAGTTCGCCCAATCGAAGATCCGAAGAATTTTGAACTATCCTGTGTGGCTACAAGGGACCAATCATTTCAAGTCACTGCTGCAGGGAGCGCGATGATGAACGTGGATTCAGGGCGGCGGGTAAGAACATGACTTCGGATTGAGCCCGGCTAACTTCAAGCCACTGACGCCACGAGAGCGAGAAGTGATGCAACTAATCAGTCAGGGCCTGGATTGCCGGGCCATTTCCCTGCAGTTGCATATCAGCCCTTTGACCGTTCGTAAACATCGCAGCCACATCATGGCCAAAAAGGGCCTGACCCATTCGGCGCAACTCTGCGTCCTCGCCGTAGGATATTATTTTCGTCGAACGAGCCATCATTCCAGTCACTGATGGTTCCAGGACTGACCAACCCCATCCCCCTTCCATGCTGTCCAGGCGAGAACGCGAAATCGCGCTGCATATCGCATGCGGACGCACCAGTAAAGAGATTGCCCAACGGCTGAGTCTCAGTGATCTGACCGTGCGTAAACACCGTGAGAACCTGTATCGAAAACTGGGCATCGGCAGCATCGCGCAACTGGTGCGCTATTGCCTGGAGCAACACCTGGTCAGACCTTCAACATCCTGATAGCCAACTACGCCATCGGTGGTATTGCCGGCCTTACGATCTGCCTCCAATCATGTACCGGCAAAATGCCACAACTGAAAAGCGCTCGAGCAGCCTGCCCGAACGTGAACCTCGTTAATGGAGACAAGGAATGTCACGCCAAAACAAATGTGCCTGCCTCTGGGCCATCGAATGCGAACGCCTGCGTATAGCCTGTGACCTGCACGACCATACCGGACAACACTTGGCGCTTGCCCAATTGCGCCTGGCCGAGCTGCAACAACAAGCATCTGCAGCTGCGCTAAAGCAGTTGATTCAGGAGTTGCAGACCTTGATCCATGAGGCCAGCGCGAGCCTACGTTCGGTGGTGCACAACCTGGGGAAAGAGCCACTACCACGCCAATCCTTGGACCAAGCACTTCGAGGGTTGGTGCGCGACATTCAGACCGACTTCCCCGATGCCCCGACCATCGTTCTGAACCTGCATGGCCCGCAAGCACCGCTTGCAGATGCCACCACGGCCACCCTGCTGCGATTAGTCAATGAACTACTGGCCAATGTACGCAAACACAGCGGTGCGACGCAGGCAAAACTCAAATCCTCCTGCCTGGGTAACTACCTCACGTTGTGCGTAGAAGACAATGGCCATGGCTTCCCCCCCAATCCGGAGGGGCAGTCGAGCGGCTTCGGTTTGCGCAGTATTGCGCTACAGCTCAAGCCACTGGAAGGACGGTTGATACTGGACTCCGAGCCAGGCAATGGCACCAGCGTTCGATTGCTGGTTCCCAGTCATCACCTCGATAGCGCGAGGCGGAGGCGCTCATGAGCACAGGTCCGCTGAAGATTTTGCTGGTTGACGACCATATTCTGTTTCGCCAAGGCCTCGCCGCATTACTGGTCAGGGAACATGACCTACACATTATCGGTCAGGCGGCCAATGGCCTGGAGGCCTTGGCGTTGATAGCCCCGCAACCTCCGGACCTGGTGATTATCGATCTGGAAATGCCGCTCTTGAACGGCATCGACACCATCGCTCGCGCTCGCCAAAGGGCACCAGCACTGCAATTTCTATGCGTGTCGGCCCACGGCGAACAACGCAGGATCAGCGCGGCCCTGGACGCAGGCGCCTCAGGTTATCTGCTCAAGGATTGTGCCGTAGATGAGTTGGTTAAAGCCGTGCGTACAGTTGCTCAGGGACGCAGCTACCTCTCACCGGAGATAGCCACGGCAATGGTGCTGAGCCAGCGCCTGACCAACGCGCAACACTCCATCCCCGCGGGTGCACGACTCAGTCCACGGGAACGGCAGATCCTGCAACTGTTGGTGGAGGGGCTCACCACCCGTGCGATTGCCGACTCCATGCACATCAGCTGTAAAACCGTGAGCACCCACCGCGAACACATCATGAGCAAGCTCAACCTCAAGGGCATCGCTCAACTGACCCGCTATGCCCTACGCGAAGGATGGCTTTAGAGCTGATGGGCGGTCGGTATTAATGCCTATAGAGAATCAGTGTTTCTGAGGCCTCGAATCAGCATTACGTACAGGTTCACACCTGCGAACGAAAGATAGTCTCTGTTCCAGACGAGCGATGCGCACATCACTGCACTGATCGTCTCAGGAGGTCGCGGTACTGGCCGCGATGCTCGGTTTTCCAACCGATTTGGAGCGATACGAAATGGCTAATATTGATACTTTGGACCTGTGGCAAAAATGGATGGGAGCAGTTCAGGCAGTAGCACTGCCGGGCGGCATTAGTGATAAACAACAGTTCAGTGCAGGTTCTACCACCCTTAACATTGATCTGGGTAATAGCAACCCGAACATCCAGAACTACTACATCCATGGCCTGGGTGATGTGGTGCCGGCCGACAGTCCATCCTACTCGGCTAGCAGCGGCTTGCTGTCCGCTTATGCGACCTTTCTGGACTGGATTGATCCGGGTGCTGCGCTCAACCCGAATCTGGCCAGCCAGGTCTCTGTCGCGACCACCAACCTCAATACCGCGCAGACAACCTTCAACAACGTGCAGGCACAAGCCTTCACCGCCTACACCAACGCCAAAAACATTTTCCCTAACATCCCTGCGTTCCAGGATTGGGTAGGGCAAGGCTACCAGTCCTATCCAGCGGCGAATAACGCCCTGATCGGTGCCGCTAACACCTACGAAGAATTGATGATTCAGATGTATGGACCGGGCTACAGCGTCCTTCAGACGGCTCGGACGAAAGCCGGCATCAACGGCGCCCAGAGCCTGATGGGACCCAACGCCTTCAACATGGCGGTAACCTCAGGCACTGTCTCTCCGCCCGGGAGTCAGCCAGTCGTGATTGGAGGCGTCACGCCACCGCCAACGACCGCCTTGGTGTCTTCCCTGGCACCTTCCTATACCCTCCAGGCGTTCGGCACCAAATATGCCGAATGGCAAGCGGCCAGTGTTGCAGGCAAGACCAACGCCGGCGCCACGATCGCCATCACCTCCAGCACCGCCAGCTACAGCCTGGACAAGTCCGGCTGGAGCACTTCGGCCAACGCCAGCCTGTTTGGCGACTTCTTCAACTTTTCCCTGGGCGGCTCCGCCAGCGGCCAGAAAACCAGCATCGATACCACCAGCACCGACTTCTCCTTGCAAGTCGACTTCACCGGCTTCGGCAGCTTTCAGGTCAGTCCCGGGCCGTGGTGGGACAGTGCCCTGGTAGCGTTAAACAGCAAAAAACTTAAACCTGGAGCCCCTGCGTTCTTCGGTGAAGGTGGTGCGTTGTCAGCCATCGCCACCCAGGTGGTGGTGGGTTTTGAGCCAACGGTAACGCTGAAAATGAGCGCAAGCGATTACAACAACGTCAAAAGCAGCTGGCAGGCGAGTGCCACCACCTCGATTGGTATCGGTCCGTTCCGCCTCGGCTCCCTCACAGGGTCGGCCAACGGTACCAAGCAAGACATCAAGTACGACGATGCCAGTGCGTCCGTGACCATCGGCCCGGTTAGCAGCACGCTGCCAGTACTGCTGGGGGTGATTAGCCAAAAACTCGGCGTCTAGCCCCTCGCTGGTTGCCCTTTGCCTGAAGACGCGAAGGGCTCCAGCCTCTGGATCGCAGTCAAAACAGGGAGAACATATCGTGCAGAGCGATTCATCGATATGGCAGTTGTACAGGCAGGCTCTTTCCAACTGGGCGCACGTGACAGGCAGCGACGTATTGTCGGTCGCGGCCATAGATACATTCAGCGACCTTGGCAGCTCGGATACCGGGCTCTGTAACTGGAGTATCTATCAACTGGGCAATGGCATTCCCTCGCCCACCGGCAGCTATGCGCCCCACAGCGGCCTGTTTTCGTCTTACTGGATTTACCTCAGTTACCTCCTGCAAAACGTTGCGCCCGTCCCGGTGCACTTGCAAGAAAACGCCAGCGCGCCGCCTCCGCAGGTCAACTTCGAACGCTACCGGCAACTGCTGCTGACCACACTGCCCCCTCAGACTGCTATCGCGCAGAACGGCTTGTGCCCTGCCAGCAGCACACCGAGTACCGCCGACCTGGCAGCAGTCCATCAATCCATGACGAGTACCTTCATCAACCGGGCACCGCAGATTATTAAGGCACTCAATCAGTGTTGGCTGGCCTCACTTCAGGAACCCACAGCACTCAACATGGTGGTCAGCACTGCCGACGCGACCGCTTCCCGTTGCCCCGGATTCACCCTAGAACAATGGGCCCAGACCTTGCCCAGCTGGCGCGGCAGCGGGTTGTCGGCGCTGCGCAGCAACGCTCCCACCGCATTGCTCAACGCCGTGGACATCGTCCTGCCCTCAGTACCAGACAGCACCTTGGGTGCTCAGTTGCTGACTACCGCCGACTTACCGTCCTTTATCGGGTTGAACCTGGCCAATCCCATGCACACGGCAATGTGCAGCCTTGCAAATCTCAGCAACACCTCAGTCACCATGAGCTTGTCCCTTGAACAATTCGGTAGCTTCGCCCTCAGCCCTGCGGCCTGGTTTGACGCCGATTTTTTTGACGGTAGCCGTTACATCGCACCGCCCAATGCTGCCGATTTTTTCAGTGAAAACGGGGCCATTGGCCTGCTGCCCAGCCATGCCGTGATTGGCTTTCGCCCGCACCTGACATTGAGGGTCAGTAACCTGGCCAAGGCACAAGACCTGGCCAACTCGGTGACACGCATCGGGCCGTTCAACCTTCAGGCGACGGCCACCGTTCAGCTTCCCGCAGATGCCGGCGGCAGCTCGGGTGAAGTCGATATCCATTTTGATGCGCAGGATTCAAACCTGCCGGTGTTACTCGGCGTAATCAGCCGCCAGGTATTGCACTAAACGGAGTTTTTCAATAGCCGACCAAGGAGGACTGCGATGAACAAGACACCCGATTGTTGAGCGAAGTGAGCAAGACCAAAGCAATACTTTCTATGGAATGAACGAGGGTCAAGATCATGGCGTACTGTCAGGAAAAGTTTGAAGACACCGTCACCGGAGCAACTCAGATCGTTTACTGGCAACAGAATAAACACGTCCACAATGCCGCGCTACAAACGGTAATCGCTACATGGTTAGGACCAAACTGGCGGCCCCGAAACAATAGCTACCAATCAAACTTGTCAAAAACCACAATTGGCGCAGTCGAGTACCGATGAGCAATAGCCGAGGGGGCTTCACGCCCCCTCGTTTTTTAACGCTGCACACCAGATTCTGTACGAAACCCTCGTGCACACACCTCAAGCGTTGCGATATTCAACCGTCAGGTGAGACAACTCATGAACCGGCGCCAGACGTTCGCGAATGGCGTCGGCACTGACGCCCGCCACCGCCACGACACTGACAATCGCCGCCCGCGCCTGAGGGCCGACTTGCCAGACGTGAAGGTCACTGATGCGAACATCGTCCGTCGATTCGAGCAGCTCACGAATTTCGGCGGCGACGTGCTCATCGGTGGTATCCAGCAACACTGCGGCGCTGTCACGCATCAAGCCATAAGCCCATCTCGCGATCACGATGGCGCCGACAATCCCCATCGCCGGGTCCAGCCAGACCCAGCTCAGGTAGCGCCCGGCCAACAATGCCACGATGGCTAGCACCGAGGTCAACGCATCGGCCAGCACATGCAAATACGCCGAACGCAGGTTGTTGTCGTGATGGTGAGCGTGGGCATGACTGTGATCGTGATGATCATGGCCGTGATGCCCATGATTGCCCGACAGCAGAAACGCACTGACGATGTTCACCCCCAGCCCCACCACCGCAATCATCGTCGCTTCGGTGAAGGCCACGGTGGTCGGTTGAAACAGCCGCACGATGGATTCGCCAGCGATGCCGATCGACACCAGGCCCAGCACTATGGCTGAAGCGAAACCCGCCAGGTCCCCAACCTTGCCGGTGCCGAAGCTGAAGCGCGAGTTGTTGGCATGCCGCCTGGCAAAACCGTAGGCCGCCGCGGCAATGCCCAAGGCCCCGGCGTGGGTCGCCATATGAAAGCCGTCCGCCAGCAGCGCCATCGAACCGGTGATGTAACCGGCGGCAATTTCGCCAATCATCATCACGAAGGTCAGGGCTACCACCCACAACGTGCGGCGGGCATTGTCATCGTGGGCAGCGCCCAAAAACAGATGGTCATGGGTAAAACGTGAAGCCTGAGGTGTCAGTGTCATGGGACGGGCCTCTATTTCGAGTAACGGCGGATGGCTTGCAACAAGTCTTCAACGCCTTCGGCGCGCGCTTCGTCGCTGAGACCGGGATGCGCCACATGTTCACGGGCATGGGCGTCGATGAACTGGTCCATCAAACCGTTGACTGCACCGCGGATCGCCGCCACCAGATGCAGGGTTTTGGCGCATTCAGCATCGGACTCCAGCGCCCTCTCTACCGCCTGAACCTGGCCGGCAATACGCCGGACACGGTTTAGCAGGTCGTCCTTGTGTTCGTGGATGTGTGACATACATATACCCCCTACCCCTATATGGTGTGCATGGTTACCTATAGGGTTGGGGGTTAGCAAGCCAGGTTGACCGCGTCATCGTTCATCGCGGGCTTGCCCGCGATGGCGGCCTGACAAACGACGCATCACATGCGACGTGCGCAACCGTCATTTGTAACAACGGCCAGAGTTTCAGACTAGTCCTACATCTATCAAATACCCTTTGATATAGCGTCTGCATCGCTTTCAAAAAATGAAACAAGGACGCTCATGGCCCGCAAAACAGACATACCCAGGGTTCAAAACCCACCGTCAGGCGACGGGCACCACATCACCAGCCGCTACATGACCGCCTCCGAACTGGCAGAGCGCGACTCCAGGCAAAAAACATATGAAGACATGTTGGCCCGACAACAGGCATATGAAGATCGTTTCATAAGGCAACCTCAGCAACATGACCAGCCCAGCTCCATGGGTTGCGTATTCGCCAAAAGCTGCAACCTCCCCGACGGCGTAATCAACCACGACAATCCAACCGGGTTTGTCCCGGTCGAGAAATTGGCCGACTACGGAAAGTTCTCGCTATTAGGTGGCCGTGAAAGGGATGAAGCAGGAAACATACCTCTCAAAAAAATCAGTGGTAGCGCATTACCTCGCTCATTCGGAACACTGATTTTAGGTGGCGTAGGAGCTGTTGGCTCCGGGACGGCTGCAAGCGGTGCGGGGGTAGTGACGACTGGTGTTGTTGCTGGCGCTTTGGCGGGAATCGTTGCGTTGCTCTGGCCATCGACGCTCGGGGACAGTTCCCTGTATTCGGAAGAACAACTCAAATCACTCAAAGAAGGTCGCACCCGAGTTCGCCTGCATATTGAACAACAGGCCAATGGCACCTTGAAGGCATACGGATACAACACTCAAAAGCGCAGCGATTGGGAAATGATTCCTGTCGTGCAGTTCGTAGCTCAAGGCTCTCAGCAAGTGGCTGACTTTGGTAACGGGGTAACGCTGATATGGACACCAGCCGTAGATCCGTCGAGCACTTCGGGAATCCCGCCGCTAGAAGGAGCTCCACAAGCTCCGCAAATCTGGATTTATCCGCCTACACCAGCGGCTGACAGCATCATTGTTAACCCGATCTACCCGCCTAAATACAAGGACTTCATCCTTGTTTTTCCGGCTGATTCCGGCATCAAGCCTCTTTACATTGTCTTTTCCCTGCGATTCGATGCTGCCAGGTACCATGGAAAGACGGATACACCAGTTAAAAGTAAGGGTCCCCGTGAATGGCCAGGAAGCTTTGGATAATTCGGTACAGGTAAAACCTACATCGGAACGCAGGATTGGTATTGATCCCAAAACCAACGAGTTTGTCGTCTTTGATCATACGGGAGGGGACGACTACCACGGACATGTCAGAGCATGGAATAAACTCCATCAAGATATGAAAAATGTATTGATCAAGGCAAAAAAAGCCGACACCAAGGGAAACATCCTGGGAGCTAAACAGTGAGTCTTATCTACCACGATCCGTCGATTAGCCATGACGAAGCAATCAGTCTCTTTGATAGCGGCTTAGAAAGGAACATTGTCACCGCGCTGATTTCCATCGGATTAAATGAGCAAGACAGTGCCTGGGCTCAGACCATTTGCCTGAAACATCTCGAGAGTGGCACTCAGTCTGTGGCTGCGGCAGCAATCACCGCACTCGGCCATGTAGCCCGCAGATTCGGTGAGCTTGAAATGCAAGCCGTGATGCCCGCCCTTGATTCCGTAAAAGGAAAATTCCCTGCACTTGAAGCCACAGTTGCTGACACGCTCGACGATATTGAAATGTTCACCTGACTCGCTAAATCAAAACCAGAAATCACCCTCCCAACACATAAAAACCCCACCATTTCTTCTAACAGAGATGGTGGGGTTCGCCATTTCAGCCCACACCCAACAAATCAATCATCCCGCGTCAGCACTTCCAGCAATTCAATCTCGAAAATCAGATTCGAATTCGGTGTAATCGCACCCATCGTCCGCTCGCCATAAGCCAGATGCGCCGGCACCAGCAACTTGCGTTTACCACCAACCTGCATGCCCATGATGCCCTGATCCCAGCCCTTGATCACTCGCCCCGTGCCAATCACGCACTGAAAAGGTTTACCCCGACTGTAGGAAGAATCGAATTCAGTGCCGTCTTCCAGCCACCCGCGATATTGGGTAGTGATCAGCGCGCCTTTGACAGCGGCTTTGCCGTCGCCCACTTCAAGGTCGATGACCTGCAACTCATCATTCATCACATTCACTCTTTTGCGCTTGCCCGAACAGGGCTTCATGGGCGCCGTTTTCCCAGAAATACGGGCGACTGGCAACTTATTCAGTTAGACCCCGCTCGGCGCCCTTACCAGAGGGCAATATCGTAGGTGAAATAGATTCGGTTGCTGTCACGTCCGCGCGCAAAGTCCGAACGGTAGACATAATTGCGCAGCTTCACGCCCACGCCCTTGAACGTGCCACTCTGGACCACGTAGGCCAGTTCCATGTCGCGTTCGGATTCTTTGATGCGGGTGTCGGACTTGCCATCGTTGCCTTTGAGATAGCGGGTCATGAATGTCAGCCCGGGCACGCCCATCGGCGCAAAGTCGTAAGCGTAACTGAGCATCCAGGTTTTCTCGTCCTCCTCGATGAACTTGCCGATGCCGACGTTGCTGAACGAGTACACCGTCGCACCACTGATGTAAGGCAACCCGGCGTCACCGCTGAGTTGTTGGTAACCGCCACCAAAGGTATGCCCCGCCACCGCGTAGGACAGTTGGCCGCTGAGCATGTCGTTATCGATTTTCGAGGCGTAGGAACGGCCCGCATCCTTGCTGTTGAAATAGCGCAGGTCACCGGTCAACACCCCGGGGCCCAACGGCAAATCATGCTGGATGCCGGCAAAACTCTGCCGATAGAAGTCTTCCAGCTCACCGTAGAAGTAACTCAGACGCGTATTCTTGCCGAGTTTGTAGTCACCACCGGCGTAGGTGAAATCGCCACCTTTGTCGCCTGAGTAACCGTCAGGAACGATCGACACGCTATCGGTCGAATCGCGCAGTTTGAATCGGTCCAGATGACCACCAGTCAGGGTCAGGTTTTCGATGTCGGTGCTGGTGACTTGTCCTCCCTCGTAGGTTTGCGGCAGCAAACGCGCATCGTTATAGATCAGCACCGGAGTTTTGGGCAGCAGGGTGCCGTATTTGAGGGTGGTCTTGGCCAGTTTGACCTTGGCCGCAGCCCCGGCACTGGCGAACTCATCGGCGGCGCGACCGTCGTCGTGTACCGGCAACAGACCGGTGCCACTGCGGCCACGCCCGGAATCGAGTTTGACACCCAGCAGGCCCAATGCGTCGACCCCGAAACCGATAGTGCCGGGGGTGAACCCCGACTGGAAATCCAGCAGGAAACCCTGGGCCCACTCGGTGCGCTCACTTTTGGCGGTTCTGGCTGAACGCGCACTCAAGCCATGCTCATCGCGAAAGTTTTCGTTGATATAGACGTTACGCAGTTGCAACTTCAACTTACTGTCGTCGATGAAATCACTCGCACCGGCAGTGGCCATCGGCAACACACCCAGAAAAGGAAGAAGAGCCCCGCGAGTCAGAAAGTGGGTCATGTCGAACTACTCATATTGTTGTTTTTAAGGATGCACGTGACCGCACGTCCGACATCGGGCGCGTGGAGTTCTATCAAGTGGCGAGTCAGGGATGAATCAGGAGAACAGCGTCAAGGCCCCGGTCAGTAGGGCTAAAGCTGTGACCACCAGGGAAGTGAGCACCGCCCATTTGAAGGTGGCGCGCTGGAAGTCGCCCAGGTCGCGATCGACCATCCCCACCAGCAATAGGGTCGAGGCCACCAGTGGACTCATCAAGTGCACCGGTTGGCCAAGAATCGACGCCCGGGCGATTTCCACCGGATCGATCCCGTAGGCCGCCGCCGCGTTGGCGAGGATCGGTACCACACCGAAGTAATAGGCATCATTGGACAGCACGAAGGTCAACGGCATGCTGGTGATCGCCACCACCAGCGGGAACAGGTGCCCCCAGGACGGTGGAATCCAGTCCACCAGGGTTTGCGCCAATGCGTCGACCATTTTGGTTCCAGAGAAAATCCCGGCAAAAATACCAGCCGCAAACACCAGCAGGACTACAGTCATGGCGTTGCCGGAGTGTGCGAGGATGCGTTCTTTCTGAATGTCCAGTTGCGGATAGTTGATCATCAGCGCCAGCACGAAGCCAATCAGAAACAGGATTGCCGAGTGCATGAGCCCCATCACCAGCGCGACCATCACCGCCGTCACCAGCAACAGGTTGACGTAGGCCAGTTTCGGGCGTTTGTGCGGCGTGTCCTCAAGAATCGCCTTGATGTAGCAATCACTCCCGCCGCTTTGCAGCTGGACGTTGCCAATGCGTTTACGCTCGGCGCGGCCCAGCAGGAACGCGGTGAATACCACCCACGCAGCGCCGCCGATCATGGTGGGCAACAACGGAACGAAGTACGCCCCGGCATCCAGCCCCAACGCGGCAATCGCCCGGGTCGCCGGGCCGCCCCAAGGGGTCATGCCGCTCATGATGCTCAACGCCAGCATGGAAACGGTCGCCAGAATCATCGGGTTCATACCAATGCGCTTGTACAACGGCAGCATTGCCGCGCAAGTGATCATGTAAGTGGTGGTGCCGTCACCGTCCAGGGCGACAGTCAGCGACAGCAGCGCAGTGCCGACCGCAATTTTCATCGGGTCGCCGTTGACCCGTTTGAGAATCTTGCGGATCAGCGGATCGAACAACCCCGAGTCGATCATCAAACCGAAAAACAGAATCGCGAACAGCAGCAGTGCCGCCGACGGTGCGACCATCTTCAGGCCGTCGAGCATCATTTTGCCGGTGGTCCCACCAAAGCCACCGATCACCGCAAAGACAATCGGAACAACGGTCAACGCAACGATGGGTGACAGACGCTTGGTCATGATCAGGAACGTGAACACAACCACCATGGCCAAGCCGAGTAAGGCGAGCATAGGGCAACTCTCTTGTTGTTATTGGAATGCGTAGCCAAGACGCAGGCGAACGACCCGATCTTGTTCTGATGCAAAACTGCAGTGATTGTGCGGGAAGACTACCCGGCGAGCCGGTGGGAAACCGGGGCATACACAAAGCCGGAAAACAGCCTTCGGGCGGTACGAACAACGGAGGCCCGGATAGTCTCACCGTTCTCACCGGTGTAGGACAATACGACATCGATGCCGCCGCTCGGGTGCTCGATCCGCACCTGTTGCAGACGCGGCCCGTCGGTATGGCCGAGCATCTGCGCGACCACACTGCCTGCGCTGACACACGCGGTGGCAAGACCGATGGAACCGGTAATGGCCAGCGCACGGTGGCAGTTGTGCGGCATGAAGTAGCGAACCTGCAACGTGCCACCGGCCTTGGCGGGTGCAACCAGCACAGGCTTGGGGATGACCTTGTCGCTGACGTCGCCCAAACCCATGGCTATGCCGGCCTGCAGTCGCAGGGCTTCGAGGCGCTGCAGAAAGTCTTTGTCGGCGTCCAGTTCGGTCGGCGTTTCGTCGCCGCGTTTGCCCAAGTGACGCGCCTCAAGAATCATCATCGGCATGGCCATGTCGATGCAAGTCACTGGAATGTCGTCGAACCAGTCCTGGATGCTGCCGGTTGGAAGCAGCTTGCCGGTCTTGCTGCCTGCGGCGTCGAGGAATGTCAGTTGAACCGGTGCCGCGCTGCCTGGCACGCCATCGATGGCGGTGTCACCTTCATAGCTGACTTTGCCGTTTGGTGTCTGCACGTCAGAGGTAACGAAGGTGCCGGTGTTGAGATTGCGAATCCGCACGCGGGTTAGCTCACCGACCGCCTTGACCAGGCCCTGCTCGATGGCAAACGGCCCGACCGCGCAGAGCATGTTGCCGCAGTTCGGGGCGGTATCCACCCGACGCTGGGACACCATGACCTGAACGAACAAGTAATCAACATCGGCATCGGGGTGTAACGAAGGACTGACGATAGCGACCTTGCTGGTCTGCGGGCTACCGCCGCCGATGCCGTCGATCTCCAGTTCGTGACCGGAGCCCATCACCGAGAGCAACAACTCATCGCGTTCTTGAATCGAAACCGGCAGATCCCAAGCGAGAAAAACCGGACCCTTTGAGGTACCGCCGCGCATCAGCACACAAGGAATTCGTTGCATGGCTACTGACTCTTGTTGATCAATCGAGGTAATTGATGTCTTGCAAACAAGAGTGACAGGGAAGTAATTGTGTTTCCAATGCAAAGATCGGCGCAATTATTGCGTTTCACAAAAGAAAGTTTTACCGTGATTCAGCGCCCTCCTCCGACGAGATAGAACATGGAATATGAACTTCAGGACATCCGATCTTTCGTGAAAATCGCCGAACTGGGGAGTTTTCACGAAGCTGCCGATGCCCTGCATCTGTCGCAACCAGCCTTGAGCCGACGGATAAAAAAACTTGAGGAGGGTTTGGGGACTACGTTGCTAGACCGAACCACGCGCAAGGTCAGCCTGACCAGTGTCGGCCGTGACTTCTTGCCCAAGGCTCGCCGATTATTGGATGATTTCGACGACTCGATCCTGAATATCCGTGAGTTGGCTGAGCGGCAAATCGGTCAGGTGACCCTGGCCTGCATTCCAACCGCTGCGTTTTACTTCCTGCCGTCGGTGATTCGTCTTTATAACGAGCGCTATCCGAAAATCCGCATCCGCTTGCTCGACCTCAGCGCCAATGAAGGGCTCGAAGCAGTGTTGCGGGGTGAAGCCGACTTCGGCATCAACATGATGAGCGGCCAGCACCCGGACATCGAATTCGTTTCACTGGTCAACGAACCCTTCGTCCTGGCCTGCCGTCGTGACCATGAACTGGCCCAGCGGACGTCCGTGACCTGGTCAGAACTGAGCGATTACCGGTTGATCGGCGTCGGACGCCTGAGCGGCAACCGCATGTTGCTGGACCACGCCCTGTCGGGCCTGAGCTGGCGTCCGCAGTGGTTTTATGAGGTACAGCATTTGTCCACCTCGCTGGGCATGGTCGAAGCCGGTCTGGGAGTTTCCGCGATGCCGAGCCTTGCGATGCCGACGGCGGATCACCCGACGCTGGTGAGCATTCCTCTCACCGATCCTATCGTGAACCGGACACTTGGCCTGGTGTACCGTCGGGGCGCATCGCTATCGCCGGCGGCGGAGAAGTTCGTTTCCATCCTGCTCGAACAATGGCCCCACTAAACCGTCAATTCTCAGCAACCTCCTTGCTGACTGAACGGACGCCACCCTTTATCCTGACGCCCCGCTGAAAATCGGGCGAGCGCCGCTCTCGCCTGCCCCACCCAGGAGTTTCGCCATGCCCCACGAAGGCAACCTGTTGCAAGCCGCTGTCGTCTTTTTATTCGCGGCGGTGCTCACCGTCCCCTTGGCCAAGCGCCTGCAACTGGGGGCGGTATTGGGTTATCTGTTTGCCGGGGTGATCATCGGGCCGTCGGTGTTGGGCTTGATCGGTAATCCGCAAAGCGTCAGCCACATCTCTGAACTCGGGGTGGTGTTGTTGCTGTTCATCATCGGCCTTGAGCTGTCGCCGCGACGCTTGTGGGTGATGCGCAAATCGGTGTTCGGCGTGGGTCTGGCGCAGGTGTTGCTGACCGGTTCGGTGATTGGTGTGCTGGCGTTGTTCGTGTTCGGCCAATCCCTGAACAGTGCCATCGTATTGGGCCTGGGGCTGGCCTTGTCCTCCACCGCGTTTGGTTTGCAAAGCCTGGCCGAACGCAAGGAACTGACCAGCCCCCACGGGCGGTTGGCGTTCGCGATTTTGCTGTTTCAGGACATCGCCGCGATCCCGCTGATCGCGATGGTGCCGCTGCTGGCCGGCGGCGATCACACCACCAGTGCCGCCGAAGATTTGAACCACGGCTTGCGGGTGCTGGGCAGTATCGCGGTGGTGGTGATCGGCGGGCGTTATCTGTTGCGACCGGTGTTTCGCGTGGTGGCCAAGACTGGTCTGCCGGAGGTGTCCACCGCCACCGCGTTGCTGGTGGTGATCGGTACGGCGTGGTTGATGGATCTGGTCGGCGTGTCCATGGCACTCGGCGCGTTCCTCGCCGGTTTGCTGCTGGCGGATTCCGAATACCGTCACGAACTGGAAGCGCAGATCGAACCCTTCAAGGGGCTGCTGCTGGGACTTTTTTTCATCAGTGTCGGCATGGGCGCCAATTTGAGTTTGCTGCTCAGTGCGCCAATTGTGGTGCTGGGGCTGACCGTGCTGCTGATCGCGATCAAGCTGCCATTGCTGTTTGTGGTCGGTCGACTGGCCGGGGGGCTGGGCAAGGTCAATGCGATTCGCTTGGGCATCGTGCTGGCGGCCGGTGGTGAGTTTGCCTTTGTGGTGTTCAAGATCGGCCGGGATCAGGGCTTGTTCGAGCCGCGTCTGTACGACTTGCTGGTGCTGACCATCACCCTGTCGATGGCGCTGACACCGCTGTTGTTGCTGGCCTGCGCACGACTGGTCAAACCCAAGGTTCAACCGGTGGAGGTGCCGGAAAAATTCCGCGAAATCGACACCGACACACCGCGCGTGGTGATCGCCGGCATGGGCCGTATGGGGCAGATCGTGGCGCGGATTCTGCGGGCGCAGAACATCAAGTTCGTCGCCCTCGACACGTCGGTGGAAACCATCGAACTGTCCCGCAGCTTCGGCGGCGTGCCGGTGTTCTACGGCGATCCGATGCGCCCGGAAATCCTCAGCGCGGCCAAGGTCGAGCAAGCGGAGTTTTTCGTGATTGCCACCGACGATCCGGAGACCAACATCAAGACGGCCGAGGTGGTGCACAAGCTCTATCCGCACATCAAAATCATCGCCCGCGCCCGTAACCGTCAGCATGTGCACCGGTTGGTGGATGTCGGGGCTCAGGCGGTGCGGGAAACCTATTACTCCAGCCTGGAAATGACTCGGCGAACCTTGGTTGGACTAGGGTTGACCCAGGCCCAGGCAGATGCGCGGATCAAGCGTTTTACCCATCATGATGAGCAGGTGCTGGAGGCCCAGCATGCGGTGTATGACGATGCCGCCAAGGTGATGCAAACGGCGCAGGAAGCGCGGGCGGAATTGGCAAAACTGTTTGAGTCGGATCAGTTGGAAGAGGAAGCGGGTAAGGTTTGAGGCGGTTGTGAGGGCCTCTTCGCGAGCAAGCCCGCTCCCACATTGACCGCGTCAGCCACAAGATTTGCGGCTGACATAGATCCAATGTGGGAGCGGGCTTGCTCGCGAAGAACGATAACGCGGTATTTCAGGTAAACGGTATTTCCAAGGAGCTCACAATGGCAGACCAAACCTCCCCCGCCCTGAAAGAAATCTTCAACGCCGAACGCCTCGCGCATATCGCCGCCGAAATGACGGCGGTCTACCCCGAATTCGATGCCAAGGCTTTCCTGAAACTGGCCAAAACCGGCTTGGCGGAATTGTCAGTCATGCAACGCATGGCCCGCGTCAGTGAATGCCTGCACGCGGTGTTGCCACTCGGTTATGAAGAATCCCTGGACATCCTGCGTGCCCTCGCCCCGCGCCTGAACAGCGCCTTCGTCAGTATGTTTTTGCCGCACTACGTCGCGACCTACGGCGCTCACACGTTCGACCTGTCGATGAATGCGCTCAAATATTTCACAGCCTTCGGCTCATCGGAATTCGCGATTCGGCACTTTCTGCGCAACGATATCGAACGCTCGTTGGCGCTGATGCACGTCTGGTCGCTGGATGAAAACGAACACGTCCGGCGCCTGGCGAGCGAAGGTAGCCGACCGCGCCTGCCATGGTCATTCCGCCTGGAACAGGTCCAGGCCGACCCGACACTGGCGGCTGCGATCCTCGACAACCTCAAGGCCGACAACAGTCTCTACGTGCGCAAATCCGTGGCCAACCACCTCAACGACATCACCAAGGATCATCCCGAGTGGGTGCTGGCGCTGATCGAGGGTTGGTCGCTGGACAACAAGCATACGGCGTGGATCGCCAGACACGCCCTGCGCAGCCTAATCAAACAGGGTAACCAGCGGGCGCTGGCAATCATTGGCGCGGGCGGCAAGCCCGAGGTTGAAATCATTGACGTTAAGGTTGAACCGGCGGTGATACGCCTGGGGGAGAAAATCACTTTGTCCTTCTCGATGAAATCCACCGTCCCGGAGTGTCAGCGACTGGTGATCGACTACGCGATTGATTATGTCAAAGCCAACGGCAGCACGTCGGCAAAGGTATTCAAGCTCAAGGCGATGACGCTGCCCGGCAAGGCTACCGAATCCATCGCACGTAGCCAGCACATCAAGGAACTCACCACTCGCAAACACTACGCCGGTCAGCACGCCGTGCACATTTTCGTGAACGGTGAACGCCTCGCCAGCACCTCATTCGAAATTCTTGATTGATACACGGTCCCTGTGGGAGCGGGCTTGCTCGCGAAGAGGGAGTGTCAGTCGACATTAATGTTATCTGATACACCGCCTTCGCGAGCAAGCCCGCTCCCACAGGGATTGCACGTGACTGACTGGCATTAAGGCGCCAGTCAAGGCCAAAAGGCCGCTGAACACTCTGTGGCGAGGGAGCTTGCTCCCGCTGAGCCGCGAAGCGGCCCCAAAAAAGGAGCCACTGCACAACCCTGCGTCAGTAACTCCCTCACCACAGCAACCCACACCTACCAAGGCGTATCAATGTGATCCAGCACTCGGTTCGCGGTGATCTCCGCCACCATGATGCTGTTTGAAATGCCCATCAAGGCGTAGCGCGACTCACCCTCTAGATGATCTACCAACTGATGGACCATCACATCGACCGAGGCCAGCGTCTCGACCAAAAAAATCGCCAGGGTTTCGGCTGTGGCCTCTGGGGCCACGGCAAACAGCTTGCTGGGGTTACGCGCGGTGGCTTTGATATCGGCATTCGATGGAAAGTGGAAGTCGAGGGCGCGTTTGGCGGCCCCATTGAGTTTTTTTGAATCAGGTTCGTACGGGGATATTGGATCGGTGTCCGGCGGATTGGGCGTAGGTTTGATCATGGTGAAACTCCTGATTGTTCATTAGGAGCTACCGACATCACTTGCAGATGATGGGTGGCAGCTATGTGCGGGTCTGCAAGACCGGGAAACCAGGAACCCGGCAGATCCGAAGATCTCCCGCACAAAGCCGCCATTTCGCGGACATAAACGAGCGTCCTTTGGCAGGGCTATGCGACTGGTATTCCGGCGGGCTTGCAGACCCGATCACTGATGAGCAGTGACGAGAATCAAGTTACCGACGGCCCCCTAGACGCACAAGCCGGCGGATTCTGTCTTACCTGTAGGCGGTGGCGCAAGGCGTTGTAGCCTTTGGGTGGTAACGGCAAGCTTCATTTAAACGATCGCTATTTTTCTTGTTTAAATGGGCTGCGGGCGAAACGCAGCCTCACTCGCGGCGGATGCCTCTGTAGGAGCGAGGTTTGCCCGCGAAGAACGATAATGCGGTGTGCCAGACTTGACGCCTTCGCGGGCAAGTCGGATCGCCGCACCGCTCGCTCCTACAGGGGAATGGGGCCTCGCAGCAGCTCCTGCTCACGCTCACACAACTCCACCACGTAATCCCACAGCACCCGCAGCCTCACGGACTTGTGCAACTCGCGCCGCGTACTGATCCAATAACTGCGCTGGATGCTTTCATCCGGCAGCAACGGCACCAGTTGGGGATCGGCGCTGGCCATGTAGCACGGCAACACGGCGATCCCCAACCCCGAGCGCGCGGCCTGTTGCTGGGCGATGACGCTGGTGCTGTGGAAGACCACCTGAGGGTTGCGGCAGAAGCTGTTGAGGAACATCAGTTCCTGGCTGAACAGCAAGTCGTCGACGTAGCCGATCCACGCATGGCGACCGAGGTCTTCGCGGCTGCGCAACGGCGGCGAGCGGTCCAGATAGGCCTGGCTGGCGTAGAGCGCCAGTCGGTAATCGGTGAGCTTTCGAGTGACCAGCATGTCGGCGGCCGGGCGTTCCAGGTGAATGCTGATCTCGGCTTCACGGTTGAGAATGCTGACGAAGCGCGGCACCGCCACCAGCTCCACCTCCAGCCCAGGATAGCGTTCGAACAGCCCGTTCATGCGGCTGGCGAGGAACATGATGCCCAGCCCTTCCGTCACCCCGACGCGGATCTTGCCCAGCGGCGCGGATGACTGGGTGATTTCTTCCTGAGCCAGTAGCGCGACGTTTTCCATGGCTTCAGCGTGTTTGAGCAGTGCTTCGCCGGCCGGGGTCAATTCGTAGCCTTGGGCATGCTGGACGAACAGCGCGGTGCCGAGGCTTTTTTCGATGGCTTCGATGTGCCGGGCCACGGTGGCGTGGGTGGTGTTCAAACGGCGAGCGGCGGTGAGCAAACGGCCGCTGCGCTGCAATTCGAGAAAAAACCGCAGGTCATTCCAGTCGAACATGAACCATCCTTGACGTTATGCCGTTAAATGGCGCTGTTTAAAAACGCACAGCAGCTGCGCAAAAACTAACATTCTTTTAACGAAAGCTAACAACTAGGATGACCGACAACAAGAACAACAATACGAGGTCAGGGATGCAGACTTCCCTTGATGAATACGACTACATCGTGGTCGGCGCCGGGCCGGCCGGTTGTTTGCTGGCCAATCGACTGTCGGCCAACCCGCAACACCGCGTGCTGCTGCTCGAAGCCGGCGGCCGCGATAATTACCCGTGGATTCACATCCCCGTCGGTTACCTGTTCTGCATCGGCAACCCGCGCACCGACTGGTGCTTCAAGACCGAAGCGCAACCGGGCCTGCAAGGCCGCGCCCTGAGCTACCCACGCGGCAAGGTGCTCGGCGGCTGTTCCTCGATCAACGGCATGATCTACATGCGCGGCCAGGCCGGCGATTACGACGGCTGGGCGGCCGAGGGCAATGTCGGCTGGAGCTGGCAAGACGTACTGCCACTGTTCAAACAAAGCGAAAACCATTTTGCCGGCGACTCGGAATTTCATGGCGCTGCCGGCGAATGGCGGATCGAACGGCAGCGGCTGTCGTGGCCGATCCTCGATGCCTTCCGCACGGCGGCCGAGCAAAGCGGCATCGCCAGCATCGATGACTTCAATCAGGGCGACAACGAAGGCTGCGGCTATTTCCAGGTCAATCAGAAAGCCGGGATCCGCTGGAACGCGGCCAAGGCGTTTCTCAAACCGATCCGCCAGCGCGCCAATCTGACAGTGCTGACCGACGTCGAAGTGGACCGCGTGCAGCTGGAAAACGGCCGTGCCTCAGCAGTCAGCGCACGTTGGCAAGGCCAGGCGAAAACCTTCAAGGCACGCAAGGAAATTGTGCTGTGTGCCGGTTCCGTCGGTTCACCGGGCATCCTCCAGCGTTCCGGTATCGGCCCTCGCCTGCTGCTGCAAAAACTGGGCATCGGCGTCGCCCATGAACTGCCTGGCGTGGGTGGCAACCTGCAGGACCATCTGCAACTGCGGCTGATCTACAAACTGGAAAACGCTCGCACCCTGAACCAGATTGCCGGCACGCTGTGGGGCAAGATGGGCATGGGCCTGCGTTATCTGTATGACCGCAGCGGCCCGCTGTCCATGGCCCCGAGCCAACTTGGCGCCTTCGCCCGTTCGGGGCCGGAGCAGACCTCGGCGAACCTCGAATACCACGTGCAACCGTTGTCGCTGGAGCGTTTCGGCGAGCCGCTGCACGCCTTCCCCGCCTTCACTGCATCGGTCTGCGATCTGCGTCCGCAAAGCCGTGGCCGAATAGACATTCGTTCCGCCGACCCGCGGGAAGCGCCGCTGATTCAGCCCAACTACCTGAGCCATCCCGAAGACTTGCGAGTGGCAGCCGACGCCATCCGCCTGACCCGCCGCATCGTCTCCGCACCCGCGTTGCAAGCGTTCAAACCGGTCGAGTACCTGCCCGGCGACAGCTTGCAGAGCGAAGAGCAGTTGTACGAAGCGGCCGCCCGGATTGGCACGACGATTTTCCACCCGGTGGGCACCTGCCGGATGGGCAACGATGCGGACGCGGTGGTCGACGCCGAGTTGCGCGTCCACGGCATCCCCGGCCTGCGCATCGCCGACGCCTCGATCATGCCGCGCATCACCTCGGGCAACACCTGTTCGCCGACGCTGATGATCGCTGAGAAAGCTGCGCAATTGATCCTCAGCCCTTCGCCTATAGACCTCTCCCCTGTGGGAGCGGGCTTGCTCGCGAAGGCGGCATTACATTCAACATAGAGGTCGACTGACCCACCGCTTTCGCGAGCAAGCCCGCTCCCACAAGGGATCGCCGCTGCAAGGACTACGCAACACCAGTGGAACAACAAAAACAATCACTGTGAGGGATACCGATATGTCAGAACATGTTCAGCCCCTGGAAGCCGTCCGCAGCGCCGGCACCAGTCAGGAAACCCAAAAAGTCATTTTCGCCTCGTCCCTCGGGACGGTGTTCGAGTGGTACGACTTTTTCCTCTACGGCGCCCTCGCGGCGGTCATCAGCAAACAGTTCTTCGCCGGGGTCAACGACACCACGGCGTTCATCTTTGCGCTGATGGCGTTTGCCGCCGGCTTCATCGTGCGGCCGTTCGGTGCGCTGGTGTTCGGACGCTTGGGGGACATGATCGGGCGCAAATACACGTTCCTCGCGACTATCGTCCTCATGGGCCTGGCGACCTTCTGCGTCGGCTTGCTGCCGACTTACGCGAGCATCGGCATCGCCGCGCCGATCATCCTCGTGGTGCTGCGCATGCTTCAGGGTCTGGCGCTGGGCGGTGAATACGGCGGCGCGGCCACTTACGTCGCCGAACACGCGCCGATGGGCAAACGCGGTTTCCACACCAGCTGGATTCAGTCCACTGCCACCCTCGGCTTGCTGCTGTCGCTGTTAGTAGTGCTCGGCTGCCGCTACTTCACCGGTGACCAGTTCGAAGTCTGGGGCTGGCGCATTCCGTTTCTGTTTTCGATCGTGCTGCTGGGCATCTCGACCTGGATTCGCCTGAGCCTGCATGAGTCGCCTGCGTTCGTGAAAATGAAAGAAGAAGGCAAGCTCTGCAAGTCGCCGCTGCGCGATTCCTTCGGCAAATGGGACAACCTGAAAGTGGTGCTGATTGCGCTGTTCAGCATCAACGCCGGGCAAGCGGTAACCTTCTACGCGGCGCAGTTCTATGTGCTGTTCTTCCTCACCCAGTTCCTGAAAATGGACCCGGCCCTGGCCAACAGTCTGCTGATCGTCAGCGTGATCATCGGCGCACCGTTCTTCATCTTTTTTGGCTGGCTCTCGGACAAGGTCGGGCGCAAACCGGTGCTGATGATCGGCCTGTTGCTGGCCACTGCGCTGTACTTCCCGATCTTCAAAACCCTGGCCCACTACGCCAACCCGGCCATCGACCAGGCCAGCCGCCAGGCACCGATCACCGTGCTGGCCGACCCGGCCACCTGCACCTTCCAGTTCGACCCGGTCGGCAAGGCTAAATTTGATAGCCCGTGCGACAAGGTCAAAACCTTCCTGGTCAAACAAGGCCTGCCCTACAACAGCGAAGCGGCTCCGGCCGGCAGCGCCGTGCAGATCAGCATCGGCGAGGTGAAAATCGATGGTTACGACGAAGCGGCCCTGCGCGGCGCGGTGACCCTGGCCGGCTATCCGTCGCAAGCCGACACCCAGCTGATCAACAAACCGATGATCGTGGCGCTGATCGTCGCGCTGATCATCATCTCCGCCATGTGCTACGGCCCGCTGGCGGCGCTGATGGTCGAACTGTTCCCGACCCGTATCCGCTACACCTCCATGTCCCTGCCCTACCACATCGGCAACGGCTGGTTCGGTGGTTTCCTGCCGACGGTGTCGTTTGCCCTGGTGGTGTACACCGGGGATATTTTCTATGGGCTGTGGTACCCGGTGGTGATTACCGGGGTGAGCCTGGTAGTGGGAATGATCTGTTTGCGTGAGACCAAGAATGTGGATCTGGACAAGAACTGACGGCACGAACCTCTAGCCCAGGCTTACCTGTGGGAGCGGGTTGCTCGGGAAAAGGGAGTGTCAGTCGACATTAATGTTGCCTGGCACACCGCCTTCGCGAGCAAGCCCGCCCCCACATGGATTGCGTGCGGGCAACAGTCCCCTTACCACAATGCTTTCTGCACCTCAGGTATCAAGCACCTCAAACGTCACTTCTTCAGGATAAAACGCCACATACCCGCCAATCTGCGCAACCGACACCTTCGGGTGCTCATAACTCCATACCGCATTGGCACCTTCATGCCCGGGGATTTGCAGGCTGAAATAGCTGGCATCGCCCTTGTACGGGCAATAGCTGGTGTGGTCGGTGCGGGCGAAATATTGTTCGGCGATGTCCTCCCGGGGGATGTAGTACACCGGAGGATAATTGGCCTCATGCATGACCAGCGCCCGAGTGGATGACGCCACTTGAATGCCATGGAACTTCACCACCACGCAGCCGGGTTGAGGGCTGATGGCAATGGGATTACCGGGGCCGGGGGCTTTCATAGAGTAGGATCCTCTGTCGCTGTTGCGCTGTATCCGCGCTCCGACAGGTATACCTCATGTTTCGGCATCGCGACTGCTTCACAGCCGAACGGAGCTTGCCTGGGCTACAGTGAGGCCCCCAAAACAGCATGCCCCATCAGGAGAGCAGCATGGACATTGCCAACATCCCCTTCGGCACCACCGACTGGTCGCAAATCGAGCCCACCGAGCACCCGGGCGAGACTGGCAGCGCCCTGTGGCGCACCCGGCAGTTCGGCGCGATTCGTGCGCGCATCGTCGAATACACGCCGGGGTATCTGGCCGATCACTGGTGCTCAAAGGGGCATGTGCTGTTTTGCCTGGAGGGAGAACTGCACACCGAACTGGAAGACGGTCGAGTCTTCGTTCTCACGCCGGGCATGAGCTATCAAGTGGCGGACAATGCCGAAGCGCATCGTTCATCCACCGCCACTGGCGCCAGGTTGTTTGTGGTGGACTGACCGCTGTCATCAAGCGCAACAGCTCAAGCTGTACATCCATACAGATAAAGATTGCTCCATCGCTCATCAGCCGCCATTCTGTGCACCTCTCGGACACTGATCGACGATGGTGGTTATGCAGCTGTACCTCTGTGAAAAACCTTCCCAGGCCAAAGACATCGCGGCCGTGCTCGGCGCCAAGCGCCGGGGCGACGGCTGCTGGCTGGGAACGGGCGTCACGGTGACCTGGTGCATCGGCCATCTGCTGGAAACCGCACCGCCGGATGCCTATGACGCGCGTTACAAGCGTTGGGTGCTGGCGGATCTACCGATCATTCCCGAAAAATGGAAGATGACCGTCAAACCGCGCACGGCCAGCCAGTACAAGGCGGTCAAACGCTTGCTCGGCGAGGCCAGTGAACTGGTGATTGCGACCGACGCCGACCGTGAGGGCGAGATGATCGCCCGGGAACTGGTGGAGCATTGCCGTTATCGCGGGCCGATCCGGCGGCTGTGGCTGTCGGCGCTGGACGATGCATCGATCCGCAAGGCACTGGCGGCGCTCAAGCCTGGGGCCGAGACGTTCAGCCTTTATCATTCGGCATTGGGGCGCTCCCGGGCCGACTGGCTGATCGGGATGAACATGAGTCGGCTGTTCACCCTGCTGGGGCGTCAGTCCGGCTATCAGGGTGTATTGCCGGTCGGTCGGGTGCAGACACCAACCTTGCGCCTGGTGGTGGATCGCGACCGCAGCATTGCCGATTTCGTCCCGGTGGCCTACTGGGCGATCGAAGTGCAACTGCTGCACGACGGCACCGCGTTCACCGCCCAATGGCGCGCGTCCTCCGACGTTTGCGACGATCAGGACCGCTGCCTGAATCAGGCGCTGGCTCAGAAAGCGGCTGCGGCCATTGGCGGTGCGGCGAGCGCGCGGGTGATCAAACTGCGCACCGAGCGGATGCGCGAAGTCGCGCCTTTGCCGTTCGATCTAGGCACGTTGCAGGAAGTTTGTTCGAAGAAGCTCGGGCTCGGTGCTCAAGAAACCCTCGATATCGCCCAGGCGCTGTACGAAACCCACAAAGTCATCACCTACCCGCGTAGCGACTGCGGCTACCTGCCCCTGAGTCAGCACAGCGAAGCCCCGGGTATTCTGGCGGCGCTTCGGCAAGCCGACCCGGCCCTGAACGCCTTGCACGATCATCTAGAGCCTCAGCGCCGCTCACGGGCCTGGAACGATGCCAAGGTCAGCGCTCACCACGGCATCATCCCCACAGCGGCGGCGAAAAACCTCGACCGGCTGGTAGGCAAGCAACGGGCGGTTTACACCCTGATTCGTGCGCGTTACCTGGCGCAGTTCCTGCCCAACCATGAGTACGATCGGACTCAGGCCGACTTCGACTGTGCCGGTGAAGCCTTACGCGCCGTGGGCAAGCAGATTGTCGAGCCCGGCTGGAAACGCGCCCTGCCCGAGGCCCTCGCGCCAGCCAAGGGCCGCGAAGCACCGGCGCCGCAAACATTGCCAGCACTGGCCGAAGGGCGTGACTGCGCGGTGGCCGATGTGAAGCTCAAGGACCTTTGGACCCAGCCGCCCAAGCCATTCACCGAAGGCGATCTGATCAAGGCGATGAAGAACGTCGCCAAACTGGTGGAAGATCCGCTGCTCAAGCAAAAGCTCAAGGACACCACCGGCATCGGTACCGAAGCCACCCGCGCCTCGATCATCCAGGGCCTGCTGGACCGCGGCTACCTGATCAAGAACGGCAAAGCCCTGGCCGCGACGCCGGCAGCGTTCAGCCTGATCGATGCCGTGCCGCGCGCGATTGCCGATCCCGGCACCACGGCAATCTGGGAACAGGCCCTGGACATGGTGCAGAGCGGTGAAATGAGCCTGGAAGAATTCGTCACCAAACAAGCTGCATGGATGAGCAAGCAGGTGGCCCGTTGCGCCGGCCTGAACCTGACCATCAGCGGGCCGGCAAGCCCGGCCGGGCGTGGCGCCACACCGTGGAAAAACAAACGCAAACCGACCAAACGCAAGCCCTCGACCAGCACCAAACGCGCGGCGAAACCGGCGAGCAAGGGTTGAGAGCACTTGCAACGAATCGAAATGGTCTAGTGTTCTTCATGTCCGGCAACATGCAATCCATGTGGGAGCGGGCTTGCTCGCGAAAGCGGTGTGTCAGGCGACATCAATGTTAACTGACACACCCTCTTCGCGAGCAAGCCCGCTCCCACAGGTTCAGCGTCAGGCATCAGCCCTGCTTTCTGAAAGGTACGACCATGACGACAATCAGAAGCCAGCCCTCAATAGAATTGCACGCCGCTCAGCGCGACGAACTGGAAACCATCGAAAACCTGATGCAGTTCTACGTGTATGACTTCAGCGAATGGCTGCCGCTGAAACTCGGGGAACATGGCTTCTTCAACATCCAGCCCAGGCTTGATTATTGGCGCAATCCCGCAACCAGACCGTTTCTGATCAAGGTTGACGACGAACTTGCTGGTTTTGTGACCGTGGATAACGAAACCCATATCGTCGGCGCGAAGCACAACATCGGCTACTTTTTTGTCAGTCGACGCTTTCGTGGCCAAGGCGTCGCGAGATTTGTCGTCTCTGCCCTCTTGAACCGGTTCCCCGGTCAATGGCAGATTTTCCACATCGAGGCCAACCAGCCTGCAAGGCTGTTCTGGGCCAAGGTGATACCTGATCTCACGGACGGTGAGTTCACCCTGCATCATCTGCCGATCGACGGTTATCCGTGCACCATTTACCGCTTTAAAAGATCGCAGCCTTCGGCAGTTCCTACCCCGGCCCTGTAGGAGTTGCCGAAGGCTGCGATCTTGGCGATTCTGTGACATCACAGCCTCCAATCGCTAGCCACACCTGACGTTCTAATTCCAAAACCACTTTGTCCGACAATATGTAGTGAGCAAAAATAATCACTACAAAACCGTTGACGCCTCCGATTTGCCCTTGCATGATGCAGACATCTCCCCGATCGGGAGTGCAGGTAACACGTTTGAGCAAGCTCGTCTGACCGCCGAGCTGTTTTTCCCGGATACACGCTGCCCACAAGGCAGATTGAAGAAGCTGACCTGGCCTGAACGTCCAGTACAAGGACGAGAAGCGCTGGCGATCAATCCTCATGAAGCTTGTGGCCGACCCTGAAAATGTCGGCAGTGGCCTCCAGGTTTTCGCTGCTTCTCTTCGTTGTGACGCTATTGCGTAGCAGTTATTCAACACGACTACATGCAACAGACGCGGGACCCCGTCGTATTGACGGCCGACCGCTGACGTCCTGGTTTCGGTGCCAGGGATCAACTAACCGATGGGCTACTTGTATTAGCGAATCAACTTTGAAAGATCACCAAATGGTCAAGGGGCTTACAATGAATCTGAACAATCAACCTACTATCGATGAACTGGCTCGTTTGTTCGCTGCGCAAAAAGACAGCCAGGACAGCCATATTCTGTGGATCAGCAAATCGGGCCAGGTACATATCGACTGCCTGTCGCCCCATGCCCACGAAGAAGCGTTCGACCAGAGCAACCAGAACCTGCTCGCCCGACTGAAGATGTACCGTCGCGGCCAGGGTTATGTCGGCAAAAAAGCCGCGGCCGACAAGGACTTCATCGGTAATGTGCTGCAAACGCTGAAACAGGCGTGGGCATCGATGCAGAACCAGAACGAAGTTCGGGTGATTGATCGGTTGTATTGATATCCCCTCTCTGTAATGAAAGAAGGCCCCGCTCGGAATATCGAGCGGGGCCTTTTCGTTTGTCTCGTGCGCACCAAACAAAGCTATGGTTAACCGTATGCCCTGCTGGATCTCTGGAGGCTTGCGATGAACAAAATCCTGATATTCATAGTGTTCGCGATGGCGAATGTTGCCCATGCGAACACCCTCCCTGGCATTCCCTCATTCGATGTGGACTGCCCCGGTAAAGTCGTTGTCCATGCGGATCAGGACGGCCCGGTATTGATCAACAGTAAAGAGGCGGTAACCAAAGCCATCGACGATCGCCGCTTCGAAGCCAGGGGTTCGGGCATCACGATCTCGATCATCCTCGCCGATGACGATTCGGTGACCGTGTCCTCCACCGGCAAGGCTCCCAATGGGCTGTGCCAATCAGTGGATGACTGACTTCGCCGACGCGACCGCAGCCGTGCCCAACACCAGGTCCATAAAGGCCTCCGACGCCGCACTGTGATAGTTATTTTTGCGCCGAAGCAGCGCGGCCCCTCGGTTGGGCGCCTCCCCCAGCAGCGGAATTTTGCGCAATGCCCGTTCCGCAGTGGCGATGGGTTCCGGGAGGATGGTGGCCATCGGCGCGTGACGAATGACTTCCAGCAGCGTACTCACCGAGTTCACCTCGATTGCCACTTTGGGCGTAATGTTCTGTTGCCGAAAATACCCGTCGATAGAGGATCGGGTGATGAAGTCCGGCGTCAGCAACGCGAACTCCAGCTGCGCCACCTCCTTTGGCGATAGCGGGTTCTGGCGCTCATACAACGGATGACTGCGCCCGACCATCACGCCCAACGTTTCGACAAACGCGGGCACGCACTCGATATCGGGGCTTCTCACCGGGGTAAAGGCGATGGCGATGTCCAGCGAGTCATCGAGCAACCCGGCCTCGATGTCATCCATCGATAACTCGAAAATCTGCAGATGGATGTTCGGAAACTTCGCCACGTAGTCGCGCACCAACGGCCCCACCAGATACGCCATGAACGTTGGCGTCATGGCCAGTCGCAAGGAGCCCCGAGACAAGTCCTTCACGTCATGCAGTGCGCGTTTCCCTGCTTCAAGTTCCACCAGTACCCGACGGGCACTTTCGATATAGGCCAGCCCTGCATCGGTCGGCTTGACCGTGCGCGAGGTGCGGTCGAACAAGCTCACGCCCAACGTTTCCTCCAGTTGCCGGATCTGCTGGGACAGCGTCGGTTGGGAGACGTGCAACGCCTCGGCGGCGCGGGTGAAGCCGCCGTGGTCGGCGACCGCCAGCAAATAGCGCAAATGTCGGAGCAGCATGGGGCACACCATCTATAGGCAGGGCTTATGCGAAGCATTGTATATCGGTCTTGGACGCTATGAATCAATCGACCGAAGATGGCTCCACTTTCCAGCCACAACCGATAGGAGTCACACCATGCAACAGTCCCACGCTTACCAGGACCCGAGTCTGGCCCTGACCACTTCGATCCTCGATGCCAAGGCACGCAAGAATCTGTCCTGGCAGGATTTGACTGACGGCACCGGCCTGGGTTTGGCCTACGTCACCGCCGCCCTGCTCGGCCAGCATCCGCTGCCGGAAGACGCCGCCAAGGTGATTGGCGAGAAACTCGAACTGGACGTCGACGCCGTGGCCCGCCTGCAGATCATTCCGTTGCGCGGCAGCCTCGCGGGTGTCCCGACCGATCCGACCATCTACCGCTTCTACGAAATGATCCAGATCTACGGCACCACGCTCAAAGCCCTGGTTCACGAGCAATTCGGCGACGGCATCATCAGCGCGATCAACTTCAAGCTGGACATGAAGAAAGTTGAAGACCCGGAAGGTGGTTCCCGCGCAGTGATTACCCTGGACGGGAAGTTCCTGCCGCTGCGTCCGTTCTGAAATCGACTAATGCCAGTCAGTTAAGAATTTGAACACTGCCCACCTGTGGGAGCGGGCTTGCTCGCGAAAGCGGTGTGTCAGGCGACATCAATGTTGACTGTGCCTCCGTCTTCGCGAGCAAGCCCGCTCCCACAGGTTCTGCACTTAACTGCCCCCTCATTCATTGCAAGGAAGTCCGCTATGAAAGCGCTCATCGAAGGCTTATTGAAGTTCCAGAACGAAGCCTTTGTGCAACGTACCGACCTGTTCAAACACCTGGCCACCACCCAGCATCCCGGCACTTTGTTCATCACCTGTTCCGACAGTCGTGTGGTGCCGGAACTGCTGACCCAGCAAGAGCCCGGCGAACTGTTTGTGGTGCGCAATGCCGGCAATATCGTGCCGTCTTACAGTCCGCATCCCGGCGGCGTGTCGGCCACGGTCGAATATGCGGTCGCGGTATTGGGCGTGACCGACATCGTGATCTGCGGGCATTCGGATTGTGGTGCCATGACCGCCATCGCCCAGTGCAAATGCATGGATCACCTGCCCGCCGTCAGCGGCTGGTTGCAACACGCCGAGTCGGCCAAGGTGATCAACGATTCCCGCCCTCACGCCAGCGACGCAGCCAAGGTGAGTTCGATGGTCCGGGAAAATGTCATCGCCCAACTGGCGAATATCCAGACTCACCCGAGCGTGCGTCTGGCCCAGGAAAAAGGTCTGCTGAATCTGCATGGTTGGGTTTATGACATCGAGACCGGTTCGGTCGATGCTCTGGATGCCAGCCGTCGCAACTTCGTGTCGCTGGCCGAGCACCCGGACACCTGTGCGGTGTATGGTCAAGCGGTCGAAGCCGCCTGAAGGCTTCACCCGCTCGAGCTGCGCCAGGCTTGGCGCAGCGTTACAAAGTGAGCACGCGCGCGACTACACCCGTCCTCGGTTCCCGACCGGGAATGTGATACTCACAAGATCATCCTTGTCATTTGTCGTCCGTCTTTGCTGACGATGGTGGCCGACGTTCAGGCGTGTCTTCAGCATTGGGCGCTTCTGGAAAACTGCCCGGCGTGAACACGTGAGTGAGCAATTCGCTGGCATCGATGTCGACGACACCCTGAACCGAACGGGCCAGAGCAACAGCCTGCTCACACTGCCTGTGAGTGTTGACGCGGCCGCTCAATGCCACCCTGCCCGCATGGGTTTTGACATGGACATGCAGGCCAAGGGTTGAGTCGGCCAATGCCAGGGCCGACTTCACTCTGGTGGTAATCCACGCGTCGTGAACGACCGCTTCCAGATCATGAGAGTAATGTTGAAAGGAATGAAGTTTCATGACGCAACTCTCCCTGACGTAATCAGATGCGCCGCCCGCCCCACCGCAGACACGGACACACATTAAGTATAGTGCGGCCGTTGCCTGCGGGCGGGGGCTGTCCCTGATGCCGGTAAGATATAAGAGCGACGAATATCCTGTGGGAGCGGGCTTGCTCGCGAAGACGGCGGCACAGTCAACATTGATGTCGCCTGACACACCGCTTTCGCGAGCAAGCCCGCTCCCACAGGTTTGCGCGGCTGTTCTGGAGTGTTGTTTCAGCGTTTGACCGACAAATCCGTCTGCGTCATGCGGCTACGGATGGTAAACACGCCATCCCCCGAGAGAATCGCGCTGCGTGCAAACAAGCGCCCACTCTCCCAGTTCGAAAGCCCCAGCTCTGGCTTGTTCAGCGCGTACTGACCGTCGACCCAGCGGGTAATCCCATTGCCAACAAAAGGCGCGTTGACCGCGTTGTAGAAACGCTCCTGCGCCGGGGCATCTTCACTGATCAGCGACACAGTGAATTGCGGGCTGTAGCGGTTGAACAGAGCGATGGCCTGATCCAGGTCGTCGACGATCTTCAGGCTGACTTCCGGGGTTTCTTCCCATTCCCACTCGCGACCCAACTGATCCTCGGGCAGCGGTTCGGCCAACGCTTCGGTCTGATAGCCTTCGGCGCGGTACACCTCGACGCTCGCGGTCTGCCAATCGGTTGGCAAATGCTGCTCGCTACCCTTGACGATATGCAACTTGCAGCCCTGGCCCCGAGCGGTGCCGGCCTGTTGCAGTGCGTCGAGAAACAACGGCAGCAGTTCAGCGGCGCGATCACGGTGGATCAGGCAGACGTTCAGGGTGTTGCAGACTTTGCGGTCCAGCGAGTTGCGCACTACGGCGGCAAAGCGCTGGGCATCGGCGTCCTTGTCGGCGATAAGCCATGCGCCGCCGGTGCCGTGCAAGCTGACCGCGGTGCCGGCCTGTTGCGCGATGCTGCCCAACTGGCTGACCGCACGTCCCGAACCACGGGCCACAGCCAATGACAGTCGTCGGTCGGCGAACATCGCCCAACCAGCGGCGTGATTGACACTTTCAACCAGCGACACCGCACCGCTCGGCAATCCGGCATCGCTCAATGCAGGGTTCAATGCATGGGTGACGATGGCCTGAGCGGTGCCCAGCGCATCGCTGCCAATGCGCAACACCGCGGTGTTACCGGTGCGCAAGACACCGGCGGCGTCGGCAAAGACATTCGGCCGGCCTTCGAACACGAATGCGACGATGCCCAGCGGCGACACCACTTGCTCGACTTTCCAGCCGTCGTGCTCGACGCAACTCACAACCTTGCCGCGGGTGGCCGGTGCATCGCGCCAGGCCCTGAGACCTGCAATCATGTCGCCGCGCATGCGTTCATCGGCGAGCAACCGCGTGGTGGAACGCCCGCGCGCCTTGGCTCGCTCGATGTCGGCCAGGTTCGCGGCCGCAATCAAGGCCCAGCATTCAGGCGTTTCCAGGCGTTGGGCAAAGCGATCGAAGAACTCGCTAATGGCCTGATCCGAGACGCCAGACATCGCAGCGAACGCCACTTCGGCACGTTCGATGGCGACCGCCGCCGCTTGCTGGTCCGCTACCGGGATCAGCAGCAATTCGCCACTGACCTGCTCCACCAGCAGATGGTCGCCGGGCTGAAAGCGCGCCGCCAGTTCGGGGCTGACGACAGTGACACGATTACCGGCAAAAGGGATTGGCGTGCCAGCGACTAGACGTTCGAGCGCAAGAGACATGAAACGGTTTCACCATGCAGGAGAGCGGCCAGAAAATGTATAGGAAAATCCGTGGAGCGTCATTCATTGGGGCGCGGTAACGGTTACTTTTTCGCAAGTCGAAATACATCTTGCTCCAGGCGATTGCTCCCCTGTTTGCGCCACCTGGCGTTCGCGTCATAGACCACCAGCAGCAAGGGCTCTTCTACGCCCGCGGTGCTGATAAAGGTCAGTCCTTCGGCATGATCGCAGCCTTTATCCTCGCCTTGCCCGTAAGGAACCTCCAGGACTGGCGTCAATTGTTCGCTGAAGACAAAACTTTCCTTTGTTGGCCTGGCGCCGTCGAGCCATCGAAACACGCTGACAGGCCCGTCGAGGTTCATCGTCGGCCCGGCCAGGATCAACATGTCGTCACCCTCGATGCATAAGTCCCTGACGCCGAGTCCTCCCAACTGGAGAAAATGCTTTCGATATTTTCGCCCCCCAGGCCCGATTTTTTTCAGCGTCAGCGTGTGGGCGGTCTGGGGATGGTCCTCGGGTTCGATCTCCAGAACAATGGTCCAGCCCCGCAGCACTGGCCCTCGCAACCCGATAAAAACACGCTTGCCGTTGACCTCGAGGCCTTCGGTATCGAACCCGTTGTCCTTGCCAGGAATGTGCAGGAATGCCCCTACATGCTCATCGTCCTTGAGTTCATCGAGCAATTCGTTACCCAGTTGATTGCCGGCCAATTGGGCGGCGACTCGATCATCGCTGGCGGTGCTCTTCACCAAAGTGAACGTCCCGTTTTCTTCGACCACCGGAATCCGGGCCAGGAGAAAACGATTGCCATCGCGGCTGACAGTTGCCAGACGCTCGGCGTTTTTCTTCAGGGTCTTGGTGCTATCGGTTTTTTTCCGTATCAGGCTGTGAGACCCCACAATCCAGAGATACCCCGTGTCGGGGTCGTAGCTCATGCCTTCCAGGTCTGCTTCAACGAATTCTTGGCCATTCTTCGGAATGACCGGCAGCGCCAACAGGGATCCCAGCGAGAACTGTTTGTGTTCGTCAAACAAAAACTCGGCCGCACCGGCGCGCTCACGCAGGGTGAAGCGCTCCAGCGTCAAGGATTCATCATTGGCGACCCACAGGGTGTTGCCAATCTGGACCACGGCGGACAACCCTTTGCGCAAATGAGCGTCCGGCTCATTGAAGACTAGAAGCGCGGAACCGAATTTCACCATGAAGTCACCCAGCCCTTCACCCGTTCGGGTGAGTCAAAGAATGCCTGCTTCACGGTAGCGGTCATCGGTCGCTAGTCAAGAGATGCCATCAGAACACCGACCAGCCAATCCGCTGACTCAACAACTCCAGCGCCGCCATGCCCGCCAGAGAATTGCCGGCAGCGTTCAATTCCGGGGACCAGACGCACACCGTGAATTGCCCCGGCACTACCGCGACGATGCCCCCGCCCACGCCGCTCTTGCCCGGCAGGCCGACGCGATAGGCAAAGTTACCGGCTTCGTCGTACAGCCCGCTGGTGGCCATGATCGAGTTGACTTGCTGGGTCTGGCGGGCGCTGAGGATCTGGGCGCCGCTGTGTTTGCAGAAACCGTCGTTGGCCAGAAAGCAGAACGTGCGGGCCAGATCCACGCAACTCATGCGTAGCGCGCAATGGCTGAAGTAGCTGCGCAGCACGGCTTCGACGTCGTTATGAAAGTTGCCGAACGATTGCATCAGATAAGCCATGGCCGCGTTGCGCGCGCGGTGCTGGTATTCCGACTCGGCGACCTTGCCGTCCACCATGACATTCGGGTTGCCGGACAAGCGCCGGACAAAATCGCGCATCGACAATGCCGGCGCGGCAAAACGTGACTGGTTGATGTCGCAGATCACCAGCGCACCAGCGTTGATGAAGGGATTGCGCGGGCGCCCGCGCTCGAACTCCAGCTGCACCAGTGAGTTGAACGGCTGGCCGGACGGCTCGTGTCCCAGGCGCTCCCAAATCGCTTCGCCGGAATGGTCGATGGCCTGCACCAGGCTGAATACCTTGGAGATACTCTGCACCGAGAACGGCGTGTCGGCGTCTCCCGCGCAAAACAACTCGCCGTCATTGCCATACACGGCAATGCCCAACTGATTGGACGGCACGGTGCCGAGGGCGGGAATGTAGTCAGCCACTTTGCCCTGACCGATCAACGGTCGGACTGCGTCAAGGATCTCGTTCAACAGCGCTTGCATGCCGGGTTCCGAAGTCTCGCCCCATGGGATTGCGGGGACACTGTCGCTAGACGCTGCTGGTCGGTGATGAATCACAGTTTTGTATGGGAATGTATCTGTCGCGGCCCGGGATACATGAACTTGCACCGGGCGACCTTTCGGACATACCGCCCACACACCTGGTTGAAACACTCCTGCCGTCCGCTGACCACCGGCAAAACCGGGTCGGCCCTTGCTCAGGAGTGTTGCCATGCTGACCCAAGTTCCCCGTTACCACGGCTGGTCGCTGTTTGGCCTGCTGTCCCTGCTGGTGTTGTTGATGACCGGCCTGATTCTGTTGCTGAACCCGGATCTGGTGGAAGCCACCCGCAGCGCCATTCGCGCCACTGCACGCACTTCGTTTGCACTGTTTCTCGCTGCGTTCACTGCGTCCGCTTTGGCTGTGCTGGTGCCCTCGCCTTTCACCCGATCGCTGGTGCGCGAACGACGCTTCATCGGCCTGGCCTTTGCGTTTTCCCACCTGGTCCACGCCATCCTGATCTACAGCTACGGCCAATTGAACCCCGAGTTCTGGCCCAGCCGCACCACGGTCGGCAACATCCCGGGCTCGGTGGGTTATCTGTTTATTTTGCTCATGGCACTGACCTCGTTCAAAACCACGGCGCGGCTGATCGGCCCCAAAGCCTGGAAAGCCCTGCACGTCAGCGGCATGTGGGTACTCGCGGCGGTGTTTACCTATTCCAACTTCAAACGCATCCCCATGAGCGCCTGGTACGTCCTGCCGTTCGGTTTGATGTTTTCGGCAATCGTCGTTCGGCTGCTGGGCAAGATTGCGTTGAAGTACAAACGGTCGCTCAGGAATGCGCTGTTGACTGAATGAAATCTCAACAACACCAACAATCCCCTGTGGGAGCGGGCTTGCTCGCGAAAGCGGTGTGTCAGGCGACATCAATGTTGAATGTGCCGCCGTCTTCGCGAGCAAGCCCGCTCCCACAATGAATCCTCGGAGCTCACGCCCATGAACACCTCTCTCTCATCGGCCATCAAAGGCCTGCACCTGAACCTCGACCGTGTCGGTAGCTGGATCGCGCCCCTGACCTTGCGGGTGTTTCTGGCCTGGGAATTTTTCGAGTCAGGCCTGGAAAAATGGAACGGTCAGAACTGGTTCGCCGACATTCAGCACAACTTCCCGTTTCCCTTCAACCACGTGCCGGCCACGCTGAACTGGGAACTGGCGATGTGGGCCGAATTGATCTGCGCCCTCGCCCTGCTGGTGGGCCTGGGAACGCGGGTTTCGGCGGTTATTCTGACCATAGTCACGATCGTTGCGACCGCTGCCGTTCACTGGCCGGCCGATTGGTCTACATTGAGTGAACTTGCCCAAGGCTATGCCATCAGCAATAAAGGCCATGGTAACTTCAAACTGCCGCTGATCTACCTCGCAGCCCTCATGCCGTTGCTGCTCTCGGGGGCCGGCAAACTCAGCGTGGACGCGCTGTTGGCTCGATACTTCTGGCGGCGCAGTCACCGCTGATACGCAGCGTCTCGATAACCTACCCAACTTATGTAAAGGAGCCATCATGAGCGTAACCACCCAATGGATCGAGATCAGTAGCGCCGAGGGCACATTCGGCGCTTACCTGGCCATCCCCCATACCCTTAAAGGTCCGGGGATTGTGCTGATTCAGGAAATCTTCGGCGTCAACGAACACATCCGCTCGGTCGCCGAGCAATACGCCGCCGACGGCTACCTGGTCATAGCGCCGGATCTGTTCTGGCGCAACGGCCACCGTATCGAACTGGGCTACGACGAAGCAGGCTGGAAACGCGCCGTCGAACTGATGAATGCCACCGACACCAAAAAAGCGCAGGCCGACATCAAACTGGCCATCGACGCCCTGAAAGCACAACCTGGGCTGGACGGCAGAATCGCGTCTATCGGTTTCTGCTTCGGCGGCATGCTGTCGTACAACACCGCGGCCAACGGTTTCGTCGACGTGGCGATCGCCTACTATGGCGGCGGTATTCAGAACCAACTGGATCGAGCCGATGAAATCAAAGTGCCAGTGCTGATGCACTTCGGCGAACAGGACAGCCACATCCCCATCGACGCCGTGAAACAAATCGCCGAGCGTTTCGAGTTCAACGATGACGTCGATATCGAGGTTTATCCGGGGGCCGAACACGGCTTCAACTGCTCACACCGTGACAGCTACAACCAACGGGCGGCGGTTGAGGCACATGGCAATACGTTGCTCTTTTTGAGTCAGAACCTTTAAGACCTGATCGCTGGGGTTGGCGACATAAACAATCGGTGAGCATTCAATCCCGGAAACCAGCATGGACAACCTCTCAAAACCCAGACCGACCTCATTACGCATCCCCTCCACGGTCTGGGCCCTGGGTTTTGTCAGTCTGTTCATGGACCTGTCTTCGGAGCTGGTGCACAGCCTGCTGCCGGTATTTCTGGTCACGACCTTGGGCGCGAGCGCATTGACCGTCGGGGTGATCGAGGGCACCGCCGAAGCGACCGCGATGCTGACCAAGATCTTCTCCGGGGCCATCAGCGACTTTATTGGCCGGCGCAAAGGCCTGCTGTTGATGGGCTACGGTCTCGCCGCCTTGTCGAAACCGCTCTTTCCCCTCGCGCAGTCGGTGGATGTGGTGTTCACCGCACGTTTTCTGGATCGCATCGGTAAAGGCATTCGTGGCGCGCCGCGAGATGCGCTGGTCGCCGATATCGCACCCGCTGAAATCCGTGGCGCTTGCTTTGGCTTGCGCCAATCGATGGACACCGTGGGCGCCATTCTTGGCCCGATGCTGGCGATCGTACTGATGTTATGGCTCGGGCAGATCCATCTGGTGTTGTGGTTTGCGGTAATTCCGGCGGTGATATCAGTGGCGCTGATTGTCGGCGGGGTCAAAGAGCCGACCACTGTCGCTGGCGAACGTGCCTTTCACTCGCCAATCCACTGGAAAGTTCTGCGGGATTTTTCGCGCGATTATTGGTGGGTGGTGATCGTCGGCGGGCTCTTCACGCTGGCCCGTTTCAGCGAAGCCTTTTTGGTTTTGAAGGCGCAACAAACAGGCCTGACGGCCACTTGGGTGCCGATGGTGATGGTGGTCATGTCGCTGCTCTATGCGGTGTCCGCCTACCCTGCCGGCTGGTTGTCCGACCGGATCAGCCGCACCAAAGTGTTGTGTGTCGGCATCGTCCTGCTGATCCTGGCGGACCTGTTATTGGCGCAAGCAGATTCGATCATGACCATGCTGGCGGGCGTGGCTCTGTGGGGCCTGCATATGGGTTTCAGCCAGGGCATTCTCGCGACACTGATCGCCGACACCGCGCCCGAACATCTCAGGGGTACGGCATTCGGCCTGTTCAATCTGATCAGCGGCGTGTGCCTGTTGATCGCCAGTGTACTTGCGGGCGCGCTGTGGGAGACCTCGGGCTCAGCCAGCACCTTCGTCGTCGGGGCGGTGCTGGCGGTTGCGGCGTTGTTGTTGCTTCTGCTGCGCAAGCCCTAGTCCACAGTGGCGGCGAACCCGCGTTGCAAATCCTCGATCAACGTGTCGGCATCTTCCAGGCCGATATGCAGCCGCAGCACCGGGTTCAATGCACGATCTACCGCGCTGTTGCGATCCTTGGTATCCGCGACGGTGACCAGGCTTTCATAGCCGCCCCAAGACGCGCCCAGACCAAACACCTGCAGCGCATCGATAAACCGCTCGAGGTACTTGGCGTCGACATCGCGCAGTTCGAAGGACAGCAAACCGTTGCTGCCAGTGAAGTCCCGCCGCCACAGTGCGTGATGAGGATGATTGGGCAGCGCTGGATGGAACACCCGTTTCACCTGCGGTTGCGCCTGTAGCCATTGAGCGATTTCCAGAGCCTGGCGTTCGTGTACGTCGAGGCGCGGCGCCAGGGTTCGTGCACCGCGCAGCACCAGATAGGCATCGTCGGGACTGACGGCGATGCCAAAGGTGTCGCTCATCGACGACAGTGGCTGCCAAACCTCTTGCCGGGTACAGACGCTGCCCATGACTACGTCGCTGTGGCCGCACAGGTACTTGGTCAACGCCATGATCGAGATATCCGCGCCCAGGGTCAGCGGCCGGTACAGATAGCCCGAGCCCCAGGTGTTGTCCACGGCCAGCAGTATGCCGCGCGGTTTGCACAATGCAGCGATGGCCGGCAGGTCGCAGAGTTCATACAGCAGCGAGCCGGGCACCTCGGTGTAGACCATTTTGGTATTGGCTTGCAGTTGCGCTTGCAGGCCGCTGCCGTCAGGCGCGAAGTAGCTGACCTGGATGCCGAACGGCTCAAGCAGCTCCCGGGCCAGACGCCGCACGGGCGCATACACCGCATCGGTGATCAGCACATGATCGCCGGGCCGCAAGTAGGCCAGAAATGTCTGCGCCACTGCCGCCAGCCCCGTGCCGAACAAGCGCGTGCGGTAACCGCCTTCCAGTTCCGTCACCAGATCTTCCAGGGCGAACGCCGTGGGATTGCCACGGGCGCCATAGCTCAGAACACGTTCACTATCACGACGAGCACGGGCGTCGCGCATTTGCGCCAGGTTGTCGAACAGCACCGTGCTCAAACGAGTGACCGGCACGTTGACCGCCCGACCGCCATTGCCCTTTTCAGTTCGCGCCGAATGCACCAGACGGGTACGAACCCGCGTATCACGGCTGGCTTGAGGCTGCGCGCGCAGCGGTTTGAGGCTGGCGATTTCGTCCTCGCTCATTTGCGCCAACAAGCCGATTTCCCAAGCCAGGTACTGACGCGCCGCGTCCTTGTTGCCGGAGTGACGATCGTGGGTAAAGAACAGGAAATCGATGCACTGGTGATCGGGCGGTGTGTTGGCATCCTCTTGCAGTGCAAACCCCGCCGCACGCCAGGCCTCGACACCGCCATCCAGCAACCGAGTTTGTATACGCTGAGCATCGGGCAACTCCAGTACCGCGAAAGCGGCCAGCAGCGGATCATCGGCCAGCAGCACCAGAGGCCGTTGCTCTCCCATCACCTCAGTCGCCAGCAACGAGCGGATCGACCAGCGCGAGCCGGCAATATGACCTTTGCGCCAAGTCATGCTTGGACGCAGGTCAATCAGTGCCACCGCGTTATCCTTCAGCGCATCGCTCAGGGCCTGCGCCGTGATCACTGGCAACGCTTCGTGTGCGGCGGCCTCCACCGCCGGCAACGCCAGACCGCTGTTCACCCCACCCGCCAGAACATAAGCCTCATGCCCCAACTGCCGAAGCCAACTGGCAACAATCGGTGCCCGCACACTATCGCTGTCAATCAGTACCACCCGCACCTGACGCACGCCGATGTACAAATCAGTAGATTGAATCAGCTGGCCACCCGGCGTGTGTTGCGCGCCCGGCAAACTGCCGGCGGCAAACTCCTCGGCGGTGCGCACATCGCACAGAAACAGACTGCGTTCGGCCTCCCCGGCCCACTGCTCGACTTGCGCAGTCGCAACGGTTTTTACCCCGGCCCGTTCGGCCAGTTGTGCCGCGGCAAGACGCTGTTGCGGTAAGGTCTGCGATGACACCTCATCGGCATAGCGGCGGGTGCTGCCATGCTCCAGCTGAAGATCTTCCAGGTACCAGCCCTGGGTCCCATTTTCCAAGGCGTAGACCGGGTTCTTCAAACCCAGATTGATCAAGGTCTGGGCGCCAATAATGCTGCGGGTTCGACCGGCGCAATTGACCACGATCGGCGTGCTGTCGTCCGGCACCAGATCGTGTACGCGATAGCCCAGTTCGCCATTCGGGCAACAGACGGAACCGGGGATGGTCATCTTGCGGTATTCGTCGAACGGCCGACCGTCCAGCACCACCAACGGTTCGCCCCGGGCTTGCCATTCGGCCAGCTGTTTTGCGGTGACATGCGGCGTATGACTGGCCTCTTCCACCAACTCGCCAAAGGCCTTGGAGGGCACATGCACGCCAGCAAACAGTTGCAGGCCTGCCGCCTGCCAGCCCTCGGCCCCGCCGTCGAGAATATGCACGCGGCCGTACCCCAACGCCTGCAGACGCTGAGCGGCGCGGGCCGCGACATCTCCACCGTTCTGATCATAGATCACCAGCCGCACCTGAGGATTCGGCGCCAGGCGTCGGACCTCCAGTTCCAGTCGACTGTAGGGCAGGTTCACCCCGTAAAACAGATGGGCTTCGCCATATTGGCCGTGCTCACGCACGTCAAACAGGGCAATTTCCTGCCCGTCGAACAGCCATTGCTGCAATTTCCCTGGAGTTACAGTCCGATTCATGCGTAGGCCTTGATCGACGGGGCCATTTGCGAGGCGTTGTAATTGAGAATGCGCCCGTCGGCCTCGACCCCATAACGGCCATTGAGCGATTCCAGCGGCAAACCGTAAAGGTGGAAATGCAGGGTTGGTTGCTCGCCTTCGACACGGATGCCATGCAGGTCTTCACCGAGAAACGAAATCGACGTGCCAGGCTGCACGATCACTTGTTTTTCCAGGTGCAGGGTGGTGAATCCAGGCTCGCGGTCCTCGTCATCACGGGCGTAGACGTAATTGATTTCCTGGCCTTCGACGGCACTGATGATCGCCCAGGTTTCGTGGTTGTGCGCGATGGTGCTTTTGCCCGGCAACAGCGAGTTGAGGTACAGCGTCGGCGTGTCGCCATCGTCGTTGAGACGGTAGCGAAACGCGGTGCTGCCCTGCCCTGGCACCGGAGCCGGGAACGCATCGAAATTGAACAGATCGCGGCGCTCGGCCAGGGTTTCGAGCAAGGCGACGATTTGCGTCAACGCGGCGCGGTCGACGCCGCGCTGATTGATGACGCGGATTTTCTTGAGGAAATCCTCGATGACGGCGGCACGGTTATCGGTACTCATGAACAGACTCCTCGGTATTAGACGGACAGGCTGTAGCGGCTCAGGTTGGTCAACAGATACGGGTCGTTGGCGACGCGGGGACGGCGTCCCGGATCGCCCAGGGCGTGGCGCAAAAACTCTTGAGTGCGCTCGCTGGTGGGGTGCTGAAAGATCTGCGCGGCGCTGCCGTGCTCGACGATCACGCCGTTTTCAGTGAAGTAGACGATGTCGCTGATCTCTTCGGCGAAGCGCATTTCGTGGGTCACCAGCACGCAGGTCATGCCCTCTTCGGTCAGCTCGCGAATTACCGTCAGTACCTCGCCGACGGTTTCCGGGTCGAGGGCCGAGGTCACTTCATCGAACAGAATCAGTTCCGGGCGCATGGCCAGCGCCCGGGCAATCGCCACCCGCTGTTGCTGACCGCCAGAGAGTTGTCCCGGATAGGCATCGGCCTTGTGCTCCATGCGCACCTTGGCCAGCAAGGCGCGGGCGTCTTTCTCCGCCTCGGCGCGGTTGCGCCCCAGCACTTTGCGCGGTGCGATCACCAGGTTCTCCAGCACCGACAAATGCGGGAACAGGTTGTACTGCTGGAACACAAACCCCACGCGTTTGCGCAACTCGATGCGCTGGGCTTCCTGGGCCAGGGTGTGAACCTTGGTGGCGCCGACACGTATGCTGCCGCGCTGAGGCTGCAATAGCCCGGTGATGCAACGCAGGATCGTCGACTTGCCGGAACCGGACGGGCCGATGATCGACACGGCCTGGCCGCGGTGCACGTCGAGGTCGATACCCTTGAGCACCGGGTTGCTGCCAAACGACAGGTGCAGGTCACGCAGGCTGACCAGAGGCTCGGCGACGGTTTCAGTAGAAGGCATAACGTCGCTCCAGGTGTTGGGTGAGTCGGGAAATCGGGTAGCAATAAGCAAAGAACAGCACCAGCAGGCTCAGGTAAATCACCACGGTGAAGCCGGTCAGGTTCACCGTGTTGCTGGCGATCTGCGCGGTGTCGATCACGTCATGCACGCCCACCAAAGACGCCAGCGCGGTGCCCATGGTGATCACCGCGTAGAGGTTCATCCATGGCGGCAACATGCGTTTGAAGCACTGCGGCAGGATGATCGAGCGGAAAATCTGCCCACGGGTGAACGCCAGGGAGCGTGCGGCTTCCCATTGGGTACTGGGGATCGAGGCGACGGCGCCACGGAAGATTTCCGCGACGTTGGCACTCGCCGGCAACGCCAGGCCAAGGGTGACCTTGACCCAGTCGGGGAACGAGACATAGGCCCTGCCGATGTGGATCTCGAACGGGAACACATAGGTGGTGAAATAGATCAGCACCAGCCACGGCGCGTTGCGAAAAATCTGCACCCAGATCCGCGCCGGCAAACGCAGCAGCCACAACGGCGACAACCCCAAGGCACCCACCAACAGTCCCAGCAACGACCCCAACCCGATCGCCACCAGGCTGATCAGAATGTTCTGGCCAAAGCCCACGACCAGCGCCGGGGACCATTGCAGCAAGGCCTTGAGCACCGGGCTGTGCGGGGTGAAATACACCAGCCAGAGCACGGCAACCGCCAACAGCAGCAACTTGCCGACATGCCGCCGTGGCCAGGCCACTGGCGCGGTGACGGACGATTCAATGGCCATAGCCGGGCATCCTCAGGCGCGCTTCGAGCAGGCGTCCCACACAATTGACGGTAAAACTCAGCAGACCGAAAAACGTCAAGATCAGAATCATCAACTCCAGCACGTTATCGCTCTGGGTCCAGATCATGATCGCCGCGTAGGTGATATCGCCGACGGCAATTGCCGAGGCGACGGCGGTCATTTTCACCAGGTCGATCAGGTTGTTGATCAGCGATGGCAAGGCGAAGCGCAAGGCCAGCGGCAGTTGCACATTCCACAACAACTGGCGGCTGCTGAACGCCAGCGAACTGGCCGCCTCCATCGTCACCGCAGGCACGGCTTCGATGCCGGCGCGCAAGGCTTCGGCATGGAACGCCCCCTTGTGCAGCGAGATCACGATCACCACCCAGGCGAACGGCGTCAGCGGGTTGGCCGCGCCGACGGCCTGGGTCAGCAGCATATTCAGCACCAGGAACGCGCAATACAGCTGCACCAGCGTCGGTGTGTTACGGGTGACTTCGACAAACACCCGCGCAGGTTTCGCCAGCCAGGGTTTGCCCGAGGTCAACATCGCCGCCAACCCGACACCCGCCAGCAGACTGCCGACGATGGTGAACAGGCACAGCAGCACCGTGGTCAGCGCGCCCTGCTCCAGGGTTCCGCGCTGATAGGCGTCCAGCAGAAAACCGTAATTCAGGCCGAACCCGGCGGCCCAGTGGACGAACAGTTCCATCCAGTGATTCCTTGAACGACCGCCGAGCCCGTCGGCGACCTATTGAAACGATGAGGTGAACCGGTCAGGCGCCGTTGGCCTGGAACTGTTTCTGTAAATCCACCAAGGCCGGTGACGCGGGGGTGATGCGGTTGCGGGTCTGGGCTTCGATCAGCCAACCGCTGCGATGCAGTTCCTTGACGATCGGGTCGAGCCGGGCCTGGGTATCGCGTTCGCCAAGTCGGGTCCAAATCACTGAGGGAGCCGGGTTGAGTTCCGGACTGAGCGCGCGATAGCCCTGCCATTCGGCGTTGTCGGCGATCAACGGGTTGATCAGCGTGGCGTCATGCACCGCCGCGACGCAGTTGTTGCCACGCAGCGCGAGCAGGGATTCCGACGAGCTCTTGAAGGCCTTGATCTCGACGCCCAACTCGGTGAGCGGCTTGATGTAGCTGCTGCCCTGGGAGGTGCAAACGGGTTGGCCTTTGAGGTCTTCCCAGCGGGTGATCTTGCTGTCCTTGAGCAGCGCCGCGGAGCCGCCGACGCGGTAGAACGGTGTCGGCACAAAACCGAGAATCTCGCCGCGTTCGGCCGTCCATTCCATGTTGGCGATCAGCAGATCAACTTTGCCCTGCTGCAAAAACTGCACGCGGTTGGCTGGCAATACCGGCACCAGTTGCACCTCGGCGCCCAATTGCCGTCCCAGTTCCTGAGCGAGATCGACGTTCAAACCCCGTGGTTTCTGGGTACCCGGATCGATACTGCCAAAGGGACCGCCAGACAGTACAACCCCCACTGTCAGCACATGGCGTTGCTGGATCTTGTCCAGGGTGGCATCAGCCTGAGCACCGGCACTGGCGGCCAATGAGATCAAGGCACCCAGCATGGCAGGCAACAATCGTTTTACAGGTGAGCGCTCAAGCAACATGGATTTCCCCTCATGAAATGATCGGCGTCCCCCGACCTGATGTGAGGGCATCCTAGGTACAGCGTTGGCGTAACGGAAATTCAAATATCTAATATCGTTATAACTTGCCGTGTTGACGCTAAGCGGCAATCTTATTAACCCCAGTAATTACTGGAGCATGTGACACAAACACTAAAATATCGCCAAATAACATAAACAAATGTAATGTTTATGTTTGCAGCACTGATATAAAAACAGCCTCGGGAATGACCATGTCGACCTCACCTACCCTCGATCTCGAACTACTGCGCACCTTCATTGCCGTGGTCGATCACCACAGTTTTGCCGAGGCCGGCGCGCAACTGGCCCGCACGCAATCGTCGGTCACCCAACACATGCAACGCCTGGAACAACAAGTCGGGGTGAGTCTGTTCGAGAAGCGCGGGCGACAGAAACAACTCACCGAAGCCGGTTTGCAGTTACTTCGGCATGCACGGCAGATGCTCTCGCTCAACGACGATGCGCTGAACTCCCTGCGTGAAAGCAGCTTGAGCGGTGTATTGCGCATCGGATCGCCCCATGACATTGCCGACACCATCCTGCCGCCGATCCTCAGCCACATCGCCCGATCGGCCCCTCGTTTGCGCCTGGAGATCGATGTCGGCCGCAGTCCGTTTTTGATGGATGACCTGCACCGGGGCAAGGTCGACATGGTGATTTCCACTCGCGAAGACCCGGCGCTCGAAGGCTTTGCCTTGCGCACCTCGCCGGTGTGGTGGATCTGCTCGGCGCAGTACATCCATACACCCGGCGAGCCCTTGCCGCTGATTCTGGTGGACGAGCCAAGCATCTATCGCCGCTATGCGCTGGAAGCCCTGGAACGCGCAAACATTCCCTGGCGCCAGGCTTATCTGGCCTCGAACCTGATTGGCATCAAGGCCGCGACGCGCGCCGGGTTGGGCGTCACGCCCAGAAGCATGGAAATGCTCGGCCCGGATATGCGCGTACTCGGCGAAACCGATGGCCTGCCACGACTGCCGGACGTGACCTACCACTTGTGGATTCGGCCCAACACCGTAAATCCGCTGGTGCGTCGGGCCTATGAGTTGATCAGGAGCAGTCGGGGGCTCTGAGCCGCTCAGCTCCCCTCGCTGCTGTGTGCTTCTTCAAAGAAGTAATCCTTCCAGCTGGCAGCCTTGTTTTTCAGCACACCGAGTTCCTGGAGTTTCTCGGCGTAGATGAAGGTGCGCTGGGGCACGACGGTAAAGTCGATTTCAGGGTCGGCGACGATTTTCTCAACCAGTGGCAGCGCCAGCTTCGATTGCTCCACCCGGATATAGGTTTGGGCCGCTGCGGGCTTATCGGCCTTGATTATTTTCTCGGCCTCGGCGAGTGCCCCGTAGAACGCCTTGTAGGTTTTCGGATTTTCGTCGTGGAATTTCTCGGTGGTGTACAGCACGTTAAACGTGGCCTGGCCACCCAACACGTCGTAGGAACTCAGCACCTTGTGCACGTTGGGACTCTGCAGCTCCTGGTACTGGAACGGCGGACTGGAGAAATGTGAGTTGATCTCCGAACCGCCGGCAATCAGCGCCGACGTCGCATCCGGGTGGGCGAGGCTGATCGAGATGTCGTCAAACTTTTTGAAGTTTTGCGCGCCAAACTGTTTCGCCGTTTCGATTTGTAAAGTGCGCGACTGGAAACCTACCCCTGCCGCCGGCACCGCGATGCGGTCCTTTACGGTGAAGTCCTTGAGGCTTTTTACGTTCGGATTATTGGTCAGCAGGTAATTGGGCATCGACCCCAGCGAGGCGATGGCCTTGACGTTTTGTTTGCCCTTGGTCCGGTCCCAGATCGTCAGCATCGGCGGCACGCCTGCCGACACCACATCCAGCGCACCGGCCAACAATGCCTCGTTCATCGCCGTGGCACCCGAAATGCTGTTCCAGTCGACCTCGATGTCGAGGCCCTGCTCCTTGCCATGCTTCTCGATGAGCTGCTGATCGCGCACCACATCCAGGATCAGGTAACCGATACCAAATTGCTGGGCAATGCTGATTTTGCCTTCAGCCTGAACGCCGGGGCTGAGTAACGCACTCACCGCAGCCACGGAGGCTGCCAACAGTGTTAATGCGGAGCGCTTCAAGGGAGTCGCCATGAAAACCTCAACGTTATGGAAGGTGAGCACAATGCCGGTAAGTCAAAACGTAGAACCTGTGGGAGCGTGGCTTGCCCGCGAAGAACGATGACGCGTAATACCTGAAAAACTGCGGTGCATTCTTCGCGGGCAAGCCACGCTCCCACAGGATTTTCGTCGCTCAAATTTCAATTTCAGAGCTTGGCGATCGACACCTCGGTGGATTTGACGAAGGCAATCACCTCGCTCCCCACTTTCAATTCAAGGTCGCGCACCGAACGGGTAGTAATCACCGAGGTGACGATCCCGGAAGCGGTTTGCACGTCGATTTCAGACACCACTTCGCCCTCTACTATTTCCTTGATGACACCCTTGAACTGGTTCCGGACGTTGATCGCTTTGATGGTCATGATGAGGCTTCCTGTCTGATGTCGGGCGCATCCGCATGGATGTGCAGACCCTCAAAATGCACCACCCGTACTAACAACAAAATGAATATATAATTATCTGCTTATTCCTTTATTGAATATTAATTCAATAACCAAAACGAATTAACAAATACAAAATCAGTATTTATCGTTATAAAAATATCCACGTACTCTCAGCTCATCCCGTCATTCATCACCACAGTGAAGTGCCCCATGAATCCGACTGACAACCTCATCGACTTCGCCAGTTACCGCAAACGCAAACAGGCTCAGCAACGGGCACGGGCCATGTGGGAGATGTATGCACGTAACGCCGGTTTACAGGCTTATCAATGGGTCCAGGTCGCTCATTCGACCGAGACCCGACACGCATGAACGCGCAGCAACCCTCGCGATTTCTGGCGAGCGCAGACGAACCCGTGACGGATTTGAATAATCTGGAGCCACTGGAAGAAGAGCCGATCTGCGAGCGAGTCGCACAGAACCTGCAACGGCTGCGGGGCAAGCGTCACTTGTCCCTCGACGCGCTCGCCCGGCAATGCGGTGTGAGCCGGGCAATGCTGGCGCAGATCGAGTCCGGACGCAGCGTGCCGTCCATCAAAGTGCTGTGCAAAATTGCCAAAGGCCTGAAAGTCTCGGTGGCCGCCTTTCTTGAGCATCGAGCCTTTGAAGGTGTGGCCGTGCTGTCCGCACGTGAGAGCAAACGCCTGGTCAGCGCCAACGGAGCCTTCATCAGCCGTGCCCTGTTCCCGTTTGATGTGGCACGCCAATCGGAATTTTACGAACTGCGCCTGAGCCCTTTGGGCGAAGACCACAGCGAGGGGCATGGCCCCGGTGTTCAGGAGAACCTGGTGGTGTCGCAGGGTGTACTGGAAATCAGCGTCAACGATGAACGCTACCTGCTGTCTACCGGCGACTCGATCCTGTTCTACGCCGACCAGCCCCACCGCTACCGCAACCCCGCGGACAGTGAGGCAGTGGCTTATCTGGTGGTGACCTATCCGGAACGCCTGGATTAAACACCTGAAAGAGCAATGAACATCCAATGTGGGAGCGGGCTTGCTCGCGAAGAGGGAGTGTCAGTCGACATTAATGTTGCCTGGCACACCGCCTTCGCGAGCAAGCCCGCTCCCACAGTTTTACTACCGCTACCCACGAATACCGCGCTCAACCCAGATCCCTGTGGGAGCGGGCTTGCCCGCGATGAGGCCAGTCCATCCAACATTAATATTGGCTGACACTCCGCCTTCGCGGGCAAGCCTCGCTCCTACGGGGGGATGTGGTGTTTGCCGGAATGAAAAAGCCCCCGTAACCATAAGGTCGCGGGGGCTTTTTTGTGCTCCTGTCAGGGATCAGCAGGTGCAGCACATCAGCGGCATGCCGTTGCAGCTCATCATCATCGGCATGCTGCAATCGTTCATCATTTTCATCATCAAGTCGCAGCAGCTTTTCATCATGTCCATGTTCATGCCGGCCATCGGCATGATTTTGCACATCATGCAGTCGGCCATCATCGTGCACTCCATCACACACTTCATCGACGGCATCGGCATGCCCATCATCGGCATGGGCATCATCATGTTCATCATCGGCATGGCCATGCTCGCCTGGGACATGCACATCATGCTCATGTTGCCGCAGTGCATCATCATTGGCATGCCGCAGTTCATCATCATCTGCATCATTTCAGCGCTGTTCTTGAACATGGCCATGTCCATGCCAGCGGCCGGCATCATTTTGCACATCATGCCGTCGTCCATCATTTCGCAGCTCATGGTCGCCATCATCATCGGCATGCCCATTATTGGCATCATCGGCATGTTGGCGTTCATCATCGGCATTGGCATCTGCATGGCGTTCATCATGGTGTAACTCCCTAAGCGATTCGATAGTTGGACGAAGCTGATGGAGGCGGATTCTAAGGACTGGCAAAGGGACGACAAGATGATGGCCGAGCAGCAGGTTTTGATGTTGAAACCGCTTTAGTGGCGTGGTCGGTACGCTGCCGTCTGTAATAGCGGCTACAGCGCCTTCATCACAGACAGAATCAAAACGAAGACGTGGTTTTAGCAGTTACGGATATTCGACCCAGCGCTATATAAAGAACCGAAAGAAATAATCGATCTAAACAGTGCCGATTTTTTTATTCGAGAGCTCTGGAGTCGATCAGTTAGCCGTATAGAACAATTTACGTCGACGTATTGAGCGCCACCGCCGCACGAATCAGCGTCTTCAACGCGTCTTCATCAATCCTGTCGCCCTCATGGAAATCGATGGCACGTCGGGTGTTGCCCTCGAGGCTGGCGTTGAACAGACCTGAAAGGTCCTCCAGCGCGGCGCCCTTGGCGAAGGTCATCTTCACGGCATTCTTGTACGTCTCGCCGGTGCAGATGATGCCGGCGTGCGACCACACTGGAACTCCTCTCCACTTCAACTCCTCGACCACGTCTGGGTCGGCCTGCTTGATCAGCGTTCGAACGCGGGCAAGCGTTTCGCCCCGCCAGTCACTCAGTGCCTTGATTTTCGCCTCTATCAGCTCAGAGGCAGAGCCTCCATCCTCGTCTTCCTTTGGGTCGATCTTCTTCATGATGGTTGGCACTCCTCTTGGGGGGCATCAAGTTGCGTCGCTGGCTAAAACCCGGCGACATAAACCATAGCAGGAGCCCGCCATGATCAAATGCAATCGACACTGTGCTCCAAGCATGGCGTTGCGAAGAGCTCGAGTCTTAACCAGCCTTTTCGCTGGACACATGGTCTCGGCCATCTTGGCACGGCCCAGTTGCGTGAAAGACCAGGCAGCTCGCCGCCACTAGCACCCATGCCGCAATACCGCCATACAGCATCACCCAGCCAAACCCATGGGCCAACGCTGCGTTGGCGACATCGACCGGAATCGTAGTGCCCTGGCCAGTCTGTGCCAACATGGCGTTGTTGCCGGCTGAAATATTCTCCGCCAGCAACCTCAGTTGAACATCATCGGAGGAGTCAGATAACTGCTCGCGCAGGGAAGACAGGATGCCTTCCACCAGGATGAATCCCATCAGCGCGATATTGATTGCAAGGCTGATCATACGAGCGCTGATATCAATGCCCGATGCCATGCCTACACGCTCACTGGGCACCGATCCAGTGGTGGTATTGGTGACAGGCGTATTGGTCAACCCCAGTCCGATTCCGGCGATCAGGCAGCCAGGAAGCATCGTCAGCCAGCTGGCATGCGTGACACTGCTGCCCCATTTCATCAGCAGGAAGCCCAGACCTATGATGAACAAGCCTGCGGGAATCACCACGTCAGGTCGATAACGTAGCGCCAGCCGTTCGCCCAACGGAGGGATAACCAGCGTTGGCAGCGTATACGCCAGCAGTGCCAGACCGGTGCCGACACTGGCGTAGCCCAGGCTATTTTGAAAGTACAGCGGCAGGTAGATCATGAATGGCCAGAAGCTGAAGTTCATGCCTGCCGACCCTAGCAAGGCACCCGAGAAGCGGCGGATGCGAAATACCGAGAAGTCGAACATGGGATCGACATAGCGTCGCTGTGCGATGACAAAGACAATGAAGCTGACCATTGCCACAACCAGGCTGGCGATGGCCGAACCACTGGAGAAGCCCAGCCCCGCTCCCTGAGTGATGAACCAGGAAAGACCCAACACTGCCAGCGATAGCGAAATAATGCCCAGCACATCCAGCCTGCGACGCTGCGGGTCGCGTGACTCATCGACACCGGCGATCACCAGCACCAGCGCGAGCACGGCAATTGGCGCATGCACCAGGAACACCCATTCCCAACTCGACAACGCCACGATAGCTGCGCCGATAATCGGACCGAACCCCAGACCGATGCCGAACACGATCCCCCAGGCACTGAAAGCTTTACCGCGCGCAGCTCCCGACTGGAATCGGTGAGACAGCACTGCCACCTGACAAATCAGCATGGCACCACCGGACATACCTTGCAGGAATCGGCTTGCGATCAACACACTGGTGCTTTGTGCCCATCCACAGCTCAGTGAGGTAATGCCGAAAAGTACCAGGCTAATGACAAACACTCGCTTGCGCCCATACCGATCCGCCAGTGTGCCGGTGGCCATCAGCACCGTGGTGCAGGCGATGGTGTAGGCATTCATGATCCACTGCATATCTTTGAAATCGCTGCGCAGAACCGATTCAAGTGTGGGCAGGATTGCCGGCACGCTCGAGATTTCCAGGCCGAACATCAGCGAGGCCAAGCAAACGGCGGCTATTGTGAAAACATCTTTTTGCGAAGAAGAGAACTGCATCGTGATCTTCCAGATCAAGTTGATGGGCAACTGGCAAGACCGCCCTGAACGCCCTCAGGGAGTTGGCGCAATGCCTCACCAGCGTCACCCGACATAACTCCAAGTGACCGGCCGCATTCTGGAAGTAATTAAAAAATGACAGAAATGATTTAATTTCGTAAGTTTTATTAATATTCATCATGAGTTGACTAAATGGACTTCGACCCAGCTCTGTTGCGTGCTTTTGTCGCGATCAAGGAGACCGGTAGTTTCACTCGTGCCGCAGAACGGCTGCACTTGAGCCAGTCAGCGATCAGTCATCAGATCCGGCGCCTGGAAGAACAGGCCGGCACCACCCTACTGGTGCGCACCACCCGACGTTTGACGCTGACAGAAGATGGCGAAGATTTTCTGCGTCATGCCGAACATGTCCTCAACGCGCAAGACGCCCTCTCACGACGTTTCGAAACTTCATCGGTATCCGGAACCGTGCGCTTCGGTGTGCCAGAAAACTTTATCGGCGACGGCCTGCCGCCGTTATTGACTCGGTTCGCCAGACAATTTCCCGCAGTACGTCTGGATGTAACCGTTGGCACCTACCTCGATCTGCGCGCGCAGGTCGATGCCGATGGGCTCGATCTGGCCGTGGTCATGGCATTGCCGGGCAGTCAGGCCGGCGGTACCGTGCTGCGCGAAACCCGGTTTGTCTGGGCCGCGGCGCAGGGTTTCGACTTTACCGGCGACGCCCCTCTACCGCTGGCGTTTGCACCAGCGCCCTGCATGCACCGGCAAGTGGCCGTAGAGGCACTGGCGAGTTCCACAGTGGATTGGCGAGTTGCCTTCACCTCTCCAAGTCAACAAGGACTGCGGGCGGCGGTATTGGCGGGGCTTGCCGTCACCGCGCTACCGCTGGGAGATCTAGAGCCCGGCATGGTGGTGATTGACGGGCAATATGGCCTGCCACCGCTGCTGGATGCTGATTTCAGACTGATATGGAGCGTCACAGGAAAGACGCCTGCGGCCAATACATTTGGGCAACTGTTGGTGCAGATGTCTGAGTCGTCATCGATCTAGAACAGGCTGACTGGCATTGCATTCCAAGGTAAGCGTCCTGTTGATTGCGAATGGCTGTTTGGGTTGTGGACGTTGGACACGGGATGGGTATCGCCGCAATATTGCCAAGCCTGCGGATACAAGGAAGAGCACATGGCACTAACCAGCAAGATTTCCCCCTACGACAGTAGATGGCCCGCGCTTTTCCTTAGCGCCAAAGAACAGATCGCGAAGGCGTTTGGCACTGATCTTATTGCCATCCATCATGTCGGAAGTACCGCCGTTCCCGGGCTCGCAGCCAAGCCAGAGATCGACCTCCTGGTCGAGGTTGCGGAGCATCGAAACGAATCCTCCCGAGACAATGTCATGCGCGAACTAGGCTATGCACGGGGAAGCGATCTGTCGGCGGGACACCATTTTTATCGTCGCGATGTTGATGGTGTGCGAACACATAAGGCCCACGTTTGTATCACCGGCCACGGTCAAATCGAAAGAATGCTCCGTTTTCGTGACTTGCTCAGGGACGCCCCTGTGATTCGCCAACAGTATCAAGACTTAAAACTTGAACTGGAAGCAAACAACACCGGCGGCATAAGTGAATACCTGGCACGGAAAGCACCCTTTATCGACGGGCTTATGGGGTCAGTCTCGACACCCGCTCACAGAGGTGCAGCCGGATGCGACACCGATAGCGGCCCCTCGCGATAAGCTGCTTTCGGCCCAGTGTGTGTAAAAACACATATGGATTCGCGGTGGAGGTTACGCAGCCGGTTCGAAGACACCTGCATCCACAAGCATCTCAACTAACGCCTCTGGCCATACTGTTTCTCCAGTAGATCTCAGCTCGTGAGCGGACCACCATTGATGATCTGCCATGACCTGAGTCTCGTGTAAGGTCCATTCGGAGCTAGAAAGGGTTTGGCTTTGCGCATGCACAACGAAATACTGCTCAACTGCGAACACTGTCTCGCCGCTGGGCAGGAGCATTGAAAACCTCCGATCTGCCACAGGCCCTACAACTGTGTTGACCTGAATACCAGTCTCCTCACGCAGTTCACGTATTGCAGCGGCGTGGAATGTTTCTCCGTCTTCAAGACCACCGCCTGGGGTGGCCCAGTAATTTCTACCGGCTAAAGCCCCATCTTTATGGATAAATTTGAAAAGAAGGACATCCCGAGAGGGGCCTATAACTAGTAATCGTGCGGCCTTTCGCTCACGCATTTGACGTATATCTTCCCTGAAATTTTGAAATGTGGAGTGCCGTCCCGATCAGTCGGAGGTCACCCATCGACGACTCGGCCGCAATTTCACCAGCGCCAAACTGATCAACGATCAAGACTCTCCCCTAATGACTCTGCCATTCGAACCAAATCAGCAAATGACTTTGCGTGCATTTTTTTCATTGCATGCCCGCGGTGAATTTTCACGGTGATCTCGCTCAGATTCATCTGCCCTGCAATCTGTTTATTCATCAGACCTTTGACTGCAAGGGCCATTACCTCTTTCTCACGAACTGTCAGCGTCTGATAGTGGGCATGCAGATCTGAAAACTGCTGCTCAAATTGCCGGCGTTTGACATCTGCTTGCAGTGCGGCAGACACCGCATCCAGAAGGTCCTGTTCACGGAACGGTTTTGCCAAAAAATCCACCGCACCGGCTTTCATCGCCTTGACGGACATTTCGATGTCCCCATGCCCAGTGATGAAAATAATCGGAATATTGGCATTGGATTTAGCTAACTGGCTTTGAAACTCAAGACCACTGTTACCTTGAAGTCGTACATCAAGGATCAAACAGCTTGCACCCTCTGTCTTTGGCTGTTGAAGAAACTCCGCAGTGGATGCGAACGTCTCGACTTGTATACCGGCAGAGCGTAAAAGATTGCTTAATGCGTCGCGCATGGAAGCATCGTCATCCACCACGAACACCATAGAACCTTTACTGCCTTGCTCATTGGATGGTGGATTTCCGTTCATGCACAGCCCTCTTTGATTGGTTGAAGGAAAAAGTCTAGCACAACACTTTATTTTGCGTTAGTGCGCGCGCAAGCATGATTACAACGGCCCGGAAAGACTGGGAAAAGTCATGCTATAAAATACAGCTCCAGCGCTGAAATAAAAGAAAGTAGATAACGTGGACAATGGAGAAACGCCCTGACCTGGACACTACAACTTCGCCCACTAATGCACCAATTGCAAAAATGCTCGCAGTTATTGGACAGAATCCTGTATTGACTTTCACCCATTCTAGAACGCGCACGACTGACAATTTCATCGCTTGAATATTCACACGGTTCCCGTATCAACCAGACTGGCTTGCCGCGTGCGAAGCTTTCAAGGTCAGTCACTTCGATGGGACCTGGCTTGAGGGAACTGCTAAATCCAGAGTAATGAGCTACGTCCCCACACCCAAGGTATATGCCATGATGCACATAAAATTTGCGCGGGCTAACCAGGTGCGAACCTATTGGCAAATTAACTGTATCCTTTTCGACATGCACTAACTCCATTGGAAACATGAAAGATCTTCTTGGTGACTTACTACCATTGCAGCGCTCGACAAACAGACAACTTTCGAGCATTAGCGCCTTCAAATAACCAGCGAGGTCTATTTCCATTATCGTCAGACAAAAAACGATGACTGATCGAAGCGATGAAAATCCACTTGTCAACTTGATAGCTAGAGTATTCACGACAAACTCTCCGCAGACCCTTGTTATGTAATATATCGCCAGGGCTGCGAAGCTTCATTTGTACACAGGATTAATTTAAGTGACCATTAATATACCTCCCCTAAACCTAAGTATTAAACCGGGCACCTGATTGCAGGCGACCAGAGTGCAGTAGATTCAATGATGCTCGACAGGCAGGGTGAATTGAACGGTAGCACCGCGGGGCCGGTTGACGCTTGCCCACAAGTGGCCGCCATGTGCCTCGATGATCGAGCGACAAATGGACAACCCCATCCCCAATCCGGTGGGCTTGGTGGTGTAGAAAGAAGCGAAAATCTGCTCGGTGTTTTCCGAGGCAAACCCTGGCCCCGAATCGCTCACACTGACGAGCACACAACCGGCGTCATTTAACAGAGCGCTGATGCGCAATTGGCGTTCACCCTCGCTTACACCATTCATGGCCTCGAGCGCATTCATGATCAAGTTGAGCAGCACCTGTTGCAGTTCAACGCGATCGCCTTCGATAAATGGCAAACCGTCTTTGAGTTGAGTCCGAATCAAGGCCCCACTCTTCATGATCTGGCCACGGGTGAACTCGATCATCTCGCGAATCGCCGCGTTGATGTCCACCGCCCCCTTTTGCGGTGGTGCCTTGCGGATATGCCGACGAATTCCACCCAATACATCGGCTGCCCGATTGGCATCCATGATGAGACTGCCAAGTACTTTGCGGACCTCTTCGATCTCCGGCGGCTGGATGTTTAGCCAGCGCAGCGCGGCGTTGGCATTGAGGATGGCCGCTGCAATCGGTTGATTGACTTCGTGAGCAATCGAGGCGACAAGCTGCCCCATGGTCGCGACACGGTTCGCGTGGGCCAACTCCGTTTGCACCTCGCGATAGCGTCGTTCGCTTTCGCGGATTTTTTCTTCCGCCTGTTTGCGCTCGGTCAGATCCAGCACGAAAGCGACTCCTTCCTTGCTGCTGGCTTCGAACATCGCCAAACCGACAATCACCGGCAGGCGACTACCATCCTTTCTGAAATATTCCTTCTCGTGGGGTTGGGCATAGCCGGTCCGCACGGCTTGCGCCAAAAAGTGCTCGCTGAGCTCATGAAATTCCGGTGTTGTCAGATCTCTCCAGCGCAGACAGCCCGAGACAAGATCCTCTCGCTCGTATCCGACCATGCGAAGAAAGGCATCATTGGCCTCGACGATGTCACCGTCGGCATTCCAGACGAGGATCCCGATGATGTTGGCGTCTACGAGACGCCGAATCTTCCCTTCGCGCTCCGCGACCTCGCGGTACAAACGGGCATTTTCCAGCGAAATAGCAGCCTGTGAGGCCACCAGTTTCAACACGGCAATCCGGGATGGGCTGAACACACGGGCGGTCAGATTGTTTTCGAGGTAGAGCGCGCCGGTCAGTTTGGCCTGGTTCATCAACGGCAGGCAGAGAACCGATCGGACGTGGTGCCGACGTATATAGGGGTCTTCGGCAAACGGGGCCTCGGTCAGGGCATCATCAAGAAAAACACTCTCGCCCGTGCGCAGGACATGGTAGAGAAGTGACTCCGGCAGCAGCGCCGAAGTCATCGGCTCATCGCGCAACTGCATCGAATGGCTGCCAGTGGTCACTTGCGCTGCTATACGGTGCTCACCAGTGTCCGACAGAATCAACACGCCTCGTTCGGCACCGGCCTGTTCGATGGCTGTGCGCATGATCATGTCGATGAGTTTTTCCAGGACGATTTCTCCCGACACGGCCTGCGAAACCTTTATCACGGTGGCCAGATCGAGGTGTTCGACCGGTGCGGCCATCGTAGTTGTCGGGCCGAGCGTTTGCTCTTCGGACCTCAGCAACGGATACCGCGCCTCAAGCTGCCGCACCTTGCCATCAGCGCCCCAGCGCAGGTAGCCGTAGCGAGCGTCTTGCAAGTAAACGCGGGCTACTTTCCCAAGGCCGCGGGCCGCATAGAAGCGAGACGCCAGTTCGTTGGCAAGCGCTTCGATATGGACGAAACCGCTCTTCTGCGCCGAGTGGACAGCTTGTTCGTAAAGCAACTCGGCCTCGATCATGCGCCCTTCGACGCGGGCGATCTCGGCGTCGACCAGCGCGGCCCGGCTCGCGAAATTCTCCGGGCACTGTTCAGCCCAGATCTGGAGTTGCCGGTGATCCGTCGCCATTGCGATCAAGTGCTGCGCACGCTCGTCCACCGGGACACTGTCGCACCATCGGGCACGAGCCAGTGCGTCATAGAAGTAAAACTCAGCCTCCTCGAAGAACAAATATGACGTCCATAGCAACTGCTGTGCCTTTGCAGCGGCTTGCATGGCCGCCCTGGGGTCGTCGGCCATGTAGCATGCCTGTAATTTGCGGACCCAGTACCAGCACTCGGCCAATGCCAGGTCCGGATTGCTGGACAGGTGGGCTTCGGTGCCTGGCTCGTCAAACTGTCCATCATCAAAACAACCGAATACTGGCGTCGAACCCCGGAGCATCCGGATCAGCGCCAGTTGTGTACCAATGAAATCGGTGACCAGCCCGAACCGCACCTTCCTGGCGTAAGCCAGGCCACGTTCGGCTTCGTCCTGTACCTCGGACAATGGCTCGCCGGCGAAGAGAGCGTCGGAGGTGAGGCTATTGCCCGCATAAGCACCATATGGCAAGTCACCGATCCGGTTCGCCGCAGCAAATGAGCGGTGCAGCAGGTCGCGGCATTGCTCTACGGGCTTCATCCAGCGCACGGAAAAATTCGAGAAACAAAGATAGGTACTGGCTTCGAATCGCTTCAGGCCTCGCTGTTCAACGAGTTCGCAGCCGAGCTGGCCGAATCGGAATCCTGCCTCGTAATCGCCGAAACGCCGTCCGGCGACTCTGAATGCATTGGCGTAATGCACACATGAGGCATCGCAGTTGCCCCCTTCAAGGCTCAGGCTGATCGCCTTGCAGATCAACAGGTCCGTCAGGTTCGCATCCGTCTGCAAGGCAGGCGGGAAAAGCTTGCCCAGCGCGCTGACGGTCATGAGGGAAGCTGCGTCCTCCATCAATGGCAAATCAATGAGTTCCTCGATTGCCCGATCGCCCAGTAACGACCAGATATGGTCGTACTCCTGGCGCACTTCATCGTCACTCGGATGGGCTGACCACTCGATACCCACATGCCGCAGATAGGCGAGACAAGCAGCGACCGCGCCATCGCTCCGATCCAGGAGCAGGTAGTCATCCATTTGCAGACACACGACATTGGCTCGTTCGATCGTAGTCATGGCGCGATCCGACAGCGCCGCCAGGCGCTTGTCCGCGACCGATAACTGTCCAGTCAGCATCTCGCATTCGGCCCGGTTCAACTCCAGCGCGAACATCAACCCATGTAGCCGCGTCCAACAGCTGTCGTCCAACAGCTGCGCACCCGTGGTGAGATAGTTGAGCGCCGAAGCATAGGCCGTTGACGCCTTGGCACGCTGGCCGGCCATCAGGTTGAGCTCTGCCAATTGCTCCTGCTCGGCCTGATCGGTGAGCAGCACTGCGCCGCTGTTGAGCTGGCCGACGATGTCAAAGATCGCCTCCTCCCGCCCTTGCAGGGGCGTCTGCGCTGCGAGCAACCGGCCTATTCGCAGATGAGCCTCGGCGCGAGCCCCCTTGGGGATCAGTGAATAGGCCGCTTCATGAATACGGTCATGAACAAAGCCATAAGCGCCTTCCAGCCGCTGAACCAACTCCTGGCGTACGGCTTCCCACAATACCGTGCGGATCTGTGCCTGGGGGATGCCCAGAACGGTCGAAAGCGTCGTGGTCCCAGCAACGTTCCCCAGACAGGCAAGCTGCTGTAATGCGTGTTGCGTTTCAGCCGGCAAGCGGGTCAGCTTGCCGACCATCAGGTCCACGATGTTGTCGGTGTAACCCTTGGCATGGATGCGCTCCGGGCTCCAGCACCACTGCCTTGCTTGATGGTTGAAGGTCAGCAGCTGTTCGTCAGCGAGTGTTTGCAGAAACTGGATCACGAAAAACGGGTTGCCGGCGGTTTTGTCCAGCACCAACTGCGCCAGGGGCTCGATGTGCGCAAGCTCGTCGTGAAGCGCATCCGCAATCAACTGCTCAATGTGTCCCTTCGCGAGCGGCGCCAGAGTGATTTCATCTACCCTGCCCCCAGCGTTCCGAATGGCCTGAAGTTTGCCCGCTAATGGGTGCGTGACATTCACTTCATTGGTGCGGTAGGCACCCACCAGCATCAGATGCCGCACGTCCGAGCTGGTCAACAGATCCTCCAGCAGGTCGAGCGTTGCCGCGTCGATCCACTGCAGATCGTCCAGAAACAGAGCAAGCGGATGCTCCGCCCGGGCAAATACACCGATAAAGCGCCGGAACACCAGGAGGAAACGGCGTTGCGCCTGTTGAGGCTCAAGTGTCTGCACCGGTGGTGGCTCACCAATGATGAGCTTCAGTTCGGGAATGAGGTCGGTCATGAGCCCCGCGTTGGCATCCAGTGCGCTCTGTAATGCGTCACGCCATTGCGCCAGTTCAGTGTCGTTCTTGCCCAGCAGCGTGCGCACCAGGCTTTGAAATGCCTGCACCAGCGTCGAATAGGGAATATCGCGCCGGTATTGATCGAACTTGCCGGTAGCGAAGAGTCCTCGCGGCGGGACCAGCGCTTTGTGCAGCTCATTGACCACAGAGGATTTGCCAATACCGGAATAGCCGGTGACCAACATCAGTTCCGGCGCGCTGCTTGCGATGATCCGATCGAACGCGGCGATCAAGGTACTCACCTCATGCTCGCGCCCGTAGAGTTTCTCGGGAATCATCAGCCGATCGGATGTCCCTTGCTCGCCCAACGCGAAGGCATTGATGTGGCTCAAGGACTCCCAGTCTGCCAGGCATTGCCGCAGATCGTGTTCAACACTCGCAGCCGTCTGGTAGCGCTCCTCAGCGGTCTTGGCGAGCAGCTTCATGACAATCCGGGAAAGCACATCGGGGACGGTTTCGACCCGCACGCTCGGTGGCTGCGGTTTTTTGGCGATATGGCAGTGCACCCACTCTATCGGGTCAGATGCCGTAAACGGCAGCGAGCCCGTGAGCATCTGGTAAAGCGTGACGCCAAAGGAATAGAGGTCGCTGCGTAAATCGATCGAGCGATTCATCCTGCCGGTCTGCTCAGGTGCCATGTAGGCGAGCGTGCCAGCGATGGTCTCAGGCGCCTGTCGCTCACGCGGTAGCCACGAGGCGAGGCCGAACCCTGTAAGCCGGGCCTGACCGTCGGAGCAGTTCACCAAAATATGGGAGGGCTTGATATCTTTATGGACGAGTCCGCGCTGGTGGAGCTTTCCCAATGCCTGCGCGATGCTAATAGCAAGACGCAGAAAAGTTAGCGTTTCCATGGGGGCAACCAGCAACTGCACAAGCGGCGTGCCACCCGTATCTTCCAGCAGCAGATACATCTGCCCACTTTCTCGCACCATCTCAAGCGGACGCACAGCCCAAGAGCCATCCAGTTCGTCCTTCAGGCCAAACTCGTGGGCGAAACGGCCAAGACAAGCCGGAAGCGGTTGTTCAGCAGCGGGTCGTGCGACTAGAACATTGCGGTCGCCTTCCACCCCCGAGCGTAACTCTCGACAGAAGGTACGCTCACCATCGTTCCATAGTATCTGCATGTTGTTATCCGTCGGAGCGGGAACAATAAGTAGGTTCTTGACTGCCGCGCATTGCCGTCACGCTGTACCCAGAGTCGCGCCGCACATGCCGATGCCGCCGCAATAGCCTACAACAGCTTCCAGTACCATTAGAACTCAGATCTGACCGAGCCCACCGTCAGCACAAAGATCAATGCCAGTGATAAAGCTACTTTCGTCGCTGGCCAGAAACAGCGCCGCCGCTGCCAGTTCCTCGGGACGGCCCAGTCGTCCAAGGGGGATCATCTCGCCAAGCCCCTTCTCAAAGGCCTCCAGACTTTCATCGGGTATGCCCATTTTGCCGATGATCGGTGTCATCACCGGCCCCGGGCTCAGGCAGTTGACGCGGATCCCGCGATGCTTGAGATCATGCGCCCAACTGCGTGCAAAGGAGCGTACCGCGGCCTTGGTCGCCGCGTACACACAGTGGCCTTCCAGTGCCTTGAAATGCGCAATGGAAGAAACCAATACGATAGCGCCGCCGTCGTTGAGCAACGGCAAGGCTTTTTGGGTGGTCTGGAATACTCCCCTGACATTGATATCGAACTGACTTTCGTACTGCTCCTCGGTCACTGACTCCAACGGTGCGGGATGGATGACGCCGGCATTGGCCACCAGCACATCAATGCGGCCATGCAACTCCCCCACTTGCTCATACAAACGCTCGATGTCATCCCGTCGACTGACATCTCCCCTGAATGCTGTGGCGCGTGAACCTATTATCGCCAGCGCATCATTCAGCGTTTCCTGTCGGCGTCCGGTGATCACCACTTTCGCACCTTCCTCAACGAACCGACGCGCGATCGCCAGGCCAATGCCGCTGCCACCGCCGGTGATCACCGCTACTTTATCGTCCAGTTTACCCATCGCTAACTCCCTCCAGTTCCCTATCAAAGCGTGTGTTATTGAGCGCATCGCTCTCTCGCTCACCTGTGTTCGTCGATGCGCCCGATTGGGTGTAGCGCTCCAGTCGGTCAAACAGTCGTTGCCTTCGCTCCAACAACAGCGCGAGCAAGCTGTCCAGGGCGCCCAGCTTCTCCATGTGCTGCTTCAGGCACTGACGAAATTGTTCACTGCCTGGCTCGCTGTCCTGCAGATAGGCGAGCAGACCGTGTATTTGTCGGGTACTGAAACCGCAATCAATGAGTTCCTTGATCCAAAGGACTCGTTGCACGGCCCCTGGCGCATATTCGCGATAACCGTTTTCCCGTCGGGTCGATTCGATTAGCTTCTGCAGCTCGTAGTGACGCAAGGCCCGATGACTCGCACCGGTCCGGAATGCCAGTTCTCCAATTCTCATGTTGTCCTCCACAATGGGACTCTACGACCCTGACACTAATGTCAGGGTCAAGCCCTGTTTGCACGACCTGCCAGGGGGCGCTTCACGGAACAATGTAGCCTTGATTCACGCTACGGCGAGAGGCGCGGGCTGCTCTTGATGTTGACCAAGATAGCGACAGAAGCACGAACGCAACCAGCGTTCCCGAGGGTCGTTGTGGGCCGCGCCGCGCCAAGCCATGGACAAGTCCGGCGCCGGTAACGCCAATGGCGCAAAGTCAGCACGCATCCCCTCCATTCGCGCCATGGCCCGGGCGACGTAGTCCGGTACGATCGCAATCATGTCGCTGCCGGCGAGCAAAGCGGGCAAGGCACTGAACTGCGGAACAGCCAGTACTACCCTGCGCTGCCGACCGACCAGACTCAGGGCATGGTCGGCATCGTCGATGACATTTCCCATCGAAGAGACAACCACATGAGGCCGCCTGCAAAAGTCATCCAGCTCGAGGGAACCGGGGGCCGAATCGGCACGCAATAGCATGGGTTGCATCGCTCGCAAGCTTTTGCAATGGGCACTGGCCGGCAGTTCTTGCGCAAAGCTGATACCCACGGAAATCTCTCCCGAGGTCAGCAATTGGGGTAATTGCCGATGGTCCACTCTGCGCACTACCAGCGTGATGTTTGGCGCCTCGTCCCGCAGGTGCTTGATCAAACGAGGAAGCAGCGCGTACTCGACATCGTCAGAGAGTCCGATATGAAAGGTCTCGTCGCTGGTGAGTGGGTCGAACGCCCGGGCACAACTCAAGGCGACAGCAATGCCATCCAATGCTGGCGTCAGCCGCGCATGAATTTCTTCTGCCCGCGCCGTCGGCTCCATCACCCTGCCAGTGCGGATGAACAGCGGATCATTGAACATCGAACGCAGTCGCCCGAGGGCGCTGCTGATAGTGGCCTGACACAGGAAAAGTCTCTCTGCGGCCCGGGTAACGTTGCGTTCGCACATCACTGTTTCGAAGACAATCAACAGATTGATGTCGGCACGCCGCAGATCATTTCTGTTCATCACGTTCACCGCCTAGGCACAAGGCCACATGGGTAAGGGGAGTTCAAGCTTATGCAGGCCAATAGCAAGACGTCACTTGTACCTAGGTTCAGCCGATGTATCCCTTGGTTGGGCAGCCTTGTACATGGGTATGCCCGGAATCGCGACCAAGTAGCACAAGACTAACCTGGGTGACTTCATCGAACTTCCAAGTAGAACATCTACACTTTGGTCTTAGCGGATCATACATTGGTATACTTCAACACCTTACAAGTTGGCGTATGTTGTAGTAACGACCAAAGCTGTCACGAGGGTCCCAAATGAAGCAAGATACACAAATACGCAACTCAATGATTATCGCCATCGTCGACGATGATGATTCGGTCCGGACAGCGCTTGAAAGCTTGCTGCGATCCTGCGGTTACAAAGTTAAAACTTATTGCAGCGCTCTGGAGTTTCTCAACACGGACGGTCCCGCTCAAACACATTGCCTTATCTCCGATATCCAGATGCCGGGAATGAGCGGTTTTGAGCTTCATAAGCAGCTCGTCGCGATGGGCTTTCACATTCCCACTATATTCATCACGGCTTACCCTGAAGCCCTCCCGCCCCTTAGCACCGATACGCCTGCGCTGATTGCCTATCTGCCTAAACCTTGTGACACCAACAAGCTTCTGAACTACATCGAAACAGCCCTCCTCCAGCAGAACTGAGAGCGCTCTGAAAGTTCTCTTTTGCATCCAATACAAACCTTCGTATATCCCCATACCACTGACGTATAGCTTTTCTGAACCGATGTAGAAGTGCGCCGACAATAATCCAGCAATAACATAAATCCACAGCGGGCGACCTGCTGCATTCAACATAGGCACCTTGACTTTCGGGGCCCTTGTATCGACCAACCAAACTTGAAGAATAACTTCAATAACATTGAAAACCTTTTTGAGGAACAACTAATGAAACAGCATATTCTGGTTATTGGTGCGGGGTTCGGTGGTGTGTGGAGTGCATTGAGCGCCGCCCGTCTACTGGATAAGCACAGTCGTAGCGACGTGGAAATCACGCTGCTGGCGCCCCAGGCGCAATTGCGCATCCGCCCCCGCTTCTACGAAAGCGACGTGCACAAAATGTTCGCCCCCCTGGATGGGTTGTTCGACTCGGTAGGTGTGCGTTTCATCAAAGGCACCGCCGAGCACATTGATGACCTTGGAAGGACCGTTGGCTATCGCGATGAGGCTGGCCGGTGGAGCACATTGACCTACGATCGCCTGGTACTTGCGGCTGGCAGCCAGTTAGCCCGTCCGACGGTGCCAGGCCTTGACGCCCATGCCTTCGACGTTGATCAGATCGAAGCCGCGATGCGCCTGGAGAACCACCTCAAATCCCTCAAGAACCGTCCCTCCAGCGTTGCCCGCAACACGGTGGTGGTCGCGGGTGGCGGTTTCACCGGTATCGAGACCGGCACCGAGATGCCGGCGCGACTGCGGTCCTTGCTCGGTAACGATCAGGACATCCGCGTGATCATCATCGACCGTGCGCCTCAGATCGGCGCGACCATGGGTGAGGGAATTCGTCCATCGATCATCGAGGCGTCCGAATACCTGGGCATTGAATGGGTGGTCAACGCCAGTGTGACGGCAGTGGACGCCAACGGCGTTACCCTCGCCGATGGTAGCCGCATCGAGACCCAAACAGTGATCTGGACCGTCGGCTTTCGCGCCAGCCCGCTGACCGAACAGATTTCCAGCGTGCGCGATGTCCAGGGTCGCCTGCACGTCGATGAGAACCTGAAGGTGTTCGGCCAGGAGCATGTCTACGCCGCTGGAGATGTCGCCTATGCCGCCACCGACGACCTCGGTAACTTCGCCGCAATGTCTTGCCAGCATGCGATTTCTCTAGGCCGTCACGCCGGGAACAACGTCGCTGCGGACCTGCTAGGTGTCGCGCCCACCCCCTACCGTCAGCCCAAGTACGTGACCTGCCTCGATCTGGGCGCCTGGGGCGCGGTGTTTACTGAAGGCTGGGATCGCCAGCTCAAGCTGGTCAAGGAAACGGCCAAAGAGCTCAAGACGCAGATCAACACCCAGTGGATCTACCCACCGGCAGCTGATCGGGCCGCCGCCCTGGCAGCAGCCGACCCGATGATTCCTGTGGCCTGAAGCCTCCCGCCTGAACCCGACGTTCTTGACCCAAGCAATAGGAGAAGGACCATGACAATGCATTTGGACCACCCCACCCAAAAGGATGGAACACAGAAAAGGAACGCTCAGCAGGAGTCAAACATGAACTTGCACAACACCTCACACCCCGGTGAGTCGGGGTCCGAGGAGCTGGTTCCTTCGCGCTATGCGCTGCGGATCGGCGAGATTGACGTGCTGGTGGTCAGTGATGGGGTGCTGCCTCTGCCGACCGAGACGATGTCCACCAATGCCGACCCAGCCGCCCGCGCGGCCTGGTTCAAGGACATGTTCCTGGGGCCGGACGCGTTCGATTGGGCGCTGAACGTACTTGTGGTGCGTAGCGGCGACAAGCTCATCCTCGTCGACGCTGGACTCGGAGGACAGTTCCCCGGATTTCCGCGGGCCGGGCAGTTCCCCAAACGACTGAAGGCCGCCGGTATCGATCTTGCGTCCGTGACCGACGTGGTGATAACCCACATGCACATGGACCATATCGGCGGGCTGCTTGTCGATGAGGTGAAGAGCCAACTGCGTCCAGATCTGCGTATCCACGTTTCAGCCACCGAGGTCGCGTTCTGGGAGTCGCCCGATTTCTCCCTCACCTCCATGCCGTCGCCGGTGCCGGACGTCCTGCGGGCAACGGCTAATCAGTTCATCAGCGAATACCGCAGCAAGGTGCGCACGTTCGAGGATGAGTATGAGGTGGCACCAGGCGTGGTCGTCAAGCTCACCGGCGGCCACACCCCAGGGCACAGCGTGGTCTACGTGACATCCGGCGGTGAGCGGTTGACCTTCGCAGGCGACGCCCTGTTCCCGGTCGCCTTCGAACACCCCGACTGGCATAACGGCTTTGAACATGACCCTGAGGAGTCGGTTCGCGTTCGTGTCCGCCTGTTGCAAGAGGCGGCAGCTAGCGGTGAGCTGTTCGTGGCGACTCACCTGCCGTTCCCCTCCGTTGGCCGGGTGGCAGTGGACGGTGACGCCTTTCGCTGGGTCGCGGGTTTCTGGGACTACTGATCGCTTGTCGGATTTGCGCCTCCGTTCACGGAGGCACGAATCTCCCTGAGCAACATCACATGATCGAGAGACCTTTAATGAAAGACTCCAATCGGGAGATAGATCTCCAGCGTCGGGCCATATTGACAAGTTCAGCAGTAGTGGCCGCCAGTTTGTTGGTACCGCTTTCCAGCTTTTCCGGGTTGACGCAGGCCGCTATTGAGCACTCTGCAACCCAAAACAAACCAGATCACAAGGAGATGCACGCTATGAACTCTATTACGACCAAAGACGGCACCGAGATTTTCTTCAAGGATTGGGGTCCGAAAGACGCGACGCCCATCGTGTTTCACCACGGCTGGCCATTGAGCGCGGACGACTGGGACAACCAGATGATGTTTTTCTTGCTCAAAGGCTATCGGGTGATCGCGCACGACCGCCGCGGTCACGGCCGCTCGACCCAAACTTGGGCGGGCAACGAAATGGACACCTATACCGCTGACGTCATCGAGCTGACCGATGCGCTCGACCTTAAAGGTGCGATCCATGTCGGCCATTCGACCGGTGGTGGTGAAGTAGCGCGCTACGCCGCTCGAGCCAAACCGGGACGCGTCGCCAAGGCCGTACTGATCAGCGCGGTTCCCCCCATCATGGTTAAGTCAGAGAAGAACCCCGGCGGTTTACCTCTGGAAGTGTTCGACGGGTTCCGTTCGGCACTGGTCGCCAGCCGCGCACAGTTTTACCTGGACGTGCCGTCGGGGCCGTTCTACGGTTTCAATCGACCTGGGGCCAAGGTTTCACAAGGCGCAATCGACAACTGGTGGCGTCAAGGCATGATGGGCGGTGCAAAAGCTCATTACGACTGCATCAAAGCGTTTTCCGAGACCGACTTCACCGAAGACCTGAAGGCGATTCAGGTGCCCACACTGGTCATGCATGGAGAGGATGATCAGATTGTGCCGTTTGCCGACTCTGCGCCGCTTTCGGCCAAACTATTGAAGCATTCCACCCTCAAGACGTACCCGGGCTTTCCTCACGGTATGCCGACTACCAACGCGGATCAGATCAACGCCGATTTGCTGGCGTTCATTCGCGGTTGAGCACTAACGTCGTGACGGCGATCTGATCGCCGTTGCGGCGGCTGAAATGGGCGCCACAGTCGAAAACTGCCTGCCCTACGACACTCCCACGTTAAATCAACCCCCATCGTTTGACCGCGCCCGACAGTCATTCCAAACCTCACGTATCACATCCTTAAGTATCAGCGCCTCCGCCCAGCGATCGGTGATGTCGCGTCCATCGGCACCCGTAATGGCATAAGGCGGCGGGCCGAGTTCACAGGTGAAGGACAGGCTGTCGGGCGTGTTCGGTCGGGCCAGCCAATCCTCGATCCCATAACGCCACCAGCCCAGAAAGCGCTCCAGCCAGGGTCGATGCTGGGCGAAGCTCAGGGGCACCTGGACCTGTTCGCCGTTGGCGACACGACCATGAAAACCCCAACTGTGGCGCAGGATGGTGTGGATCTGTTCGTCGTCCTCGGCAGTGGCCGGCTCTGGCAGTTCGCGACCCACGACATAGTGGGACAAGTCGGCCAACAGTTTGAGATCGGGCATTTCAGCGAGGATGTCGAGGGTGAACAACAGGTCATTGGTGAGGCGATAACGGTGGGTTTCCAGCAGAACGGGAAAGTCCACCTGCTCGGCCAGACGCTGCCAGCCTTCGATCAGCTCGATAGCTTGCTTCAGCGTGCGCGGCCGCACGTCTGCTTGCAGCGTGAGGTGGTGGCAGCCGAAGCGGGACGCGACATCGATCGCTGCCGCCAGATCATCCACGGTGCGGGGGAACACCTGCCCTTCGATTTGCAGGCCCTGCGCCTTGGCGGCGGCATGCAGACGTGCGGCATGTGGCACGACCCAGAAATGGTCGGTGATGCCGTCGAAGCCGGCGGCGGCGATTTTCTCCACTTGCGCTTCCAGGGGAAGGTCGCATTGGCCGCGATGATCTTGCATGGCCCACTGGGACTGAAAGACCAGGAATTCACGCATGTCAGTTCCTCAGCAGTTGTTTGAGCGGTACATCGGCGTCGGCCAGAGCGTCTACCGAAAGGAGGTTACGGTAAGCGATCAGCCGTTCGCACAGCTTGATGTCCTTGGCGACGCTATTCCCCTGCCCCCAACCGCAAGCGCCTTGCAGACGTTGCTCGGCATCAAGGTAGAACAACAGGTAACCGCCACCAGGGGTTGTCCGACTCGCCGTGGGTTCTGTGTTTGCGATCACGCCCATGGTCTGCAATCCCCAGTCGTATTGATCGGACCAAAAACCGGGAATGACCTCGAAGGGCAACTCGCCGCCCAACAGATTCAGGGCGGCGTGACGACCTTGGGTCTCGGCGTTGCGCCAGGTTTCCTGACGCTGGAAAACGCCTTGCGGGTGCAGCCGAAACTCACAGACATCGCCCGCCGCAAAGATGTCCGGCGCACTGGTGCGCAGTTGGGCATCGACGCGGATGCCTTGGCCGACCTCGAGTCCTGCGGCCTCGGCCAGTTCAGTGTTGGGTTGCATGCCGATGCCCACCACCACCAGGTCGCAGGGCAGCAACTCGCCGTCGACCAGTTGCACGGACTCAACATGAGTAGCGCCCTGCACCGCCTCAATGGCCACATTCAGCCGGACATCCACGCCCTGACTGCGATGCAGTTCCAGCAGGACACTGGACAGCTGCTCCGGCAATACTCGCCCCGCGAGACGCGGTCCGGCCTCGAGCAAGGTCACCGTGCAACCCAAGGCACGGGCGGTGGCGGCGACTTCGAGTCCGATAAAGCCGCCGCCGATGATCACCACCCGGGCGTCAGGCTGCAACGACGCGCGCAGTGCCAGCGCCTCGTCATGGGTACGCAGATAAAGCACATTGAGCAGATGCTCGGGCACCGAGGCAAGTCTGCGCGACCGCCCTCCCGTCGCCAGCAACAGCCGGGCGTAATGCAGCCAGCTGCCGTCGGCCAACTGCAGACGATGCTGCTGCGGATCCAGACATTTCACCGGGTTGCCGGCCAGGTGTTCGATGTCCAGATCGGCAAGCTGAGTGGTGTCGCACAGGCTGTAACCCGCCAGATCGACCGTGCCCTGCAACAACCCCTTGGACAGCGGCGGACGTTCATAGGGCGGGTGGGACTCGTCGCCTATCAGAATCAGGCGACCGCTATAACCTTCGCCGCGCAAGGTCAGGGCCGCGCGGCCACCCGCATGGCCGGCGCCGACGATGATCAATGGAGCATTGGCAGGATTCATGGCACAGACTCCGCGCAGTTAAACCGTGATGGCGAGCAGAACACGTCCCGCCTCGACCCGGACTTCATAGGTCTTGAGATTGACGCACACCGGTGCGCCAAGGGCTTTGCCGGAGCGGTAGTCGAAACGTCCGTTGTGCTTGGGGCACTCGATGACATGCTCCATCACCAGGCCATCGGCCAGGTGGATGGACTCATGGGTACACAAGCCCGCGGTGGCGAAAAACTCGCTGTCGGCGGAGCGGTAGACGGCATAGGTGTGCTGGCCATGGTCGAAACGAATGACATCTTCATCGTCGATATCGTCCACGGCACATACATCGATCCATTGATCGGTCATGGCGTTTTCTCTTGTAGTGGTACACACAGGAAGGTGTCATGTGGGAGCGGGCTTGCTCCGGGCGGCGTTCCGACGAAAGCGGTGTATCAGGCGACATCGATGTTGACTGTGACGCCGTCTTCGCGAGCAAGCCCGCTCCCACAGGGGTTGTGCCTATTGGATGTCAGCCCGGCATTGCTTCAGGTTGTGCCCGGACGGTTGCGGCGGGTTTGGTGCTTTGTGGCAAAGGACGAGAGACGAAATAAGTCGGGTCTTTGCGCTGCCTCCAAATGGTCGGGAGGATCTCCTTGAAGGCCTCGAACAGACTGGTGTAAGGCGGCGGGCAGTCGTTGCGAATCTCCTCGTGAAGCTGCGCCAGCGCGTGAAAAGGCACCATCGGATACATGTGGTGCTCAAGGTGATAGTTCATGTTGAGGTACATAAAGCGCAGCACCGGGTTCATGTAAATCGTGCGGCAGTTGCTGCGGTGATCGAGTACATCCTCAGCCAGGCCGACATGCTGCGACAGGCCGAACAGGTAGGACAGCCAACCGCCATAGAGCGTCGGCAGACCAATAAACATCAGCGGCAACCAGCTCTGCATGTACAGCGCAGTGCCCACAGTAAGCGCATAAATCGCCAGCCAGACGCGTGCATCCCTCACCACCTTGGGCCACTCGGATTCGGGGATGAACGTCTGTTCTTCTTCACCCATCCGCCCTACCGCATGCTTGCAGACTGACCACATCGTGTTCAACGCATAAGGCATTCTGAACAGACTCAGCACCATATTGATCAGGCTTGGCGGACGTGGTTCGACGATCTCCGGATCGCGGCCGACGATGACGGTGTCGGTGTGGTGCCGTGCATGGCTCCAGCGCCAGACTTGGGGTTCGAACATGAACATGAAGCTCGACAGCTGGTAGACCGCATCATTCATCCAGCGGGTCTTGAACGCCGTACCATGACCGGCTTCGTGCCAACGGGCATTGGACGCGGTGCCGTAGAGCATCCCGTAGACAAAGAAGAACGGAACGCAGGCCCAGGAGCCCCAGAACCAGTAACCGCCGAACCCGGTCACAACCATCGCCGACAGCCAGATCGCGGTATCAAGCAAGGCCGGGCCATCGCGGCGCTGCATCAATTCCTTCATGCGTTTACGAGAAATGGGGGATTGGTACCAGCTTGCCGATACCAGGCCTTTTTGCGCCGCTCGGGCGGCTTCGGGGCCGGTCAATCGATAATCCCGAGGCATGGGTTTACCGGGGTTTTCAAAGGCTGCGTTTTGTTCAGGCATTTTATTGTTCTCCGCAAGCTTGATTGTTTTAGGCACTTTTCGACGCGGGATCACATCGCTGGGGAAAATATAGAGAGCGCAGAAATCACCCTCAAGCCCTTGAATACATTCCCTATCAAGCTATCATCCAGGCCCATTGAAGCTTGATAGTTTTCTATCAAAGCGTTTGCGGGACCTACCATGAACAACACTAAACGCCCAACCATCGCCACCGTTGCCGAACACGCTGGCTTGAGTGTCGCTACCGTAGACCGGGTGCTCAACGCCAGGGCTCCGGTCAACCCGGACACCGCCGAGCAGGTATTCCAGGCCGCCGAAGCGGTCGGTTATTTCGCCGCCAGGCTGATCGGCCAGCGGATCCGCGAACGTCGTCCCACCTACCGTTTCGGCATCCTCTTGCTCGGCACCGCCCAGGCGTTTTATGGCAACGTGGCCACCGCCATCACCGAAGCGGCGCAGCGTCAGGCTGGTGCCAACCTGAGCATTCAATTCGAGTACGTCTTCGATCGCACGCCCAGCGCGATCATTGCCCAGATCGAACAACTGGCGGTGCAGTGCGATGGTCTGGCAGTGGTCAGCTTCGCGCATCCGCAGATCAATGCCGCCATCGCGCAGATCAGAGAGGCCGGCGTGCCGGTGATCGCGCTGCTGTCCGACATCCATGAGACGGCGGATGAGCCTTACGTCGGCCAGGATAATCACGAGGTCGGACGAACCATGGGTTGGCTGATGGCTCACACGTGTGGCGCCCGCAAAGGCAGTGTCGGAGTGTTACTCGGCGGCCACCGATTTCTTGGCCATCAGGCGCGGGTCGAGGGGCTGCGCAGCTACCTGGCGGAGCGCGCCCCAGGGTTGCGGCTGCTGGAAGCAGTGATCAATCTGGACAATTGCGACATCACCGAAGAGGCGACGCTGGACCTGCTGGCGCGGCATGACGACTTGCGCGGTTTGTGCGTGGTCGGCGGTGGCGGCGACGGGGTCATCAATGCCCTGTCGCAACTGCCGAAGCAGCCGTCGCTGTGCTGCATTCTGCAGGAGTCGACCGAGCTGTCGCGACAAGCGCTGGATCAGGGATTGATCAGCCTGGTGATCGACTCCCAGCCGCGATTACTGGCAACCGCGCTGGTCGATTTGCTGGTCGAGCTGCAGACCACGCCGGACTTCGATCCGATACGGCATCGAATCCATGTTCCATTGCAGATCATCACCTCAGAGAACGCCCGACACTGACGGTGTGAGCCCCCCATCAGAGGTTGGGTTCCGAACGAAAAGCATCGGCACTCAGCCCGAATCGATTCATCTTGTTGTACAACCCGCCACGAGAAACATTCAGCTGCCGCGCGGCCAGGCGGATGTTGCCGCGGGTATCCCTGAGGGCCGCGATGATCGCATTCATTTCATGGGTGCCAAGGTCCAGGGCAGCCTGGGGTTCGGGCACACTTCCCGGCGCCGGCTGACGTAGCCTTTGCTTGATTTCAAGCGGTAGATCATCTGGCTGGATCAGTTCGGTCACCGCCAGATTGGTCGCGCGCTCGATGGTGTTTTCCAATTCACGCACATTACCCGGCCAGCTGTAGGCCGAAAGAATATCCAACGCCTCTGGCGAGATGCCCTGCACCGATTTGCGCAACGACCGGGTGCAACGATTGAGAAAATGTCGCGCCAGCAATGGAACATCTTCCCGGCGCATCCGCAGAGGCGGAACTGTCAGGTTCAGCACATTGAGCCGGTAGTAAAGATCCTCACGGAAGGCGCCATCGGCAACCGCCTGGCTCAGGTTGCGGTGGGTGGCGGCGATGATGCGTACATCCACTTGCTGGGATTTTTTCGCGCCCACGCGAGTCACCTCACCTTCCTGCAAGACGCGCAGCAGGCTGACCTGGGCATCGAAAGACATGTCACCGATTTCGTCGAGGAAGATCGTTCCGCCATCGGCCAATTCGAACTTCCCGGCAGAGCCTCCACGGGTCGACCCGGTGAAGGCGCCCTCGACATGACCAAACAGTTCGCTCTGCACCAGATCTCGCGGAATGGCCCCGCAATTGACGGCCACAAACGGACCGCTGCAACGGTCGCTGGCGTTATGGATCGCCTGGGCAAACAACTCCTTGCCGGTACCGCTCTCACCGAGGATCAGCGTGGTCGAGTCACTGCGACTGGCAATCCGTCCCAGGTGCAACGCGTCTTGTATGGCTCGCGAATTGCCTTGAATGGTCTCGAAGGTGTAGCTGGCTTGAGTGCCGATAATCCGCCGGGTAATTTCCCGGATGCGCCGGTTCTCGCGCAACGAAACAATGCGTCCACCCTGCTCCAGGGGGCACACCGACACCAGACACGCCAAGAGGCTGCGATCATGCAGCTCAAAGGTGCAATCCAGATCTCTTATCCCTTCATACTGCTGCCCTTCCCCGCCACGCAGCAGAATCTCATCGGTCAGCTCGCTCTGGCCCAGACGCTGGAACGGGCTGCCCAACAGGTCCCGGCCGACGCGGAATAATTGCCGGGCATAACGGTTGAGCGCCTTGATGCAGCCCCGCTCATCCAGCACCACAAGACCCTCGTTGAGCACTTCGAGGACGGTCTGCTGTTCTTCCAGCAGAGCTTGAAGCGCCATCTGCCGCGAGACCGCTTCGGCCGCTGCCTGGACGGTGCCCAGCGTATGGAAATGAAACCACCCCGGCTCGGCGGTCAAGGTCAGCATGGCCAGCGTCCTGCCCTGCGCATCCCTGATCGGCGCGGCAGCACAATGCATGCGCCGCCGACGCAGGCCAATCCCGAAGTTTTCCTCGGCCAGCACATACACCAAGCGATCTTCGGCAATCGCCAGCCCGGTGCAGTTGGTGCCCTGCACCGACTCCAGCAGCCGACTGCCCACAGGCGTGAGGTCCAGGCCACAGAAATACAGGGTCGTGCCTGCGGCATCGGTCAGATTGATATGGCCCCTGGGGTTGTAAGCCAGCAATCCCTTCATGACCTCCGCCGCCGCGGCGATCAAGGCACGATTGGCCGCCAGCGTTGCAGCCAGAACGGTGGGGGCGACAAACCGGTATTCACCATCCTCAGGATCGAGGCCGGCACTGACGCTGCGCAGCCAGGAGTCCCAGATAACCTGCCTGACCCCGGCAGGTCGATCGATGCGCCCTTTCAGGCAAGCCAGCCAAGCCTGATCCAGCTCGGCGATCGGTCCTTCGTTCAACGACGCAGGCCCGAGCGCGGTGATGTAATCGAGGTCTTGCGCGCTGAAGGCTGTTAGCTGTGGGTTCACCATCATCGATTCGCTTCTATGTTCACGTTTTAGACATGTCAGTGTAGACATGTCATGCGAATGAACACATCTTTCATTAAATATTAATTAATCCCTTAAATATCAGGTACTTATACATTGGCACAGCCCTTGCTCTCTTGATTGACGCCAGCGAGGACATTCCTGCTGCGAGTCATTGAACAACAATAAAAGGGAGTCATTTCATGAGTACGTCCAAGATCATCCGCCTGGGTCTTATCGGTGCTGGCCGCATGGGTAGCTTTCACGGCCTGACTGCCGCCAGACACATTCCCGGCGCCTGCCTGGCCGCCATCGCCGACCCTACACCCGGTCAAGCCGCGCGCCTGGCCGCAGAGTTGGGTGTGCAACGGGTCTATACCGATCCACAGCAACTGCTCGATGACCCGGAAATCGACGCTGTCTTGATTGCCGCCCCCGCCCGCAGCCATGCCGAACTGGTGATCAGTGCGGCCCGCGCCGGCAAAGGCGTGTTTTGTGAAAAACCCATGGCCATCACCCTCGACGAGGCGGACCGCGCCATCGCCGCAGCCGCCGATGCGCGCGTGCCGCTGCAGGTCGGCTTCAACCGCCGCTTCGCCAAAAGCTTCCGGGCCGCCCACCTGGACGTGGTCGCCGGTCGCATCGGTACGCCGCAACTGCTGCGCTCGCTGACCCGTGACCCGGCGTTGAACAATCCGGCTGCCTCGCCGCAGTGGGTGATTTTCCTCGAAACCCTGATCCATGACTTCGATACCCTGCGCTACCTCAATCCCGGTGCCGAAGCGGTCGAAGTTTTTGTCATGGCCGATGCCCTGATTGCACCGGACTACAAGGCCAAGGGCTTCCTCGACACCGCCGTGGTCACGATCCGTTTCGACAACGGTGCCATCGCGACGGCCGAGGCCAATTTCCAGGCCGTGTATGGCTACGATGTTCGAGGGGAAGTCTTCGGCAGCGCTGGCATGCTGACCATGGGCGGCCTCAATGATTCTGACCTTGTGCGCTATCTGGCCAATGGCATCCAGGCCGACACCCAGCGCATGGACACCGACCTGCTGCGTGATGCCTACGTGGCCGAGCTCAATCACTTTGTCGATTGCCTGCGCACCGGCGAAAAACCACTCGCCAGCGGTGAAGATGCCCGGGCTGCACTGGCCATTGCCCGCGCGTGTATCGAGTCCTTCCAACAGGGCAAACCTGTGCGCGTGCAAGGAGCCCATTCATGAGTTTCACACCGTTCAAACTGGCGATCAGTGCCGAGATGGTCTTCCTCGATCTGCCATTCACAGAGCGCGTCAAACGCATTCACTCGCTGGGTTTCAGCGCCGAACTCTGGGACTGGACCAAGAAAGACATTGCGGCCCTTGTCGCCACGGGCGCTGACTTCACCTCCATGACCGGCTACATCTCGGGCAACCTGACCGACCCCGAAGACATCCAGCACCTGCTCGACAGCGCACGAGAATCGCTGGCCGTCGCCGCACAACTGAATTGCCCGAGTCTCAATCTGCATGGTACCGGTTTGGGCGACAAAGGCATGCCGGTCAAACCCGTGGCCCACACCACCGGACGCATGTGGCTGAGCGCCTGCAAGACCCTGGAAAAAATCGCTCGCCTGGGTGAAGACGCTGGTCGGGTATTCTTGCTGGAAAACCTCAATACCGAGGTTGACCACCCCGGCACTCCCTTCGCTCGCGCCGACGATACTCTGGCGCTGATCGAGGCCGTGGGCAGCCCTCATTTGAAGATGAACCTGGACCTTTACCATGCCCAGATCGGCGAAGGAAACCTGATCGAACTGATCCAGCGCGCCGGCAGCGCCATCGGGGAAATTCAGGTCGCCGATGTCCCCGGCCGCATGGAACCCGGCACCGGTGAAATCCATTATCCGGCCATTGCCAAAGCCTTGTTCCGCATGGGATACACCGGTGTCGTCGGGCTCGAGGGCTGGGCCAGCGGCGACAGCGAAGCGGCACTTGAACGCTTTCGGCAAGCCTTCACGCTAGATTGAGGACGCTGGCGCTCTCGGCGGGTTTGATTCAGAGAGCGCCAGAAACCCTCACGTTTGATCTTGATGAATTTCAACTCATAACAAAAAAGGAAAAACCATCATGCGTCGCTGCACTCTTCTATTTGCCACGCTGCTATTCCTCTTCAGCCAATGGGCCGCCGCCAGCTATCGCATCGGCGTCAGCATTGCCAGGGTTGACGACAACTTCATGACCTATGTGCGCAGCGGCCTGGAAGATGCCGCCAAGAAGGAGAACGTCCAGATCCAGTTCGAGGATGCCCAGGGCGATGTGGTTCGCCAGCTCAATCAGATTCAGGGCTTTCTCGGCCAGAAAGTGGATGCCGTCATCGTCCTGCCCGTGGACACTGCCGCCACCGCCAACATGACTCGCGCCGCCGTCGAAGCGAAAATACCGCTGGTCTACGTCAACCGCCATCCGGACGAACGCGTCCTGCCCAAAGGCGTGGTCACGGTGGCGTCCAACGACGTTGAGGCCGGGCAACTGCAAATGCGCTACCTGGCTGACAAAATGGCGGGCAAAGGCAACATCGCGATCATCATGGGCGACCTCGCGCAAAACTCCACGCACGACCGCACCGAAGGCGTCAAACAGGTGCTCAAGGACTATCCCGGGATCAAGATCGTCGAACAGCAAAGTGCCGAGTGGCAGCGCAATAAAGGGATGGACCTGACCAGCAACTGGCTGCTGGCCGGCACCGGCTTCGATGCCATCGTTGCCAACAACGACGAGATGGCCATCGGCGCCGCCATGGCACTGCAGCAAGCAGGCAAAGCCAAGGGCGAGATTGCAATTGTCGGCATCGACGGCCTGCCTGACGGCCTCGCGGCCATCAAGCGCGGAATGCTCGTAGCCTCCGTCTTTCAAGACCCCAAAGCCCAAGCGACCAGCGCGCTGCAAGCGGCTATCAAGATGATCAAAGGTGAGCAGGTCGAGACGGATGTCTGGGTGCCCTTTCAACTGATCACGCCGGAGCAGGTAGCGGTGTTTGAGCAACATTACAAATAGCGTCAAACCGGTAGCGCGGTTGGTCGATTTTGTTCATTGCGTTATGACGCAACGCAGACGTTCAAGCAGTTTGATTGCTGCCCTTGGTGACGGGCAGCAATCGGCCCAGGCTGGGTGAAAACGTATGCACTGTTTTGAAGTCTGCGTTGCTAGTAAAAACTGCCAGCGTTTGGCTAGTCAGCAAACCTGAAATTTGCGTAGGAGCGCGACTTTCGCTCCCGTCATAAACAGGGGAATTGAGCAGTCAGCTTTCACTACGTAATTCCTCTGCAAGCCACTCAATCAGCGCACGCACCTCGATCCGATCTTCCCCATCATGTTGTCTAAAAACCGATATCGCATCAGGTAAAGGAACACTTTCTGCGCAAGGTCTCACCAGCGCACCGCTATCAATAAGCCTCTCGGCGGTTCGGCGCCACCCCATTGCAATTCCATGTCCTTCGACGGCGGCCTGAAGCATTAGGGGGTAACTATCAAACACGGAGCCCTGAGGATAACCGTCCAATGTCTGCCCAAACACCTGCAGCCAGCTATCCCATTCCATCAAGTGAGGCGGCGTGGCGCGATGGTGTAAAAGCGTGTGGAGGCGAAGATCGCTGATTTCCAGTGATTGCCGGACAGCCAGGTAATGGGGGCTGCACACGGGAAACACCTCATCTGCGGCAGTGAACGCCAGAACATGCAAGCCACTGGGGCGTCCGGTACTTTGTAAGGCCACGTCAAAATGGTCATTGAATTCAGTCAATGGTCGGGTGGATGTCGCGACCTGGATCTCGATTTCCGGGTGTTGCTGGTGGAACGTCGAAAGGCGCGGCATTAACCAATAGAACGCTTCGCACAACTGACACAGTAAAACGACACGGTTTTTGCGAGGTGATTGACGAAGAGTGACGGCACTGTCGCTGATACTTTGCAATGCGGTGCTCACCACGCGCCCTAGCTCACGCCCCTCCTGCGTCAGGAAGACTGCGCGGTTGCGCCGGCAAAAAAGCTTCAGTCCCAGATTATCTTCAAGCCCGCGGATCTGGCGGCTTATCGCCGCTTGCGTGATGTGCAATTCATCGGCGGCCTTTGAAAAGCTTTCCAGTCGAGCAGCCGCTTCGAAGGGCAGCAAACTGGCAAGCGGCGGCAATGACTTCCCAAGCGTATTCATAATCAGACGTTATGCATCCAGGACCGAGAACTCGTTTGTAGCATACCCCTGACGCTGTGCAACATGAGTTGAATACCTCGTGGATACGCCTGATGACCATTGCTCACTCAAACATCATCGCCGGAGTGACCCTTGCCGTGGTCGCGACCCTGAGCTGGGCTCTGAATTTCGTAGCGCCCTACGTCACTGGCGCCTACAGCATCTACGACTTGATGGTCATCAGGTTTCTGATCGCCGGTGCGCTGGGCCTGAGTGTCATGGTGCTCTGTCGCGCCCAGTTGCGGTTCCTGCGTCGCGATCAGCAGTTTCTCGCCGCAAGTCTGGGGGTGATCGGATACCTCGGCTACAGCACCTGTATTGCCGCCGGTGTCATTTTTGGCGGGCCCGTGCTGACTCCAGCGTTTATTGGCATGGTGCCAGTCTTGTTGGCACTGCTCAGCAACGCTGCGAAAAAAACGCTTCCATGGCGCAGACTGACGATACCGCTGACGTTTTTGACGGGTGGGCTTTTGCTGTCGAACATCAGCAGTATCAATCAACCCGTAACAGGCGACGGTTCGTGGCTGATGGGGTTGGTTTTTTCAATCAGCGCCGTTGTCTTGTGGCTCACATTCAGCTGGCTGAATCAGGGTGCCTTGGGGAAACTCCCGGCCAATGCATCAGGTATCTGGACCGGCCTTATGATGGCAGGCGCCGGAATGGGCACCTTGTGCTTGTTACCGGTTGTGCAGGTGCTGGATCTCCTCAAGCTGCCAACGCTTGGTTTCCGTATTTCCCTTGCAGGACATCTGTACGTCTGGGGCCTTGTTATTGCGGTAATGTCCTCACTCGTCGGGGCCTGGGCGTGGAACGCAGCATCCCGTCGCCTTCCCATGGTGCTTTCTGGGCAACTGATCTCCCTTGAATCGCTGTTCGCCACCCTACTTGGCTTGTTGTTTCACAGCCGGCTGCCAACACCTCTAGAAGCGTCAGGTCTTGCTGCCGTTCTCGTAGGTGTGGTTATGGCTGTTCGTATCATCCTGATTTCAATCGATAACCCACCCAGCACGATAAGAAAAATCGGCTCCGTTTGCTCCTGACAGTCACTATCCGGTACTGGAAGCGGCCTGAAGAAGATAACCATATTGGATTTAGCTGACCGTTTTGGTGTCACGGGGAGGCCAGGTTTCATTCTGATGTTCCACCGCGACCGCGCGACAGTTCCAGAATGGCCGCACGACCGAAGTGCCCCTCTTCAGCAACGGCCTGGTCTCGAAGCGGCCGGACAGCTTCGGCAACTTCGTCACGTTGCCATTGCCCGATATTGAGGGCTCGATTCTCGAAATCGAGTATGCGTTTGGCGCGTTGAACGCCAATGGTGTTCATGTGACCTACTCCTCAAAGCGACCCGTAGCGTCACGATCGCGCTCGTATCGTCGCATGAGCGGAAACGGCGGCAACCAGGATTCGCGACGGACAATCCAGCTTTCGTAGGTTGGCATCAGTTGGTCAGGGGCATCCAAGGATCCCAGGTTCACTTCGATTTCGTCGCCGGTGCGCGCGAAAACGGACGAGCCGCAGCGGGGACAAAAAAACCGTCCGGCGTAGTCGCGTGTTTCGCCATCGATCGTCACCGCATCCTGAGGGAACACTGCCGAGGCATGAAAAAGAGCCCCATGATGCTTGCGGCAGTCGAGACAGTGACAAAGGCCGACCCGGTATGGGCGTCCCGACGCCTCAATTCGGACGTTGCCGCACAGGCAACCACCAGTAAATCGGTCCATGCTGCATCTCCTCTGAAATCAAGCGGCACGACGGCGCCATTGCGTGACGCTTTAGCATTTCAACATTACACAGAACTAACAGTATCTACTTTCGGCCGTCGCAGTTTCTGACAACGAACCCGGCTGATACACAGAGGTCAAAGCAGGTGATGACGTCGCCAATGTTCAAAGGCCTCTGGCCTGCTTCATTCAAGGGCGAAGCCAGTAGCTCACACACTTAAGGGTGCGCGGGATAATTTCAGCAGGCTCGGATTTCTGCCGAAGGCAGGTGCTGACTGCTGCTCACATCCAATGCTCCCGTATTGGAGTACTAAAATGACTCAGTCAATGCGGTTCTTCCTATCGATCGTCCTTGCGACAGCCTCACTGGCATCAGCCAGCTTCTTGAACACTGCAGGTGCGGCAACTGCCGAGGATCTAGATGTCGATTCTCGGCAAGCGTTGCAAACTCTCTACAAGTCCACCCCATTTGCCGAATCCATTTCGCATAAAGCCAAAGCGATTCTTGTCTTCCCGAAAATCATCAAGGCGGGCCTTGTGTTTGGCGGCAGCTATGGCGAAGGTGTGTTGTTGGAGGGCAAGAAAGTAGAGAATTATTACAACTCCGTAACCGGGTCCTGGGGGCTGCAAGCAGGCGCCCAGTCGTATGGCTATGCGGTTTTCCTGATGACCGACAAAGCCGTGGACTATGTCCGTAAAACCAAGGGTTGGGAAATTGGCGTAGGACCCACCGTTGTAATGGTTGACGAAGGGGTGGCGAAGAATCTGTCCAGCACGACAGTGAAGGATGATGCCTACGCGTTCATTTTCGACCAGCAGGGGTTAATGGCCGGGATCAGCATCGAAGGCACCAAGATTTCCCTGATCAAGCGCTAAGACTAGTCGTTTGGCGCATGGATGCGCCCTCTTGCCAACCAGTCACCGTGCAGATAATGTCAACTCTATGAATCAGCCACGCATTGCCTCGACCACCACTACCACGACCGCCCGAGGCGGGTCGTGAGAGGTGTCGTGAGCCAATAACGCACGAACTTCAAAAGGCCCGCCAGTGATGGATAGGGCCTTTTCTTTTGCCCTTGTGTCGCTGGTCCAAACGCAAGGAAAAGCACTATGTATGCACTGTTGATTCTCGATATGCAGGTTGGATTGTTTCATGACCCGGATAAACCATGGGCTGGCGAAGCGTTGCTGAACACTTTGAATAGCCTGCTGAGCAAAGCCCGGAAAGCAGGCGCGCCAGTTTTTCTTGCTCGCCACGTAGGTCCGCCTGGCTCGCCTATCGAACCTGGAAGCCCGTTGACACAACTGGTGCAGGAACTCCTGCTACAAGGCGACGAAGTGATCTTCGAAAAAAGCCGACCCAACGCTTTCGCCATGACTGACCTGGCCGATCGGCTAAAAGCTTGTGGATCTCAAGGCGTGGTTATTGCCGGCATGAAGACCCAGTATTGTGTCGACAGCACCTGCCGCGCTGCACGGGATCTTGGGTTCGATGCAGTGCTGATCGCCGATGGGCATACCTGCACCGACACTCCTGCGTTGAAGGCCGAAAATATCGTCGCTCATCACAATGCAACCCTGGCGGGCCCATTCTGTCGTGTCGTTCACGCTGATAATTGGCACTTCTAACCGGCATTGATAGATCGGCTCAAGACTGGGTCGATCTGTCCTTTTGTCGGCGTCGTTGATTCTGCTGCTCCGCTGTGTATCTCAGTGTGTCTGGCTAGCAGCTTGATACATGGGTTTTCACCTGGCCTGCGATTCGACACAGGCCAGATACGTCGCCGCGTTCAAATGCAAGCCAGGTTTGAAGGGGATCACCCAGAACCCCTGACCAACGGCTTGCAACGGAGACATCACCATGAAGATGGCACTGCAGAACAAAACCGGCAAAACTCGCCGCCGTCTGGTCGGCTCATCGATCCTCGCGCTCACCCTGTTCAGCGCTCTCGGTGCGGCCCACGCACAAACGACCGCAGCTGTGCCGCCAGACGCGATCAGCGCCGACGCCACTCATGCGGCACCCTCCCCGTTCGGCCCGCTGAAGCATGTCAGCGCCGGACTGTTGAACGTGGCGTACGCCGAAACAGGCCCGGCCGATGGACCAGTAGTCATTCTTCTGCACGGCTGGCCGTACGACATTCACAGCTATGACGAGGTCGCGCCATTGCTTGCAGCAAAGGGCTATCGAGTGCTGATGCCGTATGCGCGTGGCTACGGTGATACGCATTTTCTGTCCGATAAAACCGTTCGCAATGGTCAGCCGGCCGCGCTGGCAAGTGACGTCATCGACTTTATGGATGCGCTGAAGATCAAACAGGCCGTACTCGGTGGCTATGACTGGGGCGCGCGATCGGCCGACATCGTCTCGGCGCTGTGGCCAGAACGGGTCAAGGCGCTGGTCTCTGTCAGCGGCTATCTGATCGGCAACCAAGCGGCCGGCAAGAACCCGCTGCCACCCAAGGCCGAGTTGCAATGGTGGTATCAGTTTTACTTCGCCACCGACCGCGGTCGCTCCGGCTACGAGAAAAACACCCACGACTTCGCCAAGTTGATATGGCAACTGGCGTCGCCGAAATGGGTGTTCGATGATGCCACTTTCGACCGCAGCGCCAAGGCTCTGGAGAACCCCGACCATGTCGACATCACCGTATTCAACTACCGCTGGCGCCTGGGGCTGGTTCAAGGCGAGAGTCAATATGAAGCGCTAGAGCAGAAACTGGCTACGGCGCCTTCCATTAGCGTGCCGACCATCACCCTTGAAGGCGATGCCAACGGCGCGCCGCACCCTGCCCCCGAGGATTACGCCAAGCGCTTCACCGGCAAATACGAGTTCCGGCTGATCAACGGCGGCATCGGCCACAACCTGCCGCAGGAAGATCCGCAGGCGTTCGCCAAGGCTGTGATTGATGCGGATCACCTTTGAATCCGGTCTGACATCCGTGCACTTCCTCCGATAAGCACCGTCACAAAAACGGCTCGCTCCATCCAACGAGCCGTTTTCTAATTTTTGCACTCAGCCAACACGACTTCACAGGTATCCGGCGTGCCACCGGATCGGCCGGCATAGCGTATGCAATTAATCAGGGATTTTTCGCGAGCCATGTTCAAGGTGGAACCCCACGCCAGGCCACCCTCGCCGGCAGTGGGTAACGCTTTTGCATAGCAACTTGAGCCTATGTTTGAGGCCGAATAGCGAGTGGCAGCTTTGCCTGAACATCCACTCGTCAGCACCAGGTTGATGGTTAGCAGGGAGAGTAGGACCCATGACGAGCATTGGCACGCTGTTGTTCCGGTCATCCCGTTTCCCCTGTAGCAAGAGGCGTGAGGCATGTTTGTGCTCGCGTACTCCTCAGATTAGACGGTGTTGCGCCTGCCCTTGGCTCCGTTTGGCGGACTGATTTGCGATGGCCCTGACAATGGCGATTGTTCTCGATGCTCGGCAGTTTTCGGCCATCATCGGGCACCCGGGAACGTCTCCTCACCGCCCCAGGCTCCGGGAGCGACAGTCAGTCTGGGTTGAAGAGCTCCGGTCGCTTCGGGTTGCAACCGAACTCAAGAGAACCAGCATTGATTTCATTCAATGCGTGCAGTCAGGGAATAAATCAGATTGGTCGCAGGGGCTGGCGCGTGTGCTCTCCCATGCACCTGCGTGTTGGTCGGAATCTCAGGTAGATAAGGTCACTTCTTCCTGGGGTCATCCGCTGGATTGAGAAAATTGATACCCCACGGGCCGGTCCCATGGATCTGCACGACAGTTTCTTCTTGGGTGAATACATACATCGGCATACCAACAGGCATGATCGTGATACCGCCCGGCGTGTAGGCCCTGGTTTTGGCGGGGTCAAATTTGTCGCCGACTCCCAGGTGAAAAGTGCCGGAAATTACGGTGACACGTTCCACTACCGGGTGAGTATGGACACCTATTTTAGAGTTGGCCGGTAGCTTGAGCCGAAAGGTAAACGGATCTGCAGTTTTCAGGTCGCCTTCAATGACTACGATTTGGGCGCCAGGCGCGACCGATGGCGCATCAGACCATTTGAGATCGGAGGGTAGAACCGATATGTGGCCCGCCATCGGTTGCTCAGCGCTCGACACGGGTAACGTCATGAATGCGGCGAGTGTGAGCGCGCTTGACGCCACAAAGACTCTTAATTTGTACATTTTCTGCTCCTTTCGAACGGAACAAATGTTGCTCAGGGAGATCACCATTTATTAAAGCTACCTTGGGGCCATAAGCAAGGTGGCCTGTTGTTAAAGCCGCAGCCGTTAGGGACGTCGACGTACGCATCCGGCCATCTACGGCGTGCGCGCCCTCCCAAGGTACACAAGTTGCCAAAATTGTCCGGCTGCCTACGCTACTAGAATGCATGCATCAGTCCCAATTCTGGAGAACCAAGATGATCAGCAAGAACACGATTTGTCTCTGGTACGACGGCACCGCGTTGGACGCGGCGAAGTTCTACGCCGATACGTTCCCGGACAGCACTGTGGGAGCTGTCCTTCGCGCGCCTGGCGACTATCCGGCGGGCAAACAGGGCGATGTCTTGACGGTCGAGTTCACGGTGATGGGCATCCCTTGTCTCGGGCTGAACGGAGGTTCGGCGTTCAAGCACAACGAGGCTTTCTCGTTCCAGGTTGCCACCGACGACCAAGCTGAAACAGACCGCTTGTGGAACGCGATTGTCGGAAACGGCGGCCAGGAAAGTGCATGCGGCTGGTGCAAGGACAAGTGGGGACTGTCGTGGCAAATCACACCACGCGTTCTGACCGCCGCGATAACCGATCCTGATCGAGCGGCAGCCAAGCGCGCGTTCGACGCCATGATGGGGATGAAAAAGATCGACATCGCGGCGATCGAAGCGGCTCTGAAGCGTTAACCAGCGGTGCGTTCGTTGCTCGATCAGGCAGGATTTACGGCGGTCGAGGCCTCCTGTGAGGTGTCAGGTTTGATCTTGAACCAGAGGGCGTACATCGCAGGCAGGAACACCAATGTCAGCACAGTGCCAGCAAACGTACCTCCGATCAGGGTGTAGGCCAGCGTTCCCCAAAACACCGAATGGGTCAGCGGGATGAACGCCAGCATCGCCGCGAGCGCCGTGAGAATGACGGGCCTGGCTCGCTGCACAGTGGCTTCGACCACTGCGTCATAAGGGGACAGGCCGGCCTGCTTATTGGCGTGAATCTGACCGATGAGAATCAGCGTGTTACGCATCAAAATTCCCGACAGCGCAATCAGCCCCACCAACGCGTTGATCCCGAAGGGTTGCTGGAACAGCAGAAGCATCGGCACCACGCCAATCAGTCCCAGAGGCGCCGTGGCGAACACCATCATCATTGCCGACATCGAACGCACCTGAAGAATGATGGTGAGCAACGTCAGCGCGATCATGATGGGGAACAACGGCAGCAACGCCTTGTTCGCTTTGCCCGACTCCTCAATCGCCCCTGCCAATTCAATCCGATAGCCCTTAGGCAACTGTTCAATAAGCGGTTGCAGTTGCTTCATCACGGCGCTGGAAACATCTGGAGGCTGAAGCCCTTCAGCCACATCACCACGTACGGTGATGGTTGGCGTTCGGTCACGACGCCGCAGGATGGGCTCTTCCATTCGGATATCCACCGTCCCGATCTGAGACAACGACACCCGTTGGCCCTGCGCTCCGGTCAATGTGAAGGCATCGATTTTCGAGGGATCCAAACGAGTGTCACCGGCAGAGCGTGCAACCACCTGGACTGAGCGAATGTCCTCGCGCACCTGGGTCACTGGCGCTCCGCTCAGCAGAAACTGAAGCTGCTGAGCAACATCTGCGGAGGTCAAACCGAATGCCTGCAGACGATCCTGATTCAGCGTCAGGTGGAGTGCCGGCGCACGCTCGCCCATGTCCGTATTGACGGTTCTCATCATGGGGCTGGCTTTCATGACCTCACGCACCTGGCCGGCGATATCGCGTAGCACTGTCAGGTCCGGCCCCATGACGCGAAAGGCCACCGGGTAAGGCGAGTAAGGACCGAATACCAACTGGGTCGCACGTACGCGTGCTTGAGGGGCCAGGCCATCAGCAACGGCTTGCCTCAGCCGGATCTTGAGAGCCTCACGCTCTTCCTGATTTGCCGTTAGCACAACGATTTTTGCAAAAGAAGGATCGGGCAACTCTGGCGCCATCGCCAAGTAGAACCGTGGAGCGCCCTGACCAATGTAGGCGGTGACTATCCGTGCTTCCGGCTGTTGCGCAAACCAAGCCTCGACTTCGGATGCCGCTGCATCAGTTTGCTCGATGGACGTGCCATAAGGCATCTGAACCTCAACGAGCACCTCGGGGCGGTCTGATGTTGGGAAAAATTGCTTCTTCACCACGCCCATGCCGAGAATAGCGACAATGAACAAACCAACCACTGAGATCGCTACAAGCCCTTTACGGCGAATTACCACGCCCAGCACGCGCCTGAAACGCAAGTAATTGGGCGTGCCGTAAATCGCGGTATGGCCGCCTTCAGGCACCTTGATCTGCGGCAGCAGTTTCACCCCCAGGTAAGGTGTGAACACCACTGCCACCACCCAGGATGTGATCAGCGCAATGCCGACGATCCAGAACATGTTGGCTGTGTACTCACCTGCTGTTGATTTGGCGAAGCCATTAGGCATAAAGCCGATTGCAGTGACCAACGTGCCCGACAACATAGGAGCTGCAGTGTGACTCCAGGCATAGGCGGAAGCTTTGATGCGGTCATAACCCTCCTCCATTTTCACCACCATCATTTCAATGGCAATGATCGCATCGTCCACCAGTAGCCCCAGCGCCAGAATCAGCGACCCTAGCGTTATACGGTCAAAGTCTTTACCTGTTGCGGCCATGACAATGAAAACTGCCGCCAGGGTCAGCGGCACCGCCGCAGCGACGACGATGCCGACACGCCAGCCCATACTGAGAAAACACACCAGCAGAACCACGCCCAGCGCAGCGAAAAACTTGATCATGAATTCGGTGACGGATGCATCTATGTTCACCGCCTGATCGGTGACCTTGCTCAATGTCATGCCTAGCGGCAATTGCTCATTGATCGACGTTGTCTCGGCTTCAAGCGCCTTACCTAAATCGAGACCGTTCCAGCCGTCGCGCATCACAATACCGAGCAGCAACGCGGGCTCGCCATTGTTGCGCACCATAAACGTGGTGGGGTCCTCGTAACCGCGCTTGACCTCGGCCACATCGGATAATTTGAGGGTCCTACCCTGCACGGCCAGCGGCGTGTCGCGAATCTTCTGGAGATCATCAAACGCGCCATCAAACCGGATGAACACCTGTGGGCCCTTCGCCTCAACTGAACCGGCCGGCGTCATCATGTTTTGCGCGCTCAACGCGCTAAATATGTCTCGAGCGGAAATACCCAGCGTCGCCAGACGCTCGTATGACAACTCGACATAAATGCGCTCGGACTGCTCACCAATGATATTGACCTTCTTCACGCCCGCCACGTGCAGCAGGCGCTGGCGCAAGGACTCGGCCTCGCGCACCAGCAATCGCTGCGGCTCGCCCTTGGCCTTGAGCGCATAAAGGGCAAAGGTGACATCGGCATATTCGTCGTTGACGATCGGGCCGATGACTCCAGGCGGCAAACCCGCCTCTTCATCACGGAGCTTCTTGCGAGCCTGGTAAAACTCCTCGGGAACAGCAGAAGGTGGCGTGCTATCGAGCAAATAGACGGTGGTGAGTGCCACTCCCGGACGAGTGAAGGTCTCAGTCCGGTCATACCAACGCAGTTCCTGCATGCGTTTTTCCAGCTTTTCAACCACCTGATCCTGCATCTCCTGAGCCGTCGCACCAGGCCATACCGTTACCACCGTCATTTGTTTGATGGTGAAGGCAGGATCTTCCGCCCGCCCTAGTTTGAAGAAGGCGTACAGCCCACCTATGGATATCAACAAGATCAAAAACAGCGTGATCGAACGCTCACGCACTGCCAGTGCGGACAGGTTGAACCCGGTCATCGGCGCACCTCAGCCACTGCTGCCTGAGCGTTGCCCGCCACCTGAGGCCTGACCTGCTCACCCTCGCTTAAAAGGTGAGCGCCCAACGCGACAATACGATCATTGATATTGAGATTACCTGTCACACGTGCAGTTTCTGCGTTACTCAAACCGAGGAACTTTACGGGGCGCCAGGTCACCTGCTCAGGTTCTCCGCCCACGACCCATACACCCGGACCTTTACCCGCGTCGTAGAGAGAAGCGACGGGCACCTGGACTTCACTATCGATGGCAGTTGGCGTGCCGCCTATGGCAACCGAAATGGTCGACCCCAGTGCGGCATTGGCAAGTGCGCCTTCCAGCACGTAACGCGCCTCAAATGTGCGAGTCAACCTGTCAGCCGAATCGGACAGTTGGCGCAGATGCGCCTTCCCTTCGTGCCGGTCCAGCCCATAAAGCTGCACTGTCGCCGACGATCCCAGTGCAGGACGTAGCGTTTCAGGCAATTGAATGACTGCCTCACGCTGCCCGGAATGGGCGACACGCACCACCACCTGGCCCGCGCCTACTACCTGCCCCGGCTCCACCAAAGTGTCTACAACAACGCCGTCGGAATCGGCCAGCAAGGTTGAATAACCGGTGGAGTTTTTCGCCACATCAGCCTGGGCTTTGGCCGCATTCAGTTGAGCTTTGGCCGAGTCGGCAGCCGCTTTGATCCCTGCGTAAGCCGAGGCAGATACAGCACCGATAGACACCAGATCACGGTATCGCCGCTCGTCATCAGTAGCTTGTCGGGATCGAGCCATTGCCGCCAGCACTGCTTCCTGCTGCGCTCGCGCTGTCAGCATCAGATCGTTCGCATCAATTCGCATAAGTGGCTGTCCGCGTTTGACGCTCTGGCCAGTGTCCACGAGGCGCTCCGTCACCTTTCCGGGCACTCGAAAACCAAGGTCACTCTGAACCCGAGCCGCAACGACGCCAGTATATACGCGGGTTTCAGGCACAGAAGGCTGAACCAGACCGATGCGCACCAAGGGCACCTGAAGACGAGGATCAGGAGGCGGCGCCTCGCTGCATGCAGCCAAGGCAAACGGCAATAGACCGATGAAGATAAATGAATGGGAGCGGCGCTGGACCATAGAGACCTCTTGGAAGCAGATACGCCATGCTTATTCAAGTGACCAATTATGTCAATGGTCACGACATGAACAAATGAAAGCCGCCTGATGACCAAGGTGAGATCAGCAGAGTCGGCCTTAAGTTACGGATGCAAAGATAAATGTGGAGGTACGCAAGATCTGCCAGCCAGAACCTTTTTAAGGCATCAGGCTGCGCAGAATGAGGTTGGAGATGAGCCCGGGTGCCTCTTCAACGACGTCGAGGTTGTACTGCAACAGCAAAGGATTGATGTAGGGACGTAAAGCGAGATGAATCGATTCCACCGTCTCATCCAATGGTGTCTTGCGCTCAAACTCTCCAAGTTCACGCCCCTCTCGCACAATTTGCTGTACGAAGTGTTTGATTCGCACGTCATAGACCTGCGAGCTGGGCCAGCTCTCCGAAGCAGCGAACGCCGCTATGTCATACAACTTTCGATCATTAAAAAATAGGTCAATCCCCTTGGTTACCAGGGTTTTGACCAATCGCCGAAAGCGCTCCGTGGGTGAGATACCCTCGGCATTGATCGCTTCCTCCACCGCCGCAATGATTTGCGACAGGCAATTGCTGCAAATTGCCTCACCAATCGCCTGCTTGGAGTCGAAGAACTTGTAGATATAAGCCTTGGAAAAACCGATCGCTTTCGCAAGGTCGGAGACTGTTGTCTTGCTGTAACCGTATTGACTGAAATGTTCATTGGCCGCCGCGACAATCTGGTCGCGGATGTCGTGTTCGGCTGGACCGCGGGTGCTGGACGAGGAAACGGATAATGGGTTCATGCGATCAGCTTACGCACCCGCAGGACAGTTGACAACTCATGACCAAATCGTAATATGGTCACAAATCTAGCATTTCCAAGGTGTCACATGCACCCTTTCCGTTTTGCCGTTTTGCTAAGTTTCGGTATGGTCACGGGTTGCTCGGTGGGCCCTGACTATTCAGTGCCCAAAGTAGAACTGCCCGAGCATTTTTTGGCGCTTACACCTACAACACGAACAGTTGACGCAGCCCCCTGGGATCTCACCGTCTGGTGGAACGCTTTCAATGACCCCGTTCTCAGTCAGTTAATCAATCGAGCCCTTGAACAGAACCTCGATTTAGCTCAGGCAACAGCCAGGATCGAACAGGCTCGCGCAGGCTTGGGGGCAGCTAACGCAGCTCTTTTGCCGTCGGCTACAGTCAGCGGCCAAGCGGCTAGAGCGCGACAGTCCTTGGAGACACCGCTGGGCCAAGTGCTGAATTCAGATCCATCCTATAACCGCTACGGCAGTGCTTATGAGGCTAATCTCAATGCTGGCTGGGAACTGGATGTATTTGGAGGATTACGCCGAGGCAAAGAAGCAGCCGTCGCCGACTATCAGGCTTCCCAAGCTGCAGCGGTTGCCACACGTCTAGCAGTGGTAGCGCAGACTGCTGACCTTTACATCAGCATCCGCGGCCTGCAAGCACGCCTGGCAATTGCAAGAAAGCAAGTAGAGACGCGACAACACCTGCTCTCCACCATCGAACATCTCTATGCCAAAGGACTGGCTGCTGAACTACAGTTGAATCAGACTCAAGGATCGCTGAACCAAGCGCAAGCAACTGTCCCTGTACTGCAGGCTGGCCTTGATTCGGCGATGAACGCTCTGGATGTCATGTTGGGTAAACCACCGGGTACTTACACTGCGCAGTTGACTCAATCGACACGCATCCCGGACATACCAAAATTCGCCAGCCTGGGCTCTCCAGCCGACCTGCTGCGTCGGCGTCCAGACTTGATCGTCGCAGAGCGCCGACTTGCGGCATCGAACGCTCGCATCGGCGAAGCCATTTCCGAGTACTACCCAAAGTTTTCTATGGGAGCGCTGCTAGGTAGCGCTACGTCGGTCTCCAGCGGAAATCTTTTCACCAACGATGCCAATCAGGCATCGGCGGTATTGGGATTACGCTGGAGGCTGTTCGACTTTGGCCGCATCAACGCTCAGATTGACTTGGCCAAGGGGCAAGAAGCCGAAGCGTTAGCCGCCTATCGCCAATCGGTGCTGCGGGCCTCCGAGGATGTCGAAACCGCTTTTTCGGCACTGATCAACCGCGAGCAGCAATCTAAAAATCTTGCACAGGGTGAGGCTGCTTATGCAAAAGCCCGACGTACATCGTTTACCGCCTATGAGAAAGGCGTGGTGAGCTTGATCGAAGTATTGGATGCCGATGAGAACTTGTTAGCTGCATCTGATGGTAGGGCACAAGCACAAACGGAATCGGCTCGCGCTGCGGTGGCTACATTCAAAGCCTTGGGTGGCGGCTGGCAACGCGAGGCAACATTTCCCAATCCTGATCCCTTGCCCCCCGCCATCTAATCTGCAAGCGGCCCAGCACAGATGTGTATCTGACCGGTGGCTTTCGGGTTGATTACAACCCTTCAAGATGGACACCAATCAGCCAGAAGCCCCCGCACAGATTTATCGAGGTCAGTGCGACTCACGCGGGGCCACCAGAAGGCCCTTCTGATCATTTAGAGCGGCCCGCAAATTTCTGAATCAGATGAGTCGAGCCAGAGACGATGAGTAAATCGCCCGGCAGGATCAGGGTGCCAGGCGTGGCATGCTGGAAGTCTTCGTTGGCGCGCTTGAGCCCTACAACCGTTACGCCATATTTTTCACGAATATTGGCGTCGGCAAGTGTGTTGTTTTGAGTCGGCAATGGGGCGTGAATTTTGGCGATTGCAAAGCCGTCATCAAACTCGATGAAATCAATCATCCGCCCGGTAATGAGGTGCGCGACACGCTCCCCCATATCCGCCTCCGGGTAGACAACGTGATGGGCGCCAATGCGCTGGGCAAGATGTCCATGTTCGGCAGTCAGTGCTTTGACCCAGATATCCGGGATGCCCAGTTCGGTCAACGCCATGATGGTCATCAGGCTGGCCGCCAGGTCGGTACCGATCCCCACGATGGCATGGGCAAAGTCGGCAACGCCCAGTTGGCGCAAGACCATGAGGTTGGTGGAGTCGGCCTGGACTGTGTGAATCAAGAGATCAGCCCAGTCATGGACAGGCTCAGCATTCCTGTCGATGCCCATGACGTCATGGCCCAACCGCATCAACGATTGGGCCACAGAGCTGCCGAAGCGGCCGAGGCCGATCACCACAACGCTATCGCCTTTGGAAAAAGAAAACTGCTCCGTAAACAGAAACTTAGCCAACAATTGGATCCCAAGGCGCAGCACTACCTTCGGCGTGGGATATCGGGAGCATCAGAAGCGCGCTGCCGACGAGTATTGCTGCCAGAAAAACCAAAGCGACAGCTCTGGATGGATGAAGCAATGATTTCATTTAATGGTCGCCAGCAAGGTCGGGAGGCATGGGCGAGGGCTTACGCGCATCGAGGGCCGATTCTCAAAACAGGAACATCGATAGCTCACAGGCACGGTAAATTCAGCCGTATTCCAGAATATAACCCTGCATGCCGGGCGCTGGCAGATTTTACGTAGCGACGCAGACTTCAAAACGGTGCCTTGAGCAAACGCGGCTAGGCGCGTTCACGCCGCTATAGTCGACTCTATTGCCGACCGTACTTCCAGGAGCCTTTTCCCAGTGTCTGACATGCCGACCAACTTCGCTTACACAAAACGCTTCAACGCCGTACTCGCCTACATTGATGCCCATCTCGAAGGTGACCTGTCGGTGAAGACGTTGAGCCATGTGGCGAACTTTTCGGCGTTTCACTTCCATCGACAATTCACCGCGTTCGTAGGAGTGCCTGTCTCACGTTATGTGCAACTGATGCGGCTACGACGCGCGGCACATCGCTTGGCCGCCCCCGCTGATCACTCGGTACTGGATGCCGCACTCGGTGCCGGCTTTGAAAGTCCCGAGGCATTTTGCAGGGCGTTCAGGCGGGCGTTTGGTATGACGCCGAGTGCGTTCAGGAAGGAACCGAACTGGCAGGTCTGGAATGCGGTATTCGCAATCCCTCACTTTTCCAGGACTATCATCATGCAAGTACGAATAGTGCAATTCCCTGAAGTCAGGGTAGCAACGCTTGAGCACTGCGGGCCAGCCGGGCTCGTCAATGAGAGCGTGCGCAAGTTCATCGAGTGGCGTATGCAGAGCGGACAGTCGCCGGTGGCATCGAGTCGCACCTTTGGCATTCCCTATGGCAACCCCGATACGACACCTCCACAAGCATTCCGCTTCGCCATTTGCGGCGAGATTCACGAGGCCGTGGCGCCGAATGGGTTCGGCGTGCACGAGATCGTCATTCCTGGCGGTCGCTGCGTCGTGGTGCGACACGCGGGGTCACCGGATCACATTGGCGAAACGATCTATCCGATTTACCGTGATTGGCTTCCCGCCAGTGGAGAGGAACTTCGTGACCAGCCGCTGTTCTTTCATTACCTGAGCGTCTATCCCGAGACACCGCAGGATCAATGGCAAACTGATGTGTATGTTCCGCTGCAATAGCGAAGCTTTTGGCCCTGAGCTGATGTTGACGAGTGTCCGCTCAGGGGTGTGGATTGCAGTCTTTGTTCTCTATTTATGGCGTTGCTGACAAAGAGTAGATACTTTGATGAGCCCGGTCAGCGGGGTTCTCACTCAAATATCAAAACAAGGAAGTGCAATGGGCGTCCCGCTCCCCCTCTGGCTCATTCTCACAGCCGTGACCGCTTATGTTGCGAGTACACGCGGGCGATCAGGGCCAAGATGGTTTGCAATCGGGCTTTTCGTTCCCGGCGTAGCCCTGATCGCCGTGTTGTTAATGCCACGGTTGGCAAAGACCGGTGTTGACGCTCTAGTGCACGAAGATCTGCGCCCCTGCCCTGCCTGCACCCAAGCCATCAAAGCTGCAGCCTCACGATGTAAGCGCTGCGGAGCCGAAGTGGAGCCTATCGCCCTGAGAAATCGCAGCGGCTGGGTAGCACGCATTACTGCCCATACCGATGAGGAATTTGAACGGATAGCTGCACAGATGACGCTAATCGACATACCAACAATTCTCGATGAAGCGCCCCACGTTTTCGCAGGCCCGTTTGAAGAAAAGGCCGAGGCACAAAACATGCTCAGATACCTGAAGTCCGACCATGGCCTGGATGGACTGGTGACGTGGCGGTCAGTGACTAGGTAACAAGACACTCCCATCATCGCGCCTGGCTGTCTGCATACTTGGCTTACATGGATTCCATCTGGTTCGCAGACAGGTCTGCTAGCATCCGCTTTTTGTATATTTCTGAGCTACCAGCAGATTCAACCGGTCGAAGCAACACAAGGAGTTCCATGGAAATGCTGATGGAGGTTGTGTTCGGCGTCATCTGCTATCGAGTCGGATATTGGGTACTCAGGGCGATAACGCTGGGCCGGTTCACCGGAAAAAGCAGCTATTGGTTTGCAGTGGTCTGCACCGTAGGCGCATTGGTGTTGCTATCCCCTGTCATCACAATCATTGCATGGAAGTTGATGGAGAGCGCCAAGTAAGCACTGACCTGACTATTGTCCTTTTTCGGACAGAAGCGGCGCCATCCCTCCCTCTCTTCCGGCATAGGAAGCACAATCTGGACAAAAACGCTACCTACCATACACTTGGCAAACAAAGGCACAGTTTTTGTTTTCCGGCTAGCTAGCCTAGGTTAGACCTATGAACCCTCGCTACCACGAAATACACCGGGTCGAGATCAAAAGACGGCTGTATCGCTACGCCGATCAACAGTGGGATGCTCTTTTTGGTGTATTCACCGCAAGCATTATCTTTGCTGGCTTTGGAGTCAGGTTCTGTTTTTCGCCTATACCAGGAAGCTGGATTATAGGGTTCGTGTTCTTTTCCTTGAGTGCACTTATTTTCACCCTGTACAGGTGGATGCTTCGCACCCTGAGCAAGCGAGGAACAGACAGCGGATGGCTCAATACGTCTGATCAATTAATTATCGTAGCGCTTATTTGCCTGGCTATATTTTTACCTGACTCCAACCAACTGGCATTGTTTTTTTTCTTTCTTTGCGCAGGTGCATACGGTAATTGGCGTCTAAGGCAGAACCTGCGAATTCATTTGATGCGCTACTATTTTCGCGAAGCGCGCGAGTACATTCGAGAGATAGAACGTTACAGCCCTCGCCCTAAACGCCCGACTAAGCTGAAAGCGCCACAATAGGAAAAAGGCACGTCGCAAACTGGCCTTCTTGACCGGCAGAAAACGGCCAGAAGCGGCCATTCAAAGCGGGCAATAAATCCACGCCTGGCGACCCAATCGTACTGGGAAGGTGTGCGATCTTTATCAAATGCTGGAATCAATAATCCTGAGCCAAGGCCAGCGAGCTTGATAACTTTTCGCCTTCTGAGCGAACAAGTCTGGCTTTGGATTTCTCGGGTTTATACGGAGAACCCCTTGATCCGTGTCGCCTAGCCCATTGGGAGAGTAGATTTCGCCAGTGTCCACACCCAGACCAATGCACGTACCTGCAATCAGATATCGATCGATACCGTCTTTAGTTGAATCAAGTTGAGGATAGGACCCGCCAAATCGCTGGCTGTACCAAAGGTGGACGCGAGCCTGGTTCTTGATCTCGACATTTACATCGAGGTCCTGAAACAGACGCCGAACTGAATGGATAACCTCATCCTCGGCCTCCCAGGACAAATCATCATCGAAGTAAAAGACGTCGTAATCCTTCACTCCCCACGCTGGCGGCAGCCGCGACCGATGATTCCAAATGGCTTGGAACAAGCAACCAGCCGTAAGCATGCACTGACCTAAACCGAGCGCAGGCAAGCGTGAGGTGATTTCAGCGTTTATTGGATTGGTCATTGCCACCCGGACCAAATCTTCGACAGTCAATGTCATCTTCATCCTTTGAAATCGATCTAATTCTGGGGGGTTACGATACCTCAGCGGTACGCAAAATTCGCGAAATGACTGTGCTTCTCGCTCGTATACGGGGGTAATCGCTGCCGGTTGCGAGCGGCAACTAGGGGGCGATTTCGGTCGGTCGTGACAGGCAGAAAACGGCCAAAAGAGGACGCTGAAGTAACATCACACCGATGAAAAACGCTTTCGATAATCACTTGGCCCCACTCCGAGACGCCGCATAAATGCCCTTCTGAACCCATCCGTATTGGCATAGCCGACTGTATCGGCCAAGCGTTTGAGTGATACGTCCGAGTCTTCGATTAGCCGTCTGGCCGCATCGATCCGCGCCAGTTCGACAAATTCGGCCGGAGTCGAACCGGCTTCGGCCTTGAAGATACGGGCGAAGTTGCGCTCGCTCATACCGGCGCGGCTGGCCAGGATGGGAACGCTCAAGTCGGCCTTCAGGTGCTCCACCACATAATCCTGCACGTCTCTGATCACGCTACGTTCGGCGGTTTGCGCTGCCAGTTGAGCGCTGAACTGCGATTGCCCGCCAGGTCGCTTGAAGAACATCACCATTTCACGGGCAACGCTGAGCGCCAGTTCTCTGCCGTGGTCCTCTTCAACCAGCGCCAGCGCAAGATCCATGCCTGCCGTCACACCCGCCGAGGTGTAGACGTTGCCATCCTTGATAAAGATGCTGTCCGGATCGACGTGGATTTGTGGGTGTTCTCTGGCCAGCTTTGCGCTGGAATTCCAGTGAGTGGTGACACGGCGTCCGTCGAGCAGCCCAGCGGCGGCAAGCAAGAATGCACCGCTACAGACGGAGCCGATACGACGTACGGATTTCGCCTGCCGGCGTAGCCAATCTTGCAACACAGGGTCATGCGCAATTTCGTCGATGTGTGGGCTGCCGGCCACGAGCAAGGTGTCGATCTTGCCTTTGTAAGTTTCGAAGGTTTCGTCGATGCCAAGCTTCAAACCGCTTGAGCCTTTGATCATCCCTCTGCAGGTACCGATGACTTCGACCCGATAGGTGCGTGGATTGCCCAGTTGCCTGGCTGCTTCGGCGAAGACGTCGGCAGGTCCGACGACGTCCAGCAGTTGCACGCGGGGGAATGCCAGGAGGGTTATGCGCATGATGTCTGTCCTCGTCGAATCATTGGCTGAATACGTCGCTTTATGACTATTTCAGCCAGCGGTTGTTTGGCTGAAAATAGCTCCAACAGCAAATTCAGTCAAACGAGAGACTGCCATGAACACTGCATATACCCCCCCCGTCGCTGCAGCTCAATCGGTACAAACCGGCACGACGTCCTTCAAAAACCTGCCTATCAATCTGTTCGGCTCTGTCATGGGCTTGGCCGGCCTGGGCCTGGCATGGCGCTTGAGTGATCAGTATTACGGCGTCGGTGGCGTGTTGGGTGAAGCGATTGGCGCGCTGGGCGGCCTGGTATTCGTGCTGCTGACCTTGGGTTACCTGACCAAATGGGTGAAACATCCAGAAGCGGTAAGGGCCGAGTTCAACCATCCGATTGCCAGCAACTTTTTTGGCACCTTCACCATTGCAGTGTTGCTGCTTTCGGCAGTCGCGGCGCCCTACAATGAACTGCTCGGACAGGCTCTCTGGATACTGGGAAGCGCACTGACAGTGTTGCTCGCGGGCCTCGTAGTTTCCCGCCTGTTGTCGGGTAACCAGGATTCGTTAAATGCCGTACCTGCCTGGCTGATTCCAGGTGTTGCCACCCTCGATATCGCGGTAACCGGTGCGCACATGCCTATGGCTTGGACTGCTGAGTTCAACATGTTTGCGCTCGCCGTGGGTGCGGTGCTGGCGCTGGTTTTCTTCACCCGGATCTTTTCGCGACTGGTGCATGAGGCAACTCTGGCCAAAGGCATGGTGCCTTCGCTGATGGTCCTGATTGCACCGTTTGAAGTAGGTTTCCTGGCGTACACCAACGTGTTCGGCGAGATCGACCGATTTGCCAGCGTGTTGTTCTACTTCGGCCTGTTCCTGTTCGTGGTATTGAGCTTCAAAGTGTTCCGACGCGATGTGCCCTTTTCCCCTTCGTGGTGGGCAATCAGCTTTCCCATCGCTGCCCTGAGCAATGCCGCGCTGAAATATGCACATGCCCAGGACAACACCGTGCTGATGATCATCGCCGCTGTGATTCTGCTGTTCCTCACTGTGGCACTTACCGTGTTGTTGGTGAAAACCCTGATCAGCCTGTTCAGCGGCAAACTCTTGGCCAACTGACCTTTTACTTCACTTTGGCGAGCCTTTATCGGCTCGATTTTTTTGCCCATACAGGTTTCATCGAATGACTTACAACACATCGTGGTTACTGCTGATCGTTGCCGGCTTTCTGGAGATTTTCTTTGCGGTCGGCTTGAAATCTGCAAACGGCTTTGAACGGCCCTGGCTGCTGGCCGGCACGGTCGTAGTGTTGGCCGGTAGTTTGTGCTTGTTGACGATGGCGCTGCGGGTGCTGCCCGTAGGAACTGCCTATGCGGTCTGGACCGGCATTGGCGCTGCTGGCACAGCCATCGTTGGAATGTATTGGTTGGGTGATACGGTATCGTTCTGGAAACTTGTCTGGATTGGCTTGATCCTCTTGAGTGTCGCCGGACTACGCTGGGCGGCCTGAACAGAGCGAGTACTTAATTGAATCAATAAACAACCCTATGTTGAAGAGCATTGCGAAAGAAGGATTGTTCTCGTTCGTGACAGGAAGCAACGGCGAAAAGCATTTCTTTGGCGAACGGCAGCTAGGGGTCGGTTGCTGCCCTTCGCAACAGGTAGCCATCGGACCCAAAAAGCAGACTGTAGACAGGTAACCGCTGACGTCTCTACGCTCGTCGACCTAGTGACAGCACAGCGCTAAAAAGGAGCAGTTATGTTGGTAGTTACCATTGATCGAGATAGCGTTCATGCGGGGGATGATATGGGAAGCCACGCGACGTCGATCACGCTCGATCCATCAGCAACGCTGCGTTCCTTAATCGAAGTGATACAAGGTATGGGCTACCTACCTGGTATCAATGGAGGCAAGGCTACTTGGATTATTTGTTCGTCTGGCAAACCAATAGGTGTTTTAGCGCAACAATGGTCAGAACCTAAATTGACTGCGCCCCCCGCGAGCATCGTGGATCAGTATTTCGGAAATACCGAACCTCGCCTTCTGTTCAGATATTGGGGCCAAGCAGATCCAGATCAGGTCTTTTCGCATATCGAGGCCGGAAGTGAGCCGCCATCACTGTTTTAGGATTGGCGGGTGGCATTCCTATCGATGAATGCAGTTCAGATGACTGCTATCCAAGCTTAATGCTTTCGCTGCAAAGCTGTATGAGACGAAACTGCATGCCTTGCCAAGACCATCCAAGGAATGTCATTCCAGCAGCGAGACCAGGCGCGGCTCAATCGAGCACGTAAGCACCTCAAGTAGAGCCAGCGTCACCGGTAGTTTGAAGCGCCGCCGGCCAGCGCTGCCTGGGTTGAGGTATAGCCGTTCGCCGCGCCATTCTATGCGTGGCTTATGCGAATGGCCGGTGATCACCAGCCTTATGTCTGCATCAAGCACGGCAGGGACATCTGCAATGTCATGAACCAGCAAGGTCTGCCAGCCATTCAGGTCGAAACATAGTCGGTCGGCGAGATTTTCTGCCCAAGGGGCGTCCAGATCATTGTTCCCGCGCACTACGTGCAGCGGGGCAATGGACGCCAGTTGATCAAGTATTTCGAGCTTGCCGATGTCGCCGGCGTGAATGATCCGTTCACAACCCTCCAAGGCAGCAAGGGCTTCGGCGCGCAGTAAGCCATGGGTATCGGAGATCACGCCAACTTTCATGCAACGCTCCAGACCGGTCTCAAGTATGGGAACTCACCAGAACCAAAGCAGCCGACTGAATACCTGAAAGCAGCTGCATTTACCGGGCTTACAAGGTGAGCATTATGGTCGGCCCGCTCTTCTGCGGGTCATATGGATGAGTGCTGATCTACGACTATCCAGAGAAGATCGCTCTTCAACAGCAAAGGGCAAGAAGCCCAGTTTTGGATAAAGCAGCAAGCCTGCTGTGTTTTCATTGAAACACGAGATCTGTACTTCGGTGGCGTCATAGCGATTGAACGCCAGAGCTGTCATCGTCTCCACGATGAAGGTCGCCACACCTTTACCTCGTGCCTCTTGGGCAACGATGACATTGCCGATACAGCAAACCCCACCCGTTTCAGCCCGATAAAAGTTAGCAAAGCCGACGACGCTATTCCCGCACTCGACAACCGTCGAGTCGAATCGTTGAGTAATAGCGTTAGAAAGCTGAGCTTCAGTCAGAGGGTATTGAGCTTTCGGAAACATATAAAACAGTTCCCGAGCGTCAAGAGGAAAGCTACAGATAGTTTTGATGTCATCAGCCTTCACTGGCCTGTGCTGCAATATCATCGCGCGTCCTTGAGGTCTTTGATTACCGTTACCAAGCGGGATTGGAGCGTCTACTGCCCCAATCCCGCCCTTCTTATTTCTGGCCACCCGACAATGGTGGGGTTCGAGGCGGGATCAATCGTTTCGTCCTCGTCGACTCAAATGCTGAAGCCAAGCGAAGCAGCGTCGAATCGTCATAGGCACGCCCAGCAAATGTCAGCCCGACGGGCATGCCGATGTCCGGCATGACGCCCATCGGCACCGTGACCGTGGGAACACCCAAGTGGCGGATGGCGAGGTTGCCGTTGGCGACCCAGACACCGTTACTCCACGCGATGTCCGCAGACTTCGGATCGACATCGGCATTCGCCGGCCCCACGTCGGCCACCGTCGGGAAGATCACTGCGTCGAGCCCCAATCGATCCATCCAGTCTTCAAGATCGATTCGACGGGTCTGCTCAAGGCCGCGTAGTCCGTCCGGCACCGTGGTGATCTGGTCCCAAGGGGTGATGCCGCGCTCGGCCATTCGCACATACTCGTCCATGCCCGCGGCAAGGTCGCCCTCACGGTTGGGCAGCGTCCCCGGGTCGTGCGGGAAAATCAGCGGCCCGTTCACATCGACCAGGCGATTGAGTTTTGGATCGCCGTTGGCCCGCAGAAAATCGTCGAACGCCCAGGCCGTCAGATCCCACAACTCATGGTGAAGGAATTCTTTGGAAACCAGGCCGCGGTTGAACACTGTCGGTGCACCAGGACGATCGCCCTCGCAATTGGAGACCAGCGGGAAATCGACCTCGATCACTTCGGCACCAAAGGCTTCGAGTGCCTTGCGAGCCTCTTCCCATAGCCCGATAACCGAGGGACGGGTATTGATTCTCTGGCCCGTCGGACCACCGATACCAGGCGCATCGCTGGTGCCTGCCTCGGGATCCGCGTTGATGTACATACGTGGAACGCCGAAGCGCTTTCCGGCGAGGGCATCGGTATTTGCGGCAAGCGACCTATAGGAAGCGGGACGCACCGAGGCGACACTCGGAATGGGCACCCAAGGTTGCATCCGCCACAGATCGCCTCGTGTGTCGGGATCGTCCGCCACCACCACGTCGAGCACTTCGAGCAGGTCGGCCATGGTTCTGGCAAACGGCACGACAACGTCCATGGTCGGCGTCAACGGCCAGTTCCCGCGCACCGAGATCACTCCGCGCGAAGGCGTATAGGCACACAAGCCATTGTTCGACGCCGGGCCACGTCCGCTCGACCAGGTTTCTTCAGCGAGGCCGAACGCCGCGAAACTGGCGGCGGTTGCAGTACCGGCGCCGTTTGATGAACCCGATGCGAAGGGGGCGGTGAGATAGTCAGCGTTGTACGGGCTCTCCGCACGACCGTAGACCCCGCGCTGCATGCCGCCGTTGGCCATGGGCGGCATATTGGTTTTGCCCAGGCAAATCGCGCCAGCAGCACGAAGCCGTTCGATGGTGAACGCATCGCGATAAGCAATCAGGTTCGCGAAGGCGGGACTTCCAGAGGCTGCGGTAAGCCCCTTCACCAGATAACTGTCTTTGGCCGTATAAGGGATGCCATCGAGCGGCCCCAGCGCTTCGCCCTTGGCCCGACGGGCATCGGACGCCTGCGCTTCCTTGAGCGCATCGGGGTTGCGAACCACCACTGCGTTGAGGGCGGTGGGCGTGTCGGCACCGTCGTAGGCATCGATCCTGGCGAGATAGGCCTGGACCAACTCAACCGCCGTCGTCTGGCCCGATTCGAGCGCAGCACGCAGTTGGGCAATGGAAACCTCGGTGACCTCAATCATGCTGTTACCGCCGGCTGCTGAAGGGTGACTGGATCTTGGGCTCAAAGACATCACTTATCTCAAAATGGGTTTTTGTATCGATTCTCGTTGCACTGCATTACGCGACAGGGTCGGGACTTCCTGCGTCGAACTCCACATCTGATGCGAGTTCCGGGTACTCCATTTTCATGTCCGCAAGGCATTCTTGCATGAGCCTCGCATCATCCGGTAAACGTCTGGACAAAGTATCCCACCCTGAGATTTTCAGTTGCGTGGGCATTTGGACAAGCCCTGTTATTGCGTCCCGGAAAGCATCCCAATTACAGCCCTACCAGCCGGGGAAGCCGAGCGCATCGCTCAAGGTCGAATGGAGTTCGCCAGAACTCGTCACCGTACTTAAGTCGATTTTTACAACCTCTAAAAGCGGGTCATCGTCAGTGCCTCGAAAATTGCTCACTAGTGAGAAGGATAACTGAAGTCCGCGTCTGCCACGCAGCCTTGACTCTGTCCCGTGGGACAGAGTTTATGGTTGCCCGCTATGAAAAAGGGTACTGGGTCCAGCGAGGGGTGATTTCAATGCGTCAGTTATGTCTGGTTACAGGGGCGAATGGGCACTTGGGAAACACCTTGGTCAGAGCGTTGCTCGATCAAGGTTACCGAGTCCGGGCCGGCGTTCGCGACATGAACAATACGGCCCCTTTCGATGGGCTGGATTGCGAAATGGTCTATGCCGAATTGTTGGACGAATCCGCCATGTTTGAGGCATTGCAAGGGGTTGACGTGTTGTTCCAGGTCGCCGCCGTGTTCAAGCACTGGGCAAGAAATCCGCAAGCCGAGATTATCGAACCTAACGTAGGGGGCACTCGCAGCGTTTTGCAGGCCGCGTCGAAAGCCGGGGTCAAACGCCTGGTTTATGTCAGTTCCGTTGCGGCAATCGGGCAGAACGGACATGCACTCGATGAAGATCATTGGAATGACGAAGACGAGAATGCCTATTACAAATCCAAGATATTGTCGGAAAAAATGGCGTGGCGCACAGCTCAAGCCTTGAACCTTTGGATGGTCTCGGTTTTACCCTCGGCAATGATCGGTCCTAATGCCGCGAACCTGACGGATACCATGAGGTTTCTTGATTCGGTCAGACAGCGGCAAGTACCTCTGGACCCGAGGTTTCATTTCAATTTTGTCGATGTCCGGGATGTCGCCCAGGGAATGATTCAAGCAGCAGAAAAAGGCAGGCCGGGGCAGCGCTATATTCTGGCGAATGAGCAGTCCTCTTCACTCACCGAAGTCATTGATGCAGCGAACGTAGTTTCACCCGGCTATCGTACTCCCCCGGCAGCCCCCAAGTGGCTTCTGCTCACTGTGGCCTGGGCGCTGGAGGTTTGGGCACGGCTAACTGGCCAACCTGTCCGGATGTTGCTCAGCCAGGTCAGGATGTTCCACGACGCTCAACAGGGCTTTCGGTGTACAGCCAGTCAGCCGGGCGAGTCTTCCAATGAACATTAGCAATCCTTTTTTAGAAAAACGGGGGCAAGGGCGAGGTCAAAACCACTCATCCACCGACTACGCATCCTGAAGCCGCTCACGCAGAAACTCGATAAACCGCTGGGTTTTCGCCGGCAACAACCGCGTCTCGGTGAGGGCGTAAACCGAGACGGGTGAAGCCTGCCACTGCGGTAAGACTCTGCGCAGTGTGCCATCGGCGAGGTCTTGCGCAACGATACCTTCCCCCAATAACGCGATACCCAGATCCAGCGTCGCCAGACGTCGAATCATTCCCACGCTATTGAGTTCGAATCGACCGCCAACCTCAACCTCCACCTCCCCTTCACTGCCGGAGAGTATCCAGCGGTCGGCGCGCGTGCCGCGCATACGCAGGCATTCGTGGCTGGAAAGGTCCGTGGGATGAATCGGATCACCGTGCAGTTCGAGATAACGGGGTGAGGCATACAGGCCGCGGCGCAAACTGGCGAGCTTACGGGCGATCAGGTTCGAACTCGCGGGCTCGCCCATGCGAATGACCACATCAACCGGCTCACTCACCAGATCGACCTGACGCGGGGTCAGATCAAACTCGAAGCTAATACCCGGATACAACCGGGCAAACTCCGCGATCAGCGGTGCCAGGTAGATTTTGGCGAAATCCACCGGGAGCGAGGCCCGGAGTACACCGCTGGGTCGGGCAAGCATTTCGCCGAGCTGCTCGTGCGCAAGCCGGGCTTCGTCGACGATGCGTTTGCAGCGATCGAAGTACAACTGCCCCGCTTCGGTCAGCTCGATTTTGCGCGTGGTGCGATGCAAAAGCCTTAGCCCGATTTCCTTCTCGAGGCCACTTATCCGGCGCGACAGCGTCGAGTTCGGCATCCCTATCGCCTCCGCCGCCCGACGGAAACTGCGCGCCTTCACGACTTCGACGAACAACGCCATGTCGTTGAGAAACTCCAATGTCATTGCTCCATCAGTGGATCAGTCAATTCAGTTTTACCCGGTTTATCCCGGATTCGGATTGATCAATGATAGCCACATCATTTACCGAGGAGTACCGCAATGCATTCGCTTTTTTCTCAAGTCCAGATCGGGCGCCTTACACTGTCCAACCGCATGGTCATGGCCCCGATGACTCGCTCGCGTTCTGATGATTCCGGGGTGCCTACCGAACTGGTACCGACCTACTACGCGCAGCGCGCCGGTGCTGGGTTGATCATCTCTGAAGGGGTGTTCCCTGTGGCCTTGGGCAAAGGTTATGTGCGTACTCCCGGTATCGAAACCGCTGAGCAAGTGGCCGCCTGGAAGCAGGTGTCCGAAGCCGTACATGCTCGCGGCGGACGGATCTTCATGCAGCTGATGCACTGCGGACGCATATCGCACCCTTCGCTGTTGCCTGACGGCTCCCTGCCACAGGCCCCCTCCGCGATCAAACCCACCGGCCAGACCTGGACAGCCTCAGGCCTTCAGGACTTCGTCAGCCCACATACGCTGAGCGTGGTCGAGATTGCCGCGGTCATCGAGGGCTACCGTCAGGCCGCACGCTTGGCCATTGAGGCCGGCTTCGACGGTGTCGAGCTGCATGCCGCTTCGGGGTATCTGCCTGAACAGTTCCTCTCGACGAGCAGCAATCAGCGCACGGATGAGTACGGTGGATCGGTTGAAAATCGTGCTCGCTTTGTACTGGAAGTGTTGAATGCCATAGCGACGGAAATTGGCAGTGATCGCGTTGGCATCAAGCTCTCCCCTGAAATGAACTTCAACGACATCGTCGATGCCAACCCGCAAGAAACCTACACCTGGCTGGTCGAGCAATTGCGCGGGTTGAATCTCGCCTATCTGCACGTTGCCCTGTTCGGCGCCAGCGTCGACTACCACGCCTTGTTGCGCCCGCTGTTCGATGGCAGCTACCTGATCGGTGGCGGGCTCGACCAAAACGCCGCCCAATCCCTGCTCACTAAGGGCCAGGCCGACGCGGTGGTGTTTGGCAACGCATTCCTCGCCAACCCAGACCTGCCTGAGCGTTTTCGCACAGGCGCCGAGCTTAATGTGCCGGACAAAGACACGTTCTACGCACCGGGCGCTCAGGGGTATATCGATTACCCGGCCATGAGCCCGGCTCAAAGCGCCTGAGGAAACTGCGCTTCCCATGCATACGGCTCACTGAGGCCATTCAGCGCAGAACCTGTGGGAGCGGGCTTGCTCGCGAAGAGGGAGTGTCAGCCAACATTAATGTTGCCTGGCACACCGCTTTCGCGAGCAAGCCCGCTCCCACAGGGATTGTGTTTGACTGACTGTTGCCGTCTACATCTCAACCTGCGTGCCCAGCTCTATCACACGATTGAGCGGCAACTTGAAGTATTTGAGGTTGCTGTTGGCGTTCTTCAGCAAGAACGCGAACAGGCTTTCGCGCCAACGGGCCATGCCGATACGCTTGGTCGGGATGACAGTCTCCCGGCTGAGGAAATACGTGGTGCGCATCGGACTGAAATCCAGCTCTTTCAAATGGCAAAGGCTCAACGCCAGAGGTACGTCGGGCTCCTCGATAAAACCAAAGTGCAGACTTACTCGAAAGAACCCTTCACCATAAGCCTCGACCTCGAATCGTTGATCCGCAGCCACACGCGGACTGTCTTCAGACACCACGGTAAGCAACACCACCTGCTCGTGCAGAACCTGGTTATGCAACAGGTTATGCAAGAGGGCATGCGGGACAGCATCAGCCCTGGCCGTCAGAAATACCGCGGTACCCTGCACACGATGGGGTGGTTGCGAGCCGATGCTGCTGATGAACAACGGCAGCGGTAGCGAGGTTTCGTCCAATCGCTCGACAATGATCTTTCGGCCCCGTTTCCAGGTGGTCATCAATATGAACAGGGCAATACCGGCAATCACCGGGAACGCACCGCCCTGGAAGATCTTCGGTGCGTTGGCGGCGAAGTACAGGCTGTCCACTATGAGAAAACCCAACAGCATCGGAATAGCCAACCAACGAGGTGTTTTCCAAAGCAGCAATACAACGGCCGAGGACAGCAGAGTCGTAATCAGCATGGTCCCCGTCACCGCCACGCCATAAGCCGCCGCCAGCGCACTGGACGATTCAAAGCCGATGACCAGCAACACGACGCCGACCATCAGCGCCCAGTTCACCATACCGATATAAATCTGCCCCTGCTCCTGACTGGAGGTGTGCTGGATAAACATACGAGGCACGTAACCCAGCTGAATGGCCTGGCGAGTCAGTGAGAACGCGCCGGAAATCACGGCCTGGGAGGCGATGATGGTTGCCAGTGTCGAGAGCGCGACCATCGGCAGCAACGCCCAGTCAGGTGCCAATAGATAGAACGGATTACGTACCGCTTCAGGGTTCCCGAGGATCAGCGCGCCCTGGCCAAAGTAGTTGAGTACCAGGCCGGGGAGTACCAGGATGAACCAGGCACGAGCAATGGGTTTGCGACCAAAATGGCCCATATCGGCATACAGTGCTTCAGCACCGGTCAATGCCAACACGACGGCGCCCAGAATGGCGACGCCAATGCCCGGATGTACCACGAAAAATTGCACCGCCCACGCAGGATTCAGCGCTTGCAGAACTTCCGGTCGTTGCAAGATGCCGTAAATGCCGAGTGCACCCAACACCACAAACCACAGCACCATGACCGGGCCGAACAGGATGCCGATACGAGCCGTGCCATGTTTCTGTATCAGGAACAGTGCTACCAGGACGACCACGGACAGCGGAACCACCCAATGCTCAATGCCATCGAACGCAAGCTGTAGCCCTTCAACCGCAGAGAGCACCGAGATGGCCGGGGTGATCATGCTATCGCCGTAAAAAAGTGCCGCGCCAAACAGGCCAAGCAATACCAGGACCCTGCTCATTTTGGGATACGGCGCAGCGGCCCGACGTGCCAGTGCCGTCAAGGCCATGATGCCCCCTTCGCCCTGGTTGTCGGCACGAAGGATAAACAGCACGTACTTGATCGAGACGACCCAGATCAATGACCAGAAGATCAACGACAGAATACCCAGTACACCGTCGTGATTGGCCTGGACTCCGTAGTGACCGGCGAACACTTCTTTGAGGGTGTAAAGAGGACTGGTGCCGATATCCCCATAAACCACGCCCACCGCGGCGACAAGTAAACCCACTCCCGAGGTTCTGGAATGGGATTCTTCATGGGCAGGGATTGCTGTTTCGCTCATGGGTCGCTTCTCGAAAATTGAGGAAAAGAGGGTTTGCGGGGGCACTGGGTAGACGTTTCGACTCGGCCGCCATGAGATCCAACGGCTTGATAAGGACGAAAAACTACAAGCATAACGATGACCAAAAAAACGCGGTAAGTATCGTTGCGAGAAAGAATATTCCCCGTAAAGAATCCGTAAAATTCTACGGACAGCACGCTCCGCCAGCGACTCACACCTACTGCGCCGTCCCGCCACGAGGTTTATAAAACAGAAACTTCCGGGTCTCGGCCGTCCTGGTGTATTTCTTTGCCCAGGCGGGCTTTACCGTTCTGTCGTGGAAATACAACGCACCATGGGTGCGGTCCGCGAGTTGCTTGTTGAGTGCCTTGCGCGCGATTTCCTTGGCGAGGGCATATTCGTCGTCTTCCTTTACCTGATCCGCACGTCCGTCGCACCACCACGAAAACTGGCAGGAGCCCGTTTCAGAACCTTGCTTGACCACGGCGCACACCGTATCGGGAAACCCACCATGGCCGAGCCGGTTCATGACCACGCTGGCGACGGCTTCCATGTTGGCCGGTGCCACACCTTTGGCTTCCCAATAGATACTGCGGGCAAGGCAAGTAATGGCATCGTCCAGCGGCGCGGTGCCCGCCGGATCGACTGCCTGCACTTCGGAGGTGGTAATGGCTTCGGTCTTGGGCACCGGAAGTTCGCTGTCCTTTTCGGCGGCTTTCTGTTCCAGGACCTGCGCCTTGTCTTCAGCCACTTCCTGTTTTTGCTCCTGCTCAGTCGCCAACACCTGACCTCCTAGAAGGATGATTGCGAAGCAGGTGAGTACCCATTTTAATCGCATTATCGATCCTTCCGATGACACTGGCTTGAGCAATGAAACGGCGATGTTGTAGCGCTGACCTGCTGTGATTGTAGTCGTCGCAAGTCATTCCAGCCGCCTGACAATAAACGCGTTTCAGTGCAAAAAGGCATTGCGTTCGCAGGGGTGAAATCGCGCATCATGGGCGCAGTCCGTCCAAGGGAGAATTTCATGCGCAGCCTGTCATCCGTTTTACATCTTGCCGTGTTGTCATTCGGGCTGGTGTTCAGCGTCGCCGCCTCAGCGGCTGATGAAACGCAGCTGGTCGAGTCAATCAACGTTTACCGCAGCCAGGCGCAGCGCTGCGGCGGCCAGGCGTCTTCGGAGTTGCCGCCACTGGCGAGCGATCCGCGTCTGGTCCTGTCTGCCAACAGCATCGGTGACTTGCAGCAGGCACTGGCCCGCGCGGCTTATCCGATGGTCAATGTGCAAGCGATCAGCCTGTCCGGCCCGCGTGATGCGCCGTCCGCCATGAAGGCGATTCAAGAGAGCTTCTGCCAAGTGGTGCTGGACCCGCAATTCGTAGACATCGGCGTCAGCCGCGATGGCCGTGAGTGGCGCATCGTGCTGGCGCGTCCGCTGTTGACCGGGCGTTTGGGCGACTGGCAGGCAGAGGGACAAAAACTGCTTGAAGCGATGAACAGCGCCCGCGCTCAAACGCGCCAGTGCGGCACCCAAGCCTTTACCGCCACGACGCCGCTGGCCTGGAACGCCACACTGGGCTCCGCGGCCGAGACCCATAGCCGGGCCATGGCCAACAATAACTATTTCGATCACAAGGACCGCGACGGCCGAACACCGGGTGATCGGGCTGAATTGGCGGGTTATGCGGGTCAACAGGTCGGCGAGAACATCGCTGCCGGGCAAGACACCGTGCGCAAAGTGGTCGATGGCTGGCTGGCCAGCCCGGGCCATTGCGCCAATCTGATGAACCCGCAATTTCGCGAGCTGGGTGCGGCCTATGCGGTGGACCCGAAAAGTGACGCGGGCATTTACTGGACGGCGATGTTTGGGACGCCATAAAGGCCTGAATCGACCGTTGAAAAAGGAATCGTGATTTGAATAAAGCCCCCTCTTCGACCGTCGAGCAGGACCTGTCGACGCCTGCGGCCATCAGTCTGCGGGAAGCATTTCTGTTTTGGCTGAAGCTCGGCTTCATCAGTTTCGGCGGGCCGGCCGGACAGATCTCGATCATGCACCAGGAGTTGGTGGAGCGCCGACGCTGGATCTCGGAACGGCGCTTTTTGCATGCTCTCAACTACTGCATGTTGCTGCCTGGGCCTGAGGCTCAGCAGCTGGCGACCTACATTGGCTGGCTAATGCACCGCACATGGGGCGGCCTGATTGCCGGCGCGCTGTTTGTGCTGCCTTCGCTGTTCATCCTGATCGCGTTGTCCTGGGTGTACATCGCCTTTGGCGAAGTGCCGGTGGTGGCCGGGCTTTTTTATGGGATCAAACCGGCCGTGACCGCCATTGTGGTGCAGGCAGCCCACCGAATCGGCTCGCGGGCACTGAAGAACAACTGGCTATGGGGGATCGCCGCGGCTTCATTCACGGCGATCTTCGTGTTCAATGTGCCCTTCCCGTTGATTGTGCTGGGCGCCGCGATCATCGGTTATGTCGGCGGACGTCTGGCGCCTGAAAGGTTCCAGACCGGGGGCCACGGCGCTGCGAAAAAATCCTTCGGCCCGGCGTTGATCGACGACGACACCCCGACTCCCGAACACGCCCGCTTCAGCAGTTTTAAATTGCTGCGCCTGTTGCTGGTGGGTGTTGTTTTGTGGGTATTGCCGATGGGGATTCTCACCGCGCTGTTCGGCTGGGAAGGCACCCTCACCCAGATGGCCTGGTTCTTTACCAAAGCGGCGTTGCTGACGTTCGGCGGCGCGTATGCCGTGCTGCCCTATGTGTATCAGGGCGCTGTCGGTCACTATGGCTGGCTGACGCCCACGCAGATGATCGATGGCCTGGCACTTGGCGAAACCACCCCCGGGCCGCTGATCATGGTGGTGGCCTTCGTCGGTTTTATCGGCGCCTATGTTCATCAGGTGTTCGGCCCCGAGCATGTGTTCCTGGCCGGCACCCTCGCCGCCACGCTGGTGACCTGGTTCACTTTCCTGCCTTCGTTCCTGTTCATCTTTGCTGGCGGTCCGTTGGTGGAATCGACGCACAACGAACTCAGGCTCACCGCACCGCTGACCGCGATTACGGCGGCGGTGGTCGGCGTGATTCTTAATCTGGCGTGTTTCTTCGGTTACCACGTGCTATGGCCCAACGGCTTCAGCGGCCAACTCGACTGGCCTTCGGCGCTGATCGCCATTGCGGCGGCCATCGCCTTGTTCCGCTTCAAACGGGGAGTGATTGAGGTGCTGATAGGCTGCGCGTTGATCGGGCTGGCGGTGCATCTGCTGCGCTAACCCATCAAGACGGAATCATTGACCTTGCCGTTGCCTCTGTAGCTCAGTCTTCAGCCAGAGGCTGGCGGATTGTACGCCTGCCGGACAGCGCACTTCATAGGCGCGGCCACTCATACTGCTTTGGCTGGCCGCCAGATCGATGAAGTCTTCGGCGCTGTTGACCTTGTTCCGGTCTTCAAGATACTTCAGCTTCTTCTGCAGATGTACCCGGGCCTCAGCGCCCGGGTATTCGCTTCCATTACGCACAAACCGGCACTCACTGTGCTCGACAAAGTCCAGCAAGCTGTTTATTTCCTGAGTGGCTTGAGGTGGGGTTTGCGCCTGTGCATCGAACGCCATACCGGTGAGGCAAATACTCGACGCGATCAGCCATTGGCTGAGGCGCCGAGTGAAACGTCCAGGCAGAATTTCCATGGTTGGGCCTCGCATAACCAACGGCAGATCAGAGCGGTGGTGCCCTCCGCTCTGAAGGTTGACGGCAAGTATCAATCGTCGTCCCGGTCGTCATGGTCCCGATCGCGGTAACGACGGCGATCATCACGACGATCGTAATCGCGGTAATACCCTCGATCATCACGTTGGTCATAGCCTCGGTCATGGTCGCGACGGTATTCACGGCGATGATCCCGATCGTACCTGTCGTCATCTTCCCAGTGAGGAAAGCAGCCTCCCAACAGGAGAGTACTTGCAATGGCCAGGGTCATTATCGCGGTGCGCTTCATTTGAACATCCTAAAAGCAAAGGTCAGAGCTTCGGGGATGAGTTGACGCTATCCACGAATTTATTCGAAGTGCGTGCAAACCGCAGATACGACCTTCCAGATGCTCAATGATTCAGTTATCGCCAAGCCTTACAGCGTTCTTTGGCTATTGCCGATTGTTTTGGCTTTTTCGATCGCCCAGTCCAGCGCGGCCTCCATGTCCAGCAGATGCGGCGACGGATGGTTGTCCTCAACAATGGCCGAACCGTCCGGCCAGTAAACACCGATGAACATCCCCAGCGAACCGTCTCTCAATATCTCGGCCTTAACCTTGATCGTGCATCCGTTCGATAGCGTTTCCGAGTGGATCATATGGCGCTCAGTCATGACTGCATTCCTCCCGTCGTAGCTATCAGCGTAACCCATGCAGCGCTGACCGCGATGACACTCAAGCGTCTACCTGCACCACCTCGATCCCCAGTTTTTGATAATCCTCGACATTGCCCGAGGCCACGTGACGTTCGGTGATCAGGGTATGCACGCGGTTGCAAGGCGCAACAACGAAGGGCTCCACCGCCCCCAGCTTGTCTGCGGTAGTGACGGCAATCACGTGGGAAGCACTGGCGAGCATCGCCTGCTTTACCGGCACCTCATCGAAATGCAACGAGCTGATGCCGACTTCCGGATGAATGGCGCAGACCCCGGTGAACAGCAGATCGGCCTTGATGCCCTCGATCAGCCGCAGGGTTTCATGGCCGCCGGAAGACATAGTCACGGGGTTGAGCTGACCACCGGCGACGATCACCGTGATGCCTTTGTATTCGGCGAGGATGATCGCGATCATTGGCGACGCGGTGATGGCCGTGATGCAGATGTCTGCGGGCAGCGAGCGTGCGATCTGCAGTGTGGTGCTGCCGGAATCGAAAATCACGATCTGGCCATTTTTGACCCGGCGTGCGGCGAGTTGGGCCAGCCGGGTTTTCACTTCATCGGTTTCGCCGACCCGGGTGAAGTAATCCTTGCCCGTGTCCTTGGGTCGCGGCAGCGCCCCGCCGTGTACCCGCTGCACCAGCCCGGCGCTGGCCAGCTCCGACAGATCCCGGCGGATGGTGTCTTCAGACACGACGAAATGCTGGCTCAATTCGGAGGCCATGACCTTGCCATCGCGTTCGAGGATCAGCAGGATTTTCTGACGGCGCAGCTGCGGGAGTTCGGCGGAGGAATGCTCGGCTTGCATGGTTATGCCTGTTTTTGCGTGTTTGTGCGAGATTAGCCAAATGCCGGGATGAACACAACTGGCATGGCAGCGCAGAACCTGTGGGAGCGGGCTTGCTCGCGAAGGCGGCGGCACAGTCAACATTAATGTCGCCTGACACACCGCTTTCGCGAGCAAGCCCGCTCCCACATGGATTGCGTTTAACTGACGTGAATCACAACGCACTCACAATGAACTCGCGCAACCATTGATGCGCAGGATCGCGATGAACACGCTCGGGCCAGAGCATCGACATCTCGTAACCCGGGACTTCAAGTGGTGACTCGACCACCGCCAGCGCCTGCGTATCGCGAACCAGCCGCGACGGCAGCATCGCCACCATGTCGGTGCTCTCCACCACCGACCGCACAAACAGGAAATGCGGGACTGAAAGCGCCACCCGGCGTGTCATGCCTACCGCCGAAAGCGCCTGATCGGTGCCCCCCTGAAACGCCCCACCATCCCGTGACACGATCACGTGGTCGAGCTCACAGAACTGCGCAAGTGTCGGCCGCTTTTTCAACTGTGGATGGCCGGCCCGCCCCACCAAAACATACTGTTCGGTAAACAACGCGCGCCGCCGCAAGCCGAGGGGAGCGTCCTCGCTGGTGTGAAAAGCCAGATCGATTGCCCCCTGCTCCGCTTGTCTGGCGATCTGTGATGGAACCAGGTCAAACACCGCCAGACGTGTGCCGGGGGCTGCCGAGCGCAGCCCGGCTAACGCAGGCAAAACGATAGTCGTCTCACCGTAGTCGGACGCCATGACGCTCCACGTCTGCCGTGCCTCGGCCGGGTTGAAAGGACTGGCGGGCGACACGGCGCGCTCCAGGGCTTCCAGGGCCTGGCGCAACGGCTCGCGCAACTCATCAGCCCGAGCCGTGGGCCGCATGCCCCGTGGTCCAGGCAGCAACAGCGGATCACCGAAAATGTCCCGCAATTTGGCGAGATGAACACTCACCGACGGTTGAGACAAATTCAGGCGTTGCGCCGCACGGGTCACGTTGTGTTCCGAGAGCAAGACATCAAGGGTCAGCAGCAAGTTGATGTCCAGGCGTCGCAGATTATTCATGGTAATACCTGGCATATTGGTTATTCATTTCCAATATACCTGGCAAAGCCCGACTCTGCTGGCTCCTGACACTGGAGACTCAGCCATGAATGTTCTGCTTGTTTATGCCCATCCCGAACCCAAATCATTGAACGGCTCGCTCAAAGACTTTGCCGTCAAACGCCTGGAGGCTGCCGGCCACCAGGTGCAGGTCTCCGATCTATACGCGATGGACTGGAAAGCTTCCCTCGACGCCGATGACAATCCCGGCCGGCCAGCCGACTCACGGTTCAATCCTTCGCTGGACTCCAAACATGCGTTCGAAGAAGGCCGGCAAAGCCAGGACATCGCCCTCGAACAGGAAAAACTGCTCTGGGCCGATACCGTCATTCTGCAGTTTCCACTGTGGTGGTTCTCAATGCCGGCGATTCTCAAAGGCTGGGTGGAACGCGTCTATGCCTATGGGTTTGCCTATGGCGTGGGGGAACACTCCGATGCGCGCTGGGGCAATCGCTATGGAGAAGGCACGCTGGCGGGCAAACGGGCGATGCTGATCGTCACTGCGGGCGGATGGGAGTCGCATTACAGCCCTCGGGGCATCAATGGGCCCATCGATGATCTGCTATTCCCCATTCAGCATGGCGTACTGTTTTATCCCGGTTTCGACGTGCTGCCACCGTTCGTGATCTATCGCACCAGCCGAATGGATGAGGAGAGATTTTCGACGACCTGCGACGCGCTCGGCCAACGGCTTGATGACCTATGGAAGACCGCACCGATTCCTTTCCTAGCGCAAAATGCCGGGGCGTACGACATCCCGCAACTCACGTTACGCGCCGAGATTGCTTCGGATCAGTCTGGCTTTGCGGTTCACGTCAGACAGGCGGAACGCGATGAACCAGGCGTTCGCGCCGTATCCGCAAAAGCGCGCGCCGTATAGAACAAACTGGCTACCCGCAAACACGAAAAAGCCCGCACAAGGCGGGCTTTGGAAATCGATGTAGGTGGCCAGTGCTGGTCTCTGGCTTACAAGGTTTATCGGGCCTCTCACAGAACAGTAATTGTTGCTTTGGGCTGTTCTGCCTCACACGGCATAAGGGCTGGATCTCAGCGCGGAGATCTTTCTAACCGTGTACCCTTGGGAGCGCGCCCCACGCTTCCTCGCTATCCCTTTGCGCATCAGTCTGCGTCTTCACCTACAACTTCAGGATAGCAAATTGATCGACGCCTGGGTCGGGCTTTTTAGACCGATTCTCTTCAAGGGGAATGACCGCAGAATGGAAAAATACTAACGCCCCCCAATGACGATTTAATTCACGGACATGCTGCCCGTGAGGTTCTGCTGCATGTAAGCCAGGAAACGACGCTGAAACAGCATGGTGTGTTCATGCGCGGCCTGTTCGGCCTCATCCGGATTGCGCGCCGCGATGGCGTCGATCATTTCATCATGGTCACGCCCCAACCGCGTGCTGGTGCTGGCAGCGCTGATGATGTAGTCGAAATGCAGATGCAGCAGTCGCTGGCCTTCCCCCAGGAGCTTCTCGTAATAGTTGATGAAGTAGGGATTCTTGCCGGCTTCGGCGATGGTCATGTGGAAGGCTTTGTTCATTTCCGACATCGCCTGAAAATCCCCGGTGCTGACGGCTTCCAGATAGGCCGCATCGGCGGCGCGAATACGCATCAGGTCGTCTTCGGTGCGCTGTAACGCCGCCAGCCTTGTGACGGCACGCTGAATCAGGTCCAGGGCGGAGATGTAATTAGGGAATTCTTCGATCTCGAACGGTGTCACCAACGTGGTGCGATTGGGCAGAATCGTGACCAGCCCTTCGCTGATCAGTCGCGCCAGGGCGTCGCGTACCGGCGAGCGTGACAGCCCGAATTGCGCCGCCAACGACACCTCATCCAGCGGCGTGCCTGGCTTGAGCTTGAGCGTCAGGATCTGTTTACGCAGCTCCTCGTAAATGTAACGCCCACCATGGCGTTTGACGCTTGCGTTGGGTTCAGCGGTGTCTTTGCTCATCAGGCAGCTCTCAGCGGTGCGGGCCGGACGTCTGTCCGGCCCGCAACTTTAGCATCAGCCAAGGCTCGGTTAGAAACCTTCGCCCCAGGTATCGCTCAGCATGAACCCTTCGCGAAGCGGATCGTCCGGGTCCACACCGATCTGATGCAAACCATACACCCAGGCACGCCCGGTGATTCTCGGCAATACCGCAGGCCGATCTCCTACCTCGGTCAGGCCCAACAACTCGACCTTGAATTCACCACCGATGGTGGAACGCGAGGTGAGCTGATCGCCTGGCCGCACCAGACCGCGCGCGCTCAAGGTCGCCAGGTTCGCGGAGCTGCCCGTACCGCACGGCGAACGGTCCACTCGGCCGGGCGGCAAGGTGGTGCAGGTTTGCCAGGTTTTATCGTCGAGGCGATTGCGGAACATCACGTACGCGACTTCATTCAGCTCTTTGATCAACGGATGGCGGACCACTATCTGCTCGTTGATCACGCGCCGCAAACGCACTCCCTCGCTTGCCAGCGTACGGGCGTTTTCCGGGGCGATACTCAGGCCGATCTGATCGACATCCACCAGCGCGTAATAAACACCACCAAAAGCGATGTCAGCCTTGATCGGTCCATACTCGGCGGTTTCGATGACCACGTCCAAATGCTCGACGAACGAGGGCACCATATCCAGCGAGACGCTAACACAGCGCCCATCCGCACACTGGGCACGCGCCGTGACCAGGCCGGCCGGCGTGTCAAGCACCACGGTGGTGGACGGCTCCTGCATCGGCAAAATGCCCAGCTCCAGCAACGCGGTGACCACACAGATGCAGTTGCTGCCGGACATCGGGTGAGCCTTGTCCGCTTGCAGTACGATGAAGCCGGCCTGCGCCTCCGGCCGGGTTGGCGGCAACAGCAGGTTGACGGACATTTGCAGGCAGCCACGAGGTTCCAGCACCACGAGCCGACGCAGGCTGTCGTCCACTTCGTTGATGTAATTCATCTTGTCGAGCATGGTCTTGCCGGGGATGTCGAGCACGCCACCGGTAATGACTTTGCCGATCTCGCCTTCGCAATGCACGTCGGCCATTTGCAGGGTTTTCTTCCAGCGCATCTCGGCCTCCTCTACTTGATGTACCAGCCCCAAGGCTGTTGGCTGTCATAACGGGTGATCTGCTTGGTTTCCAGGTAATTGTTCAAGCCCCACTCACCCAGTTCACGGCCGATCCCGCTCTGTTTGTAGCCGCCCCAAGGCGCTTCGGTGAAGGTAGGCTGCGAACAGTTGACCCAGACGATACCGGCCCGCAGCCCGCGCGCGACTCGCTCCGCCCGCTGCAGATCCCTGGACATCACCGCCGCCGCGAGACCGAAGCGTGAATCGTTGGCGCTGCGCAATGCCTCGGCCTCATCGTCGAATGGACGCACGCACACTACCGGGCCGAAGATTTCCTCTTTCCAGATCCAGCTCTCTTCGGGCACATCGGCAAAAATCGCCGGCGTCAGGAAGTAGCCTTTTTCACAATCAGCCGGGCGCGTGCCGCCGTACAACAAGGTTGCGCCCTCCTCCTGCCCTTTGGCGATGGCTTCCAGCACTTTGTCGTATTGGCCACGGCTCACCAGCGGGCCAAGCAAAACGCCTTCTTTCAGGCCATTGCCGATACTCAGGCTGCGGGTCTGTTCGACCAGGCGCTTGAGCAAAGGCTCGTACAGATCACGCTGGACCAGCACACGGGAGGTCGCTGAACACACTTCGCCCTGGTTCCAGAAAATCCCGAACATGATCCATTCGACGGCAGCCTCGATATCGCTGTCATTGAAAATGATGAACGGCGACTTGCCGCCCAGTTCCAGGCTGATGTTTTTGATGTCGCGAGCCGCCGACTGCATGATCTTCGTTCCGGTCGGCACGCTGCCGGTGAAGGCCAGTTTGTCGATGCCCGGATGCTCACTCAACGGCGCGCCAGCCTCGCTGCCCAGACCGGTCACGACGTTCAACACACCGGCGGGCAGGCCGGCCTGATGGGCGATGTCGGCCAGTTCCAATGCCGTCAGCGGCGTGAGTTCGGACGGTTTCAACACCATGCAGCAGCCCGCCGCGAGCGCGGGGGCGACTTTCCATGCCGCCATCAGCATCGGGAAATTCCAGGGAATGATCGCGCCCGCGACACCCATGGGCTCTTTACGGGCGATCGAGCTGAAGCGTTCATCCGCGAGGGCGATCGGTTGCTCCCGATGCCCATCGAGCTCTTCGGCCAGATCGGCATAGAAGTCGAAACAACCCGCCGTATCGCCGATGTCCCACAGGGCTTCCGGCAAAGGCTTGCCGTTGTCTCGCACCTCCAGCTCGGCCAAGGTTTGCTGACGCTCGCGAATCCCGGCGGCGATTCGGCGCAGCACGATGGCGCGCTCAGCCCCGGTCATCTGTGGCCAGGGACCGTCATCAAAAGCGCGGCGCGCGGCTTTGACCGCCAGGTCGATGTCTTGCGCGGTCGCGGCGGCCACGCGGGTGATCACACACTCATTGCTCGGGTCGATGGTCTCGAAGCTGCCGCCCTCGGCGGGGCTGACCCATTGGCCGTCGATGTAAAGCAGGTCGTAGGATTTCATGAATGGCCTCAATTGAAAGCAAAGCGTTTGGCACTGAATGGGGTCAGGTCCTGGGCAGGTTTGCGCCCGGCGACCAGGTCTGTAATGAGTCGCCCGGTCGTTGCACCCAGGGTCAGCCCCAGTTGACCGTGACCGAACGCAAGGAATACGTTTTTGAGCCGATCACTACGATCGATGACTGGTTTGGTGTCCGGCAGAAATGGGCGATAACCCACGCCGTATTCAAGGTCGTCGATCTTCAACTGAGGAAGGATCTTGCGCGCCTTCTCCAGGATGATCTCCGCACGCTTGTAATTAGGCGCGGCATTGGGGCCGGCGAACTCGATCGTTCCGCCTATTTGCAGGCCTCGGGTCATCGGCGCGAAGCAAAAACCGCCGTCGGCGTAAATCACCGAATGACGAACCTCGACACCGGAATGCGGGAGCAGCACTTGATAGCCGGCAATACCCGCCAGAGGCACGCTGGCGCCTGTCTGCTCGAAGAATTGTCGTGAGCCGGTACCGGCCGCGATCACCACATGATCAGCGGCGTAACGCTCACCGGTGGTCACGGTCACGCCGCTGGCCCGGTCTGCGACCTCATCGATGTGCTTCACCTGAGCACGCATCCTGACGCCGCCCTGATCGACGAAACTTTGCGTCAACGCGGCAATAAATCCTTTGGTGTCGCTGACCGCACGCCAATCGGGAAACAGCAGCCCGTGGCTGAATTTACCGGCCAATGCAGGTTCAAGGTCGGCGATTGCTGCGCGATCCAAAACCTGCGATTTGAAGCCGAGGGACCTGCGCAGCTCCATATGCGGTCCTTCCTGTTCAAGCCCCGCCGCTGTGTCAAAGACTTCGATAATCGGGCGCTCGCCCATCAATGTCTTGTCTGCACAGGCGTCCAGCAGGGGCGCATAGTCTTCATAGACATGATGCGTCAGCGTCGCCATCTCATTGGAAATCTCGACAATCCTGGAATGCCGCGCGCAGGCCAAAAACCGCAAAAACCACGGCAGGATTCCCGGCAAGGCACTGGGTCGCAAGGCCAATGGTCCTTTCTGATCCAGCAACCAGCCCGGAATCTTTTTCAGTATTCCCGGCTTGGACAACGGGATGACTTCACTCACCGCCATTTGCCCGCAGCTCCACTTGGCCGTGCTGTCGCCCGGCGCTTCGGGGTCGATCAACGTGACTCGATAACCCTCGCGCTGCAGATACAAGGCGCAGCAGACGCCGACGATGCCTGCGCCAATGACAACCGCGGTTTGGCGATCGGCTTGCTGCTGGATGGGTGATTGCATAGGGGTCATAAACACCGTCTCTCTTTCATGAAGCCGAGCCCGTACAGGTGGAACCCATCCTGACACGGACACGCCATTACCCGCATCGGCCCGCGTGGAGGCCGATGCGGGAAAGTATCAGCCTTGCAGCTTCTCGAACTCTTTGCGGAATTCGGTTTTTTCCTCAGGCGTCAGCGGCAACAACGGCATGCGCGCGACACCCACTTCAAAGCCAGCCAGTTCGCATCCGTATTTGACCTTCTGAATGAACTTGCCGCTTTCCAGATTGGCCATTAACGGGAACAAGGAGCGCACGATTTGCTGCGCACCGGCCAAGTCACCTGAGGTGTACTTGTTGTAGAACGAAACGATTTGCGGCGACAGGAAATTCGCCGGCGCGCAGATCCAGCTGGTCGCGCCCCACAGGAAAAAGTCCAGCGCCTGGTCATCGGAACCGCAGGACAGCTGGATTTTGCCTTTATAGTTTTCACCGATCTCAATGGCGCGCAGCAGGCTGCCTGCACTTTCCTTGATGCCGATCACCCGCTCATGATCCTTGAGCGCATCGAGCACGCTATAGCCCACTTCAACGTTAGTCCGGATCGGGTAGTTATAAAGAACGACGTTCACATCCGGGACGGCGTCGAGAATCGCTTCGTAGTGACCGATCAGCTCTTCCTGGGTCGGAATGGCGTAGTACGGCGGCGCGATGAGCAGGTTGCTGTAACCGATGTCGCGAGCCTGTTTGACCTGCTCGATCACCTCACGGGTGCACGAGCCGTTGGCGCCAGCGATCAGCATGCCGCGATCACCGACCACCTCACGGACAGTGGCCATGACCCGACGACGCTCATCATTGGTCAGCGCGTAGTATTCGCCCGTAGAGCCCAGTGGCACGAAACCGCTCACGCCCTGTTTGAGTTGATATTCGATGATCGATGCAAGGACGTCGTAATCGATCGCACCGGATTGATCGAACGGGGTCACCAGGGCTGGCAGGATGCCTTTGAGTTGCTGCATGGGAGTATCTCCAGTGTGTTGAGTTAGTACGCGTAGCGTCTGAGCATCCGGGTTTCGATCACGCCGACCAGTCGGGTCAGGGGGAACGCCACCAGGAAATAAATCACCGCCACCGCCGACAGGAACTCGACCGGGCGTGCGGTGCTGTTGGAAATGTTCTGGCCGACGAACATGAGGTCAGCGATCCCCACCGACGAAATGAGCGCGCTTTCCTTGAACAGGCTGACCACGTTGGAAAGCAGTGGCGGGACTGCCCGCAAGAGTGCTTGCGGGAAAATCACGTAAAACACCTTGTTCCACGACGCCACGCCAAGGGCAGTGCAGGCATCGTGTTGCTCACTCGGAATGGACTTGAGCGCGCCGCGAAAGGTCTCGCTGGTGATGGCGGTCATGTACAGCGTCAACGCCAACACCACCGATACGTAGGGGGGAACCGAGATACCGAACACGACGGGCAGGCAGAAGAAGATCCAGAACAGTTGAATCAGCAACGGCGTGCCGCGAAAAAGCTCGACGTAAAGCCCGGTAGGGATTCGGATCAAGGGGCTTTTCGAGAGCCGCAAAAGGCTCAAGAGAAACCCGCAAACACTCCCCAGCACGGCGCAACTGACGGTGAACGCCAGCGTCAGCGCCAAGCCTTTGGCCAACACCTGCCAATAGGAAAAGACCACCATGAAATCCAATTGCATCATCGTCTCCTCAGCGCGCGAGCGCAGTGTCCTGGCGTCGCTCGAGCCACTGCACCAACTGCGCGATGGGCAACGAGAGGGCGAAGTAGATCAGGGCAATCAGCGAGTAAGTTTCGAGTGGGCGATAGGCTTCAGTGGCAATGCTTTTGCCGACGTACATAAGGTCAGCGACCGCCACAATGGCAACCAGCGCACTTTGCTGGAGAATTGAAATGCCGTTGGTCATCAGCACCGGCAGCGCGGTGCGCAGGGCTTGCGGGAGGATCACGTAAAGCGTTCGCTGCCATGGTCGCAGACCCAGCGCAACGCAGGCATCCAGATGTTCGCGCGGAACCGCTTGCACCCCTGCCCGATAGGCTTCTGCGTTGAACGCGGTGAGGTTCAGCCCCAGGGCCAGTACGCCCATGGTGATCGGATCGATGAACACGTTGAACAGCATCGGCAAGCAGTAGAAGAACCAGACGATCTGCAACAAGGCCGGCGTGCAACGGAAGAACTCGATGAACAGCTGAGCGGGCCAGCGGATGAAAAACCAGCGGTTCAAGGTCAACAGGCACAGACCAAAACCGAGTATCAGCCCCACCACGTTCGACACCAGCGCCAGTTGCAGGGTGACCTTGAGGCCTTCCCACAGGGCACCAAAGTTGCCGGTCAAAAAATGGAAATCAAATTGATAATTCATGGCCGTTATCCTCAGTCCAGGTGCAGGACTTTTTCGAGGAATTCGCGGGTGCGCGGCTCCTTCGGCTGAGTGAAGATCTGCGCGGGAGGCCCCTGCTCGACGACCTTTCCATTGGCGCAGAACACCACCCGCGAGGCGATGTTCCTGGCGAAGTGCATGTCGTGGGTGACGATGATCATGGCCATTTTTTCTTCTGCCAGTTGCATCATCACGTTCTGCACTTCGGTCACCATTTCCGGGTCGAGCGCCGAGGTCACTTCGTCGAATAGCATCAGCTTCGGTTCGAGCATCAAGGCGCGGGCAATGGCGACACGCTGCTTCTGCCCGCCGGAGAGCTGACTCGGATACGCATTGAGCTTGCTTTCCAGACCCAGGCGAGCCAGGAACAGCCGAGCCTTCTCGGTCGCCTGGACCTTGGAGAGCCCGTGAACCTTCATGGGCGCCAGAATCAGGTTGCTCAAGACCGACAGATGCGGGAACAGCGTGTAATGCTGAAACACCATCCCGACCTGGGTTTGCAAGCGCACATCCAGTGGCTTGCCGTGGTTTCTCGCATTGCCATCGATGTAAGACTTGCCCTGGAAGCTGATCGTCCCGCCCTGGATGCTTTCAAGCCCCATCATGACCCGCAGCAACGAACTCTTGCCGCTACCGCTGGGACCGATGATGACCAACCGATCGTCAGCGCGCATATCCAGGTTCAAATGGTCCATGACCACCAACCCTTCGCCATAAGATTTGTAAACATCGCGAAGCTGGATGAAGTCACCGCCGGCCGAATCAGGGACGAACGAAGCCTGTGGCTGGGCGGCCACCAGTAAAGGAGCTGTCATAAAGGGTCTCCAGGAGAGCGGCGGTTACGGGCCGCTCTCGGGAATCATCGAAATTACTTGGATGTTTTTTCGTCGGCGTTCGCGAGGACGGAAGCCTTGTCGACCAGGGCCGCAATCTCGCCTGTTTCGCGACGCTGGGTGAGGTAGATGTTCAGCACTTGCAGGTCGGACGGTGACGCGTCACGGCTCAGCCCGAACGCCACGCCCTGTTTCGCCAATGCCGGGGCTGGCAGTATTTCCTTGGTCCAGTCCGGGTTGGCGACGGCGAACAAATGGTTGGTGTCACTGGCGTCGACCAGGACGTCGGCCCGACGCGACATCACGGCCAGTCGCGTCTCGTCCATACCGGGCAAACGCATGACCGTGCCATGCTTCACCACTGCGCTGATTGCCTTGTCGGCGGCCGTGCCAGACATCACCGCGAACGACACGCCCGGCTTGTCATAGTCCGCGATTGCATTGCCCGCTGTGGCGAGTTTTGGATTGTCTTTATGGGTGAGCAACGAGATCTGGTAGTCGGTCGCCGGGACCGAGAAGCTGACGGCCATGGCGCGTTCCGGGGTCTGATTCAACGCCATCGCCAGATCCCATTTCCCGCCTTGCAGGCCGGCGACCAGGTTGTCCCAATTGGTGTCGACGAACTCCACCTTGACCTTGAGCACCTTCTCGCCGAAGTCCCTGCACAAATCCACGAAGTAACCGCTGTACTGACCCGAACGGGCATCACGCATCACATACGGCGCCGCGACGGCAGCGCCGCAACGCAACACGCCGGCTTTTTGAACGCCTTGCCAAAGTGACGGATCAGCGGCGTGCGCTGGAGCCTGGCTCAGTAGCGTACCGATAGCGGCTGCACAGACGAGCATGTTGCGGACGGAGCGAGAGAATAACCGAGCCATTTTGAACCTCACCGATATGTAGTTGTTCTTGGGCAGAAAGGTACAAGCGTGTAACGATGTGCGCCATCATGTATGCAGCGCTGTATGCAGATTAGTTTTGAACGAATTGAGCTGTCAACAGGCTTGCGGAGATTTTTTCAGGAAAGTGACTGAGCGGTCGGATGGCCAACCCATACCCGTAGTCGCATGTTCAACACCAAGGAAACCTACCCGAACCAGAACCTGGACAATGACCTGTGCCAGGCCGTGCGGGCCGGCAACATCGTTTATGTTCGCGGCCAGGTCGGCACCCATTTTGACGGCAACCTGGTGGGCCTCGGTGATGCCCGTACGCAAACCGAACAAGCCATGCGTAACGTCAAACAGTTGCTGGAAGAAGCCGGCAGCGACCTCAGCCACATCGTGAAAACCACCACTTACCTGATCGACCCGCGTTACCGCGAACCGGTGTATCAGGAAGTGGGCAAGTGGCTTAAAGGGGTGTTTCCCATTTCGACCGGGTTGGTTGTGTCGGCACTGGGGCAGCCGCAGTGGTTGATGGAGATTGATGTGATTGCAGTGATTCCTGAGTAAGCAGGTACACCGCGCCGTAGCCATCGCAGGCAAGCCAGCTCCCACACGATCCGCGTCGTACACAAATCTGTGACCACCGAAGATCCCTGTGGGAGCGGGTTTGCCCGCGATGAGGCCAGCACAGCCCCCCCTCAGCCAAGGCTAAACAAGGAGCGAAACCATGACCTTCTCCATCGCCGCCCGTTGCCCCTCGCGCCTGCCGAGGCGTTGGACAAGGTTTTGACCCGCAACGGCTACAGCCAATACCGACAGATCACCGCGATTGACCACCTCGGCCGCACCGCACACTTCAGCGGCTCGGAACCCCTGGGTAACCACAACGCCGTGACCGGCGAACAATGCGTGGCCGCTGGCAACATGCTCGCGGACCGTGCAGTGATCAAGGCCATGGTCAAGGCCTGCTGGCGGTCAGTGCCTGCACCAACTCCCGCAGCTCACCATCGCGAATCCGGATCTCCACACCCGGCCAGCGCTCTTTGAAACCGGCGATCAAACACGGCAGATACAGCGGCGCCACTGTTTCGGACCGATTTCGGAACACACCAATGGGGCTGACTTGTCTTGAGTGGTGGGGTTGTTGGTGACTTCGCCGTTGTACTTCTGGTTAGCGAGTCGGGATAGTGCTTACAGGTGTCGGTTGACGAGTGGGAAATTGGCTACCGGTGTGTAAGGGATAGCGCGCACCGTCCAAACGTAAAAACCCCGCACTGAGTTGCGGGTTTTTCTGTTTGAATCAGTCAAGCGAGTTACCTCCAACTTCTGCTAGATTTGCCGGCCCAATGGCACGACAAGGAATGTTCGCACATGAAATTCGGCTACCTGATCATCTACGTCCCGGACGTCCCCACCTCACTGCAATTCTTTGAAACAGCGTTCGGAATCACCACCCGATTCCTCCACGAATCCAACACCTACGGCGAACTCGAAACAGGGGAAACTGCTCTGGCCTTCGCCGCCGATGAACTCGCGGCGATGAACTTCAGTACGGGTCACATCTCGGCCCACGCCTCCGTCAAACCATTGGGTATGGAAGTTGGCCTAGTGACCGACGACGTCGCCGCCGCCCACGCCAAAGCGCTGAACGCCGGCGCCACCGAAATAGCCGCCCCGCTCGTCAAACCTTGGGGGCAAACCATCTCGTACGTTCGCTGCCCGAATGGCACGCTGGTGGAGCTTTGCACTCCAGTTCAGGCTTGAGCGACAGGCAAAAAAAGGAGGCTAGAAACACCGGGGCAGACCACGATTTCAAAAACTGTTGAGCGGAAAAATTGTGGTCTATCCCGGTATTTCACGAGCATCAGTTTCGAACACCATTGTCATATGCACCACCCGTGAAATGTCCCATACAGGGCATTTCCCTCATTCGACCTGACCAGTCATTTGCATCGGATTTGACCAGCACGATTTGTGGGCATGACCGGCAGAGAACGACCCAACACAGACGTTGAGCGACGCCAACCTTTTGCGGCGTCGTTTTGAGCTTTTCAATGCTCCAGCAACAAGGCCTCAGTAAGCCATGCCGCCGTTCAGCTCTCAAGGAGCGCTTATCCGCAACGGAAATCCGTACGATTCGAAAAGATCCCAAACGTCCTCGCGATCGAAGAGCCGCCACCCCAGTGTCGTGAACTGCATCAGGTCATCCTCGCCGGGAAAGGAGTAGTAGGCCCCGGCAGATGGATCTTGAGACGTCCCCGTCATGGGCTCATCGCGCTCCAAGCGCCTGATTGCGTTCATGATGAGACGCGCGCCTGGTTGATAAAGTGAAAGGATGTGCCACAGCAAGGAGCGCTCCTTTTCGACTGCCACACGCGCAGTCTCAATGATGCGACCGACATCAATGCCGGGACTGTCGATCCAATGGAGAGTACAACCGATCTCCGGGTCCCCGTTCAGCAGCGCCCGGAAGGTCGCGAGAACACCTCGATATTGAGGCAAGAGGCCAGAGTGAAGATTGAGGACGCCGCGTGGCGGAATTGCCAACGCTTCATTCTTCAGGATTTGACCAAAGCGGATTGAGATGAACAGATCCGCTCCCGCATCCTGCAGCATTTGCAGGCCCGCAGGATCCCTCAAGCTGGGCAATACCCGCACAGGAACCCCAAAGCGTTGCTGCAGTTCTGCAAAACCGAATCGATGCCCGCTGCTAACCTGGTCGCTCGATCCGATTAACCCAGGGGTCAAGGCATTGAAGAAGTCCTGCTCGATCAATGCCAGTTGTCCGAGCATGCGTGGCACCTTCCTGCCCGATCCCACTCTCTCCGAGAGGAATATTCCCACTGTGCTCTCGTGAATCTCGGGCAACAGGAAATTGAGAGTGAGATTGCTCTCCACGTCCCGGTTCACCAAAAAAGCGATTCGCAACTTCAGACCTCCTCCGGCAGACCTGCCTTGAGATGCAGCAACGGCCAATTCAACACAAGCGGATCGATCCCATTTCCATTGTTTTGCCACGACGTATGGACGGAAGGCCCGATCTGCTCGATCAATTCCGGCATCAGACCTAGCATAGTTACTATTTCGTCATTGTTACGCCCCTAGCAGCTCCTGGCCGTTCTCTGCCGATCATGGTTACAAAGCGTGCTGGTGAAATCCGATGCAATCGGTGGTCAGAACGAATGCAAATGACTGGTCAGGTCGAATGCAAACGGGTGGTCAAGTGGAGTGCAATTGCGGTCCCAAGCCACCGCAAATTTAATGAACCCCGCCCCCACCCGCTCGCCTAACTGAATGACTATCAGGAGGTGACGAATGCAAATCGAAACAATCTGGATCGTGCTCGCAGCAGTACTTGTACTGATTGAGTTGTGGGCGATAAATCGGGTGCGAAAAGCCGAAGGTAAATCGAGCAACAAACTGGTGTGGATGGTGGTGATCGTGTTTGTGCCGCTATTCGGGCTGATCGCATGGGCCTTGGCGGGACCGAAGCACATTGCACAGACCCCGCACTCACCGCAGGCCAGACAATAACGCCGGACGGCGTGCGGTAACGATCTGAGAACTGCGCAATTTCAAAGAACAAAGCCCTGATGATGCGGGGCTTTGTCGCTTCTGGCTGGAACACCTCCGGCACTCACGCCGGCGACGCGGTGCCAACACTCACTACGAACGCAACACCCCGATCGCCCGCCGATACTTCTCAACGCGCTCCAGATCCTCCCAGGATGGCTGGGCAATCCGCGACAAGTCGCTGTTCTCTTCCAGATCCGCCAGTTTCACCACCCGGCCAATCGGGTTCTGCGCCACGCGCTCGACAAACTCCTCGTAGGACTCGTCCGGCACCTTGGTCACCGATGCAATCGCCATCAGCACCGTTTCGCTGAAGCCTTCGTTACGCAGATCGTCGAAGCTGATGCCGCAATCCTCGACCACGTCATGCAGCACCGCGACGATGCGCTCTTCCAGCGTGTTCACCCGCAGCATGACTTTCAGCGGATGCAGGATGTAAGGCGCGCCGCCCTTGTCCACCTGCCCCTCATGCGCCGCCGCGGCGATGGCAATGGCGCGTTCCAGTGTCTGACTCATGGGATTCTCCTCAGGTTAAACGCCGTAACGGCCGCTGAAATGAATGTTGCGTTTGAACCAACCTGCAATCGCTTTCCACCGCCCCACAGGCTTGGCGCCCTCAGCGTGGCATTCGAGAATCATCGACACCAGCGTCGCCTGATCGACACCCGGATTACCCTCCACCAGTTCAGCGACCCAGCCACAACCGGACTTCTGCACATGCAGACGCCACTCACCCGGCCAAGCCTCAAGCCCCGACACCGCCAACCACACTGCCCCGCCCTGCTCGCAATGACCGCCACCGATGGACTGCTCGAAACAAAAAGGCGTGTCCGGCCGGGAAAGGTCGATGTGGAAGAGGTAAATGTCCTGGGTTTTGCGCTGTGGCGTGGGGGCGTTGTTGCGGCTGCCGATTTCGATCATGGGGTGCGTTCCATCCTTGAATTCCCGTTGGCTTTCAGTCTACGACGGTGGTGATGCTGAACGGAAGCAAGCGTCCTTTCCACCGAAAACCCGCGCCTGATAGCACGATGAGCGCGCGGCCAGGATTTTGAAGTCTGAGAATCTTGTAGGAAACAACTGTTTGTGGCGAGGGAGCGTGCTCCCCCCGGGATGCGAAGCAGCCCCAAACCCTGCTAGCTCGTTTCCTCAGATACATCGCAACGCCCGGTTTTGCGGCGGCTGCGCCACCGAGCGGGGGCAAGCCCCCTCGCCACAGTGACCGCGTGTGGTCCTACAGCCCGGTTGCGGCTATCAAAATCGCTGCCTAGAGTGGGTCTGTCGCTGACCGCAGTTAGCGATAGGGTTTCGCAGCCCCAAGAAGAGATGTCCTTCACCGTCGAATGAAAACTCTGGCAAAATTCGCCCGAGCTTCATTTCATGGCGGTTGTACGTGGGAGACTTTCGAGTCTGCCGGGTTTAGGTCATCTCTCGGTCTGCGAACCCGCGTACATCTGCCACCCAATTGTTTCGCAGCGAAAAGGTGGTACCTCTATTTACTTCCTTAGAGAACTACCAATGACCACGAACAAACCGCCTCGCCGCGTCACCCCCATGTCCCACTTCGCCACCGACCACCCCGTCCTCCTCATCGACGCCGACGTTCCACTGCGCGAACTCCACAACTGCCTCAGCGAACGCCTCAGCGCCGTCCTCAAATACCTCAACCTCATGGCCTGCACCAGCCTGCCGGACTACGCCGAGCATGACATCAACACCGTCACCAACATTGCCCGGATCATGGTTCAGGATGTGAGCGATGTGTTTCGGGTGATTGAGCAACGTGGATTTGATGCGCCTAAAGGTCAGTGATCAGATTTGAGCCGTAAGGAAACCCGCGTCGCTGCGGGTTTTCTAGTCTTGAGCGATTCGGGACTTCATCGCGCAGTGATGGGGATTTCCTGCAAGGCCCTGTCTCCAGGGCCTTGCAAGACAACAGCGATCAGTAAACCTGCACCCGCCACAACTCCCGCGACGAAGAACCCGCCGACATCGGCAGCCTTCCATGCAGCGTCCGATAGTTGTCGATCAGCACCAGATCACCCTCACTCCATTGATGGGCAATCATGCACTCCGGGTCATAAACCAGCGAGTTGACCTGTTCGAGCAGCGCCTGTTGAGCTTCCTCATCATGGTCCTGCACAGACTGGCTCAGGGTCTGCAGTGTCGAGTCGGTGCCTTCTTGGTAACGCAGGATGAGTTCGCCGCTGCGGGGGTGATGATCCACCAGGCTGTACATGCGCGGCGAGCCACCGAAGTAGGTCATTTTGGTGTAGTAGGTGATGTTCACGTTCTGCCATTGTCGGGCGACTTGCTGCCCGACTTTACGCAGTACGTTTCGGCTGTCGACGATGGTGGTTTGGCCCTCGCCCGGTTGCGGCGCTGTCTTGCAATACAGCATGAATTTGCTGGCGCAGAATTTCGGATTGCGCTGAACCTGTGCGTCGCTGTCGGGCAGCATGTTCAAGTCCCAGTGCAAAGGCGTTTTCTCCAGCGAGTGCACCACGCCTTGCGGTTTGTCCGTGGGTTTGACCACGTGCACGGCGCCGAAGGCCCATTCGTACAGCGTGCCGAAACGTTCGCAGCTGCGAGCAAAACTGTCCTGGTCGTCGAAGCGGCAGCCCTTGAGGCAGACGAAACCGAAGGTTTCCACCAGTGCCTCCAGCAGGCCCGTGGACAGTCGTTCGAAACCCAGCCCCAACGGGTCTCGCACCACCAGGCCAAAGAGCGGAAGTTTTTGCAGTTCGTATTCGAAGCCTTTGGCCTGCGGGTTTTCTGTTTGGTGGTAGAGCCACGGCCGACCTTGCCAAGTGACCAGCACATGGTGGTCGAGGTCGACCTGCGCGCGTGCGCGAAGGCTCTGGCTGCCATCGATGTTGCACACCGGCACGGCATGCCAGGGGCTGTCGACACGGGTCAGCCCTTCGGCCAAGCCGAAGGTGAATTTGGGCCCGGCATTGCTGTATTGATGGACCGACAATCGAATGTCATCGCCGAAGAAACGATCCACTGCCGCATTCAATGCCTGCCCTCGATACATCATTTGGTAGGCTTTGAAGTTGATTTGCTGCAGGTACTCGTCCTCACTCTGCCCGTCTTCACGGCACAGACGCAGGTCGTTGTAGAGGTGACTGCAGAGATGGTCATGCGCCTGGCTGAGGGATTCATCGTGCCGGCTCTGCTCGATCAGATCCCCAAGATTTTTCCAGGGCAGACGGGCCTGCTTGATCAGGCTGGCGCGAACCGACTCGGCACTTTGGGCCTGAGGGAACAGGTCTTCCATGCTGACCCACTGAATCGTATGGGTGGTGCACAGTTCACGCAACGCCCGGTTGTAGGTCTCGCGAACCTCGTCGGCCACCCCGACGATGTCATTGAAGGTCGTTCCGTCACTGAGGATCGACACCACACAGCCCGGTGCGTGCAACGCGGCGATGGCTTGGCCAAGTTGGTCGAGGCGCTCGATGGCGATGACTTCGCCATAATCCGGCAACACGCCGAATGTCTGGTCAGTGGCGTTCGGCGACTTGCAGGGAAAGCCTGGCAGCACCAGACGCACCGGCAGGCTCTGATCGAAGTAATGCCCCAGGCGTAGCGCGAGATGCGCTCTGCCTTGTGTGTCGAAACAATCATCCGTGCCTTTGAGCAGATAGCCCGCGAGCAAATCGCTGACGGCAGCGATCCATGCGTCTCTATGTTCCATAGAACAACTTCCTTGAGAGTGTGTGTATCAATAGGATTTAACGGTGTCGCCATGCTCGTTGAATACAGGCGCTGTAGCGCAGACTTGCTGCAGAATGCGCAGCAATCCGGCTGGCTGTTCACAACAGAAGTTCGGGGCCTGGGCCTGCAATGTTGGGGTCAGGCCATATCCCCAAGTGACCGCCGCCGAGTACATGCCTGCAGCACGGGCGGTCTTCAGATCGATCTCGGTATCGCCGATGAACAAACAGCGTTGTGGATCAACCGACAACTGCCGGGCGGCTTCCCATGCCACATCCGGCTGAGGTTTGAGCGCCCTGCCCGCGCGATGCCCCAGAATCGTCCCGAAGGTATTCTGTGGAAGCAGTGCATCGGCTACTTGCCGGGCCATTTCCTCGGTCTTGTTGGTCACGATTGCCAGCGGCACGTGTAACTGGCGACAGCCTTCAAGCAAGGCAAGCACACCGCTGAATGGCCGGGAAAATTGAACAAGGTTGTTTTGATACAGCGCCACATAGCGCTGGTGCATAGCGACCGCATCGGCAATGCCAAACCGCGCGGCAACCTGCTCGATCATCGCCGTGACCCCGCCGCCGATGTAACCCCGCACTGTTTGCGCCGTCTGCGCCGGGCAACCGTGTTCGAGTAACACTTGGTTCAGGCACCAGGTGATGTCCGGCAGGGTGTCGACCAAGGTTCCATCCAAATCGAAGAGTACGGCTTCGACCCGCAACCGAGACGCCATCATTGAGCACTGGCGTAGTGACAAGGACGCCCCTTGCGGAACACCAGGCGGTGGTAGCGCTCATCGACATTGCTGCGTTTTTCGAGGGTGACCACACCCCGTCGCTTGATAGCCACCGAATGCCAGGGCGTACGCCACAGGTCACTGGTTGGCACCAACCGGATACCGATTTTCGTCGACACCGCCAGTTGCGGGTGAATCGACAGGCGCAGGCAATGCGGGTAGCGCGCCTGTAACAGCGCACTCCAGGCTTCACTGCGCTGGATCACCCGCTGCGAGGCCGGCTTGGCGACTTTCTTCACCGCATTAAGACTCATGCCGGCGAATACTTTGAGCCCCGAGTAATCCTCGGACAGGAAGCGATGGATGCCGCAGTACATCAACATCATGTGCGGATCATCCTTGAAGCGCTGCTGCAACAAGACCAATGACTGGCCGTGCTCGATCATCATTTCCTCACGCATGGCGTCCAGACAATCAAGCGGAGGATAGGCATCCCTGAGATCGAAATGGGCGAACGTGCCGGGATAATGCTGTTCGGCGTAGTCCTGGATAGCGTCGGTGTAGGCCTTAACGTCTGCATCGGGAACATGCACCAAGTCAGAGAACACATAGCCATCGGAGCAGATATGAATCAGCGCTCCCGGTGCGTAGATCTCCTGGATCTCATTGCACAGGCGGTGTAACTCGTCGATTGCGTGATGTTCAGCAAGATCGGGTAGATGGCTGAGGGTTTTCTTGCGACTCGGCGATTTTCCGGGAAAGGCTGGCAAGACCATTTCGACCTTGCGACCGCTCTCGACCGCCTGCATTACTTTCGCCAGATGGGGTTCCAGCACCTGCAACGAAAGTTCGTGATCCTGCCCCGGGGCAAGGCTACGACGTCGAAACAGGCATTCGAGGATTTGCTGGGCAATGTGCATGTGCGCGATGTTCTGATGCTCGTGCACCAGCTGACCGCACACCTGTTGAGCAACGGTGTTTGAACCCTGCATAGACAATCCCTTGTGTGGTGAATAACGGCCATTTTTTGACCGTCAGCAGATATGCCTTACCTGCGGGCGGCTAAATTCCTACAAGTCGTTAGGGCTGTCAATCGTGGCAATCAGGAATATTGCGGGCTGCACGAGCTCCTCCGGGTCTGCTGTCGGTGAAGCAATCAATTCTGTCTAGTGCTTTCACCATCGGCACACAAGCCAGCTGAAGCCCGGAGGGCGAATGGTAAATAGCAGGTTCGTCACCCACGAAACCGCAGCGCCGGTAAAAGTCAGCTGCGCTCAACGTGGCGTCCAGATTGACCTCCTTCAGCCCCAAATCCCGCGCCAGGCATTCAAGGTAGTTCAAGACTCTCAAGCCAATGCCTCGCTGCATAAAGCTCGGTAGGACAAAGATCGCGCCGATTTCGCTCCTCTCCAAATCAAGCATTCCTGTCGCCACCGGCTCACCCTGAATACAGCCCAGATAAAAGTGTTTATCCATCAGGTCGCTATACCCGTCCTTGGCTGCTCCTGCCGTCCAGGCCAGCATTTGCTCCGTGGTATAGGCGCCGATGCATTGGTGTCGTATCGCTTGAAGGCGAATGTCGAACGCCGTTTGGGCATCGCTGTGCGTGGCGCGTCTAATCTCGAACATTTCATTCTCCGTTAGCCATCGGTAGACGGAGAACTAAAAAGCCCCGTCCATTTCTGGCGGGGCCTTGGGTGATTACGTCAAATTCTGTGAACGCATGACCTCATGGCCCGCCGGAAGCGGTCATGTAGGAGCACATCATGTTCATGCGGCGTGTGTAGGTCATGGGCCGATAGTGTTTTGGATGATCCGGGTTGTCAATTGTGGAGCGCAATGATTAGGAACAGTACCCGGATTTACGACTGCTTCGCAGCCGAACGCAGCCTTCGGCAGCTGCTACAGATTTGATGTTCGCTATCGGTATCAGAAGTTAGCCGGGGTGTTGGCGCTAATGATCTCCGCCTCATCCGCCCCGATATTGCGAAACCGATGCGGCAGCGTCGTCGGAAAGTAATACCCATCCCCGGCATTCAGCACGCTAATCTGCCCATCAACGGTGAGCTCAACCGTGCCACGGGTTACGAGCCCACACTCCTCCCCTTCAGCATGCACGATGGGTTCTTCGCCAGAACTCGCCCCAGGCGCGTACTGCTCGCGCAAAAGCCGCATCTGCCGACTCGGTACCGAAGCGCCAATCAGCAACAACCGCAGACCATGACGGCCGAGATCCGGCTGTTCATTGGCGCGGAACACGTATTGGTGTTCGCGAGGCGGTTGGTCGAAGGTGAAGAAGTCCGCCAAGGACATGGGGATGCCTTCGAGCAGTTTTTTAAGGGAGCTGACGGAGGGACTGACGCGATTCTGTTCGATCAGGGAAATGGTGGCATTGGTGACGCCGCTACGCCGGGCCAGCTCGCGCTGGGACAGTTTGTAGCTTTCGCGTACTAATTTGAGTCGTGAGCCCGTGTCCATGACAGCCTTATGCGAAGAATACTTAAGGGGTAATGGGGGTGGGTGGCGGGCGACTGGTGGCCGCGGATTACGCCGTTTCCCGTCCCGGAACCGTGGAAGGCGGGTATTAAATCACGTTTGCTGGTGTTGCTCAGCAGGTTCGATAAACGGCTATGAAAAAAGCCCGGCGGGCCCTTGATGCCGGTCGGTCAGATGCGGGAATTGTGGGAGTGAGCCTGCTTGCGATGGGGGTGTATCGGGCGATATTGATGGCGGCTGATATGGCCTCATCGCGAGCAGGCTCGCTCCCACAGTTTGGTCCCGGTTGACCACCCATTTGGTGTGCGACCTGGATCTCTGTGGGAGCGGGCTTGCTCGCGAAGAGGCCATCACATTCAACATTGATGGCGACTGAGCTACCGCTTTCGCGAGCAAGCCCGCTCCCACAGTTGATTGGTGTTGTTCGCAAAATTTGTGTATGTCACCAATTCCCTTGTGGGAGCGGTACCCTGCCATGACTGGCATTGGCCGGCGGTACATTTTGGGATGGCCGCCGGTAAGGTTCTACTTAGATGCCGAATCGATCGCGCAGCGCGTAATACGCGGCGCCCATGGCGGTGAGTGGGGCCTGGAAGGTGCGGCCGCCGATCATGGGCATGTGCGGGAGCGAAGCGAAAGCATCGAAGCGTTCGGCGTCGCCGCGGATCATTTCCGAGATGAGTTTGCCGGCCAGGTGTGAGCAGGTGACGCCGTGGCCGCTGTAGCCTTGCATGTAGTAGGCGTTTTTTTCGATGCGGCCGAATTGCGGCATGCGGGACATGGTCAGCAGGAAGTTGCCGGTCCAGCGGTAGTCGATTTTCACGTCTTTGAGTTGCGGGAAAGTTTTGAGGATTTTTGGTTTGATCAGTTGTTCGATGTCGTCGGGCTCACGGGCGCCGTAGACCACGCCGCCGCCGTACAGCAGGCGGTTGTCGGCGGTGAGGCGGTAGTAGTCGAGCAGGTAGTTGCAGTCTTCGACGCAGTAGTTGTTGGTGATCAGGCTGCGAGCGACTCGTTCGGACAGCGGCTCGGTGACCACGATTTGCGAACCGCAGGGCATGCTTTTGCGCGTGACGCGGTTGTCGAGGTCTTGAGGCAGGTAGGCGTTGCCGGCGATCAGCAGGTACTTGGCCCGCACCACGCCTTTGGCGGTGCGCACGGTGATCGGTTCGCCGTAGGTGATTTCCACGGCGGCGGACTGTTCGTAGATTTTGCCGCCCAGGCTGATGATCGCGGCGGCTTCGCCGAGGGCCAGGTTCAGCGGGTGGATGTGGCCGCCCTGCATGTCGAGCAGGCCGCCGACGTAGTTGTCGCAACCCACTTCGCGCTTGATGTCAGCCGCGTCGAGCATTCTCAGGTTTTTGTTGCCGTAGCGCTCCCAGCTGCTCTTTTGCTCGGCCAGGCCGTTGAGTTGCTTTTTGTTCAGCGCTGCGAAGATGCCGCCGGGACGGTAGTCGCATTTGATGTCGTACTCTTTGATGCGCGAACGGATGATGTCGGCGCCTTCAAAGATCATGCTGCCAAGCACTTCGGCGGTTTTGTCGCCGTAGCGTTCTTCAATGACATCGACGTCGCGGCTATAGGAGTTGACCAGTTGGCCGCCGTTGCGACCGCTGGCGCCGAAGCCGACTTTGGCGGCTTCCAGTACGGTGACGCTGTAACCCGCTTCGCTGAGGAACAGCGCCGAGGACAGACCAGTGTAGCCGGCGCCGATCACGCAGACGTCGCATTCCACCAGCTCTTCAAGAATTGGGAAGTCAGCTGTGTGATTTCGGGTTGCGGCGTAGTAGCTGTTTACATGTGATTGTTTCATAGGTTTCTCCGATGGCCGCAAACTCTCGCCTGCGACCGCCGCTGTAAAAGTGTTAGAGCTTGATCCAGGTCGCTTTGAGTTCGGTGTATTTGTCGAACGCATGCAGCGATTTGTCCCGGCCATTGCCCGACTGCTTGAACCCGCCGAACGGCGCGGTCATGTCACCGCCATCGTACTGGTTGACCCAGACGCTACCGGCGCGCAAACCGCGAGCGAAGGTGTGGGCCTTGCTGAGGTTGCTGGTCCAGACACCGGCGGCCAGACCGAAGATGCTGTCGTTGGCGATCTGCAGTGCTTCTTCAGCGGTGTCGAAGGTGATCAACGACAGCACCGGGCCGAAAATCTCTTCCCGGGCGATGGTCATGGCGTTGGTCACGCCGTCGAAAATTGCCGGTTCCACGTACAGGCCACCGGTGCCTTCGAGGGTACGGTTGCCGCCAGCGATCAGTTGTGCGCCCTGGTCTTTGCCGACCTGGATGTAGCGCAGCACGTTGTCCAATTGGCGCCTATCGACGACCGCGCCGACGGTGGTTTCAGGATCGAGGGCATGCCCCGGTTTCCACGCTTGCAGTGCTTCCACCAGCAGCGGAATGAACTGCTCGCGAATCGAGCGCTCCACCAACAAGCGCGAACCGGCGGTGCAGACTTCGCCTTGGTTGAAGGCAATCGCACCAGCCGCTGCTTGTGCTGCTGCGCGCAAATCCGGCGCATCGGCGAACACCACGTTCGGGCTCTTGCCGCCCGCCTCCAGCCAGACCCGTTTCATGTTGCTTTGCCCGGCGTAGATCAGCAGTTGCTTGGCAATTGCGGTCGAGCCGGTGAAGGCCAGCACGTCGACGTCCATGTGCAACGCCAGTGCCTTGCCGACGGTGTGACCGAAGCCCGGCAGGACGTTGAACACGCCTTTGGGGATGCCGGCGTCGAGGGCCAATTGCGCGATGCGGATGGCCGTCAGTGGTGACTTTTCTGAAGGCTTGAGGATGAACGAATTGCCTGCCGCCAGGGCCGGGGCGAATTTCCAGCTGGCCATGATCAGCGGGAAATTCCACGGCACGATGGCGGCGACCACGCCTGTCGGCTCGCGGGTGATGAGGCCGAGTTGGTCGTGGGGTGTGGCGGCGACTTCATCGTAGATTTTGTCGATGGCTTCGGCGCTCCAGCGAATCGCGTTGGCGGTCGCTGGGATGTCGATGCTCATGGAATCGCTGATCGGTTTGCCCATGTCGAGGGTTTCGAGCAGCGCCAGTTCTTCCTGGTTTTGCAGAATCAGATCGGCGAAACGAATCAGGACGCGCTTGCGCTCGGCGGGGGGCAGTTTGGCCCAGATGCCGGATTCGAATGTGCGGCGTGCAACCTGCACGGCGGCATTGGCGTCGGCTTCGTCGGTGCTGGCGATGTTCGCCAGGAAGCGGCCGTCGACCGGGCTGATGCATTCGAACGTATCGCCGCTGAGTGCCGGGCGGTATTGGCCGTCGATGAATGCGCGGCCTTCTAGTGTGAGGGACTGGAAGCGTTGTTCCCAGTCGCTGCGAGTGTTTGTCATTGTTGTGACTCTACGCAGAGGAATAGTTGATCGTTGGATTGATGCCAACCAGTTAAGTATCAGAACACCGCAATCCCCTGTGGGAGCGGGCTTGCTCGCGAAGAGGGCCATCACATTCAACATTGATGGCGACTGACCCACCGCTTTCGCGAGCAAGCCCGCTCCCACAGGGGTTGGCGGTGTACACATGATTTGTGTACGCCCACCTTTCATCCTTGATTGACGGTTTTTAGCCAATCAAACCGTGTGCAAGTACCAGTTGTACTCAAGATCGGAGATGGAGTTTTCGAACTCGGCCAGTTCGCTTTCCTTGCACGCCACGAACACGTCGATGTACAGCGGGTCGATGTAGCGCGCCATGACTTCGCTGTCGTCCAGCTCGCGCAGTGCATCGCGCAGGTTGTTCGGCAGGCTTTGCTCGTTCTGCTCGTAGCTGTTGCCTTCGACCGGGGCGCCCGGTTCGATTTCGTTGGTCAGGCCGTGGTGAATACCGGCCAGCACCGACGCCATCAGCAAGTACGGGTTGGCATCGGCGCCGGCGACTCGGTGTTCGATGCGCACGGCATCCGCCGAACCGGTGGGCACACGCAGCGCCACGGTACGGTTGTCGATGCCCCAGCTTGGCGAGTTCGGTACATAGAACTGCGCGCCGAAACGGCGGTACGAGTTGACGTTCGGGCAGAGGAACGCCATCTGCGCCGGCAGGGTCTCGAGCACACCGCCGATCGCGTGACGCAGTGCGGCGTTCTGCTCGGGATCCTCGCTGGCAAAGATGTTGTTGCCTTCTTTGTCGAGAATCGAAATGTGCACGTGCAAACCATTGCCCGCCTGGCCCGGATACGGCTTGGCCATGAAGGTGGTGTCCATCTCGTGGTCGTAGGCGATGTTCTTCACCAGACGCTTGAGCAACACCGCGTAGTCGCAGGCCTTTATAGGGTCGGAGACGTGGTGCAGGTTCACTTCGAATTGCGCCGGGGCGCTTTCCTTGACGATGGCGTCAGCGGGAATGCCCTGCTCTTTCGCGCCTTCGAGGATGTCTTGCAGGCAGTCGACGTATTCGTCCAGATCGTCGATCAGGTACACCTGAGTCGAGTGCGGACGTTTGCCGGACACCGGCGAACGTGGCGACTGCGGACGACCGTTCACGTTGTCCTGGTCGATCAGATAGAACTCCAGTTCGAACGCTGCGCAAATGGTCAGGCCCATGTCATCGAACTTGCTCACCACCTGACGCAACACTTCGCGCGGATCAGCAAAGAACGGCTGGCCTTCGAGTTCGTGCATGGTCATTAACAGCTGCGCGGTCGGGCGCTTCTGCCAGGGTTCGATGCTGAGGGTATTGGGGATGGGGAAGCAGATGCGATCCGAGTCGCCGATGTCCAGACCCAGGCCGGTGCTTTCCACCGTAGAACCGTTGATGTCCAGGGCAAACAGTGACGCCGGGAGGTTAATGCCTTTTTCGTAAACCTTATGAAGACTGGTGCGTTCGATGCGCTTGCCGCGCACCACACCGTTCATATCCGCAATCAGAAGGTCGACGTACAAAACCTCAGGATATTTCTTAAGGAATGCGTTTGCTTCGTTGAGTTGAACGGCACGCAGAGGGACCGACATGATGCACCTATTAGCTGTTAATTATTATGTTCACTACCCTTTCACGAGCCCAGTCAATCCGAAAGGCAAAGTGAAGTCAATAGCGAACACTTGGCCTTTCAACCTTTATTTTCTGGCCTTTTTTGGGGCCGCGAGTGCCAGATCAGTCTTGCACGCCACGTAATTCCTGAAGATAAGATGCCCGGCGTTTAGAATTTTTTACATGAGAGTTGTTAATTAAAATCAACAAGGCTAAGCTCCGGAAAAGCTCGTTCAAGTGTGAAACTTCGAGGTGATAAAAATGGCATTCAAGCCATTGATCGGCGTTACTGCGTGCATCAAACAGATTGGCCTGCACCCCTACCACGTCAGCGGCGACAAGTATTTGCGTGCTGTCAGCGTCGCGGCTTTGGGGTTGCCCGTGGTCATTCCTTCCTTAGGCGATCTGACCGAAATCGATGACCTGCTCGCGCAGCTCGACGGTCTGTTGCTGACCGGCTCGCCATCGAATGTGGAACCCTTCCACTATCAAGGCCCGGCCAGTGCCCCCGGCACGGATCACGATCCGGCGCGGGACGCCACCACCCTGCCCTTATTGCGCGCAGCCATCGCCGCCGGTGTTCCGGTGCTCGGCATCTGCCGGGGCTTTCAGGAAATGAACGTGGCGTTCGGCGGCAGCCTGCATCAGAAGGTGCACGACCTACCCGGCTACCTCGATCACCGCGAAGCGGATCACCCGGACCTGGCTGTGCAATACGCGCCTGCTCATGCGGTCAACGTGCAGCGGGGTGGCGTGTTCGAAGCGCTGGATTTGCCGCAGGTGTTCCAGGTGAATTCGATTCACAGCCAGGGCATCGACCGGCTCGCTCCTGGCCTGCGCGCTGAAGCTGTCGCGCCGGATGGTTTGATCGAGGCGATCTCCGTCGAGCACAGCAAGGCCTTCGCCGTCGGCGTGCAATGGCACCCGGAATGGCAGGTGCTTTCGAATCCCCCCTATTTGAGTATTTTCCAGGCGTTTGGCGACGCGTGCCGGCAACGGGCGGCGCTACGTAATACGCACTGACTTCAAAAAGCATTCAACGATTTAACTGCCCCCGTGAGTCTGGCGGGCGTGCCTTTGCGCGCCGGTCGCTCACGTAATAGATGAACCGCAATAACAACAAGTACGACCAGGCAGCCAGGATGGCGGTGCCGAATAAGCCCGATCGGTATGGGCCAGTGATTCAAATGCAAATCCCCTTGTGGGAGCGGGCTTGCTCGCGAAGAGGGAGTGTCAGTCGACATCAATGTTGCCTGATACACAGCCTTCGCGAGCAAGCCCGCTCCCACAAGGGGGCCGCGTTCTGGCTGACTGGCACCGTACGGCTTGGGCTTGCAATCAACTACTAAGTCAGGCCGCGTTGGCCCGACGACTGAAACCTGTTGGGAGTTTCATATGGCAAACGCCTCCAGCATCTACAGGAAGGCTCTTGAAGGTCACCAGGCACCGAAAAAGGTGTTGGTGAAAGTCGACCGCGTCACCAAGAAATTCGACGAAACCACCGCCGTGGACGATGTGTCCCTGGAGATCCATCAAGGGGAAATCTTCGCCCTGCTCGGCGGTTCCGGCTCGGGTAAATCGACGCTGCTGCGCATGCTCGCCGGCTTCGAGCGCCCGACCGAAGGGCGGATTTTGCTCGACGGTGTCGACATCACCGACATGCCGCCGTACGAACGGCCGATCAACATGATGTTCCAGTCCTACGCGCTGTTTCCGCACATGACGGTGGCGCAGAACATCGCCTTCGGCCTCAAGCAGGACCGTTTGCCCGCCAGCGAAATCGACGCCCGTGTCGAAGAGATGCTGCGGCTGGTGCACATGACCCAGTACGCCAAACGCAAACCCCATCAGTTGTCTGGCGGCCAGCGTCAGCGTGTGGCACTGGCGCGCTCCCTGGCCAAGCGGCCGAAGCTGTTGCTGCTCGACGAACCGATGGGTGCACTGGATAAAAAGCTGCGCTCGCAGATGCAACTGGAGTTGGTGGAAATCATCGAGCGGGTCGGCGTGACCTGCGTGATGGTGACCCACGATCAGGAAGAAGCCATGACCATGGCCGAACGCATCGCCATCATGCATCTGGGCTGGATCGCCCAGATCGGCAGCCCGGTCGACATCTATGAAGCCCCGGTCAGCCGCATGGTCTGTGAGTTCATTGGCAACGTGAACGCCTTCGACGGCACCGTGGTCGAGGATCTAGAAGGTCACGCGATCATCCACAGCCCGGACCTGCAACAGAAGATCTACGTCGGCCACGGCGTGAGTACCTCGGTGCAGGACAAGTCGATCACCTACGCCATCCGCCCGGAAAAAATGCTGGTCAGCACCCTCAAGCCCGAGACCCGCTACAACTGGTCCGAAGGCAAGGTGCATGACATCGCCTACCTCGGCGGCCACTCGGTGTTTTACGTGGAATTGCCCGGCGGCAAGATCGTCCAGTCGTTCATGGCCAACGCCGAACGCCGTGGCGCGCGCCCGACCTGGGACGATCAGGTTTACGTGTGGTGGGAAGACGACAGCGGCGTGGTACTGCGCTCATGAGAACCTTCAATCAGCAGTTCCTGCGCCTGGTGCCCAGCGGCCGCAAACTGGTCATCGGCATTCCGTTCCTGTGGTTGTGCCTGTTTTTCCTGTTGCCGTTCTTCCTGGTGATGAAGATCAGCTTCTCGGAAGCAGCCCTGGCCATTCCTCCCTACTCCGAGATTTACACCTTCGCCGAGCAGAAGTTTCAGCTGCTGCTGAACATCGGCAACTACTCGCTGCTGACCGAAGATGAGCTGTACATCTCGGCTTACTTCGGCTCATTGAAGGTCGCGTTTTTAAGCACGCTGATGTGCCTGGTGATCGGCTTCCCGATGGCCTACGCAATCACCAAGGCCAACAAGGAAACGCAGAACGTTCTGCTGCTGTTGATCATGATGCCGACCTGGACCGCGATCCTGATCCGCGTCTATGCGTGGATGGGCATTCTCAGCAACAACGGTTTGCTCAATGCGTTCCTGATGTGGACCGGGCTGACGTCGCAGCCGATCGAGATCCTCAATACCAACACGGCGGTCTACATTGGGGTTGTTTACGCTTACTTGCCGTTCATGGTGCTGCCGCTGTACGCCAACCTGGTGAAGCACGATCACAGCCTGCTGGAAGCGGCGTCGGACCTGGGCTCGAGCAACTTCAACAACTTCTGGAAAATCACTGTGCCGCTGGCCAAGAACGGGATCATCGCAGGTTGCATGCTGGTGTTCATTCCGGTGGTCGGTGAGTTCGTGATTCCGGAACTGTTGGGCGGTCCGGAAACCCTGATGATCGGCCGCGTGTTGTGGCAAGAGTTCTTCAACAACCGCGACTGGCCGGTGGCGTCCGCCCTGGCGGTGGTGATGCTGGCGATCCTGATTGTGCCGATTCTGCTGTTCAACCGCAGCCAGGCCAAAGAGATGGAGGGACGGGGATGAAACGCTTCGGATTTTCAAAGTTCATGCTTATTTTCGGCCTGTCGTTTATCTACCTGCCGATGCTGATTCTGGTGATCTACTCGTTCAACGCCTCGAAACTGGTGACGGTGTGGGGCGGCTGGTCAGTGAAGTGGTACGTCGGCCTGCTCGACAACTCGCAACTGATGGGCTCGGTGGTGCGCTCCCTGGAAATCGCCTGCTACACGGCGATTGCCGCCGTGGCGTTGGGCACCCTCGCCGCTTTCGTGCTCACCCGTGTGACGCGTTTCAAGGGTCGCACGCTGTTCGGTGGTCTGGTGACGGCGCCGTTGGTGATGCCGGAAGTGATTACCGGTCTGTCGCTGTTGCTGCTGTTCGTGGCCATGGCGCAGTTGATCGGCTGGCCGCAGGAACGTGGCCTTGTCACGATCTGGATCGCGCACACCACGTTCTGTGCAGCGTATGTGGCGGTGGTTGTATCGGCGCGTTTACGTGAGCTGGACCTGTCGATTGAAGAAGCAGCCATGGACTTGGGTGCGCGTCCGTTCAAGGTGTTCTTTCTGATCACCATCCCGATGATCGCGCCGTCGCTGGCAGCGGGCGGCATGATGTCGTTTGCCTTGTCGCTGGATGATTTGGTGCTGGCGAGTTTCGTCTCCGGCCCGGGCTCGACGACGTTGCCGATGGAAGTGTTCTCGGCGGTGCGTCTGGGCGTGAAGCCTGAGATCAATGCCGTGGCCAGTCTGATTCTGCTGGCGGTGTCGATCGTCACGTTCATGGTCTGGTATTTCAGCCGCAAGGCCGAAGCCACGCGCAAACGGGCGATCCAGGAAGCGATGGACCAGACCGCCAGCGAGTCGTGGCAGCAACCGAAAAACCAGCGAGTTGAGGCGACGGCTTAGTGCTGCGGTGCAGTTTACTGAACACCATCCTGTGGTGAGGGGGGTTACCCCCGTTGGGTCGCGAAGCGGCCCCCAAACCTGCAACCGAGGTGTATCAAGCACACCGAATTCGCTGGTTTTACGACTGCTTCGCAGCCGAACGGGGGCAAGCCCCCTCGCCACAAAAAGCTCCCTCGCCACAGGTTTTGTGTTTACTGCACTTTTGCTTTGCGTATTTGAATAAAAAAGAAAATGGAGTTGTACCGATGAAAATGTTTGGCAGGACTCTGCTGACACTGTCCTTATTGGGCGCAATGGCTACCGGTGCCCAGGCCAATGACAAGGTATTGCGCGTCTACAACTGGTCGGATTACATCGCCCCGGACACCGTCAAGAAGTTCGAAGACGAGACCGGCATTCGCGTGACCTACGATGTGTTCGACAGTAACGAAACCCTTGAGGCACGCTTGCTGGCCGGTAAATCCGGCTACGACATTGTGGTGCCGTCCAACAGTTTCCTGGCCAAGCAGATCAAGGCCGGCGTGTATCAGCCGCTGGATAAATCGAAGCTGCCGAACTGGAAAAACCTCAACCCGGTGCTGCTGAAAAACGCCTCCGCCAGCGACCCTGACAATGGCCACGCTTTCCCGTACATGTGGGGTTCGATCGGCATCGGCTACAACCCGGCCAAGGTCAAGGAAGTGCTGGGCACTGATGCGCCGGTGAACTCCTGGGACTTGCTGTTCAAACCGGAAAACGCTGCGAAGCTCAAAGCCTGCGGCATCAGCTTTCTTGATTCACCGACAGAAATGCTCCCGGCCGCCCTGCACTATCTGGGCTACCCGGTGAATTCTCAGGACAAGGCGCAGATCGCCGAAGCCGAAGCGCTGTTCATGAAAATTCGGCCGTCGGTGGCTTACTTCCATTCGTCGAAGTACATCTCCGACCTGGCCAATGGCAACATCTGCGTCGCCGTCGGTTACTCCGGCGACGTGCTGCAAGCCAAGGCCCGTGCCAAAGAAGCCGGCGACAAGGTGAAGATCGAATACAGCATTCCGAAAGAAGGCGCCGGCAGCTTTTACGACATGGTCGCCATCCCGCGGGACGCGGCCAACGTCGACAACGCCTACCTGTTCATGAACTTCCTGATGCGCCCGGACATCATCGCCGAAGTCACCAACAGCGTCGGTTACAGCAACGCCAATGCGGCGGCCACGCCGTTGGTGGATGAAGCGATTCGAAGCGACCCGGGTTCCTACCCGCCGCAAGCGGTGATGGCGACGCTGTATGCCATTCCAGATATGCCGATCGGTATTCAGCGGGTGATGACCCGGGGCTGGACGCGGGTGAAGCTCGGCAAGTGATTCAAAATCGGACACCACGGACCAAAATGTGGGAGCGGGCTTGCTCGCGAAGGGGCCATCACATTCAACATCATTGGTGACTGACCCACCGCTTTCGCGAGCAAGCCCGCTCCCACAGGAGTCCGTGCTGGAACGATCAGTGGCAAGGTTTCAACCATTTTCCGTTCACGCAGCGCCTTACCACCGCTGCGCTCCTCTGAAGAAGAACGGCTTCACCTGGCTTCCTCGGTTAAGGTGAATTTCGGGCGCCCTCGGGCGCCTTTTTTTGTGTAGAAATCAGTGGCCATTCGGCCAGCGCCCGGTACCGGCCTTTATGGGATTCGAACAAGGTGAAGCGGTCAGCACGCAGGAAAAATTCTGGTGGCGTAGCGGATTCGGGGACTGGTGACCGGTAGTCGCGCATCAGGGTTAAATGCGGGCGAAATTCCCGACGGGTGTCTTCAAAGCCAAACGGCAACATGGCCTGCTCCAGCGCATACACCAACCGCAGCAACTGCGGTTCTGCCTGCTCGGGCGCCAGCAACAAAACCCCGGAGCGACGCCAGACTTCCAGTCGATCAAGCACAACCGTCAAGGGCATGCCGGGCATCTGGACATTGGCGGCGGCCTCGCAGACGCCCGCTATCTGCGCCATCCCCACCGTGCCGAGAAACAGCAGCGTCAAATGAAAGTTTTCCGCCGGCACCGGGCGCCCGACATTGAGCTCCAGCGCGTTGCGCCATTGGGCGATGGCCCGGCGTTGTTCGGGGGCGCAGTTCAGGGCGAAGAACAGCCGTTTGAACGGAACACGGGTTTCATCGCTCATGTTTGCCACCTCAAGGCTTCGGGAACCCTTTGATTTTACAAAGGGATACCACACCAGCAAGTGCATTTCTGGCACGTGCCGGCATGCGCGTTATAGTTGAAGCAACCGAATCAATGGGAGGGCGCCATGCGTCAGATCATCAGCAAAGAGCCATGGTGGGCCGTGCCACCAAAACCCGGCCAGGATGAGTCCGAGCTGGAATGGGGCTGGCTGGTTCACTACAACGAAGGCGAGCCGCGTTTCGAGTTCATCAAGGAGCGCCCCTCGGACAGCGAGATTCGTAACCGCAAGAGTTGCAGGACCGCCCCGACGTCAGAGTGATCCTGCGGTTCCCGTCAGGCTTTCACGATCATATCGAAACCGCCAAAAATCATGCGCTGACCGTCAAACGGCATTGGATTGACGTCGGGTTGCATCCGCGGATCGCTCATGAGTTTCGCCATGCCGGCGTCACGGGTGGCCTTGTCCGGCCAGACGATCCAGGAAAACACCACGGTTTCGTCTTCCTTGAGTTTTACTGCCATGGGAAACGAGGTCAATTTGCCATCGGGCACGTCGTCTCCCCAGCATTCGGCGAGGCTGAGTGCGCCGCTTTCCTTGAAGATTGCGGCAGCGGATTGCGCGTGTTGCTTGAATTTTTCACGGTTGGCGGTGGGTACTGCCGCGACGAAGCCATCAACGTAAGCCATGATCGTTCTCCTCGGGTTATGGGTTGATCTGCTGGGTAGTCGAATCAGCGTGGCTAAAATCGACAGTGCCTGTATCCAGACCGACCGACGGCTCGACGGTCTCCTCCAGGCTGCCCTCAATTTGTCTGGCCATGTACAGCGTTCCAGCCATGACGCCGGTTGCGGGGTTATCCACCAGCTTCACCCATGCCTTGTCGAACGAATTGCCCAGACTGCTGCGAATCAGTGCCTCGCTGTCAGGCCGATCGTTGGCCTGAATAATCGCGCGCACCCCCGCCACCCCCACGGAAATCAACGCCCCGGCCGCCTTCCCCGCCACTGCCGCCACGGCACTGGCCGCGCCTCGGGGGGCCATTTCGGCTTGTATTCGTCGGCTGGCACGCTTGGCCACTGGCGCCATGCCGGCATCCGTCGAAGCAATGCCCTTCTCGCCGCCCGCGGTGTGGATCTTCTCGATCAGCGCCTGGTAGGCCGGCAATTTGCTCAGTTCGGCATGCACCACCTGATATAGCGAAGCGTCACGGGCGCTTGGCGGGCCTAGCGAAATAGCCGGGATTTTCTGAACGCGACCGTTGAGCTGCGCCATTGGCACGCCATGACGTTTGGAAATAACTTCGAGTTGCTGCCCCATCAGTTGCACATAAAACTCTGTCGCCTGGCCGAGGACCGCGTCGGGATCGATCTCCACCGCCACCGGTTCCAGTACTCGCCGGTGATATTGCTCCAGCAGATAGGCCGCCAGGCGTTTGGTCGTCGCATCCTGCTCGTCTCCGGCATTGATGGTGTACCAGCTGACTTTCATCGACAGCCATTCCTGGGTCCAGTAGCTGCTGAACCACGGAATGAAGACTTCTTCGGTTTGCTGATAAACCCGGGTGCGCCAATGCTCCATGGACCCGCGGGCGTAGACCCTGGCCTGTTCGGTGGCCTGCTGTGAAGCGGCGACAATTTCTCGGTCTACTTGCTGCCAGGTGCTCTGGGATACCACTACTGGCACCACGATTACCGGGGCACGCGTGGGCGTGGCGCATCCCGCCAATATCACCAACACAGCGACGATCAGCGAACGCAGGTTCAAGATCGCGGTGTCCTACAGACTTCGCCGAACGGAGTGTCCGGACGCTAAAGAGCGTGCTGATTTGAGTATAGGTCGGGGACATGGGCCGTCCGTCAGTTGAATGGGTGGCGCGCTCAAGGACGCCTTCGCGAGCAAGCTCGCTCCCACACTTAATCACCGCCGGACACAAGATTCCCATACGCAGGAGATCCAATGTGGGAGCGGGCTTGCTCGCGAATAGGCCCTCAAGACCACCGAAGATCACCACCATCATTCACATCAATATTCACCATCGCCACGAACGCTTTCCGCAAAAAAACCGTCAGGTGCAGGATTAACCTCATCCCCATTTTCAACCCCGCACCGGAGGGGCAAACCATGTTGATCCATCTCCTGACCTGCCTGGCCCTGACGGCCGTCACTCTGACCTTGTTTTCCCGCTTCGTGCTGGATATCGGTCAAACCGAGGAGCCGAAATCATGATCCATTTCATCAGCCTCGCCGTCAGTTTTCCGGTGTTCGGCAGCAACTACTATTCGCAACAGGTCGTGTCTCGCAAAGCAGTCGCACTGGTGTTCGACGAGCACTTCGAGGCCTTGCTGATGCCGGCAGCGGCCAACCACTTCAGTAACGAAGTGGTCGGGCTCAATGATCAGTTCCGCTTTTTGAACGATGTGCTGGTTGAGCATTTGCTGGAGACTGAAATGGCTCAGCATTCGTCGGGACAAGCGTTCACGTTCTGACACGCTCGCGCCCCTCTTGCTAACTGGTACTCAAAATCCGCACCGGGCCCTGGCGATTGAGAACCTCGATCATGACGTTTTCCCCCGAACGCCGGAGCATCAAGTCCACACATTCAGCACCCACTGCCAAACGCCGCAAGGCGATGGTGTCCAGAAATGCCGGGAGCACCGGTTCGTCGAACAGGATGTTGAGTTTCCTCGGCCTGAAGCTCAGCCCCAGGCACGACTGAATCATCGACAACGGTGCAGCAGCGGCCCAGGCCTGGGGCATGCAGGCGACTGGATAGAACGTCGGCCCTTGGGTGCGTTGCCGGGCAAAGCCGCAAAACAGTTCGGGCAAGCGCCGCAGATCGATGTAGGTCGACGCGGCGAACAGGCCTTCGAAAATCCGCGCCGCGTCCCGACGGTAACCGTAGCGGGCGAAACCAGCGGCGATCAGCGCATTGTCGTGGGGCCAGACGGAGCCGTTGTGATAACTCATCGGGTTATAGCGAGCCTGGGAAGACGCCACGGTGCGCACGCCCCAGCCGGAAAAGGATGAGCGGTCCATCAGCGCGCTGACGACCGATGCCGCGCGCTCCGGGTAAGCGATGCCGGCGAACAGGGCATGACCGGCATTGGAGGTACGGATTCGACAGGGTTTCTTGTTGCCGTCCAAGGCCAATACATAAGTGCCCAGTTCTTCGTCGAAGAAACGGGAATCGAATTCTTCACGCAAGCGTTGAGCCTTGTATTTCAGGCGCTGAGCCCGCTCCGGATCACCCAGCCGACGAGCGATTTTGGCGGCCCCCGTCCAGGCGCCATACACATAGGCCTGAACTTCGACAATCGCAATCGGGCCCACGGCCAATTGCCCATCGGCATGGAAAACCGAATCGTGGCTGTCTTTCCAGCCCTGGTTAATCAGCCCCTCGGCGGACTGCCGGCCATACTCGACAAAACCATCGCCATCGCGGTCGCCGTACTCCTCGATCCAGGTCAGCGCCGCCTCAATATTCGGCCAGAGCTGACGCACTGTGCCCAAATCATTGGTGCGCTCCAGGTACGCGGCGGCCAACATGACGAACAGCGGTGTGGAATCGATGCTGCCGTAGTAGCGTCGGAACGGCACCTCGCCCAATTCGGCCATTTCTCCCAGTCTTATTTCGTGCAGGATTTTACCGGGCTCGGAATCGGCGTGGGCGTCAACGATGGTTGCCTGGTTGGCGGCCAGATGCCCGAGCACGCCTTTGGCGATACCGGGATCGAACCACAGCATCTCCCATGCAGTGATCAGCGCATCTCGTCCGAAAACGGTGCTGAACCATGGAATGCCAGCGTAGGGATATAGCCCCTCGCGGGTTTTGGTCATGAGCATGTAGAGGTCGGAAACGCTGCGGCTGACCGCCTCGTTGAACACATCGTGGGAGCTCACCACAGAGGCCGCCCGCGAAGAGAACGTGCGTAACTCGCGTCGGGAATCGCGCAATGAAATGAAGAACCCGTGGCGCACCGTAAACGGTGGGTTCTGCACACCGCAGTTGATGTCCATGAACAACGACTGGCTTTCCCCAGGCGCCAGCTGAACCTCGAACAACGCCGAATCGCAGGTCAGGCTGGCCGGCACCGGGGCAAAACGCAGGCGGGTCATGCGCCGTTTGTGGTCCAGACCGGTGTAGGAAAGCACCACCTCTTCATCGGTGATCTCTGCCCGGTGCCCTTCGCCGCGTTGCGGACGCCGGGCGCCGCGAACTTCGAACAGGTCTTTGAAGTCGGCCGCGAACTGAATTCTCAATTGCAGATGCTGGGGCGAATCGTCGAAATTGCGCAGGGTCAGCCGTTCATAACAGGAGCCATTCCACAAGAATCGTGAGCGGCGCAGATGGATCAAATCGTGGTGCAGGATTTTTTCACCATGAGCGTCGAACAGATCCGGGTTGGTCAGGTCGCACGTGAGCATCGCGTTATCGTCACGCAGCGTCGAACTGAGCAACAGCGGCCGCGCGCCGTTAAGCGTCAGGTAGAGCCCGGAAAGGTGTCGGGTGTCGGTATGGAAAATCCCTTGCGGGCTGTCGTCCGCAAACAGCACGTCGCCATTGGGATCGAACACCGCGAAGGTGTCGTTGTTTTTCAGGTTGCGCAAGCGCAGCTCTTGCAGCGACGCGGTGGCTGGAATATCGAAGGGCGTGGAGGGATGGCCATAGGTGTTGCCCGCCGTCAGATGGCGATATAACTCCAGATAGTGATTGGTCATGCGCTCGACCGTGAACCGTTCGTCGAACCTGGCCCGCACCCTGCGCCGATCCAGCTCTGCCAACCGCTGCACCGCCGCTACCGCCCCTGCGACGCCATCGACGATGTAACCGGACACGCCCTCGTCGATCACTTCCGGCACCGAGCCCTGACCAAACGCAATCACCGGCGTGCCGCAAGCCATGGCTTCGATCATGACCAGACCGAACGGCTCGGGCCAGTCGATGGGAAAGATCAAGGCGCGAGCATTGCCCAGCAAGTCTGCCTTTTGCGATTCATCGATCTCGCCGAGAAATTCGACATTCGGATGGGCGGCGATCATCGGTGCGATGACTTCTTCCCAATACACCTGATCAGCCCTGTCGACCTTAGCCGCGATCTTCAATGATAGCCCCGCCTTCAAGGCAATTTCGATGGCGCGGTCCGGGCGTTTTTCGGGAGAGATACGCCCCAGAAACACCAGATAGTCGCCGCTCGGTTCAGGGTTGAAGGCCAGCAGATCACTCGGAATGCCGTGATAGACATTGCCCACCCAATTGACGTCACCCTTCACCGGGGTGCGTTGCGCCTTGGACACCGAGACCAGCGGCACTTCGGGAAAGTGAGGGTAAAAGGATTGGTAGTCCGCAATGTCCAGACGCCCGTGAAGCGTGGTCACGCTGCGCCCGGCCAAGTGTCGAATCAAAGGAAAATGGAAAATATCGACATGAAAATGCATCACGTCGAATTGATCCGCCTGTCGCAGGACTTGATCGAGCATCAGAATGTGATGAGGCGCCCCGTCCTTGATGCGTGGATCGAACCGCAGGGCCTGGGGCGCACCTGGTTCCAGGCGTGCCGAGGTTTGCGAATCGCCGCTGGCGAAGAGCGTGACATCGTGTCCCTGTCGTACCAACTCTTCGGTCAGGTAAGACACAATCCGCTCAGTGCCACCGTACAAACGGGGCGGACAACGTTCGGTGAGCGGCGCAATCTGAGCGATCCTCATGGAGAGGCCCTCCGTCATGGGGTCGAAGGATAATGGCCTCCTGCATCTCGGCGTCTGAGGTCCGGCGGCCTTATCCTCGATTGACGGTGCGCCTGCGACAACAGTTCCATCCGGTTATACGCCCCGGAGCTCACCGGTCACCGCCCTCCAGACTTCGGAGCAACTGGCCCAAACCATCGGCAAAACAAGTCGGCTCGGTGAACCGAAAACGTTCAAGCAAACGCTGGTTATCGGCCCGGGAATGGCGGATGTCACCGGAGCGCGGTGCAGCGTAGTTCAACGCCAGAGGCCGACCCAGCAGCGTGCTCAACGTGGCCGCGAGCTCGTTGATGCTGGTGGAGCGGTTGAAACCGACATTGACCGGTTCGCCGCTCGGCTCCGACTCTTTCACCGCCTGTACCAGTACCTTTACAAGGTCCTCCACATAAACGAAATCCCGGGTCTGTTCACCGTCCCCGTACACCGTGACGGGCAGGTGTTTCTGGGCTCTTTCACTGAAGATACTGATGACCCCGGAGTAAGGCGATGACGGGTCCTGGCGCGGTCCGTAAATGTTGAAGAAGCGCAGGATCACTGGTTCCAGACCATGTTGGCGGCGGTAAAAATCAAAGAAATGCTCACTGGCCAGTTTGTCCGCGGCATAGGGCGTCAACGGAGCCTTGGGCGTGTCTTCGGTGATGGCCGTGCCCTCGCCGTTATTGCCATAGATGGCGGCGCTGGAGGCGAACACCACCCTTCTCAGGCCGGCCTGGCGCATGGCTTCGCAGATATTCAGCGTCCCGATGAAGTTGCTTTGGTGAGTGGCGACCGGGTCTTCGACCGACGCCTGAACCGAGGCGACCGCGGCCAGATGCACCACCGCGCTGCAATCTTTCAGGGCGCGCTCCACTGTCGGCGCATCCGCGACATCCCCGACTATCAGGCTCAAATGCGCACGGTCCACTGGCAGATTCGCCAGTTTGCCGGTTGAAAGATCATCCAGCACCCGAACGCCATAGCCGTTTTCAAGCAAGGCTTCGACCAGGTGCGAACCAATGAAGCCCGCGCCACCCGTCACAAGAATTCGATCAGCAGACATGGCAAATTCACTCTGGAGTAGTGGTTGTAGGTCGATCCATCGCGACGAACTCCTCGACTCTTTCCATGAGTTCCCGACCGGCGCTGAACATCTCTTGCCAGTCCGTGGGGAAGCGAACATTCAAGGGCAGTTGATCGATTCGCCAACGCGACGGCAGCGGGTCATCGAACCGGGCTGCGACCTGCAAACCCATTTCACTGGCGGCAAACGGGCCGCGCAGCACCGTCGGCGTGCGCCCGGCGCTGTCTACCGCCTGAACCACATGCGCCGCCAGCCACTGGCCATCCGGCATGCGCACGCGCAACGGCTGACCGATCGCGGCGTAACTGATATTGAGCGGTTCCAGATAAATCCATAGCAGCGGGTCCTCCAGCCGCTCCAGGCGCATCAACAGCGTGCCGGCGCCGACGTTCTCGCCCGGAGTCACCAGCACTTCCGCGATCCGGCCGCTCTGTCCGGCCTTGATCGACAATGCGGCGAGACGCGTCTTCAACCACTGCTGCTCGGCGTTCTGCTGAATGATCTCGCGCTCAACGCTTTGGGTGGGCTGACGCGCCAGTTGCTCGCGGCGTTCAAACGCCAACAAGTCCGCTCGAAACCCGTCGAGCTCCGACTGCGCTGCCAGCACCTCGCCGCGAGCCGCCGCGCCTCGGTCAGCCAGGTACTCCAATTCCTTGATCTTTTGTTCCGCCCTGCCGATTCGGGTCTTGAGCAATTGACGCTCGCGGCCGCCCAATTGGGCAGTGCCTGTGCCTGTGCCCGTTGCCTTGGTTGGCATGGCAGCCAGTTGCGCCAGCCGGGCCCGCCATTCCGGGTTGTCCAGAGTGACCAGCATTTGATCGGCCTGGACTTGCTCACCCGCCTTTGCAAACAGCTGATCGACCCGGCCGGCATCGCGCGCGCGCACCTCGTAAATCGGCAGACGCAATTGCGCCGGTGCGTCGATCATCAGCATGCTGTATGCCAGCTTGCCACCGAGCCAGATCAAGGGGCTGGCGACCAGCAACAGAATCAAATACCAGCGCGCGCGAAAGGCCATGCGCTTGCTCGGTGCGTACAGCACGCTCAAGCCCTGTTCCTGGGTGGGGTTCAATTCTTTGCGACTATCGAAACGAATTTTCATGACGGCTCACCGTTTGGGGAAGTCTCGCCAGGCCTGCCAGTCGATACCGGCAACCCCCCGCGGTTGCAATTGTTCGCGCCAGGCGCTGGCCTGGTGTTTCAACTGGTCAGTCGATGCACCCGCCCAGCTTTCCGTGGCTGGCAATTCGGGTTCTGTGCTTTGTGCCAAACGAAATTGCAGAGCCGGCCAGCGCTGGGCGATCTGCTCCGTCATGCGTGCGCTGTTTTTCGGGTTGCGGGTGTAGATCATCAGGCTGACCTGACGCACACCAGCGTCGGGAAGCGCACACGGCACACAGGTTTGCCCGGGTTTCGGTTCAGCGAACCAGCGATGATGGCTGGATATTTCCACCGGCCATGGGCTCTCGCTGGACGCCATGCGCAAGGTATCGAGCCAGTTTTTCAGGCGCTGATCGGGGACGGGCATGCCCAGTTGTTCGACCTCGAGGTCCAGATGCAGGCTGCTGAATGCAAGCCCCTTCAACTTCTTCAATAAATCGCTGAGCTGGTGACGGTCCGTCGGCTCGATCCAGCTCGAATCGCCGAGCAACAGACTCACTTGCAGATCTTCTCGGGCCGCGTCCTGAAGCAATTGCTCCAGCCGTCGGCGAGTCGTGACCAAGTCATTGACCTGTGCAGCCTTGAGGCCGAGGTAGATCTTGTCCATCCCGGCCTTGCGCAGCGCCTGAAGCTCCGCCTCGCGCCGATCGGGATCGAGCAACGCTTCGCTGTCCCAGACATAACTGGCCTGGGACCATTTGCCCGAACTCGTCCCCGCCTCTGCCCCTGCTTTCGGCGCTGCCGCTGATGTGGACGCCAGCAAGAAACGCGGTTGCCGCAGGTCGGCCTCGCCGGTGCGAAACATGGGGTCCGATTGCTGCTTGTCGATCAAATCCTGAAGGGGCAGCGGTTGTGCAACGAGCGCCGCGGGGGGCAGCGACAGTGTCAAGGCTAGAAGTACGGATCGCATATCAAAACCTCGTGGCTCGTTTAAGAACCCACCACGGCGCCATAGAGGTTTCTTCATGGCCTCGACGAAACATCTCGTTGAGCATGGCCACTGCGCTCCAGCACCGAATGAGTAGCATGAACAGAGGGAAGACAGGCACCAACAACCCCAGGGTCACGTCCTGTCGAGGTCGATCGGACACCATCGACAACATGGCGCCAAACAGCAGCATGGTGATTAACAGGTACAGCAGGTAGATCAGCGCAAACAGAAACAACAGCGTCTTGCCCGGCAGAATGAACAGCGCCAGCAAGGTGTAGATGAAGATGATGAACGGCAGCACCAACTGGAAAAAGAAGCCACTGAGCAGGATCATCAGGAAGGTTGGCCAGCCCAGTAAATCCGGGTTGATGTTGTGGTTGTGCTTTCTGACGTACAGAAAAAACAGGTCGCCGTCCCAGCGCAAACGCTGCATCAGAAACTGCCTGAGCGTCGCGGGTGCATCGGTATGCCCGATGGCTTCCGGCTCGAAGGGAATCCTCAAGTCATGTCGCTTGAAGTAACTTTTGATGCGCAGCGTCAGGTCCAGATCTTCCGCGGTATGGGTGTTCCAGCCACCGATTTTCACCAGGAAACTGCGGCGAAAAGCGCCGAAGGCACCCGAGACGTTATTCACCAGGTTCCATTCGGCCAGGCCGATTTTCGACATGTGAATCGACAACACGTATTCAAGCGCCTGCATCGCCGTGACCCAGGAACCCCAGACATTGCGCACCCGCAGGCTGCCAGCGACTGCAGGCACCGAGGGGTCTTCGAAATTGCGCACGATGGCACTGACCATGTTGTTGTCGAAGGACGTATCACCGTCGAGCGCCATGACGATGTCGCCGCTGGCATGGGACAAACCGGCGTTCAATGACGACACCCGTCCGCCCCTCTGCCATTTGGCGATCGGGCGCAAATGGCGCCGGGGGTACAACAGCGGGTCCACGTAAAAACTGCGAACGGCGCTGAGCGTCGGTTGATTGATCGTGGCGCCGTCCACCACCGGAATCATCTCGATGTGGCCGGGGTAGGTCTGCTCGCACAGGCTTAACAGCGTGGTCTGGACATCCATCCCTTCGCTGTAGCAGGTGATGATGCAAGAGACCTTGGGCCGATAGAGGCTGGTCTTCGGCACGCTGCTGCGCCGACGGGTAAACCAGCGCAATACGCCGAGCAGCACCATGATCGTCAGCGGCAACTCAAACACCAGAAACAACGGAAAGAGCATGTAGAACAACCGGCTCAAACCGTCCGTCCCCATGATTGCGCTAAGCATGCTGTAGAGTTGCTCCATCAACGGGCTCATGGCTTAAATCAACTCACTGGCAAGACGGGCCAGCAACAGCTCACCGTCTTCTTTCTCGAGCAAATCTCCGGGGGCCGTGAAACTGACGACGCGCAGGGAAATGTCACTGACCTCCGGCGCGGAAAACAATTCGGCGACCCGGCTCAAGCGCTGGGTGACGAACTCCAGCCCTTTGCCATCCGTGTGCGGCAGCATGATCCAGAAGAACTCTTCGGTGCTTCGCGAGCAGCGATCGGTTTCCCTGACGGATTCTTTCAGCCGATCCGTCAGGCTATCGATAAAGGCATGCCCGCGGTGCTCGCCAAGACGCGCCAGCGTACCGGCCAGATTGACGAAGCGCAGGCCGATCAACGAGAACGCCGGCTGCTGGTAACGACGCACCACTTGGAGCTGCCAGGTCAAAAGCTCGTAGAAATCCTTGCCGCCCAACAAATTGAGGCGACCGAAATGGTTGATCGATCGATCGTTGAAATCCTGGCGACAACGGAAGCGCCCCGCTTCCGTCAGATGAAAGTCTCGAACTTCACGTATGCGCAACTTGTCGGGCGCGTGTGACAAGCCGCAATCCAGGCAGCGCGCCTGCACATCGGCGTCGACAAAAAACGCCTGGCATGAGCGGCAACGGTAGTTTTCCAAAGGGCGATCGTAGTCACTGCCAATGTGCCGCAAACGGTTCAGGCAGTTGGGGCAGAGCAACAGGCCATCCTTGAGAAACGACTCCTGATGACCCACGTGACCACAGGTGAAACAGTGCAATGAAGGTTGCCGTGAAATGTCCATCGCCTGGCATTCGGCGCACACATCAATGTAATTGAGGCGCCCCGAACCACAGTCCGAACACAGACGTACCCGATCGACCAGCACGCCCTCTTCCAGCCAGTCGTGCTGCACCATCAGACTGAGCCAGACAAACGGGTTGACCTGCTCGGCATCTGCCAGTGCTTCGAGCAGCGGATAGCGATAATGTTGGGGGACTTCGGGGTCGCGCAGAGCAAACACATGGGCGTCGGCGCGTAACCACAGCCACGACAGCACCCGACCTTCAAACCGTTCGGGCGCAGACCCCTGCCGGAACAGGTTGAAGCGCCCTCGCCAAATATCCCACAGTGTTTTTATTTCGCTTGTTTCGGCCGGGCATGGGCCATCGCCCAGCGCTTCACACCAGCCATCCTGATCCCGACAGCAGTAAACGAGCTGATAGCGATAGGCCGTAGTTGAGCGCAATTTGCGCAGAACTCGCCCGGCATAAGCCGCGGGCATATCAAGCAACAGAACATCAAATACAGGCGCAGCCAATAAGCTGCTTAGATCCGAAAAGTGTTCGAGTTCAGGAATGTTAGAACTGGCAACTCTATTACCAAGAACCGCAATACGAGGATTTGGAGTCGACATAATGCACTCCCCCTAAGAAGCGAGCCAAGTGTGATCCAACACAAGACTACCAACACTAGCACCCCGCCAGAAAAATGCCCGACTAATTATAAAGTTATTTTTTGACACTACCACTGCCAAAATATTGCCACCAAACAGGATAACTCGCCATTATCAATGGCATAAAACACCAAGCAAATAACCAAAATAATATCATTTAATTTCAATACATTACGACTATAAAAAGCCAAACAAAAAGGCCATTTGTATGAATATACAGCGAAATTCAACCGTGCCTTAATGCGTCTTGTTATCAGATAAAAACACCTGCCAAATTGCAGGCGCATTGCAATAATATTGATACTATCCAGAATCAAATAAGTTCAACGTAACTCGTCGGAAAACAACTACTGCGCGGACACCCCAAGTGTTACATCAACTTTACATTAGCGGCTTATCGACATCATTCAATTAGAACACTCTATAAATTTTATGAATTTTTTTCGAGGGCATTTAATTGAGTGTTTTGATGAAACAACCGTCGCCGGAACCAGACAACCAATAACGTGAAGAACGCACCTGCCACTGCCAGTGCCATGTCGGCCTGAGAGTCCCATGGGTCATTTTGTGCAGCGACAAATGCCTTCGCCGTGTCTTTTCCCAGGAACTGCCCACCTATCCATTCCACGATTTCATAGACAGCTGAGGTCGACAGAATGATATTCAGCGCGATAAACCCGACCCAGCCCCCCCGTAGCGGCGTGATTCGCACAAGCACTTCCCGAATCGGATACACCATCAAGAGTCCATACGTCAGATGGACCAGTCGATCGTAATGATTGCGTTCCAACCCAAGGGTTTTGTTCAGACTGACCCCGGTCAAGGCTGAGCACCAGCGGTCGTAGGGCACCAGCGCATAGGTGTAGTGCGAGCCCAGTTCATGGATACAGAGAAATACGAATACCAGAGTGATGGAAACGGCAGACAGACGGAACCGTCGGGAGACGCCCACCAGGACCATCACCAGCAGCAGGGCCAGCAGATTTTCCAGGACCCAATCCACTCGACTATGGGGTGAAATCCCCAGCGCTGCGACGATGAGAAGAAATGCAATCAACAGCGCCAGGTCGTATCGCGGATGTTCAATAGGTTGCATGGCTTGAGCCCCTCAAAAGGTCTCGCTCGGCCACTGTAGATTAGTTCCATTCGCGCACCGCGGTACGACCCGAGACTTGCGCCGCAAAGGCTTATTCAGGACGGCGCACTGCCCTTACCTTCCCGCTGTTGCCGCCGCCACAGAAAAACCGGTCGTGACCATCGAACTCAAGTCCCGACACGCCGACGCCAGCCGGCATCTGGACGCTCTCCAGCACCTCGCCCGTTGCCGGATCGACTCGCCGCAACTCGCTCTCGTCCCCCTCCCACGTTCCGTGCCACAGATCGCCCTCGACCCAGGTCACACCGGTGACGAAGCGGTTGGATTCGAGCGTGCGCAGCACTGCCCCGGTCTGGGGATCGACCTGATGAATCTTGCGCTCGCGATACTCACCCACCCAAAGCGTCCCTTCGGCCCAGGCGAGCCCCGAGTCCCCACCGCCGCCGGGCGCGGGGATGGTGGAGAGCACACGGCCGGTCTGTGGGTCGATTTTCTGGATGCGATCCTCGGCGATCTGAAACAGGTGCTGACCGTCGAAGGCTGTCCCGGCATGGGCGGCGACATCGATCGAGCGCAGCGTCTTGCCGCTCGCAGGATCGAGGGCGTTGAGTTTGTCGCCGGAGGCAAACCAGACCTGCTGGCCGTCATGGGTGACGCCATGCACGCTGTCGACGCCTGGAAAAGGCCCGTATTCGCGGATGATTTCGGCTGCTGAATGTTTCATGTTTTGCTCCTCTTTCACTGGGCTGGTGAAGTCGATGCTAGTCACTCGGCAGCAACCCTGTGAGTAACAATACCGTCGCGAATCCTGGAACCGGCGGGGTCATCCAGCGCCGGGCGCGGCCATGACCGAATGACTGCACCTTGCCGACAGCCGCCAGCGTGTCGAGGGCTCGTTGCACGGTGCGCTGACTGGCGCCAAGCGCCAACGCCAGGGCCGAACTCGACCACGATTCGCCGTCGGCGAGGAAGGCGAGCAGCGTCGCATGCTGCTCTTCGACAGGTCGCGCCAGCACCACGACGTCACGCGCATCGTGCGGCACCAGCGCAAACCCTCGCGGGGTCGCGACGACATCGGCGATCAGGTGCAACGCCGCGCGCAACCGCCCGAGTTCGACGCGTAACCGCGCGCGATGGGAGTCATCCGCGAACTTCATCCGAAAGGCTCGCGCAATCAGCGTCTCCCTCGGCACGTCAGCGGGCCACGCTTCGCCCAACGCCCGGGCGAGCGCGAATAGCACCGGCCGCCGGGCGAGTGAAACCGCCGAGCCTGCGTCGCGCACGACATACCGGCAGGCGTCGACGACCAGTGTGGGGGATGTCAATAACGTTTCAATTTCATCGAGCAGCAGCGGCCGTTCCTGGCCACCGACAATCAGTCGCGCCGCCGGTGTATCGAGGATGCGGGCGGCGCTTTCGACCTCTGCCGTCAACGCGGGAATAGCGGCGTGTTGTGCAGCAAGCTCGGCTCGTTCAAGTGCAGCGCGCGCCGCTTTTGTTTGCAGGCGGCGCATCGCGATGCCCGCCACGACCAGTTCGTAGGCTGCCCTCGATGCGGGCGGTAACGGCGTCGGATCAAGCTCGGCGAGCCGGTGTTCGGCCTCGTCGAGGTGCCCGATCAGCAGCAAGCGGCGGATCTCGAGGTACCGCGCATGGGCGGCGTTGACCCAGTCGCCATGCGCCTGAAGCGTTGCCCGCGCGGCGTCGAGTGCCTTAGTTGGCCAGTTCAGATCCCGCGAGGCGAGCGCGATTTCGGCCTCGGCGACGACACATCGCGCCCGGGCCAACGCCTCTTTCGGCCCGAAAGCACGTGCGGCGCTGCGCACCAGCGCCTTCGCGCGCACAAGGTCGCCCAACTGCGCCATCGCGATGCCGCGAAGCGCGAGCGCAGGCGCATCGTCGCGCAAGGCGATGCGGTTCAGCGCGCCGAGGGGATCACCCGCCGCAAGCGCACGGGCCGCCGCCGTGATCAGCGAATCCATCTGAAGCGCGCCACCTGTCACCCCCACCGTCCGATGCCCGCTGATCAGTCTATCTCACGACCGCATAGCCGCACGCCTATCCACTAGGGGTGCCGCTCACTTGATCCGGTAGTGAAAGGTATTGCGCACGGCCGGCACTGCCACCGCGTGGCCGTCGACGATTCTCGGCTGGTAACGAAAGGTGTTGGCGGCGGCCAGCGACGGACGCATGAACAACGGATGGCAGCCGTCCAGCACCTTGGGGTTTTCGATTTTTCCTTGGGGATTGACGGTGTATTCCACGGTGCAATCGCCTTCGATGTTTTTATCCAGCGCCCGTTGCGGATAGTCCGGCGCGTCCTTGCTGAGGGGCAGGTATTGGCGGCTGTCGGCAGCTACTTGGGTGGCCTGCTGACGCGCGCGTTCGGCGGCCAGGCGCGATTGTTCGGCGCGTTGTGCCTGCTCTTGGGCCTGCTCTTGGGCCTGGCGTTGCTGCTCGAGGTCATGAGTGCGTTTTTCTGTCTCCTGACGCTGGCGTTGTTGCTCGGCCTGAAGTTCGCGTTTTTTGTCTTCGACGCGTTTGCGCGCAAGAACGGCCTGTTCAAGTTTTTGCGCCTGGATCTGCGGATCGATCGCAGGTTTGACGGGCTGGATGAGCGCCTCGGCCACTGGCTCCGGTAGCGGCGTCGGCGCCGCTACCGGTTCAGTCGCCTTCGGCGCCGGTGGCAGCATCACCAGTTGCGTTCTCAACACCGCCGGCTGTTCGAGCGGTGGTTTCTCCAGGGTCCAGCCGTGCACCAACAACGCCAGCACAATGGCATGCAGCCCTACCGCCAGGCTCGCCGCCAGACTGTTTTTCCAGAACCCGTTGCGGGCAGCATCCCGCAATGTCATGGATGGACTGGGCATGATCATCGCCGTCATTGCGGGGCCTCGGTCACCAGCCCGAGGTTGCTCACACCGCCCTGCTGCAACGCCGCCATGGCTGCGACCACACTGCCGTAACCGGCGTCCTTGTCGGCGCGAATGTAAACCTGAGTGTCACGGCGTTCGGCAACAATCTGCGCGACCTTGGCGCGCATCTCGTCGAGCGCCACCGCACTGTCAGTCTGGTGCTGCGTATCCAGTTCACCGCCGAGGTTCCAGTAATAACCACCCTCGGCCTTCACCGACAGGGTAAGGATTTGCTGGCGAGTATCGGTGGCCAACGCTTCACTGGCGACTTTGGGCAGTTCGATCTTCACGCCCTGGGTCAGCATCGGCGCGGTGACCATGAAAATCACCAGCAGCACCAGCATCACGTCGATGTACGGCACCACGTTCATTTCGGCCTTGGGCCCGTGCTTGCGTTGCGGTCTGACGAGCATCTGTATTCTCCTCTCAGGCTGCGACGGCCAGGTTCATCGGCGTGCCATGCAAGGTGCGATGCAAGCGCACCTGCAATTCATTGCCGAAGGCGTAGTAGCGAGTCAGCAGGGTCTGGCTGCGCGCCGAAAAGCGGTTGTAGGCGATCACTGCCGGGATGGCGGCAAACAGGCCGATGGCCGTGGCGATCAGCGCTTCGGCGATGCCCGGGGCCACGGTGGACAGCGTCGCCTGCTGCACCTGGGACAGGCCGAGGAAGGAATTCATGATCCCCCACACCGTGCCGAACAGGCCGATATAGGGGCTGACGGAACCGACCGTGGCGAGGAACTGCAAGCCCTTCTCCAGGCGGACTTCTTGCTCGCTGATGGCCACGTACAACGCCCGTTCAACACCTTCGAGCACCACGTCGGCCGCATTGCCCGAGTGCTGTTTGAGGTGGCTGAATTCCTGAAACCCGGCGTGGAAAATCGGCTCGACACCGGCTTCGCTGTCAGCGCTCTGTGCAGTTTCGCGGTACAGCGGCAACAGGTCCGCAGTGCTGCGAAAGCGCTGCATGAAGTTGTTCAGCTGCCGCTCGCGACGTTGCAGCACGCCGCTGCGCTGGATGATCAGGTACCAGCTGAGCACCGACGCCAACAACAGGATGAGCATGACGGCTTTGACCAGCAGGCTGGCATCACTGATCAGGCCCCAGATGGTCATGTGTTCCAGTGTCGCTTGCATGGTGAAACTCCTTGTCTGGCGCTCTCGGGCTGTCGATGCGCGACGGCCGTTGAGCTATTCGATGAAATAGTGATGACAGGTTGATGACTGGCCGGGTCAGGGCAATTTCAACGCTTTGGTGACCTCGGCCCAGGGCACGAATTTGAAGTTCTGGGTTTGCTCGGGCATGCGTTTGCGGCCGTCCTGCACCACCAGCATGCCGTGGCTCCAGGGACCGCCGAGGTTGGCCGAGGTGACTTCCAGGCCATCGGTTTCCGAAGCACCGTCGATCCCCGCCGCCGCGTTCAGCCCGACGCGGAATGCGCCGCGAGACGCGAACGGCGGTTCAGCATCGAGCACCACATAGCTGTCGTTGCCCTGGCTGGAGATCACTAAATAGTCCTGCGCCGCGCTTTGATAGAGCGCCAGCCCTTCCACATCCGCCTGCAACTGCGCACCGACTTTGATCACGCTGCTGAGCGTCGCCGGTTGATCGGCGCGGGCGTCCACCGCCCAGACGCCGACGTCCTCTTCACCGAGAAACAGGCGCTGGTGCTGGTCGTCGGCAACACAGCCTTCGGGCTGGCTGTTGACCTTGAACTGGCGCACCAGCTCGCCCTGTACGTTGCCGTTCGGCGCGCTCAAGCGGTATTGCAGGAAGGTGCCGTCCTTGCCGTTAGCGATCGCGTAGATTTCGCCGCTGGCCGGTTGAAACAGGCAGAGGCCGTAGATGTCCTTGAGCGGCGTGGGAATCTCACCGGCTTCGCGCAACTCACCGCTGGTGCGGTCGATGCTGAACAGGCTGAGGCTGTTGTAATCGCGATTGCTCGCCACCGCGAGGTCGACGGTCTGCTGACCGAGCTTGAAATTCGGCCGTATATCGACGTTGTTCAGCCGCCCCACCGGCAACTCCTGTAGCAGCTTGCCTTGCAGGTCGTACGCCATCAGCCCCTGCTTTTTATTGGTGCCCAGCACCCGACTCAGGGCTGCTTGCTGCGGATGAATCCAGATCGCCGGATCATCCGCGGCATCGCCCTGGCGCCCTACCGGGTCGCTTTGGCTGATTGCTTTTACGTTCGCCAGCGCCGGCGCCAAGGGCACCGGCGTGGCTTGCCAGTCGAGTTCGCCCTGATACAGACGGCCGTCATCATCGTCGCGCAGCAGTACTTCCAAGCCTTTGGCCGTCGGGCGCAGAGCGAGGTTTTCCGGCTCGTTCAAGCCTGGCAGCGCCAAGGTGGCCTGAGCCGTCCAGCGTTCGCCCTGCTGCTGATAGAGATGCAACTGCGCGGCTTTCGGATCGAGTGCGACGATGCCACCCGGCTCCAGCGCCATCGCACCCGCTGCCTGTTTGATCTCGCCGAACGGTTCGCGCATGGCCACCGGTGTGCGCGTTACATCGGCTTCGGCATGCGCCGGGTAGGCCCACCAACCGACGTTCTCCTCATTGACCACCAATTGATTGGCGCCATCGTCGACCTGACAGAACTGTGCCGATGGCGGTAGCGGCAGACCGCGCACCCGTTGCGGTTGTGGGTTCAAAGTGACGCCGTTGCCCACCAGCCATTGCTCACCCTTGCCCTCCTCGCCCACCAGAAACAGGAACAGATTGCTGGCTTCGTCGCGGTACAGGCACAGGCCGTTCACCGGGTAATCCCGCGTCGGCAGATACACCGGTTGCCCCCAACTGCGCTTGGCCGGATCGAGGCTGACCAGCAACGCTTGTTGTCGAGCGTTGTCGAGGCTGGCCACCAAGACATGTTGGCCGGCGGCGCGGCTGTCGAGGCTACTGAACGAACCTTTCAGGCGTGCCAGCTCTTTGCCTTGCGTGTCGAGCAGCAGCAAGCCGTCACGCTCGCTGGCGGCCAGGCGTTCGGTGCCGAAGTCGGCGGGCAAAAACGCCACCGCGTCGACTGCCAGATTCGGTGCCCAGGGTGAGAGGCTCAGGTTCGGCGCGGCCGCCATGGCCTGGCCGATGGTCAAGCTGATCAGGGTGGTCAGCAGACCGTGTTTGGGTAACCACGAAATACTCATGAACAGGCAAAGTCCTTGTCGTGCATCCATCACGGCGGCAACACCGGGCTGCCGCCCCGGGGCTTAGAAGTGGGTAAAGGTCAGGCCGAGCTTGTAGGTCGGGCCGTATTCTTCGTATTGACCGTTGTAGGAACGGTTGCCGGTGTAGACGAAGTACGGCTCGTCGGTGAGGTTCTGCGCCTCGAAGCTGACTTGCAGATTTTTGGTCAGCGAATACCGCGCGCTGAAATCGACGAAGGTCTGGGCGTCGACGTGCAGGTCGTGGGCCTTGTCGTTGATCGAGGCCAACTCAAAGAGGTAATCGGATTTGTAGTTGGCCGACAGACGCAGGCTCAGCTTGTCGTCTTCCCAGCCAAGCATCAGGTTGCCGACGGTGTCCGATTGGTTGGGCAAATCGATGCTGCGCTTGCGGTTGATACCACTGGCGGCGTCAAAGCCTTCGATCTCGGCATCGGAGCGGCTGAAGGTGGTGTTGGCGCCGAGCAGCAGACCGTTCCAGGGCGCCGGCAGCCAGTCGAATTTCTGCGAGTAGGCCAGTTCCAGGCCATATAGCTTGGCGCTGTCGCCGTTGGCGAACGTATGAGCCTCGGAGAAATCGGCCCAGGCACCGGTGCCGGCCAGGTCAGTGTTGTAAACGAAGTTCTTGATGTCTTTGTAGAACACGAACGCCGAGACCGTGCCGGCATGGCCCATGTAGTGCTCGATGCCCAGGTCGAGGTTGCTGGATTCCAGCGGCTTGAGGTCCGGGTTGCCGAAGGTCGCCTCGTCATCGTCGATGACAAAACCCGGCGCCAGTTGGCCGAAAGTCGGGCGCACCACGGACTTGGTCCAGGCCGCGCGCACCTGGGTGTTCTTGTCCAGTTGATAGCGCGCATGCAGGCCCGGCAACCAGTGGTGATAACGGCGTTTGGTTTCGGTGGACTGGAACTCGCCGTCGGTGGCGCCCGTGCCTTTGGCTTCGAACTCGGTGCCTTCGTAGCGCATGCCGGCAATGAAACGCCAGTCATCGATATCGATGGTGTTCATCAGGTAGCCGGCGTTGATGTCTTCGCTGATCTTGAAGTCGTTGACCCGCGATTCGGTCTCGTCATAGAAGTCCGCCTGATTCAGGCCACCGATCAACTGCTTGATGGCGCTGCCGCTGATGCCCGGGCCGAATTGGCCGAGGCGGTAATCCACGGTGCCTTTCTTGAATCGGCTGAGGTTGAGCTGTTCATCGCTGAAACCCAGATCGTCGAAATCTTCATAGACCCAGGCGTCGAGGTTGTTGTCTTTGTTGCGGCGGCTGACCTTGCCGCCGAATTTGACCTGGGACGCATAGCCGCTGAAGTCGTAATCGCGGGCCAGGTCCAGGCGCAGGTTTTTCTCGGTGTCGGTGGTTTTCTGTTTTTCCCAGTCGACCTTGTCGAGGCTGAAGTTGTCCGGGTTGTAGAAGCTCTGACCGATGATGGGCCGCGGCTTGTCGTTGTCGTAGAAACCGCTGTCAGTGAAATCGTCGGTACCATTGAACGCGGCGTTGGCGATGTGGCCCGGGCTGTCTTCGCTGGAGCGGCTGTAGCCGGCCTGGCCGCTGAGGGTCCAGAGGCCGAACATACGCTCGCCGCCCAATACGTAGGACTGGATTTCCTGGGTCTCTTCCCGCTGTTTGAGTTTGCGTGAGCCTTCGGCGTCGCCCAACTCCCCCGCCGTCAGTGGGTCGGCGAATTCGAGGCTGGTGGAATTGCGCGTCTCGCTGTCCTTGTAGCGGCTGTACAGGGTGCGCAGGTAATAGCTGCTGAGGTCGTCGGGTTTGTAATCGAAGTTCAGGCCACCACCGGAGCGTTCACGGCTGATGTCGTAATCGCGTTGCTCGAACTCCTGCAATTTGGCGCCTTGCTCGAAGTCCCAGGCGCCGCCGGTTTCGACGTTGTCCGAGCCGAAGTCGCGCTTCTGCCAGCTCAGCGCCGCAGCGACGCCGAAGTTGTCGATGCCGTCGCCAAGGCTGAAGCGATCACTGATGGCGCCGGAAAATTTCGGACTGGTCTGGTGGGTATTCTTGTCGTAACTGGCTTCGCTGCTGCCGGTGTAGAACAGCCCTTTGTGATCGAAGGCCGAGAGGCTTTTCACATCCACGGTACCGCCCAGGGAGTTGGCGTCCATGTCCGGGGTCAGGGTTTTGATTACCGACAAGGACTGCACCAATTCCGAGGGCAGCACATCGAGGGCCACGGCCCGGCGTTCGCTTTCCGGCGATGGCACCAGTGTGCCGTTGATGGTCACGCTGTTCAGATCCGGACCGAGGCCGCGCACGCTGACAAATCGCCCTTCGCCCTGGTCGCGCTCGACGCTGACGCCCGGCAAGCGCTGCACCGCTTCGGCAACGTTTTCGTCCGGCAACTGCGCCACGCCGTCGGCATGCACCACGCTCTTGATGCTGTCGGAACTGCGCTGCTCCTTGAGCGCCTGATCAATGCTCGCCGCCTGGCCCACTACTTCGACGTGTTCGGTATTCGCCACGGTTTCGGCGGCGCTCAGGCGTTCACTGGCGATCGCCATGGCCAGGGCGGTGAGCGTGAAACCGACCACTCCTGCGGTGCTGCTGCGCTTGTACATGAATGTCCTCCCCCAAGAGTCCGTTAACGCCAGGCAAGAGGCCCGGCAACTGGGAGGGCACGCTAGGGCCGGGGAATGACGGTTCTGTGACAGGGGTTGGCGGGAGGTGCGGTAAACCGGGGGGTTTGTGGGGTTTCGGGGAGGGAAGTGAGCTGAAATGACTTGTTTTGGCTGACAATGCTTCTGTGGTGAGGAGGCTTGCCCAACTGTCAGTCAGCTAAGCGCAATCCATGTGGGAGCGGGCTTGCTCGCGAAGACGGCGGCACAATCAACATTGATGTCGACTGACACACCGCTTTCGCGAGCAAGCCCGCTCCCACAGGTTCTGCGCCAGCCAGAAAACTTTGCTGCACCATGAGCTGATTCGACCTCACCCCTCCCTCACACCCCAGTCACCCGACTGTCACAAACATCTGCTGTGCTGGCGCGCATTGCTTCTTCGCCAAAGGATCACGGCCATGTTCTCAGTGCTCAAACCCCACCGTTGGAAACTCGCCCTGCTGCTGTTGGCCGCCAACCTGGGGTTGCTTCTGCATCTGGCCTGCGGCGAGGTGAAACCGGTCAGCGAATGGGTCTGGCTGGACATCGTCGGTGAAGGTGGATCGGCGTTGCTGGCGTTGGTCTGGCTGGGATTGGTACTCAAGAGTCGGCCGGCCGGGCGCGTCACCAATTACCTGGCGCTGGGTTTGAGCGGGATCTTTTTTTCCTGGTGGATCGACAGCCTCGACGAGTTCATCCGCCTGCCCGACAGCATCACCTGGGATCACTGGCTCGAGTCCGGGCCGATGCCGGTCGGCATGATCCTGCTGACCATCGGCATCTATCACTGGCACCGCGAACAACTGGCAATCAGCGCGCAGATGGAGAAACGCGAGCGGCTGTTCCGCGAACATCGGTTGTTCGACAAACTCACGCCCTTGGGCGGCGCCGATTACCTCAAGCGGCAACTGGCCGGCAGCCTTGAGGAAAGCCACGGCCAACAACAGCCGCTGTCGTTGTTGGCGCTGGACCTGGACAACTTCTCGGCCATCAATCAGGCTTTCGGGCATGCCGAAGGCGACGCCGTGCTGCAAGCGCTCAGTCATTTGCTGTTGCTCAATCTGCGGCGCCAGGACTTGCTCTGCCGACTGGCCGGCGATCGTTTCGTGGTGCTGCTGCCCAACACCGGCGAGAGCCAGGCACGGCTGCTGGCGCTGGAACTGCAACAGGCGGTTCAGGGCCTGGCGCACAAAACCCGACAGCACGGCGAACGCTTGCAACTGTCGGCGAGCACGGCGGTGGTGATGGCGCTGAACGAGTCGCCAGACGCCCTGCTCAAGCGCCTTAACCTGGCGTTGGCCCGGGCCAAGCAGCCTCTGGCCAGAACGGCCTGAGGCCCGGCCATGACCCTGAAAACCACGTGGTACGAAACCGACAGCCGTTTCATCCCCGGGCATTATCAACCGGCAACCCTGATCGATCTGGCGCTGTCCCGGGACATCGACAGTCATCGTCTGCTGCGCGGCACGGGGCTGTTTCATGAAGACATTCTGGCTGGCCAGACCCGCCTCAGCCCCCTGCAGTTTTTCGCGCTGATCGGCAACAGCCGACGTCTGCTGGATGCCGACGACAGCAGTTTTCTGTTCGGTCAGCGCCTGCTGCCCGGACACTACGGCGCCGCCAGCCACGCCCTGCGCCATGCACAAAATCTGCACCAGGCACTCGACACCCTGGTGCAGCAACAGGCGCTGCTCAGCCCGTTAATGACGCCGCGATTGGTGCTGGATGAAAAACACGCCTATCTCTATTGGCTGGACAGTTGCGGGTCCGGCGAGCAATGGCGTTTTCTGCTGGAAGCGAGCATGACCTCGCTGGTAGCCATGAGTCGCGCGCTGAGCGGCCAGCGTCTGCCGTGGGAATGCAGTTTCAGCCATGCCGAGCCCCGTTATGTCGAGCAGTATTGGGTGCATTTGGGCGAGCACACTCAATTCAACCGGCCTCTGGACCTGATGCGCATCCCCCGGGAATTTCTCGCCCAGCGATGGCCCGATGCGTCGGCCATTGCTGGCCAGGTCGCCCGTCAGGAAGCTCAGGGGCAACTGCAACAGTTGGGCTGCACGTCGAGTTTTCTCGGCTGCATGTACCGCTATTTACAGCGCCACGTGCGCCACACCCCAAGCCTGGAACAAGCCGCCCAGGCCTTCGCCATGAGCCCCGCCACCCTCAAGCGCAAACTGCAAAAACACGACACCGGTTTCCAGCAACAGGTGGACCTGGTGCGCAAGCACGTGGCCCTGTACCTGTACCAGATCAAGGGGTTCAGCAATGAAGCAGTGGCCGAGTACCTGAGTTTCAACGATGCGGCAAACTTCCGCCGCTCGTTCAAACGCTGGACTGGCAGTACGCCCAACCTGATCCGTCAGTTGTTCAATACCGGCTGAAGAGTCATGCGACCCGTAGGAGCTGTCGAGCCTGCGAATTATGAAAGAAGCGCTCTCAGCGGTGCTGGAATGGCAACAATGTCTTTGGTTTCAGGCGAGACACAAACATGAGTGATATTCGCGACAAACGATAATGTCTCGTTGCTGACAAATCCTTCAACCAAAAACGTGAAGGAGTGAACCCCTAACTTGGCGACGCTAACCTTGATGTTCAACTCATCATCCCAAGTCAGGGGAGTCAGTAACTCCAATGACATGGCGCGTACAGGTGGCAACACATCAAAACCCATCAGCGTTCTAAGCCCGGGCGCTCCCAACCACTTATCAAGCGCTCCATAAATAGCTTCCACTGCAAAATATGAAAATCGCGGGGTGTACACCACTCCCGCCGGATCACAATCTCCAAACAGAATGGTTCTGCTGACAAAAACCGCATGAGGCATTGATCTTTTTTCCCTGTAGTTATCAGATGCCGGAAGTTATCCGAGTCCTTGGTTTTTTATTTGATTATTGCAGTTCGGAAACGAGGTCCATGTCATCGGATTACGGATTGCGCGAAGCATGGAGCAGCTGACAGTCTCTCCATCCCGCGCCACATGGAGCGCCCTTCCGTGTTTTCGAGCTGATGCACGAACGGCACGACGATGACGCTGTAAACTGGCCCTTCAGAACGCATTGCCTCAATTGAATACCTCGGGACTGAGCCCGCTGACGATGTCAGGCCAGCCGTCCCATACACAACCGCCCTTCACCACCTCAAGAGATCCCCCATGGCAAACCACGACATCACCTTTCTCCCCGACCCAGATCCGGAATCCATCTCCTCCGACGTCGCCGGTTTCGGCGGCCTGTTGGTCTCCACCCAGATCCCCACCCGTGCCGACGGCAGTCTGGAGCTGGGTGGCATCGCCGAGCAGAGCGAGTGCACCCTGCAAGCGCTCAAGGTGGCGTTGGAGCTTGCCGGCAGTTCCATGGATCGGGTGCTGCATCTGACCATCTACCTCACTGACATGGCCGACCGCGCCGCTTTCAACGAAGTCTACAAGCGCTTCTTCGCCAAGCCCTGGCCGGTTCGCGCCGCCGTTGGCGTGGCCTCTCTGGCCGTCGAAGGTATGCGTGTGGAAGTCACCGCGATGGCGTCCAAGGGCTGAATTCGCGGACTTGTCCGGTGGCACTGCTCCAGCGAGCGGCCGTCACCGGGTCGTTCCCGACGGCAGATTTGCACCGTCGGGAGATCTTCGTCGGGACTCAAAAAGCGGCTATTTGACCAGCCGTTTTTCCTTGGAAGGCCTGTAGCCGAAGTACGAGCTATAGCACTTGCTGAAATGACTGGGCGACACAAAGCCGCAGGCAACCAGCACGTCTACCTGTGACAACTCTGTGTGCTGAAGGAGTCGACGCGCTTCGGTAATGCGCAGCTCCATGTAATATCGCTGCGGCGTTGTCCCGAGCTGCTCCTTGAACAAGCGTTCGAGTTGTCGCCGGGAACGGCCGGCGTAGACGGCCAGTTGCTCCAACTCCAGCGGTTCTTCGAGGTTGGCATCCATCAGCTTGACCACCTCTCGCAACGGCGCGCTCACACAGATATTTTCAGCCGGTTTGATGCGTCGATAACGAGACTCCTCGAAAGCAAGAATGTCCTCGATACCCTCGACCAGGGCTTTATCGTGCAGTTCTTTGATCCAGTCCAACGCCATATGAAATGCGCCAGAGGGACTGGACGCGGTGAGCCGGTCCCGATCGATGACATAGGGCTCACTGGTGACATGCGTCGCCTTGGAGATTTCTGCAAGTGCGGGACGATGTTCGGGGTGAATGGCGCAACGGTATCCATCGAGCAAGCCTGCGCTGCCCAGGAACCATGCACCGTTCCACAACCCGGCCAGAATGACACCTTGGTCTGCCGCCGCTCGCAACAGGCTGATGAGCTCATCAGTCGCCTTCAGTTCTGTCCTGTAGCCGCCGCAAATAACCAGCAGGTCCAGGTCGTGAATGGCTGAAGAGTCGATACGCGCATCCGGACGAATGACCAGGCCCAGATCGCTGACGACCTCCCCCTCATTCAAACCGAACGTTCGGGAAGAGAACAACCCGGGGCGCAAAAGATTTGCGGTGACAATCGTGTCCAGCGCTTGCGTGAACGCAGGCAGCGAGAAATGCTCGAGCAGCAAAAAGCCCGCCCGAGTCATTCGAGCAGGCTCGCCAGTGTTTTCATTCAGATAGCGGAGGTTTTTTCCTTTCATGCCTCCGCTGAATTGACGTCGTTCGATCAATGTTCGACCCACTCGGTTACGTTAGCCAATCTGTCATTTGGTGCGCAGCGTCATGCTACCTGCAGAAGCTCAAACTAGCACCATTATGCGACCGATCAGGCCAGTTGAAAGCCGTGACGAAGTGGGTCTTTATCATCGACGAAAATCGTGTTGTAGCGCGCGGTTGGCCGGGGACGACACGCGAGGAAGCGTTTGCGACATGCCATTGAGGCAAGGGAGAGACGTCACTGAAAACGGAACCATTGAATCGTGTCATAAAGGCTGAAAAACCCGAACTCCTTCCATACCGCTGAATCCAATGTGTAGGCCAATGGAGGTGAGCGACATGAACAATGATGACCGTGTTAATGACGACAAAGCAGAAGCGACCCCGCCTACCGATACATCTGGCAAACCCGACGATGTGGTCGAAAGAGAACTTGAGGACAGCGACAGTGACGCCGAAAGTCTGGAGGAAGCGCGAAACCAGGAGCGGGAGGCTGAAGAGCTCAGGCGAAAAATAGCGGAGATAGAACGTAAAGTGGCGGACGGTAACTAGCAACGCGCCGGAGGGCCGCGGCGCGAATTTCGCAACTGGCATCGAATTCTGAACGGCCCCGAACTCACTGCTCTTTGAATCAACTCGAGCAGCAAGCCGGTGTCGTGTACGCCAACGCGGGTCATCAAACCAACCCAAAGGCCCGTCAGCCCTTGTCGGCAGGATTTCGGGTCTGGATTTTTTCCAGCGTCTTGGTTGTTTCACTGATGCACGCCTTGTCATCGCCAGCTTTCTGCGCATCTTCTGCACGTTTCAGCGAGGCTTTGATGTTGTCCTTGGCGTTCTCTGATGTCGTCGGCTCACTGTCCAGCACTTGTTTGATTTGTTGTATGTTTGACGTACAAAGATCTTTGTCTGCAGCAAACACCGGTGAGGCTAACATTGCGGCCGTGACGAACAATCCAGCAATCGCAGAATGCTTCATGGGTATCTCCTTGCGCATGGGCTCGGTGCTGCCGGTCAATGGGGGCGCTTGCCGAGGTGGGTATGAACCCTTCATAGGGCCTCGGTAAATGACTATAGCCGCACATGGCAATTCGGTAATTTTTTCGAACCACTGACCTGATTCCAGGCGCTGGCTTGAATGTGGTGGATGAATCTGGCCCACTTGAACAGCCGAAAAAACGGGTGCTGATTGTTTTGCGATGGCTTGATTCAATTGGCTGAGCAGAAGGGAGCCTTTTCGATCTGCGCTCTTCAACCAAAAGCAGTCAATTTCGCTCCATTTCGTCTACCCTCACAAAGCACCAGGCTGGATCCACTTGTGCCAGGCGCCTCGACATTCTTTCGTTAATACACCGGAGATCTTCCATGCTCAAGCGTACCCTGGCATTGGCCATCGGCTTGACCCTGTCATTTTGCACCCTGTTGGCGCAGGCCGCCGATACGCTGAAAGTCAGCGCAATTCCCGATGAAGCCCCGACCGAACTGCTCCGCAAGTTCAAGCCGCTTGGCGCCTATCTGGAACAACAGTTGGGCATGAAAGTCGAGTTTGTGCCGGTGAGTGACTATCCAGCCGTGGTCGAAGCGCTGGCCACCGACCGCATCGACCTGGCTTGGCTGGGCGGCTTCACGTTCGTGCAGGCACGCCTGAAAACCGGCAATGCCATTCCGCTGGTACAGCGCGAACAGGACGCCCAATTCACTAGCAAATTCATCACCGCCGACCCTGCCGTCAAGTCCCTCGCCGATCTCAAGGGCAAGACCTTTGCATTCGGCTCGGTGTCCTCCACGTCGGGCAGTCTTATGCCGCGCTACTTTATGCTCAAGGACGGCATCAAGCCTGAAACCTACTTCAGTCGCGTAGGCTACTCCGGCGCCCATGACGCCACTGTCGCCTGGGTCCAGGCCGGCAAGGTCGACGCCGGCGTACTGAACGCCAGTGTGTGGGAAAAACTGGTCGCCGCCGGCAAGGTCGACACCACCAAGGTCAAAGTGTTTGCGACTACCCCGGCCTACTTCGACTACAACTGGACGGTGCGCGGGACCCTCGACCCAGCGCTGGCGGCCAAGATAAAGGCAGCCTTCCTGGCGCTCGATCCGGCGAAGCCTGCGGACAAGGAGATTCTGGATCTGCAGGCCGCCAGCCGATTCATCGAAACCAAGCCTGAGAACTACAAGGGCATCGAGGAAGCCGCCCTCGCCGCCGAACTGCTCAAATGACATTGCGTCTGACCCAGGTCAGCCTTACCCACGCCAACGGCGTTCAAGCGCTGCGTGGCGTGGACCTGCACATTGGCGCCAGCGAACAGGTCGCCATCATTGGCCCGTCCGGCGCGGGTAAGTCGAGTCTACTCAACCTGCTGGCCACCGCCCTGCGACCGGGCAACGGCGAGCTGCAGGTGCTCGGCGAGCGAGCCTGGCAGCTTTCTGCCCGTCAGCGTCAACGTCTGCGCGCTCGCATCGGCCTGATCCATCAGTCGCCTCCCCTGCCACCGCGCCAGCGCGTGATCACTGCGGTTCTGGCCGGAAAGCTGGGTCAGTGGGGTTTGGGCAGGAGCCTGTTGAACCTGGTGCATCCACTGGATATTCCGGGCGCACGCGCGGCATTGGCCAGACTGGACCTGAGTGACAAGTTGTTCGCGCAATGCCAGCAACTGTCCGGTGGACAGTTGCAGCGCGTGGGCATTGCCCGCGTGTTGTACCAAGCGCCCGAGGTGTTGCTGGCCGATGAGCCGGTATCGGCCATGGACCCCGTGTTGGCCCAACACACGCTTTCGGTGCTCTGTAGCCATGCCCGGCAGCACAACGTCACCCTGGTCGCCAGCCTGCATGCGGTGGAGCTGGCCCTGGCGCACTTTTCGCGCATCATCGGCTTGCGTGACGGACAGATCCTGTTCGACCTTCAGGCCAGCGAAGTCGACCGTGAGTTGCTCGACAAGCTCTACGCCAACGAACAACTGCTGTCCCCACCGATTGCTCCGGCGCCCTTGAGTGTGCAGATTCCCCGATGCTGACCCGTGATACCCGAGATCCGGCCACCCGGCCCCGCCTGCTGCTCACCTTGCTGGCCCTTGCCTTGCTGTGGCCGGGCATCCACTTCAGCGAGTTGGACCTCAGCGTGCTGGTGGCGAGTGACAGTCAGAGCGAGATAGGCCGGTTTGTATCCGCCTTCTGGCCACCGGCCCATGGCGAGGCGTTCATTGAACTGCTGTTGCAAGCCACCCTGCAGACCCTGGCCATCGCCACGGCCGGCATGGCCCTGGCGTTGCTGTTGGCAGTACCCGCCAGCCTGCTGGCCAGCCGTGCTCTGTCGCTGTCTGCTGCTTCCCGTGCCGGCCACCCGAGCTATTGGGGCCAACTGCTGCGCTGGCCGGTACGCGGTTTACTGATCTTCCTGCGCAGCGTGCCGGAAATCGTCTGGGCTCTATTGTTCGTGCGCGCCGTCGGCCTCGGCCCGACGGCCGGGGTGCTGGCCATTGCCATTACCTACAGCGGCATGTTGGGTAAGGTTTACGCGGAAATTTTCGAGTCGGTCGACCAGCGCCCTGCCCACGCGCTACTGCAATCGGGCAGCGGTCGGCTCGCAGCCTTTTTCTACGGGATTCTGCCCAATGTCGCGGCGGAGCTGCTGTCGTACACGGTGTACCGCTGGGAATGCGCCATCCGCGCCTCGGTGGTGATGGGCTTTGTTGGTGCCGGCGGTCTGGGCCAGCAAATGGATCTGTCGTTGCGCATGTTCGCCGGTGGTGAAGTGGCCAGTTTGTTACTGACGTTTCTCGTGCTGGTACTGCTCGCCGATCAACTCAGCCGCCTGTTGCGCTGGAGGCTGGCATGAATCGCCTGATCAACCTGGCACTGCTGCTCTGCATCGGCGCAGCGGTGATCGCCTCGTTCATCTACCTGGGCATCGACCTCGGCGAGCTCGGCGGCACCGGCAACCTGAAGCAGATGGGCGCTTATGCGCAGCGTTTTCTCAGCCCGGACCTGAGTTCGGGCCATCTGCAAGCCATCGGCCACGGCGCCTTGGAAACCATTGCCATGTCGGCCCTGGGCACCCTGCTCGCGGCGGTATTCGGTCTGTTATTGGCATTGCCTGCGGCCGGGCGCTTCGGCTGGCCATTGCAGAGTGCGTCGCGCCTGGCGCTCAACGCCTTGCGCGCGGTTCCGGAACTGGTGTGGGCTGCGCTAATGGTCCTTGCTGCCGGTCTCGGCCCCAATGCCGGCACCCTGGCATTAGCCCTGCACACCACCGGCGTACTTGGTCGGTTGTTCGCCGAAGCGCTGGAAAACACCCCACCAGAGCCGGCCGAAGCCATCCGCCTGCAAGGCGGCAACGCCGTATCGGCTTTCTGTTACGGCACCCTGCCCAACCTGTTGCCACAGCTACTGGCCTACATCCTGTATCGCTGGGAAAACAATATCCGCATGGCCAGTGTGCTCGGTTTCGTCGGCGCAGGTGGTTTGGGGCAAATGCTCTATGTCAGCCTCAGCCTGTTCCAGGAAGCGCAAGCCAGCACGGTTATTCTGGCCATGCTGTTACTGGTACTCGCCGTCGATACGTTGAGCAGCTGGAGCCGTCAACGCTGGGTCAAAGCTTGACTGCTTTCGGTGCCGGGCAATCGTTCAGTGGGTCTTCGAAGCTATGCAAACCCGAGGAACGACAGAATAACCACGACGATCACAACTACTCCAACGATGTAGATGATGTTGTTCATGAAGGCCACCTCTCAACCTGGACAGGACTGGGACACGAGGATGCTACAAATACAAGGTACTGCACCTTTGTGCGCAATTCCATTCGGAACACACATAGGCTCCGCTCTCGCGGAAATCTTGGTTTGATGCCGTGGTAAAGGGGACGAAGTCATTTCCCTGAACGGGTTACTCCGAAACCACCGAGGTGCCTAACGACTTTCGTAAATAGGTTGCCGACGCAGGACACAAATGCTTGAACTGGGCGGTTTGACGAATAGCGAGCGGCGCTTCATCCCTATCGAAAATTTCATACCCAGTGGTTGTAAAAAATCCAGTAGCGCTTTGAGTTAACAAGTGCACCGACGCGCCCCTGGGAGGCAGCATATCGTTCCAGCTCAGACAGCTCAGCTTTGCCCAGCCCTTTCCCACCTTGCAACTTTATCAGCCCTTCTATAGCCCCCAAAGCCCTCAAGGCTAGCAGACCTAGCCGCTGCAGCCTTGTCGCCTGTCGACGGCGCGGTATTGGCCGCGTTCTGCTGCCAAAGACGAGGCCGCCCCCTTTCTTCGATTGTGTTGATAGTAACAATCAACACGAACTCATTGTTAGCCTACCAACTGGATGGTAGCTTGTTATCGAGTTTCAAACATCACTGTAACCACCACCATCCATATCCATGTGAGAATCCCATGCAAGACTGGAAGCAAACTCGTAAAGACATCAACACTCGTCTGGTAGAGCTTAACGGCCTTTCTCCGGAAACAATGAAAGGCATGGCGTCACTCGGCGCCGCAGGCGCCAAGACCAATCATCTAGACGCAAAGACCCGCGAATTGATTTCCCTGGCCGTGGCCGTGACCACTCGCTGCGACGGTTGCATCGCCTTCCACGCCGCCGAAGCGAAGAAAGTCGGTGTTACCAGCGAGGAAATCGGTGAAGCGCTTGGCGTAGCCATCAACATGAACGCCGGCGCCGCGCTGGTCTACAGCACACACGTGCTGGACGCATTCGATAAGTCATAAATCAAACGCTGGCTTTCAACCTGTCAACGACGTCGAGTTTAATCATGAATAAGTTGTTCACCCCTTACGATCTGTCCGGTACCGCATTGGCCAACCGTGTTGTCATGGCTCCGATGACCCGCACTCGAACCCTGGAAAACATCCCTGATGAATTCACCGCGCTGTATTACGCTCAGCGCGCAACCGCCGGCCTGATCATCACCGAAGGTCTGCCGATTTCCGAAGAAGCCCGCGGCTATCTGTACACCCCGGGTATTTACGCCAATGAACATTTGCCAGGCTGGCGTCAGGTCACCGATGCCGTGCATGCCAAGGGTGGGAAGATTTTCGCGCAGTTGTGGCACGTCGGCCGTATGTCCCATGTATCGGTACACCCGGATAACGCGGTCCCGGTTTCTTCAGGTACGCAGTCGGCGGTCGACACCACGGTTTACGCATGGATCGAACCGGGCAAGTCCGGCCACGTGCCACCCAGCGTGCCACGTGCGTTGGAGACGAACGAAGTAAAACGCGTCACCGCCGACTTTGTGAAGTCTGCGCGGCTGGCGATGGAAGCAGGTTTTGACGGCATCGAAATCATGGCGGCCAACGGCTTTCTGTTCGACCAGTTCCTCAGCAGCACCCTGAACACCCGCACTGACCAGTACGGTGGCTCAATCGCCAATCGCCAGCGTTTCCTGCTCGAAACCATTGACGCGATTGCTGATGAAATCGGCAGTTCGAACGTTGCCGTGCGCTTTTCGCCATTTGGCCGCCTTTATGACTTTGGTGTGTACGAAGGCGAAGAAGAAACCTGGATGAGCATGGCGGCAGCGCTCAACGAACGTGAGCTGGCGTACGTTCACCTGAACTATCAACCGACCATCCTCGCTGCCCAGACGCCGCCTGGTTTCGGTGCAGCGTTCCGTGAAGCCTACAAAGGTACGTTGATGGCGGCCGGCGGGTTTACCCAAGCGCTCGCTGAATCGGAACTTGCTAAGGGCGAGCTCGATTTGATCGCCTTCGGCACCGCCTATATCGCCAACCCCGATCTGGCGGAACGCATGCAGTACGGCTGGCCATTGGCTGAGGGTGATCGCGCGACCTACTACGGGGTGAGCGAAACGATTGCCAAGGGCTATACCGACTATCCGGCATATGCCGCGGGCGAAGCCTGATATCCAGAAAGTGGCGTTCAATGCTGAACAGAGGAGCCTGGTTACACGGCCTCTTCCAACTCCGCAAGAACCGCTTTTTTCAGCGCTGCAACTGAACGGGATCCGGGCATGACCCGGAGCAACCGACCCTCGTGAAACACCGCCAAGGATGGCACTGCACGGATGCCGTACATCTGCGAGATCGTCGGAGACACCGCCACATCGATCTTTCCAAAAACCGCCAAGGCGTGGAGCTTTTCTTCCAAGGCATGAAAGACCGGCTTCATCTCCTGACAAGGCTTGCACCACGACGCGGAAAACAGCACGACGCTGCTGCCTTTGGCAACAAAACGGGCGAACTGTGGGGCACTCAACTCAACGATACGGCTCATTTTTGCCTCGTTTTCTATGCTACTGGAAAGCGGCACTACTCAGTGCCGCACACCTTCTGCCGATCAAGTCTTGCAGCCATCTATACCGCAGATCTGGCCGATGAACGCGTCATCCTCAGTCTTTGACTTCGTTTGCAGCTTGTTCAGCGCTTCAAGAAACGCGGCCTCAGGCTGAGCGCCGGATAATGAGAAGGCATTGTCGAATACAAACAAAGGAACACCCGAACCCAGTTGCGTGGCGATATGTTCGTCCTCCTCCATCTCTGCGCGCAATTCAACGGATGACCACGCCAGTTGAATTGACTCATCCGATACACCTACTGCCTTGGCAATGGTCTTCAGGCTGCTGCGATCAAACAGCGACTTACCATGGGTCGTACTCTGCTCATACAGCGCCTCTACCAGCCGCTTCTTCGCTGTCGGATCTTCAACCGCCTTGACCAATACGTGGGCATCAGCGGTGTCGCCAAACAGCATGGTGTCAAAACGGTAATTCAGCTCATCGGCTTTGCCATATTTACTGACGGTGCTCATCATCGCGTCGGCGGAGTCCGGGTTTCCAAGCTTGCGCTTAAGAGCCGCAACCATAGGCTCTGGCGCGTGATTCGCCGCCAGACGATAGGCCCTGACATTGACCTGCACACTGTCTTTTTCAGGAAAACGCTCCAGCGCTTTTTCGAAGCGGCGCTTGGCAATCCAGCACCAGGGGCAGACAAAATCAGACCAGATATCCACTGCATATTTTTTTGAAGGGGTTTGCATAATTCATCCTGCACCAAAATTAATAGAGACCGCGTTGCCGGCGTTTCAAGCAAATAGTTGGAGTGACGACAGAAAGCCCCCCCAACGGGGGACTTTCATAAGGTCGCGCTTGCTGATGTGGTCAGGCACGTACCGCCATGACACCGGCGTCCACATCCCAGATAGCACCGGTCACCCAGGACGCCTTGTCGGAAAGCAGGAACAGGATGGTATTAGCCACATCTTCGGGAACACCGACTCGCCCGAGTGGGTGGAAAGCGTTAAGCGACTTCATTGCCTCCGGGATCGCCTCTTTGTCCATGAAACCCTCGTAGATCGAGGTATGGACGATCCCTGGCGAGACTGCATTGACCCGGATTCCGGAGTGGGCCAATTCAATGGCCAGGTTGCGGGTCAATGCATGCAGCCCCGCTTTGGCCATGGAATAGGCCGATGCCGGTGAACCGGCCAATGCTGCCTGTGCACCAATGGAGCCGACGTTGACTATCGCCCCTTCGCGCTTGGCGGCAAGCATGTTCTTGACCACCGCTTGCGTAATGAAAAAGGTCGCCCGGTTGAGCGACAGGTACATGTCGTACTCAGCTTCGTCGTGCTCAGTGAACGGCTTGGGAACAAAAATCCCGGCAGAGTTCACCATCAGGCTGATATCGCTGTGGTGGGTATTGATTTCCTGCCGAACGGAATTCATGCCCTCTTCAGTCATCAGGTTGGCGACGATTACGGACACAGAACCCAGCGGGCTCAATTCACGGCGTGCAGCCTCGGCCTTATCCTGCTTGCTTCCGGTAAGCACCACGCTACCGCCCGCCTTGAGAACCATGCGGGCCGTTTCCAAGCCCATTCCGCTGGTACCACCGACGACTAACAGTTTCTGACCTTTAAAGAAATCGCTCATTTCATCAGTCCTTCTGATCAAGATTTAAAACTTGGCACCAAGACGACTCATCGCCTGCTGGTGCGTGGAGAGTCGAAATCAGCCTTCACGAACTTCGAGGGTGGGCACCATACGGATGGCTTTCGAGAAGTTTGCGTAGTTGACCGACGTCTTGAGCACCACTTTGTGCAGCTCTTCAACGCGCTCACGGGAAGCATCGGTGTGCAGGCGAATAACCACACTTACCTCGTCGTAGCCCGGGTTGACACTCTCTTCAATCCCCAGAAAACCGCGCAAGTCGAGGGTGCCATCCGTCTCGATTTCCAAGCTATGAATCTTGATACCCATCATTGCGGCGTTGGCGGCATAACCGACCGACATGCAGGCATTGAGTGCTGCCATCAACAGTTCCTGGGGGTTAGGCGCGGTGTTCTGGCCCAGCAATTCATTTGGTTCATCGGCCACGATTTCAAAATCGCGTGAGTAGGTTTCACCTGCCAAGCTGTAACGGCTGACTTTCGCGACTGAGCGAGTCTGGTACTCCCATTGGGTCTTGACGTTGAAACTTGCCTTGCGCTTGGTCACATCCTCAGCAACGCCTTGGGCAAACTGCTGGAGTGCGGCTACGTCGATACCATTCAGGTTGTTGCTCATTTATTCAATCCTCTTTGTGGACAGGGCGTTTGGCCGCCCGAAAGAGATACAACCCTACCAACTAGTAGGCAGCCATTCAAGAGATCTTTAAACCCATCCCCCAGCTGCCGAACAAATGCACCCGCGACCCGGCCTGTCTGGAATACGCAGACATCATTATTAAAATGTAGGGCTTGCCATCTTATTGGTTATAGCCTTTCCACCTCAGGCCATAGGCATGGCCAGATATCCGCAGCACAACCGGGAGACGAGATAGGCTCTCGTCAGTCCAGTACGCGGGAATAAAATTCAGGAGGTGAGCGATAAGCGGATGGAGCTACTTACTTGGCAGGAACAGCAGACCGAGCTGGCGATGGCAGAATCGGTCGTCTCATAAAGCAAAAAAAGCGGATCGGGCATTAGTGGTGCGGTTCGGCCACCCGAAGTCCATCTAAAATGAAATCGAATCCAGAAGAACGGTCGTACTTGTCGTTCAATGCCCAGGCTACAAAGCTGCCACCTTCCAGCGTATTCAGGATGACTCTGGCGATCTTCACGCCGTCCAGCTCAGCTTTGAGCTCCCCTGCCGCTTGGCCTAGAGCGATATTGGCCTGAAGCCAGTCGAGATGGATTTCGAAAAAGTCCCGCGTCATTTCCTTTAGGCTTTGCGGCAATGCCAGTAACTCCGCGGCCAAGGCGCCACAGAGCGGCAACATGCCGTTCTCACTGCTTTGCGCAAACATCAGGGCGAAGGCATCGAGACGTTCAATAATGCCGGAATATTCATCATTGATAACCTCCAGCTGCTTCTTGTATCGGAACAGGTAGCTCTCAACAATGGCAATTGCCAGACCTTCCTTGGTCGGGAAATGATGGTGAATACTCGCCTTCTTGATGCCGATGTCAGCTGCGAGATCGGCGTAACTGAAAGCTGCATAGCCCTTTGTACGCAACAATAGTTCAGCGGTGGTCAGAAGGTCGGAACGTGTACTCATGATGCCGTATCCAAATTTATCAATGCAGCATCATAAATTAGTACATCTGCATAAGACAGCGCTCAGGCGTCCTCGACCGCCGCAGTCATTACATCTTCATACTTGTCCCCCGCTGCTCGCTCATCCACCGCCAGAGGTGTGGCACGGTAGGTCGCGAAGGCATCTTCTATCCGAGCCAGATCCGTCGCCAAGTTCTGGTAAACACGCCTCTTGTCCGCTTCAGAAACGTCACCAGCGATCAGTACCGATAGGTTGCCTGCACTGAAATTCCATGCGCACTATTTTCGTAGTTGGCACTGTATTCCGGTTGAAGACCGGAGTTGTTCGACTGCTTTACTGAGGCTTTGGAATCCCAGAGATAACCGTAAGCAAAGTCTATCGTCAGATCGGAATTCGGTGAGTAAGCGCCGCCCAAAGTCACGGCCTGGCGATTCCCGACCGGAACGCGCACGCTGCGATCGGCATTTCTGATGGGCGACGGATCATAGGCGTAGCCTGCGCGCAGCAGCCATTGTTGGTTCAACTGCCAGGATGCGCCAACTGCGGTGGACCAAGTGTCGCGCCAGTTCATTTCTTCGGTCACACGTCCCAGGCCAGCCGCCTGACCCAGGGGGGAAAGACCGCTGTTGACTGCCTCGACCTTCTGGATCCGGCTCCAACGTTTCCAAGTGGTCCCCAGGTAACCCGTCCAGCGACTATTGAAATGATGGGTGATGGACGTATCCACTGATTCGGGCATAGTCAGGTCTAACTTGTTGTCATACTTTCCGTCCAGCGGGATAACGCTCGGGGAGCCGGAAACCTCAGTATGCCCTTTGAGTTCATAGCTCACCTTCGAGTGATAGTTAATCCCCCAACGGGTCGCATCACTCAAGTCAAACAAGACGCCGACATTGTAACCAAGTGCCGTGTCATCGCCTTTGATGGTAACCAGTGTGTCCTGGCCGTTGTTCAGGGCGCCGGTGGCCAGGTAATTCTGAAGCTTTGCATTGAAACGGTTTATGGTCGGTCCGCCACCAATGGACACGTAATCATTGATTCGATAGGCAATGGTGGGCTGCAGGGTTATTTCCTTGGTCGTGCTGTAGGAGCCATGGTAGCGGCCCTGAAAAGAGCCCTCGTAATCATTGATCAGGCCACTCGGAGCATAGAGACCCAGACCTATCGAAAGACGATTATCAAGCGGTGTCGACATATAGGCGAAGGGCACGACCGCCAAAGGTACCGAGTCCCCCTTATTCGTTCCTGCGGCACTACTCTGCGCATCACTAATGTCGTCGCTCGCCGAGATGATCGCGGCCCCGGAAATCCTGATGGTAAAAGGAGCTGCTGATGACAGACCGCTATCGGCCAAAAGTGGACGGTGGACATGGTGATGGCAAATGAGTAGTGTCACGGATGCTGCTTTCGACTCTAGAGGGCAGCAGGGCTTGCCGTCATCCATGTCGCGTTTCTCCCTGAGCAATGTCGCATTTACCGCGACCACCTCTAAGCTAGACAAGGACTTACAGGACGACAAGGAACGTTATACGACACGCCATCGCGACATGGCATGTCATCTAATTAGTAGTTATACGCTTGCAAGGAATCGCAATGATCACCGTCTATGGAATTGACTACAATTTAAATGCCAAAAAAGCACAGATGTCCGATGTGCTACATAATTGCATGACTACTGTTCTTGGGTTACCCGAAGACAAGCGTGCTCACCGTTTCGTCCCGCTAGATAAAACTAATTTTTATTACCCCGACGGTAGATCTGAAAAATACACAGTAATCGAAATAAGCATGATTTCTGGGCGAACGGAAGAAACAAAAAAGAAGCTCATAAAGCAAATATTTACAGCCTTTGAGCGAAACTTGGCTATAAATCCGGTTGACGTTGAAATCACAATATTTGAGCAGCCAAGTCATTGCTGGGGATTCCGAGGGATCACAGGCGATGAGGCAACCTTGAGTTACAGGGTTAACGTATAACAAGCCGTTCGCTTCGCTCTCTGGGACCGCGTACCGCGGCTCCTTAACCTAAACGTCAGGCAGTCATGAATATTGTAAGCGTCCGGTAACACGCCTTTTTGAGGCCATCGCTTAATGATCAATTGCACTGACTTGACCACCCGTTCGCATTTAACTAACCCAGCGTTTGCATCGAACTTCAACGCTCAGTAAACAGCACCGGCAAAGGACGACCCATAGCGGCCCATCGCATTAGGCAGAAAGCGGCCCAGAGTGTGTAAAAACGTCTTCGCGAACACTTGCTATGATTTCTGAGGATTTCATCGCAAGGATCGCCCATGAAGCGCTTCATCCAAGGTGAACATCGGTCGCCATCGATGGCAGCAAATTCAAAGCGGTTAACAACCGCGACCGCAATTTCACCAGCGCCAAACTGAAGCGGCGAATGGAAGAAATTGAATCGAGCATCAACCGTTACCTGACGGCACTCGATGCTGCTGATCGGCAAGAACCAACAGCTTCCGAGCCCAGCGCCGTACGGCTGGAAGAGAAAATCGCCAAGCTCAAAACTCAAATGAAGGAGCTTCAGGCGATCGAAATCCAGCTCAATGAATCGCCGGACAAACAGGTCTCACTGACCGATCCAGACAGCCGCTCCATGATGACGCGCGGCACGGGAATCGTTGGCTACAACGTGCAGACAGCGGTCGATACGCAGCACCATTTGATCGTTGCGTATGAGGTGACCAACGTCGGTTCCGACCGCGATCAACTCAGCTCGATGGCCAAGCAAGCCCGCGAGGCGATGGCGTCAGATACGTTGTCGGTAGTGGCTGACCGAGGTTACTTCAAAAGCGAACAAATCCTGGCTTGTCACCATGCAGGTATCACCGCCTATGTGCCCAAGCCAATGACCTCTGGAGCCAAGGCTGACGGGCGTTTCAATAACGATGCCTTCATCTATGACGCGGCAAAAAACGAATACATTTGCCCGGCTGGAGAGGCGCTGACCTGGCACTATTCCTACGTTGAAAAAGGCCTGAAGTTGCATCGTTACTGGAGTTCGAAATGCCAGGATTGCGCGTTGAAGTCGCAATGCACCCCGAGCACGGAACGACGAGTTCGATGCTGGGAACATAAAGACGTATTGGAGGAGATGCAGCTTCGGCTGAGCAAAGCGCCAGAGATGATGCGAGTCCGAAAACGGACAGTTGAACATCCCTTCGGGACGCTCAAACAATGGATGGGTGCGACGCACTTCCTGACGCGAAAGCTGGCCGGGGTGAGTACGGAGATGAGCTTGAATGTGCTCGCCTACAACTTGAAACGGGTCATGAAAATCATCGGTACCCATCACTTGATGAAAGCGCCAACAGCCTAAAAACCGGCCTGTTTTTACGTGTCCCGATGATCTGGCGCGTTGCTGGGGCGGTTAGCTCATCAGGAAGGGACATCGTGCCTTGATCAGGCTACTAAGCCGGACAGTCGCTCAGCCTTGAAGATCGAAACGGGATCTAGCGTTTTTACACACTCTGGGCCAGAAGCGGTCAGTCGCTCAAAACACTTAAAAACCACTGATTGCTAAAGCAATCAGGATCCGAAAATAGCTCACCCGGTCGACGGGACGGACGCTTTGCTGCCCAAGCGGATCAGTTCATTGGAGAAACACAGCCCGACGATGATCAGTGCCGCCCCCGCGTACAGGCTTTCGCGCGGTACTTCATTGAGCGCCACAAACGCCAGCAGCGCGGCGAACAGCGGCTCGGTCAGCTCCAGCGCCTGCACTTGGGATGGCTTGAGATACTCGATGGCCTTGGTGGTGCAAAAGAAGCCGAGGATGGTCGGCAGCGCGGCCAGCGCCAGCAGTGCGGCGATCGCCAATGGCGACAGCTCGCCGATCACGAAACCATCGGCCGCAGCCGGCATCAGCAGATACAGGCTGCCAAAGAACAGCAATTGCCGGGTGAAGTGCAGTCCCCCCGACACGCCCATCCGCTTCATGGCTACCGAAAAGGCCCCATAGCCGCAGCCGGCCATGGAGGCTAGCGCAGCACCTTGCAGGGTAAAGCCCTGCTGCAGGTCGGCGCCGAAGATCACCGCGATCCCGGCGATGGCCAGTGCGGCGCCCACGGTCGCGTTCGCGGTAATGGCATCCTTGAGAAAAATGCGCCCCAGAATGATCGAGGAAATTGAGGCACTGGCCATCAGCACCACCACCACACCTGCTGCAGCGTAATGTCGATAGGCGGACGTTTCGAAGTGGAACAGCACAAAGATGCCAAGGAACGCGCAGATAGCCGCCTGAGTCCATTTGGTCGACGCCGCCGGGCGCTTGAGGAAAAACAATAAGATCGAGAGAAGCACGCAACCCAGTACGGTCTTGATGACAGCGACACTGCTAGCGGTGAAACCATTACTCATGAGTATTTTGCTGAGTACACCGATCGTTGCGTTCAGTGCCGCAGCGGAGAGTGCAAATATGACGCCTTTGCTGAAAGTAGATTGCATTGATGACGATCCCTGTCGCTGAATTGTCGTTCGATAGAATGCCGCCCTATATCGACGGCGCAAAGTTTGAGGATACGAAGATCCCACCTACCCCAGTATTTATTGTGGCATAAGCTGGATCGCCCAGCAGGATGCTATTCGCCTTCTTGTCGCCGCCAAGGGAGAGGTCAGAGGGCCTAGCGCTTGGCTATGCAATATGAATTGACGAACGTTGCAGTGTGCTGCAAAGACTGACGTATATCCGGTTTGGCTATTCCATGCCTGTTGGCAAATTGCTCGACCGCCGCTGTATCAAAACGAGTGGTCTGGATAAAGTCCAAGGCTTCGGGTTTTGTATTCAAAAACCACGCGACGGGAGGAATACTCAGTAGCAACTTCAGCAATCGGAGTGAAATGTGATGCTTGGGAGACTTTAAGCCCAAAGGTTGTGCCACCTGTATCAGGAGTTCTCGCAAGTTTGGAGTTTGGTCGTCAAGCGCCAGCAGTTCCTGGCCCACCATGGCAGGATCAAAAGCACAAACTGCCACCAGCTCAACCAGGTAATCCACGGTGACCAGTGGCAGCCAGTGCTCGGCGGTACCGGGCACTGCAGTCAGCTTTCCCTGCACAAGGTTGCGTATCAGCTCCACCAGCGGCTGACCGTCAAGGATATGCCCCGTGCGGCTGTGGCCACAGACAGTCGCAGGGTGGACAACGGTAATCTCCCCGCCCTTGGCGGACATGACCTCCAGGGTCGCAAAATGCGCCTCCAGCTTACTTCCCTCGTAACCACCGACATGTCGGTAGACGGCAGGCCAATTCGTCAACTCCGGATGACGAGGATCAATTCCGATGCGTTGCAGATGTTCATGATTTTTCAGCATGTAGCCGCCGATCATCACTAAACGGCTTTTTTGCTCAGCCGCCAACAGCGCCACGCGCTTTGCCCCTTCCACATTCACCGCACGAGAATGCTCCACTGAAAGTCCCCATGCGAAGTGGGCGCCTAGGTGGAATATGACTCTGGCGTGCCTTAGCACTTCTCGGTCAGCAAGACTCAGCCCGAGGTTGTCCCGTTCCAGATCGCCAGCTACGGCAAATACCCGGGTTGCGCACCCTCCCAAATTATCGACTTGCTCCCGCAGTACAGCTAGTCGCTCTGGGCGACGCATCAACACCCGAATGGTGTGACCTTTTGCACTAAGGTACGCCACCAAATGTTGACCGACGAAGCCGGTACCCCCCGTGACAAAGCACTCCACGCTCATTTCCCTGCTCCTTGTTTAAGGTGAGAAATCAAGCGTAAACTATCGACCCAGCTCTATAGTCAAGCGGTGTTTTCATGAAAATCGGCGAACTTGAGGCCCGCAGCGGCGCCAGCCGCCATACGCTGCGTTACTACGAGCAAATCGGCCTGATCTCACCGCTGCGGCAAACTAACAACTATCGCGTTTACACAGTGCAAACTCTGCAGGATCTGGACTTTATCCAGCGCGCGCAAAGCATGGGGTTTTCCCTGGGGGAAATAGGCGAGATTCTGGATGCGCAGCGGAACAAGCTGATCGATTGTGCTGACGGCGCGAAGCTAATTGAAAAGAAGATGGCAGAAATCAAACAGAAAATCGCCAACCTCCAAAGCATTTATCGGTATCTGGATGAAGAGCGTGCAACCCTCGAAGCCAGTGCTGCCAAGCAACTTGAGCTTCAGCAGCTGAGCAACTCTTCCAACTGAACTGTCAGCATCTGGGAAACGGAAGCTGCAGACTGCCTCCAGTTTCAAGCCCATCACTTACGCATTTTCTAAAACCTTGTAGCCAGGCCCTGGACGGTAAGCGTCCGCCCAAAAGACCTTGCGTGGTTAAACGGGCGCCCATCTACGCGGCAGCTACTCAATAATCTCGCTCGGCCGCTGCATTGGCAGTCGCGTGAACACGCCCCTTAAATACGCAGTAAGCGTCCCGCGAACACATCCCCCTGAAGCTGATATGGAGCCATCGCCTCCATTGAACCGAGGCAGTAGTGGTTGTGCGGATTCTGTTTTCTATAATGACTGACCGGCCATGTTTAGGGTGCTTGTTATGCCAGCCTCCGCTGATCAAAACTCCGCTGTCGTTTTATGCGCAGCTTCCAATAACGACCTGGAAGATCTGGTAGCCATCAGGATTGAGGCCATGCGCGAGAGCCTTGAACGGCTTGGACGATTTAACCCAGATCGTGCGCGCGAACGATTTCTTGGTGGGTTCGACGCTAACAGCCCACGCCGCATAGAAGTATCAGGTGATCTGGTCGGTTTTGTCGTTATCAAAGACCATCAGAGCGAGCTTCTGCTTGACCACTTGTATGTGATACCCAGTGCTCAAGGAGCAGGAATCGGTTCTGAAGTTCTTACTCAGATTTTCAGAGAGGCTGATGAGATCGGGCGCCCCATCAAGGTTGGTGCTCTCAAGGAAAGCGCTTCAAATCGTTTTTACACTCGCCATGGCTTTGTGTTCGTCGAAAGCGGTGAATTCGATAATTATTATGTCCGGATTAACGGTAATGCCGTTAATTTGGGCGACTAGGCAAATCTTGATACGGTGCCCCGTCAGAGGTTGCACCGTTAGATGGGCATCCACCTGTGCGGCAGTAGGTCGGTAGATGCTGCCAAAGCTAACTCAATTTTTCACATGGCTAAAATCAAGCATCTCATGTCTATTGAAGTATCCGCCAGTACCAATAAGATGATTCTGCAACACCAAAATCAATATTAAAATAAAGGAGAAATCTTATGGCGCTTAAACCAGGCCCAAAGCCAATTGCTAAATCAACCGGCGAAGTTGATAAACGTCGTCGTGACAATAAAGACACGCAAGGAAATAATCCCGACTTGAAACCTAGCAAGTCCTCAAAAAAATAGGTTGTCGCTGGCAGAAGCTACTCTAATGGTAGCTTTGTCATTGGAGCTTGTAGATCACCGCGATCCCGGCGATAGCCAGTGCGGCGCCCACGGTCGCGTTCGCGGTAATGGCATCCTTGAGAAAAATGCGCCCCAGAATGATCGAGGAAATTGAGGCACTGGCCATCAGCACTACCACCACACCTGCTGCAGCGTAATGTCGATAGGCGGACGTTTCGAAGTGGAACAGCACAAAGATGCCAAAGAAGGCGCAGATAGCCGCCTGAGTCCATTTGGTCGACGCCGCCGGGCGCTTGAGGAAAAACAATAAGATCGAGAGAAGCACGCAACCCAGTACGGTCTTGATGACGGCGACACTGCTGGCGGTGAATCGCTCAGCAGCGATCCTGTAGGCCTTCTTGAAGTTCCAGTACGGAATGGCAGAAAAGAGATGGTGGATCAGGTGGAAGGCCTCCCGGAGAAGATGTCCGGACTAGACTCACTCATCCTGTAGCCCTGCCATACTGTTCAGCATGACCCGTGCAACCTTCCGCTTCTACGAGGAGCTCAACGATTTCCTGCCGGCCGAACGGCGGCGGCAGTCCTTCACTTGCGAGTGCGCGCGAGGGGCGACGGTCAAGCATATGATCGAGGCGCTCGGGATCCCGCACACCGAGGTCGAGCTGGTGCTGCTCAACGGCGAGTCGGTGGGCTTCGAGCGCGTGATCTTCGACAGTGACCGGTTGGCGGTGTATCCCAAGTTCGAAGCGCTAGACATCAGCCCGCTGCTAAAGGTTCGTGCGCAACCTTTACGGGTGCTGCGCTTCGTCGCTGATGCGCACCTTGGCGGGCTGGCCAATCTGCTGCGCATGAGCGGCTTCGACACCCTCTACGATAATGGCTTCGAGGATAGCGAGATCGCCGAGATCGCAGCGCAGCAAGGACGCATCGTGCTAACCCGCGATCGCGAACTGCTCAAGCGGCGGATCATCAGCCACGGCTGTTACGTGCATGCCCTGAAACCGTCGCTGCAGCTGCGCGAATTGTACGAACGCCTCGACCTGGCGCGTAGCGCGCGGCCATTCAGCCTGTGCCTTCATTGCAACCTGCCGCTGCACGAGATCAGCACGGAACTGGCCCGACAGCAGGTACCGCCCCGCGTTGGTGTCCTCTATTCGCATTTCCTGCGCTGCGACAACTGCCAACGGATTTACTGGGAGGGTTCGCACTGGCGCAGCATGTGTGCATTGCTGGCACCTCTGCTGGACCGATAGCCGAGCAATGGTGCTCAAGCTACATAGATCAGCTTTCAGAAGAAATGATTGAGTCGTGACTGGATTCAGCAGCCAGCTTCAATCGGTCAGCTTTACTAATGTATTTGGACTTGCTTGGCGGTGCCAATTTGGCACTAGCCTTTTTGGCGTGAGCCTTTAATAACTGCTTTATTTTTTTACGACGATTCATATTTTTCTACTCGGTTTGTAAGCTCTTGAATGATATCAGCTTAAAATATCGGGCCAGAATGAAACACCCCATCGGTTGCATCCAGCCTTTGGGGTGCAATTCATCAAGCCATCAAGAGCGTCCTACGGAACCTGTGACCGGTAGATTCCCCAGCAATTTGAGCCCGGTACTCTTCACGAAAGCGTCATAGTCCATCGGTCTCTCAATGCGAGTTTCAGCGTTGGGTAGTACGTAGGCCCAGGCACGCTTGGACGATGCGTCATAAACCAGCTTGAACAGGCGCGTCGGCACCCAGACCTTGTTGTCGCCGATGGTGGTGTGGCCTGAGTCAAAGAGCGGGCCGGTAAAGACAAAAACATTGCCATCGGCTCGCTTGGCAAACTTTCTGACATCGGACTCGACCTTACTCCAGATCTTCCGGTTGTTGGTTGGGTCTTGCGGCACCATGTTCGACAGTGCAAAGGATTGGGCCATTGCATTGGGGTTCGGAGCATCGGCTGCCGGGGATTGATGGCCGCGGTCCACAGCCGGATGTTGGCTACGGTAGTCGCTCAACTCTGCCCGTCCACTCTTGGGGATGCGTGGGTCCGGGTAGAACTGGTTGGTGCGCTCCTCGCCTTTGGCATCCTGTAACTGGGCGGCATTAAGGCGTTCGACCACTACCAATGGCGTCTTGCTGGTTTGCGAGTACAGCACCGCAAAGTTGTCGGAACACAGGGCCAGGGGTTTCATTGTTGCAGGCACAGAGGCCATGTTGATGGGTTTCTCAGCCGGGAACAGCTCTGCGCAGCCGTCAAACGATGCCTGTTTCTGTTTGTTTGAATAGAGACCCAGGGCCGCGTTCTGGCTGACCGATCCCGAGCGGGACACTTGTTCCTGATGCTGGGTGGGCGGCTTGATGAGATCCAGCAGACTGCGGGCTTCTGCCCCGGTCGAGAGCAAAACAAGGGCCGACAGCCCAACTGCAATTTTGCGTAGGTGCATGCTTTAAATCTTCGAATTGGATTGAGGGATAAACGTACGACGAGTCCCGATTCACGGAACCAGATGGAGGCGGTTGCTGATTAAATTGCGGCAAACATGCTTTCACTGTCCTTGATCAAAATACCGATGCGGATTCGGTCGGTTCCGAGCAGTACGACTACTGATGGTCGTTGCGGGATTTTATTGACCATCACAAGTCACTTTAGTGCTGAGTAGCGTTTACATTCGACTTACCAATGCTCGTCGAAGAAGCGATCGGCAGAGGAATGTAGACATCGCGCTCAACGGCACAACAACCCCATGGGCAAACCCGATCATAGCGCTCTATGATTGAACCCCATGACGACCTCTCTTCCGATCCGCCAACCCTGCCCGCCCGGAGCCTGCATCTGCGAGCGTGAGCCGTTGCTGGAAACCCCCGGCGCGGATTTGCGCATCCTGAGCCTGACCCGGTCGGAGGAGAAGCGCCTGATCGAACGCCTGGAAAATCTCCAGAGCCTGAGCGACCTGGAGCGTCTGCAACGCCGGATGTATGAGCAGTTGGGTCTGCGTGTGGAGATCGTTCCGGGCTTCAATGAAGTGCGCACCATGCGCGGCATCAACATCACCCTCGGCGATTTGCCGGGCCTGTGTCGCAAAACCCGTCAGTCGATTCCGGCGGCGATTCGTCGAGGGCTGGAGAAGCGCCCGGAGATTGCCTACGAGCTGCTCAATGCCAACGACTTGTTGCGTGATGCCTGATGGTTTGCACTGTTATCCCGATATGTTCATTTCAAATGCCTGAAAGAGGATCAGCGGTCGTACGCAAAACGCGGGCCGCTGCTATGCCTTTTCATGGGAGAAAGGGTTTCAGGCCTGCCAGGATGGAGCTGGAAACACAAGCGTGACCGTGGCCCCGGCGCCAGCCAGGTGCGCGAAGATAAAGGTGCCCATCCGTAGCAGGAGGTGGCAGATGCTATTCATCGTCCGTTGGTCCATCAGTCCGCAACATCGCAACAGCGCAATCGAACGTTTTCTCAAGACCGGTGGCGCGCCACCCGCAGGCGTCAACATGCTGGGGCGCTGGCATGCCGTCGGTGGCTCGAGTGGTTTTGGCATTGCAGAAGCCGATGATCCGGTGTCGATTCAGAAGTGGGTGCTGGAATGGAGCGACCTCATGAGCATGGAAGTCCACGCCGCATTGACCGATGAGCAGGCGGCGCCGCTGCTGGCTGCCGCGCTCGGCAAGCGATAGTCGTCGAGGCGGCGAGCCTGTGGTGAGGGGGCTTGTCGGAACGCCGCATCGCCCCGTTGGGCTGCGAAGCGGCCCCAAAATCTCTGATGTGCCAAAGATCTTGTGAGTGCTACGCACTCAAACGGGGCGATGCGGCGTTCCGACAAGCCCCCTCGCCACTTTCCTTCTCATTCCCTACTTTTTCATCCCGACCCGCCGACGCATTTCGGCAGTAATCGTCTGTCGGGTTTTCTTCAGCTCGGCCCAAGGTTCGTCACCGATCTCGGCCAGGCGTTCATGCACATTGTGCACGTTCCATTGATTGCCGCCCTTGAGCTCGGCCACCTCCTCCCGAAAAATCGGCACCGATACCGGCAACCCTTCGCGGGTGCGCACCGCGTAAGCGCAAATAGTGGTGGCGCCCAGACCGTTGCGCAGGTAGTCGATGAAGATACGCCCTACACGGTTTTTCGGTCCGGACACCGCAGAAAAGCGATCCGGTAGCAATTTGGCCATATGGCTGACGATGGCATGGCTGAAGTCCTTGACCTCGTCCCAACCCTGTTTGCGGGTCAGCGGTACCACCAGGTGAATCCCCTTGCCGCCGCTGGTTTTGAGAAACGCCTTGAGCCCCAGCTCATCCAGCACTGTGAGCGTTAGCTGGGTTGCTTCGATCATGCTTTTCCAGGGCAGCGCCGGATCCGGGTCGAGATCGAGAACAAAGCGATCGGGCTTATCCAGATCGACTGACGTGGCATTCCAGGTGTGCAGTTCCACCGTGCTCATCTGCACCGCGCCGATCAGTGCTTTGGCGTTGTTGATGATCATCACCGGTTGGCCTGTCAGTTCTTTGTCCAGGGTAACAATCCCCGGAATGGCCAGGCGTTCGGCGTTCTTCTGAAAGAACAGTTCGCCGGCGATGCCGTCCGGCGCGCGCACCAGCGCCACCGGCCGGTCCTTGAGTTGCGGCAAAATCCATTCGGCGACGCTGGCATAGTACTCCGCCAGTTGCATCTTGGTGGTGCCGCTGCTGGCGTCGATCACCCGGTCCGGGTGCGTGATGCGCACCTTGCCGCTGGCCAGGCCGATCTGCGACGGCGCGACAGTCGACTGGGCAGCTTTTGGATCGGCGGTGTCAGGTATCTCAGCGGCGGATTTCTTCTTCGCTGTGGATTTTGCTGCGGCGGTTTTCGAGACTGATGTTTTCGAGGCTGAAGTGTTCACGGTTGTCGGCAACTCCTCGGTGATTTCTTTGGCAGGCTTGTCATCACGCAAACCATGGAACACGGCGTGGCGCACCGAGCCGTCCTTGGTCATTTCGGCGAAGGCCACTTCTGCCAGCAGTGTGGGCTTGAGCCAATGCACACCTTTGGCTTCGAAGCCGCTGGGCGGATTGACCACCGACGGCTTTTTCGTCTGCAGCGGTTTCAATTGTTCGTAAATACGCTTGAGAGTCGCCTCGTTGAACCCGGTGCCAACCTTGCCGGCATAACGCAATTCACCGCTGTCGCGGTCGTGCAATCCCAGCAACAATGCGCCAAAGGCACTGCGTGCGCCTTTGGGGTCAGTGAAACCGACGACGACGAATTCCTGCCGATGCTTGCACTTGAGTTTGATCCAGTCACTGGTGCGCCGAGACACGTAAGGCGAGCCCAGGCGCTTGCCGATCAGCCCTTCCATCTTCATTTCGCAGGCACTGTTGAGCAAGGCCTCCGGGGATTCGCCAAAGGCGTCGGAGAATCGCAACAGCGGATTTTCATTGGGCTTGAGCACGGTCGACAGCGCCGCCCTGCGCTCCTCGACAGGCACTTCGCGCAGGTCCACGCCGTTGAGGTAGGGCAAGTCGAACAGGTAGTAAACGATGCTGGCACTTCGGCCGGAATCGAACGCGTTTTGCAGCGCCTGAAAATCCGGAACGCCTTGCTCGTTGGCCACCACCATTTCGCCGTCGAGCCAGGCCGACTCCAGGCCCAGCGCTGCCAGTGCCTCGGCTTGCCCGGGCAATTTGTGGGTCCAGTCGTGACCATTGCGGGTGAAGAGTTTGACCTCATCGTGGTCGATGCGCGCCATGACCCGGTAGCCGTCGAACTTGATCTCATAGCTCCATTCGCCGCTTGGCGCGGATTCGACCAGCGTTGCCAGTTCGGGTTTGAGCAGCTCCGGCAGCTTGGCTTTGCGAGCGCCCGTCAGTTGTGCCGACTTTTCCTTACGCGCCTTGGCCGGCGCTTTCTTTATCGGTTTAGGCTTTTCAGTACCGTGCTTTTTTTCCACGATGGTGCGGTCGCTGAGCACGCTGTCCGGCTCGGCGGCGACCACGTCGTATTCGCTGTCAGGTCTGGCGGCGCTGTCCTGATGTTTGATCAGAAACCATTGCTCCTGCTTGCCCGGCATGTGCGTGCGCACGAGGTTCCACAGGCCGCCGAGCTTCTCTCCTTTCAGCTCGAATTTCAGCCGGCCCTTGGTGTACGCCTTGGCCGGATCGTCCTGGGGAATCCACACCCCACGGTCCCAGACGATCACATCGCCGGCGCCATAATGCCCTTCGGGAATGGTGCCCTCGAACGTGGCGTAATCCAGCGGATGGTCTTCGACGTGGATGGCCAGGCGCTTGACCTTGGGGTCCAGCGACGGCCCTTTGGGCACGGCCCAACTTTTCAGCGCTCCGTCGAGTTCCAGGCGAAAGTCGTAGTGCAGGTGCGAGGCGTCATGCTTTTGAATGCAATACTGTAGCGCGTGCGCTTGGTCCTTGCGTTTGCCTCTCGCAGGTTTGGCAATACCGGCGGGTTCGGGACTTTCGTCGAAGTCTCTCATGTCACGGTACTTTTCGAGTGGCTTTTCCATGTGAGCTCCACGGGAGTGAAGACAAAATTCGATCTGCTATTTGCTTGTGACCCTTGTTAGGTATGGGAAGGTTCCGCCGCCTCTTGGCGGATGCATGCAGGCATTTTTCTCCGTCGCCCAGACCGCCACCCCCCGAGTCGGAACACCAACCCGCGCTCGGATTCGCGCGAAATCCGGAAGGCCGGGTACACCCACACAAGCGCAGGGCTGGCAGCGCGCCAAAATCCGATTCGAAGGACTTGAATTAACTTTCTAGCGGTGGCGTTTCATCCAGCGCAATGACATCCAGCATCACCCCGGTGCGCGCCACCACTCGGACCTGTTGGCCCAAGTGCAGGGGCAAGTTGCTCTGAACCTGCCATTTTTCGCCCTGCAGTTGCACCCAGCCGCTCATGGGCAGACCCGGCAGCAGCCCCGTCACCGTGGCCAGACTGCCGACCAAGCCTGCATCGCCGCTGACCAGAGCACGGCGTCGAGCCTTGAGCGCCATGCCGACCAAAGCCATCAACAACAGGGCGCTGATCAGTGCCATGCCGATGATCAGCGTCAACGGAATGCCGAAGCCCGGTACATCGGTGTCCATCAAAATCACTGCGCCGACTACAAAAGCAACCACCCCACCGAAACCGATCACACCGAAACTTGGTAGAAACGCCTCGGCGATCATGAAGGCGATCCCTAGCAGAATCAGTCCGACCCCGGCGTAATTCACGGGCAACAGTTGCAGGGCATACAGCCCCAGCAACAGGCAGATGCCACCGAGCACCCCACCAACCCCCGACCCTGGGTTCATGAATTCGAATATCAATCCATAGACCCCGAACATAATCAGCAGCAACGCCACGCTGGGGTTGGTGATCACCGCCAGCAGTTGCGTGCGCCAATCAGGCGCATGGTCGATGAGCACAGCCCCGGCGGTGCTCAATTTCAGCGTTTGACCGGCGACATTGAGGCTCTTGCCGTCCAGTTGCTTGAGCAGGTCGGCCACGTCATTGGCCACATAGTCGACCACCTTGAGTTTGAGTGCTTCGTCGGCCGACAGGCTGAGCGATTCGCGTACCGCTTTTTCGGCCCAGTCGGCGTTACGTCCGCGCAGTTGCGCAAGGCCACGGATGTAAGCCGCCGCATCGTGGATCTGTTTTCGAGTCAAGGTGTCCCGCGGCTCAGGCGCAGAATTCTTGTCGGTGGTGGGTGCGTCGGGTGGGCCCGGCGGTTCGGGTGCGGTGCCGGGCAGACCGCCGATCTGCACCGGCGTAGCAGCGCCCAGGTTGGTGCCGGGGGTCATGGCGGCAATGTGGCTGGCATACAAAATATAGGTGCCGGCGCTGGCCGCGCGTGCGCCACTGGGGGCGACGAAACTGGCCACTGGCAGGGGACTGGCCAGAATCGCCTTGATGATCAAGCGCATCGAAGTGTCCAGCCCGCCGGGGGTATCGAGGTTGATGACCACCAACTGCGCGCCTTCGGTGACCGCACGCGTCAGGCCGCGCACCACGTAATCGGCACTGGCCGGACCAATAGCATCGTTGACAGTCAGGACCACGACACTGCCCGAAGCCGTCGTCGCCCCCGTCGGTACCCAGACCAGTATCATCAGCAAGAGCAGGCGGCACCACCAGTGACTATTCACGGGATCCTCCCAGTTGCGGGTTCGACAGCCTTCAACCTTCACCTAAAGCGTAGTTGAGTCAGCCACGGGCGATTCAGGCGCGACGATTAGTCCATTTTCGACTATTGGCCCCACGTCATAGCTTCAACTAGCAATGGGACCGTCGGACGGCTTCAATTTGATCACGGGCACGGCGCCAGGATATCAAGCCATTCACGATTTCTTATTTTACTAAAGTGATTGGAATGCTAGAGAGCTGAATCACCTTGGTGGCAACGGACCCCAGAAAGATTCCCGCCAGGAAACCGTTACCCTGTGAACCTAAAATGATGCTGGCCAAGATGCCAGCAGACAGCAACTGGTTGCAGCTATACGGCGTGGCGCTCTTGTGCGGAATCGGTTTCACCATGAGTCTGTTTATTGGCAATTTGGCGTTCCCTGGCTCACCTCATCTGGTCGATGAAGTTAAAGTTGGGGTATTGATCGGTTCGTTTCTGGCGGCGATTGGTGGTGTCATCGTCTTACGCTTTAGCAACGGCCTCACCGGTACCGCCGTGGCTAGATAATCAACTATTTCAACTGGGTGTCATAGCTCCGTTGCGGGACCGGGCTGGCGCAAGGTTGCCCGCCGGTTTCCATCAGCAGTTGATCGACAGCTCGCGCCAACGCCTCGGGCATCGAGCGTCCGTCGCGCAATGCCTGTTCCACCGCGCACCGTTGCCGATCCGCGCTGGTGCCTTCGATCAGCATGCGCCGGGCCTGTTTGAAGACGTCTTGCACGCCCAGCTGCTGCGCGGTTTCGGCAAACGTCACTTGCGCCAGGGCCAGCCATTGCTCGACCGAGATCGTCGGTTCGTGGTCCTGGCCAATGAAGGTGCCGTGAATGCCGTAACGCTTGGCGCGCCAGCGATTTTCCTTGAGGATCCAGTAAGCCGTCCGGTTGAAGTTCGCCCCAGGCAGCGACTGCGCGATGGCGTCAGCGACCATCAGGCGAAACAGCGAAGCGATGCACAGCGCATCGTCCAGCCGTGGGCAGGCGTCGGTGATGCGCAGCTCCAGCGTGGGAAACCGCGCGGCCGGGCGCACGCTCCACCAACAGTCGCTGGGCTGCCGGACCGAGCCGGTCCGGGTCATCAGCGCGACGTAATCGTCGAACGCATCCTGATCCTCGAAAAACTCCGGAATGCCCATGCGCGGCCACTCATCGCAGGCGACTTGGCGATAGCTCATGAAACCGCTGTCCTCACCCTCCCAAAACGGTGAAGAGGTACTGAGCGCCAACAACAGTGGCATCCACGGCAAGACTTCGTTCATGACCCTAATACGATCCAGATGACCGGGCACTTCGACGTGCACGTGCAACCCGGACAACAGGCTGCGCCGGGCCACTCGCTGGTAGTCGTCGAACAGCAGGTGGAAATGCGCCTGATCTGTCGGGTACTGAATTCGCCAATCCGCCAAGGGGTGACTGCCGGCGCTGAGCAGGCCCAGGCCGAACGGTTCCAGAGCACGTCTCAGGGCACTGCGGGTAGCTGCCAGATAATCGGCGGCCTCCGGTAAGCTGCTGAACACCGGTGAGGCGACTTCAATCTGCCCCTGGAACATCTCATAGGCGAACGACTGGCCCAGCGCCGCCCTGCACGCCTCGATCGCTTGGGCCGAGGGCTGCCCCGGCATGCGCCGGGTGACGAGGTCGGTGAGGAAGTATTCTTCTTCAATGCCGAAGTTCAGGCGCCTGCTCATCAACGTTTTCCCCAATGCCTGGGCCGAGACGCGTTACGGTCAGCGCGACGACGGCGATCCGTTCCACCCGTTGATAACCGGGTGACGACAACTCTTCACCGAACACATCGGGATCAAGTTCGCGATACGTCCAGCCGAACCCCGGGGCCTCCAGACGCGGAGCGAGAGCCTCCAGAAACGGGTCGCGACCATCGACCATCGCTGCGCCGGTGTACAGCAGCAATGAGCCGCCGGGTGCAAGCCGACCGAGTGCCTGCTCGACAATCCGCAGTGACAGCTCCGCACCCAACGCGCCACCGCCATGCCGGTAAGCACGCTCGGCGGGGTCAGCCATGTAGGGTGGATTGGCGACGATCAGGTCGAAGTATCCGTCGACATCCTGCAGCAAATCGCTGGCCTCGACACTGACGTTAGCCACTTCGGCGAGCGCGGCGTTGATGGCCGTCATGCGCAGCGCCTCCGGGTTGATATCCAGCGCCAACACCTCGGCTTCGCGACGGGCGCGGGCAATCAGAATGGCACCGACACCGGCACCGCAACCGATGTCCACGACGCGCCTGATTGGGGCGAAGTTCTGCTGCAGATGGGCGTGAATCAGTTGGGCGAACCGATACGTGTCGGGGCCGAAGAACACTGAATCGGCGGCCTCCGTCGGAAACGCCGAATGCACGAACAACAAGTCATCGAGGCTGGACCAACGCACCCGACTTATCAGTCGCCCGTTGCACTCCTCCAGCACCTGCGCCTGTTGCAACTGGCGTTGTTCATCCGCCGACAACAGCCCTGGTTCAAATGGCCGCGACCAGCCAAAAACATCGCGCAAGGTCTCGGCCCGCCGGGCTTCGGCGCGGGTATTGACGCGTTGATGCGTCAGCGGCGTCGGCGTGATGAATCGGTAACCGTCAGCCTGCAAGCGCCGTCCCAGTTGCACCAGCGCCAGGTCGGCGGCAGACAGTTGTTCTTCCTGACTCATAAACCGCTCCCGTTGATAAAAAGGCGTTTTAGAGAAGGCTGGATTTGAGCTCGATAAACCGGCGCGTCGCCAACAGACCGGCAGGATGGGCATGCCGATGGGGCGAGAGCCACGGCATCAACACCGGCATCTGCTCGTGCCCGCTCAGACCGTTCAGCGCGGTTTGCAGGCGCTGGATATCCGGATCGCTGTCAGGCACTGGCATCTGCGCCGTAACGCTGCTGCCGCGCCGTACCGCAGCGACCGGATGCTCCGGTTTCCAGCCGCCGGCAATCCAGTCATGCAGCAACTGTTTTTCGTAAGGGCTGAATACGCCGAACATTGCCGCGCCAGCGCCGTCGATCAATTGCCAGAAACGACTGGCCTTCGGGTCTTGGTGGCGCTTGATCCAGCCCTTGTTTTCCAGGGCCGCCAGCAATCCTGGCAACTGCTCCGGTGAAGACAGCCATTGATTGACGGTCTTGCCTTCAAAGCGGCTGTAATCGGAATGCATGTGCTGGCCGAACGGGCGTTTGCGTTCAAGCATGCTCAGTACTTCACTGTCGAGGTCGAACGACTCGATGATCGCCCGGCTGCCCAGCCCCAGGTCATTGAGCCGATAACCCAGCGCCACCCGCCGCAAAAAGTCATCACGATCGCCTTCCACCGGGAGCAACTGCAGCACCGATTGCACCGCCTTGTGGGCATGCCCGGTGCTGGCATTGTCGATGGTCACGTGGAGCGTGAAGTAAAGCGGATCGATGCCCAGTTCGCTGAGTTCATAAGCGCTGATCAACAAATGCAGCGGCAGCTGTTCATAGCCGAGGTTGTAGCCGATCACTTCCGGCAAATACTCATCGGCGCAATAGCCGAGCGCCAGTTGAATCGCGCCTTGCAGGTAGCGCTCATCGGCAATCGCTGCGGTGTCTTGCAGGCCATGTTCGGCCAGCAGTTTGCGGTAGATCACCACATGATTCTGCGCCGGATGGCCCTCGCCCAATTCTTCCAGATAGGTGCACAAAAGACCGTCGAAACGCGGGTCGCGCCAGTGCCGCAACAGGCCATAAAGCCAGGCGCCATCCACCAGTTTGGTCGGGGCAACTGCTTGCAGGAAGAACAGCGCATGGGCCTTATTACTGAAGAACTGTCGCGCCCCACCCGCCTTGCGTTGCTGAAGGTAATCGGCGTATTGCCGGGCCACGTCGACGCTGTGCTGTTCGACCCAGTTTTGCAACGCCGAGAGATCCCGTGGCATCTGTTCAGGCAGGTGCGCCGCTTGCTGCAATTGCTCTTGCAGGAAGCGCTGGGCGAGCGCGTGTTTTTGCGCATCATCGTCGCTCAGCAACAACTGTTGATAGAGCGACTTTACGCCCCCAGCGGCATTCATCGCGTGTTCGTGGGCAGGCCGGGGTTCAAGTCGTGTCAGGGCAGTCATGGAATAATTGTCTCGCTCTGCGGCCAGTGGCAGGACGCTGGATCAGCACGTCTCTATCAGCAGAGCGGCGGTGCCTGAAAAAAATTCCATTGGCGTTGAAATTGGCCGGACAGACGGGGCAGCGCCGCGGTACGCCAGCGCCTACGCCGGCCACACCATCCCTGTAGGAGCTGTCGCAGCCTGCGATCTCTTGATCTTTGGCATATTCAAAACCGCTGAAAATCAAAAGATCGCAGGCTTCGCCAGCTCCTACAGGGGAACGTTCAGGCAGCGCCGCCCTTGGCCTGCTGCTCCAGATGCACCTGCAACTCTGGATCGATCTTCAACGCAGCGGCCAATTCATCCAGATAATTGCGTTCGGCGTCCTGCTGATCGTCCACCAACATCACGCTGGCAAGGTACATCTCGGCGGCCATGCCCGGGTCTTGGGCGGACTGCGCCACATCGGCGGCATCCAGCGGCCGGGCGACTTCGTCATCGAGCCATTGCTGCAGTTGCGGATCGTCGGTGTGGCGGCCGATTTCGGTGCTGATCATCTGTTTCTCGGCATCATCGATGCGACCATCGGCCTTGGCGGCGGCGATCAAGGCGCGAAGGATGGCGTGGCTGTGGTCTTCGATTTCCGGACCAGACAACAGGTCAACGGTGCGCGGTGCCTGTTGCGGTGCCGAGGCCTGGCTGCGTTGCCAAGCCTGATATGCCTGGAACGCCATCATCCCCAAGGAAGCCAACGCCGCGTAGTTGGTGCCACCCGAACGTGTCTGGGTTGAACGGCCCACGGGTGAATTGCCACCCAGCAGACCACCGAGCAAACCACCCAGGCCTCCGGCGCCTGCGCCGCCACCCGCACCGCCCCCCAATAGACCACCAAGCAACCCGCCGAGGCCTCCTGGAGCTGACGCCGCACCGCCACCTTGTTGCGACTGCGAGCCCTGGCTGGCCCGCAGTAATTGCTCAAGCAAATCACTGGTGTTCATGACGACGTCCTCATCAATAGGCAGAAACTCGGTCAGGCAACGATAGTCCTCACCCGACATTCCGCCAACTCCGTCTGGCTGACGTCATGGGTGCTGCCCTCGCCCTTCACACTCCTGACAGAAACTGACACCGCCTCCTTCTATGCTGCGCCCACCTTGAATGGAGCAGCCCTATGATCACTCCCCGTTATATTTTGCTTTTCGTGGAAAACCCCGCCGTCAGTGCGCGGTTCTATGAGTTCCTGCTGGAGCGCAAGCCCGTGGAAGAGTCGCCGACCTTCGCGCTATTTGTCCTGGAGGGCGGCTACAAACTGGGGCTCTGGTCACGGCATACCGCCGAACCGGCAGCGCAAGTGACGGGCGGTGGGACCGAGCTGGCGTTCCCGGTGGAGTCTGCCGAGCAGGTCGATGCGCTGTTTTCCGATTGGAGCGCGCTCGGGTTGACCATGGTGCAAGCGCCGACAGAGCTGGACTTCGGTCGCACTTTCGTCGCGCTTGACCCGGATAACCATCGGCTGCGCGTGTTCCACCCCTCGCTGCGCTGACACTCGTCCCGGCATCGGTCAGGCACAGATGTGCCGCGCTCAACACGTGCCCCGGATATTTCCGGGGTATTTTTTTGCGTGGAGGCTAAGATTCAAAGGTGGTGAACCTTATTCCCGAAAATCCGGTCGATACCTGCAACCCGACCCGGTTTGCCGACGCCCTCAACAAGAGGGTGATAACTGGCTTGCTTCACTTTCTGGAGAACGCCCCCGTGATATCCACTGTACACATTGCCAGGCTCAAAGCATGGGGCGCCCATGGTTTTACCGCCACTGGCGTGGTCACAGCCTTCCTCGCGACCCTCGCCTTGTTGGAAAACCAGCCCACCAATTGCCTGCTGTGGCTGGGCGTGGCGCTGATCGTCGACGGTCTGGACGGCGCGCTGGCACGTAAGGTCAATGTGCAATCGGTGCTGCCGAGTTTCGACGGTTCGATCCTCGATCTGGTAATCGACTACCTGACGTATGTGTTTATCCCGGCACTGTTTATCTACCGTTACATCCCGTTGCCGGACTACACCCTGCTGCTGACCGTGTCGCTGATTCTGGTGTCGTCGCTGTTTTGCTTCTGCAACGTCAACATGAAGAGCAAAGACAACTACTTCCAGGGCTTCCCCGCCGCGTGGAACGTGGTTGCGCTGTGCCTGTACATCATCGATCCATCGCCATGGATCACCTTTCTCAGCGTCATCGGCCTGGCGCTGCTGACCGTGACCCGAATGAAATTCCTGCACCCATTCCGTGTGCGGCGGTTCATGCCGATCAACATTGCCGTGACGGCCATTTGGCTGTTGTGCAGCATGTCGCTGGTGGTCAACCACCCGGTCATCAACCCACTGGTGATGGGCCTGTGGCTGCTGATGTCGGCGTACTTCCTGGGGATCTGCTTCTGGCGCACGGCGCTGGAATGGTTCGACAGCTCGCGGCTCAAATAGGCACAGCGATCATGCCCATCCACATCGTGCAACTCGGCTCACCCCGCACCGCGAATGAAGGGCTGCGCCTGGGCACGGTACGCCGCCCGCCTCGGGGCGTACCAAAGGCCGAATTTGCCAGCCGGAATTTTTACGACGTGTGGCAACCGCTGCTGTCCCCCAGCCCCGAGTTGGTGGCCGAAGCCAAAGCGGCAGAAGATGCCAAAGCCTGGAACGCCTTCAAGCGCAAATTCAAGGCCGAGATGAACCATCCCGCACCCAGCCAGATGCTCGACCTGCTGGCCGCCCTCTCCCATCAAACATCGCTGGCCGTGGGGTGCTATTGCGAAGAAGAGGCACACTGCCACCGCTCCGTATTACGGGAGTTGCTGGAGGCACGGGGCGCAAAGGTTGTTTAGATAGGGTGAACACCCAAAATCCCTTGTGGGAGCGGGCTTGCTCGCGAAGGCGGTCTTTCAGTCGATAGAAATGCTGCCTGATACTCCGTCTTCGCGAGCAAGCCCGCTCCCACATTCGATTGCGGTGTTTGGTCGTTCCCACTCGCAGCCAAGGAATGCAACCACGGACGCACAGCGCCCAGTCAAGACACAAGGAATGAGGTCTTCAAGTGAACACCCAGATTCGAACCGCAACCCCCGAGGATGCGCCAGCCATAAGCCGGGTCATCATTCAGTCGCTACGCCGCTCCAATGCCCAGGATTACCCAGCCGAAGTGATTACTCAGGTGGAGAAAAGCTTTTCAACCGAGGCCATTCTTTCCTTACTCACTCAACGCCAGGTCTTTGTAGCAACCATCGATCATCGTGTAGTCGCCACCGCCAGCCTTGATCGCGACGTTGTGCGTAGCGTCTTCGTCGACCCACAGCATCAAGGCAACGGTATCGGCGGGCAATTGATGGCAATGATTCGAACCGTCGCCATCGATAAGAAAATCGAGGTGTTACGTGTCCCATCCTCGATTACCGCAGAAGGCTTTTACTTCAAGTTGGGCTTTCGAAAAGTTCGCGATGAGTTTCACGGTGCCGAGCGCACGATTGTCATGGAGCAGACCATTGGTTACTCGTAAAGGCTGCATCTGCTTGAGGTGTGTCAGACCGGACCTTTATCAACTGGAAGGCCGTCATCGCGAGCAAGCCCGTCCCACATTAGAACTCCGGCGTGCCCCCATCGCATGAACACCGCCGATTCCGCTACTTGCATTGGGGCATTGCACTGCCTTGTACGGCCCGTTCGAGCGGCCAAGCCCCCCAGAGACTGATCATGGTCAATAATTAAGGGATTGAGATGTATTAAACGACCACCGTCTGCTCGTTTACTCACGGGAGGTTTGTCATGTCTGGTCAAGCACGTTTCATGCTGGTCGCCTCGCCCTTGATGGAACACAGCCCCGCCTTCGACCGTGCCGCGGCGCTGGCCAAGGCTGAAGATGCGGCCTTGCACATCGTGGCTTTCGACTATCTGGAAGGCCTGGCGACCGCCGGCTTGGTCAACGAAAAGGCCCTGGAGCAGATGCGTCTGGGGTACGTCGAGCGCCACCGCCAATGGCTTGAGGAACAGGCCCGCCCCCTGCGCAAGATCGGTGTGCACGTCACCACCGAGGTGGCTTGGGTCGAGAATCCACTGGAGGAAATCCTGACTCACCTCAAAGAGCAGCCGATGGACGTGCTGATCAAGGCGCTGGAGCACCAATCACGGCTGTCGCGGCTGGTGTTTACCCCTCTCGACGTGCATTTGCTGCGCGAATGCCCGGTGCCGCTGCACTTCGTCAGCCATGCCATTCATGCGTTGCCGCGCAAGATCGTTGCGGCGGTCGACCCCTTCCATCGTGATGACCACTACAAAAGCTTCAACGACCGGATTCTGCACGAAGCGTCAAAACTGGCGAGCGCCTGCAATGCCGAGCTCGACGTGGTCTACGCCTATGACCTTTCGTCTATCAGTTCGGACGAGTTCAGCTTCGAAAACGGTTCGGCGTTTTTCGCTTCGGACAAGGCCAAGACCCTGTTCGACTTCCAGGAGGATGCCTTTAACGAGTTGGCCGCGCGCAACGGCATCGCGCCGGAGCAACGGCACATGCTCATGGGCAGCCCGACCAAAGTGCTGACCCGCTATGCCGATACTTATGATGTCGACGTGATTGTCATGGGCCGGGTCGGCCATCGCGGCATGGGCCGGTTGCTCGGCAGCACGGTGGAACATCTGCTGTACAAAATGCCGTGCAGTGTGTGGGTTGTGTACACCGAGCGGCTGGATGAGTGATCGGGCTAGTCAGATAGTCAATTCTGCACATACCCCTGTGGGAGCGGGCTTGCTCGCGAAGAGGACCTTACATTCAACAGTGATGTTGACTGAATGTCCGCCTTCGCGAGCAAGCCCGCTCCCACAGGGGATTTGTGTTGCCGTTTCAACGCCGTGTAATCACCACCTCCAGGTATTCACTGGGCACCACCAGTGACCGCTCCCCCGCCCGGTTCAGGCGATTCAGCAGTTCGGTCAGGTCGTTTTCCAGGGCGGAGCCCCCTTCGGGTGGCAGGGTCGCAAAGGCCTTGTGAACCGGTCCATACCAGGTACGGAAGGTGTCGATCCAGTGCGCGGCCGAGCGATAGCGGAAGTTGAACAGCCGCCGTGTCACTTGGAGCTGAAAGTCGCGCTGATCGAAGTGCGAGTTTAACCAGGCTTCGGTGCCCCAGTTCGAAGGTGGTTGCGCTCCTGGCGGTGGCGGCATGTGGCGGCCCAGGGTCTTGAAGACCTGGCCGATGTAGCCTTCAGGCGTCCAGTTGGCAAGGCCGATCCGCCCGCCAGGACGGCACACCCGCGCCAGTTCCGCTGCAGCCTTGGGCTGATCGGGCGTAAACATCACGCCAAAGGTTGAAAGCACGGCATCGAAACTGGCGTCCTCGAACGGCAAGTCCTCGGCATCGGCCACCTGAAAGGTCACGTCCAGGTGTTCCGCCCGTGCGCGGTCTTCGCCGCGTTCAAGCAGCTTGGCCACGTAGTCGGTGGACGTGACCTTGCAGCCCCGGCGCGCGGCAGCGAGCGTTGCGTTACCGTTGCCGGCGGCGACGTCCAGCACCTGCTCATCACAGAGCAAGTCGCAGGCTTCGGCCAGTTGTTCGCCGACGATCTGTAAGGTGGTGCCGATCACGGCGTAGTCGCCGCTGGCCCACGTGACCATCTGGCGGTTTTTCAGGGCAGTGAGGTCAATGGGTGTGCTCATGAAGTCTGCTCCGTTGCGGGTTGGGACGCGTCCCGGCTCACTCCGCCGTGGTGGGATCGATGATGTTCATGACCCGGGAAACGCTGTTGATGGGAAATTCACCCTTTTTGGCGTGCTCCCTGATCAGTCCCTCGCTCGGCGCGATGTACACGCAGTAAATCTTGTCGCCAGTGATGTAACTCTCCAGCCATTGCACCTCTGGCCCCATCTCGCGCAACACATCGCAGGACTTTTGCGAGATCGCTTTGAGTTCTTGTTGCGGCAGTGCGCCGGCGCCCGGAAGCTCGCGTTCAATAATGTATTTAGGCATGGCAACTTCCTTTTCTTGATGGTGATGACAGAGTCGGCAATGATCCCGTCGTCCACAAACTATCGCTCCCGGATACGCCGGCGTCCTGCCGATCGTCCGGAGAATTCACGAAATATGGCATTCTCCGATGCGTGGTCAGCTATCTGTAACGCCGCATTAACAGATTGGCTTGCGTCGCCAAAAACGGGTCAAGCGCCAGGCGCTTTGGCCTCTTCCAGCAGTTGCCGAATCATCTGTTCCTGAGTCTCGTACCGTCCCTCGCCAAAGTGGGTATAACGCACCTGGCCCTTGGCATCGATCAGGTAGTGAGCGGGCCAATATTGGTTATTGAAGGCGCGCCAGATCGCATAGTTGTTGTCGATCGCCACCGGGTAGGTGATACCGAGTTTTTTCACTTCATCGCGGACGTTGTCGATGATGCGTTCGTAACCGTATTCAGGGGTGTGTACGCCGATCACCACCAGGCCGTCCTTCTCGTATTTCTTCGCCCAGTCTTTCACGTAGGGCAAGGTGTGCTGGCAGTTGATGCAGTCGTACGTCCAGAAGTCCACCAGCACCACTTTGCCGCGCAGGGAATCGTTGCTCAGCGCCGACGAGTTGAGCCATTCGACTGCGCCGGAAAGTGACGGCATCGCGCCTTTGGCCGCGTCCATGGTCGAGTCGGCCTTGACCTTGCTGATGAAGTAATCGACCACTTTCGGTACGGTTTCCAGCACCCGCTGCTCAACCGTGGTGACGCCTTCGGATGAGGTGCTGGCGAGCAACTTGTTGTCAGCGCCGGTGGAGATAACGGCTGCAGCGACCAACACCGCAGCCCCCGTGCCGCGACGCAGCCAGCCAGTCAGCGGAATCGACGGTTTCAAGCGATTGACCAGGCCGCGACCGGCGAAGATCAAAGTGCCCAGGGACAACGCGCTGCCCAGGCCGTACGCCACCAGCAGCAGACTGGTCTGGGCGTTGGCGCCTTGCAGCATGGCGCCAGTGAGGATCACCCCGAGGATCGGCCCGGCACACGGCGCCCAGAGCAGACCCGTGGCGACGCCGATCATCACCGAGCCTGACGGGCCAGACATTTTGCGGGTGTTGGGATCAAGGCGATTGCCCAACAGCACGAACGGGCGCGCCAGCCAGCCACCGATGCGAGCGGAGATCAGCGACAGGGCAAACAGCACCATCACGATCAGCGCCACATGGCGGCCGGTGTTGTTGGCTTGCACCACCCAATCGCTGCTGACCACGGCCAGGCTGGAGATCAGGGCGAAGGTCAGGGCCATGCCGCCGAGGGTGAGCAGGATCGAAGAGCGCGTGCGTTTAACACCGGCAAACAGAAACGGCACGACCGGGAGGATGCAGGGGCTGAGGACGGTCAAAATGCCGCCCAGGAATGCGATGAGAAACATGGGGATCACCTCGAGAATGTGAAGGGCGATACACCGCAGTGCCCAT
>NZ_JAHSTV010000019.1 GCF_019145235.1 Pseudomonas farris | reverse complement strand
AGGGCATAACAATCAACGTAAATGTTGAATGTCAGACCGCTTTCGCGAGCAAGCCCGCTCCCACATTAGTTTGTGTGTTCATGTAGGCACGGCTCATCTGTCAGTGATTTTGGCCGGAATAAGCGCTGTGTCGGCTTTGCGGGCTGGTTAAGATCGTTCCATCCATTTTCCTGCCTCTGAGGTTTCCATGCACTTTTCCGATCTGCTCGACGCTGTTCGCAGCCAGCCGCAAGAGCTGTCCATTCCGGCCGAATGGGGCCAGGGGCGGGCGAGTTTTGGTGGTCTGATAGCCGCCTTGCAATACGAAGCCATGCGCGCAAAAGTCCCGGCGGATCGTCCAGTGCGTTCGCTGGCAATCACCTTTGTCGGCCCGGTCGAGCCCGATGTGCCGGTCAGCTTTGAAGTCGATGTGCTGCGCGAAGGCAAAGCCGTCAGCCAGGTACTGGGCCGGGCAATGCAGAAGGGGCAAGTGGTGACGTTGGTCCAGGGCAGCTTCGGCGCCTCGCGACCTTCCGAAGTGGCGGTCACGGCCAACGCTGCGCCCGAGATGAAACACTGGGACGACTGCCAGGAAATGCCCTATATCAAAGGGGTTACCCCGGAATTCATGCGTCATTTGGCAATGCGCTGGAGCATTGGTGGCCTGCCGTTCACCGGCAACACCTCCCGCGATATGGGGGGGTGGGTGCGCTTGCGTGGAGAAGGGAAAGACGAGGTGGTCAACGAGGCGCATATTCTGGCGCTGGTCGACGCCTGGCCGCCGTCCTTGTTGTCGCATCTGAAAAAACCGGCGGCAGGTAGCACGCTGACCTGGACCATCGAATTCGTCCAGCCGTTGCTGGCGTTGAGCACGCTGGACTGGTGCAAGTACCTGGTTGAAATCGAGTATGCCGCTGACGGCTACGGGCACGCCGCCGCAAAACTATGGAGCGAAGACGGCCAGTTGATCGCCATGAGCCGGCAGACAGTCACGATTTTCGCCTGATCAGTGACGACGACGGTGGCGTTCACGCCAAGCGCGCCACCAGCCGCCACTGAAGAAAAACCGTGGGAAGGTCAGGAACTGCTCGACCATCAGGCGTGATACCGCATCTTTGCGATCACTGAACGGCTCGGAGGCTTGCGCCTCCAGGCGGTGACCGTGACGCTGCAGACCCAGGGCGGCGATCAGGCCGATAATGCCGATCGCGATGCTCGCCAGATCCAGGCTGAACACCCCCGAGACCATCAGTAAAAACGCCACGATGAACAGCGGCACGGCAATCAGGTGCAACACCAGATTGGTCGGGTGCTGGTGATTATGCGGGTACGCTCGCCATTGCCAGGCGGGAAGGTTGGGATGACGTTTGCCCATGATGCATATCCTTTGATTCGTTGAGGCGCTTGAATAAAGAATAGGCTTGGCGCGGGCCGTCGGCGAATCAAGGCTGGCTATCGAAGTGATAGGGGTCATGGGCAATATTGATGTTGGCCGGGCTGACGCTTTCGCGAGCAAGCCCGCTCCCACATTTGATCGGTGTGAACACGGATTTTGTGTGCACCAAAAATCTACTGTGGGAGCGGGCTTGCTCGCGAAGAGGCCCTCAAAGCTTGAGTTGCCCGATGGCCTTGCTCAATTCCCCCGCCAACATCGCCAACTCATTGCTGGTAATCGCCGAGTTCACGGTCTGCTGCACGGTATTTTCGGTCACGTCGCGAATGCTCACCACCGCCCGATTCATTTCTTCCGCCACATGGCTCTGCTGCTCGGCTGCCACCGCGATCTGCGTATTGCTTTCACGCATCTGCGCCACCGCTCCGGTGATTTCGGCCAGGGCCACGCTGGCTTCCTGAGCTTGTTGCATGCAGTCGTCCGCCTTGAACGAACTCTCCTGCATGAAGTCCACGGCGTCCCGAGTGCCGGCCTGCAGCGCTGAAACCATGGTGGTGATCTCGTCGGTGGACGCCTGGACGCGTTTGGCCAGGTTACGCACCTCATCGGCGACCACCGCAAACCCGCGGCCCATTTCACCGGCCCGGGCCGCTTCGATGGCGGCGTTAAGGGCCAGCAGGTTGGTCTGTTCGGCGATGCTGTGGATCACGCTGACCACGCCGTTGATCTTCTGGCTGTCCTCGGCCAGACGCTGAATCATCTCGGCCGTTTGCTGCACGCCGGTGGACAACCCGCCAATCGACTTCTGCACCCGAGTCACCACTTCCTGGCCACTGCCGGCCAGGGTGTCGGCTGTTTGCGAGAGGTCGCGGGTGGCGCCGGCGTGTTGGGCGATGTGATGGACCGTGGCAGTCATTTCGTTGATCGCTGTGGCGGCCTGATCGGTTTCGCTTTGCTGACCGAGCATGCCGTGACGCACCTCGTTCATGCTCGACGCCAGCCGCGCGGCACCGACATCCAGTTGCCGGGCGGTGTTGGCGACAGTGTTGACCACTCGCTGGTAACCGGCCTGCATGGCGTTGAAGGCGTTGGCCATCTGCCCGACTTCATCCTTACAAGCCAGTGGCACACGGGCCGACAGGTCGCCGGTTTTCTCAACATGGAGCATCACGTCTTTCAAGGTGTTGAGTTGGCTGAGCAGGAAGCGGATCAACAGTTGCGACGCGCCGAGCATCGCCAGCATCAGAATGAACACCGCTACCGCATAGTGGGTGAAGCGTTCGCCGAACACTTGGCTCAGGCTCGGGCCATAGGCAATCACCGCGGCTTGTTGGCCGTCAGGGCGAGTGAACACCTCGGCGCCCATCAACGGGTTTTCACCGAACAGCGGCATAGCGTTGATCTCGACCCAACCGTTGGTATCGGTCAGCTCCAGCAGCGGTTGCCCATTCAGTAACGGCGCCTGCCCACGATTGAAGGTCAGCAGGTGATCGACCTTGGACAGCGGCTGCCCGGCAGGCCAGGCATTGATCAATCGCGCCTGGGCCTGAGCCGACGCCTGGGAGGCGTGGCTGCGGGCCTGTTGTTCGAGCTGCACGGCGTACAGCACCAGCAACAGGGTGGTGACGAAGGCGACAGCGTTGACCGCCCAGAATTTGTATTTCAGCGAGATGTTGCTAAGCCAGGCACCCATGGAGGTCTTCTCTGATAGCGGAAACAGTTTTGGCAAGGTGCCAGCATTGTGCCGCTACTCAAGGCTTCGACTCTTGATATGGGTCAACATCCTCCGCAGTCCCAATGTGGGAGCGGGCTTGCTCGCGAAGACGGCGGCACATCCAACATTAATGTGACTGACAGACCGCTTTCGCGAGCAAGCCCGCTCCCACAGGGGATTTTTGGTTATTGGGGGATTGAGGGCAGACCGAAAAATGCTCGCGCACAGGCTGTGCTGTGAGCAGCCAAATCTTCCACCGTCTCCCCACGATGCAACGCCACCTCACGCAACACTTCTGTCAGATACGCCGGCTCGTTGCGACCGTTCTTCGGCTTGGGACGCAGACTGCGCGGCAACAAATACGGCGCATCGCTCTCCAGCATCAGGCGTCCGCGTTTAATCTCTTTGACCAACGGATGCAGGTGCGTGCCCCGGCGTTCATCGCAGATCCAGCCAGTGATGCCGATGTGCAAATCCAGATCGAGGTAGCTGAACAGCGCCTTTTTTTCACCGGTGAAGCAGTGCACCACGGCAGCCGGCAACTGGTCGCGGTAATCACGCAGGATCTCCAGCAATCGTTGGCTGGCATCGCGCTCATGCAGGAACACCGGCAATTGCAGCTCGACCGCCATCGCCAGATGTTCCTCTAAGACTTTTTCCTGTTGCGGGCGGGGCGAGAAATCACGATTGAAATCGAGGCCGCATTCGCCCACGGCCATCACGTTCGGCTCCTTGAGCAAACTGCGCAGGCGCTGAGCGCTGTCGGCGTTCCAGTCGCTGGCCGAGTGCGGGTGAATACCGGCCGTAGCGAACAGCCGCTGAGCGCTTTCGTCCAATTGCTGGCACAGCTCCAGAGCCTGTTCGCTGCCCTCGACGCTGGTTCCGGTGAGCACCAGTTGGCAGACCCCGGCAGCGTAGGCACGGTCGAGTACAGCCTGGTGTTTGTCGGCGAAACTGGGGTTGGTCAGGTTGACGCCGATATCGATGAGTTGCATGGTGCTACCTCGGACCAAAGGCCGGAAAGCATATCAGAGCTGTAGATTTATAAGAAAAACCAAGAACTACAACCAGTTAAAGCTGTCTGTTGAGGCCGCGCGCGAGGTCAGGGTTGGTAGATTTGCCATCACTGTGCCACTCTCACGCACTTTATCAGCGCTTCAAGCGCTCTGTTCCTGTCGCTCGACGTCATGAAATCAACCATGAGGTCGACCAGTATTCTTTCCGGAGAGTGGATGATTCGTCCCTCGGTTTTGTTACTGCTGTGTTGCTCGTTGCTGCTGCCCATGCCGGCGGTTGCACGCTTGGCCGGGCCGTTGCAAGCCGTGCCGGCGGCCAAGGTCCGCGACCTGGCGGAGATTCGCAGCAGTCGTGTGTTGCGGGTGTTGGTCAACCAGAGCCGCAACAGCTCCGGCGAAGTCCAGGGCCAAGCCATCGGCGTTGAATACCACCGCCTGCGCGCTTTCGAACAATACCTCAACGGCCATGCCCGTGACGGCCAGGAAATCACCCTCAAGATCATTCCCAAAGCCAAGGATCAACTGCTCGGCGCGTTGCAGCGCGGGGAGGGTGATCTGGTCGCGCCGGGGGAATTACTCGATCCGCAACCGGGCCTCGCCGTCAGCACCAGTCAACCGATCACCAGCAATGTGCCGTTGCTGCTGGTGGGGATCAAAGGCGAACGACGTTATACCCGGCTCGAACAACTCTCGGGCAAAACCCTCGCGCTGCCCACCGGCAGTGCCGCCGGAGATGCGGTCAGTCAGATCAATCAGAAACTTGCGCTGCACAAACTGCCTCCAGTGAAAATCGAGTGGGTCGATCCAAGCCTGGCGGTCGAGGACGTGCTGGAAATGGTCCAGGGTGGGATTTTTCATCTGACGATTGTCGAGCAACCGATTGCCGAACGCTGGGGCAAGATCCTGCCCAAATTGCGCTTCGATCGACAGGTCCTTATCAGCGAGCCAGGCGAGGAATACTGGTTCGTGCGTCGTGATGCCTCGATGCTGCGCGCGAGCATCGATCGCTTTCTGCCTACCTACAAGAAACCGTCGGACCAGGATGCGGCGTTCCTGCGGATCTATCGGCGCCTGTATCAAGTGCACTATCCGTTGGCCAAGGCTGATCGGCAGCGTCTGGAAAAGCTTCGACCGGTGTTGCAGAAACACGCTGAAGCCCAAGGCATGGACTGGCTGAACCTGGCAGCGCTGGCCTTCAAGGAGTCGGCGTTGCAACCCAACGCCAGAAGCGGCAGTGGCCCCACCGGCCTGATGCAAATCACCCCGTCCGCCGCCCAACGGGTTGGCGTCAGTAATATTCAAAACCTCGACGCCAATGTGCAGGCCGGCGCCAAGTACCTGGCGATGATCCGCCGCAAGTTTTTTGCCAGCCCCAAACTCAACGAGCGCGAGCGCATGGCGTTCGTGCTGGCGGCCTACAACATGGGACCGGAGCGGGTTCAAGGCATGCGCGCCGAGGCCCGGCGGCGCGGCTTGAATCCCAATCAGTGGTTTTTCCAGGTCGAGCGCATCGCCATGGAGCAGGTGGGAATGGGAGCTGTCAGCTATGTTAATAGCGTGAACAAGTATTACTTGGCGTTCGATCGGGAGCGGGAGTCGTTGGAGCCTCAGGGGCAAAAAGTGGCCTCACGGAAATGATCGACTAAGCTGATTGTTATGGTGCGTTTTTTGCGCTTTTAACATGAGTTTTACTGATTAATATAGCGGCCAACCAACACACACTCACAATGGATGACACAGCATGAGCACACTGATCAACAAGGTACTGTCCACCCGCGCGGGCTACGGTCTGACGATTCTGCGTATTTTCGTCGGCATTATCTTCGCGGCCCATGGCTCGCAGAAACTCTTCGGCGCATTCGGCGGCTACGGCATTGCCGGCACCGCGCAGTACATGGAAAGCATCGGACTGGCACCCGGTCACCTGATGGCGATCCTGGCGGGTGGTACCGAGTTCTTCGGCGGTCTGGCGCTGATCATCGGCCTGCTGGCACGCCCGGCAGCGCTGGGGCTGACCTTCCTCGCGCTGGTGGCTATTTTCACGGTGCACATCAGCAACGGTCTGTTCATGGCTAACAACGGTTATGAGTTCGCCCTGGCTTTGCTTGGTGGCAGCCTCGCGGTGCTGATCGAAGGTGCAGGCAAGCTGTCGGTCGACCGCGCCATCACCGACTGACCGCTCTCGCTCAACAAAAAGGCCTGCATTGTGCAGGCCTTTTTTGTTGCGCGTGATTCTTGACACTGTCCGGTCAGCTTCTCTAGGATGCTGCCCATGCGCCGATTTAAACAGCTACTTGCGGGGCGCCAGGTGACTCATTCAGTTGCCGATAGAAGCTTGAAACAGGCTTCGAAATACCGCTAAAGCGCTGGTTCGGTGTTGCCTCTCACCTGCCATGCAGACTTTTGAGGCAGAGACACGACACAATGAATGCATTAAGCCCCGTTATACGTCCCGCGCCGATCACGGCACATCTCACCCAGCGCAATCCAAAAATCCTGCTTGGCGGTAAACATCAGCCGACGCTTTTGCGTTACCTCGATGGCTGGCCACGTCGTACCGGTGGGCCTGCTGCCTTCCTGATTCAGTTTGTCGACGACGGCGAGTCACTGGCTCGGTTTGCCAACGACAGTTTCGATCTGGCGGTGATTCTGGCACCCAACGCCGAGGATGCGCCGGAAGTGATCAGGCAGCTGACTCGCGTGGCTCGCCAAGGGCTGATTACCCGTCGCTGAGATTCAGAGCGCTGCGGCTCAGAGCGCCGCGGCTCAAAAATACTCGATCGCCACGATATACACGCATTGTTCACCGGTCGGTGTCTGGACCCGTACTTCGGCGTCCAGCGCCTTGCCGATCAAAGCGCGCGCCAACGGTGAGTCGATACTGATCAGGCCTAGTTTCAGATCCAGCTCATCCGGCCCGACGATGCGATAGCGCGACTCCTTGCCGTCTTCATCTTCAATCGTGACCCACGCGCCAAAGTAAACCTTGTTGGGATCGCTGGGTTTCTCACTGACAACCTTGAGCGCTTCCAGGCGTTTGGTGAGAAAGCGCACGCGACTGTCGATCTCGCGCAGCATCTTTTTGCCGTAGGTGTACTCGGCGTTTTCCGAGCGATCGCCCTGTGCCGCCGCCTCGCTGACCGATTGCGTCACTTGCGGTCGGCGCACATGCCAGAGTTCATGAAACTCGGCCCGCATCCGCGCTTCACCTTCGGGGGTGATCAGCGCGGTGCCAGCGGTGCGGGGAGGGCGATAACGGCTCATGGCGACTTCTTGTGGTTGAATGCGTGATCAGAGCGCTTGAGTTTATCAACCCTCGCGCAGAACTGTCAGGGGGCTGGCGTTCAAGGCGCGGCGCGTGCCGAACACACCGGCGCCGCCGATCAGTACTGCACCGATCAGTGGCAATACCAACAGCCATGGATGCGGGTGCCAAGGCAGGTCGAAGGCATAACGGTAGAGCACCAGACTCACCAGTTCCGAACCCAGTGCCGCCAACAACCCGCTGACCGCGCCGAGCAGGCCGAACTCGATCCGCCGGGCCCTGACCAGCAACTGTCGCTCGGCACCCAGCGCTCGCAGCAATGCACCTTGGCGAATGCGTTCATCCAGCGTTGCCTGCAATCCGGAGAACAACACCGCCATCCCCGCCGCCAATACAAACAACAGTACGTATTCCACCGCCAGGGTGACCTGGCCGAGGATGCTGCGCAGCTGCGCGAGCAAGGCTTCGACTTGCAGAATGGTCACTGCCGGAAAGCTGCGGGACAGGTCGACGATCTGCTGATCGTGACCGGCAACCAGATAGAAACTGGTCAGGTAGGTGGCCGGCAAGTCCTTCAAGGTGCCGGGCTGGAAGATCATGAAAAAATTCGGTTGGAAGTTGTCCCAGTTGACTTCCCGCAGGCTGGTGACTTTTGCCTCCCGATTGACCCCGCCAACAGTGAACACCATGTGATCGCCGAGCTTGAGCTTGAGGCTTTCGGCGACTTTACCTTCCACCGATACTCCGGGTATTTCATCCGCTGGTTGCTGATCCCACCAGTTGCCGGCGGTGAGCTTGTTGCCCACCGGCAGGTCGGCCGCCCAGGTCAGGCTCAGGTCGCGTTGAATGGCTCGATCACCGGCCGAATCCTTGCTGACGATGTCCTGCACCGGTTCGCCATTAACGCTGATCAGCCGTCCCGGCACCACCGGGTACAGCGGCGCCGATTGTGCCGACAACTCCATCAGTCGATCGGTAAAGGCTTGCTTGTCCGCCGGCAGAATGTTCAGGGCGAAATAATTCGGGGCATTTTTCGGCAACTGGTTTTGCCAGGTGTCGAGCAGTTCGCCACGCAGCAAAGCGATCAATGCCATGGACAGCAGAATCAAACCGAAGGCCAGGGCTTGACCCGCCGCCGCCAGTGGATGGCGCAGCAGTTGGCCCAACCCGAGGCGCCATGGCAATGAAGCGCGCGCCAGCATCTGGCGCAGGCTCTTCAATAGCAGCAACAGCAAACCGCCAAGCACCAGTGCCGCAATCACACCGCCGCCGAGCAGGGCGAAGGTCAGCAACAGGTCCAGGCTCAAGCGCCACATGATCAGGCCGAGGGCGCCCAATGCCGCGCCATAGACCATCCAGGTGCTGGATGGAATCGGCAGCATGTCGCGACGCAACACGCGCAGCGGTGGCACTCGACCCAAAGCTGCCAATGGCGGCAGGGCGAAACCGGCCAGCGCGACCAGCCCGGTGCCGATCCCGGCGAAGGCCGGGAACAGACCCCCGGGTGGAACATCGGTCGGCAGTAAATCACGCAGCAGCGCAAACAGCCCGAGCTGTGCCAGCCAGCCGAGCAGGGCACCGCTGATGCTGGCGAGCAGTCCGAGTACGGTCAGTTGCAGACTGAACAGCACCATGGTTTCGCGACGGGACAGACCCAGGCAGCGCAGCAATGCACTGGCATCGAATCGGCGAGTGGCGAAGCGTGTCGCCGACAACGCCACCGCCACACCGGACAACAGAACCGCCACCAGACTGGCCATGTTCAAATAACGTTCAGCCTTGCCCAAGGCGCCGCCAATCTGTCGATTGCCGTCCCGGGCATCCTGTATGCGTTGGTTGGCCGCCAGCCCGGGTTTGATCAGTTGACGATAGGTTTCCAGCGCCTCGGCTTTGCCGCGCCAGAGTTCGCGGTAACTGACCCGGCTGCCGGGTTGCACCACACCGGTCGCTTCAAGGTCGCCAAGGTTGATCAGCACCCGTGGCGTCAGGCTGTAGAAATTGCCGGCGCGATCCGGTTCGTAGGTCAGCACCCGCGCCAGCGTCAGGGTTTTCATGCCGACATCGATGCTGTCGCCGATCTTCAAGTCCAGTGCGGTCAGCAGTCGCGCTTCGACCCAGGCTTCGCCGGGTTTCGGACCGCCACCGGGTTCTTCCGGCGCGAAGGGCGCTGGGGCGCTTTTCAGTTCACCGCGCAACGGGTAGACGTCATCGGCGGCTTTGATACTGGACAGCTGAATGCCGTTGTCGGTAGCGATGACGCTGGAAAACTCCACCACCTGAGCGTGCTCAAGGCCCAGCTCCGTGCCGCTTCTGACCTGCTCGAGCCGCGCCGGTGAGCTACCTTCGAGCACCAGGTCGGCGCCGAGAAATTCGGTGGCGCGCAGCATCATGGCGCCGTTCAGGCGGGCACCGAAGTAACCGATGGCGGTACTCGCTGCTACGGCCACCAGCAAGGCGAAGAACAACACGCGCAACTCACCGGCGCGGGCATCGCGCAACAGTTGGCGGATGGCGAGACTGAACAGGCGCAACAGCGGCAAGCGTGCCATCAAGGCTCCAGAGGGGCGACCAGCAGGCCGGCTTCAAGGCGGATCAGGCGCCGGCAGCGATGTGCCAGGCGTTCATCGTGGGTCACCAGCACCAGGGTCGTGCCGCTTTCCTGGTTGAGTTCGAACAGCAGATCGCTGATGCGCTCGCCGGTATGGCTGTCGAGGTTGCCTGTGGGTTCGTCGGCGAACAGCACGTCGGGCTCGGCGGCGAACGCCCGGGCAATCGCCACGCGCTGCTGCTCACCACCGGAGAGCTGGCGCGGTGAGTGGGTCAGGCGCTGGCCCAGACCGACCCGTTGCAGCAGTTCGGTGGCGCGCTCGCGGGCGTCTTTGCGGCCATCGAGTTCCAGCGGCAGCATGACGTTTTCCAGGGCGTTGAGACTGTCGAGCAGCTGAAATGATTGAAAAACAAACCCCACGTGCTCGGCGCGGATGCGCGCGCGCTGATCTTCATCGAGATTGCTCAGGCCTTGCCCGGCGAGGGTGACTTCGCCGCTGCTCGGCAGGTCGAGGCCGGCGAGCAGGCCCAGGAGGGTGGATTTGCCAGAACCGGAAGCGCCGACGATGGCCAGGCTATCGCCCTTGTTCAGTTCCAGGCTGAGTTCGTGCAGGATAGTCAGTTCACCTTCCGCGCTCGGAACCACTTTGCTGAGGTTCTTCGCGGTGAGAATGCTTGCGCCCATGGAGAATCCGATGCGAGTGTGGTTTTTGAGTGCTGGCCTGGCCTTGATGTGCATGGCCCAGAACGCAGCGGCGGGTACAGTCCTGATCGTTGGCGATAGTATCAGCGCCGGTTTCGGCCTGGATACCCGCTTGGGGTGGGTGTCATTGCTCGAGCAACGGCTCAAGCGCGAAGGTTTCGACGATAAAGTGGTCAATGCATCCATCAGCGGCGACACCAGTGCCGGAGGCCGGGCGCGCCTGCCGGCGCTGCTTGCAGAGCATAAGCCTGCACTGGTTATCCTCGAGTTGGGGGGCAACGATGGGTTGCGCGGAATGCTGCCAACACAATTGCAACAAAATCTTGCGTCGATGATCGACAGCTCCCGCGCCAGTGGTGCCAAGGTATTGCTACTGGGTATGCAACTGCCACCCAACTACGGTGTGCGTTACACCCAGGCCTTTGCCGAGGCTTACACCAAGGTAGCCAGCGAGAAAAAGATCCCGCTGGTGCCGTTTTTTCTCGACGGTGTGGGCGGTCATCCGGACCTGATGCAAGGCGACGGACTGCACCCGGCTGCGGCCGCTCAGGACAAGTTGCTGGAAAATGTCTGGCCGACACTGAAACCGCTGCTTTGACGCTTTTCTAGCGGCGGTGTTTCGGCTAAGGTGGCGCCCCCGATTTGGAGCCCCCGATGCCGCGTCCTGCCTGGTCCCTTTTTGCCTACCAACTGATCGAGCCTGACGAACAGCTGGATCTGTTCGCCTGCCAGGAAGTGCGGGTGCATCTGGTGACCCGTCAACTGGAGTTGGGCGGCTCGGCGGACCGAACCTTGTGCGGCAGCCTGTTGCCGGCGCAACCGCGCTGGTCGAGCGTTGACCGCACCGTGTTCCAGGACCAGCGCCTGTGCTCGCTGTGCCGGGCCATTCTGGAATCGCAAAAACGCGGCACCTCGCCGATCTGGCCTGAGTTGCGGTTCGAGCTTTAGATCCCTGGGGTGAGGGGCTCCCTCCCCACAGACAAGCTCCCCACAGGCAAGCCCCTCACCGCCGATCCCCCCAACCACAGGTCTTTACGTCTCCCCGAAATAACGGGCGGCGGTGTACAATCCCGTTTTTATACCCTTGTCGATCATGCGAAGGATTTTCCGGATGTTGCCGCGCTTTCCCGCCGTCACCCGCTGCCTGTCTCTTGCCGCCCTCTGTGTCGCGGGTCCGGTAGCAGCATTGGAGCTACCCCTGCCACCCCCTGGTGAAGACATCATCGGTCAGGTGCAAGTGATCAAGGCCAAGTACGAAGATACCTTCGCCGACCTTGGCACCACCTACGATCTGGGCTATTCGGAAATGGTCGCGGCCAACCCAGGCGTTGATCCATGGTTGCCGGGCGCCGGTACCGAAGTGGTGCTGCCGACGCGCTTCATCCTGCCGCCGGGGCCCCGTGAAGGCATCGTCATCAACCTGGCTGAATACCGTCTTTACTATTTCCCGAAAGGCCGGAACGTGGTGTACACCTTCCCGCTGGGTATCGGCCGTGAAGGCTGGGGCTCGCCGATTGCCCATACCAGCATCGTCGCCAAGACGCCGAACCCGACCTGGACGCCTCCAGCGTCGATCAAGGCCGAGCACGCCGCCGATGGCGATCCACTGCCGAATGTGGTGCCGGCCGGCCCGGACAACCCGCTGGGGCCGTTCAAGTTCACGCTGGGCACTCCAGGCTACCTGATCCACGGTTCGAACAAGAAGTTCGGTATCGGCATGCGCACCAGCCACGGTTGCTTCCGCATGTTCAACAACAACGTGCTGGAAATGGCCAGCATGGTGCCGGTCGGGACGTCGGTACGGATCATCAACGACCCGTACAAGTTCGGCCTCAGTGGCGGCAAGGTTTATCTGGAAGCGCACACGCCGCTGGATGATATGGGCAACCCTTCGGTGGTCGACAAGCACACCGCAGTGATCAATGCGATGCTCAAGCGTGAGGACATCACCAACAACTTGCGCATGAACTGGGATGTAGTGCGTGATGTGGTTGCCGCTGAAGATGGTCTGCCGGTGGAAATCGCCGTGCCGAATGCATCGGCGTCGATGGTAACGAGTGCACCGATCGACCTGCAGCAATAACCCGTTAAAGCAACCCGCCGATGCAGGCCGCATCGGCGGGTTTTTTATGGCCTGCAGAAACAGCGGGCAATAAAAAAGCCGACCCAAAAAATGGGTCGGCTTGATAACAATCCCGAAGGACTATTACTTGCGGCTAGCTTTTTCCAGCATGCGCAGAGCACGCTCGTTAGCTTCGTCAGCAGTCTGTTGTGCTTTTTGAGCAGCAGCCAGAGCTTCATCAGCTTTACGGTAAGCTTCGTCTGCACGAGCCTGGGAGCGAGCTGCTGCGTCTTCAGTAGCAGTCAGACGTGCTTCGGTTTCTTTCGATACGCTGCTGCAACCGGTAGCCAGAACTGCGGCCAGAGCCAGAGCAGAGAATTTCAGAACGTTGTTCATCGTGTTCCCCTTCAAGGACTTTCTATTAAGTAGCTGTCTCCTCAGAGTGAGGAAATAGCCGGCGTACATACTACCCATTACTTGTAGTAAGTAAACTGACGTAGAGCAAGAAGCAAAAAAAATTGTAGGCGTTGATTCTTTTTCGAGCAACTTTTAACTGCATTGTATAAAAAATATCCAGCTGCGAGGCCCGAGCTGAGCGAGCCGCCGAGGAAAAGTTCCCGGTGTCGGCAGCTGTTTTTCAGTCTCGACTAAAGTCTGTCTAGATGGAATCGTCCACACTTTTGTTCGGATTTTGCGCAGCGGCTCTCATATCTTTATCCATGTTGAGGTGACTTAAACAGAGGGCGCTCGTCTTATGTCTCAATATCCGGCAATGTTCAGGCCTGAACTCGGGAGTATCCCGTTCGAGCCACCCCTGCATTACCCCAGGCAACACCCGCCTGCCAGCATGACGAGCGTCCCTTGAGCATTTCTGCCAATGGTGCCTACTATTTGATACGTGCTCGGTTTCGCGAGATTGGTGTTGCTCTCTCGGTGTCCATTCAGGCACGGGGTGGCGTAGATGTTCCTTCGCCGGAAAAACATCGGTAAGGTAGGGGTCAGAATTAAAGACCCGCGAGGAGTAGTGATGAGCGAGGCGTTGTCCATCCACCATGACCAGGCTGGTCATCAGTTCGAGACCACTGTGGACGGTTATCGTGCCTACCTGACCTATATGGATCTGGGAAAACAGACCCTGGATATTTATCGTACCTTCGTGCCCAACGCGCTGCGTGGTCGCGGCATCGCGGCGGCGTTGACCGAGCAGGCACTGCAATACGCCGAGGAAATGGGCTACACAGTCATTCCATCGTGTTCCTATGTGGAGCGCTACATGGAGCGTCACGCGCGGCATGCAGCCAAGCTGTGAATAAAGCGAGCGCATAAAAAAACGCCAGGTTTAAGCCTGGCGTTTTTTTATGCGTGAAACGAAACGGCGATCAGCTGCGATTGCGTTTAGGCAGCACGTCCTTGAGCTTGGCGTGCATGCTGCGCAAGGTGTTTTCGGTGGCGGTCCAGTCGATGCAGGCATCGGTGATCGACACGCCGTATTGCAGGTCGGCGAGGTCTTTCGGGATCGCCTGGCAGCCCCAGTTCAGATGACTTTCGACCATCAGGCCGATGATCGACTGGTTGCCTTCGAGGATCTGGTTGGCGACGTTCTCCATCACCAGCGGTTGCAGGGCCGGGTCCTTGTTGGAGTTGGCGTGGCTGCAATCGACCATGATGTTCGGCTTGATCTTCGCTTTGTTCAGCGCTTGCTCACAGAGCGCGACGCTGACCGAATCGTAGTTCGGTTTGCCGTTACCGCCGCGCAACACCACGTGACCGTAGGCGTTGCCCTTGGTGGTGACGATCGACACGCCACCTTCCTGGTTGATACCCAGGAAACGGTGCGGGCTGGAAACCGATTGCAAGGCGTTGATGGCCACCGTCAGGCCGCCATCGGTGCCATTCTTGAAGCCGACAGCCGAGGACAGGCCGGAAGCCATTTCACGGTGAGTCTGGGATTCGGTGGTGCGTGCGCCGATCGCCGACCAGCTGATCAGATCCTGCAAGTATTGCGGGGAGATCGGGTCGAGGGCTTCGGTCGCAGTCGGCAGGCCCATCTCGGCCAAGTCCAGCAGCAACTGACGACCGATGTGCAAACCATCCTGAATCTTGAACGAGTCGTCCAGGTACGGATCGTTGATCAAGCCTTTCCAGCCGACGGTGGTGCGTGGCTTCTCGAAATACACGCGCATGACCAGATACAGGGTATCGGACACTTCGGCCGCGAGCACTTTCAGGCGCTCGGCGTATTCGTGGGCAGCCTTGATGTCATGGATCGAGCACGGCCCGATCACGACGAACAGGCGGTGGTCGGTGCCATCAAGAATGTTGCGAATGACTTCGCGGCCTTTGGTGACGGTGCGCAGGGCAGCGTCGCTCAGAGGGATATCACGCTTGAGCTGATCGGGAGTGATCAGGGTCTCGTTGGAGGCGACGTTAAGGTCGTTGATCGGTAAATCAGCCATCGTTTACTCGTCAGGTCACGGGTGCCGGCCGCCAGCGAACCCGCGCGGCGGAGCACAGCAAATTAAGCGCGTCGGGGAGCTGAACCTTAGCGCGTTACACCGTGGCTCGACAATGGGCAGACACCGGTTTTGCTACGCAAATGCCTTGCGAACCGTGTCGTGGGAGAACTCGTTGGCGTGCAGCTGGACCCATTCGAGGGCCAGGGTCTGGTTGCTCAGCTGTTCGCTTTGGGGTTCGTGCTGACGGCAGTAACGTTCGATCTGGCAAACCTGCTCGCCCATTCGCGCACTGAACAGGGTCTGTTCATCGACGAAGGCGATGCCCACCAGATAGCTGCGTTTTCGTCGCAGACACCAGGCAACATAGCCCAGGTAACAGATCGTGGTGCTCAGGGTGGGCATGCGCACTTGAAGTGCGGTGCCCCTTCGCCATCCGCGGTGGTAATTGCAAGCCATGCCGCCGAGGCTGATAGTGTGCAGCTCTTGCCGCGAAATGCACTCATGTTTGAGCAACGTCAATTCGACGGGTACATCGTCAGGATGAGGAAGATAACGTCCCATGAACACGGACTCCCTGTGTCGGCCATCTGACATCGTTTCTCCCAGTATAGTGGTCGAATCGGAACTGACTGATTTCGACGCCGACCAGCGGCTGTTGGCGATGAACGGTATTTCCCTGGTGATCTTTACCAGCGTCGGCTGCGCCAGTTGCCGTTTTGCCCGTGAGCAATTGCCCACGTTCGATCTGGCGGTCGATCGACTGTGCTGGATCGATGCCGGGAACAATGGTGGCGTGGTCGAGCGTTATCGGGTCTTTCATTTACCGGCGCTGTTTGTGGTGCGCGACGGTGAGTTTTTTGGGGCCCTACAATCACGTCTGACCCGAACGGCGCTCAACGAGGCCGTGGGTCAGGCGCTGAGTCGACAAGCAGAGGAGTTGCCATGACAGATACAGTGGCCAAGCCGACAATCGGCATTATCGGAACCGGCGCGATCGGTGGTTTCTACGGGCTGATGCTGGCGCGTGCTGGCTTCGATGTGCACTTTTTGTTGCGCAGTGAGTTTTCAGCGGTGGCTGAGCGCGGCTTGCATCTTGATCATGCGTCATTGGGCCCGCTGGTTCTGAACCCGGTCCAGGCTTATTCGTCGGCTGCCGACATGCCGCCATGTGACTGGCTACTGGTGGGCACCAAGACCACCAGTAACGCGGACCTGGCACCGGCCATTATTCAAGCGGCGGCACCTGATGCCAAAGTGCTGTTGCTGCAAAATGGCCTGGACGTCGAAGACAGTCTGCGCGAGTTGCTCCCCGATTCGCTGCACCTGCTCGGCGGGCTCTGTCTGATCTGCGTCCATCGCGCCGGCCCAGGGGTCATTACCCATCAGGCGCTCGGTGCCGTGAATGTCGGCTACCACAGCGGCCCCGCCGCCGATGAACAGGCGCGCATGAACATCGTCGAGGAGGGCGCCGGGCTGTTTCGCGCCGCCGGCATCGACGCCCAAGCCATGCCGAACCTGCATCAGGCGCGCTGGCAGAAACTGGTCTGGAATATCCCCTACAACGGCCTGTCGGTGCTGCTTGGGGCCAGCACCACACCCTTAATGACGGATGCCGACAGCCGCGCGCTGATTCAGGCATTGATGGCCGAAGTGGTTCAGGGAGCCAAGGCCTGTGGTCACGACATGCCGCCGGGTTACGCCGATTATCTGTTCATGATGACCGAGAAAATGCCCGACTATTGGCCGAGCATGTACCACGACTTCCTGCACAAGCGACCGCTGGAACTGGACGCGATCTACACTCGGCCACTGGCAGCGGCGAAGGCGGCGGGATGTGAATTGCCGCGAATCGAAGCCTTGTATCACAGCTTGAGTTTTATCGATCGACGTAATCACTGAGTCGGTCAAAAGGAGAGGGAAGGGCATGGCAAATGGCATAGACGACAAACTGGTGTTGGCGATTTCTTCGCGAGCACTGTTCGACTTGAGCGAGAGCCACAAGGTTTATCTGTCGAGCGGCGTCGAGGCCTATCGGCAATACCAGATCGAACACGAAGACGAAATTCTCGAGCCCGGCGATGCGTTCCCGTTGGTCGAAAAACTCCTGAACCTGAATGCCAGTCTCGGCCGTGCCCGGGTCGAGGTAATCCTGGTGTCGCGCAACAGCGCCGACACCGGCCTGCGGGTTTTCAACTCGATTCATCACTATGGTCTGGCGATCTCGCGGGCGGCATTTGTTGGCGGACGCAGTCCTTATCCGTACCTCAAGGCCTTTGGCTGTGACCTGTTTCTTTCGACCCATTCCGACGATGTGCGCAGTGCGCTGGATGCGGGTTTCGCCGCAGCGACTATTCTGTCGGGCGGTGCCAGTCGCGCTGCCAGTGATGAGTTGCGCATTGCTTTCGACGGTGATGCGGTGCTGTTTTCCGATGAGTCGGAGCGGGTCTATCAGTCGGGAGGCCTGGCGGCGTTTCAGGCCAGCGAGCGTGAGGCCGCCCGCGAGCCTTTGCGCGGCGGACCGTTCAAAGGCTTCCTCGCAGCGCTCAACCTTTTGCAGCGCGAGTTCCCCGATGATGCCTGTCCGATCCGCACCGCGCTGGTGACCGCGCGTTCGGCGCCGGCCCATGAACGGGTGATCCGCACCTTGCGCGAATGGGATATCCGCCTGGACGAGTCGTTGTTCCTCGGCGGTTTGACCAAGTCGGCTTTTCTCGAAGCCTTTGCCGCCGACGTATTTTTCGACGACCAGGCTGGCCATTGCGAGCTGGCCCGCGAAGTGGTCGCCACCGGTCACGTGCCGCATGGCATCAGTAACGAGCCGTCGATTTAAAGCGCCGCGGTTCAATGCGTTGCGTCAGACGCCGCACTCGCCACGGCACTGCTAAGCTGAATCAATCTCCGCCATGTTGGCATTAAAGGAGGTCCCAATGATTCATTCGATGCTGTATGCCACCGACCTCGGTCTGTATGCACCTTTTGTGATGCAGCATGCGTTGGCACTGGCTCGAACATTCAATGCCGACTTGTATGTGGTGCATGCGGTTGAGCCGATGGGGTTGTTCGCCGAATCGGTGCTTCAGAGTTACCTCGATGAGCAGGCCTTGAACGAGTTTCACAGTCAGGGTCTGAATACGGTGATCGCCAATATCGAGCAGCGGGTGCTCGACAGTTTTCGCGAAGAGCTGGGGGATGAGGGGGAGCAAGACCTGGAACGGATTCGGGCAGTGCGGGTGCTGCAGGGCGATCCGGCGCAGGTGATTCTCGACCAGGCGCAGAAACTCTCCGTCGATTTGCTGATCGTAGGGAGTCACAGTCATGGTGCTGGCGCGGACACGCCATTGGGCCGAACCGCTGCGCGCGTGTTGCAACTGTCCAGGGTGCCGGTCTATCTGGTGCCGCTGATGGAACGTCGCCGCAAAGGGGATCGCTAGGACACGAATAATGGCATTTTGATAAAAAAGTTCTAGATTTATTAATCAAACCATTAATATAGTTATATACCGTCGCTGATGCCCGTGGCGTCTACTGCTTTGAGGGATTCATATGAAGCTTCAACAATTGCGCTACATCTGGGAAGTGGCGCACCACGACCTCAACGTTTCAGCTACAGCCCAAAGCCTCTACACCTCGCAACCGGGCATCAGCAAACAGATCCGTCTGCTGGAAGACGAATTGGGGGTCGAGGTTTTCGCCCGCAGCGGCAAGCACTTGACCCGGGTTACCCCGGCCGGCGAGCGCATCATCACCACCGCTGGTGAGATCCTGCGAAAAGTTGAAAGCATCAAGCAGATCGCCCAGGAATTCTCCAACGAGAAAAAAGGCACCCTGTCGATCGCCACCACGCACACCCAGGCGCGTTATGCGTTGCCACCGGTGATCAGCAATTTCATCAAGCAATACCCGGACGTTGCCCTGCACATGCATCAGGGTTCGCCGATGCAGATCGCTGAGATGGCCGCTGACGGCACCGTCGATTTCGCCATCGCCACCGAAGCGCTGGAGTTGTTCGGCGACCTGGTGATGATGCCGTGCTACCGCTGGAACCGCTGCGTGGTCGTGCCTCAGGGCCACCCGCTGACCAAGCTGTCGAAGCTGACTCTCGAAGCCTTGGCCGAATACCCGATCGTGACTTACGTGTTCGGTTTCACCGGTCGTTCGAAACTCGACGAAGCCTTCAGCCATCGCGGCCTGACACCGAAAGTGGTGTTCACCGCGGCCGACGCCGACGTGATCAAGACTTACGTTCGTCTGGGCCTGGGCGTGGGCATCGTGGCGAAAATGGCGGTCGACACCAAGCTCGATAGCGACCTGGTGGTGCTCGATGCCAGCGAGTTGTTCGAATCCAGCATTACCAAAATCGGTTTCCGTCGCGGCACGTTCCTGCGTGGTTTCATGTGCGACTTCATCGAGAAATTCGCTCCGCACTTGACCCGCGAAGTGATGGCCAAGGCCATTCAGTGCCACAACAAACAGGAACTGGAAGAGCTGTTCGACGGCGTCGAACTGCCGGTGCATTAATCGTTTTTTCTAGATCACCTCGGTGACAGAAAACTGTTGCCGAGCGCCCGCCACCAGAATCTCCACTTCATCCCCTTCGAACTTGCCCAGCAGGCTTTTGCCCAGTGGCGAGCGAGGGGTGATGACGGTAATCAGTTGCCCCACCATATCAACCTTCAGCCCGGCCGCGTCGGGGGCCAGGAACAGCCATTGTTCGCGACCCTTTTCGTCTTCCAGACCGAGCAGGGCACCGACTTCGATACCGCGCTGATCATCATAAGGCCGCAGTGTCAGGTTCTGGCAAAGGGTCAATGACTGCCTGATTTCTTCCACTCGTTTGGCCTGTCCGGCCGCCAGGTAAGACGCCTCCAGCCCCAGAGTGTCGTACTTGTTTTCGGCTATGTTTTCTTCGTGGGTCGCGGTTTCGTAAGCGGTTTGCGCGGCCCGCTCGGCGATGTCGAGATCGATCCGCAGCTTGTCGATAATCAGTTGGTGGACGGTCGGCTTGTGCATAGAGAGCTTCATGATCAATCGCAGAATTGCAGGACATTGGCGCGGCTTTTTTCGCTCGGCGCAGTTTGATTTTGCTGCAGCCAGAACTGGCATTTTGGATTGGACAGATTGTGTTTGCTGCTTCTGGCCTGTTCCACCATTTGCTGCTGTTCATTCCTGCGCAGATGGTCCTCGTACTGCTCGAACATCGGGTTCTGTGGGGCGGGTTGCTCAATCACCGGTGGCTTGGCCAATTGTTCCACCGCCTGAGCCAAGGGCGCCAATTGCTCGTTGAACAACAAGCGCCAGGCGAGCCAGCAAGTCAGTGCGATCGCGATGAATCCCAACCACAAACCGAGGGCAATACTGCCGGTCAGTTGCAGCGCATTAAACTGGATCGGCAAGGGACGGCGCGGGTTGGGACGGTAGGGCATTACTGCCTCCTGGCGGGTGGTCGCGGGTAAGTGGCGATTGTCGCATGAAGATTAATCGCCGTCGGCTCTTCTGCGCGGGGTAATTTATGCGGACAATCGGCGCCTTTGCCAACGGGAGCCTGGAATGCCTGAAATGAAAACCCGCTGGGATATTTTTTGCACTGTGGTCGACAACTTCGGCGACATCGGTGTGACCTGGCGCCTGGCCCGACAACTGGTGGCCGAACATGCCGTGACGGTGCGCTTGTGGGTCGACGATCTGCGGGCCTTCGAGCGTTTGTGTCCGCAAATCGATATCAACGCTTCGCAGCAGTGGCAGCAGGGCGTCGAGGTGCGACAGTGGTCGGCCGACTGGCAGCCCACCGAAGCCGCTGATGTCGTCATCGCCGCGTTCGCCTGCCAGTTGCCGAGTGCTTATATGGAGGCCATGGCCGAACGGGAAAAGCCGCCGCTGTGGATGAACCTCGATTACCTGAGTGCCGAAGACTGGGTCGTCGGCTGCCACGGCTTGCCGTCGGTGAAGTACAAGAACGTGCAGAAGTTCTTTTTCTTTCCGGGCTTTCGCAAGGGCACCGGTGGCTTGCTGCGTGAAAGCGGATTGCTCGAGCGGCGTCGGCAGTTTCAGCAAAGTCCGCAAGCTCAGCGAGAGTTCCTGCAAGGCTTGGGGATTGATCGCGCGCCGAATGCACAGCTGATCTCGTTGTTTGCCTACGAAAATACCGGGCTGGCGAGTTGGCTCGACGCGATGTCGGCCGACTCGACGCCGACTCATCTGCTGGTACCCGAAGGCCGGATTCTCGGCGACGTCGAACGCTGGCTCGGGGTGGACGGGCTGAAGGCCGGGGCGGTGCATGTGCGCGACGCCTTGACCGTGCAAGTGCTGCCGTTCGTCCGACAGGATCAATATGACCTGCTGCTGTGGAGCTGCGATTTCAACGCCGTGCGCGGCGAAGACTCCTTTGTCCGCGCTCAATGGGCAGGTCGTCCGCTGCTCTGGCACATCTATCGGCAAGACGAAGATATCCATCTGGACAAGCTCGATGCTTTCCTGGTCCTGTACACCCAAGGCCTGTCCGAGCCTGCCCGCGAGGCGATCAGTGGTCTATGGCGGGCATGGAATGCAGGTGAGACAATGACGGATCACTGGAAATCGACCCGCAAACACTGGCCTGAACTGGAAAAACATGCCGAGACATGGTGTCTGGAACAAGCCTTGCAGGCAGATCTTGCCGCAGCGCTGGTACAGTTTTATGTAAATTGGATATGATACGCGGCCTAGATTTTTGTAAATCCCATCCAAATTCGGATATTCGCAATGAAAACTGGTAAAGAACTGAAACCCGGTACCGTGATCCGTCTCGAAAACGATCCTTGGCTGGTTCAGAAAGCTGAATTCACCAAGTCGGGTCGTAACAGCGCGATCATGAAGACCAAGCTGAAAAACCTGCTGACCGGTTACAAGACCGAGATCGTTTACAGCGCCGACGACAAGCTGGACGACGTAATCCTCGACCGCAAAGAAGCGACCCTGTCCTTCATCAGCGGCGACACCTACACGTTCATGGACACCACCGACTACACCATGTACGAGCTGAACGCTGAAGACATCGAAGCCGTTCTGCCTTTCGTTGAAGAAGGCATGACCGATGTTTGCGAAGCGATCTTCTTCGAAGAGCGTCTGGTTTCCGTAGAACTGCCGACCACTATCGTGCGTCAGGTTGACTACACCGAAGGTTCCGCTCGCGGTGACACTTCCGGCAAGGTGATGAAGCCTGCCAAACTGAAGAACGGTACCGAGCTGTCGGTTGCTGACTTCATCGAAATCGGCGACATGATCGAGATCGATACCCGCGAAGGCGGTTCCTACAAAGGCCGTGCTAAATAAGCACAGCTTCAGGAATGAAAAAGCCCGACCATTGAGTCGGGCTTTTTTGTGGGTGTCAGAAAGATTCAAGCCAGTTGCATAAAACCCTGTGGGAGCGGGCTTGCTCGCGAATGCGGCTTTACATTCAACACAGATGTTGACTGATCTACCGCTTTCGCGAGCAAGTCGAATCGTCGCACCGCCGCTCCCACATTTGTCCTGCGTTATTTCTTCAGATGTTGCTTGAGTTCTTCGGACGCTTGCAGCATCGCCGAATGCACCGCGGGTACCTGGCTCACTACGTTGAGCAAACCATAGTCGTGGATCATGCCGTTGTAGCGAACCGCCGTGACCGGTACCCCCGCCTCGTCGAGTTTGCGGGCGTAGGCTTCACCTTCATCGCGCAGGACATCGGCGCTGGCCGTTTGCACCAGCGCGGGTGGCAGACCCTTGAGTTGCGCGGTGGTCGCTCGCAGTGGTGAGGCGTAGATCTCGTTCCGTTGTTTGGCGTCGGTGGTGTAGTTGTCCCAGAACCACTTCATCATGTTTTTGGTGAGGAAGTGCCCTTCGGCGAACTGGTTGTAGGACGCCGTCTCGAAGCTGGCGTCAGTCACCGGCCACAACAACACCTGGAATTTGATCGCCGGCGTGCCTTTGTCTTTGGCCATCAGCGCAACCACGGCTGCCATGTTGCCACCGACGCTGTTGCCGGCCACGGCCAGACGTTTGCCGTCGACGTTGATCTCTTTACCGTGCTCGGCCACCCACTTCGTCGCGGCGTAGGCCTGGTTGATCGCCACCGGGTAATGCGCTTCTGGCGACGGGGTGTAATTGACGAATACCGCCGCCGCGCCTGAACCCGTTACCAAGTCGCGAACCAGCCGTTCGTGGGTCGGGAAGTCCCCCAGCACCCAACCACCGCCGTGAAAGAACATGAACACCGGCAGCTCGTCTTTGACTCCGGCCGGCCGAACGATGGTCAGACTGATCGGTTGGCCGTCGACCTGGATGGTCTTCTCGCTGACATCGGCTTTGGGCAGCGTCAGTTTCACCCCGGCCTGCGCACCCACCAACACCGCACGGGCTTCGGCAGGGGTGAGCTGTTCCAGCGGTTTGCCAGTACCGGCATTCAGTACATCGAGGAACGCCTGGGTGTTGTGTTCAACCCCATTGCCTGCGAATGCACTGTTGATGGACAGGGCGAGAAGAGTACCGGTCAAGACTTTGCTGAAGGTGTTCATGTTCATTTCCTGTTCGACCTTGGAGTCAGCGGTTAGACGGTAACGTGCAGGCGCACATCGACATTGCCACGGGTGGCGTTGGAGTACGGGCAGACTTGGTGGGCGGCTTCGACCAGGCTTTGTGCATCGGCTTGCTCAAGACCCGGCAGGCTGATGTGCAGGTCGATGTCCAGACCGAAACCGCCAGGGATTTGGCCGATGCCGACATGCGCGGTGATCGACGCGTCGTCCGGGATTTTGCGTTTGGTCTGGCTGGCGACGAATTTCAGCGCGCCGATGAAGCAGGCGGAGTAGCCGGCTGCGAACAGTTGTTCAGGGTTGGTTGCGGCGCCGCCAGCACCACCGAGTTCTTTCGGCGTGGCGAGTTTGACGTCGAGGATGTTGTCGCTGGAAATCGCACGACCGTCACGGCCGCCGGTGGAGGTTGCGATTGCGGTGTAGAGAGTTTGCATGGTGTGAGCCTCATTCGAGTTTGGGTGTTTTGCGCTAAATGTTTGCGCGCTAAGTAAGTGCGACATGAATGTAGCTCGCTAATATTTAGTGCGCAAGATAAATTTTGAAGAAAATTTGACCCGAAGTGAACGTGCTCGACTAAAAGTATTGAGTTAGAGCTGTCGAGGCGGGATTTTTGCGGGGAATTTTTTTCGAGGAAGGGAGGCGAACGAGAGGGAAAGGACACCACAAAATAAATGTGGGAGCGGGCTTGCTCGCGAAAGCGGACTGTCAGCCAGCACTAATACTGAATGATAAACCGCTTTCGCGAGCAAGCCCGCTCCCACAGGGGATCTGGGGTGTTTTGAGGTCAGAGGCTGTCTTGCAGATGACTACGCAGTGCTTGAAGATCCGCTTGCAGCTTCTTCAGCTGTTCCATCGTTTGTCCGCTGGCGCCGAGGACGCACTGGGGAACGCCCCGTGCCTTGTCTCGCAGCGCTCGGCCTTGCTCGGTCAGTTCAACAATCACCACCCGTTCGTCTTCACGGCTGCGGGTGCGGCTCAGCAGGCCTTCGGCTTCCAGACGCTTGAGCAGCGGGGTGAGGGAACCGGGATCGGTCAGCAGTCGGGTGCTGATTTCGCCGACCGTCAGCCCATCTTTTTCCCACAACACCATCATCGCCAGGTACTGCGGATAGGTCAGGCCCAGCGCTTGCAGCAGCGGCTTGTAGACCTTGGTCATCAGCAGCGAGGTGGAATGCAGGGCGAAGCAGACCTGATTGTCCAGCAGCAAGTCGTCGCAGTTATCCGGGGTGTTGCGCTCGGTGTTCATTTCAAAGCCTTGATCAGTGATCGTCATGAATCTAGCGGGCGAATCTTTAATGCGCCAGATAATTCTGGACTAGTGGCGGTCCAGGTTGGTTTGCAGCGCCAGATCCCACGGCGGGATGGGGCTGAAACGAGTCTTCAGGTATTCCAGCAACAAGCGACTTCGCGAACTGGGTTGCTGTTCCAGGCGCAACGCATAAATACCGGTGCTTTCCGGTTTTGGCAGACCATTTTCGCAAAACAGCGGCAGCAGTTCGCCGCGTAATAAATATTCGCTGGCCAGCCAGGTCGGCAAATGCGCGATGCCCAATCCGGCCAGTGCGCCGCAGACCAGCGCCTCGGCATTGTTGGCGCTCATGCGGATTCGCGCTGGCCGGTGCAAATGCATCTGCCCATCTCGCTCGAAGCGCCAGGCGAAGGGCGGAGCCAAGCCTTCCCAGTCGAGGCCATCATGGTCGACCAGCTGCGCAGGGTCGGTCGGCACCCCACGGCGTTGCAGGTAATCGGGGCTGGCGCAGGCGATGCGCACCATGCTCGCCAGCGGCGTGGCCACCAGCCGGGTGTCGGCCATTTGCCCGGCTCGCAGTACCAGATCGACCTTGCCCAGGTTCGAGCCCTGCATGTCGACGAAGCTGTCGATCAGGTGCAATTGCACATCGAGGCCGGGGTAAAGCGTCAGGAAATCGGCAATCACCGGCGCCAGGTGTCGGCGTCCGAAGGCTGCCGGCGCATCCACTCGAATCAAGCCTTCCGGCGCACTGCTAAGAGACACCGCTTCCGCCCGGGCCAGGCGCAGTTCAGCGACGATCCGCCGCGCACGCTCGGCAAAAGCCAGACCGGCCGGGGTCGCGCGCACGGCATGGGTGCTGCGAATGAACAACTGGCTGCCGACGGCGCTTTCGAGGCTGTCGATGCGTCGCGCCACGGCCGAAGGCGTCAATGGATGGCGGCGGGACGCGGCGGAAAAGCTGCCGCTTTCCAGCACATCGAGAAACAGACCAAGTTGTTCGGTCAATTGATTGGGGTTCATGGTTTGTCGGCGCTTATGCGAAATTGGCACAGCCATTGTGCGTTGCTGTGCGTTTCCCCGCCAGAGCCGACTGAGTAGGATGGACAGCCTCACAAAAGGAAAATCGCCTGTGATTGAGTTCATGTTGTATCTGGTTTTTGGAGCAGCCCTGGGAACCCTCGGCGGCCTGTTCGGCATTGGGGGCGGATTGGTCGCGATCCCGCTGCTGGGCGTGTGGTTCGGTCTTTATCAGCAGATCGCCCAAGGCACGGCGCTGGTGATGGTGGTGCCGAACGTGATGCTGGCGTTGTGGCGCTATCACCAGCGCAATCGCATCGAATTGCGGCATGCGCTGCCACTGGCCTCGATGGGGTTCTGCTTTGCCTGGATCGGTTCGATCTGGGCGGTGGGTATCGATGCGCAAACCATGCGGCTGAGCTTCGTCGCTTTTCTGATCGCGCTGTCGGCCTACAACCTGATGCGAATGTTCACCACCAACGCACCGGCCTCTTCGCAGATGCGCTATTCCTGGCCGTGGCTGGGCGTGCTCGGCGCAGCTTCCGGGGCAATGGGCGGACTGTTTGGAGTGGGCGGGGCGGTGGTGGCAACGCCGGTGTTGACCAGCCTGTTTGGTACCACTCAAGTGGTTGCCCAGGGATTGGCGCTGGCGCTGGCGTTGCCGAGTACGGGCGTCACCCTGGCGACTTATGCGGTGCACCATCAGGTGCATTGGGCGATCGGTGTGCCGTTGGCGATTGGTGGATTGATGAGCATCAGTTGGGGCGTGAGAATTGCCCACGCATTGCCGGAGCGGCTCCTGCGCGGGCTGTTCTGTGGTTTTCTGGTGGTCTGTGCGGTGATGCTCGCGTTTAAAGTTTGAAGCCTTCGACGATGTGCTCGGCCAGGCATTCGGTGATCGGTGAAGGGTTGTTCAGGTTGCGGATCAACATGATGCTGGCTTCCGGCAACAGCGGCAGGTCTTCGTTGGCGCCGAGGATGCGCATGTCCGGGGTGATCAGGCTTTCCAGCTGCGCGGTGATCGCCAGGCCCGCGCTGACCACGGCCATCAACGCCGACAGGCTGGAGCTGTTGTAGGCAATCCGGTAGTCGCGGCCCATGGCGTCCAGGGCATTGCACGCCCAGAGGCGGCAGAAACAATCACTGTTGAACATCGCCAATGGCAGCGGCGTTTGTTCATGGGCGTTGAAGCATTGGGCTTCGGCCCAGACAAAACGCTCCTTGCGCAGCAGCTGGCCAATCTCGTTACCCGGCTCGCGGGTGACGATGGACAGGTCCAGGTCCTGGCGCTGCAACAGTTGCCGGGTCGATTCGCAGTGAACCTCGATCTGGATCAGCGGGTAGAACTGCGCGAAGCGCGACAGGATGCCCGGCAGAAAGCGCATGACGTAATCATCGGGCGTGCCGATGCGCACCGTGCCGACCATATGCGGCTCGCGCAGGGTATTGAAGACTTCGCTGTGGAGTTTGAGGATGCGCCGCGCATAGCCCAGCAATACCTGGCCTTCGGCGGTCAGCTTGACCTGGCGCCCGTCGCGTTCGAACAACTGGCGCTGCAACACGTCCTCTTCCAGGCGTTTCATCTGCATGCTCACCGCCGACTGGGTGCGGTTGACCATTTCACCGGCACGGGTAAAACCGCCCAGATCGGCAATCGCGACGAAGGTGCGCAGTACATCGGTGTCGATACTGGGGTAGGCGGACATTCATCAATCTCCGAGATGTATGCCATCAGAAACATTCGTTGGATTGATCTTATCGCTGGCGCGAGACTTGAGCCATCCCTAAAGGAGGGCAATACGATGAAAGGTCACAACGAGCATGTAACGGAACAAAAATTCTCAATCCACGCGGTATCCGATCTGCTGCACAAGTTTAGTCGCTGGTACGAACTTCACCGTGAACGTGAAATGCTGGCGAGCTTGAGCGACGAAGCACTGAAGGATATCGGCGTGAGCCGTGCGGATGTGGAGCATGAGACGGTAAGACCGTTCTGGGATGATCCGATGCATAAATGATGATGCCATCGCTACACAAACCACTTGCGGGTGAGGTAGGTTGCGAGCAGACAAGGAGATGCTCATGCCCGCCACACTGTCTTTTTCCCTCAAACAGGCTCGGCGTCTGGCGCTGGCTGCCCAAGGGTTCAACGGGCGCCAGCCGCCAGCAGCGATCAAACCGGTTCAGCTCAATCGGCTGATCGAACGCCTGGGCATTCTGCAGATCGATTCAGTCAATGCGTTGGTGCGTTCGCACTACCTTCCCTTGTTTTCCCGTCTTGGCAATTACTCATCCGACTTGCTCGATCAGGCTGCCTGGAGTCAGGGCCGGCGACGCACGTTGTTCGAGTACTGGGGCCACGAAGCGTCGTTGTTGCCCTTGTCGATGTACCCCTTGATGCGCTGGCGCATGCAGCGTGCGACCCGCGGCGAAGACATCTATCAACAACTGGCGCGTTTCGGTCGTGAGCAGCAAGACACGATTCGCCGCGTTTTGGCGTCGGTTCAGGAACTCGGTGCGCTGGGTGCGGGCAGCTTGTCGACCCGGCAGGAGCGAGCAGGGCCGTGGTGGGACTGGAGCGCGGAAAAGCATGCGCTGGAATGGTTGTTCGCTGCCGGTGAAGTGACCGTGGCCGGTCGGCGCGGGTTCGAACGGCTTTATGATTTGCCGGAGCGGGTAATTCCTTCGGTGATACTTCAACAGCCTTTGCTTAGCGAGGCCGAGGCTCAGCGCGGCCTATTACTGCACGCCGCCACGGCTTTGGGTGTCGGTACGGAAAAGGACCTGCGGGATTATTTTCGCCTGAGCCCTGCCGATAGCCGGCCGCGTTTGGCGGAGCTGGTCGAGGCGGGTGATCTGCTGGTGTGTGAGGTTGAAGGCTGGCGGCAACCGGCCTATTGCCTGGCAGAGCCGAAAGTACCGCGCAAGGTCGAGGCCAGTGCACTGCTTTCACCCTTCGATTCGCTGATCTGGGAGCGCAGCCGTACCGAGCGATTGTTCGATTTCCGTTATCGGTTGGAGATTTATACGCCGCAGCACAAGCGCATCTACGGCTATTACGTACTGCCGTTTTTGCACAATGAGCGGATTGCCGCGCGGGTCGATTTGCGTGCCGAGCGAGCGTTGGGTCGGTTGGCGGTGCATGCCGTGCATGAGGAAGAGCCGGGGCTGGATGAGGTGGGGATGTCGGAATTGGCGGTTAATTTACGGCAGATGGCGGACTGGTTGGGGCTGGCGCAGATTCAATTGAATTGCCCGCGGGCGAGTGCGGCGCGGTTGCGGGTGGCATTGGCACAGATTGAGGGTGATTGAGCTGACGTCTTCGCGAGCAAGCCCGCTCCCACATTTGGACTGCGGTCAACTGTGGGAGCGGGCTTGCTCGCGAAAGCGGTGTATCAGGCAATCAAAGAATTACTGACTCACCGCCGAACCTGCTTCAAGGTTTCGGCAATCAAAAACGCCAATTCCAGCGACTGATCGGCATTCATCCGTGGGTCGCAATGGGTGTGGTAACGGTCCGACAAGCCATCCTCGGTAATCGGCCGCGCGCCGCCGATGCATTCGGTGACATTTTGCCCGGTCATTTCGATGTGGATGCCGCCGGCATAACTGCCTTCTGCCTCGTGAACCTGGAAGAACTGCTTCACTTCGCCAAGAATCTGTGCGAAGTCGCGGGTCTTGTAGCCGCTGCTGGCCTTGATGGTGTTGCCGTGCATCGGGTCGGAGCTCCAAAGTACCTGCTTGCCCTCGCGTTGTACCGCGCGGATCAGCTGTGGCAGGTGATCGCCGACCTTGTTCGCGCCCATCCGCGCAATCAGGTTCAGGCGACCCGGGTCGTTGTCCGGGTTGAGCACATCGATCAGGCGAATCAGGTCTTCGGGGTTCATGCTCGGGCCGACCTTCACGCCGATCGGGTTATGCACCCCGCGCAGGAATTCGACATGAGCACCGTCGAGCTGACGGGTTCGGTCGCCGATCCACAGCATGTGGGCCGAGCAGTCGTAATAATCGTTGGTCAGGCTGTCGCGACGCACGAAGGCTTCTTCGTAGTTCAGCAGCAACGCTTCGTGGGCGGTGAAGAAACTGGTTTCGCGCAGTTGCGGCGAGCTGTCCATGCCGCAAGCGCGCATGAAGGCCAGGGTTTCATCAATGCGGTCGGCCAAGTGGCTGTATTTTTCGGCCAGCGCCGAGTTGGCGATGAAGTCCAGGTTCCACTTGTGCACCTGATGCAGGTCGGCGAAGCCGCCCTGGGCGAAGGCGCGCAACAGGTTCAGGGTTGCCGTGGACTGGTGATACGACTGCAGCAGACGTTCCGGGTCCGGCACGCGGCTTTTTTCGTCGAAACCGATGCCGTTGACGATATCACCACGGTAGGCTGGCAACGTCACGCCGTTGATGGTTTCATCGTTGGCCGAACGGGGTTTGGCGAACTGGCCGGCCATGCGTCCGACTTTGACCACCGGGCAACCGGCGGCGAAGGTCATGACGATCGCCATTTGCAGCAACACTTTAAAGGTGTCACGAATTTTCGCGGCGGAGAATTCGGCGAAGCTTTCGGCGCAGTCGCCGCCCTGCAACAGAAACGCCCGACCCTGGGTGACTTCGGCAAACTGACGACGTAACTCCCGGGCTTCACCGGCAAACACCAGCGGCGGATAGCTCGCCAAGGTTTGCTCGACGTGCAGCAAATGCGCCGCGTCGGGGTATTGAGGTTGTTGCTGGATCGGCAGGGCGCGCCAGCTGTCAGGGCTCCAGGGTTGGCTCATTGCAGTCTCTAGTGTTTTACGCTCGGACGGTTATGGTATCAGCAATTAGTGCGTGACCTGTTCCCGTCGCTTCGCGGACAATCGCGCCTTTGCCGCGCCACCCACGCGGTCTTATTGCGTTGCCGGGTCACGGTGACGATCAGGAGACGAAATGACTGAGGAGCGCGTCGAGCATCTGCTCGCCGAGGTACAGGATGAGTTCGGCGTGATTCGCGTGCTGGAAGTGGCTGATTACCGTTTTCTGGAGTTCGGTGATGCCATCGAACAGAGCTGCGTGTTCACCGCCGACCCGAGCTGGCTCGAGTACGATTACACCCGGGCGATGCTGATTGGCGCGCTGTGCCACGAACAGCCGGAAAGCGCGCTGTTCCTCGGGCTCGGCGCCGGCACTCTGACCCAGGCTTGCCTCAAGTTCCTGCCGCTGGAAGATGTCGAAGCCATCGAGCTGCGCCCGGATGTACCGCGCCTGGCCATCGAATACCTCGGGCTGGATGACGATCCGCGGCTGTACATTCGCGTCGGCGATGCCTTGGAGCTACTCGAAACGGCTGAACCGGCCGATCTGATTTTCGTCGACCTCTATACCGATGTCGGGCCGGGTGTCGGGCATCTGGCCTGGGGTTTTCTGGAAAACTGTCAGAAACGGTTGAATCCGGGTGGCTGGCTGGTGATCAACCAGTGGGCCACCGACGATGGTCGACCGTTGGGGGCGGCGTTGTTGCGCGGTCTCTATCACCGGCATTACTGGGAATTGCCAGTGAAGGAGGGCAACGTGATTCTGATCGTGCCATCTGAGCTGGATCAGGAACTGGATTTGGATGGGCTGATCGCGCGGGCTGAAGGCTTGGCGCCGCAGTTGGGGTACTCGTTGCAGTCGTTGATCAAGGCGATTCGGCCGGCGACATAAGTCGTTGTCTGTTCTGGCCCCTTCGCGAGCAAGCCCGCTCCCACATTGGATCGCGTTCTAATGTGGGAGCGGGCTTGCTCGCGAAGAGGGCCTCACAGCCGATACATCCCTCAAACCCCTTTAAAGATGGCCGGCCGCTTCTCGATCATCGACCGAACACCCTCCTTGGCATCCTCGCTGTTCAGCAATGTCTTCACCAGCGCCGGCAAGGCCTGAGCTGCCGCCATTTCACCCTCATAGCGCGCCTGCCGGGCCGACATCAATGTCGCCTGAACCCCCAGCGGCGCCTGCCGGGCAATCCGCTCCGCCAATTCAATGGCCCGAGGCAACAAGTCCTCGCTGGCCATGACCTCCTGCACCAACCCCAGATGCAAGGCTTCATGAGCGTCGAACTCATCGCCAGTAAGCAACCAGCGCATGGCATTGCCCCAGCCGGCGACCTGATGCAGGCGCAAGGTGGCGCCGCCGAACGGGAAGATCCCGCGCTGCACTTCCTTCTGGGCAAAACGGGTATTGCTGGCGCACAGGTTGATGTCGGCAGCCAGCATCAACTCGATGCCAACGGTCAGGCAGTAGCCTTGAGCCGCGACAATCACCGGTTTGTTGACCCGAGGGCCTGCGAGCACGCCCCACGGGTCGCAGCCACCGGGCGGTGCCTGCCAGCCTTCGGCCAGGGCCGCGCCGGCGCTGACCAGATCGAGCCCTGCAGTGAAATGCTCGCCATGGCCGAACACCACCGCGACCCGCGCTTCACTGTCGGCCTCGAACTCGCCATAGGCCAGGCTGAGTTCGTTGAGCAGGTCGAGGTCGAAGGCATTGCGTTTGGCCACCCGATCCAGGCCGATCATCAGGACATGACCGCGCCGTTCACGGGTTACATGACTGGGGCTGGGCTGATTCATAGGACATTTCCTCGGGTGGGGAAGGGGGTGTCAGACCGCAGGTCTGCGTCACAAGAGTGAACCGTTTTAGCGCCATCGTCAGCAGGGCCGGGCCTTTGCAAAATAGACCGTCGCACAATTATCCGCAAAGCCCGTGACACAACGGTATGCGCCGGTTTTTTCCGATAAAAAAAGCTCCCTTTTCGGGCGAATTCCGGTATAGTGCGCGCCGGCCTTTAACCGGGCCGCGTTTAGGTAGCGCAATTCCCCGAAGCCAGCTTCGGCTGCACGTCCGCACAGCGGACTCTTCCTTGACGAATCTTTTTCATTCATTCGTTTTCGCAAATCCCCGCCGACAAAGCAGCCAGGGCGACTCTTGAGTCTTACACGGCATGCGCAGCTTTGGAGCATGGGTCTTTGCGGATGCACTTAGAGGCAGACCCATGACCCAGGAAACCGGCGGCTTCGCCGCTTTTAATCTTAATCCGAATATTCTTGCAGCTGTCATTGCGACCGGCTACGAAGAACCTTCGGCTATTCAGCAGCAATCGATCCCGATCATCATGGCCGGTCACGACATGATTGGTCAGGCGCAAACCGGTACGGGTAAAACCGCCGCGTTCGCCCTGCCGATCCTGCACCGCATCGATCCTGCCAAGCGCGAGCCGCAAGCCCTGATCCTGGCGCCAACCCGTGAGTTGGCGCTGCAAGTAGCAACCGCTTTCGAAACCTACGCCAAGCAAATGCCGGGCGTTACCGTTGTGGCCGTTTACGGCGGCGCGCCTATGGGCCCACAACTGAAAGCAATCCGTAATGGCGCACAGATCGTTGTCGCCACACCGGGCCGTCTGTGCGACCACCTGCGTCGTGACGAAAAAGTTCTGGCTACCGTGAACCACCTGGTTCTCGACGAAGCCGATGAAATGCTCAAACTGGGTTTCATGGACGACCTCGAAGTTATCTTCAAGGCCCTGCCTGCTACCCGTCAGACCGTATTGTTCTCGGCCACCCTGCCGCAGTCGATCCGTGCCATTGCCGAACGCCATCTGCGCGATCCGCAACACGTGAAGATCCAGACCAAGACTCAGACCGTTACCGCGATCGAACAGGCTCACCTGTTGGTTCACGCTGACCAGAAGACCTCGGCTGTATTGAGCCTGCTGGAAGTGGAAGATTTCGACGCCCTGATCATGTTCGTGCGCACCAAGCAAGCGACCCTGGACCTGGCCAGTGCCCTGGAAGCCAAAGGCTACAAAGCCGCTGCGCTGAACGGTGACATTGCTCAGAACCAGCGTGAGCGCGTGATCGAATCCCTCAAGGATGGCCGTCTGGACATCGTTGTGGCGACCGACGTTGCCGCTCGTGGTCTGGACGTTCCGCGCATCACTCACGTGTTCAACGTTGACATGCCGTATGATCCTGAGTCCTACGTTCACCGTATCGGCCGTACTGGCCGTGCCGGTCGCGAAGGTCGTGCACTGCTGCTGGTGACTCCTCGCGAGCGCCGCATGCTGCAAGTGATCGAGCGTGTAACCGGTCAGAAGGTTGCCGAAGTTCGTCTGCCGGATGCCCAGGCCGTTCTCGATGCCCGCATCAAGAAACTGACCAACAGCCTGTCGCCGCTGGTCGCTGATGCCGAATCGACTCACGGTGATCTGCTGGATCGCCTGACCGCCGACATCGGTTGCACCCCGCGGGCACTGGCCGCTGCTCTGCTGCGCAAGGCAACCAACGCTCAGGCGCTGACCCTGGCCGCAATCGAGAAAGAACGTCCACTGGTGCCGAACAGCGCACCGCGTGGTGATCGTCCAGAGCGTTCCGGTGATCGTCCGGACCGTGGTGATCGTGAGCGTCGTGCTCCGGTTCCATTGGCTGAAGGTCGTGCTCGTTGCCGTACCGCGCTGGGTGCGCGTGATGGTATCGCTGCCAAGAACCTGCTGGGCGCCATCCTGAATGAAGGCGGTTTGGCGCGTGAAGCCATCGGCCGCATCCAGGTGCGTGACAGCTTCAGCCTCGTCGAGCTGCCGGAAGATGGTCTGGAGAAGCTGCTGACCAAACTGAAGGACACTCGCGTTGCCGGTAAGCAGTTGAAGCTGCGTCGCTATCGCGAAGATTGATCCGCTCTCGGGCTGATTGATCGCACATAAAAAATCCCCGACTGGTTCGGGGATTTTTTTTGTCTGCTGTTTCTGCCCGGCTTTTGAGCGGAGTCGCCTCCTTCGCGAGCAAGCCCGCTCCCACACTTGATCTTCAGTGAATTCAGAATTCATGTACGACGCAGATCCAGTGTGGGAGCGGGCTTGCTCGCGAAGGGGGCAATTCGGTCTACCTGTCAGCCAAAGCGATAAATGTCCATCCCCAGCGCCCCCATGGTGAACCCCTGGTGCGCAATGCTGAACTCACCCCCGGCCGCGCGGGCAAAGTACAGCGGCAGCAGATGCTCGTCACTCGGATGGTTACGCGCAGCATTTGGAGCTTGCTGGCGATAGTCGTGCAATGCGGCTTCGTCGTTCGCTTCGAGTTTCTCGATCACCCAGTCGCGGAACACCTTGGCCCAGGGTTCGACGCTTTCCGGGCCGGCGTGCCAGTCCAGTTCGCGCAGGTTGTGGGTGATGCTGCCGGATCCAATCAACAGCACACCATGCTCGCGCAGGCTGGCCAAGGCATGGCCGACGCGGGTTTGCAGGGCAGGGCCGCCACGGGTGGGCAGCGAAACCTGCACCACCGGGATATCAGCTTGCGGATACATCAACGACAAGGGCACCCAAACACCGTGGTCGAACGGTCGCTGGCTGTCAATGCGCGCCGGCAGGCCATCGGCCTTCAGCAGCTCGACCACCTCCGCCGTCAGTTGCGGATTGCCTGGGGCCGGGTATTGCACCTCGAACAAGGCCTGCGGAAAGCCGCCGAAGTCGTGCCAGGTTTCAGGCTGAGGGTTGCCGCTGACCAGCAGTTCGCTGCTTTCCCAGTGCGCGGAAACCATCACGATGGCCTTGGGTTTCGGTAATGCTGCGGCCAGGCGCGCGAGAGCCGGCCCGCTGGCGCCAGGTTCCAGGGCTAGCATCGGGGAGCCATGAGAGATATACAGGCTGGGGAACATGAATGAGCTCCTGAGAGTAAGATGGCACCATCTTCAGTCAGATCATTGATCTAAATCTAATATAAGTTTTAGGGTCTTTTGATCGAATTTTTCGGGGTTAATTATGCAGCCGGAGTTTTGGCACAAACGATGGGCGTCGAATCAGATCGGCTTTCATCTGCCGGAAGTGAATCCTTATCTGCAACGGTTCTGGCCAGCGTTGGGCCTGGAAGAGGGCGCTCGCGTGCTGGTGCCGCTGTGTGGGAAAAGTCTGGATCTGTTGTGGCTGGCGCACCAAGGTCATGAGGTCTTGGGGATTGAGCTGTCGGAAAAGGCCGTGGAGGACTTCTTCGGTGAGCATCAATTTGACCCGGACGTCAGTGAGCAGGGGCCGTTCAAGGTCTATCGGGCAGGGTCGATCGAGTTGTGGTGCGGTGATTTCTTTGAGCTGACGGCAGGCGATGTCGCTGACTGCAGCGGGCTGTACGACCGCGCGGCGTTGATTGCCCTGCCGCCGGCGATGCGTGAGCAATACGCGGCTCATCTGATTCGGATTCTGCCGAAGGATGCTTTAGGGCTTTTGATTACGCTGGATTACGACCAGGCGCAAATGGACGGGCCGCCGTTTGCTGTGCTTGATGACGAAGTGCAACGGTTGTTCGGCGATGTGTGGGCGCTGAAGATTCTGGAAGACCAGGACGTTCTGGGTGAGAGCTGGAAGTTTCTTGAGGCCGGTGTCACGCGGCTTGAAGAGCGGGTTTATCGGGTTTCCAGCCATTAAGGTGTGTTGAGTTTGCAGGCCTCTTCGCGAGCAAGCCCGCTCCCACAGTTGCCCGCGTGATCTGAATGGACGCGGTCCACTGTAGGTGCGAGGCTTGCCCGCGAAGAGGCCCCGAAGAGCACCGCACTAATCAAGCAGACGAAAAAAAGGCCCGCATTCACTGCGGGCCTTTTCTTTTAGTGCAGAGCTTGTCAGCCCCGACGACGCAATGCGTCAATACGCTCTTCCAGCGGCGGGTGGCTCATGAACATGCGGGCGAACCCTTGTTTGAGACCGCCGTTGATGCCGAAGGCATTCAGGGTGTCCGGCATGTGCACCGGCAGCCCTTGTTCTGCACGCAGACGCTGCAGGGCACCGATCATTGCGCTGGTACCCGCCAGGCGTGCACCGGCATCATCGGCACGGAATTCGCGTTTGCGCGAGAACCACATGACGATGGCGCTGGCCAGAATACCCAGAACCAGTTCGGCGAAGATGGTCGCTACGTAGTAGGCGATACCTTGGCCTTCTTCGTTCTTGAAGATCACCTTGTCGACAAAGTTACCGATGATCCGGGCGAAGAACATCACGAAGGTGTTCACCACGCCCTGGATCAGCGCCAGGGTGACCATGTCGCCATTGGCCACGTGGCCGATTTCGTGGGCCAGAACGGCTTTCACTTCATCCGGCGAGAAACGCTCGAGCAAGCCCTGGCTGACCGCGACCAGTGCGTCGTTCTTGTTCCAGCCGGTGGCGAAGGCGTTGGCTTCATAGGCCGGGAAAATCCCGACTTCGGGCATCTTGATCCCGGCTTCGCGGGACAATTGCTCGACAGTTTGCAGCAGCCATTGCTCGTGCCGGGTGCGCGGCTGGCTGATGATCTGGGTGCTGGTGCTCATTTTCGCCATCCACTTGGAGATGAACAGCGAGAACAGGGAACCGGCGAAACCAAAGACCGCACAGAAAATCAGCAGCTGATTGAGGTTGAGATCAACCCCGTTGGCCGCCATGAACCCGTTGAAGCCGAAAAGGCTCAGGGTGATGCTGGCAATCAGCACGACCGCCAGGTTAGTGGCCAAAAACAGCAAAATGCGCATCATGGTTGTAGAAATCTCCTCGTGCTAAAGATGTAGCGTACTGCGGGGTATATAAGGTGATGCACCGGGCTATTCAACCGAGTGACTATTTCAAACTGTGTCCTACAGCAACAGTCTAGCGGCTTGAAGGGCATTTCCGACGTCGGCATGGGAAACGGTTGTCAGCCAATTAGCCTCGCAGGCCCCCGCCGTTGTTAGGCGCGGGCATGAAACGTGTCATCGGTCAGCGCTTGAAACAGCGATGTAGGGTGGGGTGCAAAGATATGTTGCTGAATTAATCACCGTGCGACTTTAGCCAGCGTCGCACGGTGACAGGCCACTTACTGGCGATAGGATTTGAGGAAGTTACCGATCCGGCCAATCGCCTGATCCAGGTCGTCGAGCCGTGGCAGGGTGACCACGCGGAAGTGGTCCGGCCATGGCCAGTTGAAGGCCGTGCCTTGTACCACCAGCAGCTTCTCCGAGAGCAGCAGGTCGAGGACGAATTTCTCGTCGTTGTGGATCGGGCAGACTTTCGGGTCGATCCGCGGGAATGCATACAGCGCGCCCATCGGCTTGACGCAGCTCACGCCCGGAATGTCGTTGAGCCGTTCCCAGGTACGATTGCGCTGTTCCAGCAGACGCCCTTGCGGCAGCACCAGATCGTTGATGCTCTGATAGCCGCCCAGCGCGGTCTGGATAGCGTGCTGGCTCGGCACGTTGGCACACAGGCGCATGTTGGCCAGTATGTCGATGCCTTCGATGTAGCTCTGTGCGTGGTGTTTCGGACCGGAAATGGCGATCCAGCCGGAACGGAAGCCAGCCACGCGATAGGACTTGGACAGGCCGTTGAAGGTCAGGCACAGCAAGTCTGGCGCCAGCGAGGCGGTGCAGATGTGCACGGCATCGTCGTACAGGATTTTGTCGTAGATCTCGTCGGAGAACACCACCAGATTGTGCTGGCGGGCCAGTTCCAGCATGCCCAGCAGCACTTCCTTCGAATACACCGCGCCGGTCGGGTTATTCGGGTTGATGATCACCAGCGCCTTGGTGTTCGGGGTGATCTTGGCCTTGATGTCGGCCAGGTCCGGCCACCAGTTGGCCTGCTCGTCGCACAGGTAATGCACCGGGTTGCCACCCGCCAGGCTTACTGCGGCAGTCCACAGCGGGTAGTCGGGAGCCGGCACCAGTACTTCGTCGCCGTTGTTGAGCAGGGCCTGCATCGACATCACGATCAGCTCGGAAACGCCGTTGCCCAGGTAGATGTCTTCGATGCCGACGCCTTCTACCTGCTTTTGCTGGTAGTACTGCATCACGGCCTTGCGGGCGCTGAACAGGCCCTTGGAGTCGCTGTAGCCTTGGGCGGTCGGCAGGTTGCGGATCACGTCCTGAAGGATTTCATCCGGCGCTTCGAAACCAAAAGGTGCCGGGTTGCCGATGTTCAGCTTGAGGATGCGATGGCCTTCCTCTTCCAGGCGTTTGGCGTGCTTGAGCACTGGGCCGCGAATGTCGTAGCAGACGTTGGCGAGCTTGTTCGATTTGCTGACCTGCATGGCGATGTGTTCCCGAAAATGAACGATCCAGGCGGCGTATGAACGACCGTACTGGGAATCCTGCGTATTCACACAGGCCTGACGCCTTGAGTGGCGGCACTCATAATCCGTTTGAATGCGCGTGGTCTGGCTGCCAGACTGGCGTTTGACGAGGCGCAATCATACGTGCCGCCCGATCCGTGGAAAAGGTACAGATCGGGCTTTTTCAGCTGCTGAGGTGTGATCATGGAAAAGTTGGAAAAAACCCTGGAAGAATGGCGGGCCATGCTCGATCCGGAGCAGTATAACGTTTGCCGCCTCAAGGGCACCGAGCGGCCATTCTCCGGTAAGTACAACGACAGCAAGGTCGACGGTGTTTACCACTGCATTTGCTGCAACGCGCCGCTGTTCGACTCAAAGACCAAATTCGATTCCGGCTGCGGCTGGCCGAGCTTCTACGCGCCGATCGGCGACAGCGCGATGGTCGAGATCCGTGATGTCAGCCACGGCATGATCCGCACCGAAGTGGTCTGCGCCACATGCGATGCTCACCTGGGGCATGTGTTCCCGGACGGTCCGCCGCCAACCGGCCTGCGTTATTGCATCAACTCGGTGTGCCTGGACCTCGTTCCCCGCCAATAAACTGCATCGTTGCGCAGGGTCGCGGATGTACCTTGCTTGCGTAGGAGCAGCCTTCGGCAGTTCCTACGATGAGGGGCGCGTGCGGGTACCTATTGATTTATTAAATTGCACACAATTCAATTGCTCGCTATGTTTAGTCTTTGTCCTTCCACTCGGAGTTCGTGCCATGAGCGACAACCTGCTGAGCATTCCTTGCACCACCATCAAGGGCGAGCAAAAGACCTTGGCCGATTTCGCCGGCAAAGCGGTGCTGGTGGTCAACACCGCCAGCAAATGCGGGTTCACCCCGCAGTACAAAGGCCTCGAAGAGTTGTGGCAGACCTACAAGGATCAAGGCCTGGTGGTGCTCGGCTTTCCCTGCAATCAGTTCGGCAAGCAAGAGCCGGGAAACGAAGGGGCGATTTCCGAGTTCTGCGAGTTGAATTACGGAGTGAGTTTCCCGCTATTCAAGAAGATCGAAGTGAATGGTTCCGACGCCCATCCATTGTTCGGTCAGCTGAAAAGGCGCGCACCGGGCTTGCTGGGTTCCCAAGGCATCAAGTGGAACTTCACCAAGTTCCTGATCGGCAAGGACGGCCAGATGGTCAAGCGCTTTGCTCCGGCGACCAAACCGCAGGACCTGAGCCGCGAGATCGAAGCCCTGCTCAAATGAACACGTTGTCAGTTGATTCGCTAAAGCTCGACAGTCAGCTCTGTTTCAAGCTGTACGCCGCTTCTCGGGCGGTGATCCGTGCCTACAAGCCGATGCTCGATCAGTTGGGCCTGACTTACCCGCAATACCTGGCGATGCTGGTGCTGTGGGAATGGCAGGAGGCGGCGCCGGAGCAGCCGACGGTCAAGGCCTTGGGTGAGCGCCTGGCGCTGGATTCCGGGACCTTGACGCCGCTGCTCAAACGGCTTGAGCAACTGCAGCTGGTGCAGCGTCAGCGTTCGGCGCGCGATGAGCGTGAGGTGCACTTGAGCCTGTCGCCCGCCGGCAAGGCTTTGCGCGATCAGGTCGGGCCGCTCAAGGCCCGGCTGTTGTGCGATAGCGGCGTCGATCTTGATCGCCTGAATGATCTGCGCGATGGTCTTGATCACCTGTTGGGGCAAATCAAAGCACTGTCGTAGTGGGTATCCACAAGTCGAGCAGGGCGGCCAGTTCTTCCCGGCGGAAAGGTTTGGCCAGGTAGTCACTCATGCCCGCCGCACGGCAGCGTTCGCGTTCTTCGGACATGGCGTTGGCGGTCAGGGCGACGATGGGCAGCTGTGGCCAACGCCCGCTGCGACGGATCTGCCGGCTGGCTTCATAGCCGTCCATCACTGGCATGTTGCAGTCCATCAGTACCAGATCGAATTCACTCTGCTCAAGCTGATCCAGCGCTTCGCCGCCGTGGGCCGCGATGCTCACCTCGCAACCGAGTTTTCCGAGCATTCCCTTGGCCACCAACTGATTGACCGGGTTGTCTTCCACCAACAGGATGCGTCCGCGTCGCTGGGGTGAGATGGCTTCGATCCGGGCACCGTTGATCGTGGTGAGTTCCGGCTGCAAGATCCGCCGCAATGCCTGATAAAGCGCATTGCGCGCCAAAGGCCGCGCCTGCTGCTGCAAAGGCGCCAAGGCGCTGGCTTGCTCTCCGGGCAGAAAACTGCCGTAAGCGGTCACCAGCAGAATCGGCGCGGTGAAGGTTGGGCGCAGGCCAAACAGGCATTCGGGGCAGTCGGTGATCAGTACATCCGGCTCCAGGCCGATTAACCGGTCATCGATGGAACGCTGCTGATAGTCGAGCCCCCAGCCGGGCAGCAGATTGCTCAACAGTTCCGCCAGACCGCTGCTGGCGGCGGTGATCGCGACGATGTTGCCCCGCAAGGCTGCCGGAGAAATGGCCCGGGTATGGCAGGGCAGGGGCAGATCGGCGCAGAACTGGCTGCCGAAGCCCGCTTCCGAGCTGATCGTCAGACGGCCCTGCATGGCTTCGCAGAGGCTATAAGTCAGCGCCAGGCCCAACCCGGTCCCGCCGAATTGCCGGGTAATGCCGGCACCGGCCTGGGTGAACGGCTGGAAGATTTTGACCTGCGCATCCTGGGCGATGCCGATGCCAGTGTCGCAGACTTCGATTCGCACACCGTCTTCGAACATAGAAAGACGCACATCGACCCGCCCGAAACGGGTGAATTTGAGGGCGTTGGACAACAAGTTGCTGACGATCTGCCGGACCCGGGTCGGATCACCGAGCACCAGTGCGGGAAATTGCGGATCGATCAGGCATGCCAACTCGACACTCGGCGCGGCGTTCTGGGACAGCAGATTGGCGGTGTCTTCGATCAGCGAGCCAAGGTCGAATGGAATGTGTTCGAGTTCGAGCTGGCCGGCATCGAACTTCGACAGGTCGAGAATATCGTTGAGCAGTTCCACCAGTACTTTGCCCGAGTCATGGGCGATGGACAGCTGTTGCTGCTGCTCGGCATTGAGCGGGCCGTCCAGCGAGAGCGCGATCATCCCCAGCAGACCGTTGAGGGGCGTACGGATTTCATGACTCATGTTGGCCAGAAACACCGAGCGCGCTTCGGCCATGTCCAGGGCAGTGCTGCGGGCGACTTCCAGCTCCTCGTTGGATTGGCTGAGGCGGGTATTGATCGCCTTGAGTTCCGCGGTGCGGGCCGAGACGATGTTTTCCAGTTGCGAGAGGTAGTCGGTCAGACGGTTTTCGGCGTTGCGCCGTTGCTGGATTTCGGTGGCGATATTTTCGAACTGCTGATTGGCGACCTTGACCAAGACCCCGATTTCATCGTTTTCATGCCCCGTCGGACACTCCAGCAACGTCGGTTCCGCGCTGCGCGGATCACGGCCACTGAGTTCGCGGATAACCCGCACCAGCGGTTTGGTCAGCATCACGTAAAACAGCGCCAGCAGAATGCCCGTGAGAATCAGGCTGCGCGCGAAGCCGTTGAGCAGGGTCACTTCGGCCCGGCGCAGGAAACGACTGCCGAAGGTGTAGGTATCGACTTCCAGGCGCAAGGTCCCGAGGGACTCGTCCGGCAATTGATCGAGGTAAAGGCGGTCTTCAAACTGCCGGTTGGCACCGAACAGGAAGTCGCTGATCATCCGGTCATTGTTTTCCAGACCCGGACGCTTGACGCTGGCCAGCACGGTATTGTTGTTGTCGGTCAGTTGCGCGCCGATGATCGCCGGGGAGCGCAGCAGGCCCAGGGCCAGTTCCTGAGCGAGTTCGGCATCGATGTTGTAGGCGATGCGGGAGGCGGGGTTATGGCTGATTTCCAGCAAGGACAGTATTTCGCGGTTGATGGAGGCGTCTTCGCTGGCATAATCGATGCCTATTTGCAGCAGGCTGAGCAGCGTGCCCAGAATGAAACCGGCCAGCACCGTAATCCTGGCTTGTTTGTACGACAGCCGGTGGCTGAACTTGATATCCATGGGATGTTGAACCACTTCCGTTTCCCTTCGCTGCTCAAGCATAGTCGATCATCAATGGATACCGATGTTCTCGCAAAACACCTGTAGGGGGTGTAGATGCTGTGTTTCGTCGTTGTACCGCCATCATTACCGTGAACGTGCCCGAGGAGAAGACGTGGATTCCCGATTGAATGCTTTTCTTGAACGCGCCGATGCCGTTCTGGCCCGTATCGAGCCGCTGCTTCCCGCCCCTCGACAAGCCATCGACTGGACGCACTGCCTGGCCGCACGCTGGCAGCGCGAGGGGCGCAGCGGTTTTCTGTTGCCGCTGCAAGTCAGCCTGGACACGCGTTTGTCCGACTTGATCGGCGTTGACCGGCAACTGGAGCAACTGGGCCGCAACACCCAACAGTTCCTCGACGGCATGCCAGCCAACCACGCTTTGCTCTGGGGCTCGCGTGGCACCGGTAAATCGTCGCTGGTGCGCGCCTTGCTGTCGGAACACGCCAAGAGCGGCCTGCGGCTGATCGAGATCGAACGCGATCACCTGGCGGACTTGCCGCGCGTGGTCGAGCAGATCGCCAAGTTGCCTCAACGTTTTGTGCTGTTCTGCGATGACCTGTCGTTCGAGTCGGGCGAGGGCGATTACCGCGTGCTCAAGAGCGTGCTCGATGGTTCGCTCGAGCAGGCGCCAGACAACGTTCTGCTGTACGCCACCTCCAACCGTCGCCATCTGGTGCCGGAGAAGGAAAGCGATAACGAGAACTGGAAAAGGGTCGATGGCGAACTCCATCCCAGTGAGGCGGTGGAAGACAAGATCGCGCTGTCGGACCGTTTTGGCCTGTGGCTGTCGTTCTATCCGTTTACTCAGGAGCATTTCCTCAACGTCGTCGAGCACTGGATCGGTCAATTGGCCGACAAGGCCGGCCTTGAGTGGCAGCGTGATGAAGAGCTGGACATCCTCGCTGTGCGCTGGGCCACGGGCCGGGGCAATCGCAACGGACGTTGCGCGTATCAATTTGCCCGCTATTGGGTCGGGCTGAAGCTGTTGGAGCACAAGGCATGATCGATTTACAAAAGAGCGGCCAGGGCCTGGAGGGCTACGGCATGCTATGGGCACAGCTGGAATCATTGCTGGCAGACGAGCGTGATTTTATCGCCAACGCCGCACAATTTTCGGCGTTTCTGTTCAACCAGCTCGATGACCTGAACTGGGCCGGTTTCTACCTTAATCGCAACGAAGAACTGGTACTTGGCCCGTTTCAGGGGCAGATCGCCTGTGTACGGATTCCATTCGGTCGCGGTGTGTGCGGGGCGGCGGCGGCCACCTTGCAGACTCAGCGGGTCGAAGATGTACATGCGTTCCCCGGGCACATCGCGTGCGACAGTGCCTCGAACAGCGAGTTGGTGGTGCCGCTGGTCAAGGACGGTCGACTGATCGGTGTGCTGGACCTCGACAGCCCGAAACTCGCGCGTTTTACCGCTGACGATCAGGCTGGTATCGAACAACTGGCGGCGATTTTCCTGCGTCTGACCGACTGCTGATCAGGCCGTCAAACCGGCCTTGATCAGTAGGCTTGACGGGTCGACCGCATCAATCTGTCGTGGGTCGAGAAAACGGTTGGCGTACTGCAAGTAGACTTCGTCATTGATGAACAGCCCGAACAACTCGGCGTCAATGTGGGCGTCACGGCACATGGTGGCCATGATGCCCAGTGCTTCGCTCAAGGACTTGGCTTTCTTGTAAGGGCGATCGGCGGCGGTCAACGCTTCGAAAATATCGGCAATCGCCATCATCCGCGCCGGCAGGCTCATGTCTTCGCGCTTCAGCCGTTTGGGATAACCGGTGCCGTCCATTTTTTCGTGGTGGCCGCCGGCGATCTCCGCGATGTTATTGAGGTGGCCGGGGAAGGGCAGGTGATTGAGCATCAGAATCGTCTGCACCATGTGGTGATTGATGATGTAACGCTCTTCGCGGGTCAGGGTGCCTCGGGTGATGCTCAGGTTGTAGAGCTCGCCCCGGTTGTACTTATAGCGCGGCACGTCAAGCTTGAACCCCCAGGGATTGTCGTCCGGGATCAGTTCGCTGTCGGCCCGTTCGAGCAGGTGTTCGGGTTTATCCGCCAATAGCGGCTCGTTGACCGGCAGGGTCGGCGTCGGCGTCCGGGCCTGGCGCCGGTTCTCTTCCCATGAAACGCCCAGTCGATCATCCAGGGTTCGGGTCCAGGTGCGTTGAGCGATGGTGGCCAGGCGTTGCAGATCGGCATCTGCCATGGCCTCGCTGCCGAGGTTGCAGCGGGCGATGAACGCGAAATCATCATCCAGTGCCGCCAGGTTCGCATTGCGCAATTGCGCGAGATGCTCCTCGTCACCCCCCAGGGCGATGGCCTGCCAATAGTTGATCCAGGCATCACGCTTGAGCACTTCGAAACGGGTGCGGATTTCGTGGATGCGGTCGTACAGGGTCTCAAGCTTGGTGGCTTTGTCGACCACGTATTCAGGCGTGGTGACCTTGCCGCAATCATGCAGCCAGGCAGCGATGTGCAGGGCTTCCCATTCATCGTCGGTGGGCTGATAGCTGCTGAAGGCCGGGTCCTGACTGGCCGCGGCAGCTTGCGCCAGCATCAGCGTCAATGCCGGTACCCGCTGGCAATGCCCGCCGGTATAGGGACTCTTGGCATCGATCGCGCCAGCCAGCAGTTGAATAAAAGAGTCCAGCAGCTGTTTCTGTTTGGCTTGCAGGCGCTGACTTTCGATACTCACGGCGGCGGCACCGGAAACCGCCTGGAGAAACGCGATGCGGTCCGGGCGAATTTTTTCCAGGTCGTCTTGCGTGCCGCTGTCGGCCAGCAGCAGGACCAGCAGCCCGACGGTTTCGTTATGACGATTGTGCAGCCGGATACCGATCAGATGAACCCGTGGGCACTCCAGTGCGAGTAAAACCTTCTGCAAATCCCCTGCCTCTTCGAAACCCAGGCTGGTGACGACATTGTTGGCGCTCGACAATTTCTGCATCCATTGAGGGCTCTGCGGATCCTGAGGCGTGTGTCCTTGAATGGCGAATGACGGCAATGCCTGTGAGCTGCCATTGATGACCAGCGCATGAGGCTCCACGCGATCGTCATCACTTTCCCGCAGGTAGAGCAGACCGGCCTGGGCCTGGCCGATCTTCACGGTTTCAAACAACACCCGTTGCAGCAGCGGGGCGAAACGGGTCTCGGCGCTCAGGCTGTCGGTGATCTGGAAAAAACTCGCCAGGGTGTCTTTCATGCGCGCCATCGACACGCTCAGTTGGTCGACTTCAAGCACCGGCGAGCGACGGGAGGCGGGAAAATTGAAATCGAAACTACGAATCGCATCGGCTTCCTGCACCAGGGCGTGCAAGGGTTTGACCAGGATTCTCGAGGTCAGCCAACCCATCGGCAGGCACAACAGCAGCGTCGCCAGGGTAATCAACGCGCCTTGCCAGCGCATGCGGTAGGCATCGACGAGCAATTCGTCCTCCGGCACCAGTAGCGCCAATTGCAGTCCCTGCGGGCCACCCTCCTGGATGCTGCTGCGCGCCACGATCCATTGACGACCCGCGACGTTCAACCGTTTGACCTCGGGAGAACTTGTCAGCAGAGCTGCGAGATTGGGGCTCAGGTCAGCGGCTTTGATCAGCCGGGCCGTCTGCTCGTCGACAATCAGTTTGCTGCTGTCGGGGTAGGCGATGGCATTCCCCTCGGCATCGAACAGCACAATTTCGGTACTGGGGGTCACCAAATGTTCGGCCAGGGTTGCCGACAGTTCGGCCAGCGTGAGGTCGGCCCCCATCACTGCATGCTCGCCACTGCTCCGGGCCAGTGTGGTACCGACGTTGTGGGTGGAGAAAAAAAGGTAGGGCTCGGTGGTGATCTGATCGCGGTTACCGCGGGCGGCGGAGAACCAGGCGCGGGAACGGGGATCGTAGGTTTCGTCGGGGTTGTCCTGACGGCTGATGAGGGCCAGGTTCTGATCGAAAAACAATGATTGGGAGCGGATCTGACCGCTGCTTGGGTGCTCGATGCTCCATACCTGATACGCCGCCGTGTCCGGTGCCTTGACCTGTGTTTTCAGGGCGCCGGTGCGCAAAGGACGAACCATGAAGAAGTCGCCATTGCCATAACCCAGATACAGCGAGGCCAGATCGGGGTTGTCCTTGAGTGATTGGCTGAAGGGCTTGAGCAACGCCAGGCGCTGCTCAAGGTCGAGCGCCTGGGTCGCCGGATTGTCCGCCAGCAGGCTAAGCAGATGACGAATCGGCTGATAGGTGCGGTGCAGGTCCAGGCGGACATCCTGCTCGATACGGTTGAAGAGTTTTTCGCTGCTGGAAAGAATAATCTGGGTGGTTTGCCGATAGTTGAAAATACCCAGAACCACCCCGGTCAGTAACAACAGGAAGGTGAACATCACGCTGATATGGATATGCAGAGGAAACCGGCGTTGATCCGGGCGCAGTGGGCTGGGCATTGCAGCTTTCTCCATGATGATTAACACACTGCTCAGCCCCCAAGCATAGTTAATGCTCCTTCATTTTGCTTTTGTCATGGCTTGCCATCTGTTGTTGCAATGATTGCTCCAGTTCGAGCATGGCGCGCTCCATAGACTTGCTGCAATCGGCCACTTCATCGGGATGGAACCTGTTATTGCAGGCCTGTTCGAGCGCCTCGCAGCTGTCGATCAGTCGGGAGGCCTGGACGATTCGGGCCGCGCCCTTGATTTTGTGGGCGATGTCGAGGAGTGACTGTCGGTCCTTTGACTCGGATAAGGCCAGCATCGCTTTGCGGTCCAGGCGGTTGCTGTTTAGCAGTTCGGTCAACAATCGCTGGTTTAGTGTCGGGTTGCCACCGGTCAACAGGTGCAGCCCCTCCAGACTGAAGGCCGGTTCGCGGACCGTCGGTGTGATGCCTTCGACCCATTGGCTCAAGGCCGTCAGGCTGAGGGGTTTGAACAGGCAATCGTCCATCCCGGCCAGTTTGCAACGTTGTCTTTCCTCCGGCTGTGCGTTGGCGGTGAAACCCAAAACGGTACAGGGAGGGCGTTGCAGGTGCTGTTCATGTTGGCGAATGGCACGGACCAGCTCATATCCATTCATGATCGGCATGTTGCAATCGGCAATCACCAGATCGAATGGCTGATTCTTCCATGCCTCGAACCCCGCCTCGCCGTCTGCTGCGACGTTGAACCGATGCCCGAGAAACTCCAGCTGCTGGCACATGAGCAAGCGATTGGCCGGATGATCATCGACCACCAGCACGTCCAGGGGGGCAGTGCTCAAGTGAATTTTCGGCCCGACAGGTTCCGGCATCCGTTCCGTCGGCAGGGTTGCCAGGTTCAGCGAAACCCAGACCTGTGTACCGACTCCCGGCTGACTGTTCAACTGCAGGCTGCCGCCCATCATTTCGCACAGATTGCGACTGATCACCAGACCCAGCCCCGCACCGCCTCTGGCTGACTGGCCGGAGTTATCGGCCTGGACGAAAGGTTCGAACAACCGCTGTTGATCCTCCTCGCTGATCCCTGCGCCACTGTCTTCAACGCGCAACTGCAACTGGACCCGGTCGGGCTCGTCGGTCGGCTGCAACTCGACGCTGATCCTGACTTGGCCCTGTTGCGTAAACTTGATGGCATTGCTGACCAGGTTGGACAGCACCTGCTTGAAGCGCATCGGGTCCAACAGGACATCGGTCGCCGGTTTGGCAGGGCTGAACTCCAGTTGCAGTCCGAGATTTTTTTGCCGGGCCAACCCGTCGAAAATCCGCACCACCGAAGCTACGGTTTCAGCCAGGTTGACGCGTTCCGGGCTCAGGCTCAAACGCCCGGATTCGATGCGCGCAATATCGAGAATGTCCCCGATCAGCTCCAGCAGGTCTTTCGCCGAGTGGTACGCGACGTCGATGGCGGGTCGATCCGGATGACTGTGATCGATACGTTTGAGCGTCAGTTCGAGCATGCCGATGATTGCATTCATGGGCGTGCGGATCTCATGGCTCATGGTCGCCAGAAAGGTGCTTTTAGCTCGGTTGGCAGCATCGGCTTGCTCTTTCGCGGCCCGCAGTTCATCGAACAGTTGCCGCCGTTCGCTGATGTCGATCCAGCCGCCAATGATGCCTTGCACGTCACCGCTTGAGTCGCGATAGGGAAGAATCCAGTGATAGATCGTCAGCGTGCGGCCATCGATGTGCAACGGACGGTCGAGAATCAGCGGCGTCCCCTCGGCCATGACGCGTTGGTAGTCCGCCTGATATTCCCGTGCTTCGAAGGCGTTGCCGAGGCTGCCCTGTATGACGCCTTTACCGATGATGTCTTCGCGTTTCGCGCAGAAGGTTTCCAGGTAACTGTCATTGCAGCTTTGCAGCAATCCCTGGCGATCACGCACATAGATGGGATGAGGCGTGCCATTGACCAGCGATCGCATGAATTCCAGTTGATCGCTCAAGGCGCGCTCGGCCGCTTGCCGCTGTTTTATCTGGCGCCTCATATAGGCGTTCCAGGCAATGGATATCAGCAGCAACACGCCAGCGCCTATAACGATCTGATAGAACACTCGGTGATAGTTGCGCCAGGTATTTTGCGAGGCTGCTGAATAGCCACGCCAGCGGTTGTTGATGATGCCCAGCTCTTCCGGTGCGATGCTCAGCAGTGCCTTGTCGAGGATGGCGTTCAGTTCCTTGGCGTCGCGCCCGGTTGCCAGGGAAAATGCTGCCTGTCGGGTACCGATGGTTGTGCTGATCTGGAGTGTCTGTTCGAAGATCCGCGATGAGATGAAGTAGTTGGCAATTACCAGTGAGTTCACCGCACCTTCTGCCTGGCCCTCGGCGAGCAACTCCACGGCGCTGAACGTGTCCGGGGTTTCAACCAGATTGATCCGCGGAAACTCGCTGCGCAGGTATTCCACCAGCGGATTGCCTTGGGCGATGGCCAGGCGTTTGTCCTGTAATTGCGTGAGGTTTGTCGGGCTGTCGGCCGCTTTGCGCGTCAGCAGCACAAAGGAGTTTTCCAGATAGGGGCGGCTGAAGTTCAACGTCGTTTCACGTTGGACGCTGGGGAGTAGGGCTGCGATCAGGTCGGCCTGATGGTTAGCGATCTGCTCAATCATCTCATCATCGCTTCGGCTGCGCCGGATTTCGAAACGCAAACCGGTGCGCAACCTGATCAGCTCGAGCAGATCAGCCGTAACACCTCGAAAGTTGCCGTCGCTGTCGAAAAACGTCAGCGGCGCAAACGCTTCATTGACCACGACGCGCACGACCGGATGTTGTGCCAGCCAGCGTTCTTCGCGGTGGCTGAGTTGCAGTTTGTGATCGGTGAGAAGAATGTCGCTGCCGGCACTCCAGCGTTTGGCGATGTTTTCCCGCTCGCTGGTGGGGATGGTCTTGAGTACCGCGTTGATGATCGCGAGCAGATTCGGGTTGTCCTTCTGCACGGCAAAGCTGAAACCATGGGCTTCGTGTTTACCGAAGTTGGCCATGCGGATGTTGTTCAGATACCCCTTGTTGATCATGTAGTGGGTTGAAATGGTGTCGCCAAGAAAAACGTCGGCCTGGTCGAAGGCAACCGCATTGATTGCATTCTGGTAGGACGGGTAAGAGGTGATGATTGCGTTCGGATACAGCGCCCTGACTTCGTCCAGAGGCAGATAGTGATACACCATGCTGAGCCGCATGCCGGCAAGGCCATCGGTCAGCGATCTGGTTTCTCCTTCTCGTGTGACCAGTACGGGTTGATCCACCGCATAAGGCGTGGATAGGGCAATGTCGGCATTGTCTGCCTCGAACCCATTGGCGGTGCCGAGCATGTCGACCTGGCCTTTTTCCAGCGCTTCGATCGCGGCCCCTCGGGAGGCAAAGCGCTGAACCTTGACCGGCAACCCTATGGCCTTGCCAAGGATGCCTGCGTAATCGGCGGTGAAACCTTCATAGTCATGGCCGCTGAGGGTCAGGTCGAAAGGAGGATAATCCGGGGCCGATGTCCCCAGGATCAACTCACGTTTGTCTTTAACCCATTGCCGTTGTGAGGTATCCAGTTGGACTTCCATGTGCCCGGCCGCCGAGCGACTGAGCAGGGTGTAGTGCTCACTGGTCGTCTGTGCCGCGAGTACTGAGGTGCTCAGGCATAAACCCGCGGCCATGAGCATTAGATAATCCTTGAAACGACTGGGCATCCTGTTTCTCACACTAACGCGTTACGTTTTGCCATATCGATGAGTTCAACCAGGGATTTGGCCTTGAGTTTTTGCATGAGTCGTTTTTTATAAGTACTGACCGTCTTGTTGCTGAGAAACATACCCTTGGCAATTTCTTTATTGGTACGGCCCTGAGCGAAAAGCTGTAATACCATCAGCTCTCGATCATTAACGGATTTAAATAATTCCAGGTCGGCCCAGCGCTCGTCGTCACGACGAACAGGGTTCAAGGCTTGACTGGGGAAGTAGTTGTAACCTGATAAGACCGCTTTGATCGCACTCATCAGTTCACTGAGGTCTTCCTGTTTGCATACATAGCCCGATGCGCCGGACTGCATGCAGCGAATACCGAAAAGTGTCGGGCACTGTGCAGTTAATACCAGTGTTTTGAGGGGGGTGCTCATGGCGTTGAAACGGGAAAGAACTTCCAGCCCATCCAGTTTGGGAATGCTGATGTCGAGGATGATCAGGTCAGGCATGCATTCGCGAACCATCTGCATTGCATCGACCCCATTGTCAGTTTCGCCGACGACTTTGTAACCTTCATGTTCCAGCAGCATTCGAACGGCGAGGCGGATGACAGGGTGATCGTCGACAATAAAAACGTTTTGTGGACAAACGTCTCATTGGTGTCAAAGTCCTTAGGCTTTGACCTGCTCCTGCTCCTGCTCCTGCTCCTGCATTAACGAGCTTGAGCTCTGCTTTCGATAGGGAGTGCTCTAAGCTTGATGTTACTGACACATCACTATCTATGGCATACCCCGGAAGCCTCAGGATTTTGCCGGTTTGCTTTTGACTCCCTAAACCGGGCCATATCGATGCATAGTCGATCTCGCCAGTTCAAGCCTCTTAGAGGTGTCGATACAGGGGAGATTTGGCTTGGCTTACGAGTCCCTCACGATCCCTAAAGATCGCGACGGAGATGGGGCAGCGGGTTTCACAATGCAGCGCAATGACGATAGTATTGTGCCATTACCCTAGGACACCCGGATGCCCAGTAACCCTCGCCTAGCGAGTGAGGAGGGGTAGGAGCTCGGCATGGATCAGCTACGCTACAGGAACGCAGACAGACAGCGATTATATCCGGAGCATTTACTCGGGAGCCTTCGTGGTGCCTGAGATTTGACGAACATCTGACCAACGCCCCCGATGAGTCGCCCAGCCGAACATAATCAGAAGAACAACATTTCAATAACTAAGGGATTCATGCATGAGTGAGCAGGAACAGGAATACGCTTTTCACCCAGCTGATCTAATCGAATATGCGATGGACAAACCAATTGGCGCAGCCCGCGCGGCGTTGACAATGGGGTTGGAAGAAGCTGACGTTTACCCCGATATTATCATTGGTGAACTGTCAGGGAACATGGAGTTGAATCAGCGTTTCCTGAAGAAACTCACGGGTGCCTTGCGGAAGAACCCAAATAAAATTATTGGTGATATGCCAAATCATATCAAGGCTCTTCAGTTGGAGCGCGATCTCGGATTATGACTTCCTTTAACTATTATTTTGTGAGTGGCGCACCTGGTCGGAGAGGTATAGCTAATGTTTTTTGGTGAGAACACCATCAAGCTCCCTCCAGCCCCGGAATTTGAGCTCACGGCACTGGATATAGAAAAAGGTGAGCCAGTCCACCCTCTGGATCGTCTGCAGATCATGTCAGCAGACACTTGGGAGGTCTTTACGCTGGAGTTCGTTTCTTACCTGGGCAACGGCTACGAGACCGTAACCCGCTGTGCTGGTGCGGGAGACAAAGGGCGTGATGTTATCGCCAAGTTTGCAACGGGGTGGGACAATTATCAATGCAAGCACTACAAAGATAAGTTGAGCGTTGCAAACGTAGTCGCGGAACTGGGTAAGCTGGTTTACTACACGTGGAGGGAAGACTACACCCTGCCGCGTGATTATCGCTTTGTTTCGCCGAAAGGGTGTAGTTCTGATTGCATTGATATGCTGGTCAACAAGTCTCGCATCAAGGTCGAGATCATCAAGCGCTGGGATAAGGTCTGTAAGGATAAGATCACGAAGACAGAGTCCATTCTTCTTGAGGGTGCTCTGTTGGACTATCTCAACACCATCGACTTTTCTTTTGTTGATGAGATGTCTTCCCAGGAGTTGATTGCTAAGCATGCGCTGACACCGTATCACTCAACGCGTTTCGGGAGCTACCATCTAAAGCGACCACAGGTTCAGAAATCCGTACCTGATGTTGTTGGAGATAACGAGAAAGTCTACATTGAAGCTCTCCTGCACGCTTTCTCCGATGCCGATGGGGCAGAGTATACACTTGATAGCGTTATGGACACTGATTACAAGGATGACTTGGAGCGAGCGAGGATTAACTTCTTCAGCGCTGAGTCGCTGGAGATGTTTTCCCGAGATGCGTTTCCAACAGGGTGCTATGAAAGCCTCAAGGTCGAGTGTCACGAAGGTGTTCACAGTGTAGTACGTAAAAAGTTCGATGATGGGTATCAACGGTTTCTCGAAGTCAGCACTCACTGCGTGAAGATTCAATATGACGCCCATCCTCTGCGTCATTTCTTGCAGACCTCTGATCGAAAGGGGCTATGCCACCAGTTGGTGAACGACCTCAAGTTTAAATGGATCAAGAAATAGATGATAAATTCAAAGGACTTGTACAATAGCCCTGTGGAGATTGGTGCGCGCATCGTTTTGTTGCTCGCGGGCTTGTCCCGGGAGCTTGACCTGGATGAGCTAATCTTCTTTGACTATGCGTCGATTTATAGCAGTGACTTTGAAGGGGAGCCAAGTCTCCACCCTGTCTTACTGAATCGACTTGCCGAGCTGGTTCGTAGGCGAGAAATATTTCCAGGCGCGATTAAGCTATTTATTGCTAAGGGATTGATGACTTCTCGGGTTGACGAGCATGGTGTTCGCTATTCAAGCACTGACGCCGGTAGGGCATTTGCCACCAAGTTGACCACTGAATATCACGCAGATTTCAAGCAGCGTGTTTTGTGGGTCGAGAATAATATTGGTTACCTCGCTGCTGAGCGTCGCAGTATTTATAAAATTGACAGGGTGGTCTGATGTATATTGAAAGTGTGGTTGTGAGTGGCCCTGATCGGAGGGACGCTTCCGTGTATTTTACGAAGGGTGCTAATGTTGTTCAGGGTGGTTCTAATACGGGCAAATCCTACATTGTTCAGTGCATCAAATTTGCCTTGGGTTCAAATACGCCCCCAAAGACTATAGATGAGTCTTTGGGCTACACCACGGTCAGGGTTAAATTTATAAATGATGATGAGACCTCTTTTACTATTGAGAGGGGGCTTTCTGCAAGTTCAAAGCCTACCTTTTATGATGAGAGTGGGGAGGTTCAAGTTCTGGGTGTAAAACACAACCCTACGAAAATGAATTCTATTTCCAACCAAATTTTGGACAGGTTGGGACTCAATGGAAAACTTCTGCTGAAAGGCACTACTTCGTTAAACAATGCCTCTTTCTCTCTTCGCGATTTCGAAAAAGTTTTTTTGATGGATGAAACGCGAATTGTTGCTGATTACTCTCCATTGGGTACAGGCCAAAATGATGGAGCCACTAAAGAAAATTCTATCCTGAAGCTGCTGCTCACCGGAAAAGACGACGCCGGGGTTAAACAGGCTAAGAAGGAGCTGGCGTCAAAGGGGGCGTTGAGACATCGAGTTGCTGCGGTCGAAGACATCATCAGGCAATTCTATCCGGATGATGACGCCGCTGAGGCCCTTGAGCTCCAGAAGCTCAACTCGTTTACCGCCCAGGTCGCGCTCCGACTGGGGGTGGCTGAAAATGAGCTGGAAGGTGCGTTCCATTCGAGTGAAGACCTGTTTACCCAAAAAGCCAACCAGCTCTCTGAGCTGGAGTCTGTTGAAGGCAAACTCGCAGAAGATAAGGCGCTTCTCGACCGATTCGACATGCTTGGCCAGAAGTACGAATCAGACCGCCAGCGCCTGCAGGGCATTGAGCAGGCGGCAGTTCTGCTTGATGGTTCAGACGCTGTGCTATGTCCAACCTGCGGCAACCATTTTGACTCCGAGTCATGCACGACGGACGTTGAGGATATCAAAAAAGGTGTTTCCTTCGAGTTGAATCGAATTTCGAAGAACATTTACGAGCTCGCGGAAGCCCAGGGATCCTTGACCGCAGCGATCGAACGAAACGCCTTCAGCGCTGAGGCCGCCAAGACGTCCATCGCCGCACTGGAGAGGTTGATCTCATCCGAGATCCAAGATTCGGTACAGGCCGTAAGCGACCTGAAGGAGCTCGCCTCGTGCCTTAGGCAAGACAAATCTGCACTGGAACGGCGTGTAGCCGATAAGGTCAGGCTGAAGGGAGAGCTAAAACGGCTCGGCATTTTGCTGCTTGAAGAGCAAAACACCTATACGCCTGAAAGCTTTGAGGAAACAGCCCAGCCGCTGGTAAAAGAGATTGAAGCGATTTTGAAACGGTGGAGCTTCCCGAATTACAGCCCGGTAACATTCAATTTCGCAACACGAGACATCAACATTGGTGGGAGTGCGAGAGGCAATTTCGGCAAAGGGTATCGAGCGATCGCTTCAGCTGCGTTCGCGCTGGGGCTGATGAATTTTCTGAAGCTTTCTGGGCGTCATCCTGGTTTTGTCGTGCTCGATTCGCCACTGACTACGTACAAGGAAGGGGATCCGGAGCCAGGGGAGGAAGATAAAGAAGTAGCTGAGGATATGATATACGCGTTCTATCAGGATATTGCAGATAACTTCAAAGATTCTCAAGTTATCGTATTTGAGAATAAAGAGCCTGACACGGCTATCATTCCTCAATTGAATTACGAGCACTTTACTAAGAGCAGGGGAAATGGTCGATATGGCTTCTTTCCGCTAAAAAACTGATTCGATGCTGTGATGTAGTCGGTCACTCGTCTAGTGGGTGGTGATCGACTAATTTTATTTTTTGTTAGCAGTAACGCAGCTTCTGGCAGATTGAACAACGATATCGGGCAAAGCTCAAAAGTGTTCGGTCGTACGGTCTGGCTCGGTGCGATTGATGGCCGTCAATTTGAACGCAAATCGAGTCCGATGAGATCGAACTGTAAACCCTGGCTGGAGTGTGGCGAGCCCCGAGTCGTGGCGTCGTCAACAATGATTAACGATAAAGCAGTGAGCGATCACCGGTTCTAATGCACACGCGGCGCCGCGAAAGTGGCAGCGAGGGAGCTACCGTTTCGCTGGGCTTATAGGGATACTGAGATGCCGTGCACGCGCGGCGGGTGGCGGGGGCGATGGGATGTCGCGTCCCGCCAGATGCCCCTTTATGTTCGTCACCTGATGCTACTGTCACGGCGTCTGGAATCAAGAATGCCTTTACAACAAGCCTCACAGCTCGTGGTTAAATTGCTTTTTGACTAGCAGGCACCAGACACGAGGGGCAGATGGGCAAGGATTACGAATTGGGGGTCGCCGAGATGGGCACGGACGCCAGTGGCCGCGAGCCAGTTGTAAACGTACCGCCTGCGGATGCGAATGAGCAGGCTCAAGCGATTGCAGAGCACTGGCGCGGTGCCTGGAGCGATCTTAGTCGCACGGAGGCCGTTGTCGCGCAAGGCCCGAGCTTTGTCCTGTGGCGTTTTGAAAAAAACGGCTTCGAGAGCCCCGGTACCTTTTTCCCTGCCGAAGCGATTGACCAGACGATCCCGCACGCGGGGATGCGCGAAGCGTTGCGTGAACATCTTGCTGAGACCAACCATGCAAGCCACTTGGTGGCCGTCATTGTTTTAAAAGGGGGCGTTGGAGCTGCGATGTCGGTGATTCCAAAGACGGCTATCTGCAAGTCGCAAGCTTGGTTTGAAATGACCAAGATTCGGAAGGCTTCGATTTCTGACAAGGTCTGGATTCCGCTGCGTGCTGGCCATACTCTGACGTCAGAGGGGGACTACGGCTATGAAGGCTATCTTGAAGAGTACTTTGGCGTTGGCTCGGTCATGTTCGACCTCCAGCATCGCGACGAAATATCCAAACTGGGTTGGGGCGACATTGGTGGAAACACCTTTGCCGGCGGTGAAGAATCGCATCGTGTATGGCCGAAAGAGAATGCCCACGACACGTCACAAAGTCCGAGTCCAACTCCCACTGAGCAGGGGAAATCGGTCGCAAGCTTCCGTGTGCCATTCACAGACCTGAACTTGTCCCTAAGCACTCGCCCAGCCAAATCTGCAGCTCCTCTCGAACCAGTGGCTCCAACGGAGCCTACCTTCGTCAAAACCTACTATTGGGCGGGTGACTGGGCCAGTCATCACTCTGATGCAGTAGGCACTGGATTGGTTATTGAGCAGAACTTCGATGGTGCGGCGCCGAATGAGTGGCACCTGCATCAGGATTTCGTGATCTCGCTGGGCCTTCAGCGCGAAGGCGACGTCTGGTTGCGACCAGTCGAGGGTTTCTTGGAGGTCGTGAGGCTCAAGCGTGATGAGCAGGGTAAGCCTGTGCTCCTGGAGGCTCGCACTGAGCACCTCCGTGATTACTTGAAGGCCCGGGGCATGTACCTACTGCTCGCCAGCTTCCGAAGTCGCACTCAGACTGTGTCGGATGCGTCCCATATCGACTGGGCTTCGGGATTCGTCCAGGAGGAAAAGGATGGAAGGGAGTGGGAAGGGATCAATTCTGAAATTCATGAAGGCGGCAAGCCGTATGGCTCCTCAACAGGTGTCTTCCATGTCTCGCGTACAGATGTCGATGCTGACGACGACGTGCCGAAGATCGGTTTACCCGACGACGACTCTGTTGTGTCCAAATCCTGGTCAATCCAGCACGAGGGGAGAAAGCTCCATTCCCTGAGTGGTTCGCTTTGGATGGCAGAGGTTGTTGAGCCCGGGCGTGTGAGCGAAAGGGTAAAGGGCGAAGCGCCGCTGACCAAGGTGGACTTCGCTATTAATGGCTCTGGCGAGCGTGTCAGCGGGGATGAGCTCGCATCCACAGGTGGTTGGCTGTGGTTCCGCCCGAGCGTTACAGCTCTTTTAGGCAGCTACCGGGGCTCCTTCTTGCGGTGGTACACCCGGGACACCGGCGCCATTGGGATCTCAAGCGGGGATAGCGTCCATTTCGGTCTGAACGCCCTAGGCTTTATCAATGTGTATGCCAAGGACATTGGGCAGCTTCCACCATGGCAGCAGCGTGTCTGGGCCGGTGCAAATGTGGTTCCCGACGGTGGCGTTTCAGAGGAGCTGTTAGCGTCACAGGCCAAGGCTTCCCCTGCCGACACGAAAGCGCCTGAGGCGCAGTTGCGCCCTGCTTATGACGAGGTCAATGCCACGTTTGAGAAAGCCAGTGGAAAGCCGCTTTTCTCCCCACACCACGCGACTGATGACATTTTTAAACGTGTACACCGGTTCCGGGCCTTGGAGAAGACTGGGGTACTTGAGCTTGCTAAAGATCTAGCGAGGCTGACGGTTGAATCTCTTGATGGGGATGCGTTGACCGCGATGGGGGCCCAATCTGGAAAAACGAATTCAGGGTCTATAAAGCATTTGGAAGCTGGCTTGATGAAGCGAGGAGCGACCTTGGATGAAGCGAGGGCGCTGACTAAGGTGTTGGTGGGAATCAATCAGCTGAGGCAAGCCGACGCACATTTACCGTCCTCAGGATTTGCCGAAGCGTTTGATCTTGTAGGTGTCGATCAGCAGTCCGATCCAGTGGTACAAGGGCGCCAAATGCTTGAGTTGCTGGTCGACTCTCTGGTGGGGATGACAAAGGTCTTTTCCCAGCCCGCCGTCAAAAGCAAGTGACTAAAGCCTGAGAGGTTGGCCGGGGAGAGCCCTGAAGCAAAACAACTAGGTGGTGCGATCACTCCCCAGGCGCGTCAGATTGCTGTGGAGCAGGCCCGTTGGGTGGATGTCCTGGCAGGGTAAGCGCTGCGCCGGACATTCAAATGCTAGAGTTTTCTCAAGTACCTGCCGACGGACTTCCAGTCGCCACCTGGTCGTGGGGCTCCCACAGGGCATTTGGGCCGCACATGTAGTACAAGCTGTGACATTGACTCACAACATGTGGTGCGTGTAACATTCTCGTACGGCTTCCTGATCATCATGATTTTCAGGAAGGGCTACTACGAGATCGATAGCTCCATTCATGGAGCGACGGGATCGCTTCTCAAGGGCTGTAGCAACGCCCAAGCGCTGATTGGTATGGAGTTCTACCCTTCAGACGACGTTGCCAACAGTTTGGAACCCAGAGCATATGATAGACACTAAGATACCCGCCACACTCTGTGGCGGGGTATCGCTTTCAGCCTGGGATTTTTATGGACGAATTGCAACTCATCACTCGAATCATTATCGAGCTGATTTCGAATTCTTCTGGCGAGCTCAGTGCTCGTCTCAAACAACGTCTCAATGCCACACTCATATCGCAGGGCCACCCAGGTCTTGATGAGAAGAAGTACGGCTGCCGTAAATTCGCTGATTTCCTGAAGGGCCCGCTTGGCGAGTATGTAAAGCTCGAATGGCCTGAGGGCTCCGGCGACGTGCGAGTCACGCTGAAGCGTGATGTCGCTCCGACTCGTCAGAAACTTGTCAGTAGGGAGAGCCGGGCGAAGGTTGACCGACCCACAGCCTTGCGCAGTGATGTCTGGCAAGCGTTTACGAACCCAGACACCAGCCGTAAGCGGTTTTACAACCTGGTTACCAATCGGGTCATCCATTTCGTGGAGGGCGTTGACCATGAATATCATCTGCTCGTTGACAGCAAACCAGCAGACTTCGTAGAAATTATTCAAATTCCGGTCGATGCACATCGAGCGTGGATGAGTGAATTTCTGGAGCTGGCAGCGGTTACACCTGGCGAGCTCGTGCCCCTGCAGGCGCTGGTAAATTCGACGTATAGCAGCGACGTGAACGCGGCCTTCACCAAAGCTTTAGGTGACCGAGAACTGCAGTGGCGCCAAATGCGCACGCTCAAGATCAGCGAAAGGATCCAGGCGTGGGCAGTCGAACACAATATCAATCCTGACAACCTGAGCATTCAGCCGGCAGCCACCAGTGCGCCTGTTGTTGAGCGCCCAGCGACACCATCAGGCAGCATCCTCAGCCCTCGTCAACAGGCCATTCGCCTGTTGGAGTTGATGAGTGACGAAGAAATCCTGAAGTCTGCCATTCCCGTACTGCTTAACAGCGTGCTGAGCAAATCCAAGTTCTGACGCATGTGAGCAGTGATGAGACAAGTCTTCCTAATCGGCGTGCCGAAGCAGTTGCGAAGAAGGATCGAAAGCGCCCTAGAAGGTCGTGGTATCTCTCCGAGCACGATCATCACTGACCTGGATCGAGTCGGTAGACTCCAGCTGATGCCGAAGCCTGAGGTGGCTGTCACGTTGCTGAGGCAGTACTACGAACCCCTGGAAGGTGGATTCGAGAACGCTGAGGTCTACGTTCTGCCATATGCCCCTATGCCTGGTGATATCGAGACTGAGCTTGAGGCAATGGTTGACATGGGCGCGCGGGTGTACGACTTCGAAATGGAAGTCGATGGCTGGCCTTACCTCCATAGTCCCCGCCCTAAAGTAACCGAGCCGTTCCTAGACGCGTTGTTTGACGCTCTCATGTGCGCGCTGGTAGACGAGGTAGCCCCAGAACCTCCGCTCTCGCAGCACGTCTCAAAGGCAGTTGCATCTAGCCCGCGACTTGTCCTGATTGGTGATGCCATAGCGCTTTGCGATGAACTCCCGGATTACCGCCACGGGTTTGTCACTACGGCGATGGAAGCCTTCGTCGAATTAGTGGCAGGCAACGGATGCGGTGTAGGGCTAGATGAGTTCTTCAAAACCCGAAACCTCCACTTCGCCAAGACCGGCGGGATCCAGACCAAGCTTGAAATCAGCGTGAACAGCAAGGTCATCCGGGATGAGGTGCACCATATTCATCTGAAGAGTGGTGATCGCACATCGCCGCAAGCGGCAGCCAGGATCTATTTTCAGATGCTCACTCACGAGCAATTGCTCTGGATTTTCCTTCTCTATGTTGGCCCGCACCCAGACACCAACATCACCCGCAAGATCGACCTGGCGATAGCGCCCGCCTGAGGCTGAACTTACCGGTGCGGCTGACTCCGATTTAGAGTCCAGACCGAACCCCCCGTGAGCTGTCAGCCTTGGGCATAAGGCTTCGCCGTTGCAATGCCAGAGCCGGAGCTACCACATTCGAGCGAGGATTCGTGCCCGCTCCGACGAGCACTGTTCAGATCGACAAATGACTCAAATGCCTGGCTTGCGCGGCGGGGCCTCGATAAATTTCTCCCTGTGCCTGCGTGATCCTTGCTCCTCACCCTTGAAATGCGAGTATCCCCAGAGTTTGCCTCTGTCGCGATAGATCATGTCGCCACCCGAACGGGGGTAGATGGCGACCCAGCCATTGCAGTCTGGCGACGGACAGATCCGATAACGACCAGATTGTTTCATCGGTGCCTCACACGATGGGCAGCCGCTCTCTGACGCGATGACCGTGGCCTTGTTCGCTCGAATGTTCAATGACAGGCTGCCACGAGCATTAGATCTGCAGTTCGCGGCCTATCTGGGGCTTTGACTAAATTGCCCCGGTGGATGGTTCAGAGCCGATCATCTCCCGAGTAGGCAATGGCTGAGGAGATGGTATCGGCGCTGGGAACAATGACCAGGTGGGCGAGGCTATGGGAAGACGACGTGGTCAACTTCTATCGTCTTACAAACCGCTTTGAGCTGGGCGCCTTGCTTCTTGGCCCAATCTGGCTCGATGCTGAATCCGTAGGCTATTTTCCCGCTGACATGGTTGATCAGCCCCTGAAGCGATTGAAATCCACGATGTTTGGCATGAGTCATCGCGTCAATCTCAGGGTGGGCCAAGTAGTAGAGGTGATCGCTGACATACTTTTTGTAGATTTTCGGCAGTCGGGGCTTCTCGCCATCTACCAACAGCCCCAGCACAACCTTGCGGGCACCTGGGGGGGTGATCCTCGTTTTAGCCTTGTTCAGCCAGAACCCTTCCTCGACGAGGCACTCGTTGATCGACTGGATGTGCTGGATTGCCTCTGAACGGTCAAACGCGTTTCTGGAAGAAAACACTAGGTCGTCAGCGTACCGCGAGTACACCAGTTCATTTTCCGTCGCGTAAGCCTGCAGATTCTCATCCAGCGACTGCATGACCAAATTCGCGATTCTAGGCGAGGTGGCAGCACCTTGTGGTAGATGGCCAATGCGGGCGTCAGCATGGTATGGGAGCCCGGCGGGAAGTGTTTTGTTGCCAAATCTGCGATCTGGGTTGCCGCTGGCTCGGATGCGGGTACAGAGCCTGGAAAGCTCGAATGCCACCAGCGGTTGGTATCCGAATGATCTGAAGAGCTCGTAGACCCGTGGCTCCAAGATCGACTCGAAAAAATTAGTGAGATCGAGCTTGATCAGCCACTCAGCCCTGCAATGAAGTGCCGCTGCCTCTAGTACCCCATGGCGGTTGTCATAGGCGTAGCTTGCTTCGTGAGGCTCGACCTTGGAGAGGATGTGAACGTTGATCCACCTCTGTATACGGAGTAAGTCCTCACTGGGTGCGCATATCCACCGGAACCGATCCAGGCTGTGTCCCGCATTCGGCTTCCTAAGCTTGAAGACGTTGTACGCTTCTGTCTTGTAAGTGCGGCTGATCGTTCGATGTAAAAAAGGGTAGGGAACGCCTGTCAGATGGGAGAGGTGGTTCAGGGTGAGGAGAGGCGGGCAGCCATGTTTCATCTGATTTGCCGTCTTCACGGCATTTTTCAGAATGTCCTCAGGCACGCCTGATTTACGGCCTGCTTTCAAATAGGGCTGAGAGCTCCAGCGATTCATCTACCTTTAGATTCCGCCCTGGCGGATGGAAGCCTTCTGGCGCCAGACTTCGATAGCGAACACCATGAAGGCTGCCGCCCTCCAGTAGGCGTGAGATCGTTCGACGGTAAGCATAGTTTGCTCCCAATAACGCCCCGCGCAACGCGCGGGATACTAGATTCCGCTACTGCGGAGCCCTCAGCTGCGTTGGATAATACGGAGCGAAGGGATAAGGGGCTACAAAAAATTTCCTTCCTTGCCGACGCAGGAAGCGAATGGCTTTATACCCAGCAAGCGTCAAGGCCCCTGTCTCCGTAATCCAGCCCTGTTTGATGGCGCGATTTTTGGCGCTGATGAGCGAGTCTAATGAAATTGGTAGCACTCGGCGCAGCTCTGCAACTCGCCGCTTCCCTTGTGAGTGAGAGAGCAGGATGATGATCGCGGATTTGTTCTGGTCGCTGGCCCGTTGAAAACGGGGTGATTCTAAGATTTCGGGCATGTTCAGCTGATTTAGTGCGTTATCGATCAGGTTGGTAATGTCGACCTGAGTGGACTGCCAGAGTCCTTCCGTAACACGCTTTGGAAAAAGTGGAGCCCATTTTTTGGAGCCTCTGTTCTTTTCCGAAACAAAGATGGCTGGCATGTTGTTTGGCGCACCGTGCTCGAAGGCCAGGAGGGCTGCGGTGTTTTTCCAGCCCAATGGGTTGGCGCTGTGTGCTCCATACTTCTTGCACAGCTCTACCATTTCATCCAAGTCTGAATCAAAGCTGTTGTGCAGAGTAGGGCACTCTGTCACGACGTGGACTTTGGGAGAAAACCTGTGGCCGCACACATGTTTGATGCCCTGCTCGGTACCGCTGTACGCCATGACCCAAAAGTTAACAAATTTCCCCGAGTGCCAGCTTCTAATGGAGGCCACGTTCCACATGGCGTCGAGCATCTTTGAGGCTCGGTCTCCACTGCCGATGAAATCAGTCAGGATAACGAAATTCCTAACCTTTGAATTTCTGACATTATCCGCAGCTGGCTGAAGCAAAAAACGCTTGGGGTTGGAGCGGCATAGCGTGTTGGCTATGAATGCTACTAGGCCTTCGCTTCCTACGTCTTGTGTAGTGTATGTGAGCGACTGGACGGCTTGCATCGCCGCACCATAAGCCCGTATGTGTTTCTTTTTTGATCTGGGATTATAGGTCTTGATTTGCTTGTAGGTAGGTGGCGGGAGTTTGGCTGTAGTGGGTTGTAATTCGCGTTCAATGAAGAGGGCTGAAGTAGACTTTAGCGGAAGTTCGCCTTTAACTAACTTGGTCAGGCTGTTCTTGAATTCACTGAGGGGGCAGTAGTTAATTGAATCGAGTAGCTTTTCTGCCAGTTGTCGGTCGGCAGGCGTGTTATCGAACTGGCTGAGCCAAAGCTTGGTTTTTTCCTGTTCCTTCAATGGCAGCATAGTACTTATCCCTACATTCATTCGGCAGCAACGTGTCGGATCGCTCTTCTGCCTCCCCCTCAATGCTAATGGATACGCAGAGTCTCGAAGTGAACAGATGGTTGCTCTTGGATGCGAACATTTCAAAGCCGCCACAGGCATAGCATAACGAGATCAGGTGGCTTTTGCAGCGCAGGAGCGCTTCAGGTGCTACGTAATAATGGGGCAGAGCGTCGTGGAAGGTTGTGCCACTTAAAAAAGGGCTAGGCAGCTTGGGACTGCGACAAAAGCGAGGCATGTTGAGCGGACGGTAACTGGGGTATCTACCCGATGAACCAGCCAAGAAAACATGACATTTGTCTCTACGAATTTTTTTTGTGCCAAAGCCGCCCGACTGTTGATTTCGGTAGTCCCAAAATCTCTGTCACCTCTGCTTGGCTACGTCCTTCTTTCCTCAGCGCCTGGACTGCTTCCCATTTTTTCTCCGCTGCCACGGATTGCGGATGAGCGAGCTTCTCGGGCTGAGCAGGGAGTGAGGCATCGAGCAGCTCGATAGCGTTCAATTCCTCCATGGCTAATAGAAGAACGTCTCTGGCGGTTTTCTGGTCTTTGGCGGCGTGAACGAGCGTTAGCAAAGAAACAGGATGCAGATTGAGCGCTTGTGCAAGCTCTTGGCTGACCTCAAGCGTTGCTGACGTTTTGACCGCTTCAAGCTGGCTTACGTGCGATTGCGTTACTGCCATAGCAATGTCGTGCTGCGTCAGACCCAGCCGAGCCCTTAGCAACTGTAATACTGCCGCATACGCGTTGCGAAGCAACATCCTGACTCCCCTCAAAGCAGGACGGTATGCCGCGATTGCGTAGGCCCATACAAATCTATATATTTACTTGGATGGGACTTGGCCTTAACGGGTTTTTGTTTCAGCAGCGCGATCCCGCTGCAAGACGTAGACCTGTCTCAATGATTCGGGGAAAACGGATCTGGACACGACTCGTAGACTCTCAGCCGGAGCCGCTACCTCATACAAACAATAGCTATGTATTGCCAAAATGTTTGAGCTAGATCTCTGCCAACGTCGGTCGATTCGACGCACCGCAAAACCAGGAAACCTGCACCATGTTTATTTCAGATGAGTCTTGTATGGTCGGGCTACCGGGCTTCCCTGGGCCTGGCCGCACGGCTTGGCGGATGATCGAGCGAGACCCCGAGGATTTCTGGTATCACGTTCGCTTTCGCATTTGTGAAGGAGCAAGGGTGCGGTTCAAAAAATTGATGCCATCAGACCCTTCGATGCTGACACACCTACTCTCGCAGCGGAGTCCAGAGCACAAGATTGAGGTGGTTCAGGTTGTGACTCCCCCTTGCATGAATGGGGGTTCTTTAGAACGTATGGAAAAGTTGATCAGTGCGATCGTCGGCTACGACGTAAACGGTGAGTGCGTACTTCTTCATAAAGTCGATAGCGGAGCAATCTACAGCAGCTCTCCGGATGTGACCGACGCAGGCTTGCTCAGCAATATTCGAATGATTTACGACGCCACGACTGCCGCCGGGAAGCATTTCCATAGCACCAACTATCAGACCCCGACCACAGTGGCGCTCTGATAGGGACAAGTGAACCCTGCCACGACAATGGCACTGGATGGTTAATCCATGAAGATCCAAATTTTTTCAGATTTGCACCTCGGCTTCGCTCGATTCGAGCCCACCCCTAGCCACGCGGACGTCGTCATTCTCGCTGGTGACATTGATATCAAATCGCGCGGCGTGGTTTGGGCGAACGACACATTCCAGTGCCCGGTGATCTACGTCTGCGGAAACCATGAGTACTACGGCGGCCACATTGATCACACGCTGCGAAAAATGAAAGAGGCGGCTGCTGCTCACGTCCACGTCCTCGAAAACGAAGTATTGATCATCAACCAAACTAGGTTTTTGGTCACGACTGCATGGACGGATTACTCGTCGACCGGAGATGTCGTTGCCGCGAAACGAGTCGCTTGGGACTGGATGAACGATTTCACCGTGATCAGAACCGATGAAAATTTCCGACGTTTGCGTCCTGATGACTTGATCGCTAAATCACAGGCGGCGTGCGCCTGGCTTACTGGGGAACTGGAAAAGCCCTTCGCCGGTAAAACTGTTGTCGTCACGCACCATGCCCCTGCGCTGGAATACGTGAGTGGGGATTTTCCAGCGCACCTCATTGCTGCGTACGCAAACAATTGGCCTGAGCTTCTGGAGAAGGCCGATCTTTGGGTGTACGGGCATACCCATATCGCTGCGGATTTCGTTAAACGAGGATGCCGAGTAGTGTCGAATCCTCGCGGATACCCGACCGAAGAGACCGGTTTCGATCAGGATTTTTTGCTCGAGATTTGATGAGTGGAGATACAGCGATAAACCTCTGCTATCTGAATTTTTCCCTACGTTCTAGCGCTGGGATGAACCCCATTTGTGCGATCTAAACCTAAATCGATCGAGAAATTCACATGGTTACGTTAGAAGAGATTTCCCAGCTCCTTTACGGCGCAGGGAAGGAGGTGCCTGGCTGGCAGGGCACCCAGGACGAGCTGATCGCATTGGCCGCAAACGCCTTCCCAGGCAAAGCATTCTGTGTAGTAAAGCAATGGATTTTGATCGACCTCACAGTGACGCCCGATGAAAAGGAAAAGCTTACGGCCCTCGGCCTGCTCCCCGCGACGCTTTTCGCTCACGAAGTCGTCCTAGACAGTAAAGGCCGCTTCCAGCCACAAATGTGGGTTCGCAGCAATTTCGGTGTGTCTTTCACTGAAGGCTGCATGTTTGAAACCAAGAGTACGGTCTACCTCCTGCTGGGATCGGGCCTAAGAAAAAATGCCAGCATAGGTGCTGCTTTTTCCATGAAAGCGGATTGAGCAATGACTGGCGCAAAATACTACTTGAGTCATTTTTTTGGAGCTTTGGCCGGATGCCAGAAATCATCGAAGTCGAATTTCATAGTAAGTATCTCAGTGACTTCCAAATGAGTCGCCTTGTACAAGCGAGTCTCCGAAAATACACAGTACCCATAACGGCATTTATCAGCGATGCAGTGATCATCGATGATAGGTGTCTTGGCGTGTCCTTCGATCACCTTCAGCAAGACGATGCGTACCGAACATTCAATGGCGGGATCATCCGCACAGAAAAAATTCAGAGGGCGTGGAAAGAGGGACGTTTCTGGCTTTTGGAAACGCGGGAAGGACATTACATCATTGGTAGCTTCAAACGCGGGGGTGGGCGACGTAGTTTTCTTGAATTGCTTCGGTCGGGTGAACGCCTCGCATCTGATCCAAGCTTGAATGCTTGATCTCTATGGATGCGGAGACATGACAGCATGGCAATGGACGCTGGGCGGCTACTCGAGCTAAGAACAATTTCGATGAGTTGCTCGAAAAGGTAATCACGACTCGTAAACCGATTTTCATCGATGGTGAGCGAAGGAGCGCTGTGCTGATCTCGATCGAACAGTGGAACGCCATCCAGGACAAGCTCAGACCGCGCGTCCCGTCAGACCTCTGAACAACCGCTTGCTAAGCCTCTTACGGTTTTAGTCTGCTGCGCTCCGAGTTAGCCATGCGGAGCGCTTCAACTGCCTCTATCTTGTGATGCCCAGTTTGCCGTTGGACGAATTCACAGCTCGCTTTGGCTCAGTAACCGTATTCGTTCAGCAGTTTCTGCAAAAACTCACGCCGCCTTTGGACGATACTCAAAATGAGATAGTCGCGGTCGGTGTCTCTCGTCGACAAATGCCCTGCGTCCACAAGGCCATAGATGTAGCCCTCGGCCTTACCTCTTGCTTCGAGCAACGCCTCATTAGATGTGCTTTTGTAGATGTCTTCAGCGATGAGCTGCCACCGCTTCATTTGACGCCGTCCAACCGGGTCGTCCGAAAATTTTGGTGCGTTGATCAGTGTGTTGAAATCGTTAGGTGCGCAGGCTGTGCTCAAGGTGGATTCTCAGAACAGTGATGTCTGTGCCGAGGCTATCATGCGCACACTAAATCGTTTGTTGCTGGCGCGTTTATGGCTAAACCACCTTCCTGATTGAGCGCACAGCACAGCTAGGCGCTTACGCGAAGAGGCGACTGCATTACTGCCGGTGACACATCGAAAATCAGTCAGGATTCAGCCCTCATCACCTTCTGGCCAACCTCCAGATATTGCTCTAGACAAATCCATCGGTCGCAATTTTCCTCACCCAAGATTGACCGCAAGCGCGCTTCGACGTTAACTGTATGTATATACAGTTTATGTTAAGGCATCCTTCATGAGCGTCACCATCCTCGGCCCATTGGCAGAAGGGGGAGTCCAGCTCCCGTTTTACTCGTTCAAAGTCCCTGCGGGATTCCCATCGCCGGCTGCGGATCACCTTGAGCAGCACATTTCTATCGACGAGCTCCTGGACATCCGAGCGCCGCATATCTACTTGGTGCGCATCGAGGGCAGTAGTATGGAAGGGGCTGGGATCTTTGACGGCGACATGGCTGTGGTTGATCGCTCCATTACAGCCGAGCACGGGCACATCGTCATTGCGGCTGTGAATTGCGAACCGGTGTGCAAACGACTGTGCAAGCGTGGGCCCAATATCATCCTGATGTCTGAGAATGCAGGCTATCCGCCGCGATACATCCTCGAAGGTGATGAACTGATCATCTGGGGTGTGGTGACGTTCAGTGTGCGCGCTCATGATCCAAAAGCCTGAGCCCGTATTTGCTCTCATCGACTGCAACAGCTTCTATGCAAGCTGCGAGCGGGTGTTCCGTCCTGACTTGGCCAAGACCCCCATCGTGGTGCTGTCGAACAATGACGGCTGCGTGATCGCGCGCAGCGCGGATAGCAAGCCGTTCGTAAAAATGGGCGAGCCGTACTTTCAGATCAAGCACCAACTCAAGCAGCACGGCGTCGTGGCGTTCTCGTCGAACTATGCGCTGTATGGCGACATGAGCGAGCGCGTGATGAGCGTGATCGAGTCGCTAGTACCGGCTGTTGAGGTCTACAGCATCGATGAAGCGTTCGCGGATTTGGCAGGTGTGCCAGGTGATCTCGAGGCGCTCGGTCGGCGAATTCGGGCACAGGTGTATCGAAGTACCGGCATCCCGGTCGGTGTCGGTATTGCCGGTACGAAAACGTTAAGCAAACTCGCCAATCACGCGGCCAAAAAATGGCAGGCGCAAAGCGGTGGAGTGGTCGACCTTCGTAATCAAATCAAGCGCGACTGGGTACTCAAGAAATGCTCGGTCTCGGACGTATGGGGTGTCGGACGCAAGATGACTCTTCACTTGGAAGGTATGGGCATTAAGTCAGCTTGGGATCTCTCAAAAACCGATCCCTGGACGTTGCGCAAGAAATTCAGCGTAGTGATTGAGAAGACGGCACGGGAGCTCGCGGGTACGCCATGCCTTGAGCTCGATGAACCTGACCCACCGAAGCAAGAGATCTGCTGTAGTCGGATGTTCGGAAAGCGTCTCACCGAGATTGCTCCGATCAAAGAAGCCGTTGCCACCTACATGATACGAGCTACGGAGAAACTCCGGGCCCAGCAATCGTTGTGCAAGAAAATTCGGGTGAGTATACGAACCGGCATGTTCAATCCAGAGGAAGCGAAGTACGCCAATGGTGTACTGGTTGAACTGCCTTATCCCACCGACGATGTGCGATTGATGACAAAGGCAGCCGTGGACGCTGTTGATCGGGTCTTCCGACCTGGATTCAAATACAGCAAAGCTGAAGTGCTTTTGCTCAATTTTTGCCAAAAAGGCGAGTACACCGAAGATCTCTTTTCGATCTCTCAGCCAGTGGCAACCGAGAAAGTGATGGGTGTATTGGATGCCATTAATGGCCGTTGGGGCAGGGGGACGATGCGTCTTGCGAGTGTGCCTACCGACCCAGATTGGGGGATGCGTCGGGAGATGATGAGTCAGAGCTTCACGACTCGGGTAGATCAGCTTTGGACTGTGTATTGCCGGTAGTCCATATCCCCTGTTGGCTTCGTCCGATTGCGTTGGCTTAATTATTCGAAATTATGTCTCAGCAATAATTATCGCTTGGCCATAATTTTGAGGCGTATAGCGGTCAGCTTGCGGGAGGGCTTGCGGCACTCAATGAGGTGTACCAGTGAGCGTAGGGCGAATTTGCGACCTGATGCCTATTGAGGTCTGGACTCCCATCGTCCCACCAAACAGGCCCGCGCTCACCGAGCGCCACCTTCGCCGTTTGGACGCGCGCCCTGGCCAACTTCAGCTGCCCAAGAGCGCCAGCAGTTTTCGCTGCCTTTACCTCACGTCGCGCAGCCATCAGCTCGTCAACAAAGCGCTGCTGGTCATCTTTATTCAGTGAAGGGTTGGTGCAAACGTCACAGCTGTACTTTTACTACAAAGTAGTGACCGTCAGGTGTCGTCGGATAGATTTCGGAAATGCCCGGTTATTTGAAGCGTCGAGGTTTGGCTCGTACTGAACCGCTACCGGCCACCAGAACGGTTCTGGTGGCAGCGCTTGGGGCGTCTCACAGAGGCATCAAAGCCTGTTAGCGCCTAACAGATGATTCAGTGAGGTGCTTAGCAGCTAAGGCTATGCAAGACCGACAAACGAAAGAATAACGAGGGCGATCACAATTGCACCGACGATGTAGATAATATTGTTCATGAAAACCACCTCTCTATCTCAACAGGATGCGACACCAAGGTGCCTATTACGAATGACACCTACGCCTCTAGTTCTGTTCCGCAAACCAGTCTCAGAGTCGACGCCCTCGCCACAACGTTTGCCTGTGTGAAATCATGTCTTCGATTTACTGAGCAAAGCAAAATACGCCTACTTCATGCAAATCGGAGTTTTTGGTGTAACGTTAGAATAACAATCACAGAGAGATTCCCATGTCCAAGCTCGCAGAGTTCCGCCAGCTCGAAAAACACCTAGCAGAACAGCTTCAAGCACTCGAAGCCCTCAAAGGGGACGCTGGCTTGAAGGCTGAAATCGAATTCGAAACAAAGCTCCGTGCCTTGTTGGCGAAGTATGGCTTCAGCTTAAAAGACATCGTCAACCTACTTGATCCAAAGGTAGGTCGTCGCGCACCCGCTGCTGAATCGAAGAGCAGCTCTCGCAAGCCTCGCCAGGTGAAGGTCTACAAAAATCCGCAGACCGGCGAAGTCGTCGAAACCAAAGGTGGCAACCACAAAACCCTGAAAGAGTGGAAAGCGAAATATGGTGCCGACAAGGTTGAGTCCTGGCTGACTAAGTGATTTTTGGTTTGAGTACAAAAGGGCCCTTTGAGGGCCTTTTTCACTGGTTAAAAAATTGTGCCGCCAGCAACGCTATGTGCCGCAGCAGATCTGTTCTTCACAGCTTACCGTTACCGAGTCCAAGCAAATGGTAATAAGGTTAGACGGCTCAGTCTGGATCAATTTGCTGCATGTGCATTTCAGACATTCGTTCGCCGTGCACCTTTGCTTGAAGGAGATCAGCCATGACCAAACGACAAGAACCGCATCACGGCTTTTCCGATGACCCTCAAAAAGTCAAAGAGGCGGGGCGAAAAATCGAGCCTAATGCCAATGTTGCAACTGACAAGGCCGAGAAAGCTCGAATCGGAGGGCAACATAGCCATGGCGGGACGCGCGGAGAACGGTGATAAACCGCTGACCTGCTGACATCCCTACGTCAGCAGGTCGGTACCCTCATAAAGCAGTGGAGACAACGAACCAGAGCAGGATCACCGAGATCAGTTGAATGAGCATAACGTCGGTGAGGGGCTGACGGATGAGCGCGTCAACAGGGAAGAGGAATCGGCGGGTGGCGACCAGGGCATGGAACTTTCATGGCGCTATCCTGACACTCTCTCGTTAGGTGACATGCCATGTCGTGTTTCTTATGCAGTTCTCATACCTAGCAGTTATAGCTGCCCCAACCGGGAGCTGGCCTTTCTGCTCCTGCAGCAGAAATTCAGTTTGGCTGTTCTGATGCCGTACACTGATGATCGACGATTAATAGTGAATCCGACCTGGACTTTTCTCCATGAGTCCATTGTCACTATGACCTACGTCGACCCAGAGTGGCGCTTCCAGGAAACCAAAGGCGATTCTTCCAGATTCGCGCTCAGATTGTCAGTACATACCATTATTTGGCCTGATGATTACTGCACCAAATCACCGACAGCAAGAACATGGGGCGCATTTTTGAGGTACCACGCACGTTGGCTGGTGACAAGGTCGCGGGCGCTTTTAAGCACTGGTTCGGACATAGAGGCATAACTCGCCTCCCTTTGGTTAACGCGTTGTACTTGGCTGTTAATAACTTTGTAGAGTGCCCAGCCTTTGCTTTCCATGCATAGACGAGTGCCGTCATTGATGATTTGCGCTTCGGAGTAGCCCAGTGAGCGTAGGACTTGCACACCTTGGCCATTCTTCTGGTAACTGGCGACCTGAAACTGAACACAGGCGTTCAGACTTTCGCTGAACTGAGCGGCTGAAGACTTGTTGTCCAGTGCTTTGAAATAGACGTTGCCATCTTTGAAGTCCATATCCGCTCGGTCGGACACAACGCTTTGCCCGGTGCTCAGATAACTATTATGTGGTGTCGAGGGCGAGGCACAGCCATTGAGCTGGCTGGCGACGAGGGCAAACGTAAATAGGGAAGGGGCAATACGCATCGAGACGTCCTTGAGCAGTTTCATGAGTGAATCCATATCGCACATAGAACCGGGCACTTGGTAGGTTAAAAAGGCCAGCGGCACAAAGATCTATGTTGACACAACGCCGATAAATAGCGAAAAGCAGTGCCATTTTTTGATCCTGATTGCCGTATCAAGCAGATTTGGCACCGCGCTATAAGCCAGTCACCTCTCTTGCAGATCAACCTGCACATGCCGATTGCCTCTCTCCTCCCTCTGCTACGCTTTCTTTACGAGCGAAATCAAAGCGATACCTATCGAGCTCACTCCCTGGACATTAGAGGTCGCAGATAATGAAGGGTTGGCTAATTGGCGGCACTATTTGCATGGCGGTTATCGGTGCCTTCATTTATGGGGTAAGCGCGTGGGAAGCCATCGAGAACCAGAAACGGGACGCACTGTGCAGCGTTGCGCGGCAGCATGTGGAAGTTCTGGAAACCCGAGCGAGAGCGATGGCCGCTGGATTGTCTGTGGAGGCGTACGCTGAAGCCGAGGACGCTGAAGTGGCTGCACTCATTTATGCCCTCGATGCTGCCACTACTGATGCCGAAGTCGACGCTGTCATAGAGGCGCACGCTGCCATGATAGAAACACAGATCACCGCTCGTGCTGCCGAAGTAGATGCTCGGGGCGATCAACTATTTCTTGAGCAGCGGCTCATCAAGCAGCGGATACCCACCGATTTTAAGCAGGAAATCAAGCGCGCCGAAAAGGCGGTAAGGGTTGTTTGTAGTTAGCGCTCAGACTGTACTAACTCTCAACTCTCAACTCTCAACTCTCAACTCTCAACTCTCAACTCTCAACTCTCAACTCTCACACGAATTCCCACGTAACATCGGTTTATACCTAGCGCTGCCACTCGCAGACGCATCTGCTTTGCTTCAGCTGCATTGAACGATCCTTCGGGCCTATAGGCCCGGCTACCAACGGCCGAAGCAAATTTGCAAGCACCATCGTCGAACATTTGCATCGAAATCCAGCACCTGCACAGCACCATCAAACCAGATAAACCCGAAGAACCGTTCGTTAGAAGCGCTGATGCTTAGTGGTGAGTTAATTGGATGGGTAGCGCGGAGCTGTAACGAGTTCAAGGTCTTGCCTTAGCCCGAGCTGGGCGTTGAGATCCGATCAGCCACGCTGCGAGCACCGTCACCGTCACCGTCACCGCCATTGCAGGCCATTGAACCCAAGCCAAAATCCCCTCCCAACACGTTTCCATGTGCTGAATGCTAAGTGCCGCGTTATGCAATCGGGCTTTGATAGCCGGGTAGGGCGTTCGATTTTCCCAATATATAGCAAGGGTGAAGCTGGCCATTAGGATGTGTTGTGACAACCACAGATATCAATAACCAGCCTTCCCGCAGTTTCAGGTTTGCTTCGTTGGCCGATAACGCTTCCATTACTTGGGTTGTCTCGGTCATATGCATTTCGTGACTCTCGAATTCTAGGTTCAACCATTAGGTGCCGAGCAAGGATATGGGTTCCTTTATTAATGCTTCGTCACCCTGGAGCATTCGCGGTGGTGCGGGGTCTGATTCATGATTGAGATCATGGCTTGAAGGAATCACCAGGTGAACAAAACCATCAGCGCACAAGACTTGCAGATCGACCTTAGAGGTGCGAACGAAGCTGCTCTATTCAAATGGCTGGTTGCCAGTTTTCTGATGGGTAAAAGAATTCAGGGTGCAATTGCCGCCAATGCATACAAGGTCGTCGTCGAGCAGCATCAGCGAGACACACCGCAAAAGCTCGCGCACTGCACCCACCGCCAATTGGTCGTAATGCTTGGCCAGGCTCATTACGTGCGTTACGACGAGACCACCGCGTCGCGATTGCTCGCATTGGCAAGCAAGCTGAACAATGAATACGCCGGCAAGGTGAGCAACATCGTGGAAGCCAGCGCTGATCGTCAGGCATTCGAAAAACGCCTGTCTGAATTTGAAGGGATAGGGCCGAAGACTATCGAGATTTTTATGCGGGAAGCAGCCGCTTTGCTGTTCTAAACACCCAGAAACTGTTCACCTACATGAATCGGAGGCCTTATCCACCACTGCCATCTCAGCTACGTGCAGCAAGGGGAAACCATGACAACGCACAAACTGACCATTAAAGACTTGCAGTTGAACGTTTCAATCTGCGGTCAAGGCTCGCCGCTGCTCTTGCTCAATGGCCTCGGTGGTTTGATCCGTACCTTCGATCCCCTGCGCGATGAACTTGAGGACTACACGACTATTACGTTGGACGTACCAGGAGTCGGTAAATCGCAAATGCCCCGCTGGCCGATGCGTCTGCCGCGTCATGCTGACTTGATCGCCGAGATGCTCAAGCAATTGGGAATCGACCAGATCGATGTGTTTGGCGTGAGTTGGGGCGGTGCATTGGCGCAAGAATTCGCCCTGCGGCACCCGAGAATGGTGCGACGGCTGATCCTCGCGGCGACTTCGGCCGGCCCGGTGGTGCTGGTGAAACCCGCCGACATCGTGGATTTTTTTGACAGAAGCAAAAGCACCAAACTGCGCAAGAAAGAAGGCTCGCGTAATTCGATACAGTCACTGCTGCGTTTCGGTGTGGTGAAAGGCATGCTCACCGTTAATCCGCGAACCTATTACCACCAGCTCGCAGCCTTGGTCGGCTGGACAAGCCTGCTGCGGCTCTTCCATCTGCGCCACCGCACGTTGATCCTCACAGGCGACCGCGACACCCTGGTGCGGCTGTACAACGCGCATATCCTGCGCCGCAACATTCGCCGTGCCGAATTGCATGTTCTACAGGGCGAGGGGCATTTTTTCGTGGTGACTAGCGCCAAGCAAACTGCCAAATTGATACGCGAATTCCTCTGCCATCAGCACGGTGATGAAGAGAAGGCGCCGATGATCGCCAACGGCATGTTCGTGCCACACCTCCTGCAACCCAAAAAGAGTTGATCGCTGTTGCCTGCTAATGAGTTTGTCCTGTCGTGCAAGCGCGCTATAAGGCCGTTGAAAACGTAGGCGTGGCAGGGCAAAGCATTTCAAAAAAATGAACGGCTTTCGGACACGCTCGCCTAATTGTTAGCTTGTGGACAATCCCACAGCCAATGTGCCAATACCGGCATGCTCCGAGAGGTGGTTAACGTGGCCAAAGACGATAAGAAAAGCAAAGGTGATGCTTCGAAAGCCAGCAAGGAATTGAAAGACAAAAAGTCATCACCGGCAAAGAAATCAGCTGCGGCCTCGGCTCTTTCGAAATCTTCCGAAAAGAAAGACAAGAAAAAAGATGCCGAGCCTAAGAAATCTGCAAAAAAAGCTGATAGCAAGCCAGAAAAGGCGAAGAAATTAGAGAAGGCAGAGAAGTCGGCGAAAAAGAAAAAGTGAGATCTGCTGTCTGCTAGGGCTTTACGCCCTAGCTTTCTCAGACTGTGTTGCCTTCGATTAAGCCAAGGTCAAACCTCTTGCTGCGAAGCTAGAGCGTCGACAACCGTCGCTCTTTCGGGCGTGATCCCGGCTGGCAGAAGCGATAGTTTCGGTTGTGAGGCAATGTAGCAATTCGATCCACTACAAAGGCTTTTAGAAGGTATGCGTCCGGGCATCCCGTCTTGCGTAACTAAACCGGTTGCCACCTATGCGGCAGCAGCT
>NZ_JAHSTV010000018.1 GCF_019145235.1 Pseudomonas farris | reverse complement strand
AACACACTGCCTTACCAACTCCTTCTGGCTTCGATGAACTGAAGCGTAACCGCTGTCGAAAAACTGCGTAACTCTCTGTTTACCAAGGAGTTTTCCGTTTCGACTGCGCCGGAAGTGGGGCGAATTATAGACGTCCAGAATCTGCCGTCAACCCCTGATTTGGTTTTTCTATCAGGATGCTCAAAATCCCTGCTTATATATAGACGCGCCCGCAACGAATGCGCAGTATATTGCCCAACACATAAAAAAATACTCTCGCTTGCTACTTTGGACGATGCCACGCAATGAATGACCACCCCCGCAGCCTTGCCTCGACTCTGTTCTCGGTTGGCCTGCTCTTGATAGCCATGGCATCGATCCAGTCCGGAGCTTCCCTGGCCAAAAGCATGTTCCCGGTTGTTGGTGCTCAAGGAACGACCACCCTGCGACTGATCTTTGCCAGTGTGATCATGCTGCTGCTGTTGCGCCCATGGCGAGCGAAGCTCACCGCGAAATCCCTGCGCACCGTTATCGTCTACGGGATGGCGTTAGGCGGCATGAACTTCCTCTTCTATATGTCCTTGCGCACTGTCCCTCTGGGTATCGCTGTAGCCCTGGAGTTCACTGGCCCATTGGCTGTCGCTATTTATGCCTCACGTCGAGCGATCGATTTTCTGTGGATCGCTCTGGCAGCCTTGGGTTTACTGCTATTGATTCCAATAGGCGCCACGAGCGCGGGCATCGATCTGGTCGGCGCAGGTTATGCCCTGGGTGCTGGTGTCTGCTGGGCGCTATACATTCTGTTCGGTCAGAAGGCCGGTGCTGATAATGGGGTGCAGACCGCAGCATTGGGCGTGATGATTGCCGCCCTGTTCGTAGCGCCCATCGGCATTGTCCACGCTGGCGCCGCGTTACTGACACCGTCGTTGATTCCCGTGGCCATCGGGGTCGCCATTCTGTCCACCGCCCTGCCCTATACCCTGGAGATGGTCGCTCTCACACGGATCCCAACCCGGACCTTTGGTACGTTGATGAGCATAGAACCTGCGATCGGCGCGCTGTCCGGCCTGTTGTTCCTCCAGGAATACCTTTCCCTGTCACAGTGGATGGCTATCCTGTGCATCATTCTGGCTTCCGTCGGCGCGACCATGACCATGGGGAGTACCGCCAAGCCTGTGATCGCAGCGGATTGAAACAAGATTGACGAAGGTATGGTATTTACCGCTCAATTAGGCCATGTTTAGGCTACGTAACTCAGTGTCAGACATGGATTTTTTCAGATAGGGATATCAGAACGCTTCAAGCAAAAGCGAATGCAGGCAGACCCAGGCACAGATCCGGGGCCGCTATTAAGGACAGCAATGAAACGAATTTTGATACTGATCGCCGTACTTGCAATTGCGGGCTGCGCTGCGACCTCGAAACCCCAGATGAAACACGGCAAGAGAGGACTGCATATCAACTGTTCGGGGCTTTCGTCCTCGTGGGACAAGTGCTACACCAGCGCCGCCAATTCGTGTGCGCCCAAGGGATACAAGGTCATCGCCAAGTCAGGGGATGCTGTGGAAGAGCCCGGTGACTATCCGTTCGGCCTCAACCCTGCCGGCTATACCAGCCGCAGCATGATCGTCATCTGCAAGTAACCCTCCCCTTCTATCGGGCTTGCGTAGTCCGATAGGCGCTTCGCTCCGATGCTGCTAACGTTCATCAGTCAATGACCGTTCAGCAAAGGGCGATATCCATGACCACCGCTATCAATAACAAGAAAATCGTATTGGTCGTCGGCGCAGGCGATGCCACCGGCGGCGCCATCGCCAAACGTTTTGCCCGTGAAGGCTATGTCGCCTGCGTCACACGTCGCAGCGCAGACAAGCTCCAGCCACTGGTAGAGTCCATCACAGCCAGTGGCGGCGAGGCTCACGGTTTTGCCTGCGATGCGCGTAATGAAGAGGATGTGATAGCGCTCATCGAGCAGATCGAAACTGAGATCGGTCCCATCGAAGCGTTCATCTTCAATATCGGCGCCAATGTGCCGTGCAGCATCCTCGAAGAAACCGCCCGCAAATATTTCAAGATTTGGGAAATGGCCTGCTTCTCAGGGTTTCTCAACGCCCGTGAAGTGGCCAAGCGCATGGTCACCCGCCAACGGGGCACGATCCTGTTCACTGGCGCCACTGCTGGTCTGCGCGGTGCCGCGGGTTTCGCCGCCTTCGCCGGGGCCAAGCACGGGATTCGCGCCTTGGCGCAAAGCATGGCCCGCGAACTGGGACCGATGAACATCCATGTCGCCCACGTCGTTGTGGATGGCGCCATCGACACCGATTTTATCCGCGACAATTTTCCGGAAAAATACGCGACCAAGGATCAGGACGGCATCCTCAATCCCGAGCACATCGCCGACAACTATTGGTACCTGCACAGCCAGCCACGGGACGCCTGGACCTTCGAGCTGGATCTGCGCCCCTGGAACGAACGCTGGTAAGCCCTCCCCTACAACAATAAGAAGAGCACATCGACCATGAGCAAAACCGTGGAGTTCTTTTTCGACCTCGGCAGCCCCGCAACCTATCTGGCCTATACCCAGTTGCCGAATATCTGCAAACAGACCGATAGTCAGCTGATCTACAGACCGATGCTGCTGGGTGGCGTCTTCAAAGCTACCGGCAATGCTTCCCCCATCACCGTACCGGCCAAGGGTCGCTATATGTTTCAGGACCTGGACCGCTATGCCAAACGCTATGGCGTACCGCTGAAGTTCAACCCGAACTTCCCGATCAATACCCTGATGCTGATGCGCGCTGTCACAGGTATGCAACTGCGTCACCCCGAACGCTTTCAGGCGTTTATCGATGGCCTGTTTCACGCCCTTTGGGTTGAAGGATGCAGCCTCGATGATCCAGCGACCGTTGCCGCCGTGCTGACGCAAAACGGTTTTGATCCGAATGACGTGCTGGCGCTGACCGCCGATGAGGCTGTCAAAGCCGCCCTCAAGGAAAACACCGAAGAAGCGGTGCAACGCGGTGTATTCGGTGCACCGAGCATGTTTGTCGGTGATCAGCTGTTCTTCGGCCAGGATCGGCTGGACTTCGTCCTTGAAGCCCTGCGTGCGCAATAACCAGCGCCTGCCTATGACCTGAGCCAGGCGCTGGAAACAGCGCCTGGACTCAAACCGCTCAAATAGCCGCGGTTCGGGTGTTCAACCATTCGAGGGCCGCACCGTCGAGCAACGGGCTCAAGCGTTCACGCACCTCGGCGTGATAGCCGTTGAACCACTGCTTCTCATCTTCGGTCAGCAGCGACGGTTCCAGGCAACGAGTGTCGATCGGGCACAGGGTCAGGGTTTCGAATTTCAGGAACTCACCGAATTCGCTCTTGCCTGCTTCACGATTCAATACCAGGTTCTCGATCCGCACACCCCAGCGCCCCGGACGGTAAGTGCCCGGTTCGATAGACGTGATCATGCCCGGCTGCATCGCGGTTTGCGGAGCCGCCGCGGCCTGATAGGCGATGACTTGCGGGCCTTCGTGAACATTGAGGAAATAGCCGACGCCGTGACCGGTGCCATGGCCGTAGTCGACGCTTTCCGCCCAGATCGGTGCGCGGGCAATAGCGTCCAGCAATGGTGACAGAATGCCTCGTGGGAACTGTGCACGGGAGAGTGCAATCACGCCTTTGAGCACTCGGGTGCAATCGCGCTTCTGCTCGTCGGTCGGCGTACCCACCGGCACCATTCGGGTGATGTCGGTGGTACCGCCCAGGTATTGACCGCCGGAGTCGATCAGCAACAGGCCGTCACCCTCGATCACCGCGTGTTCTTCTTCGGTGGCGTGGTAATGCGGCATCGCACCGTTGGCGTTAAACGCGGCAATGGTGTTGAAGCTCAGCGACACATAATCCGGACGCCGGGTACGCGCCGCGGTCAGGTGTTCGTCGATGGTCAGTTCGGTGATGCGCTCACGCCCCAAGGCCACTTCCAGCCAGGCGAAGAATTCGCAGAGTGCCGCGCCATCCTGCTCCATGGCCCGACGAATGTGCTCGGCATCGGCCAGGCTTTTCTGCGACTTGGCCAGAGTGGTCGGGTTCAGGCCTTCGAGCAGTTTCACGCCGCTGTCCAGGTTATCCAGCAGGCCGGCCGTGACCCGCGCCGGATCGATTTGCAGGCTCGCACCGCTCGGCACGGCGCGCAAGGCGGCGGTTACTTCGCTGTAATCGCGCAGGGTCACGCCGTCCTGTTCGAGAATGGCGCGCAGCTCGGCGCTCACTTTACTCAGGGCGACGAACAAGGTGGCCTGCTGCTGACTGATCAGGGCGAAAGACACGAACACCGGATTGAATGACACATCGCCGCCACGCAGGTTGAACAGCCAGGCGATGTCATCGAGGGTGGCGATGAAGTGCCAGTCGGCACCGCGCTCTTTCAGCACCTCACGCAGTTTGGCGAGTTTTTCGCCACGGCTGACCGTCGCCTGAGGCGGCAAGTGTTGGTAGATCGGCTCGTTCGGCAGACTCGGACGGTCACTCCAGACTTCACTCAGCAGATCGATGTCGGTGCGCAGACGTGCGCCGCGTTCTTCGAGTTTGCTGCTCAAAGTACGCGCGGAGGCCACGGCCATCACCGCGCCATCGACTGCAACGACACCGCCTTCAGGGGTTTGCTCGGCCAGCCAATCGAGCGGGCCAGGTTGACCCGGTTGCAGCTTGACCAGTTCGATGCCGCTGCCCTTGAGCTCCTTGCTCGCTTGTTCCCAATAGCGGCTGTCGGCCCAGACACCGGCAAAATCCGGCGTGACGATCAGCGTGCCCACCGAGCCATGAAAACCTGACAGCCACTGCCGTCCCTGCCAATAGCCCGGCAGGTATTCCGACAGGTGCGGGTCGGCCGACGGCACCAGTAGAGCATGAATGCCCTCCCGGCTCATCAGCTCGCGGGTTTGCGCCAGGCGCTGGGGTACCAATCCATTGGTCAAAGGCTGTGTACTCATCGTGTCTCCTGCTAACCACTCATCATTATTATTCGGTGCCGATCGGAGTCGGCGCTTAAGGACCTGTCGCCCAGAATGCCGGAGCACTGGCGCAAGTTGCTTTAATCAGGTGTACCGCTTGATCGATATCCTGTTCGGTGGTGAAACGCCCCAGGCTCAAGCGAATGGTGCGACTGGCCGAGCGTGCGTCATGCCCCAGGGCCAGCAGCACATGGGACGGCGCATTGCTGGCGGAATTACAGGCCGAGGTCGCGGAAAACGCGATCGAGGCGCTCAACGCTGCGGAACTGAACTCGCCTTCGTTGAAAGTCAGGCTCAGGGTATGGGGAATGCGCTGGGTCGGGCTGCCATTGAGGCGCACGCCGGGAATGCTCAGCAGCGGCTCGAGCAAGCGTTCACGCAGACGCGCGATGGTGGCTTTTTCTTCATCGAACGAGGTGGCTGCCAACGCGAAGGCTGCCCCCATTGCGACAATCTGGTGCGTCGCCAGCGTGCCGGAACGCAACCCGCCCTCGTGACCGCCGCCGTGGATCTGCGCCTGCAGACGCTGCTGCGCACGAGGACCGACATACAGCGCGCCGATGCCTTTGGGACCGTAGACCTTGTGCGCCGAGAACGACATCAAATCCACCGGCCACCGGGCCAGATCGATCAGCACTTTGCCCGTGCCCTGAGCCGCATCAACGTGAAATAACGCATCGCGATCACGCACCACCTGGCCGATGGCCGGGATGTCGTTGATGGTGCCCAGTTCGTTATTGACCAGCATCAACGACACCAAAAAGGTGTCCTCACGCATCGCTTCGCTGACCGCTTGTGGGGTAATCAGACCTTCGGCATCGGGCACCAGATACGTCACGGCTACGCCCGCGTCCTGCAATTGTTTTGCAGTGTCGAGAATCGCTTTGTGTTCGATCTGGCTGGTGATGATGTGCCCGCCGGACACACCGCGGGCCTGGGCCACGCCCTTGAGGGCAAGGTTGTTGGATTCGGTGGCGCCGGAGGTCCAGACGATCTGCTCCGCCTGGGCGCCCACCAATTCGGCGACCTGGCGCCGTGCTTGCTCAACCGATTGCCGGGCCTGTTGGCCGAAGGCGTGGGAACTGGACGCTGGATTGCCGAAGTTACCTGTGAAACCCAGACACTCGACCATGACCTTGATGACCCGCTCATCCACCGGCGTGGTGGCGGCGTAGTCGAAATACAACGGACGTTTATTCATAAAAGACTCGCAGAGCGTGTTCCGGGATCAGGAAGCTCGTCACTGGAAGTTTCAAAGCGCCGCCTCATGAGCGACGCCGAATTTTCAGAACGACAGCAATACCTGATCGGAGGCCATTAAAGAAGAACAACTTCATTTAAAAGTGCGTAGGAACGCTCCTGAAGTCGAGCTTAACAGGCATCGGGCCACCGGATGAAGCAATGCGTCAGCTAAAACTTTCGAGCAATAACGGATACATCGAAGCCACCAACAACAAGGCCATACCCCAGTTGAACAGCCGCAACCAGCGGCGATCGCGTAGCACATTGCGCAACAGCGTGCCGCAACCGGCCCACACCCCGACGCTTGGCAGGTTGATCAAGGCGAAGACCGCGGCAATCACAATCACATTGGTGAAATAGCCCTGCATCGGCGTGTAGGTGCTGATGGCTCCGATGGCCATGATCCAGGCCTTGGGGTTGACCCATTGAAACGCTGCCGCACCCAAATAACTGATCGGCCTGCCCTCGCCCTGTTCACCCTCGGCTACCGGCCCGGAATGAGCAATCTTCCACGCCAGGTACAGCAAATACGCCGCGCCGACATAGCGCAACACGGTGTAAAGCAATGGATAGGTTTGAAACACCGTGCCCAGGCCGAAACCGACGGCGACCACCAGGACGAAGAAGCCACAAGTGATGCCCAGCATGTGGGGAATGGTGCGCTGAAAGCCGAAATTCACGCCCGAGGCCAGCAACATGGTGTTGTTCGGACCGGGGGTGATCGAGGTGACAAGGGCAAACAGGGCAAAGCCCAGCAGCAGGTCGAGCGAGAGTGTCATGGGTGGCAGTCCATCAGGGTCAGTCAGGTATTGACCCTATCGCACGCCTTGAGGGAAACCCATGGACAGTTGCGTGAAAGTTCGAGCAGTACAGTTGTCGCTCAGCTTTGGCGGCCGTGCAGCTGTACTGCGCGTTCGGCGTTCATCTCACCTTGTTTGTCGAAACTGAACGATTTTGCCGGCTGGCCGAGCAATTCGGCTTTCTTCGCATGGTACTCGTCGAAGGACAAGCCACGACGATTCAGGGCCTCCAGCGCCAGTTCCCGGGTTTCTTCAGCGGTGTAGGGCCGCAATTCCGGTGAAACATGGCTGGCACATCCGGCGAGAACGGAGATGGCGAGCAACAAGAAAGTGGCAAGTAGAGATTTCATTTCGGGCGTCCGGTGATCTGTGTTTGGGGCAATGAACACAGGCTACTCGTGCCGCTCGAAGGGTAGAAATCAACGCTCTCGATAGTCGCTATCGACTTTGATAAACGCGGCTCCGATTGTCGACCTCATATCTCCAAACGATCTATAAATATTAATTTAAGGTCTTTTACGGAATAACAGAGAGCCTTTATAAACAACTCCATCGCCTCCCGCACTGTTGCCCACGCAACTGTTTGCCTGGCAACAGCCAATCAACAAACACCCGGTCAAATCGAACAGCGCCTGCCAACAACCGCGCTGAAAGCCACGGAAAACGGGGTTCCCAAGGATTGGTACAGCTCTTGCTCAACTCCGGTGACTCACCACTGCTCGCTGAGCAACTGTTTAAAAAAGGAACTGATCATGTCGCGTCCATTGAAAGTCGTTGCCCTCTCCGGCGGTACCTGGCGTCCGTCTCGCACTTTGGTGTTGACCCAGGCGCTGTTGGCCGAACTGGCCGAGCAGTTGCCAATCGAAAGCAAGCTGATCGAACTGGGCGATATCGCTCGACCACTAGGCGCCGCGCTGTCGCGTCAGGAACTGAGCGCCGACATCGAAGCCGAGCTGCAAGCGATCGAAAGCGCCGATTTGCTGATCGTCGCCGCGCCGGTTTATCGCGGCTCCTACCCGGGCCTGCTCAAGCACCTGTTCGACCTGATCGACCTCAACGCGCTGATCGACACGCCGGTGCTGCTGGCGGCCACCGGTGGCAGCGAACGTCACGCGCTGGTGCTCGATCATCAGTTGCGGCCGCTGTTCAGTTTCTTCCAGGCCTTGACCTTGCCGATTGGCGTCTATGCCACCGAAGTCGACTTCTCCAATTATCAAATAACCAGTGAGCCCTTGAAGGCCCGCATTCGTCTTGCTGCAGAACGCGCGGCGCCGTTGTTCGGCGTGCACCCCAAAAATCTGCTGAAAATCGCTTAAGGATCTCTTCATGGATGTTTTCTGGTTTCTGCCGACCCACGGCGACGGCCATTACCTGGGCACCACTCAGGGCGCCCGCCCGGTGACCCTCAACTATTTGAAACAAGTGGCCCAGGCTGCCGACAGTCTCGGTTACCACGGCGTGCTGATTCCTACCGGGCGTTCCTGCGAGGATTCGTGGGTGATTGCCTCGGCCCTGGTGCCGCTGACCGAACGCCTGCGGTATCTGGTCGCGATTCGTCCGGGGATTATTTCGCCGACAGTCTCGGCACGGATGGCCGCGACGTTGGATCGACTGTCTGGCGGCCGCTTGCTGATCAATGTGGTAACCGGCGGCGACCCGGATGAAAACCGTGGCGACGGCAGTTTTCTCGATCACAGCGAACGCTACGAAGTCACCGACGAATTCCTGAAGATCTGGCGCCGCGTGCTGCAAGGCGAATCGGTGGATTTTGAAGGCAAACACCTGCGAGTGCAGAACGCCAAAGCGCTGTATCCACCGGTGCAGAAACCTTATCCGCCACTGTATTTCGGTGGCTCGTCCGAGGCCGCTCATGACCTGGCTGCCGAGCAGGTCGACGTTTACCTGACGTGGGGCGAACCGCCTGCCGCCGTGGCTGAAAAACTCGCCGATGTTCGAGAGCGCGCGGCGCGAAACGGTCGTACGGTGAGGTTTGGGATTCGCCTGCATGTGATCGTGCGCGAGACGGCCGAAGAAGCCTGGAAAGCGGCGGACAAACTCATCGAGCACATCAGCGACGAGACCATTGCTGCCGCGCAAAAGTCGTTCTCGCGATTTGACTCCGAAGGCCAACGACGCATGGCCGCGCTGCATGATGGACGCCGCGACAACCTGGAAATCTCCCCCAATCTCTGGGCCGGCGTCGGTCTGGTGCGCGGCGGAGCAGGGACTGCGCTGGTGGGTGATCCACAGCAAGTCGCCGCTCGGATCAAGGAGTACGCGGACTTGGGGATCGAGAGTTTCATCTTCTCCGGCTACCCGCATCTCGAAGAGGCTTATCGCTTTGCCGAATTGGTGTTCCCGCTGCTGCCCGAGCCGTATGCCAGCCTGGCCGGACGTGGCGTCACCAACCTCACCGGGCCGTTTGGCGAAATGATTGCCAATGATGTGCTGCCGGCCAAAGCCAGGGCCTGAAAACCTACCCTACTGATCGTTCCCATGCTCTGCGTGGGAACGATCAGTCGCCAGAAAGAAGGAACCCCGCGTGACTGCCAAGCCGCTAAGCGCCCTGTTGGCCCCCTTGCAGACCGCCCGCCAGCTGGCCGCCGAGTTTGCCCTGACCGCTGTCGAGCGCGATGAACGCGGTGGTACGCCGAAAACCGAACGTGATGCCTTGCGCCACAGCGGCCTGCTCGCTTTAAGTATTCCCGTCCAGTACGGCGGCCTCGGCGCCAGCTGGAGTGAAACCCTGAACATCGTGCGCGAGTTCGCCAAGGTCGACAGTTCGATCGCTCACGTCTTCGGCTTTCATCACCTGATGCTCGCCACCGTGCGCCTGTTCTCCCAGCCCGAACAATGGCAACCGTGGTTTGAACAAACCGCTCGCAAGAACTGGTTCTGGGGCAACGCCCTCAACCCGTTGGACACCCGCACCATGGTGAAAAACCTCGGTAGTTGGCGCGAGTTTTCCGGCAAAAAAAGTTTCTGCTCCGGTGCCAGCGACTCGCAAATGCTGATCGCCTCGGCCGTCGATGAAAGTGCCGGCGGCAAGCTGTTGATCGCTGCGATTCCCAGCGGGCGCAGCGGCATCACGCTGCACAACGACTGGAACAGCATGGGTCAGCGCCAGACCGACAGCGGCAGCGCCACGTTTGAACGGGTGCGGGTCGAAGAGTCGGAGCTGCTACTCGACCCCGGCCCGTTGAGCACACCGTTCGCCTGCCTGCGCCCCTTGATCGCCCAGCTGACGTTCACCCACATGTTCCTCGGCATTGCCGAAGGGGCTTTCGAAGAGGCGCGGCAATACACCCTCACCGAAACCCGTCCATGGCATAAATCCAGTGCGCTGGATGTGCGGCAGGATCCTTACGTGCTTGGCCATTACGGCGAATTCTGGGTGGCACTGGAAGGTGTTCGATTGCTGGTGCAACGCGCCGCCGAGCTGCTCGACAACGCCTGGGCCAAAGGGCCGACTCTGAGCGCCGAGGAACGCGGACATCTGGCCACCGCCATCGCCACCGCCAAGGTCGCAGCGACGCGCAATGGTCTGGAGCTGTGCAGCCGTTTATTCGAAGTAACCGGTGCCCGTTCGACTCACGCCTCACTGCGTCTGGATCGCCACTGGCGCAACTTGCGCACGCAAACCCTGCACGATCCGGTGGATTACAAACTCCATGAACTGGGTGACTGGGCGCTGAACCAGTCCCTGCCAATCCCGACCTTCTATTCATAGCCTTCCACTCATGGAGCCTGCCCCATGCAACTGCTGACCTTACCGCCCTCGCCCGCGTTGGCCACCTCGATTCGCGCCACGGCACAGGTGTTCGAAGACCCGAAATCCCAAGCCCTGCTGGCGCACTTGCAGCAGGTCGCGCCGAGTGAAGCCAGCGTGCTGATCATCGGCGAAACCGGCACCGGCAAGGAGCTGGTGGCGCGGCACATCCACAACCTCAGCGCCCGGCGCAACCGGCCGTTCGTGGCGGTGAACTGCGGTGCATTCTCCGAATCGCTGGTGGAGGCCGAGCTGTTCGGCCATGAAAAAGGCGCTTTCACCGGCGCGCTGAGTGCCAAGGCCGGCTGGTTCGAAGAGGCCGATGGCGGCACCTTGTTCCTTGACGAAATCGGCGATTTGCCAATGGCGATTCAGGTGAAATTGCTGCGGGTGTTGCAGGAGCGCGAAGTGGTGCGCCTGGGTTCGCGCAAGAGCATTCCCATCGATGTGCGCGTGCTGGCAGCGACCAACGTGCAACTGGAAAAAGCCATCAATGCCGGGCACTTTCGCGAGGACCTGTATTACCGCCTCGACGTGGTCAGCCTGGAACTGAGTCCGTTGCGTGAACGCCCCGGCGACATCCTGCCGCTGACCCGGCATTTCGTCGAAGCCTACAGCCACCGTTTGGGTTACGGCAGCGTCACCATCAGCAAGGAGGCAGAACACAAACTGCGCAGTTACAGTTGGCCGGGCAACATCCGTGAACTGGAAAACGTCATTCACCACACGCTGTTGATCTGCCGAAATGGTGTGATCGAGCGCGATGACTTGCGGCTGTCGAACATGCGCATCGAGCGTCAGGACGACCACCACGTCAACGTCGACGACTCACCGGAAGCCTTGCTCGATCGAGCCTTTCAAAAGCTCTTCGAGGAACAGGCCGGCGCGCTGCACGAGAAAGTCGAAGATTCGTTGTTGCGGGCAGCCTATCGCTTCAGCCACTACAACCAGGTGCACACCGCTGCCCTGCTGGGGCTGAGCCGCAACGTAACCCGCACCCGGCTGATCAAGATCGGCGAACTGGCGGTGAATAAACGCCGACCTACAGAGAACCTGCAGGGAGAACGCTTGATGCAGTTGTCGATCTAACCGATCAGCGTGCAGTGCAATGCGTTGTCGTGACTAAGCGCCAGGCTATGCAGCACCTGAAATGAGCCGAAGGTCACGGTTTTCGCCCGATGGGCGCGAATCAGCTGCCAGAAATCCTGCTCACCGCTTTCGAAGCTCTGAAAGGCAGCTTCTCCGGCTTCACGGGATTGCCATTGCAGGTAATTGAGCACCCGTCGGCCATCGTCGCTGGCCTGGATGTTGGCACTCAAAAAACCTGGGTAGCCCTGGGCCAGACGCTCGGTGTGTGCCGACAGTGCCGACACCAGCGCGGCTTGCTGACGGGGCTCGATCTCGAATTCGATCAGTTGGGTGAAGCTGCGATTCTTCTCTGGCGCGTGCATGAATAATCCCCACTCACTGTAAGCCGGATCTTGCGATCCGAAGGCCTGCAGGGTAAAACCTCGAGCTAACTAGAGGTCAAGGGGCATTTTTTAAATGGTCACCTCGCAAAACCTGCATAAAGAACTGACCGTCGGCCAAGTGGCCGCCCGCAGTGGTGTGGCGATCACGGCGCTGCACTTTTATGAGTCCAAAGGCCTGATCAAAAGCAATCGCAATCAGGGCAACCAGCGGCGTTATCCGCGGGAAGTGTTGCGCCGGGTGGCGCTGATCAAAGTGGCCCAGCGTTTGGGGATTCCGCTGGCGGAGATTGGCGAGGCCCTGAAGTCCCTGCCGGATAACCGTGCACCGACGGCGGCGGACTGGAAAGTGTTGTCGGCGCAGTGGAGTCGGGATCTGGATGAGCGGATCAATCAACTGACCCTGCTGCGGGACAAGCTCAATGGGTGCATCGGGTGTGGATGTTTGTCCATGGAGGCGTGCCCGCTGCGTAACTTTGGTGATGTGCTGGGTGAGCAAGGGCCGGGGGCGCAGCTGCTTGAGTCGGGGGTTGATCGGAAATAGCGGCGCGGCCTTCGCGAGCAAGCCCGCTCCCACATTTGATCGGCGTCGAATGCAAATTTTGTAATCAGTGGAGATTTCCTGTGGGAGCGGGCTTGCTCGCGAAGGCGTCCTGTCAGTCGATGAGGATTTAAAAGCACGATTGATAGCTGAACAGTGGCACTGCTGCTCGTCGGGCACTCGGTTGCGGGAAAGGGGCTGACCTATAGTTATTCGACCGGAAATCGGCGAAGGAACACCTTAACCCCATAATAAAAGGAGAACCGTCATGAGCGTAAAACCTATTCCAGAGGGTTATCACAGCATCACCCCTTATCTGGGCATTCAGAAAGCTGCCGAAGCCATCGACTTCTACAAGAAAGCCTTTGGCGCCACCGAAGTCATGCGCCTGTCAATGCCCGACGGCGGCATCGGTCACGCAGAACTGCGTATCGGTGACTGCCCGATCATGCTTGGCACGCCATGTGACCAGGGCCCATTGAGCAACCCGGACAAGTCGTCGTCCGTGGGGCTGCATCTGTATGTGAACGATGTGGACAAGTCCTTTAAACAGGCCATCGATGCCGGTGCCACGCAGGTGTCCGAGGTCAAGGATCAGTTTTATGGCGACCGTTCGGGGACTTTGAAGGATCCCTACGGGCATTTGTGGTTTCTGGCCACGCACAAAGAGGATCTGACTCAGGAACAGATTGAACAGCGGGCGAAGGAGATGTTTAAGCAGGGTTGAGTTTTTCAGTGAATGTTCGAGCCCCTTCGCGAGCAAGCCCGCTCCCACCCAAGGCAGAAACACGAAACATTTACTTTCATATCCCCTTTCGGGATTTCGGATGCTCATACGTCTTATTTAGATGCAGTCGGTCGCGTAGGCAAAAGCCACGACCGGACTTTTCACGGACCGCACGCTGGCAAGCTCACAGCAGCGGTCCTCTCATCGAAACAAGACCTTTAATCATGTCGAAGAAATCCCGCTCAAAACTCTGGTTTCTGGTCCATAGCTGGCTGGCGCTGCCCATCTGGTTCTTTGTATTGATCGTCTGTGTGACCGGCACGCTGGCGGTGGTCAGTCAGGAGATCGTCTGGCTCGCCAACCCGCAAATGCGTGCCAGTCCGCCTTCGGACGATGCGCCGCTCCTCAGCTATGACGAGATCATCGCCGCCATCAAAAAAGCCGAACCACAGACGCTGGTCGAGCGCATCAGCCGCCCTGACGAGTCGCACTTCGCCCTGGACGTGGAAGTCAGCTATCCGGACGGACGCTCGGTAACGGTCTACGTCAATCCTTACAGTGGCGTCATCCAGGGCACTGCCCCGCAGTTCAATTTCAAGGGCTTTACCCGTGCACTGCATGGCTGGTGGCTGGTCCCATTCACCAACGGCTACAGCTGGGGCTGGTATCTGGTGTCTTTCCTCGGGCTGCCGATGCTGGCTTCGCTGGTGACCGGGCTGGTGGTCTACAAACGGTTCTGGAAAGGCTTCTTGCGACCGACCCTGCGCTTTCGTCATGGCGCGCGGATTTTCTGGGGCGACTTTCACCGACTCAGCGGTATCTGGTCGATCTGGTTCATCGCGGTGATATCGATCACCAGTGTCTGGTTCCTGATCAAAGCGGCTCTGTACGATAACCAGATTTCGATTTCCACTGCACCGGTCGCCCCCGTCGTTGCGCGCGAGAGCGTACCGCTCACCATCGATGGCGCACCGGCACCGATGATTAGTCTGGAGCGTGCGATCCACGAGGCCAAGGAGCGCATTCCCGGTCTGGAAGACAGCTCTGTCAGCCTGCCCGCCAATGCCTATAGCCACCTTTCTGTGAGCGGACGCAGTTGGTACCCATTGATATTCCAGAGCGCCGAGGTCAACCCTTATACCGGTGACATCGCCGCCACGCGCCTGCTGTCAGACCGTTCGGGTCTGGAGCTGGTGACCGAATCCATGCGACCGCTGCACACCGGCGATTTCGGCGGTATCTGGATCAAACTGATCTGGTTCTTCTTCGGCCTGATCCTGAGCATGATGGTTCTCAGCGGCCTGTTGATCTGGACCAAACGCACCGCCCTGGCCACGGCCAATGCCCTCAAGCGCAGCAATAAGCGTCCACGGACGGTGGTGGCCAGTCAGCCGGCCATGAACCGCGAAGCCACGGAGGTCAGCCGATGAACCACGTCACAGCAGAAAAACCGCGCTCGCCGCTAAGCCATTTCTGGCACACATGGCGCTTCCACATCAACGTGCTGCTGTTGATGGTGCCACTGGGATTCATGCCCAAGTACTTCGCCGACGCGGCGCTGTTTCGCGGTGACACCGGTCTGGGTCAGCGGGAGATCGGTGAAGTTCAGGTCGGCCCCTGGAGCTTGCGCCTGGCCGAATTTCGCAACGAAGGCCCCGTATCCGACGGCCCGGCCGGCCCCATCAAGTACTTCAACGCGGCGCTCTGCGACAGCTGTCGCGATCAGGTCAAGGCAACTTACCTGCGCATTGGCAAACCACGCAGCTTGCGCGCCGCCGGGGTGATTTTCTTCGGCACACCGTACCGCATGGGCGCCGGGGTGCCGGTGCCTGAAAAGACCAAAACCGACGCCGAACTGTGGATCACCATGGAAGGCTGGGACGGTGCCATGCACCAAGCGTCCATCCCCCTGAGCCAGGCATCCCCGGCCACCCTCGCATGGCTGAACAAACAAGGAGGCAAACCATGATCAACGCTTTTCGCCCTCTGCACGCCGTTTTACTGGTGCTCTGCGCCGCCTTCAGCACCAGCGCCCTGGCCCATAACCCGATGTGCGAATGCAAAGCCATCGACGCCGAACAAATTCAATGCACCGGCGGTTTTTCCGACGGCAGCGGCGCACCGGGAGTGACCCTTGACGTGATCGGCTACGACGAAACCATTCTGGTGCCGGGCAAGCTCGGCGCCGATTCGACCCTGACGTTCAAGAAGCCTGGCGCCGAGTTCTACGTGCTGTTCGACGCCGGTCCCGGCCATGTCGTCGAGATCGACCAAGCCGACATCGAGGCGCCCTGAACGTGAGCATGACGTCGCCCACCACCCAAGTTGTTCGCCCGGCCGGTGCCGGCCATGAAACCCTCTATGTGTTGCTGTTGTGCCTGATGATCCTGGCGGTTGCCGGCTCGGTGGTCGCCTGGCGTGGCGAGGCTCAGGAAGTGAGCAGCGTTGGCAGCCATCAACTGGATGCCCGCCGTGATCTGAGCGCATCCGAGCAAGGTATTTACGCCGACCTGCGGGTCACGCTGGATGAAATTCATCTGTTGCGTCAGGAACAGCAAGCACTGCCCACACCCGCCACCCTCGCCGATGAAGGCTTTGCGCCGTTTGCCCAGGACGCCAGCTCTGTCAGCCGCGGCGGCCATGCCTGGCAGTTACTGGACGCCAAGGCGTACTTCGGCCAGAGCCAGACCCCAACCGTCGCCGGCTCGTTTTTGATGCGTTTGACCGCTGAAGACGACTCCGCGCCAGACATCTGGCTCAACCGCGGCAGTGCCCTCCCCGCTCCGCACGATCTCACCGACGCTGCGCTCAACGGCGCCGGCTGGCAGCAGATCGTCGCGCAATTCGATGCCGGCGTCACCCGCCAGCATCGGCATTGAACCCTCGCCTTCACCCGAGAGAAGACCGCTTTCCCATGCCTAGTTCATCTCAATGTCATTGCTTTTTTCGCCTCTTGCTAGTCGGCCTGTTTGCCTGTTTGCTGACACCTTTGGCCAGTGCCGACGAAGCCAAGCGCCTGCGCATCGGCATCACCCTGCACCCTTATTACAGTTACGTGGCCAACATCGTCGGTGACAAAGCCGAAGTGGTGCCGCTGATCCCGGCCGGTTTCAATCCGCATGCCTACGAGCCGCGGGCCGAAGACATCAAGCGCATCAGCGGGCTGGACGTGGTCGTGCTTAACGGCGTGGGCCATGACGACTTCGCCGACCGCATGATCGCCGCCAGCGAAACCCCGAACATCAAGGTGATCGAAGCCAACGAAAACGTGCCCCTGCTGGCCGCCACCGGCGTTGCTGCCCGGGGTGCCGGCAAGGTGGTCAATCCGCACACGTTTTTGTCGATCAGCGCCTCCATTGCCCAGGTCAACAACATCGCCCGGGAACTGGGCAAGCTTGACCCGACCAACGCCAAAACCTACACCCAGAACGCCCGCGCCTACGGCAAACGCCTGCGGCAGATGCGCGCCGACGCCCTGGCAAAACTGACCCAGGCGCCGAATGCCGAGTTGCGCGTGGCCACGGTGCATGCCGCCTACGACTATTTGCTGCGCGAGTTTGGCCTGGAAGTGACCGCCGTGGTCGAGCCGGCCCACGGTATCGAACCGAGCCCCAGCCAGCTGAAAAAAACCATCGATCAACTGCGGGAACTGGACGTGAAAGTGATCTTCTCGGAGATGGATTTCCCGTCCACTTACGTCGAGACCATCCAGCGTGAATCCGGGGTGAAGCTGTACCCGCTGTCGCACATTTCCTATGGCGAATACACCGCCGACAAGTACGAAAAAGAAATGACCGGCAACCTCAACACCGTGGTTCGGGCAATTCAGGAGTCCGGCGCATGACGGCTAAAGAAACCATCAGCCCGACCACCCCCGAATCCCCTGTGGGAGCGAGCCTGCTCGCGAAGGCGTCCAGTCAGTCAACATCATCGTTAAATGACACACCGCATTCGCGAGCAGGCCCGCTCCCACAGGTTTCGGGGCCTACGCTGGATTTCGCCGAGGTCAGTCTCACGCTGGGTCGCACGACGATCCTCGACAAGGTGACCTTTCAAGTCCGGCCCGGCAGCGTGCACGCACTGGTCGGCCCTAACGGTGGCGGCAAGAGTTCGCTGATCAAAACCCTACTCGGGCAAATGCCGCATCAGGGGCGCTTGAGCCTGCAATGGCCTGGCGAACCGGGGACCATCGGCTACGTGCCTCAGGCGCTGGAATTCGATCGCGGTTTACCGATGACCGTCGACGACTTTATGGCCGCCATGTGCCAGCGGCGCCCGGCGTTCCTCGGGTTGAGCAAACACTACGCGGCAGCCATCGGCGAAGCACTGGAACGGGTCGGCATGCAGGACAAACGCAAGCGGCGCATGGGCGCCCTCTCCGGCGGTGAGCGCCAGCGCGTTTTGTTGGCCCAAGGGCTAATTCCGACGCCACAGTTGCTGGTGCTCGACGAACCGATGTCGGCCCTCGATGAGGCCGGCATTCAGGTGTTCGAACGGTTGCTGGGCGACTGGCGCCAGAGCGGCATCACCGTGCTGTGGATCGAGCATGATCTGGAAGCGGTCGGGCGACTGGCGGACCGGGTCACCGGGCTCAATCGCCGGGTACTGTTCGATGCCACGCCGAAACAGGCACTGACCCCGGAACGACTGCTGACCTTGTTCTCGACCCATCCCCGGAGCGCTGCCTGATGAGTTACGAAGCCTTTCGTTTGATGGTCCAGGGTTGGGCCTCATCGGGTTACCTGCCGGAAGCGCTGGCCTATGGATTTGTGGTCAATGCCCTGCTCGCCGGGCTGTTGATCGGCCCGGTGTTGGGCGGTTTGGGTACGCTGGTGGTGGTCAAGCGCTTCGCGTTTTTCTCCGAAGCAGTGGGCCACGCGGCGCTGACCGGTGTGGCCATCGGCATTCTGCTCGGTGAACCCTACACCGGGCCATATGGCAGCCTGTTCGGTTACTGCCTGCTGTTTGGCATTTTGCTCAACTACCTGCGTAACCGCACGGGGCTGGCGCCGGATACGTTGATCGGTGTGTTTCTCTCCGTATCGTTGGCGCTGGGTGCGAGCCTGCTGCTGATCCTGGCCGGCAAAATCAACGTGCACATTCTGGAAAACGTGCTGTTCGGTTCAGTGCTCACGGTCAACGGCAATGACCTACTGGTGTTGGCCATCGTTGGTTCGCTGGTGATGGCGCTGGCCCTGCCGCTGTACAACCGCATCATGCTCGCCAGTTTCAATCCACAACTGGCGGCGGTGCGTGGTGTGGCGGTGAAGACTCTGGATTACCTGTTCGTAATTCTGGTGACCCTGATCACGGTGGCGGCGGTGAAAGTCATCGGGGCGATTCTGGTCGGCGCACTGTTGGTGATTCCAGCGGCGGCCGCACGTTTGCTCAGCCAGTCGCTGAAGGGGTTCTTCTGGTGTTCGGTGCTGATCGCCACGGTGAGCACGCTATGCGGAATTCTCGCGCCGATTGTCTTTGACCTGCCTATCCCGTCCGGTGCCGCGATCATTTTGGTGGCCGGTATCGCCTTCGCCCTGGCCGCCATCGCTCGCGGCATCGTCCCAAGTCTGAAAGGGAACCTCGGATAAATGTCTTTTTCTCTGCGTCAATTGACCTTGGCATTGACCTTCACATTGCCCCTGTGTGGGCTGGTCACCACACCGCTGCTGGCGGCTGACAGCGCCAAACCGTTGCGCGTACTCGCCTCCCTGCCCATCACCTACGGCCTGGGCGAAGTCCTGCTCCAAGGCACCGACGTCAACCTTGAACGTGCGGCGCCAGCGAACCTCCCCGGCAGCCGGCAAACAGCTTACTTCACAGGGCGTGGTGCCCCGGCGCTGGCCAAACTGTCGACCGACGCCGATGCGGTGATTGGTCTGCGGTCACTGTGGGCGGATGACCCGCTGTACCCGATCTCACGGCGCAGCAATATCCGCATCATTGAAATCGACGCCGCCCGCCCGGTGGACGGCGCCTTGCCCGGCATCGCCGTGCAGCCTGGCAACAAGGTCGACGGTTTGAACAGTCAGCCTTGGCTGGCCAGCAACAATATGGGGCGCATGGCGGATGTGATGGCGGCAGACCTGGTGCGCCTGGCGCCAGCGGCCAAGCCGAAAATCGATGCCAATCTGGCAGCGCTCAAACAGCGTCTGCTCAAGCTCAGCGCTGACAGTGAGTCACGCTTGGCCGATGCTGACAATCTGAGTGTGATGAGCCTGAGCGATCATTTCGGCTACCTGATCGGCAGCCTCAACCTGGAGCTGATTGGCCTTGATGCACGACCGGATGCCGAGTGGACACCGGAGGTGCTCAAACAACTGGGTGCGACGCTCAAGGACAATGATGTGGCGGTGGTGTTGCATCATCGCCAGCCGTCGGACGCGGTGAAAGCGGTGATTGCCGAGGCCGGTAGTCGGTTGGTGGTGTTGAGTGTCGATGCGGAAGATCCGGTGGCTGAATTGGAAGGGAATGTGGATAGCGTGATCAAGGGGTTGAGCGGGGTGTAACGTCAGTTAGACCGTGTAATCGTTCTTCGCGAGCAAGCCCGCTCCCACATTTAACCGATGCGGGCGCAGATATTGTGATCGACACAAATTCAAATGTGGGAGCGGGCTTGCTCGCGAAGGCGGCCTGACAAGCAACACAAATTCCAGACCTGAAAAAGCCCGCTGACCGTCACCGGTTCAGCGGGCTTCTTTTTGGGCGGTGACTCAGTGAGCCACGGCCGCCTGTTCTTCCATTTTCTGGCGCAGGCTGAGTGGACGCATGTCTGTCCAGACCTCTTCGATGTAGGCCAGGCATTCCTTTTTCAGGCCACTCTTGCCCACGGTGCGCCAGCCTTGTGGCACGGCTTTGTAGTCGGGCCAGATCGAGTATTGCTCTTCGTGGTTGACCACGACCTGAAAGAGGATGTCCTCGCGGTCGAATACTGACGTCATGCTGTCTCTCCATCGCTGTAGGGTGGGCTGCGCGGCGTGCGCAGCCGTTATGTAGAAGGAACGTTCAAGGCACCAAAAAATTTAGAGACTGGCGATGGCTGCGGCCATGGCCCTGCCGAAAATGTCGGCCACCCGATCGATTTCTGCGGCAGTGATCACCAGCGGCGGCAGGAAACGCACGACACCGCCGTGACGCCCGCCCAGCTCAAGGATCAACCCACGCTTGAGGCATTCGCGCTGCACCAGCGGCGCCAGATGACCGAATATCGGCGGATGGCCTTGAGCATCCGGCGCGCCGGTCGGGTCGACCAGTTCAACGCCCAGCATCAAGCCGCGTCCGCGAATATCGCCCAGTTGCGGGAAATCCCGTTGCAGGATGTGCAGGTGTTCGCTCAAGCGTTCGCCCATGGCGGCGGCGTGCTCGCACACCTTGTGCTCTGTCAGGTAGCGCATTACCGCAGAGCCTGCAGCCATCGCCATCTGATTACCACGGAAGGTCCCGGCATGGGCGCCCGGCAGCCAGGTGTCGAGCCAGTCGCGATAGACCACCACCGCCAAGGGCAGGCTGCCGCCAATGGCTTTGGACAGAACTACCACGTCCGGAATGATCCCGGCGTGCTCGAAGGCGAACATCTTGCCGGTGCGGGCAAAACCGCTCTGGATTTCATCGACGATCAGCGCCACGCCGGCCTTCTCGGTGATGCGTCGCAAGCCGCGCAGCCAGTCGAGATCGGCCGGAATCACCCCGCCCTCGCCCTGCACCGCTTCGACGATCACCGCAGCGGGCAATTGCACGCCGGCCTCGGGATCATTCAGCAGGTTTTCCAGATAATTCAGGTTGACCTGCACCCCCTGCGCGCCGCCAAGCCCGAACGGGCAACGGTAATCGTAGGGATACGGCATGAACTGCACGCCACTGCTGAGCAACGCACCCAACGGTTTTTTCGGCCCCAGACTGCCCATCAAGCTCAGCGCGCCCTGGCTCATGCCGTGGTAACCGCCCTGGAACGACAACACGGTGCTGCGCCCGGTGGCGGTGCGCACCAGTTTCAGCGCGGCTTCCACCGCATCGGTCCCGGTGGGGCCACAGAACTGAATCTTCGCTTCAGCGGCCAATGCCGGCGGCAACAGACCGAACAGGTCCTGAACAAACTGATCCTTCACCGGCGTGGTCAGGTCGAGTGTGTGCAGCGGCAGTTCATCGGTCAGCACTTGCTGGATCGCTTCGATCACCACTGGATGGTTGTGCCCCAAGGCCAGAGTCCCCGCACCCGCCAGGCAATCGATGAAACTGCGACCTTCGACGTCCTCGACATAAATGCCCTTGGCACGCTTGAGTGCCAAGGGAATACGCCGCGGGTAGCTGCGAGCATTCGATTCCTGCTGGCTCTGACGGGCCAGCAGCGGCGATTCGTTGAACTGATAAAGCGTCTCGGCAGGCGTCGAGACGATCCGGGCCGGCTGATCTTCGATAAGGCTGGTAGCGACTGACATCTCTCGATCCCTCAATACGCTGTTGATAGTGACCAAAACTGCACACCGGGCAGGTGCGCGTTCCGGTCACGGGGCGCACTTGCAGGTTTTCCTGTTCTGGAAACGCATCAGGACCTCAAGGATTTACACCCTCGATCAGCTTTCTATGAAGGTGGCGACAGCGCCTTGTGCATGGGAATGGCGTGGAGTCCCGCCACGGTGAAGGTTTCAGCGCAAGCCCGGTAACCCAGACGGTGGTAAAACGCCTCGCCGGTACGGGTGCTGTTGAGTCGCGCCTGAGGCAAACCCTGAGCGATCAACCAGGTTTCGAGATCGTGCACCAGCGCTTGTCCGGCGCCTCGTCGAAACCATTCCGGCTGCACGTAACAAAACGCGACCTTGCCACTGATCGCCGCCATGGCGACGCCGATCGGTTTGTCCTGCAATAGGGCGATGTTCAGGTACAACCTCGGGTCGGCCAGCCAGGGTTGCACGTGTTCGATGGTTTTGTTGTGAGTCCAGGTGGCGACGGTTCGCGGATCGTTGCGGTGGTCGAGCGCGCAGCCGACGCGAATCGAGCGCTCGACGATCCGGCTGATGATCCCGGCGTCGGCAGGCGTTGCCTTGCAGATGTGTATCGATGCATCCATGGCGCTGTTACCTCAATCCATTGAGTCAAAGCTGCCGGGGACGATAGCGCTGTGGGGGCCGGGTGGCTAATGGAGAGACGTTACATTTGGTGTGCAACACAGAATAAATGTGGGAGCGGGCTTGCTCGCGAAGGCGGACTATCAGTCACATCATTTCTGGATGTGCCACCGCTTTCGCGAGCAAGCCCGCTCCCACACTGGATTTGTGTCGTTTATTGGATGGGCTGCAACGGCATCGTCAATTCAACCCGCAAGCCATCCGGCCGGCTGTCGAAATGCAGGGTGCAGCCGCAGCGCTGGACGATGGCCTGGACAATCGCCAGGCCGAGGCCGCAACCGGTGCTCTGGCCGTTGCGCCAGAAGCGTTGGGTCAGGTGTTGCAAGTCATCTTCGGCAATCCCCGGGCCGTGGTCGCGGACCAAAAATCTCACACGATTGCCAGTGGTTTCCAGGCTCAGCTCCACTGCCCCATCGTCAGGGGTATGGCGCAGGGCGTTGTCGAGCAAGTTGCGCAATGCGGCGATCGACAGCACCGCGGGCATTTGCAGCGGCGCATCGGAAAATGTGGCCGGCAACTGAAATTTGATCCGCTGACGATCACCGCTGGCCGCATCCTGAATCGCCAGCTTCGCCACCTGTTCGGCGCTGCATTGCACGCCATCGTCGAACGACAGACTGCCCTCGACGCGCGCCAGCAGCAGCAATTGTTCAAGCGTGCGATGCAGCCGGTCAGCCCCCTCTTCTGCCCGCGCCAGGGATTGATCCCGGGCATTGCCTTCGGTCATGCGCGCCACTTGCAGGTGAGTTTTGATGGCAGTCAGCGGGCTGCGCAATTCATGCGCGGCATCACCGGTCAGGCGCCGTTCGCGCTCGATGGTCTTGCCGATGCGCTGAAACAGCTGATTCTGGGTTTCCAGCAGCGGTTGCAGTTCGCTGGGCAGCGGCTGGATCTGCAACGGTTCCAGGGAATCGGCGCTGCGCCGCATCAACGCATCGCGCATACGATTGAGCGGTGCCAGCCCCTGACCGATGCCAAGCCACAGCAGACACAGGCAGCCAAGAAGCGCCACGCCGACCGGCACCGAGGCCGCCAGCAGAATAGACATGTTCAGTGCTTCGCGTTCGATCTGCCGGTCGGCGGTGGTAATGCGCACATCACCGCGCGCCAGGGTGAAGCTGCGCCAGGGTGCGCCGTCGATCATTTGATCGTGGAAGCCCATTTTTTCGGCTTCCAGGGTTTGTTCGGGACTGCTGTGGCTGCGGGCCAGGATTTCGCCGCGCAACGAGCTGACCTGGCAGGCCATGCCGCCAGGAATGCTCAGCTGTTCAGCGCTGAAATGGGTCCCCTCGCCCTTGCTCGGCAACGCCGGCAGTTGCTCCAGCAGCCCGGCCACCATCCGAGCCGACGCCACCAGTCGCTGGTCGAGGGAAAACATCATCTGGTTGCGCAGATCACTGAGCATCCAGGCGGCGGCCAGGGCCCAGATCAGCGCAAACGCGGCGCCAAGGGTCAGGCTCAGCCGCAAACGCAGGCTCATCACTTCGATTGCTCTCCGCCATCGGCCGGCCCCAGGCGATAGCCCAAGCCACGCACCGTCTCGACAATGCCATTGCCGAGTTTGCGCCGCAGGTGATGGATATGGACGTTAAGGGCGTTGCTTTCCAGTTCGTCGTTGAAACCGTAGACGCTGTCCTTCAGTTGCTCGGTGGACAATACCCGACCGCGATTGTGCAGCAAGGCTTGCAACAGCGATTGCTCACGGCGTGACAGATCCACCGATTGGCCGCCGAGCAGGGTTTCGCGGCTGCTCGGGTCGTAGGTCAAACGACCGTGTTCAATCAGGTTGACGCTGCGCCCCGCCACTCGTCGCAACAAGGTGTGCAAGCGCGCGGCAAGTTCGCGCAGGTCGAACGGTTTGAGCAAGTAGTCGTCGGCACCGGCTTGCAGGCCGTCGACCCGGTCGGTGACCGAATCCCGCGCGGTGAGGATCAGCACCGGGATTTCCAGGCCATGGTGACGCAACTGCTGCAAAAGCTTCAGGCCATCTTCATCGGGCAGGCCGAGATCGAGCACCATGACGTCGAACTCCGCGACTTTGAGCATCGCCCGGGCCTTTGATGCGGTGGCGACGTGCTCGACGGTCAGGCCTTGAGCGGTCAACCCGGCAACAATGCCGCTGGCGATCAGCTCATCGTCTTCACAAACCAGTACGTGCATGGTGAGCCCCGTAGAAAAAAGGTGATTAGGCCGGTAGCCGATTAAGCGGACATTATGCCGCAAGTGCCATTGTCACAAGGCGAGTGTGGTTAATCATCGGTTAATCGCCGCCCGCCACTGTGCACCTCACTTGCACAGGGATAAGGCTTACCCATGCGTCGATTGTTTTTATTCTTTGTTCTGTTGATCTCGGGTATCGCCCAGGCTGGAACGAATCCGTTCGAGACCAAACCCGAGTTTCTCCCGGTAGAAAAAGCGTTCATCTTCACCTCCGAACGCCTTGAATCCGGGGAAACCCAGCTCTATTGGCAGATTGCCGACAATTATTACCTGTATCAGAAACGCCTGAAATTCGACGGTCTGGCCCCGGAGCAAGTGCCGGTTCTGCCCGAGGGCGAGTCCCACAGCGACGAGTTCTTCGGCGAACAGCAGGTCTATCGCCAGGGCCTGGAGTTGAAGATTCCGGCCGGAGCCACTGGTCAGATCAAAGTAGGCTTCCAGGGCTGCGCCGATGCCGGTTTGTGTTATCCGCCGCAGACTCAAGTGGTCGACCTTGGCGCAAGCAACGTCCTTACCGCGTTTAATGAAGAGGCGCCCGACCAGGCCTTGGCCAGCGGCCTGCAGCAACGAGCGCTGGGTTGGAGCCTGCTGGTGTTCTTTGGCTTGGGGCTGCTGTTGGCGTTCACGCCATGTTCGTTGCCGATGCTGCCGATTCTAGCGGGTTTGATCGTTGGCAGCGGTGCCACGCCCAAACGCGGTTTTGCCCTGGCCGGCAGTTACGTGACCAGCATGGCGTTGGTGTATGCGGCGATGGGCGTTCTGGCCGCTCTGCTGGGCGCAAACCTTCAAGCGCTGCTGCAGAATCCATGGCTGTTGGGCAGCTTTGCAGCAGTGTTCGTACTGCTGGCCTTGCCGATGTTCGGTTTCTTTGAGCTGCAGTTGCCGGTGGCCGTGCGAGATCGGCTGGAACATGTTTCGCGTAATCAGCGCGGTGGCAGCCTGATCGGTGCCGGTGTACTCGGGGCTTTGTCCGGCCTGCTGGTCGGTCCGTGCATGACCGCACCGCTGGCGGGGGCCTTGCTCTTTATCGCCCAGAGCGGCAATGCGCTGCACGGCGGGCTGATTCTGTTCGCCATGGGTATCGGCATCGGTGTGCCGCTGTTGCTGCTGGTGACTGTCGGCAATCGCTTTCTGCCCAAACCGGGTGCGTGGATGAACTTGCTCAAAGGCGTGTTCGGTTTCCTCTTCCTCGCTACTGCGTTGCTGATGCTGCGGCCGGTGCTGGCTGAATCATTGTGGCTCGGTCTGTGTGGCGCCTTGTTGCTGATCGCCGCCTACAGCGCCTGGAAGCAGTCGCAAGGATTTGGCCGAGTTGCCCACCTGTTCGGCGCCAGTTCGCTGCTGTTGGGGTTGTGGGGCAGCCTGTTGGTGGTGGGTGCGGCGGGTGGCAGTGACGATCCGTATCAGCCGTTGCAGGTGTACAGCGCCGACCGTACTGGCGCTGCCGCGCCGAGCACGCATGAGGCATTCACCACGGTCAAGGAGCCCGCTGTACTGAAACGCGAACTCGATGCGGCCAAAGCTCAGGGTCAATGGGTGCTGCTGGACTACTACGCCGACTGGTGTGTGTCGTGCAAAGTCATGGAAAAACAGGTCTTCGGCAAACCGCAGGTCCTGGAAGCGCTCAGCGATGTGCGCTTGCTACGGCTGGACGTCACCGCCGACAATGCCGCCAGCCGCGAACTGCTCGGCCGTTATAAAGTGCCGGGGCCGCCAAGCCTGTTGTGGATCGGCCCTAATGGTGAAGAGCGTCGCAGCCAGCGCATCACCGGTGAGGTCGATGCCGGCACCTTCCTGCAACGCTGGACCACCACCCGAGACGCTCGTTAATGCTGACTTTTACCCTCGGCACCTTTGCCATCGCGCTTAATCACCTGCTGCTGATCAGTGCCCTGGCGCTGGCGACCTTTGTCGGCTGGCGGGTGGCCAAGCGCGGTGGCGAGAACCCGGAGTCGGTGCTGTTCAGCCTGTTCCTGCTGGGCATGCTGGCGGCCCGGGTCGGTTTCGTGATCGCCTACTGGGCGCAGTATCGCAACGATCCGTGGCAGATCATCGACCTGCGCGACGGTGGTTTTCTCGCCTGGCCCGGGGTGGTCGTGCTGTTGCTTGCCGCCCTGTATCGAGGCTGGCGTCGCCCGGCCCTGCGTCGCCCGTTGGGCTTTGGCGTGGCCAGTGGTCTGGCGTTCTGGTTGCTGGCGACGTTCTCCCTGAGTATTTACGAACAAGGCACGCGCCTGCCGCAGATCACCCTGCGCAATGCCGCCGGCCAAACCGTGCAGCTCAGCGACTATCAGGGCGGGCCGCTGGTCATCAATCTTTGGGCCACCTGGTGCCCGCCGTGCCGCCGGGAAATGCCAGTGCTGGAAAACGCCCAGCAACAGCGTCCGGACCTGACCTTTCTATTCGTCAACCAAGCCGAAAGCATGCAGAGCGTCAGCACCTTCCTCGAAACCCAAGGCCTGAGCCTGACTAATGTGCTGTTCGATGGCAGCGGTCGATTGGGTCAGGCCGTGGGTTCCATGGCATTGCCGACTACGCTGTTCTATAGCCCCGACGGGCACCTGCTGGGCAGCCATCTGGGCGAACTCTCTGAAGCCAGCCTGGCCCGTGCCCTGGAAAACTTCGACACCCCAAACCCGGCCACCTCGGCCACGCCTTCAAGGAAATTGCCATGCTCCGCCTCCGCCACCTGCTGACGTTAACCCTGGGTGCCGCCTTGCTGCACTTGCCGTCGGTACAGGCCGAAGAATTGCCTGAAGCGATCAAGAAGATCGAAGCCAAGGGCGCGAAAATTGTCGGCACCTTCGACGCGCCCGATGGCCTGCGCGGTTATGCGGCGCAGTACCAGAACCGTGGCATGGCGCTGTACCTGACCCCGGACGGCAAACATGTACTGTTGGGCAATCTGTACGACGCCGAAGGCAATGACCTGAGCAGCGCGCCGTTGCAGAAACTGGTCTACGCGCCAATGGCCAAGGAAATCTGGGGCAAGATGGAAGCGAGCAACTGGATCGGTGACGGCAACAAGGACGCACCGCGAATCGTCTATCTGTTCAGCGACCCGAATTGCCCGTACTGCAACATGTTCTGGGAACAGGCGCGACCGTGGGTCAAGGCCGGCAAGGTGCAGTTGCGGCACATTATGGTCGGCATCATTCGCGAAGACAGCCCGGGCAAATCCGCCGCGTTGCTGGCCGCCAAGGACCCGCAAAAAGCGTTGGCAGACCATGAGAAGGCTGGCAAGGAGAGTTCGCTCAAGGCACTGAAAGACGTGCCGCCGGCGATTCAGGCGAAACTGGCGGCGAACATGCAGTTGATGGAAGAGCTGGAGCTGGCTGCCACCCCGGCGATTTTCTATATGGACGACAAGGGTCAGCTGCAACAGCAGCAAGGGGCGCCGTCGCCGGAGAAATTGGTGAAGATTCTCGGGCCTAAGTGATCCTGTCTTCAGGGTTGAGGTGATTTCACCGGCGCCTTCGCGAGCAAGCCCGCTCCCACATTCGACCGCATTTCAATCAAAGAACTCGGTCAACTGTGGGAGCGGGCTTGCTCGCGAAGAACGATTACACGGACTTGCAGGTTCTCTCGCGCAAAAAACTCAGCAGCGCCTCGGTGACGAATGCCGGATTCTCCAGATTGGAGATATGCCCCGCCTCCGGCACCAGCACATACGGGCAACCGATCAACTCGGCCATTTCTTTGGTTTCTGACGGCGGCCTTGGTTTGTCCTGATCGCCACACATCAACAGCGTGGTTTCAGGGTTCAGTTCACCCAGACGCGGCAGCAAATCATCACGCCCAAAGGTAATCCGCCCCATCGGCACGATGCTTTGACGCAGGCGGTCGGCCGGCAGCGCTGCCAATTTGGCGCGGAAATCCTGATACAGCGCCGACTGCGGATCGATGCCTGGACGGAAGAATATCGGCACCACAATATCGAGCAGCTGCGGCGAGATCACACCGCTGTCTTCAATCTGCTTGAACAGCGAGAAATAGTATTGGCGAGTCGGTTCCGGTTCGGCGCCGACGTAGGTGTCCATCAGCACCAGGCCGTTGAGCCGCTGCGGCGCCGACAGCGCCAGTCGAACGCCCCACATACCACCCACCGAAAGACCGACCAGCGTGACGCGATCGATGGCCAGGTGATCGAGCAAGGCCAGTGCCTGGCGCGCCACGTCATCCAGCGACTTTGTGCATTCGGGCATCCGTCCGGATTCGCCATGGCCCCACAGGTCCAGGGCGATGACCCGATAATGCTGCGACAGCGCCGCAATCTGTGGCGCCCACATAGCCTGGTCCCACAGGTAACTGCCGGCCAGCAGAACCGCAGGGCCTGTACCTTGATCTGTGTAGTGAAGCGCTTGTCCATCAACCGTTACGAAGGGCATCGACTGTCTCCCTGGTGAAATCGGATCCATTAAAAAAGCACAGGAAGACTGAGCCGCATGGGATCGGCAGTCAACCCGAGCTTTGTGGTGTCTGCACTGGCCCTTTCGCGAGCAAGCCCGCTCCCACACTGGGCCTGTGTTCGCAGGACAAATGTGGGAGCGGGCTTGCTCGCGAAGGGGCCTTCACAAACGCTAAAGAATTACAGCCCCTCCAACTCCGCCATCAGGTCATTCAACCGATCCACCTTCTCCTCGGTAATGTCGCTCGCCGCCAACCCGTCGATGTACTCGGCCAGCTCCGCCACCGTGCTGCACTCGAACATCGCCCGCAGCGGCACGTTGCGTTGCAGGGCTTTTTGCACCCGCGAGGCGATCTGTGTGGCCAGCAGCGAATGGCCGCCGAGTTCGAAGAAGTTGTCACACACGCCGACCTTCTCGACCTTCAACACCTCGGCCCAAATATCCGCCAGGGTCTGTTCCAGCTCATTGCGCGGCGCCCGATAGTCCTGGCTCTGCAACTGGCCGATTTCCAGCGCCGGCAAGGCCTTGCGATCGAGTTTGCCGTTGGCGTTGAGCGGCAGCTTGTCGAGCCACAGCCAGTGCAGCGGCACCATGTATTCCGGCAATTCGGCGCGCAGACGTTGCTTGATGCGCTCCAGTCGTTCATTCGGATTCAGCGCCGACTCCGCTGCGACCAGATAGCCGACCAAATGCTTGCCGTTGACACCTTCCTGCACCCCCACCGCCGCGTCGCGAACTTCCGGTTGCTCGTGCAGACGGGCCTCGATTTCACCCAGTTCGATGCGGTAACCGCGAATCTTCACCTGATGGTCGATGCGTCCGACGTATTCCAGCACGCCGTCACTGCGACGTCGGGCCAGGTCGCCGGTGCGATACAGACGATCACCCGGTGCGCCGAACGGGTTCGGCACAAACACCTGCGCAGTGCGCAACGGATCGCTCACATAGCCGCGCCCCACACCGGTACCAGCCACGCACAACTCCCCCACCGCCCCCAACGGCACCAATTCCAGCGCGCCATCGAGCAGGTACAAACGGTTGTTGTCCGTCGGCGTACCAATCGGCAGATAACTGCCGCGCGTCGAAGCCAGGTCGACACGGAAGAACGCCACATCGTCCGAGCATTCCGCCGGGCCATAGGCGTTCACCAAGCCAATTTCCGGGTAACGCAGCAACCATTGATGCGCCAGTTCCGGTGGCATCGCTTCACCGGTCGGCAGCATCCAGCGCAGGCCATCGAGACTCATGCGGTCCTGGGTGAGCATGCCCTGAATCAGCGATGGCACGCTTTCCAGCACGGTGATGCCCTGGCTCTGAACGTGAGCCAACAAGCCTTGCGGATCGTGGGCGATGCTGTTCGGCACAATGTCGACCCGAGCGCCGAACAGTGGTGCCGCGAGGAACTGCCAGACCGAAATATCGAAGCTTTGCGAAGCGGTCTGAGCGATCACATCGGTGTCGCTCAGTTTCAGGTACGGCACCTTGCTCAACTGGTTATTGAGCATGCCGCGCTGCTCCACCATCACGCCCTTCGGCAGACCGGTGGAACCCGAGGTGTAGATCACGTAGGCGAGGTTGTCCGGGCCACTGTAAATGCCCGGATTGGCCACCGAAACTTCGCTCGACTGCACGTCTTCCCAGACCAGCAATCGAGGTCGATTGGCACAACCAAACTCTTCCAGCAGCGTGACGGCTTGTTCACGACACGCCTGAGTGCAAACCAACAACGGCGTGCGGCTCAGGTCGATGATCCGGCTCAAGCGCTGACTCGGCAGGCTCGGGTCCAGCGGCAAGTAACCGGCGCCGGCCTTGAAGCTACCGATGATCATGCCCAGCAAATCGAGATTGCGCTCAGCCAACAACGCCACCGGTTGATCCAGGCCGACGCCGGCCGCCATCAGCGCATGGCCGAGACGATTGCTGCGCTGGTTCAGCTCAACGTAGCTGTGCTGCTGATCAAGACAACTGGCGGCAACTCGCTGCGGATGCTCGGCAACCTGCGCTTCGAACAATGAGACATAGCTCCGCTCCAGCGGGTAGTCGTGTTCGCTCTGGTTGCAGCCATGGATCAGGAAGTCCTGCTCTTCGTTGCCCAGCAGCGGCAGATCCGCCATGTCGCCATGGAAGCCTTCGACCAGCGCCAGCAGCAGGCGCTTGAATTCGCCGAGCATGCGCTCGACCGTGGATTCGTCGAAATAACGCTGGTCGTAGGACAGGTGCAAGCCCAGGTCATCGCCCGGATAACACACCGCCGTCAACGGGAAGTTGGTGTGGGTGCGGCCCGAATCCGAAGTCGCGTTGAGGCTCTGCGCACGGTCCAGCACCGAGACTTCCACCGGCGCGTTTTCGAACACGAACAAGCTGTCGAACAGCGGCTGGCCTTTAGGCAGTTCGCTGTTTTCCTGGATGCTCACCAGCGGCAAGTATTCGTACTCGCGCAGTTGCATGTTGCTGTCGAGCAAGCCAGTGAGCCACTGACGAACGCTGCAACGCTGATCGTCTTCGGGCATTTTCACCCGCAGGGCGATGCTGTTGATGAACAGCCCGACGGTGCGTTGCATCTCTGGCATCTCCACCGGCCGCCCGGCCACCGTGACGCCGAACAGCACGTCGCGATCACCGCTCAAGCGACGCAGCACCAGCGCCCACGCCGCTTGGGCGAAGGTGTTGATGGTCAGCTGATGGGCCTGGGCCAGTTCGCGCAATTGCGCACCATCGCGGGAATCGAGTCGGGTATAGCGGTCGCCGACGATCATGCCGCCGCTGTCGCCGGCATGTTCACGCAGGAACGGCCGGTCACTCGGAATCGGCGTGGTGCGCTCGAAACCTCGCAGGTTCTGCTGCCACCACTGCCGCGCTTCGGCCAGGCTCTGGCGTTGCAGCCAACCAATGTAATCGCGATAACGCGGCGGCACCGCCAGTTGCGCTTCGCGGCCTTCGCCGAGGGCGGTGTAGATCTCGAAGAAGTCGTTCATCAGCAGCGAACGGCACCAGGCATCGATGAGGATGTGGTGGTTGCTCATCATGAACCAGTAACGCGCCGCGGCCACGCGGATCAAGCGCAGGTGGAACGGTGCCTGATTGAGCAGATCGAACCCGGCCTCACGCTCGCTTTTCAGCAGCGCCTGCAACTTCGGCTCATGCTCGGTTTCGGCCACCGCGCTCCAGTCCAGATATTCGATCGGCGTGCTGCCCGGTTTGTGGATCACTTGCAGCATGTCTTCGCCGACATTCCAGCAGAACGAGGCGCGCAAGGCTTCATGTCGGGCGATCACCGCTTGCCAGGCCTGAGCGAAACGTTGCGGGTCGAGCTCGCTGTTGATGCGGTAACGGTCCTGCATGTAGTAGAGGCCGGTGCCCGGTTCGAGCAAGGTGTGCAGCAGCATGCCTTCCTGCATCGGGGTCAGCGGGTAAACGTCTTCGATCATCGCCGCTGGCACTGGCAATGCGTCGAGTTGCGGCTGAGTCAGTCGGGCCAACGGGAAGTCCGACGGCGTCAGCCCGCCCGCGTGGTCGCTCAGGCAATGCTGGATCAGGCTTTGCAATTCGCCCAGATACGCCTCTGCCAGTTTGGTGATGGTTTGCAGATCGTGGCGTTCGGCGCTGAAGGTCCAGCGCAGCACCAACTCACCGCCATACACCTGACTGTCGACGCTCAGCTCGTTAGGCAGCGGAGCGTGTGGATCATGGGCCGCGCCCACCGGTTCATCGAGCGGACGGAACAGCGCATCACTGCCGAAACTCTGGTCGAACTGCCCCAGGTAGTTGAAGGTGATCGGCGCCACCGGCAATGCAGCCATGGTCTGACGGCACACGCCATCGGCCAGGTAACGCAGCACGCCATAACCCAAGCCTTTGTGCGGCACCGCGCGCAATTGCTCCTTGATCGCCTTGATCGAGGCACCCTGTTCACTCATGGGTGTGAGGCGCAGCGGATAGGCGCTGGTGAACCAGCCCACGGTGCGGGTCAGGTCGATCTCGTCGAACAGGGTTTCACGACCGTGGCCTTCGAGTTGAATCAACGCTGATTCGTGACCACTCCAGCGGCACACCACACGGGCCAATGCGGTCAGCAGCAGATCATTGACCTGAGTGCGATAGGCCGTCGGCGCCTGTTGCAGCAGTTGGCGGGTACGCTCGCTGTCGAGGCGCACGCTGACGGTTTGCGCGTGACGATTTTGCTGACCACCCTGCGGACGATCGCAGGGCAACTCAGCGCTTGGGCCGGCCAGTTGCGTCTGCCACCAGCTCAATTCTTCACGCAGGGATTCGCTGCCGGCGTAAGCCTGCAACCGTGCGGCCCAGTCCTTGAAGCCGCTGGTTTTCGCCGGCAGTTTTGCCGACTGCCGGGACTCGAGTTGACGATAAACCGATTGCAGATCGTCCAGCAGCACCCGCCACGACACCCCGTCCACCACTAGATGGTGAATGGCGATGAACAGCCGTTGTTGCCCCTCAGGATCATCGACAAGCAGCGCCCGCATCAGCGGCCCTTGTTCAAGGTCGAGGCTGCGTTGGGCATCGGCGAACAGCGCCACGCATTTGTCCATGGTCGGCACTTGCACCTGCCACAGCACGGCAGCGTCGGAAACCGCCTGGTGTTCGGCCTGCCAGTGGCCGGCGACGTCGGTGAAACGCAAACGCAAGGCGTCGTGTTGTTCAATTACCGCCAGCAGCGCTTGCTCCAGACGATGCGGGTCGAGCGCCACGGTCGGCTCCAGCAGCAACGCCTGGTTCCAGTGTTGACGCTGCGGGATTTCAGTGTCGAAGAACCAATGTTGAATCGGCGTCAAACGCGATTCACCGCTCAGCAAACCTTGCTCGGCCGTGATCTGCTCGGTGCGGGTCGCGACGGCGGCCAGCGTCTGCACGGTCTGGTGCTGAAACAGGTCACGCGGGCTGAAGTGGATATCCTGCTGCCGCGCACGGCTGACCACCTGGATCGACAGAATCGAATCGCCGCCCAGTTCAAAAAAGTTGTCGTTGAGGCCGACCTGCTGGACGTTCAGCACTTCGCACCAGATCCCGGCCAGGGTCAGCTCAAGTTCGTTGCTCGGCGCCATGTACTGCTGACGATTCAACTCCGGGTCCGGGGCCGGCAGCGCGCGGCGATCGAGCTTGCCGTTGGCGGTCAGCGGCATGCTGGCCAGCAGGATCAAGTGCGTCGGCACCATGTAATCCGGCAACTGAGATTTCAGGTGCGCCTTCAACGCTTCGCGCAATGCAGTTTGTTGCGCTTCATCCTGCTCGGCGACGCTGGTGACCAGGTAGCCGACCAATTGCTTGCCGCTCGGTGCGTCGAGGGCCAGCACCACCGCTTCACGCACGGATTTGTGTTCCAGCAAACGGGTTTCGATCTCGCCCAGTTCGATGCGGAAACCACGAATCTTCACTTGATGGTCAATCCGGCCGAGGTACTCGACCAGACCATCGGCGCGCTGACGGACAAGGTCGCCGGTGCGATACAGACGCCCGCCATTGGCGGCGAACGAATCAGCAACAAACCGTTCGGCGGTCATGCCCGGACGCTGGTGATACCCCTGCGCCAGACCGGCACCGCCGACGTACAACTCGCCCGTTGCGCCTTGCGGCACCAACGCCAGATCGGCATCGAGGATGTAGGCGACGCGAGCGCCTATCACGCTGCCAATCGGCACGCTGCCCAGCCCTTCTTCCAGTTGCTCGGGTGCCAGGCTGGCGAGCGGCATGACCACAGTTTCAGTCGGGCCGTAGGCGTTGAAAAACAAGCTCGGTTTGAACGCCGCGCGAATCCGTTGCAAGTGTTCGCCGGTCAGCGCCTCGCCGCCGGTGATGCACATGCGCACTGGCAGGGTTTCGCCCTGAGTCGCCAGCCATTGCGCCAACTGGCTGCCGTAGCTTGGGGTGAAACCCAGAATGTTGATGCTGTGCCGACGAATCAGCCCGCAAATCTCTTGCGCATCCCACTGGCCTTGCGCACGCAGGACAACCTGCGCACCGCTCAGCAGCGGCACCAGCAGACGCTCGGTCGCGGCATCGAAGTTGATCGAATAGAAGTGCAATTCACAGTCGTCCGGGCGCATGCCGAAGCGCTCAATCACTGCACGGCAATGCATGGCGATTTCACCGTGGGACACCACCACGCCTTTCGGTTTGCCGGTGGAGCCTGAGGTGTAAATCAGATACGCCTGATGCTGCGGCAGGCTGATAAACGGCAGTTCGCTGGCCGGGTAGTTGGCCAGTGCGGCGGCGTCTTCTTCCAGGCACCAGCGGCCGACGCTGGCCGGCAATTCACCGAGGGCCGCGAACATCGCCGCATCGCTGAGCAGCAAACCGAGGCCGCTGTCTTCGATCATGTAGTGCAAGCGGTCCAGCGGGTATTCCGGGTCCAGCGGCACATAAGCGCCACCAGCCTTGAGGATCGCCAGCAAGCCGACGACCATCTCCAGCGAACGCGCAAGCATAAGACCGACCCGAACCTGCGGCCCGACACCGCGCTCGCGCAGCATCCAGGCCAGACGATTGGCGCGGCTGTCGAGCTCGGCGTAGCTCAATGTTTGCCCGGCGAACGTCAGGGCCGGCGCGTCCTTGCGCACCAGCGCCTGTTCGCTGAACAGGTGATGGATGCATTGATCGAGGCGATGCTCGCCCGACTCAATGCCGAGGCTGTCGAGCAGGTTTTGCTGTTCAGTGGCTTCCAGCAACGGCAGCTCGCTGAGGCGCTGCTGCGGATCGGCGAGCAACGCTTCCAGCAGATTGCGCCAGTGCCCGGCCATGCACGCAATGCGCGGTTCATCGAACAAATCGGTGCTGTAAGTCAGGCAGCAACCGAGGCGATGGTCGAGGTCGGTAACTTCCAGGTTGAGGTCGAACTTGGTCGCTCGCGCATCGTTGGCCAGGTACTCGACAGTCATCCCGGCCAGGGTGCGACTCTGCTGGAATTCCCAGCGCTGCACATTGCACATCACCTGGAACAGCGGGTTGTAAGCCGCGCTGCGGGTTGGCTGCAAGGCTTCTACTAGATGATCGAACGGCAGGTCCTGATGGGACTGGCCTTCGATCACGGTGTGGCGAACCTGCTCGAACAACTCGCCGACGGACATCTGCCCGTCGAGCTGGCAACGCAGCACTTGAGTGTTGAGGAACGCGCCGATCAGCCCTTCGCTTTCCGGGCGAATGCGGTTGGCCACCGGTGCACCAATGCGCAAATCGGTCTGGCCGCTGTAGCGGTAAAGCAGCACCGCCAGCGCGGCCGTCATGGTCATGAACAGAGTCAGACCGTTTTGGGCGTTGAAGGCACGAACCCGCGCCGCGAGATCATCGCTGAGGTCGAAGCGAAACAGTTCACCCTGATGACTTTGCACCGGTGGACGCGGACGATCGGCCGGCAATTCCAGCAGCGGATGTTCGCGGCCCAGTTGCGCGGTCCAGTAATCGAGCTGGCGCTGACGTTCGCCGGACTCCAGCCACTGACGCTGCCACACGCTGTAATCCAGATACTGCACCGGCAGCGGTTGCAACGGCGATTCGCGATCATCGACGAACGCTTCGTAGAGCGCGCTCAGTTCCCGGGCGAAGATGTCCATCGCCCAGCCTTCGGTGACAATGTGATGCAGGGTCAGGACGAAGTAATGCTCCTGCTCGGCGGTCTTGACCAGGCAAGCACGCAGCAGCGGCCCGGTTTCCAGATCGAAAGGTTTATGGGCTTCGTCATCGGCCAGTTGCTGGACCTGCCATTCGCGGCCATCGGTATCCAGCGTGGTGAAATCCTTCCAGTCCATGCGCAGGCGGGTGTCCGGATGAACCTGTTGCCGGGCCACGCCGTCGACGCTCGGGAACGTCGTACGCAGGGTTTCGTGACGCATGATCAGCGCTTGCAATGCCGCTTCGAAACGCCCGACATCCAGCACGCCGCGCAACCGCGCCATGCCGCCAACGTTGTAGGCCGGGCTGTCCGGTTCCATCTGCCAGAGGAACCACATGCGTTGCTGGGAATAGGACAGCGGCACCGGCTGGCTGCGGTCGACCTTCTCGATCGGTGGCTGTTTGTTGGTTTTACCGCTGGCCTGGATCAAGCGAACCTGTTCGGCAAAAGCACCGAGTTCACTGGTCTCGAACAGCGCTCGTAGCGGCAATTCGACGTCGCAAGCCTGGCGGGTGCGGGAGATAATTTGCGTGGCCAACAGCGAATGGCCGCCGAGGGCGAAGAAGTCATCACGCAGGCCGATCTGTGTTTGGCCCAGCACTTCACGCCAGATGCCGGCGATTTGTTGCTCAAGGGCAGTGACTGGTTCGACGTGCTCACGGACTTGCCACTGGGGCTCCGGCAAGGCGCGACGGTCGAGTTTGCCACTCGGGCTTAATGGCATTTCATTCAGACGCATAAGTTGCGCCGGGACCATGTATTCCGGCAGCTCAGCGGCCAGCGCGGTTTTCAGGCGCGTGGTTTGAGCCACTTCGGTTTCGCTGTTTTCAGTGGCGATGTAGTAACCGATCAATTGCCCGCCGGCCGCCGTTTCACGCACCAGTACCACCGCTTGGGCGACTCCGGGCTGCGCCAACAAACGCGCTTCGATTTCTTCCGGCTCGACTCGAAAACCACGCAGTTTGACTTGCTGATCGAGACGGCCGAGGTATTCGATCACGCCGTCGGCGGTCCAGCGGGCACGGTCGCCGGTGCGGTACAGACGTGCGCCCTGCTCGCCCAGCGAATCGACCACAAAGCGTTCCGCGGTCAAACCTGGACGACCGAGGTAACCTCGGGCCAAACCGATACCGCTGATGCACAGTTCACCCGGCACACCGGCCGGTACCGGATTGAGATCGCTATCGAGCACGCGGCACAGTACGTTGCCCAATGGCCGGCCAATCGGCGAACGCTCGCCATCAGCCGTTGTGCAATGCCAGTGGGTGACGTTGATCGCCGTTTCGGTCGGGCCATAGCGGTTGTGCAGTTGCACTGCCGGCAGGTGCTCCAACACTCGATTGCGCAGTTCGACGGGCAAGGCTTCGCCGCCGGAGAACAGCCGGCGCAGGCTGGTGCATTCAGCGCTGAGCGGTTCGTCGATGAACAACGCCAGCAACGGCGGTACGAAGTGCAGTGTTGTCACGCCGAATTGTTGAACCAGTTGTGCGATGCGATGCGGATCGCGGTGTTCGCCGGGGCCGGCGAGCAGCAGGCGGCACCCGGTGATCAGCGGCCAGAAGCATTCCCATACCGACACGTCGAAACTGATCGGCGCTTTTTGCATCAGCACATCGGTCTGGTCCAGACGGTAAGTGGCTTGCATCCATTGCAGGCGTTCAGCGAGGGCCGCGTGAGTATTGCCAACGCCCTTCGGTTGACCGGTGGAGCCGGAGGTATAAATCACGTAGGCCAGGTTGTCGCCGTGCAGGTGCAGACCCGGCGTATGGCTTGGCCAATTCTCCAGATGCAGGGCGTCCATGGCAATCACGCTGACGCGGTCGGTGGCCGGCAAGCGATCGAGCAATTCGCTTTGGGTCAGCAGAAGCTCGACGCCACTGTCACAGAGCATGTAGGCCAGCCGCTCAGCCGGGTAGTCCGGGTCCAACGGCACATAAGCGCCGCCGGCCTTGATGATCGCCAGCAAACCGATCAGCAACTGCGGCGAACGCTCGGCGGCGATGGCCACGCACACGTCCGGGCCGACGCCTTTGTCGCGCAGGTAATGCGCCAGGCGGTTGGCCCGGGCGTGCAGTTCGGCAAAATCCAGGCTGCCGCCGTCCCACAGCAGCGCGGTGCGCTCCGGGGTCTGGCGCGCTTGTTCGTTGAGCAACTCCGGCAGCCATTGGCTGGCCGGGGTGCAGGGTGCGGCGCTCCAGGCGGATTGCTGATCGTGCTCGCTCGAGGTCAGCAGTTGCAGGTCGCCGATGGCGGTCGTCGGTTGTTCGCAGACGGCTCGCAGCAGGTTGCTGAAATGCTCGGCAAGACGCTCGATAGTCGTGGTGTCGAATAGCTCGCTGGCGTAGTCGAACGACAGGCTCAGACGCCCGTTGCGATCTTCTTCGCTGTGCAGTTGCAGGTCGAACTTGGCTTCGCGGCTGTGCCACGGCAGTTCTTCGGCGAGCAGTCCCGGCAAGCGACGCAGCGCACTGAGATCCCGTTGCTGATGGTTGAACATCACCTGGAACAAACCCTGCTCGCGGGCCTGCGGGAAGGCTTCGAGCAGTTGTTCGAACGGCAGATCCTGATGCGCTTGCGCGTCCAATGCGGCTTGACGGGTTTGCGCCAGCAACTCAACAAACGGCAGTCGCGAATCCACCTCGGCACGCAGCACCTGGGTGTTGATGAAGAAGCCGATCAGCCCTTGGGTTTCCAGGCGCGGGCGGTTGGCATTTGGCACGCCGACGCGGATGTCGCGTTGGCCGCTGTAGCGATGCAGCAGACTCTGGAATGCCGCGAGCAGCAACATGAACGGCGTCGATTCATGGACCTGGGCAGTCTGGCGAATGGCATCGCTCAGGCTCGCGTCCAAACGCAGCGTGTGGCGGGCGGCGCTGTGAATGTGTTGGGCCGAACGCGGATGATCGGTGGCCAGGTTCAGGGGCGGATGATCAACGCCCAACTGCGCTTTCCAGTAAGCGAGTTGACGCTCGCCCTCCCCTTGCGCCAACCACTGGCGCTGCCAACTGCCGTAGTCGGCGTATTGAGTCAGCAACGCTGGAAGGCTGGCGGTCTGGCCCTGAGAAGCGGCCGCGTACAGCCGCGAGAATTCGTCGATCAGCACATTCATCGACCAACCGTCGGCGATGATGTGGTGCATCGTCACCAGCAGTTGATGGTCCTCATCGCCGAGGCGCACGAGCGTCACCCACAGCAGCGGGCCTTTTTCCAGATCGAACTGTGTACGGGCTTCGTCCTCGCGGATCTGCTGCGCGCGGGCTTCACGTTCGGCGGCTGGCAGGTCGCTGATGTCGATCACTTGCAGGTTGAATTCGCCGGCAGTAATGACCTGTTGCAGAGCCACACCATCACGCTCGAAAAACCGTGTGCGCAGGGATTCGTGACGCTCGATCAGTTGCTGGAAACTGGCGCGCAAGGCGTCTTCGTCCAGTTCGCCGCGCAGGTGCAAGGCACCGGGAATGTTGTAGGCGCTGCTCTGCGGGTCGAGTTGCCAGGTGATCCACAAACGGTTTTGCGCCAGGGATTGCGGCATGGCTTCGCTGCGCGACAAGGGCATGATCGCGCCTTGGGCCACGCCGCCATCCTGTTGTTGCTGAGCGATGGCAGTGGCGAATGCGCCGAGGGTCGGCGCTTCGAACAACAGGCGCAGATTCAGCTCCAGCCCCAACTCTTCGCGCAGGCGTGCGACTACTTGAGTGGCGGCGATGGAGTTTCCGCCGAGCAGGAAGAAATGGTCATCGGCATTGACCTGCTTGACCTGCAATTGCTCACACCAGATCTGGCCGATCAGGATTTGCAGCTCTGAGCCGGCGTTGGTTTCAAACGCGTTTGCGCCGTCTGCCGACGGGAATAGCGCATAGCTGTCGAGGCTGCCATCGGCCAGGCGATTGCGGCAGGCGGAGCGTTGCAACTTGCCGCTGGACGTCTTTGGCAGCGCTCCCGGATTGAGCAATACCACCACGCTCGGCGCTTCCTGATACGCCTCGGCCACTGCTTGACGAATAGCTTTGATCAGCGCCTCGGGCGGCAGGATTTTCTGCACACTGCGGCTGATTTCCGCGGCGATGCCAATGCCTTCCTGCCCCTCGATGTTGACTGCGAATGCGGCCACGCGACCTTTGCGCACCACCTCCACTTCACGCTCGATGGTCTGCTCGATGTCCTGCGGATAAAGGTTGTGACCGCGCACGATCAGCATGTCTTTCAGGCGCCCGGTGATGAACAGTTCACCGTCCCGCAAAAAACCCAGGTCTCCGGTGCGCAACCAGGTGCGGCCAGCGCGCTGGACGAAAGTCTTGGCCGTGGCCTCGGGGTTGCGCCAGTAGCCATGGGCGATGCTCGGCCCGGTAGCCCAGACTTCACCGACGGCGTTGTCGGCGAGTTCTTCGAGCGATACGGCATCGACAATCAGCACTGCGTGATCCGGCTGGCTGATGCCGCAACTCATGATCGGACTGCCATCGCCCGGCTCGGCACGGTTCTGCGCCAAGGCCTGATCATCCACACGCAATGCCGGGATGCCCTGACCGCGCGGGCTGCCGGCAACGAACAGCGTGGCTTCCGCCAAGCCGTAAGAGGCCATGAAGCTGTCCGAGGTAAAGCCACAGGCCGCGAACTTCTCGGCGAAGCGCTCCAGGGTGTCGAGGCGAATCGGTTCGGAACCGGAGTACGCCACGCGCCAGCCGCTCAGGTCGAGGCGTTCCAGAGCGGATTCGCTGACCCGTTCGCTGCACAGTCGGTAGGCGAAGTCCGGCCCGCCGCTGATGGTGCCGCCGTATTCGCTGATCGCTTCCAGCCAGCGCAATGGCCGACCGAGGAAGTACGCCGGCGACATCAACACGCACGGCACACCGCTGAAAATCGGCTGCAACAGGCCACCGATCAGGCCCATGTCGTGGTACAGCGGCAGCCAGCTGACGATCACGTCATCGGGGTTCAAATCGATGCCGAATCCGTGGCGAATCAGCAGTTCGTTGGCCACCAGGTTGCCGTGGCTGACTTGCACACCTTTAGGCAACGCCGTGGAGCCGGAGGTGTATTGCAGGAAGGCGATGTGCTCGCCGTGCAAGTCCGGCGCGACCCAGCGTTCGGCCAGGGCGCTGTCGAGGGTGTCGACACATAGCAGCGGCGGCGCCTCGTTGATTTGCAGTAACGCATCACGCAGGTCGGCGCTGGTCAGCAGCAAGCGCGGCTCGGCATCGCCAATGATCGACAGCAAACGTTCCTGGTGATGACGACGGGTCGATTCAGGCGGATAGGCCGGCACTGCAATTACACCTGCGTACAGACAGCCAAAAAACGCCGCGACGTAATCCGGGCCGCTGGGAAACAGCAACACCGCGCGATCGCCGAACGACGTCTCGGCCTGCAACGCACCGGCAATGGTTCGCGCCCGTTGATCCAGCTCACGATAACTGAGCACCACAGCCTGATCCTGGGTTTCGGCGAGAAAACGCAAGGCCACCCGGTCCGGCGTCAGGGCCGCGCGGCGCTGAAGGGATTGGACCAGTGTGCTGGGGAGTTCGAACGCGTCGGTCATGAGGTTTCCTGCCTGAATTCGGCTTGCAAGTGGAATCGGTTTTCGTACGTCACGCCCGTTCATGGACATGCAGGACGCGGTCTTCGCCGACCGCGCAAGGCTTGGGAATGCTGGTTTGGCCGGGGCTTGCGCCCGCAGCCATTCACCAATGAGAACGGATGAGGTCTTGAAATAATTAGTCGCCAGGCTTGAGCGCCAGCAGGCTTGAGGTCGGTAGGTGAGTCAGCGTGTCGCAGTTCTCACTCTGCTCTTTTGTGGCGCATTAATTCTCTTTCTCAATTGACAATCATTATCATTCAGCCTAATTTGTCGCTCGATGTGTAGGACGACGCCGATCCCCCTGTCGTCCCACGACCCTATTTGCAGCAAGGTGATTTCCAATGACGGAACAAGTATCCACAAGCAGGTGCGATTCACCGCTACTTCAGGCCTTCGTCGACAACCGACTGATTCTGGTCAAGATTGCAGCCCGCATCACCGGTTGCCGATCACGCGCCGAAGACGTGGTGCAGGATGCGTTCTTCCGGCTGCAATCGGCGCCGCAGATCACGTCATCAATCAAGGCGCAGCTCAGCTATCTGTTCCAGATCGTGCGCAATCTGGCGATTGATCATTACCGCAAGCAGGCGCTGGAGCAGAAGTATTCGGGCCCGGAAGAGGAAGGTCTGAACGTGGTGATTCAGGGCGCTTCGCCGGAAACCTCGCACATGAATTTCTCGACCCTGGAAAACATCGCCGATGCGCTGACGGAGCTGCCCAGCCGCACCCGTTACGCCTTCGAGATGTACCGCCTGCACGGTGTGCCGCAAAAAGATATCGCCAAGGAACTCGGCGTCTCGCCAACCCTGGTGAACTTCATGATTCGTGATGCGCTGGTGCATTGCCGCAAGGTGTCGGGCAATCGTGCGGATACCTTTGCTCGTCGCTGAAATTTGCGCCGCTCCATTCGCGAGCAAGCCCGCTCCCACATTTGATCGGTGTGAACACCGATTTGGTGTACACCAAAAATCTACTGTGGGAGCGGGCTTGCTCGCGAAGGCAGACTCAAGACCGCAACAGACCTTGAGCCATACACCTCACACCAACGAACACCGATCAAAAAACCGCTCACGTCCCAGCATCATCAGCGCCGCGCGCTTGTGCGGGAAGTCGAACTCTTTTTCGCAGTGGAAACACTGATTGTGCATATGCCCAATCATCTTCGCGTTGTCGGCGCGAGGCTCGGCAACCACCCGTTGAGTGCGTGGATCATCGAGAAACAGGTAATGCACCAGCGCCGATAGCCAACTCGCCACTTTATGCGGGCCGCGGTGATGTTCTTCGCCCACCAGCATGTGAATGCCACGATCGTAATCGGCTGCATCATAGAACGGCGCAATGCGATCTTCCTTGGCCCAATAGGCTTCAAAATAGGCGAACGGCTGATCATCGAAGCAACCGATCAGTGTCAAGGTGTGCGGGTCGGCTTCGAGCTTGCTCAGGTATTCGCGATGCTTCTCGAGGCTACCCTCCTCCTGCCAGAAACTCGCCACCCGCGGGCTGTTCTGCCAGCGGTTGAAACGCGCCAGGTCATGCTCGATTTCTACCGTGCGCAGGGAGACCCACGCACCGAGCCGCGCATCGAAACGTCGATACACCTCACCTCTGGGCTTTATCGGGCGCAATGGATGGCGCTTACCGTCGCTGATGACCATTTGCTGCGGATAGCTGCCGGTGCGCGACTCACCCAGCCAAGGCTGGGGTAATTGCCAGAACAGCGTGCGTTCGCAGCGATACTGGCCGGTAACGTCGGTGGGGATCAGCAACCCGCTGAGCAAAGCTTCGGTGGGCACATCATCGAGGTGCCAGGTCAGACGCTGACAAGCCGCGTCACGGGCAAACAGCCAATAGCAAGCCGCCCAGAATGCCTGACCGTCAGGATGGCCAAAACGCTCCTCCAGCCGCAGATGCAACGCCGGCTCACGAGTCAGCCGCAGTTCGATCAACGGCTGCCCTTGCAGGCTGAGGCTCAGGCGGCTGGCGGTTTCATCGGCTACAAGACAGTTGCCTGACGGCAAGGCCAGGGTGGTCAGGTCATTCAGATTGGACATGGGTGCGGCTCACGGTAATCGTCGACAGTTCAACGATGTGACGTGAGCCGGAGCGGGAAATTTAAGCGCCGTCGCCAAATACGCGTCTCATGGTACTAATCAAGGGCACGAATCAGGGTTTGCGCACCGGTACCAAGGCAATTTTGTAGGGATTGAAAATCTTCAACATCTGGCCGTTGTCTCGCAGGCCTTGCAGCAACTTGCCGAATGCTTCGCCAGTAATCGGTGCCTGCGGGCGAATCAGCGCGTAATGGTGATAGACCTGATCGATCCGTTGCGACACCAGCAATTGCTCGCCGACTTTCTCGTTACGCAGCAGGTAATCGCTCAGGTAGGAACGTGTCACCAAGGCAATGTCCGCTCGTGCGCGCAGCACCATCAGCAGGTTGCTGTCGTGGGAATAGGTCAGCGTGGCTTTGTAGGCGTCGGCCAGATACTTGGGATCGGCATTGAAATTGGCAAACTCGTAGTGATAGCCGCTGTACAGTGCCAGGCGCTTGCCCGTCAGGTCCTTGAAGTAATTCTCATCGCGATCGGGTTTCTTCTGCGCGACAAAGATTTCTGCATCTTCCAGGCCCATGTCGACGAGGGTATGCGGGATGTCCTTCCACCCCCAGTCCGGGTTCTCGAAAATCGCCATATCGACCCGGCCTTCCTTGAAATCGTTGAAACGTCGAGGAATCGAGGTGGGCACCAGCTCAAACCGATAGTCGGTTTGCAACTGATTCAGCGCTTCCATCAGTTGCGGCAACAGACCGGTGTCGGCACCGGACTCCGGGCGCACGGTATAGGGTGGAAAATGCGCGGCACCGACCCGCACCAACTGTGCAGCCTGAGACGGCAACACACAGCACACCGCAAGCGCCGCCAGCAAAAGCCGAGACGCTGTCCGAATTGGCGAAGACATCAAACAGCCCACTCCCCGAGAAAAATACCCATCAATGCATTCAAGCTAGGCGGTTTCGCCGACTTAGCCAGTTTCATACCGAGATAGACGGCTTACTGCCGTTCTTCGAGCACCAGAATAAGCGCTTCATCGGCCAATTGATCGAGACTCATGCTGCCATCGGCACGAAACCAGGTGGTAGTCCAGGATAACGCGCCCGTCAGGAAACGGCGGGTGATAAACACATCGCCACGGATAAAACCGGCGCCCTTGGCTTCCCCCAGCACCTGCAGCCAGATGTCTTCATAAATATCACGCAGCGCCAAAACTTGCGCCTGGCCTTCTGCTGACAGCGAACGCCATTCATACACCAGCACCGCCATGGCCTCGCCGCTGCCGCCCATGATCGACTGCAATTCACAACGAATCAGCGCCAACACTCGCTCACGCACGTTGCCGGCCTCGGCCAGGGCTGCGCGCATTAACGCAGTGTTGTAGCGAATGGTCTCTTCCATCACTGCCCGCAGGATCTCATCCTTGCTTTTGAAGTGATGAAAAATACTGCCTGACTGAATACCGACCGCACCGGCCAGATCGCGCACGGTGGTACGTTCATAACCTTTATTACGAAACAGGTGAGCAGCCACTTGCAGCAGTTTGCCGCGGGCGCTGTCCGGGTCGGTCAATTGGCCGCTGTCGACCAATTCGCGCATCACCCTCAGGGCTTTTTGCTCGTCCACCCGTTCTCTCCTACAGTCGATCAATCAATTGCGCCGCTGGCCGCTAAAACAGCGGGGTTGCGCGGGCAATTTAAGCTGGCAGGGGCGACCAAGCAAGCGCTTGGGCAGAAGATATTTCAGTCGTTTACAAACCAAGCGCTTGCTTGGTAGTCTCGAAGCACTTCTGTCGGAGGTGGTTATGGAATTGGCTGCGCCCAAAACAATCCGTATCGGTTGCGCCAGCGCATTCTGGGGCGACACCTCGACCGCCGCCGAGCAACTGGTGGAAGGCGGGCGGCTGAACTATCTGGTGTTCGATTATCTGGCCGAGATCACGATGTCGATCATGGCCGGGGCGCGGATGAAAGATCCGGGGGCCGGCTACGCCAGCGACTTCATCGAAGTCCTCAGTCCCCTCCTCAACCAGCTCGCAGAACAGAAGATCCGCGTCATCAGCAATGCCGGCGGCGTCAATCCACACGCTTGCGCCGCTGCCCTGCAAACGGCCTGCGACAAGGCCGGAGTGGCGCTGAAGATCGCCGTGCTGTCGGGCGACGATTTGCAACCGCAGTTCAAACGCCTGAGCAGTCTTGGCCTCCATGAGATGTTCAATGGCACGCCGCTGCCGCCGATGTGCGTGTCGACCAACGCCTACCTCGGCGCGCCGGGCATCGTCGAAGCCCTGCGCCTGGGCGCCGACATTGTGATTACCGGGCGCGTGGTCGACAGCGCCGTGGTCAGCGCCGCGCTGGTGCATGAGTTCGGCTGGTCGTGGCACGACTACGACAAACTCGCCCAGGCTGCACTGGCCGGGCACCTCATTGAATGTGGCGCCCAATGCACCGGCGGCAATTTCACCGATTGGCACGACGTTCCCGACTACGAACACATCGGTTTTCCAATCGTCGAAGTCGGTGCCGACGGCCAGTTTATCGTCAACAAACCCGACGGCTCCGGCGGTCTGGTTACGCCCCTGACCGTTGGCGAGCAGATGCTTTATGAAATCGGCGACCCACAGGCCTATTTGCTGCCCGACGTGGTGTGCGATTTCAGTCAGGTCAAACTCGTGCAGCAAGGCAAAAACGCGGTGCAGGTGCATGGCGCAAAAGGTTTGCCGCCGACCGATCAGTACAAGGTCAGCGCCACGTATCCGGACGGTTTTCGCTGTACCGCCAGCTGCCTGATCGCCGGGATCGATGCCGTGGCCAAGGCCCGACGGGTCAGCCAGGCGATCATCAACAAAACCTCGGAAATCTTCAGCCAGCGCGGCTGGGCGCCCTACAGCGAAGTGAACATCGAACTGCTGGGCAGCGAAGCCACTTATGGCCCCCACGGCCAGCGCCAGGACAGCCGCGAAGTGGTGATCAAACTCGCCGTGCGCCACCCAAGCAAACAGGCCTTGATTCTGTTTTCCCGGGAAATCGCCCAGGCCGCCACCGGCATGGCGCCGGGGTTGACCGGGATCGTCGGCGGGCGGCCGACGGTGTACCCGCTGATCCGGCTGTTTTCATTCCTGATCGATAAGACCGCCTGCACCCTGGAAATCGACCTCGCCGGTGAGCGCCACCCGTGCGCCCTGCCCGCCTTCGATGTACTCGACCCGGATGACTTGCCGCTACCGTTCGATCCGCCCCAACCCACAGAGCGCGCCGACGCCAGCGTGGCCCTGATCAAGCTCGCCGTGGCGCGCTCCGGCGACAAGGGCAATCACAGCAACATCGGCGTCATGGCGCGCCATCCCGATTACCTGCCGTGGATCGCCGAAGCGCTGACACCTGAGGTGATCGTCGACTGGATGAGCCATGTCCTCGACCCGATCCACGGGCGTGTCGAACGCTGGTATTTACCCGGCACTCAGAGCTTTAATTTTCTTCTGGAGAACGCGCTCGGCGGCGGTGGCGTGGCCAGTCTGCGGATCGATCCGCAAGGCAAGGCGTTCGCCCAACAACTGCTGGAGATCCAGATTCCGGTGCCGCAGCGCATCGCCGATCAGGTCAACTAGAGGACCGTCGTCATGGCTTATGACTCGATTTACAAACCCGACCTGTTCGCTGGCCAAAACATCATTGTCACCGGGGGCGGCAGCGGCATCGGCCGTTGCACTGCCCACGAGCTCGCAGCCCTCGGTGCGCAGGTGCTGCTGGTGGGGCGAAATGTCGAGAAACTGAAAAAGGTCGCCGCTGAAATCACCGAAGACGGCGGTAAAGCCAGTTGGCAGGTCTGCGATATCCGCGATGAAGACGCCGTCACGCAATTGGTCAGCGAATTGATCCGCAAACACGGGCCGATTCATGGGCTGGTCAACAATGCCGGCGGGCAGTACCCCTCGCCCCTGGCGTCGATCAATCAGAAAGGGTTCGAAACCATACTGCGCACCAACCTGGTGGGTGGTTTTCTGATGGCCCGTGAGGTGTTCAATCAGTCCATGAGCAAGCACGGCGGCGCCATCGTCAACATGCTCGCCGACATGTGGGGCGGCATGCCCGGCATGGGTCACTCGGGCGCGGCGCGCTCGGGCATGGACAACTTCACCAAGACCGCCGCGTTTGAATGGGGCTATGCCGGCGTGCGGGTCAACGCCGTCGCGCCAGGCTGGGTCGCCTCCAGCGGCATGGACACCTACGAAGGTGCGTTCCGGGCCGTGATCCCGACCCTGTGCGAACACGTACCGCTCAAGCGCATCGGCACCGAATCGGAAATCAGTGCGGCAATTGTTTTTCTGCTCAGCCCGGCAGCGGCGTTTGTCAGCGGCAGCACGTTGCGCATCGACGGCGCCGCCAGCCTCGGCGGGCGGGCCTGGCCGATGCACAAGGCGCAGAACAGCCACTCGTACAACGGCTTTCACCGCGCCTATTTACCCGAAGTACTCAAACCCGACTCGTCCAAACCAGACGTCCCCAAGCCAGACGAGCTCAAGGACAAGGAATAACCATGCCGGTCATCCAGTCCCAGGTAGATCCGTTCAGCGAACCGTTCGCCCGCAACCGGGCGGCCATGCTGGCCGGCATCGAACAGGTCCGTCAGCTCGAGCAGAACTTGCTGAGCAAAGCCGCCGAAGCCAAGCCCAGGTTCGACAAGCGCGGGCAACTGCTGCCCCGGGAGCGGCTTAACCTGCTGCTCGACCCCGGCGCGCCGTTCCTCGAACTGGCGAGCCTGGCCGGCTATAAATTGCACGACGACAAGGACGGCAGCTCGGCCGGCGGCGGTTTGATCGCCGGGATCGGTTACGTGTCCGGCGTGCGGGTATTGGTGGTGGCGAACAACAGCGCGATCAAGGGCGGAACCATTTCCCCCAGCGGTTTAAAAAAGTCTCTGCGCCTGCAACAGATCGCCATGGAAAACAAACTGCCGGTAATCACCCTCGCGGAAAGCGGGGGCGCCAACCTCAATTACGCAGCGGAGATTTTCGTCGAAGGCGCGCGCAGCTTTGCCAATCAGGCGCGGATGTCGGCCATGGGCTTGCCGCAAATCACCGTGGTCCATGGCTCGGCCACGGCGGGCGGTGCTTATCAGCCGGGGTTGTCGGATTACGTGGTGGTGGTGCGCGGCAAGGCCAAGCTGTTTCTCGCCGGGCCGCCACTGCTCAAGGCCGCCACCGGTGAAATCGCCACCGACGAAGAACTGGGCGGCGCCGAGATGCACGCGCAAACCGCCGGCACCGCCGAATACCTGGCCGAGAACGATGCCGATGGCGTGCGCCAGGTGCGCGAGATCATGAGCCTGTTGCCGTGGAACGATCAGTTGCAATGGTTACCCGAACGGCGATGGGAAGAACCGCTGTACCCCATCGACGAACTGCTGGGATTGATCCCGGATGACCCGAAAAAGCCTTACGACGTGCGTGAAATCATCGCCAGGATTGCCGACGCTTCGAACTTCCTTGAATTCAAGGGCGAGTTCGACCAGCAAACAATCTGCGGGCATTTGCAGATTCAGGGTCGAGCCTGTGGGCTCATCGGCAACAACGGCCCGATTACGCCCAAAGGTGCGAGCAAGGCTGCACAGTTCATTCAGCTCTGCGATCAGAGCCAGACGCCCCTGCTGTTTTTCCACAACACCACCGGCTTCATGGTCGGCACCGAGTCGGAACAACAAGGGGTGATCAAGCACGGCGCGAAGATGATTCAAGCGGTGGCCAATGCTCGGGTACCTAAATTGACGATCGTCGTCGGCGGCTCCTACGGCGCTGGCAACTACGCGATGTGCGGCCGTGGCCTCGACCCTCGCTTCATCTTCGCCTGGCCCAACAGCCGCAGCGCGGTGATGGGCGGCGCTCAGGCCGGCAAAGTGTTGCGGATCGTCACCGAAGCCAAACAGCTCAAGGACGGGTTGGTGCCCGACCCGAAAATGCTCGACATGCTGGAACAGGTCACCGCGCAGAAACTCGACAGCCAGTCCACCGCGCTGTATGGCAGCGCCAATCTGTGGGACGACGGGCTGATCGATCCGCGGGACACCCGCACGTTGCTGGGGTATTTGCTGGACATCTGCCATGAGGCCGAGGTTCGTTCGCTGCAAGCCAACAGTTTCGGCGTAGCCCGGTTTTGATGACGCGGAGCGTCTAAGGCTGCATTCCCACGCAGAGCGTGGGAACGATCACAGGAGAACAATAAAAAATGATCTTTACCCAGGAACACGAAGCACTGCGCCGCACCGTCCGCCAATTCGTCGATCATGAGATCAATCCTCACGTCGATGAATGGGAAAAGGCCGGGCGCTTTCCGATCCATGAAATCTTCCGCAAGGCTGGCGACCTCGGTCTGCTGGGAATTAGCAAACCGGAAAAATTCGGCGGCATGGGGCTCGATTACAGCTATTCGATTGTGGCTGCCGAAGAGTTCGGCACCATTCATTGCGGCGGTATTCCGATGTCCATCGGCGTGCAGACCGACATGTGCACCCCGGCCCTGGCCCGTTTCGGCTCCGATGAACTGCGTGAAGAGTTCCTGCGGCCGGCGATCACCGGCGAGCAGGTCGGCTGCATTGGCGTCTCCGAAGTCGGCGCCGGCTCCGACGTAGCAGGTTTGAAAACTACTGCCCGCAAGGACGGCGACGACTATGTAATCAACGGCAGCAAGATGTGGATCACCAATTCGCCGAGCGCCGACTTCATCTGCCTGCTGGCCAACACCTCGGACGACAAGCCGCACATCAACAAGTCGCTGATCATGGTGCCGATGAACAGCCCCGGCATCAGTCTCAGCTCGCACCTGGACAAGCTCGGCATGCGCAGCTCGGAAACCGCCCAGATATTCTTCGACAATGTGCGCGTGCCGCAACGCAACCGCATCGGCCACGAAGGTGCGGGGTTCATGATGCAGATGCTGCAGTTCCAGGAAGAACGATTGTTCGGCGCGGCGAACATGATCAAAGGCCTGGAGTACTGCGTCGACAGCACCATCGAGTACTGCAAGGAGCGCAAAACCTTCGGCAATGCGCTGATCGACAATCAGGTCATTCATTTCCGTCTGGCCGAACTGCAAACCGAAATCGAATGCCTGCGGGCGCTGGTCTATCAGGCCACCGAGCAATACATCAAAGGCCAGGACGTCACCCGCCTGGCGTCCATGGCCAAACTCAAGGCCGGGCGACTCGGTCGGGAAGTCAGCGACAGTTGCCTGCAATATTGGGGCGGCATGGGCTTCATGTGGGACAACCCGGTGGCCCGGGCGTACCGCGACGTGCGGCTGGTGTCGATCGGCGGCGGTGCCGACGAAATCATGCTGGGGATCATCTGCAAACTCATGGGCATCCTGCCGGGGAAAAAGAAATGAACACCCTTCCCGTTTGCCAGACCCTGTTGCTCGAACGGCATAACGGCGTCCTGCACATCACCCTCAATCGCCCCGACAGTCGCAACGCCATGAGCCTGCAAATGGTCGCCGAGCTGCGCGCGGTACTGGCGGCGGTGCGGGATGACCGGCAGGTTCGCGCGTTGGTGATCAGCGGTGCTGGCGGGCATTTTTGTGCCGGTGCCGACATCAAGGACATGGCCAAGGCCCGCGCTCAAGGCGCGACCGCCTACCGCGAGTTGAACCGTGCGTTCGGCGCCTTGCTGGAAGAAGCTCAGCACGCGCCGCAAGTGGTCATCACGGTGCTGCAAGGCGCGGTGCTTGGCGGTGGTTTCGGTCTGGCCTGCGTCAGTGATATCGCCATGGCCGATCATCAGGCGCAATTCGGCCTGCCGGAAACCAGCCTCGGTCTGTTGCCGGCGCAGATCGCGCCGTTCGTGGTGCAGCGCATTGGCCTGACCCAGGCCCGCCGACTGGCCCTGACCGCCGCACGGTTCGATGGCACCCAGGCGCGACGGATGGGGCTGGTGCATTTTGTCGAGCATGATCCGCAAGCCTTGGCCGAGCGCCTCGATGAGGTGCTGGCCCATGTGTTGTGTTGCGCGCCGGGGGCGAATGCGGCGACCAAAAAACTCTTGTTGGCGAGTGCGGTGCAACTCTCGGATGGCCTGCTGGATCAGGCGGCCGAGTGGTTCAGTGAAGCGGTGACCGGGGATGAAGGGGTCGAGGGGACGATGGCCTTTGTGCAAAAGCGAAAACCGGGTTGGGCTATTTAAAAGCTTCGCGAGCAAGCCCGCTCCCACAGGGGAATGCATTTCAAATGTGGGAGCGGGCTTGCTCGCGAAGAGGCCCTGAATGACACCGCAAAACTCAAGGAAAGCCCCCATGCCCGCCTTCAGCAAAATCCTGATCGCCAACCGCGGTGAAATCGCCTGCCGCATCCAGCGCACCGCGCAAGCGCTGGGCTACCGCACCGTCGCAGTGTTCAGCGATGCCGACGCCGATGCCTTGCATGTGCAGATCGCCGACGAAGCTGTGAACATCGGCCCGGCCCCGGTGCAGCAGTCTTACCTGAACATCCCGGCAATCATCGACGCCGCCCGGCGCACCGGTGCTGATGCGATCCATCCCGGTTACGGCTTCCTCTCCGAAAACGCAGAGTTCGCCCGCGCCTGCCAACAGGCCGGCATCATCTTCATCGGCCCGAGCCCCGAGGCCATCGAGCTGATGGGCAGCAAACGTCTGTCGAAATTCGCCATGATCAAAGCTGGCGTGCCTTGCATCAAAGGCTATCAGGGCAGCGAACAGGACGACGCGGCCCTGAGCCGCGAAGCCGAACGCATCGGCTACCCGCTGATGATCAAGGCCAGTGCTGGCGGTGGCGGTCGTGGCATGCGTCTGGTGCATAGCGCCGCCGAGTTGTTGGAGCAACTCCGTACCGCACGCTCCGAGGCGCTGCATGGGTTTGGCAACGACGAACTGATCCTCGAACAAGCCTTGATCGACCCGCGTCACGTCGAGGTTCAGGTGTTTGGCGATCAGCACGGCAACCTGATCCACCTTGGCGAGCGCGACTGTTCGATCCAGCGCCGCCACCAGAAAATCATCGAGGAAGCGCCCTGCCCGGTAATGACCGCCGAGTTGCGCCAGGCCATGGGCGAAGCTGCGCTCAAGGCTGGGCGCGCGGTGAAGTACGTCGGCGCTGGCACTGTGGAGTTCCTGCTGGATGCTCGCGGGCAGTTTTACTTTCTGGAGATGAACACCCGGCTGCAGGTGGAACATCCGGTGACAGAGCTGATCACAGGCCTTGATCTGGTGGCCTGGCAGTTACATGTCGCCGAAGGACTGCCACTGCCGTTGCGACAGGAGCAGGTGCAGCTCAATGGCCATGCCATGGAGGTGCGCCTGTACGCCGAAGATCCAGCCCAGGGATTTGTGCCGCAAACCGGGCGAATCGCAGCCTGGGAGCCTGCGTTACAGGGCGGCGTGCGGATCGACCATGGCCTGATCGAAGGCCAGTCTGTCTGCCCGTTCTATGACCCGATGCTGGGCAAGCTCATCGCCCACGGCGCCACCCGCGAAGAAGCCCGGCGCAAGTTGTTGCGGGCGGTGCAGGACAGCGTGCTGCTGGGTGTGCAAAGCAATCAGCGCTTGCTCGCCCGTCTGCTGGAACATCCGCAGTTCATCAGCGGCGAGTTCAGCACCGGGTTCATCCCCACGTACTTCGCCGATCATTCCTGCCTGCATCCCCATGTGCCGAGCGCCGAAGAACTGGCCATCGCTGCAGCGCTGTTTTATCAAGCGTCGGCGCAGGCTCACCGCGCCCCGCTGGCTGGTTGGCGCAACAACGCCAGCGTGCCGTTGCACTACCGAATCGGCCTGGAGGATCAGGATTGGCCGGTGGAATTGAACGCTGAACCTGGCAAACGCTACCGTGCTCAGGTCGGCGCTCGCGCTCTCGAACTGAAGGTCATCGGATGCGATGGACGCTGGGCCACCCTGGAAATCGATAGCATCCGCCAACGCCATGCCTACCGCCTCGAAGCCGGGCAACTGTGGTTGTTCACGCGCCCCGGCAGCCTGCAGCTGGTCGATCGGACCCAGGCGCTGGTCAGCGGCCAGGCCAGTGTCAGTTCCGGCACGCTCAAGGCGCCGATGGACGGGGCAATCGTCGATGTATTGGTCAGTGAGGGCAGCCCGGTCAGTAAAGGTCAGCTACTGGTGGTGCTTGAAGCAATGAAAATGGAGCATCCGCTCAAATCGGGTATCGACGGCGTGCTCAAACGGTTGCAGATCAAGGTAGGCGATCAGGTCAAAAATCGTCAGATTTTGTTGGAGGTCGAATAAGCCGCTAGGCGGATCCGCCGCGTTTGGCTACGCTCAAGCCCTATCAGGACGCGGATACCAGGAACCCTGCGATGCCTCACTGGTTGGTCATTGATCTGGAAGCCACCACCGATGAGGGTGGCTGGCCAGTAACAGAAATGGAAATCATCGAAATCGGTGCCACCCTCGTGGACCGCAAGGGCCAGGAACTGGATCACTTCCAGTGCTTCGTGCGCCCGTTGCGCCGGCCCTTGCTGACGCCGTTTTGCCGGGATCTGACCCACATCACCCAGGCCAATATCGATGCCGCACAGCCGCTCACCGACGTCTGGCCGTTGTTCGAACGCTGGCTCGGCCAACATCACGCGCGCCTGGACGGCTGGGCCAGCTGGGGCGATTACGACCGCAAACAACTGCTTCAGGAATGGCAGCGCCTGCAACTCAACAGCATCCTGAGCCGGGTGCCACACATGAACCTCAAGCAACGCTTCGCCAAGGCTTGTCGGCTTGAGCGCCCGCTGAGCCTCAATGGAGCCCTGCAACTGGCGGGCCTGCAGTTCAACGGTCAGCAGCATCGAGCCCTGGAAGACGCGCGCAATACCGCGCGTTTGCTACCGCTGATTTTCCCCGCTAATCCTTGAGTGCAGGAGGTGACGCCTATCGACACCTTGTGCATACTGGCCGGCCCTTTTTAGCCCTTTTCGAGGAACCGCCCATGTTTAAAGTCAACGAGTACTTCGACGGCACCGTCAAGTCGATCGCCTTTGGCACCGCTGAAGGTCCAGCGACCATCGGCGTCATGGCACCGGGCGAATACGAATTCGGCACCAGCCAGCGTGAAATCATGCACGTGGTGTCCGGCGCCCTGACCGTCAAACTGCCTGACAGCGACACCTGGGAAACCTTCGCCGCCGGCAGCCAGTTCAACGTGCCCGCCAACAGCAAGTTCCAACTGAAAGTGGCCGTCGACACCGCTTACCTGTGCGAATACCGCGGCTAAAACCGTGGGTTTTCACAGCGACAAAAAAATGCCCGTGTCCTTGGACACGGGCATTTTTTCATTTTGAAGGGCTTTTATTCGAGGATCGTCACCGGCATGCCGACTTCCAGGCGGCCATTACCGTCGTTGACCAGATTCTGACCGAACATCGCACCGTCGGCCTCGGTGCGGTATTTCTGCAGGGTGGCCAGTGGTTCACGATCTTCGCTGCGTTCGCCGGTCTGCGGGTCGATAGTGGTCAGAATGCAGCGTGAGCAGGACTTGACTACGCGGAACTCGACATCGCCAATACGGATACGCTTCCAGCTATCTTCGGCATACGCTTCACTGCCCTCGATGACCAGATTGGGCCGAAAGCGCAACATCTCCAGCGGCCGCCCGACCTTGCTCGACAAGTCTTCCAGCGACGCCTGACCAATCAGCAACAACGGAAAGCCGTCGGCAAAAGCTACCTGATCATCGTCCTTGCCATAGCCGGCCTGGGTGGTCCGCGCGCGATCAACTGGCACTTGTACCAGGCGCGTCGGTTTGCCGATGAACTCACTGACCCAGGCACCCGCCGCATCGCCGGCATCGGGAACGCGCAAAGTGTCGCGCCAGATGGTCACCCCACGCAGATCGGCATCGCCGTCAGGCAACGCAATATCGATCGGTGAATGGTCCGGGGCGCTGAGGGTCAAACCGCCGTCGGCATTCCACAACGCCGACAACTGACTCATTTTCGCGACCGCGCGTTGGGTCAGAAAACGCCCACTGGCCTCGTCCACCAGCATCCAGCGTCGATCGCCGTCCAGCCCCAGCTTATCCAGGCTGACCTGATTGAGGGTCTCGCCCTTGCCGGATTTCAACGGAAAACGATAAAGCGCGCTCAGACGCATGGCCAGCTCCCTAGTAGGTGAAAACGCCACCCTATACGAGCTTGTTTGCCGAATCAAAGGCTGATGTCAAACCAGCCTCTGCTCGTAATGTCAGGCAGGTACTGCGTCGAGCATCAGGCGCTGGCGCACCACGTCGACGAGTTTGTCGGGCTGGAACTTGGAGAGAAAGTTGTCGCAGCCGACCTTCTTCACCATCGAGTCGTTGAAGCTGCCCGACAGCGAGGTGTGCAACACCACATAAAGGCCGCGCAAGCGGGGGTCGTTACGGATTTCGGTGGTAAGGCGATAGCCATCCATCTCCGGCATTTCCGCATCGGTGAAGATCATCAGCAACTTGTCAGTCATGACTTCGCCCGTATCAGCCCAGGCCTTGAGCATGTTCAGTGCCTTCAAGCCATCGCTGGCGATGTGCATCTTCACGCCCAACTGACCCAAGGTGTCGCGCAATTGCGAAAGGGCCACGTTCGAGTCATCCACCAACAACACTTCACGGCCACGGGCGAGCTCCAGCACCGGATCGTCGAGTTTGTCGCGCGATACCTTGGCGTTGTACGGAACGATTTCGGCCAGGACTTTTTCGACGTCGATGATTTCCACCAACTGATCATCAACCTTGCTGATGGCGGTCAGGTAATGCTGGCGACCAGCACTGGCCGGCGGCGGCAAAATGGCTTCCCAGTTCATGTTGACGATGCGGTCCACGCCACCGACCAGGAACGCCTGCACCGAGCGGTTGTACTCGGTGACGATGATGGTACTGGTGGGGCTTGGCACCAGCGGGCGCATGCCGATAGCCTGGGACAGGTCGATCACCGGCAGCGTCTGGCCACGCAGGTTGACCACGCCGCACACAAAAGGATGGCGTTGCGGCATCAGAGTCAGCTTCGGCAGCTGTAGCACCTCCTGGACCTTGAAGACGTTGATCGCAAACAATTGCCGTCCGGCCAGCCGAAACATGAGAATTTCCAGGCGATTCTCACCCACCAGTTGCGTGCGTTGGTCTACCGTGTCGAGAATGCCGGCCATTAATGACTCCTGGGCTTGTTCTGATGAATTCATTAAAGGGAGTTATCGGCTGTTTTTGCCGGACCTTGACCCCCAGACAAAATGCCACGTCCAGACATTGATGTCACATTAACATCATGCTTTACTGGCTCCGTGATTTTCATCTGCTTCATTTCCTGCGGCGCGACCACGGTTTGCACGTTAGGTTCCCCTATATAAGGGATTCCCCTAGTAACAATCAGGCCCAACCTGATATTCGCAATATCCAATAGCCATTAATGTGACGCCATTCTCATTGCATGAACGGAGTCAGGCTTTTGTGTGCGATCGCAGGTCAGTGGCCATCCATCTTCTCGAGTTCCCCAGCCGGCACTCAAACCTGCCGGAGCGCGATCTCACGAAGGCTTGGCAGCGCCGGGACGCCTATGGTTCCCGTCGGCACACACGACATTCCCTCATCTGATATGACGTTGTGGAGATAAGCATGCCGATCGACACCAAAGAGTGGGCGCAACGATTTCCAGAGTTTCTGGTCGAGGCTGAAACACTCTTGGCCAAATCCGAGGAATGCCTGAGTCATTTGCAACTGATCAGCAATGACAAGGACGCCATCGATTGCATGCTCAGCACCCTTCTCAAACTGTCCAGCAAGGCCGATGCCTTGGCACTGGCGGCGGTCTCGGAGTTCTCGCTGCATATTCACGGATTGCTGAGCCACGCGCAGAACCACATGGACCTGCACGATGAAGCCCTGGACGCACTCAAGGACTGCTTCACATTAATGGCCTGGCAACTCGAACTCATCGATCAGACTACCGGTCAACTCGGTCTCGATAACAGTGAACAGACCTCGCTGATTGAAGCGTTTGCGTTTCAAGTTGGACATAGTCAGTTTCAACCGCCCAGCCACTCCAGACCGTTCAGGCTCGTTTCTTTCGCGGAACGGCAAGCCTGAAATTACCGGCCTCTGGCCGTGTTGCGCTTTTTATTGTCATGACGCTACCCTCTAACTTGGTGCGTTCATGTCGCTATTGAATATTCTGACCATTCGACGACAGCTCGAAACTTATCCCTGTCTCCACTTCAGATAGTGCCTGTCCAATTAAAACAAGATGCCTGCAATTGATATCTTCCTACGATAAAACTCGAAAGTTTTTCCATTATGGAACTATCGTCCAAAAAGCATATTTCCTGACTGTATAGAGTTATATACCGAACGCGACCAACGGTATCTTAAGTGGTATTATGCCGACCATTAGTTGACTCAACTAATGACAGAGTGACGCCAGACGAGCACATTTAAGGCTGTATTTCAAACATTGCACTGCAGCCATTGAAGCCGACTTCACACAACGATTTCCACACAGAGACCCGTCAGCCCTTACGGCCGGTCTGCCCGCAGCGAACACCCATTGGCTCCATCCGCTATGTACGCCAGCCTCAAGTCAATTACCCTGTGGCCACCCTCCCGAAAAAACGCGCGCCGGCTCACGCTTTTTCTGTGTATCTGCTCGACGCTTGGCAGCCTGCTGATCTACAGCTTGTCCATGCCTCTGCCGTTGAGTCTGCTGGTGCTCAATAGTGCAGCGCTGACCTGTGTCTGGGTGAGACATTGCCTCTCGCGCAAATCGATAAAGTTTCAACCTCAAGAACTGGCTGACCGTCTGCTGCAAGTGCAGGAAAACGAACGCCACCGGCTCAGTCGGGAGCTGCATGATGACATCGGCCAATTGCTGACCGCCGCAAAACTGCAAAGTGAATGGCTCAAACGCCGATTGCCCGAAGAACTGCAGGGGCAGTGCTCGGTGCTCAGCGAAACGCTGGACGAAACCCTGACCAAGGTTCGTGACGTCTCGGCCATCCTCAATCCGCGGCAACTGGCCAGTCTCGGGCTGGAAGCCAGTCTGCGTGCGCATTTACTCAGGACCCTGGCCAATACCTCTATGCACTGGAGCCTGGAATGCCATCAACGCTTGACGGGCATACCGGAGGAAATAGCGGTGGCAGCTTTTCGAATCACTCAAGAAGCAATTACCAATATACTGCGTCACGCCGAGGCCAGTAATCTGTTGGTCCGCCTGCAACGCCTGCCCCAGGGCCTGACGCTGTTGATCAGCGACGACGGCCAGGGTTTCGCGCCTGCGACAGATCCCGCTCGCGAGGGGCAACGCGGAATGGCCGGGATGTCGGAGCGGATCGATCAGCTAGGCGGCACACTGACCGTGACCAGCGAACCGGGCAAAGGCACTCAAATAGAAGCACTCTTCCCCTGGGCGCCCCGTGCGCTAGAACGGGCCAGTACGAATAAGGTTATGCATTGACTTGTAACTTACTTCTGGTGGACGACCACTCGCTGATCAGGGCTGGCGTGCGCGCTCTGGTGCTGGATATTCCCGGCTATGCGGTAATCGGGGAGGCCAATGACGGCTCGCAGTTGGTCGAGATGGTCGAGCAGCTATCCCCGGACATCATTCTGCTGGATATTTCCATGAAGGAAACCAGTGGCCTTGAAGCCTTGCAACGACTCAAGCAAGTACGCCCGCAGTGCAAAGTGCTCATCCTGTCGATGCACACCGACCCGGCACTCATCATGCAGGCACTGGAATCAGGGGCTCATGGCTACCTGCTCAAGGACACCACGCCCACCGAACTCGAACATGCCCTGGATGCCTTGCGCAATAACGAACGCTACCTGAGCCCGGCCATTGCCCATACGGTCATCAACCAGGCGCTGACCCGAACCCAGAAAAATCAGACGCAACCCCAAGACTCGCACAACCTGACGGCACGCCAGCTGGAAATCCTGCGACTGATTGTTCGCGGCAAATCCACGCGGGAAATTGCCAATGGCCTGGGTCTGAGCATCAAGACTGTCGAAACCCACCGCTCGCAGATCATGAAACGCTTGCAGATCTACGATGTGGCCGGCCTGGTGCTGTTCGCCGTGCGCGAGCAAATTATCAGTCTGGACGATTAGCTGGATTCGAGACGCTCAGCAGCGGCGAGCCCTCGGGCAAATGCACTCGCAATGCCGCCGGGCGCGCCGAGAAACGCAGACTATCGCCCTCCAGAGGTTCACCATCAAGGTTGATATAAAGACCCTCCGAGACTTTGATCTCGACCCATGGCAACCGAGCTCGCACAAACATGTTGTCGATGCCGAAGCCATCGGTCAGCAAATTTTTCAAGGTACCGACCACTTCCTGTGGCGCGGGCAAAATGCTGATATCCAGCAGACCATCGTCAGCCAGCGCCTGCGGGCACAACACATGACCGCCGCCAGCCTGTCGACCATTGCCAATGCCCAATGCCAACAATTCGCCGCTCCAGTGAAAATCCGGCCCCTGCAACTCGCCATAGGCTGCATGCAACTCACTGAAGCGCGATAGACCCGTGAAGAGATAAGCGGCGCCCCCAAGGATTTTTTTCAGATCCTCGGAGGTATTGGCCGTGACCTGACTGCCAAAACCGCCTGTGGCCATGTTCAGGAAAACCTGACCGCCGACTTCTCCCAGATCAATGGCTCGCGGGGTAGCCTCCAGAAGGTCCAACGCCTGAGCGGGCTCCAGAGGCACACCGGCAGCGCGAGCAAAATCGTTGGCGGTGCCCAAGGGCAAAAGTACCAGACTGGCTTGCGTAGAATGCGCCGCCATGGCTTCGGCGATATCACGCAAGGTACCGTCGCCGCCGCCGGCAATCAGCTGCGTATAGCCCGCCGCCAGCGCTTCTTCCACCAACCGCTGCGCATCACCGGCCTCCCAGGTCAGTCGAACAGCCAGTTCCCAGCCCTGCTGGCGCTTGCCTTCGATGGCTGCACGGACCTCCTCATTGAGTGCCTGCTTGCCATGCAGAATCAACAGTGCCTTGCGCTCGCTCATTTTTGCCACTCCCATATCCGCAGTTCCATGGGATATGTTGACCTCGCAGCGCCTTATAAAAGTCGCAAAAATTTGAATTATTTCCAGGGGAAGAAAACGTGAGTCCTACAGAGCGGTATTTTTTCTTACAAAACGTGAGGAATCGGCTCAATTGACCCAACAGGGCAATTGGTACACCGTTGTGTCTCAGTTATCAGTCATCACCCGTTATTTACACAGGGACGTGAAAAACAATGAATGGACCCACCTTAAGGGCCTCAAAAAGCGCAGGCAATAACGGCATCGGCCACTTCAATGGTTTTAACGCAAGGAGCCAGTTACTCCATGCAAAGCCATGACCTCAGACTACCGGTAACTCCGGTCGCGCCGTTCGCAGAAAATCGCGCCAATCATCAGGCTGAACTCAAAAACAGCGCAAAGCCCGCCGGAGAAGTTGATATGGAACCTCGCGTCATTGAACTGGAGACACACCTCAAATACATCCGAAGAGACATGGATGAAGTCCGGGGTGACGTCAAATCCATCAAACACAGACTTGCCTATTCAGCTGGCGGAACAGCCGTGATCCTGGGACTTCTGACCTGGATCGCCAACAGCCGCTTCGACCAGGTCGTGACACTTCTGGCACATTAAGGAATGGTCATCCACGCAAGCCCAATGCGATCAATCGGACTTGCGTGACAAAACCAGCGCCTGTATCAGCTCAAGACTTCACTCAGCGGGATGAAGCTCACACAATCACCCTCGATCAGCGTACGGTCCTCCAGCACTTCAACCAGACCGTCAGCCCAGGCAGCACTGCGCAGTACGCCAGAGCTCTGATTCCTGTAGATGATTGCCCGGCCATTCTCCAGACGTCCGCGCAAGTACTCACGTCGGTTACCAGCCTTTGGCCAGACAAACCCTGCCGGCACCTGAAACTTCAGGGGTTCAACCTCTTTTACGCCTTGGCGACGCAAGAGGTAGGGCCTTGCCAACAGAGCAAAAGTCACCAGGGTCGATGCCGGATTGCCGGGTAAACCAATCACAGGCACGCCACGAAAATGCCCGAACGTCAGTGGTTTTCCTGGTTTGATGGCAAGCTTCCACAGAGTCAATTCGCCCTCTTCCCGCAAGGCAATGCCCAGAAAGTCGGCTTCTCCCACCGATACGCCACCGGTCGAGAGAATCAGGTCGACATCCTTTAGCTCACCAAGGCGGGCACGAGTGGTCGTTAAATCATCGGGAAGAATGCCGGCATCGATCACCTCACAACCCAAGCGCTGCAACCAGCTGCAGAGCAATACTCGATTGCTGTTGTAGATCTGTCCCGGCCCAAGGGCCTGACCTGGCTCAATCAACTCATCACCGGTAGACAAGACCGCAACACGAATTTTTCGAACCACGTCCAGCTCAGCGCATCCCAGCGATGCCGCCAGCCCCTGCTCGATAGGCCCCAGACGTGTTCCAACGGGCAAGATCAGCTCACCAATGGTGGCTTCCTGACCTTGTGGACGGATGTTCTTTCCTGGGGTCATGGTCTCGGTGAAACGAACCCGCTCATCCGCCTGAACCTCGGCATTCTCCTGCATCTCGACACAGTCGGCACCTGCAGGCACAGGCGCGCCGGTGAAGATTCGCGCACAGGTACCCGGCTTCAAGGGCTCCGGGGCCTGGCCCGCAAAAATCTTCTGACTGACCACCAACGGCTCTCCCGTCCAGTCGGCCAGGTGCAAGGCATAACCGTCCATGGCACTGTTGGGCCAAGGCGGCAAATCAAGTGTCGAGACCAGGTCAGTGGCCAGCACACGCCCCTGAACCTGCGCCAACGGCAAGCGTTCGTGCTCATGAATCTTCGAGGCGTCAGCCATTTCCAGTAAACGCGCCAGTGCCACCTCGACAGCCATCAGACTGCCAGCCTTACCTGGCTTACCCGCGCGATTCACAGGGTGCCGCCTGTTTCAGGTGGGCCACGAAATTGCACGGACGGTGACGCGAATCCAGTTGCTCGGCAAGAATGCCGTCCCAACCGGTGCGCACCGCATTGGTCGAGCCCGGCAAGCAGCATACCAGCGTGCCATTGGCCAGACCGGCCAAGGCCCGGGACTGAACCGTCGAGGTGCCGATATCCGCTACCGATATCTGCCGGAATAACTCACCAAAACCATCAACCTGCTTATCCAGCAGGCAACTCACGGCTTCGGGTGTGCTGTCGCGACCGGTGAATCCGGTACCGCCGGTGATCAGCACCACTTGCACAACCTCATCGGCAATCCAGTTGGCGACTTGCGCGCGAATTTTGTAGAGGTCATCTTTAAGCAGTACACGGGCCGCCAGGTTATGACCGGCAGCGCTCAAACGGTCGACGAAGACCTGGCCTGAGGTATCGGTTTCCAGGGTACGGGTATCGCTGACAGTCAGCACCGCGATGTTGAGCGGTGCGAAAGGTACATCAGCCTTGGCTTTCATAGGCTCGTCCAGTTGTAGGAGAAACAGCCCGGTGTTATATCACAGCGCCTCATTTTTTCGCCGCCCCCATGGAGAAGAGCGATGACCTCGAATACACCTCTGGCGCCTTGCTCCATTCTGCTCCTGGCGGGCGGGCGCGGCCAACGCATGGGCGGTCAGGACAAGGGTTTGCTGGATTGGCACGGCGAGCCACTGATCGCGCATCTGCACCGTAAGACGCGCCCGCTGAGTGATGACCTGATCATCTCCTGCAACAGAAACCTGGAAAAATATGCGCCCTATGCGGATCAGTTGGTCCATGACGACGAGGGCGACTTTCCGGGGCCGTTGGCGGGTATTCGCGCAGGCCTTAAGGCCGCTCGCCACACTCACCTACTGGTACTGCCCTGCGATGTGCCACGCATCGATGCCGCGCTGCTCCAGAGCATGCGTGAAACCGCCGGACAGCATCCGGACAAACCGCTGATGCTGCGCCATGGAGAACACTGGGAACCCTTGCTATGCATGATTCCCGTCGCCCTTTCAGCGGCTTTCGAGACTGCCTGGAACGAAGGAGAGCGCAGCCCGGGTCGCCTTATGCGCAAGCTGGGCGCTACAGCCCTGCAATGCCCGGATAACGACCCCCGCCTGGCAAATCTGAATACGCCGGAACTGTTAAGCACACACCACACTGTGTCAGACTGACACGCGAAGGAACTTGCGCGCGTTGTATACGTCTCAAGCTCAGCAACCAAAAGAATTCCCATTCGGAGACACACCCATGACTCAACGGACCCTCGCCACTTTCATGCTCGCACTGGGCCTTGCCACCCTCGCCGGTTGCGCATCGCCTACAGTGATCACCTTGAATGACGGTCGAGAAATCCAGGCCGTCGACGCGCCTAAGTACGATGAAGAATCGGGCTTTTACGAATTCGAACAACTGGATGGCAAGCAAACCCGCGTCAACAAAGATCAGGTCCGTACCGTTAAAGATCTGTAATCTTTACGGCGACAACCAGATACAGAAAAGCCCGCTTTAAAAGCGGGCTTTTTCGTGGGTGAAGAAAAGCAGCGTCGTTAACCTTGTGATCACCACTGCAAGGTGATGGTGCTTTCGAATTCTCTTTCCTGCCCCGTGACCGGATCGACAAATCGCAGCCCTTGGGCCAACAGCTTCAAGGGGTTGGCATAGTCATCTTCTACGTCCTTGAGCACCTGCGGATAGAACGGATCATTGCAGATGCTGGCCCCCAGGGCGGTCATGTGAACTCGCAACTGATGTTTCTTGCCCGTCACCGGGTACAGCGCATAACGCCAGAGTTCACCGTTTTTTTCCCTGACCTCGACAGCCGTCTCGGTATTGCTGACGCCCGGACCTTCTTGCATGCGAAAAAACGGCTCGCCATCGATAAGTCGACTTTTATGAACCAGAGGGAAGGAGTGCTCCGGCAATGCCCGGGCGATTGCTTCATAGCGCTTTTCGATCTGGCGTGTAGGAAACAATGACTGATACGCCGACCGACTCTGAGGATTGGCTGAAAACAACACCAACCCAGCCGTATGCCGATCAATGCGATGCAAAGGCACCAGATGCGGGTTATCCAGGCGACGGATCAGCCGCCGCAGCAATGTCTGCTCCACGTATTCACCCGCCGGAGTCACGGGCAGGAAGTGTGGTTTATCTGCTACCACCAGATGCTCGTCGGCATAGAGGATCGACTCCACCACCGGAATCGGTTTTTCGTCCGGCACTTCACGGAAATAATGAATCCGCAGACCCTCTTTGTAAGGCAGGTCCAGGGCGATCGGCAGGCCTTGCCCATCGAGGACACGACCGCGAGCAATTCTGTCCAGCCATTGTTCACGACCGATGGCACTGAAGTGTTCGCAGAGGCAATCGAGGACGGTCTGCCACGGCCCCGGCGGCAGGTAGAGCGTGCTGGCCTGGTTATGTGCAGCAGAAAAAGATGAAGTGGACATACGAAAAGCTCTGACCCTCAATACAGGGCGGCATTATCCAACAGTGGCCGGAACGAACCTAGAAGAGAATCCTCAAGCAGGTATCGACTGTGCTCGAGCGGCCGCTTCGGTGAACTCCTTGAGCCAGCGCAGCACATCGACCGCTTCCCAGCGACCCGGATCATAAAGCGCATACAACAACCCCTGATAGCCCACGACATCCAGCTGTCGGTGATAGCCCGCACGCTGGAACAAGGCTTCGATTTCGGCGAAACAGGTATTGAAATGCAATTTGTTGAAAGGCGTTTTTCCCTCCGTGACCAGTCCATCCAAACGCAATTCGAGGACGGCCTCGCGCACCACGTCCGCCGACATCCGGTTCACGCTGTTCTTCAATTGTTCGACATTGACCAAGGTTCATCCCTCTGACGTCCGGGATCGGCTGCCAAACCCGAAACAGGGAAAAGCATGGCAGGCAATCGGAATAACTGTATGCGCATACAGTATCCGAATAACATCGGTTAAGCCAAGGTATCAATCATAAAGTCCGACACACGGGAACACCGTCGCCGCCCCCCTACCGCAGGAACGCCACCACTTCATCGGCACTGAACGGCCAATCCAGCTCAGCGCCGGTATCGACCCGTCGCAACACTGGAATACGCAGACTGTAAGCTTCGAACCACGTTTCGTCCTCAGCGATATCCACCAGCTCCACCAATAAACCACGCTCGACAAATTCCATTAGCATGGCTTCGGCGACTTCACAGAGATGGCAACCAAGGGTGCCGAACAGCTGACATTCAGGAGGCATGACGACAAGACCCATCGAAGTAAGCGCTCATTCTAGGCCCGCTATCAAAAGCCGTCGAGCCGATGCCCGATCTGTCTGAGCAATGGCTGATTTCAAGAGATTTCGGCAAACTCCTGACGCACATCATTCGCCTCAACGGCCATTTGCGCGATGCTCGCGTCTTTTTTGCCTCTACGCTTGAGTAGTCAGAACCCTCACCGGAGTTTTTTGTGTTCGCCAATCTGTTGATCATCTTCACCTCCTCTCTGGTGGTGATTGCACTGTTCCAGCGCCTGCGCTTGCCACCGGTGCTGGGCTATCTGTGCGTAGGGCTGATGATCGGGCCGACCGCGTTCAACTGGGTGAATGAAAGCGAGGAATTGCCCGACCTTGCCGAGTTGGGCGTGGTGTTCTTGCTGTTTTCTCTCGGGCTTGAATTTTCCCTGTCGAAAATGCTCGCACTGCGCCAGGTGGTATTTGGCCTGGGCAGCCTGCAAGTGCTGGGTTCCGGGATTGTGCTGGGGGGGGGGCTGATGCTGTTCGGCATGCCGACCATACCTGCACTGTTACTCGGTACCGGTTTGGCGCTGTCGTCCACCGCCATTGTCAGCAAAGAGTTGAGCAGTCTCGGTGAGCTCTTCAGCCGTCACGGCCAGAATGCCATCGCCGTGCTGTTGTTCCAGGACGTGGTCGCGGTGTTGCTACTGACTCTGGTGCCGGTGTTCGCCGGCAGCAGCGACCAGGCCTGGTATTGGGCGCTGCCATTGACGCTGGGCAAGACCATAGTGCTGTTCGTCGGTCTGCTGCTGGTCAGTCGCTGGTTTCTGCCAAGGCTGTTCCATGAAGTCGCCGCGTCCCGGTCCGCAGAGCTGTTCGTGCTGTTGGCGCTGGTAATCGTTTTGCTGACGGCCTGGCTGACTCACCTGCTCGGCCTCTCCCCAGCCCTGGGCGCCTTTCTCGCCGGCATGCTGCTAGGCGAAAGCCACTACCGACATCAGATCGAGGCGGACATCCGTCCGTTCCGCGACATTCTGCTCGGGGTGTTCTTCGTCAGTATCGGCATGCTGATCGACTTGCGGTTGTTTGCCAGCCACGGCCTGCTGATTCTTGGCCTGACGCTGGGATTGCTGCTGATCAAAGGCACCGTGGTCGCGCTGCTGGTCAAATGGCGCGGCAGCGATGTCGAAACCGCCTGGCGCAGCGGCCTGGCATTGGCTCAAGGGGGTGAATTCTGCTTTGCCCTGATGACGCAAATGCAGCAGAACAAACTGATGCCCGCCGACTTTGGCGGCCTGCTGCTGGCCGCCACGTTCTGCTCGATGCTGGTGACGCCTTTACTGCTGCGCGCCGCTCCCCACATCGCCACACGCCTGCACCACAAGCCCAACGAAGAAGCCGAACTCGAAGAAATCAGCGCGCTCAACGCAGGCTTGCACAATCACGTAGTGATCTGTGGCTACGGTCGCGTAGGTCAGTCCATCGGGCGCGTCCTGCGTAATATAGATCAACCTTACATTGCGCTGGATACCGACCCGGTGCGGGTTCAGGAAGCAGCCGTCAATGAAAGCTGTGTTCATTACGGCGACTCACGTCGCGGCGAGCTGTTGGTCGCGATAGGGCTGGAACGCGCCAGACTGCTGGTGGTCGCCGTGGACAAGACGGACATCGCACTGTTGATACTCAAGGAGGCACGCCGGTTCAACCCGAGCGTGTCGATCCTGGTGCGCACACGGGACGACAGTCAGTTGGCCGAGTTGAAGGCGGCCGGCGCCAGCGAAGTCGTACCCGAGTTGCTGGAGTCGAGCCTGATGCTCGCCTCCCATGCGCTGATCATGCTGGGCATACCCGGCCAGCAGGTGCGAGACCGGGTCGACCAGGTACGGCGGGACCGCTATCGCCTGCTGCACGGTTTTTACCCTGGCGCTGACGATGACGATGAGGAACGGTGATTCAATCCTGACTCACGGCACCGATCTTGTGCACCGACAAGTCCGCGCCGTAATACTCCTCTTCCTGGCTCAGGCGCAGACCAAACAACGCATTGATCACGCCATACACCGTAAAACCGCCGACCAGCGCAACAATCACCCCCAGAGAAGTGCCGATCAACTGGCTGACCAGGCTCACGCCCCCCAAACCACCCAAGGCGGTTTGACCAAAGATGCCGCAAGCGATCCCGCCCCAGACACCACACAGTCCATGCAGAGGCCAGACGCCCAGCACATCATCGATATGCCATTTGCCTTGAGCCGCGGTAAAGCACCAGACAAACAGCGCCCCGGCGATGGCACCGGTCACCAACGCACCCACCGGGTGCATCAGATCCGAGCCTGCGCAGATCGCCACCAACCCGGCCAATGGGCCGTTATGCAGGAAGCCCGGGTCATTGCGCCCGACGATCAACGCCGCCACGGTGCCGCCGACCATGGCCATCAGCGAGTTCACCGCCACCAGCCCGCTGACCCCTTGCAGCGTCTGAGCGCTCATCACGTTGAAGCCGAACCAGCCAACGATCAAAATCCACGAACCCAGCGCCAGAAAGGGAATGCTCGACGGTGCGAATGCCACGAGTCGCCCATCGCGATAACGACCTTGCCTTGGGCCGAGCAACAACACCGCCGCGAGTGCCAGCCAGCCGCCCATGGCGTGAACCACCACGGAGCCCGCGAAGTCATGGAAACTGGCACCAAAACGCTCCAGCAACCAGGCTTGCAGGCCAAAGTTGCCATTCCAGATCATGCCTTCGAAGAAGGGATAGATGAACGCCACGATCAGTGCGGTCGCACACAACTGCGGGACGAACCGGGCGCGCTCGGCGATGCCTCCGGAAATGATTGCTGGTATCGCCGCAGCAAAGGTCAGCAGAAAGAAAAATTTCACCAGCCCATAGCCATGATCGGCAGTGATCACCGCCGCCGGCTGCATGAAAGTGACCCCGTAGGAAATCCAATAGCCTATAAAGAAATAGGCCAGGGTCGAAATGGCGAAGTCGCTGAGGATTTTCGACAAGGCATTGACCTGGTTTTTTTGTCGAACCGTACCCACCTCGAGAAAGGCGAAACCGGCGTGCATGGCCAGGACCATGACCGCACCGATAAGGATGAACAATGTGTTGGAGCTATGGACCAGACTGTCCACAGCACTTTGCAGATTTTCCATGGATTGGCAGACCTGAAGGCTGAAAAAAGCACCAAAGCAGTTCGCGCAGATGGCTGACGCACCAAGTTGCAGCTCATCCAGACCACAGCGCTGATCTGGATGAACCGGTTTGGCGCACAAGACCGCAGCCTCTGCGCGAGTTTTGATTATTTGAGTTAAGGATTTCCTGAAATCATGCCCAGCAACAGCGCAATGGCGCAGGCTGACGCACCACGACATAGCAAAAGTTGTACCAGTCATTTGTACTGAACCTTCACGCAAGGCTCATACTCGAACGCTTCAGAAGCCACTCACGGAGATCACCAATGGCACGCACCACAGCAAAGACTGCTCAAGAAGTTTTGATGGAAGATTTTCAGACGCTGGTCACCGACACTGAAAGGTTGCTGGAACACACCAAATCCCTGGCTGGCGATCAAGCCGATGAGTTGCGCCAGCAGATCCATGACAGTCTGTTGCGCGCGCGCGAAACCCTGAGATTGACCGAAGACTCTGTGCGCGAGCGCGGCAAAGCTGCTGTCACCGCCACGGAAGATTACGTTCAGGCCAATCCATGGCAATCGGTCGGCATCGCGGCTGGCGTGGGCTTCCTGATCGGCCTGCTGGCCACTCGGCGCTAACATGGCGATCGGCGAATCCGGCCCGTCCGCGACGGGCACCGGCTCATCACCGCGGCGCCTCGGTGCCGCGTTTCTTGGACTGCTGCACAGTCATGTCGAACTGTTCGGCATTGAATTGCAGGAACAAAAAGCACGCACCGTAAGCCTGTTGCTGTTTGCAGGCCTGACGCTGGTCTTTGCCTTGTTATTGCTGGTGGGCTTGTCGACGCTGGTGTTGATCCTGTTTTGGGACACCTATCGCCTGGCAGCAATCATCGGGCTCTGTGTGTTCTACACCCTCGCAGCATTGTTCTGTGCGATGCGCTTGAGAGCCGCGATTTTCGATGAATCCTCGCCCTTCCATGGCACCCTGGAAGAGTTGGCCAATGATCGGGAGCGTCTGTTGCCATGAGCATGTCTGAACTTCCCCGCAACAGCTCGCGCACGGAAATGCGCAAGGCGCTGATCCGCCTGCGCATGGAAATGCATCGCCAGGAAATTCGCCACGAATCCCAACACCTGTTGCACCCCCTGCAACGGGTGCGTGGCATGACGCAAAACCTGCAAGACGGTCTCGGCATCAAACACGCCCCGCTCTGGGGCATCGCGGCCGTGATCGGGTTGGGCTTTCTGACCGGCAAGGGTGCCAAGGGTGGCGGTATCGGCAGCCTGACTCGGCTGGCTCGCCTGGGCGTCACGCTGGGGCCACTGATCAAGCTGATCATGCAGAACTCGCGCAAACACTAGTCAGTCCTGTTTGGCTGCATTTCTACAATACCACCGGGATTAACCTCTTTATCGTGAGGTTGATCCTGCGTGCGCCCAGGTTTGGGACACCTACCGCGATGCCACCAGCAATCAGTACTGCCTTACCGCCGGGCAATTTTTCGACAACGGCGAGCGACTGCTGCTCATCGATATTGATGCCGCGGGGCTCTAGTTCTCCTTGCAGGTACCGGCTCGAACCGGGAAGCTAGGGGATCAGTCACCTGACGGAGAAACCAGCCTTGGATTGGCAAACCCTGCTTACCCGCGAACGCCTCGGAAAGCCTGTGCACAGCCCGGAAGAACTCGGCCGCAGCCCTTTCCATAAAGACCACGACCGCATCATTTTTTCGGGCGCGTTTCGCCGTCTCGGGCGCAAGACCCAAGTCCATCCGGTCTCCAGCAACGATCACATCCACACGCGCCTGACCCATTCGCTGGAAGTCAGCTGCGTCGGTCGTTCGCTGGGCATGCGCGTTGGTGAAACCATCCGCAGCGCCCTGCCCGACTGGTGCGAACCGAGCGACCTGGGGATGGTGGTGCAATCGGCTTGCCTGGCCCATGACATCGGTAATCCGCCCTTCGGTCATTCCGGTGAAGACGCGATCCGCCACTGGTTCCAGCAGGCCGCAGGTCGTGGCTGGCTGGATGCGATGAGCGAAGCCGAACGCAATGACTTCCTCAATTTCGAAGGCAACGCCCAAGGTTTCCGGGTGCTTACCCAGCTTGAATACCACCAGTTCGAAGGGGGAACCCGGCTGACCTATGCCACGCTGGGCACCTACCTGAAATACCCGTGGACTGCTCGGCACGCCGACTCTCTGGGCTACAAGAAGCACAAGTTCGGTTGCTATCAGAGCGAACTGCCGCTGCTGGAACAGATCGCTCATAAACTCGGCCTGCCCCAGCTGGACGAACAGCGCTGGGCGCGCCATCCACTGGTGTACCTGATGGAGGCCGCCGACGACATTTGCTACGCGCTGATCGATCTGGAAGATGGTCTGGAAATGGAGTTGTTGGAGTACGCCGAAGTCGAGTCCCTGCTGCTGGACCTGGTGGGCGACGACCTCCCGGAAACCTATCGCCAGCTCGGTTCGCAGGATTCGCGTCGGCGCAAACTGGCGATCCTGCGGGGCAAAGCCATCGAACACCTGACCAACGCAGCAGCTCGAGCGTTCGTCGAGCAACAGGACGCGCTGCTGGCGGGCACGCTGCCTGGCGACCTGGTGGAGCACATGCATGGCCCCGCCAAACGTTGCGTCTTGAATGCCAAGGACATGGCGCGCAAAAAAATCTTCCAGGACAAGCGCAAGACACTCCACGAAATAGGCGCCTATACCACCCTGGAAATCCTGCTCAACGCCTTTTGCGGAGCAGCACTGGAGCAACACAACGGTCGTACACCATCCTTCAAGCACCGCCGCATACTCGACCTGTTAGGCAACAATGCGCCCGATCCTAATGGCCCTTTACACACCTCCTTCTTGCGAATGATTGATTTCATCGCCGGCATGACCGACAGCTATGCCGGTGAAATGGCGCTGGAAATGACCGGTCGTTCAAGCCACCGATAAAAAATGTATCGATCAGCCGTATCAGAGAGCTCTGAACGGCTGATCGAGTTTCTCGACATTCATCTGTATTTCAACGTCGCCAGAATCGCCCTACACCTTGCGCAGAGCGGACTGATCGATTGTTCGGCCATATCGCGAAATAATCACACTCCCCCTGCTCGACAGATGACGCATGAAAACTCCTATGTTCGAACATGACTGGCGCATCTTGCTGGTGGAAGATCATCCCTTTCAGCTACGGGCGACTCAATACTTGCTCGAGAGTTATGGCTTCACCCAACTGACCGCCACTGACAGTGCCGAAGGCGCCTTGCAACACATGCTCAAGGCGGAGCAACCATTCGATATTCTTCTGTGCGACCAATGCCTGCCCGACCTTCCAGGCCTTGATTTGATCGAATACGCCAGTCACCGGGGGATGATCAGACAGGCCATCCTTCTGAGCAGTCTGACATCCGTCGAACTGGACAAACTTAAAGTAATGGCTTACGAACATGGACTGCCCTTGCTCGGTTACTTGATCAAGCCATTGAAACAATCAGACTTTAGAAACTTGTTGACCTTGGCCTCAGTATAAAAACACAAAAACCCAAACACATTAAAACAATGACCAACATATAGATTCAAACCTCTAACTCAATGCTTTCAACGGTTTGACTAACCCTACCAAACCTTGCCTTTCCTCATGCAAAACCTAGTTGATGCGTAGTCCCATTCTTCTTCAGTTGTAGGACTTTTCCTATATTGCCGCTACAGCCCCCTCAGTTCATGCGGCCCCTCAACTATCTGAGCTAAGGTGCGCGCTTTATTTGTGCACGTATGGGATTTGATTATGAACTCTTTCCCTTTTGTGGACACACACTCAATGCGAGATACATAATTTTACTATATTTATCATTAGCTTATGCACGTACACGCTCTTTTTTTGACACCTATTATTTGACACCGCCCATCACGAGTCTAGTCTCAAGGGATTCACGGTGAGGCCTTGGCCATGATCTCTTTTAAAATTGCCAGCGACCACATCTTATTCCGCCTCGAATGGCGAAATAAGCAAGGCTGTAGAAATATGATCTTGCCGAGGCCACCGTTAGCATCGCAAGCCAACCTTGAGACTGTATGCAGTGAAATAGCCCGGATTTGCCATCGTTTTGCTCCCTACACAACTACAGGCCGGGTAGGGTCACTGAGAAAAATATTGAACTTCGCGACAGACCAAGGACGGGCCCTGCCAGATCCGAACAGTGCCGAATGGAAAGTCTTCGTAAATGAGCACTACATATACCATCTTTCACACCCCGAAAAGCTGAATAACGATGGCGACAAAGAATTCGAATCCATACGCAAGGAATGGACTCAAATTGGTTACCTATATAAAAGTCTTAAGCAGAAGTACATCATCCCTTCGGGCATCACTATACCTTCCATGAGGCAGCCACAAATTTCGGATGATGAAAGAAGTTCTGATGTGTTGGACTCGGTGGAAGCAAATTTATGGCCGTTGACAGATGTCAATGAGCTCTGGCCGAAGAGTTTCTTGATAGATAAAGGATTGAACGTCAGTACAGATCATTTTCTGGATACCCTTCAAAGCGATATCGAGAAACGTACGCAGACTATACTCTCTGCTTGTGAAAACCACTGGGACAAAGTAGTGGAATGCCAACGCATTGGCGAAAAGTTGATAAATTCAATTTCTTTAGAACAGATTGAAGCGCTCTTAGCTTCTGGTAATTTTTACGTGGGACGCCGATACATCGCTGATCCTGCGAATCCAGATGGCGTTGCTTGGTTTTTGGCGATGATCAACTATCATTTTCTCATTACAGATGAGCTGACTGCAATCTCTTATAGGGCCATGAGCAAAATCCATTTTTTTGAACCTTTCTGTCGCAATCGTTATATGAAAGCAAAAATGGACAGCAAGCTGAGAGAGATTGCTGGAGATTATGGGGCCCCGAATTCAAACATCAATGAAACGTTAAACCGTCTCCTTGGTCACCTTTCCGCGCGCGACTGCGGAGCAGCCGCCGCAATTCTGATAGCTGAAAATCCGAAGTTCAATCCACACCCGCTACGCAGTGCTGATTATCTGTCTGAAAATGACAAACCAATACACTATTTCAATAGTGACCTAGACCAGTTAATGTGGAGCGTAAGCAAACCTCGGGCAAGATCTAGAAAAGTCTCCGCACTACCTCCGCGCAGCCTTAAAATTTATACAGGGCTGGTGAAGGCAACAATGAAAGCTAGAATTAGGCTAATGCTAGAAGGGGACATCAACTACAGAAAGCTTTTTTTGACTTCGTCATTAAAGTGGGTTGGATTGAGTAGCAGCCTTGATCAAATTCTGACAGCATCAATAGGAATCTCTCTCTATCAGGCAATTGAACCTGATCTTATTAGTGGGGACGTTTCAAGAGAAGTTTTCTCGTTAAAGAGAATTCGTGGTAGCCAGGGATTGATTAGCTTCCTGAAAGAGGGTAGCTATCAAGCCGTTGCTAACACGCTGGGCAACTCTATCGCTGTCGTTGTGGCTAGATATATACCGGACTGGCTAAAATATCGGTGGAACGTGCGGATACTCCGGACATTTCAGACCAAGCTAATCATTCTCGCTACGAAAGGTAGGCCATGGCATTTTGCCGCAACGGACTTCCTGACCGAGAGCTTTTTGTTTAATTTTATCATCAGGGAAGCAGCGACAAGTCTCACCTCTGATCCAGTATCGATGGATCTTAAACGTTACGCAGCGGAACTCACGGAGGATGCTGTTCATAACCTTGTTGAACACCTAGTGAATCACAAAATGATTCTAAAACTAGACTCTGCCTCTCTGGCTGCCGTGTTTCTATTTGCTGAGATGTTCACTGGATCATCAGGCCAACACGAAGACCCTGGTACAGGGCTTACCGAGGATTCGATTATCACATTGGCACATCTTCTTCATTGCACATACGAGATCAGCAAAGATCCGAACATGTGCGGCCCTATCGTAAGCAATATTGCAGGCCTATCTGTCCCGTACTTCCAACAAGTTTATGTCGAAGCTGTGAAATTAAAATCCGAGCTAGCTAAGAAGACCATGTCTGCAAGCATCATGGTTGAGCGAGAAAAATAATGCCCAGGAAAATTTTCAAGACTTTGCCCTCTAGAGCAACCTTGGCTCTACTAATAGATCAGGCTAAACAGAACCTCGAAGGCACTGTGACCTACACTGCCTCCTGGCTAAAAGTAGGTGGCATCGGGTCTCCCGAATGGAAAGTAATCGGCAATAAAAACAAGTTGGTAACAGTTAGTTTTTCTGAGCTTTTATCTGATGGTAGCTTGCTCACAGATCCACCGAATGCCCAGCTGCTGGCAGCTATTCAGAAACAAGCTTTCTGCATACGCGCAAGATACCTTACACCACGCGTCGACCATCTAGCTTGGTTGAAATATGTCCGCTTCTACATAAACCTAGCAAGCTGGCTATGCCTTTATAAAGATCAATACTACCCACAAACATTTGGCTTCAAACTACTGAACAAAAATGCCTGTGAACTACTAGTTAATGACTATTGCAAATCTGGTTGGGCAGGCGCGCTCCAACTTATCCCAAGACTTAGCGAAATATTCTGTGAACAGATAGGTGAAGTATACAATGGTGTCGAGCTAACCCAATCCCAGATAGCCACGATAGTAGAGCACCTGAAAAAAAACAATTTGTATAAAAAAAACAAAATTGATACAGAGCACGAGTTTGGTTTAGTGTCTAGAACATATCTAGCGACAATCTTGAACACCCACATAACAGCGTTCAAACATGTACATACACGAACATTTCTCAGACAGTTTGAAGTTAACCTGCAAAAACCAGTCCTTGTGCACGGAATCAACATTCGGGCGCAATATAGCTCACACAAAGCACCTATCTTTGACATAGATGCAAGTGGAGAGATAACCAAAGCCTCTCTCGCTCAATTTCTGATACTAGTGAAATCAGTTGCGGAGGGAAACCCGTATTTGCACGATCTGATGCCGAGGTTTGAGTACAACCCGAATGAAGAATTAAAAAACTACGATGTCAAAAAGGAGGGCCATACGAGGAAAATACCCTACTCGATAGGTATGTATGCTATGGACAAAGCAATTGAGTGGGTCATGGTATATG
>NZ_JAHSTV010000017.1 GCF_019145235.1 Pseudomonas farris | reverse complement strand
TCTAATTACGCCTTTCTTTCAGAAGGTGCCTTTTTGGCTGCTAAACGTGGAATCCGGCGGGTTACAGGCGGCAATCTCAACACCAACAACAACGCACCTATAGAAGCATAGATTACCCACTCCTTCAGATCGGCACGCACGATCCACAACATATGCAGCAATCCAAACCCGAGAACCACATAGACCAACCGATGCAACTTCCTCCAGCGAGAACCCAAACGCCGCTGACTGTAGCGATTGGAGGTAACCGCCAATGCCAACAAACAGAGAAATCCCAGGACTCCGACAATAATGTACGGCCGCTTACGCAACTCAACCCCCAACTGCGACCAATCAAAACCAAGGATGAACGCTGTGTAACCGCTCAAATGCAGAACCACATAAGCGAAACACCACAAACCCAGCTGCCGTCGAACAGCAATCCACCCCGCCCAACCGGTGAGCTTTTGCAAAGGCGTCATGCTTAATGTAATGAGCAGCAGCACAAGCGCCCCCTGCCCCAGACGGTCAACCAATACCTTGCCAGGATCAGGCCCCAGCACATCCGCCCAGGCCTGATACAACCAAAGCAGCGGCCAAATCGCTGCGGCGATGAAGACGCCAATACGCCAGAACGGATATCGCATCAGTAATTCTTCCGCAGATCGAGCCCTGTATATAGAGAAGCGACTTCATCCGAATAACCATTGAACATTTGCGTGTCCCGCACATTGGGCTTGAACAGCCCACTCGGCAAACGCCTTTCCCGTGCCTGGGTCCAGCGCGGGTGATCGACTGTCGGGTTCACGTTCGCATAAAAACCATACTCATCCGAGGCGATACTCTGCCAGGTAGTTTTCGGCTGCTCGCTGACCAAGCTGATCCGCACGATGGATTTAATGCTCTTGAAGCCGTACTTCCAAGGCACCACCAGACGCAGCGGCGCACCGTTCTGATTCGGCAGCTCACGCCCGTACATGCCCACAGCAAGAATCGCCAACGGATTCATCGCCTCATCCAGACGCAGCCCTTCTACATAAGGCCAGTCAATCAGGGCAAAACCGGAACGCTGCCCGGGCATAGTTTTGGGATCCTGCAAGGTTTCGAAGCGAATGAACTTGGCTTTGGAGGTTGGCTCGACCTCCTTGAGCAAGGCCGAAACAGGAAAACCGATCCACGGAATGACCATCGACCAGGCCTCCACACAGCGAAGGCGATAAATACGCTCTTCCAGCTGATAAGGCTTCATGAAGTCTTCCAGCGCATACCGCCCCGGCTTCCCCACCTCCCCGTCCACCACCACGCTCCAGGGTTCGGTTTTCAGCGCACCGGCGTTGGCCGCGGGATCGCCTTTATCGGTACCGAACTCATAGAAGTTGTTGTAGTGGGTCGCGTCCTTGAAAGGTGTGATCGCCTCGTCTTTGACGTTGATCGCCCCCCATTTAACAGAAGGAAGCTTTTCGGCAAACCAGGACGGCGCCTTGCCAGGCTCGACATCAGCATAACGCGCAACATCGTCGGCACTCGCCCAACGCGGCAGACTGCTCACCGCCAAACCGGCGACGGCGGCACCTAATACACTGCGACGAGAAAGGTAGAGGGATTCAGGCGTGACGTCCGACTCATGACAGTCAGACGCTTTGGGGACTTTGATCAGCATGACAACTCCGCAGCTTTGGAGGACAGATGCACCCATAGACTGCGGAGTATGAGGGAAATTACATCACTCGGCTTTTTTGTGCCGACGAAGGCGCAGCAGGTACTGCACCGGCCCGGAAGCCGCATAAGCAAGGAAAACCAGCAGCAGGATGCGCGGCGGATCACTGAACACTACGGCGAATACCAATACCACTGCGAGGATCGCGACAAAGGGAACGCGCCCTTTCAAGTCCAGCTCCTTGAAGCTGTTGTACTTGATGTTACTGACCATCAGCATGCCAGCGGCGGCAACCATCAGCGCAACCAGGAACGACATCTTGGAACCCTGAATGCCGTAGTCGCTGAATGCCCAGACAATGCCCGCGACCACACCGGCGGCGGCCGGGCTGGCCAGACCGATGAAGTAACGTTTGTCTGCGGTGCCGACCTGAGTGTTGAAACGCGCCAGACGTAACGCCGCCCCCGCTACATAGATGAAGGCGACCATCCAGCCGACCTTGCCCATATCGCCCAGGGCCCAGCCGAATGCCAGCAATGCCGGCGCCACACCAAAGGCAACCATGTCCGACAGCGAGTCGTACTCGGCACCGAAAGCACTTTGGGTATTGGTCATACGGGCAACGCGACCGTCGAGACCGTCGAGCACCATGGCGACGAAAATGGCGATCGCGGCGAACGCAAAATATTTGCTCGCGCCGATGGCATCACCGGCACTCAAGGCACTCTGGGCGCTCATCGAGTTGATGATGGAATAGAACCCTGCGAAGAGGTTCGCAGTGGTGAACAGATTCGGCAGAAGATAGATACCACGATGCCGGACTTTACGGCCTTCAGCATCATGCCCTTCTTCGATGTGTTCATCGATAGGCAGAAGGCTTTCGGCGTCAGAAGCCTGCTTTGGCTCTTCGGGACGTTCGCTCATGGACATTTACCTTGCAACGGGGTGGAAAGTTTCGACAGGTGTCTGGGACGACGGCTCGGCCACAAACAATGCAGCTTTATACCAGAACCGGCGGATCCAAACGAAAAAACGCGGCCTAGGCCGCGTTTTCCGTACAAGCTCGGGACTTAGTTCTTGGCTTTGTCGACGATCTTGTTGGCACCGATCCACGGCATCATGGAGCGCAGTTGCTCACCGATGATTTCGATACCGTGAGCGGCGTTGTTACGACGCTTGGCGGTCATCGAAGGATAGCCGGTGGCGCCTTCGCTGATGAACATCTTGGCGTATTCGCCGTCCTGAATACGTTTCAGGGCGTTGCGCATGGCCTGACGGGATTCGGCGTTGATCACTTCCGGACCGGTCACGTACTCGCCGTACTCAGCGTTGTTGGAGATCGAGTAGTTCATGTTGGCGATACCGCCTTCGTACATGAGGTCAACGATCAGCTTCAGTTCGTGCAGGCATTCGAAGTAGGCCATTTCCGGCGCGTAGCCAGCTTCAACCAGAGTTTCGAAACCGGCTTTTACCAACTCAACGGTACCGCCGCACAGAACGGCTTGTTCGCCGAACAGGTCGGTTTCGGTCTCGTCCTTGAAGGTGGTTTCGATGATGCCGGTACGACCGCCACCAACGCCAGCGGCGTAGGACAGTGCAACGTTTTTGGCATTGCCCGAAGCATCCTGGTAGATAGCGATCAGGTCAGGGATACCGCCGCCTTTGACGAACTCGGAACGCACGGTGTGGCCCGGAGCTTTCGGGGCGATCATGATCACGTCGAGGTCAGCACGTGGCACAACCTGGTTGTAGTGAATCGCGAAACCGTGGGAGAAGGCCAGGGTGGCGCCTTTCTTGATGTTCGGCTCGATTTCGTTCTTGTACAGGGCAGACTGGAACTCGTCCGGGGTCAGGATCATGACCAGGTCGGCAGCCGCTACGGCGGAAGCAACGTCAGTCACTTTCAGGCCGTGGGCTTCAGCTTTGGCAACAGTAGCCGAACCTTTACGCAGACCAACAGTAACGTCAACGCCGGAGTCTTTCAGGTTGCACGCTTGAGCGTGGCCCTGGGAACCGTAACCGATGATGGCAACTTTCTTGCCTTGGATGATCGACAGGTCGCAGTCTTTATCGTAGAAAACTTTCATGAATTTCCCCTCTATATCCTGGCCGTTCAGGCCATTCGCTAATTTGGTTTAGATGCTCAGTACTTTGTCGCCGCGGGCAATCCCGGTGACGCCACTGCGTACGGTTTCCAGAATCGAGGCAGTGCCGATCGATTGAATGAAGCTGTCGAGCTTGTCGCTGGTACCGGTCAATTGAACGGTATACACGCTGGCGCTGACATCAACGATCTGCCCACGATAAATATCGGTGGTGCGCTTGATCTCGGCGCGCTGGGCGCCGGTGGCCTTGACCTTGACCAGCATCAGTTCGCGCTCGATGTGAGCACTCTCCGACAGGTCGACCAGTTTTACCACTTCGATCAGCTTGTTCAGGTTCTTGGTGATCTGTTCGATGACTTCATCATGGCCGACAGTGGTCAGCGTCAGACGCGACAGGGTCGGGTCTTCGGTTGGTGCCACGGTCAGGCTTTCGATGTTGTAGTTGCGCTGCGAGAACAGGCCGACTACACGAGACAGAGCGCCCGGTTCGTTTTCCAGAAGCAAGGAAATAATGTGCCGCATGATTAAGTACGCTCCGTCTTGCTCAGCCACATATCGCGCATGGAGCCGTCTTTGATCTGCATCGGGTAGACGTGCTCGCTGGTGTCGACCGAAATATCGATAACCACCAGGCGATCTTTCATGGCGAACGCCTCTTCCATCTTCGACTTCAAATCTTTCGATTCGGTGATGCGCACGCCAACGTGACCATAGGCCTCGGCCAGCTTGACGAAGTCAGGCAACGATTCCATGTAGGAGTGCGAGTGGCGGCTGCCATAACTCATGTCCTGCCACTGGCGAACCATACCCAGTACACCGTTATTCAGAATGACGATCTTCACCGGCAAACCGTATTGCAGGCAGGTCGACAGTTCCTGAATGTTCATCTGGATGCTGCCCTCGCCCGTTACGCAGGCGACGTCATCATCCGGGAAGCTCAGCTTGATGCCCATGGCCGCCGGAAAACCGAAGCCCATGGTGCCCAGGCCACCGGAGTTGATCCAGCGGTTCGGCTTGTTGAACGTGTAGTACTGCGCGGCAAACATTTGGTGCTGGCCCACGTCGGAGGTCACAAAGGCGTCGCCCTTGGTCACTTCGCACAGGGTTTCGATCACGGTCTGCGGCTTGATTACGCTGCCGTCGCCCTTGTCATAAGGGAACAGGCCGCGGTCACCGCGCCACTCATCGACTTGCTTCCACCAGCTGGCAACGGACTCCTTGTTCGGGGTCTCGCCGATTTCCTTGAGGATCGCGACCATTTCGGTCAGGACACTCTCGACCGGACCGACGATAGGCACGTCTGCCTTGATGGTCTTGGAGATCGAAGCCGGGTCGATGTCGATGTGAATGATCTTGGCATTCGGACAGAACTTGGCCGGGCCGTTGATCACGCGGTCATCGAAGCGCGCGCCGACTGCAAGGATCACATCGGCATGGTGCATCGCCAGGTTGGCGGTGTAGCTGCCGTGCATGCCGAGCATGCCGATGAACTGACGGTCGGTGCCAGGATAGGCACCCAGGCCCATCAGGGTATTGGTCACTGGCAGGTTGAGCATCTTTGCCAGCTCGGTCAGCGGCGCGGAGCCACCACCGAGAATCACGCCGCCGCCCGCATAAAGCACAGGACGCTTGGCCGCCAGGAGCATTTCAGCTGCCTTGCGGATTTGTCCGGAGTGACCGCGAACGGCCGGGCTGTAGGAACGCAGCTTGGCTTTTTTCGGGAAGATGTATTCGAACTTCTCGGCCGGGTTGGTCATGTCTTTCGGAATATCGACAACGACCGGACCAGGACGACCGGATTGCGCCAGGTAGAACGCCTTCTTCATGACTTCCGGGATTTCCGACGCATGCTTGATCATGAAGCTGTGCTTCACGATTGGCCGGGAGATACCGATCATGTCGGTTTCCTGGAATGCATCGGTACCTACCATGGTGCTAGGCACCTGGCCGGAAATGACCACCATCGGAATGGAGTCCATGTAGGCCGTGGCAATACCGGTGATGGCGTTGGTTGCGCCCGGGCCGGAGGTTACCAGTACCACACCGGCTTTACCGGTGGCACGGGCATAGCCGTCAGCCATATGGGTCGCAGCCTGCTCGTGACGAACCAGGATGTGGGTCACTTCCGGTTCTTTGAACAGGGCATCATAGACATGAAGAAGAGCACCACCCGGGTACCCGTAGATATATTTGACGCCTTCGTCACGCAAAAAGCGGACGAGCATCTCACCGCCAGATAAAAGCTCCACGTTGTTCACCTCTAAAACGCCAGAATACCGCCCACATACAAAGAGGACGGGTCTTAATAGGTTTACTTCTCGGCAGAGCATGAGCGACGGTGGTCGCCGACTACGTCAGCACTGACTGAGCAAGTATTGGGATCGTCCCAAGTGTTGCGGGCCTTTCCCACCCAGCGCGAGGTAACGCGTTGCGGGTGTAACAGGTCGGCGCGGATGTGCGCCTCATGATCTACCGAGTGGGTCTGCTTCTGGCAGTCCCTCTACAGCGGACTTTGGATTCTTCTGTTTCGCCCATCGCAAGTCAAGCCGTCAATGTGCTTTATTCGAACTAAGCGCATGAGAACGCAAGAAAAAACCTTTAAACCGCAACTGTGTTAGCTTCGATTGCGCACCCATGACAAGGAAATGGCATGCGAACGTTCTTCTTCACCGCCGGCCTGCTGATCAGCCTGAGCCCTTTGTGCATGGCGGGTCAGATCTATAAATGGGTCGATGCCCAGGGCGTTACTCATTTCGATGCGCAACCGCCCCCAGGCCGGGAGCCCACCCTCGTGGTGACGCCCGCCCCGCCCGTCGGCAAACCGGACACGCCAACGCGCAGCGACGTCATAGGCGATCAACGGGCTATCGACAACAAAGTGAAAAAGCAGGTTGCCGAGCAGCAAGCCCAGCTAAAAGTATTCTGCGAACAGGCCCGAACGAACCTGGCTCAACTGCAGAATAATCCGCGACTACGGGAGGATGTCGACGGTGAGATGCGCCGCCTGACCGACCAACAACGTCAGGAGCGCATCACCGAAGCACAGAAACAGATTGCGAAAAACTGCCAGTAGTTAGCGAGAAGCGGTGATCAACAGGTCGAACTCTTTGAGCAAGACCTGAAGCTGCCGATCCTTGCCCTGGACGTTGCGGGCGGCGAAGACCATTTCGGCCATCTCCTGGATTCCCGACGCGTTGGGCAGCGGCAGATCCTGTTCAAGGATGGTCTTCATCCGCGGCAGGAAGATCCATTGCAGCCATTGCTCGAAATCCAGCGTATCCACCGAAAATGGCTCGACACTGGATAGCGCTTCAGCGGACGGCGCGACTTCGTCCCACCAGCCCTGGACACGCAGTTCGCGTTCGATCAACAGCAACTGCTCGGCAATCTTCGGGAAGCGTGCATCCATCACAGCGAGACCTTGGCCTTCTGACGCGCCAACGCCGCACCGGCGGAGTCACCCTGCTTCTCACGAGCCTGAGCGATCAATCCCCACAAGCTGGCCTGAAGAGCCGGACGACCATTGGCGAACGTCAGACCACGACGAGCGAATTGCTCGGCCTGTGCCGCATCACCTTGAGCCATACGCACCTGGGCCAGGCGATAAAGTACTTGCGGCTCACGCGGTGCGACACGCTGGGCGCGCTCGAGACTGGACGACGCGCCATTAAGGTCGCCGCTGGCCTGTTGCTGCTGGGCAGTGGTCAACAATGCCAGGACCGGACCGTCCAGTTGCTCATCGGCAGACAGGCCGCCGGAGCTCGCCGAAGGAATTCCGCTCGGCGTCGATGGCATGCTGTAGCTGCCCTGGTTGACCGGTGCCGACTGGATCGGCGAGGTATCGATCGGCCCCGGAGTGATCGGGCCTGGGGTAATCGGCGAAGTGCTGATCGGGGCCGAGGAAACCGCGCCACCACCCGGCACCATCACGACAACGCCAGTGTCACCTTGCGGGATTGCCTGAGTCTGGCCTTGCACAGGACGTTTTACCGTCGTCTGACGGTAACCGCCATTGGCCTGTATCCGTTCACTGTTCGAAACGGCGCTGCCGGAATCCACAACCGGAATCGAACCACGCTGTACGGTGGAGCAGCCGCTGAGCAAAGCCACGGCGGTCACTGCTGGAATCAACCACTTGTTCACTTGAAACCCTCTTTGCTTAATTCATCCAGCCCTTGACCCAATCCATCACCGATTCGCCGGAAGCAGGGCCTTCGCCACCGCAAGCGGGACCGGGAGGCGGTTCGCTGCCGCGAATATACGGCATCTGCACCGCACCTGGGCAGCTGCCTTCAGAACCTTGCCCGGTGCGCGAATCGACCCAAGCCTGAACAATGTTGTCCGGCTGCGGCATGTCCAGCGGCAGCGGATCGGCCTTGCGCATGAAACTGGTCCAGACCTGCAATGCACCGGTGGCACCGGTGAACGGCGTCTTGCCGTTATCATCGCGCCCCAGCCAGACCACTGCCAGCAGATCCTGACTGAAACCGGCGAACCAGCTGTCCCGCGAATCGTTACTGGTACCGGTCTTGCCGGCCAGAGTCAGGGTTTTCGGCAACACGTTATAAACCGAGCTACCGGTGCCTTCACGCATGACTCGTTGCATGGCGCTCTGAACCAGGTAAATGGACGCCGGATCGAATTGCTGCTGAATCTGGAACGGATAACGCTTGAGCGGCTCGCCCTCGGCCGTCAGCACGCTACGAATCCCGCGCATCGGCGTATTGAATCCGCCGTTGGCCAGTGTCTGGTACATGGTCGCCACTTCGATCGGGGTCAAGCCACCGGCACCCAGCAACATCGACGGGAACGCGGGGAACTCGCGACTCACCCCAAGGCGTGCCAGGGTTTTGAGGACATTGGGTACACCCACCGCCAAGCCGAGACGCGCGGTCGACAGGTTGTAGGAATGCGCCAGCCCTTGATAAAGGAACACTGTACCGTGGGAACGACGATCATAGTTCTGCGGTTTCCAGACCTGACCGTCCGCGCCTTTGACCGAGAAGGATTCGTCCGACAGCCAACTGGTCAATGTGTACTGGCTCGGCTTCTCAAGGGCTGTCAGATAAACCGCTGGTTTGATCAACGAGCCGATCGGTCGTACCGCGTCGAGCGCCCGGTTGAAACCGGCAAAACCCGCCTGACGGCTGCCAATCATCGCCTGGACTTCTCCGGTTTCCGGGTTGGTCACGACCATGGCCGCCTCAACTTCATCGGAACCCTTGCGCCCGGCCAGACGCTTGAACGTGTCGTTGACCGAGGCTTCGGCTTTCATCTGCAGGATCGGGTCGAAACTGGTGAAAATCCGCAGCCCCTCTTCGGTCAAGTCTTCGTCGCGGTAGTCTTCGCGCAACTGACGTTTAACCAGGTCGAGGAAGCCCGGAAACGAGCTGTCAGCCAACTTGCCGCGAGTGGTCACACCCAGAGGCATTTTCTTCGCCGCCTCAACCTGCTCGGCGGTAGCAACGCCTTGTTCCCCCAGAACATCGAGCACCAGATTGCGCCGCTCCAGCGCCCGCTCAGGGTTGCGACGCGGGTTGTAATAGGACGGCCCCTTGACCATGCCCACCAACAAAGCGACTTGATGCAGTTTCAGCTCGGACAATGGCTGCCCGAAGAAGAACTGGCTGGCCAGGCCGAAACCGTGCACCGCGCGCTGACCATCCTGGCCGACGAACACTTCATTGAGGTAAGCCTCAAGAATTTCGCGCTTGTCGTAATGCAGCTCAAGCAACATCGCCATCATGGCTTCGGTGAGCTTACGGGTCAGGCTGCGCTCGCTGGTGAGGTAGAAGTTCTTGACCAACTGTTGCGTCAGCGTACTGCCGCCCTGGGTCATCTTGCCACCCGAGGTGTTGATGTAGATGGCTCGGGCAATCGATTTCGGCGACACGCCCCAGTGGCTGTAGAAATCCCGATCTTCTACGGCAATCAGGGTTTCGAGCAGATACGGCGGAACCTGATCGATCTTGATCAGGATGCGGTCTTCAAGGTTTTTCGGGTAAATCCCGCCGATCAGCAATGGCTCCAGTCGCACCACAGAAAGCTTCGAACCGTTGGTCGCCGAAAGCTCGGCCACGTAATCGCCGGAGAAGCGCACGCGCACAGGCTGAGCCGTCTCCATGCCTTCATAGAACTGGAAGCCGCGGGTATTCAGGTCGACGGTATTGCCATTGACCGCCGCCGCGCCGGGGCCGTTGCTGACGGCTTCACGTCGGTAGCCCAAGGCATCGAGCTCGGTGAGGAAGTCTTCCTTGCTCAGTTTTTGGCCAGTGAACAGCTCAAGCGGGCGCGCATACACCTTGGCCGGGATGGTCCAGCGCTTGCCGGAGAACTTCTCCTGGACCACAGCGTCGAGGTAAACCGCGAACCCGGCGAGCACCACGAGGCCGACCAGGCTGAGTTTAAGGGCCCAGCCCAGCCAGGGGCGCATGCCCTTGGAAGGTGGTTTTTTAGGAGTGCGGGGGGATCGAGTACGAGTCATGGCGGCGGATTATACGCACTTTATTCATCCTCAACAGAAGCCCGCCGAGGTTTGCGTCGGGCGGACTTGCGGCCATAATGACGGCCTTGAATTTCCCCCAGACTCTGAAGGATCGCCTGTGAGCCAGTCCCTGATCGCTGCCCTGCAAAACCCGGCCCTCTACCCGCATCCCGTAGAAGGGTTCCAGGTCATCGAGACCCATATTTCCTGGGTGCTGCTCACCGGGCCCTATGCTTATAAAGTGAAGAAGCCAGTGAATTTCGGCTTCCTCGACTTCACCAGTCTTGAAGCTCGCAAGCATTTCTGCGCTGAAGAGCTGCGCCTGAACCAGCGCTTGACCCATGATTTGTATCTTGAAGTGTTGCCGATCACTGGCAGCACCGAGGCACCACAACTGGGCGGCGAAGGCCCGGTCGTCGATTACGCCCTGAAAATGCGTCAGTTCCCGCAAAGCCAATTGCTCAGCACCCTGCAAGCCAACGGCGAGCTGACCACTACGCACATCGACGAGATGGCCGCGCAAATCGCTCAATTCCACCTCAGCGCACCGAAAGTGCCTGCCGAACACGAAGCCGGCACGCCGGACAGCGTGATGGCGCCGGTACGGCAGAACTTCGAACAAATCCGTCCGTTCCTCAGCGACAAGGCCGATCTTCTGCAACTCGAAGCGCTGCAAGCCTGGGCCGAAAGCAGCTTCGAGCGCCTCAAGCCGCTGTTCGCCCAGCGCAAGGCCGACGGCTTCATTCGTGAATGCCACGGTGACATTCACTTGGGCAATGCCACCGTGATCGACGGCAACGTGGTGATCTTCGACTGCATCGAGTTCAACGAACCGTTCCGCTTCACCGACGTTTACGCCGACACCGGCTTTCTGGCGATGGACCTGGAAGACCGTGGCCTAAAGAGCCTGGCACGCCGTTTCATCAGCCAATACCTGGAGCTGACCGGCGACTATCAGGGCCTTGAGCTGCTGAACTTCTACAAAGCCTACCGCGCACTGGTTCGCGCCAAGGTCAGCCTGTTCAGCATGCCCGCAGAGGCCGATCCGGTGCAGCGCGCCACCACCCTGCGCCAGTACCGCAACTACGCCAACCTGGCGGAAAGCTACAGCACCATTCCTTCGCGCTTCCTGGCGATCACCCACGGCGTTTCCGCTGTTGGTAAAAGCCACGTGGCCATGCGCCTGGTGGAAGCGCTGGGCGCCATCCGCCTGCGTTCCGATGTCGAGCGCAAGCGTATGTTCGGCGAGCAAGCCGTACCGAACGACCTGCAGGCCGGTATTTATAGCGCCGACGCCAGCGCTGCCACCTACAGCCGTCTGCATGAAATTGCCGAGGTAATTTTGCATGCCGGTTTCCCGGTAGTGGTCGATGCCACGTACCTCAAGCGCGACCAACGCGACGGCGCGGCAAAAATCGCCGAAGCCACGGGTGCACCATTCCTGATCCTCGACTGCGACGCACCGCAAGCGGTAATCGAGAGCTGGTTGAAGCAACGTCAGGCAGACAATAACGATCCATCCGACGCCAACCTGACCGTTATCGCCGCCCAGCAAGCCAGCCGCGAGGCCCTGACGCCAGCAGAAATTCTGTGCAGCAAACGCGTCCAGACCAATGAAAGTGGCACGCTCGATACCGTCGTTGCGCAGATTCGCCAACGCCTGCCAGGCCTGTAAAAAACTATTTCAACCGTGAAGCCTTCACCGGCTTCACGGCTGCCAAATAGTGGCACTATAATGGCGCCATAAAACCATCAGGTGATGCGACATGAGCCAGCCGAAACTTCTCGACACCCCGCTTTATGCCTTGCTGCACAAAGACGACATCACAGGCTTTAACAATGAACGCCCGAAAGATGGACCTATCGACATGGTCGGTGGCGACTTCCGTGGTCTCGATCTGCGTGAACTAAATGCCGACGGCGTCGACTTCACCGATGCCTATTTTCGTTCTGCCGATTTGCGCGGCATCGACTTTCGAAACTCGTCCCTGGAAGGTGCAAGCCTGGCCCACGCGCAGATCTCCGGCGCCTACTTCCCGCCAGAGCTGAGTGCCGATGAGATTCTGATGTCGATGAATTTCGGCACGCGACTGCGTTATCGCACCCGCTAAAAGCGACGTTTCTACCAGGTCCGGCGTCTCTGCTTTGCGCTGGACTCTGTAGTTTTTTTTACCCCTGAAACTCACGCCTTCCGACTGCCCTCGCAGCCTTTTCACGCCGCTTCTTGTGTCCACCTCTTAGAAGCTTTTGCGTCGAAACCGACCAAACAATCACGCTTTTCCTACTGATGGCTACACTGCTGAGAGGCTCGCCCACGCACCGTTCGGCTGTCGCAAGGAGGCTTGATGAATGATGAACTGCAACACCTGAAAAATCTTGGCAAGACGTCGGCGCAATGGCTGCATGCCGTGGGCATCCACAGTGCATCGGACTTGCGTCGGCTGGGAGCTGTGGATGCTTATCGGGCCGTGCGCACGCGCGGTTTTCGGGCTTCCAAGGTGTTGTTGTATGCGATCGAAGGCGCATTGATGGATGTTCACTGGAACGACATTCCCGCCGAACGCAAGGAAGCCTTGAACAAACAGCTGGACGCTATTTCGTCACGCCACAAGATTTGAACGGGTAATTACGCTTACGCACACAGCCTGAAGACCAATGATTGCAGGGCCCTCACCAAGGGAACTGGTGAGATCCACAGAAATTAAAAATCAGCGGTTGACTTGGTAATGAGAATCGCTATGATTATCACAACTGGTCGCGAGACTGGTCGATATTCTGAAAAGCCCTTGGTTCGGACTCTCAGATTATCTCCTCATCAGGCTAATCACGGTTATTTGACCCGGCTCTTGCCGGGTCTTTTTTTGCCTGCGCAAAACTCGCCAGGTTTTACTGCCCTGACTACTTGCCGAACTGTTTACGCATTTGCGCGCAGTAATCCTGCGGTGGCGTGGCAGGCGTATACCAGACGTAATCGGCCATGGCCGGTGTGACCTCAGCGCCCTGCTCTGCCAGCATCAATACCGTTGGCGCTTCAGGCTCATCCAGATCCCGCACATGGATCGGCACCCCGACATCCTTGCGTGCGTGGTACGCGCCAGCAAACAGCAGTGAAGGCGTCGGTGCGGCCAGTAATCGCTCGGCCATCCGCCGGTCACGCTGCTGCTGGACGGCCAGCATCGCGGGCATTTGCGATGTAGGCAGCAAGCCGCAGTGGGAATCGCTGATTTGTGCCAGCAACGTCTCCTTGACCATCGGGGCGTTGGAGCGCGAACCGCTCAATGTCGGCGGTTTGGCATAGACAGTACGGACTTCAAGCGTATCCAGATTAGCCGCCAGCAACGGGTACGGCTGAGTCAGGGCAAAACCAACGATTGGCCCATACAGATTCCAGTCCCAACCCGATTGCCAGGCCAATGCATTGAGCAAGTCAGCAGGTAGCGGTGAAGCATGCCTAACGTGATCGACGCGCGCTTGCTGATCCGGCGTGAGCATTTCCAGCAGCAAACTGCCTTGGGGCCGCCGCTCACCCAGCGCCTGTAATAACCACAATTGCAGTTGATGGTGATCACGATTGTCATGCTGCTCGCCGACGATCAACCGCGAAGGCTTGGCTAACCGTGCAAGCAGTTCCTGCGCTGTCAGGGTTTGGCCGCTGTGCAGGTCCCGGATCTCGCCGCTGACGGGTGGCGGCACCACCGGCACATGCTGACAGGCACTCAGTAACAGCACAGCCAGGATCACCATCACACGCATGTTCTCACCTCGATGAAATGCTCAGCGGGCGATGATCAGCGGATGCCCACGCTCCGGGTGCGGTTGCACCAGTACTTCCAGCCCGAACACGGCCTTGAGCGGTTCCGGGCGCAGCACCTGCTCCGGCGTATCCAGCGCCACGGGCCGCCCTCCTTCGAGCAGTAACAGACGATCACAATAGCGTGCCGCCAGGTTCAGATCATGCAGGATCACCAGCACCGCCGCACCACGATCGGCGAACTCGCGCACCGCTTGCAGAGTAGTGTGTTGATGCAGCGGGTCGAGCATCGACGTCGGTTCATCGAGCAACAACGTTTGCCCCGCTTCCCCCGGCCATAGCTGCGCCAGCACCCGCGCCAAGTGCACCCGCTGACGCTCGCCACCAGACAACGCCAGATAGCTGCGTCCACTCAGGTGTCGCGCATCGGCCGCGTGCAGCGCGGCGGCAACGATCTCGTCATCCCGGACCCGGCCGCTTTGATAAGGCAGACGCCCCATGCCGACCACTTCTTCGACGCGAAAGGCAAAGTCCAGGGTCGACACCTGCGGCAACACCGCCAAACGCTGGGCTCGCTGCGCCCCGGCCCAATGACTCAGCTCGCGCTCATCGAGCCAGACACTGCCATGGTCCGCATGCAATTCGCCACACAGGGCGCCGAGCAATGTGCTTTTGCCGGCACCATTGGGGCCAAGCACGCCGAGGACTTCGCCCGGCTTGAGTTCAAGGGTGATGTCCGTGAGAACAATCTTTCGACCGCGCCGGATTTGCAGATTCTGCGTTCGCAACATCAGGCACGCCCTCTGACCAGTAGATACAGAAAGAACGGTGCGCCGATGAAGGCTGTGACGATCCCGATCGGCAACTCGGCCGGCGCCAGGGCCAGTCGCGCCACCAGATCGGCAAACAATAAGAGACTGGCGCCCGCCAATACCGACGCCGGCAACAGTACACGATGATCGGGGCCGGCCAGCAATCGCACCAGATGCGGCACCACCAGGCCGACAAACCCGATCATCCCCGCTGCCGCTACCGCCGCGCCGACGCCCAGCGCCGTGCAGAACACCAGTTCGCGCTTGAGGCCTTCGACGTCGATGCCCAGGTGACCGGCCTCCGACTCCCCCAGCAACAATGCGTTCAAGGCCTTGGCTCGACGCGGCAACCACAGCGCCACACCGGTACTCACCAGCAGCAACGGCCAAAGTCGCGAATAACTGGCGCCGTTAAGGCTGCCCAGATTCCAGAACGTCAGGGTGCGCAGGGTCGCGTCATCCGCCAGATAGGTGAACAGTCCTACCGCCGAACCGGCCAGGGCAGTCAATGCAATACCGGCCAGCAGCATAGTGGCGACGTTGGTCTGGCCATTGCGTCGCCCCAATCGATACACCAGCGCCGTTACACCCAGCCCGCCGAGAAACGCACACACCGACAACAAATAAGGGCCGAAGGATTCAGGCAGGCCACCGAACACCGAGCCGCCGACAATCGCGATGGCGGCGCCCAATGCCGCGCCACTGGAGACCCCCACCAATCCCGGATCGGCCAGAGGGTTGCGAAACAAGCCCTGCATCGCCACGCCGGACAGCGCCAGCACGCCGCCCACCGCCAAGCCGAGCAAGGTTCGTGGCAATCGAATCTGCCCGAGGATCAGTTCGGCCTGCTCCAGCCCGTCGGGCGCGATTGGCAACCCGATCAGCCGCAACGCCGCGCGCAAGGTATCGAACAACGGCAAACTCACCGGCCCCAACGCCAGCGACAACCAGATCGCCAGCAAACACAGCAGGCTCAGGCCAATGAATAATACACGGGGTTTAACCAGAAGGATCATTGGCCGGTCGTACCGGGATAGAACGCACAGAGCGCAGCAACGCGGGTACTCAGGCGCATAAACAGCTTCCTTTAAAGGTTTTCCCGGGCATCGAGAGGACAAGCCAAGTATCCTCGGCATCCGGCAATCGCCCCTGTGGGCGAACGGCAATTTGATATTTGTTTGCATTTGAACGTCAAGCTCGGACATATCTGGTCACGAGCGAGACTTGAGGATAGACATGAAGCTTCTTTGCACAGGCGCCGAATTGGCTGACGCCAGCAGTCGCGGTTTCGACGTCGACGGTCAGAAGCTCCTGGCCGTACGCCGGGGCGGCCGGGTGTATGTGTATGAAAATCGCTGCCCGCATCGGGGCGTCGGACTGGAATGGAAGCCCGACCAGTTTCTTGACCCCAGCAACAGCCTGATCCAGTGCGCCACCCACGGCGCGTTGTTTCTGATCGAAGACGGCGAATGCGTCGCGGGCCCGTGCGCCGGGCAATCACTGACCACCATCCCCTGCCGCGAAGACGCGCAAGGGATCTGGGTCACGCTCTAAAGCAGCACTTCCAGCCGCCGATCGACCACCATCTCTTCGTGGGTCAGGTGCACGCCATACGCCAGTACTTCGACCCCACACGCCACCGCTTCGCGTAACGCCGCCGCGTAGGCCGAATCAATTTCTTCAGCAGGACGCACGGAGTCGATGCTGGTCAGGTTCACGCAATACAACTGCACCGCACGAATCCCGTCCCGGGCCAAATGCGCCAACTCGCGCAAATGCTTGGCCCCGCGCTGGGTCACCGCATCGGGAAACGCCGCCACCAACGAACCATCGAAGCCCAGGGTGACGCTTTTGACTTCCACATACGCGGGCCCGCTCGGGTAATCGAGACGGAAATCGATGCGGCTGCTTTCCTGACCGTAGGCTACTTCGCGCTTCAGTTCGGTAAAGCCGTTCAGCTCGGTGATGACATTGGCCCGCAACGCCTCCTCAATCAAACCGTTGGCCCGGCCGGTGTTTACGCAGAACAGCCGTCCCTGCGGGGTTTCGCCGACTTCCCAAGTGCCGGGCAACTTGCGTTTGGGGTCGTTGGAACGACTGAACCAGACCTGCCCGCCTTCGACCTGGCAATTAAGCATCGATCCGGTGTTAGGGCAGTGAATAGTCAGCAACTCGCCGCTAACGGTTTCGATATCGGCAAGGAAACGTTTGTAACGACGAATCAGGCGACCTTCTTCGAGGGGAGGATGAAAACGCATCAGCCTTGCCAGCTCCGTAAACCACGAGCGATCCGCTCAACCGCTTCCTGCAAGCGTGGAAGACTTTGGGTGTAGGCAAACCGCACATGATGCCCGGCCTGATAGCGCCCGAAGTCCAGGCCTGGGGTGATCGCAACGTGTTCGGTTTCGAGAAAATGTCGGCAGAACGCGAAGGCATCGCCGCCGAACTTGCTGATATCGGCGTACAAATAGAACGCACCTTCCGGCTCTACAGCGATACCGAAGCCCAACTCCCTCAAGGCTGGCAGCAGGAAATCACGACGTCGGCCGAACTCGGCGCGGCGCTCCTCGAAAATCTGGATGGTGGCGGGTTCGAAGCAAGCCAATGCAGCGTGCTGGGCCATGCTCGGCGCGCTGATGTAGAGGTTTTGGGCGAGCTTCTCCAGCTCACCGACCGCGGCTTCTGGCGCTACCAGCCAACCGAGGCGCCAGCCGGTCATGCCGAAATACTTGGAAAAACTATTGAGGACGAAGGCGCTGTCATCGACTTCCAGCACGCTAGCCGCATCCGTGCCGTAAGTCAGACCATGGTAGATCTCGTCGACCACCAAATGGCCGTGGCGGGCCTTGATCGCTGCAGAGAGCCCGGCCAACTCGTCGCGGGTCAGGATGGTTCCGGTCGGGTTGGCCGGCGATGCAACCAGGGCACCGACGCTGTCATGATCCCAGTGACGTGCGACCAGGTCCGGGGTCAGTTGATAACGCACGTCCGGGCCGACCGGCACCAGTTGCGCCGCGCCTTCCACCAACCGCAAGAAGTGCCGGTTGCACGGGTAACCCGGGTCTGCCAGCAGCCAATGCTTGCCTGGGTCCACCAGCAAGGCACTGGCCAACAGCAACGCGCCTGAACCGCCGGGTGTGATAAGAATTCGTTGCGGATCAATGTTCAGCCCGTAACGCTGCTGATAAAAACCCGAAATGGCCTCGCGCAGCTCGGGAATACCGCGGGCAGCGGTGTAACGAGTCTTCCCCGCCGTCAGCGCGGCTTGGCCGGCCTGGATGATCGGCTCGGCGGTGGTGAAGTCCGGCTCGCCGATTTCCAGGTGAATCACGTCGTGGCCGGCTGCTTGCAGCTCGTTGGCCCGCGCCAGCAGGGCCATAACGTGAAACGGTTCGATAGCGCGACTGCGCGCACTGTAGGACAGAGCCATTAGCCTTCCTTACAACGGGGAAAAGAATCGATTCTACCCAAGCGCAGGAACGAGCGAGAACCTAAAGCAGTCAGAGCCCATATAACGCGGGTCTCAAACAGTTCAAGCGTATGCTCCAGGTTTGACTAAAATCAATAATTGATCAGGTCTCCAGAGCCACCAGGCAAGGCTTTGCAATCTTTTGCAAGGCCCACGGGCCGCGGGCTCGACATCCGGGAGTAGCGCGGTCCGATTTGATCTGGTAAGTTCGCCCGCTTGCAGCCGCAGGGCCGGCAGGTGTCGGTGATGGAGCAATCCTGCGCAATGGATTACAAGAGTAGAGGCGGTCCATTTCATGCCCACCCAAGCAAAGCAACAGCAGAACCAGTCGATCAGCGGCTTCGAACCCTACAAAGAAGTGAAGGGCGAAGAGTACATGGGCAAGCCCATGCGCGCTCACTTCACCAAGATCCTGAACAAGTGGAAACAGGACTTGATGCAGGAAGTCGACCGTACTGTTGATCACATGAAAGACGAAGCGGCCAACTTCCCTGACCCGGCAGATCGTGCCAGCCAGGAAGAAGAATTCAGCCTCGAATTGCGCGCTCGCGACCGCGAGCGCAAGCTGATCAAGAAAATCGACAAAACCCTGCAATTGATCGAAGACGAAGAATACGGCTGGTGTGAGTCCTGCGGCGTCGAAATCGGCGTCAAGCGACTGGAAGCCCGTCCTACCGCCGACATGTGCGTTGACTGCAAGACCCTGGCGGAAATCAAGGAAAAACAAGTCGGCAAGTAATCTTTGCGACTTGAACGAAGAACGGAGCGTGCGAACGCTCCGTTTTTTGTTTCTGAATTTCGCCTCGGCAGAAAACCTGTGGGAGCGAGCCTGCTCGCGAATGCGGTGTGTCAGGCAGCACTAATGTTGGAGCTGATGGCCCCTTCGCGAGCAGTCTCGCTCCCACAGGGACTTGCGCACGACCAGAGAAAGTAACATTCGTCCATGACTGCCACGACTTCCCCTCGCTACATCGGGCGTTTCGCTCCCACACCCAGCGGGCATCTGCATTTCGGTTCACTGGTCGCCGCACTGGCCTCGTACCTCGACGCCCGTTCGGTCGGCGGCCGTTGGCTGGTGCGCATGGAGGATCTCGATCCGCCGCGCGAAGAACCCGGCGCTCAAGCGGCGATTCTCAAGGCACTGGAAAGCTACGGTTTCGAGTGGGATGGCGACATGGTCCGACAGAGTGAGCGGCACGCGGCCTACGACGAAGTCATCAATGGCCTGTTCAATCAGGGCCTGGCCTACGCTTGTACCTGTTCGCGCAAACAATTGGAGCCGTATCACGGCATCTATCCCGGGTTCTGCCGCAACGCGGGGCACGGCACCGAAAACGCAGCGATCCGCCTGCGTGTACCGGAGCTGGAATACCACTTCATCGACCGGGTGCAGGGCGAATTCCGTCAACATCTCGGCCGGGAGGTCGGCGATTTTGTGATCCGCCGTCGAGATGGGCTCTACGCCTATCAATTGGCGGTGGTGCTGGACGACGCCTGGCAAGGCATCACCGATATCGTGCGCGGTGCCGATTTGCTGGATTCCACGCCGCGCCAGCTCTATCTGCAAGAGCTGCTCGGCCTGCCGCAGCCACGCTACCTGCACATCCCGCTGATTACCCAGCCGGACGGCCACAAACTCGGCAAATCCTATCGCTCGCCGCCGCTGACCGAAGATCAGGCCACGCCGCTGTTGCTGCGTGCATTGCGGGCGCTGGGGCACAAACCTGCGACCGAACTGAATGACGCCACGCCACGGGACGTGCTGAACTGGGGCATTGCCCACTGGGATGCATCGCTGATCCCGCGCACACTGACGTTGCCTGAAGCGCAACTGCAGTGATGCCACTTGCAGTGGCGCGCCCATCCGTTACCATCGCCGCACGTTTTCGGGCACGCGCATAAAAAAGAGAGGCCGGGATGTACATCTATCGCTTGGTCCTGCTCCTGGTAGTGGGGATTTATCTGTTCTCCCCGGCCATCATGGATTGGTGGATCGACGCCACGGGCGCCTGGTATCGCCCTTATTTGCTCTGGCTGATTCTGATTGTCGTGACCTTCATTCTGCAGAGCCAAAAAGATGCCGATGAGCTTTAGCCTGACCCAGATGATCCTGATCAGCGCCGCGTACCTGGCGGTGCTGTTCGGCGTGGCCTGGATCAGCGAACGGGGCATGATCCCCCGGGCGATCATTCGCCACCCGCTGACGTACACCCTGTCGCTGGGCGTTTACGCCAGTGCCTGGGCGTTTTACGGCACGGTGGGCCTGGCCTATCAGTACGGCTACGGTTTTCTGTCCAGCTACCTCGGGGTTTCCGGGGCCTTTCTGCTGGCACCGGTACTTTTGTACCCGATCCTGAAAATCACCCGCACTTATCAGCTCTCGTCCCTGGCCGACTTGTTCGCGTTTCGTTTCCGCAGCACTTGGGCCGGCGCACTGACGACCATTTTCATGCTGATCGGCGTGTTGCCGTTGCTGGCGTTGCAGATTCAGGCAGTGGCCGACTCCATCAGCATCCTCACCCGCGAGCCGGTGCAGCATCGCGTGGCCTTGAGCTTCTGCGCACTGATTACGCTGTTCACGATTTTCTTCGGCTCACGCCACATCGCTACCCGCGAGAAACATGAAGGCCTGGTGTTTGCGATTGCCTTCGAGTCGGTGATCAAACTGATCGCGATTGGCGGTGTCGGTCTGTATGCGCTGTATGGCGTGTTCGACGGCCCGCAGCAGCTGGAACTGTGGCTGCTGCAAAATCAGACCGCCCTCGCCGCCCTGCACACGCCCTTGCAGGAAGGCCCGTGGCGCACGCTGCTGCTGGTGTTCTTCGCTTCGGCGATCGTGATGCCGCACATGTACCACATGACCTTTACCGAAAACCTCAACCCGCGCTCGCTGGTCAGTGCGAGCTGGGGTCTGCCGCTGTTTCTGCTGTTGATGAGCCTCGCGGTGCCGCTGATTCTCTGGGCCGGGCTGAAACTCGGCGCCACGACCAATCCGGAATACTTCACCCTGGGCATCGGCATCGCCGCCAACAGCAAAGCCCTGGCGCTACTGGCGTATGTCGGCGGATTGTCGGCGGCCAGCGGCCTTATCATCGTCACCACGCTGGCGCTGTCCGGGATGGCGCTGAACCATCTGGTGCTGCCGCTCTATCAGCCGCCGGCCGAAGGCAATATTTACCGTTGGCTGAAATGGACCCGCCGGGCGCTGATCGTCGCAATCATCATGGCCGGTTACGGTTTCTACCTGATGCTGGGCGCCGAGCAGGATCTGGCTAACCTAGGCATCGTCGCCTTCGTCGCCACGTTGCAGTTCCTGCCGGGGGTGTTGTCGGTGCTGTACTGGCCGACTGCCAACCGTCGCGGCTTCATCGCCGGCCTGCTGGCGGGGATTCTGGTGTGGCTGGTGACCATGCTGCTGCCGCTGGTCGGCAATCTGCAGGGCTTCTACATTCCACTGCTGAACATGATTTACGTGCTGGACGACACCAGCTGGCACATGGCAGCGATTGCCTCGCTGGCCGCCAACGTGCTGATGTTCACGCTGATCTCGTTGTTCACCAACGCCAGCCCCGAAGAGGCCAGCGCCGCCGAAGCCTGCGCGGTGGACAACGTTCGCCGCCCGCAACGTCGCGAACTGCATGCCGCCTCGCCCCAGGAATTTGCCACACAGCTTGCAAAACCATTGGGCGCCAAGGCAGCGCAGAAAGAAGTCGAACAGGCGCTGCGTGACCTCTATCTGCCGTTCGATGAACGCCGGCCATACGCCTTGCGCCGTCTGCGTGATCGTATCGAAGCCAACCTTTCCGGCCTGATGGGGCCGAGCGTGGCGCAGGACATGGTCGAAACCTTCCTGCCCTACAAGGCTGGCGGCGAAAACTACGTCACCGAAGACATCCACTTCATCGAAAGCCGCCTTGAGGACTACCACTCGCGCCTCACCGGTCTTGCCGCCGAGCTCGATGCCCTGCGCCGCTACCACCGCCAGACCTTGCAGGAATTGCCGATGGGCGTGTGCTCGCTGGCCAAGGATCAGGAAATCCTCATGTGGAACAAAGCCATGGAGGAACTGACCGGGATTGCCGCGCAGCGTGTGGTCGGTTCGCGTCTGAGCACCATTGGCGATCCGTGGAGAGAACTGCTGCAAGGCTTCATCAATCTGCCGGACGAGCATTTGCACAAACAGCACCTGGCCCTCGACGGTCAGACGCGTTGGCTGAACCTGCACAAAGCGGCGATCGATGAACCGCTGGCGCCGGGTAACAGCGGCCTGGTGCTGCTGGTGGAAGATTTGACCGACACCCAGATGCTCGAAGACAAACTGGTGCACTCCGAACGCCTGGCCAGCATCGGCCGACTGGCGGCCGGCGTGGCCCATGAAATTGGCAACCCGATCACCGGCATTGCCTGTCTCGCGCAAAACTTGCGCGAAGAGCGTGAAGAAGACGCCGAACTCACGGAAATCAGCGGGCAGATCCTCGAGCAGACCAAACGCGTGTCACGCATTGTTCAGTCGCTGATGAGCTTCGCCCATGCCGGCAGTTATCAGCACACTGACGAGCCCGTCTGTCTGGCAGAAGTGGCCCAGGATGCCATCGGCCTGCTGGCCTTGAACCGGCGCAATTTCGAAGTACAGTTCTATAACCTGTGCGATCCCGACCATTGGGTCGAAGGTGACCCGCAGCGGCTCGCCCAGGTATTGATCAACCTGCTCTCAAACGCCCGCGACGCCTCGCCTCCGGGCAGTGCGGTACGAGTCAAAAGCGAAGCCGGCGAACACACGGTCGATCTGATCGTCGAAGACGAAGGCAGCGGTATACCCTCGAGCATCATGGACCGATTGTTCGAACCTTTCTTCACCACCAAAGACCCTGGCGAAGGCACCGGTCTGGGCCTTGCACTGGTCTATTCCATCGTTGAAGAGCATTATGGACAAATCACCATCGACAGCCCGGCTGATGTTCAAAGCCAACGCGGCACCCGTATCCGGGTAACTTTGCCACGTCATGTCGAAGCGACGTCCGCTGTGAACTGAGACCGTCGAGAGTATCGAATCAATGCCGCACATTTTGATCGTCGAAGACGAAACAATTATCCGCTCCGCCTTGCGCCGTCTGCTGGAACGTAACCAGTACCAGGTCAGCGAAGCCGGATCCGTGCAGGAAGCACAAGAGCGTTTCAGCATCCCCACATTTGACCTGATCGTCAGCGACCTGCGTCTGCCGGGCGCCCCCGGTACCGAGTTGATCAAACTTGGCCAGGGCACTCCGGTGCTGATCATGACCAGTTACGCCAGCCTGCGTTCGGCCGTCGACTCCATGAAGATGGGCGCGGTGGATTACATCGCCAAGCCTTTCGATCACGACGAAATGCTCCAGGCCGTCGCGCGAATCTTGCGTGACCGGCAATCGGCGCAAGCCAGCGGTGAACCGGTCGTCGGCAAAACGACCAATGGCGCCGCGAAAAGCGGTGTCGACAACAGCAACGGCGAAATCGGCATTATCGGCTCGTGTCCGCCGATGCAGGACCTGTACAGCAAGATCCGTAAAGTCGCGCCAACCGATTCCAACGTACTGATCCAGGGTGAATCCGGTACCGGCAAAGAACTGGTAGCACGCGCCCTGCATAACCTGTCCAAACGCGCCAAGGCGCCGATGATTTCGGTGAACTGCGCGGCCATTCCGGAAAGCCTGATCGAGTCCGAGCTATTCGGCCACGAAAAAGGCGCGTTTACCGGCGCCAGTGCCGGGCGTGCCGGGTTGGTGGAAGCGGCGGACGGCGGCACCTTGTTCCTCGATGAAATCGGCGAACTGCCACTGGAAGCCCAGGCCCGCCTGCTGCGTGTGTTGCAGGAAGGGGAAATCCGCCGGGTCGGTTCGGTGCAGTCGCAGAAGGTCGATGTACGCTTGATCGCCGCGACCCACCGCGACCTCAAGAGCCTGGCGAAGATTGGTCAGTTCCGTGAAGACTTGTATTACCGCCTGCACGTGATCGCCCTGAAACTGCCGGCCTTGCGTGAGCGCGGCGCGGACGTCAATGAAATTGCCACCGCATTCCTCGCGCGGCAGAGCGCTCGGGTCAACCGCACCGATCTGAAATTCGCCCTGGATGCCGAGCAGGCGATTCGTCATTACTCCTGGCCGGGTAACGTTCGCGAGCTGGAAAATGCGGTCGAACGCGCGGTGATCCTGTGCGAAAGCCCGGAGATTTCCGCCGAGCTGCTGGGCATCGATATCGAACTGAGTGATCTGGATGACGACGACTTCATCGGCCTGGCGCCCCAGCAGGGCAACGGCGCCGGTAACACCAGCCACGAACCGACCGAAGATTTGTCCCTGGAAGACTACTTCCAGCATTTCGTTCTCGAGCATCAAGACCACATGACCGAAACCGAACTGGCCCGCAAACTCGGGGTCAGCCGCAAATGCCTGTGGGAACGCCGTCAGCGCCTGGGCATTCCGCGACGCAAGACAGGAGTGGCCAGCGAGAGCTGAACCGCACCTGTCGGATGTGCGGGTAACACATGACATTGTGAAAAAACTGTTACCTCAGCTTTTTCGCGTAACAGAAGCCGGGGCTTACGGTAACGAAGCCCCGGTTTTTTTGGGCCTCGAAAAACACCATCAGCCCGCCTAACCCCTTGTTTTACTGGGCCTCACAAAAGTTGGCACGCCCCCTGCTATATGTTTGGTACAACAACAATAACAAGCAATGCACAAGACAATAAAAATAAGACGTATCGACTCACGCACAATAAAAACAAGACGGCGAGAGGCGTAGCTAACTGATTCTTTTGGAGAGGCGTTGCATTTGGGGCTTGCCCCACGACCAGGCCGAGAATAATAAAAAACTGTCCCAAGACAGTGCCTGAACTGGTTGGATCGGACGATCACAGCAACACAGCGACCAAAGCAATCCGTTTGCTCTTGGCTCCCGATTGGGAGGGTCATGAAGGAAAACTTCATGGCGAGGGCGCTCAACAAAAACAAGAAGCCCGAAACCAATAATAAAAATAGAGCATGCAACTACTTCTTGGGGAGCTTCGGCTCCCCTTGTGGTTTCTGGCGCTTGGCCTGTGGCGAGGGGCTTGCCCCCGTTGGGTTGCGAAGCAGCCCCAAGCTCTTGAGCGTTTCCGAAATCATGCCAGTGCTGCGCACTGGAACGGGGGCAAGCCCCCTCGCCACACGGCAGTTGCTACAAAACCCCATGCCAGACATCCCCTTCAAGCACTTGCGCAGCTTCCTACACCATCCCCCGACTAAATGCTAGAATCCCGGCCCATCATGCGGTCATTCTTCGTTATGGCCGAACATTCCTTCAAACAGTGCATCCCATGCTGAAGAAGTTGTTCCAGTCATTCCGTTCTCCCAAGCGTCATACGCAACACATTCGCAGTACGCCTGAAGTGCTCAATAGCGGCCAACATTCGCTGCAAAAGGCTCAATTCAGCCGTTACGCGGTGAATATCGTCGAACGCCTGCAGAACGCCGGTTACCAGGCTTACCTGGTCGGCGGCTGTGTGCGTGACATGCTGCTCGGCATCACGCCGAAAGATTTCGACGTCGCCACCAGCGCCACGCCTGAACAGGTACGCGCCGAATTCCGTAACGCGCGGATTATCGGTCGGCGTTTCAAACTGGTGCATATCCACTTTGGCCGCGAAATCATTGAAGTCGCGACCTTCCGCGCCAATCACCCGCAAAACGACGAGGACGAAGACAGCAACCAATCGTCTCGTAACGAAAGCGGGCGCATTCTGCGCGACAACGTCTATGGCACCCTGGAAGAAGACGCGCAACGCCGCGACTTCACCATCAACGCCTTGTATTACGATCCGGTCAGCGAGCGCATTCTCGACTACGCCAACGGCGTACACGACATCCGCAATCATCTGATCCGCCTGATCGGTGATCCAAAGCAACGCTACCAGGAAGACCCGGTGCGGATGTTGCGGGCCGTGCGTTTCGCCGCCAAGCTGAATTTCGGCATCGAAAAACACAGCGCCACGCCGATCCGCGAACTGGCGCCGTTGCTGCGCGAGATCCCGTCGGCTCGTCTGTTCGAAGAAGTGCTCAAGTTGTTCCTCTCCGGCTATGCCGCGGACACCTTCGAAATGCTGGTCGATCTGCAGTTGTTCGATCCGCTGTTCCCGGCCAGTGCGGCAGCGTTGGAGTACAACCCGACCTACACGCACACGCTGATCAGTGAAGCGCTGATCAACACGGACCTGCGAATCAAGCAGAACAAACCGGTCACCCCGGCATTCCTGTTTGCCGCCCTGCTCTGGCCTGCCCTGCCGGCCCGTGTGTTGCGTCTGCAAGAACGCGGCATGCCGCCGATTCCGGCGATGCAGGAAGCCGCTCACGAGTTGATCGCCGAACAGTGCCAGCGCATCGCCATTCCAAAACGCTTCACCATGCCGATCCGCGAGATCTGGGACATGCAGGAGCGTCTGCCGCGGCGCAGCGGCAAACGCGCCGACCTGTTGCTGGACAACCCGCGGTTCCGCGCCGGTTACGACTTCCTGCTGCTGCGTGAAAGCGCCGGTGAGCAGACCGATGGCCTGGGCGAATGGTGGACCGACTATCAGGACGCCAACGACAGCGAACGCCGGGACATGATCCGCGACCTCAGCGGTAAGGACGACGGTACCGGTGCTCCACGCAAACGTCGCCGTAGCGGCGGTGCCAAGCGCAAGCGCGCTGCCGGCGCACCGAGCGCTACAGGCGAATAAGCCATGGAACGCATCTACATCGGCATGGGCAGCAATCTGGCTGACCCCGCCGAACAGTTGCGCAGCGCTGTCGAAGCGCTGGCGCATTTGCCGCAGACCGAACTGGTCGGGGTTTCCGGGTTTTATCAAAGCGACTCGCTGCTGCCCGGCCAACCGCGTTACACCAACGCCGTCGCCGCGCTCGACAGTAGCCTCGCGCCACTGGACCTGCTGGATGCGCTGCAAGCCATCGAGAATGGCCAGGGCCGCGAGCGCCTTGAACGCTGGGGCCCGCGCACGCTGGATCTGGACATCGTGCTGTTCGGCGATCGACTGATCGACGAACCTCGCCTCAAAGTCCCCCACTATCACCTGCAGGAACGGGCCTTTGTGCTCTATCCACTGGCCGAGCTGGCACCGGTTGATCTGCGCCTCGCCGATGGCCGGACCCTCACAGCATTGCTCGCCGCCTGCCCGTTCGTCGGGTTGGAACGGCACCCGCCGATTTAACGCAAATCCCCCTGTGGGAGCGGGCTTGCTCGCGAAAGCGGTCTGATAGTCAGTAAATGTATTGAATGTGAATCAGCCTTCGCGAGCAAGCCCGCTCCCACATTGGTTTGGTGCCGAACACCAAATCTGCAGCACACCCCTCCCATAAAATCTGCTGAATCGCATCAGTAACGCCGGTAACACCCCACGCGTAACAATGCGGTAACACACGCAATTGACTTCCCGGGTTCTCCTCACGACTATAGGCGTCCCGCTGCCGCCAACGCGGCGCTAAAGGGCGCAATCCAGGCCTTACAAGCACCACGAAAGAAGGTGCGCCTGTATAAATGACGAATCACGCGCGTTACTCGCAGTAGTTTCCATAGCGCCTGTAATGAGGATTTTTTCATGCCAGCCATCACCCTGACCACGCTCCAGAGCCTCAAGCAGAAAGGTGAAAAGATCACCATGCTGACCTGCTATGACGCGACCTTCGCCCATGCCTGCAATGAGGCTGGGGTTGAAGTGCTGCTGGTGGGCGACTCCCTCGGCATGGTCTTGCAAGGTCACGACAGCACTCTGCCGGTGACCACCGCTGAAATGGCCTACCATGTAGCGGCCGTCAAACGCGGCAACGCCGATGCCCTGATCCTCGCCGACCTGCCCTTCATGGCCTACGCCACCATTGAACAAACCATGACCAACAGCGCCCTGTTGATGCAGGCCGGTGCGCACATGGTCAAGGTTGAAGGCGCATTGTGGCTCGCGGACTCGATCCGTCTGCTGGCCGAACGTGGCATCCCGGTGTGCGCGCACATGGGGCTGACACCGCAATCGGTCAACATCCTCGGCGGCTATAAAGTCCAGGGCCGCAACGAGAACCAGGCGCGGCAAATGCGTGCCGACGCCATCTCCCTGGAACAGGCCGGCGCGGCCATGCTGCTGCTCGAATGCGTGCCTAGCGAACTCGCCGAAGAAATCACCCAGGCGGTGAAGATCCCGGTGATCGGCATCGGCGCCGGTAGTGGCACCGACGGCCAGGTACTGGTCCTGCACGACATGCTGGGCTTGTCCATTACCGGCCGCGTACCAAAATTCGTGAAGAACTTCATGACTGGCCAAACCAGCATTCAAGCCGCCTTGAGCGCTTACGTCACTGAAGTCAAAGCGGCGACTTTCCCTGGCATCGAACACGGATTCTCTGCATGAACACCGTAAAAACCGCACGCGAACTGCGGGCCGCCGTGGCCCGTGCCCGTAGCGAAGGCAAGCGCATCGGCTTCGTGCCGACCATGGGCAACCTGCACAGCGGGCATATCGCGCTGATTACCAAAGCCACCCAACGGGTGGATTTCGTGGTCGCGAGCATTTTCGTCAACCCGCTACAGTTCGGTGCCGGCGAAGACCTCGACAAGTACCCACGAACCCTGGCCGCCGATCAGGAGAAACTGCTCCAGGCCGGTTGCCATCTGCTGTTCGCCCCCACCGTCGAAGAAATGTATCCCGACGGCATGGCCGGCCAGACCCGCGTCAGCGTTCCGCAACTGTCCGAAGGACTGTGCGGCGCCAGCCGTCCGGGGCATTTCGAAGGCGTGGCGACGGTAGTCAGCAAGCTGTTCAACATGGTCCAGCCGGACTTGGCGATCTTCGGCCAGAAAGACTTCCAGCAACTGGCGGTGATTCGCGCCCTGGTGCATGACCTGAACATGCCGATTCAGATCATCGGCGAACCCACCGTGCGTGCCGCCGACGGTCTGGCGCTGTCGTCGCGCAATGGCTTCCTCAGCGAAGAACAGCGTGCCGTCGCGCCAGTGGTCTATCGCACCCTGACCCATATTGCCGATGCAATCAAACAGGGTGAGCGGGATTACCCGACCTTGATCAATGAGCAGATCAAACAGCTTGAAGCCGCTGGCCTGCGTACGGATTATCTGGAAATTCGCCATGCGCTGACCTTGCGTCCGGCGACGGCCGAAGATCGGGATCTGGTGATTCTGGTGGCGGCGTTCCTGGGCACGACGCGGTTGATCGACAACCTGCATCTGAACCTCGACGCGCCAGCCTGAGCACCGCAAAACCAATGTGGGAGCGGGCTTGCTCGCGAAAGCGGTCTGACAGTCAACGATGATGTTGAATGTGATGGCCTCTTCGCGAGCAAGCCCGCTCCCACATTGGATCTACGTCGTGTCCAGACTGTATTGCCGCTCACAAAGCCTTCGGGCAAACTGCCCGCCGTTCGATTCCGACCTGGGGAAACACTCATGCACGCCATCATGCTCAAGGCCAAGCTGCATCGCGCCGAAGTCACCCACGCTGTACTCGATTACGAAGGCTCTTGCGCCATCGACGGCGAATGGCTGGACCTGTCCGGCATCCGTGAGTACGAACAGATCCAGATCTACAACATCGACAATGGCGAACGCTTCACCACCTACGCGATTCGTGGCGAAGAAGGTTCGCGCATGATTTCGGTCAACGGTGCCGCGGCGCACAAAGCCAAGGTCGGCGACCGCGTGATCATCTGCGCTTACGCCCACTACAGCGAAGCCGAGCTGCTCAACTTCAAACCGCGCATGCTCTACATGGCGCCGGGTAACGAGTTGAGCCACACCAGTAATGCCATTCCGGTTCAGGTCGCCTGATCGAGTCCCTCCCCCTGTCAGCCTTCCGTTTGTCGGACTGCTCCCTGTTTAAATGTTAAAAAAGTACCGGGAGCAGGTCAGACAAAGTCAAGACAGATTGCAGCGCGAGGTTTACTGTATTCGCCCTGCGCCATGAAATCGTGTCGACGCAGTTGACCGGACGCCCACCCGCAGCGCTCCGGGATTTTAGTGTTCAAAAGGCCGTTCAAGTAAAAAGGAAAACCGCAGCGATGGCGTATTACCGCACTCCTCACGACGTTACCGCTCTGCCCGCCTGGCAAGCGCTGAATGACCACCGCCAAGCCATGCAGGATTTCAGCATGCGCGAAGCCTTTAATGCCGATCCGCAGCGCTTTACTCAATTCACCCTTAGCAGCTGCGGCCTGTTTCTCGACTACTCGAAAAACCTGATCAACGCCGAGACCCGCAATCTGCTGGTGGGCCTCGCCAACGAGGTCGACCTCAAAGGCGCGATCAAAGCGCTGTTCGATGGCGAAATCGTCAACTCTTCCGAAGGCCGCCCCGCGCTGCACACCGCACTGCGCCGCCCGGTGGGCGACAAGCTGTCGGTCAACGGCGTCAACGTGATGCCCGATGTGCACAAGGTGCTGAACCAGATCACCGACCTCGTGGGCCGCATCCACGATGGTTTGTGGCGCGGTTACACCGAGAAGCCGATCACTGACGTGGTGAATATCGGCATCGGTGGCTCGTTCCTCGGCCCTGAGTTGGTATCCGAAGCGCTGCTGTCCTACGCCCAGAAAGGCGTGCGCTGCCATTACTTGGCGAACATCGACGGCAGTGAATTCCACGAACTGACCATGAAGCTGCGCGCCGAGACCACGCTGTTTATCGTCTCGTCGAAATCCTTCAACACCCTCGAAACCCTGAAAAACGCCCAGGCCGCACGCGCCTGGTACCTGGCTCAGGGCGGTTCGGAAGCCGAGCTGTACCGTCACTTCATCGCCGTTTCCAGCAACAACGCGGCAGCGGTGGCGTTCGGTATTCGCGAAGAAAACATCTTCCCGATGTGGGACTGGGTCGGCGGGCGTTATTCGCTGTGGTCGGCTATCGGTTTGCCGATTGCATTGGCCATCGGCATGTCGAACTTCAAGGAACTGCTGTCCGGTGCCTACACCATGGACCAGCACTTCCAGAGCGCGCCATTCGACCAGAACATGCCGGTGCTGCTGGCGTTGCTCGGCGTCTGGTACGGCAACTTCTGGGGCGCGCAAAGCCACGCGATCCTGCCGTACGACCACTACCTGCGCAACATCACCAAACACTTGCAACAGCTGGACATGGAATCCAACGGCAAGAGCGTGCGTCAGGACGGCACGCCAGTGTCCACCGATACCGGCCCGGTGATCTGGGGCGGCGTCGGCTGCAACGGTCAGCACGCTTACCACCAGTTGCTGCACCAGGGCACCCAGCTGATTCCGGCCGACTTTATCGTGCCGATCGTCAGCTTCAACCCGGTGTCCGACCACCACCAGTGGCTGTACGCCAACTGTCTGTCGCAAAGCCAGGCACTGATGCTGGGCAAGACCCGCGCCGAGGCCGAAGCCGAGCTGCGTGACAAGGGCATGAGCGAGGACGAAGTGCAGAAGCTGGCGTCGCACAAGGTGATCCCGGGCAACCGTCCGAGTAACACGTTGGTGGTCGAACGCATCAGCCCGCGTCGTCTTGGCGCACTGGTGGCGCTGTACGAACACAAAGTCTTCGTGCAAAGCGTGGTCTGGGGCATCAACGCCTTCGACCAGTGGGGTGTGGAGCTGGGCAAGGAACTGGGCAAAGGCGTCTACAACCGCCTGGTCGGCAGCGAAGAAAGCCCGGCCGACGATGCCTCCACCCAAGGTTTGATCAACTACTTCCGCGGTCGTCACCGCGGGTGATTTGAGACTCTTTCCCACAGGTCATCACTGACCCTGTGGGAGCGGGCTTGCTCGCGAAAGCGGTGTATCAGTCGACACCAATGTTGAATGACACACCGCTTTCGCGAGCAAGCCCGCTCCCACATTGGTTCTACGTACACTTGAACTCAAAATTCACAGGGCGCATCTTTATTACTTGTCGTAACAAGAATAAGGAACCGTCATGTTCGATATCAGCACGTTCCCCAAAGCCGATGCCGTCCGCCGGGCTGCACAGTTAAGTCAAGACGACTACCAACGCCTGTACCGCCAATCCATCGAGCACCCCAGCACCTTCTGGGCCGAACAGGCCACACGCTTTCTCGACTGGAGCGCACCGTGGCAAACCGTCCAGCGTTACGACCTGAAAACCGGTGAGGCGAGCTGGTTCGCTGGTGGACAGTTAAACGTCAGTTACAATTGCATCGACCGTCACCTGGAAAAACGCGGCGATCAAATCGCGATCATCTGGGAAGGCGATGACCCCGCCGAATCCGCCCAGATCACCTACAAAAAACTCCATTACAACGTCTGCCGACTGGCCAACGTGCTCAAAAGCCGTGGCGTGAAGAAAGGCGACCGCGTGTGCATCTACATGCCGATGATCCCCGAAGCCGCCTACGCCATGCTCGCCTGTGCGCGGATCGGCGCGATTCATTCGGTGGTGTTCGGCGGCTTCTCCCCGGACTCGCTGCGTGACCGGATCCTCGACGCCGATTGCCGCACCGTGATCACTGCCGACGAAGGCGTGCGCGGCGGTAAATTCGTGCCGCTCAAACAGAACGTCGACACGGCGGTGCAAAGCTGCCCCGACGTGAACACCGTGATCGTGGTCGAACGTACCCAAGGCCAGGTTAACTGGGTCGACGATCGGGACATCTGGTACCACCAGGCTTTGCGCGACGTCAGCGACGACTGCCCGCCAGAGCCGATGGACGCCGAAGACCCGCTGTTCATTCTCTACACCTCCGGCAGCACCGGTAAACCCAAAGGCGTGCTGCACACCACCGGCGGCTACTTGCTGCAAGCTGCCATGACCTTCAAGTACGTGCTCGACTATCGCGACGGTGAAGTTTTCTGGTGCACCGCCGATGTCGGCTGGGTCACCGGCCACAGCTACATTGTCTACGGGCCGCTGGCCAACGGGGCGACCACGCTGATCTTCGAAGGCGTGCCGAGCTACCCCAGCACCTCGCGCTTCTGGCAGGTGATCGACAAGCACCATGTGAACATCTTCTACACCGCTCCAACCGCCCTGCGTGCGCTGATGCGCGAAGGCCCCGAACCGTTAAAGGAAACGTCCCGCGAGAGCCTGCGGTTACTCGGCACCGTCGGTGAGCCGATCAACCCGGAAGCCTGGGAGTGGTATTTCAATACGGTCGGCGAGCAGCGCTGCCCGATTGTCGATACTTGGTGGCAGACCGAAACCGGCGGCATTATGCTCAGCCCGCTGGTCAGCACCCAACGGATCAAACCCGGTTGCGCTACTCAACCGATGTTCGGCGTGCAACCGGTACTGCTCGACGAACACGGCAAGGAAATCAAAGGCGCTGGCAGCGGCATACTGGCCATCAAGTCCAGCTGGCCGGCGCAGATCCGCAGCGTCTACGGCGACCCTAAACGGATGATCGAAACCTACTTCAAGCCCTACCCCGGCTATTACTTCACCGGCGATGGCGCACGTCGCGACGAGGACGGCGACTACTGGATCACCGGGCGCATCGACGACGTGATCAACGTCTCCGGGCACCGCATCGGTACGGCCGAAGTTGAAAGCGCGCTGGTGCTGCACGACAGCATCGCCGAGGCCGCCGTGGTCGGTTACCCCCACGACGTCAAAGGCCAGGGCATCTATGCCTTCGTCACGCCCATGAATGGCACCGAACCCAACGACGAACTGAAGAAACAATTGCTGGCGCATGTCAGCAAGGAAATCGGCAGCTTCGCCAAACCGGACTTGATCCAATGGGCTCCGGCCCTGCCGAAAACCCGCTCGGGCAAAATCATGCGCAGGATTCTGCGCAAGATCGCCTGCAACGAACTGGACAGCCTGGGCGATACCTCGACCCTCGCCGACCCGAGTGTGGTGCAAGGGTTGATCGATCAGCGGCTGAACCAATGAGCCCGTGTTGTGCATTGGCCATCGAAAGAGCTTAAAAGCTTCGCGAGCAAGCCCGCTCCCACAGTGAATTTGTGTCGTTCATCAATCCTGTGTGGGAGCGGGCTTGCTCGCGAAGACGCCCTCACAGCCACCACATCCCACACATTTGCCCACAAAACTCAAAGCCCATAGCTGTTAAACTCCCGCGCCCCCAATTCCCTCCTGCAAGGCGCTTAGCATGTCTTCCTTGAATCAGGCGCTGCGCGCCGCCCTCGATCATCGTCAGGACCTGCTTGCCGAGTTGCATCAGCAGGGCACCGATTGCTATCGCCTGTTCCACGGCAGCCAGGAAGGCGCCGGCGGCCTGACCATCGACCGCTACGGTCCGCAACTGTTGGTGCAGAGTTTTCATCAGGCACTGGAGCGTGACGCCCTGCTGCAACTGCATGAGATCGTCAATCAGCAGCTAGGCCTCGACACCCTGCTGGTCTACAACGACCGTTCCCGTGGCAACTCGCGCATCGACCGCGAAGACACCGTCTACCGCGCCGACGAAGCCGCCCTGCAAGATTTGATCGGTCACGAATGGGGACTGAACTACCGGGTTCGCGGGCGCCACGCCGGCCAGGACCCATTGCTGTTTCTCGACCTGCGCAACGCTCGCGGCTGGGTCAAGGCGCACAGCAAAAACAAAAGTGTGCTGAACCTGTTTGCCTACACCTGTGGCGTCGGCCTCAGCGCTGCGGCGGGGGGTGCGAGCGAGGTGTGCAACCTGGACTTTGCCGAAGGCAATCTGGCGGTCGGCCGCGAGAACGGTCTGCTCAACCCGCAATTGCCGACGATGGAATTCATCCAGTCCGATTATTTCCCGGCGATTCGTCAATTGGCCGGTCTGCCGATCAGCCAGCGTCGCGGCCAGAAACTGCCGAGCTATCAACGTCTGGACCCACGTCAGTACGATCTGGTGCTGCTTGATCCTCCGGCCTGGGCCAAGAGCGCTTTCGGCACGGTCGACCTGTTGCGTGACTATCAAAGCCTGCTCAAACCGGCGCTGTTGACCACTGCCGACGATGGCGTGCTGATCTGCTGCAACAACCTGGCGAAGGTCAGCATGGACGATTGGCGCGAGCAGGTTTTGCGCTGCGCAGAGAAGGCCGGGCGCCCGGTGCGTGAGTGGAGCGTGCTGACGCCGGGCAGCGATTTCCCGTCGATGGATCAGCAGCCGCCACTGAAAACGCTGATCCTGCAGCTCTGAAAGTCCACGCCGATAATCAGATAAATCCTATAAAGCCTGGTTGCTTCGGAACCGCAAACGCATGCCATACTCCAAGGCACTCCGATTCCGACAAATGAAGCCGCACATGCCCAAAGGATTGATTCGCGCTATCGGCGCCTTGTTGACTGCCCTGGCTCTTTATAGCCTGCTGGGGTTTCTGATTTTGCCGGGCATCGCGTTGCGGGTCGCCAACCAACAATTGGCCAACTACGCCACGACGCCCGCCACGATTTCGCGGATCGAACTCAATCCGTTCAGTCTTGAAGTCACCCTTTGGGGCCTGGTCATCGGCGAGCCGGGCAAAGAGCAAGTGGGCTTCGAACGTCTGTACGCCAACCTGCAGATCGACAGCCTCTGGACCAAGGCGCTGCACTTGTCCGATATCGAACTGGACAAACCCAAGACCGAAATCCTTTTCGGCAAGGACGGCAAACTCAACCTGCTCGGCCTGTTCAAGATCCCCGCCAGCGAACCGACCCCGGCCGATCCGGACGCCAAACCATTCCCGCTGCGCGTGGAGCGGATCAAACTGGCCAGCGGCTCCGTCCATTTCGAGGATGCACGGCCCAGCGAACCCATCGAATTCCTCTACGACAAACTCGACTTCGAACTGAAAAACCTCAGCACCTTGCCCGAAGACAGCGCCGACATGACGTTGGTGGCCGTCGGCCCGGCAGGTGGGCAGATCGACTGGACCGGTAACTTCAGCCTGATCCCGATCGCCTCCGAAGGTAAGCTGAAAATCACCGACGGCAAGATGAAATCCTTTTGGCCCTATGTGCGCGATGCTGTGCCACTCGCACTCGAAGATGGCGTCGTCAGCCTCAGCACCGACTACAAACTCAACCTGGCCAAGGAAACCGAACTGCTGCTGAGCAACGTTGCCGTCAGCATCGCGCCTTTTGCCATCAAGACTCCGGACGGTCGACCGCTGGCGAAGCTCGAGCGGCTGGACATCAGCGAAACCACCGTGGACCTGGCCAAACAGCAAGTAGTGGTCGGCAAAATTCGCAGTCAGAAACTGGAAACCTGGGCCGCCCTCGAGGCCGATGGGCAACTCGATTGGCAAAAACTGTTCGCCAGTCAGCCGTCCAAGGCGGCCGCCAAAGCCAATGCCGAGCCAATCAGCGCACCAGCGGCTGCCGATTCGCCGAAGCCTGAACCGAGCGCGCCGAGCAAGCCTTGGCAGGTGCTGCTCAAAGACGTGCAGCTGCGTGATTATCAGGTGCACCTGGCCGACCGCAAGGCACAACCGGAGGTGGCGCTGGAGTTGGGCCCACTGAACCTGGACCTGCAAAATTTCGACAGCCTCAATGGCTCACCTTTCAACCTCAAGCTCGACACCGGTGTGGGCAAGCAAGGCAAGATCACCGCGGATGGCGTGGTCAATCTGGCTCCGATCAGCGCCAAACTGAACGTGCAGACCAAGGACATCGACCTGCGCGTCGCCCAGTCCTACATCAACCCGTTCATTCGTCTCGAGCTGCGCAGCGGCATGCTTGGCAGTGATCTGGCGGTCGACCTGAAAAGCACTGAGCCGCTGGCGTTCAACGTCACCGGCCGCGCCCAGGTCGATCAACTGCACACCCTCGACACCCTGAAAACCCGCGACTTCCTCAAGTGGCAACAGTTGGTGCTCGAAGGTCTGAATTATCAACATGGCGACAGCCTGTCGATCGACAAGGTCAACCTGTTCCAGCCTTATGCGCGCTTCATGATCAACGATGACCGCACCACCAACATCGATGACCTGCTGATCCCGCAACCGGCTGACTCCGGCGCTACATCCACCGCTGCGGCCAAGCCCGCCGCCGGAAAAGAAAAACCGCTGGGCATCCACATTGGCGGCATTACCATCAATGACGGTTCGGCAAACTTCGCCGACTTCAGCCTGACCCCGAACTTCGCCACAGCTGTTCAACAGCTCAACGGGAAGATCGGCACCATCGACAGCCGCCAGGCAAAACCGGCCAGTGTCGACGTCAAAGGCAAGGTCGACCGCTATGCACCGGTGACCATCAAGGGTTCGGTCAACCCGTTCGACCCGATGGCCAGCCTGGACATCGCCACCAGTTTCAAACGGGTGGAACTGACCACCCTGACGCCCTACTCCGGCAAGTTCGCCGGTTACCGTATCCGCAAGGGCCGGCTCAATCTCGACCTGCATTACAAGATCACCAACGGCCAGCTCCTGGCCGAAAACAAAGTGGTGGTCGAGCAGTTGCAACTGGGTGAAAAGGTCGACAGTCCAGACGCCGTGAGCCTGCCGCTGAAACTGGCGATTGCCTTGCTCAAGGATGTCGACGGCAAGATTTCCATCGAGCTGCCGGTGAGCGGCGACCTGAACAATCCACAGTTCAGTGTCATGCCTATTATCTGGCAGACCCTGCGCAACCTGATCGTGAAAGCAGCCGCAGCGCCATTCAAAATGATTGGCGGGCTGGTGAGCGGTGGTGGTTCGGAAGACTTGGGCACCGTGGCATTTGCACCGGGTTCAAGCGACCTGAGCAAAGACGCTGAAACAGCGCTGGTCAAATTGTCTCAGGCGCTCAAGGAACGTCCGGCCCTGCGCCTGGAAATCGAAGGCACTGCCGCCAAGACCAGCGATGGCCCGCTGATTGCCGAGCAACGTCTGGAGCGGGAATACCAATACAACTACTACAAAATGCTCCAGCGCCGCGGTGACAAAGTGCCGGCTCAGGCGTCGTTGCTGAAAGTGCCGGACAACGAGAAAGGCCCGCTGCTTGAAGGGATCTACCGCACACGCCTCAAGACTCAGCCGCCCGCCGAATGGAAGGATCTGGGCAAGGAAGAACGCAGCAAAAAAATGCGTGAAGGCGTGATCGCGTTCTGGAGTTCCAGCGAGGTGCTGTTGCGTCAACTGGGTCAAGAACGGGCCAGCAGCATCAAGGATTATCTGGTGGACAAGGGTCAGTTGGCCGATGACCGCGTGTACTTCATCGACGCCAGCCTTGGTGAGGCAGAAGGCGATGGCCGTGTTATCACCCCCATGCATCTGGATGCCGAGTGATGGGCGCTCGCTGGCTTCTGAATTTGGCCCTGGGGTTGGCTGTCGGTCAGGCTGCGGCGGCCGATACCTTGCGATGCGGCAGTCAATTGATCAGCGTCGGGGACAGGTCCGGCGAAGTGCTGCAAAAATGCGGAGAGCCCATTGCCCGCGACGTGTTGGGCTACAAGCGCAGCGCCAATCGGCGGGAAGAGTTTCAGGTCGAGGAATGGACCTACGGGCCCAACAGCGGGATGTACCAGTACCTGCGCTTTGAAGGCAACCGGTTGGTTCGAATCACCAGCAAGCGCGGCAATTAAATCCACCACAAACCAATGTGGGTGCCAGTCAATGTGGGAGCGGGCTTGCTCGCGAAGGCGGTGTGTCAGTCGGCATCAATGTTGACTGATACACCGCATTCGCGAGCAAGCCCGCTCCCACAGTTGTTTTGCGTAGCCCGCAATAGAACAGGCCCCGACACGAATGCCGGGGCCTGTAATGGCCACGTCCTTGTGGCCTTCGCATGAACTCTCAAGTCGCGGCAGACGTATGACTCGGCCCGTCTACCGCACCTTCTCCCGGTCCAGGCGAGAAGCCTTGCCTTACTCGGATTTCAGGCCGTCAGCGGACACATCTTTGACCCCTTTGATTTTCTTGGCGATAGCCACAGCGGTTGTTTTCTGAGCGTCTGTCAGAACAGTCATGGAAGACAGGGAAACAACGCCTTTGTTGGTTTCGACTTTAATGTCGGTGCCTGGGATGCCTTTTTCGGTCACCAGGTCTGCTTTGACTTTGGTCGTGATCCAGGTATCGGAAACATCCTCTTTCGCTTCAGTAACTTCACCGGCGGCCAGCATCATAGGTGCCTGAGTCGCTTGGGTGGTCTGTGCAAATGCGGCATTGGCCATGGTCAGGGTCAACGCGGTAGCAGTAGCGGCAGCGATAGCGAACTTCTTCATACGAGTAACTCCTGTATTTCTGGAAAGTCTGCTGCGTGTCTTGTCAGCAGGGTTACAGGAGATAGTGCGAACGTTGTGCCAACAGCCACATAAAAAATAAAACCTTTTAAATCAATATGTTAGACACAATGGCGATTTTCGAAATCATGCAAATTGCATGACTGCGAAATTATCTACATGCAACATGCGGGTTTTAGCGCAGGCCTAAGGCCATGAATTGTCGGGGGTTTTCTTGATTATTGAATTGGCCCACAAAAGACTAGCAAAAAAATGCCCCGCGTCGTGAAACGCGGGGCATTGGCAGGATGACAATAAATCAGCCGGCAGCGGCAGCGCCAGTGCAGCCTTTAGGCGCGTATTCCTGTTCAGCTGTGGTGGCGCATGTCCAGCCACCGGTAAGGGTGCGTGTAAGCGTGATGGTTTTGCTGAGCACCGGCCCAGGAGCGTTGAGGATCGTGCAGCCGATAGTGCCCGCACCGGAAGAGGCGGTACCCGATGCCGTAATTGTGCAATTACCCGTGGTCGCCGTACCGCCGATCAGATCAAGAGTAGGGTTAGTACCTTGGTTGATGATGTCTTCGAAAGGCACCTTCAGTGCCGAGATTTCTGCAAGAGCAGCGGTGACCTTCGCCCGCGCCTGGTACTTCGAATACTGCGGTAACGCAAACGTCGCCAGAATCCCGATGATCGCCACCACGATCAGCAGCTCGATCAGAGTAAAACCTTTTTGATTTTTCATAGACAGGCTCCATGCATGAGTCGAAATCTCATGATCTGAACAAGGCGCAGCACAGGTCATGCCAAGCCGCGCGCGCCCCCGCCTGCGGGGCGCGAGATCGCGACAAAGACCTTTCCTACTACACGGATCCGCACTATCTGACACTTTTTGTCACCTCACCCCGGCTGGTTTGGTTCCACTGCTTGACTAGGCTATAAGTCATTAACTGTCTGCGTCCGGTATCCCAATGAATGACATTGCCCTTAGCGGTCTGGCCAAGCAATTGGTGCTGGCCGAGCTGATCACTGATCAAAGTGCGCAACAGGCGTATCAACAAGCCCAACGCAATCGAATCTCGCTGGTCAGCTATCTGGTGCAAAACAAACTGCTGAAAAGCTGGCAGGTCGCCGAGGTGGCCTCGGAGCATTTCGGCATGGCCCTGCTGGACCTCAACTGCCTGGACAAGGACACCCAACCCCGAGGGCTGGTCAGTGAGAAGCTGATCCGTCAGCACCACGCCCTGCCCCTCTGGCGGCGCGGCAACAAGCTGTTCGTGGGGATTTCCGACCCGACCAATCATCAAGCCATCAACGACATCCAGTTCAGCACCGGGCTGAGTACTGAAGCCATTCTGGTGGAGGAAGACAAGCTCAGCGACGCCATCGAAAAATTCTTCGACAACCACTCCACCGGCCTGGAAGACATGGCCGACGTCGATCTCGATGGGCTGGATATCGAGTCGGTCGACGAGCAGAAACAGGACTCTATCGTAGGCCAGGATGCCGATGACGCGCCGGTGGTGCGCTTCGTCCACAAGATGTTGCTCGACGCGATCAAGAGCGGCTCTTCCGACCTGCATTTCGAACCCTATGAAAAAATCTACCGCGTGCGGATGCGCACCGACGGCATGCTGCGGGAGGTCGCCAGGCCACCGACACAACTGGCCAACCGCATTGCTTCGCGGCTGAAGGTCATGGCCAGTCTCGACATCTCCGAGCGGCGCAAACCCCAGGACGGGCGAATCAAAATGCGCCTGTCCAAAAGCAAGTCCATCGACTTCCGGGTCAACACGCTGCCAACCCTGTGGGGCGAGAAAGTGGTGATCCGGATCCTCGACCCATCCAGTGCCCAAATGGGCATCGATGCCCTCGGCTACGAACCCGACCAGAAAGACCTGTACATGGCCGCTCTCAAGCAGCCACAGGGAATGATCCTGGTGACCGGCCCCACCGGCTCGGGCAAGACCGTGTCGCTCTATACCGGCCTGAACATCCTCAACACCGTCGACATCAATATTTCCACCGCCGAAGACCCGGTAGAAATCAACATGGAAGGCATCAACCAGGTCAACGTCAATCCCAGGCAGGGAATGGATTTCGCCCAGGCGCTGCGCTCGTTTCTGCGTCAGGACCCGGACGTGATCATGGTCGGTGAAATCCGCGACCTCGAAACCGCCGAAATCGCCATCAAGGCCGCCCAGACCGGGCACATGGTGCTTTCCACACTGCACACCAACAGCGCCGCGCAAACCCTGACCCGCTTGCACAACATGGGGATTCAGGGGTTCAACATCGCGACCTCGGTCAGCCTGATAATCGCCCAGCGCCTGGCGCGTAAACTGTGCAGCCATTGCAAAAAGCCGATCGAGATTCCCCGCGAGGCTTTGCTCAAGGAAGGCTTTCCCGAGGAACGCATTGGCTCGTTCACGATCTATGAACCGGTCGGTTGCGATCAGTGCAACAACGGTTACAAAGGGCGAGTAGGGATTTATGAAGTGGTCAAGAACACCCCAGACCTGCAACGGCTGATCATGGCTGAAGGCAATTCACTGGAAATCGACATCCAGATGCGTAAGGACGGCTTCAACGACCTGCGTACTTCGGGCCTGCTCAAGGCCATGCAAGGCATCACCAGCCTTGAAGAAATCAATCGGGTCACGAAGGACTGAACATGGCGGTCAAAGCAGCGAAAATCAGCATATATGCCTGGGAAGGCACAGACAAAAAAGGCACAAAAATGACCGGCGAATTGACCGGCCAGAATCCCGCGCTGATCAAGGCCCAGTTACGCAAGCAAGGGATCAACCCGGGCAAGGTGCGGAAAAAAACCGCGTCCATTTTCACTGCCGGCAAACGCATCAAGGCCCTGGACATTGCCCTGTTTACCCGGCAGATGGCGACCATGATGAAAGCCGGCGTACCGCTGCTGCAATCGTTCGACATTATCGGCGAAGGCTTCGATAACCCGAACATGCGCAAGCTGGTGGACGAGGTGAAACAGGAAGTCGCGGCTGGTAACAGCTTCGCCGCAGCCCTGCGCAAAAAACCCCAGTACTTCGATGAGCTGTACTGCAACCTGGTGGATGCCGGCGAACAGGCCGGGGCTCTGGATACCCTGCTGGAACGGGTGGCGACCTACAAGGAAAAGAGCGAAAGCCTCAAGGCCAAAATCAAGAAAGCCATGACCTACCCGCTGGCGGTGGTGTTCGTCGCGATCATTGTGACCGGGATTCTGCTGGTCAAGGTGGTGCCGCAATTCGAGTCGGTGTTCTCGGGGTTTGGCGCCGAGCTGCCGGCGTTCACCGTGATGGTCATCGGCTTGTCGGAGTTCCTGCAGGCCTGGTGGTGGATGGTGCTCGGCATGCTGGGCGCACTTATCTTCGGTGTCCGCCATGCCTTTAAAAAGTCCCCGGACTTTCGGGACCGGATGGACACCTGGCTGCTGAAACTGCCGTTGGTGGGCGCGCTCATGTACAAGTCTGCCGTGGCCCGTTACGCCCGCACCTTGTCGACCACGTTTGCCGCCGGGGTGCCACTGGTCGAAGCCCTGGATTCAGTGGCGGGCGCGACCGGCAACATCGTGTTCAAGCGAGCGGTGTTACGCATCAAGCAGGACGTTTCAACCGGCATGCAGCTGAATTTTGCCATGCGCACCTCCGGCATCTTTCCGAACATGGCGATCCAGATGACGGCCATCGGCGAAGAGTCCGGCGCACTGGACGACATGCTCGACAAGGTCGCGAGCTTCTATGAGGACGAGGTGGATAACATGGTCGATAACCTGACCAGTCTGATGGAGCCTTTCATCATGGTGGTGCTGGGGGTTATCGTCGGCGGCCTGGTGGTTGCGATGTACCTGCCCATCTTCCAACTTGGCTCAGCGATCTGATATGTCCTTGAACGAATTTCTGAGTCTCAACCCGCTGGCCTTCACGATCACCGCATTGGTGATCGGTTTGCTGATCGGCAGTTTTCTCAACGTGGTGGTCTGGCGCCTGCCGAAAATGCTTGAGCGTGAATGGCGCCTGCAGGCCCATGACGTCCTGGATTTGCCACCCGAAGCCCCCGGCCCGGCTTACAACCTGATACTGCCTCACTCCGAGTGCCCCGACTGCGGCCATCGGATTCGAGCGTGGGAAAACATTCCCGTACTCAGTTATCTGTTTTTACGTGGGCGATGCTCGAACTGTGCGACGCCGATCAGCAAACGTTACCCGCTCACCGAACTGGCCTGCGGCGTGCTGTCGGCGTTCGTCGCCTGGCATTTCGGTTTCGGTTGGCAGGCCTGCATGGTGCTCGTCCTGAGCTGGGGTCTGTTGGCGATGAGCCTGATCGACGCCGAACACCAGCTGTTGCCGGACGTGCTAGTGCTGCCGTTGATATGGCTGGGGTTGATCGTCAACAGCTTCGGGCTCTTCGTGTCACTGCATGACGCGCTCTGGGGCGCGGTGGCCGGCTACATGGCGTTGTGGACGGTGTTCTGGCTGTTCAAGCTGATCACCGGCAAGGACGGCATCGGCTACGGCGACTTCAAGCTCTTGGCGATGCTCGGCGCCTGGGGCGGCTGGCAGATTCTGCCGCTGACCATCCTGCTGTCATCGCTGCTGGGCGCCATCATCGGGGTGATTTTGCTGCGCCTGCGGGACGCAAAAACCTCGACTCCGCTGCCCTTTGGCCCCTATCTGGCCATTGCCGGCTGGATTGCCTTGCTCTGGGGTGGTCAAATAACCGGCTTCTATTGGCAGTTTGTCGGTTTGAAATGAATACCCCTGTGGAAAAACCCTGGATTCTCGGCCTGACCGGCGGCATCGGCAGCGGCAAAAGCGCGGCCGCCCAGCACTTCATCGACTTGGGCGTGCACGTGGTGGACGCCGATCATGCGGCTCGCTGGGTAGTCGAACCCGGTCGCCCGGCACTGGCGAAGATCGCCGAGCACTTTGGCCCCGGCGTGCTGCAAGCCGATGGCCAACTGGATCGCGCGGCGCTGCGCAAGCTGATCTTCGAAGTGCCGGATGAACGCCGCTGGCTCGAAGCGCTGCTGCATCCGCTGATCGCCGAAGAGATCGCCCACCATCTGGCCAAGGCACAATCGCCTTACGCGATTCTGGTTTCGCCTCTGCTGATCGAGTCCGGGCAGTACGCCATGACCCAACGGGTTTTGGTGATCGATGCCCCGGAACAGTTACAGATCGAACGCACCCTGCAGCGTGACCAGACCAGCGAACAGCAGGTCCAGGCGATCCTCAAGGCCCAGTCCAGCCGACAGGACCGCGTGAGCCATGCCGATGATGTGGTAGTCAACGACCGCGACCTCGCCTGGCTGCACAGCGAGGTCGAACGCCTGCATCACTTTTACCTTACTTTGCGTGGAGGCCAGTCATGAGCCAAACCCCAACCGTCGATTGCCCAACCTGTGGCGCCCCTGTCGAATGGAGCCCCGAAAACAAGTTCCGGCCGTTCTGTTCAGACCGTTGCAAACTGATCGACCTGGGCGCCTGGGCGTCGGAAGAACACAAGATTCCGGTGAGCCCGGATGCCGAAGACGAAATGTTCAGCGAAGACTTCGACCCGCGTCACTGATCCCGCCCCTCAGGGCCGCATAAAGCCATAGTCCTGGCCCTCGTCGAGGTTCTCGGCGAGAAACCGCAACTCATCGGCCAGGTCTTCTATATTGCGTACCGCCTTGCTCTGCTGCACCACCGCACTGAGCAAGGCGCGCAGGCTCAACCCCGGATCGAAGCCCACCTCTTGCGCCACATCCAGACTCTGACGCAACTCCTGCCTCGCCCACTCATACACACTCATGCCATTGCTCCTGAAGGTTTTCCAGAGCATGGATTCGGCAACGTTTTTTGGATTTGATGTGGATCAAGATTTGGGATCGTCGTCTTTCCAGGGCGCCGAAAGGTAGCGCGTGCGATTGAACGTCTCCAGCCATTCGGGGCAGAACACCACCAATGCGCTGACCACCATGCCGTTGATAAACGCTTCCGGAAAAATCAGCAGCCATAGATAACCGACAAAATCTTCCAGCCAATAGGGCATGGCGAAACGTTCGTCGTACCACAGCAATGTGAGCGCCAGAATCAAACACAACAGGGCCGACAACGCGGCGGCAAAAAAGCCGGAACAGAAGATGTACACAAAGGGATTACGCGGCTGCGCGCGCTCGACCAGGATTGCGCAGCACTCGGTGACCAGCACCGGCAGTAGAATCAGCAACGCGCCGTTGACCCCCATGGCCGCCATGTCCTGCCGCCCGAGCAGCACCAATCCCGCTTGCGCGACCAACCCGCCGACAATCGCCAACGGCCAATCCAGCAGTAGCGTCACTGCCGTCATGCCGATGAAGTGATAGGACACGCCAGTGTCGAAGTCTCGTCGCACCAGCCAGAGCATGAACAGTGCGAACACCGTGCCGAACAACAGATGCTGACGGCGGCTATCGCTGAACAATTCAACCCAAGGCGTTCGACAGACAGCCCAGATCACTACCGGCACGTAAATCAGCCAGCCAACTGTGAGGCTTTGCGATGACAACAGTTCGGCGCCAATCATGGGCGTGCCTTCTTCGGCGCATGAGCCCATAAAAGCAAAAGACTGAGCAGCAACACTGTTCTATATTTCACGCGTCTCTCCTGTCGTGATAGCTCTCAGTCTATACCGGCGATTCTGACCGCCCGTGTCGCTCTTTTACCCCGGCGTACAGAAAATCAGGGGCAAAGGAAAAAAGTTACACAAACTTTACGAGACAAAACGACAAGCCGGTCGATACTGCGCGGCGCTAACAAGACAGGCGTTATTTATGTCCATTGCGGTACTGCGGCTTATCGGCTTCATCCTGGGTATTTTTTTGATCACACTGGCAGTGAGCATGGCGATACCAATGCTCACGCTGGTGATCTATGAACGCAACGATGATATGTCGGCCTTTCTGTGGTCGAGTCTGATCACGGCGGTGTCCGGGCTGCTGTTGATCAACAAGGGACGTCCTGAGGACGCTCAGTTGCGCCCCCGCGATATGTACATGCTGACCACTGCCAGTTGGGTAGTCGTCTGCATGTTCGCCGCATTGCCCATGGTCCTGATCCAGCACATCAGCTACACCGACGCGTTTTTTGAAACGATGTCCGGCATCACCACCACCGGATCGACCATCCTGACCGGTCTGGACACCGCCTCTCCCGGATTGCTGATCTGGCGTTCAATGCTGCATTGGCTGGGCGGGATCGGTTTCATCGGCATGGCCGTGGCCATCCTGCCGCTATTGCGGGTCGGGGGCATGCGGCTGTTTCAGACCGAATCATCCGACTGGTCAGAGAAGGTCACACCACGCTCCCACGTAGCCGCCAAATATATTCTTGGGCTGTATATCGGGCTTACCGCTGTTTCCACGCTGGCCCTGTGGATAGCCGGGATGACGCCGTTCGAAGCCGTCAATCATGCAATGGCGTTGATTTCCACGGGAGGATTTTCCACCTCCGATGCCTCCCTGGCGCACTGGACGCAACCGGCCATTCATTGGGTGTCGGTGGTTGTCATGATTCTGGGTAGCCTGCCTTTTACGCTGTATGTGAGCATGTTGCGCGGGAATAAACGGGCCTTGTTCAAAGATCATCAGGTACGCGGGTTCATTGGCTTTTTGCTCATCACCTGGCTGCTGTTCGGTACCTGGTTGTGCTTGCACAGCGATTTCGGATGGTGGGAGGCGTTTCGGATCGTGGCTGTCAACGTGACGTCGGTGGTCACGACGACCGGCGTGGCGCTGGGGGATTACACGTTATGGGGCAGTTTCTCCGTGTTGCTGTTTTTTTATCTGACCTTTGTCGGCGGCTGCTCCGGCTCCACCGCTGGCGGCCTTAAAATCTTCCGTTTTCAAGTGGCTGGCGCACTGCTCATGGGCAGCCTGAAACAACTGATCCATCCTCGAGCCATCATCCGGAAAAAATACAACAATCACCCCATCGACGAGGATATCGCCCGCTCGCTCCTGACGTTTTCTTTCTTTTTCACCATCACCATCGGGGCGATCGCCATGGGCTTGGCGCTCATCGGCCTGGACTGGACCACGGCATTGAGTGGCGCGGCCACTGCCGTCTGCAACGTGGGGCCTGGCCTTGGTTCGATCATTGGCCCGGCAGGTAACTTCTCGACACTGCCCGATTCGGCCAAATGGCTGCTGACCATCGGCATGCTGCTGGGAAGACTGGAGATCCTCACCGTTCTGGTGCTGTTCATCCCGGTTTTCTGGAAATACTAGTCGCAACGACCAATGGTGATTTGTTGCCTAGACTCCTCTTGTCCACCGTGCAAATGCGTTTCAGACATGAACGGCACGAGAACTAAAACAAGAGGAACATCTAAATGCTCAAATCATTGTGGAGCGCTGCCGTCTGCGCACTCGCGCTGGGCGCGTCGAGCCTGGCGCTGGCGGCTGATCCAGTCGTTATCAAGTTTTCTCACGTAGTTGCCGAACAAACGCCTAAAGGCCAGGGCGCCCTGCTGTTCAAGAAACTCGTCGAAGAACGTCTGCCCGGCAAGGTCAAGGTAGAGGTTTATCCAAACTCTTCGCTGTTCGGTGACGGTAAGGAAATGGAGGCGCTGCTGTCGGGCGATGTGCAGATGATTGCGCCGTCGCTGGCCAAGTTCGAGCAATACACACCCAAGCTGCAATTGTTCGATCTGCCGTTCCTGTTCAACGACATCTCGGCAGTCGACCGCTTCCAGCGAAGCCCTGACGGCCAGGGGCTTCTCAAGGCAATGGAAAGCAAGAACATCACCGGACTTGCCTATTGGCACAACGGCATGAAGCAATTGTCCGCCAACAAGGCGCTGCGTGAACCGGGCGATGCCCGCGGTTTGAAATTCCGCGTGCAGGCTTCAGCCGTGCTCGAAGAGCAATTCAAGGCGGTACGCGCCAACCCTCGGAAGATGAGTTTCGCCGAGGTGTATCAGGGCTTGCAGACCGGCGTCGTCAATGGCGCGGAAAACCCTTACTCGAACATCTACAGCCAGAAAATGCACGAAGTGCAGAAGTTCATCACTGAGTCCGATCATGGCTTGCTCGATTACATGTTGATCACCAATACGAAGTTCTGGACTGGCCTGCCGCCGGATATAAAAACCGAACTGGACAAGATCATCGTCGAGGTCACCACTCAGGTGAACAAAGATGCAGAGAAACTGAACCAGGATGCGAAACAGAACATCATCAACGCCAAGACCACTGAAATCATTACCCTGACCCCAGAGCAACGTGGCAAGTGGCGTGAAGCAATGAAACCGGTCTGGAAGAAGTTCGAAGGTGATATCGGTGCCGACCTGATCAAGGCCGCCGAAGCTGCCAACCAGGCTCAGTAATCTGCCGGCGGGCGCCGCCCGAAAGGGCGACCCCTGTTTCATAGTCGTCACTCGATCGGGAGATGCCACTCATGAATGCCTTACGGCGTATCTGGGATCACTTCGAAGAAGGTTTTATCGTCTTCCTGCTGGCGGCAATGACGCTGGTAACGTTCGTTTACGTCATCCTTAACAACCTCTATAGCGTTTTCTACAGCCTCGCCGAGCAGTGGCAGAGCGCCAGTGAACCCTTGTTCGCCATTGGCGACAGCGTCATGGGGATGGCCCAAGCCATGACGTGGAGCATCTCGCTGACCAAAGCCTTGTTCGCCTGGTTGATCTTTTTCGGCTTGTCCTATGGCGTGCGCACGGCCGGACACATCGGTGTCGATGCCTTGGTGAAACTGGCCAGTAAACCGGTTCAGCGCATCATTGGCATCATTGCCTGCCTCTGCAGTCTGGCCTATGCGGGCCTGCTTAGCGTCGCCAGTTTCGAATGGATTCAGACGTTGTTCATCGCCGGCATCGGTGCCGAGGACCTCGGTCATTACGGCATCATGCAATGGCACATCGGGCTGATTGTGCCGGTGGGTTTTGCCTTGGTGTTCATCCGCTTTGCCGAGATCCTGGTGCGCATTGTGCAAAATCGTCAAACGGGCCTGGGCCTGGCCGACGAGGCCGCGGAGGTGCTGAAACTGACCGAGCATGAGGATGACAAGAAATGACCATTCTTTTTCTCTTTGTTGCTCTGTTCGCGCTGATGTTTATCGGCGTACCGATCGCCATTTCCCTTGGCCTGGCCGGTTCGCTGACGATCATCTTTTTCAGCCCCGACTCCGTGCGCTCACTGGCCATCAAGCTGTTCGAGACCTCCGAGCACTACACGCTGCTGGCCATCCCGTTCTTTTTGCTGGCCGGTGCCTTCATGACCACGGGCGGTGTGGCGCGGCGCTTGATCGACTTTGCCAACGCTTGTGTTGGTCATATTCGCGGCGGCCTGGCCATCGCGGCGGTGCTGGCGTGCATGCTGTTCGCTGCGTTGTCCGGCTCAAGCCCTGCGACGGTAGCCGCCGTGGGCTCCATCGCCATCGCGGGGATGGTCCGCTCCGGTTATCCACAGGCATTCGGTGCCGGTATTGTGTGCAACGCCGGCACGTTGGGCATCCTTATTCCTCCATCCATCGTGATGGTGGTGTATGCCGCGGCGACGGAAACCTCGGTCGGCAAGCTGTTCATGGCCGGTGTGGTGCCCGGCCTGCTGCTGGGTACAGCGCTGATGGTGGCTATCTACGTCGTCGCCGTCAGGAAAAACCTGCCCGCCATGCCGCGGGCGACCGTTCGTGAATGGTTGAATGCGGCACGCAAGGCCGTTTGGGGCTTGCTGCTCATGTTCATCATCCTGGGCGGCATCTACACCGGAATGTTCACCCCGACCGAGGCGGCAGCAGTGGCGGCGGTCTACGCGGCATTCATTGCGCTATTCGTCTACAAGGACATGTCGTTCCGCGAGATACCGAAGGTACTGCTCGAATCCGCCAAGCTGAGCATCATGCTGATGTTTATCATCGCCAATGCCATGCTTTTTGCCCACGTACTGACCACCGAGCAATTGCCCCAACAAATCACCGCCTGGGTCATCGGCGCGGGCCTGACACCGGTGACATTCCTGCTCGTGGTGAACATCGTGTTATTGGTGGCTGGCGCCTTCATGGAACCCTCGGCAATCATCCTGATCCTGGCGCCGATCATGTTCCCGATTGCCATGAAGTTGGGAATCGACCCGATTCATTTGGGGATCATCATGGTGGTGAACCTGGAGATCGGCCTGATCACCCCGCCCGTGGGCCTGAACCTGTTCGTCACCTCGGCGGTGACCGGCATGTCACTGACCGCCACCATACGTGCAGCAATGCCTTGGCTGATCATCCTGTTCCTGTTCCTGATATTGATTACTTATGTACCGTGGATTTCTCTGGTCCTGCCGAACTCGTTGGGGATGACGTAAACGAGAGGCCGGCAGCAAGCGCAGTAACGTGCCGTCGCTGAAGGGTCGTGTCGCGGTATAGAACGGAATCAGGCTGATCCCCATGCCGGCCTCCGACGCCTTGATCATTGATTCGGCGACGTTGCACTGAGAGGTCTTGCCCGGGCTGACGAGGCTCATAACAACTTCCACGTGTAGCTGAGGATCAGGCGGTTTTCGTCGATATCGCTGCGGTAGTTGGAGCGCGCCATGACGTTGCGCACACGGATGCCGAGGCCTTTGAGACTCCCGCTCTGCAGCACATAGCCGATATCCAGATCGCGCTCGCGGTCCTTGCCTTCAAAGCCCTTGCCGGTGTCGACGTTATTGCCGGTGATGTAGCGCACGGTGCTGGTCAGGCCGGGTATGCCGAGGGCCGCGAAGTCGTAGTCGTAGCGCGCCTGCCAGGAACGTTCATCGGTGTAGGCGAACTCATAGGTCGGCACTTCATTGCCCAGTGGCGAGATATTGGCAAAGACTCGCGGGAAGGCGCTGTCGCCGAACATGCCCTGATAGCCGACATAAAACGTGTGGCCGCCGCGCTTGGCCGACAGCAAAGAGAAGAACGCCTGGTTGTCGATATTGCCCAGCAACTTTTTGCCGTCTTCACGCGAATCGTAATAGCCAAGGTTGGCGCCCAAGGTCCAGTCCCCCACCGGCTCGCTGTGCTTGAGGCCAAGAAAGCGCTGGTTGTAGATATCTTCCAGTTGCCCGTACCAGGCGCTGACCGAGCTGCGTTTGTCATTGAAGACGTAATCGGCGCCAGCAAAGTTGAAGCCATCGCTGCTGACCTGACGCTGCGGAACATGACCGAGCATGGCTTGCATCTTTTCGTCGCCGGCCTCGTTGCGCAGGCTGGTTGAATTCAAGTGGCCACCTTGCAAGGTCAGACCATCGATCTCATTGGAGCTGATGCTCGCGCCCTGATAGCTGGGCGGCAGCAGGCGGATATCGCTGAAGGCCAGCACCGGCAGGTTGGGTTGCAACTCACCCACTTTCAACTCGGTCTTGGAGTAACGCATCTTCAGCGCACCTTCCAGACGGCTGTAATCATTTGCCGCGCGCCCATCATCCTGCACCGGCAGCAAACCGGTATTGACCCGGTCCGGACTACTGTCGAGTTTGAGGCCGAGCAGGCCGATGACATCCACGCCAAAACCGACCGGGCCTTGGGTATAACCGGATTTGACGTTGAGGATGAAGCCCTGCGCCCACTCTTCGGCCTTCGACTGTTGATTGGCCCCGACGATGTCCGAGAAGTCCCGGCTGAAGTAATAGTTACGCGCCTGCAAGGTGGCCGTGGTGTCTTCGATGAAGCCGCCCTCCGCGGCCATCACGCCACTGGAAAAACCCAAGACGACCGCCAGGGACAACACTGAACCGGTTGCTGGAAAAGTCTGTTTCATCGCTGTTCTCTTATTGTTATTGATCGACAGGTTGAAGTGCTCCACCCGTGGCGGATTCGCCGCGGGGGATGGTGAAAACGGATAAGGATCGGGGTTGCGATTACGCGGTCAGCGCGCTACCTCCTGTGCGGGCGTAACCTGAGGCGCGGGACGCCCGGCACTCAACAGCACGTGCGTGACCATGCCGAAAATCAGCCCCCAAAAAGCGGCGGACAAACCAAACAGCGACATGCCCGAGGCGGTGGTGAGAAAGGTCACCAACGCGGCTTCGCGATCACTCGGCACCGCCATTGCGCCGGCCAACGCTCCAGCTATCGCCGCAAACAGCGCCAGCCCGGCCAAGGCTGCGATCAGTTCCTTGGGGAACGCCGAAAACAACGAAACCAGCGTCGCACCGAAGATCCCCAGCACCAGGTAACACAGCCCGCCCACCACTCCGGCCACATAGCGTTTGCGCGGATTTTCATGGGCCTCGCGACCGGTACAAATGGCTGCGGTAATCGCCGCCAGATTCAACCCGTGACAACCGAACGGTGCCAACAGTGCAGTGCCCAACGCGCTGCTGGCGATGATCGGGCCGGCCGGCGTTGTGTGGCCGCTGGCACGCAGCACCGCCATGCCGGGAACAAACTGGCCGGTCAGCGCCACCATCACCAGCGGCAAGGCGACATTCAGGGTCGCACTCAGGCTGAACGCGGGGGTGATCCACACCGGCGTCGCCAAGCCAATCACCAGTGCTTCGCGGTGCAAATCACCGGCGAGAAACGCAATCGAACAACCCACCAGCAGCACCATCAACACCGCATAGCGCGGCATCACCCGCTTACAGATCAGGTACGTGGCAAACATCGCCAGCACCAGCAATGGCTTGCCTTGCAGCGACACGAATAACCCGGTGCCGAAGCTGAACAGAATCCCCGCCAGCATCGCCGCCGCAATCGCCGCGGGCAGTTTGCCGATAATCCGGTCAAAAGCCCCCGACACCCCGACCAGGAAAATAATCAGGCTGCTGACCAGATAAGCGCCCACCGCCTCCGGCATGGAGATCCCCGGCAACAGCGCCACCAGCAACGCCGAGCCCGGTGCCGACCACGCGATGATCACCGGGACGCGATAACGCAGGCTCAAACCGATGCCAAGCACGGCGCTGCCGATGGAAATCGCCCAGACCCAGGACGACAACACTTCCCGCGAGAGGTGCGCGGTCTCGGCGGCCTGAAAGATGATCACCAAGGGGCCTGCGTAGGAAATCACCGTGGCGATAAATCCGGCGACTGCAGCAGACAGGGAAAAGTCCTGAAATAACGCTTTCATGAAACCTCGCCGCAAGACGCGTCAGGCGATCCGTGGCACAAGCCCGGCCGCTCTTGTTCGCAAAAAAAAAGTCTGGGTGACCAGGCAGGCGACACGGCATGACGCCGTGCCGACCGCTGCCTGGCTCAAGCGCTGGTCGGCGCCAGCGTCTGGGCGGCACCGTTGGCGCTGCGCTGGCTGCTGATGGCGAACACGGTCATGGCGAGGGCGGCCACCGCACCGGGCAAGGCAAACGCCATGAAGTTCAGTTGCAGCGGCAGGCTGATCCCCAGCAAGGCACCGCCCAGCAGCGGACCGACAATCGCGCCGTTGCGGCCGATGCCCGACGCCCAACCCAAACCGGTGGAGCGAATGGTCATGGAGTAGAACTGCGCGGCGCAGGCGTACAGCAGGATCTGCGAACCGATGGTGGTGGCGCCGGCAAGGGCGATCAGCAGGTACAACACCGGCATCGGACTGTTGAAGCCCAGCAAGGTGATCGATACCGCAGCCACGACGAAGAACACCGCCAACACGCGCGGCAGGTTGAGCTTGTCGCCCAGTACCCCGCCGCCGACCGCACCGAAAATGGCACCGAAGTTGAGCACCAGCAGGAATGACAGACTCGAGCCCAGGCTGTAACCGGCGTTGGCCATCAGTTTCGGCAGCCAGGAACTCAAGGCGTAGACCATCAGCAAGCAGCAGAAAAATGCCAGCCACAGCATCAGCGTGCGCAGCGCACGACCCTCGCGGAACAGTTGCAACACCGGGGTGCCAGTGCCCTTCACTTCGCTCATGTGCAACTGATCGCTGGCGAGTGCAACGTAAGCCGGGTCAACCCGCTCCAGAACGTTGCGCGCCTCTTCATTGCGCCCCTGACGCAGTATGAAACCCACCGATTCGGGCAGGAAATACATGATCAACGGCAACAACAGCAATGGCAGCACCGCCACGTAAAACACTGACTGCCAGCCGAAACTGGGGATCAGCACGATGCCGAGCCCCGCCGAGAGCATGCCGCCCACCGAATAACCGCTGAACATGATCGCCACCAGCGTGCTGCGGATTTTCTTCGGCGCGTACTCGTTCATAAGTGCCACAACGTTGGGCATTACCCCGCCAATGCCCAACCCGGCTATGAACCGGCAGAGGCCAAACTCGGTGGGGTTACGGGCAAAACCATTGAGCACGGTAAAACCGCTGAAGAGCATCACGCACAGGGTGATGGCTTTTTTGCGGCCGATCTTGTCCGACAACGGGCCAAAAAACAGCGCGCCGAACATCATCCCGAACAGCGCGTAACTTCCCAGCGCGCCGGCTTGCAGGGGACTGAGCCCCCACTCTTTCATCAGCATCGGCAACACCACGCCGTAAATCACCAAATCGTATCCGTCGAAAATGATGATCAGGGCGCACCAGAACAGCACCATCCAGTGAAAGCGGTTGAATCGAGCGTTGTCGATAACCTCATGTACGTTGATCTTGCGCATGGCATCTATCTCTTGTTGTTGTTTTTTTAAGAGTCGGTAACGCGGCTAACGTCCGTACAGCCGAGGGTAAAGACGCCGGGCACGGGGCAATAGCCGCTTTGCGCAGATCGCTATCCGTTTTGTGCAATGCCCTGAACCGGGCGTGGGGTGAGGCGCGCTCCAAGAGCCTGTAGCAACCCTGTAGAGGGTTGATTCATGGACTAGACTCACGCGGTGGTAATGGAGTTGAACGTCAAGAGCAGAGGGCCGTCCACGACTGACGCCAGGTTTGCTCGAAGCAATGCGCGATCTGCAAGCTGATAGTGGCACCTGCAGGGTCTATCTATCGGTAGTCAGCGACTGGCATAGGTGAGGCTTTGGTCATGGCAAAGGACAAGAAGAAACCCGCTGTTAAAAGAAACGCCGCTGAACCCTTGAGACTGACGAACAAAGCCTATCTTGAGCAGTTACGCCGACTGCATGTCGAAATGGTCAAGTTGCAGGAATGGGTGAAACACAAAGGCATCAAGATTTGTATCGTCTTCGAGGGGCGCGACGGTGCCGGCAAGGGCGGGACGATCAAGGCGCTCACCGAGAGGGTGAGCCCGCGTGTCTTTCGGGTCGTGGCATTGCCGGCACCGACCGAGCGCGAGAAGAGCCAGATGTATATGCAGCGCTACATGGCGCACATGCCAGCGGCTGGCGAAGTGGTGATCTTCGATCGCAGTTGGTACAACCGCGCAGGGGTCGAGCGTGTGATGGGATTTTGTACCGATCAGCAAGTGACCCGTTTCCTGAGCCTGGCCCCCCTCATGGAACGCATGATGGTCGACTCGGGTGTCATGCTGTTCAAGTATTGGCTGGAAGTCAGCGAAGAGGAGCAAACCCGCCGGCTCGAGGCGAGGATCAAGGATGGCCGCAAAATCTGGAAACTGACGCCAATGGATCTCAAGTCATACAGCCGCTGGTATGAATACTCGCGTGCACGTGACGACATGTTCAAGGCGACCGACACCGACCATGCTCCGTGGCTTGTGGCCAACTCGAACGACAAGAAGCGGGCCCGCCTCAACATCATCTCTGATTTGCTCAGCCGCATTCCGTACAAGAATGTACCGCGCGAGAAGGTGATTTTGCCCAAACGGCAGAAATCAGGTGGCTATCGTGAACCGAATTATCCGCTGCGGCGAATTCCAGAAAAATTCTGACCGGCACGTCCAAGCGGATCTGCGCTGTACACCAAAGGGCCACAGTCCTATGAGCGATTCGGATGTTTCGCCTCCCGTCCCGGAACCCGGCCGGATTGTCCATCGGGATACCGACGGCGACACCGGTTGGAGCCGCTGGCTGCCGGGGCTGCGCACACTACGTGGATACAAAATCGCCTGGTTGCGGCACGACCTCGTGGCCGGACTGGTGCTGACCACGATGCTGGTGCCTGTCGGCATCGCCTACGCAGTGGCATCGGGCGTACCCGGCATCTATGGCCTTTACGCGACCATCGTTCCGCTGCTCGCTTATGCGCTGTTCGGACCCAGCCGAATTCTGGTGCTGGGGCCGGATTCCTCGCTGGCTGCCGTTATTCTCGCCGTCGTGCTGCCACTGTCCGGCGGTGATCCGCGTCGTGCCATCGCCCTTGCGAGCATGATGGCGATCGTATCGGGGGTGGTGTGCATCCTGGCCGGCATAGCGCGCCTGGGCTTTGTCACGGAGCTTCTTTCCAAACCGATCCGCTACGGGTACATGAACGGGATCGCGCTGACGGTATTGATCAGCCAACTGCCCAAGTTTTTCGGTTTTTCGATTGAGTCCGACGGTCCGCTGAGAAACCTGTGGGCGATCGCTACAGCGGTAATGGAGGGGAAAACCAACTGGACCGCCTTCATGGTCGGCGCAGCCACCTTGGCCGTGATTCTGCTGCTCAAGGGCAACAAGCGCGTGCCGGGCATTCTGATCGCCGTGGCAGGAGCGACTGTCGCCGTGGGTGTGCTGGACCTTGCAGAGCGCGCTGGAATATCAGTCCTCGGCTCTCTTCCACAAGGCTTGCCTGCGTTCGACATCCCCTGGATCACTCGCGCCGATATCGTCCCTGTCCTGATCGGCGGTTGCGCCGTTGCCCTGGTTTCGTTCGCCGATACCAGCGTGCTCTCGCGTGTCTATGCGGCGCGGACACGCACCTATGTGGACCCGAACCAGGAAATGGTGGGCCTGGGCGTCGCCAACCTGGCCGCCGGATTTTTTCAGGGTTTTGCGATCAGCAGCAGCTCGTCACGTACGCCCGTGGCCGAGGCTGCAGGCGCCAAAACCCAGTTGACCGGAGTCATCGGCGCGATTGCTGTTGCCTTATTGCTAGTGGTGGCGCCGGACCTGTTGAAGGATTTACCCACCAGCGCACTGGCTGCGGTGGTGATCGCCTCCGCCATCGGCCTGATTGAGGTCACCGACCTGCGACGAATTTATCGAATCCAGCGTTGGGAGTTCTGGCTGTCAATCGTCTGCACCGTCGGCGTGGCCGTACTGGGCGCGATTGAAGGCATCGGCCTGGCCATCGTGATCGCCGTTATCGAATTTCTGTGGGATGGCTGGCGCCCTTATTCTGCCGTTCTGGGACGCGCGGAAGGCGTCAAGGGTTATCACGACATCAAGCGCTATCCCGACGCGCGCCTTGTACCCGGTCTGGTGCTGTTTCGCTGGGATGCGCCGTTGTTTTTCGCCAACGCCGAGTTGTTCCATGACCGAGTGCTCGACGCCGTGGCGGCATCGCCTACGCCAGTGCGCTGGTTGGTCGTTGCGGCGGAACCCGTCACCAGCGTGGACGTGACCTCGGCCGACATGTTGGCTGAGCTGGACGAAACCTTGCACGCCGCGGGCATCAAGTTGTGCGTGGCCGAGATGAAGGACCCGGTCAAGGACAAGCTGAAGCGATTCGGGCTTTTCGCGCGGCTTGGCGAAACGGCGTTCTTTCCAACAATAGGCACTGCAGTCGACAGCTATCTGATGATTCATCCGGTGGATTGGGAGGAGGAGGATCGCTGAGTGGCATGGAGGCACTCAGCGACGGGTTTTATCAATGTTTCCATGTTTACCGGCTCGCCCGCGGCTTATCGAGCGCATGCCTTTGCCACTCTCTACAGGAGGTAATCAATGGTTCCCATACCCACTCTCGAAAAGGTTTTTTCCCGAGACCTGCTCGATGTACTGATTCGTGCCGGAGTGATTGCCGTTCTGGTGATGTTCTGCTTTCAGATATTCAGCCCGTTCCTCGACCTGATGCTGTGGTCGGTGATCCTGGCAATCACCCTCTACCCCTTGCAAGTCAGGTTCAAAGGCAAGCTGGGAAACAAAGACGGGATCACCGCGACGCTGATCGTATTGATCGTCATCAGTATTCTTATGGTGCCTGTCTATTTGTTGGGAGCCTCGCTTGCGGAGTCCGTGGAAAGGGTCATGACCATGGTCAAAACCGACAGTTTCCATATTCCGCCACCGTCCGCCACGGTAGCCAGTTGGCCACTGGTGGGAGAACCTCTTTATAACTTATGGGCACAAGCCACCACTGACCTGCCCCATCTGGCTCAGAAGTTCATACCGCAGATCAAAGGCGTGAGCCTCTCCCTGCTGAGCAAGCTTGCGGGTGTCAGCATGGGGCTCCTTTTATTCATCGTCGCCCTGATTATTGCCGGTATTTTTTTAGCCTATGGAGAAAGCGGCCACCGCAGCGCGGTGCGAATCGTTACGCGCTTCAGCGGTCCGATCAACGGGCCGAAAATCGCCGATCTGTGCACCGCCACCATCCGGGCAGTGGCGTTGGGGGTGGTCGGCATCGCGTTCATCCAGATGCTGTTGGTGGGCATCGGCTTTGTGTTCATGGGCGTCCCCGGCGCCGGTCTTCTCGCCTTGGCGGTGCTGCTGCTTGGCATCATGCAATTACCGGCGACCCTGATTACCCTTCCGGTCATCGTCTTTGTTTTCATGAGCGAAGGTGCCAGTACGGCGACCATTGTGTTTGCCATCTATGTCTTCATCGCCGGATTGGTCGATAACGTCCTCAAACCGCTGCTGCTGGGTCGTGGGGTCGATGTACCGATGCCGGTGGTGCTGATCGGTGCCTTGGGCGGCATGGTCACGGGCGGTATCCTCGGCCTGTTTATCGGCCCTGTGATACTCGCGGTCGGCTATCAGCTGTTCTGGGAATGGGTGGATCAAGTGCAAGAGCCGGGGCCAGACAACCAGGGACAGACCTGACACGGCGGCCGAGGATATTCCCATGTTGTCGAATTTACTGGCCGGCCTTCCCGTGATGTTGCTCTGCCTGGTACTGCAAGCCATTTTCGTGACCATATGCCTGCGTCAATACGTGCATTTCAGGCATTCCAAACCGCCTGAAACGCAATGGCTGAATATCCTGTTGTTGTCGATGGTGATGCTGCTGATGATGCTCGGTAATTTCGTGCAGATCGCCATCTGGGCCACGCTATTCATGCTGCTCAACGAATTCGACCAATTCGCCACCGCGCTGTACCACTCGGCGGTCAACTTCGCCACGCTGGGCTACGGCGACATCGTCATGTCCTCTCGCTGGCGTCTGCTTGGCCCATTGGAGGCCGCCAACGGAATCCTGATGTTTGGTGTCTCCACCGCGGTGATGACCGCTGCGGTGATGGATGTCATAAAGCACAACATGGACAGGCTAAAGCAGCGTGAACGCCCATAGGCATGCGCCGATCATGGTAGGGCCTTCTCCAGCGCCTCACGCAATTGTGCCGCCGTGGCGTATTCGTGCTGCTCCACCAATTGGCCGTCCTTGAGCTGCAGCCACAGCACTTTATCCTCGGCCCCGGGGTAGCGCGGCGCCACGCGACCATCACGGTCAAGCATCACTCGATAGGAATAATCGCGCATAGCCGGTACTGCGAACATTTTCGCGATCAGTCGAGGCATGCGCTGGATGTCCGCGACAAATACCGTGTGCCGAGCCTCCAGGTAGCCCTTGGGCTCGTCCTGCAGAGCGGCGCCGACCAGTTTGGCGGCATCCATGCTGCGCGCCACCAGTAGCGTTTGAGTCTGACTATCGAGCGTGAAAGCCTGATCGAACTGATCAAGTAAGGTCCACGGCGCCAGGCGCTCGCCAACCTCCAGCGCCTGGGCCCAAAGAGGCAGAAGACTGAGCAATAACACCGGCCAATATTTCAAGTTCTACTCCTTGTTCGAGCGCATATGCGTAATGGCCATCAGTCTACACCACCCGTTCCGAGTGCTCAGTGCCCCCGTTTACCGTTTCACGCTTTCTGCTTGTCGCAAATGAACGCTAAGCTTGGGCCTATGGATGACTCAGATTATTTACGCCTGCTGACCATTGCGGCCGAGCAAGCCAACACGTTCCTGTCCAATGCCCGCAAATGGGAGCGTGAGCGTTGGGTTTGCCAGCGCCTGCTGCAAGGCCTGAACATTCCCTATCGCGCCGACGAATTTGCCCCTGCCGGGGAGCCGCCGGACGTGTTGTTCCGCGACGCGAATTTCGAGGTGTTTTTCGTGCTCGACGAAGGCCGGCGCCTCAACGACGAATGGCGCGACGAGCTGCAACGTCGGCGCAGCGCGTTTTCCCTGAGCCAACTGGTGCGCCGCGAGGCCAAGCCCCGGCGCATCCCGGCCAATGAATTTCTGCTGAGACTGGCGCCGACCTTGCGTAAAAAAGCCCACAACTACCAAGAACGGGGCATGGATTTGGGAGAGCTGGACATCATCGCCTTCGCCAGCCTCAAGCGCGAAGTGCTGGACCTCAACAGCCACTTTCCGCCACCTACCGAATACTTGCGTCAGGGCTGGCGCTCGTTGTCGCTGGTCGGTCCGACCTTCGCCCGAGTGCTATTCGCCCATCCGGATGCTCCGGACTTCTTGCGCAGCAACCTGGGTCGCAGCATCGTTTTCGATGTCGGAATCAGTCTGTGAGTCCATTGCAGGAGTTGATCGCCGAAGTACCGCAACAAGGACGTGTGCGCTGGATCGGTGTGCGGCCGCAATCCCGCTCGCCGATGATCGAACTCGATGCCGTGGAAGCACGACTTGAGGCCGGGTTGACCGGTGATCATGCCCGTCCCGGTGTGCGCAATGCGCGGCAGGTGACGTTGATTCAGTGGGAACACCTGGCCGTAATCAATTCGCTGATGGGCCGCCCGGACGATCAACCGGTACGACCTCAGGATCTGCGGCGCAATATCGTCGTCAGCGGCATCAACCTGTTCAGCCTCAAAGGTCGGCGTTTCAGGATCGGCCAGGCGATTTTTGAAACCAGCGGCTGGTGCCAGCCCTGCGCACGTCTCGAAAACAACCTCGGCCCCGGGACCTTTCAGGCCGTTCGCGGACATGGTGGAATCACTGCCCGAGTGTTACAAAGTGGCATCATTCGCCTGGACGACAGGGTGAATGTCGAGCCGATTCCGGACAGCGGCTATGCTCCGTTCAACCCAGGATAAAAGCCCTGTAGCTTCTAAACATTCAGCAACGTCTATCTGACGAGGCCCAATATGACCAGCCGCCTGAACCCGGACGACCAAAAGCATGTCGAAGAGTACCTGCGCCTGTCCCAGCACCAAGTCGAGCGCCGGCCTTTCCGGCCGTGGATGCTCCTGGTGCTGGTGTTGGCAGTGACCATTGGTCTAGGCCTGTTGAGCCGACTTATCAGTTACCTGACGCTATGAGCAGCATCGCGCTCGCTCGGGTAACTGCACCGATTTCTTTTAGCCTTGCGAGATATCCCCATGACTCATCGTATTGTCATCGTTGGCGGCGGCGCCGGCGGTCTGGAGTTGGCTACCCGTCTGGGTAAGACTCTGGGCAAGCGCGGCACGGCCAGTGTGATGCTGGTCGACGCGAACCTGACCCACATCTGGAAACCGTTGTTGCACGAAGTGGCGGCAGGTTCCCTGAACTCTTCCGAAGACGAACTCAACTATGTTGCCCAGGCAAAATGGAACCACTTCGAGTTCCAGCTGGGGCGCATGAGCGGGCTCGATCGCACGCAGAAGAAAATCCAGCTGGCCGCCACCTACGACGAGGCCGGTCTGGAACTGGTGCCGGCGCGCGAAGTGCCTTACGACTCGCTGGTGATTGCCGTCGGCAGTACCACCAACGATTTCGGCACGCAGGGCGCGGCGCAACACTGCCTGTTCCTCGACACCCGCAAACAGGCCGAGCGCTTCCATCAACAACTGCTCAATCACTACCTGCGCGCCCACGCCGGGCAAACTGATACGGTGCAACAGATCAGCGTCGCGATCGTCGGCGCCGGTGCCACCGGGGTGGAACTGGCGGCAGAACTGCACAACGCCGCCCATGAACTCGCGGCCTACGGCCTGGACCGGATCAAACCGGAAAACATGCACATCACCCTGATCGAAGCCGGACCCCGAGTGCTGCCAGCCCTGCCGGAACGAATCGGCGGGCCTGTGCATAAGACCCTGGAGAAACTCGGGGTCAACGTCATGACCAATGCCGCGGTCAGCGAAGTGACGGCAGACAGCTTGATTACCGTCGATGGCAAAGTGATCAATGCCAGCCTGAAAGTCTGGGCCGCCGGGATTCGTGCGCCGGGTTTCCTCAAGGATATCGATGGCCTGGAAACCAACCGCATCAATCAGCTGCAAGTGTTGCCGACCCTGCAAACCACCCGCGACGAGAACATCTTCGCCTTCGGTGACTGTGCGGCCTGCCCACAACCGGGCACTGATCGCAATGTGCCGCCGCGCGCCCAGGCTGCGCACCAGCAAGCTTCGTTGCTGGCTAAATCGCTGAAACTGCGGATCGAAGGCAAAGCCCTGCCGGAGTACAAGTACACCGACTATGGTTCGCTGATTTCGCTGTCGCGTTTTTCGGCTGTGGGTAACTTGATGGGCAACCTCACCGGTAGCGTGATGCTCGAAGGCTGGCTGGCGCGGATGTTTTACGTGTCGCTATATCGCATGCACCAGATGGCGCTATACGGCGCGTTTCGCACAGCGATGTTGATGCTGGGTAGCAAGATTGGGCGCGGGACTGAGCCGCGGTTGAAGCTGCACTAAACACTGTGGGAGCGAGCCTGCTCGCGATAGCGGTCTGACATCCAGCACCTTTGTTGAATGTTAATCCCTCATCGCGAGCAGGCTCGCTCCCACATTAGCTCTATCAACTTAGAGATCTGTGTCTCACTGTATCTCCCCCCTGATTCCATTCCTTCGCTTACAAAGCCCCCCTTGCGCGACACAGTAGCGATACACCACGCCCGCTAAATGGCCACACCCGAGCAAGGCACTGCCTGCTTCGGTCATCGCCGCACTCACGTGGCGTCCTTTATCGAGCGGTTGTGTTGTGCAACCAAGGAGATTTGTAATGCCCCGTACTCTCAGTAAAAACACCGTTGGCCTGCTCGGCGCTGTTCTTGCCGGAGGCATAATGTTGTCCGGTTCTGTCTTCGCTTCGCAGCCGCTGACTCAGGGCTACCTGCTGGCCTCGGCGGAACAGGTCGTGAAGACGCCTGAAGGCAAATGTGGTGAAGGCAAGTGCGGTGACGCCTCGATGGCCAAGACTGACACCGATGATGACGGCAAGGTATCCCGCGCGGAATTTTTGAAAGTGGCGCCCAAGGCTGACTTCGACAAGATCGACACCAACCATGACGACCAGATCGACGAACAAGAGGCTTTTGATAACGTAAAAGCCAACTACGAAACCAATGGCAAAAAAATGCCGAAGGGCTTGTTCGAGCACCTGAAAGACAATAGCTAAGTCGCTGAAGACCAGGCCCTGCTTCTCCAACGAGAAGCAGGGCCTTTTTGCATTTGCCGCAGACAAAAAAAATCCCCGTATCTTTCGATACGAGGATTTTTAATATGGTCGGGGTAAGGGGATTCGAACTCCTGACATCCTGCTCCCAAAGCAGGCGCGCTACCGGACTGCGCTATACCCCGGTAAAAAAAAGGCACCTTTTAAAGGCGCCTTCTTCGATCAGCGCTTTTGGCCTCTGATCTTAAGATTCGATTCCAGCGCTAACTGGTTTCAAAAATGGTGGGTCGTGTGGGATTCGAACCTACGACCAATTGGTTAAAAGCCAACTGCTCTACCAACTGAGCTAACGACCCAAAAATGGTCGGGGTAAGGGGATTCGAACTCCTGACATCCTGCTCCCAAAGCAGGCGCGCTACCGGACTGCGCTATACCCCGGTTTGAAATTGGCTCCGTGACCAGGACTCGAACCTGGGACCCAATGATTAACAGTCATTTGCTCTACCGACTGAGCTATCACGGAACTACATATTTCAATTTACAACTGTGAAGCTTGCTTCACCTCTTCGACCCGTTCGCATCGCTGCGTTCGTGTGTCTGAGGCGCGCTATTCTACAATCTTAAGCACCTCTGTCAACCCCCTAAATTGCTTTCAAGTTAATGATTTGCAACTTATTTCAGATTCCTGCTTGGGGAGCAGAACCCCCTTTGGGGTGACTTACTGCGGGGCGCACTTTACAAGCCTTTTCCTTTAAGTTCAACAGCCTGGCGAAAAAAAGGCCTCGCAATGCGAGGCCTTCTTTTATTGCACTGCCGCCGAGCGTCAGACGAAAACGATTTCGTCGTTCTCCACCACACCTTTGGCGGTGTCGCCAGGCATGAATCGACCCGACAGAATCAACTGTGCCAACGGGTTCTCGATCCAGCGCTGGATCGCCCGTTTGAGCGGCCGTGCGCCATACACCGGGTCGTAACCGACAGCGATCAGCTTATCCATCGCTTCCGGACTCAGCTCAAGCTTCAGCTCGCGCTCGGTCAGGCGGCTACGCAGGCGACCCAACTGGATCTCGGTAATGCCGGCGATCTGATCCCGAGCCAGCGGCTCGAAAATCACCACTTCGTCGACCCGGTTGATGAACTCCGGCCGGAAGTGCGTGGAAATCGCATCCATCACCGCCGCGCGCTGCGCCTCGCGATCACCCACCAGTTCCTGAATCTGCACCGATCCGAGGTTGGAGGTCATGACGATCACGGTATTTTTGAAATCCACCGTGCGACCATGGCTGTCGGTCAAACGGCCATCTTCGAGCACTTGCAGCAAAATGTTGAACACGTCCGGGTGGGCCTTCTCGACCTCGTCCAGGAGAATCACCGAATAAGGCTTGCGACGCACCGCCTCGGTCAGGTAACCGCCCTCTTCATAGCCCACGTAACCCGGTGGCGCGCCGATCAGTCGAGCCACGGAATGTTTCTCCATGAACTCGGACATGTCGATCCGCACCATCGCCTCTTCGGTATCGAACAGGAACTCGGCCAGCGCCTTGCACAACTCGGTTTTACCGACACCGGTCGGGCCGAGGAACATGAACGAACCGCTCGGGCGATTCGGGTCGGACAACCCGGCGCGGGAACGCCGCACGGCGTTGGAAACGGCGATCACCGCTTCGTCCTGACCGATCACACGCTGGTGCAACAGGCTTTCCATCTTCATCAGTTTTTCGCGCTCGCCCTCGAGCATTTTCGACACAGGAATGCCGGTCCACTTCGACACGACTTCGGCGATCTCTTCTTCAGTCACCTTGCTGCGCAGCAACTGGTTTTCGCTTTTGCCGTGCTGATCGACCATTTGCAGGCTGCGCTCCAGGTCCGGGATCACCCCGTATTGCAACTCGGCCATGCGGTTCAAGTCGCCCTTACGGCGCGCGGCTTCCAGTTCCTGACGGGACTGTTCGATCTTCTGCTGGATCTGTGCCGAACCCTGGACTTCGGCTTTTTCCGAGTTCCAGATTTCTTCGAGGTCCGAGTATTCACGCTCGTGACGAACGATTTCTTCCTGCAGTTTTTCCAGACGTTTCTTCGCCGCGTCGTCGCTTTCTTTCTTCAGCGCCTGGGATTCCACCTTCAGCTGAATCAGACGACGTTCCAGACGGTCCAGCACTTCCGGCTTGGAGTCGATCTCCATACGGATGCGGCTGGCGGCTTCGTCGATCAGGTCGATGGCTTTGTCCGGCAGCTGACGGTCGGTGATGTAGCGATGACTGAGCTTGGCCGCGGCGATGATCGCACCGTCGGTGATCGCCACCTTGTGGTGAACCTCGTAACGCTCCTTCAGGCCACGCAGGATGGCGATGGTGTCTTCTTCGCTCGGCTCATCCACCAAGACTTTCTGGAAGCGCCGCTCAAGGGCCGCATCCTTCTCTATATATTGGCGGTACTCGTTGAGCGTGGTCGCGCCCACGCAGTGCAGTTCACCACGAGCCAACGCAGGCTTGAGCATATTGCCCGCATCCATCGAGCCTTCGCCTTTACCGGCGCCGACCATGGTATGCAGTTCGTCGATGAACAGAATGATCTGCCCTTCCTGCTTCGACAGTTCGTTGAGCAGGGATTTGAGGCGCTCTTCGAACTCGCCGCGGTATTTGGCGCCGGCAATCAGAGCCCCCATATCCAGCGACAACAGACGCTTGCCTCTCAGGCCATCCGGCACTTCGCCGTTGATGATGCGCTGGGCCAGGCCTTCGGCGATGGCGGTTTTACCCACGCCAGGCTCACCGATCAGCACCGGGTTGTTCTTGGTGCGGCGTTGCAGGACCTGAATGGTGCGACGAATTTCGTCGTCGCGGCCGATCACTGGATCGAGCTTGCCTTCTTCGGCGCGCTTGGTCAGGTCGATGGTGTATTTGTCGAGCGCCTGACGGGATTCTTCATGGTTGGCATCATTGACTGCCTCACCGCCGCGCAGGTTATTGATCGCGTTTTCCAGGGCTTTCTTGCTCACGCCCTGGCCCAGCAACAATTTGCCGAGCTTGCTGTTCTCGTCCATGGCGGCGAGCAGCACCAGTTCGCTGGAGATGAATTGATCACCCTTCTGCTGAGCCAGGCGGTCAGCCTGGTTGAGCAGGCGCGCCAGATCCTGCGACATGTTCACATCGCCGGTGGGATTCTGGATTTTCGGCAGCTGATCGAGGACTTTGGTCAGTTCTTTACGCAAGCTGTTGACGTCAAAACCCACCTGCATCAGCAGGGGTTTGATCGAACCACCCTGCTGTTCAAGCATGGCCTGCATCAAATGCGCCGGCTCAATCGCCGGATGATCGAGGCCGACAGCCAGGGATTGGGCGTCGGACAAGGCTAACTGCAACTTGCTGGTTAAACGGTCTATACGCATGGGTCACCTTCCTTTTGAGCAGGCCGGACCTATAAACATCCTGAATGAAGAAACCTGCCAGATACCTCACTAGATGTGGTCGATTCTGGGAGATTCAAGCGTCGTGACGTTGATGCAGATCAGAGAAGTCTAGCGTTCGAGCCAGATCAGGGAAGCAAACCGACCGGTGCGTGGACTGCGGCGGTAAGAAAAGAAGCGAGGGTCGGTCACGGTGCAGAAACCGCCACCATAAACAGCGGTAACGCCGCGAGCGGCCAGACGTAAACGCGCCAGCTCATAGATGTCGGCCATGAACTTGCCGGCATTCTGGCTCGGCACGAAGGCTTTGGCGGCTTCAGGCAATTGCTGGACGAAGGTTTCGCGCACTTCCGGGCCGACTTCAAAGGCTTGCGGGCCAATGGCCGGGCCGAGCCAGACCAGCACGTCTTCAGGCGGCACGGCCAGACTGTCGAGGGTAGCTTCCAGCACACCCGCCGCCAACCCGCGCCAACCGGCGTGGGCGGCAGCGACGCGGGTGCCGGCACGGTCGCAAAACAGCGCCGGAAGGCAATCAGCGGTCATCGCGGTGCAGGCGATACCGGGTGTTGCCGTCCAGCTGGCGTCGGCAGTGGCTACCAGGCTTGGATCTGCTTGGGCCACGACAATGCCGTGAACCTGCTTTAACCAGGCCGGTTGAATAGAGAAATGATCGGTGAGGCGACGGCGGTTTTCGGCGACAGCTTCGGGGCTGTCGTCGACATGATCGCCCAAATTGAGGCTGTCAAACGGCGCCAGACTGACGCCGCCCGCACGGGTGGTGACGCAGGCTTTCACCCCGGCAGGCGCAGGCCAGTCGGGAATCAGCCAGTCACTCATCCGATGAACGCCTCACGGTCTTGCTTGAGCAGCGACAGCAACCAGACGAAGTCATCCGGCAGTGGCGATTCCCAGCTCATGCGTTTTCCGGTGGTCGGATGGTCCAGCTCCAGGAACCGCGCATGCAGCGCCTGACGCGGGAAATTCTTCAGGGATTCGACCATGGTCACACTGGCGGCCGGCGGAATACGGAAACGACCGCCATAGGCAGGATCTCCGACCAACGGGTAGTTGATGTGCGCCATGTGCACGCGAATCTGGTGAGTACGACCGGTTTCCAGCTTCACCCGCACGTGAGTGTGGGAGCGGAAACGCTCGAGCACGCGGTAATGGCTGACGGCCTGCTTGCCACCTTCCATCACGGCCATGCGCTGGCGTTGCTGGCCGTGACGACCGATCGGCGCATTGATCTTGCCGCCGGCTGTCACCACACCGATCACGATACACTCGTAGATCCGGCTTACGCTGCGGCTCTGCAATTGCGTGACAAGCTGTGTCTGCGCTTGAATGGTCTTGGCTACCACCATCAGACCGGTGGTGTCCTTGTCCAGGCGATGCACAATACCGGCGCGGGGCACATTGATAATGTCCGGCACGTGGTGCAGCAAGGCGTTGAGCAAAGTGCCATCAGCGTGACCGGCAGCCGGATGCACCACCAGGCCCGCAGGCTTGTTGATCACCAGGATGTCGTCGTCTTCATAGACGATGTCCAGCTCGATGTCTTGAGCGATCCATTCGCCCTGAGCTTCCTGCTCGGCAGTCAGTTCAAGAATGGCGCCACCATGAACGATGTCTCGCGGGCGGATAACCGCCCCATCCACAGTCAGGCGGCCGTCTTTGATCCAGGCGGAAAGGCGCGAGCGCGAGTGCTCAGCGAATAATTGTGCGGCGACTTGATCGAGGCGTTGGCCGCCCAATTCGGACGGCACCTCTGCGCGAAGTTCAATTTTATCGGACATGCTCAGACTAGGCGTCGGCACAGCCTTTGGTTTCGGCTGCGCGCTTGTGGTTAAATACGGCGTCTTTTGCCCCGAGGCTTTTCAACGGGGCGCTCATCATAACAGGACGGCCCCGCCCAAGACAGCGGCCGTCATAGGGACGCAAGCCGCCATGCAAGTGAAACACCTGCTGCTGATCGCCATCCTCGCATTGACCGCTGCTTGCTCATCGAAGGAAGTCGTAGACGAAAACCTGAGCGAAGTCGAGCTGTACCAGCAGGCGCAGACCGACCTGGACAATAATAGTTACACCAGCGCCACAGCCAAGCTGAAGGCCCTGGAGTCGCGTTATCCGTTCGGTCGCTACGCCGATCAGGCTCAACTCGAGCTCATCTACGCCAACTACAAGAATGCCGAGCCTGAGGCTGCGAAGTCCGCCGCCGAGCGTTTCATTCGTCTGCACCCGCAGCACCCGAACGTGGATTACGCCTACTACCTCAAGGGCCTGACCTCTTTCGACCAGGACGTCGGCCTGCTGGCGCGCTTCTTGCCGCTGGACATGACCAAGCGTGACCCGGGCGCCGCTCGCGACTCCTACAACGAGTTCGCGCAGCTGACCAGCCGCTTCCCGAACAGCCGCTACTCACCGGATGCCAAGCAGCGCATGATCTACCTGCGCAACCTGCTGGCTTCCTACGAGATTCACGTTGCCGACTATTACCTGACTCGTCAGGCCTATGTCGCCGCCGCGAACCGTGGTCGTTACGTGGTGGAAAACTTCCAGGAAACCCCTTCGGTCGGTGACGGCCTGGCGGTGATGACTGAAGCCTACCAGCGTCTGCACCTGGACGAACTGGCCGCGACCACCCTCGAAACCCTGAAGCTCAACTACCCGAACCACCCAAGCCTGGTGGACGGTCAGTTCGTGCCTTCGAAGGACGAAGCCGACAACCGTTCGTGGCTGAGCAAGGCCACCTTGGGCCTGATCGAATCCCGTCCGCCGCTGCCGCCGGGTGAAACCCGCGCCAACCAGGACGTACAGAGGCAGTTCCAGGATGCCAAGGACTCGATTCCGAACGAGCTCAAGCCTAAAGATGAAAATGGCGATGTGATCGAAGAAGAGCAGCACGAGTCCGAAGCCAACAACACCGACCGCTCGTGGTTCAGCTACATGACCTTCGGCGTGTTCGACTGACGCTGGGGTGTTGTGCCGAGAAGGCGCCTTTCGAGGCGCCTTTTTTATTACCGGATTTCAGGGGTGAGCGTATTGCGCTGTGCGCCTGACCCGTCCTTGGCTAAACTGCCAATTCACTACTCAAAAAGCAGCTCACCATGCTTCGTTTATTGTTCTGGATCGCCCTGATTGCCGCTGCGATATGGTTCTGGCGCAAGTTCAAGGGCCCGGCTTCGGGCACCAACACGCCGCGCGAGCAAGATGCTCCACCCATGGTCCGCTGTGCTCATTGCGGTGTACACCTGCCCCGCGACCGCGCGCTGAGCCTTCAACAACAGTGGTATTGCAGCCAGGCTCACCTTGAGCAAGGCCCGGGTTCCAGTGATCGCTGAGACGTCCAGTCCCGGCAACAAACAGGCCCAGCGACTGCTGCGCCTCTATCACCTCTACCGTTTAAGCATCGGCATCACCTTGGTGCTGTTGATCTCCAGCAACATGGACAACCAGTTGCTGACGTTCGCCAATGATGACTTGCTGCGTAACGGCAGCTGGTTGTACCTGGTGCTGAATATCCTGCTGGTGGTCTTTCAGGGGAACACCCGGCGCCCGGCGCAGTTGTTCAGCCTGGCGCTGGTCGATGTGCTGCTGCTATGCGGCCTGTTCTATGCCGCTGGCGGCATGCCCAGCGCCATCGGCAACCTGTTGATCGTGTCGGTGGTCATCAGCAACACCCTGCTGCGCGGGCGCATCGGCCTGTTGATTGCGGCAGTTGGCGCCCTCGGCATCGTGGGCTTGAGCTTCCTTCTGAGCTTCAGCCATCCCACCAGCCCCAACGATTACCTGCAAATTGGCACTCTTGGGGCCCTGTGTTTTGCCGCAGCATTGCTGGTGCAAGGCTTGATCCGAAGACTGGAAGTCAGCGAAACCCTGGCCGAGCAGCGGGCCAGCGAAGTGCTCAGCCTCGAAGCCCTCAACGCACTGATCCTGCAACGCATGCGCACGGGCATTCTGGTGCTGGACGACCAACGGCATGTGCAACTGGCCAATCACAGCGCCTTGACCTTGCTGGGGCAGGAAAAACTCGATGGCCAGTTGATTGACGACTACTCGATGCCGTTGGTCGAGCGGCTCCAACTGTGGTTCAACAATCCGACTTTGCGCCCACAAAGCCTGAAAATCGCCAGCAATGGGCTGGAGCTCCAACCGAGCTTTATTGCCCTGGACCAAAGCCCGCACCACCAGACGCTGGTTTTTCTCGAAGACCTCGCCCAAATCGCCCAACAGGCCCAGCAACTTAAACTCGCCGCCCTCGGTCGCCTGACCGCCGGTATTGCCCATGAGATCCGCAATCCACTGGGTGCCATTAGTCATGCCGCGCAGTTACTGCAGGAATCCGAGGAACTGAACGGCGCGGATCGGCGTCTGACACAGATTATTCAAGACCACTCTCAGCGAATGAATCGGGTAATCGAAAACGTCCTGCAACTGTCTCGTCGCCAGCAAACCGTACCGCAACGGCTGGATCTACGGCCGTGGCTGGAGCATTTTGTCGCTGAAACCCGCGAAGGGGCGACCGAACGTCAGCAAATTCACCTGCGCATCGGTTCGGGAAACTTCAAAACCCTGATGGACCCGAATCAGCTGACCCAGATTCTCGACAATCTGCTGCGCAACGCCTGGCGCCATAGCGCACTGAAGCACGCTCAGGCTCAAGCCTGGCTTGAGTTGCACCTCGACCCGGAGAGCCAGTTGCCGACCCTTGAAGTCCTGGACGATGGCCCCGGCGTGGCGCCGGAGCAGCGCTCGCACTTGTTCGAACCGTTCTTCACCACCAGCAGCCAGGGTACTGGCCTGGGGCTTTATCTGTCCCGTGAGCTGTGCGAAAGCAATCAGGCCCGCCTAGACTTCAAACCACGCCAAGGCGGCGGCTGCTTTCGCATCACTTTTGCTCACGGACGGAAACAAAGTTGAACATGAGCCCACGGCAAAAAATCCTGATCGTCGACGACGAGCCGGATATTCGCGAACTCCTGGAAATAACCCTGGGGCGGATGAAACTCGACACCTTCAGCGCCCGCAATCTCGCAGAAGCGCAAGCAATGCTGGCACGGGAGACATTCGACCTGTGCCTGACCGACATGCGCCTGCCCGACGGCACCGGTCTGGCGCTGGTGCAGCACATCCAGCAGCGCTATGCGCAAGTGCCGGTAGCGATGATCACGGCCTATGGCAGCCTGGAGACGGCAATCAACGCCCTCAAGGCTGGAGCCTTCGATTTTCTGACCAAACCGGTCGACCTCACCCGCCTGCGCGAACTGGTCACCAGCGCGCTGAGTTTGCCTGCGCCAGGCGGCGCCAGCAGTGCCATCGACCGTCGACTGCTGGGTGACTCACTGCCCATGCGCAGCCTGCGCAAACAAATCGACAAACTAGCCCGCAGTCAGGCCCCGGTGTACATCAGCGGCGAGTCTGGCAGCGGCAAAGAGTTGGTCGCCCGACTGATCCACGATCAAGGCCCACGCGCCAACCGACCGTTCGTGCCGGTGAACTGCGGGGCTATCCCGTCGGAATTGATGGAAAGCGAATTTTTCGGCCATCGCAAAGGCAGCTTCAGCGGCGCCATCGAAGACAAACCCGGGCTGTTCCAGGCCGCACAGGGCGGCACTTTGTTCCTCGATGAGGTGGCAGACCTGCCGCTGGCGATGCAGGTCAAACTATTGCGGGCCATTCAAGAGAAAGCCGTGCGCAGCATCGGTGGGCAGCAGGAAACCGTGGTCGATGTGCGCATACTCTGCGCCACCCACAAAGACCTCGATACCGAAGTCGCCGCCGAACGCTTTCGCCAGGACTTGTACTACCGTCTGAACGTGATCGAGCTGCGGGTGCCGCCCTTGCGCGAACGCCGCGACGACATTGAGCTTCTGGCCAACAATATGCTCAAGCGGCTGGCGACCGGCACTGGCCAACCCGCTGCAAAACTCCACCCGCAAGCCCTCGACGCACTGAAAAGCTATCGTTTTCCAGGAAACGTGCGGGAATTGGAGAACATGCTTGAGCGGGCGCACACCTTGTGCGAGAACAAACAAATCGAAGCCAGCGACCTGCGGCTGGCCGAAGGCAACTGCAACCCGGACGGCGACGTGCCGGACCTGACGCAGATCGACAACCTGGAGGCCTATCTGGAAAACGTCGAACGCAAACTCATCCTCCAGGCCCTGGAAGAAACCCGCTGGAACCGCACGGCAGCGGCTCAGCGGTTGAATCTGTCGTTTCGGTCGATGCGTTACAGGCTCAAGAAATTGGGGTTGGATTGAACCGTTAAAAGATCGCAAGCCTTCGGCAGCTCCTACAGATTCGGTGTTCGCCGCCATATCGATATCGCGGTCAAACATAATTCAATGTAGGAGCTGCCGAAGGCTGCGATCTTTTGATCTTCTGTCAGATTCGTCCGACTGGTGCATACGGCGCAGGATCGATAATCGGCGCCCTACCCAGCATCACATCCGCAAACAACTGACACGACGCCGGCGCCAGCACCAGTCCATTACGGTAGTGCCCGCAGTTGAGCCAGAGCCCGTCAAAACCCGGCACCCGGCCAATATAGGGAATCCCTTCCGGTGACCCCGGCCGCAACCCGGCCCAATGCCCCACCACCTCGGCATCCGCCAGCGCCGGAATCAACTCCACCGCCGAGGCCTTCAGGCTTTCCAGTGCGGTGTCGGTCGGCGTCTTGTCGAAGCCTTCATGCTCCAGCGTACTGCCGATCAGAATGTGCCCGTCGCGCCGCGGAATGGCATAACGCCCCTTGGCCAGGACCATGCTTGGAAGGAAGTCCGCCGCGCACTTGTAGAGAATCATCTGGCCTTTGACCGGCTCGACCGGCAACTCCAGGCCCAGGCTTTTCAGCAAGTCACCGCTCCAGGCTCCGGCCGTCAAAACCACCTGATCACCCGCAATGGCCCCCATCGAAGTCTGAACCCCGACCACCGCAGCGCCTTCACGGATAAACCCGCTGACCTCGCACTGCTCATGAATCGTCACATTCGGCAGCGCCAGCAAGGCTGCCTTGAGGGATTTCACCAGCCGTGGATTACGCACATTGGCCACATCGGCCATGTAGATCGCCCGCGAAAAACCGGCGCCCAATACCGGCACCGCATCGTGTGCCGCAGAGATATCCACAGCCCGCAGCGGGCGGTTTTCCCGTGTGGCCCAGGCGAGCGCTTCGGCTTCGTCATCCAGGTCCAGCCAGTACAATCCGGTGGTGTGCACTTCAGGATCGACACCAGTGGTGGCAAACAAATGCTCCGCCAGCTGTGGATAAAAATCCTGGGACCAATGAGCCAACGCAGTGACCGCCGGGCTGTAACGCCACGGGTAGAGGGGCGAGACGATCCCGCCACCGGCCCAGGACGACTCCTGACCGACATTCGAGCGGTCCAGCAGCACGACGCTCTGCACTTCGGACGCGAGATTGAACGCCGTCAGCAGGCCAATCACCCCGCCGCCGACAATCACCACTTGCTGTTGCCTGCTCATGTTCTGATCCAACCGTTCAATAGACAGAGGGCGTAAAGGGCGCCCGAAAAATAAACTCAGCGACCCCAGCAACTCTTGGTGGTCTGGCCGGCCGTCGCATTGACCATGCTTCTGACGCCCGTGTTGGTGAGCGTGAAGTCACCACACTTGTCGCTCGCCATGCTCGATCCGGCCTTGCGTGTTGCCGTCAGCAGGAAGGTCTGATCGGTCAGGGTCGGGGTGATGGTATAGAAATCATTGCCGGCGCTCAGACCGGTGGCATTGGTGTAGACATTATTCTTCGAATAGAAGCGCTCAAGGATCTGTGCCTGCTCGGAAAGCAGCCCGGCCACTTCAGTACGGCGCCCCTTTTTTACATACTCGGTGAGGCTCGGATAGCCGATAGTGATGACGATCCCGATGATCGCAATCACGATCATGATTTCGATCAGGGTAAAACCTCGGTTGGATCTGCGCATGCCTCAACTCTCACTTACTGTATTTGTCGCCACATGATGCGACGGCCGCTGCCGCCACCGGATTTTTCCACCAGTGTGCTGATGCCGCCACCGGAGTCGTTCACAATCTTGCGGGAGGCGTCGTTGACGACCGCGTTCAGGGTCGGGATGCCGCCAGTGAAGATCACCCCACTGGAAATTGTGTCAGTGCTGTCGACCGTCCCGTCGGCATTGGTGTCGAGCACCGCGTAATTGAGCATCTTACCGCTGAACGCATCGAGTTCGATCAGTTTGCCGCTGCCGAAGCCGGCACAGGGGTCCGTGGTATCCATACTGGCCGTGGTAAACACGATTCGCCCCGATACCAGAGTGGCCTGATTGATCACTCGCTCTCCCGTCAGCACGTTGTTGTACACCAACGGCAAGTACCAGCCTTTCTTTGCCGGGTAGGTCACTTCGTTCTGGCTGGTGGTGATGAATTGCCCGGAGCTGCCCGAAAAAACGCCGGTCACCGCCTGCGCCTGCAAGCTGGACACCGTGATTTGACCCGAGCCTCCTTCTGCATCCCATACTGCGTAGAACGCTTGGAGATCCTTGTTGGTCTTGTCGGCGGCCTCATTTAATTTGCCGGTACCGAACAACACTTGCTTACCGCCCAATGCGTGATCGGCAAGCAGTGGCTGCACAGTGATCGGTTGGGTCGCCCCTCCCGCCGTGGTGAACAACGGCTTGCCTGAAAACGCCACCCCCCAGGTGTCTGTGGTGGTGCCACTCAAATCGAACTTCCACAACCGCCCCTTCAAGTCGCCCCCATAGGCGGCCTGCACCACGTTCTGCGAGTTGACCCTGAGCTTCACCGACGACAAGCCGTTGGTGGTGTCTGTACTGTCGACCACGATCGTCTTGATCAGTGAGCCGTCGCGGATATCCACCACATACAGCGCTGCCACTCCGGAGTGACTGCCATAACCGTTGGAAATGAACGCCGCCCAGCGACCATCGGCCAAGCGTGCCACTTCGGGGCGCGCATAGGCATAACCCAGATCATTGAAAACGTTCGCCGCATCAGCCGTGGCTGGTGCACTGATTTCCCACAACGCCCTGGTCACGTTACCGGCCGATGCGTCGAACAGCTGCAGCGCATAGAAGGTTTTGCCGCCCGCCCCTGTTCCACCAATCGCCAGGGTTTTCCAGGCGCTATCGAGTTGAGCATCGAACACACCGACCTGACCGTCGACCAAAAACTTGTGGCTTACACCGTTGATGTAAGTGAGGTCAGCGACGTAGCGCAATGATGGCAGCACACTGGAGGGCATATAGCCGTAGCGTCTGACACCGTTGGTCGAGTTGATGACGTTTACAAAACCGTCGTTGGCGTTCACCACCAAGCTGGAGTTCATGTTGGCGGCTTTGGTGGCGAGGTAGGTGCTGTAGGTGGTGTCACCCACCAGATCGGACGCGGTTTTGTCCGTGGGCGCGGCCAGCACGAGAGGCGAATTGATGATATCGCCGAGCAATACACTGCGCGTTTTCAAGCCGGTTTTATTGGTGCCCTTGCTCCACTCCACTAGATCGCTACCGGTGATGCCGACGGGCAGCCCCTGGTTGAGAGAATCCTGCTGGACCGGGGAGAAGTTGCTGTAGGCCAGAGTGACAGCGGCGTTGGTCAGGGTATTCCAGGACTGGTAGGTCGGCGCGGTAGCACCGGGCACGATGGTGGTATCGGTCGTCCACAGCACCGCCGCCGTGTTCACCGCGCCCGCCGATGTGAAGCCAAAGGACTTGATAGTGCCCCGCCAGTCCTTGGGGTCGTAGGTGGTCTGGAAGTAGGCTGAGTTGCTGGTCAGGGTCGTACCGCTGGCAACGCCGCTGCCACCTGATCCTGCCTTGGAGGTGATGTCGCTCAAAGCCGAAGAAAGTGCGCTGTTCAGTCCCGTGCCATCAGTCGCCTGGTAGTACCTTCCCTGTCCGTAGGTCGCGGCGTCCGCCAGCATCTGGTTTGCCGCGGTGAAACCCACGGTATAGGTATTCATGTTCTGCCGGGAAAAATCCAGGGCATCCCAGCTTTTGCCCGTAGCATCGGTCCCCGTGGAGCGCATGTCGATGTCGAAGGCGAACTTGGCGATGTCATCCAGGAACAGGGTATCGCCCTCATTGTCGCCGAAGCGGTTGGCGCCATCGTTACTGCTGATACCGTCCCAGTTCGGTAACGCGCTGCCACCCGGATCGTCGGTCGGAAAGGTTCGGTCGTAGGTCGGCAGACCACCGGTGATTACCACGCCGTAATTTCTCTGGCAGCGATACTGAATCGGACTGGTGTAGGTGGTGGGCGTCGAGTTGTTGTACGGCGCCATGCCACGGAAATAGCGGGTGATCTCGTAATAGGCTTCCGCCAGGGGCGTATTGGCCTCCGCGCTCAGTTCGTCGATTCCGGCGATCAATGCGTTGTAGTTGGTATCGGCCTGAGCCTGGGTCACGGTGCCGCTGACTGCCGACAAATCACTGACCGAACGGACGATGTAACCGCCGTCATTCTTATGGTTGCCGACCGCCAGGTTGAACGTCGCGAGGCCGATGCGCAGCGAGCGGTTGCCGGCCACCAACGCCTTGGAAACATCGCGCGCTACATTCATCCGGTAATCATTGGGGATCGAGCCATCGGTGAAATCCCGGTCGGCATTGTTCGCCAGGCTTATCAGATAGGACAGGTAATTCGCCGTATATAGCGTGTCCTCGCTCCCCACCGGATCGGGAAGCTTGAGGCAAAGCGACTCCAGACCGGTAGAGCTGTTGTTATAAAAACCGTACCAATCCTTCGAACATGTTCCTCGAGTCAAACTCGACAAAGCAATATTGGTATCGGTCATGTCAAGCTCGCGGCCTTTCTTGCACGAACCATTGGAGAGGCAAATAGTCACCGGGGTGCGCGCGACCGTCGGGTCGAAGCCTGCCGCCCAGATAATGCTGTTCATACTCTTCGAGTCGTCGAGTAACAGCATTACATTGGGCGCCACGGCGGCGGCGTTCAACAGCGGCGAATCCGAGGGCGTGAAGGCGTAAGTCGGCGCTGCCAGATAAAGACTCAACGCCGCGCCGCAGAACAATTGCAACAACCAACGGCGCCAGCCTGTACGGGTCTCAGTACTTCGCATAGATACTCTCCACCACACTGCGCGAATTGCCCGCGATGCCCACGGCGGTAACCCGGTACAGCGTTGCCGACGTGTTGCTCGGCACGTTCACGGCCGTCAGGGTGGTGCCGATGTTCTGCACCCCGTAAAAGCCGCTGCCGGAGGCGATCCAGGTCACCCCCGAGGTGGAGTTGAACCCGGCGGTGGTAATGACCGACACCTCGGCCGGCGGCACACATTGGCTGGTACCGCTGCAAACCGGCAATGAATAGGTGTCCAGTTGCACCGCGCTTTCACCGACACGCAATGCCGCTTCTGCGCCCTGGAACGACTGATTACGCAGGATCACGCTGCCGGCCATTTTTTCCTGCAACGTCGCGCTCTGCATCGACGAAAGGCCGATCAACGTCAGCACCAGAAGAAACACCAGGCTGACCAACAGCGCCATGCCGCGCTGGGCGTGAGGGGTCATGGGAGCAATACTCATCGGCCCTCCCTCATGGCAACCGGTTGCGCAAGGCGGCAACCACGTTGAAGGTTTGTTCGTGTACCCGGCCGTTCGGGTCGGTTAGCGTCAGCGTCAGTCGCACACTGCGGATTCGTGCCGGGTCAGATGGGTTACTGCTGTAGGTGGAGGCGGCCGTATCCGTGGCCGAACTGGCGAGGCCGAAGCTCACATTGAAGGCACTGACGTTGTTCACCAGCACCTGCTGCGTCGGAGTGCCGGCACCGGAGCCCATCAGCAGCTGGTTGTTGCTGAAGCTGTAGACCAATCGCCGGATCGGAAATGCCAACTGCCCCGATGCCGGGATGCGTGCACCGGTGTAGGCCGTCGCGATATTGCGGCAATCGGAAATGACCGTCCAGGTCGGCACCCCGCCACTGCCGCCGACATCGGCGGTGACAAGCGTTAATTTGAGGTTGGCATTGTCCCAACTGATTGGCGTGATCTGACTTGCATTGAAATTCCCTGCCGAGCTGCCGTCGATGATCGTGCCCAGGCAACCGAACATGCCGACCATGCGGATTTCTTGAATCATTTTGCTCAGGACGAACCGCGCATCTTCCTGCATGCCGGCGGCAGTGTTCTGACTGACGTAGGTATTTTTAGCTGCAATGAAGATCTGCGCCACGCCAAGAACCACGACCAGACTCAACGCCAGGGCGATCAGTAACTCGATCAGGCCGAAACCTTTGCTGGCTCTGATCATGGTGTCGTCGCCGGATCAACGGTGGCGCGGCTGACAACGACGAAACTGCGGCGCGAGTCGGCGGTATTGGCGGCCCGCGAGTCGTCCCAGGTAATGGTAATGGTGTACACCCGCTGGTTGCGGGTGATGCTACCGGTCGCTGTGGCGCCGCCGAAATTGACGATGTTGGTGGTGAAATCGTAAAGATCCTGATCCCGGGCCACGCTCAGGTTGCCCGAGGTCGGTGGCGTAACGGTGTAATCGGCGCCGGAGTTGGCGCGAATGCGGTCCATCATGTCGTAGGCGATAAAACTCGCCTGACTGGTCATCCGTGAGCTATCGGTGTACTTCAGCGCATTGAGCTGAATCGCCGCCGCGCCCAACAACCCCGCGGCCAGAACCAACAACGCGACCAGTACCTCGATCAGCGTCATGCCCTCCTGTGCACGCTTGCTCCAACCCCTCATCCGCAACTTCCACCCAATAGAATTCGTCCGTTCAAACACACATTCAGCGTCCGGCTCTGCGCCCCCAGTACATAACTGATCACGACTGCCGTAGACGGTGCCGACAAACCGCCCAGATTGTTGAAATCAATAGCGGTCACTCCTGAGGTTAGCGTCAGAGTTGCACCACTGCCCATCGCTGGAACAACCCGCAATACATTGGCCGGGTTGCCAGTACCGTCATAAACGGTCAGATCGCCGGTCCAGACACTCCCGCCTGCTGTCGGGCGAACCCGGGTGGTAATACCCCGGTCGATCGCCTCAAGCCGGGCGTAATTTAGCGCGCGTTGTAGGTCGCCGATCTCGGTGTCGGCCTTGGTGCTTTGCACCGAGCGGGTAAACGCCGGAACAGCCAGGCTGATCAGAATCAGAAACACGGCGAGCGTGATCAGCAGCTCGATCAGCGTGAAACCTTTTGTACGATGATCCATCGGTGCCCTCCGTTGCCGTCGGCTATACCTGCTTCTACACGCTAGAACATTCGACCGGCGGATGTACGGTTGTTTTGCCATTACTCGCGCAGGGATCGTGCGGGCCGCAGCACTCCAGGGAAGGAAATGACATGCATCAGCAAGGTTTCAGCCTGATCGAACTGCTCATGGGACTGACAATTGTCGGGATTGTTCTGCAACTGGTCAGCCCGGCGTTCGCTGCATTCACAGAATCGAACCATCGGGAGCAGGCAGCCGAGTCGCTGATCAGCGGGATCCGGCACGCCAGAACCCAGGCCATCACCCTCAACCAGAGCGTGGTCATTCATGGCATCAACGGCGACTGGAGCCAAGGCTGGCGGATCATTCTGGACATCAGCGGCAAAGGGCCGGAGGACAGCAGCAATCCACTGCTAGTGGAGCGCGCGAGCGATGCTCGGACGCCGATTGTCGGTAATTGGTGGGTCAGACGTTTTGTGCGGTTCAGCAATCTAGGGGAACCGCAGATGCCCGAGGGGACATTTCAGGCAGGGAGACTACACATTTGCGCGGCTCGTGAGCCAGTCAGCCACCTCCAGGTTGTACTGGCACGAAGTGGCCGAGTGCGCCTGACCAGCGAAAAGGCTGAGCAGGCGCTGTGTCGAAAGGCGAAAAACGTTAAAGCAACGAACGCACGCGCAATTCTTTAGGCATGGAGAACGTGATGTTCTCCTCGCGGCCGGCCAGTTCATCGGCCCCGGTGGCGCCCCAGGCCTGCAATTGCTGGATCACACCACGCACCAGTACTTCCGGAGCGGAGGCACCGGCCGTGATGCCAATCCGCTCGACACCGTCGAACCAGCTCTTTTGCAGGTCTTCGGCGCCGTCGATCAGATAGGCCGGGGTGGCCATGCGTTCAGCCAGTTCACGCAGGCGATTGGAGTTGGAACTGTTCGGGCTGCCGACCACCAGCACCACGTCGCATTCGTCTGCCAGCTGTTTGACGGCGTCCTGACGGTTTTGCGTGGCGTAGCAGATATCGTCCTTGCGCGGACCGCCGATCGCCGGGAACCGAGTACGCAGGGCGTCGATCACACGACTGGTGTCGTCCATGGACAGGGTGGTCTGGGTGACGAAGGCCAGTTTTTCAGGGTTGTTTACTTGCAACGCGGCGACGTCTTTCTCGTCCTCGACCAGATAGATCGCGCCACCATTGCTGCCATCGTACTGGCCCATGGTGCCTTCGACTTCCGGGTGACCGGCGTGGCCGATGAGGATGCATTCACGGCCGTCGCGGCTGTAGCGCGCGACTTCGATGTGTACCTTGGTCACCAGCGGGCAGGTAGCGTCGAACACCTTCAGGCCACGGCCAGCGGCTTCGGTGCGCACGGCCTGGGAAACGCCATGGGCGCTGAAGATCACGATCACGTCATCCGGCACCTGATCCAGCTCTTCGACGAAGATCGCCCCACGGGCGCGCAGGTCTTCGACGACGAATTTATTGTGGACCACTTCGTGGCGCACGTAGATCGGCGGCCCGAAGACTTCCAGGGCGCGGTTGACGATTTCGATCGCCCGGTCCACACCGGCGCAGAAGCCACGGGGATTGGCGAGTTTGATTTGCATGCTGTGCCTCGTGTCTTGCGCGCAAGAAATAGTAATGCCACCTGCCGTTCGAACACCGGGCTCGAAAACAGTGAAAATCTTAATGTGGGAGCGGGCTTGCTCGCGAAAGCGGTGTGTCAGTCGACATTGATGTTACATGTGATGACGCTTTCGCGAGCAAGCTCGCTCCCACATTGGACCGAATTCGGTCAGTTACAACGCTTTGACGTTGAAGATCTCGACGTCAAAGGTCAAGGTTTTACCGGCCAGCGGGTGGTTGAAGTCGATGGTCACCTGGGCGTCATCGAACTCTTTCACCACACCGGGCAGCTCAGTATTGGCCGCATCGTTGAAGATCACCAGCAAGCCAGGCGACAGTTCCATATCCTTGAACTGCGAGCGCGGGATGATCTGCACATTTTGCGGGTTCGGTTGACCAAAAGCGTTTTCCGGCTCGATGGTCAGGGTGCGTTTGTCGCCGGCCTTGAAGCCGAACAGCGCTGCTTCGAAACCTGGCAACAGGCTGCCGTCGCCAACCTTGAAGGTCGCCGGGGCTTTGTCGAAGGTACTGTCGACGGTGTCGCCGTTCTCCAGACGCAATGCAAAGTGCAAGGTGACTTCCGTGTTCTGGCCAATGCGTTGCTCAGCCAATACCTGTTCAGTCATGAACGGTTTCTCCGGTCTTTTTACTTTTGAACATATCCAGTGCAAGCATCACGGCGCCGACAGAAATTGCACTGTCGGCAAAGTTGAACGCCGGGAAATACCAGCGGTTCTGCCAATGCACCAGAATGAAATCGATCACATGGCCCAAGGCAATGCGGTCGTACAGGTTACCCAACGCGCCACCCAGCACCAGCGCCAAGGCGACTGCCAACCAGGTTTCGTTGCGCCCCAGGCGCTTGAGCCAAACCACCAGCACCGCACTGACCACCACCGCGATCAGGGCGAACAGCCAGCGCTGCCAGCCCGAGCTGTCAGCCAGGAAACTGAACGCCGCGCCGGTGTTGTAGGCCAGGGTCCAGCTGAAGTAATCGGGGATCACCACGATTTGCTGGTACATGCTCAGCGAGCCTTCGAAGTAGAACTTGCTGGCCTGGTCGATGACCAGGACCAGCAAACTCAACCAGAGCCAGCTCAGCCGTCCGAAACGGCCAACGGCGTTAGGCATAGTGACGAACCTCGCCAGCGCCGCTGATGTTGTCTACGCAACGACCGCAGATTTCCGGATGTTCCGGGTTCACGCCGACGTCTTCACGGCAGTGCCAGCAACGGGCGCACTTGGCATGGCTCGACTTGACCACTTTGAGCTTCAGGCCGCCAACTTCGGTGACCACTGCGTCGGCCGGAGCCTGCACAAACGGTGCAACGGCGGCAGTCGAGGTGATCAGTACGAAGCGCAGTTCGTTGCTCAGCTTGGCCAGGTCGGCGCTCAGCGCGTCTTCGGCGAACAGCGTCACTTCGGCTTGCAGGTTGCCACCGACGGCCTTCGCCGCGCGCTGGATTTCCATTTCCTTGTTGACCGCCACCTTCACCGCCATGATCCGCTCCCAGTAGGCGCGGTCCAGTTCGAAGCCTTCCGGCAATTCGGTCAGGCCTTCGTACCAGGTGTTGAGCATCACAGACTCGTTACGCTCGCCCGGCAGGTACTGCCACAGCTCGTCGGCGGTGAACGCCAGGATCGGCGCGATCCAGCGCACCAGCGCTTCGCTGATGTGGTACAGCGCGGTTTGCGCCGAACGACGGGCCTTGCTGTTGGCGCCAGTGGTGTACTGACGGTCCTTGATGATGTCGAGGTAGAAACCGCCCAGCTCCTGCACGCAGAAGTTGTGGATCTTGGAGTAGACGTTCCAGAAGCGGTATTCGCCGTAGTGCTCTTGCAGCTCGCGTTGCAGCAGCAGGGTGCGATCCACGGCCCAACGGTCCAGCGCCAGCATTTCTTCGGCCGGCAGGATGTCGGTGGCCGGGTTGAAACCGGTCAGGTTGGAAAGCAGGAAGCGCGCGGTGTTACGGATGCGCCGGTAGGCGTCCGCACTGCGTTGCAGGATCTGCTCGGAAACCGCCATTTCACCCGAATAGTCGGTAGAAGCGACCCACAGACGCATGATATCGGCGCCTAGAGTGTCATTGACCTTCTGCGGCGCGATGACGTTGCCCAAAGACTTGGACATTTTGCGGCCGGACTCGTCAACGGTGAAACCGTGGGTCAGCAGCTCGCGGTACGGGGCGTGGTCGTCGATGGCGCAACCGGTCAGCAACGACGAGTGGAACCAGCCGCGGTGTTGGTCCGAACCTTCCAGGTACAGATCGGCACGTGGACCGGTCTCGTGACCCATCGAGTGCGAGCCGCGCAGGACGTGCCAGTGCGTGGTGCCCGAGTCGAACCAGACGTCCAGGGTGTCGCTGATCTTGTCGTACTGCGGCGCTTCGTCACCGAGCAACTCGGCGGCGTCCATCTTGAACCAGGCTTCGATGCCTTCGACTTCGACGCGCTGGGCGACGATTTCCATCAATTCGACAGTGCGTGGGTGCAGCTCGCCGCTTTCCTTATTCAGGAAGAACGGGATCGGCACGCCCCAGTTGCGCTGACGGGAGATGCACCAGTCAGGACGGTTGGCGATCATCGAGTGCAGACGCGCCTGGCCCCAGGCCGGAACGAATTTGGTCTCTTCGATGGCTTTGATCGCCCGCTTGCGCAGGGTTTCGCCAGTCGCTGGCTCTTTGTCCATGCCGATGAACCACTGCGCAGTGGCGCGGTAGATCAGCGGGGTCTTGTGACGCCAGCAGTGCATGTAGCTGTGTTCAATGGTTTCGGTGTGCAGCAGCGCGCCGACTTCCGACAGTTTGTCGACGATGGCCGGGTTGGCCTTCCAGATGAACTGGCCGCCGAAGAACTCCAGCGATGTCGCGTACACGCCGTTGCTTTGCACCGGATTGAGGATGTCGTCGTTGACCATGCCATAGGCTTTGCAGGTCACGAAGTCGTCTACGCCGTAGGCTGGCGAGGAGTGAACCACACCGGTGCCCGCGCCCAGCTCGACGTATTCGGCCAGGTAAACCGGCGACAAACGATCGTAGAACGGGTGACGGAAGTTGATCAGTTCCAGTTCTTTACCGGTGGTGGTCGCAATGACCGAACCTTCCAGGCTGTAGCGGGCAAGGCACGACTCGACCAGCTCTTCAGCCAGCACCAGCAGTTTGTCGCCGACGTCGACCAGGGCGTAGTTGAATTCCGGGTGAACGTTCAACGCCTGGTTGGCCGGGATGGTCCACGGGGTGGTGGTCCAGATCACGATCGAGGCGGGTTTGCCCAACGATGGCAGACCGAACGCGGCAGCCAGTTTGGCTTCATCAGCGATCGGGAACGCCACATCGATGGTCGCGGATTTTTTGTTCTCGTACTCGACTTCCGCTTCAGCCAGGGCCGAACCGCAGTCAAAGCACCAGTTCACAGGCTTCAGGCCCTTGAACACGAAGCCACCCTTGACGATTTCCGCCAGGGCGCGGATTTCACCGGCCTCGTTTTTGAAGTCCATGGTCTTGTACGGGTTGGCGAAGTCGCCCAACACGCCCAGACGAATGAATTCGGACTTCTGGCCTTCGATCTGTTCGGTGGCGTAGGCACGGCACAGTTCGCGGGTCTTGTCCGCGCCCAGGTTCTTGCCGTGGGTCACTTCGACTTTGTGCTCGATCGGCAGACCGTGGCAGTCCCAGCCCGGCACATAAGGCGCGTCGAAACCCGACAGGGTTTTCGAACGGATGATCATGTCCTTGAGAATCTTGTTCAGCGCATGACCGATGTGAATCGTGCCGTTGGCGTACGGAGGACCGTCGTGAAGTACGAACTTCGGACGATCCTTGCCAATCTCGCGCAACTTACCGTACAGGCCAATGCTGTCCCAGCGCTGCAGAATCTGCGGTTCGCGCTGAGGCAGGCCGGCCTTCATTGGGAAGGCGGTGTCCGGAAGGTTTAGCGTGGCTTTATAGTCGGTCATTTAAGGCTCTTCATTAGCGATTGGCGCTAGGTGCGACAGGGCACGGGCGGCGGCGACATCCGCATTGATCGCCGTCTTAAGCGCCTCCAGAGAGGCGAAACGCTGCTCTTCACGCAGCTTGTGGTGGAAGACCACCGTCAAACGCCGGTCATACAGATCGCCGGCAAAATCTAAAAGGTGTACTTCGAGGTGGGCTTTGCCATCCCCTTCGACCGTTGGCCGCACGCCGATATTGGCGACGCCTGGCCAGGTCTTGCCGTCGATGTCGACGTTGACCAGGTAAACCCCGCTCAGCGGCACACGACGACGCTTGAGTTGTATGTTGGCGGTCGGCGTACCGAGCTGGCGCGCCAGCTTCTGGCCGTGCAGGACTCGCCCGGCAATCCGGTACGGACGCCCGAGCAGCCGCTCGGCCAAGGCGAAATCGGCAGCGGCCAGCGCATTACGCACCTGAGTGCTACTGACACGAATGCCGTCCAGCTCGACGGTCTGCGCCGCTTCGACGGTAAACCCCTGAAGGACGCCGGCCTGTTGCAGAAAATCGAAATCCCCTAGCCGATCACAGCCAAAACGGAAATCGTCACCGACTTCCAGATGCTGCACGCCGAGGCCGTCCACCAGAATGGTATCGACGAATTCGCTCGCGCTGAGCTTGCTCAGGCGCTGATTGAAAGCCAGGCACAGCACCCGATCGACGCCTTCTTCGGCCAGCAACTGCAGTTTGTCCCGCAGGCGGGCCAGACGGGCCGGGGCGGTGTCCGGGGCGAAGAATTCTCGCGGCTGCGGCTCGAAAATCACCACGCAGCTGGGCACGCCCAACTCGAGCGCACGTTCACGCAGCCGGACCAGGATAGCCTGGTGACCACGGTGAACACCGTCAAAGTTGCCAATAGTGGCGACACAGCCCCGATGCTGGGGGCGCAGGTTGTGGAGGCCTCGAACCAGCTGCATAACGCGCTTCTTGCTCATAAAGTGGTCGATTATAACCACACCCGGCGGCCGACGACAGGCAACACCGTAACCCAAAGTGATCGAGCCGACAAAACCGCCGGCCCGCCCGTGTTTATCGAGACATAAGCCTCAGTTCAAGGCCTTGCGATTGAAGTCGCGCAAACGGAAGCCCATCAACAGCAACATGCCGAAATAGACCACCACGCCGGCGATCACCAATGCGCCCAGACGCAGCAAACGCTCCAGCATATGCCCTTCCCCCCAGGCGGGCATAAAGTGCATTGCGCCCAGCAATACCGCGGACATTACCGCCACCGCCACCAGCAGTTTGAGCCCGAACTTCGCCCAGCCCGGTTGCGGTTGATACATCTGCTGCTTGCGCAGCTGATAAAACAACAGCCCGGCATTGATGCAGGCACCCGCACTGATGGCCAAGGCCAGACCAGCGTGAGCCAACGGACCGATCAGCACCAGGTTGAACAGCTGAGTGACGATGAGGGTGAAAATCGCGATTTTTACCGGGGTGCGGATGTTTTGTTGCGCATAAAAGCCCGGCGCCAGCACTTTGATCACGATAATCCCCAGCAAGCCGACGGAATAAGCAATCAACGCGCGCTGGGTCATGGCCGCATCGAAAGCGCTGAACTGACCGTACTGGAACAGCGAAACCGTCAGCGGCTCAGACAGAATCCCCAGCGCCAGGGCGCACGGCAACACCAGCATGAAGCACAGACGCAGCCCCCAATCGAGGATCCGCGAGTATTCGTGGCGATCCTGGCTGGCATAGGTCCTGGCTAGCGTCGGCAGCAGAATCGTGCCCAGCGCTACACCCAGCACACCGGACGGCAATTCCATCAGGCGATCGGCGTAATACATCCAGGAAACGGAACCCGCCACCAGAAACGAAGCAAATATGGTGTTGATGATCAGCGAAATCTGACTCACCGAAACGCCGATGATCGCTGGCAGCATCTGTTTCATGACCCGCCAGACGCCGCTATCGCGCAGATTCAGGCGCGGCAGCACCAGCATGCCGATTTTCTTCAGGTGCGGCAGCTGAAACAGCAATTGCGCCAGACCGCCCACCAGAACGGCCCAGCCCAGCGCCATTACCGGCGGATCGAAATACGGCGTCAGGAACACGGCAAAGATGATCATGCTGACATTGAGCAGGGTCGGCACGAAGGCTGGCACCGAGAAGCGGTTCCAGGTATTGAGGATCGCTCCGGCCAATGAAGACAGGGAGATCAGCAATATATAAGGAAAAGTGACCCGCAGCAGATCGGTGGTCAGCTCGAATTTTTCCGGGGTAGTGACGAAACCCGGTGCCGTTGCCCAGATCACCCATGGCGCGGCGAGCATGCCCAGCGCAGTGACCAGCGCCAGAACCAGCGTCAGCAGGCCCGAGACATAAGCAATGAAGGTTCGCGTCGCCTCCTCGCCCTGCTGGCTTTTGTATTCGGCGAGAATCGGCACGAAAGCTTGCGAAAATGCTCCCTCGGCGAAGATCCGCCTCAGCAGATTGGGCAGTTTGAAGGCGATAAAGAAGGCGTCGGTCGCCATTCCCGCACCAAATGCGCGAGCGATAAGGGTGTCGCGAACAAACCCCAAAACCCGGGAGAGCATCGTGATAGAGCTGACAGCGGCCAACGATTTGAGCAGATTCATTGAAAGAGTTTTTGCCTGTCGATAAACAGCAGGCGAACAACGCGCCCACTTATGCGATACTCCGCGCCGCAACAGCACAGAGCCAAAGCTCGCGAGTTTACAGGTCGCACGCCGGAAAGAAATATCCCGACGTTCTATACCTGCCACTTAGCGGATCGTCTCAACCGCCCTTGACAAGACATCAACTCATCGGCATGATTCGCGGCCTATTTTGTTTGCTATTTCCTAAAAAGTCTTTCGAGGAGCTCGACGGTGGCCAACACACCTTCCGCCAAAAAACGTGCAAAACAGGCTGAGAAGCGTCGCAGCCACAACGCCAGCCTGCGTTCCATGGTTCGTACCTACATCAAGAATGTAGTTAAAGCCATTGACGCAAAAGACGCTGAAAAAGCTCAAGCTGCTTACGTTCTGGCTGTGCCAGTTATCGACCGTATGGCCGATAAAGGCATCATCCACAAGAACAAAGCTGCTCGTCATAAGAGCCGCCTGAATGGCCACGTAAAGGCCCTGAACGTTGCCGCTGCTGCCTAAGCGACACGCTCATTAAAAAAACCGACCTCAGGGTCGGTTTTTTATTGCCTGCGATTTGGCAAACGCCACACAAAAAAATGTGGGAGCGGGCTTGCTCGCGAAGGCGTCGCAACAGTCAGCACAGGCGCTGAATGCCAGTCAGTCTTCGCGAGCAAGCCCGCTCCCACATTTGGATCTTCGCTAGCTTATTGAGCGTGCGCCCACGGCAGAATCGGAATCGCCGTCACCGCATTCTGCGGACTGCCCTCGATCAAACGATCGCTATAAACCAGGTACACCAGCGTATTACGCTTCTTGTCGAGGAATCGCACCACCTGCATGGTCTTGAACACCAAGGACGTGCGCTCCTTGAACACCTCCTCGCCATCCTTGAGCTCACCTTTGAAGTTGATCGGCCCGACCTGACGACACGCAATAGATGCTTCTGCGCGATCCTCGGCCAGACCCAACCCACCCTTTACGCCGCCGGTCTTGGCGCGCGACAGGTAGCAAGTCACGCCATCCACTTTCGGATCATCAAACGCCTCGACAACGATACGGTCGTTCGGGCCAACAAATTTGAACACCGTCGACACTTGGCCAATTTCATCGGCCGAGGCCAGCAGCGGCATCGCCAACAACAAGCCCAATAATCCTTTTGCCACACGCATTCAGGTATTCCTTCAGACCAGAATCAGGTTATCGCGGTGAACCAGTTCCGGTTCAGCCATGTAACCCAACAGACCGACAATCGCCTCAGACGACTGACCGATGATTTTTTGTGCTTCCAGAGCACTGTAATTGGCCAGGCCACGGGCGATTTCACGACCGTCCGGCGCCACGCAGACCACCATTTCGCCACGACGGAAACTGCCCTGGACAAGTTTGACGCCCACCGGCAGCAAACTTTTGTTGCCCTGGGACAATGCCGTCACCGCACCTGCATCCAGCACCAGCGTGCCACGGGTTTGCAGATGCCCGGCCAGCCACTGCTTGCGCGCCGCCAGCATGCCGCGCTCAGGTGACAACAAGGTACCGATGCGCTCGCCCGCCTTGAGACGATCCAGCACTCGCTCGATGCGCCCACCGACAATGATGGTGTGCGCACCGGAACGCGCCGCCAGACGCGCAGCGCGCAACTTGGTCTGCATACCGCCACGACCCAGCGCACCGCCCGTGCTGCCAGCCACCGCATCCAGCGCCGGGTCATCGGCACGCGCCTCGTAAATCAGCTTGGCGTCGGGATTGTTGCGCGGATCGGCATCGAACATGCCATCGCGATCGGTGAGGATCACCAGCAAATCGGCTTCGACCAGGTTCGCCACCAGCGCCGCCAACGTGTCGTTGTCGCCGAAACGGATTTCATCAGTGACCACGGTGTCGTTCTCGTTGATCACCGGGATCACCTTGAGCTCGACCAGCGCGCGCAGCGTACTGCGAGCGTTCAGGTAGCGCTTGCGGTCGGACAAATCGTCGTGCGTCAGGAGAATCTGCGCGGTGTGCCGACCATGCTCGGCAAAGCTCGACTCCCAGGCCTGCACCAACCCCATCTGACCGATGGCGGCAGCGGCCTGCAACTCGTGCATTGCACTGGGTCGTACAGTCCAACCCAGACGGCTCATACCCGCCGCCACTGCCCCGGAGGACACCAGCACCAGCTCAACACCCGCCTCGTGCAGGGCAACCATCTGCTCAACCCAGACACCCATTGCCGCGCGATCCAGGCCCTTGCCGTCCGCCGTCAGCAAAGCGCTGCCGATCTTCACGACCCAACGCTGCGCACCTGTCACCTTGCTCCGCATCATCTTCAACCTTAGCTTGAGGACAGCACGACCCAGCGCTGCCCGTAACGTTATTCGTGACTACCGATTTCCAGATACTAAAACGCCGCTCCAGTGAGCGGCGTTTAAGTTTATCGCAACGAATCAGTCACGCACGTAAATGATTTCCGGACCGTCTTCGTCATCCACATCTTCTTCGTCCCAATCATCGTCACCGATGTCATGGACCGACTTCACGCCACTGCGACGCAGGGCACGCTGATCATCCAGCGCCTGCAACTGAGCGCGCGCCTCATCTTCGATGCGCTGATCGAGTTCGGCCAACTCTTCCTTGTAGGCCGGATCGTTAGCCAGACGATCGGCACGATCTTCCAGGTAACGCATGATGTCATGACAAAGACGCTCAGTGCCTTGCTTGGCGATCGCGGAGATCACGTAGACCGGACCGGTCCACTCCAGACGATCAACGATTTCCTTGACGCGAGCGTCGTGCTCTTCTTCAAGGATCTGGTCGCACTTGTTCAGCACCAGCCAGCGATCACGCTCAGCCAGGGACGGGCTGAACTTGGTCAGCTCGCTGACGATCACTTCAGCAGCATCCGGAGCACTGGTGTCATCCAGCGGCGCCATGTCGACAAGGTGCAGCAGCAGACGGGTACGCGACAAGTGCTTGAGGAAACGAATCCCCAGGCCCGCGCCCTCGGAAGCACCTTCGATCAGGCCCGGAATGTCCGCCACCACGAAGCTCTTCCAGCGATCGACGCTGACCACACCCAGGTTCGGCACCAAGGTAGTGAACGGATAATCGGCGACTTTCGGCTTGGCGGCCGATACCGAGCGAATAAAGGTACTTTTGCCGGCGTTCGGCAAACCAAGCAGACCGACGTCCGCCAACACCTTCATTTCCAGCTTCAGGTCGCGCTGCTCACCCGGCTTGCCCGGCGTGGTCTGGCGCGGCGCCCGGTTGGTGCTGGATTTGAAACGAGTGTTACCCAGACCGTGCCAGCCGCCATGAGCCACCAGCAGACGCTGGCCGGCCTTGGTCAGGTCGCCGATCACTTCCTGAGTCGCGGAATCGATGACGGTAGTACCGACCGGAACGCGCAGCACCAGCTCCTCACCTTTCTTGCCGGTGCAGTCAGTGCTGCCACCGTTGGAACCGCGCTCGGCATCGAAGTGCCGGGTGTAACGGTAGTCCACCAGGGTGTTAAGGTTTTCGTCGGCGACCATGTAGACCGAGCCACCATCACCACCATCACCGCCGTTCGGGCCGCCGTTTTCAATGAATTTTTCGCGACGGAAGCTCATGCAACCGTTGCCGCCGTCCCCGGCCTTTACTCGAATCGATACTTCATCAACAAACTTCATAACAAAACGCCTCTCGCCATACGGACGAGCCGAAAAAACCTAGACATAAGACTCTTGCAAAAATGAGCGCAGCGACCTCAATCAACGACCGCCAATACAGCGCTGGAGCCCATCACAAACAGCTTTGCAAGAGACTCACCCCACAAACGAAAAAGCCCCGTCGCAAGACAGGGCTTTTCCAGCAACTACGTAATTATGCCGCGACGACGTCAGTCTTCGGGACAATGCTTACGTAACGACGACCGAAGGCGCCTTTTACTTCGAACTTGATCACGCCGTCGATTTTAGCGAACAGAGTGTGATCTTTGCCCATGCCAACGCCGTAGCCAGCGTGGAATTGGGTGCCGCGCTGACGCACGATGATGTTGCCCGGAATGATAACCTGGCCGCCATACATCTTCACGCCAAGGCGTTTGGCTTCTGAGTCGCGACCGTTACGGGTACTACCACCAGCTTTTTTGTGTGCCATGAGTTCAATTCTCCTAGTGAGGAATTAGGCTGAAATTAAGCCTGAATACCGGTGATTTTGATCTCGGTGTACCACTGGCGGTGGCCCATACGCTTCATGTGGTGCTTACGGCGACGGAACTTGATGATGCGGACTTTATCGTGACGACCTTGGGAGATCACTTCAGCCACAACGGTAGCGCCAGGAACAACTGGAGCGCCGATATTCACGTCGTCGCCATTGGCAACCAACAGAACGCGATCAAAAGTAACGGATTCGCCGGTAGCGATTTCCAGTTTTTCGATCTTCAGGTATTCACCTGGAGCAACTTTGTACTGCTTGCCACCAGTAACGATTACTGCATAAGACATGGTATTTCTCCGATAATCCTGCTCACCCAGCTCTTTATAAGAAGAGGTATTGGCTGGCATGGCTGCATAAGGCTGGAAGGCCTTTTTGCAATTGCGTAAGGCAGGTGCTGCCCAGGAAGTTCAGGGTGCGCGATTGTACGCAAGCTGCCGGGGCGATGCAAGAGGCTGTCCATCGTGCCTTGACAGGCCCGGACGTGGGTCCTAGCATGCCGCGCAACCCTTCTGGAGCAACTGTCGCTGATGCAACCCCAAGCTTTCTACCGCGCGGTGGCGGACGATTTTAGCGCCGTCGACGGCATCATCAAGAAACAGCTGACTTCCCGAGTGCCGCTGGTATCGAAAATCGGCGACTACATTACCTCGGCTGGCGGTAAACGCCTGCGCCCGTTGCTCGTGCTGCTGTGCGGCAAGGCACTCGGCCGCGAAGGCGATGACCTGCGCCTGTTGGCCGCGACCATCGAGTTCCTGCACACCGCCACCCTGCTGCACGACGACGTCGTCGATATGTCCGGCATGCGCCGAGGCCGCTCGACCGCCAACGCCATGTGGGGCAACGCACCGAGCGTGCTGGTGGGCGACTTCCTGTATTCGCGTTCTTTCGAAATGATGGTCGAACTGGGCTCCATGCCGGTGATGAAAATCCTTTCGCAAGCCACGCGCATCATCGCCGAAGGCGAAGTGTTGCAGCTGTCGAAGGTCCGCGACGCCAGCACCACCGAAGAAACCTACATGGAAGTCATCCGCGGCAAAACCGCGATGCTCTTCGAAGCCTCGACCCACAGTGCCGCCGCTCTGGCCGGTGCCTCGCCGGAACAGAGCGAAGCACTGCGCACCTTCGGCGATCACCTGGGGGTAGCCTTCCAATTGGTCGACGACCTGCTGGATTACCGTGGCGACGCCGAAACCCTGGGCAAGAACGTCGGCGACGATCTGGCCGAAGGTAAACCGACTCTGCCGCTGATCTACACCATGCGCGAAGGCACTCCGGAGCAGGCCGCACTGGTTCGTCAGGCGATCCAGAAAGGTGGCATCGAAGACCTGGAAAGCATTCGCGAAGCCGTTGAAGCTTCCGGCTCGCTGGACTACACCGCGCAACTGGCCCGCGACTACGTGGCCCGTGCGATCAAGTGCCTCGACGCCCTGCCCGCCAGCGAATACCGCGATGCGTTGGTGGAATTGAGCGAGTTTGCGGTCGCCCGTACGCACTGACATTCACGGCAAGATCAAAAGATCGCAGCCTTCGGCAGCTCCTACAGGTGTATACAAAACCCCGTAGGAGCTGCCGAAGGCTGCGATCTTTTGCTGTCAGCCCCCTCCTGCAACAAAACCCTATATAATGTGCGCTTTTTAGCCATCCTGAATCCAAGGAGCTTTAGTGAGCACGTTGCCACCCTGCCCGAAATGCAATTCCGAATACACCTATGAAGACGGCGCACAGCTGATCTGCCCGGAGTGCGCCCACGAGTGGTCCGCCAGTGGCGAAGCCGAAGTGGCCTCCGATGACACCGTGAAAAAGGATTCGGTCGGCAATGTCCTGCAGGACGGCGATACCATCACCGTGATCAAGGACCTCAAGGTCAAAGGCACGTCGCTGGTGGTCAAGGTCGGTACCAAGGTCAAGAACATCCGCCTGTGCGATGGCGACCACGACATCGACTGCAAGATCGATGGCATCGGCCCGATGAAACTCAAATCCGAGTTCGTCAGAAAAGTCTGAATCTGCTGTATTCCATCCCGCGCCCGGCGTGGGATGGTGCTTCGCCCTTCCCCGCATCACCCAGCGTTCCCGCGCAGTAGCCAAACGCCAGTCGTTTTGATGCTCAGCAATTTCCCTGCAGAAAAAAACACAAACCGCCAATAGACCCTTGCTATTTGATGAATAAGAATTATTCTCATTGAAACCCATCAATGGAGATGAGACCCATGACTTATTTGATCGATGCCTGGCTGGACCGCCCACACCCCTACCTCAGGATCCTGCATCGGGAAACCGGGGAAGTCTGTGCGGTGCTTGAAGAAGAAGCCTTGAACGAGCTACAGGATCAGGGTGATCTGGACGTCAACGGCCTGAGTTCCAGCGAGCCGGTGGTGCTCAAGGAGCTGGTGCGCAATCTGTTTCTGTTCTGCTATGCCCGGGCATTGCGCCCGACCAGCGATCTGAACCATAAGATCGAACTATGAGACAACGTAAAAAGCTGTGGGAGCGAGCCTGCTCGCTCCCACATTAGCCCGTCATAACGACAGACCGGGCATTACAGAACGTCGAGCAGTTCGACGTCGAATACCAGTACGCTGTGCGGCGGAATGCTGCCAACGCCTTGAGCGCCGTAAGCCAGTTCGCTCGGCACGTACAGACGCCATTTGCTGCCGGCATTCATCAGTTGCAGGGCTTCGGTCCAGCCAGCGATGACGCCGCCAACCGGGAATTCTGCAGGCTGACCGCGATCGTAGGAGCTGTCGAACACAGTGCCGTCGATCAGGGTGCCGTGGTAGTGAGTGCGCACTTGATCTTCACGGGTTGGCTTGGCGCCTTTACCTTGAGTCAGCACTTCGAATTGCAGGCCGGAAGCCAGCGTGGTGATGCCTTCGCGCTTGGCGTTTTCAGCCAGGAAAGCCAGACCTTCGCCCGCAGCGGCTTCAGCCTTGGCTGCAGCTTCGGCTTGCATGATTTCGCGGATCACCTTGAAGCTGGCAGACATTTCTTCCTGACCCACACGGCTTGGCTTGCCGGCGAACGCGTCGGTCAGACCAGCCAGGATCGCGTCCAGGCTAACGCCCGGTGGCGGGTTGTCACGCAGCTGGTCGCCCAACTGACGGCCAATGCCGTAGCTGACGCGGGTTTCGTCGGTGGACAGATTTACTTCGGACATGACACTGCTCCGCTGTGCGGACGGCCCTGGAACTTGCCGTGCGTGCACAGCGCGTCCCGGAACGCGCCCGGAATCAAAAGGGCGAGCAGACTAGCACAGATGCCGTCGTTGATGAGCGGCGCCAGCGCTGTCACACAGAACGGAAGGTGATCGGTACTTTCAGGCTTTCCTCGGTGCTGGCACCGCACATTTCGTCATGGACCGACGCATGCATAACGTTGAACGACAACTTGGGAAAGGCATGAAGCATGTCACGCGCATGCTCGACCGAGCGCAGATGCATTATTTCGCCGTGGGTATCGCGCAATGGATACGCCGAACCATGCATACGAGCCTCCAGCACGTAGATCACGCCATCTACCGAGATCAGGTTCAGCTCATCGACCTTTCCGGCGATGGCATACGCATTCAACTCTTGCAGGTTCATGAACGCACCTCACGCAGTGGCGAGCCAGGATCTCTACATGGATAGGCCTCGACGGGCCAAAGTACAAGCTACAAACAACACCGCCCGTCTGTTTTGGCAATTCTGTGGGAGCGTGGCTTGCCCGCGATGACATCACCTCGGTCTGACAATAAACCGCAGTGATGCCATCGCGGGCAAGCCACGCGCCCACAAGGATCAGTCGATCAGTGCTTGGTCAGCTTGTCCAGATAACCCATGGCAAACGCCGACACCACGAAGGTCATGTGGATGACCACGTACCACTTCAAATGCTCGGGATCGACGTTCTTGGCGTCCATGAAGATCCGTAGCAAGTGGATGGACGAAATCGCCACGATGGACGCCGCGACCTTCATCTTCAACGAAGACGAATCCATGGTGCCCAGCCAGTTGAGCTTTTCCTTGCTGTCGTCGATATCCAGCTGAGAAACGAAGTTCTCGTAACCGGAGATCATCACCATCACCAACAAGCCGCCCACCAGCGCCATGTCGATCAGCGACAGCAGGACCAGAATCAGATCCGACTCGGCCATCGAGAACACGTTAGGAATGACGTGGAAGACTTCCTGGAAGAATTTCAGTGCCAACGCCAGCAAGCCCAGGGACAAACCGAAATAGATCGGCGCCAGTAACCAGCGGGAGGCGTACATTGCATTTTCGATAAAGCGTTCCATTGAATCTCACACAAGGGGCTGGAAATGGCGGCGAGTATAACAGCCACCTGTTACACCCAGAAACCGCCGGAAAATCCGCAACCTGCGTGTGTGTGACAAAGTTTTTCTGCTAGTGTCCAGATCATTGAACGGTCAGCGACGTCGGACAGGAAAACTGGAAATGGATGTGCGATTGCCTTTAACGAGTGCCGGACTTTGCCTCACGTTGTTGCTGGGTGGTTGTTCACCCAGCGATGAGAAACGTCAGGTCAGCCTCGAAGAAAAGATCGCACAGTTCGAACAGTCCCTGGAGACGATCGAGGATCCAAAACTCAAGGATGCCGTGGCTGAGCTAGGCGGTTCGCTGTTATTACTCGAGCGCGCGCAACTGAAGCTCGACACCAAACCAGTAGTCACCGAATACGGCGAAGACGCTCTCGCCGTGCTCAAGCACTACCCCACGCCCCAGGCGCTGGTCGACACCTACATCAACGGCCTGTTCGTGCTGCACAAGGAGTCCAGCTCGGATTACCTGACCGACCTGCAGCCGGTATTCCCCTTCAACTTCAACATTCCTGGCGCGTTCCTTTTTCCTCATGGCCTGGAATGGCAATCGGTGACCCTGAGTAACAAGCGCGTCATCCCGTTCCAGCCGGAATGGTCGGAAACCGATCCCGGCATTCAGCTGAGCCCGTCGAGCTCCAACCTGACCAACCCCGATGATTTGACGGTGACCTACCCCTTCATCGAAGGCCTGGATGTGGATAAGAAGAGCCAGCCACAACCGGTGAGCCTGCAAGGCAAGGTGGAAGTCATCGCCCCACGCAGGCTCTACAGCTTCGACCTGACGAAAAAGGACGTCGGCCAGACTCGCACTAACGACAATCTCAGTGTCACCTTATTGAAATTGGACAATAACTACGCCGAAATCGAATTCAATAACAGCGCACCGCTGGCCCCCGAGATACGTGACATATCACTCAACCCATTGATCGTTCAGGCCAGGGACGCCACCGGGCAATTCATCTCTCGCTCAGGGGCGATCAACGAAACCGCCGCGCAAATTGCGTTTTATCAAAAACAACTGACACAGATGCAACAGCAGAAGGCCTGGAGCGAAGCGTTCGAAAAACAGCTTGATGACGAGCAGCGCGCGTTCGAAAAGCAACAAACCCGGCATTACACCAAGGTCTACTTCAACGGGCCGATCGACACCGTCGAAGTCAGCCTGCTGGACTTCTCGGCGGTCACGGTGACCCACAAGGACCTGAACCTGCCGATACGCCGCTTCGACCCGCACACCACGGAAAAAACCATCCAGCCACTGACCTTGCCGGTGGTGGTGTATGACGACCAGGCCGCGACCTGGCTCAAAGGCGCAACGCTGGGCGAGGAACAACTGAAAAAAAGCATCAGCATCAGTCAGTCGGTGGATGACCCGAGTGCCGCGCGCATCGAATTCGATCACCCCAGAAGCTTCAATGACGAACTGCTCGGCACCTCTTTCAATCCCGGCGAAAGCCCGGTGACGTTCTTCACCCAAGATCGCAATGGTCAGCGCGACGGGCCGATAGAGCTGCCGCCGGAGGCGTATCAGGTCGATCCGATACGCGGCGCCATCACCTATGATCTGAACCTGTTTCCGGAAACACCGGCCTACGCCGTGGGCTCTATGCCGCAGTTCCTGGCGACTGTCGACCAGCAATCGTACGACGCCCGCCAATTGCCCAAAGGCCTTGAGCTCAAAGGGAATGCGTTGGTGGTGGATTTGAAGCTGTTTCCAGCCCAGGACTGGCGTTTTTTCGCCAAGGACGACAGTGGCAACTATTTGAAAGAGATTCTTTCGGTCAGTCACGACGCCAGCGCGCAAGGCCCGGCGTTATTTGCAGTGCATTACCTCTATGGCCAGCCCACACGTCTGGAAACTTATCAGCGAACCAACCTCACCACTGTGCAATATGGGTTTGAGGTCAAACTCGACAAGGCTGAGTCAGGCAACCTTGATCAATAGTCTGTTCAGTGCTCGGGACGAAACTCGGGACCGCTAAGGTTGCGATAACGACCGCCATTGATCTCTCGCAATTGGGCTTGCAGATGCAGACACCAGATTTGCGGGTCGTCGGCCAGCTCGTAGCCATGCAAGGTCAGACTTTCAACAATAGTGTCGAGGATCGATTCAGCCACGACAGGCCCACGGAACGGGCCTTGGGCTTTGATGGCAGAAGGCTGCTCGCCGGCCATTCCGGCGGCGAAGAGTAAGGTCCACATGCCCGTATCTCCCGCCAGCGGGCGGATAGCACATTCGATACGGGTCACAAGACCCAGGCATTGACGGGTGAGGCAGAGGTTGCGCGACATGGCGGCGACCCTCGGTAGATCCGGTCTTCAGCCTCCACGGGAAGGCTGTCTCGATCCAGTGATTACTGTCGATATCCTTGAGCAGATAATAGAAGAAAAGTCTGGTTCGCACGCGAACCAAGACCAGAAGGTGCCGAGTGGTCACTGTGTGAATATTGACGCCATTTTGACGGCGCTTTTTTATTTTGCATTGAACACAAAACCCTGTGGGAGCGGGCTTGCTCGCGAAGGCGGCATAACAGTCGACATTGATGTTGAATGTTAGTCAGTCTTCGCGAGCAAGCCCGCTCCCACATGAGGGGGGCGTCAGGCCGGTTTGATTTCCAGCATTGCTTCCTGCGCCAACTCCTTTTCGGCTTCCTTGAGGTCTTCCTCGCTGATCATTTCCGCGATCACCCGCAAGCGTTCCACTACCCGCGCATTGATGCTGCCTTCAGGGAATTCGCCATTCTCATTCGGCGCACCGGCCGGCTCGCCGACCAACAGGCTCAGGGCCTCGTCGGCCTGGCGCACTGCGTAGACATGGAACTGCCCCGCCCGCACCGCCGCCAGTACCTTCTCGTCGAGCATTAGCGTGGCGACGTTGGCCTGAGGAATGATCGCCCCTTGCTCCCCCGTCAGACCACGGGCTTCGCAGAGTCGGAAGAAACCTTCGATCTTCTCGTTGACCCCACCTACCGCCTGCACTTCACCGAACTGATTGATCGAACCGGTAATCGCAAAGCACTGCTTGAGCGGGGTTTTCGACAAGGCCGAGATCAGCGTGCACGCCTCACCCAGAGACGCGCTGTCACCGTCGACATAACCGTAGGACTGCTCCAGGGCGATGCTCGCGGAAATCGCCAACGGGAATTCCTGTGCATAACGGCTGCCCAGATACCCGGTGAGGATCATCACGCCTTTGGAGTGGATCGGCTGGCCGAGGTTGACCTCGCGCTCGATGTCGACGATGCCGCTGCCGCCCGGATAAACCGTAGCGGAAATCCGCGCCGGCACGCCGAAAGCCGAATCGCCGACTTCCAATACTGTCAGCCCGTTGCACTTGCCGACAGCTGCGCCATCGGTGTCGATCAGAATGATTCCGGCCAGCATGTCATCGAGAATCCGCGCCGAAACGCGCCCGGTACGGGTCGCCTTGGCTTTGAGCGCACGCTCGATGTGCCCGGCGTCGGTCATCTCGTCACCCGCCAGATCGCGAATGAAATCCGCCTCGCTGACCAGTTGGAACAGATCGCCGATCCGCGCCGACAAACGTCCCTGATGTTCAGCCAGACGCGCGCTGTAAGTTGCCAGACGCGCCACCGCATCGGCGGTCAGCGGCGCCATGCCTTCCTCGGATGTACGGGTTTTGAGCAACTGGGCGAACTGCTCCAGGCTCTCGTCGACCATCGGGATGTCTTCGTCGAAATCCACCAGGACACGGAACATCTCCTGGAAGTCTGGATCGAGGTCTTGCAACGTGTAGTAGAGCTGCCGGGCACCGATGATGACGACTTTGACCTGCAACGGAATGTGTTGCGGTGTCAGCGTCACAGTGGCCAGACGGCCCAACTCACCCAGCGGCGATTCCATTTTCAGCTTGCGCGATTGCAAGGCGCGCTTGAGCGCATCCCACACGAACGGCTCACTGAGCATTTTTTCCGCTTCGAGGATCAGGAAACCGCCGTTGGCCCGGTGCAACGCACCCGGTCGCAGCTGTCGATAGGTGGTGTAGAGCGCGCCCTGATCGGTGCTGTATTCGATGCGGCCGAACAGGTTGTCGTAGGTCGGGTGCGGCTCGAACACCACGGGCGCGCCGCCGTTGGCCGGATGACCGACCACCAGACTCGGGGCGTATTGCTCTTCGAGCATTTTACGGGCGATGGCGTCGGTCTTGCCGTCGTCCACCAGTTGCTCGACCACCGTCTTGAGCAGGTACACCTGCATCGCTTGCAGGTAACCGCAAACGCCTGCGTTTTCCGCGTACTTTTCCGACAGCGGAGCGAGCAATGGCTGCAAGGCCAGGGTGATGGTTTCTTCGTTGAGCTGACGCAGTTGATTGCTCGACTCGCGCTTCCATTGCGGCAGGCTGGCGAGTTCTTCGTTCAGCCGCTCTTCCAGCCCGGAAATGTCGTCATGAAAGCGTTCGCGCTCGGCTTCCGGCAACTGGGCGAACTCAGCCTCATCCAGTGCCTTGCCTTCGCTCATCGGCGTGAAAGCGATGTTGCTGCTGTCGCGGTAGAGCGCGACCTCTTTCTCCAGCGCCAGACGCTCGATCACATCCAGTGCACGGTCATAACGCTGGTTGAAAGCGCGGTCGATGGCGCTTTTCTTCTGCTGATAGGACGGGTGCTCGAACACGGCCGGAAAGGTTGCCAGCAGGTTGTCGATCAAACCATTGATGTCACCGATGAAAGCACCGGCGGTGCCCGACGGCAACTCTAACGCACGAGGCTCGCGCGGTTCATCGAAATTATTGACGTAGACCCAGTCCGCCGGGGTTTGCAGGCGTTTGCCCTCGGCCTTGAGGTAGCGTTTGACGAACGAAAACCGGCCAGTGCCGGGCTCACCCATGACAAATACGTTGTAACCGGGGCGTGGCATGGCCACACCGAACTGCAAGGCTTCGACCGCGCGTTCCTGGCCAAGCACACCGCGGAAGGGCTCCAGATCATTGGTGGTAGAGAAGCTGAACTGTTCAGCGGAAAACGGACGGGTCAGCGCTTCAGGCGCTAGACGCAAGCTGGCAGCAACAGGATCAGGCATCGGGCTTCCTTACATCAGGCGGGGCAGATAGCGGCATTCTGGCGCTGCCCGTACCTCACTGGCAAGGCGCGCCTCAAGCCAAAGCTCAGACAAACCCTCCGCCTGGGGCCGAGCCGCTCAAAATCAGGGTTTTTCAACGAATGTTTCGCAAAAAGTAACGGAACCCCCGGAACGTGCCTAAACTCCAAACTGCGCGGCTGGAACGAATAACCGGCCCACTGGCACCATTAGGGGCCAGCACCCTGTCCATTGGTATGCACACAAAGAGAACATAGCTATGAAACGGATTCTTCTCGGTACTCTCTTCACCGCTGTATCCATCAACGCCATGGCACAGGCGCCAGGCGGTCCGGACTGCGGTTGGGGCAACATGCTGTTCGAAGGTCAGCGTGGCACCCCGGCACACTTCCTGGCATCCACCACCAACGGCACTTCCGGTAACGCAACATTCGGTATGACCTCCGGCACCAACGGTTGCTCGACCAATGCGTCGCTGACCTATGGCGGCAAATCCTGGATCGCCATGAATGGCATGATGAATGAGCTGTCCGAAGACATGGCGAAAGGTCAGGGCGAAGCGCTGACCACTTACGCCGTGGTACTGGGCGTGGCGCCGGAAGACCGTGCGCACTTCGCCGCTGTGACTCATCAGCACTTCCAGCAGATCTTCAGCAAAGCTGACGTGACCGCTGATGACGTGCATACCAACACCCTGGCCGTGCTGAAAAGCGACCCTCGTCTGGCCAAGTACGCTACTCAAGCTTAAGCTCGACCGGCCCGCTCTCTTTGGGGAGCGGGTTTTATTTTTTGAACCTGGCCCTTTTGGCCTGCCCCTTTGGGTCTTTGTTTCTTTCGGCTTAAGTTGCTCACTATGTTCAAACGCCTTGCCTGGCTGGCGCTCTGTGTCTGCGCCCCGCTGTCCGCCGCGCCACATATCGACAATCAACGTTTGCAGCAACTGGCCAACGACCCCTTCTGGATTTCCCTGGGGCATTACGAAACCGCCAAGCTCGGTGGCTGGCGCAGCTATGTCAGCGACAAGAAATTCTTTCTCGCCCCCGATGGCAACGAACACCCCGACCGCGAACTGGCGGCGACCGTGCAGGCACTGTATGCCCCGGCCAGTGCCGGCGAGCAGCATGCCCAATGCGTCTATCCAGCCCGCACCCGCTGGCTCAAGGCGCAACTTGAGCTGAGCGATCTGCCGACACCGGACTGTGCCGAGTTCAAGCAATGGTTCAAGGATGTTTCGCCCCACAGCGCGGTGATGATTTTCCCGGCGGCTTACCTGAACAGCCCATCGTCGATGTTTGGCCACACCTTGCTGCGTATCGATCAGGCCAATGTGCAGAGCGACAAGACGTCGCTGCTCAGTTACGCGATCAACTTCGGCGCCTACATCGAAGGTTCGGACAACAGCATTCTGTACGCCTGGAAAGGCTTGATGGGCGGCTATCCAGGGTTGTTCGCACTGGTGCCGTATCAGGAAAAACTCTCGGAATACCGCAGCCTCGAGAACCGCGACCTGTGGGAATACCGCCTGAACCTGACCCAGCAGGAAACTGAACGCATGGTCGAACACGTCTGGGAACTCAAGCAGATCCAGTTCGACTACTTCTTCTTCGACGAAAACTGCTCCTACCGCCTGCTTGAACTGCTGCAAGTGGCGCGGCCGAACCTGCAGCTGACCGAGCAATTCCCGTTGACCGCTATCCCTACCGACACGGTCAAAGCGGTGAAAGAAGCCGGGTTGGTGGAGTCGATCGAGTATCGCCCGTCCCGTGAGCGTGAACTGCTCAGCCGTGCCGAGCCATTAACCTCCGAAGAGCAGGAGTGGGTGCTGAAAGTCAGCGCCGATCAGAAGCAATTGCAGACCCCGGCGTTCAAGGCTCTACCTCGCGACCGTCAGGCGTTGATCATCGATGGGGCTTATCGTCTGGAGCGTTATCGCGCCAACGGTCAGGAGCGTGACCCGCAACGGGCCCAACGCAGTTTCGAATTGCTGCGCGCAATCAATCAAAATCCGCCCCCGGAGCTGGAAATTTCACAACCCGGCTTGCCCGAGGACGGTCACGAATCGCGCACCTGGCAGGCTGGCATCGGCACCCGGGGCGATCGCGCCTTCGGCGATTATGGCCTGCGCATGGCCTATCACGACCTCAATGACAACATGGAAAGCTTCCCCCTCGGCGCGCAGATCGAAATTCTGCAGATAAAGCTGCGCCAATACGAAGGCAATGACTGGCAGTTACAGCAACTGGACCTGGCGACCATCCGCTCGCTGACGCCTCGCAATGAGTTGTTGCAGCCGCTGTCATGGCAAGTCACCGGCGGCCTGGAGCGCGTACCGGGCAAGCATGATGACGAAACCCTGGTCAGCCATGTCAACGGCGGTGGCGGCGGGACCTGGCAACTGGGTGAGGACATGCTCGGTTTCGCCTTGGGCACCGTGCGTGTGGAGCATAACAACGACTTCGCGGCCTTCGTCGCCCCGGCGGCGGGCTTCAACAGCGGCCTGCTGTGGAAAAACCCGCTGGGCAATTTCAGCCTGGAAGCCAAGGGTGATTACTTCACCAACGGCGAAGTGCGCCGCAGCGTGAGCCTGAATCAGCAGTGGGAACTGTCGCGCAATCTGGGTGTGCGCCTGAGTGCTCAACGGGAATTCAGCCACCTGGCTTCGCCCGAAAACGAAGTGATGCTTGAGGTGAAGTGGTATCACTATTGACGCAAATCCCTTGT
>NZ_JAHSTV010000016.1 GCF_019145235.1 Pseudomonas farris | reverse complement strand
AGTTTCTACGGAGTGGACACCAAGTTCTTCCTGTCGTACTCAAAAATATATGATGTTGTTTTTATCCTTAATACAACGTTGGAGCATGAATCAGCGTTGCGCGATAATTTATCAGACTTTAACTCTTTGAAAAGAAGACTGACAAATCTGATCTTATCCAAGGTTTACGTATTTGATGATGTGAAATTTTATCGGATTAAAATTTCGCTTTACGTGCTTGCATTCGTGTCCAAGAGAATTATTGCAACAAGAAACCTGAGCTACATTTTGTTATTGAGCACCATTCGATCAATCATGGCTAAGGCAAAATAATTATGACTGTCAAGATTCTTTGTCTCCACCAGGGTTCAGAGCTTTATGGGTCGGATAGAAGTTTTTTAAGTGCTGTCGAAGCATTAGCTCGCCATGTTACTACTCACTCTATAGTTCCTTCTCCCGGAGATCTGGTACCACTCTTGGAGAAAAGCGGATCTACAGTCTCTTACTATCCATTCGGTGTATTGCGAAAAAAAAGTTTCCGTCGTCCTTTGCGATATCTATGGGAAATGTTATCTGCGGTGAAGCACTACTACCTGTCGTACAAAATACATGACATTGTATATATCAATACCACCGTAATGTTTTCGGCACTCATCTCCGCCTCGCTTTATCGAGGAACTAAAAAAACTTTTTTTTGCCATGTGAGAGAGATTCCGGGAAGCAAATCAATTTTTATTTTCAAAGCACTGCTAAGACTATCTGGTGCAAAATTAATTTTTAACTCTCACGCGACTAAAAATGCCTTTAACCTTAAAGGAGATGTGATTTACAACGGGGTGGAAGAAATATCATCGCCTCCGATGGCCGCTCAAACAACTCGGAAAACAAAAATTCTATTAATTGGTCGAATAAATACTTGGAAAGGACAGGCATTCTTTCTGGATTCGTTAAGTTCTCTTGCGCCAGAGCACCTGTCTAGCCTGGATGTGCGCATAGTTGGAAGCGCATTCGAAGGCTATGAGTATCTTGAGGCTGAGCTGTATCAGAGAATCAAAGGTTCTGAATTAAATGGAATTGTTAGTTTGATTCCATTTTCCGCCGACCCGACTGAACACTACCTGTGGGCTGATTATGTAGTTGTACCATCCATTAAGCCTGAACCCTTTGGCAGAGTGGCTATCGAAGCATTCTCTATGGGTTTACCCGTCATAGCTGCAGGGCACGGTGGTTTGGTCGAAATTGTATGCCAGGATAAGAATGGTTTTGTATTTGAGCCGAATAGTTCCACAGCGCTATCCCAAGTACTGAAAAACCTTCCACCTCCGAGTAGTTCCAATTATCAGGCGTTGTCAGTCGATGCTCTAAGTACATATCGAGCAAAATTTTCCTTAACCCAATACGCCGAAAATATCGCAAAAACTGTGCTGGGTAGAACCAATAAGGACTAGATGCCTTGAGAGCCATATTTCTTCTGTTATTTATTACATTCTCTATTTGCTCTAATGCTGCAGCTAAAATTGACGTTGGCGTATTTTATTACCCTGGCTGGAACCAACCACACACCGATCCATGGGCGAAAATCAAACCTTACCCGGATAGAGAGCCTTTGCTCGGGTGGTATAAAGAAAGCTCCCGAAAAGTCACGGCACAGCATGTGCAGTGGATGAGTGACTACGGAATAGACTATGTGCTCTATGATTGGTATTGGGATAATACTTATGGTGTTACTAGAACCCATGCCATAAATTCGTTTATGGCATTGCCTCAAGATAAAGTGGAATTTATGGTTATGTGGGCTAACCATACAAATACACCGGCCAGTCTAGATCAGTTTGATGAAATAGTGGCTTACTGGGTAAAAAACTATTTCTCCCATCGCAACTATAAGAAGGTTGATGGAAAACCTGCCGTGTTCATATTTTCACCAGAGCGCCTCGCCTCCGATGCTCGTCGCTTTGGCTATAGCACTTCAATGCTACTGGAACGTGCTAATCATGCATCTGAAAAAGCCGGCTTTGGAGGCATCTATTTTATTGGAGGTATAAATCCTAGTAAGGGTCATTCACCCAAGGATCTGGAAAACTCTGGGTATAACGCATTATCAGCCTATAACTATCAGGATTTGTCTAGCGGGGAAATCAAGAACACAAGCTTGTCCATGAACTATAAAGAACTAACCGTTGGGTATCAGCAAAAATGGGATTGGGTTCTTAATAATAGTGATATTCCTTACTTCATTCCTGTGACTTCAGGTTGGGATAAGCGTCCGTGGGGTGGCAGCACAATACCAGATCACGATAATTCATTCAGTACGCCACAGCAATTTTCAGAACAGTTACAGTCAGCAAAAAAATATGTTGCGGATAATCCACAAAAAACTCTTGGGAATATAGTTATTTGCTGTTGGAACGAATACGGCGAAGGCTCTGTTATAGAGCCGAGCAAGAAGTTCGGTACTGAGTACCTGCAACTTATTAATAAAATCTTAAGAGAGAATAACTGAGCGTATGATTTCCAAGAACCTCTATATCCTCGGCATTCGTGGGATCCCCGCTAAACACGGCGGTTTTGAAACCTTCGCCGAAAAGCTCTCTCTCTACCTGGTCAAGCAGGGCTGGAAAGTCACTGTCTACTGCCAGGAGGAGGGTTCCGGCGGTATATCGACCAGTGAATGGAAGGGTGTTCATCGAATTCATATCCCGATCGCCAATACCGGCGTGGCGGGCACGGTGTTTTTCGACTGGAAGGCCACCGTCCATGCGCTGGGCCAGAAGGGATTGTTTCTGACCCTTGGCTACAACACGGCGGCGTTCAATATTCTGCAGAGGATCAAGGGCCAGACCAATGTCATCAATATGGATGGCATCGAATGGCGGCGGGAGAAGTGGGGACTCGTGGCGAAAACCTGGTTTTGGCTGAACGAGCGGGTGGGGTGCTGGATCGGCAACCATCTGGTGGCCGACCACCCGAAAATCAAGGATCACCTGGCCACTCGGGTCAAGGATTCGAAGGTCACCATGATCCCCTATGGGGGGGACCGGGTGAACGAGGCGGACTCGGCCGCCCTGGCCGGTTATGGGCTGGAGCCCCATGGTTTCTCGGTGGTTATCGCCCGGCCGGAACCGGAGAACTCCTTCCTGCAGGTCGTCAAGGCCTTCAGCAGCAAGCGCCGTAACCATAAGTTGGTGGTGCTGGGCAACTTCACGCCAGAGAAGAACGAGTACCACAAGCGGGTGATGGACGCGGCCGGCGAGGAAGTGATCTTCCCCGGCGCCATCTATGAGGCGGCGGTGGTCCGGGCCCTCCGGTTTTTCAGCCGCTTTTACATCCATGGCCATCAGGTCGGGGGCACCAACCCTTCGCTGGTGGAGGCATTGGGCGCCGGCTGCTCGGTGATTGCCCATAACAACCATTTCAACCGTTGGGTCGCCGGTGATGCGGCGGTGTACTTCGACGACGAGCACGACTGTGCCGAATTGTTCGAGAAGTACCTGCGCGACGACCACAACCATTTGATCGCGGCGATGAAGGCTGAAAGCACCCGCCGCTTCAACGAAAAGTTCACCTGGGAAAACATCCTTTCCCAATATGAAAAATTACTGATCCAGTGGTACCCCAGGGAGTACAGCAAGTGACCCAACGTATTATCGTCACCGGCGGTGCCGGTTTTATCGGCTCCGCCGTCGTTCGCCATCTGATCGACAACACGGATGTGAGCGTACTCAATATCGACAAGCTCACCTACGCTGGCAATACCGAGTCCCTGGCGTCGGTCGCGGGCAGCCCCCGGTATGAATTCCAGCAGGTGGATATCTGCGACACGGCGACGCTGCACGAACTGTTCGCGCGTTTCCAGCCCGATGCGGTGATGCACCTGGCGGCCGAGTCCCATGTGGATCGTTCCATCGACAGCCCATCGGATTTCATCCAGACCAACATCGTTGGCACTTACAGCATGCTGGAGGCCAGCCGCCGCTACTGGTCAGGGCTGGCGGCGGAGCAGAAGCAGGGCTTTCGCTTCCACCATATCTCCACCGATGAAGTCTATGGCGACCTGGAAGGCACCGACGACCTGTTCACCGAGACCACGCCCTACGAGCCGAGCTCGCCGTACTCGGCATCCAAGGCCGGCTCCGACCACTTGGTGCGCGCCTGGCACCGCACGTATGGCCTGCCGGTGCTGGTCACCAATTGTTCAAACAATTACGGGCCCTTCCACTTCCCCGAAAAACTGATCCCCCATGTGATTCTCAATGCCATCCACGGCCAGCCGCTGCCGGTGTATGGGGATGGTTCGCAGATCCGCGATTGGCTGTTTGTCGAAGACCATGCCCGAGCGCTGTTCGAAGTAGTGTCGCGCGGCACCGTGGGCGAAACCTACAACATCGGCGGGCACAACGAGAAGCGCAACCTGCAAGTGGTGGAAACCATCTGCGAACTGCTCGATGAGCTGCGCCCCCGCGATGAAGAGCTGGGCTCATACAAGGAACTGATCACCTTCGTTACCGACCGCCCCGGGCATGATCTTCGTTACGCCATTGATGCGAGCAAGATCGAGCGTGAGCTCGGTTGGCGACCACAGGAAACCTTTGAAAGCGGCCTACTCAAAACGGTTCAGTGGTATCTGGATAATCAAGAGTGGTGGCAACGAGTCCTTAACGGTGAGTACCGCCCAGAGCGTCTTGGCCATATCGGTTGAACCATTTAAACCCTGCCTCTATTAAACTTTGAAGGGAATCCTCATATGAAAGGTATCATTTTGGCGGGAGGCTCCGGCACTCGCTTGCATCCTATTACCCGTGGTGTGTCCAAACAGCTGCTGCCGGTCTACGACAAGCCGATGATTTATTATCCGCTGTCGGTATTAATGCTGGCGGGCATTCGCGAGATATTGATTATTTCCACGCCGCAGGACTTGCCCAACTTCCAGAACCTGTTGGGTGATGGCTCTTCTTTCGGCATTGAACTCAGTTATGCCGAACAACCTTCTCCTGATGGTCTGGCTCAGGCCTTCCTGATCGGCGAGGATTTTATCGGCGACAGTAATGTGGCGCTGATTCTGGGCGACAACATCTTCTACGGTTATGGCTTCAGCGCCTTGTTGCGCGAAGCGTCACAACGACAGACCGGTGCCACCGTCTTTGGTTATCGAGTCAGCGATCCAGAGCGTTTTGGCGTTGTCGAGTTCGACAGTAATGGCAAAGCGATCTCGATCGAAGAGAAGCCTAAACATCCGAAGTCCGACTATGCCGTCACCGGCTTGTATTTCTACGACAAAGACGTGGTGCGCATTGCAAAGCAAGTGAAACCTTCGATACGCGGCGAGCTTGAAATCACTGACGTGAACAACGCCTACCTGGAGCGCGGGGACCTGCATGTCAGCGTACTCGGGCGTGGTTTTGCCTGGCTGGACACCGGGACCCATGATTCATTGATGGAGGCCGGGCACTTCGTCCAGACCATCGAAGCGCGGCAGGGCTTGAAAGTGGCCTGTCTGGAAGAGGTGGCGTACCACCAGGGTTGGTTGTCGGCTGCGCAATTGGATCAACAAGCCACCGCGCTATACAAAACCGGTTACGGTCAATACCTGGCACGGGTGCTGACAACGGAGCCTGCGAAATGAATGTCATCAACACCCGGTTGCCTGGTGTACTGATTATCGAGCCTAAAATCTTCGGCGATGCCCGCGGGTTCTTTCTCGAGAGCTATCACCAGCAGCGTTATCGCGATGCCGGCATCGAGTTGCCTTTCGTCCAGGACAATCACTCGCGCTCGCAATATGGCGTGTTGCGTGGTTTGCACTTCCAGCGGACCCGGCCACAGGGCAAGTTGGTGCGGGTCACCCAAGGTGCGGTGTACGACGTAGTTGTGGACATCAATCCCCAATCGCCCACCTGTGGTGAACATGTGGGCGTCAAGTTGACCGCCGACAACCATCTTCAGCTATGGGTGCCGCCGGGTTATGCCCACGGTTTCTGTGTGCTCAGTGATGTCGCCGATTTTCAATACAAATGCACTGATCTGTATTACCCCGAGGACGAGGGTGGTCTGCTCTGGAATGATCCGGAGCTGGACATTGCCTGGCCCCTGGAGTCGCCTCAACTTTCGGAAAAAGACCTGCGCAACCCGCGTTTGCGCGCGGTGTTGAATGGAGAATGACCATGCGAGTTCTAGTGACCGGGGCACAAGGACAGGTCGGATATGAGTTGCTGCAGAGGGTTCCGCGCGGGTTTAACGTCATAGGCTACAACTCGAGGGAGCTGGATATCAGCGATCGGGCACAGGTCCAGGAAGTCTTGGCCCGGGTCAAGCCGCAGTTATTGATCAACGCGGCAGCTTATACCGCAGTAGACAAGGCTGAAAGCGAAGTCGAACGCGCTTATAAGGTGAATCGCGACGGTGTTACGCACTTGGCACTGGCGGCCGAGGCGTTGGGGATTCCTCTGCTGCATATATCTACTGACTATGTGTTCAGTGGCGACAATGACACTGCTTATAAACCCGATGACGCGACTGCTCCTTCTGGCGTGTATGGGTTGAGCAAACTGGCTGGCGAGCAGCAACTGCAACAACATTGTTCGCGCCATGTGATTTTGCGAACGAGTTGGGTTTTTGGCGCTCATGGCAATAACTTCGTTAAAACCATGCTTCGCCTTGGACGTGATCGGGATGAGCTGGCTGTGGTGGCGGATCAACGCGGTTGTCCAACTTCGGCCGGCAGCATTGCCGATACATTGTGGACCCTCGCGGCGATTTTTCAGCGCGACGGCGCGCTCAAATGGGGCCTGTACCACTACTGCGGCGCTCCTGCCTGCACCTGGCATGACTTTGCCGATGAGATTTTCAGCCAGGCCCTGGCGTTGGGCTTGCTGGAAAAACGCCCACGCTTGAAGGCCATCACCACTGCTGAGTATCCAACTCCAGCCAAACGCCCGGCCTCGTCAGTGCTGGATTGCCAAACTCTTGAGCAGGCTCACGGATTGGTGCCGCGAATCTGGGCAGGGGAGTTGCAACGAGTGCTTGAACAACTGGAGAAAGTAGCCTCTGAGGCCTGACTTCTCGCGGCCCCGATACTTGTGTCGCTACGAAGTCTTTATTTATTAGCGGTCTATACTTAATATTGAAATACTGTCTGCGGTCCGTTTGGCTGGAACTTACAATTACAATAAAGCCCCCAAGACTCTACGGCCGGGAGAATCCTGACTAATAATAACAATAAGCCTGTTCGGCGAATGATTCATCCTTGAAAGTCTGTGTTGAAAATGCCTTGTTATGCGGCCAAAGTCGTCAAAAAAGTCCATAACCTTTCGCCCCTCGCAAATGCTTTGTCCGAGGTGTGGGGAGGAGCGGTCTATGGCGTGCAACCCCCATAAGTGACATGCTCCAAAGGAGGCAATGCGCATGAATTGGCTGGTTCAATCGGTCAGCTTCATCGTTTTGCTGTTCCATTCCTGGTCCCTTAGTATCAAATCTTTTAGAGAGTTGATGTCGAGAAGGAGTCTGATATGAAGAAATTACTTTTAGCCAGCTTGCTGGCTGTCATGAGTACCGCAGCGTTGGCAGCGGATGAACCGGTGAGCGATACGGTGAGCACAAGCGAGCCACTGTCGTTGAACACCCCGCTGGTCGGGGGTGTGACTGTCGCCGAAACCGTGGTGATCGGCGCGGCTATCGCTGGCGCTGCAGTGGCCGCTTCAAACTCTGGGGGCAGTTCCAATGGCGGTACCTCTGGAACGGGCGGCACCACCGGTACTGGTGGTACTACTGGTACCAACTAATACCCCGCGAAGTGTGTTGTACAAGATCACTCAGAACTTTCTGGGTGATCTTGTTTTAGACTTGCCCTCGACTAGCGTAGTGCCATTATGATCCGTAGGTTTTCTGTTGTTATGCTGGCAAGTATCAGCTTGTCCGGCTGTATGTTTTCGCCTGGTCAACACATGGACACCAGTCAAATGGTGAGTGACGGCTCTCCGGAGAGTAGCCGTGTGGAACTTATTCCCATCACCCCTAAATTGATTGCCATGGATGCCGCCACACGCGTGCGCGAATCGGTCCCCTCGGAGTTGTTGTCTTATACTTCGGGCGGTTATCGCGTGGGTGCCAACGACCTGTTGTTTATTACGGTCTGGGATCACCCGGAGTTGACGGCGCCTTCCGGGCCCCAACAGCAAATCGATGCCAACGGTCGCCTGGTTCGTCCGGACGGCACGCTGTTTTATCCCTACATCGGTAATATTCCGGCGGCCGGTAAAACCATCGAAGAGTTGCGAGCTTTTATCGCCGAGCGCTTGTCGCAATTTGTCGAAAGCCCTCAGGTCGACGTCAGCGTATTGCGCTTCGCTAGCCAGACCGTGGTGATTTCCGGTGCGGTGATCAAAGCCGGTCAGCAACCGATCACCACCAACCCGTTGAGTGTGGTGGAGGCCGTTGGCGTGGCCGGGGTGGACCCGTTGAATGCAGACCTGTCAGGCCTGACGCTGACTCGCGATGGGCGCGAATACAAGCTGGATCTGGACACTCTCAATCGCCAGGACTCACAGCTGCAGGGCGTCTACCTCAAGGGTGGCGATCGGCTCTACCTACCTTATAACGATCTCAAGCGGATCTATGTCATGGGTGAGGTCAATCAGCCCCGCGCGTTGAGCTTCAAGAGCAAATCGATCAACCTGACCGATGCTCTGGGCACGGTGGGTGGCTTGAACCAGACCACCTCCAATGGCAACGCGGTGTACGTGATTCGCGGCGCGGACAAACTGGAAACCGAACCGGCCAAAGTGTTCCAGCTCGATGCCGAATCCCCTTCGGCCCTGGTGCTGGCCACTCGTTTCGACTTGGAGCCGCAAGACATCGTCTATGTCGGCCCGGCCGGCGTGACGCGCTGGAACCGTTTGATCAGCCAGCTTCTGCCTACGGCCGCAGTCCTCGGGACCGGCGCCAGCTCTGTTAATAACCTCAGCGAAGCTAACAGCAGATAAGGCTCTATCCCGCCGTGAAAATTTTGCCTACCTGCGCCTGTCTGACGATGGCGCTCTTGTTGTGCGGGTGTAACCCGTTAATGAGGGCCTCCTGGGACACTCTTGAACAGTCCGTCACGGGGCCTGCCTCCATCAACTTGACCCGAGCTCAGGTCGACGCCGTGCCATATCCGCAGATCCTGGTCACCACCGTCTCCAGCGAGGGGGTGATGGCCATGGCTCGTCGGCGGGGCGACCTGCAGTTTTGGGTCGCTTCCGGCAAGCAAGTATTGATGATGCGCGACGGTTTGGTGGTGCGCACCGTAGGGCTGGGTGTTTCCCTGGACGGCACTCGCTTCAATGATGAGTCGCCATTCAAACGCGGTCTTCAGCATTTACCCAACGGCTATGTCAGCACGCGCTGGATTGACATCTACGACGGCAACCGTATCGGCATTGCGGTCAACAGCCGTTTCAGTACCCACGATATCGAGACCATTCGCATTCTGGACAAGGATTACGCCTTGCTGCGCATCGACGAGCAGGTGGATGCACCCACCTTGAATTTTCACGCTACCAACCGTTACTGGGTCGACCCCCAGGACGGTTTTATCCTGCGCAGCGAGCAGCATCTGACGCCGCAGCTGTTCCTCAAAATCGTGCAGTTGCGCCCTGATCGGGGAGCTGGCCGGTGAAGTGTCCGAACCTTCTATTGCTTGGCTTGCTCTTGATCGGCCCGGGCGTGGGGCACGCTGGCGTCACGGTCAGCGGTGATGTGCGCAGCCCGGGTTACTTCGATGTCAAACCCGGGGCACGTTTGCTGGATGCCATTCACAACGCCCAACCCAACGCCGAGGGTTATTGGCTGGGGGCGGCCTGGCTGCATCGCTCATTGGAGGATCAGCAGGCCCGGCTGAAGGCCGGCGTACTATTCGATCTGAAACTTGTGCAGCGGGGGGCCTTGCTCGATGGCAGGGAAGCGCGAGCGGATTTGAGCGCGCGCCTGTATGAACAGATCGAGCGGTTGCCGGTTACCGGGCGCCAGGTCGCGGTGCTGGATCCGATCGCCGTAGAAGTGGGGTTCGCCCGCAATGCTCGGCTGGATGATGGCGACCGTCTGATTTACCCGATGCGACCCTCGACCGTGGAAATTCTCGGGGCAGTCGTGCAGCCCTGTCAGGTGCCTTACCGTGCCCTGCAGGAAGTGAGTACCTATGCGCGCGATTGCGCCATTCTCGACGGCGCCGAGCTCGATTATCTGTGGCTGATCCAGCCCGATGGTCAGGTGCGGCGCGTGGGCGTGGCGGCATGGAATCGCGAGGAGGGCGTCGTGGCCGCTCCCGGCAGCAGGATTCTGGTACCGATCAGGAGTGACGATCTCGAGACGCCGACCCCTGAACTCAATCAACAACTGGCCGAATTTCTCGCCACCCAACCCCTGGCTGAGGTGGCTCCTTGAAGTGCCCGTTTAAGTTACGTTTTGCTGCTGCATTGCTTCTGCCCTGTGGATTGGCTCATGGTGAGCCGCGTTACACCCAAAGTGATTTTGGTGGCGTCGGTTTGTTACAGACCCCCACTGCGCGCATGGCCCCCGCAGGAGAGTTGAGCGCCACCGCCAGTCGTACCGATCCTTACTCGCGCTACAGTTTTTCTTTGCAGCCGTTCGATTGGCTGGAGGGCTCGTTTCGTTACACGGCGATCACCAACCGCAATTACGGTCCCGAGGATTTTAGCGGCGACCAGAGCTTCAAAGACAAGGCCATTGACATAAAGGCGCGGCTTTGGGAAGAAACTCGCTGGGCGCCGCAAGTCGCCATTGGCGCCCGGGACATCGGCGGTACCGGGTTGTTTTCAAGCGAATATTTTGTCGCCAACAAGCGTTATGAAAACCTGGATTTCAGTCTCGGCATTGCCTGGGGCTATCTGGGTAATCGGGGGGATTTCAGCAACCCGCTGGCGGTCTTCGGCAGCAAGTTCAACGACCGGCCAGAGAGCTCGGCGGCTGTCGCCAGGGCAGGGGACGTGAACACCAATGCTTACTTCAGGGGGCACCCTTCGTTGTTTGGCGGTATCGCCTATCAAACGCCGTGGGCACCGCTGAGCCTGAAGATCGAGTACGAGGGCAACGATTACAAGAATGAGCCGCTGGACAACTCGATCAAGCAAGACCTGCCGATCAACATCGGCGTGGTCTACAAGCTCGCGGACAGTGTCGATCTGAGTGCTGGCTGGGAGCGTGGCAATACGGCGATGTTCGGCATCACCCTGCACACCAATTTTGTCAGCCGTAAGGCGCCGGTCAAAACCTACGACCCTCCCGCCGAGCCGTTGCCGGCGCAGGAGCCGTCGACTCCGGCTGACCAGGTCAACTGGGCCGATGTCTCCAACCGGCTGCAGCAAAATGCCGGCTACAAGGTGAAACGCATCACCCAGCGCGGTTCGGAGTTGATGGTGTATGGCGAGCAGTCTCGCTATTTTTATCCGTCCAAAGCCGTCGGGCGAGCCAGCCGGATTCTCGATAACAGCGTCAATCAAGACATCGACTGGTTCACCCTGGTGAACCAGCGTTATGACATGTCCATCGAGGAAACCAGCGTGCCGCGGGAAACGTTCCGCGCGGTTGTGAACAATGACCAGCCGCTGAAGGATCTGCACCGTACGACCGAGGTCAATCCGGCGACTGCACACCGGGAAACCACGCTCTACACCCAGGCGCTGGAACCGTTCAGTTACGGCCTCGGTCTGGGCTACAAACAGAACATTGGCGGCCCCGACGGACTGCTTTATCAGTTCACCGCCGATGCCGACGCGGAGTACCGTTTCACCCGTAATACCTGGTGGAGCGGCTTGCTCAGTGCCAACCTGTTGAACAACTTCGACAAGTTCACCTACGACGCGCCGAGCGGGCTGCCGCGAGTGCGCACTGATCTGCGCCAATACATGACCACCTCCGATGTGACGATGCCGACGTTCCAGTTTAACCATGCGGCGCAGCTGGATCGGGATTGGTACGGGATGGTCTACGGCGGCTATCTGGAATCCATGTTCGCCGGCGTCGGCAGCGAAGTGCTGTATCGACCCACGGGGAAACGCTGGTCGGTGGGGGCAGACCTGAACTTCGTGCGTCAACGGGACTATGATCAGGGCTTCGGCCTGCGTGACTACAAGACCGTGACGGGCCATGTCACTAGCTATACTGAATTGCCCAATGACATGCTTGCAGCGGTCAGCGTCGGGCGTTATTTGGCGCGGGACTGGGGCACCACCGTGGACTTGTCGCGGGTGTTCAAGAACGGCGTGAAGTTTGGCGCCTGGGTCACCCTGACCAGCGCGTCGAAGGAGGAGTATGGCGAGGGCAGCTTCGACAAAGGGATCTATGTTTCCATCCCGTTCGACGAGTTGATGAGTACCTCCACCATGCGTCGGGCCAACATTGTCTGGGCGCCACTGACCCGCGATGGCGGTGCACGCCTGAGTCGAGCTTACTCGCTGCAAACCATGACCGACGGACGTGACAGCGACCTGTTCTACAACAACTTCGAGAAAATTACCGAATGATCACGTGGCTCAAAGGCTTGGTCGAGTTGCCGTTCTGGTTCCGGGGCCTGGTCTTTGCCTCGGTGACCGTGATTCTGCTGTTCGCGGGTTTGCGCTCTCAGCCGATCCCGGAGCTGTTCGTCGAAGAGGACAAGCTCCATCACTGGATCGGCTTTCTGGTATTTGCGTGCAGCTGCCGCCTGGCCTTTCCCAATGTGAAATTTCGCTGGATCGCCGTGGGGTGTTTGCTCACCGGTGTACTCATCGAGGCCGCGCAAGGTTTGATGCCGCTGCGCACGGCCTCGCCCTACGACATGCTGGCAAATACTGTCGGCGTGTTGATGGGGTTATTGATTTCTAGGTACTGGGTGCGCTGAAAAGGCTTTAAGCACTAAGCAGTCTCCTGGCATGTTGTACCGTTGGCAACACCGGTTCGTTCACTGGCGACAACGGCTGGCATCGAATACGCCTGCGACGCTAAATCGATATCACAACAGAGTTTTTAGGAAATGGACCTCATGAAGAACTTATTAACTATGCTGCGCGAAACATACGACCCACCGGAAAGATCAGAAAAATACGATCTAATCCAGGTGCTACGTTTTATCGCAGCGCTAGCCGTCGTCCTATGCCATTCCGCGTTTTATGCGCAAGAACGACTAGATCCTGACGCATTCAGGTACGAACCCGGAACCCATGGCGTTTCCTTATTCTTTGTGATCAGCGGCTTCGTCATGATTCTCGCCTCTGAAAAACTGCACGGAACGGCCAATGGCTGGAAGCACTTCGCCACCCGGAGAATTGCCCGTATCGTTCCGCTGTACTGGGTTGCCACCACCATAAAACTGCTCGTGTTACTCTCAGCCGCGCACTTTGTGCTGCACGCCGAAATTGACTGGGGCTATATATTTAAATCATATTTTTTTATTCCTTCCGTAAATATTGACAACGAGGTCAAGCCGCTATTGGGCGTAGGCTGGACACTGCTATTTGAAATGTTCTTTTACGCTGTGTTTACCCTTTGCCTGCTGCTAAAGTTGAGTGCCATACGCTGGTGCGCCGGGCTGTTCGGTTTATTGACCGTCGCCTCGTTCTTTAAAACAGAAAACTGGTCAGCGGCGATGCAATTCTATGCAGACCCGATTGTCCTTAATTTTCTATGGGGAATGCTGGTCGCGCGTCTTATTCAGAGGCGTATTTACATGCCTAAGTCTATTGCCGTTATCTTAGTTATATTGTCATTGGCTTATCTGTTCCTACCACGCTCCACTGATTGGGGCGGAACAATACTCTACGGAATCGCCTCGCTTTTCACGGTATACGGATGCGCGTCCATCGAGAAAACCTGTAATGTTACTGTACCAAAATTACTTGTTTTTCTTGGAGCCGCCTCTTATGCCATCTATCTGTTTCACCCGCTGCTTTCGCCCGCGGCGCCGGAAATCTTAAAGCGTATTGGCCTAATCATTCCCTCGATCTCGGTAATCATCAGCGCTCTGATCGCCATTGTGGCCGGCAGCATTTTCTATGCTTTGATAGAGACGCCTGTGACCTCGCGGCTAAACGCCCTGATTAAAAAGCGCCTCGCAAAACCTACAGCCGACACTGCACCCGCCATAAAAACACCCGCCTAAATTCCTCCCCGCACGGCTTGCGATCCAAGCCGTGCGGGCGCTTCATGCTATGACCCTCAGGCATACACACCGATACCACCCAGCGCAATAATGGTGAATATGAATGCCCCAGTGGTCGCAACCACGGGTGTTACCGTTAGGTAATCGTTGGCAATGCTAAAGGTGAAAGATGGATGGTTAGTTGCTCTCCCGGCAGGTGAAAAATGAAAGTTATAATGAGAGTGTTGGTAGGGAGTGTTCTTGCCCTTGGTTGCTCTTTCTTGGCGGCTGCACCGTTGTCGCAACTAGATGCTGTTACGCAATGTGATACTAAAAATGTTAAGGCTTACCGGATATTGTTTGTCGGTGACAGTATTACTTTGCATGGCTTCAATGAAACTACAAAGAAGAATTTAGGATGGAGTCATACAAGTGGTATGGCCGCATCCTCTAGGCAATATGATTATGTAAGTATTTTAAGCCGAGAAATTAGTGGCGCCCGCGAGCAGCCGACGGTGGTTTGTTATCACACTGCAGGAGGAAGTGGCACAGTTGACCAGCGACTCCGAGCATTGGACTCTGTAATTAATACGCGCCCAAATCTTGTGGTAATTCAGCTAGGTGAGCACGAAGATATTAGAAGCGGAATTGGTAATTTAGAAGAAAATTACAGAAAGTTAATTACTGCTCTCCGTCGACTCGATAGTCGTCCGAGTATCATTGCCGTGGGCCCATGGTCCTTGTCTCGTCAGAATGGCCTTGGGCGTTACAGTGGCTGGTCCGGGGAGGTCGATAGAGTTATGGCGTCGGTCTCCTCTGAAGAGCATGTGCCTTACTCTTCAGTAGCCGATATCGCGGCTCTTCCACTAGCCCATGGTGCCGGTTCATCTGATGGGGTGCGCTGGCATCCGAATGATTACGGGCATGGCTTATATGCTAAACGTTTATTTTTGTTGTATCAGCAGGCAGCCTCCTCGGTGCGTGATTAATTTGGCGTTTGAGGATGTTGATAGTCGCGTCATTGTCAATCTGGTTTGTGTGACGAAGGGGGGGCGATATGCTTCTCGCGAAAAGTCGTGACATGTGCGCCACGTAGTCACGCTTGATCGTCTTCGTCTTCTTGCCCAGCATCCGTTGCAGTTCACGGATCTGCTTGAGCGCATCGTACCGCCCGGAAGCCACCACCGAAACACTTTGCTCTGGTTCAAGACTCTCGCGAACCAGGGCAATTTTTTTGCTTCGAGTTCCAGCGGCGTTGCCGCTCCCGGCCTAAAAGCTCCCACTAGTCATAAACATAACCGTTTGCCTATCCCTTATCGTAAGGGAAGCGGTGTTCTGTCTTTCATGGAGCTCGTTCAGATACTTTCAGATGGTCATACAGTCGAACCTGTAGTTCAGAATTGGATGTTGATACTGGAGCTCTAAAAGTTATGGCGTTTTAATAGAAGATCCTACAGACACCGTGAACGACACGAACCCCGTAGGAGCCGGCTTGCCGGCGAAGGCGTTTTCACGGTAGGCGCGCCATAAACCCGGAGCAACAATCATGGAATACGACGATAAACTGATTGAAGAAGCCGTGCTTGCCCTGTTGGCAGCCTTCAGTTTCGATAACGGCAATACTTGGAAAGGGTTCGACTTCGAGACGATGAACCGATTGCATGAACAGGGTTTCATCAGCGATCCGGTGAACAAGAACAAATCGATTTGGTTGACAGCTGAAGGGCTGGAGCGAGGTCGGCAGATCGCCGACCGGTTGTTTGGGATAAGAACTCAAGTGGAGCATATATCCGACTCGGATGCCTGACTTCATACCCCGGCCATACGGTAGGTGGGGTTTATGGATCGCTTAAACACCGGGTAGCGCTGAAAAATCTCCTGTATCACTGGCCTCAAAATTCACGACTGCTTCGTCCGAACGCAGCCTTTGGCAGCGGCAAAAAAAAGAAATGAAATGAGATGGAGGGGCTCCGGGCAGTCAGAGGTCTGACTGCCCGGGCTGCAGCGTTGTTAGCCGCAAGGTGAAGAATAGGCGGGGGTGAGTCGCGGGGATTAATAGATGTCCTTGGAAAAGAGCGTGAAGGGGGTCTTGATCAGGATCTTGATGTCGAGCCACAACGACCAATTGTTGATGTAGTTGAGGTCGATCTCCACACGCTTCTGCATCTTGTCGAGGGTCTCGGTTTCGCCACGGCAGCCGCTGATCTGGGCGAGTCCGGTGATGCCCGGTTTGATTCGATGGCGGGCCATGTAAGCCTGAATCTTGCCGGTGTAGTAGTCGTTATGGGCGATCGCATGAGGCCGTGGCCCGACCAGCGCCATATGGCCTTGCAGCACGTTGAAGAACTGCGGCAGTTCATCGATGGAGGTGCGTCGTATGAAACGTCCGACCGAAGTAATGCGCGGGTCTTCACGACCGGCCTGGCGTACCTGATGGTCGTCGTGCAGGCGCATGGAGCGGAACTTCCAGACTTTGATGATCTTGCCGTTCCAGCCATGGCGCTCTTGTTTGAAGATAATCGGGCCCGGCGAGGAGATCTTCACCGCGACGGCGATCACCAGAAGCAGCGGACTGAAGCCGATCAGCGCCAGGGCGGCGAGGCTGCGGTCGAGCAGGGTCTTGCTCAGCGCCGCTGTCGGGTAACTGGTCAACGGGCTTTCATTGAGGTGGATGGCGGGCTGGCCATCCAGTTCGCTGACGGAGTGATTGAGCAGCGTCATGCTGCCCAGGTCGGGAACCCAGACCACATCGACATTGGAGTCGAGAAGGTCGATGTACAGCGCTTCAACCTGTTTGGCTTCGCTCAAGGGCAGTGCGATGTACAACCGCCGGACATCGTGCACCCGGATCAGCTCACGCAGTTCCTGCAACTGACCCACGATTCTGTGGGCATTGACGTTGGTAGACAACTCGTTGGGTTTTGAGCTGATCAGGCCGACCAGCGGTGGAAACTCGGTTTTGGCCAGTTTGTCCGCCAGATTCACCGCCAGTTGGTCGGTGCCGATAATCAGGGTGTTGTTTTGGCTGTGCAATTGCCGATGGTAGTACCTGGAAAAGCTGTGCAAAGGCAGGTACAGCAAGGCCTGTACGCAATAACCGGCCATAGCCCATACCAGGATGATCTCCCGGGAGAACAATTCGCTGGTTTTGCTGATAAAACCGATGCTGGTCAGTCCGGTCAGCGTCAGCAGCCACCCCAGTAGCAGTCGACCCAGGCCGCTGAGGTAGCCATGCTGCTTGTGATAAACCAGCAGCAGGGAGTAGGAGGGGACCGAACCCAGGAGAGTAAGCACCGCTAACACACGATAATGGGCCTCTATTTCTCCTGTCTGATAGAGCGCAAGAGCAAATAACAGCGCGTTGACCGAAATGATGGCAATTATCCATTGCCCCCAGAAAGTCAGTCCTTTGGATATGCTATTTCGATTAATACGATTATGTACCATCGCGGTGTCCCTCGGGCATGCGCCACGTTGTGTATCAGTCGACGGTTAATAAATGGCAGCCACGCACAAAGGCTGAGCGAACGCGGTTCAGTCAGAAGTTATTTTTATTATTAGAAGGGAATAACGCGGGCTTATGGCTGGCCATCCTGGCGTTGTTTTCAAGTCAGCTGATACGGTTGTCTCAGTGCCAGGTTTTTATACTAGTACTTAAATCTCCATGTGTGTCTGACGAATTATAACGGCCACTCTTTCAGAGGGGTTGTTATAAAAGGTCGTGCTCTTTTGTTAGGAGGGTATCGCTCAATCGTCTATATAATTGCAGGATTCGATAAACGTTTGTCGGGTAGGTGAGGGGTGAAACGAAGTGGGCGCCATGGGAGAGTTTATGGCGACAGTCAGGATATGCAGTGCAAGGAGGCAGGTGGTGGGTGTGTGTATCAAGTGGAGTGGAGAATCGCGTTTATTGTTATTATTTTTGCGAATTCTCGCTCAGTAAGCGACTCTTATCCTTTGTGCCAGGCAGTAGCCACGGTTTCTAACCGAGCGGACCAGCCGTTCTCCATTGGCTGCCGTCTTGAACTTTTTCTGCAATCGGCTCAGGCACATTTCAAGACCGCTATATTGTTCCGGGTCTTTGTCGATGCGTAGAATAAGATCGTTTTTGCTGAGTACCCGTCGATCGCTGAGGACCAGTTGGGTGAGCATTAGCGATTCGGTACCGGTCAATGGGATAGTGATATCTTCTTTGACCAATGTTCGATCGTCAGCATTGAACCACCAGATATCAGGGTTGCCCTGGGACTCTTTAACCCGACTGACTGCCGAGATGAACTCTTCGTCGGCCACCGGTTTCTTGAGAAAGCCATCAACACCGAAGTGCGAAAAGTGATGGAGTTCCGAAGGTTCAGAGTTGGGCGTTATGAGGATGATTTCCGCATCTTTTTGATTTTTACGAATGAAACTGACATCGCTCAGCGATATGTCCGCCTGGTCGAGCAGGATGTGCGTGAATCGACTCTTTCGGATGCGTTCGCTGCTGAGTTTACCTGACTCGATTTCAAAAGATAAATACAGGCGTTGTGCGAGAAGCGATTCTATTGCTTGTCGTGCCAGTTGGTCTCGGGTGAAAATCAGAAAGCTGTTATTCGGCGTATTCACAATAAGGTTTCTTCCTAGTCTGGTGAAGTTTTCAAAACTTAAATAAGCTCGGTGGGTGAGTAGTACCTCCCCTGGAAAAAGTCGAAGGGCATGCTGCGAGCCAGTGTGTGTAGTGCTTTGTGCTCCACGCGGTCCGCCACGAATTTGATCTTGCTGTCATGGATCATGCCGCTCAGGCAGTCGTAAGACCTGTTGAAAAAATCCTGGCTGTTTTCGACCATGATGTCGAAATTGGATTTGGTCAGGTCCACTTTTATGTAATCGAAGAGGGCTAGGCTGATCAGTTTTTCGGTGCTGTCGTCGCTTAAATCATAGCCATCGAAAGCGATCTCGATCCCATTATCTTTTAATAGGTGAATGTGATTGATAATAGTTCTTTTTTCTTTCAGGTTGAACGACAGGAACGAGCTGCTGTTAATGCTGGGGATTAGCTGTTGCTCATGCTTTTTGAGTATCGCTTGAGCCTCATTCATTTCCTTGATAAGCGCTTTATCCAATAAAGCAGATTGATTCATGGTCACGAACAGTTTGTTTGGCGTCGGTGTGGAACGGGAAGGCGTCGCCTCAATCTGTGAGAGGGCATTCAATTGGATCCGTGTCAGGACTTCGTAATAAGTCGCCAGTGGATGATCGGAATGCAGTTGTTGATACCCCTTGTTCAGAGGTGTCTCCTGTTTGGTCGCCTTGGCATAGATTTCGCTGCCGAACAGTTCATCGTTTCGTTTCAGAATCGATTGCCTGAAGAATACCAGTGCGAAATTTTCGTGCACGATAGCTTGCCTGCTGGGCTCCATTACCTAGTCCTTTAAGAGTGAAAGTTTGTTTGATTGACTGAGACGACCCCTCGAAGCAGTCGATAACCATAACCACGAACACTGTGAATGATGTTAATGCCAAAGTGTTTTTTGATTTTATTTCGAAGCCGGCTTATGGACTTCTCCAGGACACGTGAGTCGTAGAGTTTTATATTCAAGCCCATGGATTCGGCCATGCAGTCGTGGTGCAGGATATTGCCTTCTGCGTTAATAAGCGCATCCAGGGCTTTCATTTCCTGATAGGCCAGATCCAGTTTGTATTCATTGTTGTATAAGTGCAGGCATGTTTGGTCCAGGGTCAACTTGACACTGGTCTGTCATTCAGGGGTTTCGAGCAACTCTGAGAGTAACCTGGCTTTTTCATCCTGATCGTTAGGTACATTGATGCAGTGATCGGCTCCGGCCAGGTAGCATTCAATTTTAGTTTGCGGAGAGCGATAGTTGATTGCAACGATAATGGACAGTTCTGTCGGATTCGTACGTAACTTCTTGATCAGCGCCAGGCAGTCATTAAGTATGGAGGAGCTTTCAATATCGATCAGTACGGTATCGAGTGTTTGCGTTTCGATATCCAGACTTGCCGGGTTTGGATAATCTAATGTATAAACATGTGTGAGATTGGGTACAAATAATTGTCGAAGTTTCTCTGTCGAGCGCCAAGTGCGCCCAATAGCGAGAATACCTCTCTGGCTATTTTCGGTTTTGCTCTCAGTACTCATCATGTAAATTACTCATATGTGCTGGCGTTGCAATCTTAATACACAAAATACTGACGTTATCTGACTTTTTATAACATTTCCCGTCGTGAACACACGTCACTCCATCCTCGGTAGTTTTAGCTGATTCAATGACATAGGCAAATGCTGAGGCTTAAGCCCATTTGATTTGTGATATCGGGCTTAGTTGGTACGCCCCTTTCAGTCGGACTAGGCTCTTTAGGTTGACTTTTCTATAAGCAATACAGATGCGATGGCTAATTGCCCATCTGGCTGCAGAACGAAGCACAACTGATGAAGCCTTGCGTATGAACTGTGCGGGTGTCCGCTTTTTCGAAAATTGGAGTTGATTTATAAGGATATTCCACGGTGTTCTAGGGGGATGTAGGTGCACGTTGGGGAGGCGATCAGTACAACGATCGCCTCTTTTTAGGGCGAATGAGAGGGAGGCTATATTAATTGAGTCTTTTTGCATTATATTGGTAATATTTTGGTCAGGGGGGAATTTGTGGATGTGTAGTTATTCTGTTTGGCTATTGAAAAAAAATCCCCAAAGTTGATATTAAAGCGCCAGTAAATTTTATGTACTAACCAGAGGGTAGCCCGGTCACTGATCCTTTTCGCAATTAACCATCCACGCCACACCAAACCGATCGACCAGCATCCCGAAACGTGCCGCCCAGAACGTCGCCTCCAGCGGCATTTGAATACTGCCGCCTTCCGCCAATGCAGCAAACACCCGCTCAGCCTCCGCCACACTGTCGACATTCAATGAAACCGAACAACCGCTCATTTTGGTGGTGGGGCGATCAGGTGTGGTGTCCGACCCCATGATTGCCTGGTCTGCGACCAGCAGGCGCGTATGAATGATCAGGTTATGACAGTCCGTTGGAACATGGTCGCGGGCCGGAGTTTCGCCGAAGGTCATCATTACTTCTATCTGGCCTGGCAGGCTTTTGGCGTAGAACGTGAAAGCGGCCTTGCAGTCGCCGTTGAAGATCAGGTAGGGATTGATTTTCATGTTTTTGCTCCCGGTTATGGAGAGGGCACATCAGCTGGACGTTCAGGTTCGTCCTCGAATCTCGATGGGCATTGACTCCCCATATCAAAGCGCTAAAACGTAGCGAGTGAGGGTGTTTTTTTAGATGTTTTTACGATGGGCGTGGCCAGCCTTATCGCATCCTGTCCCCGTAGAGCGGATGGCTCATTCCACGTACTGTAGAACCTGCCGCGCTCCTCCGACATCCGCCACCGAGTCCATCACCCTATGTCTGTCCTGACCCGTTTTGCCTCTTTGCTCGACCAGGCGAGACGTGCCTTGTTGCTGGTCTGGGGAACGTCCCGTGGGCTGTTTCTGGGGTTGGTAGTGGCGACCCTGATTGCCGGTGTATTGCCGGCGCTGGCGGCCTGGCTGGGGCAGCGAATTGTCGACGCCGTAGTCACCGCCATGCAGTTGCACACACAGCAAGGCAGTGCGCCGTTATGGCCGGTTGTGCGGTATGTGCTGTTTGAAGCGGGCGTGCTCGCGTTGCTGTCCGGGACACAGCGCGCACTGTCGGTTCAGCAATCGCTATTGCGGGTGCAGTTGGGGCAGAAGGTCAACACGATGATTCTGGAGAAGGCCCAGACGTTATCGTTGGTGCAGTTCGAGAATTCCGAGTTCTACGACAAGCTGGTACGGGTGCGGCGCGAGGCATCGACCCGGCCGCTGGCGCTGGTGATGAAGTCGCTGGGGCTGATCCAGAACCTGATCGTGTTGATCAGCTTCGGTGTCTTGCTGGTGCATTTTTCGCCGTGGGCGCTGGTGCTGCTGGTAGTTGGGGCGTTGCCGGTGTTCTTTGCCGAAGCGCATTTTTCCGGGGATGCCTTTCGCCTGTTCACGCGCCGGGCGCCGGAGAGTCGGCAGCAGAATTACATCGAAACGCTGCTCTCCCATGAGGGCTACATCAAAGAGGTGAAGCTGTTCGGCTTCGCGCCCCTGTTGTTGCAGCGTTATCGGGACACGTTTGCTCGTCTCTATGCCGAAGACCGGCGCCTGACATTGCGTCGCGATGGCTGGGGTTTTGTTCTGGGGCTGCTCGGCACCGCTGCGTTTTATCTGGCCTATGCCTGGGTCGTGGTCGATACCGTTCACGGCAATATCACCCTCGGGCAAATGACCATGTACCTGGTGCTGTTCAAGCAAGGTCAGGCCGCCGTGAGCAGCAGCTTGAGCGCGATCAGTGGTCTCTACGAGGATGGCCTTTACCTGTCGAGCCTCTACGAGTATTTGGCCGAACCGGTTATTGCCGATAGCGCAAGCCTTACCGTGGGCGCGGTGCCCGGCGATGGTTTGCGTTTCGAGAACATTGGTTTCCGTTATCCGGGGGCGAGCCACGCCGCTTTGCAGGGCATCGATCTGCACCTGCTGCCGGGCCGCAGTGTCGCCCTGGTAGGGGAAAACGGGTCAGGCAAAACCACGCTGATCAAGTTGCTGACTCGGCTTTATCGCCCCGATCAGGGCCGTATTTTGCTGGACGGCAGCGATTTGCAGTCTTGGGATGAAGAGGCGCTGAGACGACGCATCGGCGTGATCTTCCAGGACTACATTCGCTACCAGTTCTCCGTGGGCGAGAACATTGGCGTGGGCGATACGTTGGCGTTCAACGATGAAATGCGTTGGCAGCAAGCGGCCGCCGAGGGCATGGCCGCGCCCTTCATCGAGCGCCTGGATCGCGGTTACGCCACGCAATTAGGGCGGTGGTTTGCCGGTGGGCAGGAATTGTCCGGTGGGCAATGGCAAAAAATCGCCTTGTCTCGCGCTTACATGCGCCGTGACGCCGATATCCTGATCCTGGATGAGCCAACCTCGGCCCTGGATCCGGCGGCGGAAGCGGCGGTGTTCGAGCATTTCAGTCAACACACCGAAGGCCGCATGACGTTGCTGATTTCTCACCGCTTCTCCAGTGTGCGCAATGCCGACCACATCATCGTGCTGGATCAGGGTTCGATCCTTGAGCGAGGTGATCACGACAGCCTGGTCGCGGCGGGTGGGCGTTATGCGCAGTTGTTCAACGTGCAGGCTCGTGGCTATCGGTAACGCCTTAATCCCCTGTGGGAGCGGGCTTGCTCGCGAAGGCGTCGAGTCAGCCAACATTAATGTTGAATGACACACCGCTTTCGCGAGCAAGCCCGCTCCCACAGGATTTAGAGGTCATGGCATTTCCGGCAACTCTTGCGGCCGCAAATCGAACACCAGTACCTCGGCATCAACACCGTTGCTCAAGGTCAGCACTTGCTCCTCACGCACCCGCACCCCATCACCTTCCTGCAGTTGCACGCCGTTCAGCTCAACACTGCCGCGCGCCACATGGACATAGGCGTAACGATCGGCAGCCAGTTCCAGCGTGGCGCTTTCCTTGCCGTCGATCAGGCCGGCATACACCCGAGCGTCCTGCCGAAGTTTCAGCGAACCGTTCGCCCCATCAGGGGAAATGATCAGCTGCAAGCGTCCGCGTTTTTTCTGCGTGCTGAAGTGCTCTTGCTGGTAACGCGGTTTGGCGCCGCTGACCTCTGGCACGATCCAGATTTGCAGGAAGTGCACCGGTTTGTTCGCCGAGTGGTTGAACTCGCTGTGAGCCACGCCGCTGCCAGCACTCATCAATTGCACGTCACCGGGACGGATCACCGAACCGGTGCCCAAGGTGTCCTTGTGTTCCAAAGCACCTTCGAGCACATAGGAAAAAATCTCCATGTCGCGGTGAGGGTGCTGGCCAAACCCCTTGCCGGCCGCCACGCGGTCGTCGTTGATCACCAGCAGGTCGGAAAAACCCTGCTCCCGCGGGTTGCGGTAATTGGCGAAGGAAAAGGTATGGAATGACTTCAGCCAACCGTGATTGGCCGCGCCGCGATCCGAAGCTTTACGAAGGGTCAGCATGATGAAATCTCCTGTCAGGACGTGAATTCGTCCGAGTGAGGAGAAGGTTAATATTTACCGTTTGGTGCAATAAGTAGATTAAAATTGAAATACTGTCTCTTTTAAGTTGACAGTTATTTGCGCGGATTCACGTATCCTTGTTGTTACACTTGGCCATAATGCCGGGCGCTCCCACAGGGGTTTGTGTTCGGCGCAATGGTATTAAACAGTTCTCTTTTAGTGACCTTGAACCCATGAAAACCGTGGCAATGGTGCTGTTCCCCGACTTTCTTCTGCTCGACATGGCTGGTCCCATGGAAGTGTTTTCCATCGCCAATCGTTATCTGGCACCGGGCGATCGTTACGAACTGTCGACCATCGGCACCGAGTCGGGTGCGCTGCGAGCCTCAAACGGCGTCAACGTCCAGGCCGATTTGCACATCGATCAGGCGAACGAACGTTATGACTTGTTGCTGGTGCCAGGCGGGCCGGGAGCCTACAACGAAAAACATCCACCGCTGCTCGACTGGCTTCAGGGCGCCGTCAACCGCGCAAACTGTTATGGGTCGATCTGCACCGGCGCCTTCATCCTCGGGCATGCCGGGTTGCTGGATGGTTATCGCGTGACCACTCACTGGCATTACACCGAGCGTCTGATCAAAGGCTTCCCCAAGGCCACCGTCGAGACCGATCAGATTTACGTGCAGGATCGCAATCTCATCACCTCCGGCGGTGTCACCGCTGGCATCGACCTGGCGCTCGCGGTGGTTGCCCAAGACCATGGCAAGAAAGTCGCCCAGGATGTCGCTAAGGTGTTGCTGGTGGTGATGAAGCGCCAGGGCGGGCAGGCGCAGTTCAGTCCGTTGATGGCGGCGGTCGCGCCCCATGAAACGCCGATCACCCGGGTGCAGAACCATGTGCTCGAACACCTCGATGAAGCATTCAGCATCGAACGCATGGCCAGTCTGGTGAACATGAGTGCGCGGCACTTCGCCCGGGTTTTCGCCCGGGAAGTGAACATGACGCCGATGGAATTTCTGCAAAGCGCGCGCATCGACTGCGCCAGGAATCTGCTGGAAACCAGCGACCTGCCGCTCAAGACCGTGGCCTACAAAAGTGGCTTTGGCAGCGTGCGGCATATGCGTTTTCTGTTCAGTGAAAAGCTCGGCCTGACCCCCACTCAATACCGCGAACAATTCAGTTAGGGGGCGTTGTCCGTCACGCGCACCGTGATGGCCGTAACGCTCCTCCCGTGGTCGTTGTACCGACACCCATGCCTGCCAAGATACCCCTGAACTCTTTGCCATGGAGGTGCGGGAACCTGGATGGATGGGCGCGATGGATTTTGCGGTACCTTGAGCCGGGCCAGGTTTTCAGCGCATGAACGTGCATGAATAGCCTCAGAAATATAAATAGCGATGCGGTGCTGCGGTTCGGGCCCTACGCGTTTCACCTGCGTCAGCGATTGATCCTGGAGGTTGATCGCCCGCTGCGCATGGGCGGACGAGCCCTGGATATTTTGCAGGTTTTGGTCGAACGCGCCGGCTCAGTGGTGAGCAAGGATGCCCTGATTGCCCTCGTCTGGCCGACCTCGGTGGTCGAGGAAATCAACCTGCGCGTGCACATCGCCGCCCTGCGCCGGGCACTTGGCGATGGCCAGAACGGGCAGCGTTACATCGTCAATATTCCCCAGCGCGGCTACAGCTTCATCGCTCCGGTGCAACGCGACGGGACAGGCACGCCGGTGCCGGTCGAGACTGTGCATAAGCCTCAGCACAATCTGCCTGCGCGGCTCACTTCGTTGACCGGTCGCGACTCGATCGTCAGCAGTGTGGTCCGGCAGTTGCCGTTTCGACGTCTCATGACCCTGGTGGGTCCCGCCGGTATCGGTAAATCCACTGTGGCGTTACGCGCAGCCGAGTTGCTGTTGCGGCACTATCGGGACGGTGTCTGGATGGTTGATTTGGCGGCCATCGATGACCCGGCGCAACTCGTCGAGCATCTGTCGCGCATTCTGGAACTGGACGTCGGCGAGGCGGCGCCGCTGCAACGACATGCCTTGCTGGTACTCGACAATTGCGAACACCTGCTCGAATGCTGTCGGGCAGTGGTGGACAATCTGCTGGCCTCGGCGCCACGGCTGTCGATTCTCGCCACCAGTCGCGAACCCCTGCAAGCGGCGGGGGAAACGCTGCTGCCTATACCGGCCCTCGCGATACCGCCGGCCTCAGCGATATACAGCGTGGCCGAGGCCATGGGCTATTCGGCGGTGCAGCTGTTGGTCAGCCGCGCCCGAGCCCGTCAGCTAGGGTTTACCCTGCGCCAACAGGACCTCAAGGCGGTGCGCGAAATCTGTCGGCGGCTTGATGGACTGCCCTTGGCCATTGAACTGGCGGCGGCGCAGATCGATGCGCTGGCGCTGGTGGGGTTGCAAGCGCAACTCGGCACGTGTTTACAGCTGTTGACCCAAGGCCGGCGCACTGCCGTGCCACGGCATCAGAGTTTGAAAGCTGCATTGGACTGGAGCTATGAACAGCTGAACCCGTTAGAGCAAACCGTGTTGCAGCGGCTGGCGGTGTTCAAAATGGCGTTCACGCTGGACGCGGCGATTGGCGTGATCAGTTGCGCGGTGCTGCGGCCCACTTGCCTGGTCGAAATCGTAGAGCGGCTGGTGAGCAAATCACTGCTGTCGGTGGAGCAGGGCCACGGAGTGATCCGTTACCGTCTCCTCAACACCACCCGCATCTACGCCTTGGAGAAACTCGAACACAGCGGTCATTTGCATGCCTTTGAACTGCGTTATACCCGCTATATCAGCCGGGCAGGTGTCGCTGCAACTCGTCGAGTAGCCGACGGACTTTCGTCAGGTCCGGCGTGGCAAAGCCTTCGGTGAAACGCTGGTAAATCGGTGCGAGCAACTCATGGGCCTGTCGGAAGCGGCCCTGACGCTGCCACAGCTGGGCCAATGAGGTGGCACTACGCAGTTCCCAGGCCAGCGCTCCCTGGGTCTTTGCCACGGCTAAAGCTTTGAGCAGCACCGTCTCAGCCTCACTGACCCCGGTCGGGGAATCCTCGGTCAGCAACGTGTCGGCCCGGGCTCGCAGAATTTCCGCGGTGCTCCAGCCCGCCGTGCCGTTTTCGACCCGTTCCAGCAACGCGTGATTGATGAAACGGTTGTCCAGCGTGACCATGATTTCCTTGATCAATCCGGTGTTTGGTAGCGGGGGCAAGGGCCCATCGACAGCGTTAATTACCTGCGCGTAATGTTTGGCCCAAGTGTAGAACAGCAGCACTGAGTGTTTCTGTGCCTGCTCAAGCAGCAGGCCCACGAGTTCGCGAGCGACCGAGTTGTCGCCGTTGTAGTGGGCAATCAGGCAACCGGACAGTGCCAGGGTGTAGCAGATGGACGTGCCGTGATCGATCTGGATCGCAATATCGAGCGCCTGCCGCGCGGTTCGCCAGGCTTTTTCCGGGTGCCCTTGCAGCCAGAGGATACGCGCCAGAATCGTCAGGGCCGCAACGCTCTGGTCGTACTGCACGCCAAAGCCGTGGGTAAAGCGGTTGAGGTGACCGCTCTGGGCCAGGCGCTGAATGACCTGCTCGGCATTCTCCCGCGCCAGTGCCTGATCCCCGGCAAAGTGCTGAGCCAGGACCCGCAAGCGGTGAGTACTGAGGGACAATACCGCATCGCCGTGCAGGCCCAGTCGATCGAATTGTCGGCTTTGTTCCAGGGCCATTTGATAGTTGCCGCAACTGAGGTTGACCGCCATGTGTCCCGAGACAGCTCTGAGCTGACCCACCGCATCGTTGCACTGTTCGGCCAGATGTTTGGCGCTGACGAACGCTTCGATAGTCTCAGCAGTGCCGCCCTGAGTGTGGTAGCAAGAGCTGCCGAGGGCGAGTTTCAAGGTCATTTGCAAGCGCGGGCAGGGCTGATGCGTCGCTTCAAGCAATGCCAACGCTTTGCGCACATACACGCCGTGCTCCTTGAGCAGCGACAGTTCCTGCCAGAGCGGTGTCGAGGTCGCGGCGAGACGGATCGCCAACGCCTGCGGCCCTTGAGTATTCAACCCCCAATCGAGCGCAGCACGAATGTCTTCCAGGCTGCGAGCGTAACGCTCAGTCCAGCGATCGCTTGAGATCTGCTCCCAGTCGTTCTGGGCTTGCTGCATCAACGCGAGGCAGCGCTCGGCGTGGCGCTCGCGGGTGTCCGGCAGCTCTTGGGCCTGGGCGAGTTTTTCCAGTGCATAGCCGCGCGTGGTGTCGAGCAAACGGTAGAACGCCTCTTCATCGCCGACTTCGACATTCAATAACGACTTGGCGACCAACTGGGTGATCGAGGCGAACACCATGCAGGGCTCGATGTGTTCACCGACGATCACGGCGGCCGCCGACTCCAGGGTGAAGCCGCCCCGGAACATAGCCAGTCGACGCAGGCAGGTTTGCTCGCAGGCGTTGAGCAGCTCGAAGCTCCAGTCCAGCGTCGCGCGCAGGGTCTGATGGCGGCCCAAAGTTGTCTGGCAGCCTTGGGTGAGCAGGCGAAAACTTCCTTGCAGTTGTGACAGCAACCCACTCAAACCCAGGCTGCCCACTTGCGCTGCCGCCAGTTCAATAGCCAACGGTATACCGTCCAGACGCCGACAGATTTCAATTGCCAGCGGCAGTTCGACTTCGCTCAGTTCGAAGTTGTCGTGGCTGGCCATCGCCCGCTCGACAAACAACTGCAGTGCCGAAAACGTCAGGGCCTGAGCGCGGTCAAGCACGGCGATGGGCGGCGGGCAGTCCAGCGATTCCAGGCGCTGCACGAACTCGCCTTCGGCCCGCAGGCTCTCGCGGCTGGTGGCCAGAATGTGCACGTGGGGCGCCGCGCGCAGGATGCTTTCGCTGAGTAACGCAATGGCGTCGATCAGGTGTTCGCAATTGTCGATGACCAGCAGCATTTGCCGTTCGCGCAGGAACGTGGCGAGACCACTCATGGGTTCGGCGTCGTGCAAGGACAAATCCAGCAGCGTTGCCAAGTGCGTGGTGATCATCAAAGGGTCGTTGATCGGTGCCAGGTCCAGCAGGCGAATGCCGTCTCGGTAGCGGTCGATCAATTGTTCGGCAACGCGCAGTGCCACCGTGGTCTTGCCGATTCCTCCGGGGCCCACGAGAGTGATGAAACGCTGCCGCGCCAGTTGTGTCACCAGGCTGTCGACCAGAGCCTGACGACCGATCATGCGGGTCCGACGGACTGGCAGGTTATGCCGGCTCGGTTCGTTCCCGTCGTTTTTCGGGCTTTGCTCGACTTGCTCCACAGAGAACGGCGCGACAAAACTGTACCCGCGTTGGGCGACGGTGATGATGTAGCGCTGGCCGGCCTGACCGTCGCCGAGGGCTTTGCGCAGCGCCGCCATGTGCACTCGCAGGTTGATGTCTTCCACCACGCTTTTGGGCCAGACCCGAGCGATCAGCTGCTGTTTGCTCACCACATGCCCGGCGTGTTCCAGCAGGATCAACAGAATGTCCATGGCGCGCCGACTCAGGCGCACGGGCTGATCGGCCTCCATTACCAGGCGTTGTCCGGGGTAGATCCGGTAAGGGCCGAAATGGATGGCCTGTTCGGGAGAAAGGGTCAACGGGTCACTCCTGCTTGCATCCGTCTATCACGCGGTATCCGGGCATATTCCTCAGGTTTTTTCGGCAGCGCAACGCAGCGTCGAGCACCTGGTGGCAGTGCGTATCGGTCACTGTGTTCAAGTCAGCCCTGGTCGGTCCCGTATTTATTGGGCGCGATGCCGCTAAAGGCGCCGCGGGGTCCATTGGCGCACCATTAAAAATTAACAACGTTTAACTCGTCGTGTGTCCGGTCTACGCTCAAAAATCCATCCCTTCAAGTTCAACCGAAAGCACCGACCTTCTTGCAACAAAAAGCGTGCCGAAAAAAGGATGAACACTTCTGGAGGAGCCGGAATGAGCAACGTGGTGGTGGTCTATCACAGTGGCTACGGGCATACCCGGGTCATGGCCGAAGCCGTGGGCCAGGGTGTGGAACGGCACTTGGGCAGCACCTGTCGGCTGATTCAGGTCGAGGAAGTGGATGAGCACTGGGAACGTTTGCACCGTGCTGATGCAATCATCTTTGGCGCCCCGACTTACATGGGCAGTGCCTCGGCGGCCTTCAAGGGTTTCATGGAAGCCACCGCATCGTTCTACCTGGCCCAGCCCTGGCGCGACAAACTCGCTGCCGGGTTTACCAATTCCGGCTGCCTGTGCGGCGACAAGCTCAACACCTTGCTGCAGATGACAGTGTTCGCCGCCCAGCACTCGATGATCTGGGTCGGCCTCGACCTGCTGCCGGCGCGCAGCAGCATCGGCCTGTTCGATGGGCAGTTGAATCGGCTCGGCAGTTCGCTGGGGGCCATGGCGCAGTCGAACGTTGAACAATCCCCCGACCTTGCCCCACCGCCCGAAGACCGCCGCACCGCCGCGCATTTGGGCGAGCGGGTGGCACGCCTGGCCGAACGAATGGCCCGCCCCCCTTATTAACCGCCGCAAAATCCATGCATGAGGAGACATCACCATGAGTACCTTTACCACCCGAGACGGCACCGAGATTTACTACAAGGACTGGGGCACCGGTCAGCCGATCGTCTTCAGCCACGGTTGGCCATTGAACGCCGACAGCTGGGAGTCGCAGATGATGTTTCTGGCTTCCAAAGGCTACCGGGTCATTGCCCATGACCGCCGTGGTCACGGTCGTTCGAGCCAGCCATGGTTCGGCAATGAAATGGACACTTACGCCGATGACCTGGCGCAGCTGATCGAGCATCTTGATCTGCAGGACGCCGTGCTGTTCGGTTTCTCCACCGGCGGTGGCGAAGTGGCACGTTACATCGGTCGTCACGGCACCGGTCGCGTGGCCAAGGCCGGGCTGATTTCCTCGGTGCCGCCGCAGATGCTCAAGACCGAAGCCAACCCCGGCGGCCTGCCGATGGACGTGTTCGACGGTATTCGTCAGGCGTCCCTGGTCGATCGTTCGCAGCTGTACAAGGATCTGGCCAGTGGTCCGTTCTTTGGTTTCAATCGCCCGGGTGCCAAGCCGTCCCAAGGCATGATCGACTGGTTCTGGCTGCAGGGCATGATGTCCGGCCACAAGAACGCGTATGACTGCATCAAGGCGTTCTCCGAAACCGACTTCACCGAAGACCTGAAGAAGTTCGACGTGCCGACCCTGGTGGTGCATGGCGACGACGACCAGGTCGTGCCGATTGAGGCCGCCGGCATCGCGGCGGCGAAACTGGTCAAGGGCTCCACATTGAAAGTCTACCCGGGAGCACCCCACGGCCTGACCGACACCCACAAGGATCAACTCAACGAAGATCTGCTGGCGTTCATCAAGGGCTGATCAAGATCAAAAGATCGCCGGCTGCGCCAGCGCCTACACGGTTAAGTGAACCCCTGTAGGACCTGGCGAAGGCTGCGATCTTTTGCTGTTGAGGGAGGGAAGAGAACTCACAGTTCGACACCGCCAGGCAAACGGTGACACGCCTTCGCTACGGGTGAAGATATGGGAAAAATGCGCCTGATCGCAGAAGCCGCATTCCAGGCTGATTTGCGTCAGGGTCAGGTCGGTGTTCTGGATCAACTGCTTGGCCCGGGCGATGCGTTGCCGGCGAATCCAGTCTTGCGGCGAGAGGCCGGTGCTGCACTTGAACGCACGGGAAAAATGACTGCGTGACAAGGCGCACGCCCGTGCCAGTTCGGTCACTTCCAGGGTTTCACCGAGGTGATCGAGGATCAACTGCTTGGCCAGATTTTCACGCCAGGGACTGAGCCCGCCCGTGGGTTTTTTTCGCGTTTCAGTGGAGGACGCGCTGATCGCGTTTTGCTGAAAGTGAGCCATGGCCAATGTCCGTGTCGGAGGGCGCGCGCGGGTGCGCTGCACGGTAAGTCAGCACGTTCCCTCTGAAAAAAGGTCTGCGCAGAGGGCTTCATTCTTGGTCGCGGGAGCTTTGGCTTGCGAGTTAAACGTTGTTAATTCCGCGGGTCAGGCCAAGCGTGAAAAAGCCTCAACTGAGCACATCGCTGCAATCGCGCCAACGCAGGGCCGTGCAAGATTGACAATGTGTAGCGGCCTGGACAGGGCCGCATTTTCTGGCTCGATCAAGGGTGATCTCATGAAGCTTTCCCACGTTTGCAGGCTTGGCGGACTTGGCCTGTCATTGGCGCTGATGTCCGGCACCAGCCTGGCCCAGGCACCGGCTCAGGTGAACACTCAAGTGCCCGGTTATTACCGACTCGCGGTGGGCGACTACGAGGTGACGGCGTTGTTTGATGGCTACAACGACCTGTCGCCCAAACTGCTCGACGGTCTGACCCAAAACCAGATTCGCGCGTTGCTGGCTCGTCGTTCGATTGAAACACCGGGGGTGCAAACCGCGTTCAACGCGTTTCTGGTGAACACCGGTAAACAATTGATCCTGGTGGATACCGGGGCGGGGCAGTGCATCGGTGCCACGGCGGGTCAGCTGTCGGCGAACATGAAAGCCGCCGGTTATCAGCCAGAACAGGTCGATACCATCCTGCTCACGCACTTGCATCTGGATCATGTGTGCGGGTTGGTGGACGGGCAGCACAAGCCAGTGTTCGCCAATGCAACGGTCTACGCGGCCAAGGCCGAAGCCGATTACTGGCTTGACCCTCAGGCCATGGCCAAGGCACCGGCCGGTGCCAAGGAATTTTTCAAGATCGCTCAGGACTCCACCGCGCCGTACATCGCGGCCGGCCGTTTCAAGACCTTCGCTGCCGGGCAGTCGCCAGTGCCGGGCGTTGTCGATGCCGAACTGGAGGCCGGGCACACACCGGGCAGTACCACGTACCGGCTCAACTCCCAAGGCCAGAGTATTTTGTTCATGGGCGATCTGGTGCATAACCTGGCGGTGCAGTTCGAGCATCCCGAGGTATCGATTCGTTTCGACGTTGACAATCAGCAGGCGATCAAGAGCCGCGCCAAGGTGTTCAGCGATGCGGCAGCCAGCAAGATCTGGGTCACGGCGGCGCATTTGCCGTTTCCGGGTGTCGGCCATATCAGCGCAGTGGACAAGCATTTCCAGTGGGTGCCCATCGAGTACGGGCCTTACAAACGAGCGGCGAAAGTGCCGATGATCGAGTAAAGTTCGACAGACTCGCGCCTGGCTGAACACCAAAGGAACCCCGCCCATGAACCGTAACGATCTGCGCCGCGTCGACATGAACCTGCTGGTGATTTTCGAAGCCCTGATGTTCGAAAAAAACCTGACCCGCGTCGCCGAAAAACTCTTCATGGGCCAACCGGCAGTGAGCGCTGCGCTGGGGCGGTTGCGTGATTTGTTCGATGATCCGTTGTTGCTGCGCCATGGTCGCGGCATGGAGCCGACGGCGCGGGCGCTGGCGATTCTCAAGGAGCTGCAACCGGCGATGGACACCATCTCGGGGGCGGTCAGCCGCGCCAAGGAGTTTGACCCGGCCACCAGCTGCGATGTGTTCCGCATCGGCCTGTCGGATGACGCCGAGTTCGGTCTCTTTCCTCCGTTGCTGCGGCAATTGCAGGAAGAAGCACCGGGAATCGTGGTGGTCGTGCGCCGCGCCAATTACCTGCTGATGCCGGCGTTACTGGCCTCCGGCGAAATCTCGGTCGGCGTCAGCTACACCACTGATCTGCCGGCCAACGCCAAACGCAAGAAGTTGCGCGACATCCCCTGCAAAGTACTGCGCGGTGACAACCGACCTGAACCGCTGACCCTGGACGATTACTGTGCGCGGCCCCATGCGATGGTGTCGTTTTCCGGCGACCTGAGCGGCAACATTGATCTGGACTTGGCCAAAGTCGGGCGCACCCGACGCGTTGTGCTGGGGGTGCCGCAATTCAGTGGGTTACGCGCGTTGCTCGCCGGCACAGAGATGATCGCCACTGTCCCCGATTACGCAGCCTGCGCGTTGGTTGAGGGATGTGCCTTGCGCGCCGAAGATCCACCGTTTCCCATCGATGCGGCGCAGTTGTCGATGGCGTGGAGCGGGGTGCATGACAACGATCCGGCGGAGCGCTGGTTGCGCTCGCGGATCAGTCAGTTCATGTCAGTGTCGCTGGAAACTCTGTGAAAATTCTGTGCCATCTCAGATGGCAACGTTCAACGCGTAAACCGATCAGTCAATTGAACGGCCTGCTTTAGTCGTTTTCATTTCACCGTTCGTCGCTACTAGCAGATATGACAGTAGCTAGAGATTCTGTTGCCGTTATCTCATGACGCCTGCATCAACATCTTGGCAGGGCAATTGTGATGGCTACATCTGGATCTTCCGAAAACGTCGTGTTGGCGCTCGATCTGCCTGAGGTGCTGAATTCCACCCGGCAAGTTGTGGGCGCAGATAGAGGGGTCCCTCTTTCTATCTACGATCTGGTCGAGGATGGCAAGGGTGCAACGGTCAGGGTCTCTCCACCATTGTCGGGAACGATGGACCCTGGGGATGTTATTAATCTGTGGCTAGTTGGGGACGGTGCGTTCCTGGACTACAAGATCGTCGAAGATCCGAACGCCATTACGTTCCTACGTATCCCATTGGGCCGGCTGCATCCGGATAGGGTCAATGAGCTGTACTACACCATCACCCGCAACAGCGGGAACATTGGCACTTCGACACCGCCACTAACCTTGCTCTACAACAAAGTCCGCCCGGGATTGGAAGACGCCAGCCCTGGCGATGGCAAGCATTCCAGGCTGGAGTTGCTGTTGCCCGATGCGATTAAGTATGGCGTCGGCCCGGAGTTTGTCAGTGCGCAGGTGTGCGTGAGATATCCGTATTGTCGGGCCTACGACACGATTACATTGAAGTGCAATAGCCAGCTCATGACTTACGAAGTCAGAAATGACCAGGCGCCACAGCCACCGGATCCGGGTTCCGCGATCCCAACATCAGTGTGTTTCACCGTCACCCGCCCGTTTTTAGATAGTGCCCAGCGACCGAGTAATGAACTGGAGTTTTCATATACTGTTACCGATCAGCTCCGCAATACACCGGACACTGTTGCAATCTGGTCGGCGTCATACGCCGTGGATGAGGACCTGGAAGGTACCCGCCTGCCAGGGCCGATACTGCGGGAAAAGGAGAACGATCCTACGGATGAACCCGGCATTATTGATCTGGAAAAACTCGGTATTAACCCGCTGCTACTCATTGTGCCGACGGCTGATCCACGTATCCACGCAGGGGACAAGATCCAGGCCCTCTACACCGCGAAAGTGGGCGATCAGCCGGATGTGGAGGTACCGGCGACGGGAATCGTTGATACGGACGAGTTTGGACAGAAACGAACGTGCGTATTGAAAGTCGCCAATGACAAGGTGTTTGTCCATAGCACTGTTACGGCGTCTTTTCAGGTGCTGCGCGGCGAAGAGGTCGTTGCCGCTTCCAGAACGGCTGCGGGGAGGGTGATCGGCGAAATCGTAATTCGGCTCGACATCGTCGGCCACAGGTCTCAGACGGGGCCTCACTATCATTCGAACCGAAGCCGATTGGTTGCATCCGCCTCGGCTGCAGATGAAATCATTTGGACTTATGCGGATGAGGCACAAGGGGTCTCAGGTCTGTCTTTCATTGACGACAATCCGGAAAAAACTTTGATCGTTACTGTGCGAAAGGATGGGGAAACGGTAGCACAGCGAGTGTTGCGTCCGTGCAACATCACTGGTGTTTTCAATCTGAGCGGCCGTCATAGTGGTTGTATCACCAAAGACGATGGAAGTGTTTTTGGGTGGAGCGACAGCAGTGAGATGTTGCCTCCCCCAGGATTGACGGATGTGCGTTGTGTGACGGCTGGCGGGCAAGCTTTTGCCGCATTGAAAAAAAACGCCACTGTCTTTGCATGGGGAGTTCCCTCCCATGGCGGAGCAATCGAGCTCAATATCGAGAAGGAACTTATTAACGTAAAGGAATTGGCAGCCACTGCCGGGGCTTTTGTCGCACTGCTCGGTGATGGAAGATTGGTGGCTTGGGGCCACAGGGACTTCGGTGGAGAAATCCCTGTATCTCTGATCTCTCAGCTCACCCCCGCAGCAAAAATTATTGGCAACACTGCAGATTTCACCGTTTTGCTGCGCGATGGCAGGGTGTTTAGTTGGGGAGATACCTGGCCCAACGGCCAATTAGTAGCAAGTGCCGGCGGTGCCACACAGATTTGCGCCAGTGACCGTGCATTTTGTGCACTCAAGACCAATGGCAGTATCTTCGCATGGGGGGCACCAACCCACGGTGGAACCCTTCCTGACAACGCACCAGCAGAGGTTAGGTTTCTCGCCTCTACCAGTGCTGCTTTTGGCGCCTTGAAAGTGGACGGCTCAGTCACCGCCTGGGGCAACCAACGGTTTGGTGGTGAGGGTCCCAGTGATTTGCAAGCGGTGACGCATCTGACGGGCTCGACCACGGCTTTTTGTGCATTGAAAGAAGACGGATCATTGGTCGCCTGGGGAGAGCCAGGCGAAGGTGGGAGAGTGCCATCGGGATTAGGCCCCGCTCTTTCAATATCCGCTTCATATGGTTCTTTCGCTGCAGTGCTGAACAATCGCCTCGCGGTTTCCTGGGGCGTCAATACTTCATCCCCCAGCCTCACACCGGTTGCCTGTGCATACGCTGCAGGTGCCCATGTGGTGCTTCTGAGCGCCGACAGTAACTTGCAGTCTGTGGGACCCAACGCACCTGATCTGGGCGCATTGACCGGATTGGTTTCGTATACCGAGTGAGCATGCCATTGCTCGACTGAGCCGTTCCCTGCGCGCAGGGAAATTCTTGTGAGGAGTTATCGTCATGAGTACCAGCGTAAACGCCATACCCACAGTCAAACAAGTTGCAATTATTGGTGAACCCCTGATCGGTGGAACTGTAAGCGGCAGTTATCTTTATGAGAACCCGAATGAAAATCCCGAAGGGGCCTCCCTTTTCCGCTGGTACGACGGCGGAGCCACCGGTACCGTTATTGCGACTTCCATTGATCTGACATTACTGCCTGTACATGCCGGAATGACCCTCAGTTTCTCGGTTACTCCTGTCGCAGCGACCGACGAAACAGGCGTTGAATCGTTTTCTGTTCCAATGGAAGTCATGCGCGATGGTTTCCAGAACATCTCAGATGAAGAAAGTGAGAACAGCTTTCTCAAACAGCGGGGCCAGTTCGCCTTTCATGCTAATGGACCCAAAGATGGAGTCTTCACGTCTACTGCTGGGGCATTTGCCCTGAAAAACAGACTCACACAAAACGTTTCTGTCATCGGTGCACAAAACTTTGGTGGCGTCGTTCCACCGGAGTTCGCGACGTACCTTCAAAATAACCCGGCCGTTACTATGTACACCACTCAGAACAGTTTCGGAGCTTTGGTACCGATAAGCGATCATAACCAGTTGCTGGTATGGGGGCCGGGGATACCGACGACATTACCCGATCTTCAGGACATTAAATCGGTCTACAGCAACGGCTCCTCTTTAGCCTTTATTTACAAGAATCCGCAACCCGGCGAAAACACGATTGGCGCGGTGGGGACTGCTGCAACGGGTGGTGAAGTGCCTGTCGGGATACAGAACAAACTGATGTTTGACCGCCCTAAGGCCATCTACGCCACCATAGATGCCTTTGCAGTGCTGACAGAACTCGGACGTGTGTATGCGTGGGGCAGCACAACGAATGGGGGGGCGATTCCGCTTGATATACAAACGCAGCTGAACAGTATGAAGGTGGATCGCATCATCGCTTCGCGCACGGCTTTTTGTGCCATGACGGCATCAGGAGAAGTTATTGCCTGGGGTTTGAACGGTGTCATACCTGCCGCAACCCTGGAAAAGATCTACGACGATAATGGTGCACTCAACGTGATCGCCAATGACAGCGCATTTGTTGCCATTACCAAAGGCCGGAGGAAAGCCGCAACGTGGGGACTGGCTGCGCACGGTGGAACCATGTCAGAGACCGCTGCCAGTCTGGCTGCTCGTGGGAATCTCGTGTTGTGTACTGCTGCGCCATGGGCGATGTGCTTCATCAATGAGAGCGGACAGGCCGCAGCCTGGGGGTCAGCCGGTCACGGAGGCGAGGCCATCCCCGTTCAAAGTGCAGATGAAGCGGCCTCCAATTTGCCGTTGAATGCCGAAGAGTTACTTGAGCAAGGAGACATTGAGACGCAGATCGAAGCCATATTCAGTGGTGCCAGATTTTCCAGAAGCTTGCAAAGCAGAGTTTCCTCCAGCACCACATTGCTGAGCGGTGAAGTAGTCGAGCTGGTGCGTAATGACGGCAGCTTTGTGTTGCTCAATCGGCATCCCGACGGTCGCACAAAAAGTTTGATCTCGTGGGGGTTGGCGGCTACGGGTGGCTCGATACCAAGTGATGTCAGGCAAACACTGATGGCCAGTCGCATTCGCAAAATTTACTGCAGCAATGGTGCTTACGCGGCGCTGGTTGACCAAGGAGCGACTGAAGGTGTGGTCGTTACCTGGGGGCGTTCTTCACAGGACGGCGGGGTGATACCTGCCGAGTTGCGCGGCGCATTGAGCAGTGGCGTCGTTGAAATTTATACCATTCAAGCCAGTCCAGCACCCTCGGCCGCAGCTGTTCCGGCCGCCTTCGCCGCACGTAAAACGAACAACAAATACGTGACGTGGGGGGCCCACGTTAAACAAGAAGAATTCGACCCCGGACGCAGTTGATCGCAGATTTATATCCCAGAGCCAGCGTCTCATGTGAACGTAAAGGAGCTTCGTTATGAGTACAACCGCCGAACCCATCGCACGCGACGTCATCATCATCGGAGAACCGGTGATTGGTGGCTTTGTACGCGGCAGTTATCGCTATGACAATGCAGATGAGAATCCTGAAGGGACCTCTCATTACAAGTGGTATCTCGATAATGTGCCAATCAGTGGACCGGAAGGGGTGGCCATCGATCTGAGAATTAAATCTGAATACAGCGAGCGATCAATTATGTTTGCCGTAACGCCGGTATCGTCTACGGGCGAAACCGGCCAGGAAGCCCGCTCTGCCGCCACGATTGTGAGCTCTGACTTTCAGGGAATCAGTCGCGGAGAAAGCGAGAGCAGTTTCTTGAAACAATGGGGCAATTTTTCCTTCTATGGCAATGAACCTTCGGATCGGGTGTTCGTATCAACGGGAGGCGCATTTGGCCTGATTGACCCGAATACCCAGGATATTTATTTCGAGGGGCAGACTGGCTGGGGGTTACCGGTACCGCCCGATATCATCAACTTTCTGAAGAACAATCCGGCCACTCGGCTCTTTACAACTGAAAAGGATTTTGCCGCGCTGGTGAACAATGGATCGAGCAATCAATTGTTGGTTTGGGGAGCCAACATTCCGGCCACCCACTCTGTAAAACTGACTGACATCAAGTCGGTTTACAGCAACCGTGTGTGTTTTGCTTTCATCTACAAAGACGCCACCGGTGATGCAAACAGAATAGGTGCAATCGGTTCAAGTGGCTCCGGTGGTGTCATTCCTGATCTTATCCAAAGAGCGCTGTGGTTCGATGCACCTGTCGCCATCCATTCCACGGAAAATGCTTTTGCGGTGCGGACCCAAAACGGCAAGGTCTATGCGTGGGGTAATCCTAACAATGGCGGTTCGATCAGTGCCGATGCTCAACTGCAACTCGGCAGTATGTTTGTCGAGCGGATTGTCGCCGCTGCTGCTGCTTTTTGTGCCATTGGCCGCAACGGCGAAATTGTGACATGGGGAAAGGCGGCCGACGGTGGCGCCATTCCGGCGAGTAAACTTGAAGCGATCCTCAATGACGGTGGAGTGAACTCGGTCACGGCGTCCACCACGGCATTTTGCGCAATTACCCGCGACCGACGTAAGGCAGTTAGTTGGGGGTTGTCAGGTGAAGGCGGTTTAATGTCAGAGTCGGCGTCTCTGATCGCGGTGCGAGGTGGTGTGCTGTTGTGCAAGGCAACACGCTGGGCATTCTGCATTATCTCTGAACGTGGCGAGGCGGAGGCTTGGGGGGCCCCGCGTTATGGTGGAGCATCGATTACCCAGGCTACCCGCAGTGAGATTGAAGCAGCGGTTAAGGAGATGCATCCAAAGCCGGAGGACGCTCGCGGTTATGTCGGCAATCGGGCTATCACGGTTCCAGGGATACTCAGTCTTTACTCAAATGACTTGAGCTTTTTTCTATTAAGCCAACAGGATGACGGCAGGACGCGTGCCGTGGTGGTGTGGGGGATGAATACGCATGGTGGAGCGATCACGTCAGGTATCCGCCAAACGTTGATGGCTAGCCTGATCACAGGTGTGTACTGCACCAATGGTGCGTATGGCGTCGTGGCCACGCAGGGGGGCGTCTACGGTGCGGTCATCGCATGGGGAGCGACTTTGGCGATGGAAGATGCGGGTGAAATTCCGCCGGAATTGGCTCAGTACCTCAGCAGCGATGTGGTCGAATTGTATTCGATCAAACGCTATCCGTTTTACCAGGCGCCCCCTCCGAATCCTCCACCCATTGATCCTTCTTTCGCCGCAAGGCGTCGAGACGGCAGCTATGTGCTTTGGGGAGGGAATGTGAAGAACCAGTATTACAAGCCAGTACCTGGACTGATATCCGGGACGCTGAAGGAATTACTGTAATAACGACGGAGTAAGGTGTTCGGTGGGCTGAGCTCATCGGACACCTGTAGTTTGCGGGTGTCCATTACAGGCTGGCGAAGGGTCAGTCGTCAGACTTGCTCCACAAAATGGGGAGATTGGCGGGCTGTGTTTAATGGTGTTTAGCGTTACTTCCTGAAAGCTACAGATCCTTGCGCCGTTGCCTACGACTGCGCCAGAATTCGCCGGCTTGTGCGCTTTGGGCCTGGTCTTTATCGTTTCCGCATCGCTGCCAATCAGCGATCGGGTTTAGCGACTCGGACTATTCAAAGTGCATCAGTGCTCCAGACTTTATTGCCGACTTTTGACGTCTGCAATTACGTTATGGTGGCTGTATGCGGGAGACCCTCGGGTCTACCGGGTGCCTTTGACCGGTTCGCTAACCTGCATACAGTCGCCACCCTTATTTGTTTAGCGACAGGTTCTGGTGGTGCTATTTTCCAAGGGAGATTCACCATGTTCAAAGCCACACCTAACCCGCCAGAAACCGACGACGTTTCCCCCTACGATCCCCTCGATCCCAAAAAACTCAACGAAGCCGCCGAGCGTGCTCTCGATCACTACCTCAAACCGTCCGACCCCAAGACCTCGCGCAAACCGAGCACGATTTACACCGTCGCCCCGGGCATAGACATCGAAGAGCTACTGGCCAATGCCAGCGAATCCTTTGCCTCGGCCAAGGTGATCGCCAGTGACTGTGCCGGGTTTCTGGAGGGGCCGCAGCGCAATACGATACTGGGCGTCGCGCAGCTCATCATGCTGGGTGAACTGGCTGTGAGTCGGGCGCTGGATAGCCTGGAATTGAAGGCCGCCCCGGCCGTCTGACCGGATTCAATACGAAACGGCCTTCGGGCCGTTTTTTGTGCCTGAGCAGTAGTGAGCACGCAAAAAAAACTGTGGGAGCGGGCTTGCCCGCGATGGCGTCGGATCAGTCAACATCACCGTTGAATGACACACCGCCTTCGCGGGCAAGCCCGCTCCCACAGGGTTTTGTGTCGTTCGGGCGTTCAACGCACTCGCAAAGAGAGCACGTACATTCAATTTTTCCCCACCCCTTGGCGGCACTATTCAGGTCAGTGATTGAACAAGGGTGAGCCATGAACGCTTCGCAACGGGATGAACAGGCGCGGGATGTCGGGCTGCTGTTTTTGCGGGTCAGTGGCGGTCTGTTTCTGCTGTGGGTTCACGGCTTGCCCAAGCTGCTGGACTTCAATGCGCAGCTGCAACTGATCGAAGACCCTTTCCACCTCGGTGCCGACCTCACTCTGAGCCTGGCGATCTTCGCCGAAGTGCTGTGCCCATTGCTGATCGTCGCCGGGGTGCTGGTGCGATTGGCCTGTTTGCCTATTCTCTTTGTGCTGCTGGTGGCGTTGCTGATCGTGCATCCGCAATGGAGTGTGGCCGAAGGGCAGTTCGGCTGGCTGCTGTTGATCCTTTTCACCTCTGTGTTCATCGCCGGGCCGGGACGGCTGGCGCTCAATGTCCGTTTGCCCGGAGTGCTCCGTTATGCCTGAAGCCCAAACTCAAAAAGCGCCGGGGTCCGATGAGATCGTGACGCTGATCGTCAAGCACCGAGTCAAGACTGGTTTCGAAGCGGCGTACGAGGCCTGGCTGCGTAACATCGTTAGCGTAGCGGGACAGCGGGAAGGGCACTTGGGGGTGGATGTGGTTCGCGGCAAGCAGGCGGGCCTGGATAACTACACCTGCGTGTTGCGTTTCTGTTCCACCGAGGCCATGCAGCGCTGGCTCGACTCGCCGCAACGCCAGGCGCTGGTGGACGAAGCGGCGCCGATGCTGGCCGATGGCGACCAGACCGAAGTCAACCCGGTCAATGAATTCTGGTTCTCACCGTTGGCTGAGGCCGGTTCGCCACCGCCGCGCTGGAAGCAGGCTGTGGTGACGTTGCTGGTGATTCTGCCGCATACCTTGCTGGTGCCGCTGCTCTGGGGGCCGCTGCTGCAGCTCAATGCCTTCCTGTCCAATTACGTGGTCGCCACTTTCCTGATCACCCTGACCATCGTGCTGTCGGTGGTGTACGTCTTTATGCCGCTGGCCACGCGCCTGTTCACGCCGTGGCTGGAAGCCGGTCAGTCCCATTCCACACAGCCTTAAGGAAACGCGATGAACGCCGATCTGATTCTGTTCAATGGCCAGTTCCATACCGTTGACCGTGAAAAACCCCTCGCCAGTGCCGTGGCGATCAGCGACGGCCGCTTCGTCGCGGTCGGCACCGATGCAGAGGCCATGGCCCTGCGCGGTTCCGGCACCCAGGTCATCGACCTCAAGGGCCGCTGCGTCATCCCCGGCCTCAACGACTCGCACTTGCACCTGATTCGTGGCGGTTTGAACTACAACCTCGAACTGCGCTGGGAAGGCGTGCCGTCCCTGGCCGATGCCTTGCGCATGCTCAAGGATCAGGCTGACCGCACGCCGACGCCGCAATGGGTGCGGGTGGTGGGTGGCTGGAACGAATTCCAGTTTGTCGAGAAGCGCATGCCGACCCTGGAAGAGCTCAACCAGGCAGCGCCCGATACACCGGTGTTCGTCCTGCATTTGTATGACCGCGCCTTGCTCAACCGCGCCGCATTGCGAGTTGCCGGTTACACCCGCGACACGCCGAACCCGCCGGGTGGCGAAATCGTGCGTGATGCCAACGGCAACCCGACCGGCATGCTGGTCGCAAGACCGAACGCGATGATTCTGTACTCGACCCTGGCCAAAGGGCCAAAGTTACCGCTGGAATATCAGGTCAACTCGACCCGCCAGTTCATGCGCGAACTCAATCGCCTCGGCCTGACCAGTGCCATCGATGCGGGCGGTGGTTTCCAGAATTACCCGGACGACTACGCGGTGATCGAGCAGTTGGCCAAGGATCAACAACTGACCATCCGCATCGCCTACAACCTGTTCACCCAGAAGCCCAAGGAAGAACTCACCGATTTCAAGAACTGGACCGGCAGCGTCAAGCTGCATCAGGGCGACGACTTCCTGCGGCACAACGGCGCCGGGGAAATGCTGGTGTTCTCGGCGGCGGATTTCGAAGACTTCCTCGAGCCGCGTCCAGACCTGCCGCAAACCATGGAAGATGAGCTGGAACCGGTGGTCCGCCACCTCGTCGAGCAGCGCTGGCCATTCCGTTTGCATGCGACTTACAACGAATCCATCAGCCGCATGCTCGACGTGTTCGAGAAGGTCAATCGCGACATTCCCTTCAATGGTTTGCCATGGTTCTTCGACCACGCCGAAACTATCACACCGCAGAATATCGAACGGGTGAGGGCGCTGGGCGGTGGTATCGCGATCCAGGACCGCATGGCGTTCCAGGGTGAATATTTCGCCGAGCGCTATGGCGCCAAGGCCGCCGAAAACACGCCACCGATCAAGCGCATGCTGGCCGAGGGTGTACCGGTCGGCGCCGGCACCGATGCGACTCGAGTGTCTAGCTACAATCCATGGACCTCGTTGTACTGGATGGTCAGCGGTCGCACCGTCGGTGGCCTGGCGCTGCACAGCGAAGGACTGCCCCGGCAGACCGCGCTGGAACTGTTCACCCATGGCAGTGCCTGGTTTTCGTCGGAACAGGGCAAGAAAGGCCAGATCAAGGTCGGTCAACTGGCCGACGTGGCGGCATTGAGCGCGGACTTTTTCAGTGTCGAGGAAGAAGCCATCAAGTGGATCGAATCGGTGTTGACCGTGGTTGGCGGCAAAGTGGTGTACGCCGCCGGCGAATTCGAAAAGCTTGGGCCGCCTAGCGTGCCGGTGCTGCCGGACTGGTCGCCGGTGGTCAAGGTGCCGGGTCACTGGCGTCCGGCTTCGCCGATGCAGGCGCAGGTTCACCAGTGCAGCGGGCCGTGCGCGGTGCATTCCCACAGCCATGAACGGGCGCGTTTATCGAACGCACCGGTCAGCGATTTCCAGGGGTTCTGGGGCGCGTTTGGCTGCTCGTGTTTTGCCTTCTAGTCATTAAAAAAGCGCCGGCCTGGCGTGTCGGCGCCCTATGCAACGTCAATCCTGCGAGGAGTTTCACATGAGCAACGTTCCTTACAAACGTCTGAACAAAGATGATGCAGTTGTATTGTTGGTCGATCACCAGACCGGCCTGATCTCGTTGGTGCAGGATTTCTCGCCCAACGAATTCAAGAACAACGTGTTGGCCTTGGGCGACGTGGCCAAGTTCTTCAACTTGCCGACCATCCTGACCACCAGCTTCGAAAACGGCCCGAACGGTCCGATGGTGCCGGAGTTGAAAGAGCAATTCCCGGACGCGCCATACATCCCGCGTCCAGGCCAGATCAATGCCTGGGACAACGAAGACTTCGTCAAAGCCGTCAAGGCCACCGGTCGCAAGCAACTGATCATCGCCGGTGTGGTGACCGATGTGTGCGTGACCTTCCCGACCCTGTCGGCGCTGGCTGAAGGCTTTGAAGTGTTCGTGGTCACCGACGCTTCCGGCACGTTCAACGAAACCGTGCAGCAAGCGGCCTGGGCACGCATGGCAGCGGCCGGCGCACAGCTGGTGAACTGGTTCTCGGTAGCCTGCGAGCTGCAAGGCGACTGGCGCAATGACATGGAAGGCCTGGCCAACCTGCTGTCGCCCCGCATTCCGAATTATCGCAACCTGATGAACAGCTATTCGGTGCTGAGCTCCAAGTAAGCCATCAGGCTGCCAGACTTGCGCTGGCAGCCTTTTAAAAGATCGCAGACTTCGCCAGCTCCTACATGATTGTGGACACCCGTCATTGACCGGCGAAACGCAATCTCTCGTAGGAGCTGGCGAAGCCTGCGATCTTTTGATCTTTAGATTTGGGGAGTCGGGAACGGAAAAAACGGCTATAAAGCGTTTTGCTGTCAATCAGGGCGCGACAATGAACCCGTTCGAGGATATGCGTATTTTTTGCCAGGTCATGGACTCTGGCAGCTTCACTGCGGCAGCCGATCAATTGGGGTTGTCCAAGCAGTTCGTCAGCCGCCGCCTGATGCAACTGGAAGAGCGCCTCGGTGTGCGCCTGCTCAACCGTTCGACCCGGCGGTTGGACGTCACGCCGCTGGGGCAGAGTTATTACGAATCAGCCCTGCGCCTGCTCAGCGAAGTCGAGCAAGTGGAGCAGGGCATCGCCGGCCAGACCACCGAGCCTCGCGGCGCTATTCGCCTGAGCGCGCCGTTGTCGTTTGCCGTGGCGCATCTGGGGTGTCTGTTACCGGAGTTTCTGCAGCGTTATCGCGATGTCACCGTGGAAGTCGATCTGAGTGATCGTCCGGTGGACTTGCTCGGTGAGGGTTACGATCTGGCATTGCGCATCGGCGTGCTGGAAGACTCGACACTGATCGCCCGACGCCTCGCCTCCATCGAGCGGGTGTATTGCGCCAGCCCGGTGTATCTGGCCGAGCGGGGCACGCCACTTAAACCCGAGGATTTGCACACCCATGATTGCCTGCCTTATGGCCACGGTCGTCAGGTGCAATGGCGTTTCGAGGGGCGGGGCAAGCCGCTGAACGTCACCGTCACTGGGCGGATGCGCGTCAACAATGGTGAGTTGCTCAAGGACGCGGCCATTGCCGGCATGGGGATCACCTACCTGCCGACGTTCATCGTCGGTTCGGCCCTGAAGGACGGCCGACTCGTGCCGGTGCTGGATGATCTGCGCCCCGAACCGCTGACCTTGTCGGCTGTCTACCCGCAACATCGCCAGAGTTCGCGACCGGTGCAGGCATTGATCGAGTTCTTGCGTGAGCGGTTGAATCAACGCGCAGAGGGTTCGCACTACCGCTGATTTACAAGTTCGCAACAAAGCTCGAATGGCGATTTTCTTGATGCTGATCCAGACTCGTGTCGGCCAATCAAAGGCCCGAATTCTGGAGCGTGCAATGGAAATGCCGACAAAAGAAAAAGTCATCGCCAGCAATCGCGATGCCTGGAATGACTCCGCCCAACACCATAAAGACACCCCTGAGTGGCAGGCCTGTTTGAGTGTCGTGAGCCATGGCGATTTTTCCTGCCTGGATGACACCCTCACCGGGTTGCTTCAACAGGTCGGCATCGATGGCAAGGATGTGGTGCAACTGGGCTGCAACAACGGACGCGAAAGTCTTTCGCTGTTTGCCTTGGGGGCTCGTCGTGTCGTGGGCATTGACCAGTCGGAGGCCTTTCTCGATCAGGCCCGGGAGCTGGCATCCCGTTCGCCCCATGAGCCTGAATTCATCGAGGCTGACATCCATCATCTGCCGACTGAGCTTCACCAGCGCTTCGATGTAGCGCTGATTACCATCGGTGTATTGAACTGGATGCCGGACATCGCCGAATTCTTGCGCCATGCCGCGCAAACCCTCAAGCCCGGCGGTGCGCTTGTGGTGTACGAAACCCACCCGTTCCTGGAAATGTTCGACCCCGAGTCAGCCGATCCCTATCGCCTGGACAGCTCGTATTTTCGCAGCGAACCTTTCGTCCAGAACCAGCCGATCGTCTATGAAGGCAAAGTCGAACAGCCGGCCTCAGCGTCTTACTGGTTCGTCCACACCCTGGGCGCCATCTTCACCGGTGCTGTTGAGGCGGCGTTGCAGATCAGCCACTTCAAGGAATACCCGCATTCCAACCGCGAAGAACTCTACGATCGGTATCAGCAGCAAACGGCGCAGTTGCCGTTGTGCTACACGTTGGTGGCGGTGAAACGCTGAGTTTCGGTTTTGCGGGCAAGCGCCAATGCCAGTCACCGGGAGCCGAACTTGTGGGAGCGGGCTTGCTCGCGAAGAGTGCGTGTCAGTCGATATTAATATTGCCTGGCACACCGCCTTCGCGAGCAAGCCCGCTCCCACATTGGTCTCAGTCGGCCGCAAAATAAGTGGCTGAAAGAGAGGGAGCAGACAAGCCCGCGATAGCGGCGACACAGTCCTCAATCAAACAATGACAATCGCTCCCACCAACCAAAATCACGCCTGCGCCGCAGTCGCCGTCGACTGCGCAGGTTTGCGCAGTTCAGTCAGCCGCGAGCCGCTGTAGTAGGTTTCGCGGAAGAAGCGAAAGCGGCCGAACAGGTCGTAGACGTGGGTGATGCGCCCTTGCTCCTGGTAGTCCATGCGCAGGTGCATTTTCATGGCCTGGATGTTGCGGGCATCGCAGACGTCCATGACCTTATCGCAACCTTGGTCCCGCATCGCACCCCAAATATTGTACTGGGCATCCACCGACAGGGCGGAGCCGAAGTATTGAGGGATCATCTCACCGCCGAACTGGAAAAACTCACCGGGTTGGACCCGGAACCAGCAGCCGTAATAGTGCTGGTCAAAGTAGTCACTGAGGCTGCCCCAAATGAATCCGATCGCATCACCTTCCTCGTCCAGATACATGTGCCCGGTATGACCTTCGGACGCGATTTGGGCCATGGCCTTGACGCGATTACCGTAATACTTGGTGAAAGCCTTGGCGTTCTCCTGGGTAATCGTCACCAGACGCAAGCCCGTGTAGGGCCGTAGTTTGTGCGGCGCTATTGGGGTGACCAGATCGCGTCCCAGCCACAGCAGCTCTCGGTGCAAGTACACATAGCGGTTCCAGAGCGTCTGGAGCGTGTGAAGCAGGCCTTTTTCTTTGATTCGTTCGCGAAGCTTGGCGATGGCGCTCATGAAGTCCTCCGTGGCTGAAGCCAGGGTGTGGTGGATAAGGTTTTCGATAGCGATAAATCAAGGTTGCAACGGGTGTAGCTCAATCGAGTACTGCTGTTCGTCTTTGAGCGTCCTCGGCACAACGGCATAGGACACTCTCGGAATGCCCGGGAGACGCTTCTCCAGAATGTGAGCCAGAGACTCTCCGGGGTTTAAATAGATATCGCCAAAATCGGCCCCGATAGGGGTCGGGTGAACAACGATTTCCAACAGGCCGTCGATCGGCATCGCCACGTTGCGCAGGTCTACCGGGGTGCATACGTACTGGGCGGTCGCGCCGGCCAGGCGGTTCAATCGATGATTGAACAGCGTCTTGTATACCCGCTTGGGCACACTCAGGTTATTTCCCAAATGGCGCGCCAGTCGCACGGGCACCCCTTGGCGGGCGGCGAAACGCGCGACGACTTCGCCGATGGGCCAGATGTTGTGCACGTGCTGATGGGAGTCGATGTGGCTTGGGCGCAGGCCATTGTCCAGGCAGCGTTGCCATTGGGCTTCGAGTTCCTCCAGCACCGCGTCGCGATCCAGGCGGTTGAGCCAGAGACTGTGGCGGGGCAGGCTGAGATTGAACACGCCCTGGCTGTCACAGAACGTCGAACGCGTGAGAATCGACGGGCTCAACGGCCGGCCATAGGTGAGGTTGAAGTGCAACCCGATTCGCCCCAGGAGCAACGGCTGCCGTGCCAGGACGCAGGCCTCCTCGAACGCCGGCATGTTGGCCATGGCAGTGGCAGAGCTGATGACCCCGGCCTGGAAGGCGCCGAGGATCACCGCGTTTTCGCTCGAGCTGAGGCCGAAATCGTCAGCGTTGACTATGACTTGGCGAGGCATGTTTGCCCTCCATGGTTTTTTCGGTGGGCGCAGGGCCTTTGTCGGCGGCTGCGGCGGCTGCGGCGGCGTCGGGTGCAGGGGTGGGTTCAGCAACAGGCAGCAGCGCTTCACGCCAGGCCCGCCACTTTTTCAACCACGGCTTGAAGTGATGCCAGAGTCGCATGGTCAGCCCCAAGGCGAGGCCGCTGGGGCGCCAGGAGTAAAAGCTCCAGCGCCAGTGCTCAAGTTGCCCGGTCATGCGCTCATGGAGTTGATGGCTGGAGCTCTTCAGGCTGACCCGCGAAGCGTCGATCCAGTGCCAGTTATCGTCCAGGCCCCAGCGAATCCACTCTTCGAGCAGCACACGACCGCTGCCCAGATCGGCGTATTTCGGCAGGAACGCCAGGTTGTAGTCGTACAGCCGGCCCTGTTCCAGCAACCCGAGCCGGTAACTGATGCAGCGTCCGTCCAGCTCCAGCAGTATCACCCGCAGCAGTCCCTGTTTGGCGAGGGCGGTGAAGGCCAGGTCGATCCATTGCCGGCTACGGTTGCTGGTGAAAATTCCCACGCCTTCGACGCCTTTCCAGCTCTGCGCTTCGACGTCGCTGAGGGCTTGCAATAAAGGCCCGATGGTGGCCGCGTCAGGGATTACGCGTCGGATCTGGGCACCATAGGCCAAGATGCGTTTACGCGCCCGGCGCAGTTTGTAGCGCGGGTCGCCGGAGACTTCCTGGTGGTCGGCCTCGCTGATCAAATGCACCGGCACCCGGCAACTGAGGCGGCGCTCGCCGGTCGAGCTGTGGGCCATCCATGCGGTCAGCGCGCTTTCTTCGCCGATGGGTTCGGACAATTCATTGAGTTGCAGCATCGCATGGGGCAAGTGACGGCGGATGATTACCAGCGCCTTGCGCATGCTGTCGGTATCGAGACAGGTGAGCAGGGCCAGGCGATCGGTGAGGGGATAACCGAGGTGACGCAAGACCCGAAATGGCAACCGTCCAAAGCGCTCCACGGACGCCACGAGCGGCAGGCACAAGGCCAATTCATCACCTTGCCAGCCGAGCAGAACGTGCAAGCGTTCCCCAGCGGTCAGTGCCTGTTCCGACGCGCACAGCCAGGCCAGGGTGTTGAACGGCGTGTGATCGGGCACGCGCAGGCGCAACCCCTCATAGGCAGCTGCCGGAAAGTCCGGGGCGCACAACGACGTGCGCCATTCGAATCGTGCCACCATAAGTTCAGGCCACCGCCTCAGGAACAGGTGAACGGGACGGTTTACGTAGCGCATCCAGGCGTGAGTCGCTGTAACGGGTCTCACGAAAGAAGCGCCAGCGACCGAATAATCGATAGACGTGCTGGATGCGTCCTTGCTCTTGATAGCCCATGCGAATGTGCAGTTTCAGCGCCGGTATATTGTGGGCGTCGCAGACATCCACGACCGTGTTGCAACCTTGGGCCTGCATGGCTTTCCAGAGTCGCAGTTGCAGGTCCACCGAAAGCGTGGTGCCCCAATAGGCACGGGCCAGTTCGCCGCCGAATTCGAAGAATTCGCCTTTGTTTACCGGGAACGTGCAGCCGTAGAAATGCCGGTCGTGATACTCCCGGGTGCTGCCCCAGATGAAGGCCACCGCGTCGCCGTTGCCATCCAGATACATGTGCCCGGTGTAACCCTCGGTGGCCAGTTCTTCCATGATGTTGATCCGGTCGCCAAAGTGACGGGCAAAGGCTGCGATGTTGTGCACCGTGATGGTCTTCACTTGCAGCGGTGGGCAAGGCTTGAGCTGGTGAGGCGGTACCGGGCTGACCAGGTCACGCTTCATCCACAAAAGCGCCCAGTGAGCAAACACGTAGCGCCGCCATACGACCCTGATCGTTGCACGCAGGCCTTTTCGTTTGATGTGTTGGCGAAGTTTCCCTAAGGCATTCATATCATTGCCTCCTGACAGGGACCGGTCGCGGATGGCGTCCTGCAGCGCGCAGTTGAGCGCGGCGCGGTCGTGGTGATGTAAGTTGACAGCGTTCATGAGGCGCTCCAGCTCAAGGCGAACAAGGTTTCGCCCGGCAGGTCGAAGCTGACGCGACCGTCGTGACAGTTGAATTGAGCGCTACGACTGCGGTTGTCGGCACCGAAGTACACCAGCGCGCCCTTGGCCAGCGGGCACGTCGCCCCGGCCAGATCGACACGCTGCAAGCGCACCCCCTTGTTGACCCCCAGTAAACTTCGCTGGCGTTCGGTGGCCATGGCCAGCACATCGACTTCGAAGGCGTCGTTGTCCAGGCGCATGACGTTTTTCAGCCAGTGCTGCTGGATGAATTGCTGGGCCAGGCCCACCGGCTTGAGTTCGAAACGATCGCCGCCCAGCACCCGCACCATGCCTTTGGGGTAAGTCGGTTCGTCGGCGGCCTGGAACCAGTTGAGCATGTCCAGCAACCCGTCCTGCGCCGAGTTGATGACCACCGAGGTCCACCACATCGAGGCAAAATGGGTTTCCTGATCATAGGGGCTCAGGCTCGAGCCGCTGGACAGGTTGGTCTGATCCAGCAGCAAGGCCTTGCGTGGCCGGCCCTTGGCATCGAGGCCCACCAACTCGGCGGCACGGCGCACGCTGTCGCGGTAGACCCGCGTCGCCAACAGGTCGCGAATCATCCATTCGTGCCAGGCGAGGGCGTCGATCTGCTCGCCGGATTCGGCCAGGAGGCGCCGCGCCCAATCGATACCGCGCTTGTCGACGGCGTTGTCGGCGAACGGGCCGTTAACGAAGCGCGAAGTGGCGGGCATCGCGATGCGCACACCGGCCTTGGCGTTGGCCGGATCGCTGCGCACTTGCCGGGCCATGCTGTTGAAGATCGCCTGGTAGTCGGCGTAGCTCGGGTAATTGAGGTTCGGCTCGTCGGCGAACGCGATGTAGTGCGTACCGTTGCCGCCGAGGGCGCGAGTGGCGGCGAGCCAGGCGTCGAGGCCGGCGTTGCTTTGGGTGTCGGCGCGCAGATCGGCCTGACGCTGGCTGCCGGCCAACAGCGTGAGGTCCTGCGTGATGCCGAAGCGGTTCTGATAGAGCTGGCGGAACGCATCTTCGTGGTGCGGATTTTGCGCGGTGACGTCAACGAAACTGTAATAGGTGCCTGCCTGAGGCTTGAGGGCATCGAGCGCTGCGAAGCTGGATTGAGGGGGCAGCACGTAGGGCAAGTAAATGCCCAGGTTCGGGGTGGGGCCGAGCAGCTCTTTGTGCAGGGTCAAGCGGGTCTGGCCATCGTCCTCGCGCAGCGGTTTTAGCTGCTGCGGGTTCTGGGCAAACAGGTTCGCCGTGCCATCGAGCCAGAATGCGACCTTGCCGCTGCCTTGCAGGCGCAGTCGCCAGACCTGTTCGTCCTGAGTGACGGGCAATGCCACCTGATCGAACTGCCAGTAGGCGCGATAGGGTTTCAGCGCCAGGGACAGCTGTTTGTTGTCGCTCACTCGCTGGGCTTGCAGGGTATTGATCCCACCGTGAAACTTGCCGGCCAATACTGCGTGTTCCCCCGGCGCGACCTTGAAATACAGCTCATCGCCGCCGCGGGTTTCGGCGCTGAAATGCACCTTGGCCGGGGCGAACAACGCCACGGTGTGCTCGTCGTGTTCGATCGTGTAGCGACGGAAACTGTAGCCCGGGATTTCCAATCGATAACTGGCGGCACTCGGCGCCAGCGGCCAGCTCTGTTTGCCTCGGGTTTCACTGGCGGCGATCAGGCGCTCGCCCTTGAGGTTGCCGTTGCCATCGAGCAGATACAGGCGTTCTTCGTTGGCGTCGGCCTGCCACGCCGGAGCCCAACGAATAGTCAGCGTGTCGGGGCGATCCGTTTGCAGGTACAAGCTGCCGTCGCGAATATCAGCCCAGCGCATGGGCGCCGCCTGGGCGCTCAAACCGAGGCCCAGGCTCAACAGCAGCATGAGGCGTTTCATGCCGATTTCCGTTGCAGCATCTGAAGCATCGGGGCCACATCGCTGGGCAGGATGATCAGGGTTTGCCAGACCGGTACGCCGCTCAACCGGCAATACATCACCAGCAGCGCGAGGGTGACCGCCAGGTAGGCGATGGACGATGCCGTCGCGGCGCCAACGATGCCGTAAATCGGGATCAACAACAGGTTCAGGGCCAGGTTCAGCAACGCGCCGAGGCCCATCAACAGTGAAATCGTGCCGGGGCGATTTTTGCCCAGCAAATCCAGGCGCAGGATGCTCGCATAGCAAAGGCCGAGCAGCCCCGGCAGCAGCGCCAGCAACGCCGGGTAGGCTGGCTGATAGGCAATGCCGAACAACGTGATGATCAGCCATTCACCGATCACCGCCATGGTCAGGCAGGCGCCGAGCATCACCGTGGCGGTCAGGCGTAGCGCCAACGGCGTCAGGCGATCCATGCCTTCGTCCTGTTGCAGCAGGCGTTTCATCAGCGGCGTGGTCACCGCTTCCGGGACGATCAGCAACAGCTCGGCGGCGGCGCTGGCCATGGCGTAATGCCCCAGCGCCGTGCTGCCGAGCAGGGCGCCGATGAACAGGAAATCGGAGCGCAGAATCACTTGTTGGAATAGCAGGTCCGGATGGCTGCGAGCGCTGTAGCGCAGCAGTTCATTCTGGCTGGCGCGGTCCCATTGCAACGCCAGGGGCTGAGCGCGCTTGAGCCAGGACCACCCGGCCAGCACCACCAGGCTGAGGCCGGCCAGCCAACTGATCAGCGCCGCTTCCAGGGCTGCGTCTTTCCACATCCAGAACAAGGCCAGAAACAGCAGCAGTGGCGCCAGGGATTCCACCAGCCGCAAGGCATTGAACGCCACCACACCGCCCGACGCATTGTGCAAGGTCAGCAGGCCGCTCTTGAGCACGGTCAGCGGCACCGCCAGCAGTAACAGCCAGGCGAGCAATCCCAGTTGCGTGGTGATGTCGAGTTCACCACCGAACTCCCGCACCAGCGCCACCACCAGCAACGTCAGCAAACCCGCCAGCAGGCAACCAAATACCAGCACCTGGCTCAGCAACAATCCCATGGGTCGTTGCTTGGCCGCCTGATACCCCACCGCCGAATTCAGCCCGCCGCTGGTGGCGGCGCTGATCAAATCGGGCAGGGTACTGAGCAACGCAAACAGACCTCGCTCGCTAGGCCCCAGAATCCGCGCCAGCAATACGTTGCGCAGCAACCGCAGGCCGATCATCGCCAGTTTGGTGCCCATGCTCAGGGCCAGGTGTTTGAGGTAATGACTGCGACTCATGGCCTGGCTCCGCGGTAGATGCGCCAGGACAACAACTCCGGATTGCGCGCGGTGCGCTGGCTGATGCCGATTCGCGGCAAGGCCAATGGATCGCTGATACCACGATAAATCCCGGCGACGGTGCCCAAGGCAAACGGGAAATCATGGTCCGCCACGTGTTCGCGCACCCGCGCATCATGGTCGCCATTGGGGTAGCAGTAGACCGGCAGTGGCCGGTTGCAACCGTTCAGCAGGGCATTGCGGCTGCGGCTCAGTTCCTCATCCAGACGTTGATCGTCAAGGCCGGTGAGTATCGCGTGGCTGGCGCCATGGGGACCGAAGCGGATCAATCCGCTGGCTTCCAGCGCGCGTACTTGATGCCAGTCCAGAGCCTGGGGCAACGACTCCTCGGGGCATTGATCGGTGAGCCGGTTCAGTTCGCCCGCAGGCAAGGTTTTCAGACTTTGCAGAAAATGCAAAAGCGCCAGGCTACGGCGCTGCACATCCAGATCATCGAGCAGCACCGGTAGCGGTCGCCCAAGCTGTTGCAGGTATTCAATCAAATGCGTCCGGGCTTTTTCACCGTGGCTGTGCCACAGGGTTTCCCCCAGGCTTTCCCACCAGAAACGTTGCCGGCTGCCAATGAAATCGGTGGAGAGAAAAATGCTCGCCGGCACCTGATACTTTTTCAGCAACGGGAAGGCATTCAGCGCGTTGTCGCGCCAGCCGTCGTCGAAGGTCAGGGCGACTTTTGGCCGTTCGGTTCTGATGGCACCGGGTTGCAAGATCTCCATCAACGGCACGCATTCGAAGTTTTTTTTCAACCAGGCGAGCAGATGCTCGAACGCCTTCGGCCCGACGCACAGTTCATTGCGATGGGGCAGGTCGGCGGCGCGGTCATTGGCCAGCACCCGGTGCAGCATCAGGATCACCCCGGCACCGTGCAATTGGTGACGGCCTACGGGCGAGTTGAGATAAAGCCAGCCACTGGTGCGTTTTAATAATTGTTTGATCGCCATGGCGCGGTCCTTTCAACGATTTTGCTCGGGGTTCCATTGCGCGTACCGCTGGCCGCGCAAGAACTGCCACAGACCGATACTCATCCCGGCAAGGGTCACCAGAACAAACGCGGCGAGGCGAAAGGGTTTGGGCAAACGGTGTTGCACATCCAGCAGGCCGACGATGGCCATCGCGTAACCGAGCAGTTGCGCGATCAGGCTCAGGCGATAGAAGCCATGTACATTCCACAGCCAGAAATTGCTCAGCAGCAACGGCAGCAACAGGATCGGTGCCAGGCGTCGAATCAGCTTGTGGCTGATCAGTGCAATCGCATACAGGCCATACCGCCAAGGGTTCAGCATCTCCCGGCGCTGGGCGAGGCTTTGCAGGCCGCCGACGGTGACGCGCTGGCGACGACGCCATTGCTTGGCGATTTCGTCGACACCCTGGTCGCTCACTTGTGCTTCGGGCACATAGACGATGCGTTTGAACGCCACCGGCGCACAGGTGCTGATAAAGAAGTCGTCATTGACCTCCGCCGGCACGTGCTGGAACAACTCGCGACGCAGGGCGAGCAGGGCGCCGTCGGCGGAGACCATGCAGCCGGTGCGATTTTCCATCTTGCGCAACCAGCCTTCGTAATGCCGATAAAGGCTGTCGCCCAGGCTCAGGCCCTTGCCCGGCACCGGGATCAGCATGTGCCCGGCACAGGCCCCGACCTCCGGATCGGCCAGGGGCGCGAGCAACTGGCCGAGGGTGTCGGTCGACCATTGGTTGTCGGCATCGGTGAACACCAGAATCTCACCCGTGCTCAGGGCGACGCCGGCATTCAAGGTGGCTGCCTTGCCCTGACGGGGCAGGTCGAGCACGCTGATGCGCGGGTCGATGACCTTGTGGGCGCAGGCCACGGTGTCGTCGGTGGAGCCGTCGCTGGCCAGAATGATGTGTAGCGAGCGCGCCTGATAATCCTGGGTGAGCAGGGTGCGCAACTTCTCTTCGATATGCCGGGCCTCGTTGTGCGCGGCGATGATGATGCTGACATTCATGGGTTGTGCTGGTGCATGACGCCGCACGCGAAACAACGGCGCGATCAGCGTCAGCAGCAGCGGGTAGCCGAGCCAGGCATACACCGGCAATAACAGGCACAACCAGAAAATGAGTTCAGCCACGGGCCGGCCTCCTGGCATTCCAATGACACAGGCTCAAAATGAGCGCGGCACCGGCCAGGTGCAAGCGCACCCAGTGCAGGCCCCACAGTTGCAGCATCAGGCCAATGTCACGGTGTTTAAGGCTCTGGCGCAGGCTCAGCACCAGCGCTGGCAGGCTGGTGATGAACACGATAAATAACGCCACTTGAGGGAAACCATTGAGCAGGGCGGATAGTGCGATGAAATCCAGCCCCCAGACGCCCATCGAAAAGGCCGGGAACCGCAACAAGCGCAGGCTCATCCCTTGGGTGCGCAGCAGTTGCAGGTGACTGCCCTGGCGCCACAATTCCTTGCCCATCCATTCGCGCCAACTGCCTTCGTAACCCCAATGCAAGGCGACGCTTTGGTTGACCGCGAGCAATCGTGCGCGGGCTTCGCTCAGGCGCAAGGTGAACGCCTTGTCTTCACCGGTGCGCAGGGTTTCGTCGAAGCCGCCGACCTTATCGAACCAGGTGCGGCGCATCAGCAGGTTGGCGCTGGGCAGCCATCGCACCGGGTGCAAGGTGTGAGTGGTCGGGCGGGCCATGCGGCGTTGCCAGGCCGTGGCAAACCACGGCGCTTGGATAGGGGTGTGCAAGTCCAGGGCAAGGACATCGGCCTGACCGCCGGACTCCAGTTCGAACAAGAGCGTCAGCCAGTCCCCGGGCATCTCGATATCGGCATCGATGAAGCCCAGCCATTCGCCTGTCGCCACCGCCGCCCCGCGATTGCGCAGGGCGCCGATCAGCAAGCCGGGCAGCACCAGCACCTGCGCACCGAACTGGCGAGCGATGTGCGGGCCCTGATCGTCGGAGCCGTTATCGACCACGATCAACTCGCATTCCAGCCCGGTGGCCTCAGCGGCTTTTTTCGCGGCGAGCAACGTACGACCGATGTGTCGGGCTTCGTTGTACATCGGGATGACGAGGCTGATGCGGCTCATGCCTTGGCCTCCGTCGGCGGACGTTCTTCAGCCTTGAGGCGCAACACGAAAGTCAGGGCGAGCATGATCCACAGGTATTTGTGATTTGGTGCGCTGAGGAACATCAAAAACAGCATCAGCGACAGATAGCTGATGCCCAGGTGTGTGATCAGGTCGGCCTGTTCCCAATCCCGTCGCAGCAACCAGGCATGACGGGCACGGATCAGGTTGTACATCCCAAGGCCCAGCATGCCGACGAACAACAGCCCGGCGGGAATCCCCACTTCGCTGAAGATTTCCAGGTAAGTGTTGTGAGCGCGGCGGTACAGGTCACTGGGCTTGCGGTTGGCGGAAAACACCTTGGCGTAACCGGTGGTGGCGTAGTGCAGCGGGAAGGTGCCGGGGCCGGAACCGAGTAACGGGTGCTCACGAATGATCTGGCTGCCGACCAGGATGTACGACGTGCGGCGGCCGAGGGATTCGTCCTGGCTCTTGGCGCCGGCCTTCAAAATGCTCAAGGACTGAATGCGTGCGATGTAACCGGCCGGCATTGAATAAATGGCCAGCGGGATCACGATCGCAAGACCAAGCATGGCAAAACCCAAGTGGCGCGGACGGATGCGTGGCAACTGCGCGCGGTAGTGCCAGGCGCCGATCATCAAGCTGATAAAAAGCACCACCAGCCCGGAACGGGAATCGGTCTTGGTCATGCCGCCCAGCAGCAAAATGCAGCAGCCGCCCCAGAACAACCGGTGCAACAGGTTCGGGCTGCGAATCACCAGCAGCAGAGCCAACGGCACGGCGAAGGCGATCAGCAGTGCAAACGAGTTCGGGTCTTCCAGCAGCCCGGCGGCGCGGCCCTGGTCCTGATACTTGGTGGAGAACATGGCCAGCGCGCTGGTCGCGCTGACGCTGAGGGTCACCAGCCGGGCGAACATATCGAGGTTCAAATCACGGCCGATCAGCAAGGTGATTACAAACAGAACCAGGCCGACACTCAGATCCCGCAGATGACTCTGGGACATGTCCAGGTTGTCGGTATTGATCATGCTCAACAGGTACAACACCATGAACCAGATCAAGTAGCGCCAGATGTTGCTGCGCAGGCGCTCGGACGGAATCTGGTGGATAGCCAGTTGCAACATCACGATCAGCGCCAGCGAAGCACCGATGAATTTGGTGCCCGACAGCGCATTGCCCTTGAAGAAACCTTCGAACGGCACCAGCGCCGCGATGCCCAACAAACCCCAGGCAGGTTTTCGGTACAGCACCGCGACAGCCACCAGGCCGAGCACCGCGCCTGGTGCCAGATAAGGATAAGGACTGGCCAGCAAACCAAGGCAGACCAGGGCGAGCAGACTGACGATCGAGAGCGGAAAGATCACGCGCGTGCCTCCCGTGCAGTACGGATATAAAGCTGCGACCAGCGTTCGGCCAAGGCCTTCAGGTCGTAACGGTCCAATTGCGTACGTCTTGCGTTGTCGATCAATTCGCGAGCCAGGGCCGGCTCACTCAGCAGCGTGTCGATCTGCCGGGCGAGGGCGGCGCTGTCGGTGGGTGTCGCCAGCAGGCCGTTGTGCCGATCCTCCAGCACATCGGGTATCCCGCCGACGCTGAATGCCACCACCGGCACTCCGGCCTGCATCGCCTCCAGTAAAATCATCGGCGTGCCCTCGGTGCGCGAGCTGATCACCAGCGCATCGAGTTGCTGCCACCACCGGTTCATGTCGGTCTGATAACCCGGCAGGGTGATGCGTTTGTGCAAGCCGACAGCGGCAATCCGCGCCAGCAGGGCTGCCTGTTCCGGGCCGTCGCCGAGCATCACGGCGTCCAGTTGCGAGTGTTGCTGACAGAGCGGAATCAGGGCATCGAGAAACAGGTCCGGGCCTTTTTCATTGCTCAGCCTTCCAACGTAGCCCGCCAGCCAGCGCGGGTGTTTGACGTTGTTGGGCAGCAGGTCGCTAGCTGCTGGCAGACCATTGGGGATCACTTGCAGTTTCTCCGCTCGAACACTCGCTCTGCGATGCAGTACGGCGATGCTTTCAGCCACGCAAACAACCCGATGCACCGACGCCGTGCGGCACAGTTGCAAACTCAGCCAGCCGTAGAGGCGTTGCTTGCGACTGCGTGGGGTGAAACCGTGTTGGGTAATCACCAATGGCAAGTCCAACAACGTCGCACTCACCCAACCAAATAACAGACCCTTGAAATTGTGCGTATTGATCAGCGGCTGTTCAGCCCGCCGCTGACGTAAATGACGCAGCAATTGCCTCAAACCCGTGAAGCTGCGGCAATCGACCCCAGCCTCGCGAAATCGCGCGATCAGCACTGGCGGCGCATCGAGAAACAGCACTTGGTGCCGCCCCGGCGTCGCCAGGCAATGGTCCAGCAGCATCCGCTCAGCCCCATAGAAGCCGCCGCTGCTGATCAAATGCATGATCGGCAGAGCGCTGGCGCTGAGCGGCCCGTTCAATGGCGCACCCAATGCACGAAGCTATCCACGGTCCAGTTTTTGTGCGGGTTGTTCGGCATAACGTCTTGCTCGTTGATCACCAACAGCACCGGCAAGCCCAGTTCATGGGTGATTTGCGCTGGGTGTTTGAAGCGGTGATCGAAGAACTCACGCACGTAGACAAAGGCAATCGCCAGCAGCAGACCGGTCAGCATCCCGAACGGAATGATCAGCAGCGGTTTGGGAAACGCCGCCTCGGTCGGTTCGTACGGCGGGCTGAGTACCCGGGCGTTGGACATATCGTTGTCCAGCAAACCGGCGGAGCTGCTTTCGGCAAAGCGTTGGGCGTAGGTGGAGAACGCCGCGTGCAAGGCATTGATCTCGGTGTCCATCTGCGCAAGCTTGCTTTGAGCCACTTGCAACTGATGGATGCGGTCCTTGAAGTCGGCGATGCGCGCGGTTTTCTGCTTGATCACCGAGGTGACAATCGCCAGGTCGTTGGTCCGCTCCTGAATCCGGTTGCTGACGATTTTCAGGAACTGCTGACGGGTGCGGGAAATCTGCTCGCGGGTCAACAGCATCGGTTCACTGCCCGGCTGGAACACCGCCAGGTCGTTCATGTAGCGGCTGACCTGAGTGGTCAGTTGCTCACCGAGCTGCCTGATCTCGCGGTCTTCGAACGCAATGTTGTCCACCGTGGTGGTGAAGGTGAAGGGGAAGGTGTACTCGCTGAGCCGGGACGTATTGGTGGCTGACGCCAGGGCGGTTTTCAGGTAGTCGAGCCAGCGCTGGCTTTGCAGCAGGCGATCCTGATACAGGTTCAGGGCCTGTTCCTCGGTATTGATGGCATTGAGGCGGAAGGTAATTTCTTCCTTCGGATCGGATGAACCCACGCCTTCGAGCAACGCCAGCCGCGTGCCTTCCAAGCCATCGAGACGCACCTGATATTGCTTCTTCTTGGTTTCGTAGAAGCTCTGCGGCAGGTCGATCGATTGCAGTTCCTGACGGCTGGCCAGGTAGTTTTGCAACAGCGCCGCGACAAACCGGGTGCCTTGGGCGGGATCGCCAAAGCTGTAAACAATGGAGATCACGTTGGAACCCGGCAGGGTTTCGATTTTCAGGTTATCGACGGCCTCTTGGGTGTAGGTATCCAGGGCGGTGTCCCGAACCGGATCGGTCTCAAGCCCGAATGCATCGCGCACCGGATTGACAACGTATTCACGCAAGGGGGTGGTCACAAAACGTTTGATCGGTTCGGTCACCAGTTTGCTGAAGATCCCGGGGTTGGGCGCGTACTCGCCTTTGTCCCGCAGGTCGCTGATGGTCTGACGGATCAGGGCCGGCGAACGCAGGATATTGCTCTCGGTTTCCATGTCCGCCAGTGACGGTGGAATGAAAGAGGCATCACCTTGGGTCAGGGACGTGGTGGCGTCTCCCTGGGAGAGTTTTTTGGACTGCACGATCACCTGCGCGGTAATGTCGAAGCTCTGCTTGAGCATCAGCGGCAAGATCAGGGCGATCACTGCAAAGATCAGGAAGACTCGTTTCACCAACTGTTTGTTAGCGAAGAAAATCCTGAAGAACTCATGCAGGTAGTTTTCCTTTGGGTTCATGGTCGGTCACCTGAGCGTTAGTTGTCGCTGTCTTTGTTGTCGACGCGGTAGGCGAAACCGAAGCCCACCCCTTGGAACAACACCACGTCCGCCAGTTGCCGCGCGAGCTCACCGGCGCTGGCCAGTTTGGTCTTGGGCACGTAGAGCATGTCGTCCGGTTGCAGGTAAGCAATCTGCGAGGCGTCACCGGACAAGGCTTTTTCAACGTCGTAGTGCACGGCCTGCACATGGTTGCCGGTGCGGCGCATGATCACCACCGAATCGAGTCGCGCCTTGACGTTAGTGCCACGGGCCAGGGTCAACGCTTCGAGTACCGAGACCGGCCGGCGAATCGGGTAGGAGCCCGGTTGCGCGACTTCACCCAGCACATAGATTTCGTTACCCGAGGTGGACTTGAGCATGACGTCGACCCTCATCCGCCCCGGCAGTTGCGCGTAACGTTGATTGAGGAACGTTTCCAGTTGGTTGACCGTCATGCCTTGCAGCGGTACGGAGCCTATTTCCGGGAAACTCGCATAGCCGTCGTTGCCCACGGTGATCTCCCGGGTCATACCGCTACCGGGCTGGCTCAGGTTGCTCTTGAGGTTTAGCTCGTTGCTCAGCGGGCTGGTGACCAGCACCGTCACCTGATTGCGATTGGGCTGAAACAGGGATTTGCGCTCATAGGCACGCTGGATCTCCTGCCGCGCTTCGACGGCCGTCAGCCCGCCGATTTTCACCGCGGTATTGGCCCCTGGCAGTTCGATGGTGCCGTCGGGCAGCACCAGTTGAGTGCCGTTAAGCTGGCTGGCCGCGGTGAAGTTCAGGGCGACCTGGTCACCGGGCTGAATGCGGTAAGCCCCCGAGCTACTGGTGCTGACGTGGAAGATCACATCCAGCACATCCTTGGGCCGCAAGGTCTGTTCAACCTTGGGCATGTCGGTGGCCTGGGCATTGGCCGGCTCGGCCGTGAGAATCTGTACCGGCATTTGCTGGGTTTCACTGGTGCTGGAGCAACCTGCAAGCGGCAGCAACAGCAGGAGAAGCATTTTGGCGTTCATGGCGTCATCCTTTCTGCGGTTGCTTACAGGTTTTTGTAGAGCCATTTGGGCATGTAGTACTTGCGCCGGTTGAAGACGCTGCCCACCAGTTTGGCGCCGGCCTGGGTCAGGCGCTGGACCGCGGCCTGGGCCACTTCCCAGCGCGTGTCTTCGGCGCGCACCACCATGATCACGCCGTCCACCAAGGTGCTGATGACCAAGGTATCGGCGGCCGAATACACCGCGTCGCCGTCGATCACCACGAAGCGATACCGATCGCCCAGCTGGTTGAGCAACGGGGCCAGCTGTTCAGTCGTCAGGTGTTCGGCGCCACGGATGTGCCGCCCGTTCGGCAGGATGTGGAAGGGCAGGCTGGAGACGTTCACCAGGCAGTCCTGCAGCAGCGGCGGCGAGGCGTTGAACAGCAGGTCACGAAAGCCGCGTTCTTTGGTCAGCCCCAGCTGTTGCGTGAGGTTGCTCTCCGATTGGCTGGCGTCCACCAGCAGCACTTGGCCGCTGCTCATTGACGCCAGTTGGCTGGCCAGCGCCAGGGCGCTGGTGGTGGTGCCGGCGCCTGGATTGGCAGCGGTCAGAAAGAGGATCCGCAGATCCAGGTCGAGCACGGTCGAGGTCAGGTTGGTCTCGCTCGGGCTGGCGATGGTCAGGCTTTTATTCGATGAACCGTCCATTTAACTCGCTCCGTGGCCGCTGAATACTTTGAAGGGGGTTTTCAACAGGATCTTCAGATCAAGCAAGAGGCTCTGCTCGGCGATATAGCTGAGGTCCAACTCAACGCGCTGGTCGAAGTCGATATTGCTGCGCCCGGAGATCTGCCACAGGCCGGTCATGCCGGGGTAGATGCTCAGGCGTGCAAGGTGGTTGTCTTTGTAGCGATAGGCGTTGAAGGAGGTCGGTCGTGGACCGACTAAACGCATGTCGCCGCTGACAACATTGATCAGATTGGGCAACTCATCGAGGCTGCTGCGCCGCAGGAAGCTGCCGATGGGGGTAATCCTTGGGTCGTTGTCGATCTTGAAATCGATGGCATCGGCGCCGTGCTTGTTCAGGTGCCGCAACGACTCCTTGAGCTCTTCGGCGTTGGTCACCATGGTGCGGAACTTGTACATGCCGAACAGGCGGCCGCGGTAACCGGTGCGCTTTTGCACGAACATCACCGGTCCCGGGCTGCTGAACTTGATCACCAGCGCCAGGCCCAGCAGCACAGGGGAGAGCAGCAGCAGAATCACCAGCGCGCCAAGGCATGCAACCACCCGGTTGGTTCGCGACAGCGTCCAGGGCCGGCCACCGTCGCGGCCGGTCATCCAGCCGCGGCCCTGCATGTGGATCGCCGTGTCCAGGCGCATTCGGTGTTCGGGGTCCAGGCGTTTGTCACGCTGCATGTGATTGAGCAACACGCCTTTTTCATGTCCAGTCATAGAGTCCTCCGCTGAAGCCCGGACGCGAGTGGCGAGTGGGCGTTGCGCAGTGGGTAGTAGTCACGGAACCAGGCGATGAATCGTCCGAGTCCTTCATCCAGCTCGATCCGTGGCTGGAAACCGGTGGCCTGGGCCAGATCACTGGCATCGGCGCAGGTGTTGAGCACGTCGCCCGGTTGCAGGGGCAGCAACTCGACGAGGGCTTTTTGTCCGAGGTGTTTTTCCAGCAGCGCCAGGTAGTCCTTGAGCTCCACTGGCTGTTGTCCGCCAATGTTGTAAATGCGCCATGGCGCCATGCTGCTGGCCGGGTCTGGTTGTTCGCGGTTCCACTGCGGTGCTGCTAGGGGGGCGCGCTCGATCAGACGGGCGATGCTCTCGATGATGTCGTCGATGTAGGTGAAATCACGCTGGTGCTCGCCGTAGTTGAACAGCTTCACCGGCTGCCCTTCGGCAATCGCCCGGGCGAACTGGATCGGCGACATGTCTGGCCGGCCCCAAGGCCCGTACACGGTGAAAAAACGTAAACCGGTGCAGGGAATGCCGAACAGATGGCTGTAGCTGTGGGCCATCAGTTCATTGGCTTTTTTGGTCGCGGCGTACAACGACAACGGATGGTCGACGCAGTCCTTGACCGAGTAAGGCGTGTGCTGATTGGCGCCGTAGACCGAACTGGACGAGGCATAGATCAAGTGTTTGACCGGGTGGTGACGGCAGCTTTCGAGGATGTTGAGAAACCCGCTCAGATTGCTGTCGACGTAGGCCCGGGGATTTTCCAGGGAGTAACGCACCCCGGCCTGGGCCGCGAGGTGAATCACCACCTCTGGTTGTTCACGAACAAACAAGGCATCGAGGGCCGTGGCGTCGGCCACATCGACTTTCGCGAGCGGGAAATCGCCGACTTGCTTGCACACCCAATCCACGCGGTCGTGCTTGAGCTGCGGGTCGTAGAAGTCGTTGAAATTGTCCAGGCCGCACACTTGATGCCCATCGCGCAACAGCCGCAACACGCAATGGGCGCCAATGAAACCGGCCGCTCCGGTGACGAGTATCTTCATGGCCGTGGCGCCTCGGGAGCGATGTGCCGAAGCCCGATACCGCTGTAGTGCAAACCGGCCGCCGCCACGTGCTCCGGGTTGTAAAGATTGCGCCCGTCGACGATCACCCGCGCGCGCAATTTGCTCGCCAGCAGATCGAAGTCGACCACACGGAAATTTTTCCACTCGGTGCAGATCACCAGCGCGTCGGCATCTTCCAGGGTGTCGTCGCGGGTCGCGCACAAGTGCAGGTCATTGCGGTAGCCGTAAATGCGCCGGCACTCGGACATGGCTTCCGGATCGTAAGCCTGCACGCTCGCGCCTCCGGCCCACAGCGCCTCCATCAGATATCGGCTGGGCGCTTCGCGCATGTCATCGGTATTGGGCTTGAAGGCCAGGCCCCAAATCGCGATGGATTTGCCGACCAGGCCATCGGGAAATAGCGCCTGCAGTTTGCTGAACAGAATGTGCCGCTGGCTGTCGTTCACGTCGGTGACGCTACGCAGCAGACGCATTGGCATGCCGTTGTGTTCGGCGGTGTGCAACAGGGCACGCAGGTCTTTGGGAAAGCACGAGCCGCCGAAGCCACAGCCGGGGTAGATGAAGTGATAACCGATGCGCGGGTCCGAGCCGATGCCTTTGCGCACCGCCTCAATGTCGGCCCCCAGCAACTCGGTGAGGTTGGCCAGTTCGTTCATGAAACTGATGCGGGTGGCGAGCATTGCGTTGGCCGCGTACTTGGTCAGCTCGGCGCTGCGGTTGTCCATGAACATGAGCTTTTCGCGGTTGCGGCAGAACGGCGCATAGAGTTCGCTCAATTGGTTGCGCGCTTCATCGTCATTGGTGCCGACGATGATCCGGTCCGGGCGCATGCAATCGGCCAGGGCGCTGCCTTCCTTGAGAAACTCCGGGTTGGACACCACTCGCACGTTCAACGCCTCTTTGCCACGGCGTTGCAGTTCTTCGTTAGCGGTGCTTGCCACCTGGTCCGCGGTGCCCACCGGCACGGTGGACTTGATGATCAGGGTGCGGTCTGACTCCATGAAACTGGCGATCTGCCGAGTGACATTCAGCACATGGCTGAGGTCGGCGGAACCGTCTTCATCGGCGGGAGTGCCCACCGCGATGAAAATCAGTTCGGCGTGTTCGACCGCGTCACTGGCCTGAGTGGAGAAGAGCAGGCGACCGGCCTTGATGTTGTCTTCCAGTGTGCTGGACAGTCCCGGTTCGCTGATCGGGGGCACGGCTTGTTGCAGTTGCTTGATCTTGTTGGGGTCAATATCAACGCACAGCACACGATGTCCGACATCGGCCAATGCCGCGGCTTGTATCAGACCGACGTAACCCGTACCAAATACGCTCACGTCCATATTGGCGTGCCTCGTAAAACGGTGGATGTAACTGAAATGAGACTGTCAAAAGGGGTATAGCCCAGCCATGGGAAAGCGAGTCAGCAAAATGACGGGTAACTCGACCGGGAAAACCCCGATTTCACGGGCTATTTGCCATCAAGTGCTTGCCGCTGCTGGATTTGCCGCGGTTTTGAGGGGTTTCTGACGGTTTGAAGAAAACGATAAACGGTCGTAAGGCTTGAAACACAAGGGTTACAGACGCTTGAGTGTGTCAGATTTGAGGCAACGTTTTTTTGACGCTTTAGGAAAAAAACCGGCATTTCTTGCGCTTCGAGGGCTCGGTGCTAGTGTCAGAAAATGGCCGACAATGCATTGGCCCCGGAGGTGCTGTAAACACCATGATCCATTACCTCAAAGAACTGCTGCTGGTTCTGTATCTGCTCAAGAATTACGACTACTACCTCGATCGTCTTAGTGCGCTGGGCATCGGTTTCCCGATGGTGCTGTATGGCGCAATGTTCGTCGTGCTGACCGTGGCGTTGTTCATGACCGCTTACATCCGCCAGGCGCTGATTCGTCATCTGTTCGCGTTGGCGATGTTTGGCTCGGCGGTGTTCTTCGACGTCTATACACAAGTGACTGCCGGTTACATGACCTACAGCAGTTTTGTGTCGCTGGTGTATTCCGGTGGGTTCATTCAAGAAGCGGCGTACCAGTACCGCGATGCAATCATCAGCGGGACAGTCAGTGGTTTGTTGCTGCTGTTCGGTATTGGGCTCAAGCCGCGTCGACGGGTGCCATTACCGGGTGCGTTGTTGGTGGCGGCGCCAGTGCTGGGGGTGCTGATGCTCAGCGCCGTGCTGTTCGTGCGGGCCGGCGAGGGTGCCCGTGGCTTGCCGATCATGTACACCCCGTTGGCCTATTTGAATCTGTTCACCTATGAAGCGCTGCACAACACCGTCGGCCCGCGGGAACCGGTGAGCCTGACGCGCATCGACCAGCCGGTGGGGCACGACATTGTGCTGATCATCGACGAGAGCATTTCCGGCAACTACCTGGACATCAACACGCCGTTCGGTGTGCACAGCAACCTCAAGGAACCGCGCCCGGGCGTGGACATTTTCAATTACGGCTACGCGGCGTCCATCGCCAATTGCAGCGCCGATACCAATGTCACGCTGCGTTACGGTGGCACCCGCGCCGACTACATGCGGATCAACAGCACGCTGCCGTCGATCTGGCAGTACGCAAAAAACGCCGGGCTGCGCACCGTTTACATCGACTCCCAACGCACTGCTGGCAACTTGCAGAACCTGATGAACGCTGCCGAGAAAAAGGACATCGACGAGTTCGTGCAATTCGACCAGACCAGCGTGCGTGACCGCGACATGGCAGCGGCGGCCAAGCTGATCGATCTGCTCAACGACGGTGAGCCGCAGCTGGTGGTGATCAACAAGGTGGGTGCGCATTTTCCGGTGCACGACAAGTACCCGGATGCGTTCATGGCTTACCGCCCGACATTGCCCCGTGGGCAGTTTGTCGAAGTGGCGGACATGGGCACACGCGATGGTTTCGACGGTCAGCCAGATGATTGGTTGCTGTACCGCAATGCCTACAAAAATACTGTGTTGTGGAATGTTGGCGAGTTTTTCGCACGGGTGTTCGCTCAGGCGGATTTGAGCCGTGCGCTGTTGATTTACACCTCGGACCATGGGCAGGATCTGCACGAGCGCGGTAACCCTGGGCTCAATACTCACTGCGGTGGTGATCCGGTGGAGGAGGAGGGGTTGGTGCCGTTGGTGGTGATTTCGGGCAGCGGTTTGAAGACGCTGGACTGGCAGGCGCAGTTGCCGGCCAACAAGGATCGCTCCAGTCACTACAACATCTTCCCGACGTTGCTGCAGGTGATGGGTTATGACCTGGCGGGGATTGAGGCGGTGTATGGCAAACCGCTGAGTATGCCGACGGGGGACGATTTCACCTTTAACTATCGGTTTAATGCGCGGTTGGGGGCCAAGCCTGAGTGGAAGCATATTGATCTGAACAGCATTGTGACGCCGGGGCGGGTGGTGCCGAGTGTGGCGGTGGGGCAGTGAGGTTGTTTGTTGGCTGAGCCGGCCACTTCGCGAGCAAGCCCGCTCCCACATTTGATCGATGTGTACACAGATTCTGCGTACACCGGCATCCCTGTGGGAGCGGGCTTGCTCGCGAATACGTCAGACCGTTCAACCCAAGATTATCGGGTGTACTCTCTACCCTTGCCCCCACTCATCAAAAGAGTTTCCCCTTAATGCTTCACGTCCAGGGCGTCTTCAAAAGCTACGCCACCCCCCAAGGCCCATTGCCCGTGCTGCAAGGCGTCGACCTCACGTTGAAGCCCGGCAGCAGCCTGGCGCTGATGGGTGAATCGGGCAGTGGCAAGAGCACCTTGCTGCACCTGATCGCCGGGCTGGACAAGGTCGATCGCGGCAGCATCCGCAGTGGCGAGCATCGGCTGGAGCAGATGAACGAGAGCCAATTGGCGAACTGGCGGCGGACCGAAATCGGTCTGGTGTTTCAGCAGTTCAACCTGATCGGCAGTTTGCGCGTTGAAGACAATCTGGCGTTTCAGGCACGTCTGGCCGGGCGCCACGATCCACGTTGGCAGGCGCATCTGGTGCAGCGCCTTGGGTTGGGAGATTTGCTGCGGCGCTATCCGGAGCAACTGTCCGGCGGGCAACAGCAGCGGGTCGCATTAGGTCGCGCCCTGGCATCGCAACCCAAACTGCTGCTGGCCGACGAGCCCACCGGCAGCCTCGATGAAGCCACCAGCGATGAGGTGTTGAAGTTGTTGCTGGAGCTGCTCGACGATAGCCCGACGACTTTGTTGATGGTCACTCACAGCCCACGGGTCGCCGCGCGGTTGGCAGACAAAGTGGTGCTGCACGGCGGCCGTCTGGCTGGCGCGGACGAGCGCTGAGGTGCGGGTTTTTCGCGAGACGTTGCGGGCGCTGCTCAGCCATTGGCGCCAGCATCCGGTGCAGTTTTTCAGTGTGCTGACCGGGCTCTGGCTCGCCACCAGCCTGCTGACCGGCGTGCAAGCGCTGAACAGCCAGGCGCGAGAAAGCTACGCCCGCGCCAGTCAACTGATCGGCGGCGAACCGCAAGCCAGCCTCAGTGCACCCAGCGGAGGGGTGTTTTCCCAGCAAGTGTTTGTCGACCTGCGTCGTGCGGGTTGGCCGGTATCGCCCGTGTTGCAAGGTCGGGTGACGCTCAAGGGCCATGAAGACCAGCGCTTGCAGTTGATGGGCATTGAGCCGGTGTCGCTGCCGGCCGGGTCCGCAGTGGCCGGGCGGTCGTTGCCAATCGAGCAGGTTGTCGAGTTTTTCACCCCGCCGGGCAGCACCTGGATTTCACCGCAGACTTTACAAGCGTTGGGCTTGCACGAAGGGGAAACCCCGGTGGCCCAGAGCGGAATCACCTTGCCGCCGCTGCGTGCCCAGACCGACATGGCGCCCGGCGTGTTGCTGGTGGACATCGGCTTCGCCCAACAGATTCTGCAATTGCCCGATCAACTGTCACGGCTGCTGCTGCCCAAGGATTTCAGCGCGCCCCTGCCTGATGAGCTCAAGGGCCAACTCCAGCTCAAAACCAGTGGCGAAGAAAACAATCTCGCGCGACTGACCGAGAGCTTCCACCTGAACCTCGATGCCTTGGGCTTTTTGTCGTTCGTGGTCGGCCTGTTCATCGTCCACGCGGCGATCGGCCTGGCGCTGGAGCAACGCCGAAGCTTGCTCAGAACCCTGCGCGCCTGTGGAGTCAGTGCGCGCATGTTGATTGCCTGTCTCGCCGTCGAGCTGGGGGGGCTGGCGCTGATCGGTGGTATCGCCGGTGTCGTCAGCGGCTACCTGTTGGCGGGTGTGCTGTTGCCGGACGTCGCCGCCAGCTTGCGCGGCTTGTACGGCGCCGAAGTGCCGGGGCAATTGAATCTAAGTCTGCTGTGGTGGTTCAGCGGTATCGGCCTGAGCCTGTTCGGCGCCTTGCTGGCCGGCGCCAACAGTTTGCTGCGTGCGGCGCGTCTGCCGTTGCTGGCGCTGGCCAATCCGCAAGCCTGGCACCAAGCCCACGCGCGCTGGTTGCGGCGCCAGGGTTGGGTCGCGGCGATGGCTGCGGTGATCGCGTTGCTGGCGTTGATCTTCGGCGACAGCCTGAGCAGCGGTTTCGTGCTGATGGCCGCCCTGTTGATCGGCGCCGCACTGGCCTTGCCGGTGGTGTTGAATAGCGTGCTCAACTGGGTGCTTGGGCGCAGTCGTTCGGTGCTCGGTCAATGGTTTCTCGCCGACTGCCGCCAGCAACTGCCGGCCCTGAGCCTGGCCTTGATGGCGCTGTTGTTGGCGCTGGCGGCAAACATCGGCGCCGGCAGCATGACCGCCGGTTTCCGTCAGACGTTCAGCAACTGGCTCGAACAACGCCTGACCGCCGAGCTGTACCTCAATCCGCAAAATCCCGCCCAGGCTCGAGAACTGCACACCTGGCTCAAACAACAACCTCAAGTCACCGCAGTGCTCCCGAACTGGCAGGTGTCGATCCAGTTGCAGGGCTGGCCGGCGGATGTCTTTGGCGTGATCGATCACCCGACTTATCGTCAGCATTGGCCATTGTTGGAAGCCTTGGGTGACAACCCTTGGGAGCGACTGGCCAAGGACGACGCGTTGATGCTCAGCGAGCAACTGGCGCGGCGGTTGAAGGTACGCCTTGGTGATCAACTGACGATTCCCACGCCGAATGGCCCATGGTCACCACGGATCGTCGGGATCTACGCCGACTACGGCAATCCCAAGGGCCACCTGCTGGTCAACATCAATCACCTGTTGCGCGGCTGGCCGCAATTGACGCCCAACCGTTTCAACCTGCGCATCGAACCGGCGTCGATTCCCGGATTCCTGGCCGCACTGCAAACCCGTTTCACCCTGGACGACAGCCGCATCGTCGATCAGGCCCGGCTCAAGGGCTGGTCCACGCAAGTGTTCGAACGCACCTTTGCCGCCACCGCCGCGCTCAATAGCCTGACGCTTTGTGTCGCGGGCGTGGCGCTGTTCATCAGCCTGCTGACCCAAAGCCAGAGCCGCCTCGGACAACTTGCGCCGCTGTGGGCTTTGGGCGTAACCCGTCGCCAATTGATGCTACTGAACCTCGGGCAAACCTGGTTGCTGGCGGTACTGACGCTGGTGCTGGCATTGCCCTTGGGCATCGCATTGGCGTGGTGCCTGGACACGGTGATCAACGTTCAGGCGTTCGGCTGGCGCTTGCCGTTGCGGGTGTTTCCACTGCAATTGTTGCAGTTGATGGGCCTGGCGTTGCTCGCAACATTGCTCGCTTCAGCGTGGCCGTTGTACTCGCTGTATCGCACGCAACCGGCGGATCTGCTGAGGACGTTTGCTCATGAAGATTAAGCTCGGCGTGTTGTTACTGGCCGCGCTGCTGAGCGGATGCGACAACACGCCTGCGCCGGAAAAAGGCTTCGCCGGCCTCGGTCATCAGGCCGAGGCATTTACCCCAGTGGTGCCCGGGCGGGTGTTCAGCTTCCCGGCAGACCACGGCCCGCACGATGGCTTTCGCATCGAATGGTGGTACGTCACCGCCAACCTCAAGGACGATCAGGGCCAGGAATTCGGCGCGCAATGGACGCTGTTTCGCAGCGCCTTGAAAGCGACTCCCGAACAATCTGGCTGGAGCAATCAAACCATTTGGCTGGGCCATGCGGCGGTGACTTCCGCCACGGCGCACTATGCCGCCGAACGCTACGCCCGAGGCGGCGTCGGCCAGGCCGGCGTGAGCCTGGCGCCGTTCAACGCATGGATCGACGACTGGCGTTTCAGCAGTCAGGCCACCCATGAAGAGCCTCTGGCGGACCTGCAACTCAGCGCCCGCGACAAGGCTTTCAGCTACCAGCTTCGACTGACCTCCACACGTCCGCTGGTGCTTCAGGGCGACAAAGGCTTCAGCCAGAAATCCGAACAAGGCCAGGCTTCGTATTACTACAGCCAGCCGTTTTTCCAGGCCAGCGGCACCCTGGAAATCGATGGCAAAACCTACACTGTCAGCGGCCCTGCCTGGCTCGATCGCGAGTGGAGCAGCCAACCCCTGACCGCCAACCAGACCGGTTGGGACTGGTTCTCCCTGCACCTGGACAGTGGCGAACAGGTCATGCTCTACCGCATGCGGCAAAAGGACGGCGCGCCGTACCTCACCGGCACCTGGATCGATTCCCAAGGCCAGACGCAGCTATTGCATGCCGACGACATCAGCCTCACGCCTCAAGACACCGCCAACGTGGCCGGGCGTTCGATGCCCGTGAGCTGGTCGATCAAAATCCCCGCCAAACACCTCGAAATCACCATCAGCGCCCTCAACCCCAAGGCCTGGATGGACTTGCGCATCCCCTATTGGGAAGGACCGGTGCGGCTCAGCGGCAGTCATGGCGGGCAGGGGTATCTGGAGATGACCGGGTATTAACCGGAACTCTCGCCGCCACGCCGTTTTCCTACGTAATGAAGCCCATTTCACGGGAGCCCGCCATGAGCGACGACCTCAAACCGCCCACCCTTGCCACCTGGCAGCGGCTGTTCGACGACAAGGCCTATTGGCAGCAATCTCCCGACGCGCATTACAGCGAATTGCTGCGCATCGCCGACGATCTGCTGGGGCAGGGCGCCATCGACCTCGATCAATGGCAGATCCTCAAAACCAAGGCCGATCAATCCCACAAAGACTCGCCCGCCGTGAACGTCGCCCACGAAGTCGACGATCCCGAAGCCTGAGGAAAACCCCATGAATCCCAAACCGACCACCCCCTCGGAAAACCCCGACGAGCCCCGGCCACCAGGCGAAGTCGAGCGCGACAACGACGCCTTGCGCCCCACCGACCCGACCCGGCGCAAGGAAAGCGGCAAGGGCACAGAAAGCGGCGAATCCACCGCGCAAGAAACTGCGAACACTCCCTGAGTAGCGTCTATGCAGGCGAAAATGAAAGATCTGAACGTAGAACAGAGCGTTGTGGTGATCTATACCGCTGTGCTGAAAGTCGCCAGCCAGCGACCAAGCTGATCATTATTTGTACGTATTGATTGTTCTTGTGCAAATAACTGTATAAGAACAATCATTTTTAATGGTCGAACTGGTGAGTTTTAGAAGTTTGTATCCGTTTTTTTAGCAAAAACTTACGAAATATTACGTGCATAAATTTCATGTTTATACCGAGGACATATCGGCCAAATTCTATTAAAATCCTTCCCGTTCGCCCGGTGTCAGGGCTCTTTACCGGTGCATGGATTGCCAGGCCATTACACTGGGCGAACACCTCCTCTGGAACGCAATGTTTATAAGTTTCGGACATAAAAAATGGGCGACCTTGAAGTCGCCCATTTTTATTGGGTGATTTAAAGCTGTGTCCGCAACCGCCGCCCGCGCAAATGCCTGCTACAACGCAGCGTCATCGCCATCGCCAAGCGCCTCGCCCAGGGAACGCGTTTCCAACCGTTGAGTCACGCTGCGAATGTGCCCTTAAATTGCATCCACTACCGGAGTGCTGGCCTGGAGTTGCTGCCGGTAGTTGGCCGCACGCTGAAGCACTCGGGTCAAGGCCATAAAGTTCGCCGGTTTGGTTAAAACGTCATTGGCACCCGCGGCCCTGAAACGCTCTATCTCGCTCGAAAAAGCGCTCGCGGTGAAAGCAACGATGTAGCAAGTATCGCCCAATGGTAGTTTGCGGATTTCACGAATGGCCGCTAGCCCATCCATAACAGGCATGTTGATATCCATAAAAATGATATCTGGAGTCGAAGTCATACACTGATTGACCGCCTCCAGGCCATCTGACGCAAGGTCGGGTGTATAGCCCAACTCCTGTAGCATCGCCATGGCAACTTTCTGACTCACTGGATGGTTTTCCACCAGCAGGATATCGAACGGGTAGTCCCCGGCAAAAGATGAGTCGAAACCCACCACTGCATGATCGTCCCCGATGGGTATTTCCGAGACTGAAAAAAGCTCCATGGGGAGTGAGAAGGAGAACGTCGATCCGACGCCAGGCTGACTGGTGAAAGATAAAGTCCCATGCTGCACCTCGACCAGATTTTTGCAGATTGAAAGACCTAGCCCACTCCCGGTAAAGCGTTGACTGGCCGGCCCTTTGAACTGAGTAAAGGGTTTGAATAGGCTGTTTTGCCGTTCCGCGGGGATACCTATGCCGGTATCGCGTATAGAGAAGTCGAGTCGGGCTTGAGGGCCGTAACCGCTAGTCGTGACCATGAGCGATACCGTTCCGGCTTCGGTGAATTTGACCGCATTGCCCAACAAGTTGAGCAATATCTGGCGAAGGCAATCGGTATCGGTTTTGACCAGGGAAGGTACGTCCGGTGAGACTTGGACCTCAAGTGCTATTGGCTTGTCCTGAATGTTTTGTCGGATCATTTCAATACTGGATAAAACCAATGCTCTCACTTCGAAAACACGAGGTTTCAATTCAAGTTTGCCCGCTTCGATTTTTGCAAGGTCGAGAATGTTGTCGATAAGAGACAGCAGGGCTCGTCCACTTGTATTAATCGTTCTTAGCAGACTGCTTTGCTCGGGGTTCAGGGCGGACCTCGCCAGCAACTCGGTCGCGCCGATAACACCGTACATGGGCGTACGGATTTCATGACTCATGGTGGCCAAAAATCTGGTTTTTGAACGATCAGCGTCCTCGGCGGCATTTTTTGCCTGATTCAATACCTGTTCGTTTATTTTCAATTGCTGGAGATGAGCACGCATGCGTAAAAGGCTGAGGGCGAGAAATACCAGAATGGCCAGGATGATATGGTGCAGGGAGTCCTGATTAAGTTGGTGGTAGTAGTCCGCCAACGTAATCTCCGCGCCAGTAACATAAATCGTACCGTCCTGCGATTTCATTGGGACGAAGACGGCGCGAAAGTCTCCCCAGTGATCCGAGTAGTCGATCCAGGTGGGTTCGGTGCGCTCGAAACTGTCGAGCAAAGCCTGACTGGCATCCGGATAGGGATCGAAAAAACGTACGAAATTCTGCTCTTGAATTTCTTTTTTCGATGCGCTGGAACTGACCAGATAAGCTTCACCCGCGCGCTTGACTACGCTGTAGACAAAGGCGGTGCCCATGGACTCGTTGAAGCTGGAGAGCCGCTGAATGGAATTCCAGTCTTCTGTCTCCGATTTGGACTGTTTGTCGATCAGATTGTCATGGTAGCGGTCGCCGAGGATGGCCGAAGCGCCCAACGCAGCATGCAGCAATTTGTTATTAATGTTTTCAGTGAGGACTCCTTGAGTCTCGACGTAGAGGTAGTAGATATAGCCACTGACACCTACGATGTAGACCAAGAGTAAAGCCCATGTTTTTCGCCTGAGTTTGAACATTTATCACAGCCTCCATACTGCGCGCGGAAGTATAGTTTGAAGGTGAGGTGAAAACCATGGTTTTGTTTTTCGCGGTTTTCAGGTGAGGCGGTGAGAAGTTACTTGACCGAAGAGACGGTTTTTTGTGCTCGCGATGTTGAGTCGTTTTTTTGGATTGATCAGAAGTTTAAAGACAGTTTTTAACAAACTCTTGCGAAGTGCTGCGTGCGTAAGTCTGGGAGGTGGTGTTTAAAAGTTGCGGATATAAAAATGGGCGACGCTACCTTGGGTCGCCCATTTTTATTGATGATTTAAAGTTGCGCTCGTAACCGCCGCCCGACCACATCCAGCAAATCGCAGCCATCACGCAATTGGATTGCTAACACCCGCGCAAACTCTTGCAACAGCGCAGCATCACCACCAAGCGCCTCGCCCAGAGACAGAGTTTCCAACAGTTGAGTGACGCTGCGAATGCGATACGCCGCCGTGTCGTGCAACACGTCGACAGGCGCTTCAGTGTCGATCAGCAGGGACGGGATCGTGCAGTCGATGCCGGTAATCGGCATGTATCGAGTCATGGCTGCACCTCCTGGGTGTCGGACGCCCCACCGGGTGGGTCGAGGTTGTCCAGCGCCCTGTTCACCAACAATTCACCCAGCACGGCCAATTGCTGAATCGATAGTGCCAGGCTGCGGTGCGAGCCTTCGAGCTCGCAGGCAAAGTCGGTAGTCAGCACGTTGAGCGAGGCGAGGGTTTCGCAGGCGTGGCTTAGCAGGGTTTCGGTGTTGATGTTGGGGAGGAGGGTGAAAACGTGGCTGGTGGGGTCAGGATTTTTTGGGTCGCGGAGACGGGCGCTGATGGTGCGTTGGGTTGCTTGGCTGGCGAGGGAGTCAGGTGGAAATTTTTTCATCGTGAAGCTCCTGAAACAATGGAGCCGCAAAGCGGCATTTGCATGCCTTGATCGTGTTCGGTCTGTCAAAACCGGTCGCTGAGTTGCAGCGGCTGGGGGAGGTTATCTGGGGAGGAGAGGGTGTACAAGTTCATGGGTGGCGATGGGGGTTGTGGGAAATGTCCGGTGCTCTTGTCAGGCGTCCCGAGGGGCTGAAAAATTGAGTCAGATTTGGTTTTAAGTGAGTTCGGGTTTTTTATCGTTCATATAAACCGAGGGTCCACAAAGTAGCGGAGATTTTGTTGTGAATTCAATTATCGAGCTGCTGTTCGAAGCATGAATCGTGAAGAGATTTCCGCTCTGAGTGATTCGTATACTAAGTTTTTCTTTTGTAGGTATATTTTTGATCATCAAGCTGCTGATTTCGCTGCAGTTTAAACCGATGCGGCATGTGTTGAATTCAGCCTTTTTCCATTTTTCGGGAGGGGCGTCAGGGAGTTCTTTGATGTCAAACTCCAGTATTATCGTTGGTCTGTTGTTGTCGATATTTACGGTGAAAAGTTCAATGAGTCCAATCTCTACGGGAGTCTTGAAAACCTGGTTGAAAAAGATGTTGCCGTCGATATCGTTCCAGAATTTCATTTTTTGATCCTTTAGGCCTAGCTGAGGGGGGAGATACAGTAAAAAGGGGATACTCGTTTTCTTGGCTTAAGGCTAACTAAAAAGAAGGGAGATCCCTAGCGTAGAAGATGAGCTCTCTATTTTTGGTTAAGGCTTCCAGAATTCAATGTTTTTCATGTGTCTTTCTATGTCGCCCATATCGTCTTCGCCAAGCGTGTTATCAAAGCTCGCGCTAAGTATTCGTCGTACCTTGGCGAGCTTTTGTGTGATTTTTTCGTTGTCTATAAAATAGGTTGTCGCGCGTTGGTAGTCTGCAATAGGTTTGTCACTATAATAGCTGCCCATTTTATGTGGAGAGATTAAGATAAACTCTATCTCTGCTAGTGCTTCGAGTGCGGACTCTCCGGGTATTATGATTTTTTTATTTGTATTTAGCATTTTTTATTATGAAAAACCAAAAGAAGTCGGATTTGTTTTCGCGAGCACGCAGAGAAAATACCTGTCCATTTGTTTTCTCGGGTGGTCATTTTTCTAGTTTGTTTAAAGCATCGGAAATTGCTTTGTTTAGTCCTGTCCAGTTTTTTGCTTTTTCGCTGAAAACTGGGTGCTCCCAGTCATAAGCTTTAATTAAAGAAATTCTAAATGTGCCGTTTTCACAGAATTCAGGGTGCCAGCCTATGTCAATAAGTTGATCATGGGGGAAGGCGGCTTGGAATAGGTCCTCCTTTAAATCATCAACGATCATCGAAGTGTCAATAAACTGATTGAGGTGGGAGATGTCATCAAATGTGATTGTTCCGCCAAGCTCAATGATTTTTTTAGTGTTCATTCGAAAAGTAGCCAAAAGGGTGGGGGTGTTTTCATGGGTGCGTAAAAAATAGGTTTCTAACTTTTATGTATGACTTTTATAATTGTTTGTAAGTTTATAGGGGGTAGTCACATCGCCACGGCGGTGTGAAAAGCTCCGGAGCAATATTGCTTTTTTCTAGAAGGAGATTTATTTCTTTTTTCGAGTCCATTGTTTCAAGTTTTGTTATTGTAATGTCTCGGTCATCAATACCGTCGCTTGTTTTTATTGTTTCAATTGGTATTGAGAATTCTATTGCTGCATAGCGTGAATTTTTTGATGAACTTATGAAGTCATAATATTGAAAAGGGTCGTCTGGCGAAAATTCAAATTTGTAAATTGCATATATGGCAATCCATTTGCGCAGTAATGGATCTACAGATTTAAGTTCTTGTGCGATTTTGTCATAGCCTGTACCTTCGAGTCCGTACCAAACGCTTCGCGGGATGATTTTTCGGTCGTTCATTTTGCTCCTAAAATTGATTTGGCCAATAGATGTGAGGGCGAAAGGGGACAGATTTATTTTCATGAGCGTGTAGAAAATAAATCTGTCTCCTTTTCAATCTAGCGGATAGTCACATGTCCAAGGTGGAGTGAATAGCTCTGGATCGATGCTGTTCTCTTGAAGGTAGTCATTTATCTCTTCTTCGGTTTCAAGAGCTTGACACTTAATAATGGCGGTGTCACTGCTTCCAATGCTATCCCTTGTTTCAATTATGAACTTTGGTATTGTGAAATCTATTACTACATATTTTGAGTTTTTTGCATCTTCCAGGAATTTATAATAAAACTCTCCTGGATATCTATTTGTAAAATTTAAATGATATATCGCGTATATAGCAATCCATCTGCGTAAGGAGTCGTCGTTTGTAGGGAACTCCTGCGCGATTTCTGTATACGATTTCGCTTCCAGACCCCACCAGACTTTTCTTGGGGTCATTTATTGAATGCTTCTCCTGTGAACGAATTTTGGCAGCAAATAAAGAGCCAAAGTGAGATAGGTTTGCTTTCAGGTGCATAGAAAATAAAGCTGTCCTCTTTTTTGATTCTTATTAAATGGATCTGTTCTGTTGTTCGAAGAAATCTTTGTAAGCTGATAAGGCAATTTTCCAATTTTCAAATAGCCGCTCTTCGGATCCTTCGACTCCTTCGGGGGCAGGCATGTATCTAACTAAAGAGGTAATTTCTTCTGGGTAGTCAAAGTCTGCGTACAGTTCTTCAACTATTTCAAGCGGATCTTCATAGTCTTCTTGATGCTCAAGTAAAAAGGAAAGTAATAAAAAAATCCAAGGTTTGGTGGTGTCTGTTGCTGGTGAGAGGTCCTTATCTGCCAGGGATTGGAGTAAGTCGCTTGCCAAATAATGTTCTTGAGGTAGCAATGAGGCGAGCTCAATTGCTTCTTGTGAGGATTTTTCTGTTAGGGTTTCACAGGCGTATTCCGATACTCCTTTTTCATCTATAAAGCCGTGCTCGAATCCATATAGAAGCTCTTTCCAATTTATCCATGGAGTTTTTTTGTATATGTAATGGCCGTCGAGCGGAAGATTTTTCATTTTGTATCTACTTGGGCAGTCTTGATGGGATTTGGTTTGGTGTACCAGTTATTTTTCTATCTGGGATGAATCGTTGGTGAGTTAGCTCTAGTTTTGAGGGCGAAAGGGGACAGATTTATTTTCATGAGCGTGTAGAAAATAAATCTGTCTCCTTTTCAGTCTTTGTAGTCGCTTTGTAGTTTTTTCTGAATTTATTTTTTGAATCTATGGATGCCAACTTCACTTTCAAGTTGGTATCCGGAAATATAATCAGATAATCCTGCGTTTACAATGTCTTCCCAGCCGGCCGGAATGGTTCCAATGTCATCGGTGTATTCTATCCATTCGGCTTCTGCGAATTTTTTATCATTTTCATCAAAAACGCCTCCTTTTGGGATGGCGACTTTAGTGATGTCTTTCGTGCATATATCAAATTCGCAGGAAGCGCCATATATAATGCCATCATTCGATTTGACAATTATGAGGTCGGCGCCTTGAGCGTAAGTACTTACATATGCGTCTGCAGCGTAAAATATTTTTTCCATTCGATCCTCACATTGGGAACGCGGTAACAACATTGTTTGTGTTCGGCTTTACTACGATTCTAATAGAATTCAAAACCGGGTGACCATCTGCTGCGCCAGGCATGCCGCCTTTAAAACCTGCGTTAGGATAGGGGACATCGTAGATCCAATTGCCATTTCCGGGCTGTTCAACGTATGGGGTTATGCCATCACGTTTGGCTATTGCCCAAGCATTCTCTGTCGCGGCTATGGGTTCCTCTGCAAATACTCCGTGAGGTACTTGTCGTGTAGGATCATCCGCACCATGTCGCTTTACATGATCCGCTCGAGTAAGCCCCTTTTTGTCGACTCCATTCCAGTCCAAATCTCCACTTGGCTTATGGTTAACGGGTACCTTCTTCTTGCTGCTTCCTGGGCATTGGTTTTTTGTAGTTACTAAGCCCAACGGATCCACCCACCCCGTAGGGTTAGGCACGTACTGGTAGTTGTTCAACCCACCCGCAAGCTTGATCGGATCCGGCGTCAAAAAACGTCCAGTGCCCGGATTGTAGTAGCGATGCCGGTTGTAATGTAAGCCCGTTTCCGCATCGAAATACTGACCCTGGAAGCGCAGCGGGTTGTCGATTTCGGCGATGTCCAGCGCAGCGAGGTTGCCATAGGCGCGGTACTTGGCCGACCACATGATCTCGCCGCTGTAATCGGTGAGTTCCTGTGGCGTGCCGAGGTGGTCGAGTTGGTAGTAGAACGGCGTGGCTTTCAGCGGGCCTTCGCCATCGAGCATGGCCAGCGGGCGGAAGCTGCCCGGTTCGTAGATGTAGCTGCGATAGCGGTTATCCGCGCTCTCGGCGATGAGGCGTTCGCCTTGCCACAGGAACTCTGTGGTGTGGCCGTCGACGGTTTTGGCGATGCGGCGGCCGAAGGCGTCGTACTGGTAGCTTGCGATGCTGCCACCGGGCAGGCTGACGCCGGTCAGGCGATGTTGGCAGTCGTAACGATATTCGGTGACGAGTTTCTGGCCGGCGCCGCGACGTTCGCGGATCAGGTTGCCGTGGGCGTCGTAGTCGTAATGACGGTCACCCTGCATCAGAAGGCGGTTGCCTTTGACGTTGGCTTGGTTTGCGGTTGGCTGGTCGCCTTGGCCGAGGAGGTTGCCCGCCGGATCGTGGGCGAAGCCTTCCGGGGTGGTGCCACGGACGTTGATCAGGCGATCGAGCGGATCGTAGTGATAGCTGCGGTTGCCTTTGCGGCTGTCGTCGATGCCGGCAAGGTTGCCGTTGGCATCGTAGGCGTAGCGGCGACGGAACAGATTGCGGTCCTGCTGGCTGACGGTATGGGCTTGCAGGCGGCCTTGTTCGTCGTACTGGTATTGGCTGAGCAGCAGCCCTTGTTGGCGCTGCTGTTCGCGACCGGCGTTGAACTGGTGCGTGGTCAGGCGCGAGCCGTTGAGGTCGATGCTGCTCAGGCGGCCGCCGGGTTGGTGGCGGTAGTCGAGTTTGCTACCGTCGGGGAGGCGGCAATGACTCAACTGGCCCAGGTTGTCGTACTCGTAACGCAGAGTGCCCCAGCCTTGGTGTTCGGTGATGAGGCGATCTTGCAGGTCGTACTCGTAGGCGAGGGGCCAATGGCCGTCGTCGACGTTCAGGAGGCGGCCGAGGGCGTCATAGCTGTAGTGAATTTCCTCGCCATCGGCCAGGGTTTTCACCAGCAAACGGCCAGCGGCGTCGCGTTGGTACTCGGTGACCAACTCACTGGCGTCGTCGCCGAATTCGGTTTTCTTCAGCAGTTGGCCGTTGAGGTCGTACTCGTAGGCAGTACGGCGACCGTCGAAACCGGTTTCCTGCTGGATCAGGCCGTTGGGGTAGTAATCGAGGTGGTAGTGTTCACCACGTTCGTTCTCGATCTCAGTGAGCAGCAAGCGTGAGTTGTCGTAGCGGTAGCGAAGCTGGCTGCCATCAGGATTGAGGCGACGGCTGACCAGGTGCAGGCCATCGGCGTATTCGTAGCGGGTGACGCGACCCAACTCACCGCGTTCAGCGGTGACTTTACCGTAGGCGTTGTAAGTGAATGCACGGGTTGCACCGCCGGGCAGGGTGATTTGTGCGAGGCGGTTGGTGGCGTCCCATTGGTAGTGGGTGATGGCGCCGGTTTCTTCCTGACGGGTAATCTGCCGGCCTAAGACGTCGTAACGGTATTTGCGCTGGCCGCCGTCGGGCAGGCGCTCTTCCAGCAGTTGACCGAGGTTGTTCCAGCCCAGTTGATGGCGGCTGCCATCGGGATGGCGGATTTCCAGCAGACGGCCCTGGCAGTCGTAGCTGTAGAGGGTGGCATTACCATCAGGGTCAATCTGTTGGGTGATGTCGCCCTGATTGTTTCGTTGATACTTCCAGGTGGCTTTGCCGCGGCGCACGTCACTGACGAACCCGTTGCTGTATTCATACGAAACGGGTTCATCTTCCGGGGGAATGACCGCCGTCATCAAGCCGTCTTCGTCGTACCGATACTCGGTAACAGCACCCAGCGGATCTTTTTCTGCGATCAGCTGACCTTTTTCGTCATAGGCCTTCAGGTGTTCAGCACCGTCGGGATCGATCTTGCTGATAAGCCGTGCTTTATCGTCGTGGGTGTAAACCTCTTCGCTGCCATCGGCGTTGGTAACGGTGACGCTGCCTTTATCGTCCCAGGCGTAATGCGCTTCCATCTGCGAGAAACTCGCCCAGTGATGGACGCAGCGCGACAACTTGCCTTCGTTCTCCCATTCCCAAAAGAAACTCGCGCCACCCGCCAGTTGCCGCTCAAGAATCACGTGTTGATCGTTGTAGCGATAGTGTTCGGCTTCACCGGCAGCGTTCTTCGCTTCAATCAGGCGATGCTGCGTGTCATAGCTGTACGTGACCAGCGTCTGGACGGTGTTCCAGGCGTCTCCCAGATTGTCGGCGGGAATGAACTGCTGATAGTCGACGGCGATGATGTGCTTGCGGTTCGCAAGAGCAGGGCGCGACCGGCGCCATTGTCGAGGCGTTTGATCCTGCCGTGGATGTCACGGGTGATGTGCAGCCGGTTGCCATAGCTGTCGCTGATGGCGATCAGGGTTGCGCCTTTGCTGTTGTAACGGAAGTGGTAGAAGGACGGTCGGCTCCCGGCTTGAGCCAGGACAAGTTCCGACGGGTCGTCACCGATGAAAATCGCTGCCCGTGACAGGCTGTTGGTGATCGCCGGCCGTTGTTGGCTTGGAAGCGGAAATGGCGTCGCCCGGTTTTCGTGGTCAGTCCAGATGACTTCATCGCCATTGATTTCGACTCGATGAGCCAGTGCATGGCTCCAGCCATAACCCAGGCCACAATCGATTTCCACTGCGCTGCTTCGATAAAGACGTGTCCACTCAAACGGCAGCAGGCCGTCGAGTTGGCCATCGTTGAGCGTCAATAACTCTTCACCGGTGACCATCGATACAGGGCACTTGTCGGTGCAGGTTTTGGCCGCGGGCTCAGCGCTTTGGTCGGCAGGTGTCTTGGCTTGCCTGGAAGCGTCGTCGCCCGTTTTGCCCTTGCCCAGTTTTGTGTTTTTCTTCCCGTCAAAGCGAACCTGCGCCACCCCTTTCTTCACCTGAGCCGTCACCCCACGAGCCGCTACCGCGGTGTATTTCGCGACGTATTCCATGAAGCCTTTGATGATCTTGAACACCGACTCCACAAAACCGGTCACGGCCTTGATGATGATTTCGCCGTACTTTTTCAAGCGCGCGGCGAGGTAGATGACACCGGTACCCTCCGCAGCAATGGTCAGCACGATCGAAATCACGATGTCGATCGCGATGCCGACGACCGCCGCCGTGGTCATTTTTGCGGCGTCACCGGCCATCTTCATCGGTGGCAGGCCGGCCAGCCAGATCACAGCACTGCGTACTATCAGGAACAGGGCGGCCTCGTCGCTGGCCAGCAGCATGGCCTTCTTCATGACGTCTGGCGCTTCTTTTGCCAGAGCTACCAGTTTTTGGGTGCCGGCACCGAGGTCTTTCGCAAACTTGCTCGGGTCTTGCAGGATGTCGAGCACCAGACTGATGCCGTCCCAGACCCCTTTGATTGCTTCCCAACCGCCTTCCAGGATGCCGTTGCCGACCGCCATGGCGGTCCCCGAAGCGGACATGTTCGACCATTGCGGCTTGAAGCCAGCCCATTCCTTGCGCAGGAAACCTTCCAGTTGATCGGTCAGGCCGTCATAGGACTTGAACAGGGTATCGATCTGAGCCGGCGTCACTTCGTTATGGATACGAATTTTGTAGAACTTGCCCGGAATACCGCCCGTCCAGCTGGCTTTGCCTTGGGCGTCGAGTTTGACTTTGCTGACCGCGCCGCCTTCTACCGCAACGATTTCGACTTCGATGTCACCCAGCGGGATGTCATACACCGATTCGAATTTGCTCTCGATCAGCAGCGGCCCCTTGAGTGGGCACTGGGCAACGTTCGAGGCGAAGTCGCCATCGGTCATGCTCACCGATTTGCTGGTGTTGCCGACCTTTATCACGCGCTCCATGCCCAGCAGGGAGGGCAGGTCTGTTGCTCGACTGCCTTTGTCGGCGGCTTTCGCGTACCAGGTTTTGGTCTGTTCTTGATACAGCTTCAAGCTGTCCTTGAACGTGCTCAGTTGGTTGTCAACGTAGGCAACGCGATCCATCAGCCTTGCTCCAGAATCAGGTGGTTTAACAGTGCTTCATTAAGGTTTTTTGGAGCATCGGCCCGGCGCACGAAGCGTGCGACTTTCAGCTTCAGATTGCTCTCGGGGTAAGCGGCGAAGATGTCTGGACGTTCCTCTTCCAGCCATTGCATCAGGTTGCCGATCAAGGTGGACGGGTTTTGTTTCGCGAGGCTGTCGAGCAGCTTCTGCGGCACCTCCCACCAAGGCCAGTCCTTCGCCGGTGGCACCGCGCGCGGCCCCACCTCCAGGCTCTTCCCATTGATCAGGTACCGATCAAACACCGGCAGCACTTCGCCGGCGGCATCGCCGAGGCCTTCCAGAATCGGGTAGATATGCCGCCCGTCCCAGAACCGGAAAAACACTTCAGTCCCATCCGGCATCCGAACCTGCGTGAGGCTGCGCAGATGTTCGAACACCACGTTCGGTTCGCTGCTGGAAACGGCCAGCCACCCCCAATCGAGGGCGTCGGTTTCGGCAATCCATGGCAGGAAGCTTGAGTTGGGTTTCAACTCGGTGAGGTAGGGCATCACTGGCTGCCAAGCCGCGTAGGGTGTACCGCCCCAGATCGGGATCGCCTGGGTTGTGGGTTCATTTTGGTAAAGCGTCTTGAGCGCTTCGGCATCACTGGCCGCACTGATGATCAGGTAAAGGCGTTCACCCGGCAGTAGCGGGGTTTCGGATAACCAGACCTGTGGATTGGTGTTTTCAGATGTCACAACAGCCGTCCTTGATGAGTGAATCTAAAAACTCATATCCGCTTCAATATTTTCTTCGTAAGTCGAGAGCAACTTCACAATGCTTTCGTTTCCGGAGTATTTCTCTTTCAACTGCTTCAGTTTTTGATCTGTGCCTTTGCAGTATTTATTGATGTCGCTGATGACACGGCTGAGGTTGTCCGGGTCGGCGGGGGCCGGCTCAGGAATATCTCCGCGCAGAGAGTCACAGTTGTCTCTGCTTGTTATGTAATCGGAGACGTCATCAGGCACTGAGCCATCGCTTTCGGCTGCACAAGCAAGCAGTGGGAGGGCGAATGCGATGAGCAAGAAATAGCGCGTGATTGTGTACATTTTAATGCCCATCATTTGACCAGTGAGGTTTGTCACTATTTCCACCAACAAATTTGATCACGCCGTAAGTGGCCCCTACGGTATGAAGCTCACTGTTCATCCCGGTTTTGGGGTCTGAGCTTATAGTGACCGCCGTGCCTGAGGCATTATTTATTGTTAATGTCCCGGCCCAGCTGATATTCATGTCGATCGCCTGTTTCTGGGTGTGCCGTGAGTTAAGCGCCGGGGCGACGTTCAATCCACTGATTCCGTAGCCATTCACCATGGCCCTGGCTGCCTGTACAGAGGCCTGTTGATCAAATGCGCCAGACTCGGAAGTATGTGCCCATTGGATTTTTATAACGTCACCTGGATAGCTAGGAACCTGTTGTGGGTCGTAGCCCGTTTTAACGATTTTCCACGACCAGTGCATTAGATAAGCTCTTTCCGGAGGCCGATATGTCGCAGAAATATGTACAGTCCCGCCGGCAGCTCTTACTGCATCGAGAAACTTTGTCACGGCTTCACGAAATGGAGACGCAAGTGACGTGACATTAGCGCTGCCCAGGAACCTTGCCACCCACTGAGCACCACTCGGTTCATCCGCTGAAACACTAACAGCTACAGGCGTCGGATCTGCAGTCGGAGTGAGTGTCGCTTGTAGTGTCGCCATAGTAGGGGGCCTCGATGGTGGCTTTTTCTGGTTTGTTGGATGAAACTTTTTGGGTCAATCCTTTACTGTCGGTAACACCCTTAACAATAAGTCCAGACTCAAGCTTGATTTGGTAAGGAGTATTCGGCTTGGGTTTGCCCGTTTTTTCGTCATTCACGACGAACACTAAATCGTGGGTAGTTTTTTCAGTATCGTGGGTGGGTTTTTCTATATCGCATACACCTGCCTTGCATTTCTCGCACTCTTCACAGAATGGCGCGTTACGTTTAAGAGTATTGATCTGCGCCGGGCTCAGCACCGCGCCAGCCTTATCCGCATCAGCCTGCTTCAACACCCCCGGCATCAACGGTGCCGCCCCGGTTCCGCTCCCCGGACTCCCCCCGGAGTTCATGTTGATCACCGGCCCGCTCAGCGTCACACCGCTGGCGTCGATCTTGATGAAGCTGCCGCCGCCCTTGAGGGTGAGTTCGCTGCCGGCTTCGAGCACGACTTTCATGCCGCTGCTCAGGTGGATTTCCTGGCCGGCTTCGATGAACTGGCCGGTGCCGATCTTGATGTGCTGGTTGACGCCCACGGTCAGGTGGTCGTTGGCGCGGGTTTCGACTTTGCGGTCGGCGTAGACAGTGTGGTGTTCTTCGGCCTTGAATTCGCTGTAGCTGTTTTGCTCGACGGTGTCGTGGCGTTCGTTGCCGACGCGGATTTTCTGGTCGTGTTCGACGTTTTCGTCCCAGTCGCGCTGGGCGTGCAGGAAGATCTGTTCCTGGCCCTTTTTGTCTTCGATGCGCAGTTCGTTGAAACCGCCGCCGCCCGGAGAGCTCATGGTTTTGAAGGTGCTGCGGGTCTTGTTTGCCGGCAGGGCGTAGGGGACGACGTTTTCCTTGTGGTACAGGCAGCCGCTGATCAGCGGTTGGTCGGGATCGCCTTCGAGGAAGCTGACCAGCACTTCCATGCCGATGCGCGGAACGGCGATGCCGCCATAGTGGGCGCCGGCCCAGGCGGAGGAGACGCGCAGCCAGCAGCTGGTTTTGTCGTCGGCCGCACCGATGCGGTCCCAATGGAATTGCACTTTGACGCGGTCGTATTGATCGCAGTGGATCTCTTCACCCTTGGGGCCGGTCACCACGGCGCTCTGGCTGCCGAGGATCCGTGGTTTGGGGTGGTTCAGCGGCGGGCGGTTCGGTACGTCCCACGGGGTGGCCTGGAAGCGGTTGCGGTAGCCCTGATGGAAATCGTCCTTGAGCTGGGTGGTGTCGCTGGTGACCGATTCCTCCAGCACTTGCGGCTGTTTGCCTTCGTGAAGGATTTCGGTCAGCAGCCATAGGTCGTTCCATTTGGCTTTTGGGTGTTGGGTCAGGGCCAGGAAGTGGCCGCTGACCAGCAACGGCTGATCGCTTTTGCCTTCGGCGAGCTGGAAGTCGCTGCGGTGACGCTCAAGGGCGCGTTTGGCCAGGTGCTTGCCGCGTTCGCGGTCGATGAAGCGGCCGGGGTAGTCGTAGTCTTCGAGGTCGGGCAGGGCGTCGCCACGGTTTTCGCTTTCCAGGGTCAGGCGCGGTTTTTCGAAGTCGTAGTCGCGGCGGGTGGTGCGGCTGGTGCGGGTTTCCAGGCGCAGGTCGAAGCGCTTGATCGCCGGGTCGTTGGCGACCATGCCGGAGTCTTGCTGGTAGGCCACGGGGGCGAGTTTCGGGAACACCGTCTGGTCATCGCCGAACACCAGCTTGTGGGCCGTGGCGCTGTGCTGGAAGTGGTAGTGGATACCTTCTTCCTCGCATAGGCGCTGGATGAACTGCAGGTCCGATTCATCGTACTGAACGCAGTAAATGCGCTCGGGATAAATCGTCCCGACTTTGAATTCGTAGGCATTGCTCTGGATGCCGTGCTCTTCGAGGACCATGCCAATGATTTTTGGCACGGTGAGGTTCTGGAAGATGCGTTGGTTGATGCGGTGCGCCAGGTAGGACAGCTGCGGACGCAGGGTCACCGCGTAGCGGGTCAGGCGTTTGCCGGAATCGCCTTGGGCGGCACGATAGATCTGGCCATGGATGCCGCTGCCGTCTGGCGAGAGCTGCAAAAAGGCCGGTTTGTGCAGCAGGGTCTCGAGGTCCAGGGACGGCTGTTCACTGACCAGCTCCACCTCAAAAACAAAAGGCTGGCTGATGGCTTCCCGACCTTGCAGGGAAAGGACCTGGAGATCGTTTTCCAGACCTTCGATAGTCAGGGCAAAGTGAGTCTGATTGGCCGGCGCGAACATCCCTTGTTCCTCGTACAGTGCTGCGGCGTTCGTTGAGACCCGGAAGCCGGGTCAACGGACGCAAAATTCTGGAAGGGCGTAAACAACATCGACCAGCAGAGCTGGCCGATGCTTGAAATGGTCGGCCTGGATCAGGCGACCGGAACACGCCAGTCATCGGAACCCGAAGTACCGGATACTTCGTGGGTCCAGGTGATTTTGCGGTAGGTGAATTGCACTTCTTCGAGATGCGTGAAGTGCGAGTTCGACGGATCCTGGCAGTTGTGCATTTTGTTGTTGATGGCGACGATGATCGCGTCTTCCAGTTTGGTGGTGTAGTAGTGCTCCTGGGTGCCTTGAGCCGAAGTGCGGTACCACTGGATAACGATTTCGCTCATGCGCTCGCCGGAAGTCAGCGCCGCTTGCAGCAGTGGCGAGGACTTGTCGTAGACCTTGGTGATCACGACTGGCTTGTGTACACGCTGACCGGTCGGTTGGCCGGACTGTGGGTCACGCGGGATGATCACGTCGTGGCTGAAAGCCTGAACCATGACCTGGTCTTCGTGACCTTCCTGGTAGGTGTTGCCTACGGAGTCGGCGGTGAACGCGCCGGCAGTGATCAGGCCTTGTTTCTCGCCGGTAACGGACATGTACGCTGGTGTAGCCATGGATGTGCTCCTTGCTAAAAGTTAGGGTGCCCGGGAGGCGGTATCGCCCGGTGGGTGCCTGACTGTTATCAAGGTCCGTGCCAGAAATGATTAAAGCTATATAAATCAGGTGGTTGATACGATTTATCCAGCGCCGAAAGGGTTTTCGGCAAGGATCAGCTGAAAAGGTGCGCAAGAAGTTGCGCAGCATTGCGCAACTTCTTGCGCACTCGGCTGGAGGGCTTCATAAACCTGGCGTCCAGCGTCGCTGGGGGGCTTTTCATCGAAATAGTTGCGCAACTTCTTGCGCATCAAGGCCATGAGCCGTCACCCCGAAAATGGGCGCAACGAACAGCGCTGTCCGATGGTCAAACCCAGCGCCGAGATCACTGAATAACCCTGAAATCGACTGGAGAACGACATGAAAATCCTGATGGTTTTAACGTCCCACGATCAATTGGGTAACACCGGTAAGAAAACCGGCTTTTGGCTCGAAGAATTCGCCGCACCGTATTACATCTTCAAGGACGCTGGCGCGCAGTTGACCCTGGTCTCACCCAAGGGCGGCCAGCCACCGCTGGACCCCAAGAGCGATGAGCCAGACGCGCAGACTGCGGCCACCGATCGCTTTCGCAAGGATTCCGCTGCCCAATCTGCATTAGCGTCTACCGGGGTGCTGAATACCGTGAGGGCCGAAGACTATGACGCTGTTTTCTATCCGGGCGGGCATGGCCCGTTGTGGGATCTGGCTGAAGACCCCTTTTCAATTGCGCTGATCGAGTCGTTTTACACGGCGGGCAAACCGGTGGCGGCGGTCTGTCATGCGCCGGGGGTGTTGCGTCACGTCAAGGATGCGGACGGCCAGCCATTGGTTAAAGGCAAGCGGGTGACGGGCTTCACCAACTCCGAAGAAGCCGCTGTGCAGCTGACGGATGTGGTGCCGTTTTTGGTGGAGGACATGCTCAAGGCCAATGGAGGGCTTTACTCCAAGGCCGATGATTGGGCGAGTTACGTGATTGCGGATGGTCTGTTGCTGACCGGTCAGAACCCGGCCTCGTCGGAAGCGACCGCCAAGGCTTTGTTGGCGAAGCTGCAATAAGACCAAAAGATCGCAGCCTGCGGCAGCTCCTACCTCGACCGTGTGCAACCGCGATGCAGCGGTGTACCCAATCCCCCGTAGGAGCTGGCGAAGCCTGCGATCTTTTTTGCAGCCATAACGCTTATTCGGAAACGTCCAAACCCAGTGCTGCCAAACACTCATCAATCGACCGCCGCTGCGTCTGCGCATACAACCCCAACTCATCAATCGTCGACCTTCCCAAGGCCTTTTCGAACGCTTGCTGGTTCGAATGCACGCCATAGTGGGTTTGCGCCGCATCCCCCAGGTTCGACTGAAAAATCCCCGCCGCACTGACCGGCAAAAAGTCTTCGTACACCAGCGGTTCAACCCGCACATAGCCGTCGCGGAGCAAATCTTCCAGCGACGCGCCTTTCAGCTCATGCACGGCCAGTCCCTTTTCCGTGACGAAGTAGCGAAAGTACGCCAGTTCCTGTTGGCGCATGTCCTCGACGGTGTCAGGGAATTCGCCGAAGTGCTGCGTCATTAGCGCGTTGTAGCGTGCGGCGTTGGCTTCATTGGGGAAGTCCTTCAGTTCATCCCGGGCAGCGTTGAGCAAACGGTCGTAAAGCGCTCGGCCTTTGGGGGTAAGCGCCGCCCCGCGTTGCTCGATTTCACCGAAGCGGGCGCTATGGCTGCCGCGGGTTTCGGCTTGATCGGTAAACGCAATCGGCTCGTCCAGCGCCTTGAAGCTGGTTTGGCGCAGCAGGATCGGGCATTGGCGGCGGGGAGGGCCTTCGATCACCGCTTTGGGGGTGATGCCATGGGCGGGCATTTGCGCCTGCACAATGTCGATGTCCAGGGTGCGTGGTGTCAGGTGGTTGATGTGCGGGCCTTTGAACGCCACCACGTCGGCGATCAGTCGATGCTGGGCGCTCAGTTGCTGGTACTGCGCGGCGGTGACGGTGGCGCTGTGGTGCCAGCGGAAGGTTTCCAGGGCTTGTGCGACGAAGTCCTGCGTCTCGTATTCAGTCAGGCCGCCCTGGGTTTCAGCGCGCTCAATGAGGGCCAATGCCGCCGGGGTGAAGATCGAGCGCGTGTCCAGCACCGACTGGGCAAAGGCCCGCAGTTCGGTGTCTTCGATCAGCTCCAGGCGCAGCAGCGAGGTGAACACCCGGAACGGGCTGACCTGCAACGCCGCCTCATGCACGGCACGGAACGCGGTGGAATGCACCGGCACGCCGGCCGGGGTCAGGTCGTAATAGCCCACCGGTTGCATGCCCATCACCGCAAACAAGCGGGCGAGGGTCGCCAGTTCAGCGGCGGTGCCGACGCGGATCGCACCATGGCGTTCCAGGTCCAGTCGCTGGATTTCACCGGTGCTTTTCAGCTGTTGGGCGATCTGCGGATCGCTGTCCAGCACGTGGCGGTTGGTCTGTTCCACCAGTTCCATCAGCGCGCCGTACAGCGGCACTTCTTCGCGGTACATGTCGGACATCGCTTTGGAGAAGCGTTGGCGGATCAGGTCAGGGCTGACGAAGTTCGGATGGCTCATGAAAAGTTTCCTGGCGCAGTGACGTATCGGATGCCGGAAAAGATCGCAGCCTTCGGCGGCGCCGACAAACGAAGTTTCTGACGAACTTCATTCTGCGAAGGACTGTTCTTGCAACGTAGGCTATTCGGTTATCGCAGCACTTGGTCCACCAGTTCGATCCAGTGCCTGACCGGCGTTCGTCCGGCGCTGTTGAGGTGGCTCTGGCAGCCTATGTTGGCGGTGGCGATGACCTCGGGATGGCCGCTTTCCAGGGCGTTGAGTTTGTTGTCTCTCAGTTGCCGGGCCAATTCCGGCTGGGTGATCGAGTAGGTGCCGGCCGAGCCGCAACACAAATGGCTGTCGGGCACAGTGGTGAGATTGAAGCCCAACCGGGTCAGCACGGCCTCTACCGCGCCGCCGAGTTTCTGTGCGTGCTGCAAAGTGCAGGGGCAGTGGAAGGCGATCCGCTGGTCGGTGGCTGCGCAAACCCGTTCCAAAGGTTCATCGGCCAGCACTTGCACCAGGTCCAGAGCCAGTTCGCTGACCTGCTGGGCTTTGGCCGCATAGACCGGATCGCGCTCCAGCAGATGCCCGTAATCCTTGATGAATGCGCCGCAGCCGCTCGCGGTTTGCACAATGGCTTCGGCGCCGTTTTCCAGGTGCGGCCACCAGGCGTCGATGTTGCGTCGGGCGCGGTCCAGGCCCATGGCCTGGGCGTCGAGGTGATAGTCCAGCGCGCCGCAGCAACCAGCGTTTGGCGCCGGGATCACGCTGATCCCCAACCGATCCAGCACCCGCGCGGTCGCGGCATTGGTGTTCGGCGACAGACCGGGCTGCACGCAGCCTTCGAGCATCAATACCCGGCGCGCATGCCGAGGGGCAGGGCGCTTGCCTGCGGCGGGAAGGTCGTGGGGCAACTTTGCCTCAACGCCCCGTGGTAGCAACGGCCGGAAGGTGGCGCCGATCTGCAGCAAGGTCTTGAACAGGTTCGGATTCGGCGCCAATGCCCGCAACCCTTGGCGCAACAGTCGCTGACTGGCCGGGCGCGGCACCGCTTGATCGATCACGGCGCGGCCAATGTCCAGCAAGTTGTGATAATCCACCCCGGACGGGCAGGTAGTTTCGCAGTTGCGGCACGTCAGGCAGCGATCCAGGTGCAACTGGGCTTTGGCCGTGGCGGGGGCGCCTTCGAGCACTTGCTTGATTAGGTAGATGCGCCCGCGCGGCCCGTCCAGTTCGTCGCCCAGCAGTTGGTAGGTCGGGCACGTCGCGTTGCAGAACCCGCAATGCACGCAGGTGCGCAGAATCTTGTCCGCTTCTTCGGCGCGGGGCAGTAGTTTGGACTGTTCGCTGAGATTGGTTTGCATTGAGAGCGCCCCTAGAGTTCCGCGTACATCCGGCCGGGGTTGAACAGCCCTAGCGGGTCCAGTTGCGCCTTGAGTTGCCGGTGATAGCGCAGCAGCGTCGGGGCCAGCGGCTGGAAGGGCGTCTCGCTGACGCCATGGCTGAAACAGGTGGCGTGGCCGCCGAGTTCAAGGGCCCGCGACTGAATGTTGTCGGCCGCGGATTTCAACCAGCGTTGCGCGCCGCCCCAGTCGATCAGTTGCTCACCGGGCAAGTCCAGAGGCCCGAGGTTATTGGGCAATGACAAGCGCCACAGCGGCAGGCCCTCATTAAAAAAGTCTAGTCGTTGTTCGTTCAGGTCGGCCCAATAACCGTAGTCCAACGGTTCGCCGCCGAGCCGTTGATGGGCGGCCGTGACCGAACCTTCGCCGCCTTCGAGCCGCAGATACAGACGCTGACCGTCGTGGCTGGCAGCGCTGATGGGCAGTGGTTGCTGGCCCCATTGCGCCAGATTTTCCAAGGCGCGGGCGCAGTCGATGTCCAGGCTGATGCTCAAGCATTGCCGGGGTTTGGGCAGCACTTTGAGCGAGACTTCGGTCAGCACCCCGAGGCAGCCATAACTGCCCACCATCAGGCGCGAGAGGTCGTAGCCGGCGACGTTTTTCATCACTTCACCGCCGAAGCGCAGGTGGGTGCCGAGGCCGCTGATCACCCGGGTACCGAGGACAAAATCGCGCACCGAACCGGACCACGGGCGCCGCGGCCCGGACAACCCCGCCGCGATCATCCCGCCAACAGTGGCGCCTTCGCCGAACGATGGTGGCTCGCAGGGCAGCATTTGCCCCTTTGCATCCAGTGCGGCAAACAGTTCGCTCAGCGGCGTGCCGGCGCGAACGCTGATCACTAGCTCGGTCGGGTCGTAGCTGACGATGCCGCGATGGGCGCGGGTGTTGAGTATTTCTCCGGCCACTTCACGGCCGAGAAACGCCTTGGTGTTACCGCCCTGAATGCGCAGCGGCGTGGCGTTCTCCCGCGCCTGTTTGACCTGCTCCAGCAGGGCTTCACTGGCATCGAAGTCCGGCATCAGAAACGCTCCAGCTCAGGGAACGGCAGTTGCCCGGCGTGGATGTGCATCGCACCGAATTCCGCGCAGCGGTGCAGGGTCGGGATATTCTTGCCGGGGTTGAGCAGGCCCTTGGGGTCGAACGCGGCTTTCACCGCGTGAAACAGCGTTAACTCATCACTGTTGAACTGCGCGCACATCTGATTGATTTTCTCCCGGCCGACGCCATGTTCGCCGGTGATGCTGCCGCCGACTTTCACGCACAGTTCGAGGATTTTGCCGCCAAGGGCTTCGGCCCGTTCCAGTTCACCGGGCTGGTTGGCGTCGAACAGGATCAGCGGGTGCATATTGCCGTCGCCGGCATGGAAAACGTTGGCCACGCGCAAGCCGTACTCTTGCGCCAGGCTGGCGATGCCCTTGAGTACACCGGGCAATTCGCGGCGGGGGATGGTGCCATCCATGCAGTAATAATCCGGCGAGAGGCGGCCAATTGCCGGGAAGGCGTTCTTGCGCCCGGCCCAGAACCGCACGCGTTCGGCTTCGTCCCGGGCCTGGCGCACCTCGCTGGCGCCGGCCTGCTGCAGCACCTCGCGGACTCGTTCGCAATCGTCGTGGACATCGGCTTCGACACCGTCCAGTTCGCACAGCAGAATCGCTTCGGCGTCCACCGGGTAACCGGCGTGGATGAAATCTTCGGCGGCACGGATTGCCAGGTTGTCCATCATCTCCAAGCCACCGGGAATGATCCCGGCGGCGATGATCTCGGCCACCGCGCGACCGGCCTTTTCCACCGAGTCGAAGCTCGCCAGCAGGACTTTGGCGACTTGGGGTTTGGGCAGCAGTTTGACCGTGACTTCAGTAATGATCCCCAGCAAGCCTTCGGAACCGGTGAACAACGCCAACAAGTCGAAGCCCGGCGCGTCCAGCGAATCGGCGCCGAGGGTCAGGTGTTCGCCTTCAAGGGTTAGCACTTCGAGTTTCAGCAGGTTGTGCACGGTCAGGCCGTATTTGAGGCAATGCACGCCACCGGCGTTTTCCGCGACGTTGCCGCCGATGGAGCAGGCGATTTGCGAGGACGGGTCCGGCGCGTAATACAGGCCGAAGGGCGCCGCTGCCTGGGAAATCGCCAGGTTACGTACCCCCGGCTGGACCCGTGCGGTGCGGGCGGCGGGGTCGATGTGCAGGATGTTGTTGAACCGCACCATCACCAGCAGCACGCCTTTGTCCAACGGCAGTGCACCGCCGGACAAGCCGGTGCCGGCCCCGCGCGCCACCACCGGCACGTTGCGGGCATGACAGAGCCTGAGCAGCGCCTGCACCTGTTCCAGCTGCCGGGGCAGGGCGACCAGCATTGGCGTGGTGCGATAGGCCGACAGGCCGTCGCATTCGTAGGGTTTGAGTTCTTCTTCGCGCCAGAGGATGTCCAGGTCCGGCACCTCCTGCTGCAAGGCCTTGAGTAACGCAGCCTTGTCGACATTGGGCAGAACACCGTCGATGCGTTCGTCGTAAAGAATGTTCATCGTTCACCACCAAGCGCAAAGGGGCTTGCCCCCTTCACCACAGGGGATCTCATCAGTTTTTCCTTCCCAAAAACTCCCGATATAACCGCGCCGTATTGGCCGGTTGCTCAACCATCGGCATATGGCCGACACCGTCCCAGATTTCCACCCGAAGATCGGCGATGCCCTTGCTCCAGACCGGTACGCTGCTGACGTCGATCAAACGGTCCTTGCGCCCCCACAGGAGCAGCGCCGGGCATTTGATGTCGGGCAGTTTCGGCTCCATCGGCGGGCTGGCGTGAAAGTCCCTGAAGATTTCTTCCAGTTCGTCGCGCTGCTGTTCATAGCGCTGGGCGACGGCATCCAGCACGATTCCCGGCACCCACGGCGGGGAGGCCATGGTCATGGCGTAGAAATACTGGAACTCTTCACGGGAATGAATCAAAAACGGGTTGTGGCCGCGGGCCAGGTGTCGCTCCATATCGCTAAGCTCCGGGGCAGTGACGCCGGCCGGGTCGAGCAGCGCCAGAGAGATAATGCGCTCCGGATAAGTGGCTGCCAGCCACGCGGCGATGTAGCCGCCCATGGAGTTGCCGATCACATGCACCTTTTCGACCCCACAGATATCGAGCAACTGGATCAATCGTTTGGCCTGGACCGGAATGTCATAGCCACCGCCGGCCTTGAAGCCGGTTTCGCCGTGCCCGGCGAGGTCAGGAATAATCACCCGGTAGTCGTCGACAAAGTGCCGGGCAAAGCGCAGCCAGATGTTCTTGTCGGCGCTGCAGCCGTGCAGCATCAGCACACTGCTGGCGGCTTCGTAAGGCCCGCCTTGCCAGGTCGAAACGGTCATTTCGGAGATTGGCACGACGATCTTGTGCAACCGGTACAGCCGGGCCTCCAGCGCCATGTTCAAGTCATAGAGCCAGTAACCGATGGCCGGGTAGCTCAACCAGCTCCAGGCCACGAAGACGGCGATAGTGACAACCAACAAAAGCATCAGGCTATTCCTTTGCAGTGATCAGGACAGAGTGTGGTCGGTGGGTTTGAGCGCGATCCCTCCCTTCATGTATAGACCAAACATCGGGCATTCAGCTCATGGCGAGGCCATGCTATTCAGACCGCCAACCGGTGATGGCTATTTGCCGTCGCCCTGATAGACTTCAAGCACACTTTCAATCCCGTGTGTTGTCAGGCTCCGTTCAGTGGTACAGAGGCCTCTATGGAAAAAAAGGGAGGAAAGGGACTTTCACTGGCCAGGAGGCTTTATGGGTCACGAATCCTGGGGCTGGCCCTTGGATTATTGTGCGTCGGCGCAGGCATGTATCCACTCAACCCGGCGCCTTGGGTCTGGGTAGTGATGCTGCTCAACGGGCTGCTCTGGCCGCATGTGGCCTATCAATGGGCGCGCCGGGCGAAAATTCCTTTCCACGCCGAACACCGCAATATCCTGGTGGACGCGTTTCTCGGCGGCTTCTGGGTGGCCGCCATGCAGTTCAATCCGCTGCCCAGCGCGGCAACACTGTCGATGATGGCGATGCACAACGTGGCCATCGGCGGTTTGCGTTTTCTGTTGATGGGCGCCGTCGCGCAGATGCTCGGGATCGGCGTCGGGCTGCTGGTGTTCATGCCGGCTTTTGTCCCGCAAACCAGTCCGTTTCAGCTGTACGCCTGTTTGCCTTTGCTGTCGATTTATCCGATGTCCCTGGGCTGGATCTGCTTCCATCAGGCCCATACTCTTGGCCGACAAAAGCGCGAACTGTTGGCCCTGAGCCGCACCGACAGCCTGACTGGCCTGCTGAATCACGGTGCCTGGAAAGATCAGCTGGAAATCGAGTTTCAGCGTTGCCAGCGCCAGCAGCAGGGCGGGGCGATAGCGCTGATCGACATCGATCATTTCAAAATCATCAACGACACCTACGGCCATGTCGCTGGGGACATTGTCCTGCGTCAGCTGAGCAAAATGCTCAAGCAGAACCTGCGGGCAGCGGATGTCGCCGGGCGCTATGGCGGCGACGAATTTTGTGTGCTGCTGCCGGACCTGCCGCTGGACCGCGCCGCCGTGGCGATGGATGCGCTGCGTGATCGTTTCGCCACGTTGGGTTATGAGCAGAACCCAGCGCTGAAAGTCAGTTTGAGCATCGGCCTGGCGGCCTTCAACCCGGCCCACGACGACGCGACCCTGTGGCTCAACGACGCCGACCAGGCGCTCTACGAAGCCAAGACCACCGGCCGCAACCGCGTCATCTGCCACAGCGATGGTAAACCGCATAAAGAGTTGCTCGATTCGGTGTAACCAAATCACCACAAATCCCTGTGGGAGCGGGCTTGCTCGCGAAGACGGAGTGTCAGTCGACATCATTGTTGCCTGATACACCGCTTTCGCGAGCAAGCCCGCTCCCACAGGGGATGTGTGGTCATTCAGGTTTGTGTATGTTGCATCCGGTGTAGAGCCTTGCGTCGTAGTCAGGTAGGGTATTTTCGACCCCCGACACGAAACAAGGATCGATTCATGACGTTCAAACGCTCTCGCTCCCTCCTGGCCACCAGCCTCGGCCTGACCCTCGCCCTCGGCGCCTTCACCCCCGCAGCCTTCGCCGAACCCCATAAACAAGTCCTCGCCGATGCCGAACAGTACAAAGGCGAAGCCCTGAAACTGCTGGAACGCCTGGTGAACATCGACTCCGGCTCCGGTTATGAACCGGGCCTGACCCAGGTGAGTGACATCGCCATCGAGGAGTTGAAGAAACTCGGTGCCACCATCGAACTTGTGCCCAACACCCCGGACAAGAGCAACCATGTACTGGCCACGCTTAAAGGCACCGGCAAGGCGAAAATCCTGCTGATGGCACACATGGACACCGTGTTCAAGGAAGGCTCGGCCGCCGCGCGCCCGTTCCAGATCAAGGAGGGCCGCGCTTATGGTCCGGGCGTGATGGACGACAAGGGCGGCATCGTCGCCGGGATCTATGCGCTGAAAGTCCTGAAAAACCTCGATTTCAAGGACTATGCGCAAATCACCTTCCTGCTCGACGCTAGCGAAGAGACCGGCTCGGACGTCGCCACTGATCTGATCAAGAAAACCGCCAAGGCCCACGACGTGACGCTCAACCTCGAACCGGGCCGCCCAGCCGATGGTCTGGTGGTATGGCGCAAAGGTAGCGCCACCGCCATGGTCGAGGTCAAAGGCAAGGCATCTCACGCTGGCGTCGCGCCGGAACTGGGGCGTAACGCCGCCATGGAAGCCGCGCACCAGATTCTGCAACTCGGCAAACTGGGCGATGCGCAGAAGAAAACCACCATCAACTTCACCGTGCTGAACGCTGGCGACCGCACCAACGTGATTCCGGATCAGGCCACCGCCAAGGCTGACGTGCGGGCAGCGGTGCCGGAAGAGTTCGACCGGATCGAAAAGGACCTGGCACGGGTCTCGAAAGACAAACTGATTCCCGAGACTGAAGTGACTACCACCCTTAAACGCGGCTTGCCGCCGATGCCGCAAACGGCGGAGTCAGATCGCTTGATGGCCATGGCCCAAGGGATTTATGGCGAAATTGGCCGCAAGTTGACGGAAGAAGGCAGCGGCGGGGCGGCGGATGCCAGCCTCTCGGCCGGGGTGGGTACACCGACGCTGGACGGGTTCGGGATTGTCGGCGGGAATATCCATACGCCAGAGGAATACGCCGAGGTCGAGAGCGTGGCGCCGCGGATTTATCTGTTGTCGCGGATGATTATGGAGTTGACCAAGAAATAAGCCACACAGCTCGGGCGCAGCTCTCTGTGGCGAGGGGGCTTGCCCCCGTTGGGGCGCGTAGCGGCCCCCTGCATTCTTTCAGACTCACCGAGTCGCCTGGATTTACGGCTGCTGCGCAGCCGAACGGGGGCGAGCCCCCTCGCCACGGGGTTGGCGGTGGTTCGGAATAGGGAAGTTCAAGGTCGCGATTTAGCGGTGTCTCATCTGGCCTCTTCGCGAGCAAGCCCGCTCCCACATTTGATTGCTGGCGTGCACAAATAATGTGTTCACAGAAGATCCAGTGTGGGAGCGGGCTTGCTCGCGAAGGGGCCAGATGCCACACCATCATTTCAGCCGAACCCTCACTCCTTGACGCTCATGTATTCCTTCGCCCAACGAATGTAATCCTCAGGCTGCGTATAGGTGTGAGTCAGTTCGGTGGCGCTCAGGTCCGACGCCTGGGTAAAGATCTGGCGTTGCTCGCGCAGGCTGTCATATGTCGCCTTGATCGCCGCGAAGTAGGCGCCATGGCCGTCGATGGTGACGCGCACGCCCAGTTCGGCCAGGCGATTGTCGTCGCGCAGCAGCGGGTTGCCGTAGGTGACCAGCATCAGCGGCACACTCAGGTGCTCGGCGATTTGTTCGAGGTGGTCGAAGTCCCGCACGCCCACCATGCAAATCCCGTCCGCCCCGGCCTGTTGGTATTGCTGGGTGCGGCTGATGATTTCCTGAACCGGCAGGATCCCGGCATTGGTCCGCGCAATGATCGCCATTTCCGAGTCGACCCGGGCTTCCAGAGCTGCGCGGATCTTGCCGACGCCTTCCGCGACCCCGATCAGGTCAGTGGACTTGCGGCCGAATTGCGCGGGCAACAAGGTGTCTTCAATGGTCAGGGCGGCCACGCCAGCGCGTTCGAGTTCGACGATGGTGCGCATGACGTTGAGTGCGTTGCCATAGCCGTGGTCGGCGTCGGCGATCACCGGCAATTGGGCTACGCGGCCGATGCGGGTAGCCTGCTCGGCGAACTCACTCAGGGTGATCAAGGCAAAGTCGGGGGCGCCCAGTACCTGCAACGACGCGACCGAACCACCGAGGATCCCCACTTCAAAACCCAGATCAGCGGCGATACGTGCCGACATGGGGTCGAAGACCGACGCGGTGTGATAGCAGGCGTTGGAAGCGAACAGTTGGCGGAAATTACGGCGCAAATCTTGATGTGACAGCCTGGACATATGAGTTCCACCAATACAAAGGAATGGAAGGGCTTGAGCAAAAGTGTCAACGCCGAAGGAACAAAAGGCTATCACGTGGGCGGGTGAAGAATGATGACGAATTTGCCGGCCAAGGAATGCAAGATCAAAAGATCGCAGCCTGCGGCAGCTCCTTGGATGTTCAACGATCGATGTGGGCGGGTAAAGAATGATGTAGAAGCTGCCGAAGGCTGCGATCTTTTCCGATCACGCCGCCACCGCCTGCTGCTGTTGGTTGCGCAGCGGCACGGCGCGGACCGAGTTGCCGGGTTGCAGTTGCAGGCGTTTTGCGGTGAGCCGGTCGACGATCAGGCTGTTGCCGACCAGCCGCGCCTGGGCAGTGGTGATGCGGCAGCTTTCCAGGCGGCGGTTGTGGATCAGCCATATTGGCGCCTGGTCGTCGGGCGTGCCGATGGCCAGCTCCAAGCGTTGGCTGTCACGCACCGTGCGGATTCTCGACACCGGGGCTTCGATCACCGGGCCTGCGTCGAAGATGTCGATGTAACCCTTATGGGCAAACCCCTCGGCGGCGAGGATCTTCAGCGCAGGTTCGGTGGTCGGGTGCGGCTTGCCGATCACCGCCTGCGCCTGTTCGGTGAGCAAGCAAGTGTAGAGCGGTTGGCGCGGCATCAGTTCGGCGATGAACGCTTTGCTGCCTAGCCCCGACAAGTGATCGGCATGGCTGAAATCCATCTTGAAAAAATGCCGGCCCAGGCTGTCCCAGAACGGTGAGCAACCTTGTTCGTCGGCACTGCCGCGCAGTTCGGCAATGAGCTTGTCGCCGAACAGATGGGGAAATTCGGCAACGAACAGCAGGCGCCCCAGCGACAGCAATCGACCATTACTGCCATGACGTTGATCGTGTCGCAGAAACAGCGAACAGATTTCCGATTGGCCGGTCATTTCGTTGTTCAGGAACAACGTGGGGATCTGGCGCTGAATACCCAGGTCCGGCGACGAGCTGACCGTGAGTCCGACCCGATAGTTGTACCAGGGCTCCCGCAGGCCGACAGCTCCCACCAGGGCACTGACGCCGACCACTTGTTGATCGTCGTCTTCGAGCACGAACAGGTAATCGGCGTCCGCACGCTCTACCTGTTCGGCAAAGGTGCGCTGGGCCCAGCGCACTCGGTGGGTCAGACGTTCTTCACTGGCCGGCAGGGTGGTGAACCCGGGGCCGGCCCGTTGCACCAGATCCAGCAGGGCGGGCAGGTCGGTGACTTGAACCGGGCGGACAATCATGATGCAGCTCCTTCTTCGCGCCTGTTCTGGCGCTGTCGTTGGGCACGGGGCCGGTGGCGGCTCACAGGGCGATCAACCGGATCGCACTGGCGTCGGTCACATTCAGGGCCGCGCACATTTCGGCGCTCAAGGCCACGGGTTGCCCGGCGCGATAGTCCAACTCGGCGACGATGGCGCGGTAACCCTTCAACGACTCGTTGCTTACCAGGTAGCTGCCGCGCGCATCGATGGCCGAGCCAGGGTGCACCGTGCCGGTCTGGCTTTGGGCGATGGAGCGAATGTTCGAGGTGCGTGCGTACAACGTCGGGCCACCGTCGAACAGGTCGATATAGCTGTTGGTCTCGAAGCCTTCGCGTTCAAGAATGTCGAAGGCCTCCTGACCGTCGGGATGAATCCGGCCAATACATGCTTGTGCCGCCGGCGGCAGCATCGGCACGTAGATCGGGTATTGCGGCATCAGTTCGGCGAGAAATGACCGGCTCTGCAGACCGCAAAGCCGCTCGGCTTCAACGTACGGCAGGTCGAAGAAATGCTTGCCCAGCGCATCCCAGAGCGGTGACTGGCCCTGTTCGTCGCTGTAGCCAACGATCTCGGTGATCACCGCTTCGGCAAAGCGCGCTGTGTGTGCGGCGATGAACAGCAGTCGCGCCCGGGACAGCAATTCGGAAAACCGCGTGCGTTCCAGCGCTGTGTCGATATGGAAACCGCGCAGCAAAGTATGACCACTGAGGTCGTGGCACAACGACAGCGCCGGCACCCCGTGCTCGATGTTCAGCTCCCGTGAGGCACTGGTGAAATGGCGATTGCGCAAACTGTAGAACGGCTCGTTGAACCCTGCGGTGGCGAGGATTTCCGAGCAGCCGACCAGATGGCGAGTCGTGAGATTTTCCAGAACGAAGAAATAATTCTCCGGGCCAGGCCCCTGGACGTCTTTCTCGAACGAAGCGCAGGAGTCGAGAATTTTCTCGCGCAGGCGTTCGGTGTCGTCCGGCAAGGACGTGACCCCCACCAGACTGTCGCGCGCCAGTTGCTGCAACTGGGGCAGGTCGGTTAACTCCACTGGGCGTAAGACCAGCATGGATGTACTCCTGTATCAAAGGGTTCGGCGATTTGCACCGAACCTGACTATCACTGTCGGTTTCCACGCGTTAAATCGGCAGTCGCCTGAATTCATGTCAGACGCTGCCCTTTTTCTTGTCAGCCATTGCTTGGGTCGGGTAGGACCGTGCTGGCACCCAGTTTGTTGAGGAAGAATAGATAGACCAGCCCCAGGGCAATCCAGATCAGGCCGAGTTTCTGTGCATCGACGCCCATGTTGTACATGATGGCCGCGACGATGATGAAGCCGATCACCGGGCAAAGCAGGTGACGAATCACCTGGCCGGACTTCTGCCGACGCCAGTAATAGTTGATTACGGTCAGGTGCAGCAACATAAAGCCGCTCAGGGCGCCGAAGTTCACCAGGGAGGTGAGGGTGTCCACCGAGTTGATGAACAGGTAGCAGATCACCAGCGACAGCGCCGCCACCAGATAGATACTCACATACGGCGTGTTGTGTTTCGGGTGCACCTTGGCCAGCACTTTCGGCAGTTTGCCGTCCCGCGCCATGCCGAACAGCAGGCGCGAAACCGCCGCTTGCGAGGTGATTGCGACCGCGACACCCCAAGCCAGGGCGGTGGCCACGGCAGTCAGGGTTGCCAGCCAGCTGCCGGCAGCGATTTCGGCGATTTCATAGAACGCAGTGTCGGCGGTCTTGAAGCCCAGGCCGGCGGCCAGATCCGTGGCAATCCAGGTCTGCACGACAAAGATCACGCCCATCACCAGCAATGTGATCAGCGCAGCCTTTCCGACGCTACGGCCCGGGTCGCCCTTGATCTCTTCGGCGAGGGTGGAAATCGCATCGAAACCGAGGAACGACAGCACCGCAATCGACACTGCTTGCATCAGCAGGGCGAAGTTGAATGTCTCGGGGTTGTACAACGGCGCCAGAGTCAGCTCGCCGTTACCGCCACCGTTGTGCAGGGCATTCCAGGCATAGAACAGGAAGATTCCCAGCACCACCAGTTGCGCCAGTAGAAAGATGATGTTCATCCGCGCGGTGAAGGTAATGCCCCGCAGGTTGACGAAGGTGGCGCTGACCAGAAAAGCCAGGATGAAGCCGACTTTCGGGATGTCCGGGTACAAATGATTCAGCGCCATCGCCGCGTAGACATAGAGCAGTGGCGGAATCAGCAAATAATCGAGCAACATCAGCCAACCGGCGATAAACCCGACATGCGGGTTGAGGCCGCGTTGTGCGTAGGAATACACGGAGCCCGCAATCGGAAAGGCCCGGGCCATGCTGCCGTAACTGAGGGCGGTGAACAGCATCGCCACCATGCCGATGATGTAGGCCAGCGGTACCATCCCCGGGGCTTCGGCGTTGACGTAACCATAAACGCCGAACGGGGCGATGGGGATCATGAAGATCATCCCGTATACCACCAGGTCCGTCAGCGTCAGGCTACGTTTCAACTCTTGCTTGTAGCCGAATTCTTCTATTTCCATGAAGCCCTTCTCCTTGATATGAAAGCAGCTGCATGCTGCGAGTTTGAAGCTATTGCTCTACAGCAGTGGCGCCAGATAATCGGTCCAGCGACCGATGTCTTCGGGGGTGCGCAGCAGATCGTTGCGTACCTCGATCAACACCGACTCAAGCCCGCGTGCATCGCCATGAACCGGCACGGTCATGTCACCCAGCGGATCGACTTTGTACGGCTGATTAGCCGCGACTTTCAAGGGGTGCCGACTCAACCCGTCGATCACTCGCTGCGCGTACTCCCCGGCCTGTCCGTACAACACGCCGGCTTCCAGCTCTCGTGGCTGGCCGTAATATATCGGCGTGAAACTGTGAATCCCCACCACGCGAACCGGTCGACCTTGCGCCACACGGGCGTCGATCAAGGTTTGCAGGCGTGTATGAAACGGCTTGAACAGGCAGTGCCGGCGATAGTCGCGGGTGGCCTCGTCCAGATCCCGATTGCCCGGCACCTGATAAATCTCGCTCTGCAACGCAATGCTGTCCGGCGCATGGCGCGGGCGGTTGAGGTCGATCAACAACCGTGAATAGTTGGCCGCCAACAGGGTGGCGCCCAGTGCTTCGGACAAGCCCTCGGCCAGCGCCAGAGCGCCGATGTCCCAGGCGATGTGTTCGCGGGCGGCTTCATGGCTCAAGCCCAGGTCATTCAATCCGGCCGGTATAAAACGACTGGCGTGCTCACACACCAGAATTAGCGGGTGCTCGGAGGCTTCCCGGCTCAGGGTGTACGCAGGTTGGGTATAGAACCCCAATTCGGCGGACTCAGTACAGGCGCGCATAGTGCTCACAAAGATCGGCGGGCGAGAGCTGTTCCGTCAGCCTCAGTTCCTCGGTTTTAAGGGCGAACCAGGTGTCCAGCAAGGCACTCGGCAGGGCTTCGATCAGCGCCTCGCTGTTGCGCAGGCATTCCAGCGCCTGGGACAGGGACGCGGGCAGGGCGACGATGCCGCGGGCCTGGCGTTGCTCTTCGTTCAGGGAATCGGGGACTTCATCGGTGATCGCGTTCAGGGCCAGGCGCTGCTCGATGCCCAGGCGCCCGGCGATCAGCAATGTGGCCATGGCCAGATGCGGCGAAGCGGTGGCGTCCATGGCGCGAAATTCCAGGTTGTACTGCGCCGCCACGGTTTTGCCGCCCAGGCTTACGGTCGGGCAAATCCGCAGCGCCGCTTCGCGGTTGCGTTGGCCGAGACAAGCGTAGGAAGCGCTCCAGTGATGGGGCTGCAAGCGCTCGTAGGAAACCGGTGTCGGCGCGGTAAAGGCGCAGAGCGCCGGCAAATAATGCAGAACGCCGGCGGCCCAATGCTGGCCGAGGGTCGACAGGCCGTTGGTGGTGCCGGCGTCGTACATCACCGGGTGGCCGGCCAGATCCTGCAGGCTCACGTGCAAGTGCACACCATTGCACACCGCCTGCTCGGAAGTCTTGGGGGCGAAACTCAGGTCCAGGCCCATTTGCCGGGCGATCTCACGGGTGATCTCGCGCACGTTCACCGCGCGGTCGGCGGCAGCGACCCCGAGGGTTGGGCGGCAGGTGATTTCGTATTGGTGCTTGCCGTATTCCGGCAGGAACATCTCTGGTTCCACACCGCCGGCACGCAGTGCGCTGAGCAACCAGCCGCCGAACTCGGCGCCCTGACGCTGCGCCTCAAGAGAGAACGCCAGATGGTCAACCGCGCCGCTGCCGAGGTTGAATTCATGTTCGAACGCGGCGTTGATCTGCAATCCCAATTCGCCGCGATAACGCTCCACCTCGTTGCGCAATAACGTGCGCGGGCAGGCACCCCACGGGCGGCCATCGGTTTCGTGAATGTCGCCGTGAATAAAGTCCAGCGCCGGGGCATTGGCGTCCGGGCCGTTGTTGACGGTCACGCGGCTGCTCAAGTCGGGGATCAGCCGCAAGTCTCCATAAGCACCCCACGGATTGCTGGAGGCAATGATGTCTTGCGGGGTCAGGGCGCTGTTGGCCGGCACCCAGCCGCAGCCGGCCACTTGATAGGTTTCGAGTTCGTCGGTGGGAAAGGAACGGCCGCGCGTCACGCCGATCAGGTCGGTGGTGACGATCGTGGTCATCGGCAGTGGCGACAGGGGAGCGCTCATGGCTGCATCTCCTGCAATCGGCCGAGCACAGTCTGGGTGTCGGTGATCCAGCAGTAGCCCTTGATGGCGTTCAGGCAGGCGTGATGCCGTTGTTCGGTGTAGGTGGCGCAGGCATCTTCGACCAGCGTCACCAGGTAACCGCGGTCGGCGGCGTCACGCACGGCCATGTCGACGCATTGGTCGGTGACGATGCCGGCGATGATCAGGTGGCGGGTTTCAAGGTTGCGTAGCACGTAGTCGATGTTGGTGGAGTTGAAGACCCCGGAAGATGTCTTGGGCAGCACGATTTCGTTTTCGATCGGCGTCAGGTCATCGATGATTCGCGCTTGCGAACTGCCCTTGGGCAGGTGCATGTCCGAGAGTTTGTGGTCCAGCGAACGATCGCGGCCATCGGCGGTGAGGCTTTCAATGAGCGTGTGCAGCACGTTTTGTCGTGCATTACGAAAGGCACTGAGCAACCGGCGTTGATTGGGCACCACTTGCATGTGGGCGCGGGTCAGAAAGTATTCGGCATCCGGCCCGTTGAGGTGCGGATCGAACTGCGGCTCAAGCCAGGCACGCTGCATGTCCACCAGCAACAGCGCGGTGTGGTCGGCGGCAAATGGCAAGTCCCGGGGCGAGTGGTGGGGGAGCGTGAACATCCTTATTTATCCTCCAGCAGGTGAGTGTCGAAGTCGGTGCGCAGGGCATCGATGCCTTCCAGGCGATCGGCCAGATCGGGGCTGCGCAGGGACAGGCAGGCAACCAGTGCTTCAACCTGGGCCAGTGCCGGGACCATGGAGTCGAAGGCCGACGCCGATTCCACCGGCGCACTGATGATCAGGTCGGCCATTTCCCGCAGCGGTGATGCGTAGATATCGGTGAACAACACGACCCGTGCATGTCGGCTCTTCGCGGCATTGGCGACCCGCAGGGCCTGGGACTGATAGCGGCGATAATCGAACACCAGCACCACGTCCTGACGTTGCACGTCGAACAACCGGTCCGGTAATTGCGCGTTGTCTTCCAGGGCAAAACAGCCGGGCCGCAACAGGCGCAGATGGTTGAGTAAATAGTTGGCGAGGAAACTGCTGAAACGGCCGCCGAAGCAATGGACCTGATGGCGGGTGTCGAGCAGCCATTCGATCAGAATTCGTACATCTTCAGGTTGGGTCAGCGCCTGGGTGTCGACCAATGCCCGATGGCTGTTCGCTAGATAGTGGCCCCAGGGATCATCTTTCTTGAGATGGGCGCGGGGTTGCAACAGGGTACTGGGAGAGCGCAGGCGGTCATCCATGTCGCTGAGCAAGGCTTCCTGAAAGTCGGCATAACCGCTGAAACCAAGCTTCTTTACCAACCGCACGATGGTCGGATCGCTGACACCGGCATGTTCGGCCAGACGTGACATCGGGCCCAGTCCGTTACGCGGGTACTGATCCAGCAAGGCACGTATGACTTTGCGTTCCGACGGCGTGAGTTCCAGGTCGGGATCGGTGATCAGGTCTCTGAGAGAGGGCATCCGGGCTCCTGCTGGATGGGTGTGTCGGTTTCGTTTCATAAATTGCTAAAACAGTATTTATGTAGCGTGTGCTACATGTCTAGTGAATTTTTTCGAGGATTTTAAAAGTCCAAAAATCGGGCGAAAATCCCGTGCGCCGGGGGCTACGCGGATGTCGACTGGCTTTGTAGGACATTGCCCATAGTGGTGTCAGAGATCGCTACTTATCGGCGATAAAATGGGACCGCCAACCCGATCGACTGCTTGAAGCGAAGCGCCCTGGATCGCGCGTCTTGCGGCACAATGGACCGATTAGTCGTGGCATCGTGCCGTTTTCCATCCCATCGACAGAGTGATCTTCCGTGCAGGCGACCCGCTTGACCCTCATGTGCCACGCTCGAACCGTCGCACAAAAATTGGCGTGTTTTCCTACGAATGAGCCGTTGGAAATGGATTGGCAATCGGCGAAGGGGTCGCGTTGCCGTCAGTTCAAGGGCACCCCCCGTTTGCTCTGTGGCCCGGAACTGCGGACCCGGCAAACCGCTGAGCTGTTTGGCGACGAGGTGGAGATTGTCGCGGCACTGGCAGATTGCGATTTCGGACGCTGGAAAGGCACGTCGATCGACGACCTGCAGATATCTGAACCCGAGACGCTCCAGGCATGGCTCAATGACCCAACCTCGGCACCCCACGGTGGAGAATCGGTGGCGCAACTCGGTGAGCGGGTGGCTGCGTGGTTGAACAGCCTTGAGGCGACGCCGGGGCATGTCGTTGCCATCACCCATCCTTTTGTCATCCGCGCCGCATTGATGCAGGTGCTGCAGGGCGCGTCGTTCAACCAGATCGACGTCGAACCGTTGTCGGCCATCGAGTTGCGGTTCAACGGTCGCTGGCGGCTACGCTTGATGGGCACGGACCCTGAGGGAGCATGTTGATGAAAAAACTTCTGGTCATTGGTGTCGGTGCCGGCAACCCCGACTACATCACGATGCAGGCGGTGAAGGCGCTGAACCGCGTCGATGTGTTTTTCCTCATGGACAAGGGCCAGAGCAAAGACAAACTGATCGACCTGCGCCGCGAGATCTGTGAGCGCTACATCACCGATCGTGACTACCGCTTCGTCGAAGCCCACAGCCCGGAGCGAGAACGCGGGGATGTGGATTACAAGGCCAGCGTCGAAGACCTGAACCGCGCCAAGCAGCAGACCTTCGAACGGCTGATCAATGAAGAAATGACTGACGACCAGTGCGGCGGTTTTCTGGTGTGGGGCGATCCCGCGTTGTACGACAGCACCATTCGGATTCTGCAGGCGATTCTGGCGTCAGGCCGGTGTGTGTTCGAGTTCGAGGTGATTCCCGGGATCACCAGCGTGCAGGCGTTGGCGGCGCAACATAAGGTGCCGCTGAATCGCATCGGTCGCTCGATTGAAATCACCACCGGCCGGCGGTTGGCGGCGGGGCAGGTGAGTGATGCCGACAGCCTGGTGGTGATGCTGGACGCGCAAGATGCCTACCATCACGTGGCCGATCCGGAGACGGAGATTTACTGGGGGGCTTATCTGGGGACGCCGGATGAAATTTTGATCAGTGGCAAGCTCAAGGATGTCGCGGATGAGATCGAGCGAGTACGCAAGGCCGCGCGGTTGGAGCATGGGTGGATTATGGATACCTATCTGTTGCGCAAGCCTTGAGGGTTTCGGTGGTTGGGCTGGCGCCTTCGCGAGCAAGCCCGCTCCCACATTTAGTCTGCGTCGTACACAAATGTTGTGCTCAATAGAGATTCAGTGTGGGAGCGGGCTTGCTCGCGAAGGGGCCCTCAAGCACACCTCAAGAAATCGCCTTTACCCCGCGCCCAAACCGCTCCCGATACACCGACGGTGGCACACCGACCACGCTGCGAAACGCCACCCGGAAACTCTCCACCGAACGATAACCGCAGCGCTGGGCAATCTGCTCAGTGTTCTGGCGGGTGCTCTCCAACAATTCGCGAGCACGGGCCAGACGCTCATGTTGCAACCATGCCTTGGGCGGCAGACCGCTGGCTTCGGTGAACCGCCGCAGGAACGTGCGCTCACTCATGGCCGCCTCGCTGGCAAGGTCGCGAACCTCCAGCGGTTCGTGCAGACGTTCCCGCGCCCATTGCATGACTCGCGACAGATCGCTGCGCGGCGTCGGGCTGACCGGTGACGGAATGAACTGCGCCTGGCCGCCGGTGCGTTGCGGCGACATCACCAATCGCCGCGCCACCGAGTTGGCCACCTGAGTGCCAAAATCCCGTGCGACCAGGTGCAGGCAGGCATCGATGCCCGCAGCGCTGCCGGCTGAGGTGATCAATTGGCCGGAATCAACATAGAGCACGTCCGGGTCCACCTGTATGTCCGGAAAACGTTCGGCCAGTTCAGCGGTGTAGCGCCAATGCGTCGTGGCGCCGTGACCGTCGAGCAAACCGGTGGCCGCCAGTACAAATACCCCGGAACAGATCGACAGCAATCGCGCGCCCCGGGCATGGGCCTGGCGCAGGGCGGCGAGCAAAGGTTCAGGCACCGCCGCGCTGCGGTCGCGCCAGCCGGGGATGATGATGGTCCGGGCCTCTTCCAGCAGTTCCATCCCACCGTCGGCCAGCACCTGAATGCCGCCCATGGCGCGCATCGGCCCTTGGTCGACGGCGACGATACGATGCTCATACCAAGGGAAATCGAACTCCGGCCGCGCCAGACCGAAGATCTCCACGGCGATGCCAAATTCGAAAGTGCAGAGGCCGTCGTAGGCCAGAATCGCGACCAATCCAGGGGTGGGCTGCATTTGGCGGAAAATTCCCGGTGAGTGTCTTGTGCGCCACTGTAGCGACAAGCGCAGGGCAGATAAAGTCTTCCCACACCCACCGAGACTTTGGAGTACCGCCCATGCCCAGCCTGGTTCGCGAAATTCCCGCAGCCCCATCTGCCATTGCCCTGATGCATTTCAGCAACCGTCTGACCTTCGAGACCGATTGTTCCGACGTCTATGGCAGCCAACAGGCCGGCGAGGTGGATTTTGTCCTGGTCGACGTGCGCGGACCGTTGGCGTTCGAACGCGGACATGTGCCACGTGCGATCAACATCCCGGGTCGACTGATCACGGCTGACGGCTTGGCGGGTTATTCGAAATCCACGCTGTTCGTGGTCTATTGCGCAGGGCCCCACTGCAACGGCGCCAACAAGGCCGCAGTGAAATTGGCGGCGCTGGGTTACCCGGTCAAGGAGATGATTGGCGGGGTTACCGGGTGGCTGGATGAGGGGTTTGAGTTGAGTGTTGCGGTGCAACAGCCGGTCAGTACCGTGATCGGCTGCGAATGTTGATGTAGCCGAAAAGATCGCAGGCTTCGCCAGTTCCTACATTGACCGGGTACACCGGTGAAATTACGGCTGTACTTCCCCTGTAGGAGCTGCCGTAGGCTGCGATCTTTTGATCTTGATTCAAACCGCTGTCCGCGCCGCCCACCACTGGTCGAGCGTCACCTGCAACCAGCCAAACACCGCTGCATAGGCGGCGCTCTCCTGTGACCCCCGAGGCAACGGCGATTCCTCGGCAAAGTGCTCATTGAGAATCGCCACCGATTCGGCATTCCACTCCGGGTGGAACTGCAACCCCACTCGCGTCACCCCGACGCGATACATCTGCTGCTCACACACGTCACTGCTGGCCAGCAATTGCGCATCCACCGGTAGATCGATTGCGTCTTCATGCCATTCCAGCACCTTCAGCCTCTGGCCATCCGCAAAGGTCACAGTCGACCAGCCAGTTTCGGGATGAGCCATGCGCCGCACATTCCCACCCAGGCTCAGCGCCAGCAATTGCGCGCCCAGACAAATCGCAAACACCGGCGCGTCCTGATCCAGACTACCCGCCAGCCACTGACGCTCCGTTTCCAGCCACGTTGGCCCGGCGTTGGATTCATAAGGCCCGCCCAACAGGATCACCGGTGCCGCGCTCACCGGCGGCAACTGGCCGAGGTCGGCGCGAAACACGTTTAGCGTAACGCCACGAGCCCGCGCCCATTCGGCAATGGCGCCAGGACCTTCGGCAGGATGATGCTGGATCAGGTTCAACGTGGGCATCACGCTTCTCTTCCGGGAATGGGTTGGCGGGGTCAATGTGCCGCAAAAAAAAGATCATCGCCAGTGCGACTGTTCAATCGGATCACGCCCGAAATCTTGTAGGTTTTGTCTGAAACAAAGGATTGTCCTACAGCCCTTGCACCACCGTGGCGCACGCTTCAAGTACCTTGAATCCCTCGGCTGTTTTTCTATAAGTATTTGTCGCTTAAACACAATTTGCCCTCCAGAAGCCACTCTAGACTGCCGGCCACTTCGGTATTCACCAACCGAAAGTTGCCAACAGAAAGCTGCCAATAAAAGCCTCCGTACACAGGAGTTATAAATGAAGAAGCGAGTGATGTTCGGTGCCCTGGCACTGTCGATGTTGTCCCTGACCGCCGTGGCCGAAGACGCCAAGCCGATTCGCCTCGGTATCGAAGCCGGTTACCCGCCATTTTCGATGAAAACCCCCGACGGCAAACTCACCGGTTTTGACGTGGACATCGGCGATGCGCTGTGCGAACAGATGAAAGTGAAGTGCACCTGGGTCGAGCAAGAGTTCGATGGCCTGATCCCGGCTCTGAAGGTCAAGAAAATCGACGCGATCCTGTCGTCCATGACCATCACTGACGATCGCAAGAAGAACGTCGATTTCACCATCAAGTACTACCACACCCCGGCGCGCTTCGTGATGAAGGAAGGCACCGACGTCAAGGATCCGCTGACCGAGCTCAAAGGCAAGAAAGTCGGTGTGTTGCGCGCCAGTACCCACGATCGTTTCGCCACTGAAGTGCTGGTACCGGCGGGCATCAACCTGGTGCGTTACGGTTCCCAGCAGGAAGCCAACCTGGACATGGTCGCCGGTCGTCTCGACGCGATGCTGGCCGACTCGGTCAACCTGGACGACGGTTTCCTGAAAACCGACGCCGGTAAAGGCTTCGCCTTCGTCGGCCCGACCTATGAAGACGCCAAGTACTTCGGCGGCGGTGCCGGCATCGCTGTGCGCAAGGGTGATAAAGAGCTGGCGGACAAATTCAACACCGCCATCACTGAAATCCGCGCCAACGGCAAGTACAAGCAAGTGCAGGACAAGTACTTCGACTTTGACGTTTACGGCCATTAATACGCCGTAGAAAAAAGTGGCCACTGTTGACGCGGTGGCCACTTTTTTTATGCTTTCTAATCAGGCCGCGATTTAATGTGTGAGCGGGCTTGCTCGCGAAGACGGCCTCAGAAGCGGCGAAGATGCCTGGGTCATCATCGACATCCCGCCTCACAGTGTTAGGCTTTGCCCCGAATCCTGCGCTCTGTGAAGGAAGGTTTATGTTGAAGTTACTCGCTCTGCTCACGCTCCTGGCGTCCTCCGCCGTCCACGCTCAAGCCCCGCTGCACACCGATCTGCCGCTCAAGTACCTGGAGCAGGCCGACGCTGAATCCCGCAACCAACCTTTGGTGATTTTCCTGCACGGTTACGGCAGTAATGAGCAGGATCTGTTCGACATCAAGGATGAATTGCCGCCGCAGTACAACTACCTGTCGGTGCGGGCGCCGATGACGTTGGAGGAGGGCAGTTACCAGTGGTTTCGCCAAAAGGGTGAGGGCGCCTATGACGGTGAGACGGACGACTTGAAGGCCAGCGGCCAGGTGCTGAGGGATTTTGTCGCACAAGCGGCGAAGAAATATCACACCGAAGCGGACAAGGTATTCCTGGTGGGTTTCAGCCAGGGCGCGATGATGTCCTACGAGGTCGCGTTGCGTCATCCCGAGGCGGTAGGCGGGATTGCGGCGTTGAGCGGGCGCATCCTGCCGGTGCTCAGGTCCGAGCTCAAACCGGATGAAAAACGCCAGCAGCTGGCGATTTTCATCGGTCATGGCACCGCCGACACACTCCTGCCCTACAACGACGGTACTGAGGCCGACAGCCTGTTGCAGCGCCTGTCACTCAAGCCCGAGTTTCATGCCTATCCGGGTGTCGGTCACAGCATCAGCGCCCCCGAGATGCAGAATTTGAGTGCCTGGTTGCAGCGCCTCAATCCCTGAATCGGTCGGGTTTATTTGCCGCTGACGATTTGTTTCACCAGCGTTTCGTGGCCGGTTTTGTCGTTGGGACGGGAGATGATCTGAACGATGGCCATGCGCGTGCCGGAAGCGGCCATCAACGTGCTGTCCAGCGTCATGCCACCGCCCTGGGTGGCGGTGCTGTCGATCTGCCGAAGGCCCAGGCCCGTGCCTTTCTGAGTCAGGCTTTTTTCGCTGGTTTTGTTGAAATCCGGCAAGGCATTGCGTTGCTCGGTGGCGAACGCGGACACGGTGGCGTCAAGGAACTCACCGTCGTTGTCCTTGACGTTGGCGCCGCCGGGGATGGTGTTTTCAGCGGCGATCACTACGGTTTTGGTGGTCTGGTTGGTGTACATCGTGCCCGTCGCCCCGGCAGTGCCGGTGGCCGCGTCGCCGGCTGGCAGCGGGTTGGCGATGAAACCCTTGGGCAGGGTGAAGGTGAACTTGCCGCCGAGCATCGAGACCTTCTGGGCCGGCGCTTTGTCGCTGGCAGTGGCCTTGGCCGCCTGCGCATTCAAGGCACCCAGGCTGGTAGCCGCCATCAGCAGCAGAACAACGGCTTTTTTACTCAACAATGACATTCAAACTCTCCTGGGGATGATCCGCGCTTTGATGGCGATCATCCCACGGATCGCGATCGGTAGCAGCTGCCGCAGCCTGCTACGTTCTCACCTTGGACGCAATGCCAGCCGCTTGGTGATCACCAGCATCCCCAACGACACGCCTATGCCCAAGACAAACCCCAGCCATCCCAATCTCGGCAGCGCCAACGCCAGCACCAGACAAAACGCCGCAAACGAATACATCCCGGTCGCCGTCGCCCTGAGCAAGGCAGCAGTAAAAGCCGGCCCGCGAGTCTGCTGGGAAAACACTGCCATCACACTGCCCAACACCGGGAATACCGCGAGCAGCCCGCTCCAGCGTTCGCCGACGGTGCCGGCCAGCAGCGTCACAGCCAATGTGAGCAGGGCGCCGGCCATCATGCGCAGCAGCAGTTTGTCGGACTTCGGCGCCGGGCCTGAAGCGATGGGCTGCACCGTAGGAAACAGGTACGGCGCGGCCAGCAATGCGATGGCGGCCGCGATCACTGAGAACACCAGCGACGGCGGGATTAGCGACAGCACACCGGCCGCCAGGGCCCAGACCAGCAGCGAAATCGTCAGCGTCCACGGCCAGCTCGAGCGTTGTGCAACCTGGGCGTAGGTCACGCAAAAGGTAATCATCGCGAACATTGCCGATAACGCTGCCGTCGCCGCCTGAGCGGCGAACATCACGCCTTGCTCGATGGCGAGAAAAAACAGAATCGGCCCGACCACCACCGGCAGCCCCGACAGCCAACCGGCCACGCCAGGGCCCCAGCGTTTACCGGCCAGGGAAATCAGCAAGAGAAATCCCGGAATCACCAGCAGTTTGAGCATCAGCACGCACGCGTCTCCGATCGGTGTGAGCCGGCCACGTTAGCATTGCGGGCGATGGATTGCTCAGCGTGGTCTCTGTGCAAGCGCTGAGTGTCTACACCGGAATGTGTGAAACGTCTAAGCTGCGCGCTCCCACCTGTTGACGGATGATTGCGTGAAATTCAGTTTGCCCAAAGTCGGCACTGCGCCGTTTTGCCCTCCGGAAGTGGCCGGCACTGTTGCCGTTGACCCGAGTGCGTCCTTCTTCAAACGCGTCCTGCGCTTTGCCGGCCCCGGTTTGCTGGTGTCCATCGGCTACATGGACCCGGGCAACTGGGCCACGGCCATCGAAGCCGGTTCGCGGTTTGGCTACAGCCTGTTGTTCGTGGTGTTGCTGGCGAGCCTGGCTGGGATGGTGGTGCAGTGTTTGTGTTCGCGTCTGGGTATCGCCACCGGACGTGATCTGGCGCAACTGTCCCGCGAACGCTACAGCACGCGGACCGCACGGACCCAGTGGCTGCTGGCGGAAATTTCAATCATCGCCACCGACCTCGCCGAAGTGCTCGGCTGTGCGCTGGCGTTCCACTTGCTGCTGGGCTGTTCGTTGACGTTTGGCATCGCACTCACAGCATTCGACACGCTGCTGGTATTGGCACTGCAAAACCGCGGCTTTCGCCGGCTGGAGGCGATCATGCTGGTGCTGGTGGGCACCATCGGCGCGTGTTTCTTCGTCGAGCTGTGGCTGATCAAACCCTTCTGGCCGGACGTCGCCCGTGGTTTCACCCCGTCATTCTCGGCGCTTGGTGATGCCGCGCCGTTGTACCTGGCCATTGGCATACTCGGGGCCACAGTGATGCCCCATAACTTGTACCTGCACACCTCGATCGTGCAGACCCGGATGATCGGCAAGGACCTGGCCAGCAAGCAGGACGCGGTGAAACTGGCGCGCATCGACACCATCGGCTCTCTGGCCTTGGCGCTGCTGGTCAACGCGGCGATCCTGATTCTCGCGGCGGCGGCCTTCCACAAGACCGGGCATACCGACGTGGTGGACATTCAGGATGCCTATCACTTGCTTGACCCGTTGGTGGGCGACGCGTTGGCCAGTGTGCTGTTCGGCGTGGCGTTGCTGGCTTCGGGACAGAGCTCGACCTTCACCGGCACCATTGCGGGCCAGGTGATCATGGAGGGCTATCTGAACTTGCGGCTGCCCTGCTGGCAACGGCGGTTGATCACTCGTGGGCTGGCGCTGATCCCGGCGTTCATCGGTGTCTGGCTGATGGGCGATGGGGCGATCGGCAAACTGTTGGTGTTGAGCCAGGTAGTGCTCAGCCTGCAACTGCCGTTCGCGTTGTATCCGTTGATTCGCATGACCAACGATCAAAAGCTCATGGGGCCGTTTGTGAATCGACTGCCGACACGGGTGTTGGCGTGGGGGTTGTTTGTGGTGATCAGTGGGGCGAACAGCTGGTTGATTCTGCAGTTTTTGGCCTGACTCGGGAGGGGTGTTGTCTGGTCGGGCCTCTTCGCGAGCAAGCCCGCTCCCACATTGGAACTGTGCCGATCACAAAATTTGTGATCGGCACAGTTCCAATGTGGGAGCGGGCTTGCTCGCGAAGAACGATAACGCGGCGGTCTAGGGGCTAGCGCTCGATGGCCAGTGCTACGCCTTGGCCTCCGCCAATGCATAACGTCGCCAGGCCTTTCTTGGCATCACGCTTGATCATTTCATGCAGCAAGGTCACCAGCACCCGGCAACCTGACGCCCCAATCGGATGGCCCAGGGCAATGGCGCCGCCGTTGACATTGACCTTGTTCAAGTCCCATTCCAGGTCCTTGGCCACGGCCAGAGATTGCGCGGCGAAGGCTTCGTTGGCTTCGACCAGGTCCAGTTGATCGATGGACCAACCGGCCTTGTCCAGGCAACGACGAGTGGCCGACACCGGGCCGATGCCCATGATCGCCGGGTCGACGCCCGCGTTGGCATAAGCGGCGATCTTCGCCAGCACTGGCAGCCCCAGCGCTTTGGCTTTCTCCGCACTCATCAGGATCACCGCCGCGGCGCCGTCGTTCAGCGAAGAGGCGTTGCCGGCAGTCACCGAGCCGTCCTTCTTGAAGGCCGCTTTCAGTTTGCCCAGGGAGTCGGCGGTGGTGCCGGCGCGAGGCTGTTCATCGGTGGTGAAGGACAGCGGATCGCCCTTGCGCTGCGGGATCAGGATCGGCGTGATCTCATCGGCAAACCGCCCGGCTTCGATGGCGGCCACGGCTTTCTGCTGGGACGCGGCAGCGAAGGCGTCCTGTTGCTCACGGGTCAGGCTGTATTTCTCAGCCAGATTCTCGGCGGTGATGCCCATGTGGTAATCGTTGAACGCATCCCACAGGCCATCGCTGATCATCGTGTCGACGATCTGTGCGTGACCCATGCGCAATCCTGTGCGGGCGCCCGGCATGACATAATTGGCCAGGCTCATGTTTTCCTGGCCGCCAGCGATGATCACTTCGGCATCGCCGCAGCGAATCGCCTGAGCCGCCAGATGCAGCGCTTTCAGGCCGGAGCCGCAGACCTTGTTCAGGGTCATGGCCGGCACGGCGAAGGGCAGGCCGGCCTTGATTGCGGCCTGACGCGCGGGGTTTTGCCCGGCACCGGCGGTCAGCACTTGGCCCATGATCACTTCATCGACTTGCGCCGGGTCCAGCCCGGTCTGCGCCAACAACTGGCGGATCACCGCAGCACCGAGGTCAACCGCGGACACATTGGCCAACGAGCCCTGGAAGCTACCGATGGCAGTACGAGTGGCGGCAACAATCACGACTTCTTGCATGGAAGGGTTCCTCACTGGGCAGCGAACTGCATTTCCGGGACGTGGTCAGGCACGATCAGTTTACCAGCGGTCTTGGCGACGATTTCTTCGACGCTGACGCCCGGCGCGCGTTCCTTGAGAACGAACGCGCCGTCCTTGATTTCCAGGTAGGCCAGATCGGTCAGCACGCGTTTGATGCAACCGGCGCCGGTCAGCGGCAGGCTGCAACGCGACAGCAGTTTCGACTCGCCGTCCTTGGAGGCGTGGGTCATGGTGACGATGATGTTATCCGCACCGGCCACCAGGTCCATCGCGCCGCCCATGCCCTTGACCAGTTTGCCAGGGATCATCCAGGAGGCGATGTTGCCTTCGACGTCCACTTCAAACGCGCCCAGCACGGTCAGGTCGATATGGCCGCCGCGGATCATTGCGAACGATTCGGCGGACGAGAAAATCGACGCGCCAATACGCGCGGTCACGGTTTGCTTGCCGGCGTTGATCATGTCGGCGTCGACTTCGGCGTCGGTCGGAAACGCACCCATGCCGAGCAGGCCGTTTTCCGATTGCAGCATGACTTCCATGCCTTCAGGGATGTAGTTGGCGACCAGGGTCGGGATGCCGATGCCGAGGTTCACGTAGTAGCCGTCCTGCATTTCGCGGGCGACGCGCTGAGCCATTTGTTCGCGGGAAAGTGCCATTGTTGTTATTCCTTCATTCGGTCCGGGGGCAGGGGATCACTTACGCACGGTGCGCTGTTCGATGCGCTTCTCGAACGTGCCGCAAATGACCCGGTCGACGTAGATGCCAGGGGTGTGGATCTGCGACGGGTCCAGCTCGCCGGGTTCGACGATTTCTTCGACTTCGACCACGGTGATCTTGCCGGCGGTGGCGGCCAGCGGGTTGAAGTTCTGGGCGGTGTGGCGATAGACCACGTTACCGAAATGGTCGGCTTTCCAGCCTTTGACGATGGCGAAGTCACCGGTGATGGATTCTTCCATCAGGTACTTGCGGCCCTTGAATTCGCGGACTTCCTTGCCGTCGGCCACCGGAGTGCCGACGCCAGTGGCGGTGAAGAACGCCGGGATGCCGGCACCGCCTGCGCGCATTTTCTCGGCGAGGGTGCCTTGAGGGGTCAGGACGACTTCGATTTCGCCGCTCAGCAGTTGCTTCTCGAACAGCGCGTTTTCGCCGACGTAAGAGGCCACCACCTTGCGGATCTGCCGGTCTACCAGCAGCACACCGAGGCCGAAACCGTCGACGCCGCAGTTGTTGGAGACCACGGTGAGATCACGGGTGCCGCGGTGCTGGATCTCGGCGATGAGATTTTCCGGAATCCCGCACAGGCCGAAGCCGCCGGAGATCACGGTCATGCCGTCTTCAAGACCTGCCATCGCTTCCTCGTAGGAATACACGCGCTTGTCGAACCCTGCCATATGCACCTCTTTTATTCTTTGTGGGCGGCTGGCTAGCCGGATGGGGAGGGAGTGTCACGCTGGAGGATTTATTTGTTAAGTTGATTTTTAAGGTTGATTGATAGATAAAACTCACTAATTCGTTTCGTACCTCGTTGGAGGCAGTAGCCATGACCGTCAAACAGATCCGTGCATTCCTGGCCGTGGCCCAGAGTTTGAGTTTTGCCGTGGCGTGCGAGCGGCTGCACTTGTCCCAGTCGGCGTTGAGCCTGACCATCAAGGCGCTGGAGGAGGGCTTGGGCGGACGCTTGTTCACGCGCAACACCCGCAACGTCGCGCTGACCGCCGAAGGCGAATCGCTGCTGCCCTTGGCCCGCCGGTTAATTGCGGACTGGGACAATGCCGAGGATGATTTGCGCCAACGCTTCACCCTCCAGCGCGGCCGCGTGACCCTGGCGGCGATGCCGTCGTTTGCCGGCAACCTGCTGCCGCCGATCCTCAAGACCTTTCGCGCGCGTTATCCCAAGGTCAACGTCACAGTGAATGACGTGATCAACGAGCAGGTGCTGGAACTGGTTCGCGACCGTCAGGTGGAACTGGGCGTGGCGTTTGAACCGACACAGAGCTCGTCGCTGGTGTTCACGCCGTTGTACATCGACCGGTTTGTGGCGGTGGTGCCGTTCGATTCACCGCTGGCGGAGCTGGACGACATTGATTGGCAAACCTTGCTCAAGGAACCGTTCATTACCTTGCAGCGACCATCAACGGTGCGGGTGATGCTCGAAGAACACTTGCAGACGCGCGGCATGAAATTGCCGGTGGAATTTGAAAGCCATCAATTGGCAACGGTCGGGCGGATGGTGGCCAGCGGATTGGGCGTAAGCGCGGTGCCGGCGTTGTGCGCCGGGCAGATGCGCGAGCTGGGCGCGCGTTGCATTACCCTGCGGGATCCGGTGGTGGAACGCGCGATCGGGGTGCTGACGACGGGGCATGAACTGTCGGCGGCGGCGCAGGCGTTGTTCGATATTCTCAAGGCCGAAAACCTTGGGGAGCGCCTGTCCATGCAGTGAACACGGTCACCTGTGGGAGCGGGCTTGCTCGCGAAGGGGCCAGTACAGTCAACATCGATGTTGCCTGACACTACGC
>NZ_JAHSTV010000015.1 GCF_019145235.1 Pseudomonas farris | reverse complement strand
TTAGAATCGTGCTGTTCTACAGACTGTATTCCTTAGTCGATTGACATCAGCGTCAGCCCTACAACGACTGCCAACACCACCGCCCAGCTCACCATCAACCAGCGCCACAGTCGCGGGGCATGGCGCATTTCCATAAAGCCATCGGCAATCAGCCAGGCCTTGCCGACCGCCACCAGCAAAATGGCCACCGACAGCAGCCACGTCGCGCCCATCTGTGCCAGCACCACCGTGCACACGCTTAACGTGGCCAGCGCGGCCCAGCAGACCAGCAAAAACCTGGAAGCGGACATCAGAACCTCCGTCAATTCAGAACGTAGACCAGCGGAAACAGCACGACCCAGATCAGATCGACCATGTGCCAATACAGCACACCCGATTCAAGCCCGCTGCGGTTGGATGCGTTGTACAGGCCACGACGGCAACGCTCGGCCAGCCATCCGAGGATGACCATGCCGAGCAGTACATGGAGAAAATGAAAACCGGTGAGGATCCAGTAGAGGGTGAAAAACGTGTTGTGCTCCATGCCCAGCCCCGTGGCCAGCAAGTGCCGGTATTCGGTGATCTTCAACACCACGTAAACACTGGCCGCGAGCAAGGCTGCCAGCAGGTAGATAGCGCCGTGGCGAGACCGGGAGCGCTTGACTTGCTCCTGGGCCAACGCGGCGAACAGCCCGGCGGTGAGCAGGCTCAGGGTCATCGCCAGGCCGGTAGATGTGTTGAGCAACTGACGGCTTTCACCGAACAGCTGCGGTTTGAGTGCCTGGGTCACGGCGAACGTCAGAATCAGGATGGCGAACACAGACAGCTCGGCCAGAATGAAAAACCACATCGCCAGATCACCCGGCAAGTGACCCGGCGCAACGCGTCTGGCCTCAGCCGAAGTGGACATCAACCACGTCCATCAGCGCCGCAACAGTCAGCGGATCATCGCTCAGCGGCTCGGCCAGGCAGGCCATGCACGCCTCACGCGGGCTCATGCCGGAGCGGATCATTCGCGCAGTAAAAATCAACAACCGCGTCGAGGCGACTTCCTCCAGGTCATGTTGATCCAGCCTTCGCAGGGCCTGCCCCAGCCTGACCACTTGCGCCGCCAGCGCGCTGTCCACCTGCGCTTCCCGGGCGACAATGCGCTCTTCATCGGCCACCGGCGGATAGCCGAAACGCATCGCCACGAAGCGTTGTCGGGTGCTGGGTTTCATGCCTTTGAGCAGGTTCTGGTAGCCGGGGTTGTACGACACCACCAGCATGAATGACGGCGGCGCCTGCAGCACTTCGCCGGTGCGTTCCAGGAACAACTCGCGACGATCATCGGCCAGTGGATGCAACACCACCACCGTGTCCTGGCGCGCCTCGACCACTTCGTCCAGATAACAAATGCCGCCTTCACGCACCGCGCGGGTCAGTGGCCCGTCCTGCCACCAGGTGCCTTGGGCACCAATCAAATGGCGGCCAATCAAGTCGGCAGCGCTCAGATCGTCATGGCAAGCCACGGTGTACAGCGGCAGTTTCAACCGATGGGCCATGTGCTGGACGAAACGGGTCTTCCCGCACCCCGTCGGGCCTTTGATCAGCACCGGCATGCCGTGTCGCCAGGCTTGCTCGAACAGCGCCTCCTCATTATTGAGCGGTTGATAGAAGGGTTCGCAAGACTGGATTCGGTCCATGGGCTGTGTGTTCCAAAAGCGGATTCAAGCCACACGCTACGGGCCCCTGCGACAACCTGGCAAGTGACATGGTCGGCAAACTTGATCGCGGTCAAGCGAGCATTGGCCTGCTCGGGCATAGCCTTGCACGGCACTAAGAACCTGCGTTCTGCGCTGCCGTTTCAGCACATCGCAAAGGTCTTGCCTGAGGAGAAATGGAATGCTGATCAGCAATAGAAAAACGTTTGCTCTGACTGTCGCCACATTGTGTTCGGCGCTGGCCCTTGCGGTGACTCATGCGGCCCGGGCCGAAGAGCCCGCTGCCGCTGCGGCCAGCCCGCTGATGGTCAAATCCGCCGGAGCGCCCGACATGAGTCAGGCCGAGTTCGACTCTTCCAAGGAAATTTACTTCCAGCGTTGCGCCGGCTGTCACGGCGTTCTGCGCAAAGGCGCCACCGGCAAACCACTGACACCGGACATCACCCAGTCCCGCGGGCAACCGTTTCTGGAGGCGTTGATTACCTACGGTTCACCGGCGGGCATGCCGAACTGGGGAACGTCGAATGCGCTGACCAAGGATCAGATCATGTCAATGGCCAAGTTCATACAGCACGCGCCGCCGACACCGCCGGAATGGGGCATGGCCGAGACGCTGAAAACCTGGAAAGTGCTGGTCAAGCCTGAGGATCGTCCGAAGAAGCAACTGAGCAAACTCAACCTGCCGAACCTGTTTTCGGTGACGTTGCGCGATGACGGCAAGATTGCCCTGATCGACGGTGACAGCAAAAAAATCGTCAAGCTGATCGAGACCGGTTATGCGGTGCACATCTCGCGCATTTCTGCCTCGGGTCGCTACCTGTTGGTGATTGGTCGAGACGCGCGGATCGACATGATCGACCTGTGGCCGGTGGAGCCGACCAAGGTCGCCGAAGTCAAAGTGGGCATCGAGGCGCGCTCGGTGGAGACCTCCAAGTTCAAGGGCTACGAAGACAAATACACCGTCGCCGGCTCCTATTGGCCGCCGCAATTCACCATCATGGATGGCGAAACCCTGGAGCCAAAACAGATCGTCTCGACCCGCGGCATGACCGTCGACAAGCAGGAATATCACCCCGAACCCCGGGTCGCGGCGATCATCGCCTCCCACGAATGGCCGGAGTTCATCGTCAACGTCAAGGAAACCGGCAAGGTTATGCTGGTCAATTACCAGGACATCAAAAACCTCACCATCACCTACATCGATGCCGCGCCCTTCCTGCATGACGGCGGCTGGGACAGCACCCATCGCTACTTCATGACCGCCGCCAATAATTCCAACAAAGTCGCCGTGATCGATTCCAAAGATCGCAAGTTGGCAGCTTTGGTGGAGGTCGGCAAAACCCCTCACCCGGGGCGCGGCGCCAACTTCAACCACCCGACCTATGGGCCAGTCTGGGCCACCAGCCACCTGGGCGATGACGGCATCTCCCTGATCGGTACCGACCCGATCAAACACCCGCAATACGCCTGGAAACAGGTCGCCTCACTCAAGGGCCAGGGCGGCGGATCACTGTTTATCAAAACCCACCCTGACTCCCGTCACCTGTATGTCGACACCACCCTCAACCCCGACGCCAAGCTGAGCCAGTCGGTGGCGGTGTTCAACATCGACAAACTCGACGCCGGCTACACCGTGCTGCCCATCGCCGAGTACGCCGGCATCAAGCAAGGCGCGATGCGGGTGGTACAGCCGGAATACAACAAGGCCGGCGATGAAGTCTGGTTCTCCGTGTGGAGCGGTCAGTCAGAGGAATCGGCGCTGGTAGTGATCGACGACAAAACGCTGAAGCTCAAATCAGTCATAAAGGACAAACGACTGATCACACCCACCGGAAAATTCAACGTCTACAACACCCAACACGACATCTATTGAGCTCCATCAATGCAAGGAATCCCCATGAAAAATATTCTGTTTTCACTGTTCGCCCTGACCGCTGCGCTGAGCGTGCAGCCGGCCATGGCCCAAGACGGCCAGGAGCTGTTCAAGAGCAAACCCTGCGCCGCCTGCCATTCCATCGACACCAAGCTGGTCGGCCCGGCGCTCAAGGATGTCGCGGCCAAGAACGCCGGCGTGGCCGGGGCCGTGGACACCCTGGCCAGCCACATCAAGAACGGTACGCAAGGCAATTGGGGCCCGATGCCAATGCCGGCCAATCCGGTGACGGATGAAGAAGCGAAGACACTTGCAACCTGGGTCCTGAGTCTCAAATAGCCAACTGGAGGGCGTCATGACGGTTTATCGACACGCTGCGATTCTGGCGGCCCTCCTCCTCATTTGCGCAACCTCGGTTGCCGCGCCCGACGCCAAGCGTCAGGCACAACTCGAACACTTGTTGGCCCAGGATTGCGGCGCCTGCCATGGGCTGCACATGACCGGCGGACTGGGTCCCGACCTGACCCGCGCAACGCTGGCGGGCAAGTCCAGGGACAACCTGATAGCCACCGTCAGCCAAGGCCGGCCCGGCACCGCGATGCCCGGTTGGGCCCCGCTGCTCAGCCAGGACGACATCCGTTGGCTGGTCGATCTTCTTCTCCAGGGATATCCCGCACCATGATCCGATCAACCCTGCTTTTAGCGGCGACCGGGCTGTTGTTGTCCGCGTGTGTTCAGCCTCCGTTGCGTGGTACCGGTGATCTGGGCGTGGTGGTGGAGCGCGCCACCGGCAGCGTGCAAATCATCGAAAGCGACACCCGCACGGCACTGGCCCGACTCGAGGGTTTGGGCGATCTGTCCCATGCCTCGGTGGTGTTTTCCCGCGACCAGCGTTATGCCTATGTGTTCGGCCGCGACGGCGGGCTGAGCAAGATCGACCTGCTGACCCAACGCATCGATCAACGGGTGATACAGGGCGGTAACAGCATCGGTGGTGCGATCAGTCAGGACGGCAAACTCATCGCCGTGTCCAACTACGTGCCCGGCGGGGTCAAGGTGTTCGATGCTGAAACCCTGCAATTGGTGGCCAACATTCCGGCCACGCCCCTGGCCGATGGCAGCAAGCGCTCACGGGTGGTCGGCCTGGTCGACGCGCCCGGTCAGCGTTTTGTGTTCAGCCTGTTCGATACCGGCGAGATCTGGACCGCCGATTTCAGTCAGGGCAACACGCCACAGATCAGCCGCTTCACCGAGATCGGCCAGCAACCCTACGACGCGTTGGTGACCCCGGATGGTCGCTATTACATGGCCGGACTGTTCGGCGAAGACGGCATGGCGCAACTCGACCTCTGGCATCCGGAGCGCGGGGTGCAGCGAGTGCTCGGTGATTACGGTCGTGGCCAGGCGAAATTGCCCGTCTACAAGATGCCGCACCTGGAGGGCTGGGCCGTCGCCGATCACCAGGCCTTCGTGCCCGCTGTCGGTCGTCATCAGGTGCTGGTGATGGATTCGCGCACGTGGCAGCAGAGCGCTGCCATCCCCGTTGCCGGCCAACCAGTGTTCGTCACGTCGCGGCCGGACGGTCGGCAGCTGTGGGTCAATTTCGCCTACCCGGACAACGATCGGGTACAGGTTATCGACACTGAAACCCACGCCGTGGTCGCCGATCTGCGACCAGGGCCGGCGGTGCTGCACATGGAATTCACCGCTCGCGGCGACCAGTTGTGGCTGTCGTTACGCGATGGCGATCAGGTTCAAGTCTGGGACCCGTACAGCCTGAAGCAGTTGAGCACCCTTCCCGCCACCGCGCCGAGCGGCATCTTCTTCAGCAGTCGCGCGCAAAAAATGGGCTATTGAAATGAACCTCGACCTGCTCAGCCGCCAATTGATCGACCGCTTCCAGCACGGCATGCCGCTGTGTGCGGAACCGTACAAGGAGATGGCGCGGATTCTCGGTTGCCGCGTGGCCCAAGTGATGGCTTGCCTGGAAGAAATGGATCAGGCCGGCACCCTCTCACGGATCGGCCCGGTGTTCGAACACAGTCGCGCCGGGGCCAGCACCCTCGCCGCCCTCGCCGTGCCCGCCGAACGCTTGCAACAGGTCGCCGAGCACGTCAGCCAATACCCTGAGGTCAACCATAACTACGCGCGGGAGCATTTCTACAACCTGTGGTTTGTGCTGACCGGTCCCGATCGCCAACACATCGAACGCGTTCTCGAACAACTTGAAAAAGACACCGGCCTCATGCCGCTGGATCTGCCGATGTTGACCGCTTACCGCATCGACCTCGGTTTTGCCCTGGGAGAAAACCCATGACGCCGGGCTTGAGTCCTAAACAGGCACTGGCGCTGCGTCGGCATCTGGAAGGCGGATTGCCGCGGGTATCGCGCCCCTATCAGGCCCTCGCCGAACGGATAGACGCCGACGAAAACCAGGTGCTCGCGCAAATGCATCAGTGGCTCGAGCAAGGGCTGTTTCGCCGGGTCGGCCTGGTACTTAACCATCGCGCGCTGGGTTTTACCGCCAACGCCATGCTGGTGCTGGATGTTCCGGACGCGCTGATCGACGAAGTCGGCCAGCGCCTGGGCCGGGCGCACGGCATTACCCTCTGCTACCAACGGCCGCGACGCCTGCCGCAGTGGCGCTACAACCTGTTCTGCATGGTTCACGGGCGCCAACGCGCGCAGGTCGAGGCACAGATCCAGGCGTTGCTGGAAGAACACCTGCTGAGCGATCTGCCCCATCAACTGCTGTTCAGCACTCACGCGTTCAAACAGTGCGGCGGACGCTTTGCACCCTCACCAACCGGAGCCTCCACCCATGGATGACCTTGACCGTCGGTTGATCAACCGCCTGCAACTGGGCCTGCCGCTGGTGCGCCACCCGTGGCAGGCACTGGCCGCCGAACTGGAGAGCAGCAGCACCGAACTGCTCGACCGCCTCCACGAATTGCTGGAAGACGGCATGCTCACGCGCTTCGGCCCGATGTTCGACATCGAACGACTCGGCGGCGCCTTCACCCTCGCTGCGCTGGCGGTGCCGGAGGAGCGTTTCGAAGACGTCGCCGAGCAACTGCAGGCCCTGCCTGAAGTGGCGCACAACTACCGCCGCGAACACGCCTGGAACATGTGGTTCGTGCTCGGCTGCCCGACCGAACAAGGCATCGCCGAGACCCTGCAGCACATCGAAACCCTGACCGGCCTGCCGCTGCTCAACTTGCCCAAAGAGGAGACCTACCATGTCGGTCTGTACTTCCCGGTCTGAAGACACCCTGGCGCAGCGTCTGATCGAGCTGACCCAGGCCGGCCTGCCGCTGCTGGACGACCCGTGGGCCTGGCTCGCCGAACAGCTGGACCTAAATATCGAATCCACCCTGGACTTGCTCAAACGCTTGCAGGCCGAGGGCGCCATTCGGCGTATCGCCGCCGTCCCCAATCACTATCGCCTGGGCTATCGCTACAACGGCATGACCGTCTGGGATGTGCACGATAGCGACATGCCGCGCCTTGGCGCGCTGATCGGTGCACAGCCCTTCGTCAGTCATTGCTATCGACGCCCGCGACGAACCGCGTGGCGCTACAACCTGTTCGCCATGGTCCACGGCCGCAGCCGCGAGGAAATCGACAGCTACCGTGAACACCTGCGCTACTTGCTGGGCGACGCCTGCACCGCCGACGAGATGTTGGTGAGCAGTCGCATCCTGAAGAAAACCGGTTTGCGGCTGCCGCCAGTGCCACGCTGAACACGCGCTTGTTCAAGGAGATTTGCATGTTGAGGATCAGCCAATACCTGCGTGCCCTGACCGGCCAGGCGCCTGCCCCCAGAACCAGCCCACCGGGCAGCAACCGGCCACCGGTGGTGATCTGGAACCTGCTCAGGCGCTGCAACCTGACCTGCAAACACTGCTACGCCACGTCCGCCGACAGTGTCTTTCGCGACGAACTGGATACGTCCGCCGCGCTGACCGTGATCGACGATCTGCACGACGCCGGGGTGAAGGTCCTGATTCTTTCCGGCGGTGAACCGCTGTTGCGCGACGATCTGTTTGTGCTCAGCGCCTACGCCCGCACCAAGGGTTTCTTTGTCGCGTTGTCCACCAACGGCACGCTGATCGATGAGCAAAACATCGCACAGATCCGCGCGGCGAATTTCGACTATGTCGGGATCAGCATCGATGGCCTGGAAGCCACCCATGATGCCTTCCGCCAACTCAAGGGCAGTTTCGCCAGCTCCATGCGGGCGATCCGTCTCTGTCGTGAACAGGGTATTCGCGTCGGCCTGCGCACCACCCTGACCCAAGAGAACCATCAGCAATTGCCCCAGTTACTGGCGCTGATGCGCGAGTACGACGTGCAGAAGTTTTATCTGTCGCACCTCAACTACAGCGGTCGCGGCAAACGCAGCCGCAAGCTCGACGCCCGGCAGCAGATGAGCCGCGAGGCAATGACGCTGATCTTCGAACGGGCCTGGGAAGACATCCAGCAGGGCCGCGACAGCGATTTTGTCAGCGGCAACAACGATGCCGACGCGATTCTCTTGCTGCAATGGGTGGGCCTGCATCTACCCGAACATTACCCGCGCCTGGAACACATGCTCCGGGCCTGGGGCGGCAACGCCTCGGGCAGCGGTATCGCCAACATCGACAACACCGGCGAAGTGCACCCCGACACCTATTGGTGGCAGCACTCGGTGGGCAATGTCCGGCATACGCCGTTTCGCACGCTCTGGCTGGACCAGCCGGACGCTTTGTTGCAGCAGCTGCGTGTGCATCCACGCGTCGTCGGTGGCCGTTGCGGCCAATGCCGCTGGCTGAACATCTGCAACGGCAATACCCGCACCCGCGCCTGGGCCGAAGGCGACCTCTGGGGCCAGGACCCCGGCTGCCATCTCAGCGATGAAGAAATCGGTATGCCGTCATTAATGACCATCCCTTGCGTCATGCACTGAAGCACCCGCCTGCGAGCCCCGGTCAACCTGATGAAGAACCAAGGACGTCCCATGCACCCATCGATTATTTTACCGGCCGCACTTGCGTCCCCGTTCAGACCGGGCGAAGTGGCCCTGGTCGGCGCCGGCCCCGGTGATCCACGCTTGCTGACCCTGCGTGCCTGGAGCCTGTTGATGCAGGCCGACGCCGTGGTTTACGACCGCCTGATCAGCCCCGACCTGCTGACGTTGATCCCCCTCACCTGCGCCCGGCATTACGTCGGCAAGGCCAGCGGCTGCCACAGCCTGCCCCAGGAACAGATCAACGAACTGCTTGCCGACCTCGCCGATCGGGGGCAGCGTGTGGTCCGGCTCAAGGGAGGCGACCCGTTCATATTCGGCCGTGGCGCCGAGGAACTGGAATATCTGCTGCAACGCAACATTGACTGCCAGGTGGTCCCGGGCGTTACCGCCGCTTCCGGTTGCAGTGCTTATGCGGGCATTCCGCTGACCCACCGGGATCTGGTCAACTCCTGCCGCTTTATTACGGGGCATTTACAGCGCGATGGTGAGTTGCAATTGCCCTGGAGCAGCCTCGCCGACAGCAGCCAGACCCTGGTGTTTTACATGGGGTTATCGAACCTCGGAATTATCGCCCAGCGCTTGATCGAAGCCGGAATGGCCGCTGATACACCGGCGGCGCTGATCAGCAATGGCACGCGTCCCGACCAGCACGTCGCCCGAGGCAAGTTGCACCAGTTGCCGACCCTGGCGCTGGATTGCCCACCGGGCATTCCGACGCTGACGGTGATCGGCAAAGTGGTCGATCTGTTCGCGACCCAACAGCAGGAATACCCGGCACGCTTTTACGCCGCTCCGGTGTTGCAACGCCACGGTAAGGTGGCGATATGAGACGCATGCTGCTTGCCCCCTTGTTATGGATCGGTACGGCCCATGCCGGCGCAGCGATTCCACCCTCCGACGCGGCCGCCGACCTCTACCAACAGCATTGCCAAAGCTGCCATGGCGCCAACCGTTTAGGCGGTACGGGGCCGGCCTTGCTGCCGGAAAGTCTGAGCCGGATCAAACCCGATGAAATCCGCAGCGTCATTCAGAACGGTCGCCCCGCGAGTCAGATGACCGGGTATGCCAATGTGTTCAGTCCCGCGCAGATCGACGCGCTGGTGGATTACCTTCAGCAACCACCCGCCACCCCGCCCACCTGGAATAACGACGACATTCGCGGCAGTCATTCCATTCTCGCCGATATCAGCAAACTGCCCGACACGCCCCAGCATGGCGCCGATCCGCTGAACCTGTTTGTGGTGGTGGAAGCCGGCGACCATCACATCGACATCCTCGACGGCGATCGTTTCGACGTGCTGGCGCGGTTTGCTTCGCACTTTGCGGTGCATGGCGGGCCGAAGTTCTCGCCGGATGGGCGCTTCGTCTACGTGGCCTCACGGGATGGCTGGGTCAGCTTGTATGACTTGCACAACCTGAAGCTGATCGCCGAGGTCCGCGCCGGGCTCAATACCCGCAACCTGGCGGTGAGCAAGGATGGTCGCTGGGTGCTGGTGGGCAACTATCTACCCGGCAATCTGGTGGTGCTCGATGCCCGCGATCTGTCGCTGGTCAAAACCATCCCGGCAATCGGCCAGGACGGCACCGCGTCACGGGTCAGCGCGGTCTACACCGCCCCGCCACGAGACAGTTTCATCGTGGCGCTAAAGGATGTGAAGGAAGTCTGGGAGCTGTCGAGCGCCGGCACACCGGACTTCGAACCACGACGCATCCAGGCCGAGGATGTGCTGGACGACTTTTCCTTTTCACCGGACTACAAGCAGCTGCTGGCCACATCGCGCAAGGCCAAGGGTGGGCAGGTGATCGACCTCGACAGTGGCAAGGTGGTCACCGACATACCGCTGCCGGGCATGCCGCACCTGGGGTCCGGGACCTACTGGAAACGTAATGGTGAGTGGGTGTTCGCCACGCCGAACATCAGCAAGGGTCTGATCTCGGTCATCGACTTCAAGACCTGGAAACTGATCAAGGAAATTCCGACGCTGGGGCCGGGGTTCTTCATGCGCAGTCATGTCAACTCGCAGTATGCCTGGACCGATGTGTTCTTCGGGCCTGATAACGATGCGATCCACTTGATTGACAAACAGACCCTGGAAATCGCCCACACTTTGCGCCCGATGCCTGGCAAGACGGCCGCCCACGTCGAGTTCACTCGCGATGGCCGCTACTTGCTGTTGAGCGTCTGGGCCACCGATGGCGCGCTGATTGTGTATGACAGTAATACCCTCAAAGAGATCAAGCGCCTGCCGATGAACAAGCCGTCGGGTAAATATAACGTCGGTAACAAGATTGAGTTTGTGGAGGGGACTTCGCATTAGATCTTGGTGTATATCCGTTTCTGCGGTCAGGTCCTGCTCCGTGGGCCCGCCGCCATCGGCCATCCATGGCCGGGGGCGGCTAACCCGGCATCCATGCCGGGTTGCCCACTGCGCAGAACCTCCTCTTGGCTTCTCGAGGGGGCGACTACCGCAACAGCAAAAGCGAGGCGGCCTCTGGGCCGACCTAGGCATCAAGCGGGCGCGCTTCGCTGACTTGATCGTTCACATCCTCTGGAAGCAACACTGATTAATTGTGGGAGCGGGCTTGCTCGCGAAGGCGGACTTACATTCAACATTTATGTCGACTGACACGGCCTCTTCGCGAGCAAGCCCGCTCCCACAGTTGAAATGTTGTCAGGTATGGCATTCGGGTACACCGCCGCTGACCAGACTTGACCGAACCAACATCAGGTCGGCTATCAGGCCGCCTCGCTTTGGCTTTTGATCTGGCTTTTGATGTTGATCTTGACCTGCCCCGTCGGAAGGCCGAACGCAGGTTCTGCGCAGTGGGCACCGCGGCAAGGATGCCGCGGTAGCCGCCCCCGGCCATGGATGGCCGATGGCGGCGGGCCCACGGAGCAGGACCGGAGTGAGGGTATGGCGAGCCTAGGCGAGCCACCGTACGTCAGGGGCGAAAAGCGTTTGGTTACTTGGCGCTTTTCCAAGTGACCCGCCGTAAGGGCGGAACCCTAAGCCGCCATTACCGCAGAAATGGATATGTACTCGGTCAACAAACCACGGACCACATCACCCCAAGGTATAACCGTTATCAACCTTCCAATCCTGCCCATAGACACCCCGGGCGCCTTGGGACAGTTGAAAAATAATCACATTGGCCACCGCCGACGCATCAAGAAAATGCCCCGGCAGCAGACGCTTCCCAAGGGTATCAGCGACGTCATCAAGCTCCCCATCGCTCAACCCCAGGTTGTCCCACATCGAGGTCGCGGTCGGCCCCGGGGAAACCAGATTGATGCGCACGTCATAACGCGCGAACTCCACCGCCAATGTGCGTGCCTGAGCCGCCAGCGCGGCCTTGCTGGCAATGCAGGCAGCCAGACCGGGAAAGCTCGAACCGGTCAGGAAACTACCGACAAACACCACCGAAGCCGGGTTCGCCAACTCACCGCGCAACGCCGCCAGGGTGTTCAACGCCCCGGCACCATTGACCGCCCATTGGCGCTGAAAGGCCGGCATGTCCAGGCTGTCGGCCATTTCAGCAATGCCCGCGTTGGGCACCAGATAATCCACCCGCCCTAGCGCCGCCGCCCTCCGGGCCAGCCCTTGCAAGTCTTCCTCGCACGTGACGTCCCCCGCGCACCATTGCAGCCGCTCACCGTAGATCTGCTGCAAGGCTGGCAATTCACCGACGGTGCGTGACATCGCCAGCACCTTGACCCCGCGAGGCAACAGCGCGGCGCACAACGCCAGGCCAATCCCGGAGCTGGCGCCGGTGATCACCGCCAAACGATCCTGAAACTCGGTTTGCATCATGTTCTCCTGGGCATCGTTAATGCCAAGCACTGGGGACGTTGTGAGCCCCTATCTTTGAACAGACGCAGAAATACTGACTTGACGGCGATCAGATTTTCTCGATGACGCGTCGGATAATCGGCCGGCTCAATGAGTCGAGTGCGACATCGCTGGCTGCTGCTGAAGCACCGCCTGATCGATCTCGCTGAACCGCAGCACACGCCCCCCCTGGTCGGCGGCCAGTTTTTCCGCAGCCTGCTGGCTGGAGAAGGACGCCAGCACTACACCCATGGCGCCTTTGAGCTGGGTGCCAACCACGTAAAACGCATCCTTGGCATCGATCAGATGGGCATCATTGGGTGCGTTCCACGGACTGCGGCCCATGTCGTGGACATACAACCGGGCCTCGCCATGATGATTTTCCGGTTGCAGCCACCAACCGATCATCTCCGCCGTGGAGCAGAATTTCTTGATGCCGCTGCGCTCGACCACTTCGCCCTTGGGCCCGGGGAAGCCGTCGATGATCATGCCGCAAACATGGCATTCATCACTGGGATGAAAAGCAGCGGCGGCGTCGCTGTAGGTGGCTTGCACGGGTTTGTCACAGGCCGCCAGCAGCAGGCCGAACATCAGGCCCGCCACGGCGCGTGCCGTCGTCGAATACAGATTACTCATCGTCAGATGCTCCAAAAACCAAGGTGTGAATTCATGTCGCCCGTCGACGGAACAGCAACCAGGCCAAGCCCAAAGGCACTGCCACCCACAGCAACAGGCACAACCAGAGCATCGAGCCCGGCACTGGCAAATCGCTGCCCAGGGTCAGCACGCCAGCGCTACCGGCGCCGGGCTCGAAACCGGAGAGATTGATCAGGCGATAGATATCGGCGGGGTTGAGCAGCAGCAACCACGGCAGCACCTTCGGGTTGAACTGCCCTTCGCTGAGCACCAGCAATGCCAGCAGCGCCAGGTCGAACACCAGCACGAAGAAGAACCACACCCCCAGCGCCAGCCCGGCGGCCGTGGATTTCTCGGCGGACACACTGCTCAGCACATAGGCCAGCCCAAGAAAGCCCCAGCCCAGTAACGTCGACGACAGCATGAATCGTCCAAACGCCCAGAGCAGCAGGTTCAGTTCGACGTCTTCCACCAGCACCGCAATCGCGAGCATCGCGCAGCCGAAACCGATGAGGGTCGCCAGCGCCAGGATCAATCCGTGGCCGACGAACTTGCCGAGCAGGATGTGTCCGCGCCCCAGCGGATAGGTCAGCAACAGCAGCAACGTGCCGCTTTCGTCTTCGCCGACGATGGCGTCATAGGCCAGCAGCAAGGCAATCAGCGGCATCAGGAACGTCGCCAGGCTGGCGAGGCTAGCGATGGTGGCGGGCACCGAAGTGAAGCCCAATTGCCCCGAAGCCGCCGCCCCCAACCAGGCGATGCCGGTCGCCAACACCGCGAACAACAGACTGATCGCCAACAACCAGCGGTTGCGCAAGCCGTCATTGAATTCCTTGCGGGCCATGTTCCAGATCGGGTTCATACGGTCTCTCCACTGGGGGTCGCGCCGGCCCGGCCCATGTAATAGCGGTAGATGTCCTCCAGGGACGGTGGGTCGATTTCCACATCAGCTGGCTCGTGTTCATTAAGCAGTTCGCGCAGCAGGTCCAATTTGTTGCCATTGAGCGCAGCCACTTCAAGGCCCTCCACGCCCCAGCGCTGGGTGACGTGCCCGGCGTTGTTCCAGGATCGCTGCAATGGCTCGGTGTGCTTGAGCCCATTGGCGCGGATCAGCGTCGGCAACCCGGCTTCCTCGCGCAAACTGCGCAGACTGCCGAGGGCCAGCAGGCGCCCCTGGGTCAGAATCGCGGCACGGTTGATATGCGCCTCGACACCCGGCAATACGTGGGAGCAGAGAATGATGCTGGTGCCCTGGCTGCGCAGCCGATCGAGTAACCGATAGAGATCTTGAGTGGCGATCGGATCGAGGCCGACGGTCGGCTCATCGAGCAGCAATAAACGCGGCTCGCCGAGCAAGGCTTGCGCCAGCCCCAGGCGCTGGCGCATGCCCTTGGAATAGGTCTTGACCCGTCGATGCGCCGCGCCCGCCAGGCCGACTTCCTCCAGCAGCACGTCCACCTGCGCGGGCGCTGCGCCTTTGAGTCGGGCGAAATGACGCAAGGTCTCCAGGCCGCTCAACTGCGGATAGAAGGTCACGTTCTCCGGCAAATAGCCCAGCAAACGCCGAACGTGCGGATCACTGGGCATGCGACCGAACACCCTGACCGATCCTTCACTGGCCTGGAGCAGACCGAGCACCAGTTTCATGCTGGTGGTCTTGCCCGCGCCGTTGTGCCCGAACAAGCCCAGCACTTCGCCTTCGCCCAGGCTCAGGTTCAACTGATGCAACACGGTGGTGTACCCATAGCGCTGGCTGACGCCTTCCATGTCAATGACGTTCATGTGGTGGGCTCCTGGGTCAGGGGTCGTGTGGTGGGATTCATCAGCGGATGGCTGTCCAGGACGCCGGGCGATTTCATCACCGGAAAGGCCCGTTGCACCCAACGCAGCAATTCGATCCCGGGGCTGTTCATCAACAGCCGCACCTGCGGGTACAGCCACAGCAAGCGGTCGACGTTGTCGTTGGGTTCGTAGGCGATATCGCCCAGGCCATCGTTGTTGCGATCCCAGCCCAGGTAATCGCTCCAGTAATTGCCCCGGCCATCCACCGACCATTCCTGCAAGCGGGTGGCGACGTATTTGACCTGCCGTTGGTTGCCGATAAACGCGTTGTCGGCGATGCGGTTGTCTTCGGAGCCGGCGGTGAGGTGAATGCCCACGGCGCTGTGCTCGAAGTGGTTGTGTTCGATGCTGTTGAACAGCGAGTTGTAGATGAACAACGCCTTGCCCTCGGCACCGCTGATCATGCTGTCGCCGGTCGAGCCGTCGCGCACGTCCGTGACGAAATTGTCGCGCAAGGTTGAATAGGTGATGTAGTTCATCAGGATGCCGTAGTTCTGATCCTGTTCGGAGCGGTTGCCGATCACTGTGAGCTTGCGGCTTTGCATCAAGGCGTAGCCGGTGCGGGTGCGGCGGGTGGTGTTGCCTATCAATTGGTTGTCGTTGGCGAACATGTAATGCACGCCGTAACGCAGGTCTTCCAGGGTATTGCCCTGCAGCAGGTTGCCGTTGGAGGTATCAATGTAGATGCCATCGCGGGTGTCGCGCACCTGGTTGCCAATGACCCTGGCGCCATGCACCGCATACAGATGAATGCCGTTGCCGCGATCCTGAGAACGCATCGTTGGATCACCCTGAATACGGTTGTCGATCAGGCTCACATCCTGAGTGCCGTCGACCCAGATACCGAAGCCCTTACCCTTCAGGCGATTGCCTTTAATCACCGCGCCATGGGCTTTGGGCTGGATAAACACCGCTGCATTCATGGCCGTGAGGTCGTGGCCCCAGTCCAGAAAGGTACAGCCCTCGATCCGGACATCGGGTGCGCTGACGATCACGCCGTTGCCCTGCCCTTGCGCCTGAAACACCGCGCCGGGCTCGCAGACAATCTGCATCGGTTGATCAACGCTGAACGAGCCACGGTACTCGCCCGCCGGCAAGTGCCAGCGTTGTTCAGCGTCAACCCGCAACGGCAACGTGGTGATCGGTTGCACCGCCGCCAGTGCCCCGCCTGACATCAACAGGAGCACAAGGGCAAAGACCTTCACCGGGTTTTCCTTGATATCGGTCATCGGCCCGCTCCCGTCGATTGCCAGCCGTCAGGCCCGCTCGACCTTCATGCGGCCGACCATTTCCATGTGCAGCGCATGGCAAAACCAGCTGCAGTAGTACCAATGCAGGCCGGCCTTGTCGGCGGTAAAGGTGATCGAGGACGTCTGCTGCGGGCTGATTTCCATGCTGACGCCATGGTTGGTCATCACGAAACCGTGGGTCACGTCTTCAATCTGGTCGATGTTGGTGATGGTCACCGTGACCTCGTTGCCTTGTTTGACGGTGAACTCCGGCATGCCGTAGGCCGGGGCCATCGAGGTCATGTAGACGCGGACTTTGTTACCGTCGCGGATGACCTTGTTGTCGGTCTCCAGCTTGATCCCGTCCTTCGCAGCGATGACCACGGTTTCGGCGAAAAACGGGTCGTTGCGGTCCCAGATTTTCTTGGTCTTGATCTGGTCGCGCCGGGCCATGATGCAGTCGTGGGGTTCGGCGAAGGCCGGACCGTCGTGCACCAGTTTCATTTCCTCGCCGGAGATGTCGATCAACTGATCGTTTTCCGGGTGCAACGGGCCGGTCGGCAGGAAGCGGTCCTTGGAGAATTTGCTCAGGACCATCAGCCATTTGCCGTCGGCTTCGCTGGTTTCAGTCAGCGACGCATGGTTGTGGCCCGGCTGGTACTGCACGTCGAGTTTCTGCTTGATGTAGTTGACCTTCTCGCCGGTGTAGGCGCGAACGGCTTCTTCGACATTCCACTTCACCACCTGGCTGTCGATAAACAGCGTGGTGTAGGCATTTCCGCGGCCGTCGTAAGTGGTGTGTAGCGGGCCCAGACCCAGTTCCGGCTCGCCGACCACCGCGTCACGCGGGTCCTTGAGTTTGTCGTCGAACAGATCATCCAGCTTGGCGGTGGCGATGATCGTGCAAGTGGGCGAGAGTTTGCCGGCGGCAATGAAGTACTTGCCATCGGGCGTCATATTGATCCCGTGGGGGTTCTTCGGCACCGGGATGTAACGGGTGAATGCGCTGTCCTTGCCCTCGGTTTTTCGACCGTCGACCACCGGCACTTTCGAGCCGTCCAGGGTGATGAACTTGCCGGCCTTGATCGCCGCTTCAATGCGCTGGATGTTGAACACCACCACCCAATCGCGCTCGTTGCGCATCATGCCGCCCAGGTCGTAGGCCTTCTCCGAGTTGTAGCAGGTCGACGCCGCATATTTGCCGGTGTAGTCGGCGTCGGTGTTATCCAGGTTGCCGTCGACGATGACCTGGAAGGCCATTTCCATTTTCTCGGCATCGATGGCGTTGAACATCGTGTAGCTGTTCTTGTCCTGCAGGTCGAAGGTGCTGCCGTCATTGGGATGCGGAATGACGAATTCGGCATTGGCGAACACGTACTTTGTGTGCGGCATTTTCTGCAGGCGCAGCCCGTGAACGGCCTGCACATTGGGCACGGTGAGCATCTTGTCGCACTTCATGATGTCCAGACGGATACGCGCAACGCGGCTGTTGGCCTTGTCGTTGATGAACAGATACTTGCCGTCGTACTTGCCATCGGTCATCGATAAGTGTGGGTGGTGGCAGTCGCCATTCTGGAAATGCGCGCTGTCGCCCATGATCCGTTTGCTTTCGTTGGTCAGGCCCCATCCAGTGGCGGAGTCGACGTTGAACACCGGAACACGCAACAACTCGCGCATCGACGGAATGCCCATGATCCGCACTTCGCCCTGATGGCCTCCGCTCCAGAAACCGTAGTACTCGTCCAGCTCGCCTGGCCCGACGTGGGTTTTCGATTGCGCGTCCTTGGCCGCAGCCGCCCAGGTCTCACGGGTGAACACTGCGCCACCGATGGCCGTGGCACCGGCCAGTACCGCGCCGGTCACCGCACTGGTGCCCAGGAAGCCGCGACGACTGAGGCCGGTCGATTCCGGCACTTCAGCTACTTTTTTGGATTCTGTGTCGTTCATCAGGTGTTTTCCTTGAAGGGATAAAAACGGTCACTGCGGACAGGCGCTCGCGGGGTTCATTCCAGAGCGGTCACTTCCACGACAGGTATCAGTTGCACCGCCACGGGTGCCGGTTTGCCGCGCTTCTTGCGCTTGTTGATCAGCGGCGGGCATTTGTTTTCGTTGTGGTAGGTCATCTGGCAATCGAGGCAGTAGTGGCACTCGTTGGCATTGATCCGGCCATCGGGATGAATCGCCTGGATCTCGCATTCCTTGGCGCACAACTGGCAGGGGCTGCCGCATTCCTTGCGGCGCTTGAGCCAGTCGAACAGGCGCAATTTGGTCGGGATCGCCAGCGCCGCGCCCAAGGGGCAGATGTAGCGGCAATAGACTTTGCGCGTGAAAATGTTGATCACCAGCAGCGCCACCGCGTAGAGCACGAACCACCACTGGCGGTCGAACTTGAGGGTGATGGCGGTTTTGAAGGGTTCCACCTCGGCGAACAGCTCGGCGGTGGACATTGATTCCAGGGAGATACCGAAGAGCAGCAGCAAAATGATGTATTTGATCGCCCACAGCCGCTCATGCACCGCAAACGGCAATTCGTATTGGGGAATTTTCAACTTGCGCGCCGCTTCGTTGATCAACTCTTGCAAGGCGCCAAACGGGCACAGCCAGCCGCAGAACACACCACGCCCCCACAACAAAATGCTCGCGGCGGTGAAGACCCAGAGCATGAAGATCAGCGGATCGGTGAGAAACAGCTCCCAGCGAAAGTGCTCGAACAGCGCATGCACAAAGGTCAGGACATTGACCACCGACAACTGCCCCAGGGCATACCAGCCCAGAAAGACCACGGTAAAGAGCAGGTAACCACGGCGCAGCCAGTGCAGAAAGCGTGGCCGGCGGGTGAGTTTGTCTTGCAGGAACAGGATGGCCGTCAGCAGCAACAACGCGCTCGCGAGGACGGCGATCTGGAAGTGTTTCTGGTACCAGATGTTCAACCACATCGGCCGGCTGGCTTCCTCGATGGCCGCCAGCTCTTCGGCACTGGGCGCGGGGCGCTCAAGGTAGGGTTCGGGCAGTTGATAAGGCAGTTCGAAGCTGCTGAAGGTGCCGCTGACCGGTCCCGTCTGACGCCGCACCAGGAGCTCCAGGGACCAGGGCGATCCCGGATCGAAACCGGCCGGTTTGCGCACAATGAACACCGACATTTCAGTGAACTCGGGCATGCCCTTGGCAAACACGTCGGAGAGCCGCTGATGGTCCATGTCGCGAAAGCTGATGACATTGCCGAACTGGCGCAATTGCACCCGATCGAAAATCCCGCCGCGCACATAACCCGAGCCTTTATAGGAAAACAGCCCACGTCCCAGCACCACGATGGCCTGCTCGCCAGGTTTGAGTTCCTGCATGAGGAAGCGATATTGATTGTCGCCCAGCAACGCGCGGCCAATGGTCGGCGGGTTCAAGTGGGCGGTGTACAGTTCGATAAAGGTGTCATCGACTTGATCCGGGCCGGCGTTGTCAACGCCTTCGGCTTCGGTGCCCTTGAAGGCGGCATCGACCTGCCCACGGGTCAGGTTCAACCGGCGAATGGCGCCGTTACCGGTCAGTTGCTCCCAGGTGGCAGGCTCGAAAAAATCCTGGCGCACGATGGCGGGCTTGTTCACCACCCCGCCCCTGTCCTCGATCAGCTTCAACGATACGGCCACCTCATGGGCGGCACGCATGATGACCTCATTGACCACCATGGCGGTGACGGTTGCGCCGGCGATGGCATCCACGGTGACCGCGCTTGGGTCGCTGGAATGGCCGACGACCACCCGCTGGCTGACCTTGATCCCTTTGTATCGGGCGCTGAAGCCATGGAGTTTTTCTTCGGGGATGCCGATCAGCAGAATCGGTTCGTGGTGCTCCAGCACATAGGCGTCCTGAATCACCCCGGCGGTGTCGAGGATCACCTGGGTGTTGATGGGTTTGCCCGAGTAGGCCGGAATGTCCACCACATCCAGGCTCTGGAACACATACCCGATGACCTTGCCGGCCGCCGACAGCGTGCGCACCTTGAACGTGCCTTCGGCTGCGGACACCGAATCGGTTTGAGGGAAAACCTTCTCGATGCGCTGCTGCTCGATGTCGCCGTATGACTTGGCCTGCACCGTCGCGAACGCTGCGATCATCAGCAAGACCATCACCGCCAGCCCGACGCTCCAGATGCGCAGGTTGCCATGTATCGAAGGCTGATGGATTGTCATGAGCACGCTGATTTCAAAGGGGCTTGCGGCAATGTTAGGGAGCGCTGTGTGCCCCGCCCTTGATTGAAATCAACTCGATAAAATTCCTCGCGCCAGAGCGCCAGAAGCCTCAAACGGTGCGGGAAAACCGGCCTTTTTGCTCCCCTCCCAGATAGGCGTCAAATGCCATTGCGGCACTGCGCATCATCAAATGCCCTTGCGGCAACAGCACCAACTCGTCGCTGTGAATCTGCAACAGTCCATCACGCACCTGCTCGTCCAGTTGCGCCAGCGCATCGGCAAAATACTCGGTGAAGCAAATGCCATGACCGGCTTCGAACTTGGCGAAATCGATCCTGCCGTGGCACATCAGGTCGCTGATCACTTCGCGGCGCAGCAAGTCATCGGCGCTCAAGCGATAACCACGATGCACCGGCAACAAACCTTGATCGATACGGGCGTAATACTGCGAAAGCTCCTTGACGCTCTGGCTGTAGCTGTCGCCGACCTTGCCGATCGAAGACACTCCCAGGCCGATCAGGTCGCAGTCGGCATGGGTCGAGTAGCCCTGAAAGTTGCGTTGCAGGGTGCCATGGGTGCGGGCCAGCGCCAGTTCGTCGTCCGGCAAGGCGAAGTGATCCATGCCGATATAGACATATCCGGCCTCGGTCAGACGGCGGATGGTCAACTCCAGCAACTCCAGCTTGCGCTCCGGTGGCGGCATGTCCGCCGGGCGAATCAGCCGTTGCGCGCGCACCAGCTCCGGCAAATGCGCGTAGCTGTAGGCGGCAATCCGGTCCGGGCGCAGGGCGATGATCTTGCCGAGGGTGACGTCGAAACTGGTAACGGTTTGCAGTGGCAGGCCGTAAATCAGATCGACGCTGATCGACTTGAACTGCGCCTCACGCGCCGCCGCGACCAGCGCATAGATCTGCTCTTCGCTTTGCTGGCGATTGACCGCGGCTTGTACGTCGGGATCGAAGTCCTGTACGCCGAAGCTCAGACGATTGAAGCCCAGTTGGCGCAGCGACTGGATCTGCTCGGTGTTGATGGTGCGCGGATCGACCTCGATGGAAAACTCATGATCATCGCTGTCGTCCATGTCGAACGCCTGGTGCAGGCAGTCCATCAGGTCCGCCAGCTGTTCACTGGTCAAATACGTCGGTGTGCCCCCGCCCAAGTGCAGCTGCGTGAGTTTGCGCGTGCTGTCGAACAACGCGGCCTGCATCACGATTTCACGCTTGAGGTACGTCAGGTATTCGACGGCCCGATGGGTTTTCTGGGTAATGATTTTGTTGCAGGCGCAGTAGTAGCAAAGGCTCTTGCAGAACGGAATGTGGATATACACCGACAACGGCTTGGGCACCGCCGCCAGGTTGCTGTCGGAGGCGGCACGCTGGTAGTCGTCAACGGCAAACGCCTGATGAAACTGCGGCGCCGTGGGGTAAGAGGTATAGCGCGGCCCGGGACGGTCATACTTTTCGACCAGGGCTCGATCGAAATCGAATGCAGGTTTCATGATCAATCAACTCGCAGGTGGGTTAATGCCTTGCACTGCCCGAATCCTTTTCAAACAGGTTGCAGATGGCATCCACTTCCGGCCGGCCGGCGGGAAGAATGCTGATGAAACGGTCCGACAATTCAATCAACCCGTCGCGACTCAATTGCTCCAGCAATGGCCAGACAGATGCAAAGTACTTGGAGAAAATCAGCCCATAGCGCCGCTCGATAGCGCGGATATCCAGCTCTTGATCACACGCCAGGCGCTCCATGACCATGTGCCTTATCTGATCCCCCGCCTCGAAACGCCAGCCACGAGACGTCGGCAATTGGCCCCGGTCCAGTTGCTGCTGATAACGCTCGATGGCGTCGGTGTTTTGCGTATACAAATCGTCGATCTGACTGATAGCCCCCAAACCGAAGCCGATATGGTCGCAATAGCCGTGACGGGTAAAACCGTCACAGGTGCGACGTAATCGGCCGCGTTCCTGAGCGATCGCCAGATCATCGTCGGGCCGCACAAACTGCCCCATACCGATGTAGTGATAGCCCACGGCGATCAACTGTTCGAAGGCGATCTGGCGCATCGCGCCCTTATCGTCCTGGCTGCACAATTCCCTGACCTTGTCGCCGAGCCTTGGACGATAACGGCGTGGTGGTCGGGCATAGTCGAACACCATCAGCCTGTCCGGCTCCAGCTCAATGATCGCCGCCAGCTTCAGCGCGAAGCTTTCTGGCGTTTGCCAGGCATGACCAAAACCCAGATCGACATTGATCGATCGATAACCAAAGGTGCGGGCGGCATCGATCAGTGAATGAATGGGGGCCGGGTTCTGGTAGCAGGCCACCGACATGTCACAGTCGGTGTCGATATCCGGAACACCAATGCTGACGTGATTGAATCCCTGGTTGCGCAACGCGCCCATGGTCGACCAATCGGTATGGTGAAGGTCGACATCGACGCTGTAGTCGCCGCACTCATGCTCGAGAAAGTTGAATCGATCACGCAGGTGATTCATCAGGCGCTCGAGATGAGCGATGGTGGGTGTTCCGCCGCTCAGGTGAAATTGTTCGACCCGTTGCTCCGCTCCCAGATGACAACCGACGAGGTCGATCTCCTGTTCCAGGCGTTGAAGGTACTGTTCGATTTCGCCGTGCTCGCAGGAGACATCGCGCGGAGAACAAAAGGCTGACTGGAGGCTGGAAGGCAGCTGCACGTTCAGGGCGATCGGGCGTCGTTTCTGGCGGCTGACGCGCAAGGCACGAAGCAAATCCAGAGAGCCAATGCCGTCATGAAACTTTTGTGTGTCGGCATGGCAGTTGGGGTCGAGTACGCCCTGATCGCACCGAGCGATCAGATCGCCGGGGGCGTGAGAAAAATCGAGCATGACAGGTCTCCGAGACTGGCTGCGGATCAACAGTGTCCGGGATCGGCGATCAATGCTCCTTGACTTGTATCAAGCACAAGCCAAGTGCTTGCAGGACAGACCTTGGGGCAAGGCCGCTCACCACGTCAGGTAAAACATCCCCTTGGCCAGCAGCACAATGACGACCATATGGCAGAACACACTGGCATGGATGAAATGCAGGTATCGAGCGTTCATTCGGCCGCTTTTGAACAGCAACATGGCGGCCAGGAAATGCAGCAGCACGCTCACGGCGACCAGGATTTTCGACAGCAACAAGGTGCTGAACGATGAGGCCATTGGCGTTGCAAGGACGGGCAAATAGCGCAGCCAGACCATGCCCAGCCCCGCGCCGAACAATACCAGTAGCACCCACGGCATCAGGGTGCGGGCTCGGCGGCCAATACCCTCCTCGACCAGCAACATCACTTTGGCGGGCAACTGTTTGCGGATGCTTTCCAAAAAAAGGACTTCGAAGAACACCGTGCCGATAAAGATCAAAGCGGCAAACAGATGAAAGGTTAGAAACAGCGGATAGAGCATGAATGTTCGCCCTCAATTCAGCTGTCGGTTTCTCCGGAGAATACAGAGCAGCTCGACTCAGGCGATTGACATCAATCAAGAAACCCGCGAATCCGCGCCGCCAGGGGCCGCGCAACACCGATCCTGTGCGGCGCGATCAGCCAGGCTATCGAACACAAGTTCGACTTCGTGCCATTCATCGACAATACTCAATAATCGAAAGTACCTGCCGATAGTCAAAACAATGCCCCGGCATTAGGGGATTTTAGAACGTGTAGTAATGGGTTCAAGCTTATGAAAGATATCTATCTGCTGATCGAGCATGGAATGGATCAGGGCGAAGTTTATGTACTTGGCTGGTTCGATGATGAGAAAAGGGCCAAGGAAGTGGCCGAGGAGAAGGAGTGGGAGGTGTACCGCGCCAGCTTGAAAACTGAGCATCCCTGGTCAAATCACAAACCGCTGGCGCCAGACCAGACTAAATATCGTCGTTTCTGGATCAAAGAGATTTCCAGATTTGATCACGTCCCGGTTCCGAGGTCCTCAGCGGTTCATTGACCCCCATCCGACTTCGGCTGCTCGGGGTACGCCCCACCCTGTAACTATTGTCTAAGCTCAGGATTAAGCATGAGGGCTCAGCCATGTGCGGACGACTTTCGCAGTATCGAGGTGTTCACGAGTTCGTGGCGGCGTTGAGTATGCCCAACGCCCTGGTCAACAATGCTGGCGATCAGCCGCTCGAGCTCTACAACGCCGCGCCGTCAACTCAGCTCGCCTTGCTCCACGAGGAAAGCGGCATGCTGCACGCCGACAGGGTTCGTTGGGGCTGGCGACCGCACTGGGCCAGGGATCACGCGACACCGATCAACGCCCGGGTTGAGAAAGTCGCCCACGATCCATTCTTCAAGGAGATATGGCCGCACCGGGCAATTATTGCCATCGACAACTGGTTTGAATGGGTTTACGAGGGCGGTCCGAAGAAACAGCCTTACCTGATCCGTCGCAAGGATCGCGCGCCGATCCTGTGCGCCGCCATTGGTCAGTATCCGAGGTACGAAAAGGAGCCGGACGAGCATGACGGCTTCGTGATCATCACCGCGGACAGTGAAGGTGGCATGGTGGATCTTCACGACCGTCGGCCTGTGACGCTCATTCCCGAACTGGCCCGGGAATGGATTGACCCCTACACGCCCAAGGAGCGCGCCGAGCAGATACTCCTGCAGGAACGCGAACCTTGCGACGTCTTCGAATGGTTCAAAGTGGACATGGCCGTGGGCAATGTGAAGAACCAGGGCTCAGAACTGATAGAGCCTATCTCCGCCACCATGACGAGTGGGGATAAAACAATCTGAACCCGCCCTTCCCCTCCAAAGTCAAAAAAATTGGCAGCCCTTAATCACTGAAGCATCACTTTAAAGGAGTCTTTTCATGAAGATTTCGGAGGTTATGACGAAAGATGTTTTAACAGCCAAGCCAAGCCAGACGATCCAGGAGGCCGCGAACATGATGGCCAGGATCGATAGCGGCGCCATCATGGTTGAGGAGCAAGAGCGTCTGATTGGCATGATCACGGACCGGGATATAGCCATTAGAGCCGTAGCCGAAGGACTCCCCGGCAAAACCCCTATCAGTAAAGTAATGACTGGCGGCATCCGCTATTGCTTTGAGGATGAAGACATAGAGCATGTGGCAAAAAACATGGCGGACGTGCAACTGCGTCGCCTGCCCGTGCTCAACCGAGACAAACGCCTGGTTGGCGTTGTGTCGCTGGGAAACATTGCCAGCACTCGATCTCAATCCGCCGCTGCCACGGTTTTGCGCGGAGTGGCACAGGCTCATCATTGATCGGGCCCAGGATTAAAGCTCGCATGGATCTGGCACGCTCGCCTGGCCTGGAATTCCTTTCGAAACCCGGCTTCAGGGTCAGGCGAGTCCTTGTGCACACATCCACCGCAACCGCCTCGCAGAGATAACCTTCCCCCACCCAGTGCGCCGTTCGCTGGGGCGCATGCTTATTGCGCGACACATCAGTTTGGCTCGACGAGCAGGTCTTTGTCCTCCGCGCCTAGCGCCGGCTCCTGGTCTTCCAACTTGTCGGTTTCACGCTTCTTTTTCAGTCGGGCTCGAGTGCGCTCGGTGTCATAGGTTCTTCCGTCGGCCAAGGCATTCAGGGTTGTTGAAATCCGATAGAAACCACCACACGGCTCACAATAAATGCGCAAGCCGCCCCCGAACGAAAGATCTTCCAGCGCATTAGTGTTTCCACACAGCGGACAGCTCATAGCCACCTCCTGATCATTCAGTTAGCCGCTTTCAGCCCGCCATAAATGCTGACAACCTGGGTAGGGTGTGATGACGAAAATAGCGGGGACATGTTGATATCGACAGGGGCTATCCATGGAGGTTGCTTGTTTTTTGTCGATAGATCGAGCAATGCCTGCGTGAACCCCTGCAGGAGCTGCCGAAGGCTGCTCCTACAGAGTCTGCGCAGTTCACCGGGGGCGGATTCTAATCCGCAACCAACGGCTGCCTGGAACGAATCGGCGCGATGACCGACCTTTCCTCGGTGTCGCGATGCAATAAGGAAACGAAGTAGTCATAGGTGGATATCAACGGCACCGGATCGTCATTGCGCGCCATCTCAAGCCATCGTCTTGTGCGTTCGATGTCAAAGAACTCGTTCTTGAATTTCATTTTCGCCACAAGGTTCGCCGAGACCTTGTAGCGTCCACATCCGGCCGAGCATTTGACTTCTGACCATTCTCCAGCCGCATGAACAGTATTAGAGGCAGCCTGACAGATTAGGCACTTCATGTTCGATCTCCGTATCCATGAACTATCAACTGTAGACGATCCATGACCAAGGAGCGTTCACTTGGAAGAAAGATAAGAACATCAAAAAGTGAAGAGCCCAGCGCAATGGCTGGGCTCCGGTTATCTTCTGTTTTCCAGCATCTTATCGGCGAGTGCTTTGGCCCTTTGGATTAACAGATTCTGCCTGTCTTCGTGGGTGGCTTCTCCAACCACCGGTGCCGTCAGATTGCTTTCCGCAATCAACGCGGCACAGAAGTATTGATCCCAAACAGCGCTTTGCTCCGACTCCTGTCTATTCATTTGGTCGGCGATCATATGCGGCTCCTTTTGATGAGGTAGCCTCTTAAGTTTACGCCCGAATCGTGGACTACCCGCGTCGCGAAGGATGACCGGCACCTCATTGCAATCCGCTCACTGGCGACAAGTCGTTTCCTCAACTAGGATTTTTAGCGCACAGGACTTCGCCCACTGTGTTGTCGGGCGATTCATCAAAGGAGAGATAGATGACATCTACTCGAACTTCCGAGCAAACCTATCGTGGATGGTCCAACCCCATCTTGCTCGAGCTCAAGGAGAGAGAACATCAGCTAAGCCCCTCGGCACGCCAGGCCCTGCAAAATGTCCTGGTGGAGAGGAGGCTTCTTGACACTGGCAACCCATCCGGCAGCGATCGTCGCAAGGCTGATCCGGCCGGGTAACGACAGGCATCAATAACGTTTGTCCATCACGCTCATCATCGACGCTGCTGGCTCTCTGCCGGCAGCGCGCTCATAAGCCATTCCAAATTCAAGACAAAAAAAAAGCCCAGGCAGCTGATGGACGCCTGGGCTTTAAAAATGCATAAACCGTGGTGGTGAACGCGGGGGGATATTACCCAATTGCGCGACTTGTAACAAGATATTCTGACTCACTATCCAGTTACTAAATCTCCTAACTCATTAAATATCCACACTATTTTTAAGTCATCTGCTGACTGTTCCGCTCCCGATACCATCGCTTGTAGCGGAAAAAGCTCCCCGGGCATCTCGCACCAGCTCACGCCATTCGGTGTTGTTGATGATCCCGGCTCCCTCCATTTCATCCGCCGCTTTCAGCAGTTTGTCGTAGTGTTCTTCACAATCCATCCCGGCCTCCGGTTCTCTCAAAAGCCGGTACCAGGCATCGAGGGCTGCCTTTTTTCGATCATCATTCATAGCCAAACTCCCAGGGACTGTCTGCTCTTGGAAGTTATTTCAGGAATGACCGTTCCTGGATTCCGACATATGGCTCCGACATACGGCACAGGCCGTCACGCACGAACGAACAAAGTACGAACGAAGCGAGCGTTACAAACAATCCCGGACAGCTTGGCGTAGCGCCCCTGACTTGGCCCACGGTGGCCCTTGGTAAAGCGATACCTGGCTGCCATCCTTCGATTTCACGATAACCAGAATTTCGTCAGCCGTGATGATGCTCGGTGCGGTGATCCGGTAGCCATTGGAAATTGCTGATTGCGTCGATCCCGGAATGTCCTGACGCCACAACGGCAATACACACGCGGCATATTCCTTGGGCGCCTTATCACTGTATTTGCTGATATTGGGCTCGCCGGGAACCACGGATGCGGGTAATGAACAGCCTGCCAACACAGCCACCGCTACTCCCGCTATCAATATGCGCATAACGCTTCCTATCCTGAAAAACGGGAAATGTAATCTGTACATCCAGTGGACACCCGACGGTCTCTATACAGGGGCTTCGTCCTGCCCCGGCTCGGCCCCCGAGCCAGAATCGGGATACGATCTCGCATTCAGATACGTCATCCATCGCTCGTACGCTTCATGCTGCCATTTTGTGACCCGCTCCCATTCCGGGCCGCTCAACTGATGGGCCGAGATGAGTTGCATCATTTCCGTGGTTGCCGCGTCCAGGTCAACAATCAGCTCATGCGCATGGTGTCTGAAATCATCGGTAGTCGTCATTCGAGATGGCCTCCCTAGCGAATAGATCAATACCTCAATACGACAGCAGAGCTGTTCATTCGCGTTAATGTTCCCGACCAATGGAAGCCGTTCCCGCTCTACCCCTTCACGCAGACCACCTGTCGCAAGGTGTGCAGTACTTCCACCAGATCACGCTGGGCGTACATGACTTTATCGATGTCCTTGTAAGCCATCGGAATCTCATCGATGACCGCCGCATCCTTGCGACACTCCACATGAGCGGTCGCGCGGATCTGGTCTGCGACAGTGAAGGTATTTTTGGCTTTGGTGCGGCTCATGGTCCGACCGGCACCGTGGCTGCAGGAACAGAACGATTGCTCGTTGCCGAGACCTCGAACGATGAAGCTTTTGGCCCCCATGGAGCCAGGAATGATCCCCAGCTCGCCCTTCTTCGCCGACACCGCGCCCTTGCGGGTGACCAGGACGTCTTCACCGAAGTGCCGCTCTTTCTGCACGTAATTGTGGTGGCAGTTCACAGCCTCCAGCGCGACCTCGAAGGGTTTGCGAATCACTTGCCGCGCTGCCTGAATCACCGCCTGCATCATCAACGCCCGGTTCTGTCGGGCGAAGTCCTGAGCCCAGCCCACCGCTTCGACGTAGTCGTCGAAATGCCGGCTGCCTTCCTTGAAATAGGCCAGATCGCGGTCCGGCAGATTGGCGATGTGCTGGCGCATATCCGCCTGGGCCAATTGAATGAACAGAGTCCCGATGGCATTGCCAACGCCGCGAGAACCGCTGTGCAGCATGAACCAGACGCGGTTGGCCTCGTCCAGGCAGACCTCGATGAAGTGATTGCCGGTACCGAGGGTGCCCAGGTGATGGCGGTTGTTGGTACTGGCAAGTTTCGGGTACTTGTCGGTGATCGCCTTGAACCGAGAACTGAGCGCTGCCCAGGCTTGATCGGCTTGCTGTGGAACGTGATTCCAGGCGCCTTCATCGCGGCGGCCACGGCTCAACGTGCGGCCATGGGGCACGACCTTTTCGATGGCGCTGCGCAGGCCGTGCAGGTTGTCCGGCAAGTCGGCGGCGGTCAGTGAAGTGCGCGCGGCAATCATGCCGCAGCCGATGTCCACCCCCACGGCCGCCGGAATGATCGCGCCCACGGTGGGGATCACGCTGCCGATGGTGGACCCTTTGCCCAGATGCACATCCGGCATCACCGCCAGGTGCTTGAAGATGAACGGCATCTTCGCGGTATTGATCAGTTGCTGCCGGGCTTCGCTTTCAACCGGCACACCCTCGGTCCAGAGTTTGATCGGCTTGCCGTTGGCGACTTCCAGCAGTTGGTAGACAGGTTGTTGCATGATTTCGACTCTCTTGCGATCAGACGAACATAACGCTCCGGACAGGCAAATGGGACTACTATTTCGTAGCGGGGAATTGCAGGAGGTCATCATGTGGCTTAATGAATATGAACAGCAACTTCGGCGCGACCTGCAAGGTGTGGCCTCGGACCTGAGGTGGTCGGCGGTAGAGCTTTTGCGCATTGCAGAGCAGTTGCGCCTGGCCGGCAATGATGTAGACGCAGAGGCAACGCTAAGGCTGTGCGCGTTGTTCCAGGGCGATGAAGAGCGACTGGCGGGCTATGCTGAAGAAGTAAAAGCAAAATCCATCAGTCGAACGAAAGCTCACTAGAGAGCGCTGCCATGAACAAGCGTCTATGCGCGCTGATCGCCGTGCTGGCGGCGTCAGGTGGCTGCAACACGGAATCACACGTTTATCGAGACCAACCGCTGGTCGCCAAGGTCGAGACCGGCATGAGCAAGGAACAAGTCCAGCAGATTGCCGGCCAGCCTTTATCGATAACGCAGCGCACGGTGGAACCTGGCACCTGCTTTGACTACAAGCTGACCCAGGCCGGTCATCAGCAGCCATATAACGTCAGTTTCGACAGCCGAGGCAAGGTCGACCACAAAAGTTTCATGACCTGTGCGCAATGGAGTCGAGCCCAACAAAAAGCCAGAGAATATTCCCCCTCCACAGGCGGGATGGGTGGCAGCGGCTACTGATCTCCACGCCTGACAGCGATTAAAAGCCCCAGCGGAACCGGGGCTTCAAGCACACTATTTGTCTGATTTCTGGCTTTCTGATTTGTGGCTACGCGACGCTTTGCCCGACCGCGCTCTGTAGGCGGGAAGCGAAGCCGCATAGGCCAGTGCCTCCTCTCTGCTGCCAAAGGCTCCAAGCCGGTCACCTTTGGTGCACACCCGCCAGGGGCCGTTGTTTACGCTGAGTACGTCATAGCCGTTCATGTGCATTTTAGTCAGCATCGGAACGCTCATAGTCACCTCCATTTCGGCAGTGATAGTCCTGGATCAACTCAACTACCTTACACCCGACCTTCACTGAAGTGCCAACCAGACGTCGCGTCAGGATTCCGGCATTTCATTGCACTTTCAGCCGCCCTGTCGACTCCAACCCTTGAAGCAGACACTTCTGCGGATTTCGGTCTGAATATTGCATTTTTATGACTGTTTTGTGACAGGCAGCAGTCGGGTAACCCATGAAAGTACGTGCAACCATCATTTGCGAGCAGGATCGGCATATTCTCCTGGTGCGCAAACGCAGATGTCGCTGGACTTTGCCCGGCGGAAAAATCGAGCCTGGCGAAACCATTGCGGGCGCGGCCATGCGAGAGCTCTATGAAGAAACAGGGCTTGAGGTCGATGACATGCTGTACTTGATGGAATGGGAAACGACCAGCACCCGGCACCATGTGTACGAGGCGTCGGTCGTAAACCTGGCAGCGGCTCGGCCACAGAATGAAATCTTTGACTGCATCTGGCATCCGCTGGACGCCGTGCACAATCTGAAAACAAGCGACGCCACGCTCAGAATCGTCAAAGCGTTTCAGCGTCGCTTGTAGATCACAGGTATTAACCGCGCGACTGCAAGCCACTCAGCCCAGATCGCCGCCACCAACCGGCATGATCATGCCGGTGATGTAGGAGGCTTCGTCGCTGGCCAGAAACAGGATAGCGCTTGCCTGCTCATCCAGCGTGCCATAGCGCTTCATCAAACTGCTGTCGAGGGTCTGGTCGACAATCTGCTGATACCAGAGCTTTTCCTGAGCGCTTTGCTGCGCGGCGTTGCGCGGGATCAGCCGTGGCGGCGCCTCGGTACCACCGGGGGCGGTCGCGTTGACCCGCACGCCACGACCGGCCGTTTCGAACGCCAGGCAAGCGGTCAGCGCATTGACCCCGCCCTTCGCCGCACCGTACGGCACGCGATTGATGCTGCGGGTCGCAATGGACGAAATGTTGACGATGGCACCGCTGCCTTGTTCGAGCATGAACGGCAGCGCAGCATGGCAACACCACAATGTAGGGAACAATGAACGGCGGACTTCGGCCTCGATCTGCGCCTCTTCATAGTGCTCGAAAGGCTTGGCCCAGATCGTGCCGCCAACGTTGTTGACCAGCACATCGAGGCGATCAAAACGTTCCACAGCGGTGCGCATCACACGGCTGCATTCGCTGTATTGCTCGAGGTCGGCGGTCAGGGCAAGTACCTGGCTGCTCTGCCCCAATTCCTTCTGGAGTTCGAACACCAGATCGGAGCGGTCGACCAGGATCAGTCGCGCACCTTCGGCGGCCATGCGTTCAGCCACACGCCGGCCGATGCCTTGGGCGGCACCGGTAATCAACGCGACTTTTTCGTGGAATCTGTTCATGTGTACCTCGTGACGACGGATGCCGTTCAGTTAGGGCATACCAGATAAAACATTGACCTGTGGGAGCGGGCTTGCTCGCGAAAGCGGTTTCACAGTCGACATCTCTGTTGGATTCTCCGCCCTCTTCGCGAGCAAGCCCGCTCCCACATTGAATCGTTGCCGAGGACGGTATCGGTGTAGCGCCGCACTCGCGCAACAGCGCGACTCAAGCCGCGCTGGCGGCAAATTTCTCGTAGTAGAAGTTCACCGGCGCAATGCCTTGTTCGCGGATGAACTGGCTGACCGCTTCGACCATCGGCGGCGGGCCGCACAGGTAGACGTCGACGTCGCCATCGTTCAAATGCCGTGGCTCGATGTGTTGGGTCACGTAGCCCTTGAGCGGGTGCCGACTGTCGGGATTGGCCACGCAGGCGCTGAAGCTGAAGTTCGGAATGCGCGCGGCGAAGGCTTCGAGTCGATCAAGTTCCACCAAATCGAAATCGTTGGTCACGCCGTAGATCAAATGCAGCGGATGCTCGCTGCCCTGTTCGGCGATTCTTTCCAGCATCGCGGTGAACGGCGCCAGACCGGTGCCACCGGCCAGCAGCAACAATGGCCGGCGAATGTCGCGCAAATAGAAGCTGCCCAACGGTCCGGCCAGGCTCATGCTGTCGCCGGCCTTGGCCATGCCGGTCAGGAAACTGCTCATCAAGCCGCCGGGCACGTTGCGAATCAGAAAGCTGACTTCGCCGTCACGCTGCAACGAGCTGAACGAGTAAGCGCGAGTCTGCTCGCTGCCGGGAACCCCGAGGTTCACATACTGCCCCGGCAGGAACGCCAGTTTGCTCAGGGCTTCGCCCTTGATCGACAACGCGATGGTGCTGTCGGACAACTGACGCACGGCGCTGATGGTCGCGTCATAACTGGCCTGACGGGTACGGCAGACATCCGATGAAACCGGCACCCGCACCACGCAATCGCTCTGCGCCCGCATCTGGCAGGTCAGGACAAAACCCTGTTGCGCTTCGTCGGCGCTGAGGGCGTCTTCGATGTAGTCCTCACCCAAGTCGTAGCGGCCAGCCTCGGCGAAGCACTTGCAGGTTCCGCAAGCGCCGTCGCGGCAGTCCAGTGGAATATTGATGCCCTGGCGATACGCGGCGTCGGCCACGGTTTCCCCCGCATTGGCGTCGATGAATCGGGTGACGCCGTCTTCAAAATTGAACGCAATGGAATGAGTCATGACGGCCGCCTCAGAGGTGGTAAACATCAATGACCTGGCGAACGTAGTCGTTCTTCAGGATCACTTTTTTGGCCTTGATCAGCGGGTTTTCACCGCGTATATCGAGGGTGTAGAAACTGCTGCCGAAATAACTGTCGACGGTCTTGTAGCGAAAGCTCAGGGTGTGCCAGTTGAAGCGCACCTTGCACAGCCCGTCGGCCTGTTCGATCAGCTCGATATTGCTGAGGTTGTGCGAGGTGCGGGTGTCCGGCACGCTGGCGCTGGAACGCTCAGTCTTGATGCGGAAGATGCGGTCTTCCAGGCCTGTGCGGTTGCCGTACCAGATCAGCGAGATTTCCCGCTGTGGGTCTTCAGTCAGCTCGTCGTTGTCGTCCCAGGACGGCATCCAGAATGTAGCGTCCGGCGCGTACAACTCCAGCCAGTCGTCCCATTGTTTGTCGTCGAGGTAGCGTGCTTCGCGGTAGAGAAAGTCGCGCAGGTTGTCATAAGTGAGGATCATTGCACGGCCTCCACTGCAATCAGTCCGGACTGTTCAGCGGCCAACGCCTTGAGCATCGTTTGCTGCCAATACTTGTGTTGCAGCACGAACAGGCCTTCGTCTTCGGTACGCACGCCGCTGAGCAGCGGATGCAGGTCGATATCTTTGGCCGCGTCATCGGCGCCTTCAACCCAGTGTTCGGCGCCACGGGACATGTCGTTCCAGGTGGTGACGCTGCCCTGGTAACCCGTCTGGCAGGAGCGAAACTCTTCCAGATCGTCCGGGGTCGCCATGCCGCTGACGTTGAAGAAATCCTCGTACTGACGAATCCGGCTCGAACGGGCGTGGTCGCTTTCGCCTTTGGGGGCGATGCAGTAAATGGTGATTTCGGTGCGGTTGACCGAGATCGGCCGGGCGATGCGAATCTGCGAGCTGAACTGGTCCATCAGGTACACGTTCGGGTACAGGCACAGGTTGCGCGAGTTCTCGATCATCCAGTTGGCGCGCGCCTGGCCGAAGTCCCGGGCCAACTCGTCGCGACGCTCGTACAGCGGACGGTCCTCGGGGTTGGACCAACGGGTCCAGAGCAGCATGTGGCCCTTGTCGAAGGAATAGAAACCACCGCCCTGCTTGGCCCAAGTGCCGGCGCTCATGGTCGGATTGCAATCGCCGGCTTCGCGCTGTTTGCGCTGGTTCTGGGTCGCCGCGTAGTTCCAGTGCACCGAGCTGACGTGATAACCGTCGGCACCGTTTTCGGCGGTGAGTTTCCAGTTGCCTTCGTAGATGTAGCTGGAGGAACCGCGCAGCACTTCCAGGCCATCGGCGGACTGATCGACGATCATGTCGATGATCTTCGCCGACTCGCCCAGGTGCTCAACCAGCGGCACCACGTCGGCCTTGAGGCTGCCGAACAGGAAGCCGCGATAGGATTCGAAACGCGCGACTTTGGTCAGGTCGTGGGAGCCTTCGCAATTGAAGCTCGCCGGGTAGCCGGCCGCCGCCGGGTCCTTGACCTTGAGCAGCTTGCCGGAGTTGTTGAAGGTCCAACCGTGGAAGGGGCAAGTGTACGAACTCTTGTTGCCGGTCTTGTGCCGGCAGAGCATCGCTCCACGGTGGCTGCATGCGTTGATAAAGGCGTTCAGTTCACCGTCCTTGTTGCGCGCGATGAAGATCGACTGACGCCCCATGGTGGTGGTGTAGAAATCGTTGTTGTTGGGGATCTGGCTTTCGTGTGCGAGGTACAGCCAGTTGCCTTCAAAGATGTGTTCCATCTCAAGGTCGAACAGCCGCGGATCGGTGAACATCTCGCGCTTGCAGCGATAGATGCCCTGCTCAGGGTCTTCTTCAAGCAGGGAGTGAAGGTATTCAGGTCGCAGGGTCATGGCCGCCGCCTCCATTGTTTTTATTCAGGCAGGGCCATGCTAGGACGAGGGGATGGGGCGCACTATCCGCGGGGTGCAGACCTGTATCCGTTTACTGCAATCCGTTAGTGCTGATGCCTGATCGTTTCCCACGCTCTGTGTGGGAACGATCAAACGGTGGGTGGCGTTTGCGAGGTCAATGGCGGCGTTTGAGGGTGTCCGATGGCAACTCGCCGAACTGTTTGCGGTAGCTGTCGGAGAACCGGCCCAGGTGCAGAAAGCCGTAATCCATGGCCACTTCCGTGACGTTGCGCACGTTGCAGGTCGGGTCGCTCAGGTTGGCGTGGATGCGTTCGAGCTTTTTCTGCCGAATGTAGTTTTTCGGCGTGTCCCCCGCGTTGCGTTCGAATAACCCGTACAGCGAACGCAGGCTCATTCGCGCCTGGCGTGCCAGTTCTTCGCTGTCGATGTCCTGCTTGAGGTTGCACGCGATGTAATCGACCAGCGCCTCGAACGTGGCCGAGGGTGAGCCGGGATCAGTGCGCATGACGTTGGTCTTCATCAGGCCAAGCATCTTGCTGACAACGATTTGCGCATAGTGCTCCTGCACCCGGGGAATCTGTTCGGTGGCCTCGGCTTCCTGGCAAATCATCGCCAGCAGACCGACGAAACCTTCCAGCTCATTGAGCTGATAACGGTTCTCCAGAAACCGTATGCCCTGCCCCGGATACCGCCAGCGCTGCTCTTCGCACACCGACTCCAGCATCCGCGTGGGGACTTTCAGGATGAATTTTTCGCAATCACTCGAATAGGTCAGATCCACCGGATCATCGGGGTTGATCAGCAGTAACTCGCCAGGCGCGAAGTAGTGTTCCTGACCATGCCCACGCCACAGGCAGTTGCCACGCAGCAATACTTGCAAGTGATAGATGCTGTCCAGCGCACCGGACGTGACCCGCACGCTGGCGCCGTAACTGATGCGGCACAGGTCGAGGCTGGCAAATTTGCGATGATCGAGGCTGGCCAGCGGTCGGCCGGCCTTGGGCATCTGGAGGCAATGATTGCCGACATGCTGATTGACGTAGCCCGACACCGCGTAGGGGTCGGCATGGTCGAAGACTCTGCTGCGATGACTCAACAATTGCGCTTGCATCATCGGTTCGCTCTCATTGTTGTTATAGGGTGCGTCGGGCGATTCTAGAGCAGTGCTCGCATCGATGTGTCAGTTGACCGACCTGTGGGAGCGGGCCTGCTCGCGAAAGGGTCATCAGCTTCAACATCAACATTGACTGACACTCCGCTTTCACGAGCAGGCTCGCTCCCACAAAGGTTCGGCGGGTCGAGGGGATCAGTCCTCGAGCGCGCGAACCCGTTCGTGGCGTTGCTGCTCCTCAGGCTGGGCAGACGACTGCAGCGTGAAGTCAAAATCGATTTCGGCAAAACGACCGCTCACGCCATGGGCCGCCGCACGCTGCGGATCATCGCTGAAGGTGATTTTGGCAATCAGCTCATCACGGGTGGCATAGGCGAAATCGTCATGCAGGTACTGATCGCCATCGAGGTTGATCTGGGTGGTCAGGTGACGATGATCCGCTGCCGAAATGAAGAAGTGGATGTGCGCCGGCCGCTGACCATGACGGCCCAGTTGATCGAGCAATTGCTGGGTCGGACCGTCCGGCGGGCAACCGTAGCCCGACGGCACGATGCTGCGAAAACGGTACCGGCCCTCGGCATCGGTGACGATACGACGACGCAGGTTGAATTCCGATTGAGTGGTATCGAAGTACGAATAAGTACCGCCGGTATTGGCGTGCCAGACATCCACCACCGCGCCGGCCAACGGTTCGCCGGCGGTATTCTTGACCTGGCCCTGCATGAACAGCACCACACCCGGATCGACGCCGTCATCCAGCCGCGCTTCGCCTTCCGATAGTGGCGCCCCCGCCACATACAGCGGCCCTTCGATGGTCCGCGGTGTGCCGCCGGCCTTGCCGGCCTGCTCATCTTCGGCATCCATCAGCAGGTCGAGGTAATGCTCCAGACCGAGCCCGGCCACCACCAACCCGGCCTCTTGACGCGCACCCAGCACGTTGAGGTAGTTGACGGCTTTCCAGAACTCTTCCGGGGTCACGGCCAGGTCTTCGATGATGTTCACCGAATCGCGCAGGATCCGGTAAACCAGCGCTTTGACCCGCGGATCGCCGGCTTCGTTATGCAGACCGCTGGCGTCTTCGAGAAACTTCTGGGCACTGGCAGTGTGGGAAATCTTGACGTTCATTTTGGTGGGTTCCTCATCTTGTAATTATTAGCGTAGCGAACTGAACAGGCTGGGTTCAGCGGTCATCCTCGCGAATGGAAGAAGGATGCCGGCACAGCGCGTTGACCTCGATGGCCATGTACGGGTACAGCGGCAATTGCATCAGCAAGTCGTGCAGTTCCTGAACGCTGTCGACATCGAACACGCTGTAATTGGCATAGAGCCCGGCGATGCGCCACAGATGACGCCACTTGCCTTGCTCTTGCAGGCGCTGGGCCAGGGCTTTTTCGTCGGCCTTGAGCTGAGCGGCGCGTTCCGGGTTCATGTCGACCGGTAAATTCACCGTCATTTTTACGTGAAACAGCATGATGCCCTCCTCAGGCTTGATGAACGGCAATGGATGTCTTGTCCCTACGGAAAAACGCCAGGCGTTCCTCATCCAGGCTCAGGCCCAGCCCCGGTGTTTGCGGGACGTGCAGTTGGAAATCGCGGTAGACCAACGGCTCACTGAGGATGTCTTCGGTGAGCAGCAGCGGGCCGAACAGCTCCGTGTCCCAGCCCAGTGTGTTCAGCGTGACAAAGGCATGGGCCGAGGCCAGCGTGCCGATACCGCCTTCGAGCATGGTGCCGCCGTAAAGGCCGATACCGGCCGCCTCGGCAATCGCGGCGGTTCGCAGCACGGCGCGCGGGCCGCCGTTCTTGGCGATTTTCAGGGCGAACACAGAAGCAGCACCCTCGCGGGCCAGGTTGAAGGCATCCTCTACGCATTCGATGGATTCATCGGCCATGATCGGCGCCGGGCTCACGGTATTCAGGCGCACCATGCCGGCGCGGTTATTGCGCGAGATCGGTTGTTCGATCAGGTCGATGCCGTTGCTGCCGAGAATCCGGCAGGCGCGCAACGCGACCGCTTCATCCCAGGCCTGATTGACATCGACCCGCACGCTGGCGCGATCGCCCAGCGCCTTTTTGATCGCAATGACGTGGGCCAGGTCGCGGTTGACCTCCCCTGCGCCGATTTTCAGCTTGAAGATCCGATGCCGGCGAAGGTCGAGCATTTGTTCTGCTTCGGCGATGTCCTTGGCGGTGTCGCCGCTGGCCAGGGTCCAGGCCACCGGCAGCGCATCGCGAACGCGGCCGCCCAGCAGTTCGCTGACCGGCAGGCCCAGGCGCTTGCCCTGGGCGTCGAGCAAGGCGCTTTCGATACCCGATTTGGCGAAGGTGTTGCCACGAATGCTGCGCTCCAGGCGCAACATCGCGGCATTCACATTGCCGCTGTCCTGGCCAAGCAGCAATGGCGTGAAGTGTTTATCGATGTTGGTCTTGATGCTGTCCGGGCTTTCGTTGCCATAGGCCAGACCGCCAATGGTGGTCGACTCACCGACACCTTCAATGCCGTCGGCACAGCGCACACGAATGATCACCAGGGTCTGGTTCTGCATGGTGTGCATCGCCAGCTTGTGCGGGCGAATGGTCGGCAGATCGACGATGATCGTCTCGATCGATTCAATGGCAGTTGCACGCATGTCGATACCCGTCAGGTTCTTAAAGTTCTGGAACGGATTCTCGTACGGCTTTTTCCGGGAGGCCAATATAGAATTGGTCTGGCTCGATACCTTAAAGGTATTCAACAGATCAACGTCCGGAGGCCTCATGGAACTGCGTCACCTGCGGTATTTTCAGGTGTTGGCTCAAACCCTCAACTTCACCCGAGCCGCCGAACTGCTGCACATCGCCCAACCACCGCTGAGCCGGCAGATTCAGCAGCTGGAAGACGAACTCGGGGTGCTTCTGCTGGAGCGCGGCCGACCGCTGAAGCTGACCGACGCCGGACGGTTTTTCCATGAACATTCCACCGCCCTGCTCGAACAGTTGGGCAAGGTTTGCGACAACACACGACGGATTGGTTTGGGTGAAAAGACCTGGCTGGGCATCGGCTTTGCGCCATCGACCCTCTATGGCGTGCTGCCGGAACTGATCCGCCGACTGCGCAGCGGTGAGCCGCTGGCGCTTGAGTTGGGGCTCTCGGAAATGACCACGTTGCAACAGGTGCAGGCGCTCAAGGCCGGGCGCATCGACATTGGTTTCGGGCGAATCCGCATCGACGACCCGGCGATCATCCAGACTGTTTTGACTGAAGACCGGCTGGTCGCCGCCCTCCCCGCCGGCCATCCATTACTGGCCGGGCCGATCAGCCTTCGTGAACTGGCAAAAGAACCCTTCGTGCTCTACCCCGGCAACCCGCGCCCCAGTTACGCCGATCATGTGATCGCGTTATTCGAATCCTATGGCGTACACATCAACGTGGCGCAATGGACCAACGAGCTGCAAACAGCAATCGGTCTGGTGGGGGCGGGAATCGGGGTAACGCTGGTACCAGCCTCAGTGCAGTTGCTGCACCGCGACGACATTGGCTTCACCCCGGTGCTGGAAGACAACGCCACCTCGCCGATCATCCTCAGCAGGCGCGTGGGCGATGTATCGCCGGGGTTGAATCATTGTTTGCAGATGATCGATGAACTGCTGCCGCGCGACAGCCCCTAGGCCATTACACCAGCGAAGGCTCGGCGCCCGGCGCGCATTTCCGTGCGAAGTTCGCCGATCAGGTTGGAAATATCGCGGACACTGGTCAACTCGTCTGGCGACACGCCGGTGATCAACAGCTCAATCCGCCCGGTGGTGCGATCGAAGACCTTGATCCGCAACGTTTCATCGCGATTCACGGTGCATTCGCAGGACAGCGGTTTGAAACCGGACTCCACAATGCTGCAAAGCTGGGGAACTGGAACCATGGCGAGCGCCCTCGGGACGGTTTTCCGATTGGATCCACTCAGCGTAGATCAACTTCAATAAACCCGCGCCAGCGAACGCTAACAATTAGTGTTAGCTACTTCTCACTTTGAACAGTTAATCGTCCCGACATCCCTCAGTGAGCATCCCCGTCCCACAACCAGTTCCAGATCCCTGGTAGCTCAACCGCCTCAGAACTGTCACGGACAGTACGCGCCATGGCCGCCCGCTGCAGTGCTGCCGTGTCGTCGTAAAACGCTTTCTGCGCCGTGACCAGGCCTGTGGCACTGGCACTGTCGAGGAGAATTTGCAGGTATTCCCGGGTATGCCGGGCGGTGTAACGATTGAGATCATGAAAGGTCACTACTACCGGAATCACCCCGTCCACCGTCGGCAACTCGCCGAGGGCGATGCGCTCGCGGACTTCGGACAGTTGCCGCAGCATATTGGCCCGCCGACGGGGGCTGGCGTTGAAGCCCCAGATCTTGCCGTCATTGGCGCTCAGGTCGGTCAGCAATACGTGCATGCCATGCTGTTGATAGGCCGCAAAGGTGCGCTTGTCGTAGTTCCAGAACGGCGGACGGACCAGGGTCGGCGCAGCGCTAGTGATCGCGGCGATGTCTGCGCCGCCATCAGTGAGCGACTGCTCCAGTTCTTCCGGGTCCAGTGAACGATGGTTGGTGTGCCGGCGCGTGGCGGTGTGGAAACCCAGCAGGTGACCTTCGGCATGCTCGCGACGCATGATCTGTCGACCCGCTTCACTGCCGCCGGCGCGTGAGTCACGGGTCTGCACGAAGAATACGGCTTTAATGTCGGGCTGCAGCGGATTGCGCGCGAGGCTGTCGAGCACGGTGACGGTCGGGTTGTAAAAACCGGACGCGCTGGGTCCGTCGTCGAAGGTCAGCAGAAAGCGGATCGGCGCTTGCGTGCGCAGACCCTGTTGCGTCTGCGGCGTCATTTCAATGGGCGCGGCGATGCAGCCAAACAAGCCGACTGCGATGGCGAACGCGGAGAGAACCTTGACTAGCTGCTTCATGTTTTGCCTTGGACCAGACCTTGCGGTCATCACGTTTAATGGCAAAAACCCCTCGCCCATTCATCCCTCGACCGGCCTGCAGATCGCTGCAAGCCGAGGTTGGATAAGGGTACACAGTGTTTGGTTCCAGCGCCCGCTCCCGGACTCGCGTTATGCCTTCGATTTTCGGTTATTGCGTCAGCGCCTGCTGGAACGAGCTGTCGATAATCGGTGCCGTCGCCAAGGCGGCCGGCAATGCCTTGACCTTGAACAGGAAGTCCGCAGTGCTTTGCAGATCCGCCGCGGCTTGTTGATCCACCGGGCCAACGGTCATGTGCGCCTGGCGCAACCAATGACGTGACACGTTCTGATCAAGGTTGGCCTTTTTCGCCCAGAGATCGGCGTACTCGTCGGAGTGGGTGTCGACCCAGGCCCGGGCCTTTTTCAGGCGCCCCAGGAAGTCGGCAATGGCTTCGCGCTTGCTGTCGATCGAAGGCGTCGAAGCGGCGATGGCGCTCAGGCCGGGCATCAGGTTTTTGGCGGTGAGAATCGGCCGGGCGCCGGAGAACAGAATCTGCTGGGAAATGTAGGGTTCCCAGACCGGAAACGCATCGATGCTGCCTTGGGGTAACGCGGCGGCGGCGTCAATCGGCATCAGTTTGATGAAGTCGACGTAGTTATCCGGCAAATCGGCTTGTTCCAAGGCGCGCAGGGTCAACTGCTGGCTCCAGGCGCCGGGCCAGTAAGCGACTTTCTTGCCCTTGAGGTCGGCGATGGTTTTGACCGGCGAGTCCTTGGGCACCAGCAAGGCGATGGTGTCCGGGTTCTGCCGCGACACACCGATCAGCTTCACTGGCGCCTGTTTGGCGGCCAGAAACAGAAAACCTGAATCACCGAGAAAACCCAGGTCCAATGCGCCGGTGTTCAGCGCTTCGGCCAGCGGCGCAGCGGCCTGAAAGTGCTTCCAGTCGACGGTATAGGGCGCCCCTTCCAACACACCGACGCTTCCACCGAGGCGCGAATGTTGTAGTAATTCTGATCGCCGATGTGCAACACCACAGGATCGGCAGCGTAGGTCAAAGGCGCGGCAAACAGGGCGCTGGTCAACAGACCGCGCAGGTATCGGGACAGGTTCATCCGGGGCTCCTGGAGGGTTATTTTTATAGACCATAACGCTCTTACAGGTGCAATTTTAAATTCTATTTATGCATAAGCTCATGACCGGGAACAGTGAGTGCTTACCCAGCAACAGTGGCTCAACAAACTGCATTTCCCGGTACATCCCGATGAGCGCGGCGGGGGGATTGCCTCCTCTTCCCTGTGGGAGCGGGCTTGCTCGCGAAAGCGGTGTGACAGTCAAAATCAATGCTGAATGACACACCGTATTCGCGAGCAAGCCCGCTCCCACAGGTGATTGCATTTCAGGCATCGGAAATTAAAAAGCCCCACTATCTATGGCGGGGCTTTGGCATGTGCAGATCTGTCAGGGTTTCAACGGGCGCTCCTGGTCGCGGTCCGACAGTTCTTTACCGTCGTCAGGATGCTTCCAGTCCGGCCTCGAACGTCTCTGGCGCTCGAGTTCCTCCTCCGTCGGTTCATCGGTGTCCTCATCCGGGTCCGGACGCGTTGGTTCAGTGGCCATGTCCACCTCCCTTCCTCAAAAGATCAGTCATCTTTTTTAAGCGTAGAACAGTTTCGGATAAGACGACTCAGAGCCACCATCGCAGCAAAAAGAAGAACCCCATGCTCAACAACATGCTGAGCAAGGTGTTGCGGGTGTAAAGCACCAGACCCACGGCCACCAGCGAACTGATCAGATAGGGGTTGTCCCACTGCAGGTTCAGCTGCTTGTCGGGCATGAACACGATCGGTCCGCAGATTGCTGTAAGCATGCCCGGGACCGCGAAACCGAGGAATTGCCGGGCATTGCTGCTCAAGCGCACCGGCAGTCGAGGCTCAAGAAATACGTAGCGGTTCAGGAACACCAGCAGGCCCATCCCGATAATTACAGCCCAGACCATCATGTGCGCCCCACATAGAGTTTGTTGCAGATAAAGCCTGCGGTCATGCCCGCCAACCCCGACAGCACCAAGGCCGAGCCCCATTGCCAATAGCTGAACAGCACCGAACAGAACAGTGAGACCGCCACGCAGACCACCGTCGGAACGTTGCGCACCACGGGTGTGATCAAGGCGATAAAGGTCGCCGCGATAGAGAAGTCCAGCCCCAGGTGTTCAAGACCCGGAATGCTGCTGCCCAGCACAATGCCCGCCAGAGTGAAGAGATTCCAGGCGATGTAAAACGTCAGGCCCACGCCCAAGGCATACCAGCGATTGAACTGCTGTTTGTCATGCTGACTGGTCAGGGCGAATAACTCGTCGGTGAGCAAAAAGCCCAGCCCCACACGCCAGCGGCCCGGCAACGGGGAAATCACCGAACGCATGCTCATCCCGTAAAGCAAATGCTGGGAAGTCAGCAACAACGTGGTCAGCAGAATCGAAAAGACCCCGGCGCCGCCCTTGAGCATGCCGATGGCGACCAATTGAGCCGCGCCGGCAAACACGATGCTCGACAGCCCCTGGCCTTGCAGCGGTGTGAGATTGGCCTCGATGGCCATGGAACCGGCCAGCAGCCCCCAAGGCGCGGTCGCCAGGGACAACGGCATGATGGCCGCGGCACCGCGAAGGAATGCACTGCGCGGCATGAGTGAGTTGGACATAACGCTCTACAACCAGGGAAAGACCTCAGACTGTGCCAGCAGTCGTGGCGGATGGCTTGAACAATCTTGCGCACTTGCACGCGACCGGTGCTGATTTTCGAGATTGACAAACATCGCGCCGACTTTTAAAACTGAGCACCTCATTCAGGGTGTAAGCAACCATGTCCGCAACCTTCAACCTCAACACTGTCGTCATTGGCTTGAATGCCAAGGCGCAAGGTTGCGTTGCGCACGCCCTTAAATCCAAGAAACAGTCGCTCATGTGACCGGGGCGCGCTGTCCCGTCAGATGAGCTGACAGGACATTGAGCGCGGCGGAAACTCCCTCCTTCTTGCTGACTTCCTTCTACGCTTCTGACGGTGACGAAATCGGTCAACCTTCAGGAGAAAGTGCATGTCATCGTTTCAAGGTATCTGGGTTCCCATCGTTACGCCGTTTCACCATGGCGCGATCGACTTCGACGGGTTGCGGCGGCTGGTCAGTCACCTGCTGGAAAAAGGCGTCGATGGCATTGTGGTCTGCGGCACCACCGGGGAAGCCGCGGCGCTGGGCAAACATGAGCAGCTGGCGGTGCTCGATGCGGTGCTGGAACTGGTTCCGCCAGAACGTGTGGTCATGGGCCTGGCCGGCAACAACCTTGCCGAATTGCTGACATTTCAAAGCGAAATCCTGAACCGTTCTCTGGCGGGTTTGCTGGTTCCGCCGCCGTACTACATCCGCCCGTCCCAGGCCGGCCTTGAAGCCTTTTTCAAGACCGTCGCCGATGCGTCCAGCATCCCGGTCATTCTCTACGACATTCCCTATCGCACCGGCATAGCCTTCGAGCAGGCAACCTTGCTCCGGATCGTCGCCCATGAGCGGATCGTCGCGATCAAGGACTGCGGCGGCAATCCCGCCACCACTCTTGCGCTGCTCGCCAGCGGCAAAGTCGACGTGCTGTGCGGTGAAGACAACCAAATCTTCGGCGCTTTGTGTCTGGGAGCCAAAGGCGCGATTGCCGCCTCGGCCCATGTTCATCCCGAGCTGTTCGTGACGCTGTATCAACAAATCCGCGACAACCAGTTAGCGGCCGGCCGAACGACCTTCTTCCAGTTGCTGCCAATGATTCATAGCCTGTTCATCGAGCCCAATCCTGCCCCGGTGAAAACCGCCCTGGCCCTTGAGGGGTTGATCCACGACGAGCTGCGCGCGCCGATGCAATGCAGCAGCGAAGCCACGGCGGTGCGCTTGAAAGAAGTATTGGCAGTGCTTGAAAACAGCAATCGATAGAGCACACGCACCCAGCCCGAGTACCATGGAGCGATTCACATAACGCCTCAGGGAATCGACATGCTTTACCGAATCGCCGCCGACGGGCTGGTGCTGTCTCACTTGCTGTTCATTCTGTTCGTGCTGTTCGGCGGGCTGCTGGTGCTCAAATGGCACCACCTGGCCTGGTGGCACCTGCCCGCCGCCGCGTGGGGCGTGATCGTGGAAGTTTTCCACCTGACGTGCCCACTGACCGATTGGGAAAACCTCATGCGCCATGCGGCCGGCCAAACCGGCTACGGCGGCGGTTTTATCGAACATTACGTGTGGCCGATTATTTATCCGGCCGGGCTGACACCCACGATTCAGCTGGGGCTGGGCAGCGTGGTGCTGGCGATCAACGTGCTGATCTACCTGCGGCTGATCCGCTTATGGAGATTGCGGCACCCGACTCGTTCAGGGCAGTAACCGGTCTGGCTGAGTTCAGTTGGCAATGACGCTCATGTTCCGGCCACTAGCCTTGGCCACATACAGCGCCTTGTCTGCTGCGCCGATCAAGTCTTCGGGCTGGCTCTGCGCCGTCTGGTTGTAGGCACAAACCCCAATACTGACCGTGACCAGGCCTTCGGGGCTGCCGCTATGCTTGATGTCCGTTTGCTGAACCGCGCGACGGATCTTTTCCGCCACCAGAAACGCCCCCACATAATCGGTGCCGGGCAGCACCACCGTAAACTCCTCGCCACCGAAGCGGGCAGCAAGATCGCCGGGGCGCTGGATGTTGTCGGTGATGATGGTGCTGATCTTGCGCAAACACTCATCGCCCGCCAGATGCCCATAGTGATCATTGAAACTCTTGAAGTGATCGACATCGATCATCAACAACGCAAGGCTGGTGTGGGTACGTCTGGCGCGGCCCATTTCCGCCAGGATGAACAAATCGAATTGCCGCCGGTTGGAGAGCCCGGTCAGTGCATCCTCCAGAGCCAGCAATTTAAGGCTGTGGTTGACCTCAATGAGTTTTTCCTGAGCCTCCAGCAATTCGTTCTGAATATGATTCTGCTGCTTCATGATGCGGATCAGGCGATAGCCGAGAACGCCCAGAAACCCCAGCAGTAATGACACGATGCCCGCACTGAGTATCGACTCCTGCCGCCAACTGGCCAGGACTTCTTCCTTTTCGAGCGCGACAAATACCACAAGCGGATAACCTTCTACCCGTCGAAATCCCACCACCCGCTCCACCCCATCCACGTAGGATTTGACGATCGCCGTACCCGAGTCGCCCTTGGGCAACAATTGGGTAAACAGCGGCCCCTGCGCCACGCTGGTACCGATTTCGGCTTCGTTGAACGGGCGGCGAACGACGATGCGGGCGTCGTCGGTGATCAGATTGACCACCCCGTTACTGCCCATGTCGATGCTGTTGTACAGGTCCAGAAAATGGTTGAGATAGATCGAAGCCGCCACCACACCGGCAAACCGCCCATCGGCGTGATTGATCCTTCGTGACACGGTCATGACCCACTCACCGGTCGAACGACTTCTTATCGATGGACCGATATGAGGGCCGCGCTCGGGGTGATCACGGTGGTAGATGAAATATTCACGATCGGAGTTATTGGTATTGGCCCGCACAGCGTTATTGGAGTCGGCGAGCCAGCGTCCTTCTTCGTCGAAAACGAACAGCCCATGGATCTGCGCCAGTTCACCGCGCTGGGCCTGGAGCAAACGTTGCAGTCTGGGAATTTTCGCCGGTTCCATGCCGTCGTTTTCGAGACGGTCCACCACGGCAAACAGCAGCGTGTCGGCCTGCTTGATCGAGGCCTGCGCCTGCGAGGCCAGGGTTTGCGCCAGGTTGGACATCGCCACTTCACTGTCGCGCAAATGATACTGACGCGCGTTCCAGCCTTCCCCGATCGCAATGGCCGTCATGGACAGGCACACCGCAACGAGCAGGAAGACTGCGTATCGAACCTTGAGTTTCGACTCAACCTGCCCAGGCACCCAAGGCGTGGCGAGCCGGGTGCCTTCAATACGATCTTTGACGGACGGATGCCCCATGACGCTCCCTTAATCCCTTATGACATGGCGAATTTTCCCGTTCGCCCTTTTAGCGCCAGCCGGCCGTGGCTGGCGCTCGGACCACTATGACTCATCAACGAATACGATAGGTGATTTGCACGAAAATGCTCATCGTCAACGATCGTAAGGCTACATCCGCGTCTGCTTCACCGCCTCAAGCCAGGCCGGATTCAATTGCGTCTGTTCGGTCTCGATGCCCAGCGCTTCCATCCGCGCCTTGTGCTGATCCATCTCACGGGCCAGCTGGCTATGGTCGCTGGAATTGCCGTCCAACTGGTGCATCTGGCTCAGTCCCAGATGATAAAAACGCAGCAGCTTCATGGCGCTCGGATCGCCCTTCTCCACTGCCGCCGTCACTTGGTGCATGACGTTGGTGATGCTCATCAGGCTGCGTTTGAGCTGCCAACCGTAGACCGCTGGCGCCATCCATTCCTGGGTCCAGAACTTGCCGCGCATCAGCGCCGCCATCAGCAACAATGCAGCAAACACGCCGCCCACGTTAAAACGCAGATTGTCGCCGCCGGGCTCACCGAACAGCGCCACCGCCGCCGTGGACAGCACCATCGCCAGCGCCAGGAATATCAGGGCGATGATCACCGTGCTGCGTCGCGTCTGGCGTCGATAGGTTTCGGCATTCATTGGCTGGATTTCGAACATCGCGACGGGGTTCCTTGCATCAATGGGAAAGGCTCTGTGGCAAAAAGACTGCGGGGCATTATCGCCTCCCCGAAGGATTTAGCTATGCTGGGGCTCCTTTTCATCTTTCCATCGTCAAACGGGGAACATGGCGATACAGCGCAGTTCGTGCCATCTTCTCCATGGATACACACTATTCGGATGCCATGCGCCTGCCGGCGGGTGACATCGTTTTAAGGATCATTGAATGACCCAACGACATGTAATCAACGCCTCGGTCAGCCCTAAAGGCAGCCTGGAAACACTGTCCCAACGTGAAGTACAGCAACTGAGCGAAGCCGGAACCGGCCTCACCTACACCCTTTTCCGCCAGTGCGCCCTGGCCATCCTCAATACCGGCGCCCACGTCGATAACGCCAAGACCATCCTGGAAGCCTACAAAGACTTCGAAATCCGCATTCACCAGCAAGACCGTGGCGTACGCCTGGAACTGCTGAACGCCCCGGCCGACGCTTTCGTCGATGGCGAAATGATCGCCAGCACCCGGGAAATGCTCTTCAGCGCCCTGCGCGACATCGTCTACACCGAAAACGAACTCGACGCCTTGAGCATCGACCTGAGCACCTCCCAGGGCATCAGCGACTACGTCTTCCACTTGCTGCGCAACGCCCGCACCCTGCGCCCCGGCGTCGAACCGAAAATCGTGGTGTGCTGGGGCGGCCACTCGATCAACACCGAAGAATACAAATACACCAAGAAAGTCGGCCACGAACTCGGCCTGCGCAGCCTGGACATCTGCACCGGTTGCGGCCCAGGCGTGATGAAAGGCCCGATGAAGGGTGCGACCATCGCCCACGCCAAACAGCGCATCCACGGTGGCCGCTACCTCGGCTTGACCGAACCCGGGATCATCGCCGCCGAAGCACCGAACCCGATCGTCAACGAACTGGTGATCCTGCCGGACATCGAGAAACGCCTGGAAGCGTTCGTCCGCGTCGGCCACGGCATCATCATTTTCCCGGGCGGCGCGGGCACGGCCGAAGAATTCCTGTACCTGCTCGGCATCCTGATGCACCCGGACAACGAAAGCCTGCCCTTCCCCGTGGTCCTCACCGGGCCGAAAAGCGCCGCACCGTACCTGGAGCAGTTGCACGCCTTCGTCGGTGCCACCCTCGGCGAAGCCGCGCAGCAGCACTACGAGATCATCATCGACGACCCGGTTGAAGTGGCGCGACAGATGACTCAGGGCCTCAAAGAGGTCAAACAATTCCGTCGCGAACGCAACGACGCGTTCCATTTCAACTGGCTGCTGAAAATCGACGAAGGCTTCCAGCGCCCGTTCGACCCGACCCACGCCAACATGGCCAACCTGCAACTGAGCCGCAACCTGCCATCCCACGAACTGGCCGCCAACCTGCGCCGCGCGTTCTCCGGCATCGTCGCCGGCAACGTCAAGGACAAGGGCATCCGCCTGATCGAAGAACACGGGCCATACCAGATCCGTGGCGATGCCGCCGTCATGCAGCCGCTGGACAAACTGCTCAAAGCCTTCGTCGCCCAGCACCGGATGAAACTGCCGGGTGGCGCGGAGTATGTGCCGTGTTATCGAGTGGTGGCGTAACAATATTGATGTGAGCTTTAACATCCCCCCTGTGGGAGCGGGCTTGCTCGCGAAGGCGGCGTAACAGTCGACATCTCTGTTGAATGTTAAGCAGCTTTCGCGAGCAAGCCCGCTCCCACACTTTGACAAGAAGCCCCGCGTGAAGCGGGGTTTCTTGTTTTTGGGGACTGTGTCAGTGGAGTCCATTGTGGCGAGGGAGCTTGCTCCCGCTGGGTTGCGAAGCGACCCCAAATTCTGCAACCGCATTTTTTCTGGCACACCGCATATGCCGTTTTGCGACTGCTGCGCAGCCGAGCGGGAGCAAGCTCCCTCGCCACAGATGCCCAGTCACTTCAGATCCAGTGTCAGGCAGGTGGATCGAGGTTATCCAGCACCCGGTTGACGGCCAACTCACCAAGCATGACCACCGATTGAATCCCCAACATCATGTTGCGATGTGGCATGTCCATCAATCCGGCGAACTCACTGAGCATCATGCTCGCTGACGCCAGGGATTCGCAGGCGTTGACCAGTAGGGTCTCGTTATCGACCTCGGCGCCGACATGGTAAATGGTGCTGGGTTTGCGCTTGTTGTCTTTGGGGATGGGCGGCTTGAGGTAATGGTCGAGGGCGCGGTCGGCGGCTTCGTTGAGCTTTTTGGAATCGAGGGATTCGTAGGGGGATGTTGGATCGGTTTCCGGCGGGTTAGGTGTTGGTTTGAACATAGATGAAACTCCAAATCAGAAAAGAGGAGCCATCACTCTCGCTACCAAACGAAGGGGTGGTGGCCATACGAAGGTTGGTAGACCGGTGACTTGGAGAACCGGCGCGCCCGAAGGCGCCCTGCGCATGGCCACCATAAACGCAAGCCGAAAAGGCTCTGCATCAGGTGCGCTATGCACGCAAGTCAAACCGGGCTACCAAACCCGATCGCTGTTTTTCAGCGACAGGCAAACGATAGAGCCCGGCCTCAAGGCGCACAAGCCGGCGGATTCTGGCGTAGTCGTAGGCAACGGCGCAAGGCTGTGTAGCCTGAGTGAGTATCTGGAAGTGTCGTTTAAACAGTGCTTGTTTAGTGGTCTGACTGTGGGTCTTGTGGTGGATGGGCCGGCCTCTTCGCGAGCAAGCCCGCTCCCACAGGGGATCTTCGGTGAACACACTATCTGTGTACGCCTGAGATCAAATGTGGGAGCGGGCTTGCTCGCGAAGAGGCCCGAAAAAACACCCTCCAACTATCTGTCAACCCGCCAATCGCGCCGCAAGAGACTTGGCCTGACTCGCCACATCAGTCACCGCCGTGCTCTCCCACCACATTCCGCGCAACGGTGGGCCCATGGCGAACAAACGGCTGGCGGCCTGCCCATCGGCGCTTAGCACCGCGCCGTCATCCGCCGCCGCAATGCCCAACGCCAATGGCCCCGGCCGCACCAGCCCGCGCGCCAATAGCTGCTGCGGCAATGGCCGCGCCACTCGCCGCCAGTCGTATTCGATGCCACTGGAGTTGATCAGCGCCGCGCCGTGCACCACGCAAGTCTGTGCCTCGCCCCGACGACGAATGCGAATGCTGACCTCCCCGTTCAACGAAGGCTCCAACCCTTTGAACGATGCAGCCTGAATCCGCAACCGTCCCTCCCCGTGCAACCGTTCCACCAACTCGGCACTCAACGGCGGCGAGCGATGGTGATGGCTTTCCCACCACGGCCGCACATGCCGCACAAACTGCCGACGCTGCACATCCGTCGCCTGACTCCACAGCCGCCCGATGTGCGCCCGCACGGTGTCGAGTGGCGCTTGCCAGTCAATGCCCTGGGCGATGGCGTCGCGGCAATGCCGGCGCAGTTCGCGCATCAACTGACGCGGTGTGCGAATGCTGTAATCCTCGGCCAAAAAGTCCGCCCAGGCCGGAGGCTGTCGCCGTACATGTGGCAGCAGACCATGACGGGAAAACACTACGATCGGCCCGCGATGCCCCGCCTGTTCCAGCGACACCACGGCATCGACCATGGTCAGGCCCGAGCCAATGATCAGCACCGTCGACTGTGGGTCGAGCTGACGCATGGCGGTCACATCCCATGGATCGAGCGCCGCTGCGTTCAAGCCGCTGGACTCGGTTTGCGGCGTGCGTGCGGCGGGGAACATACCAGTGGCCAGCACCGCATAGGCGCCCTGCAAACGTTGGCCGTTACTCAAGGTCAGCAATACAGCGTTGTCCCGGGTTTGCAGGTCGACCACCTCGGCCCGTACATGCTCGACACTCGAACCATTCAATGCGCCCACCGCCTGCGCCTCGGCCAAACGCTGCTGCACATAAACGCCAAACAGCCCGCGCGGCGCAAACAGCTCGCTGATCGGCACATGCTGCTGATCCGACTCCGGCCAACCACCCGCCGCGATGTACTCGGTCAGCCATTGGGTCAAATCATCAGCGTTGTCAGGATCGACGCTCATCCGCGCCGCGTTGCCGTTGAGCGTATGGCCCAACTCCACCGCGCTGTACGCTTCACCCCGGCCGAGTTCGGCGCGGGGTTCGATCACCAGCACCTGACGCTTGCCCGGCAAGCGCAGCAACTGCGCCGCCAGCATTGCGCCGCTGAGGCCGCCGCCGATGATCAGGATGTCCGCGTGGCGGATGGCGTCGGTCGCCTGTCCGCTTGGGGTGTCAGTCATGGCATTCTCATTGATCAGTGTTTACCTAAATAGAAGTCGTGCAGATCGCCCCGTGCCAGTAACTCATCGGCGGTGCCGGACAGCACCACGCGACCAGTGTCGAGGACGTAGGCCTTTGAGGCGTACTTGAGTGCCACGTTAATATTTTGCTCGGCAATCAGGAAGCTCACCTGCTCGTCTCGATTGAGTTGCGCCACGATTTCGAAAATCTCCTGGACGATAATAGGCGCCAAACCCATGGAAGGTTCGTCGAGCAATACCAAAGTAGGACGTGTCATCAACGCCCGGCCGATGGCGACCATTTGTTGTTCACCACCGGAGGTCAGCCCGGCCTGGGTCTTGCGCTTGGTTTTGAGGCGTGGAAACCAGGCGTAGATACGCTCCAGATCCGCCGCCAGGTCCTTGCGGCTCAGACCGCGAACGAAGCCGCCGCTGCGCAGGTTGTCCTCCACCGTCAGTTGTGGGAATACGTGCCGGCCTTCCAGTACATGCACCATGCCCTGGCGCACGCGAACGCTCGGATTAACCCCTGCGGTATCGCGCCCGAGAAACTCGATCGTCCCTCGACTGACTTCCGCGCGCTCGGCCCGCACCAACCCGGAAATCGCCTTGAGCGTGGTGCTTTTGCCCGCACCATTGGCCCCGAGCAACGCGACGATGCCGCCCTTGGGCACCGTCAGCGACACCCCGGCCACGGCGAGGATCGCCCCGTCGTAGATCACCTCAATGTCTTTGACTTGCAACAGGTCATTGACGGCAATGTCGCTGGCGGCTTGGCTCATACGTTATTCATCCCCGGTGCAGGTGCGTGGCGTCAGGCCTTTTTCCTTGGCGAACGCGGCGGATTTTTCATCGATCAATGGCCGCAGCAAGGCGCGGTCGGCGGGGATCCAGTCGCTGATCAGCGTCCAGTTGGCGCCGTCCCACTGTTGAACCCGCGCCGATCCGCCACCCTCATGATCCTTGCAAGACAGCTTGAGGTTCTGCATCAGGCCGAAGTAGCCCATGTCCTTGAGCCGCGCGTCGTCGATGTTCAGGTGCTCCAGGCCCCAGCGCCCTTCTTCGCCGTTAAGCGGCCGCTTGCCGAATTTGCCTTGGGCGGTACGGATCGCTTCCACCATCACTGCCGCGTTCACCAGCCCGGAGTTGTAATAGACGCTGCCGAAATTCTTCAGGTCCTTGAGGTCGCTTTTGCCTTTGTCGAGGATGGCTTGCTTGAGGCGTTTATGGATCTCGAATTCGGCGCCGGCCGGGTATGGCGTCAGCGCCAGATACCCTTTGGCGGCGGCGCCCGCGGGCAACACGTCTTCGCTGGAACTGGCCCAGATGTCGCCGACGATGTGGTCCACCGGGAAGCCGAAACGCGCCGCCGTCTTGACCGCCACCGGCGTCGACACGCCCCAGGTGCGCAGGAACACCCAGTCCGGGTTGACCTGGCGCACTTGCCGCCATTGCGACGATTGCTCGTTGCCGGGATCGGCTACCGGGATCTGGATGTTTTCGAAGCCGTATTTTTCAGCCAGCAATTTCAACGGGCCAAGGGTTTCCCGACCGTAAGCCGAGTCGTGATAAACCGTGGCGATTTTCTTGCCCTTGAGTTTGTCGAACCCGCCCTCGCGCTGGGCGATGTAGTTGATCAGGCTCGAGGCCTCGCTGTAGAAGGTCAGCATCACCGGAAAGTTGTAAGGGAACACCGTGCCGTCGGTGGCTTCGGTGCGACCGTAGCCGAGGGTGATCAGCGGGATTTGGTCGACTTCCGCCCGCTCGCTCAGCGCATACGCCGCCGGCGCGCCGTTGGGTGAATAGATCGCCACCGGGGCGCCATCCAGGCCTTTCTTGAAGCGCTCATAGCACTCGATGCCCTTCTCCGCCGTCCACTCGGTTTCGCATTCCTGCCAGACCAGTTTGACGCCGTTGATCCCGCCTTCCACATCGTTGATGTAGTTCAGGTAATCGAGCATGCCGGCCCACACTTGCACACCGCTGGAGGCGTAAGCGCCGACCCGGTAAGTGGCCAACGGGAAGAACTGCTGGTCTGGCGAGGCCTGAACCATCGGCACCGCACTGCCGAATACCGCCAGCGTCAGAGCGGCGCCGGCCAACGAACGTTTCAAGGATGCACGCATGTTGTCTCTCTACCAGGTTGGGGATTCAGAAGCGCAGCGGCCAGTGACTCAGCCGTTCACGAAGGTTGCTCAAGAGGCGAATCAGGCCTTCCGGTTCCTTGATCAGAAACAGGATGATCAGTACGCCGAAGATGATTTTTTGCAGGTTCTGCAACTGGCCGGCGTCCACCGAACCACCGAACAAGGCTTGCCCGGCATGGCTGAGCAGGATCGGCAGCAAGCTGATAAACGCCGCGCCGACGAAGTTGCCGGCGATGCTGCCCATGCCACCGATAATGATGATGAACAGGATCTGGAATGACCGGTTGATATCGAAGCTGCTGGCGCTGGCCGTGCCCAGATAAGCAAAGGCCCACAGCGCCCCGGCGATGCCGAGGTAAAACGAGCTGACGGCGAACGCCAGGTGCTTGTAGCGCACCACCGGAATGCCGATGACTGCCGCGGCGGTGTCCATGTCACGGATCGCCATCCAGTTGCGGCCGATCTGGCTTTTCACCAGGTTCACCGCGACCCAGGTCAATAGCAGCACTGTGGTCAGGGTCAGCAGATAGCGGCCCAATGGAGTGTTGAGGTCATGGCCGAACAGGGCCAGTTTCGGCGCGGAAATGGTTCCGGACGAACCGTAGTTGTAGAACCAGGGGAACTTGACGAACAGCCACTCCAGGAAAAACTGCGCGGCCAAGGTGGTAACCATCAGGTAAAAGCCCTTGATCCGCGAACTCGGCAGGCCAAAGACAAACCCCACCACCGCGCTGATCAGCCCGCCGCCGAGCAGCGCCACCGGCAAGCCCAGCTCTGGCAAACGCAGTAGAAAACCGTAGGTGGCAAAGGCGCCGACCGCCATGAAACCGGCCGCGCCGACCGAGGTCTGGCCGGTGTAGCCGGTGAGCAGATTGAGGCCAAGCCCGGCCAGGGACAGCACCAGGAACGGGATCAGAATCGCGTTCAGCCAATAGTCGTTGCCGGTCAGCGGCACGACCACGAAGGCGATCAACAACAGCGCAATCAAACCAATCGGCACACGACGCTGGATCAACACCGCCGGCGCGGTTTCACGGGTAAGGGAAATCGACATGGGTTCAGACTCGCTCGATGGCGCGCTCGCCGAACAGGCCGGCGGGACGGATGTACAGGAAGGCCAAAGCCAGGACGTAAGCGAACCACGGGGTAATGCCACCGCCGATCAGCGGGCCGATGTACACCTCGGCGAGGTTCTCCGCCGCACCGACGATCAACCCGCCGACAATCGCCCCGCCAATCGAGGTGAAGCCGCCGATGATCAATACTGGCAAGGCCTTGAGCACCACCAGCGACAGCGAGAACTGCACGCCTTGGCGCGCGCCCCACAACAATCCCGCCACCAGCCCGACGATGCCGGCCACCGCCCAGACGATCTGCCAGATGCGGTTGAGGTTGATGCCGATCGACAGCGCGGCGGTGGTGTCATCCGCCACCGCGCGCAGGGACACGCCAATGCGGGTTTTGTTGAACAGCAGCGCCAGCACCGTCACCAGCACGATGGCGGCCGCTGCGGCAATCAGGTCGAACTGGCTGACCATCATCCCGCCGATAAACAGCGGCACGTCGTCGATGCCCAGATCCAGCGCCCGCACTTGCGAACCCATCAAGCCCTGAGCCAGACCTTCGATGATGAACGACAACCCGAGAGTGGCCATGAACAGGGTGATCTGTGAGCGATTGACCAGGGGCCGCAACACCAGCCGTTCGATCAGTAACGCGCCGATGATCATCACCACAACGGTCAGCAACAGCGCCAAGGCGAACGGCACGCCTTGATCGTGCAGGCTGACAAAGGTCAGCGCGGCGAACAGCAGCATCGCGCCCTGGGCAAAATTGAACACGCCGCTGGCTTTGTAGATCAGCACGAAGCCGATTGCGACCAGCGAGTACATGGTCCCGGCGAGTAAGCCGCCGAGCAGGGTTTCGAAGAAGAACGTCATCAGTGCACCACTCCCAGATACGCCGCGATGACGTCGGGATTGGCCTGCACCTCGGCCGGCGTGCCGTCACCGACCTTGCGCCCGTAATCGAGCACCACCACATGGTCGGACAGGCCCATGACCACGCTCATGTCATGCTCGATCAATACCACCGTGGTGCCGAGGTCGCGGTTGATGTCGGCGATGAAGCGGGCCATTTCCTGCTTCTCTTCGGCGTTCATCCCGGCCATCGGCTCATCGAGCAGCAACAGGCTGGGGCCAGCGATCAAGGCACGGCCAAGCTCCACACGTTTTTGCAGGCCGTAGGACAGCTTGCCCACCGGTACATCGCGATGGGCTTGCAGTTCGAGGAATTCGAGAATGCCCTGGGCCTGCCGACGGAAGTCTTCAGCCTCACGCCGGGCTCTTGGCAGGTTCAGCGCCTGCTCAATGAAACGGCTGCGCAGGTGCCGTGACAGGCCGGTAAGGATGTTGTCGATCACGCTCATTTTCTTGAACAGCGCGTTGTTCTGGAACGTGCGACCGATACCCCGGCGTGCGGCGCTCAGCGGGTCGATGCGCTTGAACGGCTGTTGCTCGAACACAATCGAACCGGCATCGAAGCGGTACACGCCATTCAACACGTTGAGCAGCGAACTCTTGCCCGCGCCGTTAGGCCCGATCAGCGCGCAGATCTCGCCCTGGCGCACATCGAACGACAGTTCATTGATCGCCTTCACACCTTTGAAGGACAGGGAAATACCGCTGACTTGCAGAATGGAGTCGGTCGAGCTCATGCGATGTCCCGTTTGAATTCGGCGAGCCAGATCGGCTTGGGTTGAGCATCGGAAATGCGGGTGGCTTGCCAGATGAAATGCAGGTTGTGGAAGCCCAACAGGCGGCGAACGCGGTTCTTGATCAACCGTTGCAGGCCTTTTTCGGGATGGGCGATGGCCCAGTCGCAGAGGCGTCGACGCCAAGTGCCATTGGGGGCGAGGCGGCTTTCGATTTCCGCGGCCAATAGTTGCAGGCGTTCGGCCGACAGCAGCAGCCCGGACGGCGCGACTTCACGACGGTCGCGGCTGGCACTGCCGGGGCTTTCCGGGAAAGCCAGGGTTTGGCCGCTGGTCAGCCATTGTTCCAGCAGCACCGTCAGGCCGTGCTGCCACTGGGTGCCCTCTTCGCTCCACAGTTGCGCGCCTTGATTCCAGCGGTTGAGGCGTTGCGCAGGGTCCACCGGGCCGAGCAGGTCGGCGAAATCCAGCAGCGTCAGGCCTTGGTTGATCCAGAGTTGCAGCGTCTGTCGTCCCTGGACGAACGCGTGGGTCGGACGGCTGCGCCACAGGGTTTTGTGCAGGGTTTCGGAGTCAAGGTTGTCCGGCAGCGTCAGCAGTTCGGCGCCGATGTGCCGGGCGGCCAATGCGAGCAGCAACAGATCTGGCTCGAACACACCGCTCAAGGCCAGGCGCGAGTCTTCGGTAAAACCCTGCTGACGCAAGCCATCGGCCAACCGCTCGACATCGCGCAAAACATCGATCCAGCGCCAGACGAACCACTGACCGTGGCGCTTGTGTCGCAAGGCCGGCTGCAACGGACTGACCTGCGCCCAGTGCTGCAACTGTTCCAGGGCGCGAGGCACCTTGACCTGCCATTCGGCGGTGTCCGCGATGGGCGGACGCTTGAGTTCATGCACGCTCATTGGCTTACCTCTTATCCATGGGCAAAAGCGTGCGGTGGTCCGCTGGGCTGGAATCTGTAAAACACCACCGTCCCAATGTGGGAGCGGGCTTGCTCGCGAAACCGATGTAACGGGCTATATCAATGTTGAATGTGCCGGCCTCTTCGCGGGCAAGCCACGCTCCCACAGGGTTTTGTGTCGTCCACAAATATCGCCGGCGAAACGAAACCTGTGGGAGCGGGCTTGCCCGCGAAGGCGTCTACGCAGACACCACTTTCTTCTCCTGCCGCCGCAACCCCGCCAGGTCTCGATAGCCCGCCCCCGGATGTATCTCCGGCAATCGCGCCCCTTCGCCAAACAACTTCTCGCGCAAGGTCCCCGGTGCGTATTCGGTCTTGTACACCCCACGCTTCTGCAACTCCGGCACCAATAACTCAACGGCATCGATGAACGTTTCATGGGTCAATGCATAAGCCAGGTTGAAACCATCCACATCAGTCTCGTCGACCCACTCCTGCAGCAAATCGGCGACGGTCTCGGGACTGCCGACAAACAGCGGCCCGAAACCGCCGATCCCGACCCAATCGGCCAGTTCGTTCGGCGTCCAGACCTTGTTCGGGTCCGCCGTGGAAAACGCTTCCACCGCCGATTGAATGGCATTGGTGTGGACGTGTTTGAGCGGCTCATCCGGTTTGAACTGGCTGAAATCGATCCCGGTCCAGCCCGAGATCAACGCCATGGCGCCCTCATAACTGACCCAGGTTTTGTATTCTTCGAACTTGGCTTTGGCCTTGGCGTCGGTCTCGCCGAGGATCACCGTTTGCAGATTGAAGATCAGGATCTTCGACGGATCGCGCCCCGCCTCGGCCGCCCGGCGACGGATGTCGCCCACGGTTTTCTTCAGCAGCACTTTCGACGGCGCGGCGACAAACACACACTCGGCATGTTCGGCGGCGAACTGCTTGCCGCGACTCGAGGCGCCGGCCTGATACAGCACCGGCGTACGTTGCGGTGAAGGCTCGCAGAGGTGAATGCCCGGCACCTGAAAGTGTTTACCAACGTGCCGGATCTCGTGGATTTTGCTCGGATCACTGAAAATTCGCCGCTCGCGATCCCGCAGAATCGCGCCCTCCTCCCAGCTGCCTTCCCACAGCTTGTAGCAAACCTCCAAGTACTCTTCGGCGAAGTCATAACGGGCGTCATGTTCGGTCTGGGCTTTCTGGCCGAGGTTCTTCGCGCCGCTCTCAAGATACGAGGTGACAATGTTCCAGCCGGCGCGGCCCTTGGTCAGGTGATCGAGTGTCGACAGGCGTCTGGCGAACGGATACGGGTGTTCGAAGGACAGCGACGCGGTCAGACCGAAACCCAGATGCTCGGTGACCAGCGCCATCGGCGGGATCAGTTGCAATGGATCATTAACCGGCACCTGCGCCGCCTGACGAATCGCCGCGTCACCGTTGCCGTTGTAGACGTCATAAATACCCAGCACGTCGGCGATGAACAAACCGTCGAACTTACCGCGCTCAAGAATTTTCGCCAGATCGGTCCAGTACTCCAGGTCCTTGTACTGCCAGGATCGATCCCGCGGATGTGCCCACAAACCCGGCGACTGGTGGCCGACGCAGTTCATGTCAAAGGCGTTGAGACGAATTTGACGGGCCATCAAACGACACTCCGCACGCTGGGTGGATGGATGCCGTTGAGGCGGAAGTTGCCGATCAAGTGAAGTTTCCAGCGCAGCGGATCGGTCACTGAGCCCGACAAAGGCGTGCGCTGGCCGGTGAGTTCGAATTCGGCGTTGCTTACGGCGTTTAAAGCATCGGCGCTGGCGAGGTGCGACTCGGCGATGGCAATAGTGGTTTCCGTATCCTCTTGACCATTGTTCAGAAACTCTTCGGCGCGTTGGAGCAAGGCGGCTGCCACTTCAATGCGGATCTGCAAGTCGCCGAAACGACTGATGACGTAAGGATCATCAGTGGCTTTGGCGAAGCCGCTGCCGGCCCAGGGCTGAGCCTGCTGACGAACGAAACGCAGGGTCGCGTCGAGCAACGTACGAGCGTTGTGCAGGTCGTGCTGAGGCTTGGCCAGGGGCTGCCCGGCAACAATCGGTTGGGTCAAGGCGTTCATGGGTCGCTCCTCAGTTCCAGGCGTGGCGCGCAGGCTTCACGCCGTTGAGCAGGTAGTTGCCGATCAAGTGATATTTCCAGCGCGCCGGATCATGCAGGGTGTGCGTCCGGGCGTTGCGCCAGTGACGGTCGAGGTTGTACTTGCCAAGCACCGAGCGGGTGCCGGCGAGTTCGAAGAGTTTGCTGCTGGTGAGCAAGGCGATTTCGGCAGAGAGGACTTTCGCCTGTGCGACCACCACCGAAGCTCGGGCAACCGTGTCTTCATTGGGTTTGCGCAATGCGGCGTCGATGGCCTGGCCGGCTTTTTTGAGGATGGCTTCGGTGCCATGAACCCGCCATTCCAGATCGCCTATGGCGGCGATGCTGAACGGGTCCTGCCAGCCATGATCCTGCTGACTGTCGATCCATGGTCGGGCTTCACGAGCGTAGCGCTTGGTTTCTTCCAGGGCGCCGACGGCGATGCCGGTATCCACGGCAGCCTGGATGATTTGCGAGATCGGGCCGTCGGCGGTGGGTTCATCGAACGCCTTGTGGGCCGGGATCACCGCGCTCAACGGCACCTTCACCGCGTCCAGATTCACGCCGCCGCTGGCAGTGGTGCGCTGGCCGAAACCGTCCCAACTGTCGATCACCGTCAACCCGGGATTGTCGCGCTCGACGAAGGCGATAAAAGCCTTGTTCTCTTGATCGACCGCCACCGCCGGCACGATGTGCGCGAACAAGGCGCCGGTGCAGTAGAACTTCTCGCCGTCGATTTGCGCGGTGTCTTCATCGAAGCGGATACGGGTCTCAAAGGCACCGGCGTTCTTGCTTTTGGATTCAGAGAAGGCGTTGCCGAAGCGATAACCCTGGAGGACTTTGCCGAAGTAATAGCGCTTCTGAGCTTCGGTGGCGGTTTGCAGCAGGATGTCGAGCACGCCCAGATGGTTTTGCGGGATCTGGCCGAGGGACGGGTCAGCGGCGGAAATGATCTTGATCACCTCGGCGACTGTCACGTAAGACACGCCGGCACCGCCGTATTCTTTGGGAATGGTGATGCCCCATAAACCACTGGCGGAGAACTCGTCGAGTTCGGCGACCGGCAGACGTCGCTCGCGGTCACGAGCGCTGGCCTCGATAGCGAAGCGTGCGGCGAGCTTGTGAGCGACGGCAATCGCCTCGGCGTCCGAGTGGATCACATGGGCGGTGCGAGGGGGTTGGGCAGAGGCTGTCATGGGCCGACTCCGGGATTCTGGTGAATGCCCCAGCGCTTTTGCAGGAGTCGTGCCTGAAATTAAATTTGTTTTATTTCAATATCTTAATTAACTATCCGAGAAACACTTGCAGCTTTAAAACAGCAAAGTGCTTATCCAGTGTTGGTCGGCAAACAGTCAGATCACCACATTACGCACAAACCGCGCCGCCACTTCCCCGTCGTTGCGATAGGAATGCGGTTGGTTGCTGGCAAACATGAAGAACTCACCGGCAGCGATTTGCTGCGGCCGGTCGCCGAGCATCAGGGTCAGGCAGCCTTCGAACACATAGAGCTGTTCGCTCCAGCCTTCCGCATCCGGTTCCGATGGGTAATGTTCGCCCGGTTCGAGGCGCCATTCCCACAGTTCAACTTCGCGGGTGGCGGTGGCTTTCGACAACAGCACCGCTTTACTGCCAGGGATGGTGCCAGCCCACGCCAGTTCGTTGATGCGGCTCGGGTCGCGGGCGTCGGGAGCCTGGATCAAGTCGCTGAAGGCTACGTCCAGCGCTTCGGCCACGCGGTCGAGGGTGGTCAGGCTGACATTCTTCTCGCCGGCCTCGATGGCCACCAGCATCCGGCGGCTGACCCCGGACTTTTCGGCCAAAGCGGTCTGGCTCATGTCGGCGGCGTGGCGCAGACGTCGGACGTTCTGGCTGACGTGCTGGAGAACCGACGCCCGTTGGGTGGAATCTTTGTGCACTATATTGCTCACTTGATGGTGTTGCGCAGTATACTGCCCAACTTCCGGCGCATTGTGCGTCTCCCTCAGGTAGCGCGCAAGGTCATGACGTCGGTGAACTCCTCCCCTGCTTCCTCCCGTTTCTCTCGGTTCAGCAAAGCTGAATGCGTGCTGGTGCTGATCACCATGGTCTGGGGCGGGACCTTTTTGCTGGTGCAGCATGCAATGACCGTCAGCGGGCCGATGTTTTTCGTCGGTCTGCGTTTTGCTGCGGCGGCGAGCATCGTTGCCCTGTTCTCCTGGCGTCATCTGCGCGAACTGACCCTGTTCGAGCTCAAGGCCGGGGCGTTTATCGGTGTGGCGATCATGCTCGGTTACGGCTTGCAGACCGTCGGTTTGCAGAGCATCCCCAGCAGTCAGTCGGCGTTCATCACTGCGCTGTATGTGCCGTTCGTGCCGTTGCTGCAATGGCTGGTGCTGGGTCGGCGACCGGGGTTGATGCCGAGCATCGGGATCATGCTGGCCTTTACCGGGTTGATGTTGCTGTCGGGACCGGCCGGCGCTTCGTTCAATTTCAGCCCCGGTGAAATCGCCACATTGATCAGCGCCGTGGCGATTGCGGCGGAGATCATTCTGATCAGCACCTATGCCGGCCAGGTCGACGTGCGCCGGGTGACGGTGGTGCAACTGGCGGTGACTTCGGTGCTGGCGTTTCTGATGGTGGTGCCGACTCAGGAAGTGATTCCGGGGTTCTCCTGGTTGCTGTTGTGCAGTGCATTGGGGCTGGGCGCGGCGAGTGCGGCGATTCAGGTGGCGATGAACTGGGCGCAGAAGAGTGTGTCGCCGACGCGGGCGACGCTGATCTATGCCGGGGAGCCGGTATGGGCCGGGATTGTCGGGCGGATTGCCGGAGAGCGGTTGCCGGCGATTGCGTTGGTGGGCGCAGGGTTGATTGTGGCGGCGGTGATTGTCAGTGAGTTGAAGACCAAGGGTAAGGCGGTAGTGACTGAGGAAGATTTGGAACAAGAAACACAGAGGTAGGAAGTCTGCGGTGATTGACAGATAGCCTTCGCGAGCAAGCCCGCTCCCACATTGGATCTGTGGTGTGTCGCAATTACGTGTACACCGGCAATCCAATGTGGGAGCGGGCTTGCTCGCGAAGGCGCCGGGACGGTTGAAACCGGTCTTTCGAAACAATGATAAACAGGAATTTTCCGCTTACCTTGTAGGATTCTGCGACAGCTTGGCGTTTGGTGATCCGGGAGCTGGCACGTATGATGCTTCACAAACTTCCGCAGATTAGAAGCCTATGTCTCTGATAGTTCTACTGCTTCTGCCTTTTATTGGCAGCTGTCTGGCAGCCTTGCTGCCGCACAACGCGCGTAACACCGAATCGCTGTTGGCTGGCCTGGTTGCTCTTATCGGCACCATCCAGGTCGCCCTCTTGTACCCGCAAATCGCCCATGGCGGCGTGATCCGCGAAGAATTCTTCTGGTTACCGAGCCTTGGCCTGAACTTCGTTCTGCGCATGGACGGTTTCGCCTGGCTGTTCTCGATGCTGGTGCTGGGCATCGGCACGCTGGTTTCGCTATACGCCCGCTACTACATGTCGCCGGACGATCCGGTGCCACGCTTCTTCGCGTTTTTCCTGGCGTTCATGGGCGCCATGCTGGGGTTGGTGATCTCCGGCAACCTGATCCAGATTGTGTTCTTCTGGGAGCTGACCAGCCTCTTTTCATTCCTGTTGATCGGCTACTGGCACCACCGCGCCGATGCGCGACGTGGCGCCTACATGGCGTTGATGGTCACCGGTGCCGGCGGCTTATGTTTGCTGGCGGGGGTCATGCTGCTCGGCCATGTGGTCGGCAGCTATGACCTGGACAAGGTCCTGGCCGCCGGCGATCTGATTCGCGCACATGCCCTCTACCCTATTCTGCTTCCCCTGATCCTGATCGGCGCCCTGAGCAAAAGTGCGCAATTCCCCTTCCACTTCTGGCTGCCCCACGCCATGGCGGCGCCGACACCGGTTTCGGCGTATCTGCACTCGGCGACCATGGTCAAGGCCGGGGTCTTCCTGCTCGCACGCCTGTGGCCGTCGCTGTCCGGCAGTGAAGAATGGTTCTACATCGTCAGCGGGGCCGGCGCCTGTACGCTGTTGCTCGGTGCTTACTGCGCGATGTTTCAGAACGACCTCAAGGGCTTGCTGGCCTACTCGACCATCAGCCATCTGGGCCTGATCACTTTGCTGCTGGGGCTGAACAGTCCTCTGGCCGCCGTGGCCGCGGTGTTCCATATTCTCAACCATGCCACGTTCAAGGCCTCGCTGTTCATGGCCGCCGGGATCATCGACCACGAAAGCGGCACCCGGGACATTCGCAAACTCAGCGGTCTGATCAAACTGATCCCGTTCACCGCCACCCTGGCCATGGTCGCCAGCGCGTCGATGGCTGGCGTGCCGTTGCTCAACGGTTTCCTGTCGAAAGAGATGTTCTTCGCCGAAACCGTGTTTATCAACGCGACGGCCTGGATCGAGATGACCCTGCCCATCGTCGCGACCATCGCCGGGACGTTCAGCGTGGCCTACTCCCTGCGCTTCACCGTCGACGTATTCTTTGGCCCGACCGCCACCGACCTGCCGCACACCCCGCACGAACCGCCACGCTGGATGCGCGCGCCGGTGGAGTTGCTGGTGTTCACCTGTCTGGTGGTGGGGATCTTCCCGGCGCAAGTGGTCGGCCCGTTGCTCACGGCGGCGGCATTGCCGGTGGTGGGCGGGACGCTGCCCGAGTACAGCCTGGCGATCTGGCACGGCTGGAACGCGCCGATGATCATGAGCCTGATCGCCCTGTCCGGCGGCATCATCCTCTATCTGCTGCTGCGCAAGCAGCTCAAGCGCGGGCGTTTCACGCACCCGCCGGTGATCAGCCACTTCAACGGCAAGCGCCTGTTCGAGCGCGGCCTGGTGATCATGATGCGCCTGGCCCGTCGCCTGGAGCGGCGGATTAGCACTCGGCGCCTGCAAACCCAACTGTTTTTGGTGGTACTCGCCGCAGTGCTCGCCGGATTGATCCCGATGCTGCACAGCAGCTTGAGCTGGGGCGACCGGCCGAAAATTCCGGGCTCGATCGTGTTCGTGACCCTCTGGCTGCTGGCGATTGCCTGTGCCCTTGGCGCGGCATGGCAAGCCAAGTATCACCGGCTCGCAGCCCTGACCATGGTCAGCGTCTGCGGCCTGATGACCTGCGTGACCTTCGTCTGGTTCTCGGCGCCGGATCTGGCGCTGACGCAATTGGCTGTGGAAGTGGTGACCACGGTGTTGATCCTCCTCGGCCTGCGCTGGCTGCCACGACGGATCGAAGAGGTCTCACCATTGCCGAGCAGTCTGCGCAAGGCCCGCATCCGCCGCATCCGCGACTTGGCGCTGTCGATCGCGGTCGGTGGCGGCATGGCGCTGCTGTCCTACGCCATGCTGACCCGCCAGACGCCCAACGACATTTCCTCGTTCTACCTCAGTCGCGCCCTGCCCGAAGGCGGCGGCAGCAACGTGGTCAACGTGATGCTGGTGGACTTCCGTGGCTTCGACACCCTCGGCGAAATCACCGTGCTGGTGGCGGTGGCCCTGGCCGTGTTCGCCCTGTTGCGACGCTTCCGCCCACCGAAAGAAAGCCTGCAGCTGCCGGCGCAGCAACGTTTGCTCGCGCCGGATGTGGTTACCGATCTGGTCAACCCGCGTCACGCCAGCGACACCGCCCTCGGTTTCATGATGGTGCCGGCAGTGCTGGTCCGTCTGCTGCTGCCGATTGCGTTTGTGGTGTCGGTCTACCTGTTCATGCGCGGGCACAATCAACCCGGTGGCGGGTTCGTCGCCGGTCTGGTGATGTCGGTGGCGTTCATCCTGCAATACATGGTCGCCGGCACCCAGTGGGTCGAGGCGCAAATGAGCCTGCGACCGCTGCGCTGGATGGGCACCGGGCTGCTGGTCGCCACGGTCACCGGGCTCGGGGCGATGGCGGTTGGGTATCCATTCCTCACCACCCACACCTGGCATTTCACACTGCCGCTGCTGGGCGACATTCACATCGCCAGCGCGCTGTTCTTCGACATTGGCGTGTACGCCGTGGTGGTCGGCTCGACGCTGTTGATCCTCACCGCCCTCGCCCACCAATCGGTCCGTGGTCATAAAACCAGCGCGCAACCCAAGCCCATGGCCAAAGCGGCTGCCACGCAAGGAGCCATCTGATGGAAGAAGTCATCGCAATCGCCATCGGGGTGCTGGCCGCGTCCGGCGTGTGGCTGGTGCTGCGGCCACGGACATTCCAGGTGGTCATGGGCCTGTGCCTGCTGTCCTACGGCGTCAACCTGTTCATCTTCAGCATGGGCAGCCTGTTCATCGGCAAGGAGCCGAACATCAAGGACGGCGTGCCTCAGGATTTGCTGCACTACACCGACCCGTTGCCGCAAGCGTTGGTGCTGACCGCGATCGTCATCAGCTTCGCCATGACCGCGCTGTTCCTGGTGGTGCTGCTCGCCTCCCGGGGCCTGACCGGTACCGACCATGTGGATGGCCGGGAGCCTAAAGAATGAATTCGATGGCGCACCTGATCGCGGCACCGATTCTGCTACCGCTGCTGACCGCCGCGGTGATGCTGATGCTGGGCGAGAAACACCGTCCGTTAAAGGCCAAAATCAATCTGTTCTCCAGCCTGCTGGGGCTGGGCATTGCCGTGATGCTGCTGCAATGGACGCAAACCACCGGCGTGCCCGGTTCCATCGGCGTGTACCTGCCGGGCAACTGGCAGGTGCCGTTCGGTATTGTGCTGGTGGTCGATCGTCTGTCGGCGCTGATGCTGGTGCTGACCGGGATCATCGGCGTCAGCGCGTTGCTGTTCGCCATGGCCCGCTGGGACGGCGCCGGTTCGAGTTTCCACGCGCTGTTCCAGATTCAGTTGATGGGCCTGTACGGCGCCTTCCTGACGGCAGACCTGTTCAACCTGTTCGTGTTTTTCGAAGTGTTGCTGGCTGCCTCTTACGGGCTGATGCTGCACGGTTCGGGCCGGGCGCGGGTGTCGTCGGGGCTGCATTACATCTCGATCAACCTGCTGGCCTCGTCGCTGTTTTTGATTGGCGCGGCGCTGATCTACGGCGTTACTGGCACGCTGAACATGGCCGATCTGGCGCTGAAAATCCCGCTGGTGCCGGAAGCCGATCGCGGCTTGCTGCATGCCGGCGCGGCGATTCTGGCGGTGGCGTTCCTGGCCAAGGCCGGGATGTGGCCACTGAACTTCTGGCTGGTGCCGGCTTATTCCGCTGCAAGCGCGCCGGTGGCGGCGATGTTCGCGATCATGACCAAGGTCGGCGTCTATACCTTGCTGCGCTTGTGGACGCTGCTGTTCTCCGGGCAGGCCGGGGCATCCGCGTACTTCGGTGGCGACTGGCTGATCTACGGCGGCATGGCGACCATCGTCTGCGCCGCCGTGGCGATCCTCGCCGCACAACGCCTGGAACGCATGGCCAGCCTGAGCATTCTGGTATCGGCAGGCATTCTGTTGTCGGCCATCGGTTTCGCCCAGCCGAACCTGATCGGCGCGGCGCTGTTCTATCTGGTCAGCTCGACCCTGGCCTTGAGCGCACTGTTCCTGCTGGCCGAGTTGATCGAGCGCTCGCGTTCGGCCAACGAAATGCCACTGTTCGATGACGGCGAACTGCTTCCACGGCCCCTGGAATCTTTGCAGCCGCCCAAAGGCTTCAACCTCGATGACGACCGCAAAGCCGTGGTCGGACAGGTGATTCCCTGGACCATGGCTTTCCTCGGTTTGAGCTTCATCGCCTGCGCCCTGCTGATCATCGGCATGCCGCCGCTTTCAGGGTTTATCGGCAAACTCAGTCTGCTCAGCGCCCTACTCAATCCGTTGGGTCTGGGTAATGGCAGCGATGAACCGATATCGAATGGCGCGTGGGGTTTGCTCGTCCTGTTGATCCTGTCCGGGCTGGCCTCGCTGATCGCTTTCTCGCGTTTGGGCATCCAGCGTTTCTGGACCCCGCAAGAGCGGCCGTCGCCATTGCTGCGGCGCTTGGAATGCGTGCCGATTGTCATTCTGCTGGGGCTGGGCATTGCGCTGACGTTCAAGGCTGAACCGCTGCTGCGCTACACCCAAGCGGCGGCCGATGCATTGAACAACCCGCAGCAATACGTGATGGCGGTGCTCGAAACCCGTGTAATTCCAGGCCCGCAAGCCAAGACAGCGCTGCTGGAGGTGCAACCATGAAGCGTCTGTTTCCTGCACCGTGGCTGTCGCTGGCGTTGTGGCTGCTGTGGCTGGTGTTGAACCTGTCGATGAGCCCCGGCAATCTACTGCTGGGCGCCATGCTGGGGTTCTGCGCACCGTTGATGATGCGCAAGCTGCGGCCGCTGCCAATCCGCATTCGTCGTCCCGGGGTGATCCTGCGTTTGTTCTTGCTGGTCGGGCGCGACGTGATCGTGTCCAACCTCGCCGTGGCCTGGGGCGTACTCAACGCGGGCCGTCGTGCGCCCCGCTCGCGGTTCATCAAGGTGCCGCTGGATTTGCGCGATGCCAACGGCCTCGCGGCGCTGTCGATGATCTGCACGGTGGTGCCCGGCACGGTCTGGTCGGAACTGGCGCTGGATCGCAGCATTCTGTTGCTGCACGTCTTCGATCTGGATGACGAAAACCAATTCATCCAGCACTTCAAGACGACCTACGAGCGCCCCTTGATGGAGATCTTCGAATGAGCGCATTGCTGTCGAACGCGATCCTGCTGAGTCTGTTCATCTTTTCGGTGGCGATGATTCTGACCCTGATCCGCCTGTTCAAGGGCCCGTCGGCCCAGGACCGGGTTCTGGCGCTGGACTACCTGTACATCATCGCCATGCTGATGATGCTTACACTGGGCATTCGTTATGCCAGTGACACTTACTTCGAGGCGGCGCTGCTGATCGCCCTGTTCGGCTTCGTCGGCTCGTTTGCCCTGGCCAAATTCCTGCTGCGTGGCGAGGTGATCGAATGAGGCCTGAATTGTCTCTGTGGGTGGAAATTGCGGTGGCGATTCTGCTGGTGCTGAGCAGCTTGTTTACGCTGATCGGCGCGGTCGGGCTGCTGCGGATGAAGGATTATTTCCAGCGCATGCACCCTCCGGCGCTGGCCTCGACCTTGGGCGCGTGGTGCGTGGCATTGGCTTCGATCATTTACTTTTCGGCGCTCAAGTCGGCGCCGGTGCTGCATGCCTGGCTGATTCCGGTTCTATTGTCGATCACCGTGCCGGTGACCACGCTGCTGCTGGCCCGGGCGGCGCTGTTTCGCAAGCGCATGGCGGGGGATGATGTGCCGGCTGAGGTGAGTAGTCGGCGCACCGAAAGCGGAGGTTGAATCCGCAGTTTTGTATGGGTTGTAAGGGCCTCTTCGCGAGCAAGCCCGCTCCCACATTGGATCTGTGTCGTACACATCACGTGTGTTCACTGAACATCTAATGTGGGAGCGGGCTTGCTCGCGAAGGCGATAGCCCGGTCGCCCTCAAATCCAGGCCACTGCCAACAATCCTGCTCCCAACACCACACACAACGGCGAATACGCCCAGGTATCCAGCCGGGCAAACCTCGAGCCCTTCTCCTGCTTGAAGAACCCCACCAAATTCGAGTCGCCGATCGCCCGGGCGAACATCAGCATCGCAATCGCGCTGATCACCCATTGTAACGACCAGTGATGCACCGTGGGCAGATACAGCCCGACCCGCAGGCACACCAGCATCGCGATCAGCAGTAAACCCACCGCCACCAGCAACGTGGCAAAGCCCGACGGCTTGAATGCGGGCCTTGATGCCTCACCGCCCTCCCCGGGCACTCGCGGCACCGCCGCCTCGCTGCCCCACTTGCCACCTGCCGCCCAGTACAGATGCACCAGGCTGATGAATAGAAAGATTGCCGCAATCCATTGCGCGACCAAAAGGCTCATATTCAGAGATCCAGCGTGAAATGTCGCAGCAGGATGAACTTCCTTGCGCGTTTTTGTAAGGGCATTTGCTATCGAACGGTAGCTCGGCTGCAAACGCGGTTAAAAGGCGCCCGGGATTTATGTCACCCGGGGTGTTCATGAATCAGTTTATTTCAGGGCGGCAGACACCTTGTCTGCCACATCCTTCGGCACCCAGGCCTGCCACACGTCCGGGTGCGCCTTCATGAACGCCTCCGCCGCTTGACGTGGCGGGGTGTGTTTTTCACTCATGTCAGCCAGGGCCTTGTTCAACGCTTCGATCGGCAAATCGACCTTGCTGAAGAACTCGGTAATCTGCGGGTATTGTTTCTGGAATGGCGTGGACACGCCGATGGATAGCTTCGAGGGCAGCGAGCGAGTCGGTTTCGGATTAGGGTTGTCGGCGTCGGTCAGGGTTTTCCAGGCTTCGGCATCGAACGGTGGCTCTTGCAGCTGAATCAGCTTGAAACGGCCGAGCAACGGCGTCGGGGACCAGTAGTAGAACAGGACTGGCTTGCCGCGACGAATCGACGAACTGATCTCTGCGTCAAGTGCTGCCCCCGAACCACTGCGAAAGTTCACGTAACTGTCGTCCAGCCCATACGCCTTGAGCTTTTGCTTGTTGACCACTTCCGATGTCCAACCGATCGGGCTGTTGAGAAAACGCCCCTTGCCCGGAGTTTCCGGGTCTTTGAACACGTCTTTGTAGCGTGGCAGATCACTGATACTGCGCAGATCCGGCGCCATCGGCTTGATGCCCTTGGCCGGGTCGCCCTTGATCACGTACTCCGGCACCCACCAGCCCTCGGTGGCACCTTTGACCGTATCGCCCAGGGCCGCGACTTTGCCCTCGGCCTCAGCCTTGACCCAGACCGGGCTGCGACCGGCCCATTCTTCGCCAATGACCTGGATGTCATTGTTGGCTAGTGCGGTCTCCAGGGTAATGGTCGTCCCCGGCAAGGTGTCGGTCGGCAAGCCATAGCCCTTCTCGACGATGATCCGCAGGATATCGGTGATCAGGCTGCCACTTTCCCAGTTCAGGTCGGCGAAGTGGATCGGCGCCTGGGCAGCGAACACCGGAACGGGTGAAGCCAATAAACCGAACGTGGCCAGGGTAGCGGCCAGTAACCGTCGAAATCCCTTCATGCTTTTGCACCTCGTGCTGTTCACAGCAAATAGCAGGATGGCCTGACAAAGAAGACCGCAAGCCTCTGAATACTCAGTCATCTGACTGTAGTTGAGGTTCCTGCTTTCGAGGGGCGAGGATTAATTTTCGGAAGGTTCCTGCAAGCGTGCAAGCTCTCTTCTGACCATGCTGGCGTACGCCGCCGGACGCAAAAGGTAGATCTGTGACGCCACCCAACTCAGCCAGGTTCCCTGTAGAACGGCCTTTTGAGCCAACAGCCGCTGCGCCTCGGCGTGGGCACTGGCCTGGTTCTGTTCGTGGAAGTCGGCGCGGGTCAGGGTCATTACTCGCTGGCCTTGAAGGTCACCAGTTCGCCCTTGCGCCACTTGGCGGCCTTGGCAGTCACGGCTTTCAGGGTTTTGGTCAGGCCTTCCTGCAATTGTTGGTGGGCGGCGAACACCATCACCACGCTATGACCTTCCTTGAACACAATGCCGTGGCCGTCTGCGGTGGTCACGAACGCGTAATCCCCCAGCCCGTACACCGTCAGTTTGATTTCGCGGAACTTGATGTCCAGCTTGCCGCCTTCGCGGCTGGGCAATACGGAAGCGCTGAAATGATCGCCGACCTTGAGTTTAAGCCCTGGTTTGTCATCCACCACCAGCGCTGACTCGGTGTCGAGCTCGGCAATGTAAATGCCTTCAGCGTTCTGTTCGGTGATGTAGACGAAACGTGACTGAAACTGTTTAACCAGCTTTGCGCGCAAATCACCCAGTACGAACAAAGCATGCATATCGAGATTACTTACTGCCAAGGAAACATCCCCACATCTGAAAATGACGCCATGCACCGGAAATGCGCACAGCAGAAAAAAGCGGCAATGCCGAGGTGTAGCCAAATGACCCGGGTCGAATCCTGGAATGAGCAGAGGGCCCATTCATCGCGAGGTTTGAGAAGATTACTGGAACATCCCTCACGTCGTCTTGCCTGGCGGTCGTCAGATGTTGAAGGAAAACGCCCTTCTGACGGCCAGATAAAACCGGATTACCAACTTTAGGGAAAAATCTCTTTAAAAAAAGCACTTTTCCGACATATCGCCAGTAAAAAATTGCTTTAGATGGGCATCAATCGCCAACCATTGATGGCGATTCTAGAGCAGCCATGCTCACCGAGACTACCCATAACAACGTACACACGTCGGTAAAACCACGAAAAGGACTTCATATGTGCACACTGACTCACTTTGCCCAGCCTCACACACGGCACACAAACGGCTCGTCACCTCTGTATTCGATGGTGCTTTGCCAGCAAGACTTCCTGCCCGAAGAGCGTCTACTCCCACGTTTTCAGGTGGTATTGGCCGGCAACGCCTTTTTCCACATCAGGGAAATATCCACCGGACGTGTAAGAGGTTTCCGCGGCAATCATAACGATGCCTGCGCCCTTGCCCGTTCACTCGAGGCAAGCAGCTAAGACACCTGCCGCATTCACTTCTATAGACGTTTCGTCACACCGGCGACTTAACTCAGCCGCCGGCAGGCAACTACTGCCATACTGCCCGACCAATGAAACCCGTCCCCAGGGCGGACGGCGTTCAACACAACAACTATTTCCAAGGGAAGACTGCTACGTGACGGAATTTGATATCGGTGAATTTTTTATCCGGGGCGAAGCCAGAGAGGTCGAAGGCGAATTCCAGGCCGTCATTATCATGCGCGCCAAACCGCCGTTGACCACTGTGACGTATCACCAGGTCGAAAAGGATCGCTGGTTCAAGACCGCGGATGTCGCGACCGTCGCCGCCCAGGAAGCCGCGAAAGCCCTGAAGCTTGCCGTCGATGAAGGGGCATTGAAAGCCTGATCATCGGATTTGCAGTCTATGCTGATCCCTGCTTTTGAATATCGCTATCGAACTCCTGAAGCGCGGCTCTCTCAGATGCCTCTCAGATGCAACGAAGCCGCACCTCGGATCTCGCACTCGACGCGACGGATTATCTGCAAGGAGATGAAGATGGACTCACCCACACATGATTTGAAAGGCTTGTTCGACCAGCTCGGTCTGGACTCCAGCGAGAAGGCCATCGACGATTTCATCGCCCGTCATTCACCTTTGGCCGATGACAAGAAACTCATCGACGCCGAGTTCTGGACCCCGCAACAAGCCGGCTTCCTCAAAGAACAACTGCGTGAAGACGCCGATTGGGCGCATGTGGTCGACGACCTGAACCTGCGCATGCACCAGATCCACTAGCCTGGGTTCAATGCAGGCTGTCGGGCATTTCGGCACTCAATTGCGCCAACCAGGCAGCCCTGCACGCTTCCTCTCAGCGAGGACTTTCCGGCTTGTAACCCAGGCGCAAACCACCCCAATGCCGGCCCTTGAGCATGATCGGCACCGAGAGGTCGTGCATCAGTTCACCGGTGTCGCGGGTGTAAGTCTGCAACAGCACGGCCTGCTGATGGCTGCCACAGCGGATCCCGGTGCGGTCGGCGAATTTGCGCTTGGTGCGGTTTTGCAGGGTATCGACCTGCACATCACCGGTCAGCGGTTTGCTGAACACGGTGTTGTGGGTCGGCACATAACCCTGCTGCGTGCAGGCGATGGCGAATACCAGACCTTCATGGCGCGGCAACAACGGTTCCTGAATCGCCGGCAATACCTGATCGGTGTAGCGGTCGAAGCGGGTCTGGTATTTGGCCGGGCTGGTGTTGGGGATCGCCTGATAATTGCGATCAAACAGGTCATCGAGGCTGATCCGGCTCTGATCGATATCCGCTTCGAAGCGTGCCGCAATCTGACTCGCCCCTTCGCGGGCCAGGTCGTAAATTCGCTGGTGATAGTCATCCAGTCCGACTTCGGCCAGACGTTCGCTGATGGTTTCGGCCTGCCCTTCCATTTGCACCGCTGCCTGGGCGAGCCGCTGAGTCTGCTGGTCGCTGATCGCCAGATCGCTGCGCATCTGTTCGATGGCATGGAACAGACTGTCGAGTTGCTCGCGGTTGGTGTCTGCGCCCTGAGCGATTTCCCCGACCTGCCTTTCGACGCCGGCGGCCAGGCGCGCGATGTTTTCCAGGTGCTGTCCGGTATGCTCGACTTGCGCGACGCCAGTATTCAGATCACTCGCCAGTTGACGAATCTGTTCCACCACTTGCGCCGTGCGTTGTTGAATGTCGGCAACCATCTCCCCGACTTCACCGGTCGCCGTCGCCGTGCGCGCGGCCAGCCCTCGTACCTCATCGGCCACCACCGCAAAGCCGCGACCGTGCTCGCCGGCCCGCGCCGCTTCAATGGCCGCGTTCAACGCCAACAAATTGGTCTGGCTGGCGATGGACTGGATTACCAGCGTTACCCGTTGGATATCGTCGCTGCGCAGGCTCAGGGCTTCGATCAGCTCACGGCTGCTGCTGGCGCGCTGACTGAGTTGATGCATGCGCGCAATGGACTCGACCAGTTCCGTGCGCCCTGCCGCGCTGCTCTGATGGGCTTCACTGGCTGCGTTCAAGGCTTCTCGACTGAGTTTCGATGTAGCGTGTTCGGTGGTGATCATCACTTCGGCGCTGCTGACAATCTGCGCCGCGGCGTTGAGCTGCGATTGCAGTTTGTCCGCCAGTTGCTTGACCGAATAGGCCACGCCGGCGGCCGACAACGCGTTATGACTGGTGGTGTAGGAAAGATCGCGAGTCAATTCGGCGATGGCGCTGGAACTGTCCGCAGGGGTTGCATCAGGGAGAGTGCGCGAGCGCAGGCGCGGCAGCCAGATAATCAGCACGGCCAATGGCAGGCCAAGGTAAAGCGACCAGCCAGCCAATGCCATGCCGCACAGCAACAGCATCAGGGCGATGCTTTGCAGGGTCGGCGTCAGCCAAAGGTTTTTCGGCAAAAGTACTGGTGCAGGCATTGCCTCAACCAGAGATCCGTCCCTCGTCATCTTCGTCACCCCACGCGTCTTCTAGTTGTTGTGATCGCATTAAACGCCACTACAACGCCATTATCTATGGTCCGTTAGTAGTGGGGGGTTGAAGCAGATCAATAGAAGTGAGTGAGATTTTTCGGGCGACAAAAAGCTTCGCGGGCAAGCCTCGCTCCTACAGACATCCGTAGGAGCGAGGCTTGCCCGCGATGGGGGCGCTACTGAATCAGGCCTGACGCTGGTGCTTGTCGATCTGCTCGTGACGCTCTTGAGCTTCGATGCAGTACTTGGTGGTCGGGCTGATCAGCAGGCGTTTCAGGCCGATGGCCTCGCCGCTGTCGTCGCACCAGCCAAAGCTGTCTTCCTTGATGCGTTCCAGGGCCTGTTCCAACTGAGGCAGCATGCGCTGGTCGCGATCGATCGCGTTCACCAGCCAGGTGCGCTCTTCTTCGACGGAAGCCGCGTCAGCCGGATCGGCCGGGGTGTCCAGGCTCTCGATGGCGATGCGATTCTGCTCGATGCGCTCATGGGTTTCGACTTTCATGTTCTGCAACAGCTCGGAGAAAAAAGCATGTTGCTCGGCATTCATGTAGTCATCCGCCGGCATGGCCAGCAACTTGTCCTTTGTCATTGATATCTCTATAAAAAAACGTGCATTAAGGCGAATTAGGGAGCGATCCGTTGAACCTGAAGCGGTCATTGGAAAGGCGCCGTTTATTCCAAGCGCCACCCGGCACTCAATTTACGAGGGGCGGCAGTCTAAGGCCGACTTGAGGCCTCAGCAACTGAAAAGACAGCAAATCTGTCCGACAAAGCCCTGAAAGTGCGCTACGGCAGGCTTTGAGCCGCTTATCGGAGTGCGTTTATAGCAAGAAATTCAGTCGAGCGGCTGTATATAGAAGACAAACGGCTGCGCCACGCGGGTCAGGCGTGGCGCATTTTCGCGTTTAGTCCGGCTTCAGCGCTTGAGTTTGCGCTTGTTGCGGTATTGGTCGATGACCACCGCTACCACAATAATCAGCCCCTTGATGATGTCTTGAATATAAGCATCAACACCGACAAAGGTAAAGCCGCTGGCCATGACCCCGAGGATCAACGCACCAATCACGGTGCCGGTGATCCGCCCTACGCCACCGGCCAGGCTGGTGCCACCGATGACCGCCGCGGCAATCGCGTCCAGCTCATAAGACATGCCCATCCCCGCCTGCCCGGTCGCGGCCCGCGCCGACGCCACCACCCCGGCCAGGCCTGCAAGCAACCCGGCGATGCTGTAGACGATCACCAGATGCCGCTTGACGTTGATCCCGGAGGTGCGCGCCGCCTGCATGTTGCCGCCGATGGCGTAGGTGTACTTGCCGTACTTGGTGTAGCGCAGGGCGATGTGAAAGATCACCGCCACCACCAGGAAGATGATCACCGGCATCGCGCCGTGTCCGATGGCCGTGTAGGAATCCGAGAGCATGCTCACCGGCTGACCTTCGGTGTAGTAGCGTGCCAGGCCGCGGGCCGAGACCATCATGCCGAGGGTGGCAATGAACGGCGGAATCCCGGTGATCGCAATGATGCTGCCGTTGATCGCCCCCGCCAGCAATCCCACCCCAAGCCCGACGATCACTGGAATCCACACCGGCAAGTCAGTCAGGGACGGAAACACCGCCCGGGTAAAGTCCGAGGTCTGCGCCAGGCTGGCGGCAATCATCGCCGACAACGCCAGCACCGAACCAGAGGACAGATCGATACCGGTGGTGATGATGACCTGGGTCACCCCGATCGCCAGCAGGCCGATGATCGACACTTGCAGGATCATCAGCACCAGACGCTGGGAGTTCATCAGGAAGCTCTGGTCCCGCACGATCCAGCCGAACATTTCGAAGACCAGGCCGATGCCAATCAGCACCAGGAAGATACTCAACTCGGTCGGAAGGCGCCGGCGACTCTTGACCGGTGCCACTGCAGGCTTGTTTTCCAGTATCGCGTTCATAACCACTCACCCTTCTATTACGTCGCGACGGCAGCCATGGCCACCGCCAGCATCCATTAGTGAACCGCGGACATGCCCGAGGCCAGTTGCATTACCCGTTCCTGGGTCGCTTCGCTGCGGTCGAGGGTGCCCATCAGGTCGCCCTCGTGCATGACCATGACCCGGTCGCTCATGCCCAGCACTTCCGGCAGTTCCGAGGAAATCATGATCACCGCCATGCCTTCGCTGGCGAGGTAGGAAATAAGCCGGTAGATCTCGGCCTTGGCGCCCACATCGATGCCCCGGGTCGGCTCGTCGAGAATCAGGATGCGCGGATTGGTCATCAACCAGCGCGCCAGCAAGGCCTTCTGCTGATTACCGCCGGACAGCGTGTCGATGCACTGCTCCAGCGACGGCGTTTTCACCCGCAGCTTCTTGCACATGTCTTCACACAACGCCCGCAGGGCTTTCTGCTGGATGAAGCCGTTGCCGACGTAATGGGGCAAGACTGCCATTTCCATGTTCTCCAGCACCGACAGGCACGGGAACAGGCCGCTGAGCTTGCGATCTTCGGTCAACAGCGCGAAGCCCTTCTCGATCGCCATGTGCGGATCGCTGATGCGCACCACCTCGCCGTCGAGGCGGATTTCGCCACCGTCGCTTGGGGTGATGCCAAAAATAGCTTCGGCGACATTGGTCCGCCCCGAGCCCATCAACCCGGCGATGCCAAGAATCTCACCGGCATGCAGGTCGAAGGAGACGCCTTTGAAAATGCCGTCCAGCTTGAGGTCGCGTACCGACAGCAACAGATCGCCGATCGGCTTCTCGCGCACCGGGAACAACTGGCTCAGCTCGCGGCCGACCATCATTGAAATCAGGCTGTCGCCGTCCATGCTGTCGGCCCGTTGCAGGCCGATGTAGGCGCCATCACGGAACACCGCCACTTCATCGGCGATGCTGAACACTTCGTTCATTTTGTGGGTGATGTAGATGATGCCTTTGCCCTGGCTCTTGAGGTCGGCAATGATCGAGAACAGATGCGCGACTTCCTTATCGGTGATGGCCGAGGTTGGCTCGTCCATGATCAGGACGTCGGAGTCATAGGACACAGCCTTGGCGATCTCGACCATCTGCCGTTCGGCGATGCTCAGGTTGCCCACCTGCTCTTCCGGGTCGAGGTTGATCCGCAGACGTTCCAGCAGTTTGGCGGTGCAACGGTGCATCTCGCGATGGTCGATCATGTGCAGGCCGTTGAGCTGCTCGCGGCCGATCCAGATGTTCTCGGCGATGCTCATGTGCGGCATCAGGTTGAGTTCCTGGTGGATCATCGCGATCCCGGCCTGGAGCGCAGCCAGTGGTGTTTCAAAGACCACCGGCTTGCCCCGCAGGCGCAACTCGCCGGCGTCCGGCTGGTAGATGCCGGCAATGATTTTCATCAGGGTGGATTTGCCGGCGCCGTTCTCGCCCATCAGTGCCAGCACAGAACCGGGACGCACCCGAAGCTGCACGTCGGACAAGGCCACCACACCGGGAAAACCCTTGCTGACGTTGATGATCTCCAGCAGGTACGGCTCATCGACAGGTGTTGCAGTTGGCTGGACACCCATTAACGGGGTGCTCGAAGCAGTCGCTGAAGCGAACATGATCAGGTCCTCCATCAGCAAGGTCGCGTCGCAACCTTGCGTGCTTATTGTTGTTATCGAACGGACGGGCTATTTGAAGGTGTCGACGTTTTGCAGCGTGATCAAGCGATACGGCACCCACACGGCCGACTCGACCGGTTCGTTCTTGGCCATTTTCACCGCCGTGTCGATCGATCCGTCCGCCTGCCCCTTGGCATCCTGGAACACCGAGACCAGCAGAGAGCCCTTCTTCACCGCGTTCAAACCGTCGGGCGTACCGTCGACACCGGCGATCAGCACACTGCCTTTGGCGACGCCAGCCTGTTGCAGGGCCATTGCCGCGCCAATCGCCATCTCGTCGTTGTTAGAGACGACCGCGTCGAATTTGCGGCCCTGGGTCAGCCAGTCGTTGACCAGGGTCATGCCCTTGTCCCGCGACCAGATGCCGGACTGTTCTTGCTCGATCTTGATGTTCGGGTACTTGGTCAGCACCTCTTTTACGCCCTTGGTGCGGTTGGTGGTGGAGTTGTTGGCCAAATCACCAAGCAGAATCACGATGTCGCCCTTGCCGCCCATTTTTTCGGCCAGGTACTGCATCTGCATCTGGCCGGCCTCCAGATCGTTGGAGGCGACAGTGACCACGCCTTTGGGCAGGTTCAGGTCATCGGGACGACGATTGACGTACACCAGCGGAATACCGGCCTTGACTGCTGCTTCAGTGATTTTTTTGGTGGCGGCGGTATCCACCGGGTTGACCACAATGGCGTCGACCTTCTGACTGATGAAGCTTTCTACCTGGCTCAGCTGCCTGACCACGTCGCTGCGGGCGTCTTCGAACTGCAGCTTGACGCCATCGGGATAGGACTTGGCCTTGGTGTCCATGGATTCACGCAGGTAGGTCAGCCAGGTGTCATCGAACTGCGACATGCTGACGCCAATCTTCATGTCAGCGAGTGCGGCGCCGCTGGCGAACATCAGGGACAAGGCCAGTGAGGCGAAACGGATCTTGGTCTTCATGAAAAGTCTTTCTCCACATTCTTGTTGGTTTTATGGATAAGGCGTGACGATTTCAGTGAGTGGGCAAGCGGACAATCGGTGCCCCCGGAATACAGCAGACCAGGGCGCCGTTGCGTTCGACGCAAAGCAAGCGAAAGAAGGAATGGAACGAGACGCGAGGCAGGTCGCGAGAGAGGTGCAGCGAGGAACGTAAAGCATGCAGAGCAGAGTTGAAGGTTTTCATCGACGGTACCTGGCTTTTGTTTCTTGTTTTTGGTGCGTCCTTCACTCGTTCAAGGCCTGCTTGAGCGTGATCGGACGTTGATAGTCGGCAACCTGGAAATGACTTTATTGGAAAATAATTTCTATATCAACTCATTTTAGAATTTTATTCTGATTTTATTCCATGACTCTCGAACGGGCTCAGTGCTACCACTTGATGCCGCTCGAAACTTAGCCGCGCAGCGTCTAGTACGCGGGTGGTCGCCAGTGCATCACGGGCGTCGACCGGCAGTGGGCCACCGCTCTGTAACGCGGTTTGTAGCTGTAGATAGAATTGATTCCAGCAGCCACGCTCGGACGGCACCCGCTCACGCACCTCGCCCTGCTCAAACCAGCCCCAACGCCGATGCTCTTCAACACCCCAGCGTTCGCCTTCGGATTTCGGTGTGAGCCCGGCAAGGGTCGACGCCTCCTGCCCATCCAGACCGTCGACGCTGTAGCAGCCTTGGGTGCCGGTCACGCGAAAGCGCGGGCCGGGGGTGTTTTGCAGGCAACTGCCGCCCAGGTGCGAGATCACGCCGTTGGCATGGGTCAGGGATATAAAGAAGCCGTTGTCGAAGGGCTGCCCTTTTTCGAGGTAATCCAGTTCGGCGTAAACCCGGGTGACGGGGCCGAACAATAAGAGCGCCTGATCCACCAGATGGCTGCCCAGATCGCGCAGGAAACCGCCGCCGCTGCCGTTGTTCACCGACTGCGGCGAATAGCGCTCGATCCGCGATTCGAAACGGGTGACCTGCCCCAGCGCACCGGACTCGATGAGTTTGCGCACGGTGAGAAAGTCCGAATCCCAACGCCGGTTCTGGTAGACGCTCAGTTGCACGCCCTGGCGCTCGGCCATGGTGATCAGGGTTTGCGCCTGTTGCGCATCAGCAGCGAACGGCTTGTCGCTGACCACCGCCACCTCGTGTTCGATGGCATCGAGCACCAGCGCCGGGCGACCTTTGAGCGGTGTGGAAATCACCAACACATCGACCCCGGCTTCGACCAGTTGGCCGATGCTGTCGAAGGCCGGCACACCGGGATGTTCCGCCGCCAGCATTTGTCGGCGCTCGGCAGAACGGGTGACCACGCCCACGAAAGTCGCCGCCGGCAAACTGCTGATCAGCGGAGCATGGAAAAACCGGCCGCCATGGCCGTAACCGACAAGTCCGATACGCATGAAAACATTCTCCTTATAGTTAGTTACCGGATGTACACGGACCTTGTGGGAGCGGGCTTGCTCGCGAAAGCGGTGTGTCAGGCGACATCAATGTTGAATGTGCCACCGTCTTCGCGAGCAAGCCCGCTCCCACAAGGTTTTGTGTATGCCGCGGTTATTGGCAGAGTTCGCGGGTCACGCGTTCGAGCATCATGCGGTTGGACTCGTCCGGCCGGTCTTCCCAGGCGAATACCGAGACGGTCGCGATCCCATCGAACTTGATCTCGCGCAACGTGCTGAAAAACGCTTCCCAGTCGACCTCGCCCTGGCCGATGTCCAGATGCTGGTGCACGGTGGCGGTGACGCCCGGCGGGTTGACGATGTAGCGCAAGCCCGAGGATGCCTTGTGGTTGTAGGTGTCGGCGATGATCAGGTGGCTCAGCTTTGAGCCGGCGTACTTGAGCATCGAGGCGATATCACCGACACCGTCGTCATAGAAAAATGTGTGCGGCGCGGCGTAGAGGTAGTTGATCCAGTCACGGTCCAGTCCGCGAATGATGTCCACGGACTCGTTATTGCGCTCGCAGAAATCATAAGGGTGGGCCTGGATGTCGAGCTTGATGCCTTCGCGTTCGAACTCGGGGATTAGCTCGTCCATGGAGCGCATGAACTGGTTTTCGCACACCAGCGGGTTGTCCGACTGGCCGGTGAACTCGGTGTTGACCAGCTCGCAGTCCATCTCCACGGCAATCTGGATCGCGCGCTTCCAGTTACGCACGGCGGCCACACGCAAACCTTCATCGGCGGCGGCCCAGTGGTACATCGGTAATAAGGAAGAGAGTTTGACCCCGGTGTCGCTCAGGGCTTTGCGAAACTCCTTGATCCGCGCCTTGTCGACCCGCGGGGCTTTATAGAACGGCAGGAAATCTTCCCGGGGCGACAGCTCGATGTGTTCGTAACCGAGCTCGGCAACCTTGTCGACCATCTTGCCCAGGGACAGGTTGCGGTACATGTAGGGGTCTAGTGCGATGCGCATTTTTTTGTTCTCCTTAACCAGGGTCTGAACCCAGACACCAACCCTGTGTGAGCGGGCTTGCTCGCGAAAGCGGTCTTTCAGTCGACAAGGATGTTGTCTGACACTCCGCCTTCGCGAGCAAGCCCGCTCCCACATTGGATTTGTAGTTAGCCGTAGAAGCGGGGGCGGTCTGGCAGGCTGACTTTGACGATCTGGCCGCTGTTCTGCGCCTCGACGCATGCATCCGCAGCCACGGCGGCCGCGAAACCATCCCACGCCGACGGCCCGCCCACCTTCCCGGCCCGTACGCCATCGATGAACGCCTGCAACTCGACGTCATACGCGGCGATGAAGCGGTCCTTCCAGTCCATCAGAATCGCATTGGACAGCTTCGCCCCGCTGCGCAATTGAACCTGCGACGGTTCCGGCAGTTTGGCGATGCCGGTCTCCCCCACCACTTCGCACTGGATGTCGTAGCCGTACTGGCAGTTGACGAACACTTCCACATCGATGCGCGTGCCCTTGGCGGTTTCCAGCAGCACGATCTGCGGGTCTTTCAAATGGGCGTGGGCCTTGCTGGTCTTGCGCGGGAACACCACTTGCACCGACACATAATCGTCGTCGAGCAACCAGCGCAACACGTCCAGTTCATGGATCAGCGTGTCGGTGATCGCCATGTCGGTCTTGTAGTTTTCGCCCACGGTCGGGTTGCGGTGGGCGCAATGCAGCATCAACGGTTCGCCGATCTGGCCGCTGTCGATCACGGCTTTCAACGCCCGATACCCTTCATCGTACGGACGCATGAAACCGACCTGCACCAGCCGTTTGCCGTGGGCCACTTCGGCCTCGACGATCTTGCGGCAGCCTTCGGCGGTGACCGCCAGCGGCTTCTCGCAAAACACCGGTTTGCCGGCGGCAATCGCCGCCAGCACAAATTCTTCGTGGCTCGGGCCCCAGGAGGTCACGAGGATCGCGTCGACTTCCGGTGCCTTGATCAGCGCATGACCGTCAGGATAGACCTCGGCAGTCAGTTTCAGATCGGAAACGACCTTGGCCGCTTGCTGCAAATTGATGTCGGTAACCGCGACGACCTGGCTATTGAGCAAGGTCTGGCTGCAACGACGGATGTGATCCTGGCCGATGGCCCCGGTGCCGATAACGCCGATCCGCAACGAATTGGAAAGCAAAGACATATAAACACTCCTGTGGGTTCGTTCAGGGCAATCAGTATTGACGGGCCTTGGCCAGTCGTTCGTTGAGGGTCTTGGCCACCGCGTCGGTGCGGACGCTGGTGGAGACTTGCGCCACGCCGACCCGCCACCACGACAGGTATTTGTGAATCATCGTCTTGGGCAAAACCTTGATATCGATCAGCGTCGACACCGTCTGCAGCCGCGCGTCCGCCAATGCAGCTTGCAACTCTTCAACGGTGTTCACTTTGTAAGTCTTGCAGCCATAAGCCGCCGCGCTCATGGCGAAGTCCACCGGCACGAAGCCGCCATCGAGCTTGCCGGTTTCCGGGTTACGGAAACGGAACTCGGTGCCGAAACTGTCCATGCCGTGTTCCATTTGCAGGTTGTTGATGCAACCGAAGGTCATGTTGTCCAGCAGCACCACGTTGATCTTGCGTCGCTCCTGGATCGAGGTTGCCAGTTCCGAGTGCAGCATCATGTAGGAGCCGTCGCCCACCAGTGCGTAGACCTCGCGCTCAGGCTCGGCGAGCTTCACGCCCAGTGCGGCGTTCACCTCGTAACCCATGCAGGAATAACCGTACTCGACGTGGTAAGTGTTCACGCCCTTGCTGCGCCAGCTGCGCTGCAAGTCACCGGGCAAACTGCCGGCGGCGGCGACGATCACGGCGTCATCGGCCAGGGTTTCATTGAGCACACCGAGCACCCGGCTCTGGGTCAGGCAGGAACCGGTCAGCTCGATGAATTCGCGGAGCACCGCCGGGTCCATGTGGTCGTTGATTTCCGGGACGAAATCCTTCGCCTGGTATTCAACCTGATAGATGCGATCCACTTCCTCATCCAGCTGCGCCTTGGCTTGGCGGGTTTGATCGCCCCAGCTGGAGCGATAGTCGCCCAACAGATCGGCCAAGGCGTTCAAACCGGTTTTGGCGTCCGCCAGCAGCTGCACGCCATCGAGTTTCAGTGCATCGCAGGGGCTGATATTGAGGTTGAGAAATTGCACCTCCGGGTGCTTGAACAAGGACTTCGACGCGGTGGTGAAATCGCTGTAGCGAGTGCCGACACCGATAATCAAATCAGCATCCTTGGCCAACAGATTCGCCGCCAGGCAACCGGTTTCGCCGATCCCGCCGACGTTCAGCGGATGGCTGGACACCACCGCGCTTTTGCCGGCCTGGGTTTCGGCGAAGGGAATATCGAAGCGCTCGGCAAACGCCTGTAACGCTGCATTGGCGCCCGAGTATTTGACCCCACCGCCGCAGATGATCAGCGGCTTGCGCTTGTCTTTGAACAGGGCCACAGCATCACCGAGCATCGCTTCGGTGGCCGGGCGGCGCTCGATGCGGTGCACGCGTTTTTGCAGGAAGTAATCGGGATAGTCGTAAGCCTCGGCCTGCACGTCTTGCGGCAAGGCCAGGGTCACCGCACCGGTTTCGGCGGGGTCGGTGAGCACGCGCATGGCGTGGATCGCCGCGGTCATCAGTTGCTCGGGACGATTGATCCGGTCCCAGTATTTGCTCACGGCCTTGAACGCATCGTTGGTGCTGATGCTCAGGTCGTGGAACTGCTCGATCTGTTGCAGCACCGGGTCCGGTTGGCGGCACGCATACACGTCGCCGGGCAACAGCAGCAAGGGAATACGGTTGGCGGTGGCCGTCGCGGCAGCGGTCAGCATGTTCGCCGCACCCGGGCCCACCGATGAAGAGCAGGCGTAGATCTTGCGCCGCAAGTGTTGCTTCGCGAAACCGATGGCGGCGTGGGCCATGCCTTGCTCGTTGCGGCCCTGATGGACGATCAGGTCGCCGCTGTCCTGCTCGAGGGCTTGCCCCAGACCCAGCACATTACCGTGGCCGAAAATGGTAAAGATCCCGGCGACGAATTTGCTCTGAACCCCATCGACCTCGATGTACTGGTTATCGAGGAATTTCACCAGGGCCTGGGCCATGGTCAGTCTTGTTGTGGTCATGCTTGCACCTTTTTGTGAATGCAAATCCGATCAATGTGGGAGCGGCGGTGCGGCGATCCGACTTGCTCGCGAAGACGGCGGCACATTCAACATTGAAGCCGCCTGACACACCGCTTTCGCGAGCAAGCCCGCTCCCACAGTTGATCTCCATCAGTTCAAAAGCAGTGTCAGGCCAGGGATTTCTGCAGGTGTTCCATGCTCGCGCCAATCGCCGTCTGGATATCCGCCAGGCCATGGACGCTGTCGGCGAACGGTTCGAACGACAGGTAGCCGCTGTAGCCGGTAGCGAGCAAGGTTTCGATCTGCACCGCGTTGCCGAGGATGTCGCCCTCGCCCACCAGCACCCGATGGCCGTCGCGGATGGTCGCCAGCGGTGCCTCGGCATCTTCGACGCCGGAGATGTGCACCAGCCCGGTCAGCTCGGGGAAGAATTCATGTTCGCTGGCCAGGTGATGGTGAAAGGTGTCATGCACCAGACGGAACACATCCAGCCCACCGATGGCCTTGATCGCGTCGACCGCGGTGCGTTTGCGCCGCAGCGAGCATTCTTCGAAACCCAGCGGCTCGATGAAACCAAGGATGCCGTGATCCCGCAGGATCGGCGCCAGTTCACTCAACGCCGTGCGCAGCCCGGAAGCACGCTGCGCTTCGGTTCGTGGATCGGCGCGGTCGTTCAACGGGCACATCACCAAACCCTGCGCGCCACAATCACGGGCATAAGCGGCGAGCTTCAGGGCGTGTGCACGGCGCTCGTCATTCCAGACATCGAACGGATACAGCGCGTTGATCGACAGCACGGTGATGCCTTTGGCCGCGCACAACTCACGCACGTGTTCGGGCGCGGTACCGTCCTCGATCTCGACGCCCTTGAGGTCGTTGCGGATCTCGATGGCGTCGGCCTTGAGCGTCACCGCCAACTCGATGAACGCGGGCAGGGACAAACGTGGGGCGACCATACGGTTCAGGGCGAAACGCAGGGGTTTGCTCATTTTTTGTTGTTCTCCGCACAAGTGAATTATTTGGCTGTCGGCATGCTGAATTCAGGGCCCTTGGCGATGCTGTCGGGCCAGCGCTGCATCACGCTTTTATAGCGGCTGTAGAAGCGGATGCCTTCTTCGCCGTACGCGTGATGATCACCGAACAACGAGCGCTTCCAGCCGCCAAACGAATGCCAGGCCATCGGTACCGGGATCGGTACGTTGATGCCAACCATGCCGACCTTGATGTTGCGGGCAAACGAGCGGGCGATGCCGCCGTCGCTGGTGAAACACGACACGCCGTTGCCGAACTCATGGGCGTTGATCAGCGCCACGGCGCTGGCGAAATCCGGCACGCGCACGATGCCCAGCACCGGGCCGAAGATCTCTTGCTGGTAGATGCTCATCTCGGTCGTGACGTTATCGAACAGCGTCGCGCCGACGAAGAAACCGTTCTCGGCGCCCGGCACCTTGAAGTTGCGCCCGTCGACAATCAGCTGCGCGCCCTGGGCCACGCCTTCGCCGATAAAGCCCTCGACCTTGGCTTTGTGCTCGGCGGTCACCAGCGGCCCCATGTCGCTGTCGCCCTGCATGCCATTGCCGACTTTCAGTTGATCGATGCGCGGCAGCAGTTTGGCAATCAACTGGTCGCCGACATCACCAACCGCCACGGCAATCGAAATCGCCATGCAGCGCTCACCGGCCGAGCCGTAAGCGGCGCCGATCAATGCATCTGCCGCTTGATCCAGATCGGCATCGGGCATGACGATCATGTGGTTCTTCGCCCCGCCCAGCGCCTGTACGCGTTTGCCGCGCGAAGTCGCTTGCTGGTGGATGTACTCGGCAATCGGCGTCGAACCGACAAAGGAAATCGCCTCGATGTCCGGGTGTTGCAGCAAGGCGTCGACCGCGGTCTTGTCACCCTGAACCACGTTGAACACACCGTCCGGCAACCCGGCTTCGGTCAATAATTTCGCCATCAGCAAACTGGCCGACGGGTCGCGCTCGGACGGTTTGAGGATGAAGCAGTTACCGGTGACCAGCGCGATCGGGATCATCCACAGCGGCACCATCACCGGGAAGTTGAACGGGGTTACGCCGGCACAAACGCCCAACGGCTGGCGCAGGTTCCAGTTGTCAATGCCACCGCCAATGTTGTCGCTGAACTCGGTTTTCAGCAGGTTCGGCGCACCGCAGGCGTACTCGACAATTTCGATGCCGCGCGTCACTTCGCCCTTGGCGTCCGAGAACACCTTGCCGTGTTCGCGGCTGATGATTTCCGCCAGTTCGTTGTGATGGCGGTCGAGCAGTTCCTTGAACTTGAACATCACCCGCGAACGGCGCAGGGACGATTGCTCGGACCACGCCGGGAACGCCTTCAAAGCCGAGGCGACGGCTTCATCTATGGTCTTCTGACTGGCCAGCCCGACTCGCGCCTGAACGCTGCCGGTGGCCGGGTTGAAGACATTGCTGAACCGCTCGCTGCCGCTGTCCTGCACCTGACCGTCGATGTAATGACCTATTACCGGGGCGTCACTCATTGTTCTTGTTCTCCGTTCGAATGTTTAAATTCAGAGATCCAGCAACCAACTGTGCTGCGGATCGTTATGGAACTGCCAGACGCGTTTCGGTCCGGCCATCACGTTCAGGTAATACGACTCGTAGCCGTAGGGCACGCTGACCGGGTGATAGCCCTTGGGCACGACCACCAGGTCGCTGTTTTCCACGGCCATGGCCTGGTCGATGCTGCGGTCGTCGGTGTAGACCCGCTGGAACACGAAGCCCTGGGGCGGGTTGATCTGGTGGTAATAGGTTTCTTCGAGAAAGCTCTGATGCGGCAGATCGTCGGTGTCGTGCTTGTGCGGCGGGTAGCTCGACGAGTGCCCGGACGGTGTGCGCACTTCCACCACCAGCAGCGAATGGGCTGGCTCGGTGTCTGGCAGAATGTCGCAGACATAGCGGGTGTTGGCGCCCTTGCCGCGCACGCTGCGTTTCATGCTGTCGGGTTTGATCAGCCGTGGACCGAGGTTTTCGGCGGTCGAACCGGGCGCGGCGCAGACAGCGATTTGCACATCGCTCAACGCCACCACCTGCGCCTGGCTGCCGGGCGGCAAATACGCCGCGAACGGGGATTTGTCTTCGAATACCGATTGGCGATCGCCGATATTGTCCCAGTCGAACGCGCCCTGCCCCGGCGCTTCACCCTTGATGCTGACCCGGCCGCTGAGCAGCACCAGGCACAGTTCCTTGTCACCAGCGTTGACTGGCAGGGTTTCGCCGAGGCTCAGGCGGTAAGCAGCGAAACCGACGTATTCCAGCTCCCCTTGCCCCAACTCGACCATGGTTCGCCCGCGTGCATTGCTTTTGACCAACAGGCTCATCGCGCGGTCCTCTCGTTGAGTAGTGCACGTAAGGTGTCATAGCCTTTTTTGGCGTAGACGTAACTTGGTGCCACCGCTGGATCCTGCTCGGCCTCGACCACCAACCAGCCGTGGTAATCGGCGCCCAGCAGGACGTCGAGCAAGGCGCCGAAGTCGATGTCGCCATCGCCGGGCACGGTGAACGTGCCGTTGATGATGCAGTCCGGGAAGCTCCACAGGTTGTTGCGCGCCAGTTGCACCACCGGTTTGCGCACGTCCTTGAAATGCACGTGGCAGATGCGCTCGATGTGTTTGCGCAGCACCTGCAAGGGTTCACCGCCGCCCATGTAGCAGTGGCCCGAATCGAACAGCAGGCCGACTTCACTGCCGGTCAATGCCATCAGTTTGTCGATGTCCGCCGGGGATTCGACGTAGGCGCCCATGTGGTGGTGATACGCCAGGCGCACGCCCTGGGACAGGGTGAAGCGCGCCAGTTCGGTGAGTTTGTCGGCGTATTCCTGCCACGCCTGCTCGGTATGGAAACGTGGGCGCTCGACCAGCGGAATGCGCTGGCCTTGAATCGAGTCAGCGACTTCGCCATAGACCAGCACCTTGGCGCCGTTCTTTGCCAGCAGCTCGACATGGCTGGCGATGGCGTCGATTTCCTCGGCCACGGAACGGCGGGCCAGACGGCTGGAATACCAGCCGGAGACCAGCGCCAGATCGTAAGGCCGCAGCACGTCACCGACGCCTTTGGCATCCTTGGGGAATTTACCGTTGAGTTCGAAGCCTTCGTAGCCGATTTCCTTGCCTTCGCTGAGGGCGGTGCTCAACGGCGTCTCGCCACCGAGGGACGGCAAGTCGTCGTTGCTCCAGGAGATCGGGTTGATGCCAATTCGGATAGCGGGCATGGCTGCACCTTTTATTGTTTTACACAAATCAGTAAGAACGACGCTGAACCCATGTGGGAGCGGGCTTGCTCGCGAAAGCGGTGTATCAGGCGACATCGATGTTGAATGTGCCGCCGTCTTCGCGAGCAAGTCGAATCGTCGCACCGCCGCTCCCACATTGGAGTTGCGTTAACTCATCAGGCCCGGGCTGTGCGCCAGGCGTCGATCAATTCGACGAACGTGCCCTGCACCTGGCGGATCAGCGTTTCGTCGTCGATTTCACCGGCCATCCACGCGCGGCTCGGTTCCTGGAAAATCGTCCGGCCTACGGCAAAACCTCGGCAGGTCTGGCTCTGGCTGGCCTGCTGAAACCCTTCGGCCAGCGCCGCCGCCGGGGCGTTCAGGCCCAGCAGCACCACGCCACGGCAATACGGATCGCGTTCTTGAATCAGTTGGTCGAGCTGTTTCCATTCCTCGGCGCTTTGCGCTTCGATCTTCCACCAGGCCGGGTAGATGCCCAGGTTGTAAAGGCGTTTCAGCGCGCGATACAACACGTCCGGATGCGTCGACGGATGATCCTTGGGCGGAATGATTTCCAGCAGCAGTTCATGACCGCTGACCTGGGAGGCCTGATACAAACCCTTGATCTGTGCTTCCTGCTCCAGACGCAGCAACGGCTCGTCGTCGGGGTGGAATTGCACCAGGCATTTGATGATTTGTTCTTGAGGCCAGGCAATCAGGTTGCTGCCAATCGAACGACCGTGTTCGAACGCCAATGGCCGCGAGCCCTGCACTTCCACCGGCCGTGCCACCCACCAGCCGCGACCGGTGGCAGCGTTCAGCGAGTCCTGACCGAAGCGTTGATCGGCCAACAAGCCGACATCAGCCTCGACGCCCTGCTCACGCAAATCCGTTTCGACCCGCTCCACGGCTTTGATAAAGAGTTGTTTGAGTTCGCCGATAGCATTCAGATCGCGCCCGCCCTTATGGGCCAGCTCCACCAATTGCCCGCGATGATCGAAGGCGAAGATGAACAGCTGCTTCCACTGTTTACGCGGCACGCTGACCTGATGCAGGCGCTGCAACACGGCGTCCTGGTCCGGCCGGGTAATCGGCACCGGACTGTTAAACAGATAGTCGAGTTCGGCGCGGGTCGGCATGGCCGGGGCGCAGGCATGGCGTGACACCACCAGACCGCCGCAGGCATTGGCCAACTGGCAGCAGCGCTCGTCGCTCGCATCCTCCAGCCAACCGGCGAGGAAACCCGACATGAAGGCATCGCCGGCCCCCAGCACATTCAGCACCTCGACGCGCACGCCGGGATAGATCGCGCCGTCTTCAAGACGCGCCGGAATCACCCCGTGAATCACCGTGCAGCCTTGCGGGCCGAGCTTGACCACCAATGTCGCCGCGCTCAGTTGCCGAACATTGCGCAGCGCGGTGAGCAAATCCTCGGAACCGCCGGCAATCAAAAACTCTTCTTCAGTGCCAACGATCAGGTCGAAACGCGAAAGAATTTTCTGCACGTGCTGGCTGACGTTCTGATCAGCGACGAACCGGGTTTCGCCGTCCGCCTTGCCGGCCAGGCCCCAGAGCACCGGGCGATAATCGATGTCCAGCACCCGTTTGACGTTGTGCTTCTCGGCATAGTCCAGCGCCTGGATGCTCGCCTTGTAGACGCCGTCGGTGGAGAAATGGGTGCCGGTGATCAGCAGGGCTTTGCTGGAGGCGATAAAGGCTTCGTTGATGTCTTCGGCGCGCAACGCCATGTCGGCGCAGTTTTCGCGGTAGAACACCAAAGGAAAGGTTTCGCGGTCCTTGAGGCCCAGCAGGACCATGGCGGTCAGGCGTTCCGGATCGACCTTGATACCGCTGACGTCGCAACCTTCGCGGGTCAGAGATTCAACGAGGAAGCGGCCCATGTGGTCGTCCCCTACCCGGCTCAGCATCGCCGACTTCAGACCCAGCCGAGCGGTGCCGAAAGCGATGTTGGCGGACGAACCGCCGAGGTATTTGGCGAAGCTGCTCACATCCTCCAGCCGCGCCCCGACTTGCTGCGCATAGAGGTCGACGCCTAGGCGCCCCAGGCAAATCAGATCCAATTGACGCCCACTGGCAAAACGAGTCTGGCCCATGCTGGCTCCTGTTATTTTTATCAGCCTGCGTTCGGGGCGATGAAGGCGCCGAACACTCTTGGTGGATGCAGACTAAAACGACCGGGACCGAACAATCAATAATTATTCTAAATATTTTTTACGTGGAATATTTTTTCCAATAAACTTCTACACAAGCGCTCCAGACACGGTGCATCGTTTCAGCAGACCCGATGACGGCCGCAAGCTCAAGATTTTATTCCGGCCTACCCTGTAGACTGCGCACAGCCAACCTATTGTCAGGGGATGACCTGCCTGTCATCTCTATAAGCACAAGCCAGAAGGATTCCTTATGTCCCGCACCGATCAGCCGGCTACGACCGAGAGCACGCCCGATAGCGATCTCGCCAGCCCTCCGATCAATGCCGAGCGTTTGTTGCAGCTGATCACCGATGAATATGAAAGCCTGCCGCGCCAGCTCAAACGCATCGCCAGCTACATGAGCCAGCAGAGCGACCGGATCATGGTCGACCGCATCAGCGACATCGCCCGTGAATGCGAAGTGCACCCGTCGGCCATCGTGCGGTTTTCCCAGCGTTTCGGCTTCAGTGGTTTCAGCGAAATGCAGGCGCTGTTCCGCGAGGCCTACACCCACAAAACCACGCCGGTGCAGAACTACCAGCAACGCATCCGCAGCATGATCGCCAACAAGTCCCAGAAGGCCAGTGGCGGCGATCTGGCGCGCGAATGCATCAACGCCACCCTGTCTGGCATTGAACGGCTGGGGCTGGAACTCGATGACCAGGCCTTCGACAAAGCCGTGGACCTGGTGGTGAATGCCGATAACATCTACGTGGTGGGGGTGCGCCGCTCGTTCGCGGTGGCTGATTACCTGGTCTACAACCTGCAACACACCAATAAGCGCATCCACCTGGTGTCGGGCCTCGGCGGCAGTTACCGCGAGCAGATGCGCAGCGTGCGCGCCAATGACCTGGTGATCGCCATCAGCTTCACGCCCTACGGCAAGGAAACCCAGCACTGCCTGCGTATTGCCCAGCACAATCAGGCGAAAACCCTGATCATCACCGACAGCAATCTTTCCCCTTTGGCCAAGCGCGCCAACACCGTGCTGTTGGTCAACGAAGGCAGTTCGTTTGCCTTCCGCTCGTTGAGTGCGACCTTGTGCCTGTGCCAGGCGCTGTTTATCGCCGTGGCTTATCGACTGGAATTGAAGGTTGATGAGATTCATGAGCAGGTAGGCTTTGAGGATTAGCGATAGCCTTTGAGGATTAGCGCGAGGCCGTTTGCAGGTCGCTGAACCTCAGCTAAGGTTGTCCCTCCCCCAAGGACCGTCTGAAGGAGAGGCTCAATGAAACTGATCGGCATGCTGGATTCGCCCTACGTGCGACGCGTCGCCATTTCCGCCAAATGCCTGGGCATACCGCTGGAGCACGAGTCGGTTTCGGTGTTCAGAAACTTCGAGCAATTCCAGCAAATCAACCCGGTGGTGAAGGCCCCGACACTGGTGCTGGATGATGGCGAGGTGTTGATGGATTCGACGCTGATCATCGACTACCTGGAGGTTCTGGCCGCGCCGGGTAAAAGCCTGATACCCAACGATCCGGATCAACGCTTGCGCTCGCTACGGCTGATCGGCCTGGCGTTGGCAGCGTGCGAAAAATCGGTGCAGCTTTACTACGAACGCAACCTGCGGCCAGCGGAGATTCAATACGCGCCCTGGGTGGACCGGGTCGAAGGGCAATTGGCCGCGGCGTATTCGGCGCTGGAGCGGGAGTTGGAAAAACAGCCGCTGAAGACCGACGGTTCGATTGCGCAAGACGGGATTACCCTGGCGGTGGCCTGGAGCTTTACCAACCTGGTGGTACCGGATCAGGTGCAGGCCGCGCAGTTTCCGCGGATCAGCGCGTTCACAGAGTATGCCGAGGGGCTTGAGGTGTTTGTCGGTACGCCGATTAACTGAGCCACAACGATCGTTCCCACGCTCTGCGTGGGAACGATCGTCAGCGCCCACATGATCGGCGCATGACCTGTAGCGAGCGGTGCGGCGATCCGACTTGCCCGCGAAGGCGTCCTCAAGCATTCCATTTCTGCCACGTTCGGCACCGATCTTCAGCTGGAAAACACGTAGTGCCCTTTGACCTTCTTCGAGCCGAGGAATCCCAGGTCCGGGAACAACAGCGTCTTGAGGTAAGCGACAAAAAACACCATGCCCAAGGTGATCCCGGCACCGACGAGCGTCAGCAGCGGATCTTCCTCAAACCCCTGGAACATTCGCGGAAACTGGCTCAGGGACAGGATCACGTAAATGGTGTAGGCCTGCGCAACGTTCTTATAAAAACCCCAGGCGAACAACAGCGGCACCCCTGCGGCAAACAGCGTAAAAAACACGGCGGCACCTGGCCCGATCATCGAGCCCAGGAAGTAACCGAAGACTGCACCGAGCAACGCTTGAGCAATCGTCAGGACAAGTAAAGTCTTAATCTTGCCGGAGTGCCGCTGACAGAGTGCAGGGTCCGCATAGGCACCGATCCAGTACGCCAACACGCGATCCTTGACCTCCCCGCCGGACAGCGTCTTGAAAATTTCGGTCTTCGAACGCCCGCTTTCGAGCATCGCCACCAGTTGCCGTTTGCTTTCCTTTTTGTCCAAGGTATTTCTCCTGTCAGGCAACACAAAATCAAAAGTGGGAGCGGTTGTGCTCCCACTGAGGCGATTCTCGCTGCTTAGGCACCCGAAAAGCAAAACGCCGCTTCTACCTTGGATAGAAGCGGCGCAGGCAAATGCCTCAAAGGGGTCACGTGAGCAAGGCAATCAGAATGATGATCGGGATCGGTACGCCGAGAAAGAACAGCAATATAGAGCGCATGATAGTTCTCCTGGGTTAGCGAATAGGTGGCAGTGTCGTGGTTGTGGTGGTGGTCACGTAGGCATCGGTTTCCAGGTACTCCACGGCATCCCGACGACGACCGCCGAAGATCGCGGCGAGGCTGGCAAAAAATGCACCGGCCAGCAACGCGACGAACATCCACAACGCGGTCAAGGCTGCGACTTTGGCTGCGGTGTCGGCCGCTTGTTGCGCCGCCAGTTTGGCGTCGGCGACGGCTTTTTGGGTGCGGGCATAGACTTCATCGACACGGCGTTCGGCGTCCGCTTGAGTCAGGTTGGTCCGCTGCGCGACCAATTGCGCCAGGTAAGCCCGATCCTCGGGCGCCAATTGACCGTCGTTACGCAGGCTGCGCGCGAAGATCCGGGTAACGGTGCCATTGACGGCGTCTTCGCTGACGGCGACGGGCCGATCATCGCGAAACAGGCTGTCGATGAAGTAACCGTACGGGTCACTGTCGGTATTGCCGACCGCGCTGCCGGCAGCCTGGGTCATGGCGCTGGCGGCACCGCCGGCGACCGTTGCCCCGGCCTGCACGCCACCGCTGACGATGTTGCTGACCGAACCAACCACCAGGGTTGCGGTCACCAGCGTCGCGATACACCAGGCCAGAAAGCCATGGGCCGTGTCACGGAAGTAAACCTCATCGCCGTGCACGTAGGCCCACCTCACCCGCAAGCGACCGGCGATGTAGCCGCCGAGCCCGGAAGCCACGATCTGGGTAAAGGCCAGCCAGACAATCGTCGAGATACCCAGGCTTTTGGCGCTGACGCCTTCATGGGCCCACGGCGAAACCGCCGAAAAACCCAGACCAAAACCAAGCAGCACGAGGATCAGCGATAACGCCGCAGCCGCCGCGGCCCCGGCAAAGATAGCGGCCCAGGACACGCCCGAGAGCGTGCTGAACTCATCTGCGACAGGATAAAAACCATCAGAGGATCTGTTCATTGTTGTAGTGCTCCAGGCAGGTGTTACAACTCGTCAAACGAGCAATTGCAGTCAACGTGCCAGTCGCGCCACTTGGATAAATCGTTCTATTTCAATGCGTTGAAAACAATGAACTTCTCAGGGTCATGCAGTTTGCAAGGAGCCGGCCATATCGGCGGGTTTTATGCATTGATCAAAACGAGGCCTGCATGAAATTTTATTTAGAAAACCATCGATCATTTCTTGGCAAAATGCCGTGCAACGTCTTGAACACCTAACCAGGCAAGCCCTTATGACCCGCATCTTGACCATCGAAGACGACGCTGTGACCGCCCGGGAAATCGTCGCCGAACTGAGTAGCCACGGCCTCGACGTGGATTGGGTCGACAATGGCCGTGAAGGCCTGGAGCGTGCGGTCAGTGGCGACTACGACCTGATCACCCTCGACCGCATGCTGCCGGAGCTCGATGGTCTGGCGATTGTCACCACCCTGCGCACCATGGGCGTGGCCACGCCGATCCTGATGATCAGCGCCCTCTCCGACGTCGATGAACGGGTGCGCGGTCTACGCGCCGGCGGCGACGATTACCTGACCAAACCATTCGCCACCGATGAAATGGCCGCCCGGGTCGAAGTCTTGCTGCGCCGGCAGAACACCGTGACCGCCCAGGCCACCACGTTGCGCGTGGCCGATCTGGAGCTGAACCTGATCAGCCACGAGGCCAGCCGCGACAGCCAGTTGCTGACGCTGTTGCCGACCGAGTACAAGTTGCTGGAATTCCTGATGCGCAACACCGGGCAAATTCTGTCGCGGATGATGATTTTCGAAGAGGTCTGGGGTTATCACTTCGACCCCGGTACCAACCTGATCGACGTGCACATCGGTCGTCTGCGCAAAAAGATCGATCCGCCAGGCAAAGTCCCACTGATTCGGACGGTGCGAGGCTCGGGTTATGTCATTGCTGAACCCCTCTAAAGGCTGGCGCTCCTCCAGCAGCCGCTTGCTGGCGCTCTACAGTTCGCTGTTCGTGGCCTGGAGCGGGATTCTCATGGGGGTCATGTACTACGAGGTATCCAGTTACCTGGACACCTTGGCCAAGCATTCGTTGATGCAACGCCAGCATCTGTTTTCCCGCTTCCAGGGCGAGCAACTGGAGGACGCCCTCGCGGCCAGTGTGACCTTCGACATTCGCGGCATCGATGCCTATGGTTTGTTCGATGACCAGCAGCGCTACCTCATCGGCCCTTTGCGCCAGATCCCTCAAGGCCTGCCGCTGGACGGCAAGATTCACATCCTCAGCGACTGCGTCGACGCCGACGACCCGACCCTGCCCGCCGACAGCTGCGATGCCACGGCGACCCGGACCCTGGACGGGCGCTGGCTGGTGCTGGTGCGGGACAACGGTTCTCTGTTTGCCGTGACCCGAATCATCCTGCACGCGCTGCTGTGGGGGGTGTCGCTGACCATTCTGCCCGGCATCGCCGGCTGGCACTTATTGAGACGGCGACCGCTGCGGCGGATCCGGGCGATCCAGGCCAGCGCCGAAGCCATCGTCGCCGGCGACCTGACCCGGCGCCTGCCGCTGTCCAACCGCCGTGACGAGCTGGACATGCTCGCCGCCATCGTCAACGCCATGCTCGAACGCATTGAGCGCTTGATGAACGAGGTCAAGGGCGTGTGCGACAACATCGCCCATGACCTGCGCACACCGCTGACGCGCTTGCGGGCGCAGCTGTACCGGATTCAGCAGCAGGCCGATGACGGTTCGACGCTGGCCGTGCAACTGGATTCGGTGCTCGGCGAGGCGGATACCTTGATGGCGCGTTTTCGTGGCTTGTTGCGGATTTCCGAGCTGGAGGATCGCCAGCGCCGTTCGGGTTTCGTGCAACTGGACCCGGTGCCGTTGCTGCAAGAGTTGCATGACTTTTATCTGCCGCTGGCGGAAGAAGGCGAACTGACTTTTGAACTGCAACTGCCCGAGTCCCTGCCCCGGCTCAACGGCGACCGGGCGCTGCTGTTCGAAGCCGTGGCGAATTTGCTGAGCAACTCGATCAAATTCACACCGCCGGGTGGCAAGGTGATTTTACGTGGGTTGAATGACGCTGGGCATACGCGAATCGAAGTACTCGACTCCGGCCCCGGCATTGCGCTGGCCGAACGTGAAGCGGTGTTCCAGCGCTTCTATCGCGCCGAGGGCGGAAACCCGCAAAGCGGATTCGGGCTGGGCCTGTCGATCGTCGCGGCGATTGTCAGCCTGCATGGGTTTACGCTGGAAGTGGGCAACAGCGAACTGGGTGGTGCGCTGTTGGTGCTTGATTGCCGGCAGAGTCTGATTCCCCAGGCCTGACACTATCTCCATCACAAAGAAGCTCCAGTGTGGGAGCGGGCTCGCTCGCGAAGGCGGTGTGTCAGACAACATCACTGTCGACTGGCAGTCCGCATTCGCGAGCAAGCCCGCTCCCACATTAGATTTGCTTGGGCCGGGAACTCGATTCAGTACCCCGGAACCTCGCGCAGAAACACCGGCAGATCAGTGATCGGCGGCAGGGCCGGAATCTCGACGTACATCTGGACCACCCAGCCTCGGTGATAACTGGCATGGTTGACCACATGTAACAGCATCGCGCCGGCACTCATGACCCCGCTTTCCTCTGAGACGGAGGTGAATTCGATAGGTTTATCCAGCGAATCGTCGGTCTGGGCCGAGGTCCATCCACAGAACCATTGATCGATCTCCTGTTGCGCCATTCGCAGCTCGGGGAGTTCGGTGTGGAGCAGGTCATGGGAGGTTTTGAAGTCGTGCCCTCGGCCCTCCAGATGGGCTTGCCAGATGCAGTCCACCACGTAGATGTGGTTCAAGGTGCCGATGATGTTGTTGAACACCGACACCCGTTTGCGGTTGAGCTCTTCCGGTGGCAGCGCCATGAGGCTGTCGAAGAGTCGCTGATCGGCCCATCGCCTGTAATCGGCGAGCATGCGGGCAGTGCGTACGTTGATCATCAGAGGTCTCCCATATCGATGGGCGCATTGCCAAGAATAGCCCTCGCGGTGAACGGCATCGCAGACACTGATAACCGGCACCTTCGCGCAACGCGACCTGTGTAGCAACTGGCGCAATGTGGGAGCGGGCTTGCTCGCGAAAGCGGTGTGTCAGGCAACATCATTATCGACTGGCAGTCCGCCTTCGCGAGCAAGCCCGCTCCCACATTAAATCTCTAGCGAACACAGGATTTCGTTGCGAATTAAATCAAGATCAGACGCTGCTCCACCCGTTCGGCCAGCGCCAGGCAACTGGTCAGCCCCGGCGATTCGATGCCGAACAGGTTGACCAACCCCGGCACACCATGCACATCCGGGCCGCTGATGACGAAGTCGCTGGCCGGTTCGGTCGGCCCGCTGATTTTCGGGCGAATGCCGCTGTAGGCAGGTTGCAAGCTGCCATCGGGCAACGCCGGCCAGTAGCGCCGGATCGCCTGATAGAAACTTTCGCTACGGCGGGGATCGACGCGGTAATCGACGTGCTCGACCCATTCGACATCCGGCCCGAAACGCGCCTGACCGCCCAGGTCCAGGGTCATGTGCACGCCCAGCCCGGCGTTTTCCGGTGCCGGGTAAACCAGATGCCGGAACGGCGCCGGACCGCTGAAACTGAAATAGCTGCCCTTGCACAGCCAGGACTTGGGAACGTGCTGCGCTGGCAAGCCTTCGATCCGGCTCGCCACTTCAGGCGCGGACAATCCGGCGCAGTTGATCAACTGACGACAGCTCAACGTCATCGGCTGAGCCCCACCCATGTGCAGCTCGAAACCGTGCCCGGTGCTACGGGCCGATTCCAATGGCGTGTGAAAGGCTATCGAAGTACCGCACGCTTCGGCGTCTGCCTGAAGCGCCAACATCAGGGCATGGGAATCGACGATGCCGGTGGACGGCGACCAGAGCGCGGCAACGCAGGACAACGCCGGTTCAAGCGCCCGCGCCTGCGTGGTACTCAGCCATTGCAGATCATCGACGCCGTTGCGCCTGCCCTGCTCCAGCAATGCCTGCAAGGCATGGCGCTGACGTTCATCTGTGGCCACAATCAGCTTGCCGATACGCCGGTAATCGACGCCGCGCTCATCGCAGAAAGCGTACAGCCGTTGCCTGCCCTCCACGCACAATTGCGCCTTGAGACTGCCGCTCGGGTAATAGATACCGGCGTGGATCACTTCCGAGTTGCGCGAGCTGATGCCCACGCCAATCCCCTCGCCCGCCTCGACCAGAATCACTTCTCGCCCGGCCCGAGCCAGCGCCCTGGCTACCGCCAGCCCGACCACACCGGCCCCGACCACCACGCATTCGATATCGACGCTCACCTGCCCTCCACACATTCAAGCCAGCCCTCGCTCCCGATAATCGACCACGCTGGAGATTATCGCCAGCATGACCACGAAGATCCCGTCACGGGTTACATACAGTCCGTTCCATCCAACGGTCATCAAAACGACAACTAACTGTCAATTAGCTGAACCACTGCATACTTCAGTAACCGAACCCCGTTTAACCGGCCATTAAGTGAACTTTTACGATTGACTTCACCCGCCTCGCTCAGTAAATTGCCCGGGCCGGTAACAACGGCCTTTTATCAACTCACAAAAGAATTCAATGGACACAGTATCTAGCCGCTGTCGGATGACTGCAGATATGCAGGATCTGGCACATAACCCAGACAATGACGGGACTCGACTTTTCGGTCGGGTGAGCTGCGCTAGAGCCTGAGGCTCCACCGTAACTTGCCTCACCGGAATCAGTCCGGCCCAGAGGCATGTTATGAACTTCAAAACCACTGTAATGCCGGGCGTACGCGCCTTTGCATCGACCATGCGGGTCAAGCTTTGCCGTGAGCGTCTGTTGACGACTCGGCCCAGCGCCCCGTTTTCCGCCCCTTCTGCCCACGCCAAGGCACAACCTCGTGCCAACTGGCGCGTCTGCCCGACGACGGGCCGGCTTCAGCAACGCTGGAGCTTCGACGAAAGCCTGGACCCACCGAGTCGGCGCATCGCGCACCTTTTCCAGCAGGCGAGCCTGATGCTCGGCCTGGGCGCGCACTTTCAGTTGATCTGAAGGCACTTTTGATTTTAAGGAGCTTTCAAGTCCTTCCTGAACGGTTTTCTTAAAACGAAATCCGATAACTTCTTATTGCCTGTTAAAAACAACTTTATTGGAATTAAGTTATGGACGAAGCCAGTAGTCGGTTCGCTGCCTGTCACGTGTTAGTTGATGGACAGCGAACGTTAAAACTTCAAAACACAATCATCCGACTCGATCGCTTATTTGCGGCTCGACATACGTGCGCTCGTCTTTGATTAGCTGAGTACCTGTGTGTCGTGCCGCAAGCCTGCGGCAGGAGCACAGCAATGACCCTTGTAAAAACCGCAAAGAAAACCACCCGGGGCGCCTCCAGCGACAACGCCAAGCTGTCGATGCGTGCCGCCCGGGAAGCGCAAAACGGCCTGGCCGTAACCCTCACCAACCTCAACGCCACCGCTGACGGTTTGACCGAACTCGAAGCCGAAGGCCGTTTGGCGCGTGGAGGCCACAACGAAGTCGCCCACGACAAGCCGCCTCACGCCATCGTCCAACTGCTCAAAGCCCTGAACAACCCCTTCATCTACGTACTGCTGACCTTGGCCGGTATCAGCTTCTTCACCGACTACTGGCTGCCGATCAGCCAGGGTGAAAGCGACGACGCCGACCTGACCAAGGTCATTATCATCATGACCATGGTCAGCCTGAGCAGCCTGCTGCGGTTCTGGCAGGAATACCGCTCGGCCAAGTCCGCCGAAACCCTCAAAGCCATGGTACGCACCACTGCCACCGTCCTGCGTCGCCAGCAAAAGGACCGCTCGCCAGTGCTGCGCGAAGTACCGATGCGCGAACTGGTGGCCGGCGACATCGTGCAGCTCAGCGCTGGCGACATGATCCCGGCGGACATCCGCCTGATCGAATCCCGCGACCTGTTCATCAGTCAGGCCGTGCTGACTGGCGAAGCCTTGCCCGTCGAGAAGTACGACACGCTGGGGAACGTGGCGCAGAAGTCAGCGACCGGCAGCGCAGCCGATCAGTCCAACCTGCTTGACCTGCCGAACATCTGCTTCATGGGCACCAACGTGGTCAGCGGCACCGCCAAAGCAGTGGTGGTCGCTACCGGTTCGCGCACCTACTTCGGCTCACTGGCCAAAGCCATTGTCGGCTCGCGGGTGCAAACCGCGTTCGACCGCGGGGTGAACAGCGTCAGCTGGTTGCTGATCCGTTTCATGCTGGTCATGGTGCCGATCGTGTTCCTGCTCAACGGCTTCTCCAAAGGTGACTGGAGCGATGCGTTCCTGTTTGCACTGGCAGTGGCGGTCGGCCTGACCCCGGAAATGCTGCCGATGATTGTCAGCGCCAACCTGGCCAAAGGCGCCATGGCCATGGCCAAGCGCAAAGTGGTGGTCAAGCGCCTTAATGCGATTCAGAACTTCGGTTCGATGGACGTGCTGTGCACCGACAAGACCGGCACCCTGACGCAGGACAAGATCATTCTTGAGCACCACGTCGACATCAATGGCCAACGCGACGATTCGCTGCTGGAGCTGGCCTGGCTCAACAGCCATCACCAGAGCGGCCTGAAAAATCTGATGGACCAGGCCGTGGTGCAGTTCGCCAACAACAACCCAAAGTTTCGGGTGCCGTTCGCCTACAGTAAGGTCGATGAACTGCCGTTCGACTTCGTGCGTCGGCGCCTGTCGATCATCGTCAAGGACAGCCGCGATGATCACCTGATGGTGTGCAAAGGCGCGGTCGAGGAAATGCTGACCATCGCCAGCCACCTCCACGAAAACGGCACTGTCGTGGCACTGGATGATCAGCGTCGCCAGGCGCTGCTGGCCCTGGCCAACGAGTACAACCAGGACGGTTTCCGGGTGCTGTTGGTCGCTACCCGCGAGATCCCGAAGGCACAGACGAAAAACCAGTACGCAACCACTGACGAACGCGAACTGGTGATTCTCGGTTTCCTGACCTTCCTCGATCCACCGAAGGAAACCGCCGGCCCGGCGATTGCCGCGCTGCGTGATATGGGCGTGACCGTCAAGGTGCTGACCGGCGACAACGCCGTGGTGACCTGCAAGATCTGCCGCGAAGTCGGCCTGGAACCCGGCACGCCGCTGCTCGGCCAAGACATCGAGAAAATGGACGACGCCACCCTCAAGGTGCGAGTCGAGGAACGCACGGTGTTCGCCAAGCTGACGCCACTGCAGAAATCCCGGGTACTCAAGGCGTTGCAGGCCAACGGTCACACCGTGGGCTTCCTTGGTGACGGCATCAACGACGCCCCTGCCCTGCGCGATGCCGACGTCGGTATTTCGGTGGACAGCGGCACCGACATCGCCAAGGAATCGGCCGACATCATCCTCTTGGAAAAGAGCCTGATGGTGCTCGAAGAAGGCGTGCTCAAGGGCCGCGAAACCTTCGGCAATATCATGAAGTACCTGAACATGACCGCCAGTTCCAACTTCGGCAACGTGTTCTCGGTGCTGGTGGCCAGCGCGTTCATTCCGTTCCTGCCGATGCTGTCGATCCACTTGCTGCTGCAAAACCTCATGTACGACATCTCTCAGCTGGCGCTGCCGTGGGACAAAATGGACAAGGAATTCCTGCGCAAGCCACGCAAGTGGGATGCGAAGAACATCGGCCGTTTCATGCTGTGGATCGGGCCGACCTCATCGGTCTTCGACATCACCACCTTCGCCCTGATGTGGTACGTGTTCGCCGCCAACAGCGTGGAAATGCAGGGCTTGTTCCAGTCTGGCTGGTTCATTGAAGGGCTGCTGTCCCAGACCCTCGTGGTGCACATGCTGCGCACCCAGAAAATCCCGTTCTTCCAGAGTACTGCGGCGTTGCCGGTGATCCTGATGACCGGGCTGGTGATGGTGCTGGGCATCTACATTCCGTTCTCGCCACTGGGCACGCTGGTCGGTCTGCAACCGCTGCCGTGGGCGTACTTTCCATGGCTGGTCGGCACGTTGCTCAGCTACTGCGTGTTCGCGCAGGTCATGAAGACCCTCTACATCCGTCGCTTCAAGCAATGGTTCTGATGGTGTAAGCCCCCGAAGCGAGGGAGCAAACCCAAATGACTTGAACACCGCAATCCCTGTGGGAGCGGGCTTGCTCGCGAAGAGGGAGTGTCAGTCGGCATCGATGGCGCCTGACACACCGCTTTCGCGAGCAAGCCCGCTCCCACAGGTTTCGTGTTTACCGCACCATCCCTCCGGCTCTCGGGCCGTCAATAAATGCAGTACGTAAAAAGGGAGAGTCCTCATGTCGGGAACTACTCTACTGATCAACCTCGCAGGCGCCATCGCCCTGTTGCTGTGGGGCACTCACATGATTTCTTCGGCGTTGTTGCGCGGCTTCGGTACGCCATTGCGTCAATGGCTGGGCCACAACCTGAATAACCGCTGGATGGCTTTGTTGTCCGGCGTAGGTATCACCGGCGTCCTGCAAAGCAGCACCGCCGTCAGCCTGATGGCGACTTCGTTCACCGCTGCCGGGACGCTGGCACTGGCGCCGGCACTGGCGGTGATGCTCGGCGCCAACATCGGTTCGACCCTGGTGGTGCAACTGCTCAGCGCCGATGTGTCGATGCTCACACCGATCGTTCTGCTGGCGGGCCTGATCGTCTTTCGGCTGCGTGATGACTCGCGCTACGAAAGCGTCGGCTGCGCGCTGATCGGCCTGGGGCTGATGCTGCTGGCCCTGCACATGCTCGGTTCGACGCTGGCGGAAGTCGAAGGCACGCCAATCTTCCAGCTCATCATGCAGAGCCTCGATGGCGACCTGCTGATTGCGTTGCTGGTGGCGCTGATCCTCACTTGGCTCTGCCACTCCAGCGTGGCTGTGGTGCTGCTGATCGTCTCGTTGGCCGCGACCGGCATGCTCTCGGCCAGCACGATTGTCGCGCTGGTACTGGGGGTGAACATTGGCGGTGCGCTGCCTTCGGTCATCAATGCCGGTTCGAGCATCGGCCGACGCCTGCCGCTGGGCAATCTGCTAGTGCGGGCGGTCGGTGCCCTGGTGGTCTTGCCGTTTGCCGGGTTGCTCGCTCAGGCGCCGCTCGCGCCTTCGACGCTGGTGGTGTGCCTGCACACCGGTTTCAATCTGCTGCTGGGATTGGCGTTCATCGGCTTGACCGACGTGCTCGCCAATGCCCTCACCCGCTTGCTGCCAGCGCCTGAGCGGGATGTCGACCCTGGCATGCCGCACTACCTGGATGAGGCCGGTCTGGAAGTGGCGAACATCGGCTTGTCGAATGCCGCCCGCGAAGCCTTGCGCATGGCTGACATGCTCTCGGCCATGCTCGGCCGGATGCTCCAGCTGTTCCACACATCGCAACTGGCCTGCGCCGATGAAGTGCGGCGAATCGATCAATCCCTGGACCTGCTCAGCGCGGCGATTCGGGCTTATCTGGCCGACATTGGCAAGGAAGGCATCAGCGACAGCGATGCCGATCGCTCCCAGGAAATCCTTACCTTCGTGATCAACCTCGAACATGCCGCGGACATTCTTTCCAGCAGCCTCGCGCAGTTGGCCATGCGCCGCTTGCGCCGGGGTGAACAGTTCTCGCCCTTCGAACTGGGCAACATCGCCCCGCTGAACGACGCCGTGCTGGACAGTTTGAGCCTGGCGATCACCGTGTTCCTGCGCGAAGACATCGCCACCGCGCACCAATTGATCCAACGCAAAGAGACTGTCAGAAGACTCGAAGCAGAAGCCAGCCGCGAGCACTTTCGCCAGTTGCAGGAAGACAAAAATACCTGGGCGGAATCCGGCGATATTTTCCAGCGGGTCCTGCGTGATTACCGGCGTGTGCATCACCACATCGCCGCGCTGGCATATCCGCTGCTCGAACGCGCGGGTGAGCGAACGATTGAGAACATCGATCTGGTGAAGGAGAACCCGTCATGCGCCTGCTGATTTGTGCCGGGCGTCATTACGCCGATAAACGTCTGTGCCGACGAGTACTCGACGCCTTCCAGCGCATGCACCCGGTGCACGTGCTGATTCATGGCGGTAACCGCTTTCTGGGCGGCGAAATAGAAGAGTGGGCCCGGGAACAAGGCGCCGACATCGTGCGCTACCCACCCAATTGGCAGCGGCACGGCAAGTCAGCCGAACGCCTGCGCAACCACTTCATGCTGCTCGACAGCCGACCGGACGTAGTGATCACACTGCCCGGCGGCGAAGACACCGAAGAACTGGTCGCCCAAGCCCGGGCGACCGGTTTGCAAACCTTATCGGTCGGAGATCGGGGCTGATCCTGATGCCGATCAATCAAGCAACTTCAACCGCAACGCACCCGCTGTAGCAGCTGCCGAGCCTGCGAGGCTGCGTTCGGCTGCGAAGCAGTCGTGAATCCGGCTAACGCGGTCTGCCTGATACACCGCAATCTCTGATTTTACGACTGCTGCGCAGCCGAACACAGCCTCACAGGCTCGGCAGCTGCTACAGGGCGCCTATGCATATATCGAATCGGCAGGGAACTCCTGGGCGCTGTCAGGCATCCTAAATTATGTGTTACTTCCTTTACGCTTTCGGAGGACGCCGTCATGCGCCGTCTATTGCTCATATCTTCACTAGTGCTTTGTTTGCCCGTTGGTTCGGCCATGGCCGATGTAGATGCAAAAGATGTCGCCACTTCGGCTGGGGTCTCCGCATCGCTGTACTCGACGTTCAAAGATGACAAAATCGTGATTCCCGCACGGGATGACGCCTCTAGCTTCGTGGCGAGTGGCGGTACGATTCGCGGCGTTTACCTGGAGTCGGTGTTGAAGGAGATTCGACAAAATCATCCCGACCTCAAGGCAAGCGACGAGGACCTGGCCAAAGCGATCCTCGCTCAATAAGGTCCAATCGGTCGCTAAAACCTGTAAAAGTCAGCCGTGGGGCTCGCAACACTGGATAGTGTTCGGGCCCTAGGTTGCTTGCGCCCCAGCGGACAGGCGCGCCCAGCCGGCCACTAACTGTGCGCTGATGCTGACGCCGCCACACACCACAATCACCACATCATGGGCCTCGGCAATCGCGGGATGGTCCAGGTACGCCACCGCCAATGAAACGCCGCACGCCGGCTCGACCAACTGACGCAGGTCGTTGGCGTAACGAACCACGCCCATGATCGCCTCATCATCGCTGAGCACCACGCATTCGTGGGCAAAGTCGAGGATGTGCTGCACCGGCCAGGCCGCCACTTGCGCCGCCCCGAGTGACGTAGCGACGGTATCGATGCGCGGCAATCTGACCGGGTGACCTGCACTCACGGCGGCCGCGAAAGACGCTGCGCCCTGGGTTTCGCAAGCAACGATTCGACAATCCATGCGCTGATGACGGATCAGACCAGTGAGCAGGCCCGCCAGCAAACCGCCGCCGCCCACCGACGTCACCAACACATCGACCTGAGGACAGTCCTCGAGGATTTCATCGACCATCGTGCTGTGCCCTTCCCACAGCACCGGATGATCGAAGGCTGGCACGTATTCAGTGTCCGCGCCCTTTGCGAGTTCTTTCGCCCGTTGATTGGCTTCGTCCCAGACCTTGCCATGGACGATCACCTCGGCACCGGTTTTCCTGATCCTGGCGCGGGTGGTTTCCGGGGTGGTTTTCGGCACCACGATGCAGGCTTTCAGCCCAAGGCTGGCGGCGGCGACGGCGGTGGCCAACCCGGCGTTCCCCCCGGAAGGACAAACCACTTTGCGCTTGCCTTGCTCCGCTGCCTGGCTGCACAGCAGGCCCATGCCGCGAAGTTTGAACGAGCCGCTGGGTTGCAGGTTTTCCAGCTTGAGCCAGATTCGCCGGGCCGGTGTCGACAGGCCCGGGTGCAGAATCAGGGGCGTTCTGATGTGAAGCATCGTGTGCTCCTGGTGACGCTCCCGGCTCGTCGAGATGTTCAGCGAGCAGGGAGTGAATAGATAGAAATCATCCTTATCCAAAGCTTAGTTCACCCAGCCCCGCGGCTACCGTTCTGGCCATGACACGATGCCCCGCGGCAGCTCCTACACTGGTTTTACGTCCTTTGCGAAGTCAGTCATGAACATCTCGCCCAAACTCGCCTTTTTCACCCTCGTCAGCACCCTTGCCTACCTCGCGCTCGCGGTGTTCGGCATGGGCGGGTTGGCGGCTTTTTTCTCCCGCCCGCCGTTGGCGGTCATTGCGTTGGCAACCCTGGTGATGGCGGTCGTGTCTTTGTTCAGCGAAGGCAACCTGAGCTCCGGCGAACGTGAAGACCGGGCCAATCGCTGGGTGTTGCCAGTTTTTGGGGTACTGGGATTGCTGAGTGGGTATCTGCCGGCCTACACCGACCGGATCGATTTCTGGACCTTCGGTGGTGAGGGCGTGCGTTGGCTCGGCGTGCTGTTGTTCATCGGCGGCGGCGCGCTGCGGATGTGGCCGGTGTTTGTACTGGGCAAACGCTTCAGCGGACTGGTGGCGATTCAACCGGGACATCGCCTGGTCACCGACGGGATTTATCGGACCTTGCGCCACCCCAGCTATCTGGGGCTGCTGATCAATGGCGTGGGCTGGGCGCTGGCCTTTCGTTCCGGGGTCGGGTTGCTGCTGGTGGCACTGACGTTGATCCCGCTGATTGCCCGCATTCGCTCCGAAGAAGCGCTGTTACGCACGCAGTTTGGCAGTGAATATGAGGCTTATTGCGCCCGAAGCTGGCGATTGATTCCCGGAATCTACTGAACCCATCACAATCTACTGTGGGAGCGGGCTTGCTCGCGAAAGCGGTGTATCAGTCGACATCAATGTTGAATGATGAACCGCCTTCGCGAGCAAGCCCGCTCCCACATTAAAGTGTGTACAGGCTGATCTGGCTGTGGAGATCCATTCGCGCCTTGACCGAGTCATAACTGGCCAAAGTAGTATGCGGGGTCTGAAGCGGATGAACATGCGTCGCGGTGATGACCATGACGTGGGCACCCGCCGCTTCACCTGCGCGAATCCCCACGGCGGCGTCTTCGAAGATCAGGCAATCAGTGGGCTCGACCCCTAACCGATGGGCAGCCAGCCGATAACCCGCAGGGTCAGGTTTGCCGGCACTGACGTCTTCGGCGGTGACCATCACGCCAGGTGCGGGAATGCCTGCCGCCGCCATTCGGCGCAGGGCTAGCGCCCGTGGCGCGGAGGTGACAATGGCCCATTGATTGGCGGGCAGCGACTTGAGGAAACTCGCCGCGCCGGCCACCTCGACAATCCCTTCCACATCCTCGATTTCCGCCTCGGTGATCCACGCGGCTTCAGCTTCGGCGTCTACCCCCGGGCAATGCCAGGCGGTTGATGGTGTCGATGGCTCGAACGCCGTGGATGGTTGGCAGGAAGGTATCGACATCGACCCCGTGGCGCAGGGCCCAGATGGTCCAGATCCGCTCGGCGGCGGCGATGGAGTTGAGGACAGTTCCGTCCATATCGAACAGAAAGGCGCGGTACGAGGTGTTGAACACGGAGGCTTGAACGGACAAAGGGCGATTTCCAGAACCAGGCGAATGTTGTCAGGCAATGTACATCACCCGCGTAGGCGCTGCCGCAAGCTGCTATCTTTTGATTTTGCTTTTTAAAAGCGAAGATCAAAAGATAGCAGCTTGCGGCAGCGCCTACACGGGTCGGTTCGAGTGCAAGGCGTTTTGCACACAATCGAGCAATTGCCCTACCGCCCAGGGCTTCTTGATGAACGCAACCTGATGCTTGACCCCGGAGCTTTTCGGGGTTTCGAAACCGGACATGATCATGATCGGTTTGTCTGGCCAACGGTCGCCGAACTGATTGGCCAGGTCCGCGCCATTGAGTTTGCCCGGCATGGTGATGTCCGTCAGCAACAGGCCTACCTCCGGCGCGTGCTGCTCCAGAAACTGCGACGCGGCGTCCGCGCTGACCTGTGGTTCAACCGCAAAGCCTTCCTCCTGAAGAATTTCGCACAGAAACTCCAGGATCAACGGGTCATCCTCAACCACAAGAATCAAACCGTCAGACAAGTGCCCGCCCGCCGTCGATACTGGACCCATGACCGTGCCACTCCCTGATTGCATAAATGATTTCGCAGGCTCAAATCCGCCACTTACAGGTATGAGCAGCGGACTTCGAGGAAATTCATTTTTGATACAGTCAGACGACGAAATCGGCTGAAGCGGATTCCTTGGAGCAGCTGGCGATTTTCATTGCGTCCTGGCTCAGGTTCTCGCCTCAGACTTGAACGTCGCGCGCCAACATGACAGCATTCGCAATTGCAACAGCTTCCCATTTGCGAATTATCTTCGTTCGAGGTTTCGTCGTGTCGGGTCAGTCCGCTTCGTCCCTTTCCGAGCTTTACCGTGGGCATCACGGCTGGCTGTTCGGCTGGCTGCGCAAAAAGCTCGGCTGCCCCGACAATGCGGCCGACATGGCCCATGACACCTTCGTCAAACTGCTGGGCCTGGACGTTTTGCCGACACTGCAGGAACCACGGGCCTATCTACTGGTGGCAGCCAATCGGCTGTTGATCAATCAGTATCATCGGCGCCGAGTCGAGGAAGAAACCCTGCGCAGCATGGTCGTTCTACTCGATCATCAGGTCCAACAAGGCCCGGAACAGATCATTGCCGTGCGCCAATTGCTCGGCAAAGTGCTGTTGCTGTTGCTCGAAGAGCTGGAAGAGAAACCGCGCAAGGCTTTTCTGATGGCGCGTGTCGATGGCTGTTCCTATGCCGACATTGCCAGGCACCTTCAGGTCTCCGAAAGCAGCGTCAAGCAGTACCTGGCGAAGTCGCTCGCGCATTGCCATGCCCGTTTGTTCGACGCCTTGCCCGAGGGGTTGAGCGATGACTGAAAGCCTCACCCAGGATCAGATCCGCGAGCAGGCGGCCCATTGGCTGGTGCGTCTGGATGAGGCGCCCTCGCCAGAAGTTCTGGCCGAATTCAACACCTGGCACGCCGCCGATGTGCGCCATGCGCAACTGTTCGAACAACTTCAGCAGCTTTGGCAATCCTTCTCGCCGCCACCGAAAACCCGGCCTCGTCGCGCCCGCCTGATAGGCGCAGCTCTGGTGTTGCCAGCGGCGATTGCCGTCGGCCAGTGGCTGCCCGTGCAGAGCTGGATGGCGCCCGCCACGCAGACGATCACTTCGCCCTCCGCCCGGCTTATTTTCCACGACAGGCCACTGCCCGAAGTACTGGCCGAAATTGATCAGCATCGTCGGGGAGTTATCTGGGCGTCGGATGCGCAATTGCAAACCCTGCGCTTTACCGGCGTGCTGCCCGCGCAAGACAGCGATGCCGCATTGGCCTTGTTGCAGGCGGCCTTGCCGATTCGTATCGAGACCTACAGCAAATACGTGGTGCAGGTGCGGCGGCGCTGAGCAAAAAAATCTTCAAGACAACTGCCCGATTTCATTTCAGCCCGGTCATTGGAGTTAATACAGTCGATTCCATGAGCAACAACAATGACCAATCAGACCTTTTCCTTCTTTCGCCTGAGCGCTCTGGCACTTGCCTTGAGCTGCGCTGTACCGGCCTTCGCCGACTCCGCGACAGACACTTTTCACTTCGAACTGGCGAGCCAGCCACTGGACTCGGCACTGACGGCACTGGCCACGCAGACCGGGCTGTCCATCGGCGTCGACGCGGCGCTGTTGCGCGGCAAAATGGCGCCGTCGCTCAAGGGTGATTACAGCACCGAACAGGCACTCAATAGCCTGTTGCGCGACAGTGGCCTGCAATGGCGCTTCAGCGGTAAAAACAGCGTCACGCTACAACCGGCTCCGGCGCCGCTGGAACTGGGCAGCGGCTCGCTGTCACTGTCCGACACCGTGGTGTCCGCCACACGCAGCGAGGCCAGCATCGCCTCGATTCCCGGCACCGTGCAGTTGATTCAGGCAAAGGAGATCGCGCAACAATCCGCTGCCGGGCGTAAGGTGGCCGATGTTCTCGGCACACTGGTGCCCGGTCTGGCGCCCTCTTCCGGCACGATGAGCAACTACGGCCAGACCATTCGCGGGCGTAACGTGCTGGTGCTGATCGACGGTGTGTCGCAGAACGCCAGTCGCGACGTTTCACGCCAACTCAACAGCATTGCGCCATCGAGTATCGAACGCATCGAGGTGGTCTCCGGTGCCAGCAGCCTCTACGGCGCGGGCGCCTCGGGCGGCATCATCAACGTCATCACCAAGCGTAACGAGGGGCAAGCCCTGGCAATGAGCAGCCGCGTAGGCCTCAGCACTGCCGACAACCTCAATCGCAAAGGTTTTGCCTACGAAGTGTTCCAGAGCGTGACCGGGCGCCAGAACGCCTTCGACTGGTATTTGTCCGCCGACCTGTTGCAACGCAATGACCAGTTCGACGGCAATGGCAACCGCATCGCCCAGGAAGCGTTTCAGGGCAGCAACATGGACACCGAGAGCCATGACCTGCACGCCAAATTCGGCTTCGATCTGGATGACGACCGACGCCTGAGCCTGTCCGTGCAGGAGTATGAGGACAAACAAGACACCGGCTATGTGGCCGGCTCTCGCAATGGCGAGTCGGTGGCGATCAAAGGCTTGCAGTTGAGCGACCAGCCGTTCACCCATAACCAGGCCGTGAACTTCAATTACACCGATCGCGATCTGTTCGGCCAGCACTTGATGGTGGAAAGTTACTGGCGCAAACAGCAGGCGCGGTTTTTCCCTTACAACTGGGGCGCCAACGCCGGGGTTGTGGCTTCCGAGAGCGAAGCCGAGGTCTATGGCCTGCGCACCGCCGTGGAAAGCCCCCTGCCCTCGATTGGCAGCGCTACCGGCAACCTGGTCTGGGGCGCCGACTTCGAGAACGAACAAATCAGCCAGCAGGGCGACCGCTATCGCGTCGACGGCTTGGCCTACACGCCGACAGGCGAGCGCTACGCCTTCGGCCCGGACATTGAAACCAACACCACGGCACTCTTCGCTCAATCGAGTTGGGACATCGGCGACTGGACCCTGCGCGGCGGTGCGCGGCACGAGTGGATACACAGTGATGTTGCCGACAGCATCGCCTTTGGCGGCATTTGGCAAGCGGGCGTGACCGAGGTGTTACCCGGCGGCACGCTGAAGTACGAAGACACCCTCTACAACCTCGGTGCGGTCTACCACATCAGCAGTGCGCAGGATGTGTTCGTCAACTTCAGCCAGGGCTTCTCGCTGCCCGATGTGCAGCGTTTCCTGCGTGATGTGCGCGGCAGTTACAACATCCAGGACCTCAACGCTCAAGCGATCAAGGTCGACAGTTACGAACTCGGTTGGCGCGGCGACTGGGAGTCATTGCAGGCCAACGTCACCCTGTTCGAGAATCGCTCGGACGTGACGCAGTACTACGACTCCGTCACCCGTGCGCAACGGCTGATCGATCAGAAAGAACGCGTGCGCGGTGTCGAGACCAGCCTGACTTATCACCTCGATCAAGCCTGGTCGCTGGGCGGAACCTATGCCTGGACCAAAGGCGAAACCCATCAGAACGGCGAATGGTTCGACCTGCCGGCCACGCGCATCTCACCGGCCAAAACCACTGCCTTCGTCGCCTATGAGCAGGATGACTACAACCTGCGGTTGCAGGCGATGCGCCTGGACAGTTACGACGCCGGTTTTCAGGATGGCAACGGTCGTAAAATCGAAGGCTATACCACGGTCGACCTGCTGGCCGGCGTGGAGCTACCGGTGGGCAAACTGGACATGGGCGTCTACAACTTGAGCGATCGCAACTATGAAACGCTCTACATGCAGGCCAATGCGGCCGCGCCTTACCCTCATGCCGAAGGGCGTCGATTGGCGGTCAGCTATTCGGTGGATTGGTAACCGCGCGCGCTGTTGGTTCGTGGGGGGCGAATTGTGGTTAAAATGCCGCCCCCTTTACATGGCCGACCTTGCCCGATGAACCCAGATGCCCTCTCCGTCCTCCACGCCCATTTGCTGACTGCGCTTGCGGCTGCACCCGCAGAAACCCGTCGGCTGTTCCACGGCCGTGGCCGCCGCTGGCCGGGGCTGGAGCAATTGACTGTCGACTGGCTGCAGGGCGTGGTGCTGGTCTCGCTGTTCAAGGAGCCAGACCCTGCGCAACTGGAGGATTTGAAGCGGTTGCTGATGGAGATCACTCAGGCGCCGGCGTGGAAACAATCCGGCGCGCACACCTTGCTGCTGCAACATCGCTATCTGCTGCAAAGCACCACCGAATGGCTGCTAGGGGAGCCGATCGACGAGATGACGATCACCGAGGGCGGCCTGCATTATCGCGTGGACCTGGGCCGCAAACAGAACACTGGCCTGTTCCTCGACATGCGCTACGGCCGCGACTGGGTGCGGGCCAATGCTCAGGGCAAACGCGTTTTGAATCTGTTCGCCTACACCTGCGGCTTCTCGGTAGCGGCCATCGAGGGGGGCGCGTTGCATGTGGTCAATCTGGACATGTCCAGCCCGGCCTTGAGCCGTGGCCGCGAGAATCACCGGCTCAACGGCCATGACCTGAGCAAGGTGAGTTTTCTCGGCCATGACCTGTTCAAGTCCTGGGGCAAGGTGATCGGCAAGGGTCCATACGACCTGGTCATCATCGACCCGCCGTCCTTTCAGAAAGGCAGTTTTCTGCTGACCAAGGATTATCAGCGCGTGCTGCGCCGCCTGCCGGAATTGCTCAGCCCTCAGGGCACGGTGCTGGCCTGCATGAACGATCCGGCTTTCGGTGCGGACTTTCTCATCGATGGCGTCACCCGCGAAGCGCCGAGTTTGCGGTTTGAGCAGCGGTTGGAGAATCCGCCGGAATTTCCCGATGCCGATGTTGAGTGTGGGTTGAAGGCGTTGGTGTTCAAGCAGGGTTAATTGACGATCAAAAGATCGCAGCCTTCGGCAGCACTCCAACACCTTGCTCAAAGCGCTGCGCCAGGCCGGTTGGCCGGGAGGATTAGACTAATGGTACTTGAGTGCCAGCCCCCGGCTTCTTACGATGTTGATACGTGGCGGTTGGAGGTTTAAGCCGTTGCGTAGGTGGTGAGTGAACTGAACCCCAATAAGCTCACCACTTGTTTCATGCGCATCTTGAGCCTCCGGCTCTACTTCCTCCCCATCAAAGAGCTTCGAGGCTCTTTTTTTGTCTTTCAAAAAGCATTGGCGCTGGCCGGTTGGCAATGGTGAACATCCTGGGCCGCGTCGCTGCACCTGGATGCATCGAAAAGATCACGACCGATCACCCGCGCAGCCTCCAGATGAACCGTCGGCGCCTGGATTTCCGAGTCGAGCAGCAGCTCGGACGTCACAACGCTGGCACCGCAATAATCGAAGATCCCATGGTCGATCTGCGTCTTCATGGCGTCGGCATAACCATGGCGCGCGTAGGTTCCAGCATCGGCGCCACCGACACCCACAAGGTGAACCCGCAGGTGGCGAAGCTTCTTCTCCAATTTGGCATCCGCACTGAAATCGAATGCCCAGCCGTTGGCGAACACCCGATCGATCCAGCCTTTGAGCAGCGCCGGCATCGACCACCAATAAACCGGATACACCAGCACCAGTGCATCGGCGCGATCGATCCTCGCCTGCTCGGCCGCAACATCGGCGGGAGGCGGTGCTTGCCGATGATGGACGGCGAGATCGGCCGCGCCGAACCTCGGATCGAACCCTTGCGCCCAAAGGTCTGCGATTTCGAAAGAGTGGTCGGAATCAGCCCCGGACACACCTTCGGCGATCTGCCTCGCGAGGCTATGGGTGAGCGACTGAGGGTCATGGTGAGCCACAACGATGAGTGCATGCATGTCGAAACCTCCTGCTACGGAATGAGTGATTGAGGGCTAGAGACGAGCCTTATATACTCTTGGTAAGTTACGATCAGTAAGCTACTTTTGGTACATAAGCATGTCAAGCACCGAAACACCTGAGCAGGATTCCAGCCCGCAACCGCGCCGCCGGATGTCACGAGAAGAGCGCCAGCGCCAGTTGTTGGATGTCGCCTGGCAGCTGGTTCGAGAAGAAGGCACGGAAGCCTTGACCCTGGGGCGGCTCGCCGAACAGGCGGGGGTTACCAAACCGGTGGTTTACGACCATTTCACCACCCGCCCCGGGTTGCTGGCGGCGCTTTATCAGGAGTTCGACGCGCGTCAGACCGCACTCCTGGACGCCGCGCTTCAAACCAGTGAACCGACGCTGGCCAGCAAGGCAATGGTCATCGCCTCGTCTTATGTTGATTGCGTCCTTCTTCAGGGCCGCGAGATACCCGGCGTGATCGCCGCATTGACCAGCTCGCCCGAGCTGGAAAAGATCAAGCGCGAGTACGAAGTGATCTTTATGGACAAGTGCCGCAACGCCCTCCTTCCCTTCGCCGGAACGGGTGAAATCGCGCCAGCGAGTCTTCGGGCAATGCTCGGTGCAGCGGAGGCGCTGTCCCATGCCGCCGCGACTGGCGAGATCACGCCCGTGCAGGCACAGGACGAACTGTTCGCAACGATCGTGGCGATGGTCGAAAGGAGCGCACGCACTGGAAGCAGCCTCAAAGACTGAACAGCGTTCAACGCCTGGCAAGCAACTTCAGCGTGAGACAAGCCCCGCCAGGACAGCAGCGTAATGCCACCTATACTAGAAGCCACCTTCCCCCCTGGGGGCCTGCGCTACAACAATAAAAAGCAGAGGTGGAACATGGTCTGGCAGCAAATCTACGACCCTTTCGATAACCCGATGCTATCAACCATCATGGCGGCGGTGCCGGTGGTGGTGATGCTGGTCTCCCTGGCGTTTTTCCACATCAAGGCGCATTTGGCGGCGTTGTTGGCCCTGGGCTCGGCCTTGCTGATTGCGATTTTCGCCTTCGGCATGCCGGCGGACATGGCAGGCTCGGCCGCACTCTACGGCGCCGCCAACGGTCTGTTGCCGATCGGCTGGATCGTGCTCAACATCATTTTCCTGCACCGGCTGACGACCGAGAACGGTTCGTTCAAAGTGCTGCAGGATTCCCTGGCGCGCATCACTGACGATCGACGTCTGCAACTGCTGCTGATTGCCTTCTGCTTCGGTGCCTTCTTCGAAGGGGCCGCCGGTTTCGGCACCCCCGTGGCGGTGACCGGGGCCATTCTGATCGGGCTGGGCTTTTCACCCTTGGCCGCGTCTGGCCTGGCGTTGATCGCCAATACCGCACCCGTGGCGTTCGGCGCCTTGGGCACGCCCATTATCACCCTGGCCAAAGTGACCGGGCTGGATGAAATGGAGCTGTCGATGATGGTCGGCCGGCAACTGCCGTTCTTCTCGGTGATCGTGCCGTTCTGGCTGATCTGGGCCTTCGCCGGCTGGCGCAAGATGCTGGAAATCTGGCCGGCGATCCTAGTCGCTGGCGTCAGCTTCGCCATACCGCAGTTCCTCGTGTCCAACTACCACGGGCCGATGCTGGTGGATGTGATCGCCGCGCTGATTTCCATGGCCTGCCTGACCGGTTTCCTCAAGGTCTGGAAGCCGGCCACTGTGCATACCTCCGCCGCGTTGTCAGGCCGGGCCGACAACTCCACGGTGGAGGCGGACCCGGACGAGAAACCCAGCGCGACCTTTGCCCGCGACGCCAAACCCGCCGTAATGCGCGCATGGATGCCGTGGATCATCCTCACGGTCTTCGTCTTTGCCTGGGGCACTCAAAGCTTCAAAAACCTGTTCGATACCCGTCCGGTCATGGATCCGCAAACCCACTCGGCCAAGCTCGATCCCCAAGGCAAGCCGATGCGCGAGGCCAACCCGATCTTTGCCCCGACCTTGACCTTCGCCACGATTCACCAACAGATCGAAAAGGTCCCGCCCGTGGTACCCACGCCTAAAAAAGAGGACGCGATCTACAAGTTCACCTGGCTCACCAGCACCGGCAGCGGCATCTTGCTGGCGGCGATCCTTGGCGGGCTGCTGATGGGTTATTCCATCCCGCAGCTGCTGCACCATTACCTGCGAACAATATGGGTGGTGCGCTACTCGCTCATCACCATCGTGGCCATGCTTGCCCTGGGCTTCCTGACCCGCTACTCGGGCCTCGACGCCACGATGGGTCTGGCCTTCGCCGCAACGGGCATTTTCTACCCCATGTTCGGCACGCTGCTCGGCTGGCTTGGCGTTGCCCTGACCGGCTCGGACACGGCCTCCAACGTGCTGTTCGGCGGCTTGCAACGGGTAACGGCCGAGCAATTGGGCCTGAGCCCGGTATTGATGGCCGCGGCCAACAGTTCCGGCGGGGTCATGGGCAAGATGGTCGATGCCCAGTCGATCGTGGTCGCGTCCACCGCCACCCGCTGGTACGGCCATGAAGGTGAAATCCTGCGCTATGTGTTTTTCCACTCCGTGGTGCTGGCGATTCTGGTCGGCGGGCTGGTGACGTTGCAGGCGTATGTGGCACCGTTCAGCCATATGGTGGTGGGCGGGAATTAACCGAGGCGACTGCTGTTGACCATGGCCCGGGTTCGCAACCGGGCCATGGTTCAGACCAGATAATCGCTGCTCATTTCAGGCCGAAACTTGCGCATAGCAACAGTAGGCTAAGCTTTCAGCAGCTCATTGCTCACGATGCTCGATTCTGCAGGTTTTGGTTTGTTCTGGAGAGCGTCTGCAACAGCTATTTCAGACAGGCCCAAACCTTTCACGCAGGATTGACGTGATGACCGAGCCCCTCCTCAGCTTTGATGCACTCAAGCGCGCCGCTGCCGCAGGCGAGATCGATACCGTGTTGGTCTGCATGGTCGACATGCAAGGGCGACTGGTCGGCAAGCGATTCCAGGTCGAGTTTTTCATCGACAGCGGCCACGAAGAAACCCACTGCTGCAACTACCTGCTGGCTGACGACATCGACATGGAACCGGTGCCGGGTTACGCCGCGGCCAGCTGGAGCAAAGGCTATGGCGACTTTGTCCTGAAACCCGACATGGCCACCTTGCGTCGGGTGCCCTGGCTTGAGTGCACGGCGCTGGTGCTCTGCGACGTGCTCGATCATCACCATCGGCGCGACCTGCCCCATAGCCCACGGGCGATCCTGAAAAAGCAGGTCGAACGACTGCGCGAACGCGGCTATACCGGTATGTTCGCCTCTGAGCTGGAGTTCTATCTGTTTGACGAGAGTTACGAGGCTATTCACAAGCGCAACTACCACAAGCCAAAGACTGCCGGTCACTACATCGAGGATTACAACATCCTGCAGACTACCCGCGAGGAACCGGTGCTGCGGGCGATTCGCAAACACCTGCAGGCATCCGGCATTCCGGTGGAAAACTCCAAGGGTGAATGGGGGCCAGGGCAGGAAGAGATCAACATCCGTTATGCCGATGCCCTGACCATGGCTGACCATCACGTGATCATCAAACACGCCTGCAAAGAGATCGCGCAACTGCAGGGCAAGGCGATCACGTTCATGGCCAAGTGGCGCTATGACGCCGCCGGTTCCAGCAGCCATGTGCACAATTCGTTGTGGGACAAAAATGCCAAGAAGCCGCTGTTCTTTGATCCCAAGGCCGAATTTGGCATGTCGAAGCTGATGCGCTCCTGGGTGGCCGGACAGCTCAAATACGCCAACGACATCACCTGTTTTCTTGCGCCCTACATCAATTCGTACAAGCGCTTTCAGGCCGGCACTTTCGCGCCGACGCGGGCCGTCTGGAGTCGGGACAATCGCACCGCAGGTTTTCGTTTGTGCGCGGAAGGCAGCAAGGCCATCCGCATCGAATGCCGTATCGGCGGTGCCGACCTCAACCCCTATCTGGCCTTCGCGGCCTTGATCGCCGCGGGTCTGGCCGGTATCGACGAAAAGCTCAGCCTTACGCCACCCTTCGAGGGCGATGCCTACGTAGACGAGCACCTGCCTGAAGTGTCGAAAACCCTGCGCGAGGCCTGCGCCGCACTCAAGGCGTCGAGCATGTTGCGCGAAGCGTTCGGCGATGAGGTGATCGACCACTACGTGCACACCGCCGAGTGGGAACAGAAAGAGTACGACCGGCGAATCACCGACTGGGAACTGCAGCGCGGCTTCGAGCGTTATTGAGCACACACCATGACTGAGATCGTTCAACTTATCTCCCCGGTCGATGGCCGGGTCTACGCCGAACGCCGCCGTGCCGATGCAGCGCAGATCGAGCAGGCTCTGGCAGCTGCCGCAACCGCCCAGGCGCAATGGAAGCGCCGACCACTGAGCGAACGCGCAGCCTTATGCAGCGCCGCCGTGGACGCGATGCTGGCGATGAAAGACGAGATCGTGCCGGAACTGGCCTGGCAGATGGGCCGCCCGATACGCTTCGGCGCCGGCGAACTGCGCGGCTTCGGAGAACGTGCGCGGCACATGATCGCCATTGCGCCTGAGGCATTGGCAGCGATTGAACCTGCACCCATCGCCGGTTTTCGGCGCTGTATCAAACGTGAACCGCTGGGTACGGTGCTGGTCGTCGCACCGTGGAATTACCCCTATCTGACGGCGGTGAATACGATCATTCCGGCGCTGATGGCGGGCAACAGCGTCATCCTCAAGCACGCCACGCAAACGTTGCTGGTGGGCGAGCGTTTCGCCGAGGCCTTTCGCCGCGCCAATCTGCCCGAAGGACTGTTTCAGAACTTGCTGCTTAGTCATCTCTATACCGCAGCGATCATTGCCTCTGGACGCGTACAACAGGTGAACTTCACAGGCTCGGTGGACGCCGGCAAGGCCATGGAACAAGCGGCCGTCGGAGGTTTCCTCGGCGTAGGCCTGGAGCTTGGCGGCAAAGACCCCGCCTACGTCCGGGCAGACGCCAACCTTGAACATGCGGTGGAAAACCTGGTGGATGGCAGCTTCTTCAACTCCGGGCAGAGCTGCTGCGCCGTCGAACGCATCTATGTCGATGAAAAAATTTACCCGGCCTTTATCAAGCGCTTCGTCGCCTTGACCCGCCAATACGTACTCGGCAATCCGCTGGACGAAGCCACCACCCTCGGCCCCTTGATCACACCGAGCGCCGCTGAATTCGTTCGCGGGCAGATCGCCGATGCACTGGCACAAGGGGCCAGGGCGCTGATCGATCCAAAGGACTTTCCCGCCGATGCACCGGGCAGCGCCTACCTCGCGCCGCAGGTACTGGTGGACGTTACCCACCAAATGTCGGTAATGCGCGAAGAAAGCTTTGGCCCGGTGGTCGGCATCATGCCGGTGGCCAGCGACGACGAAGCTATCGCCTTGATGAACGACAGTGAGTTCGGGCTCAGCGCTTCTATCTGGACGCAAGACCTCGCCGCCGCCGAACGCATCGGCGACGAGATCGCCACCGGCACCGTATTCATGAACCGCTGCGATTATCTGGACCCGGCCCTGGCCTGGACCGGGGTGAAAAACAGCGGGCGCGGCGTAACGCTGTCGCGCCTTGGCTATGAACACCTGACCCGCGCGAAATCCTTCCATCTGCGCCACGAGATCTGAGCCATGAGCCTGACCGCGAACTGGAACTACCCCACGAGCATCCGCTTTGGCGTCGGCCGCATCGCCGAACTGGCCGAGGTCTGCCGCAGCCAAGGGATCCAGCGACCGTTGCTGGTCACCGACAGCGGCCTGGCGCGTGCCCCTATCACCACGGCAGCGGTGGAATCCTTGCGCGCTGCCGGCCTCGGTGTAGCGCTGTTTTCTGATCTCAAACCCAACCCCGTTGAAGCCAACCTCGCGGGTGGGCTCGATGCCTGGCGCGCCGGCAAACACGATGGTGTGGTCGCCTTCGGCGGCGGTAGCGGCCTGGATATGGGCAAGCTCATTGCATTCATGAGCGGCCAGACCCGACCGGTTTGGGATTTCGAAGACATCGGCGACTACTGGACACGCGCCGACGAAAGCAGCATCGCCCCGGTCATTGCGGTGCCGACCACCGCGGGCACCGGTTCCGAAGTCGGCCGTGCAGCGGTGATCATCGACGAACGTACGCACACCAAACGCATCATTTTCCACCCGAAGATGATGCCGCGGGTGGTCATCAGCGACCCGGCCCTCACCATCGGCATGCCGGCAAAAGTCACCGCCGGCACCGGCATGGATGCGTTTGCCCATTGCCTGGAATCGTACTGCGCTCCCGGTTTCCATCCCATGGCCGAAGGCATTGCGGTGGAAGGCATGCGCCTGGTGGCCAATGCGCTGGTGCGAGCCGTACACACCCCCTCCGATCTCGACGCACGCGCGCAAATGCTGGCGGCTGCCGCGATGGGCGCCACCGCTTTCCAGAAAGGTCTGGGGGGCATGCACGCACTCGCGCATCCGGTGGGCGCCCTGTACGACACCCACCACGGCATGACCAATGCCACTTTCATGCCCTATGTGCTGAAGTTCAATCGCCCGGCCATTGAGGAACGCATCACCCGTCTGGCGGCGTATCTGCGCCTGCCCTCCCCGGGCTTCGACAGCTTTCTGGCCTTCGTCCTCAAGCTGCGCAAAGACATCGGCGTGCCGCATACGCTGTTTGAGCTGGGCGTGGATGACAAACAGGCCGATCTGATCGCGGACATGGCGATTGTCGACCCCTGCGCCGGTGGCAACCCGTTGCCGTTGACACGAACGGGCGCGGCAGAAATTTTCGACGCGGCGTTTCACGGCCGGCTCTAGAGCAATCGCCTGTCCATGGCCAACGTGTGAGCACGCAACCTGGATGGGTTTCAACCGTTAGAGGCAGGAGCAGTACGACAGGGGGTTGAAGACAAACCCATTCGGCAACGCACCACGCGGATGGATGTGGATCAAAACCTGAACAAGAGCACACGCTATGAGTCCAGTAAGCCAACCCGGCGCCACCGCGCCACAAGACGACGACCTCAAGGTGTTGCACAGCATGGGCTATGCCCAGCAACTCTCGCGACGCATGGGCGTTTTCTCAAACTTTGCCATTTCCTTTTCGATCATTTGCATCCTCTCGGGTGGCATCAACTCGCTGGCCCAGGGCACCTCGGGTGCGGGCGGTGCAGCCATCGGTATCGGCTGGCCACTCGGTTGCCTGATCTCCGGGGTTTTCGCCATGGCCATGGCACAGATTTCCTCGGCCTACCCAACGGCCGGCGGTCTCTATCACTGGGGCTCGATTCTCGGTAACCGCTTCACCGGCTGGCTGACGGCCTGGTTCAATCTGCTAGGGCTGATCACGGTGCTCGGCGCGATCAACGTCGGTACCTATTACTTCTTTTTCGGTGCCTTCGGACCGGCCCTGGGAATGGAAGACACCATCACCACACGGATCATTTTCCTGGCGATCCTGACCGGCATCCAGGCTTTGTGTAACCATTTCGGCATCGGCCTGACGGCAAAGCTCACCGACTTCTCGGGCTACCTGATCTTCGCCACGGCGCTCGCACTGACCATCGTCTGCCTGATCGCTGCACCCAGCTATGAGTTCGTCCGGTTGGTGACCTTCGGCAACTATTCCGGCGAGGCCGGCGGCAGCGTCTGGCCACAGGTGTCGAACGGCTGGATTTTCATGCTCGGCCTGCTCTTGCCGATCTACACCATCACCGGCTACGACGCCTCCGCGCACACCTCCGAAGAGACTCGTCAGGCAGCCTGGTCGGTGCCGCTCGGGATGGTCAGCTCGGTGGCCTGGTCGTTGCTGTTCGGCTGGGTCATGCTCTGCTCGTTTGTACTGATGTTGCCGAGCATGGACGAAGCGGCGAAGCAGGGTTGGAATGTGTTCTTCTGGGCGATGGACACTCAGGTGAACCCGGCGATCAAAATGGTGCTTTACCTGGCGATTTTCATCTCGCAGGTTCTCTGCGGGCTGGCGACCGTGACCTCGGTTTCACGCATGATCTTCGCGTTTTCCCGTGACGGCGGCCTGCCCTTCTCGAAAGCATTGGCCTCGGTCTCTCCGACCCATCGCAGCCCGGTGGCGGCGATCTGGACCGGTGCCACTCTCGCGGTGTTGTTCGTGTGGGGATCGTCCCTGGTATCGATCGGTGAAACGCCGGTTTACACGATCGTGGTCTCCTGCACGGTGATCTTCCTGTTCTTCTCTTTCATCATTCCCATCGTGCTGGGCCTGTTTACCTACGGGACTGCGAAGTGGCCGACCATGGGACCGTGGAACATGGGGCGCGGGTTGTATTCGTTTTTCGCCATCCTCTCGATCCTCTCGATGGTGCTGATCTTTGTCATCGGCATTCAGCCACCGAACGATTGGGCGCTGTACATCACGCTCGGCTTCCTGATTCTGACGGCAATCATCTGGTTCGCCTTTGAAGCCCGACGCTTCCAGGGCCCGCCCGTGGGCGAGATGATCATCAAGCGTCAGGCAGAAATCGCAGCGGCTGAAGAGGCGTTGAATAAACAGGCTGGGAGCTAATTGCCATAGCCCAAAAGCGGGGGGCTGAGCGCTAATGCCAGTCAGTTAAGCAATCCATGTGGGAGCGGGCTTGCTCGCGAAGAGGGCGTGTCAGTCGACATTAATATCGCTTGGCACACCGCTTTCGCGAGCAAGCCCGCTCCCACAGGTTTCGCATGCTTAACTGACTGGCATTAGGCGCTGCCCCTCCGCTTTTTATGAAGTGGCGCAATCGGGATCAACCAACAGGAAGCACGCAGATGGACCGTCTTACGGCGAAAGATTTTGCCCCTGAACTGCTCGAACTCTACGACTACTACGCCCACGGCAAAATCAACCGGCGAGAGTTTCTTGATCGTGCGGCGCTGTTCACCTTGGGCGGCCTGACGGCCACAGCCCTCCTCGCCGCCCTGAGCCCGAATTATGCGCTGGCCGAGCAGGTGCAATTTACCGACCCGGACATCATTGCCGAGTACATCACTTACCCCTCGCCCAAGGGTCACGGGCAGGTTCGTGGCTATTGGGTGCGCCCTGCCAAAGCCACCGGCAACGTGCCGGCGGTGGTGGTCGTGCATGAAAACCGTGGGCTCAACCCTTACATCGAGGATGTCGCCCGGCGTCTCGCCAAAGCGGGGTTCATCGCACTCGCCCCTGACGGCCTGACGTCGGTAGGCGGCTATCCCGGCAACGATGACAAAGGCCGGGAATTGCAGCAGACCGTCGACCCGGAAAAACTCATGAATGACTTTTTCGCCGCCATCGAATGGCTGATGAAACATGACGCCACCAGTGGAAAAGTCGGCATCACTGGTTTCTGTTATGGCGGTGGGGTTGCCAATGCCGCGGCCGTGGCCTATCCAGAGTTAGGGGCTGCCGTGCCCTTTTATGGCCGTCAGCCGAAGGCAGAAGATGTCCCCAGAATCAAGGCGCCTTTATTGCTTCACTATGGCGAACTGGATACACGCATCAATGAAGGATGGCCCGCCTACGAGCAGGCGTTGAAAGCGGCCGCCAAGACCTATGAAGCCTATATCTATCCTGGCGCTAACCACGGTTTTCATAACGACTCTACACCTCGATACGATGATGCCGCCGCCAGGCTTGCCTGGGACCGAACCCTGGCCTGGTTTCGGCGTTACTTGGCTTGATTAATCAAACACGAATAATGGCGATAAGGAACTTAACGCTTATGAACAAGTAACTTAACAGGTCTTCCTTCATCGCCAATCTTAATATTGAACATATCGCCTCCTAACCCATCGCGATTAATAAAATAATATTAAAAATTACTCTTCCATTGCCCATTGCATATTTATCGGCGCCTGCTTAACTGCAAAAACTGCTGATGACAGCAGTGCCCGTAAACACCACGGAAGGAATCGTTATGAGCAGTTCAACTCGCCATAGCATGCCCCCCTATGGGGTGGCCATCCAAAGCGCGATCAAGGCAGGCGACCTGCCGCAAATGAAGACGCTATTGAAACAACGCGATGCATCCACACCAGAAAACAAAGAGCTAAGTACTGCTTACGAGCAGTTGGCCAAGGAAGTCGCACGCCTGGAAAAGCACTAACAGCTATTTCCGCTCCCCTTATTGCAATGGAGGCAATAACCATGTCTGGTTCTAATCAGCAACTTGTCGGTTTGTTCCCGCTCGGCTACCGAATTGGTACTTCGATGCCGGGTGCACAAAGTCTGGCACTCAATCTTCTGGTCTTTACCCCTGATGAGACTGTAAACGGCACCGCTGCAATCACTCAGGCGACCAACCCGCCGCTGGATGTGCATTCCGATGTCTGGGGCGAGTACACCTACCTGACGGTCATGTCACCCGGCGTCAGCAAAATCCTGATCACCGCACAAGGCAATCATGGCGGCTCAGGCTCGAACTCCATCGTGAATTTCAAGTTGCAACTGGTGGTGGGCACCGACTGGAAAGAAGGCGTCGCCAACTATTCGTACTTGAATGGTCAGCAGCAGTGGGTCGAGGTTAACAATGCGCCCGCCCATCTCATTGAGGCGGTGCCGTCCCACGTCTCCCCGTTGCCGTTGGAGCCCGGCCCGGTGATTCCGCCGGAGTCGTCTTATCCGCCCATCATGCCGCTGTACGCCGCACCGATTCAAAGTGCAATGGCCAGTGGTGACCTGGCCCAGATGAAAAACCTGTCGCGCCTGGCCCAGCAGCAATTGGATCAGCAACCCCAACTGCAGAGTGCGCTTGAAACGGCCAAGGAAGAAATCAGCCGGCAGGAACGCCGCTGACTCGACCACGAAATATGCCCGACTTGTCTTGAATACAAATAAGGGAGTAGCACCATGTCAATCGGACTTTTTCATACCCGCCTCAACGTCAGCAATCACCTGCTGGGCGCACCGGTTTTAACCCTCGATTTGCTAGTGGATACCGCAAAGAAAAAGGTCAGCGGAATTGCCAGTATTTTCCAAAGCACTTATCCGCCCCTCAACTTCCGTGCCCGTGTCTGGGGTGAGTACTCCGAGGCCAAACTGGTGCCGACGGCTGAGAACCACATCATCCTCACCTTGGCCGGCAGCCCGAGCGGCCCTCTCAGCCAGATCGCCCAGACCTTCGGTTTGAAGGGCATTTTAGGCGGCGATTGGGCGAGCGGTTATGCCGACTACAAGTACGAGAATCAGGGCCAATGGCATTACGTGAAACACGCAGCGGTCAGCCAGGCTCCTGTTATTGTGCGCCCAGAGCATCCGCACCATGCGGTGCCGCTCTACGCCGTCGCGGTCCAGCAAGCGCAAACCAGCGGTGACCTGGCACAACTGAAAGCCGTGGTCAGCCAGGGTGAACAGCAACTGGCCCACAGCGGTGCGCTGCGCAATGCACTGGATCAGTTGAACGTTGAAATCGCTCGGCTGGAGGCTCGCTAACTCGTCGGCCAATGCCAGTCAGGCAAGCACAATCCATGTGGGAGCGGGCTTGCTCGCGAAGGCGGCAGCACAGTCAATATTGATCGCCTGACGCCCGCTTTCGCGAAACGAACCCGCCCTGCTGCTGACTGGCCCCGGTTCATTTCAACAACATAAAGGTAAATCCGGTCGCGCCACTGACACAGGGAAGGCGCGAACACTTCGATGGATTCGTGCCGCGCACGCGTCGTGCGCAAGGATTTCCCATGTCAGACAGTCGCCCTGCCCGCTACCTCAGTGAAACCGACCTCAAACGCTACGTGCCAGTGCATGTAGTCTGGGAAATCACCCTGGCCTGCGACCTCAAATGCCTGCACTGCGGCTCACGTGCCGGCCATCGACGCCCCGACGAATTGAACACCCGGGAATGCCTGGACGTCATTGATTCCCTGGCGGCCCTTGGCACTCGCGAGATCACCCTGATTGGTGGTGAAGCCTATTTGCGCAAGGACTGGACGCAACTGATCCAGGCCATCCACGATCACGGCATGTACTGCGCCATACAAACCGGTGGACGCAACCTGACGCCCGCAAAAATGCAGGCAGCGGTGGATGCCGGGCTCAATGGCGTCGGTGTTTCACTGGATGGATTGGCCCCGCTGCATGACGCGGTGCGCAATGTTCCGGGCTCGTTCGACAAGGCGGTAGACACCTTGCGACGCGCAAAACAGTCCGGCCTTGCGGTGAGCGTCAACACCCAAATCGGCGCGGCCACGTTGCCCGATCTGCCCGAGCTGATGGACCTGATCATCGGCCTCGGCGCCACTCACTGGCAGATCCAGCTGACGGTCGCGATGGGCAATGCCGTCGATCACCCAGAGCTGTTATTGCAGCCCTGGCAACTGCTGGAAGTGATGCCGTTGTTGGCGCGCCTGTATCGCGAAGGCGTCGATCGCGGCCTGCTGATGAACGTGGGCAACAACATTGGTTACTACGGTCCTTATGAACACATGTGGCGTGGTTTCGGTGATGAGCGCGTGCACTGGAGCGGCTGCGCCGCCGGCCAGACCGTGCTGGCACTGGAAGCCGACGGCACCGTCAAAGGTTGCCCGTCATTGGCAACGGTGGGGTTTTCGGGGGGCAACGTGCGCAACATGAGCCTGCACGATATCTGGCACTACAGCGAAGGCATGCACTTTGGCCGCCTTCGCGGTGTCGAGGACCTGTGGGGTTACTGCCGAAGCTGTTACTACAACGATGTCTGCCGTGGCGGCTGCACCTGGACGTCGCACTCCCTGCTCGGCAAACCCGGCAACAACCCCTACTGCCATTACCGCGCGCTGGACCTGCAAAAGCGCGGGCTGCGCGAGCGCATCGTCAAACTCGAAGACGCGGCAAAGACCTCCTTCGCCGTCGGACGTTTTGACCTGATCACCGAACGCATCGACACCGGCGAGAAGGTCAACAGCGTCAGCGACAGCGGTCAGGTGATCAAACTGGCCTGGGCAAACCAGGGCCAGAAATCGCCGGACGAAGGACGCATTCCGCCGCAACTGGCGCTGTGTCGCGGCTGCTTGCAGTACATCCATGCGCACGAAGTGACTTGCCCTCACTGCGATGCCGATGTCGCCGCCGCAGAAGCCGTGCACCAGACAGACCGTGCGCGGCAACAAGCGATAATCAACACCCTGACCGGCCTGCTGGGGTTGCCGCAAAATACCTTGATGTAAGGGAGTAATGGCCAGTCAGTCAAGCGCAATCCATGTGGGAGCGGGCTTGCTCGCGAAGACGGCGGCACAGTCAACATTGATGTCGCCTGACACACCGCTTTCGCGAGCAAGCCCGCTCCCACAGGTATCGCATCTTAACTGGCTGGCATTTGCCAAGGCGGTCCTTGCGCAAATCTGGCCTCCAGCCATTCCTTGAAGGCCATGAGCGTTGCCGGTGTGAACGCGGCGGATGCTCGCACCAGATAGATCCCGCCCTGAGCATCCAGGTCCCACTCCGGCAGAACGCGAATCATCTGGCCGTTGGCGATTTCGCGGCTCATCAGCCACTCACCGGCGCCCAAAATACCGACGCCAGCCTTGGCCGCGGCGAGCAACGCCTCGCCGTCGTTCGAGGTCAAGGTTCCCCTGGTGATGACCCTCTCCTGCCGATCACCCTTCGACAAACGCCATTCAGGAAACGCCGCAAGGCCGGTAAAGCCCAGGCAGTTGTGCTCGGTCAGTTCTTTCGGGCTGGCCGGTAAACCATGCTGTCCTATGTAACTCGGTGAGGCGCAGAGAATGCGGCGATGATCACTGAGCTTCTTCGCAACCAGGCGGTTGTCGTTCAATTCGCCAATACGAATCGCCGCATCGAATCCTTCACCAATAATGTCGACGACGCGATCGCTGTAATCCACCTCGACGGAGACCAGTGGATGAGCCGCCAGAAATTCCGGCAGCATCGACGCCAGCCACAAGCGCCCCATCGCGGCAGGAAAAGCCAGGCGCAAAACGCCACGAACCTGCGCCGCGCCCAGTGACGCTTCCTGTTCGGCCTCGATGATCAACCCCGTGGCAGAGCGCAGACGTTCGACGAGGCGGCTGCCGGCATCGGTCAACCGCACCTGGCGCGTCGTGCGCTCCATCAGCCGCACGCCCAAGCGCTTTTCCATCGTCGCCAGGCGCTTTGAAATCACCGTCGGATGGCGTTGCAGCAACCGTCCGGCAGCCACGAACGAATGCGCCGAAGCGACCGCAAGAAGTGCTGCAATTTCATCGATGTGGCGGCTGTCCAGTGGGTTCACAAAACACTCTTTTTTTCAGATAACAGACGATCAGGGTTTGAGGACGATCGCTCCGCGAGATTGGCCGCCTTCCAGATCGGCATGAGCTTTGGCCACATCGGCCAATGCATAGCGGCCCCAGATACCGGGCTTGATTATGCCCGCCTCGACCGCGGCCAGTACATCCTCGGCCCGTTGCCGGTATTCAGCGATGTCAGTGGAGTGCGCGGCGAGTGAAGGACGAGTCAAGAACAACGAGCCCTTGGCATTGAGCGTGCCCAGTTCGACCGCTGTCGGCGCCCCGGAGGATGCCCCGAAAGACACCATCAACCCACGCGGTCGCAAGCAGTCGAGCGACGCTTCGAACGACACCCGCCCGATGGGATCGTAGACCACATCGGCTTTCTTGCCGTGGGTGATCTCCGCCACATCCGCGGCCAGTGTCTGTGCATTGAACACCAGCACCGCATCGCAGCCCAGCGCCTTGGCTGTCTCGATACTCTCGGCCCGGGACACAATGCCGATGACAAAGGCTCCCAGGTGTTTGGCCCACGTCGCCATGATCTGCCCGAGACCGCCCGCTACGCCATACAACACCAGGGTGGTGCCGGGGCCGACCGGATACGTCGTCTTCAGCAGGTACTGCGCGGTAATGCCTTTGAACAACACCGCCGCGGCCTCTTCAGCCGTCAACGCATCGGGGATCGGCACCAGCCGCTCGGCCGGAAACAGCCGCGCACTCGCGTAAGCGCCAATAGGCCCTGTTGCGTAGACCACCCGATCACCCACCTTGACGTTGCTCACTCCCGCGCCGATGGCGGCAACCCGGCCCGCCCCTTCAAGGCCAAGACCCGACGGCAATGGCAGCGGTACGGCGCCCTTGCGCTGACTCACATCGAGGAAGTTGACGCCAATCGCCTCCTGCTCCAGCCAGACTTCACCCGGCCCCGGCTCACGCGCCGGCACTTGCTCGATGGTCATCACCTCAGGTGCGCCGGTGTGTGCGATACGAACGACAGAAACCATGCCTGACTCCTTCACTTCAGCGCAGCCCATCTGCGCAATGTACGGGAAGTATCGGCACTCGATTTAAAGTGAACAATACAGCTTTACTGCAGTTCATTACTGCACACGGTGCAGCAGTGTGAAACGCGCAGCGTCAGCGCGACAACAAGGGCCAGAACGATCAAGACTACAGCGACGGCAAACGTTATCCGCATCCCGTTGGCGATGACTGCGGGAGATGCCGTGGTGATGTCTGCCGTCGCCGAGGCAAAGGCGAACACCGCGCCCATGACCGAGGCTCCGGTGATCAGGCCGAGATTGCGCGACAGGCTGAGCATCCCGGCAATCACGCCGCGCTGATCCGGACGGATATCGGTCATGATCGCGGTGTTGTTCGCGGCCTGGAACAACGCATAGCTGGCCGTGATCACCGCAATGGGCGCGAGGTAACCGAGGATGCCGAAACCCACCGGCATCATGGATAACCCCCCCGTGCCGAGCGTCATTGCGACGAGCCCGACGAGGGTCATGCGCCGAGTGCCAAAACGGTCCACCAGGCGACCGGCCGGCACACCGGTCAGCGCCGCCACCAACGGGCCGACCGACAAGGCAAGTCCGACAAGCGCTGTACCTAGGCCAAGCGCACCCGAAAGATAAAACGGCCCGACCACCAGTGTCGCCATCATCACCGTCGAAACAAGCGTGCTCATGGCCAGGCTTGCGCTCAATCCTGGCTCGCGGAACAGCGCCAATTTAATCAATGGCGAGGCAACCTTGGCCTCGACGATTATGAAAAGCCCAACGCCAACAACAGCCGTCATCAGCAGCGCAATATTGAGAGGCCCCAGCTCACCCTGGCCGATCGTCATGGCCAGCGCATACGCCCCGAGCGTCAACGCCAGCAGCAACGTGCCTGCCTTGTCGAAACCCACCCGCTGCGATTTCGACCGCTGAAGTTCCGCCGGCAAATAGCGATACGCGAGCCAGATATTCAGAACACCCAGCGGCACGTTGAGCAGAAAAATCGCCTGCCAGCCGAAGCCGGAAATCAACAACCCACCGAGTGACGGCCCCAGCGTGGTACCGACCGCCGACATCGTGCCGAGCAATCCCATGGCGCTGCCGGTCTGCGCTTTCGGCACCGTCTCACCGACAAACGCCACGGTCAGCGCCAGCATGATCGCCGCCCCGAGCCCCTGCACGGCCCGGGCACCGACCAGCCACCCAAGCGACGGCGCGACACCACACGCCAGCGATGACAGGGTAAAAATGCCGATGCCCGCCAGCAGCAAACGTCGACGGCCGACGAGGTCACCGAGTCGTCCGACGCTGACAATCAGCGTGGTGATCGCCAGCAGATACGCCAGAACAATCCACTGCACTTGCTGGAAGGACGCATCGAATGCCTCGGCCAATATCGGCAAACCCGCGTTGGCGATGCTGGTGTCGAGTGAGGGCATCAACATCGACAGTGAAAGGCTCGCGAGCGCCCAGCGAACCGAGCCTGATTGAGTGATGAGTTTCATGGTTTGGCCACATCTGAAAGGTAGATCAGCAGCGTATTCCCGTGCGTGACAAGGCGGAAGGCGCAGCATTTGCACTTTATAGATGCGCTTGACGCCATGTCATCCGCACGTCGTGCTAACGTTGAGGCATGACGACTCCCGACCTGAATTTGCTGATTACCCTGGATGCGCTGCTCGCCGAAGGCAGCGTCGCACGCGCCGCCCAACGACTGCGTCTGAGCCCGTCGGCCATGAGCCGGGCGCTGGCGCGATTGCGCGAAACGACGGGCGACCCGCTGCTGGTCCGGGCCGGACGCGGGCTGGTGCCGACGCCCCGAGCACTCGAACTGCGCGAACACGTCAGTCGATTGGTGCAAGACGCCGGAGCCGTTCTACGCCCCGCCGAACAGCTCGACCTCAAGCAACTGGTGCGTACATTCACGCTGCGCACCAGCGACGGTTTCGTCGAAAACTTCGGCCCGGCACTGATTGTCCGCGTCAGTGAACAAGCACCCGGCGTACGCTTACACTTTGTGCAGAAGCTGAACAAAGACAGCGCCGCACTTCGCGACGGTTCCGTCGACCTGGAAACCGGTGTGGTCGGCGGCACGACGAGCCCGGAAGTGCGCACCCGTGCGTTGTTCGAAGATCGCTTCATCGGCGTCGTGCGCACGGGGCATCCGCTGAGCCAGGGCGAGGTCACCGCCTCCCGTTATGCCGCTGGCAGGCACATCCTGGTCTCGCGACGCGGGCTCGATAAGGGGCCTATGGATGAAGCCTTGGAAGGGCTGGGACTGGAGCGCGAGATCACTACTGTTGTCGGCGGCTTTTCGGTTGCGCTGGCGCTGGCTCGCGCCTCGGACCTGATCGCCACCGTGCCTGCGCAACACACCCGAAACCTGCGCGCCGGCCTGCACAGTTTCGCCCTTCCGTTCGACCTGCCGCCGATCACCATTTCGATGCTCTGGCACCCACGCATGGATGCCGACTCTGCACATCGGTGGCTGCGTGAATGTGTTCGAGAGGTTTGTGCGCAGTCCTAGAGTTTCACACCTGACCGCTTCATTTTTTCTGCAGCCCCTTCAACCGCAAACTCGCCCGCTGCACCGCCGCCATTTTTTCCGGGCGCTTCATGCGTTTCCATTTTCTGATGTCGTCCTTAGTGCGGCCACAACTGACACACAGTTCACCGCTCAGCTGGCAAATAGAAACACACGGATTTTCGATATCCTTGGCCACGTTTCAACCCCGCGTCGAGCGCTTGGGCGCCAGGCGTTGCTGCCAGTTGCCGGCATTGGCGCGCTGACATTGTTCTTCAGAATCAAACTGCACATGGGCCGCTACCGGGCTGACGAGAACGTCCGCTTCGCTTAACGCCACGGCCGTCAGTTCGACCATGCGCTCGCCCTGCCCGCTCGCCAGCGCCTGATCCTTGTTGGCCTGCGTATCGAAGACCCAGACCACCCGCAGGCTGGAAGGAAAGACGTCGTAATCGACTTCGTGGGTCAGCCAGCAGAACCCTACTATTTCCGCTTTGGCGATTTCACACGCCTCGGTCAGGGTGGCGACCAGGCGACGTTCGATGTGGGCCTGATCGCGTTTGCTTAAAGACATCGGGTAAGGGTCCTTGGGTGGGCGGCGATGGAAGGGGCTCATCATACGATATCGTTCAGTGAATAACGGTGGACCTGAATTTCGGGCTGATCCGAGAGTTGCTGCGTCTGTGCCGCCGTCATCGCGGGCAAGCCACGCTCCCACAGGTTTTGTGTTGGAACATGGTCATGTAAACGATGCATGCCTGAGCTGTCGAAGGTTGCGATCTTTTGATCGGCTCCATCCCGACGGCTCAGATAAAAGAAAATACCTATCACCCCCCAATACTCCACCTATTAGCTGACTGCTTTATAGGCGTCTAACCTTATTGGAGCGCTGGCGTGAGCTGGCCGGTTGAGACTTGATAAAAGATACGAATGAGTCAGAAGCGTACTAGGCTTGCCGTGGGCCACCGTATTGGCAACTCGATTGCTGCTCTCCAGATTTCCCGTGTGACCACGACGATCGGTTGATCGAACGGCTGCAGCCTATGTCATTGATTTCGCTCGTCGCTATTGCGCGCCCACCCCGGGCCGGATAGCCGGATGAATACGACCAAAGGTAGCGCACACATGGCAAATGAATCGAAATGCCCGTTCAATCACGCCGCCGCGGGCGGTGGTACGACGAACCGCGATTGGTGGCCGAACCAACTGAACCTGAAGATCCTGCACCAGAATTCGCGGCTGTCCGACCCTACGGATGAGGGCTACAACTACGCCGAAGCGTTCAAAAACCTGGACTTTCAGGCGCTCAAGCAAGACCTGAACGCGCTGATGACCGATTCGCAAGACTGGTGGCCGGCAGACTTCGGTCACTATGGGCCGCTGTTTATTCGCATGGCCTGGCACAGCGCCGGCACCTACCGCACCGGTGACGGTCGTGGCGGTGCCGGTTCCGGTCAGCAGCGCTTCGCACCACTCAACAGTTGGCCGGACAACGTCAGCCTCGACAAGGCGCGCCGGCTGCTTTGGCCGATCAAGCAAAAGTATGGTCGCAACATCTCCTGGGCCGACCTGATCGTGCTCACCGGTAACGTCGCGCTGGAATCCATGGGCTTCAAGACCTTCGGCTTTTCCGGCGGTCGGCCAGACGTTTGGGAACCGGATGAGGCCGTCTACTGGGGCTCGGAAAACAAGTGGCTGGGCGGCGACACCCGCTATGAAAAAGACAAAAAGGAACCCATGCAAGAACCCGGCGAAGGCCCACTCGTTGCTGAGCCGGGGGAAAATGAGGACAGCCGTACCGACGGAGGACGCAACCTGGAGAACCCGCTCGCCGCGGTGCAAATGGGCTTGATTTACGTCAACCCGGAAGGCCCGGAAGGCAACCCGGATCCGGTCGCTGCTGCGGTGGACATCCGCGAGACCTTCGGGCGCATGGCGATGAATGACGAAGAAACCGTCGCGCTGATCGCCGGCGGCCACGCCTTCGGCAAGACCCACGGCGCCGGCCCTGCCGACAACGTCGGCGCCGAGCCCGAAGCCGCGGGCCTCGAAGCTCAAGGCCTGGGCTGGAAGAGCACCTTCGGCAGCGGCAAGGGCGGCGACACCATCACCAGCGGCCTGGAAGTGACCTGGACCACCACGCCCACCAAGTGGAGCAACAACTACCTGGAAAACCTGTTCGGTTTCGAGTGGGAACTGACCAAGAGCCCGGCGGGCGCCAACCAGTGGACGGCGAAAGGCGGTGCTGGCGCGGGCATTATTCCGGATGCTCACGACCCGTCGAAGCGGCGTAATCCGACCATGCTGACCACGGACCTGTCCCTGCGATTCGACCCGATTTATGAGCCGATTTCACGGCGCTTCCTGGCGAACCCGGACCAGTTGGCCGACGCATTCGCCCGCGCCTGGTTCAAGCTGCTCCACCGCGACATGGGCCCCCTCTCCCGCTACCTCGGCCCGGAAATGCCCAACGAAGAACTGCTGTGGCAAGACCCGATTCCGGAGGTTGACCATGCCCTGGTCAACGACAGCGACGTCGCCGCACTCAAAGGCAAACTCCTGGCCTCGGGCCTGACCGTCTCGCAACTGGTATCGACCGCTTGGGCAGCGGCCTCCACCTTCCGCGGCTCCGACAAACGCGGCGGCGCCAACGGCGGACGTCTGCGTCTGGCTCCGCAAAAATTCTGGCAGGCCAACCAACCTGAACAACTGGCGAGCGTACTGGCGAAACTCGAGAGTATTCAGAACGAGTTCAACAACAGCGGCAAGAAAATCTCGCTGGCAGACCTGATCGTGCTGGCCGGTTGTGCCGGTGTCGAACAAGCAGCGAAAAATGCTGGCCAGACTGTGACGGTACCTTTCACACCAGGCCGGATGGACGCCTCGCAAGAACAAACGGACGTTGAATCCTTCGGGTTCCTCGAACCCGTCGCCGATGGCTTCCGTAACTACCTCAAATCCCGCTACAGCGTACCGGCCGAGGCCTTGCTGATCGACAAGGCACAACTGCTGACGCTCACCGCGCCAGAAATGACCGTGCTCATCGGCGGCCTGCGCGTGTTGAACACCAACGTCGGGCAAACCCAGCATGGCGTCTTCACAAAGCAGCCAGAAGCGTTGACCAACGACTTCTTCAAAAACCTGCTCGATATGAGCGTGGAATGGAAACCAGTGTCGGAGGCCAATGAAGAGTTTGAAGGACGCGATCGGAAAACCGGCGACCTTAAATGGACGGGTACGCGTGTCGATCTGGTGTTTGGCTCGAATGCGCAGTTGAGGGCGCTGGCTGAGGTCTATGCCTGCGACGACGCGAAGGAGAAGTTTGTGAAAGACTTCGTTGCGGCTTGGGTCAAGGTGATGAATCTGGATCGGTTTGATTTGAGATGAACTGAGCAATATTGCTGAAAACCCGCAACGCCTCCCTATGTGGAGGCGTTGTGCTTTTTGCTGATCTATCGGCCAGGATAGACACTCAATCGTGGGCTTATTGAATCAGCTGCCGAATTCCCAGAGACAAAATCAAACCGCCGCACAGTCGATCAATAGCTTTTTTTCTCCGTCGATACGCTGAAGCGATCTCAGGTTGCGAAAGAGCGATTGCGACCACTCCATACCAAGTCATCGAAACCACAACTACGACTGCCAGCATCGACAAAAACGTGCCTGGTGCAACGTGGGTGGGGGCTGCGGCTGAGAAAATAGCGGCATAGAAGGCCATGGATTTAGGGTTGCCAATGTTCGTCACAACCCCCTGAATGAATGATTGCCGAAAGTTACCGACGACTGCATTGCTACAGGGGGCAAGCGCGCTCTTCCCGGCCTTGAGCAGCAGTCCGAATCCAAACCACATCAGGTAGGCTGCCCCCAGAACTTTTACGATCAGCGCCGCCCAAGGGAACGCAGCAAATACAACGCCGATACCTGCGATTGCACAGGTGGCCCAGAACAAATTGACCAATACGATGCCTGCTACCAAGGCCAAAGCTTCTGACCGCGTAGCAGCCACCGCTTTGTGAACTACGGCAACGAAATTTGGCCCTGGAATAACGACACCGGCCAGGTAAACCAAAAAGACTGTCAAAACGGCGGGACCATCGATCATCTGCATTCCTTGCGAGTGTTGTGCCCAGGGACAGTCTTTCAGATCAAGGCCGCCCGCGGACTCAACGTACAACGAAATAATAATTCGATACAGGGCTTTTCGGCATGGTTGTATTTTTACGCCAGGAACAGTCATTTTCAGGCTCGGGCCGCGCTTGATCTTCAAAGAAAAAGCCCCACCCACCTAAAAATGGGACGGGGCTTTTTACTGCGCAACTCACTGGAATATGGGCACCCCACCTTCTCCTTACACCGGAGAAATCGTGGCAAGCGCACCAATCAAAATGGTCAACACCAGAAATCCGCCCAGGAAAAATGCCATCTTGCCCATGGGGCCTCCTACGTTATGAGTTTGCGGTGCAGCGGCTACCACAACTGCTGACCGTGCTGTCATTGTGAGCCGCAGGCTGATCCCATTACAGATGCAGATAACCCAAAAAAATACGGATCAGAACGACGCAGCCCCCGCCACAAGAAGCTGCCGAAGGCTGCGATCTTTTGATCTTCAGCATCCGTGGCTTTACATCCCGGTAGAGAACTCTGGCGGGTGTTCAATTGCAGGTCGTATGGTGCGTAAAGCTGCATCGTATTGACAAAGTATCTGCAGAGCCCAGTCGGCACGCGTCCGAATGCGATGATCATTTTCGTCTGCAGGCCTTTCGCTGTTTAACATCGACTCTACGTTTCTAATGACGAGTTGTTCAGGCAAATACATGATCCGGCTATTTTTGTAGCTCGATGCGCGTAATTCAGCAATTGGATATGCCCCGCCAAGTCCTGCCGAAACGCCCACCAAGAGCGCAGGCTTATGTCCAAGTTCGCTGAGCCCTGCGTACAAAAAGAAGTTTTTCAGGGCCGGGCAAGCCATGCCATTCCACTCAGGGCTGATCACGATCAGTGCCGTCGCTTTTTTGAGAATGGATTGCTGGGCATTCCAGACTCTGTCGGTGTCTTCTTCTGGCCAAAGCGGTAGCCGACTGGAAGCCAGGTCTATCAGTTCGCTTGAGTCACACAACTCAAGTTTCTCTAATCGGTCGCGCAGATACCTGGCGACCTTGATTGACTGACTGTTTGATCTGTTCGATCCAGACAGCAGAACAATATGACGACTCATCGCGCCACCTTCTGGTTAGCGTTTACCTTGGGTGCGGAACGGCGGGAACGCACGATGGGCCAGAACAATTCTTCTTTCCAGCTTATCGGTGACAAGTGTTCGATTCCGTAGGCTGGCGGGCGCCGACGGGTAATTTTTGCGGTTCCGAACAGGATGTCCCAAAAAAATAACAGGTTGCCGAAATTGCCTTTGTAATGGGTAACGCCATCCTCGGCAGTCAAACCGTGATGCGCAGAGTGAGTGGAGGGTGTGGAGAAGGTTCGCTCCAAAACCCAAACAAGTGGGCGTAACGCGGGGATGCGATAAAGTTTGTCGTCCCATGCAACGCTGCTGTGCGCTGCGAAAATTACAGTCATCTTTACAATCAAATAAACATAATAAATGGGAGCAAGACCGAGATATATCAGCATGCCAGACAGCCAGATCCCGGGCATCAGAAGGTAGTAAAAGCTGTTATTTCGATAAACAATTCGAACACTCATGTAAGGCGCGGAATGATGTGCTCGGTGCAATGCGTAAAGTGCGGGAACCCGGTGAGTCAGGCGATGCCACCAGTATTGGGTCATGTCATCGAGCAGTAAAAACAATACAAATCCTGCAATCCACGGGATTCCAGCCAACGCGTCCTTCATGTCCGGTACAGCCTGACTTAGTATCTTGCCACTTAGCCACATGACTAGAGGGAATGTAACCGCCAGCAGTATGCCGGAGCCGACGACTTCAATGAGTACGTCACGTTTGCCGCCTGACGACTGACGAAACGAGGAACAGGCAAGCTCTAGCAAAATGAAGGCAAGGAAAATCCCGGCCACTATCAACGCAGGGTTATTGGCGAGCATTATTGTATTCATGGCACTCTCGATTTAGGCCCTTGCGGGCAATGCCATGTCATTAGAAACCCAGGAGTCAGCCCTCCCAATGCGCGAAATGGACAGAATTGAGCTAGAACCGGCCAATCGCCCGCCCCAGCGCTTTCATCGAGGCAGGCTGGGCCAAGTGCTGGAGCGCTTTCTTGACAGCCAGGTTGCCCGAAAAAGCACGGATTACAGCCTGATCGAACTGGATCAGCTGTGGCGCGAGGCGGCGCGCATTGATCCGGCGATCGGGTTAAAACTGTTCGCGCTGTTCACGCCTCAGGACTGGCACGTCCTGGCTTATCTTTGCCTGTATAGCCCCGACGTTTTGTCGTCCATGCAGCTTTGGGCCCGATACGCACCGCTTGCATCGGACACCGACAATGTGAGGTTGGTGAATGACGAAAACGGCGTCGGAATTGAGTTGTGCGTCGATGCGCCAAGAGAGTTGGCGCGGTATGTCATCGAACATTATGGGGTGATGTCCATCGCGCAATTGCGACGTGGAACGGGGCAGGATGTGCAGCCAATTCTGGCAAAATTCATGCATTCGCGTCCGTCGTATTACAAGCAATATGCCCAGTGGTTTGGAGACCGCATCGAGTTTGACTGCCCGGTTAACCGCTTCTATTTCCATGCACAAAGCTTGAGCCTGCCAATGCAAACCCGTCATCACGGGATGTTGGAGTTATTGACTCAGGAACTGGATCGACGGATTGCCGCGCATCGCAATTTCAACGGTTGGTCAGCCAAGGTTGCCGAAGGTGCGCGACGATCTCTGGCGAGAGGTGAAACTCCGAATCTGGACGATCTGGCAAAGGCGTTGCACCAGACGCCCAGGACATTACGCAGACGCCTGGAAGAACAAGGCACGACCTTCAGGCAATTACTCGATCAGGTTCGTGCAGAACTGGAACTGCATCTTGAGTTGCAAGGCGAGTCGTTGACGGAGATTGCAGCTCAATTGGGCTACAGCGATTTGACTGCCTATCTCCATGCCCGAAGTCGATGGCGGGACGCTAAATAATTGGCATCTGCGAAACCGCTGAAACTCAAAAGATCGATCATTACCGTATCGACTATCCGATCGGCGTAGTCTTCATGTGGGGTAGGAACTTTCCGATTTTTCAAAGGGCCTCTGAGAGGTCTTCGGCCAATATGAACCCTCTGCTAGGCTAGCCGTCAGGGGTTATTTGGTTTTGGAAGGTCATATGAAAATTGTTAAAGGGACATTGTTCGTCATCCTTATCGTTGCCTTGGCCATCGGGGCGTTTAATTTGATATTCGTGGCAGTGTCTAGCTACTTTGGGCCGTTCTACGAGGGTGATGCGGACCAAAGTCGGAACTTTGCAATTTGGCTTTTGGGTAATGTAGGGGTTGGGTTGCTTTCGGTTGTTATGGGTGTTGTTTTGTATCGGCGATATCTGCGCAGGGCACCTGTTTGAATGAACAACTTCGGCACCGATGGTGGTGAGCGACCGGTGCCCCTCGTGCTGTTGCCCACCTGATAGAAAACTAGTTGCCCCGCCCGCCACCAAACGACCATTCATCTGCCGCGGTAGTGGTAATCACCACCATGACGTCCTCAGGGTCGATGCCTGGCGCTCGACTCAGTCTCTCGACCAAGGTGCGATAGAAACGCTGTTTCGTCTCGATGTCTCGAGGGCGACCGGCAGTAATCGCGATCAGCACAAAATCATGGCTGCGCGGACCGCCCAGGTAGCCGGGATCAAATATCAGTTCGCCCACTTCATGTTGGTGAATGACCTGGAACCGGTCGGCCATCGGCACTTCGAAGCTTTCTACCAACGCGTCGTGCAGCCCCTGTGAGAGGGCCTGTAAATACTCGGCCGACTTTCCCCGGTGCAATGAAATACGTGCAAATGGCATAACGGTCTACTCCTGCAAAACCCACTGACAGGAGAAAAACTATCAAGTCGCGATAATTCTGAATATCCGATTTAATGGCGACCATAGTCCTGAATGAGTGGATGATTCGATGCGCCGTCCGACCTTCGATCTTGATGTGCTGCGTACTTTCGTGACCGGTGTGGAGTTCAACAGCTTTGCCAAAGCGGCGGATCGGCTCAATCGCTCGACGTCTGCCGTGAGCGCACAACTCAAGAAGCTTGAGGAACAGATAGGCGCGCCAGTGCTGTCCAAATCCGGTCGAGGGCTGGTGTTGACGCCGGTGGGTGAATCCCTGCTCAGCCATGCCCGCCAACTGCTTGAAATGAACGACAGCATTTTCCAGACCCTGCACGAAAGCCAGACCGCCGCAACGGTACGTCTGGGGCTGCAGGAAGACTTTGGCGAACACTTTCTCAGCGACATCCTGCGACGCTACGTCAAGATGTACCCGAAGGTGAGCCTCGAAGTCAGGATCGCGCGTAATACCGAACTGCTTGCATTGATCGACAGCGGTGGCCTGGACCTGGCCCTGACGTGGGACACAGGGCACAAGTCCCCTTATGCCACGCGCCTGGGTGAAACGCAGATGCACTGGATCGGGTCTCGTGACACGCCACCGCTCAACTGCGATATAGATTCTCCCCTGCCCTTGATCATGTTCGACGCCCCTTGTGTGTTGCGCAGCGCGGCAACCCAGTCATTGGATGAGGCGCGGATCCCTTGGCGAATCGCGCTGACCAGCCCCAGCGTTGGTGGAATCTGGGCGGCCGTTGCTGCCGGTTTGGGCCTCACGTTGCGAACCCGCATGGGGCTGCCAGGACATCTCGCTGTCATTGCTGGCCTACCCACGCTGCCGACCCTCGGCTATGTGCTTTATCGTGGAGCAGAACACCTGGCGCCTGCCACCCGACAACTGGCTGCGTTGATACAAACCCGTCTGGAGGAGCAGGCATTCAGTATCACTGCAGGCGCCGGGAAAGGGCTGGACATCGGGCTCGCTAACAGGCGAGCAAAAGCGTAGCTTTTGCGAGTCCAGTGAGCGAAGCGAGCGGTGTTGAGCGCCTTGTTAGGCGTATTCAACGGAATGTTCCATTTAAAAATTTTCTGCCTCGGGCGCACGGAAGGCCTTACTGTAGTAGCCAGACGGGTCGAAACAGCAAACCTGCTTCTTGCCGGATGCAAGCATATCGCAGGCATCACCAATTCGTTTTGCGCGCGTCTTAAGTTGCTTGGCTGAAGTAATCCAGTGTATCCAGTCTACTCGTGCGATGGTCGTCGTATTGTTCCAAACTTTACGAGCCTCAGGAGTGGCTGCCAGTGCCTCCTGAAAATCTGGTGGGATGTCAGGCTCGGGTTCCTTCTTCACAGGGGTTAGCTCTAGTGTAACGATATCCCCAACGGCCGCGCCTGCGGCTTCGTGTAACTCTCTACTTACCTGCAGCCAATGGCTCAGCTGACCATCCGGCTCAAGGGTTGCCTGGAAATGGTGCCCATTGATTGTACCTTCAACTGTCGTCCTTCCTCGTCTCGGAAGCTGTTCACTCGCGTCTCTTGGCAGTACTACGAACGCCCACGACGTATCATTACCAGGCTTTGCCGGACGAAGAAGCTTTGCTTCGAATCGGGATTTCACATCGATTGTTGTCATTGCAACTCCTCCAACTAATACGCCTAACTACTATTTGGCGACATCACTGTCGCGTTTAAACGCGACAGTGATGTCGTATAACGTTCCTTGTCGTCCTGCAAGCCCTTGTCTAGCCTGGAGGAATTGCAGCGAACGCGACATAGCCCAAGGAGAAACGGGACATGGAAGACGCCAAGCTCAGCTGCGGTAAAGATTCAGTGCAGAAGGTCGACGCTAACTATTTGCCACTAGTCTGTCCAGCGGCTGCTATCGGTCGATTAAAAGTCATTGGCTAATCGTTCCGCTTTGCACATCACCGCAAACCCGTTGCCATTGGCAAAACACGCTCTCTAGCGCGAAGCGGTGATCCCTTTGTTCATCCGTGATTTAACGGTATGTTGAAGTCCTCAACTCAAGGACGACCCATGGCCATCCACGCACCCACCCCCACGCAAAAACACTTGGCAGTGTTAATCGACGCCGACAATGCCCCCGCAGCAATTGTTGAAGGTTTATTCGAAGAAATCGCCAAGTACGGTGTCGCCAACGTCAAGCGGATCTATGGCGACTGGACTGGCCCTCAGTTGGGTGGATGGAAAAAGGTGCTACTCGACCATTCGATTCAACCTATCCAACAGTTCGCGTACACCAAAGGTAAGAACGCAACAGACAGTGCCTTGATCATCGACGCAATGGACTTGCTGTACACCCGACGCTTCGACGGTTTCTGCCTGGTTTCGAGCGACAGTGACTTCACCCGCCTCGCTTCGCGGTTACGAGAAGAAGGTTTGACGGTCTACGGGTTTGGTGAAGAAAAAACCCCGAGACCGTTCGTGTCGGCCTGCGACAAGTTCATCTATACCGAATTGCTGCGCGGTGAAGTGCTTGTTACTGCAAGCAATGGACATGGTCGACCCGAACCTGAGCCACCCGCCGAAATCGAGGCCGTCAAAGTCGCCAGTACGCCCGAAGTAAAAAAGCTACCCAAGGCACCAGTAAGTTTCATCGCAAAAATCCTGGATGACATTGCCGACGAGGACGGCTGGGCTCACTTGGGTGCGCTGGGCACCAACATCAGCAAATTGAGACCTGAGTTCGACCCTCGCACCCATGGTTATAAAAAGCTCAGTGAGTTGATCAAGGGATATCCGGATACGTTTGAACTGCAAACTAGAGGAACGTCGGGAGTGGGTGGTTCAATACTCTATGCCCGGCACCGACAGCCGAGCTCGTAGCCCCCGTCACCAGCGACCGCTCTGGCCGATTCCTGCCTGTCATGACTGGCCGAAATCGACCCAAAGCGGGAGATCACCGAGGTCGACGGACCAGGATAATTAAGCGCTTGTCGCGTTCATGTACTTACTGAAATTGTTGATGTGGTCGTCGAGATTATCCTCAAGCATCATCCGGTACTGCTCACAGAAATAGTTCAACATCTCTTCGCGAGCCTGCGCCATCTCCGCGCCGGATTTGAAGCCCCGAGCGCTTACCCAAGCATTGAATCGTGTGGTGCCAAACATCATCGATGCGCTTACTTTGCCAAGGTTTTCGAATTCCCTTAGCTGCTCGTTTGATAGGTTTATATGCGCGTCTGCACGATCGTAGAATGATTTGTCACTGTTATCTGGCATTGCTAGTTACCTTTTTGACCATTTTTAATTATTCCGTAATGGGCGTACTTCTTACTTCAGGCAGCTAAAAAGCGGAATGAAGAATACCAAAGGATGATTCTTTTGACCGGTTGCGGCCCGTCACCAAGGGCCGCAATCGACAAAGCAGACGGTGGCGTGTCTACGAAATCAGGGGCGATTCAAAAAGCCCTGCTCTAGAATTGCCCCCAGATAAGCGTGGATCGCTTGTCAAGTATTCACTTAAAGGATGAACACGATGGGCCGCACCAACCATATAGGCTAGGGGTGATCGGCTCATTCGTCAGCGACCGGGCCTTCCGGTTGTCTGTCCGCAATCCAAGATGTCTTGAAACGCACGGGGCCCCACAATCAGTCCCACGCGGTGGCAACAAGTGTTCCGCTCACCAGCAGGCCAGATGTCTCTCGATCAACCTCGCCACCTCGGCTGCGTGAGTAAAGCCCAGACTGTGATCGGCGCCAGGGAAAACGTGTAGTTCCGCGCGGGGTAACAGTTGAGCAAGGCGCTGGCCGACGCGAACGGGGCTGATCAGATCAGAATCTCCCCAGAGGAGCAGGACTGGCATGCGCAACTCGACCAACCGGAGCGTGAGGTCGGTGCGGTCGTCGAGAAACCACCTCGGCAGTGTCGGGTTGGCGGCAGCAAAATCCGGGCGCCAGTCATGCGCGTCCAGAGCAGACATATCCACCCCGCCAGAGGTGACGGTCAGCGTCAGGT
>NZ_JAHSTV010000014.1 GCF_019145235.1 Pseudomonas farris | reverse complement strand
CCACATTTGATTTGGGTGAAGCCAAAGACGTCACCCATGCCACAGGTTTGTGTTTAAACGGCTACTGCGCGTGGCTCACTGCGACGCAACGCCCGCATTTTGTGCAGCGTATCCGCGCACGTCTTCGCCGCTTCCTGACCTTTATGCACGAAATGCTCGAAGAAGAACTTCTGATGCTCTTCGCCGGCATGGAAGTGGTGCGGGGTCAAAACCACCGAGAACACCGGCACTTCGGTTTCCAGCTGAACCTGCATCAGGCCGCTGATTACCGACTGAGCGACGAATTCGTGGCGATAGATGCCGCCATCGACCACCAGGCCCGCCGCGACGATGCCGGCATAGCGGCCGGACTTGGCCAGCAGTTTGGCGTGCAGCGGAATTTCAAAGGCGCCGCCGACTTCGAAGAAATCGATGTCTGACTCCTGATAACCCTGAGCAATCATTTCGGCGACGAAGCCTTTACGGCTCTGATCGACGATTTCCTTGTGCCAGCAGGCCTGGATGAACGCGACGCGCTCGCCCTGATGGTTTTTGCTTTTGCTATCGATTGCGGTGGGTTGCATGTTCTGACTCCTGTTTGTGTGAAAAACAGGGCGTTATGAATCGAATGGGATTTTAGGGTACGCAGGCACAAATGCCTGCGGACGGCGCTTTGGTACAGAGCCTAGGCGGCGCCAATCCCGTTCTCTCTTCATCCGGACTATGACCGTCGGCCCCGGGATCACACCGGGTCTGCTGACCTTGCCGCCATCACAGCCATTGCCGTGCCTGTCGCCAAGCGCTCGCGGGCTATGCGCATTGCGCGCAATTACCGCCGGTGGGGAGTTACACCCCGCCCTGAGAACGTTTTGCCGCCAGATTGTTTGGCGGCGAAGCGTTTTTAACACATATTTTCGGGGCGTGCATGTCCAATACCGGTCAATCAAAATGCAGAACCTGTGGGAGCGGGCTTGCTCGCGAAAGCGGTTTAACATTCAACGCAAATGTTGACTGTCAGTCCGCCTTCGCGAGCAAGCCCGCTCCCACATGGATTGTGCTTTCTCGAGGAGTAACGTGCCTTTTCCTCGTTCAAGGCTTGATTATTCGCCGACATGACCGCAGTAATTCCAATCCAAAAGGGATTTTCCCTGCTTACCGAGGCCAGATTCATGAGCGTTATCGATCTTCGCAGCGACACCGTCACCCAACCGACCGCAGGGATGCTCGACGCGATGGCCAATGCGGCCACCGGTGACGACGTTTATGGCGAAGATCCGACGGTCAACCGCCTGGAGGCCGAACTGGCAAAACGACTGGGTTTTGCCGCTGCGCTGTTCGTGCCGACGGGCACCATGAGCAACTTGCTTGGCCTGATGGCCCACTGCGATCGCGGTGACGAATACATTGTCGGTCAGCAGGCCCACACCTATAAATACGAGGGTGGCGGCGCGGCTGTGCTCGGTTCGATCCAGCCGCAGCCACTGGAAGTGCAGGCCGATGGGTCGCTGGACCTGGCGCAGGTCGCTGCCGCGATCAAACCGGATGACTTCCACTTCGCCCGCACCCGTTTGCTGGCGCTGGAAAACACCATGCAGGGCAAGGTTCTGCCGCTGGAATATCTGGCCCGGGCTCGCAGCTTCACTCTTGAAAACGGTCTGGCGCTGCATCTGGATGGCGCGCGACTCTACAACGCGGCGGTCAAGTTGGGTGTCGACGCCCGGGAGATCACTCAGCATTTCGATTCGGTTTCGGTCTGCCTGTCCAAAGGTCTGGGCGCGCCGATCGGTTCGGTGCTGTGCGGCTCGGTCGAGTTGATCGCCAAGGCTCGGCGTCTGCGCAAAATGGTTGGCGGCGGCATGCGCCAGGCCGGGATTCTCGCCGCGGCAGGGCTTTATGCGCTGGATAACAATATTCAGCGCTTGGCCGATGACCATGCCAACGCACAAAAGCTGGCTGAAGGCTTGCGCGCGGCGGGCTATGAGGTCGAGCCTGTGCAGACCAATATGGTTTACGTGCAAATGGGCGACAAGGCTGACGCGATCAAGGCCTTCGCGGCGACGCGCGGGATCAAGCTCAGCGCTGCCGGTCGCCTGCGAATGGTTACGCACATGGACGTCAGCCGTGCGCAAATCGAGCAGGTCGTCGCTACATTCGTCGACTTTTCCCGCATCTGATCGCGTTAGCGGTCCAATTGACCGTTTCTATCGTATAAACACGCTGTACCCCGCGCGCAGGGCCGATATAATGCGGCCCTTTGCCGTCGCTTCGTCTGTTGACGTTTCGAACAGGCCTTTGGCCGCAGCCTCCGTGGAAGAACCTAATGAAAAGCGCAGAAATCCGTGAAGCCTTCCTTCGCTTCTTCGAAGAGCAAGGCCACACCCGTGTAGCCTCCAGCTCTTTGATTCCGGGCAACGACCCAACCCTGCTGTTCACTAACGCGGGGATGAACCAGTTCAAGGACTGCTTTCTGGGCCAGGAAAAGCGCGCGTACACCCGCGCTGTAAGCAGCCAGAAATGCGTGCGCGCCGGCGGCAAGCACAACGACCTGGAAAACGTCGGTTATACCGCCCGTCACCACACCTTCTTCGAAATGTTGGGTAACTTCAGCTTCGGTGATTATTTCAAGCGTGACGCCATCACCTACGCCTGGAACTTCCTGACCTCCGAGAAGTGGCTGAACCTGCCGAAAGAAAAGCTCTGGGTCACCGTCTACGCCAGCGATGACGAGGCGTACGACATCTGGACCAAAGACATCGGCGTGCCAGCCGAGCGCATGGTTCGCATCGGCGACAACAAAGGCGCGCCGTACGCTTCCGATAACTTCTGGACCATGGGCGATACCGGCCCGTGCGGTCCTTGCACCGAGATTTTCTATGATCACGGCGCCGACATCTGGGGTGGCCCACCGGGCTCGCCGGAAGAAGACGGCGACCGTTACATCGAGATCTGGAACAACGTGTTCATGCAGTTCAACCGCACCGCCGATGGCGTGTTGCACCCGTTGCCAGCGCCGTCGGTGGACACCGGCATGGGCCTGGAGCGGATCAGTGCCGTGCTGCAGCACGTACACTCGAACTATGAAATCGACCTGTTCCAGAGCCTGCTGACCGCATCGGCCAAAGCCATCGGTTGCACCAACGACGCTCAGGCGTCGCTGAAAGTCGTGGCTGACCACATTCGTTCGTGCGGCTTCCTGATTGCCGATGGCGTGCTGCCGTCCAACGAAGGTCGCGGTTATGTGCTGCGCCGGATCATTCGTCGCGCTTGCCGTCACGGCAACAAACTGGGCGCCAAGGGCAGTTTCTTCTACCAGATCGTTGCGGCCCTGGTCGCCGAAATGGGTGAAGCATTCCCTGAGCTGAAATCCCAACAGGCGCACATCGAGCGCGTCCTGAAAGCCGAAGAAGAGCAATTCGCCAAGACCCTGGAGCAAGGCCTGAAGATCCTCGAGCAGGATCTGGCCGAACTCAAAGGCGACGTGGTGCCGGGTGACGTGGTGTTCAAGCTTTACGACACTTACGGCTTCCCGATGGACCTGACCGGCGACATCGCTCGCGAGCGCAGCCTGACCATCGACGAGGAAGGCTTCGAGCGCGAAATGGAAGCCCAGCGCGTCCGTGCTCGCTCCGCCAGCTCCTTCGGCATGGACTACAACAGCCTGGTCAAGGTTGATGTGGCCACTGAGTTCACCGGTTACACCGCTCACAGTGGTTCCGCCAAAATCGTTGCTCTCTATAAAGACGGGCAATCGGTTGACGTACTGAGCGAAGGCGAAGAGGGCGTGGTCGTTCTCAATCAGACGCCGTTCTATGCGGAATCCGGTGGTCAGATTGGTGATTGCGGCTTCCTCCAGGCCGGCGCTGCGCGTTTCGACGTGCGCGACACCACCAAGACCGGCGGTGCGTTCCTGCACCACGGTGTGCTGGATTCGGGCAGCCTGATCGTGGGTACTCCGGTCGAGACTCATGTCGATGCCGAAGTGCGTCACGCGACTTCGCTGAACCACTCCGCCACTCACTTGCTGCACGCCGCATTGCGCCAGGTGCTGGGCGAGCATGTTCAGCAGAAAGGCTCGTTGGTCGACAGTCAGCGTCTACGCTTTGACTTCAGCCACTTCGAAGCGATCAAGCCTGAGCAGTTGAAGGCGCTGGAAGACATCGTCAACACCGAGATTCGCAAGAACTCCGAAGTTGAAACCGAAGAAACCGACATCGAAACCGCCAAGCAAAAAGGCGCCATGGCGCTGTTCGGCGAGAAGTACGGCGACAACGTTCGCGTGCTGAGCATGGGCGATTTCTCCGTCGAGCTGTGCGGCGGTATTCACGCCAACCGTACCGGCGACATCGGCCTGCTGAAAATCATCAGCGAAGGCGGTGTGGCCTCCGGCGTTCGTCGTATCGAGGCGGTGACCGGCGCAGCAGCGCTGGCCTACTTGAACGCGGCTGAAGAACAACTCAAGGAAGCGGCCAACCTGGTCAAGGGCAGCCGCGATAACCTGATCGACAAGCTGTCGGCTGTGCTGGAGCGCAACCGTCTGCTGGAGAAGCAACTCGAGCAGTTGCAAGCCAAGGCGGCCAGCGCGGCGGGCGACGATCTGTCGGCTTCTGCCCTGGACGTCAAAGGCGTGAAAGTGCTGGCCGTGCGTCTGGACGGTCAGGACGGCAAGGCGCTGCTGGCGCTGGTCGATCAACTGAAAAACAAACTCGGCCGCGCAGTGATCCTGCTCGGCAGTGTCCATGAGGAAAAGGTCGTTCTGGTTGCAGGCGTGACCAAAGACCTGACTGGCCAACTCAAAGCCGGTGATTTAATGAAACAGGCTGCTGCGGCAGTGGGCGGGAAGGGCGGTGGTCGTCCAGACATGGCGCAGGGCGGCGGTATTGACGCTGGCGCACTGGATGCCGCATTGGCCCTGACTGTTCCATTTGTAGAGCAGGGTTTATAAGGCAGTGTTTCTGGCCCGCGGTCTAGTGGCGGGCCAGAACGCTGTTTGAGTGATTATTGGGCGCCCTTCATGGGCAGAGGCGGCTTTGAAATGGCTTTGATCGTACAGAAATTTGGAGGCACCTCAGTCGGCACTGTCGAGAGAATCGAGCAGGTCGCCGACAAGGTTAAGAAATTCCGCGATGCGGGCGATGACCTGGTGGTTGTGCTGTCTGCAATGAGCGGCGAAACCAACCGTCTGATCGATCTGGCCAAGCAAATCAGTGGCGACGGTCAGCCGGTTCCTCGTGAGCTGGATGTGATCGTATCCACCGGTGAGCAGGTGACGATTGCACTGTTGGCCATGGCGCTGATCAAGCGCGGCGTGCCAGCGGTGTCGTACACCGGCAATCAGGTACGGATTCTGACGGATAGCGCGCACAATAAAGCGCGTATCTTACAGATTGATGACCAGAAGATTCGCGGTGACCTGAAGGCCGGTCGCGTGGTGGTCGTCGCCGGTTTCCAGGGCGTCGACGAGCACGGCAATATCACCACGCTCGGTCGTGGCGGTTCCGACACCACCGGCGTGGCGCTGGCAGCGGCCCTGAAGGCTGACGAATGCCAGATCTACACCGACGTCGACGGTGTCTACACCACCGACCCGCGTGTGGTGTCCGTGGCTCAGCGCCTGGACAAAATCACCTTTGAAGAGATGCTGGAAATGGCCAGCCTCGGTTCCAAGGTGTTGCAGATCCGTGCGGTGGAATTCGCCGGCAAGTACAACGTTCCGCTGCGCGTACTGCACAGCTTCAAGGAGGGTCCGGGCACCCTCATTACTATTGATGAAGAGGAAACCATGGAACAGCCGATCATTTCCGGCATCGCTTTCAACCGCGATGAAGCCAAGCTGACCATCCGTGGCGTGCCAGACACCCCGGGCGTGGCGTTCAAGATTCTCGGCCCGATCAGTGCCGCGAACATCGAAGTCGACATGATCGTGCAAAACGTTGCGCACGATAACACCACCGACTTCACCTTCACCGTGCACCGCAATGACTTCCAGGCGGCGCAAACCGTGCTGGAAAACACTGCTCGCGAGATCGGTGCCCGTGAAGTCATTGGCGATACCAAGATTGCCAAGGTCTCGATCGTCGGCGTTGGCATGCGCTCCCATGCGGGCGTGGCCAGCCGTATGTTCGAATCGCTGGCGAAAGAGAGCATCAACATCCAGATGATCTCGACGTCGGAAATCAAAGTATCCGTGGTGATCGAAGAGAAGTACCTGGAACTGGCTGTGCGCGCTCTGCACACGGCTTTCGAACTGGATGCGCCGGCCCGACAGGGCGAGTAATGCGTTTCCCGAAGGGCGCGGTCTGACCGCGCCCTTTGTTTTTTTGAATGGCGCGGCCCAAAGCTGTTCTTTTGCCCGCGCTAGTCAATACTCAGGCATGTAGGGCTGCGATCGTTCTGGTTGTAGGTCGAATGCCTTTTTTTTGCAGACTGTTGTCCCTGAAATGAAATGCGTGAGGAGAAAGGTATGCTGATTCTGACTCGTCGGTGCGCAGAAAGCCTGATTATTGGTGATGGCGAAATCACTGTGACCGTGCTCGGCGTTAAAGGAAATCAAGTGCGTATCGGTGTCAATGCCCCGAAAGAGGTTGCTGTGCACCGTGAAGAAATTTACCTGCGTATAAAGAAAGAGAAGGACGAAGAACCAAGCCATTAATTTTTATCGTTTTTTATGTTTGCAAACGGGGAAAAGGTTGGTTAAGATACGCCCCGTGTTGCGGAGAGCTGGCCGAGTGGCCGAAGGCGCTCCCCTGCTAAGGGAGTACACCTCAAAAGGGTGTCGGGGGTTCGAATCCCCCGTTCTCCGCCATTATTTGCGTAGTACGTTGTAATCTGGCTTCTTCGGTAAGTTGTTGAAATTACTAGAAAAAAGCGCTTTACAAAAAGATTCAACGGCCTATAATGCGCGGCAACAAATGCACTCGTAGCTCAGCTGGATAGAGTACTCGGCTACGAACCGAGCGGTCACAGGTTCGAATCCTGTCGAGTGCACCATTTAAGAGTTGTTTGCAGTAATGTGAATAACTTGGCTTCAACCAGTTGTGATCTGGTATAAAAACACAAATGCACTCGTAGCTCAGCTGGATAGAGTACTCGGCTACGAACCGAGCGGTCACAGGTTCGAATCCTGTCGAGTGCACCAAACACCAAAAAGCCCGCGTTTAACGCGGGCTTTTTGCCGTCTGCGATTTGGCTTTTCCTTTGGTACAACCTTTCTCGTCGAACTCGATATGAGCACTTCGCCCGCGCTTGTTGTCGTAGCGATAGCTTGTGGCGGAATTGCGGGTGTTGATCTTGTCGGGCTTGCCGAGAGCGCTTTCGACGTCCTGCTGACTCATGCCGGCAACGACCCGCTGATTGATGATCGCTATGCGGCGTTCCTTCGCGCTGAGCAGATTTCCACATTTGCCCTCGGACGGACCAACGATTGTCGGTTCTCTCCTTTGGAATTTCTTACCTGGTGTTTCGCGAAACTCGGCTTCTGGCATCAGGGGCGTCGCGCTGCCCGGCAAAAACGTGTGTACGTCCTGAAGTGAGAGGCTTTCTCCGGCCGTACAGCTCAAGGTCGTGAAGGTAATGTGCCCATTGGCGGCTTCGCACCGGTGAACGGTCGTGGCGAGCGCCTGGGGCGGCAGGCAGAGCAGGGCAGCAAGTAAATAACGAGCAATCGATGGCATTCGACGTCCTCCATGACGGTCTCCATCAAGGGTAGTCATTACATTTTCAGGCGGCAGTGTGTTTTCTTTTCAGAATAAGTCGTCGCAGTTTTATGGATCAGGATGGCGCTCAAGTTTGTCTCGCAAGCACTTGTTTCAGCCGTGATTTTTTAACGTTTAAAACCGTCAGGCGGTGTTATCATTGCGCCCGTCAGCCCCGCCGGGGCTTGTGGAATACCTCCATGGACTTACCCAGTAGTTACTCAGTACCCCGTTTTTCCAATCATGAATTGACTGATTGATCCTTCCGGCGTGCCCCGCTGCTGGGAGTGGAGTTCGCCTATGTCTGAAGTTGAAGTAAAGAAAACGCAGGAAAGCTTGCAGGACCGCCTCGCTCAAGTCGTTGAGCTGCTGCAGCGCCAGCGGGTGGTCGAAGACCTGACTCATCGCCAGGAAGGTCCGCATCACGACCGGGTCGAGAACCTGGTTCACCGGCAAAACCTCGTCGAGTTGCAGCGCAAGCTCGATGATCTGCACTCCGCCGACGTTGCCTACATCCTTGAAGCCTTGCCGCTGGACGATCGCCTGACGGTCTGGCAATTGGTCAAGGCCGATCGTGACGGCGACATTCTGCTCGAAGTATCCGATTCGGTTCGTGAAACCCTGATCGCCGACATGGACGATCACGAGCTCCTGGCAGCGGCCAAGGACATGGATGCCGACGAACTCGCTGACCTGGCCTCCGAGCTGCCGCGAGACGTCGTCCACGAGCTGATGGAAACCCTCGATGGTCAACAGCGTGAGCGCGTCCGCTCCGCGTTGTCCTATGACGAGGAGCAAGTCGGTGCGCTGATGGACTTCGAGATGGTGACCATCCGTGAGGATGTCAGTCTCGAAGTGGTTTTGCGTTACCTGCGCCGTCTCAAGGAGCTGCCGAGCCACACTGACAAACTGTTCGTGGTCGATTACGACGGCGTGCTCAAGGGCGTGTTGCCGATCAAGCGTCTGCTGGTCAACGACCCGGAAAAGCAAGTATCGGAAGTCATGGCCAGCGACCCGGTGAGTTTTCATCCGGACGAAGACGCTTACGAGGCCGCTCAAGCATTCGAGCGTTATGACTTGATCTCGGCCCCCGTGGTCGACAAGAACGGCAAGCTGATCGGTCGTCTGACCATCGATGAAATGGTCGACCTGATTCGTGAAGAGAGCGAAAACGAAGTTCTCAACATGGCGGGTCTGCGTGAAGAAGAAGATATTTTCGCGTCAGTCTGGAAATCCCTGCGCAACCGTTGGGCCTGGCTGGCGGTGAACCTGATTACTGCATTCATTGCATCCCGGGTGATCGGCCTGTTCGAAGGCTCTATCGAGAAACTGGTAGCACTTGCGGCATTGATGCCGATCGTTGCCGGTATCGGTGGCAACTCGGGTAACCAGACGATCACCATGATCGTTCGGGCCATGGCGCTGGATCAGGTCAGTACCGGCAATACATCGCGGCTGATGCGCAAGGAGTTGGCGGTCGGTTTGATCAATGGTCTGGTCTGGGGCGGCGTGATTGGTGTGGTGGCCTACCTGCTTTATGGCAGTTGGTCCCTGGGCGTGGTGATGACCGCCGCCATGACGCTTAACCTGTTGCTTGCCGCATTGATGGGGGTTTTGATTCCGATGACCCTGGCACGGCTTGGGCGCGACCCGGCAATGGGTGCAAGTGTGATGATCACTGCCATGACCGACAGCGGTGGCTTTTTCATATTTCTCGGGCTGGCGACGATTTTCCTGCTTTAACATCCTGCTTCAAAAAACAACCCGCCTGATCGGCGGGTTTTTTTTAGCCAAATTTCAGGCAAAAAAAAGCCAGCAATTACGCTGGCTTGAGCTTTCGGGATAAATCAGGAAGCGTCTGCGGCCATTTCGGCGTCATGGGCGATCAGCGAAACCAGAGCGTTTTGCTGACGGTGGGAGAGTTGGCGGAAGCGTTGCAGCAGTTCGCGTTCATGCAATGACAGCTCGGGGCTGTCCAGGCGCATGCTCAATTCTTCACCCAACGCGCCTTCCTGAATAAGGCTCTGCTCAAGGCGCGCGATGATTTCGGAGTTCATGCTGCGATGATGATTGCGAGCCACCTCGGCAATGCGTTCACGCATTCCGTCTGGCAGACGTACGACGAACTTGTCAGCCGTACGGCTGGAATAAATTGCCTGTTTCAATGGGCGCATATATTTAACCGGTTAGTTCAGGGGAGCGGTTCTCGGGATAGGCCGCAGGATGTCAGATAGGACAAGCACTCCGGCCAAATGTTCAACCTGAATTGATAGAGGCGCGCATCATGCCTCAAATTAGCCAGATCATTGGCGTCAATTCTGTGACAAATATTGATCTGGGTAAAGGCTTAATGCCAGCACCTATTATCAGAAATGCGGACTGGTTTGAAAATAATCCATGAGTCCGTATCGCTGAACCGCGTCCTCTTGCCCGACAGGTGATGCCCGAAGACGCCTGAAGGTGCATGCTATGCGGATTCGATCCTTGTTCCTTACCTTATACAGGATAGTGGCAAATGGCCGATTTACTAGTGTGGGCACGTGGCGCGGGATAATTTCAGGATGGATGGCAGGCTGATTTATTTAATGGGGCCTTCGGGATCCGGCAAGGACAGCCTCATCGAAGCCGCTCGCGGGCCGTTGCGCGCAGGCAATTGTGAAGTCGTGCGCCGCGTTATCACGCGCTCGGCGGAGTCCGTGGGTGAAGACGCCATCGAGGTTTCCCGCGAAGAGTTCGAGCGACGCAGAGCCAAAGGGGATTTTGCATTGTCGTGGCAAGCCAATGGGCTGAGTTACGGTATTCCTGTGCGCATAGACCAATGGCTCGCGGACGGTCGCAATGTGTTGATCAACGGTTCTCGCGGGCACCTGGCAGAAGCGCAACAGCGCTATCCCACGCTATTGCCGGTGTTGTTGACGGTCAAGGATGAAGCCCTGCGCGAGCGTCTGCTACGGCGGGGGCGTGAGAGCCCGGCAGAAATTGAAGCAAGACTGCGCCGTAATGCGCTGTTTACGGCTGATGATTCAATCGGTGATCTGCAGATCCGCCGACTCGATAACTCCGGCGACCTTGCTGGCACCGTTGCCAATCTACTGAAACTGCTGAGCCTCAGCGCAACACCGGATCGAACTTGATCTTGCGCCCGGCGATCAGCGCCAACACGAACAATGCACCGAACACGCCGCAAGCAATCAGGGGCAGGGTGACGACCGTGTCCTCGACCAATGACAGATGAAGGATGCCACTCAGTAAGGCGAGGACGAAAAATCCTGCGGCTGATTTGGACATACGGTGCTCCTGATGGGGGGATTCAAAATACCAAGCGTTCGAAAGAGTGTGTACGCGGCTGAACAGTCTCCTGGCTCACCTCTTGGCCGACAACACTGCGTTGATCGTTTGTGACTGCCAATTGAGGCGTTTTTTGCAGCTGCAGGTAATGAGGTATGCGTTGAGCAATTGTCGTAGCGTCGTTTTCGGGGAAGAAATGAAAACCCAACAGAACCGCCAAAGCGACCGCGTTCGCGATTAAAAGCGCGCTGTTCATGGGGCTGAACTCCTGTGTTCGTTGAGAACAGTCGAAGCAGCCCGCATGCCAAAAGTTTAACGGCTATTAAATCCTTTAAAAACAATGAATTAAGATATTTTTTCAAACTGGTTGCATTGCATTTTGCAATGATGGCATTTTGCGGTGATGCAATTTGCACGGTAAACAAAGCCACGCTGCCGGAGGCGTCTGCCTACACTTAAAAAGCCCTACGGACGACATGACAAAAGCCGGCCTGCCCGTTAACATGCACGCCGTCCATCGCTCCGCATTCCTTGCGGGGCGACTTGTGTCTCAGTAGCTCAATTGGATAGAGCATCCCCCTCCTAAGGGGAAGGTTGGCAGTTCGAACCTGCCCTGGGACACCACCTATTTGAAAGCCCCACGCAGAGTGATCTGGTGGGGCTTTTTTGTGGCTGTCTGCAGCGGTGGATTCAACTCCAGCCCAACATCAAGCCGTCAGCGTATGGTCCGCCTCCCCAAACCAGGTGCGCACCAGATCGGCGCCGCTCGTGCCCGTGTTGGCAAGGACCGCCACATCGGCGAAGTTCGCACCATTGGCTGTGCCATCGGTATCTACCTTCACGGTGATGTCGCTGCCTGATTGCGCCAGTTGGACGAAGTCGGACGCCTGGCTGACGCCGCTAACGAAGTTGGCGCTGAGCAGTGCAGAGAGGTCGAGCGCGTCACCTTCAGCGAAGTTGTAGTCGAGGATGGTATCCCCGCCTTCCGCCGCGTTGAGGTAGGCGAACACATCGGCTCCCGCACCACCGCTGAGTGTGTCCTCCCCACCACGACCCGCGAGAATGTCGTTGCCGTCGCCACCACTGAGTACGTCCGCCGCCATACTGCCCACCAGTGTGCCGCTGGATTCGCCGTGGTAACTGACTTGGGTACCGGCCTCGCCGTTCGTGAGCTGGAAGTCCTCCACCGTGTAGTGCCCCAGCAGATTCACCTCAGCCCGGTGCGTGCCGTCGTCCACTGTCAGCAGACCGCCGGCGCCAGAGGCGTTGGCGCTGTAGGTGAGCTGGGTGTTGGCGCCGAAGGCGAGATCGCCGAAGGTCAGCATGTCATCGCTTTCCAGACCGAGGATGCCGACCAAGGACCCCGCCGCTTCGGCCTGTGCGATCACCAGTGTGCCCGCGCCTTCGCCGTGGAACGCGACGGACCCGTGTGCCGCGCCAGAAAAGGTCAGTGTCGCATCGCCGTCGATGGTGGCGCTGCCGTTGCCCATCACGTCGGCCAGCAGGCGCATGTCGCCACCGTTGGCCCATAAGTGGCCGGAGTTGTCGACCGCACTGACCACCGTCATGCCGCCTTCACCTGTGGACTCCAGCACCCCGCTGTTGGTGATGGTGTGGGTGCCGGTGTCGAGCACCAGGCTGTTCAGCCCGCTGGCCAGGATCAACCCCGCATTAACCAATACCATCTGCCCGGCACCCAACTGGCCGGCGCCGGAAATACGGTTGTCGACGTTGGTCAGGACGGTGTCGGCACTGCCGCCGAAAATCACATTTTGCGCGCTGTCGGATAGCTGCACCTGGCCGCCACCGGTCAAGGTCGCGCCACGGAACAGAATCTCAAGATTGGTCTCGCTGCCAGTGGAGCCGAGTTCGATGGTGCCGCTATTATGAATGCTGCCACCGAACGGCATGATCGCGCCGTCGGCAATGGTGAGGGTACCGGTATTGGTCATGACCGGATCCACATCGAACTGGAAGTTCGCTTCGCTCAAGTTAGCGGCATCGACACCTTTAAGGGTGACCGACTGGCCGGAGCTGATGCTGACCAGCGCATTGCCGTTGGCGTCGTTAGTGATACTCAAATCAGCAAAGTTGGTGACGCCCGCGAAGCCGATCAAGTCGATCTTGTCCGCCGTGACATCGAAACTGTAGATCTGGTTGTTGCCGATCGGCTGGGCGAAGACGAAGGTGTCGGCACCGGACGAGCCAGTCAGGTTATCGTCGGCGGACAAGGCGAAGATTGGAGTGCCGGGGGCAAAGGCTTCGACGTTATTGAACACATAGGAACTGCCCACACTGCCGTCGGCGTTGGTCCAAGTCATGTTGATGTGGAGCACCGCGGCGCCCGTGAAGCCTTCTGGTGTTGTCACGGTCAATGCGCCGGGATCATTGGTCTGCACGGTCCAGCTGCCGTCGCCGTTGTTGGTTCCGGTGTTTAGAATCCAATTTGATGGAACGTTGGTAACTGTGACAACAAAGCTGTCGCTCAGGCCTGCTGATGGATCGGCAATCGCAAGGTTTATCGCTTCTCCGGACACTCCCGCAGGGTAAGTCAGGCTAATGCTTGTTGCAGCACTAACGTTGCCTGCCGCGTCCGTAGCCGTGACAAATAGCGTCTTGGTACCCGTAAACTTGTCCTCCAAATCGATATTGGCGAATTGACCGCCGGTATTGGTCGTTCCGGTCCCAATTTCTGTGTCGCCGGCGCCAAATACGCCGTTGCCATTGTCCAGGTAAACCTTAATGGATGAATTTGCCTCGGCGCTCCCTGAAAGCTTATGGTTTGGGCCACCGGTCTTGTTGTAAGTCAGCCCAGTCGGTGACGCTGGCGGTGTCATATCAACTGGAGTCTCAACTACGTTCTGCACGTTTACCGTAATCGTCTGGGTGTCGGTTCCGCCATTGCCGTCGGCCACCTGAACGTCCACAACATAGGCGTTGTCACCGTCAGCGTCACCGACATCCTGGGCATTTTCGTAATCCGGCGCCGAATTGAACGTCAGCACTCCGCTCGAACTGATCGAGAACTTGCTGAAGTCCGTCCCGGCCGTATTCAGGATCGAGTAGCTCAGCGTTTGTGCCGGAAGATCAACGTCAGTTGCCACCACCGTCGTGACTGCCGTGGTGTTTTCCGCCACGCTGACCGAGGCCGTCGCACCACCACCGTTGGAGGTGATCGTCGGGGAGTCGTTGCTGCCGTTAATGGTGACCGTCACCGCGGTCGCGGTGCCGTCGGCACTGAGTACCGTGAAGGTATCGGTCAGGCTGTCGCCGACATTCAGTGCGTTGAATGCCGAGTTGGCGGTATAGCTCCAGTTGCCCGCGGTATTGATGGCGAAGGTTCCGTTGGCGCCGGCGGTGCCGGATTGGGCCTGGAAGGTTTCCGGGTTGTCGACGTCGCTGATGGTGAGGGTGCCAGCTGTGGTCAGCGGGGCATTGGTCTCGGTCAGCGTGATGCTGGCTGAGGACAGCACGGCGGCGTCGTTGGTCCCGAGGATATTGACGGTGACCGAGGTGAGGGTGCCATCGGCGCTGCTCACTGAGAAAGTGTCGATGTAGGTGGTGCCTGCAGCGAACTCGTTGTGGGCGGAGTCGGCGACATAGCTCCAGGCACCATTAGTGCCGATGGAGAACTGGCCATAGCTGCCGGCGGTGTTGGACTGGGCGACGAAGGTTGCGGCGCTGTCGACGTCGCTGATGGTGAGGGTGCCGTTGGTGGTCAGCGGGGCATTGGTTTCGGTCAGGTTGGCGATGTCGGCGGACAGCACGGCGGCGTCGTTGGTCCCGAGGATATGCACGGTAACCGAAGTGAGGGTGCCATCGGCGCTGCTCACCACGAAGGTGTCGGTGTAGGTGGTGCCGGCGACGAACTCGTTGTGGGCGGTATTGGCGACATAGGTCCAAACACCATTAGTGCCGATGGAGAACTGGCCATAGCTGCCGGCGGTGTTGGACTGGGTGACGAAGGTTGCGGCGCTGTCGACGTCGCTGATGGTGAGGGTTCCGTTGGTGGTCAGTGGGGCATTGGTCTCGGTCAGGTTGGCGATGTCGGCGGACAACACCGCGGCATCGTTGGTGCCGAGGATATGCACGGTGACTGAAGTGAGGGTGCCATCGGCGCTGCTCACCGCGAAGGTGTCGGTGTAGGTGGTGCCGGCGACGAACTCGTTGTGGGTGGTATTGGCGACATAGGTCCAAGCACCATTAGTGCCGATGGAGAACTGGCCGTAACTGCCGGCGGTGTTGGTCTGGGTGACGAAGGTTGCGGCGCTGTCGACGTCGCTGATGGTGAGGGTGCCGTTGGTGGTCAGTGGGGCATTGGTCTCGGTCAGGTTGGCAATGTCGGCGGACAACACCGCAGCATCGTTGGTCCCGAGGATATGCACGGTGACCGAAGTGAGAGTGCCGTCGGCGCTGCTCACCGCGAAGGTGTCGGTGTAGGTGGTGCCGGCGACGAACTCGTTGTGGGCGTTATTGGCGACATAGCTCCAGGCACCATTGGTGCCGATGGAGAACTGGCCATAACTGCCGGCGGTGCCAGGCTGCGCGACGAAGGTCGCCGCGCTGTCGACGTCACTGATGGTCAGCGTACCGTTGGTGGTCAGCGGGGCATTGGTTTCGGTCAGTGTGACGTTGGCCGAGGACAACACGGCCGCATCGTTAGTACCGGTAACGGTAACGGTCACCAGTTGGGTGTCTACGCCACCGAGGCCATCGCTGACCTGCACGCTGAACACTTCATCGTGACTTTCGCCAGCCCCCAGCGACTGCACCGCACTGGCGACACCATCGGTGCCATTGGCCAGGGTGTAAGTCCATTGGCCGGTGCTGTCCACCGCGATCGAGCCGTAAGTGCCCGAAGCCAAGCCATTGATTGTCCAGGTGGCCGTGGCAGCATGATCGATGTCGGCCGAGCTGAACTGGCCGCTGACGCTGAGCGCGGTGTCTTCCTGCACCGTGCCGGCATCATTGCCCGTTGCGAAGCTGAGCACGGGCGCGTCGTTAGTGCCGCTGACGGTGACGGTCACCAACTGAGTGTCTACGCCGCCGAGGCCATCGCTGACCTGCACGCTGAACACTTCGTCATGACTCTCGCCCACCTTCAGTGACTGCACCGCACTGGCGACACCATCGGTGCCATTGGCCAGGGTGTAAGTCCATTGGCCGGTGCTGTCCACCGCGATCGAACCGTAGGTGCCGGTATTCGTACCGGCAATGCTCCAAGTGGCCGTGGCCGCGTGATCGATGTCGGCCGAACTGAACTGGCCGCTGACGCTGAGCGTGGTGTCTTCCTGCACTGCGCCGGCATCATTGCCTGTCGCGAAGCTGAGGACCGGCGCATCGTTAGTGCCGCTGACGGTAACGGTCACCAGTTGGGTGTCTACGCCGCCGAGGCCATCGCTGACCTGCACGCTGAACACTTCGTCATGACTCTCGCCCACCTTCAGTGACTGCACCGCGCTGGCGATGCCATCGGTGCCGTTGGCCAGGGTGTAAGTCCATTGGCCGGTGCTGTCCACCGCGATCGAGCCGTAAGTGCCCGAAGCCAAGCCATTGATTGTCCAGGTGGCTGTGGCAGTGTGATCGATGTCGGCCGAACTGAACTGGCCGCTGACGCTGAGCGTGGTGTCTTCCTTCACCGTGCCGGCATCATTGCCCGTTGCGAAGCTGAGCACGGGCGCGTCGTTAGTGCCGCTGACGGTGACGGTCACCAGTTGGGTGTCCATGCCGCCGAGGCCATCGCTGACCTGCACGCTGAACACTTCATCATGACTTTCTCCAGCCTTCAGCGACTGCACTGCACTGGCGACACCATCGGTGCCATTGGCCAGGGTGTAAGTCCATTGGCCGGTGCTGTCCACCGCGATCGAGCCGTAAGTGCCCGAAGCCAAGCCATTGATTGTCCAGGTGGCTGTGGCAGTGTGATCGATGTCGGCCGAACTGAACTGGCCGCTGACGGTGAGCGTGGTGTCTTCCTTCACCGTGCCGGCATCATTGCCCGTTGCGAAGCTGAGCACGGGCGCGTCGTTAGTGCCGGTGACGGTGACGGTCACCAACTGAGTGTCTACGCCGCCGAGGCCATCGCTGACCTGCACGCTGAACACTTCATCATGACTTTCGCCAGCCCCCAGCGACTGCACTGCACTGGCGACACCATCGGTGCCATTGGCCAGGGTGTAAGTCCATTGGCCGGTGCTGTCCACCGCGATCGAACCGTAGGTGCCGGTATTCGTACCGGCGATGCTCCAAGTGGTCGTCGCAGCATGATCGATGTCGGCGGAGCTGAACTGACCGCTGACGGTGAGCGTGGTGTCTTCCTTCACCGTGCCGGCATCATTGCCCGTTGCGAAGCTGAGCACGGGCGCGTCGTTAGTGCCGCTGACGGTAACGGTCACCAGTTGGGTGTCCATGCCGCCGAGGCCATCGCTGACCTGCACGCTGAACACCTCATCGTGACTTTCGCCAGCCCCCAGCGACTGCACTGCACTGGCGACACCATCGGTGCCATTGGCCAGGGTGTAAGTCCATTGGCCGGTGCTGTCCACCGCGATCGAACCGTAGATGCCGGTATTCGTACCGGCAATGCTCCAAGTGGCCGTGGCCGCGTGATCGATGTCGGCCGAACTGAACTGACCGCTGACGCTGAGCGTGGTGTCTTCCTGCACCGCGCCGGCATCGTTGCCCGTTGCGAAGCTGAGCACCGGCGCATCGTTAGTGCCGGTGATAGTGATGGTCACCGTCTGCGTCGCCGAGGCAGCATTAGCCGCGCCGCTGTCGTCGGTAGCGACCACCGCGTACGAGAAGGTGATGGTTTCACCCGCACCGAGGAAGTCGAGGTTCTGATTGCTGCTGTAGTCCCAGCTGTTCTGGTCGACCGAGAAACCAGCTACCAGTGCCGAGGCCACGGTCGCATTGAGGGCGCCGCCGCTCCAGGCGATGTCACCGTTGGCGGTCTGCGACACGGTGACCGTGTCGGTACTGTCCAGATCGGCAAAGCTTAGTGCACCGCTGTCGCTCAGGGTGGCCGTGCCATTGCCTTCGCTCATTGCGCCGGTGGTGTCGGTAATCGTCAGCGTCGGCTGGTCGTTGGTGCCAGTAATCGTGATGGTCACGGTCTGCACCGCGCCGTCGCCGATCGCCACGTTATAGGTTTGCGAGACGCTCTGGCCTTCGCCGAGGAACTGCAGGGCGGCGTTGTTCACCGCGAAGTTCCAGCCCAGCGAACCGCTGCCCGTGCCGGTGCTGTCGCTCAGTGGATTGGTGGTGAAGCTGCCCAGATAGCCGGAAGCGCCCGGCGTGACGCTGACGCTGTGGGTATCGATCAGGTCGACGTCGGTGAAGGTAATGTTGCCGCTGGCTGCGTAGTCGCCGCTGTCTTCCTTGGCATCGCCGGCCTGCACGCCGCTGGTGATCTGCACCTGATCGTTGTCGCCGGTAATGGTGATGGTCACGGTCTGCACCGCGCCGTCGCCGATCGCCACGTTATAGGTTTGCGTGACGCTCTGGCCTTCGCCGAGGAACTGCAGGGCGGTGTTGTTCACCGCGAAGTTCCAGCCCAGAGAACCACTGCCCGTACCGGTGCTGTCGCTCAGTGGATTGGTGGTGAAGCTGCCCAGATAACCGGAAGCGCCCGGCGTGACAGTGACGCTGTGGGTGTCGATCAGGTCGACGTCGGTGAAAGTGATGTTGCCGCTGGCCGCGTAGTCGCCGCTGTCTTCCCCGGCATCGCCAGCCTGCACGCCGCTGGTGATCTGCACCTGATCGTTGTCGCCGGTAATCGTGATGGTCACGGTCTGCACCGCGCCGTCGCCGATCGCCACGTTATAGGTTTGGGTGACGATCTGGCCTTCGCCGAGGAACTGCAACGCGGAGTTGTTCACCGCGAAGTTCCAGCCCAGCGAACCGCTGCCCGTACCGGTGCTGTCGCTCAGTGGATTGGTGGTGAAGTTGCCCAGATAGCCGGAAGCGCCCGGCGTGACGGTGACGCTGTGGGTGTCGATCAAGTCGACGTCGGCGAAGGTGATGCTGCCGCTGGCCGCGTAGTCGCCGCTGTCTTCCACGGCATCGCCGGCCTGCACGCCGCTGGTGATCTGCACCTGATCGTTGTCGCCGGTAATCGTAATGGTCACGGTCTGCACCGCGCCGTCGCCGATCGCCACGTTATAGGTTTGGGTGACGATCTGGCCTTCGCCGAGGAACTGCAACGCGGCGTTGTTCACCGCAAAGTTCCAGCCCAGCGAACCGCTTCCCGTGCCGGTGCTGTCGCTCAGTGGATCGGTGGTGAAGTTGCCCAGATAACCGGAAGCGCCCGGCGTGACGGTGACGCTGTGGGTGTCGATCAGGTCGACGTCGGTGAAGGTGATGCTGCCGCTGGCCGCGTAGTCGGCGCTGTCTTCCCCGGCATCGCCGGCCTGCACACCGCTGGTGATCTGCACCTGATCGTTGGTGCCGGTGATGGAGATAGTCACATTCTGCGTGGTCGACGAGCCATGCCCATCATTGATGGTGACCACATAGGCTTCAGTAACTGTCTGCCCCTGGGCCAGGGATTGGGCTGCCGCATTATCCAGGGCGTAAGTCCAGTTAACCGTGCCGTCGGCTGCGTTGGCCGCTTCAGTGACTGATGCAAGGGTGAAGTTGCCCAGCGCGGTGGCATTGCCTCCCGCAGCCACGAAAGAGGCGGTATGCGTGTCACTCAGGTCAACATCGCTAAAGGCAATAGTGCCCGAGGTGCTCAGCGAGTCGGTCGGGCTCGGCGTCGTGGTCGCATCTTCGGTTACCGTGCCAGCCTGAACGCCGATGCTCATCGTCACACTGTCATTCACGCCAGCGAACTGCACCTGCGCAGTGGCCCAGCTGAGCGTGCCGTTGCCGAGACGAATCGCATAAGTAAAGCTGTCCGTCAGGGACGCTCCAGCGGCAAGTGACTGGAGTTGTGCCTTGAAAGCAGTCGACAACGTTGCGGCGTCGTAGCCGACCTTGCCATCCGACGTAATCCAGATCTTTGCCCCGTTGAAACTGGTGTCAGTACTTGTCGCCTCAATTCTGCCTGTGTCCTGGATCAGGAGATCGGCCGGCGCATAAATCTTGGTGGCAGTGGAAAGACTGGTCGCGTCATCCAGTGACCACAATGTCTTTGCGCTGCCGCCGAGGTCATTGGACATGACGTCCAGGTACACGACCCCCAGCAGGTCTTCTGTGATGTCCGCGGTGCTCGTGCCAATAACACCGGTAGTGAAAATGTCGTCCTGCGCCTGCGGAGTGTTGGAAAGCGAAGTAACGGTGCCGCCGCTGGTCGTTGTGGTGGTAGCCATGTCTTTCTCCCGAAAATGCCATTTTTTTATTTTTAGAATCGCTAGGGACTGCTAACAGGACGAAGTCCGGTTCTTGCACCGCTCAGGTAGTTCAAGAGTGGTGCGAGGCGGCCGCCGGACATCGCCGGCCTGACGGGCCAGGCGCTGTAGGCAGAGGCGCGTGGGTATTGCGAGGATGGAAAAATTCGCCGCGCTTGAGGAGCGGATTGCAGGACAGGTCGGGCGAATGTGAGCCCGAAGCTGGGGCTGCGCTGCACATGGCACGCAATAGACTGAGAGCACCCATGTGGCAGGGACTCCTGAAATAATGGCTGGATGAGGCCGTGTTTTGAGGTAGCACTGACTCAGGGATACGGCCTTTCCTGATATCAGTTTGATGTGTGTTTAGTTGTGGGGGCAGGCTTTGTAAAGGTGTTAACCGCAGCTAACAGTGCGGTGTGCCAATATTCCGACAGGCGGGTATTTGGGTGTCAATATTATGTCGATTTGTTTTTGGCGAAGGGGGCCAGAGGCACTCAATAATGGCTTGGTCGAATGAGCTGAAACCCAAGTGGGGCATGGTCTGGCTGAGGAATACCGGCTCTTGGACTTCATCAAATCTCAGCATTCAGCTGTTAAAAACGCCCGCTAGAGCCTCTGCTTTGGCGGTTTTTTTTACGCCCGAACCACCCGACGACCTACATGGAAAGTCTGTCATTGCTGTGCCTTACTGCTCACTCCACAAGGAGCCAAGCAATGCGACACAGAGGCGCGCGGTTCTGGTTATGGACCGATAACCGGTTACCTCTCCACACTCATGAAGAAGTGCTCAGCGATGGCGTGCAAGTGGAAGTGCGGGTGCGGGTGAGTCATGAAGGTGTCACCCAGGTGTTCATAGGTATTTACGATGATCATGGGGTCATGCTGTGTGAGGAGTTTCACGACAGGGACCGCGAAGAGCCTTACTGCGCGGCGTTGAAGTGGGGGGCTCAGCGAGCCAGGGAGATAATGGCGGACACAAAGGGGTTCGTCGCACCGCATCGGGTGCAGTTGGCGCTAGGCCCGGTCATCACCGATGAGTCGGTACTGGCGTTGCGGCGGATGGAAATGAGCGAGCATGAGCGTTTGAAGCTCAGATGCGAAGACGCTTGGTCGGAATACCTGGCCGCCAAGGCGGCCATGTTGAACCTCATGCGAGCGTCTAAAGTCGATCCCAAGGTATGGGCAGACCACAAGGAGCGACTGAGACAAGCAATCGATCGGCGCGTTTGTGTGCAACGCGCCTATTTACGCTGAGCCATTGCCGGCTCGTCAGGTCCGGGGCTGGCGCAGGGTCTCGATGGTAGCGATCAAGTCATCGTAGGAAACCGGTTTTCCAATGTGCTGGTTAAAACCTGATTGACGGGCCTTTTTAATGTCGCTGCTGGAGCCATAACCGGTCAGGGCAATGGCCGGCACATCCTTGGTGAGCGGCAACTGACGCAGTGCATTCATCAACTCATGGCCGTTCATGACCGGCATGCCCAAGTCCGAAATGATCAGGTCGAAACGGGTGCTCTTCGCCGCGTCCAGAGCGGCCGCCGGACGATCAAAGGCAACGACTTCGGCATCTTCCATTTCCAGCAGCATTTTCAAGGTTTCCAGCACCTCGGCAGAGTCGTCGACCAGCAGGATCGTCAAGCCGCTCAATCTTCCTGACGCCTCGTCGATCGGGGCTGCGGCTTGAGTTTCACCTTCGGCGTGGGCCAGCGGCAAGTAAACGCTGAAGGTACAGCCGGCCCCGATGCCCGGTGAACTCACCTCAACCGTACCCTTTTGTGCTTCGGTCAATTGGCGAACCAATGACAAGCCGATGCCCAGCCCCTCGCGTTGGTGGTTGGTGTGTTGTGTCTCAGCCTGCCCGAACAGGTCGAATACGTGTTCAAGGTTCTCGGCCGCAATGCCGATGCCGTTGTCTTTGACGTCCAGCCGCGCCATGTTCCCAGCCTTGCTCGCGATCAATTGCACGCGGCCATTGGGCGGGGTGAATTTCAGTGCGTTGTTCACCAGATTCCAGATGATCTGCTCCAGGCGTGTCGGATCGGCGTGGACCATCAACGGCTCCGAAGGAACTTGCAACTCAACGGTGGTGCTGTGCCGATCATTGAGAACGACGTCGTGAATATCGCGCAGCACACTGGCCAGATCCATGGCGATCGGTTTCAGTTTGAGCTTGCCGGTACGGACACGGGCGACGTCTAGCAAGTCGTCGATGATCCGTGCCTGGCTACTGACGGCATCGCAAATGGTGCTGACCGCTTTGGCGGCCGGGGCAACCGCTTTGGTCACCGGTAAGCGGCGCAGCAGTTCGGCGTTGAGCTGGATCAGGTTCAGCGGGTGCTTGAGTTCGTGGGACATGACCGCGAAGAACTCATCCTTGAGGTAATTGGTGTTCAGCGTCTCGGCCAGTTGTTGGCTCTGCTCTTCATGCTGGCGTTTGTGACCGGTCAGGTCACGGGCGATTTTCACGTAGCCCCGAAGATGGTCACCGTTGAGCAGGGTGACTTCGCCGCTGCAATAGAAACGGCTGCCATCCTTGCGCAGGTGCCAGCGTTCATCTTCGGATCGGCCATGGGTGCGTGCGGCCTGCAGTTCGGTTTCGGGCACCCCAGTGGCGCGGTCTTCGGCGGAAAAAATGAAGTCGTAATACGCGCCTTCGGCCTCGGCCTTGCTGTAGCCGAAGATCAATTCGGCGCCTTTGTTCCAGCTGGTGATCACACCCTGTTCATCGAGGGTGATGATCGCGTAGTCGCGGGTACTTTCGGCCACCAGGCGCATGCGTTCTTCGCCCAGGCGCAGTTCTTCTTCGGCCGCGCGGCGTTTGGTGATGTCGATGAAGGTCAGCACGGTGCCGTCGATATGGTCTTCGCTGGAGCGGTAGGGCAGCAGGCGGGCGATGTACCAGCGCTTGTCGGTACTGCTGACTTCGCGTTCGATCATGTTCAATGATTCGAATACCTGTGCGGCGTCACCCGCCAGGTCGTCGTAGTCCAGGCGATGCGTGATGTCGAGCAGGGAGCGGCCGGTATCCATCGGCAACATGCTGAAAATGTCGGTGGCGCGCGGGGTGAACCACTTGATCCGCATGCTGCGGTCGACAAAGACCGTGGCAATGTCGGTGGAGGCGATAAGGTTGGTCAGGTAGTCGTTGATCTTGTCGGTTTCTTCGACTTTGGTTTTCAGTTCGTAGTTGACCGTCAGCAACTCTTCGTTGATCGATTGCAGCTCTTCCTTGCTGGTTTCCAACTCTTCGGTGGCCGAACGCAGTTCTTCGTTGATCGCCTGCATTTCTTCGTTGGAGGCTTTCAGTTCTTCACTGGAAATTTCCGATTGTTCAATGGTGTCTTGCAAGTGCAGCTTGGTGCGCTGCAGTTCACGCTCCAGGTTGGACAGTACCTGGCTCTCGGTTTGCAGCAGGGTCATGGCCGTCTGCGAAGGATCGACTTCGACTTCCTCGAAAATCACCAGGACAAAATCGCCGTCCGACTCTTCGTCCTTGTAGGGCTGCACTTCAAGGCTGACCTTGTAACGTCGGTCTTCGCGCTTGAGCGGCACCTCGCGGGATTTGACGGCCACGCCGCTCTGCTGTGCCTGGAACAGCGTGGTGCGGATTTCCAGGCGCAGTTCCGGAAGGATCAACGTCAACAGATTGCGTGACAGCTCACCGCCCACATGCCGCAGGAAACGCCCGGCACTTTCGCTCATGTGCAAGATGTCGGCGTTGGTATCGACGATCATGCTCGGCGGGCCGGAGCGTTCGAGGGCGCGCTGGTGGATGTCGGCGAAGGACAGCTTGCGCTGCACGGTGTGTTGCGGTTCCTGCCGGGAAACGCTGGTGCGCACATAACCACCGCGCGGCACGGTGGGCGTGCGTCGGCTATTGGCGGTGCCGGTCTTGGCGCGGAAGATCCGGTTGCGTTTGTCCACCGGCGTGAACAGCTCATGACAAGCTTCGGCGCTTTCGGAAGAACCCAGGAACAGGAAGCCGCCGGGACGCAATGCAAAGTGGAACATCTGAAGGATTTCGCGCTGTACTTCGCGATCCAGATAGATCAACAAGTTGCGGCAAACGATCAGGTCGATTTGCGAAAAGGGCGGGTCGGACAGCAGGCTGTGTTTGGCAAACAGCACCTTCTCGCGGATTTCCTTGCGAATCCGGTAGTGGTCGTCTTCCTTGATGAAATAGTGCCGCAGACGGGGGGGCGGCACATCCGTGACGATGGCTTGCGAGTACAGACCGGCCCGGCCGAAACTGATGGCGCGCTCGTCGATGTCGGTGGCGAAAACTTGCAGCGAGGCCTGGCTGGCTTCCTGTTGCAGCTGATCGTTGACCAGCATCGCCAGGCTATAGGCTTCTTCGCCGGTGGAACAACCAGCGGACCACACTCGAATTTCTTCTTTCTCAGGCTGCGCCGACACCGCGGCACTGACCAGTTGCGGTATGACATCGCGTTCCAGCGCTTCGAAGGCTTCGCGATCACGGAAGAAATTGGTCACGCCGATCAGCATGTCCCCCAGCAGCGCCTTGGTTTCTTCGGGATTACTTTGCAGGTAATGGTAATAAGCCCCCAGGTCTGGCTGGCCAGTGACCTGCATCCGGCGCTCGATCCGGCGCAATACCGTCGCACGTTTATAGTGCTTGAAGTCATGGCCGGTGCCGGTGCGCAACTGGATCAGGATGTCGTGCAGCATTTGTTCGGCGAGCGCTGCATCACGCTCGGACACCGACGCGAAGGATTGAAGTTCCGGATCGTTGGCGGCGGGCAAGGTGATTTCCCGGGAGTTGTGCCACAGGTCCAGCAGCTTTTGCGGCATTTCCACCACGGGCAACACCAGATCGACCATGCCGGTCTCGATGGCCGCTCGTGGCATGCCGTCGAACTCGGCATCTTCCGGCACCTGGGCGAGGGTGATACCGCCCTGTTCCTTGATGCGCGACAAGCCGACCGCGCCATCGGAGCCGGTGCCCGAGAGCACCAGGCAGAAGGCGCGCTCGCGGTGCACTTGCGCCAGATCGCGGAAAAACAGATCAATCGAGGCGTGGCGTCCCAGCTGTGGATCGTTTTCACCCACTTCAAGGTTGTTGTCATTCAGCGTCAGTCGCTGCGCCGGCGAGATGACGTACACCCGGTTTTTCTCGATCGGCACGGTTTCGGTGACCTGCAAGACCGGCATCCGGGTCGATTCCTGGATGATCTTGTCAGCGATGCTTTGATGGTCGGGCGACAGATGAAGAATGATTACAAACGACATGCCATTGTCGTGAGGCATGTTCTCGAAGAACAACTTAATGGCCTGGAGTCCGCCCGCCGACGCGCCGATGCCTACCACCGGAAAGTCCAGGGTGCTGGGACTCAAGGCCTGTCGCTCGGGAGCCGTGGCCGAAGGCTTGGGGGTGGTGGTCATTTCATTCTGCCTTTGCTGGCGATGTAAAACGCTGTGCATGCAAGCGGGTATAAAAAGCGCGGGTCATAAAACAGAATAATCCCGTTTTTCAATAACCCCTTCAATTATTTAGCGCGCATTTATGGGCCTATATACGTTTTTGACAAGCAAATGCGCAATTGCACTCCTGCTGCTTCAAGGGAACGCGACTACTGGCCGATAACCCGACCAGTCGTTGTCATTTTTACTTCTGACGGCCGGCAACTGGCGTCACGGGTTTATGCGAAATTGCTTGATGGCTTATGGCCTCCCGCTATCATCTGCGCGTCAAAAAGGCCGCGAAGCTGAGCTCGCCCGTGTGGTTGCCTTTGGGTTGTTCTTCTTAATTGCCTGGAAATCTTCGATGCTGTCGTATCACCAAAAGAGTTTTCTGATCGTCGATGATTTCTCGGATTTCCGCAGTTCCGTCAGGTCCATGCTGCGGGAGCTGGGCGTCAAGGACGTCGATACCGCCGATACCGGTGAACAGGCGCTGCGCATGTGCTCGCAGAAGTCCTACGATTTCATCCTGCAGGACTTCCACCTGGGCGATGGCAAAAAGAACGGTCAGCAGGTGCTTGAAGACCTGATGATCGAGAAGCTGATCAGCCATGAAAGCGTGTTTGTCATGGTCACTGCCGAAACCAGCCAGGCCATGGTGCTCAGCGCACTGGAACATGAGCCTGATGCTTACTTGACCAAGCCGTTCAACCGTTCGGGCCTGGCCCAGCGCCTGGAGCGCCTGGAGCAGCGCAAAACCTTGCTCAAACCGATCCTGCAAGCCCTTGACCGGGGCAAACCGGTTGAAGTGCTCAATGCTTGCATCGCCCTGTGCAAACAGGACATTCGTTATTCGCCGCTGTGCCTGCGTTACCGCGCCGATGCGTTGCGCGACTTGAACCAGAACGAAGCGCTGGAGCGTCTCTATGACAGCATCATTGCTGATCGGCCTTTGCCTTGGGCGTTTGCCGGGTTGGGCCAGTTGCTGTTCAAGCGTGGTCAGGTCAGCCAGGCCAAAGGCATTTACGAAAAAGCCCTGAAAGTTTTCCCGATGATGCCGGCCCTCTACGATGGCATGGCCGATGTGCTGGTCGCCGAAGGGGACACCAAGGGGGCGCAGAGAGTCTTGGAAGAGGCTATTCGCCTGTCGCCGCTGGCGGTGCGCCGGCAAGCGTTGCTGGGCAAGCTGGCGATGGCCAACGAGGATTTTGATACCGCCTCCAAAGCTTATCGACAGGCCGTGGCCCAAGGGGCGCAGTCACGTTTCAAGGATGCGGAAAGCAACCTCGGCCTGGCCCATGCCTTGATCAGCAAAGGCAGTGAGAAGGGGCTAGACACCCGGACCCGCCTTGAAATCAACACAACGCTGAGTGCGGTGGCGAAGGAGAATCCTTCCGATCCCGGCTTGCAAATTCGTGCGCGCCTGATGAAAGCCACCAGCCTGCTGCTCAACGATGCTGAAACCGCCGAGAAGCTCACCGAACAGGCGATGATGCGCCTCGATGGCATGGAGCAGTTCATGAGCGCCGAAGCGGCGCTGCTGGTGGCCAAGCAGTTGCAAATGCTCGGGCAGGCGAGTGCCGGCGCTTCGATGCTGAAAAACTGTGCGGAGATCTACGGCGACGATCCGACCGTGATGAAAGGCATCGCCAAGCTGACCGACGACCCGACCATCCTCAACTCCGGCAACGCGGCCGCCGACCTTAACCGTCAGGGCGTGCGGGTGTACAAGACCGGCAACCTGGTGGAAGCCCGGGATGTATTCCGCAAAGCCCTGGCACTGCAGCCGAAAAACATCAGTATTGCCCTGAACATGGCGCAGTCGCTGCTGCATGGCACCGACACCAGCGTGCCGTCGGCCGAACTGGAAGAATGTCGCGCCTGCCTGAAAACCGTCGGCCTGATGCCCGATACCGACGCGCGTTATCCGCGCTACCAGAAACTGAAAATCAAGGCGTTCGGCGAATGATCGACAGCGAACCGTCACTCGACTTTTCCACGGTGATTGCCTCCACCGTGCATGACATGAAGAACTCACTGGCCATGCTGATGCAGGCGCACAGCCAATGGCTGGCGCGCCTGCCCGATCCGGAGCAGCACACCCCGGAGCAGGGCGTGATCGACTTCGAGTTTGCCCACCTCAATGGCATGCTGGTGCAGCTGCTGGGGCTGTACAAACTCGGCGTCAACCAGATGCCGTTGCAACCGGCCTACCATGAGCTGGATGATTTCATTGAGGCGCAACTGGCGGCTCATCAAGAAGTGTTCGCCAGCCGCGGCATTATCGCGACCTATGAAGTGGACCCGTTGAGCCCGCTGGGTTTCTTCGATCGTGAGCTCATTGCCTCGGTGCTTGCCAATTGCATCAACAACGCCATTCGTTACGCCCGCCATGCCTTGTTGATCAGCGTCAGCGACGAGGCCGGGCAACTGGTGCTGACCATCAATGACGATGGCGAGGGTTATCCAGCCGAGATGATCGGGCGTCAGGCCGATTACGTGCAGGGCATCAATCACAGCAGTGGCAGCACCGGCCTGGGCCTGTACTTTGCCGGGCGAATTGCCGCGTTGCATCAGCGCAATGGCGTGGGCGGACGCACAGAAATCAGCAACGGCGGCCCACTGGGCGGCGGCGTGTTCAGCCTTTACCTTCCCTGAATATCTTTTTGTTTGACGCTGCTTGATATTCCGAACAGCCGGAGCCTATTTTGTACGAGTCGCCGTTCGCGGCTCGTACAACAAGGATTGCGTCATGACAACCGATGGCCATCGTTCACTCGCGCAGCGATTGACGGGCATTGATGAGATTGAATGTGTCACGCCGGACCTGAACGGCGTACCACGCGGCAAGGTGATGACCGCCGAAGGATTTCTTGAAGGGCGGCGTTTGCAGATGGCGCGGGGAGTGCTGCTGCAATGCATCATGGGCGGTTATCCGCCGGCGCGCTTTTACGGCAGTGATGATGGCGACTTGGCGCTGGTGCCTGATCCCGCGCAGATCCACCGCTTGCCCTGGAGCCAGCAGCCTCGGGCGTTGGCCATTTGCGATGCAGACGAGCTGACTGGCGAGAGCTCGCCGTTGTCGACCCGCGGCCAACTCAAGGCCGTGATCGCTCGATACGCCGCTCTCGGTCTGGCGCCGGTGGTGGCGACCGAGCTGGAGTTCTTCGTCTTCGCGCCCAACCCTGACCCGACGCAACCCTTCCAGCCACCACTGGGCCTGGACGGTCGTCGTGAGGACGGTCATTCGGCGTTCAGCGTCAGTTCCAATAACGGCTTGCGGCCGTTCTTCAATGAAGTCTACGAATGCATGGCGGCGCTGGGCTTGCCGCGCGATACCTTCATGCACGAGATGGGCGTCAGCCAGTTCGAGATCAACCTGCTGCACGGCGATCCGCTTCTGCTGGCCGACCAGACCTTGTTGTTCAAGCATCTGCTCAAAGAAGTGGCGCTCAAGCATGGCCTGACCGTGGTCTGCATGGCCAAGCCGTTGGCCCACACACCGGGCAGTTCGATGCATATTCACCAGAGCATCGTGGAGATCGGCACCGGGCGTAACGTGTTCAGCGACAAGGCCGGCGAGCCGACCGCGACCTTCCGTCATTTTATCGGTGGTCAGCAGGCCGGCCTGGCGGATTTCACCGCGCTGTTTGCGCCGAACGTGAACTCCTATCAGCGCCTGTGCCATCCTTTCGCATCGCCGAACAATGCCTGCTGGTCCCACGACAATCGCGCGGCCGGGCTGCGCATTCCGGCCAGTTCACCGGTCGCTCGTCGGGTCGAAAACCGCTTGCCGGGGGCCGATGCCAATCCGTATCTGGCGATCGCCGCGAGCCTGGCCGCGGGGTTGTATGGCATCGAAAACAAACTGGAGCCGAGCGAGCCGATCCAGGGTGAGTTCGTTGTGCCGGATAATCTTTCGTTGCCGTGTACCTTGCATGCCGCTCTCGAACGTCTGAAACGTAGCCAATTGGCGAAGGAACTGTTCGGCAAGGAGTTCATCGAAGGCTACATCGCTTCGAAGACCATGGAGTTGACCAGCTTCTTTGATGAAATTACTCCCTGGGAACGGCGTGTTCTAGCAGCCCAGGCCTGACGACCCGTCGCCGTCGGGCTATCGTTTGTCGATAGCCCGATACTCACTGCAAGGAGCCGCTCGGAAAGCCGATGCGCCAAATCTTGAAATCTTTTCGGGGGCTGTATTTCGCCTCGCTGATGATGTTGATCGGCTCGGGCCTGTTGAGTACTTACCTTGCCCTGCGCCTGGCGGCCGATAACGTCGACAGCCTGTGGGTCGGTGCGTTGATGGCAGCCAACTATTTCGGCCTGGTGCTGGGCGGCAAGATCGGCCACCGGCTGATTGCCCGGGTCGGGCATATTCGAGCTTATTCAGCCTGCGCCGGGATCGTTGGCGCGGCAGTGCTGGGCCATGGCTTGGTGGACTGGTTGCCCGCGTGGTTGTTCCTGCGGGTGATCGTCGGCCTGGGCATGATGTGCCAGTACATGGTGATCGAAAGCTGGCTCAATGAGCAGGCAGAAGCCAAGCAGCGTGGCGTGGTGTTCAGCGGTTACATGATCGCCTCGTACCTGGGGTTGGTGCTGGGTCAACTGATTCTGGTCATGCATCCGGGCCTGGGCTTGGAATTGCTGATGCTGGTTGCCCTGTGCTTCGCCCTGTGCCTGGTGCCGGTGGCCTTGACGCGGCGGATTCACCCGGCGCCTTTGCACCCGGCGCCGATGGAGCCACGATTCTTCATCAAGCGTGTGCCGCAGTCACTGAGTACGGTGTTGGGTTCAGGTTTGATCGTCGGTTCGTTCTACGGTCTGGCGCCGCTGTATGCCTCGCAGCAAGGGCTGTCCACCGAACAGGTCGGTCTGTTCATGGGTAGCTGCATTTTTGCAGGCTTAGTGGTGCAGTGGCCGTTGGGTTGGCTGTCGGATCGCTATGACCGGGCGCTGTTGATCCGCTGCTTCGCGTTCAGCCTGGCGCTGGCTGCGTTGCCGCTGGCAATCATGCAGCAGGTGCCGCTGGAGGTGCTGTTCATCGCCGGGTTTTTCTGTTCGTTGGTGCAGTTCTGCCTGTACCCGTTGGCGGTGGCATTCTCCAACGACCACGTCGAGGGTGATCGCCGGGTGTCGCTGACGGCGATGCTGCTGGTGACCTACGGTGTCGGCGCGAGTATCGGACCGCTGGTGGCCGGGGTGTTGATGAAGCTATTCGGCAGTCAGATGCTCTATGCCTTCTTCAGCTTCTTCGCCCTGGTGCTGGTGTGGCGAATCCGCCCGAAAGCGGTCACCAACCTGCATCAGGTAGACGATGCTCCACTGCATCACGTGGCCATGCCGGACAGTATGTCGAGTTCGCCACTGGTCGCTTGTCTTGACCCGCGAGTCGATGAGCAGGTGGTGCAGGATCAGATGCAGAACCCGGTCAACCCGGAAGCTGATTTCAATCCGGATGCCGAGCCCGAATCAGAAGTTGAAACAGAAACAGAAACAGACTCGGAATCAGAAGACCCTGACACGGGGCGCGAGCAAAGCTTTACCGAAGCGAGGCCTTGATCAAGGCATAAAAAAACGGGCAGTCACCGCAAGGGACTGCCCGTTTTTTATAGGGGCGGCGAATCAGAAATCGTCTTTATCGAAGCGCCGCGCTTCGCGCTGAAGCTGATAGACGAACCGCTCGACCTGCCGCTGCACCAGGCCGCTCATGTTGTGAAAACGCACGCCGGCGAAGGTGGTGTTGATCTTCTCTTCGAAGTGCAGGTAACGCAGTTCGACCGGTGCCGTCATGCTGCCGAAGGGCAGGGCGGCGACGAAGCGGTCGTAGACCTGGCCCAGTTGCAGGCTGGCGGTGATGTCGCCCTCGAAGCGTAACTTGCAGCCGGTGGCTGAGATGTCTAGCAGTTTGCCGCTGACGGGCGACTTGAGTTTGTCACCCCCCAGATCGACATTGACCAATTGCGCCAGCTTCAACGCAGCGCGGAAAGCATTGCGGCGCTGGTGGTAAACCACCTCATCGGGCAGCGCGCCACGGTAGCAACGGCCATCGCCGGATTCGTCGATGGTCAGCGGGCCATTGCTTTCCCAGGCGATGCGTACACCGTCGTGAAAGCCTTCGACCTTGAACGGCTCGCCGGCCAACAAAAAGCGTTCGCCGTCGCGGGGGATCATTTCGTCCAGGGCGATCATGTTGCTGTCACGGTCGATGTCCACCAGATAACTCTGGAAGCGCTGGCTGCGCTCATGGAACGTGATGATCAGCGGGTCATGGCTGTCTTGCAGCTGACGCAGATTGCCGGAGATTTCCAGGGGCGTGGTGAGCACCTTGGGTGGCTGCGGAGCATCTTCCGCGTTTAAGGCATTGAACACGGGGCATCAATCTCCAGACAAATATGACTACTGGCTAGCATTCTGCCAGCATGTTTCGCGTCTTGATAGAGCGTGCTCATTGAAAGGCTCAAGCCTGACTGAGCGGGCGTGGTTTTGCGAGTTTGGAGGTTGAACCGCGGGCATCATAGAGCGCTGGTGGCTCGCCGCCGGTGAGGATTTTCAGCTGGTTGGCCGTGGCGGCCTGCTGCACCAGAATCGACTGGCCATTATTCACGTTGGCGGCCTGGCACTGGGCCAGGAGGTCGGTCAGCACGTCGCTCTGTGCCAGCAACTGGTCGCCAATGCTCGAATGGCTGGCAAGTTGCTCCAGGCCCTGACGATTGGGCGGCAGGTTGAGGCTGGCGAGGATTTCACTGCGCTTGCGGCCATGCTGCTCAAGCAAAATGATCAATGCCTGTTTCTGCGCCAGAATCTCTTCAAGCAGTGGCATGTCGCGACCGTGCAGCGCGAGGGACTCGGTTTGCAGCAGCTCCAGCAGGTGTTGCGCCGGGGCAAAGTCGTCGATGATCAGTTGCAGTAAATTAGTGTCGTGCATGGCTGGCCTTGGGTTTTAAGCGTCCAAAAGCCTGGCGCGGGCCGTGGCCTAGCGCTGGGCTTCGAAGTTGAGCAGTTTGCTGGCTACACGGTTGCTGTCGACTTTATAGCTGCCATCGGCAATCGCTGCTTTCAACTCGGCCACGCGGGCTTTGTCGACGGCAGGCTGATCGCGCAGCTTGTCAGTGACCTTCTGCAACTGCTGAGCCTCATTGCTGAGGTGTACCGACTCCCCGCTTTTGGTGGTACCAGCCTGTTCGGCCGGGGTATTCAGCGGCGCGGATTGGCCGGCTTCGGCGGTTTCCTTCGCAGCGCTGGTACGTGTACTGCCCGTAAGTGGCGAGGAGCTGTTTAAACGACTGAAATCGATGACCATGACAAAAAACCTCTGGGTATTTGGACGCTTGCCATGTTTTCGGCTCTCCCCCGGAAAACTTTAGGCCCATTTATCAATGAGCTTGCATGCGCCAGCGCGTGTCCTGCATGCGGCACAGTTTAGGGAACAGGCGAGTAGTGCGCCATTTTTTCACGAACAGAGATCCTTACATGGCCACTTCCACCTGGCCGGGCGCGGTAACTTGCGCCTTGATGACCCGCTGGGAGTTAAGGTTTTTCACGCGAATCTGTTCGCTCATGCCGCCGTTGGACAGCGCTTCACCCGGCATACGTACACTGAGCGTACCACTGCGGGCGGTAATCACCACCTGATCGCCCTTGCGAATCACTTCCGCCTGTTCGAGGTGCACCAGGGTAATGACCTGATCGGCGACCATTGGTCGGGTAAGTTTTTGTCCGATCGCCTGATCGACGGAGGTCAGAAAACCCTGATTTATCAAGCTGATATCGCGCTCGCGCAGGGTCACGTCCTGCGGTTCGATAATCCCTGTTCGTTTGAGCGGACGGGTGGTGGTCACGATGTCGCGAAACAGCCGTACTTGAGCGGGTACGAAGACTGTCCAAGGGGAAGCGCCCTCGCAGCGAACCTTGACCGTGACCCGGCCCAGAGGCCTCGCCGGGCTCTCAAGGGTGGCTGTCAATTCCTTGTCGCACATGGGCATGCGCAGGCGCGGATCGAGTTGGTTGACCTCGATCTCATAGCGTCCTTGCGTTTGACTCGTCGCCAGATAGTCTTCTACGGTGAATTCAAGAAAGCCCTGAGTGACGCCGATAAGCATGTCAGGCAAGGTAACCGCGTCAGCAAGGGCAGGGCTGCCAGCGTTGAACAGGCAAGCGGCCGACATTGCGCAGAGCAATCTGCGACAGGTTAGTGTCAGGTGTCGGAAAAATGTCGGTTCTGTGTTCATAAGAGTTAAAAAGCAAGCGCCGTGCCGTTTAGTGATGAATGTGCGTCGCAACACACTTAGCGTTGGTGTAGGAGTCTGGGCATGGCTGGTGTAATGGATTCGGTGAACCAGCGCACGCAACTGGTAGGGCAGAATCGCCTTGAGCTGTTGTTGTTCCGTCTTGACGGCCAGCAGCTGTATGGGATCAACGTGTTCAAGGTTCGCGAGGTGCTGCAATGCCCCAAGCTGACCCTGATGCCCAAGTCCAGTCCTGTCGTGTGCGGTGTGGCGAATATTCGGGGGGCGACCATTCCGATTCTGGATCTGGCGATGGCGACCGGTTCCGGAGCGCTGAAAGATCAAAGCAATCCCTTCGTGATCATCACGGAGTACAACACCAAGACCCAGGGTTTCCTGGTTCGGTCGGTGGAGCGCATCGTCAACATGAACTGGGAGGAGATTCATCCGCCACCCAAGGGCACCGGGCGCGATCACTACCTGACGGCGGTGACTCGGGTCGACAATCAGCTAGTTGAAATCATCGACGTCGAAAAGGTGCTGGCGGAAGTGGCGCCGACGCCGGAAGCGATTTCGGTGGGCGTGGTGGATGTCGAGACTCAGCACAAGGCGTTGTCCTTGCGGGTGCTGACGGTCGATGACTCATCGGTGGCGCGCAAGCAGGTGAGCCGTTGCCTGCAAACGGTCGGAGTCGAAGTGGTGGCGTTGAACGACGGTCGGCAAGCGCTGGATTACCTGCGCAAGCTGGTCGACGAGGGCAAGAAGCCGGAAGACGAGTTCCTGATGATGATCTCCGACATCGAGATGCCGGAGATGGACGGGTACACCCTGACGGCCGAAATCCGCAACGACCCGCGCATGCAAAAGCTGCATATCATCCTGCATACTTCGTTGTCGGGTGTATTCAATCAGGCGATGGTCAAGAAGGTCGGTGCCGATGACTTCCTGGCCAAATTCCGTCCTGATGACCTGGCATCCCGGGTAGTCGACCGGATCAAAGCAGCAGATAACAGCTAGGGGCCTTTTGCCCCTGGCGGTCAACACGATTTAAGAGGCGGCATCTTTGTCTACGGGTAATTTGGATTTCGAACAGTTCCGGGTCTTCCTGGAAAAAGCCTGTGGCATTTTGCTCGGTGAAAACAAGCAATACCTGGTCTCGAGCCGTCTCAACAAACTGATGGAACAGCAGGGCATCAAATCACTGGGTGAGCTGGTTCAGCGCATCCAGACCCAGCCACGTAGCGGTTTGCGCGAGATGGTAGTGGATGCCATGACCACCAACGAAACCCTGTGGTTTCGTGACACCTATCCGTTTGAAGTCTTGAAGAACAAGGTATTGCCCGAAGCGATCAAGGCAGCCCCCGGCCAGCGCCTGCGGATCTGGTCGGCAGCGTGTTCGTCGGGCCAGGAACCCTATTCGCTGTCGATGTCCATCGATGAATTCGAGCGGGTCAACATGGGCCAGTTGAAAATGGGCGTGCAGATTGTTGCCACGGACCTGTCCGGCACTATGCTGACCAACTGCAAGACCGGCGAGTACGACAGCCTGGCCATCGGTCGCGGTCTGTCGCCCGAGCGCCTTCAGCGTTACTTCGACCCGAAAGGGCCGGGACGCTGGGCCATCAAGGCGCCGATCAAGAGCCGGGTGGAGTTTCGCTCGTTCAACCTGCTGGACAGCTACGCGAGCCTGGGCAAGTTCGACATCGTGTTCTGCCGCAACGTGCTGATCTACTTCTCCGCCGAGGTGAAGAAAGACATCCTGTTGCGCATTCACAGCACGCTGAAGCCGGGCGGTTATCTGTTCCTTGGCGCGTCCGAAGCGCTGAACGGTTTGCCGGATCATTACCAGATGGTCCAGTGCAGCCCGGGGATCATTTACAAGGCGAAGTGATTCGTTGACGGCATAAAAAACGGGAGTCCTCAGGGGGCTCCCGTTTTTTTGTGCCTGATGATTTCCCTGAACCTACAACAATCCAATGTGGGAGCGGGCTTGCTCGCGAATGCGGTATGCCAGTCAAAGCAAATGTCGACTGACACGACGCCTTCGCGAGCAAGCCCGCTCCCACATTGGATAGTCGTTGCCAGTTACAAGCGGCAGAAAAGCGGCAGGCGGCGGAAACCGGTTGCCGCTTTTCTGGCATTGCCGTCTTGCCACCGCGCGCAAAGCCCCGGTTTACGGGCTTTTTTGAATTGGCACGCCGCTTGCTATATCCATCGTACGAAAATCAGGTCACCCGAAGGTTTCCCGACATGAGCATCAGCTTCGATAAAGCGCTCGGTATCCACGAACAAGCCCTGGGCTTCCGCGCTCAGCGTGCCGAAGTCCTGGCCAACAACATCGCCAACGCCGACACCCCGAACTACAAGGCTCGGGATCTGGACTTCTCGAAAGTGCTCGCCGAGCAGAACGAGAAGACCAAAAACGGCAAGTTCGCCTTGAACATGACCAACAGCCGTCACATCGAAGCTGAAGGCTTGGGCAATGGCGACGAGTCGCTGATGTATCGCACGCCGATGCAACCGTCGATCGACCAAAACACTGTGGACGCCCAACTGGAACAGTCGAACTACGCGCAAAACGCGGTCAACTTCCAGGCCAGCTTCACCCTGCTCAACAGTAAATTCAAAGGGCTGGTATCAGCCCTGCGTGGAGAGTAAGTCATGTCCCTTGCCAGTGTTTTCAACATCGCCGGTAGCGGCATGAGTGCCCAGACCACTCGCTTGAACACCGTCGCCTCGAACATCGCCAACGCCGAGACCGTCTCGTCGAGCATCGACCAGACCTACCGTGCCCGTCACCCGGTATTCGCCACCATGTTCCAGGGCGGCCAGAGCGGCGGCAGCGATTCGCTGTTCCAGAACCAGGACGCGGCCGGTCAAGGCGTGCAAGTGCTGGGCGTGGTCGAAGACCAGAGCAACCTTGAAGCGCGCTACGAGCCGAACCATCCGGCTGCCGATGGCAAGGGCTACGTCTACTACCCGAACGTCAACGTCGTCGAAGAAATGGCCGACATGATTTCCGCGAGCCGTTCGTTCCAGACCAACGCCGAAATGATGAATACCGCCAAAACCATGATGCAGAAGGTCCTGACCCTCGGTCAGTGATAAGGGGCGATTCATATGAGCATTATCAGCGATGTTCTGGCCAACTCTTCGGTCCAGACCCCTACCACCAAAGACAGCCTGACCTCGGCCGCTACCGGCGGTCAGTCGCTGGGCAAGGACGCGTTCCTGCAACTGTTGGTGACTCAGCTGAAAAACCAGAACCCGCTCGATCCTCAGGACAACAGCGAGTTCGTGGCACAGTTGGCGCAGTTCAGTAGCCTGGAAGGTATCACCACGCTGAACGATACGGTCAGCGGCCTTGCCAGCAGCTACAGCTCCTCGCAAGCCTTGCAGGCTTCTTCACTGGTGGGCCGTTCGGTCATCGCGCAGACCGACAAAGCGGTGGTCGACACCTCCAAGAGCCTCAACGGGACCATCGTGGTGCCAACCTCGGTTGCCGCCGCCACCGTCAAGATTACCAACTCGGAAGGCAAGACCATCCGTACGCTCGAGTTGGGCAGTCAAAGTGCCGGTAACGCCAGTTTCATCTGGGACGGCAAGGACGATGCGGGCGCGGTGGCACCGGCGGGTACTTACACCTTCGGCGCGTCGACCACCATCGACAGCACAAACACCTCACTGATTACTTACCTGCCGGCAACGGTCAACAGTGTGACCATCAGCCAGACTGGCGGTGAGTTGATGCTGAACCTGGCAGGCATGGGCAGCGTTGCCCTGTCCAAAGTACAAACCATTGGTATATAGAGCCGACTAACACGGCACAAGGAGTGGAATATGTCTTTCAATATCGGCCTTAGCGGTCTCTATGCAGCCAACAAACAACTGGACGTGACCGGCAACAACATCGCCAACGTCGCGACCACCGGTTTCAAATCCTCCCGTGCAGAATTCGAAGACGTGTACTCGGCCACTCGCCTGGGTACCGGCAGCAAGACCGTCGGCAACGGCGTGCGTCTGGCCAACGTTTCCCAGCAGTTCGGCCAGGGCGACGTGAACAACACCGGCAACGTGCTCGACATGGGCATCCAGGGCAACGGCTTCTTCATCCTTAGCGACAACGGTTCCTTGAGCTACACCCGTGCCGGTGCGTTCAAGACTGACGCTGAAAACTATGTGGTCGATAACAACGGCAACCGTTTGCAGGGTTATGGCGTTGATGCCAACGGCAAGATCATCAATGGCGTACTGACCGACCTGAAAATCGACACCTCAAGCCTGTCGCCAAAGGCAACCACTCGCGTCGACCAGACGATGAACCTGAACTCCTCGGAAACCCTTCCGACCGTTACGCCGTTCAACCCGGCCGAGCCATTGAGCTATAACAAGCCGATCTCCACCCCGATCTACGACAGCCAGGGTAACCAGCATTCCCTGGATCAGTACTACGTGAAAACCGGTACTAACGCATGGACCATGTACACCTACGTAGACGGTCGTTCGCCTTCCAACCCGGCCACTGAACCACCGGTGCCAGTGACTGCCACCGTCACCTTCAACTCTGACGGTACCGTCAACACCATGACTGGCAGTACCGGTTTTGCTGTGACCGGCAAAACGTTCCAGCTGACCGGTTGGGTGCCTGGCGTGGTGACCAATGCCACCGTAACGCCGAACGTCTGGGGTCCTAACGGTTCGGTTGCAGCCACTGGTGGTGTGAGCTTTGACATGACCAAAACCACCTCCTACAACTCGCCGACGGCCCGTACCCAGCAATTTCAGGACGGCTACGCCACCGGCCAGATCTCCAGCCTGACCATCGACGCCACCGGCGTCATGACCGCCAACTTCAGCAACCAGCAAACCAAGGCAATCGGCCAGGTTGCAGTCGCCAGCTTCGCCAACGAGCAAGGCTTGCAGCCGATCGGTGGTACCCGCTGGAAAGAAACCTTCGCCTCAGGCGTGGCGGGTGTCGATGCGCCGACAACCGGCACTCTGGGTTCGGTCGTGTCCAACTCCCTGGAAGAGTCCAACGTCAACCTGACCAACGAATTGGTCGAACTGATCAAAGCTCAGAGCAACTACCAGGCAAACGCCAAGACCATCTCCACCCAGAGCACCATCATGCAGACCATCATCCAGATGACCTGATGCTTGATAACGCTGCATAAAGAACCCCTCGCAAGAGGGGTTTTTTATGGCCTGGATTTGTCTCAGGCACTGACATCGTGGTTGTCTGTATTGGCCTCATCGCGAGCAGGCTCGCTCCCACATTGAATCTATGCAACACCACAAATCCCTGTGGGAGCGAGCCTGCTCGCGATGGTGTCAGTCGGGCCACCACGTTCCTCAAGGCAAAAGAAAACCCCCGACCAATCCAGAGGACTGATCGGGGGTTGTCGAGGTAAGCGCCTTTCAGCGCTCACCCGCTCAGCTTATTGGCAGGCTTCGCAATCCGGCTCGTCAATCGCGCACGCCTTCGGCACTGGAGCAGGGCCGGCAGGAGCAGCCAGGACCGAGTCGTCACCGTGGTTGCCGCCGCTGGAAACAGCGTTCAGCTTACCGGTGTTGATGGTCGACTTCTCGGTGCTGGTTGCGGCCAGAGCGCGGAGGTAGTAAGTGGTTTTCAGACCACGGTACCAGGCCATGCGGTAGGTCACGTCCAGCTTCTTGCCCGAAGCGCCGGCGATGTACAGGTTCAGCGATTGAGCCTGGTCGATCCACTTCTGACGACGGCTGGCCGCGTCAACGATCCACTTGGTGTCCACTTCGAACGCAGTTGCGTAGAGCTCTTTGAGTTCTTGCGGGATGCGCTCGATCTGCTGTACCGAACCGTCGTAGTACTTCAGGTCGTTGATCATGACCGAGTCCCACAGACCGCGAACCTTGAGGTCGCGAACCAGGTACGGGTTGATCACGGTGAATTCGCCCGACAGGTTCGATTTCACGTAGAGGTTCTGATAAGTCGGTTCGATCGACTGCGACACGCCAGTGATGTTGGCGATGGTCGCGGTCGGTGCGATGGCCATGATGTTGGAGTTACGAATGCCTTTCTGTACACGGGCGCGAACCGGTGCCCAGTCCAGGGTTTCGTTCAGGTCAACGTCGATGTACTGCTGGCCGCGCTGTTCGATCAGGATCTGTTGCGAATCCAGCGGCAGGATGCCTTTGGACCACAGCGAACCCTGGAACGTCTCGTAAGCGCCGCGCTCGTCGGCCAGGTCGCAGGACGCCTGGATCGCGTAGTAGCTGACCGCTTCCATCGACTTGTCGGCGAACTCGACGGCAGCGTCGGAACCGTAAGGGATGTGCTGCAGGTACAAAGCGTCCTGGAAGCCCATGATGCCCAGACCGACCGGACGGTGCTTGAAGTTGGAGTTCTTCGCTTGCGGCACCGAGTAGTAGTTGATGTCGATAACGTTATCGAGCATGCGAACGGCGGTGTTCACGGTGCGTTCCAGCTTGGCGGTGTCCAGCTTGCCGTTGGTGATGTGGTTCGGCAGGTTGATCGAGCCCAGGTTGCAAACGGCGATCTCGTCCTTGTTGGTGTTCAAGGTGATCTCGGTGCACAGGTTCGAGCTGTGAACCACGCCCACGTGCTGCTGCGGGCTGCGCAGGTTGCACGGGTCTTTGAAGGTCAGCCATGGGTGGCCGGTTTCAAACAGCATGGACAGCATTTTGCGCCACAGGTCTTTGGCCTGAATGGTCTTGAACAGCTTGATCTTGCCCGGGTACTGGGACAGGGCTTCGTAGTACTCGTAACGCTCTTCGAAAGCCTTGCCGGTCAGGTCGTGCAGATCCGGAACTTCGGATGGCGAGAACAGGGTCCATGGGCCGTCATCGAAGACACGCTTCATGAACAGGTCAGGGATCCAGTTGGCGGTGTTCATGTCGTGGGTACGACGACGGTCATCACCGGTGTTCTTACGGAGTTCGATGAACTCCTCGATGTCCATGTGCCAGGTTTCCAGGTAAGCACACACAGCGCCTTTGCGCTTGCCACCCTGGTTAACGGCGACGGCGGTGTCGTTCACTACTTTCAGGAACGGTACAACGCCCTGGGATTTGCCGTTGGTGCCCTTGATGTACGAACCCAGTGCACGAACCGGCGTCCAGTCGTTGCCCAGGCCGCCCGCGAATTTCGACAACATGGCGTTGTCGTGGATCGCGTGGTAGATGCCCGACAGATCATCCGGCACGGTGGTCAGGTAGCAGCTCGACAACTGTGGACGCAGGGTACCGGCGTTGAACAGGGTCGGGGTCGAGGACATGTAGTCGAAGGACGACAACAGGTTGTAGAACTCGATTGCACGGTCTTCTTTGTTCTTCTCTTCGATCGCCAGGCCCATGGCCACGCGCATGAAGAAGATTTGCGGCAGTTCGAAGCGGATACCGTCCTTGTGGATGAAGTAACGGTCGTACAGGGTTTGCAGGCCCAGGTACGTGAACTGCTGATCGCGCTCGTGGTTGATTGCCTTGCCGAGTTTTTCCAGGTCGAAGGACGCCAGAACCGGGTTCAGCAATTCGAATTCGATACCTTTGGCGATGTACGCCGGCAGCGCCTTGGCGTACAGGTCGACCATCTCGTGATGGGTCGCGCTCTCGGCGACGCCCAGGAAGTTCAGGCCTTCGGCACGCAGGGTGTCCATCAGCAGGCGGGCGGTCACGAACGAGTAGTTCGGCTCACGCTCGACCAGCGTACGGGCGGTCATCACCAGAGCGGTGTTGACGTCGGTCAGGGCCACGCCGTCGTACAGGTTCTTCAGGGTTTCGCGCTGGATCAGGTCGCCGTCGACTTCTTCCAGGCCTTCGCACGCTTCGGTGACGATGGTGTTCAGACGACCCATGTCCAGAGGTGCAAGGCTGCCATCAGCGCGGGTAATGCGAATCGATGGGTGAGCCTGTACTGCGTCCTCGGCAGGTGTGCGTACAGCGCGTTCCTTGGAACGGGCGTCGCGGTAGATCACGTAGTCGCGGGCAACTTTCTGCTCGCCGGCACGCATCAGGGCCAGTTCGACCTGGTCCTGGATTTCTTCGATGTGGATGGTGCCGCCCGATGGCATGCGACGCTTGAAGGTCGCGGTGACCTGTTCGGTCAGGCGAGCAACGGTGTCGTGGATGCGCGACGAAGCGGCAGCGGTGCCGCCTTCAACTGCAAGAAACGCTTTGGTGATGGCGACGGTGATTTTGTCATCGGTGTAAGGAACGACAGTCCCGTTACGCTTGATCACGCGCAGTTGGCCAGGCGCGGTGGCGGACAGATCCGAATTCGAATCGGCGGCCTGCGGCAAGGTGCCCTGCGGGTTCTCGCGAGTTGTGTCGGTTTGCATGGGGGGTTGTCTCCACATTCTCTATGTTTGTTTGGGCACCATTACGGTGCCCACCGTTCTGTCCTGAAGCACTACAACCGACGTGGCGTCGGGCATAACAACTTCGGGACAGTAGGAAGAAGGCTAATGATGCCGCTTCCTTGCCGAAGTCTTTGGCCGCGAGCCTGGGCTCGAAGCCGGATTCCTTTCTGGGGTGCCAGTTTTGACTGCAACACCCGTACCGTTCTGGCTGTTCTGGCCTGAAAAAACGGTGCCATCCGCACAGGCGGTTTGGGCTTGTAAAATCGTGCTTGGTTCAACCATAAACAGGCAATAAAGCGCTTGAGTTTCTGGTCTGAAATGTGGTTGGGCTTTTAAGCTAAAACCCTACATGTAGGGTTTTTTTAGCGCCGAGGTACAAGATAATGCGTTTTTGAGGGTGTTGCAACGTTCTACCTGTGGATAAACCTGTGCGTAAATTGTGTGTGAAAGGTGGAACGAGCGTGTAGGCCGCGACCTAGCTGGAGCGGACTGTTTTTCACTGATTTTCAGCGATTGAAAACAGTCATTCGGATTTTTAAGGGCGCGAACCCTATCACAAAAAACCGTCGTGTCCGAACGCATTTACCCGCTTGTGTTCCAGACGTGCGCCGTTTATACAATCGGCCAATGCAGATGCATTCTTATCCTCCCCAATCATTACAAAAAGACGGGCGGATCCGTCCCTTTAAAGTGATGTTGGCAAGCAGAGGTCATCGTGGAGCAAGAAGTCTGGCAGGTATTGATTGTCGAGGACGACCAGCGTCTGGCCGAACTGACTCGCGACTACCTCGAAGCCAATGGCCTGCGCGTCTCGATCGAGGGCAACGGCGCCCTCGCCGCGGCACGCATCATCAAGGAGAAACCGGACCTGGTGATCCTCGACCTGATGCTCCCTGGCGAAGATGGCCTGAGCATTTGCCGCAAGGTTCGCGACAAATATGACGGCCCGATCCTGATGCTCACCGCGCGCACCGATGACACCGATCAAATCCTCGGCCTCGACCTTGGCGCTGATGACTACGTCTGCAAACCGGTGCGCCCACGCCTGCTGCTGGCGCGCATCCAGGCCTTGTTGCGGCGCAGTGAACCCCCTGAAACCGCGCCGGAAAAACAACGGCGTCTGCAGTTCGGCCCGTTGGTGGTGGATAACGCGTTGCGCGAGGCCTGGCTGCATGACAAAGGCATCGAGTTGACCAGTGCCGAGTTCGATTTGCTCTGGCTGTTGGTGGCCAACGCCGGGCGTATTCTGTCCCGCGAAGAAATATTCACCGCGCTGCGCGGTATCGGTTATGACGGCCAGGACCGTTCCATCGACGTGCGCATTTCACGCATCCGGCCGAAGATCGGCGATGACCCTGAGCATCCGCGGCTGATCAAAACCATCCGCAGCAAAGGCTATCTGTTCGTTCCGGAAGCCTGCACCCTGTGAACTCGATCTTCCTGCGCATCTACGGCGGCATGTGCGCGGCGCTGATTCTGGTGGCCGTGCTCGGCGTGCTGGCCTTGCACTTGCTCAATCAGGTGCGCAGCGAGCAATACCGCGAGCGTCTGGCTCACGGCACGTTTTCGTTGATGGCCGATAACCTGCAACCGATGAACGAAACCGAGCGCCATCGGGCCTTGCTGGTGTGGGAGCGCTTGCTCGGCATTCCGTTGGCGCTGAAGACATTCCCCCAGACCGACCTCGATCTGACCCAGCGCACCCGCGTGCTGCGCGGCCAGGCCTTGGTGGAGCAGACCGGCCCGCACGCGGCAAAGGTTTACCGCTTGGTCAGCGACAAGGAACAACTGGTGCTCACGGGGGAAGTCCAGCAGATCAGCGAGCAACTGGCGCGGGCGACCATTTACCTGCTGGCCGATGAACTGGTGCGCTATCCGGTGGCCGAGCAGCCCAAGCGTCTGGCGCAGTTAAAGGAAGAGAAGGGTTTCGGCTTTGATCTGCAGCTGGTCACGATCGATCAGGCCGACATGGACGAAGACCAGAGTCGCCGCATATCCGAAGGCGACACGGTGATGGCGCTGGGCAAGGGTGGCGATTCGATCCGGGTGTTTGCCGGCATGGTCGGTACACCGTGGGTGCTGGAAATCGGACCGCTGTATCAGATGAATCCTTACCCGCCCGAGTGGCTGGTGCTGATCGCGGCCCTTGGTCTGAGCCTGATCGGTTTGATTGTCTATCTGTTGGTGCGCCAGCTGGAGCGCCGTTTGCGCGGGCTGGAAGCCGCCGCCACGCGCATCGCCAAGGGCAGCCTGGAAACCCGCGTACCGGCACGCGGCGCGGACTCGGTGGGGCGTCTGGCGTCGGCGTTCAACGGCATGGCCGAGCACTTGCAGCAATTGTTGGCGATACAGCGAGAGCTGGTGCGCGCCGTGTCCCATGAACTGCGCACGCCGGTCGCGCGTTTGCGTTTTGGCCTGGAGATGATCGGCTCGGCCACCACGCCTGAGGCTCTGGAAAAATACCGCGAAGGGATGGACCACGACATCGAGGATCTCGATCGGCTGGTCGACGAGATGCTCACTTATGCGCGGCTGGAGCAGGGTTCGCCGGCGCTGAACTTTCAGCGGATCGATCTGGATGCGTTGGTCAATCAGGTGATCGAAGAACTGGCGCCACTGCGCGCCGAGGTTACGGTGCAGCGCGGCTTGTGCCTGTCGGCCGCCGATTGCGACGACGCCTGGGTCGAGGCCGAGCCGCGTTACTTGCACCGAGCGTTGCAGAACCTGGTGAGCAACGCCATGCGCCACGCCCATTCGCGGGTGACCGTCAGTTATCAGGTAGGACAGCAGCGCTGTCGGGTGGATGTCGAGGATGACGGGCCGGGTGTGCCGGAAACCGCGTGGGAGAAAATCTTCACTCCGTTCCTGCGCCTCGATGACAGCCGCACCCGCGCCTCGGGCGGGCATGGGTTGGGGTTATCGATTGTGCGGCGAATCATCCATTGGCATGACGGGCGAGCGTTGATCGGCAAGAGCAAAAGCCTGGGCGGGGCCTGTTTCAGTTTGAGCTGGCCGAGGAATCAGGAGCGGCGTTGAGGTCTGCGGTGAATGATCCACCGCTTTCGCGAGCAAGCCCGCTCCCACATTGGGTCTGTGTTGTTCACACATTGTGTGTCCACAGGAGATCCAATGTGGGAGCGGGCTTGCTCGCGAAGAGGCCCTGACAGGCGCTGAAAACCCTCAAGCCTTGATACTGACCAGACTCAACAACTGCCCATCCATCACTGCAAACTGCGCATCCAGCTCAATGCCGTTACGCCATTCACTGGACAGGTCTGTCAGCAACCGCAACCGCACTTCACCACCCGCGCTCCACTCCAGCACTTCGGCGTGTTCGAAATAGAAGCGCTTCTGCACGATCGGGTAGAGCGCCTTGAACAGGCTTTCCTTCACTGAAAACGTCAACGTCACCAGCATTGCCAGTTGATCCTCAGCCCCGGCAGCCATGCGTTGCATTTCAGGCCCGGTGAGAATTTCCCCGGCCAGGCGTTCGGCCCGCTCTGCATAGAGCAGGTTTTCCAGGTCCATCCCCAGACCGCGCCAGTGCGCCTTGTTCGCGACAATCGCCGCGGCACGGCCGGTGCTGTGGGTGATCGAGCCGGTGATATGCGCTGGCCACACCGGTGCGCGGTCTTCGCCAATGGCGGGAATGAAATTCAGCCCTTCCAGTTGTTGCAACGCCGCCCGAGCGCAGACCCGCCCGGCGAGAAATTCGGCTTGGCGCTTGGCCACCGACCGCTGGATGCTCGCGGGCGGCTCGATGGCGCTGCGCTGGAAATCATCGCTGGCCAGTTGCTTGGTATCGAAGTGGGTACCCAACAAGACCGTATCGGGCAGCACAAACGGCAGCGGCCAATGGGCGTCGAGTGGAGTGCAGCAGACGGGTAGGGCGGGGACGGGATTCATGACCGGCATTTTGCCGGGTTGCCTTGAGGCTGGGTAGTCCCAAGGTTCAGATCGACGGTGCTGCCATCGCGAGCAGGCTCGCTCCCACATTGGATCTATGTCACACCGAAGATCCCCTGTGGGAGCGAGCCTGCTCGCGATAGCCGCGCCGCGGTCTACCTGATCAACCAAAGATTTTCTTGAAAAACGCCTGCATGTCCGCCCAAGACTTCTCATCCGCGGTCTTGCTGTAACCAATGTCCGGCCCGCCGTGGTCGCCATGGCTCAGACGATCCGCCTCGGGATTGCTGAACCCATGCTTGGCGCCTTCGAGGGTGACAAATTTGTAGTCGGCTTTGGCCTTGTCCATTTCTGCTTTGAATGCCATCACGTTTTCCGCCGTGACCATACTGTCCAAGGCGCCATGCTCGACCAGGATTTTCGCCTTCACACTGCCAGGTGTCGCCGGCGTATTGGTCACCAGCGCACCATGGAAACTCACCACGCCTGCCAGCGGCACGCCTTGACGCGCGGCATCCAGCACCACCTTGCCGCCGAAGCAATAACCGATGGCCGCCAGTTTGTCCGGATCGGTTTGCGGCTGTTTCTTCAGCAAATCGAGCCCGGCCTGAAACCGCGCGCTGGCTGCGGCGCTGTCCTTTAATGCGGCTTGCATGAAGGCCATGGCGTCCTTGGCGTGTTCGGTGTTCTTGCCATCGCCAAACATATCGATGGCCAGCGCGCTGTAGCCCAGACCGGCCAGATCACGGGCGCGGCGCTTGGCGTAATCGTTGAGGCCCCACCACTCATGTACCACCACCACGCCCGGTCGCGGGCCTTTGATGGCGTCATCGTAGGCGTAATAGCCGATCAGCTTGGTGCCGTCGGCACTCTGGTAGGGAATTTCCTGGGTCTGGATGGCGGCCTGGCTGACGCCGCTCAGAGCCAGTAATACGAGGGCGAAGAACGCACGCATGATCAAATCTCCTTATTAAGAATCGTGAGAACAGCGTAGTCGATTTGATTCAGCTCAGGTTCAGAGTGCGTTCAGGGGCAGTACAGGGAGGGGGCAGTAACCTTGCCCCGTACCCAAAAAGCACATAGCGCATGAGGAAACTCCCCAATGACTACTTTCAAAAAACTGCTTCTGGCTTTCACCATGATGGGCGCCAGTGTGGCGGCCCACGCCGATACCACCAATTTCGCCGGCCTGACCTTTGGCCAGACCAGCGACAAGGTTAAAAAATCCAGCGCCCTGAACGACAACCTCAACCACCCGAATGCCGACGGTGTGATCGGCAAGGACAACACCTGGGGCGTGCGTCTGGGTCAGCAAGACAGTCAGGGCCGCTACTACGCCACTTATGACAATGTGTCGGGCTCGCACAATGGCATTAAACTGCGTCAGGAAAACCTGCTGGGTAGCTACGATTTGTTTTACCCGGTGGGTGGCAGCACCAAATTGTTCGGCGGTGCTACCGCCGGTTTGACCAAACTGACCCAGGATTCACCAGGCTTCAGCCGTGACAGCGACATCGGTTACGCCATTGGCGGCCAGGTCGGTGTATTGCAGCAAGTTTCGCAAAACACCTCGGTCGAGCTGGGTTACCGTTACCTGCGCAGCAACGCCAGCACCGAGATGAGCGAGCATGGCGGCAGCAAACAGGGTTCGCTGGACTTGACCAGCAGCGCCCAGACTTACCTGTCCGCCAACTACGCTTTCTAAAAAGCGTTTCGTGAGGGTATGCCTCAGTTGGTTAAACGCAATCACTGTGGGAGCGGGCTTGCTCGCGAAAGCGGTGTGTCAGGCGACATTAATGTTGACTGTGCCACCGTCTTCGCGAGCAAGTCGGATCGCCGCACCGCCGCTCCCACATGTTCCGCGGCTTGATTGACTGGCGTCGCCCTGTCAGCCATCGAGGTTTGCGTGCCTTTGGACGCGTTATGTCTTTGGAGATGTTGATTTGCCCAGGAGAGCGTTATGAAATTGCTGGTCGTCGAAGATGAAGCGCTGTTGCGCCATCACCTGCAAACCCGTCTGACGGATAGCGGCCACGTGGTCGAGTCCGTGGCCAATGCCGAGGAGGCGCTGTACCAGGCCGGGCAGTTCAACCATGACCTGGCGGTGATCGACCTCGGTCTGCCGGGCATGGGTGGGCTCGACCTGATTCGTCAGTTACGTTCCCAGGGCAAGAGCTTTCCGATTCTGATCCTCACTGCGCGCGGCAACTGGCAGGACAAGGTCGAAGGCCTCGCCGCCGGTGCCGACGACTACGTGGTCAAGCCGTTCCAGTTCGAAGAGCTGGACGCCCGGCTCAATGCCTTGCTGCGCCGCTCCAGCGGTTTCACCCAGTCGACCATCGTCGCCGGGCCTTTGCTGCTGGACCTCAACCGCAAACAGGCATCCCTCGATGAACAACCGCTGGCGCTGACCGCGTACGAGTACCGAATCCTCGAGTACCTGATGCGCCATCACCAGCAAGTGGTGGCCAAGGACCGCTTGATGGAGCAGCTCTACCCGGATGACGACGAGCGCGATCCGAATGTGATCGAAGTGCTGGTCGGCCGCTTGCGCCGCAAACTCGAAGGCCCATCCGGCTTCAAGCCGATCGATACCGTGCGTGGCCTCGGCTACCTGTTTAACGAGCGCTGCACTTGATTCGTTCCCTTCGTGTCCGATTGATGCTCGCCGCCACGATCCTGGCGGTGTTGTTCATGCTGGCGTTACTGCCGGCGATGCAGGGCGCGTTCAGCCTGGCGTTACAGGATTCCATTGAGCAGCGCCTGGCGTCGGACGTCACCACGCTGATCTCCGCCGCGCGGGTGGAAAACAACACCCTGCAGATGCCGACGCAGCTGCCCGATGAGCGCTTCAACCTCACCGACAGCCGTTTACTCGGTTACATCTTTGACCGCGAAGCTCATCTGGTCTGGCGCTCGAAGGCTACCCAGGAAGAGAAGATCAACTACAAACCGCGTTACGACGGGCGCGGTAATGAGTTCGCGAGAATTCGCGAAGCCAATGGGGAAGAGTTCTTCGTCTATGACGTCGAGGTCAAACTGCTGGGTGGCAAAAGCGCGGCGTTCAGCATCGTCGCGTTGCAACCGGTGCGCGAATACGAAGTCACCCTCGAAGGCCTGCGGGAAAATCTTTACCTGGGCTTCGGCGCAGCCTTGCTGGTATTGCTCGCCTTGCTGTGGATCGGCCTGACCTGGGGCTTGCAGGCGTTGCGTCGGCTGAGCCAGGAGCTGGACCAGATCGAAAGCGGCACCCGGGAAAGCCTCAGCGAACAACACCCTCGTGAACTGCTGCGCTTGACTGGCTCGCTCAACCGCTTGTTGCACAGCGAACGCGAACAGCGCAGCCGTTATCGCGATTCCCTCGACGACCTGGCTCACAGCCTGAAAACCCCGCTGACGGTGTTGCAAGGGGTCAGCGAAGACATGGCGCAAAAGCCGCAAGAGCGCGAGCAGGCCTGGGTGCTGCAAACCCAGATCGAACGCATGAGCCAGCAGATCGGCTATCAGCTGCAACGCGCGAGCCTGCGCAAAAGCGGTCTGGTGCGCCATCAGGTGCGCCTGCGCCCTGTACTGAAAAGCCTCTGCGACACGCTGGACAAGGTCTACCGCGACAAACGTGTGCGTGTCGCGTTCGACCTGCCGGAGCAGTGCTACGTGCCGATCGAGCAAGGCGCCTTGCTGGAAATGATGGGCAACCTGCTGGAAAACGCCTATCGCCTGTGCCTCGGCGAAGTGCGCATCAGCGTGCGCGAAACCCTTAGCGGGATTGAGTTGTGCGTCGAAGATGACGGCCCGGGCGTGCCACCGGACCAGCGTGCGCGGATTCTGCAGCGAGGCGAGCGGCTGGATCGCCAGCATCCGGGGCAGGGGATCGGGTTGGCGGTGGTCAAGGACATCATCGAAAGCTACAACGCCAAGCTGACACTGGGGGATTCGCCGATGGGCGGCGCGGCGTTCCGGATTCATTTTCCGGTGGTTTGACTGGAAGTTGGAGGGTGTTCTCTCGGGCCTCTTCGCGAGCAAGCCCGCTCCCACAGTTGATTTGTGTCGGTCACAAATAATGTGTTCTAAGGAGATCCAATGTGGGAGCGGGCTTGCTCGCGAAGAGGCCAGCCCATCCAGCACAAGACCCACAGTCAGACCGCTAAACAAGCACTGTTTAAACGACACTTCCAGATACTCTCCCAGGCTACACATCCTTGCGCCGCTGCCTACGACTACGCCAGAATCCGCCGGCTTGTGCGCCTGAGGTGTGGGCTCTATCGTTTGCGGGTCGCTGACGAATCAGCGATCGGGTTTAGCGATCCGATCCCAAACACAGACGCAAAAGCGCCCAAGTTTTGATTGCAGTTTTTAGTGCCTGCAATTCGCGTAATGGTGGCTGTGCGTGGGAGACCTTCGAGTCTACCCGGGGTTTCTGTGACCCGGATCGCTAACCTGCGTACAGCCGCCACCTTTACTTGTTTAGCGATAGGTCGTGGCGGCTCAACCAACCACGGAGCTTCTCATGTTCAAACCAACGCCCAACCCACCGGAAACCGATCCGGCATCCCCCTACGAATCCCTCGATTCCAAAAAACTCAACGAAGCCGCCGACCGCGCCCTCGATTACTACCTCAATCCGCCCATCCCCAAAGACACTAAGCGCAAACCCAGCACCATTTACCATGTCGGCGCCGAGGTCGATAACGAAACCCTGTTGGTCAACGCCTGCGAATCCCTGGCGTCAGCGAGCATGATGCTCAGTGAGTTCGCCGGATTGATGGACATGCCACATCGCAACATGATGTTGGGGATTCAGCAGGTGGTCATGCTTGGTGAGTTGGCCGTCAATCGGGTGCTGGATAACTTCGATCCGCGAGGCTAGTCAGGATCTTTGGCAAAAAGAGGCTTGTTGTGGCGAGGGAGCTTGCTCCCGCTCGGCTGCGAAGCAGTCGTAATCCAGGTAAATGCGGTCCGACAGAAAGACTGCGGTGAAGGGTTTGGGGCCGCTTCGCAGCCCAGCGGGAGCAAGCTCCCTCGCCACAACAGCTTGGTTGGCTGCGCAGTTTTGCGGTGTTTTTTTGGGCCTCTTCGCGAGCAAGCCCGCTCCCACATTGGATTGGTGGCGTTCACAAATAATATGTTCGCAGCAGATCTCCTGTGGGAGCGGGCTTGCTCGCGAAGGGGCCAGTGAGTACACCAAAAAACAGCGCTAGAACTCAATTCTCTTGGGCGCGATAGGCCCCAGGCGTCAACCCCGTCCACTTCTTGAACGCCCGGTGAAACGCCGAAGGTTCTGAAAACCCCAGCTGCTCGGCAATCTGTTGCAACGACAGGTCCGCACGCCCCAGGTGATAAATCGCAATGTCCCGGCGCAACTGATCCTTCAACTCCTGAAAACTCGTGCCTTCTTCGCGCAAATGTCGACGCAGGGTTTGCGGGCTGATGTGCAGGTGCGCGGCCACCGCTTCCAGGTCCGGCCAGCGCGCACTGTCGTGGCTGAGCAAGCGCCGCAGCCGGCTGCTCAGGCTGTCGCCTTCGTCGGGGCGCGATAGCAGGTCGGCGGGGGAGCGCTCGAGAAAGTGCTTGAGGGTTCGTTCGTCCTGCAACAGCGGCATGTTCAGGTAGCGACTGTGAAATAACAGACTGCTTTGCGCCGTCGTGCTCTTTACGGTGGAAAAGCTCAGCGGGCAGGAAAACAGCAAGTCGTATTCGGCCCCGTGTTCGGGCCTCGGGTAGCTGAACGTAGCCTGCTCCAGACGAATGCGCTGGCCGATCAGCCAACTGCCGAACCGATGCCAGATCACCAACAGGCTCTCGCTGAGGAAATGGTCCGGGTCCCACAGCGGCGAATCGTCCAGGCTCAGGCGAACCCTGTCGCCTTCGCGGCTCAGCGTCAGACGCGGCGCGCCGGGGAACAGGCTGTAAAACAACAAACCGCGATTGAGCGCTTTCTCCAGCGTGCGGCTGTGGATCACCGCGTGGCACATCATCGCGAAGCTGCCGGGTTTGCTCGGGGCCTGTCCGAAGCCCAGGTATTCGTCGTCCAGAGCCAACCACAGCCCCTGGATTAATCGGGCGAACTGCTCGGGCGCGATTCGGGCGCGCGGCTCCTCGAGCAGCTCGGGGCTGATCCCCAGTTGCTGCAACAGACTCGAATAGTCGTAGCCATGCCGGCGCGCGCCACCGAGGGCGGCGCGGGCGAAATGGCTGGCGATGGTGCGTTCGCGCATAGAGGGCAGGTCCGTCCACTGAGCAATGGATGGTAGCGGTGCCCGTCGAGAATGAACAAGGCGGATATCCGCCAAATTGCAGGATGAGGGTTGGCTGATGGGCGGAAATCCGCCACATCGTTGTAGCTGATTGGTGACGAAGAAAAACCTGTAACCCTTGATGTCACAAGGCTGGCAGGGTTTTTTTCGAAGGTGGCACGGGGCTTGCGATACAAGCCGCAGAGGTCTGCCGTAGCGCAGCTCGACAAAACAAATCCCTCCAGTGCAGGAGGGTTCGCAATTGAGGTGTCAGGGACAACAGATGGATGTTGTTCTGAGGCACTCTTGAGGAACTTTGCAATGACGACTCGTCAGCCACTGTATAAATCCCTGTACTTCCAGGTGATCGTTGCCATCGCTATCGGCATCCTGCTCGGTCACTTCTACCCGCAGACCGGTGTAGCCCTCAAGCCGCTGGGTGACGGGTTCATCAAACTGATCAAAATGGTCATCGCGCCGATCATCTTCTGTACCGTCGTCAGTGGTATCGCCGGCATGCAGAACATGAAATCGGTGGGCAAGACAGGCGGCTATGCGCTGCTGTACTTCGAAATCGTCTCCACCATTGCCTTGCTGATCGGTCTGGTCGTGGTCAACGTCGTGCAACCGGGCGCCGGCATGCACATCGACGTGACGACCCTGGACACCAGCAAAATCGCCGGTTTCATCTCGGCCGGTAAAGACCAGAGCATCATTGCCTTTGTCCTCAACGTGATCCCGAACACCATCGTCGGCGCCTTCGCCAATGGCGACATCCTGCAAGTGCTGATGTTCTCGGTGATCTTCGGTTTCGCCCTGCATCGCCTGGGTGCCTATGGCAAACCGGTGCTGGACTTCATCGATCGCTTTGCTCACGTGATGTTCAACATCATCAACATGATCATGAAGCTCGCTCCAGTCGGCGCGTTTGGTGCGATGGCCTTCACCATCGGTGCCTACGGTGTCGGTTCGCTGGTGCAACTCGGTCAGCTGATGATCTGCTTCTACATCACCTGCATCCTGTTCGTGGTCCTGGTACTGGGCGCGATCTGCCGCGCACACGGTTTCAGCGTCATCAAACTGATTCGCTACATCCGTGAAGAACTGCTGATCGTGCTGGGCACTTCCTCTTCGGAATCCGCACTGCCACGCATGCTGATCAAGATGGAACGCCTGGGTGCGCAGAAATCGGTTGTGGGTCTGGTGATCCCGACTGGCTACTCGTTCAACCTCGACGGTACTTCGATCTACCTGACCATGGCGGCTGTGTTCATTGCTCAGGCGACTGACACCCCGATGGACCTCACTCACCAGATTACCTTGCTGCTGGTGCTGCTGTTGTCCTCCAAAGGTGCGGCAGGTGTGACTGGTAGTGGTTTCATCGTGCTGGCAGCCACCCTGTCGGCCGTGGGTACTCTGCCGGTGGCCGGCCTGGCGCTGATCCTCGGTATCGACCGCTTCATGTCCGAAGCCCGTGCGCTGACCAACCTTGTTGGTAACGCCGTAGCCACCATCGTGGTTGCCAAGTGGGTCAAAGAGCTGGACGAAGACAAGCTGCAAGTCGAGCTGGCTTCCGGCGGTCGCGGTATCTCCGACGAGCGTGAAGTCGACGATCTGGGTGTGGCTGAAGGCCCAACCCCGGCCAGCGTCAAGTAAGTACTCTGGCTGCATGAAAAACCCGCTTCGGCGGGTTTTTTCATGCCTGCAATTTGAGCGCAACGGTCACCGCCACTGACACATAAGGTGATTGCTGCAATGTCCTCGGCTGCCTAGGCTTGGGGGATCGCACTGGAGAACACTTATGCTCGGTCCACTGGCATCACTCAAGGTTCTGGATTTCTCGACACTGCTGCCGGGGCCGTTCGCCTCGTTGCTGCTGGCAGATATGGGCGCCGAGGTGCTGCGCATCGAATCGCCGACCCGCATGGACCTGCTGCGAGTATTGCCGCCGCATGATCAAGGCGTGTCGGCCAGCCACGCGTACCTCAATCGCAACAAGCGCAGCCTGGCGCTGGACCTCAAGCAGCCCGAGGCGCTGGAGGTGATCAAGCAATTGCTGCAGGACCACGACATCGTGCTGGAGCAGTTTCGGCCCGGCGTGATGGACCGGCTCGGTTTGGGGTATGAAGCCTTGAAGGCGATCAACCCGAAGCTGATTTATGTGTCGATCACCGGCTATGGCCAGACCGGCCCCTACAAGGATCGCGCCGGCCACGACATCAACTACCTGGCGCTGGCGGGGCTTTCGAGCTACACCGGTCGTGTCGACAGCGGGCCGGTGCCGTTGGGCATGCAGGTGGCGGATGTCGCCGGTGGCTCGCTGCACGGGGTGATCGGGCTGCTGGCGGCGGTGATCGCGCGGCAGCAGACCGGGCAGGGGCAGCATCTGGATGTGAGCATGACCGACTGCGCCTTCAGCCTGAATGCCATGGCGGGTGCCGGGTACCTGGCCTGTGGCGTGGAGCCGGGCAGGGAAGAGCAGATGCTCAACGGCGGCAGCTTCTACGATTACTACCGTTCACGCGATGGGCGCTGGTTGTCGGTGGGTAGTCTGGAGCCGGTGTTCATGCAGCAACTCTGCACGGCGCTGGGGGTGGAGGAACTGGCGCCCCAGGGCTTGTCATCCATACCCGCCCGGCAACAGGTACTCAAGGAGGCGTTGAAAGTTGAATTCGAAAAATACGATTTTGACGAGTTGTGCGCGCTGTTTGCCGAACTCGACGCGTGTGTCGAACCGGTGTTGAGCCTGGGCGAAGCGGTGCGGCATCCGCAGTTGAAGGCGCGGGAATTGGTGACTGAGGTGCCGAGGGGCGATGGTTCGACTCAGGCGCAGATGGCTTGCCCGTTGAAGTTTTCGGATGGATTGCCTGAGCCGCGGCATATCGGGGCGAGACTGGGTGAGCATACGGATCAGGTGTTGGGGGAGTTGGGGTTTAGTGTTGAGCGGATCGAGGAATTGCGGCGTGCCAGGGTGGTTGTGTAGTGCCTGTAAGGGCGCCTTCGCGAGCAAGCCCGCTCCCACATTTAACCTTCGCCATGACACACATCCAATGTGGGAGCGGGCTTGCTCGCGAAGGGGCCGGCCCAAACACCACAAATCCCGTTATTCGACCCGCATCTCCCCACTAAACACCAATGTGTTTCTGCACCGCCGGCACAAATACCGCCGCCCCTGTCTCACCAGACCATGGCGCTGCGCCGAAAACGGGAAATCGCTGTCGGCGCACGGGCATTTGTAGATGTAGCGGGTCACGCTGCGGCGTTTGACGTCGTAGGTGTGGCAGCGGTTGGGCGGCAGTTCGTAAACACCGCGCATGATCAGTTGCCACTCTTCGCCGTGAGGCTGGATGCGGTCGCCGAACAATTGATGGGCGATCAGGTGCGCGACTTCATGCGCCACGGTTTGTTTGAGGAAGTCTTCGGTGTTTTCCCGGTACAGCTGCGGATTGAAGCGCAACAGGTTCTCGTGCAGATGCGCGACACCGGCTTTTTGCCCGCGCAGCTTGAGGCTCACCACGGGGCGTTTGAAAGGTCGTTTGAAAAAGGATTCGGCTTGTTGGAAACAGTCTTCGACGCGGGTATTGAGTTGCTCGGGCATGCTTGATGGATCTCCAGAGACGTCGAGTATGCCGCAACCCTCGGGACTTGCGAATCGCTCAGGCGCCGAATGGTCGTACCTCACATTAGTAGGCCGCCTTGCGGCGGCCTGTGTTGGCAGATCTTGTTTTTGGTGGGTGAGTTGCTAATTGGTATAGACCGGCCCCACGCCAAGTCCCCAGACAATCACCGTGAACGCCATGATCGCCACCAGCACCACCAGTCCAACGGCGAGCACCGAGCTTGAAAACAGGAATCCCTCGTCCGACGGAATGTTCATGAACGTTGGCAGGCCCACATACAGCAAGTACACCGTGTAGCAGATGGCTGCGGTGCCGACGATCATTCCCAACCACATGTGCGGGTACAGCGCCGCCAGACCGCCGATGAACAGCGGAGTCGCGGTGTACGTGGCGAAGGCGACACAGCGTGCCAGGCTCGGGTTGGCGTCATAGGTGCGGGCCATCCAGTGGATGAACGCGCCCATCACCGCGACACCGCCGAGCATCGCCAGGTACGACATGATGGTCATCCACAGCGCGCTTTCCATGGTCAGCATCACCGGCGCCCGGTTACCAATGACCCAGCCGACCTGCGTGGTGCCGATAAACGCCGATACGGCGGGGATCGCCGCCAGAATCAGGGTGTGCGTGAGGTACATGTGGCTGATGCTTTCCTCCTGGTCGCCACGGATTTCTTTCCATTCCTGGTCAGGGTGGGTGAAGAGCCCCACTACGTGATGGATCATGCCAGTCACTCCTCTTGTTGTTGCCATCGCCCCCCAGCGGAGCGCTTACGGGCCAAAGTGGCCAGGTAAGTACAGGTCTGAATACGTGTGCGACCTTATGCCGCAGTATAGAAAGGAGTTACCGGTAATAGTGCGAGGGGCTTAGAGCAAATCGCGCTGTAAACAATCTTGTTAATCGCCGCCGGGTCTGTGCCGAATGCAACCTGTGGCGAGGGAGCTTGCTCCCGCTGGGGTGCGAAGCGGCCCCAAGACAGCCACCCTGTTGTGTCAGGCAAACCGCGGCGGAAGATTTTGCGACTGCTGCGCAGCCGAGCGGGAGCAAGCTCCCTCGCCACAGGGGTATGCTCAAGTCATCTAAAGCGCAGGCTTCGCCCCGAAAGGGTTTTTGCGTAAAATGCCGGCCTTTCGTCACACCTCACGGATTTCGCGTCATGGGCACTCTCACGGTCAACCAGAACAAACTGCAAAAGCGCCTTCGCCGCCAGGCGGGTGAGGCTGTCGCCGATTTCAACATGATTGAAGACGGCGACAAGGTCATGGTCTGCCTGTCCGGTGGCAAGGACAGCTACACCATGCTCGACGTGCTGATGCATTTGCAGAAGGTCGCCCCGATCAAGTTCGAGATCGTGGCCGTGAACATGGACCAGAAGCAGCCAGGCTTTCCCGAGCACGTGCTGCCGGCTTACCTCAAAGAACTGGGCATCGAGTACCACATTGTCGAGAAAGACACCTATTCGGTGGTCAAGGAGCTGATCCCGGAAGGCAAGACCACCTGCTCGCTGTGCTCGCGCCTGCGTCGCGGCACGCTCTACACCTTTGCCGATGAAATCGGCGCGACCAAAATGGCCCTCGGTCACCACCGCGACGACATCGTCGAGACATTCTTCCTGAACATGTTCTTCAACGGTTCGCTCAAGGCCATGCCGCCGAAGCTGCGCGCCGATGACGGTCGCAACGTGGTAATCCGCCCGCTGGCCTACTGCAATGAAAAAGACATTCAGGCCTACTCGGACTTCAAGCAATTCCCGATCATCCCGTGCAACCTCTGCGGCTCCCAGGAAAACCTGCAACGCCAAGTGGTTAAAGAGATGCTCCAGGAGTGGGAACGCAAGACCCCGGGTCGTACCGAAAGCATTTTCCGCAGTTTGCAGAACGTGATTCCGTCGCAACTGGCGGACCGCAACCTGTTTGACTTCACCAGCCTCAAGATTGACGAAACGGCGGCTTCGCGGTTCGTCAACGTAGTAAACCTCTGAGCAATATGTGGGAGCGGGCTTGCTCGCGAATGCGTAGTGTCAGCCGACATTCATGTTGAATGGCACACCGCTTTCGCGAGCAAGCCCGCTCTCACAGGTTTTATCGCTCGCAGGCGCCGTTTTCATTTCAATCCTCAGGAGAGGGCATGCGCGACTACAAGTGGCTGAACGAATACTGCTTGAACCGCTTCGGTTCGGCAGCTGAACTGGAAGCCCATCTGCCCGTTCCCAAGACCCCGGCGCAATTGCGCAAGATCAGCGATGACCGCTACCTCTCGACCATGGCGTTGCGGGTGTTCCGCGCCGGGCTCAAGCACAGCCTGGTGGACGCCAAGTGGCCGGCGTTCGAAGAGGTGTTCTTCAAGTTCGACCCGGAAAAAGTCGTGCTGATGAGCGCCGAGCATCTGGAGCGCTTGATGCAGGACGCGCGAATCATCCGCCACCTGGGCAAGCTCAAGAGCGTGCCGCGCAATGCGCAGTTCATTCTGGACGTGGCCCATGAGAAGGGCAGTTTTGGCGCGTTGATCGCCGAATGGCCGGTGACCGATATCGTCGGTTTGTGGACCTACCTGAAAAAACACGGGCACCAGTTGGGCGGGTTATCGGCACCGCGATTCTTGCGGATGGTCGGCAAGGACACCTTCGTGCCGAGCTACGACGTGGTGGCGGCGCTGAGTGCGCAGAAGATCGTCGACAAGGTGCCGACCAGCCTGCGGGACATGGCCACGGTGCAGAATGCGTTCAACCAGTGGCACGAAGAGAGCGGTGGGCGGCCGATGAGCCAGATTTCGATGATGCTGGCGTACACCGTGAATCATTGAGACCGAGTCGATCCCTTCGCGAGCAAGCCCGCTCCCACAGGATTTTTGAGTGTTCACAAATTATGTGACCACTGAAGATCCAATGTGGGAGCGGGCTTGCTCGCGAAGGCGTCCTGTCAGGCGACGCTGGTTTCGCCTTCACCCGCCAACTTGCGATTCAACTGAAACCGCCACCGCACATACAACATGGCCGAGCAGAACACCGCCAGGCTCGCGCCCATCTCCAGTAAACCGAACAGCTGTCGGTTCGGGTCATACGCGGCCAATGCGCCCTTCATGAAATACAGGTTCACCACAAAACACATCCACGAATGCCCGCGGGCGCTGCCGACGATCATCCCCGGTGCCAGCAACAGCAGTGGCACCAGTTCGATCAGCAGAATTACCCACGGCCGCGCGCCATGCAGGTCGGCGAATACCAGGTAGTAGGCGCAGAGCAGTCCCACCAGGCCGAAAAAGCACAGCAGGCTGATGACGCGCATCGCCCGGACTCGCGGTTCGAGCCATTCGATGGAAGGCAGAATTTTCGGCTTTTTGGCCATATCAGCTCACCAACTTTTGCGCAGTCTTCGCCAACCGCAGGCCCAAGGCCCGGCACAGCGCAACTTCGTGTTCATTCAAACCGCTTTTGCCATCGGCACCGGCGTGATGGCTGGCGCCGTAAGGCGTGCCGCCACCGCGGGTTTCCAGCAGCGCCGACTCGCTGTAAGGCAGGCCGGTGATCAGCATGCCGTGGTGCAGCAACGGCAACATCATCGACAGCAGCGTGGTTTCCTGGCCGCCGTGCAGGCTTGCGGTGGAGGTGAAGACCCCGGCCGGTTTGCCCACCAGCGCGCCGGTCAGCCACAGGTTGCTGGTGCCATCGAGAAAGTACTTCAACGGTGCGGCCATGTTGCCGAACCGGGTCGGGCTGCCGAGGGCCAGGCCGGCGCAGTTCTTCAAGTCGTCGAGGCTGGCGTACAGCGCGCCTTCATCGGGAATGTCCGGCGACACGGCTTCGCATTCAGTGGAGATCGCTGGCACCGTGCGCAACCTGGCTTCCAGGCCGGCCTGCTCGACACCACGGGCAATCTGCCGGGCCATTTCATTGGTCGAACCGCTGCGGCTGTAATACAGCACCAGAATGTACGGCGCACTCACGGCAGCAACTCCAGCACATTCTCCGGCGGACGGCCGATGATGGCTTTGTCGCCGACTTCGAGAATCGGGCGCTCCATGAGTTTCGGGTGCGCGGCGATGGCGGCGATCAGTTGCGCCTCGCTCAGGCTGCTGTCGGCCAGGTTGAGGGTTTTGTACTCGTCCTCGCCGGTGCGCAGCAATTGCCGGGCGCTGATGCCGAGCTTGCTCAGCAGGCTCTGGATTTGCGCGGCGTCCAGCGGGGTTTCCAGGTAGCGGACCACGGTCGGGGCCAGGCCACGGGCTTCGAGCAGTTCGAGCGCACCGCGGGATTTCGAGCAGCGCGGGTTGTGATAAAGCGTCAGATCGGTCATGTGCGGGTCGCATCTTGCGTAAGGTGGCGGCTATTCTAACTGTGCGGCGCGTAATCCAGAACCTTGGGAGGCGATGGGTCGCAGGTGCATTCTATTTTTGACAAGGATTGAGACATGACAAGGCGACTGGCAGCAGCATTGGCGATCTTGGGAGCGTTATTGCTGGGGGGCTGCGGCAACGACTATGGCGTCGACCAGAACGGTCACAAAGTCGCCGCCGAACGTCTGGACAAACAATGGCTGGTGCTCAATTACTGGGCCGAATGGTGCGGCCCGTGCCGTACCGAGATTCCCGAGTTGAACGTGCTGGCCGAGCAGCTCAAGGGCAAGAAGATCGGGGTGTTTGGGGTCAATTTCGACAATGTGCAGGGCGAAGAGCTGAAAAGCGCCAGCGAGAAACTCGGGATCGCCTTCACCGTGCTGGCCCAGGACCCGGCCGACCTTTTCGAATTGCCGCGCAGTGAAGCGCTGCCGGTGACTTACATCATCGATGACAAGGGCAAGGTGCGGGAACAGTTGATGGGTGAGCAGACGGCGGCGGGGGTGATGGCGAAGCTTGAGGCGTTGCAGGCGACTAACTGATCGAGCGCCGACCTGTGGCGAGGGAGCTTTTGTGGCGAGGGGGCTTGCCCCCTCGCCACAAGTCACTTGGTTACAGCCGTGGAGATCAACCCTCTTCAAGCCACCAACGCAACGGTTTGCCTTGCGCCGGCCAGAAGCGCATCTGGTCGATCGGTGAAACATCCCAGCGCTGCACGTTTTCCAGCGCCTGCAGGAAGCGTTTTTCCTGCTCCATCAACGCCGGCGCACACATTTTGCGGGTGCTGCCGATCTTGCCGAAGCTCAGCTTGTCGCCTTCCAGGGTATACGGCGCAAACCAGTGGTTGCAGCCGCCGTTGCCATAGGCCCGACCGTCTTCATCGAGGGTGATGGTCAGATGGCTGTAGTCCATCAGCGGACGCTCGCCGATCCATTCCAGAATGTAGCTGCGGTTGTGTTGCAATTGCACCGGTTCGGCGGCGCAGCCCAACAGGCTGGCGCCGACCATGGCGCTCAGAGCAAGGCGTTTCATCACGCAGGCTCCTGGCACTTCTTGCACAGGTGCTTGTCGGCAACGGTGGCCCAGCCCAGCTCGGCAATGCGCGCAGTGGCCGCCGGTTTTTCCGCCTTGTTGCCCAGCTTGGCGTCGACCGCGAACTCAAAGCTCAGTTCTTTGGCGCAGCTGTCGCAATTGACCTTCCAGGTGTGGATCGCCAGTTCGCCGAACACCGGACCACTGGCCACCGCGACCCATTGGCCCGGCGGATTGATCAGATGGCGAACCGTTTCGACGGTCAGGCGCATGGACAAGTCCTTGCTGCCTTTAAGGGTCACTACCAGCACGTCGTTATTACGAATCGAGCCGCCGTTGCCGGTGACTTGATAACGCCCCGGCACAAGGGCGCGGCATTCGGTGAGGGTGTGTTGCGGGTTCATCAGGCTGTAGCGGAAATCGTGTTCGACCATGGGTCCTCCAAATATGCGCGATATGCTAGCACGGGCATGAACGCAGCATGGCGCGGGCATGTGACCTTCGATCTGGTTCAAATTACCTGTCGAGTCATGGCACACTGCCGCTTTTGCATCTCTAAGGAACGGAAATGGCGTTGATCGAATGTTTTGAGTGCAAGCAACGCATCAGCTCCACGGCGCCTGCTTGCATTCATTGCGGTGCACCTGCGGTGGCAGTGCAAGCGGCTACGTCGACGGCAACGCCTACGCAGGCGCCTCTTTCTTTCGGGCGTTTACCGACCAATGAAAGCGTGCCCCGGGTGACCCCGGCCGCTTTCGGGCGCAAACGTAAAGCCGAAGTCGAGGCAGAGATCCCGGCACCGGCACCCGGTGGGCCGCGTCCGGTGGAACTCTGGCTGAAACTGATGATTTTCTTGCTGCCGCCATTTTTTGTCTGGTTCCTGCTGCGTCGCGGTCATTCGCTGGGGCAGCGCTTGTTGGGCTTCGGCTGGCTGGCCCTGATGATCCTTTTGTCCAAGGCCTGAGTCGATCAGCTCTCGACCTGATTCTGTGGCGAACCGGCCGCCCAGGCCGCGATGTTCTGCAGGGTGGTCGCGGCAATCGCGCCCAGGGCTTCGCGGGTGAGGAAGGCCTGGTGCGCCGTGATGATGACATTCGGAAAGGTCAGCAGGCGCGCCAGCACATCGTCCTGCAGCGGCAAGTCGGAGCGATCCTCGAAGAACAGCTGCGCCTCCTCTTCATAAACATCCAGCCCCAGATAGCCCAATTGGCCGTCCTTCAACGCATCGATCAGCGCCGGCGTGTCCACCAGACCGCCGCGCCCGGTGTTGATCAACATTGCGCCCGGCTGCATCTGCGCCAGTGACTTGCTGTTGATCAAGTGTTTGCTCTGTTCGGTGAGCGGACAATGCAGGCTGATGATCTGCGACTCGGCGAGTAGTTGCGGCAAGCTGAGGTAGCGCGCGCCGAGCGCTTCGACCTGCGGGTTCGGGTAAGGATCACAGGCCAGCAACTGGCAGCCGAAGCCGTTCATGATTTTCGCGAAAGTCGCGCCGATCTGCCCGGTACCGACGACGCCGACGGTCTTGCCCACGAGGTCGAAACCGGTCAGCCCATGCAAGCTGAAATCCCCCTCGCGCGTACGGTTATAGGCACGGTGCAGTCGGCGATTAAGCGCCAGAATCAGCGCCACCGCATGTTCGGCCACCGCGTGAGGCGAGTAGGCCGGAACCCGCACAATCGCCAACCCCAGGCGCTTCGCTACCACCAGGTCGACATGGTTGTAACCGGCCGAGCGCAGGGCAATCAGGCGTGTACCGCCCGCGGCCAGACGTTCGAGTACCGGAGCGCTGAGGTCATCATTGATGAAGGCACAGACCACTTCGTGATGCTCCGCCAGCGCCACCGTGTCGAGGCTCAGTCGCGCCGGCTGGAAATGCAGCTCGATGCCGGCGGGCAGGTCGGTACTCAAGAAACTGTCGCGGTCGTAGGTCTGGCTGCTGAAAAGAATCGTGCGCATGTTGTCCTCCTGGAAGTTACCTGTAGCAGCTGGCGAAGCCTGCGTTCGGCAGCTGCTACAGGCCATGAGCTTAGCCTTCAAGGCGCCCGGCGTTATTGCGCTGCATCAGGCATTGATACGCGCATGGGCCGCCAGGCGATTGATGGCTCGTTCGAGTTCTTCCAGCGCGCCGGGGGCTTTTGCGTCCTGTTGCTTGAGCAGGGTTTCGCTGCGCTGGCAGGCGGCGCGCAGTTGCGGGACGCCGCAATAACGGGTGGCCCCATGCAGGCGGTGGACTCGTTCGATCAGGGCATTCTGGTCATTGGCTTCACGAGCGACGCGAATGGCCTCGCGGTCAGCCTCCAGGGAGGCCAGCAGCATGGCCAGCATGTCCGCCGCCAGATCAGCCTTGCCGGCCGCCAGACGCAGGCCTTCTTCGTGATCGAGCACCTGCAAATCATTACCGTTGTTGCTTTCGCTGGAACGCTCCGGCCCCAGATTACGCAACGCCAGGCCGGTCCATTTCAACACCACCTGCGCCAGTTGCCGTTCGCTGATGGGTTTGGTCAGGTAGTCATCCATACCGCTTTGCAGCAACGCGCGTTTTTCGTTGGCCATTGCGTGGGCGGTAAGGGCAACGATCGGCAGCGGCGTGCAATGCCGCTCGTTTTCCCACTGGCGAATGGATTCGGTGCTTTGGCGGCCATCCATGCCGGGCATCTGCACGTCCATCAGCACCAGGTCGAAGGTTTCGTTCTGTACGGCCTTGACCGCGGCGTAACCGCTTTCCACTGCGAGCACTTTGGCGCCCATGTCTTCGAGCAGGGTTTGCACCAGCAGCAGATTGGCCGGGTTGTCGTCGACGCACAGGACCTTCGGCGCGCGGCTGGAAAGGGGCTCGCCGGGGTCGCTGCGCTGCTGGCGCGGGTTGACCATATCGGACAGGGCCCGCCGCAGTTTGCGCGTGCAGGCCGGTTTGGACTGCAGCTGGCTGTGGGGGTTGGGCACCGAGAGGTGGAACAGCGTCAGTTCGGTGGTCGGGCACAGCACCAACACTCGGCAACCCAGGTGTTCGAGGTCCCAGATATGCTGGTTGAGGCGCTCCGGCGGCATGTCATTGCTGGTGATGCCGAGCACTGCCAGGCCGATTGCCTGATCGGTCTGATGGGCGCCGGTCACGCCGTTGGCCAGACTTTCCAGGGTGTTGAACGGCGTGACTGTCAGGCCGCAGTCTTCCAGTTGATGCTGCAAGGCCTGACGGGCCAGCTCATGGTTTTACAACACCGCCACCCGTTGTCCGAGCAGCGGTGGACCGGGCAGGTCTTCGGCGTCGTCGCGGGCTTTGGGCAAGCTCAGGCTGATCCAGAATTCCGAGCCTTCGCCCGGTGTACTGTCGACGCCGATCTCGCCGCCCATCTGTTCAATCAGGCGTTTGGAAATCACCAGCCCCAGGCCGGTGCCGCCAGGTTGTCGGGACAGCGAGTTATCGGCCTGGCTGAAGGCCTGGAACAAGGCGCGCACGTCCTGGTTCGACAGACCAATGCCGGTGTCCTGAATGCTGATGCGCAGTTGCACCCTGTCTTCATACTCTTCTTCGAGCATGGCCCGGGCGACGATGGTGCCTTCGCGGGTGAACTTGATCGCATTGCTCACAAGGTTGGTGAGGATCTGCTTGAGTCGCAGGGGATCGCCCACCAGCGACAATGGAGTATCGCGATAAACCAGGCTCACCAGCTCAAGCTCTTTGGCGTGGGCAGCCGGGGCAAGGATGTTCAAGGTGTCTTGCAGCAGGTCGCGCAGGTTGAACGGAATATGGTCGAGCACCAGTTTGCCGGCCTCGATTTTCGAGAAGTCGAGAATCTCGTTGATGATCCCCAGCAGGCTATCGGCGGATTTTTCGATGGTGCCCAGGTAATCGAGCTGGCGTGGTGTCAATTCACTTTTTTGCAGCAAATGCGTGAAGCCGAGAATGCCGTTGAGCGGTGTGCGGATTTCATGGCTCATGTTGGCCAGGAACTCTGATTTGATCCGGCTCGCCTCCAGGGCTTCCTTGCGCGCCAGGTCGAGCTCGATGTTCTGGATTTCGATGGTTTCCAGGTTCTGACGCACGTCTTCGGTGGCCTGGTCGACGCTGTTTTGCAATTCTTCCTGAGCGTTCTGCAGGGTTCCGGCCATACGGTTGATGCCGGACGCCAGTTCATCCAGCTCATGGCTGCCGAGGGGCGGCAGGCGGGTTTCCAGATGACCGTCCTTGAGCTGTGCCACGGCTTGTTTGATCTGGCTCAATGGCCGGTTGATGGTCCGGCCCATGCGCAACGCCAGCAGCGCCGCACCGACCAGGCCACCGCCGATCAGCAGCAGGCTGGCGAACAGACTGCGGTAACCGCGCAGCAACATGCCACTGTGTGACAGTTCGAGTTCGACCCAACCCAGCAGGCGGTCGGCTTCATCGGGGATCAGGTCGCCGGCCAGGTTGCGGTGCTTGCCGAACACCGGCAGCAGGTAGCGCGTGGCGTCATTGCCACTGCGGCGCAACAGCTGTGAGCCGTTGCCCAAAGGGGCCTGATTGAGCATGGTCGGGCCGGCGTGGGCCAACTGTGTGCGGTCGGGGGCGAGGAACGTCACCGCGCGCACGTCGGTTTGTTCCAGGAACTGGGTGGCGATGCGTTCCAGCAGGTCGTTGTCTTTGCGACCCATGGCCGGGGCCACCAGCGGCGCCAACTGTTCGGCAATCATTTCGCCGCGCTGCATGAGTTGGGATTGCAGGTCCGATTGCTGCATCCAGGTGAAATAGCCGCCCAGGACCAGCGCCATCAGGGTGGTCGGCAACAGAGTCAGCAACAGCACGCGGCCTTTAATTCCCAGTTTCTTGAGCACGCATCTCTCCCGCATCCAGCTGTTTATTGACCTGCACGTACTTCCGGCACGCGCCACCTGCGCAGTGTAGCGATTTGCATGCGGGCAATCTTCGTAAAATTGATGTCGTCATTCGTCGGCCAGATCAATGCTTTGCTCTCGGGGGCAAACCTTGGCTTGCCCCTGGTGGGGCAATCTTGAATAATCGGCAACTGAGAATTATTTGCAGATACTCATGACTCCCATCTCTATTAACCATCCCCGCATCCTCTCCATCGAAGATGATCTGGTGCTCGGTGCCTACGTCCATGAGCATCTGGGGCGCAGCGGGTTTCAGGTGACCTGGTGCCAGAACGGCCAGGAAGGGTTGGACATTGCCCGCCAACAAGTATTCGATGTGGTGTTGATGGATATTCTGCTGCCGGGACTGGATGGCCTGGCGGTGCTGACCCAATTGCGCCAGAGTCATTCCACGCCGGTGGTGCTGATGTCGGCGCTGGGCGCGGAGGCGGATCGCATCAGTGGCTTTCGCCTCGGCGCCGACGATTACCTGCCCAAACCTTTCAGCATGGCCGAGTTGCGGGTGCGCATCGAGGCGATCCTGCGGCGGGTGGCGTTCGACCGGCGGCCGGCGCCGGCACCTATTGCCCCTGCGATGGACAGCCTGCGTTTCGACGATGAACTGTGCGAGGTCTTTTTGGGCGAGCACGCGGCCGGCCTGACTCGCAGCGAATATCGGTTGTTGGATACATTGAATCGCAACGGTGATGAAGTCCTGAGCAAGGCGTTCCTTTATCAGCAGGTGTTGCAGCGCGGTTATGCGCCCCATGACCGCAGCCTCGACATGCACATCAGCCAGATTCGCCGCAAGCTCAAGGCCATCGGTTACACCGAGCGCGAAGTGCGTACGGTCTGGGGCAAGGGGTATGTATTGAGTGCGGCCGATGAAATGGTCTGACGTGCCGGGCCGGCATTCACTGTTCTGGAAACTGGCTTGTTTGTTGGTGGCGTTCTGTCTGCTGATGATCTGGTTGAGCTGGTCCTGGGGCCGCTACATGGAAAAGAAGAACCTCTTCCTGTCCGACGAAGCCCGGGGCACCCTGACGCGCTACGCCGCCGAGGCGGAGCGGGCGTGGAACGAACAGCAGAGTGCAGGCATTGATGCCTGGCTGCGGCGTATCGGCCAGCACGAGTCGACCTGGGTCGGTGTCATTGGTGGCGACTTGCAATCCTTGAGCAGTTATCCGCTGGCCAACCAGGAAATCCAGCGACTGACTTTTTTGCGCGGTCTGGATTGGCCAGTGAGTCGGCGTAATCAGGGCCTGCCGTGGCTGAAAATTCCATTTCCCAACGACCCGTCTGCCGGCAGCCTGGTGATCGAGTTGCCTCAGCGTTTCATGCCTGGACGCTACCGGGTGTTTTGGCGGGTGATCACCAATGGGGTGATTCCCGGGCTGTTTACCCTGCTGCTGTGCGTGGGGCTGTATCGATTGCTGGTCGTGCCATTGAACAGCCTGCGCGAACAGGCCAACGCCTGGCGCGCCGACCAACTGACTGTGCGTTTATCGAGTCGCACCACCAACCGCTCGGATGAATTGGGTGAACTGGGCAGGGCCTTCGATCACATGGCCGAGCGCCTGCAAAGCACGGTGGCCCTGCAACAGCAACTGCTGCGCGACCTGTCCCATGAATTGCGCACACCGCTGAGCCGGCTGCGGGTGGCCAGCGAAAGCGAGCAAAGCCTCGGGCAACTGCGTGAACGCATTGGCCGAGAAGTCGACGGCATGCAGCGCCTGGTCGAGGACGCCCTGCAACTCGCCTGGCTCGACACCGAGCGCGCGCCGTTGCCCGATGAAGCGATCCAGGTTCAGGCCTTGTGGGAAATGCTCACGGAAAACGCCTGCTATGAAAGTGGCTGGCCGGTGGGTCAGTTGCACTGCGCGGTGGATGCATCCTGCTGGGTGCGCGGCCATCTCAATACCCTGGCCCAGGCGCTGGAAAACATTCTGCGCAACGCCATTCGTCATTCACCCAAGGGCGGTGTCGTGACGCTCGGTGGTCGGCGCGATGGCGACTTCTGGCATCTATGGCTGGAAGACGAGGGCGGTGGGGTGGCTGACGAGGATCTTGAACGGATTTTCTCGCCGTTTATCCGGCTCGATGGTTCGCGGCCGGGGGATGGTGGATTCGGATTGGGGTTGAGCATCGCGAGGAATGCGGTGCAGCGGCAGGGCGGGCGGCTTTGGGCGGAGAATACCGGACGTGGATTGCGGCTGAATATGCGGTTGGTGACTGAGAATGATGGCATCTTTAAGGACGCCATCGCGAGCAGGCCCGCTCCCACATTGGGTGTGTGTAAGCCACAGATAGTGTGATCAACCTAGACTCCTGTGGGAGCGAGCCTGCTCGCGATGCCGCTCTTCCAGCCACCGCCGTTCAGCTTTTGCCGGAGCGTTCCCGTTTATTTGTACGACCTTTCCTAAAGGGTATTGCCGACACCTTATGCCTGATTCGACGGAATAGACTCGCGTTTTTCCTCGTCCTCAAGGAGTTCGGCATGAATGCATCCAGTGTCCCCGACAACGCAACCGACGATCGTTTCAATGAAGTGCTTGCGCTGATTCAAAGTGCCAAACAGCAGGCCATGCAGACGGTGAATACCCAGTTGATCGAGCTGTATTGGCAAGGTGGGTGCTTACATCAGTCGCAAACTGGAACAGGCTGAGTGGGGCGATTCTGTGGTCAGCCAACTGGCTGAGCATCTGGCCACGTCTCAACCTGGGTTGCGCGGTTTTACTCGGTCGAACTTGTTTCGCATGCGCCAGTTCTATGAGACTTATCACGCTGAAGAGAAAGTCGCACCACTGGTGCGACAATTGTCCTGGTCGCACAACCTGATCATTTTCAGCCAGAGTAAACGGCCGGAAGAGCGGGAGTTCTACGTCCGTTTGGCAGTTCAGGAGAAATGGTCGAAGCGCGAACTAGAGCGTCAGTTCAAGACCGCACTGTTCGAACGAAGCGTGACCCAACCAGCAAAAATCTCAGCAGTGCTGAGACAAGCCCACCCGGCAGCGCTTGAGATATTCCGCGACGCCTACATGCTCGATTTTCTCGACCTGCCGGGTGGCCATGCCGAAACTGATCTGCATAAAGGGTTGATGGCGCGCCTCAAAGAATTCCTGAGCGAACTCGGCCGCGATTTCTGCTTTGTCGGTTCCGAGTATCCGCTTCAAGTGGGTGGGTGTGATTTTGCCCTGGATCTGCTGTTCTTCCACCGCGGCCTTAATTGTCTTGTAGCCATTGAGCTTAAGGTCGGTCGTTTTAAACCGGAGTATTTGGGCAAGCTGAACTTCTATTTGGAAGCGCTGGATCGCAAGGAGCGCAAACCCCACGAAAACCCGGCCATTGGTGTATTGCTCTGCGCCAGCAAGGATGACGAGGTGGTTGAATACGCCCTTAACCGCAGCCTGTCGCCAGCGCTGATCGCTGAATACCAGGTGCAGCTACCGGACAAACAGTTGTTGCAGGCCAAGTTGCATGAGTTCTATGCATTGAATGTCGCGCAAGGTGAAGAGTACTGATCCAGCCCCTTATTCCCATTCGCCATAAGCCCCTTACTTTGCGTGATATGGCCTGCGCACGTTTGCCGGTATGATAGGCGCCCCCGCAGTCTGGATTGCGAATACGCCATGACCTTGCAGTACCCAACCATCGCCGATTGCGTCGGCAACACTCCGCTGGTCCGTTTGCAGCGCCTGCCTGGCGCCACCAGCAACACCCTTTTGCTCAAGCTCGAAGGGAACAACCCGGCGGGTTCGGTCAAGGACCGTCCGGCGCTGTCGATGATCACCCGCGCCGAATTGCGCGGGCAGATCCACGCCGGCGATACGCTGATCGAAGCGACCTCGGGCAACACCGGGATCGCCCTGGCGATGGCTGCCGCGATCAAGGGTTACAAGATGATCCTGATCATGCCCGACAACTCCAGCGCCGAGCGTAAAGCCGCCATGACGGCTTATGGCGCCGAGCTGATTCTGGTCAGCCAGGAAGAAGGCATGGAAGGCGCTCGCGATCTCGCCCAGCGAATGGAAGCCGAAGGCCGTGGCAAGGTACTGGATCAGTTCGCCAACGGTGACAACCCCGAGGCGCACTACACCACCACCGGTCCGGAAATCTGGCGTCAGACCGAAGGCACCATCACTCATTTCGTCAGCTCGATGGGCACCACCGGCACCATCATGGGCGTTTCGCGCTACTTGAAAGAGCAGAACGACAACGTGCAGATCATCGGGCTGCAACCGATGGAAGGCTCGGCGATTCCGGGCATTCGTCGCTGGCCGCAAGAATACCTGCCGAAGATCTACCAGGCCGAGCGCGTGGACCGGATCGTCGACATGGCGCAAAGCGAAGCCGAAGACGTGACCCGTCGTCTGGCGCGCGAAGAAGGCATCTTCTGCGGCGTGTCTTCGGGCGGTGCCGTGGCGGCGATGCTGCGTCTGTCCAAAGAAGTTGAAAACGCGGTGATCGTCGCGATCATCTGCGACCGTGGCGACCGTTACTTGTCGACCGGCATTTTCGACGCGCCCAACTGATGGCCAAGCAAGAGAGAGGCCTGCGCTTCCAGCCCACGGGCGGCAGCAAGGCCCCGCAAGTCCCGACCGGCAAAAAGCAGCGCTTGACCATCGAGCGCTTGGCCAATGACGGTCGCGGTATCGCGTTTTTCGAAGGTCGCACCTGGTTCGTCATCGGCGCATTGGCCGGTGAAGAAGTCGAGGCGCGGGTCTTGGGTGCCCACGGCAAAGTGGTCGAGGCGCGCACCGAGCGCGTGTTCCAGGCCAGTGAATTGCGCCGCCCGGCACCGTGCGCTCATGCCGCTCGCTGCGGCGGTTGCAGCGTGCAGCATTTGCCCCACAACGAACAGCTCGCCCTGAAACAGCGCATGCTCGCCGAGCAATTGTCGCGAGTGGCCGGTGTCGAACCTGAAGAGTGGGCAGCGCCGTTGAGCGGTCCGGAATTCGGCTACCGTCGTCGCGCCCGAGTGGCGGTGCGTTGGGACATGAAAGCGAAAAAACTCGAAGTCGGCTTCCGCGCTGCCGGCAGTCAGGACATCGTCGCCATCAACGAATGCCTGGTGCTGGTACAGCCCTTGCAACCGATCATGACCCGCTTGCCGGAGATGCTGCGGCGCTTGAGCAAACCTCAGGCACTGGGGCATGTGGAGTTGTTCTGCGGTTCGTCATTGGCGGTATTGCTGCGGCACATGGCGCCGTTGTCCGAAGCCGACATGACCATCCTCAAGGAATTCTGCGCGTTCCATGAAGCTCAGTTGTGGCTGCATGGTGACGGCGAGCCCCAACCGGTCGAGGTCGATCAGCCACTGGGCTATCGCCTTGAACAATGGGACTTGAACCTGGCGTATCGGCCAGGAGATTTCATCCAGGTCAACGCCGGGGTCAACGAAGCGATGGTCGCCCAGGCGTTGGCGTGGCTGGCGCCGAAATCTGATGAGCGGGTTCTGGATCTGTTTTGTGGGTTGGGCAACTTTGCCTTGCCGCTGGCCAAAACCGTCCGCGAAGTGGTGGCGGTGGAGGGCGTGCAGGCAATGGTCGAGCGGGCCGCCGCGAATGCCGCTGACAACAATTTGCATAATGCGAAGTTTTTTCAGGCCGATTTATCCCAGCCTTTGGCCGATGCCGAATGGGCAGATGAAGGCTTTTGTGCGGTACTCTTGGACCCACCTCGCGACGGCGCTTTCGAGGTGGTGCGCAAGCTGGCGTCCCTGGGCGCCAAACGATTGGTGTATGTGTCGTGCAACCCTGCAACGCTGGCGCGCGACACAGTCGAATTGATCAAGCAGGGCTACCGGTTAAAACGTGCCGGGATTCTCGATATGTTTCCTCAGACGGCACATGTCGAGGCCATGGCGTTATTTGAAGCGAGCTAGGACGGCTCGTCTGGTCCGACTGACCCGCTCGTGCAAAGCGCATTCGTCTTAGCCCCGCGAGTGCACACGGGCAGCAAAGGTCAGCGATTTGACGCATTGAATCTGCGTCGTAGGGAAGGTAAAGCAAGATGGTACAGGTGAGAGCACACCAGCCGATCAACACCGACGGCAGTATCAACCTCGAGGCTTGGCTCGATCATGCGGTCAGTGTCGATGCGGCACTGGATCGCGAAGCCTTGAAGGAAGCCTGCGAGTTCGCTCGCGAGGCCGAACAACAAGCCAATGCGGCGAAGAATCTGTGGTCCGAAGGGACCTCGAGTTTCCGCACCGGCCTTGAGATCGCCGAGATTCTCGCCGACCTCAAACTCGACCAGGATTCGTTGGTCGCAGCGGTGCTGTACCGCGGCGTGCGCGAAGGTCAGATCCAATTGCCGGCGGTCAGCCAGCGTTTCGGTCCGGTGGTCGCCAAACTCATCGACGGCGTGTTGCGCATGGCGGCGATCAGCGCCAGCCTGAGCCCTCGTCAATCCCTGGTGCTGGGCACTCAAGGCCAAGTCGAAAACCTGCGCAAAATGCTGGTGGCCATGGTCGACGACGTGCGCGTCGCGCTGATCAAACTGGCCGAGCGCACCTGCGCGATCCGCGCGGTGAAAACCGCCGACGACGAGAAGCGCAACCGCGTCGCCCGTGAAGTCTTCGACATTTATGCGCCGCTCGCCCACCGCCTCGGTATCGGTCACATCAAGTGGGAGCTGGAGGACTTGTCCTTCCGTTACCTCGAGCCCGACCAGTACAAGCAGATCGCCAAATTGCTCCACGAGCGACGGCTGGATCGCGAGCGCTTCATCGCTGATGTGATGACCCAACTCAAAGACGAGTTGCAGGCCACCGGCGTCGATGCCGACATCAGCGGTCGGGCCAAACACATCTATTCGATCTGGCGCAAAATGCAGCGCAAGGGTCTGGAGTTCAGCCAGATCTACGACGTACGCGCGGTTCGCGTGCTGGTGCCGGAAATGCGCGATTGCTACACCGCGCTCGGCATCGTCCACACGCTGTGGCGGCACATCCCGAAAGAGTTCGACGACTACATCGCCAACCCGAAAGAGAACGGCTACCGCTCGCTGCACACCGCGGTAATCGGCCCTGAAGGCAAGGTGCTGGAAGTGCAGATCCGCACCCACGCCATGCACGAAGAAGCCGAACTGGGGGTTTGCGCCCACTGGAAATACAAGGGCACCGACGTCAAGTCCGGCTCGAACCACTACGAAGAGAAAATCTCCTGGCTGCGTCAGGTGCTCGAGTGGCATGAAGAACTCGGCGATATTGGCGGCCTTGCCGAACAACTGCGGGTCGATATCGAGCCGGACCGGGTCTATATCTTCACCCCGGACGGTCATGCCATCGACTTGCCGAAGGGCGCGACACCGCTGGACTTCGCCTACCGCGTGCACACCGAAATCGGTCACAACTGCCGCGGCGCCAAGATCAACGGGCGCATCGTGCCGCTCAACTACAGCCTGCAAACCGGTGAACAGGTCGAGATCATCACCAGCAAGCACGGCACTCCGAGCCGCGACTGGCTGAACCCGAACCTGGGTTACATCACCACCTCGCGGGCACGGGCGAAGATCGTCCACTGGTTCAAATTGCAGGCGCGCGATCAGAACGTCGCGGCCGGTAAAACCTTGCTCGAGCGCGAACTCAATCGCCTCGGCCTGCCGCAGGTGGACTTCGACAAGCTGGCCGAGAAGGCCAACATGAAGACCGCCGAGGACATGTTCGCCGCATTGGGCGCAGGCGATTTGCGCCTGGCACAACTGGTGAACCTGGCGCAGCAACTGGTCGAGCCGGAACGCGGCAACGAACAGCTGGAACTGATCCCGCGCAAAGCCACCGGCTACAAACCGGGCAAGCGTGGCGACATTCAGATCCAGGGCGTCGGCAACCTGATGACCCAGATGGCCGGCTGTTGCCAGCCGTTGCCGGGGGATGCGATCGTCGGTTACATCACCCAGGGCCGTGGCGTGAGCATTCACCGTCAGGACTGCGCCTCGGTGCTGCAACTGGCCGGGCGCGAGCCGGAGAGGATCATTCAGGTCAGCTGGGGGCCGGTGCCGGTGCTCACCTATCCGGTGGACATCATCATTCGCGCCTACGACCGTTCCGGTCTGCTGCGTGACGTGTCGCAGGTGCTGCTCAACGAGCGGATCAACGTGCTGGCGGTCAACACCCGTTCGAATAAAGAGGACAACACCGCGTTGATGTCCCTGACCATCGAGATTCCGGGGCTGGATGCGCTGGGGCGGTTGCTGGGACGGATTTCCCAGTTGCCGAACATCATCGAAACCCGCCGTAACCGCACGCCGTAACGACATGGTTCGCGGCGATCAAATGTGGGAGCGGGCTTGCTCGCGAAAGCGGTCTGAAGGACACATTGATGTTGGATGTGCCGCCGTCTTCGCGAGCAAGCCCGCTCCCACAAGGGTTTTGCAGTGAGAGTGATTGATGTACAACCTTGAAGATCTATTGCACCTGATGAACCGTCTGCGCGACCCGCAGTACGGCTGCCCGTGGGATATCAAGCAAACCTACGCGACCATCGTCCCGCACACCCTGGAAGAAGCCTACGAAGTCGCTGACGCCATCGAGCGCGGGGACTTCGATCATTTGCAGGGTGAGTTGGGCGACTTGTTGTTCCAGGTGGTTTATTACAGCCAACTGGCCCGGGAAGAAGGGCGCTTCGAGTTCGAAGGCGTGGTCGACAGCATCACGCGCAAACTGATCCGCCGTCATCCTCACGTGTTCCCTACCGGTGATCTGTACGCGCCGCTGGACATCCCGCGTTTGAATGAGGAGCAGGTCAAGCAACGCTGGGAAGAGATCAAGGCTGAAGAGCGCGCCGAGAAGTCTTCGGCGCCGCAGCAGTTATCCTTGCTCGACGACGTGCCTGCCGCGTTGCCGGCGCTGTCCCGTTCGGCAAAATTGCAGAAGCGCGCAGGGCGGGTCGGTTTCGATTGGCCGGACGCCTTGCCGGTGCTCGACAAGGTGCGCGAAGAGCTCGATGAAGTGCTCGAAGCCATGGCCGACAATGACTCGGTAGCGATTGCCGATGAAGTCGGCGACTTGCTGTTTTCTGTGGTCAATCTGGCGCGACACCTCAAGGTCGATCCGGAAACCGCACTGCGCGGCGCGAACTCAAAGTTTGAAAGACGCTTCCGATTTATCGAACAGGCATTGCGCGACACCCACCGTCCCATAGAAGATTGCACCCTCGAAGAGTTGGACGCCTTGTGGGGCGAAGCCAAACGTCAGGAAAAGAATTTGCCCAGCTGCGGTTGAGCAGTTGCCTAAGTGAGAAATAAGCACCATGAGCATTTCCCTTCGCGACCAGTTGCTCAAAGCAGGGCTGGTCAATCAAAAGCAGGCCAAACAGGTCGGCAAAGAGAAGCAGAAGCAGCAACGTCTGGCCCACAAAGGTCAGATTGAACTCGATGACTCCCAGCAGCGTGCCGCTCAGGAAGCCATGGCCGAGAAGGTCAAGCGCGACCAGGAACTGAACCGCCAGCAGCAGGAGAAGGCCGAAGCGAAGGCCCGCGCCGCCCAGGTCAAGCAATTGATCGAAGTCTCGCGCCTGCCCAAGCTGACCACCGAGGACTACTACAATTTCGTCGACGACAAGAAGGTCAAGCGCATCTCCGTCAACACCCTGATGCGCAACCAGCTCAGCAATGGCTTCCTGGCGATCGTGCACCACGCCGGCGGTTACGAAGTGATCCCGCGTGAAGCGGCTCTGAAGATTCAGGAGCGCGATCCACAGCGCATCGTGCAGCTGAATGTGAAGACAGAAGAAGTCAGCGTCGAAGACGATCCGTACGCGGCCTATCAGATCCCTGATGATCTGATGTGGTAAGCCGTTAGAGACTGCAACAACGACAAACCCCGCTCATGGCGGGGTTTGTCGTTTTCAATGCGGTCATTATGCAGAACGCGCTTCGCGCTGCTGCTCCAGTGTTTCCAGTTCGGCCTTGTATTGGTGGGCTTCGGTTTCGGAGTGAAACATCCCGACCAACAGGTCTTGTTGATGTACATCCCAGATGCGGATACCGGCGGCGATGCCTTCATGGGACATATGTGAATCGTCGCGTTCAGTTACTTTTACAGTCATCTGCTAGCTCCAATCTCTGTTATCTGCAGCAAGGCGTGTGCAGGCCTTTGTTATATATTTTGTTAGCTGGCTAAGTAAACGACAGAGTTCGGCAACCCATTTTTGCAGAATCGGCAAAAGTCCTGCAGCCCGCGAAATACGCGACATTCGGTCGCAGGCCATTGAGTTTCATGACAAATGTTTCATGTTCGAGAGGCAGAAAACCACGGTTCGAGCCTGATCGATTGAGCACCGCAAAACCTGTGGGAGCGGGCTTGCTCGCGAAAGCGGTCTGACAGACACATTGATGTTGAATGTGCGGTCGTCTTCGCGAGCAAGCCCGCTCCCACAGGTTTGTGCTTAACTGGCTGCTTTATTCAGGCAAAAAAAAACGCCCCGAACCAGTCGGGGCGTTTTATTTGAAGCGAAGCGGCGGGGTATTACTTACCCTGCCAGCGCTTCAGTACCAGCGTGGCGTTGGTGCCACCGAAGCCAAAGCTGTTGCTCATCACGGTGTTGATGGTGGCGTCTTCGCGAGTCTTGGTCAGGATTGGCATGTCTGCCACTTCCGGGTCCAGTTCGTCGACGTTGGCGGAACCCGCCATGAAGTTGCCTTCCATCATCAGCATGCAGTAGATCGCTTCGTGAACGCCGGCGGCGCCCAGGGAGTGACCCGACAGGCTCTTGGTGGAGCTGATGGCTGGAGCCTTGTCGCCGAACACTTCACGCACACCTTTCATTTCCATGACGTCGCCGACCGGAGTCGAGGTGCCGTGGGTGTTCAGGTAGTCGATCGGTGCGTCGACGGTGGACATGGCCATCTGCATGCAGCGGATGGCGCCTTCGCCGCTTGGGGCGACCATGTCGTAGCCGTCGGAGGTCGCGCCGTAGCCAACGATTTCCGCGTAGATCTTCGCGCCGCGGGCCAGAGCGTGTTCCAGCTCTTCGACCACGACCATACCGCCACCGCCGGCGATGACGAAACCGTCACGCTTGGCGTCGTAGGCACGGGAAGCTTTTTCCGGGGTTTCGTTGTACTGGCTGGACAGTGCGCCCATGGCGTCGAACAGGAACGATTGGCTCCAGTGTTCTTCTTCACCGCCGCCGGCGAACACTACGTCCTGCTTGCCCATCTGGATCTGTTCCATGGCGTTACCGATGCAGTGAGCACTGGTGGCGCATGCGGAGGAGATCGAGTAATTCACACCTTTGATCTTGAACGGCGTGGCCAGGCAAGCCGAAACGGTGCTGCCCATGGTTCGCGTGACGCGGTACGGGCCCACGCGTTTGACGCCTTTCTCGCGCAGGATGTCCAGCGCTTCCATCTGGTTCAAGGTCGACGCGCCACCGGAGCCGGCGATCAGGCCGGTACGCACGTTGGAAACCTGCTCTTCGGTCAGACCGGAGTCTGCGATGGCATCTTTCATGGCCAGGTAGGCGTAAGCCGCCGCGTGGCCGACGAAGCGAAAGATCTTGCGATCGATCAATTCTTCGAGGGGAAGGTCAATGGAGCCGGAAACCTGGCTACGCAGACCCATTTCAGCATATTCCGGGTTGAACCGGATGCCAGGGCGGCTTGCACGCAGGTTAGCGGAGACGGTCTCTTTGTCATTGCCCAGGCACGAAACGATGCCCAGACCAGTGATAACGACGCGGCGCATGCGGATAACCCTTAGAAGTTGTCAGTGGAGGTGAAAACGCCGACCCGAAGGCCTTCGGCGGTATAGATTTCGCGGCCGTCGACGGTCACCGAACCATCGGCAATGGCCATGTTCAGCTTGCCCTTCAGGACGCGTTTGATATGGATGTTATAGGTGACTTTCTTGGCGGTTGGCAGTACCTGGCCAAAGAATTTCACTTCGCCCGAACCCAGGGCGCGTCCGCGGCCTGGCAAGCCTTGCCAGCCGAGGAAAAAACCGACCAGTTGCCACATGGCATCGAGGCCCAGGCAGCCCGGCATTACCGGATCACCCTCGAAGTGGCAGGCGAAGAACCACAGGTCTGGAGTGATATCCAGCTCGGCGACCAATTCACCTTTGCCGTACTTGCCACCCTCTTCGCTGATATGGGTGATGCGATCGACCATCAGCATGTTCGGGGCGGGCAGTTGCGCGTTACCTGGGCCGAACAACTCACCACGACTGCAGCGCAGCAGGTCTTCCCGAGTAAAGGCGTTTTGTTTGGTCATGCGAGCTCCTCAATAGTCCATGCGGCAGGGTGGGGCGAATCTTCCCGGCCGATCGAAGCGTTCATGCCTCGAGTCAGCAGCCTACTCATAGACTATTGCGTTGTGGTGAAAGTCACAGCACCAAGGACATGAATGTACACTTGTGCACTGAAATTATTATTCAAGCCCCTTTTCGGGCCTGTTCGGGTGCCTAAGACTGCCGCACTTTCGTGTTTCACGCCAGTCGCAGATAGCCGAAAGGCCTGCACTACTGCACCCAACGCTGCAGAATTTGCTGCAGATCCGTGCGTTTGAAGGGCTTGGCCAGGTAATCGTTCATTCCCGCCGATAAACAGGCTTCACGGTCGCCCTGCAAGGCATTGGCCGTCAGCGCGATGATCGGCACGTCAGCACAGCCGGGTAGTTGGCGAATCTGTCGGGTGGCTTCGTAGCCGTCGATGACCGGCAGTCGGCAGTCCATCAGAATCGCGTCGAAACTCCGGCTCTTGGCGCTACGCACCGCTTGTGCACCATCGGTGACGACGCTCACAGTAAAGCCCAGACTGCGCAACATTGCTTCGACAACGGTGCGATTGACCGCGTTGTCCTCCACCAGCAGCACATCACGACCTTCGCCGTGGTCATTGCCGGTATGTCCTCGTGGCGTCAGCACCGGCAGTGGCTGCTTATACAGAGCCAAAGGGATTTCCAGGGTGAACACCGAGCCAACGCCTTCTTCGCTCTGAGCGCGCAAGGTGCCGCCCATCCGCTCAGCCAGAGTGCGGGCAATCGGCAGGCCCAGTCCAGTGCCGCCGTAACGTCTTGAAATAGAACTGTCGGCCTGCTGGAATGCATTGAACATTAATTCCAGGCTTTCGGCCGGGATGCCGATCCCGGTGTCGCGCACGGTGCAGGTGAACCACAGCAGTTCGTGATCCAGGGACTGCCACTGCGGTTCGATCGTGACGCGGCCCCGTTCGGTGAACTTCAGCGCGTTGCCGACCAGATTGACCAGAATCTGCCGAATCCGCGTCGGATCGCCCTGAACCTGCAGGGCGCGCATGTCCTCGGGTACCTGCAGTTGTAGTTCTAGCCCGCGTTGCACCGCGCTGTGCTGGAACGACTGGGCGCAACTGCCGATCAGGTCCGCGAGGTTGAATGGAATGTGCTCCAGCTCCAGTTCCGAACGCTCGATGCGCGAGAAATCGAGAATGTCGTTGATCACTTTGAGCAGGTGTTCGGTGGACTCCGAGGCCAGCGCCGCGTACTCGATCTGCTCCTCAGTCATCTCCGTGGTTTCCAGCAGTTGCAGCATGCCCAGCACGCCATTCATAGGCGTGCGTAATTCGTGACTCATCATCGCGAGGAAATCGGATTTGGCGTTGTTGGCCTTTTCCGCTTCCTCGCGGGTCTGGATCAATTGCGCCATGGCCTGATGCTGTTCGCGACTGGCTTGCTCAAGGCCTTGGGCAAGGTTATTGATGTGCTGCGACAGGGCGCCTAGTTCAGTGTCGTCGACAATCGGCAGGGGCGTTTTGTAGTCGCCTTTCTGAATCGCCTTGACGGCGTTGCCGATGTCGTGGATCGGTTGCGACAGGCTGCCGGCCAGGCGCCGAGCCAGTAAAAATGTAAACAGCAGAGCGAACAAGGCGAGGATCCCGGCCTTGAAGAGGATTTCCTGTTGGCGCTGGTTGAAGGCGTCATTGGACAGGCCGACGATCACCCGGCCCAGATAATCCTCGCCCGGCGCGCTGGCGACGGTGCGGCTGTTCTGGAAAAAGTCATTGTTGAGCGCGATGCGTTGCAGGCGCACCGGTGCCTGGAACACTTCGACCTGATGCGAGCGGTGGTGGGCTTCCGACGGTTGTTCGACGTACACCAGAATCCGGTTGGCTCTGTCCTGCACTTCCAGAAAGCGTACGTTGGGCGTGGCCAGGGTGGCCTTGAGCAAACTTTCGAGTACCTCGTTGTTGCCCGAAATGACCCCGTATTCGGTGGCCGGCGCCAGTTGATTGGCGATCAGCTGACCGGTGTGATTGAGTTCCTGACGCAGGTCCTGGATTCGCACGAAGGTGAAAAAACTGATCAGCAGCAACGTCAGCAGCAGGGCCGGGCCGAGGCTGATGATCTGGGTGCGGGTATTGATGTCCCAACCGCGACGGAAGGTCATGGGCGGCGTTCTCCTTCGGCCAGCTGTGTTGCGACAGAGGCTTCATTCATCGGTTCAATACTTAGTGAACGAGCCACTTGCGGGTTGCTTAAGACCTTGAAGTGTTGCGGATAAAGCGCGCGCGGCCAGGTGCTCGAAGGGCGGTCGAGCAGTTCGTCGAGAATCTTCAGCCAATCGTTCTGGTCGCTGTAAGTACTGGCCAGACTGCCGGCCCTGACAAAGGCTGCGTTGGGGCCGATCAGTGCCAGTTGCCGCGCATAGCTGCTGAGCAGCAGGTTTTTCACGGTTTTCGGGTTGTACAGATCAGGGTCGTCCAGGCCCAGCAGCACATCGCTGTTTTTCAGCAGGGCCTGCAAGGGGCGGCTGTCATTGGTGTTATCCCAACGCTCGGTGACCACTTCAAGGCCCAGGGGCAGGGCGGCCTGACGCACTTCCTTCAACAAGAATTCGCTGTGGCTGTCGAAAAGCACGCCGACCCGTCGAGCCTCAGGCAGGAGCAGTCGGGTCAGGCGCAACTGTCGATCCAGCGGAGGATCGCTCCAGAGCAGGCTGAGGTGCGTGGGCATTTCATTGCCCAAGCGTTGGCGGGCTTGCAGACGGCTGATGCGCAGAACCAGCGTTGCAGGGCCCTGAGCGTCTTGCAGACGCCAGTCGAGGCTCGGCAAGTCGAGCAGAATCAGGCGGGTGTCGACGGGCAGTTGGCCTGGCGCCGGTAGGCTGGCGACAGGCTGGAAGCGCACGCTGTCGGTGGGGCGCAGCTCGCTGAGGGCCTGGACGAAAGACTGCATGCCGGGACTGTCCTCGGCACCGGTCAGCAGAATGTCAGCGGCCCGTGCCGGCAGATTGCATAGCAGCCCGGTAAACACCAGGCACAACCCGGCCAGCAGGCAGCCAAGGGTTGGCGTCTTCGGTGGCGGGCGATGCGGCATCTTAAAACTCCAGCTCCGCGCTGAAGTAGAGCACCCGGCGATCGTCGTAGTTGTTGTCGACGAAGGTGGTGGGCTGATTGTCGAGGCGTTGCTGGAGGATCCCGGCCAGTTCCAGATTGGCCTTGCCCAAACCAATGCGTTTGGCGATGCGGGTGTCGACCCGTTCGAAGCGATAACCGTTGAGGGCGTCGGCACCATAGTAGAAAAGCGCACTGTTCCAGCCCTGGCCCCAACTGCGTAGCCAACCAGCGGAGCCGCTGTTGCGCGCGGTCTGTTGTGCATCCAGCGGGTTGCTGGCCTCGGCATCGACGTAGGCATAAGTCAGGCGCAGACGATCGGCGCTGCTGACGCGCCAATCCAGCTGGGTTTCAGTTCCGCTGAAGCGCGAGCTGTTCGAGTTGCTGGCGATGTATTGGTTGTTACGCAACGGTTCGCTGATCATGCCGGTGATTTCGTCGTAAAACAGCTTCACGTCGACCGCCAGCCCCCACTCTGCGAAGTAGCCGTTGTAGCCCAACTCCCTGGAGCGCATGCGTTCCTGTTCGAGGTCGCCCGGGCCACGGGTCTTGACGAAATAACGGGCGCTGGACTGGCCGTAGGCGCTGGGCTTCAGGTTGGTCACCTGATAACTCCAGTTGACGTTGTTCTCGAACATGTCCGGTGAACGGATGGCTTCCGAATACACCGCGCGCAAGCCGTGGCGCGGGTTGATCAGGTAATTGACCGCCACCCGTGGGGTCAGTGAGTTACCGGTCAATTGTGTGTCTTCGTACATCGCACCGCCCTGCAGCAACCAGTGCTCGGTGGCGCGCCACTCGAGTTGGCCGAACGCCCGCCAGGTGGTGTCGTCGAGCGTGCCATTGAAGTAGGTCTCGGAATTGGCCCGGTCGTAACGATAGTTCATGCCGCTGACCAGCCGCAGACTGTCGGACAGGCTGAGCGTGTCTTGCAGTTCGAGGTCGTAGCGCGATTCCCGGGCGCTCTGGTCAATGTCGCCGCAGAGGGTTTGCCGGGCGCCGTCTTGCCATTGCCTCAGTACCTGATTGCCCAGCGCACGCTCAGCCGCGGTCCCTGCCGGTGCGCCGGAAACGGTGTAGCGGTCCATGTTGCGCGCCAGACGTTCGGTGTAGTTCGGGTTGAGTTGCCACAGTTGGGTCAGCTCCGGGCTGAACGAGATCTCGGCATCGCAGGCACGCCAGGTCTGCTGGCGATCCCAGTGTTGCGCCGAGCCTTGAATATAAAGGCTGTGATCGGGATTGATGTCCAGGTTCCAGCGCAGCGAGCCGGCATAGTCCTTGGCGATGACGTCGGAATTGTTCCCGGCGGCGGTAATCCCTGAGAACACCGGACGGTAGGTATAGGGCCGCTGGTTAGTCCCGTCCTTGGCATTCAGTTGCCAGTCGATGCTCTGGTTTTCATTGAGCATCTGGCTGACGGCGAGGCTGAAGCGGTTCAAGCGACGACTGTCGCGGTAATCGGCGCCGGTGCGATCCGAGTCGAAGCCGTCGTCTTGTTGGCCGGACAATGACAGCCGCAAGTCGCCGCTGTCCCAGCCCATGCCCTGGCTGGCATAGAAATCGTTGATACCGCGCTGGCCACGGGTGACTTTCAGCCGCGTGCCGTGGCTGTCGGCCGGTTTGCGGGTGATGATATTGACCACCGCCATCAGTGCGTTGGCGCCGTAGCTGACGGTGTTCGGGCCACGGAAAACCTCGATGCGCTCGATGTCTTCCATGGCCACCGGAATATCACTCCAGTCCACCGTGGCCAGGCCTGCGCGGTACACCGAGCGGCCGTCGATCAACACTTGCATGCGTCGCGCTTCGCTGGCCTTGGTGCCGTGGTAGTTCACCGCCGCCTGATTGCCGCTGATATTACCGACCATCATTCCCGGCACCAGCCGCAGCAACTCGCTGATGTCCCGCGCGCCGCTGGCACTGATCAGTTCGCTGTCGATCACCGTCATGCTCCCCGGCACGGCCGCAGGCGACTGCTTCAGGCGCGTCGCCGTCAGCACTTGCGGCAACGGATCATTGTCGAGAAACAGATCGTCGGCCAGCAATGGCGAGCTGAAGATCAGCGCCAGTACCATCGGCGAGCGAGGGCAGGAAAAGCCAAAAGACACGGCACGGCCTTGATAGCGATTAGTTGGCGCGCATGTTAACCGAGCGCAAAGACTTTTCCAGTCACGTTGTGGGCATTTTCCTCGGTTTTCTTGGTCTTCTTCCTACAAGTGTCGGTAATTGATGCTGGGGCTGGCCGCGACCGGGCCGCTCCGTATAATGCCGGCATCGCCACTGGTATGGATTAACGGATTGCATATGACTGAACAGCGCCCAATTGCGGTCCTGGGAGGCGGAAGTTTTGGTACCGCCGTGGCTAATCTGCTGGCCGAGAATGGGCATCAGGTCCGGCTGTGGATGCGAGACCCCGAACAGGCCGAGGCCATTCGGGTCAATCGCGAGAACCCGCGTTACCTCAAAGGCATCAAGATTCTTCCGGCGGTGGAAGCGGTCACGGACCTGCAAGCCACCCTGGAGGCCTGCGACCTGTGCTTCGTCGCGCTGCCGTCCAGCGCGCTGCGCTCGGTCCTGGTCCCTCACGCCGAGCGTTTGAGCGGCAAATTGCTGGTGAGCCTGACCAAAGGCATCGAGGCTCACACCTTCAAGCTGATGAGCGAGATTCTCGAAGAGATCGCCCCACAAGCGCGCATCGGCGTACTGTCTGGCCCGAATCTGGCTCGTGAAATCGCCGAACACGCGCTGACCGCCACGGTGGTCGCCAGTGAAGACGAAGAACTTTGCCAACGGGTTCAGGAAGCGCTGCATGGCAAGACCTTTCGTGTGTACGCCAGCGCTGACCGCTTTGGCGTGGAATTGGGCGGGGCGTTGAAAAACGTTTACGCGATCATCGCCGGCATGGCGGTGGCGCTGGGCATGGGTGAAAACACCAAGAGCATGCTGATCACCCGGGCGCTGGCGGAAATGACCCGCTTCGCGGTGAATCAAGGCGCCAACCCGATGACGTTCCTTGGGCTGGCGGGCGTGGGCGACTTGATCGTGACGTGCTCGTCGCCGAAAAGCCGAAACTATCAGGTCGGGTTTGCCCTCGGTCAGGGTTTGAGCCTTGAGGATGCGGTGACGCGTCTTGGTGAAGTCGCCGAAGGCGTGAACACCCTGAAGGTGCTCAAGGCCAAGGCGCAGGAAGCGGGCGTGTATATGCCGCTGGTCGCCGGATTGCATGCCATCCTCTTTGAAGGGCGCACGCTGGAGCAGGTCATCGGTCTACTGATGCGTGCCGAGCCTAAAACCGACGTCGACTTTATCTCCACCAGCGGTTTCAACTAAACACCCCATCTACAGGGCAGGGAGCAAGACATGAATGATCCGAAAGTAGAAGCCAAGTACGAATCCATCCTGCTGCGGGTGCTGTGGATGATTGTCTATGTGCTGGTCTGGCAAGTGGCGCAATTGATCCTCGGTGCGGTGGTATTGGTGCAGCTGATCTATCGTTTGATTTATGGCGCACCGAGCGCCAGCCTGATGAACTTCGGCGACAGCCTGAGCCAGTTTCTGGCGCAGATCGGTCGTTTCGGCAGCTTTCACAGCGACCAGAAGCCTTGGCCGTTCGCCGACTGGCCGACGCCGCGTACACCGGAAGGTGAAGCTCCGCACGTTGTGGCGCCAGCACCGCATCCGGCCCGAGATGAGGAGCCAAAACTATGAAACTCTGGGTATTGCGTCATGGCGAAGCCGAACCTCACGGCACTCGTCCGGACTCCGAGCGGGCATTGACCGTCAAGGGGCGTGAAGAGGTGTTGCGCACTGCCGCCCAATTGATCGGAAAGCCGCTCACCGCCATTTATTCCAGCCCTCTTCTGCGAGCGCAGGAGACGGCAGAAATTGTGCGTACGGCGCTGGGTTTCGTGCCCGAGATTCGCACGGTCGACTGGCTGACCCCGGATACTGATCCGGACAAAGTGGCGGAGCAGCTTGTATCGGTGAGTGATGTCCTGCTGGTCAGTCACAATCCGCTGGTGGGCAACCTGCTGAGCTATCTGCAGCACGGCGCTGGCTATCCACCGGAAAAAGTCAGCACCGCCGGGCTGGCCGAGCTGGAGAACAATGAACTGCTGATCGGGTCGATGAAGCTCAACGGCATCAAGCACCCATAGTTCCCGACGAACCCGGGCTAATGTGGGAGCGGGCTTGCTCGCGAAGGCGGTGTGTCAGGCAACAATGGTGTCGACTGATACGCCCTCTTCGCGAGCAAGCTCGCTCCCACAGGTTAAGTGTCGCTCCTGATTTTTTTGTGTGAAATAGTCAACCAAGCACTTGCTTGGTTGACTACGCTTGCTCCAGACAAAAAATAAAGGAGCAAGTCGCATGTCTGCTGCTTCCCGTTTGCCATTGGACGCCTTCTACGAGCGTGAAGCCCGTCATCCCCGCCAGCGCTTTCTGGTCCAGCCAATGGGGGGCGGCCAGGTCGAAACGCTGACCTGGGCCGACGTCGGCCATCAGGCGCGCTGTGCCGCCCACTGGCTACGGGCTCGCGAATTGCCACAAGGCAGCCATATCGCGCTGATCTCGAAAAATTGCGCCCACTGGATCATCGCCGACCTGGCGATCTGGATGGCCGGGCATGTCTCGGTGCCGCTATATCCCAATCTGACCGCCGATTCCGTGGCTCAGGTACTCAATCACTCCGAAGCCGCGCTGGTGTTCATTGGCAAGCTGGATGACTGGCCGGGCATGTCCACTGGGGTCAACCCCGACCTGCCGACCATCAGCCTGCCGCTGTGTCCGGCCGGCACTTTCGATTTCAGCTGGGCCGATCTGCAGCGCAGTTCGCCGATTCAGGACGACCCCAAACCCTTCGCCGATCAACTGGCGACCATCATCTACACCTCCGGCACCACGGGCCAACCCAAAGGCGTGATGCACAGTTTCGGCACCTTGGGATTTGCCACCACCCGCGGCACGCAGTTATTCGGCCTGAATGAGTCGGATCGCCTGCTGTCCTACCTGCCGCTGTGCCACGTCGCCGAGCGGATGTTCGTCGAGTTGGCGTCGATCTACACCGGGCAAACAGTATTTTTTGCCGAGAGCCTCGACACTTTTCTCACTGATTTAAAACGTGCCCGGCCCACCGCGCTATTCGGTGTGCCGCGGATCTGGACCAAATTCCAGATGGGCGTTTACAGCAAGATCCCGGCTAAACGCCTCGACTTTCTGCTCGGCTTGCCCTTCATCGGCAAACGGGTAGGGCACAAAGTCCTCGCCGGGCTGGGGCTGGACGCCTTGCGCATCGCCTTGTCCGGTGCTGCGCCCGTGCCGCAGACCTTGCTGCGCTGGTACCAAAAACTGGGGTTGGATGTGCTGGAGGTGTATGGCATGACCGAAAGTTGCGGTTATTCCCACATCGGCCTGCCGGGTCAGAACAAACCCGGCTGGATCGGTAAGCCATGCCCGGAAGTCGAAGTGCGCATCGAGCCGTCTGGTGAAGTATTGGTGCGCAGCGGCGCGACCATGCTCGGCTATTTCAAGGAACCTGAGAAAACTGCCGAAGCCATCACCGAAGACGGTTTCCTGCGCACCGGTGACAAGGGCGAGGAAGACGCCGAAGGCAACCTGCGCCTGACCGGGCGCCTGAAGGAAATCTTCAAAACCAGCAAAGGCAAATACGTTGCCCCGGCACCGATTGAAAATCGCCTGGCGGTGCATGCGCGGATCGAACAAGTGTGCGTGGTTGGCGATGGGCTGAGCGCACCACTGGGGTTGTGCGTGCTGTCGGCGGTCGGTCAGCAGGACGCGAAGGGGTCGGCTCGGGCGGGTTTGCATTCGAGTCTGGAAAAACTGCTGGAGGAGGTCAACGGCGTTCTCGACAGGCATGAGCGCTTGCGCCGGTTGGTAGTGGTCAAGGACAGTTGGGCGGTGGAAAACGGCTTCCTGACACCGACCCTGAAGATCAAGCGCAACATGATCGAAGCGGCTTACGGTGCTCGGTTTGCAGAATGGAGCGAGCGCAGCGAGGCGGTGCTGTGGCAGGATTGAGCCACGAACAACTCCAACAAAGGAACGTAACGATGAGTCTGTGGCGCACCACTCCCAACGTCGAGCAGTTGAACGCAATCCAGAAAAACACCATCGGCGAAGTGCTGGATATTCGCTTCGAAGCCTTCGATGACGAGTCCCTGACCGCAAGCATGGTCATCGACCATCGCACGCACCAGCCCTATGGTTTGTTGCACGGCGGCGCCTCCGTGGTGCTGGCCGAAACCGTTGGCTCGATGGCCAGTTACCTGTGCATCGACGCCAGCAAGTTTTATTGCGTGGGCCTGGAAATCAACGCCAATCATTTGCGCGGCCTGCGCAGTGGGCGAGTGACGGCGGTGGCCAAGGCGATTCACATTGGCCGCACGACCCATGTCTGGGATATCCGTTTGAGCAGCGACGAGGGCAAGGCCAGTTGTGTGTCGCGGTTGACCATGGCGGTGGTGCCGGTGGGGGAGAATCCGCCGGCGCGTTGAAGCAGCAAGATCAAAAGATCGCAGGCTTCGGTAGGAGCTGCCGAAGGCTGCGATCTTTTGATCTTTTAATTTTGGCGGCGACATCTCCTACCACCATTCCTGGCAGTTATGGTCATTGCTGTAGGACATGGTCTTACGGACAATCAACCCCCGTTCTCGCTCATGGATTTGCAGGTATGTCGCAACAGATATTTTTCGCCCACGCCAATGGCTTTCCTTCGGGGACCTACGGCAAGTTGTTCGTGGCGCTGGCGCCCGAGTATCAGGTGACGCATCTGGAGCAGCACGCCCACGACCCGCGCTTTCCGGCGGACGACAACTGGAACAATCTGGTGGATGAGCTGCTTCATCACCTCAAGCAGCAACCGGAACCGGTCTGGGGCGTCGGTCACTCCTTTGGCGGCGTGCTGCACCTGCACGCCGCCTTGCGTTGCCCTGAGCTGTATCGCGGCGTGGTAATGCTCGATTCGCCGGTGCTGACCCGCGCCGATCAATGGGTGATCCGGGCCGCCAAGCGCTTCGGTTTCATCGATCGGCTGACCCCCGCCGGCCGTACGTTGGGACGACGGGAAGAGTTTGCCGATCTGGACTCAGCCCGCCTGTATTTCGCCGGTAAAACCCTGTTTCGTGGCTTCGATCCGGAATGCTTCGAGGCTTATCTTCAACATGGTTTGCACAATGTCGGTGGCAAGTTGCGCCTGCGTTTCGACCCGGCCACGGAAATCAGCATCTACCGTGGCGTGCCCCACACCAGCCCCGGTCGGGCACGGCAGTTGAAAGTGCCGCTGGCGGTGGTTCGCGGGCACAAAAGCCGTGTGGTGATGCGCCATCACGCCCGTTCCGTCGGGCGCATGCCCTTGGGCGAATCCTTGACCATGCCCGGCGGGCACATGTTTCCCCTCGAACGTCCACAAAACACGGCCACGCTGCTGAAGAATCTGTTCAGTCGCTGGGACGGTCGCAGCCAACAGGATTGCGCATGAACAGCGTCGTCGAAGAAGTTCGCCTGAGCCTGCCGCATATCGAGTTGGCGGCGCACTTGTTCGGGCCCGAGGACGGCTTGCCGGTGATCGCCTTGCACGGCTGGCTGGACAACGCCAACAGCTTTGCGAGGTTGGCACCGAAGCTCAAGGGTTTGCGCATCATCGCGCTGGATATGGCCGGGCATGGTCACTCGGGGCATCGGCCGAATGGCGCCGGTTACGCGCTGTGGGACTACGCCCACGATGTGCTGCAAGTGGCCGAGCAGTTGGGGTGGAAACGTTTTGCACTGCTGGGGCATTCCCTGGGGGCGATCGTCTCGCTGGTGCTGGCCGGGTCGTTGCCGGAGCGGGTGACTCATCTGGCCTTGATCGACGGCATCATTCCTCCTACAGACAAAGGCGAAAACGCTGCCGAGCGCATGGGCATGGCCCTGCAAGCGCAGCTGGATCTGCGGGACAAACGCAAACCGGTCTACAACACCCTCGATCGCGCCATCGAAGCACGAATGAAAGGCTTGGTGGCGGTCAGTCGCGAAGCCGCCGAACTGCTGGCCCAGCGTGGCTTGATGCCGGTGCCGGGCGGTTATACCTGGCGCACCGACAACCGCCTGACCCTTCCATCGCCGCTACGTCTGACCACTGAACAGGCGATGGCCTTCGTCCAGCGTGTCAGTTGTCCTGCACATCTGGTGGTCGCGGCTGACGGCATGCTCGCCAAACATCCCGAGTTGCTGGAACGTCTACCCTTTAGCCGTGAACAGTTGCCTGGCGGCCATCATTTGCACCTGAATGACGAACCCGGTGCCGACCTTGTCGCAGACTGTTTCAATCGGTTCTTCGCCGTTCCTTGACTTGCGCCCGGCAACTGTCGAGGCTGGGCGGGTTGAAATGGGAGACAACCATGATAGATCTGTACACCGCTGCGACCCCGAATGGCCACAAGGTCTCTATCGTGCTCGAGGAACTCGGCCTGCCCTATACGGTGCATGCCTTGAGTTTCGACAAAAAGGAACAGAAGTCCCCGGACTTCCTCAAGATCAATCCCAATGGCCGGATTCCGGCGATTGTCGACCGTGCCAATGGCGATTTCGCCGTGTTCGAGTCCGGCGCGATCCTGATTTACCTCGCCGAGATGACCGGCAAACTGCTGCCCCAGGACCCCAAGGGGCGCTCGGTGGTGTTGCAGTGGTTGATGTTCCAGATGGGTGGGATCGGGCCGATGCAGGGCCAGGCCAACGTGTTTTTCCGTTACTTCCCGGAAAAACTCCAAGGCGCCATCGACCGTTATCAACATGAAACCCGGCGCTTGTATGAAGTGCTCGACACGCGTCTGCAAGCCGTAGAGTTTCTGGCGGGCGAATACAGCATTGCCGACATTGCCACTTTTCCGTGGGTTCGTGGCCATGAATGGTCCGGTGTCGCGGTGGATGGCTTGTCAGCCCTGCAGCGCTGGATGGCGACCATGGAGGCGCGCCCTGCGATCCAACGCGGTTTACTGGTGCCCGAGCGCATCGATGACGACAGTGTCATCAAGGGTGCCCAGGCCATGCTGATTCGATGAGTCTCTCCATGCGTTCACTCACTCTGCTGGCGCTGTGTTGTTTCAGTCCTCTTTTATTTGCCGCTGATATCCCTGGCAGTCAGGACCTGCCGATCGTGCCGCGTATGGCCGATGCGCAGATCGTCGACTATCGCCCGGCTGTCGAGCTTGAGCGGATCTACCCGCTGGGTTCTATCCGCAAGATCAGTGGTCAGTTGCGCTTTGACGGCCAAGTCACCGCCCGGGGTCAAACCACCTCGGTGACCTACGAATTACCACCGGAGCATTCCTCTACCGATGCCTTCACCAACGCTCGCGAAGCCTTGCAAAAGCAGGGCGCCGAGTTGTTGTTCTGGTGCCAGGCCCGGGATTGTGGCGAAAGCAGCCTGTGGGCCAATGAAGTCTTCGGTAATGCCAAATTGTATGGCGCCGATAATCAGCAGGCTTATTTGCTGTTGCGTCTGGCGGCCCCTCAAGACAATACGCTCGTGGCGCTTTACAGCATCACGCGCGGTAATCGCAGGGCTTATCTGCACGTCGAACAGTTCGATGCCACGGCGCCGCTGGGTGATTTGCTGCCAACTTCCGCGACCTTGCTGCGGCAGCTCAAGAGCACCGGTGAACTTGATTTTCCCAAACTCGACGGTGACCCTGACGACACCTGGCTGCGTTTGATTTCCCGAGGCCTGAACCTGGACACCACATTGCGCGTCAATGTTTCGGGGCCCAATGCTGAAGCCTGGCGCCAGGCGCTGATCGGCCAAGGCGTACGGTCGGCACGGATGGAAACCGGCAACGTCGAAGGCTCTGGCCTGCACTTCGAGCTGTTGCGGTAAGCTTCATTGGGCGAACGTGTTCTGCGCATTCGCCTACTCTTCGTTGACTGACTTTTTCGTCTGACTTTTTTCGGGATCATACATGCCCAATAACGATCGGCTGTTGGTGCAGATTCTGCTCCTGGTGCTGTTTGGCGCGAGCTTCTGGGTAATGGCGCCGTTCTGGTCGGCGCTGTTCTGGGGGGCGGTGCTGGCGTTTGCCAGTTGGCCGCTGATGCGTTTGTTGACCCGTTGGCTCAATGGCCGTGAATCCCTGGCGGCGCTGTTACTGACGTTGGGCTGGATGTTGTTGGTGGCAGCACCGCTAGTGTGGCTGGGCTTCAACCTGGCGGATCATGTACGCGATGCCACGGTGTTCATCAAGGATGTGCAAGTCGACGGTCTGCCTGAAGCACCGACCTGGCTGGGCAGTATTCCCTTGGTCGGCGAGCGGTTGGTGGGTATCTGGAACAGCATCGATCAGCAAGGCGCAGCGATGATGCTGGCGATCAAGCCTTATCTGGGGCAGGTCGGTAACTGGTTGCTGGCGCGCAGTGCACAGATTGGCGGTGGCATCCTCGAGCTGACGTTGAGTATTGTCTTTGTGTTCTTTTTCTACCGGGACGGTCCGCGGTTGGCGGTGTTTGTCCATGGGTTGCTGGAACGGCTGATTGGCGACCGCGCCGGGTATTACATAGACCTGGTGGCGGGCACGGTGCAGCGGGTGGTCAATGGGGTGATCGGTACGGCGGCGGCTCAGGCCGTGCTGGCGTTGATCGGTTTCCTGATTGCCGGCGTGCCTGGGGCGCTGGTGCTGGGGATTGTGACGTTTTTGCTAAGTCTGATTCCGATGGGGCCGCCGTTGGTGTGGATTCCGGCCACGGCGTGGTTGGCCTGGAAGGGTGAGTACGGGATGGCGGTGTTCCTCGGGATCTGGGGTACGTTCATCATCAGCGGAGTCGACAACGTACTTAAGCCGTACCTGATCAGTCGGGGCGGGAATTTGCCGTTGGTGATTGTGCTGCTTGGGGTGTTTGGCGGGTTGATTGCGTTCGGGTTTATCGGTCTGTTCATCGGCCCGACGTTGTTGGCCGTGGCTTACAGCCTGCTGACCGATTGGAGCAAGAGTCAGGCTCGGGTCGAGGATCGCCGGCCCTGAGGCGCTGGCACTGAACACCTTTGGGGGCGAGCTTGCTCGCGATGAACGATGACGCGGTGTATCTGATCATGCGGGCCTTGCGACTCACATCGGCTCCGGTGGCCCAATCAGTCTTCCCATCACCCCAAACAACCCCAGCTCCCGAATCGCTTCCAGTTCCCCCTGCGTTTCCACCATCTCGGCAATCAACGGCAAATCAATGCTGTTGGTTGCCCGGAAAATCGCCTCGATGAACAGGCGTTTGTCAGTCTGTTCATCGATGCCCCGAATATAGGCTCCGTCGATTTTCAGGTAAGCCAGCCCCAACTGCGTCAGGTTACCGATCTGGTTGAAGCTACCGCCGAAGTGCTGCAGCCCGATGCGATAACCGGTGTTGAGCAGACTGTGGCTCAGACGTTGCAGTTCTTCGGGGGGCGGCAGTTGGCGTTCGTCGATTTCCAGGGTCAGCAGTGGCGCGAGTTCCGGCAGTGATTCCAGCAGATCGAGAATTTGTTGCAGCTGCGCTTGATCGCGCAGGGTGCTGCCGGAGAGGCTCAACGCGAGTGGCCAACGGTTGGCGGCCAGATATTCGAGAGTGGTTTCGAGCATCACCAGATCGAATCGTGCCGACCAGCCAAGGCGCTCGATCCACGGCAGGAAATGTCCGGCGGCGATCGCGTCGCCTTGCGGGTCGAGCAGGCGCGCGAGGACTTTGTGATGCAACACCTGGCTGGTATCGGCGCACTGCACCACCGGTTGAAAATACAGCTGCATCTTGCCCTCGGTCAGCGCGTCGTCGATCCAGCTGCGCCAATCGTGTTGGGACTGGTTCGGCGCGGTATCGGAATGGGTCATGTGTATCCACGGCCGCTCGGGGTGTTGCCGGGCCTGGGTCAGCGCTTGATCGAGGCGCAGCAGCACGTCGTTCGCCGGTTCGCCGGGGTGATAGGCGACCACGCCCAGATGTGCCACGGGCATGCAGTCGCTGGCACCGGTCAGGCGCAGGTTTTCCAGGGTGGCGCTGATTTCGGAAGCCAGGCGTGCAGCATCCTTGCTGTCCAGGCCCGGGGTCAGCAAGCTGAATTCGCCACCGCGATTGCGCGCCGCGAGCCAGGTTCGACGTTCTGGTGGCAGCGTCAGGCGTTTGAGCAATTCGCCGACGGCGCCAATCAGGGCATCGGTGCGCTGACCGCCCAGACGTTGGTTGAGGCCGATCAGGTCATTGATCCGCAGCATGAGCAAATGGCCGTCGCGGCTTTGCTCGGAAACCAGTAATTGGTCGGCCAGTTGTTCATCCAGCAAACGCCGGTTGGCCAGGCCCGTGAGGTTGTCCTGATAAGATTCGGAGCGCAGTTTTTCGCTGCGCGCGGCTTCTTCGGCGAACAACGCTTTGAGCTTCTCGACCATTTGGTTCATGGCCAGCACCACGCGTTTGAGTTCCGGTGTGCGCGGCAGTTTCGGCAAACTGCGAAACTCGCGTTTGCTGATGGCTTCAGCCTGTTTGACCATGTTGTCGAGCGGGCGCAATTGCCGGCGCAACAGCCAGCCACCAAATACCGCGCTAAGTAACCCGCAAATCAGCAACCAGATCAGGCTGCCGAGGGTACTGTCCCAGAGTTTGGCCAAGGCGAATTGCGGATTGCTCAGCACTTCGACCCGAGCCGCTTGCTCCCAGCCACGCATGATCAGCGCATCGCCACCCTGTGGACGCAGGTCAACCAGACTGACGAACCAGCCGGGAACACCCTCGATTTGCGGCGGTGCGCTGCGTTCCACCAACACTTGTTCATCCACAATATTGACGACCCGGATGCTGCTGAAATAACCACTGTCGAAAATCGAGCTGACCATCAACTCGATCATCGCCGGGTCATCGATCTGTGCAGTCAATGACAAGCCCAGCGCCGTGGCGGCGTCCTGGGCGTGGGAGCGCAACTGGCTGAGCGTCTGTTCGCGAGAGCTTTCCAGGCTGACAAAAAAACTGCCGCCGAAGGCCACCAGCAAGAACAGGCAAATGGCGAGAAACAACTGTTTACGCAGTGACATAAACGCTCCTTGCAGTAGCGGCTAGCCTTCGCCCACGGCGAACCCTTCAAATTGCATTTTTTTCAACACGTCTTGCCAGCGCGACAGTTTTTTCGAGTCGCTGCTGCGTTTGCCACCATGGGCTCCCGGCAAGTACAGGCCTTCGGCGTTAAAGGCGTACACCGGCAACAGGTCTTTGCGTTGGGACGCGGGGCGGATCTCCCCGGTCAGATTGTCCAGCACCAGCGGGTCGGCCGTGGGGCTGCTGTAGAAGGTCAACACCATGTGCGCCTGGTTCTGAGTCAGGGCCTTGACGTAGGTGATGCGCAGTTTCTCGCTGGGAATGCCTAGGTGACGCAGGCTGAAATATTTCGCCAGGGCGTAGTCCTCGCAGTCGGCGGCGCCCTTGATCAAGGATTCGACGGGCGTGGCCCAGTAATCGGTCTGACGCCAGATACGCGTGTCGTCCTGAAAGCTCAGTTGTTGATTGAAGAAGCGATTGACCGCGTTCAGTTGTTCGCGCTCAGGCTGGTTGCGTTCGCTTTGCAGCATTTGACTCCAGGCCTCGATCCGTCCCCGGGCCAGGCCAAGGGGGGCGTAGCGTTTTTCGGCCGTTTGCAGAATCTGCGCAAAGTCCCAGTCGGCCCATACGCTGCCCAACCCTGCCAGCAGAAAACTCGTCAGCAGCAGCCATCCGCCGAACCGAAGTCGGAGCGTTGACCATCCTGGACTACGCGGACTGCGGGACATGTCTGGCTGCTCGGGTGCAGATGTCTGAAGTCTAGGCGGTGTTTTCAGCGAGGAAGGGCAGGTCGTCGGACGAAAGACGCAGAGTCGATGATCGTTCCCACGGGGACCGTGGGAACGATCAATCTCAAGATTTGTGCAGGGTTTTCTGCTTGAGGATATAAACCGTCACCAGCACTGCACTGGTCAGCATGAACCCGCGCGCCCACGGCAGGGGCACCAGATAGCAGGAAAGCAGGATGCTCGCCCACATCAATCCGATGGCGTAGACCTTGCCCTTGAGCGGAATGCCATTGCCGCTCAGGTAGTCGCGAACCCACGGCCCCAGCCGTGGATGTTCAACCAGCCACTGATAGAAACGCGGCGAGCTGCGGGCGAAACAGGCGGCCGCCAGCAACAGGAACGGTGTGGTGGGCAGCACCGGCAGGAAAATCCCGATCACCCCCAGCGCTACGCTCAGCCAGCCGATGGCCAGCAGGACGTAGCGCAACATCAGGGGGCGGTTGCCTATGGGGTTGTCCATAGGCAAAACCTTAGTGGTGACGTGGCTTGAGAATCGCCGGTTTTTCGTCTGGCGCCTGGCACAGCAGGTACAGCGCGGTCAGGGCTTCCGGGATCTGCACGATCATGTCGTCCATCAGGTTGGCGTCTTTGGCGATGTCTTCGAACTCTGGCTGTTCGTCGAACAGACCGGAACCGACCATGATCGGCAGCAGCATTTCGCTGACTTCGTCTTCGGCGGTTTCGAACCAGGCGGCTTCGCGCAGGAATACGCCTTCCATGAAACCGATGCACCAGCCGCGCAGGTCGGAGTCATCCGGCTCTTCGCCCAAGTCCAGGTCACACGGCAGCTCGAACTCTTCGTCGGACGCCAGTTGGCGGGCGATGTGCGCCTTGAGCAACAGCAGGGTGGATTCGATCGCTTCACGCTCGGTGTCGTCGGCGTAATGCGGCTCTTCGGCGAAGAGTGCGTCGATCCATTCACGGTCGGGAACGCTTTCGGAACAGATCGACAGCGCGGTGAGGTAGCCGTGGGCGGCCACGTAGTCCAGCGCCTCGTCATGCAGCTCGTCGGCGTCGAGGAAGACTTGCAGGCGGGTTAGTTGCTCAGCGAAGGACATTAAAGGGCTACCTTGGGGAATATACGATGCGGGAATTCTAGGCCTTCTTGAGCGCTCAGGCCAGCCGCTCGGCATATTTGCCCCTATGCAGGCATGCGGGACACTGCATTCCCTGTGGGAGCGAGCCTGCTCGCGATAACGACATAACATTCAATAACAATATTGACTGGCCCACCGCTGTCGCGAGCAGGCTCGCTCCCACAAGTTGGCTTTCATGTGTCTTCTCAGCGGCGCCCTTTGCCGGACAGGCGTCGGGTATACTCGCGCGTTTTGTGATGCCCTGCTGGCGTCACGGCTGAAATGTGCAGCGTCATGCAATGCGCACTTACGATTTGTCGGTGCAGCTTTCATGATTCTGAACCAGCCTTGCAGGGATGTTTCGGTGATTTTTGGAGTTTTTATGCTCGAACAGGCTCAACGCGTCCTCAAGGACATCTTCGGCTACGACAGTTTCCGTGGCCGTCAGGGTGCAATCATTGAGCGCGTGGCCAGTGGCGGCGACGCCCTGGTGCTGATGCCTACCGGTGGCGGCAAATCCTTGTGCTTCCAGGTGCCGGCACTGCTGCGCGAAGGCTTGGCGGTGGTGGTATCGCCGCTGATCGCGCTGATGGACGATCAGGTCGCCACCCTCGAAGAGCTGGGCGTCGCTGCGGCGGCGTTGAACTCCACGCTGAGCGCTGAGCAACAGCGTGATCTGGCGGCGCGGATCAAGCGCGGCGAGGTGAAAATGCTCTACCTGGCGCCCGAGCGCCTGGTTCAGCCGCGCATGCTGGCGTTCTTGCAAAGCCTTGAAATCGCCCTGTTCGCCATCGACGAAGCGCATTGCGTGTCCCAATGGGGTCATGACTTCCGTCGGGAATACCTGCAGTTGGGCCAGTTGGCGGAATTGTTCCCCAGCGTCCCGCGTATTGCCCTGACCGCGACGGCCGACAAGCGCACCCGCGAAGAAATCGTCGATCGCCTGCATTTGCAGGATGCCGAGCGCTTCCTCTCGAGTTTCGACCGCCCCAACATTTTTTATCGCATCGTGCCCAAGGAACAGCCGCGCAAGCAGTTGCTGGCGTTCCTCGCCGAGCGGCGCAGCGATGCGGGTATCGTTTACTGCCTGTCGCGCAAAAAGGTTGATGAGGTAGCGGTGTTCCTCAGCGAGCAGGGTTTCCCGGCGCTGCCGTACCACGCCGGTCTGCCCAACGACACGCGGGGCCATCACCAGAAGCGCTTCCTCAACGAAGAAGGGTTGATCATGGTCGCCACCGTGGCGTTCGGCATGGGCATCGACAAGCCTAACGTACGTTTTGTCGCGCACCTCGATTTGCCGAAGTCCCTTGAGGCCTACTACCAGGAAACCGGTCGCGGCGGTCGTGATGGCCTGCCGGCGGATGCCTGGATGGCGTACGGCCTGCAAGACGTGGTGATGCTCAAGCAGATGCTGCAAAACTCCGAAGGCGACGAGCGCCACAAGCGTCTGGAGCAGCACAAGCTCGACGCCATGCTCTCGCTTTGCGAAGAAACCCGCTGCCGCCGACAGACCCTGCTCGCGTACTTCGACGAAGACATGCCCGAGCCCTGCGGCCATTGCGACAACTGCGTCGACGGCGTACAGACCTGGGATGCCACCGAGCCGGCCCGTCAGGCGCTGTCGGCGATTTACCGCACCGGTCAGCGTTATGGCGTCGGTCATCTGGTCGACGTATTGCTAGGCAAGGACAACGAAAAGGTCCGCAGCTTCGGTCATCAGCATTTGTCGGTATACGGTGTAGGCAAAGCGATGGGGGAAAGCGAATGGCGCTCCTTGTTCCGCCAGCTTGTTGCCCGTGGTCTGGCCGACATCGACCTCGAAGGCTACGGCGGGCTGCGCCTGAGTGACACCTGTCGGCCGTTGCTCAAGGGCGAAGTGACCCTGGAACTGCGCCGCGACCTCAAGCCGCAAACCACCGCCAAAAGCAGCAAGAGCCAGGCCAGCCAACTGGTTCGCGGCGAAGAACGCGAACAGTGGGAAGCCTTGCGTGCCCTGCGTCGCAAACTGGCCGAAGAGCATGGCGTGCCGCCGTACGTCATCTTCCCCGACTCGACCCTGCTGGAAATGCTCCGCAGCCAGCCGACCTCGCTGGCAGAAATGGCCACGGTCAGCGGCGTTGGTGCGCGCAAACTGGAGCGTTACGGCGAGGCCTTCCTCGAAGTGCTCGGCGGTCAGGTCGAGGCGCCGAAAGTGGTGGCCGATGTGCGCCACGAGCTGATCACACTGGCTCGGGCCGGCATGACACCGTTGCAGATCGCCGGTCAGCTGCAATGCTCGGAAAAGAACGTCTACGCGATGCTCGCCGAGGCGATCGGCAAGCAGCAGTTGTCGCTGGAACAGGCGCTGGATCTGCCGGAAGAGTTGATGGGTGAAGTCCAGGACGCTTTCCTCGACGGTGAAGGCGAACTGCCGCCCGTGTCGGAGATTGCCGCGCTGTTCGCAGGGAGAGTTCCGGAAGGTGTTTTGTATTGCGTTCGTGCCGCCCTGCAGTCGGAATTCGAAGTCTGAATGACCTGCGGCACAGATGTAACGATTCAGTACAGAGCAAGCCTTGCCTATAGCCAAAGGTCATGCTTAGCTGACTAATAATTAGTTTTTCTCTATTTTCAGTCTAACCATGAGTGTTTTATGCCGTTAACCGATCAACACCGCTTTGGCATGCAACTGGCCCAGATGTCTCGGGGCTGGCGTGCCGAACTGGACCGCCGACTGGCTGGCCTGGGTCTGTCCCAGGCGCGCTGGCTGGTGTTGCTACATCTGGCGCGTTTCGATGATGCCCCCACCCAGCGAGAACTGGCGCAAAGCGTCGGCGTCGAAGGGCCTACCCTGGCTCGATTGCTTGACAGCCTGGAAAGTCAGGGGCTGGTGCAGCGCCAATCCGTGCTGGAAGACCGTCGGGCGAAAAAAATCGTCCTCTGTGCCCCGGCCCGGCCCTTGATCGAACAAATTGAAACCATTGCCACTCAATTGCGCCACGAACTGTTCGAAGGCGTCGATGAGGCGGATTTGAAGGTCTGCATGCGAGTCCACGGGCACATCCTGGCCAACCTGGAAAAATCTTGAGGCACAACCACGCGCCGGACTTTTGAGATACCCCGTTGGGCAGACTATAAAGAACTACTAGGCAATATCGTGTTCGTACCGGATGTGCGAATACGTACAGGTTGGTTCTGGTTATCTAAGGGATGCTCATGCTCGAGAGTTGGCACGTTGTATTGCGGTGTTGCACCAGGCTGCTGCTGGTCGGTGGTGCCGTCACTTACTCGGCATTGGCCCCTGCGCTGGGGTTGGGCGAGATCACCCAGCATTCGGCGTTGAATCAGCCGTTCAATGCCGACATCGCCCTGGTGGACGCCGGTGGTCTGGAAGAGGGCGAGCTATCGGTCAGCCTGGCGACGGCGGACGAATTCAGTCGCGCTGGCGTCGAACGGGTGTTCTTCCTCAACGACCTGAAGTTCACTCCGATCCTGCGGGGCAACCGCAGCTTGATCCGGGTAACTTCCAGCAAACCGGTCAAGGAGCCCTTCCTGAATTTTCTGGTTCAGCTCAATCAGCCCAACGGGCGTTTGCTGCGCGAGTACACAGTGCTGATCGATCCGCCGGGTTCGCCGGGCATTGTTCCCGTCAACGACGACCCCGCGCCGCGCCCTCAGTCTTCCGCGTTCCCGTCCGTCGAACCGGCTGTTGCACCGCCACCTGCTGCGAAGGCGGCGACGCCCAAGCCTGATGTCGAAAAACCAGCTGCTGCGCCCGCGAATGATGCTGTTGCCGAACAACTGGCCGCGAGCGTGCTGCAGAACCAACAGTTGCAAAAGACCATCGATGAACTCAATGCGAAGCTTCAGGCTCAGGACGAGCAGATCGCCGGCCAGAAAAAGCAGGTGATCGAGCTGCAAACCCAATTGGCGGAAGTCAAACAGGCATCGGTAGAGCCGGTCGCTCCCCAGGTGACGGCACCGGTTTCCGTTGTCGTAGAGGAGTCTGAACCGACTCCGTGGCTACTGATCATCGGGTTGCTGGCGGTGGTGGCGTTGGCGTTGCTTGGTGTATTCATTCGCCGTCAACGACAGCAGGTTCAGGCTCAGGTCCAGCCCGAGCCGTTACCCGTGCTGCCGTCGCGTCATGAATCGGTGCTCAGCCGCGCAACAGAACCGGCCAGTCCGGCGCCCCGGCCGCAACCGCTAGCCGGAGCGGCCGAAGAGATTCCCGCAGGCGACGTGCTGGAAGGGGTGGGTATCTATCTGGCGTATGGCCGTTTGTCCGAGGCAGCCGGTTTGTTGCGAGATGCATTGGTCAGGGAACCTCAGCGCACCGATCTGGCTGTGCAGTTGTTGGAAGTCCTCGGTAAACAGGGCGACGTCCAAGCTTATGATGCGCAAGAAAGTAGCCTGCGAGACGCCGGGTTCGATGCACAGCAACTTCAGGACATCCGCGCCCGCCATCCGAAACTGATCAGCGCCGCACCGGTGGTCGCTGCCGTGGCAGTGGTTCCTCCCACGCTTGCAATCCCTGAAGCGGCACCGAGCGATGAGTTCCAGTTGAACCTCGATGACCTGTCGATGGATTCGAATTGGGACCTGATCAGTCCCTTCGAAAACTCATCATCCAGCGCTAAACCGTCGAATGAGTCAGAGCAGGTAGACGACTCCGGGTTCACTTCGAATCTGCATGTGTTGCCCGATGTCTTCGAAATGCCCGAGGAGCCGACGCTGGACGAGCCCGAGCTTGAGTGGATCGCCGAACCTGACGCTCAGTCTCTGGACGAGGCCTTTCTCAACGAGTTCAGCGATCCCGGCCAGCCGCTGGAGCTTGAGCCGCTCAGTGCTGAATTGATGGATCTTGAACCGGCGGGGCCTAGCAGTGCGGGTAAACTTGAACAGGCCCAGACCTGCATCGACGACGGCGATCTGGACAGCGCCATCGAGTTGCTTAACGAGCTACTCAAGGAAGGCGATGAACCGCTCAAGGAGACGGCCCGGACGCTGTTGGCCGGTATTCGATAACACCTGGCCTCGCTCCTGTGAAACCGCCTGTTCGTCCGCATCATTAACACCGACGCTGAAGCGCACTTTACCGCTATTGCCCCTCAGGCTCAGGAACTTTGCCAATCATGACCGCATGTAAACCGGAAATCGTCATCACCTATTGCACGCAATGCCAATGGCTGTTGCGCGCCGCGTGGCTGGCCCAGGAACTGCTCAGCACCTTCGGCGATGACTTGGGCAAAGTGTCCCTGGTGCCCGGCACCGGTGGGGTTTTTCACATTTTCTGTGACGATGTGCAGCTTTGGGAGCGCAAGGCCGATGGTGGTTTTCCCGAGGCCAAGGTGCTCAAGCAGCGAGTCCGCGATCAGATCGATCCGGACCGCGACCTGGGCCACAACGACCGCACTCAGTGAGACGCGGCTTCTGCCGCCACGGCGTTCTTGCTTGAACTGCCGGACAACCGGCTCGAGACCACGATAGCCACGATAATCAGTGCACCGCCGATCAACATGCGCAGGGTCGGGTTTTCGTCAAACAACAGCCAAGCCAGAGTGATGCCGTAAACCGGCTCCAGAGCAAACACCACTGACGCAGTCCGGGCTTTGATCACCGCCAGGCTGGCGACGAACAGGCTGTGGGCGACGCCGGTGCAGAACACCCCGAGCAGTCCGATCCACAACCAGTCGATGGCGCGCACTTCGCTCAACTGCGGCGCCGCCACCGGCAGCAGGCAGATCGCAACCACCACGTTCTGACACAGAGCAGCCTGCACCGGCGGAGTTCGTCCGGAGCTGGCGCGGTTGGTCAGAGACAGCAGGGCGAACAGCAAGCCGGAAGCCACCGCCCACAACAGGCCAGTGGTGGCGCCGCTGGCCAGATCGAAATCCGGCGTGACCAGTACCAGTCCAATACTGACCAGCACCACCAGCAGGATTTCATTGGCGCGGATGCGCTCGCGGAAGATCAGTCCTTCGAGGACCACGGTAAACGCCGGGAAACTGGCAAAACCCAGGGTCGCGATCGCCACCCCGGCCACCTTCACCGCGATGAAAAAACTCACCCAGTGCCCGGTCAGCAGCAAACCGCTGAGCAGCAGGCGGCGCAGGTCCACTGCATCGAGTTTCTGCCAACGGGTATTGCTGGCGAACCGTGCGAAAAACGTCAGGGCGAGGACGGCAAACGCGGCACGGCCGAACACGATGATGGCCGGCGAGGCAGCGGCGAGTTTGCCGAATACGCCAGTCAGGCCGAACATCAGTGCACCGATATGCAGAGCGCCAAGGGCGGTACGGGGAGTCATTGCAATCCTTAACGACAAACGAACAAATGTGTAGGAGCTGCCGAAGGCTCGGGCCGCGTTCGGACGATCTTTTGATCTTGATCTCCAAAAACAAGGTCAAAAGATCGCAGCCTTCGCCAGCTCCTACATTGAATCGTGCTGAGCCGATTATGTCTGTCGCCAGACTCGCGTCATTTGTCGCCAGCCTCGCGGCGCAATTTACCGGGTGAGGCACCGAACTCGCGCAACACGGCCGCGGCGAACGCACTCTGCGAGCTGTAACCGACCCGACAGGCGATTTCGCCAATGGGCAACGCCGAATCGCGCAACAGGCTCACGGCAATGTGCAGCCGACGACTGCGAATGTAGTCCATCGGCGTCTGCCCGCATTCCACCACGAACCGTGCGTGCAATCGCGCACTGGACAGCCCGGCAATGCGCGCCAGATCGGCGACTTGCAGTGGATAGGCCGCGTATTGATCGATGTGTGCATTCAGCGCCGCATAAGGCAGACGCCGACCGCCCACACTGTCGGGTTTGGCGTTGTTCAAACTGGCCAGCAACAGCACTGCACCTTGCTGCGCAATCAGCGGATCACTGACCTGACTCCCCGCCAGCCAACTGACCAATTGGCTTTGCCCGGCGTCCAGGGGCAGGCGCCCAGCGTTGTCGAGCATGCGGCGGCTGGCCTCGGCGTGATCGCCAAGGGACTGCGAAACCCATTGGTCGCTCGGCACATCCAGCACCAGGCAACGACTGCCGTTGGCGCTGCCGCAGGCATGATGAAAACCGGACGGCACGACTACGAAACTCTGTTGCACCACCTGACTGCCACGACCGTCGACCTCGAAATCCAGCGCGCCCGACAGCCCGAACACCAGTTGCGCGTGGTCGTGGCTGTGGACGATCAGGTCGTGGGTGTACTGGCGTAGCGTGAGGATCGGTCTCATCGCAGGTCTCCTGTGCAGGTCGCCAGTCTACACCGGGTACGGGCTGACTCGCGCTGTCACAAGACTGACTTGCCACTGTCATGGGCAATTAACCCGACCGGCGCAAGCTTGCCAAAACTTGTCCTGAGGGTTGCCCATGACCAGCGCCGAGCTCGCCAAACCCAGCCGTAAGCAACGTGTGCGGACCTTGTGGATTTCCGATGTGCATTTGGGCACACGGGACTGCCAGGCCGAACACCTGTCGCAGTTTCTCAAGGGCTATCACACCGACAAGATCTACCTGGTCGGCGACATCATCGACGGCTGGAAACTGCGCAGCGGCATGTATTGGCCCCAGGCGCACACCAATGTAATCCGTCGCCTGCTGACCATGAGCAAGCGCGGCACAGAAGTGATCTACGTCACCGGCAACCATGACGAATTCCTGCGCCGTTATTCGAAGCTGATTTTGGGCAATATTCAGTTGGTGGACGAAGCCGTGCACGTGACCGCCGATGGCCGTCATCTGTTGGTGATTCATGGCGACCAGTTCGACGTGATCACCCGCTACCACCGCTGGCTGGCGTTTCTCGGCGATTCGGCCTACGAATTCACCCTGACGCTCAACCGCTGGCTCAACCATTGGCGTGCCCGTTATGGCTACGGCTACTGGTCGCTGTCGGCGTACCTCAAACACAAGGTCAAGACCGCCGTCAGTTTCATCAGCGACTTTGAAGAAGCCATCGCCCACGAATGCGTCAAACGCGAGCTGCACGGGGTGGTGTGCGGGCACATTCACCATGCCGAGATTCGTAAGGTCGGCGAGGTGGATTACCTCAATTGCGGGGATTGGGTGGAGTCGTGCACGGCGCTGATCGAGCATTGGGATGGGTCGATCGAGTTGTATCGGTTGGCCGATGCCCAAGCGCGGGAGGCCGAGTTGAAGGCGGTTAAGGTCGTGGAGCCGGTATAACCTGCGAGAAATGGAGTGTCTGGTCGGGCCTCTTCGCGAGCAAGCCCGCTCCCACATTGGATCGTCGGTGAACACAATATTTGTGACCACCGACGATCCAATGTGGGAGCGGGCTTGCTCGCGAATGGACCGCGCAGCGGTCCCCGACATTCATCAGGCCGGCGCGTGCTCTTCCATCGCCGCCTTGTAAATCGAATTCTTCGGCTGCGCAAACAGCCGTTCCACCATTGGTTCGAAGAAGCTCAGCGGCAGCGTGTCGTACGCTGGATCAAACGCCGCCGCATCGTACCGGGCGCAAAATTCGATGGTCGCCTGATACTGCGGATGACCGCTGAATTGCTCGCGCAAATGCCGGTCCATGCCCAGGTGATGAAAGAAGTAATACCCTTGGAAAATCCCGTGCTTCTCCACCATCCACAGGTTCTCGGCGCTGACGAACGGCTTGAGGATCGCCGCCGCGATGTCCGGGTGATTGTAGGAGCCCAGTGTGTCGCCGATGTCATGGAGCAGGGCGCAGACCACGTATTCTTCGTCGCGACCATCGCGCCAGGCGCGGCTGGCGGTTTGCAGGGAGTGGGTCAGGCGATCCACCGGGAAACCGCCAAAATCCCCCTCCAGTAACTTCAGGTGCGCCACGATCCGTTTAGGCAATTGCCGGGCATAGGCGCTGAAATCTGCGGCGATGATCGCCCAGTCTTCCTGCGTCCCGTCCTGCATATGGGTAAAACGGGCATGGACATTCATCGGCTATCCTCTTGTTCTGATCGAAAGGGATGTATTGAGTGTAGGACTTGGATCCAAGGCTGCATTGGCTGCTCAAAACGCTTTTGTGGCCAATGGAGCCTAGAACGCCACGCGACCCAGAATCATGTCGCGGTACATGACGAAGTCGCCGAGCAGGCTGTAAAGAGGATGCTGAAAGGTGGCAGGACGATTCTTCTCGAAGAAGAAATGCCCGACCCAGGCGAAGCTGTAACCGGCCAGCGGCAGGGCCAGCAACATCCACCACGCGCCGTTGCCGATGGTCAGCGCCAGAATGAAAATAACCAGGGAGGTGCCGACAAAGTGCAATCGTCGACAGGTGCTGTTGCGATGTTCGCTGAGGTAATACGGGTAAAACTCAGCGAAATTGTTGAAGCGTTTGATGTTTTCCACGACTGCGATCTCTGTGGTGGCTGTTCACGCGACAAGTTGTTCTGCGGGTAGCTTATTTAAGTCTAGAGTGATCATTGGTATCAGCCAGTGACAATAGGCGCCACTTTACTATCCTTGGGTCTTGGGTCGTGGCATGCGGCCATCACGTAGAAAACGCCATGAGCGAACGAACGACTTCTGCAAGCTGGGCGATGGGGATTGTCAAAGCACTGGAAATGGACGGCCTGGATTGCCGGGTTCTGTTCAAGCAGCTAGGGCTCGACTATGCAGCACTGGATGATCCGGATGCGCGCTTCCCGCAAGATTCCATGACGCGGCTCTGGCAGCGCGCGGTCGAGCTGTCCGGCAACCCGGCGATCGGCCTGAACATGGGCAAGGTGGTGCGACCGGCGTCCTTCCATGTCGCCGGTTATGCCTTGATGTCCAGTCAGACCCTGGCCGAAGGCTTTCAACGTCTGGTGCGTTATCAGCGAATCATCGCCGAAAGTGCCGACTTGAGTTTCCGATTGCTGGATGAGGGTTATGCGCTGATTCTGACGGTCCATGGCGATCACCTGCCGCCGACCCGACAGAGTGCCGAAGCATCAATGGCCTGCGCACTGGCACTTTGCGGCTGGCTGACCGGCCGCGCGCTCCAGCCGCGCAAGGTCTTGCTGCAAGGCGATGACCCCGTTGATCTTGAACCCTATAAACAAGCCTTCCACGCCCCGTTGATGTTCAACGCACCTTATGACGCCTTGATCTTCGAGCGCGCCGACATGGAGGCACCGCTGCCCACCGCCAACGAGGCCATGGCGCGGCTCCACGACCGGTTTGCCGGCGAGTATCTGGCGCGGTTTTCCGAGAGCCGCGTGACCCACAAGGCACGGCAGGTGTTATGCCGTCTGCTGCCCCAGGGCGAACCCAAGCGCGATGCGGTGGCCCAGACGCTGCACTTGTCGCAACGCACCTTGCAGCGTCGCTTGCAGGAAGAGGGCACGAGTTTTCAGACGTTGCTGGATGACACCCGACGTGAACTGGCCGAGCAATACCTGGCGCAACCGAACATGACCTTGCTGGAAATTGCCTACCTGCTGGGGTTTGCCGATCCGAGCAACTTCTTCCGCGCCTTCCGCCGCTGGTTCGATTCCACCCCCGGCGAATACCGGACGCGGCTGATGGAAGCGCCCCTGCCGATCAGTGACGCCAGAACGCCGGGATACACAGAACAAACACCGTAATGATCTCCAGCCGGCCCAGCAGCATGCCGAACGAGAGAATCCACTTCGCGGCATCCGGCAGGCTGGCGAAGTTACCCGCCGGGCCAATCGTTTCGCCAAGCCCCGGGCCTACGCCAGACACCGTGGCGGCCGCGCCGGTAAGCGCGGTCATCCAGTCCACGCCCAGTAGCGACAGCAGCAGCGCGATGACGCAAATGGTGATGGCGAAGAAAAACGAAAAGGTCAGGATCGAGCGCACGATCTCTTCGTCGAGACGGTGGCCGTTGTATTTCTGCTTGATCACCGCGCGCGGGTGAATCAACTGGTTAAGGTTGGCCTTGAGCAGAATGTAGGCAACCTGAAAACGGAAAATCTTGATCCCGCCAGCGGTCGAACCCGAGCAGCCGCCAACAAACCCCAGATAAAAGAACAGCATCAGTGAGAAGTTGCCCCACAGGCTGTAGTCCCCCAGTGCAAAACCGGTGGTGGTCACTACCGACGTCACGTTCAGCGCCACATGCCGCAAGGCTTCCAGCCAATGCAGCTGAGTAGTCCACCAGTACCAGGTGCCTAGCACCAGCCAGGTCACCAGCAACATGCCAAGCAGGCCTTGAACCTGTTCATCCTTGATCAAGGCCCGACGGTTACCGCGCAGGGTCGCTACGTACAGGGTGAACGGTAGGGCACCGAGAATCATGATGACGACGGCGACCCAATGCACCGCAGGTTCCGGCCACTTGGCGAGGGACTGGTCGGAGGTGGAGAAACCGCCGGTGGAAATCGCCGACATCGCGTGATTGATGGCATCAAACGGGCTCATTCCAGCCCACCAGAACGCCAGGCTGCCGAGAATGGTGATGCCGACGTAGGCCGCAACGATCAAACGCGCCACCATATGCGAACGGGGCATGACCTTTTCGGAACGGTCCGACGACTCGGTCTGAAACAGCCGCATGCCACCGATGCGCAGCAATGGCAAAATCGCTACCGCCATGCCGATAAAGCCGATGCCACCGATCCAGTGCAGCAATGAACGCCACATCAGGATGCCGGGAGACATGTTGTCCAGGCCATTGAGCACCGTCGCACCGGTGGCGGTGATGCCGGACATGCTTTCGAAGAACGAGTCGGTGTAGCTGATGTGCTGGGTCAGCAGGAACGGCAGAGCGGCGAAAATGCACACCACCAGCCAGCTGCTGACGGTCAGCAGGTACATGTCTCGCGGGCGCAGATGGATGTGCTCGGGGCGCCCCGGTATCACCAGGGCCAGACCGGCGACAAAGGTGATCATGCTCGCCCAGAGGAACGACGGCAGGTCGCTGGTGCGCTCGAAGATCACCAGGGTGGCCATGGGCACGACCATGGCGATGGCCAGCGTGATCAGGAAGATGCCGATGATGAAACCAATGATCCGTAAGGTCGGCAACGCCATGAAGTCCGCTCGGGCTGATAGTAGGAAGGGCGCCATTCTACCTGCGAGGCAGGGCATGTAAACCGACGCCGTCACGACAGTTGACGCTAGAATAGCCAAACATTTTCTACAGGAGGTGGCCGATGCAGGCTCTCGACGCTTTGCTCAACCGTGTTTCCGTCCCACGACTGCTCGATCCGGCGCCCACTGCCGAGCAACGGGAAGTGTTGTTTGCCGCCGCGATGCGCGCGCCAGACCATGGCCACTTGCAGCCTTGGCGCTTCCTGACAGTCGAAGGCGCGGCGCGCGAGCAAATGGGCGAGTTGCTGGCCGAAGCGGCGAAGCTGCAAGACAGTGATGTGTCCGAAGCCTTGCTGGACAAGGCGCGCAACGGTCCGTTGCGTGCACCGCTGGTGGTTGTGGTGATTGCGCGTTTGCAGGAGCACGACAAGTATCCCAAGTCCGAGCAACTATTGGCGGCAGGCTGTGCAGCTCACGGGATTTTGCTGGCGGCCTATGCGCAAGGTATTGGCGCGGTGTGGCGTACCGGTGAGCTGGCTTATTCAGCGCATGTAGCCAAAGGCTTGGGATTGGCGGAAGGGGAAGAAGTGATTGCGTTTCTTTACCTTGGCACACCGCAGAAAGAACCGCGGGTGGCGGAGAAGGTTGACTTGACCGAGTTCGTTAGCGCCTGGCCCGGTAAGGCCTGAAGGCGTAGATTCAATGTGGGAGCGGGCTTGCTCGCGAAAGCGGTGTGTCAGACAACGATGATGTCGACTGACACTTCGTCTTCGCGAGCAAGCCCGCTCCCACAGGGTTCAGGGTTGAACCACCGCCCCCGGCACCAATGGCAATTCCAGGCTGGCAATAAACCCGCCTTCCGGATGATTGGCCAGCACCAGACTGCCGCCATGCCGTTCCGCCGCACGGCGCGCGATGGCCAGGCCCAGGCCATGCCCGGCCGCTGTTTGTCCCGGCGCCCGATAGAAGGGTTCAGCCAGCTGATTCAAATGCTCGGCCTCTACGCCGGGGCCGTGGTCGCGCACGCTGACCACAATCCTGTCGCCCTGACGCAACGCCTGCATTTCGATCGGTTGCCCGACCGGGTTAAAGCGCTGGGCATTGCGCAGCAGGTTGTCCACGGCGCGCTCGATCATGGTCGGCCAGCCTTTGAGGTTCAGTTGCGGCTCGGCCTCAAGGCGCACGCTCTGCTCGGGCGAACCCAACTGAGCGTCTTTTTGCAGGGTATTGAGCAGCGCGTTGAGATCCACTTCTTCAGCACTGGCGTTATCGGCATCGACGCGCGCCAGTACCAGGATTTCGCTGATCAGCGCTTCCAGGCGATCGCATTCACGGGTCAGGCGTGGCCAGAGTTTTTCCCGCTCCTCAGGATTGGCCCGCTCGGCCAGCGCCAAGGCAATGCGCAGTCGGGCCAAGGGTGAGCGTAATTCGTGAGACACGTCCCGCAGCAGTTGTCGCTGGCTTCCGATCAGGCTTTGCAGGCGTGCGCCCATGCGGTTGAAGTCGTTGGCCAGCACGCCGAATTCATCGCGGCGGTTGGCTAGTTGCGCCAAGCTGTTCTGTTGATACGTTGTCTGCCCCAAGTCATGCACGGCGCTTCGTAAACGGCTCAGTGGCCGGGTGATGGAAAAGGTCACCAGCAAGCTGAACAGAGTCAACACCACCAGCGCGATGCCCAGCGCACTCAACGGCCAAAGCAGGCTTTCGCGGTGCCAGGCATCCAGTTCCGGGTGCGGAACGCGGTAGATCAGCAGGTAGGTGTCGCCTGTCTTGGCGCTGGTGTATTCATCGGTCAGACGCCGCCATGGCAGGCGCCGATCGTCATTGTTCTGCCGTGCCTCGAAGGCCGCCGCTCGCCGAGGGAAGGTGCCGCGGACCACCGGGTCACCTGCCTCGTTGAGCACTTGAACGTTGATGTGATACTGACGCTTGCGCTGTTCCAGAATGTCCTGGGCGGCTTCTTCACCTTGGCTTTCGTAGGTTTGTGTCCACTGTTCGGCCAGGGTGTTGAGGCCCGGGTGGCGACTGAGAATCCACGCGTCCTGGTTGAGCATGTGCCCGAGCAGAATGGAAAGCCCTGCAACCAGAGTGATGGCCAGCCAGAAGCTGGCCAGGATACGCCAGAACAATGAGCGCACAGAAAATCCTCAAACAAACGCAATCCATGTGGGAGCGGGCTTGCTCGCGAAGGCGGCGTGCCAGATAGCACTGATGCCGTCTGACACGCCCTCTTCGCGAGCAAGCCCGCTCCCACATTAAATTGAGTGGCAACAGACCCAACGGGGTTTAGCCGTTGGGTCCAGGGTTAGCGCATTATTGCGCTTTTTGCGCTTGCTGCGCTTTCCAGGCCTTGAACTCGGCCCATTCGGCGCGACGTTCAGCCTTTTTCTTCTGGATCTCGTCGAATTGCTTCTGTTGATCCGGTTTCAGCAGTGCGCGAACGTCGGTTTCGGCTTTCTTGTGCTTGCTCGCCATCTCGTCCTTCAGGGCTTTCTGATCGGCTGGCGAGAGTTTTTCCAGGTACTTGTCGACCAATTGCTGACGCTCATGCATCTGCTCGCCCATGATCTTGCGGATTTGCTCGCGCTGTTCGCGGCTCAGGTCCAGTTGGCTGTAAGGGCCTTTACCGTGCATGCCGTGCATCTGACCGCCGTGGCGTGAGCCGTCCATGTGGTCACCCATCGGACCTGCGCCCTCAGGCATGGCCATGGCAACGGTCGGCAGGGCGGCAGCAAACATCAGAGCGATAAGAGTCTTGCGCATGGTGTATCTCCTTGTCTCGTTCCCGGTACGTTCCGGATGTGTGCAGATTACGGAGATCAAGGTCAGCGGCGGTCAGCGGAGCGTAAAGCTTGGGTAAAGACGATTTTCTACCTTCCTGACAATTCCACGATGCACCACGGTCTGGCGCAGGAGCTGCCGCAGGCCGCGATCTTTTGATTTTGCTTTTACCGACCAAGATCAAGATCAAGATCAAAAGATCGCAGCCTGCGGCAGCTCCTACGGAGGTGGTCGCAGGTCGCATCGCGTTCGGATTCAGAGGCTGTAGTAGTAACCGCGACTGCGCAGGGCAACGATGCGTGGGCGGCCGTCGGGGTGCGGGCCGATTTTTTTGCGCAGGTTGCTTACATGCATGTCCAGGCTGCGGTCGTACAGGGTCAGTTTGCGACCGAGGGCGATTTGCGCCAGTTCCTGTTTATCCAGCGGTTCACCGGGCTGCTTGAGCAGGGCTTCGAGCAGACGGCTTTCGGAGACGGTGAGGGTGAACTCCTGTTCATCGATGCTGACCACGCCACGCACCGGGCTGAAGCACAAGTCGCCCAATTCGAGCTGGCTGGAGACTGCCGTCGGATGACTGCGACGCAACACCGCGCGCAGGCGGGCTGTCAGTTCCCGCGGATCACACGGTTTGGCCAGGTAATCATCGGCACCGAGTTCCAGGCCGAGGATACGGTCCAGCGGTTCGCCACGGGCCGAAAGCATCAGCACCGGCAAATCCGGGTGGTTACTGCGCAGTTGCTTGAGCAGTTCCAGGCCGCTGCCATCCGGCAGCATCACGTCCAGCACCACGGCCGCGGGGGACGTTTCAGCCAGTGCGCGACGAGCACTCTGGCCGTCGTGGCAGGCGCGGACCTGAAAGCCTTCCTGGCTCAGCCAACTACTCAGGAGCTCACACAGCTCCTGGTCATCATCAATTAATAACAGCTCGCTCATGACTCACTCAATTTAGCCATTGCCGACGTTTTCTGGTTGCACCACTGGCGAAGATACCGCAGAGCAGGGCCGATAGCGCTACTGCGGCACCGATAACGAACCATTGCTGCTGATCTGTCAGCAGGCGTGGAAGCGGGCTGCTGGCCTGGGCTTCCTTGAGTTGCAGCTTCAGGCGCTGATTCTCTTGGCGCAACCGGCTCAGCTGGGCGCTTTCGCGTTCGCTATTGGTATTTTGCAGTTGTTTGCTCAATTCTTCTCGTTGCTGTTCGCTTGCCTTCAAGCGCTGCTGCAACTCGGTGATCTGGCTGCCGGCGCTCAAGGACAGCGGCGTCGAACTACCGCCATTGGCGCTTTCTTCACCATGGGCGGGCGCCATGATCGACAACGTCACCAACATCAGACACAACGGACCTTTGCGCATCGCAACTCCTGATTCCAATACGAGTATTGGGCAGGTTGTCGGCCGGTAAACGAGAATAATGAGCGATTGAACGCGCGATGAACCGACAAGACTCATCGCGCGGGAGAACTTTACGGGAGGACTTGCTTGAACGGCTTGACCAAAACGTTGGCGTAGACGCCTGCGGCAATGTACGGATCGGCATCGGCCCAGGCCTGTGCGGCGCTCAGCGAATCGAATTCGGCGACGATCAGGCTGCCGGTGAAACCCGCAGCACCCGGATCATTGCTGTCGACGGCCGGGTGCGGGCCGGCCAGTACGATACGACCTTCGCCTTTAAGCACTTGCAGGCGCTCAAGGTGCGCAGGCCGTGCGGCCAGGCGGGCTTCCAGGGAGTTGGCGACGTCTGTGGCAATGATTGCGTAAAGCATGTCAGTCCTCGGTTTTTGGCGTTGTGGTGTCGGCATCGTGCAGGTGGCGGGACAGGTAAATGCCCTGGGCGACCAGGAACAGCAACGTCATGCCCAGGCTGCCGAAGACTTTGAAGTCGACCCAGTAGCTCTGGAAGGTGAACGCAACGAACAGGTTGGCGGCGCCGCAAAACAGGAAAAACCCGATCCAGGCGATGTTCAGACGGGTCCAGACCGGCTCCGGCAGGGTCAGCGCGTGGCCCATGATGCGTTTGATCAGCAGCTGGTCACCGATGAAGTGGCTGCCGATGAACCCGAGGGCGAACAGCCAGTTGACCACCGGGGCTTTCCATTTCAGGAAGGTCTCGCTGTGGAACGCCAGGGTCAGGCTACCGAAGACCAGGCAGGCAATGAGGGTCAGCCACTGGCTCTTCTCCAGCTTGCGCTGCTTGATGAACAGCGTGCCATAAACCACCAGGGAGCTGATGATCAGCACTGCGGTGGCGCTGTAAATACCACCGACAGACAGTTGATAACCGCCGATGTCGACGATCCGTGGATCGATTTTGAAGACGATGAAAAACAGCAGGAGCGGGATGAAGTCGATGAATTGTTTCACAGTGGCAGCCAGAAGCAGGATGTGGCGGCATAATAACAAACATATTGACGCGCGATAGCGTCAGCTGATTTGAGGTTACACAGTCCTGTGAATGTTGATTTGCACTGCCATAGCACGGCTTCCGATGGCGCCCTCGCGCCTGCGGTACTGGTTGCGCGTGCGTTCGAGAAAGGCGTGCGAGTCCTGGCCTTGACCGATCACGACACCCTTGAAGGCCTCGACGAGGCCCGTAGCGCCGCGACGGCGCTGGGGATGCAACTGGTCAATGGCGTCGAATTGTCCTGCACCTGGGGCGGGGCGACCATTCACGTTTTGGGCTACGGGTTCGACGTCAATGCGCCGCCGTTGGTCGAGGCCATCGCGAAATTGCACGATGGCCGCTGGCTAAGGTCCGAAGAAATAAGCCGCAAGTTGGCGTTGAAAGGCATGCCGGGGGCGCTTGACGGCGCCCGGGCCATTCAACAGGAGTTGGGCGACAGCGGTAATGCGCCGGCCCGTCCGCATTTTGCCGACTGGATGGTGCGCGAAGGTTTCGTCAAGGATCGCGCCGAAGCGTTCCGCAAATGGCTGGGCGCCGGCAAACTGGGGGACGTCAAACAACACTGGCCGACCCTGGAAGACACCGTCGAAACCCTGCGCGCCGCGGGTGCCTGGGTCAGCCTGGCGCATCCCTGGCACTACGATTTCACTCGCAGCAAGCGTCGTCGCCTGATTGCCGACTATATTCAAGCAGGGGGCCACGCGATAGAAGTGGTCAATGGCCATCAACCCGCCGAACAGGTGGGCAGTTTGGCGATTCTAGCCCGCGAGTTTGGTCTGCTGGTCAGCGCCGGCAGTGATTTTCATGGCCCTGGAGGCTGGTCCGAGATCGGTGAATACCGCCCGCTCCCGGAGGATCTGCCACCACTGTGGTGTCGATTCAAACATGACCCAATTATTGCCGCCGTCTGAACAGGTAGAGAATGTGAGTCAATTTTTCCAGATTCATCCGGAAAACCCGCAAGCGCGCCTGATCAAACAGGCTGTAGAGATCATCCGCAACGGCGGGGTGGTGATTTATCCCACAGACTCTTCCTACGCCATTGGTTGCCAAATCGGCGACAAAAACGCCGTGGAGCGCGTGCGCCGGCTACGTCAGCTGGATGATAAGCACAACTTCGCGCTGATCTGCAGCGACCTGTCGCAGTTGGGGCTGTTTGCCAAGATCGATACCGGCACCTTCCGTGTGCTCAAGGCTCACTTGCCTGGCCCTTACACCTTCATTCTCAACGCCACCCGCGAAGTCCCGCGGCTGTTGCTGCACCCGAAAAAACGCACCATCGGCCTGCGTGTGCCAAGCCATCCTATTGCCCTGGCATTGCTGGAAGAACTCGGCGAGCCGCTGATGAGCGTGACCCTGATCATGCCTGGCGACACCGATCCGTTGAGCGATCCTTACGAAATGCGCCAGTTGCTCGAGCATCAGGTCGACCTGATCATCGACGGCGGTTTCGGCGGGATCAAGGCATCCACCGTGATCAGCCTCGCCGACGGCGAACCGGAAGTCATCCGCGTCGGTTGCGGCGACCCTGCGCCTTTCATGGCCGAGGCCTAGATGTCTGCAGTAGAACCCGTCGACAGCCAGGCCGGCGCCCAGCAAGAACTGCCTTTCGCCATGGTCTATGGCCAGGCGGTCATGGAAATGCCGCAGGACCTGTACATCCCGCCGGATGCGCTCGAAGTATTCCTTGAGGCCTTCGAAGGCCCGCTCGACTTGCTGCTGTACCTGATCCGCAAACAGAACATCAACATCCTCGACATCCCGGTGGCGGAAATCACCCGTCAGTACATGGGCTATGTCGAGTTGATGCAGTCGGTGCGCCTGGAGCTGGCCGCCGAGTACCTGGTGATGGCCGCGATGCTGGCCGAGATCAAATCGCGGATGCTGTTGCCCCGTGCCGAGACGATCGAAGACGAAGAAGACGATCCTCGCGCCGAACTGATCCGTCGTCTGCAGGAATACGAGCGCTTCAAGGCTGCCGCCGAAGGCATCGATGGCCTGAGCCGCGTCGGCCGCGACGTGGTGGTGCCCAAGCTCGATGCCCCGGAAGCCCGGGCGCGCAAATTGTTGCCGGATGTGAGCCTGGGAGAGTTGCTGATGTCCATGGCCGAGGTCCTGCGCCGTGGCGACATGTTCGAAAGCCACCAGGTCAGCCGTGAAGCGCTGTCCACCCGCGAGCGCATGAGCGATGTGCTGGAACGGCTCAAAGGCGGCGGTTTTGTGCCGTTTGTCGAGCTGTTCACCGCTGAAGAAGGGCGCCTGGGGGTGGTGGTGACCTTTATGGCGATCCTCGAACTGGTCAAGGAATCCTTGGTCGAGCTGGTGCAGAATGAGCCGTTCGCGGCGATACATGTCCGGGCCCGAGCCGAATAACGAGTTGAATCATGAACCTGACTGAACCCCGCGAGCTGGCGCCACTGCTTGAAGCCTTTCTGTTGGCCTCGGGAAAACCGCAATCGCTTGAACGCCTGTTCGAACTCTTCGAAGAAGGCGAGCGGCCCGAGCCCCCTGTTTTCAAGAAAGCGCTAACGATTCTGGCCAAATCCTGCGACGGCCGCGCTTTCGAATTGAAGGAAGTCGCCTCCGGGTATCGCCTGCAGATCCGCGAAAAGTTCGCACCGTGGGTCGGACGTTTGTGGGAAGAGCGGCCGCAGCGCTATTCCCGCGCCATGCTCGAAACCATGGCGCTGATCGCCTATCGTCAGCCGATCACCCGGGGCGAGATCGAAGACGTGCGCGGCGTGGCAGTCAACAGCCACATCGTGAAAACCCTGCTGGAACGTGAGTGGATCCGCATCGTCGGTTACCGCGACGTACCCGGCAAACCCGCGATGTTCGCCACCACCAAGGCGTTTCTCGATCACTTCAACCTGAAGAACCTCGACGACCTGCCGCCGCTCGCCGAACTGCGTGAGCTGGAGCCTGATCCTGTCCTCGATTTCGACGACGCTCCGGTGCCGCAAGGCTTGCAGGAACTGGCCGACGCCAGCGCTGAACCGGAAGAGCCGAAGGAGGAAACCAGTTTCCACACGCTGTTGCTGGAACTGGACACCATGGAAGAGGGGCTCAAGACCGACTTCGACGATTTGCTGCGGGATGGGGCTGTGACCGAGACCGAAGGGGAGCTGGCAGAGCCCGAGCCTGAAGCCGAAGTTGAACCTCAGGTCGAGGCTGAAGCCGAAGTCGAATCAGAACAGGAACCAGAGCCAGAGCCAGAGCCAGAGCAGGAAGATGACATTCTTGGCGTTGCCGAAGCTCGCGAAAAGCTCCTGGCCGCCGTCGCCGCGCTCGAACAATCGAAACCCGAGCCCGAGTTGACCGACGAAGAAGCCGAAGCCAAGGCTCTGGCAGAAGCAATCGAAGCCGAGCGCCGCCAGTTCGACGATTGACCCAAAGCCTGGGGGCAATGGGAATCCTTGTGGGAGCGGGCTTGCCCGCGAAGAGGGAGTGTCAGTCAACATCATTGCTGCCTGACCCACCGCAATCGCGGGCAAGCCCGCTCCCACAGGGTGTTGTGTTGACTGCGGTTAATCGAGCTCAGTGCCACCGGTCGGCGGAAAAACAAATAACCTTCCATCGATCAGCTAGTCTCTGATGCGCGAACGTCTCCATGAGCGTATGATTCGCGACCCTTCGGCGATCCCTTCGCCCAAGTTCTTCAAAAAGTACCCAGATTTACATCGCTTCAGGCAAAAACCTGAACAGACCACACCGGGAGGTGCCCAGATGAGTATCAACGACCAGAAAGACGACCAGGAAATCGGCCCTGCAGGCGAAAAGCTGCAGAAAGTCCTCGCCCGTATCGGCGTCGGCTCGCGCCGTGACGTAGAAGCCTGGATCAGCCATGGCCGCATCAAGGTCAATGGCAAAGACGCCACCCTCGGCCAGCGCGTCGACCTGCATGACGCCATCACCATCGATGGCCGGGTGATCAAGCGCGAAGAAGCCGCCGAGTCGGTACGCCGCGTGATCATGTACAACAAACCCGACGGTGAAATCTGCACCCGTAACGACCCTGAAGGTCGTCCGACCGTGTTTGACAAGATGCCGCGCCCCAAAGAAGGTCGCTGGATCAACATCGGTCGTCTGGACATCAACACCACCGGTTTGCTGATGTTCACCACCGACGGTGAATTGGCCAACCGCCTGATGCACCCATCCTACGAAATGGACCGTGAATACGCGGTACGTGTACGTGGCGAAGTCGACGACGAGATGATTGAACGCCTGAAGGCAGGCGTGGTGCTCGAAGACGGCCCGGCCAAGTTCACCGACATCAAACAGGCTCCGGGTGGCGAAGGTTTCAACCACTGGTACCACTGCGTGGTGATGGAAGGTCGTAACCGCGAAGTCCGTCGTCTTTGGGAATCCCAGGGTCTGGTGGTTAGCCGCCTGAAGCGCGTGCGTTTCGGTCCGGTGTTCCTCAACTCCGACCTGCCAATGGGCCGCTGGCGCGAAATGAGCCAGTACGAAGTTGACATTCTCAGCGCTGAAGTCGGCCTCACCCCGGTGGCGATGCCGCAAATGAACGCCAAGAGCAAAGACAAGCTTGAACGTATGCAGCGCAAATCGTCCCGTCCGGTGGGCAAGACCGAGCGCGTGCGTACCTTGCGTCCAGCCGCTGGTGCGACCGCTGCCAGCCCGCGCGAATCCCGTGAGCCACAGATCGAAGGCGAACGCCCGGCCCGCAAGCCAGCACCACGTCAGGACGGCGAGCGCGGTCCACGTACACCGCGTCCGGCCAACGGTCGCACTGAGCGTGGCGAAGGCCGTGGCGCTCCGTCCGGTGGTCGTAGCGATCGCGGCGCGCCTGCCGGTCGTGGTACGCCCGTGGCAGACCGCCCGGCCGATACCAAGCGCCCGGCCAAGCCGGCGCCGAAGAAGCGCCCAGGCATCGTGCTGGTCGACCGTGACGCGCCATCGGGCAAACGCCGCGGCGCGCCAGCCGGCTCCGGCCAGCGTCCGGGCTTTGGCCGTCGCAAGCCTGAGTAATCGGTAAGCGCTGCATGAAAAACGCCATCCTTTGGGATGGCGTTTTTTTTTGGGGCTGGTTTTTGTGATGTGGTGTTTGTGAGTCCGTCTTCGCGAGCAAGCCCGCTCCCACATTTGATCGCATTCCCCTAAGAGAACTCGGTCACCTGTGGGAGCGGGCTTGCTCGCGAAGACGTCAGCCGCATCACCGCAAATCTTGGGTTAAAACACAAACCGTCCATCAAACAGAGGGTCATCATCCAGCGCCAACACGCCACCGGAGAAGATCAGGTCCAAATGATGGCTACCTTTGGCACCTCCGCCCAAGCCAAGGTGCAAGCCGCAATGGCGCTCCTCGAACCCGGCATTGCGCGCATACAAATCTTTCACGCCTTCGTTGGTGCCGATCCCCAACTCTTCGATGCGCCGATTGGACGGATTGGCGTCCAGGTACTTGTTGAAGTCATGTTCCAGCCCCGGCACATCGGTGGCGATTTTGCTGATGGTGGAGTTTTCGATCCACAACTCCAGCGGTGACGCCAATACGCCGTACTTGCGGGCAAATGGAATCGTACTGAGGAAAGTCCCCATAAACTTCACCCGCCCATTAATGGCCTCGCTATGAGTAGCGATCTCGCCGGGCGCCAGGTCGAAGTTGCCGATACCGTTGATGTCGGTCCACTTCTTGATACTGCTCAAGGGTGTTTCGAACCACGACCCATGATCATCTTTGAAACTCAGGGTGGTGGCGTGGGACATGCGCTGGATCAAGTGGCTGTTCAACCCGGCAATTCGCTGCGGGGTGACACTGAAGGTGTCGTAGAAGTAATCGCCGTAATCCTTGAACAGCAACGACTTCTTCCAGTTCTCCGCCATCACGCCTTGTAGCGCGCGGACAAACTCCGGGCCGTCGGGACGCGGGTTGGGCAGGGTGGAAGAGTCGTAGAAGAAAATGTACAGATCGCTGTCGGTAATCGCCTGGGTCAGCAATTCGGTGGGTTCGAGGTCCAGACGCATCGCGCTGAAGCTGAACCGTGGGCTGTTACCGGCCTGTTCGGCGATGGCGCCGGTCAGTGCCTCGTAATCAGCGGTATGGCCGAGCAAGACCTTCGCCGGGTTGATACCGGCAACGGCAGGGTGATGTTCGAGGTAGTAAAGGAAATGCGAGATGGCACGTTGCTTATCCATGTAGTCCTCCCTGACAAACCGAGAAAGTGGCAGGCACGACCGGCCGGATCGTGCCTGCCGGGATGTCTTACAGAGGCCACATCGCCGTGCCGAACGGAACAACCGCGTCGGCTTGCATCATTTCGACGGCGGCATCATGGGTCGGTGCTTCAAACCAATCGTCCAGTTGCAGCTCAGTGTCCAAGTCTTTGTCCAGTGCTTGCATGGTGAATCTCCTAGATGACTTCTTCGGTAAGAACAGCGGCGTGCTTTTCACTCGTTGAAGAGCACATCAACATGCCGGTCGATGCGGCTCGGCAAGTCGCTGAAAACCTAGTTCACAGGGTTTTAGAATGCAAAAAAATAATTAAACAATTTTCATTTGAACTATTTATTCCATTTTTCGAAAGCCAATTTTCTTAATAAAAAACAGAAAACTAAACAGGACATTTACTTAGGAAGCTTCCTATCGTCAATTTACAGTCAGTGGGCTTCTGGATCTGATTTGGAAAATTTACGTTACGCCTTGTCAATAAAACCTTACGAAAAGCCCTCTTAAACCCCGTGGAATGCCGCGAGTGTAAGGTCTGTAAGGAAAACCTTCCGCCAACCGCCGGGTTTGTAGTCTTCAAGGGCTCTGGCACGCTTGTTTCGGCAGCGTATGAAGGGTGAGATGCGCCCCATGCCTGTCGTGCAGGTGCATAACAAGAAGGAGGCGCAATGTACGCCGTGACTCATCTCCATCTCTCCCCGAAGGGCGATTTTTCCGCTGCCCTTATCGATGACCTGCAAAGGTCTGACTCAATTTTTGCAGTCGCCCGAGACCCTCGAGGCGGACACAGGCAATCCCGGCAACCGACGCGCTGATCCAGCGGTGTCTGGCAGCAGGGGGTTACAGGTGTACAATGCGCCGCGTTTTAACTGTGACCCTCTGCGCAACAGCGCAAACCTCAAGGCTATCCGCCTTGTTCACTCCGCCGCGTCACGAGCGTGTCGGGTTCGATTTCGTCACAGATAAAAATAAACAGGTGACGCATGACTGTCGTAAAAACGCTGAACTCCTGGTGCCTGCGCTGGGGTTTGATCGGCGCTGCTTGAAATCGCAACCGAGCAGCAACGTCTACTGAACATCATCAAACCTTGCGTGAGACCCTTTTCATGAGTGGACAAAACTCGCATTCAGGCGAGCTGAAACGCGGCCTGAAAAATCGCCATATTCAACTGATCGCCCTCGGTGGCGCGATCGGTACCGGGTTGTTCCTCGGCTCGGCCGGCGTGCTCAAATCCGCCGGCCCGTCGATGATTCTCGGCTACGCCATTTGCGGCTTCATCGCTTTCATGATCATGCGCCAGCTGGGCGAAATGATCGTTGAAGAGCCGGTCGCCGGTTCCTTCAGTCACTTCGCCCACAAATACTGGGGCGGTTTCGCCGGCTTCCTGTCGGGCTGGAACTGCTGGATTCTGTACATCCTGGTGGGCATGTCCGAGCTGACTGCGGTCGGCAAATACATCCATTACTGGGCGCCGGACATCCCGACCTGGGTATCGGCAGCCGGATTCTTCGTATTGATCAACCTGATCAACCTGGCCAACGTCAAAGTCTTTGGCGAGGCCGAGTTCTGGTTCGCGATCATCAAGGTTGTGGCGATTGTCGGCATGATTGCCTTGGGCAGCTACTTGCTGGTCAGCGGCAACGGCGGCCCGCAAGCTTCTGTGACCAACCTGTGGGAACACGGCGGCTTCTTCCCGAACGGCGTCAGCGGCCTGGTGATGGCCATGGCGATTATCATGTTCTCCTTCGGTGGCCTGGAAATGCTCGGTTTCACCGCTGCTGAAGCCGACAAGCCGAAAACCGTGATCCCGAAAGCCATCAATCAGGTGATCTACCGGATTTTGATTTTCTACATCGGTGCGCTGGTTATCCTGCTTTCGCTGACGCCATGGGACAGCCTGTTGGCGACCCTGAACGCGTCGGGTGACTCCTACAGCGGCAGCCCGTTCGTGCAAGTGTTCTCGATGCTTGGCAGTGACACCGCCGCGCACATCCTCAACTTCGTGGTCCTGACCGCGGCGCTGTCGGTGTACAACAGCGGCACTTACTGCAACAGCCGCATGCTGCTGGGCATGGCCGAGCAGGGCGATGCGCCGAAGGCCTTGTCGAAGATCGACAAGCGTGGCGTGCCGGTGCGTTCGATCCTGGCGTCGGCTGCCGTGACCCTGGTCGCGGTGCTGCTGAACTACCTGGTTCCGCAACATGCACTGGAACTGTTGATGTCGTTGGTGGTGGCCACTCTGGTGATCAACTGGGCGATGATCAGCTTCTCGCACTTCAAGTTCCGTCAGCACATGAACAAGACCAAACAGACGCCGTTGTTCAAGGCTCTGTGGTACCCGTACGGCAACTATGTTTGCCTGGCGTTCGTGGTGTTCATCCTCGGCGTGATGCTGCTGATCCCGGGCATCCAGATCTCGGTGTACGCGATTCCGGTGTGGGTCGCGTTCATGTGGGTCTGCTACGGCATCAAGAACAAGCGTCGTGAGCGGCATGCTTTGCAGGCTGCAGGTTCCGCTGCCAAGTAAGTGCAAAACGCATAAACAACAAACCCGGCCCTGTGCCGGGTTTGTTGTTTATGGGTTCCATACACGCTCCCACAGGGGCCGCATTTCTTCTGTCTAATCGCGGTATTCTTGTTGTTCTGAATACGGACTTTTTTCCATGCTGGTGATTTCCAACAACGTGCATCTGCCGGATGCCGAGATCGAATTGACGGCCATTCGCGCCCAGGGCGCCGGTGGGCAGAACGTCAACAAGGTCTCCAGCGCCGTGCACCTGCGCTTCGACATTCCGGCCTCGTCCTTGCCCGAGTTCTACAAGGAACGGCTGCTGGCGCTGCGCGACAGCCGCATCACCAGCGACGGCGTGTTGATCATCAAGGCCCAGCAATACCGTACGCAGGAAGCCAATCGCGCTGATGCGCTGGAGCGGTTGACCGAGTTGATCCTCAGCGCCACCAAAGTGGAAAAGAAACGCCGCCCGACCAAGCCGACCCTCGGTTCGAAGAAGCGTCGGCTCGAATCCAAGACCAAACGCGGCAGCATCAAGGCTGGACGCGGCAAGGTGGATTTCTAGCGGGTGTTGCGTTCCTCCCTGTACTTTGGCGCCTGCCGGTACAAGTAAACGCTCAGTGCCAGGCCACTCAGAGCAGCCAATGCGGCAAACAGGAAGATTGAGGCAAACCCGAATCCAGCCGCAATCGCACCGGCTAGTGGCCCGGTAATCCCCAGCGACAAATCGATAAACAGCGAGTACGCCCCAACCGCCGCGCCACGGCTGGAGGCGGGTACCAGGTTGACCGCTTCCACGCCCAGCGCCGGGAACACCAACGAAAAGCCGAAACCGCTCAGCGCCGCACCGGCCAGTGCCCAGTGTGCATCGGGTGCCAGCCACAGCAGCAACAACCCAAGGGTTTCCACTGACAGGCAGGCAATCGCCACGCGAAAGCCGCCGAGGCGGTTGATCAGGTTACCGAACAGCAATCGCGCACCGATAAAACTGGCGCCGAACAGGCTCAGGCACAGCACCGCGTTGGACCAGTGCTGAGTGGCGTAATACAGGGTGATGAATGTGGCGATGGTGCCAAAGCCGATGGAGCCCAAGGCCAGACCACAACCGTGAGGAAACACCCGCCCCAGCACGTGCATGAACGGCAGGCGTTCGCCTACAACGATTGGTGCAGCGGTTTTTGGCCAGGCCAGCGCCAGGCCCAGAACGGCCAGCAGCACGATGCTCACGCCCATGCTCCATAAACCCAACTGACTCACCAGCAGCACCCCCAGCGGCGCGCCGACCGCCAGCGCGCCGTAACTGGCGATGCCGTTCCAGGAGATGACTTTGGCGGTATTCGCCGCGCCGACCCGGCCGATGCCCCAGCCGATCGACCCGGAACCGACCAGGCTTTCTGCGCTGCCGAGCACCAGTCGGCCGATCAACAGGCTGATCAGGCTCAACATCGGCAGGCTTTGCGTCCAGGCCGAAATCAACATGAACACACCGCTCAAACCACAGCCGGCGAGGCCGTACATCACCGCCAGCTTGCTGCCCTTGTTATCGATGATGCGCCCGGCGTAAGGGCGGCTGAGCAGGGTGGCCAGGTATTGCACGCTGATCACCAGCCCTGCGATCACGGCGCCGAAACCGAGGTCGCTGTGGACATAGCCCGGCAATACGGCCAGGGGAATGCCGATATTCAGGTAACCGATGAACGTGAACAGGACGATGGAAACGACTTGCAGCGTGACCGCCATGGGGCGCTGGGTTTCTGGCATGGGTAAAGATCCACGGGGCAGCAGGATAGATAGGCTGCTTATGATAGCGGCGCGGACGGTCGCGGGTCGTGAAAAAGTAAAACTATTTGCCGGATGGGGATAATCAGGATTTTGCGGGGGCAACCAATTGCGTCGTGACCAAGGCGGCCAAGGCGTTTTCTTCGCTGCCGAAGCGGGCCAGCAGAGCGGCTTGTTTCTCGGGGGAAAGGCGGTTCCAGATCTCGATCATCTTCTCGGCGGTGCCGATCAGGACGCTGGCCTGAGCTTCGTTGAAGGTGACGCTGGATTCATCGGTCATGGGAAAGCTCAAGGTTCAGGCGGTGTGGAAAGCGCATATTAGCGCTTTCCACACGGTCTGGTCGTGCGGGTGTATCAGTCTTCGCTGTCGGCCTGGCGGCGTTCAGGTGCTTCTTTCGTCTCGGGCTGTTGGGCACCGGCTTGTTGCGTGGTTGTCTGCTCAGTTTCGTGCAGGCTTGGGAAGGGGAGATTAGGGATCTCGTGCATGTCGCGCTCCTCGCTAAGTCTGTTGATAGATCTGGTAGATCCGCGCTTTTAAAAAAGCCTGCGCAGGATACAGCAGGAGAAATGACAAATAGACTTTTATATCCAATTGTTGCGACGGATGGGATTGTCTAGACAGGTCAGCAAGAGGGGGCGACACCGTGCAAATGTGGGAGCGGGCTTGCTCGCGAAAGCGGAGTGTCAGGCAACGATGATGTCGACTGACCCTCCGCCTTCGCGAGCAAGCCCGCTCCCACAAAGTGACTTGCAGTGCTTGATGGTTACTTGCAGACGTCAGCGATAGCTTCGGCCAGCAAGTCCAGGCGCGTTGCATCAATCCCCGCCACGTTAGCCCGGCCCGAGCTCACCATGTACACGCTGTGATGCTCGCGCAGCTGTTTGACCTGTTCCGGCGACAAACCGGTGTAGGAAAACATCCCGCGTTGCACACCAATGTGCGCAAATTGCTCGCGCAAACCATGGGGTTCAAGTGCTTCGACCAGACCGCTGCGCAACTGCGCGATACGCAAACGCATGGCTTCCACTTCGTCGGCCCAGCGGCTTTTCAGCTCTGGATCGCCGAGGATGGTCGCGACCACGGCGGCGCCATGATCCGGTGGCGTCGACCACAGGTTACGGGCGATGTTGGCCAGTTGGCTGCGGATATCCACCAGTTTGTCGGCGGTTTTCGCGCAGACAATCAATGCGCCGGTGCGGTCGCGGTACAGGCCGAAGTTCTTCGAGCAGGAACTGGTGATCAGCACTTCCGGCAACTCGGCGGCGAACAGCCGGGTCGACCAGGCATCTTGCTCCAGGCCGTCGCCAAAGCCCTGATAGGCGAAGTCGATCAGTGGCAGCAAATCGCGACTGCGCACCACGTCCAGCACCCGACGCCAATCGTCATGGGACAGGTCGAAACCGGTCGGGTTGTGGCAGCAGGCATGCAGCAGCACCACATCGCCCTTGGGGGCTTCATTGAGCACCGCCAGCATCGCTTCCACATCGAGACGATTGTCGCTGCCCACGTATGGGTAATGACTGACCCTGACCCCGGCCGCCGCGAAAATGGTTTCGTGGATCGGCCAGGTCGGGTTACTCAACCACACGCCACGGCCCGGCAGGCATTGGGCGATGAAGTCAGCGCTCAAGCGCAATGCACCAGTGCCGCCCGGCGTTTGAGTGGCGCCGGCCCGTTGTTCGGTGATCAGCGCCGAATCAGCGCCAAGCACCAACTCATTGATGACCTTGCCGAACGCTACATTGCCGTGACCGCCGATGTAGGTCTTGGTGGATTGACGCTCCACCAGGTGCTGCTCGGCGAGCTTCACCGCTTCGAGGATTGGCGTCAGGCCCTGGGCGTCTTTATAGACACCCACGCCGAGGTCGAATTTGCGCGGGTTAGGGTCCAGCGCATAGGCCTCCATCAGGCCGAGAATCGGGTCGCCAGGTACTCGACCGATGGCGTCGAAATGCATTATTTGCGGCCCTCGGCGTTCTTGGCCACTTCGTCAGTGCGCGCGGCCATGATGAAGTCGTTGCGGTGCAGGCCTTTGATGGAGTGGCTCCACCAGGTCACGGTGACTTTGCCCCACTCGGTCAACAGGCCTGGGTGATGACCTTCGGCCTCGGAGATTTCACCGACGGCGTTGGTGAACGCCAGCGCGTGTTTGAAGTTCTTGAACAGGAAAACTTTTTCCAGCTGCATCACGCTGTCGCGGACTTCGATGTTCCAGTCAGGGATTTGCTTGATCAGGATCGGCAATTCTTCGTCGCTGACTTGAGGGGCGTCGGCGCGGCAGGCTTCACAATGGGCTTGGTTTAATGTGGACATGATGGGTTCCTGAAATCGAATTATTGGAAATCGGCCGTCAGTGTCACCACGCTAAACCAAAGCGGTGGTTCCTGACAGACTCACTTGATTCTAAAAGCTGCGGATCACGCAGCCTTTGGCGGAAATTTCGGTGCGCGCAACCCCAACTGCATACCTTGCTTGACCATACCCATGATGTCTTCGTGGGCCAGATCGAACAGGCGCTTGAGGTTGGGCAGGACAAAGTACAGCGGTTGCAGAATGTCGATGCGGTACGGCGTGCGCATACATTCCAGCGGGTCGAACGCCTGATGCTCAGGCTCGTTTGACAGGCAATAAACGGTTTCTTTCGGCGAGGACAAAATACCGCCACCGTAGATGCGCAGGCCTTGTGGGGTGTCGACCAGACCGAACTCGATAGTCATCCAGTACAGGCGCGCCAGATACACGCGTTCTTCCTTGGAAGCCTGTAGGCCAAGTTTGCCGTAGGTGTGGGTGAATTCGGCGAACCAGGGGTTGGTCAGCAGCGGACAGTGGCCAAAGATCTCGTGGAAAATGTCCGGCTCTTGCAGGTAATCCAGCTCTTCGCGGGTACGAATAAAGGTCGCCACCGGGAACTGCTTGTTTGCCAGCAATTCGAAAAAGGTCTGAAAGGGAATCAGCGCGGGGACTCGGGCAACCTGCCAACCGGTGGTTTCACCGAGGACCTTGTTGATTTCACCGAGTTGCGGAATGCGGTCGTGGGGCAGACCGAGTTTTTCGATACCGTCCAGGTATTCCTGGCACGCACGGCCCTCGACCACTTTCAATTGGCGAGTGATCAGCGTGTTCCACACCGCGTGTTCTTCGGCGGGGTAGTCGATAAAACCTTGCGCATCGGGCTCGCGAGCCACGTATTGCGTCTGCTTCATGCTGCTCTCCTGCTAGGGGATTCGTTCTTGTTGTGTGTACAGCTATAGACCTAGAAATACCCCAAGGGGTGCGGTGTTGCAGCAGGTGACCCGCGGTGAGAGTAGGAAAAATCTCGGCTTTTCGTAAAGTATTCGTTACGGATTGATCGCTAAGGCGCAAGTATTGATATTTGCGGGTTTGAAATGGCTCACAGGTGTCACATAATCTTGACGACTAACTTGGTGCCCACGCAGAAAATTTCTTGCGCCGGGCCTCGATCACCGCTGTTACGGGCCTTTATATGCGTATCAAAGTCCACTGCCAGAACCGCATCGGTATCCTGCGCGATATTCTCAACCTGCTGGTCGAGTACGGGATCAACGTTGCTCGCGGCGAAGTGGGTGGTGAGCACGGCAATGCGATCTATCTGCACTGCCCGAACCTGATCAACATTCAGTTCCAGGCGTTGCGTCCGAAGTTTGAGGCGATTGGCGGGGTATTCGGCGTCAAGCGCGTAGGGCTGATGCCCAGCGAGCGTCGGCACATGGAGCTCAATGCCTTGCTCGGGGCCCTGGAGTTTCCGGTGCTGTCGATCGACATGGGCGGCTCCATCGTCGCGGCCAACCGTGCAGCAGCGCAGTTGCTCGGGGTGCGGGTGGACGAGGTGCCGGGGATTCCGCTGTCGCGGTACGCCGAGGATTTCGATTTGCCGGAGTTGGTGCGCGCCAACAAGTCGCGGATCAACGGCTTGCGGGTCAAGGTCAAGGGTGACGTGTTTCTCGCCGACATCGCGCCGCTGCAATCGGAGCATGACGAAAGCGAGGCCATGGCCGGTGCGGTGTTGACGTTGCACCGGGCGGATCGGGTGGGCGAGCGCATCTATAACGTGCGCAAGCAGGAATTGCGCGGCTTCGACAGCATTTTCCAGAGTTCGAAAGTGATGGCGGCGGTGGTGCGCGAAGCGCGGCGCATGGCACCGCTGGATGCGCCGCTATTGATAGAAGGCGAAACCGGCACCGGCAAAGAGTTGTTGGCGCGGGCCTGTCACCTGGCGAGCCCGCGTGGGCAATCACCGCTGATGGCGCTCAACTGCGCCGGTCTGCCGGAGTCCATGGCCGAGACCGAACTGTTCGGCTACGGCCCCGGTGCCTTCGAAGGGGCGCGGGCCGAAGGCAAGCTCGGGCTGTTGGAGCTGACAGCGGGCGGCACGTTGTTCCTCGACGGCGTCGGCGAAATGAGCCCGCGCTTACAGGTGAAATTGCTGCGCTTTCTGCAGGACGGTTGCTTCCGTCGTGTCGGCAGTGATGAAGAGGTCTATCTGGATGTGCGGGTGATCTGCGCAACGCAAGTGGACTTGTCCGAGCTGTGTGCTCGCGGTGAATTTCGCCAGGATTTGTACCACCGCTTGAACGTGCTCTCGCTACACATCCCGCCGCTGCGAGAATGCCTCGACGGCTTGGCGCCGCTGGTGGAGCACTTCCTCGATCAGGCCAGTCGGCAGATCGGTTGTCCGTTGCCGAAACTGGCGCCGGCGGCGATGGAACGGCTCAGCCATTATCATTGGCCGGGCAACGTGCGGCAATTGGAAAACGTACTGTTCCAGGCGGTTTCCCTGTGCGACGGCGGGACCGTCAAAGCCGAGCACATTCGTCTGCCTGACTACGGCGTGCGTCAGCCGCTTGGCGATTTTTCCCTTGAGGGCGGCTTGGACGAGATTGTCGGGCGCTTTGAAAAGGCGGTGCTGGAACGTTTGTATTCCGAGCATCCGAGCAGTCGGCAACTGGGCAAGCGGTTGGGGGTTTCGCATACGACCATTGCCAATAAGTTGCGTGAGTATGAGGTCGGTAAAGAGCCGGGCTAGACAGCTTTTGTGGCGAGGGGGCCGTGTTGGCTGCCAAGGTCGACGCTTGCCGCAAGCGGCATAACACCGCCGGTTTTTCGTCTTCGACACATTCCCCCAATCCCCTCTGAATCCCTCAAGTCCTTTGTTTGCCGGGCCCGGCGCCGCCAGAAAAAAGTTGGTCTGCAAATTGCTTATGGCTCAGCAGTACAGCGGTGGGCGGCAAACGTCCGGCATGCAGAGGAAAGAGTGTGGACAAGTACCTTTATGTGGCAATGACCGGCGCCAGCCAGAATGCACTGGCGCAGAAGGCTCATGCGAACAACCTGGCGAACATCTCTACCAACGGTTTTCAGAAGGACCTGGAACAGGCCCGTTCGATGCCGGTGTTTGGTGACAGCTTTCCGGCGCGTGCGTTTGCCATGAGCGAGCGTCCGGCCACCGACTTCTCCCCGGGTGCGCTGGTGCAAACCGGTCGCGACCTCGATGTCGCGGTGCAGGGCAATGGCTGGATCGCCGTGCAGAACCCCGATGGCGGTGAAAGCTACGTGCGCACCGGCAGCCTGAACGTTGACGCGCTGGGCGTGCTGCGCGCCGGCAACGGTATGCCAGTGGTAGGCAATGGCGGGCCGATTGCCGTGCCGCCCGAGCAACAAATCGAAGTCGGCGAAGACGGCACCATCAGCATCCGTGCGATGGGCGAAGGCCCTCGCGTGATGGCCGAAGTCGACCGTATCAAACTGGTCAACCCAGACTTCAAGAACATGACCAAAGGCCTGGACGGTTCGATCCACACCAAGGATGGCAAGCCGGCGCAGGCCGATGCCAACGTCAAGCTGGTGTCCGGGTTCCTTGAGTCGAGCAACGTCAATGCCGTGGAAGAAATGACCTCGGTGCTGGCGCTGGCCAAGCAGTTCGAGCTGCACATCAAGATGATGAACACCGCCAAAGACGATGACCAGGCCATGGCTCGGGTCTTGCAGATCAGCTAATTATCAGAACGTCGCGCCGTAAAACAGGCGCACGAGGAGAATCGAATGCTTCCGGCTCTATGGGTTGCCAAAACAGGTCTGTCCGCCCAGGACACCAACCTCACCACCATTTCCAACAACCTGGCGAACGTATCGACCACGGGTTTCAAACGTGACCGCGCCGAGTTCCAGGACTTGCTGTATCAGATCAAACGCCAGCCAGGCGCCCAGTCGACCCAGGACAGCGAACTGCCGTCGGGTCTGCAAGTGGGTACTGGTGTGCGCATCGTCGGCACCCAGAAAAACTTCACTGCCGGTAGCCTGCAAACCACTGAGCAGCCGTTGGACATGGCCATCGACGGTCGCGGTTTCTTCCAGATTCTGCAGCCGGACGGCACCACGTCCTACACCCGTGACGGTACGTTCCACCTGGATTCCAACGGCCAGATCGTCAACGCCAGCGGCTTCGCCCTGGAGCCGGCCATTGTTATTCCGAACGATGCTCAGACCTTCACTGTCGGCCGTGACGGCACCGTGTCCATCACCGTTGCCGGCAACCCGGCCTCCCAAGTGATCGGCAACCTGCAAACCGCCGACTTCATCAACCCGGCCGGTCTGCAAGCGGTGGGTAACAACCTGTTCCTGGAAACCGCTGCCAGTGGCGCGCCGCAAGTCGGCACCCCGGGCCTCGCCGGTTTCGGTACCACGCTGCAGAACACCCTGGAAACGTCCAACGTCAGCACCGTTGAAGAGATGGTCAACATGATCACCACTCAGCGCGCCTACGAGATGAACTCCAAAGTGATCTCCACTGCCGATCAGATGCTCTCGTTCGTAACGCAGAATCTGTAATCAAGTCTATGAGGCGGCCATGAGGTCGCCTGCAACACCGTGAGGTAGGGTCATGAATCGCTTTGTATCTGTTCTGGCACTGAGTGGGGTCGTCGTGCTCGCGGGCTGCGTCGCTCCGCCGCCCAAGCCCAATGACCCTTACTACGCCCCGGTGTTGCCGCGCACGCCGCTGCCGGCTGCCGCCAATAACGGCTCGATCTACCAGGCCGGTTTCGAGCAGAACCTGTACAGCGACCGCAAGGCGTTCCGGGTCGGTGACATCATCACCATCACCCTGAACGAGCGCACCCAGGCGAGCAAGAACGCCAACTCGCAGATCGACAAGAACAGCGACACCAGTGTCGGACTGACCTCGTTGTTCGGCTCCAGCCTGACCACCAACAACCCTATCGGTGGCAATGACCTGAGTCTGAACGCCGGCTATAGCGCCGACCGCGCGACCAAGGGCGACAGTAAGTCCGGCCAGAGCAACAGCCTGACCGGTTCGATTACCGTGACCGTCGCCGACGTGTTGCCCAACGGCATCATCGCCGTGCGCGGCGAGAAGTGGCTGACCCTCAACACTGGCGATGAGCTGGTGCGCATTGCCGGCCTCGTTCGCGCCGATGACATCGCCACCGACAACACCGTGTCGTCGACCCGCGTCGCCGATGCACGCATCACCTATTCGGGCACCGGTGCGTTTGCCGATGCGAGTCAGCCAGGCTGGTTCGACCGTTTCTTCCTCAGCCCGCTGTTCCCTTTCTAGGTGGCTATGTTGAATCTTAAACACCTGATGGTGGGCGCTCTGTTGCTGACCGCAGCCTTCGATGCTCAAGCCGAGCGGCTGAAGGACATCGCCAGTATTTCCGGCGTGCGTTCCAACCAATTGATCGGCTACGGCCTGGTGGTCGGGCTTAACGGCACCGGCGACCAGACGACCCAGACCCCGTTCACCCTGCAGACGTTCAACAACATGCTTTCGCAGTTCGGCATCAAGGTGCCGGCAGGTTCGGGCAACGTGCAGTTGAAGAACGTTGCAGCGGTATCGATCAGTGCCGACTTGCCAGCGTTCGCCAAGCCGGGTCAGCAGGTGGATATCACCGTTGCGTCCATCGGTAACTCCAAGAGCCTGCGCGGCGGCACCTTGCTGCTGACGCCGCTCAAAGGTATCGATGGCAACGTCTACGCCGTCGCTCAGGGCAACCTGGTGGTTGGCGGTTTCGATGCCGAAGGTCGTGACGGTTCGAAAATCACTGTCAACGTTCCGTCGGCCGGTCGCATCCCTGGCGGTGCATCGGTCGAGCGTGCGGTGCCAAGCGGTTTCAATCAGGGCAACAGCCTGACCTTGAACCTCAACCGTTCGGACTTCACCACCGCCAAACGCATCGTCGACAAGATCAACAACATGCTTGGCCCTGGCGTCGCTCAGGCCATCGACGGTGGTTCGATCCGCGTGACTGCGCCACTCGATCCGAGCCAGCGGGTCGACTATTTGTCGATCCTCGAAAACCTCGAAGTCGACCCGGGTCAGGCGGTGGCGAAAGTCATCATCAACTCGCGGACCGGCACCATCGTGATCGGCCAGAACGTCAAGGTTTCCCCGGCCGCCGTGACTCACGGCAGCCTGACCGTAACCATCACCGAAGACCCGATCGTCAGCCAGCCTGGCCCTCTGTCCAACGGGCAGACGGCGGTGGTGCCGCGCTCGCGGGTCAACGCCCAGCAAGAAGCCAAGCCGATGTTCAAGTTCGGCCCGGGCACCACCCTCGACGAAATCGTCCGGGCGGTGAACCAGGTCGGCGCGGCACCGGGTGACTTGATGGCGATCCTCGAAGCGCTGAAGCAGGCCGGCGCGTTGCAAGCCGACCTGATCGTGATCTGAGGACGGCGGCCATGGATATGCGTAAAAGCGGTCTGGTCAGCAGCAGCGACTCGGGTTCCTACTCGGACCTGAATCGCCTGAACCAGCTCAAGGTCGGCGACAAGAACAGCGATGCGAACATGCGCAAAGTGGCGCAGGAATTCGAATCGCTGTTCCTTGGTGAAATGCTCAAGTCGATGCGCTCGGCTACCGAAGCGCTGGGCCAGGACAACCCGCTCAACACACCTGCAGCCAAGCAATACCAGGAAATGTACGACCAGCAGTTGGCTGTTTCCATGTCCCGCGAAGGCGGCGGTATTGGCCTGGCAGACGTACTGATGCGCCAGATGTCGAAGAACAAACCGATGGCGCCGGGGGAGGCCGCAGCGGCGTCCGCCGCCAAACAGGCTGCCGCGAAAGCCGCCGTGGAAACACCGATTGCCGCCGGTACGGTCGCCACCAACGGGCCGCTGTCGCGTCTCAATGGTGAGCGCCCGTTGTGGGCTTCGCGTTCGGTGAAGACGCCGACAAGCGCGGGGGAGGGCGCTCATCGCAATGACATGGCGCTGATCAATCAGCGGCGTCTGGCGTTGCCGCCGAAACTGGCTGATCGTTTGCTCGCCGGGCTGGTGCCGTCGGCATCGACGGCTGCAACAACCGCCACAACACCGCAGAACAACATCCAGGTGCCGCAAAGCACCAAGGCAGGTTCCGGCCCTCTGTACAACGGCGATTGGCTGGCTTCGCAAACGGATACGACATCCAGCGGGCGCCTGCAGATTTATGGCCGTGCCATGGCTCAAATACCCTTGGCACCGCCGAAGAAAGCCTTCAGTTCCGCCGACGAATTCGTCAACACCATGTTGCCGATGGCCAAAGAAGCTGCCGACCGTATCGGTGTCGATCCGCGTTATCTGGTGGCTCAGGCTGCCCTGGAAACCGGTTGGGGCAAATCGGTCATGCGCGCCCAGGATGGCAGCAGCAGCCACAACCTGTTTGGCATCAAGGCCAGCAGTAACTGGAAGGGCGATTCGGCGCGCGCGATCACCAGCGAATTCAGAAATGGCGAGAGGGTCAAGGAGACGGCCGAGTTCCGTTCCTACGGCTCTTACAAAGACAGCTTCCATGACCTCGTGACGCTGCTGCAAAGCAATAATCGCTATCAAGATGTGCTGAAGTCGGCCGATAACCCAGAACAGTTTGTACGCGAGTTGCAAAAAGCCGGGTATGCAACCGACCCGGATTACGCAAGCAAGATTTCGCAGATAGCCAAGCAGATGACGAGTTACCAAAACTACGCTGCGGCGGGCGCTTCCACCACGCCTTTATAGGCATAAGGTATAAGGTTTGAACCATGAGTTTGCTCAATATCGGGATGTCGGGTTTATCCGCTAGCCAAACCGCGCTGATGACTACCGGCAATAACATTGCCAACGCCGACACCTCCGGGTACTCACGCCAGCAAACCGTGCAGGGCACCAAGGCCTCGAATCAGTTCGGCAATGTCTACATCGGCACCGGTACGACCCTTGCCGATGTGCGTCGGGTGTATAACAGCTACCTCGATGCGCAGCTGCAGACCACCACTTCGCTCAACAGCGACTCGGCGGCCTACGCCGGGCAGATCAGCCCGCTCGATGCGTTGCTGTCGGACAGCGGCACCGGTCTCAATGGCGCCCTGACCAAATTCTTCGCCTCGGTACAGAACGTCAACGCCAAACCGGGCGACGATGCTTCCCGCCAACTGCTGCTCAGCGATGCGCAAGCCCTGAGCAACCGATTCAACTCGATCTCCAGCCAGTTGACGCAGCAGAACGCCAACGTCAATGGCAACCTGGCGGACATGGCCGATCAGGTCAATAAACTGGCCGCTACCGTGGCTCAGTTGAACCAGAAAATTTCCGAAGTTTCCAACGCAGGCGGCATGCCCAACGACCTGCTCGACGCGCGCAACGAGACCGTACGCCAGTTGTCCACCTTCACCGGTGCGCAAGTGATCGAGCGTGATGGCAACCTTGATGTTTACCTGGGCAGCGGTCAGCCGCTGGTCATGGGCAGCACCGTCAGCAAGCTGGAAGTGGTGCCGAGCAAAGCCGACCCGTCGCGTTCGGCCATTCAGCTCAATCGCGGTTCGAGCACCATCGATGTCACCTCGGTGATGACCGGTGGCGAGATGGGCGGTTTGCTGCGCTATCGCAGCACCGTGCTGGACCCGGCCATGAACGAGCTGGGGCGTGTGGCGCTGGTCGTTGCCGATCAGATGAATACCATTCAGGCCCAAGGCATCGACAAGAACGGTGACTTCGGCTCGAATCTGTTCAACAGCATCAACAGTGCCGCGCAAATGGCCCAGCGCAGTATTGCCACAGTCGGCAACAGTGCGGGCTCGGGCAATTTCGATGTGACCATCGAGGACAGCGGCAAGCTGACCATCAACGATTACAAGGTCACGTTCACCAGTGCCACCGACTACACCTTGCAGCGCCTGCCTGAAGGCACCGCCATGGGCGCGTTCAGCACGCTGACCACGCCGCCGCCAGTGATCGATGGTTTCTCCATGAAACTCACCGGTGGTACTGCAGCCGCCGGCGACACCTTCAAGATCACCCCGACCCGCAACGCGGCGACCAACATCAAGACCGAGATGACCGACTCCAAGCGTCTGGCCATCGCGGCACCGTTGGGTGCGGCAATTGCTGCTGGCGGCAGCGGCACATTGACGATTCCGGCCAGCGGTCAACCGACCCTGACTACGCAGTTCGATATTTATGACTCGGCCACCACTACAGCGATCCAGAACGGCCTGAAGACTTCGACGCCGGTCAAGATCGTGTTTGGTGCGGCCGGTGGTACGACTCAGACTTACCAAATGCTCGATGCCCAAGGTAACCCACTCAGCAGCGGCACCATTGTGCCGGGCCAGAACAATACGCTGAGCCTGACCATTCCACTGGTCGACGCCAGCGGTGCCGCGATCAATGATCCGGGACCGCCAGTCGTGCAGCGTACTGCATCATTCGACATGACCATCGCGGGCTCGCCGGGTACCTCGACGGCGATCAACGTGTCGCTCAGTCAGCCAGGTTCTCTGGACAACCGTAACGGCACCGTACTGGCCGGTCTTCAGACCAAGCAGACTGTGGACACCGGTTCGGCCAGCAACGGTATTTCCCTGAACGATGCCTACGGCAAACTGGTCTCGGGTGTTGGTGCCAAGGCGGCCCAGGGAAAACTCGATAGCGCTGCCACCGAAGCGATTCTGGCCAATGCCAAAGGCGCTCGCGATTCGCTATCGGGTGTCGACCTCGATGAGGAAACCGGCAATCTGGTCAAGTATCAGCAGTACTACACCGCGTCTTCGCAGATCATCAAGGCTGCGCAGGAAATCTTCAGCACACTGATCAACAGTCTTTAAGGAGTCGTAGCCCATGCGCATTTCTACCGCCCAGTTTTACGAGTCCTCTGCTGCCAACTATCAGAAGAATTTCTCCAACGTGGTCAAGAGCAGCGAAGAGGCCAGCAGCCTCGTTCGCGTCAACACCGCGGCCGATGATCCGGTCGGCGCTGCGCGCTTGCTGCAATTGGGCCAACAGGCTTCGATGCTCGACCAATTCTCAGCCAACATGACCACCATCAAGGGCACGCTCGGGCAGACCGAAGCGGTGATGACCAGTATCGGCAACGTGCTACAACGCGCCAAGGAGCTGGCGTTGGGCGCTGGCAACGCCGGCTATACCGATGCCGACCGCCAGGCGAACGCTTCCGAATTGGGTCAGATTGAAGAGCAATTGCTCAGCCTGATGAACACCAAGGATGAAAACGGCAAGTACATCTTTGCCGGATCCAAGGGCGATGTCGTGCCGTTCAGCCGCAACACCGATGGCAGCTACACCTACAACGGTGATCAGGTCACACTGGATCTGCCAATTGGCGATACCCAGTCGATGGCCACCAACAGCACGGGTTGGGAGGTGTTCCAGCAGGCGATCAACACCACCCGGACGCAGACCACGCTCACCGCGCCTGCGGTCGATGATGGTCGTGTGGTGTTGTCCAACGGTCAGGTGGGCTCCGATGTCACTTACAACGCCAAGTTCCGCAGCGGCGAGCCTTACACCGTGTCGTTCCTGAGCAGCACACAGTTACAAATCACCGATGCGCTGGGTAATGACGTAACGGCAGAAGCCAGTCAGGGCGGTGTGTTCTCTTCCAGTAACGCAGCCACTCAAACCGTGAGTTTTCGTGGTCTTGACCTGAAACTCAATATCAACCTCAAGTCGGGTGATACCACCCCAGACACGGTCATCGCCGGGCACAGCTTCACGCTGGCAGCCAAGCCGGACAGCTTCAACACATCGCGCAGTCCGGGCAATCCGTCGACTGCATTGGTGACTGACGCTTCTGTAACCAACAGCACCGACTACCATGCCAGCTTCCCGGGCGGCGGGGCGATTCTCAAGTTCACCAGTGCGACGAACTTCGAACTTTATGCCGCGCCAGTGACCGCCAACAGTAAGCCGGTGTCCACCGGTACCATGGCCGGTACGACCGCGACAGCATCGGGTGTCTCGTTCACCTTGGCCGGTACGCCGGGGGCAGGTGATCAGTTCTCGGTGGCGGTCAATACGCATCAGACCCAGAACATTCTGGATACCGTCAGCCAACTGAAAACAGCGCTGTCGACGCCAACCAACAATGATCCGATTATCACTCAGAAAATGAACGCTGCAGTCACTGCCGGTATCGGCAACCTGTCCAGCGGCATGGATCAACTTGCTTCGAGTATCAGTTCTGTAGGTGGTCGCGGTGCGTCATTGGTGACTCAGACCGATATCAACCAGAGCCTGGCACTCGCCAACACCCAGACCCAATCGGCCATTCGCGATTCCGATCCGGCTGAAGTGATGACCCGCCTGACTCTGCAGCAGACCATGCTGCAAGCTTCGCAACTGGCGTTCAGCAAGATCGCTCAGTTGGGGCTGTTCAACAAAGTCTGAGTCAAGGCCTTCGCGATGATCTCGCGAAGGCTTGCGACTGCCGAGTGCAAACCGTCTTTATTCAGCGGTTCGGGGAGTTTCACTTCGTTGAAGTAAGCTCCCGCCGCTCGCGAGTTCTCCCGCCGTGAAACCAGCACCTCTTGTCACCATTGCCATTCCCGCCTTCAACCCGCAGTTCTTCCAGACAGCGCTGCAAAGTGCGCTGAGTCAGACCTACGCCAATCTTGAAGTGATCGTCTGCGATGACAGTGGAGGTGACGAGATCCGCGAGATTGTCGATGCCTGTGAGGTGCCTGTCTCGATTCGCCTGCGCTATGTGCGCAATCCGCAGTGCTTGGGTTTTCAGGCCAACCTCATGGCCTGTACGCAAGAGGCCAGCGGTGACTATCTGAAGTTGCTGTGCGACGACGACCAACTGCTCCCTGAATGCATCACTCAGCAGATCATCGGCTTCATCGACCACGAAGACGTCAACCTGGTGATCGGCCAGCGGCAGTTTTACGACGGTGATTACATCCTGCTTTCCGACCGTGTGGAAAACTGCTGCTTTTCCACAGGTGTCACCTTGTTCAAGGGCGAGGATCTGCTGGGCATTCTGGAAAGCACCCCGATCAACTTTCTCAGTGGTCTTAGTGGGGCATTGTTGCGAACCCGGCATGCGCTGGAATATTTGCCGGCCCTGACCCAGATTGGCGAAGGTTTTGTCGCCCGTCTGGACTTCGCCTTGTTCGCCTGTCTGCTACGGCGTGGCAATCTGGTGGTGGTGAGTCAGGTATTGAGTCTTGAGCGCTTGCATCCGGCGCGGCTGAGCAATCAGGCGCCAATCAAGGCTGCGGTAATGACAGAGCTCGATTGGCTCAAGCAAATGCTTGCCTTGCGCAGTGGCGAGCCGGCGCCTGCACCGGGCTGGGTGCGTTATCTGGCACTGGCCGATGCGATTGAGGGTCAAGCGTATGCCTGGGAAGAAACCAGTCTTGGCCGGCAACTGGGCTTCATTCAAACGGTGGTGCGCACTCGGGTAGGTGACGACTGCGACAGCTTTACCGATATGTATGGGCAATGGCTGTCCTGCCGTCATTTGAACCCGGCTCAGCAACGTTTGCTCGAGGCTCGTTTGCAGAGTTGGAGCTGGCGTCCGCGCATCGTGCCGATTGTTCTCGACAGCGAAGGCGATGTTCCGGCGCTCGAGGAGACGCTCAAGAGCATTCGTCAGCAAACCTATGCCGCCGAGCAAGTGGTGGTGCTGTCCGATTCGCAGCGCGCCTCGTGCGACGGCGTGCGTCATGTGCGTCTGGAAGATGATTCGGTTGCCCAGTTCAATCGCCTGCTGGCCCAGTTGGACAACGCAGACTGGATCTATCTGGTTCGCGCGGGCGATCGCTTGAATGAACTGGCTTTACTGTTACTGGCAGAGCGCATAGTTGAAACGCCTGACGTGCGCTGCCTTTACAGTGACGAAGGCGGATTGCGCGATGAGGTATCGATCGAGCCGGTGTTTAAGCCGGATTTCAACCTGGATCTGATGCGCAGCTACCCCTATGTCGGCCGGGTGCTGGCCCTGCAGCGGCAACGGGTTATCGAGCTGGGCGGCATGGCAGACGGTTTTGGCGAGCTGGGTGTGCATGATCTGGTCTGGCGTGTGGTGGAGAGTAACGGGCCGCACGCTATCGGTCATATTGCCGAAGTCCTTGTGGAGTCCACCTTGCGTCTGTCCCAGTGGCTGGCGCAACCGCAGGTCATCCAACAGAACCCGTGTGTGCTGGCTGCGCATCTGGAGCGGCTCGGCGCACCCCACCGCATCCGCTCCGGCAGCCAGCCTATGATCAACCGTGTGGATTATCTGCACGATCAGCCGGCCATGGTTTCGATCATCATTGCGACCCGCAATGAGCTCGGCTCTCTGGAGCGTTGTGTCGAAAGTCTGTTGGATAAAACCGCTTGCACGCGATATGAGATTCTCATTGTCGACAACGCCAGCACGGCTGTGGATGCCTGCAATTGGCTGTCGGCGATGGAGCAGGTGGGCAGTGACAAACTTCGGGTGTTGCGCTGCGATCATGGCGACAATCTGGCGGCAGTGCAGAACTTCGCTGCCGGCCACGCCCGCGGCGACTATCTGCTGTTTCTCAGCCCCTACAGTGTCGTTGTCAACCCGGATTGGCTCGACGAGTTGCTCAATCACGCTCAGCGTCCGGAAGTCGGCGTGGTCGGTGGTCGGCTGCTGAGCCCGCAAGGACGTATCGAGGGGACGGCCCTGGTGCTGGGATTGCGGGGTGCCGTGGGTGTTCCCAATCGTGGTGAGCCGCTCAACACGTCGGGTTACATGCAGCGCCAGCAGACAGTGCAGAATTTCAGTGCCGTGGGCATCGATTGCCTGCTTGTGCGCAAGAAGGTTTTTGATGATCTTCATGGCCTGGACGAGAAAAATCTGGCGCAAGCACTCAATGGCGCTGACTTCTGTCTGCGTGTGAAGCAAAGCGGATACCTGGTGGTGTGGACGCCCTACGCCGAGTTGATGCGAGTGGTTCCGTCCTCTGCCTTCAATCCCGCTCCCAAGGTGTTGCAGGCCGAGCAAAAAAGTTTTTACCAGCGATGGTTGCCAGTGGTGGCCAGGGATCCGGCCTACAACCCCAATCTGAGTCTGGGCACCAGTAATTTCAGTTTGGAGCCGGGACTCAAGGATGGCTGGAACCCGTTCTCGCGTCAGCTTTTGCCCAATGTTCTGGCGATTCCAATCAATACGACTGCCGTGGGTCATTACCGGGTCACTCAGCCGTTCCTTGAGTTGGAGGCGGCCGGGCGTGTGGTGGGGCACCTGACTTATCAGGCGCCGACGGATATTGAGCTCGAGCGGCGTTCTCCCGACGTGATCGTGTTGCAGGGGCGCTATAGCCAGGGCGCGGTCAATGAGGTCGAACGAATCAAAAACTGCTCTCGCGCTTTCCGGATCTACGAACTTGACGATTATGTGATTGATGTTCCGAAAAAGAACGCACACCTGCGCAAGGCCGAGGTCGGGGTCGATAAAATAGTGCGTCGTGGCGTAGGGTTGTGTGATCGCGTCGTGGTCTCGACCCAGCCTTTGGCTGATGCATTGCGTGACATGCATCACGATATCCGGGTCGTCCCGAACATGCTCGCGCCGCACCTCTGGGTCGGGCTCACCAGTCAGCGCCGCACTTCTCGCAAACCTCGCGTGGGTTGGGGTGGCGGGACGAGCCATGATGGAGATCTGGCCATCATTGCGGACGTGGTGCGTCTGCTGGCCAACGAAGTCGAATGGGTGTTCTTCGGCATGTGTCCGCCGGCTTTGCGTCCTTTTGTCCATGAGTTTCATCCCAGCGTCGGCCTGGAAGCCTATCCGGCCAAACTGGCCAGCCTGAACCTCGACCTGGCGCTGGCTCCCCTGGAGTTCCACATCTTCAACGACTGCAAGAGCAACCTGCGCTTGTTGGAGTACGGCGCCTGCGGTTATCCGGTGATCTGCACCGACACCGAAGCCTATCGCGGCTATCTACCCTGCACCAAGGTTGTGAGCAACAGTACCGAAGAATGGCTTGAGGCAATCCGCATGCACCTGTCCGACCCTGATGCGAGCTATCGCATGGGTGATGCACTGAGAGAAGAGGTGCTGCGCGATTACATGCTCAAGGGCAACAACCTCAATTACTGGGCCGAGGGCTGGTTGCCAAACTGATCCAGTATTAAAGGCCATACGCTTGGGGACGCACCCGGTCTACATGATCCGGGTTCGTCCCTTTTTTGTGCCTTCTATTTGGATTTATGAGCTGGCGCGTTTCCTGCAAGTCCCCCTCATATCGCCATAAAACGAGCGCTGCGGCCGGTACGCCAGCGCCTGACCACGGCAGAGCGTTTTAGCCAGACAGCCCGCAAAAGCCTGAAATAGCTTGGCCGAGCTCTGTGAAGAACAAGAGGGGAGACGATGAAGGCAGTAATTCTGGCGGGTGGCCTGGGCACGCGCATCAGCGAAGAGTCGCACCTCAAGCCCAAGCCGATGATCGAGATCGGCGGCAAGCCAATTCTTTGGCACATCATGAAACAGTACTCCGCCCACGGGATTCATGACTTCGTGATTTGCCTTGGCTACAAGGGCTATGCGATCAAGGATTTCTTCGCCAACTACTTCCTGCACACCTCCGACGTCACCTTCGACATGCGCAACAACCGCATGGACGTGCACCAGAACTACAGCGAGCCGTGGAGCGTCACCCTCATCGACACTGGCGAGGAAACCATGACCGGTGGCCGCTTGCTCCGCGCCGGCCGCTACCTCAAGGATGAAGAGGCCTTCTGCTTTACCTACGGCGACGGCGTCTCCGATATCAATATCCGTCAACTGGTGGACTACCACACCGCCCACGGTCGTCTGGCGACCGTCACTGCCGTACAACCGCCGGGCCGTTACGGTGCCCTGGAGCGTCACGGCGATCAGGTGCTCGGTTTCACCGAGAAGCCCCGTGGTGACGGCGGCTGGATTAATGGCGGTTTCTTTGTGCTTTCGCCCAAAGTGCTGCCGTACATCGGCGGTGATGACACCACTTGGGAAGCCGAGCCTTTGGCCCGTCTGGCCCAGGATGAACAGTTGAAGGCCTTCGAGCACGAAGGCTTCTGGCATCCGATGGACACCTTGCGTGACAAGAACCACCTCGAAGCGTTGTGGCAGAGCGGGGAGGCCCCATGGAAGCAATGGGCCTGAGTCCGGAATTCTGGCGCGGTAAAAGGGTTCTGCTGACCGGCCACACCGGTTTCAAGGGCAGCTGGCTGACGTTGTGGCTGCAAAGCCTCGGTGCCGAGGTCAGCGGGTTTTCGCTCGATCCGTCCACCGAACCGAGCCTGTTCGAACTGGTCCGGGTGCATGAGGGCATCAACGATCAGCGCGGCGACCTGCGTGACCTCGGCGCCTTGCTGGAGCTGATCGCCGAAGTGCAGCCGGAAATCGTCCTGCACCTGGCGGCCCAGCCGCTGGTGCGCGAAGGCTATCGCGATCCGCTCGGCACCTATTCCAGCAACGTGATGGGAACCCTCAATCTGCTCGAAGCGATCCGCCAGGTCGGTGGCGTGCGCGCCTGCGTGCTGGTGACCACCGACAAGGTCTACGCCAACAAGGAATGGCTGTGGCCTTACCGCGAAGACGAAGCCCTCGGCGGTCACGATCCTTACAGCAGCAGCAAGGCTTGCTGTGAATTGTTGGCGCAGTCTTACGCCGCGTCGTTCTTCCCGGCTGACAAGTACGCGGAACACGGTCTGGCGTTGGCCACCGCGCGCGCCGGTAATGTACTGGGCGGCGGGGACTTCGCGCCTGAGCGCCTGATTCCCGACGTGCTCAAGGCTTGGTCGGCGAATGAGCCCGTGACCCTGCGCTACCCGCAGGCCGTGCGCCCGTGGCAGCACGCCCTGGAACCGTTGGCCGGTTATCTGCAATTGGCCGCCGGCCTCTACGAGCAAGGCCCGGCGTTTGCCGGCGCGTGGAACTTTGGCCCGAGCGAAGCGGACATGTGCAGCGTCGGCGAAGTGGTCGAGCTGCTCGCCAGCCGCTGGCCGCAAGCGCGCGGCTTGCGCATCGAACCGAGTGATTTGCATGAGGCCGGCCTGTTGCGCCTGGACAGCAGCCGTGCCCGTCAACTGTTGGCCTGGCAACCGCGCTGGTCGTTGCAGCAGTGCCTGACCCAGACCCTCGATTGGCACTTGGCGTGGCAGAACGGCGATGACATGCGTGAAGTCACCCTGGGCCAGTTGAACCTGTACCGAGGCGCACTATGAGTGAATTTCTGTTGAAAGCCTTGCCGCTGGCCGGTTTGTTCAGCGTGCAGCACAAACGTTTTGAAGATGACCGCGGGCAATTTGCCCGGCTGTTCTGCGAAGGCAGCTTGAGCGCCTTCGGCGAGCCGTTTCATATCCGCCAGATCAACCATTCCTGCACACGTTTACGAGGCAGTGTACGGGGGCTTCATTATCAAAATTCCAATGCGCCGGAAGCCAAGCTGGTCACTTGCCTGCGGGGCGAAGTCTGGGATGTGGCGGTGGACTTGCGTCCCGACTCAGAAACCTTTCTGCATTGGCACGCCGAGCACCTGAAGGCGGGTGACGGCCGCAGCCTGTTGATCCCGGCCGGGTTTGCCCACGGTTTCCAGACCCTGACCGATGATGCCGAATTGCTCTATCTGCACAGCGCCGATTACGCACCGGAGCACGAGGGCGGTTTGTCGGTGAACGATCCACGGCTGGCCATCGCTTGGCCGTTGCCTGTCAATAATCTGGCGGTCCGGGACGCCAGCCATTCCTTGCTCGATGAACACTTCTCTGGAGTGCGTCTATGAACAACTGCCGTGGTTGCGGTACTTCTTTGGTCTTGCCACTGATCGATCTCGGCACATCGCCGCCGTCCAATGCCTACCTGCGCGCCGATCAACTGGAGCAGGCCGAGCAATGGATGCCGCTGAAGGCTGCGGTGTGTCAGCACTGCTGGTTGGTGCAAATCGAGGATTACTTCCGCGCCGATAGCCTGTTCGACGCCGAGTATGCGTATTTCAGTTCGTTCTCCAGCACCTGGCTGGCCCATGCCGAGCGCTATGTGGCCGAGATGGTCGAGCGCTTCGGCTTGAGCGCCGACAGCCGCGTGGTGGAAATCGCCGCCAATGACGGTTACCTGTTGCAGTATGTGGCGGGGCGCGGCATTCCCTGTCTGGGCGTCGAACCGACCCGCGGCACCGCGCAAGCGGCGCGGGAAAAAGGTCTGCAGATTCGCGAACTGTTCTTCGGTCGCGACACCGCTGCGCAACTGAACAGCGAAGGCTGGGCCGCCGACCTGATGGTCGCCAACAACGTGTTGGCCCACGTCCCGGACATCAATGATTTCCTCGGTGGTTTTGCCTGCTTGCTCAAGCCGACCGGTGTGGCGACGTTCGAGTTTCCGCAACTGCTGACGCTGATGGCCGGCCAGCAGTTCGACACGCTCTATCACGAGCACTATTCCTACCTGTCCCTGACTGCCGTGCAGACCTTGTGCGAGCGCAATGGCCTGAAGGTGTTCGACGTCAGTCAGCTGTCGACCCACGGCGGGTCGTTGCGGGTGTTCGTCCAGCGTGCCGACGGTGTTCGCCGAGAGGTGCAGACAAGTGTTCAGCAGCAGCTGCAGGCCGAATGTGCAGCGGGGGTGAAAAACCCCGAATACTACGCAACCCTGGCGCCAGCGGCCGAGGGCATCAAGCACGAACTGCTACGGTTCCTGTTGCAAGCCAAGGCCGACGGCAAGCGTGTAGCCGGTTATGGTGCCGCGGCCAAGGGCAACACGTTGCTCAACTACGCCGGGGTCAAAACGGACCTGTTGGCTTGGGTGGCCGATGTCAATCCGCACAAGCAGGGCAAGTACATGCCGGGTAGTCGTATTCCGATCGTTTCGCCGGCGCAGATCGATCTGGAAAAGCCGGATTACATCCTGGTGTTGCCGTGGAACCTGTTGCGCGAGGTAAGTCAACAGTTGGCTCAGGTGCGGCAGTGGGACGGCCGATTCGTGATCGCCGTGCCTGAGTTGACCGTGCTGTGAAAGTGCTCGTGACCGGAGCCACCGGGTTCGTCGGCCGTCATTTGGTCGAATCCTTGCTCGCCCGTGGCTGCGAAGTCCGGGCCGTGGCACGTAACGCCGAGACCGCTGCGCAGTTGCCGTGGATCAACGCCGTGGAGTTCGTGGCGGCGGATATTCATACCGCCGACCTGGACCTCGGCGCACTGACCGATGGCGTCGATGCCTTGGCGCATCTCGCCTGGCCAGGGTTGCCGAACTATCAGGCGCTATTTCACTTCGAGCACAACCTGATGGCCGATTACTGCTTTATCAAAAGCGTGGTGGCAGCGGGCGTGAAGCAAATTCTCGTGACCGGTACCTGCTTCGAGTACGGCATGCAGAGCGGGCCACTCAGCGAACAGACCGAGGCGCGGCCGAGTAACCCTTACGGGCTGGCCAAGAACACTTTGCGTCTGTTCCTCGAAAACCTGCAGCGTCAACAGCCGTTCACCCTGCAATGGGCGCGGTTGTTTTACCTGCACGGGGAAGGGCAGAACCCCAACAGTTTGCTGGCGGCACTGGATCGGGCAATCGAGGCCGGGGACGACAGTTTCAATATGTCGGCCGGCGAGCAGTTGCGTGATTACCTGGCGATCAACACGGTCGCCGGTTACCTCGCCGCGATCCTGCAACAGCGCGAATTTGACGGCGTGATCAATTGTTCCAGCGGCCAGCCGATATCGGTCAGAGCGCTGGTCGAACAACGGTTGCGTGAGCGCGGCGCATCGATCGATTTGAGTCTGGGTCATTACCCATACCCGACCCACGAGCCGATGGCGTTCTGGGGCGTGGCGGACCGCTTGCAACAGCTACTGGGAGCAGAGCATGAGGCATGAGTTGTATCGGGTCGCCGACCTGCCGGTGTTGCAGAACCGGACCTTTGCCGATGCGCAATCAGCGAAAGCTTCGGCCTGCGCCGACATGGTGTTGGTGCAAGACGAGGCGAGCGGGCTGATCTTCAATCAGGCCTTCGACGCCGACAAGCTCAGCTACGACGCTGACTATCAGAACGAGCAGGCGCATTCCGGCCAGTTCCAGAAGCACCTGAGTGATGTCGAAGGGATCATCGCCCGCCACTTCAAGGGTCAGGCGCTGATCGAAGTCGGCTGCGGCAAAGGCTATTTTCTTGAGCTGCTAAAAGGCCTGGGCTACGCCATCACCGGCATCGACCCGGCCTACGAAGGCGACAACTGCGATGTGATCAGGGCGCCGTTCACTCGCGGCCTGGGGCTGTCGGCGGATGCCATCGTATTGCGCCATGTGCTGGAGCATATTCAGGAACCGTTGAGCTTTCTGGCGGTCATCGCCGAGGCCAATCAGGGCGGGCAGATCTACATCGAAGTGCCGTGTTTCGACTGGATTCTCGAGCACCGTGCCTGGTTCGATCTGTTCTACGAACACGTCAATTATTTCCGCCTCGATGACCTGCGCCGGATGTTCGGCACCGTGCACGAAGCCGGTCACCTGTTCGGTGGTCAATACCTGTACATCGTCGCCGACCTGGCCACGTTGCGTCTGACCCCGGAGCAACCGGTGCCGCGCCTGACGCTGCCCGAAGGTTTCACCGCCAGCCTCGACAGCGCCGTGCAGATCATTCAGGCCGCGCCCGAACAGGGTTCGGCGATCTGGGGCGCCTCGTCCAAAGGCGTGATTTATTCGCTGTTCCTGCAACGTGCGGGTGTGGCGGTGGATCGCGTGGTGGATATCAACCCGGCGAAACAGGGCCGATATCTGCCCCTGAGCGGCGCGCGGGTGTCCTCGCCGCAAGAGGCCATGGACGCTCTGCCCGAAGGCGCCAACCTGTTTGTGATGAACTCCAATTACCTCGAAGAAATCAAGCGGATGACCGGTGGACGCTACGTCTACCACGCCGTCGACAGCGCTTCGTTCCAGTGACTATTGAGATTCCAAAAATGACCGACAACACCATCAATAAAGCCTTCGAAGCCGAATGCCAGGCAGAAATCGCGCGTCAGGGTGACGACCAGAAACTCACCGGTCTGGCCCAGGAGTTCTTCAACGAATCGGCCAAGCACAAATACAGCTATCACTTCTCGTGGATGGGCCGTCCGATCATTCAGTTGCCGCAAGACATGATGGCGGTGCAGGAAATCATCTGGCAGGTCAAACCGGATCTGGTCATCGAGTGCGGCATCGCCCACGGCGGTTCGATCATTTACTACGCCTCCTTGCTGGAGCTGCAAGGCCACGGCGAAGTGCTGGGCATCGACCTCGACATTCGTCCGCACAACCGTGAAGCCATCGAAAGCCACCCGATGAGCAAGCGCATCAAGATGATCGAAGGTTCGAGCATTGATCCTGCGATCGCCGCACAAGTGCGCGCCGCCGCCGAAGGCAAGAAAGTCATTCTGGTGCTGGACTCCAACCATACCCACGATCACGTGCTCGAAGAGCTGCGCCTGTATGCACCGCTGGTGTCGGTGGACAGCTACTGCGTGGTGATGGACACCGTCGTTGAAGACATGCCGGCCGACTTCTTCCCGGATCGTCCATGGGGCCCGGGCGACAACCCGAAAACTGCCGTATGGAAGTACCTGGAAGAGAACAAGGACTTCGAAATTGACCGGCAGCTGCAAAACAAATTGCTGATCACCGTGGCGCCGGACGGCTATCTGCGTCGCGTTCGTTAATCAAAAAACAGCTTCAGGTACTTGGCGATCGGCCGGTTGTGGGGATAGGAAAATGCAGGTTCAAAGCAGCACTCAAACCAACGTGACACCGCTGAACGAGCTGTTCACGGTGGTTTTAATCACCCACAACCGCAGTGCGTTCCTGCGACGCGCCTTGCAGTACTACAGCAGTTACTCCGCCAAGGTGCTGGTGTTGGATTCGTCCGTGCAGGGCGACGAACGCATCGCGGACGATTTTCCGTCGGTCGACTATCGCCATTTGCCGCAGTTCACCTATACGGGGTTTCAGCAAAAGCTTGCGTACGGCGCAAGCCAGGTCACCACGCCCTACATGGTACTGGCCGCTGACGATGATTTCCTGCTGCACGATGCATTGACCGAGTCGGTGAACTTCCTCGAGGCCAACCCCGATTACGGTATGTGCCACGGCTACTGCCTGATGTACCTGACGCACTCCAACTATGTGCAGTACTACCGTCGCGACAAGAAGGTGAAAGAGGATTACAACGCCGAGCGCGGTCAGGATCGTGTACTGGACTACATGAGCCAGTACATTCCGCCGTTCTATGCGGTGCACCGCACTTCGTTGTTGCAGGACTGGTACGCGGCCATGCCGCAAGGCACGATTTTCGAGTGGCAGGAAATCGGCCATGTGTATTACATGCTCGCGCGGGCCAAGGCGCGGATTTTGCCAACGCCTTATGTGGTGCGTGAGGTCAACTATGGCCGTTCGGATCACAATACCGAAATCATTCACGTCCTGAGTTTCAAAGACGCACGCTCCGTCGCCGAGCGTGAGCGCTTTGCCGGTTTCCTCGCCACGCTGCCGACCGGCATCAGTGACCTGAACCAGACGCAGACCGCCGAGTTTGCCCTGCAAAGTTTCCAGGCCCTGGCCGACAGCCTGGCGGCGCGCAATGCATTGACGATCGAACCGATCTTCGAGTCCTACTGGAAGGACCCCACCATCGGCCCGAAACGCGCATTCGGGCCTCAGCAGTATGTCGAGATGCCGTTCTACAACCAGGCGTTTTTTGATCAACTGACCGAGTGCGAATTCCTGCTCCATGCGATGCCCGCTGGACGCTTGCAGCTGGAAGAAATGGAAGGTGCATTACTTCAACAGCACACATTGCAGCGCCTCTATTCCAATGACACGTCCGAGACCATTCAGAACCGTTTGCTGCATGCCGTACAGTTGGGCGCCTTCAACCGTCGGGTCGTGCAAAAGCTGGTGCAGCAACTGCTGGACATGGGGGAGAGCGCCGATGCGGAAATATTGATGGACTGGATTGCACGTTTGGACAGCGTACCGACCTACGACAGTCGTCAGTTGCTGGACAGTATGCCCTCGGGTCGACTGTTGAACTGGCTACAGGCCCGCGAGCCGAACGACACCGCGGTACGGAAAATCAATCAACATCTGGCGGCCAACGAGGGCGGGCCTCAGTTCGGCATTCTGTTGCTGGACCTTGAAGCCGACATGGACAAGTTGCAGGTCACCTTCGACAGTCTGATGGAAAGCGCTTTCCGCGCTTTCAAGGTGGTGGTCTTCACCACCGGTGATTTGCCCGAGGTCACCACCGAACAAAATACCGTGCATTTTGTAAAGGTCAGCGCAAGCAACTACGTCGATAGACTGAACCAGCTTGCCCAGCGCTCGACCTCGGACTGGCTGCTGTTGGCCGAGGCCGGTGATGAGTTCACCGCTGCCGGCTTGCTGCGCGCCAGCCTTGAGTTGCAGAACGCCGAAGGTTGCCGTGCGGTGGCGATGGATGAGATTCAGCGTCGTAGTAACGGCACATTGACCGAAGTTTTCCGCCCGGCCTTCAACCTCGACCTGCTGCAAAGTCTGCCGGCGTTGACCGCCCGGCACTGGCTGATCCGACGTGAGGTGCTAGTGGATGTCGGTGGTTACGACCGCGAGTTCAGCGATGCACTGGAATTCGACCTGCTGCTGCGCCTGATCGAAACTGGCGGGCTGGCGGGTCTGGCGCATTTGGCCGAGCCATTGCTTATCACCCCGGCGGTGGAGCTGGCACCGAACGAGCACCAACGTCAGACCCTGGTGCGCCACTTGGCAACCCGTGGCTATCAGGCTCAGGTGAGTGCCGAGGCGTTTGGTGGCTTGCGGATCGACTACCGCCATGCCGCGCGTCCGAAGGTATCGATCATCGTGCGCAGCGAAGGCGGTCAGGAGCAATTGCAGCGCTGCCTGGTGAGCGTATTGCAGCGCACGCGCTATCAGAACAACGAAATTATCATCGCCGACAATCACAGTCAGTCAACCGACCTGCTGACGTGGCTCGACAGTCTGGAGCAAAACGGCCGCGGGCGGATTCGCCTGATCAAGAACGAGCAGCGCGTGAGCCCGTCAGCACTGCTCAACCAGGCCGCTGCTCAGGCCCAAGGTGAGTATCTGATACTGCTCGCGGCGGACGCCGAGGTGGTCAATGCCAATTGGATCGAAGCCTTGCTCAACCAGGCTCAGCGTCCTGAAGTGGGTGTGGTGGGTGCCAAACTGGTTGATCGCGAAGGCAGCGTGACCGGTGCCGGTCTGATTCTGGGTCTCAATGATGGCGTGGCTTCTGCGTTCATCGGGGAGAAAAAAGATGCACCGGGGCACATGCATCGTCTGCTGGTCGAGCAGAACTATTCGGCCGTTTCCGATGCTTGTCTGATGGTGCGCAAGGAGGTGTTCGACGCACTGGGCGGGCTGGATGAAGAACATTTCGAGCAAGCGTATGCCGATGTCGACTTTTGCCTGAAAGTCGCTGATGCCGGGTTGCTGACCGTATGGACCCCGCAAGTGCAAATCACCCATCCCGGCACTTTGCCGGATCACCCGCAGGCGGCAGCCGCTCTGCGCGACAAGTGGCAATCGCGCTTCGAACAGGATTCAGCCTACAACCAGAACCTGGCCTTGACCGGCAAGGGCTTTACTCTCAGCGAACCGACCCGTGTGAACTGGGCGCAGTTGCTCGCATAAGCCTGGCTGACAGGTAAAAGGACTCAAGGCATGTTCAACGGTAAATCGATTTTCATCTCTGGCGGCACCGGCTCGTTCGGGCGCAATTTCATCCGCCGGCTGCTGGAGCAATATCAACCCAAACGGGTGGTGGTATTTTCCCGCGATGAGCTGAAGCAGTACGAGATGCAGCAGACGTTCAACGCGCCGTGCATGCGTTACTTCATCGGTGATGTGCGCGATGCCGAGCGTTTGCGTCAGGCCATGCGCGGCATCGATTACGTGGTGCATGCCGCGGCCCTGAAACAAGTGCCTGCGGCGGAATACAACCCCACCGAATGCATCCGTACCAACGTCAACGGCGCGGAAAACATCATCGCCGCTGCCATCGACAACGGCGTGAAAAAAGTCGTCGCGCTGTCAACCGACAAGGCCGCCAGCCCGATCAACCTGTACGGCGCGACCAAGCTGCTGTCGGACAAACTGTTCGTGGCCGCCAACAACATTGCCGGTGAACAGCAGACCCGCTTTGCCGTCGTGCGCTACGGCAACGTCGCCGGTTCGCGGGGGTCGGTGGTGCCGTTCTTCAGCAAACTGATTGCCGAGGGCGCCAAAGAGCTGCCGATCACCGATGAGCGCATGACGCGTTTCTGGATCACCCTCGATCACGGTGTGAAGTTTGTGCTCGACAGTTTCGCCCGCATGCACGGCGGCGAAGTGTTTGTGCCGAAGATCCCGTCGATTCGCATCGTCGATCTGGCGCGGGGCATGGCTGAACATTTGCCGCACAAAAACGTCGGCATTCGTCCGGGGGAAAAACTCCATGAGCTGATGGTGCCGCTGGACGACGCGCGCATGACCCTGGAATTCGATGATCACTACACCATTCAGCCGTCGATTCGTTTCACCAGCGTTGACGTGGATTTTGCCGTCGACAAACTGGGCGAGCAGGGCCGGCCGGTGAGCGAGGATTTCGAGTACCGCTCCGACACCAACCCGCACTTCCTGTCGGTCGGCCAGATCGCTGACCTGCACGCGGAGCTGTCGGCATGATTCCCTACGGTCGGCAAAGCCTCGATCAGGCGGACATCGATGCGGTGGTTGCCGTGTTGCAGTCCGACTGGCTGACGCAAGGGCCGACCATCGAGCGTTTCGAACAGGCCATGGCCGAGCGTTGCCAGGCCGATTTCGCGGTGGCGGTGTGCAACGCCACGGCGGCGCTGCACATTGCCTGTCTCGCCGCCGGCCTCGGGCCGGGTGATCGCTTGTGGACCACGCCGAACACTTTTCTGGCCTCGGCCAACTGCGGTCGCTACTGCGGCGCCGAGGTCGATTTTGTCGATATCGATCCGCTGACCTGGAACCTCGACGCCTACACTTTGGCGTCGAAGCTTGAGATCGCCGAGCGCGACGGCAAACTACCGAAAGTGCTGGTGGCGGTGGCGTTCTCCGGGCAGAGCTGCGATATGCGCATGATCGCCGAACTGGCCGAGCGCTATGGTTTCACCGTGATCGAGGATGCCTCCCACGCGGTCGGTGCGTCTTATGCCGGGCGTCCGGTGGGTTGCGGCGAATTCGCGGCGATGACGGTGTTCAGTTTTCACCCGGTGAAGATCATCACCAGCGCCGAAGGCGGCATGGTGCTGACCAATCGCCCGGAGCTGGCCGAGCGCTTGCAGCGCCTGCGCAGCCACGGCATGACCCGTGACCCTGCGCAGATGACCGAACTCAGCCATGGTCCCTGGTACTACCAGCAAGTGGAACTGGGCTTTAATTACCGCATCACCGACCTGCAAGCGGCCCTCGGTCTGTCGCAGCTGAACAAGCTCGATGGTTTCATCGAGCGTCGGCGTGAACTGGCGGCGCGTTATGACCGGTTGCTGGCGTACTTGCCGCTGACTTTGCCCAGCGCGCAGCCTGAGGCCGAATCGGCGTGGCATTTGTACGTGGTGCGCTTGCAGCCGGAGCGGATCAGCCTCAGCCATCGACAGGTGTTTGAAGGCTTGCGAGCGGCCGGGGTGGGTGTGAACCTGCACTATATTCCGCTGCACTTGCAGCCGTACTATCGCGACCTGGGTTTTGCCGAGGGTGATTTCCCTCAGGCCGAATGTTATTACGCCGAGGCCATCAGCCTGCCGCTGTTTCCTCTGCTGAGCGATGAACAACAGGATTATGTGGTCGAGCAATTGCGACGACTGATCCTTGAGGCGTAGTGACTTGAGGAGTAGTGAATCTTGAGCAGTGTTGCGATCATCCCGGCCCGCGGTGGCAGCAAGCGAATCCCGCGCAAGAACCTCAAGCCGTTCGACGGTGTGCCAATGATCGTCCGTTCGATTCGCACGGCGCTGGAATCGGATCTGTTCGACCAGGTGATCGTCAGCACCGACGATGAAGAGATCGCCGAGGTCGCACGGGCCCATGGGGCTCAAGTGCCGTTCATGCGGCCCGTAGCGCTTGCCGACGATTTCACCGGGACCGCAGCGGTGATCGTGCATGCTTTGAAGCAATTGCCAGCGTTCGACTATGCGTGCTGCGTCTACGCGACGGCGCCCCTGTTGCAGGCGCGTTATTTGCGTCAGGGGCATGAGTTGTTGGTGCAGCATCCGGACAAGTCTTTCGCGTTTTCAGTCGCCGGTTTTGGCTTCCCGGTACAACGGGCCTTGACCCTGGACGAGCAGGGCGCCTTGACCTCGCTCTACCCGGAATTTCGCGAGACCCGTTCCCAGGACTTGCCCGAAGCTTTTCAAGATGCCGGCCAGTTCTACTGGGGGCGCAGCGAGGCCTGGTTGCGTGGCGATGTGCTGTTCTCGCCGGCAAGCCTGCCGGTGATTCTGCCGCGGCATCTGGTGCAGGATATCGACACGCTTGAAGACTGGACGCGTGCCGAATATCTCTATTCCGCCTTGAAGGCTGGGGGTGAGCTGCAATGAGGGTACTGATCCGCGCTGATGCATCGCCGACCATCGGCACTGGCCATATCGCCCGCTGCCTGACCCTGGCCAGGGTGTTGCGCAAGCAGGGCGCGCATGTTTCCTTCGCTTGTCGTCAGTTGCCGGGGCATCGGTTGGACAGTCTGCAGTCTGAGGATTTCGAGACTTTCGCGCTGCCGGAGCGCTATCCCGATGAAGACCCACAGCAGGCCATCGAGTCGATGCTGCCGTGGCAGGCGGACATCGCTGCGCTGGGGCAAGCATTGGAAAGTCATCCGGCTTTCGACTGGATCATCGTCGACCACTATGGTCTCGATCACCATTGGCAGACCGCGGCCCGCCGCTGGGCTCCGCGAATCGCGGCGGTGGACGATTTGGCCACTCGGCGATACAGCGTCGATCTGCTGCTCAATCAAAATCTGTCGGGCACGCCAGAGGCTTATGCCTCACTGCTGACGCCCGATTGCCAGACCCTGCTGGGCCCACGGTTTGCCCTGCTGCGCGATGAGTTCTGTTGCCCGGCAATCGAGATCAAACCTCGAGCCAGGCGAGTGCTGGTGAACTTCGGCGGTTTCGATGCGGCCATGCAGACCCACCACGCGATGTTGGCGCTGGCGGACCTCCATGAGCTGGAAGTCGATTTCGTGGCGGGTGCCGATAACCCGGCCTGGGAGCAGATGCAGAGTCTGGTGGACTATCGCCCGAACTGGCGCCTGCACAGTTTTGTCAGCGACTTTTACCGGCTGATGACCGAGGTCGATCTGTTCATCGGTGCCGGTGGCGGTACCAGCTGGGAGCGGGCGGCCATGGGGCTGCCGACGATCTGCATTGCGGTCTCGAATAATCAGCAGGCCAACGGCGAGGTGATGGCGACCTCGGGGGCTCATGTGTTCCTGGGCAACCGCGAGCAGGTCGGCGTCGAGCAATTGCGCCAGACCATCGGTTTTGTCGTGGGCAATCAGGGAATTCGTCAAAGTCTGGCCGAACGTTCGCGGCAGTTGGTCGATGGCCGTGGGGCGCAGCGGGTCGCAGCAGCGCTGGCGGGGGCGGTGTTGCCGGTTCGTCAGGCCACTCAGGACGATGCGCAATTGTTATTCGACGGGCGCAATGCCGAGGCGGTACGGCGCTGGTCGCTGGACACGCACATCATCGACTGGCAACGGCATCAGGCCTGGCTGGCCGCGAGCCTGAGCAACCCGCGGCGGTTGCTGTTGATCGCCGAGGCGAATGACGGTCCGGTCGGTGTGCTGCGTTATGACCTCGACGATGCTCATGCCGAAGTCTCGATTTATTTGTTCGAAAGCCGAATCGGCCTGGGTTGGGGGAGGGCGTTGCTGGCGCGGGGCGAAGCCTTTGTGACCGCTTACTGGCCGTCACTGCAAGCCATCACCGCTCAGGTGCTGCCGGCCAACCAGGCGTCGCTGAAAGTTTTCCGCGAGGCAGGTTTCACTCAGAGTGCTTGTGCGTTCACACGCGTTTTAAAGGATCACCCATGACCCGTTTCAAGATCGGCAACCGCTCGATCGGTGCCGATGCGCCGCCGTTCATCATTGCCGAGATGAGCGGCAACCATAATCAGTCGCTGGACGTGGCGCTGCAAATCGTCGAAGCCGCGGCCAAGGCCGGTGCGCATGCCTTGAAGCTGCAAACCTATACCGCCGAGACCATGACGCTGGACCTGTCCGAAGGCGCGTTCTTCATCAAGGACCCCAACAGCCTGTGGGCCGGTTCTTCGCTGTACGCGCTGTACGAGAAGGCCCATACGCCGTGGGAATGGCACGCGCCGATTTTCGCCCGGGCCAAAGCGCTGGGCATGCTGGCGTTCTCTACACCGTTCGATGACACGGCGGTGGACTTTCTCGAAAGCCTGGACGTGCCGGCCTACAAGATTGCCAGTTTCGAGAACACCGATCTGCCATTGATCCGGCGGGTCGCTGCCACCGGCAAGCCGCTGATCATCTCCACCGGCATGGCCAGCATCGCCGAGCTCGATGAAACCGTGCGCGCCGCCCGTGAGGCCGGTTGTAAGGATCTGGTGTTGCTCAAGTGCACCAGCACGTACCCGGCGACGCCAGCCAACAGTAATGTGCGCACCATTCCTCATCTGCGTGAGTTATTTGGCTGTGAAGTCGGTTTGTCCGATCATTCGATGGGCGTCGGAGTGTCCGTCGCTGCAGTAGCGCTGGGGGCAACGGTGGTGGAGAAACACTTCACCCTTGACCGTGCCGCCGGTGGCGTGGACGCCAGTTTTTCCCTGGAGCCTGCTGAACTCGCGAGCCTGGTGATTGAAACCGAACGCGCTTGGCAGGCGATGGGCCAGGTGCATTACGGCGTAACCGAGGCCGAGCGCAAGTCTCTGGTATACCGCCGTTCGCTGTACATCACTCAGGACATGGTCGCCGGAGAACCTTTCACCGCCGCCAATCTGCGGGCCATCCGGCCTGGCCTGGGGCTCGCCCCCAAACACGCTGAAGCCCTTCTGGGCCGCCGCGCCCGACAAGCCATCAAACGCGGAACGCCGTTGGACTGGTCGCTGGTCGAATAACCTGTTGTGGGTCTGATTCGGCAAAATAGCGTGACCTGCGAGTCATAACGCGCATCTTCACTGTATTGTATAAAAAGGGGAGATGGCGCCTGGACTGTTTTTAGCCCAGTGATGGCCTTTTATTCTTCCTGCTGTCGCCCCCTTGAGGGCGACGTTATTCGTTGTTTGTCGGCGCCCCTCGATTCCTTGCGAGCGGTGGTATTGGGCTGTTTATTATTGGGAAGCCGTAATGATTGGCATAAAGAGCATTGCGAGCTACGTTCCTGTAGCCGGCGTGGACAATTACGCACAAGGTGCAAAATTCGAAAAGGATGAAGAATTCATCCTGGGCAAGATCGGTTCGGCCTTCCTGCCGCGCAAAGATGCCGGTCAGGAAACCTCGGATCTGTGTGTCGAAGCAGTCAACGCGCTATTCGCCAACAATCCCGAATTGAAGCGTGAAGCCATCGACGTGTTGATCGTCGTTACCCAGAATGGTGACGAAGAAGGTCTGCCGCACACCGCCGCCATCGTTCAGGACAAACTGGGCCTGCCGACGACCGTGGCTGCGTTCGATATTTCCCTGGGCTGCTCCGGTTACGTCTACGGCATCTACGCCATCAAGGGTTTCATGGAAGCTGCTGGCCTGAAGAATGGCTTGCTGGTGACCGCTGATCCGTACTCCAAGATCGTCGACCCGGAAGACCGCAACACCACCATGCTCTTCGGCGATGCCGCCACTGCCACCTGGATGGGCGAAGATGCACCATGGCAGCTGGGCAAGGCCAAGTTCGGCACTGACGGTTCCGGCGCGCCGCACCTGAAGGTTTCCGACGGGGTGTTCTTCATGAACGGCCGTCAGGTCTTCAACTTCGCGCTGCTCAAAGTGCCGGCGCATTTGCACGAGCTGCTGGGCGACTCCGGCCTGACGGCTGACGATATCGACGCCTTCTGCATTCACCAGGGCAGCGCGGCAATTGTCGACGCCGTGGCGCGGCGTTTCGAGGGCGAGCCTGAGAAGTTCATCAAGGACATGGTCGAGACCGGTAATACCGTGTCGTCGAGCATTCCGCTGCTGCTGGAAAAACACGTGCTGGACTCGAAGTGGAAGCGCGTGGCGCTGAGTGGTTTCGGGGTAGGACTGTCCTGGGGTTCGGCGATCATCTATCGCCCTTGAACATCTAAAAGCCAGGCACAAAAATAGCGTTCAAGGTGTAACCTTGAACGCTATTTTTTTGCCCGAATGAAAAGCGAGGCTCCATGAGCGAGTTCTTTGAGCGCAACGCCGAGGTCATCCAGCGCCGCTGGCCGGCCGTGGCTGAGCGTCTGCTGACTGAAGATCCGGGCCCGTTGCAGGCCGATCTGGTGGAAGGGCTCGGCTCGACCCTGAGCATCAACGGCATTCAATTGACCAGTCGCCATGACCGCATCCGCGAAGCGCAGCTTCAGGCCGAAAGCCTGCCGGTCGACAGTCCGGTGTTGCATGTTTACGGCACGGGGCTGGGTGATCTGCAACTGGAACTGCTGCAGCGTTCAGGGCCGATTCAACTACATGTACATATCCTCAACGGCGCAGTGTTTGCGCTGGTCTTGCAATTGCTCGATCAGCAGTCGTGGCTCAGCGATTCGCGTGTCCAGCTGCACTATGCCGGTGATCTGGCTGAGATTTGTTTGCCGTTCTTTGCCCTGCCATCAGAGCTGGTGCTGGCCGATGACTACAACGCCAGGATCCGAGACCGCTTGATCAGCGAAACCCATCTGACATTCAACAACCGTGAGTTCGATCCGGACACTCCGGAAATAGCGGCACGCCTGCTGGAAAGTGTCGAACAGATCCGCATTGATAGCGACGCCGCACAATTGTTCGCAACACACGCTGGCCAGCCAATGTTCGTCATCGCCACCGGGCCGAGCCTGGAACAGCACTTCGTGACCTTGCGATCCATTCGCGGCCAGACCCCGCGACCACTGTTCGTTTGTGTCGATACCGCTTACCGGCCGTTGATCGAGCACGGCATCAAGCCGGATGTGGTCGTCACGATTGATCAGCGTATCTCGCAGCGTCACCTGCCACCCGAGGACAGCGCAAATACCACACTGGTCTACATGCCGCTGGTGGACCCTGTCGTGTTGCAGGCCTGGCAAGGCAAACGCTATGTCGCCTACTCGGCAAGCCCGGTTTTTCGTGATTTGCGTGAGCAGTTGCCTCGCGCCGGGCTGGTTGCAGGCGGCAGCGTGATTCATCCGGCGGTGGATCTGGCGGTGAAAATGGGGGCCAGTCAGATCACGCTGTTCGGGGCTGACTTCGCGTTCCCCAACAATAAGACTCATGCCGGCTGGAATGATGGCGATCTTGGCCCGCAATTGGGCGCGGCTCGCCATTGGGTGTTGGACGGGAATGGGCAGCGGGTCAAGACACAGCTCAACTTCCGCAGCTACTTGTGTGAGCTGGAGCGCTATATCGCTGCGCAGCCACAAGTAGCCTTCTACAACAGTAGTCGAGCCGGAGCCATGATTGCCGGCACGACATTTCATCCGGAGTTCAGTCGATGAGCGAAGTGTTACTCGTTGATCAGGCCCGGCAATGTTCAGCGTTGTTTCGCTTGGGAAGGGATGTCGAGGCTGCGCTGGTCATGGTTGAGGTAGCGGAGCGGGTGCAGTCGCGGGTCGGCGGGGCAGACAGCCAGATCGCGGCCCGGTGGATGGCATTGCTGACAGGCATGCTGGATAGCCAGGAACGACAGGATTGGCTGGCGCTGGCGGACTACCTTGAATACGAACTGATCGATTTGCTGATGGCTGTCAATTCCGCGTAATGCCGTGGCAGATCAGCGGGAGCGGGGCTGTAAGAAAGGGTTGTGGCAGTTCTCTGGCGTCATTTTTTGGTGGTTGGATCGTCGCTAAGCCTTGGTTTTACAGGGGGTGGCAGGGTGATGGCAAAAAATTTTAAAAATCCCCTCAAGCAACCTGCGTTGGCGACGATAACTATTACGAAGGTTCTCTAGGCCATACCGGGCGGTTGCCAGGGCCGGAAGCCGCAGTACCCAACCAACGAGGAATTCGTCATGGCTTTAACAGTAAATACCAACACTACTTCCCTGAGTGTTCAGAAGAACCTGAACCGTGCGTCGGACGCACTGTCGACCTCGATGACCCGCCTGTCCTCCGGCCTGAAAATCAACAGCGCCAAAGACGACGCCGCCGGCCTGCAGATCGCTACCCGTATGACTTCGCAAATCCGTGGCCAGACCATGGCTATCAAAAACGCCAACGACGGTGTTTCGATCGCTCAGACCGCTGAAGGCGCTCTGCAAGAGTCGACCAACATTCTGCAGCGTATGCGTGAAATCGCACTGCAAGCGCGAAACGACTCCAACGGCACCGCTGACCGTACCGCTCTGGACAAAGAATACCAACAGTCGATCGCTGAACTGACCCGTATCGCTCAGTCGACCAACCTGAACGGCAAAGCGCTGATCGACGGTACTGCTGGTGCGATGGAGTTCCAGGTAGGTTCGAACACTACTTCCGACAACCAGATCACTCTGACCCTGTCGACCAGCTTCGACGCCAGCGCCCTGGGCATGACCGGTACTGTCATTTCCGGCGTTGATAATACAACTAACCATACTAACGTTGATGCCTCTATCTCGGCTATCGACGCTGCTCTGGCAAACATCAACGCCACTCGCGCTGACTTGGGTGCTGCTCAAAACCGTTTCTCGACTACCATTTCCAACCTGCAGAACATCAACGAAAACGCCAGTGCTGCACTGAGCCGCGTACAAGATACCGACTTCGCTGCAGAAACTGCACAGCTGACCAAGCAACAAACTCTGCAACAAGCTTCCACCGCAGTTCTGGCCCAGGCCAACCAACTGCCATCCGCTGTACTGAAACTGCTTCAGTAATAGCTGATGTGTTTTGGCGGGGGAGTGCGTATGCGCGCTCTCTCGCTTTTTCAGTTTAAGAGGTGATGGACATGGATATGAGCGTTAAGCTGAACTTGTCTTATCCAGCTGCGAAGCCGGCGACGACTGTTGCTGACAAGCCGGTGGAGAAGCCTCGAACCGATGCCTTGGTGGGGGCGCCGGTCAATGATGAACAAAAGAACGACGCGGTATCCGAGCGGGACAAACTCAAGATGGCCGTTCAGGAAATTGAAAAGTTCGTTCAGTCGGTCAAACGCAATCTGGAGTTCTCGATCGACGAGCCTTCAGGAAAAGTAGTCGTCAAGGTTATTGCCAGTGACTCGGGTGAGGTGGTTCGCCAAATCCCCAATGAAGAAGTCCTGAAACTGGCTAATAGTTTGAATGATGCAAGCAGCTTGTTGTTCAGCGCGAAAGCCTGACAGCTGGCATGAATATTGTTGCTATGTTCTTTTGGACGTTGTAGTGGTCAAAAGACCGGCGACACACTGAAGGGAGATATGCATGGCAAGTCCAATTCTACCGGGCACAGGTTTAGGCTCTGGCCTTGATACCGGTGCTATTGTCAAAGCCTTGGTCAACGCCGACAAAGCAGCCAAACAGAACCAGATCGACCGTCAGACGACCACCAACACCGCGCAGATTTCCGGTATTGGTTCCCTCAAAAGTGTCCTGGCGAACTTCCAGACTGCAATCAAGAATCTGGGCAATACGCAGACTCCGCAATTCCTGGGCTTTAACGCCACCTCCGCCGACGCGAAAGTATTGACCGCTGTAGCGAGTAACACGGCTGTCAACGGTACTTACGTGGTCAAGGTCACTAATCTGGCGACCTCATCCAAAGTGGCCACCGCAGCATTTGCCGGCGGTACCAGCAGTGCTATCCCAAGCGGCACGCTCAATATCACGCAAAATGGCGTTTCCAGTTCTGTAACCATTCCGGCGGGCGCGACGTTGCAGTCGGTTCGGGATGCGATTAACACCCAGCAAGGCGCCAATGGCTTCAGTGCCAACATCGTGACTGACTCGTTTGGTTCGCGTCTGGTGTTGGGTTCCACGGTGACCGGTGCCGGTTCCGATATCACCCTCAGCGGTATTGCGGGTCTGGAGATCAATGCCGGCCAGCAAATGGGTGCAACACCGACCGCTACTTCGGCGGGTGCCATCGGCGAATTCGCGGTGGACGCCAAGTTCACCGTGGACGGGCTTGCGCTGACCAGTAAAAGTAACAAGGTTGACGCAGCTATTTCCGGCTTGACCCTGAATCTGGTCGCCGGTGGTGGTGAGACGACAGTGACGGTCGGCCCGAACAGTGATGGCCTGAAAAAATCCATTCAAGCTTTCGTTGACGCATATAACCAGGTTGTGACCAGTGTTAATGCGTTGACCAAACCTTCTCTGGATGACGATGGCAATCCGACCATCGCCGCTGCACTCACCGGTGACCCATTGGCGCGCGGCATTCTGGCATCCATTCGTCAGCCGTTGGTCACTACCGGCGCAGGTGACAAGCTCACTGTTCTGTCGCAACTGGGCATCACCACCAATCAGAAAACCGGTGCGCTGGATTTCGATAGCACCAAGTTCACGACCGCGATGGATACCCAAAAGCTCGGTGGTGAGGTTCAGAAGCTGTTCCTGGGTGATCCGACGGCGACTGGCGATGCCGCCAAGGGCTTGCTGACGCGCATGAACGATGCAATCACCCCTTACACGGTCACGGGCAGCGAGGGTATCCTCGATGCCCGTTCGACCAGCCTGGCCAAGACCAAGTCGAATCTGGCCAACCAGCAGGCAGCCCTGGATCGCCGTATCGAGACGCTGACTGCTGTGCTGACCAAAAAATACAACGACATGGATTCTCTGGTCGGCAAACTCAAGGCAACTGCCAGTAACATCACCTCAATGTTCGAGGCGATGAACGCGCAGAAAAACGCCTCGTAGTGCATAAACGCCAAAAGCCCGGCAGCGGATTCCGCTTGTCGGGCTTTTTTTGGTTTGGTCTAAAGATTTTTGACGCCGTGTCGATAGAGTGAATATACGAATCACAGAGTTTGAATGAGGTACAGCATGAACCCGATGTTAGCCCTTCGGCAGTATCAGAAGATTGGCGCGCAAGCCCAGACTTCCGAGGCCAGTCCTCATCGTCTGGTGCAAATGCTTATGGAAGGTGGTCTGGATCGCATCGCTCAGGCCAAAGGTGCCATGGAGCGCAAGGATGTCGCCAACAAAGGCGTTCTGATCGGCAAGGCCATCGGCATCATCGGAGGTCTGCGTGAAGGTCTGGATCTGGAAAACCAGGCTGACTCGGTGACTGAGCTGGATAACCTCTACACCTACATGATGAAGCGTCTGGCTGAAGCCAATCTCAAGACCGATCCAAAAATTCTCGACGAAGTCGCCGACCTGCTTCGCACGGTCAAAGACGGTTGGGATGCCATTGCCGCGCCGGGTCCGCAGTTTTAAGGAGATCACCATGAGTCTTGTCTTGCAGCGAATCGAACAAACCCGCGATGCCCTCGTCGGGGCATTGGCCGAGCGCAATTGGGAAGCCATTGGTGAATTGGACCTGGCTTGCCGTTCCTGCATGGAAGACGTCTTGAGTGAAGCTTCGGTGGACGAGGCCGCGTTGCGCGACAACCTTGAGGAGTTGCTGGGAGTGTATAAACAGCTTCTGGAGGCGGCGACGGGGGAGCGCCAAGCGATAGTCGATGAGATGTCGCAGATCCACCAAGCGCAGAACGCGGCAAAGGTTTACCATCTGTTTGGGTAGTTAACCCTCAGTTAATCCAAACATAGTGCGCCATAAATTTGACTGTGCACGGTTTTTTGACTTAACTAGTGGCTGGTTCCAGATTTCAGGCGTCTACAGGCATAACGTGTCTGCAAGCGTCTAGCTTGCCCCTCATTTTGGGCATTGAGTTGACTAGGGAAGTTGCTATTGCATGTGGCGTGAAACCAAAATTCTGCTGATTGATGACGATAGCGTCCGCCGCCGCGACTTGGCGGTGATTTTAAATTTTCTTGGCGAAGAAAATTTACCCTGTGGCAGCCATGACTGGCAGCAGGCGGTCGGCTCTTTGTCATCAAGTCGTGAAGTAATCTGTGTCCTCATCGGGACGGTAAATGCTCCTGGTGCACTTTTGGGCCTGTTAAAGACACTCTCAACCTGGGATGAGTTCCTTCCAGTTTTGTTAATGGGTGATAATTCTTCCATTGACTTACCAGAAGACCAGCGTCGCCGAGTGCTTTCGACTCTCGAAATGCCGCCCAGCTACAGCAAATTGCTCGATTCGTTGCACCGTGCCCAGGTCTATCGCGAGATGTATGACCAGGCCCGTGAGCGCGGTCGTCACCGTGAACCCAATCTTTTCCGCAGCCTTGTCGGCACCAGTCGGGCGATTCAGCACGTCCGTCAGATGATGCAGCAAGTCGCCGACACCGACGCCAGCGTGCTGATCCTCGGCGAGTCCGGGACCGGCAAGGAAGTGGTCGCGCGTAACCTGCACTACCACTCCAAGCGTCGTGACGCGCCGTTCGTTCCGGTCAACTGCGGGGCGATCCCGGCCGAGTTGCTGGAAAGCGAATTGTTCGGTCACGAGAAGGGCGCCTTCACCGGAGCGATCACCAGTCGCGCCGGGCGTTTCGAGCTGGCCAACGGCGGTACCTTGTTCCTCGACGAAATCGGTGACATGCCGCTGCCGATGCAGGTCAAGCTGCTGCGTGTCTTGCAGGAGCGCACCTTTGAGCGTGTGGGTAGCAACAAGACCCAAAGCGTCGATGTGCGGATCATTGCGGCGACCCACAAGAATCTCGAAAGCATGATCGAGATCGGCACTTTCCGCGAAGACCTCTACTATCGCTTGAACGTGTTCCCGATCGAGATGGCGCCATTGCGCGAACGCGTCGAAGACATCCCGTTGCTAATGAACGAGTTGATCTCTCGCATGGAGCACGAGAAGCGCGGTTCGATCCGTTTCAACTCGGCAGCGATCATGTCGCTGTGCCGTCACGGCTGGCCGGGCAACGTTCGCGAGCTCGCCAACCTGGTGGAGCGTATGGCGATCATGCATCCGTACGGGGTGATCGGTGTGGTCGAGTTGCCGAAGAAATTCCGCTACGTCGATGACGAAGACGAGCAACTGGTCGACAGCCTGCGCAGCGATCTTGAAGAGCGAGTGGCCATCAACGGTCATACCCCCGACTTCACCGCCAATGCCCTGCTGCCGCCGGAAGGCCTGGACCTGAAGGACTACCTCGGCGGTTTGGAACAAGGGCTGATTCAGCAGGCGCTGGATGATGCCAATGGCATCGTGGCACGGGCGGCAGAACGGCTGCGTATTCGTCGTACCACGCTGGTGGAGAAGATGCGCAAGTACGGCATGAGCCGTCGTGACGGAGATGAACAGGCGGATGATTGACGCCTGTTTTTCAACTCCTTCATTTATAAGCGGTTTTTTTTAGGCACGGGTATTGCTACATCCCTCGCAACGTTCCGTTTAACTGACGGTCAACCACGCGAGAGAGCACGATGCCCCCAGCCGCCCAGATGTCTCCTGTCCCAGATGCTTCGGGGCAACCGTCGTCCGTAGAGCAGGCAAGCCGGCTTGGCCTTGAGCAGGCGTTTGCGCTGTTCAACCAGATGTCGAGCCAATTGACCGATTCCTACAGCATGCTCGAAGCCCGGGTCACCGAGCTCAAGGGCGAGCTGGCGGTGGTCAGTGCTCAACGCATGCAGGAGCTGGCGGAAAAGGAACGCCTGGCCAACCGTCTGCAAAATCTCCTCGATCTGTTGCCCGGCGGCGTCATCGTCATCGACGCCCAAGGCATCGTGCGCGAAGCCAATCCCGCTGCAAGTGAACTGCTCGGCCTGCCGCTCGAAGGCGAGCTGTGGCGTCATGTGATCGCTCGATGCTTTGCTCCGCGCGAGGATGACGGTCACGAAATCTCTCTCAAGGACGGTCGGCGTTTGTCGATCGCCACGCGCTCGCTGGATGCCGAGCCCGGCCAGTTGGTGCTGCTCAACGACCTGACTGAAACCCGTCATCTGCAAGATCAACTGGCTCGTCATGAGCGCCTGTCGTCTCTCGGTCGCATGGTCGCATCGTTGGCTCATCAGATTCGCACACCATTGTCCGCTGCGTTGCTCTATGCCAGTCATTTGACTGAGCAGGAGTTGCCGGTCGAGACCCAGCAACGTTTTGCCGGGCGCCTGAAAGAGCGCCTGCATGAGCTGGAACACCAGGTTCGCGACATGCTGGTATTCGCTCGCGGCGAGCTGCCGCTGACTGACCGCGTCACCCCCAAGATGCTGATGCAGTCGCTTCAAGCGGCAGCGCTGACCCATGTTCAGGACCTGCCGATTCGCTGGCAGTGCGACAGTCATGCCGGTGAGTTGCTGTGCAATCGCGACACCTTGGTCGGGGCGATCCTCAATCTGATCGAGAACGCCATTCAGGCAAGTGCCGGCGATGTCCGTTTGAAAGTTCACCTGTATACCCGCGGCAACAACCTGCGGCTGTGCGTCAGCGACAGCGGCAGTGGTATCGACACGAAGGTGCTGGCGCGACTGGGCGAGCCATTTTTTACCACCAAAACCACCGGCACCGGCCTGGGCCTGACCGTGGTTAAGGCAGTGGCCCGCGCCCATCAGGGAGAATTGCAGCTGCGCTCGCGCCTGGGTCGCGGCACTTGCGCACAAGTGATCTTGCCGCTTTTTTCTGCGGAACAATCCAGTGCTCAGGGAGCGACGTGAAGGACATGGCCATCAAGGTTTTACTGGTCGAGGATGACCGCGCGCTACGGGAAGCATTGGCTGATACGCTGTTGCTTGCCGGGCACGATTACACGGCGGTCGGTTCGGCGGAAGAGGCGCTAGAGGCTGTCGGCGCCGAGGCGTTTAACCTGGTGCTCAGCGACGTCAACATGCCGGGCATGGACGGTCATCAACTGCTGGGATTGCTACGGGCTCGTCAGCCGCAGCTGCCGGTGCTGCTGATGACTGCTCACGGTGCGGTCGAGCGCGCAGTCGACGCCATGCGTCAGGGCGCAGCCGATTACCTGGTCAAGCCGTTCGAACCCAAAGCCTTGCTCGATCTGGTGGCGCGTCACGCCTTGGGCAATCTCGGCGTAACCGAGAGCGAGGGACCTGTGGCGTTCGAGCCGGCCAGTGCGCAATTGCTGGAATTGGCCGCACGGGTGGCGCGCAGTGACTCCACGGTGTTGATCTCTGGTGAGTCCGGAACCGGCAAGGAAGTGCTGGCGCGATACATCCATCAGCACTCTCACCGCGTCAGTCAGCCGTTCATTGCGATCAACTGTGCAGCGATCCCGGACAACATGCTCGAAGCCACCTTGTTCGGTCACGAAAAGGGTTCCTTCACTGGCGCCATCGCGGCGCAGGCCGGCAAGTTCGAGCAGGCCGATGGCGGAACGATCCTGCTCGATGAAATCTCTGAAATGCCCCTCGGCCTGCAGGCCAAGTTGCTGCGGGTATTGCAGGAGCGTGAAGTCGAGCGAGTCGGCGCACGCAAGCCGATCACGCTGGACATCCGAGTGGTCGCCACCACCAACCGTGACCTGGCCGCTGAAGTGGCGGCGGGGCGTTTTCGTGAAGACCTTTACTATCGCCTGTCGGTGTTTCCGCTGGCCTGGCGTCCGTTGCGCGAGCGCACCGCCGACATCCTGCCGCTGGCCGAGCGACTGCTGGCCAAACACGTCAATAAAATGAAGCATGCTGCGGCGAAGCTCTCGCCTGAGGCGCAGGCGTGCCTGATCGGTTATCCATGGCCGGGCAACGTGCGTGAGCTGGATAACGCGATCCAGCGTGCTTTGATTCTGCAGCAGGGCGGCTTGATCCAGCCGCAGGATTTCTGCCTGGTCGGACCTGTGGCGTGCGCGCCGTTGCCGGCATTGGCGCCGACACCCGTGCGCGCAGTAGAAGTCGAAGCCGAATCGGCGGGCGCCCTCGGCGATGACCTGCGGCGCCGTGAATTCCAAATGATCATCGACACCTTGCGCTCTGAGCGCGGCCGTCGCAAAGAAGCCGCGGAGCGACTGGGCATCAGCCCGCGCACCTTGCGTTACAAGCTGGCGCAGATGCGCGACGCCGGAATGGACGTGGAAGGCTACTTGTTCGCCACCTGAAAGTTGACGCAAGCAACACCGCTCCCACATTTGTTTTGCGGTGATTCATGGTTAAAGCAAAGCCCGGAAGGCTTTTGTTTAGAGCGGCCACCGAGCTGGCACCCTTGTTGCTAACACCTCACTACCCGCCGAGTGAGTGTCAAAAAATTGCGGGTAGCCAAAGACGTAGCTTCGTCAAAGAGAGAAACCATGAGCCAAGGTATTGAATTCAATCGATTGATGCTGGACATGCGCTCCATGCAAATGGATGCCATGTCTGCGCCGAAATCGACTGCCGCAGTCCCTGAATTGGGTGGCAGCAGCTTTTCCGACATGCTCGGTCAGGCCGTCAATAAAGTGAACGACACCCAGCAGGCGTCCAGTCAGTTGGCCAGTGCCTTCGAGATCGGCAAAAGCGGCGTCGACCTGACGGACGTGATGATTTCCTCACAGAAGGCCAGCGTGTCTTTTCAGGCACTGACCCAAGTGCGTAACAAGCTGGTTCAGGCTTACCAAGACATCATGCAGATGCCGGTTTAAGGACGAGATTGAGTCATGGCAGAAGCAATCGCCGATAATGTTCCGGCCAAGGCCACCCCAATAGACGGCAAACCGCCGCTGTTCGGGTTGTCCTTCCTGGAAAACCTCTCCGAGATGACCATGTTGCGTCAGGTGGGCCTGTTGGTCGGCCTGGCTGCGAGCGTGGCGATTGGTTTTGCCGTGGTGTTGTGGTCCCAGCAGCCAGACTACCGGCCTCTGTACGGCAGCCTTGCCGGCATGGATGCCAAGCAGGTCATGGAAACCCTGGCCGCCGCAGATATTCCCTATACCGTTGAACCGAACTCCGGTGCCTTGCTGGTCAAGGCCGATGACCTGTCCCGTGCGCGGCTCAAGCTCGCGGCCGCTGGTGTCACTCCCAGCGACGGCAACATCGGTTTCGAGATCCTCGACAAGGAGCAGGGGCTGGGTACCAGCCAGTTCATGGAAGCAACCCGTTATCGTCGCGGCCTCGAAGGCGAACTGGCCCGGACCATTTCCAGCCTGAACAACGTCAAGGGTGCCCGCGTGCACCTGGCGATTCCGAAAAGCTCGGTGTTCGTGCGTGATGAACGCAAGCCCAGCGCTTCGGTTCTGGTTGAACTCTATTCCGGTCGCTCATTGGAGCCAGGCCAGGTCATCGCCATCATCAATCTGGTGGCGACCAGCGTTCCTGAACTGAGCAAGTCGCAGATCACCGTGGTCGACCAGAAGGGCAACCTGCTGTCGGATCAGGCGGAAAACTCCGAACTGACCATGGCCGGCAAGCAATTCGATTACAGCCGCCGCATGGAAAGCATGCTGACCCAGCGTGTGCACAACATCCTGCAACCGGTGTTGGGCAATGACCGCTATAAAGCCGAAGTCTCGGCCGATGTGGATTTCAGTGCCGTCGAGTCGACTTCCGAGCAGTTCAATCCGGATCAGCCAGCGTTGCGCAGCGAGCAATCGGTCAACGAACAACGTACCGCCAGCAATGGCCCGCAAGGTGTGCCGGGTGCCCTGAGCAACCAGCCGCCGTCGCCAGCCTCGGCGCCGCAAACCACCGGTGGCGCCACCGCGTCGGCCGGTATGGTGCAGCCAGGCCAGCCATTGCTCGATGCTAACGGTCAGCAAATCATGGACCCGGCCACCGGCCAGCCGATGCTGGCGCCGTACCCGGCCGACAAGCGTCAACAATCCACCAAGAACTTCGAACTCGACCGTTCCATCAGCCATACCAAACAACAACAGGGTCGTTTGAATCGCCTGTCGGTGTCGGTGGTGGTGGATGATCAGGTCAAGGTCAATGCGGCCAACGGCGAAACGACTCGTGCGCCGTGGAGCGCCGATGAACTGGCGCGCTTCACCCGTCTGGTACAGGATGCGGTCGGTTTCGACGCCAGCCGTGGCGACAGCGTCAGCGTGATCAACATGCCGTTCTCCGCCGAGCGCGGTGAAGTGATCGCCGAAATTCCGTTCTATTCCCAGCCGTGGTTCTGGGACATCGTCAAGCAAGTGCTGGGTGTGTTGTTCATCCTGGTGCTGGTGTTCGGCGTGCTGCGTCCGGTGCTCAACAACATCACTGGTGGCGGCAAAGACAAGCAACTCGCAGGCCTGGGCAGTGACGTCGAGCTCGGTGGCATGGGCGGCCTGGACGGCGAACTGGCCAACGACCGCGTCAGCCTCGGTGGCCCGACCAGCATCCTGCTGCCGAGCCCGAGCGAGGGCTATGACGCACAATTGAACGCAATCAAGAGTCTGGTGGCAGAAGATCCGGGTCGCGTGGCCCAGGTCGTAAAAGAGTGGATTAACGCAGATGAGTGATAACCGAGCCGTTGCCGCCAAACTGACCAAGGTCGACAAAGCCGCGATTCTGCTGCTGTCCCTGGGTTCTACCGACGCCGCGCAAGTGCTGCGCCACATGGGGCCCAAAGAGGTCCAGCGTGTGGGTGTGGCGATGGCCCAGATGGGCAACGTGCACCGCGAGCAGGTCGAACAGGTCATGAGCGAGTTCGTCGACATCGTCGGCGACCAGACCAGCCTGGGCGTCGGCTCCGATGACTACGTGCGAAAAATGCTCACCCAGGCCCTGGGCGAAGACAAGGCCAACGGCCTGATCGACCGGATCCTGCTGGGCGGCAACACCAGTGGCCTCGACAGCCTGAAGTGGATGGAACCGCGCGCCGTCGCCGACGTGATCCGTTACGAGCACCCGCAGATCCAGGCAATCGTGGTGGCGTACCTCGACCCGGATCAGGCCGGTGAAGTACTGGGTAACTTCGACCACAAGGTCCGGTTAGACATTATCCTGCGAGTGTCTTCGCTGAACACTGTGCAGCCCGCGGCCCTGAAAGAACTCAACCAGATTCTCGAGAAGCAGTTCTCCGGCAACTCGAATGCCTCGCGCACCACCCTGGGTGGCATCAAGCGTGCGGCCGACATCATGAACTTCCTCGACAGCTCGATCGAAGGTCAGTTGATGGATTCGATCCGCGAAGTCGACGAAGACCTGTCCGGTCAGATCGAAGACCTCATGTTCGTGTTCAACAACTTGTCCGATGTCGACGACCGCGGCATTCAGGCGCTGTTGCGCGAAGTGTCCTCGGACGTCCTGGTGCTGGCCCTCAAGGGTTCGGACGAAGGCGTCAAGGAGAAGATTTTCAAGAACATGTCCAAACGGGCGGCCGAACTGTTGCGCGACGACCTCGAGGCCAAAGGCCCGGTGCGCGTCAGCGATGTGGAAACCGCGCAGAAAGAAATCCTCACCATTGCCCGCCGTATGGCCGAAGCCGGAGAAATCGTTCTCGGCGGGAAGGGCGGCGAAGAGATGATTTAAGGTCACTATGTCGTCCAAACATGATGAGTCCAATACCGACCTGATCCGTGCCAAGGACGTCGGTGGTTTCGATATCTGGTCACTGCCCAGCTTCGATCCGTTTGTGCCGGAACCCGAGCCGGAGCCAGAGCCCGAACCGCCGGAAATGGAAGAAGTGCCGCTGGAAGAAGTCCAGCCACTGACCCTCGAAGAGCTCGAAAGCATTCGCCAGGAGGCCTACAACGAAGGCTTCGCTGTTGGCGAGAAAGAAGGTTTTCACAGCACCACGCTCAAAGTCCGTCAGGAAGCCGAAGTGGCCCTGACGGCCAAGATCGCTGGCCTGGAACAACTGATGGTCAATCTGTTCGAGCCGATTGCCGAGCAGGACACCCAGATCGAAAAGTCGCTGGTCGACCTTGTGCGGCACATCACCAAACAAGTGATTCAGCGCGAACTGGCCATCGACTCGACGCAGATCGAACACGTCATGCGCGAAGCGCTCAAACTCTTGCCGCTGGGTGTGGGCAACGTGCGGCTGTACGTCAATCCGCAGGATTTCGAACAGGTCAAAGCCCTGCGCGAGCGACATGAAGAAACCTGGCGCATCGTTGAGGACGAGTCCTTGTTGCCGGGCGGTTGCCGGGTTGAGACTGAACACAGTCGCATCGACGCCACCATCGAAACCCGTGTTACCCAAGTCATGGCCAAGCTGTTCGATCAATTGCACGATCAGGCGCTGCACCCGGCCGCGCCGGATTTGAGCCTGGAACTGCCGGTTGACGAAAAGCCTGCGGTTGCCCCGGTCGAGCCGGAACTGGACGACCCCGATGCGCCTTGATCGCACCAGTTTCGCCAAGCGCCTCGGTAGCTATGCCGAGGCCACGGAGCTTGCCGGTGCGCCAATCCTCGAAGGTCGTCTGTTGCGCATGGTCGGCTTAACCCTCGAAGCCGAAGGCTTGCGCGCCGCCATGGGCAGCCGCTGCATGGTCATCAACGACGACAGCTATCACCCGGTGCAGGTCGAAGCTGAAGTCATGGGCTTCTCTGGCAGCAAAGTTTTTCTGATGCCGGTCGGCAGCGTCGCCGGCATCGCCCCTGGTGCCCGTGTGGTGCCCTTGGCCGATACCGGTCGCTTGCCGATGGGCATGAGCATGCTCGGGCGGGTGCTCGATGGCGCCGGTCGCGCGCTGGATGGCAAGGGCGGGATGAAGGCTGAAGATTGGGTGCCGATGGACGGCCCGACCATCAACCCGCTCAAGCGTGACCCGATCAGCCAGCCGCTGGACGTGGGCATTCGCTGCATCAACGGTTTGTTGACGGTCGGTCGTGGTCAGCGGCTCGGGCTGTTCGCCGGTACCGGCGTGGGCAAGAGTGTGCTGTTGGGCATGATGACCCGCTTCACCGAGGCCGACATTATCGTCGTCGGGCTGATCGGTGAGCGCGGTCGAGAAGTTAAGGAATTCATCGAGCACATCCTTGGTGAAGAAGGGCTCAAGCGTTCGGTGGTGGTGGCGTCGCCGGCGGACGATGCGCCACTGATGCGTCTGCGCGCGGCCATGTACTGCACGCGAATCGCCGAATATTTCCGCGACAAGGGCAAGAACGTCCTGTTGCTCATGGATTCCCTGACCCGTTTCGCTCAGGCCCAGCGGGAAATCGCCCTGGCCATCGGCGAACCACCGGCGACCAAGGGCTATCCGCCGTCGGTGTTCGCCAAGTTGCCGAAACTGGTGGAGCGGGCCGGTAATGCCGAAAAGGGCGGTGGTTCGATCACTGCGTTTTACACCGTATTGTCCGAAGGCGACGATCAGCAAGACCCGATCGCCGACTCGGCGCGGGGCGTGCTCGACGGGCACATCGTGCTGTCCCGACGTCTGGCCGAGGAAGGGCATTACCCGGCTATCGATATCGAAGCGTCCATCAGTCGGGTCATGCCGTCGGTGGTGGGCATCAAGCACTTGAACCACGCGCAGATGTTCAAGCAATACTGGTCACGCTATCAGCAGAGCCGCGACCTGATCAGCGTCGGCGCCTATGTGCCCGGCGGTGACCGGGAAACTGACGCCGCGATCAATCTGCAACCAGCCATGACCATGTACCTGCGCCAGGGCTTGAACGACAACATCGGCATGGGCGCCAGCGAAAACCATCTCGCCTCGATCTTCGCCCCGGCAGCGGGCGGCTAACCAGCCATGGCCCAGAGCCGCGCGGCACGCCTTGCACCTGTGGTGGAAATGGCCGAAAAGGCCGAAAAAACCGCGGTCATGCGCCTCGGGCACTTCCAGGGCCAGGTTCGTCTGGCGGAAAGCAAACTCGCCGACCTGGAAAACTTCCGCCTCGAATACCAGGAACAATGGATCGTGCGCGGCAGTAGCGGCGTGTCGGGCCAATGGTTGCTGGGTTATCAGGGCTTTCTCGCACAACTGGGCACGGCCATCGACCAGCAGCGTCAGAGCCTGAACTGGCACCAAAACAATCTGGACAAGTCCCGGGAAGCCTGGCAGCAGGCGTTTGCCCGGGTCGAAGGCTTGCGCAAACTGGTTCAGCGCTACAGGGATGAGGCGCGGCAACTGGAAGACAAGCGCGAGCAGAAGTTGCTGGATGAACTGTCCCAGCGGTTGCCGCGTCATGATCCGTATTGAGTGCCGGTTTTAAAAGATCGCAGCCTTCGGCAGCTCCTACAGGATCGGGTTTGCATTCGGTCAATGTAGGAGCTGCCGAAGGCTGCGATCTTTTGACCTTGCTCCAGCCCCTATCAAGTGCTAAACCTTGTACACGTACGTTCGCCAATGACAAGGAAGCCGTGAAATGTCAGTCGTTACAGAAGTATCTCAGGATGGGAAAAAGCTGACGATTTCGATCGAGGGACGATTCGATTTCGGTCGGCATCAGGAGTTTCGCGAGTCCTACGAGCGACTCAACAGTAAACCCGAGTCCATTGTGGTGGACCTGAAGAAAGCCACTTATCTCGATAGCTCGGCACTGGGCATGCTGCTCTTGCTGCGTGATCACGCCGGTGGCGACAGTTCCGATATTCGCGTCGTCAACAGCAGTTCCGATGTGAAGAAAATCCTCGCCATTTCCAACTTCGACAAGTTGTTCGACATCAGTTGATCATGCAGCCGCTCGAACCGCTGACGATACTGATCGCTGAAGACAGCGCGGCTGATCGCCTGCTGCTGTCGACTATCGTCCGGCGCCAGGGCCATGAAGTGCTGACGGCAGCCAATGGCGCCGAGGCGGTCGAAGCGTTCCGCTCGCAACGACCGCACCTGGTGCTGATGGACGCCATGATGCCGGTGATGGACGGTTTCGAGGCTGCGCAGCAGATCAAGGCGCTGGCCGGCGAAACCCTGGTGCCGATCATCTTTTTGACGTCGCTGACCGAAAGCGAGGCGCTGGCCCGTTGTCTGGAGGCCGGGGGCGACGATTTTCTGGCAAAGCCTTACAACCAGGTGATCCTCGCCGCCAAAATCAAGGCCATGGATCGCTTGCGACGTTTGCAAGCTACGGTGCTGGAGCAGCGCGACCTGATCGCCAGGCACCACGATTACTTGCTCAACGAACAACGGGTAGCCAAAGCCGTGTTCGACAAGGTCGCCCACTCCGGTTGTCTGAACGCACCGAATATTCGTTACCTGCAATCGCCCTATGCGCTGTTCAATGGCGATCTGTTGTTGGCCGCGTTCACCCCTGCTGGCGACATGAATGTGTTGCTCGGCGATTTCACCGGTCATGGTTTGCCGGCCGCCGTCGGCGCGATGCCCTTGGCTGAAGTCTTCTATGGCATGACGGCCAAGGGCTACGGTTTGTCCGAAACCCTGCGCGAGATGAACGCCAAGCTCAAACGTATTCTGCCGGTGGACATGTTCTGCTGTGCGACTTTGCTGTGCCTGAGTTTTCAGCGAGGATCGGTGGAGGTCTGGAACGGCGGGATGCCCGACGGTTACTTGCACAGCACCGCCAGCGGCGAACGTATCGCTCTGACGGCAAGGCACTTGCCGCTGGGCGTGCTGAGTCCGCAAACCTTCGATGACCGCACTGAGGTGTTCCCGATGGCCGTCGGGGATCGGGTGTTTCTGCTATCTGACGGGGTGATCGATACCTGCGATGCCAATGAACAATTGTTTGGCGTAGAACGATTGGAGCAGGTGTTTGCGGCCAATCGTCAGCCTGATGCGCTGTTCGAAGAGATCGAACAGGCCCTGCGGGACTTTCGCGGGGAGGCCCGCGATGACGTGAGCATGGTCGAGGTCAGTCTGCTGGAGGCTGCGCAACTGAGTCCGCCAGCGCCGGTGTACTCCGACAGCGGCCAATCCAGTCCGCTGGACTGGTCGGTGAGTTTCGAGTTCCGCGCCGCCACGCTCAAGCGATTCAATCCGCTGCCGTACTTGTTGCAGTTGCTGCTTGAGGTGCATGGCCTGCGGGCTCAGAGTGGCGCACTCTACAGTGTGCTGGCAGAGCTTTATTCCAATGCCCTGGAGCATGGCGTGCTGGGCCTGGATTCGAGTCTGAAGCGCGATGCTTCGGGTTTTGCGCGTTATTATCAGCAGCGCAATGCGCGCCTGGACGAATTGCGCGACGGTTATGTGCGGGTGCATTTGCAGGTGATGCCAAAAGGTGAGGGCGGTTGTTTGTCGATTCGGGTCGAAGACAGTGGCAAGGGCTTCGATGTGGCCCGGGTGATGGAGCGTCCCGTCGATGGTGTCCGTCTGTCGGGACGTGGCGTCAGTTTGATCCGTCAATTGAGCCATCATGCACGCTGGACCGATAATGGTCGAAGTGCTCACGTGGAGTTCTTCTGGGAGGCTCTGGCATAATCCCAGGCATTCTTGATCAAGGAGTGAACAAGTGGCTGATACACATCTGGACCGTGACGTGCTGAGCGCGTTGCAGGAAGTTATGGAAGACGGGTATCCAGAATTGCTCGATACCTTTCTCGCCGATTCCGAAGAGCGCCTGACTCTGCTACGTCAGGCTGACGATGCCGATAAACTGGGCGCCGCTGCGCACAGTTTCAAAGGCAGCAGCAGCAATATGGGCGCTACCCGGCTGGCCGAGCTGTGCCATGAGCTGGAGCAGCGAGCCAAGCAGAAAAGCCTCGAAGGCATTGAGGCGCTGGTCGGAGAAATTGACGGCGAATTTGCCATTGTCCGGCCACTCTACGAAGCGGAACGTCAGCGTTCCCTTGCTGAATAAAACTACCGTCCGACGCTTTTAGCGGTCAGCGAACAAAGCTGGCTCGACCCTTGCTAATAAGTTTCTCAACTGTACCTACGATCCCAGTGCAGCGGAGACCGTTTTATGCCCGTTACCCCAAACATTCTTCTTCAGGCCGCCACGACGGCCAAGGCTCAAGCCGCGTCCGCCAATGCTCCGGCGCTGACAGCTGAGCCCGGGGACAAGGCCACCAGCTTCGCTCAGGTCTATGCCAATCAGGCCCAGAATAAACCCTCCGCCCTGGCGGATGGCTCGGCTAAACCCGCACGCGACAAAGTCTCGGACAGCGTCGGCAAAAAAGACGTGATCAACGACAAGTCTGCCGCCCCAGAACCGACTGTTGCCGATAGCGGCAAATCCTTGCCCGCCGATAAACCGGCGCAGGCTGACGACAAGACGGCCAGCAATGACACGTCGGATCCGTCCGAGGCGTCGACGCCGGTGGCCAATACCGCGCCTGTCGATCCGGCCCTCGATCCTGCGTTGATGCAGCCGGTGGTGCCAGCCGCTGTGCCGGAAACCCCAGCCGTTGTGGCCACTGTGCAACCCGTTGAGGCACCTGTCGCCGCCGTCGTTACCACGGCAGCGGCACAGACTGTTGCGACCATCGATCCAGATTTCGACCCCGAAGCCGACCCTCTCGATGCGCTGCCAGTCGTGCGCATGGCCATGGAGCAGGGCGGGCACGTTTCGGCCGCCAGCCAGGCCCAGCCAAAAGCGGCACCAGCCTCGGCTCAAGTCGACGGCGAGCCGACTTCGGCGCAAAACTTTACCGCGGGCATGGCGAGCATGCTCGATGTGCAGGCCGATCAGGACAGCACCAGCCAGGGTGGCGAAAAGGCTTTCAGTGGCCTGATCGATGACGGCCTCAAGGACCTCAAGTCCGCCAGCAGCGATACTCGTGTCGATGATTTCGCCAACCGTCTGGCGGCACTGACTCAGGCGGCAACGCCGAAGACTGCCAATGCATTGCCGGTGAATCAGCCAATCGCCATGCATCAGAGCGGTTGGACCGAAGAAGTGGTCAACCGGGTCATGTACCTGTCCAGCGCCAATCTCAAGGCGGCCGATATCCAGTTGCAACCGGCCGAACTGGGGCGCCTCGATATTCGGGTGAACATGGTTCCGGATCAGCAGACCCAGGTGACTTTCATGAGCGCCCACCCCAGCGTTCGCGAAGCGCTCGACGGGCAAATGCATCGCTTGCGTGACATGTTCGCGCAGCAGGGCATGGGACAGGTCGACGTCAACGTTTCCGATCAGTCTCGTGGCTGGCAGGGACAGGGTCAGGAGCAGGCTCAACAGGGGCAAGGTGGACGTACCAACGCTAGTGGCGGTCGCCTCGATTCTGTCGATGAAGAACTCCCTGCTACTGTCGCTGAAGTAGCCGCCAACACTGCCAGCGTGATTGGCACCAGCGCCGTCGACTACTACGCCTGATCAAACGCAGAAAGCCTT
>NZ_JAHSTV010000013.1 GCF_019145235.1 Pseudomonas farris | reverse complement strand
GGCGGACGCAGTATGAGTCTATCTGAATGTAAAGTAATACACATTGGATTGCCCATTGAATTTGCCAAGTTCAGATGTAAATAGACAGCGACAAATCTATTTACAATATAGCCCATGCAAATATTTCCACAACGAAATTTTCAGCATTAGGTTCGGGCGAGCTATTGATACCCGGCGCGTCATAAAATTGACCGCCGAGTTCAATCGCCCTATGCTGGCAAAGGTATTTGAAGGAGTGATTTTAGCCAATTTCCGCCCCTAAAAAGGCCGTCTTCCGTGTCTGGCCAATAAATACTCCACCAAGCGTGAAATGCTACTCAACAACGCAAAACCACACCGCCCCACAACAACCAAGGTGATGCCTTGCGCAGTCGAAGGAAGCCATTCACGACACTAGCAGCGCTGCGGCCGTGAACTGCCTTTCATGAATTCCAGTTAGTTCCGCTCAGAGTAGATTGCCGGAAAACACTCCTAAAAAGGAACTCAAACAAGACAACCGCCCCCGTGACATGTAGAGCCACAAGCATGATGGCCCGGACCGCACAAGATGACTGATCGCATCGTTGTTTCTTTCTTTCCGAATACGATTGAGGTCGGTGTGTTCCACCAATTTTTTTGTCGAAATGCTCCTTGCTGCTCCTTATCTAGTAAACAGTTGGTCAATTCGTCAGACCATACGATTGCCGCGATATCGTCATCAGGACCAACGATCGGTCCACGCCACATATTACCATCTGGATATACAACAGTAGATATTACAGAGACAACTCGAGGCCGCTCCTCAGCCCTCGGCGGTATGAAGATTGGGGAGTCTTCAACCCTGAATGAGACATCATGTGCAAAGCCGCCGCCCCGGTAGTCGACGGTATTCGAACCCACCTCAATGTACGCTGGAAGCACAGTAGCGTCGTATTCATCCTCCGTTCCCCACGCTTGCATAATCTTGTCTTCGTCAATCACAGATAGGTCGAACACAAGTTTTGCATGTGCAGGAGAGAAGATAATCGCCCCAAACCCCCCTTTTAAAGGCAAACTTTTGTAAAGTACCGTTTCTTCAAAAAATTTGACTTCAATGTCGAGCGATATCAAAGTACCGCGATGCGTGTTGAGACGCGGATTTTGCTGAAAATATGATGCCTCACGATAAAAGCTGTCTTTGCGAGCGGTGTCACTTTTTACGATTTTCAAAGCATCAAGCGGCCTTTTTGGATTCCGCTTTATTTTTGCTTCCTGTAGCCGCCTGTTTCTTGTAAGAAAATCAGGAGGTGCAACGATTACATCGATAAATTTATCGCCGTTTTTCTGTGCGATTTTGGCGCGATTATGCCCTTGATAGATTTGATAATACTCCGTCCCCAAAATTGGCTTAACTATTATTGGCGCCACAATGTCTAAAGCAGCCATGTTGCTCATACACTCAGTGGTTGCAGCTGACTCATGGGGTACAAGTCTATTTATCGGGATTGACTTAATTTTCATTTAATTGCCTCGTCAAACATTGCAAGTGAGAGAGTATTTTAGTTGCCTTTAACTCATTTTTTGACTGAAAATGTGACAATAACGCTTGATACTTTGAACTTTCGAAAGCGGCTTTTATTTTACTTGCTTGATCAGCACACAGACGAAAGTTTGAATCAATATCATCTTTAGTTTTTAATTGCAGCCAGTAGTTCAGCAGCCCAAACCATACAGCTGCCGCGTGACACACATTCATCTGGTAAATTTTATTACCAGTCCAAGGAGATACCAAAACATATGACTCAGCCATTGTTTCTTCTCGTATAAAATATCCGAATTGATTTTCCAGCAAGAACAAGTACTGATGAATAGCTTCATGAAGGATCGCAGCCCCTGCAGCGGCTTGGCTTCGAAGGGAATTAAAATTGGCCAACCTGAAAGAACCAGCACGATTATAGTCAGAAAACCCACTATAACCTTCTAAGCTCGAAATATTTTCCAAGTAGATTGTCTTAGTGATTTTATTTACAAACCTATAAGCGGTAGGTGTATAACTCCTTAAATACGAGAGGGCAGTTCGTGCCAAAGAAAGCGATTCGTAAGATTCAGGGTCGCTAGCTAACAGTTTTGTACGACCTTGATGGTAGTTATGAATCAAAATGTCACAGGCGTCATTGAAAGCCAAGACTAAGGCAATCTTCATCTCTATCGGGGAGGCTTGATAATCGTCGGCTACTGGCATCATCACTCCGTAAAACGGCACTTACAAGCTAACGTTTTTATTCTTCAATGCACACTGGAAAGAAAGCTTCCAATGGTTATAGCAACACTTCAAGAAACTCGCAAACGCCGGTCGACGTGCAAGGTGCTCGATGTCTTTACTTCGGGATGGGGTAAATGAAGATCAGTGATCTGGCGAAACCTGTTTCGGGACTGCCTTGTTACGGATGTCACGAGTGCAACGGGTAGCCTCTCCCCCCCGACTGTTGAATGTCGACGGTGCCGATAACGATACGACAAGATGAGTCGATGCGTAGCTTGCAGAGAACTTAGTGAAGCGTAAATTTGGGCGTTTAAAATACGTTATTACCAGATGATGCTCATGGCAGGAAGCTACTTTCGCCGATGACAGCTATAGATTGAGGATTCAACCGGTCGATGCAAAATCCTCCGGCCACAAGCAGTCACTCGGATGTGCTTTCCTGATCCAGCACAGAATTGTCTGCGTACGCCACCTTCGGTAGCTTGTTGCTGCCGTGCTAATGGAGTATCGAAAGAATTCGCTTAAAATACGGGCTTTATCAGGATAATCGTAGGGATAGAAACTTTATAAAACTTAATAATTTCATTGAGAAACATGTTGTTATTGTTCTATTCGAGTCCAGGTCGTGGAGCCAGACAGCAAAATCGAAAAGCCCCTGAATCGAAAGGTTCAGGGGCTTTTTTTCTGCTCGCCATAAAGTCGAAAGATCGCAGCCTGCGGCAGTTCCTACAGGGGATCGCATCGCACACGAATCCCTGTAGGAGCTGCCGCAGGCTGCGATCTTTGATCTACCTGCTTTTTTACCGGGTACCGCCGTCAGACATGCTCACTGCTTTTCGCATGCGCCGCCCGCGGCTCTGCATGCCCATGCTCTGCCTCCACCACCGGAATCTCATTCCCGTCGCAGTCACGCAGCTTGCCTTCGCTGAAGTAATCCCCTTCCCGCAATGCCGCCAGGTCCTGATAACGCAAGACCCGCTCGGTACCGGCCGCAAACACCGATTGTTGATCCGAATTGCCGGCAGTGAGGTGGTTGAAGGTCAGGTTCAGCACGATGGCCATGATCGCCGAGGAGCTGATGCCCGAGTGGAAGATTGTCGCGAACCAGCTGGGGAAGTGGTCGTAGAAGTTCGGTGCGGCGATGGGGATCATGCCGAAGCCGATGGAGGTGGCGACGATGATCAGATTGACGTTGTTGCGGTAGTCGACCTTGGACAGGGTCCGAATGCCGCTGGCCGCCACGGTGCCGAACAGCACGATGCCGGCGCCGCCGAGGACGGAGGTTGGCACGGCGGCGATGACCCGGCCCATGAAGGGCAGCAATCCGAGCACCACCAGGAACACGCCGCCGGTGGCCACCACGAAACGGCTCTTGATCCCGGTTACCGCCACCAGCCCGACGTTCTGGGCGAAGGCGCTCTGAGTGAAGGAGCCGAAGATTGGCGCGACCATGCTCGACAGCATGTCGGCCCGCAGGCCGTTGCCCAGGCGTTTGGAGTCGACTTTGGTGCCGATGATTTCACCGACGGCCAGAATGTCGGCGGAGGTTTCCACCAGGGTCACCATGATCACGATGCACATCGACAGGATCGCGGCGAAGTGGAACGTCGGCATGCCGAAATGAAACGGTGTCGGGAAGCCGAACATCGGGCCTTGGGTGACGGACGAGAAATCCGCCATGCCGAGGAACACGGCAATGACTGTGCCGATGACCATCGCCAAGAGGATCGACAAACGGGAGATGGTCGCACTGCCGATTTTGCTCAACAGCAGTACCAGCACCAGCGTCACCGCCGCCAGGCCAATGTTCGCCATGCTGCCGAAATCCGGGGCATGGCTGTTGCCACCCATGGCCCAGCGCGCGGCCACTGGCATCAGCGTCAGGCCGATGGTGGTGATCACAATGCCCGTCACCAGCGGCGGAAAGAACTTGGTAATTCGCGAGAACACCGGCGTGATCAGCAAGCCGATCAGCGACGCGGCAATCACCGCCCCGAGAATCGACTGAAAGCCGCCCTCCCCACCACTGCTGACAATCGCCACCATGGTCGCAACGCCGGAGAACGACACACCCTGCACCAGCGGTAACTGACAACCGAAAAACGGTAAACCCAGGGTCTGCAGCAACGTCGCCAGCCCCCCTGCAAACAATGAAGCAGCAATCAACAAACCGATGTCCGCCGGCGAGAGCCCGGCCGCTTGGCCGATGATCAAAGGCACCGCGACGATACCGCCATACATGGTCAGAACGTGTTGCAGGCCGTAAGCCATATTCGCGCCGATCCCGAGATTCTCATCCTCGGGCCGTTGTTGTGAAACATGGGGCGTTTTCATGGTTGGGGGGTTCCCTGGTTTTTGTTGTGCGCACACTGTATTCAATAGTCAGGACAAATGTCTATAGAGTTGTATACAACCAGCCGGTCAGATTATGGACAGATGTTCACACCGCCCTTTAGCCGTAGAGCCCCCAGTCTAAAAAACTCTTGAAATACATCCTTCCTCCCCCTTTCCCTCCCCACCGCTAATCTTTTGCTTTCCAAGCGACCGCCGGTACGGCCGCCTCTCGCTTATACATATAAAGTATGCATAATGAAGTCGTTCGAAATTCAGTACCACAAGGCAAAGAACGCGGCCAACAAACTAAAGCATCAAGGCGTCAGCCTCGCAGAGACAGAACCCGTGTTTTATGACGAACGAGCGCTGACGCTTCAGGACAACCACGCGATGGATCATCATCGGGCTGGATGCCAAAGGTCGACTGCTGGTCGTTGCATACACCTACCGCGATCCGAATTTCGTGCGAATCATTTCCGCGCGCATCGCCACCAAAAACGAGCGTCGCCACTATATGGAGGCTTGACCGATGAAAGATGAATACGACTTCAGCAACGCCAAGCGTGGAGCGGTTGCCTCCAGCAAAGGCAAGACCCGAATCACCATCATGCTCGATGATGTCGTCATAGAGGCAGCGCGTGCGTCGGCAGAAAGCGAGGGGTATGGCTACCAGACAGTGATCAACAATACCTTGCGTCAGGCCTTGCTCAGCGATAAAGGCAAAATGGCGAAGCCCGATCAGAACACTGCTGTGGCAAATGTCGGGCATTTCAAAAAAGGCATCACTGCCTCCGAGCTGAAAAGCCTGGAGAAAAAATTGTCAGAGGCCCTCAGCGAAATCCAGCATGTGATGGAGCTTGAAGTTCGTTCCTAGACACAACACCGACCAAAAGCAAAAGGGGCGAATTGATCAAATCCGCCCCTGTGCGTGGCGCTTAATTTACCTGCGACACAGGCTCAATCAACCGATCAAGCACCCGTTTCAACACTTCCTGCGCCGGCACTCGAATCCCGAATTCACTTTCCAGTAACCCGATCAACTCATCCACATCCGCTACCTCCCGCCGTTCGCTCTCACTGCCCATGCGATGAATGGTAAAGCTGCCGTTAATCAATGTGCGTCGCCATCCCTCCCCCGTCCGCGCCACCATCAGTTGTTTCACGAAGGACGATTCGGGATGGGTCGAGACGTACCAGTTGCCGAGGGTGTAATCGATGTCTTCCTGACGTTGCAGATCGAAAATGTATATCGCCCGCCATTCACCGCCGACGTTGGCACGCAGGGTATAGCCGTCGGCGTGCGGTTCGATGCGATAGGGTTCGTGAGGGGTGAACTGCTCGGCTTCGGTATCCAGCATCAGCGGTGCGGTGGGCACCATGCCGCCGAAGCCGACGTCAGTGATGTAGCGCACGCCGTCGAGGGTTACCAGACTCAAGCGGTGCGTTCGGGCGGTCCATGCGTCTTCGGGCTGACCCATGACCACGCGACCGGTGATGCCACGTGCGTCGAAGCCCAGTGCCTGAAGCAAGGCCAGGAACAGGTTGTTGAGCTCATAGCAGTAGCCACCACGACCGTCGTGCAGGACTTTCTGCTCTATGGACGGCAGATCGATGAGCACCGGTTCGCCCGATAACGTGGTGAGGTTTTCGAACGGGAAGGCACCCGTGTGGCGCAGTTGCAGTTGGCGCAGGGTTTTCAGGGTCGGTGCCGGGGGCGTATCGAAGCCCAAGCGCTGCAGGTACAGCGCAAGATTTGTCAGTCGTGTCTCGCTCATCGCTCAATCCTTTATGCAGAGGTCCGCGGATCGCTCCGCCGATGGGCGCCATGTATAAGGGAAAACACCGTCGGACTGACAATTGATTTAGCCAATCGCCGTACACGCCAAGACTATCGACGCTTGCGCGAACCCAATCGAATCCATGTCGGCGCATGATCGCTGGCATGAGGTTCGTTGCGAACCCAGGCATCGACGCCGGCCTCTTGCAGGTAAGGACTCAGTGCCGGGTTGAGCAGCAGATGATCGATGCGCAACCCCGAGTTTTTCTGCCAGTGCTGACGGAAATAATCCCAGAAGGTGTAGATCCGCTCCTCTGGATACAGATGACGCAGGGAATCGGTCCAACCCTGATCCAGCAACCGCTGATAACACGCACGACTCTCGGGTTGCAGCAGCGCGTCCTTGAGCCAGGAGCGCGGGTTGTAGATGTCCAGATCAGTGGGCACCACGTTGTAATCGCCGGCCAGCACCACCGGATGGTCGCTGCTCTGCAGGTCTTTGGCGTGCGAGATCAGCCGCTCGAACCACGCCAGTTTGTAATCGAACTTCGGTCCCGGCTGCGGATTGCCATTGGGCAGGTACAGACAACCCACCAGAACCCCATGCACGGCAGCTTCCACGTAGCGGCTATGGGTATCGCTGTCATCACCCGGCAAACCGCGCCGGCTCTCCAATGGTTGCGCATCGCGCGCCAGAATCGCCACCCCGTTCCACGACACCTGGCCGTGCCAGACAGCGCCATACCCGGCCGCCTCCAGTTCCGCGACGGGGAATGCGCCGTCGACCGATTTGAGTTCTTGCAAACAGGCGATGTCTGGCTGCTCCCGTGCAAGCCAGGCCAGTAGATTCGGCAAGCGGGCGCGCATGCCGTTGACGTTGAAGGTGGCGATTTTCAGGTTCTTCATGATCCGACGCTCGCAACGGATTGGGCGGTATCCAGTTGTGACCGGGGTGCGTCACGGCAGTTGCCGTGGCGCACGAAACAGGCGACTAAAGGTGCGTGCCCTGCGGCGGAAAATCATCCCTTGATGCCTTGAGCAACGGCAGCAGAGCATACTTGTCCACCGGTCGACTGAGGTAGAACCCCTGCACTTCATGGCACTGGTCCGAGATCAGGAAGTCCAGTTGCTCCAGCGTCTCGACACCCTCTGCGGTGACGGTCAGGCCCATGGCCTTGCCCAGATTGATGATCGCCTGCACCACGGCGCGGTCATTGCTGCCGCTGCTCATGGACGCAATGAAGCGCTTGTCGATCTTGATCCCGTCGAACGGATACGTGCGCAGGTAACCCAGCGAAGAATAACCAGTGCCGAAGTCGTCCATGTTCAGTCGTACGCCCAACTCCTTGAGCGCATTCATGGTCGCCAAGGCGCCATCGACGTCGATGAGCATCACGTTTTCAGTGATCTCCAGTTCCAGTCGACTGGCGGGCAATCGGCTCTGGATCAACGCCTCCCGGACATCCTCGATCACATCGCTACGGGCAAACTGCACCGGCGACAAGTTGACCGACACCATCATCGCACCGGGCCAGGTCAAGGCCGTCTCGCACGCTTCGCGCAACACCCAGCGCCCTAATGGCACGATCAGATCAGTCTGCTCGGCCAGTGGAATAAACGCGTCGGGGTTCAACAAGCCTTGCACCGGATGCTGCCAGCGCAGCAGCGCTTCGACCGAGACGATCTGTTTGCCGTCGACGTGATAACGCGGCTGGTAATGCATCACGAATTCGTTGTTCTTGATCGCCTGACGCAGGTCGCTTTCCAGTTGTCGGCGGTGCTGGATCTGATCGTTCATGTGCGGCGCAAAGTAGCACCAGGTCTTCTTGCCATTGGACTTGGCCTGATACAACGCGATATCGGCGCAGCGAATCAGCTCCTCCGGAAGATGCCCCTGGCGCCGACTCAGCGCGATACCGATGCTCGCGCCAATGTGCAGCGTGTGGTGATCGTAATGGATTGGTTGATGCAGGCTGTCGAGCAAGCGCTCGCAAAACCGGTCGATTTCCGCGTGGCTGTCCATGCCGTGGAGCACCAGTACGAACTCGTCGCCACCCAATCGGGCAACCAGATCGATGTCTCGCGTGCACTCGCGCAAACGAATCGCCACTTCCAGCAATACCGCATCGCCGGCTGGGTGGCCGAGGGAATCGTTGATCGGCTTGAAGTTATCCAGGTCGATCATCAACAGCGTCAACGCCGCCGACTGCTCTTTCAGCGCCAGCGCATCTTCGAGGTAGCGCGCCAGCTTGTTGCGGTTCGGCAAGCCAGTCAGTGCGTCGTGCATCGACAGATGCTGGATCTGCGCATGGGCGGCGACTTCATCGGTAATGTCGCTGGCCGTCCCGCGAAAACCCAGTACCGCACCCTTGCGCTGGATCGGTCGCGCCGACACCCGGCACACTCGCTGTTGCCCCGACTGATCGCGATAGGAACAGCGCAAGTGGCTGACGGCCTGCTCTTCATCGAGTTTATTCAGCCACAGCGACAAGGGCGTGGTATCGCAATTGAGCAGTTGCCCGATGTTCTGCCCCAACCATTGCTGATCGGAAAATCCCGTGACGGTGCTGAAGCGCCCCGACAGATAGGTGATGCAATGCTGGTCGTCGATTTCCCAGATCCAGTCGGACGCGGCTTCGGCCACCGCACGAAAACGCTCTTCACTGGCCTCCAGCGCCTGATTCGACAAATCGAGACTGGTGTAACTGGCGTCCACATGCCCGGACGTGCGCAGGACATAACGAAAGAAGTAAGCCGTCAACAACGCCAGAATCAACAGCGCTCCGCCCAGCGGCGGCAGCAGCGACCAGAGCAATTGGCGACCCGGTCGCTCAAGCCGGGAGACCAGGCTGTAACCGGTGCCGGTCAGGGCGACAGCTGGCTGACCGGGAACAATGCCGTCGTCGGCCGTCAGGCTCAAATTATTCAACCCGTAATCGGCACTCAAGGTATTGAGCTTTTCAGGGTTCAATTGATCGACATATATCAGCACTGAGGTGCTCTTGGGATCGACCGCCGGGCGTTCGTCATTGGGCACGATCGCGGCCGCCGTCAACAGCGCCGGTTTGCCTTCGAACAAGGTGTACCGGCTGACAGGCTCGATGAGGCTCTCCTGGCTCTGAACCTCCTCGATGAGGCTCGCCATCGACGTCGACAGATAGGCCGTCGCTTCGCCCTGCACCTGAAGCCCGCGCACTATGGCGTATTTGGTTCGCTGACGATCGATCACGAAAACGCCATCGTAGTGATCGATAGTGAACAGAGTTTTACCCACGTTCTGATCGACGTAGGCCCACTGCACATCGACTTTGTCGTTCAGGTGGTCGTAGGCGGTCGTCCAATTGGCGTAGCTGGCGATGTAGTTTTTCGAGGCGGTGATGCGGTTCTCAAGTGCGCGTTGCGTGTAGAACGTGGTTTTGCTCAGATCCTGAGCATCGAGCCGTGCGGCAATGCTGAACAGGGCCATCAGCGCGATCAACACCCCAACTACAAACAGCAGGCCGATGACGAACATCAGGTTGCGGGTAATCGGTGTATGACGCGCAGGTGCCGCGGTGGTAATGGCAGTCAAATCCATGCACTTGATCCTGTCGATCGGTCGCCTTATCGGGTGAGGCCGGCGGGGTCTGGTCTGTCGTCATGACAGCCAGGCTCTCCACAGACCATAGCAGCCATGCTCGGTCACCGCTCCTGAATACGCAAGTCATTGCCACACTTGAAAAACCCAGGCTCATTGCCATCCCGTCCCACCACTTGTCATCCAACCGGCACCAACCGCCCCGCCATCGCACCAATATCAGACAACGGCTCATTGTATGGAGACGTAACCCTGATGAATATCAGAATGACCTCACTGTTATTGGCCGGGTTAGTGGTCACGGCATCTGCAAACATCTTTGCGGCGTCCGGAGATGGAGCGGAGGCCACCGGCACTCAGTCGGGCGGCATCAGCAGCTCGACGTTTCCACCCGACAATACCCCCGGCTCGCCTGCGGGCGGGACCAGTTCGGACACCCATGGAAGCGGCACGGGCACCGATGGCGGGGCCAGCGGTTCCGGCTCGGGTGCTGGAGGTGGAACCGGGTCTGCCGGTGGTGGCACCGGCGGTGCTGGCGGTGGGACGGGCAGTTCGACGCATAAAAGCAATCCATGACACTAGCGGTCCGAGCGCATCAGTGCCTCGACGCCGCCTTCCATGGACAACACCGCCGAACGATTTCGCCCCGAATGCTTGGCCTGGTACAACGCCGCATCTGCGCGTTTGATCAACATTTCGGTGCTGTCGTGCCCTGTCGGCACAAACGAATAACAGCCAAGGCTGACCGTCACGTAGCCCGTGGGTGAGCCGCTGTGGATGATGTTCTTGTCCATGACGCTGCGGCGGATCTGCTCGGCGATCGTCAGCGCACCATGGATGTCGGTGTCCGGCAGCAACACCGCAAACTCTTCACCGCCGTAGCGCACTGCCAGATCGGCATTGCGGTGACAACAACTCTTGAGTGCCCGCGCCACTTCGGCCAGGCAATGGTCCCCCGCCACATGACCGTAGGCGTCGTTATAGCGCTTGAAATAATCGATATCGAGCATGACCAGGCTCAGCGGACTCGACTGACGGGCACCGCGCCCGAACTCCATCTCCAGCGCCCGCTCGAACAATCGACGATTGGCCAACCCGGTCAGGCTGTCGTGGGTGGCGATCAATTCCAGGGTTTTCTGCGCCTTGCGCAAATCCGCCTCGATGCGCTCGCCCGCGCGCACCTGATGAATGAACACCCAACCGAACAACCCCACGCCGAGGACGACCAGAGCGACGATCACACTGGATCGAATCGCCGTGTCGTACCAGTCTTTGAAGATCGCGTCTTTGGAAGATGCCGCCGCGACCACCACCGGATAGGCATCGAGTTGTCGGTAGCCATACAACCGAACGATGCCATCCACCACCGAGTCGATCATGGCGTTGCCGGATGTCGCGCGGGGCAGGAGTTTTTGAAAAATCTCGCCCTGAGCCAATGACGTGCCGATCTGCGATTCCACAAACGGCCGTCGCGCCAGCAGTGTTCCATCAGTCAGAGCCAAAAACATTGCGCCGTTGTTATCGATGCTGAAGCTTTTGAAGAACTGATCGAAGTACGACATTTTGATCCCGGCCAACAACACACCATGGAAATTGCCGTTCTGGTCGTTGACTCGCCTGGAAACCGGAATGATCCATTCGCCATTTTCCCGACTGCGAATCGCCGGGCCGATGTGCGCCAGGGACGACGCGTTTTGCTGGTGAAACCTGAAATAGTCACGGTCCGCGACACCAGGACCACGGGGCAGGTTTTCGAACGACGTCACGACCCATTGCCCCTGCTTGTCGAACAGAAATATCCCGTGCAATTGATGCAGCGTCTGCACCCGCCGCGCGAAAGTTTTCTGCAAACGTGGCGTCTGGACAGCGTCGAAACCCTCCGCCTGAATCCAGTCCACCAGACTGGTCAGCACCAGATCGGCTTTCATGAAGGTGTCTTCGGCCTGCTGCGCCATGGCCCGGGTCAGGTTTGACGAAGACACCTCGGCCAACGCCAGATCGTGACGGCGCGACTGCTCCAGTTGCAGGTAAAGCAGCCCACAAAGACAGAGGCACACGGCCGCAATAAACAGCACCGCAGCCTTGAGCAGAGGCAGCCGCCTCAAGGCACCCTCGGGCGCGGGGTGCTGATCGGGAATGGGGATAGGCAAAAGCGAGTCCTGAAAGGGTAAGGCATGGGCAGAGGCCCAAAACCCTTATTCTTTGTGAGCTTACTCTACGGGGTTGTGCGGGGCAATTGCGCCTGTTTTACAGAGACCGATTGGCCCGCGCGAGCGAAATACGAAACCCCTCTCTGCTAGGATGAAAAACCTCAGGAGCCTATCGAACGCTTCGATATCGGCTACCGCGCCTGCCCCGACCGTTTACCCATGGAGGAAAAACATGAGCGCTGCGCATCACCCCGCTCCCATTGATACCGTTGTGTTCGATCTCGGTAATGTCCTTATCCGCTGGAACCCCAGAAACCTTTACCGAAAGTTGTTCGGTGAAGACCTGGAGGCCATGGAAACATTCCTGTCAGACGTCTGCCACACCGCCTGGAACGAACAACAGGACCAAGGCAGAACCTGGCAGGAGGCGATTGAGGAAGCCATCGCCCGACATCCGTCCCAGGAAGCATTGATTCGCGCCTACCGCGAGCGCTGGGAAGAAATGCTCGATGGTGCCATAGAGGAGACGGTACACATCCTCGATGAACTGCATGCCAAAGGCGTGCGGTTATTGGCTCTGACCAACTGGTCCGCCGAAACCTTTCCGATCGCCCTTGAACGCTTTGAGTTCTTGCAGCGATTCGAAGGCATTCTGGTGTCGGGTGCCGAGGGGATAATCAAGCCTTCGCCGGAGATTTTTCAGTTACTGCTGTCGCGGTTTGACGTTGATAGCCGCCGCGCGGTGTTCATCGATGATCACGCGCCTAATATTGCAGGAGCACGCCGGGAGGGATTTCATGCGGTCCAGTTCTTCAGCCCGGAACAATTGCGCGAGGAACTGGTGGCGCTGGGGTTGCCCGTACAGCAAGGCCAATCAGCGAGGTAAACCGCTTTTCGCAGGAGCCAGCGGTGCGGCAAGCCTGGCTCCTGCTGGTCCGCCCATTTTCTTCAAGACCGCGGGTGCTTCAATCACATGACGCAAGGCAAAACCGCGTTACCTTGAAGGAGCTACGATTAACTGACATCACGACAGGAAATCGAAATGAGTAAAGCAGACGAACTCGCCGAGAAGCTGAAACAATCCCGGCCAACCAGTACCGACGCGACCATCGCCGATCAGGCCATCGACAGCTGGCCCGCCCAGGTCTACGAGCTGTATCACCAGATTGAAGCTTGGCTGCAGCCACTGATCGAAGTGGGTCTGAAGCTGCGACGCAATTCCACTCACGTGTTCGAGAGGGCTCCGGACGGGGCGAGTTACGATTACGCCATCGACCAACTGCTGATCGAAGGCAACCACCACAGCATCACCTTCGACCCTGTCGCTCGCTTCACCGCCGACGGTGCCGGGCGGATCGAGATCCATTCGATAGGGAAAGAACTCGCACTGTTGCGAACCGTGGACGAACACGGCGAGACGCATTGGTGGCTTCAGGCGATCGAGCAATCCGGACAACAACCGGATGCGATCGCACTGACCGAACACAACTTGCTTCTGGCGGTGCAAGAAGGGCTGGGGCTTTAAAGCTTGTTCTGCCCCACCGCCATCGAGGGAGGCGCCGGTCGCCTCCCGTCCAGCGTTGGCCGTTCCGACGGCAGATTCAGCGCCCGCAACACCGGCTTATCGTACCCATACACATCGGGTTTGAACGTCACTCGCCCGTCAAGACTCAGGTCTACCGTCCAATAGGCCAACAGCACCGGCACTTTCACGGGGAGCCTGATGTTCTCTGTCTTGCCGTTGGCTAACTGCTTTTGAATCCCGGCGCTGTCCCAGCGAACCGGGTCATTGAACAACAGCTCCACTAATTGCAGCGGGTTTTCTACCCGAATACAGCCGGAACTGGTCGCGCGATTGGATTGCGCAAACAACTCGCGATGCGGTGTGTCGTGCAGATAAATCGCATAGTCATTGGGAAAGCGAATGACCACCTGCCCCAGCGAGTTATCCGACCCTGCATCCTGACGTAGCGTAAGGCCACGCGGGTTGTCCCAATCCACGGTAAACGGGTCGAGCACATTGCCTTCTCGATCAATCACACGAATGCGGTTTGCATCAAGGTAACCGGGATTGTTGCGAATCTTCGGCAGCATGTCCTTGACCAGAATGGTCGGCGGCACGGTCCAGGTCGGGTTGAATGTGATGTAGGTGATCTCGGATTGAAAAATCGGCGTGCTGCGATACGGTTTACCCACCTGCACCCGTGAGCGCCATATCAGGTTGCCATCGCGATAGAACGAAACCTTGTACCCGGCGATGTCGACGATGACAAAGGTGCCTTGGAGTTTGTACAGCAGCCACCGCGCCCGCTCCATGTTCACACGGACCTGGTCGATTCGAGCCTCGACCGGCACATTCAGCGCCGCGAGTGTCGCCGGCCCCGCCACACCATCCGCCCCGAGGTATTGCTCGGCCTGATACTTCTTCACCGCCGCCATGACGGTGTCGTCATAGTCGGAGCGCGCGTTCATTTTCGCGGTCAGATACCCCCCCGCCACCAAACGGGCTCGCAACTGCGCAACCGAGGCGTCGTCCATGCCGGGCCTGAGGGTCTGCCCTTGCGGAATCTTCGGCCAGCCGCCACTGTCGCGAACCCTGCGCAGTTGCGCCAGGCCCTGTCGCAACGTGCCATAAATCGCTTCTTGTGGTGGTGCCTGGGCGAACGCGCGCCCGACGTCATGGCTGTCGAGGGCGGCGAAGAAAAGATTAACGTCCTCCCGAGGGTCGATGCCGAGCGGGTCGAAATTCCAATGGATGTCCAGCCGCGAAGGGTCGACCTTGCCGCGCCGCAACTGCAGCAGCGCCGTGATAAACGTCTGGGTCGCCGAGATATCAAAAGCTGCCCGCTGCCCGGGGGTGGGCGCGGTTGCCTGCATCGAGTTTCTGGCCGTGACCAGTTCGGCAATTCGAAAATCCTCAGGGTCCAGCCCATCGATCTCGGTTTCGCTCAGGCTTTTCAATAACTGGACGACATCGTCATCGTCAGTCCAAGCGGCGCGATAACCACGATGGCTATAGAAATCCATTACCGCTCGGTTAACGTCGACCCGTTGATGACGCGGTGAGGTGAGCAACGGGGGAAATGCTGAACTCAATGGCGCCAGCGCCGACTGAATCGCCTGACCGACGTAATCGCCAGGCGCGGCATCCTCGACCACGCTAACGGGAGATGGCGGCTCAATCGGCGAAGTTTCCGCAATTGCCATGCCGCTTATCAGAAAGCCCATAAAAAATATGCGGCTTATGACGAATAACCTTGTTAACTGCCCCATGGATAATCCTTAATCTCCCATTTTCAACCGGCTAGCGTCGTGCGCGCTGCTAGACTCGAAACAATCAGATGAGACTTGCATATGGCCCTAGACCGCTTCGGCTTTTTAATGACGGCCCTGTTGCTGACCGCGTGTACATTACCGGCAGCCTACGCCGATTCGCTTGAAGCCGCGCTGATCAAAGCGGCCCCCAATGCCAACGCCAAGGTGATTGCCCTGGCCGTACGCGCTTCCCAATGCAGCCGTGCCCAAAGTACAGCTCCGGCTCAAAGACTAGCAGTCATCGATTATTCCCTGCCCTCGACCGCGCAGCGTCTTTGGGTATTCGACCTTAAACAACGCAAATTGTTGTTCCATGAACTGGTCGCCCACGGTCGCAACAGCGGCGAAAACATGGCCCGTCTGTTCTCCAACCGCAATGCCAGCTTCGCTACCAGTCTGGGTTTGTACCGAACCCAGTCCAGCTATGTCGGGCAGAACGGCTATTCGTTGCGCATGGAAGGTCTGGAGCCGGGTTTCAACGACAACGCTTTCGAGCGGGCGATCGTTATTCATGGCGCGCCGTATGTCAGCCCGGACCTGGCGCGAGCGAATGGCCGGATCGGCAGAAGCCTGGGCTGCCCGGCGGTGAGGCCTGCAATTGCGCATCAGCTGATCGACTCGATGAAGGATGGCCAGTTGTTGTTTTCCTACTATCCGGATCAGCGCTGGTTGAAGTCTTCTTCGTATATCAATTGCGGTAATGCCACCGTGGCGGACTCGTCCAAGCCGAACAGAAGTCACTAAATACAGCGTGAAACTGTCAAAACTGTAATCTTCGCCTCAGCCTGCTGAAAGGCGCCGCCCGTTAGCCTCCACCTCATTAAGTTCTCCTCCCTCCGTTCAGGATGGGCTTGAGGACTTCATCAGGCTGATGGACGGGAAAAACGGCATGCATTCCAACACCTCAAGACGCACTTTCGTGAAGGGCCTCGCCGCTGGCGGGGTTCTTGCTGGCCTCGGGCTGTGGCGCACGCCTGTCTGGGCGGTCACCAGCCCCGGCGAACCGAACGTGCTGGCCGGTACCGACTTCGACCTGTTCATCGGCGAAACCCCGGTCAACATCACCGGCAACCCTCGCACAGCGATGACCATCAACGGCGGTATTCCCGGCCCCCTGCTGCGCTGGCGTGAGGGCGACACCGTCACGCTGCGGGTGAAAAACAAACTCAAGGACAGTACCTCGATTCACTGGCACGGCATCTTGCTGCCCGCCAACATGGACGGCGTGCCGGGCCTGAGCTTTCACGGCATCGAGCCAGATGGGATGTACGTTTACCAGTTCAAGGTCCGGCAGAACGGCACTTACTGGTACCACAGCCATTCCGGCTTTCAGGAACAGTCCGGGGTTTACGGGCCATTGGTGATCGACGCCAGGGAACCGGAGCCGTTCCAGTACGACCGCGACTACGTGGTGATGCTCACCGACTGGACCGACGAAGATGCCGTCGACCTGATGAGCAAACTCAAGAAACAATCGGACTACTACAACTACCATAAGCGCACCGTGGGCGATTTCATCCACGACGTCAGTGAGAAAGGTTGGGGTTCGACGGTTGCCGACCGCAAGATGTGGGCCGAGATGAAGATGAACCCCACCGATCTGGCAGATGTCAGCGGCGCCACTTACACCTACTTGATGAACGGCCAGGCGCCAAACATGAACTGGACTGGCGTATTCCGCCCCGGTGAAAAGCTGCGACTGCGCTTCATCAACGGCTCGTCCATGACCTACTTCGACGTGCGCATCCCCGGCCTGAAAATGACCGTGGTCGCGGCGGATGGCCAACACGTCAAACCGGTGAGCGTCGACGAATTCCGTATCGCGGTGGCGGAGACGTTTGATGTGATCGTCGAGCCTACCCAGGACGCCTACACCCTGTTCGCCCAGTCGATGGATCGAACGGGTTATGCCCGCGGCACCCTTGCGGCGAAGGCCGGGTTGTCGGCGCCGGTACCACCGCTGGATCCGCGACCGCTGGTGACCATGGATGACATGGGCATGGGCGGGATGGATCACGGCAGCATGGGCAGTGATATGGCGGGTATGGATCACAGTGCCACGCAAGGCATGACGGGCATGGACGGCGGTGATATCCAAGGCATGGACACCATGGCCGGCATGGATCACAGCAGCATGGCCATGGGCGGCATGGCCGGTATGCAATCCCATCCAGACACGGAAAAAGACAACCCGCTGGTGGACATGCAAGCCATGAGCACCTCGCCGAAACTCGACGACCCGGGCCTGGGCCTGCGCGACAACGGCCGCCGCGTGCTGACTTACTCCGATCTGCGCAGCACCTTCGAAGACCCGGACGGCCGTGAGCCCGGCCGCACCATCGAGCTGCACCTCACCGGGCACATGGAGAAATTCGCCTGGTCGTTCAACGGCGTGAAATTCTCCGATGCCGAACCGATGCGCCTCAAGTACGGAGAGCGAATTCGTGTGGTACTGGTCAACGACACCATGATGACTCACCCCATTCACCTGCACGGCATGTGGAGCGATCTCGAAGACGAGAACGGCCAGTTCATGGTGCGCAAACACACCATCGACATGCCGCCGGGATCAAAACGCAGCTATCGGGTCACCGCCGACGCGCTCGGCCGCTGGGCCTATCACTGCCATCTCCTGTATCACATGGAAATGGGCATGTTCCGTGAAGTTCGCGTGGAAGAATGAGGCGCTACCCATGACCAGATTGATTCGCTCTACCCGCCTCGCTTTGGCACTCGCTGGCTTCACGGCTTCTTCGGCCATGGCCGCTACCGGTGATATGCAGGGCATGGACCATAGCCAGATGCCGGGCATGGATCACAGCCTAATGCAGAGCATGGACGACGGCCAGATGCAGCCCGCCACGCCAACCCAAAGCCGCACGCCGATCCCGGCATTGACCGACGCCGACCGCGCCGCCGTCTACGTCAGCCCCGCCGGCCATGCCGTGCATGACACCGCGCTCAACTATTACTTCCTCGCCGACAAACTCGAGTGGCAGGACGCCGACGACGGCAGCGCGTTGGCCTGGGATCTGTCCGGCTGGATCGGCGGCGACATCGATCGCCTGTGGCTGCGCTCCGAAGGTGAACGCGTCAATGGCAAAACCGAAGACGCCGAAGTTCAGGCCCTGTGGGGTCACGCCATCTCCCCGTGGTGGGACGTGGTGACCGGCGTGCGCCAGGATTTCAAACCCGGCGATCCGCAAACCTGGGCCGCGTTCGGCGTGCAAGGCATGGCGCTGTACAACTTCGAAACCGAGGCCACCGCCTTCATCGGCGAAGGTGGCCAGACCGCCGCGCGGCTGGAAGGTGACTACGACATCCTGCTCACCAACCGGCTGATTTTGCAGCCGACCGTCGAGCTCAACGTCTATGGCAAAAACGACCCGCAACGGGGCATCGGCTCCGGGCTGTCCAACACCGAAGCCGGCCTGCGATTGCGCTATGAAATCCGTCGGGAATTCGCGCCCTATATCGGCGTGACCTGGAACCGCACCTATGGCAAAACCGCCGATTACGCCAGGGACGAAGGCGAGGACCGCAGCGAAGCCCGCCTCGTGCTCGGCGTTCGGTTGTGGTTCTAAACGCTTTAACTCAAAAACCTAAAAACCAACCGCTTGAAGCGGAAAGAGGCCTTGCATGCGCATGATTAAAACTACCGCTGTTGCCGTTGGGCTGCTCATGAGCGCACTGGCTCAAGCCCACCCGAAACTGCTCTCCTCCACTCCGGCGGAAGGCGCGGATGGCACAGCACCGAGCACTATCGAACTGCACTTCTCCGAAAATCTCATGACCCAATTCTCCGGCGCCAAACTGGTCATGACCGCAATGCCCGGCATGGCCCACTCGCCCATGCCCATGAAAGCCAAAGTCTCCGGCGGCAGCGACCCGAAAACCATGGTCATCACCCCGCTTTCGCCGCTGCCCACCGGCAGCTACAAAGTCGAATGGCGCGCCGTGTCTTCGGACACTCACCCGATCACCGGCAACGTTACGTTCAAAGTGAAGTGATGGATGAGCGACTCAATCAGCATTGCCCTGCGCTTTGCGTTGTATCTGGATTTGATGCTGTTGTTCGGGGTGGCATTTTTTGGGCTGTACAGCCTTAAAGGGCAAGAACGGATGTCGGGCGCAGTGTTGCCGTTCCGGTCGATGTTGGCGGGGACGGCAGTGCTGGGTGCGGTGTTGTCCGCTGCCAGCATGTTGACGATGGCGAGTGCAATGAGCGGGGAATCGGACTTCGCCGAACTGCGTCCGCACATCGAGATGATGGTGTTTGAGACGGACGTGGGTCTGGCCTGGGTGGTTCGCATTGTTGCGCTGCTGACTGCCGGTTTGGCGGTGATGCTCCGTGCGCCTGGCGTCAGCTTGTGGGTCGCAGCTTTTGCCGGCGGTATCGCTCTCTCTAGCCTGGCCTGGAACGGACATGGCGCGATGGATGAAGGCAGTCGTCGTGATTGGCATTTCACGGTAGACATCCTGCACTTGCTGGTGGCGGGGGCATGGCTGGGTGCGTTGGTGGCGTTTGCACTGATGGCGAAAATCACCGCTTTGCAAACTGAAGCGCGCATCAGGTTGCTGGCCCGCGCAGTTAGTCGATTTGAGGTGATTGGCGCGGTCATCGTGGTGGTCATCACGGTGACGGGAATTGTGAATTATCTGTTCATCGTCGGGCCGAAGCTGGATGAAGTTTTTCTCAGCACTTATGGGGTTTTGCTGTTCATCAAAGTGGTGCTGTTTGCCGGGATGCTCGTGCTCGCCGCGTTAAACCGGTTTCACCTTGGGCCGTTTTTGGAGCGCTCATTGCGCGACGGTCAACATCGGGAGGCTGCGAATGCGCTACGGCGCAGCGTGGTGGTGGAATTGGCAGCGGCGGTGTTGATTGTCGGACTGGTGGCGTGGCTGGGGACGTTGAGTCCGGAGATGGACGCTCTGTAGAGAGAGTAAGCAGGGAAGCACTCTCTACAGCATCCGATGACCGGCCATAGCAGTCAGTGGACAGGATGTGGGGCCTTTACTAGCGTCTAACCACACTAGATTTCAAGCCAGAGGGTTCAACACCCAAGCGCCAAGGTGAAAAAGAGGCGCAATATCGAAAGGAGATCGAAAATGGCTGAAGTAATGAAAGTAGTGGATGTCGAGTTAAAATTACTTAAATCAAACCCACCGCAGCTACACATATCGGCAATTGGCCTCGTGGGTTCTGCTGGATGGACAAACCCGAGATTGGAGCCACGGGTTTATATTCAATTCCCGCCTGACGGCATTCAAGACTTCGATTTTGTTGCTGATCCGCCCAAAGGAACTGTTATACAGGTCGTCCTTCCCATCGACGCATCAAAGCTTTGGAAAGAGCCGCCACTCGATAAACTCAAGGGCGTAAGAGTCCACTCTGCCAGCAACTCGATTGAAGCGCATCTTAAGAGTTCGAAGTCCTTGGCTTGTGGATAAGCAACTAATGTGAAGGGATACGTGTCGGGCCTTGCCTGACACGTATCATGCGCTGGAGTGAATGGGGTATTGGGACAGTGGATGACAGTCGAGAAGCGCTTTCACTACACTGACTCCCGCTTGAACCCCACTCCATCACAAAAGCCCGATAACAATGAAAACCATAAAAAGCACAATGATGCTCTGTGGCCTGCTCGCGTTAGCCAGCGGCGTTCAGGCAGAGCAAAGCCCTTCCCATCTCGACACCGTCCTGCAGCAAGGCCAACTGCGCGTCTGCACGACCGGCGACTACAAACCCTATACCTTCAAAGGCGAAGACGGCGAATACTCGGGGATCGACATCGCCATGGCCCGCTCACTGGCCGACAGCTTGGGCGTCAAAGTTGAGTGGGTCCAGACCACCTGGAAAACCCTGATGCCCGACATGCTCGCGGGCAAATGCGACATCGGCGTCGGCGGCATCTCCGTCACGCTGGAACGCCAGAAAAAAGCTTTCTTCAGCACCACGCTGGATGTCGACGGCAAAATCCCACTGGTGCGCTGCGAAAACCAGGCGCAATACCAGACCATCGAACAAATCAACCAACCTTCAGTTCGCCTGGTCGAACCGGCCGGCGGCACCAACGAAGCCTTCGTCCACGCCTTCCTGCCCAAGGCGCAATTGAAGCTGCACGACAACGTGACCATCTTCCAGGAGCTCCTGGATAAGAAGGCTGACGTGATGATTACCGATGCGTCGGAAGCGCTGTATCAGCAGAAACTCAAACCGGGTTTGTGCGCGGTTAACCCGACGCAATTTATGCAGTATGGGGAGAAGGCTTATCTGTTGCCGCGTGATGATATTAGTTGGAAGTTGTATGTCGATCAGTGGCTGCACTTGGCCAAGGTGACGGGGAACTACCAGAAAATTCTGGGTCAGTGGATAGCGGTGCCAGACGCGAAATAGCCCGCTGCTATTCATTCCATGTAGCAATTGGCGAAGCCTGCGTCCGGCTGCGCAGCGGTCGCAAAATCAGAACGTGCGATTCGTCAGGTAGGTCACGCAACGGCGGAAGCATTTCAGCCGTTGCGTCATCTTTAATCGTGCAACAAGCCTGAGCTGTATTCATTGAAGCTGTTACCGATGGCGCTTCCGCCAAAGTTCACCTTGTTGGGGCTATGGCCATCAAACTGTTGGCAGGCTTCTGAGAAACAGGTGCTGGTGCTCATGCCCGAACAGGCGCTCAAGAGCAAAGCACTGGTGATCAGCACGACTTTGAAGAGGTTCGAGATCATTTTCAGTTCCCTATGGGCTGGAAGCGTGGCAACACGACCTTAGGTCATCATCCTATGCCGAAAGCCCGTCAAACTTGATGAAACATTGCTGAGTGACAGCGTTGGTTCAGCTGCCATCATCGTTACGGCTGCTCATCGTCAATCGCGGTGCAGGGTCAATCCTTTTTGGGTCGTGACGGGTTGTCCTGACGATAGGTATGCTGGGGATTGATGACCAATTGTTTGACCTGGCTGTCCAACTCTTTGCTGTGATACAGGTCCAGGCATTTGAGCAGCTCAAAGCGAACGCCTTGACGCTCTGATTCGACCAGTGGATTGTGATAATCACGAGCCAGAAACTGATCAACCAGAGGTCTACCGGCTTGAGGTGCTTGCTCCAGATCGAAATAGGTCCAGTCCATAAGCGCACTGGCACTGCTTCCGGCGTCCTGGGCGGCTTTGGGTTCGCTCTTGTAGGCTGTAGCGATGCAGTCTGCCAGTACCATATCCTTGTAATTTTGCGCGTAGGTGCGCTCGCCTGCCTGTGGGGAGTTGGTCGGATCATCCTTAGACCAACTGTTGGAAGGCGCGGCTGCCCAAGCCAGTACCAAGACCGCAGTCAAATACTTCATCAAGACAAACTCCAGAAGTTTGCGCGGTCGGTTTGATAGTTCATACCCGGCTCATTGAAATAGCAGTGGTCATAACACATTCTGCCGTCGAACAATGTGGCATGCCCCTGAGCGTCCGACCAGCCAGAAACTTCAAACAAAATAAGACCCTTCCGGCCCGCCAGGGTGCCGCCATCTGCGGCTGGGTATCTGACCGTCTCGGCACTTCCCCATTGCTGTTCCAGATAGGCAATCAGGCTTTTGACGCGATAAAAGTACCAGCGCTTGTCAGCGCCAGACACGGTTTCGCCAACTATTCGCGGTATGAGTGAGCCCGAGTAATTGAGGACATAACTCATGCGCACTGCGCACGTGTTGACCCACCTTAGGGCCGGATCACGGCTGTTAATGTTCATTGCAACATTGCCGCCGATGACTGTCGCAACTTTTCCAGATGGATTGACGGTGTCGTAAATCCGTTGAGAAGCCGCCCACGCGCTAGAAAATGAGGGTCGAATCATGTTTCATCCTTGAGTTAAGAAAACAGAAATCTGCGGCAGTTTAATCCTTCATGCTTGAGGTGACATAGACCTAAACGAGGGGGTCATGAAGGTATATTGCCCGGAGGCTCCAGAAGATGAAGCAAATGGGCGAGCTCTTCAGGTCGCCCATCTTCATTGCGGCAACTACACCTGCGCCTGCAAGCGCCGCCCCATCACATCCAGCAAATCGCAGCCATCGCGCATCGGAATCGCCAACACCCGCGCGAAGTCCTGCAACAGCAACGCATCACGACTGATGCCCTCGCCCAGACAAACTGTCAAAAGAGTAACTTCCTACACCACACTAGGAATTGTCCGTACACTTATCCATTGCTGCACTTTTGTCACGAGGCCTATAGTCCACCCGACGCCCAAATGGCGTGTCGGGTTTGGCGACTCGATGGCAATTGAACTGAAGCCTTCAACCATTTTCGGAGCGCTTCGGAACGCATCTAGCTGCCTGTTTTATGGTGGCTGTGCGCGGGAGACCTTAGGGTCTGCCGGTTTCTCCATTGCCCGGTTCGCCAACCCGCGTACGGCTACCACCCATTCGTTTGGCGACGATTGAGTAGTAGTTCTCTTGAATTAATGGAGCCCCACATGAACGAATACATGGCTTTAACCAGCAATGCCGACGATCTACCAAGCCTTTTTGTAAACACTACACAACCTTTGCACTCCCTGCTCAGCACTGCCAGTTACAGAATTCGAGCCGTGACGCAGATTCTTGAAAACCTCTCGATGCGCGGTGACATCACCACGGATTCAGTGATACTCAGTGACTTTGCGCTACTGTGCTGCGTGCCATTACGCGATGGCTGCGATGTGCTGGACGTGATCGCCCGACGCATGGATGCTGAACCGTCCTAACGTCAAAAAGGGGCGCCCTCCCCGGACGCCCCTTCGGCTTCATTGAACTCGGCAGAAAAATGTAACTCCGTGCACCGCCTATGCGGTTTGCCCGGATACCATCAATCACATAAGCTGGTCAGTATGAATACACATCTTTCGGAGGCTCCGATGGCCACCACTAAAAAAACCGAAAAGCCCCGCAGAAAGGTCGTCCATAAAGAACTGACGTTCCTGGATGTTAGGGAAGCTGCGCGTGATGGGCAAAAAGTGTTCGATACGTTTGTAATCACTGGCAAGCTTCCTATTACAAAGTAGGTCTGGATGCCGGCAGTTAAAATTGCTGCAGTTTTTCAAAAAGTAAAACACTGGAAAACAATTGCCGCACAGTTCTACAACTACAAGTTGTTCGGTGATCTGCCTGCCATATTTGGCAGAGACGAAAAGTCTCGACCTGAGCGAAATGCATCATATCCACCTCGCGAGTACAGAAGAGATACAAACTCGCTGGGCGAAAATCAGTCGTCAGTATTATCGCACCGCACTTGTTGATGATCCTGAAAATGACTTCTGGCTCATCTATGCTTACGACGACTTCAGAGATGAATACTTACTGCTCACTGTCACGGGGCCGGATGCTCACAATCGTAAAGAATGGGGTTCGTTCCTGCGTACGATGCGCAACGATATCGTAGAACCTTGGATTGTTGGCAAGATCAGATTCCCTGATCTGGATGACCTGTGAACTGTCCGCAAAAAACCCGGCGTTTGGTCGGGTTTCTTTGAGTACTATTTATGGCGAAAAAAAGAACCCTACGAAAAATGGGGAGGGATCTATTTACTCGTGCTATATCCCTGAATCCCTTTCATTCTTCTGTTCATTTGTCCCGAACTACAGCAGCAAGACTCACCTGAGCCCCGCAAGCCCAATCCTGATAAACTCCCCCACCTCCCAGCCTCACCCATTCCAGAAACGCCAATGCCCCCAATCACTGCCACACCCGCCCCGCTCTCCCGCCGCTTCTCCGTCGCCCCGATGATGGATCGGACTTACTAATCGCTCCACCCCTGTAAACAAAGGCCCATAGACCTGTTCCGAACCGCCTGTACCACTTCCGTACCACCAACACTCGCTCCCATCCTGCCTACTCTCTCCTTCCGCCCGTTGTAGCAAAATTTAAGCAACCGTTTTCAGCTCCAATCACGAGCACTATCGCTGCTGTGCTTTCACACTTTGTAGGAGCTTCCCAAGCTGATAATGAGGGTTCGATTCCCTTCACCCGCTCCACTATTCAAGGCATCCAGCAGTGTCGAGGTAGCGTCAGGCGAAGCTGGTGACAGTTTCGGTGACAGTTACTCAATTTGCACGGATGCATCAGCTGGCCACCCCCTCTGCAATACCCGGGTTTTTAGGTTGACCCATGGGAAAAAGGTAATTTAGGTAATTTCCTTTTTTACACGCCAAATAACTCAATAAAATCAATGACTTGAGGAAATTCTATAAAGGTAATAATAGGGTAAGGAATAGGTTAGAAAATTACCTTTGACCTTAGTAATTACAGACCCTTACAAAACCCTTTAAAATCAGTTGGTTAGCAAAATATTACCTCCAGCCTTACCAAATATTACCCTCTGAGGTAATACGTTTAAGCTACGGTTTATAAGGGCTGCAGCCCATTCTCCGCGTCGCCTTACCAAAATTACCTTTTCCCCGCCCTCGACCTGAAATTGCCCTTCCGGCTACGCTGCTATGCTTCCAACTTTCCGAATGGAGTCGAAGCCATGGCCAGCGAATATTCCCTCTCTGTGGTTCTTGAAAGAATCTACGAAAACCAGCAAGCCCTGGAAGCAGCGATCATGGAACTGACGCTCGTGGCAGAACAGCAAGGCTTCGCTATCGCCGGAGACAACGCTCGGACTGCCCTGGATCGAATTGGCGAGAACGCTGGCTTTATTAAGCAGGGTTTAGCGCGCCTGAGAACGATGGAAAAGGACTAGCTGGTGACCCTGTCACTGACGTTACTTGGCCCTGTGCAAGAGGAACGCTATGCCCAATCCCCCTCATCGAAGCCAAGATTCCTTGGTGTATAGAGCTGCTGTAATAGGTACCCATTCGCGTGAGGCGCCTTGTGCATCTGCTTCCTTCAGGTAAGGATGCGTCATTGAGGACCGCAGGTACGTAGCAGTGCTAGTATTGCCGGTTTTGTAATGACTCCAGCTCGGCCCCCTTGGAGGGATTCAGTTAGAGAGGCTAAATGGACGCGTTCGTGCATACTGCTTGCTATCTGAATGAACTAGGGCGCATAGAATATTCACGCAGAATTTACTTTTTGTAGAGTTAAAATGAACGAAAGAATTACCGAAAACATAGTTAGGGACACGCTCAGAAATCTCGGCTACTTCGACAATGAAGACATAATAATTGAAGAGCAGAAAAGTCAGAATACAAAAATACAAAGCCTTCTTAGAAGTGCGAGCAAAACTGGAAAGGGTGGCGTAGGCGCTCCGGAATTCATAATAAAATCAAAAAAAATTCAAGACTTTGTAATTATTTTTGAATGCAAGGCGGATAACAAAAGACACGCTAGCGAGTTCCTGGATTGCCCTAGAGATTTTGCTGCTGATGGTGCTATCCATTACGCAAGTTATCTTGCAAAAGAGTTTAATGTCATCGCTATAGGCTGTAGCGGACAGTCAAAAGGTAGCTTGCGCATTTCGACATATTTACAGCCCAGAAGCGTTGCGGGTGTAATTCCTGATTGCAAGCCATTGAATAACAAAAGTGGCACTCAGATCGATAAGATTATAGGCTTTGAGAATCTCATCGAACATGCAACATACGATCCAGAGGTGGAAAAAGGACGACTTTCGGATTTAATGTCTTTCTCGAAAGACCTTCACAATTACATGCGTGATTACGCAAAGCTCAGTGAAAGTGAAAAGCCGCTTTTAGTGAGCGGGGTTTTGATTGCTTTGAGTAATTTTGTTTTCTCTAAAGTATTTTCAGTGTACACCCCCGACGAGCTGCCAGAGAAACTCTGCGATGCTATTGAGGAGGAAATCAAGAAGTCTGATATACCTCACGCCAAAAAACAAAACATGATTCAGCCATACTCATTTCTGCGCGTTCATCCAGAATTGAGTCGAGCGGACAAACTAACAGGTGAAAGTCCGCTTTATAACTTGATTGACAAAATAAACATCCATGCTTGGCCGTTCATAAGCGTCTACCATGATTACGATATCATCGGCCAGTTTTATGGAGAGTTTCTGCGGTACACAGGTGGTGATAAAAAGGCACTTGGAATCGTTCTAACTCCTCGCCACATTACAGATCTTTTTTCACGAATTGCAAACGTGCAAAAGGACAGCACGGTTTTTGACCCCTGCTGTGGTACCGGGGGCTTCCTCGTTTCCGCAATGCATCAGATGTTTAAAAAATGCATAACTGATGAGGAAAAAGCAAGGGTAAAGCAATACGGATTGATAGGTGTAGAGCAGCAACCAAATATGTATGCGCTCGCAGCAAGTAATATGATTCTTCGTGGTGATGGAAAAGCTAACCTGCATCAGGGAAGCTGTTTTGATGATGCGATAACTAAAGAGATTATTTCTCGTCAGCCTGATATAGGAATGATAAATCCACCTTATGCTCAGAAGGGAAAAGGTCTTCATGAGCTAGCTTTCGTTGAGCACATGCTTGATTGTTTGAAAGTAGGGGGCACAGGAATCGCCATTGTTCCAATGTCTTGTGTGATAACTCCGCATGAAACAAAGCATACCTTGTTATCTAAGCACTGCCTTGAAGCCGTTATGTCCATGCCTGACGAGCTTTTTACCCCAGTGGGTACCATTACGTGCATTATGGTCTTCACCGCTCACAAGCCACATGAAGCTGAAAACAGAAAAACTTGGTTTGGGTATTGGAAAGATGATGGGTTTGAGAAAACCAAGCAGCAAGGTCGGACAGATATTTCCGGCCGATGGGAGGAGATTAGAGAGAAATGGCTTTATTCCTATAAGAACAGAGAAGATATACCGGGCTTGTGTGTTAAAAAACAGGTCACTGCTAATGACGAGTGGTGCGCAGAAGCTTATATGGAAACAGATTACTCCGGGGTGTTGAAGGCCGACTTCGAAGAAGCTGTAAAGAAATTCCTAGTGTTCAATATTTTGCGGGACGAGGAAATTCTAGAAGTCGATGAATCTGGAGTTGAGGATGACCTGGAGGCACCGGAGTGAAGCTTGTAAGTGTTGCTGATTTGTTTGAAGTTAGATACGGATCGAATCTTGAACTAAATAAGCAAGCTATTGATCCTGATGGTGTACCGTTTGTATCTCGAACAGCAAAGAACAATGGAGTGTCCGCAAGAATCTGTTTGGTCGAGGGTTTAAACCCTCTCCCTGCCGGTTCAATTACAGTCGCATGCGGAGGTTCCGTTATGGAGTCCTTCCTGCAGTCCGAACCGTTTTATAGCGGCAGAGATTTATATTACTTAACTGCGAAGGTCGACATGTCAAGCCAGGAGAAAATATTCTACTGCGCCTGCTTGCGTGCAAATAAATATAGATATAATTATGGTCGACAGGCAAATAGAACACTTTCGGAGATCAAAATACCTTCGTTGGATTCGGTACCAGAGTGGGTGCGGCACGCTAATATAGCCGCTGCAGATAATATTTCAAAAAGCTTGATTGATGAGGTTCTTGAACTAGACCTGAGCGCCTTGAAGCCTTTCAAATATGAAGATATATTCGAAATTGATAGAGGGCGCGGACCGAGGAAAAAAGAGCTAAATGGCGTGGGCAAATATCCTTTTGTGAGCGCTTCAGAATTTAATAACGGCGTCACAAGTAAAACCGATCACGCACCAATGCACCAAGCAGGAGTTATTTCCGTAGTTCGCAACGGAAATAGCGTAGCCAATGCGTTTTATCAAGATAAGCCGTTTTGTTCGACTGAAGACGTTCATATATTTACGCCAAAATTTAACATGAACAAATATGTGGCGTTATTTCTATGCGCCCTCATTAAGAAGGAGCGATATCGTTATAGTTACGGCAGGAAGTGGGGAATAGCCAGAATGAAAGAATCCTTAATATATCTGCCGGTCGATGGTGATAGCGCGCCAGATTGGCTATTCATGGAGCGATATATTAAGACATTACAATTCAGCGCTTCAATCTAGTTCAACTAAAATAAAATGCCACTCGCTTACGGCCTCTCAATGGCACCGAAGGATCAGTAACATGGCTGGTTAAGGTCTGCTTTTACCCGGAGGTGGCGCTGGATCGACCGTTTGCTAATGGCCGATAACTGCCCCTCACCCGGGGGCAGCTATGGGGCGATTGCGGTCGTCCCAATTACCATATCACCGCTGGTCACCTATGAAATGCGCTGAACGGCCTGAAAGCCCGCTGCGCTGGGGCTTTAAGGCAAGTTGATACCCTTCCTGAAACACGCCCAAAGCTCCCCTGGTGCGAGCTATTGAGAAATCAAAAACTCGATAAGACGCTTGTTTTCAAACGACGTTTCCTTGCAAATCGGGGCTTCTAGAGATCGCCCACCGACCTGGCTTGCTTTGGGCGCTGCGCAAAACCGCTGCACTTCTTTGCAAAACCTTGCACTCCGTGAAATTGCAAAATGCCTCACAGCCCCCTCAGCGGGCTTGGGCGCGGCCTTGATTTGCACCACCCCCGCCTTTGCACAAAAAAGGGACGCAAAGCCCGTCGGCGGGAGGGGGATAAGTGCTTTTTCAGATGTTTTTTTCTTCGCTGGCGATTATTCGTTGCCGCCGCGCACTGGCCACCCTGATCGGCATTTCATCGGACAGGCATAGGTCAACCATCGACCAGAGATATACTGTTTATACATACAGTAATTTGAATAAGCTGATGAGGGGTCGGGTGATGAACGAGGAACACGTTGAAACGCCGATCGGCAGAAACAGCGCAATCGCGCAGTGGAAAGTCATGCTGCAAGACGAAACTGCTTTGTTCGAACACCCAGGGGCTCACCATAAGGCCCTGCTTCGCCAGGCTCACGCCCTGCACAACGCTCAGGTGATTGATCGGAATGATCTCAGCGATCTCCTGGAGCAAGCTGATGGCGCCTTGGCCTATGCAGTGGAATCACTGCTCGACCTTGATAGCGGCGAATAAGCAAGGGAGTATCCAGATGCATGTACTCGTTACCCCTATGCGGATACGCGGCGTTGCCCTTGATACAAAGGCGCGGGGGCGGTATCCAGCGATTAGAGGCAATGTCATGGTGAACTCGGCAGTCAGCTCTGATCTTGGTCGTAGTACCAATATCGCCCGGGTGCAGGTGGGTTTGCCCCTCGACCCGGACCCGTTGCCACAACTGCTGGACGCAACGCTGGCAGGGATGGCCGTGACTGGCTTTGTCCTCAGCGGAATTGAATACATTGATGGCTGCGCCTATGCGCAATCTTGGTGGTGTCGCCTAGAGTAACTACAAGAGAGGAAATACGTCTGCCCCTATGGTTTTTTTTACTGTAACCGATGGTAGTCTGATGCGACCGTCTCTGCTATCCATGAACCAACAGAGATCAATACACCGACAGCAAAAATAACCAAGGATGAAACGTGTCAAATATAGATGACGAAGAAAGCTTTTACTCCCTCAGGTTAGGTGAAAAAACTGTAGAATTTAGAGAGCTTAAAGGTTTGGAAGCCTGGCTAGACGAAGAAAAATCTTTTTGGGCATGGCTGACTGACAACTCTCTCGGTCATGGCCCAGGGGAGCTGTTCAGATTTGTTTTTCTCGAACCGATTAATCGCGTCACAAATATTATCAAAAACTCTGAAGGAACTAGCGTTACTGAGCTAGGCACAAAAAGCTCGCCTTACTTTGACCGGAACTCTTCCAAAGCAAAATTAGTTAGTGCAATTAAAAATCAGCACGGAGAAAAAGTCGCATACTTCGCCTTACTGTACCTACTCCCACAACACAATTTATTATTGCAGAAGTATGGCAACATAAAAGCATCCATGAGTGATGCAACCCAAATTTACGCCAAAGACCTTGCATCTCATATAGTGTTTTCAAGAGAGGACGTGAGCGATCTGATTATAAGATCAGAAGAAGACAGCATAAGATCACAAATATCTTTCTTTGAAGCCACAGTGAACGATGCAAATCAAAACTTGCAAGACGAAGTATCAAAAACAAAGGATATGCTAAGCACCGTTGAAATCGAATATGAAGCCCGAGCAGCCTTGCAGAAAAGACAGTTCGAAAAGCGCCTGAAATTTTACAGAGACCAAGCGAAAGCTCTTAAAAATGATGCTAAAAGTACTTTCACTGACGCAAAGAATGATGTGATTGCAGCCAAATCAGCCTTTCATGACACAGCAGATTTCAAAGCCTCTGTGGAGTATTGGGGGGAAAGAAAGAAAAGCCATAGAATTGCCAAGAACCTATGGTTGGTCGCGGTCCTCGCATCTATGCTATTAACTTTTTTCGGGCTAATTAGTTATTATAGTGCTGGCGGCGCGACGGGCTTAGCTAAACTCCTGCACACTGACAACAAGACGGAAACATCCGCCTCCTCCCCATCACCCACAGCCACTGCCACACCAACAAACAAAAAGGAGCCTAGTGACAACGCAATCGAATCCAACATCAAGTCTGTTCAGAGCAGATTAACTCCGAGTAACGCTACAATAATTGCAGATATTTCAGGCGCGTTCCTTCTGCTTACTCTAATGGGGCTTCTAATTAGAATATGCCTTAACCAATTCAATTCTAGCGCACACTACATGAACGATGCAGCCGAGAGAATAGTATTTACAAAAACTTATTTAGCTCTGCTAAGCGAAAACAAGTTAAACGCCGACATGGATCGAAAACTTGCCCTCGACAGTCTATTCAGAAGTTCAAACCCGAGCACAGCTAGCGAAATACCATTTTCTAATCCTATAGAAATGGTGGTTAGATCTGCCGAAAAGAAAATCACCTAAAAGCTGCCTATCATCGGACAATCACAGCGTAATTTTTTTCACTGTGATTGCTAATTTTTTGGCGTTAGCTGATGCGGAGGTAAATACTTCCGCGTTGGCAGGTGGTGGACTAGAAGCATGTACATGACCAGCAATCTGTATGTTCATTTGCTCAATCAGTTCAAGCAGATCACACATCACTTGAAATAGATTAGTGTCCTCGGACCCGATCCAGTTCTTTGGCGCCTGCATCCGCTGGCTGATCCCGGCCACGCTTTTGCGCAAGCCCTGGATTTTCTCCTGCATGTCGCCGCCTACCGTGGCGTTGTGCTTCTGCCCCACCACCAGGTTCAAGTCGCGACCGGTCGCCTGGTGCAGATCGTCCACGGCCGCCAGGCTCGCGGATCCGCCCGACAATAGTTTCATGGCTCCCAGGGCTTCGATCTTCTTGATGCCACCCACTGACTCGGTCGAATGGTCGTCGATCGTCTGCGTGTGGCTCTGGAACTGCTCGCGGTTGTCCAGGGCTTCTACTTCGCGCTCGATCGCCTTGTCCTGGATCTTGCCATCGGTCTGGCGCAACCAGTTGCCATCGGCATCGACGCGCTGCTGGGCGGCCTCGCTGTGCTGCCACACCTGATCGCCTTTCGGCACCTTAGGCATGCTCAGGCCGTGGGGCAGGATCGTCTGGATATAGGGCTTACTCGGCAGGCCATAGGCGAAGCACACCACCACTTGGGTGCCCTCCTCCGGAAAGGCATATAGGCCCATTTCCTCGCCACCGGTGGGCAGCGGCAACGGCACGCCGGCGAGCTGGGGCAGCTGCGGATCGGGTTCACCGTCCGGGCCGAGAACTTCGATGTCCACGGCATAGCGCGGCCGGAAGTCGTCGCAGATCCCCGCGCCGGCTGGGGCATCGGCCACGGCCACAACCCGGGCAAAGCGCGGTAGGTGGTAACCACCGGTGAGTTCAGGGAATTGCCGCTCTACGCTGCGGCGGATTGCGTCTTCCATCGGATGGCCATCTGGTCATTGGCAAGGGCCACACTAGTGATCCGCTCGCCGTGGTTGATCGTTGCACCTGGCCGCAACCCGGGAAGGGCCGCGACCATCGCGCTTTGGTTGCCCTGGTAGCCGTCGAACAGCTCCGTGGGGATCTGGAGTGGCGCACGGGCGCCGAAGAAACTGTCGGCCCAGCTGCCGGCAAACACTTCGCCGTTGCCCAGCTGGTGCCAAGTGAAGTCCGGAATGTTGAACACCCGGGCCAGGCTGTCCATCGCCTGGTAACCAGCGGCCAGGCTGTAAAAGAACGGCGCCTTGACGCTGGCGTAGGGCCGATCGGGGACACGAAAGCGCAAACCGGTCTGTTCGCTAACCTCGGCCAGCACGGCGCGCAAATCAACATGACGCAGGTTCAGCGGCAGCGGGTTAGCCAGGACGGCGGCCAGCTCGCGACAGAACAGCACCTGCTCGACGCCATTGGCGGCGGTGCAGCGCTCGACGTAGCCAATGAAGTGCCGTTGCAAGGTGCCTTCGTTGTAGCCGATATCCAGCGTCACCAGACCTTTCACCGGCACCGCGGATTGGATGGTGAATGTCGCCCGCCCGGGGCTGGTGGCGTCCAGCCGAACGTCGTCTTTCACCAGGGCGATCGGCGCGCTATTGATTGCCAGAATCTTGTGCAGCTTCACTTCGGTTCACTCCCGCCCAGCCACTTGTCCACGCGGCCCAGCACCTTTTCAAAACCGCTCAGCGCCGGGTTGTCGCTGCTTGCATCCGTCGCGCCACCACCGTCGCCGACCGCACTGCCCGGGGCGCCTTGGGCGTTGACCTTGTTGCCGGCGCGTCGGCCTTCGACCTTTTCCGGGTTCGACTCGCGCTCGCTCAGCGTGAACTGGACCAGCCAGGCACGCAGCGAATCGTCCTCGCGGGCGCTGATGCCGTCGGAAAACTCCACCTGGCGCACGCCGAAGACCTCGGCCGAGTCGTTGACGACGCGGTACAGGTGCAACTGGCCGCCGCCGGCGGTGGCTTCGGCCAGGCGCATCAGATCGACCAGCTGGGACTTATCCACAAACGGAATCATCAACGAGACGGTCAGCGTCTTGGGCTTGAACCCTTTGTGGGCCTTGTCGGTGTTGCTCGTCTGGCCGGACATGTCGCCGCTTTCAATGCGCAGGTTCGCGGTCACCTTGAGGTTCTTGCCCTGGACCTTGTGGCCATCAAGTAGCAGCGTCATAGGCCGACCAGCTCCTGCACAAAACTCAACCCTTCTTTCGAGCCGACCAGCATCAGGCCGGCGCACAGCACCCATTCGTGCCCCGGGGCATCGCCGGCCAGCAGCTCGCGCCGCAACTCGCTGACGTTGCCGGGGCCGATCAGGCGCGCCCGCATACTGGTATCAGGGTTTCCCCCAGCCAGCAGGTTTTTCAGGTCAGCCAATTGCTGGTCCCGGCCCTGCTGCTGGGCGGCTTTGCGGGTCGCCAAAGCGGCCAGATCGCCCAGCGGAGAGCTGTCGGCCGCGTAGCTCTCCAGCACCGCCAGTTGGCCGGCCATGGATTGCTTGGCAGCCTTGACCACCGTGCAGCGCACCAGGGGTAGCGCTTGCCAGCGTGGCAATGGTCCGGCGCCGGGGATCTCCCACTTTTCGGTTTCCAGCTTCACCAAGTGCTGGGCGCGGCGCTCCGTGCGCACCAGGTCGGGGATCGGCAGCAAGGCGTTGAACCGCGCCAGGCTGCTGGCCAGCTGTTCCAGGCGCGTGCCCAGGAACAGAATCGACAGCGCGTATTGCGGCCCGCCCGGGCGCCCGGTGTCGGTGACGTCCTCCAGTTTCTTCGCCAGATGCTCGAGCACATTGGGCGCGGACAAAAAGCGCTGATACCCGCGTCCCTGGCCGATGCCGCTTTGAAACGGCGTCACCACCAGGCACGCCGGGGCCTGGCCCAACTGCTCGGCCAAGGCCGCACGGCCGGCGGCGATCGCGCCTTTGGCCGCGTCACCGACCGGCCCCGGGTTGGTGCTGGCCAAACCCTCAAGGCCGGCCAGGCGCTGGGCCGTGTTGACCAACTCGCCGCCGGCCAGATCCTTGGCGGCCGTCAGGCCTCCCATCCATTGCGTGGCTTGTTCTGGCCAGCGCATGGTCACCGGCGCCCAGGTCATGTCGGCGGCGTCCAAGTGATGGCTTTCATGGCCTTCAGATCCTTGTCATCCAGGGCTTTGGCCAAGGTCTGCCTGAGGCTGTCGGCGTGCTGCATGGCGGCCTGTTTGAAGCGCACCAGGTCCTGACTGACTTTCTGTAGCTGGGCGATGGTATGCGGTCGAAAGGCTTTCACCTGGTCAACGTCATAGCAGGGATAGACGTCATCCAGTCCCACCAGCAGTTGGCCGTTTAAATCCACCTGGTCGTCGATCGCGCTGCTGTAACGGTGCACCTCTCCCAGCGCATCCGAACTGAAGCCACCGGCGACGTACTGGCTATACGCGGCGCCGATCGCCTGCTGCTTGGTGTCATACAGCGCGGCCAGCACGGCGTCGATATCGTCGACCCATTCGCCGTCCTTCCAGATCTGGTTCGGCCCCGGCTTTTTCAAAGTGAAGCCGGCCGGGAGCGGATCAAATCCTTCCAGGGTTCGCGGCTCACCGGTGTCGATGCTGTAGACGACCACACCACCGAAATAGTCCACCAGTTGCCAGGCCTGGCCATTCCACCAGGCAACTTTGTGTTCAGGGATCGCCGGTGGCGGGGTTTCCACACAGCCACCGGGAATGAGGTACACACCTGGCTCCAGAGGCGATTCGTCAGCTTCGACCGCACCAATGAAAATGCCCAGGTGGTCCGTCTGGTAGACGAGTTTGTCAGTCATGATCGATCTCAATACTTGATGCAGAAAAGAAGGGCCACGTTCTTCGGACGGGTTTCGGCACCGCCTGTGGCGGTGACTGTCAGGGCGTGAGTATGGTTACCCCCACCGCCAACGCCGACGTTGTGCGCGTGGTTACCGGCGGCGCCGATACCGACGTTGTGGCTGTGGGACCCGCCCCAGTCCGTGGGGGACGCATAGCCGTTGGCACCGTTGGCTGTGGTGATGTTGGGGCCACCGCCACCTACGTTGCTGTTTAAAGCCCGGAAAATGCTGTGCTGGTGATTACCTTGCGCGTCTGTCCACGCACTATGAGCGTGGTTGCCCTGGGCGTCCGTCCAAGCGGAGTGAACGTGATCGCCGACTGCGGCGGCCGTGGCGGAGTGGGCATGAGATTGCAGCAGCATTTCCTGATAGGAACCAAATACCCGGGCGGCATCCACTCCACGACTGTCGTCCCAACCTCGAAGGAACAGCCCTCGTAAATCGGGCACGCCGAAAGTGGTCACCCCATCACCCGCTCCGAACACGGTGCCGATACGCGCAAAGAGACTCGCGAAGGTGGCACGGGATACCACCGCGCCGTTGCACTTCAGCCAGCCGGACGGGGCCGTGTTCATGGCGAACCCGCACACCATGCCGGTCATGGAATCTCCAACCTGCTGTTGCAGCTTGTTCAGTGCTGCGGTGGTGGCCAGAATGTTGCTGCTGTTGGTCGTTGGGTCGTCGCTCTTGGCGTTGGGCAAGTTACCCAGATCCACGTCTTCTTTCGTTGTTGCCCGGGCGCGCAGCTGTTCATAGTCACCGTTGCGCGCGGCCAGGTACTGGATCAATGCACCCGGAATAGGCTCAGCCGTCCGCAGATCGGTGATGGTGGTCGACGAGATAAAGTCGGCGATCGGTACGCAGTAGTGGCGAGCGCCGGCGGCGTCGGTGTAGTCCGTCTGATCGCCATACACCACTTTCCAGCTGGCCACCCGATCGTTGAGCTGGCGTTCCAGGCAGACATCCAGCCAGATTTTGCCCACGGGAATAACGCCCATGACCGGTGACGGTTCGCCCAGGGCCACCCGAACGCCTTCGATGTAGGCCGTTCCCGGTCGCAGCTGAAAGCCGGTCGCGGTCTTCTCAAAGGTCAGCGAGCCGCCGAAAAAACAGGCGCGGCCGTACAGGTTGCGATTGCTCAGGCGCTCACGTTCATCAATGCCGGCCAGGCGCACGGTAAAGTCATGCTGCCAGGTGCTGGCGTCGATGGTGACACCGGTCAGCTCCAGGGCGCCGTCGAATGCCACCAGGAAGTTGCGGGTGACGTTGTTGCCGATCTGCAGCGGCGGAATGTTCTTGCGCTTCTGCTGCAACGGCACGGAGGACACCGCGAACAGCACGCCTTCTTCGTCCTCGAGGCCGACCCAGTTGAAATCCCAATCGCCAATGTCCGATCCCAGCTGGGCGCTGTACACCACCTGGTTGGGATTCACGTAGCCGGCGTTTTGCGCCGGGATGGTGTAGACGTGGACGATCTGCTCCACCGGTGGCTTGCCGGCAGCGCGATCGAGCGGCGCCACCGGGTCCAGCCCGGGTACATTGGCGAAAATGAATTTGCTGATAATCAGCGGCTTTTTCTGGCTTTGCTTCAGGGCAATCTGGCTTTCGCCGGCCAGGGTGATATTGGCGCTCACGGTGCGCTCCTACAGGCTGGCAACCAGCGTTTGCTGGTCGTCGTTAAAGTCGATCAAGGCGATTTGCAGCGCCACGGGGGTGATGGTCACGAAGTCGTAACGCCGGCACGTGCGGCCGTATTGCTGGATCAACACACGCAGCAATTCCGGGTTCAGTGACAGTTGTGCGTTGCTGAATTTGAGCAGCACCACGTCCCAATCCCGATCGGGCTGGCGCTCCTCGATCTCGACGTAACCCACGCCCAGGCGCTCGAAAATGCGCTTCATGCCGGCGGTGCTGCCAGCGTCCACGGAGTTGATAAAGGCGTACTTCACCCGCAGCCGAAACAAGGCTTCGGGCTCGCCTTTGAAGCGCGTGACGTCGCGCTGCCAGGCCCACAGTTCCAGGATGGTCAGGTGGCAGGTGTCGGGGTCGATTTGCAGGTATGGCCAACGCAGCCAGCCGGTGACGGTTTCCCACCAGGCTTGCGCAGCGGCGGTCAGCTTCGACAGTTCGGTCCCTTCCAGCCAGAACGGCAATTTGAGCTTGATCACTTCATCAGCACCGTCAGTTTGTCGATCCGGGGAATGGACAGCGCGCTGACGATGTCCACCATCGGGGTAATCCTCAGCGACTCGATGCCGGGAAACTGGCCGTGCAGTTCCTCGGTCAATCGGCTGAAACTGAACCGCGACTGTGGGTAAGTGAGCGTCGGTTGATAATCTCGGGGCGTGCTCTCACGGAACGCCGCTCGCACGAACAGCTCGATTTCACTTTGCAGATCGATCACCTGGGCAGGCGTCAGATTGGCCCGGGGCCAGACGTTGAACAGCAGGACCACCGGCACTTCGGGCATGACCATGGCCAGTAGATCATCGCCATGGCCATGGTTGCCATGGTCGCGGATGTGCGCGTTGATTTGCTCCAGGTAACTGTCCGCCGGCACACCGGCATCAAACAGCACATAGGCGTTCGCACTGCCCGGCCCCCGGGGCGCACCGTGTTCGAAATACACGCCATCGGGCCGCACACCCGGGAAGGCGGAAATCATGGCGCGATACACCGCGTCGGTGTGCCACTGGTTGACCGCCGAAAACTGGTTGCGCACACGCAGGCGCAGCTGGTCGTTGGGCTCCGAATCCGCACCCGGTGATTCCAGCCAGCCGTCCCTGTTCACCACCTGGACAATGCCCGGTACCGGAATGGGCAGGATCGCGTAGTAACCCGGTGCCAGGTTGTAGCCGCTGCCGGCTTCGGTCGCCTCCACCGGCACCTCCAGCTGCAACTGCCCCCGCTGAAAGGTCGCAGCGGCCGTCGTGGTCAGCTGGTAGACGTTGCCGTTGATCGCAGCGGACTGCACCACAATGCCCTTTTCCAGCTCCATCACGCCGTCCGGCGTCGCCCGGGTAAACAGCAACGTACCCCGGGCTTTGGTCGCGCCCTTGCGCTCGACGTTGACCGCCCAGGCCAACATGTCCAGCCAGGCGTCCACCGCCGTTTTCACAAAGAAGTTCGGCAGCACGGTCAGGCACAGGAAATCCAGCAGCCACAGCACCGGCTTGGTGACCAGGGCTGTCATCACCCGCCAGAACGGCGAATAGCTGCTGGTGTTGGCGACCTTGGCGCCCTGGGCTTCGACCTCCTTTTCCCAGGCGGCTTTCAAACCGGCCTCGGTGGTCGGGATGCCAGCGTCGGCGATCACCTGTTTAAAATCGACCTCACTCACAGGCTTACCTCGATCAATCCGAATTTCAGGGTTTTGGCGGTGACCAGGTACTGACCTGGTTCCAATTGCGTGATGCGCGCAGTCCCGGGCACCAGGCGCTCGTCAGCCTCTACCAGCAGTTCCATCTGCTGAATGCAGTCGCGTTGCCGCAGCCGATCACGCTCAGCCACCAGCGTGACCAGCAGCCCGCTGTCGCGGATCATGTGCGCGATGTCCTGGGCGATGCAGGCGCGGTCATCGATCAGCCGCGGCTGATTCGAAGGGTCCAGCGCCAGGTCGTTGTCGACGATCAACAGGTCCACGTACTCGCTCATCCGCCCACCGCCATGGCGACCATGTTTTCCATCTCCAACGGATTCATCGGTTTGCTGTTTTGAATGGTCATGTTCTCCACATGCACGCCCTTGTTCTGGCTGCTGCTGTTGTTCTGGATGCTGGTCAGCAGGCCGCCAGGCGGCACCGCTGTCGGTCGCGTTGGGGAAAGGCTGGGGATGGCCGCGTTGATGGTCTGCTGGGCTTTCTGCGCGGCGTTGGCGGTGTCGGAAGCGTTGGTGGCCACGTCGATGCCGGGCACTTCGGGCATGCCGCCGAAACGTGCCTCGATGTTCACGCCGGGGATGCTGTTGATCATCTCGATCAGGCCATTGATGGCCTTGGTGAAGATGCCGACGATGCTGTCCCAGGCGGCTTTGGCCATGCCGGACCAGCCGGCCATGGAGTTAAACCAGTCGGCCAGCTTCTGGAATTTCTCGGCGACAAATTGGAACGCGGCCGTGTTCATTAGGGCCGACGTCCATTCGTCCCAGTAGTAGACGGCGGCGGCCACGATCGCGATCAGGACGGCAATGCCCATCACGATCAAGCCGATAGGGTTGGCCGTCAGGGCGACGTTGACCAGCCAGATCGCGCTCTGCCACAGCAGCATTGCGCCGCGAATGAGTGCCAGGCCGGCACTCAACGTATAGATCACGGCGACGTAAGCCAGGATCGCCAACTTCTGCAGAATGAAAACCGCCACGGTGCGCAGGCTCAGCAACTGGACGACTTTCCAGACGGTCAGCAGCCCCAGCCAGGTCAATTTCGCGATGCCCACCGTCAGGGTCAGCAGAGACATAGCGCCAATAATCGTCATGATAGTCAGCGCGGTGATGCCGATCACCCGGGTGATGTTGGGGAACAGCTGCGACCAGCGCACCAGCGTTTTGCCGATGTCCACCATCTTGTTCATGAACGGCGACAGCACTGGGATCAGCACCTGACCAAACGCCACGCGCATGACCTCGACCAGCGATGCCCACTGTTGCCAAGGATCGACCATGGCCTGGGCCATCTGTTCGGCATTCTCCAGACCGCGAACCTTACTCAGCTGCTCGATGCCGTTGCGCAAGCGGCTGGTGTCCTTGGCCAGTGCGCCAATCACCTGGGCGCCTTCACCGCCGAAGGCCTCCATCAGCTTGGCCCCCGCCGAGGCGCTGGTCAGGTCGCCGAACTTGCCCTGGAGCTTGTCCAGGATGGTCATGATCGGCAGCATCTTGCCCTGCTGGTCGGTGAACTGTATGCCCAGCTTTTCCGACGCCGCACCGATGTTCTCGAAAAACGCTTTGTAGCGGCCGCCGGCATCGCCGCCTTCCATGGTGCTGCTCAGCGTACCGATCACCGCCATCTGTTCGGCCAGGTCTACTCCCGCCGTTGTCGCAATCGCGCCGGCCTCCTTGAAGGCGTCTTTCATGGCGGCGCCGCTGGTACGGAATAACTGCACCGCCAGCGCCGTCTGCCCGCCGAGTTTTTCGACCCACGCGCCTTTGCCCATGGCGTCCGCCTGGGACTTCTGCAGGTTGTAAAGGGTGCCGACGTATTCGCCCATGGTTTCGGCATCAGTTTTGGTGGCCTTGGCCAACAGGTTGCTGGTGTTGGTGAAGGTCGCCAACTGATTGCCAGCCAGCCCTTTGATGGCTCCGTCGATCAGGTAAGCCGACGCCACAAAGTCCTTGGCGTTCTCGCCGTAGTTCACCGCGAACTCCAGCGACTTGCTGTTGAGCGCGGTCAGCGCGTCCTCGGCGACGCCCAGCGATCGGACGTCTCCCAGGGCGCGATTGACCTCCAGTGCCGGCGCCATGGATTGCTGAATCCCGACCACCGCCGCCGTCAGACCGCCCAGGCCAAGGCCCATCGTTTTGATGTGCTTTTCGCTTTGCTCGGCAAGGTCGGAAAAACCCATTTTCACCTTACCCAGAGGCGCGGTGACCTTGTCGGTCAAGCTCAGGATGAAAGCCAGGCTGGCGCTACGGTCTGCCAATGTCGTTACCCGTTCAGCGCAAGGGCGATGCCGTTAGCCACGGCCATCTCCATGCGTCTCCAGTATTCGTCCTCCAGCCACTTGGCCGTGCCCATCACCTCAGGCGTGGGCTCGGCTCCAGGCAGCCAGCGGTTCGTCAGGGCCATCAGCTGGCCCAGGCCGTTTTCGGTCAGGCGCTCAGCGTGGCCGAGCGCTTTTTTACGATCACCTCAACCTTCGGGCCGTACTCCTCGAGGAGCGCACCGGCAAGCTGCATCACCATCACCGGGTTACCCAGCAGCGGTTTCAAGGTGGCTTTTTCTTCCTGCTTGACGGTGGTCATCAAGAGGTTGTTGCCCGGGGCGACCTTGTTGGTCTGGGTCAGCGCGTTGAAGTACTTGGTCACATCCGCCGGGGTCAGGCTGAAGGTGAATTCCTGCTCGCCGACTTCCAGGGTGATTTCGGTGTTCTGTTGGCTCATGGGGTAGCTCTCTTGTTGAGGTTGGGAAAAGTGTTGCCCTGGTGCGCTGGCGATCGCTGGCACACCCCAAGGGCGTATTGCTGCAGACCGAAAACCATCTGCCGGGTCAGGGCAAGCTGATCTAGGAGGGTGTGATAATCCGGTCGAGCGTCTGCTGCAAGTTCGGCGGTTCCTGCATCAGCCACGCGGGCGGCGCCGGTGGTGGCGGGCACTGAGGCGGGACAGGTGGCGCGGATCCGCAACCGCTTAGTGCCATCGTCAACAGCGCGGCGCAGGTTTTGGTTTTCAGTGCGGACATGGGTCAACTCCGTGGTGTTTTTCAGGTCGATCGCATCCCGCTCGGCGAGCATTTCGCCGCTGATGCGGGCCGCTTCACGCAGACCTTTCACTTCCGATTGCACGCTGCTCAGGTCTTTCAGCGCTGCATCGCGCTGATCCACAACCCGGATGAACCAATACAAGGGCACCAGGGCAGTAATCAGCATCACTATCAGGGCGAGTCGGAACGGCGAAAGGGTCATTTCAGGCACAGCTCCATTTCGGCCAGCCGGCGGTTGTGCAGGCCTTGAACGAACTGCTTGCGGCCACTGGCGTCGGTGACGAACGCCCACACCGGCGTCTTTCCATCCGGTGCCCAGGCCAAGGCCTTGCAGCCTTCGGCGATGCGGCCGGCGTTGATCAGCCCCATCGCCCGACTGGCGCAGGTGCTGGGCACGCCGACGTTGTGCCCGTGGCTGGTCAGGGCGTCGAACGTGTTCTGGCCCACGTTCGGGTTGGTGATGCAGTCGGCGAGCTGCAGCTGACTTTTGCCGATCACCAGCTGCTCAACCTCGGCGCAACGAGCGTCCGACCAATAGTCACCGACCACCACCGGAAACGGGCTGGTGTGCCGGGTGATGCCCTTGCACACAGTTGGCAACCCACGGGCCAGGTTGTCCGCGTAAACGGTGTTCCGTCCCTGCCCTTCCCAGGTGCCCAGGAACGTCAACAGCGAAGCGCTGGCCAGCGCGATCGCACCGGCTTGAATCCGTCCGCGCAGGCTCATGGGAACCACACCCGCAGGAGCGCGGGCACGGCCATCTGCAGCACGGCCCCCACTAGCGTCAGGATGGTCAGTAAGCGGCCCACCTTCGCCCCGATGTCATTTACCGCCACCGTCAGCGTCTGCTGGCCGGCGTTGAGTTCCGACAGCTGACCTGCCATGTGTTCAAAACCCTGCTCCAGCTTGGTGACGCGCGTTGGTACGGTTTCGTGCCGACTTTCCAGCTCACTCAACCGGTGTTCGAAAACGGCAAATTTCTGTTCCAGCGATCCGAGGCGTACGGCTTCAGTCGTCATCAACGATTACTCTTTTCGTGGACCGTCTGGCACGGGACGCACCGCGTCATGCCGCCCAACGCCTGGCGCGCCGGCGGGATCTCTTTGTCGCAGTCCTGGCAATGGGTCAGGCTTGGCCCGACCGGCCTTGGCTGCTGCAGCTGGGCCTTGATCGCCTGGTCACGTTGGCGTTGCTCCAGTTCCTGGGCGCGGTCGAACCAATCCACCATCAGCGCAGCCCCTCGATCTCTGCAGCGTCGAGGTAAGGCACGCCGTTGATATGGATAAAGTCCGGGCTGGTGACGTCGAACGGCACCTTGTGTTTGCTCTTCTCGCCGCCCTTGGGATCGATCGCCAGCAGGCTGGACACCTTCACCTTGCAACCGAAGGCCTCGACCCGCAGCTCCTCGTCTTCGCCGGCCTTGGCGAAGAACACCGCGTCAAACGGTTTCAGGGCACGGAAGCTGCCAGCCGATCGCGCTGCATCGATCAGCAAGTTGAAGTTGGTGGTGTCCAGCTCGAACTCGCCGGCCGCCGCCACGTCGCCATCCACGAAGCCATCCGGCACGCCCCGGGTTTGCGCCACTGCCGAGTTGTCGGTGATGTCCAGGGTGCAGTTCTCGACGTGCAGCGACAGGTCGCCCAGGCTCACATCGAAGTTCTTGCCGCCAATTTTTGCCATGGCGCGTTACTCCGTTTTGTCGGTGGAAAGATCGAGGGCGATGTTCGCCGTCAGGTCTTTCGGGCAGTTGAGGGGTTTGAGCTTTATGTAGGCCGCGACCTTGGTTTTGCTCAGCCAGCTCAGCACCAGATCACCGTCTTTCGGCGGCTCGATGTCGCCGGGGAACACCTCGCCGTTGAACGTGATGGACTTGGCCATCGCCCGCAGGGGCGCCATCAGTTGGTTGGTGTTGACCGCCATGCTGTTGGGGGTGCTGTTCAATCGGCGATCGGCCACGCGGCGGATCAACAATGGACGGATGAGGCGCGCCGCCTTATCGGTGATGCGCAGGTGTTCAACGACCTGAAAGTCACTCGCCGGGGTGTCGAGCATGTTGCCGTCGCCCCAGTACACGCCCGGGTAATCGGGATAGGTCTGCGACACGGAGAAACGCGCACGGTCCAGTTCACTACGCACCGCCGACGACAGCGGGATTTTGTCGGCATCGATCGGCACCGGACCGAGGCCCAGCACTGGGCCAGTGGCCACGCGCATCGGGCTGTCGGCAATGCTCACGGCAGCCTTCGCCAAGCGACCAGCCAGCACGCCCAGGTCATTGCCGTGCAGTTGCGGCACCGGCAGGACACGCGGCGCCGCCAGGTCAGCGACCAGGGCTTTTTGCTCGGTGACGTATTGCGCCCAGGTTTGTTGCGCGGTGATGCCCACAACCGCCGCCATCACGAACACACGGCGCCCGTAGGTGTTGTTCAGTGCAATCGCGGCGTCGTGCATCTCGGACAGCTCGGCGGCAGTGGTCACCGGCTTGGTGATCACCACGGCTTCCACCGAGAAACCTTGCTGCTGGGCTTTTTCCAGGGCCTCGGACCAATTGCCCTCGGCGCCGATCGGAGCGGCCACGCACGCCCAGCGCTGACCACCGTTAAGACGGGCAGCAGTGATTTGGGTTTTCAGATCGCTGGCCTGGACGCCCAGGGTGGCGTCCAGGTCGCTGTCGGTGTTCAGCGGGATGAACTGGCCGACGTTCTTGCTGGCCGGACCGATGAAAAGGAAGTAGCGCTCAATCTCTGTAACGGCACCCTGGCCCAGATTGAGATTGTCGACGGTGACTTGACCGAGTGCCATGCAGTGCCTCGTTAGCGGGGTGAATGTAGGATTTGTTGCAACACCTGGTTAACCAGCAAGCTGGTGTCGCGGTCGGTGTTGACGCCGATGAACTGGCGTTTCGGGAGCGTGATTTCCCAGCTTTGTGCGCCAGTGGACTCGCTTCGCTCGTCGTCCAGAATGCGGATCAGCAGCCCCGCCTTGGCGTAGTTCACATGCTCTTGAATCCACGCCACTGACGGCCGGGTCAGCGTCTTTTTGCCCGCCTGGCGCACACGAAAGCCCAACCGGCGCAGGCGCTTGGCCTGCTTGTCGGTGGCGGCCAGACCGGGTGGTGTTTTGTTCCAGTGGCGCATCTGCGCGGCGGTACGGCGTTCGCTGACGCCGTGGTGCTGCTGCGCGGCGACCCAGCGGGTCAGCGCGTTTTTCCAGCCCAGTTCGGCTTCGTCGGCGCTGACGCGGGTCACCACCATCAGCTTGGCCAGACCGGCTTCCATCTTCTTTTTGCCCTTGGCCGACCCCTTGCGCGCCTCGAACGGCGAGCCGTCCAGGTTCTGCTGATCGCGCACGCGCTTGCGGCTCATGGTCCGTACACGCTTGGTCACGTTGTTCAGTAGGCGCCGGCGCAGTTGTGGCGGCAGGCTGAGCAGTGCCAGTTGCTCACGCACGCCCAGGTAACCGCGTGCATCGAGTTCGAAGGTGCTACGCCCCGCCATGGGTAGCCACCTCGCCGCGCTCAGCGACCCACAGGTCAAACGGCACAAATGCCCAGGTCTTGCCAAAGGCCTGGATCTCGCCGGCCGGGTCTTCGGCCAGGTATTGCGGCTCGACGAATTCCAACGTGATTTCCACGTCGAACAGATCATTGTCCAGCGGCTCGACGGCGAACTGCGCCGCCGGCAATTCGTGCCGATCGCGCTCTGGATCGTAGGTTTCCAGCCAGCTGCCGATCAGGGCCATCAACCGTGCCGGATGGTCGGCGAAGCGCTCCAGGACAATTGCAGCGCGATAGCGCATGTCGCCCAGGTGCATGCCGTCCACGTCGGGCTTCCAGACCAGGTTGAGCGTCACTTGCTCGGTCCAGCTGTCGAGCTGTTCAGGCTCGACCAGGCGGCGTTCCAGCAGGTAGGCGGTCAGTTTCTGCAGCTTGGTCATAGCAGCACCGCCGTAATGCGGCCACGGCCCTGCAGGGCGCGCACGGCCTGCTGACTGAAAGCCAGAAATGTGTCTTCACGCTCCGGCGCTTCCTTGCCAGTGTTCTCGGCACTCTCGCGACGGGTCACGGTTGGAAACTGCTGCAGCGCGCTGGCCTTGGCGCGGCAGTACACAGCGCGTTTGTATAACTTGGCCTTCAAGGCACGCTCAGGCAGCAGCGTGGAATCCGCAGACTCGACGTTGGTGATGCCCACGGTTTGCCATCGGGCTTTGAGTTTGGCCAGGTCGACGTTGACCTCGGCCATCGCGATGCTCAGTGCGTCGGTCAGCAGCTCGCCCAGGAATTCCGCCGGCAGGCGGTAACCCTTCTGGAACTCGGACACGGAGAGGTTCGGCCAGAAGCCGTCGTTCTCGAGCGTCTGTTCCACAAAGGTGGTGGGTTTGCCTGAAAAGCTCATTGCTGGCCGCTCAAATTAGGGCGGGGAGACTGTTTTTCGTGGGGCTGGCCATAAATGGCAGACACACGTCCACAGTTCCCCGCTGGGGGGGTAGTCGGTTATTCGGCGCCGGTGGTGGCAGTTACTTGTTTGGCCAGTGCCTTGCGGCACTTCTGGATGCGGGTCTCGTTGCCGGCCTTCGAGTACAACTCAGTGGAGCGCTCAAGATGCTTGAGCGCGGTTTCCCACTGTTCGGCCTCCATGGCGCGCATGCCGATCAGCTTGTGGTACTTGGACGGGATCTGTTCAGTCAGCTCCCATTCATCATCGACACGCGGCAGCAGGTCGGACAGGTACGGCTCCGGACTGCGCTGGGCGTTGTACTCGGCGTAAGCCCACTCGATCACGGCGTCCGCGACGAAGGTCTGCACGTCGCGGCGCTTGAAGCGCTCCGGCATTTCCTGGCCCTGCTCGATCGCGAAGTCGGCCAGCTCCAGCCCGTCTTCGAACTGCTCGGTGTCGAACAGCCAGACCATCACCTGCACCAGGACACGGTTCGGCATCACCAGGCCCGATTCCATGTAGCGCTGGATAAAGTCCTGGTACTTGGGCAGCAGTTCCTCGCGCTTGAGCGATTGCTTGCTGGCCAGGTTCTTGAGCGCGCTCAGGCGCTCCAGATCCTGATCCAGGGACGCTTCCATCAGCAGCAGGTGTTTGCGGGCGTTGGCCGGGCTGCTCAGGGCTTCCGCCGGCGAGTACGCCAGCGGTGCCGCTGCAGCAGCGGCTAAGGCTGCGCCCCCGGAGGCGAGCATGCGGCGCTTGTGCGCAAGGGCCAGGCTCACTTCACCAGCTCCACATTCTCGGTCATCGCGAACTTCTCCAGCTGCTCGATCACGTAGCCCTCATTGCGGCTGTTGTAATCCTCGACGCGGGAGCGCTTGGAGTTCTCCACGGTCTGCTTGCGCCAGCTCGAATCCTGGAAGTAGATCGACAGGTTGTCCCAGCTGGTGACCACCACGGCGTTGACTGGGAAGAACGGCACGCTGAAGCTCGGCAGGCCGCCGTAGGTGGCGATCACCTGGGCTTCTTCAATGCGCTCTTTTTCGGTCGGCACGTCGCCTTGCTTGGCGTACAGCTTTGCCTTGTCGGCCGCCAGTAGGTCAGTACCAATAATGGCGATCAGGTCGCCGCCATCACGCAGGCGTTCGTCCACCATCTGCTTGGTGTCATGCACCAGGGCATCAAGGTTGGCGTAGTCGCCATCCACGCCCAGGACTACCTTGCCGGCGGTCTTGCCTTCCTTCAACACCTGGGCCGGGATCTGCTCACGCGCCTGCTGCAGCCAGCCCTTGTTCACGTCCTGCAACATCGGGAAAGCGGCAATATCGGTCTGCGGGGCGGCGTGGGTGCCATGAAAGCCGACCATGATGCGGTCCAGGGCGATCTGTTTCTGCACCGCAGCGGAATAGCGCTGATGGAAGTCCGGGAACTTGGCCCAGGCGTCGATTTTCGCGTACGGCAGGCCCACGTCGGATTCGGTCGAGGAGAGTTCGTAGGTGGTCTGATCCAGCGCCGATACGTCTTTGGCTTCGCGGTCGGTGGTCTTGGTGTTGGTGCGGCCGGTGACCGGGCCAGAAACACCGATAAACACCTTTTGACCTTTGATCTCGGTCACCGGAATGACGTTGATGCGCTGCAGGAAATCCGACTTGGCGGTAATCGCGTCGTTCAGTTCCTGGGCGATCGTCGGATCTACGCTGAACTGCTTGCTGGCCAACTCAACACCATAGGTTTCGGCGATGTCGAGCTGCAGTTGTGCAAACATTTTCGCGCCGTAGGCGCTCAGATTGGCCATGTCAGAGCACCCGCGCTTTGGCTTTGTCAGCTGCGCCAGTGGTGCGCGGCAGTTGACGGCCAGTGGTGGTGTTCTGCAGTGCGGTGAACTGCTTTTGCAGGTTCGACAGTGCAGCCAATACGGCTTTGTTGGAGCCGCCACCCTTGCGTGCAAACTCGCGCTCTTCTTCTGCAGTGGCGACGATTTCGTCCACTGCCGCGCTCACGTCATCGATCGGGGCTTGATCGGGTTCTGGTGCTTCTTCGGCTGCAGGCTCGATCACGGCCTGAATGCCGGCAGCGACAACCAGCAGCTGCGCCAGCAGGGCTTTCAAAGCCGTTGCGGTAGCTTCATCCATTGGGGGTTTGCTCTCGGTTGGGGTTTGCGGGGAGGTTTCGGTAGAGCTGTCTTCAGCGCTGAAACGCTTGAACAAGCCAGTGAGCAACGCGGTGAGCTTGCCCAGCTCACCCTTGGGCTCGTTTTCGCGGAAGGAGCCCAGCTCGACAGAAGCGGCGTAGTAAGCGTCCCGACTGGTCCGGCTGGAAAAATAGAGTTCCTGAGTACCCACGCTGGCGGGCTCGTCAGTGACCGCGATACCGGTCATGTAGGCTTTGCCACGGCCACGGAAATTCGGGCGAATTTCAATGCTGGTGAAGACCTTTTCACCGGCGTCATTCAGGCGCAGCAACTTGTCGTTGGGTTTCAGCTGCGCTTCAAGCGCGACTTGGCCAGGCTCCAGATCCTCGGCGTCCTCAATGAGGCGCACCGCGAATACAGTCCCGAAAGAACCGAACCAGCGTTCGTGTTCGCACCAGATAACGGCCGTGTACAACGCCGGGTTATACGTCTCGGCGATATCGCGCAGTTCCTGGGGAAGGATCTCGCGGCCATCGACGGTCGGGCCGCTGGTGGCAACACGTTTCCAGTAGGAGACAAGGGAACGGGGCATGGGTGGTAACTGCGCTCAATCGTTGAATGAGCCGCTACGATAGGGAGCCGTTTGCCCTCAAACAAACGGTTCAAATTCGTGTTTCTCCTATATCCGCGATATAGGCGGATCACGGAATTTAACCCCGCGTTTCCGGCGTTTTCGCCGCATAGACTGCGGCCCATGAACTACCCGACCGAAGTCAAAGAAGCCGCAAAACGCCTCTACCTGCGCCGTTGTTCGGTGAAGGAAATCCAGGCGCATTTGAAGCTGCCCAACATCCGCATCGTCTACTACTGGATCCGCCAAGGATGCTGGGACGAGATGCTGACGGACGAGGAACCGCTGACCGCCATCAGCCGGCGAATCACCCTGATCCTGGAGAAAGTCGACACGCTGACCAAGGGCGAACTCGACGAATTGGAGCGCCTGACCACCCTGCGTGAACGCCTGATTAAGCAGTCGGCGAAGCCCGCGCCGGGGGCGCCGTCCGAAAGTCCGGACGAGCCCCGGGAACGCCCCTCTGGCCAGCGCCGCGATCGGGGCGATGGCGGCGGCAAGAAGCGCGAAAAGAAGGCCAAGAACGACATCAGCGGCCTGACCGAAGTGGACTTCCTGGATAAGTTCATCTCCAAGATGTACGGCTACCAGAAAGAGCTGTTCGAGGCGAAACAGAACCCGCTGACGCGCCGAGTTCGGAACATCCTCAAAAGCCGTCAGGTCGGCCTGACCTACTACTTCGCCGGCGAAGCATTCATGGATGCCGTGCTAAGCGGTGACAACCAGGTGTTCCTGTCCGCCAGCCGATCGCAGTCGGAAATTTTCCGTAGCTACATCATCCAGTTCGCCCAGCAGTGGTTTGGCATCGAGCTGACCGGCAACCCCATCACCCTCAGCAACGGCGCCGAACTGCGCTTCCTCAGCACCAATAGCAGCACCGCCCAGGGCTACCACGGCCACGTCTACGTGGACGAATATTTCTGGATCCGCGACTTCGAGAAATTGAGCACCGTGGCCAGCGCCATGGGCACCCACAAGAAATGGCGTAAAACCTATTTCTCGACGCCCAGCGCGGTGTCGCACCAGGCGTACCCGTTCTGGTCGGGCGAAGAGTTCCGCAACAGCAAGCGCGGCAAAAAGGCCGGCGGCGTATGGCCCAGCGAATCGGCCTATACGCAGGGCGCGCTGTGCCCGGACGGCCAGTGGCGCAAGACAATCACCCTGGACGATGCTATCGCCGGGGGCTGCGATCTGTTCGACCTCGAGCAACTGCAGCTGGAGTACGACGAGGACAAGTTCCAGCAGTTGTTTTACTGCAAGTTCATCGACAGCACGCAAAGCGCTTTCAGCCTCAAGGATCTTGAGCGCTGCTACTCGGATCTGTCGTTGTGGGAGGACTACAACCCGGATCTGGATCGTCCGTTCGGCAACAGTCCGGTCTGGCTCGGCTACGACCCGAGCCGCACCCGCGACGACGCCACCTGCGTAGTCATTGCTCCGCCGCTCGAACCCGGGGCGAAGTTCCGGATCCTGGAGAAGCACAGCTGGCGGGGCCATTCGTTCACCTACCAAGCCGCCCAGGTCAAGAAGCTGACCGAGCGCTTCAACGTCCAGCATATCGGCATCGACGTTACCGGCGTGGGCTACGGCGTGTTCGACCTGGTGCGCGACTTCTACGCCAAGGCGACGCCGATTCACTACAGCCTTGAAGCGAAAAACGCCCTGGTACTCAAGGCCCAGGACACGATCCAAGGCAGTCGCATCGAGTGGGACGCCGGCTGGACCGACATCGCCCAGGCCTTCCTGACCATCAAGCGCGGATCCACCAACAGCGGCCAGATCACTTACAGCGCTTCGCGCACTGAGGCCACCGGTCACGCCGACATCGCCTGGGCGGTGATGCACGCTCTGTCCAACGAACCTTTGAATACCAACAAGCGGCGCCGCAGCCGCTACGTCACGAGTAACCACAGCAGCCATGGCCAACCGCAAACGCAAAAAACCTCACGTAGCCCAACAACCGCAACAGCCGATGCGCTCCTTCACATTCGGGGAACCCGAGCAGGTGCTGTCCGGCAATATCGGCGAGTACGTGGGAGTGTTTCCCAGCGACGACGGCAAGATCTACAAGCCGCCGGTGTCCCGGGTTGGGCTGGCCAAGTTGCTGCGCGCCAACGCGCACCACGGCGCCATTCCGAAGTTCAAGCGCAACCTGCTGCTGCGTGAGTTCATCGCCTCGGCCGGCTGCAGCACGCAGACCATGGGACGGGCCGGCCTGGACTACATGGTGTTCGGCGAAGCGTATCTGCTTCGCCATAGAAATGCCTTTGGCCAGGTGCTGGAGCTGCAGCACCTGCCGGCGATCAACATGCGGGTAAAGGTGGGTGGCGGATTTGTGATGCTGCTGCCCGACAACAAGGAAATGGAGTTTGAAGAGGACGAGATCGAACACGTCCTGGACTACGACGTGGAACAAAATATCTACGGCGTGCCGGACTACCTGGGCGGCCTGCAGGCGCTGCTGCTCAACGAGGCCGCGACGCTGTTCCGCCGCCGGTACTACAGCAACGGAGCGCACGCCGGCTACATCTTCTACACCAATGACCCCGACCTGACTGAGGAAGACGAGGACGAGCTGCGTGCACAGATCAGTGCCAGTAAGGGTGTGGGTAACTTCCGCTCGATGTTCGTCAACATCCCAAACGGCAAGGAAAACGCGATCCAGATCATCCCCGTGGGTGACTTCCAGGCCAAAGATGAACTGGAGAAGGTGAAAAACATCACGCGAAACGACGTCATTGCCGCCTGGCGCATGAACCCCGCGCTGGCCGGCATCATCCCGGAAAACACCGGTGGCTTCGGCGACATCGAGAAGATCGATCGGGTGTACACCAGCAACGAAATTCGGCCGATCTGCCAGCTGTTCAACCAGCTGAATGACACGCTCAGAGAGGATAGGCGATTCAGCTGGCGATCAGCACCAGAAGCAGTGGATACCCCTACATGAAGCGCCAAACAGAGAGAATACCACTACATATTGTGGCAATATGGTGGCGATCAGCTGCCCCTGGGGAGGGACACAATGAGAGTTGTATGCAAATGCGGACACAAAGGCCGCATCGCTTCGCGGGAAGAAGTGACCATGGATTTTGTGAAGCTTTACTGCCAGTGCCTGGACGCAAAGTGCGGGCACACCTGGGTGGCAAACCTGACGTTCTCACACACGTTGAGCCCGTCGGCGCAGTCATTCGAAAGGATGCTTTTCGATCGCCTGCGGGACATGCCAATGGCCAAACAGCGGGAGCTGTTCGAACAGTTGGGATCGCAGGCCATGGCGTAGAGTCCGACCGCAGACACGGGAGCATCGGCGATCGGAATCATTCAAAAAATGGGGCTCAGCTCCTTACCGGCTCTTTTGGGTTGATTGCCAGTATCTCGGCCACTCGGCGGACTTGTTGCTGCTCCACATGACTTAGCCGGCGGTACAGATCGATCAAACGACGCTCAATATCGGTGAGCTCGGTTGTGTCGAACTCAGTGGTATCAAACGAAGTTTGATCGTTCTTCTTGCGATCCAACATGCTTACTACTCCATAACGTGCATTGCTGAATCGACGTTATCGGGGCGGCAAACAGCTTTGAAACGGGGACGCGACAATGAGTCATGTGCTTTGTTGCAAGTTAAGGCCTATGGCGGGCCGCATCGTCTGCCATGGCTTCAAGGAAGCGGCGAATCGCTTTTTGATCATCATCGGAGATGGTTCTGAACTGGTTTATCAACTCCTCTTCCGAAGCGCTAAAAAGTTGACCCAATGGAGTCGCTCGCCGCCCGGTGAGCACGTATGCCGCATCAACACCGCGCTCTTCAAGCGCCGTCACGTATCGCAGGTCGAGAGAACTTGCTCCCAATTCGTAGTTTTTCTGCGTGCCCCGACTGACCCCAAGAAGTACACCAAAATCAGTTTGATTTAACCCCAAGCGCTCGCGCTCTTCCCTGAGGCGTTCACCCACTCGATCCGCTATGAGCATTTTTTTAGTCACCACCATTGACTTGATCATTTTTTTGACCAAGAATCACCACAGACAAACGCAAATAAACATAAACGAACAAGGGGAACACTATGCCCGCCACTGTTACGCACGAGCAAGCCCGGGCGGCTCTCGATAGAAAAGGCGTCAGCATTGCAGAGTTCAGTCGCAAACACGGACTGAACAAAAATTTAGTCAGCGACCTATTGAACGGTCGGATCAAAGGTCGCCGTGGGGAGGCACATCGAGCCGCCGTGCTGCTTGGTATCAAAGACGGCGAAATCGAACAGTAGTGGCAGCGTCCAGCAGGGAAAAGTAGAAGATGAAAAGCCCGATCCTAGAAACTCGCAAAGATGTCATGAGCGAGATCATCCGTAGCTACGCAGGCGGACGCGAAGCTGCTGCAGCACGCTTGGGAATGAAGCTCAAAAAGTTCGACAACCACGCATACGAAAACGCCGGTTGCAGTCCTCTCAATGACGCACAGGTCTACCTGCTCGAGCAGGACTGTGGCACCCACCACTTCCCGAACTACGTAGCTGCCTTGTACGGCGGACTGTTCGTGCCGGTGGCAGACCCCGAGACGCTGGACAACGTCGAGATGTACGCCCGGTCGGTGCAAGTAGCAGCGAAACGTGGGTGTGTTGACCAGGCCATAGCCAAGGCTCTTGAAGACGGCTCGATCAGCAAAGAAGAAGCCGAGCTGATCCTCAACGCTCACAACCTCCACATGGCAGCACGGCACGCGGAAGTGCTGGCAGCCATCGATCTGTACCGCTCCAAATCGGTGAACGGCCAATGAACAATCTGCCTGCAGTAGAGGAATATCAGGACATGCTTAAAGCCGCGGCATTGGTGTTCCTTGAACGGCATCAGTGCGAACACCTCGGCGATGATCAGCAGCTGCTCAAGCGTGCAGTTCAACACCTGGTGGCGGACTTCGAAGTACTGACCCCAACCGCCGAACGAATGGTTCATCTGGCCTACAGCAATCTGTCTGCGGCCAACGATCGGCAGCGCCTGGATGTTCTGACCAGCACGCCGACGCACACCGTCATTACCGACACCGCCACCGGTGAGGTTTGGGCTGTCCCTGTCAGCCTGATCTATGAACGCATCCTCAACGCACCGGATAACGGTCGTTTTCGCGTAACCACTTCGTAACACCCAACCAATAAATCCCCGATCCCCAGCCCCGTGGGTTTGGGTGAGCTGCGCCCGAAATTGAGGTTTGACGATGGAAAACGCCATGAACATCAACGCAAAACTGACGCCGGACGAGGCCGAAGCGCTCTTGGCCAACCTGCGCGAACAGTACCGTCTCAGCCTCAATGAACTCTGGTACGCAGACCAGTACCGCCTGATTCCGGATGGCCTGCGCCACGGATCAATCCTCGCCAACTGCCCCGTGATGGCCGCTCAGAAACATCTGATCGGCGCCCTCACCCTCTGCCTTAAAACAGCGAAGTAACTCATGAAAGAACAACTGCGCAGCGACGTGATCGAGCGCCTGAAAACCGACTACGGGCTCAAGCATCGGGCAAACACCGACTACATGCGCGGCGGTACCTGCCCTAAATGCCGTCAGAAAACCCTGTACACGCGGTATTCGGCTCCGTGGCTGGTGATTTGTGGCAGGCCTGAAAAGTGTGCCCACACCCTGCACGTGAAAGAGCTGTACGACGAGCTGTTTGAGGACTGGAGCAAGCGTGCACCGGCAACCGATCAAAACCCCAACGCGACCGCCCGCGCCTATCTGGAATTTGCCCGAGGCTTCCGCATCGAGCTGATCCAGGGCTGGTTCACTCAGGAAAGCTTCTACTCCGTCGAACACAACGCCGGCAGCGCCACCGTTCGCTTCGCCCTGGAGAAAGGTGGCTGGTGGGAACGACTGATCGATCGGCCGCACCGCTTCGGAAAGATGAAAGCGCGGTTCAAATCCAAGGACAGCTATCGCGGTGTCTGGTGGTGCCCACCTTGCGTGGATCTGCTCGAGGCTAAAGAGATCTGGATTGTTGAGGGCATTTTTGACGCGATCGCCCTGGTTCACAACGACATCGCGGCCGTGTCGGCCATGTCCTCAAATGCGTTCCCCGAAGAGTCCCTACGGACGCTCATTCGTACCCGGGAGGGAAAACTGCCCAAGCTGGTTTGGGCGCTCGATAACGAACCGGGTGCCCACGCCTACACCAAACGCTGGGCGAAGCAGGCGCGAGCCCTTGGGTTCGTCTGCGAAGCCGCACAAATCCCACTTCGTGACGGTCGCAAGACTGACTGGAACGACCTGCATCAGCGTTGGGGCTTCATCGAACACGAGAGCGAGCGCGCCGACCAGGTCGCAGCCGATCTCAAGCAAGCACGTCACCAGGGCGCACTGCTGCTGGCCGAGAGCGCCGCCGAGAAGGCGTTGCTGATGTACGACTGGAACAAGCGTGGGGAATTTCACCTCGGCTTCGGTAACCGCCTGTACTGGTTCAAGTTGGACATGGAGAAATTCAACCGGGCGATGCAGGACATCGAGGACAGCGAGAACCACGACGACCAGTTGCTCAATCAATCACAGCAGCGCGAGAAGGCACTGCAGCAGTCCGGCAGCGTCGTCGAGATCGCCAACTGCTACCCACAAGCCCTGTACTTCCAGCGCAACGAGGTCACGGACGAGTCTTGGTACTACGTGCGCGTCGACTTCCCCCACGACTCCGAGAGCGTGAAGAACACTTTCACCAGCGGCCAGCTTTCAGCTGCCAGCGAATTCAAAAAGCGACTGCTTGGTATGGCTGCTGGCGCCATGTACACCGGGAGCGGCCAACAATTGGACAAACTTATGAAGGATCAACTGTTCGGCATCAAAACCGTTTCGACGATCGACTACGTGGGCTACAGCAAGGAATACGGCTGCTACGTCTACGGCGACATAGCTATCAAGGAAGGCGTCACCTACAAGGTCAACGGCGAGGACTATTTCGAGTTCGGGAAACTACGCCTGAAGACGCTGCAGAAAGGCGTGCCCATCAAGCTGCAGCGCGATGGGAAAGACTTTGACGAACAGTGGCTGCAGTTGCTGTGGACGTGCTTCGGCGCCCAGGGGCTGGTAGCGCTGGTGTTCTTCTTCGGTTCGTTGTTCTGTGAGCAGATCCGTGCCCGCTACCAATCGTTCCCATTCCTGGAAGCCACTGGTGAGGCCGGTGCCGGTAAGACCACCCTGCTCAATCTATTGTGGAAGTTGCTCGGCCGGGAAGGCTATGAAGGTTTTGACCCGATGAAGTCCACGAAAGCCGGGCGCTCGCGACTGATGGGGCAAGTGTCGGGTATGCCGGTGGTGTTCCTGGAAGCCGATCGTCACGGCGACGATCGATCGCACGCCAAAACGTTCGAGTGGGACGAGCTGAAAGACTTCTACGGCGGCGGCACCCTGGCCACCAAAGGCGTGAAGACTGCCGGCAACGAAACTTATGAACCGCCGTTTCGCGGGACGATCGCCATCAGCCAAAACGCCGCAGTAGTCGCCCATGAAGCGATCATGACACGGATCGTAAAGCTGCATTTCATCCGGCCGACGGTCACCCCGGAAAGTCGCGCAGCAGCAGACAAGCTGAACGCTTTGGACGGCGGCACGCTCAGTCACTTCCTAATTCGAGCCGTCGGCAAAGAGTCCGCCGTCCTCGAGCTTTTCGCTCAGCGCATGCCTGAACACGAGGCCAAGCTGCGCCGCCTGCACACCCACTGTTTTGCTTGCGGCACCGAGTATCCCAACGAGCATGGCAACTGCAGCAGCTGCGGTTATGACCTGCGCGGATACATCCGAGTCGAGCGTATCAGCAAGAACCACGCTCAGCTCCTTTCCCTGCTCGATGCCTTGCGTTTGATCCTGAAGCTGGACGAGCCCCAAGTAGCAGCTACCCAACGTCAGATCGTCCGCATGGCCATCGAGCGCCAGGCGTCGATCAGCAATGACCACCCGGCTGTTGCAGAGTTTTGGGAGGTGTACGACTACCTCGAATCGCTGAGTGAAGACCCCATGGTCGACCACAGCAGCGACCCAAGCATCATCGCGATCAACCTCAACGAATTCAGCGAGCGCGCCGCTGAACACAAACAGAAGTTGGCCGACGTGGCCACCTTGCGCGACCTGCTCAAAGAGTCGCGATCGCACAAATTCCTGGAAGCAAACAAAGCGGTACACAGCGCCGTAAGGGCTGCACTGAACAGCAAAACACCACTGGCGCCTGGTCGTCCCACGACGGTCAAGTGCTGGATTTTCAAAGCGTAAGGGAGGCTGCACCAATGCAAATCCAAATCTTTATGGGCAATGCCGGCGACGGCAAAACGAGCAAGCTGCTGGAAATCCAGGATCGACTGGAATGGATGGGCAAAAGCCACCCGGTCATTCAGGCAGGTGCATATGGCGAGAATGGTTTGCTGCAGATTCTGGAAGTTCGTGCTGCAGCTGGCCAGCGCGAGATCCTGGTAGACGAGTGCAGTCCTCAGCAGATTTTGAGCGTGCTGGAGTGGCAAGCATGCACTGAGGAAGATCCTGATTACACCGACCTGGTTATCCACCTGGCTCGCCAGGACTGACGGACAAGAGAAGCGATGTCGAGGAGTTGGCCCTCCCCGACATCAACCACCACTGAGGGCAATACCATGCAAGCACAGCACCAAAGCAGCAGCGATTCGAAGGCTAACACATTGGCCAACATTGACGCCCAGTCCGCCCGGCATCTGATGGCAATTCGGATTGTCGGCACTGCGTTGTTCGATTACCAGGTGCGGAAAACCGACGATGCGCGGATCCGTCTTGAGTGCCTTACCGGCTTCGCCAAGGAGCTTGGCGACATTGATGCGGCCGAATTCGCCGTTGTAGCTCAGCTGTTGGCTGGCCATTCATCGACTAAGCACGAAACAACTGTTCGGACTTTCTCACTTGAAGGAGCAACACTATGAAAACGTTATTTGTCCTCATGGCCCAATACAACGGTCAGGTGGTCATTCCCTTGGAGCGAGTCTGTAAGGATTACTTCACTCATCTCACCACGGACATGTTCCAGAGAAAGGTGGGGGCCGGGCAAATCAAGATTCCCATCACGCGCATGGAGCCAAGCCAAAAGAGCGCAAAGGGTATTCACATCACGGACCTTTCCGAATACCTGGATGCTCAGCGCGCCGCAGCCGTCAAAGAGAACAATCAGCTGAACCGCGCGCCACGCAGTAGCTAATTCACTTCAGTGTCCTGGCGCCCAATTTTACGGGCGCCTGTAGGATTTTCTCGAACCATTTCCAGTTTTCGTAGGCGTCACCGCGTCCACGAAGGTGGGTGTAACGCCGCATTGAGTTCCAATCGCGATGCCCCGATACACTCGCTACCCGAGGAATGTCCCAGTCCATTTCGAACAGCCGGCTAACGCCGTCGTGGCGAAGGTCATGAAAGTGCAGATCTTCGATAGCAAGTATCTGACAAGCCCTGGTCCAGGATGTGGATACGGACTCTGCACTGTACGGAAATATCTCAGGCAGTACCTTCGGCATGGTTTGGAGAATGGCCCAGGCTTCCGGCGGTAAATGGCACCAGACATCGTTACCGATCTTCTGGCCGGGGTTTTTCATGTCGCGCACCAATACCCGCTGGCCCACTTCATCCAGATCCGTCCACAGGATCCGCGTAATTTCTTCCTGCCGGCGAGTTGAGAACAACGCAAACCCGGTCATTTTGAGCATGTTGATCGACGTTGGGCGACGGGCTTGGATACCCTCAAAGTGCGTGAGTAGCTTGTCGAGTTCATCCAACGTCGGGCGTCGGTCGCGCTCACGACTTTTCATGTTGTACCCCAGCTTTTTCAACACCCGCCGGGCATCCGTCATTGCGTGCGGAGCGACTTCGTAGCCCCAAGCAGGCCGAGCAATCGACAGCACCGCGCCCAAATGCGCCAAATCATTACCAGCCGTCTGAGGCTGTACATTCCCGCCCTCCTTGCCCATCCGCCACAGCGCATACTCCACCAACTGCTGACTGTTGATGTCCTGGTCATTCAATTTACCCAGGTATGATTCGCTGATCGCTTTGAGCGTGGCGAGCTTGGTCTTACCCAAAGGCCGGACCTTCTCCATCTCAATCAAATAACGGTCGATCATCTCCTTGACCGTGGTGCCTTTGCGATTTGCCCGCTCGATCGCGCCTGGCTCGTCCAGCTCCGCTTCGCGCTTTCGAGCCCATGCCAGGGCAGCCTGTTTCCGGGCGAAGGTCTGGCACTCTTGGTAAACTATTACCCCTTTGTTTTTAAGGCGGATTTGGACCGTATAACTGACCGATCCGTCGGCCTTCTTTCTTGCTCTAATGGTTGCCATCGTTCCAGTGGTACAAATGAGAAAGTGAGTGGTACATTTTACCACCGGCCTTTAAAAAACGCCTGAAAACGCCCAAAAACGGCCCAGAACGCGCAGAGAAAAATGCTAGCTAAAACAGTCACTAACCCATATAAAACAAGCTCTGCGCTGTCTCGGCGGTTTAGCGTTGCGCCCATGATGGATTGGACAGATCGTCACTGCCGCTTTTTCCTACGCCTACTCTCCAAGCACGCCCTCCTCTACACCGAAATGGTCACCACCGGCGCACTCCTCAACGGCGATCACGACCGCTTCCTGCGCCACAACGAAGCCGAACACCCGCTCGCGCTCCAACTCGGCGGCAGTGTCCCATTGGATCTGGCCGCCTGCGCACGCATGGCCCAGGAGCACGGCTACGACGAGGTAAACCTGAACGTCGGCTGCCCGAGTGATCGGGTGCAGAACAATATGATCGGTGCGTGCCTGATGGGGCATCCACAGTTGGTGGCTGATTGTGTGAAGGCGATGCGGGATGCGGTGTCGATTCCGGTGACGGTGAAGCATCGGATCGGGATTAATGGGCGGGACAGTTACGAGGAGTTGTGTGATTTCGTCGGCACGGTTCGGGATGCCGGGTGCACGAGTTTTACGGTACATGCGCGAATTGCGATTCTGGAGGGGTTGTCGCCGAAAGAGAACCGCGACATTCCGCCTCTGCGCTATGACGTGGCGGCGCGGTTGAAGACGGATTTTCCGGAGCTGGAGATTATTCTCAACGGCGGGATCAAGACGCTGGAGGCTTGTCACGAGCATCTGCAGACGTTTGACGGCGTGATGCTGGGCCGTGAGGCGTATCACAATCCTTATGTGATGGCTGAGGTGGATCAGCAGCTGTTTGGCAGCAAAGCCCCGGTGATCAGTCGGGCCGAGGCGCTGGCGCAGTTGCGGCCTTATATTGCCGAGCATCTGCTGGCGGGTGGGGCGATGCATCACATCACTCGGCATGTGCTGGGGCTGGGCACCGGGTTTCCGGGGGCGCGGAAGTTTCGGCAATTGTTGTCGGTGGATATTCATAAGGCCAAAGAGCCTTTGGCGTTGCTGGATCAGGCGGCGGAGTTGTTGGAGGGGCGTTAACGGTCGCTTACGTTGAACCTGTCCCCCATTTCAGCATCGTATCTACCGATACCACGCCCCGCCTTTCAAACATCCGTTTTCAGGTTGTTGCCGCTGGGGCCATCGATACACGTACGCGCCCTTGAGTGGCTGCAAGCGCTCGGGTAATGTCATTAGACCCATAGGACAGAGCACGCTCATGACTTCCAAGCTGGAACAACTCAAACAAATGACTACCGTGGTTGCCGACACCGGCGACTTCGAAGCAATCGCTCGCGTTAAACCCGTGGACGCTACCACCAACCCTTCCCTGCTGCTCAAAGCGGCGGCCATTCCCGCTTATGCCGAGTTGCTGAACGCTTGCGTTCACGACTGCAAGGGCGATGTGGGCCTGGCCAGCGACCGTTTTGGCGTTGCGGTAGGGCAAGAAATTCTGAAGGTTGTACCGGGCCGTATTTCCACTGAAGTGGATGCGCGCCTGTCGTTCGACACTGACGCCGTATTGAAGCGTGCACACCGTCTGATCGACCTGTACGACAAGGCCGGCGTTGGCCGTGACCGTGTGCTGATCAAGATCGCTTCGACCTGGGAAGGCATTCGCGCTGCCGAGAAGCTGGAAAAGGAAGGCATTCAGTGCAACCTGACGCTGCTGTTCTCTTTCGCTCAGGCTGCCGCTTGTGCCGATGCCGGGGTGTTTCTGATTTCGCCGTTCGTGGGCCGCATCTACGACTGGTACAAGAAAGCCACCGGCAACGACTACACCGGCGCGGATGATCCGGGCGTGCAGTCGGTGACGCGTATCTACAACTACTACAAGGCCAATGACTACAAGACTGTGGTGATGGGCGCGAGCTTCCGTAATCTGAATCAGATTGAGCAGCTGGCTGGGTGTGATCGTCTGACCGTTAGCCCGGATCTGCTGGAGAAGCTGGCGGCGGATACTGGCAAGCTGGAGCGCAAATTGGCGCCTGGGCATGCCGGTGAAGCGCGTCTGAGCTTGAATGAAGCGCAGTTCCGTTGGTTGTCCAACGAGGATGCGATGGCGACCGAGAAGCTGGCTGAGGGTATCCGTCAGTTTGCTCGGGATCAGGAGAAGCTTGAGGCGTTGTTGCAGGCCAAGCTGTGATCTAGCTCGCAGCGATGCAAAAAGGGCGAACCTTAGCGGGTTCGCCCTTTTTTGTGTGCGTTTGGTAGTGGGGATAGGGTTGGCTTCGCGCTGATGGCCGTGGTGGGTGTGCGGACGCCTTCGCGGGCAAGCCCGCTCCCACAGGGGATTCGTGGTGGGTCGCAATAGTGTGTTCGACGCGGGACTAATGTGGGAGCGGGCTTGCTCGCGAAAGGGCCTGTACATTCAACATCGTAGTGACTGGACTGACGCCTTCGCGAGCAAGCCCGCTCCCACAGGGGACTTGTGGTGGGTCGCAATAGTGTGTTTACGCGGGACCAGACCCGTACCGTTTTAGGGAGTCAATGCCGCTCCAGCGCATTCACCAGGTCATGGAACGCCTCACGGTTGGAGTCGTTCAGGCCCATGAGGATTTTGTGCGCTTCGAGGACTTTGACGCGTACCACTTCTTCGGACTGATCCTGGTCTGGCAGGTCGGTCAGGCATTCAGGGCATGGGATCGGGCGGTCAACGATGTTGAACACTTGCTCGAAACCCATGGACTGCAGCAGACGGGTGATGTCTTCGTGGGTGGTGACGACGGTCGGCAGCAGGCCGACCTTTTGCCGCGACAGGATCGACAGTTTGGCCAGCAGGCCCAGGGTGGTGCTGTCGATGCTGCGGGTTTCGGTCAGGTCGATCACGATGGCGTTGAAATTCAACGCAGTGAAGATCCGCTCAATAGTCGCATCCAACGCCGAACACAGGGTCAGGCGAACTTCACCGACGAACTTCAGGACGAAGGTGCCGTCCTGCTCGGCGAACTGGATTCTACCGGTACTCATTAAAGATTCCTGCTCAACACCAACAGGGCGATATCATCCGGCATCTCCCCTAGCGTGGCCAATCCAAAAACCTGGCGCAGACCATCCAGGCTGCCGCCCGCTGCCTTCACCCGTTGAGGTAAAGCAGCTTCTTTATCTTTGAGTGTGGGTTCTGGCAAAAGGTCCAAAATGCCATCAGACATCAGCGTCAAGCTGAACACTGGCGGCAATTCCAGTACGTGGTCTTCGTAGGTGGCTTCATTGAAGAGGCCCACCGGCAGACCGCGCCCTTCCAGGTAACGAACACTGTCTGGCGTGTACAACACAGGCAACGGCAGATGACCGCCGATGCTATAGGTCAACAAACCGGTCTCCTCGTCGATGACTCCACCGACCATTGTGACGTGTTTACCCAGCTTACAACTGATCAGGCCCCGGTTGATATGACCAAGAACCTCTGAAGGCTTGAACTCTGGCAATGTGCCGTTGCGCTTGGATTCGAACAGCAAGCGCGTGGTCATGAACTTCAACAGCACGGTAACGAAGGCTGAAGAGGCGCCATGACCGGAAACGTCCGCCAGGTAAAACGCTACCCGACGCTCGTCGACCCGAAAGTAGTCAACGAAATCGCCCGACAGGTACAGCGATGGAATGATCTGGTGCGCAAACTGGAACTCATCAATGCTCCAGGGGCTGACCGGCAGCATGTTCATCTGCACCTGGCGACCGGCGTTCTGGTCTTCCTGGAGCAGGTTCAGGCTGGCTTCGAGCTCGCGGTTGGCCTTTTCCAGCTTCTCGCGATAGCGCTGGTTTTCCAGCAGCAGACGCGCACGATCCAGAGCCCGGCGCACGGAGTGCTCGAGCACGGCCAGATCTTCTAGAGGCTTGATCAGGTAGTCCGCCGCGCCCAGGCGCAGGGCCTCGACCGCGTCGTTCATCACGCCGGCGCCCGATACCACGATCACCGGGGTTTGCGGCGACAGCTCGGTGACCTGGCGAATGAGTTCGAGTCCGCCCATCTGCGGCATGCGCAGATCGCAGATGACCAAGTCGGGCTTGTCTTGCTCGAATACCTGAAGACCCTGCTGGCCGTTGCTGGCCTGCAGGACACTGAAACCACTGTCTTCCAAGTAGGCCGCGAGGCTCGCGCGCACTACTTCGTCATCATCGATTATCAGCAGCGTGGCACTGGTTTTTGGCATGTGGGCAAACGGCGCCAGAATTAGGTTGGCGTAGCAGGCTGGGCATTGGCCCCCGCACACACTACTGGATTCGCTTTCTAGCCTCTCTGATTGCACCGTTTTCGAGCGTTTGCCCTACTCACAGGTCCACCAAAGGTGCCCTTCTAAGGCGCAGACGGTACTCCCATCCGCGAGGCGTTTCAAGCTCACGCCGATGGTCGCTTGACGTCTTTACTTGTCAAATCACCGGGAGTTATAAGAACAGGCAAAACCGTAACCCAAAGGAAGGATCGAGCCCATGAGCCAAACTGAGCGGGACTACAGCGAAAAGCGCGATTTCATCCGCATGCGGGTAGATGCCGATGTGGCGCTGATTCATGAAGGCGACGAGGTGCCAGCCGTCTGTATCGACCTTTCCAGCAGCGGCATGCAGGTTGAAGCGCCCCGCTTATTCAAGGTCGGTGACCGGCTCAGTGTGCGGATCGATTCCGATCATGCGGCGCTAAAAGGCCTTGAGGCCGACACCGAGGTGGTATGGGTGAAAGCACAGGACGATGGTAATCAGAAACTCGGGCTTACAATCCTGAAGATGAAATAACCCGATTAACCCGCAAAGCCAAACGAAAGAAGGCGGCCAAAATGGCCGCCTTCTTCGTTTACCGGTCGAGATCAAAAATCGTCTTCAACCTGGCCGTCCTTGACTTTGAATTCGCGGTTTTGCAGGTACGCATTGCGAATGAAGGTGTATTTGTCGCCGCTGACCAGCTTCTCGGCCGACAGCAGGTTGGCGCGGGTGTCGACGATGTTCAGGCCGAAGATCGAATTACGCACCGGCACGTCGTGGATGTAGCGGTACGGGCCGGTATAGCCGTCGACATACTTGGAAGGCGCATCACGCAAGGTGCTTGGCCCCATGAGCGGCAGCATCAAGTATGGGCCGCTGCCCACTCCCCAATAACCGAGGGTCTGGCCGAAGTCTTCATCATTGCGATGCAGGCCCATCTGGGTGCCCACGTCGAAGAAGCCCAGCAGGCCGAAGGTGGTGTTGAAGATCAAACGCGCAGTGTCGACGCCTGCCGCGGCGGGTTTGACCTGCAACACGTCGTTGGCGAGGTTGGTCACATCACCAACGTTGCGGAACATGTTGTGGATGCCATCTTCCAGAAACTGCGGCGTGACGAATTGATAGCCCTGAGCCAATGGCTTCAGTGCGTAAGTGTCGACAAAATCGTTGAACTTGTAGATCGGGCGATTAATGCTTTCCCAAGGATCTTCTTCCGTGGCAGCCTGAGCCGCAAACGGAACCAGCAATACACTGGCACACATACAAAGCTGAGCGAGTCGATTGCTCCAGCGCATAGAGAAACTCCTTGGATTCGTACTGGCGCGGGGGCTTGGCCCAGGCGCAAAGGCCGCTAGTATATGACGGATAACCCGGTTTAGGCAGCATCGTGCGCGACGCCCCCCGGATGAATTCTTCCTGGCTGGGAGCGATTCACATCAGTGTCACTCAACTGTCACCGTCCACGAATAGCCTTGTTACTATTTCAAGGATGTTGACATGCCGCGCGCCGAAACCTCGCCTCTCATCGCTCCCAACCTGACCGCTGTACTGTTCGGCCTCAGTGGATGTCTGGTGGATTTCGGCGCACGCACTCGTCAAGCCGGCACACTGACTGCCGAACATACCGAAGTCACGCTCGGCGCTTTGGATAGTCTGTCCAGCTTGCAGCGCCAACAGATTCCTTGCGCCTGGCTCGATGAACTGCCCCCCGCCCTCAGCCACTCTCTGGCCGCGGCACTCCCGGGCTGGATCAAGCCTTCGCAACACCCGGCAACAATCAATCCATGGCCGGCCCCGAACGCCTGTTGGCAAGCGTTGATGGCGTTGAATGTCGAACGTCTGGACGGTTGCGTGCTGGTCAGCGGCGAACCGCGTCTTCTGCAATCGGGCCTGAATGCCGGGTTGTGGACCATTGGCCTGGCGTCCTGCGGCTCGCTGTGCGGGCTGGCCCCCAGCGAATGGCAGGCCTTGAGTCAAAAGGAACGGGAACACCTGCGCGGCAAGGCGACAATGCAACTGTTCGGCCTGGGCGTGCATTCGGTGATCGATCATTTGGGCGAACTCGACACTTGCCTGGCCGATATCAGCCTGCGCCGGCTCAAGGGCGAAAAGCCCTGATCGAGATCATGCAGTTTGCCCGGGAGTGGATTAATCTAAAGGTCAGCCATAGACCTTTGGCGCGCCGCTGCGGTCTATGCCAGTGCCTATCGATAAAAGGAAGAACGCCATGCCTGCCCGCGAACTGCAAGAACAGCTCAACAAACTGCGCGAGCAATTGGAACAGAATCCACCGCTGACCGAAGCCGAACGCGCAGACTTGCACGCGCTGATGGAACAGATCGAACTGGAACTTGAACTCGAAACCAAAACCCAGGACACCAACCTCGCCGACAATGTGAACCTGGCCGTCGAGCGCTTCGAACTCGAACACCCGACCCTTGCCGGCACCTTGCGCAACATCGTGCAAGCCTTGGCCAATATGGGAATCTGAACCCGCAAGATGCAAAAAGCCCCGCTATCGATAGCGGGGCTTTTTAATGTCTGCGACCTGAAATGCAATCCCTTGTGGGAGCGGGCTTGCTCGCGAAAGCGGTCTGGCAGGCACGTTGATGTTGAATGTGCCGACGTCTTCGCGAGCAAGCCCGCTCCCACATTGGAGCTTTACTGACGGACCAAGCGATGGTTCGGCAGTTGCACTTCTTCGGTGCTGCGATACGGGTTGATGTCCAACCCACCGCGACGCACATACCGTGCATACACCGTCAGTTTCTCTGGTTTCAGCAACCGTTGCAGGTCGAGGAAAATCCGCTCCACACACTGCTCATGGAAGTCCGAGTGCTGGCGGAAGCTCACGATGTATTCCAGCAAACTCGCATGGTCCAGCGCCGCGCCGCGATACTCCACCGCCACGCTGCCCCAATCCGGTTGACTGGTAACCGGGCAGTTGGATTTGAGCAAATGGCTGTGCACGCTCTCTTCAATAATGAGCGACTCATCGCACCGCAGCAGTTCCGGACGCGGATGTTCATAGTTGCTGACGCTGATGTCCAGGTCATCGATGCACACGCCCGGCAACGCCACGACGCCTTCTGCCTCAACATCTTTCAAGCTGCGAATCCGCACGCCCACCGGTTTGCCAGCAGCGGCCGAGAGGTCTTTCGCCAGTGTCGCTTCAAGGCTTGCGGTATCGGCAAACGCTGTCTGGTTCAGCGAGTTGAGGTACAGCTTGAACGACTTCGATTCGATGATGTTCGGCGAATCCGCCGGAATGCTGAATTCGCCAATCGCCACCACAGGCTTGCCGGATGGCAACAGCCACGACAGTTCGAAGCAGTTCCAGAAGTCCACACCCTTGTACGGCAGGGTTTCAGCCGTCAGGCCCAGCTCGGCCCATTTCGCGGTGCGCGGGATCGGGAACAGCAAGGACGGCGTATAGGTGGCGATGTATTCGCTGGATTTGCCCAGCGGCGAGTGTTCGGCTGCGGGATGCATGGCGGAAACCTGACTGAAGAATCAGCGGATTCTACCAGCCTTTGCTCCCGCCTTTGAGTGCTTACTGACTGACTGTCAGTTTGCCGACCATACCGGCCTGATAGTGGCCGGGGATATTGCAGGCAAATTCCAGGTGGGCGGCCTTGGTGAACGTCCAGGTCAGCTCGGCGGTTTTGCCTGGTTCCACCAGCACGCTGTTCGGGTCATCGTGTTTCATCCCATGCCCTTCGGAAGAATGGCCCATGGAGCCGTGGTCCATGGTCTTCATCCCTGTGGGCATAAGCATGCCGCTTTGCTGCATCTGGAGCATTTCCTGCTGGTGCCGGGCATGCATCGCCGCGTCGCCGAGGTTGAATTCGTGCAATAACTGGCCTTTATTCACCAGTACAAAACGCACGGTTTCCCCGGCCTTGATATCCATCGCCTTGGAAGTGAAGGACATGTCGCCCATCACCACTTCAACGCTGCGGGTAGCCTTGGCGGCCGTCGCTGGTTGACCGAAGTCATAGGAATGCGCGGGGGAAGCCTCAAGCCCCAGGCTCAGAGTCAGTAAGCAAGCAGCCAGTACCAGACGATTGTGCAAAAACATAGTCGCGCTCCAACAAGATGAGGTTCAGCTTGTGGGAAACTCTAAGCTGCGGGTACTGCCAACCACCTGACAGACAAATTACAACTTTGTCAGGTAGGCCTGCTTCGCCGCCGCCCACGGTATAACGCACCTGTTCCAACTGCCCGAGTCGCCCATGAAACTGCTGATCGTCGAAGACCAACCGAAAACCGGCCACTACCTGCGCCAGGGCCTGACCGAGGCCGGGTTCACCACCGAACTGGCGGCAGACGGCAACACCGGCCAGCAATTGGCGTTGAGCGGCGATTACGCCTTGTTGATTCTCGATGTGATGCTGCCTGGTCGCGATGGCTGGCAGATTCTGCAAGCGGTGCGCGGCGCTGGTCTCGACACACCGGTACTGTTTCTTACCGCTAGAGACGCGGTAGAGGACAGGGTCCACGGCCTTGAGCTGGGCGCCGACGACTATCTGGTCAAACCGTTCGCCTTCTCCGAACTGCTGGCGCGGGTTCGCAGTCTGCTACGTCGCGGAAGCGCCACGCCTCAGGAAACCAGCCTGCAACTTTCCGACTTGCGCCTGGATCTGATCCGCCGCCGGGTCGAGCGCAACGGTCAGCGCATCGACCTGACCGCCAAGGAATTCGCCCTGCTGGAAATGCTCCTGCGGCGACAAGGCGAAGTTCTGCCCAAGTCGCTGATCGCTTCCCAGGTGTGGGACATGAATTTCGACAGCGATACCAATGTTATCGAAGTGGCGATCCGCCGTTTGCGCCTGAAGATCGACGATGATTTCCCGAACAAGCTGATCCACACCGTGCGCGGCATGGGCTACGTCCTTGAAGAGCGCCCTGCCTGATGCGCCGACTTTCACTAAGCAATCGTCTGGCGCTGCTGTTCGCAGCTTGCACTGCCGTGGTGTCGTTGTTCGCCGGGGTGTTGTTCAGTCGCGCCAGCGAGGCGCACTTTGTCGAGTTGGACCAGCAGTTGCTGGATGGCAAGCTGATTGGCTTGCGCCGGGCGCTGGATGACATCCAGTCCAGCGAAAGCGAGACCAGACTGGCCGATGAATTGAGCCGACAAGCCGATCTTTCGCTGCGCATCATTGGCAGTGACGGCCAACGCTTGTACGACAGCTCGGACCGTTTACCCAAAGACTTGCCGCTCCAACCAGGCCTGTCGACGATGAGCAACGACGGCACCGACTATCGCGTCCTGAATGCACCGCTGTTCCCCGACAAACCCGACTCACCGCAATTGACCTTGCTGCTGGACATCACCCATCACCAACACTTTCTGCAACGCATGCAGCATCTGATCTGGCTGACCGTCGGCTTGTCAGCGCTGGCCACTGCCCTGCTCGGTGCCTGGGCGGCGCGCAGTGGTTTGCGCCCGCTGCGGCGTATGAGCGCGGTCGCCAGCGGCGTGTCGGCGCAATCGCTCAATGCTCGTCTGCCAGAAGCAGACATGCCGCCAGAGCTCGAGGAATTGGCTTACAGCTTCAACGCCATGCTCGGACGCCTCGACGACTCTTTTCAGCGTCTCTCGGCCTTCTCTGCCGACATCGCCCATGAACTGCGCACCCCCCTGTCGAACTTGCTGACCCATACTCAGGTCACCCTCACCCGCCCTCGCCCCATCGAGGATTACCGCGAAGCGCTGCACAGCAATCTCGAAGAACTGCAATGGATGGCGCAACTGGTCAATGACATGTTGTACCTGGCCAAGGCTGACCATGGCTTGCTGATGCCCAAACGTGAACCGCTGGAACTGGCGGAGGAAGCCGATGTGCTGCTGGAGTTCTTTGCACCGTTGGCCGAGGACGCTCAGGTGAAGTTGAGTCGTGACGGCAGCGCGAGCATGCAGGGCGACCGCAGCATGCTGCGTCGGGCGCTGTCCAATTTACTGGACAATGCGTTGCGGTTTACCCCGGTCGGTGGCGAGGTGCGGGTGAAAATTGTCGAGCAGCCGGCAGGCTTGAACCTGACTGTTGAAAACAATGGTGAAGGGATTTCTGAAGACTTGTTGCCGCGCTTGTTTGACCGCTTCTACCGGGCAGACCCGGCGCGTCGTGAAGGCAGCAGTGAGCATGCGGGGTTGGGGCTGGCGATCACCCAGTCGATCATCCGCGCCCATGGCGGGCAGATTCATTGCGAATCGGATAACGGATGGACGCGGTTTGTGATTGAGTTGCCGAAGGGGGATTGAGGGCGGCATGTCTGGCCCCTTCGCGAGCAAGCCCGCTCCCACATTTGACCGAGTTGAATCACAAATTTGTGACCGACTCAGATCCAATGTGGGAGCGGGCTTGCTCGCGAAGGCGATGTAACGGCTTACGAATACCGCAACGCAGTAGCCGGCTCGACTTTCGCCGCCCGCCACGCCGGATACACCGTCGCCAAAAAGCTCATGATGAAACCGGCGGAACAGATCAACAACACATCCGCGCCCTGCAGCTCCGACGGCAAGTTACTGACAAAGTACACATCGGAACTGAAGATGTGCTGCCCGCTGACCCGCTCCATCCAGCCCACCAGCTCACTGACGTTCAGCGCTGCGATCACACCCAGCACGCCGCCAATCAAGGTACCGACAACCCCGATCACCGTGCCCTGCACCATGAAGATCGCCATGATCTGCCGAGGCGTCGCGCCGATGGTGCGCAGGATTGCGATGTCCGCGCCCTTGTCGTTCACCACCATGATCAGGGTGGCGATGATGTTGAACGCCGCCACCGCGACGATCATCAGCAACAGCAGGCCGATCATGGTTTTTTCCATCTTCATCGCGTTGAACAGACTGCCTTGGGTGTGGGTCCAGTCGTCAGCCTTGTAGGCAGCGCCCAAGCCGGTCGCGATGTCGCTCGACACTTGCGGCGCGGCGTACAGATCCTTCACCGCCAGGCGCACGCTCTGCACCTGATTCGGCTGCCAGTGCTGCATCTGCGCGGCATCGGCGAGGTGGATCAGCGCCATCGAGCCGTCCAGCTCGGCGCCAACCTTGAACACACCGACCACGTTCAGGCGCTGCATGCGCGGGGTAATCCCACCCGGTGCGCTGCTGATTTCCGGCACGATCAGGGTGATCTTGTCGCCGACATTCAAGCGAAAACGTCGCGCGGTGATCTCACCGACCACTACGCCGAACTCGCCCGGCTTCAAGGCATCGAGACGTCCCTGAACAATGTGCTTGGCAACGATCGAGACCTTGCCTTCCAGCGCCGGATCGACACCGCTGACCTGGATCGGCTGCATCGTGCCCTTGTAGGACAGCATGCCTTCCATCTCGGTGAACGGCACCGCCGCCGTCACTTCAGGATTCTTCATCGCCGCGGCGGCCACCGGCTGCCAATCGTCGATAGGGTTCACGCCGACGATAGTCGCGTGGGGCACCATGCCGAGGATGCGCGAGCTCATTTCGCGCTGGAAGCCGTTCATCACCGACAGCACCACGATCATCGCCAGCACGCCCAGGGCGAGGCCGATCATCGAGGTCATCGAGATGAAGGAAACAAAGCGATTGCGGCGCTTGGCGCGGGTATAGCGCGTGCCGATAAAGATCGATAACGGTCTGAACATTCGCTGGGGCACCGTATAAAAATAAAAGACCCGACGCACTGTTCAGTACGCCGGGTTTCGGTCAATCAGATGGGTGTCAGGTAACCTTCCTGCAAATGCAGGACGCGATCCATCTGGCGGGCCAGGTTCATGTCGTGGGTCACCACCAGGAACGCCGTGCGCATCGAGGTGCTGAGTTCCAGCATCAAATCCTGAATGCCTTGGGCGGTGTGGGAGTCGAGGTTGCCGGTCGGCTCGTCGAGCATCACCAGGCCTGGCTTGTTCACCAAGGCGCGGGCGATGGCCACACGCTGGCGTTCACCACCCGACAGTTCCGCCGGTTTGTGCTCCAGACGATGGCCCAACCCTACCCGCTCCAGCAACGCCGTCGCACGCTGACGCGCTTCCGGGATTGCGGTTTTACCGATCAGCAACGGCATGCAGACGTTTTCCAGCGCGGTGAACTCAGGCAGCAAGTGGTGGAATTGGTAAACGAAACCCAGCGACCGATTGCGCAGCAGGCCACGGGCCTTTTCGTTCAGTGCCGAGAGCTCTTCACCGGCCAGCCAGACGCTGCCCTTGGTCGGCGTATCGAGGCCGCCCAGCAGGTTGAGCAAGGTACTTTTGCCCGAGCCCGACGTACCGACGATCGCCACGCGCTCACCTGGGTGCAACTCCAGTTGCAGACCCGCCAGAACCTCTACCGATTCCGGGCCTTCCACGTAGGATTTGCCCAGGTTGCGGCAGCTCAAGATTGCTTTATCACTCATGCCCGACTCACTCATAACGTAGCGCCTCCGCAGGCTGGGTGCGCGCGGCACGCCAGGCTGGATACAGGGTGGCGAGGAAACTCAGAACCAACGCGGCGGCGCAGACCATCAACACGTCCTGGCTCTGCACTTGCGACGGCAGGTAATCGATGAAATACACGTCAGCGTTCAGGAATTTATGGCCGATCAGCCCTTCAAGGGCCGAAATCGCGGCGCTGACGTTCAGCGCGGCGAAGATCCCGACCACAGCGCCGATCAGCGTACCGACCACACCAATGACCGTGCCCTGGACCATGAAGATCGCCATGATCTGCCCCGGCGTGGAGCCGAGGGTGCGCAGGATCGCGATGTCGCCCTTCTTGTCGTTCACCACCATCACCAGCGTGGAAATGATGTTGAACGCTGCAACCGCGACGATCAGCAGCAACAGCAGGCCGATCATGGCTTTTTCCATGCGGATCGCTTGATACAGATTGCCGTGGGTGCGGGTCCAGTCGCGGGCGTAATACTTGTCTTCGCCGAGTTGCTGGGCGATGGTCCACGCCATGCGCGGTGCCTGGAACAGATCGTCGAACTTCAAGCGGATGCCCTGGACCTGATCCGGCTTCCAGCGGTGCAGCTTCGCCAGATCCTGCAGGTTGGTGATGCCCAGATAGCCGTCGATCTCACCGGCACCGACATGGAAGATGCCAACCACGGTAAAGCGTTTCATGCGCGGGAACATCCCGGCCGGGGTCACGGTGACTTCCGGCGCGACAAACGTCAGCTTGTCGCCAACCGCCACGCCGAGCTTGGCCGCGGCCTTGTCGCCGATGACGATGCCGAAACTGCCCGGCGCCAGGTCGTCGAGTTTGCCCTGTTGCATGAAGTTATCAATGATCGACACCTGCCGTTCCTGCACCGGGTCGATGGCATTGAGCAGCACTTTGGAGACCTTGCCGTTGTTGGTCAGCAAGCCCTGCATCTGGACGAAGGGCGCAACCGCCGTCACCTGCGGATTCTGCTTGACCTTGGCGGCCAGGCTTTGCCAGTCGCTGATCGGCTCACCGGACTCGATGGTCGCGTGGGGCACCATGCCCAGCACGCGGGTGCGCATCTCATGATCGAAGCCGTTCATGACCGACAGCACGACGATCATCACGACCACGCCGAGGGCGAGTCCGATCATCGAGGTCAGGGAAATGAATGACACAAAATGATTGCGACGCTTTGCACGGGTATAACGCGTGCCAATAAATACGAAGAGAGGTCTGAACATGTCGGGGCTTGTTCGGAGGGAAAAGGAACGTCCTTGTGGCGGGGGTCGATAACCAGCTTTACACTCAGACCACCGCCGCTACCATGGGTTCGCCATGTCGACATTAGATGAAGAAGATCGCCGCGAATACTACCGTATCGAGGACACGATCGCACTGGAAATTCGGCCCCTGTCTGCTCCCGAAGCCGCAGGCCAGGAAGTGTTGCAGGATGCTTCCCCTCTATTCAACCTGCTCAGCGAACTGCACCTGAGCGAATTCGAGTCGCAACACCTGCTGCGACAGATCAGCGAACGTGACCGGACCATCGCCGCGTTCCTGAAATCCCAGAACAAACGCATCGATTTGCTGAGCCAGGTGGTCGCTCTGACCGTGCTCGGGCAGATCGGCGAACCGCAGCCGGTGATCCTCTCCGAAGGAGGCATCGACTTCCAGCATCCGACGCCCATCGCCACTGGCGCGCATCTGTCAGTCAAGCTGGTACTCATGCCGCAAGCCCTTGGCCTGCTGCTGCGAGCCCGCGTCACCCATTGCGACCGCAAGGGCGACGGCTACGATGTCGGCACCGAGTTCGAATACCCGTCCGATGCCCAGCGGCAATTGCTGGCCCGTTACATCTTGCAGCGACAGGCACAAGAACGACGCCTGGCCCGCGAACAAAACGAATCAGGCATTTAATTTAAGGAAGAACCGTGACTCTCATCTACGGCCATCGCGGCGCCAAGGGCGAAGCACCGGAAAACACCCTGACCAGCTTTCAGGAATGCCTCAAGCACGGCGTACGTCGTTGTGAACTGGACTTGCACCTGTCCAAGGACGGCGAGTTGATGGTGATCCACGACCCGACCCTCAAACGCACCACCGACCGCCGCGGCAAAGTAGTCGAGCATACCGCCGCGGAGTTGGTGACCTATGACGCGCGCAAGGGTGGCCCGGGCTGGATCAAACCCTGCCCGATCCCAACGCTGGAAGAACTGTTCGAGAAATGCGATTTCGAGCACTGGCAGCTGGAAGTCAAAAGCGCTTCACGCACCCGTGCCGTGACCACCGTGCTGGCGATTCGCGAAATGGCTCAGCGTTTCGGTATGCGGGACAAGATCACGATTACGTCGAGTTCACGCGAAGTATTGAAAGCCGCGCTGGACCTGGTGCCGGACGTGTCTCGCGGATTGGTGGCCGAGTATGCCTGGCTCGACCCGTTGAAGGTCGCGCAAAACTATGGCTGTGAGATGCTGGCGCTGAACTGGACCCTGTGTACGCCGGAACGCCTGCAGAAGGCGCAGCGTCAGGGGCTGCATGTGTCGGTGTGGACAGTCAACGAGCCCGCGCTGATGCGCAGACTCGCCGACTTCGGCGTTGACAGCCTGATTACAGACTTTCCCGGTTTGGCCACTGCCACGCTCGAGAATTGCTGAAATCGGTCTCCCCGGCCGGCTCAGGCCACCGGCCGGAGCCGCTCAAAAAAGCCGGTTGAGGCCATCGTACGCCGCTACCCGATAGGCTTCAGCCATGGTCGGGTAGTTGAACGTCGTGTTGACGAAGTACTTCAGGGTGTTCAGTTCACCCGGCTGGCTCATGATCGCCTGACCGATGTGCACGATCTCCGACGCCTGATAACCGAAGCAATGAACGCCCAGCACTTCCAGGGTATCGCGGTGGAACAGGATCTTCAGCATGCCTTGCGGCTCACCGGCGATCTGCGCACGCGCCATGCCCTTGAAGAACGCCTTGCCCACTTCGTACGGGACCTTGGCTTGAGTCAGCTCCTGCTCGTTCTTGCCGATCGAGCTGATCTCCGGAATGGTGTAGATGCCGGTTGGCACGTCGTTGACGAAACGCCAGCTGCCATTGTCAACAATGCTGCCAGCGGCCGAACGGCCCTGGTCGTGGGCGGCACTGGCCAGGCTCGGCCAGCCAATCACGTCCCCGGCACCGTAAATATTCGGCACGCAGGTGCGGTAGTTTTCATCGACTTCGATCTGGCCACGGCTGTTGACCTTCACGCCGATATTTTCCAGGCCCAGCTGATCGGTGTTGCCGGTACGGCCGTTGCACCAGAGCAAGGCATCGGCTTTGATCTTCTTGCCGGACTTCAGGTGCAGGATCACGCCGTTGTCCACGCCTTCGACGCGGTCGTAGTCTTCGTTGTGGCGAACCGTGATGTTGTTGTTGCTGAAGTGATAGCTCAGCGCCTGGGAAATTTCCGAGTCGAGGAAGCTCAGCAACTGGCCGCGGTTATCCACCAGCTCAACCAGCACACCCAGGCCACTGAAGATCGAGGCGTATTCGCAACCGATCACGCCAGCGCCGTAAACGATAAGTTTGCGCGGGGTGTGGCCGAGGCTGAGGATGGTGTCGCTATCGTAGATACGCGGGTGATGGAAATCGATGTCCGCCGGGCGATAAGGACGCGAGCCGGTGGCGATGATGATGTGCTTGGCCACCAGTTTTTCAACCACGCCGTTGGCGCAGACCACTTCGATGGTTTGCTCGTCGGCGAAGCTGCCGGTGCCGAAGAACACGTCGACGCGGTTACGGGCGTAGTAGCCGGTGCGCGAGGCGACTTGTTTGGAGATGACTTTTTCGGCGCTCTTCAAAACGTCCGGGAACGAGAACCAGCGCGGCTCACCAATCGCCCGGAACATCGGGTTGGTGTTGAACTGCATGATCTGCCGGACCGAGTGACGCAAGGCCTTGGACGGGATGGTGCCCAGGTGGGTGCAGTTGCCGCCGACCTGGCGACGACTATCGACCATCGCCACCTTGCGTCCTGCTTTGGCGGCATTCATTGCCGCGCCCTCTCCCGCCGGGCCGGAACCCAACACCACCACGTCGTAGTTGTAGACAGCCATGCATACTCCTCAGAACAGGCCGCGGCGCCCTCGGCACCTGCGGCTAAATCACGCCGATCTGCGGCGTGAAGGAACAATTTGGGGCCAGTGCAGAACCCGGACACAGTCTATAGAAGCGTCAACGCCGGGCACATTAACCCTTGGTCGCGTCGTAGGCTAGTTTTGCCTGCACTACAACGCCATCAAAAATGCTTTTGAGACCGCAATCACTTGGTTTTCTCGCCCACCAGGCGCTCAAAAGCCTGATTGGTGCGTGTGACGAAACCTGTATCGGCACGAATCACAAAGAATGCACCAATGTCATGGGTTTCGGCATAGTCCCAACCCCGTTCAGGACCGAGAATCAGCAACAGCGTCGATAGGCCATCGGCCATTAACGCTGAAGGATGAATCACTGTGACTGACGCCAGGGTGTGTAGGACCGGCGCTCCGGTGCGGGCATCGAAGGTGTGGGAATAGCGCTGGCCGTTCTGCTGAAAATAATTGCGGTAGTCGCCGGACGTGGACACAGCGTAGCCGTCGACGGCGATGATTTTTTGCGCGACTTGCTGATCGTCCCGAGGCTCTTCTAACGCGATGCGCCAGGGTGAACCGTCGAGCTTTTTGCCGGCAGCCTTGAGTTCACCGGTGACCTCCGCCAGGTAGTTGTGGATGCCCTGCTCTTCAAGCTTTGCGGCAATCGTGTCGACCGCGTAACCGGCAGCGATGCTGTTGAAGTCGATCTCAACCGCAGCGTCCTTGCACAGCTGATCACCGTCGATGCGCAAGTGGGTGTGGCCGACGCGTTGCTGCATCTCGGCAAGCGCTTCGGCGCTCGGGACTTTTTCCTCACGCGCCTGCGGACCGAATCCCCACAGATTGAGCAGTGGCTCCACTGTCAAGTCGAAGGAGCCGTCGCTTTGGGATGACAACTGCTCGCCCACACGGATCAATTCGAGCACAGGGCCAGGCATGACCTGACAGCGACCGGCCGGCAGTGCGTTGAAACGTACGGTGTCCGAGTCGCTGCGATAGGTCGAGAATTGTCGATCCACTTCGGCGAGGATATTTTCTACTTCGGCCTGCACCGCTTTCGGCCCGGGCGCGGAGGAATGTCTTACGTATTGAATGGAATAACGACTGCCCATGGTCGGGCCGTCGAAGCGTTCCAGGCTGTCGCCGTTGCCACAACCGGACAAGATGCCGGCCAGCACCACAAGTCCACTCCACCGTCCAGTTAACAAATCTTCATCTCCCCTCAAAACCGCGCCCGCCATTATGGGCCTCAGAGCGCATGAGAGCGAGGTCTGCCAGCGCCCGTCAGCCAGACGCAAAACCTGTGGGAGCGAGCCTGTGTGGCGAGGGGGCTTGCCCCCGTCCGATTGCGAAGCAATCGTAAACCCGATCACCCCACAGGCGCAGCGTTTTCAAACAAGATTTACCAGCGTGAGTACCTACAAATGTCTTCCAATACGAGCAACGGCAAAGCAATTTTTCGCGTCGTCAGCGGAAACTTCCTGGAGATGTTCGACTTCATGGTTTACGGCTTTTACGCCACGGCCATTGCTAAAACCTTCTTCCCTGCCGACAGCGCTTTCGCTTCCCTGATGCTGTCTTTGGCCACTTTCGGGGCCGGCTTCCTGATGCGTCCGTTGGGGGCGATTTTCCTCGGGGCTTACATCGACCGTCACGGCCGCCGCAAAGGCCTGATCATCACACTGGCAATGATGGCCGCCGGCACACTATTGATTGCCTGCGTGCCGGGTTACGCGACGCTGGGCGTCGCGGCGCCGCTGATCGTATTGCTCGGTCGCCTGTTGCAAGGCTTCTCGGCGGGCGTGGAACTGGGCGGCGTGTCGGTGTACCTCGCCGAGATCTCCACACCAGGCCGCAAAGGCTTCTTCGTCAGTTGGCAGTCTGCCAGTCAGCAAGCTGCGGTGGTATTCGCCGGCCTGCTCGGCGTGGGCTTGAACCATTGGCTCAGCCCGGAAGAAATGGGTGAATGGGGCTGGCGCGTGCCGTTCCTGATCGGCTGCATGATCGTGCCGGTGATCTTCGTGATCCGCCGCTCGCTGGAAGAAACCCCGGAATTCCAGGCGCGCAAGCACCGCCCTACCCTGCAAGACATTGTCCGCTCGATTGGTCAGAACTTCGGCATCGTCCTCGCCGGCATGGCGCTGGTGGTGATGACCACTGTGTCGTTCTACCTGATCACCGCCTACACCCCGACCTTCGGCAAGGCCGAACTGCATCTGTCGGATCTGGATACGTTGCTGGTGACCGTGTGCATCGGCCTGTCGAACTTCTTCTGGCTGCCGGTGATGGGTTCTGTGTCTGACAGAATCGGGCGCAAACCCCTGCTGTTGGCGGCGACGATTCTGGCGATCCTCACGGCTTATCCAGCGCTGTCATGGCTGGTCGCGAACCCGAGCTTCAGCCATCTGCTGATCGTCGAGTTGTGGCTGTCGTTCCTGTATGGCTCGTACAACGGCGCCATGGTGGTGGCCCTGACCGAGATCATGCCGGTGGAAGTTCGCACGACCGGTTTCTCCCTTGCCTACAGCCTCGCGACCGCGACCTTTGGTGGTTTCACACCGGCGGCTTGTACGTATCTGATCCATGTGCTGGACAACAAGGCGGCGCCGGGGATCTGGCTCAGTGGCGCGGCGGTGTTGGGATTGATTGCGACGCTGGTGCTGTTCCGGGGCAATCGTCACGAGTTGCGGACTGCGCAAGCGGCAGTAGTCGGCGGCGCCTGATCCATCGCCTTCGCGAGCAAGCCCGCTCCCACATTTGACCGCGTCCGCCGGGACAACTCGATCAAATGTGGGAGCGGGCTTGCTCGCGAAGAGGCCAACACCGACAACACACCTGCAACTGACCAAACCGCACAACAAAAAGCGCTTAGCGCGGGAACGCTGGCGGGTTTACACCGGCCATGTCTTCCATCACGCGAACTACCTGGCAGCTGTAACCGAACTCGTTGTCGTACCAGACGTACAGAACAACGCGGTTGTCCTGAACGATGGTCGCTTCAGCGTCCACAACGCCTGCGTGGCGCGAGCCAACGAAGTCGGTGGAAACCACTTCCTGCGAATTGACGTAGTCGATTTGCTTGTGCAGATCGGAGTGCAGCGCCATGTAGCGCAGGTACTCGTTCATCTCTTCACGGGTGGCGGCTTTCTCAAGGTTGAGGTTGAGAATGGCCATCGACACGTTCGGCGTCGGAACACGGATCGCGTTACCGGTCAGCTTGCCGGCCAGCTCAGGCAGCGCCTTGGCAGCAGCGGTGGCAGCACCAGTCTCGGTGATGACCATGTTCAGCGCGGCGCTACGACCACGGCGATCACCCTTGTGGAAGTTGTCGATCAGGTTCTGGTCGTTGGTGTACGAGTGAACAGTTTCGACGTGACCGTTGATGATGCCGAACTTGTCATTCACAGCTTTCAGCACCGGCACGATGGCGTTGGTGGTGCAGGAAGCGGCGGACACGATCTTGTCCTCAGCTGTGATTTCACCGTGGTTGATGCCGTGAACGATGTTCTTCAGCTTGCCTTTGCCAGGCGCGGTCAGAACAACGCGGTCGATACCCGGGCATGCCAGATGCTGGCCCAGGCCGTCGGCGTCACGCCATACACCGGTGTTGTCCACCAGCAGCGCGTTTTTGATGCCGTACTGGGTGTAGTCCACTTCAGTCGGATTCTTCGCGTAGATAACCTGGATCAGGTTGCCGTTGGCGGTGATGGTGTTGTTGGCTTCATCAATGGTGATGGTGCCATTGAACGAACCGTGCACCGAGTCGCGACGCAGCAGGCTGGCACGTTTGACCAGATCGTTCTCGGCGCCCTTGCGGACAACGATGGCGCGCAGACGCAGGCCGTCGCCACCACCGGTTTTCTCGATCAGGATGCGCGCCAGCAGACGACCGATACGACCGAAGCCATACAGGACAACGTCGGTGCCGGTACGGCCGGAACCATTCTGCTTGCCGACCACATCGGCCAGCTCGTCACGGACGAACGCTTCGGCGGTACGGCCATTACCTTCGGCTTTGAATTTGACAGCCAGCTTGCCCAGATCTACCGAAGCAGCGCCGAGCTTGAGCTCGCTCATTGCCTTGAGCAGCGGGAATGTTTCGTGGACGGACAATTCGCTGTCATCGGACTGGCGATGGCGAGCAAAGCGGTGAGCTTTGAGAATCGCGATGACAGACTGGTTGATCAGACTGCGGCCATAGATCGAGCTCACCACGTTGTTATTGCGGTAGAGCTGACCGATAAGCGGAATCATCGCTTCTGCGAGTGCTTCACGGTCGATCCATTCACCAAGACACTGGTCGGGCTTCTGAGTCACGGTAACCTTCCACATGTAGGGGCAGAAAAAAGGGGCTACATTATGCCGCCGAGTGCCTTCCGTAGCAATGCGCGCCTGTCGCACAGGCGGTAACAAAATCCTGTTCAAAAAAATTACGCCCCGCTCCAGCCCAGTAAAACCTAGGCTTTCAGCATAGTCAATTTTTCGACGATAGCCATGCCGTGTCCGTAACCCTCCGTAACACTGAGCGGTTTTGGCACTACATTTTCAGTATCAAACCGCCAGTTTTTGTCATTACCACTACATTTCACCCAACCTGTGCATATAGACACAGTCTGCAACTGACAGCCGGCACCTGAGGCCGTTACAATTGTCGACTTTGTCGCAACGCTTGGAGCTCAACCTTCCGTGCCCGTTCTGCGTCTACCGCTTCTCCCTGCCGCGGCAGGTAAACAGCACTGGGGCAACCTGCCCGGTGCCGCCCTGAGCCTGGCCATCGCCGAGGCCGCCAGCGCTGCCAAGCGCTTTACCCTGCTACTGACCGCCGACAGCCAGAGTGCCGAACGGCTGGAACAGGAGCTGAGTTTCTTCGCCCCGGATTTGCCTGTTCTGCATTTCCCCGACTGGGAAACCCTGCCCTACGACCTGTTCTCGCCACACCAGGACATCATCTCTCAGCGCATCTCCAGCCTGTATCGGTTGCCGGAGCTGGAGCATGGCGTGCTGGTCGTGCCGATCACCACGGCCCTGCACCGCCTGGCGCCGACCAAATTCCTGCTGGGCAGCAGCCTGGTGCTGGATGTCGGCCAGAAGCTTGATGTCGAGCAAATGCGCAGCCGGCTTGAGGCCAGCGGCTATCGTTACGTCGATACAGTCTATGAGCACGGCGAATTCACCGTACGCGGCTCGTTGATCGATCTGTTCCCGATGGGCAGCAAGCTGCCCTTCCGTATCGACCTGTTCGACGACGAAATCGAAACCCTGCGTACCTTCGATCCGGAAAACCAGCGTTCCATCGACAAGGTGGACACCGTTCGCCTGCTGCCGGCGCGGGAATTCCCGCTGCAAAAGGACGCCGTCACTCGCTTCAAGGCACGCTTTCGCGAGCGCTTCGACGTCGATTTCCGTCGCTGCCCGATCTTTCAGGATTTGAGCAGCGGGATTACACCGGCGGGTATCGAGTACTACTTGCCACTGTTCTTCGACGAAACCTCCACGCTGTTCGACTACCTGCCCCAGGACACGCAAGTGTTCTCTTTGCCGGGTATCGAACAGGCGGCAGAGAATTTCTGGAACGATGTGCGCAATCGTTACGAAGAGCGTCGCGTCGATCCATCCCGTCCTTTATTACCACCGGCCGAGCTGTTCTTGCCTGTGGAGGACTGCTTTGCCCGCCTGAAGAGCTGGCCCCGTGTGGTTGCCAGTCAACAGGATGTGGAAACCGGTGTCGGTCGCGAGCGCTTCCCGGCTCAGCCGCTGCCGAACCTGGCCATCGAAGCCAAGGCCACTCAGCCGTTGGCGGCGCTGGCCGGTTTCCTCGACGAGTTCCCTGGCCGCGTGCTGTTTACCGCCGAGTCCGCGGGCCGTCGTGAAGTGCTGCTGGAATTGCTGGAGCGCCTCAAGCTGCGACCGAAAACCGTCGAAAGCTGGCCAGACTTTGTTGCGAGCAAGGAGCGCTTGGCAATCACCATCGCGCCGCTCGACGAAGGTCTCTTGCTGGACGATCCTGCGCTGGCCCTGGTCGCTGAAAGCCCGTTATTCGGTCAGCGCGTAATGCAGCGCCGTCGTCGCGAGAAACGCGCTGACGCCAACAACGATGCAGTGATCAAAAACCTCACCGAGCTGCGCGAAAACGCGCCGGTGGTGCACATCGATCATGGTGTCGGCCGCTATCTGGGGCTGACGATTCTGGAAATCGACAATCAAGCCGCCGAGTTCCTGACCCTTGAGTATGCCGAGAACGCCAAGCTGTACGTCCCGGTAGCCAACCTGCACTTGATCGCTCGTTACACCGGCAGCGACGATGCCCTGGCGCCGCTGCACCGCCTCGGCTCCGAGACCTGGCAGAAAGCCAAGCGCAAAGCCGCCGAACAGGTGCGCGACGTGGCCGCCGAGTTGCTTGACATCTATGCCCGCCGCGCCGCTCGCGAGGGTTATGCCTTCGCCGACCCGAAAGCCGATTACGCGACCTTCAGCGCCGGTTTCCCGTTCGAAGAAACCCCGGACCAGCAGACCACCATCGAAGCGGTGCGCGCCGACATGCTCGCGCCGAAACCGATGGACCGCCTGGTCTGCGGCGACGTCGGTTTCGGCAAGACCGAAGTGGCGATGCGCGCGGCGTTCATTGCGGTGCATGGCGGTCGTCAGGTGGCGATTCTGGTGCCGACCACCCTGCTCGCCCAGCAACACTACAACAGCTTCCGCGACCGCTTCGCCGACTGGCCGGTGAGCGTGGAAGTGATGAGCCGCTTCAAGTCGACCAAAGAAGTGAACGCTGCGGTCGCGGACCTGGCCGAAGGCAAGATCGACATCGTCATCGGCACGCACAAGCTGCTGCAAGACGACGTCAAAATCAAAAACCTCGGGCTGGTGATCATCGACGAAGAGCACCGTTTCGGTGTCCGTCAGAAAGAACAGCTCAAAGCACTGCGCAGTGAAGTCGACATCCTGACGCTGACCGCTACGCCGATTCCGCGCACGCTGAACATGGCGGTATCGGGCATGCGCGACCTGTCGATCATCGCCACGCCACCGGCCCGTCGCCTGTCGGTGCGCACGTTCGTCATGGAGCAGAACAAGAGCACGGTCAAAGAAGCCCTGCTCCGTGAACTGCTGCGTGGCGGTCAAGTCTACTACCTGCACAATGATGTGAAGAGCATCGAGAAATGCGCCGCCGACCTCGCCGAACTGGTGCCGGAAGCACGGATCGGCATCGGCCACGGGCAGATGCGTGAACGCGATCTCGAACAAGTGATGAGCGACTTCTATCACAAGCGCTTCAACGTGCTGATCGCCTCGACCATCATCGAGACCGGCATCGACGTGCCGAGCGCCAACACCATCATCATCGAGCGTGCCGACAAGTTCGGCCTGGCGCAGTTGCACCAATTGCGTGGCCGCGTCGGTCGCAGTCACCACCAGGCGTATGCTTACCTGCTGACACCGCCGCGCCAACAAATCACTCCCGACGCAGAAAAGCGTCTGGAAGCGATCGCCAATACCCAGGACCTCGGCGCGGGCTTCGTACTCGCCACCAACGACCTGGAAATCCGTGGTGCCGGCGAACTGCTGGGCGACGGTCAGAGCGGGCAGATCCAGGCCGTCGGTTTCACGCTGTACATGGAAATGCTCGAGCGCGCGGTGAAGTCGATCCGCAAAGGCGAACAACCGAACCTCGACCAGCCACTGGGCGGTGGTCCCGAAGTCAATCTGCGTGTACCGGCGTTGATTCCCGAGGACTATCTGCCAGATGTGCATGCTCGATTGATTCTCTACAAACGCATTGCCTCGGCCACTGATGAGGAAGGCCTCAAGGACCTGCAAGTGGAGATGATCGACCGTTTCGGTTTGCTACCGGAGCCGACCAAGAACCTGGTGCGGATCACGGCGCTGAAATTGCAGGCCGAACAACTGGGCATCAAGAAAGTCGACGGTGGCCCGCAAGGGGGTCGTATCGAGTTCGCGGCGCAGACACCGGTCGACCCGCTGACACTGATCAAACTGATCCAGAGCCAGCCCAAACGCTACAAATTCGAAGGCGCCACGATGTTCAAATTCCAGGTGCCGATGGAAAGCCCGCAAGAGCGTTTTAATACTGTAGAGGCGCTGTTCGAGCGCCTCATTCCGACCACTGCTTAAGGACGCCGCATGCGCCTGTTTCGCTCACTGACCTTGTTGACGATGTTAATCACGACGCTGCTCGCCCCCACGGCGTTTGCGGACGATCTGTATCAGGTTGAAATGATTCTAGTGCGGCAAAACACTGTGCCCGCGATCGTCAGCCGCGCCGCGCCGGAAGACTGGGATGCCGGCGCTCAACGCGTCAGCCCCGACAGTTTTCGCACGCCGAGCCTTAATCCCGAAGTGGAAAAGCTCACCGCCAGCAATGAATACACAGTGTTGATGCACAAGGCCTGGCAACAAAAGCTCGGCGAAGAAGCCAGCAAAGTCGCGATCAGCGAAGGCACCGAGCAGTTCGGCCAGTTCCCGATCGAGGGCACGCTGAGCCTGAAACTGGGGCGCTTCACCGACGTCGATGCAGACTTCTGGGTCAATAAGATTGATGCCAACGGCTTGGTCACCGCCAGCGAACGCCTGAAGCAGGAAAGCCACACCAAGAACGGTCAACTGAACTTCCTCGACAACGGCCACCTGGGCCTGCTGATAAAGATCACCTCGCTGACCGCCCCTGCGCCTCGGCCAGTCCCCGATGTAATTCCGGACTGATTGATTCTTTATGCCCCCGACCCTGAGCAAACCCCTGGCAACATCCTGGGTCAGCCGATTCAAGGAACAGAGCCTGGAGCGTGGCCGCCGCTACGCCCTGGAGAACCGCGTCAGGATCGTCGAAGTCGGCGATGCCACCATCACCGCCAGTTGCGAAGGCTCTGGCGGTAACGTTTACCGTCAGACCATTCGCCTGCGTGAGTCGGCCAAAGGCACCTTGCTGATGATCGACGCCACGTGTACCTGTCCGGTTCATAGCAACTGCAAACATTGCGCGGCGGTGTTGCTGCAAGTGCAGGAAACCCTCGCTTACCCGGCGGCTGCCAAAGACGCTGAACTGCTGGAAAAACTTCAGGCCGTACTGGAGAACCGTAGCCCGAAAGCGCCGCCGCAAGTGTTGGTGGACAACGTGCAACCGGTGCCGCGCCTGTGGCTGGCGAGCATCGAGTTCAGCGCCTTCGAACCGCGCAACGGCAAAATGCAGCGGTACATCCAGCATCGCGCGGCGCTGTCCTTCAGCTACCTGGATGAATACGTCAGTGGGCAGAAAAACACTGACATCTTGATCCGCCAGGAGACGCAGACACTGCGGATAAAACGTCACCCGGAAGTCGAACAAGCCTACAGGGAACAGCTGCGAATCCTCGGTTTCAAGATCGCAACCCGACAAAGCAAGGCTTTGCCGGAAAGTGCCGGCGAACTCTACGAGATGGTCAACGACAGCGCCTGGCTGACCTTCACCCTCAACGAACTGCCGAAGCTGCGCACCCAGGGGTGGGAGTTGCAGATCGACGAGGACTTCGGCTTCGACCTGACCGCCGTTGATGACTGGTACGCCACTGTCGAGCAAGCACCCGAGCGCGACTGGTTCGACCTGGAATTGGGGATCATCGTCAACGGCGAACGGCTGAGCCTGCTGCCGATCCTGTTGAACCTGATGCGCTCTCACACCGAGATCCTCAACCCGGAACGGCTCGCCCGACGTCGCGACGACGAACTGATTCTGGTGAATATCCCGCAGCGCCGCAGCACCGATCAAGGCCCGTTGCAGGTCGCCCTGCCCTTCGGCCGTTTGAAACCGGTGCTGGCCACCCTCGGCGAGTTTTATCTGCAAGAGCCCGGCGAAACCACGCTGCGCCTGAGCAAGGCCGACGCCACGCGATTGAATCCGCTGGAAGGCCTGCCGTTGCTCTGGGAAGGTGGCGAGCAGATCCGCACCTTTGCCCAGCGCCTGCGCGACATCAAAGACCACACCGCGGTGGCACCCGAAGGGCTGAATGCCACCTTGCGCCCGTATCAGCTGGAGGGCCTGAGCTGGATGCAGTCGTTGCGGCAACTGGAAGTCGGCGGGATTCTCGCGGATGACATGGGCCTGGGCAAAACCCTACAGACCCTGGCGCATATTCTCAGCGAGAAGAATGCCGGGCGCCTCGATCGGCCGTGCATGGTGGTCATGCCCACCAGCCTGATCCCCAACTGGCTCGACGAAGCGGCGCATTTCACGCCGCAGCTCAAAGTGCTGGCGTTGTACGGTGCCAGTCGCAAAAAGCACTTTGAGACTCTGGCCGATTACGACCTGATTCTGACCACCTATGCGCTGCTGCCCAAGGACGTCGAACGCCTGGCCGCGCAACCGTTTCATGTACTGGTGCTGGATGAAGCGCAGTACATCAAGAACCCCACCAGCAAGGCCGCCCACGCAGCCCGTGAGCTGAATGCTCGCCAGCGCCTGTGCCTGAGCGGCACGCCGCTGGAAAACCATCTGGGCGAGTTGTGGTCGCTGTTCCACTTCCTGCTGCCCGGCTGGCTCGGTGACGTAAAAAGCTTCAACCGTGATTACCGCGTACCGATTGAAAAGCGCGCCAGCGAAGTAAGACTTCAACACCTCAACGGTCGGATCAAACCGTTCCTGCTGCGCAGAACCAAGGAACAGGTAGCCACCGAACTGCCGCCGAAAACCGAGATCATCCATTGGGTCGAACTCAACGAAGCACAGCGTGACGTGTACGAAACCATGCGTCTGGCCATGGACAAGAAAGTCCGCGACGAAATCACCCGCAAGGGCGTGGCGCGCAGCCAGATCATCATTCTTGAGGCCCTGCTGAAGCTGCGTCAGGTGTGCTGTGATTTGCGCTTGGTCAACGATGCCGCCCTACCCGCGCGGGGCAGCACTTCCGGCAAGCTCGATAGCCTGATGGAAATGCTGGAAGAGTTGTTTGAGGAAGGTCGGCGAATTCTGCTGTTTTCGCAGTTCACCTCAATGCTGTCGTTGATCGAAGACGAGCTGAAAAAACGTGGCGTGGCGTATGCGATCCTGACCGGACAAACCCGCGACCGACGCACGCCAGTGAAGGAGTTCCAGAGCGGCAAGCGTCAGATCTTTCTGATCAGCCTGAAGGCTGGTGGCGTAGGACTGAACCTGACCGAAGCGGATACGGTGATTCACTATGACCCTTGGTGGAACCCGGCGACGGAAAACCAGGCGACTGATCGCGCGTATCGCATTGGTCAGGAGAAGCCGGTGTTCGTCTACAAGATGATTGCCAGGGGCACGGTGGAAGAGAAGATTCAGCATCTGCAGAAGGAAAAATCCGATCTTGCCGCAGGCGTGCTGGATGGGCGCAAGACCGGGGACTGGAAATTGCAGAGCGATGATATCGAGGCGTTGTTTGCGCCGTTGCCGGAAAAAATTGATAGGTAGCCGCGATTATTGAATCGCCATCGCGAGCAGGCTCGCTCCCACATTTGGATCTGTGTTTGCCCACCATAATGGAGACAACACAAAATTAATCTGGGAGCGAGCCTGCTCGCGATGGGGTCGACTCGGTATAACGACTGATTAACCCTTAAGCACCCGCGCCAACGTCGACTTCACCTTGCCCATCCCGTCACGCAATGCCTGTTCGATCTCGGCCATGGTAATCACCGCTGCCGACTTGCCCGCCGCCGGGTTCACCACCAGCGCCAGACAGGCGTAGTCCAGTTCCAGCTCACGCGCCAATGCCGCTTCAGGCATGCCGGTCATGCCGACGATGTCACAACCATCACGTTCCAGCCGCGCAATTTCAGCGACGGTTTCCAGACGTGGGCCCTGGGTGCAGGCGTACACGCCATGGCTGCTGTAGCCAACGCCTTCAGCCGCCAACGCCGCGATCAATTGCTGACGCAGGGGTTCGCTGTAGGGATAGCTGAAGTCGATGTGTGTGACCTGTTCCAGGTCATCGGCGAAATAGGTGTGTTCGCGGCCGCTGGTGTAGTCGATCAATTGATGCGGCACGCAGAAATGCCCGGTGCCCATCGCAGTGTGAATCCCGCCCACGGCGTTGACCGCAAGAATCGCTTCGGCACCGGCCTGCTTCAAGGCCCACAGGTTGGCGCGGTAGTTCACCTGATGCGGCGGGAAACGGTGTGGGTGCCCATGACGCGCGAGAAACAGCACTTCCTTGCCTGCATACTCACCGATTTGCACTTCGGCCGAAGGCGTGCCGTAAGGCGTGTCCACCGCCAATGACTGACGAATGTTCAGACCTTCGAGTTGTGTCAGGCCGGTGCCACCGATAATCGCGTAAACCGTCATCACGAAGAGTCCTTAATCGATCAATTGAGCTTCTCTGAGCGCGCCGATGGCCGCCAGCCAGCGTGGATCTTGACGGTATTCGGTGCTGGCGTACGCCTGCCCGCGCATCCGCGCAATACGCGCCGAAGGTTTGACCTTCAACCGCTGGGCGGCGCTCAAGGCTAGCTCGGCAGCTGCGCGATCATTGCACACCAGGCCCATGTCGCAACCGGCAGTCAATGCCGCTTCGATACGACTGGCGGCATCGCCAACCACGTGGGCACCGGCCATCGACAGGTCATCGCTGAAGATCACACCATCGAACTGCAGCTCGCCACGCAGGATGTCCTGCAACCAGCGACGGGAGAAACCTGCAGGCTGGGAATCGACCTGTGGATAAATCACGTGAGCCGGCATGACAGCGGCCAGTTGCTTGCTCAATCGCGCAAACGGCACCAGGTCGTTGGCGCGGATTTCATCGAGGCTGCGCTCGTCGTTGGGAATCGCGACGTGGGAATCGGCCTCGGCCCAGCCATGACCCGGGAAATGCTTGCCGGTGGCAGCCATTCCGGCACTGTTCATGCCGCGGATGAATGCACCGGCGAGCAAGGCGGCGCGCTCAGGATCGCCTTCGAACGAACGGGTGCCGACCACTGCGCTGCGCTGGTAATCCAGGTCCAGCACGGGGGCGAAGCTCAGGTCGAGACCGACCGCGAGCACTTCGGTCGCCATGATCCAGCCACACTGCTCGGCCAGGTCTTCGGCATTCGGGTTATCGGCGATGGCACGCATGGCTGGCAGCCGCACGAAGCCTTGACGCAGCCGCTGAACGCGACCGCCCTCTTGATCCACCGCCAACAGCAGATCGGGACGAATGGCGCGGATCGAAGCGCTCAATTCGCGCACTTGACGCGGATGTTCGATGTTACGGGCAAAAATGATCAGGCCGCCCACTTCGGGCTGGCGCAACAATTGGCGATCTTCAGCCGTCAGCCAGGTACCGGCGACGTCCACCATCAACGAGCCTTGCAGGCCAGCAGTCATAGAGATTCCTTGATTACGATAAACCCGGCTCGCGCGAATTCGCCGCCATGGGCTGAGCCCGGCAGGTCGGCGATATCAATGAGGAGCGGGTTCAGAACGAGAGTCGGCATGGGCGGCTAGCTTAGCGGATGTCAGCTGCCGCGCCCACCCGTGTGCGGTTAAACCTTGGCGGCGACCGGGGCCGATTTGCTGCGCGGACGCAACTGCGCGGTGGCCATGGCAGTGTCGGTGACGCCGCTTTCGGCCCGCATGCCCGCGGCCAGGAACGGCACCATCAGACGCATTACTTGCTCGATGGAGGTGTTGACGCCGAAATCGGTCTCGGCAATCGCACGCAAGGCCTTGATCCCCGACATGCTGAACGCCGCGGCACCCAGCATGAAGTGCACACGCCAGAACAGTTCGATCGGGGGAATGCGCGGCGCGGCCTCGTTGACCAGCATCATGTAGCGGCGGAACACCTTGCCGTACATATCTTCCAGATAACGACGCAAGTGCCCCTGGCTCTGACTGAACGCCAGCCCCAGCAAACGCATGAAAATGGACAGGTCATTGCCGCTGCGTGGCTGCACGACCAGAGCTTGCTCGACGAGGATCTCCAGCAGCTCTTCAAGGGTAGGCTTGTTCTCGGGCTTGGCCTGACGGCGCTCCAGCTCTTTATCGAGACTGAGGCAGAATGGCCCGAGAAAACGCGAGAAGACCGCCTGAATCAGCGCCTTCTTCGACCCGAAGTGATAATTCACCGCCGCCAGATTGACACCGGCCTTGCTGGTGATCAGACGCAATGAGGTTTCAGCAAAACCTTTTTCCGCGAACAACTGCTCGGCAGCATCGAGAATGCGTTCAACGGTTTCCGACTGGGCCATGGCTACTCCGCCTGACAAACACTTGTTTGAAACATACGTTTCAGCCCTGGCCTTGTCAAGTCTGGCGGTTCGTTTTGGGAATGGTCGGTCAGGTATTTAACCATACAACAGTGCCGCTTCCATCAGCGAGCAAAATGACCGTCCAGCGGTCGACAAAAAAAGGGGCATTGCCAAGACCCGTTCACTGTATATAATCCCAGTCACTGTATAAAAAGACAGAGCGATCAATATGCTAAAGCTGACGCCACGCCAAGCAGAGATTCTGGCCTTCATCAAACGTTGCCTCGAAGACAACGGCTACCCGCCGACCCGCGCGGAAATCGCTCAGGAACTGGGTTTCAAGTCGCCCAACGCGGCGGAAGAACACCTCAAGGCGCTGGCCCGCAAGGGGGCGATCGAGATGACTCCGGGCGCTTCCCGCGGCATCCGCATTCCTGGCTTCGAAGCCAAGGCCGACGAGTCCAGCTTGCCGATCATTGGCCGGGTGGCCGCCGGTGCGCCGATCCTCGCTCAGCAGCACATCGAAGAATCCTGCAACATCAACCCTTCCTTCTTCCATCCTCGCGCCGACTATCTGCTGCGGGTCCATGGCATGAGCATGAAGGATGTCGGCATTTTCGACGGCGACCTGCTGGCCGTCCACACCACCCGTGAAGCCCGCAACGGCCAGATCGTGGTGGCGCGGATCGGCGACGAAGTGACCGTCAAGCGCTTCAAGCGCGACGGCAGCAAGGTTTGGTTGATTGCCGAAAACCCTGAATTCGCCCCTATCGAAGTCAACCTGAAAGATCAGGAACTGGTTATCGAAGGCTTGAGTGTCGGCGTGATTCGCCGCTAAAGGAGGCTTTATGCAGTTCCCACATACCTCACAGCAAGCCCAACTGCCGTTGTTTGAGGCGTTCATGGCACAGCCATTGGCGCCGATCCTGAAAGATGTGGTCGAATCGCCCTGGAGCGCCGAGCCTGAAGTCTTCAGCGAGCTATCACTGCGCGGCGCGGCCGGGAACTGCCTGAACCTTCTGGCACCGATTCTCAGGGAACTGAGTCAGGATCAGGATGCACGCTGGCTGACACTGATCGCCCCGCCCGCCAGCCTGACACAAGCCTGGTTACGCGACGCTGGTCTGAATCGTGAGCGCATTCTGCTCCTGCAACCGCGCGGCACGCAGAGCGCTCAGCAGTTAACCTGCGAAGCCTTGCGACTTGGCCGCAGCCATACGGTCGTCAGCTGGCTTAACCCGCTGAGCACAACGTCGCGGCAACAGCTGATCAGCGCCGCCCGTATCGGGGATGCGCAAAGTCTGAATATTCGACTGGGTTAACTGACAAACACTGTGCGCGCTGAACAGCGCGGGGCTTCTCCAGGGATAGAGAAGCCAATCTGTAGAGGTATCCGAAGAATCCGACGGGCGGGATCAATGAAGAACCCGCGGCCCCTCTTCCTTATCAAATTCGCCTTCAACCAGGCGTCCTGCCATCTGAACACCGACGCTCAACATCGCCTTGGCGACTTCCACATGCTGGCCTTGCAGGAAAACCTTGGCATCCTCGGAGAAATCCAAAGTAACCAGAGAACCCTCGTCCTCGGCCCTGCGCAGCTCGATTCGGCCGTCTGGTAACTCGACAATTTCTAGAAAGGACGTTGGCATAAAGGTCTGTTCTCCACGAAAGGCGGGGATTATATAGGCATCAGCCAAGCTTCGCTCGGGATCTTGACCAAATGCCATCACGAAGAGAAATTTCTGACATCACTCTTCCTTGAGCGGACCCATCCCTAAACACTCAATCTTTCAGCACTCGTTCAACCCTTCGCGAAACCGAATCGCCAGGCTTTTAAGGTTCTGACGCCAGCTCTCCAGCTCTTCCCGACTCAGCTCTTCCGGCGCCTCTTCTTCATCCAGATTAACGGCCAGAATAAGCGGTTGCGTCACATCGCCCTTGGGCTTGTGCGGAGCGCGAGGCGGCTGAAACAGTGCTGCATGTGCCGACAGCAGCTTGGCTAGCCAGGTTTCAGGGTTTTGCGCCAGTTCAACCATCTCGGCCATTTCCGGAATAGCGATGGTTTCGAGCACTTCGCGGGTAAGCAGCATCTCTGCCCGCGGTGCATTGGCCTGAGGCAAACGATAGAAACCAGCGATTTCATGGCACAGCCCCAACAGCGCACCGTACAGGTGAAACAACGCCGATTCGCGTCCGGCCTGAATCAGCGCCAGGGAGTTCATCGCCCGCCCCTCTTCGGCTTTGGCCAGCGCTTCCAGCGACAGGCCGGCGAAATAAATCTTCTGGTTGGTACGGGTATAGAGTTCGTGGGCCATGACGGCAGCCTCCACAACGAAATAATTGCTTCACGCAGGTCAGACAGTGTCGTGGATCACCTGAGCTTCCCGCAAGCCCAAAACAAAAGGCCGCATGAAAACCCGAGAGTTGTCATGCGGCCTTTTGTGTACAGCCTTTTAAGCCTTGGCTGATGGACGCTTGTCTTCAACCGTCCACTTGCCGCCGTCGTAATACGCTTTCCAGCCAGTCGGCTTACCGTCGACCTCTGTCTGCACGTACTGCTCTTTGGTCTTGCGGCTGTAACGGATCACTGCTGGGAGACCGTCCGGATCTTTCTTCGGCGCTTCGCAGAGGAAGTGATACTTCGGGTCGATCTCATCCTTGTGCGGCACGATCTCCATGACCAACGGAGCACGGGTCTCGCGATTTTTCGGGAACTGGCTGGCCGCCAGGAACAAGCCGGAAGCACCGTCGCGCAGGATGTAGGTGTCGTTGACCTTTTCGCATTTGAGCTCAGGCATCTTCACCGGATCCATCTTCGGCGGCGCCGCGTCACCGCTTTTCAGCAGCTTGCGGGTGTTCTTGCAGGTGACGTTGGTGCAACCGAAGAACTTGCCGAAACGGCCGGTCTTGAGCTGCATCTCGCTGCCGCACTTGTCGCACTCCAGGCTCGGGCCTTCATAACCCTTGATGCGGTAGGTGCCCTCTTCGATTTCGTAACCAGAGCAATCCGGGTTGTTACCGCAGATGTGCAGCTTGCGCTTCTCGTCGAGCAGGTAAGCGTCCATCGCCGTGCTGCAGATCGGGCAGCGATGCTTGCCACGCAGGACCAGCGACTCGGACTCACCTTCGTCGTCCGCGGCGATTTCATCGCCCGGCACCAGGTTGACGGTGGCTTTGCAGCGCTCTTTCGGCGGCAGGCTATAGCCCGAGCAACCGAGGAACACGCCCGTCGAGGCCGTACGAATCTGCATTGGACGACCGCACAACACGCACGGAATGTCAGTCATTACCGGCTGGTTGGCGCGCATGCCGCCTTCGGCGCTTTCAGCCACTTCGAGTTTCTTCTTGAAGTCGCCGTAGAACTCGTCGAGCACGTTTTTCCAGTCGCGTTCGCCCTGAGCGACGTCATCGAGGTTCTCTTCCATGCCGGCGGTGAAGCCGTAGTCCATGAGATTGGAGAAGCTCTCGGCCAGACGCTCGGTGACGATGTCGCCCATCTTTTCCGAGTAGAAACGACGGTTGTGCAGCGCCACGTAGCCGCGGTCCTGGATGGTCGAAATGATCGCCGCGTAGGTCGAAGGACGACCGATGCCGCGTTTTTCCATTTCTTTAACCAGGCTGGCTTCCGAGTAACGCGCCGGCGGCTTGGTAAAGTGCTGGGTCGGATCAAGCTTGATCAGCTTCATCGCGTCGCCCTGGGCCATGTCCGGCAGCACGTCGTCATCGCCAGGCTTGGCAATTTGCGGCATGACGCGGGTGTAACCGTCGAACTTCAGGATGCGGCCCTTGGCACGCAGCTCGAAGTCGCCGGCACCGACGGTGACTGTGGTCGACAGGTATTGCGCCGGCAGCATCTGGCAGGCCAGGAACTGGCGCCAGATCAGCTCGTAAAGCCGCTCGGCATCACGCTCCATGCCCGACAGCTTGCTTGGCTCGGTATTAGCGTCGGACGGACGAATCGCTTCGTGAGCCTCTTGTGCGCCTTCCTTGCTGCTGTAGACGTTCGGGTTTTCCGGCAGGTACTTCTTGCCGAACTCACCTTCAATATAGGTACGCGCCATCGCCACGGCATCGACCGAGAGGTTGGTGGAGTCAGTACGCATATACGTGATGTAGCCGGCTTCGTACAAACGCTGGGCCATCATCATGGTTTTCTTCACACCGAAGCCCAGGCGGTTACTCGCGGCCTGTTGCAGGGTGGAGGTGATGAACGGTGCCGACGGCTTACTGCTGGTCGGTTTGTCTTCGCGCTTGACGATGCTGTAGCTGGAAGCCTTGAGCTTTTCCAGCGCGGCCATGGCCTGGGCTTCGTTCAGCGGCTTGAAGGCTTCGCCTTTCTCGCGGGCTACGTCGAAACGCACGGTCGCGCCCTTGGCGGTGCCGAGGTCGGCATGAACTTCCCAGTACTCTTCCGGGTTGAACGCGCGAATTTCACGCTCACGCTCGACCACCAGCTTCACGGCAACCGATTGCACGCGACCGGCGGACAGGCCACGGGCGACCTTGGCCCACAGCAGCGGCGAAACCATGTAACCCACCACGCGGTCGAGGAAGCGACGCGCCTGCTGGGCGTTTACTCGATCGATGTCCAGCTCGCCCGGTTTGGAGAAGGCTTCCTGGATCGCTTTCTTGGTGATTTCGTTGAACACCACGCGCTTGTAGCGGCTGTCGTCACCACCGATGGCTTCGCGCAGGTGCCAGGCAATGGCTTCCCCCTCGCGATCCAAGTCGGTTGCGAGATAGATGGTGTCAGCATCTTTGGCGAGCCGGCGCAGCTCTTCGATGACTTTTTCCTTGCCCGGGAGGATCTCGTACTTGGCTTTCCAGCCATGATCGGGATCGACACCCATGCGCGAGACCAGCTGCTTGCGCGCTTTCTCTTTCGGCGTGAGCACCGGACCTTCACCTGCGGCGGCCTTGCCGCGCTTGGCGGCAGGCTCTTTGCTGGCGCTAGCCGAACCGCTGGTGGGCAGGTCTCGGATATGGCCGATACTCGACTTCACCACGTATTGGTTACCCAGATACTTGTTGATGGTCTTGGCCTTAGCCGGGGATTCCACAATGACCAGCGATTTGCCCATGGATCAGAAAATTCCTGAATTCTAGAAGTGAAAGGCGGTTGGCGCCTGACGCGGCACCGCTATATATAGTGGCTACAAGGTGAGGTCAAGCGCAGGGTTCTGCGCGCACTCCCCTTATGACTGCGGAAAAACGCTCGGTTCGGCTTGCACCAAAGCAAAGCGTGGCACCTGTTCACCGTCAACCTCGACCGACTCCAGGAACATGCTCAAGGGGCGCACCCAAAAGCCGTAATCGCCATACAGGGCTTGGTAAAAGACTACTTCCTCTTCGGTTTCCGAATGCCGCGCAACAGCGAATACGCGGTACTGCGGACCTTTGTAATGTTCGTAGAGCCCAGGTTGTATCGGCATGCTTTGGCCCTCACTGAAATTTTTTCAAAATAAAAACAAAATAAATCCGGAAAAACAAAAACCGGGGCACTTGGCCCCGGCTTCCATCAACGAAACGCTTAAACGCGTTCGAAGACGGTGGAGATGCCTTGGCCGAGACCAATGCACATGGTAGCCACCCCGAAGGTGCCGCCATTCTGCTTCATCACGTTCAGCAAAGTGCCGGAGATACGGGCACCGGAACAACCGAACGGGTGACCCAGGGCGATCGCGCCGCCGTGCAGGTTAACCTTCTCGTTCATCTTGTCGAGCACTTTCAAATCTTTCAGCACTGGCAGCGCCTGTGCGGCGAAAGCTTCGTTGAGCTCGAAGAAGTCAATATCGTTGATGCCAAGGCCCGCGCGCTTCAATGCTTTTTGTGTTGCCGGTACTGGACCATAGCCCATGATCGCCGGATCCACACCTGCCACTGCCATCGAACGAATCACCGCCATCGGCTGGATGCCCAGATCCTGGGCACGCTGCGCCGACATCACGATCATGCACGAAGCACCGTCGGTGATCTGCGACGAAGTACCGGCTGTCACGGTGCCGCCCTTCGGGTTAAACGCTGGCTTCAGGGCCGCCAGGCTTTCCAGGGTGGTTTCCGGACGAATGGTTTCGTCGTAGTCGAACAGTTTCAGGAAACCGTTCTCGTCGTAGCCCTGCATCGGGATGATTTCGTCTTTGAACTTGCCTTCCAGAGTCGCCTTGTGGGCGAGCTGGTGGGAGCGCACGCCAAAAGCGTCCTGTTGTTCGCGAGTAATGCCGTGCATTTTGCCGAGCATTTCCGCGGTCAGGCCCATCATGCCCGAGGCTTTCGCCGCGTACAGGGACATGTGCGGGTTCGGATCGACACCGTGCATCATGCTCACGTGACCCATATGCTCGACGCCGCCAACCACGAACACGTCACCGTTACCGGTCATGATCGCTTGCGCAGCGGTGTGCAGAGCACTCATCGACGAGCCACACAGACGACTGACGGTCTGGCCGGCCGCGGTGTGCGGGATCTGCGTCATCAGGGATGCCATGCGGGCGATGTTCCAGCCCTGCTCCAGGGTCTGGTTCACACAGCCCCAGATCACGTCTTCAACTTCGCTCGGGTCGACCTTGACGTTGCGTTCCAGCAATTTGCTGATCAGGTGCGCCGACATGTCTTCGGCGCGGGTGTTGCGGTGCATGCCGCCCTTGGAGCGGCCCATCGGCGTACGACCGAAGTCGACAATCACGACGTCTCTAGGATTCAAGCTCATATACTTTCACTCTCGCTCTAGTGTGGGCGCTTAACCGAAGAAGCTCTGACCGTTTTTGGCCATTTCACGCAGCTTCGCGGTCGGGTGGTACAGCGCGCCCAAATCAGCGTACTGGTCAGCCAGGGCAACGAACTCTGCAACACCGATCGAGTCGATGTAGCGCAGCGCACCGCCACGGAATGGAGGGAAACCAATACCGTAGACCAGACCCATGTCGGCTTCGGCGGCGGTTTCGACGATGCCGTCTTCCAGGCAACGCACGGTTTCCAGGCACAACGGGATCATCATCCAGTTGATGATGTCTTCGTCAGTGACTTCGCGCTGTTCGAACACGATTGGCTTGAGCACTTCCAGTACCGAAGGATCGGCGACTTTCTTCTGCTTGCCGCGCTTGTCGGTCTCGTAGGCGTAGAAGCCTTTGCCATTCTTCTGGCCCAGGCGCTTGGCTTCGTAGAGCACGTCGACGGCTGAACGGCGATCGTCCTTCATGCGATCCGGGAAGCCTTCAGCCATTACATCGCGACCGTGGTGACCGGTGTCGATGCCGACCACATCCATCAGGTATGCGGGGCCCATTGGCCAGCCAAACTTTTCCATGACCTTGTCGATGCGGACGAAGTCCACGCCGGCGCTGACCAGTTTGGCGAAACCGCCGAAGTACGGGAATAGCACCCGGTTGACCAGGAAGCCCGGGCAGTCGTTGACGACGATCGGGTTCTTGCCCATTTTCTTGGCGTAGGCAACGGTGGTGGCAACGGCCACTTCGCTGGACTTCTCGCCACGGATCACTTCAACCAGCGGCATCATGTGCACCGGGTTGAAAAAGTGCATGCCGACGAAGTTTTCCGGACGCTTGAGGGCTTTGGCCAGCAAGGTGATGGAAATGGTCGAAGTGTTGGACGCGAGGATGGTGTCCTCTTTGACCTTGTCTTCAACTTCGGCCAGAACGGCTTGCTTGACCTTCGGGTTCTCGACAACGGCTTCGACGACCAGGTCGACGTGACCGAAATCACCGTAGGACAGGGTCGGACGAATGCCGTTGAGCACTTCGGCCATTTTCGCCGGGGTCATGCGACCTTTATCAACGCGGCCCACCAGCAGCTTGGCGGCTTCGGCCAGACCTTGCTCGATGCCGTGCTCGTTGATGTCCTTCATCAGGATCGGCGTACCTTTGGAGGCCGACTGATAAGCAATACCACCACCCATGATGCCAGCGCCCAATACGGCGGCCTGCTTCACGTCTTTGGCGATTTCGTCGTAGGCCTTGGCCTTTTTCTTCAGTTCCTGATCGTTCAGGAACAGACCGATCAAGCTCTGCGCGGCAGAGGTCTTGGCCAGTTTGACGAAACCGGTGGCTTCGACTTCCAGCGCCTTGTCGCGACCGAAGTTCGCAGCTTTCTGGATAGTCTTGATCGCTTCAACCGGTGCCGGGTAGTTCGGGCCCGCTTGACCGGCCACGAAACCTTTGGCGGTTTCGAACGACATCATTTGTTCGATGGCGTTGAGCTTGAGCTTCTCGAGCTTCGGCTGACGCTTGGCCTTGTAGTCAAACTCACCGGAGATGGCGTCCTTGACCAGGTTCAGAGCCGCTTCCTGCAATTTCTCTGGTGCGACCACGGCGTCGACGGCACCGACTTTCAGCGCGTCTTCAGCGCGGTTTTCCTTACCGGCGGCAATCCACTCGATGGCGTTGTCGGCACCGATGATGCGCGGCAGACGCACAGTACCGCCGAAGCCCGGGTAGATGCCCAGCTTGACTTCCGGCAGACCGATTTTGGCGGTATTGGCCATGACGCGGAAATCTGCCGCCAGGCACATTTCCAGACCGCCACCCAGTGCGATGCCATTGATCGCGGCGACAGTCGGGACGTTGAGGTCTTCGAAATCGCTGAAAATCTTGTTGGCTTCGAGGTTACCAGCAACAAGCTCTGCATCCGGCAGCTTGAAGTTGTCGACGAATTCGGTGATGTCGGCGCCGACGATGAACACGTCCTTGCCACTGCTGACGATCACACCCTTGATCGAAGCATCTGCCTTGATGGTGTCTACAGCCTGACGCAGTTCGTTCAGGGTAAGACGGTTGAACTTGTTGACGGACTCACCCTTGAGGTCGAATTTCAATTCGACGATGCCACTTTCAAGAGCCTTAACCGTGATGGCTTTACCTTCGTAAATCATCAACTGATCTCCACGATATGGAAGCTGAACAGTACACGTCGGACGCAGGCGACTGGCTCGGCAAGGACGTTTATCGTCGATGCTACGCCAATTCACCCGGCACACCCGCCAACGCGATAGTCGGGATTCTGTAGGAGCGTTCTGTAATACAAACGCTCAATTCATACGCCCGTTTGATTTGGGTATGTCACCTTCACGGAATTTCCGGCAATTGTCAATCGCCCAAAATACTGGTTGAAACGCGACTTTCCGGTCACTTCCGTACCACGAAGCCCTGCAACACGCTGATGCATGTGAGGCCATTCATAGAATCAATAGTTAGAAAAGTCGCCCTAATTAGCGGCAGCCTGTGTTTAACAAGCTACGCTGGCGGGACCCTGAAGAAAAAATTTGAACGCTTTGACGAATGCCCAGCGTAAGATCAGCGCACAAAGAATTACCGGCCTGCCTGGCCAACCTCAGCCCGATGATGATGTCGGGCTTTTTAATGCCTTCTGTAGCAGGCTCCACCTGCTACAGATCGGGTTTCAGGCGAGTGCTTTGAGTGTGGCATCGATCTGTTGCAGAACCTCGGGCTCGCCCTTCTCGCCCCAATACAGGGCAATCATTTGCTTGTCTGCCTCGACCTTGTAGACGTTGGCAGGCAATTTTTCGAAATGATTCAGCAGCATTCCATCCTCACAGACCTCCTGCCACTGATTGACCCACACGCCCGGCGCCTTCTGCCAGTAACTCCAGCACGCCGGTCGCGTGCCACGGCGCGGCCGATGGTACTGGGCGCAAGGGCTAGGCGGCTCCTGGCTCAGCCAATGTGGCCATTCCTGGGGCGCCAGCTGCATGGCAAGGCCAATGCGCCGCGCCTCCATGCGCAGGGCTATGCGCCCGCTCTGGGCACGAGAGGGTCGCAACCAGGCCAGCGGGCTCAAGACCACCAGCAGGATTGACACCACTATCCAGACCGTCATATGTGTACTCCCGATTCTTGATGAGCCCATTGAGTCACTTTGAAACCAATGCGCTTGAAACCAGCCATACTTACCAATATTGCAATCCTCAGGAGGAGCACCTCATGCCCTACCACCATATTCTGGTCGCTGTAGATCTAACCGAAGAGTGCGATCCTGTAATCCACCGAGCTCGCGAACTCTCGGTGAGCAATGGCGCGAAGCTGTCCCTGGTGCATATCGTCGAACCGATGGCCATGGCCTTTGGCGGCGACGTGCCGATGGACCTCTCCCAGTTGCAACAGCAACAGTTCGATCAGGCCAAAGAGCGTCTTGATCGGCTGATCGTGAAATACCCGGAACTCTCCAAGGAATACAGTCACTTGACCTACGGCCAGCCGCGCCAGGAGATTCACCACCTCGCCAAGGAACAAACGTGCGACCTGATCGTGGTGGGTAGTCATGGCCGACACGGTCTGGCCCTGTTGCTCGGCTCCACTGCCAATGACGTACTGCACGGCGCGCCTTGCGATGTGCTGGCGGTGCGCCTGATCAAAAGCTGATAACACGGAACAATGTGGGAGCGGGCTTGCTCGCGAAGAGCGGACATTCAGTCAGCATTGATGTTGAATGTAAGTCCCTCTTCGCGAGCAAGTCGAATCGTCGCACCGCCGCTCCCACAGTGAAGCCATGTCGGCCAGTAGATCGCATACCATACGAAAAGCCCGGCGCTCATCACTGAACGCCGGGCTTTTTTATCGCCGGATCAATCAGGCATCCAGCTCGGCCCAGCGCTCGACCATCACGTCGAGTTCAGCCTGCAACTGCTCCAGCTGAGCGATCACCGCAGCCGTTTCGGCAGCAGGACGCTGGTAGAAGCCGACATCCGCCATCTGCGCTTCAACCACCACGATCTGCTGTTCCATGGCTTCGATCTGACTCGGCAACATTTCCAGCTCACGCTGCAACTTGTAGCTGAGCTTTTTCTTTGCCACCGGCGCCTCTACTGCCGCAGCGACTGGCACTGGTTCAGCAGTGACGACAGCCGAGTTCAGGTCGGCCTTGCCGGACTTGCTTTCGGTCACGCCCAACAGGCGCGGCGAGCCGCCCTGACGCAGCCAGTCCTGATAACCACCGACGTATTCGCGAACCTTGCCTTCGCCTTCGAAAACCAGGGTGCTGGTGACCACGTTGTCGAGGAATGCCCGGTCGTGACTGACCATCAGCACGGTGCCGTTGAAGGTCAGCAAGACCTCTTCCAGCAGTTCGAGGGTTTCCACGTCCAGATCGTTGGTCGGTTCGTCGAGTACCAGCAGGTTCGCCGGTTTGCTGAACAGTTTGGCCAGCAACAGACGGGCACGCTCACCACCGGACAGCGCCTTGACCGGCGTGCGGGCACGCTGCGGGCTGAACAGGAAGTCGCCGAGGTAGCTCAGCACATGGCGGCTCTGACCATCGATATCGATAAAGTCGCGACCTTCGGCCACGTTGTCGATCACGGTCTTTTCCAGGTCCAACTGATGGCGCAACTGGTCGAAGTAGGCCACGTCGATGCGCGTCCCCTCTTCCACTTTGCCGCTGGTCGGTTGCAGACCGCTGAGCATCAGTTTCAGCAGCGTGGTCTTGCCGGTACCGTTGGCGCCAAGCAAACCGATACGGTCGCCGCGCGTCAGGACCATTGAGAAATCCTTGATCAGGAACGGGCCACCCGGGTGAGCGAAGCTCACGTTCTCGAGGACCATGACCTGCTTGCCGGACTTGTCGGCGGTATCCAGCTGAATATTGGCCTTGCCGGTGCGCTCACGACGCTCGCTACGCTCAACGCGCAATGCTTTCAATGCGCGAACACGGCCTTCGTTACGGGTGCGACGCGCCTTGATGCCCTGGCGGATCCAGACTTCTTCCTGGGCCAGTTTCTTGTCGAACAGCGCGTTGGCGGTTTCTTCAGCCGCCAGCGTCGCCTCTTTGTGCACGAGGAAACTCGCGTAATCGCCGTTCCAGTCGATCAGGCCACCGCGATCCAGTTCCAGAATGCGGGTAGCGAGGTTCTGCAGGAATGAACGGTCGTGCGTGATGAACAGCACGGCGCCCTGGAAATCCTTCAGCGCTTCTTCAAGCCAGGCAATGGCGCCGATGTCCAGGTGGTTGGTCGGTTCGTCGAGCAGCAGCAGATCCGGTTCGGAAACCAGGGCCTGAGCCAGCAGGACGCGGCGACGCCAGCCGCCGGATAATTCGGCGAGGGTCTTGTCGGCCGGCAACTGCAGACGGCTCAAGGTGCTGTCGACCAGTTGCTGCAAACGCCAGCCGTCGCGGGCTTCGAGGTCGTGCTGGACATGCATCAGCTTGTCCAGATCGGCGTCGGTGACAATGTTCTGGCTCAGGTGGTGGTACTGCGCGAGCAGCTCGCCGACACCGTCCAGGCCTTCGGCAACCACGTCGAACACGGTCCGCTCGTCGGCTACCGGCAATTCTTGCGGCAATTCGCCAATCTTTAGGCCAGGTGCGCGCCAAACAGAGCCCTCATCAGGCTTCTGGTCGCCCTTGACGAGCTTCATCATGCTGGACTTGCCAGTGCCGTTGCGGCCGATGATGCACACCCGCTCACCACGGGCGATCTGCCAGGACACCTTGTCCAACAACGGCATAGCGCCGAAAGCAAGGGACACATCGCTGAATTTGAGCAGGGTCATGAGCTTCTCCAAAAACCGGGCGCGCATTCTACCTGACTTGAGGCTTCAGAAGGCCGGCAATTTCAACGTCGAAGCACTCTGCACAACAATTGTTGCGAACTTGTGCTGACAGCTCGGCAAAGCTTTCGCCCGCTGCTGGCAAAAGGCTAAGCTACAGATAATTCAGTGCCGCTCTCGCCGGCACTTGTCATGATTTCTCTGCCCGGACGTCTCATGCGCAGTCGCCTTTTCAATCTTTTTTCGTGTTTGCTTCTTACAGCCGCTGCCGTTCAATCCGCCCAGGCGGTGGACCTGTCCACCCAACGCCAGTATTACGATGAAGCCAAGCGTGCCTTGGCCAAAGGCGATTCCGGCCCTTATTTCCGTTACAGCCAGGCTCTGAGCGATTACCCGCTGGAGCCCTATCTGGCTTATGACGAATTGACCGCGCGTCTGAAAACCGCGAGCAACGCCGAAATCGAGAAATTCCTCGCCGAACACGGTGACCTGCCGCAAGCCAACTGGATGAAGTTGCGCTGGCTGCGCTGGCTGGCCGAACGCGGCGATTGGGCAACCTTCGTCAAATATTATGACCCCAAACTCAATTTCACCGAACTGGACTGCCTGAACGCGCAGTATCAGATCAGCCATAACCGCAAGGCCGAAGGCTACGCCAACGCCGATAAACTCTGGCTGACCGGCAAAACCCAACCCGATGCTTGCGATGGCGTGTTCGGCATGTGGGCCGCCGAGGGCCAACTGACTGAACAGAAACGCTGGGAACGCACCAAGCTCGCCGCCCAGGCGCGCAACTATCCGCTGGCCAACAGCCTGATCAATGGCCTGACGACACTCGCCCCCCGCGGTCGCCTGCTGGTGGATGTGGCGCAGAAACCCGAGCTGCTCAATCAGCCGTCGCGCTTCATCCCCGCCGACGAACCCATGTCCGACATCGTCAGCCTTGGCCTGCGCCGTCTGGCCCGTCAGGATCCGGACAGGGCCATGGCCCTGCTCGACGGTTACGCCAACAGCATGCACTTCTCCCGTGACGAGAAAGTCGCGATTGCCCGGGAAATCGGGCTGACCCTCGCACGACGTTTCGACAGCCGCGCGCTGGACGTGATGACCAAATACGACCCGGAGCTGCGGGACAACACCGTTTCCGAATGGCGCTTGCGCCTGCTATTGCGTCTGGCCCGCTGGGACGATGCCTATCAGTTGACCCGCCGCCTGCCTCAGGATCTGGCTACCACCAACCGCTGGCGTTACTGGCAGGCTCGCAGCCTGGAACTGGCACAGCCACAGAATCCGGAAGCACAGACGCTTTACAAGGGCTTGGCTCGTGAGCGCGATTTCTACGGTTTCCTGGCGGCCGATCGCTCGCAATCCCCCTATTCGCTGAACAACAAACCGCTGGTGCTCAGTCAGGCGCTGATCAACAAGGTGCGCAACACCCCCGGCATACGACGCGCCCTGGAATTCCATGCACGCGGGCAGATCGTCGACGGTCGTCGCGAGTGGTACCACGTCAGCCGGCACTTCAGCCGTGACGAAATGGTTGCCCAGGCGAAACTGGCTTACGACCTGAAATGGTATTTCCCGGCGATCCGCACCATCAGTCAGGCGAAGTACTGGGACGACCTGGATATCCGCTTCCCGATGGCCCACCGAGAAACCCTGGTCCGTGAAGCCAAGGTCCGTGGCCTGCACTCGAGCTGGGTATTCGCCATCACCCGCCAGGAAAGCGCGTTCATGGCCGACGCGCGCTCCGGCGTCGGTGCCAGCGGCCTGATGCAACTGATGCCCGGCACTGCCAAGGAAACCGCGCGCAAGTTCAGCATCCCGCTCGCTTCGCCGCAGCAAGTGTTCGATCCGGACAAGAACATCCAGCTCGGTGCCGCTTACCTGAGCCAGGTCCACAGCCAGTTCAACGGCAACCGCGTCCTCGCCTCCGCCGCTTACAACGCCGGCCCCGGCCGCGTACGTCAATGGCTGCGTGGCGCCGATCACCTGAGCTTCGATGTGTGGGTGGAAAGCATCCCGTTCGACGAAACCCGCCAGTACGTGCAAAACGTGCTGTCGTACTCGGTAATCTACGGCCAGAAGCTCAACTCACCACAACCGTTGGTGGATTGGCATGAGCGGTATTTCGACGATCAATGATCTGTAGGCGCTGCCGCAGGCTGCGATCTTTTCCGCAACTGTAAAAAATGCCCGCCTCTTTCGAGGCGGGCATTTTTGTTTGCAGCTCAAAGCACTCACTGATTTTCACCGGACCGGTCCCTTCGAAAGCCCGACGCAATTTCGCTACTTGGTCGGTTACTTGGTCGCTCCTCTTTGATGGGAACTGAAAAGATCGTCTACACCAATAGCGCCTAAACTCGCAGATCGGTTTCGGCTTTGCCGTCATTGAACTGCAACGCCGCCAGCCGTGCATACAGCGCATTACTCGCAATCAACTCCTGATGCGTCCCCACCGCCACCAGTTTCCCTTGGTCCATCACTGCGATCCTGTCGGCGTTTTTCACTGTGGCCAATCGGTGGGCGATGACCAGTGTGGTGCGATTTTTCATCAGGCTGGGCAGGGCTTGCTGAATCAGGTGCTCGCTTTGGGCGTCGAGGGCGCTGGTGGCTTCGTCCAGCAGCAGGATCGGCGCGTCCACCAGCAACGCCCGGGCGATGGCCAGGCGCTGACGTTGCCCGCCGGATAAACCGAGACCAGCGTCGCCGAGGTGTGTCTGGTAGCCGTTGGGCATTTGCTCGATGAAGTCGTGGGCATAGGCGATTTTCGCGGCTTCCTGGACCTGAGCCAAAGTCGCCGTCGGGCGACCGTAGCGAATGTTCTCTTCGATGCTGCCGAAGAACAGCGCCGGGGATTGCGAGACGAGGGCGAAGCAGCGACGCAGGTCCAGAGGATCGAGTTGAGTCAGCGGCACACCATCGAGCAGGATGCGTCCTTCGGCGGGGTCGTAAAAGCGCAACAGCAGGTCATACACCGTTGACTTGCCGGCACCCGAGGGCCCGACCAATGCAAGGGTTTCGCCGGCGTTGATGGTCAGATTCAGACCATCGACGGCATAGCTTTGCGGACGCGACGGGTAGGAAAAACGCACATCTTGCAGTACCAGATCGCCCTTCACCCGTTCAGGCAACGTCACCAGGCCCTGGGTCGGTGGCTGGATGATGTTTTCCGAACGCAATAACTCGGCAATCCGCTCCGCCGCCCCCGCTGCTCGCTGCAGTTCGCCTATAACTTCACTCAACGTGCCGAAGGCACCACCGACGATCAGGCTGTAAAAGACGAACGCTGCCAGCTCACCCGCGGAAATCCGCCCGGCGATGACGTCCATGCCGCCGACCCAGAGCATCACCCCGACCGCGCCCAACACCAGCAGGATCACCAGAGTAATCAACCAGGCCCGCTGGAAAATGCGCTTGCGGGCAGTGTTGAAAGCCTCTTCCACAGTCGTGGCAAAACGCTGCTCGTCCTGAACCTGATGGTTATAGGCCTGCACGGTTTTGATCTGGCTCAGGGTTTCGGAGACATAGCTGCCAATATCGGCAATCCGGTCCTGGCTCAGACGCGACAGGGTGCGCACCCGGCGACCAAAAATCAGGATCGGCGCGACCACCAGCGGCAACGCGACCACCACGATGCTGGTGAGTTTGGGGTTGGTGATAAACAGCAAGACAATCCCGCCGATCACCATCAGCCCGTTACGCAAGAACAGCGACAGCGAAGAGCCGATTACCGATTGCAGCAGCGTGGTGTCGGCCGTCAATCGCGATTGGATCTCGGAGCTGCGGTTGTCTTCATAGAAGCCCGGATGCAGGTAAACCAGATGGTTGAACACTCGACGACGGATGTCGGCGACAACGCGCTCGCCGATCCACGACACCAGGTAAAACCGTGCAAAGGTGCCAATCGCCAGACCAACCACCAACAGCATGAACACGCCGATGGATCGGTTGAGCAAATGCGGCGACTGGGTCATGAAACCCTCGTCCACCAACAGGCGAATACCCTGCCCCATGGACAAAGTGATGCCGGCAGTGACGATCAACGCCAACAAAGCGCCTAAGGCCGGCCAGCGATAAGGCGCGAGGAAACGGCTGGCCAGACGAATGGCTCGGCGGTGACGGGAAGAGAGCATGAAGATCATCCGATGGCGCAACCAATGGCTTAGACCCGGCCAAGCCTACACCGGTCAATGGGATTGAACGCTGTAAATCATAATGAGTCAGGTTAATTATGACCGCCAAGACTAGTGGCTAGAGATTATTGGTCTAAAGTCCGGGTGGAAACGTCAGGGTATTTCTGATGGACTGAGGATGCCGACCTGAAGATCGCAGGGAGTTGTCACAGCCCGGTCACCTGGCGGTTCTACAGTAAGCACACAACCTGATGAGGAGACAGGCCATGTCCTTGCAAAACAGCAGCGATGACAAGATTCCAGTGATCCGCACGCAGCCAGACCAGTCTCTGGGTTGCTCGATTATTGATAAGGATGGGCACGAAGTACCGATCACTGAAAACATGATCCAGGACGCTTGCCGCGAACTGGAAAAGCGATTGGTCAAGCCTGCCGAACAAGAGTGATATAGCCACCGTCTTCTTGACCCGGCTCTTTTAGCCGGGTTTTTTATGGGTGCTTATCGAAGAATTGCGGTGTCGCCATTCGCGAGCAAGCCCGCTCCCACATTTGATCTCTGTCGTACACAACACCTGTGTTCACCGAAGATCAATGTGGGAGCGGGCTTGCTCGCGAAAGGGCCAACTCCGTCTCTTAAAGGACCGCAGCACCAAGTGCCGCCACGATCCGCTGCAACGCCGGCGAATCCCCCTCGATCCGCACCTTCAACCCATCGATCTCACGCCGCAGCGGGTAATGCTTGCGTAGCGCATCGAACGCCGCACGCTGCTCGCTCACATTACCTACAAGGCTGCGACGGAAATCCGCGTCGTCACGGCGCGGGTCGTACACGCCACGGCACAACATCGCTAGCACCCAGGCCGGATCGCTGTCGGCGTTCAGCGTCACTGCCGACAGCCAAGGGGCTGGCAGCAAGTCGCTCAGGTGGACCTGCTCCGGCTGGTCGAGGAATTGGCAAAACGCCTGGTAAATCTGCGCCGTCCCGCGCTGTTTGCCGTCCAGGCTATAACCGGCAATGTGCGGCGTCGCCAGCACACACAACTCGGCCAGTGCCACATCGACCTCAGGCTCAGCCTCCCAGACATCCAGCACCGCTTGCAGGTCTTCACGCTCCAGCAACACCTGGCGCAGGGCGGCGTTGTCGATGACCGGGCCACGACTGGCGTTGATCAGCCAGGCGCCAGGCTTGAGCTGGTTCAAGCGGTTTTTATCGAACAGATGCCAGGTCGCCTGAGGGCCTTGCTTGTCCAGCGGGGTGTGCAGACTGATGACGTCGCATTGCTCGATGATCTGCTCGAGGCTGACGTAATCGCCCCCTTCAGCGGCTTGCCGTGGGGGATCGCAGACCAGCACGTTCCACCCCAGACCTTGCAGAACCTTGACCAGCCGCCCGCCCACTTCGCCGGCACCGACCACACCGTAGGTGCGCTGAGTCAGGTCAGCGCCTTCGATTTCAGCCAGGGTCAGCAGGCTGCCCAGCACGTAATCGACCACACCCCGGGCATTGCAGCCTGGCGCGCTGGACCAGGTGATGCCGGTCTGTTGAAAGTAATCCAGATCCAGGTGATCGGTGCCGATGGTGCAGGTGCCGACAAAGCGCACCTTGCTGCCTTCGAGCAATTCGCGGTTGACGTTGGTCACCGAGCGCACCAATAGCACATCGGCCTGCTCGACAGTGGCGCGGTCGATGGCACGTCCAGGCACCCGGCGGATTTCACCGAAACCTGCGAAGAAGGCATCGAGCAGCGGGATATTTTCGTCGGCAACAATCAGCATGGCAGGCTCCTTTGGCGGATCGGCAGTGTAGGCGGAGATGACCGTGATGGGCCAGCAGGCATTGTTCACCTTAAATGTGAAGGGACCACTCATCCTGTGGGAGCGGGCTTGCTCGCGAAAGCGGTGTGTCAGGCAACATTAATGTCAGCTGACACTCCCCCTTCGCGAGCAAGCCCGCTCCCACAGGGAATATCGCAACGTCCGAAAACCATTTACAAATCCGCAACACAGGACTTTTCCTGACCACTGCGTCAAGGCGTAGAATGCGCCGCCTGCGCATCAAAACCCTTTTGGACGTTTCGCCTTGAATACCGTGACTGACCGCCCCGCTGCTATTTCCCTCAACCGCCCGGCCCGGGTTCGCCTGGAGCTGAAAAACCTGCTCGGCCTGGCGTTGCCGATCATGATCGCGCAACTGGCGACCACTGCCATGGGCTTCGTCGATGCGGTGATGGCGGGTCGTGTCGGGCCTCGAGATCTGGCGGCCGTCGCGCTGGGCAACTCGATCTGGGTGCCGGTGTTTCTGCTGATGACCGGCACACTGCTGGCCACCACGCCGAAAGTCGCCCAGCGCTTCGGCGCCGGCACGCACAGCGAGATTGGCCCGATCGTGCGTCAGGCGTTGTGGCTGGCGCTAGTGGTGGGTTTGATGGCGACCAGCATCCTGTTCAGCGCCGAACCGATCCTGCACATCATGAAGGTCGACCCCGAATTGATCGGCCCATGCATGCAGTATCTGCACGGTATCGCCAGCGGCCTGCCTGCCGTCGCGTTCTATCACGTGCTGCGCTGCTTCAGTGACGGCCTGGGTCGCACCCGCCCGGCCATGGTCCTTGGCCTGTGCGGGTTGGCACTGAATATTCCGCTCAATTACATCTTCATCTATGGCCACTTTGGTGTGCCGGCCATGGGTGGGGTCGGCTGCGGCTGGGCCACGGCAATCGTGATGTGGGTGATGGCGTTGGGCATGGCCGGCTGGGAACGCTGGGCGCCGGCCTATCAGTCGAGTGAATTGTTCAGCCGTTTCGACTGGCCGCAGTGGTCAGTGATCAAGCGTTTGCTGGGCATCGGCCTGCCGATCGGCATCGCGGTATTCGCCGAGTCGAGTATCTTCGCCGTGATCGCCCTGCTGATCGGCAGCCTCGGCGCCACCGTGGTCGCCGGGCACCAGATCGCGCTGAACTTCAGCTCGCTGGTGTTCATGATCCCCTACTCCCTCGGTATGGCCGTGACCGTGCGAGTCGGCCAGGCGCTCGGTCGTGAGGAACCGCGCGAAGCCCGCTTCGCCGCCGGTGTCGGCATGGGCACCGCCCTGGCGTATGCGTGTCTGTCGGCGAGCATGATGTTGTTGCTGCGTGAACCCATCGCTGCGATTTACACCGCCGACCCGACGGTGATTCAGGTGGCCGCGATGCTGATCGTGTATTCGGCGCTGTTCCAGTTTTCCGATGCGATCCAGGTGACGGCGGCCGGCGCACTACGGGGTTATCAGGACACTCGGGTGACGATGATCCTGACACTGTTCGCTTATTGGGGGATTGGTTTACCGGTGGGTTACGCCCTGGGCCTGACCGACTGGCTCGGTGCGCCGAGCGGCCCGAGCGGGCTGTGGCAGGGTTTGATCGTGGGCTTGAGTTGCGCGGCGCTGATGCTGTCGATCCGCCTGACGCGCAGTGCACGCAAGCGGATCCGCATCAGTCGTTCGGCGGGTTAAGCGAGTTTCTTGCGGATCCAGTAGAGGTAGGTGCCTGCCTCTTCGTGCTGCGCGACCAGTTCGTGGTCGAGAAACACGCAAAACTTGGGGATGTCGCGACGGGTCGACGGGTCGGTGGCGATCACCTTCAGCAGGCCGCCGGGCACCAGGTCACGGATGTGCTGGTGCAGCATCATCACCGGTTCCGGGCAATTGAGGCCGGTGGCGTCGAGGGTGCCGTCTACCGGCGTATCGATCATTTCACTCATGATTTACTCCTGAAACTTACCGGCATTGTCGCGCATTGCCGGGTGTTCGGTCACCTGTGGGAGCGGGCTTGCTCGCGAATGCGGACTGACATTCAACATTGATGTCGACTGAGCCACCGCTTTCGCGAGCAAGCCCGCTCCCACATGGGTCCGTGTGAATCAGCGGGACTTGGGTTTCTTCACGTCCAATCGACGCAGATGGCAGGTCACTTCCTCACGATCGTGATACAGCTGCTTGCAGCCGATCTCTACTCGAATGCCACGTGCCTTGAACCCGTCGGCAATACGTTCCAGCAAGCGTTTCACTTCGGCATAACGCTGTTTCATCGGCAGCTTGAGGTTGACCACCGCTTCCCGGCAATGCCCCTCGCCAATCCATTCTTCCAGCATCGCCGCATTGCGCGCCGGTTTCTCGACGATGTCGCAGACCATCCAGTCCACCGGTTGCTTGGGCTTGAAGGTGAAACCGTCAGCCATCAAATGCTGCACCAAACCGGTGTCCATCAGGCTTTCGGCCATCGGGCCGTTGTCGATGGCGGTCACCAACATGCCGCGGTTGACCAGTTGCCAGGTCCAGCCACCGGGTGCAGCGCCCAGGTCGACACCCGTCATGTCGCTGTGCAGCCGCTCGTCCCACTGGTCCCGGGGGATGAAATGGTGCCAGGCCTCCTCCAGTTTGAGGGTCGAACGGCTCGGCGCTTCACGCGGGAATTTCAGGCGTGGAATGCCCATCGGCCACATCGCCGAATTGTTCGGCTCCGCCAGGCCCATGAACACTTCGCGACCGCTCTTGAAGGTCAGCAGCAGCCGTGGTTTGTGGGCGTCTTCCACCAGTTTGCCGGCCGCCATCAGCGCTTTGCGCAGGTGGCCTTCGAACTTCTTGCAAAAGTTCGACAGCTCTTTGCCATCGTTGGTGTCGACCATTTCCAGCCACAGGCTGCCGCACAGCGGGAAGTCCGCCATGTGCGCGAGGATCACGCTGATGCGGTCGGTTTCCGGCAGATCGATGAAGATCCCGCGAGCCCACTGGCGCGGAAAGATCAGATCGGCGAAACGCTGACCACGCATCAAGCGCTCGGCGCCGTCTTCTTCGGTACAGATAAATTCGGCGCAGGCGCTGGCGGTCTTGGCCTTGGCATAACCGGCCACGTTCAGCCGCGCGGCATGTTCGGAAATCTCGGAACAGACTTCGCTTTCGAAGCCCGGCCGGCAATGCATAAAGAGGGTGTTCATTCTTACTCCTGGGCAGTTGGCGAAGAATTCAGCCACTGCGCGATGCCCAGACTTGCGTTGAAGCAAAGCCTGTCACGAAAACCGGCGCATGATAGCCGAGATCGGAACCTTGGACTTGCCCATAGGGTCCAGTTATTAGCCTTAACGTCTAAACAGGGCTAGGTTAAGAGCTCTGTCTGTCCCGCCAGTCCGTAGCCGTGCGGACCCAAAGGAGATATTTCAATGCCGTCCCTCGATAGCCTGAAAACCCTTAAAACCTTACAAGTCGACGACAAGACCTACCACTATTTCAGCCTGCCCGAAGCCGCCAAAAGCCTGGGCGATCTCGACAAGCTGCCGATGTCGTTGAAAGTGCTGCTGGAAAACCTGCTGCGCTGGGAGGACGAGAAAACCGTTACCGGCGCCGACCTCAAGGCGATTGCCGCCTGGCTCAAGGAGCGTCGCTCCGATCGCGAAATCCAGTACCGGCCCGCGCGGGTATTAATGCAGGACTTTACCGGCGTCCCCGCCGTGGTCGACCTGGCCGCCATGCGCGCCGCCATGGCCAAGGCCGGTGGCGACCCGCAGCGAATCAATCCGCTGTCGCCGGTGGATCTGGTGATCGACCACTCGGTAATGGTCGACAAGTACGCCAGTTCAAGCGCCTTCGAACAGAACGTCGACATCGAAATGCAGCGCAACCACGAGCGTTACGCCTTCCTGCGCTGGGGCCAGAGCGCCTTCGATAACTTCAGCGTGGTGCCACCGGGCACCGGCATCTGCCACCAGGTCAACCTTGAGTACCTGGGCCGCACGGTCTGGACCAAGGACGAGGACGGGCGCACCTATGCCTTCCCGGACACCTTGGTTGGCACTGACTCCCACACCACCATGATCAACGGCCTCGGCGTGCTCGGCTGGGGTGTGGGCGGGATCGAAGCGGAAGCAGCGATGCTCGGCCAACCGGTGTCGATGCTGATCCCGGAAGTGATCGGTTTCAAACTCACCGGCAAGCTCAAGGAAGGCATCACCGCCACCGACCTGGTGCTGACGGTGACCCAGATGCTGCGCAAGAAAGGTGTAGTCGGCAAATTCGTCGAGTTCTACGGCGACGGCCTCGCCGACCTGCCGTTGGCCGATCGCGCGACCATCGCCAACATGGCCCCGGAATATGGCGCCACATGCGGTTTCTTCCCGGTGGACGAGGTGACACTGGAGTACTTGCGCCTGTCCGGCCGTACACCGGAAACCGTGAAACTGGTGGAGGCCTACAGCAAGATCCAGGGTCTGTGGCGCCTGCCCGGCAAAGAGCCGGTGTTCACCGACAGCCTGGCCTTGGACATGGGCAGCGTCGAGGCCAGCCTCGCCGGGCCGAAACGCCCGCAGGACCGCGTCTCGTTGCCGAATGTCGCGCAAGCGTTCACTGACTTTCTCGGCCTGCAATTCAAACCCTCCAGCAAGGAAGAAGGTCGCCTCGAAAGTGAGGGTGGCGGTGGCGTCGCGGTGGGCAACGCCGATCTGGTCGGCGAAACGGACTACGACCACGAAGGCCGCACGTATCGGCTGAAAAACGGCGCGGTGGTGATCGCCGCGATCACCTCTTGCACCAACACCTCCAACCCCAGCGTGATGATGGCCGCGGGTCTGGTGGCGAAGAAAGCCATAGAGAAAGGCCTCAAGCGCAAACCCTGGGTCAAGAGTTCACTGGCCCCCGGTTCGAAAGTGGTCACCGACTACTACAAGGCAGCGGGCCTGACCCAATATCTTGATGAACTCGGTTTTGCGCTGGTCGGTTATGGCTGCACCACCTGCATTGGCAACTCCGGGCCGTTGCCGGAGCCGATCGAAAAAGCCATTCAGAAAGCCGACCTGACGGTTGCCTCGGTGCTCTCGGGCAACCGCAACTTTGAAGGTCGCGTGCATCCGCTGGTGAAAACCAACTGGCTGGCCTCCCCGCCATTGGTCGTGGCCTATGCATTGGCCGGCACGGTGCGCATCGACATCAGCAGCGAGTCATTGGGTAACGACAAGGACGGCCAGCCGGTTTATCTGCGAGACATTTGGCCGAGCACTAAAGAGATCGCCGATGCGGTGACTCAGGTAAACACCGCGATGTTCCACAAGGAGTACGCCGAAGTATTTGCCGGCGACGAGCAGTGGCAGGCGATCGAAGTGCCGCAGGCGGCGACTTATGTCTGGAACAACGATTCGACGTATATCCAGCATCCGCCATTCTTCGATGACATTGGCGGCCCTGCACCGGTGGTCAAAGATGTCGAAGGGGCGAAAGTCCTCGCGCTGCTCGGTGACTCGGTGACCACCGACCACATCTCCCCGGCCGGCAACATCAAGGCTGACAGCCCTGCCGGTCGTTACCTGCGCGAGCAAGGTGTGGAGCCGCGAGACTTTAACTCCTATGGCTCCCGTCGCGGCAACCATCAAGTGATGATGCGGGGCACCTTCGCCAACATCCGGATTCGCAACGAGATGCTCGGCGGCGAAGAAGGCGGCAACACGATTTATATTCCGACCGGGGAGAAGCTGCCGATCTACGACGCGGCCATGCGTTACCAAGCATCAGGCACGCCGCTGGTGGTAATCGCCGGGCAAGAATACGGCACTGGCTCGAGCCGCGACTGGGCGGCCAAGGGCACCAATCTGCTGGGGGTAAAAGCAGTCATCGCCGAGAGCTTCGAGCGGATCCACCGTTCCAATCTGGTGGGCATGGGCGTATTGCCGTTGCAGTTCAAGCTGGATCAGAACCGCAAAAGCCTGAACCTCACCGGCAAGGAAACCGTGGACATTCTTGGCTTGACGGGCGTCGAACTGACTCCGCGCATGAACCTGACACTGGTCATCACCCGCGAAGACGGCAGCAAGGAAAAGATCGAGGTGTTGTGCCGGATCGATACCCTCAATGAAGTGGAGTACTTCAAGGCCGGAGGGATTTTGCATTACGTGTTGCGGCAATTGATTGCCTCGTAACAGCCTGCTGACAACGACACCGCCTTCGGGCGGTGTTTTTGTTTACGCGGTGTGCGTCTCTATAATCGCCCCGTCGTTCACCCTTTTTGTGTCCGGCCGAGATCCCTTGTGGGAGCGGGCTTGCTCGCGAAAGCGGTGTAGCAGTCAACATTGATGTTGGATGTGATGGCCTCTTCGCGAGCAAGCCCGCTCCCACAGGGGGACCGAGGCACATTGCAGAATCTCTGAAACAAGGACTCAACATGATCGCTCTGCCATGGACCTATCTGGCACTTCTCTCCATTGGCTACGGCCTGGCTTTGATCTACGGTCATCTCGGCTGGCTCGCCGCTATCTCCTTCGCGCTGCTGCTGTTTGCCGGTTTCGCCGTTCGCCAACAACAGATTCTCATTGGCCGCTACCTCGGCCACGGTTTGTTCATCTTCCTGGCGGTGGCGCTGGCAATGCACTGGCTTCCCGGCTTCTACAACGGTCGCGTCATCGCCCCCCAGCGTTTCACCGATGATGCTGTGCCGTTCGCCATGTACCTGAATCAGGACAAACCGCTAATCGGTTTCTGGCTGTTGCTGGTTTGTCCATGGATTGTCGGCCGGCGTTCGTTGAAGCTGTCCGTTTATGCCACCGCCCTCGCCCTGACCGTAAGCGCCGTGCTGGCCTTGGGTGGCGCACTGTTGCTGGGCGTGATCAGTTGGGCACCGAAGTGGCCGGATCAAGCCTGGTTGTGGGTGCTGAACAATTTGTTGCTGGTGACGCTGGTGGAAGAAGCATTGTTTCGCGGTTACATCCAGGGTGGCCTGAGCCGGCAGTTCAAACACCTGCCTTATGGCGAAAATCTCGCGTTGTTGCTCGCCTCAATGCTGTTCGGCCTCGTTCATCTGGGCGCTGGCTGGCAATGGGTGTTGTTGGCGGGCCTCGCGGGGGTCGGTTATGGCCTGGCCTACCGTTTCGGCGGATTGGGCGCGGCCATCGCCACCCACTTTGGTTTGAATCTGCTGCATTTCGGGCTGTTCACTTATCCGATGCTCGCTGGCTGACGCAACGGTCGTTTTGCGACACGTCACTGATTATTGAAAAAAACATTTCAATAAATGCCTGACATTGCCGACAACCTCTCAAAGCCTTGCGGATTGAAAAAGCCATGCGTAACAACCAGCCTATTACACAACGCGAACGGACCTTCCCGGCTCAGCAACGGTTGATTTCCACCACCGATGCCAAAGGCGTGATCACCTACTGCAACGATGCTTTCGTCGAAATCAGCGGGTTTTCTCGTGAGGAACTGCTCCGTGCGCCGCATAACCTGGTCCGTCACCCCGACGTCCCGGCTGCGGTGTTCGCGCATATGTGGGGCACATTGAAACAAGGCTTGCCATGGATGGGCATTGTCAAGAATCGCTGTAAGACCGGTGACCACTACTGGGTTAACGCCTATGTCACACCGGTGTTCGACGGCAATCAGGTGATCGGTTACGAGTCAGTGCGGGTCAAACCCACCGCCGAACAAATCCGCCGTGCCGAAGCGCTCTACCAACGCATCAACCAGGGCAAGTCTGCAATTCCCTCTACAGATAAATGGCTGCCGGTGCTTCAGGACTGGCTGCCATTCATTCTGGTCAGCCAGTTGAGCTTCATGATCGGCGCCACCCTGACGTCCCAATGGGGCTTCGCCCTAGCCGCGGGCCTTTCGGTGCCGTTGGGCTTGATGGGCTTGAGCTGGCAACAGCGCGGTATCAAGCGTTTGCTGCGCCTGGCCGAACAGACCACGTCCGACCCGCTGATCGCGCAGATGTACACCGACAGTCGTGGCGCCCAGGCACGCCTGGAGATGTCGATCCTCAGCTAGGAAGCACGCCTGAAAACCTGCCTGACCCGTTTGCAGGACACTGCCGAACATCTGACCGAACAAGCGAAACAGTCCGACACCCTGGCCCACAACAGCTCCACTGGCCTGGAACGTCAACGCGTCGAAACCGAGCAAGTGGCGACCGCTGTGAATCAGATGGCGGCCACCACTCAGGAAGTCGCCAGCCACGTGCAGCGCACCGCCGATGCCACTCAGGAAGCCAATCGCCTGACCGGTCGTGGTCGCGACATCGCCGGGGAAACCCGCGAAGCCATTCAGCGCCTGTCGGTTGTAGTCGGTGAAACCGGCCTGACCGTGACGCAACTGGCCAAGGACAGCGACGAAATCGGCGGCGTGGTCGATGTGATCAAGGGCATTGCCGACCAGACCAACCTGCTGGCGTTGAACGCGGCTATCGAAGCGGCCCGTGCTGGTGAGATGGGTCGCGGGTTTGCGGTAGTAGCCGACGAAGTTCGCCAACTGGCGCAACGTACCAGCGAATCCACCGGGCAGATTCACGCCCTGATCGCCAAGCTGCAGCAAACCGCCAGCACCGCAGTGCAAACCATGGAAGCCGGGCATCGCCAGGCCGAAGAAGGTGTGGCGCGGGTACTGGAAGCGGATCAGGCGCTGGTGGGCATCAGCGAAGCGGTGGCCAACATCACCGACATGACCACCCAGATCGCTGCCGCCACCGAAGAGCAAAGCGCAGTGGCCGAAGAAATCAGCCGCAACATCAGCAACATCTCACAACTGGCTGACCAGACCTCGGAACAGGCACAGCACTCGGCGCTGTTGAGCGAAGAACTGACCAAGACCGCGAATACCCAGTATTCGTTGGTGGAGCGGTTTAATCGCTGATTGATTGGAAAGACAAAAACCCGGACGGGAAAACCTCCGGTTTTTTTTATTGCCAAGTAGAAAGTGATGTTGTCCGGTAGACCGCTTTCGCGAGCAAGCCCGCTCCCACAGTGGATCTCAGTCGTTCACGGCATTTGCGTACGCCTACGATCAAATGTGGGAGCGGGCTTGCTCGCGAAGAGGCCCTGACGACCACTGCAAATCTCACTGGAGAAACTCGGACACCTTCCCCGCCGCAGCCGCCAAATGCTGTTCATGCGTAAACCCCGAAGCCTTCAATGGCTTCAAGTCATGGTCCGCCGCCTCCAGCCAGAACACCTCGATACTCGGCGCCAACGTGTAAGCCTCGACGGCCGCCCGACTACCCAACGCATCCCGTTCACCCTGCACGATCAACGTCCGGGTCTTCAGCGCCGCCAAATGCTCGACCCGCGGCTTCTCCGGTTTGCCCACCGCATAAAACGGATATCCCAGGCACACCAGCGCATCCGCGCCCAACTCATCGGCCAACAAACTCGCCATCCGCCCGCCCATGGACTTGCCACCGATGGCCAGGCGCCCAGCGACATGGCGTCGCACCACGGCATACACCTCACGCCAGCATTCCTGCAATTTGGGTGCTGGGTTCGGGGGACGTTTACCGCCATCGATACGCCGTTGCGCCATGTAAGGAAACTCGAAACGCAGCACGTTGACCCCATGCGCAGCAAGGCGCGCAGCCATGTCGCTCATCCAGCCACTGTCCATCGGCGCACCGGCACCGTGGGCGAGAATCAGCGTTGCCGAGGCCGGCGCTGTGGCGGCATTCCACAACCATCCATGATCCCGCACACACTGCGCCCATTGATCCCCGTCAATACTGGCCTTGTGCTCTTTGTCCATGCTTGCCTCGCTTTTAGTCTGCCTATAACTCCAGGCGAAGGGAGCGTCTGCCATGCGGCTTACTCGCAAAGACAGGCCCTCACTTCGGCTGAACCGTGGATGGGGAACCATGAACACTTCTATCAGTACCGCCTACAACTACAAGGTGGTCCGCCAATTCGCCATTATGACGGTGGTGTGGGGCATCGTCGGCATGGGGCTCGGGGTTTTTCTCGCCGCCCAATTGGTCTGGCCTGAACTCAACTTCAACCTGCCGTGGACCAGCTTCGGCCGTCTGCGCCCGCTGCACACTAACGCGGTGATCTTTGCCTTCGGCGGTTGTGCCTTGTTCGCCAGTTCTTTCTATTCGGTGCAACGTACTTGCCAGACCCGTTTGTTTGCTCCCGCAATTGCGGCGTTCTGCTTCTGGGGCTGGCAGCTTGTGATCCTGCTGGCGGCCATCAGCCTGCCACTGGGTTACACCAGCTCCAAGGAATACGCCGAGCTGGAATGGCCGATCGACATTCTGATCACCATCGTCTGGGTGGCCTATGCCGTCGTGTTCTTCGGCACGATCATGCAACGCAAGACCAAACACATCTATGTTGGCAACTGGTTCTTCGGTGCATTCATCATCACCGTGGCGATCCTGCACATCGTCAACAACCTTGAGCTGCCGGTGAGTTTCACCAAGTCCTACTCGGTGTACGCCGGTGCGACCGATGCCATGGTGCAGTGGTGGTATGGACACAACGCCGTAGGCTTTTTCCTCACCGCCGGCTTCCTCGGGATGATGTACTACTTCGTGCCGAAACAGGCCGAGCGCCCGGTGTATTCCTATCGCCTGTCCATCGTGCACTTCTGGGCGCTGATCACCCTGTACATCTGGGCCGGCCCGCACCACTTGCACTACACCGCGCTGCCGGACTGGGCGCAGTCGTTGGGCATGGTGATGTCGCTGATCCTGCTGGCGCCAAGCTGGGGCGGGATGATCAACGGGATGATGACGCTCTCGGGCGCCTGGCATAAGTTGCGCAGCGACCCCATCCTGCGCTTCCTCGTGGTGTCGCTGGCGTTCTACGGCATGTCGACCTTCGAAGGGCCGATGATGGCGATCAAGACGGTCAACGCCCTCTCTCACTACACCGACTGGACCATTGGCCACGTTCACGCCGGCGCGCTCGGCTGGGTGGCGATGATTTCCATTGGTGCGCTGTACCACATGATTCCGAAAATCTTCGGCCGCACGCAGATGCACAGCATCGGCCTGATCAACGCGCACTTCTGGCTCGCGACCATCGGCACCGTGCTGTACATCGCGTCGATGTGGGTCAACGGCATCGCCCAGGGCCTGATGTGGCGCGCCGTCAACGAGGACGGCACGCTGACCTATTCCTTCGTCGAAACCCTGGTGGCCAGCCACCCAGGCTTCGTCGTGCGACTGGTAGGCGGCGCGATCTTCCTCAGTGGCATGTTCCTGATGGCTTACAACACCTGGCGCACCGTGCGGGCCTCGCAGCCTGCCGAAGCCGCCGCTGCCGCGCAGATAGCCTGAGGAGTCCGCCATGAAACACGAAACAATCGAGAAAAACGTCGGCCTGCTGATGTTGCTGATGGTGCTTGCCGTGAGCATTGGCGGCCTGACCCAGATCGTCCCGCTGTTCTTTCAGGACGTGACCAATAAACCGGTGGAAGGCATGAAGCCCTACACCGCGCTGCAACTGGAAGGTCGCGACATCTACATCCGCGAAGGCTGCGTCGGTTGCCATTCGCAGATGATCCGCCCGTTCCGCGCCGAAACCGAGCGCTATGGCCACTACTCGGTGGCAGGGGAAAGTGTCTGGGATCATCCGTTCCTCTGGGGTTCGAAACGGACCGGACCGGACCTGGCGCGCGTCGGCGGTCGCTACTCCGAAGACTGGCACCGCGCGCACTTGTACAACCCGCGCAACGTAGTGCCTGAGTCGAAAATGCCGGCCTACCCGTGGCTGGTCGACAACAAGGTCGATAGCAGCCACACCGAAACCAAGATCCGCGCCATGCGCACCCTCGGCGTGCCGTACACCGACGACGACATCGCCGGCAGCGTTGCCTCGCTCCAGGGCAAAACCGAAATGGACGCGCTGGTCGCCTACCTGCAAGTGCTCGGCACTGCCATCAAGAGCAAGAGGTGAGCCATGGCCATGCCCTTTGAAATAATCAGCGAGATGAGCAGTGGAATGATCCGCGGCCTGGGCACGGTCGTGGTGTTCGTGGCCTTCGTTGGCCTGACGCTGTGGGTGTTCAACAGCAAGCGCAATCCGGAATTCGCCGAAACGCGCCTGCTGCCGTTCGCCGACGAACCGCAACCCGAAAACAGCACCCAACAAGAATCCGCCACTAGGAGTATCCGGCCATGACCACCTTCTGGAGTACGTGGATCTGCGTACTGACCATCGGCAGCCTGATCGGCCTGACCTGGCTGCTGATCGGTACGCGCCGAGGGGAAACCAAGGGCAGCACCGACCAGACCATGGGCCACAGCTTCGACGGCATCGAGGAGTACGACAACCCGCTGCCGCAGTGGTGGTTCATGCTGTTCGCCGGCACGTTGGTGTTTGCCGTCGGTTATCTGGTGCTTTACCCGGGCCTGGGCAACTGGAAAGGCATATTGCCCGGTTATGAGGACGGCTGGACCGGTGTCCACGAATGGGAAAAGGAGATGAACAAGGCTGACGCGAAGTTCGGGCCGATCTTCGCCAAATTTGCTGCCATGCCCATCGAAGAAGTAGCCAAGGACCCGCTAGCACTGAAAATGGGCGGTCGCCTGTTTGCGTCCAATTGCTCGGTGTGCCACGGCTCGGATGCCAAGGGCGCGTTCGGCTTCCCTAACCTGGCCGACAGCAACTGGCGCTGGGGCGGCGATGCCGAAATGATCAAAACGACAATCATGGGCGGTCGCATGGCCTCGATGCCGGCCTGGGGAGAAATCCTCGGCGACGCCGGCGTGAGGAACGTCGCCGCTTACGTGCGTCATGAACTGGCCGGCCTACCCTTGCCGGAAGGCAGCACAGCCGATCTGCGCGCTGGACAGCAAGCGTTCAGCACCACCTGCGTAGCCTGTCATGGGGCAAACGGCCAGGGCACTGAAGCCATGGGAGCGCCGAAGCTGACGCAACCGGCCGGATTTATCTACGGTACAAGCCTGGCGCAACTGCAACAAACCATTCGTCATGGCCGCCAGGGCCATATGCCGGCGCAGAACGAACTGCTCGGCAACGACAAGGTGCAATTGCTGGCCGCTTACGTGTACAGCCTGTCTCAAGGCCTGAGCACCGAGCGTTTACAGGCTGAAGGCAAAAGCGAATAAATCTCGTCCGCGCAACGCCGCATTCACCCGGATGCGGCAGTTCCCTGCCCCTTTGCGACGCATTGTCGCACCCTCCCTTGGTCTTCCTTTCGGTTCGCCGGATTCAGGTCTAAGCTTCCCAGCGATGCGGACTGGCCAGCGCCGGTTCCAGGTCGATTCAACCCGATGTGTTCGACGAATTTGCTCGATGACAGGCCGCAAAGGCTGGTAGACACCGGCTATCGTCCCCGTTGCCCTCTGTTACCCGATCGTCGTGTTTGAACATACCCCGTTACAACTGACCTGAACCCCTCGCCTCTTTCATCCGTTGCGACATTTTGTCCGAGGGCAATTTTGTCCTTACGCAGCGCATGGAAAGGCCGCAGAATCAGCTTTTGAAAGCATTGACCCACGTCATGGCGCGTTGCAATGACCCCCCGCTTTCTACATACTTGCGGCCGATTTTTACTCCTAATAAAACACCCAAACCGTGGAACCTTAGAATGAGCACAGCAATCAGTCCGACTGCTTATAACTATAAGGTAGTCCGCCAGTTCGCCATCATGACGGTGGTCTGGGGGATCCTTGGCATGGGGCTCGGTGTCTTCATCGCCTCGCAACTGGTCTGGCCGGAGTTGAACTTCGGTCTGGCATGGACGAGCTTTGGACGCCTGCGCCCGCTGCACACCAACCTGGTGATTTTCGCCTTCGGTGGTTGTGCGCTGTTTGCCACTTCCTATTACGTCGTGCAGCGAACCTGCCAAACGCGACTGATTTCCGACAGCCTCGCGGCCTTCACCTTCTGGGGTTGGCAAGCGGTGATCGTCGGCGCGATCGTTACCTTGCCGATGGGTTTCACTACCACCAAGGAATACGCGGAACTGGAATGGCCTCTGGCTATTCTGCTGGCCATTGTCTGGGTCACCTACGGTCTGGTGTTCTTCGGCACCATCGTCAAGCGCAAGACCAAGCACATCTATGTCGGTAACTGGTTCTACGGTGCCTTCATCGTCGTGACCGCGATGCTGCACATCGTCAACCACGCGTCCCTGCCGGTCAGCTTCTTCAAGTCCTACTCGGCTTATTCGGGTGCGACTGATGCGATGATCCAGTGGTGGTACGGCCACAACGCGGTAGGTTTCTTCCTGACCACCGGCTTCCTGGGGATGATGTACTACTTCGTTCCGAAGCAGGCCGAGCGTCCGATCTACTCCTATCGTCTGTCGATCGTGCACTTCTGGGCGTTGATCACCCTGTACATCTGGGCCGGTCCGCACCACCTGCACTACACCGCATTGCCGGACTGGGCTCAGTCCCTGGGCATGGCGATGTCGATCATCCTCCTGGCCCCAAGCTGGGGCGGCATGATCAACGGCATGATGACCCTGTCGGGCGCCTGGCATAAGCTGCGCACCGACCCGATCCTGCGTTTCCTCGTGGTATCGCTGGCGTTCTACGGCATGTCGACCTTCGAAGGCCCGATGATGGCCATCAAGACCGTCAACTCGCTGTCGCACTACACCGACTGGACCATCGGCCACGTACACGCCGGCGCTTTGGGCTGGGTAGCGATGATTTCGATCGGCGCGATCTACCACATGATCCCGAAACTGTTCGGTCGTACGCAGATGCACAGCATCGGCCTGATCAACACGCACTTCTGGCTCGCGACCATCGGTACCGTTCTGTACATCGCTTCGATGTGGGTCAACGGCATCACCCAGGGTCTGATGTGGCGTGCAATCAACGACGACGGCACCCTCACCTACTCGTTCGTTGAAGCGCTGCAAGCCAGCCATCCAGGTTTCATTGTTCGCGCCTTGGGCGGTGCGTTCTTTGCCAGCGGCATGCTGTTCATGGCCTACAACGTATGGCGTACCGTACGTGCCTCGAACCCGGCTGAAGCCAAAGCTGCTGAACAGATTGCTGTAGTTGGAGCTCACTGATGAAGCATGAAGCAGTCGAGAAGAACATTGGCCTGCTGGCCTTCTTCATGGTTATCGCCGTCAGCATCGGCGGCCTGACTCAAATCGTTCCGCTGTTTTTCCAGGACGTCACCAACAAGCCGGTCGAGGGCATGAAGCCTCGCACCGCCCTTGAGCTGGAAGGCCGCGACGTGTACATCGCCAACGGTTGTGTCGGCTGCCACTCGCAGATGATCCGCCCGTTCCGTGCTGAAACCGAACGTTACGGCCACTACTCGGTCGCCGGTGAAAGCGTTTGGGACCACCCGTTCCTGTGGGGTTCCAAGCGTACCGGTCCGGACCTGGCCCGTGTCGGCGGTCGTTACTCCGATGACTGGCAGCGTGCGCACTTGTACAACCCGCGCAACGTAGTGCCTGAGTCGAAAATGCCGGCTTACCCGTTCCTCGTGGAAAACAAGCTCGACGGCAAAGACACCGCCAAGAAAATGGAAGTCTTGCGCACGCTCGGCGTCCCTTACACCGACGAAGACATCGCCGGTGCCAAGGATGCTGTGAAGGGCAAAACCGAAATGGACGCGCTGGTGGCCTATCTGCAAGGCCTGGGCACCATCATCAAAAGCAAACGGTGATTTAGATGGATATCGGGATGATTCGTGGCCTGGGCACCGTTGTTGTGATGGTGGCCTTCATCGGTCTGGCGCTGTGGGTGTTCAGCCCCAAGCGCAAGTCGGAGTTTGAAGACGCGACCTTGCTGCCTTTCGCGGATGATCCCGAAGCCATCAAGCACGTCGAGCAAGCTTCTAGGAGTAACAAAGAATGACTACGTTCTGGAGTCTGTACGTCACAGTCCTCAGTCTCGGCACCATCTTCGCCCTGACCTGGCTGCTGCTGTCCACCCGCAAGGGCCAGCGCAGCGAATCCACCGATGAAACGGTCGGCCACTCCTTCGACGGGATCGAGGAGTATGACAACCCGCTGCCGAAATGGTGGTTCATGCTGTTCGTGGGCACCATCATCTTCGCCCTCGGCTACCTGGTGCTGTACCCGGGCCTGGGTAACTGGAAAGGCCTGTTGCCGGGTTACAACTACCTCGATAACGAGAATAAGACCGCGTTCGCCAACGGCCAGACCGGCTGGACCGGCGTTCACGAATGGGAAAAGGAAATGCTCAGGTCGGACGCCAAGTTCGGCCCGATCTTCGCAAAATTCGCTTCCATGCCGATCGAAGAAGTCGCCAAAGACCCGCAAGCCCTGAAGATGGGTGGCCGCCTGTTCGCCTCCAACTGCTCGGTCTGCCACGGTTCCGACGCCAAAGGTGCCTATGGCTTCCCTAACCTGACCGACGCCGACTGGCGCTGGGGCGGTGAAGCAGAAACCATCAAGACCACCATCATGGGCGGTCGTCACGCTGTGATGCCGGCTTGGGCTGAAGTGATCGGCGAGCAAGGCGTTGCAGACGTTGCCGCGTTCGTGCTGACCAACCTCGATGGCCGCAAGCTGCCGGAAGGCACCAAGGCCGATCCGGTTGCCGGCCAGAAACTGTTCGCCGCCAACTGCGTGGCGTGCCATGGCCCGCAAGGTAAAGGCACGCCAGCAATGGGCGCCCCTGACCTGACCCACCCGACCGGCTTCATCTACGGTTCGAGCTTCGCTCAACTGCAGCAGACCATCCGTTACGGTCGTCAGGGTCAGATGCCTGCGCAAGAACAGCTGCAAGGCAACGACAAGGTTCACCTGCTGGCCGCTTACGTCTACAGCCTCTCTCACGGTGAAAAAGCACCGCAAGCAGACGCCCAGTAAGGCAAGCGCTTGACGCAACAAAAAACGGCCCCGTCAGATGACGGGGCCGTTTTCGTTTCAACTGGATAATCGCAGATTATCGAACCTCAACCGTCTGGATTTCTTTGCGGCTTGGCCAGTTATTCTGGTTGACCTGAAACACCTTCAACGTTTTGCGATCCGCGGACATATCGGCGATCAGGTAGGTCTGGTTCGACGCCCCACCGCTCAAGAATACCGGCACATCCCCGAAGTAATCCCGTTTGTTCCATCCGTAGTAACTCCCGGCTTCGGTATGCAAATGCCCGGCAAACACCGCCGTTACCTTGTATCGCTCGATTATGGCCTTGAACCGGGCAATCTGTTCGGTACTGCCCTTCCAGCGATCCGGCTTGTGCATATTCAGAAGAATGATCTTTGCGCTCTCACGTGCGCGTTTCAGATCTTCCTCCAGCCAATCCAGAGACTCGGAAATTTGGTAACCCGTGGGCACTCCCCAATCCCAGGCGGTAAACCCGGCGGTATAGGTGGGCTCATTATGTAATTGAACAATATGTACATCACCAAAGTCCTTGGAATAAGCAAGGCTACCGAAAATACCTTTTTTGACAGCACCTTCATCCGATACTCGCATATCCAACGCCGCCAACTTACCCAAGTAACGATTCTTGAAATCAACAATACTACCGGCCGCACAGTTATTCAAAAAACAATCATCGACGTTGTTTTCATAATCATGATTCCCCAGGCCATAGTCATAAACACCCCCCAGTTGCTTATCCAGTATCGACCGGGTCATGTCGCGCTGGTAGCCGTGCCCGAAAGCGGTCATATCGCCGTTTACCATGACCGGAATGTGTGCCGGGTCAACAGAATGATTACGCCTGAAGCTGGCGACATCGGAATATTGGGTCTCAATCAGCCACTTTGAACGCTGTTCCTTCTCCGAGGTTGTTTCATCCCACCCATGGTCGGAACTTTCAGTCCATGGATACTGAGGATCCGAGGTAAACACTAAATGCCGGGGCAGGTTATTATCTGCCGAATGCGCACCAAACGTAGCGACACATAACAAAGCGCCTAATAGCGCATTGACTTTCTTATCAAGAAGCATAGAAATCCATCTCTATTGAAGTTAGATACAAGACACACCGTCTTGCCCGAGCAAGTTATGACAACTTAGAAATCAAAACAAATGTCTATCGCTTCAATATCAATAGTTGATGTTTCCCGCGAGCTCATTAGTGCGCTATCGGAGATAGCCAGATGCACCGCTGCGACCGACGGTCCCCCAACAAGGTTGCGAGCCCCACAGTCAAGTAGTAACGTTCCTACATCGATGCTTTTGCAGGAGCCTACGCATGATGGCCATCACCACCATTTCCAGTCGTGAATTCAACCAGGACACAAGTAGTGCCAAAAAAGCCACCCGTCATGGGCCGGTTATCATCACCGACCGTGGCAAGCCTGCTCACGTACTGCTAAGCATTGAGGAGTACCAAAAACTGACCGGCATAAACGCCAACATCGTCGACCTGTTGGTGATGCCAGAAGCGGCAGACATCGAATTTGAAACCGAGCGTGCCGTCATCACTCATCGACCCGTGGATCTGTCCTGATGTTTCTACTCGACACCAACGTGATTTCTGAACTGCGCAAACCTCAGGCTGACGCGAATGTCGTCGCCTGGGCCAAAAGTGTTATTGCACCACGCCTGTTTATTTCGGCCATTACTTTGAAGGAACTGGAGACAGGGGTTCTTCGAATGGAGCGTCGTGACCCCGTTCAGGGAAAGGTATTGCGCACCTGGCTGAAGCGCCATGTGATACCGGCCTTCGATGCCAGAATCTTGCCGGTCGATGCTGCCGTGGCACTGCGCTGTGCCAGCTTGCATGTTCCGGATTGTGCCAATGAAAGCGACGCCCTGATCGCAGCAACTGCACTGGTTCATGGCCTTACGGTGGTCACCCGAAACATCAGCGATTTTCAATCCAGCGGTGTGGCACTGATCAATCCATGGGTCGAATGAGTTCGCTGCGCCTGCAAAACCGTCCATAATTCACAAGTCAATTGATTCAAGTCATTACACCATCATTTGATTTCCCCCAACGCGACCAAAGGTCGCACCCTTGGACTAGAGCTACAGGCGTATCATTGCGCCACTGCAACAACTCTTTTTGACCGCGGTCGGCATGTACTGACCGAGGCATTTTTCCACTGCCGTGGGATGCAATGATGAGCAATCAGATTCCGGTACACGACGTCACTCCGCCTGCCAAAAACGCGAACAACAGCGTCGACCTCTACGCCTCTCGAGAAAAGATCTACACCCGCGCCTTCACCGGCCTGTTCCGCAATCTGCGGATGATCGGCGGTGCCGGGCTGTTTCTACTGTATTTCGGCACGGTGTGGCTGAGCTGGGGCGGCCATCAGGCCGTCTGGTGGAACCTGCCGGAGCGTAAATTCTTCATTTTTGGCGCGACCTTCTGGCCTCAGGACTTCATCCTGCTCTCGGGTATTTTGATCGTCAGTGCCTTCGGCCTGTTCTTCATCACCGTGTATGCCGGTCGTGTCTGGTGCGGCTACACCTGCCCGCAAAGCGTCTGGACCTGGATCTTCATGTGGTGCGAAAAAGTCACCGAAGGCGACCGTAACCAGCGCATCAAGCTCGACAAGGCGCCGATGGGCGCCAACAAGTTCTTGCGTAAACTCAGCAAGCACACGATGTGGCTGTTGATCGGTTTCGTGACCGGCATGACCTTCGTCGGTTACTTCTCGCCGATTCGCGAACTGGTGATCGATTTTTTCACCGGCCAGGCCGATGGCTGGTCGTATTTCTGGGTCGGCTTCTTCACCCTCGCCACCTACGGCAACGCTGGTTGGTTACGCGAGCAGGTGTGCATTTACATGTGCCCGTACGCCCGCTTCCAGAGCGTGATGTTCGACAAGGACACGCTGATCGTCTCTTACGACCCGCGCCGTGGCGAAAGCCGTGGTCCGCGCAAGAAAGGCATCGACTACAAGGCTCAGGGCCTGGGCGATTGCATCGATTGCACCATGTGCGTCCAGGTCTGCCCCACCGGCATCGACATTCGCGACGGCCTTCAAGTTGAATGCATCGGCTGCGCGGCGTGTATCGACGCCTGCGATAGCATCATGGACAAGATGGATTACCCGCGCGGCCTGATCAGCTACACCACCGAGCACAACCTGTCGGGGCAAAAAACCAATAAACTGCGTCCGCGCCTGATCGGCTATGCCACGGTGCTGCTGGCGATGATCGCGCTGCTGATGACCGCGTTCTTCATGCGTTCGCTGGTCGGTTTCGACGTCAGCAAAGACCGCGTGTTGTACCGCGAGAACGCCGAAGGCCGGATCGAAAACGTCTACAGCCTGAAGATCATGAACAAGGACCAGCGCGACCACACGTACGTGCTGGAAGCCACCGGCCTGCCGGATCTCAAGCTGCAAGGCAAGCGCGAGATCAAAGTCGCCGCCGGGGAGATTTTCAGTCAGCCGGTTGAACTGTCCAGCGCACCGGAACAACTGCCGTCGAGCACCAACGAGGTGAAATTCATCCTCAAGGATGCCGATGATGCCAACATCCACGTTGAAGCCAAGAGCCGATTCATCGGCCCACAAATTCGTTGAGAGAAGTGATCATGTCCGCAGCAACTGCCGCAAGTCCCTGGTACAAGCACCTTTGGCCGTGGATCATCATCGCCATCCTGGCCTGCTCAGTGACCTTGACCCTGTCGATGGTGACCATCGCGGTGAACAACCCGGACAACCTGGTCAACGACAACTATTACGAGGCCGGCAAGGGCATTAACCGTTCGTTGGACCGCGAACTGCTGGCCCAGACCCTGCAACTGCGTGCCAGCGTGCATCTGGATGACGTGACCGGCGAAGTCGATCTGCGCCTGAGCGGCAACAGCCAGCCGAAAACCCTTGAGCTGAACCTGATTTCGCCAACCCAGCCGGAGAAAGATCGCAAGATCACCCTGGCCCGCAGCGAAACCGAACAGGGCCGCTACATCGGCCAGTTGAGCGACAAGATTGAAGGTCGTCGCTTCGTCGAATTGCTGGGCGTGCAGGATGACAAGATCTGGCGCATGTTCGAAGAAGAACAGGTCAGCCATGCCAAGGACCTGCTGCTGGGCGATGAGCCGCTGCAGGGTGCGGAAGACCTGAAAAAATAAAGTCGCGCTTCGCGCATCGCGAGCTGGCTCGCTCCCACAGTGGATCTGCGGTGTACATGAATTTTGTACATGACATCGATCAAATGTGGGAGCGAGCCTGCTCGCGATAAGGCCCTCCCGGACGATATAGATTCCAGCTCATGAGTACTCCAACCCCCTGCTACCACTGCGCCCTGCCCGTCCCGGCCGGCAGCCGCTTCACGGCCGCCGTCCTCGGGGATACTCGCGAGTTCTGCTGCCCGGGTTGCCAGGCAGTGGCCGAGGCCATTGTGGCCGGTGGGCTGGAAAGCTATTACCAGCATCGCAGCGAAGCCTCGGCCAACCCCGAAGCCTTGCCGGTACAGTTGGTGGATGAGCTGGAGCTCTACGATCGCGCCGACGTGCAGCAACCCTTTGTCCGCCACGACGGCGAACTCGCCGAAACCACGCTGTTGATGGAAGGCATCAGTTGCGCCGCCTGCGGCTGGCTGATCGAGAAACACCTGCGCGCATTGCCAGCAGTGGCCGAAGCACGCCTGAATCTGTCCAACCATCGCCTGCATGTACGCTGGGCCGACGCGCAATTGCCATTAAGCCAAGTGCTCAGCGAATTGCGCCACATCGGCTACGCCGCCCACCCTTATCAGGCCGACCGCGCCAGCGAACAACTGGCCAGCGAAAACCGCCTGGCCCTACGTCAACTCGGTGTCGCCGGGCTGCTGTGGTTCCAGGCGATGATGGCGACCATGGCCACCTGGCCGGAATTCAACATCGACCTCAGCCCCGAACTGCACACTATCCTGCGCTGGGTCGCGCTGTTTCTGACCACACCGATCGTGTTCTACAGCTGCGCGCCGTTCTTCAAGGGCGCGATGCGCGATCTGCGCACCCGTCACCTGACCATGGACGTTTCAGTGTCGCTGGCGATCGGCAGCGCCTATATTGCCGGGATCTGGACCTCGATCACCGGGGTGGGCGAGCTGTATTTCGATGCGGTGGGAATGTTCGCGCTATTCCTGCTGGCCGGACGTTATCTGGAACGCCGCGCCCGGGAACGCACCGCCGCCGCGACCGCACAGCTGGTCAATCTGTTGCCTGCCTCCTGCCTGCGGCTGAGCGCTGACGGTCAGAGCGAACGGATTCTGCTCAGTGAGTTGCGCGTGGGCGATCAGGTGCTGGTGCATCCCGGAGCAATTCTGCCGGCCGATGGAAAAATCCTCGACGGTCAGTCGAGCATCGACGAATCCCTGCTGACCGGCGAATACCTGCCACAGCCACGGACCCCAGGCGATGCCGTCACCGCCGGCACCTTGAACGTTGAAGGTGCGCTGACCGTAGAAGTCCTGGCGCTGGGTCAGGACACCCGACTGTCGGCCATCGTCCGCCTGCTGGATCGCGCCCAGGCCGAAAAGCCACGACTGGCGGAAATCGCCGACCGCGCCGCCCAATGGTTTTTGCTGTTGTCACTTATCGCGGTGGCCGCCATCGGCCTGCTGTGGTGGGAGCTGGATTCTTCGCGAGCCTTCTGGATTGTCCTGGCGATGCTGGTTGCGACGTGCCCGTGCGCCTTGTCGCTGGCCACGCCAACCGCCCTCACCGCCGCCACCGGCACGTTGCACCAGCTCGGTCTTTTGTTGACACGCGGCCATGTACTGGAAGGCCTGAACCAGATCGACACGGTGATTTTCGACAAGACCGGCACTCTCACCGAAGGCCGCCTGGCCTTGCGTTCGATCCGGCCGCTTGGGGCGCTGACCAGCGATCAATGCCTGAGCCTCGCCGCCGCGTTGGAAAACCGCTCCGAGCACCCGATTGCCCGGGCTTTTGGCCGTGCACCGCTGGCCGCCGAAGAAGTTCACAGCACGCCGGGCCTGGGCCTTGAGGGGTTGGTCGGCGCACAACGCCTGCGCATTGGCCAGCCAAGGTTTGTCTGTGACCTCAGCGGCGCTCAAACGCCAGTAATGCCCGATGAGCCCGGCCAATGGCTGTTGCTCGGCGACAGTCAAGGGCCGCTGGCGTGGTTCGTACTCGATGACCGTTTGCGCGCCGACGCGCCCGCCCTGCTCGCAGCGTGCAAGGCTCGTGGCTGGCGCACGCTGCTGCTGTCCGGCGACAGCTCGCCGATGGTCGCCAGCGTCGCTGCCGAACTGGGCATCGACGAGGCCCGTGGCGGTTTGCGTCCGGATGATAAACTGCAGGTGCTGCAACAGCTGCACAAGGAAGGTCGCAAGGTGTTGATGCTCGGTGACGGGGTCAACGATGTACCGGTGCTGGCCGCCGCCGACATCAGCGTGGCGATGGGTTCGGCCACCGATCTGGCGAAAACCAGTGCCGACGCGGTGCTGCTGTCGAACCGTCTCGACGCGCTGGTGCAAGCCTTCAGCCTGGCCCGTCGCACCCGTCGGGTCATCATCGAGAACTTGCTGTGGGCGGCGCTGTACAATGGCCTTATGTTGCCGTTCGCCGCCCTCGGCTGGATCACTCCGGTATGGGCTGCGGTCGGCATGTCGATCAGTTCGTTGACCGTGGTGTTGAATGCCCTGCGCCTGACTCGCTTGCCGAGCGCGCCGGCCGTCAGCACCACGCCAGAAACCCGCCCGCTGCCGGCCTGAACCGCGCGGGCATGGAGTCCAGATGCCAGCTCTCTACGTGATGATCCCGGCCGCGCTGCTGATCGTGGCCATCGCTATCTATATCTTCTTCTGGGCAGTCGACAGCGGTCAGTACGACGACCTCGATGGCCCGGCCCACAGCATCCTGTTCGACGATCAGGACCCGAACCACAAGGCAGCGGTCGACGAGGCCAGCGGCCATCCGGCCAAACCGGACGACAAGGCGCCGCCCCATGCTTGAGTTGGTGCCACTGCTGGTGTCTGCGCTGATCCTCGGCCTGCTCGGTGGCGGGCATTGTCTGGGCATGTGCGGCGGATTGATGGGCGCGTTGACCCTGGCGATCCCCAAGGAACAACGCAGCCGACGCTTTCGACTATTGCTGGCCTACAACCTGGGGCGAATTCTCAGCTACGCCGCGGCCGGCCTGCTGATCGGCCTGGCCGGCTGGGCTGTGGCCAATAGCCCGGCGGCGATGTTCATGCGCATCCTCGCCGGATTGCTGCTGATCGCCATGGGCCTGTACCTGGCTGGCTGGTGGAGCGGCCTGACCCGCATCGAAAGCCTCGGCCGCGGCCTGTGGCGGCATATCCAGCCGGTGGCCAACACACTATTGCCCGTGTCGAACCTGCCCCGCGCCCTGCTGCTGGGCGCACTCTGGGGCTGGCTGCCGTGCGGGTTGGTTTACAGCACATTGCTGTGGTCGGCGAGCCAGGGCAATGCGCTGGACAGTGCGTTGCTGATGCTGGCATTCGGGCTGGGCACCTGGCCGGTGCTGCTCGCCACAGGGCTGGCGGCCGAGCGCGTCACAGCGTTGTTGCGCAAACGCAGCGTCCGCATGACCGGTGGCTTGCTGGTGATGGTGTTCGGCATCTGGACCTTGCCGGGGCCGCATCAACATTGGCTCATGGGGCATTAGATCGGCAGTGGCCCCATCGCAGACAAGCGATCCCTTGTAGGAGCGAGGCTTGCCCGCGAAGAGGCCCTCACTGACACCACAAATCCCGACCCTTGATGCAAATCAAGATGCCTTTGCGCACTTCTCCCTAGACTCGCCGACACTGCCAGCCTATCCGGGGGAATGCCCGCATGCTCGACGCCATTCGTTGGGACACAGATCTGATCCGCCGTTATGACCTGGCGGGACCGCGCTACACCTCGTACCCGACCGCCGTGCAATTCGACAGCCAGGTCGGCACCTTCGACCTGTTTCATGCCCTGCGCGACAGCCGTAAAGCTCTGCGGCCGCTGTCGCTGTATGTGCACGTGCCCTTCTGCGCGAACATTTGCTACTACTGCGCCTGCAACAAAGTCATCACCAAGGACCGTGGCCGGGCCCTGCCCTATTTGCAGCGCCTGGAACAGGAAATCCAGTTAATTGCCTGTCATCTCGACCCCTCGCAGAAAGTCGAGCAACTGCATTTCGGCGGCGGCACGCCGACCTTTCTCAGCCATGACGAACTGCGCCAGTTGATGGCTCAACTGCGCAAGCATTTCAATTTGCTGGACGACGATTCCGGCGACTACGGCATCGAGATCGACCCACGCGAGGCTGATTGGTCGACCATGGGCCTGCTCCGGGAACTGGGCTTCAACCGGGTCAGTATCGGCCTGCAAGACCTCGATCCGGCGGTACAACGGGCGGTCAATCGCCTGCAAAGCCTGGAAGAAACCCGCGCGGTGATCGATGCCGCCCGAACCCTGCAATTTCGCTCGATCAACATCGATCTGATCTACGGCCTGCCGAAGCAGACGCCCGAGAACTTCGCCCGCACCGTCGACGAAGTCATCAGCCTGCAACCGGATCGGCTCTCGGTGTTCAACTACGCCCATCTGCCAGAACGCTTCATGCCGCAACGACGGATCAACAGCGACGAACTGCCGACCCCGGCGCAAAAACTTGAAATGCTCCAAGGAACCATCGAGCAGCTGACCAAGGCCGGTTATCGATATATCGGCATGGACCACTTTGCGCTGCCCGACGATGAACTGGCGATTGCTCAGGAAGAATCGACCCTGCAACGTAACTTCCAGGGCTATACCACCCACGGTCATTGCGATTTGATCGGTCTGGGGGTATCGGCGATCAGCCAGATCGGCGATTTGTACTGCCAGAACAGCAGTGATCTGAACCAGTACCAGAATGCGTTGGCCAGCGCACAACTGGCCACCAGCCGTGGTCTGCTGTGCAACGCCGATGACCGACTGCGACGTGCGGTCATCCAACAACTGATCTGCACTTTCGGCCTGGAATTCGCCCAGATCGAACAAGCCTTCAACATCGACTTTCAGGGCTACTTCGGTGAACTCTGGCCACAGTTGCAGGAAATGGCCGACGACGGACTGATCGAACTTGATAACGAACGGATTACCGTACTGCCCGCCGGACGATTGCTGGTGCGTTCGGTGTGCATGGTGTTCGACGCGTACCTGGAACAGCAAAATCGCCAGCGTTTTTCACGGGTTATCTAGCCATTAGTTCATGGCCGGTCTGCGAAACGCTGATTTTACGACCCTGCGACAAAATCGCCGCGTGCCTGAATGTCCTCCCGTGGGTTACCCTTACAGCTTATGTGTGTTTTCCCACAAGGATTAAAGAAATGTCCGAGCCAGTAAAGCTGCGCGCTCATAGCCAGGCCCATTGCAAGGATTGCAGCCTGGCCCCCCTCTGCCTGCCACTTTCTCTGAATCTGGAAGACATGGATGCGCTGGACGATATCGTCAAACGTGGTCGCCCGCTGAAGAAAGGCGAGTTCCTGTTTCGCCAGGGCGACACGTTCGATTCCGTTTATGCAGTACGCTCCGGCGCCCTGAAGACTTTCAGCCTGAGCGATGGCGGCGAAGAGCAGCTCACCGGTTTCCATTTGCCGAGTGAACTGGTCGGCCTGTCGGGCATGGACACTGAAAAGCACCCGGTCTCGGCGCAAGCCCTGGAAACCACCTCGGTGTGCGAAATTCCTTTCGATCGCCTCGACGAACTGGCCCTGCAACTGCCACAACTGCGCCGTCAGTTGATGCGGGTGATGAGCCGCGAGATTCGCGACGATCAGCAGATGATGTTGCTGCTGTCGAAGAAAACCGCCGACGAGCGCATCGCCACTTTCCTGGTCAACCTGTCGGCCCGTTTCCGCGCCAGGGGCTTCTCGGCCAACCAGTTCCGGTTGAGCATGTCGCGCAACGAAATCGGCAATTATCTGGGCCTGGCGGTGGAAACCGTGTCCCGGGTGTTCACCCGTTTCCAGCAAAACGAACTGATCGCCGCGGAAGGCAAGGAAATCCACATCCTCGACCCGATCCAGCTCTGCGCCCTGGCCGGCGGCTCGCTCGACGGCTGATCGTGGCGACGGCGGCTGAGCGAAACGGTTCAGCCGCCGTTATACTGCGACGTTTGCAGCCCGCCAGGACACCTCGACGATGGTCTTCGACTCCTTCGACATCAAATCCCTGATCCGCCCCGTGATCGACTTCCCCAAGCCGGGCGTGATCTTTCGCGACATCACTCCGTTGTTCCAGTCACCCACGGCCCTGCGCCTAGTGATGGACAGCTTTGCCCATCGTTACGTCGAAGCCGACTTCACCCACATCGGCGCCATGGATGCCCGTGGCTTTCTGATCGGTTCGATCCTGGCCTATCAGCTGAACAAACCGCTGGTGCTGTTCCGCAAGCAGGGCAAACTGCCGGCCGACGTGCTGGCCGAGGGTTATCAGACCGAGTACGGCGAAGCCTTTCTCGAAGTCCATGCCGATAGCCTGTGTGAGGGTGATGCGGTGGTGATGTTCGATGACCTGATCGCCACTGGCGGCACGCTGATCGCGGCGGCGAACCTGATTCGGCGCATGGGCGCGCGGGTGCATGAAGCGGCGGCGATCATAGACTTGCCGGAGCTGGGTGGTTCCCAGCGGCTGGAAGACATGGGGATTCCGACGTTTTGCCTGACGCAGTTTGCGTTAAGCGATAAGTAAGGCGGCGTCTGCACCGACGCCTTCGCGAGCAAGCCCGCTCCCACATTAGATCTCCTGCGTACACCAATCTTATGTCCGACAGTAGCCCAGTGTGGGAGCGGGCTTGCTCGCGAAAGCGTCAGCCGCAACACCGCCTATTTCAAAGCCCCATCTGCTTACTGATGATCTCGTTCATCACTTCCCGCGTCCCGCCGCCGATCGACAGAATCCGGTTATCCCTATACAGCCGCTCCACCAGACTTTCACGCATGTAACCCAGACCGCCCAGAATCTGCACCGCATCGGTCGTAATGCGATCAGCCGTGTCGGTGGCGAAATTCTTGGCCATGGAAATCTCCTTGATCACGCTCTGCCCCGCGGCCATTTTCGCCGCCTGGCGATAGGTGAACTCCCGTGACACCTCCAGCGCCGTGGCCATTTCCGCAAGACGGTGCTTGAGCACCTGGAACTTGCCGATAGGTTTGCCGAAGGCTTCACGCTGACGGGCCCACTTCAGGCTCTCCTCCAGCGCCAACTGCGCGGTCATGTTGGCCATCAGCGCCACGGCCAGACGCTCGCTCTGGAAGTTGCCCATGATGCAGGCGAAGCCCATGTTCTCGGCCCCGATCAGATGGCCCGCCGGTACTCGGCAATCATCGAAAAACAGTTCGGCGGTGTCCGACGCCCACCAGCCCATTTTTTTCAACTGACGACCGACGGTGAACCCGGGCGTGCCCTTCTCGATCAGCAACAAACTGATGCCGCCAAACCCCGGCTCGCCGGTGCGCACCGCGACGGTGTAGAAATCCGCACGAACGCCGCTGGTAATGAAGGTTTTGCTGCCGCTGACCCGGTAAAAGTCGCCGTCACGTATGGCGCGGGTTTGCAGGTTGGCGACGTCGGAGCCGCCGCTGGGCTCGGTGACGGCCAGGGCGCTGATCTTCTCGCCTGCGAGCACCTGAGGCACAACGCGATCGCGGACTTCGGACCTGGCCCACTTGAGGATCGGCGGCAAACCAATGTCCAGCGAGCCCAGCCCCGCGACCAGACCACCGGAACCGCAGCGCATCAGCTCTTCACTGGCAGCGATTTTGGCGAACACATCACCTTCGTGACTGCCACCCAAGGCTTCTGGATAACCAATGCCCAAAATCCCCGCCGCGCCGGCCTTCAGGTAGAGCTCACGGGGGAAGCTTTCGGCTTCTTCCCACTGGTCGATGTCCGGAAGAATCTCGCGCTCGACGAAACGTCTGACGCTGTCGCGGACCAATTGGTGGCTGGGATCGAAGTATTCCTGAAAGGCAGGCATCGGCGAGCTCCACTGAAGGTTCAGCGAAGTTAACCGAGCGCTTGCTTGGTTTTCAATAGAAGGAGTCGCGGAAGATCAAAAGATCGCAGCCTTCGGCAGCTCCTACGCGCCTGTGGGCGCCGCCGAAGGCTGCGATCTTTTGATTTTGATGCGGTTACAGCGAGATCGGCTTACGCCCGGCAAACGAATGCGCCAATGTCCCGCCGTCCACCAGTTCCAGCTCGCCACCCAACGGCACACCATGGGCGATGCGCGAGGCGATCAGGCCTTTGTTGCTGAGCAACTGGGCGATGTAATGCGCCGTGGCTTCGCCTTCCACCGTCGGGTTGGTGGCGAGGATGACTTCGGCAAACGTACCCGCCTCTTCGATCCGCGCCATCAATTGTGGAATGCCGATGGCGTCCGGCCCCAACCCGTCGAGGGGCGACAGATGGCCTTTGAGCACGAAGTAGCGACCGCGAAAACCGGTCTGCTCCACGGCGTAAACGTCCATCGGACCTTCCACCACACACAGCAAGGTGTCGTCGCGGCGAGGATCAGCGCATTGCGGGCACAGATCGTCTTCGGTCAGCGTGCGGCACAAGCGGCAGTGGCCCACTCCTTCCATGGCCTGGCTCAGCGCCTGGGCCAGTCGCGAACCGCCGCTGCGATCACGCTCAAGCAGTTGCAACGCCATGCGCTGGGCAGTTTTCTGACCCACACCCGGCAAAATTCGCAGGGCGTCGATCAGTTGGCGAATCAAAGGGCTGAAGCTCATGGGAAAAAGTCCGACATAACAACGAGACGCGGTTTATACCCGCGCCTCTGTTTAGCGTCAAATAGCACCGTCAATTACTCAGTCTGCGCGACCCGCACCACCAGTTTGCCGAAGTTGCGTCCCTCCAGCAGACCGATGAATGCCTGGGGCGCGTTCTCCAGACCGTCGACCACGTCTTCACGGAATTTCACCTTGCCGTCCCGCACCCACGGGGCCATGGCGCTGATGAACTCCGGCTGACGATCACCGTAGTCATCGAACACAATGAAGCCCTGAATCCGTACGCGCTTGGTCAGCAGTGTGCGTTGCAACTGAGGCAAGCGATCCGGCCCGCTAGGCGCTTCATTGGCGTTGTAGGACGCAATCAGACCGCAAAGAGGAATCCGCGCCTTGGGGTTGAGCAGCGGCAGCACCGCATCGAACACCTTGCCACCGACGTTTTCAAAGTAGATATCGACGCCTTTTAAGCAGGCCAGCGCCAACTCTTCGGCGAAATCCGGGCGCTTGTGGTCGATGCAGGCATCGAAGCCCAGCTCCTCGACCACGTAGCGGCATTTGTCCGCACCACCGGCCACACCGACCACTCGCAAGCCCTTGATCTTCGCCACTTGGCCGACCACCGAACCCACCGCGCCGGACGCAGCCGCTACCACCAGGGTTTCGCCCTCCTTGGGCTGGCCGATGTCCATCAACCCCATGTAGGCGGTCATACCGGGCATGCCCAGTACACCCAGGGCCATCGAAGGACTCTGCAGCCCGGACGGGATCGGAATGATGTTGCGCCCGTCGCTGATGCTGTGGCTTTGCCACCCCGTGACGCCGACCACCAGATCACCCTCATGGAATTTCGGATGCAGCGAGCGTTCGACACGACTGACAGCCCCACCGGTCATCACCTCGTCGATTTCTATCGGTGCAGCGTAGGACTGCGCGTCGCTCATACGACCGCGCATGTAGGGATCGAGCGACAGATAAAGCGTCTTGAGCAACACCTGACCGTCGGCCAGGTCTGGCAGTGCTACCCGTTCCAGGCGGAAATTCTCTGGCGTCGGCGCGCCCACCGGGCGGGACACCAGAACGATTCGTTGGTTGAGGGTCAATGCTTGTGGCATGTGAGCGTCTCCTTGATCGATGAATTTCAGCGGTATAGGGAGCAGACATTTGTGGCGGTGTCGGGTTCGAAGTTTCGTCAGTTGTACCGAGGTGATTTCATCGCGGGCAAGCCACGCTCCCACAGGATTCAGGTGATCACTGTGGGAGCGGGCTTGCCCGCGAAGGCTGCCTCACCGGCACCATACTTCCAACAGACAGAAACAAAAATGCCAGGCGCGATGCCTGGCATTTTTTTGTAACCCATCCGATGCGCGTTGGCGAATCAGAATGGCAGTTTCATACCCGGTGGCAATTGCATGCCAGCGGTCACGCCGGACATTTTGTCCTGGCTGTTGGCTTCGATCTTGCGCACGGCGTCGTTTACGGCTGCGGCGAATACCGCCTCCAGCATTTCCTTGTCGTCTTCGCTCAGGCCTTCGACCAGGCTTGGGTCGATGGTCACGCGCTTGACGTCGTGACGACCGGTCATCACCACGGTGACCATGTCGCCGCCGGCTTTACCGGTGACTTCGGCGTTGGCCAGTTCTTCCTGCATCTTGGCCATTTTTTCCTGCATCTGCTGCGCCTGCTTCATCAGGCCGGCCATGCCACCTTTCATCATGGGAATCACCTCAAAAGTACTTGGATAAAAACAGCGCCCGGCGAATGCGGCCAAGCGCCTTCAGTTATTAGTCCTGACTGACCAGGGCCTCGACAGGTTCAATAGTATCGTGACGGACCACCGCCCCGAACTGCTGCATCATTTGCTGGATGAACGGATCGCCGTGGATCGATTCCTCGGCCTCGCGTTGACGGTTGGCACGCCGGCGGGATGAGGCCTGAGCCGGGGTTTCCTGCTCGGGCTTGATCAGCTCCATGCTCAGGGTCAGCGTGCGCCCGTGGAACTGGTTCAGTGCATCGTTGAGGCGACGTTGCTGTGTCGCGTTGAACAAGGCGCTGTGAGCCGGGTCCAGGTGCAACAACCAATTGTCGCCATCGACGGCGATCAGCGTGCAGTTGGCGGCGATGCTGGCGGTCATGCCGGACACCGGCAGTTTCGGGAACACCTCCAGCCATTGCAGGGCCAGACCCGTGGCCGGCATCGCGGCCGGTTCTGGCTCGGGTTCCGGCGCAGGTTCGGCGGTGTGCTCGCTGGCCAGTTCGTCGAGATAGCTATAGGCCGAATCCATGTCCGGCTCGATGTAGTCCTCGTCCAGCGGCGGCTCGTCGTCCTGATCCATGCCTGGCGTAGCGGCATCGACTTCGGCCGTGGACGGTTCCGGAATCGGGGCAGCAGCCCATTCCGGCGCGTCCGGCACTACGCTGTCCGGCGTCGGCATGGGCATCGGGGGTAATTCGGGTTGTTCGCCAGCCGTTTCCAGCACCGGCTCGACGGCGGGCTGCTGGACAACTTCCGGCTCTACCGGGTCGTTCCACGGTAGATCAACGACTTCTTCGACCGCTACGGGTTCGGCAACAGGCTCAGGCGCGACCACGGGCACAGCCACAGGCCCGACCCGCTCAGGCGCAGCTACCGGGACAGGGGCTGGCGCCACCACGGGCGCAACAGGAGCCGGTGTAACGGCCGTAGCGACTACCGGCGCAACAACCCGCGCGGCAGCCACTGAATTTGCGGAATCAACTGTGGCCTGGCTGATCCCCACTGTCTTTAGCGGTTGCCTCGGCGCGTCCGCAGTGTCTGCCGGCCGGAACGCGAGCATTCGCAGCAGGACCATTTCGAAGCCGCCGCGCGGGTCCGGCGCCAGCGGCAAGTCCCGGCGACCGATCAGGCCCATCTGGTAATAGAACTGCACGTCTTCAGCCGGCAATGCCTGGGCCAGAGCCAATACGCGATCACGGTCGCCATGACCGTTGTCGACGCCTTCAGGCAGGGCCTGGGCGATGGCGACACGGTGCAGCACATTGAGAATTTCCGAGAGCACGCCGTTCCAGTCCGGGCCTTGTTCGGCCAGATGTCGCACGGCTTCGAGCAATGCCTTGGCGTCGCCTTCGATCAGCGCATGCAGGACGTCGTAGACCTGGCCGTGATCGAGAGTACCGAGCATGGCCCGCACGTCGGCGGCCATGACCTTGCCTTCACCGAAAGCAATGGCCTGATCGGTCAGGCTCATGGCATCGCGCATCGAACCGTCGGCGGCGCGGCCCAGCAGCCACAGCGCGTCGTCTTCGAACGGCACGTTCTCGACGCTCAGCACGTGGGTCAAATGCTCGACCACCCGTTCCGGGGTCATGTTCTTCAGGGAGAACTGCAGGCAACGCGACAGAATCGTTGCAGGAAGTTTCTGGGGATCGGTGGTCGCCAGGATGAACTTGACGTAAGGCGGCGGCTCTTCAAGGGTTTTCAACAGCGCATTAAAGGAATGGCTGGAGAGCATGTGCACTTCGTCGATCAGGTAGACCTTGAAGCGCCCGCGGCTCGGTGCGTACTGCACGTTGTCGAGCAGTTCGCGGGTGTCTTCGACCTTGGTCCGGCTCGCGGCGTCGATCTCGATCAGGTCGACGAAGCGGCCTTCATCGATTTCGCGGCACACCGAGCACTCGCCACAGGGGGTCGAAGTGATACCTGTTTCACAGTTCAGGCATTTGGCGATGATCCGCGCGATGGTGGTCTTGCCAACCCCGCGGGTACCGGTAAAAAGGTACGCGTGGTGCAGCCGCTGGCTGTCCAAGGCATTGATCAGAGCCTTGAGCACATGGGTCTGGCCGACCATTTCGCCGAACGAGCGCGGACGCCATTTACGTGCAAGAACCTGATAACTCATCGAAAACCGTCGCAACGAAGGAACAGAAGCGGCTAATGCTAGCGGAGCAAGGCCAAAATTGCATCCGGTGCGCTCGTCTATTCTGGCTAAGCTGCACTTTAAGGGGCTTTTATTGGCTCAGGTTTGAGCCGTACCGGAGCGTTTATGCGTTTTGCCTTGGGGGCACTGCTGTTGGTCAGCCTGAGCGTCGCAGCCGCCGAGGCGCCGTTGCGCTTTGTCGTGTCCGACAGCTGGGCCATGCCCATGGCGCAAATGGAGCGCGGCGGCCGACCGACCCAGGGCATTCTGCACGACATCATGCTCAGCCTGGCGACACAGGTCGGCATGCCGGCGCAATTTCATGTCTTGCCTCGGGCACGGGTGCAAAACGCCATGGAACACGGCGAAGTCGATGTGCGCTGTTATGTCTCAAAAACCTGGCTGCCGAACCTGTCCGACAACTATATCTGGAGCGTTCCACTGCTGGTTCAGCGCGACTTGCTGATTGGCCGGCGAGGCTCACCCGACACGGTCAACCCGGCAGAGCTGCCGCCGCAGTCGATCGGCACAGTGCTCGGCTATAGCTACCCGACCCTGCAACCGCTGTTCGATGCCGACCGCCTGCACCGCGATGACGCGCGCAATCAGGAACAGGTGCTGGATAAACTCCTGGCCGGACGCTACCGCTATGCCGTGAGCAGCCAATGGACCCTGGACTGGTTCAACCAGCGCCTGCTACCCGACCGACAACTGCAAAGCGTAGCACTGGTACACGAACAAACCGTCGGCTGTTATGTGCGCAATGACCCCAAGGTGCCTGTGCAACGCATTCTGGACACGTTGCTGCAAATGAAAACGTCCGGGGAGATTGATGACATTATCCGGCTCTATACCGGTAACCCTGCTGCCAACCAGTAGCAGCTGCATGATGTCTCAGGCTGTCTGGCTGAGCGTCTGCCATTGCGACGGGGCGACAAACCCTGCCACCCATCCCGGCACCTCACCGGGAGGCATCGGGCGGGCGATGAAATAGCCTTGAGCGACTTCGCATCCTAGCCGCAACAGCAATTCACCGTGCTCAACGCTTTCCAGCCCCTCGGCAATCACCTGCCGGCCGAACGCGCGGGCCAGGCCAATCACCGCCGTGGTCAGAGCCAGGTCGTCGTGATCATTCAGAATGTCACGCACGAACGACTTATCGATTTTGATGGTTTGGGTACGTAAACGCTTGAGGTAACTCAGGGATGAGTAACCCGTGCCAAAGTCACCCAACGAGAACTGCACCCCCAACGCCTGACAGGCCTGCAAACAGGCACTGACATGCTGGATATTCTCGATCGCCACCGACTCGACGATTTCCAGATCGAGCATCTGCGGGGCAACCTGGGCATGTCGAGCGAGTACCTGCCTGAGCCGGTCGACGAAGTCAGCGCGCTGAAAATGTCGCGCCGCGATATTGATACTGACCGGCCAGCCCTGCCCCGCTTGCTGCCAGTGGTGCAACTGCGACAGAACCTGATCCATCACCCATTCGCCGATATCGATGATCAGGTCGGTGTCCTCCACCAACGGCAAAAACTCCCGAGGTGGCACCATGCCGTTTTGCGGGTGCTCCCAACGCAACAATGCCTCGAAACCGACGACCACACCACGACGCATGTTCACCTTGGGCTGAAAATGCAGGCGTAACTCACCGGCGACCAGCGCCTGACGCACCCGCTCGACGGTCTGGTGCGTGGCCTTGACCTCCTGATCCCGAGAGACATCGAATAGATGAAAACGGTTTCGCCCGCTCTGCTTGGCCACGTACATCGCCTGATCGGCATGACGCAGCAAGGTTTCGGCATCTTCGTTGTCATGGGGAAACAGGGTGACGCCGATACTGGCAAACACATTGATGTCCTTGCCGTGCAGTGTGTAAGGCGCCGAAATCGCCCCCAACACGCGATTCAGCGCCGCGCGCAACTCCTGCAGATCACGCACATAACGCAGCACCAGCACGAACTCGTCACCGGCCAGTCGGGCCACCACGTCTTCGCCGCGCACAATGTCGCGCAAACGCTTGGCCACTTCCACCAGCAACATATCGCCACTGGCGTGACCGTAACCGTCGTTGACCGCCTTGAACCCGTCGAGGTCAAGCATGCACACCGCCAACGGAATGTTTTCATGCCGGGAGAATTCCAGCGCTTGATCCAGTAAATCCGACAGGAAGGCGCGATTGGGCAGCCCGGTCAGCACGTCGTGCCCGACCCGCCATTGCAAGGATTGCAATAGTTTGCGTTTTTCGCTGATGTCGAAACGAATCGACAGGTATCGGTGAACGCGCCCGGTGGCATCATCGAGCACCGGCACCATGGTGCTGTCGACCCAATACAGGCTGCCATCCTTGGCGCGATTGCAGATTTCGCCCTTCCAGATATTACCCAGGGCGATGGTGCGCCACATGGCGGCGAAGAAATCGGCGGAATGCAGGCCGGAGTTCAGCAGGCGATGGTTTTGCCCCAGCAGTTCCTCGCGGCTGTAGCCGGACACCGCACAGAATTGATCGTTAACATAGGTAATCCGACCGTTCAGATCGGTCTCGGAAAAAATGGCGGCTGCATCCACGGCCCTGCGGTATTTCTCATCCATGAGTCAGGCTCACTGTCGCTAGCGGTGGTACCGCTCGACCAGCGCAGGATGCCCGGAAGAGGTGTTTTGAGACGTACTGCGCAGAGACACGTTATCACTCCATGAACAGCATTTGATGGCCCCGGACCGCCGAAGATCCAGGGCAAAGTAGCAACACCGACTCTGGTAATATTTCGCGAGGCTTCAGACCGTCAGCGGTCTCTGCGCATACCCGGCAGGGAGCGCAATGCTGGCTTTTTCATATCGCCTAAACTTCAGAAAGCAGATCACCCCAAACCCTTCGAAGCGGCGATTCTACGAAATGCATCACATTTTGCAAAGCAAGGTGATGGATCATGCAGTTGCCTAATGCAAAAATCTATCGTTAAGTTCTTGATTCTAAATGGGAATTGAGCGATGCAAATTTCAAGTTTGGGTCCAGCCATCCGACGCTACCGTAAGGTCGCAGGGCTTACTCAGGCTGAACTCGGCGAAAAAACCGGTTTTGACCCCAAAACCATCAGCCGTTTCGAAACCGGCACCTACACCCCCAGCGTGGAAGCATTGTTTTTGCTTGCCGACGTGCTGGGCGTGAAGCTGAAAGCCTTTTTCGCAGATCTGGAAGACGAAGATGAACAGCGGGCGTACCTGTTCAGCGTCATACACAAAGCCACCCCGAAGGATCTGGGAAAGCTGATCGCAGCGGTTGACCAGGCCTTGTCCAAGCCTAGTGCCAGTAAATAAAAAAAGAGGCCGATCTGTCGAATGCGACAGATCGGCCTCCTTTTTGTATTCCGCGCTTTAATTCGGAAACAACGAAACACCGCCCTGGATGAGCTCCATGGCAGGGAAAACAAAACAGTATTTTTAGATAGAAAACACGAAAGAGGGTTCGTGTTGCGTTATGGAGGCAACCCCACCAGCCACACCCCGGCACACAATGTTCCCGCTGTGGCTGCTCCCTTCCGGGTCTGACCAGGTTCACGGGTAATCGTTGCGGGGGGACCGATGGGGTCACCATAACGACGCTCACCTGACGGCGAGCCGCGCCATTGTACCTATCTGAGACGAAGTTACAACCGTTCGGGTGGATTAAAAAATATGAGCCGCTTCAAGGACATGCGCTGGCCTTTAAAAGATCGCAGCCTGCGGCGGCACCCACAGGCGCGTAGGAGCTGCCGAAGGCTGCGATCCTTTTGATCCTATTGCGCCAACACCTCATCCGCCCTGCCGCCCTCTTGCTGGATCACCAAGTGAATGAAGTGCAGCTTGGCAATCACCGCCGGCGGCAGGACGAACGGATAGAAATCCGGTTGGCCCATGCTGCGTGACAATTCGTTGAGCATGCCAGCCAGCTCGATCCATGCGTTGACGAACGACAGGAACGCCGGGCCTCCGGGGTGCTGCGGGTCGAATAGCGTGCTCGGCGGAAACGGCTGGTAGTCGAAATCCATTTCCTGCGCACTCATGCCAAAACCCAGGGCGGTGTCCACTGCATCCATCATGTGCAGGTAGTGAGCCCAGGTTTCGGCCCAGTCTTCCCAAGGGTGCATGGTCGCGTAGGCGCTGACGTAATGTTGCTGCCAGTCGAGCGGCGCGCCTTGCTGATAATGCCGCTCAAGGGCGTCGGTGTAGCTTGTTTGCTCGTCACCAAACAGATCGCGGAACGGTTCCAGCCAATGACTGTTGGCGACCAAGCGGTCCCAGTAGTAATGCCCTACCTCGTGACGAAAGTGCCCGAGCAGCGTGCGATAAGGTTCGTGCATCTGCACGCGAACTTGCTCGCGATGGGCGTCGTCGGCTTCCTTGATATCGAGGGTGATCAGACCGTTGGCATGCCCGGTGGTCGGCGGCTTGCCTTCGAGGTCGATACCGATGAAGTCGAAGGCCAGACCGATGTCTTCGTCCATGGATTTCGGAATGACCGACAAGCCCAGGCTGATCAACTGCGCCACCAGACGACGCTTGGCGACTTCCACTTTGCGCCAGCGCTCGTGGTTCTCGGGGATCGACAGGTCAGGGATGGTGCGATTCAGGCTACACGCAATGCATAACGCATCGTGATCATTGGCCGGCAGCAGCCAGTTGCATGCGGCTGGAGAATCGAGATTGGCGCAGCGGCGGAACACCCCCGCGTCAGGATCGGCGTCGAGCAACCAGGTATCCGCTTGCGGGCCGGGTTGCAGCGAAGACAAGCGACTCTGCTGCGGCTGATAGCCCAGCGCTGCCGAACAGGCCAGGCACTGACTGTTGCGGAAGAACAGTGACTGCCCGCAGCGACAATGCCAGACCTTGCTGTTGCGCGAACGCTCGCCCATGAAGGGCGCGGCGATGCGTGAACTGAGCTGTTCGAAGAAGCGGTACATGGCGATCTCTCCCTGGGGCCTGCCAAGACTAGATCATTCCCACACCGTGATCGTTCCCACAAATGAACACACCTGTGTGGGGCCGAGCTTTTGTGGCGAGGGGGCTTGCCCCCCGTTGGGCTGCGCAGCGGCCCCAAAACCGCCAACCGCATTTTTCAGGCATACCGTGCAAGCAGGTTTTGCGACGGCTTCGCCGCCGAACGGGGGCAAGCCCCCTCGCCACAGGTCTCTGTTAGATCGAGATGTTGTATTCCTTCAGCCGAGCCACAAACGCCTCTTCATCCAGCACCTTCAACCCCAGCTCATTGGCCTTGGCCAGCTTCGATCCCGCGCCCGGGCCGGCGACCACGCAATGGGTCTTGGCCGACACGGAACCGGCCACCTTGGCGCCGAGGCTTTCAAGTTTGTCCTTGGCGACATCGCGACTCATCAGCTCCAGCGAACCGGTCAGCACCCAAGTCTGCCCGGCCAGCGGCAACCCTTCGACGACCTTTTTCTCGCTCTGCCAATGCATGCCGAAATCACGCAGCTGCTTTTCGGCGGCCTCGGCGAGTTGACGATTTTCGGTCCCCGCAAAGAACTCGCGAACCGAAGTCGCCTGCTTCTCCGGCAATGCCTGACGCATGTCCAGCCAATCAGCACTCATCACCGCTTCGAGCGAGCCGAACTTGTCCGCAAGCTTCTGCGCCCCGCCCGGCCCGACCGAGGGAATGTGCAACTTGTCGAGGAAACCGCCCAACGTGGTACTGGCGGCAAATTCGGCACCCAGCTCGCCCTGATCCTGAATCTGCAGGCCGTGCTTGAGCAGATCCTTGATCACCTGCTGGTTATGCGTGTCTTCAAAGAAGCTGTGAATCTCGTGAGCCACTTCCAGCCCGACATCCGGCAAGTACGTGAGTACTTGCGGCAACGCCTGCTGAACCCGCTCCAGAGAGCCGAGAGAACGTGCGAGGACCTTGGCCGTCTCTTCGCCGACATCGGGAATGCCCAAGGCGTAGATGAACCGCGCCAGACTCGGCTGCTTGCTGTCTTCGATAGCGCCGAGCAGGTTCTTGCTCGACAGTTCGGCAAAGCCTTCCAGGTCAACGATCTGCTCGAACGTCAGGGCGTAGAGGTCGGCCGGCGAACTCACCAGGCCTTCGTCCACCAGTTGCTCGACGCTCTTCTCGCCCAGACCTTCAATGTCCATGGCGCGGCGCGAAACGAAGTGAATGATCGCTTGCTTGAGTTGCGCACCACAGGCCAGACGCCCGACGCAGCGATACACCGCGCCCTCGCTGATGGTCTCGCGCCCCTTGCTGCGCTTGACCAGTTGCGTGCGCTCGACATGGGAACCGCAAACCGGGCACTGCTCGGGAATCTGCACCGGCCGGGCATTCTCCGGGCGGCGTTCGGTGACCACTTGCACCACCTGCGGAATCACATCACCAGCGCGACGAATGATCACGGTGTCGCCAATCATCAGGCCCAGCCGCGCAACTTCATCCATGTTGTGCAAGGTCGCATTAGCCACGGTGACACCCGCGACCCTGACCGGTTTCAAGCGCGCTACCGGTGTCACGGCACCGGTGCGACCGACCTGGAATTCCACGTCGAGCAGTTCGGTGAGTTCTTCCATCGCCGGAAATTTGTGGGCAATCGCCCAACGCGGTTCGCGAGCGCGAAAACCCAGTTCACGCTGGGAAGCGATGCTGTTGACCTTGAACACCACGCCGTCGATTTCATACTGGAGCGCATTGCGACGCTCACCGATGTCGCGGTAGTAATCCAGGCATTCTTCGATGCCGTGCGCCAGTTTCAGCTCATGACTGATCGGCAGCCCCCAGGCTTGAAGTTGCTTCAGATTGCCAATGTGCGTGTCGGCAATATCGGCCGAAATCTGGCCGATGCCGTAGCAGCAGAATTCCAGCGGACGGTTGGCGGTGATCTTCGAATCCAGCTGCCGCAAACTGCCCGCCGCCGCGTTACGCGGGTTGGCGAAGGTCTTGCCGCCCACTTCCATCTGCGTGGCATTGAGCCGTTCGAAACCGGCCTTGGACATGAACACTTCGCCACGCACTTCCAGGGTCGCCGGCCAGCCGGTGCCATGCAGCTTGAGCGGAATATTGCGCACGGTGCGCACGTTGACGCTGATGTCTTCGCCAGTGGTGCCATCGCCGCGGGTCGCGCCGCGCACCAGCACACCGTCCTGGTACAACAGACTGACCGCCAGGCCATCGAGCTTGGGTTCGCAGCTGTACTCCACCGCTGCGCCACTGCCAAACAAGTCGCCGACCGGCAGATCCAGCCCTTCCGTCACCCGGCGATCGAATTCGCGCATGTCGGTTTCTTCGAAGGCGTTGCCCAGGCTGAGCATCGGCACTTCATGACGCACCTGGGTGAACGCCGACAGTGCCGCGCTGCCGACACGCTGGGTCGGCGAGTCGCTGGTGATCAATTCGGGATGGGCCGCTTCGAGGGCCTTGAGCTCGTGGAACAGGCGATCGTATTCGGCGTCCGGAATGCTCGGCTCGTCCAGCACGTGGTAACGATAGTTGTGCTGATCGAGCTCGGCACGCAGCTCTAGAATGCGGTTTTTGGCGGCGGTCATGGGTGTTCTCTCATAAAGCAAAAGAGCAGCCGAGGCTGCTCAATCTGTTGATGCTGTACAAATCATTGTAGGAGCCAGGCTTGCCGGCGAAGGCATACGTGAGATCGCCTTCGCCAGCAAGCCTGGCTCCTACAAGATCAGCGCTTCTGGGTCAAAGCGCGACGCTCGAACTCGACGATGCGCTGACGGTAGTGCTCGATCGTTTGGGCGGTCAGCACGCTGCGCTGGTCGTCTTTCAGTTCGCCGTTCAGCTCCTGGGACAGTTTGCGTGCCGCAGCCACCATCACGTCGAAGGCTTGCTTCGGATGACGCGGGCCTGGCAGACCGAGGAAGAAGCTCACTGCCGGGGTGCTGAAATGATCGATGTCATCCAGATCGAAGACGCCCGGCTTGACCGCGTTGGCCATGGAGAACAGGACTTCGCCGTTACCGGCCATGCTTTCGTGACGGTGGAAAATGTCCATCTCGCCGAAACGCAGACCGCTTTCCAGAATGTTCTGCAACAACGCCGGGCCCTTGAAGCCGGCCGGGTCGCGGCAGATCACGCTGATCACCAGCACTTCTTCGGCTTGTGGCTGATCTTTCTCGGCCGAGCTGGCGGGCTTGGTGTCATCCGGGAAATCGTCACGGCTATTGAAGCTCGGGCCGCCATCCAGGTCCAGGTTGAGGTTCAAGTCACCCTGCGAGGGTTCGCCATGGCCACGCTTGCCACGCTTGGAACCCGACTCGCGGGGTTCACGGGCAGGCATGCTCACCGACGGCAGATCATGCTCGTCGAGTTGCGGTTCTTTATGGTTATCCAGCACACGGGGCGGGCCCAACAGCTCGGCGCTGGTGTCCTCGTCCGGCAGATTGGACAAACTTCGGTCAAGACGGAATTTCAGTTTTCCCTTGCCGCCGCGCATGCGACGCCAGCCATCAAAAAGAATACCGGCAATGACAATAATGCCGATGACGATCAGCCACTCGCGCAGACCGATTTCCATGTAATCCCGTGCCTCTATAAAAAATGCTGAAAAATAAGGGGTTTACATTGTGTAAACCGCTTTAAAACGTGGCGCCAACTCTATGTTCTGACAGGCGTTTTGCCCACGTATACGAAAAATTGACATTAAACTAGCACGACCAAAGGCAACTTTACACCGTCTGTCACAGTGGCTTGCGCGAATTATGTCGATTGGCCAGCAAGTCAAGGCAAGTAAAAAGCCCTACAGCTCAAAAATACCTGCCCTACAAGCAATGATTCAGGCATCCACCATTGCCATCGCCTCCTCCACATCCACTGCCACCAGACGCGAGCAACCGGGTTCGTGCATCGTCACCCCCATCAATTGATCGGCCATTTCCATGGCGATCTTGTTGTGGGTGATATAGATGAACTGCACCGTCTGCGACATCTCTTTGACCAGCCGTGCGTAGCGTCCAACGTTAGCGTCATCCAATGGCGCGTCAACCTCATCGAGCATGCAGAACGGCGCCGGATTCAACTTGAAGATGGCAAATACCAGAGCCAATGCGGTCAGGGCTTTTTCGCCACCGGAGAGCAAATGGATGGTGCTGTTCTTCTTTCCTGGCGGCTGCGCCATGATCGTTACCCCTGTATCGAGTAGATCTTCGCCCGTCAGTTCCAAATACGCGCGTCCTCCACCAAAAACTTTTGGGAAAAGGGCCTGTAAACCGCCATTGATCTGATCAAAGGTATCTTTGAAGCGGTTTCGGGTTTCCTTGTCGATCTTGCGGATCACGTTCTCGAGCGTGTCCAGCGCTTCCACCAAATCGTCGTTCTGAGCATCCAGATAACGTTTACGCTCGGATTGTTGCTGGTATTCGTCGATGGCCGCGAGGTTGATCGCGCCGAGGCGCTGAATCCGCGCGGCAATGCGCTCGATTTCTTCTTCGGCGTCTTTCTCGTTGGCCCCGGCCAGCAGCGTGGCGAGCACGCCGTTGAGATCGTAGCCGTCCTCGAGCAATTGATCCTGCAAAGTCTTGCGCCGCACCGTCAGTGCTTGCCATTCCATGCGCTGCTGTTCGAGCTGGCTGCGAATCAACTGGGATTGCTGCTCGGCCTGAGTGCGGCGCTTTTCGGCATCACGCAGTTCGCGGTCGGCGTCTTCCATGGCGATTTGCGCGGTCTTGAGTTCTTCGTCGACGGTCATGCGCTTGTCGAGCAGCTCTTCGAGTTTCAACCGTAGCTCTTCCAGCGGCGCCTCGCCCTCTTCGAGGTTGAGGCTCAACTGTTCGCGCTTCTCGGTCAGGCGCTCGGACTGCATTTCCAGCCGCTCAAGGGCCTGACGAGTGGAATCGTGTTGCGCCTTTAGCGAACCGAGGCGCACCGCCAATTGATGCGCATGATCCTTGTGCTGCCGGGCTTCCTGACGCACCCGGTCGAGGCGTTCGCGCAGGCTGTCGCGCTGGGCCAAAAGCAACTCACGCTGCTCGGTGTCCAGCGCCATGCTGTCGAGAGCTTCCTGCAAATGCAGGCACGCTTCGCCGATGCTTTCGTGCTCCAGGGCGCGCTGTTCGCTCAGCTCGGTGAGTTCTTCATCGAGACGGGTGCGGCGCAGGGTCAACTGCTCGACCTTGGCTTTGCCGGCGGACAACTGGGCTTTCAATTCGCCTTGCTGACGGGCTTCGTCTTGCAGCAAACGGCGCAAATGTTCGCGACCGTTTTCCTGCTGACGCTGTTGCGCCCTGAGATTCTGAAGTTGGGTTTCCAGAGTTTCCACCGTGGCTTCGCGCTCTTCGCGTTCAAGGCCCAAGCGCTGGATTTCCTGGCCACGGGCGAGTACACCGCTTTCCGCTTCGCTGGCCCGGCGCACACGTAAAAAGTGTCGGCCGACCCAGTAACCGTCACGGCTGATCAGGCTTTGGCCGGCGGCCAATTGCCCGCGCAAGGCCAAGGCCTGCTCAAGGCTGTCGACCGGTTTGACCTGCCCCAGCCATGGCGACAAATCAATCTGCGCCTCGACCTTGTCGAGCAAACTGCCAGGCATGCGCACGCCATCGGTGGCCGGGCTGAGCAGACGCAAATCGCCTTGGGTAAACCCGGCCAGATCGAAATCACCGAAGTCATCCACCAGCACCGCCTGCAGGTCGGCGCCGAGCACGGTTTCCACCGCCAGCTCCCAACCGGCCTCGACCTTCAGGCCTTCGGCCAGACGCGGACGATCCGCCAGATGCTGTTCGCGCAGCCATTCGGCGGTGCCGGTGCCAGGATCGAGCGCGGCTTGCTGCAAGGCTTCCAACGACGCCAGTCGACCGTTGAGCCGCTGCAAATCACCTTGGGCTTGCTGCTGCGCCGAAAGGGCTTGCTGCAGCTCCTGACGCAGTTGCTCGAGGCGTTCGACCTGAGCCTCTTCACTGGCCTGCAAGTCTTCGAGCGTGGCCTCGGACGCGGCCAACTGCTCGCTGAGTTCCATGATCGCCGCGTCTTCCGGATCCGCCGACAGCAACGCACGTTCTTCGCCAAGGCGTTTCTGGCGATCGGCCAAACGCTCCATGCTGGTTTCCAGCTGCTGGATTCGCGACTGCTGAACTTCAGACTGACGGCGTGGCTCGGCGGCGGTGAGGTTGAAGGTGTCCCACTGCTCCTGCCAGCCGTGCATGGTGGTTTCGGATTCCTCGAGCGCGGCAGCAGCTTCTTCGGCGGCAGCGCTGGTGACTTCCTGTTCCGGCGTGAGCATGTCCAGCTCTTCGCCCAAGGTCAGCAGCAAGGTGCGGTCGTGGCCCAAGTGAGACTCGGTTTCCAGCCGCGCGCGCTCGGCTTCTTTCAGGTCATCCTGCAACTGACGCAAACGCTGCTGACCGTGCTGGATGCTCTGCTCGACCCGGGCGATGTCGCCGCCGACCGAATAAAACCGCCCCTGCACCAGATTGAAGCGTTCGGACAGATCGTGATGACCGTCACGCAGGCGCTCGATGGCTGCGTCGGCATTGCGTTGCTCGGCCACCAGGGCTTCGAAGGTGACCTCCTGAGTGCCGATGATCGACTCGCGCTGGCCAACCTGTTCGTTCAACGCCTGCCAGCGCAGGGCCGACAGCTGGGCCTTGAGCTGGCGCTCTTCGCCTTTGTATTCCTGATACTTCTTGGCGGCCTCGGCCTGGCGGTGCAAGCGTTCAAGCTGACGCTCGAGCTCTTCGCGCAGGTCGGTCAGGCGGGCAAGGTTTTCGTGGGTGCGGCGGATACGGTTTTCAGTCTCGCGCCGACGTTCCTTGTACTTGGAAATACCGGCGGCTTCTTCGATGAAATTGCGCAGGTCTTCGGGCTTGGACTCGATCAGCTTGGAGATCATCCCCTGCTCGATAATCGAATAGCTGCGCGGGCCGAGGCCGGTCCCCAGAAAGATGTCGGTGATATCGCGGCGACGGCATTTGGTGCCGTTGAGGTAATAGGTGGTCTGGCTGTCGCGGGTCACTTTGCGGCGAATGGAAATTTCCGCATAGGCAGCCCATTCGCCGAGCAGGGTGCCGTCGGAGTTATCGAACACCAGCTCAATGCTGGCCTGGCTCACCGGTTTACGGCTGGTCGAGCCGTTGAAGATGACGTCGGTCATCGACTCGCCGCGCAAGTTCTTGGCCGAGCTCTCGCCCATCACCCATCGCACGGCGTCAATGATGTTCGACTTGCCGCAGCCATTGGGCCCGACCACAGCCGCCATGTTACTGGGGAAGTTTACCGTGGTCGGATCGACGAAGGATTTGAACCCCGCCAGTTTGATGCACTTGAGCCGCACGCTTAAGCGACCGTCAGGGCAGAGACCACCAGATCGCAGCTGCGCTGGGCATACGCCGTCAGCACCACGCGGATCTGAGGAAAGTCACGAGCCAGCACGGCAGCGAGCAAGCGTTCGAACAGCTCGAGGAACTCACTCATCGAGGCCTTGCGCTGATCCAGCGCAAGGAAATACGCGCGGCTCATGGCCGGCTGCAGATTCTCGACGGTTTCCTGCAAGTACGGGTTGTTCGCGAACGGATAGGCGGCACGCATCACACTGAAGCTGTCGTCGACGAACGTGCGGATGTCCTGGCGTTCGTAGCTGTCGGTCAGGCGCTGCTGGATCTGCACGAACGGCGCCATGTCGGCCTGGACTTGCCAGCCGCTGGCCACGGCGTTGCCGAGTAGAATGTACAACTCGCTCATCAACGTGCACAGGCTCTGCACCTTGTGCGCCGTGAGTTCGGTCACGTGGGCGCCACGTCGCGGCAAAATCGCGATCAAGTGGCGGCGCTCGAGAATCAGCAAGGCCTCACGGACGGAACCGCGGCTGACATTGAGCGCCAGCGTGACCTTCTGTTCCTGAATGCGCTCCCCCGGCTTCATTTCGCCGCGAATGATACGTTCGGCGAGGTGGTGAGCGATTTGCTCGGCGAGGCTGTCCGGCGCCTTGAACGTCATGGTTGTCCTTCAATCTCTTCGATCTGCACAAGCGGCGCAGTGTAGCGCAATTGATGGGTCATGGCGGAGTGCCCACCCAGCGGTTTTTGGCACGATTCAAGCAAAAGGCAAGCTATCCCGTGAGGGTCAATAATGAAGGAACGAGTCGTTGATCGACAAAACGCCATTTCCTGACCTTTAAGTCAGAAAATCATTGACCGAATAGTCAGACCTGATAAATTCGGCTCATGTCGGTTAACAACAATAATGAGTTTGCGAGGCCTTCCGTGATCCAGTTTTTACTAAACCAGGAACTCCGTAGCGAGCACGCCCTGGACCCGAACCTGACCGTGCTCAATTACCTGCGCGAACATGTGGGCAAACCCGGCACCAAAGAAGGCTGCGCCAGCGGCGACTGTGGCGCCTGCACCGTGGTGGTCGGCGAGTTGCAGACGGACGACGATGGTCGCGAACATATTCGCTATCGCAGCCTCAACTCGTGCCTGACGTTCGTCTCCTCCTTGCACGGCAAGCAACTGATCAGCGTCGAGGACCTCAAGCACCAAGGCGAGCTGCACAGCGTGCAAAAAGCCATGGTTGAGTGCCACGGCTCGCAATGCGGTTTCTGCACGCCGGGCTTCGTGATGTCGCTGTTCGCACTGCAAAAGAATAGCGACGCACCCGATTCTCATAAAGCCCACGAAGCCCTGGCCGGCAACCTCTGCCGCTGCACCGGTTATCGGCCGATCCTGGCTGCTGCCGAGCAATCTTGCTGCGGCAAACAACCCGACCAATTCGATGCTCGCGAAGCGGACACCATCGCTCGCCTGAAAGCCATCGCGCCCACCGACATCGGTGAACTCAACAGTGGCGACAAACGCTGTCTGGTGCCGTTGACCGTGGCCGATCTGGCCGACCTCTACGACGCTTATCCACAGGCCCGCCTGCTGGCCGGCGGCACCGATCTGGCGCTGGAAGTCACCCAGTTCCACCGCACCTTGCCGGTGATGATCTACGTCGGCAACGTCGCTGAAATGAAACGCATCGAACGCTTCGACGATCGTCTGGAAATCGGCGCCGCCACCGCCCTCTCCGACTGCTACGACGCGTTGAAGGCCGAGTACCCGGACTTCGGTGAGTTGCTGCAGCGCTTTGCCTCCTTGCAGATCCGCAACCAGGGCACCCTCGGCGGCAACATCGGCAACGCCTCGCCGATCGGTGACTCGCCACCACTACTGATCGCCCTCGGCGCGCAGATCGTCCTGTGCAAAGGCGAAGCCCGCCGCACCATGGCACTGGAAGATTACTTCATTGATTACCGGGTCACCGCACGTCAGGAAAGCGAGTTCATCGAAAAGATCATCGTGCCGCGCGCCAGCGTTGAACAGCTGTTCCGCGCCTACAAGGTGTCCAAGCGTCTGGACGATGACATTTCCGCCGTTTGTGCCGCGTTCAACCTGCGCATCGACACTGGCGTGATCGCCGACGCCCGCGTTGCTTTCGGCGGCATGGCGGCCATTCCAAAACGCGCCAAAAACTGCGAAGCCGCCCTGCTGGGAGCGCCGTTCAACAACGCCACCCTCGAACGCGCCTGCGCTGCATTGGCCGAAGACTTCACGCCACTCTCGGACTTCCGCGCCAGCAAGGAATACCGTCTGCTCAGCGCGCAGAATCTGCTGCGTAAATACTTCATCGAACTGCAAACACCGCACATCGAGACTCGGGTGACCGCTTATGTCTAATCATCACGCTGTAGAGAAGACCCAAGCCGAACTGGCTGAATTGTTCGCCAAGGACCTGACCACCGGAGTCGGCCGCAGCGTCAAGCACGACAGCGCCGACAAGCATGTGTCCGGTGAAGCGCAGTACATCGACGATCGGCTGGAATTCCCCAATCAGCTGCACGTTTACGCACGACTGTCGGACCGTGCCCACGCGAAAATCATCAGCATCGACACCCAGCCTTGTTACGCCTTCGAAGGCGTGCGCATCGTCATTACCCACGAAGATGTGCCGGGCCTGAAAGACATCGGCCCACTGTTGCCGGGCGACCCGTTGCTCGCCATCGATGACGTGCAATTCGTCGGTCAACCGGTGTTGGCCGTGGCGGCGAAAGACCTGGAAACCGCACGCAAAGCGGCCATGGCCGCGATCATCGAATACGAAGATCTCGAACCGGTTCTGGACGTGGTCGAAGCCCTGCGTAAACGCCATTTCGTGCTCGATAGCCACACGCATCAGCGCGGAGATTCGGCCACTGCGCTTTCTACTGCAGAGCATCGCATTCAAGGCACACTGCACATCGGCGGCCAGGAACACTTTTATCTGGAAACCCAGATCTCTTCGGTGATGCCGACCGAAGACGGCGGCATGATCGTTTACTGCTCGACCCAGAACCCCACTGAAGTACAGAAACTGGTGGCCGAAGTGCTGGACGTGTCGATGAACAAAATCGTCGTCGACATGCGCCGCATGGGCGGTGGTTTCGGCGGCAAGGAAACCCAAGCGGCAAGCCCGGCGTGCCTGTGCGCGGTGATTGCGCACCTGACCGGTCAGCCGACCAAAATGCGCCTTCCGCGGGTCGAAGACATGCTGATGACCGGCAAGCGTCACCCGTTCTACGTCGAGTACGACGTGGGCTTCGACAGCACCGGCCGCCTGCATGGCATTGCGCTGGAACTGGCCGGCAACTGCGGTTGCTCACCGGATTTGTCGGCATCGATTGTCGACCGTGCGATGTTCCATGCCGACAACTCGTACTACTTGGGCGACGCGACCATCAACGGTCACCGCTGCAAGACCAACACCGCGTCGAACACCGCTTACCGGGGTTTCGGCGGCCCACAAGGCATGGTTGCCATCGAAGAAGTGATGGACGCGATTGCCCGCCATCTGGGCCTCGATCCACTGGCCGTACGCAAGGCCAACTACTACGGCAAGACCGAGCGCAACATCACCCATTACTACCAGACCGTCGAGCACAACATGCTCGAGGAAATGACCGCCGAACTGGAAGAAAGCAGCCAGTACGCCGAGCGTCGCGAAGCGATTCGTCGCTACAACGCCAACAGCCCGATCCTGAAAAAAGGCCTGGCGCTGACCCCGGTGAAATTCGGTATTTCCTTCACCGCCAGCTTCCTCAATCAGGCCGGTGCACTGATCCACATCTACACCGACGGCAGCATCCACCTGAACCACGGCGGCACCGAAATGGGCCAAGGTTTGAACACCAAGGTTGCGCAAGTCGTGGCTGAGGTGTTCCAGGTGGAAATGGACCGCGTGCAGATCACCGCGACCAACACCGATAAGGTCCCGAACACTTCGCCAACCGCTGCTTCGAGCGGCGCCGACCTCAATGGTAAAGCGGCGCAAAACGCAGCTGAAATCATCAAGAAGCGCCTGGTGGAATTCGCCGCGCGGCAATACAAGGTCAGCGAAGAAGACGTGGAATTCCACAACGGTCACGTGCGGGTTCGCGATCACATTCTCACCTTCGAATCGCTGATCCAGCAGGCGTATTTCGCTCAGGTGTCGCTGTCGAGCACCGGCTTCTACAAGACCCCGAAAATCTACTACGACCGTAGCCAGGCCCGTGGTCGGCCGTTCTACTACTACGCCTTCGGTGCAGCCTGTGCCGAGGTGATCGTCGACACTTTGACCGGTGAGTACAAGATGCTGCGCACCGACATCCTTCACGACGTCGGCGACTCGCTGAACCCGGCGATCGACATCGGTCAGGTCGAAGGTGGTTTCATCCAGGGCATGGGTTGGCTGACCATGGAAGAGCTGGTGTGGAACGACAAAGGCAAACTGATGACCAACGGCCCGGCCAGCTACAAGATCCCGGCGGTGGCAGACATGCCATTGGACCTGCGGGTGAAGCTGGTTGAAAACCGCAAGAACCCGGAAGACACGGTGTTCCATTCCAAGGCTGTAGGCGAGCCGCCGTTCATGCTTGGTATCGCGGCGTGGTGCGCGATCAAGGACGCCGTGGCCAGTTTGGGCGACTACCAGCATCAACCGAAAATCGACGCACCGGCGACCCCTGAACGGGTGTTGTGGGGCTGTGAGCAGATGCGCCAGTTGAAGGTGGCGAAGGCTGCCGAAGCTGAGCCCGAGTTGGCTTCGCTCTAGACCGAGGCGCGGCCTTCGCGAGCAAGCCCGCTCCCACATTGAAATGCATTCCAAATGTGGGAGCGGGCTTGCTCGCGAAGACGGCCGAACAGACAACAGAGATGTTGAGGTGAAACATGTACAACTGGATCGACGCCCTCGCCGACCTGCAAACTCGGGGTGAACCCTGTGTGTTGGTGACTATCATCGAAGAGCTCGGCTCGACGCCGCGTAATGCCGGCTCGAAAATGGTCATCAGCGCCACACAAACGTTCGACACCATCGGTGGCGGGCATCTGGAATACAAGGCCATGCAGATCGGCCGCGAGATGCTCGCCAGCGGCCGACAGGACACCCATCTGGAGCGCTTCAGCCTCGGCGCCAGCCTGGGCCAGTGCTGCGGTGGCGTGACCGTATTGCTGTTCGAACCGATGGGCCAGGTCCAGGCGCAGATTGCGGTGTTCGGCGCCGGCCACGTCGGTCGGGCGCTGGTACCGCTGCTCGCCAGCCTGCCCTGCCGGGTGCGCTGGATCGATTCACGGGAAGCTGAATTCCCCGAACAGATCCCCCACGGCGTGCGCAAAATCGTCACCGAAGAACCGGTGGATGAAGTCGATGACCTGCCCGCCGGCAGCTACTGCATCGTCATGACCCACAATCACCAACTCGACCTCGAACTCACCGCCGCGATCCTCAAGCGCAACGACTTCGCCTACTTCGGCCTGATTGGTTCGAAGACCAAACGGGTGAAGTTCGAACACCGCCTGCGTGATCGAGGTTTCGACAGCAGCGTGCTGCAACGCATGCGTTGCCCGATGGGCATCGGCGAAGTCAAAGGCAAGTTGCCTGTGGAAATCGCCATCTCCATCGCCGGCGAAATCATTGCCACCTATAACGCGAATTTCGGCCAGCACACCGCCAGCGCCGGATCATCGATCGCCAAACTGCTGCCTGCTTCACGCCGCAGCCAGGCTTTGAACTGAAAGCTTCGAACTGAAAAGCTTCGAACTAATTGAGAACTCACATGCCTCTGACTCGCAAAGCCTACCGCGCCGCCCTCCTGCACAGCATCGCCGATCCCGCCGAAGTGGGTATCGAAGCCTCGTACGAGTATTTCGAAGACGGCCTGCTGGTGGTCGATAACGGCCAGATCAGCGCCATCGGCCACGCCAGCGAATTGCTGCCGACCCTGCCGGCCGACATCGAGATCACCCATTATCAGGACGCACTGATCACCCCAGGCTTCATCGACACCCACATCCACCTGCCGCAAACCGGCATGGTCGGCGCCTATGGCGAACAGCTTCTGGACTGGCTGAACACCTACACCTTCCCTTGCGAAAGCCAGTTCGCCGACAAGGCCCACGCTGACGAAGTCGCGGATATTTTCATCAAGGAACTGCTGCGCAACGGCACCACCACCGCACTGGTGTTCGGCAGCGTACATCCGCAATCGGTGAACTCGTTCTTCGAGGCCGCCGAACAGCTGGACCTGCGGATGATCGCCGGCAAGGTGATGATGGACCGCAACGCGCCGGACTACCTGACCGACACCGCCGAATCGAGCTACGTCGAAAGCAAGGCGCTGATTGAGCGCTGGCACGGCAAGGGTCGCCTGCACTATGCGGTCACCCCACGCTTCGCCCCGACCAGCACCCCGGAACAACTGACCCTCGCCGGCCAGTTGCTCAGCGAATATCCGGATCTGTACATGCAGACCCACATCAGCGAAAACCTCAAGGAAGTCGAGTGGGTCAAGGCGCTGTTCCCGGAGCGCAGGGGCTACCTGGATGTCTACGATCACTACCAATTGCTCGGCGAGCGCTCAGTGTTCGCCCACGGCGTGCACCTGTGCGACGACGAATGTGCGCGACTGGCGCAGACGGGTTCAGCGATTGCGTTCTGCCCGACCTCGAACCTGTTTCTCGGTAGCGGCCTGTTCAATCTGCCGATGGCCGAGAAACACAAACTCAATGTCGGCCTCGGTACCGACGTCGGTGGCGGTACCAGTTTCTCGCTGCTGCAAACCCTGAACGAAGCCTACAAAGTCATGCAACTGCAAGGTGCGCGGCTGAGCCCGTTCAAATCGCTGTACCTGGCCACCCTCGGCGGCGCCCGCGCCCTGCGCCTGGAAGACAAGATCGGTACCTTGCAACCGGGCACCGACGCGGACTTCCTGGTGCTGGACTACAACGCCACGCCACTGCTCAGCTATCGCCTGAAGCAGGCCAATAACATTGCCGAAACGCTGTTTGTATTGATGACGCTGGGGGATGACCGGACGGTGTTGCAGACCTATGCGGCGGGGAATCTAGTGCATCAGCGCTAAGGTCTTCCGGGCATAAAAAATCCCCCGCAATCGTTGGTTGCGGGGGATTTTTTTATGCCTGTCAGACCGCCTTCGCGAGCAAGCCCGCTCCCACATTTAAATCTCCGTTAACACGATATTTGTGTATGCCACAGATCTAATGTGGGAGCGGGCTTGCTCGCGAAGGGCGCACCGCGGTATCAGAGCTTGACCGCTGGCCGCCCAGGCTTCTTGGTCTGCAACAAATGCGAAAACACCGCATGCAAATCATCCGACGCGCTTTCTTCGTCGAGGTTGAGTTTGCTGTCGATGTGGTCCATGTGATGCATCATCAGGTCCACCGCCAGCGTCGCGTCCCGCGCTTCGATCGCGTCGATCAACTGTGTGTGCTCATCGTAGGAACAGTGCGAACGGTTGCCGCTCTCATACTGGGCGATGATCAACGAAGTCTGGGACACCAGGCTGCGCTGGAAGCTGATCAGCGGCGCGTTTTTCGCCGCTTCGGCCAGTTTCAAATGGAACTCGCCGGACAGGCGGATACCGGCCCCACGATCGCCACGGGAAAAGCTGTCGCGCTCGTCGTTGACCATCTGCCGCAGTTCGAGAAGTTGCTCGGCGGTGGCGTGCTGAACCGCCAATTCAGTGATCGCCCGCTCCACCAGACGCCGCGCCATAAATACCTGACGGGCCTCTTCGACAATCGGGCTGGCGACGACAGCGCCGCGATTCGGTCGCAGCAACACCACGCCTTCATGGGCCAGACGCGACAGCGCACGGCGAATGATGGTGCGGCTGACCCCGAAAATTTCCCCCAGCGCTTCTTCGCTCAACTTGGTGCCGGGCGCCAGACGCTGTTCGAGGATGGCCTCGAAGATATGCGCGTAGACAATATCGTCCTGGGTACCGCTGCGGCCGGCTTTGCCTGCTCGCGGTTGTTTCTTGAGGGGTTGCAACTGTTCGTTCATGGGCACTCGAGTCGGGAGAACTGCGGCGAATTGACCGTGACTGTAATACGGCACAGTGGGTCGCTGGCAAGTATCGCGTAAAAAACACCGCGATTGTACACAATGGACGGTGGCAACACGACTGTACGGCTGTTTGTCGCCCTCGCTGTATTGCAACGACCGGTTACTTTTCAGTTTAGGCTTGAACGCAGAATCCGCCGCCTGAACACAATCCCCTGTGGGAGCGGGCTTGCTCGCGAAGAGGGCGTGTCAGTCGACATCAATGTTGTCTGGCACACCGCCTTCGCGAGCAAGCCCGCTCCCACAGGGTTCAGAGTTGCTACGGACATCTTTATCAGAACAAGGAACACCGCCGTCATGACCGACGCCACGCACACGCAGCTTCGCCCCCTGACTGACACATCACCCTCGGCCATCGTCGCCGGGTTCATCGCCATGATGACCGGCTACACCAGTTCACTGGTGCTGATGTTCCAGGCCGGGCAAGCGGCGGGTCTGACCAGCGGGCAGATTTCGTCGTGGATCTGGGCGATCTCTATCGGCATGGCGGTGTGCTCGATCGGCTTGTCCCTGCGCTACCGCACGCCGATCACCATCGCCTGGTCTACCCCCGGCGCGGCGTTGCTGATCACCAGCCTGGGTGGTGTCAGCTATGGCGAGGCCATCGGCGCCTACATCACTTGCGCTGTGCTGGTGACCATTTGCGGCCTGACCGGCAGTTTCGAACGGCTGGTGAAAAAGATTCCGGCCTCATTGGCGGCGGCGTTGCTGGCGGGGATTCTGTTCAAGATCGGCAGCGAGATTTTCGTCGCCGCCCAGCACCGCACTGCGCTGGTGCTGGGAATGTTCTTCACGTATCTGGTGGTCAAACGCCTGTCGCCCCGCTACGCCGTGCTCGCCGCGCTGTTGATCGGCACCGCGCTGTCGGGGTTTATGGGTTTGCTGGATTTCAGTGGCTTCCACCTCGAAGTCGCGATGCCGGTCTGGACCACGCCCCAATTCTCCCTGGCCGCGACCATCAGCATCGGCATTCCACTGTTCGTGGTGGCGATGACCTCGCAAAACATGCCGGGCATCGCCGTATTGCGCGCCGACGGCTACAACGTGCCGGCCTCACCACTGATCACCACCACCGGCATCGCCTCGTTGCTGTTGGCGCCGTTCGGCTCCCATGGGATCAATCTGGCCGCCATCAGCGCGGCTATCTGCACCGGGCCGCATGCCCATGAGGATCGCAACAAGCGCTACACCGCAGCCGTCTGGTGCGGGATTTTCTACGGGATTGCCGGGGTGTTCGGCGCGACGCTGGCAGCGTTGTTCGCCGCATTGCCTAAAGAGCTGGTGCTGTCGATTGCCGCGCTGGCGCTATTCGGCTCGATCATTAATGGGTTGAGCATTGCCATGGCGCAAGTGCAGGAACGGGAAGCAGCGCTGATTACCTTTATGGTGACGGCGTCGGGGTTGACGCTGTTTTCCATCGGTTCGGCGTTTTGGGGGATTGTCGCGGGGGTGTTGACCTTGCTGATCTTGAACTGGCGTAAAAGCTGAAAGATCTTCACAAAAAAAACGGCGACCCTTGGGTCGCCGTTTTTTAGAACATCAAGCTACCGGATTGATCGGCTTTTCCGGGTACCAGACGTCGATCAGCGGGCTGACGGTTGCTTCGGTCAGTTCGCTGCGGCCTTTGAGCCAGGCTTCAACAGCGGCACGCTGCTCTTCGGAAACCGAGCCACGCTTCTGCAGGCACACCAGACCGAAGTCGTCGCCGCCAACATAGCCCAGACCGTTGGCTTCCATGGCTTCTTTCAGGAACGCGTCGAGGAAAGCATCAATGGCTTCATCAGCCAAATCTTCTTTGAAATCCAGGTTCAGTTCGAAACCCAGCTCTTGAAATTCATCGACGCACAATTTTTTGCGCAGACGCTGGGAACGGTTAGTCGCCATTGGAACAATCCTCATAAGTAATAACGGGCCGCACTTTAGCAGTTTAAGGCGCCGATTACCCGTCTCAGAACGGCGCTACGCCTACCGTCGGTAAAAAAATAGCGGATTAGACGACCGGGGTACGGCACAAGCTGTTGCACCTTGGGGCATAATGCCGACACTTTCATGACCGCTGAGGGAATTTATCTCCATGCCCTCGTCTTTTTCCCCCTCGGCTGTAGGGTTTTATTTCAGATGATCAAATCTTTGCGTCCATTGCTGCTGGCCAGCCTTTTTCTGCCCCTGGCCCTTCCCGTTTCCGCCGCTTCGATCAACACCGCCCTGTCGCCCAACGTCGAAAAGGCTCTCAAGGCCAGCAAGCTGCAGGACAGTGCCCTGTCGCTGGTGATGATCCCGCTCAATGGCCCGGGCACCCCAACCATTCATAACGCTGACGTTTCGGTTAACCCGGCCTCGACCATGAAGCTGGTGACCACGTACGCCGCGCTGGAAATGCTCGGCCCGAACCACCAGTGGAAAACCGAGTTCTACACCGACGGCACCCTCAGCGGTGGCATCCTCAACGGCAACCTCTACCTCAAGGGTGGCGGCGATCCAAAGCTGAACATGGAAAAACTCTGGCTGCTGATGCGCGATTTGCGCGCCAACGGCGTGACCCAGATCACCGGCGACCTGGTGCTGGACCGCGGCTTCTTCGTGCAACCGCAACTGCCTGAATTCAACGACGACGGCAATGACGAGAACAAACCGTTCCTGGTCAAACCCGACGCGCTGCTGGTCAACCTCAAGGCCCTGCGCTTCGTGGCCCGCAACGACTCGGGCAAGGTCCTGGTGTCGGTCGAGCCGCCGATTGCCAGCATCCGCATCGACAATCAGGTCAAGGCGCTCAACTCCAAGCAATGCACCGGTGGCGTACGTTACAACCCGGTGCCCCAGGCTGATGGCAGCGTCACCGTGACCGTTGGCGGCCAGTTGGGCGAAGGTTGCAGCTCCCAGACCTACCTGTCGCTACTCGATCATGCGACCTACACCGCCGGCGCCGTGCGAGCGATCTGGAAGGAATTGGGCGGCAGCATCCAGGGCCAGGATCGTCTGGCACCGACGCCGAGCAACGCCAAGGTGCTGGCCCGGGCCTACTCGCCAGACTTGGCGGAAATCATTCGCGACATCAACAAATACAGTAACAACACCATGGCTCAGCAGTTGTTCCTGAGCCTGGGCCAGAAGTTCCGCACCGATGCCGACGGTGACGACGCCAAGGCCGCCCAGCGCGTGGTGCGTCAGTGGCTGGCGAGAAAAGGCATCACTGCGCCGCACTTGGTGATGGAGAACGGCTCCGGCCTGTCCCGTGCCGAGCGAGTGAGTGCCCGTGAAATGGCCGCGATGCTGCAAGCCGCCTGGCGCAGCCCGTATTCCGCCGAGTTCATCAGCTCGATGCCAATCGCCGGCACCGACGGCACCATGCGCAAACGCCTGAAGACCACCGCGATGCGCGGTGAAGCCCACGTCAAGACCGGCACTCTGAACACCGTGCGCGCCATTTCCGGCTACAGCCGCGACATCAATGGCAATACCTGGGCGGTGGTGGCGATCCTCAACGACAAGGCACCGTTTGGCGCCTCCTCGGTGCTGGATCAGGTGCTGCTGGATCTGTATCGCCAGCCGAAACTGCCGGAAACGGCTTCGGTGTTGTAACCCGATCGTCCAGACACTGGAGATCAAATGTGGGAGCGGGCTTGCTCGCGAAGAGGGCGTGTCAGTCGACATTAATGTTGCCTGACACACCGCCTTCGCGAGCAAGCCCGCTCCCACATTGATTTGGGTCAAAGCACAGCATTGCGATCAGTCCACAGGGTTTGCATGCAGCCTGGGTTAACTCATCTGCCCCTCAACCCGATCCCTTCCCGCCTGTTTCGCCGCATACACCCCTGAGTCTGCCCGCAACAGCAGCGCATCCGCGCCTTCTCCGGCCCGCCAGCTGGCAATCCCGAAACTCGCGGTGACAATCCCGACCTCGTCGATCGGCGCACTGCGCAACCCCTGCCACAACTCCACGGCCAGCACATGAGCCTGTTCGCCGTTGATATCCGGACAGAGCACCATAAACTCTTCGCCGCCCAGGCGACAAAATACATCAGTGCACCGCAAGCGACCGCCAATGCGCTCGCACACGGCCTGCAATACCCGATCACCCACGGCATGACCGTGCTGATCGTTGATGCGCTTGAAGTGATCGATGTCGAGCATGATCACCGACAACTCGCCACCGCCGCGCTCGACCCGGGCCATTTCGGTGGTCAGGCGCTCCTGGAAGTAGCGACGGTTATGGATCCCGGTCAGGGAATCGGTCACCGACAGTGCGCGCAACTCCTCTTCCACCCGCTTGAGGTCGGAGATGTCCGAGATGAAACCATGCCATAGCACACCGCCACCGGGCAGTTCTTCAGGCGTCGCTTCACCGCGGACCCAGCGCAGACCACGCTGCGGTAATTGCACGCGGTACTCTTCACGCCAAGGGCTGAGGGTGTCAGCCGAGGCCAGGATCGAAGCGCGGACCCGACGTGCGTCCTGGGGATGAATCCGCGCGAACACCGCTTCGGCGTTGAGCAACAGCACGTCCGGCTCGAGTTCGTAGATATCGCGCATACCGTCGCTGGCGTAGATCACACTGAAGCGCCCATCGAATTCCATCTTGAACTGGTAGATCCCGCCGGGCACATGGGCGCTGAGTTTCTTCAACAACAGGTCCCGTGCCGCCAGGGCTTCGTGGACGCGCTTGCGCTCGGTGATGTCGATACAAATCGCCAGGTGCCCGACCCACAAGCCTTGCTCGTCGAGTACCGGGGTCGCCAGCATGTTCACCGTCAAATGACTGCCGTCGTGACGCACCAGCGTCCACTCCCGGGCTTCGTGACCGCCCTCTTCCCCGCCTTCGACCAGCATTGCCTGACACGTCGGGATCGGCTTGCCATAGCGCGTGCTCAACTCCGCCGAGCGCGCGTCGAGTTCCCGGGGCAGGTGCAGATTTTCCAGGGTCATGTGGCCCACAACCTGCGCACTGAAGTAACCAAGCATCTGCTCTGCCCCAGCGTTGAAGGTGCAGATGATTCCGCGCAGGTCGGTGGCAATGATCGCCACCTGAGTCGCGGCATCCAGCACACCGCGCAACTGGCTATGCGTGCCGCGCAACTCTTGCTCACGGTCGTGAAGTTCCTGGGTCCGCTGCGCCACCATTTTCAGCGCCCGCTGGCGCTGGCTGACCAGCACATAGAGAAACACACTGAGCAGCAGGCTGAGCAAACCGCCGAGCACCACCAGGCTGGTCACCGAGGAATGGTTGGCTTTCAGGAACGCGGCGCTGGGGCGCATATCCACTTGGTAATCATGGTCGGCCAGACGTAGCAATCGCGTGGAGGACAAGTCACTGGCCCCCGCCGTGTTGGTCGACTCGTACAACACTTCGTGTTGATCCTCGGTGGACAAGTCGAGAATACGCACCGAGAGAGAATCATGATTCTCTTCCGGCAGCCCGTCCGCCAACAGCTGGCGCATGCTGATCACCGCCATGACATACCCGGCGGGCGCGGCATTCGGGAGGTTCTGATAGATGACCGGAGCCACTAGCAACACGCCCCGCGAATAGGCCGGCTCGATGCCTACCAGATGCAGCGGCTGCGACACGGCCATACGGCCATTGCGATCAGCCCGTTCCAGAGTCGAACGACGCAGGGGTTGGGTCAGCAGGTCGTAACCCAGCGGCGCGGGCAGCCGGCTTTGGGTTTGGGTGTAGAGCACCGGTACGTACTCGTCGCGCTCTACGGCAGGTTGCAACTGGCCGTCGGCGGTAAGTTCGCGAAAGGTGAAACCGCTCAAGCCTTCTTCTCGCACCACGCGTTCAAGCAGAGGACGTTCGGCGCGGGAAACCCGGGGAGCCCAGGAGTAGGCCTGGGTGCGACGCAAAAGAGGTTTGGCGTAACCGTCGAATTCCTCGCGGGACACCGATCCGGAATTGACGAAGAACCGGCGCAGGCCGTCGAGGCGCTGCTCCTGATCTTCGAAGCGTTCTTCGATGCGGCTGTAACGTTCACTGGCGAGCAGCTGGAAACGTTGCCGCAATTGCTGATGAAATTGATTGAACGTCGCCCAAGCCAGCAATCCCGTGAGAATCCCGCCGACGAGCAACGCCAGCAGCGCGACCAGCCAGGCCGAAACATCTTCGCGGATAAAACCCAGGATCTTGGGGCGCACGGCGTGCAGCGACATAGATACAACTCAAAACGCCAGGTGCCGGAAAAGCCCATTGGCCATGCGTTGAGTTATAGCTATTAGCCACTAATTTGACCAGCACTGAAAGAACCCAAGAGCCTTTAAAAATCAAGGCTCTGTGGATCCAATCAGGCTCAAGTGTCAGCGAGCAGTGATCTTCCAGGCACGGTGGATCTTGCCATTACGGGCAAAATCCGGATCGATGGTCTGGGCGGTGATTTCTTCAACGGCATAACGCTCGGTGAGGTTTTCCTCGAGCTGGAACTTGCGGAAGTTGTTGGAGAAGTACAACACCCCGCCCGGCGCCAGACGCGCCATGGCCAGATCGATCAACTGCACCTGATCACGCTGCACGTCGAATATCCCTTCCATGCGCTTGGAGTTGGAGAAAGTCGGCGGGTCGATGAAGATCAGGTCGTACTCGTCACGGCAGGCATCGAGCCAGGCCATCACATCGCCCTGCTCCAGACGGTTCTTGTCGGAGAAACCGTTCAGCGACAGGTTGCGACGCGCCCAATCCAGGTAGGTTTTCGACAGGTCGACGCTGGTGGTGCTGCGCGCGCCACCCTTGGCCGCATGAACGCTGGCGGTCGCGGTGTAGCAATACAGGTTGAGGAAGCGCTTGCCGGCCGCCTCTTTCTGAATCCGCATGCGCATCGGCCGGTGGTCGAGGAACAGCCCGGTGTCGAGGTAGTCGGTGAGGTTCACCAGCAGCTTCACGCCGCCTTCGTTGACCTCATTGAACTTGCCCTGTGCGCTCTGGCGTTCGTACTGCTTGGTGCCACTCTGACGCTCGCGACGTTTGACCACCACGCGGTTCTTGTCGATGTTCAACGCTTGCGGGATCGCCGCCAGAGCATCGAACATCCGCGCCGAGGCTTTTTCCGGATCGATGGATTTCGGTGCGGCGTATTCCTGAACGTGGACCCAGTCGTGATACAGGTCGATGGCCATGGAATATTCCGGCATGTCGGCATCGTAGACGCGGTAGCAGTCGATGCCTTCACGCTTGACCCACTTGCCCAGCGCCTTGAGGTTTTTTTGCAGACGGTTGGCAAACATCTGCCCGCCTTCACTCAAGCGCGGTTGCTCGATCACCACCGGGGCCGGTTTGATCGGGTTACCGTTCTTGTTGTACTTCTCGTACTTGCCCGGTGCCACATCGTTGTCGGGAACTTCGACTTCAGCTTGCTCGCGCTCGATCTGACGCTGTTCCGGAGTACGACGCTCGCCGGTGACGAACTGGTCCGGCGTGACCTTGATCAGCAGCAATTTGCACGGCAAGGCGCCGTTCCAGAATGAATACTGCTTGTGGCTGCGGATACCCATGCGCTTGCCCAGGTCCGGGGCGCCGGTGAACACCGCCGCTTCCCAGTTCAGGCACGCCTGACGCAGACGTTCGCCGAGGTTCTGGTAGAGATAGAGCAGGCTCGCCTCATCGCCCAGACGCTCGCCGTACGGAGGGTTGCAGATCACCAGGCCTTTCTGGTTCTGGTCCGGGCGCGGCTCGAATGTCGCGACTTCGCCCTGATAGATCTTGATCCACTCGCTCAGGCCGGCACGTTCGACGTTATTGCGGCCCGGTTGAATCAGGCGTGGGTCAGCTTCGTAACCGCGAATCCACAGCGGTGGCTTGGCCAGGCCGGCTGCGGCGCGTTCGGTGGCTTCTTCGTGGAGCTTTTTCCACAGCGCAGGCACGTGACCGAGCCAGGCGGTGAAGCCCCATTGCTCGCGACGCAGGTTCGGCGCCATGTCGGCGGCGATCATCGCTGCTTCGACCAGGAACGTACCGACACCGCACATCGGGTCAGCCAGCGCGCCGCCATCGGCGGCAATCCGTGGCCAGCCGGAACGGATCAGAATCGCCGCCGCGAGGTTTTCCTTCAGCGGCGCCGCGCCCTGCTGCAAACGATAACCGCGCTGGTGCAGGCTGTGACCGGACAGGTCGAGGGACAGAATCGCTTCGCCACGGTCCAGGCGCAGGTGAATGCGCAGGTCCGGGTTGAGCTTGTCGATGGACGGACGGTCGCCCTGCGGGGTGCGCAGTTTATCGACGATCGCATCCTTGACCTTCAAGGCGCCGAAGTGCGTGTTATCAATGCCCGAACCGTGACCGCTGAACTCGACGGCCAGGGTGCCATCGTTGAGCATGTGGTCTTGCCACTCGATATCCAGCACGCCGTGATAGAGGTCTTCGGCGTCCTTCATCGGGAAGCGCTTGAGCACCAGCAGTACCCGGTTCGCCAGACGCGACCACAGGCACAGGCGATAGGCGGTTTCCATGGTGGCCATGCCGCGCACAGCCGAGGTGTGCTCACGTGCGTCCTCAAGGCCAAGCCCGACGGCTTCCTCGATGAGCAGGCCTTCAAGGCCTTTGGGGCAAGTGAGGAAGAGTTCGAAACGATCGGACATGGTAATTCCAGAGCCTTTAGCTAAGTGAATCGGCAACGCATTGCCGATCCGGTTTTCAATCAGGCGTTTTTCTGACAGAACGCCCGCGTGGCACGAAGGTGTGCCGTCCCACCCTGACTGCTCCGGTTAAAAGAGCTTAGATGCCAGGACAGATATAAAAGTTGATGCAACAAAATGTCATAAGTCGACCCTTCGTCGAATAGTCCCCAAGTGAACGGGTGTCATTCTCGTTAAAGGCCTCACCCCTCTCATCCAGCGCAGGGCCGATCATACCGGGGTTTGGCCAATAAACGCGGGACAAATATCGTGTTACTTATGGCCATAGCATCTTTATGGTTACGTTCTTATGACAAAACGATCATTCCCTCGATGTGACGCATTGGTTAGAACTCAACACAGGTTGACGTCGCAACGGCGTCAACACCTTGGCTCGCGACGCCGGCAGCGAGCCGCCAACGGCAGGATTTTTCTGCCTGACCTCGATTGAGGTCGACGCGATAAATACAGTCAACAAGTGAGGGCAACACCCTATGAGAAGACTTAAGCGTGATCCGTTGGAAAGAGCATTTTTGCGCGGATATCAATATGGCGTTGGTGGTAAATCCCGTGAGCTTTGCCCTTTTACTCTACCGTCGGTACGCCAAGCCTGGATCAATGGCTGGCGAGAAGGACGCGGCGACAACTGGGACGGTATGACCGGCACTGCGGGAATCCACAGACTCAACGAACTTCACGCCGTCGGCTAATACAGGGCACACACTCCGACACGACAATCTGATTACGCAACGACTTAACCACGCACGTCCCATCCGGACGGCGGGCTTCGGCCCAGGGGCTCCTTCGAGGAGCCCTTTTTTATGTCTGCCAGAAACTCAATCTCGAACTGCAAACACATTACCTGTGGGAGCGGGCTTGCTCGCGAAAGCGATTTAACATTCAAGAATGATGTTGACTGACCCAACGCTTTCGCGAGCAAGCCCGCTCCCACAGGGTTCAACGCAACGCGGCGATGGCATCCACCGATTCACGAATCAACGCCGGGCCTTTATAGATGAAGCCAGAGTAGAGCTGCACCAAACTCGCACCCGCGGCGATTTTCTCAGCCGCGTGCTTGCCTTCGGTGATCCCGCCCACGGCGATGATTGGCAAGCGACCGGCCAGTTCCGCCGCCAGCACCTTCACCGTGTGAGTGCTCTTGTCGCGAACCGGTGCACCGGACAAACCGCCCGCCTCGTCACCATGTTCCATACCTTCGACACCGACGCGACTCAGGGTGGTGTTGGTGGCGATCACCGCGTCCATCCCGGTTTCGATCAACGCTTGGGCGACTTGAGCGGTTTCTTCATCGGTCATGTCCGGTGCGATCTTGATCGCCAGCGGAACATGCTTGCCGTGACGCAGGGCCAGTTCGGCCCGGCGGGTGGCCAGGTCGGCGAGCAATTGCTTGAGCGAATCGCCGAATTGCAGGCTGCGCAGGCCCGGGGTGTTCGGCGAACTGACGTTGACCGTCACGTAGCTGGCGTGGGCATAGACCTTGTCCAGGCAGATCAGGTAATCGTCGACCGCACGTTCAACCGGCGTATCGAAATTCTTGCCGATGTTGATGCCCAGCACGCCCTTGTACTTGGCCGCCGCCACGCGAGCGAGCAAGTGATCGACGCCGAGGTTGTTGAAACCCATGCGGTTGATGATCGCCTCGGCGTCCGGCAAGCGGAAAATCCGTGGTTTCGGGTTGCCCGGTTGTGGACGCGGCGTGATGGTACCGATTTCGACGAAACCGAAACCCAATTGGGCAAAGCCATCGATCGCTGCGCCGTTCTTGTCCAGACCGGCCGCCAAACCCACAGGGTTCGGGAACTCCAGGCCCATGACCGTTACCGGCAGTTTCGCCGGTGCCTTGCACAGCAAGCCGTTGAGGCCCAAACGCCCGCCCGCGCCGATCAGGTCCAGGGACAGATCGTGGGAGGTTTCCGGGGAAAGTTTGAACAGCAGCTGACGGGCCAGGGTGTACATGGGCAGGCTTGACTCGGTTGGCGATGAGAGGCGGCGATTATAGCCGCGCATCAGGGCTTCACGCGAGGCGCGCAACAAAATCAGCCAGCGATGGCATATGCCTTGCACCGTCACAGGCATCAGCACTTCATGCCAACGGCGGGATGAGTGGAAGGACAATGGCGTCGTCACCCGGCTTTGCCCACGCAAGGGCCTTGGGACGACGCTTTTTTTTTGGAAGGTGCGAAATCGATGAACGAACCATCAGCCGGCCCACTGGCCTGGGTCAATGGCAGCGATGCCCCGGAAAAAACCGCAATCAACCTCGGCTTCATGGCCTTGAGCGACTGCGCCTCAGTGGTGGTCGCGGCCACTCAGGGCTTCGCCCAACCGTACGGTCTGACCCTGAACCTCAAGCGCCAATCGTCCTGGGCCAACCTGCGAGACAAACTGGTCAGCGGCGAACTCGACGCCGCCCACAGCCTGTACGGCCTGATTTACGCCGTGCATCTGGGGATCGGCGGCGTAGCCTCCACCGACATGGCGGTGCTCATGGGCCTGAACCAGAACGGCCAGAGCATCAACCTCTCCCACGGTTTGCAGGCCCTGGACGTGACCAGTCCTGAAGCACTGGACCGACATGTGCACCAAAGTCGCCCAAAACTGACCTTCGCGCAGACATTTCCTACGGGCACCCACGCCATGTGGCTGTATTACTGGCTCGCGAGCCAGGGTATTCATCCATTGCAGGATGTCGACAGCGTGGTGGTGCCGCCGCCGCAAATGGTCGCGCACCTGCAAGCCGGGCGCATCGACGGTTTCTGTGTCGGCGAGCCGTGGGCGGCCAGTGCAGTACAGCAAAATCTCGGGTTTACGATGGCCACCACCCAGACGATCTGGCCCGATCACCCGGAAAAAGTCCTCGGCTGCACCCGCGCCTTTGTCGAGCAATACCCCAACACCGCACGGGCATTGGTGATGGCGATCCTCGAAGCCAGCCGATTCATCGAAGCCAGCCGCGAAAATCGCCGCAGCACCGCGCAACTGTTGAGTGCGCCTGAGTATCTGGATGCACCGCTCGAGTGCATCGAACCGCGCTTGCTCGGTGACTACGCCGACGGTCTGGGTAATCGCTGGCAAGACCCGCACGCCGTGCGTTTCCACGGTGGTGGCGAGGTCAATTTTCCGTATTTGTCCGACGGTATGTGGTTCATGACCCAGTTCCGGCGCTGGGGTTTGTTGCGTGACGACCCGGATTACCTCGGCGTGGCCCGTCAGGTCCAGCAACTAGACTTATACCGTGAGGCCGCCACCGCTGTCGGTGTGCCCGCCCGGTGCCAGGAAATGCGCAGCAGTCAACTGATCGACGGCAAAGTCTGGGACGGCTCGGACCCGGCCGGCTATGCCCGCAGCTTCACGCTGCACGCCATGAGCGACAGCGCTCCCCTTCTCGCCAGCCGCTGACAGGAGCCTACGAATATGTTGCGTATCCTGCTGATCAATGACACTGCGAAAAAAGTCGGGCGTCTGAAGGCGGCCCTGACCGAAGCCGGGTTCGAGGTCATCGACGAGTCCGGCTTGACCATTGACCTGCCCGCGCGCGTCGAAACGGTGCGCCCGGACGTGATCCTGATCGATACCGAGTCACCGACGAGCACGATCCCGACGTGATGCGCCGCGCGATCAAGTCCGGCGTCAGTGCCTACATCGTCGAAGGCATCCACGCACAACGCTTGCAGCCGATTCTCGACGTGGCCATGGCGCGCTTTGAAAGCGACCAGGCTCTGCGCGCGCAACTGCACGCCCGCGACCAGCAACTGGCCGAGCGCAAGCGCATCGAGCTGGCCAAGGGGCTGCTGATGAAGATGAAGGACTGCAACGAAGAAGAGGCCTACACCCTGATGCGCCGCCAGGCCATGAGCCGCCAGCAGAAGCTGATACAGGTGGCGGAGCAGATCATTGCCATGAGTGAACTGCTTGGCTGAAGTCCTGCGGTGAATGATCTATCGCCTTCGCGAGCAAGCCCGCTCCCACACTTGATTTGTGTCGAACTTCAATGTCGTGAACGACACAACTCCCCTGTGGGAGCGGGCTTGCTCGCGAATAGCCGCGACTCGATCTCCCTTGTTGGCACAGATCTCGCTAGGTAATCACTGCAAGGTAACCAACGGCGGTTGCCCCACCTACGACAAAGACGTCGCTTACCTCATTCGCCCCCTTGGCGGATCGGGTAGCGGCGTTTTTCCGTTTTGGCCCCAGAGACCGGGGCTGGTGGTGCGGCCGTTGCGGCGCCCCACCTGCAAGCTCATGACTCCTTCTTGATACGCCTGACAGCTGAGGTGCGCGATGAATTCAAGCTTCTGGAAATCCGGCCATACCCCGACCCTGTTCGCAGCCTTCCTCTATTTCGATCTGAGCTTCATGGTCTGGTACCTGCTCGGCCCAATGGCAGTGCAGATCGCCGCTGACCTGCACCTGACCACCCAACAACGCGGGCTAATGGTGGCCACGCCGATTCTGGCCGGGGCCGTGTTGCGCTTTGCGATGGGCCTGCTGGCTGATCGCCTGTCGCCTAAGACCGCCGGGATAATCGGCCAGGTGATCGTCATCTGCGCCCTGTTAGTCGCCTGGAAACTCGGCATTCACAGTTACGAGCAGGCGCTGTTGCTGGGCCTGTTCCTCGGCATGGCCGGTGCATCCTTCGCCGTAGCCCTGCCGTTGGCCTCGCAATGGTATCCGCCCCAGCACCAAGGCAAAGCCATGGGCATCGCCGGTGCCGGTAACTCGGGCACCGTGCTCGCTGCGCTGATCGCCCCAGTGCTGGCTGCCGCATTTGGCTGGAGCAATGTGTTCGGCTTCGCCCTGATCCCGCTGATCCTGACCCTGATCGTCTTCTACTGGCTGGCCAAGAATGCGCCTGAGCGCCCGAAAGCCAAGTCCATGTCCGACTACTTGAAGGCCTTGGGCGACCGCGACAGCTGGTGGTTCATGTTTTTCTACAGCGTGACCTTCGGCGGCTTCATCGGCCTGGCCAGCGCCCTGCCCGGCTACTTCAACGACCAATACGGCCTGAGCCCGGTAACCGCCGGCTACTACACTGCTGCTTGTGTGTTCGGTGGCAGCCTGATGCGTCCGTTGGGCGGCGCACTGGCGGACCGCTTCGGCGGGATTCGTACTTTGCTGGCGATGTACACCGTGGCAGCGATTTGCATTGCGACAGTGGGTTTCAATCTGCCGAGTTCTTACGCCGCATTGGCGCTTTTCGTCTGCACCATGCTCGGTTTGGGTGCAGGTAACGGTGCAGTATTCCAGTTGGTCCCGCAGCGTTTTCGCCGGGAGATCGGTGTGATGACCGGGCTGATCGGTATGGCCGGCGGCATTGGTGGCTTCGCACTGGCGGCCGGTATGGGCGCGATCAAGCAAAGCACCGGCAGCTATCAGCTGGCCTTGTGGTTGTTCGCCAGCCTTGGCGTACTTGCCTGGTTCGGTCTGCACGGTGTGAAACGCCGCTGGAGAACCACTTGGGGTTCGGCAGCCGTCACCGCTGCACGGGTGTGAGGACTGAATGAGCCTGCAACTGAGTTTTGCCGAACACAGCGCCATCGGCCCCCGCGAGGAGAACCAGGACGCTCTGCGCCTGGTCACTCCGGCCCCGGCGCTGGCGGCAAGCAAGGGTTACCTGTTCGCCATCGCCGACGGCGTCAGCCAATGTGCCGATGGCGGACTCGCAGCCCGCTCAACGTTGCAGGCCTTGGCGCTGGACTACTACGCCACCCCGGAAACCTGGGGTGTCGCCCAGGCATTGGACCGTCTGCTACTGGCGCAAAATCGCTGGTTGCAGGCTAACGGCGGCGGGCAACCGCTGCTGACCACGGTCAGTGCCTTGGTGATGCGCGGCCGGCGTTTTACCTTGGCGCATGTCGGCGATTGCCGGGTTTATCGCTGGCACGCCGACACGCTGCAACGGGTGAGCGAGGATCACGTCTGGGACCAGCCGGGCATGCAGCATGTGCTCAAACGGGCCCTTGGGCTGGATCAACACCTGGTGCTGGACTTTCTCGATGGCGAACTGCGCCTGAATGAGAGTTTCGTGCTGCTCAGCGACGGCATCTGGGCCGTGCTGGGCGACACCGCCATTGCGGGCATTTTGCGCGATCAGCCTGACCTGAACAGTGCCGCGCAGACCCTGGTCAGCGCGGCGCACCTGGCTGGCAGTCAGGACAATGCCAGCGCCCTGCTGGTGCGGGTCGATGCCCTCGGTGAAACCAGCATTGGCGATGCACTGATTCATCTGCAGCAATGGCCACTCCCGCCCGCACTGAAGCCGGGTCAGACTTTCGAAGGCTGGCAGGTCGAAGGGATCCTCGGCCAGAGCCAGCAATCGCTGCTCTACCGGGTGCGCGACGCACAACAACAGCCCTGGCTGCTGAAAACGTTGCCCAGTGCGCTCCGTGACGATCATCAGGCCGGGCAGGCGTTGTTGTCGGAGGAATGGTTTCTCAAGCGTGTGGCCGGGCGGCATTTTCCTGAAGTCCATGCCGCCAGTCAGCGTCAGCATTTGTACTACGTGATGCGGGAATATTCCGGCTCGACCCTGGCTGAGCTGCATGAGCGTGTCGCAACGCTGCCATTGGCTCAATGGCTGGACCTGGCCGAACGCCTGCTGCGGGCAATCGGCATATTGCATCGACGGCAGATTCTGCATCGCGATATCAAACCGGAGAACCTGCTGCTGGGGGACGACGGCGAGTTGCGCCTGCTGGATTTCGGACTCGCCTACTGCCCCGGGCTGTCCGAAGATCAAGCCTGCGCCCTGCCCGGAACGCCCAGCTATATCGCACCGGAAGCTTTTCGAGGTGACGCTCCTACACCGCAACAGGATTTGTATGCGGTCGGCGTAACCTTGTATTACCTGCTGACCGGGCATTATCCCTACGGCGAAATCGAAGCGTTCCAGCGCCCTCGGTTTGGTGTGCCTGTCAGCGCCAGTCGCTACCGGCCCGACCTGCCGGAATGGATCGCGCAAAGTCTGGAGCGCGCGGTGGCGGTGGCTCCGGATCAGCGTTTTGAAACGGCGGAAGAATGGTTGTTGCTACTGGAACAGGGAGAACGTCGCAGTTTGAGCGTGCGCCCCAGACCGTTGCTGGAGCGAGAACCGCTGAAGGTCTGGCGGACGTTGGCGCTGGTGTCGTTGCTGGTAAATCTGGTGCTGCTGTTTTTGCTGTTTCACGGTTGAGTTTTGCACTGAACCCAAAAGATCAAAAGATCGCAGCCTGCGGCAACCCTACGGGTGCCCACGATCTCCTGCAGGAATGACCGCAGGCTGCGATCTTTTGACTTTTCTGCTTCAAAAACGGGCATAGCGCATTGAACCGGTGCACGCAAACACCCTCCTCCCACGCTGAGAGCCCATAAATTCGGCATTTGTGCGACTTGGCACAACCACTGCATTACCTTTCCCAACATACATAAAGCCCAACCTTCAACGTGGAAGGCTGCGCTGCCCGAGAGAACGGGACAAGGACAAAGGCGTCCTCGCTAGTTAACTAGCGGGACGCCTTTTTTTGTTTGCGCAAAATTTTGTCGAGCAAGGCCTGAATGCCCTGATGAGGCAGGCCCGAGCTCCCCGGAGAACCTGATGAAAAAACTAAAACTAGTGATGATCGGCAACGGCATGGCCGGGGTTCGTACCCTGGAAGAACTGCTCAAGCTGAGTAATGAGCTGTACGACATCACGGTCTTCGGCGCCGAACCCCATACCAACTACAACCGCATCCTCCTGTCGCCTGTACTGGCCGGCGAACAGACGTTCGAAGAGATCGTGCTCAACGATCTGGACTGGTACCTGGAAAACAACATCAAGCTGCTGCTCAACCGCAAAGTGGTGGAGATCGACCGGGTCAAACGCCGGGTCATCGCCGAAGACGGCACCGAGGCCGAATACGACCGCCTGCTGATTGCCACCGGTTCGACCCCGTTCATCCTGCCGATCCCAGGTAATACTTTGCAGGGCGTAATCGGCTACCGCGACATTGCCGACACCCAGGCGATGATCGACACCGCCAAGACCCACAAGCACGCCGTGGTCATCGGCGGCGGTCTGCTGGGTCTTGAAGCCGCCAACGGCTTGATGCTGCGCGGCATGCACGTCACCGTGGTGCACATCGGCGAATGGCTGCTGGAACGGCAACTGGACAAAACCAGTGGCCAACTCCTGCAAACCGCCCTGGAAGCCCGCGGCCTGCATTTCCGTCTGTGCGAACAGACCCAGGCTCTGCACGACGCCGGCAATGGCCGGGTCGGCTCGGTGCAGTTCAAGAACGGCGACATCATCCCCGCCGATCTGGTGGTGATGGCCGCCGGTATTCGCCCCAACACCGAACTCGCGGAAAAATCCGGCATCCCGTGCAACCGCGGGATTCTGGTCAACGACACCATGCAAACCTACGACCCTCGGGTCTACGCCATCGGCGAGTGCGCCAGCCACCGTGGTATCGCCTACGGTCTGGTGGCGCCGCTGTTCGAACAGGCCAAGGTATGCGCCAACCACCTCGCCCAACTGGGTTTCGCCACCTACAAGGGTTCGGTGACGTCGACCAAATTGAAAGTCACCGGCATCGACCTGTTTTCCGCCGGCGACTTCATGGGCGGCGAAGGCACCGAGACCATCACCCTCTCCGACCCGATCGGCGGGGTCTACAAAAAACTGGTGATCAAGGATGACGTGCTGGTCGGGGCCTGTCTGTACGGCGATACGGCAGATGGCGGTTGGTATTTCCGGCAGATTCGTGAGAACCATGGCATCGGCGAGATCCGCGATCACCTGATGTTCGGCGAAAACGCCCTCGGTGACGTAGGACACCAGGGCCAGGACAAAGCCATGAGCATGGCCGACACCGCCGAAGTCTGCGGCTGCAATGGCGTGTGCAAAGGCACCATCGTCAAGGCCATCCAGGAACACGGTCTGTTCAGCGTCGATGATGTGAAGAAACACACCAAGGCCGCCAGTTCCTGCGGCTCCTGCGCCGGTCTCGTCGAGCAGATCCTGATCAACACCGTGGGTGGCGCGGCGGACGTCAAACCGAAAAGCGAAAAAGCCATCTGCGGTTGCAGCGACCTCAACCACGGCCAAATCCGCCAGGCCATCCGCGACCAGCACCTGCTGACCATCGCTGGCACCATGAGCTACCTGAACTGGCGTACCCCGAACGGTTGCGCCACGTGCCGTCCGGCGCTCAACTACTACCTGATCTCCACCTGGCCGGGCGAAGCCAAGGACGATCCACAATCGCGCCTGATCAACGAACGCGCCCACGCCAACATTCAGAAAGACGGCACTTACTCTGTAGTCCCGCGGATGTGGGGCGGTGTGACCAATCCTTCAGAGCTGCGGCGCATTGCCGACGTGGCCGACAAGTACAACGTGCCAATGGTCAAGGTCACCGGCGGCCAGCGCATCGACCTACTGGGGATCAAAAAGCAGGACCTGCCAGGCGTCTGGAAAGACCTGGACATGCCGTCCGGTCACGCCTACGGAAAATCCATCCGCACGGTAAAAACCTGTGTCGGCAGCGAGTTCTGCCGCTTCGGTACCCAGAACTCCACGCAACTGGGCATCGAGCTTGAGCACGACCTGTTCAACATGTGGTCGCCGCACAAAGTGAAACTGGCCGTCTCCGGTTGCCCACGCAACTGCTCGGAAGCGGGGATCAAGGACGTCGGAATTATCGGCGTGGACTCCGGCTGGGAGATGTACATCGGTGGCAATGGCGGGATCAAAACCGAAGTCGCGGAGTTCTTCGTCAAACTGAAAACCGCCGAAGAAGTGCGCGAATACAACGGCGCGTTCCTGCAGTTGTATCGCGAAGAAGCCTTCTACCTCGAGCGCACCGTGCATTACCTGCAACGGGTCGGCATGGAACACATCAAGAAAGCCGTGCTGGAAGACCCGGAGCGGCGCAAGGCATTGAACGATCGCCTGCAATTTTCCCTGTCGTTCGAACAGGACCCCTGGAAGGAACGCCTCGAACAGCCGCTGCTGAAAAAAGAATTCGAGGTCATTCCCGTGAAGAACCTGGAGGTGTCGGTATGAACTGGCTGGATATCTGCGCACTGGAAGAGATCAACACCCTTGGCTCGCGGATCATCGCGGGCCCGAAAGGCGACATCGCGATTTTTCGTACGAGCGACGATGAGGTTTTCGCCCTAGACGATCGCTGCCCGCACAAGGGCGGCCCGCTGTCCCAGGGTTTGATCTACGGCAAACGAGTGGCCTGCCCGCTGCACAACTGGCAGATCGACCTGGAAACCGGCGAGGCCCAGGCCCCGGATATCGGCTGCGCCCACCATCATTCGGCACGGGTCGAGAACGGCCGCGTGCTGCTGGCCCTACGGGAAGCAAGCTGATGGACCGTCAAATCACCGCCTCGACCTGCTGCTACTGCGGGGTCGGCTGCGGCGTGCTGATCGAACACGACGGCGAGCGCATCCTCGGCGTCAGCGGCGATCCTGCGCACCCGGCCAACTTCGGCAAATTGTGCAGTAAAGGTTCGACCCTGCACCTGACTGGCGACTTGGCAGCACGGGCGTTGTACCCGGAATTGCGCCTCGGCAAAAGCCTGGCCCGCAGCCGCACTGACTGGGACACGGCTCTCGATCACGCCGCCAGCGTCTTCGCCGAAACCATCGCCGAGCATGGCCCGGACAGCGTTGCGTTCTACATCTCCGGGCAATTGCTGACCGAGGATTACTACGCCTTCAACAAACTGGCGCGGGCGCTGGTGGGCACCAACAACATCGACAGCAATTCGCGGCTGTGCATGTCTTCTGCTGTGGTCGGCTACAAGCGCAGCCTCGGCGCCGATGCTCCGCCTTGCAGCTACGAAGACCTGGAGTTGAGCGACTGCGTGATGATCGTCGGCAGCAACATGGCCTACGCCCACCCGGTCCTCTTTCGTCGCCTGGAAGAAGCCAAATCCCGCCGCCCACAGATGAAAGTCATCGTCATCGACCCACGGCGCACCGACACCTGCGATTTGGCCGACATGCATTTGGCGATTCTGCCCGGCACCGATGTCGCCTTGTTCCATGGGATTTTGCACCTGTTGCTGTGGGAAGACTGGGTCGACCGCGACTTCATCAAGGCCCACACCGATGGCCTCGCCGAGCTGAAAAACCTGGTGCGTGATTACACCCCGACAATGGTTTCGCAACTCTGTGGCATCAGCGTCGAGCAACTGCATCAATGCGCGGAATGGGTCGGCACTTCACCGAGCTTTCTGTCGCTGTGGTGCATGGGACTGAATCAGTCCACCGCCGGCAGCGCAAAAAACAGCGCGCTGATCAACCTGCACTTGGCCACCGGACAAATCGGCCGGCCCGGTGCAGGACCTTTCTCGCTGACGGGTCAGCCGAATGCCATGGGCGGCCGGGAAACCGGCAGTTTGTCGAACCTGCTGCCAGGCCATCGCGAAGCGGCCAATGCCGAACACCGCGCACAAGTGGCCGACTACTGGGGCGTTGATCAACTGCCCGCGAACACCGGGCTGACGGCCATCGAACTGTTCGAGCAGATGCGCAGCGGCAAGATCAAAGCCCTGTGGATCGCCTGCACCAACCCTGCACAATCGCTGCCGGACCAAACCGCTGTGCGCGCGGCACTGCAAGCCTGCCCGTTCGTGGTGTTGCAGGAAGCCTTTCGCACCACCGAAACCGCCGCGTTCGCCGACCTGCTGTTGCCCGCCGCCAGTTGGGGTGAAAAGGACGGCACGGTCACCAACTCCGAACGGCGCATTTCCCACGTCCGTCAGGCCATCGGCGCACCCGGTGAAGCACGGCCCGACTGGGCGATCACCGTGGATTTCGCACAGCGCCTGGAAAAACATCTGCGCCCTGGAGCAACCAGTCTGTTTGCCTTTGAAACCCCGGCGCAGGTCTTCGACGAATACAAACACCTGACTCGTGGCCGCGACCTCGACCTGTGCGGGATCAGTCATGAATTGATCGACCAGCTCGGTCCGCAGCAATGGCCCTTCCCCGCCGGCGCCCGCGAAGGCACGGCGCGGCTGTACCTCGACGGAGTTTTCCCGACCGCCAGCGGACGTGCACAGTTCGTCACCGACCCGTATCGCGCCGCCAAGGAGCAACGCGACGCGCGCTTCCCGCTGACTCTGATTACCGGCCGCCTGCGCGATCAATGGCACGGCATGAGCCGCACCGGCACCGCCGCGCAGCTGTTCGGTCATGTCAGCGAAGCCGTGTTGAGCCTGCACCCGGATGAACTGCGCCGGCATCGCCTGCAACCGGGCGATCTGATCAATCTGAAAAGTCGCCGGGGCTCGGTGATCGTGCCGGTCAGCAGCGATGACAACGTACGTCCGGGCCAGGCGTTTCTGCCGATGCACTGGGGCGACCGCTTTCTCAAGGGCGGTGTGAATACCCTCACCCTTCCCGCCTTCGACCCGTTGTCGAAGCAACCGGAACTCAAACACAGCGGCGTACGACTCGAGTCTGTGCAATTGCCTTGGCAGCTTTTCGCCCTGATAGAGGGCGATGTTCAACAGCACTTGGAGACGCTACGACCGCTCTGCGAGGCGTTTTCCTACGCAAGCCTCAGCCTTACCGGCCGTGAGCGCCCTGCACTGCTGATACGCGCCGCCAGCGCCATCGCGCCAGAGCCGCAGCTGTTGCGTGATATCGATCAATGCCTGGGGCTCAACGACGGCCCAGTATTGGCCTACGACGATCCTCGGCGCTCGATCGGCAAGCGGGTACGGATCGAGAACGGTCGGATCACCGCGATTCGCCTGGCCGGTGAAACCCTCGCTCAACACTGGCTGCAAAGCCTGTGGCTCGAAGGTCGCGCCGACGAACAACTACGCCGTTGGCTGCTGGCGCCTTTGAGTGCGCCACCGGGCAGCGCTGGCGGTCCGGCATCGGGTACCAAAACCCTGTGCAACTGCATGAACGTCAGCCAGAACGCGGTCTGTGCTGGCATCAGCCGTGGTCTGGATTTGCAGGGTTTGAAACAAGAATTGGGTTGTGGCACGCAATGCGGCTCCTGCGTCCCGGAAATCAAGCGTTTGCTGGCCGCCACTGCGCAGCCAGTCGCCGTCATCTCGTGAGGAAAACACTATGAGCGCAAAAGTCTGGCTGGTGGGTGCGGGTCCTGGCGACCCTGAATTGCTGACCCTCAAGGCGGTTCGAGCGTTGCGCGAAGCGGACGTGGTGTTGATCGACGATCTGGTCAATGACGCGGTGCTGGAGCATTGCCCGACTGCTCGAATTATTCCTGTGGGCAAGCGCGGTGGTTGTCGCTCCACGCCTCAAGCCTTCATTCATCGTCTGATGTTGCGTTATACCCGCCACGGCAAATGCGTGGTGCGGCTCAAGGGTGGCGATCCGTGCATCTTCGGCCGCGGCGGTGAAGAAGCGCAGTGGCTACGTGAGCGTGGCGTCGAGGTTGAGCTGGTCAATGGCATCACCGCGGGTCTTGCCGGTGCGACCCAATGCGATATTCCGCTGACGCTGAGAGGTGTCGCGCGTGGTGTGACACTGGTCACGGCGCACACTCAGGATAACAGCAGCCTGAACTGGCAGGCCCTGGCTCAAGGAGGCACCACACTGGTGATCTACATGGGCGTGGCAAAGCTCAGTGAAATTCGCGAGCAACTGCTGGCCGGCGGAATGGCTGCCGATACGCCTGTGGCGATGATCGAAAATGCTTCCCTGCCGCACCAACGGGAATGTCGCAGCGACTTGGCAGCCATGGAAGACGATGCCTGCGACTTCCAGCTCAAAAGCCCGGCGATTCTGGTGATCGGTGCTGTGGCGGCCTGTGATGAAATCAAAAGATCGCAGCCTGCGGCAGTTCCTGCACTGGCTCGGTGTTCATCCTTGTAGGGATTAACAGATCGCAGCCTGCGGAAACTCCTACAGAGATAAATGCCAAATCCATGTAGGAGCTGCCGCAGGCTGCGATCTTTTAGAAGCCGCGCACAACCAACTCTGAAACCCAAATCGCAGACAAAGAAAAGCCCGGCCTAAGCCGGGCTTTTCCTGAGCTGCGAGCTAATTACTTAGCGCTAGCTTCAACCTGCGCTTCTACGCGACGGTTTACAGCGCGACCAGCGTCAGTTTTGTTGTCAGCAACTGGGCGGGATTCGCCGTAGCCAACAGACTGAACGCGGGACGATTCAACACCGTACTGGTTGGTCAGAACTTGCTTAACGGCGTTTGCACGACGCTCGGACAGTTTCTGGTTGTAAGCGTCAGGACCGACGGAGTCAGTGTGACCTTCAACAGTAGTAGTGGTGGATGGGTACTGCTTCATGAAGTCAGCCAGGTTTTTGATGTCGCCGTAGCTGTTAGGCTTGACTACCGACTTGTCGAAGTCGAATTTCACGTCCAGCTCAACACGAACAACTTCAGCAACTGCTGGGCAGCCATCAGCGTCAACAGTTACGTTGGCTGGGGTGTCCGGGCACTTGTCAACGTTGTCGCAAACGCCATCGTTGTCGCTGTCGGCGCAGACTTCAGCTGGTGCTGGAACTGGAGCAGCAGCAGGCTTGGAGCCGCCACCGAAGTTCACACCGATACCAACGCTAGGAGCCCACTCGGTGTCGCCCTGGTCGATGTTGTACTGAGCTTCAACGCCGGCACGGGCGTAGAAGTTGTCGGTGAAGTACAGCTTGGCACCGCCGCCAACGTTGGCGAAGGTGGAACCGTTACGACCACCGGAGCCGTTCTGACCGATGCTCTGGTCGGAGAAGCCAGCCGATACGTACGGACGCAGCATGTCGCCCGGGTTGTTGAAGTGGTACAGAGCATCCAGAGCAGTGTTGGAGCCCTTGATGTTACGGCCGTCTTCGGCACGTGCGTTGTGCACTTCGTCATAGGCCAGACGCAGTTCAACGTCGTCGGTCAGGAAGTAACCGATCGAACCGCCGAACAGGTTGCCGTTGTTCTTGAAGTTACGAGCGCTGTCGAATTGTTCTTTCTTAGCGAAGCCTTCGATTTCAACTGCGCCTTGGCCTTGTGCCAGAGCGCCGAACGAAGTGGCAGCAATAAGAGAACCAATGGCCAAGCCCAAGGTGTTTTTCAGTTTCATCCGTTAAATCCCCATCTGGTGATTGTGAAGCAGTCCCGCAAACCGGGGGACAACTCGGCGGCAAGTCTATCAGAACTTGCCTACACGTAAGAGATATTTGCGCCGAACTAAGTTTCAGCAATGCCTGCAAATTTCTCACGCAATTTGTCTAGAGCGCGTTTGTAACGCATTTTTGTTGCACTCAAACCCATGTGCATTATGTCTGCGATCTCCTGAAATTCCAGCTCTGCGACAAATCGTAGCACCAGAATTTCACGGTCGATCGGGTTCACATACACCAGCCAGCGATCAAGCCCGCCCTTCTCCTCGGGTTTCGGCGTCTTTTCTTCAGACGCTTCCTCGAGGGGGTCCAGACTCAAAGCGTCCATCAAGCGACGCTTTCGCCGTTCCTTCCGATACTGCGTGATGCACTCGTTGTACGTGATGCTATATAGCCATGTCTTGAACTTCGATTTCCCCTCGAAGTTCTTCAGGCCGTACAGCACCTTCAACATCACTTCCTGACAGACATCGTCTGCATCACGATCGTTCCCAAGATACCGTGCACAAACGTTAAATAATGTTCGCTGGTAACGCCGCATCAGTTCTTCATAAGCGCGTGTTACGTGAAACAGCTCGGTATGCGAGCGCGCGACCAACTCCTCATCAGAGAGCTCGCGGGGGTCGTAGCGCGTGGAGAGCGATTGAGCTTTATTCAAAACAAGTCTGGCCGACAGTCAGGTCAATGTCCGCCGCAGCCCTTCAGGGCATTTTTGCGGCGGCATACATTAGCAGGATTTGCCGGGTTAGCGGCTACTCACATGCTGCTCCAAGAGAATCCGATTCGAGAGAGAGACTAGCTCACCCTCGTCGGTCAGCACGGTGGTTTTAACCGTGCCGATCTCTTCGATCTGACCTTCGACCTCGCCAACTCGCACTTGTTGCCCAACCTGATACAACTCACGCACATAGATTCCCGCAAGAATCTGCCCGGCAATTTCCCGGCTTCCCAACCCCATGGCCAACGCAACCGCCAGACCAACGGTAATCAGGACGATCACGATCACATGGTTTAGCAGGTCAGTCTTGACCTCCAACTGGCTGATCGCAACCGAAATACTGATGATGATCACCAGGCCCTGGGCAATTCGCCCCAGGCCCGCGGCGTAATCAAGCCCTACACCTTCTGCCGCGCCACGCACCAGCCCATTGGCCAGTTGCGCCAGCAAGACACCTACCAGCAGCACCAGCGCAGCGCCAAATACTTTCGGTAAATACAGCGCCAACATGTCCAGCGTAGCCGAAACTCGCTCAAGTCCAAGGGATTCTGCGGCAGAAACCAGAAAAATCAGCAGAACGAACCAATAAACGATCTTGCCGATCAATGTCGAGATAGGCACCTGAAGGCCGGCGCGGGACAGCAACTTGGTCAGCCCGGTGCCGCCCATCAAGCGATCGAGGCCCAGTTTGGCAAGCAATTTGGAGAGCAGCGTGTCCAGCAGTTTGGCCACGACAAAACCCAGCAGCAGCACAACCAGTGCGCCAAACAGGTTCGGAATGAAGTTTGCAACCTTGGTCCATAACGCAGTCATTGCAGTGACGAGGCTCTGAGTCCAGAGATCAAGTTCCATATTCAATCAGCCTTATCAGCAGTGCGAGCGGTAGGTTTACGAAGACGGGAAACCGGCGAGATATGGGCCGATCCGTTATTCAGGGCGATCATCAGCGCGGGCAACCAGCGGCCCAGCAGGCTGAACAGATCGCCGGCACCGACCTGGCGGTTGGCGGTTTTCAGCACGCGGCCCAGGCAGGCATCGTCGTCACGGCTGGACGGCGAAGCTTTGAGCATGTCACGCAAAGACTGTTCAAACGGATCGTGCATACGCACCTCTCGTAATATCTGTGAAAGACGCGGTTAAATTTGGTCGGGTCACATGACTCATCATCAGAACCAGCGCAAACGTCGGAATAACCACCACTGCCCCAGCGCTACCGAGCCTGCCAGCAAGCAGGCGATCAGGAAGCCATAAGGGCTGGTGGAGAACGGAATACCGCCGACATTGATACCCAAAAGACCGGTCAGAAAACTCATCGGCAAAAAGATTCCGGTGATGATCCCGAAGCGGTACATCGTGCGATTCATACGCACGCTCAGACGCCGGTCTTCGGCCTCCAGGACCAGCCCCACGCGCTCCCGGGTCAATTCCAGCTCCTCGAGATAACGGGTCAGGCTGTTGTTCAATTCGTTCCAGTAATCGCCATCGTCTTCGACGAACCATGGCAGTTTTATCCGCGTCAGCTGACCGAAAATATCCCGCTGCGGTGCCAGAAAACGTTTCAGTGCGGCCGCCCTGCGACGGATCTGCAAAACAGCCCCATGCTCCGGTGTATACCGTTCGTCGGTATCCAGCTTTTCTTCTTCCTCATCGACGATTTCCGAGAGGCAGCCGACCAGATCCTGCACTTTGTTAGTGAGGTATTGCGCCATATAAAGGATCAGTTCGGAAGCGGTTCTCGGCCCTTTTCCTTCGGCCAGTTGCACCAGCAACTCATCGGTGGCGCGTAACGGCCGCAGACGCAGGGAGATCACCCGCTGGGCCGAACCGAAGATCCGCACCGAGACCATGTCTTCCGGCTCGGCACCTGGATTGAGGTTGATCCCGCGCAGAAACAGCAACAGCTCGGAGTCCGGCAGCGGCAAAAGGCGCGGCCGGGTGTTCTCTTCCAGCAACAAGTCGCAACTAAATTCACTCAGACCACTGTATTTACGCAGCCAGGTCTGGGTTTGCGGATGACTACGATCCCAGTGCAACCACAGGCTTTCATGGGCCTGCAACTGCAAGTCATCGAGTTCAGTCCGGGCTATCGAACGCGCACCGCCTTTACCGTCCAGCACCAGGGCATGCACCAGCCCCCACTGCGCGTTTTCTTCCTCGAACATCCTCACCCCTTTATTGAAACGCGCTTTATTCAGGCATCTTCAGCGGGCTTGGCGAAATGATCACGCCGTTGTTGTCCGCATAAACATAGTGACCCGGGTGGAAGGTCACACCCGCGAAGGTCACGGCAATATTGAGCTCACCAACACCGCGCCGGTCGGTTTTCATCGGGTGACTGGCCAGGGCCTGAACCCCCAGATCAGTTTGCGCGATGACGTCGACGTCACGGATGCAACCGTAGATCACCAGCCCTTCCCACCCGTTATTGGCGGCTTTCTCGGCCAGCAGGTCGCCCAACAGCGCGCGGCGCAGGGAACCGCCACCGTCGACAACCAGCACTTTACCGTTACCCTTGAGTGCGACTTGTTCCTTGACCAGCGAATTATCTTCGAAACATTTGATGGTCACGATTTCGCCACCGAAAGAATCACGGCCACCGAAATTGCTGAACATCGGTTCCAGCACCTGCACCAGCTCCGGGTAGGCGTCGCACAGATCAGGCGTGATGTAATGGTTCATCGAGAAACTCCTGTAAGAAGGAAGACAATCGAATAGGCAGCATACGCGGGCCAAGGCTGAACGGCTGCAAACGCGCCGATCGAGTCGATCACCAAAAGTGACCAGAACCGCTTAATGCGTCATATCTTAGCCGCAAGCCGTTCCGAGCGAAATGCCCTTGTTAGAGCATCAGGCTCAAACTGCCGCGGCCAAATCCGGCTTTCCACCCGGTAACGGCGTCTGCTGATCCGCCAGCCAACGCGCCACCAACGGCCAGACTTCAGTCTGCGCAGCCTTGCTGACAAGCATTTCCACATGACCGAAATTATCGCCAAAGCCTTGCTCGCGGCCAAGGGTGATGAATTGCTTGTGCTCGGAGCCAACCTGATCGAACAGCTTGCGGCAGGCCCAGGTCGGGTCTTGATGATCGCCCGCGGCGCTCACGGCCAGCACTGGCAACTGAACCTCGGCCAAACCTGCCCACCAGTCCTTATCGGCATCGCCAAAACGGCCGAACAACCCGTACCAGCGCATGCTTTCCAGGGCCAGGCCAATCGGTTCGTCCTCCGGGCCGCGCTTGAGCCGTGAACCTGACAGTTGGGCAAAGCGCTTGAGAATGAAGCGCCCGCTCCACTCCACCGGCGGAAACTTCAACGGCCAGTAGGTGCGGCTGACCTGAGTGCCAAAAAACGCCGCAGACGCGACGACAGGCTCGCCGATGTATTCCCCACCCAGCGCCGCCGCCAGCGTAATACCACCCAGCGAGTGACCGATCCAGTGTGGGACCTGGCCGCTTTGTTCGCGCACGAACGCGCCAATGGCCGGCAAATCGTAACGCGCGTAGTCGGCGACGCGGTTTTTACGATAATCCTGATTGCGCTGAGAAAGCCCATGACCGCGCATTTCCGGAATCCACACATCGAACCCCAGACGCGTCAGATAAGCCCCCAACCCCAGACCTTTGGGAGAGAACCAGAATCGTCGATTGGAAAAGCTGCCGTGCAACAGAATCACCGGCACGCCACGCACCGCCGGCTCATCGGCCAGCCCCAGGCGTGTCACAGCCAGTTCGACGGTGCCGTCGGGGCTGTTGCCGGGTTTCAAACGATAGACGTCTTCGCTCAAATCACCGCGCCGTTCGGCGCTGATCAGGGCGACAGGAAATAGGTTGCTGCTGCTTTGCATAATGCTCTTGCACAAAAAAGGGCGGCATCCAGATGGAGCCCGCCCTACTTGAGTCTTAAAGCCTCGACCCACACTAACACTGGACCGAGGCTTCATTCACGAATCAGACCGAAGCCTGACCTTCAGCCAGGAAGAACCAGGTTTCCAGTACGGAATCGGGGTTCAGCGAAACGCTTTCAATGCCCTGCTCCATCAGCCACTTGGCCAGATCCGGGTGGTCCGAAGGCCCCTGACCGCAGATGCCGATGTATTTGCCAGCCTTGTTGCAGGCCTGAATAGCATTGGCCAGCAGCTTCTTGACCGCAGGATTACGCTCGTCGAACAGGTGCGCGATGATTCCGGAGTCACGGTCCAGGCCCAGTGTCAGCTGAGTCAGGTCGTTGGAGCCGATGGAGAAGCCATCGAAGAACTCGAGGAACTCTTCAGCCAGGATCGCGTTGGACGGCAGTTCGCACATCATGATCACGCGCAGACCGTTTTCGCCACGGGCCAGACCGTTTTCGGCCAGCAGATCGACCACCTGGCTCGCTTCGCCCAGGGTCCGAACGAACGGCACCATGATTTCGACGTTGGTCAGGCCCATCTCGTTGCGCACGCGCTTGAGGGCGCGGCACTCGAGCTCGAAGCAGTCACGGAACGATTCGCTGATGTAACGCGAAGCACCACGGAAGCCCAGCATCGGGTTCTCTTCTTCCGGCTCGTAGAGTTTGCCGCCGATCAGGTTCGCGTATTCGTTGGACTTGAAGTCCGACAGACGCACGATGACCTTTTTCGGCCAGAACGCTGCAGCCAGGGTACTGATGCCCTCGACCAGTTTCTCGACATAGAAGCCGACCGGGTCGTTGTAACCGGCGATGCGCTTGTCGACGCTGTCCTTGATTTCTTGCGGCAAGCCGTCGTAGTTCAACAGCGCTTTCGGGTGCACACCGATCATGCGGTTGATGATGAATTCCAGACGGGCCAGGCCCACACCGGCGTTCGGCAGTTGCGCGAAGTCGAAGGCGCGGTCCGGGTTGCCGACGTTCATCATGATCTTGAACGGCAGATCCGGCATGGCATCCACGGAGTTTTTCTTGATGTCGAAGCCCAGTTCGCCTTCGAAGATGTAACCGGTGTCGCCTTCAGCGCAAGAAACGGTCACACCCTGGCCGTCTTTCAACAGCTGAGTGGCGTTGCCGCAACCGACCACGGCCGGGATGCCCAGCTCGCGAGCGATGATCGCCGCGTGGCAGGTACGGCCGCCACGGTTGGTGACGATGGCGCTGGCGCGCTTCATGACTGGTTCCCAATCCGGGTCGGTCATGTCGGAAACCAGAACGTCGCCCGGCTGGACTTTGTCCATCTCGGACACGTCCTTGATGATCCGCACCTTGCCGGCGCCGATGCGCTGGCCGATGGCGCGACCTTCCACCAGCACGGTGCCGGTTTCTTTCAACAGGTAACGTTCCATGACATTGGCCGAAGTGCGGCTCTTCACGGTTTCAGGACGGGCCTGAACGATGTAGAGCTTGCCGTCGTCACCGTCTTTGGCCCATTCGATGTCCATCGGGCACTTGTAGTGCTTTTCGATGATCATCGCTTGCTTGGCCAGCTCGCTGACTTCGGCGTCGCTCAGGCAGAAACGTGCGCGATCAGCCTTGTCCACGTCGATGGTCTTGACCGATTTACCGGCCGTGGCCACTTCGCCGTAGATCATCTTGATGGCTTTGCTGCCCAGGTTGCGACGCAGGATAGCCGGACGACCGGCTTCCAGCGTGCCTTTGTGGACATAGAATTCATCCGGATTCACCGCGCCTTGTACGACGGTTTCACCCAGGCCGTAAGCGCCGGTGATGAACACCACGTCACGGAAACCCGATTCGGTATCGAGGGTGAACATCACGCCGGCGGTGCCGGTTTCGGAGCGGACCATGCGCTGCACGCCGGCCGACAGGGCAACCAGCTTGTGGTCGAAGCCCTGGTGGACGCGGTAGGAAATCGCACGGTCGTTGAACAGGGAAGCGAACACCTCTTTGGCGGCGCGAATAACGTTTTCGACACCACGGATGTTCAGGAAGGTTTCTTGCTGACCGGCGAAGGAAGCGTCCGGCAAGTCTTCGGCGGTAGCGGAAGAGCGCACGGCAACGGCCATGTCAGGGTTGCCGGCCGACAGCGTGGCGAACGCGGTGCGGATCTCGGCGTTGAGCTTCTCGGGGAATTCGGCTTCCATGATCCATTGACGGATCTGGGCACCGGTTTTGGCCAGGGCGTTGACATCGTCGACATCGAGCGCGTCGAGGGCGGCGTGGATCTGGTCGTTCAGACCGCTCAGTTCCAGGAAATCGCGATATGCCTGAGCTGTCGTGGCAAAGCCACCGGGCACCGATACACCGGCACCTGCAAGGTTACTGATCATCTCGCCCAGGGATGCGTTCTTGCCCCCCACATGCTCTACATCATGGACGCCGAGCTTATCGAGGGAAACTACGTACTCTACCAAGGTGATCTCTCCACTAACTGTGTTGGAAAAGCTCAGAAGCCGGCGACTCGGGGGAGCATTTGCCGGCTGTATGGCCTGGACCTGGAAAATAAGTGAGAATGCAGGCCACTGGCGGCCGACAAATCGCGCCTACTATATCCAAGAATCGTCACTAGCTTAAGGCCCAAGGTGCAAATGAAACGATCTGCTTTCTTTATCTCCGATGGCACGGGCATTACGGCCGAAACCCTCGGTCAAAGCCTGTTGGCGCAGTTCGAAAACATTACCTTCAGCAAAATCACGCGGCCCTACATCGACAACGCGGATAAAGCGCGGGCCATGGTACAACAAATCAACAAAGCCGCCGAAAACGATGGTTTTCGTCCGATTATTTTCGACACCATTGTCAATCAGGACATTCGTGAGATTCTCGCAACGTCAAATGGTTTCATGATTGACATTTTCTCGACCTTCCTGGCCCCGCTGGAACAGGAACTGACCGAGCATTCTTCCTACACCGTCGGCAAATCCCATTCCATTGGTGGCAACTCCAATTACATGGAGCGCATCGAGGCGGTGAACTTCGCCCTCGACAACGACGATGGCGCCCGCACGCACTATTACGACAAGGCCGACCTGATACTAGTGGGCGTGTCGCGATGTGGTAAGACGCCGACGTGCCTGTACATGGCCATGCAATTCGGCATCCGTGCGGCCAACTATCCGCTGACCGAAGACGACATGGAGCGCCTGCAACTGCCAACCGCCCTGCGCGCCCATCATCACAAGCTGTTCGGCCTGACCATCGACCCGGACCGGCTTACAGCCATCCGCAATGAGCGCAAGCCCAACAGCCGCTATTCGAGCTACGCCCAGTGCGAATTCGAAGTGCGCGAGGTGGAGAATCTGTTTCGCCGCGAGAACATTGCCCACATCAATTCCACGCATTTCTCCGTGGAAGAGATTTCGGCGAAGATTTTAGTAGAGAAAGGTGTGGAGCGACGTTTCAAGTAGTTCTTTAGCGCCTGTCAGGCCGCCTTCGCGAGCAAGCCCGCTCCCACATTTGATCTTCAGCGAACACAGATTTTGTGTACGACAAAGATCAAA
>NZ_JAHSTV010000012.1 GCF_019145235.1 Pseudomonas farris | reverse complement strand
TCCGCAGGAAAATCTCGCTTGTAGGGTTTCTATGCAACAGCCCGGGGCATGGCTATCATGCGGGCCTCATTGTGAGGCGAGGCTTGCATGCTGACCTTGTTAAAGCTTCTTAAGGATGGTCGATTCCATTCGGGCCAAGCCCTGGGTGCTGCCTTGGGCGTCAGTCGTAGCGCTGTATGGAAGCAGCTTCAGCACTTGGAGGCTGAGCTCGGTTTATCCATTCATAAAGTGCGCGGTCGTGGCTATCAACTGGCTGCGCCGTTGACACTGCTTGATCCTGCGGAAATAAGCGCGCGGGAGCCTTCTTGCGAGTGGCCCATTCTAGTCTTCGATTCAATTGACTCTACCAACGCTGAAGCCTTGCGGGCTATCGAGCGTGGCCAGCCTGCGCCATTTCTGGTGCTCGCTGAGCGGCAGACGGCTGGTCGTGGGCGGCGTGGACGCAAATGGGTGAGCCCGTTCGCGGAAAACATCTATTACAGCCTGGTACTGCGCATTGATGGTGGGATGCGGCAGCTGGAAGGCTTGAGTCTTGTTGTCGGGCTTGCCGTAATGCAAGTCTTGCGAGGGCTTGGTATTTCAGGTGTGGGGTTGAAGTGGCCGAATGATGTTCTGGTGGGTCAGCAAAAGATTGCAGGAATACTGCTCGAATTGGTGGGGGATCCTGCTGATGTGTGTCACGTGGTGATCGGTGTCGGAATAAATGTGAACATGCAGATGACCGATGAGGTTGATCAGCAATGGACGTCCATGCGCCTCGAGTCGGGTAAGGCTGTTGATCGCAATCATCTGGTTGCGGAGTTAGGGTTGATGCTCCAGGCCTATTTAGATCGCCACCAGGCCGGCGGATTTCCGGCAATCCAGGCGGAGTGGGAGCAAAATCATCTATGGCAGGGGCGGGCGGTATCGTTGATTGCCGGTGTTAGTCAGATAGATGGTGAGGTGCTGGGTATCGATGGCCAGGGTGCCTTGCGCTTGAAGGTGAATGGTGTGGAGAAGGTCTTTAGTGGTGGCGAGCTCAGTCTGAGGTTACGTGATGATTCTTGAGCTCGATTGTGGAAACAGTTTCATCAAGTGGCGTGTGCTCGGCGAGGATGTCAGGCGGGTGATTGGCGAGGGGGTCGTTGATTCAGATCTCGCATTGCTGGAGAGCTTGAAAGGCCTCAAGGGGCTCGCTCTCATGCATTGTCGCTTAGTCAGTGTCAGAACCGCCGAAGAAACAAGTGCGCTGATTTCTCTGCTGACCGAGGCTTTCGGCGTTTCCGTAGTGTGCGCGACACCGGCTCGGGAGATGTCCGGGGTTCGAAATGGCTATGAGGAGTTCGAGCGGCTAGGGCTTGATCGCTGGCTTGCAATGCTCGGAGGATTTCATCTGGCTTCGGGTGCTTGTCTGGTGCTCGACTTTGGTACGGCGGTTACGGCTGACTTTATTGCAGGGGATGGTGAGCATCTCGGGGGATTTATCTGTCCGGGGATGCCTTTGATGCGCAACCAGCTGCGTACCCATACCCGTAGAATTCGCTATGGAGATCTTGCTGCCGAGCGCGCTTTGGAGAGTCTTGTTCCTGGACGTACAACCGTCGAGGCGGTCGAGCGTGGTTGTTTGCTAATGTTGAGAGGGTTTGTCCTGACTCAGCTAGAGTTGGCGCGCAGCTATTGGGGAGATGATTTCGCAGTCTTTCTGACTGGCGGGGATGCTGATCTGGTCTCCGAGATTGTGCCCGAAGCCAGGGTGGTTCCAGATCTGGTATTTGTAGGTTTGGCGATGGCGTGTCCCTTGTCCTGAGGTTTTTATGCGTTGGTTGTTTCTGCTGCTGCTTGTTCTCAATGTGTTCTATTACATCTGGCACCAACAAGAGGCTCCTCTGCGCGCAAAGGATGTAACCCCTTTGAGTTTGTATCGGGGTTCGCAGCAGGACATTCGCTTGTTGAGTGAAACGACTGACGCGGCTCGTGATAAAGGAAAGCCTGCCCAGGCAGACGATGGATGCCTCTATCTTGGCGGTTTTTCTCGTCAGGAAGCGGCTCAGGCGGTTGAGCGGCGATTGAGTAGCATGGAAATCAAGTTCGAGTCCTTGCTGAGGGCTCCCGCCGAGTCTGATGGTTACTGGGTGCGTGTGGCACCAGAAAGCCGGCGTTTGCTGGGTGACTCGCAGTTGCAAAACCTTTCTAAAGAATTCAATGGGTTAAAACATAAAATAATGCCGTGCGAGGGGGTTGCACCCGTCGAATAGTTTGCATAGAATGGCGCCCGCTTCGCAGTGAAGACCTTTAACAGTCAGCAGTGTGAAGCGAGGTCAACGCAGCTAACCTCAGGTTTTTAATGAGAAAATGCTTGACAGAAGGCTGGCATGATATAGAATGCCGGCTCGCTTAGGAGGGGTTCCCGAGCGGCCAAAGGGATCAGACTGTAAATCTGACGTCTACGACTTCGAAGGTTCGAATCCTTCCCCCTCCACCATTTTTAGCGAGAGCTGCAAGCTCCGCGGGTATAGTTTAGTGGTAGAACCTCAGCCTTCCAAGCTGATGATGCGGGTTCGATTCCCGCTACCCGCTCCAAGTTTGCAGGTCCTGCAAAGTGTTACGCTCTTGTAGCTCAGTTGGTAGAGCACACCCTTGGTAAGGGTGAGGTCAGCGGTTCAAATCCGCTCAAGAGCTCCATATAACAAGGCAGATATGAAAATATCTGCCTTTGTTTTAATGGCTGATAGTACTTGCTTAATTCTTCTGCTAGGGGTGATTTCGATGGCTAAGGAAAAGTTCGAACGTAACAAGCCGCACGTCAACGTTGGAACCATTGGTCACGTAGACCATGGCAAGACAACTCTGACCGCCGCTTTGACCCGTGTCTGCTCCGAAGTGTTCGGTTCGGCAAAGGTTGACTTCGACAAGATCGATAGCGCCCCAGAAGAAAAAGCTCGTGGTATCACCATTAATACTGCTCACGTTGAATACGATTCGGCTGTGCGTCACTACGCACACGTTGACTGTCCAGGTCACGCCGACTACGTAAAAAACATGATTACCGGTGCTGCACAGATGGATGGTGCGATTCTGGTTTGCTCGGCCGCTGATGGTCCGATGCCGCAAACCCGTGAGCACATCCTGTTGTCCCGTCAGGTTGGCGTTCCGTACATCGTTGTCTTCCTGAACAAGGCTGACATGGTTGACGATGCTGAGCTGCTGGAACTGGTTGAGATGGAAGTGCGCGATCTGCTGAGCACTTACGATTTCCCAGGTGATGACACGCCGATCATCATTGGTTCGGCGCTGATGGCGCTGAATGGTCAAGACGACAACGAGATGGGCACTACCGCCGTCAAGAAGTTGGTCGAGACTCTGGATAGCTATATTCCGCAGCCTGAGCGTGCTATCGATAAGCCGTTCCTGATGCCGATCGAGGATGTGTTCTCGATCTCCGGTCGCGGTACTGTTGTGACTGGTCGTGTTGAGCGTGGCATTGTCCGCATTCAGGAAGAAGTTGAGATTGTTGGTCTTCGTGACACTGTCAAAACTACTTGCACTGGTGTTGAGATGTTCCGCAAGCTGCTCGACGAAGGTCGTGCGGGTGAGAACTGCGGCGTTCTGCTGCGTGGTACCAAGCGTGATGATGTTGAGCGTGGCCAGGTTCTGGTTAAGCCCGGCACCGTCAAGCCGCATACCAAGTTCACTGCTGAGGTTTACGTTCTGAGCAAGGAAGAAGGTGGTCGTCATACGCCATTCTTCAAGGGCTACCGTCCACAGTTCTACTTCCGTACAACTGACGTGACTGGTAACTGCGAGCTGCCGGAAGGTGTTGAAATGGTGATGCCGGGTGACAACGTTCAAATGACCGTTACCCTGATCAAAACCATCGCGATGGAAGATGGTCTGCGTTTCGCTATCCGTGAGGGCGGTCGTACCGTCGGCGCTGGTGTCGTAGCAAAAGTCATCGAGTAAGTTGTTGTAATGTCTTTTTCGGGCCGGCATAATGGTCGGCCTGATTTTGTTTTAGGTCAGTAGCTCAATTGGCAGAGCGACGGTCTCCAAAACCGTAGGTTGGGGGTTCGATTCCCTCCTGACCTGCCAGATTCACTTGGTGTGTCTGGCTTTCTTTTCACAGGATCTTCATAGATGACTCCTAAAGCTGAAGCTCAAGGCTCTCGCTTCGATCTGCTCAAGTGGCTAGTAGTAGTCGCTTTGGTGGTTGTTGGCGTTGTTGGCAATCAGTATTACTCTGCTTCGCCGATCCTGTACCGCGTACTCGCTTTGCTTGTCATTGCTGCTGTAGCTGCCTTTGTAGGCCTGCAGACAGTCAAGGGCAAGTCTTTCTTTGTACTGGTTAAGGAAGCTCGCACCGAGATTCGTAAAGTCGTATGGCCAACTCGCCAAGAAACCACGCAGACCACGCTGATTGTTGTGGCTGTTGTTCTGGTTATGGCGTTGCTGTTGTGGGGGCTTGATTCCCTGCTCGGCTGGCTTGTTTCCTTGATTGTCGGCTAAGGGTGTCCCGTGGCTAAGCGTTGGTACGTTGTGCATGCTTACTCCGGTTACGAGAAGCATGTCATGCGCTCGTTGGTAGAGCGCGTAAAGCTGGCTGGCATGGAAGATGGCTTTGGCGAAATTCTGGTTCCCACTGAAGAAGTGGTTGAAATGCGTAATGGCCAGAAACGCAAAAGCGAGCGCAAGTTCTTCCCAGGTTATGTGCTGGTCCAGATGGACATGAGCGAGGGTACTTGGCACTTGGTCAAGGATACTCCTCGGGTGATGGGTTTCATCGGCGGTACTGCTGATAAGCCTGCACCGATCACTGATAAAGAGGCAGAAGCGATTCTGCGTCGCGTTGCTGATGGTAGCGACAAGCCGAAGCCGAAGACGTTGTTCGAGCCAGGCGAGTCGGTACGTGTCAATGACGGACCGTTTGCTGATTTTACTGGCACGGTTGAAGAAGTTAACTACGAGAAGAGCCGGATCCAAGTGGCAGTGCTCATTTTCGGTCGCTCTACTCCGGTAGAGCTAGAGTTCAGCCAGGTCGAAAAGGTCTAGTTGAGCAAGCATCCCAACCCCGCAGCCCTAGGCTGTGGGGTTTTGTCGTCACTGGGATAAACGCGCAAGTAACCGGGGAGCCTTTCGAGGCGTTCGAACCCGTAATTGGAGTGCCTCATGGCCAAGAAGATTACCGCTTACATCAAGCTGCAAGTGAAGGCCGCTCAGGCTAACCCAAGCCCACCTGTTGGTCCTGCTTTGGGTCAGCACGGCGTGAACATCATGGAATTCTGCAAGGCTTTCAACGCCCGTACTCAGGGTATTGAGCCAGGTCTGCCGACTCCAGTGATCATCACTGTCTACAGCGACCGTAGCTTCACTTTCGAAACCAAATCCACACCTGCTTCGGTTCTGCTGAAGAAGGCTGCTGGTCTGACTAGCGGTTCTGCTCGTCCGAACACCGTTAAGGTTGGCACCGTGACCCGTGCTCAGCTGGAAGAAATCGCGAAAACCAAAAACGCGGATCTGACTGCAGCTGATATGGAAGCAGCCGTGCGTACTATCGCCGGTTCTGCTCGTAGCATGGGCCTTAACGTGGAGGGTGTGTAATGGCTAAGTTGACCAAGCGTCAAAAGGCTATCGCCGGCAAAATCGAAGCAGGCAAGTCCTACAACTTTGTAGACGCTGCTGCTCTGCTGGCTGAGCTGTCGACTGTCAAGTTCAGCGAGTCGTTCGACGTTGCTGTGAACCTGGGTGTTGACCCGCGTAAATCCGACCAGGTCGTTCGTAGCGCTACCGTGCTGCCACACGGCACTGGCAAGACTGTTCGCGTTGCTGTGTTCACCCAGGGTCCAGCTGCCGAGGCTGCTCTGGCTGCCGGCGCTGACCGTGTAGGTATGGACGACCTGGCTGCCGAAATGAAAGGCGGCGACCTGAACTATGACGTGGTTATCGCATCCCCGGATGCCATGCGCGTTGTTGGTCAGTTGGGTCAGATCCTGGGCCCACGCGGCCTGATGCCTAACCCTAAAGTCGGCACTGTAACTCCAGACGTAGCTACCGCGGTTAAAAACGCCAAGGCTGGTCAGGTTCGTTATCGCACCGACAAAAACGGCATCATCCACACCTCCGTTGGCAAAGTCGGCTTCGATGCCGTCAAGCTGAAGGAAAACGTTGAAGCCCTGATCGCTGATCTGAAGCGTATCAAGCCAGCTTCCTCGAAAGGTATTTACGTCAAGCGCGTTACCCTGAGCACCACCATGGGTCCAGGTCTGGTCATCGACCAAGGCTCGCTCGACGCGTAAGACACAGGTTGGCGCAAGCGATTGCGCCAATTGAAAGATTGGGGTCCCTGCCTGGCGGGGGCTATCCAAGACCGTAGGCGACGCAAGTCTTAAACCTCAAGCCTACGCAGATGGTGCTCCCGGTTCCTTACCGAATCAGACACCAAAACGACATCCGGCTTCGGTTGGATGAAACGGTAACAAGCAGGAGTTAAACCCGTGGCAATTAAACTCGAAGACAAGAAGGCCATCGTCGCTGAAGTCAACGAGGCTGCCAATGTTGCCCTGTCTGCTGTTGTGGCTGATGCCCGCGGCGTGACAGTTGGCGCTATGACCGGACTCCGTAAAGAGGCTCGTGAAGCTGGCGTTTACGTACGTGTTGTACGTAACACCCTGCTCAAGCGCGCCGTTGCTGGCACTCAATATGACGTGCTCAACGACGTGTTCACTGGCCCGACCTTGATTGCATTTTCGAAAGAACATCCGGGCGCTGCTGCTCGTATCTTCAAAGAATTCGCAAAAGGTCAGGATAAGTTCGAGATCAAGGCAGCTGCGTTCGAGGGCAAGTTCCTCGCAGCTAATCAGATCGACGTACTGGCAAGTCTGCCGACCCGTGACGAAGCAATTTCTCAGCTGATGAGCGTGATTCAAGGCGCAACCAGCAAATTGGCTCGTACTCTGGCGGCCCTTCGCGACCAGAAAGAAGCTGCCGCAGCCTAAGGCTGAGCGACTCCTTTCAGCGTTTATTGTTTATTTCGATGGCCGCGTAGGCTGTCACCCCAATACAGGAATTTATAGTCATGTCTCTGACTAACGACCAAATCATCGAAGCAATCGGCGAAAAATCCGTTCTGGAAATCGTTGAGCTGATCAAGGCCATGGAAGAGAAGTTCGGCGTTTCCGCTGCCGCTGCTTCCGCTGGTCCAGCTGCTGTTGCTGCCGTTGTTGAAGAACAAACTGAATTCAACGTCATGCTGACCGAAGCTGGCGAGAAGAAAGTTAACGTGATCAAGGCAGTACGTGAACTGACCGGTCTGGGCCTGAAAGAAGCCAAGGCTGTAGTTGACGGCGCTCCTGCCATGGTTCTGGAAGCTGTTTCGAAAGACGCAGCTGACAAAGCCAAAGCTACTCTGGAAGAAGCAGGCGCTAAAGTCGAGCTGAAGTAAGCATCGACTTTGCACCTCCAGCCCGAGCGTTAAGCGAAAGGCTGATGGCTGGTGGCTCTTGCCACCGGCCTTTTTCCGTTATTGGCAGCCGACTGGGTCGGTGCTGGTAACGAGCTGTAACCACCCGATGCGGTGGCGCAAACCATGGGGTTTGCACGATTTTCTGGCTGCTCCCGTCGGGAGGGGCCAAACAAGCAGGTGACCAAGCTGGGGAACGCTGATGGCTTACTCATATACTGAGAAAAAACGTATCCGCAAGGACTTTAGCAAGTTGCCGGACGTCATGGATGTGCCGTACCTCCTGGCCATCCAGCTGGATTCGTATCGTGAATTCTTGCAAGCGGGAGCGACTAAAGATCAGTTCCGCGACGTGGGCCTGCATGCGGCCTTCAAATCCGTTTTCCCGATCATCAGCTACTCCGGCAATGCTGCGCTGGAGTACGTCGGTTATCGCCTGGGCGAACCGGCATTTGATGTCAAAGAATGCGTATTGCGCGGTGTAACTTACGCCGTACCTTTGCGGGTAAAAGTGCGCCTGATCATTTTCGACAAAGAATCGTCGAACAAAGCGATCAAGGACATCAAAGAGCAAGAAGTCTACATGGGTGAAATCCCCCTGATGACTGAAAACGGTACCTTCGTAATCAACGGTACCGAGCGTGTAATCGTTTCCCAGCTGCACCGTTCCCCGGGCGTGTTCTTCGACCACGACCGTGGCAAGACGCACAGCTCCGGCAAACTGCTGTACTCCGCGCGCATCATTCCTTACCGCGGTTCGTGGCTGGACTTCGAGTTCGACCCGAAAGACTGCGTGTTCGTGCGTATCGACCGTCGTCGCAAGCTGCCTGCATCGGTACTGCTGCGCGCGCTGGGCTATACCACTGAAGAAGTGCTGGACGCGTTCTACACCACCAACGTCTTCCACGTGCAAGGTGAAAACCTCAGCCTGGAACTCGTGCCTCAGCGCCTGCGTGGTGAAATTGCTGTCCTGGATATCCTGGATGACAAAGGCAAGGTTATTGTCGAGCAAGGTCGTCGTATCACTGCTCGCCACATCAACCAGCTGGAAAAAGCAGGGATCAAAGAGCTGCAAGTGCCTCTGGACTACGTCCTGGGTCGCACTACCGCCAAGGTCATCGTGCATCCGGCAACCGGCGAAATCCTGGCAGAGTGCAACACCGAGCTGAACACCGAGATCCTGGCGAAAATCGCCAAGGCTCAGGTTGTTCGCATCGAAACTCTGTACACCAACGATATCGACTGCGGTCCGTTCGTCTCCGACACTCTGAAGATCGACTCCACCAGCAACCAATTGGAAGCGCTGGTCGAGATCTATCGCATGATGCGTCCTGGCGAGCCGCCAACCAAAGACGCTGCCGAGACTCTGTTCAACAACCTGTTCTTCAGCCCTGAACGCTATGACCTGTCTGCGGTCGGCCGGATGAAGTTCAACCGTCGTATCGGTCGTACCGAGATCGAAGGTTCGGGCGTGTTGTGCAAAGAAGACATCGTCGCGGTATTGAAGACTCTGGTCGACATCCGTAACGGTAAAGGCATCGTCGATGACATCGACCACCTGGGTAACCGTCGTGTTCGCTGCGTAGGCGAAATGGCCGAGAACCAGTTCCGCGTTGGCCTGGTACGTGTTGAGCGTGCGGTCAAAGAGCGTCTGTCGATGGCTGAAAGCGAAGGCCTGATGCCGCAAGACCTGATCAACGCCAAGCCAGTGGCTGCGGCGGTGAAAGAGTTCTTCGGTTCCAGCCAGCTCTCCCAGTTCATGGACCAGAACAACCCGCTGTCCGAGATCACCCACAAGCGTCGTGTCTCTGCACTCGGCCCTGGCGGTTTGACTCGTGAGCGTGCTGGCTTTGAAGTGCGTGACGTACACCCGACTCACTACGGTCGTGTATGCCCGATTGAAACGCCGGAAGGTCCGAACATCGGTCTGATCAACTCCTTGGCTGCCTATGCGCGCACCAACCAGTACGGCTTCCTCGAGAGCCCGTACCGTGTGGTGAAAGACGCTCTGGTCACCGACGAGATCGTGTTCCTGTCCGCCATCGAAGAAGCTGATCACGTGATCGCTCAGGCTTCGGCCACGATGAACGACAAGAAAGTCCTGATCGACGAGCTGGTAGCTGTTCGTCACTTGAACGAGTTCACCGTCAAGGCGCCGGAAGACGTCACCTTGATGGACGTATCGCCGAAGCAGGTAGTTTCGGTTGCAGCGTCGCTGATCCCGTTCCTCGAGCACGACGACGCCAACCGTGCGTTGATGGGTTCGAACATGCAGCGTCAAGCTGTACCAACCCTGCGCGCTGACAAGCCGCTGGTCGGTACCGGCATGGAGCGTAACGTAGCCCGTGACTCCGGCGTTTGCGTCGTGGCTCGTCGTGGTGGCGTGATCGATTCCGTCGACGCCAGCCGTATCGTGGTTCGTGTTGCTGATGATGAAGTTGAAACCGGTGAAGCTGGTGTCGACATCTACAACCTGACCAAGTACACCCGCTCCAACCAGAACACCTGCATCAACCAGCGTCCGCTGGTGAGCAAGGGTGATCGGGTTCAGCGCAGCGACATCATGGCCGACGGTCCGTCCACCGATATGGGTGAACTGGCTCTGGGTCAGAACATGCGCATCGCGTTCATGGCATGGAACGGCTTCAACTTCGAAGACTCCATCTGCCTGTCCGAGCGTGTTGTTCAGGAAGACCGTTTCACCACGATCCACATTCAGGAACTGACCTGTGTGGCGCGTGACACCAAGCTTGGGCCTGAGGAAATCACTGCAGACATCCCAAACGTGGGTGAAGCTGCACTGAACAAACTGGACGAAGCCGGTATCGTTTACGTAGGTGCTGAAGTTGGCGCAGGCGACATCCTGGTTGGTAAGGTCACTCCGAAAGGCGAGACCCAACTGACTCCGGAAGAAAAACTGCTGCGTGCCATCTTCGGTGAAAAAGCCAGCGACGTTAAAGACACTTCCCTGCGTGTGCCTACCGGCACCAAGGGTACTGTCATCGACGTACAGGTCTTCACCCGTGACGGCGTTGAGCGTGATGCTCGTGCACTGTCGATCGAGAAGACTCAACTCGACGAGATCCGCAAGGATCTGAACGAAGAGTTCCGTATCGTTGAAGGCGCCACTTTCGAACGTCTGCGTTCCGCTCTGGTCGGCCACAAAGCCGAAGGCGGCGCCGGTCTGAAGAAAGGTCAGGAAATCACCGACGAAGTTCTCGACGGTCTTGAGCATGGTCAGTGGTTCAAGCTGCGCATGGCTGAAGATGCTCTGAACGAGCAGCTCGAGAAGGCTCAGGCCTACATCGTTGATCGCCGCCGTCTGCTGGACGACAAGTTCGAAGACAAGAAGCGCAAACTGCAGCAGGGCGATGACCTGGCTCCAGGCGTGCTGAAAATCGTCAAGGTTTACCTGGCAATCCGTCGTCGCATCCAGCCGGGCGACAAGATGGCCGGTCGTCACGGTAACAAAGGTGTGGTCTCCGTGATCATGCCGGTTGAAGACATGCCGCACGATGCCAATGGCACCCCGGTCGACGTCGTCCTCAACCCGTTGGGCGTACCTTCGCGTATGAACGTTGGTCAGATCCTTGAAACCCACCTGGGCCTCGCAGCCAAAGGTCTGGGCGAGAAGATCAACCGGATGGTAGAAGAGCAGCGTAAAGTTGCTGAACTTCGCACCTTCCTGGACGAGATCTACAACCAGATCGGCGGTCGTAACGAAGATCTGGATAGCTTCTCCGACCAGGAAATCCTGGATCTGGCGAAGAACCTGCGTGGCGGCGTACCAATGGCCACTCCAGTGTTCGACGGCGCCAAGGAAAGCGAAATCAAGGCCATGCTGAAACTGGCAGACCTGCCAGAAAGCGGCCAGATGCAGCTGACCGACGGTCGTACCGGCAACAAGTTCGAGCGCCCGGTTACTGTTGGCTACATGTACATGCTGAAGCTGAACCACTTGGTAGACGACAAGATGCACGCTCGTTCTACCGGTTCGTACAGCCTGGTTACCCAGCAGCCGCTGGGTGGTAAGGCGCAGTTCGGTGGTCAGCGTTTCGGGGAGATGGAGGTCTGGGCACTGGAAGCATACGGTGCTGCTTACACTCTGCAAGAAATGCTCACAGTGAAGTCGGACGATGTGAACGGCCGGACCAAGATGTACAAAAACATCGTGGACGGCGATCACCGTATGGAGCCGGGCATGCCCGAGTCCTTCAACGTGTTGATCAAAGAAATTCGTTCCCTCGGCATCGATATCGATCTGGAAACCGAATAACACGTGACGCGAATCGAGAGCGGGGCAGGATTGCCCGCTCTCTGCTCCGCCAGGAGGAAAGGCCTTGAAAGACCTACTGAATTTGCTGAAAAACCAGGGTCAAGTCGAAGAGTTCGATGCCATCCGTATTGGATTGGCATCGCCTGAGATGATCCGTTCGTGGTCGTTCGGTGAAGTTAAAAAGCCGGAAACCATTAACTACCGTACGTTCAAACCTGAGCGTGACGGCCTGTTCTGCGCCAAGATCTTTGGCCCGGTAAAGGATTACGAGTGCCTGTGCGGTAAGTACAAGCGCTTGAAGCACCGTGGTGTGATCTGCGAAAAGTGCGGCGTTGAAGTCGCGCTGGCAAAAGTTCGTCGTGAGCGCATGGCGCACATCGAACTGGCCTCGCCAGTTGCCCACATCTGGTTCCTGAAATCGCTGCCGTCCCGTATCGGCTTGCTGATGGACATGACCCTGCGTGATATCGAACGCGTTCTCTACTTCGAGAGCTATGTCGTTATCGATCCAGGCATGACCACCCTTGAAAAAGGTCAGCTGCTCAACGACGAGCAGTACTTCGAAGCGCTGGAAGAGTTCGGCGACGATTTCGATGCCCGCATGGGTGCCGAAGCTGTCCGCGAACTGCTGCACGCTATCGACCTGGAACACGAGATTGGCCGCCTGCGTGAAGAAATTCCGCAAACCAACTCCGAAACCAAGATCAAGAAGCTGTCCAAGCGTCTGAAGTTGATGGAAGCCTTCCAGGGTTCCGGCAACCTGCCAGAGTGGATGGTGCTGACCGTTCTGCCGGTTCTGCCGCCAGATCTGCGTCCACTGGTCCCGCTGGACGGCGGTCGCTTCGCGACTTCCGACCTCAACGATCTGTATCGTCGAGTGATCAACCGTAACAACCGCTTGAAGCGTCTGCTCGATCTGTCCGCTCCGGACATCATCGTGCGCAACGAAAAGCGTATGTTGCAGGAAGCTGTCGATGCACTGCTCGACAACGGTCGTCGTGGTCGCGCTATCACCGGTTCCAACAAGCGTCCTCTGAAATCCCTGGCTGACATGATCAAGGGTAAGCAGGGTCGTTTCCGTCAGAACTTGCTCGGTAAGCGTGTTGACTACTCCGGTCGTTCGGTAATTACCGTTGGCCCGACCCTGCGTCTGCACCAGTGCGGTCTGCCGAAGAAGATGGCTCTCGAGCTGTTCAAGCCGTTCATTTTCGGCAAGCTGGAAATGCGTGGTCTTGCTACCACCATCAAAGCTGCCAAGAAGATGGTTGAGCGCGAGCTGCCAGAGGTTTGGGACGTTCTTGCTGAAGTGATTCGCGAACACCCGGTTCTCCTCAACCGTGCACCGACCCTTCACCGTCTGGGTATCCAGGCGTTTGAACCGGTACTGATCGAAGGTAAGGCTATCCAGCTGCACCCTCTGGTCTGTGCTGCGTACAACGCCGACTTCGACGGCGACCAAATGGCCGTGCACGTACCGCTGACACTGGAAGCCCAGTTGGAAGCGCGTGCGTTGATGATGTCGACCAACAACATTCTGTCGCCAGCCAACGGTGAGCCAATCATCGTTCCGTCGCAGGACGTTGTATTGGGTCTGTACTACATGACTCGTGAAGCGATCAACGCCAAGGGCGAAGGTCGTGTGTTCGCGGATCTGCAGGAAGTTGACCGTGTGTTCCGTGCCGGCGAAGCCGCACTGCACGCCAAGGTCAAAGTGCGGATCAACGAAACCGTCAACGATCGTGATGGTGGCAGCGTCAAGAACACCCGTATTGTCGACACCACTGTCGGCCGTGCGCTGTTGTTCCAGGTTGTTCCACCTGGCCTGTCGTACGACGTCGTCAACCAGCCGATGAAGAAAAAGGCGATCTCCAAGCTGATCAACCAGTGCTACCGCGTGGTTGGTTTGAAAGAGACTGTGATCTTCGCTGACCAGTTGATGTACACCGGTTTTGCTTATTCGACCATCTCCGGCGTTTCCATCGGTGTTAACGACTTCGTTATCCCGGATGAAAAAGCCCGCATCATCGGTGCAGCCACCGACGAAGTGAAAGAGATTGAAAGTCAGTACGCCTCCGGCCTGGTAACCCAGGGCGAGAAGTACAACAAAGTGATCGACCTTTGGTCCAAGGCGAACGACGAAGTTTCCAAGGCGATGATGGCCAACCTCTCGAAAGAGAGAGTCATTGACCGTCATGGCGTCGAAGTCGACCAAGAGTCTTTCAACTCGATGTACATGATGGCCGACTCGGGCGCACGGGGTTCTGCTGCGCAGATCCGTCAGCTCGCCGGTATGCGTGGCCTGATGGCCAAGCCGGACGGTTCCATCATCGAAACGCCGATTACTGCGAACTTCCGTGAAGGTTTGAGCGTACTTCAGTACTTCATCTCCACTCACGGTGCTCGTAAAGGTTTGGCGGATACCGCGTTGAAAACTGCGAACTCCGGTTACCTGACTCGTCGTCTGGTAGACGTGGCGCAGGATCTGGTTGTGACCGAGATCGATTGCGGCACCGAACATGGCCTGGTAATGACTCCGCACATTGAAGGCGGTGACGTTGTTGAGCCGTTGGGTGAGCGCGTATTGGGTCGTGTCATTGCCCGTGACGTATTCAAGCCAGGTACCGAGGAAATTATCGTTCCTGCCGGCACTCTGGTAGACGAGAAGTGGGTCGAGTTCATCGAGCTGAACAGCATCGACGAAGTGATCGTGCGTTCGCCGATCAGCTGCGAAACCCGCTACGGCATTTGCGCCAAGTGCTACGGCCGTGACTTGGCTCGTGGTCACCAGGTGAACATCGGTGAAGCGGTCGGCGTTATCGCTGCCCAGTCCATCGGTGAGCCGGGTACCCAGCTGACCATGCGTACGTTCCACATCGGTGGTGCGGCAAGCCGGACCTCCGCAGCCGACAGCGTTCAGGTGAAGAATGGCGGTACCGTCCGTCTGCATAACCTGAAGCACGTTGAGCGAGTGGATGGTTGCCTGGTTGCTGTGTCCCGTTCCGGTGAGCTGGCGATCGCTGATGACTTCGGTCGTGAGCGCGAGCGTTACAAGCTGCCGTACGGTGCTGTGATTTCGGTTAAAGAAGGTGACAAGGTCGACGCTGGCGCAATCGTGGCCAAGTGGGATCCGCACACTCACCCAATCGTTACCGAAATGAAAGGTACCGTGACCTACGTGGGCATGGAAGAAGGCATCACGATCAAGCGTCAGACTGACGAATTGACCGGTATGACCAACATTGAAGTACTCGACGCCAAAGACCGTCCAGCTGCCGGTAAAGATATCCGTCCTGCTGTGAAGATGGTTGATGACAACGGCAAGGATCTCTTGCTGCCGGGTACCGACGTAATTGCTCAGTACTTCCTGCCTGCTAACGCCCTGGTCGGTGTAGCGGACGGTGCGAAAATCGCGATCGGTGATGTTATCGCTCGTATTCCGCAAGAGACTTCGAAGACCCGTGACATCACCGGTGGTCTGCCGCGCGTTGCCGACTTGTTCGAAGCCCGTCGTCCGAAAGAAGCCTCGATTCTGGCTGAAGTCAGCGGCACCATCGCGTTCGGTAAAGAGACCAAAGGCAAGCGCCGTCTGGTTATCACCCCGAACGACGGTAGCGATCCGTACGAAGAGCTGATTCCGAAGTGGCGTCACCTGAACGTCTTCGAAGGCGAACAGGTAAACCGCGGCGAAGTTATCTCCGACGGCCCGAGCGATCCACACGACATCCTGCGTCTGCTGGGTGTGAGTGCGCTGGCCAAGTACATCGTGAACGAGATCCAGGACGTTTACCGTCTACAAGGCGTGAAGATCAACGATAAGCACATCGAGACCATCCTGCGTCAGATGCTGCGTAAAGTTGAAATCGCTGAATCCGGCGATTCCAGTTTCATCAAGGGCGACCAGATGGAATTGACTCACGTTCTGGTAGAGAACGAGCGTCTGGCTGGCGACGAGAAATTCGTTTCCAAGTTCACTCGCGTACTGCTGGGTATCACCAAGGCGTCGTTGTCCACCGAATCGTTCATCTCGGCGGCTTCCTTCCAGGAAACCACTCGCGTACTGACCGAAGCGGCGGTAACCGGCAAGCGCGATTACCTGCGCGGCCTGAAAGAAAACGTAGTCGTGGGTCGTCTGATCCCGGCCGGTACCGGTCTGGCTTATCACAGCGAGCGCAAGCGCCGCCGTGATGCTGACAAACCGTTGCGCGTAAGCGCCAGTGAAGTGGAAGCTGCACTGACCGAAGCGCTGAACTCAAGCGGTAACTGAGTTCTGCGATAAATGAGCGTAAGGCCCTGGCCGTTCCGTTCATCGAATCGAGACAATTTGTCGAGGTTGGATGAGCGGGGAGGTCGGGGCCTTGCCTTGACTGGGGGCAAGATCCTCTTTAGACTCTTGTACCCCTAAATTTGGCGGGAATTCGTTCCTGCCATTTTGCTTTTCTTGCAAGACAATAGCGTCGCAAGACAACAGTGGAGCTAGTAGATGGCAACTATCAACCAGCTGGTACGTCAGCCGCGTAAGCGTATCGTCGAGAAATCCGACGTGCCTGCGCTGCAGAACTGCCCGCAACGTCGTGGCGTATGCACCCGTGTGTATACCACCACGCCGAAAAAACCTAACTCGGCACTGCGTAAAGTATGCCGTGTGCGTCTGACCAACGGTTTCGAGGTTTCCTCGTACATCGGCGGTGAAGGCCACAACCTGCAAGAGCACAGCGTGGTACTGATCCGCGGCGGTCGTGTAAAAGACTTGCCAGGTGTTCGTTACCACACCGTACGCGGTTCTTTGGATACTTCCGGCGTTAAAGGTCGTAACCAGGGTCGTTCGAAGTACGGTACCAAGAAGCCTAAGTAGTAGTGGCTTTTTGTAAAAACTGATTTTCTATTTTTCTGAGTCGATAAGAGTAAGGTCGGAGGCGTCCCGAAAGGGCACCGATTCCGAGCGAACCTGAAGACCGTTTGAGGGCTTATCCATGCCAAGAAGACGCGTAGCAGCCAAGCGCGAAGTGCTTGACGATCCAAAATACGGCAGCCAGATCCTGGCCAAGTTCATGAACCACGTAATGGAAAGCGGCAAGAAAGCCGTTGCCGAGCGTATCGTTTATGGCGCGCTGGAAAAGGTTAAAGAACGCAAGAACAGCGATCCCCTGGAAATCTTCGAGAAAGCTCTCGACGCCATCGCTCCGCTGGTCGAAGTAAAGTCGCGCCGTGTAGGCGGTGCTACTTACCAGGTTCCGGTCGAAGTTCGTCCGTCCCGTCGTAACGCTCTGGCAATGCGCTGGTTGGTAGACTTCGCCCGTAAGCGCGGCGAGAAGTCTATGGCTCTGCGTTTGGCTGGCGAACTATTGGACGCTGCCGAAGGCAAAGGTGCTGCAGTTAAGAAGCGTGAAGACGTGCACCGTATGGCTGAAGCCAACAAGGCTTTCTCGCACTACCGCTTCTAATTTTAGCGTCACTAATTTTGCGAGGGCTTTATGGCTCGTACTACACCGATTAACCGCTACCGTAACATTGGTATCGTTGCTCACGTGGATGCTGGTAAAACCACCACCACCGAGCGCGTCCTTTTTTACACTGGCAAAAGTCACAAAATGGGCGAGGTGCATGACGGCGCCGCGACCACAGACTGGATGGTGCAGGAGCAGGAGCGTGGTATTACCATTACTTCTGCTGCTATTACCGCCTTCTGGCAGGGTTCCGAGAAGCAGCACAAGGACCAATACCGCTTCAACGTCATCGACACCCCGGGCCACGTTGACTTCACTATTGAAGTTGAGCGTTCCCTGCGTGTTCTCGACGGCGCGGTCGTTGTGTTCTGCGGCACCTCGGGTGTTGAGCCTCAGTCGGAAACCGTATGGCGTCAAGCCAACAAATACGGCGTTCCACGTCTTGTTTACGTAAACAAGATGGACCGTGCTGGTGCCAACTTCCTGCGCGTGATCGGTCAGATCAAGCAGCGTCTGGGTCACACTCCGGTGCCAATCCAGTTGGCCATCGGTTCCGAAGACAACTTCCAGGGTCAGATCGATCTGATGGCCATGGAAGCTGTTTACTGGAATGACTCTGACAAAGGCATGGTTCCAGTTCGCAAGCCTATCCCTGCTGAACTGCAGGAACTGGCTGACGAGTGGCGCGGCAATATGGTTGAGGCTGCGGCCGAAGCCAGCGAAGAGCTGATGAACAAGTACCTCGAAGGTGAAGAACTCACCAACGCGGAAATCAAGGCCGCTCTGCGTCAGCGTACTATCGCTGGTGAGATCGTTCTGGCTGTTTGCGGTTCTTCCTTCAAGAACAAGGGTGTTCCCCTGGTTCTCGACGCCGTTATCGACTACCTGCCTGCTCCTACCGACATTCCTGCCATCAAGGGTACTGACCCGGATGACGAGACCAAGGAAATGGAGCGTCACGCAGACGACAGCGAGCCGTTCTCGGCTCTGGCGTTCAAGATCGCTACCGACCCATTCGTGGGTACCTTGACCTTCGTTCGAGTTTACTCGGGCGTGTTGGCCTCCGGCGACGGCGTGATCAACTCGGTTAAAGGCAAGAAAGAGCGCGTGGGTCGTATGGTGCAAATGCACGCAAACGCCCGTGAAGAAATCAAGGAAGTGCGCGCTGGTGACATCGCGGCCTTGATCGGCATGAAGGACGTCACCACTGGTGAAACTTTGTGCAACGCTGACAAGCCAATCATCCTGGTTCGCATGGACTTCCCGGAGCCGGTTATTTCGGTTGCCGTAGAGCCTAAGACCAAGGACGACCAGGAAAAAATGGGTATCGCTCTGGGCAAGCTTGCTCAGGAAGACCCGTCTTTCCGCGTCAAGACTGATGAAGAGACTGGTCAAACGATCATCTCCGGCATGGGCGAGTTGCACCTGGACATCCTGGTTGACCGGATGCGCCGTGAGTTCAACGTCGAAGCCAACATCGGTAAGCCTCAGGTTTCCTATCGTGAGCGCATCACGAAGAACTGTGAAATCGAAGGTAAGTTCGTTCGTCAATCCGGCGGTCGTGGCCAGTTTGGTCACTGCTGGATTCGTTTTGCGCCGGCTGATGAAGGTCAGGAAGGTCTGCAATTCGTGAACGAAGTAGTGGGTGGTGTGGTTCCTAAGGAATACATCCCGGCTATCCAGAAGGGTATCGAAGAGCAGATGAAGAACGGCGTTGTTGCCGGCTATCCGCTGATCGGCCTGAAGGCTACCGTGTTTGATGGTTCCTACCACGACGTCGACTCCAACGAGATGGCGTTTAAAGTGGCTGCTTCCATGGCAACCAAGCAACTGGCCCAGAAGGGCGGTGGTGAGTTGCTTGAGCCGATCATGGCGGTAGAGGTTGTTACGCCTGAAGACTATATGGGTGACGTGATGGGCGACCTTAACCGTCGTCGCGGCATGATCCTGGGTATGGAAGACACGGTCTCCGGCAAAGTGATTCGCGCCGAAGTTCCGCTGGGTGAGATGTTCGGTTATGCGACCGACGTCCGTTCCATGTCCCAAGGTCGCGCAAGCTACTCTATGGAATTCAAAAAATACAATACAGCTCCGTCGCATATCGTCGAAACTGTTACCAAAAAACAAGGCTGATTCAGCCCCTTTAGGCTAGGAGTTAATTGTCGTGGCTAAAGAAAAATTTGACCGTACCCTCCCGCACGTCAACGTTGGCACCATCGGTCACGTCGACCACGGTAAAACCACGCTGACCGCTGCTCTGACTCGCGTCTGCTCCGAAGTTTTCGGTTCGGCCGTTGTTGCTTTCGACAAAATCGACAGCGCTCCGGAAGAAAAGGCTCGTGGTATCACCATCAACACCGCGCACGTTGAATACAACTCGCTGATCCGTCACTACGCTCACGTTGACTGCCCAGGTCACGCTGACTATGTGAAGAACATGATCACCGGTGCTGCTCAGATGGACGGCGCTATCCTGGTTTGCTCGGCCGCTGATGGTCCGATGCCACAAACCCGTGAGCACATCCTGCTGTCCCGTCAGGTTGGCGTTCCGTACATCGTTGTCTTCCTGAACAAGGCTGACATGGTTGACGACGCTGAGTTGCTGGAACTGGTTGAGATGGAAGTGCGCGATCTGCTGAGCACTTACGACTTCCCAGGTGACGACACTCCGATCATCATCGGTTCGGCTCTGATGGCTCTGAACGGCCAAGACGACAACGAAATGGGCACCACTGCCGTTCGTAAACTGGTTGAGACTCTGGACAGCTACATCCCAGATCCAGTCCGTGTTATCGACAAGCCGTTCCTGATGCCAATCGAAGACGTATTCTCGATCTCCGGTCGCGGTACTGTTGTAACTGGCCGTATCGAGCGCGGTATCGTCAAGGTTCAGGATCCACTGGAAATCGTTGGTCTGCGTGACACTACCGTCACCACCTGCACCGGTGTTGAAATGTTCCGTAAGCTGCTCGACGAAGGTCGTGCTGGCGAGAACTGCGGCGTTCTGCTGCGTGGTACCAAGCGTGACGACGTTGAGCGTGGCCAGGTTCTGGTTAAGCCAGGTTCGGTTAAGCCGCACACCAAGTTCGAAGCTGAAGTCTACGTTCTGAGCAAAGAAGAAGGCGGTCGTCACACTCCGTTCTTCAAAGGCTACCGTCCACAGTTCTACTTCCGTACTACTGACGTGACTGGTAACTGCGAACTGCCGGAAGGCGTTGAAATGGTAATGCCAGGCGACAACATCAAAATGGTTGTCACCCTGATCAAGACCATCGCAATGGAAGACGGTCTGCGTTTCGCTATCCGTGAAGGCGGTCGTACCGTCGGCGCTGGCGTCGTAGCCAAAATCATCGAGTAAGCTCTTTTTTGAGTAAGCTTCGATGAGTTGAAAAAGCCCCCGCTTAGCGGGGGCTTTTTTATTGGGTTGACACCTATATGGGGCGTCTATAGAATTGCGCCTCCTTTTAACGGGCGTATTGCGCTCGGTGGGAATAGCAGCCGGAGTCTGAAATCCAATGCAAAATCAGCAAATCCGTATCAGGTTGAAGGCTTTTGACCATCGCCTGATCGACCAATCCACCCAGGAAATCGTGGAAACCGCGAAACGTACTGGTGCTCAAGTGCGTGGTCCAATTCCACTGCCTACCCGTAAAGAGCGGTTCACCGTTCTGGTCTCCCCGCACGTCAACAAAGACGCGCGTGACCAGTACGAGATCCGTACTCATAAGCGCGTTCTGGACATCGTCCAGCCAACGGATAAAACCGTTGATGCACTTATGAAGCTTGATCTTGCGGCCGGTGTGGAAGTGCAGATCAGCCTCGGCTAAGACTCGGTCTTAGTCGTGTAACGCTCTGAAATGGGCGGCCATAGCGGGTGAAAGCCCCGTACACTCATGAGGTTTACAACATGACTATTGGTGTAGTCGGTCGTAAATGCGGTATGACCCGTATTTTCACCGAAGAAGGTGTCTCCATTCCGGTCACGGTCATTGAGATCGAGCCGAATCGCGTCACCCAGTTCAAAACTGAAGAGACCGATGGCTATCGTGCAGTGCAAGTCACTGTAGGCGAGCGTCGTGCTTCGCGTGTTACAGCTGCTCAGGCTGGCCACTTCGCTAAAGCGAACGTTGCTGCTGGTCGTACCGTAATGGAATTCCGCCTTGAAGAAGGCGAGTACCAGGCCGGCGATCTGATCAACGCTGAAATCTTCGCTGCTGGTCAACTGGTTGATGTAACCGGTCAGTCCAAAGGTAAAGGCTTCCAGGGTACGATCAAGCGTTGGAACTTCCGCGGGCAAGATAATACCCACGGTAACTCCGTGTCCCACCGCGTTCCAGGCTCTATCGGCCAGTGCCAGACTCCTGGTCGTGTATTCAAGGGCAAAAAAATGTCCGGTCATATGGGCGCTGAGCGCGTGACCGTGCAGTCCCTCGAAGTAGTGCGCGTGGACGCTGAACGCAATCTGTTGTTGGTCAAGGGTGCTGTTCCTGGCGCTACTGGCGGCAACTTGGTTGTACGTCCAGCAGCCAAGGCTCGCGGTTAAGGGGAAGCTGACATGCAATTAAATGTAAATGACGCTCAAGCGATCGAAGTTTCCGAACTGACATTTGGCGGCGAATTCAACGAGACGCTGGTTCACCAAGCAGTCGTGGCCTACATGGCCGGCGGCCGTCAAGGTAGCAAGCAGCAAAAGACCCGTTCCGACGTTCGTGGTGGCGGTAAGCGCCCATGGCGTCAGAAAGGTACTGGCCGTGCTCGTGCCGGTACTATCCGTAGCCCAATCTGGCGTGGCGGCGGTACCACTTTCGCAGCTCGTCCTCAGGATCACACCCAGAAGCTGAACAAGAAGATGTATCGCGCAGCAATGCGTTCCATCCTTGCTGAGCTGGTGCGTACTGATCGTCTGGTTGTGGTTCAGGACTTCGCTGTTGATGCACCGAAGACCAAAGATCTGCTGAACAAACTGACCGGCATGGGCCTGACTGACGTCTTGATCGTGTCTGAAGTGGTTGATCAGAACCTGTACCTGGCTGCTCGCAACCTGCCACACGTTGATGTACGTGACGTGCAAGGTTCCGATCCAGTTAGTCTGATCGCATACGACAAGGTGTTGATCACCGTGTCGGCCGTGAAGAAATTCGAGGAGCTGCTGGGATGAACCAGGAACGCGTATTTAAAGTTCTGCTTGGCCCGCACGTTTCCGAGAAGGCTACGGTTCTGGCTGACAAGAAAGGCCAGTTCGTTTTCAAGGTTGCGACTGACGCAACCAAGCTGGAAATCAAGAAGGCCGTCGAAAGCCTGTTCAGCGTGAAAGTAGAGCGTGTTACTACCCTGAATGTTCTGGGTAAGAGCAAGCGCACTGCTCGCGGTCTGGGCAAGCGTAATGACTGGAAGAAGGCAGTTATCTCCCTTCAGCCAGGCCAAGATCTCGATTTCAGCAGCAGTGCTGAGTAAGGAAGGGGTGCATCATGGCAATCGTTAAATGCAAACCGACTTCCCCTGGCCGCCGTTTTGTGGTCAAGGTGGTCAACCAGGAGCTGCATAAAGGCGCTCCTCACGCACCGCTGCTCGAGAAAAAATCGAAGACTGGTGGTCGTAACAACAATGGTCGTATTACCACTCGTCACATCGGTGGTGGCCATAAGCAGCATTATCGTCTGGTCGATTTCCGTCGCAACGACAAAGATGGCATCTCTGCCACTGTCGAGCGTATCGAATACGATCCAAACCGTACTGCTCACATCGCTCTGCTGCTGTACGCAGATGGCGAGCGTCGCTACATCATCGCCCCTAAAGGCGTGAGTGCTGGTGACCAGCTGATCGCAGGTGCTTTGGCACCGATCAAGCCGGGCAACGCTCTGCAACTGCGTAACATTCCAGTTGGTAGCACCGTACACGGCATCGAATTGAAGCCAGGTAAAGGCGCGCAAATCGCTCGTTCCGCTGGTGCTTCGGCTCAGCTGATCGCTCGTGAAGGTGTCTACGTGACCCTGCGTCTGCGTTCTGGTGAGATGCGTAAAGTGCTGGCTGAATGCCGCGCGACCCTGGGTGAAGTCTCGAACTCCGAGCACAGCCTGCGTTCGCTGGGTAAAGCTGGTGCCAAACGCTGGCGTGGCGTTCGCCCAACCGTTCGTGGTGTTGCCATGAACCCGGTTGACCACCCACATGGTGGTGGTGAAGGTCGTACCTCTGGTGGTCGTCATCCGGTATCGCCATGGGGCTTCCCGACTAAGGGCGCGAAGACTCGTGGTAATAAGCGTACCGACAAAATGATCGTCCGTCGTCGCAAGTAAATAGAGGGATACGACAGTGCCACGTTCTCTGAAAAAAGGTCCTTTTATTGATCTTCACCTACTGAAGAAGATCGAAGTGGCGGCGGAAAAGAACGATCGCAAACCAGTTAAAACCTGGTCGCGTCGTTCGATGATCCTGCCACAAATGGTCGGTCTGACCATTGCAGTGCATAACGGTCGTCAACATGTTCCAGTTCTCGTGAACGAAGACATGGTCGGCCACAAACTGGGCGAGTTTGCCGGTACCCGCACATATCGTGGGCACGTGGCAGACAAGAAAGCCAAGCGTTAAGGGGTAAGGAACGATGGAAGTAGCCGCTAAGTTGTCGGGCGCTCGAATCTCCGCCCAGAAAGCCCGCTTGGTCGCCGACCAGATCCGCGGGAAGAAGGTGGGCGAAGCGCTCAACCTGTTGGCTTTCAGCAGTAAGAAAGCCGCCGAGATCATGAAGAAAGTGCTGGAGTCGGCCGTAGCCAACGCCGAGCATAACGAAGGCGCAGACGTTGATGACCTGAAGGTCAGCACCGTTTTCGTCAACGAAGGGCGTTCGCTGAAGCGAATCATGCCACGTGCCAAAGGCCGTGCTGATCGCATCGTCAAGCGGTCTTGCCATATCACTGTCAAGGTTGCTGACAAGTAACGGAGTCGAAGAGATGGGTCAGAAAGTACATCCCATTGGCATTCGCCTGGGAATCGTCAAGGAGCACACCTCCGTCTGGTACGCAGACGGTCGGACTTATGCGGACTATTTGTTCGCTGATCTGAAGGTGCGTGAGTATCTCCAAGACAAACTAAAAAGCGCGTCCGTAAGCCGTATCGATATCCATCGTCCGGCTCAGACTGCACGTATCACCATCCACACCGCTCGTCCAGGTATCGTTATCGGGAAGAAAGGTGAAGATGTTGAGAAACTGCGTCAGGACCTGACCAAGCAAATGGGTGTGCCTGTGCACATCAATATCGAAGAGATCCGCAAGCCGGAGCTCGACGGTATGCTGGTTGCGCAGAGCGTAGCTCAGCAGCTGGAGCGTCGCGTAATGTTCCGTCGCGCTATGAAGCGCGCTGTTCAGAACGCCATGCGCATTGGTGCCAAAGGCATCAAAATCCAAGTGAGCGGTCGTCTCGGCGGTGCTGAAATCGCACGTACTGAATGGTATCGCGAAGGTCGTGTGCCACTGCACACCCTGCGTGCCGACATCGACTATGCCAACTACGAAGCTCACACCACTTACGGTGTGATCGGTGTAAAGGTTTGGATCTTCAAAGGCGAAGTAATTGGTGGTCGCCAAGAAGAACTGAAACCACAAGCACCAGCGCCTCGTAAAAAAGCTGCTAAGTAAGGGGTACGCCAAATGTTGCAACCAAAGCGTACGAAGTTCCGCAAGCAGATGACAGGCCACAACCGTGGTCTGGCTCAGCGCGGTAGCAAAGTCAGCTTCGGCGAGTTCGCGCTGAAGTCTGTAGCTCGTGGTCGTCTCACCGCTCGTCAGATCGAGTCAGCGCGTCGTGCTCTGACCCGTCACGTTAAACGTGGCGGCAAGATCTGGATCCGTGTATTCCCGGACAAGCCTATTTCCAAAAAGCCTCTCGAAGTTCGGATGGGTAAAGGTAAGGGTAGTGTGGAGTACTGGGTTGCCCAGATTCAGCCAGGCAAAGTCCTGTATGAAATCGAGGGTGTTTCTGAAGAGCTGGCGCGTGAGGCTTTTGCCCTGGCTGCTGCAAAGCTGCCGCTCGCCACCGCCTTTGTTAAACGGACGGTGATGTGATGAAAGCGAATGAACTTCGTGAAAAATCCGCACAGCAGCTGAACGAGCAACTGCTCGGCTTGCTGCGCGACCAGTTCAATCTGCGTATGCAGAAAGCAACTGGCCAGTTGGGGCAGTCTCATCTGCTCTCGCAAGTTAAGCGTGACATCGCTCGCGTGAAGACTGTGCTCAACCAGCAGGCAGGTAAGTAATCATGGCTGAAGCCGAAAAAACTGTCCGTACGCTGACTGGCCGTGTTGTCAGCGACAAGATGGACAAAACCATCACCGTTCTGATCGAGCGTCGCGTTAAGCACCCGATCTACGGTAAATACGTTAAGCGTTCGACTAAGCTGCACGCGCACGACGAAACCAATCAGTGCCACATCGGCGACAAAGTCACTATTCGTGAAACTCGTCCTTTGGCCAAGACCAAGTCTTGGGCGCTGGTTGATGTTCTCGAACGCGCTGTGGAAGTCTAAGGACTAGGGGTCGGAGAAATTATATGATTCAGACTCAATCCATGCTCGATGTGGCCGATAACAGCGGCGCTCGCCGTGTTATGTGCATCAAGGTGCTGGGTGGCTCCCATCGTCGTTACGCTGGTATCGGTGACATCATCAAAGTTACCGTGAAGGAAGCAATTCCTCGCGGTAAAGTGAAAAAAGGCCAAGTGATGACTGCTGTTGTAGTCCGCACTCGTCACGGCGTACGTCGTGCTGATGGCTCCATTATCCGCTTTGATGGCAACGCTGCTGTTCTTCTGAACAACAAGCAAGAGCCGATCGGCACCCGTATCTTTGGGCCAGTGACCCGTGAACTTCGTACTGAGAAGTTCATGAAGATCGTCTCGCTCGCCCCAGAAGTGCTGTAAGGAGATCCGACATGCAAAAGATTCGTCGTGACGACGAGATCATCGTGATCGCCGGCAAAGACAAAGGTAAGCGCGGTAAGGTGCTTAAGGTTCTCGCTAACAACCGTTTGGTTATTGGCGGTCTGAACCTGGTTAAGCGTCATACCAAGCCTAACCCGATGTCGGGCGTGCAGGGCGGTATCGTCGAAAAAGAAGCTCCGCTGGATGCTTCTAACGTCGCCATTTTCAACGGCGAAACCAACAAGGCTGACCGCGTTGGTTTTAAAGTAGAAGACGGCAAGAAAATTCGTGTCTTCAAGTCGACCCAAAAAGCGGTTGATGCTTGAACACTGCTAGGTAGAAGACCATGGCACGACTAAAAGAGATTTACTGGAAGGAAATCGCACCGAAGCTTAAGGAAGAACTTAAGCTTTCGAACGTGATGGAAGTTCCACGCGTTACCAAAATCACCCTGAACATGGGTCTGGGCGAAGCGGTCGGTGACAAAAAAGTCATCGAGCACGCTGTTGCCGACCTGGAAAAGATCACCGGTCAGAAAGTCGTTGTGACTTACGCTCGGAAATCCATCGCTGGCTTTAAAGTCCGTGAAGGTTGGCCGATCGGCGTCAAAGTGACTCTGCGCCGTGAGCGTATGTACGAATTCCTGGATCGTCTGCTGTCGATCTCCCTGCCTCGGGTTCGCGACTTCCGCGGCCTGAATGCCAAGTCCTTCGATGGTCGTGGTAACTACAGCATGGGCGTTAAAGAGCAGATCATCTTCCCGGAAATCGACTACGACAAGATCGATGCTCTCCGCGGTCTGGACATTACCCTGACCACCACTGCCAAGAACGATGATGAAGGTCGCGCTCTGCTGCGCGCTTTCAAATTCCCGTTCCGCAACTGATTGGAGTAGGAAAATGGCCAAGATGAGCATGAAAAACCGCGAGCTGAAGCGTCAGCTCACGGTTGCCAAGTACGCCAAAAAGCGTGCAGCACTGAAAGCTATCATCGTTGATCTGAACGCAAGTCCAGAAGCGCGTTGGGAAGCTACAGTAGCTCTGCAGAAGCAGCCACGTGACGCAAGCGCTTCGCGCATGCGTAACCGCTGCCGCCTGACCGGTCGTCCACACGGCGTTTACCGCAAGTTCGGCCTCGGCCGTAACAAACTGCGTGAAGCTGCTATGCGTGGTGACGTACCTGGTCTGGTTAAAGCCAGCTGGTAAGCACTATCAAAGTCTCGGTGCTCGGGATCGCAAGATCCTGACCATCGGTGACCTTGAACTTGAATCAAGCCCCTATTGGGGCTTGATTCATTTGTGGGGTGTGTCTAGAATACCCGGCTCGCCTGAGCCCGTGCTTTTTTTGCATGGATGTCCTCGGCGACAAGTAGTAGCCGCAAGGCTAATTTTTTTGTATTAGGAGCGTCTAGCCCATGAGTATGCAGGACCCGTTAGCGGACATGCTAACTCGAATCCGTAATGCCCAGATGGCTGAAAAGTCCGTCGTAAGCATGCCATCTTCTACTTTGAAGGTAGCTGTTGCCAAAGTCCTGAAGGACGAAGGTTACATTGCGGGTTATCAGATCAGCAGCGAAATCAAACCACTGCTGTCCATCGAGCTGAAGTACTTCGAAGGCCGTCCGGTCATCGAAGAAGTGAAGCGCGTTAGCCGTCCAGGCCTGCGTCAGTACAAGTCCGTCGATGATCTGCCAAAAGTTCGTGGCGGTCTCGGTGTGTCTATCGTCTCCACCAACAAAGGTGTGATGACGGATCGTGCTGCGCGCGCTGCCGGTGTCGGCGGCGAAGTTCTTTGCACTGTGTTCTAAGGGGGGATAAGCATGTCACGCGTCGCTAAGAACCCCGTTAAGCTGCCAGCCGGTGTCGAAGTCAAATTCGCAGGCCAACAGCTTTCGGTGAAGGGTGCCAAGGGTACTCTCGAACTGAACATCCATTCGTCCGTTGAGATTGTTGAAGAAGCTGGTGAGCTGCGTTTTGCTGCTCGCAATGGCGATCAACAGACTCGCGCAATGGCTGGTACCACTCGTGCGTTGGTTAACAACATGGTCCAAGGCGTAAGCCAAGGCTTCGAGCGCAAGCTCCAGCTGGTCGGTGTTGGTTACAAAGCGCAAGCAAAAGGCACAGTGCTGAACCTGGCTCTTGGCTTCTCGCACCCAGTGGATTATGAACTGCCGGAAGGCATCACCGCTGAGACTCCTAGCCAGACCGATATCCTGATCAAGGGCATCGATAAGCAGCTGGTAGGTCAAGTGGCCGCCGAGATCCGCGACTTCCGTCCACCAGAGCCGTACAAAGGCAAAGGTGTGCGCTACGCGGACGAAGTCGTCCGTCGTAAAGAAGCCAAGAAGAAGTAGGGCATAGCAAATGACCGACAAAAAAGTTACTCGACTGCGTCGCGCTCGCAAAGCACGCCTGAAAATGCACGAACTCGAAGTCGTGCGTCTCTGCGTGTTCCGCTCGTCGCAGCACATCTACGCCCAGGTCATTTCGGCCGACGGCAACAAAGTCCTGGCAAGTGCCTCGACTTTGGATAAAGAACTGCGTGATGGGGCCACTGGCAACATCGACGCGGCCACTAAGGTTGGCCAGCTGGTCGCTACGCGTGCTAAAGCCGCTGGCGTCTCGCAGGTGGCTTTCGACCGCTCTGGCTTCAAGTACCACGGCCGCGTCAAGGCGCTGGCTGATGCTGCTCGTGAAGCTGGGCTGGAGTTCTAAGTTATGTCAAATAACGACCAAAAGCGCGACGAAGGCTACATCGAGAAGCTGGTTCAAGTTAACCGCGTAGCCAAAACCGTTAAAGGCGGCCGTATCTTCACTTTCACCGCGTTGACCGTGGTTGGTGATGGTAAAGGGCGTGTTGGCTTCGGCCGTGGCAAGTCGCGTGAAGTGCCTGCTGCGATCCAGAAGGCAATGGAAGCTGCTCGCCGCAACATGATCCAAGTTGATCTGAACGGCACCACTCTGCAGTACGCAATGAAGTCCGCCCATGGCGCTTCGAAGGTGTACATGCAGCCTGCTTCTGAAGGTACCGGTATCATCGCTGGCGGCGCTATGCGTGCTGTCCTCGAAGTTGCTGGCGTTCAGAACGTTCTGGCCAAGTGCTACGGCTCGACTAACCCGGTAAACGTGGTTCACGCCACTTTCAAAGGTTTGAAAGCTATGCAGTCTCCTGAATCCATTGCCGCCAAGCGTGGCAAAAGCGTCAAGGAGATCTTCTGATCATGGCTACCGTTAAAGTTACGCTGATCAAAAGCATGACCGGCCGCATCCCTAACCACAAACTGTGCGTTAAGGGTCTGGGTCTGCGTCGCATCGGTCACACTGTAGAAGTACTTGATACTCCCGAGAATCGCGGGATGATCAACAAGGCTTACTACATGCTGCGTGTCGAGGGTTAATCGATGAAACTCAATGATCTGAGTCCAGCGCCGGGTTCCCGTCGCGAAAAGCATCGTCCGGGCCGTGGTATCGGTAGTGGTTTGGGCAAGACCGGTGGCCGTGGCCACAAAGGTCAGTCCTCCCGCTCCGGTGGCACCATTGCTCCAGGCTTTGAAGGCGGTCAACAGCCGCTGCATCGTCGCCTGCCGAAGTTCGGTTTCGTTTCCCTGAAAGCCATGGATCGCGCAGAAGTGCGTTTGTCCGAACTGGCTAAAGTGGAAGGCGACATCGTCACCGTGCAGTCCCTGAAAGATGCCAACGTGATCAACGTCAACGTACAGCGTGTGAAAATCATGCTGTCCGGCGAAGTTACTCGCGCTGTTACCATCGGAAAGGGAATCGGCGCCACCAAAGGTGCGCGTGCGGCTATCGAAGCAGCTGGCGGCAAGTTCGAGGAATAAATGGCTAAGCAAGGTGCTCTCTCTGCGCTCGGCAAAGGCGGTATGTCTGAACTCTGGGCTCGTCTGCGTTTTCTATTCTTGGCGATTATCGTCTACCGAATAGGCGCACACATCCCGGTTCCAGGTATCAACCCGGACCGACTCGCGGACCTGTTTCGACAGAATGAGGGGACCATTCTTAGCTTGTTCAACATGTTTTCCGGCGGCGCGCTGGAACGGATGAGCATCTTTGCACTGGGGATCATGCCGTACATTTCGGCATCGATCATCATGCAGCTGATGACCGCCGTCAGCCCGCAGCTGGAACAGTTGAAGAAGGAAGGTGAAGCTGGGCGTCGCAAGATCGCTCAGTACACCCGCTACGGCACTGTCGTCCTCGCTCTCGTTCAGGCAATTGGCATGTCCATTGGTCTTGCGGGGCAGGGCGTTTCGTTCACTGGTGACTTTGGCTTCCATTTCGTCGCGGTATCCACTTTTGTGGCTGGTGCGATGTTCATGATGTGGCTGGGTGAGCAGATTACTGAGCGTGGTGTTGGCAACGGTATCTCGATGTTGATATTCGCAGGTATCGTCGCCGGTCTTCCGAGAGCGATCGGGCAGTCTTTCGAGTCTGCGCGTCAGGGTGATATCAACATTTTTGCCTTGGTTGCCATCGGTTTGCTGGCAGTAGCGATTATCGGTTTCGTGGTGTTCATTGAGCGTGGTCAGCGTCGTATTGCTGTTCATTACGCCAAGCGTCAGCAGGGCCGCAAGGTCTTTGCTGCGCAGACTAGCCACTTGCCGTTGAAGGTGAACATGGCCGGTGTTATTCCAGCCATTTTCGCGAGCAGCATTTTGCTGTTCCCGGCTTCGTTGGGTACCTGGTTTGGTCAGTCTGAAGGTATGGGCTGGCTGCAGGACATCTCGCAGTCGATCGCTCCTGGTCAGCCGTTGAATATTCTGCTGTTTAGTGCAGGGATTATTTTCTTCTGCTTCTTCTATACGGCGTTGATGTTCAATCCGAAAGACGTAGCGGAAAACCTGAAGAAGTCCGGTGCCTTTATTCCGGGCATCCGTCCAGGTGAGCAGTCTGCGCGCTACATTGATGGCGTTCTGACTCGTTTGACCCTGTTCGGTGCTCTATATATGACGGCCGTGTGCCTGTTGCCCCAGTTCCTGGTGGTTGCAGCAAACGTTCCGTTCTACCTTGGCGGGACCTCGTTGCTGATCGTGGTCGTGGTTGTGATGGACTTCATGTCTCAAGTACAATCGCACCTCGTTTCGCACCAGTACGAATCCCTGATGAAGAAAGCCAACCTGAAGGGTTACGGCAGCGGCATGTTGCGCTGAGTACCCATAAGGTTCGAGGAGTTGGTGATGAAAGTTCGTGCATCGGTGAAAAAGCTGTGCCGTAACTGCAAGATTATTCGCCGCGAAGGTGTTGTTCGAGTAATTTGCAGCGCGGAACCGCGTCACAAACAGCGCCAAGGCTGAGTGTGATTGTGCTTCAAGCCCGGCAGCTAGTGCGCTGCCGGGTTGATTATTTGTTATTACAGCGATATTATCTCGCGCCCTATTTCTTGGCTTCCGGGGCGTAGGTAGCTGTCAATTGGAGTCCCACTGAATGGCCCGTATTGCAGGCGTTAACATTCCAGATAACAAGCATACTGTTATCTCGCTGACCTACATCTATGGTGTTGGTCGCACTACTGCACAGAAAATTTGTGCAGTGACTGGGGTAAACCCAGCCGCAAAGATCAAAGATCTGAGCGACGAGCAGATTGAACAGCTGCGTGGCGAAGTGGCGAAGTTCACCACTGAAGGTGACCTGCGTCGCGAAATCAACATGAAAATCAAGCGTTTGATGGACCTCGGTTGCTATCGCGGTCTGCGTCATCGTCGTGGTCTTCCAGTGCGCGGTCAGCGTACCAAGACTAACGCGCGTACCCGTAAAGGTCCGCGTAAGCCGATCCGCAAGTAATCGCCCCAGCGAATCGACAGGAAATTAATCATGGCTAAACCTGCTGCTCGTCCTCGTAAAAAAGTTAAAAAGACAGTGGTTGATGGCATCGCCCACATCCATGCTTCTTTTAACAACACAATCGTGACCATCACCGACCGTCAAGGCAACGCTCTTTCCTGGGCTACCTCCGGTGGTTCGGGTTTCCGCGGTTCCCGCAAGTCCACCCCGTTTGCTGCTCAAGTAGCTGCTGAACGTGCTGGTCAAGCTGCGCTGGAATACGGCCTGAAAAACCTCGACGTTAACGTCAAAGGTCCAGGCCCAGGTCGTGAATCTGCAGTCCGCGCTTTGAACGGCTGTGGCTACAAGATCGCCAGCATCACCGACGTGACGCCAATCCCGCACAACGGGTGCCGTCCGCCGAAGAAGCGCCGCGTGTAATCCAGGAGATTGTAAAGAATGGCTCGTTACATTGGTCCAAAATGCAAACTCGCTCGTCGCGAAGGCACCGATCTCTTTCTGAAGAGCGGCGTGCGCGCGATCGAATCGAAGTGCAACATCGAAGCAGCACCTGGTATCCACGGCCAACGCCGCGGTCGCCAGTCCGATTACGGCACCCAACTGCGTGAAAAGCAGAAGGTCCGTCGTATCTACGGCGTTCTCGAGCGTCAATTCAGCGGCTACTACAAAGAAGCTGCTGGCAAGAAAGGTGCAACTGGCGAAAACCTGTTGCAACTGCTCGAATGCCGTCTGGACAACGTTGTATACCGTATGGGTTTTGGCTCTACTCGTGCCGAATCCCGTCAGCTGGTATCGCACAAGTCGATCAGCGTTAACGGTCAGACCGTAAACGTTCCGTCTTACCAGGTTCGTGCTGGTGACGTGGTCGCAGTTCGCGAGAAAGCAAAGAACCAACTTCGCATTGTCCAAGCTCTCGATCTGTGTGCCCAACGTGGCCGCGTAGAATGGGTAGAAGTAGACACTGAGAAGAAGTCGGGCGTTTTCAAGAACGTTCCAGCTCGCAGTGATCTGTCCGCCGACATCAACGAAAGCCTGATTGTCGAGCTCTACTCCAAGTAAGGGCTAGAAAATAGGTGCATCCATGCAGATTTCGGTAAATGAGTTCCTGACACCCCGCCATATTGATGTGCAGGTTGTCAGTCCAACCCGCGCCAAGATCACTCTCGAGCCTCTCGAGCGTGGTTTCGGCCACACCCTGGGCAACGCGCTGCGCCGCATCCTGTTGTCCTCAATGCCCGGCTGTGCAGTAGTCGAGGCCGAGATTGACGGTGTGCTCCACGAGTACAGCGCCATCGAAGGTGTACAGGAAGACGTAATTGAAATCCTGTTGAACCTTAAAGGTCTGGCTATCAAGCTGCACGGTCGAGACGAAGTTACGCTGACCTTGTCGAAGAAGGGTTCGGGGGTGGTTACCGCTGCCGATATTCAGCTGGATCATGATGTCGAGATCGTTAACCCCGATCACGTAATCGCTAACCTGGCGTCTAACGGCGCCCTGAACATGAAGCTCACCGTAGCTCGTGGTCGTGGTTATGAACCGGCAGACTCGCGTCAGAGCGATGAAGACGAAAGCCGCAGCATCGGTCGCTTGCAGCTTGACTCTTCGTTCAGCCCGGTTCGCCGTATCGCATACGTGGTGGAAAACGCCCGTGTCGAACAGCGTACTAACCTGGACAAGCTGGTTATTGATCTGGAAACCAACGGTACCCTGGATCCTGAAGAGGCTATCCGCCGTGCTGCAACCATTCTGCAACAGCAGTTGGCTGCGTTCGTCGATCTCAAAGGTGACAGTGAGCCAGTGGTTGTCGAGCAGGAAGACGAGATCGATCCGATCCTGCTTCGCCCGGTTGACGATCTGGAACTGACTGTACGTTCGGCTAACTGCCTTAAGGCGGAAAACATCTACTACATCGGTGACCTGATTCAGCGTACCGAAGTAGAGCTGTTGAAGACTCCGAACCTTGGCAAGAAATCCTTGACTGAAATCAAGGACGTTCTGGCCTCCCGCGGTCTGTCCCTCGGCATGCGCCTCGACAACTGGCCGCCTGCAAGTCTTAAGAAGGACGACAAGGCGACTGCCTGATCGTCGTAATCACCGAACGTTGTGTTTGGTAAGGAATGAACCATGCGTCATCGTAAAAGTGGTCGTCACCTGAGCCGCACCAGCTCGCACCGCAAGGCCATGTTTCAAAACATGGCGGTGTCGCTGTTCGAGCACGAGCTGATCAAAACTACACTGCCAAAAGCCAAAGAACTGCGCCGCGTTGCTGAGCCGCTGATCACTTTGGCCAAGACAGACAGCCTGGCTAACCGCCGTCTGGCTTTCGACCGTACTCGTTCGAAAGCTATCGTTGGTAAGCTCTTCAACGACCTGGGCAAGCGTTACGCTACCCGTGAGGGTGGCTACCTGCGCATCCTCAAGTGCGGCTTCCGCACTGGCGACAACGCGCCTATGGCGTACGTCGAGTTGGTTGATCGTCCTGTCGGCGGTGAAGCTGTATCCGCTGAGTAAGACGTCAGTCTGAAACAAAGAACCGGGCCTAGTGCCCGGTTTTTTGTGCGTGTAAGAAATGCACTGTTTGTACAAGCTTCCTTGCGGTTCATGCCTTCAGTATATGAGGGGGGATTGTTGGTAGTATTTTTCTATTGATGTCTGCAAATTAATGAATTTGTAGGTGTCATGATTGATGGTCAATACTCCCTCCCACGCCGATTAGCCGGCAGTTCCAAAACTGACAGAGGATGAGATCGCATGAGCCAGAACAGCACGCTTACGACCGCCAGTGGCGCTCCTGTCGCCGACAACCAGAATTCCCGCTCCGCCGGCCCTCGTGGCCCTTTGCTGCTCGACGATTTTCACCTGATCGAGAAGCTTGCTCATTTCAACCGTGAAAACATCCCTGAGCGTCGTGTGCACGCCAAAGGTTCGGGTGCCTACGGTACGTTCACCGTGACTCGCGACATCACTCAGTACACCAGTGCCAAGCTGTTTGAGTCCGTCGGCAAACAAACCCCGACCTTCCTGCGGTTCTCTACTGTGGGCGGCGAACGCGGTTCGGCCGACACCGAGCGTGATCCACGCGGTTTTGCCCTGAAGTTCTACACAGAGGAAGGCAACTGGGACATCGTCGGTAACAACACGCCGGTGTTCTTCATCCGTGATCCGCTGAAATTCCCTGACTTTATTCATACCCAGAAGCGCCTGCCGCAAAGCAACCTGAAAAGCGCGCAGATGATGTGGGATTTCTGGTCGCATTCGCCTGAGGCGTTGCACCAGGTCACCATTCTGTTCTCGGACCGTGGCATCCCTGACGGCTATCGCCACATGCACGGCTTTGGTAGCCACACCTACAGCCTGATTAACGCCAATGGCGAGCGTCACTGGGTGAAGTGGCACTACAAAACCAAGCAAGGGATCAAGAACCTCGCTCCGGCAGAAGCAGCGCGCCTGGCGGGTACCGATCCGGACTACGCGCAACGTGACCTGTTCGGCGCCATTGAGCGCGGTGATTTCCCGAAATGGAGTGTCAATATCCAAATCATGACCGAGGCCCAAGCCGAGGCTCATTACGAGAACCCGTTTGACGTGACCAAAACCTGGTCGCAGAAAGAGTTCCCATTGATCGAGGTGGGTGAGCTTGAACTCAACCGCAATCCGCTGAACTACTTCGCTGAAGTCGAGCAGGCGGCGTTCGGTCCGAGCAATATGGTCCCGGGTGTCGGTCTGTCGCCTGACCGCATGCTCCAAGGTCGTGTATTCGCTTACGCTGATGCCCACCGGTACCGTGTGGGGACCAATCACCAGCAACTGCCGGTGAACGCGCCTCGCAGCCCGGTCAACACTTACCAGCGCGACGGCTCCATGGCGTTTGGCGCCAATGGCGGCGCAGCGCCGAACTATGAGCCGAACAGTTACGTAGAATCACCGAAACAGGCACCGCGCTACGCGGAACCTGCTTTGGCCTTGAGCGGCGCGGCTGATCGTTACGATCATCGCGAAGACACCGACTACTACAGCCACGCCGGTGCGTTGTTCCGTTTGATGAGCGAGGAGCAGAAAAACCTGCTGATCAACAACATTGCCGGCGCAATGGCAGGAGTTTCCAGCGATGTGGTTGATCGCCAATTGCAGCATTTCTTCAAGGCCGACCCGGCGTATGGAGAAGCAATCGCAAAGGCACTCAACGTACAGCTTAACTAAGTCTAAACGATAAGCAGAACCGCCCTCATTTGGGCGGTTTTTGCGTTATTTAAGCTGCTTTTCTAAGAATATCTTCGCTTTTATAGCGTCGGGTGAGTGACCTTCCGGTCAGGTTGGTTCAAACTACAGACTTTAAAGCAGGGAGATGTAGGGCGATGCAAGGTCACCCAGACGTAATCGATTACCTCAACACGTTGCTGACAGGCGAACTGGCAGCCCGTGATCAATATTTCATCCATTCGCGGATGTACGAGGACTGGGGTTTCACCGAGCTCTACGAACGTATCAACCACGAGATGGAAGAAGAGGCGCAACACGCTGACGCCCTGATGCGTCGGATCCTCATGCTCGAAGGCACCCCGCGTATGCGTCCGGACGATCTGGATGTCGGCACCACCGTGCCTGACATGCTCGCCGCTGACCTGCGTCTGGAATACAAAGTTCGTGCAGCTCTCTGCAAAGGCATCGAGCTTTGCGAACTGCACAAGGATTACGTCAGCCGCGAGATCCTGCGTATTCAGCTGGCCGATACCGAAGAAGATCACACCTACTGGCTCGAGAAGCAGCTGGGTCTGATCAAGCTGATTGGTCTGGAAAATTACCTGCAATCGCAGTTCTGATGCTGTTGTAGGCGCGTACGAAAAAGCCCCTGTCACCGATGAAGTGACAGGGGCTTTTTCGTGGCCCTGATTCAGGCTCTGTCGCGAGCCAGCAATGGTTTGAGATAGAAGCCAGTATGAGACTGCTTCATCTCCGACACTTCCTCAGGCGTACCGACGGCAATGATCTGGCCGCCTTTGGAACCACCTTCCGGCCCCAGGTCCACCAACCAGTCGGCGGTCTTGATCACATCCAGGTTGTGCTCGATCACCACCACGGTATTGCCGTGGTCGCGCAGACGATGCAACACGTCGAGCAGCTGTTGGATATCCGCAAAGTGCAGGCCGGTGGTCGGCTCATCGAGGATGTACAGGGTCTTGCCGGTATCGCGCTTGGACAGCTCGCGAGACAGTTTCACCCGCTGGGCTTCACCGCCGGACAGCGTCGTCGCCGATTGCCCCAGCTTGATGTAGGAAAGGCCTACGTCCATCAGCGTCTGAAGCTTGCGCGCCAAGGCTGGAACCGCGTCGAAGAACACCCGGGCTTCCTCGATGGTCATCTCGAGGGTTTCGTGGATGCTCTTGCCCTTGTACTTGATCTCCAGCGTCTCGCGGTTGTAGCGCTTGCTCTTGCAGACGTCGCAAGGGACATAAATGTCCGGCAGGAAGTGCATTTCCACCTTGATCAGGCCATCGCCCTGACAGGCTTCGCAGCGTCCGCCCTTCACGTTGAAGGAGAAACGCCCCGGCCCATAACCGCGGGAGCGGGATTCCGGCACACCGGCGAACAGTTCGCGTATCGGCGTGAACAGCCCGGTGTAGGTCGCCGGGTTGGAGCGCGGCGTGCGACCGATCGGGCTCTGGTCAATGTCGACGACCTTATCCAGATGTTCCAGACCTTTGATGCTCTCGTGAGCAGCCGCTTCCAGGGTCGTTGCTCCATTGAGTGCGGTAGCGCTCAAAGGAAACAGTGTGTTGTTGATCAGTGTCGATTTGCCCGAACCGGATACACCGGTCACGCAGGTCAACAGACCGATTGGAATCTCCAGGTCAACGTTGCGCAAATTGTTGCCGCGAGCGCCTTTGAGGGCCAACGACAGCTTCTTGTTGCGCGGCGTGCGTTTGGCTGGAACTGCGATCTTTACCCGACCCGAAAGGTACTTGCCGGTCAGCGAATCAGGGTGAGCCATAACCTCGGCCGGGGTACCTTCGGCGACGATATGTCCACCGTGCACACCTGCGCCCGGGCCGATATCCACCACATAATCGGCCAGACGAATCGCGTCTTCGTCGTGCTCGACCACAATTACCGTGTTGCCGATGTCCCGCAGGTGCTTGAGGGTACCCAGCAACCGGTCGTTGTCCCGTTGATGCAGACCGATCGATGGCTCATCGAGAATGTACAGAACCCCCACCAGGCCGGCGCCAATCTGGCTGGCCAGGCGAATCCGCTGGGCTTCGCCGCCGGACAGCGTGTCGGCACTGCGATCCAGTGACAGATAGTCCAGGCCGACGTTGACCAGGAACTGCAGCCGCTCGCGGATTTCCTTGAGAATCTTGTCGGCGATCTCGCCACGGCGACCGGTCAGTTTCAGCACGCCGAAATATTCACAGGCGTCGCCGATCGGCAGATTGGTCACCGCCGGCAAGGTCTTCTCGCCAACCCACACGTGCCGCGCCTCGCGACGCAGACGGGTGCCGCGGCAATCCGGGCAGGGCTGGGTGCTGAGGAATTTGGCCAGCTCTTCACGGACCGAAGCCGATTCGGTTTCGCGGTAGCGGCGTTCCAGGTTCGGCACGATGCCTTCGAACGGGTGCGAACGTTTGACGATGTCGCCACGGTCGTTCAAGTATTTGAAGTCGACGTTCTGCGAACCACTGCCATGCAGGATGAACTTCTGCTGATCGGCCGGCAGGTCGTTGAACGGCACTTCAAGGCTGAACTTGTAGTGCGAGGCCAGCGACCCGAGCATCTGGAAGTAATAGACGTTGCGCCTGTCCCAGCCGCGAATAGCGCCTTCCGCCAGCGTCAGTTCGCCATTCACCAATCGCTTGATATCGAAAAACTGCTTAACACCCAAGCCATCGCACGTCGGGCAAGCGCCAGCCGGGTTGTTGAAGGAAAACAGCTTGGGTTCCAGCTCGCTGATGGCATGACCGCAGATCGGACAGGCGAAGCGCGCGGAGAAGATGATTTCTTCGCCAGGCTCGTCATCCATTGGTGCGACCAGTGCAATGCCGTCCGCCAGTTTCAACGCAGTCTCGAACGACTCAGCCAAACGCTGTTGCAGATCGGCGCGGACCTTGAAGCGGTCGACCACGACATCGATCGAGTGCTTCTTCTGTTTATCCAGCTTTGGCAACTCGTCCAGCTCGCAGAGCCTGCCGTTGACCCGGGCCCGTACAAAACCCTGGGCGCGCAGCTCTTCGAAGACCGAAAGATGTTCTCCTTTGCGCTCGCGAATCACCGGCGCCAGCAGCATCAGTTTGCTGCCCTCCGGTTGTGCCAGCACCAGGTCGACCATCTGGCTGACGGTCTGGGCTTCCAGCGGAATGTCGTGGTCCGGGCAGCGCGGAATACCGACGCGAGCGTAGAGCAGGCGCAGGTAGTCGTAGATTTCGGTAATGGTGCCAACCGTCGAGCGGGGGTTGTGCGAGGTCGACTTCTGTTCGATGGAGATCGCTGGCGACAGACCTTCGATGGTGTCGACGTCAGGTTTTTCCATCATCGACAGGAACTGCCGGGCGTAGGCCGACAGCGATTCGACATAACGGCGCTGGCCTTCGGCGTACAGCGTGTCAAAGGCCAGGGACGACTTGCCGGATCCGGACAGGCCGGTGATAACGATCAGTTTGTCCCGTGGCAGGGTCAGGTCGATGTTCTTCAGGTTGTGGGTTCGGGCCCCACGAATCAGGATCTTGTCCAAAGTGGCCTCGCTCGGCGGGCGTCGAAAACGTAGGAGTATACGGCCAAATACTGGATGGATGCACACTATCAAATGCGGGGCGCGCAGCCTTGCATGAAGACTGCGTCATCTGTGCGCGTCATAGCGTCGCGATATACCCCGTCAATCGATGGGACTGGTAGAATCGCCGCCGGTTCACATGAGGTTTTTCCATGCACGATCCCCACAGCGAACGCATGAGTGGCAGTGAGACCCGCGCAGCAAGCGGTCTGGCCCTGGTGTTCGCCTTCCGTATGCTTGGCATGTTCATGGTGTTGCCGGTTCTGGCGACCTATGGGATGGACCTGGCAGGAGCGACCCCGGCCCTCATCGGGTTGGCGATTGGCGCTTACGGCCTGACCCAGGCGATCTTTCAGATTCCTTTTGGCTTCATTTCCGACCGCATCGGTCGTCGTCCGGTGATTTACCTGGGGCTGATCATCTTCGCCCTAGGGAGCGTGCTGGCGGCCAATGCCGATTCGATCTGGGGCGTCATTGCCGGACGCATCCTGCAAGGCGCAGGGGCGATTTCCGCGGCGGTCATGGCGTTGCTGTCAGACCTGACCCGGGAACAGCATCGGACCAAAGCCATGGCCATGATCGGCATGACGATTGGTCTGTCGTTCGCTGTCGCCATGGTTGTAGGACCATTGCTGACCCGTGTCTTCGGTCTGTCCGGGTTGTTCTTCGCCACCGGAGGCATGGCGCTGGTCGGCATCGTCATTGTGATGTTCATGGTGCCGCGCGCAACCGGGCCGTTGCAGCACCGCGAGTCCGGCGTCGCGCGCCAGGCGCTGATACCGACGCTCAAGCACCCGGACCTGCTGCGCCTGGACCTGGGCATTTTTGTGTTGCACGCGATGTTGATGTCGAGCTTCGTTGCATTGCCCCTGGCCCTGGTCGAAAAAGCCGGGCTGCCTAAAGAGCAGCACTGGTGGGTGTACCTGACCGCGTTGCTGATTTCCTTCTTCGCCATGATCCCGTTCATTATCTACGGCGAGAAGAGACGCAAAATGAAACGAGTTTTATTGGGCGCAGTGCTGACGCTGATGCTCACTGAGCTATTCTTCTGGCAGTTCGGCGATAGCTTGCGGGCTCTGGTGATTGGTACGGTGGTGTTCTTCACCGCGTTCAATCTGCTGGAAGCCTCTTTGCCATCGCTGATCAGCAAAGTTTCACCGGCAGGCGGCAAGGGCACAGCGATGGGGGTTTATTCCACCAGTCAGTTCCTCGGTTCGGCGCTGGGCGGGATCCTCGGCGGCTGGATGTTCCAGCACGGCGGTTTGTCGGTTGTATTCCTCGGATGCGCCGGCCTGGCTGCCCTCTGGCTGGCCTTTGCTGTTACCATGCGCGAACCACCTTACGTCACGAGCCTGCGCTTGCCGTTGTCGCCCGAGGCGATCCGCGAAGCGGGTCTGGTCGAGCGCCTGAAGGCCGTCGTAGGGGTAACAGATGCAGTGATCGTCGAAGATGAAGCGGCGATTTACATCAAATTGGACACAGAACTATTGGATCGCACCACCCTTGAGCGCCTGGTGAACAACCCGGCCGGGGCAGCGTGCGTAGCCTAGGAGAACGTTATGGCCCGTGGGGTTAACAAAGTCATATTGGTCGGCACTTGCGGCCAGGATCCCGAAGTTCGCTACTTGCCTAACGGTAACGCCGTGACCAACCTGAGTCTGGCGACCAGCGAACAGTGGACCGACAAGCAAACCGGTCAGAAGGTCGAGAAGACCGAATGGCACCGTGTGTCGATGTTCGGCAAGGTTGCCGAAATTGCCGGCGAATACCTGCGCAAAGGTTCGCAGGTGTACATCGAAGGCAAGCTGCAAACCCGCGAGTGGGAAAAAGACGGTATCAAGCGTTACACCACTGAAATCGTGGTCGACATGCAAGGCACCATGCAATTGTTGGGCGGCCGTCCACAGCAGGGTGACCAACAAGGCGGGGGCAATAACTACCAGCAGTCCGCCCCGGCCCCACGCCAACAGGCTCCGCGTCCACAGCAGTCGGCACCGCAACAGTCGCGCCAGGCACCAGCTCCACAGCAGGCCGCTCCGCAGCCGGCTCCGGATTTCGACAGCTTTGATGACGATATCCCGTTCTAAAAAAGCTGCTGTCCAGTAAGTAATAAAAAAAAGCGAAGCCCGTAATCTGGCTTCGCTTTTTTGTGGGCGCTGTTAACTGAATAAAGTGGTCACATTGGCCCGTGCCGAGTGCAGTTTCTTGTAGCTATCGATCAACCGCAGGTGCCTGTCGAGCCCCTCCAGTTTCATGCTGGTCGGCGTCAAGCCATGGAAACGCACGCTGCCGTCCACCGATCCGATTGCTGCATCCATCCGCTCGCTGCCAAACATCCGGCGGAAATTGGCCTCGTAGTCTTCCAGCTCCAGGTCTTCGTCCAGCTTCATCTCCAGCACCACGTTGACGGCCTGGTAGAACAAGCCACGCTCAACCGTGTTGTCGTTGTACTGCAGGAACATTTCCACCGCCTCTTTCGCCTCTTCAAACTGTTGCAAGGCGAGATAAATCAGCAACTTCAACTCCAGGATCGTCAGCTGACCCCAAGCCGTATTGTCGTCAAATTCGATGCCGATCAAGGAGGTGATGTCGGTGTAGTCGTCCAGCTCGCTTTCCACCAGGCGCTCAACCAGCGCTTGCAGTTCGTCTTCGCCCAGGCGATGCAGGTTCAGGATGTCGGCGCGGAAGAACAGCGCTTTGTTGGTGTTATCCCAGATCAGATCGTCCACGGGATAGATTTCCGAATAGTTCGGCACCAGAATGCGGCACGCCTTCGCGCCGATATGCTCGTAGACCGCCATGTACACTTCTTTGCCCATGCCTTCGAGAATGCCGAACAAGGTCGCGGCTTCCTCGGCATTCGAGTTTTCGCCCTGGCCGGAGAAGTCCCACTCCACGAATTCGTAATCCGATTTGGCACTGAAGAAGCGCCACGACACCACGCCGCTGGAGTCGATAAAGTGCTCGACGAAGTTATTCGGCTCGGTCACTGCGTGACCTTCAAACGTCGGCTGGGGCAAGTCGTTGAGGCCTTCGAAGCTGCGGCCCTGCAGCAATTCGGTCAGGCTGCGTTCCAGCGCCACTTCCAGGCTCGGATGCGCGCCGAACGAGGCGAACACGCCGCCGGTACGCGGGTTCATCAACGTGACGCACATCACCGGGAATTCACCACCCAGGGACGCATCCTTCACCAACACGGGGAATCCCTGTTCTTCCAGCGCCTGAATGCCGGCCAGTATCCCGGGGTACTTCGCCAGCACGTGGGCCGGCACATCCGGCAGTGCAAATTCACCTTCGATGATTTCGCGTTTTACCGCGCGCTCGAAAATCTCCGACAGGCACTGCACCTGGGCTTCGGCCAGCGTGTTACCGGCACTCATGCCGTTGCTCAGGAAAAGGTTTTCAATCAGGTTGGACGGGAAATACACCACCTCGCCGTCCGACTGGCGCACGTACGGCAGCGAGCAGATGCCGCGCTCTTCATTGCCCGAGTTGGTATCGATCAGATGGGAACCACGCAACTCGCCGTCGCGGTTGTAAATTTTCAGGCAGTACTCGTCGAGAATTTCAGTTGGCAGCTCATCTTTTCGGCCAGGCTTGAACCAGCGTTCGTCCGGGTAGTGCACAAACGCTGCGTTGGCGATGTCCTCGCCCCAGAACTGGTCGTTGTAGAAGAAGTTGCAGTTGAGTCGCTCGATAAACTCGCCCAACGCCGACGCCAACGCGCCTTCCTTGGTCGCACCCTTGCCGTTGGTAAAGCACATCGGCGAGTGCGCATCGCGGATATGCAGCGACCACACATTGGGCACGATATTGCGCCACGAGGCGATTTCAATCTTCATGCCCAGGTCCGCCAGAATGGCTGACATATTGGCGATGGTTTGCTCCAGCGGCAGATCCTTGCCCGCGATATAGGTGCCCGTCCCGGAATTGGATGCAGGCATCAACAACGCCTGGGCATCGGCGTCGAGGTTTTCCACCTCTTCGATCACAAACTCAGGTCCGGCTTGCACCACTTTTTTCACGGTGCAACGGTCGATGGAACGCAGGATGCCCTGGCGGTCCTTGTCGGAGATGTCCGCCGGCAACTCGACCTGGATCTTGAAAATCTGGTTGTAGCGGTTTTCCGGATCAACAATGTTGTTCTGCGACAGGCGGATGTTATCCGTGGGAATACTGCGGGTGTCGCAGTACAACTTCACGAAATAAGCCGCACACAACGCCGACGAAGCCAGGAAGTAGTCGAATGGGCCAGGTGCCGAGCCATCGCCCTTGTAGCGGATAGGTTGATCGGCCACCACCGTGAAGTCATCGAACTTGGCTTCAAGTCGAAGGTTGTCGAGAAAGTTGACCTTTATTTCCATGGGGGATTACCAGAATAACGGGCTAGACGATTTGGCCGCCATTATCCGGTATTTCAGCCGTAAGTCTTGCGGGCATCTTACTTATGTCCACACCGGCGATGGATGGGTCAGTCGAGTATCAGGTGCGGCAAAAACCGGCTTGAATCCTTGGTGATCAAACTGTTGTCTTCCCGCACGCCAATACCGGCCGCCTGATCGCCGATCACCCAGGAGCCAACCAGCGTAAAGCTGTCGCCAAACTTCGGCAGCGGGGCGAATTCCTGAAGGATAAACGGCGCGTCGGTGTAGGGCCCGTCCTCTTTCACGATCAGACCGTCAGCGGTTTGCAGCTCAATGTTGGCGCCTTCCCGGGAGAAGAACGGCTTGCGCACCCAGCCTTTTGGCACCGCTTTGCTTGGGTCTGGATCCAGGTGCGCCGCGAGCAGGTTCGGGTGACCTTTGTTGAACTCCCACAGCAGTGGCAGGATACCCTTGTTGGAAATGATCGATTTCCAGGCGGGCTCGAAAAACTGTGTGTCACTCTGGGCAATCGCCGAGCCGAAGGGTTCGTGGAAGATGAACTCCCAGGCATGCAGCTTGAACAGATGAGGAATCCAGCGATCTTCTAAGTCGACGAAACGTCCTTCATGGGTGAGGCCGATGTCTTCGATGTCGATGTGCCGCGATTCGATGCCGACCTTTTCCGCGATCAGGCGCAAGTAGTCGGTGGTGCCTTTGTCTTCGACCGAGTCTTTCATCGAGGCGAAATAGAAGGGCTGTTTGAGCTGCAGCTGGGCAAAGGCCTGATGCAGCTTGGTGTCGATGCTGTTGAACTGGTCGGCATGCTTGGGCAGCAAGCCGCGTTCGATGCATTGCTCCAGCCAGCCCCACTGAAACGCCGCCGCCTCATACAGGCTGGTCGGCGTGTCGTAGTTGAGTTCCAGCAACTTGGCCGGCCCGCTGCCGTCGTAGGAAAAATCCATGCGTCCATACAGGTGCGGGTGGCCTTCGAGCCATGAAGTGCGAACCATGTCGAAGAATGGCGCTGGAATGCTCAGGCGCTCCAGCAACTCCTCGCTCTGAACCACGCGGGCCACCAGGTCCATGCACATCTCATGAATCTCGGTGGTCGGGTCTTCGAGATCGTTCTCGATCTGCTTGAGCGTGAACTGGTAATACGCGCTTTCGTCCCAATAGGGTTCGTCGTCGATGGTATGGAACAGAAAGCCAAGACTTTCGGCGGTCTGTTTCCAGTCATGACGCTCTGCGCAGAGGATCTTCTTCATGGCGTTTGTTCCTTAACTGCTCGATCGGCCAGCGCTGCTCGAACCGCCCCAACCGCTGCGGGCGCTGGCTTTGCTGCCGAAGCCGCCACGAGACGTGGATGAGGCAACGGATATCGGCTTGCTGCCTGAACGGATTGAGTCGGTGTAGCTGCTGCTGCTGCTGCTGCTGCCGTACCTTGCCTGATTGGACTTGGTAAAGGTTGAGCCTTTGGAAATCCGCTGGTTGAGCGTTGAGGAGCCGTAGTTGCCGCGATCATCGCGGTAGCGGTAGACCGGCTCGGAGAAGTAGCTATTGCGATTGCTACTCAGCATGTTGCCGATCAGCAGGCCGGTCAGCAGGCTGGTGCCGGAGAATCCGGAGCCTCCGCTGTTCGCTTCCGAGGCCGGCAGTTGAGCCTTGGCCGCGTCCACCTGGGATTGCGTCACCTCGCCATCGGCGGTCAGTTCGAAACCGCCCAGCTTGGGGATGAACTTGCCGGCGGAATCCTGCTGGCACCAGTCGGCGACAAAGTCGGCATCGCAATCGGCCTGGTTGTCGTACACCGGCGCGATACGGCGATGCTCTGCCATGGCGGTCATGTAGGCGTCAGAGCAGACGTCTACCGGGAGTTTTTCATCGGCACACTGCTGAACAGACTGGAAGTTGTACTTCTTCTGCACCGGGTAGGTTTTTTCTGTCGGCCCGCAACCTGATATCGCCATGGCGACCGACGCTGCCAGCGAGAGCTGAACGTACTTGCTTCGTTTCATCGGAATCTCCGTGGCGCAATCAGTTCGAGGAAGGGGTCATGCACGCGGCGTTCAACATGCCGACGCTGATGGCCACTGCCGCGATATAGATACCCGCAGCGATTTCACCTTTTTTAATGCGTTCAGAGGCGCCTTTGAGCACCAGACTGGTCACCAGAAACGCCAGCAATTGTACGAAAGCGGCGATCACTGCCCAGACGACGAAGTCCAGAATGCTGATCGAGTAGGCAATCACATTACTGGCCGGAATGGCGAAACCGATGATGGCGCCACCCAGCGCGATCGCGGCCGCAACGTTACCCGAGCGGATCAGTTCGAATTCTTTGTGCGGGGTGATTCGGGTGTAGATGAACTGGAACAGCGCGAACAGCACGGCGGCGCCGAGGATGTACAAAACAAACCCGAGCACGGCGGCTTTATTCAGGGAGATGGAGAGCGCTTCAAGCATGGACTTCTTCCTTTTTAAAAAGTGTTCAGGTCAGTGGTGTACAGCGAAATGCCCAGCGAAGTACTCAAGCTGATAGTGCCTTCGGCGTCTTCTTCGACGGAAAACAGCAGGAATTCCCGGCGATCGGTCAGGCCGGTTTCGCGGGCGTACAGCATCGAACGGTGCTCGATGCTGTAGGACTCATCCGGGTTTTTCAGGTGTTCGCTCAGCCCCACCAGTTCTGTCTGGCCACTCTCGGTGCCCCATTCGCGGGTGTATTCGACACCGTTATGGGTATAAGTCGGCAGCCCGATCAGGCTTTGAGGGCCGGCCAGACGACTCAGCTCCGCTTCACTGTTGATGGTGACGTAACTGAGGTAATTGAACAGGATCACTGACTCGACCTGTCCGGCGATGTCACCGGTGGTGTGCACTTGCAGCCAGTAGTCTTCGTCGTTCATGTAATAGCGTGACAGGCAGTTCGACTGCCCGAGATCAACAGTGCCAGCGCTCCAGATCTGTTGGGCGCCAGGGATGACCACGGTGGTGTTACCGTCGAGCAACAACTTCAGGGTGGTGTCGAACATCACCTCTTTACCCAATGCCAGGCCCAGCGGACCGATGGCGGGCAGGGTTTCGTTGGCTGTCCATTTCGATTCCGTATTCGCTTTCGGGGCCTCAAGCCCCATCAACTGTTTAAACCATCCCATTGGTGATTTCCTTGAGGCGAGTGGAGGCGATGTAGAAGAGTTCGCCGCCCTCAACGCGGGTGGCGCCGGGCGGGTTGATCGAAGGCTGTCGGGCGCCTTTGGCGCGGTAGCCGATCAGGGTCGCGTTGTGGCGCTCTTTCATCTGTGCGTACAGATCGCCGAACGTTGCTTCAAAAGTATCGGGCAGTCTCATCAGGTATTGGGTAGCGCCTTGACCCACGCACAGCAATTCATTGATGACCACTGATGAGCCCGGATCCTGAGAGGCACGCACCAACATCTCGATGGCCATGCTCGAGGTGCATTCCAGGCTGGGCGCGTAGGCGCTGGCGAGCGCAGCGATTTCACTTTCATTGAAGTGGGCGACCACATGCCCGACAGGGCTCAGTCGATTGACCGCCAGCACGGTGGCCAGGGTCAGATCGTCTGAATGGGTTCGCACCAGGACGCGTTCGGCACCGGGAACGCCGGCCCGCAGCAAAAGCGCGGCAGAGGACAGGCTTTCGCCTTTGATAAAGTCTGCTTTGCCCGGCATGGGATTTTCTTCGAGGTCGCAATCGCAAATGACGATCAGGTTGTCATTGGAGGTTTCGTCCTGCAGCAATAATTCAATGACCCGCTCGCTGGACGCGCCTTCCCAGCCGATGAGAACAGTGTGGCCGACCTTACCGGTGAAATCGCCTTTGCCCTTCATGCCTTTTCTCCATACATCGATGACACTGCTGGTGGTTTTGCCGATGGCTGCCGTCAGCAGCGCAATGCCCCCGAGCATGACCCAGGTAGCCACGAAAATTCGTCCCGCCGATGTCTGTGGCGCGAGATCGCCATAGCCGACGGTGAGCGTGGTGGTGAGATAGAAGTAGGTAAACGTGGCGGGGGCGGTGAGGTGTTGTTCGCCCAGAAGCACCAGGCCGATATAGGCCGTGCTCAGGTGTATGCCCAGCGCAATGGCCAGGCCTGCCCAGCCGAACCGATGGAAGAAGGACGAAGCGTACGTGCGCAATAAAAGGAAAATCGACATTACATCCCTGACTCCATGGGGCTCATTCCTGACGATGTAATCGCTCTGGCGTCTGAGTGCTCAGTGCGGTTACCGGGCGGCATTAAACCTGCTGCGCGGCGTAGATAACAGTACCTTGGCTGCAATAAATCCGGCGATCGCACCAAAGATGTGCCCTTCGAAGGACATGCCTTGGCGAGGAAAGAAGCCAAAAATCAGGCCGCCATAGAGCAGGACCACGACACTGGCCGTGATCAGGTTACTCCAGCTCCTCTGGAACCAGGCGCGCGACAGGAGGTACGCCCACAGCCCGAATACCCATCCACTGGCACCAATGTGTACGCCTGCAAATCCGAACAGCCAGACCAGCGAACCGCCCAATAGAATGATGATGGCGCTGACGGCCATGAACCGGCCGAGCCCTTCGACAATGACCAGGGTGCCGAGGATCAAAAAGGCAATCAGGTTGGTACTCAGATGCGCAAAGGACCCGTGCAAGAAAGGCGAGGTGATGATACCGACCAGTCCCTGCAGTGTTCTCGGCACTAGGCCGAAGGCAATAAGGCTGTAGCCAGTCGCCGCATTGAGCAGTTGCAACGCGACCATGAAGAGGGTCACGCCTGCGATTGTCTTGAACCCCTTCAGGGCATCCATCCGTGACCTCGACTCGAAGGGCAGTGAATGCCCGTTACTTAAGCGCAACCCATGTGGGAGCGGGCTTGCTCGCGAAGGCAGTGTGTCAGGCAACATTGATGTCGACTGACACTCCCTCTTCGCGAGCAAGCCCGCTCCCACAGGTTCCGCAGCTCGGCATCAGGGAAAAAAATGCCCTTCCTGCTGCGCTGTTGCTTACTCAGCCGATTTTTTCTTCAGGCGTTCCAGAATCGCATTGGCGCTGCCTTCGTTCGGCGTGATGCCGGCTTCGCGCAGCTTGCGCTCCAGGTCGGTGCCGGTCGACGCATCGGCCAGTTGGTCCTGAGCTTCCAGTTCAGCGGCGCGTTGCTGCTGTTTGGCTTGCAGGCGGTTCAGCGTACCGACGGCGGTTTCCAGCTTGCCGTTGGCGCCGCCACTGGCGATCGAAGCACTGACCTGGGCTTTCTGTACGCTTTCACGCGCCTTGGCCATGTCCACTTGCTGACGCAGGCTTTTGATGCGGCTTTCAGCCTTGGTGATGTCTTTACGCATGTTGTCCGCGTAACCGCCGAATTCGGTGGCCTGCTTTTGCTCGACATCCAGTTCGTTGGTCAGGGTAGAAATGGCTTCGGCCACTTCCAGTGCCAGGTCTTCGCGATTGGCCTGGATCGCGGCCAGGGCCTTGGATTCCAGGTCCTTGATCTTGGCGTTGTGCTCGCTGACGCGATCAGCCGACAGTTTGTGCTTGGCCATGATGGTGACCAGCTCACGCTTGGCGTTGGCCAGCGCGCTGTCAGCATCACGAATTTCCTGGTCGAGGATGCGCAGGGCCTGTTGGTCGACGATCGATTCGCCGACTTCGTTGGCACCGCCACGCAGCGCGGTGAACAATTTGCTCCAGATGGACTGAGTCATTGGATATTTCCTGTTCCCGAAAAATTAGATGAAGAAACGTTCAAAGGCTTCGCTGGCGCGCTGGACGTTGTCGACGAGGGTTTTGACCTCGGTCACGACGTTGGTCAGGCTGGAGTCGGAGCTCAGTGCGCCGAACATGTTGTAAACGACCTGCCCGTTGGGCATCGACTCGATACCGATCGAGGACAGCGGGAACATTTCCCGGCTACGCAGAACGGCGTCATTGAATGCCGGTACGTCGTTGATGGACTCGACATCGACCAGAACGGTATCCACGATGACCTGATCGCCAACCACCGCGATGTAAATCGGCAAGCCACCGAAATCGTTCATTTCCAGCTTGATGCTGGACTCGGAGCCTTGAACGAGGGAGAGGGTGATGTCGTTCGAAACCACTTCGTCGAGGGCCTGAAGGGCGCTGTAGAGGCGATCGATATTCCAGTTATTACCTGCGCTCATGTAATTCTCCGACATGAATGAGCCAGCCAGAATCGGTTGGCGTAGCTGTTTCTCCATCTGCTTGAGCAGGCTTCGGTTTTCGGGAAGCACCCAAGTCTCGTGTTTCACATACCCGGCGGCACCCAGGCCCGCGCGCATCTGCTTCATGTAGAAGCTGGATGGTTTTTTTGCGGACGGTTTCGAGCGCTCTCCCTTTTGGCTCGCTGAATCGGTGGCAGATCCGGTAGGCGGATCTGATGGAGAGCTGCTTTTCATGATGCTGACCCCGTTGTGAAAAACTCACGCGTGAGAAACACTACAGGCAATTTTTGCGGACCTCAATAGCTCACGCGTGAGATTTTTTCGACTGTTGCACAGGTGTATGACGATAGAAGGTCATGTGGGAGCGGGCTTGCTCGCGAAGGCGGCGGCACAGTCAACATTGATGTTGCCTGATACACCGCTTTTGCAAGCAAGCCCGCTCCCACAGGTTCCTCATCTTAATCAGCCAGAAAATCGTCAGTGGACACCACACTTGCATAAGCAAAACCCAAGGCCGACATGAAGGCGGCGTGAACGTGGTCGGCCGGGACGGTGATGCCGTTGAATTCCAGGTCTCGGGTGGCGCAGGCGTCGTGAATCACCGTGACGGTGTAGCCCAAGTCGGCCGCGGCGCGGGTGATGCCGTCGATGCACATGTGACTCATGCTCCCGACCACCACCAAGTGCTCGATGCCTTGCTGGTCGAGGATGGCTTCCAGTTCGGTCTCGCGGAACGAGTTGACGAAATGTTTGAGCACCACCGGTTCGTCAGCGCGGTTGAGGACTTTGGGGTGCAGCTTCGCGCCGTCGGAGCCCGGCGCGAAGAACGGTGCGGCGTCGGAGGTGAATTCGTGGCGGATGTGCACCACCTGATCGCCGGCCTCGCGAAATGCCTGAATCAACCGTGCGGCGTTGTCCGCTGCGGCGTCGGCGCCCACCAGCGGCCACTTGCCCTGAGGGAAGTAGTCGTTTTGGATATCGACTACGATGAGTGCTTGCTTGGCCATGACTGTTTCCTCGAAGTGTGTGTTGGGTGTGGAATTAAGTATTGGCGCTGGCCCTCCGTTCGAGGATTGGCCGCACCGACAATAGAAGGGGGAAAACTGACAATGGGTGTAGAAAGGGCAGTCGCCGAACTGGGAGTGCTGATCTATCCCGGTGCGCAGATGGCGGCGGTGCATGGGCTGACGGACCTGTTCGGCGTGGCCAACCGGATCGCCGCCGAGCATCAGGCGGCGCAGCTGCCGTTGCTGCGGGTCAGTCACTGGCAGGTCGATAGCGATCAAGTGCCCGAGCGGGTCTATGACACTCATCCTGGCCCGGCCGGCGCATTGGTCGCCGTGTTGATCCCGCCCTCGATCGGAGGTTTTTCCGAGCGACAGGCGCCCCAAGAGCTGATTCGCTGGATTCGTCAGCAGCACGCCAACGGTGCGACCCTCGGCGGGGTCTGCGTGGGTTCTATACTGTTGGCCGAAAGCGGCCTGCTCGATGGCCGTAGCGCGACTACCCACTGGACCTCGGCCAAGGCTTTCGCCGAGCGTTATCCGGCGATCAAGCTCAAGGCCGATACGCCCATTGTCGACGATGGCGACCTGATCACCACCGCCGGGTTGATGGCCTGGTCAGAGCTGGGATTGCGATTGGTGAACCGCTTGCTCGGGCCGAGCATTGCCACTGGCACGGCACGGCGCGGTTTCTGGTGGTGGAACACAGCGACAGCGCGAGTGCGTGCGGCAGTAATTTTTCACCGATTCTCAACCATGGCGATGCGTCGATTCTCAAGGTCCAGCATTGGCTGCAAAGCACTGGGGCGACCGATGTCTCGTTGACGGCAATGGCCGAGCGGGCGGGGCTGGAAGAACGCACTTTCCTGCGGCGTTTTCGTGCTGCAACCGGGTTGAAACCCACCGAGTACTGCCAGCACCTGCGTGTCGGCAAAGCGCGGGAAATGCTCGAATTCACCAACGGCACTATTGATCATATTGCCTGGACCGTGGGTTACCAGGACCCGAGTGCGTTTCGGGCAACGTTCAAGAAGATTACCGGGCTGGCGCCGAGTGATTACCGGGGGCGGTTTGGTGTGTCTGCGACCGCGGCCGTGGCTCGGTAGCGAGCATCACCACAGATCTAAAAATGTGGGAGCGAGCCTGCTCGCGATAGCGGTGTGTCATTCAACACAAATATGGAATGTCAGGCCGCCATCGCGAGCAGGCTCGCTCCCACATGAGTTAGGTGGCAGGTTTGAGTCGTGCAAAATGCCGGGAGCATTGAAAGGTGTCGTGCAGAATAAAACAGGCCTTGTGCCACCGCACATTTCGCAATTGGCTGATTTAAAGACTGTTTTTCTCCAGCCGCCATTGGCCTGATCTCTGCACCTCCTTGAGCTACATTTATCAAACGCAGATTGAAGGGGAACGCATGACCCCAACAAATCGCAACAAACTGGTACTCGCCCATTCAGTGCGACCCAGTGCCTCGCTTCACGAAGTCGAAACCAATCGCGCGTTGGCCCGTTGGCTGGCGCAGGTTGTGGGGCTCGAATACGGCGGCAGTTACGACCCGCAGCTGCATCGCGGCCGGGATATTTATCTGTTGCCGACCCAAACGCTGGTGGGCGTTGCTGCCGCCCGGCAGCTGGGCGTCAAAGGGCCGGAGGACTTATGGGGCGGTTACGTCGACCACGATTTCATCTGCACCAAAGCCATCAGCCATGGATTGTTGAATCGCTATGCGTTCGCGCCCGAAGGCTGGTCGTCGTTGTTTTCCGAACGGGTACGCAGCGTCGTGCTCGATGGCCTCAGCGTGTTCTCCCTGGAGGATGCTCGCCCGGCGGCGGAGCACCTGCTCTACAGCGGTCCGATCCGCATGAAACCTATTCATGCCTGCGCCGGACGCGGCCAGGAAGTAATCAAAAGCCTCGATCAGTTCGACGCCATCCTTGCTCGCCCCGATGCCAAAACATTGTTCACCGAAGGTGTGGTGCTGGAACAAGACTTGATCGAGGTGGTCACCCATAGTGTCGGTCAGAGTTTTATCGGCGACAAAGTGCTGAGTTATTGCGGTGATCAATACTTGACCGAAGACGGTCAGGGCGAGCAGGTTTATGGAGGGTCCAATCTGTTGGTGGTGCAGGGTTATTACGAGGACCTGCTGGCGCTGGAACTACCAGAAGACACGAGGCTGGCGATCCAGCAAGCGCAGGTATTCGACAGCGCGGCCGATGAAGCCTACCCCGGTTTCTACGCCTCGCGGCGCAACTACGACATCGCCCAAGGGCTGGATTGCGATGGCAAACAACGCAGTGGCGTGCTCGAACAATCCTGGCGCCTGGGCGGTGCCAGCAGTGCTGAAGTCGCGGCACTGCAGAGCTTCGTCAACAACCCCGGCTTGCGCGCGATTCGCGTGTCGTCGATCGAAACCTATACCGATCAACCTCTGCCGGCCAACGCCATTGAGGTCTACCGCGGGCCAGCGGAACACAGTGACTTTCTTCTCAAGTACGTAACGGTCAAATCCTATGACGGCTAGAAGCGAAACCATTCAGATCGACATCGACGATGAACAGATGAGCGGAACCTTCCTCAGCCCCAAATCGAAAGTCCCGGGTGTGCTTTTCGTTCATGGCTGGGGCGGTAGTCAGGAGCGCGACCTGGAGCGCGCCAAAGGCATCGCCGGGTTGGGTTGCGTGTGCCTGACATTCGACTTGCGCGGCCATACTGGCGGGACCGGTATTCCGTTATCTCGGGTAACCCGCGAAGACAATCTGCGTGACTTGTTGGCGGCCTACGACCGCTTGCTCGCCCATCCGGCGCTCGACACGTCGGCGATCGCCGTGGTCGGCACCAGTTATGGCGGTTATCTGGCCTCGATCCTGACGTCGTTGCGACCGGTGCGCTGGCTGGCGTTGCGGGTGCCGGCGTTGTATCGAGACGACTTTTGGCACACACCCAAGCGTGAGCTGGACAAGCTCGATTTGCGCGATTACCGCAGCACGCGGGTCAGCGCCGACAGCAATCGCGCGCTGCATGCCTGTTCGCAATTTACCGGGGATGTGTTGCTGGTGGAGTCCGAGACGGACGCCTATGTGCCCCACGCGACCATCATGAGTTACCGCGCGGCGTGTCAGCAGACCCACTCGCTGACTCACCGGATTATCGACGGTGCCGATCACGCCTTGAGCGAGCCTGTCTCACAACAGGCGTATACCAGCATTCTGGTGGGCTGGATCACGGAAATGGTGGTGGGCGAGCGGTTGAGCATTATTCAGTCGAGTTAGATTTGCAGTGTTCTTGCGATCATTCGCGAGCAAGCCCGCTCCCACATTTGATCCGCACTGCCTGTCTAAGCGCTATCAATGTGGGAGCGGGCTTGCTCGCGAAAGCGGCATCCGTTTCAACCAATCTCTCAAGAAGGTTTCTTCTGGATCCGCAACGACTTCGCCTTGGCTTCCACCACCAGGTACATCACCACGGTAATCAGCAGCGGCAGGAGGAAATAGATCGCCCGATAAGCGAGCAACCCCGCCACCAGGCTTCCTCGTGAGGCCTCGTGTTGCAGCAACGCCACGAACACCGCCTCCAGCACGCCGAGCCCGGCCGGAATGTGGGTAATAACTCCGGCAAAGGCGCTGATCAGCAACACGCCAAGCACCAGCGGATAGTCCAGCTTGCTCGGCAGCAGGGTGAAGATTACCGCCGCCATCAGCGACCAGTTGAGCGCGCCGAGGGCCAGTTGCAGGACCGCCATGTGCAGCGACGGCAGATTGATTTCCACGCCGCGAATTGACCATTGCCGTCGCCTGGAAAATCGACAGGCTGCCAGATAACCCGCGCTTATCAGCAGTAATAACACGCCCACGCCTTGCAGGGCGCCGCTGCTCAATTTCCAGCCTGGGGGCATTCGCACCAGTCCGCTGCTGAACACTGTGCCGGCAATCACCATGTAGCCGAACCAATTGGTCGCCAGGCTCAGCCCGAGGATTTTCGCGATGTTGCTTTTGCTCACGCCGAGCCGCGAATACAACCGATAGCGCATGGCGACCCCGCCGACCCAGGCGCTCAGGTTAAGGTTGAAGGCATAGCTGATGATGCCCACTGGCAGGATCTGCCGCCAGGTCAGGTCCTGTCGAATATAGGTGCGACCGATCAGGTCGAAACAGGCGTACACCAGAAAACTCAGCAGCGTCAGCCCGGACGCGATGATCAGTGTGCGCACTTTAAAGTCGGCCAACGTATCGAACACTTCGCCCCACTCGATGCGTTGGGCAAGCATCGTGAACAGCACAATCAACGCCAGAAAAAACAGCATCGTCAGCGGCTTTTTCCAGCGGTGCCAGTGGGATTTTCGCGGCGTGTCGGAGTGAGGCGCAGGCTGCGCTTCAGAATGCCTCATGCCTTATCGCTCCCGGTCGGATGGATGAAGGGTTTCAGGCGCGGTTTATGCGCCGGCAGCCAACCGGCCCAGGCCGGGAAATGCCGCAGGACGTGAAACACCAGAAAACCGATAGTCATGTGCCAGATCCGCCCGCGAGGCGCCTTGTCCGTCGACATGACCTTGCAGTGGTTGCTGCTCAATTCGTCGAGACGCTCGAACAGGTCACGGTTGAAGGCGCGGTCGCGGATCAACACGTTGGCCTCCAGGTTCAGGGACAGGCTCAGCGGGTCGAGGTTACTTGAACCGACGGTGCTCCAGTCCTCGTCGACCAAGGCGACTTTGCCATGCAGGGGACGGTCGCAATATTCGTAAATCGCTACCCCGGCCCGCAGTAGATAATCGTAGGTCATGCGCGCGGCGAGCCTGGCCACGCGCAAATCCGGCTGGCCCTGAAGAATCAGGCGCACCTCGACCCCTCGCCTCGCCGCGTTGCGGATCTCCCGCAGCAGCCGATAGCCTGGAAAGAAGTAGGCGTTGGCGATGATCACGCGATGCCGGGCGCCGCGCAGTACTCGCAAGTACACCTCTTCGATATCGCCCTGGTGTTCGGCATTGTCGCGATACACCAGCCGTACCTGACCATCATGATCGCTGACCGCCAGTTCCGCGCGCCTCTGTCTGCGGCGTTGCCACCAGTATTTGGCCCGGGCCGGGCGACCGCTTTGCAGCAAGGCGAAATGATGAATATCGGCCACCGCCGGGCCTTGCACTTCAACCGAATAATCCTGTTTGGCTTCAGGGCCGAAGTCGGCCAAATGGTCGGCGGAAAAGTTGATTCCGCCGAGGAACGCAATCGTGCCGTCGACCACCACAATCTTGCGGTGCAGGCGGCGGAACCAGTTGGTGCGGATGCCAAAGTGACGCGGGGCGGGGTCAAATATTTGCAGGCGCACACCTGCATTGCTCAGGGCCGCGAGGAACTCCGTACTCAATTCGCCACAACCAAAACCGTCGAGGCTGACGGTGATGCGCACGCCGCGTTGAGCCGCTTCAATCAGGATTTTTTGCAGCTCATTACCGACCTTGTCCTCGAACACAATGAAGGTTTCCAGCAGGATTTCACTCTGGGCCTGACGCAGCACTTCAAATACCCGTGGAAAGTATTCCTCACCGTTCTCCAGCAATTGGACCCGGTTGTTACGGTGCCAACCGTATTCGATATTAACGACCGCCGGCTCACGCACGGGCGGAGGTGCGGAGACGTGTTCGATCGTGGTTTTTTCCATCAATGGGCCGGTCATAGCTCGATCTCCACCGATAGCGGTGCATGGTCGGAAAGGTGTGACCAGGGGCGTGCCGCCAGTACTTGCGGATGGCTGGCCTTGAGGTTGCGCACGTAGATGCGGTCCAGGCGCAACGCCGGCAAACGCGCCGGGAAACTACGCGCCGGTTTGCCATGCAGCTCGGCAAAGACTTCACGCAAGCCGCAGGGCTTGAGCAGCGCATCAGCGCGCAGGCGCCAATCATTGAAGTCGCCGGCGATCACCACCGGGGCATCCTCCGGCAACTCTTCCAAACGTTGGGTCAGCAGCTTGAGTTGTGCCGTGCGGTGACTTTCGCGAAGCCCCAGATGGACGCAAATAGCATGCACTTCCCGGCCATCGCCGGGCATCCGTAACACGCAATGCAGGATTCCACGGTTCTCATGGCCGTGGATGGAAACGTCGAGGTTGTCGTGGCGAATGATCTGGAATTTCGACAACAGCGCATTGCCGTGATCGCCCGCTGGATAGACCGCGTTGCGCCCATAGGCAAACTGCGGCCACAAGGTATCGGCAAGGAATTCGTACTGGGGCATCGCCGGCCAATTGAGGTAGCGCTGCGGGTGATATTCGTGAGTGCCATGCACTTCCTGCAAAAACACCACATCGGCGGACACACTGCGTACTGCTTCGCGCAACTCGGGCAGGATGAAGCGTCGGTTGAGCGCGGTGAAACCCTTGTGGGTGTTGACCGTCAGCACGGTGAAACGGCTCACGGCGCTGATGATGGGTTGCTGTTCATCCGTTGTGCCGACCGGTTCGGGAACGCTCATGGCAGCACTCCTTCGGCAACTGGCTCACCGGGGACGGTGGCAAGGTCCTTGTCGAGATGGAAACGCTCAAGCAGGCGGCGGGCATCGAAGGGCGCCCGGACTTTGATGTCGTTATCGAAATAGCAGAACACTTCCCGGGATCTGCGTGTCTTGGGTTTTTGCCGGGGCGCGATCAATTGCGGATCTGCCGGTTGCTGTCCGTGATACCAGGCATCGATCCGGTCGCCCCAGCGTTTCAGCGCTTGTGGGGTGTAACCGCTGGCGTAGAGTTCTTCGGCACCGTGCAGGCGCAGATAGACGAAATCGCTGGTGAGGTCTTCGCGATACGGCCATTTGCCGGCGGTATCAGCGATGACCAGCGCGGTGTTGTAGCGTTTGAGCAGCCGGACGAAGGCGGGATCGACAAAGCTTTCGTGGCGAATTTCCACGGCATGGCGCAGCGGTTTCTTGCCGTAGGCCTTCATGCTGGCGTGACCGTTCAAACGCGGCTCATGCTGGCGGGCGAGGGCGGCGGCTTGTTCCGTGTCGTGGGGTAATTGTTCGAGAAAGCTTTCGAACAATTCCGGGTCGAATTTGAAGTTGGGTGGAAACTGCCAGAGGATCGGGCCGAGTTTTTCCTTGAGTTCCAGCACCCCCGGAGGCAAAGAAATTCGCCAGCGGCTTATGAATGTCTCGCAAGCGCTTGATATGGGTGATGAAACGCGGCGCCTTGACGCTGAACACAAAGCCCGCCGGGGTTTCGTCGTACCACTGGGCATAACGCTCGGGCCGTTGCAGGGCGTAAAACGATCCATTGATTTCGATGCTGTTCACTGCCCGTGAAGCGAATTGCAATTCGCGCTTCTGGGTCAGCCCCTTCGGGTAGAACTCCCCCCGCCAAGGCGTGTAGCGCCAGCCTGAAATACCAATATGAATCGCCGCCATGTCGCCTCCCGTCTATGTAGCCCTCGGACAGCCTCTGTCTTTTGATGACTGCCGGGGGGGCGAGAAAGTTTCGACGGGGCTACGGACGGTAAAACTCAAAAACACCATAAATCAAATGTGGGAGCGGGCTTGCTCGCGAAAGCGGCGGCACATCCAGTATTGATGTCACTGACACACCGCTTTCGCGAGCAAGCCCGCTCCCATAGGTTGATCAATGCCCGACGACGATCCGGGCCGAGCCTTCAGCCGATTCGGCATACACAGGGCCCAACCGGTCAAGACGCCCACTCCAGGCGGTCAGTGCCAGTGCGACCAAGACCACCAGGCCGCCGATCCACGCGGTATGAATCAGACCCATGTGCGCCACGATCAAACCACCGCCCCACGCCCCACCGGCAATGCCGAGGTTGAACGCCGCAATGTTCAGGCCCGACGCCACGTCCACCGCATTCGGGGTGTGATGTTCGGCCTGACGCACCACATACACCTGCAGGCCTGGCACGTTGCCGAAAGCGACGGCGCCCCAAACCAGCACGGTGGCCAGGGCCAGCCATGGATTGCCAGCCGTGAAAGTCAGCACGAACAACACGGCGGCGAGCAGGGCGAAGATGATTTTCAGAGCGCTGATCGGGCCGTGCTTGTCCGCCAGTTTGCCGCCCCAGATGTTGCCCACGGCCACAGAGATGCCATACACCAGCAATACCAGGCTGACAGTGCTGGCGCTGAAGCCGGAAATATCCTGAAGAATCGGCGCCAGAAAGGTGAAGGCAATGAACGAGCCGCCGTAACCGACCGCCGTCATGGCATACACCAACAGCAGGCGCGGCTGCTTGAGCACCTGCAATTGCTGCAACAACGAAGCCGGTTTGCTGTGGGCAATGTTTTTCGGCACGTAGAGCAGGCTGCCGATGAAGGCGATCACACCCAATGCAGACACGGCGAGGAAGGTTTCACGCCAGCCGAAATGCTGACCGATAAACGTCCCCAACGGTACGCCAGTGACCAGCGCCACGGTCAGGCCGGTGAACATGATGGCAATCGCGCTGGCGGCTTTCTCCTTCGGCACCAGGCTGGTGGCGATGATCGAGCCAATCGAGAAAAACACCCCGTGGGCCAGGCCCGTGACGATCCGCGCAATGATCAGCGACTCGTAGCTCGGCGCTTTCCAGGCCAGCAAGTTGCCGAGGGTGAACAGCACCATCAACGACAACAGCAGCAATTTGCGTGGGACTTTACCGGTGAGGGCGGTCAGCACCGGCGCGCCGATGGCCACGCCGAGTGCATACAGGCTGACCAGCAGACCAGCGGACGGCAGGCTGACACCAAGGTCGGTGCCGATGGTAGGTAACAAGCCAACGATGACGAACTCCGTCGTCCCGATGGCGAAAGCGCTGAGGGTCAGCGCGAGCAAGGCAATGGGCATGGCTGCAACTCCGGGCGGATTGATTGATGGAGCGCAGTGTCGGGGTTTGGGTCGTGCAGAAAAATACAGGGATGGGCATTTGATATTTGCGCGGAGGTCAAATATCGAGTGGCGAATGAAATATCTGAGAGAAATCGGTTCGCAGGTTTTGGGGGCGCTTCGCACCCCAGCGGGGGCAAGCTCTCTCTCCACAGTGAACCGCATCGGCGGGCTATCTTGCGGCCAAAACCGAACTTGGCCGCCATTTGCCAATCAGTTCCTTACAGACCCTTGTGAAGGAGCTCCGCGTTTTGTTCAAGTTCAAGACCGCGATACTACTGGGGGCGTTGCTGTTTGTGGGCAGCAACGAACTGGAAGCCGCCGCGTTGCCAGGCGTTCCCACTGCAGCTGAAGAGCCCGCCAAGGCTGAGCCGCTGGTCCAGGGAGGCCTGCTCGGGGCCATCAGCTCCAGCATCGACGACGTTCAGGACAAACTCGATCTCAACCAAAATCTGGTGGATGCCTGGCGTCTGCGCGCTGATCGGGCGGCGGATGAAGTGGACAAACTGGTGAATCAGCCCTCGTCCCGTTCTTCCTGGGGCGTAGCCGCTGACTTCCTGTTGTTGTCCGGTGTGTGGCTCGGCACGTTTGCCTTGCTCACGGTGCTCGGCGGCATTCTGGCCAGGCATTTGAACCTGGGCCGTTGGTTGCGAACGCGCGAGCGCAGCCAGGACCTGCTCAAGTATTTGATGCCTTTCACCTTGCCCGCCGTGATCTGTCTGCCGCTGACCCTCTACGTCAGCCATTTCCTGCAGGCTTCGGTCGGTCGCGCCCTCGCGCTGTGTTTCGCCTACGCCACCAGCAGCGGCATTTTCTCGACCTCGATGCTGCTCTGCGTGATCGTCATGTTCAATACCGGTCATAAGCGCCCGGCGGTGCAGATCATCCGTGACTACTGCCCCAGACCGCTGTTCATGATTGGCTTCCTCGCTGCGCTGAGCGATGCCTTGACCAGCCCGCAGATCGCCCGGCAATTGGGCGGCAACATCACCAGCAGCATCGCGGTCTTCACTGGGCTGTTCGCGTCGATCATCTTCGGTTTGCTGGTGATTCACCTGCGTCGTCCGGTGGCGCATCTGATCCGTAACCGCCCATTGACTCAGCGCCTCAAACAGCCCTCATTGCAAGAGTCCCTGCGAATCTTTTCCGGGCTCTGGTACTGGCCGATCCTGCTGATGGTGCTGGTCTCGGCGATCAACCTGATCGGCGTCGGCGAGGACAATCAAAAGGCCCTGCGCTGTGCGTTATTCACCACCGTGTTGCTGATCGCGATGGTGTTTCTCAGCACGATTTTCCAGCACTTGTTCAAGACTCGCCGGGCCGAAGCGATCCAGCGCAGCAGTGCTTACAAGGAGCGTTTTCTCAGCTTGCTTCATGCCTTGCTGCGCATCGTCATGGCCGTGGCGTTCATCGAAATCCTCGGGCGAATCTGGGGCGTGTCGCTGTTCGAGTTTGCTGAACGCAACTCCGTGGGCCGAGCGATCAGTAATTCGTTAAGCAGTATCGGCATGATCTTTCTGGTGACGTGGTTGCTCTGGGTGGTGCTCGACACCGCGATTCAGGAAGCCTTGAAACCGCCGGTCAGCAAGCGCTCGGCGCGTCAGCCGAGCACGCGGGTGAAAACCATCCTGCCGCTGCTGCGCAATGCGATCAAAATCATCTTGGTGGTGATTTGCGCGATCACCACCATGGCCAACCTGGGGATCAACGTCGCGCCGCTGCTAGCCGGTGCCGGGGTGGTCGGTCTGGCGATTGGTTTCGGTTCCCAGCAACTGGTGCAGGACGTAATCACCGGGTTGTTCATCATCATTGAGGACACCTTGTCGATCGGCGATTGGGTGGTGCTCGATTCCGGCCACGCCGGCACTGTCGAAGGCCTGACCATTCGCACCCTGCGTCTGCGCGACGGCAAGGGCTTTGTGCACTCGGTGCCGTTCGGCCAGATCAAGGCCGTGACCAATCAATCGCGGCAGTTTGCATTTGCATTTTTCTCGGTGCAGTTCACTTACGACACCGATGTCGACAAGGCCATAGAACTGATCCGCGAGGCCGGGGATTCGATTCGTGACGATGCGTTTCTCAAGTACAACCTGCAAGGGCCGCTGGATGTGTTCGGTGTCGACAAAATGGACCTTAACGGCGTGGTGTTGACGGCGCAGTTTCGTACCGTGTCGGGTGGGCAATATGCGGTGAGCCGGGCGTTCAATCAGCGTTTGAAAAAGCTTGTGGATAACAGCCCATGGGTGCATTTCGCGCAGACTTATCCACAGCAGGTTTTGATCCCCAAAAGGCATGTGGATGAGCCAGAAGATGATGGGCCGACGCTGGAGGAATCGCCGGTGTTGTTGCCGGATCAACCGCGAACCCAATGATCTTGTTGGTTGTGATGGCCTCTTCGCGAGCAAGCCCGCTCCCACATTTGATCTGTGTCGGAGCGCGGTTTTGTGATCGACACAACATCCCCCGTGGGAGCGGGCTTGCTCGCGAAGGCGCCAGGCCAGACAACATCAATGCCGGATCAGTTTGTTACGCACCTCGCCACTGGCCTGCTGATCCAGCTCCAGCCAGAACTGCTGCTTGCCAGCGATCTCGGCAGCGGCCGGTATGCCGTCGCGGTACACCAGTCGATTGCTCGCCAGCGCCGGTACTTTCGCGCCTGGCAACAAGGTGCCGGCAAGGTTCAGCGGATCCACCCCACACACCGCGATCAGACTTCCGTCGTGCGGTCGCCGCCGGACTTCGCGCAGCAACGGAATCGCCTCAGGGAGCGCAAATTGCTCCCCCGCCAGACCACTGACAAACCGCCCGCCACGAATCTCGCCCCGGGCCTCGAGCCGATGGAATGTGCGCAGCAATTCCCGCCAACTCGGCAACCAATCCGCCTCACGCTCCAGCAAGCGCCAGAACACCACGCCATAACGGCGCAGCAAGGTCATGGCAATGTGTTCCAGGGTTTCGCTGGGCGTAGGCGCTGGTCGTTGCTTATCCACAACCGGGGCGGCAGCACCGCGGCGCAGCAAGGCCCAGCGTCCGGCATCGTCCATGCCGCCGACAAATGCTCCGCGCCCGCGTCGGTTGCTGCGATTCTGGCGTTTGCTGGCCGGGGTAATCAGCGCCCGCAGGCCGGCGAAGCTGTCGGCGTTTACCAGTCCGGCACCCACCAGTTCCTGCAAGGCGATTTCCAGTTCCGAGCGCAGCAGATGGGCTTCGTGAATCAGCTCATCGAAAAACAGTGCGCCATGCTGGCTGAGCGCTTCATGGACTTTCTGTGTTTTGGGCGACAGTTCGCTGACCGGCGTCTGCTCGGTCAAGCCGCTCCACAATCCGACCTGACTACGCGGCAGCAACAGAATCGGCGTGCTGCGCAATGCCGTGCTGGCGCTCTTGTTGCGCGTGGTCAGTCGGGTCCAGATCAGTTTGCCGCTGCGGCATAACTCATCCAGCCAGCTCGCCGAGTAGTCTTTGATACGCGCCGGCAGAATGTCGCTGTCCCACGCCGAAGCAGCGGCGGGGTAGCCTTCGAACTGGCTGATGATCGCCGGCAACACCGTGCGGCCCTGGGCTTGGCTCGCGCTGGAAAGATGCTGCCAGTCGAACAGAAAACGCATGAAGTCCTGCAACGCAACCGGCTCGATTTCCCGTCGCAGTCGTTTGACCGTGTAGCGATGAATCCGCGCCAGCAGATGCCGCTCACACCACTCGTCATCAGGGGCGCCAGGGGTGAATTGCCCGCGCAGTACATAGCCTTCGCGCTCCAGTTGCGCCAGGGCCTGAGTGACTTGAATCGCCGGTAGACCGAGAGGTTCAGCAATCGCCTTCAGCGGCAACGGACCAAACGCGCTGAGCCGTGCGCGGATCACTTCCAGCACCGCTTCGTCCGGCTCCCAGGTTTCATCGAAACCGGGCAACGCCTCCAGCGGTGGAACCAATGTGGCTTGTGGATAAATCGCCCGCAGGCAAGTCAGTCGCTCCAGCGCGAACCATAGCGATTGTTCGGTATTGATTTGCAAACGGCTGGCGCGGCCACTGTCGGCCAAGGTGTTCAGCCACTCGAGCCAATTCGGATTGGCCAGGGCCTCGGTATCGGAGATGCACGCCAGGCTCATCAGCGCTTCATGCATTTCATCAATGCCGGTTGGCGTTGGCCAGGCCTCTTCACGCACCGCAGTAATTGCCTCGGCGTCCAGCGCACCGAGATCGTCGGTGGATTGCGGATCGCTCCAGCGGCGGTTGAGCACTGCCTGAGTGCGGCGCTCTTCCAGCGGCGCATCGTCGAGAAAGGTGTAGGGGCGAGCGCTGAGAATCTCCGCCGCCAGTGGCGAGGGCGCCGGCAAATCGCGGCTGACCAGGCGGATGTCGCCCTGTTCCATGCGCCGCAATAATGCCAGCCAGCCTTCGCTGTCCATGGCTTCGTGCAGGCAATCATCGAGGGTTTGTTCCACCAGCGGATGATCAGGAATCTCGCGCTCGCCAGCGAGGTTTTCCACACAGGCGATCTGATCGGGAAACACGCTGGCGATCAGGTCTTCGCTTTTCATCCGCTGGATCTGCGGCGGTACTTTGCGTCCACCGCTGTAGCGCGGCAGCGCCAGGGCGACCCCGGCGTTCCAGCGCCAGCGCACACCGAACAGCGGCGCCTCAAGCACCGCTTGAATCAAGGTATGTTCGGCACTGTTGCTGTGCAGATAACGCCAGACATCCTCCAGCTCGAAGCTATGACCGGTGGACAGCGACAGCACGATGGCGTCCTCGCTGGCGGCGGCTTGCAATTCGAAGTTGAAGGTGCGGCAGAAACGCTTGCGCAGGGCCAGGCCCCAGGCGCGGTTGATGCGGCTGCCGAACGGCGAATGGATGATCAGTTGCGTACCGCCGGACTCGTCGAAAAACCGCTCCATCAGCAGCGTGTCTTGCGACGGTAAGGCGCCGAGGGTCTGGCGTGCCCGGGCCAGGTAATCGACCAATTGCTCGGCGCTGGCGAGGTTCAGGCCGAGGGTGTCGGTCAGCCAGTCGACGGCCGGTTGCAAGTTGCCGGGTGTGGCGCCGAGCCGCTCATCGAGTTGCGCTTGCAGGCGTGCCACGGCGAACGACAGTTCATCACTGCGCCCGGGTGCTTCACCGAGCCAGAACGGAATGGTCGGCGGTTGCCCCTGAGCGTCTTCGACCCGGACCTTGCCGGTTTCGACCCGCAGGATTCGATACGACGTATTGCCCAGCTGAAAGATATCCCCGGCGATGCTTTCCACCGCGAAGTCTTCGTTGACGCTGCCGATGTTCAGCCCTTGAGGCTCCAGCAACACGCTGTAGTCGGCGTTGTCCGGAATCGTCCCGCCACTGGTCACGGCGGTCAGCTTGGCGCCCCGGCGGCCGCGCAGGGTGCGGCTCACGGCGTCCCGGTGCAGGTAAGCGCTACGAATACCCAGACGCCCGTTGTACCCCTCGGCGAGCATTTGCAGCAGTGCCTGATAGTGTTTTTCGTCGAGCGAGGCGTAAGGCGAGGCGTTGCGCAGCATGTCCAGCAGCGCCTGTTCCTGCCATTCCTGGCAGCTGACCTCAGCGATGATCTGCTGGGCCAGCACGTCCAGCGGCGCTTCGGGGATCTGCAACGTGTCGAGTTCACCACGGCGGACGCAATCGAGCAGGGCGGCGCATTCGATCAGGTCGTCGCGGGTGGTGGCAAACAACCGGCCCTTGGGCGTGCCGCCGACCTGGTGCCCGGAGCGGCCGACTCGTTGCAGAAACCCGGCAATCGAGCGTGGCGAAGCGATCTGGCACACCAGGTCGACATCGCCGATATCAATCCCCAATTCCAGCGAAGCAGTGGCGATCAGCACTTGCAGCTCGCCGCGCTTGAGGCGTTGCTCGGCGTCCAGGCGAAACTCTTTGGCCAGGCTGCCATGGTGGGCCGCCACCGCGTCCTTGCCGAGGCGCTCGCTCAAGTGTCGACTCAGGCGTTCGGCCAGACGCCGGGTGTTGACGAAAATCAGCGTGGTCCGGTGTTCACGGGCGAGGGCGGCGAGTCGGTCATAGACCAGTTCCCAGACGTCATTGGCCATCACCGCCGACAAGGGCACGGGCGGCACCTCTATATCGAGGTCCCGTGGGCGGGCGTGGCCGATGTCGATGATGTCGCAGTCGCGATCACGGCCGACCAAAAAGCGCGAAACCGCTTCGATGGGTTTCTGCGTGGCGGACAAGCCGATACGCACCAGCGGTTGCGAGCAGAGTGCTTGCAGACGTTCCAGGCTCAGGGCCAGATGACTGCCACGTTTGCTGGCGGCAATGGCGTGGATTTCGTCAACGATCACCGTGTGGGTGGTGCCGAGCATTTGCCGGCCGGAGTCGGAGCCGAGCAGCACGTAAAGAGATTCCGGGGTGGTCACCAGAATGTGCGGCGCGGTTTTGCGCATGGCCGAGCGCTCTTTTTGCGGCGTATCGCCGGTGCGCACGGCGGTGCTGATCGGTACGTCGGGCAGGCCCATCACCCGCAACTGTTCGGTAATGCCGGCCAGCGGGTTTTGCAGGTTGATCCGGATGTCGTTGGACAGCGCCTTGAGCGGCGAAACGTAGACCACCAGGGTTTCGTCCGGCAGGCCGTCCGGACTCTCCAGGCCACGATGGACCAGATCGTCGAGCACGGCCAGAAACGCGGTGAGGGTCTTGCCGGAACCGGTGGGCGCAGCGATCAGGGTCGAGCGGCGCTGGCGGATCAACGGCCACGCCCGGGCTTGGGCGGCGGTGGCCGTCGCGAAGGTGTTGCTGAACCAGGCGCTGACGGCGGGGTGAAAGCCTGCCAGAGCAGCGTCCGTGGGGATGGGCAGATTCATGGGGTAATTTATGCGGGTGGGGGCGGGAAGTTGCAAGTACCGCTCAAGTCCTCTGTCGGCTTTAGGGCCCCTTCGCGAGCAAGCCCGCTCCCACAGTTGAACAGTGTCGGTCACAAAATGTGAGTACACAGGAGATCCAATGTGGGAGCGGGCTTGCTCGCGAAGGGGCCAGCAGGGTCAACCCAATCCGACGGAACTACACTTTACGGATGACGGTTGCGCACTAAACCCGCAAAATGCAACGATTCCGGCAACTATTGACGAAATCGCCTGCGGGCGCTGTCGATAAAGCCATCGTTCCAATCAGACTGGGCCTGCTGACTCTATGCGAATGCGCCTTATGTTACTGGGCGGCGGAAATGCCCTTGGGCAGGCGCTGATTCGCCTCGGTGCGGAGGAAGACATCGGTTTCCTCGCCCCCCGCCCACCGCAAGACGGCTGGGACGCCGCGAGCCTGACGCAACTGCTCGACGATACCCGTCCGGATGCGTTGATCAATCTCGCCTACTATTTTGACTGGTTCCAGGCGGAGACCGTCAGCGAACAGCGTCTGGCCGGGCAGGAGCGAGCCGTCGAACGGCTGGCCGAGCTGTGCCAGCATCACAACATTGTGCTGCTGCAACCGTCGAGTTATCGCGTGTTCGATGGCTCCCGGGCGACCGCCTACAGCGAAAAAGACGAACCGGTACCGCTGGGCCTGCGCGGCCAGGCCTTGTGGCGAATCGAGCAAAGCGTGCGCGCCACTTGTCCGCAGCACGTACTGCTGCGTTTCGGCTGGCTGCTCGATGACAGCCCCGACGGCACCCTCGGGCGATTCCTGAGCCGGGCCGAGAAAGCTGAAGAACTGTTGATGGCCGATGATCGTCGCGGTAATCCGACGCCGGTGGACGATGCCGCCCGGGTGATCATTTCGGTGCTCAAGCAACTCGATTGCTCCGCGCCGCTGTGGGGCACTTACCACTACGCCGGGCATGAGGCGACCACGCCGCTTGCACTGGGGCAGGCGATTCTCACCGAAGCACGCGCCCTGCATCCGCTGGCCATTGAGGCACCGACCGCCCAGGCTCACGCCGCACGGCCCGACGCCGCTGAAGAACCGCAACACGCGGTGCTGGCCTGCAAGAAAATTCTGCACACTTTCGGGATCAAGCCCCGCGCCTGGCGCGCGGCACTCCCGGGCTTACTGGATAGGTTTTATCGCCATGGCTGACGGCCCTGTTTTAATCACCGGCGGCGCCGGTTTCATCGGTTCGCACCTGACCGACGCCTTGCTCGCCAAGGGTCACTCGGTGCGCATTCTCGATGACCTCTCCACCGGCAAACGCAGCAACCTGCCGCTGGACAATCCCCTCATCGAACTGATCGTGGGCGACGTCGCCGATGCCGCACTGGTGGCGCAGGCGATGGTTGGTTGCAGCGCTGTGGCGCACCTGGCTGCGGTGGCCTCGGTGCAGGCTTCGGTGGATGACCCGGTGAAGACCCATCAGAGCAATTTCATCGGCTCGCTGAATGTCTGTGAAGCCATGCGTCAGACCGGCGTCAAACGAGTGCTGTACGCGTCCAGCGCAGCGGTCTATGGCAACAATGGCGAAGGCGAGTCGATCGACGAAGACACGCCCAAGGCACCGTTAACGCCATACGCGGCAGACAAGTTGGCGAGCGAGCATTACTTCGATTTCTATCGTCGCCAGCATGGTCTGGAACCGGTGGTTTTCCGCTTCTTCAACATCTTCGGCCCGCGCCAGGATCCGTCCTCGCCGTATTCCGGGGTGATCAGTATTTTCAGCGAGCGCGCGCAGAAAGGCTTGCCGATCACCGTGTTCGGCGATGGCGAGCAGACTCGGGATTTTGTCTATGTCGAGGACCTGGTGGACGTGTTGGTGCAAGCCATCGAGAAGCCACAGGTCGAAGTCGGCGCGGTGAATGTCGGCTGGAATCAGGCGACGACCCTCAAGCAAATGCTTGCAGCCCTTGAAGCGGTGGTCGGCAAGCTGCCGCCCGTGAGCTACGGCCCGGCGCGCTCCGGTGACATCCGCCATTCACGCGCGAATAATCGGCGTTTACTGGAGCGGTTTACCTACCCACAGCAAACACCGATGAGTGTAGGCTTGGCGCGGTTGCTGGGACGATAGATCGTTCCCATGCTCCGCGTGGGAATGCAGCCAGGGACGCTCCGCGTCCGGTGAGGCAATGAAAAAGGCGCCTGTCGAGGCGCCTTTTTTTGCAGCGGGTTTAGAACTTGTAACCCAAACCCACCATGTAAATGAACGGGTCCACATCAACGTCGACCTTGGCCCGGGTGCCCGGTGCGACGGCGTTGTTTTCCACGGTCGCGGTGGTGTCGATGTCGATGTAACGTACTTGAGCGTTGATCATTACATTGTCGGTCAGCATGTAGTCGGCACCGACCTGCCAGGCCAGACCCCAGGAGTTATCCGCCTTGAAGTTGCTGAAGCCATTGGCGGCGGCTTCGCTGCCGACGTGCTCGTCGTAGATCCAGGTGTAATTGATACCGCCGCCGATGTACGGCTGGAACGCGGACTTGGCGTCCAGCGGGTAGTAGACCAGGCTCAGGGTTGGCGGCAGGTGTTTCAGGGTGCCGAGTTTGCCGTTGGCGGCGCCGAGGGCGGTGCCTTTGAGCTTCACGTCATGCTCGAACGGCGAGGCCGCGAGCAATTCGATCCCCAGGTTGTTGGTGATCATGTAGGCGAAGTTCAAGCCCAGTTGCGTGTCGCTGCTCATGGTGGCCTTGCCACCCAGATCGGCGCCCTTCAACGGGCCTTGATCGACCTTGACGCTGGAGCTGTCGGCTTCCGGGTTAACGGTGATCGCACCGGCCCGAACGATGATGTCACCGGCGGTGTGAGCATGGGCGAGCGGGGCTGCGAGCGCGAGGGCGAACAGCGAAGCGCAGAGCAAGGACTTGTGCATGGGAGCTCCAAAGGACGTTAAAAGTGTTCGATGTCCAATGGTAGGGATCCAACTGATACGGTCTTTTGACTCAGCTCAATGAAACAGTGATGGCCCTGTTTTTTGCGCAGCCTTCGAAGGCCCCTTCGCGAGCAAGCCCGCTCCCACAGGGATCTTCTGTGAATGCAATATTTGTGAACAACAGAGAACACTGTGGGAGCGGGCTTGCCCGCGATGGCGATTGAACAGACAACACAGAACTGCCGGATCATTCCGGCAATTCATACACATAAATCTTGTCCGCCTCCATCTGATACCCGGCATCCGCCAACTCGCTGGTGGACGCTTTCACCTGTAATGCACCTTCGATCCAGTACGGCTGATACAGCTCATCAAGCTTCACGCCGACTTCGCTTTTGACATGCACGATCTGGTTCGACGGAGGCGGCGGTACGTGGATGCAGGCGCCGAAATACGGCACCAGCAGAAACTCCGTGGTGCGGCCTTCTTCACTGACTTCCAGCGGCACGATGTACCCCGGTAAACGAATATTCTGGCCGTCGAGGCTCTTCACCACCGGCGCGTTCGGCATGTCCTGCTTGGCCGCTGGAGCCGATTCTGCGGATAACGCATCGCTCATCTTCGACAGGTCATGCAGCGGCGTCATGTTCGGCACTTCTGGCGCAGCATCCGGCGGGATCATTTCCGACCAGGTCAGGTCCTTCGGCTCGGCCGCCCACAACGGAAGGGCAACCAGCATCAATAGCGCAAGCACAGCGCGGGGCATCATTAATGTCCTCATAGTCGGATCGACAGGCCATCGGCCAAGGATTGGCGATACGCGCGCCAGGCCGGCACGCTGCCCATCAGCAGCGCGGCGATCAGGATGCCACCGAGCAGCGTCCATTCATATTCGCTCGGCCAGGCCAGTGGCAAGTAAAGGCCGTAATTCGCCTGCACGTAACCCTGAGCTGCGGCAATGCACACATACAGCAACGCCACACCGGCAATCACTCCGGACAACGCCAGGGCAAAGGCTTCCAGCACCAGCAAGGTCGCGATGTGCCACGGCCGAGCGCCGACCGAGCGCAGAATCGCCATCTCGCGGCGCCGTTCATTGAGGCTGGTGAGGATCGCCGTGAGCATGCCGATCAACCCGGTCAGCACCACGAACAGAGAGACGACGAACAAGGCTTTTTCCGCCGTGCTCATCAAACTCCACAGCTCTTGCAATGCCACGCCCGGCAGGATCGCCAGCATCGGCTCGCCACGGAATTCATTGATCTCCCGTTGCAGCGCAAACGTCGAAATCTTGCTGTTGAGGCCGAGCATGAACGCAGTGATCGCTTGTGGCGTCAGGTCCATGTTGCGCGCCTGATCGGCACTGATCCGACCATTACCGCGCGCCGGCACGCCGTTGTGCCAGTCGACGTGAATCGCCTCCATGCCGCCGAGACTGATGTGCAGCGTGCGGTCCACCGGGGTGCCGGTGCGTTTGAGAATGCCGACCACGGTGAACGGTTTGTCGTCGTGTTTGACCAGGCTGATCACCGCCACGCCATGGGCCAGCACCAGTTTGTCGCCGAGCTTGTAATGCAGCGCATCGGCCACTTCGGCGCCGAGCACCACTTCGAACGGATCGCTGGCGAAGGCGCGACCGTCGGCCAGTTCGAGGTGCTGTTGATGGCCGTACTGGTAATGCTCGAAGTACGCCTCGGTGGTGCCCATCACCCGGTATCCGCGATGAGAATCGCCGAGGGACATCGGGATCGCCCACTTCACTTTCGGGTTGTTGGCGAAATGTTCAAAGCTGTCCCAGCGGATGTTGTTGGTGGCGTTGCCGATGCGGAACACCGAATACAACAGCAGGTTCACCGAACCGGAACGCGCGCCAACGATCAGGTCGGTGCCGCTGATGGTGCTGGCGAAACTGGCCTTGGCTTCGGTGCGCACCCGCTCCACGGCCAGCAACAGGCAGACCGACAGGGCGATGGCGAATGCGGTGAGGATCGCGGTGAAGCGACGGTTAGCCAGGCTGGCCATGGCTAGACGAAACAAATACATCTCAGACCTCGGACGGGGTGGCGGCGCGATTGAGATCGGCCAGCGACAGGTGGCGATCGAACAGCGGCGCGAGACTCTGGTCATGGCTGACAAACAACAGGCTCGACCCGGCTTCGCGGCATTCGGCGAACAGCAGGCGAATGAAGTTCTCGCGGGCGTCGTAGTCCAGCGCCGAGGTCGGTTCGTCGGCGATCACCAGTTCCGGCTGACCGATCAGCGCACGCGCGGCGGCGACCCGTTGCTGCTGGCCGATGGACAGCGAATCGGCGCGGCGGCTGAGCAGGCTTTGATCGGTCAAACCCAGGTGGGCGAGCAGGGTGGCTGCCGCCTGATCGACACTGCCGTGACGCTGTTTCGCCCGTTCGGCCCGCAGCTTGGAGAAGTGACAAGGCAGCTCAACGTTCTCACGCACCGAGAGAAATGGCAGCAAGTTGAACTGCTGGAAGATGTAGCCGGTGTGATCGACGCGGAAGTGGTCGCGTGCGCCGGCAGAAAGCTCGGTCAGTTCCTGGCCGAGCAGGCGAATGCTGCCGTGATCAGGCTTTTGCACGCCACCGAGCAGGCCCAGCAGGGTGGTCTTGCCGCTGCCGCTGGGGCCTTTGAGGAACAGGGTTTCACCCGGCATGAGGCGAAACGCCGGGATGTCCAGCAGCGGCGGATGACCGGGCCAACTGAAGCCCAGGTCGGACAGTTCGATGAGTGCTTGGGTCATGTGAAACCGGTCAGGTTGGTGGTGAACCCTGTGGGAGCGGGCTTGCTCGCGAAAGCGGTATTTCAGTCACATCATTGCTATATGTGCTGCCGTCTTCGCGAGCAAGCCTGCTCCCACATTGGATTGGTGTCGGATCAGAATTTCAGGGCGGCAGCCTTGGCCGTCACTTCAACCCCTTGCTGCCCGCTCGGACTGATCAGTTGTACCTGAACTTTCTGGGTGGCCGGGAATGTGTTGAAGATATTCGCCAAATCCAGGGTCTTCAGCGCGCCCGGGGCCGAGCAGCTGAATTGGTAATGGGCATGGATCTCGCTGTGATCTTGGTGATGTTCGTGACCGTCCTTGGCGTCTTCTTCGTCATGGTCATCGGCATCCGGCTTGTCACCGAACAGCGGGCTTTCCAGTTCCTGAGTCGCGACCACGCAACCGGCGGCTTTCGGCAGGTTGAACAGCACCAACGGTTTTTCCAGCTGCGCGCGGACGACGGCGACTTTGGCCTTGTCGGCGTCGGTGGTGGCGGCGTGTTCGAAACCCACCAGGTTCATCGCCGGGCTTTCCAGTTCAAGCTCCAGAGTCTGGCCATCCAGCGCCGCGTTCAGGCGACCGACGCCATGTTCGTGGGCGCTGAGGCTGCCATGTTCATCATGATCGTGATCATGCTCGACCGCCGCATGGGCGACAGCCAGCGGCAACAAGGCAAACGGCAAAGCGAGCAGCAGACGGCGCATGGCGGGTCTCCGAAAAGTAAAATGAAAAATTTGTTATGTAATCTTATAACGAAAGCGCCGAGAGTTTGACCGTCTGCTTGGCGTTGCGCAAGACCCATGGGAGCATGCGAGTCAGGTATGTGCAGGAGCAGACTTATGTTGCGAATACGCGGAAGCATCGGCGACTGGCCGGTGGATTTGACCCTGGAACTGGATGAGGGCGACTGGGCACAGCTCGGTGCGCAGTTGCAGGCAGCAAAACCCGAGGCGAGTGTTGCGCCCGCCAAACCGGTGAATCAGGACGATGCGCTGTGGCAGATCGCCCAAGAGTTGCTGCGCAAGGCCGGGCAATTGAGCGGGCCGGATTTGCTGGAGCAACTGGAAGGGCTGACCGGCAGCGCTGCGGCGGGCAAACGCTTGTTGGTGCGCTTGCGCCACTGCGCAAACGTCAAAGTGGTGAGCGGCGGGGATACGCCGCTGTACCACTGGATCGAACCAGCGTAGGAATCGGGTTCACACGGCTGGATCGAGTAAGCCACAAAAAAGATCGCAGCCTTCGCCAGCTCCTACACGGGATTTGTATTCCCCCTGTAGGAGCTGGCGAAGGCTGCGATCTTTTGATTTTAATAAAGCGCAGCAAACAACTTGCGACGGTACGTGGTCACCAGCGGGTGATCGTTGCCCAGCAGTTCGAACACCTGCAGCAAGGTCTTGTGCGGCAAGCCTTCGCTGTAGCTGCGATTGCGGATGAACAGTTTCAGCAAGGCATCCAGCGCAGCGTCGTATTGCTGGCGGGCCAGTTGCTGGATCGCCAGTTGATAGACCGCCTCATCGTCCTGCGGATTTTTCGCCAGACGCGCTTTCAGGTCTGCCGCATCCGGCAAATCCCTGGCCTGACCGAGAAACTGGATCTGCGCCTTGGCGCCGGCCAGCGCAGCCTTGTGCTCATCAGTCTTGACCGCGTCGAGTACGATTTGCGCTTCACCCAGTTCGCCGCGCTCAGTGAGGCAGCGGGCATATAGAATCAGCGCCTTGGCGTTGGTGTTGTCTTCCGCCAGCAGCACTTTGAGCGTGGCTTCAGCGTCGGCGTAACGGCCTTCATCAAACAGCGCCTGAGCCTGTTCGAACGGGTCGGCCGCAGCGGGCGGCGGCATTTGCACGTGGGGTTCGAGCATCGTGCGCACAGCCGATTCCGGTTGTGCACCGGCAAAACCGTCCACTGGCTGACCGTCCTTGAACAGCACCACAGTCGGCAGGCTGCGAATGCCGAAGCGCGCAACAATGTCCTGCTCGATGTCGCAATTGACCTTGGCCAGCAGCAACTCGCCCTGATAGCTCTCGGCGATGGTTTGCAGCATCGGCATCAAGGCCTTGCACGGCGCACACCATTCGGCCCAGAAATCCACCAGCACCGGTTTGTGAAAAGAGTTCTCGATCACCGACTGGTCGAAATCGGCAGTCGTGGCGTCGAAAATGTACGGCGTTTCCTGACTCATGGGGGATCTCGTAAAAGCGTGAATGTGGTCACTATAAGGCTTGGCGGGGGGCTGCTGAAAGTCGTAACGTTGATCGTTCCCACGCTCTGCGTGGGAATGCCTCAATGGACGCTCTGCGTCCGCTTTGGGACGCGGAGCGTCCCGGGCTGCATTCCCCACGCGGAGCGTGGGAACGATCATGTCCGGGTGGAATGGTAAAGGCTCACATACCGAAACTCTTCAGGTTCGGCCAGATCCGGCAAGGTCATCGCTTCCAGCATTTCAATGCGCCGATACAACGGATGGCGAAAATCCCTCACGCGCGAATCCGCCACCAATGCTTCCCAGCCACGGCTGAGAAACTCGTCGAGCAACGGCAGGTTTGCCCGGTCGTACAACACATCGGCCACCAGAATCAGATCAAACCGATCGGCCTCGGCGAAAAAGTCCGTCGAGTAGCTGAGTTGCACGCCATTGAGTTCGGCATTCGCCCGACACGCGGCAATCGCCAGCGGGTCCAGGTCACAGGCCACCACTTCCAGTGCCCCGGCTTTCACCGCCGCAATCCCGGCAACCCCTGAGCCGGCGCCGAAATCCAGCACCCGTTTACCTTCGACCCATTGCGGGTGCTCGGCGAGATAACGAGCCACGGCCAGCCCACTGGCCCAGCAGAAACTCCAATACGGCGGCTCGTGGAGAATCCGCCGGGTTTCTTCCGGGCTGAAGGCACGGTCCATGTTGTCGCCGTCGATCAGCCAGAGTTTCAGCTCGGTGCCGGGTAACTCACAGGCTACAAGCTGTGCATCGCCGAGCAGTTCACTTAACGCCTGTTGCAGGTCGAGCGGTGCAATCATGGCGCTTTGACGAACTGCAGCTGACCCAATGCCTGGGTGGTTGGCTGTGTGATCATTTGCGCCGGCAGATGCAGAATCAACTGCCCGGACTGGCTGGCGCGGCCGCGAAGCTCGACGCGGGCGCCGGCCGGAAAGGATTCAGGGTTGAAACGCAGGCGAAACGGCAACACTTGATTGGTACCGATCAGGTTGGAACTGGCGAGCAATAGTTGCGGACGATCCTTTTCGTCGATCACCAGCAACGCCAGTTCGACTTCGGCACCGGCCGGCACGCCCTGCAGAGTGCCGCTCAATTCACGTTGATATGCCGGCAGGGGGCCGAGCTCGGCCGACGCCTTGGCTTTCTTCTGCGCCTGTTGCGGTGCAGGGCCGGGCGTTGGCGGCTGGGGCTTGGGCGCATCGCTGCCACAGGCCACCAACAGGCTGAAAAGACTGAGCAAAATGAGTGGTCGTAAAGACATTGGCTGCTCCAGCAAGCGAAATCCATATACAGCCAGTCTGTATACCGCAAACCCTATGGCTTGTCTTGCCACGGGGATGCGCTACCATGGCCCTCCCATTTTTTGTTGCCTGCCACCATGCACTGTCCCTTCTGCGGTGCCAACGACACCAAGGTCATCGACTCGCGTCTGGTCGCCGAGGGCGAACAGGTGCGCCGCCGGCGTGAATGCCTGGCCTGCGGCGAACGTTTCACGACGTTCGAAACCGCTGAACTGGTGTTGCCGCGCCTGATCAAAACCGACGGCAGTCGCCAGCCGTTCGACGAAGAAAAACTCCGTGCCGGCATGCAGCGGGCGCTGGAGAAGCGCCCGGTGAGTGTCGAGCGCCTCGAATCGTCGCTGGTGCACATCAAACACAAGCTGCGCGCTACCGGCGAGCGCGAGGTCAAATCCCTCGTGGTTGGCGAACTGGTGATGGCCGAGCTGAAGAAGCTTGATGAAGTCGCCTATATTCGCTTCGCTTCGGTGTACCGACGCTTCCAGGACCTCAACGAGTTCCGCGAAGAGATCGATCGCCTCGCCCGTGAGCCGGTGAAAGAATGACCACACCTCCCGAACAAGCCATCCTCGACGCGCATTACATGGCCCGAGCCCTTGAACTGGCGCGCAAAGGTCATTACACGACGCATCCCAACCCCCGGGTTGGCTGCGTGGTGGTGCGTGACGGGCAGATTGTCGGCGAAGGCTGGCATGTGCGCACCGGCGAGCCCCATGCCGAAGTCCACGCCCTGCGCGCCGCTGGCGACAAGGCGCGGGGCGCCACGGCTTACGTGACCCTCGAACCTTGCAGCCACCACGGCCGCACGCCGCCTTGCGCCGATGCGCTGGTGAATGCCGGTGTGGCACGCGTCGTTGCGGCGATGCAGGACCCGAACCCGGAAGTCGCCGGTCGCGGTCTGCAACGTCTGGCCCAGGCCGGTATCGCCACTGAAAGCGGTGTGCTGGAAGGCGAGGCGCGCAAACTCAATCAAGGCTTCCTCAAACGCATGGAACACGGCTTGCCGTTCGTGCGGGTCAAGTTGGCGATGAGCCTGGACGGTCGCACGGCGATGGAAAGCGGCGAGAGCCAGTGGATCACAGGTACAGCGGCGCGTTCGGCGGTACAGCGTTTGCGCGCCGAGGCCAGCGTGGTGCTGACGGGTGCCGACACGGTACTGGCGGACAATGCGCGCTTGACCGTACGTGCCGACGAGTTGGGTCTGGACGCTGAACAAACCGCGTTGGCCATGAGCCGTCCGCCGCTTCGCGTGCTGATCGACGGTCGCCTGCGGGTGCCGCTGAATGCACCGTTCTTCAAGGCGGGGCCGGCACTGGTCGCCACGTGTGTCGCGGTGGAAGAACAGTACGCCAACGGCCCGGAATGCCTGATCGTGCCGGGCGACGATGGCCAGGTCGATCTGCATCAGTTGCTGGTCGAACTCGCCAACCGTGGCGTCAATGACGTGCTGGTCGAGGCCGGCCCGCGATTGGCTGGCGCCTTTGCCCAGCTGGGGCTGGTGGACGAATTCCAGATCTTCATCGCCGGCAAGTTTCTCGGCTCCTCGGCCCGTCCCTTACTGGACTGGCCACTGGCGCAGATGAAAGACGCGCCCGAGCTCAAAATCACCGAAATTCGTGCGGTTGGCGATGACTGGCGAGTCACTGCCATCCCTGCGCCATCGGCGAGCGTATAATTCCCGGCCATTGCTCTAGCGCTGGCCCTGTTCTCGAGGAGGACTCCATGTTTACCGGCATCATCGAATCCATCGGCAGTATTCGCGCATTGACCCCAAAAGGCGGAGATGTGCGGGTTTACGTAGAAACCGGCAAGCTCGACCTGAGCGATGTAAAGCTGGGCGACAGCATTGCCGTCAATGGCGTGTGCCTGACCGCGGTTGAATTGCCGGGCAATGGCTTTGCGGCGGACGTCAGTCGCGAAACCCTCGACTGCACCGCAATGAATGATCTCAAAAGCGGCAGCCCGGTCAACCTGGAAAAAGCCCTGACTCCGACCACTCGCCTCGGCGGGCACCTAGTCAGCGGTCACGTCGATGGCGTGGGCGAAGTGGTTGCCCGCACGGAAAATGCCCGCGCCGTGGAATTTCGCATCCGTGCCCCGAAAGACCTGGCCAAGTACATCGCCCATAAAGGCTCGATCACCGTCGACGGCACCAGCCTGACCGTGAACGCAGTCGATGGCGCCGAATTCTTGCTGACCATCATTCCGCACACCCTGAGCGAAACCATCATGGCGTCGTACCAGCCTGGTCGCCGGGTGAATCTGGAAGTCGACTTGCTGGCACGTTATCTGGAGCGCCTGTTGTTGGGCGATAAGGCCGCAGAGCCGACCTCCGGCAGCACCATTACTGAAAGCTTTCTGGCCCAAAACGGCTACCTCAAATCCTGAAGCTCAAATTTCGAAAGAAGGGGGGTGCCTTGTGGCGCTCAATAGCATCGAAGAACTGGTTGAAGACATCCGCCAAGGCAAGATGGTCATCCTCATGGATGACGAAGACCGCGAGAACGAAGGCGACCTGATCATGGCGGCCGAGTGCTGCCAGCCTGAACACATCAACTTCATGGCCAAGCACGCCCGTGGCCTGATCTGCATGCCGATGAGCCGCGAGCGCTGCGAACTGCTCAAGCTGCCGTTGATGGCGCCACGCAACGGTTCCGGTTTCGGCACCAAGTTCACCGTGTCCATCGAAGCCGCCGAAGGCGTTACCACCGGTATCTCCGCAGCCGACCGTGCGCGCACCGTGCAAGCCGCTGCCGCCAAAGACGCCAAGGCTGAAGACATTGTCAGCCCCGGCCACATCTTCCCGCTGATGGCCCAGGCCGGCGGTACGTTGTCCCGCGCCGGCCACACCGAAGCTGCCTGCGACCTGGCGCGCATGGCCGGTTTCGAGCCGAGCGGTGTGATCTGCGAAGTGATGAACGACGACGGCACCATGTCCCGTCGCGCTGAACTCGAAGCGTTTGCCGCCGAACACAACATCAAGATCGGCACCATTGCCGACCTGATTCACTACCGGATGATCCATGAACGTACCGTTCAGCGGATTGCCGAGCAGCCGCTGGACAGCGAATTGGGCCAGTTCAACCTGGTGACCTATCGTGATTCGGTAGAAGGCGACGTGCACATGGCCCTGACCCTGGGCACCGTGTGCGCCGAAGAGCCGACGCTGGTCCGGGTGCACAACATGGACCCGCTGCGTGACCTGTTGATGGTCAAGCAACCGGGCCGCTGGAGCCTGCGCGCCGCCATGGCTGCGGTTGCCGAGGCTGGCAGCGGCGTGGTGCTGTTGCTCGGTCACCCGCTCGATGGTGACGTGTTGCTGGCGCACATTCGCGAAACCGCCGACCACACCGCGGTGAAAAAACCGACCACCTACAGCATCGTCGGTGCCGGTTCGCAGATCCTTCGGGATCTGGGCGTGCGTAAAATGCGCCTGATGAGTGCGCCGATGAAATTTAATGCGATATCCGGTTTCGATCTGGAAGTTGTAGAATACGTGCCCTCCGAATAATGACCGGCAATTTGCGGGCCTGTATTCGCGGTTAACACATCACTGAGGGACGCGTAGAAAACGCGTCCCGGCTCTTTAAGAGATCTAACGAATGACCCTGAAGACCATCGAAGGTACCTTCATCGCCCCTAAAGGCCGCTACGCTTTGGTAGTGGGCCGTTTCAACAGCTTCGTGGTTGAAAGCCTGGTCAGCGGTGCAGTTGATGCCCTGGTTCGCCATGGCGTGAGCGAAAGCGACATCACCATCATCCGTGCGCCTGGCGCCTTCGAAATCCCGCTGGTTGCGCAGAAAGTCGCTCAGAAAGGCGAGTTCGCGGCAATCATCGCCCTGGGCGCAGTCATTCGTGGCGGTACTCCGCACTTCGAATACGTGGCGGGCGAATGCACCAAGGGCCTGGCCCAGGTGTCCATGGAGTTCGGCGTACCGGTCGCTTTCGGCGTACTGACCGTTGATTCCATCGAACAAGCCATCGAACGTTCCGGCACCAAGGCCGGTAACAAAGGTGCTGAAGCTGCCCTGTCCGCTCTGGAAATGGTCAGCCTGCTGGCGCAGTTGGAGGCCAAGTGATTAGCGACGATAGCGATCGTTTCAACCCGCGCGATCCAAAGCCTGCGGATGCCGGCAAGCCATCGAAAAGCGTCAAGCGTCGCGAAGCCCGTCAGCTCGCGACTCAGGCGCTGTACCAATGGCATATGGCCAAGCAGTCGCTGAACGAGATCGAAGCGCAGTTTCGGGTCGATAACGATTTCAGCGATGTCGACGGCGCCTACTTCCGTGAAATCCTGCATGGGGTTCCGGCTCAAAAGGACCGGATCGACGCCGCACTGGCGCCATGCCTGGACATCACCATCGAAGAGCTGGACCCGGTTGAACTGGCGGTTCTGCGCCTGTCTACCTGGGAGCTGCTCGAGCGCGTTGATGTGCCGTACCGCGTTGTGATCAACGAAGGTATCGAACTGGCCAAGGTCTTCGGTTCCACCGACGGCCACAAGTTCGTCAACGGTGTGCTCGACAAGCTAGCCCCGCGTCTGCGTGAAGCTGAAGTGAAGGCGTTCAAGCGCTAACCAGCGCTTGAATTTGCGATGGGCGAGTTTGAGCTGATCCGCAATTTCTTCGCCGCCGCGCCTTGTGCGCAGGGCGGCGAAGGCGTTGCTCTGGGGATCGGCGACGACTGCGCCTTGCTGGCTGTTCCCCCAGGGGAGCAGTTGGCAATTTCCACTGACACGCTCGTGGCCGGTGTGCATTTCGCAGACCCCTGCGATTCGTTTCTGCTCGGTCAGCGCTCGCTGGCTGTGGCTGTCAGTGATCTGGCCGCCATGGGCGCCACCCCCATTGCCTTTACCCTTGCCCTGACTTTGCCGACGGTGACCACCGATTGGCTGGAAGCCTTCGCCCGTGGTTTGAACCTCATGGCGCAACATTGCGGTGTGGCGCTGGTGGGTGGCGATACCACCCGCGGGCCGCTGAGCCTGACCATGACCGTATTCGGTCGGGTGCCGGCCGGTCTGGCGTTGACCCGCAGCGGCGCACAGCCGGGCGATTTGCTCTGCGTGGGCGGAGAGCTGGGTAACGGCGCGGGCGCGTTGCCGCTGGTGCTCGGCCAGCGGATGGCTGACGCGGCCATCGCTGATCCGTTGCGTGCCCATTACTGGTCGCCGCAACCGCAGCTGGGTCTGGGCATGGCGTTGCGCGGCAGGGCTACTGCGGCACTGGACATCTCCGACGGCCTGCTCGCCGACTGTGGGCACATTGCCCTGGCATCGAAAGTCGGGATTCAGGTAGAGCGCAGTAAGCTGCCATTGTCGAAGGCGCTGCTGGCCTTCCTCGGTCAGTCTGGCGCTGAGCAAGCCGCCCTGAGCGGCGGTGACGATTACGTGCTGGCCTTCACCTTGCCGCCCGCCGAGTTGCCATCGTTGCTGGCGGACGGCTGGCCAATCCACGTGCTTGGGCGAGTTGTAGCGGGGCAGGGCGTGACACTGCTGGACGCCGACGGACACGACATCACCCCGCCAATCCGGGGTTATCAACATTTTCGGGAGACACCGTGACAGATCATCCCAAACAGGTCCCGGCGGAGTTCGTACCGCCGTCGGTCTGGCGCAACCCTTGGCATTTCCTGGCGTTCGGCTTCGGCTCGGGCACCCTGCCAAAAGCGCCGGGCACCTGGGGTTCGTTAGTGGCGTTACCCTTCATTCCGTTGTGGCAGATGCTGCCCGACTGGGGCTACTGGCTGATGCTCGGCATCACCATGCTGTTCGGCTTCTGGCTGTGCGGCAAGGTCGCCGATGATTTGCGCGTGCACGATCACGAAGGCATCGTCTGGGACGAAATGGTCGGGATGTGGATCACCCTGTGGCTGGTGCCGGAAGGTTGGTATTGGTTGCTGGCGGGGTTCCTGATGTTCCGCTTCTTCGACATCCTCAAGCCTTGGCCGATTCACTGGATCGACCGGCATGTGCACGGTGGCGTCGGGATCATGCTCGACGACGTGCTGGCCGGCGTGTTTGCGTGGTTGGCAATGCAAGGGCTGGTGTGGTTTTTCGTCTGAGGCGTCAAGTGAGAGAGCTGAGGATGGCGCAACGCGGGTTGCTGCTGATGGTTTTCGCAGTGTTTTGCTCCCTCGCCCGGGCGGAGGATGCACCGACGATGCCATCGGTGATTCATCTGGCCAGCGAAGCCTGGGAAGACTACACCGCCGCCGATGGTCAGGGTTTGGGCTGGGACGTGTTGCGCAAAGTGTTCGAGCCGGCGGGCGTGAAACTGGATATTCGAACCGAGCCGTATACGCGCGCCATAGGCCTGGCGCAGCGTGGCGAAGTGGACGCTTGTGTCGGTTCTTATCGGGAGGAGGCGAGCGACCTGCTTTATCCTCGCTGGAATTTCGATACCGATCATATCTACGCATTGGGCTTGGCCAGCAATCCGGCGCCGACCCTGGATACCTTGGGCATCTACCGATTGGCCTGGGTACGCGGCTACAAATACCAGTCGTATCTGCCCAATGTGCAGCGCTATAACGAAGTCATACGGCGTACAGGTATTTTGTCGATGCTGACTCACAATCGCGCCGACTACTACATCGATGCGCTGACCGAAGTCGATTACGTCGTTAGCCGAGCCAAGGACCCGTCGCAGTTTCGTCGCACGCATATTGCGGAATTGCCGCTTTACCTGTGCTTCTCCAATACACCTCGGGCTCGCACGTTGATGGCGCTGTTCGATCAGCGTATGGAAGTGCTGGTAAAAAACGGCCAGCTGAAACCGATTTTCGCAAAGTGGAAACAGCCGTACCCGTTTGGCACAGAGTGAATACGGTCAATGTGGGAGCGGGCTTGCTCGCGAAAGCGATATATCAGGCTACTCATATGTTGAATGTGAGTCCGCTTTCGCGAGCAAGCCCGCTCCCACAGGGTCATTGGCTTGGTCTCTTGATCAAACATTTTGATCGTTATGCCCCATAATTCAGCCTAAGCGTCTGCAGGAACGTGCTGTTACAATGCCGCCTCTGCGAATCTTCAGTACATATAGATCAGGAGCACACCGGTGCCTGTCGTTTTTGTCGCCGCTTCCAAGCTGCCAACGCCTTTTGCGCAATTCACCATGCATGGCTTTCTCGATGAAGAGAACGGGCGCGAGCACGTAGTACTGAGCCTGGGTGAGTTCGCCGATGGTGCTCCGGTACTCGGCCGGTTGCACTCCGAATGCCTGACGGGTGATGCCTTGTTCAGCCAGCGCTGCGACTGCGGTTCGCAACTCGAGGCCGCCTTGCAGGCGATCGCCCGTGAAGGCCGTGGCGTGTTGCTCTACTTGCGTCAGGAAGGTCGCGGCATTGGTCTGCTGAACAAGATCCGCGCCTATGAATTGCAGGATGGCGGTGCCGACACCGTTGAAGCCAACGAGCGTCTGGGTTTCGCCGCCGACCAGCGCGACTACGCTATGTGCCTGCCGATGCTGGAGCACCTGGGCGTGAAGGCCCTGCGTCTGATGACCAACAACCCACGCAAGGTCAAAGCCTTGACCGACATGGGCATCGTGGTTGCCGAGCGCGTGCCGTTGCACACCGGGCACAACCCGCACAACAAACTCTACCTGGCGACCAAGGCCAGCAAGCTCGACCATATGATGGGCAACGAACATCAGGGCGAGGTTGACCGGGCGTGACCCGCGGTCAGGTACGGCGGCGACTCTCCGTCAACTGGTGGCAATACCTGGCGCTGGCCTTGGTGCCGCTGTTCGTGATCAATGGTGTATTCGGTCAAAGCGAGGCGATTCTGCCGGTGCTGGCCATGCCATTGTTCATCGCCGGTGTGGCCTCGATGTTTGTCAGCCTGAAGTTCTTTGGCGGCTACAAGCACGCACTGATCGCCACCCAGAAAGCCCTCGACACCCCTGAAGAACCCGATGCCTGGATCGCCCTGGCCGCAAAACGCCGCACCGCGTTTCTGGCTGCCGGCCTGCCCGCCTGGATCGGTGCGCTGGCGGTATTCGTCGGTCTTGAAGCCGTTCCATTGGTGCTGCTGGCGCTGTCGACCACGGTGCTGTTCTATCTCTACCGTATCCCGCGTCAACTCGGCTGATGCGCAGTGTCTGGCTGGCGGTGTTGCTGCTGGCCGTCAGCGGCTCGGCGACTGCGGTCGAGCGGGTTGTCAGTCTGGCGCCGTCGCTTTCTGAAATTGTCGTTGAGCTGAACTCGGCTGACCTTTTGGTCGGTGTGCTGGATGCCGGCGAACGTCCCGCTGAACTCAAGGACATTCCTTCCGTTGGCAGCTACGGCCAGTTGGACATGGAACGACTGCTCAGCCTCAAACCCGATCTGTTGCTGCTCTGGCCGGGCAGTGTGGGGCCGGCCCAGCGTGAGCAGCTCAAGCGGCTGAACATTCCCACCTTTGTCGCCGAACCCCACAACCTCGAACAACTTACCGCCCAGATTGAAGTGATCGCTACGCAACTCGGTAGAGCGGAGCGTGGCGTTTCATTGGCCGAAAATCTGCGTCAACGACTCGATTCCCTGCGCCAGCGCTATCGAAGGGACGAGCCCTTACGGGTGTTTTACCAAGTCTGGGACCGGCCGCTGTACACCGTGGGCGGTGGGCAGATTATCAGCGATGCGCTGGAGGTGTGCGGGGCGCGCAATGTGTTTGCCGACCTGACGCAGCCTGCACCGCAGATCAGTGTGGAGGCGGTGTTGCAGCGCAATCCCGAGGTGATCCTGGCCAGTGACCAGGCGCAGCTCGATGCTTGGAAAGCCTGGCCTCAGGTGACGGCGGTGGCGCAGGGGCAATTGCTGCTGGTGACGGACAAAGGCCTGGAGCGGCCGAGTGGGCAGATGATCGAAGCGACTGCCAAGTTGTGCCGAGTGATCGCGCCGGACCGTTGAGACCGAGGTGTCTGCTTCGCGAGCAAGCCCGCTCCCACAATGATCTGTGTCATGCACAAAATGTATGTCTGCACGCGATTAACTGTGGGAGCGGGCTTGCTCGCGAAGAGGCCAGATCAAACACAGCAAGTTTCAGCTTAGAGCTCCGGCGTCCAGGTCACCCCGAACATCCACGCCCGGCCTTCCTCGCGATACCCATACTGACTGCCGTCATGGCTGTACAACGTCCGGCTGTAGCCTTTGTCCAGCAGGTTATCGACCTTCAATTCCAGCTTGATCTCGCGATTCAGCGCCCAACTGCTGCGCAACCCCAACAACGCATACCCGCCTAACGGCTGCTGATTGTTCTCGTCGTCATAACTGCTGCTCACCGCTTGCCAACTAGCCCCGAGGCCGAGCCGGTCGAACTGCCGATCCAGATCCAGGCTCAAAGTCCGTCGTGCACGACGGGCGAGGGTGTGGCCACTGTCGCGATCCCGTGGGTCGATGATCGCTACGCCGAGGTTGCTCTGCCAGCCGAACAGCTCTTGTTTCAAAGCCGCTTCAAAACCGTTGATCCGCGCCGAAGCGACGTTCGCCGGGCGGTTGTTGCTGCCGAAAATAATCGCGTCTTCCAGATCGGTGCGGTACAGCGAGACTTCCAGGCGACTGTTCTGCGTCAGCTGACTGCGCCATTGCAGCTCATAACTTTTCGAGGTTTCGGGCTTCAAGTCCGGGTCGCTGAAATCCGGGTAGTACAGGTCGTTGAAGGTCGGCGCGCGGAAGCCTTCGCTGTAGGTGAACAGCACATCGTTGTCCGGGTTCAGCGGCAGGGTGAACGTGCCGCTCCAGCTGTTCTGGCTGCCGAACTGCTGGTTCTGGTCGCGACGCAGGCCCAGTTCGGTAGAGAAACTGTCGGCCTGATAGCGATGCTGGATAAACGCTGCGCGGTTCCAGCGGCTGTCTTCGTCGAACGATGTGCTGCTGTTGATACGGTCTTCGTACCAGTCGCCGCCGAGGATCAGGCTGTTGCGCTCATCCACGGTCAGGTCGTTCTGCCAGTTCACCGAATCGCGATAGGTATTGAACACGCTGCGCTCGTCGCTGAGCTTGTCGAGTGTCTTCTCACGGTTTTCGCTGTGGCCGAGCTCGACGCGGGCTTTCCACCGGTCATTGATCCGCGCGTCGACGTAACTGCTGACGCTGCTCACAGAAAACTCGCTGTAGGGCTGCTGCTGGACCGATTCGAAGGTGTTCATGTCGAAGCGGCCGAACGGGTTGTCGAATGCGCTTTTGCCCTGATTATCCAGTAGATTGGCGCCGACTTCGATGTCGTCGGTGAGGGCGTGACTCAGGCTTAAACTGACCGACTTATTGCGGTATTCATCGTGATCGCCGTCGCTAGGATAGGACTCATGGGTGCGATTGATGCCTGCCGTTTCATCAAGGCTGGCACCGAGATTGAAGCGGGTCTGCGCGTCGCCGCCGGACAATCCGAGGCTGCGCTCCCAGGTCTGGTTGCTGCCAACCCCAACGTGCATGCGTGGTTGCAGGCCTTGTTCGTCGCCACGGCGGGTGAAGATCTGGATCACCCCGCCAATCGCATCGCTGCCGTAAATTACCGAGCGCGAACCACGCAGCACTTCCACGCGCTCGACCTGTTCGATGTTGATGTGCTGCAGGTTGCTGTCGCCGGAGGTCGAGTTGCCGATGCGCTGGCCGTCGACCAGCACCAGACTTTGCGCCGACTTGGTACCGCGAATGTAGACCCCCGGCAGACTGCCGCGCCCGCCGGTTTGCCCGACCTGTACGCCCGGTACGCGGCGCAGCAAGTCAGTGACGTTGCTCGGTTGCAGACGATCGATGTCGTCGCGGGTGAACACCGTGTTGGCAGCGCTGCTGTTGTTGCGCGCTTCGACCTGACGGTTGGCGCTGATCAGCACGTCCGGCAGTTTCAGGGCCTGGTCGCGTTCGAAGGTGTCGGCCAAAAGTTGGCCGGCCGGCAGGAGGGTCAGTGCCAGGGCGAGGCGGGGGAGTTTCATGGGCAGTCCGTTGGCGCTTTAAAGCGAATACATTTTTGAAGGTTGCACAAACCAATGTGGGAGCGGGCTTGCTCGCGAATGCGGTGTGTCAGTCAACATTGATACCGACTGATACACCACATTCGCGAGCAAGCCCGCTCCCACAGGGTTTTGCATGTAGCTAGAGGATTAGATGTTCAGCAGTTGCAGGCGCTGACGCACCGCTTCTTCGATCCCAACCTCATCCAGCCCACACTCCGCCAGCATTTGCGCAGGCTTGGCGTGCTCGACGTAGATGTCCGGCAAGCCCAGGTGCAGCACCGACTTGAGGATGTTCTCGCGGGCGAGGAACTCACTGACCGCGCCACCGGCACCGCCCATGATGGCGTTCTCTTCGATGGTCACCAGCAACTCGTGGCTGCCGGCGATTTCGCGAACCAGTGCTTCGTCGAGCGGTTTGACGAAACGCATGTCGACCACCGTCGCATCCAGCTTCTCGGCGACTTTCAGTGCCTCGGCCAGTTGCACGCCAAACACCAGCAGGGCGACTTTGCTGCCCTGACGGCGGACGACACCCTTGCCGATTTCAATCGGTTCGAGGTCTTTAGCGATCGGCGCATTCGGGCCAGTGCCGCGCGGATAACGCACCGCCGCCGGGCCGTTGTACAGGTGGCCGGTGCTGAGCATTTTGCGCAGTTCGTTTTCGTCGCTTGGGGTCATCACCAGCATGCCGGGGATGCAGCGCAGGAACGACAGGTCGAAGCTACCCGCGTGCGTCGGGCCGTCTTCGCCTACCAGACCTGCGCGGTCGATGGCGAACAGCACGTCGAGGTTTTGCACCGCCACATCATGCACAAGCTGGTCGTAAGCGCGTTGCAGGAAGGTCGAATAGATCGCCACCACCGGTTTGGCGCCTTCGCAGGCCATGCCGGCGGCGAGGGTCACGGCGTGTTGCTCGGCAATCGCCACGTCGAAATAACGCTCCGGGAAGCGCTCGCTGAACGCCACCAGATCGGAGCCTTCCTTCATCGCCGGGGTAATCCCGACCAGACGCGGATCGACTGCGGCCATGTCGCACAGCCATTCACCGAACACACCGGAATACTTCGGCCCGCCGGCTTTCTTCGGCGCGGTGGCCGGAGCATCCACAGGTTCGAGTTTGGTGATGGCGTGGTAACCGATCGGGTCGACTTCCGCCGGGGCGAAGCCTTTGCCTTTCTTGGTGACCACGTGCAGGAATTGCGGGCCTTTCAGATCGCGCATGTTGCGCAGGGTGGCGATCAGGGTCGGCAGGTCGTGGCCATCGATCGGGCCGATGTAGTTCCAGCCCAGCTCTTCGAACAGCGTGCCGGGGACCAGCATGCCTTTGGCGTATTCTTCGGTACGACGGGCGATTTCCCAGGCGCCAGGCAGGCGCGACAGGACCTTTTTGCTGCCTTCGCGCATGCTCGCGTAAGTGCGGCTGGAAAGGATTTTCGCCAGATAGTTCGACAGCCCGCCGACGTTGCGCGAGATCGACATGTCGTTGTCGTTGAGGATCACCAGCATGTTGGCGTCCACTTCCGGCGCGTGGTTCAGCGCCTCGAAGGCCATGCCCGCGGTCAGTGCGCCGTCGCCGATCACCGCGATCGCCTTGCGATCACTGTGTTGCAGGCGGGCGGCAATTGCCATACCCAGCGCAGCGCTGATCGAGGTGCTGGAGTGGCCGACGCCAAAGGTGTCGTACTCGCTCTCGGAACGACGCGGGAAGGCGGCAACGCCGTCCTTCTGGCGCAGGGTGCCCATGCGCTCGCGACGGCCAGTGAGGATTTTGTGCGGGTAGGCCTGATGACCCACGTCCCACACCAGCCGGTCGTCCGGGGTGTCGAAGACGTAATGCAACGCGATGGTCAGCTCGATGACGCCCAGGCCGGCACCGAAATGCCCACCGGTCTGACCGACCGTGTAGAGCAATTCCAGGCGCAATTCATCGGCCAGGGTTTCCAGCTCGGCTTCGCCTAACCGGCGCAGGCCGTCCGGCGTGTTGGCACGGTCGAGCAGGGGCGTGGTCGGGCGCTTGCGGGGAATCTCATGAAACGTCGTGGGCATCAGGCGAATCGTTATAGGTATAAAAGATGCGGCAGTTTACCTGATGCATCGCCCCCTGCCCACGCGTTGGTTTTTTTTGGCGGATACGCCGTCAGCTGCGGCGATCGACGATGTACCGGGCCAGATCGCGCAATGGCTCGGCCGCCGCGTCAAACGGTCGCAGCGCATGCAGGGCCTGGTCGCGCAGTTCCAGGGCGTAGGCCTTGGCCGCATCAAGACCGAGCAGGGCCGGGTAGGTCGGCTTGTCCCGGGCGATATCGGCGCCCTGGCGTTTGCCGAGGGTTTCTGTGTCACTTTCGACGTCAAGAATGTCGTCTTGGACCTGAAATGCCAGGCCAATGGCCTGTGCATAACTCTGCAGGGACTTCAGTTCGTCCTTCGCGGCATGACCGCTGGCCAGGGCGCCGAGCTTGACGCTGACTTCGATCAACGCGCCAGTCTTGTGCCGATGCATGTATTCAAGGGCTTTTTGATCGAGCTTCAGGCCCACTGAGCCGAGATCGATGGCTTGCCCGCCGACCATGCCCGCCGGGCCTGCCGCCAACGCCAGGGCGCTGACCATCTGCAGACGGGTGTCGGCGTCGCAACTGCTCAGGCGCGGGTCGAGCAGGGCGCTGAAGGCCAGGCTCTGCAAACCGTCACCGGCGAGGATTGCACAGGCTTCATCGAATTTTTTATGCGTAGTCGGCTGGCCGCGACGCAGATCGTCGTCGTCCATGGCCGGCAAATCATCGTGCACCAGCGAATAGGCGTGGATCAGCTCCACCGCACAGGCCGCGCCGTTGGCTTGCTCGGCCTTGCCGCCCAGCGCTTCACATGCGGCATAAGCCAGCAACGGGCGCACACGCTTGCCGCCGTTCATCACGCTGTAGCGCATGGCTTCGTAGAGGCGGGCGAGTTCAGGGCTCGGAGGGCTGAACAGGGTTTCCAGTGCAGCATTGACGCGAGCCTGGCTGGTCGCCGAATACGCCGCAATCATTCTGGCTGATCCGCGTCGAAGGGTTCCTCGGCCAGCTCACCATCACGCTCGAGCAGCACTTGAACCTTCTGCTCGGCCTGAGCCAGCGCCGCCTGGCAATCGCGGGTCAGACCGATGCCTTGCTCGAAAGCGGTCAGCGAGTCTTCCAGCGACAATTCGCCGTTCTCCAGACGCTCCACCAGCGTTTGCAGGTCAGCGAGAGATTGTTCGAAATCCAGTGCAGCTTTTTTGCGGGCCATGGCGGCTATTTCCGGTTGACGTTAAACCGGCGCGACACTAGCAGACATAGGGGTTATGGGCAAATGAGCGGGGTGTTTTGGCCAACGCGTTTTGGGCGTCAATGCGACCGTTGTGGTGAGGGGGCTTGTCCTAAAGCCGGCAAGTTAAACCATTTCAGCAGCGACGCACTCCTTGTAGCAGCTGCCGAAGGCTGCGTTCGGCTGCGAAGCAGTCGTAAAATCAGAGATTGCGGTACGTCAGGCATACGGCATTAGCCGGATTCACGACTGCTACGCAGCCGAACGCAGGCTTCGCCAGCTGCTACAGATCGCATTACGGCTTAACTCGCCGGCATTAGGGCAGCGCAGTGTCGATCATGATTAATGTGTTGAGTCATCGGGATAGCTGATTTGATATCGAGTACTGCGCCCGCCGCCGGGCAGGCGTTTCAGGCAGCCCTTCTCCAGCAGTTCGGCCAGATGACGGGTTGCGGTGGCTTTGGAAACCTTTGCCACTGCCTGGTATTGAGCGGCGCTGATGCCATTATCGAAACCTCGTTCCCCGCCATCGAGCAAGCGATTCAGTACTTTGGACTGCTCGGCCGACAGTTCAGATTCCCGATGCGCCTGCCAGAAACGCGCCTTGCCCAGTACCGACTCGATCCGCGTCATGGCTTGCTGCAAACTGCGCAACAAGGTTTGCAGGAACCACTCCAGCCACTCGGTGATATCCAGCGTGGCTTTCTGGCTGGTTTCCAGCACTCGGTAATAGCCTGAACGATCATCCAGAATACTCGCCGACATGGCGTAGAAACGGATGGCCTGAACCTCACCCTGAGCCAGGGCCAGATCAGTGATCGTTCGCGTCAGGCGACCGTTGCCATCGTCGAAAGGATGCAACGTCACGAACCAGAAATGCGCGACGCCGGCCCGCAGCAAAGGGTCGAGGCCGACCTGATTTCGGCTGGCTTCAAACCAGGTCAGGAAGGTATCGAGTTGTCGTTCAAGACCAAGGCGAGGTGGCGCTTCGAAGTGAACGGTCGGCCTGTCGAGTCGCCCTGAAACCACTTGCATGGGCTCGTCGCCGCGCAGGGCACCGACACGGATCGACCGGGCGGCGAAATCAGTGTCTTGCTCAGGAAACAGCCATTTATGCCAATCCAGCAATCGCACCAATGTCAGTGGTTCAGCGAAATGCCGGGTCGCGTCGAGCATCAATTGCGCAAGGCCCTCACTGCGCTGGCTCACCTTATCGCCATCGACCAGGTCCAACCCCAACCGTCGCGCCAGAGAAGAGCGTACGGAGCCAACATTCAGCTGTTCACCCTCGATAGCGGACGAGGTCACGATGTTCTGCAACAACGCATCCAGTTCGTTTTGCGCGCTCAACGAACTGCCTACCGAACTGGCCATCCCCATCAACCGACCCTGCGCCTGAACGCAGTCGCGCAGAAGTGGCGCCAAGCGCTCGGCTTGCCATTGGAAATTCGGCCAATCAGGCTGCTGCCAGATCCAGTGAGGTGCCATGGAGTCGGTACTCTTGGAATGAGTGAGCCGATTAAAAATGCTATTCGGCTCATATAGTGAGCCGAATATGACGCCTATTCGGCTCACCGTCCAGTTGTCGGACAGCATGTGGCCTCACGTGCGGCTGCGATCGAATCGCACAGCATGGGTTGGCTGCAGTTCAATGCGGTCAAAGTGTATTCAGGATTGATTTTCAGGCATTAAAAAGCCGGCTTGTGGTTAGCTTTTTATCGATGTAGGTATTTGAAAAATAATAAGTTATGGTTTTTATAAATCCTTCTGCTCCCCCATTTGTTCCCCCATTTTTTGGCGTTTTTCCCTGATTTTTCTCCGGCAAAGACCGGCTTTTTTTGAACCGGGTTTCCTGATTTTTTTGTTGTTCGAATTGAGTGATCGAACTTTCCTGATGCGTCTTCAAAAAACTGAGTCGATACTGCCATTTTGCTACCCGTCGAGGGATACTCAGCCACAATTGTCAACACCTCGGTGGCATCAGCTCCCTCGCAGCGATTAAAGGGATTTACATGACTAATACATCCAAAGGAACCTCTGCTCAGCCCGTTTGGTTCGTCGGTGCAGCCTATGGAAAAACGGATGACCAGACGCAACGATTTCTGAGTGAAGGGATCTGGGAAAATGGCTACAACGACAAGCACCTGGACCTTGTCCGGAGCATGCAAGTCGGCGAGCGCATTGCAATCAAATCGTCCTATACCCAGTTACACGACCTGCCGTTCGATAATCGAGGTAATCGAGTTTCGGTTATGGCGATCAAGGCGATCGGTGTCATCACCGAAAATCGCAATGACGGTAAGCAAGTCAGTGTTAGTTGGACGCCGCTTCAGCCGGGACGTAAATGGTTTTTTTACACCCATCGGGGCACCATCTGGCGTGTAGTGCCTGGCGACTGGAAGAACGATGGGCTGATTGCCCTAACGTTCGACGATGCACCTCAAGACATTCAGCGTTTTTGCAACGCCCCATATTGGAGAGCGCGCTTCGGAAGCCAAGGGGCAGGTCTCGAAAAGTTTGCCTGGACCCGTTTCTACATGGCTATTGCAGATGGACTGCTTGAGTACCGACACAACCGAAAAGCCTTGGTGGCAGGACTGCAGGAGATATCAACCCGAGTGGCAGCACTTGGTTACCTTCACGCTGATACCTATCCAAATGGAGAGCGCGGCTTTGTACGGGATATTTGTCCGTTCACCGTAATGGGGGCGTTCAACCGGCAAACCACGGAGATAAACCGTCAAACCATCGCGGCTGAGATAGCGAAATTTCTGGGTGTAGATCAGTCGGTGCCCAAATCCTTTGAAGGTGTGCCGGTGCTGCACAACTTGAAGTCCTGGTTCTTCCCTCCGGAGAATAAACGCGATGCTGATCATGTCGATTCCCTATGGGATACTTTTGCGGCTGCAGTCGTCTACGCCGACAGTGAAGGAGATCAGGGCGAGGTGGCGCGAGCGGCTTTTGCTAAAGCCTTCGAGAACAGCAATGGGCGTCTGGGTGTCGCCTGGAACCTGACGATGGGACTTTACTGGGCCAGGCCCTGGGCCCTACTCAGTCTCGATGAGCTCTCCAGGAAGTTCATCAGGAACACGCTGGCCATTGCTATCAATACGAATGGTCCGAGTAAACGTTGTAACGCTTTGGATTACCTCCAGGTGACAGATATCCTTGAACCTCGATTTCAGGAGCCCTCATATCCTGCCCACTCCTTCCCCGAGTTGTCACTTCAAGCGTGGAGCTTTGAGCCTGAAGTAATTCTGGATAACGACGAAGAGCTCCAAGAAGAATTAAGCGCGGACGAAGCGTTGGAGGTAGGTGGTGTCGAAGAAACGATCGTCGTCTATTCGGCTATACCGGCCTATACCTTGGACGACATACTCATAGAAGGTTGCTTCTTAGAGTACGTCGAGCTGGAAAGCATGCTTGTTCGTTTGCGTGAGAAGAAGAATCTCATTCTTCAAGGCCCGCCCGGTACAGGCAAGACGTGGCTGGCCAAGCGGCTGGCTTTCGCATTGATTGGCTCACGAGACATCAAGAAAATCCGCTCGGTGCAGTTCCATCCGAACCTGTCCTATGAAGACTTCGTAAGAGGTTGGCGTCCTAACGGTCAGGGCGGTCTTGCCTTGGCTGAAGGGGTTTTCATGGAGGCAATCAAAGCCGCACTGAAAACTCCCGATTCGACTTTTGTAGTCGTTATTGAGGAGATTAATCGGGGTAATCCGGCGCAAATATTTGGTGAACTTCTGACTTTGTTGGAGGCGGGTAAACGCACTCCGAGCGAAGCGCTGGAGTTGAGCTATCCAGACTCCGACGGCAATCGAACCTCTGTGCATATTCCTGAAAACCTCCATGTTATTGGTACCATGAACATAGCGGATCGATCACTGGCTCTGGTCGACTTGGCTCTGCGGCGTAGATTCGCGTTCATCGGGTTGACCCCGAGGTTGGGTAATCGATGGCGCAAGTGGGTGATCGAACAGGCTGGTGTCGATGCACGACTGGCGCAGGACATCGAACAGCGAATGGCTCAGCTCAATGCCAAGATTGCAGAAGATGATAGGCTCGGTCAGCAATTTCAGATCGGCCATAGCTACGTAACGCCGAGCAATTTACTTGAAGCGGGCACCACGCGAGACTGGTTCATTCGAGTGGTCGAAACCGAAATCTCTCCGTTGCTTGATGAATATTGGGCGGATACACCTGCCAGAGCAAAAGAGGCGGTGGCAAATCTTTTGTTGGGTTGGTGATATGACTGACTTGACGCAGGGGGGCGCGCCGCAAGCCTTCGAGAGAACTGTCGGCCGTATCCCCGTCAGAAATCTTTGGCTTCTGATGCTGTATGCCTCGGATCTTTACCGGACACTCGGCCAAGCCAGGACTGCGAGTGAAACCATGCCGGATGAGCTGCCTCGCTTGGTTGGCGAGATCCTGGTCAATGCCGTCGAAGCTCGTATGCGACGGCACCTAGGGCTTGGTTATCAGCATAGAGAAAAAACCCTCAACCGAGTTCGCGGACGAATTGACGTTCTGACCACCGAGCGCAGGCAGTTGCTGATGCGCGGTCAGATAGCCTGTCGGTTTGACGAGCTGACACTGGACACTTCGCGTAATCGCTTCGTGCGCGTGGCCTTGGAGAAGCTCTCCAGGCTTCTATACCAGCACCCCGTCGGCAGACGCTGTCGACAACTAGCGCAGCGCATGACCGAGATGGGGGTGTCTGATCAGGGGGTGAATCGCTCGCAGATCGACCTTGATCGATTTGACGCGCACGATTCGGCGGAGCGTCTGATGGTTTCTGCTGCGAAACTGGCCTACGACATGGCATTGCCCAATGAGTCTGAGGGCAAGCATTTTATGCAGCAGCCTGAACGGGAGGAGATCTGGGTGCGTCGTCTGTTTGAGAAGGCAGTGGCAGGCTTTTATCGTGTGGCGCTGACGGATGGGTGGATCGTACGGCCTGGTGTAAAATTAAAATGGTTTTCTAGCGATCGTACTCCTGGTCTAAATTCGGTCCTCCCGCAGATGACCGTTGATATGATTCTTGAAAACTTGGATTTGGGGCAGCGGATGGTGATCGATACCAAGTTCACGTCCATCTACACGAAAAGTAATTACCGAGACGAGACTCTGCGTAGCGGTTACCTCTATCAGATTTACGCGTACCTTCGCTCACAGGTCGCTGACTCGGACATCCTCGCACAGAGCGCCAGCGGATTGCTGTTGCACCCTGCCATAGGTGAAACAGTCGATGAAAGTGTTGTCATACAGAGACACTACATCCGCTTTGCGACGGTGGATCTTGCTGCGAGCAGCAGAGAAATTCGTGAGCAACTGCTGAGGATGATAAAACGGGATCCACGTTGCACAGCTTGATTTTTCTGTATGGGAAGACTCAGCTTCTGCTGAGCCTACCTAGCCGGGGGGCTTACTCAGTTAGATGCAGCGGTTTTTAGACTGTCCGAGTTGCTTGCTTGGTTAATACACATATCGATCACGGATTTTTTTTGTGTCTCATCTTTCGCGAGGTTCACGAGCGCGATGCATTGCTCGACGCATTATGCTGCAACGACAGCGAGCGGTGATGGCCTCAGTTGGATATTTCCACTCAATAGGTTGGGGGCAGGGAGGTGACGATCACCACCCTAAAAATATCCGTGGCGCATCAAAACGTGGATAAGCCTTTGAAATCACAGCAGTCCACCCTTCAGCACGGGTCCATCCAAGCGGGGCTGCAAAGCCGCCCTGCTTGGATGGACCTCATTTAAAAAATCTAAAGCCCACGCAAACTGTCTGTGGAAAACCACTGATTTCCACCGGTGGATAATTTCATCCACAGCCGCAGAATTCCCGAAAATTCGAACCTTGACCCGAATTATCCACAGGAGTAGAAAAGATTGGGCAAAGCGCTGTCGTTGACAGCAACCCAGGTAGCCAGAACCTTCAAGGCTACGCCACACCTGGTGGTTCTCCCAAAGTGCGATTAGCGTCCGGCGGCTCGCACGGTCACAGCGATGTGATGGATGCCTACTGCGGCAACTCATCCCCTTTCATAGCTGCCCTGCAGCAACCTATCCGCTTGGCCATTTCACTGCGCCAACCTGCGCCCGTCTCTTTCTCCCGGAAAGAGACGGGCGCTCCTACCGCTGCTGCAGCCCAACTCGTACAAGGCTTTGCGGCAATTCCCCTCGTGACAATCGGCGTGACAAACACCGAAGTCACCGGCAACAGCGATGCCGATGATGGTGCCGCAGTCCAAGGAATGGACTGCACCTGACTGACAGTCAGGCATGCCCCGGTCATCGCCTCACTGCCTTCACCTGACTCAGGATCTCGCAGCACCGGTTTCGTCAGCCAGTGCAGCCTCCACCCGCCCACCTCTTCGGAGGTGCTCAGGAGGCCAGGTCATGAGATGCCCAAGCTCCCAGTCGTAAAGAGCCGCCAGTCCCGCGTTAGTGGACAACCCTCACAGGTCGCAGGGGCCTTGATCCCTGATAACACTCAACATTCTTGGCGGGATGACGTGAGGAAGGTTTTAAAAGATTTGGCTTCGAGAGGAGTTGGATCATGGCATTGGTCGGTAGACGGGATGGGCGCAATTTTGGCTATGGCCGGCAATTGAGCTATGCGGGGCCGCAAGCGCTGAAAGATCTGTTTGGCGGTGGGCATTACGGGACGGTCAAAGCACATAGTGATCGGTGGCAGGCGTTTGTACGCTGGTGTCGGTCGGAGGATGGGCCAGGCGTCAACGATGCGCGACAGATTGATCGGCAGACCTTGCTGGACTACACCGAGCATCTGCGCCAGCAAGTTGAATACGGTGCTATCGCCATCGCCACAGCGCAAAATCGGTTGTCCAGCGTCAACCGGACCATGGCCGCGCTTCGCGGTGATCAATATGTGAAAGTGCCGAGCCCGAGCAAGGCGTTAGGAATGCGGCGCACTAGTGTTCGTCATTCAGTGCCACAAGGCCAAGACCCCGAACACATGAATCAGATCGTCGACGCGCTCTGCAAACACCAAATGCCGCGCGCGGCGGCCATCGCTCAGTTGGCGAGAGCCACCGGCATGCGCTTACGCGAGGCCATCTTGGCCGACCTTCCGCGCCTGCAATCTGAAGCTGAGCATCTTGGGAGGATTAACATCCAAGAGGGCACCAAAGGTGGTCGCTCAGGCGCGTCAGCTCCTCGTTGGATTACGGTAGATGATCATATTCGTGACGCTGAGGTTTGCCGAACAAGTCTCGCCCGAGGGTAGCCACAACCTGCTTGCACCGAACGAAAGTTACCTCGACTTCCTACAGGAAATCGTTCGTCCCGCACGGGGCATCCTCCATCAGCACAACCTCAAAGGCTTCCATGAGTTGCGCGCGGTCTATGCATGCGAACGCTATGAGCAAATCACTCACCATTCCGCGCCCATCAATAGCGGTCGTTGCTACCAACTTTACCGACACCGTGATCAGTCGGCCCGAGCACAGATCAGCTACGAGCTGGGGCACGGCCGTATCGACGTGGTATCGGCTTACATCGGTGGTCGAGCATGAGCACGGCATTCGATATGGAGCTGTTCCTGGCGGGCGTCCTGAGCGGGTCGCATGCCACGCGCCAGCGTCAATGTCTGAGGACGTCGACTTAAAGATAGTGTTGGATGAGTCACATCCATCGAGTGCCTCGGCTCAGAAGCGAAATATCAGCCAGTTGAAGGCGGAGGTTTACGGCTTTTTGGCCTTTTCAGCTGTGCCCGGTGCTTGCGCACCGGGCACAGCTGAAATCTCCCAGTTTCTGTGCGAAGGACATTCCCAATGTGCACATGGTCCTCCAGCCATTCCTCTGCACGTTGCACGCCCTTTGCGTGTGTTTTGGTTAGCTAACTACCACACTCATGTATGTAGGCCAATCGCCGCCAGGGTGCATCTGAGCAGACTTGTATTTTTCAAGCATTTGCAGCGCTTGGTTCTCATGATCAGCGCGGAAGTTAAAACTCATCTGATCTCGATAAGGCATCTTGCCTCTCCAGTAACCCATTCCTTGATCTAGGAAGATTTTGCAACGTTTGCCAGATACCCAATCTACCGTGATGACCCTTCCATGTTGAATGTCTTTGTTTCGATCTTTGATTTGAATCTCTGGCGATATTGAAAACTGGCTGCCCAACCAAAGCTTAAGGAGGGCGTCTTGGTCGTTAGCGTGCATCCAGTCGTGGCTAATTTGGCTACTAAATTGATCTCCACTTGGTGCCAGGGTCTGGATGCGGAGGGACTCAAGCTTTTCGTTTCTAAAGAAAGCGAGAAAGCCGCTTAGCAACATCAACGACCATGGGGACTTCAAATAGCGATCGGAATAGCTAACGACCGACGCTTGGTCGGTGGCGATTAGGTCGGCAAGTTCGGGAGCGTGATTCTCAATAAGAGTTGTGAGCCGCTTATTCAAGCTGTTGATAGGTCCATCGAGTTCACTTGTGATTTCGATGACCCGTGCATCTTGCTCTCGTTGTTGCCAGCCCTGAGTCTCAATCGACTCGCCAAAGCAAGGAGGCTCGAGGTTGCTGCCCGCCCAGACTATTCCATCGCTGGTGTTCAGCCAGCCTGCTCCCGGAATCGCGGTGGATGGATCGCTACTGAAGAGACTCTTGGTGCCCGTTCTGGAACGAATTTGGGCTATCAAGTATGGCTTTTTCCGAGAGCTAGATTCGTCCATCTCCTCAAGCTCAACGCCAAAATTAGCGAGGTCAAAAAGGGTGTTTTTCTTTTCTTTGCTTAAGGCGGCACCCGAAGGAATTGCCAGCTTCACGTTTAGTTTGTCAGCAATAGCCCAGGTCAAGATCTTTTCGCGAAAGTAGGGGTGGTCCAGGTCCCAGTCCTCTACGTCACCTCTCACTATCAGCAAAATGGAGGTACTGCCATCGTTTCGGTCTGCCGAATTGATCGCTGAACTCAAATAGCGGATTGGACCGGTTGAACAATAACTGGCATCTAGTACATCCCCAAACTCATTCGGCAGGTCGAGGTGTTCGATTAGGCCAGACTCCGTCAGCCACGCCATGGCGCGTTCACGGTCTAGCTCCTCTCGCTCAACTCGGCTGTCTTGGCCTGCTAGGCAGTGTGAACAGACGTTTTCACAGTTAACAGGGCAGTGCAGTTTCCCTAATGTTTTTCGCAACAACTCGGCGGTGTCACCTAAGCCGGCCATTACAAACCCCGCGCCCCCGCTCACCTCGTCAAAAAGTTGGATTACGGTTCGCCCTTGTCCGCTTTCGAGATCGCGATCAAGGCGGAAACCGAACCCCATTTCGGTACTGGCGATACCTAACAGCTCGGCGATTACGTCGCGGATAGCTACGGCAAGGGTTGTTCCTATGGTTTGTTCAGCAATGCTGTCCCCGAGCCACATACCCGTCTGAGGACTTCTCAAATAAAGCTCCATTACATCAGTGCGAATTTGGTAGCCGAGAAAAAGGTTTGGTTTAACCGCTGAGCCTGGGCAGTCGAAATCTTTACGACTGCCAGTTATACCTCCCACAGGACGGTGGAGTTGATCAGGAAGCAGGCTTCTAGGAATGTCTCCTGATGCGAGCATTGAATCTGCGCGTCCGCAGGTCAAACACACGGCATAACCTTTCTCGTTTTCGCCGGAGGAGTGGTGAAACACGCTGCCTTCGTGGCCAAATCGGACAAAGCCACAACGTTTGTCGGGCAGCGAAATCGTCTCACCAGTCAGTTGAATACGAGGCCGCTCAACCCTAATAAATTTCTGTGAGGTGATGTCGTTTGTGGTGGCTTCGTAGAAGTCCGTTACAAAGCCACCAGGGCGGAGCACTGTTCGACGTCCGTTGGGCTGAATTGCATGAGCGCAATGTGAGCACGTCAGCTCAGAGCTATTGGCATACGCGTTTTCGATAACACCTGTGGCACCACAGTTTGAGCATCGCCAAGCGATATCAAATTTCTGCGCTTCGTTCACTTGGCCTGACGCATGCCACTGCAAGCTGACCCCAGCAGAGCGATAGACACGTCCATCGATTACGACTTGCGATCCTGGTGCATATTCGCGAATTGCAATGTTTAAGCCGCGAGAAGGTAGCTCCTTGTTGTTGAAAATACTGTCTTCACGACTTTCAAGATGATTTCGTTGATGCTTGAAGTCCTCAATGTTGTAAGTATTGAGTGTCACTACATCCGTAGGGAATCCATACCCGGGAAGGAATGCACGGGCCGCTAGATCTCGCAGCAAGTATTCACCTTCGTGACGCTTTTTCTCTAGCTCCAGCGCTTTTCTGTAAGGCTGATCTGTTGCAGCTTGTAGCTTGGAGTTGAGTTTTTGAGACTCTTCGAGCCATCGTTCTTCGAGGCTGCGTACGCCTTCCTGCGTTTCAGTGGAGATTGAGCTGATCAAGCGCCCGTCTAGACAGGTCCCACTGACAAGACGTTTGATCGGATCTGAAAACTCTTCCGGACAGCTTGCCAGCCAACCCTTGAATTGCTGGCAGGGTGAGTCGTCGCTGCCAAAAAACCACTGGAGGGTGAGCCTCGTCCGGTCTCCGTCACTATTGGTTTTGGACTTTAGAAAAATCGACAACAGCAGCGAGTTCACATGCCTTTGAACAATGCGGGAAGAGCTCAGTGTGATGGTGGGGGCTGGAATAGCTGTGACAAACGGCCATTTAGGCTGTGCAAAAGCGCGCTGATTATGAGGGTCAGCTTTACATAGGGTATATGCAATGGCACGGGCCTCACTACGTCGCCCCGCACGTCCGGCGCGCTGTAAATAATTGGCGGGGTGCGGCGGTAAATTGTTCATTACTACGGCAGAAATACCGCCGATATCAACGCCCATTTCCATGGTCGTGGAGCAGTTGAGTACGTTGACATCGCCCTTTTTAAAAAGCTCCACATAATCATCGAGTCTTTGGGCTGACTGCTGAGCCGAATGCTCTGCGGTTCGATAGTAGAATCCGCCTTCCACAGTACGGTCGCTTATATCGCTCCAAAGATTCTCCGATCGTAGGTGCTGAATGACCGGGTCTTGTAAAACTTGCTCGCGAATCTGTAACTGTTTAGCCACGGGGCTACCGTCTATTTGGAGAGTGGCCAGTGAGGCAAGTTGAATCTTCTGACAGCGGTAGTCCTGCGGGCGCAGTTTCATCGGCAGATAGGGGGTCAGTCCACGAAACGTCGAATCGAAAATGCGGTGTGTTATGGGGCAGACCCAACCCTCTTCAGGTAGCGAAAAACTTAGGGTTTCTAGCTTTAGGCGATGACCTGGGTCGGCGGACTCGAGGATGTGCGCATGCGTAAGGGCGACCCATGCAGCTTCTAACCAGGTGTTGATTTTGTCCGCATCCGTATTGATTGTTCGATTCAATCCGATTGCCTGCTCAAGCAGCTTTACCAGCCGATGCGGATTGCCGGATTTAATTTGAGGCCACTTCTTAACCGTTGTGCTTTCTTCCATCTCGCTTTTTGGAGAAAACAGCGATTTGGGAGTAAATCTGCTGCCCATCCAGGACTGCATGTCACGATCCATGTTTATAAAGGTGTTCTCGCGCACGTAAAAATCAAGTGCAACCTTAAGAAAGTCGTGCCAGTCCTCCAGAGTCAAGCTGGTTTCACTGCCCGAAAACGGTCCGGTTGCAGGTACCCCTCTAGTGGCAGTCCACATCGGGGGGGTAGAGGTAATCTCTTTCAGACCTCGGTAGGTAACTTTGACCAGGCCTAGAGTTTCTGTACTGTTTTGATTTTTTGGGCGTCGGTATGCGTCCGGGCATCCCGTCTTGCGTAACTAAACCGGTTGCCACCTATGCGGCAGCAGCTCCGCAATATCACTCGCCCGCTGCGTCGGCAGGCGCGTGAGGACGTCCTTCAAATAAGCATACGGATCATGCCCGTTGAGCCGCGCCGACTGGATCAAACTCATGATCGCCGCCGCGCGTTTACCGCTGCGCAGTGATCCTGCAAAGAGCCAATTTTTGCGACCCAACGCCCACGGTCGGATTTGGTTCTCGCACCAATTATTGTCAATGGGTACGGCCCCGTTATCGAGATAGCGCGACAGCGCCGTCCAGCGTTTGAGGCTGTAATCCAGAGCTTTGCTTATCGCCGAGCCGTCGTGCACGATCTGGCGCTGGGCGATCATCCAGGCATGCAGAGCATCCATCACCGGTACCGCTTTTTCTTGCCGTATTAGGCGGCGTAAATCCGGTTCAAGGTCGCGGACTTCGCTCTCGATTTCGTAAAGCAACTGGATGTAGCGCAAGGCCTGTTCGGCGAGCTGGCTCTTGTTGGTGGCGTGCAATTCGAAGAACTTGCGGCGCGCATGGGCCATGCAGCCGATCTCGGTGACGCCGAGTTCAAAGCTGGCCTTGTAGCCACCAAAATCGTCGCAAACCAGCTTGCCCTTCCAGCCTTGCAGGAAGTTACGTGCGTGCTCTCCGGCGCGGCTGGGGCTGAAGTCGTAAACGACCGCCGCCAAGTCCGAGAACTGGCTGGTGGCGTAGGCCCAGACATAGGCGCGATGGGTTTTCTTTGCGCCCGGCGTAAGCATCTGCACCGGCGTTTCATCGGCGTGGATTACGCCATGTTCGAGAACAGCATCGCGCAGGGCATCGACCAGCGGCTGCAACTGCACACCACAGTTGCCGACCCATTGCGCCAGGGTCGAGCGGGCGATGGCCAAACCGGCCCGACCAAAAATCGACTCCTGACGATAGAGCGGTAAATGGTCGGCGAACTTCGCGATCATGACATGGGCCAGCAGGCCGGCGGTTGGGATACCTTTGTCGATGACCTGCGCCGGAACCGGTGCCTGGATCAGCGTTTCGCACTGACCGCAGACCCACTTGCCACGGATATGACGCTCGACGGTGAACACGCCCGGCGTGTAGTCGAGTTTCTCGCTGACATCCTCGCCGATACGCTTGAGGGCGCAGCCGCACTGGCAGTGGCTGTTGTCGGGTTCGTGATGGATCAGGGTGCGCGGAAACTGCGGCGGCAAGGCGGTACGTTTAGGTTTTTGCCGAGCCTCGGTCGAAACGGGAGCGGGTTGCAGCGCTTCAAGTTCGGCTTCGATGGCTGCGATGTCAGTATCGATCAGGTCATCAAGCAGGCTGGCCTGATCCGGGCTCAGTTGCTCGCTGCGCTTGGCAAACTTGAAGCGCTTGAGCTGCGCGATCTCGTGGGCCAGTTTCTCGTTGACCGTTTTGTGATGATGGATTTGCTTACCCATCGTCTCGACTTTCTGATCGAGATTCTCGACACGCTGCATCAACTGCGCCGCCAGAGCGCGCAGTTGTTCAGGGGTTAAGTGGTCGAGATTAGGAAGCGAAGTCATGCCGCCGATTTTGCCAGAACAGCCTAAAAGCGACGATAGGCTCATCGGACAATTGCACGGCCTGGCTGGTCGTGGCAGGCGTTATATGATGGAAATCGCGCTGCCTGGCCCAACTCTTTGCCAAGGCAAACCCAGCACCAGGGCATGCAGTTGTTCGGCACCTAATTCCATCTGAGAGCCGTGTCTAGAACCCGGCCAGAAGAACTTGCCTTGATGCAGGCGGCGCGCCGCCAGCCAGATACCTAACCCGTCGTGCACCAGCACTTTCATGCGATTGGCGCGGCGGTTGGCAAACAAATAAGCACAGTGCGGCTGCGCCGCACCGAACACGGCGACCACACGCGCCAGAGCGGTTTCGGTGCCGGCGCGCATGTCCATGGGCTCGGTGGCGAGCCAGATGGAGTCGATGCGGATCATCGCAACAGGTCTCGAAGAAAGGTCGCGCAGGCAGCCGCGCTTTCGGTCGGCCAGTTCACTTTGACAGTGCCACGCGGGTGTGGGATTTCAACGCAGATATTCGATGATGCAGCTTGCGAATTTGCTCCGGCTAGCTGCATGGGTAACGGAATAAAAGCAGGTTGCAGCTCCGTGTTTTTTTGCGTTTGCACCCGAATCCATTTGTGGACAAGGTTCGCGTTGAGGCTATGGCTCAGCGCGACGCTGGCAATCGAGGCGCCGGGCTGGGCGCACTCTTGAATGACTTGGACTTTGAAGGATCTGGAGTAGGAACGGCGTTGTGGTTGCATGAAATACCCGCTTAAAAGGCTAGAACTGGTGCCCACTTAAATTTAAGTGCACACCATGTCTTGGCTTTGCAGGGGTGGGTAGATGACTTGGCCGGACGGATACGGGCGTCGAGCAAATTCCCGAGCTAAGAGCAAGCGAGCCATGGTTGCACCACCTTGGCTTCCGTCAAAAAGAACGGGATTGGCGTAGCGGTTATAACGCAGGATTGACTGTTCAACATCTTTAGACGCAGCTAACTCCTGAACCATGTCCCCCCAGTCGACACTGGCGACTCGCTTTTGTGGGGAGCCGCCGGAGCGTAATGCATTCGCTTGTCTACGAAGTTCTGCGGCCATTACACCCATCCCCAATTTTTCCAAACCTTCCGCTTGAACCATCAGCTCCGTGAAATCACCAGTGGGAACATCTTTAGGTTCGGCATCAGCCTTAGCCTGGGCATTTCGTAACGTCTCAAACACCAAACCACGCAGTCGCGAACGCTCGGCCTCTTGTTGCATTCGTACCGCCATGCGGGCAGTGCCCTGACGGCTGTCGGTAAAGGTAATCAGCTTGCGGCCGCGGCCGGGTAGCTCTTCTGGGGAGCGTCCGTTGCTATCATCTTTGTCCGCATCCGGGCAGAACTCCAAGACTGTCGGGACGGCATTCGCGACGTAGAAGGGCGCGCCCAGATAGGCCTTTCTCAGAAAGCTTTTGCCGTTTGGCAAATAGTGGTCACAGTGGCTACAGCAGGCTTCTTTGTCTTCCGCTATGACAATGTTGATAGGGCGTTTTGCGTTAGTGGCGCATATACCGTGCGTGTCGAGATCGAGACTGACGGTAAGGAAAGGCTCTTGTGCCACCTGCAAACCAGCAATCACAAGGCGTTGCACTGGCGTCCTATTGGAGGGACCGGTAACTTCACCTCCAGACGATGCCTCTTCTTCTCCGTTCTCGTAGCTGAGAGAAAACTCATCACCTGCGTATGGGCTTAGCTGATGAAGTACGCCGCTTCGATCCTCCGCAATCAAATGCGGGGTTTTACAGTCATCGCAAAAGCCCAGCTCGTAAACAGGCGCTTTGCATTCGCAGACTGCGCGCTGATTCACGTAAACGTTACCGAACGGCCAATCTTTCAGATGCGCGGATTTGGCACTGCAATTCACATCAACGCAGGACCAAAGGCCATGAAGCATTCGTTGGAAAAGGTGCGTGCGTAGCTTTAGGAAGGGAGGATCGTCTTTTTTGAGCCGCGTGCCAGTCAACACATCAAGCCAGCCTAATACTTCCCGTTGCTGTTTTAGTCTACTTCCAGGTTGTAGCTTCGAATCGAGCGCCACAAGCAAGTCATCTAGATCGAGCGGTTTAGCCGAGTTAACAACGGTATGTCTTAATGATCTGGCAATTGAGCTTTGACCAAGGGCATCGAATCGGGTCGACGATACCTCGTGCTGGGGCTCGATGGATTGAACCTCCTCGAGCGGAATGTCTTGTTCTTCAGAGTCAAACAGGAGATCAGGCCAAACACGGGATCCGCCGATTACTTCCACCTGCTGAAGCCTCACCCCCGCCAGATCCGCAAGATAACGTTTCAAACTATCTTCGGCGTCCACACCCGCTATGGTGGCTGATGTTGCAATAAAGCGAATTTGCTCTGGAGTTTTACCGAAGGCCTGGACAACTCGACGCAGTAGTAGGGACATTTCTGCTGCTTGGGAGCCAACGTAAGTGTGCGCCTCATCAAGGACTATCCAGCGCAGAGACTGCTGTTGTTTTGAAATTTCTAGAATCGGATTGTCTACCTGGCGGACCAGCATGTATTCGAGCATTGTTGCGTTGGTCATCAGTATTGGCGCAGGCTCTTTACGCAAGAGTTCCCGTGACAAAACTTGATTTTGTTTCAGTACTTGAATCTTGCGAACTACACCTTCGCGCTCTTCAGTTTTACCGTTGTATAAGCAAAACCGAATATCTTTGCCGTATGCGCGCGTCCATGCGTCCAAACGCTCCTGTTGAGAGTTGATTAGGGCGTTGAGAGGATAGAGGAACAGCGCTCTCACTCCGACCAAGGGCGTCTGTTTCAGATCACGCTCACGGATTAGATCCTCGAGGATTGGCACCATAAAACACTCAGTTTTACCCGAGCCGGTACCGCTGGTGATTATGGCAGAGCGAGGCTCCTCGCAGAGTAAAGTACGCCACGCGTGAAGCTGGTGCGTATATGGATGGGCGTCTTTTGGAAAAATATAGGCGTGTGCATTTTGTAGCGTATTAAGCAGGCTTTTAGAGAGCAACGAGCCCTCTAAATCTTGGAGGCGTTCTTTTGACTCTTTCCAACCAAACGTGTGCTCGAAAACAGGGGGCGCTAGGAAGCAGCCGTCGGCCCCCAGCTCATCTACCATTTTTTCGCTTAAATGACGACGAAGCCCTGAGTCGTTGACGCCCAAGACCCCCAGAGTCGCTTCCCTCGTGCGGTTAAGACTTTGCTCGATCAAATCCCTGAAAAAACGCATTGAAACTCCTTATGCCCCGTCTTCAGAGGCCAGCAAATAGGAGACCATCAGAGCATGAGTCGGCGCGAACCAGCCCTGACGGTCGAAATCAGAGACAAGACGAATTGCGAATTTCAGATACGCCATAGGCACAGGCAAATCGTTTAGCGTTGCCTTTCCGGCAGTCACGTAGGCCAAAAAAATTGGTAAGTAGGAAACAGCCTTGGTGAAACCAACGGGTGTGATTTCTCTCAAGAAGGCGGGTATCGGATTCTGAAAAACCCAGCTGGTCAACTCCGCAGTGAGATCTGTAGGCCACTTAGTGTTGGACGCGTGTTGTTGGCGTAATGCTTGGTTCCAACCCGGTACCACCAATTGAGGCGGGATTTTCGTCAGGCTGCTTTTGTTACCGGTGCGCAGATAGTCGCCCAGGTAATCGAAGCCCGAAACCACCAGACGCAATACCGCGGCGCGATTCGCCTCCAGGTTCTTAATGAGAATTTCCGGGAAGCCAGTGGCCACCAATCCTTCCAGAAACTGCACATGAGCCTCTGCCCACACAGGCAGAGGAATCGCCTCCCAGATAACGGCTAATTCGTCGCGAATTCGGCCGCAAAATACTTCATCCATCTCAAGACGAAGAACAGCAAAGGCCAAAGCTTCCGGATTTCTTGACAGCGCTCTCCAGCTTTCAAAAGAAGACAAGGGTAGGTGCGCGTAGTGTTGCTTCAAGTCCGCCAGGTATTGCCAGCCGCTGTGACCAAACTCTTTCGCCATAGCGGCAATTTGTTGGCTGATTGCGGTGGAATTTGTTTTCGGGTGAAAAACCTGCGTGGCCCTATGCAGTGAGAGAATCTCTGTCGCCCCGTCTGTGATGGTGGCGTCGGAAAGGAAGAGGGCAGGACGGAACTGAGTTTTGCAGTCCTTGGCCGGATAGATCAGCCACGGCCCTTTGCGATGCATAGTGTTCGGTATATCGAACTGTCCTGTTCCCACGTTTTGACTCTTACGTTCACCAAGATGGATTGGCGATTGTTTTGGATCAGAAAGAAGCATCGCTTCGACTTGGGCGCCGTCCAAAATAGTATCTGTGCTCATCTCGCAGATCGTAAGCGTGTCTCGACTCTCCCATTGAAGGCGCCCGTTGTAGCGTCGAATACTTAGGCTAAGAAGACGCTGCTCTGTTTCCAGCGTGAGCTTGATGAATGCATCCTGCTCATCAACGGCACCTAGCATTTGCTGCATGTCGCTTTGGTAGCTGAATAAATTCAGCAACGTTGGGATAGAACCTACCTTGATTTCGTAGTGTCGCTTGGGGTGCGGCGTAGCCTCGCAAATTAACTCCATTTGCATATGGAAGCTTTGGCCCTGCATTAGCCCTGACGTTAATGTGATGCGATGCCCGATTAACTGGTTCAGCGTGAGTTCGCGTACTCGCGAAGGGGTTTCGTCGGGTGCTATGAGTCGCGCCCCTTGGTAAGGATAAGGCAGTCGAATTTGTAGGGGCTGGTTGCCGCCTATTCGGTCGATCTCCAACGTAAAGCTGGCCGGAGGTGTTTCACCTAGATGGTGAAGACTGAATGTGGCGCATTGCTCTGAGTCCAATCGCTTGGCCGTCAACATATCGCTGCCAACCTTTAAATCGAGCTGTAGGGCGCCTTTGATCTGCAATCGGGCCGACTTTTCGTTGGCCGCTGGAAAGAGTGAGAGGCTAAAATCTTTAGGCAATACCGCGAAACGACGTTGTAAAAGCGTTTTTCCAGAACGACTCTTCAGGGTGTAGCGCACCACACCGGTGAGGCCGACACGACGAAGGCTATCCAGTGGCTGCCCATTGGCAAACTCTTGAATCTCATCCACAGCAAATGCATAGCCATCGGGCAGCACAAGCCGTGGCCAACCCAGATATGTGACGCTGGGATTGCTGTCGTAGAGCCCTTGAGCACCAGCAAGTGTTGGTCTGTTTTGATCGCTCCGCGCTTGATTAAGCTCGATCCGATAATGATCTGTGCCATTCAGCAGAGATAAATCGGCCAAGGTATCTAGCCACTGACCGCCCTCGCTGTCTTTAGTCAGTAACTCGGGAGCAGCGCCTTCAGATGAAATTTTAAAACCAACTGGGAGGCGAAGCCGGGCCAGGTTTCCCGCCACGCAGCAAGAAGAAGTTCCAGCTAATTGCCAGCGATCCGATCGCTGCTCAAAAACCAGCGGTGTTTCCTGGGAATCTAAACCACTGCCGTCAAAATGAAAGCACTGAACCATACGTCCATTGTCGAGCAAGCGCAGTGTCACTTGCTCGTTCAGTCGACGTCGTTCCAGTGTGACCTGTGGGCTTGAAAAGCGAACTGTCAGTTTGTCGCCAGCCAGCTGGCCATACACGGCCGCGCCGCGAGCGAGTATGTGTTCACCCTCGTAATAAGCCAATTCCAGGCGTGTACTGCCTAGCTGCTCGGCGTCGACGGTGAAGGTTTTCTCAATTGGCAGAGTCAACTCTGTTCGAATCTTCCATTCTGGAAGCACTCCTTGCAGGAAATGTTCACAGGTGAAGGCCCTAGCGCGCTCGAGAACTTCTTTTCTACCTAGACGCACTTGCTCAGCGTCACGCAGCCAGTCGTTAATCAGACCTCTGGCATTAGTTTCGTCGAGAGGAATCGGAAAAGCTCCCGTCCACTCAGGGGCTACTTTATCCAGGTAGGCAGCGGGATCTTTATGGCCCTTCAGTGGATATTGCTCGGCCAGATACATCAACTGCTGAACGATGCCGGCCAGTAGCTGACGGGTTTCCAGGTTACGAAACGAAGAGGGTAGCTCGTCTTCATGGTCAGCTATGAGGTCGGCAGTGGTACGGCGATTGCCTTCGGTGCTAAAGAAGTTTTTAATTCCGCGCCTTACGGCTTTACCGAAGCCGTGCGAATCCTTTTGAACCAGTGGCCACGGTAATCCTCCTTCAGCAAAGAGGGAGCCCAGCCAGTCTCGGCCGTTTTCACGGTAGCGAATGGGGCGCTTCCAGTACTCCAGCCCCTTGCTGGTTAGGTCTGAATGCTGGGCTTGCGAAAGCGAGACAGAAAGTTCGGCTTCTGCACCGGACCACGACCATGAGCTGTTGTAGTTTCTACGGTACTGCTCACTGACGAACAGGCAAAAACAGCCTCCCAAATGTAGAGCATGGAGTGAATTGTTAGCTCGACAGAGGTTCTGGCGAAGCAAATTTCGTAGCGATCCGTATTCATGTTCTGAGAGTTGGTAGCTGTAAAGAGGCTTTCCGCTAGGGCCTTTGAATAGCTCGCGATTGAGCAAAAACTCGCTCAACCAAGCTTTCAATGGATTTGTAGTTGTGGTGTATGCGGTCATAACGCAAATCCTTTCGCTTACCGTTTCAGACGCATTTGGGCGTCAGATGTCTTGCTGGTTGCCTGGCACCTGTCTTCGTGGCCCTTTGCCATCCTCTTCGCGCGAAATGCACAAGTCAAGGCGTGTCTCGGGGAGTGCTCAGCCGTCCGTCGCTCTAGGCATTAGGTTCATCCGGACTTGGTCTTGGGTGAAGAACGTCGATGTGATACTTACCAACCCTTAATTGGTTTGCTCTGCACTCGGCACCCCAAGAATTAACCCATGTCACCCGCATAGCTCGCGAAGACTATTGCTTCTACTGTAGTCACCTCTCAGGTATCTCACGAGTTGTTGTCGGCCTTTTCAGTTTGCGGCGGGCGAACTGGAGCGGAGCTGGCATATACAGCCCAGGCATCCATCAACTCGCGGCGCTTATCAAAAAAGTCAGATCGGGAATAGGCGCTCTCAGTTTCGCCGCGCTCATCATGGGCCAAGGCCAACTCGCAGATTTCTCTAGGGAAGTGGGTCTTTTCACCAGCCCAATCCCGAAAGGTCGAGCGAAAGCCATGACGGGTGATGTGCTCATAGCCTAGCTCATGAAGTAGATTACGAATGCCGTTGGCATGCATAACACCGCTTCGACCGCGCCCTGGAAACACGTACGGGCTCTCGGTGCCGAACTTGGAAAGGTTTTTCAGAAGAGAGACGGCTTCGGGGGCTAGCGGGATCGCGAAAGGCTCGCGAGTTTTCATGCGTTCAGCTGGCAAAGACCAGCGACCAGCTTCCAGGTCTAACTCATCCCAGCGTGCGAGCCGAATCATATGTGAGCGGGCGCCAGTAAGGATCAGTAGCTGAGTTGCGACGGAGACGTGGCTGGGGTTGTTGTTCAACGTCCGCATTAGTTCAGGAAGGTCTTGCCATCGAAGTGCTGGATGATGGACACGTTTTCGTGCCTTCTTCTTCTCATGACGGCTGAGGAGGTTTTCCAGATGACCGCGCCAACGAGCCGGGTTTTCGCCTGTCCGAAGTCCTTGGGCTCTAGCTGCATCCAGGATCTGTTCGATTTGCCCACGAACTTCGTCAGCCGTCCGCGTCTTGGTTGACCAGAGCGGTTGCAAGACTTTGATTAAATGCTTGGTGTCGACCTGGTCAGCCGACAGCTTCCCTATAGTAGGAAAAGCATAGAGCTCGAGTTTCCTCAGCCAGCCCTTGCGCCATTTCTCCGACCAGCTTGATCCATGGGCGTCTCGGTAGTCAGCGGCCAGCTTCTCGAAGGTAATCAGCTGCGCCAGTTCCCGGCGTGTGGCTTCCCGCTGAGCGGCTTGTTCAGCCTGTCGTTTCGCGAGTGGATCAGTGCCATTGAGGATCTGGATTTTATTTTCATAGGCGGCTGCGCGGGCTTTTTTCAGGTCAAGCTGAGGGTAGCTCCCCAGACCCATCTCCCTGCGTTTGCCATTCAATTGAAAGCGGAGCACCCAGGTTTTTCGTCCTGAGGGTTTCACTAAAAGACGAAGCCCGTCACCGTCTTCGTACGTTCCAGCCTCAACCAAATTTTTGACTTGATTTGCGGTCAGCTTGCCCATTTTTTCGCCCTCTGTTCCCCCACTTGTTCCCCCACATACGCGTGGAACGCCTCGGATCAAAACGGAAGTCACAGGAACGAAAATAGGCTGAAACCCTTGATCTATCAAGGCTTCAGAGGGTTTTAGTAGCTGAGAGTGGCTTTCAAAAAGACATTAAAAAGCCGGCTTGTGGCCGGCTTCTCGGGGACTGGCTTGGTTTATTTTTGGTAAACCGCGCCAGCCTTCAAAACGTACACCCGGATCTTGCGTCCGGCTGTGGGACTTGGCGAGAAAGTCATCTGCCTTGTCGGTGCGATCTGAGCCTGAAGAAGGGTCGATGCGCAAATGTGGGGCGCAGCATACTGATTTTTTTGAGAAATTCCCAGCTTGGTATGCGAGGTAGAAGGATTGCGCTGTGTAGCAGCTGCCGAAGGCTGCGTTCGGCTGCGAAGCAGTCGTAAACCCGGTAACCATGGACTGTCTGCCACAGTGAATGGTTTGCGACTGCTGCGCAGTCGAACGGGGCGATGCAGCGTTCCGACAAGCCCCCTCGCCACAGTGGATCACAGGGTTGCGTGCTTACAGGAAGGGCACGGAAGGTCTGCGTTTATTGAGCGTCGACCACCAGAAAACCCATCCCAATACCCTGATGTTTTGCTTGTCGATCTGCTCGGCACTGAAGATCTCGTCTGGATACTCGGCTTTGTTATAGCTGCGCAACCGCAACGCATTCCCCGGCATCCGATGCAGGTATTTGATTCGCAACATCCCGTCGTGCTCGATCGCATAAATCTCCCCATCAATTACCTGATTCAGTCCGCGGTCGATCGCAAGCGTCGAACCGTCTTCTATCTTGTCGCCCATGCTGTTGCCGATCATTTGGGTACAAATAGCGTCGGCGTGGTTGATTTCCAGGGAGTCCAGATGGCTGCGGGGCAGGCGGATGGATTGGCTGGGGTCTTTGACGACGTGGGTTTTGTTGGAGCCCGGGGCGGTGGCTGTTTCTTTGTAGAAGGGCAGCTCAACGTCGATGGGCTCGATCACCGTGTAGATGCCGCGAATGGCTTGGGCGTCGAAGGTGTTGCCGGCCTCGTCGAGTACGCGCAGACGAGAGGACTCTTTCGGGCCTTCGCCGGTTTTCAGCCAGTCGCTGTTTACAGACAGTAGTCTGGCGACCTCTTCCATGCGGTAGGCGGGCACACCGCGGGTGTACCAGTTATGGATATTTTGCGCTTCCGTGTCGAAGAAAGCGGCAAATCCTGTGGTTGTGATTTTCGCTGCTTCAAGGAGCGCTTTAAACCGTGGGCCGCTAGTGTTCTTTTTCATAAACACGAGTTTACTGGCGCAGGATGGGGGTTTGAATAAACGACCTGTTCAAATTTCGAGGGAAATTTAAGACTGGATGTAAGACGCTTTTAGTGGAATTTAAACAGGCAAAAACCAGAGCCAATAAGCGTTCCACGTACCGTTAAAGGTGAGTGTCTGAGCGGAGCGCCCACAAAAAACCCCGGATCAACCGGGGTTCTTCTTCAAACGTCGCAGCTAGAAGCTTACTGCGGCTTCTCAGCCTTTATAGGCAGCAACCGACTTGGTGATCGCGTCGCGGGCGGCATCTGCGCCGGCCCAGCCTTCGATCTTCACCCATTTGCCTTTTTCGAGATCTTTGTAGTTCGCGAAGAAGTGCTCGATCTGCTGAATCAGCAGCGCAGGCAAATCGGTGTATTCCTTCACATCGACGTACAGCTGGGACAGCTTGTCGTGTGGAACCGCGATCACTTTGGCATCGCCGCCGCCGTCGTCGGTCATGTTCAGGATGCCGACTGGACGCGCGCGGATTACCGAACCTGGAGCAACAGGGTAAGGGGTCACGACCAGCACGTCGAGGGGATCACCGTCGTCGGCCAGGGTGTTCGGGATGTAACCGTAGTTGGCCGGGTAGAACATCGGGGTGGCCATGAAACGGTCAACGAACAGGCAGTCGCTGTCTTTGTCGATTTCGTATTTGATCGGCGCGTGGTTGGCCGGGATCTCGATCGCGACGTAGATGTCGTTCGGCAGGTCTTTGCCAGCCGGAATCTTGCTGTAGCTCATTGGGCGGTGCCCCCGTTAGTTGACCAAAAACACTTGGCCGGATTGACCAAAAAGTGGCGGCGATTATAGGCATATTCCGCCTTCGACGCTATGGACCAGAGGTCGTGTAGACCTTAGTCGTGTGCCTGATAGACCGGATCTTCGGCCTGAAGTTGCCGCAACCTGCTCAAAGGATCCTGACGATAAAACAGCTTCAGCTGCTCATAGACCTGTGGATAAGCCTTGTGCAGCAAATCCGGGGCGCTAAAGAAGTATTCGCTGGTGACCGCGAAGAACTCGGCGGGGTTTTCCGCTGCGTACGGGTCGATGGCGGTCTGCGCGTCAGGGTTGCGGTCCAGTTGCCGGTCGAGGTCGTCATAGGCTTCTTGCATGACCTTGGCCCAGTCGCTGACGCGCATATCGGCATGCAGCGGTGGCAGGCCATTGGCGTCGCCGTTGAGCATGTCGAGTTTGTGCGCGAGTTCGTGGATGACCAGGTTGTAGCCTTCCCAGCCACCGCTGGCCATTACGCCGGGCCAGGCGAGGATGATCGGGCCTTGCTGCCACGCTTCGCCGCTGTGTTCGCCGTCCCATTCGTGTTCAACGCCGCTGGCATCGCGATGGCGCTGGGGGCTGAGGAAATCGTCGGGGTAGAGGATGATTTCGTGAAAGCCCTGATACCAGTTCAGATCGCCCAGATGCAGCAGCGGCAATTGGGCCTGGGCGGCGAGTAGCAGGCGTTGTTCCTGGTGAAGCTCGACGCCGGGCAGGGCGGTCAGGTGCTTGTCTTGCAGGAACAGCACGCAGGCTTTGCGCAGCCACTGGTCTTCGGCTGCGCTGAGGCCATCGAGAAAGCTCAGGTGATGGCGCACCCGTTGCCACATGTCGTCGGCAATCGGATGCCTGGCCAGGGTGCGCTGGCGTCGCCAGGCGCTAAGGGACCACATCGTGAGTCAGCGGGGTTCGGCTTTGGACGCGGCATGACCGAGGCGGCTGCGGATCACGCCGATGATCATCGGTAGCAGCGACAGGATGATGATGCCCAGCACTAGCAGCGACAGGTTCTGCTTGATGAACGGTACGTTACCGAAGAAATAGCCGAGGGTGACCAGACCGCCCACCCAGAGAATGGTGCCGAGGATGCTGAAGGCAAAGAAACGCGGATAAGGCATTTTGCCAACGCCGGCGACGAACGGGGCAAAGGTGCGGATGATTGGCAGGAAGCGCGCCAGGGTCACGGTCTTGCCGCCGTGTTTGTCGTAGAAGTCATGGGTTTGTTGCAGGTAGTCGCGGCGGAAAATTTTCGAGTTCGGGTTGCTGAACAGCCGTTCGCCAACGGTTCGGCCAATCAGGTAGTTGGTGCTATCGCCGAGAATCGCCGCCAGCATCAGCAGACCGCCCAGCAGCACCGGGTCCATGCCGCCACCGGCCGCCACGGCGCCCGCAATGAAAAGCAGAGAATCGCCTGGCAGGAATGGCATCACCACCAGACCGGTTTCGCAGAAGATCACCAGAAACAGAATGGCGTAAATCCATGCCCCGTAGTTGGTCACCAGCAAGTCGAGGTAAACATCGAGATGCAGGATAAGGTCGATAGGGTTGAAATCCATGGAAAGCACCTGTGGTGATGGCCCGACTCTGCAGGCCTGTGCGGATGGCTTCGCGTAAGACTACAGCTAAGTGTGATTTTTCTTACGAGCCGGAAGAATGGGCATTATACGGGGTGACAAGTGAAAAACGCGTCGAGTTTGTAGCGGGGAATGTCGATGGCTCGATCAGAGGTATTTTGCCCTTGCGCATTACCTCGTGGCGAGGGGGCTCGCCCCCGTTGGGTTGCGAAGCGACCCCTAACCAGACGGCGCGTTTCTTCAGGCATACCGAATTCAGCAATTTGCGACTGCTGCGCAGCCGAACGGGGCGATGCGGCGTTCCGACAAGCCCCCTCACCACAAAAGCCCGCAGCTTCAAGCTGTGTTACAGCTCCTCACTGATCGGCAACACGTAGTTCTTGAACTCGGTGTCTTCCTTGAACCCGATGGATTCGTAGGTTTTCTGCGCGACGTCGTTATTGCTGCTGGTGGAAACACGCATGCGCACGGCATTGGTTTCCTTGGCCATTTTTTTCGCGGTGCGGATCAGGTTGTCGGCCACCAACTGGCGGCGGGCGTCTTCGGCGACGTAGATGTCGTTGAGGATCCACACGCGTTTAAGCGAAAGAGACGAAAAGCTGGGGTACAACTGACAAAAGCCCATCAGTTTTTTGTCGTCGTCATCGGCCAGGGCCAGGTAGATCACCGATTCCTTGCGCCGCAGGCGTTTCTCGAGGAACGCCCGGGACGAGTCCGGATACGGCAGGGAACCGTAAAACTCACGATATTTGACGAACAACGGGGTCAGCAGGTCGAGGTGTTCGAGGGTCGCTTGAATAATCCGCATGGTAGGTCTCGTCTTCAAGTGGCTGTCTTACGTGGTGACGGCGACGGGAAACCCTGGCGGCCGTGCATCGATCCTGCCTGAAACCTGAATAGAAACGCAATGCGGAAACGGTTCAGGTATCCGACGGGCTCAGTAGGAAATTACCTTTCATATCTGCACCAATGTCCGACTCCAGCGTCTGAACCTGGGCTTCGTCCTTCAGACTGACCCCTGATAACTGCCGCCGACAGGCTTCGCGCATCAAATACAGCAAACGGTGTGCCGCCATGCCGTAACTCAAGCCTTCGAGCCGAACATTCGAGATGCAGTTGCGATAGGCATCTGTCAGTCCGACTTTGGGATTATAGGTGAAATACAACCCCAGGCTGTCTGGCGAGCTCAAGCCGGGGCGTTCGCCGATCAATATGACCACCATCTTCGCGCCCAGCAGCTCGCCGATCTCGTCGGCCACCGCGACTCGGCCCTGTTCCACCAGAATCACCGGCGACAGGGACCAACCCTCAGCGGCTGTCTGTTCTTCCATGCGCGCCAGAAACGGTAAGGTGTGGCGATGAACGGCCAATGCCGAGAGGCCATCGGCCACCACAACGGCCAAATCGATCCCGCCAGGATGGCTCAGCGCGTAGTCGCGCAGGGTCTGCGCCGACTGATCACTCAGCTTGCGCCCCAAATCGGGGCGCTGCAGATAGCTGTTCCGGTCCGTGGCGGCGCTGTGCAGCAGCAAACTCTCACGTCCACGCTCGGCCAGTTGCGAACTGAGCCCCATGTGATCGAATGGCAGGTGCACCGCATCCCGGGCCTGTGCATGGGCGTACTGAAAATCCAGCTGCGCGCTGGTCGGCATGCTGGTGCCTGTACGACCGAGGGCAATACGTGCCGGGGTCAGGCGACGCAGTTCCAGCAATGGGTTTTGCGGATCGACAGGTGGTTTATCCATCTCAATACTCATCCCAGTTGCGCCATGGCCTGACGGAAGGCCGGCGGCAGGTTGTCGCCGAAGTGAATTTTGCCGTCTGCCTGGGTGAAGATGCCCATGTTCGCCAGCCACTGTTCAAACTCCGGCGCCGGTTTCAGGCCCAAGGTTTTCCGGGCGTAGAGGGCGTCGTGGAACGATGTGGTCTGGTAATTGAGCATGATGTCGTCGGAACCGGGAATGCCCATGATGAAGTTGATCCCGGCCACGCCCAGCAGGGTCAGCAGGGTGTCCATGTCGTCCTGATCGGCCTCGGCGTGATTGGTGTAACAGATGTCGCAACCCATGGGCACGCCCAGCAGCTTGCCGCAAAAGTGGTCTTCGAGACCGGCGCGGATGATCTGTTTGCCGTTGTAGAGGTATTCCGGGCCGATGAAGCCTACGACAGTGTTCACCAGAAACGGTTTGAAATGGCGTGCCACGGCGTAGGCGCGGGTTTCGCAGGTCTGTTGATCGACGCCGTGGTGGGCGTTGGCCGACAAGGCGCTGCCCTGGCCGGTCTCGAAATACATCAGATTCTGGCCCAACGTGCCGCGATTCAGGCTCAAGCCCGCGTCATAGCCTTCCTGCAAGACGTTGAGGTTGATGCCGAAACTGGCGTTGGCCGCTTCAGTGCCGGCGATCGACTGGAACACCAGGTCCAGCGGAACACCGCGATTCACCGCCTCGATGGAGGTGGTGACGTGGGTCAGCACGCAGGCCTGTGTAGGAATTTCGTAACGCTGGATGATCGCATCGAGCATTTCCAGCATGGCGCAGATCGAGGCGATGCTGTCGGTGGCCGGGTTGATGCCGATCATTGCGTCACCGTTGCCGTACAGCAGACCGTCGAGAATGCTCGCGGCGATACCGGCCGGTTCGTCGGTGGGGTGATTGGGTTGCAGGCGCGTCGAGAGCCGGCCGCGCAGGCCCATAGTGCCGCGAAATTTCGTGACCACGCGGATTTTCTGCGCCACCAGCACCAAGTCCTGCACGCGCATGATCTTCGACACGGCGGCGGCCATTTCCGGGGTCAGGCCCGGAGCGAGGGCGCGCAGGCTCTGTTCGTCGGCGGCGTCGCTGAGCAGCCAGTCGCGAAAACCGCCAACCGTGAGATGGCTGACCGCTTTAAAAGCCTGTTTGTCGTGCGTGTCGATAATTAGTCGGGTGACTTCATCGGTCTCGTAAGGAATCAGTACTTCCTGCAGGAAGTGAGTCAGCGGGATGTCAGCCAGGGCCATTTGTGCGGCCACTCGCTCGCCATCGTTGAGGGCGGCAACGCCGGCCAGAAAGTCCCCGGAGCGCGCCGGGCTGGCTTTGGCCATGACGTCCTTGAGGCTGTCGAAGCGGTAGGTCTGGGCGCCGACCGTGTGAGCAAAACTCGCCATACAGATTCTCCGTGACGGCGCAGACAGGGTCTGCGCCGTGATTTGCGGCCGTTAGTGCAAGGCTTCTTCAGCTTTCTGAATGGCCGCGAACTCTTCTTCGGGCGTGCCTGCTACCAAGTGATGCCGACTGTAGAAAGCAAAGTAAGCAATTAACACTCCATAGATGATCGCGGCGCCAATCACCACCCGCGGATCCACCAGAAAACCCGCCACCACGGCGATGCAAGCCAACACCAGTGCCACGCCTGAGGTGAAGATACCGCCGGGCGTGCGGTACGGCCGATCCATTTTGGGGCGACGGATACGCAAGGTGATGTGCGCGGCCATCATCAGCACATAGGAGATGGTCGCGCCGAATACCGCCACCAGAATCAGCAGGTCGCCCTGGCCGGTCAGTGACAGACCAAAGCCGATGATGCCGGGAATGATCAACGCCAGTACCGGCGCCTTGCTCTTGTTGGTTTCGGACAATTTGCGCGGCAGATAGCCGGCACGGGACAAGGCAAAGATCTGCCGCGAATAGGCATAGATGATCGAGAAGAAACTGGCGATCAGCCCGGCCAGGCCCACAAGGTTGACGAAACTGCCCATCCAGGTCGAGCCGCCATAGGCTTTGGTCAGCGCTTCGACCAACGGGTTACCGGAGGTCAGCAGCGCGTTTGAGCCGGCACCGCCAGGGCCGATGACCAGAATCAGCAAGGCAAAACTCACCAGCACCAGCATGGCGCCGATTAGCCCGCGCGGCAGATCGCGTTTCGGGTTTTTGGTTTCTTCTGCCGCCAGTGGCACACCTTCGACGGCCAGGAAGAACCAGATTGCGTAAGGAATGGCTGCCCAGACACCGACATAGCCGAAGGGCAGGAAACTGCTGGCGCCCTTGGCCTCGGTCACCGGGATGTCCAGCAAATTGGCGACGTTGAAGTGCGGCACCATCGCGATCAGAAATACTGCCAATGCCAAGGCTGCGACGGCGGTGATGACGAACATCAGCTTCAGGGCTTCGCCGACACCGAAAATGTGAATGGCGATAAAGATGATGTAGAACGCCAGGTAAATCATCCAGCCGCCAATGCCGAACAGCGACTCGCAATACGCCCCGATAAACACCGCGATCGCCGCTGGGGCGATCGCGTACTCGATCAGGATCGCGGTTCCGGTAAGGAACCCGCCCCACGGCCCGAATGCACTACGGGCAAATCCGTAGCCACCGCCGGCGGTCGGGATCATGGAAGACAATTCGGCCAGGGAGAAGCACATGCACAAGTACATGGTGGCCATCAGCAACGTGGCGAGAAACATGCCGCCCCATCCGCCTTGGGCCAAACCGAAGTTCCACCCGGCGTAATCACCTGAGATGACATAGGCCACACCCAAGCCCACCAGCAGGACCCAGCCCGCTGCACCTTTTTTCAGTTCACGTTGTTGGAAATAATCGGAGCCGACTTTTTCGAAGTCGACCGAGGAGATTGCCGGCTGCGCGCTGGCTTGATCGCTAGGCATAGGGGTTCACCTGTTCTTATTGTTTTTTAGTCGGCGTTTTTGCCGGGGTGGCGCTAGACATTTTTGCTGAATGTTCAACCGCTTCGCGAGCAAGCCCGTTCCCTCAGGGGAAGTGGCTTGCTCGCGACAGGCGTTTAGAAGAAGCCCAACGGATTGATGTCGTAGCTCACCAGCAGGTTTTTGGTCTGCTGATAGTGGTCGAGCATCATTTTGTGGGTTTCACGGCCGACGCCGGACTTTTTGTAACCACCGAACGCGGCGTGCGCCGGGTACAGGTGGTAGCAGTTGGTCCATACGCGACCGGCCTTGATGGCGCGGCCCATGCGATAGGCGCGGTTGATGTCGCGGGTCCAGAGGCCGGCGCCCAGGCCGAACTCGGTGTCGTTGGCGATGGCCAGGGCTTCGGCTTCGTCCTTGAAGGTGGTAATGCTCACCACCGGGCCAAAGATTTCTTCCTGGAACACGCGCATTTTGTTGGTGCCCTTGAGCAGGGTCGGCTGGATGTAATACCCGGTCGCCAGGCTGCCCTCGAGTTTCTCTACCTTGCCGCCGGTCAACAGCTCGGCGCCTTCGCCCTTGGCGATTTCCAGGTACGAAAGGATTTTGTCGAATTGCTGCTCGGACGCCTGGGCGCCGACCATGGTGTCGGTGTCCAGCGGGTCGCCACGCTTGATTTGCAGGACTTTGTTCATGACCACTTTCATGAACTCGTCGTAGATCGACTCTTGCACCAAGGCGCGGGACGGGCAGGTGCAGACTTCGCCCTGGTTGAAGAACGCCAGCACCAGGCCTTCGGCGGCTTTCTCGATGAAGGTCGGTTCGGCTTGCATGATGTCTTCGAAGAAGATGTTCGGCGACTTGCCACCCAGCTCCACGGTGGACGGAATGATGTTTTCAGCGGCGCATTTCATGATGTGCGAGCCGACCGGGGTCGAGCCGGTGAAGGCGATCTTGGCGATGCGCTTGCTGGTGGCCAGGGCTTCCCCGGCTTCTTTGCCGAAGCCTTGCACCACGTTGAGCACGCCGGGTGGCAGCAGGTCGCCAATCAGTTCCATCAGCACGGTGATGCCCAGCGGGGTTTGCTCGGCAGGTTTGAGGACCACGCAGTTACCGGCGGCCAGGGCCGGGGCAAGTTTCCAGGCGGCCATCAGAATCGGGAAGTTCCACGGAATGATCTGCCCGACCACGCCCAGCGGTTCATGGATGTGATAGGCCACGGTGTTGCCGTCGATCTCAGCGGCGCTGCCTTCCTGGGCGCGGATGCAACCGGCGAAGTAGCGGAAATGGTCGGCGGCCAGCGGGATGTCGGCGTTGAGGGTTTCGCGAACGGCCTTGCCGTTGTCCCAGGATTCGGTGATCGCCAGCACTTCCAGGTTCTGTTCGATGCGATCGGCGATTTTCAGCAGGACCAGCGAGCGTGCCTGGGCGGACGTGGCGCCCCAGGCATCGGCGGCGGCATGGGCAGCGTCCAGGGCCTTTTCGATGTCTTCGGCTGTGGAACGCGGGAATTCGGCAATAGGTTGGCCGTTGACCGGCGATGTATTGGTGAAGTACTGACCTTTGACAGGCGCGACGAACTCGCCGCCGATGTAGTTACCGTATTTGCTCTTGAACGAAACGATAGCGCCTTCAGTACCGGGGTGAGCGTAACGCATGATGGGTTTCTCCTTGGCTTTTGTGCTTATAAGGGAGGACGCGCTAAAGCGCTGCATTAAGCGTAGAGCAAAGGTCGGGCCAGCGCCTTGCAGGTCAGGTAAATCAAGGCCTTGCGTGTTTTTTGTCGGACGGATGGGCAGCGTTTGTGACGCTTGCGGTACAGCCCCTGTGACACTTTGTACCGTTTATGGCGCAGGCTGTGACTGGCGGGTCTTGCCAGCATTGCAATGCGTCGATGGCTGGAGGATGCTGGGCCTCAAATTGCCACACAGGTAATCCTCTGTGGCGAGGGGCGATGTGTGGTGCGGGGCTTGTGTGACGAGGGGGCTTGCCCCCGTTGGGCAGCGATGCACCCTAAACCATTCACCTCGATTACCTGGATACACCGCATACACAGGATTTACGACTGCTGCGCAGCCGAACGGGGGCAAGCCCCCTCGCCACAGGAAGTGGCTATAGGTAAGCACTCACCTATCGGGGAGAATAATAAGAAATGCACGACAACCATTTGAGTCGCCATGCCCAGCAAGTGTTGACCGTGACCCAGGGTAAATCCCACCTTCACGGTCCCGGCAGCGATCCGTCCATTGCCCGTTCCTGGCTGCGTTGTCTTGAGGACTATCACCTCGACCCGGCCCTGACCGTGGCGCCGACGGTGCTGGAACATGGCCGCGTGCTGGAAAGCCGCGAACGCTTGCAGCAAGTGCTGCAGATCGCCGGCAACGAAATGACCAGCCTTCACCAGCAACTTTCCGGCGCCGGCCACGCGGTGCTGCTGACCGACGCCCGCGGGGTGATCCTCAACTGCGTCACCGCGCCCGCCGAACGGAAGATTTTCGAGCGCGCCGGCCTTTGGCTGGGCGCCGACTGGAGCGAAGCCTGCGAAGGCACCAATGGCATCGGCACCTGCCTGGTGGAGCGCCAGTCCCTGACCATCCATCAAGACGAACATTTTCGTGGCCGTCACACCGGCCTGACTTGCTCGGCGAGCCCGGTGTTTGATCCTCACGGCGAGCTGCTGGCGGTGCTCGACGTGTCTTCGGCGCGTCATGAGGTTTCGCGTCAGAGCCAGTTCCACACCATGGCCCTGGTCAATCTGTCGGCGAAGATGATCGAGAGCTGCTATTTCCTGCGTTACTTCGACAATCAATGGTTGCTGCGTTTTCACTTGCAGGCCGAATCCGTCGGGCTGTTCAGTGAAGGGTTGCTGGCGTTCGACGGGGAAGGGCGGATCAGTGCGGTGAACCAGAGTGCGCTGAATTTGCTGGGGCATATTCGTGGCGGGCTGTTGGGTAAACCGGTGGAGGCGTTTTTCGACTGCTCGCTGGATGAATTGCTCGGCCGCGCGAGCCCTAGTGCCAGCGCCAGTTGGCCATTGCGCACCCGTGACGGGCGGCGGCTGTTTGCCGTGTTGCGCGGGCAGCCGCGCAGTATTCCGGTGCCGGTGGTGCAAAGCCCGATGGTTGCCGAGCGTCCGCGCTTGTCAGGCATTTGCCTGGGCGATGCTGCGTTGCAGGAGGATTTCCGCAAGGCCTTGCGCGTGTTTGAACGGGACGTGCCGTTGCTGATCAACGGCGAAACCGGCTCAGGTAAGGAGGCCTTCGCCAAAGCTGTGCATCAGGCCAGTCAACGGGCAGCAAAATCTTTCGTTGCACTCAATTGCGCGGCGATTCCCGAAAGCCTGATCGAAAGCGAGCTGTTCGGCTATCGCGGCGGTAGCTTCACCGGTGCCCGCAAGGAAGGCATGCGTGGCAAGTTACAGCAGGCGGATGGCGGGACGTTGTTCCTTGATGAAATCGGTGACATGCCGCTGAGCATGCAGACCCGTCTATTAAGGGTGCTGGAAGACCGTCAGGTGGTGCCGATTGGCGGTGAGCCGGAATCGGTCAATGTGCGGATCATCAGCGCCACTCACCGCAATCTGCTTGAACGGGTGCAGGACGGCAGTTTCCGCGAGGATTTGTATTACCGGCTCAATGGGCTGGAGGTCGCATTGCCGGCGCTGCGCGAGCGCGCTGACAAATCACAGTTGCTCGACTTTTTGCTGGCCGAAGAGGCGGGCGCAGAGACGGTATTGATCGACGGGCCGGCGCGGCAGGCCTTGCTGGATTTTGCCTGGCCGGGGAATGTGCGGCAGTTGCGCAATGTGCTGCGAACCCTGGCGGCGCTATGTGACGAGGGCCGGATCGGGCTGGAGGATTTGCCGGCGATGATTCGCCAGGCCCGGCCGGTGCCGGCGTCGGCGGTTGAAGAGCCGTCCGAGTATCCGCTGGACGATGCCGAGCGGCTGGCGTTGCTGACGGTGCTGGAGCAGCAGCGCTGGCACATGACGCACACGGCCGAACAGCTGGGCGTCAGCCGCAATACCCTCTACAGAAAGCTGCGCAAACACGGTATCGCCCGGTAAACCGAGTCGCGGCCATTCGCGGGCAAGCCCGCTCCCACATTGGATTTGTGAACGACACAGATCTAATGTGGGAGCGGGCTTGCTCGCGAAGGCGTCCTCAAGTCAGAAACAAAGGTGCGATTTTCCCCTCCCTACGCTAACCTGCGGCCATGTTTTACGAGGTCGACTATGCACATTCATATTCTTGGTATTTGCGGCACTTTCATGGGTTCGATGGCGGTTTTGGCCAAAGAGCTGGGCCATCACGTGACGGGCTCCGATGCCAACGTCTATCCGCCAATGAGCACTCAGCTGCAAGCCCAGGGCATTGAGTTGACCCAAGGTTACGACCCGGCGCAGCTCGATCCGGCCCCGGACCTGGTGGTGATCGGCAATGCGATGTCGCGCGGCAACCCGGCCGTCGAATATGTGCTGAACAAAGGCCTGCCGTACGTCTCCGGCCCGCAATGGCTGGCGGATCACGTGTTGCAAGGCCGCTGGGTGCTGGCGGTTGCCGGGACTCACGGCAAAACCACCACCAGCAGCATGCTCGCCTGGGTCCTGGAGCACGCCGGCATGAGCCCGGGTTTCCTGATCGGCGGCGTGCCGCAGAATTTCTCGGTGTCGGCGCGGTTGGGCGGCACGCCGTTCTTCGTGATCGAAGCCGACGAATACGACAGCGCGTTCTTCGACAAGCGCTCCAAGTTCGTTCACTACCGTCCACGCACGGCGATCCTGAACAATCTTGAGTTCGATCACGCCGACATCTTCCCCGATTTGCCGGCGATCGAGCGTCAATTCCACCATTTGGTGCGGACCATCCCGAGCGAAGGCCTGGTGATCCATCCGACCACCGAGCCGGCATTGCTGCGCGTCATCGAAATGGGCTGCTGGACCCCGGTGCAAACCACCGGTGCCGGCGGTCAGTGGCAAGTCAAACTGCTCAGTGAAGACGGCTCGAAATTCGAAGTGATGTTCGAAGGCGCCGTTCAAGGCGTGGTCGAGTGGGACATGACCGGTCAGCACAACGTCGCCAACGCCTTGGCCACCTTGGCCGCTGCGCGTCACGTCGGCGTAGTACCGTCGATGGGCATTGCGGCACTGAGCGCGTTCAAAAGCGTGAAGCGGCGGATGGAAAAAGTCGCGGAAGTGCGCGGTATCACCATTTACGATGATTTCGCTCACCATCCGACCGCTATCGCCACCACCCTCGACGGTCTGCGCAAACGCATTGGCGACGCGCCGTTGATCGCGATCATCGAGCCGCGCTCCAACTCCATGAAGCTCGGCGCTCACCGCGATGGCTTGCCGGAAAGTGTGGTCGATGCCGATCAGGTGATCTGGTATTCGCCAGCCAACCTCGGTTGGGATCTGGGTGCCACAGCAGCGTTGTGCACCGTGCCGTCGATTGTCAGCGACTCGCTGGAAGGCATCATCGAGCGCGTGAAGAGCCAGGCCCAGCCAGGCACTCACGTGGTGATCATGAGCAACGGCGGCTTCGGCGGCCTGCATGGCAAACTGGCTGAGGCGCTGCAATGAACAACGGCCCGGAACGCATCACGCTGGCGATGACAGGCGCTTCGGGCGCCCAGTACGGCTTGCGCCTGCTCGACTGCCTGGTGCGTGAAGACCGCGAGGTGCACTTCCTGATTTCCAAGGCTGCGCAACTGGTGATGGCTACCGAGACTGATGTCTCTCTGCCGTCGAAACCGCAGATGATGCAAGCCTTCCTCACTGAATACACCGGCGCCGCCGCCGGGCAGATTCGGGTGTATGGCAAGGAAGACTGGATGTCGCCGGTGGCTTCGGGCTCTGGCTCGCCAGCGGCGATGGTGGTGGTGCCGTGTTCCACCGGGACCTTGTCGGCTATCGCGACCGGGGCCTGCAACAACTTGATCGAACGGGCTGCCGATGTGACGTTAAAGGAGCGCCGCCAGCTGATTCTGGTGCCGCGCGAGGCGCCGTATTCGAGCATTCATCTGGAGAACATGCTCAAGCTGTCGAACATGGGCGTGACCATTCTGCCGGCGTCACCGGGCTTCTATCACCAGCCGCAGACCATCGATGACTTGATCGACTTCGTCGTGGCGCGAATTCTCAACTGTTTAAACATCCCGCAAGACATGCTGCCGCGTTGGGGCGAACACCATTTGAGCAGCGATGAATAAGCTGCTGATTATCCTGCTGGCTTTGCAATTGGCGGGCTGCGCCACGGCGCGCACGCTCGATGCCGCCAAGCCTGGAGCGCCGGTGGTGTATTCGGGGACGCGTCTGGATTTGTATGCGATGAATGGCGGGTGCTGCGCCATGGACCGATTCGGCGCAGAAGCGCCGAGCTATCCGGGTGTTGACCTGCCGGCCAGTGCGTTGCTCGACACGTTGCTGTTGCCGCTGTCGTTGTTGACGGTGATTGGCGTAAGTTTTCAAGCGACCGGTGGGTTGTAGCGTTCGGCTGTGAATCGGTGTTGCGCCCTTCGCGAGCAAGCCCGCTCCCACATTTGATCTGTGTCGTTCACAAATCCAATGTGGGAGCGGGCTTGCTCGCGAAGGCGTCCGTTTGGGCGCCGCAGAATCATTTGCCCAACTTGCGCAACTCATCCGACTCGACAATCCGCACGCCATCCTGCTCTTCCAGCGCCAGGCGCCACATGGCGCGGGCCAGTTGGCAGGCTTCGATGCCGTGGTACTTGCCCGGAATCAATCGCGACAACGGGCCGGCGACTTTCTCGGCCAGTCGCGGCTCGACGCGATCGCCCAATAACAGAGAAGGCCGGCAAATGGTCAGCTGCGGCCAATTCTGCGCGCGCAATGCGTGTTCCATCTCGCCTTTAACCCGGTTGTAGAAAATCGAGGATCGCCGATCGGCACCCAGAGCGCTGATCACGATCAAGTGCCGTGCGCCCATTTCCCGCGCACGTTTGGCGAAGGCCACCACCATGTCCAGGTCTACCGCGCGAAACGCTTGCTCGGAGCCTGCCTGTTTGATCGTGGTGCCGAGGCAGCAGTAGGCAATGTCGACGCGACCGTTCAATTGCGGCAAAAACACCGCCGGGTCGCCGACCGGGTTTTCCAAGTGAGGATGCTCTGCCAGTGGCCGGCGTGAGGGGGCCAATACTCGTGTAATCGTTGGCTCGTTGAGTAGACGGTCAAGCAAATGTTCACCGGTTAACCCGGTAGCTCCGGCAAGCAATACATGCTGAGGCGTCAAGTACATAGTAATTCCCCCTTGATACTATTCAGCTTAGTTGCTCTTTTCATCCTTGCTGATAGAGACACTTTGCAGTGCCTTTCGTGCCTGTTGTTTGCGCAACAGTTGCCAGTGGCTGAGAACGGTTTTCGGTGCCCAGATCTGTGGCTCGGAAGCTTCGAAGCTGTCGGCCAGTTCACGCTCGGCCACGGTGGCGCTGGCCAGTTTGAAGGCTTGCTCCAGATCGTCGGTCTGGTTCAGCGCCTGGGCGAACAGCGCGTCGCCGAAATACGTGAAGTTGGCTTCTTCCGAACACCCAAAGGACACTCGATCGGCGCGCGAGGCGGTCATGATCAGGGTGCGTTCATCCTTGAGGGCGGGGATGAAACCGCCGGAATAGCAGGACGAAATCACGATGATTTTGTCACGCTTCTTCAGGGGCGCGAGGACGGCGGCGAGTTCGTCGGCCGGCAAATCGGCCAGTTCCATGCGCGGCTGGTCGAGCACCAGTTCGTGTTCACTGGAGCCATGGCTGGTCAGGTAAATGAACAGCAAGTCTTCCGGACCGCTGCGTTCGGCCAGGGTCTGGGCGGCGCGGCGCAGGTTTTCCCGGGTGGCCATCGGCCGGTCGCCGAGGTGATCGCGATGGTTGACCAGGCGGATCTGGCCGAAGGCGCCGAAACGGCTGGCGAGCATGTTGGCGACGTAGTCGGACTCGCGCAGGAACACGCTCTGCTTGCCATCGCCGCCCAGGGTCAAGGTGTACAGTTCGACCGCCGGGGTCGAGGCCGGCACGTTGGCCAGTGCATCGTCGAGCAAGCGCCCTTGGGCCAGCAAGCCGAGTTCAAGAGGGTCGGGCAGCAGCTTGCCGTCGGCGTCGCGCACGCGCTGACTATTGACCCAGGTGCCGCTCTGCACCGTGCCATCGGTCAGCACCAAAGTACCTTTGCCCTGATAGTTGTCGCCATCGAACTGGCCGATATAGAAGCTGCCATCGGCCAGGTTCAAGCGGCCCTGACCGGTGAAACGCCAGTCGCTGAACTGACCGATATAGTGACTGCCGTCGGCGCCGATCAACTCGCCCTTGCCGCTGAGCACGCCTTCCTTGAAGTGACCCAGCCAGACATCGCCATCGGCGTTTTCGTAGCGGCCCTTGCCATGCAGTTGATTGTTCTTGAAACCGCCGACATAGATATCGCCATCGGCGCTGTTGAAGGTGCCATTGCCTTCCAGCTGGCCATTGGCGAAATGCCCGGTGAACTGATTGCCGCTGGCATCGCTGCGCTGGCCTTCGCCGTTGGGTTTGCCGTGGGCAAATTGACCCTGGTATTGACTGCCGTCTGCGAGCTCCAGACGACCGAGCCCTGAATATTGATCGGCCTTGAATTCGCCGCGGTAGGTCATGGCGTTTTCTTTGAGGGTGCCTTCACCATCGCGTCTACCCGCCTTGAAACCGCCGGTATAGCTGCTGCCAGTGGTGGTCAGGGTGCCTTGGCCGTCGAATAGCCCTTGCTGGAATTGTCCGCGATAGACCTCGCCGTTGCTGCCATGCCATTCGCCCTGGCCATGCCATTGGCCTTTGTCGAACTGGCCGGCGTACCAGCTGCCGTTCGGGTAATCGATGCGGCCTTCACCTTGCAGCAAGCCATTGACCAGATCACCGCGATAGCGTCCGCCGTCCGGCAGGCGGGCGTCGGGGGGCAACAGCGATTCGCCATCGCCGCAAGCGGTGAGCAACAGGGTCAGAGCAAGGAGTGCAAGTGGGCGCATAGCGGGATCCGGGCAATTAGACGACCGAGTATGCCGCAGCTATGTGTCGCATTTATAGGGACACGGCAGAGACACGGCGCGAAACAGCGTGGCTGCTTCGCATCCGGGATGCTTTACACGAAGCAGAGGGACAGTGGCTCGGCGATATACGCCGGTTTGTCCGACCCTTCGATTTCAAGCGTGGCGGTGGCTTTGAGCAACCATTGGCCGGGTTTCTTCTCGATGACCTCGTTCATGTCGACCTTGAGTCGCACCCTGGAATTGACCTTCACAGGCTGGATGAAACGCACGCTGTCCAGACCGTAGTTGACCACCATCTTCGCGCCTTCGGGCAGGATGAGGATGTCTTCCATCAGTTTGGGGATCAGTGACAACGACAGGAAACCATGGGCAATGGTGCTGCCAAAAGGTGTTTGCGCAGCTTTGACTGGATCGACATGGATGAACTGATAATCGCCTGTGGCTTCTGCGAACAGGTTGATACGTTCCTGGTCGATGGTGAGCCACTGGGAACGTCCGAGTTCCTTGCCGACATAATCTTTGAGCTCCGCAACTGGAACATAGGGCATTGAGACTCTCCTTGGGTTCATCGGTTTTTAGTTTTTCGAGCGGGGGGATGACCTCCCTTGCGAACCACTTTAGATCAACATGACAAATTGTTCCGGTCAACTATCCATGCTTTTGGCGAATGCCGATTCATAGCGTTGGCGTGCTTATAATGTCGGGCCCCTTCTTTGTGGGGAGAGCGCGTGGGAGATGATGGATGTTGTTACGTGGCCTGACCTGGCTGGTGCTTTTTCAATTGCTCGGCACCGCCCTCAATCATCTGTTTTTGCCGGTACTGCCGGGGCCGATCATTGGCCTGCTGTTGCTGCTGGGGTATCTGATTATTCGCGGGCAAGTCGGCGAGCCCCTGAACCTCGCCGCCAGCAGCTTGCTGCGTTACCTGCCGTTGCTGCTGGTGCCGCCGGCGGTGGGGGTGATGGTTTACGCCGCCGACATTGCCGCGGATTTCTGGGCGATCACCGGTGCGCTGGTGCTGTCGCTGCTGTTGTCGATGGCCTTCGCCGGCGTGTTGATGCAGCGCATGGTCAAGCCTCACGCTCATCGCGAGGACGGCCAATGATTTTCGATTGGCACGGCGCCTGGGCGTCGGTGATTCATCATCCATTGTTCGGTATTGGTATTACGCTGGGGGCGTATCAGTTGGTGCTGGCAGCGTTCGAGAAAACCCGCTGGGTTTTTCTGCAGCCGGTACTGGTTTCCATGTTGCTGGTCATCGCTGTGCTGGTCGGTTGCGGCCTGAGTTACGCCGAGTACCGCAAGAGCACCGAGATCCTCAGTATCTTGCTCGGGCCGGCCACTGTTGCGCTGGCGGTACCGCTGTACCTCAACCTGCGGCGGATCCGGCAGTTGTTCTGGCCGATATTTACTACGCTGGTGATAGGTGGTGTGGTCGCCACGGGCATGGGTGTGCTGCTGGGCTGGTGGTTCGGCGCCGAACACATGATCCTGATGACCATGGCACCCAAATCGGTGACTTCGCCGATTGCCATGCTGGTGGCGGAGCAGATCGGTGGTGTCGCGGCATTGGCGGCGGTGTTCGTATTGATTACCGGGGTGATCGGGGCAATCTTCGGGCCGAGTCTTTTGACCCGTCTCGGTGTCCACAGCCCAGAGGCCCGCGGCATGGCTCTGGGCATGACCGCTCATGCGGTCGGCACTTCGGTGGCCTTGCAGGAAAGTGAAGAGTGCGGTGCCTTCGCGGCACTGGCGATGAGTCTGATGGGCGTGGCCACGGCGGTGTTCCTGCCGTTGGCGGTGTCGATGGTGGTGTAAGGAAATGTCTATGAGTCTGCCGCTTTTTCCGCTGAACACGGTGCTGTTTCCGGACTGCATCCTCGACTTGCAGATCTTCGAGGCGCGTTATCTGGACATGATCGGTCGCTGCATGAAACAGGGCGGCGGCTTCGGCGTGGTGTGCATCCTCGACGGTGAAGAAGTCGGCATCGCCCCCGAAGGCTACGCACGGGTGGGGTGCGAGGCGCTGATCACCGACTTCCACCAGCAGGACAATGGCCTGCTGGGTATTCGGGTGAAGGGCGGGCGGCGTTTCCACGTTGTGCGCACCGAGGTGCAGCGCAACCAGTTGATCGTCGCCGAAGTCGAGTGGCTGGAAGACGAGCCCGAGCAACCGCTGCAGGATGAGGACGCCGACCTGGTCGCACTGCTCAAGGCTTTGGCGGAACACCCGATGGTCGAAGCGCTGAGCATGGGCACCGAAGCGACGGGGCAACAGTCGCTGGCAAATCAGCTGGCCTACCTGTTGCCGTTTGCCGAGGTGGACAAGATAGACCTGCTGCAACTTGATGATCCGCAGCAGCGGCTGGATGCGATTCAGGCGTTGCTGGATGAGTTGCAGGGTGAGTTGTTTGCCTGACGTCCGCTAAAAGATCGCAGCCTGCGGCAGCTCCTACATTAAATTGGCGTACTCCCTGTAGGAGCTGCCGAAGGCTGCGATCTTTTGATCTTCAGTACGCATACCTCAACATCGCATGCGGCATGTGCCTCAACACAAAGAAACCGAACAATGCCACCAATGAAGGCAACACCAGCCACCAGATTTTCTGCGGCATGGCGTTGAGCGACGTCTGGCGTTGAGTCAGCCAAAGGCTGGCCGCACACACGCATGCCGCCAGCATCGCGCCGGCCAGTACATCGGTCGGCCAGTGCGCGCCCAGGTACACCCGTGAAAAGGAAATCGTCAGCGCCGGCAAGCAGCCCACCAATAACCAGGTCAGGCGCATGCGCGGCGGTTGTCCGCGACCCGCCAGCACCGCCAGCGTCAAGAACAGCGCGAAAGAGCCCGAGGCATGGCCGCTGGGCATGCTGTAGCTGGTCAGTGGGTCGCTCAGCACTTCTGGGCGCACGCGGGCGAAAAAGTGCTTGGTCGCGGTGTTGCCCAGCGCGGTGAACAGCAGGGTGCCGCCGGCGAAGATCGCGTGCCGCCATTGTCGTGTCAGCAACAGCAAGACTGTCAGCAGCGCGCTGATCATGAACATGTTGCGGAATTCACCGATCAGCGTGAACACCACAGCCGCTTCATCAAGCACCGGGCTGCGGTGCTCCTGTATCAGGGTCATCAATCCCTGGTCGAGGGCGGTCAGGTGCGGGTAGCCGATGAACAGCCCGATCAGGATCAACAGGCTCATGCTGCTGATCCAGATGGTCGCCCGGCGATGGCGGCGCAGGCTGCTGTTTGCGCTCAGACCGACCATCACCGCAATGCTGCCGGCGACAATCCCGGCTTCAGGCCAGAAACCTTCCGGCAATGGCAAGCGAATCGCCGCCCCGGTGGCCCAGCCCGGCAGGAGATAGGCGAGGCTCCAGCCCGCGGCAGCCAACAGGCTGACGACGGCGAATCGCGGGAATGGCATGTCGAACATCCCGGCGACCATTGGCAGCATTGGCCGCAGCGGGCCGATAAAGCGTCCGACCAACAGGCTGGCGATGCCATAACGCTGGAAATAAGCCTCGGCCCCGGCCATCCATTCCGGATGATGGCGCAACCCTGGCAGGCGACGGATGTTCTGGTGGAAATGTCGCCCTAAAAAGTACGAAACGATGTCGCCCAGTACACCGCCGAGGAAACCCAGCAGCAGCGTTTCACCCAATGACAACGCGCCACTGCCGGCCAGCACCGCCACGGCAAACAGCAACACTGTGCCGGGCACGATCAGCCCGGCAATTGCCAGGCATTCAACGCAAGCCACTATGAACACTGCCGCGGCCAGCCACTGTGGATTGACCGTCAACCAACCGGTCACGCTATCGAGCCATGGGCCCATAAAAACAACTCCATCGAATAATCAATCGGTCCCAAAGGACGAACGCAATCTTCAAAACACTACAGGTCTCATGTGGGAGCGAGCTTGCTCGCGATAGCGGAGTGTCAGACGACATCTACTTCGACGATCAGTCTGCTATCGCGAGCAGGCTCGCTCCCACAAGGGATTTCCCAATATTCAGGACAACAAAAAATAATCGCGACCTTCGACTTGCCCCCGGCGCAGCGGGTTACGCGTGCAGTAAAGTGCGTAAGCCGCATCAACAAAACGGTACATCAAATGTTCGTCGCGCCCGTGGGGGATGCCCAGGCGTGTGGTCTGGATGATATGGCCGGGCGCGGGCCCGACATCTTCCACCAGCAGCACTTCATGGTCGAAGCGCTTGGCATCCCAGACCGGCACCTTCAGTCCCAGCGCTTTGCAGAGCAGCGTCTGCCCGGCACACAGTTTTTGCGAGGGGCGAGGGCGGCCCTGAGCATCGGGATTGTTCAATAGCATCTGCGCCAGACTCGCCGGCCCGCTCAGTTCGTCGACCCATGGATAGGCGGATTTGATCAGCACTGCATTGCCTGGCCCCTGAGCGCTGAAGTTCAGGGAATCGCCGCCGCGGGCGTAATACATATAGATGTGGCCGCCATCCAGAAACAAAGCCTTACGCTTTTCTGTGTAGCCAAGTGAGGCGTGGCTGCCTTTTTCTTCGCAGTAATAGGCTTCGGTCTCGATAATCCGCGCACTGAGCCACAGATCGCCGACCCGATGACGGATGATTTTGCCCAGTAAATCCCGGGCCAGCGTTTGCGCATCGCGGTCGAAAAATGCATCCGGCAGCCCCTTGGGCTGGTGCGTAGTGGATGCAGAAACAGGCAGATTGGTCATGATGAACAGCGTTTATCAGGGCTGATTGAGTCGTGATGATAACAATATGCAGCTTAATCCCGGCTGAACGTCGGCAAATTGCGCTCCATTTCGACCATCCGCCTGTCACCGCTGTTAGTCCCGGGACGCGACAGCTATAATCTGCCGCTTTACTCTTTACCAAGACTTTAGCAAAGACCATTGCAGACCATGACTGAGTCCGTTCTTGACTACATGACCCGTTTGGGTCGCGCCGCCCGCGAAGCTTCCCGCGTGATCGGCCGTGCCAGCACCGCGCAGAAAAACCGCGCCTTGCAGGCAGCTGCCAATGCGCTGGACGCTGCACGCGCCGAGCTGACCGCAGCCAATGAACGGGATTTGGCCGGCGGCCGCGCCAACGGTCTTGAGCCTGCTCTGCTGGAACGTCTGGCACTGACCCCGGAACGCATCGACGGCATGATCGTCGGTTTACGCCAGGTCGCGGCCTTGCCGGACCCGGTGGGTGCGATCCGCGACATGAGTTATCGCCCGTCTGGCATCCAGGTCGGCAAGATGCGCGTGCCATTGGGCGTGATCGGGATTATCTACGAATCACGGCCGAACGTGACCATCGATGCCGCCAGCCTGTGCCTTAAGTCCGGCAACGCGACCATTTTGCGTGGCGGCTCCGAGGCGATTCATTCCAACCGTGCGATTGCTGCCTGCATCCAGCGCGGTCTGGCCGAGGCCGGTCTGCCGGCCGCCGTGGTGCAAGTGGTCGAAACCACCGACCGTGCCGCCGTTGGCGCGCTGATCACCATGCCGGAATACGTCGACGTCATCGTGCCTCGTGGCGGTCGTGGCCTGATCGAGCGGGTCAGTCGCGATGCCCGCGTGCCCGTCATCAAGCACCTGGACGGCATCTGTCACGTCTACGTCAGTGCCCACGCCGATCTGCCGAAAGCCCAGCGCATTGCATTCAATGCCAAGACTTATCGCTATGGCATCTGTGGTGCCATGGAAACCTTGCTGGTGGATCAATCGGTTGCCAAGGAGTTCCTGCCGTCGATGGCTGCCCAGTTCCGCGAAAAAGGCGTCGAACTGCGCGGTTGCGAGCGCACCCGGGCGATCATCGAGGCCGTTGCGGCCACTGAAGAAGACTGGCACACCGAATATCTGGCGCCGATCCTTTCGATCCGTGTGGTCGACGGTCTGGATCAGGCCATCGAGCATATTAATAAGTACGGCTCCCATCACACCGATTCAATCGTCAGCGAAAACCTGGCCGACACCCGGCGTTTCGTGGCTGAAGTCGATTCGTCTTCGGTCATGATCAACACCCCGACGTGCTTCGCCGATGGCTTCGAATACGGATTGGGTGCCGAGATTGGCATTTCTACTGATAAGCTGCACGCCCGCGGTCCGGTGGGCCTCGAAGGGCTGACCTGCGAGAAGTACATCGTGGTCGGTGACGGTCAGTTGCGCGGCCAGGAGTCGGTCTGACTTGGGCGACTTCGACCCGTCAGCCCAAGTGACCGCCAGCGAGCCCCAGCCTCGACGCATTGGCGTACTGGGCGGGACCTTCGACCCGGTGCACATCGGCCATTTGCGCGGTGCGCTGGAAGTCGCCGAATCGCTGGCGCTTGATGAGTTGCGTCTGACACCCAGTGCCAGGCCGCCTCATCGCGGTACGCCGCAAGTGTCGGCGAAGGACCGTCTGGCGATGGTCAAGTGCGCGGTGGCCGGTGTGCCACCGTTGGTGGTGGACGCTCGCGAATTGCAGCGGGACAAACCGTCCTACACTATCGATACCCTGGAACTGATGCGTGCCGAACTGGCCGCCCCAGACCAGGTTTTTCTACTTTTGGGCTGGGACGCATTTTGCGGCCTGCCCACTTGGCACCGCTGGGAAGAGTTGCTCCAGCATTGCCACATCCTGGTGCTGCAACGCCCGGATGCCGACAGCGAACCGCCGGATGCCTTGCGCAACCTGCTGGCAGCGCGCTCGGTGAGCGACCCGCTGGCCCTCAAAGGGCCGAGCGGACAGATTGCATTCGTCTGGCAGACGCCGCTCGCGGTATCCGCCACCCAGATCCGTCAACTGCTGGCCAGCGGTAAGTCGGTACGTTTCCTGGTGCCCGACGCGGTCCTGGCCTACATCGATGCGCACGGGCTTTACCGTGCGTCGAACTGAAAAAGGGCGCGCTTCAAGGCACGTGAATGCGTGTATCGAAGCGCCCGAACATACGAGCAAAACGAGTTTTATATGACTGACAAAGACGTAAACAAAGTAAAGCGCAAGGGCACGTTCAAGAGCGCTCCACTGCCAGTAGTGGCCAATACCGGCCCGGAGTTGCGCGGCGAAGAGCTGGTCAAGGTCGCCGTAGCGGCCCTGGAAGACGTCAAGGCCCAGGATGTTCTGGTGATCGACGTTCGTGAAAAGCAGAGCATCACTGATTTCATGATCATCGCTACCGGTACTTCCAACCGCCAGATCGGCGCGATGCTGGATAAGGTCCGCGAGGCGGTCAAGGCCCAGGGCGTCAAACCGTTGGGTGAAGAAGGCAAGGGCGACAGCGACTGGGTATTGCTGGATATGGACGATGTCATCGTGCACATGATGACTGCCAGCGCTCGCCAGTTCTATGACCTGGAGCGTTTGTGGCAGGGTGCCGAGCAGAGCCGTGCCGGCAGCGCCGCGCACCACAGCCCGGAAAACACCCATGAGCATTTCATCAAGCTCAACAAAGACCAGCAATAAGGGACCGCTGTGCGACTGCGACTGATCGCCGTCGGTTCACGCATGCCCAAATGGGTGGAAGAAGGCTGGCATGAATATGCCAAGCGTCTTCCGTCCGAGCTGGCGCTGGAACTGGTGGAAATTCCGCTCAACACCCGCGGCAAGAACGCCGACGTGGCGCGCTTTATCCGTCAGGAAGGCGAAGCCATGCTGGCCAAGGTCGGGCCGAACGAGCGCGTTGTCACCCTCGAAGTCCACGGCAAGCCCTGGAGCACCGAGCAACTGGCGGTCGAACTCGATCGCTGGCGGCTGGACTCGCGCACGGTGAATTTCATGGTCGGTGGCCCCGAGGGGCTGGCGCCGGAGGTCTGTGCCCGGGCGGATCAACGCTGGTCGTTGTCGCCGTTGACGTTGCCGCACCCATTGGTGCGGATTCTGATCGGCGAACAGCTGTATCGTGCCTGGACAGTCCTGTCCGGCCACCCTTACCACAAGTAGTTCTGCCCTCATGCCCCAGCCGATCCGCATCAAGGACCACGAAAAAGACGCCCGTCTAGTGCGTGGCCGCGTCGTGTTCGGGGCCATTGCAGTGGTGGCGCTGATTGGCGTGCTGATCGCGCGGCTGTATTTCCTTCAGGTGATCCAGTACGAGTACCACTCGACCCTGTCGGAAAACAACCGCGTCCATGTTCAGCCGATTCCGCCGACTCGCGGGTTGATCTTCGACCGCAATGGCGTCGTAGTGGCCGACAACCGGCCGAGCTTCAGCCTGAGCATGACCCGCGAACGCTCCGGCAACTGGCAGCAAGTGCTCGACGTGATCGTCGAGGTGCTGGAGCTGACGCCCGAGGACCGGGTGATCTTCGAGAAACGCATGCGTCAGGGGCGCCGGCCGTTTGAGCCGGTGCCAATCCTGTTCGAACTGACCGAAGAGCAGATCGCCCGCATCGCGGTGAACCAGTTCCGCCTGCCTGGTGTGGAAGTGGTCGCGCAGCTGGTGCGGCATTACCCGCAGGGCGCGCACTTTGCGCACTCGGTGGGTTACATGGGGCGGATCAACGAGAAAGAGCTGAAGACGCTCGATCCGGTCAACTACAGCGGCACCCACCACATTGGCAAGACCGGCATCGAGCGTTTTTATGAGCCCGAATTGCACGGCCAGGTGGGTTACGAGGAAGTCGAAACCAACGCACGAGGCCGTGTATTGCGCGTGCTCAAGCGTACTGATCCGATTCCCGGCAAGGACATAGTCCTGAGCCTGGACATCAAATTGCAGGAAGCGGCCGAAGCCGCACTGGGCGGTCGCCGTGGTGCGGTGGTGGCGCTGGACCCGAAAACCGGCGAAGTGCTGGCGATGGTCAGTCAGCCGAGTTTCGACCCGAACCTGTTCGTCACCGGCATCAGCTTCAAAGCCTATTCCGAGTTGCGCGATTCCATCGACCGGCCACTGTTCAACCGCGTGTTGCGCGGTCTGTACCCGCCGGGCTCGACGATTAAACCGGCGGTGGCGATTGCCGGTCTGGATGCGGGCGTGGTTACGGCGTCGAGCCGGGTCTACGATCCCGGTTACTACCAATTGCCCAACTACGATCACAAATACCGTAACTGGAACCGTACCGGCGACGGGTACGTGGATCTGGACACGGCGATCATGCGTTCCAATGACACCTACTTCTATGACCTGGCCCACAAGCTGGGGATCGATCGGTTATCGGCGTACATGAGCAAATTCGGCATTGGCCAGAAGGTCTCCCTGGACATGTTCGAAGAGTCGCCGGGGCTGATGCCGACCCGGGAATGGAAGCGCGCGACCCGTCGTCAGGCCTGGTTCCCGGGCGAGACGCTGATTCTGGGGATCGGTCAAGGCTATATGCAATCGACTCCGTTGCAACTGGCGCAGGCCACAGCGCTGGTGGCCAACAAAGGCGTCTGGAACCGTCCGCACCTGGCGAAGACTGTCGAAGGCGAGCGGCCGAAGGACGAAAACCCCATGCCGGACATCGTCCTGCGTGACCCGTCGGACTGGACCAAGGTCAACCACGGCATGCAGCAGGTGATGCACGGTGCCCGCGGTACGGCGCGCAAGGCCTCCATCGGTGCTCAATACCGGATTGCCGGCAAGAGTGGTACGGCTCAGGTGGTCGCGATCAAGCAGGGTGAAAAGTACGACCGCTCCAAGGTTCAGGAGCGTCACCGCGACCACGCCTTGTTCGTCGGCTTCGCGCCGGCCGACAACCCGCAAATCGTAGTGTCGGTGATGGTCGAGAACGGCGAGTCCGGTTCCGGCGTCGCCGCACCAGTGGTGCGTCAAATCATGGACGCCTGGCTCCTGGACCAGGACGGCCGACTGAAAGCCGAATACGCCAGCCCTATCAGTGCGGAGGCTACGGCCCGTGAAGAGTAATTTCGATCGCATCCTCTCCAGCGAGGATGTGATGCGTCGCCGTGCGACGCTGCTGCAACGCATGCACATCGACGGCCCGTTGCTGATTCTGCTGCTGACCCTGGCTGCCGGCAGCCTGTTCGTGCTGTATTCGGCCAGTGGCAAAAGCTGGGATCTGCTGGCCAAGCAAACCACTTCCTTCGGCATCGGTCTGGTATCGATGATCGTCATCGCCCAGTTCGAGCCGCGCTTCATGGCCCGTTGGGTGCCGGTCGGTTATGTGATCGGCGTGCTGTTGCTGGTGGTGGTGGATGTCATGGGCCACAACGCCATGGGCGCCACGCGCTGGATCAACATTCCGGGGGTGATCCGCTTCCAGCCTTCGGAATTCATGAAGATCCTGATGCCGGCAACCATCGCCTGGTACCTGGCCAAGCGCTCCTTGCCGCCACAGCTCAAGCATGTGGGCATCAGCCTGTTTCTGATCGGATTGCCGTTCATTCTGATCGTGCGTCAGCCCGACCTTGGCACTTCGTTGTTGATCCTGGCGGGTGGCGCGTTCGTACTGTTCATGGGCGGCCTGCGCTGGCGCTGGATTCTCAGTGTGATTGCTGCCGCCGTGCCGGTGTCTGTGGCCATGTGGTACTTCGTGATGCACGACTACCAGAAGCAGCGCGTCCTGACGTTCCTCGACCCGGAGAGCGATCCGCTGGGTACCGGCTGGAACATCATTCAGTCGAAAGCCGCCATCGGTTCCGGCGGCGTGTTTGGTAAAGGCTGGTTGCTCGGCACTCAGTCGCACCTGGACTTCCTGCCGGAAAGCCACACCGACTTCATTATTGCGGTGCTGGGCGAAGAGTTCGGCCTGGTGGGCATTTGCGCACTGTTGCTGATTTACCTGCTGTTGATCGGTCGCGGGCTGGTGATTACCGCCCAGGCGCAGACATTATTCGGCAAATTGCTCGCGGGCAGCCTGACCATGACGTTTTTTGTTTACGTTTTCGTCAACATCGGTATGGTCAGTGGCCTGTTGCCGGTTGTGGGGGTGCCGTTGCCGTTCATTAGCTACGGAGGAACTTCGCTGGTGACGCTACTGTCAGCGTTTGGGGTTTTGATGTCGATCCATACCCATCGTAAGTGGATCGCACAGGTTTGAATAAGGTGAAGATTTCAATGCAAGTAATGCGTGGCTGGGCGACTCGATACGCACCGTGGGTCGGCCTGGTAAGCATCCTTGGTACCGCGCAGCAAGCGTGGGCCGGCGATTATGAAGGCTCACCCCAAGTGGCCGAGTTCGTCGGTGAAATGACCCGCGACTATGGCTTTGCCGGCGAACAGCTGATGGGCGTGTTCCGCGAAGCCGAGCGCAAACAGTCGATTCTGGACGCGATCTCCAAGCCCGCCGAACGGGTTAAGCAGTGGAAAGAATATCGTCCGATGTTCATCACCGATGCGCGCATCGCTCGTGGTGTGGACTTCTGGCGTCAGCACGAAGCGGTCCTGGCTCGTGCCGAGCAGGAATACGGCGTGCCGGCGCAGGTGATTGTCTCGATCATCGGCGTCGAGACCTTTTTTGGTCGAAATACCGGAAATTTCCGGGTGATCGATGCCTTGTCGACCCTGGGTTTCGACTATCCTCCCCGTGCCGAATTCTTCCGCAAGGAATTGCGTGAATTCCTGCTGCTGGCCCGTGAAGAGCAGGTGGACCCGTTGACCCTCAAAGGCTCCTACGCCGGGGCCATGGGCTTGCCGCAGTTCATGCCGAGCAGTTTTCGCGCCTATGCTGTGGATTTCGACGGTGACGGCCACATTAATATCTGGAACAACCCGGACGATGCCATCGGCAGCGTCGCCAGTTATTTCAAGCGTCACGGCTGGGTCGCCGGCGAACCTGTGGTCAGCCGCGCCGATGTGCGTGGCGATCAGGTAGACGATGGTTTGACCGCAGGCATTGAACCGACGAAAACCGTCGGGGAGTTGCGGGCGCTGGGCTGGTCGAGTCATGATGCGCTGCGCGATGATATGCCGGTCACGGCTTTCCGTCTGGAAGGTGACAATGGCCCCGAATACTGGATGGGCCTGACGAATTTTTACGCGATCACGCGTTATAACCGCAGCGTGATGTACGCCATGGCCGTACATCAACTGTCTGAACAGCTGGTCCAAGCACGGGGCGTCAAGTAATGCGGGCATTGCCTATGAATAAACCCCTGAAGCTCATGGCATTCGCCGCGTTGACGGTTCTGGTCGCCAGTTGTTCGACCAGCCGTGCGCCGGCTCAGAAGTCTCCGACCGCCGTTCGTTCGGCACCTGGCCTGGATATCAACCGGGCTCACAAGGATGGCGCACCCTGGTGGGACGTCGACGTATCGCGCATCCCGGATGCCACGCCGACTCTGCACAGCGGTCCTTATAAAGCCAACCCGTACACCGTGCTGGGCAAGACTTATTTCCCGTTGCAGGAATCCAAGACCTACGTGGCCTCGGGTACTGCGTCCTGGTACGGCACCAAGTTCCATGGTCAGAACACCGCCAACGGCGAGGTGTATGACTTGTATGGCATGAGCGCCGCGCACAAGACCTTGCCATTGCCAAGTTACGTTCGGGTGACCAACCTGGACAACAACAAGAGCGTGATTCTGCGGGTCAACGATCGTGGGCCGTTCTACTCGGACCGGATCATCGACTTGTCCTATGCAGCGGCCAAGAAGCTCGGCTATGCCGAAACCGGTACCGCGCGGGTCAAGGTCGAAGGCATCGACCCGCAGCAATGGTGGGCACAGAAGGGCCGTCCGGCGCCGTTGATGCTTAATGAACCGCAAGTGGCGCAAAATGCCGCGCCGACTGTGACGGCCTCCACCGGCACCGTCGAGCAGTGGACGCCACCGCCGCAGCAGCACGCCGCGGCCGTTGTGCCTGTGCAGATCGATGCAAAAAAAAACGCTTCTGTACCAGCCTCTGGCCAGTATCTGCAGGTGGGCGCGTTCGCCAACCCGGACGCTGCAGAACTCCTGAGATCGAAGCTCAGCGGGATGGTGAGCGCTCCGGTGTTCATCAGCTCGATCGTGCGTAACCAGCAGACCCTGCATCGGGTGCGCCTGGGGCCGATCGGTTCGCCGGGTGAAATCCAGCAGGTGCAGAACAGCGTGCGGCTGGCCAACCTCGGTTCGCCGAGCCTGGTCAGCGCCGAGTAGTACCTGGTACTTGATTGACGGTTCGCCTGCGGTTTGGGGGGGCGAACCGGGTTGTTGGCTCGTTGAAGAATAAAAGCCCGGCAAGGGTTGCAGAGTGAGCAACTGAACACGCGACAACTTTTTAGAGAGTTGTCTGATTAGTTTTGCCCTAGGGCAGTTTCCATTAGCGATTTCGAGAGACGGATGAATATCACCACCTTTGCCAAACGCCTGTGCCTGCTAGTCCCGCTGCTCCTCTCGCCTGCCGCTTTTGCGGTCGAGATGATGCCGTCGCCACCGCAACTGGCCGCCAAAGCCTACGTACTCATGGACGCCAGCAGCGGCAACGTGCTGGTAGAGAACAACGGTGACCAGCGTCTGCCGCCGGCCAGCCTGACCAAGCTGATGACCGCTTACATCGCGACCCTGGAAATCCGTCGCGGCCAAATCGGCGAGAACGACCCGGTGACCGTCAGCGAGAACGCCTGGCGTACCGGCGGTTCGCGGATGTTCATCAAGGTGGGTTCGCAAGTCACCGTCAGTGATCTGTTGCACGGCATCATCATTCAGTCGGGTAACGACGCCAGTGTTGCGCTCGCCGAGCATATCGCCGGCAGCGAGGATGCCTTCGCCGATCTGATGAACAAAACCGGCGCCGAACTGGGCCTGACCAACACCCACTTCATGAACCCGACCGGCCTGCCAAACCCTGAGCACTACTCGTCGGCTCACGACATGGCGGTGCTGGCTCGCGCGATCATCCACGAAGACCCGGCTCACTACGCGATCTACTCGCAGAAAGAGTTCTTCTGGAACGGCATCAAGCAGCCTAACCGCAACCTGCTGCTGTGGCGCGACAAGACCGTCGACGGTCTGAAAACCGGTCACACCGACGAAGCCGGCTACTGCATGGTGTCTTCGGCCGTACGTGATGGCATGCGCCTGATCGCCGTGGTGTTCGGCACTAACAGCGATGTAGCCCGCGCTGCTGAAACCCAGAAGCTGCTGACTTACGGTTTCCGCTTCTTCGAAACCCAGACCTTCTATCAGAAAGGCGCCGAGCTGGCTCAGGCACCTGTCTGGAAAGGCACTACCAATCAAGTCAAGGCCGGCCTGGCTCAAGACCTGACCATGACCCTGCCAAAAGGCCAGCTGAAAAAGCTCGCCGCCAGCATGACCATGACCCCGCAACTGGTCGCGCCAATCGCCAAGGGCGATGTGATCGGTAAAGTCGAAGTGAAACTGGATGACAAGGTGGTGCACAGCGCCGACCTGATCGCTCTGGACGCGGTCGACGAGGGTGGTATCTTCCGCCGCATGTGGGATAGCATCCGTCTATTCTTCTACGGCTTGTTCAACTGAATTAGTGTGGACCTGCATGGCCCCGTTCCAATCCGGAGCGGGGCCATGTCCGTTGCCACGGCTTACGAGGCCGTTACGCCATGACAGACACTGAAGTAAAGGCGCCAAAAATCGAATTCCCCTGCGCGGATTACCCGATCAAGGTAATCGGCGACACCGGCGTGGGTTTCAAGGACAAGATCATCGCGATCCTTGAGAAACACGCCACCGTTGACCACAACACCTTTGCCGAACGGCAGAGTACCAACGGCAAATACACGACCATCCAGTTGCACATCATCGCCACCGGCCAGGAACAGCTGTACGACATCAACAGCGAGTTGCGGGCTACCGGTTTCGTGCACATGGTGCTGTGATGTCTGGCACGCTGGGCTTTCGCGAACTTGGTCAGATGGCTTACGAGCCGGTCTGGCATGCCATGCAGCGCTTCACCAACGAACGCGGCAGCGATGCCGCCGACGAAATCTGGCTGGTGGAACATCCGCCGGTATTCACCCAGGGCCAGGCCGGCAAGGCTGAGCATCTGTTGCTGCCGGGGGATATTCCGGTGGTGAAGGTCGATCGCGGTGGTCAGGTGACTTACCACGGTCCCGGCCAATTGGTGGCCTACCTGTTGCTGGACGTGCGCAAGCTGGGGTTCGGCGTGCGTGACCTGGTCAGCCGCATGGAGCGATGCCTGATCGAGCTGCTGGCCAGCTACGGCGTGACCGCAGTGGCCAAGCCGGATGCGCCGGGTGTCTATGTCGATGGCGCGAAAATCGCTTCTCTGGGTCTGCGGATCCGCCACGGTTGCTCCTTTCATGGCCTGGCCTTGAATGTGGATATGAACCTGGAACCGTTTCGACGGATTAATCCCTGCGGCTACGCCGGGCTGGCAATGACCCAGCTGCGCGATCACGCAGGATCGATTGAATTTGCCGAGGTAAGTGCCCGGCTGCGCGCGCAGCTCGTCAAACACCTCGACTATGCTGAGCAGACGACCCTAACGGGCGGAATCGACTGATATGACTACTGATGCAGTGCAAACCATGATCCCGACGCTCGATGTCACCGAGCGTCCGGCCCCGCGTGCCAAGGTTGAAGCCGGCGTCAAGCTGCGCGGCGCCGAGAAGGTTGCACGCATCCCGGTGAAGATCATCCCGACCACTGAACTGCCGAAGAAACCCGATTGGATTCGCGTGCGCATCCCGGTTTCCCCGGAGGTCGACCGCATCAAGGCCCTGCTGCGTAAACACAAGCTGCACAGCGTGTGCGAAGAGGCGTCTTGCCCGAACCTGGGCGAGTGCTTCTCCGGTGGCACCGCAACCTTCATGATCATGGGGGACATCTGCACCCGTCGCTGCCCATTCTGCGACGTCGGCCATGGTCGTCCGAAGCCACTGGACGTCAACGAGCCGGAAAGCCTGGCCATCGCCATCGCCGACCTGAAACTCAAATACGTGGTAATCACCTCGGTAGACCGCGACGACCTGCGTGACGGCGGTGCCCAGCACTTTGCCGACTGCATCCGCGAAATCCGCAAGCTGTCGCCGAACGTGCAGCTCGAGACCCTAGTCCCGGACTACCGTGGCCGCATGGACGTCGCACTGGAAATCACCGCCGCCGAGCCACCGGATGTGTTCAACCACAACCTGGAAACCGTGCCGCGCCTGTACAAGGCTGCGCGTCCGGGTTCGGATTACCAGTGGTCGCTGACCCTGCTGCAACGCTTCAAGCAGATGATGCCGCACATTCCGACCAAGTCCGGCCTGATGCTGGGTCTGGGCGAGACCGACGAAGAAGTCATCGAAGTCATGAAGCGCATGCGCGAACACGACATCGACATGCTGACCCTGGGCCAATACCTGCAACCGTCCCGCAGCCACTTGCCGGTCCAGCGCTTCGTGCACCCGGATACCTTCGCCTGGTTTGCCGAGGAAGGTTACAAGATGGGCTTCAAGAACGTCGCTTCCGGCCCGTTGGTACGTTCCTCGTACCACGCTGACGAGCAGGCGAAACTGGTCAAGGCCGAGCTGATGTCGTCCTGATCCCGTTTTGAGAGCAAAAAAGGCCCGCAAGGCTTCTCAGGCCTTGCGGGCCTTTTTTTAGCAGTGCCCACGGCGATTACAGTCTTTTCCTGCAAGCCGTGGTGCGATTGACCCTCTTCTGTTTATTCCCGTTCCTGACTACTGTGTGCTTAAGCGTTCACAGGGAGAATCATGGATGACTGCTCGACCGACCCACACCCTTTGTCCTCATGCTCCCGTTTCGGCCTTGCCACCTGCAGGGCTGATCGGCGTGATTGCGCCCGCCGGCCCCGCAGCGCTGGACACCGATAAAGCCATTGCCTGGATGCGCGCTCGCGGCTATTCGCTACGCGTGTTTCCCGGCGTTTATGAGCAAGAGGGTTATCTGGCCGGCAGCGATGATGTGCGGCTCAATGACTTGCATGGCGCATTCGCCGACAGCGAGGTCGATGCCATCATCTGTCTGCGTGGTGGTTACGGTACGCCGCGTTTGCTCGATCGCATCGATTACGAATTACTGCGCAACAACGCCAAGCCGTTTATCGGCTACAGCGACGTCACTGCACTGCACTCGGCCATCAGTCGTTATGCCGGGTTCGTGACCTTCCATGGCCCGATGCTCAACGCTGACCTGCTGGGTGACAAGCAGCAACCCACCGAGTTCTCGTTTTTCAACATGCTGCGCGGGCAGGTGAAGGCGGGCAGTGTGCTTTCTCACCCGGTGGCCTGGCCGTTGACCACAATCGAGCCCGGCATCGCTCACGGGCGTTTGCTGGGGGGCAATCTGTCGATGATCGCCGCAACCATGGGCACGCCTTACGAGATCGATGCCGAGGGCGTCATCCTGTTCATCGAGGACATCAACGAGCCGCTGTATCGCATCGACCGGCTGCTGACTCATTTGCGTCTGGCCGGCACGCTGCACAAGCTGCGCGGGGTTCTGGTTGGGGATGTGGCAGGGGTTGATGCAATTGCGCTGGAGAGGCTGCTCAAGCAGACCTTTGCTCCTTTGCGGATACCGGTGCTGTCCGGATGGCGTAGCGGGCATTGTGATCCGAATTTGACGCTGCCGATGGGCGCGCTGGTCAGGCTGGATGCGGGGAACAAGACGTTGGTGTTGGAGCAGGATGTGGTGATCAAGGCTTAAGAATTCATCGCCTGACAGTCAGTCTTCGCGAGCAAGCCCGCTCCCACAGTTGACCGAGTTCTTTCATGAAAATGCGGTCGAATGTGGGAGCGGGCTTGCTCGCGAAAGCGGTATCAGCCATTCGTCTTACTATCGGCTACGCAACCCTTCCAGCAACTTGTGCGTCGGATAACCATCCGCCGGCCAGCCAAACGACTGCTGGGCGCTGCGGATCGCTTTGCGGGTATTGGCGCCGATAATCCCGTCGGCGGTCCCTGCGTCGTAGTTCTGGGCGCTCAGCAGGTTTTGCAGTTCGATTCGCTCGGTACGGCTCAGCGGCAAGTCATCTTTCGGCCATAGACCGCTGATCAAACCGCCGCCATTGAAGCGCTCGGACAGCAGGCTCACGGCCAAGGCGTAGGACGAAGAGTTGTTGTACTTGAGAATCGCGCGGAAGTTATCGAGGACCAGGAACGCCGGGCCGCGATAGCCTGCCGGCAGCAGCAGGGCGGCCGACAGGTGTTCGGAACCTGCTGGAACCTGGCCGCCATTGGGCAGGGTCACCCCCAGTTGCCGCCACTCGGCAACGCTCTTGCGAATCGTGCCATCGGCCAGGGCGTAATTGAAGCCGCTCGGCAATTGCGCTTCGAAGCCCCAGGGCTGGCCTTTCTGCCAGCCGGAGCTTTGCAGGTAGTGCGCGGTCGAGGCCAATGCATCTGCGGAGCTGTTCCAGATATCGCGGCGGCCATCGCCGTCGAAGTCCACAGCGTGGGTATTGTAGGTGGTCGGAATGAACTGGGTCTGGCCCATGGCGCCGGCCCAGGAGCCGAGCATTTTCTCAGGTTCGATATCGCCCTGTTGCAGGATTTGCAGGGCAGCGATCAATTGCGCATGGGCAAAGCCTGGACGTCGACCTTCATAAGCCAGGGTCGCCAGGGAATTGATCACCGACTTGGTGCCCTGGAACTGACCGAAGTTACTTTCCATGCCCCACACCGCGACCAATGCCTGACGGTCGACGCCGTAGCGTTGCTCGATGCTTTGCAGGATGTCGGCGTACTGGCTGACCAGTGCCTGACCTTTGCGCACCCGCAACGGCGACAGCGCGCCATCGAGGTATTCCCACACCGGGCGAGTAAATTCCGGTTGGCTGCGATCGGCACGGATCACGCTGTCGTCCATGCTGACATTGGCAAAAGCACGATCGAACAGGTCGGCGCGAACACCGGCGGCGAGGGCGTCTTTACGGAAACCCGCCTGCCATTCGGCAAAGGTCTGGGTAGGCTGGATATCGAGATTTTCACCGGTTGGAACCACCGGCGGAATGACCGCAGGGGCCGTCGCAACGGTCCGGGTCTGAAGCGGTTGGGCGTCGGCGGCAGTGGGTTTTTCCGCGCAGGCGACAAGCAGAACGAGGCTGGAGGCAGCTATCAGTTGGCGAAGAGGCCAACGACGGGAAAGACAAAGGGGCATGCACAGGTCCAGAGGATACGAATCAGGTGCAGACCTTAACATGTTGAGCGATGGCTTGCCTTTCAGGCCGCCAGAAAGTAAGAAGCCTCCCAGCTATTAGACTGGAAGGCTTCGCGGCGGTAGCTGCCTTTGCCCTTGCCGGCTCGTTCCTGACGGCTGCGGAACAGTGGCTGGGCGATGATGGATTTGGCCTTGTTTGGGCCATTTTTGGATGGCTTTTTGCTCATGATGATCTCTCGCAAGTGAGTGGGTTTTGCGGGGGGAATAATCTGCCGAAGTAGGGATTCTGTCTAGTCCCTACATTGTGTAGGACCTTTCGACATTCTTTGTAGTGAGGTTGGTTTTTGTGGCGAGGGGGCAAGCCCCCTCGCCACAACAGCCTTACTCGGCAGGCAACGACAATCTCTGTCCGGCCATCAACAGCGTCAACCGACTCAGGCTCATCCACGGTGAACCCGCCGCCTGGCCTTTGATCTGCGCGTCAATGCGCTGGGCTTCGAGCAGCAATTGTGCCCAGCGTTGCGCCGAGTAGCGTTGCAGCGCCTTGCTCATCAGCGGTTTGCGTTTGTCCCAGATCGGCGGTCGGGCCTGGCTGAAGGCTTTGTCCAGCGGCACGCCCTGGCTGTATTGCAGCGACAGGTTGGCCAGCAGACGCAGCTCCCGGGCCAGCGCCCAGAGAATCACCGGCGGTTCGACACCTTCGCCACGCAATCCTTCGAGCATGCGCAGGGCGTGAGCCGCTTCGCCATTAAGGATTGCATCGGTCAGGCCGAAGACATCGAAACGCGCGCTGTCGGCCACCGCCGCCTGCACGGTTTCGACGGTGATCTGGCCACCCTCGGCCATCAGCTTGAGCTTTTCGATTTCCTGGGCGGCGGCCAGCAGGTTGCCTTCGACTCGAGCGGCGATCAGTTCGACGGCGTCCTGAGTGGCGGAAAGCCCGGCCTGGGACAGGCGTTGACGGATCCAGCTCGGTAACTGGTTGGTGTCCACGGGCCAGATCTGCACGAACTGGGTTTGCGGACCTTCGATCAGTGCCTTGCCCCACTTGGTCTTCTGCGCGCTGCCGTCAAGCTTGGGCAGGCTGATCAATAGCACCGTGTCTTCGGCTGGGCGCGAGCAATACTCAATGAATGCCGCGGCGCCTTTGTCTCCGGGTTTGCCGGAGGGCAGACGCAGTTCCAGAAGACGCTTTTCGGCGAACAGCGACATGCTGGCGCCGGCCTGCAGTAGCGTACCCCAGTCGAAACTGGCGTCGGCGGCAAAGACCTGGCGTTCATCGAAACCTTGCTGGCGGGCAGCCGCACGAATGGCGTCGGCGGCTTCCTGACACAGCAGTGGGTCATCGCCACTGATGACGTAAACCGGCGCGAGGGCGCCTTGCAGGTGTTTACCGAGTTGGGCGGGGGCGAGTTTCATAAGAAGAGGCAAACGGGGCGCCTGAGCGCCCCGTAAGGCTTATTGCTGCGGCAGTTCGACAGGCGACTGACGCGGCGTCTGCGCTTCAGCCTTCTGCGCCGCCTCCAGTGCGTCGGCTTCAGCCTTGGCCCTGGCGTCAGCGGTCTGTTGCAGCTGTTCCAACTGCGTCGGGGTCAGCTGTTGCAGGCGCAGCATCATGCGTTGAATCAGCTCACGACGCATTTCCTTGCGGGCATCGTTGGCTTCCTGGTCGGAGCCCACCAGGTTGTTGCCATCATGAATGAAGACTTTCTGTACTTCGAGCTTGTCGCTCAGCAGTTGCAGGTTGCCCTGACCCCGGATGTCGTAGCTCAGCACCGTGCTCATCTGGTACTCGCCAGTACGACCGGCGCCCGCGTAACTGAGGATGCGCTGGCTTTCCTGCTCATCGGCCAGAAACAGCTTGTAAGGCGCGCCGCTGTAGACCTTGACGCCACTGCTTTCCAGCACCTGACGCAGTTGCGTCACGGTTTCGCCGTAGGCATTACGGGCACTCAGATCGAGTTCCTTGATTGCCAGTTCAGTGGTGCCGGTGCCGCGCAGCTGGAAACCGCAGGCGCTCAGCAGGACTGCAAGGCCCATCACCAGCAAATTGCGTTTGATCATCTTGTTGCTCCCCTTGAAACCATGTGGGCCGGTCAAGCGGCCCGAAAGGTTTTACTCGGCGCCAGGCATGACCTGGCGCCCGATCCAATTTAGCTGGCGACGATATTGACCAGTTTCCCGGGCACTACGATCACTTTGCGAATAGTCAGGCCATCGACGAAGCGCAGGACGTTTTCGTTGGCCCGTGCGGCAGCTTCGACTTCTTCGCGGCTGGCACTGGCCGGCATTTCGAGGTGGCCGCGCAGTTTGCCATTCACTTGAATGACAAGCTGCAGGCTGTCCTGCACCAGGGCGTTTTCGTCTAGTACCGGCCAATCGGCATCGATTACCGGGTCAGCATGGCCCAGTCGATGCCACAGTTCGTGGCTGATGTGCGGGGTGATCGGTGCCAGCAGCAGGACTACGGTTTCCAGACCTTCGTGAATCAGTGCGCGATCCTGTTCGATGCCTTGCTCGGCTTTTTCCAGCACGTTCATCAGCGTCATCACTTGGGCGATGGCGGTGTTGAATTTGTGGTTCTGGCCGACGTCGTGGCTGGCCTGCTTGATGGCCTGGTGGATCGAACGGCGAATGGCTTTCTGCTCGTCGTTCAGGCTGGCGACGTCCAGTTTGCCCGGAAGGCCCTGAGTGACGTGCGCTTGAGCCAGACGCCAGACGCGTTTGAGGAAGCGGTGCGAACCCTCTACTCCGGAGTCGGACCATTCCGCGCTCATGTCAGGTGGCGAGGCGAACATCATGAACAGGCGGCAGGTGTCTGCGCCGAACTGGTCAATCATCGACTGTGGGTCAACGCCGTTGTTTTTCGACTTGGCCATCTTCTCGGTGCCACCGATTTCCACCGGCAGGCCGTCAGCGATCAGCTTGGCGCTAATGACCTTGGCCTTGCTGTCGCGTTCGAGTTCGACGTCCGCCGGGTTGAACCATGTGTAAGCACCATTGGTTTCGCGACGATAGTAAGTCTCGGCGATCACCATGCCCTGAGTCAGCAGGTTCTTGAACGGCTCGTTGGAGCTCACCAGGCCTTCGTCGCGCATCAGCTTGTGGAAGAAGCGCGCGTAGAGCAGATGAAGAATGGCGTGTTCGATGCCGCCGATGTACTGATCCACTGGCAACCAATGGTCGGCAGCCGCTTTTTCCACCAGACCACCTTCATAGTGTGGCGAGGCGTAGCGAGCGTAGTACCACGAGGACTCGACGAAGGTGTCCATGGTGTCGGTTTCACGCTTGGCCGCAGCGCCGCATTTCGGGCAGGTGCACTCGTAGAATTCGGGCATGCGCGCCAGCGGCGAACCGGCACCGTCCGGTACGACGTCTTCCGGCAATACCACAGGCAATTGATCTTCCGGGACCGGCACATCACCGCAGGTGTCGCAGTGGATGATCGGGATCGGGCAGCCCCAGTAGCGCTGGCGGCTGATGCCCCAGTCACGCAGGCGGAACTGGGTGCGCGAGGCGCCGAGGTTTTTCTTGATCAGCGCCACTTCTATGGCGTCGAAGGCGCCTGCGAAGTCGAGGCCGTCGAATTCGCCGGAGTTGATCAGCGTGCCGTGCTCGCCGTACGCATCCTGCCAAGGGGCCGGGTTGGTGTCACCAGAACTTGTGCGCACCACGGATTTGATCGGCAGGTTGTACTTGGTGGCGAACTCGAAATCACGTTCATCGTGAGCCGGAACAGCCATCACCGCGCCATCGCCGTAATGCATCAGCACGTAGTTGGCGACCCATACCGGGAGTTTCTCACCGGTCAGCGGATGCTCGACGAACAGCGAGGTCGGCAGACCTTTTTTCTCTTGCGTGGCGACGTCGGCTTCGGCGACGCTGCCGCCCTTGCATTCAGCGATGAACGCTTGCAGCTCAGGGTTGTTCTGCGCGGCCAGGGCAGCCAAATGGTGTTCGGCGGCCACCGCAACGTAGGTTGCGCCCATCAGGGTGTCCGGACGGGTGGTGAATACTTTCAGTGCGCCGGTTTCGCCGATGGAGGCGACGTCGAACGGGAACTGCACTTCCATGCCGCGGGATTTGCCGATCCAGTTGCGCTGCATGGTCTTGACCTGCTCAGGCCAGCCCGTCAGTTCGTCGAGGCTTTCCAGCAGCTCATCCGCGTAGGCGGTGATCTTGAAGTAGTACATCGGGATTTCGCGCTTTTCGATCAGCGCGCCGGAACGCCAGCCGCGACCGTCGATCACTTGCTCGTTGGCCAGAACGGTCTGGTCGACCGGGTCCCAGTTCACGGTGCCGCTTTTTTTGTAGATCACGCCTTTTTCGAACAGGCGGGTGAACAGCCATTGTTCCCAGCGGTAGTAATCCGGCTTGCAGGTGGTCACTTCACGCGACCAGTCCACCGCCAGGCCCAGGCTGCGCAGCTGGGATTTCATGTAGGCGATGTTTTCGTACGTCCACTTGGCGGGCGCTACGTTGTTCTTCATCGCGGCGTTTTCTGCCGGCATGCCGAAGGCGTCCCAACCCATGGGTTGCAGGACGTTCTTGCCTTGCATGCGCTGATAGCGGGAGATCACGTCGCCGATGGTGTAGTTGCGCACGTGCCCCATGTGTAGCTTGCCGCTGGGGTAAGGGAACATCGACAGGCAGTAGAACGTCTCCTTGCCTGGCTGTTCACTGACTTCAAAGGACTTTTGCTCGTCCCAGAACGACTGGGCGGCGGCTTCGATTTCACGGGGCTGATATTGTTCGTGCATGGCTACTTTTGAACTGAATAGGGGTGGCCTAATCCTCTTCAATGCAACGCTGGACGGTGATAACGCCAAATCGACGTTCCGGTGCCCAGACGAGCTGGAAGTGGAGTTACAGGAAGCGCCGTAGCATACATGACCGCACTCTACCGAGGGAAACCCTGATTACACGCAAGGAGGCGGCCAATACCCGCTCCGAGGGCCGTTGGTCGCGGCACTCAGCCGGTTTTTTCAGCGAGGCTAAGCTCTAAAAGGGGAGTGAGTCTTATCTTCAATGAGGTGATGGATGGTTGAGTCACAGCAAAAAGTTACAAAACCGGAGCTGTACGAAAAACTGATAGACCGTCTCGCGATGGCCCTGGATACGGCCAAAACAGCCGGACGGCTGCGTGATGAGCGTCCCCTGGAGCTGGAACTGCGTGGCTTGAGCCCCGCAGAGTTTGAACTGGTCAAGGCCTATCTGGATCGTAGTGAACGTGAAACGCACGGATGCTTGTCAGCAGCAGTGAAGCAACTCGAGGCACCACGTTCGGCCAAGATCATCTGGCTCAAGGATAAGGCACCCGGCAAAGGCGCGGTAAAGGTCCGGTCGTTGCAATTCAAGTAAGGGCACTTGAAGCCATGGGCTATGGTTTTTTGAAGCAAAGTCCTTCCACATTTGTTGTCGCAATGCGTCAACCCACCTAGGCTTCGGGCATCTATGGAGATGCCCGATGCCTTTTCGTTATTTCATTAAACAACTTCTACTGCCGCCCGGCATTTTATTGCTACTGCTGGTGCTTGCCTGGTGGTGGCGCCGCTCAAGGCCGAGGCTGGCGGGGTTGTGTTTCATCCTTGGCGTGGGCGGCTTTTGGTTGATGAGCCTGCCGGTGGTGGTGGAGTGGAGTGCCAAGGCCCTGGAGCGAGAGCCGCCGCTGGCGCGCGAGGAATGGGCAACTTTGGGCCAGCGCGCCGATGCGATCGTGGTGCTGGGTTCAGGGCGTGAGCGTGGCGATCCGGCCTGGGGCGTCGACCAGCCGACTGGCGTAGGCCTGGGGCGCGAGCGCTATGCCGCGCGCCTGGCCAAGGCGTCCGGCTTGCCGATTCTGACCAGTGGCGGCCTGCATTACGGCACGCCACCTACCGAAGCGAAGCTGATGGCGGACTCATTGCTCGATGATTTTGGTGTGACGGTGCGCTGGCAGGAAGGGCGCAGCCGCACGACCTGGGAAAACGCGCAACTCAGCGCCCAGGTGTTGTTGCCGGAGGGGATCAAGCGGGTGGTGGTCGTGACCCAGGCCTGGCATATGCCGCGAGCGGTCTGGAGTTTTCGGCAGGCCGGATTTGAGGTGGTGCCCGCGCCAGTGGGGTTTTTAGGCGTGGACAATGCCCGGCCGTTGGGCGGCTGGATGCCGGAATTCAAATCGATCTGGCAGAGCGGGCAGTTGATGAACGAGGCGGTGGGGCAGCTCGGGTATTCGTTGTTTTATCGAGGCGATGTTGAGGTTGATTGATATCGTGCCTGTGACGCCGCCTTCGCGAGCAAGCCCGCTCCCACATTTAAACTCTGTCGTTCACACATTATGTGTTCACAGAGGATCAAATGTGGGAGCGGGCTTGCTCGCGAAGCTTTTAAACGGTTTTCGCCATCCGGTTGGCCACGAGCGCCCAACCAAATAACAACACGCAAACGATGATCAACGGCCACGAACGCCATTGCAGGTACGGCGTCAGGTTGTGCATCGGCACCACTTCGCCATACAGAATGCCTTGTTCGAACTGCGGGATCTGCGCAGTGATCTGACCAAACGGGTTGATCAGGCCGGTCACGCCGTTGTTGGTGGCGCGGATCATCCAGCGGCCGGCTTCAAGTGCGCGCATCTGTGCCATCTGCAAATGTTGCAGAGGGCCGATCGAGGTCCCGAACCAGGTGTCATTGCTGATGGTCAGCAGCAAATCGCTGCGGGCGGCGAGGCCGGCGGCGAATTCCGGGTAGACCACTTCGTAGCAGATGAACGGCGCAATCTGATAACCCTTGGCTTGCAGCAGCGCCTGATCGGCCGGCCCACGGGCAAAGTCGGACATCGGCAGGTCGAAGAAAGCGATCAGGCCGCGCAACACTTCCTGCAATGGAACGTATTCGCCGAACGGCACCAGTTTCTGCTTCAGATAAGTGCCATCGCCTTCACCAACAACGGTAATGCCGTTGAAAAAGCGCTTCTCATGATGGACTTCCTGGCGAATCGGTACGCCGGTAATCAGCGCCGATTTACGCTCGGCGGCGAAGCTTCCCATCATGTTCAGGTAGCCCTCGGCGGACTCCTTGAGCACCGGGACCGCCGTCTCCGGCCAGATCAGCAGGTCGACGCGTTTGGAGCTGAAACTCATATCGCGGTACAGCGCCAACTGCGCATTGAGCTGCGAGGGGTCCCACTTCATGCTTTGTTCGATATTGCCCTGAATCGCCGCGACGCTCAGGGGGGCGCCCGCCGGGCTGGTCCAGGCATGTTCCTTGAGCGCCATGCCGGCCACCCATGGGCCAGCCAGCAGTAGCACGCCGACAGCGATGAAGCCTTTACGGCCAGTGCGCACCAATCGTGCAGCGTTGTAGATCAGTGCAGCCGTCAGGGCCAGGGTGAAGGAAATCAGCCACATTCCGCCGACCGGCGCGAGCCCGGTCAGTGGACCATTGAGCTGGCTATAACCGGAATAGAGCCATGGGAAACCGGTAAGGAACCAGCCGCGAAAGGCTTCCTGACCCACCCACAACGCCGCAAATGCCAAGGCATCGGCCAGCGGCGCTTCGTTACGGCGCAGCCAGCGCGCCCAAATCCAGGCGGGCAGGGCAAAGAACCAGGCAATTGCGGCGGTGAAGAGCAGCATCAAGAAGCCGGCCAGCAGCACCGAGGCGCCGCCGAAGTTGTGAATGCTGTAGTAGATCCAGCTGGTGCCTGCGGCAAACAGGCCGAAACCGAAACACCAGCCACGGCCCAAGGCCTGGCGGGGGCTCAGTTCGCGCAGCCCGGCGTAAAAGAAACCGACCGCCAGCAATGCCAGCGGCCAGATATCGAACGGCGCCAGGGCCAGGGTGGTGAGTGCACCGGCTGCCACGGCCAGCAGGTTACCGGGCCAGCCGGGGCGGGTTACGCGAAGCATGTCAATCCTTAACGGGCAATGGGCGACAGACGCAGCAAATGAATACGACGGCTATCGGCATTGAGGATGCGGAAGCGGTAGGCGCCGATTTCAGTGATTTCGTTGCGTTTTGGCAAGTGTCCGAACGCGCTCATCACCAGGCCGCCGACGGTGTCGAATTCGTCGTCGGAGAATTCGCTGTCGAAGAACTCGTTGAAGTTATCGATCGGCGTCAGGGCCTTGATCAGGAAGTCACCGCTGGGCAGCGGCTTGATGTAGCTGTCTTCTTCGACGTCGTGCTCGTCTTCAATGTCGCCGACGATCTGTTCCAGCACGTCTTCGATGGTCACCAGGCCAGCCACGCCACCGTATTCGTCAATGACGATGGCCATGTGGTTATGGTTGGCGCGAAACTCGCGCAGCAGCACATTCAGACGCTTGGACTCGGGCACGAACGTGGCCGGGCGCAGCAGATCCTTTATGTTGAAGCTGTCGCCGTTTTCCTTGAGGATCAACGGCAGCAAGTCCTTGGCCAGCAACACGCCCATCACGTCATCGTGGCTTTCGCCGATCACCGGGTAGCGGGAGTGGGCCGAGTCGACCACGGCCGGCAGGAACTCGCGAGGTGTCTGGGTCGCCTTGATGCTGATCATCTGCGAGCGCGGGACCATGATGTCCCGCACTTGCAGGTCTGCAACCTGGATGGCGCCTTCGACGATGGCCAGCGCTTCGCTGTCCAGCAACTTGTTTTGATGTGCATCGCGCAGCAGCTCCAGCAGCTCCTGGCGGTTCTTCGGCTCGTGGGCAAAAGCCTGGGTGAGCTTACCCAGCCATGACTTCTGCCCGTTGCTCGATCGATCTTCGCTCATAGCGATTACTCTGAATCCTTTGTTGTTACGATTGGGGATGTGTCTGTTTCGTCGTCCGCATAAGGGTCCGGATGACCCAGCTCTGCAAGCAACGTTCGTTCCAGTGCTTCCATTTCTTCGGCTTCGTCATCATCTATATGGTCGTAACCAAGCAGATGCAAGCAGCCGTGAATGACCAGATGCGCCCAGTGGGCCGTTAATTCCTTGCCTTGTTCCGCCGCTTCGCGCTCGACCACTGCTACGCAGATCACCAGATCGCCAAGCAAGGGAATGTCGAGAAATTCATCGGGAACATCGGCCGGGAACGACAAAACGTTGGTGGCGTAGTCTTTCTGCCGCCAGGTGAAGTTCAGTTCGCGGGCTTCCTCCTCGTCGACCAAACGGATGGTCATTTCGGAGTCGGCAGTACGCTGGCGCAGGGCCAGTTCGCACCATTGACGGAATTCGGCTTCGCTTGGGGCAGACGCTTCGGTAGCCAGTTGCAGATCAAGCTCAAGCATCGGGGCGAGTGTCCTTGGGAGAGAACTTCGCCGGTTCGTCGGCTGTGCGATTTTCGAAGCGCTCGTAGGCTTCGACGATGCGCTGCACCAGCGGATGGCGCACCACGTCCTTGGGCATGAAGTGCGTGAAGCTGATACCCGGTACGTCTTTCAACACCTCGATCACGTGATGCAGCCCGGACTTGGTGCCTTTCGGCAGGTCGACCTGGGTGATGTCACCAGTGATGACGGCGGTGGAACCGAAGCCGATCCGGGTCAGGAACATCTTCATCTGCTCGACGGTGGTGTTCTGGCTTTCGTCGAGGATGATGAAACTGTTGTTCAGCGTACGACCGCGCATGTAGGCCAGCGGCGCGACTTCGATCACTTGACGCTCGATCAGCTTGGCGACGTATTCGAAACCGAGCATTTCGTAGAGTGCGTCATAGAGCGGGCGCAGGTACGGGTCGATTTTCTGGGACAGGTCGCCGGGCAGGAAACCGAGCTTTTCGCCCGCTTCAACCGCCGGACGGACCAGCAGAATGCGGCGAATCTGCTCACGCTCCAGCGCGTCTACCGCGCAGGCAACGGCCAGATAGGTCTTGCCGGTACCGGCCGGGCCGATGCCGAAGTTGATATCGTTACCGAGGATTTCCTTCACATAGCGCAGCTGATTCAAGCCGCGAGGGCGAATCATGCCTTTCTTGGTGCGCAAGGCGACGGACGGTTCGGCGGGGGAGTGGTTGTCCAGTTCCTCGACGGCCGATTCCTGCAGGAACAGGTGAACCATGTCCGGCGACAGCTCGGTACCTTTGGTTTCCCGGTACAGGCGGCGCAGCAGGTTTTCCGCGGAGGTGGTGTGCTTGGGTTCACCGATCAGTTCGAACTGATTTCCGCGGTTGCGGATCTCGATCGCGAGGCGCTGTTCGATCAAGCGCAGATGCTCGTCGAATTGCCCGCACAGATTGGCGAAGCGGCGAGCTTCAAAAGGCTCGAGGATGAAACGATGTGGTTCTATGGGTGCGTTCAAGGTCGTATTTAGCCGCCCAGGGGCAATTATGATGAATCAAGGATAGCGCCAGTCGCCTGGGTGCGAAAGCTCTTAAATAAGATGCCGGTTGGCGCTTGATCTGTGGCGAGGGGGCTTGCCCCCGTTCGGCTGCGAAGCAGTCGCGAAATATTCGGGATCGCTTCGCGATCCAACGGGGGCAGCCCCCTCGCCACAAAAGCCCGGCTCCCACAGATGACGAGGTGTTATTGGATCAGCGAGCCCCGCAGCGAGTGCGGTTGCGCGGCATCGATGTGCACGTCGGCGAACTGGCCGATCAGGGTCGGATTGTCGCAGCGGAAGTTGACGATACGATTATTCTCGGTCCGGCCTTGCAGTTCACCGGGGTCTTTTTTCGAATAATCGGTTACCAGAATCCGCTGAATGGAGCCCACCATTTGTCGGCTGATCTCGAAACCTTGCTGGTTCAGGCGATGTTGCAGGGCGTTCAGGCGTTCTTTTTTCAGTTCTTCCGGCGTTTCGTCAGCCAGATCGGCGGCCGGAGTACCCGGGCGCTGGCTATAAACGAACGAGTAGGAGAAGTCGAAACCGACGTCTTCGATCAGCTTCATGGTCTGTTCGAAGTCTTTCTCGGTCTCGCCCGGGAAGCCCACGATAAAGTCAGAGCTGATGCAGATCCCCGGCACGGCGGCCCGCAACTTGCGCAGTTTGGATTTGTACTCCAGCGCGGTGTGGTTGCGCTTCATCGCCGCGAGGATCCGGTCGGAACCGGATTGCACCGGCAAATGCAGGTGTTTCACCAGTTCCGGTACGTCGGCGTGGGCCTGGATCAGGCTGTCGGAGAATTCCAGCGGGTGCGAGGTGGTGTAGCGAATGCGATCGATGCCATCGACAGCGGCCACTACGCGGATCAATTCCGCCAGATCGGCCAGCCGACCATCGTGGGTAGTCCCGCGATAACCGTTGACGTTCTGCCCCAGCAAGGTCACTTCGCGCACGCCGTTTTCGGCCAGGTGAATGATCTCGGCAATCACGTCGTCGAATGGTCGGCTGACTTCTTCACCGCGCGTATATGGCACTACGCAGAAGGTGCAGTACTTGCTGCAGCCTTCCATGACCGACACGTAAGCGCTCGGCCCGTCGATGCGTGGCTCGGGCAAGTGGTCGAATTTTTCGATTTCCGGGAACGAGACGTCGACTTGCGGCAGCTTGGTCAGGCGCGCGGCGTCGATCATTTCCGGCAGGCGATGCAGGGTCTGCGGGCCGAATACCACGTCCACGTACGGAGCGCGATCACGGATGGCCGCGCCTTCCTGGCTGGCCACGCAACCGCCGACAGCGATGACCATGTCAGGGTTGGCCAGCTTCAATTCGCGCCAGCGGCCCAGCTGGGAATACACCCGGTCCTGGGCGCGTTCGCGGATCGAGCACGTGTTGAGCAGGATCACGTCGGCATCTTCAGCACGAGCGGTGACTTCCAGGGCCTGATGTTCACCCAGCAGATCGACCATGCGCGAGCTGTCGTACTCGTTCATCTGGCAACCGTGGGTTTCGATGTAAAGCTTCTTGGCCATGGACAGAGTCATCACGTGATTCAAAGAACCGCGCATTATAGGGAACATGCACCAAGGTTCCTACCGTTGCGCGTCCGACGGCTATGCTATAGTTCGCGCCCTCATTTTTATCCCCGATGTGTTACCCGCCCACCATGACCAAACGTGAAGCTCCAATCTACAAGGTGATTTTCCTCAATCAGGGCCAGGTGTACGAAATGTATGCCAAGCAGATCTATCAAAGTGATCTGTGGGGCTTCCTGGAAGTGGAAGAGTTCGTCTTTGGCGAGCGCACGCAAGTGGTCGTCGATCCGAGCGAAGAGAAGCTCAAGGCTCAGTTCGAAGGCGTTGTGCGCAGTTTTGTGCCGATGCATTCGATCGTGCGCATCGACGAGGTCGAGCGCCTCGGCACCCCGAAAATCAGCGAAGCCCGCGGTGCGGTCGGCAATGTCATGCCGTTTCCGATGCCGATGCCTGAGAAGTAAGCTTCAAGACCGAGTTGCCCCCATTCGCGAGCAAGCCCGCTCCCACATTTAATCTCTGGTGCTCACAAATATTGTGTTCACTGAAGATCTAATGTGGGAGCGGGCTTGCTCGCGAAGGGGCCAGAAAGATCGATGCAGAATTCAGGGCAGTGGCGAAAACGGCGTGCGCCCATCGGCGCTCTGCAATTCCATCAGGTATTTACGGAAAATTTGCCCCAGCACCTGGGTAGCGACTTCCAGATCTTCGCGGGGCATTTTTTCGGCGACTTCGTCGGCGGTGTCCAGCGCCTCTTCGGCACCGTTGACGGCGGCCATTTTCAGCACGATATACGCCTGAACATTATTGGCCGGTACGCCTTCACCGTGGAAGAACATGGTGCCGAGTTTGAATTGCGCCTGGGCGTGGCCTTGCAGCGAGGCCTTTTCGAAGTAACTCAGGGCTTGATTGAGGTCGCGGGGCGCGTTTTTGCCGTCGTAGTAGAACTCACCCAACTCGTATTGCGCTTGCGCATCCCCTTCATCCGACGCTTTCTGACAGGCGGCGAGCGCTTGCGTCAGGTCTTGCGGCTGAGTATTGAGGGTGCAGCGACCCATCGCCGGGATCAACAACGAGTTGCCGCCTGCTTGTGCGAGCGCGAGCAGGGGCTGAAGGAGCAACAGGCAGCCCAATGCAAGGGTGCGGCCGGTGCGGTTCATGGGAATCGACTTACCTCTGAGGGGCGCGTGGACCCATCGAGGGATCCAATAAGCGCGCATTATGAAATAAGCAGGGCCAACCTTACAAAGTCTTTACTCGTTTTTCTGCTGCACGGGGAATATATCGCCCACTTTGCGGGGGATTATTGGCAGATGAGTAGGAAAAAGGACGCGAATGTAGGTGAAAGCTGACGCTGGCAATAGCCAACGTCAGCGTCGCAGCTTTATTTCAGTGCGGCGAATGCACGCTCGGCGGCGTCCAGTGTCAGTTTCAACTCGGTTTCGCCGTGGGCGATCGAGGTGAAACCGGCTTCAAAGGCGCTTGGCGCCAGGTACACACCGCCTTCGAGCATCAGGTGGAAGAAACGCCCGAACAGGCCGGCATCGCTGGCCATCACATCTTCAAAGGTCACGATGTCGTCGGCGCCGCTGAAGTACAGGCCGAACATGCCACCCGCCTGAGTGGTCACGAACGGAATGCCGGCGGCGTCGGCGCGCTGTTGCAGGCCATCGAGCAGACGGCTGGTGTAGTCGCTCAGCTCGGCGTGGAAACCAGGACGACTGATCAGGCGCAGAGTGGTCAGGCCCGCCGCCATCGCCAGGGGGTTACCCGACAACGTGCCAGCCTGGTAGACCGGCCCCAGTGGCGCGATTTGCTCCATGATCTTGCGTTTGCCACCGAAGCAGCCAACCGGCATGCCGCCACCGATGATCTTGCCGAAGGTGCTCAGGTCCGGCGTGACGCCGTAATGGGCTTGGGCGCCACCGAGGGCGACACGGAAACCGGTCATCACTTCGTCGAAAATCAGCACCACGCCGTGCTTGTCGCACAGGGTCCGCAGGCCTTCGAGGAAGCCCGGTGCCGGCGGTACGCAGTTCATGTTGCCGGCCACTGGCTCGACGATGATGCAGGCCACGTCCTGGCCGACTTCGGCGAGCATGGTTTCTACCGCGTCGATGTCGTTGAACGGCAGGGTCAGGGTGTGTTTGGCGAACGCCGCCGGTACACCGGCAGAACTCGGCACGCCTTGGGTCAGGGCGCCGGAACCGGCCTTGACCAGCAGGCTGTCGGAGTGACCGTGGTAGCAACCTTCGAATTTGATGATGCTGTCACGGCCGGTGAAGCCACGGGCCAGGCGGATGGCGCTCATCGTCGCTTCGGTGCCGGAGCTGACCATGCGCACCATTTCCATCGACGGCACGATCGAGCAGACCAGATCGGCCATTTCGGTTTCCATCGCGGTCGGGGCGCCGTAGGACAGGCCGTGTTCCAACTGTTTGCGCACCGCGTCCAGCACGTCCGGATGGCTGTGGCCGAGAATCATCGGCCCCCAGGAACCGACGTAATCCACATAACGCTTGTCGTCTTCGTCGGTGACGTAGGCGCCTTCGGCGTGTTTGAAGAACAGCGGCGTGCCGCCAACACTCTTGAACGCACGAACAGGCGAGTTCACGCCTCCGGGAATGTGTTTCTGGGCATTGGCAAACAGGGTTTCGGAACGAGACATGATCGGGCTCTCAGAAAATCAGGATTTGAATAATTCATTAAAGGCGCGGGCGCGGCGCGTTACTTCAGCCGTGTTCTCGGCGCCAAACAGACCATGCACCACCGCCAGCAAGTCGACCCCGTGGGCCACCAGTGGCGTAGCGTTGTCCAGAGTAATGCCGCCGATCGCGCAGATTGGCAGGTGCAGTTTGCCGCGAGCCTGATCGAGCAGATCGAGGCTGCAGGCCGGTGCGCCGGGCTTGGTGTTGGAGTTGAAGAAGCGGCCGAAGGCGACGTAGCTGGCGCCTTCTTTGGCGGCTTGTTCGGCGAGTTCGAGTTGCGCGTGGCAGGTCGAACCGATGATCGCCTGACGACCGAGCAGTGCGCGAACCGGCATCAGCGGGCCATCGGTCTGGCCCAGGTGCACGCCGACATTCAAGCGTGCGGCCAGTTCGGCGTCGTCGTTGATGATCAGATGGGTCTTGTAGCGTTCGCACAGATCGCGCAGGGCTTCGGCCTCACGCAGGCGGCGGGCTTCGTCGCTGCTCTTGTCGCGGTATTGCAGCAGGGTGACGCCGCCTTCAAGCGCCGCCTCCACGTACGAAAGAAATTTCCCGGCCAGTAACTGGCTGTCGGTAATGGCGTACAGGCCACGTAGTTTCATCGGACAAGCCTCACCGCAATACTAATAAAAAGTTACGAACAGAAGTCCAGTGGCAAGCGGCGCGGCACGAACTGGCCTTTGCCCAGCTGCTCCGCATCACGCAAGGTGCGCCAAGTGTAGTCAAGCGCGCTCTGTACGGCACTGGCAAGGTGTTCACCCTGGGCCAGGCGACCGGCGAGGGCGCTGGCCAGCGTGCAACCGGAACCGTGATAGCTGCCGGGCAAGCGCTGGCAGGTAAAGGTTTCGCGGCGACCGTCGCGGCTGTACAGGCGATTGTGTATCTCGTGTTCGTCGCCATGACCGCCGGTGATCAGCAGGTGTTTGACGAACGGCAGGAGTTTTTCAGCGCACTCGTCCGCGGTGCCTTCGGGCAGTTCTGCGAGGATGCGGGCTTCGGGAAGGTTGGGGGTGGCAATGATCGACAGCGGCAACAGGCGTTCGCGCATGGCGTAGCCGACCTCGTCCTTGCCCAGTCGTCCACCGCCACCGGCGCGCAGCACCGGGTCGCAGACCACCGGCAAATGCGGGTGCGCTGAAAGCAGTTCGACCACGGTGTCGACCATTTCCAGGGAACCGAGCATGCCCAGTTTGACGGCGGCGACTTCGGAGTCGTTGAGCACGGCGTTGGCTTGGGCCAGCACCCACTCGCGATCGAGAACGCGGAAGTCAGTGACGTTGACGGTGTCTTGCACGGTCAGGGCGGTGACGGCCGGAGCCGCATGACAGCCCTGAGCGAGCAGGGCTTCGATATCTGCCTGCAAGCCGGCGCCACCACTTGGGTCGTGGCCGGAGAGACAGAGGACAACGGGGCGAGAGCTGTAGATATTCATGGTGCGCGAGCTTACCACCAAACATGTTTTTTCGGGTGTTGTGGCCGCCATCGCGGCCGATACATTGTGGTGGGGGGGCTTGCCCTCGTTCGGCTGCGAAGCGGTCGTAAACCGGCCGATGCGGTGTTCCTGGCAGAAGGCAAAGGGGGCGCTTCGCACCCCAACAGGGGCAAGCCCCCTCGCCACAAGTAATCGCTACGCGCTGAGGCATTGTCACAACCTGACCAAGCCAACAGCTCTAACTCAATGCATAGAGCTGGAACGCTTGTTCTAGAGCCTTTGCAGGAAAAATTTCAATGGTGTTCAATGGCCATCAACGGCTATGCTAGAGTGGATCCAAACCAATAACAGGTAATACCGGTTTTACGTCTACTCAAAAGGAATGGGGGGCTTCCTGACAGAACCGGACAGGCCACGCTGGGGCTTAAATGCGCTATTTGCTGATGTTGCTGTTGTGCTTGCCCCTCCTGGCGAGCGCCGTCGAATTCGACGAGTTCACCCAGAGCCTTCCCCTGGGCCGAACGATGCAGGTTTATGAAGACGCGGGCGGTCAGGCGACCATCGCCGATGTCCGTGCGCAAGCGGCGGCCGGGCAGTTCAACCCTCACGATAAAGCCACCCTCAACGCCGGTTATTCGCGTTCGGTGTTCTGGCTGAAAATCGACTTGCAGTACCGCCCGACCAACCCGTCGGCACAACAGACCTGGTTGCTGGAGTTGGCCTATCCGCCCCTCGATCACCTCGATCTCTACTTGCCCGATGCTGGCGGTGACTATCAATTGGTCCGACAGACTGGCGATGCATTGCCGTTTACCACTCGCGAGATCCGCCAGAACAACTATCTGTTCGATCTGAACTTCGCGCCTGGGCAGGCGCAAACCGTGTACCTGCGTCTGCAAAGCGAAGGGTCGGTTCAGGCGCCCGTCACTTTGTGGTCGAGCACCGCTTACCTCGAACAGCAGCCGACCCGGCTCTATGTGCTGGGGCTGATTTACGGTGTGTTGCTGGGGATGCTGGTCTACAACCTGTTCATCTATCTCAGCGTGCGCGACACCAGCTACCTCTATTACATCGTCTATATCGCCTCGTTCGGCTTGTATCAGCTGTCGGTGAATGGCGCGGCCGTGGAGTATTTCTGGCCAAACAATCCGTGGTGGGCCAACGCTGCGACGCCGTTCTTCATCGGCTGTTCAGGATTGTTCGGCAGCCAGTTCGCCCGCAGCTTCTTGCAGACGGCCACCCACAGTCGCTGGCTCGACCGTTTGCTGCTGGTGTTGATTGCGTTCAGCGCGCTGGTGGTCGGGTTGTCATTGATGACCAGTTACGCCCTGGCCCTGCGTCTGGCGACATTGCTGGCATTGGTCTTTACTGTGGTGATTTTCGCCGCCGGGATTTTCGCCTGGTGGCGTGGCCTGCGGGTCGCGCGGTATTTCATCATTGCCTGGTCGGCGTTCCTGCTTGGGGGCATCGTCAATACCCTGATGGTGCTGGGTTATTTGCCCAACGTATTCCTGACCATGTACGCCAGTCAGATCGGCTCGGCGATCGAAGTGGCGCTGCTGTCCCTGGCCTTGGCCGATCGCATCAACGCCATGCGCGAGCAACAGGCTCAGACGCTGTTCGATGCCGGCCAGAAGCTCGAAGTGCTGAACCAGCAACTGGCTCACAGTAACAAGCTCAAGGACGAATTCCTCGCCACCCTGACCCACGAACTGCGCACACCCATGAACGGTGTTATCGGTTCGCTGGAGTTGATGCAGACCGTCGAGATGAACCCTGAGCTGGAGCAATATCAGCAAACGGCTGCCGGTTCGGCGCGGGACATGATGCGCATGGTCAATGGCATCCTCACACTGACCGAATTACAGGCCGGCAAGCTCAAGGTCTACCCGGACACATTCAGTTTGCGCGGTGTGGTCGAGGCCTTGCGCCTGCAGTTCGATGGCAATGCATCGAGCAAGTCGCTGGACTTCAAGGTCGAGGTTGCACCGGGGCTGCCGGATCGCTTGCACGGCGACAGCGGCAAGCTGACGCAATGCCTGGAATGCCTGCTGGATAACGCGATCAAATTCACCCGGATCGGCGGATTGGCGCTGCGGGTGACGGGCAAACCTGTGGCGCCCGATCGGCTGGCGCTGTCCTTTGCGGTGATCGACACCGGCATTGGTTTTACCGATTTGGACGAGGCAACGCTGTATCAACGCTTCTTCCAGCTCGACGGCTCGATGACCCGTGAATACGGTGGTTTGGGCGTTGGCCTGGCCATTTGTCGGCAACTGGTCGAATTGCTCGGCGGGCGCCTGAGCCACCGCTCGGAACCGGGACGCGGCAGTCGCTTCCAGCTGGACGTCGAATTCGAGCTGCCGATGGAATCTGCGCCTTCGATTATCCGGCAAACCTCCCACCTGCGTTTGCCCCAGGACTGCACGGTGTTGCTGGTCGACGACAACAGCATCAATCAATTGGTGATGCGTGGCATGTTGCTCAAGCTTGGGTTCCGCGTGCGCACCGCCGACAGTGGCATCGCTGCGCTTGATCACTTGCAGCGTGAAACCGTTGATGCGGTGCTGCTCGATTGTCAGCTGCCGCCACTGGATGGCGCCTCGATCTGCAGCCGGATCCGCGCCTTGCCGGGTTGCGCCGAATTACCCGTGTTCATGATTGCCCTGAGTGCGGACCGGGCCTATTGCCCGAGCGACACCTTGGTCGACTACCTGAGCAAACCGGTGAAATTCGCGGATCTGCAGGCGGCGCTTTATCGGCGGGTGCTCTGTCCGGGGCAAGGCGAAAGCGCCGACAGTTAGGCAGATATGCCACTTTGTTCAACCTCGGGGCGGTGCTTAACTGAAAGTCCCTTGGCTGACCAAAGGAGCCCCGTCATGAACCTGCATCAGTTCGCCGAAACCCACGAAGTCACCAACCAGCCTCCATCGCTGGACGGCACCAACCTCTATCGCATCGACCTGCCGTTGCAGGAGTGGTCGCGGCGTTTCGATGCCGGTTGGGCCGAGTCGCGGATCGACGCTTACGGCGCATTGGCCGGCGGGCCGCTGATGGAGGCGGGGTTTGCGGCCAATCAGAACAAACCGGTGTTCGTCAGCCATGACCGCTACGGCTATCGCATCGATTTGGTGGAATTTCACCCGGCTTACCACGAGTTGATGCGCACGGCGGTGGAGCATGGCCTGACAGGCTTGCCCTGGACCGATCCGCAACCGGGCGCCCACGTTGCCCGCGCGTCCATGACGTATTTGCACAGTCAGGCTGAAGCCGGCAGCGGTTGCCCGCTGACCATGACCTTCGCCAGTGTCCCGGCGATGCGCCTGCAACCGGATCTGGCCGAACAATGGCTGCCGAAAATCCTCGCCACCGAATACGACCCGCGCAACGTGGGCATGGCCCACAAGGCCGGGGTCACCATCGGCATGGCCATGACCGAGAAACAGGGCGGCACCGACGTGCGAGCCAACACCACCAAGGCTTATCCGGTCGGCGCCAGTGGGCCCGGTCAGGCGTATGAACTGGTGGGCCACAAGTGGTTCTGCTCGGCGCCGATGTGCGACGCCTTCCTGACCCTGGCCCAGACCGACAAAGGCTTGACCTGTTTCCTGCTGCCGCGTCATCGACCAGACGACACACGCAATCAGTTCTACATCCAGCGGCTGAAGAACAAACTCGGCAACTGGTCCAATGCCTCCAGCGAGGTGGAATTCCGTGGCGCCCTGGCCTGGATGGTCGGCGAAGAGGGGCGAGGTGTTCCAACCATCATCGAAATGGTTGCCATGACCCGCTTCGATTGCATGGTCGGCTCCAGCGCGCTGATGCGCCAGGCGTTGACCCAGGCCAGCCATCACTGCGCCCACCGCAAGGTCGGTGGCAAGTTGCTGAGCGAGCAACCCTTGATGCAAAACGTACTGGCCGACCTGGCCCTGGAAAGCGAAGCGGCGTTGGCCTTGAGTTTGCGCATGGGCCGGTCGCTGGATCATCTGGATGACGAGCACGAAGCAAAATTCGCCCGACTGGTGACGGCGGTGGGCAAGTACTGGATCTGCAAACGCGCGCCCGCGATGATCAATGAGGCTGCCGAATGCATGGGCGGCGCCGGTTATGTCGAAGAAAGCATCTTGCCGCGTTTGTATCGTGAGGCCCCGGTTAACTCGACGTGGGAAGGTTCCGGCAACGTGCAATGCCTCGACGTGTTGCGCGCATTGTCGAAAGAGCCGGGCGTGCTTGATGTGCTGTTCAGCGAATTGGGCGACGGTCATGGCGACAAACGTCTGGCCGCGCATATCAGCCAATTGCAGGCGGCGTTCAAGGACACCGCCGAAATTCAATACCGCGCCCGCCAGCTCACCGAAGACATCGCCTTGGGGCTTCAGGCCAAGCTGTTGCTGGAGGCGGGGAATGCGGCGGTCAGTGATGCCTTCATCGCCAGTCGCCTCGGGTCGGCCGGTCGGGTGTATGGAACGTTGCCGCGCGGGCTGGATGTGGAAGCGATTGTGGCCCGGTCGACCCCGCAAGGGTTCTGACCACAATTTGATCAACAGCACTGAAACCTGTGGGAGCGGGCTTGCCCGCTCCCACAGGGTTTATCTGTATCTCAGAATTGATGTGCAGCCAACACGCCACTGTTCCCGTGAAGCGACGATGCAGGCAAGATGAAGGTCTGCAAGTCAGAACACAGGAAGCTGATCGTGACCGAAGCGTTTATTGTCGTTCAAACCGCCGAGCAAGCCGTGGATCGGCTTGCTGCCTTGCACGAGCGTGCAACCACAGCGCTGAATCAGGCGCTCAAGCGTTATCTCAAGGATCGCGTCGAGCCGGACGCAGAGCAGCGTGCTCTGTTTCGTTATCCCGAGTTGCGTCTGACCTACCTTTGCCAGGGCGAAGTCCCACAGACCACTCGCGCCTATGCCAAGGTTCAACTGCCGGGAACCTACAGCGTCACCGTCACTCATCCCCGCGCTTTCCGCAAATACCTGCTGGAACAACTTGTCCCGTTGATGCACGACTTCACCGTGACCGTGGAAGTCGGCGTCAGTCAGCAGAACATTCCGTATCCGTATGTGGTCGAGCAGGGCGATGAGCTGGCCGGCTCCGGCGTCACGGCGGCGGTGCTGGCGCGCGTGTTCCCGAGTACGGATTTGTCGGCCGCCACCGATGGCATTGCCGATGGTTTGTACGATTGGGAAAACACCGACCCGTTGCCCCTGGCCCTGTTCGACGCCGCGCGAGTGGATTTCTCCCTGCGCCGACTGGTGCATTACACCGGCAGCGACTGGCGCCATGTGCAGCCGTGGATTCTGCTGACCAACTACCACCGCTACGTCGACCAGTTCATCGTTCATGGCCTTGAGCAACTGCGCAACGATCCGCGTTTTGTGCGCATGGTGTTGCCGGGCAACGTGATCATCGAAAAGAGCATGGACCACGGCGAAGCGTCGGCGATTGCCGCGGGCGTGGTCTGGCATCGTTACCAGATGCCGGCCTATCACCTGATCGCCAGCGACGGCCATGGCGTGACCCTGGTGAACATCGGCGTCGGCCCGTCCAACGCCAAGAACATCACCGACCACCTGGCGGTGCTGCGTCCGCATTGCTGGCTGATGATCGGCCACTGTGGCGGCTTGCGTCAGTCGCAGACTATTGGCGATTATGTGCTGGCCCACGCTTACATGCGCCGCGACGGGATTCTCGACCGTGTCGTGCCGCCGAACATTCCGATTCCGGCCCTGGCCGAAGTGCAGATGGCGTTGCAGCAAGCGGCGGCCAACATCACCGGTGAGAAGGGCGATGAGCTGAAGAAGCGTCTGCGTACCGGCACCGTGTTGACCTACGACGACCGTAACTGGGAACTGCGCTGGGCGCAGGAACGTCCGCTGATCAACCTGTCTCGCGCCGTGGCGGTGGACATGGAAAGCGGCACCATCGCCGCGCAGGGTTACCGCTTGCGGGTGCCATACGGCACATTGCTCTGCGTATCGGACAAACCGTTGCACAGCGAAATCAAACTGCCGGGTTCGGCCAACGCCTTCTATGAACGCGCGGTCAGCCAGCACTTGAAGATTGGCATCGAAGCGGTGGATCTGTTGCGCACCGAGCTCAACTCGCTGCACTCGCGCAAACTGCGCAGCTTCGACGAGCCGCCGTTCCGCTGATTGTCTCATGGTCATTTAGCGGTTGGGGCACTAGCATTAGCAGCCCTGACCGTTAGATGTTCTTCTCGCCATGTCTCGTCCTCCACGTCCCGTTTCCCGTCGCCCTGGCGTGAAGCCTGCGCCATCCTCTTCAGCCCCGCGCCGTGTCGCCAAAGCGCCGCCGGCCGAGCCGAAGCTGATTCTGTTCAACAAACCTTTCGATGTGCTGACGCAATTCAGCGACGGCGAAGGGCGGGCGACGCTCAAGGATTTTATCGAGATTCCGGGAATTTATCCGGCAGGGCGGCTGGACCGTGACAGCGAAGGCTTGCTGTTGCTGACCAATGACGGTCAGCTTCAGGCGCGAATTGCCGACCCGAAACACAAACTGGCCAAGACTTACTGGGTGCAAGTGGAAGGTGAGCCAACCGCTGTGCAGTTGCAGCGATTGCGCGATGGCGTCGAACTGAACGACGGCATGACATTGCCGGCCGAAGCGCGACAGCTGGATGAGCCCGAACTGTGGCCGCGCAACCCGCCAGTGCGCTTTCGTAAAAGCGTGCCGACCAGTTGGCTGGAGCTGGTGATTCGCGAAGGGCGCAACCGTCAGGTACGGCGCATGACCGCGGCGGTCGGCTTGCCGACGTTGCGTCTGGTGCGGGTCAGAATCGGCGACTGGTCGATCGAAGGGCTCGATCAGGGCCAGTGGAAGGAAGTGCCGGCGCGCTTATAGAGTGCCGGATTCGATCAGGCCGATCACCACGCTTTTGATCACGAACGCGGCCACGCCCAGCCCCAGTACGAAGAACAGAATAAACGAGCCGAAGCGCCCGGCCTTGGATTTTTTCGCCAGATCCCAGACGATGAAACCCATGAAAATGATCAGGATGCTGACCAGGCCAGTCATCATCCACTCTTCGAGTACTGCAGGATCCATCGAACATCTCCAGCGCGGGTGGGGCTAAAAGGCGCTGGAGTATACGCCATGGCGGATTGGCGGAGCATTGACCTGCGTCGGTGTGTCGCAGCTATTCGTCGCCCAGAGCACTCTTGTAGGAGCTGTCGAGTGAAACGAGGCTGCGATCTTTTGATCTTGTTTTTAAAAAGCAAAATCAAAAGATCGCAGCCTCGTTTCACTCGACAGCTCCTACAGAAGCGGGTTTCAGCTGCGCAAATGAGTCAGCGGCAACTCGGTGCTGTTGAGCACCTGATTCAACACAAAACTTGACCGCACACTAGTCACCCCTTCAATCCGGGTCAGATGCCCCAGCAGCAGTTTCTGATAGTGGTCCATGTCCGGCACCACTACCTTGAGCTGATAATCCGCATCCATTCCCGTCACCAGGCTGCATTCCAGCACTTGCGGCAAGGTGCGAATGGCGGCTTCGAAGTTCTCGAAACGCTCGGGTGTATGGCGGTCCATGCCGATCAGCACGTAGGCGGTCAGGCTCAGGCCGAGCATCTTGCGGTCCAGCAAGGCGACCTGGCGGGTGATGTAACCGTCGTCTTCCAGTTGCTTGACCCGCCGCGAGCAAGGCGAAGGCGACAGGCCGATGCGTTCAGCCAGCTCCTGATTGGAGATGCGCGCGTCGCGCTGTAATTCCGCCAAAATACTCAGGTCGTATCGGTCGAGTTTGCTCATCAATCAGGCCTTTGTCATAACTATTGCGGCGGATTATCTATCCTGAGTTAAAAATTGCGCAAGTGATGTTTATTTGAGCAATCTTCGCAATCCTCTGTCGTCGCTCCGGGCCTATTCTTATCACCAGAATCACTGCTCGGACAAACAGTCCAATGCGGCTCGCCCAATCAGGCCAGCTGCGGTCGCCACCCCCACCGGGGATGTGTTGGCCCCCGAGCTACACACTGTCCAGAAGACGGCGTGAGGTGAGCCGACGTCATAAGCGTCGAGCACGGACGAAGTTCTCAAAGGGAGGCCGACGGGTCTCCCTTTTTTATTGCCCGGAATTCATGGGCGACCCTCAATAAATAAGTTGCGTGACTGATAACCTGTTGCAGAACCGGCCTGTGCTTTCCCAGTCTTACGTACAGGCCCTAACCCGCAGTGAGGAAAAGCATGAAGTCGCGCATCTGGCGTTTGGCCGGTGTTGGTTTGCTGTGTGTGAGTGTCACTGCGCAATCGCTTGCCGACGAGCCGCAAATCCGTGGGCCCGATGGCGGCCAGCGCGGACCGGATCATCAAGGAAAGGGCCGGGGCCATGACGGTAACAACCAGCCCCGGCCGCAGAACAACGAAATCATTCGTGGCGACAACAGCCGCAAGTTCGAACTCCACGACCAGAATCAGGGCGGCGAGCGGCAGAACCGTCCCTCGCACGATCCCAATACTCAGGGCCGACCGCCGCAACAACCCAGTAACAATCTGCCGATTCAGGGCCGGCCCGACACCGTGCGCCAGACCCAGGAACCCCGGCGTGGCTACTATCAGGACGAACCACGGCGCAACAATGACAACCGGAATTGGCAGACTGGCGGTCAGGGCTCACGTCATGATGATCGTCGCTGGCCCGGTCGCCCGGATGGGCGCGGCAATGGCTGGGGCCCCGGCCCGCAGTATCGTCCGGGGTACGTGATCGACCGCTCCCCGGAGCGCAACTACCGCGTGCCGTATCGTGGCCAGGATTATTTCTATTCCGGTGGTTACTGGTATCGCCCGCACGGCCCACGTTACGTGGTGGTTCAGCCGCCTCGCGGGATTCGGGTCAGCTACTTGCCCGATTACGCGCGTGAAGTGTGGATCGGCGGTGCGTTGTTGTTCCTGGCGGCCGGTGCGTATTACGCCTATCAGGAGAGCACTCGGGATTACGTCGTGGTCGAACCACCCGTGCAGCCGCAACCGGTGAACACTGGTTATGACGTGGTGGCGTATCCGGCCAACGGCCAGTCGCCAGAGGAGGTCAGTCGGGACGGTTACGAGTGCTATCGCTGGGCCGTGGAGCAGAGCGGTTTCGATCCGCGCGCCGTCACCTATCAACCGGATCCGTCGGTGGTGCAAGCCTACCGACAGGCCCAGGGCAACTGTCTGAGTAGTCGCGGTTATCAGGTGAGTTACTGAGCCCTGGCGGCGTTCACCACTTCCTGTGGGTCGGCGTGCACCAGCACTTCGGCTCGCGGGTAGGCGGAGTGAATCGCCTCGGCGGCTTGATCGCTGATGCCGTGGGCAACTGACAGAGTCAGCTCCCCCGGCAATTCCAGATGTAACTGTACGAACCACTGGTTGCCGGAGATTCGTGTGCGCAGGTCATGTGCGCCCAAAACCCCCGGTACGCTGCAGGCCAGTTCAAGCATGTGCTGGCTGACATCCGGCGGCAGCTCTTCATCCATCAGCACCGCAAAACTTTCCCGGGCGATATGAATGGCGCTCCAGAGGATGTAGGCCGCGATCCCCAATCCGAACCAGGGGTCGACTTGATGCCAGCCAAACCCGGCCAGCACCAGCGCCACCAGAATGCTGCCGTTGAGCAGCAGGTCCGAGCGGTAATGCAAGGAGTCGGCACTCACGGCGTTGGAACCGGTTGCCTTGATCACCCGATGCTGCAACATCAGCAGGGCCACGGTCAGGGCGAGGGAGAACACAATCACTCCGATGCTGAGCCACGCTGCGCCTATCGGCTCCGGATGTTTCAATCGTTCAATCGCCTGCAAGGCGATCAGCACCGCACTGCCGCCAATGAACAGCGCCTGAGCCATACCCGCCAATGATTCGGCCTTGCCATGCCCGTAACGATGATCGTCGTCGGCCGGGCGCAAGGCGTAATGCACGGCCAGCAGATTGAGCAGCGAGCTGACGCCATCGAGTGCCGAGTCGGTCAGCCCGGCGAGCATGCTCACCGAGCCGCTCAGCCACCAGGCGATGGCTTTGGCGACGATCAGCGTGCACGCCACCGCCACCGAGGCGCGCGTCGCCAGCCGCAGCAGGCGGGCGTGTTCGGTACTGGTGGTCATAGGTGTGGCTGTTCCTTTAAGTGTCCTTTCGAACGCATGAATTATGCGGCCGGTTGCAGGCCGAACATGGCCAGTTGCTGGGCGCTGCCCTTGTGCTGGATCAGGCGTGGATCGTCCAGCGGGAAGCTGCGGCCCAACTCAGTTTCGAGAATAGTCTGCAACTTGTGGTTATCGACCTTGCCATCGACACCGATGGCTTCCTTGAGTTTTTCCGGAGCCACCTGAGCAGTCCGGCCTGGCTCGAAGTAAATGGCGCCCGTGGCGAAGTCCACCGCAAAGGCGATCAGGCCTGGGATGATGTAAAACAGCAGACCCACGGCATCCAGCGCGGCGATGGCCGGGTCGATCTTGCCGTCGATCTGACCGCGACGATCCGGGTAGAAAATCGAGCCGCAGGCCGTTACCTGGGTCAGCAAGGTCGCGACCAATACACCGCCGATCAAGCGAAAGGGAGCACGCATATGAAATCTCCTGGGTTATTACAAAACGAAGGGGTGCCTGTATGAATTAGGACCGTGATAAACACCAAGCAGTTCGCCGTTATACTCGCCGCTCTGTTTGGGAGCCAGCATGATTTCTTTGCCGATTGATGAAGTTTTACCCGCCCTGCGTGAAGCCCTCGCTACACGCCACGAAGCCGTGCTCGAAGCACCGCCCGGCGCCGGTAAAACCACCCGCGTGCCCTTGGCCTTGCTCGATGAGTCGTGGCTGGCCGGGCAGACCATTCTGATGCTCGAACCGCGCCGGTTGGCCGCGCGGGCGGCGGCGGAGCGGTTGGCCAGTGAACTGGGCGAGAAGGTTGGTGAAACCGTTGGCTACCGGATTCGTCTCGACAGCAAAGTCGGCCCCAACACCCGCATCGAAGTGGTCACCGAAGGCATCCTCACCCGGCGCTTGCAGGATGACCCGGCGCTGGAAGGCGTGGGCTTGCTGATTTTCGATGAGTTCCACGAACGCAGTCTCGATGCCGACCTGGCGTTGGCCCTGAGCCTCAATGGCCGGGAGCTGTTTCGTGACGATCAACCGCTGAAAATCCTCTTGATGTCGGCAACCCTTGAAGGCGAACGCCTGGCCGGGTTGCTGGACGATGCGCCGATTCTGCGCAGCGAAGGTCGCATGTACCCGGTGGCGATGCGCTGGGGTCGACCGTTTCAACCGGGTGAATTCATCGAGCCACGGTTGGTGCAGACCGTCCTTGAAGCCTTGAATGATGAAACTGGCAGCGTACTGGTGTTCCTGCCAGGGCAGGCGGAAATCCGTCGGGTGCATCAGCAACTCGCCGATGCACTGGGCGATAGCACACAGGTTTTGCTCTGCCCGTTGCATGGTGAATTGGACCTCGCCGCCCAACGCGCCGCGATCGATCCGGCGCCCGCCGGCAAACGCAAAGTGGTGCTGGCCACCAACATCGCCGAGACCAGCCTGACCATCAACGGTGTGCGCGTGGTGATCGATGCGGGGTTGGCGCGTGTGCCGCGTTTCGACCCCGGCAGCGGCATGACTCGCCTGGATACTCAGCGCATTTCCAAAGCGAGTGCCACGCAGCGCGCGGGCCGGGCAGGGCGCCTGGAGCCCGGCGTGTGTTATCGGTTGTGGTCGCAGGATCAGCACGAGCAACTGGCGGCTTACGCCAGTGCGGAAATTCTCTCGGCGGACCTCGCCGGGCTGGCCTTGCAACTGGGGCGTTGGGGCGTGACGCCGAGTCAATTGGTGTGGCTCGATGTCCCTCCGGCAGCGGCTTATGCACAGGCTCAAGATCTGCTTGAACGTTTGGGCGCGCTGGAGGGCGAGGCGCTGACCCGTCATGGTCAGGCGATGGCTGAACTGCCGGCTCATCCTCGCATCGCGCATTTGCTGTTACGCGGTCAGGCGCTAGGCTTGGCCGACATGGCCTGTGATGTCGCGGCACTGCTCGGCGAGCGGGATATCTTGCGTGGCGCTGGCGCGGATCTGCACAGCCGATTGGTGCTGTTGTCCGGCGAAGAACGGGCCGCACGCGGCGCTCAGGGTGGCGTGCAACGTGCCCGGCAACTGGCGCGGCAGTATCGCGGTTACCTGCGGGGTAAAGCGTCGGAACCGGTCGGCGATCCGGATCATCCGCGCTGGCTCGGTGCGCTGTTGGCGTTGGCCTATCCCGACCGCGTAGCCCAGCAGCGGCGGGCCGGTGGCGCTGAATATCGATTGGCCAACGGTCGTGCGGCGCTGTTTGCTGAAGCGGACAGCTTGATGAAGCAACCGTGGCTGGTGATCGCCGATCTGGGCAGTCGCCAAGGCCAGCGTGAGGAGCGGATTTATCTGGCGACGGATTTCGATCCAGCGTTGTTCGATTCAGTGCTGGCCGAGCAGGTGCGTTGCGTCGATCAACTGGATTGGGATGAGCGCGAAGGCGTGCTGCGGGCCGAGCGTCAGCGCAAGGTTGGCGAATTGATTCTTAGCCGTGAGCCGCTAACCGGGCTCGACGAAAGCGCCCGCTGTCAGGCGCTGGTGAACCTGGTGCGGCGCAAAGGTCTGGAACTATTGCCGTGGACTCCGGAACTGCGTCAGTGGCAGGCACGAGTTGCGTTATTGCGGCAGTTGGACCTTGGCAGCAAGGGTGAGAGTGAGTGGCCGGATGTCAGCGACACCGCTCTGTTCAAAAGTCTCGAACACTGGTTGATGCCCTATCTGGGGAAAGTCTCGCGCCTCAGTCACTTCGCTAACCTGGACTTGTCGAGCATTGTTCACAACTTGTTGCCGTGGCCGCTGCCGCAACGGCTCGACGAACTGGCGCCGCATCACCTGAGCGTGCCTTCGGGTTCATCGATCCGTTTGGATTACAGCGAACAGCCGCCGATTCTCGCGGTGCGCTTGCAAGAACTGTTCGGCTTGGCCGAGACGCCGCGCATTGCTGGGGGGCGGCAAGTGGTGAAACTGCATCTGCTGTCTCCGGCGCGGCGACCGGTGCAGGTGACTCAGGACCTGGCGAACTTCTGGCGCAGTACGTATGCCGAGGTGAAGAAGGATTTGAAGGGGCGCTATCCGAAGCATTACTGGCCGGATGATCCGCTGGTGGCCGAGGCGACCGCGCGGATCAAGCCTCGTAAATAGTCAGTCGCATCGGTGGTGCGGCATTCGCGAGCAAGCCCGCTCCCACATTAAATCTTCAGTGAGCACAGCATTTGTGTACCACCGAGATTCAGTGTGGGAGCGGGCTTGCTCGCGAAGCTTTTGACCTAAGGCGCTGCCGGCAACAGAAACCGCGCAATCACCGGCAAGTGATCGGAAATCCGTAACGTATCGTCCTGTCTCACCCTCGCCTCAACCCGTTTGATGTGCGGGCTGTAAAACAGGTAATCGACGGTCCGGTCCGGACCGTTCAAGCCCGGGTCATTCGGGTAATGGGTCAGCCATTGCGCCCGGTCGATACCGCTGGCTTCGTTGTTGGTGGGGATCATCGGGTATTTGTCCCACAGCACATGCAGCACGCTGTCGGCGGAATAGGGCGTGCGTTGTTCAGCGGGCAGGCGTCGATACTGGCCCAGCGGCAACAGGTTGAAGTCACCACCGATCAGCCACGGCGTGCCGCGGCTTTCATATTTGTCGAGGACCTTGGCCACGGCTGTCACCTGGCTTTGCAAGGTTTCGTCGAGCGCGGTGGTGGCACGGTCCAGATGGGTGTTGAACACGGCCATTTGGCCGCCATTGCTCAATGGCAAGTGAGTGACCAGCAAGGCGTTTTTCGGCTTGAACAGACGGCTGATGAAATTGGTCGGTGCGACCGGTAATTGCAGGCGTTCGGCGTGTTCGATCTGGTAGCGGCTCAGGGTTGCCAATTGCCGGCCAACGCTGCCGTAGATGTGCGGTTCAGGCACGAAGTCGGCTTTCCAGTCGAAGGCCTGCGCGCTGCACGGATACAAGTCGGTGACTCGATCCTGAAGCAATTTGAACTGGTTCTGGTAGTCACTGGCCTTGGCGCCGTCATCGAGTTCCTGCAACAGCACGATGTCCGGTTGCTCGTCGCGAATCACCCGCGCCACTTCGTCGAGGCTGAAGGCCATGTCTTCAGGTGTAGGGCGCTCGTCGTTCCCTGCGGCCAGGTCGTTCCAGAACACGTAGCGCTTGCCTGCCAGATATTGGACGTTCCAGGTCATCACCTTCAGCGCCTGGCCGGGCACCAGCGTCGGCGCTTGGGCGTTGCAACTGACTGGCAACACTTCCTTGGCTTCGGGGCGCCAGGTCAGGCTGTAGATCAGCAATGCAATCAGGCCAATGGCAATCAGCAGGCACAGCAGGGTGTAGCGCAGTAGACGGGTCATGGCTCGGCTTATAGCGTTACAAAATTGACCCCGAGCATAACCGAGAGCAGCGCCCAAGCCCAAGGGTAGAGCGCTTAGAGCGCTCCGTCAGCTTTCTCGGGCGCATCGGCGATCAGCATGAACAAACGGAACACCACCACGCTGGTGAACAGTTGCAGAAAGCTGTGGGCGCTGTCGATCAGCAGTGATATCACCGGGTTCTGCGGATCAGGGTAAACCGCCAGCGTCGCCCCCTTGAGTACCCACAGCGGGCCCATCACGCACAGAATGCACACCAGAATGCGCAGGAAATTCCCGCGGGTCAGGCGCAGGCTTTCCTTCATCGCCGCCAGCGGTGCCAGGCCGCGCAGCACCAGCAGGTACTCGCCGAACGCCAGTGTCACCATCAGCCAGATCCCCGGTAGAAAATACAGTGACAGGCCGATCAGGATCAGCAGGGTATTGAGGGCGGTCAGCAGGGCGAAGCGCGGCCACAGGGTCGCGGAGGTCGCCAGCAAGTCGCGGGTGCGCGGCGATTCGCCACGGCTGCGGGCATCGAGAAACAGGATCAGCGCGGCGGTGTACAGCGGATACACCAGCAGGCCGACCAATACACTGATGCCGGGGAAACTGTCCGGCTCGGTGGAGTGGTCGACCACTTGTTGCAGCAGCGCCTCGACAATCACCAGCGGCAGGCACAGCTGCACGATCTGGCGCAGATTGCGCTTGAAGAAATACAGAGAGTCACGCAGTACGTCGAACGGATTCATCAGTCGGTATCGCAGGTTGAAAGCAGTGACTCACTTTAACCGATGAAACCCTTGGGGGCGCAAACGTAAACGTTCGGTAAAGGTCATTGAAACATCCTGTATCAGCCCCATTACTGGTGAGCACCTTATCCACAGTGGATGAGGGCGACGATTTTCCCGGCAATCTATGAGGTCGCCATGAACAGCGAAGAACAAACCCTGATCGATGGACTGTTTTCCCGGCTGCAACAGGCCGAAACGGATTCAGCCCCGCGCGACGCCCAGGCCGAAGCGCGGATCAAGGAACACCTGACTCGCCAGCCAGCGGCGGGCTATTTCATGACCCAGGCGATTCTGGTGCAAGAGGCAGCCATCAAGAGCCTCGACGAACAGAACAAGCAACTCACCCAACAAGTCCAGCAATTGCAGGCTGAACTGCAATCGGCCAAGGCTCAGACGGCGGCTCCGGCGCCGAGCAGCGGTGGCTTTTTGTCGAGCATCTTCGGTGGTGGCTCCCGTGATCCGCAGCCTGCGCCGACTCAAAGCGCAGCCCCGTCGAATGGTGGCTGGCGTGAACCGGGGCGGCCGTCGTTCAATGCCCAGCCGCCACAGCAGAATTTCGGTGCCGCACCGCAGCCAAATTACGCACCACAACAGGCGGCCGGCAGCGGTTTCCTCGGCGGTGCATTGAAAACGGCAGCGGGCGTGGCCGGTGGCGTGATGCTCGCGCAGGGCATCAGCAGCCTGTTCCAGCACAATCAGCAGCCGGAAGTGGTTGAAGTCCTCAAGGAAGAACCGGCTCAGGTCAACGATCAGAGCGACAGCAGCAATGATCAGCGCGTGGCTGACAACTCCAGCGATCAAGGCGGATTCGCCGACGCCGACTATAGCGATGACAGCTCATCGTTCTTCGGTGGCGACGACGACTCCTTCGTCTGATACATCTGTGGCGAGGGAGCAAGCCCCCTCGCCACACGGCCGATTATTCGCGGAACAATCCTTCGGGCTGGCATACTGGGCAACTTTTCGGGCCCTGGTGCCTGATCTTGCCCGCGCTTTGGCACGCTAATGAGGATGTACGGTGAAAAAAATCGCAGTGTTCGCCGATGTCCAAAACCTTTATTACACCGTGCGTCAGGCCTATGGTTGCCACTTCAACTACGCCGCGTTGTGGGCTGACGTCAGTAAAGAAGGGCAGATCGTCGAGGCCTATGCCTATGCGATCGATCGTGGCGACAGCAAGCAGCAGCAGTTTCAGCAGATCCTGCGCAATCTCGGTTTCATCGTGAAGCTCAAGCCCTACATCCAGCGCAGCGACGGTTCGGCCAAAGGCGACTGGGACGTGGGCATCACCCTCGACATCATGGACGCCGCCGATCATGTCGACGAAGTGGTGCTGGCCTCCGGCGACGGTGATTTCGACATGCTGCTGGAGCGCATCATCAGCAAGCACGGTGTGCAAGCGGTGGCCTATGGCGTACCCGGTCTCACCGCCAATTCGCTGATCCGCGCCGCCAGTCGTTATGTGCCGATCGAAGGCGCATTGCTGCTCAAGAATTGATTTTTACGGAGTTGAAACAGGTTTGGAACGCATAGCAGTCATCGACTTTGAAACCACCGGACTCTCCCCGAGCAGCAGCTGCCGGGCCACGGAAATTGCCGTGGTGATTCTTGAACAGGGGCGCATCGTCGAGCGTTATCAAAGCCTGATGAACGCCGGCGTGCGGGTGCCGGCCTTCATTGAGCAACTCACCGGTATCAGCAACGCCATGCTGCGCACCGCGCCCTCGGCCGAGCAGGTGATGAACGAGGTCAATGAATTCGTCGGCATCACACCGCTGCTGGCGCACAACGCTGCGTTTGACCAGAAGTTCTGGGACTACGAACTCGGGCGAATCAAACGCACACGCTTGCAGAACTTTGCCTGCTCGCTGTTACTCGCCCGCCGCCTGATGCCCGCCGCGCCAGACCACAAACTCGGCACCCTCACCACGTTCGCCAGCCTGCCCAATACCGGCAAGGCTCACCGGGCCATGGCCGATGCCGAAATGGCGGCCAACCTGACGGCGCACTTGGCCGAAGAGTTGCGGCGCAAGCATGGGCTGCGGGAGTTGTCCCATGATCTGCTGGTCAGTTTGCAGAAAGTGCCGGCGGCGAAGATCAATGAGCATTTGAAGCGGTATCGCGGGTTCTGAGTACGCCGCAGATTGAGTGTGGGAGCGGGCTTGCTCGCGAAAACGGTGTGTCAGTCGACATTAATGTTGAATGATAAATCGCTTTCGCGAGCAAGCCCGCTCCCACATTGGGTCTGCGGTGACATTAGATCTACTTCCCTTCCAACTGCCCCAACGGCACGCGCTTCTCGATGGCGCTGGACAGCACGATCGAGGTCTTGCTGAACCCGAACGTGGCGATCCGGTTGATCAACTCTTCCAGCTCCGGCATCGAGCCCACCGCCGCTTGCATGATCACGCACGGGTCGCCGGTGACGCGATGGCATTCGGTGAGCTGTGGGATTTTGATCAGTTCGTCGTAGGTTTTCTGGTTGCCGTGCTGATTCAGGCGCAGTTCGATGACGCACTGGATCGGCAGACCGAGTTTGGCCATGTCGACTTTCGCCTGGTAGCCGGTGATCACCCCGCAGGCCTCAAGTTTGGCCACGCGCTCGGCCACCGCCGGAGCGGACAGGTTCACCTTGCGCGCCAGTTCGGCGTAGGACGCACGACCGTTTTCCAACAGGGCGCTGAGGAGCATGCGGTCGTATTTGTCCATCATGGCATTCCTGAAAAAAGGCTGACTTTCGAAAGCACGGTTTATAGCGCTGAACTCCGTGTTTTGAAAAGTGTACCGGTGCGATAAACAGGTTTTGTAACTTATTTTCTGCCGTTGGCCTTTCTAGAATAGCTGCTCTCTTTGTCTTGTTCTCGAGCTGCCCATGCCTGGCATACGCCGTTTTTCCTTACCGCTGATCGCTGCTTTTTTCGCGCTGTACGTGATTTGGGGATCGACCTACCTGGTGATTCGCATCGGCGTGCAGTACTGGCCGCCGTTGTTGCTCGCCGGTATTCGCTTCGTGATCGCCGGTACGTTGATGTACGCGTTCCTGCGATGGCGCGGGGCGCCGGCACCGACGTGGGCGCAGTGGAAAGCGGCGGGGATCATTGGGATTTTGCTGCTCACGTGCGGCAACGGTGCAGTGAGCGTGGCTGAACACACCGGTGTCGCCTCCGGCGTTGCCGCGTTGGCGGTGGCGACGGTGCCACTGTTCACTTTGTTGTGTGGATATTTCTGGGGCGCGCGTAATACCCGTCTCGAATGGGCCGGGATTGTGCTCGGGCTGATCGGTATCGCCATGCTCAACCTCGGTTCCAATTTGCAATCGAGCCCGTTGGGCGCGGCATTGCTGGTGTTCGCGGCAGCGTCCTGGGCTTTCGGTTCGGTGTGGAGCAAACACTTGCCGTTACCGCAGGGTGCGATGGCCAGTGCGGTGGAAATGCTGGTGGGCGGCGTGGTGTTGTTGATCGGCAGCGCGGTGAGCGGTGAGCATCTTGAGGCCATGCCGCCGATCGAAGGCTGGGCGGCGCTGGCGTACCTGACCATCTTCGGTTCGATCATCGCCTTCAACGCCTACATGTACCTGTTGAAACATGTGCGTCCGGCGGCGGCCACCAGTTATGCCTACGTCAACCCGGCGGTGGCGGTGTTGCTGGGTATCGTATTTGTTGGCGAGACCATTGGTATTGAAGAAGCGCTGGCCATGACAGTGATCATCAGTGCCGTGGTGTTGATCGGGTTGCCGCAGTGGCGTCGAGGTGCCGATCGGCCTGCGGTAGTTGTGCCGACAGAATCCCGAGCGAATTAGGGTAAACTGCGCGCCATTGCACACTCGTTTTGCACAACCGCGCTGAATTTTCCTACGGTACTCCCATGACTTTCGCCACCCTTGGCCTGATCGAACCCTTGCTGCGCGCTCTCGAGACGCTCGGCTACCAGACCCCTACGCCGGTGCAGACACAAGCGATTCCGGCGGTGCTGGCCGGTCGTGACCTGATGGCAGCAGCCCAGACCGGCACCGGCAAGACCGCCGGTTTCGCCTTGCCGCTGCTGCAATTGCTGGCCATGGAAGGTCCGAAAGTCAGCGCCAACTCCGTGCGCGCACTGATCCTGGTGCCGACCCGCGAACTGGCCGAGCAGGTTCACGAAAGCGTGCGTCAGTACGCAGAGAACCTGCCGTTGAGCACGTACGCGGTGTACGGTGGCGTCAGCATCAACCCGCAAATGATGAAGCTGCGCAAAGGCGTCGACCTGTTGGTGGCGACTCCGGGCCGCTTGCTCGACCTGTTTCGCCAGAACGCGCTCAAGTTCAACCAGTTGCAAACCCTGGTGCTGGACGAAGCCGATCGTATGCTCGATCTGGGCTTTTCCGAAGAGCTGGGGAATATCTACAAAGCGCTGCCGAAGAAACGTCAGACGCTGTTGTTCTCCGCGACTTTCTCCGACGCCATCCGCACGCTGGCCGGGCAAATGCTCAACGACCCGCTGAGCATCGAAGTCAGCCCGCGCAACGTCGCTGCCAACACCGTCAAGCAATGGGTGGTGACGGTGGACAAGAAGCGCAAGTCGGAGCTGTTCGTTCATTTGATGCGCAAAGGCAAGTGGAAGCAGGTGCTGGTATTCGCCAAGACCCGTAACGGCGTAGACGCGTTGGTGGAAAAACTCCAGGGCCTGGGCATCAATGCCGACGGCATCCACGGCGACAAACCTCAGGCGACCCGTCAGCGGGCACTGGATCGTTTCAAGGCCAGTGAAGTGCAGATCCTTGTAGCCACCGACGTGGCTGCGCGTGGTCTGGATATCGAAGATTTGCCATTGGTGGTCAATTTCGACCTGCCGATCGTGGCGGAGGACTACATCCACCGCATCGGTCGTACTGGTCGTGCGGGTGCAACCGGGCAGGCTATTTCGCTGGTGTGCGCCGATGAAGTGAATCAGCTGTCAGCCATCGAGATGTTGACCCGTCAGACGTTGACTCGCCAGATGGAGCAGGACTTCGAGCCTGAGCACCGCGTACCGGATACCGATGCCAGCGGTCAGGTTGTCAAGAAGCCGAAAAAACCGAAGAAGCCCAAGACCTCCAGTGGCGGCAAGCGCAACCTGGGTAAATGGGTTGAGAGCGGTGATGCCTCGGCGCCGGAGCCTTCGATCAAGCCTGTGCGTAAAGTACCGGTGTTCAATACCGGGCCGCGTAAGCGTAAGCCTTGATTAAACGCTGCGCCGGTTAGACCGCTTTCGCGAGCAAGCCCGCTCCCACATTAATCGCATTCTTCCTGAAAGAACTCGGTCAAATGTGGGAGCGGGCTTGCTCGCGAAGGGCGCACCTCGGTCTCAATCCTTGTGTTTCAACCACTCCACCATCCCCAACCCCGCCGCACGCCCACTGGCGAAACACGCGGTCAGCAGATAGCCGCCGGTCGGCGCTTCCCAATCGAGCATTTCCCCCGCGCAGAACACGCCAGGCAGTTGCTTGAGCATCAAACGTTCATTCATCGACTCGAACATCACGCCCCCCGCGCTGCTGATGGCCTCGTCCAATGGCCGGGTTTTCACCAGCGTCAGTGGCAATGCCTTGATCGCCTTGGCCAGCAATGCCGGATCGGTAAAGTAGTCGGCCGGTGTCAGTTCGCGCAGCAACGCCGCTTTCACGCCATCAAGTCCAAGCTGACTGTGCAGGTGTTTGGACATGGAACGGGAGCCCCGCGGTTTGCTCAGCGCAGACTGGATTTTATCCACAGGCTTGCCCGGCAACAGATCGAGGTGAATGGTTGCCGAGCCGTGTTGATTGATCGCTTCGCGGATCGGTGCCGACAGGGCGTAGATCAAACTGCCTTCAATTCCCGTGGCAGTGATCACGCATTCTCCGAGTCGCGGCACATCGTCATTGAGGCCAATGGCGATGTTTTTCAGCGGGCTGCCAGCGAATTTGCTGACCATCAATTCGCTCCAGGCCTGCACCTCGAAGCCGCAATTGCTCGGTTGCAACGGCGCCAGTCCTACACCGCGCTGTTCCAGCGGCAGCATCCAGGCACCGTCCGAACCGAGACGCGACCAACTGCCGCCGCCGAGCGCCAACAGGGTCGCGTCGGGTTGAACAGTTTTTTCGCCTTCGGGACTGTCGATGCGCAAGTCACCGTTGCCATCCCAGCCGAGCCAGCGATGGCGGGTGTGGATAACTACGCCGGCATCGCGCAGGCGTTTGAGCCAGGCGCGCAACAGGGGCGCGGCTTTCATGTCGGTAGGAAACACCCGGCCGGAACTGCCGACAAAGGTTTCGATGCCCAGGTCATGAATCCATTGGCACAACGCTTCGGCGCCGAAGGACCGTAACAGCGGCGCAATCTGCGGTGCCCGTTCGGCATAGCGTGAGAGGAACGCCGGGTAGGCCTCGGAGTGGGTGATGTTCATGCCGCCGACCCCGGCGAGGAGGAATTTTCGCCCCACTGAAGGCATGCCGTCGTACAGGTCGACTTTGATCCCGGCCTGGCTCAGCACTTCAGCCGCCATCAAACCGGCGGGGCCACCGCCGATGATGGCGACGTGAGGGGGGAGGGAAGTGGAGGGCTGGGTCATGGAATGCGCTGCGGTCTGGCGGAGTAAGCGCCGCATTCTAGCAGCCCCGACCAATGTGGGAGCGGGCTTGCTCGCGAAAGCGGTGGGTCAGTCGATATCAATGTTGATTGTTAAATCGCCTTCGCGAGCAAGCCCGCTCCCACATTTGATCTTCGGTGTTCTCAAATGGGTGGTTAAAAAACAACCACCGTTCTGAAGCCTACACCCCACATGGCCTGCAGACCCTTTCACTCAGGTTATCCACAGGCGGTTCCACAGGCATTGTGGGTAAAGACCCATAGATCAATGACAGCCTGATGACTGCCAGACCCGTTGGGCGCTGTGATGGAGGATTCCATGGCGGCGCGCCAGGGCTTTGCGGTCCTTGCTGTAACCGCCACCGATCACGCCGACCACCGGAATATCCCGGCCCAGGCAATGGCGCATTACGCTTTCATCGCGAGCGGCGACGCCTTCGTCTGTCAGCTTCAGATAACCCAGTGCGTCGTCCTTATGCACATCGACGCCAGCGTCGTACAGCACCAGGTCCGGTTGGTAGAGCGGCAGCAAATAGTTGAGTGCGTCGTCCACCACCTTCAGGTAATCGGCATCGCCCATGCCCATCGGCAACGGAATGTCCCAATCACTTTCGGCTTTGCGTGCAGGAAAATTCTTTTCGCAGTGCAGGGAAACGGTCACTGCCTCCGGAGTGTTGTGCAGAATCCGTGCAGTCCCGTCACCCTGATGCACATCGCAGTCGAAGATCAACACGCGATTCACTCGGCCACTTTCCAGAAGGTAATGGCTGATCACCGCCAGGTCATTGAAGATGCAGAACCCGGCGGGATGATCGTAATGCGCGTGATGAGTGCCACCGGCCAGGTGACAGGCCAAACCATGCTCCAGTGCCTGTTCCGCCGCCAACAGCGAACCGCCGACCGCTCGCACCGTGCGCCGGGCCAGTGCTTCGCTCCAGGGCAAGCCGAGGCGTCGCTGGTCTTCGCGGGACAATTCGCCGCCCATGTAGCGTTCTATATACGCAGGGTCATGGGCGAGGGCGAGAATCTCCGCTGGGCAGAGGTCCGGGCGCAGCAGGTCGGTGTCGCGGGTCAGGCCACTGTCCACCAAGTGATCGCGCAGCAGGCGAAACTTGTCCATGGGGAAGCGGTGATCCGCCGGGAACTCGGGACTGTAGTCTTCGTGGTAGATCAATGGCAGGGGCATGGCTGATTTATACAGGAAGGCATGTAGGAATGAGTGAAGGATCCTAGGGGCTGTATGAAAACTCGCCGAGCGGCGATCAGGCAAGGCAAAAACAGGCGAGGACGCGGAGTTTAGGGGACCTAAATGAGCATTCCGAGCCTGTTTTTAACGCAGCATGATCGTCGCGCAGGCAGTTTTCGTGCAGTGCCTACCAGCGATGTAGACTTGCGGGATAGGAAAGGGGGACGAGATGGAGCCGATACTGGAACTCGAAAGCGCACGACTGTTGTTACGGCAGTGGCGTGACGAGGATTTACCGGCGTTTGCGGCGATGTGCGCCGATCCACAAGTGATGCGTTATTTTCCGGCACCCTTGAGTCGACTGGAAAGTGCCTCGTTGATCGGGCGGATTCGCGGGCATTTTGCCGAGCACGGTTTCGGCCTCTGGGCGTTGGAGCGCAAGGACACCGGGGCGTTCATCGGGTTTACCGGGCTGGGTGTGGTCGGCTTCGATGCGCCATTCACGCCGGCCATCGAAATCGGCTGGCGCCTGGCGCGCGAGCACTGGGGGCTGGGTTATGCCGGCGAAGCGGCGTGGACCGCTCTGCGCTGCGGGTTTGACCGGTTGGCGCTGCAAGAGGTCGTCGCCTTCACCACCAAGACCAATCTGCCATCCGAGAAAGTCATGCAAGCGATCGGCATGCACCATGCTCCCGCCGATGACTTCGAGCACCCGCGGCTTGCAGCCGATCATCCGCTGCGTCCGCACGTGTTGTACCGCATCACCCGTGAGCAATGGCTGCAAACCTTGCATGGATAAGCAGGCGCGGACGTTTACAATGGCCCTCATGTTGAACCGGGCCATAAACTGAATCGACCGCCGCAGCCAAGACTGCGCGGCATTGCGTTGTGTGAGGAGAGTCTGAATGAGCCAAGTGTTGGAAGATCTGGTAGACCTGCTGACCCTGGAACCGATTGAAGAAAACCTGTTCCGTGGCCGCAGCCAGGACCTGGGTTTTCGTCAGTTGTTCGGCGGCCAGGTACTCGGCCAGTCCCTGTCGGCGGCGAGTCAGACGGTCGAGCCGGCGCGCCATGTGCATTCGATGCACGGTTATTTCCTGCGCCCGGGCGATGCCAAATTGCCGGTGGTGTATCAGGTCGATCGGGTGCGTGATGGCGGCAGTTTCAGCACGCGCCGGGTGACGGCGATCCAGAAAGGTAATCCGATTTTCACCTGCAGTGCCTCGTTCCAGTACGACGAAGAAGGCTTTCAGCACCAGACCGAGATGCCGCAAGTGGTCGGCCCGGAAAACCTGCCGTCGGAGCTGGAACTCACCCAACAGCGCGCGCACCTGATCCCTGAGCACATGCGCGAAAAACTGCTGTGCCCGAAACCGATCGAAGTCCGGCCGGTGACCGAAAAAGACCCCTACAACCCTCAACCTGCCGATCCAATCAAATACGTCTGGTTCCGCGCCGACGGTGCCTTGGCCGACACCCCGGCGCTGCACAAATACCTGCTGGCCTACGCGTCGGACTTCGGCCTGCTGACCACCTCGATGCTGCCCCACGGCAAATCGGTCTGGCAGAAAGACATGCAGGTCGCCAGCCTTGATCACGCCTTGTGGTTCCACGCCGACCTGCGCGCCGATGACTGGTTGCTGTATGCCATGGACAGCCCGTGGGCCGGCAATTCGCGCGGATTCTCCCGCGGTAGCGTGTTCAACCGTGCCGGGCAACTGGTGGCTTCGGTCACTCAGGAAGGCCTGATTCGTCATCGCAAGGATTGGGCATGAGCCTGGCTGAGGTGCGGCACTGGGTGTTCGACATGGACGGCACCCTGACGGTGGCCGTGCATGACTTCGCGGCGATTCGCGTGGCGTTGGCGATTCCCGCCGAAGACGACATCCTCACCCACCTCGCGGCACTGCCGGCCGATGAAGCTACGGCCAAACACGCGTGGCTGCTGGAGCACGAGCGGGATCTGGCGTTGGGTTCGAAGCCGGCGCCGGGCGCGGTGGAACTGGTGCGTGAGTTGGCTGGGCGCGGTTATCGTCTGGGCATTCTCACGCGCAATGCTCGCGAGCTGGCGCATGTCACGCTGGAGGCCATCGGCCTGGCCGACTGCTTTGCGGCAGAGGATGTACTGGGCCGCGATGAAGCACCGCCCAAGCCGCATCCTGGTGGGTTGCTGAAACTGGCTGAAGCCTGGAAAGTGCCGGCGAGCGAAATGGTGATGGTCGGTGATTACCGCTTCGATCTGGATTGCGGCCGGGCGGCAGGGACGCGGACGGTGTTGGTGAATCTGCCGGATAATCCGTGGCCGGAATTGGCTGATTGGCATGCAGCCGATTGCGTGGCGTTGCGAGAAATGTTGCTGGCTTGAAGGCCCCATCGCGAGCAGGCTCGCTCCCACATTTTAATCTCCATGAAATGCAAATTTGCATCCGGCGCAGATCTACTGTGGGAGCGGGCTTGCCCGCGCTAGCGTCAGATCAGGCCCCACAAAAACTCACTGACCAAACAACACCTTCTGCCCCTCTGGCGACATAAACATCCCATCACCATCATGCCCGACCCCGGGCACTTCGATCAGTTGCTGGCTCAATCCTTGAGAATGGCGTCGCTTCAGATAATTGAAATAGTGGCGCCCACGAATCAATCGAGAAGCACCCTGGGCTTTAGCCTCACAACTTTTATCCAGCGCCGGATGATTCGGGTCGATGTCCTGCTGCCCGAGTAAGTAAACGATGTCACGTTTGACGTATTTTTCTTCAAGTTGCGCAGGTGTTTGTCCATCGGCGTAAGCAGGCAGATTCGCCAGTCCATACTTCCATCGATTGAAATTCGGACACCCCGCGTGACTGAACGCCACTGGCCGTTGCTCATTGAAGTAGGCGTACGACGAAGGATTGGCGATCACATAGCGCACTTTTATGCCCTCGGTATCGAGGGCTGGCTGAGGGTGGCCCAGCAAGGCATAACGCTGAACCACCTGAGCGCCGCCGGAGTGACCGGCGATGACGATTTGCTTCACGTCCGGAAACTGTCGCCGATCACCCAGTCGAGCGATGATTTCGTCGAGCGCCGCATAGGAGCTCAGCGTAAACGGCTCAGTGGATAAGCCGCCGGCCATCCAGTCATTGCCTTGCCAGCGTAAAACGCTGTCAGACACCGGATGGCTCGCAATGTCGGTTTCGTTGAGAAACTGCGGGGCGAGTACCAACGTGTTCGCGCTTTGCCCGGCCTGCTCGGCTGCCTTTTCGGCGCTTTGGCGGTAGGTTTCCGCATTGCGTAATCGACCATGGACGATGATCAGCACGCGTTCGATTTTCGCCGGCGACGGGCCAATGCTCACTGCAATTTCCCCGGCACTCAACAGCAAGCGCCCGGAACTGATCGCCTTGACCCCTTGCTCGGCAGCCTGGGTGCTTGCGCAGGTGATTAACAGAGCCAGCAGCCACTTACGCATCACAGATTCTTCGCGGCAAAGGTATCGCACTCGCCAACTTGGCCTTGTGCGAATCCGGCCTTGAACCAGCGCACTCGCTGGGCCGAAGTGCCATGGGTGAAGGAGTCCGGCACCACGCGGCCCTGACCTTGCTGTTGCAAGCGATCGTCGCCGATGGCGTTGGCGGCGTTCAAGGCTTCTTCGATGTCACCGGGTTCCAGCCAGTTCAGACGTTTTTGCGCATGGTTGGCCCAGACCCCGGCCAGACAATCGGCCTGCAATTCCTGGCGCACCAGCAAACCATTGTCGCCTTCCATCTGCCGGCCCTGTTGGCGAGCGGTCTGAATTTTCTGGGAAACGCCGAGCAAGGTCTGCACGTGGTGCCCGATTTCGTGAGCGATCACGTAGGCCTGAGCGAAGTCGCCCGCGGCGGAAAAGCGTTGGGACATCTCTTGAAAGAAACTCATGTCCAGGTAGACCTTCTGGTCAGCCGGGCAATAGAAGGGACCGGTTGCTGAAGTCGCCAGGCCGCAGGCCGAATTGACGCGGTTGCTGAACAGTACCAGGGTCGGGTCCTTATATTGCCGATCGGCCTGCTGGAAAATCTGGCGCCAGGTGTCTTCGGTATCGCCGAGGATCGAGCGCACGAATTCGGCCCCTTCATCATTGGCCGGCGGCGCCTTGCGGGTTTGGGTGGGGGCCGGAGCTGATTGCTCGCTCATCTGTCCGGTCAGTTGGCCGAGGATCTGCATCGGGTCCTGGCCGGTGATCCAGCCGATCCCGACGATCAACAGGATTGCCGTCAGGCTCAGGCCCTTGCCTCCACCGAAGCGCATTCCACCGCCCCCACCACCGACATCATCGCCACGTGCATCGACCACGTTGTCGCTGCGTCGGCCTTTTTTCCAAAGCATGGGGGATCCTCTTTTTTACCTGATGAAGGCGCATGGTGATGAGTGTTGCCGGTGAGTAGGTATGGCGCCAGTCCGGTCGTCTGACAGCCCTTGGCGATATGGGTTCTCCGAAGTGGCGACATTAGCGGTTTCATGGACGGACGGGTACTGCAGATCGGTCAAGACAACTGCCGGACAGGTTCCAGATTTTGCTTACCTGGAGTTGTCTTTTAGAATCAGCCAAATTTCATTTTGGAATCTCCCATGGCAGGCAGTCAGATCGAACGTGTTTTCAGCGTGCTGGAAAGCCTTACCGGTGAACCCCAAGGTCTACCGATGCAGACCCTGGCCGAGCAACTGGACATTCCCAAGAGCGCGACCCACCGTCTGCTCGCCGAACTGATTCGTCTGGGGTATGTGCGGCAGAATCCGGAAAACCTGCGTTATCACTTATCGACCAAACTGGTCGCCATGGGCTTTCGTTACTTGTCCGGCAGTGGTGCGGATATTGTGCAGCCAGTACTCGATCGGCTGGCCCGGGAGACCGGTGAGCTGGTACGCCTGGGGGTGATCGAAGGGGAGCGCCAGACCTGGATCGCCAAATCCCAGGGCGCCCGATCCGGCTTGCGTTATGACCCGGACATGGGTCGCGATGCACCGTTGTTTTACACCGCGTCGGGGCATGCGTGGCTGGCGTGCATGAGCGATGCCGAGGCCTTGTCGCTGGTGGAACGCCAAGGCATTGAGCGGCCCAAGGACCTCGGGCCGAATGCACCGCGCTCCAACATCGAATTGCTCGAGCGCCTGCGTCTGGCCAGGGAGCAGGGCTATGCCTGGGTCGAGGAAAGTTCGGCGGTAGGCACGTCGGCGATTGCAGCAGTGGTGCGGCATCCGGGTGATGGCCGGGTGATCGGCGTACTCAGCATCGCTGGGCCGAGTGCGCGGATGCCGGGGGCGCGGTTGCATGAACTGGCGCCACTGTTGTTGAAGTTTGCGGAGGAGTTGTCGGCGGCGAGTCTGGCGTCGGAGTTGTTCGTTTAATTCAGCCTGCACAGAAAAACAGTGTGGGAGCGAACTATGCGAATCTGTGCGCTGATCGAACACAATTTGCCGTTACTCCTGTGAGAATCTGGAACCAGGTTCTAAATTATTGGAACCCATCCCGGCAACAATAAATCACAAGAGACCACGCCTTGACTTCAGTCCCTTCGCATTGCCCTGATCGGTGCTGACAATAATGGGCCAACAGCATTACCAGCATCTGCAATCCATGGCTGACGGTGCTGGAGTTATCGCCGCTTTTGATCTCAAGACACCAAGGGATACCCCATGACCCTCAGCACTCCGCTTTCCGGTGTCAATCAGCCCTTCAAAGGGATTCTGCTGATCGTCGTTGCCACCTTCCTGTTTTCCAGTCACGACGCTTTGTCGAAATACCTCTCGGGGTTCTATCCGGTGATCATGGTGGTCTGGGCCCGTTATGTGGTTCACACGTTACTAATGGCGGGGATTTTTCTGCCGCAGTCCGGGTTGCGTGTCCTACGGACCAAACGGCCATTGCTGCAACTGTTGCGGGCGTTGTGCCTGCTGGGGACCAGTTTGCTGTTCACCACCGGGTTGCTGTTCATCCCGTTGGCCGAAGCCACGGCGGTCAATTTTCTCGCACCGGTATTGGTAACGGCGCTGTCAGTGCCACTGCTCGGTGAACAGGTGACGCGCGGGCAATGGCTGGCGGTGATTTGCGGGTTCATCGGGGTGTTGATCATCGTCCATCCCGGCGGCGAACTCTTCACGCCTGCAGTGTTGCTGCCGTTCTGCTCAGCCCTGTTTTTCTGCTTCTATCAACTGCTCACCCGCAAGCTCAGCGAAATCGACAGCCCGACCACCAGTAACTTTTTCGCCGGGCTCTGCAATACCTTGGTAATGAGCGCGCTGGTGCCGTTCTTCTGGCAAGTCCCCAGCCTGGGTCATGGTTTTTTGATGGTGGCGCTGGGGGCGTGCGGGATGACGGCGCATCTGTTTCTGACCCAGGCCTTCCGTCACGCCGCGCCCGCGTTGTTGGCGCCGTTCGGCTATTGCCAGATTGTCTTTGCCGGTTTGCTGGGCTGGTTGCTGTTTTCACACACACCGACCCTGACCACGGTGATCGGGATCGCGGTGATTTGTTGCAGCGGGTTGGCAGCGGCGTGGCAACAACGGCGCCGACAAGAGGAGGGAGGCAGGCCTGGAATCAGGCCTGCCGGAGGAAGGGAGTTTACTCGGTGACGGTAGGAATCTTGCGCGGTGCCATGAAGTACATCCAGGTCAGCGCGATGAAGTACATCGCCGGAATCATGGTGAACAGCACGGTGTAGTTGTTGTTGGTGATCGTCAGAATGTGGCCGACCAACTGAGTCATGAACATCCCGCCGATTGCCGCGCACATCCCGCCGAAGCCGAACACCGTACTCATCATGTGCTTGGGCGTGTAGTCCATCACCAAGCTCCAGATGTTCGCGGTCCAGGCCTGGTGCGCACCGATGGCCAGGGAGATGGCAAACACTGCGAGCCACAGGCTGCTTGAGCCGGCGGCCATGACCACGCCGATGATGCAGCAGGCAAACAGGAACATGGACATCAGTCGTGCCTTGATCGGGTTGACCCCGCGACCGATCAGGAACGAGGACAGAATCCCGCCGCCGACACTGCCGAAGTCCGCGGTGAGGTAGATGATGATCAGCGGGATACCCATCTGGGTCACGTTGATCCCCAGGTTGTATTGCTGATTGAGAAACGGCGGCAGCCAGTACAGGTAAAACCAGAACACCGGCGCGGTGATCGAGTAGGCCAGGGCGAAGGCCCAGGTGCCACGCATGCGCAGGATTCGTGAGAACGGCACGCGGGATTGTTCCGGCTCGACTTCCTTCTGGATGTAGTCCAGTTCCGATTGTTTAACGCTCGGGTGATCTTCCGGGTTGAAGTACTTCAGGCCCCAGAACAACAACCAGATGCCGCCCAGTGCCGCCATGCACAGGAACGCGGCTTGCCAGCCCCAGGCGTGGAGAATCAGCGGCAACAGCATCGGCGTGAACATCGCCCCGACGTTGGTGCCGGCGTTGAAGATGCCGGTGGCCACGGCACGCTCACCGGCGGGGAACCACAACCGGGTGGTTTTCACGCAGGCCGGGTAATTCGCCGCTTCGGTCAAACCGAGAATGAACCGGCAGACCATGAAGCCCACCGCCGAAGTGGCCAGGCCGTGAGCACCGGTGGCCAGGCTCCAGAGCAGCACCGCGCAGAAGAACACGCGTTTAACGCCGACCCGGTCGATCAACCGGCCCTGCAGCACAAAGCCGATGGCGTAGCCGACCTGAAACCAGAAGTTGATGTTGGCGTAGTCCATCGCCGTCCAGCTCATTTCCTTGGCCAGGATCGGCTGCATGACGCCTAGGGCGGCGCGGTCGATGTAGTTCAGAGTGGTGGCGAAAAACACCAGCGCCAGCATCCCCCAACGGGTTTTGCCGACCGCCATGGCGCCGCGGATTTTGTCGCCGATACCGCCAGTGGCGACGCCCATGGCCGGAGCCACGCGAGAGCTTTGAGAAGGAAACATGTATGTGCCATCCGTTCAATGACTGACAAGCGAGGCTTGTCGGGACTTCAAGGGCGCGTGATCAATCGACGGCGACAGGCGCGGGTGTGATTGATCGGCTGAGGTGTTTTCGTCGAACTGACGACAACGGTTATTCAGCGAGCGGCACGGTTCGGCCGATGGGGCGCAAGGTTCGGATGGATGCCAGGTACGGCGGGAGGGCGATGGAGCAAGCAAACAAGGCGTTGAATGAGCGCATGAGCGTGTACCCGTTTTTTGAAATTTTTATGTGGTGTTCAGGGTCTTTGGTAACCGAGTCCATGGGGGCGTGACCGGACTCAATGTGGTGTCGATGTTGCGCAGTGGACGAAAAATCGTCAATTCGCCAACCGCCATTGTGTTCGATAATCGCCCGCAAAACTAACCGGGTAGTACACTTTGAATTGCTGTGTGGATTCGTCAAGCCAATAATTTGCCCAACAAGAATGTCCCCACCACCGGGAGTCGACACATGCAGCGTTCCATTGCCACCGTTTCCTTGAGCGGCACCCTGCCGGAAAAACTCGAAGCCATCGCCGCCGCCGGTTTTGACGGGGTGGAGATTTTCGAGAATGACCTTCTCTACTACGACGGCAGCCCACGGGAAATCAGACAGATGTGCGCCGATCTCGGGATCGCGATTACGCTGTTTCAACCCTTTCGGGATTTCGAAGGTTGCCGCCGCGATCGTCTGCCACGCAATCTGGAGCGGGCCGAGCGCAAGTTCGATTTGATGCAGGAACTGGGCACCGACCTGGTGCTGGTATGCAGTAACGCCTCGGCCGATTCGATCGGCGATGAGCAGATTCTGGTTGATGATTTGCACCAGCTCGCAGAGCGGGCCAGCATTCGTGGCCTGCGGATCGGCTATGAAGCGCTGGCCTGGGGCCGGCATGTGAACACCTGGCAACAGGTGTGGAACATCGTTCGCCAGGCCGATCATCCGAGCCTCGGCGTGTTGCTGGACAGTTTTCATACGCTGTCGCTCCAGGGCGACCCGAGCGCCATCGCCGAGATTCCCGGCGACAAGATCTTCTTCGTGCAAATGGCCGACGCACCGATCCTGGCCATGGATGTGCTGGAGTGGAGCCGACACTTCCGCTGTTTCCCGGGCCAGGGTGAATTTGATCTGCCGGGCTTCCTCGCTCCGATCATCAAGAGTGGCTACACCGGGCCGCTGTCGCTGGAGATCTTCAACGATGGCTTTCGAGCCGCACCGCCACGGGCCAACGCTGCCGACGGTTTGCGTTCGTTGCTGTATCTGGAAGAGAAAACCCGCCAACGTCTGGAACAGGAAGCCACGCCCGCAACCAATCGCGACATTCTGTTCGACACCCCCAGCGCCAGCGAATACAACGGCATCGAGTTTCTTGAATTCGCAGTAGATGAAAGCCTCGGTGCCAAGCTGTCCCATTGGCTGGAGCGGCTGGGTTTCGTCAAGGCCGGGCAACACCGTTCCAAGAGTGTCAGCCTGTTGCGTCAGGGCGATATCAACCTGATCCTCAACTCTGAGCCTTATTCCTTCGCCCACAGTTTTTTCGAGGCTCACGGCCCATCACTGTGCGCCACCGCCGTGCGGGTCAAGGACAGCGCCAGTGCGCTGGCCCGTGCCATTGCGTACAAAGGCCAGCCCTATCGCGGACTCGTAGGCCCCAATGAGCTGGAACTGGCAGCGGTGCGTGCGCCGGATGGCAGCCTGATTTACCTGGTGGACAAGAATGCTGACGTCTACGGCACCGACTTCAACCTGCAACCGACGGCCGTGACCAGCGGTGGCCTCAAGCGCATCGACCATATGGCGATGGCGCTACCGGCCGACAGCCTCGACAGTTGGGTGCTGTTCTATAAAAGCCTGCTGGATTTCGAAGCCGACGATGAAGTGGTGTTGCCTGATCCGTATGGTTTGGTGAAGAGCCGCGCATTGCGCAGTCGTTGCAGTTCGATCCGCCTGCCGCTGAACATTTCCGAGAACCGCAACACCGCCATCTCACACGCACTGTCGAGTTATCGCGGTTCCGGCGTGCATCACATCGCGTTCGATTGCGACGACATCTTTGCCGAAGTCAGCCGCGCCAAGGAGGCGGGCGTACCGCTGCTGGATATCCCGCTCAACTACTACGATGACCTCGCCGCGCGGTTCGATTTCGACGATGAGTTCCTCAGCGAGCTGGCCTATTTCAACGTGCTCTATGACCGCGATGCTCAGGGCGGCGAGCTGTTTCATGTGTACACCGAGCCGTTCGAAGGGCGGTTCTTCTTTGAAATCATCCAGCGCAAAAACGGCTACGCGGGTTACGGCGCGGCCAACGTGGCAGTGCGACTGGCGGCCATGGCTAAATCGCGAAGTGGTGGCGTACGTCAGGCAAAGTTGTAGGAAAATCGTAAACACGGGTACAAAACCGCTGCCTCGCGGCTTCCTTCACTGCGCGCGGCAGCCCATAATCGCCTGCTTGTGCAGTGATGGCCGTGAGCCCGCAATGACAATAATTACAGAACTCTCCGTAGCGCCCGAAAAGCCAATTGCCGAGCCTCGCAAGAGTCGCAAGAACAATCCGGAAAAGACCCGCGAGAACATCCTTCAAGAGGCCATTGTCGAGTTCGTTCAGCAGGGGCTTTCCGGTGCGCGCGTTGATGCGATCGCCGAACGCATCCACACCTCCAAACGCATGATCTATTACTACTTCGGCAGTAAGGAACAGCTCTACGTCGAGGTGCTGGAGAAACTCTACGGGGATATCCGCAGCACCGAAAACCGTCTGCACCTGGCCGAACTGGCGCCGGTGGAAGCGATTCGGCGGCTGGTGGAATTCACCTTTGATCACCATGATCGCAACGTCGATTTCGTGCGTATCGTCAGCATCGAGAACATTCACAACGCCGAGTACGTGAAGCGCTCCGATGCGATCAAGGCGATGAACAACACCATCCTCGATTCACTGGGCGAGATTTTGCGTCGTGGCTCCGAAGAAGGTGTATTCCGCACCGAGCTCGATCCATTGGATGTGCATCTGCTGATCAGCTCGTTTTGCTTCTATCGGGTGTCGAACCGCCATACCTTCGGTGAGATCTTTCAGATCGACTTGCCGGACGAAAGTATCAAACAGCGTCATCGAGAGATGATTTGCGAGTCGGTTTTGCGGTATTTGCAGGCCTGACGTCTTCGCGGGCAAGCCTCGCTCCTACACAGATCACGCGACCTGAGTAGGAGCGAGGCTTGCCCGCGAAGGCTTTTCAACCATTCATGCTCTGAAAATGCGCCAGCATCCGCTGAGCATCCGGCACCACCCCGCTGAACAGTTCAAACGCCTTCACCGCCTGAAACACTGCCATGTTGCCGCCATCCAGCGTTCGGCAACCCAACGCACGAGCGTTGCGCAGCAGTTCGGTTTCCAGCGGGAAGTAAACGATCTCCGCGACCCACAACTGCGCCCGAAGCAGCTCCACTGGCACGGGCATGCCCGGCAGTTTTTTCATGCCCATCGGCGTGGTATTCACCAAACCGTCAGCCTGACCCAGCGTGCCTGGCAAATCATGCCCGGCCACGGCGCGACCGAAGCCGAAATGCTGATTGAGGTTGTTCGCCAGCGACTGAGCACGACTTTGATCCACATCGAAAATGCTCAGCAGCTGTACGCCTTCGCTCAATAGCGCGTGGGCCACTGCCGCGCCTGCGCCACCGGCGCCCATTTGCACCACACGCTCACGGGCAACGTCCTTCAAGCCACGGCGAAAGCCTTCGGCAAAACCCAGGCAATCGGTGTTGTGGCCGATGCGTTTACCGTCCTTGAGCACCACCGTATTCACCGCGCCAATACCGCGGGCTTCCGGCGACAATTCGTCAAGCAACGGGATGATCGTCTGCTTGCACGGGAAGGTGATGTTCAGCCCGGTGAAGTTCATTCGTTCGGCGGCCATCAGCAGGTCGGGCAGGGCACTGCTGTCGAGTTTCAATTGATCCAGATCGATCAACCGATAGAGGTAACGTAAACCCTGCGCATCGCCTTCATGCTCGTGCAGCGTCGGAGTGCGGGAAGCCTGAATGCCGGCACCGATCAGCCCGGCCAATACAACGGTGTTCTGTGTCATGACGCTTAACCTTCCAAACGTTGGCTGAAATGCTCCAGCGCCAAACGATAGCCGTGGCTGCCGAAACCGCACATGACCGCGGTGGCGATGGACGAAACAAAGGAGTGATGCCGGAAGGGTTCGCGGGCATGGACGTTGGACAGGTGTACTTCGATCACCGGCAGTTCGCTGGCGACCAAGGCATCGCGAATGGCAACCGAGGTGTGAGTCCAGGCGGCCGGGTTGATGACGATCCCGGCGCAACGGCCACGGGCGGCGTGAATCCAGTCGAGCAGTTCGCCTTCATGGTTGGTCTGGCGAAACTCCACGGTCAGGCCGAACTCTTCGGCAGCGCGACCGCACAGCGCTGAAATGTCCGCCAAGGTTTCGTGGCCGTAAGTCGCCGGTTCACGGGTGCCCAGCAGGTTCAGGTTCGGGCCGTTGAGCACCAGAACGATAGGGGACATCGGGTCTCTCCACATATTATTTTTGGCATTGGCCGAGGGTTTCAGCCTGTGGGGAGAAATTGTACCAACTGGTTAATAAGGTCAATTGAAGAGGGCGTCAGGCCTGGATTATTTGTGCGGTGATCGGACAGATGCAAAAGATCGTAGCCTTCGGCAGCGCCTACAGGTGCGATCTTTTCAGCGCGGCAAATGCTCAACCAGAAAATCGATAAACGCTCTTAGCCGCAACGGCACATGGCGGCTTTGCGGGTACAGCAGAGTGAAAGGGCGGGAGCGTCCGCCGTAGGGCTTGAGCACTTCCACCAGCGAACCGTCCGCCAGTTGGTTTTCGACGATGAAGCGATAGGTTTGAAAGATCCCGGCGCCGCTTTTTGCCAGCGTCACGCCACCCAATACGTCATCGGAACAGCAGTAGTTGCCCTCGGCCAGAATCTCCAGCGGCACACCGTTGTCGTTGAACAGCCAGGCAATCCGCCGGCCGCTGCTGGGCAGTTCGTACTGAATGCATTCGTGCTGAGCCAAGTCATCCAGTGTTTGCGGGGTGCCGGCGCGCTTCAGGTAATCAGGGCTGGCAATCATCACCAGCCCGGCGTCTTCCAATGGCCGTGCGATCAGCCCTGAGTCGGGAATGGCCCGCACACGGATTGCCATGTCATAGCCTTCGCCGACGAAATCGATGTTGCGATTGCTGATGTGCGCCTCGACCTTCACGGCAGGGAAGCGAGCCCGAAACGCAGGCAGCAAGGGCAGGATCCGATGATGGGCATAGGTCGTGGGAATGCTGATGCGCAAGGTGCCGGAAGGTTCTTGCTGCTGCCCCATCACCTCGCGCTGGGCCTCGACCAGCTGGGCAAGAGCCTCGCGACACTCCTCGAAATAACGCCGGCCACTATCAGTCAGCTTGACGCTGCGGGTGGTACGCGCAAATAGCCGTACACCCAAACGTTCTTCCATGCGCGACACCGAGCGGCTGACGGCGGCCGGGGTCACGCCCGCTACAAGTGCTGCTGCGGTAAAGCTGCCGGCCTCTGCGGCCAGGCAAAACAGTTCGATGCTGCCCAATTGAAGATCGTCGAAATGTCGCTGCATGATTGATTACACCGGGAATCAAATGAAGTGCCAGTGGCTGTATTTATCAAATCAGGACGCACAAATACAGGGCGTTTCAATCGCCCACAAAAAAGCCGTCCTGTGGACGGCTGATTTGTATATGGAGGCTGCAATCAACGACGGGTCAACAACACTCCGGATTCCATGTGATGGGTCCACGGAAACTGGTCGAACATCGCGCATTGAGTAATGCGGTGGGTGTCGTGCAGTTGGGCGATGTTGGCCGCGAGGGTTTCCGGGTTGCAGGAAATGTAGAGGATGTTGTCGAAGCGCCGGGTCAGTTCGCAAGTGTCCGGGTCCATGCCGGCGCGGGGCGGGTCGACGAACACGCTACCGAATTCGTAGCTCTTGAGATCGATGCCATGCAGGCGGCGGAACGGGCGAACTTCGTTCAGGGCTTCGGTCAGTTCTTCGGCAGACAAACGCACCAGCGTGACGTTATCCACCGCGTTTTCACTCAGGTTGCTGAGTGCTGCGTTGACCGAGGTCTTGCTGATTTCGGTGGCCAGCGCTTTGCGCACGCGGGTCGCGAGCGGCAGGGTGAAGTTGCCGTTGCCGCAATAAAGCTCCAGCAAATCGTCGGAGCGATCGCCGAGGGCGTCGTACGCCCAGTTGAGCATTTTCTGGTTCACCGTGCCGTTGGGTTGGGTGAACGCGCCTTCCGGCTGGCGATAGCTGAAAGTGCGGCCGCCAACTTCGAGTTTCTCGACCACGTAATCGTGACCGATCACTTCGCGTTTGCCCTTCGAGCGACCGATGATGCTGACGTTCAGGTCGGCTGCCAGTTTCGACGCCGCTGCGTGCCAGTGCTCGTCCAGCGGGCGGTGATAGCACAGGGTGATCATCGCATCGCCAGCCAGGGTGGTGAGGAACTCTACCTGAAACAGCTTGTGGCTCAGGGCCGCACTTGCTTGCCACGCCGCCTTGAGTTGCGGCATCAACTGGTTGATGCGCAGGCTTGCGATCGGGAACTCTTCGATCAGGATCGGCGTGCGTTTGTCTTCCTGGGAAAACATCGCGTAATGGCGCTCGCCGGCTTCGCGCCATAGGCGGAATTCGGCACGCAGGCGGAAGTTTTTCAGCGGCGAATCGAATACCGCAGGTTCGGGGGCACCGAACGGGGCCAGCAGATCACGCAGGCGCGTGACCTTTTCTTCGAGCTGAACGGCGTAAGCCTGGGAATCAAAAGTCATGCGTTGAACCAACCCAACTTGATCACGAACAGAATCGACAGAATCACCAGCGCCGAATTCAACTCACGGCCGCGACCGGACAACAACTTGATGGCAGTCCAGGAGATGAAACCGAAGGCGATGCCGTTGGCGATGGAATAAGTGAATGGCATGGCCAGGGCGGTGACCACGACCGGTGCGGCGACGGTGATGTCATCCCAGTCTATTTCGGCCAGGCCGGATGTCATCAGTACGGCGACGAACAGCAAGGCAGGCGCGGTGGCGAAGGCTGGAACGCTGGCCGCCAATGGCGAGAAGAACAGCGCCAGCAGGAACAGAATCGCGACCACGATGGCAGTCAGGCCGGTGCGGCCACCGGCACTCACGCCGGCTGCGGATTCGATGTAGCTGGTGGTGGTCGAAGTGCCCAACAAAGAACCGGCCATGGCCGCGGTGCTGTCGGCGATCAGGGCGCGGCCCATTTTCGGCATGTGGCCGTCCTTGCCCATCAGGCCGGCACGCTTGGCGACGCCGATCAGGGTGCCGGAGTTGTCGAACAGATCGACAAACAGGAAGGCGAAGATCACGCTGACCAGACCGATGTCCAGTGCGCCTTTGATGTCCAGTTGCAGGAAGGTCGGTGCCAGCGACGGCGGCATCGACATCACGCCACCGAACGGGGTGAAGCCCATTACGATCGAAGCGATGGTCACCGCGAGAATACCGATCAGCACCGCACCGCGTACTTTCAGGGCCTCTAGGGCGACGATCAGGGCAAAACCGAGGGTCGCGAGAATCGGCGCCGGTTGCTTCAGGTCGCCGAGGCCGACCATGGTCGCCGGGTTGCTGACCACGATGCCGGCGTTGTGCAGGGCGATCAGTGCCAGGAACAGGCCGATACCGGCAGCAATCGCCGAGCGTAGCGCCAGCGGGATGCTGTTGATGATCCATTCGCGGATGCGGAAGATCGACAGCAGGAAAAACATCACCGCCGAGATGAACACCGCGCCCAGCGCCACTTGCCAGGTGTGGCCCATGTGCAGGACCACGGTGTAAGTAAAGAAGGCGTTCAAGCCCATGCCCGGCGCGAGGGCGATCGGGTAGTTGGCGATCAGACCCATGGTCGCCGAGCCGATGGCGGCTGCCAGACAGGTGGCGACAAACACCGCACCCTTGTCCATGCCGGTCTCGCCGAGAATGCTCGGGTTGACGAACAGAATGTAGGCCATGGCCAAAAAGGTCGTGACGCCCGCCAGAATCTCGGTCCGCACGTTGGTGTTGTGTGCCTTGAGTTGAAACAGCCTTTCCAGCATGTCTGCTCCCCGTGGCGCGCCCGGCGCCGTGAATGTATCGACCTCAACAGCAAAGCACAGACCGCTGCAGGCGCCTGGGAATTTTCTGTGGGTCGGAAAAAGCCGCGCATCATACCAGCAGCGTGGGGCTATGGCTGCTTATGGCTGCGATCGTCGTCGATGTTTTGCACAAAAGGGAACTGCGCCATACTGCGCGCTGTTTTTTTGGGGGAGGGAGGGGGTAGATATGTATTGCATTAATAAGCGTGTGATTGCGGCATTTGGATTACTGCTCACCTGTTTCATCGGAGCGCAAACAGCCAATGCGGCCACGGCGCAACCGTTGAGCCAGGTAAAAGTACTCAAGGTCGAATCGCCAGGCTGTGGCTTTGAAAATATCGCGGACGGCCAGGCGCAAACCCGTTGCGACCACAAAGGGCCAAACATCAAGGTGTACGTGCTGGAAGTCGGCTACGGCCGTGCAGCCCATGTCGCACTGGACGGTTTCGAGGTGAACGGCACCCGAACCCCTGTCTGTGCTTTTGATACCGGCAACCTGACCGAGTGTTCCGCCGGGAAAAAAACCGTTGGCTATCTGTACATCTTCAACCTGGCAGGCAAGCAGGACGGCACCTTCACGTTTAGCAACACCTCGATCAACGCACCCGGCAATACGATGTCGACGCAGCTTTACATCAAGTAACGGCTGGGCTCGAACAAGGGGCAGGAAAGCTGACTACGCTTTAAAGATTATCCTGTGGACCGCACCCATGACCTTTAGAGCCCTGATTACCCTCGCCGAGGGCATCGACGATCTGCAAACCGTGACCCTGATCGATGTGCTGCGCCGCGCCAAGGTTGAAGTGGTGGTGGCCAGCATCGAGGCACGGCGCATGCTTACCTGCGCTCGCGGCACCCGTTTGACCGCCGATGCGATGTTGGTGGATTTGCTCGCCCAACCCTTCGACCTGATCGTGCTGCCTGGCGGTGCCGTAGGGGCGCAGCATTTGGCGGCCCACCAACCCCTGCAACAATTGATCAAGGACCAGTCCGCCGCCGGGCGTCTGTTCGCCGGTATTGCTGAATCTCCGGCGCTGGCGCTGCAAACCTTTGGCGTTTTGCGTCAGCGACGCATGACTTGCCTGCCCATGGTCAGCAATCAACTGTCGGGCTGTAACTTCATCGATCAACCGGTGGTGGTCGATGGCAACTGCATCACCGCCCAGGGTTCAGGCGCCGCGCTGGCGTTTGCGCTGACGCTGGTGGAGCAACTCTGCGGCAAAGCCACGCGGTCGACGGTGGCGGGGGAATTGGTGGTCTAGTGAATGTCAGGCGTGGATAGCAATCGGTTCGATAAAGGGTTGCTCACGCTGCTCCGCTTGCCAGAGATCGTAGTCGGTCTGAACCCCTAACCACATCCGGGCCTTACCGATTCCAGCCCGCTCCAGACGTACCGCCAAGTCCGGACTGATGGGCGCATGGCCGTGCAGCACTCGCGAAAGATGCGGGCGGGCGAATCCAAGGTGCCTGGCCAATTCGGTGACGCTGATACCAAGCTCGGGCAATACATCCATCAAGAGTGTTTCACCAGGGTGTGGCGGGTTGTGCATGGGCATGGTCCTGCCTCCTGTCAGTGGTAATCCAGATAGTCGACCAGTTCGATATCCGAACCAATAAAACGAAAAATCACCCGCCAGTTCCCCGAAACGCTGAGTGACCAATATTCGGTCAGCTCGCCCTTGAGCGGATGTAACCGCCATCCCGGAAGGTCGAGGTCGTCGGGCGCCACTGCACGATCCATGAACTGCAGCATGCGAGCCAGACGTTTCGCATGATCTGCTCGAATCCCACGAGTCGAACCGGTTTCGTAGAAGCCACGAAGGCCTTTGTGCTGAAAGGATTTGATCATGCTCGAAGTGTAAGGCGATACATTACACTTGATGCACTATCTATGTATTGCACTTGGTCGGAGAATTTATGCTTTGTGCTGATTTCCGGTCTTTTGGAAGCAGGTACGGGACCTCCGTATCCTGAGTTACGTCAGGCCCTGACCTCTTCCACCGGCACATGCATGCGGTCGCGGTTGGCCAGGGTCGGGAACAGTTTGATCCAGGTCCCGGTCACCATCAGCGTGCCGATGCCGCCCATGACCACTGCCGGCACGGTGCCGAACCAGTGGGCCGTCAGACCTGATTCGAACTCGCCGAGCTGATTCGAAGCGCCGATGAACAAGCCATTCACAGCACTGACCCGGCCGCGCATTTCGTCGGGGGTTTCCAGTTGCACGAATGAGGCGCGGATCACCATGCTGATCATGTCCGCTGCGCCCAATACCACCAGCACGGCGAGAGAGAACCAGAACGAAGTCGACAGGCCGAAAGCGATGGTCGCCACGCCGAATACACCCACGGCCGTGAACATGACCCGCCCGACGTTGCGCTCCACGGCAAATCGCGCCAGGAATAGCGACATCAGCAGCGCACCGACTGCCGGAGCTGAGCGCAGCAGGCCCAGACCCCAGGGGCCGGTCAACAGAATATCTTTGGCGAACACCGGCAGCAGCGCGGTCGCGCCACCCAGCAGGACAGCAAACAGATCCAGGGAAATCGCCCCGAGAATGTCCGGGCGACTGCGAATGAAGCGGATGCCCGCCAGCAGCGAATCCAGGGTCGCCTTGCCTTTGTTCAGAGGTGTCTGCCGGGCCGGGAGGTTGAGCATCAGCGCACAAGCGATGAGGTAAAGGATCACCGTCGGGCCATACACCCACACGCTGCCGAAGGCATAGAGCAAACCGCCCAGCGCCGGGGCGACGATGGTCGCTGATTGTTGCGCAGATTGCGCGGCGGCAACGGCACGGGGAAATAACGCGCTGGGCACGATGCTTGGCAGCAAGGCCTGGGTGGTCGGCATTTCGAAGGAGCGGGCGGCGCCGAGCAGGAACGCGAGGATGAAGATCATCTCTCGGGTGACATGGTCGGTCGCGCTACCGATGGCCAGCGACAGGGCGATCAGCGCTTGCAGGAACTGACAGGTCGCCGCGACCTTGCGCCGGTCATAGCGGTCTGCGACATGCCCGGTGTGCAGCATGAACAACACTCGAGGGGCAAATTCCACCAGCCCCACCAGGCCCAGATCGAGCACATTGCCGGTCAGTTGATACAGATTCCAGCCAATGGCCACGGTCAACATCTGAAAACCGCTGGCGGTAAACACCCGCGCCAGCCAGAACGCGATAAACGGGCGGTGATGACGTAACAGCAGGGGCGCTTGGCTGGGCATCTGAAGGCAGGTCTGGGCAAGGGAAGGGCGAGATTATCACCAACCTGTAACTAGAAGTTGCAAGGCTGGGAAATTTAGTTAGCTAGACACCGATCTATGGAACATACGAAATCCCTGTGGCGAGGGGGCTTGCCCCCGTTGGGCTGCGAAGCGGCCCCAGACCTAGGCAACTCATTTCTGCCAAGTACACCGCAGTAACCGGATTTACGACTGCTGCGCAGCCGAACGGGGGCAAGCCCCCTCGCCACAGTTAGTCCACCCATAAAAATGTATTGCAGCCCATGACCAAACCTATGAGGCAACCTGTCACGCGGCAAAAGACCACACCGTCCATCGGCAAAAATGCGACTACTCTTTCAACGTTGCTTGATCCAGATCAAGACCCTTCGTGGAATTGATCCGGTGGCCAGATGGCCAGACTCCCTACGTTTGTGATGATGGTACAAAAAGAACGAATTCGAATTCGCCACACTCCATATCCGTGGGGGCAGTGGGTGTAGGCCGCAAGCCTTCAGCCGGTATTACCTGACAGAGGAAGACTTATGTTCGGTTTGGAGGCACTTGATCTCGCCCGGATTCAGTTCGCATTTACCATTTCGTTCCACATCCTGTTCCCGGCTATCACCATTGGCCTGGCGAGTTACCTGGCGGTGCTCGAAGGCCTGTGGCTGAAGACGCACAACGACACTTACCGCGATCTGTACCATTTCTGGTCGAAGATCTTTGCCGTCAACTTCGGCATGGGCGTGGTTTCCGGCTTGGTCATGGCCTATCAGTTCGGCACCAACTGGAGCCGTTTCTCGGACTTCGCCGGTTCGGTGACCGGGCCATTGCTGACCTATGAAGTGCTCACTGCCTTCTTCCTTGAGGCCGGTTTCCTCGGCGTCATGCTGTTCGGCTGGAACAAGGTCGGGCGCAAGCTGCACTTTTTCTCGACGGTCATGGTAGCCATCGGCACCCTTATTTCGACCTTCTGGATTCTGGCCTCCAACAGCTGGATGCAGACCCCGCAAGGTTACGAAATCGTCAATGGCCAGGTTATTCCGGTGGACTGGCTGGCGATTATCTTCAACCCGTCGTTCCCCTACCGCCTGATGCACATGGCCACGGCGGCGTTCGTTGCGACGGCCTTCTTCGTCGGTTCGTCGGCGGCCTGGCACTTGCTGCGCGGCAAGGACAACCCGGCGATCCGCACCATGCTTTCGATGGCGATGTGGATGGCCCTGATCGTGGCGCCGATTCAGGCGGTTATCGGTGACTTCCACGGCCTCAATACCCTCAAGCATCAGCCGGCGAAAATCGCTGCGATCGAAGGCCACTGGGAAAACCACGGTGATGAACCGACCCCGCTGATCCTGTTCGGCTGGCCGGACATGAAAGCCGAAAAGACCAAATTCGCCGTCGAGATTCCATACCTGGGCAGCCTGATCCTGACCCACTCCCTGGACAAACAGGTGCCGGCGCTCAAGGAGTTCGCGCCTGAAGACCGGCCGAATTCGACCATCGTCTTCTGGTCGTTCCGGATCATGGTCGGTCTGGGCATGCTGATGATCTTCACTGGTTTGTGGAGCCTGTGGCTGCGCAAACGCGACAAGCTGTATACCTCGCGGCCGTTCCTGTACCTGGCGCTGTGGATGGGCCCGTCTGGCCTGATCGCAATCCTCGCCGGCTGGTTCACCACTGAAATCGGCCGTCAGCCATGGGTGGTTTATGGGCTGATGCGCACGGCAGACGCGTCCTCCGGGCACAGCTTCGTGCAGATGAGCATCACCTTGATCATGTTCGTCGTGGTCTATTTCGCGCTGTTCGGTGCCGGTCTTGGCTACATGATGCGCCTGGTGCGCAAAGGGCCGAAGATCGACGAAGGCAAGGAAACCAACGAAGGTGGTCCTGGCCAGAAACGCACACCGGCCCGTCCGCTGTCTGCAGCCGATGACGATGGTACCGAAGCTGATAACAGCCCCAGCCTGACCAAGGAGATTTGAATCATGGGTATTGATCTTCCGCTGATCTGGGCCGTGATCATCATCTTCGGCATCATGATGTACGTGGTTATGGACGGCTTCGACCTGGGGATCGGGATTCTCTTCCCGTTCATCAAGGGCAAGAGCGACCGTGACGTGATGATGAACACCGTCGCCCCAGTCTGGGACGGCAACGAAACGTGGTTGGTATTGGGTGGCGCGGCATTGTTCGGCGCCTTCCCGCTGGCTTATTCGGTGGTGCTCTCAGCGTTGTACTTGCCGCTGATCTTTATGCTGATCGGGTTGATTTTTCGCGGTGTGGCCTTCGAGTTCCGCTTCAAGGCCAAGGACGAAAAGCGCCATCTCTGGGACAAGGCATTCATTGGTGGCTCGATCGCCGCAACCTTCTTCCAGGGCGTGGCATTGGGGGCGTTCATCGATGGGCTACCGGTAGTCAATCGTCAGTTTGCCGGCGGTTCACTCGACTGGCTGACACCGTTCACGATGTTCTGCGGTGCGGCGCTGGTGGTGGCTTACGCACTGCTCGGTTGCACCTGGCTGATCATGAAAACCGAAGGTAAATTGCAGGAGCAAATGCATGACCTGGCGCGGCCATTGGCCTTCGTGTTACTGGCGGTGATTGGCATCGTCAGTATCTGGACGCCGTTGGCCCATGCTGAAATCGCTGCACGCTGGTTCTCCCTGCCGAACCTGTTCTGGTTCTTGCCGGTGCCGATTCTGGTGCTGGTGACCCTGTACGGTTTGATTCGCGCGGTGGCCCGCAATGCGCATTACACGCCATTCCTGCTGACCCTGGTGCTGATCTTCCTCGGCTACAGCGGTCTGGGTATCAGCCTGTGGCCGAACATCGTACCGCCGTCGATTTCGATCTGGGACGCCGCAGCACCGCCGCAAAGCCAAGGCTTCATGCTGGTGGGCACGCTGTTCATCATCCCGTTCATCCTGGGTTACACCTTCTGGAGCTACTACGTGTTCCGCGGCAAGGTCACCCACGAAGATGGTTACCACTAGCCCATATGACTACGGCGCGGGATTGATACCTGCGCCGTTCCAGAGGAGATCACGATGATGGCTGGTAAACCTGATTTGCAGGAAATCGAAGCTGCCGAGAAAAAGCCGCTCTGGCAGCGACTCGGCTGGCTCGCGATGATCTGGACCGGCAGTGTCGTGGCACTGTTTATTGTGGCCTCGCTGATGCGCATGTTCATGAATGCCGCCGGTTTGAGCACCCACTGAAATTCCCATCCCGTTGCCTTGCGGCACGGATTTATAACCCTCCCGATGGAGGGTTTTTTTTCGCTTTTATTTACGTGCTTTGAGAATGACGAACTTGGGGGTGGCCGCTACTTGCTCGACGCCGCGGAACAACCGCGCCAGCTTGCTGTGATAACCCAAGTGACGGTTGCCGACGATGTACAGCGCGCCCCCCACCACCAACGATTCACGCGCCTGCTGGAACATCCGCCAAGCCAGGAAATCGCCGACCACTTGCTGTTGGTGAAATGGCGGATTGCACAGCACTACGTCCAGGGATTGAGGCTCCTGCTCTGCCAAGCCATCGCCGGCCCGCACGATCACGTCACGATCACCCAGCGCCGCGCGCCAGTTTTCAGCGGCCGATTGCACGGCCATGAACGATTCGTCCACCAGCGTGTAGTGGGCCTCAGGGTTTTGCAGGGCACTGGCAATCGCCAACACACCGTTGCCACATCCGAGGTCGGCAACTCGCGCTGCGCCGAGGTTCTTCGGCAAGTGCGGCAAAAAGGCCCGCGTACCGATATCCAGCCCTTCGCGGCAGAACACGTTTGCGTGATTGAGCAGTTCGATTGCAGGGGCGTCGAGTCGATAGCGGGTCGGGTAGGGGGAGACCGCAGGGGCTTTGGCTTCGGCTGTGGCGATCAGCAGTCGAGCCTTTTTCACTGCCAGCGAGGCTTGCACCGGGCCGATGTAACGCTCCAGCAGATCGCCCGCAGCGCGTGGCAAATGCTTCACCATCGCGGCCGCAATCACTTGAGCGCCGGGAGCCAGTTGCCCTTGTAGCCGGATCAGTTGCTCTTCCAGCAGGGCCAGGGTTTTCGGTACCCGGATCAATACCCGGTCGAACGGCCCGATGAACGCTTCGCTGGCAGGCACCTTCGGCACTGCATCAAACGCCTGGCCGTTGCGTATCAGGTTTTTTTCCAGCCCCTGAAAAGCCAGAAACGAATCGCCGCTGCTGGTCACCCGAACCTTGCCCACCAGGCTGGCTGCCAAAGCACCGAAGCTGTCGTTGAGCACCAGCACTCGGGTATCGGCTGCCGGTTGTTGCTCGGCCAGATGAGTCAGCAGGTATTCGTCTGCGGCATCAAACGCTTGTAATGGTTCGTTCTGCTGTTCTGGCTGGCGGATAAGATCGAGTTGAGCGAAGGGGGTTTCGAGCAGAGGCATGAGGCGGGGGCTCTGGGTAGTCAACGGAAGATGAACAACGAGTGGCCCGGCGCTCAGGGGCGTTGTAGCGGGCGGAACCATCCGAGCGAACTGCGTCGTGGAACTTCACACGGCATCACTCAGGATGGATCGCAGATGGTACGTTTTTTTGGTCTGGATTACTCGCAGGGATTACCTGATTCGAGCAGTTTCAGATAATGCCCGCTCTCGCTGCTTTGATCACTGCGGACATTTTGTTGTTGGCGCCGAATTTGTGGATGGCGCCCCGTATATGGAACTGTACCGTGCTTTCACTCAGGCTGAGGATGATCGCGATCTCGCCTGCGGTCTTGCCGTCGGCTGAATATTTCAATACCTCGACTTCTCGGGTTGATAAATGCACTGTGCCCGGTTTCGGGGGGGTAGGCAGATCTTTCGCGACAAGCCCGTGCAGGTGGCGGCTAATGAACAACGCGTAGCCCAGATTTTTGTACAGATCATGCGTAGTAACCGGGCAGTGGCTTCTGGCCAGGCTCAGCATACTGCAAAGCCCATTCTGATCATGAACGGATTGGGACCAGCCATAGCGCAAACCTTGCTGTTTTTGTGCTTGCCACAATATCGGTGTCTTGGAGAAGAGCTCTTCCTGCCAAAGAATCGGCAGTTCGCAATGATTGCAATGGGCTAGTATCGGGTCGACTTCACTGAAATGCTCTTGTTCATATTTCGTGTTCCATTCGATGGGATAATTATTCAGGCTGATCGTATGGCGATGTATCCCTCTTGTTTGGGAGGTTATTGAAAATGCACAGAAATTAAAGCCAAGATTTTTAACGAGATTGAGAGAAATCTCGTACGCGGTCTCTATTTTCTGAGCGTAAGAAAGCTGCGTTAACTGTGATTCCTTCCACACTTTCATTGGGTGGCTCCATGCGGACTTACTTGTTTGGCGTTGATTGGATCCAAGATCCGGCACGCCACGAGTGTAGGAGAATTCCTACTTGTATGCTGGATTTTTTTGCTCTTGAAAAAGCTTGCAACTGCATAGCCGGTTCTTAGGTTTGTTACTAGCGGAGAAACAGAATTGTATGGGTACTGTTAATGATAGGGGCAAAAGCCATTACAAATCACCGGTGTTTATGTCATCTGCTTTGCGGGACACTGGGGTTATCTGTTGAATGGAGCGACCCATGACCGCCAGTGCAGAAAAATTCACGCGCCAGACGCTGCTTGATGTCCAGACGTTGACGCCAAACCTGTTCACCCTGCGTACCACCAGGGATCCGGGCTTTCGTTTTCGCGCAGGGCAATTCGCCCGGCTGGGCGTTACCAAGACGGACGGCAGTACGGTATGGCGGGCTTATTCCATGGTCTCGTCTCCCTATGACGAGTTTCTGGAGTTCTTCTCCATTGTCGTGCCGGAAGGGGAATTCACCAGTGAACTGAGTCGGCTGGAAGTCGGCGATACGCTGCTGGTCGACCGGCAGGCCTTTGGCTATCTGACGCTGGATCGCTTCGTCGATGGCCGTGACCTCTGGTTGTTATCCACAGGCACTGGGCTGGCGCCGTTTCTGTCGATCTTGCAGGACTTCGAGGTTTGGGAAAAATTCGAGCGAATCATCCTGGTCTACAGCGTGCGCGAAGCGCGGGAGCTGGCGTATCAGGAGCTGATTGCAGGGCTGGCACAGCGCGACTATCTGGCTGAGTACGCGTACAAGCTGCAGTTCATCGCCACCGTTACCCGCGAGCAGCATCCGGGTGCCCTGAATGGGCGGATCACGACACTCATTGAAAGTGGTGAGCTAGAGCGGACGGCCGGTGTAGCGCTGACAGCCGAGCATTCGCGGGTGATGCTCTGCGGTAATCCACAGATGATCGATGACACGCGCAAGTTGCTCAAACAACGGGACATGCACCTGAGCCTTAGTCGACGACCCGCCCAGGTGGCAGTGGAAAACTACTGGTAAACAAACGGCGCCCAAAGGCGCCGTTTCTTGGGGCAATCAGTCATCAGGGCTGATTGTTCTGAGCCTTGAGCAGATCGCGAATCTCTTCCAGCAGCTCTTCTTCCTTGGTCGGAACCGGCGGCAGGGTTGGCGCAACGGCCTCTTCACGTTTCAGGCGGTTGATGGCTTTGACGCCCATGAAGATCGCGAAGGCGACGATGATGAAGTCGATCAAGCTCTGGATGAACTTACCGTACGCCAGCGCCACCGCCGGGACGTCACCGTTGGCGTCCTTGAGCGTAATGGCCAGGTCACTGAAGTCGACCCCACCGATCAGCAAGCCGATTGGCGGCATCACCACGTCACCGACAAACGACGAAACGATTTTGCCGAAGGCCGCGCCGATGATAATACCCACGGCCATGTCGACCACATTCCCTTTGACCGCGAAGGCCTTGAACTCACTTATCACGCCCATAGGTTATTTCCTTGTTACAGATGAGGTTGGTGAGCGCAGTGTAAATCAGCAAAACGGCTCGTGCTCGAAACACCGTCTTACAATGCTCGCTCTTATCGACACATCTTCCGGCAATTAGTTTACAAAGTGCCACCAGTCGCGCGCGACTACCCGCTCTAGACCGGGCTTTCCAGAACCTTTTCGCTATCGGCTCGGTACGGGATTTCTATTTATGTTTTGGCCTTTGGGTCACTAGCCTCTGAGGGGCGCACCTGGATGCGCCTTATAAAACCAGAGGAAACTTCCATGACAACTCCCCTCGGCCTCGGGGCTTTGCCCCTCCGTCGTACGTTTGGCGTTCTGACCGCCAGCCTGCTGTCCTTCTCCGTCAGCGCGGCGACGTTGACCCGCGATAACGGCGCTGCCGTCGGCGACAACCAGAACTCGCAAACCGCTGGCGCGACCGGGCCGGTGCTGTTGCAAGACATACAACTGATCCAGAAACTCCAGCGTTTTGACCGCGAACGCATTCCCGAACGCGTGGTGCATGCCCGTGGCACTGGCGCCCATGGCACGTTCACCGTGACCGACGATCTCAGTGACCTGACCAAGGCCAAGGTTTTCGCCGGCGGCCAGAGCACGCCGGTATTTGTACGTTTCTCCGCTGTGGTCCATGGCAACCATTCGCCGGAAACCTTGCGTGATCCGCGGGGATTCGCCACCAAGTTCTACACCGCAGACGGCAACTGGGACTTGGTTGGCAACAATTTTCCGACCTTTTTCATCCGTGACGCGATCAAGTTTCCAGACATGGTCCACGCCTTCAAGCCGGACCCGCGCACCAACCTTGACGACGATTCCCGTCGTTTCGACTTTTTTTCCCATGTTCCGGAAGCCACTCGTACCTTGACCGAGTTGTATTCCAACTCCGGCACGCCAGCCAGTTATCGGGAAATGGACGGCAATGGTGTACATGCCTACAAGTTAGTTAACGCCAAAGGTGATGTGCACTATGTAAAGTTTCACTGGAAAAGTTTGCAGGGGATAAAAAATCTTGACCCTAAAGAAGTGACGGGTGTTCAAGGTCAAGACTACAGTCATATGACTAACGACTTGGTTTCACATATTAACAAGGGTGACTTCCCGAAATGGGACTTGTACATCCAGGTTCTAAATCCTCAAGACTTGTCCAAGTTTGATTTCGATCCATTGGACGCGACCAAAATCTGGCCAGGTGTGCCAGAGCGAAAAGTTGGACAAATGGTGTTGAACCGTAATCCAGCGAATGTTTTCCAGGAAACCGAACAAGTGGCCATGGCCCCGGCCAATTTAGTTCCGGGTATCGAACCTTCGGAAGATCGCTTATTGCAAGGACGAGTGTTCTCGTATGCCGATACCCAACTGTATCGTCTGGGGGCCAACGCTCTGCAGTTGCCGATCAACGCACCCAAAGTCGCCGTGAATAACGGTAATCAGGATGGCGCAATGAACATCGGCGCCAGCAGCACAGGCGTGAATTACCAGCCGAGTCGCCTGCTGGCCCGTGAAGAGCCGCAAACCGCGCGTTACAGCCAGTCGACCCTGTCGGGCAGCACGCAGCAGGCGAAGATTCAGCGTGAGCAGAACTTCAAGCAGGCCGGTGATCTGTATCGCTCGTTCAACCCAAAGGAACGTCAGGACCTGATCGACAGCTTTGGTGGCTCACTGGCCACCACCGATGACGAGAGCAAGCACATCATCCTGTCCTTCCTTTACAAAGCCGATCCGGAATACGGGACCGGGGTGGCCAAAGTAGCCAAGGGTGATCTGGCTCGGGTCAAGGCGCTGGCGGCCAAACTGGTCGACTGATCCATCCGCCTGAAGCGGGACCTCATGCGAGGTCCCGTCTGATCAAGGAGTTGCGCCATGCGTTTTTATCTGTCTGTGTTTCTGGCGTGCTGGTCGCTCAGTGTGTTCGCTGGGCCCGACGTGCAAACCTCGAAGAACCCCCAGGCGCTGAAAGTCCAATTACAGGATTTCTACTTCGATGCCGCTCGACGCGGTGATGTGCCCATGCTCGATACCTTCATCGAGGCCGGCTATTCCCTCGATACCCGCGACAGCAAGGGTTACACCGCACTGATTCTGGCCGCCTATCACGGCCAGAGCGCCGCAGTGGAGCGTTTGCTCGCTGCCGGGGCGGACGCCTGCGCTCAGGATCAACGTGGCAACACGGCGTTGATGGGGGCGATTTTCAAAGGCGAAGTGCAGATTGCCAGAACGCTGCTGGCCGCCCAGTGCAACCCCGACCAACGCAACGGCGCGGGACAGACTGCCGCGATGTATGCCGGGTTGTTCAAGCGCGTTGAGTTGCTGGACGCACTCAAGGCCAACGGGGCGGACATGAACGCCGAAGATCCGCTGGGCAATAGTGCCGCGCGTCTGGCCAGCGGTGAAATCCGTACGGTGGCGCCGCGCTGATCCGCGCGAGCTGAGCTATCATCGCGGTTTTTGCCGGGAGTTCAGATGGCCAAGGCCAAGCGCATGTACGGCTGCACCGAGTGTGGCTCAACCTTCCCCAAGTGGGCCGGCCAGTGCGGCGAATGCGGGGCCTGGAACACGCTGACCGAAACCATGGTCGAGAGCGGCGGCGCCGCAGCCCCCAGCGGGCGCACCGGTTGGACCGGCCAGCAGGCGCAGATCAAAACCCTGGCCGAAGTCAGCGTTGAAGAGATTCCGCGTTTCTCCACGGCATCCAGCGAGCTGGATCGGGTTCTGGGCGGCGGCTTGGTGGATGGCTCGGTGGTGTTGATCGGTGGTGATCCCGGCATCGGCAAGTCGACCATTTTGTTGCAAACCTTGTGCAACCTCGCCAAGAGCATGCCGGCGCTGTATGTCACCGGCGAAGAATCCCAGCAACAAGTGGCCATGCGCGCCCGGCGCTTGGGCTTGCCACAGGATCAGCTGCGGGTGATGACCGAAACCTGCATCGAAACCATCATCGCCACCGCCCGGCAGGAAAAGCCCAAGGTGATGGTGATCGACTCGATTCAGACGATTTTCACCGAGCAACTGCAATCGGCACCGGGGGGCGTTTCCCAGGTGCGCGAAAGTGCGGCGTTGCTGGTGCGTTATGCCAAACAAAGCGGCACGGCGATTTTCCTCGTGGGCCATGTCACCAAAGAAGGCGCGCTGGCTGGCCCCCGAGTGCTGGAACATATGGTCGACACCGTTCTGTACTTCGAAGGCGAATCCGATGGGCGCCTGCGCCTGCTGCGAGCGGTGAAAAACCGTTTCGGCGCGGTGAATGAATTGGGCGTGTTCGGCATGACCGACAAGGGCCTGAAAGAAGTCTCTAACCCTTCGGCGATTTTTCTGACTCGCGCCCAGGAAGAAGTCCCGGGCAGCGTGGTCATGGCCACGTGGGAAGGCACCCGGCCAATGCTGGTGGAAGTCCAGGCGTTGGTGGACGACAGCCATCTGGCCAACCCCCGCCGGGTGACGCTCGGTCTGGATCAGAATCGCTTGGCCATGTTGTTGGCGGTGTTGCATCGCCACGGCGGCATTCCGACTCACGATCAGGATGTATTCCTCAACGTGGTCGGCGGGGTGAAGGTGCTGGAAACCGCTTCCGACCTGGCGCTGATGGCGGCGGTCATGTCCAGTTTGCGCAACCGGCCGCTGCCCCATGATCTGCTGGTGTTCGGCGAAGTCGGCTTGTCGGGTGAAGTGCGCCCGGTGCCCAGCGGCCAGGAACGCTTGAAAGAGGCGGCCAAGCACGGCTTCAAACGCGCCATCGTGCCCAAGGGTAACGCGCCGAAAGAGGCGCCGCCGGGATTGCAGATTATTGCTGTGACGCGTCTGGAGCAGGCGCTCGACGCGTTGTTTGAGTAGTTTTCAATGTTTGCACATTCCCTGTGGGAGCGGGCTTGCTCGCGAAAGCGGTCTGACAGTCAGCATTGATGTTGAATGTTGAGCTGCCTTCGCGAGCAAGCCCGCTCCCACATTAGAATGGGATTGGCCTTCAGATTTCGATCAGCGCTCCCAGTTCACGCTCCAGCTCTTGCGGATCGCCCAGGTTGAACTCGATCAACCGCCGCAGCCGTTCAATCGATTCCAGGCTGATGTGTTTGCAGACAAACCCGAGTTGACCATGGTCATCGTGGGTCAACATCACATCCATCTTGATCTCGACGTCTTCGTTAAGGTGGATATCAACCAGGAAATGCCAGTCTGGATTACCCAGCCACGGCTCGGGCTTCTCGATAAGCAGCCCCTTGAGCGACAGGTCGATCAACTTCACTGGCCAGATGTATTCCCCTTGGCTCAGCTCGGTTCGGGCATCGAACGCAATACGTTTGAAGCGGCGGCGATCAGCAGGGAGGTCACTCATGGCGCAATCCTCTGAATGTCCGCTGACTATAGACCCGCATCGTTAAAGCCCGCCAGCAAAGACAGGCTCTGGATCAATGTCGGGGTATGGCCTTTGCCGTCAGTAGCGCTAAACTCCGGATGGCTGTCTTTCTTGTCCACTCTGGCTGGAATCATAAAATGAAAAATAATAATAGCCTGCTACGCCACCTACCTTGGCTGCTGCTGGCAATCCTGGGAGCGTGCGCCCTGGGCGTAGTGGCATTGCGCCGAGGCGAGGCGATCAACGCCTTGTGGATTGTGGTCGCCGCCGTGGCCATTTATCTGGTCGCGTACCGTTACTACAGCCTGTTCATCGCTAACAATGTGATGCAACTCGATCCGCGTCGGGCTACACCTGCCGTACTCAACAATGACGGTCTGGACTATGTGCCGACCAACAAACATATC
>NZ_JAHSTV010000011.1 GCF_019145235.1 Pseudomonas farris | reverse complement strand
GCAAGCCCGCTCCCACATTTGATTGGTGCTCGCCGATCATTCGCCGTCTCCCTACCTCCCGACACTTCTGGCATAACACTTGCTCTTGCCTTGCCGTGCGACTGTGAAAACCCGAATAGTGACGGATTATTGGCATGGCTAAGAGCGACGCAGCACCAGTGAAAGACCCCGCAACCAAAGGCAAAATCAAGCTGATCATTGTGATCGTCGTGGCCTTGTTGCTGGCGATCGGCTTGTCCGTGGGGGCGACCTGGTTCTTCATGCACAGCGCCCAAAGCAAGCCTGCCCCCGAGGCTGAAACCGCTGTGGTCGGCAAGCAGCCGGCGATCTTTGAGCCCATGGCGCCGGCCTTCGTGGCCAACTACAACCAGAACGGCCGCCAGCGCTACATGCAGGTGAGTATCACCCTGCAGGGCCGCAATCAGGCCGATCTGGAAGCGCTCAAAGTCCATATGCCGGTGATCCGCAATAACCTGGTGATGCTGTTTTCCGGTCAGGATTTCGCCACGCTGGCGACCCCGGTCGGGCAGGAAATGTTGCGTCAGAAGGCCACGGCCAGCGTCCAGGAAGTGGCGCAGAAAGAGCTGGGCAAAGTGGTGATCGAACAGTTGCTTTTCACTAATTTCGTACTGCAGTAGGAACACGACATGGCCGTGCAGGACCTGCTGTCCCAGGATGAGATCGATGCGCTATTGCATGGCGTCGACGATGGTCTGGTACAGACCGATAACGCTGCCGAACCCGGCAGTGTCAAAAGCTACGACCTGACCAGCCAGGATCGCATCGTCCGTGGACGCATGCCGACCCTGGAGATGATCAACGAGCGTTTCGCCCGCTACACCCGCATCAGCATGTTCAACATGCTGCGCCGCTCGGCGGACGTTGCCGTCGGTGGCGTGCAGGTGATGAAGTTCGGCGAATACGTGCACTCGCTGTACGTGCCGACCAGTCTCAACCTGGTCAAGATCAAACCGCTGCGCGGTACTGCGCTGTTCATCCTCGACGCCAAACTGGTGTTCAAACTGGTGGACAACTTCTTCGGCGGCGATGGCCGTCACGCGAAGATCGAAGGGCGTGAATTCACCCCCACCGAGCTGCGTGTCGTGCGCATGGTGCTGGAACAGGCCTTCGTCGATTTGAAGGAAGCCTGGCAGGCGATCATGGAAGTGAACTTCGAGTACATCAACTCGGAAGTGAACCCGGCCATGGCCAACATCGTCGGCCCGAGCGAAGCCGTTGTGGTGTCGACGTTCCACATCGAGCTCGATGGCGGTGGCGGCGACCTGCACGTGACCATGCCGTATTCGATGATCGAGCCGGTGCGTGAAATGCTCGACGCCGGCTTCCAGTCGGACCTCGACGATCAGGACGAGCGCTGGATCAACGCCTTGCGCCAAGACGTGCTGGACGTCGACGTACCGATCGGTGCCACCGTGGCCCGCCGACAGCTGCGCCTTCGCGACATCCTGCACATGCAGCCCGGGGACATTATTCCGGTCGAGATGCCGGAAGAAATGATCATGCGCGCCAACGGCGTACCGGCCTTCAAGGTCAAGATGGGCTCGCACAAAGGCAACCTTGCGTTGCAGGTGATCGAGCCGATCGAGCGCCGCTGACCGGCGCTCCAACCCCCCCTTTTAATTGACTGCTCTTGATTGAGCAGGTGCCCGCCGAGGACAAATGATGAATGACGATATGAACGCCCAGGACGACCAGGCACTGGCTGATGAGTGGGCTGCAGCCCTGGAAGAAACCGGTGACGCCGGGCAGGACGATATCGATGCCTTGCTGGCCGCCGACGCCGCCAGTTCGCCGTCCAACCGTCTACCGATGGAAGAATTCGGCAGCGTGGCAAAGAACAACGATCCGGTGACGCTGGACGGTCCGAACCTGGATGTGATCCTCGATATTCCGGTATCGATTTCCATGGAAGTCGGCAGTACCGATATCAACATCCGCAACCTGCTGCAACTCAACCAGGGTTCGGTGATCGAGCTCGATCGTCTGGCCGGCGAGCCGCTGGACGTGCTGGTCAACGGCACGCTCATCGCCCACGGTGAAGTGGTGGTGGTCAACGAAAAGTTCGGCATTCGCCTGACCGACGTGATCAGCCCAAGCGAACGCATCAAGAAGCTGCGCTGAGTGAAAAAGGTTCTGGGTTTTGTGCTTGGGTTGGCGCTGGCCTTGCCGTTAAGCGTTTTGGCGGCCGAGCCCACGACGTCGGCTGCGACAGCGGCTGCCGCACCGGCCGTCAGTAGCGGTGTGGCCGGGCAATTGACGCAGTTGGTGTTCGGCTTGCTGCTGGTGCTGGGGTTGATCTTCTTCCTCGCCTGGCTGCTGCGCCGGGTCCAACAGGCTGGGCCGGCCGGCAAGGGGCAGGTGATCGAGCTGATCGGTTCACGGGCGCTAGGTCCCCGTGATCGTTTGATGCTGGTGCAGGTCGGCAACGAACAAATCCTGCTCGGCCTGAGCCCCGGCAGCATCACTGCGTTGCATGTGCTCAAGGAGCCGGTGCAAGTGCCGAGCGGGACTGAAAAAGCGACCCCAGAGTTTGCCCAGCGCCTGTTGGAGCTGTTGGGCAAGGACCACAAGGATAAGAAGTAATGGGTGCGCTACGCATCGTCTTGACGCTGGCCCTGATGCTGGTCGCGCCGCTGGCGTTCGCCGCCGATCCGTTGTCGATCCCGGCGATCACCTTGGGCACTAACGCCGAAGGCGCTCAGGAATACTCGGTCAGCCTGCAAATCCTGCTGATCATGACTGCGCTGAGTTTCATCCCTGCGTTCGTCATGCTGATGACCAGTTTCACCCGGATCATTATCGTGTTCTCGATCCTGCGTCAGGCCCTGGGCTTGCAGCAGACACCGTCGAACCAAATCCTCACCGGCATGGCGCTGTTCCTGACTATGTTCATCATGGCGCCGGTATTCGATCGCGTGAATCAGGATGCCTTGCAGCCGTATCTAGCGGAGAAACTCACCGCTCAGGATGCCGTGACCAAGGCGCAGGTGCCGATCAAGGATTTCATGCTGGCCCAGACTCGCAGCAGCGATCTGGAACTGTTCATGCGCTTGTCCAAGCGCACCGACATTGCTACGCCTGATCAGGCGCCGCTGACGATTCTGGTGCCGGCGTTCGTGACCTCTGAGCTGAAAACCGCGTTCCAGATCGGCTTCATGATCTTCATCCCGTTCCTGATCATCGACCTTGTGGTGGCCAGTGTACTGATGGCGATGGGTATGATGATGCTCTCGCCACTGATCATTTCCCTGCCGTTCAAAATCATGCTGTTCGTGCTGGTGGATGGCTGGGCGTTGATCATCGGTACCTTGGCGAGCAGCTTCGGCGGCGTTTCACCATGACGCCGGAAGTTGCCGTAGACATCTTTCGCGAAGCGTTGTGGCTGACCACCATGATGGTTGCCGTGCTGGTGATTCCGAGCCTGCTGGTGGGTTTGTTGGTGGCGATGTTCCAGGCAGCCACCCAGATCAACGAACAGACCCTGAGCTTCCTGCCGCGCCTGCTGGTGATGCTGGTGACGCTAATCGTCGCCGGCCCATGGCTGGTGCAGACTTTCATGGAATACATCCTGCAGTTGTACGGCAGTATTCCTCAGGTCATCGGCTAGACCATGTCGCTGCTGCAGCTGACCGATACCCAGATCAGCACCTGGGTGGCGACGTTCCTGTTGCCGCTGTTTCGCATCGGCTCGTTGCTGATGGTCATGCCGATTTTCGGCACGACCCTGGTGCCCACGCGCATCCGTCTGTACTTCGCCCTGGCGATCACCTTCGTGATCGCCCCCGGCCTGCCGCCGATGCCGCCGGTCAACGCGCTGGACCTGAGCGCGCTGCTGCTGATCGCCGAGCAAATCATCATTGGCGCGGTGTTGGGTTTCTCCTTGCAGCTGTTCTTCCAGGCTTTTGTGGTCGCCGGGCAAATTGTCGCGATCCAGATGGGTATGGGCTTTGCCTCGATGGTCGACCCTACGAATGGTGTGTCTGTGGCGGTGATCGGGCAGTTTTTCACCATGCTGGTGACCCTGCTGTTCCTGTCGATGAATGGCCACTTGGTGGTGTTCGAAGTCCTCACCGAAAGCTTCACCACGTTGCCGGTCGGTGGTGGGTTGATGGTCCATCATTTCTGGGAGCTGGCCGGCAAACTCGGCTGGGTGCTCGGTGCGGCACTGTTGCTGGTGTTGCCGGCGATCACGGCGTTGCTGGTGGTCAACATTGCGTTTGGCGTGATGACCCGGGCGGCGCCGCAGTTGAACATTTTCTCGATCGGCTTCCCGCTGACCCTGGTGCTCGGGCTGTTCATTGTCTGGGTCGGTCTGGCGGACATTCTCAATCAGTATCAACCGCTGGCCTCCGAGGCTTTGCAGTTGTTACGCGAACTGGCACGGGCGCGCTGAGTCATGGCTGAGAGCGAAAGCGGTCAGGACAAAACAGAAGACCCCACGGAGAAACGTAAAAAGGACTCCCGTGAGAAGGGCGAGATTGCGCGCTCCAAGGAGCTCAACACCCTGGCGGTCATGCTCGCCGGCGCCGGCGGGTTGCTGATTTTTGGCGGCGCATTGGCGCAGGACATGATGGAGCTGATGCGCATGAACTTCTCGCTCTCGCGGGAAGTGATTCTGGATCAGCGTTCCATGGGCACGTACCTGCTGCACTCGGGGCAGATCGCCCTCGTTGCGATTCAGCCAGTAATGATCACCCTGCTGCTGGCTGCGCTGATCGGTCCGATCTCCCTGGGTGGCTGGCTGTTCGCGGCCGGCTCCATGGCGCCCAAGTTCAGTCGCATGAATCCGGGGGCGGGGCTGAAACGAATGTTCTCGGCCAAGGCGCTGGTGGAGTTGCTCAAGGCCTTGGCGAAGTTTTTCATCGTGTTGTTCGTGGCGTTGGCGGTCTTGTCGGCGGACATCGACGATCTCCTGCGCATCGCCCATGAGCCATTGGACATGGCGATCATTCACAGCCTGCAAGTGGTCGGCTGGAGCACCTTGTGGATGGCTTGTGGGTTGATCATCATCGCTGCGGTCGACGTGCCGGTGCAGCTCTGGGAAAGCCACAAGAAACTGCTGATGACCAAGCAGGAAGTGCGCGACGAGCACAAGGATCAGGAAGGTAAGCCAGAGGTCAAGCAACGCATTCGCCAGTTGCAACGCGAGATGTCCCAGCGGCGGATGATGGCGGCCATTCCCGAGGCCGACGTGGTCATCACCAACCCGACTCACTACGCGGTGGCCCTCAAGTACGATCCAGACAAAGGCAATGCGCCGGTGCTGTTGGCCAAGGGTAGCGACTTCCTGGCCTTGAAGATCCGCGAAATCGCCGTGGCCAACAATGTGTTGCTGCTCGAATCGCCGGCGCTGGCGCGTTCGATCTACTACTCCACCGAGCTAGAGCAGGAAATTCCCGGCGGGCTCTATCTGGCAGTTGCCCAGGTACTGGCCTACGTCTACCAGATCCGCCAGTACCGCGCTGGCAAGGGCAAGCGCCCGGATCCGCTCAAGGATGATTTGCCGATTCCGCCGGATCTGCGTCGCGATTCCTGATAGATCAAAAGATCGCGGCCTTCCATCTATCCGAAAAAACTTTACCTGTTAGTTCTGACAGTAGACGCCCACCGTCTGACGCGTTGTCATGGGCTCGGAAATCTTTCCAGGTGATGTTCATGGGAGCACGGTCATGGCAGAGCGTCAGTACAGAAAGCTTCAAGGAATGGAGTTGGCGTTTGTTTCGGGTGTTTTAGAGGAAAATTCCTCTGAACGGGCGATCGGTTACTCGGTTACGTTCAGAATGTCATTGGACTTTACGCATTTTGTCCACATGGCCAATCAGTACATTGGGGATTACCTGAATAATCCGCTCAATGCTATTCGGCCCGAGCTGGAAGGGTTGGCCTATCACTATTCCTACAACTATCTCTTTGGTGCGGCGGGCAGCATTGGAAACAGTTTGGTCTTATTCGAGGTTTTCACCAATCCCTTGTACTACATGACGGAGTGGTCAGCGGGCACGTTACAACGTCGATACGGCAAACCAGAGTTTGCAGTGGTCGATGGGAAGTTGCAGGTTACTTCGCGGATGGACTTTCGTCGTAAGGATAAGCGTCCGATGCTGATAGACGATTTGCCGATCATTCAATTTGGGTGGGCGCTTAACCTTATGCAGGGTCACGAGTTTTCGTTCCCCCTTATAGCGCCTGCTACGGCGGTTGTGCTTGGTTATGCTGAGGAAGATTTTGTGGCGGTGGAGGACACTCGAATGCGTAGGGGGACGCGCTACATGGTGGGCCGCGAATTGCAGTTTGGCGCCATTAATCCAAAGCAAATTTGGACTGCGGGCTGACTCCGCCAGTGCGCCGGGTTCTCTGATTTTTTATTCCTCGGCGATAGTGGTGATAGCCGTCCTGCGTCTGTTCGCGGCCGGCTCCATGGCGATCTGCCAATTCCACCGGATCTGCGGCGCGACTCCTGTTAGTTGTGTTGGCAATGCTGGCCTCTTCGCGGGCGGCGTTCCGACTTGCCCGCGAAGGCGTCGGTTCAGGCAATACAAATCCCCGAAACAGACCTCTATTTCAAGCCCCGGCAAAAGTTGGAAGGCTTCTTGCAATAGCCGCCCTGCGCCTGCTTCAGGCGTCAAAAGTTTGCTTTAAAGGAACGGGGAAAACCGGTGGATCGCTCTCAGTTATTCAACACTGCACGCACAAACGTTGCCGACCTCAGTCGGGGCAATCTGGGTGTGCCGCTGTTGCTGCTGGTCATGCTGGCCATGATGATGTTGCCGGTGCCGCCGTTCCTGCTGGACGTGTTTTTCACGTTCAACATTGCCTTGTCCATCGTGGTGTTGCTGGTCTGCGTGTACGCTTTGCGGCCGCTGGATTTTGCGGTGTTCCCGACCATTCTGTTGGTGGCGACGTTGCTGCGACTGGCGCTGAACGTGGCCTCGACACGGGTGGTGATGCTCCACGGTCAGGACGGCCACGCCGCCGCCGGTAAGGTGATCCAGGCCTTCGGTGAAGTGGTGATCGGCGGTAACTACGTGGTTGGTATCGTGGTCTTCGCGATTTTGATGATCATCAACTTCGTCGTGGTAACCAAGGGCGCCGGGCGGATTTCCGAGGTGAGCGCGCGCTTCACCCTCGATGCGATGCCCGGCAAACAGATGGCGATCGACGCCGACTTGAACGCCGGCCTGATCGATCAGAACCAGGCGAAACTGCGCCGGATGGAAGCGGCCCAGGAAGCCGAGTTCTACGGCTCGATGGACGGTGCCAGCAAGTTCGTGCGCGGTGACGCAATCGCCGGCCTGCTGATTCTGTTCATCAACCTGATCGGCGGCATGGCGGTCGGTATCTTCCAGCACGGCATGACCTTTGGCGATGCCGGTCGGGTGTATGCCTTGTTGACCATCGGTGACGGTTTGGTGGCGCAATTGCCATCACTGCTGTTGTCGACCGCCGCTGCGATCATGGTGACCCGTGCTTCCGGTTCAGAAGACATGGGTAAGCAGATCAATCGTCAGATGTTCGCCTCGCCGAAAGCCTTGGCGGTGGCCGCTGGCTTGATGGCGGTGATGGGCCTGGTGCCGGGCATGCCGCATTTTTCTTTTCTGAGCATGGCAGCCCTGGCGGCTGGCGGCGCTTATCTGTTCTGGAAGAAGCAGAACATAGTCAAGGTTCAAGCCCTGCAAGAGGTCAAGCGTCAGCAGGAACTGCTGCCATCGCCGGCCCGCGCCCAGGAAACCAAGGAGCTTGGCTGGGATGACGTGACCCCGATCGACATGATCGGCCTGGAAGTCGGTTACCGCCTGATTCCGCTGGTGGATCGCAACCAGGGTGGTCAGTTGCTGGCGCGGATCAAGGGTGTGCGTAAAAAGCTCTCCCAGGACTTGGGCTTCCTGATGCCGACCGTGCATATCCGTGACAACCTCGACCTGGCGCCCAGCGCTTATCGCCTGACCCTGATGGGCGTGATCCTGGCCGAGGCCGAGATTTACCCGGACCGCGAACTGGCGATCAACCCGGGGCAGGTCTACGGCACGCTCAACGGCATTACCGCCAAAGATCCGGCTTTTGGTCTGGAGGCGGTCTGGATCGAAATCAGCCAGCGGGCCCAGGCGCAATCCCTCGGCTACACCGTGGTGGATGCCAGTACGGTAGTGGCAACGCATTTGAACCAGATTTTGTACAAGCACTCCAGCGAGCTGATTGGCCACGAAGAAGTCCAGCAACTCATGCAATTGCTGGCCAAAAGCTCACCGAAACTGGCCGAGGAGTTGGTGCCGGGGGTGGTTTCGCTGTCGCAGTTGCTCAAAGTCTTGCAGGCGTTGCTGGCCGAACAGGTGCCGGTACGGGACATTCGCAGCATCGCCGAAGCCATCGCGAACAACGCCGCCAAGAGTCAAGATACTGCCGCTTTGGTGGCCGCGGTGCGCGTCGGCGTATCCCGTGCAATCGTGCAAAGCATTGTAGGCACTGAGTCGGAGCTGCCTGTGATCACCTTGGAGCCAAGGTTGGAACAAATATTGCTCAATAGTCTTCAGAAGGCAGGACAAGGCTCGGAAGAGGGTGTTCTGCTGGAGCCAAGCATGGCAGAGAAACTGCAACGCTCGTTGATCGAAGCGGCGCAGCGTCAGGAAATGCAAGGTCAACCGGTGATTCTGCTGGTGGCCGGTCCGGTTCGCGCGATGCTCTCGCGATTTGGCCGACTGGCAGTCCCGGGTTTGCATGTGTTGGCTTACCAGGAAATCCCTGACAACAAGCAAGTGACCATCGTTGCGACAGTAGGGCCCAACGGCTGAGGTAGTGGTTTATGCAAGTTAAGCGTTTTTTCGCCGCCGATATGCGTCAGGCCATGAAACTGGTTCGTGATGAGCTGGGCGCCGATGCCGCCATCATTGGCAATCGCCGGATCGCCGGCGGTGTCGAGCTAACGGCTGCCCTGGATTACAAATTGTCGGCGCTGGCCCCGCGTGTTCCGAATATGGAACTCGAGGACGAGCTGCGCAAGACCCAGTCGCGGATCGTCACCGCCCAGGCCGAATTGAGCCTGCGTAGCGATGGCGAGAGCGACAAAGCCACCAATCGCCAATTGTTCGCCGGCCTGCCATTGACCGCCGCCGAGCCGCTGATCGAACCGACATTGGCCGAACCTCGGCGCCCGGCACCTGCGCCTGTCGCAGCGACCGGCGTCGACCCGCGTGCATTCGACTCGATGCGTTTCGAACTCAACAGCCTGCGTGAACTGATGGAAGTTCAACTCGGCTCGCTGGCCTGGAATCAATTGCAAGGCAGCCGTCCAGCCCAGGCCAACCTCTGGCGTCGCTTGCAACGCATCGGCCTGTCCGGCCCGTTGTCGCGCGACCTGCTGGCACTGATTACCGATATTGAAGAACCCCGTCAGGCCTGGCGCATGTTGCTCGCGCACCTGGCACGGATGATTGCCACCCCGGAAGTCGAGCCATTGGAAGAGGGCGGTGTGATTGCCATGGTCGGCCCAGCCGGTATGGGCAAGACCACCACGCTGGCCAAACTCGCCGCGCGTTATGTGCTCAAGTACGGCGCGCAAAACATCGCGCTGGTGAGCATGGACAGCTACCGCATTGGTGCTCAGGAACAGCTCAAGACTCTGGGCCGCATCCTCAATGTGTCAGTGACTCATGTCGACCCGGGCCAATCGCTGGTGCAGGCGCTGGAGCCTTTGCTGCGCAAACGCGTGGTGCTGATCGATACCGCCGGCCTGCAGGCCAGCGATCCGGCACTGCGCATGCAGCTCGAAAGCCTGGCCGGACGCGGCATCAAATCAAAAAATTATCTGGTCTTGGCAACCACTAGCCAGAAACAGGTTCTAACCGCTGCTTATCACAGTTACAAACGTTGCGGCCTTGCCGGCTGCATCCTGACTAAACTGGATGAAACGGCAAGCTTGGGCGAGGTGTTGAGCCTGGCCATCAGTCATGAACTGCCGGTGGCTTACCTGACCGATGGCCCGCGGATCCCGGATGATTTGCATCTGCCGCGTCGTCATCAGTTGGTCAGTCGCGCCGTTAGCGTGCAAATGCAGGAAGAACCCAGCGAAGAAGCCATGGCTGACATGTTCGCTGACCTTTACCACAGTCCGACCAAGCGGGTTGGCTGAGGTATTAATGAACAGTTTTTGTACCTACATCGATGGTCTGCCATGCATTGTTCAGTTTGTGAACGCGCAGCCAGTAATGTGGCCTCCGTCTAAGTAAGACAAGGTAAAGAAATAACATGGGCAGCATGCATCCCGTACAGGTGATCGCGGTGACCGGCGGCAAAGGTGGCGTCGGGAAGACTAACGTGTCAGTGAACTTGTCCCTGGCTCTAGCTGAGCTCGGCCGGCGCGTCATGCTGCTGGATGCCGATCTGGGGCTGGCGAACGTCGACGTCCTGCTGGGGCTGACACCCAAACGTACCCTGGCCGACGTGATCGAAGGCCGCTGTGAGCTGCGCGACGTGCTGTTGCAGGGGGCTGGCGGGATCCGCATCGTCCCGGCTGCGTCCGGCACCCAGAGCATGGTTCATCTGAGCCCGGCCCAGCATGCCGGCCTGATCCAGGCCTTCAGCGACATCGGCGACAACCTCGACGTATTGGTGATCGACACCGCTGCGGGCATTGGTGACTCGGTAGTCAGTTTCGTCCGCGCAGCGCAAGAAGTCTTGCTGGTGGTGTGCGACGAGCCGACCTCCATCACTGACGCCTACGCGCTGATCAAACTGCTTAACCGCGACTACGGCATGAATCGTTTCCGCGTCCTGGCCAACATGGCGCAGAGCCCGCAGGAAGGCCGCAACCTGTTCGCCAAGTTGACCAAGGTCACGGATCGTTTCCTCGACGTCGCCTTGCAATACGTCGGTGCGGTGCCTTACGACGAAAGCGTGCGCAAGGCCGTGCAGAAGCAGCGTGCCGTCTACGAAGCCTTCCCGCGCTCCAAGTGCGCCCTGGCGTTCAAGGCCATTGCGCAGAAGGTCGATACCTGGCCACTGCCGGCCAACCCTCGCGGGCATCTGGAGTTTTTCGTCGAGCGCCTCGTGCAACAAACGGCAGGACCCGTCCTATGACAGCCAGTGGCTACAACCTCTACAAGAAGTCGGCACGTGACGCGCAGTACGAGCTGATCGAGCGTTACGCGCCACTGGTCAAACGCATTGCCTACCACTTGCTGGCGCGTTTGCCGGCCAGTGTCCAGGTCGAAGACTTGATCCAGGCCGGGATGATCGGCCTGCTTGAAGTATCAACCAAATACGACGCCAGCAAAGGCGCGAGTTTCGAGACGTACGCGGGCATTCGAATCCGCGGCGCGATGCTCGATGAAGTGCGCAAGGGGGACTGGGCGCCACGTTCGGTTCACCGCAATACCCGCATGGTCAGCGACGCGATTCGCTCGATTGAAGCTAAAACCGGCCGTGACGCTAAAGATCACGAAGTTGCGGCCGAACTCCAATTGAGTCTCGATGATTATTACGGGATTTTGAACGACACCCTGGGCAGCCGGTTATTCAGTTTCGACGATCTGTTGCAGGACGGCGAACACGAAGGGCTGCACGAGGATGGCGCCAGTGCTCATCTCGAGCCGTCACGCGATCTGGAAGATGAACGCTTCCAGGCGGCGCTGGCGGACGCGATTGCCAATTTGCCGGAGCGTGAGCGACTGGTGTTGGCGCTGTACTACGACGAAGAGTTGAACCTCAAGGAAATCGGTGAGGTCCTGGGGGTCAGCGAATCGCGGGTCAGCCAGTTACACAGCCAGTGCGCGGCCCGTTTGCGGGGGCGTTTGGGGGAGTGGCGAGCGCGCTGACAGGCAGTGTGGGGACACTGCGAACGAGGTTGGTACGGCATTTTGCTGCACCCGTCACGGCCCGTTGTAATCCATACAACTGTTGAGTGTTACGCCGAATTGATTGAACGGCGCGTTCAGGTGCTGCGCGCGTTTTAAGACTGCTTGGAGGTCGAATTGGACAAGAATATGAAAATCCTCATCGTTGATGACTTCTCAACGATGCGGCGGATCATAAAAAACCTGTTGCGTGACCTTGGGTTCACCAACACGGTCGAGGCGGATGACGGTATTACCGCGATTCCGGTCCTCAACAGCGGGAGCATCGACTTTCTGGTAACGGACTGGAACATGCCCGGCATGACCGGTATTGATCTGCTGCGCCACGTACGTGCCGATGAAAAACTCAAACACCTGCCGGTGTTGATGGTCACGGCCGAAGCCAAGCGCGAGCAAATCATCGAAGCCGCTCAGGCGGGTGTGAACGGCTATGTGGTCAAGCCATTCACGGCTCAAGCGTTGAAAGACAAGATTGAAAAGATCTTCGAACGCATCGGTTGATGTGCAAAGCCAGTCCGTCACGGGGGAGCTATGGAGCATAACGAATCTTCACAGGGCGATTTTGAGTCGACCCTGAAAAAACACGCGGTCGAACTGGTCGAAAGCCTTGAAAAAGGCAGGTTCGGCGACGCTGTGCAACTGATCCATGAGCTCAACCAGACCCGTGACCGCGGCCTGTACCAGGAAGTGGGCAAGCTCACTCGCGAGCTGCATAGCGCGATCGTCAATTTTCAGATTGACCCGCACATGCCGCAAGCCGAGGAAGTGTCTCAGATTACGGATGCCACCGAGCGCCTGGGTTATGTGGTCAAGCTGACCGAGGCCGCGGCCAACCGCACCATGGACCTGGTGGAAAACGCCACGCCGCTGATCAACAGCCTGAGCGACGAAGCTCAGGCGCTGAGCACGGATTGGGGTCGGTTCATGCGCCGCGAAGTCGGGGCTGAAGAGTTCCGCGAACTGGCCCGGCGGGTTGACGGTTTCCTGACACGCAGCAGCGAAGACAACCGCGTCGTGTCGAGCAACCTCAACGACATTCTGCTGGCCCAGGATTACCAGGACCTCACCGGTCAGGTGATCAAGCGCGTGACCCAATTGGTCACCGACGTTGAAAGCAACCTGCTCAAGCTCGTGCTCATGGCCAGTCAGGTCGACCGCTTTGCGGGTATCGAACATGACCGTGAAGCGATGCTTGCTGAAAAAGATCCGCAAAAACATCTCTCTCAGGGTGAAGGTCCGCAGATTCATGCCGATAAAAGAGAAGACGTTGTGTCCGGTCAGGACGATGTGGACGATTTGTTATCCAGCCTAGGATTTTAGAGTTTTAGTATTTTAGGTTTTTTAGGTTTTTTAGGTTTTTAGACCTCAGGAGCACCCCCTTAATGAGCTTCGGCGCCGATGAAGAGATCCTTCAGGATTTCCTGGTTGAGGCCGGCGAGATTCTAGAGCAACTGTCCGAACAGCTGGTCGAGCTTGAAAGCCGACCGGATGATGCGGATTTGCTCAATGCAATTTTTCGCGGTTTTCACACTGTAAAAGGGGGCGCCGGCTTCCTCCAGCTCAACGAGCTGGTGGAGTGCTGTCACATCGCCGAGAACGTGTTCGACATTCTGCGCAAGGGTGAACGACGCGTCGACTCGGAACTGATGGACGTGGTTCTCGAGGCACTGGACGCGGTGAACGGCATGTTCAGCGAAGTCCGCGAACGCAGCCCGATCACGGCTGCCACGCCTGAATTGCTTGCAGCGTTGGCCCGTTTGGCCGAGCCGCAAACCGCCGATGAAGCGGCACCTGTCGCTGAAGTGGTGCAGGCACCTGCCGCCGAAAGCGAATCAGGTGACATCACCGATAACGAATTCGAACAGCTGCTGGACTCGCTGAATGCCGTCAAGGCTCAGGCCGAGGCTCCCGTGGTTGCTGCGCCGCCTGCCGCCGATGCGGCGGCTAGCGACGAAATCACCGATGCCGAGTTCGAGTCGTTGCTCGATCAACTGCACGGCAAAGGCCAGTTCGCCCCCGATGCAGTGGTCGCGGCGCCCGCCGCACCGGCTGCCCCGAAAGCGGCAGGCGACAGCTCCGACATCACCGACGACGAGTTCGAAGCACTGCTCGATCAGCTGCACGGCAAAGGCAACTTTGCGGTCGATGCGCTGGAGTCGGCGATTGCTTCGGCCCCGGCCCCGGCTGCGCCAACTGCTAAAGCGGCCGGCAGCGATCTGATCTCGGATCATGAGTTCGAATCGCTGCTCGACGAATTGCATGGCAAGGGCAAGTTCACTGAAGTGGGCACCGGTTCTGTTGCTTCCGCGGTAGCAACCCCAGTCGTCAAGGCTGCGGCGCCGGCACCTGTTGCCAAAGCACCTGAACCACAAGCCCAAGCTCCCAAGCCTGCTGCGGCTGCTGCACCGGCGCCTGCCCGTGCCCCGGCTGCGCCGCCGCCGGAAAAACCGGCCAGCGAAGCCGAGACCACGGTGCGGGTCGATACCGCGCGTCTCGACGAAATCATGAACATGGTCGGCGAGTTGGTACTGGTGCGTAACCGCCTGGTCCGTCTGGGCCTCAACAGCGGCGACGAAGCCATGTCCAAGGCCGTGTCGAACCTCGACGTGGTCACGGCCGACCTGCAAACCGCGGTCATGAAGACCCGGATGCAACCGATCAAGAAAGTTTTCGGGCGCTTCCCGCGTCTGGTTCGCGACCTGGCTCGCCAGCTCAAGAAAGAGATCAACCTGGAGCTGGTCGGCGAAGAAACCGACCTCGACAAGAACCTCGTCGAGGCCCTGGCCGACCCGCTGGTCCACTTGGTGCGTAACTCGGTCGACCATGGTATCGAAGAGCCGGCCGAGCGCGAAGCGATGGGTAAACCTCGCAGCGGCAAAGTGATCCTGTCCGCTGAACAGGAAGGCGACCACATCCTGTTGTCCATCTCCGATGACGGCAAAGGCATGGACGCTGATGTTCTGCGCGGTATCGCCGTGAAGAAAGGCCTGATGGACAAGGATGCGGCGGACCGTCTCAGCGAGACCGATTGCTTCAACCTGATTTTCGCTCCGGGCTTCTCGACCAAGACCGAAATCTCCGACGTCTCCGGGCGCGGCGTGGGCATGGACGTGGTGAAAACCAAAATCGCCCAGCTCAACGGCACCATCAATATCTACTCGACCAAGGGCAAGGGCTCGAAGATCGTCATCAAGGTCCCGTTGACCCTGGCGATCATGCCGACGCTGATGGTCATGCTCGGCAACCAGGCGTTCGCGTTCCCGCTGGTGAACGTCAACGAGATCTTCCACCTCGACCTGTCGCGCACCAACGTGGTGGACGGCCAGGAAGTGGTGATCGTGCGGGACAAGGCGCTGCCTCTGTTCTACCTCAAGCGCTGGCTGGTCAGTTCCGCCGCTCACGAAGAGCAGCGCGAAGGCCATGTGGTGATCCTTTCGGTGGGCACTCAGCGGATCGGCTTCGTCGTCGATCAACTCGTGGGCCAGGAAGAAGTGGTCATCAAGCCATTGGGCAAAATGCTCCAGGGAACCCCCGGCATGTCCGGCGCCACCATCACCGGTGACGGCCGCATTGCGCTGATTCTCGATGTTCCGAGCATGCTCAAGCGTTACGCCGCACGGCGTATTTGATTCTGGGGGAGCGGGGCGACTGAGCCTCGCCCCGTCTAACGGAGTGTTTATGGCAGTCAAAGTCCTGGTGGTGGACGATTCGGGGTTTTTCCGCCGCCGCGTCTCGGAAATTCTTTCAGCGGATTCGAATATCCAGGTCGTCGGTACGGCGACCAACGGAAAAGAGGCGATCGATCAGGCATTGGCCCTCAAGCCAGACGTGATCACCATGGACTACGAGATGCCGATGATGGATGGCATCACGGCAGTGCGGCACATCATGCAGCGCTGCCCGACCCCGGTGTTGATGTTCTCCTCGCTGACTCACGAAGGCGCGCGGGTCACCCTCGATGCGCTGGACGCCGGCGCGGTGGACTTCCTGCCGAAGAATTTCGAAGACATCTCCCGTAACCCGGAGAAGGTCAAGCAACTGCTGTGCGAAAAGATTCTCAGCATCTCGCGCAGTAACCGTCGTGTCAGCGCCTACAGCGCCCCGGCGCCGGTAGCTGCGCCAGCCCCGACGCCTGCGCCTTCGAGCGTCAGCAGCTACGGCAGCAGTGCGCCGGCGCGTTCGGCACCGGCTCCGGTGCCGATTCCGGCTCGCACCCATGCAGCGACTCCATCGTCTCCAGCGCCGAAACGCAAAGCTTACAAACTGGTCGCCATCGGTACCTCCACCGGTGGCCCGGTTGCCCTGCAACGGGTGCTGACGCAGTTGCCGGCCAACTTCCCGGCACCGATCGTGTTGATCCAGCACATGCCGGCAGCCTTCACCAAGGCTTTCGCCGAACGTCTGGACAAGCTGTGCCGCATCAGCGTCAAGGAAGCCGAGGATGGCGACATCCTGCGTCCGGGCCTGGCGCTGCTGGCCCCGGGCGGCAAACAAATGATGATCGACGGCCGTGGCGCGGTGAAAATCCTGCCGGGCGACGAACGTCTGAACTACAAGCCGTGCGTGGACATCACCTTCGGCTCCGCGGCCAAATCCTACGGCGACAAAGTTCTGGCGGTGGTACTGACCGGCATGGGCGCCGACGGTCGTGAAGGCGCGCGTCTGCTCAAGCAGGGCGGCAGTGCGATCTGGGCTCAGGACGAAGCCAGCTGCGTGATCTACGGCATGCCAATGGCGATCGTCAAAGCCGAGCTCGCGGACGCGGTCTACAGCCTGGACGATATCGGCCGACACCTGGTCGAGGCGTGTCTCTGATGGATGTACTCAGTCTTATCGGGATCATCATGGCGTTCGTCGCCATCATTGGCGGCAACTACCTTGAAGGTGGTCACCTCGGCGCGTTGGCCAACGGCCCGGCAGCGTTGATCGTACTAGGCGGGACGGTCGGTGCGGCGCTACTGCAATCGCCGATGAGTGCCTTCAAGCGCGCCATGCAGATTCTCGCCTGGATCCTGTTTCCACCGCGCGTGGACCTGGCCGGCGGCATCGATCGCGTAGTGAATTGGAGTCTGACCGCTCGCAAGGAAGGTTTGCTCGGTCTGGAAGGAGTGGCCGACGCCGAACCCGACAGCTACTCACGAAAAGGCCTGCAACTGCTGGTGGACGGCGCCGAGCCGGAAGCGATTCGCAGCATTCTGGAAGTGGATTTCTACACCCAGGAAAGCCGCGACATCGAAGCCGCCAAAGTCTTTGAAAGTATGGGCGGCTACGCGCCGACCATCGGCATCATCGGTGCGGTGATGGGCCTGATCCACGTCATGGGCAACCTGGCCGATCCGTCGCAACTAGGCAGCGGCATTGCTGTTGCCTTCGTCGCCACCATCTATGGCGTGGCCAGTGCCAACCTGATATTGCTGCCGGTTGCCGCCAAGCTCAAGTCCATCGCGTTGCGGCAGTCGCGATATCGCGAGATGTTGCTGGAAGGCATTCTGTCGATCGCCGAAGGTGAAAACCCTCGCTCTATCGAATTGAAGCTTCAGGGCTTCATGGATTGATGGGGGAAATGGACCATGGCTCGTCGCCGGCAACCTGAAGAACACGTAAACCATGAACGCTGGCTCGTTTCCTACGCCGACTTCATTACGTTGCTGTTCGCTTTCTTCGTGGTGATGTACTCGATTTCTTCGATCAACGAAGGCAAGTACAAGGTCATTTCCGAGGCGCTGATCGGGGTGTTTACCGATTCCGATCGAGCCCTCAAGCCGATCCCGATTGGTGACGAGCGACCGAAGACCGTGACCCCGGCCAAGCCGCTGGTCAAGGACAGCGAACAGATCGACGCCGGCATCGCCCAGGCCGCCAATGATCCGCTCAAAAGCATTGCCGATGACATCAGCGCAGCATTCGGCGACTTGATCAGCTCCAACCAGATGACCGTGCGCGGCAATGAGTTATGGGTCGAGATCGAGCTCAATTCCAGCCTGTTGTTCGGCAGCGGCGATGCGATGCCCAGCGACATCGCGTTCAACATCATCGACAAGGTCGCCGCGATCCTCAGGCCGTTCGACAACCCGATCCACGTTGAAGGCTTCACCGACGATCAACCGATCCGCACCGCGCAATACCCGACCAATTGGGAGCTGTCCTCGGCCCGTTCGGCGAGCATCGTGCGCATGCTGGCGATGCAGGGCGTGAACCCCGGTCGGCTGGCGTCGGTAGGTTATGGCGAGTTCCAGCCGGTGGCCAATAACGCCACCGCCGAAGGCCGAGCGCGTAACCGTCGGGTGGTGTTGGTGGTTTCACGAAATCTCGATGTACGCCGCAGCCTCACTGGTACCGGAACGGCCAATGCACAACCGGATGCCGCGTTGAAGCGGGCTGGCACACAAACTGCACCGGCTCCGGTCAAGTCGCCGGGACGAGAGAGCGCCGTCAATTCTCCGTCACCCGCATTAATACGTTGAGCTATTTCTCGGTCGATCTTTTCGACCGGGAGGAACAATCCGAATGAGAGTCTGGGCAGTCGCCAATCAAAAGGGTGGTGTCGGTAAAACCACTTCCTCCATCGCTTTAGCCGGTTTGCTGGCTGAGGCGGGCAAGCGCGTGGTTGTGGTCGATCTCGACCCCCACGGCTCCATGACCAGCTACTTCGGTTACGACCCCGACAGCCTGGAACACAGCAGCTACGACCTGTTTCTGCACAAGGGCAATGTGCCGCAAGGCTTGCCCGGTCAGTTGCTGATGCCCACCAGTGACGAACGCATTTCCCTGTTGCCATCGAGTACCGCGCTGGCAACCCTTGAGCGCCAGTCGCCGGGCCAGAGTGGTTTGGGACTGGTGATCGCCAAGAGCCTGGCGCAACTTTGGCAGGACTTCGATTACGCCGTAATCGACAGCCCGCCGTTGCTCGGCGTACTGATGGTCAATGCCTTGGCGGCGAGCCAGCAGCTGGTGATCCCGGTGCAGACCGAACACTTGGCGGTCAAAGGCCTGGAACGCATGGTCAATACCCTGGCGATGATCAACCGCTCGCGTAAACAGGCGCTGCCGTTCAGCATTGTGCCGACCCTTTTCGACCGTCGTACCCAGGCGTCTCTCGGCACCCTTCGCGTGCTGCGCGACAAGTACCCGGAAGAAATCTGGCAAGGCTACATCCCGATCGACACCCGCTTGCGTGACGCCAGCCGCGCAGGGCTGACGCCATCGCAATTCGACGGCAAGAGCCGTGGCGTTCTCGCTTACCGTGCACTGCTCAAGCATCTGCTGGCGGCGCAACTTGTTCCGCAGGTGGCGTGAGATGAACTCAATCCCTGTAGGAGCTGCCGCAGGCTGCGATCTTTTGATCTTGCTTTGTGACATCTTCGAATCCGCCAAAAGATCGCAGCCTTCGGCAGCGCCTGCGATGGTGTGCGCATGACTCGGCCGGTGAAGATCACCTCGCGCCCGCAACTGGCCCTCCAGTCTTATCTGGACAGCTTGCTGCAGGACGCGACCGAAGAGTTGCTGCCAGAAGTCGAGGCGCTTCCTGAGGTTGTCGAGGTTGAAGCTGCGCTGGATGAGTTCCAGGCTGCCGTGCTTGAAGAACAGGCCCGTGATGCGCAGAAACCGGCCGTGGCCGCTGCACCCATCGTTGCGCCAGTGGTGAAAGCACCGGTGGCCGTGATCGAAGCGCCGGCACCGATTCTGGCGCCCGTGTCGACGATTGCACCACTGCTGCAAGCATTGGTGCCGCCCTTGGTTGAAATTCATCTGCCACCCAGCAACACGCCGCCACCGGTGGAAACCGACGGTCGTCCAGCATGGGCTGCCGAGCCGTTCGAATGCCTGTTGTTCGACGTCGCCGGGTTGACCCTGGCGGTGCCACTGGTATGCCTGGGCTCGATTTATTCTTTGGCCGGTCACGAGTTGACGCCGTTGTTCGGCCAGCCGGAATGGTTCCTCGGGATCCTGCCGAGCCAGGCCGGCAACCTGAAAGTGCTGGATACCGCGCGCTGGGTCATGCCGGATCGTTATCGCGATGATTTCCGCCAGGGCCTGCAATACGTTATTTCGGTTCAGGGCTATGAGTGGGGGCTGGCAGTGCATCAGGTCAGCCGCTCATTGCGCCTGGACCCGAACGAAATCAAATGGCGCAGCCACCGGGGCCAACGGCCGTGGCTGGCGGGCACGGTGATTGAACACATGTGTGCCTTGCTCGACGTTTCCGCACTGGCCGAGCTGATCGCCAGCGGTGGGGCAAAGCACATGGGCGGCAGCAAGCCGACCCACAAACCGACATAAAGCTGCACAACAGACAGGCGACGGCATTCAGTGCCGTCGCACAGAACACACACCGCCAGGGCGGTTTTTTGAGGGGTCAGGGTATGAATGATAAGGCGACAGCTGCAAAGGGTTCCGAAGATCCGATCCTGCAATGGGTAACCTTCAAGCTGGACAACGAAACCTACGGCATCAACGTGATGCGCGTTCAGGAAGTCCTGCGCTACACCGAAATCGCCCCGGTCCCGGGTGCTCCAAGCTACGTGCTGGGCATCATCAACCTGCGCGGTAACGTGGTCACCGTGATCGACACCCGTCAGCGCTTCGGCCTGATGAATGCCGAAATCAGCGACAACACCCGCATCGTCATCATCGAAGCCGACAAGCAAGTGGTCGGGATCATGGTCGACAGCGTGGCTGAAGTGGTTTACCTGCGTCAGTCGGAAATCGAGACCGCACCAAACGTCGGTAACGAAGAGTCCGCCAAGTTCATCCAAGGCGTGTGCAACAAGAACAACGAACTGCTGATCCTGGTCGAGCTGGACAAGATGATGAGCGAAGAAGAATGGTCGGAACTGGAGAGTATCTGATTGATTTTTGAGGTAGCTGTCATTGTCCTGTTCCTCTTCTGGGCAGGCACGCTGGCGATGTTCCTGGCGTACATCCGCGCTCAGCGGCAGATCGCCGCGCAACAGGCCGAGGGCGATGCGCTTCGCGATCAGCGCATCAAGGACCTGGCCAAACGCGTCGACGACTACCAGAACGGCAACGTGCGCATGGGTGAAGACCTGCACGAACTGCGCGCCGTTGTCGGCCCGTTGCCGGACAAACTGGCCCAGCTGGAGCAACGTGATCCGTCGAGTCTTTCATTCGCTCAGGCAGCGCGCCTGGTGGGGATGGGGGCCAGTGTCGATGAACTGACTCAATCTTGCGGGTTGACCCAGGCTGAGGCGGAGTTGATGAGTAAGTTGCACAAGAACTGATTTCCGCGCCGGCGTTGAGATCGCTATTCGCGAGCAAGCCCGCTCCCACAGTGGATCGCTGGTGGACACAGAATGTGTGAACGCCGCCAATTCACTGTGGGAGCGGGCTTGCTCGCGAAGGCGTCCTCGAATCCTCAGTAATCGTCCCCTCGATCGGTGACATCCTTCTCTACCATCACCGCTTCCAGATCATGCCCTGCCGGAAACTTACCCTTCAAATTCCACGCAAACGCAATAATCTCGGCAATCGTGCGATACAACTCCTCGGGAATACTCTCCCCCAATTCCATCCGCGCCAGCAGTTTCACCAGCTCGGCGTTTTCGTAGATCGGCACTTCATAATCACGGGCAATCTGCAGAATGGCTTCGGCCAATTCCTCATCACCTTTCGCCGTGAGGGTAGGGGCGTGGCTGCCGTCGTATTTGAGGGCGATGGCTTGGCGCGGTGCGGTGGATTTGTTCATGCGGTTTCGTCGACCCAGCGTTGTTCGAGGCGGGTTTGAGGGCCTTGCGGCGGTGTGCCGAGGTGGCAATCCAGATCGCCGACGTTCAGGCCTGACGCCAGCAGGCGTTCGCGCAGCCCGGCCAGATTGCTTTCGATCAGGCTCGCGGTGTACGGCCGCTCGGCCCACAACTGACTGGAGAGACTGCCTTTGATCAGCTGTGCCTGAATCTGCAACGGTCCTAACGGCTCCATGTCGAACGCCAGATCGACTCGCCACAATTGTTGCTTGGGTTCGCGTTCGTCGCGGCGTTCGTGCGGTTGTTCTTTCTCGGGCGCTTCTTCGCGCTGGAATTTGACCTGCAACGGCACGATGTCCTGCAGGTTGCGCATGGGGATTTCCAGTTGCCAGGTACTGAGCAGGCGACCGTCGTCGGTGAGGCCGGTCTGTTCCAGGCTCGACAGTTGATGGCTTTGCAGACGCGAGACGGCCGCTGCTGCCAGGCGCAGCAAATGTTCCAGATCGCCTTCACCGTCCTGACTTTGCAGCAGACGCTCGGGGAGCGGAAAACTGGTCGGCAATGGTTTGGCGCTGACTTGTCCCAGCATGCCCAAAGCGCTGCGCACGAAGTTCGGCATGGCCTGGGCCAGTGTGTTGGCGGCAATGATTGCGTTGAGATTGGTGTTGGCCGGTAGCCCCGGCGTCAGTTGTGCGATCAGTTTGAGCAGGTCGCCTTTCATGTCAGGCGTCAGCGTCGGGTTTTGTCCAGTCAGCAGTTTCGTTTCAAGGAACAGGCCGCTGTTGGCCAGCGCTTGGGCCAGGCCTTTGGGCGTGCTCAGTTGCTGAACATCCGGCAGGCCGGTGAGCAATTTGTCCACGGCGGCGCGCAGGTCGCTGGAGGTCTGATCCGACGGCGGCAGGTTCTGCAGGAGTTTGAGCAAGCCATCCAGAGAGCCCTGGCGACTTTGCTGGTTGACCAATTGCTGCGTCACCGCCAACTGTTCCTGGCGGCTGCTCAATGGGACGAATTTCAGGGTCTGGGTGTCTTGCACCAGGGCGCTCAGCAACGTACCGATGCGCAGTGGCGTCGGGCTGTCGATGCTCAGCGTGCTGCCGCTCAGCGCCGTGTTGAGCAGGCTCACCATCGAGCGAAACACCGTCGGCTGGCCCGGCACCTGCGGCATTACCTGAGAGGTCAGCACTTTGCCTTGCAGCAAGGTGCCGACCGGCAGTTGCGCCGTGTCGATGCGGGTGAGGGTCGCGATGCTGGAGGCGATGGCCTGTTGCACCGTGACTGCCAGGTTGCCCGCTGAAGGTTGAGTGATCGCCAGGCTGGTGCCCTGAGGCAACGGCTGAGTACTGGTGGCCTGGACCGTGGTCTGTCGGCCGCTGTCGAGGGTGACTTTGAGCAACAGCTGAAAGGTCTGATCCGTCTGCTTGAGCGAGAGCACTTCAGCCTTGGCGGTTTGCCCAACGGAAATCAGGCCCTCCATCGGCGTCAGCAGCTTGAGTAGCTCACCACTCACCACCAGCGGCCGCGAAGTCGCGGGCGTGGTCTGCGGCAGCGGAAGGATGTTCATTTCGCCTGTCATATGCGGTCACAACCTGTGGAAATTGCGCTCTTTAGAGTCGGGCATGGCATGTATAATGCCGCTCCGTTGCACCTGGGCGCTGAAAACATTGCAATTGATTGACGCAGCTCTCTAAAACGGGCCGCCAATGCATCTATCCTGCATCTCTTTAGCGGCCGCTCCACTGCCGACTTGAACCGCAAAAGGCCCGTGATCTCTTGACCAGTCCTGTCCTGCAAACCGTTGCCCTTGCCTGTGAGCGAGACCTTCGGCTGCTCTTCGAAAATCTCGAATTGAGACTGGCCAGTGGCGAAATGTTGCAAATCAGCGGCCCCAACGGCAGTGGCAAAACCAGCCTTTTACGCCTGCTATGCGGTTTGATGCACCCGACCGCCGGTCAAGTATTGCTAAACGGCCAGCCATTGCACGAGCAACGTAGCGAACTGGCGCGAAACCTGTTGTGGATCGGCCATGCCGCCGGCATCAAGGATTTGCTGACCCCTGAGGAAAACCTCAGTTGGCTCTGCGCCTTGCATCAACCGGCCTCCCATGAGGCGATCTGGCAGGCGCTGACGGCGGTGGGGCTGCGCGGTTTCGAGGATGTTCCCTGTCACACCCTGTCGGCCGGCCAGCAACGTCGCGTGGCCTTGGCGCGGTTATACCTGGACAGCCCGCCGCTGTGGATTCTCGATGAGCCGTTCACCGCGCTCGACAAACAAGGCGTGGCGCAACTCGAAGAACACCTGGCGGCGCATTGCGAGCGGGGTGGCATGGTGGTGCTGACCACTCATCACACGCTGACCCGGATGCCGGCCGGCTATCGCGACATTGATTTGGGGAACTGGGCCGTATGAGTGTATTCGGCCTGTTGGTCGCCCGCGAGGCCCGTTTGCTGTTCCGCCGCCCTGCCGAATTGGCGAATCCACTGGTGTTCTTCGCCATCGTCGTCTCTTTGTTCCCGTTGGCGGTCGGCGCCGGGCCTCAATTGTTGCAAACCTTGTCCCCGGGGCTGGTCTGGGTGGCAGCACTTTTATCGGTCTTGCTCTCGCTGGACGGGCTCTTTCGCAGTGATTTCGAAGACGGATCGCTTGAACAGTGGGTCCTTTCGCCGCACCCCCTGCCTATTCTGGTTTTGGCCAAGGTGCTGGCACACTGGGCGTTCTCCGGCCTGGCGCTGGTGTTGCTCGCACCCTTGCTGGCGTTGATGCTGGGTTTGCCTGCCGCCTGTCTGCCGGTGTTGCTGCTTTCTTTATTGCTGGGTACACCGGTGCTGAGCCTGCTCGGTGCGGTGGGCGCGGCGTTGACGGTAGGATTGAAGCGCGGCGGCTTGTTGCTGGCGTTGCTGATTCTGCCGCTGTACATCCCGGTCTTGATTCTCGGCAGTGGCGCCTTGCAGGCAGCATTGCAGGGCATGCCGGCGACCGGATATCTCTTGTGGCTTGGTAGCCTGACCGCCCTGGCGATAACCCTGACACCTTTTGCAATCGCTGCTGGCCTGAAGATCAGCGTCGGCGAATAATGAGGTCTGATCAAATTTTGATCAGTAAAGACCCTTCGCTGCTCGTGATGACGAACAGCAACCGTGATGGAAACAGCAATGAACTGGACCTGGTTTCATAAGCTCGGCTCACCCAAATGGTTTTACGGTATCAGTGGCAAACTGTTGCCATGGCTGAGCGTCGCGGCGTTGCTGCTGATTAGCGTCGGTGTGGTTTGGGGGTTGGCCTTCGCGCCGCCGGACTACCAGCAAGGCAACAGCTTTCGGATCATCTATATCCACGTCCCGGCCGCCATGTTGGCGCAGTCCATTTACGTGATGCTGGCCGTGTGCGGCATCGTCGGGCTGGTCTGGAAGATGAAGCTGGCCGACGTCGCCCTGCAATGCGCCGCGCCGATCGGTGCCTGGATGACCGCCGTGGCGCTGGTCACCGGCGCGATCTGGGGCAAACCGACCTGGGGTTCGTGGTGGGTCTGGGATGCGCGACTTACGTCCATGCTTATTCTGCTGTTTCTGTACTTCGGTCTTATTGCGCTCGGCAACGCCATCAGCAATCGTGACAGCGCGGCCAAGGCCTGCGCGGTGCTGGCGATCGTCGGCGTGATCAACATCCCGATCATCAAATACTCGGTGGAGTGGTGGAACACCCTGCACCAGGGCGCGACCTTCACGCTCACCGAAAAACCGGCGATGCCAGTCGAAATGTGGCTGCCACTGCTGCTGACGGCGCTGGGTTTTTACTGTTTCTTCGGCGCGGTGCTGTTGCTGCGCATGCGCCTTGAAGTGCTCAAGCGCGAAGCCCGGGCAAGCTGGGTGAAAACCGAAGTGCAGAACAGTCTGGAGACCGCTCGATGAGTTTCGCTTCATTCGGCGACTTTCTCGCCATGGGCCATCACGGCCTGTATGTCTGGTCAGCCTACGGCATTAGCCTGGCGGTGCTGGCCCTTAACGTGGCGGCGCCGATCCTGGCCCGCAAGCGGTATCTGCAACAAGAGGCGCGTCGTCTGCGCCGGGAGAACGGCAAGTGAATCCGCTGCGTAAAAAGCGTCTTATCATCATTCTCGCGATCCTGGTCGGAGTCGGCGCTGCTGTCGGCCTGGCCCTGAGCGCCCTGCAGCAAAACATCAATTTGTTTTACACCCCGACCCAGATCGCCAACGGCGAAGCGCCGCAAGACACGCGCATTCGTGCGGGTGGCATGGTCGAGAAAGGTTCGCTGCAACGTTCCGGCGATTCCCTGGACGTGAAATTCATCGTCACCGACTTCAACAAATCCGTGACTATCAGCTACCGCGGCATCCTGCCGGACCTGTTCCGTGAAGGGCAGGGCATTGTCGCCCTCGGCAAGCTCAATGCTGACGGCGTGGTAGTGGCCGACGAAGTACTGGCCAAGCACGACGAGAAGTACATGCCGCCGGAAGTGACCAAGGCTTTGAAAGACAGTGGTCAATCTGCTCCAACGCCCGCGAAGGAGGGTTGATCGATGACGTCCGCAATCTTTATCCCCGAACTCGGCCACCTGGCCATGATCCTCGCGCTGTGTTTCGCGCTGGTTCAAGCCGTGGTGCCGTTGCTCGGTGCCTGGCGTGGCGACCGTTTGTGGATGAGCCTGGCCCAGCCGGCCGCATGGGGACAGTTCGCGTTTCTGCTATTCGCTTTCGGTTGCCTGACTTACGCGTTCATGGCGGATGATTTCTCCGTTGCTTACGTGGCCAGCAACTCCAACAGCGCCTTGCCGTGGTACTACAAATTCAGCGCCGTCTGGGGCGCTCATGAAGGTTCGTTGCTGCTGTGGGCACTGATCCTCGGCGGCTGGACCTTCGCGGTGTCGGTGTTCTCCCGACAATTGCCGCAAGTGATGCTGGCTCGCGTATTGGCAGTGATGGGCATGATCAGCACCGGCTTCCTGCTGTTCCTGATCCTGACGTCCAACCCGTTCGCCCGAATCCTGCCGCAGATGCCGACGGATGGGCGCGACCTCAATCCACTGCTGCAAGACATCGGCCTGATCGTTCACCCGCCGATGCTGTACATGGGCTATGTCGGTTTCTCTGTGGCGTTTGCTTTCGCCATTGCCGCGCTGCTGGGCGGTCGTCTCGACGCGGCGTGGGCGCGCTGGTCGCGTCCGTGGACCATCGTGGCCTGGGCTTTCCTCGGTATCGGTATTACGTTGGGCTCCTGGTGGGCCTACTACGAACTCGGCTGGGGTGGCTGGTGGTTCTGGGACCCGGTCGAAAACGCATCCTTCATGCCTTGGCTGGTGGGCACGGCGCTGATTCACTCGTTGGCGGTCACGGAAAAACGTGGGGTGTTCAAGAGCTGGACGGTGCTGCTGGCCATCGCCGCGTTTTCGTTGAGTTTGCTAGGGACCTTCCTTGTGCGTTCCGGCGTGCTGACCTCGGTTCACGCCTTTGCGTCCGACCCCGAGCGCGGTGTGTTCATCCTGATCTTCCTGCTGTTTGTGGTCGGTGGTTCGCTGACGCTGTTCGCTCTGCGCGCTCCGGTGGTCAAGAGCCATGTTGGTTTCAACCTCTGGTCCCGGGAAACCCTGCTGCTGGGCAATAACCTGGTGCTGGTGGTGGCCGCTTCGATGATCCTGCTCGGCACCTTGTATCCATTGATTCTCGATGCGATGACTGGCGCCAAGCTGTCGGTCGGCCCGCCGTACTTCAACGCGCTGTTCATTCCATTGATGGCGTTGCTGATGGTGGTGATGGCGGTCGGCATGCTGGTGCGCTGGAAAGACACCCCGGTCAAATGGCTGATGAGCATGTTGACCCCGGTGTTGCTTGGCAGCGCTGCGCTGGCCGTCGTGGCGGGCGTCGCTTACGGCGATTTCAATTGGGCAGTGCTGGCGACATTCATGCTGGCTGCCTGGGTGTTGCTGGCCGGTGTGCGGGATATCTTCGACAAGACACGTCACAAGGGCCTGATCAAAGGTCTGCCTACCCTGACTCGCAGCTATTGGGGCATGCAAGTCGCGCATTTGGGCATTGCCGTGTGCGCGCTGGGTGTCGTGTTGTCGAGCCAGAACAGTGCCGAGCGTGATCTGCGCCTGGCGCCGGGTGAGTCCATGAGCCTGGCCGGCTACCAATTTGTGTTCGAAGGCGCCAAGCACTTCGAAGGGCCGAACTTCACGTCCGACAAGGGCACCATCCGGGTGATCCGCGACGGCAAGGAAGTCAGCGTGCTGCACCCGGAAAAACGCCTGTACACCGTGCAAAATTCGGTGATGACCGAAGCCGGGATCGACGCCGGTTTCACCCGTGACCTTTACGTCGCATTGGGCGAACCGTTGGGCGAGGGCGCGTGGGCGGTCCGCGTGCACGTCAAACCGTTCGTGCGCTGGATCTGGTTTGGTGGGTTGCTTACGGGGCTCGGCGGGCTGCTGGCGGCGCTTGATCGCCGTTATCGGGTCAAGGTGAAAAGCCGCGTGCGTGAAGCGCTCGGCATGACGGGAGCCACCGCATGAGACGTTGGTTGATGCTGTTGCCACTGGCGATTTTTCTGGTGGTTGCTGTTTTTCTGTATCGGGGTCTGTACCTGGACCCGGCCGAGCTGCCTTCGGCGATGATCAACAAACCGTTCCCGGAGTTTTCGTTGCCTTCGGTGCAGGGTGACAAAACCCTGACCAAAGCGGACCTTCTGGGTAAACCGGCATTGGTCAACGTCTGGGGCACCTGGTGCATTTCCTGCCGGGTCGAGCACCCGGTGCTGAACAAACTGGCCGGGCAGGGCGTGGTGATCTACGGCGTCAACTACAAGGACGTCAACACCGATGCCTTGAAGTGGCTGGCCGAGTTCCACAACCCGTATCAACTGGACATCCGTGACGATGCCGGCACCCTGGGCCTGAACCTTGGCGTGTACGGCGCACCGGAAACCTTCTTCATCGACGCCAAGGGCATCATCCGCGACAAATTCGTCGGCGTGATCGACGAGCAAGTCTGGCGCGAAAAACTGGCGGCCAAGTATCAGGCGCTGGTCGACGAGGCCAAACCATGAAGCGCTGGATCGCCGCCGCCGTGCTGGGTTTGAGCATGGCCGGTGTGGCCCACGCGGCCATCGACACCTACGAGTTCGCCAAAGAAGGCGACCGTGAGCGCTTTCGCGAGCTGACCAAAGAGCTGCGTTGCCCCAAGTGCCAGAATCAGGACATCGCCGATTCCAACGCACCGATCGCCGCCGACCTGCGCAAAGAGATTTTTCGCATGCTTGGCGAGGGCAAGGACAACCAGCAGATCATCGATTTCATGGTCGACCGCTACGGTGACTTCGTCCGCTACAAACCTGCCCTGAACGCCAAAACTGCACTGCTCTGGTTCGGCCCCGCCGGCCTGTTGCTGGGCGGTTTTGTGATCATCGCCGTGATCGTCCGCCGTCGTCGCGTGCAACGCACTGACAGCCCGGACACGCTTTCTGCCGAGGAGCGCGAGCGCCTCGACCACCTGTTGGATAAAACCAAGAATGATTGATTTCTGGCTCGCTGCAGGCCTGCTGCTCCTGGTTGCCCTGAGTTTTCTGCTGATTCCCGTTCTGCGTGGTCGTCGTGCCCAGCTTGAAGAGGACCGCACGGCACTGAACGTCGCGCTTTATCAGGAGCGCGTGGCTGAGTTGCAGACTCAGCAGGAAGAGGGCGTGCTCAACGCCGAACAAATGGACACCGGCCGCGCCGAAGCTGCCCGTGAACTGCTCGCCGACACCGAAGGCGTCGAGGCGCCGCGCGTGTCGCGTCTGGGCAAGCCGTTGCCCTTGCTGGCGGCGATTCTGGTGCCGGTGCTGGGCCTTGGGCTGTACCTGCATTTCGGCGCCAGCGATAAAGTCGAGCTGACCCGCGAATTCGTCCAGGCGCCGCAGTCGATGGAAGAGATGACCCGTCGCCTGGAACGTGCGGTTGCCGCCCAACCGGATTCGGCCGAAGGTCTGTACTTCCTCGGCCGCACCTACATGGCTCAGGACCGTCCGGCCGATGCGGCGAAAATCTTCGAACGCACCGTGGCCCTGGCCGGTCGTCAACCGGAACTGCTCGGGCAATGGGCCCAGGCGCAATATTTCGCCGACGGCAAGAAGTGGTCGGACAAGGTTCAGGCCCTGACCGACGAAGCGCTGAAAGCTGATCCGAAAGAAGTCACCAGCCTCGGTCTGCTGGGCATCGCGGCCTTCGAAGGCGAGCGTTACCAAGACGCCATCGACTACTGGAATCGCCTGCTGGCGCAACTGCCGCCGGATGATAAATCCCGCGTCGCGCTGCAAGGTGGCATTACTCGCGCCGCCGAGAAACTCGAAGTCAGTGGTGGCAAGGTTGCCCAGGCGCCTGCGGCCAAAGCTGCAGCACTGCTCAAAGTGCAGGTCGATCTGGCGCCAGAGCTCAAAGCCAAGGTCCAACCGGGTGACAGCGTGTTCATTTTCGCCCGCGCCATTTCCGGCCCGCCCGCGCCGCTGGCCGCCAAGCGTCTGACTGTCGCCGACTTGCCGGCAACCGTCGAACTGGGTGATGCCGACGCCATGATGCCGCAGTTGAAACTGTCGAACTTCCCTGAAGTCCAACTGGTTGCGCGCATCTCCCGCGCTGGCCAACCGACTGCCGGCGAATGGATCGGTCGCAGCCAACCCTTGGCCACCAGCACCACCGCGCAACAAAAACTAATCATCGACAGTCCGGATAAATAACAGGAAACGCCACAATGACCGCCATCGCTCGTATCACTCTCCTCAGCATGGTTTTGGGGTTAAGCGCTTGTGCGGTCCAGCAGCCCGAGCCCACACGACTGCCGCCGATCCCGCCTTCGGGGCCAAGCACCAAACCGCCCCCGCCGACGGTACCGAGTAAACCAAGCACTCCGGTCAAACCGTCAAAACCCGTGCCGCGCACCTCCGCCAGCTTCGCCCCGCCACCGGGGGGCAACAGCCATTGGGACGCGAAACTCGGTGTTTACGTTCTCGATGATCAGACCAACACCTTCTACCGCCAGCGCACCTACTACCGCTGGAACAACGGCTGGAGCCGTTCGATCAGCCCGAACGGGCCGTGGGAAGAGACGAACATCAATGGCGTGCCGGGTGGGTTGGGACGGCAATTCGGGCAGTGAATGGAAACGGCGATCTGAGGATCGCCGTTTTGCTTTTTAGGGTTTGTGAGAGGCGATTAAAGAATCGCCCGATAATTGGTCAACGCCTTGCTCGACTGAATCAGGTCTTGGCGAAAGAGCAGATCAAGATAGGTACCGACATCCATTGGCGGCATCTTTAGCTGTTTGCGTTGCCGTTGTGCTGCCGCGACAACCGCTGCCGGGTCCAGGTCAAAGAGGTTATCGACGAACTCGTCAGGATGCTGGGCCTCGATGCCAAAAGGTCCGAGTGTTTCATCGGGAAAGTCTTTCTGATTAAAAGTCACAATGACACTGGCGTTGCAGCGTATGGCGGCAGCCAGAACATGCCGGTCATCGATGTCGGGCAATGTGAGCCCTTCGATCAGCTTTTCGTAACCGGATACGCAAGCATCGGGTATGGCCTGATCCATCAAGTCGGACGTGCGATCCAATTGCTCTGTTGTCAGGTCCGGACGGTTTTTCAACAGATTGCGCTTCCATTCGTTGTGTATCTCCAGTGACCATCGCGCCCGAAAACGTCCTGAGAGTGCTAGCCACATCAGAAAGTCTCTCAGGGGAGCTGGGTACAAAACACATGCGTCATATACAGCGGTAAAGGGGAGTGCCTCACTCCTATCCTGTCCTTAACGCTTGTGCTTGCTCGGCGAGAAGCGTCATTGCTTGCTCGCTGGCGGTGTCGCGCCGGTTTTTATAATCCATCAAATCGGCAAAGCGCACACGTCGGTGCTTGCCGGTTTTGTGGTAGGACAACTCGCCGGACTCCAGCAGTTTGATCAGGTGCGGGCGTGAGACATTGAGTAAGTCCGCCGCTTCCTGGGTGGTCAGTTCCGCATGAACCGGGACGACCTTTACCGCATTGCCTTCTGCCAATGCAGCGAGGATGTCGACCAGCAATCGAAGGGCTGAAGTGGGCAGTTCGACGCTGTGAGCTTCATTCTGTTCGTCGAAAATCTGGATGCATTGGGTTTCGAATTGAGTCGCGAGATAGGCCGCGAGGGCGCGCTGGCCTTCGATAGCGGCCTGAACTTCGCGCGCCATGGGCAGGTTGATCGGTGGGTGGATGATTAAGGACATGATGAAATTTCAACATTCTGAGTAGCGATGCTGGAAGGCTATTCGAATCAAACGAAAATCGCAATAAACGAAAAAAGAGCTTGTTTAAGGCTCTTTTAACAGCAAGGCCTGGACGTAATCCAGAGCCTTTGTAGGTCCGATCAAAATCACACCCTGTAAAACAACCGAGCGTCGCTATCCGGTTTTTTGTGCTTGAGTAAAAGTAACTCCAGGGTTATTTTTGTTTGAGCCGGAGCAAGGAGGCTGATGGTGCAGAGCAGGTTATTGATCAAGGAACTGATAGAGGCGGGCTGGGCACTGGAACGGGTCACCGGCAGTCATCACATCTTCACTCACCGTTACAACCCTTACACGATACCCGTCCCTCATCCGAAGAAGGATTTGCCGGTCGGGACGGTTAAAAGCATCAGGAGGCGAGCCGGGCTTTATTGCCCGGGAGCCAGTTTGGCAGGAGATCCATAATGCAATACCCAATCTGTATCGAGTGGGGCGACGAGAACACCGCCATCGGTATTCAGATCCCCGATATCCCAGGTGCCGTAACGGCCGGGGATACGTTTGAAGATGCTTACAACGCGGCGGTCGAAATTGCCCACATCATGCTGCAGGAGCTCATGGCAGGCGGGGAGTCAATTCCGATGCCGACCTCAGCGGCTGCGCACCGCGAGAATCCGGAATTTGCCGACATGGGGTGGGGGATGCTGGAACTCGACATCTCGCCGTATCTGGGCAAGACCGAGAAGGTCAATGTGACGCTGCCTGGCTACGTGATCCAGCGCATTGACCGCTATGTGCGAGAGCACAATGTCAAAAGCCGCTCCTCCTTTCTCGCGGATGCGGCGATGGAGAAACTGGTTCGGCCTTGAGTGGCATCAGTCGAATCGCCTTCGCGGGCAAGCCTCACACCTACATGTCTTGCATTACCCCTGTAGGAGCGAGCGGTGCGGCGATCCGACTTGCCCGCGAAGCTTTTAGCGTCCTAAGCCGTCGCCAACGAACGCCTCTGCGAAACACTCAAAAACCGCAACAACGCCAACAACGGAAACGCACTACCCACAATCACGATCCACAACCAGCCACCATGCTCATACACCGCGCTGGCCACCGAAGAACCAAACGCACCGCCGATGAAGATGCTGGTCATGTACAGCGCATTCAGACGGCCGCGGCTTTTAGCGTCGAGGGTGTAGACCGCGCGTTGGCCGAGGACCATGTTCATTTGCACGCAGAAATCCAGCACTACCCCTGTCACGGCCAGGCCGATAACGCTGTAGACCGGGTGGATGAAGGCGGGCAGGAAGCTCAGGCTGGCGAATAGCAGGGCCAGCAGCGAGGCGATGCGGGTATGGCCGGCATCGGCCAGTCGACCGGCGATGGGTGCGGCAATCGCGCCGATGGCGCCGACCAGGGCGAAGATCGCGATCTGGGTTTGCGACAAGCCATGATTACGCGACAGTTCCAGCGGTACTGCAGTCCAGAACAGACTGAAGGTGGCGAACATGCAGGCTTGATAAAACGCCCGTTGACGCAACACCGGCTGCTGACGCAACAGCGTCCAGAGCGAACCCAACAACTGGCCATAAGAAGCACTGTGATCAGGCTGGCGCTTGGGGATGGTCAGGGCCAGCACGATGCTGATGGCCGCCATCAATACCGCAGCGATGACGAACATCGCACGCCAGCCGAAGTGGTCGGCTATTACGCTGGACACCGGTCGAGCCAGCAGAATCCCCAGCAGTAAACCACCCATGATGCCGCCGACCACGCGGCCGCGTGATTCTTCCGGCGCCAGGTGGGCGGCCAGTGGAATCAGGATTTGCACCGACACCGAGCTGAACCCCACCAGCAACGAGATCAACAGAAACACATTCGGCTGATCGGTGAACGCGGCGCCCAGCAGACTGGCAATCGCCACCACGGTGGTGATGATCATCAAGCGGCGGTTTTCCAGCAGATCACCCAACGGCACCAGGAAGAACAGACCCAGCGCATAACCAATCTGCGTCAGCGAAACGATCAGGCTGGCCATGGTGTCGGTCAGGCCGATGTCCGGCGCGATCAGGCCGATGATCGGCTGGGCGTAGTAGATGTTGGCCACGATGGCGCCGCAGCAGAAGGCGAAGAGCAGCACCATGCCTCGGGTCATTGTCGCGGCACCGAGGGGCACCTGAGTCGTTGGATTCATAACGGGTCTCGTTGAACAAGAAGGAATGCGCAGAGGCTAATAGGCTGGCTAGAGCGGCGGAAGAGGGAATAGGGTGATAGTCATCATGCCTCTGAAGAATGATTGAGAGAGGCTGTTCATTTGGACCTTTGAATCGTCGGTCGCGATCGTCGCGTCCGATGATACATTCACTAACATCTTGTTCGATAGCGTGCTTATGTTCTCTCTTAACGCTTCATAAACCGGAAGGCACTTTCATGAATGCGATGTTCCGTCATCTGATCCGAGGCGCTTCAGCAGTCACCTTGATCACTGTGTTCGCGACAACCTTGGCTCAGGCCCAGGACGCGCCGGGTATGCGCATCGGTGTGCGCGGCGAGATTACCGGTATCAGCGCCGACATTCTGAAAGTCCACGTCAACAGCGGCGAAGACGTGGTGATCAACCTGACTAAAGACACCAAAGTCCGCGCCGTTACCGTGGCCAATATCGAAGACATCAAACCCGGCAGCTACATAGGCTCGGCTGCCGTGCCGCAGGAAGATGGTTCTCTCAAGGCCCTGGAAGTCCACGTGTTCCCACCGGAACTGGCCGGCAGCGGCGACGGCCATCGGCCCTTTGATCTGGTCAAGGGCAGCAGCATGACCAACGGCAGCGTGGGCGATCTGGTGGTCAGCAACGGCCGGGTTCTGACCGTCAACTACAAGGGCGGCCAGCAGAAAATTCTGGTGCCGGAGGATGTGCCGATCGTGAATCTGGTGCCGGGGGATCGGAGCTTGCTGAAGGTGGGCGTGAAGATCGTAACGTTCGTCACCCAAAGCGCCGACGGGACACTCACTGCCCAATCGGTTGCAGCGGGCAAGGACGGCATAACCCCGCCAATGTAACGGCATGACGCAACCCCCTCGCCACACAAGCATGCACCTACAAAAAAGGCGACCATTGCAGGTCGCCTTTTCGTTTGGCTCAGGAATTACTGACCGCTGTAAATCTGATCAAAAACCCCACCATCATTGAAGTGGGTCTTCTGCACCGTGCGCCAGTCACCAAAGGTCTTCTCCACCGAAAGGAAATCCACTTTCGGGAAGCGATCGGTGTACTTGGCCAATACCGCAGGATCACGGGGACGCAGGTAGTTGGCAGCCGCAATTTCCTGACCTTCAGGCGACCACAGGTACTTCAAATATTCCTCAGCGGCAGCGCGAGTGCCTTTTTTCTCGACCACTTTGTCGACCACAGACACTGGTGGCTCGGCCTCAGCGGAAACACTCGGGTAAATCACTTCAAACTGATCACGACCAAACTCACGCGCAATCATTTCCGCCTCGTTTTCGAAGGTCACCAGCACGTCGCCGATCTGGTTGGTCATGAACGTGGTGGTGGCTGCACGGCCGCCGGTATCCAGCACCGGTGCTTGTTTGAACAGTTTGCCGACGAAGGATTTTGCCGTGCTTTCGTCACCGCCATTTTTCAGCACGTAGCCCCAGGCCGAGAGGTAGGTGTAGCGGCCGTTGCCCGAGGTTTTCGGATTGGGGACGATCACTTGCACGCCGTCCTTGAGCAGGTCCGGCCAGTCTTTCAGGGCTTTCGGGTTGCCTTTGCGCACGATGAACACGGTGGCCGACGTGAATGGCGCGCTGTTGTTTGGCAGGCGCGTGACCCAGTTGTCCGGGACCAGTTTGCCGTTGTCCGCCAGGGCGTTGATGTCAGTGGCCATGTTCATGGTGATGACGTCAGCCGGCAGGCCATCGATCACTGAACGCGCCTGTTTGCTGGAACCGCCGAAGGACATCTGCAGCGTGATGTTTTCGTTGTGCTCGGCTTGCCAGTGTTTCTGGAAGGCAGCGTTGTAGTCCTTGTAGAAATCTCGCATCACGTCGTAGGAAACGTTAAGCAGGGTCGGTGCAGCCTGAGCCATGCTGCCCAAGGCCAGGCCAGCGGCCAGAAGTGAGGCGCCAAAGAGTTTTTTCACTGCGCATTCCTTGTTTTATCAAACATGTTCTATGGAAAGTGTTGGCAATTTGCCAGCGACTATAGCCGGGCTCGCATAGTCCTTTAAAGATTAAAAAGCACTTTGCTTATTCCAGTTTCTTGAACAGCGCATTGCCGCAACGGGAGCAAAATGCTGCGCCGTGTTCGTGACTGTTTTTCTGGCAGGTCGGGCAATCGTGTTGCAATTGTTCACCGCGCATGGCATTGGCCAATTCCGCGGTAAAGATCCCTGTTGGCACGGCGATGATCGAGTAACCGGTGATCATCACCAGCGATGAAACCACCTGACCCAACGGCGTCCTGGGCACGATGTCGCCAAAACCCACGGTAGTCAGCGTGACGATGGCCCAATAGATGCCTTTGGGGATGCTGGTGAAGCCGTGTTCCGGGCCTTCGATCACGTACATCAGAGTGCCGAACACCGTCACCAGGGTGCTGACGCTGAGCAGAAACACCACGATCTTCTGCTTGCTGCCGCGCAGAGCCGTCATCAAATAGTTGGCTTGCTTCAGATACGGGCTGAGCTTGAGCACGCGGAAAATCCGCAGCATCCGAATGATCCGGATGATCAGCAGGTACTGCGCATCGCTGTAATACAGCGCGAGAATGCCAGGCACGATCGCCAGCAAATCCACCAGCCCATAGAAGCTGAACGCGTAGCGCAGCGGCTTGGGCGAGCAGTACAGGCGCAGGCCGTACTCGATGGCGAAAACGACGGTGAAGCCCCACTCGATGTACGCCAGTATGTCGGCGTAGTTCTGGTGAACGCTGTCGATACTGTCCAGAATCACGATCACCAGGCTGGCGAGGATGATCAACAGCAGAATGCTGTCGAAGCGCCGGCCGGCCGGGGTATCGGATTGGAAGATGATGACGTAAAGCTCTTCACGCCAGTTTTTACTGCTGTCCATGGAAAACGCCTGAATCGAGAATCAGCGAAGCCTAGGTCGATTCTCCCCGGTAGCGCAAGGCGCGCTGTCTATGGCGGCCTGACGCAGCACCCGAATGCCTGCGCGAATCAGCCAGCAGGCGAGGATGAAAGGCGCGGTCAACATGGCCAGGCCGAGTGCGGCGAACCCCGGTGTGAGTAACACCGCCAGCAGGATTCCCAACAATGGCAGCCAAGGTTGGCGACGATTTTGGCTGAAGGCGAGGGCGGCGAGCACGGCGTTGTAGCCGCTCAAACCCTGCAGGGCGGTTAATGTTTCGTGATGCAGAAGGGCGAATCCAAGGCCGGCAACGGAGCCGAGCAGAGCCCACAGGAAGGCACGACGGTCAGCGATCAGCAAACCCGTGGCAATCAGAGCTCCAGCCAGCGGATGACCGAGAAACAGCACCTGACCGAGCCCTTTCAATGACGCGGCGAGCAAGTTGAGTGTGGTCATTTCGATCAGCGGCGCGGGTTGCTGGGGAGCGGCAAATGACAGTAGCAACCAGCTCATCCCGACGAAGGGCGCGGTATAGGCGGGAAGGCAATGATGATCGCGCGAACGCTTGAGCCATTGCTGGGTGAGCATCGCGCTCAGGCCCCCAGCGGCAATGATCAGCGGTGGCAACAGCGCTGACCATGGGAAATAAAGGCTCAGCAGCAGACCGAGCAGGATACCGTTGTAGCTGAACAGCCCGGCCTGACGATCAGCCTTGGTATACCCGCGACGTTGCGCGGTGAGCAACCCGGCGATCCCTCCCAGCAACGCACCGCCGAGCAGAGCGGGCGCGGTGAATAGAATCGCCAACAGAAACAGCAGACCGCACAGCGGATGGCGCTGGAGAAAGATTTGGCTGAAGCCATTGAGCAGGGCAGTGGCCCAGTCGGGGCAGTGGGTGTTGAAGTGGTTGGCAGGCATGATGGGGTCTGTGTGTCTGGGGGACCGAGTCGCCTGCTTCGCGAGCAAGCCCGCTCCCACATTGGTCTTGTGTCGAACACAGATTAAATGTGGGAGCGGGCTTGCTCGCGAAGAGGCCGGTACAGGCGCTAAATCAACGTCTCAATGCGCAACGAATTGGTCGACCCCGGCTGCCCGAACGGCACTCCCGCCGTGATCAACAACGTATCCCCCCGCTGAGCCATGCCCTGTGCCTGGGCAATCTCCAGCGCCGTCGAGCACACTTCATCCACCTGGCGCAGCCGATCATTGACCACCGAATGCACGCCCCACGCCACCGTCAAACGCCGCGCGGTTTGCAAGTTCGGTGTCAGGTTGAGGATCGGCACCGTCGGCCGTTCCCGCGCCGCCCGTAGACTCGACGTGCCGGATTCGCTGTAGTTAACCAACACCGCCACCGGCAACACGTTGCTGATGCGGCGGATGGCGCAGCTGATCGCGTCCGACACCGTGGCCTCGGCTTTCGGTCGGCTCACGTCGAGTTGGGTCTGATAGTCCGGGCCGTTTTCCACCTGACGGATGATCTTGCTCATCATCTGCACGGCTTCCAGCGGGTACTCACCGGACGCGGTTTCCGCCGACAGCATCACCGCGTCCGCACCTTCGGCCACCGCGTTAGCGACGTCAGTGACTTCGGCGCGGGTCGGGGCCGGGGAGAAGCGCATCGACTCCAGCATCTGCGTCGCCACCACCACCGGTTTGCCGAGTTGGCGGCAGGTGCTGATGATGTTTTTCTGAATCTGCGGCACGCTTTCGGCCGGGACTTCCACGCCCAAGTCACCGCGAGCGACCATGATCGCATCGCTCAATTCGGCGATTTCCCGCAGTTGAGTCACTGCCGATGGCTTCTCGATCTTCGCCATCAAATACGCCTTGTCGCCGATCAGTGCGCGGGCTTCGCGGATGTCTTCCGGGCGTTGCACGAACGACAGCGCGACCCAATCCACACCCAGCTCCAGACCGAAGCTCAAATCGCGACGATCCTTGGCGGTCAACGGGCTCAGGTCCAGCACCGCTTGCGGCACGTTGACGCCTTTGCGATCCGACAGCTCGCCGCCATTGAGCACCGTGGTGTCGATGGCGTCGGCGTACTTGGTCACCACCCGCAGGCGCAGCTTGCCGTCGTCCAGCAGCAGGTCCATGCCTGGCTCCAGCGCTGCGATGATTTCCGGGTGAGGCAGGTTGACCCGGCGCTCATCGCCCGGCGTCGAGTCCAGGTCCAGACGCAAGGCCTGACCGCGATGCAGCTGCACTTTGCCCTCGGCGAATTTGCCGACCCGCAGTTTCGGGCCTTGCAGGTCCATCAGAATCCCCAGCGGGTAATTCAGCTGACGCTCGACTTCACGAATCCATTGATAGCGCTGTGCATGGTCGGCGTGATCGCCGTGGCTGAAGTTCAGGCGAAAGATATTGACTCCGGCCTGTACCAGCTCACGGATGTCGTCGATTCCGTTGGTGGCCGGGCCAAGGGTGGCGAGGATTTTGACCTTCTTATCAGGCGTCATGTTTAGGGCTCTCGAGAATCAGGATGGCGCGGAAGTCGTTGACGTTGGTGCGGGTCGGCTCGGTGACGATCAGTGCATCCAGCGCGGCGAAATAGCCGTAGCCATTGTTGTTGTCCAGTTCATCGCTGGCGCTCAGGCCTAGGGCGGCGGCGCGGGCGTAGCTGTCCGGGGTCATGATGGCGCCGGCGTTGTCTTCCGAGCCGTCGATACCGTCGGTGTCACCCGCCAAGGCGTAGACGCCGGGCAGGCCTTTGAGGCTGTCGGTGAGACTCAGCAGGAATTCGGCGTTGCGCCCGCCACGGCCATTGCCGCGCACGGTGACGGTGGTTTCGCCGCCGGACAGAATCACGCACGGCGCTGCCAGCGGCTGGCCGTGCTGGACGATCTGCCGGGCAATGCCGGCGTGGACTTTCGCCACGTCTCGGGATTCACCTTCCAGGTCGCCGAGAATCAACGGACTGAAACCGGCCTGACGGGCTTTCACCGCTGCCGCTTCCAGCGATTGCTGTGGGCGTGCGATCAATTGGAAATGACTGCGGGCCAGGCTCGGATCGCCGGGTTTGACCGTTTCCGATTCCGGGTTTTGCAGCCAGGTGCGCACCGATGCCGGGACTTCGATGCCATAGCGCTTGAGGATCGCCAGCGCTTCGGCCGAGGTGCTCGGGTCGGCCACGGTGGGCCCGGACGCGATGACCGTGGCGAGATCGCCCGGTACATCGGAAATCGCATAGGTATAAACCGTGGCCGGCCAGCAGGCTTTGCCCAGACGACCGCCCTTGATTGCCGAGAGATGCTTGCGCACGCAATTCATCTCGCCGATGGTCGCACCGGATTTGAGCAGGGCTTTGTTGATCGATTGTTTGTCGGCGAGGGTGATGCCGGCGGCGGGCAAGGCGAGGAGGGCAGAGCCTCCGCCCGAGAGCAGGAAGATCACGCGGTCGTCTTCGCTGAGGTCGCTGACCAGTTCCAGCACCCGTTTCGCGACAGCCAAACCAGCAGCATCCGGCACCGGGTGCGCGGCTTCGACCACTTCGATTTTTTCGCACGGGGCGCCGTGGCCGTAACGGGTCACCACAAGACCCGACACTTCGCCGTGCCAGCAGCGCTCGACCACCTGGGCCATGGCGGCTGCGGCTTTACCGGCGCCGATGACGATCACCCGACCGCTGCGATCTTTGGGTAAATGGGCTTCGAGGACGTGCTGCGGATGGGCCGCGTCGATGGCTGTGGCAAACAGCTCGCGCAGCAGTTGTTGCGGATCGACCGACATGGCGGGCTCCCGGAATTCTTGTTATTGGAGGGCGACTCGGTTCCCTGTGGGAGCGAGCCTGCTCGCGATTCAGGCGCCGCAGTATGTCAGGTGCATCGCGGCGATTTCATCGCGAGCAGGCTCGCTCCCACAGGTTTTTGCGCAAGGCTTTATTTATCGCGAATCGAGAAATTCGCCATGTGTTCCAGGCCCTTGATCAGCGCCGAGTGGTCCCAGTTGCTGCCACCGATGGCCGCGCAGGTGCTGAACACTTGCTGGGTATTGGCGGTGTTCGGAAGGTTGATGCCCAGTTCGCGAGCGCCGGCCAGGGCCAGGTTCAGGTCCTTCTGGTGCAGGCTGATGCGGAAGCCCGGGTCGAAGGTGCCCTTGATCATGCGTTCGCCGTGAACTTCAAGGATCTTCGATGATGCGAAACCGCCCATCAGCGCTTCACGCACCTTGGCCGGATCGGCACCGTTTTTCGAGGCGAACAGCAGCGCTTCGGCCACGGCCTGGATGTTCAGCGCGACGATGATCTGGTTCGCCACTTTCGCGGTTTGACCGTCGCCGTTGCCACCGACCAGGGTGATGTTCTTTCCCATGGCTTGGAACAGTGGCAGGGCGCGTTCGAACGCATCGGCATCGCCACCGACCATGATGCTCAGGGTCGCGGCTTTGGCGCCGACTTCACCGCCGGACACTGGTGCGTCGAGGTATTGAGCGCCTTTCTCGTTGATCTTGGCAGCGAAGGCTTTGGTGGCGGTCGGCGAGATCGAGCTCATGTCGATCACGACTTTGCCCTTGCTCACGCCCGCTGCAACGCCGTCGGCGCGGAACAGCACGTCATCGACCTGCGGAGTATCCGGGACCATGACGATGATGAACTCGGCTTCCTGGGCCACTTCTTTCGGGTTCGCCAGCGCGATGGCACCAGCGGCGACCAGATCGGCAGGGGCTGGGTCGTGGTGTGCCGACAGGAACAGGCTGTGACCGGCTTTCTGCAGGTTCAACGCCATTGGGTGGCCCATGATGCCGGTGCCGATAAATCCGATTTTAGCCATGAGAAAATCCTCTTGTTTTTGTGTGGCTCCCGGCTCTGGACCGATGAGCTCTTTGTGGCGAGGGGGCTTGCCCCCGTTGGGGCGCGAAGCGACCCCAAATGTTTTTTCGCGGTGAGTCAGATAGAACGCATGTGCCGGTTTTTACGACTGCTTCGCAGCCGAACGGGGGCAAGCCCCCTCACCACACAAGCCCGCTCCCACAGGTGTCAGATCAAATCGCGTTATGGGTTTTCAACCAGCCCAGACCCGCTTCAGTGGTGGTCAGCGGCTTGTATTCACAGCCAACCCAACCCTGATAACCGATGCGGTCCAGGTGTTCGAACAGGAAGCGGTAATTGATTTCACCAGTGCCCGGTTCGTTGCGCCCTGGGTTGTCGGCCAACTGGATGTGGTTGATCTCGCCCAGGTGCGCGGCCATGGTCCGGGCCAGGTCGCCCTCCATGATTTGCATGTGATAGATGTCGTATTGCAGGAACAGGTTGGCGCTGCCGACCTGCTCGCGAATCGACAGGGCTTGCGCCGTGTTGTTCAGGTAGAAGCCCGGGATGTCACGGGTGTTGATCGCTTCCATTACCAGTTTGATGCCCACCGCTTGCAGCTTGTCGGCCGCGTACTTGAGGTTGGCGACAAAGGTCTTTTCCACGGTGGCATCGTCGACGCCTTGTGGACGAATACCGGCCAGGCAGTTGATCTGGGTATTGCCCAGCACTTTGGCGTAAGCGATGGCCAGATCGACACCGGCGCGGAATTCTTCGACCCGATCCGGCAAGCACGCGATACCGCGCTCGCCCTTGGCCCAGTCACCGGCTGGCAGATTGAACAGCACTTGGGTCAAGCCATTGGCATCGAGCTTGGCTTTGATTTCGGCGGAGCTGAAATCGTAGGGGAACAGGTATTCGACACCACTGAAGCCGGCCTTGGCGGCAGCGTCGAAACGGGCAAGAAAATCCTGCTCGGTGAACAGCATGGACAGGTTGGCTGCGAAACGCGGCATGGTGGTCTCCCGTATATGTGTGAGGTCCCTTGTGGGAGCGAGCCCTGCTCGCGAAAGCGGTATGTCAGCCAACATCTTTGTTGGATGTGAAGCCGCCTTCGCGAGCAGGCTCGCTCCCACAGTGGGAACGGTCAGCAGTTAATCGAGCAGCGAAATCGCCGTTGGCGCATCGTTGCCGACCAGCGCCAGGTCTTCAAATTCGTTGACGGCGTTGATCTCGGTGCCCATGGAAATGTTGGTCACGCGCTCCAGAATGATCTCGACGATCACCGGCACTTTGAACTCCTCGATCAGTTCCTGAGCCTTGCGCAGGGCAGGCTGGATCTGATCCGGTTCAAATACCCGCAGCGCCTTGCAACCCAGGCCTTCGGCGACAGCGACGTGGTCGACACCGTAACCGTTGAGTTCCGGAGCGTTGAGGTTGTCGAAGGACAGCTGCACGCAGTAGTCCATGTCGAAACCGCGCTGAGCCTGACGGATCAGCCCCAGGTACGAGTTGTTCACGACAACGTGGATGTACGGCAGCTTGAACTGCGCGCCCACCGCCAGTTCTTCGATCATGAACTGGAAGTCGTAGTCGCCCGAGAGCGCCACCACTTTGCGGGTCGGATCAGCCTTGACCACACCGAGTGCTGCCGGAATGGTCCAGCCCAGCGGGCCGGCCTGACCGCAATTGATCCAGTGACGCGGTTTGTAGACGTGCAGGAACTGCGCGCCGGCAATCTGCGACAAACCGATAGTGCTGACGTAGCAGGTGTCCTTGCCGAACACCTGGTTCATCTCTTCGTAAACCCGTTGCGGCTTGACCGGCACGTTGTCGAAGTGAGTCTTGCGCTGCAGGCTGGCTTTGCGTTGCTGGCAGTCTTGCAGCCAGGCGCTGCGGTTTTTCAGCTTGCCGGCGGTTTGCCATTCGCGAGCGACTTCGATGAACACGGTCAACGCGGCAGCGGCGTCGGATACGATGCCCAGGTCCGGGGTGAACACGCGGCCGATCTGGGTCGGTTCAATGTCGACGTGAATGAACTTGCGGCCTTCGGTGTAAACGTCGACCGAACCGGTGTGACGGTTAGCCCAACGGTTACCGACGCCCAGCACCACGTCCGACTTCAACATCGTGGCGTTGCCGTAACGGTGCGAGGTTTGCAGGCCGACCATGCCAACCATCAGCGGGTGATCGTCCGGGATGGTGCCCCAGCCCATCAGGGTCGGGATCACTGGAATACCGGTCAGCTCAGCGAACTCCACCAGCAACTCGCTGGCGTCGGCATTGATGATGCCGCCACCGGCGACCAGCAATGGACGTTCAGCCTGATCGAGCATGGCCAGGGCCTTCTCGATTTGCACGCGGTTAGCGGTCGGCTTGGCCAGCGGCAGCGGTTCATAGGCGTCGATGTCGAATTCGATTTCAGCCATCTGCACGTCGAACGGCAAGTCGATCAGCACCGGGCCTGGACGGCCGGAGCGCATTTCATAGAAGGCTTTCTGGAACGCGTAAGGCACCTGGCCCGGTTCCATAACGGTGGTCGACCACTTGGTGACCGGCTTGACTATGCTGGTGATATCGACGGCCTGGAAGTCTTCCTTGTGCATCCGGGCCCGCGGGGCCTGGCCGGTGATGCACAGGATCGGGATCGAGTCGGCCGAGGCGCTGTAGAGCCCGGTGACCATGTCGGTACCGGCCGGGCCGGAGGTGCCGATGCACACGCCGATGTTGCCGGCCTTGGTGCGGGTGTAGCCCTCGGCCATGTGCGAGGCGCCTTCAACGTGGCGAGCGAGGACGTGATCGATGCCACCGACCTTCTGCAAGGCGGAGTACAGCGGGTTGATCGCGGCTCCGGGGATGCCAAAAGCGGTATCAACCCCTTCACGGCGCATCACCAGAACGGCGGCTTCGATTGCTCTCATTTTGCTCATTGTTTTGTGCCTCTTACGTTTTGTAATTGTATACAAGTGGCTTTGCGCAGAGTGTATTCACGGCGGACGGCGCAGGTCAATCCATTTTCTCAAGCAGCTGTTTCATTCGTCGGAAGCCCGAAGGACTGTGGCTTTTCGTCGCATGTGGCGCTTTTTGAAAATTATTGTATACAAAAAAATAATTCATTGTGTTCTATTTGTTGCATCGGATTGCGCAACAGAAAGCAATCCAACGGCTTTCCCAATAACAAAATGAGGACGGCACCATGAGCGCTTTAACCTTGAACGTCGCAGTCAATCTGGCCACTCAGGCCCTCTCCGCAGGTCGTGCAATCTCTGCCGCGCCCTTGACCGTTGCCGTGCTGGACGCCGGTGGGCACTTGATAACGCTGCAACGCGAAGACGGCGCGAGCCTGCTGCGCCCGCAGATCGCCATTGGCAAAGCCTGGGGCGCGATCGCCTTGGGCAAAGGCTCACGCCTGCTGGCCCAAGACGCCCAGCAACGCCCGGCTTTCTTCGCCGCGCTGAATAGCCTGGGGCAAGGCAGCGTCGTCCCGGTACCGGGCGGCGTGTTGATTCGGGATCAGGATGGGAGTGTGTTGGGGGCGGTGGGCATCAGCGGTGATTTGTCTGATGTTGATGAGCAGTGTGCGATCAGGGCGATCGAGGCGCAGGGGTTGAGGGCGGATGCGGGGGTGACCGCTTGATTATTCGGTGACTGATCTACCGCTTTCGCGAGCAAGCCCGCTCCCACACTGATCGTCGGTAGACACAAATTGTGTGAACACCGCAGATCAACGGTGGGAGCGGGCTTGCTCGCGAAGGCGATGTTCCAGACACATCCAGCTAAAAGTCTGCCCCACTATCCGGTATTCGCTGATCTAGCCTTTTCATGATTTCATCCATGAAGGGGCAAAGGAATGCCTGAACTGTCAGCATCACATCGCCTGCGCATTGGTCGCTATGCAGAGCAAAACCGCATCTACCTACTGACGGCCAATACCCTTGGGCGGGAGCCTGTTTTCAAGGATTACACCTTGGGCAGGATGGTCGTACATCAATTCAAGCAAGCACAGAGCGAGGGTTTTGCCGATTCATTGGCCTGGGTTGTCATGCCCGATCATTTTCATTGGCTTGTTCAATTGCAAAAGGGATCGCTGGGGCAGTTGATGTGCCAGGCGAAATCCTTGAGCACTCGATCAATCAATTCGGCGAGTGGACGGACAGGCAGTCTTTGGCAGCAGAGTTTTCATGATCATGCGCTGCGGCAAGAGGAGAGTTTGGTAAGAGTGGCACGGTATGTCGTTGCCAACCCATTGCGGGCGGGACTGGTTGAGAAGTTGGGTGACTATCCGTTGTGGGATGCCATTTGGGTTTGATAGGGAACCGAGTTGCCCCATTCGCGAGCAAGCCCGCTTGTATGGTAGGACTTGAAGGGAGGAGGAGGGACAAAGCCCGATTCTGACTGTTGACGCAGTACAGATCCGTGGGAGATTTCGCCCCTCCTCCTTTCACCCAAGCGCCGATAAAGAATGCATCTGGCTAGGACCGACGATAGGAACAAGCCTGCGCCTCTGGGTGAGCCCTTCAAGTGCTCAAAACATATCCCGGAGGAAATCCAATGGCAATGCCGGTTTCTGTCACAAAGCCAATCGTAGGCGTGGATGTCGCCAAGAACGAACTGGTGATCTATCACGCCGAACTTGACCTGCTTGAAGAGATTCCCAACAACAAGGCTGCCATCAAGCAGTGGTTGAAAGCCTTGTCGGGGACAGTCGCGGTAGCCATTGAGTCGACCAATATCTATCACCTGGAGTTCGCCGATCTGGCCTATGAGGCTGGCTGCGTGATTTACATGGTGGGTGGCTATGAACTCAGCCATTACCGAAAAGGGGTGAATATCCGCGCCAAAACCGATGCGTTGGATGCCAGACTGCTCGCCCGCTATCTGAAGAACGAAGGTGATGATCTTCATCCTTGGACCCCGCCATCACCGCTGTACCGCCAGCTCTTGAGCCTTTTTCGTCGTCGCGCAGCCTTGGTTCAGGCGCGGGTCGGCCTGGTGCAAAGTTGGGCGAATGAACCGCTGCTGAAATCTGCTTTCGCCGCGCAAGTGAAAGCCATGCAGCAGCTTGAAACGCTGGTCGAAAAGACGATTAATGATCATCTGAAAGAAGCCGGTTTGCTCGGTCAGTTGAAGCGTTGCCTGAAAGTTGAAGGCATTGGATTTCTGACCGGAGCCCGCTTGCTCACGGCGTTTCAGCGGGGCGACTTCAGAAACGCAGATGCCTTTATTGCCTTTCTGGGAATGGATTTGCGGGTGGCGAAGTCAGGGCAAAAAGACGGGCGCCGGAGCTTGACCAAGCGAGGTGACCCGGAAGCTCGCCGGCTTCTGCACAATGCAGCTATGTCGGCCAGCCGTACGCCAGCCTGGAAAGGCTTTTATGAAGAGCAAAGAGCTCGAGGTTTCAGCACCACTCAGGCGCTGGTGATACTGGCTCGCAAGCTTGCTCGGATCGTATTCGCTCTACTGAAAGGACAGAGCGAATATCAACCCAAAGCTGGTTGAGGGCTTCCCTTCAACCATAGAATCTCCCACAGTTGATCTCGGTTGGTTCACCGATTTTGTGTACGCAGTAGATCCAATGTGGGAGCGGGCTTGCTCGCGAAGGCCGCACCGCGGTCTACCGGTCCAGCTCACACCCCTTAAGCACCAACCGGATAATCGTCTGCGCCGCCGCTTCATAGTCGGCCTCATCCAGTTTGGCTTTACCGGTAACCGCAGAGATCTGCCAGTCGAAGTCGGCGTAGGTCTGGGTGGCGGCCCAGATGCTGAACATCAGGTGGTTGGGGTCGATCGGGGCGATCTGGCCGCGGTCGATCCAGGTCTGGATGCAGTCGATGTTGTGCCTGGCCTGGCCGTTGAGCTGCTCGACCAGGTCGGGGCTCAGGTGCGGGGCGCCGTGCATGATTTCGCTGGCGAACACCTTGGAGGCGAAGGGCAGGTCACGGGAGATGCGGATTTTCGAGCGAATGTAGCCGCTCAGTACTTCGCTGGGCACGCCGTCGGCGTTGAACGGCGTCGAGGCCTGCAGGATCGGCTCGATAATGCTTTCCAGGACCTCGCGGTAGAGATTTTCCTTGGATTTGAAGTAGTAGTAGACGTTAGGCTTGGGCAGCCCGGCCTTGGCCGCGATGTCACTGGTTTTGGTCGCAGCGAAGCCCTTGTCGGCAAATTCTTCACTGGCGGCACGCAGGATCAGTTCTTTGTTGCGCTCGCGGATGGTGCTCATAAACCAAGGAGTTCCTTGCCTGTTCTGGCGGTTGCGCATGGTAGCACCGGCCTCGCGCGGCGCTCAAGAATGCCCCGTCTGGCCTCGGGTCGCGCTATGCTGCGCACCATTCATTCAAGAAGGAAACCTGATTCATGGCAGGAAGCAGTTTGCTGGTGCTGATCGACGACATCGCCACCGTACTGGACGATGTGGCGTTGATGACCAAAATGGCCGCGAAGAAAACCGCCGGCGTGCTTGGCGACGATCTGGCGCTCAACGCCCAGCAGGTTTCCGGCGTGCGTGCCGAGCGGGAAATCCCTGTGGTGTGGGCGGTTGCCAAGGGCTCGTTCCTCAACAAGCTGATCCTGGTGCCGTCGGCGTTGGCCATCAGTGCGTTCATTCCGTGGCTGGTCACGCCGTTGTTGATGGTCGGTGGCGCTTACCTGTGCTTCGAAGGTTTCGAGAAACTCGCGCACAAATTCCTGCACAGCAAAGCTGAAGATCAGGCTGAACACGCAGAACTGGTCGAGGCTGTGGCCAACCCGGCGGTCGATCTGGTGGCGTTCGAGAAGGACAAGATCAAAGGTGCGATCCGTACCGACTTCATCCTCTCGGCGGAAATTATCGCCATCACCCTGGGCACCGTGGCAGACGCTTCGCTGACCCAGCAAGTGATCGTGCTCTCGGGCATCGCCATCGTCATGACCATCGGCGTATACGGCCTGGTGGCCGGCATCGTCAAACTCGACGACCTCGGTCAGTGGCTGGCGCTGAAGCCCGGCCAGATGGCCAAAAGCATCGGCGGCGGGATTCTGCGTGCGGCGCCGTACATGATGAAAAGCCTGTCGGTGATTGGCACCGCGGCGATGTTTTTGGTCGGCGGCGGGATTCTGACCCACGGCGTGCCGGTGATTCATCACTGGATCGAGAGTGTCAGCGCGGGTGCTGGTGGGGCCGGGTTTATCGTGCCGACATTGCTGAACGCGGTGGCCGGGATTGTGGCGGGTGCGGCGGTGTTGGTTGGGGTGATGGCTGTCAGCAAGGTTTGGAAAACGGTAAAGGCCTGAACCTGTGGGAGCGAGCCTGCTCGCGATAGCGGTCTAGCAGGTCAACATTGATGGTGAATGTGATGACCTCATCGCGAGCAGGCTCGCTCCCACAGTTGATTGGTGGTGTTTGAGACGCCGCACATAAAAAAGGCCATTCGACGCAAATCGAATGGCCTTTTTTGTTGCCGTCGGAATTACTCGGCAACCTGCAGCTTGCGCGACTCGGTGTACACGTAACGCACTTTTTCATATTCGAACGGCGTATTCAGCTGACCATAGCGGAAGCTGTTCTGATAGCGCTTATCGACGGCGCGCAGTGCCCAGACTTCCGGGTGGTTGGAGCTGACTTCGGCCACGTTCAGGAAGTTGATCGCCGATTCGCCGGTGTAATCCACCACCAGGCCTGCGGTGTCACGCAGGTTCGACGGGCCGAGGATCGGCAGCACGAAGTAGGCGCCGCCTGGTACGCCGTAGAAGCCCAATGTCTGACCAAAGTCTTCGCTCTGGCGCGGCAGCCCCATGGAGGTGGCTGGATCCCACAGACCGGCGACACCGATGGTGGTGTTGAGCAGCAGGCGCGCGGTGGTTTCCATCGAGCGCTGACCCTTGAATTGCAGCAGGCTGTTCACCAGGTTCGGTACATCGCCGACGTTGTTGAAGAAGTTACTGACGCCGGTGCGCAGGAAACTTGGGGTGATGTAGCGATAGCCATTGACCACGGGCAGGAACACCCATTGGTCGAAACGGTAGTTGAAGTGGTAGACGCGGCGGTTCCACTCTTCCAGCGGGTCATAGACGTTCAGCGCGTTGAGCGTCGAGCGTTCGAACTCGCGCTGATCCAGCCCCGGGTTGAACTTGAGTTTGCTCAGCGGTTCCTTGAAGCCGTCACTATCGACCACCACAGGTGCATTGGCTTTGCTGTTGTCGGCGTTGGCCACGCCTGCACAGAGTAACGCTGCGATCAGCAGGGGGTATTTAGCCACGGAAAAACTCCAGCATTGCGTCACTGTTGACGCGATAGTTGAGGTTGCCGCAATGGCCGCCCAATGGATAAACAGTCAAACGGTCGCCGAAGGTCCGGCGCAGAAACCCCAGGTCGCCAGGGCCGAGGATCACATCATCGGCATTGTGCATGACGGCGATTTTCGGACTGTCATGCAGATAATCCTTGAGTGCATACAGGCTGACCTGATCGATCAGTTGCAGCAGGCTGCCGCCATCGGTGCGGGCGCGCCACATCGGAATGACCTGTTCGGTCAGGTAGCAGTCGAAGTCGCATTGCAGCGCACGTTTGAGGAACGGCGTGAGGGTGGTGCCTTCGGTGATCGGGTATTTCGGTGGTGTGATCAGGCCACGGCGGTTGATCAGGTCTGAGGTGAAGGCGATGTCGGCCGCCGAGAAACGGAACGAAGTGCCGATCAGCATGGCCATCTGCTCGTTGCTCAAGTGCTGCTTGGACTGCTGGAAGTCATAGAGCAGGGCATCGTTGAGGTCGATGTAGCCTTTCTGCTGGAAGTAGCGGGTCAGTTTGTCCAGCACCAGCTCATAGAAGGTGGTGCTGTTGTTGATGCCTTTCACCTCTGTTTGTACCAGCTTGTCCAGGTTGGTGATCGAGGTGTAAAGGTTGACCGGCGGGTTGAGCAGCAAGACTTTCTTGAAATTGAAGCTGCGACGGGTTTCATCCAGGTGCGCCACAAAGGCTGCATCCAGGGCACCGAGGCTATAGCCACTCAGGTAATAGTCGGTGACCGGCAGTTTCGGGTTTTGCGCCCGCACGGCCTGCATCACGCGGTACATGTCTTCGGCATCTTCCTTGGTCACACCGGGGGTAGCGAAACGCGAAGCAGCGGTCATGAAGTCGAAGCTGGTCGGCGACGACAGCTGCACCACGTGATAGCCCGCTTTGTAATAGAGCTTTTTCAGGTACTCGTTGAGGGTGCTGTCATAGCGTGCACCGGTGCCGGAAATCAGGAAGATCAACGGTGCCGCTTGATCTTGCGTGGCGATGCGGTAGGTGAGTTGCTTCACCGGCCAGAAGTTGTCCGGCAGGCTGAATTCACGCTCGGGGCGCATCGTGACGCTGCGATCTTCCTGATTGATGTCGTCGTCCAGCGGTAATTCCGGGCGTAACTCCGGCGGTGTCGTGGCGATGGTCGCCTCGAACGGGTTGGTCAGGGGGTAGCCGTAACTGGCGGCATCAATGTCGGCCGCCAGTGCGGACGCACTTAAAAACAAGCCGCCAAACAGGGCGGCGCAGCGCAAGGAACGGAGCATGACTAGATCCCTTAGAGGAAGGTGCCGGGTGAAGTTCGCAGGCTATGACCACAGGATTTGCGCCAAAGTGCCATGATGGACACCAAACAGGCCTGATTTCGGAGCAACGGTAGCTGGACGATACACTTTGCAGCTATTTCATGAACAGTTATCTGTTGATGTCACTTGCTTACCGCGGGCGGGGGATTAAGCTGGCCGCCGATTTCGTTTATTGGAGTGTTGCATGTCCCGCCGTCTGCCCGTGATCCTGTTGCTCGTTCTTCTGCCGTTATGGCTGGCCGCCAGTTATGGCGCGCGTTATGGCTTCATGGAGGACGCTCAATGGGTCGGCATTTGCGTTGATGAGGCCAGTCGTTGGGAATGCCAGATTCGTTCGAACCTGGGCCTGATGATTCATTTCAAGGTGCTGGGCTGGACGGCATTGGCCGCAGCCGTTATCGGTTTTGTGCTGCCGGGGCGAGCGGGGTGGTGGTTGGCGGTGCTGGCGCTGGTATTCGGGTTTCCGGCGCTGGCGTTGTACAACACGACGTTGGCGGTGTTTGCGGTGGTGATTGCTGCTTTGCGTCTGGTCCGGGCTTCTCGCAGCGCCTGATAGTCAGCCTTCGCGAGCAAGCCCGCTCCCACAGTTGACCGCATTCTCATGTTAGATGCGATCGAATGTGGGAGCGGGCTTGCTCGCGAAGAGGCCAGCAGGCGCGCTGAAAATCAGCCCTTGCGAACCCGCAAGCTGCGCCACAACGCTGCCACCATCAACACACTCACCAGCGCCCAACCCCAGGCCTGCTGGTTTTGCAAACCTTCTTGATACAGTTGCGGCGCAATACCGGCACCGATAATGAAGGTCAGCACGGCGATTTCCCGACGCGGTACGTTCACCGGACGGCACAGGTACACCAGCGCCGGCAGGATGAACGCGACACTCGGGAAGCTGCGATAACGCGGGTCGAACACCAGCTCCAGCATCATCACCGCTGCGGCAAAACCTGCCGCTGCCAGCCACCAGCCGGCGCGACGTTCCAGTGCATTGAAGGCGCGTTCACGCCAGCCGGTGCGAGCGCTCAAGGTCAGCGCGGCATGCGCCAGCACCAACAGATTCAACCCTGTCAGCAAGGCGACCCACAGCCATTCACTGGCAAACCGGGTGGTGACACGGGCCAGATCGCCCCAGGCGCCAATCGAACAGGCCGCCAACGCACCGAGCAGTGGCAGAACCAACGCCGCGCGGGTACTGCGAACGCGACCGCCGAGAATCAGCGTGCCGATGAAGATCAAGCCACCCACCGCCAGCCATTGCGACCAGTACGGTACGTTCGAGACTGGTCCGGCGAGTACGCCCTTATCTTGGCGATCGGCGTCGAACAGTCCCCAATAACCTCCGACCGCACCTTCGCTGGCGCGTTTCCAGGGCTGGTCGAAAGCCTCGATCAGGTTGTAATGCCAGCCTTGCTGCTCGGCCATGATCACAAAGCTGCGAATGAACTTGGCTTCATTGACCCGGCTCGGCAGGGCGGTTTCGCGCTGACGGCCTTCGCTCGGCCAGCCGGTCTCGCCAATCATCACGTCTTTGGGCGCAAATTTGTTGCCGAACACCTGACGCACTTCGGCCACATGCTGCAGCGCGGCGTCGATGTTCGACGGATCGTCTTCCCAGTACGGCAGCAAATGGATGGTCAGGAAGTCTACTGCCGGGGCGATTTCCGGGTGCTTGAGCCAGAATTCCCAGACGTCGGCGTAGGTCACCGGTTGTTTGACCTGACTTTTGACCTTGTTAATCAGCGTTGCCAACTGTGCGCCGGTGACTTCCTTGCGCAGCAGGGTTTCGTTACCTACGATCACTGAGGTCACGACATCGGCGTTGGCATTGGCCGAGGCGATCAGCAGGTCGACCTCCTTGGCGGTGTCCACCGGGTTGCTGTTGACCCAGGCGCCGATCATCAGCTTCAAGCCGTGCTTGCGTGCCAGGTCGGGCAGGGCCTCGAGGCCGGTCATGGAATAAGTGCGGATGCATTCGAAGCGGGTTGCCAGTAGTGCGAGGTCGGCGTCCATGCGCTCGGGGCGCAGTTTGAACGGCACATCGAACGGCGATTGGTCTTTATCGAACGGGGTGTAGGAGGCGCATTGCAGCTTGTGCGTCGCGCTGGCCACGTCCGGCAGGATCACCGGTTTGCCGAGTCCATACCAGAAGCCACCGAGGGCAAAAAGCCCCAGCAGGCAGGCGAATAAATAAGCAAAAAAAGGAAAGCGGGATGTCACGGGCATGGTCAGGCCGTCTGGGAACAAAGCCGCGCATGTTACCTGCATTTGTCCCGCGCTTGGTGGCCTGCATAATTTTGACATGCAAAGTTCGGGCGGGGTGGCGGATGGAGTTGCGACGGTTGCAATTAATGGCCTTCTGATGTCGTTTCTCGATGCCTTGAGGTCGCTGGCAGAGCAGGTCATCGTGGGCGTCAGGTTGATCATCCAATCGTCAGTACTCCGCTGATGTTTGAACGAGTTTGCAGTGAGGCGTGATGGGGGCGCTGTGCACCATAACAATACGTTGAGCGGCTCGGCATCCGTCGAGCGCAGCACTTTCGGGGAAGTAACGATGAAGATGCGACGACTCTTGGGCGCAGGTGCCGCTTTGGTGCTGGCGATCAGTTCTACAGTGGCCAGTGCTGAAGGCAAGGCAGTGACGATCGGTTATGTAGACGGCTGGTCGGACAGCGTCGCCACGACCAACGTGGCCGCAGAAGTGATCAGGCAGAAACTCGGTTATGACGTGAAGCTGCAAGCGGTTGCCACCGGGATCATGTGGCAGGGTGTGGCCACTGGCAAACTCGACGCCATGCTGTCGGCGTGGCTGCCCGTGACCCACGGTGAATACTGGACCAAGAACAAGGATCAGGTCGTCGATTACGGCCCGAACTTCAAGGATGCGAAAATCGGCCTGATCGTGCCGGAGTACGTCAAGGCCAAGTCTATTGCCGATCTGAAAACCGACGACAGCTTCAAAAACCGTATCGTCGGCATCGACGCCGGTTCAGGCGTGATGCTCAAGTCCGAGCAGGCGATCAAGGACTATGGCCTGGACGGCTACACCCTCAAGGCCAGTTCCGGCGCCGGTATGATTGCCGAGCTGACCCGTGCCGAGAAGAAAAACGAATCCATTGCCGTCACCGGTTGGGTGCCGCACTGGATGTTCGCCAAGTGGAAACTGCGCTTCCTGGACGACCCGAAAGGCGTTTATGGCGCGGCTGAAACCGTGAACAGCATCGGTAGCAAAGGCCTGGATGCCAAAGCACCTGAAGTTGCGAAGTTCCTGAAGAACTTCCAGTGGGCGTCGAAAGACGAAATCGGCGAGGTCATGTTGGCTATTCAGGAGGGCGCCAAGCCTGAAGCCGCAGCGAAAGACTGGATTGCCAAACACCCGGACCGCGTTGCCGACTGGACCAAATGATTTGACCTGAAGCGTCTAGTCAGTATCTCTCAAGGCCCCTTGGCATATATGCCAAGGGGCCTTTTGCTTTTTTATATGTTTAATGCATGCTGAAAAATGGCGACTCTGTCATGTCGTTCTAATACTAAGGTCGTCTGGAACCTGTCCGGCAGCCGCATAGAGTGGATACCGTTCCAACTAAATCTGTGCTGCGAGGATAAAAACAATGAACGACAGCATTTACCTCTCGATTCAAAACAGCTCGCGCTTCAAAGAGCTGGTCAGCAAGAGAGAACGATTCGCCTGGATTCTTTCAGCGATCATGCTTGGGCTGTACTCCGGATTCATCCTTTTGATTGCTTACGGGCCGCATATTCTGGGCGCGAAAATCAGCCCCGAGTCTTCGATTACCTGGGGCATTCCGATCGGAGTCGGGCTGATCGTTTCGGCCTTTATCCTGACGGGCATCTACGTGCGACGCGCCAATGGCGAATTCGACGACTTGAACAATGCGATTCTCAAGGAGGCTCAGCAATGATCCGGCGTCTAATGGCTCTATTGAGCATCGCAGCTTTTGCACCTGGCGCCTGGGCGGCTGACGCCTTGACCGGTGCAGTGACCAAACAACCCCTGAACGTCGCGGCGATCCTGATGTTCGTGGCGTTCGTCGGCGCGACTTTATATATCACTTACTGGGCTTCCAAGAAAAACAACTCGGCCGCCGACTACTATGCGGCGGGCGGCAAGATCACCGGTTTCCAGAACGGTCTGGCGATTGCCGGTGACTACATGTCCGCGGCGTCCTTCCTGGGTATTTCCGCCCTGGTGTTCACCTCGGGCTACGACGGCCTGATCTACTCGATCGGCTTCCTGGTGGGCTGGCCGATCATTCTGTTCCTGATCGCCGAGCGCCTGCGCAACCTGGGCAAGTACACCTTTGCCGACGTGGCGTCCTACCGCCTGGGGCAAACCCAGATTCGCTCGCTGTCCGCTTGCGGTTCGCTGGTGGTGGTGGCGTTCTACCTGATCGCGCAAATGGTGGGTGCCGGCAAACTGATTCAGCTGCTGTTCGGTCTCGACTATCACGTTGCGGTGATCCTGGTCGGTATCCTGATGTGCCTGTACGTGCTGTTCGGCGGCATGCTGGCGACTACCTGGGTGCAGATCATCAAGGCGGTGCTGTTGCTGTCCGGTGCCTCGTTCATGGCGCTGATGGTAATGAAACACGTCAACTTCGACTTCAACGCGCTGTTCTCCGAGGCGATCAAGGTTCACCCTAAAGGTGAAGCGATCATGAGCCCGGGCGGCTTGGTGAAAGATCCGATCTCGGCGTTCTCCCTTGGTCTGGCGCTGATGTTCGGTACCGCTGGCCTGCCGCACATCCTGATGCGCTTCTTCACCGTGAGCGACGCTAAAGAAGCACGTAAAAGCGTGCTGTATGCAACCGGCTTCATTGGCTACTTCTACATCCTGACCTTCATCATCGGCTTCGGCGCGATCCTGCTGGTCAGCACCAACCCGGCCTTCAAAGATGCGGCCGGCGCGCTATTGGGCGGCAACAACATGGCGGCGGTGCACCTGGCCAACGCGGTCGGGGGCAGTATCTTCCTGGGCTTCATCTCGGCGGTGGCGTTCGCAACCATCCTGGCGGTGGTAGCTGGTCTGACCCTGGCCGGCGCATCGGCGGTGTCTCATGACCTGTATGCCAGTGTGATCAAGAAGGGCAAGGCCAACGAGAAGGACGAGATCCGCGTCTCTAAAATCACCACCATCGCTCTGGCGGTGCTGGCGATCGGCCTGGGCATTCTGTTCGAGAAGCAGAACATCGCGTTCATGGTGGGCCTGGCGTTCTCCATCGCGGCGAGCTGCAACTTCCCGGTGCTGCTGCTTTCGATGTACTGGAAGAAGCTGACGACTCGCGGTGCGATGATCGGCGGCTGGCTGGGTCTGGTCAGTGCTGTTGGCTTGATGGTGCTGGGGCCAACCATCTGGGTGCAGATCCTCGGTCACGAGAAGGCGATCTTCCCGTATGAATACCCGGCGCTGTTCTCTATGGCCATTGCGTTTGTCGGGATCTGGTTCTTCTCGATCACTGACAAGTCCGCCGAGGGCGTGAACGAGCGGGCGCTGTTCTTCCCGCAGTTTGTTCGTTCGCAGACCGGGTTGGGGGCGAGTGGGGCGGTTTCGCACTAAGGCTTCTATATATAAGCCGCGCTAAAACGAATGCCCCGGTCGAGAGATCGGGGCATTTTTTATTGGGCGGTTATCGCACTCTGTTCGGCTTGCTCGCGAAGGCGGCCTGATAGCCGACCGTGCTCTTTGATGGTGTACATATCCGTTTCTGCGGTAACGCCGGCTGGCGGTTTCGCTCTTACAGCGAGTCCCTTTTCCAAACGCCGAAAAGGAACCAAAAGGCTTTGCCCCTCCATTCGGTGCCTCGCCTAGGCTCGGCATGCCATAACGAAGGCATTGCTCCGGGGGCCCGCCGCCATCGGCCATCCATGGCCGGGGGCGGCTACCGAGGCATCCTTGCCGCGGTGCCCCCTGCGCAATACCTGCGTTCGGCCTCTGGGAAAGGGGCAACAGATCACGATCAAGATCAAAAGCCAAAGCCAAAGCAACGGCAAGATCAACAGCTTCGCGAGCAAGCCCGCTCCCACAGTTGGACTGGGTACATCCGGGGAAAATTGGTCGGCTGACAGGCGCCATCGCAGCGATGCGGCGACCCGACAAGCCAGCTCCCACAAAAAATCAGAGCACATCCAAAATCAGAGCATATCCGCTCTGCTTTTCACCACTCAACAGGCCGAGCGTTAGCTCGCCTGCAGCTTTTGATGTTGACGCACCGCCCCCTCGAGAGGCCGAGTGGAGGTTCTGCGCAGTGGGCAACCCGGCATGGATGCCGGGTTAGCCGCCCCCGGCCATGGATGGCCGATGGCGGCGGGCCCACGGAGCAGGACCGGAGCGAGGGTATGCCGAGCCTAGGCGAGGCACCGAACGACAGGGGCAGAAGCGCTTTGGTTACTTTCGCGCTTTTCGAAAGTGACCCGCTGTAAGAGCGGAACCGCCAGCCGGCGCAACCGAAGAAACGGATATGGACACAACCATAGAGCCCGGTCGGCCCTCAGGCCGCCGCGTCATTCAACGTCAGGCACAAACAAAAACGGCCCCTATCCAATAGAGGCCGTTCCCGGTACAGCTCAAGACATTATCGCAAGACAGGTCTTATTCGCGGTCTTCCAGCTTGGTGATATCACGCGACTCGTAGCCGGTGTACAACTGGCGCGGGCGGCCGATCTTGTACGGGCTGGAGAGCATTTCTTTCCAGTGGGAAATCCAGCCGACGGTCCGCGCCAGCGCGAAGATCACGGTGAACATGCTGGTCGGAATGCCGATCGCCTTGAGGATAATCCCCGAGTAAAAGTCGACGTTCGGGTACAGCGAACGCTCGATGAAGTACGGATCGGTCAGGGCGATCTCTTCCAGGCGCATGGCCAGTTCGAGTTGCGGATCGTTGGTGATGCCCAGCTCTTTCAGTACTTCGTCGCAGGTTTGCTTCATGACGGTGGCGCGTGGGTCGCGGTTTTTGTAAACCCGGTGACCGAAGCCCATCAATTTGAACGGATCGTTCTTGTCCTTGGCCTTGGCGATGTACTTGTCGATGTTCGAAACATCGCCAATCTCGTCAAGCATGGTCAGAACGGCTTCGTTCGCACCGCCGTGGGCAGGGCCCCACAGTGCAGCGATACCGGCGGCGATACAGGCGAACGGGTTGGCACCCGACGAACCGGCCAGACGTACGGTAGAAGTCGATGCGTTCTGCTCGTGGTCGGCATGGAGGATGAAGATCCGGTCCATGGCCTTGGCGAGTACCGGGCTGATCGGTTTGATCTCGCACGGGGTGTTGAACATCATGTGCAGGAAGTTTTCCGCGTACGACAGGTCGTTGCGCGGGTACATCATGGGTTGGCCCATGGAGTACTTGTAAACCATTGCGGCCAGGGTCGGCATCTTGGCAACCAGGCGGATCGCGGAGATTTCGCGATGCTGCGGGTTATTGATGTCGAGGGAGTCGTGGTAGAAGGCCGAGAGGGCGCCAACTACGCCGCACATGACGGCCATCGGGTGGGCGTCGCGACGGAAGCCGTTGAAGAAGGTCTTCAATTGCTCGTGAACCATGGTGTGGTTCTTCACGGTGCCTACGAACTGGGCCTTCTGTTCTGCGGTCGGCAATTCGCCGTTGAGCAGCAGATAGCAGGTTTCCAGGTAGTCCGACTTTTCAGCCAGCTGTTCGATCGGGTAGCCGCGGTGCAGCAGAATGCCGTTGTCGCCGTCGATGTAGGTGATCTTCGACTCGCACGAGGCAGTCGACATGAAACCAGGGTCAAAGGTGAAACGGCCCGTGGCCGTCAGGCCCCGAACGTCGATAACATCGGGACCAACGGTGCCGGTTAAAATGGGCAGCTCGACGGGGGCTGCGCCCTCGATGATCAACTGCGCTTTTTTGTCAGCCATGTGGCCTCCTATTTATGCTTGAAATCATCAGACAGACCCCCCACGCAGGGCCCGCACCACTATAGTGAGATAAATTCGAATGTCAATTTGCCTAAAGTCTTGCTCCAGAAGGCTTTAACCGGACTTTTTCCTCGAAATTGCCTGCCATTTACGCCTTTTATCTCACTTGTGCAATCAGCTATTAGGGGAAGGCGAACGCGTTGTCATTAGTAGCCTAACTGTCTATACTCGGCCACCGACCGCCAGGGGCTTTTGGGCCTGCTTTATTGGGGGTCGCATCCCTGGGTGGTGGTTACCTGACCAGTGCACTCCCCAACAACTTTGCCCTGATTGTTAGGGGCTCTTCAGTGTGAAAAAAAGCCGTGAAAAGCCAACGACCTGTAAACCTAGACCTAAGGACCATCAAACTCCCCATCACCGGCGTTACGTCGTTTCTTCACCGTGTTTCCGGCATCATCCTCTTCCTGGGCCTTGGCTTCATGCTGTATGCATTGGGCAAGTCTCTGGGTTCCGAGGAAGGTTTTGCCGACGTGAAGGCATGCTTGACCAGTCCGCTGGCCAAGTTCGTAGCATGGGGCCTCCTGTCCGCTCTTCTGTATCACCTGGTAGCCGGTGTGCGCCACTTGATTATGGATATGGGCATCGGTGAGACGCTGGAAGGCGGCAAGCTGGGCTCGCAAATCATTATCGCCGTGTCTGCGGTGTTGATCGTTCTGGCGGGAGTTTGGATATGGTAACCAGCGTTACGAACCTGTCGCGTTCGGGCCTCTATGACTGGATGGCACAGCGTGTGTCTGCGGTCGTTCTCGCGGCTTATTTCATCTTCCTGATCGGATACCTCGTTGCGAATCCTGGCATTGGCTACACCCAATGGCACGAACTGTTCGCAAGCAACTGGATGCGTATCTTCAGTCTGCTGGCCCTTGTGGCCCTGGGCGCTCACGCCTGGGTCGGCATGTGGACCATCGCGACTGACTACCTGACGCCGATGGCGCTGGGCAAGTCCGCGACTGCAGTACGTTTCCTTTTCCAGGCAGTATGCGGCGTTGCGATGTTCGCTTACTTCGTCTGGGGTGTGCAGATTCTCTGGGGTATCTGATCCATGGCTAACATTCCAACGATTTCTTTCGACGCCATCATTATTGGTGGTGGCGGTGCCGGCATGCGCGCAGCGCTGCAACTGGCACAGGGTGGTCACAAGACTGCCGTGATCACCAAGGTTTTCCCGACTCGTTCGCACACCGTGTCGGCCCAGGGCGGCATCACTTGCGCCATTGCGTCTGCCGATCCGAACGATGACTGGCGCTGGCACATGTACGATACCGTCAAGGGTTCCGACTATATCGGTGACCAGGACGCTATCGAATACATGTGTCAGGAAGGTCCTGCCGCCGTATACGAGTTGGACCATATGGGTATGCCGTTCTCGCGTACCGAACAAGGTCGTATCTATCAGCGTCCGTTCGGTGGTCAGTCCAAGGACTACGGTAAAGGTGGCCAGGCCGCCCGTACCTGCGCCGCTTCCGACCGTACCGGTCACGCGCTGCTGCACACCCTTTATCAGGGCAACCTGAAAGCTGGCACCACGTTCCTGAACGAGTACTACGCTGTTGATCTGGTGAAAAACCAGGAAGGCGCATTCGTCGGCGTGATTGCCATCTGCATCGAAACCGGTGAAACCACCTACATCCGTGCCAAGGCCACTGTATTGGCCACCGGCGGTGCAGGTCGTATCTACGCTTCGACCACCAACGCCCTGATCAACACCGGTGACGGCGTTGGTATGGCGCTGCGTGCCGGCGTACCGGTACAAGATATCGAAATGTGGCAGTTCCACCCGACCGGCATCGCCGGCGCCGGTGTTCTGGTTACTGAAGGTTGCCGTGGTGAAGGTGGTTACCTGATCAACAAGCACGGCGAGCGTTTCATGGAGCGCTATGCTCCGAACGCCAAAGACCTTGCCGGTCGTGACGTTGTTGCCCGTTCGATGGTTAAAGAAATCATTGCCGGTAACGGTTGCGGTCCGAATGGCGACCACGTAATGCTCAAACTCGACCACCTGGGCGAGGAAGTGCTGCACAGCCGTCTGCCAGGCATCTGCGAACTGTCCAAGACTTTCGCACACGTTGACCCTGTTGTTGCTCCGGTTCCGGTTGTTCCGACCTGCCACTATATGATGGGCGGCGTTCCGACCAACATTCACGGTCAGGCAATCACCCAGAACGACGAAGGCGTAGACGAAATCATCCCTGGCCTGTTCGCAGTGGGTGAAGTGGCGTGCGTATCGGTTCACGGCGCCAACCGTCTGGGCGGCAACTCGCTGCTCGACCTGGTGGTATTCGGCCGCGCTGCCGGCCTGCACCTGGAAAAAGCGCTGACCGACGGTATCGAATACGATGAGGCCACCGACGCTGACATCACCGCGGCCCTGGCACGTCTGTCCGCTTTGAACGAGCGTACCGAAGGTGAAGACGTGGCAACCCTGCGTCGCGAACTGCAAAACTGCATGCAGAACTACTTCGGTGTGTTCCGCACCGGCGAATACATGCAGAAGGGTATTGCTCAGCTGGCTGATCTGCGTGGCCGTATCGCCAACGTCAAGATCAACGACAAGAGCCAGGCGTTCAACACCGCGCGTATCGAAGCGCTGGAACTGCAGAACCTGCTGGAAGTGGCCGAAGCCACTGCCATCGCTGCAGAGGTGCGCAAAGAGTCCCGCGGTGCTCACGCCCGTGAAGACTTCGAAGACCGTGACGACGAAAACTGGCTGTGCCACACCCTGTACTTCCCGGGTGACAAGCGCGTGACCAAGCGTGCTGTGAACTTCTCGCCGAAGACTGTTCCGACTTTTGAACCTAAGATTCGGACTTATTAAGGGTGGCCGCCATGTTGCAAGTCAGTGTTTATCGTTACAACCCTGATCAGGACGCTGCGCCGTTCATGCAGGAATTCCAGGTTGATACCGGTGGTAAAGACCTGATGGTGCTGGACGTGCTGGCCCTGATCAAAGAGCAGGACGAAGGTTTTTCCTATCGTCGCTCTTGCCGTGAAGGTGTTTGCGGTTCCGACGGCATGAACATCAACGGCAAGAACGGTCTGGCATGCATCACGCCGCTGTCTGCCGTCGTAAAACGTAACAAGCTGATCGTTCGTCCGTTGCCAGGTTTGCCGGTTATCCGTGACCTGGTCGTCGATATGAGCATCTTCTACAAGCAATACGAAAAGGTTAAGCCATACCTGCAGAACGACACGCCGGCTCCGGCCATCGAGCGTCTGCAGTCTCCTGAAGAGCGTGAAAAGCTCGATGGTCTGTACGAGTGCATCCTGTGCGCTTGCTGCTCGACTTCGTGCCCGTCCTTCTGGTGGAACCCGGACAAGTTCCTGGGTCCGGCTGCTCTGCTGCAAGCCTATCGCTTCCTGGCAGACAGCCGCGACAACAAGACATCCGAGCGTCTGGCTTCGCTGGATGACCCGTTCAGCGTATTCCGCTGCCGGGGCATCATGAACTGCGTCAACGTTTGTCCGAAAGGCCTGAACCCGACTAAGGCCATCGGTCACATTCGTAACATGCTGCTGCAAAGCGGCGTGTGATTCAGCTGCTGTACCCGTAGGACCGCTGTACCCGTAGATGCTACGGCGCAGGCTTCAACCGGCGCCGTAGTTTTAACCTGAGCAGCAGCTTATAAGGCTGCGGCTCTTATTTTGAAGAAATGAGACAAGCAGGGGCATCCGGGCTGGTACCCGGACTATCAGCGTGATCCTAAGTGGCTTGTTTTAGTCGCTGCATTCGGACTTCTGCAAGTTTTCTCGGTGTCGACGCCGGTGGTGTTCCCCTAACCGAGGGTGACCAAGCATGCAAGAAAGCGTGATGCAGCGCATGTGGAACAGCGCCTACCTATCCGGTAGTAACGCTGCCTATGTGGAAGAGCTCTACGAGCTCTACCTGCACGACCCTAACGCTGTGCCAGAAGAGTGGCGCACCTACTTCCAGAAGTTGCCTGCTGATGGCAACACTGCCACCGATGTTTCGCACTCCACAATTCGCGATCATTTCGTCTTGCTGGCAAAGAACCAGCGCCGCGCCCAACCGGTTTCCGCCGGCAGCGTGAGCAGTGAGCACGAGAAGAAGCAAGTTGAAGTGCTGCGATTGATCCAGGCCTACCGTATGCGTGGCCACCAGGCAGCCCAGCTTGACCCGCTGGGGCTGTGGCAGCGTCCTGCACCTGCAGACCTGTCAATCAATCATTACGGCTTGACCAATGCCGATCTTGATACGACCTTCCGTGCCGGCGACCTGTTCATCGGCAAAGAGGAGGCGAGCCTACGCGAAATTCACGAAGCGTTGCAGCAGACATATTGCCGCACCATCGGCGCTGAATTTACGCATATCACCGATTCCGAGCAGCGCCAGTGGTTCCAGCAGCGTCTGGAAAGCGTGCGCGGCCGTCCGACGTACTCCGTCGACATCAAGAGCCACCTGCTTGAGCGCGTCACCGCCGGCGAAGGCCTGGAAAAATACCTCGGGACCAAATACCCGGGTACCAAGCGTTTCGGTCTGGAAGGCGGCGAGAGCCTGATTCCGATGCTCGACGAGCTGATCCAGCGTTCCGGTTCCTACGGCACCAAGGAAATCGTGATCGGCATGGCCCACCGTGGTCGTCTGAACGTACTGGTCAATACCTTCGGCAAGAACCCGCGCGAGCTGTTCGACGAGTTCGAAGGCAAGAAGAAGGTCGAGCTGGGGTCCGGTGACGTTAAATATCACCAGGGCTTCTCGTCCAACGTGATGACCACCGGCGGTGAAGTTCACCTGGCCATGGCGTTCAACCCTTCTCACCTGGAAATCGTTTCCCCGGTGGTCGAGGGTTCGGTTCGCGCCCGTCAGGATCGTCGTAACGACCCTACCGGCGAGAAGGTTCTGCCGATCTCCATCCACGGTGACGCGGCATTCGCCGGTCAGGGTGTGGTGATGGAAACCTTCCAGATGTCGCAGACCCGCGGTTTCAAGACCGGCGGCACCGTGCACATCGTGATCAACAACCAGGTCGGTTTCACCATCAGCAACCCGCTGGACTCGCGCTCCACCGAGTACGCGACCGACGTTGCGAAGATGATCCAGGCGCCGATCCTCCATGTAAATGGTGATGATCCGGAAGCCGTGTTGTTCGTGACCCAGCTGGCCATCGACTACCGCATGCAGTTCAAGCGTGACGTGGTGATCGACCTGGTCTGCTACCGTCGTCGCGGCCACAACGAGGCCGACGAGCCTAGCGGCACCCAGCCAATCATGTATCAGCAGATCACCAAACAGCGCACCACCCGTGAGCTGTATGCCGATCGTCTGACCCAGGGCGGTGTGCTGGACGCAGAACGTGTTCAGGCGAAAGTCGACGAATACCGCAATGCGCTGGACAACGGTCTGCATGTTGTAAAAAGCCTGGTCAAAGAGCCGAACAAAGAGTTGTTCGTGGACTGGCGTCCGTATCTGGGCCACGCCTGGACCGCGCGTCACGACACTCGCTTCGATCTGAAAACCTTGCAGGAACTGTCCGCCAAGCTGCTGGAAATTCCAGAAGGCTTCGTGGTTCAGCGCCAAGTCTCGAAAATCTACGAAGACCGTCAGAAAATGCAAGCCGGCGGCCTGCCGATCAACTGGGGTTACGCCGAAACCATGGCGTACGCGACCCTGGCGTTCGAAGGTCACCCGATTCGCATGACGGGTCAGGACATCGGTCGCGGTACGTTCTCGCACCGTCACGCTGTCTTGCACAACCAGAAAGACGCGGGTACCTACGTCCCGCTGCAAAACCTGTACAAGGGCCAGCCACGTTTCGACCTGTACGATTCGTTCCTGTCCGAAGAAGCCGTGCTGGCGTTCGAATACGGTTACTCGACCACCACGCCTGAGGCGCTGGTGATCTGGGAAGCCCAGTTCGGCGACTTCGCCAACGGTGCCCAAGTGGTTATCGACCAGTTCATCACCAGTGGCGAGCACAAGTGGGGTCGTCTCTGCGGTCTGACCATGCTGCTGCCGCACGGTTATGAAGGTCAGGGTCCAGAGCACTCTTCGGCTCGTCTGGAGCGTTACCTGCAGCTGTGCGCCGAGCACAATATTCAGGTCGCCGTTCCGACTACGCCGGCTCAGATCTACCACTTGCTGCGTCGTCAGGTGATTCGCCCGCTGCGCAAGCCGTTGATCGTTCTGACTCCGAAGTCGCTGCTGCGTCACAAACTGGCCATCTCGACTCTGGAAGATCTGGCCGAAGGTTCGTTCCAGACCGTTATCCCGGAAATCGATGCCCTGGACCCGAAAAAGGTCGAGCGCGTTGTTCTGTGTAGCGGCAAGGTCTACTACGACCTGCTGGAAAAACGCCGTGCCGAAGGTCGTGATGACATCGCCATCGTGCGTATCGAGCAGCTGTACCCATTCCCTGAGGACGACTTGAACGAAGTCCTGGCTCCGTACACCAACCTCAAACATATCGTTTGGTGTCAGGAAGAGCCGATGAACCAGGGGGCCTGGTACTGCAGCCAACACCACATGCGCCGCATCGTTGGCAATCACGACAAGTCTCTCGTACTCGAGTACGCGGGCCGTGATGCTTCTGCTGCACCTGCTTGTGGTTATGCATCGATGCACGCTGAGCAGCAGGAACAACTGCTGCAAGACGCCTTTACTGTTTAACGCCTTCGCGCACCTGAAACCGAATTTAAGGACCCACAGATAATGGCTATCGAAATCAAAGCCCCCACTTTCCCGGAATCGGTTGCCGATGGCACCGTTGCCACCTGGCACAAAAAACCGGGCGACGCCGTCAAGCGTGACGAACTGATCGTCGACATCGAAACTGACAAAGTCGTACTGGAAGTGTTGGCTACCGCTGACGGCGTGCTGGGCGCTATCGTCAAGAACGAAGGCGACACCGTTCTGTCCGACGAAGTTCTGGGCTCCATCGGTGAGGGCAGTGCTGCTGCCGCTCCAGCCGCCGCTGCTGCACCTGCTGCCGCTGCCGCTGCTCCTGCCGAAGCGGGCGAAGACGATCCTGTTGCTGCACCGGCTGCTCGCAAGCTGGCTGAAGAAAACGGCATCAACATCGCTTCCGTTGCCGGCACTGGCAAAGGCGGTCGTGTGACCAAGGAAGACGTGGTAGCAGCTGTTGCCGCCAAGAAAGCCGCTCCGGCTGCCGCGCCTGCCAAGGCTGCTGCGCCTGCCGCTGCTGCTCCAGTGTTCGCTGCCGGCGATCGCATCGAGAAGCGCGTACCGATGACCCGCGTGCGGGCCACCGTTGCCAAGCGTCTGGTTGAAGCTCAATCGAACATGGCAATGCTGACCACTTTCAACGAAGTCGACATGACCGAAGTCATGGCGTTGCGTTCGAAGTACAAGGATCTCTTTGAGAAGAGCCATAACGGTGTGCGCCTGGGCTTCATGTCGTTCTTCGTCAAGGCTGCCACCGAAGCGCTGAAACGCTTCCCGGCTGTCAACGCGTCGATCGACGGTGCCGACATCGTTTACCACGGCTACGCTGACGTCGGTGTTGCTGTTTCCAGCGACCGCGGTCTGGTTGTACCGGTTCTGCGTAACGCCGAACTGATGAGCCTGGCTGAAATCGAAGGCGGCATCGCCACCTTCGGCAAGAAGGCTCGTGACGGCAAGCTGTCGATGGACGAAATGACCGGTGGTACGTTCACCATCACCAACGGTGGTACTTTCGGTTCGATGATGTCGACCCCGATCGTCAACCCGCCACAAGCGGCCATCCTGGGCATGCACAACATTCTGCAGCGTCCTATGGCGATCAACGGTCAAGTCGTTATCCGTCCGATGATGTACCTCGCTCTGTCCTACGATCACCGTTTGATCGACGGCAAAGAAGCTGTGACCTTCCTGGTTACCATCAAGAACCTGCTGGAAGACCCGGCTCGTTTGCTGCTGGATATCTGATTTCGTTGCACGGGCCGCTCAGCGATGAGCGGCTCTTCTGTAATGACCAGCTTCGTCCCACGACGGTCCCCAAAAGGGGCCGTCCGGTTTGATTCGAGAAGGAATGACACATGACTCAGAAATTCGACGTGGTAGTGATTGGCGCGGGCCCTGGCGGCTACGTGGCTGCCATTAAAGCAGCGCAACTGGGCCTCTCCACTGCCTGCATCGAGAAATACACCGACAAGGAAGGCAAACTGGCCCTCGGCGGTACTTGCCTGAACGTCGGCTGCATTCCATCCAAGGCGCTGCTGGACAGCTCCTGGAAGTTCCACGAAGCCCAAGATGGTTTCGCGATCCACGGTATCAATCACGCTGGCGTGACCATGGACGTGCCAGCAATGGTCGGCCGTAAAGCCAACATCGTCAAAGGCCTGACCTCGGGTGTTGCGACCCTGTTCAAGGCTAACGGTGTGACCTCGATCCAGGGCCACGGCAAACTGCTGGCCGGCAAGAAAGTCGAAGTCACCAAGCCTGACGGTTCGGTAGAAATCATTGAAGCCGAGAACGTGATTCTGGCTCCAGGTTCGCGTCCGATCGACATTCCACCGGCTCCGGTCGACCAAAATGTGATCGTCGATTCCACCGGCGCGCTGGAATTCCAATCGGTTCCAAAACGTCTGGGCGTGATTGGCGCTGGCGTGATCGGTCTGGAACTGGGTTCGGTCTGGTCCCGTCTGGGCGCAGAAGTTACCGTTCTCGAAGCGCTGGACACCTTCCTGATGGCCGCTGACGCTGCCGTTTCCAAGGAAGCGCTGAAAACCCTGACCAAACAAGGTCTGGACATCAAGCTGGGCGCTCGCGTTACCGGTTCCAAAGTGAACGGCGACGAAGTCGTTGTGAACTACACCGATGCCAACGGCGAACAGAACATCACGTTCGACAAGCTGATCGTAGCCGTTGGTCGCCGTCCGGTGACCACTGATCTGCTGGCTGCTGATTGCGGCGTGACCCTGGACGAGCGCGGTTTCGTGCACGTTGACGATCACTGCGCCACCACCGTACCGGGCGTTTACGCCATCGGTGACGTGGTTCGCGGCATGATGCTGGCACACAAAGCCTCGGAAGAGGGCATCATGGTCGTTGAGCGCATCAAGGGCCACAAAGCCCAGATGAACTATGATTTGATCCCGTCAGTTATTTATACTCACCCGGAAATCGCGTGGGTCGGCAAAACCGAGCAGACCTTGAAGGCTGAAGGCGTTGAAGTTAACGTTGGCACCTTCCCGTTCGCAGCCAGTGGCCGTGCCATGGCAGCCAACGACACCGGCGGTTTCGTGAAAGTCATTGCTGATGCCAAGACTGACCGCGTATTGGGCGTCCACGTGATTGGCCCGAGCGCTGCAGAACTGGTTCAGCAGGGCGCGATCGGTATGGAATTCGGCACCAGCGCTGAAGACCTGGGCATGATGGTTTTCTCCCATCCGACCCTGTCTGAAGCCTTGCACGAAGCAGCTTTGGCTGTGAATGGCGGCGCCATCCACATCGCCAACCGCAAGAAGCGTTAAGACAATAAGAAACCACGGCGGTACGGCCCGTCGTGAGCCTTGCATGCAAGACTCACCGCGGAATGTCCGCTGGACGCAGTCTTGCGTAGCTCAGCTACGCAAGCAGCAGTCACAGGTGGTGCGGCACTTCAACTAGTGCAGCACCGAATGCGCAGTACCTAACGAAGACGGTAATAAGCATGAATCTTCACGAGTATCAGGGTAAGCAGCTGTTCGCTGAGTACGGCCTGCCAGTTTCCACCGGCTACGCAGTAGACACCCCGGAAGCAGCAGCAGAAGCTTGCGACAAAATCGGCGGCACCGAGTGGGTTGTCAAAGCCCAGGTCCACGCTGGTGGTCGCGGTAAAGCGGGCGGCGTAAAGCTGGTTCGCAGCAAAGAAGACGCCAAAGCATTCGCTCAACAGTGGTTGGGCAAGCGTCTGGTGACTTACCAGACTGATGCCAATGGTCAGCCAGTCACCAAGATCCTGGTTGAATCGTGCACTGATATCGCTAAAGAGCTGTACCTGGGCGCTGTCGTTGACCGTTCGAGCCGTCGCATCGTGTTCATGGCTTCCACCGAAGGTGGCGTGGACATCGAGAAAATCGCTCACGACACCCCTGAAAAAATCCTCAAGGCCACTATCGATCCACTGGTTGGCGCTCAGCCATTCCAGGGTCGCGAGCTGGCATTCCAGCTGGGTCTGGAAGGCAAGCAAGTTGCTCAGTTCGCCAAGATCTTCGTAGGTCTGGCCAAGCTGTTCAAGGATCACGACCTGGCTCTGCTGGAAGTGAACCCGCTGGTGATCAAGGCTGACGGCGATCTGCATTGCCTCGACGCCAAGATCAACATCGACGCCAACGCCATGTACCGTCAGCCTAAGCTGAAGACTTTCCACGATCCGTCGCAAGACGATCCGCGCGAAGCGCACGCTGCCAAGTTCGAACTGAACTACGTAGCACTGGAAGGCAACATCGGTTGCATGGTCAACGGTGCTGGCCTGGCCATGGGTACCATGGACATCGTCAACCTGCATGGCGGCAAACCAGCCAACTTCCTCGACGTGGGCGGCGGTGCTACCAAAGAACGCGTTACCGAAGCGTTCAAGATCATCCTGTCCGACACTAACGTCGCTGCAGTATTGGTCAACATCTTCGGCGGCATCGTTCGTTGCGACATGATTGCCGAAGGCATCATCGGTGCTGTGAAAGAAGTCGGCGTGAAAATCCCGGTTGTTGTTCGCCTTGAAGGCAACAACGCTGAGCTGGGCGCTAAAGTACTGGCAGAAAGCGGTTTGAACATCATCGCTGCTACCAGCCTGACCGACGCTGCTCAACAAGTCGTTAAAGCTGCGGAGGGCAAATAATGAGCGTCCTGATCAATAAAGACACCAAAGTTATCTGCCAGGGTATTACCGGTTCGCAAGGTAGTTTCCACACCCAGCAAGCCATCGAATACGGCACCAAGATGGTGGGTGGCGTAACTCCTGGCAAAGGCGGCACCGAGCACCTGGGCCTGCCAGTGTTCAACACCGTGAAAGACGCTGTAGCTGCCACTGGCGCCACCGCCAGCGTGATCTACGTTCCAGCTCCTTTCTGCAAGGACTCCATCCTGGAAGCAGCATTCGGCGGCATCAAGCTGATCGTTTGCATCACTGAAGGCATTCCTACCCTGGACATGCTGGATGCCAAGGTCAAGTGCGACGAACTGGGCGTAGTCCTGATCGGTCCTAACTGCCCAGGCGTGATCACTCCAGGCGAATGCAAGATCGGCATCATGCCAGGTCACATTCACTTGCCAGGCAAGGTCGGTATCGTTTCCCGTTCCGGCACCCTGACCTACGAAGCTGTGAAGCAGACTACTGACGCCGGTTTCGGTCAGTCGACTTGCGTCGGCATCGGTGGTGACCCGATCCCGGGTTCGAACTTCATCGACATCCTGAAGCTGTTCCAGGAAGACCCGAAGACCGAAGCGATCGTAATGATCGGTGAGATCGGCGGTTCGGCTGAAGAAGAAGCGGCTGCCTACATCAAGGCAAACGTGACCAAGCCGGTTGTTTCCTACATCGCTGGTGTGACTGCCCCTGCGGGCAAGCGCATGGGCCATGCTGGCGCAATCATCTCTGGCGGCAAAGGCACTGCAGACGAGAAGTTTGCTGCCCTGGAAGACGCAGGCGTTAAAACCGTGCGTTCGCTGGCAGACATCGGCAAGGCTTTGTCCGAGCTGACCGGTTGGGCGATCAAGTAAGCCTCGCGCTTAACTGACGCTTCACCAAACAAAGGCCACCTTCGGGTGGCCTTTGTCGTTTCCGGGTGATCCAAGGTAGGAAAATTAGGTATGTAAACGCGACATCGAAGTGTCGCGTATCGGATAGTTCGCCCCGTAACAGTGCGTTTGTCGTGCAAATTCGTTAGGCTAGCAGCCATTTTTGCGTCCGCGGCCCACAAGGTAGCAACGCGCTAAACGGGTTAGTCCTATACGGGCCGACAGCATTTCCCTCACCCATAAGGGAAATCCCTCTCTAAATTCCGATTCAGTAGTGTGGTATTTCCTTAATGAAAGTGTTGAAAGGCCAGGACATCCTGGCACTGGGTTTTATGACATTTGCCCTGTTCGTCGGGGCTGGCAACATCATCTTCCCGCCTATCGTCGGTTTGCAGTCCGGGCCTAATGTCTGGATGGCGGCGCTGGGTTTTCTGATCACCGCGGTCGGTCTGCCGGTGATCACCGTTGTCGCCCTGGCCAAGGTCGGTGGTGCGATGGATGCCTTGAGCAGCCCGATCGGTAAAGTCGCCGGTGGCCTGCTGGCAGCCGCGTGCTACCTCGCTGTCGGCCCGTTGTTCGCGACGCCGCGCACCGCGACGGTGTCGTTCGAAGTGGGTCTGGCGCCGTTGACTGGCGAGAGCCCGCTGGCGCTGTTTCTCTATAGCTCGGTGTACTTCCTGCTGGTGTTCTTCATCTCGCTCTATCCGGGCCGTCTGCTGGACACCGTAGGACGTTTCCTTGCACCGTTGAAGATCATCGCCTTGGCCGTTCTCGGCATTGCCGCGTTCGCGTTGCCGGCCGGTGATATCGGCGTGGCCACTCCTGAATATGTCGCAGCACCGTTCTCCCAAGGCTTTATCAATGGTTACCTGACCATGGATACCTTGGGCGCGTTGGTATTCGGCATTGTCATCGTCAATGCGATCCGCTCCCGCGGTGTGGAATCGCCAGCGCTGATCACCCGTTATGCGATCATCGCCGGGCTGATTGCCGGCGTGGGTCTGGCGCTGGTGTACATCAGTCTGTTCCGTCTCGGTTCGGGCAGCCATGAAGTCGCCACCGGTGCTGCCAACGGCGCAGCGGTATTGCACGCGTACGTGCAGCACACATTCGGTTCGCTCGGCAGCGGTTTCCTTGCGGTGCTGATCTCCTTGGCCTGCCTGGTGACAGCGGTTGGTCTGACGTGTGCCTGTGCCGAATACTTCAGCCGTGTACTGCCACTGTCCTACAAGACGCTGGTGATCATCCTGGCAGCGTTCTCCCTGTTGGTGTCCAACCTGGGTCTCACCAAGCTGATTGCGTTCTCGATCCCGGTGCTGACCGCCATCTACCCGCCGTGCATCGCCCTGGTAGCCCTGAGCTTCTGCAAGGACTTCTGGCATGAGCAGGGCCGCATCGTCGGTCCGGTGATGCTGGTGTCGTTCATCTTCGGCCTGATCGATGCGCTCAAGGGTGCTGGTCTGGCTGACTGGATGCCGACTCAGCTGACTCATCTGCCGCTGAGCGAGCAAGGTCTGGCGTGGCTGGTGCCGTCGTTCATGACCCTGGTGGTCGCCGTGGTCTGCGATCGTCTGCTGGGCAAGCGCGCCGAAGCGCTGGCTTAAACTGCTTCATGGCCCGCCACAAGCGGGCCTTGAGTTGTCGTGCACAAAAATAGAAATGCCCCGTATCAATCGATACGGGGCATTTTTTATGGGCAGGATGCGGTGTCTTTTTCCTTGCGCTAACGTCGAAGCACTACCAAATCTAATGTGGGAGCGGGCTTGCTCGCGAAGACGGCTTATCATTCGACATTGATGTCGACTGACCCACCGCCTTCGCGAGCAAGCCCGCTCCCACAGGGTTTCAGTTCCCCGCAAACACATCACAAGGACCTGCATGTCGTTCATCCACGCCAATCTGATCCACATCCTCGCCGCGCTCTGGTTTGTCGTCTGCTGGGGCGGTTACACCCGTTACGCCTCATGGAAGGGCCGCGACACTGCGTGCCTGGCCAGCGTGCTGCACCTGTATCGCGAAGACTGGATGCGCCGCATGCTGTTGCGCGACAATCGCATTGCCGATGCCAGCGTGATCGGTAACCTGGAGCGTAATGCCTCGTTCTTCGCCTCCAGTACGCTGATTATCCTGGCCGGTATTCTCACAGTGTTGGGTGCGTCCGACAGAGCCGTTTCGTTGCTGGCGGATATCCCGATGGTGCAACAGGCTTCCCAAGGGATGTCAGAGATCAAGTTGTTGTGCCTGGCGCTGGTATTTGTCTATGCGTTCTTTACGTTCAGCTGGTGCATGCGTCAGTACAACTTTGCGGCGATTCTCGTGGGCTCGGCGCCGATGATCGGCGAGCGCCATGTGTCCGAGCAAGAGCGTAAAGCCTTCGCTTCCCGAGCCGCCCGTGTCATCTCCATGGCGGCCAACCAGTTCAACTTCGGTCTGCGTTCCTATTACTTCGGCATGACCATGCTGGCGTGGTTCGTCAGCCCCTGGTTGTTCATGTTGATGAGTGCCGGCGTCGTGCTGGTGTTGTATCGCCGCGAGTTTCACTCCGACGTTCTTGATGTGATGGTCTATACCCCTACAGAGGCGCCATTGCCTGAAGCAAACAAGGAGGCTGCTTGATGAGTATTCCGTTCTGGTGTGTGTTGATCAGCGCATTGTTGATTTACGTGGCAAAGATTCCGGTGGCCAAAGCCATGAACGAGCAGGGCGGTTACGACAATCACCTGCCGCGTCAGCAACAGGCCCAACTAACCGGTTTCGGCGCCCGCGCATTGGCGGCCCATCAGAACAGTTTCGAGGCGTTCATATTGTTTGCGGTAGGGGTGTTGATGGCGCACACCACGCAGACGGCGGGGTGGCTGATCGATACGCTGGCAATCATCTTCGTGATCACACGCATCATTTACTTGTTGTGCTATTGGGGAGATCTGGCCTGGCAGCGCAGTCTGGTGTGGTTCGTGGGTTTAGTGTGTTCGTTGTTGCTGATGATTAGTCCGACTTTTAGGACGATTTTGATCTAATACTGCATTGCAAACAAAAGCCGCAGATAAAAGAAAACCCGCACTTGGCGGGTTTTCTTTTATCACTAAAAACGCTTTTAGTTTTTAGGTGCTTCTGGCGCGGCTTCTTTTGTCGCAGCTTCGTTCGATTCGGCCTGAGCTTTGGCAGCTTCGGCGTTTTCTTTTGCTGCGTCGTTCACTTTATCCTGAGCTTCGCTCATTTTTTCCTGAGCTTGCTCGGCATGTTGGTTAGCATCTTGAGCTTTGTCCTCGGATTTTTTATCGCAAGCAGCGAGACCGAGGGAAGCGGTCAACATCAAGGCAATAGCTAAAGTCTTACGCATGGGGTGTTTCTCCTTATGGAAAATATCTACTGGCCTTTCGAGCACAGCGAATAGGGTTAAGTTCCTCAATTCGCACAGATATATAAGTTTGTTTTGCTGCGGAACTTTTGCCTTCTAGCCCGCTACTTTGCCCAGACACTAAGAAGAGTTTTATCAAATGGCCGAAAACCCCGTTTTTGAGCGTGCGACGCGATTCCTGTCGGCATTGCGGCATTGTCAGGTGCTTGGTTTGCGTGTTCACAGCGCCAGTAGCGAAGGGCTGACGGTGATTCTGCCGTACAACCCGCAGATCGTCGGCAACCCGCAAACCGGGGTGATTCATGGCGGTGCGCTGACCTCACTGATGGACACTGCCTGCGGTATGGCCACCCTTTGCGTGTTGCCCGAGTTCGAAGTCTGTCCGACGCTCGACTTGCGCATCGACTACATGCATGCCGCCGAGCCGCACAAGGACGTATACGGCTTCGCCCAATGCTACCGAGTGACCACCGACGTGATCTTCGCGCGCGGTTTTGCCTATCAGGACGACCCCGAACAGCCCATTGCCCATGTGGTGGGTACCTTCATGCGCATGGGCAAGAGCATCAAAGGCACCAAAGGTTTTGCCGGTGCCATTGCTGGAGCTGCGAAATGACCGACACGTTCAAGGAACAACTTCAACAGGCTCATGCGCAGGGGGACTACGCTTCGCTGCTGGACCTGATTCCCTACGCCAGACTGATCGGCGTTGAATGCTCGCGGGTGGGGGATGAGCTGCTGTTTCGTCTGCCGGCCAACAAGGACAACATTGGTAATCCTTTATTGCCGGCGATCCATGGCGGGGTGATTGCCGGGTTCATGGAGCTCTCGGCGGCACTGCACCTGCTGATCTTCACCGGTTCGCCCGGCGTGCCGAAGATTATCGACTTTTCCCTCGACTACCTGCGCGCGGGACAGTTTCGCGATACCTGGGCCAGATGCCAGGTGTGTCGTCAGGGGCGCCGGGTGGCAAACGTGGCGATTACCGCCTGGCAAAGCACTGAGGCCGAGCCCATTGCCACGGCCCGGGCTCACTTCAAAATCGAAGAGCCCTTGAAATCCTGATCTCAGCCCCCAACTCTGATGACAACCCGCCGCCGACCCTCAAGGTCGCGGCCACTGCCATCTGATTGGAGTTTGATGACCATGAGTGTGGAAACTCAAAAGGAAACCCTGGGCTTCCAGACCGAGGTGAAGCAACTGCTGCACCTCATGATCCATTCGCTGTATTCCAACAAGGAAATTTTCCTTCGCGAATTGATCTCGAACGCCTCTGACGCTGTCGACAAATTACGCTTTGAAGCCCTCGCCAAGCCTGAATTGCTGGAAGGCGGCGCTGAACTGAAAATCCGTGTGAGCTTCGACAAAGACGCTAAAACCGTCACCCTCGAAGACAACGGCATCGGCATGAGCCGTGAAGACGCGGTGACCCATCTGGGCACCATCGCCAAGTCCGGCACTGCCGATTTCATGAAGCACTTGTCTGGCGATCAGAAAAAAGACTCGCACCTGATCGGTCAATTCGGTGTCGGTTTCTACTCGGCCTTCATCGTCGCCGATAAAGTTGACGTATTCAGCCGCCGTGCCGGCCTCGCTGCCAGCGAAGGCGTGCACTGGTCGTCCAAGGGCGAAGGCGAGTTCGAAATCGCCACCGTCGAGAAAGCCGACCGTGGCACTCGCATCGTTCTGCACCTGAAGTCCGCGGAAGACGAATTCGCCGATGGCTGGCGTCTGCGCAACATCATCAAGAAGTACTCCGACCACATCGCCTTGCCGATCGAGTTGCCGAAAGAAGTGGCAGCCGTTGAAGGCGAAGACAAGCCTGCCATTGAATGGGAAACCGTCAACCGCGCCAGCGCCCTGTGGACTCGTCCTCGCACTGAAGTAAAAGACGAGGAATACCAGGAGTTCTACAAACACGTCGCTCACGATTTCGAAAACCCGCTGAGCTGGAGCCACAACAAGGTCGAAGGCAAACTCGAGTACACCTCGCTGCTTTATGTACCGACCCGTGCTCCGTTCGACCTGTACCAGCGTGAAGCACCGAAAGGCCTGAAGCTGTACGTGCAGCGTGTATTCGTCATGGATCAGGCCGAATCGTTCCTGCCGCTGTACCTGCGCTTCATCAAAGGCGTGGTCGACTCCAACGACCTGTCGCTGAACGTGTCGCGGGAAATCCTGCAGAAAGACCCGATCATCGATTCCATGAAGTCGGCGCTGACCAAGCGCGTTCTGGACATGCTGGAAAAACTGGCGAAGAACGAGTCTGAGCAATACAAAGGTTTCTGGAAGAACTTCGGTCAGGTCATGAAAGAAGGCCCGGCAGAAGACTTCGCCAACAAAGAGAAAATTGCTGGCCTGCTGCGTTTCGCGTCCACTCAGGGCGACGACGGCGAGCAGGTTGTAGGTCTGGCCGACTACCTGGCTCGCGCCAAGGAAGGTCAGGACAAGATCTACTACCTGACTGGCGAAACCTACGCGCAAGTCAAAAACAGCCCGCACCTGGAAGTCTTCCGCAAGAAAGGCATCGAAGTGCTGCTGTTGACCGACCGCATCGACGAGTGGCTGATGAGCTACCTCAACGACTTCGACGGCAAGAGCTTTGTCGACGTGGCACGCGGTGACCTGGACCTCGGCAATCTGGATTCGGAAGAAGACAAAAAAGCCGCGGAAGAAGTCGCCAAGTCCAAAGAAGGCCTGGTTGAGCGTCTCAAGACCGCTTTGGGCGACTCCGTTGCTGAAGTGCGGGTTTCCCATCGCCTGACCGATTCCCCGGCGATTTTGGCCATCGGCGAGCAGGACCTGGGCCTGCAAATGCGTCAGATCCTGGAAGCCAGCGGTCAGAAGGTTCCGGATTCGAAGCCGATCTTCGAATTCAACCCGGCTCACCCGCTGATCGAGAAACTCGACAACGAGCAGAGCGACGAGCGCTTCGGCGACCTGTCGCACATTCTGTTCGATCAAGCGGCCCTGGCGGCCGGCGACAGCTTGAAAGACCCGGCCGCTTATGTGCGCCGTCTGAACAAGCTGCTGGTTGAACTGTCAGTTTAACTGCGTTGTAAAAAACCCGCTTCGGCGGGTTTTTTTTTTGATCGTTACAGGGGCGTTGGCGGGCTTCGGTGTTTCGGCAGTTCGATCCGCTCACTTTCCCCCGGTACTGTCGGCCAATCCCCGGCCGCCCAGCGCCGACGTGCTTCATCGATCAATGCCGGATCACTGGCCACGAAGTTCCAGTTGATCCGTCGCGGCCCATCCAGCGGCGCACCGCCAAACAGCACGGCATGACAGTCGCTCTCGGCGAACAAGGTCATCTCTTCCCCGACCGGCAATACCACCAGCGAGTGAGGTTCAATCAGCTCGCCATCCAGTTGCACCTCACCGCTCAGCACATACAGTGCCCGCTCTTCATGTTCGGTGGGAATCAGCAACGTGGTCGCCGTTTGCAGGTTCAATTCGGCGTACAGCGTAGGAGAAAGCACTGGGACCGGCGATTCGAGGCAAAAGCCTGACCCCGCGATCATCCGTATCTTCACGCCCAGGTTATCGCTGACGGGCAGCGTGGCAGCCGGATGGTGGCTGTAGTGTCCCGGGCCGTGCTCACGATCCTTGGGCGACGCCAGCCAGATCTGCAAGCCGTGCATCGTAAAGCCGCTGTCTTTCAAGGGTTCGGGCGTGCGTTCGACGTGGGCAATTTCGCTACCTGCCGTCATCCAGCTGACATCGCCGGCATTCACCACCTGATCGGAGCCGAGGCTGTCCTTGTGCTGGATTTGCCCTTCGAACAGGTAGGTGAGGGTGGACAGGCCGATGTGCGGATGCTGACGGATGTTCATGCCTTTACCCGCCGGGTAACGGGTTTCGAGCATGTGGTCGAAAAACACGAAAGGCCCGACGTTGCGGCATTTGGCTGACGGTAACGGACGAAGAATCGGCTGGCCTTCGACATCTTCGGCGCGGGGGCGGATCACGAGTGGCGTGTTCATGGTGCATTCCAGGCTGAGCGGGTGACGCAGGGAGCATAACCCGCTTGCGCAGCCCTTGCCGCTATTGGCTGAAGGCACCTTCGGACAGATGGGTTTCGATGCTGATGTCGGAAGTGGTCATCAGCTTGTGTACCGGGCAGCGGTCGGCCACGCGGTGCAGCTCGTCACGCTGGGCGTCGGTGAGCACACCCTTGAGCGTGAGTTCGACGTGCAGGGCATATTTGCCTTTCTGCTCTTCGCTGTTGTCGCGCGTGACCTCAACCTCGACGCCCGTCAGCGGGATGTCCTTTTTCTTGGCATACATTTTCAGCGTCAGGGCCTTACAGGCACCCAGAGCTGCGTCGAAGTAGTCGTGTGGTTCAGGCGCGGTGCCTTCGCCGCCCGAGGTTTTCGGCACATCGGCAAAAAGCTCGTGCTCATCGATCTGGACGCTGTGACGAAAACCTTCGGCGGAGACAGTATTGACGGTAACAGTCATGGGAAACCTCGCGGGCAGTGGAAAAGTCATTCGATCAAAAAAGACCGTGAAGTTATAGAGCATTCCTTCAAGTTCGCGTTCCACTTTCTTGCCGGCTGAACCCTGGTTTGCGTGGTGCGGTCTATGTTGCTCATACCGCAGATGCTCATATCCAGGAGAATCCCGTGCCCCCGATCCGCTTGAGCCTCGCCTGGCTGTTGGCGCTGTGCTGCGTTGATGCTTATGCCCGCGAATATGCCTACAGCGATGCGCACCTGCATTACGTCGATTTCTTCCAGGAAACGGCGGGCATGTCGAAATTGCTTACGGCCATGGACGACAATGCCATTGAGCATGTGATGATTTCCGGCATTCCTGTGGCAAAGAAATGGCACGAAGACGAACCCAAGCGCCCACGTTATTACGCCGGCGATGACGCCGATGCCTACTGGTACAGCGCGACCGATGTGATCGTCGCGGCGGCGGTGAATAAGCTGACGCCCGAGCAGCGCCAGCGATTCCACCCGTTTCTGTCTGGCTTCAACCCGAATGACAAAAACTCCGCGGCACACATCCAGCGCATGCTCGACCTCAATCCCGGGCTTTGGCAGGGCATTGGCGAAGTTTTTACCCGTCACGACGATCTGACTGCGCTGACGGCCGGCGACACGCCGCGGGCCAACAATGAGGCGATGACCCGCATCTACCACCTGGCTGCCGAGAATGATTTGCCGGTGATGCTGCATTCCAACATCACCTCCAAGCGTGAAAAAAATCCGCTGTACCTGGCAGAAGTCGAAGAGCCGCTGCGCAATCATCCACACACGCGATTCATTTGGGCTCATGCAGGCACCAGTGCGGAGATTCATCGGCATCAGACTCAGCTGGATTTTCTGTTGCCGACGCTGTCGCGAATGCTCGAGGCTTACCCCAATCTGTTCGTTGACCTGTCCTGGAGCATGCTGACGCCTTACCTGCTGGACGAGCAGGGCAAGCCTCGGGATGAATGGGTGAAGCTGGTGGAGCGCTTTCCGGAGCGCTTCATGCTCGGTTCCGATGTGGTGGGACGTTTCAACAAGCTCGGTAAGGAAATGCGCGGCTTCGATCCGTTTCTTGATGCCTTGCCGGAGGATGTTGCCAGAAAGGTTGCGCGGGATAACTTTTTGGCGATTTTGCCTCGTTCCGTAGGTAAAAGCTGATTTCGCGGCGCGGCCTTCGCGAGCAAGCCCGCTCCCACACTGGATCTCCTGTGTACATAGATGTTGTAAACGACCGAGATCCAGTGTGGGAGCGGGCTTGCTCGCGAAAGCGATAGCTAATTCAACCCATTTGTTGAACCTGTCGCCAAACTCGGACCTGTCATCAATAAGTCATGTCCGTGTCATACGCTCCGGCCATCTCAATCAAGGAGCGCACCATGCACCTCACCCGTTTAGCCGCCCTGGCCACAATGATGTTCGTCAGTGGTCTGGCCAGTGCCGAAGTCCGCGTCGAAGGCCCAGTGGAATACGGCGTGTTTGCTGGCCCGAAAGCCGAACTGCAATCGGGCGAGCGAGTTTTGCGCCGTAGCAATGAACAGATCCAGCAAACTGAAATCGTCCCCGCCAAACTCGGCACCAAGTTCGGTATGCGTTACCAGTTAGCCGGCAAGGTCGCCGAAGACCAACCGCTGACTTTGCTCTATTTCACGCCGGGCATTCGCACTCCGGATGGCGTGCGTCACGACAAACTGGAAGTCACTCAAAAACTGGTACCCGGTGCTCCGCAGGATGTGATGGCATACGAGTTCACCGAAAGCCACGAAGTCGTTCCCGGTGAATGGCGTTTCATGGTGTTCCAGGGCGATCGCCTGCTGGCCCAGCAACGCTTTACCGTGCGCTGATCGCTTTCTCGCCCGGCCAAATGCCAGACGAAAAAAAGCCCCGCGTTTGCGGGGCTTTCATGTTGTTGCAGATCAGCTGCCTTTGACCGTCTTGCCGTTGACCGTACCGTCGAGGAGCATGATGTTGTACTCCTTGCCGTCGGTTTCGACCTGTTGCAAACGGACCAGCAGGTAATCCCAGTCCTTGGCGAACCACAGGACGGTGATGCGCTTGCTTTGTGTCGGGTCGCGCACGCGCTCGACCTTGATCGCATCGATCTGGCCAGCCTTGGTGTCGACTTTCTCCGAACCCAGCACGCGGAAGTCATAGGTATCGACTTCCCCATCATCGACCACCTGATAGCTCATGCTTTTCTTGCCGGCGGCCACGTCATGCTGCAGCGCCAGTTGATAGGTGGACTTGTCGACCATGCCGCGGTTGAGCGGAAGCTTGACGGCGTCACCGCGATCGGTGCCGGTGACCATCTTATTGGTCCAGTCGAAATCCAGATCAGCCTTCTTGGCTTTGCCCAGGCCACCACGTTCGAAGTGGTAGGACTGCGGCAGCAGCGTGTCCTTGTCCAGGGTCAGGGTGCTTTCTTCAGTCAGGCTGGCGATCATCATCGACGCCTTGAAGCTGAGTTTCCAGACGCCGTTGGCTCCCTTGGTCAGGCTGCGTTCGGCGGTGCCGCTCATGGGCAGCTGTTTCCAGTCGGCGGTGTAGCTGGCGGAGAAGGGCTGAAGGTCTGCGGCCTGCGCAAACGGCAGGGCGAGCAGAGCGCAAGCGAAGAGCAGGGCGCGACGCATAAAATCTCCTAGGTTCGAATCAAGTGGCCGCTGGCCGCGAGTAACTGTCCGTCCAGTAAAGCACCTTGTTCACCGAGTGATAAACGGCCTTCGGCAAACCAGCGTACGGCCATCGGGTAGATCAGGTGTTCCTGGGTATGGACTCGCTGCGCCAGACTCTGCGGCGAATCGTGCAACTCTACCGGTATTACTGCCTGTACGACCAGTGGTCCGCCATCGAGTTCCTCGGTGACGAAGTGCACGGAACAGCCGTGTTCAGTGTCGCCGGCCTCCAGCGCGCGCTGATGAGTGTGTAACCCTTTGTATTTGGGCAGCAGCGAGGGATGGATATTGAGCAGGCGACCCTGATAGTGGCGCACGAAGTCAGCGCTGAGAATGCGCATGAAGCCGGCCAGTACCACGAGTTTGGGGTTGAAGGCGTCGATCAGTTCGATCAGCGCGGCATCGAAGGCCTCGCGACCTTCGAAAGCCTTGTGATCCAGGGTGCGGGTGTCGATACCCGCGTCCCTGGCGCGTTGCAGGCCGTAGGCGTCGGCGCGGTTGGAGATCACCGCAGCGATGCGGGCCGGGCTGTCGCCGGTCCGCGTGCTGTCGATCAAGGCCTGCAAGTTACTGCCGGTGCCGGACAACAGCACCACCACATCACAGGTCTGGGACATCAATGAGCCTTGAGGTTCTTCAGTTCAACCTGAGCCGCGCCTTCGGCAGCGGTGGCGATCTGACCGATGACCCAAGGCTGCTCGCCAGCTTCACGCAGTACGTTCAGCGCGGTTTCAACGTGCTCCTGAGCCACGCAGATGACCATGCCGACGCCGCAGTTCAGTACGCGGTGCATTTCGTTTTCATCGACGTTGCCTTTCTCTTGCAGCCAGTCGAACACGGCAGGGCGAGTCCAGCTTGCAACGTCAACCACCGCTTGTGCGCCTTTTGGCAGAACGCGCGGAATGTTGTCCAGCAGGCCACCACCGGTGATGTGGGCCATGGCTTTGACGGCGCCGGTTTCTTTGATCAGCTTGAGCAGCGGCTTCACGTAGATGCGGGTCGGGGCCATCAGCAGGTCGGTCAGCGGTTTGCCGTCAAGCTGAATGTTTTCGATGTCTGCGCCGGACACTTCAATGATCTTGCGGATCAGCGAGTAGCCGTTGGAGTGCGGGCCGGAAGACGGCAGGGCGAGCAGGGCATCGCCGGCAGCGACTTTGGAACCGTCGATGATTTCGGACTTTTCCACGACACCGACGCAGAAGCCGGCCAGGTCGTAGTCTTCGCCTTCGTACATGCCAGGCATTTCAGCGGTTTCGCCGCCGACCAGGGAGCAGCCGGACAGTTCACAGCCAGCGCCGATGCCGGTCACGACCTGGGTCGCGGTTTCGACGTTCAGTTTGCCGGTGGCGTAGTAGTCGAGGAAGAACAGCGGCTCGGCGCCACAGACCACCAGGTCGTTCACGCACATGGCAACCAGGTCGATGCCAATGCTGTCGTGCTTGTTCAGGTTCAGCGCCAGGCGCAGTTTGGTGCCGACGCCGTCAGTGCCCGATACCAGTACCGGTTGTTTGTAACCGGCCGGGATTTCGCAGAGGGCGCCGAAACCGCCCAGGCCGCCCATGACTTCCGGGCGCGCAGTGCGCTTGGCGACGCTCTTGATGCGTTCGACCAATGCTTCACCGGCGTCGATGTCTACACCGGCGTCCTTGTAGCTCAGGGAGGGTTGCTTGCTCATGATCCAGGCCTTTAGGGGGGATTCAGGGGTAACGACCGAGTCCAGTGGGACCGCCGAAACAAACGAAGGCGAGTGCCATCCGCGAATTTCAGGGTGCCCGGCTGTTGCCGGTCTGCGAAGGCGCGCGATTTTATCAGGCTTGAGGGGCAGCGGCCATCCTCGTGCCGACGGGCAGAGGCATATCGCGTTAAAAAAACCGATATTGCCCGTGTTGGTGGCGTCCCGGATGGCTGTATAAGGTATCGACGTTAACCGTCTATCGTTATGACAGTGCGAAAACTTACCGGGATCGGGTGAATGTTTTGCTTGAACGTGTGGTCAACAGACCCCGGTTCAATCATCTTCACGCGGTCTGTTCCAGCCGCTCTTGTCGTCAGGAATCTTTTTATGCGTTTTCTTAAATTCTTGTTCGTGGGCTGTTTATCCATGGTCAGCCTGACCAGTCATGCCGAAACAGTCAAAAGCCTCTATCAAGTGCGCGAACCTGTCAGCAGCCAGACGCCAGAGGAGCGCGATCAGGCGACTCAGCGGGCGCTGGATACGTTGGTGTTGCGCCTGACCGGCGACCCCAAGGCGGCGCAGAGCCCGGGCCTGGCGACCGTGCGCAAAGACCCTCAGCAGATCATCAGCCAGTTCGGTTATGAGGCCGGGCCGCCGCAAGTGCTGAAAGTCGATTTCGATCCGGCCACCACCGAACAGGCCTTGCGGCGTGCCGGGTTGGCCATGTGGGGCAGCAACCGGCCGTCGATTCTCGGTTGGTGGTTGAACGATTCCACTGAAGGTTCAAGCCTGGTCGGCGATGGCCAGGCCAGTGCCACGCCACTGCTTCGAGCGGCGCAACATCGTGGGCTTCCGCTGCGTTTGCCACTGGCGGACCTGAACGAGCAGATTGTCGCCACTGCGCCGAATCTGGAAAGTGCAGACCCGGCACCGCTGCGGGGCGCATCCGACCGTTACAATGCCGACGCCTTGCTGGCGGTGCATGCCCGTGAAGAGGGTGGCCAATGGCAAGCCAAGTGGCGTTTGTGGTTGGGCGATCAGAAAGAAGCCGGTAACGTGCAGGGCGCCGATACCGCCGCGCTGGCCGATGCGGTGATGCTGGCGGTCAGCCAACGCCTGGCGCCGCGTTTTGCCGCCAAGCCGGGTGCGTCGAGCGAGCAATTGCTGGAAGTGCAGGGGATGAGCCTGGAGCGTTATGCGACGCTCGGGCGTTTGCTGGAGCCTTTTGGCGCACGTCTGCAGAGTGTCGACGGCGACCGCGTGCTTTATCGGGTCAACGGCAGCCCCGATCAGCTGCGGGCGCAGTTGTCTTTGGCCAAGTTGCAGGAAATTCCGGCCGGTGAGGCGCCGGCCCCCGCTGCGCCTGTTCAACCCGTGGCGGCTGGCTCGACACCGGTCGCAGCGCCGGCCCCGGCACCGACGCCGCAGTTACGTTTTCGCTGGTAGTTTTTCCTTATATAGAAGCAGGAGTGGTACATGGCCGATACACGGCGTTGGTTCTGGCTCGGTGGGGTGGTCCTGCTTTGCGCGTTTGTTTACCTGTTGCACCCGATCCTGACGCCGTTCCTGGTGGCGCTGTTGCTGGCTTATCTGTTCGACCCGCTGGTGGATCGGCTGGAGAAGTACGGTCTGTCACGGACCTGGGGCGTGGTGGCGGTGTTCGCCTTGTTCACATTGATCGTCACCGCGTTGCTGTTGGTGCTGGTGCCAATGCTCGCCAAGCAGCTGTTCCGTTTGTATGAACTGGCGCCGCAAATGCTCGACTGGTTGCAGCACACCGCCGTGCCGTGGGCCCAATCGAAGATCGGGTTGTCGGACGGCTTCTGGAAGTTCGACAAGCTCAAGGCGGCGTTCAGCGCGCACATGGGCCAGACCACCGATGTGGTCGGCGTAGTGCTGAGTCAGGCGACGGCTTCAGGTCTTGCACTGATTGGCTGGCTGGCCAACCTGGTGCTGATTCCGGTGGTGAGTTTTTATCTGCTGCGCGACTGGGACCTGATGATGGCCAAGATCCGCAGCCTGCTGCCGCGTGATCGTGAAGAGCGCGTCATGTCCCTGGCGGGAGAATGCCATGAAGTGCTCGGGGCATTCGTGCGCGGTCAGTTGCTGGTGATGCTGGCGCTGGGCGTGATCTACGCCGCAGGCTTGATGATCGTCGGGCTGGAGCTGGGGCTGTTGATCGGTCTGATTGCCGGTCTGGCGGCGATCGTGCCGTACATGGGGTTCGTCATCGGGATTGGTGCGGCGTTGATTGCCGGTCTGTTCCAGTTCGGTGGCGATTTGTATCCCATGATCGGTATTGTCGCGGTGTTCATGGTCGGTCAGGCGCTGGAAGGCATGGTCCTGACACCATTGCTGGTGGGCGACCGGATCGGCCTGCACCCGGTGGCGGTGATCTTCGCGATCCTGGCCGGCGGCGAGCTGTTTGGTTTTACCGGTGTGTTGCTGGCGTTGCCGGTGGCGGCGGTGATCATGGTCCTGGTGCGTCACGTACACGATTTGTATAAGGATTCAGATATCTACGGCGGTGTCGACGAATCCGAGCTGTAAGTTTTTAATCGCTCGTAGCGGGCAGTCTGGTTTCGTGCCAGGTTTGCCCGTATCGCTGGCGTGGCTGTCATATGCGCCGTCAAAGAATCTGTCATAAAACCAATGCATTAACGCAAACCTTTGATTTTGCTTATGGTCTGTCGCATTGTGCGGTCAGCCGCACGGGTATAAACTTCGCAAACTTTACACAGAGGCCACTAACGGTTCCTTTGGAACTGTTCAGTCAGCATGAAACCGATTCAGCTGCCCCTAGGTGTGCGTCTGCGTGATGACGCTACCTTTATCAATTACTACCCAGGCGCCAATGCCGCTGCACTCGGCTATGTCGAGCGGCTCTGCGAAGCCGACGCCGGCTGGACGGAAAGCCTGATTTACCTCTGGGGCAAGGACGGGGTAGGGCGCACGCACTTGTTGCAGGCAGCGTGTCTGCGTTTCGAACAACTGGGGGAGCCGGCGGTGTACCTGCCGTTGGCCGAGTTGTTGGACCGTGGCATCGAAATCCTCGACAACCTCGAACAATACGAACTGGTCTGCCTGGACGATTTGCAGGCGGTTGCCGGCAAGGCGGATTGGGAAGAGGCGTTGTTCCATCTGTTCAATCGTCTGCGTGACAGCGGCCGGCGTTTGCTGATCGCCGCCTCGACATCCCCGCGCGAACTGCCGGTGAAGCTGGCAGATCTCAAGTCGCGGCTGACACTGGCACTCATCTTCCAGATGCGGCCACTCTCTGATGAAGACAAATTGCGTGCCTTGCAGTTGCGCGCATCCCGTCGCGGCCTGCACCTGACCGATGAAGTCGGGCATTTTATTTTGACCCGCGGTACCCGCAGCATGAGTGCGCTTTTCGAGCTGCTTGAACGCCTCGATCAGGCCTCCCTTCAAGCTCAGCGCAAGCTGACAATCCCGTTCCTGAAAGAAACCCTTGGTTGGTAAAAACCTGGATCAGACTCAGGTTTTACACGGGTTTCGGCATATTACAGGCGTCAACAAATCCGCTTTCCTGCAAGACGGCAGGCTGCGCAAAGGTTCAAAATGGGCTTAAGCGCTTAGATGTAAATGAGAAACCGATAAGTCACATAAAGATCGATTGAATTTGCAAATGAGGTTGATAGCGGGCATAGTCTCGGCTTCTTTAGAAACTATCAGCCACGGTCGTGCCCATGCTAAATCGCTTCGCACCCCTCGTGCCTCTCGCACTCGTCACCCTGTTGTTCGGTTGCGCTGCCCACTCTCCAGTGTCCCAGCAAGCGCCACAACCGCAGGTTTCAAATTCAGTTACCGCGCAGTCTTCCGTTCTTTTCCAGGAAACTCTTTACCAGGAAGAGACGGCCACCGATAAAGAACTGGCAGACTTCGCCGGCGGCAAGTCGTACCAGCTTCCGGTTCTGGCCGACAGCATCCTCGAACGTGGCATGTCCCTGATCGGTACCCGTTACCGTTTCGGCGGCACCTCCGAGGCTGGGTTCGACTGCAGCGGCTTCATCGGTTATCTGTTTCGTGAAGAGGCCGGCATGAACCTGCCGCGCTCCACTCGCGAAATGATCAACGTTGACGCTCCCCTGGTTGCTCGCAGCGCCCTCAAGCCAGGTGACCTGCTGTTCTTCGCCACCAATGGTCGTCGCGGTCGTGTCAGTCACGCCGGGATCTACTTGGGTGACAACCAGTTCATCCACTCCAGCAGCCGCCGCAGCGGTGGTGTCCGGATCGATAGCCTGGGCGACAGTTACTGGAGCAAGACCTTCATCGAAGCCAAGCGTGCACTCGCGATGGCGCCGGCAGCGGCCCCGGCTATCGTCACGGCACGCAAGTAAGCGGACAGTTTGTAAGGCGAACTTAAAGTCTTACTTGAAGTTTGCTGCGTAGCCGCTAGAATCCTGATCTATTATTGATGGCAAACCGCCTGCGTTCTACGCAGGCGGTTTTCTTTTCTGCCTTTTCGGTGGAAAAAGCCGCAGCCAGATCAGGATGTTCTGTTTATGACGATGTCGGCCCGCCTCGCACTCATGTTCTTCGCAGCGCTGCTCAGCGCCTGCGCCAGCCGCACACCGCCACCTGCGCCGGTGGTCCGCGCTCCGATTGTTTTCGGTCCTTCCCAAGCCTTTTCCCCTGCGGCAGAAGACGTGCTGTTTCGCGCGCTGGGTCTGGTGGGAACGCCTTATCGCTGGGGCGGCAACACGCCGGATTCCGGGTTCGATTGCAGCGGTCTGATCGGTTATGTGTATCGCGATGTCGCAGGCATTTCCTTGCCGCGCTCCACCCGCGAGATGATCGGCATGCAGGCCCCCAATATCGGCAAGGAAGGCCTGCAAACCGGTGACCTGATTTTCTTCGCCACCAATGGTGGTTCCCAGGTCAGCCACGCCGGGATCTACGTCGGCGAAGGCCGCTTCGTCCACGCGCCAGCCACGGGCGGCACGGTCAAGCTGGACAGTTTGTCCAAGGCTTACTGGCAGAAAGCCTATCTGAGCGCCAAGCGCGTCTTGCAACCCGAGCACTTGGCACATAATCCATAGCGGAGGTTGTCATGACCGCACGCTTGAAGGATGACTCGCGTGTGGGCCTGTGCCTGTTACCGCTGGGCGATAGGTTGACGTTCTGTCGTAAACGCTGATCCCTGTGGGAGCGAGCCTGCTCGCGATAGCGGTGCATCAGGCAACATCGTTGTTGAATGTGCTGACCCCATCGCGAGCAGGCTCGCTCCCACAGGTAATATGTGTTGCAGTTATTGGGCGGCGGAAACGCGCCACACCTTGTTCCCGACATCATCCGCCACCAGCAAGCCACCCTGCTGATCGATCACCACGCCCACCGGCCGGCCCATGGCTTTTTCCTCGTCATTGAGGAAACCAGTGAGCACATCCACCGGCTGCCCGGTCGGTTTGCCGGCACCGAACGGCACGAAAATCACTTTATAGCCGCTGTGCGGCTTGCGGTTCCACGAGCCATGTTGGCCGATGAAAGCGCCTTGAGTGAACGGTGCAGGCAGTTTGCTGCCTTCGGCGAAGGTCAGGCCCAGTGACGCGGTATGTGGTCCCACCGCGTAGTCTGGCGCAATGGCCTTGGCCACCAGATCGGGGTTTTGCGGCTCGACGCGAATGTCGACGTGCTGGCCGTAATAGCTGTAAGGCCAGCCGTAGAACCCGCCGTCCTTCACGGATGTGATGTAGTCCGGCACCAGGTCGCTGCCAATTTCGTCACGCTCATTGACGGCGGTCCACAGTGCGCCGCTCTGAGGCTCCCAGGCCAGACCGTTTGGATTACGAATCCCCGAGGCGAAGATCCGATGATTGCCAGTGGCGCGATCCACTTCCCAGATCGCCGCGCGGCCTTCCTCCTGGTCCATGCCGTTTTCACCGACGTTGCTGTTCGAGCCCACGGTGACGTACAGCTTGCTGCCATCTTTGCTGGCGATGACATTTTTGGTCCAGTGGTGATTCAGTGTACCGCCCGGCAGATCGACCACCTTGATCGGCTGCGCCTTGATCGCTGTCTCGCCGTTTTCGTAGTGGAAACGCAGCAGACGATCAGTGTCGGCGACGTACAGGTCATTGCCGACCAGGGTCATGCCGAATGGCGAGTTGAGGTTTTCCAGGAATACCGTGCGGGTTTCGGCGACGCCATCGTGGTCCTTGTCCCGCAGCAGGGTGATGCGGTTCGGGCTGGGGACGCCGGCACCGGCACGGCCCATGACTTTGCCCATGACCCAACCGCGAATGCCTGTGCCGTCATCGGGTTTGGGCGGCGCGTTGGTTTCGGCTACCAGAACATCGCCATTGGGCAATACGTAGAGCCAGCGCGGGTGCTCGAGGCCTTCGGCAAACGCCGCCACTTGAGTCCCTGCCGCGGCGACGGGTTTCTTACCCTCAGGCCAGCCAATCGCCGGGGCGATGTTCACCGTCGGGATCAGGGTTTTATTCGGTTCTGGCAGTTTGGGCGAGGGGCCTGTGCCATCCGAGACTTGCAGGCTGGAGGTTTCACCACAGGCGGCTAGCCCTCCGGCGAGCGCGATGATGAAAACGAGCTGGGGTTTGCGCATTACTGATCTTCCCTATGAATGCATTGACGTAATCATAGAGAAGCGTAGACGCTCGATGGTTCAACCGGTCAGCCGCGGGCTTCCTTGAGCAGAATAGCGATGCCTGGATGGTAGTTGCCGGCTTCATTACGCAACTTGCGGTAAGCGTAAGGGAAATACCAGGCCACGGCGCAGGTATGTTCCTTTTGCAGGTCGTCGACCATGTCCTGGAGTTCTTCCGGGGTGGCGCTGTGCTGGGCTTTTTGTGGTGCGACAAACAGACAGCCGAGTTTCAGATCGCTGGCGTAGCTGATTCGCTTCGCGTCACTGGTGATGTCCGCCAGTGCCTGGGTCAGGTTCAGGCTATTGACTCGCGGCCAGCGCTGGGTGGCCTGGAGGTACGCGCGTTCTTCGCTGCTGGCGATAAACAGATCGGCGCGGGCGTTGCGTTCGCCTTCTTCGGTCTGTTTGCGCGTGGATGTTTGTTGCAGCGTGACCATTTCTGCCATCCAGGCCGCGGCGGAGAGCAGGCCGAGGTTGGCGTTTTCGTCGTACCAGTAAGGTGTATCGTTATCGCCGCGTACGGCGTTGAAGCGGTCGATACAGTCAAACCAGCGTTCCAGCACCGGCCGCAGGAATTCCAGCTTCGGATTGCTGATGATCATGCCTTGCATGTGGCTCACCCTTGTTATTGTGTTGTCAGGTTGTGGCTCTTTGATATCACTGCTGGCAGTTTGGCACAAGATTGGCGTCAGTTAATTGATCGATGGCAGTTATTCGCTCAGCGGCGCCCCGGCTTTAATTGACGCTCCACCCCCAACCCTCTAACCTTCGCGGCTTGTTTCAGGTGCTCTGTGACCTTGGTCGACAGAGTGAAACAGGGAAGCCGGTGAGTGAATTTCTTCCAGCGAAGAATGATCACGATCCCGGCGCTGCCCCCGCAACGGTAAATGAGTGAAGACTGCGCCTTGAGCCACTGTGTCAACGACATGGGAAGGCGCGCAGTCAGGCGCAAAGCCGCTCATGAGCCCGGAGACCGGCCTGATTCATCCAACGGCATCACGGTGGGCGATGCTAGGCTTCTTGCCGTCTATTCTTGTGCCTGCCCGCCGTTATCCAGCCTCAACGGAGAGCTCCCCATGACTGATACCCCCGATCGTGACGAACGCCATCTGGCGCGCATGCTGCGCAAAAAAGCGGTGATCGACGAACGCATCGCCAACTCGCCGAATGAATGCGGTTTGCTGCTGGTACTTTCCGGCAACGGCAAAGGCAAGAGCAGCTCGGCGTTCGGCATGCTTTCGCGGGCCATGGGCCACGGCATGCAGTGCGGCGTGGTGCAGTTCATCAAGGGGCGCACCAGCACCGGCGAGGAGCTGTTCTTCCGGCGCTTCCCGGAGCAGGTGCGTTTTCATGTGATGGGCGAGGGCTTCACCTGGGAAACCCAGGATCGCCAGCGTGACATTGCCGCCGCCGAAGCCGCTTGGGCGGTGTCCCGCGAATTGCTGCGTGATCCGGCCATTGGCCTCGTGGTGCTCGATGAGTTGAACATCGCCCTCAAGCACGGCTACCTCGATCTCGATCAGGTGCTCAGCGACTTGCAGGCCCGTCCGCCGATGCAACACGTGGTGGTCACCGGTCGCGGCGCCAAACCGGAGATGATCGAGCTGGCCGACACCGTCACTGAAATGGGCATGATCAAGCACGCCTTCCAGGCCGGAATCAAAGCGCAAAAAGGCGTTGAGTTGTGAGCTGCACTTTATGAATAGCCATCGTCAATGCCCGGCGGTACTGATCGCCGCGCCGGCCTCCGGTCAGGGCAAGACCACCGTCACCGCCGCGCTCGCTCGTTTGCATCGTAATCAGGGGCGCAAGGTTCGCGTGTTCAAATGCGGCCCGGATTTTCTCGACCCAATGATTCTCGAGCGCGCCAGCGGTGCACCGGTCTATCAACTCGACATGTGGATGGTCGGCGAGCAGGAAAGTCGGCGTCTATTGTGGGAGGCCGCTGGCGAAGCCGATCTGATCCTCATTGAAGGCGTCATGGGGCTGTTCGACGGTACGCCGTCCAGCGCCGATCTGGCGAGGCACTTCGGTGTGCCGGTGCTCGGCGTGATCGACGGCACCGCCATGGCGCAGACGTTTGGCGCGCTGGCCCTGGGCCTTGCGCGTTATCAGCCGGACTTGCCGTTTGCCGGTGTGCTGGCCAACCGGGTCGGCACCGTGCGCCATGCGCAGTTGCTCGAAGGCAGCCTGACTGAAGGCTTGCGCTGGTACGGCGCCTTGTCCCGGGAGACCGGGATCGAATTGCCGAGTCGGCATCTCGGTCTGGTTCAGGCCAGCGAGCTGAATGATCTCGACCTGCGTCTCGATGCGGCGGCCGACTCCTTGGCCAGCAGTTGCGATGTGGCTCTACCGCCAGCCGTGGAGTTCGCCGCGCCTGAAATGATCGCCGCCGAACCGTTGCTGGCCGGTGTGCGGATTGCCGTGGCCCGGGACGAAGCTTTCGCGTTTACCTACGGCGCGAGCCTTGATCTGTTGCGGGCCATGGGCGCCGAATTGTCTTTCTTCTCACCGATCCGCGACACCGAATTGCCGGAGACAGACAGCCTGTATTTGCCAGGCGGTTACCCGGAATTGCACCATGTGGCGTTGTCGCAAAACACGCCGATGCTGACCGCGATCCGCGCTCATCACGCGGCGGGTAAACCGTTGCTCGCCGAGTGTGGCGGCATGCTGTATTTGCTCGACTCATTGACCGATGTCGAGGGCACTCGCGCTGAACTGGTCGGTTTGCTGGCCGGTGATGCTGTAATGCAGAAGCGTCTTGCCGCGTTGGCCTTGCAGGCGGTCGAATTGCCGGAAGGTTTGCTGCGTGGGCACACCTATCACCACTCGCTGACCAGCACCGAACTTGAGCCGATTGCTCGTGGGCTGAGCCCGAATGGCGGGCGAGGGGCGGAGGCGGTTTATCGTGAGGGGCGGATGACGGCCTCTTATGTGCATTTTTATTTCCCGTCCAATCCATCAGCGATTGCAGCGCTGTTTGTGCCTGATCGTGAGGCCGCCTTCGCGAGCAAGCCCGCTCCCACAGGGGAACGCATTTCAAATGTGGGAGCGGGCTTGCTCGCGAAGAGGCCATGACAGACAACGCATTTTCCGAAGCCGAACGCGCAGCCGTTTACCGAGCCATCGCCGAACGCCGCGACATGCGGCACTTCAGCGGCGGCACGGTCGAGCCCGAGTTGCTGCGTCGTCTGCTCGAAGCCGCGCATCAGGCGCCGAGTGTCGGCCTGATGCAGCCCTGGCGTTTCATCCGCATCAGCGACCGGGCACTGCGCGGCAAGATCCAGCAACTGGTGGAAGAAGAACGCATCCGCACCGCCGAAGCCCTCGGCGAGCGCTCCGACGAATTCATGAAGCTCAAGGTCGAAGGCATCAACGACTGCGCCGAGGTGCTGGTTGCCGCGCTGATGGACGATCGTGAGCGGCATATCTTCGGTCGTCGTACATTGCCGGAAATGGACATGGCTTCGTTGTCCTGCGCCATCCAGAACCTTTGGCTGGCATCCCGCGCCGAAGGCCTGGGCATGGGCTGGGTGTCATTGTTCGAGCCGCAAGCGCTCGCGGACTTGCTGGGTTTACCGAGCGGGGCCAAGCCTTTGGCCGTTCTTTGCCTGGGGCCGGTCAAGGAATTCTATCCGGCGCCGATGTTGGTACTCGAAGGCTGGGCGCAGGCGCGTCCACTCAGCGAGTTGCTGTATGAAAATTATTGGGGAGTGAGTCAATGAGTGTGGCGTTGTTGAGTGTCGCTGCGGTCGCGCTGGATGCGCTACTGGGTGAACCCAGACGCTGGCATCCGCTGGTGGCGTTCGGTCGTTTTGCCGATCGCATCGAGCAACGTTTCAACTCCGGTGGCCGCGGCTGGCGCAGTCATGGCGTTACGGCCTGGGTGATGGCGGTCGTGCCGCTGACCTTGTTGGCCACCGCACTTTCCTGGGCGCCTTACGTTGGCTGGATCGTCGAGATTCTCGTGCTCTATTGCGCCCTTGGCATGCGCAGTCTCGGCGAGCACGTCGAGCCAGTGGCCAAGGCCCTGCGTAGTGATGATCTGTTCGAGGCGCGCAAACGTGTTGGTTATCTGGTCAGCCGTCAAACCAGCGAACTGGATGAAACCGAAGTTGCCCGCGCCGCCACCGAGTCGGTGCTGGAGAACGGCAGCGATGCAGTGTTCGCCGCGCTGTTCTGGTTTGCCGTGGCGGGTGCGCCCGGCGTGGTGCTCTATCGTCTGAGCAACACTCTCGATGCGATGTGGGGTTATCGCAACGAACGCTTCGAACGTTTCGGTTGGGCGGCAGCGAAGATCGATGATGTTCTGAACTACATTCCCGCACGCCTGGTGGCGTTGACCTACGCACTGCTGGGTAAAACCCGACTGGCATTGAAGTGCTGGCGTACACAAGGCCCGACCTGGGACAGCCCGAATGCCGGGCCGGTGATGGCGGCCGGTGCCGGTGCGCTGGGTGTCGAGTTGGGCGGGGCGGCGATTTATCACGGTGAACTGCATCAGCGTCCGCAGTTGGGCGAAGGCGTGCCGGCGGATGCCGATTCCATCGACCGTGGCTGGCAATTGGTCCAGCGCGGGGTATGGTTATGGCTGCTGATTCTCTGCGTGGGGGCTGAGTTCTATGCTTGAGCACGGTGGCCGCTTGCGCAAGGCGGCGCTTGAATACGGCATTGCCGAAGCCGATTGGCTCGACCTGTCCAGTGGCCTGGCGCCTTGGCCATTCCCGGTCCCGGACATCCCGCTGCGGGCCTGGGCCCGGTTGCCGGAAACCGATGACGGGCTGGAGCAGGCCGCCTGCGACTATTACGGTGCGGCCCAGGTGTTGCCGGTGGCCGGCTCGCAAATGGCGATCCAGTTGCTGCCGCGTTTGCGCCGGGCCGGCAAAGTCGGCGTGCTGTCGCCGTGTTACGCCGAGCACGCTGAAGCCTGGCGTCGCAACGGTTACATCGTGCGTGAAGTGCTGGAGTCGGAAGTCGATTTCTTTCTCGACAGCCTCGACGTGCTGGTGGTGGTCAACCCGAACAATCCGACAGGGCTGAGCCTGACCCCGGCTCGCCTGCTGGATTGGCATGCGCGGCTGGCCCAGCGCGGTGGCTGGCTGGTGGTGGACGAGGCGTTCATGGACAACACCCCGCATTTGAGTCTGGCGCCGTTTGCCAATCAGATCGGCTTGATCGTGCTGCGCTCCTTCGGCAAGTTTTTCGGCCTGGCCGGTGTGCGGCTGGGTTTTGTATTGGCCGAGCGCAAGTTGCTCAAACTGCTGGCCGAACAGGTCGGCCCTTGGGCGGTCAGCGGTCCGACCCGAGTACTGGGCCAGGCGTGCCTGACGGATACGGACGGGCACACTCGACAGCGCATTCGTACTGACGAGGCCGGCGAGCGTCTGGCGTTGCTGCTTGAACAGTACGGTTTCAAACCTCAGGGCGGCTGCGCATTGTTCCAATGGCTGATCACCGAGTGCGCCGAAGCGCTGCATGAATTCATGGCCCGGCGCGGCATTCTGCTGCGGTTGTTCACCCACAACAGCAGCCTGCGGTTTGGCTTGCCCGCCGATGAAGCGGATTGGCAACGTCTCGAGCAAGCGCTTGAAGCTTACGTTAAGGAAGCGCAATGACTACGTTGAAGGTGTTGGGCGCGACTTTGATGGTGCAGGGCGCTACTTTGATGGTGCAAGGCACTACGTCCGACGCCGGTAAAAGCACGCTGGTGACGGCGCTGTGTCGCTGGGTCACTCGCCAGGGCGTCAGCGTCGTGCCGTTCAAGCCGCAGAACATGGCCCTCAATAGCGCGGTAACCGCCGACGGTGGCGAGATTGGTCGCGCTCAAGCGGTGCAAGCCCAGGCGGCCAACCTCGAACCGCACACCGATATGAACCCAGTGTTGCTCAAACCCAATAGCGATACCGGCGCTCAGGTGATCATTCATGGTCGCGCGGTCACGACGATGAACGCGGTCGCTTATCACGACTACAAGGCCATCGCGATGCAAGCGGTGCTGGCCTCTCATGAACGTTTGAGCGCGGCGTATCCGGTGGTGATGGTCGAAGGCGCGGGTTCGCCGGCAGAGATCAACCTGCGCGCCGGCGACATCGCCAACATGGGATTTGCCGAGGCGGTGGACTGCCCGGTGGTGTTGATCGCCGACATCAATCGCGGCGGGGTTTTCGCGCATTTGGTCGGTACGCTGGAGCTGCTGTCGCCCAGTGAACAGGCCCGGGTCAAAGGCTTCATCATCAACCGTTTTCGCGGCGACATCGCCTTGCTGCAACCAGGCCTCGATTGGCTGGAGGCGCGCACCGGCAAACCGGTGATCGGCGTTTTGCCGTATGTGATGGACCTGCATCTTGAGGCTGAGGACGGCCTCGATCAGCGTCAGACCGACAAGGCCGATCAGGTGCTCAACGTGGTGGTGCCGGTACTGCCGCGCATCAGCAACCACACTGATTTCGATCCGCTGCGCCTGCATCCGCAAGTGGACCTGCAATTCATCGGCCCCGGTCAGGCGATTCCGCCGGCCGACCTGATCATTCTTCCCGGCTCGAAAAGCGTGCGCAGCGACCTTGCGTATCTGCGGGCCAACGGTTGGGACACAGTTATCTCGCGGCACTTGCGCTACGGTGGAAAAGTGCTGGGGATCTGCGGCGGCCTGCAAATGCTCGGCGAGCAGGTGCATGACCCGCTGGGCCTCGAAGGCGCGCCGGGTTCCAGTGTCGGTTTGGGCCTGCTGGCGTTCGAAACGCAGCTCGAAGAAGAGAAGCAGTTGCGCAATGTACGTGGGCGCCTGGCGCTGGAGGATGCGCAGGTCAGCGGCTATGAAATCCATGCCGGCGTGACCACCGGACCGGCGCTGGAAAACGCCGCGGTGCAGCTCGACGATGGTCGCTGCGATGGCGCGCAAAGTGTCGATGGGCAGATTTTCGGCACGTATCTGCATGGCCTGTTCGAGTCGCCGGCAGCGTGCAGTGCGCTGTTGCGCTGGGCCGGGTTGCAGGATGTGCAGGAGGTCGATTACCACGCCTTGCGTGAGCGCGATATCGAACGGCTGGCGGATCTGGTGGAGAAGCATCTGGATACCGGGTTGTTGCGTGAACTCTGTGGGTTTTAGGGGGAATGTGCTGGCCTCTTCGCGAGCAAGCCCGCTCCCACATTGGATGTGAGGTGTTGCAGTTCCAATGTGGGAGCGGGCTTGCTCGCGAAGACTGAAGTCGCCTCACCGCACATTTAAAGGAATGAACCATGCTGCAACTGATCCTCGGCGGCGCCCGCTCCGGCAAAAGTCGCCTGGCTGAAAAACTGGCGACAGACAGTCAGCTTCAAGTCACCTACATCGCCACCAGCCAACCCCTGGACGATGAAATGAACGAACGGGTGGCTCATCATCGCGCCCGTCGTCCAGTCGAGTGGGCGTTGATCGAAGAACCGCTGGAACTGGCCCGCGTGCTGCGCGAAAACGCCAGTGCCGATCGTTGCTTGCTGGTGGATTGCCTGACGCTGTGGTTGACCAATCTGCTGATGCTAGACGATGCCGAGCGCTTGCCGGCCGAGCGTGAAGCTTTGCTGGACTGCCTGGCGTCATTGCCGGGTGAAATCATTTTTGTCAGCAACGAGACCGGAATGGGTGTCGTACCGCTGGGCGAATTGACTCGCCGCTATGTCGATGAAGCCGGTTGGCTGCATCAAGCCTTGGCCGAGCGCTGTCAGCGTGTCGTCCTGACCGTCGCTGGCCTGCCCCTGACTTTGAAAGGAACTGCGTTATGACTCACTCCTGGTGGCTGAACCCGTGCAAGCCAATCGATGCGCAAGCGGTCGAGCAGGCGCAGGCGCGTCAACAGCAACTGACCAAGCCTGCCGGTTCGCTCGGCCGGCTAGAATCGGTGGCGGTGCAATTGGCCGGGTTGCAGGGGCAAGTCAAGCCGACGCTCGATCGGCTGTGGATCGCGATTTTTGCCGGTGACCATGGTGTGGTCGCCGAAGGCGTGTCGGCGTTTCCGCAGGAAGTCACCGGGCAGATGCTGCACAACTTTGTCAGCGGCGGCGCGGCGATCAGCGTGTTGGCGCGGCAGTTGGGGGCATCCCTGGAAGTGGTCGACCTCGGCACCGTCACGCCGTCGTTGAATCTGCCGGGTGTGCGTCACCTGAACATCGGCCCGGGTACGGCGAATTTCGTCCAGGGGTCAGCGATGACGCAGGCCCAGGGCGAACTCGCCTTGCAGGCGGGTCGTGACAGTGCGCAGCGCGCCATCGCAGCCGGCTCGCAGTTGTTCATCGGTGGCGAAATGGGCATCGGCAACACCACCGCGGCCAGTGCGTTGGCCTGTGCATTGCTCGACTGCCCTGTGGTGCATCTGGCCGGGCCGGGCACCGGATTGAACGCGGCGGGTGTCAACCATAAAGCCCAGGTCATCGAACGCGCCTTGGTGTTGCACAGCGCTCAACGGGGCGATGCGTTGCAGACCCTGTTCAACCTCGGCGGTTTTGAAATTGCTGCGCTGGTCGGCGCGTACCTGGCCTGTGCTCAGGAAGGTGTCGCGGTGTTGGTCGACGGGTTTATTTGCAGCGTCGCCGCGCTGGTGGCGGTGAGTTTGAATCCGGCCTGCCGTGAGTGGTTGCTGTTCGGTCATCGCGGCGCCGAGCCGGGTCATCGCCATGTGCTCGAAACCCTGAACGCCGAACCGTTGCTGGACCTCGGCCTGCGACTGGGCGAGGGCAGCGGTGCGGCATTGGCCGTGCCATTGCTTCGTCTGGCCTGCGACCTGCACAGGCAGATGGCGACGTTTGCCGAAGCCGCAGTGGCGGATCGTCCGGCATGATCTTGCGCCTGGACCTGTTGCGCCACGGCGAAACTGAACTCGGCGGCGGTTTGCGCGGCAGTCTCGACGATGCGCTGACCGGCAAGGGCTGGGAGCAAATGCGCGCCGCGGTGATCGAGCAGGGGCCCTGGGATCGACTGGTCAGTTCGCCGTTGCAGCGTTGTGCGCGTTTTGCTGAAGAGCTTGGGGCGCAACTGGGTTTGCCGGTGCAACTGGATAAGGATCTGCAAGAGCTGCACTTCGGCGCCTGGGAAGGGCAGAGCGCGGCGGCGCTGATGGAGACCAGCGCCGAGGCGTTGGGCTTGTTCTGGGCCGATCCTTATTCGTTCACGCCGCCTGAGGGTGAGCCGGTTACGGACTTTTCAACGCGGGTGTTGGCGGCCATCGAGCGGCTGCACGCGGCCTATGCCGGTGAGCGAATCTTGCTGATCAGCCATGGCGGCGTCATGCGTTTGTTGCTGGCTCAAGCGCGCGGATTGCCGCGTGAGCAGTTGCTCAACGTTGAAGTCGGCCATGGCGCGCTGTTCTCGCTGTCGGTCGAAACCGGCGTCTTGTTAAGGGAAGCGATCTAATCATGTTGCCGTTCTGGATCGCCCTGCAATTTTTGAGCAGTCTGCCGATTCGTCTGCCGGGCATGCCGACGCCCGAGGAGCTGGGCCGGTCGTTGCTGTTTTATCCGCTGGTCGGTTTGCTGTTCGGCACGATTCTGTGGGGGCTGAACTGGCTATTGCTGGGCACGCCATTATTGCTTCACGCCGCACTGCTGCTGAGCGTTTGGGTCTTGCTCAGCGGCGCGTTGCACCTGGACGGCCTGGCCGATAGCGCCGATGCGTGGCTTGGTGGCTATGGCGACCGTGAACGCACCCTGACCATCATGAAAGACCCACGTAGCGGGCCGATCGCCGTGGTGACGCTGGTGCTGGTGTTGCTGCTCAAATTCGCCGCGCTGCTGGCGTTGATCGAGCAGCAGCACAGTGTGGTCCTGATCATCGTTCCACTGATTAGCCGCAGCGCGTTACTGGGGTTATTCCTCACCACGCCTTATGTGCGTCCCGGTGGATTAGGACAGGCGCTGGCTGATCATCTACCGCGTTTGGCCGGCAAACAGGTGTTGGTGATCAGTGCGGTGGCCTGTGTGCTGATGGCCGGGTTCAGCGGTGTATGGGCGCTTGCGCTGGCGGTGGCTGTGTTTGCCTGGTTGCGGCAAGTGATGGTGCGACGACTGGGCGGGGCGACTGGCGATACGGCGGGGGCGTTGCTGGAATTGCTGGAGGTGGCGGTGCTGGTGGGGTTGGCACTGCTCTGAATCCCTGTGGGAGCGGGCTTGCTCGCGAAGACGGCGGCACAGTCAACATAGGTATCGCCTGACACACCGCTTTCGCGAGCAAGCCCGCTCCCACAGGTAATATGTTTCAAAAAATTTGCTTTCATTTAACCGCGGGTATATACACGCACTATGCTTCCTTCTCAATGTTTGTGCACTAACCTGCGTCGCGCCGCTCGAGGCGTCAGCAGGCATTACGACGGCGCCCTCGATGGCTTCGGGATCAACGTTGCCCAGTATTCTCTGCTGTGCAATCTGCAGCGTCTGGATCAGCCGAGCATCTCGTCTCTGGCTGAAGCCATGGGCCTGGATCGCAGCACCCTCGGGCGCAATCTGCGGGTGCTGGAAGGTGAAGGCCTGGTGACGCTGGTTGAGGGTGAGGACATGCGCAATCGCATCGTCCTGCTCACCGAGACAGGGCGCGAACGTCTGGCAGCGGCCTTGCCGGCATGGGAAGCGGCGCAGCAACGGTTGATCGACCGTCTGGGTGCCGAGAAGCGTGAAACCTTGCTGAAATTGCTGGACGAATTGGCTTGAGGCCAGTTTGTTCGATCTTAAGCGGGTATATACCCGCTACCGGAGAACAAGAATGACATCAATGTGGCGTACATGCGGTTGGGTGCTGTTGGGGAGTGCGCTGATTCTGGCGTTATCCTTGGGTGTGCGACACGGCTTCGGGCTGTTTCTGGCGCCCATGAGTGCCGAGTTCGGCTGGGGCCGCGAAGTGTTTGCTTTCGCCATTGCCTTGCAGAATCTGATCTGGGGCCTGGCGCAGCCGTTCACTGGCGCACTGGCCGACCGCTTTGGCGCTGCGAAAGTGGTGTTGATCGGTGGTGTTCTGTACGCCCTGGGTCTGGTGTTCATGGGGCTGTCTGATTCGGCGGTGACCTTGTCTTTGAGCGCCGGGCTGTTGATCGGTATCGGCCTGTCGGGCACCTCGTTCTCGGTGATCCTCGGCGTGGTTGGCCGTGCCGTGCCACCGGAAAAACGCAGCATGGGCATGGGGATCGCCAGCGCTGCCGGTTCTTTCGGTCAATTCGCCATGTTGCCCGGCACGCTGGGGCTGATCGGCTGGCTTGGCTGGTCCGCGGCATTGCTGGTGTTGGGCCTGGTGGTGGCGCTGATTGTGCCGCTGGTGAGCATGCTCAAGGACAAGCCGCTGCCGGTTCTTGGGCACGAGCAAACCCTCTCTGAAGCGCTGCATGAAGCCTGTTCCCATTCAGGATTCTGGCTGTTGGCGTTTGGTTTTTTTGTCTGCGGTTTTCAAGTGGTGTTCATCGGCGTGCACTTGCCGGCCTATCTGGTGGACCAACACTTGCCAGCCTCCGTCGGCACCACGGTGTTGGCGTTGATCGGGCTGTTCAATATCTTTGGCACCTATACAGCAGGCTGGCTCGGCGGGCGAATGTCCAAACCGCGCCTGCTCACCGGTCTGTATCTGTTGCGGGCGGTGGTGATTGTGCTGTTCCTCTGGGCACCGGTCACTCAGATCACGGCTTATCTGTTCGGCATGGCCATGGGCTTTCTCTGGTTGTCGACGGTGCCCTTGACCAACGGCACGGTGGCGACCTTGTTCGGTGTACGAAATTTGTCCATGCTCGGTGGGATCGTTTTCCTCTTCCATCAGCTCGGCTCGTTCCTCGGCGGCTGGTTGGGTGGGGTGGTGTATGACCGAACCGGGAGTTACGACTTGATCTGGCAGGTGGCAATTCTCTTGAGTCTGGTGGCCGCAGCCCTGAACTGGCCGGTGCGCGAGCAGCCGGTGGCGCGTCTGCAAACCCGGATGAGTGCCGCATGAACAGTCTTTGGCCGCGAATGGCTGCTTTCGCCGTCGGCATATTGCTGCTGGCCCTGGCGTGGTGGGGCTGGCATCAGGGTGGCCTGGCGTTGATGCAGTTGGGCATGGGTGCTTGCTAGCGAGCGGCGAAGGCGAGTAATTTCGTTTTCTGACGATTGTTCAAGGATGCACCGACATGCTGATGCGCTGGCTTGCAGTCCCCGCGTTGCTGACGGCTTTTACCGGGTTGGCCCAGGCGGCAGAATGCCCGGAATTATTACAAGGCTCATTGCCCAAGCTGCGTGCCAAGGAATCCATCGATCTGTGCCAGCGCTTCGCCGGCAAGCCACTGGTGGTGGTCAATACCGCGAGCTTCTGTGGCTTCGCCCCGCAGTTCAAAGGCCTTGAGGCGCTGTATCAGCGTTACAAGGATCAAGGGCTTGAGGTGGTTGGTGTTCCATCCAATGACTTCAAGCAAGAGTCCAAAGATGGTGCAGAGACTGCCAAAGTCTGTTACGTGAACTACGGCGTGACCTTCACCATGACCGAGCCACAGAAAGTCCGCGGCGATGATGCAACGCATTTGTTCAAGGTTCTCTCTGAACAAAGCAGTTCGCCCAAGTGGAATTTCTACAAGTACGTGGTCGATCGCCAAGGCAAAGTGATCGCCAATTTCTCCAGCCTGACCAAGCCGGATAATCCCGAGTTCATCGAGGCAGTAGAGAAAGCCCTGGCCTCGAAACCCTGAGCGACGGCCACTAAAAAGCCCCGCCTCTGTACAAGAGTGCGGGGCTTTTTCAATTCAGGCGGCGAGGGAGTCGCCGTGAATCATCAGAAACGGTAGGTCGCGCCAACACCGAAACCGTTCGCATAGTTTTCATACTCTGCGCTGTAGTTCTGACGGCCGTTGCTGTTGTTGACCTTGACCGATTCTTCGCGCAGGTACGAGTACGCTACGTCGATAGTCAAGTCGTCGGTCGGGCTCCAGCCAGCACCAAGACTGAAAATCTTGCGATCGCCTGTCGGAATGCGTGGGGAGCGGTTTTCGTTGTTGGTCGGTGCCTGGTCGACGGACAGGCCGGTACGCAGGACCCATTGCTTGTTCAATTGGTACGAAGCACCGATGGCGTGAGCCCAGGTGTCATGCCAGTTCTGTTCTTCGGTGATGGTGCCAAACCGACCGTTCAGAGCGGCAGGAACGCCACTGTTCTCAACGGAGATTTCTTTCAGGCGGCTCCAGCGAGTCCAGGTGCTGCCTGCGTAGAGAGTCCATTTATCGTCCAGCTGGTGAGTAACCGAGAAGTCGACCGACTCAGGCGTGGTGATGTCCAGCGACGCGTCGTACTTCTGGCTCGGGTTCTGACCAAGGGCCCCCAGGAGGTTGTAGTTGACCTTGGTGTCACCCTCGAGCTTGTACTTCACTTTCGAGTGGTAGGTCAGGCCGACGCGAGTGCTGTCGGTGGCCTGAACCAGGATGCCGATGTTGTAACCCAGCGCGGTGTCGTCACCCTTGATCTTGACGTTACCGTCCGCTGCGCGAGGGTTCAGCGACAGATTCGATTCCAGGGTGCCGTCAATGCGGTTGATGGTCGGACCGAAACCGATCGACACCTTGTCGTTGAAGGCGTAGCTGACGGTTGGCTGCAGGGTTACGATTTTTACTTCGCTCTTGCTGCCGAAGTAACGGCCGGCAAAGCCGTTCTCGTAATCGGTCACCAGACCGAATGGCGCGTACATGCCCACACCGAATGCCCAATGTTCATCGATTGGCTTGACGTAGTAACCCATCGGCACGGCGATGAAGGGAACCATGTCGCCATCGTTGCTGCCGCTGTTCGGGCTGGAACTGGCGTGGCTGATGTCAGTGTGTGCGTCGAGCAGTGCAGCGCCGCCGGTCACTTGTTCGCGCTTGAGGCGAGACATGCCGGCAGGGTTGCCGAAAATGGTGCTTGCGTCGTCGGCAGAAGAAGATCGCCCGGCAAAACCTGTGCCCATCCCGCTGATGCTTTGTTCGTTGATGGCAAAGCCACTTGCGAAGATCTGGGTGGATGCCAAGGCAACGGCGAGACTAAGGGTGGTTTTGAGCATTACTTTTTTCATTATTAGAACTCCTGGTGATCACCGGGGCGAAAATTACCAACATTTTCGTCCGGGCGCTATAGCCTGTAACGCTTGATTTAGAGCGGTTTTGTAGGACAATCCGACCAAAATAGCGACAAGTTACGCGATCTTCGGAAATGGGTGGGTCAGCAGGCGACCTGATTCAACGATGAAACACAGGTTTGCCAGGCGTAGGTGAAATCTCGCAGACGACCTTGGGGCTGGAAAGTCTGGCGCCAGATTCGGGCCATTCCCAACAGGTCATCGGAGGCGGGGAGGGGAGTGTTCTGTTCTTCTACCAGCAGCCAGGCGATGGCAGTGGCGTAACGCAGGTTGACGGTCAATTCCAGATGCGGCCCGCTGAGAAAAGCATGCTGGCTGGCCAGGCCGCGGACCAGGCTCGCGCGATCCGGGTCCAAGGCCAAATAGTGATCCCATAGGGCCTGGTGGCGGGGTTCGGCGATTCGGTACAGGCCGTGTCCACGGCGGTCGTGCAAGGCTGACCCAAGGGCTGACTGACTGGCGGCAATGCCCAGCAGCAGGGATTCGGCAGTTGCGCTATGGCGTCCGAGATAGATCAACGTCGGACGGATCACATAACGACACAGTTCGCTGGCAGCGATTCCCATAAAGCCCTCGAAACATCAAGTGGTCGGCGATACCTGAAGGGGGCCTTGGCAGCAGTGGATCGATTCAGGCTCGCCGGAAGCGGATCAAGCCGCTTGAGTTGAAGTGTAGTGTCATTATTTCGCTGTAAAGGACTGTTTTTAAAATATTTCCGGCTTCGAGTTATAACCGTTATATCGGTTGGTGCTTAGCCGTTGACCACGAAATGAGAAATATCGGGCAATAAAAAGCCCCGCTTTTCAGCAGGGCTTTTGAGGTTTTCAGCCTTTCTGGCGTCTCAGGCAACCAGTGCCTGGCGAGTACGCTCGATCACAGCCTGCAGCGGTTCTGCGCTGGAGTATTGATCCGGGTACAGGCGTTCGCTGTGACGCGCGATGCCGTGTTCGTTGACCAGAGTGAAGCTGAAGCAGCCTTTGCGAGCGGCCATGATCAGGCAGTTCATTGGAGCAAAAGCGTTGGTTAGGGTGCGAATGGCATCCTGAGTGTGGATTTGAGTGGACATAATTGGTGTTCCTACAAGCGACACGGATAAGAACCGTGCAAAGTTAAAACGTTCCAGTGACGACGACCACCATTGGTCGAACGAAGAACCCGACTGGAACAAAGCAGCCAGTTTGAAGCGCTGATAAATTGGCGCGCTTGGGCTGGCAGGTAGGTACTTAGGAGGGCAGGCAACACATCAAGGGCAAAGGTTCTGGGCCCGGGGTGAAGATCCTGATCAATTTGCAGGCTGGTTCGGTCAGAGTAAGTGAGCTTGGCAACACCCTTTGCTTTCGATTCAAAGGCTGTGTTGGTGCAAGATTTACCTGGAAACCATCGAGGTGGTCGATCCCGTTTTGTCGGTGGAGGCTTCTCTTAGGGAAGGCTGACCGGGGGATTTGTTCGACCAGAATTGACTTTCAGCTTGGTACTAACGCCGCGGATACTAACGGATTGAATTGCCAAAGGGAAGCCTGATCGCAAAAAAGATCGCTGGGGTGCCTGTCGACTAGTCTCGGCTGAGCGATTCGAATACCGCTGACAGAGCCACCGGCAGACCCGGCGCCCCGTAATAGCCCAGAACCCGACCGTTGATCCGAGAGGACGATTGAGCCAGGATCAATCGTTGCGCGGGTTGCCCGGGTTTATCCCCTGGCTTTACGGAAAAACGCGCCGAAAAAGCGCATCGATATAACCGCCTCGCAGGTACTTGTGCACATAAGTTGCGCGGACTGTCATCCCACTGTCATCCTGGCTTCAACGGGAGTGGGTGCCTGTAACGAAAATTTAAGTCAATGAAAAACATCGCTTTTTTTTACTGGTGAAAAAATCGTCAGTTTGACTGCGAGCCCCATTCCACAGGGCTTTGCGCGAGTTCAAAGACGGTTGTCCACTGAGTTATCCACAGCTTCTGTGGATTGTCCCAAGCGCTTGCTCTAGGACGGGCGTGCAGGCTTTTTTCGACTTTACCTGTACGAAAAAAAGAGTAGAGTGGCGCGCCTTCCGATCTGCCCCACAGTGCTTTATGAAGTTTCGCTCAGTATCAATCTCTGCTGCCTCAACACCCCTTGGTGTTACCCCACCCAAGCGCTTTTCGATGCGCGTGGCCGAGTGGCTGCTGGACAGCCCGCGCCTGGGCGAAAACTCCAACGTCAAACACTTCGCCGGACGCTTGCTCAAGCAGCCTGCCCGGGAAGGCGTGGTGGCCGCGCAAAGCCGTCTCGGCCAGCTGATGTGCCGCGAATGCGGTAACGCCCGGGATCGCCGAATTGGCCAGGAACTGTTGCGTCAGGCCGCGCGTGCGGGCGACCGACGCGCGCAACAGGAACTGGGCCAGACCGAAGACTGAGCTGTCCAAGACCTGACGCCTTGGTTAACCTTCACGCTTTAACTAATCGGCAGGAGTGGCTATGGCGATGGACTTGACCAGCGCATTGCTGGGTCTGGCGGGCGCTGCGCTGCCGTTACTGGTACTGGCCTGGCAACTTCAGCGTCGGGCGAGTGGGGGGCAGGCCGAGCTGGCGTTGCTGGAAGAGCGCCTTGCCATCGCCCAGCTGACGCAGGACGGCTTGAATGCCCAGCTTGATACCTGCCGTGATGAAATCGCCGACCTGAGCCAGGCCAACTCCGCCAAACAGGCCGATCTGGCCGCCGTGCGCCGTGAAGTCGAACTGCTCCAGATCGAACGCGACGATGCCCGCGACGCGGCCCACGCCTGGAACATCGAACGCGCCGGCAAAGAGGCTGAGTTGCGTCGGCTCGACGCGCAGGCCGCCTCCCTCAATGCCGAGCTGCGTGAGCAGCAGGAAAGCCATCAGCAGCGCCTCAACGACCTTCAAGGGTCGCGGGACGAACTGCGCGCGCAATTCGCCGAGCTGGCGGGCAAGATCTTCGACGAGCGTGAGCAGCGTTTTGCCGAAACCAGCCAGCAACGTTTGGGGCAGTTGCTCGATCCGTTGAAGGAACGTATCCAGTCGTTCGAAAAGCGCGTCGAGGAAAGCTATCAGGCTGAAGCCCGCGAGCGTTTTTCCCTGGCCAAGGAACTGGAGCGGCTGCAACAACTGAACCTGCGCCTGAGCGACGAAGCCACCAACCTGACGCGCGCCTTGAAAGGGCAGAAAACCCAAGGCAACTGGGGCGAACTGATTCTCGAGCGGGTGCTTGAGCATGCGGGGCTGGAGAAGGGGCGTGAGTACCAGACCCAGGTCAATCTCAAGGGGCCGGACGGTGAGCGTTTCCAGCCGGATGTGATTATTTACCTGCCCGGCGACAAGCAGGTCGTGGTCGATTCCAAGGTCAGCCTCACGGCCTATCAGCAATATGTAGCGGCCGAGGACGATGCCATCGGCCAGATTGCCATCAAGCAGCATGTGTTGTCCTTGCGCACTCACGTCAAAGGCTTGGCCGGCAAGGACTACAAGCGGCTCGACGGCTTGCACAGCCTGGATTTCGTTCTGCTTTTCGTCCCGATCGAAGCGGCGTTTTCTGCGGCGTTGCAGGCTGAGCCGACGCTGTTTCAGGAGGCATTCGACCGCAATATCGTGATCGTCAGTCCGACCACGTTGCTGGCCACTTTGCGGGTCATCGATAGCTTGTGGAAGCAGGAGCGCCAGAGTCAGAACGCCCGGGAAATCGCCGAGCGCGCCGGTTGGCTGTACGACAAGTTCGTGTTGTTTATTCAGGATCTGGATGAGGTCGGTAATCGCCTGCAACAACTGGACAAAGCCTACAGCTCTGCACGCAATAAACTGACTGAAGGCCGCGGCAACCTGGTCAGTCGCAGCGAGCAGCTCAAGTTGCTCGGGGCGCGGGCCAGCAAGAGCTTGCCGGCGGACCTGCTGGAGCGGGCGATGACGGATGTTGATGGCTTGGCCGAACTGCCGGAGTAGCCGAAAAGCTTCGCGAGCAAGCCCGCTCCCACAGGGGTTTGTGGCGTTCACTCTATTTGTGCAACAACACCAATCCACTGTGGGAGCGGGCTTGCTCGCGAAGGCGTCAATCGCCCCACTGCAGGGTTCAAACCTGCCGCACTACAACGGTAAATGCCGACTCAACAACGCCCGCAACGCCGCCGGTTTCACCGGTTTGGCCAGGTAATCCAGGCCCGCTGCATGCACCTGCGCCACCGTCTCTGGCCGTCCGTCGGCACTGATCACCACCCCCGGCACCGGCTCGCCCAGTTGCGTGCGCAACCACGCCATCAACTCGGTCCCTGTCTCGCCATCGTCCAGGTGGTAATCCACCAGCGCCAATTGCGGACGCATCCCATCACCGAGCAGCGTCGCGCATTCCTCACGGTTGCGCGCGGTCCAGACCTGGCAACCCCAGCGCGTGAGCAAACTATTCATGCCGATCAAAATGCTGTCTTCGTTATCGATACACAGCACCTGCGCGCCGCTGAGCAAATGGCCATTGAGTTCGGCCACCTTGGCCGGCGTCGCGGTTTGTACCCGAGCCAGCGGCACGCTGACACTGAACACGCTGCCGCGACCCAGCCAGGAGCGCACGCGCAAGGTATGACCCAACACGCGACACAGCCCATCGGCAATCGCCAGGCCCAAGCCCAGACCTTTCTCGGCCCGGGTCTGGTGGCTGTCGAGGCGTTTGAACTCTTCGAAAATCACCTGCAGTTTGTCTTCCGGAATGCCCGGTCCACGGTCCCAGACCTCCAGGCTCAGCTCACCGTTGCGCCGCCGAACGCCGAGCAGCACCGGCCCTTTGGCATAGCGGAAGGCATTGGTCAGGAAGTTCTGCAAAATCCGCCGTAGCAGTTTGATGTCGCTATCGACCCGCAGCGCGCTGCCCCTGACGCGGAATTTCAGCCCCTGTTCCTGCGCCAGTGCCTGGAACTCGGCGCCCAATGTATGGAACAACTCATTGAGCACGAAGGGTTTGCGATCAGGGTTGATCTTGCCGTTTTCCAAGCGGGAAATGTCCAGCAGGTCGCTGATCAGGTCCTCGGCCGAGCGCAGTGAACTGTCCAGGTGATGAACCAGTTTCCGGGCTTCACTGGATAAGTTTTCCTCCTGGTGGGAGAGGGCGGCAGAGAACAGTCGTGCGGCGTTCAGCGGTTGCATCAAGTCATGGCTGACGGCAGCCAGAAAACGGGTTTTCGACTGGTTGGCCGATTCGGCGGTACCTTTGGCTTCGGTCAGGGCAACGTTGAGTTGCGACAGCTCGTGGGTCCGTTCGGTGACCCGTTGCTCGAGGCCTTCGTTCGCTTCGGTCAGTGCCTGCTCAGCCTCGCGGAACGCGGTGATGTCGGTGAAGCTCATGACGAAACCGCCGCCGGGCATCGGGTTGCCGATCAGCTCGATCACTCGACCATTGGGGAACAACCGTTCGGAGGTATGGGCCCGGCCCTGGCGCATCCAGTGCAAGCGGCGGGCGACATGCACTTCCGCTTCGCCGGGCCCGCACAGACCGCGCTCGGCGTTGTAGCGAATGATGTCGGCAATCGGCCGGCCAACGCTGATCAAACCGTCGGGGTAGTTGAATAACTCAAGGTAGCGCCGGTTCCAGGCCACTAGTTTCAGCGACTGGTCGACCACGCTGATGCCTTGGGTGATGTTCTCGATGGCGCCTTGCAGCAGGGCGCGGTTGAATTGCAGCACTTCCGAGGTTTCGTCGGCGATCCGCACGACATCCTCGAGTTGCATTTCCCGACCTTCGATGGCGGCTTTTACCACCGCCCGGGTCGAGGAAGCGCCGAGTACACCGGCCAGCAAGCGTTCGGTATGGGCGATCCATTCACCGTCCGCGTTCTGGTTCGGGTTGAAGCCTTTGCCCTGACGGTAGGCGAAACGGAGGAAACTCTGACGAGCCCGCTCTTCGCCGACAAAACGGGCGGCCAGTTGCTGCAAGTCGTTGATCTGTACCGCCAGCATTGAGCGGGCGTTGGGGCGAGCACTGATTTCCTGGCCGATGAAGCGGCCAGCCTGCCAGTGTTCCGAAACCCGGGTGCGTGACAGTAGCGAGACCCAGGTGAACAAGGTGAAGTTGCCCGCCAGGGACAGCACCACGCCTTGAGTCAGCGGCGTGATCGGCAGGTTCAACGGGTTGCCTTGCAGCCAGGCCAGGCCCGGAAAACTGCTCAAGGGCAGGCCGAGACTTTTGGCGGCGATCGGCAACACCAGGGTGTAGAACCAGAGGAACGTGCCTGCGGCCAGCCCAGCGAACACTCCGCGACGGTTAGCCTGTTTCCAGTACAGCGCGCCGAGCATGGCCGGGGCCAGTTGGGTGACGGCAGCGAAGGCGATCTGGCCGATGGTTGCCAGGCTCGCGGTGGAGCCCAGCAGTCGATAACTGACGTAGGCCAGCAGCAGAATGACCACGATGCTTACCCGCCGCACCGAAAGCATCCACTGACGGAATACTTCGAACGGTCGCTCGGCGTTGTTGCGCCGCAGCAACCACGGCAGCAGCAGGTCATTGGAAAGCATGGTCGACAGCGCCACGCTGGCCACGATCACCATACCGGTCGCCGCCGAAGCACCGCCGATAAACGCCAGCATCGCCAAGGCAGGATGAGATTCCGCCAGAGGCAGGCTGATGACGAAGGAGTCCGGCAGCACCGAACTGGGCAGCATCATCTGACCGGCCAGTGCGATTGGCACAACAAACAATGCCGCCAGCGCCAGATAGGCCGGAAACACCCACTTGGCCAAGCGTAGATCCTGGGGGTCGATGTTTTCCACCACGGTTACATGGAACTGCCGGGGCAGGCAGATGATCGCCATCATCGCCACGCCGGTTTGCACCACCATGGACGGCCAGTTGATGGTTTCTTTCCAGTACGCTTCGAGGCGCGGGGCGAGCATGGCCTGGTCGAACAGGTCGTCGAAACCGTCGTACAAGCCGTAGGTCACGAACGCGCCGACCGCGAGAAACGCGAACAGCTTGACCAACGATTCAAAGGCAATCGCCAGCACCATGCCGCGGTGGTGTTCCGTGGCGTCGAGGTTGCGGGTACCGAAAACGATGGTGAACAGTGCCAGCACCAAGGACACGATCAGCGCCGTGTCTTGCGCGCGCGTGCCCATGGCGTCGGCACCGGCGCCGATCAGCAGGTTCACGCCGAGCACGATGCCCTTGAGCTGCAAGGCGATGTACGGCAGCACGCCGACCAGACAGATCAGCGCCACCACCACCGCCAGCGATTGGGATTTGCCGTAACGAGCGGCGATGAAGTCGGCAATCGAGGTGATGTTTTCCTGTTTGCTGATCATCACCATTTTTTGCAGAACCCACGGCGCGCACACCAGCAGCAGGATCGGCCCGAGGTAGATCGGCAGGAATGACCAGAGTTGTTCGGCCGCCTGGCCCACGGCACCAAAGAAGGTCCAACTGGTGCAATAAACGGCCAGCGACAGGCTGTACACCCAGGCACGCACCCGAGGCGGCAACGGCGTGCTGCGCCGATCACCGTAAAAGGCGATAGCGAACAGGATGGCCATATAGGCCAGGGCGACGGTGGCGATCAGCCCGATGGACAGCGACATGGGAACTCCAGACAAAAGACATCCGAGACTCCGCCCGGTCAGGACAGTCTCGCATGACCGCTTGAGTTAGTCAGTGTCGACCAAGGTCGTGGCGTGGTGGGGTGTCGCAGGTTGGGAGTCAGTTGGATTTTTGGTGTGCTTTCGGGGCTCTTCGCGAGCAAGCCCGCTCCCACACTCGATCGTCAGTGAACGCAAAATTTGTGGGCATCCTCAATCCAGTGTGGGAGCGGGCTTGCTCGCGAAGGCGGCCTCACTGACTCAACGCAATATCAATCAACCGATGCAACTCTTCAACCTCCAGCGCCTGCGTCGCAAACAGGATGCGAAACACCGTCGGCGCCACCACCATATTGATCAGTCGATCGACACTCGGCTTCGGCTGCCCGGGATAGCGATCCAGAATCGTCTGCAACTGCCCGCCAATGATCGTCACGCAATAGCCCGGCGTGGCGCTGGATTGCACGTCTCGCATCATGTTGCGCCCGGGCTCGGAACTCATTTCGTCCAGATACTGCTCCGCCCAGGCCCGCACGTCACCGCGCAGGCTGCCGGTGTTGGCCGGTTCGCTGTCGGGGCGCATGCGGGCGAGGGCGACGTCGGCCAGTAGCGCCGACAGATCACCCCAGCGCCGGTAAATGGTCGACGGCGTCACCCCGGCTCGGGCAGCGATTTGCGGCACGGTCACGCTCGCGCGATCCTGTTCTTCGAGGAGGGCGCGGACTGCCGAATGAATTGACTCTTGCACCCTGGCGCTGCGGCCACCAGGACGTAAACCTTCTTTAATAGCCATACGGCGGACCTTAACACAAAGAATTTGCTTTAAGCGTTTACCAGTAGCACACTCCGCAAAAGCAAAAAGTTAGCTTTTGCGGAGTGTGCTTATGTCTCGTCTAGCGTCAAACCGTTCCAGCCTGTGGTTTCTGGCGATCACCTTACTCAGTTTTCTCGCCGCTTCCACCGCGCCAACGCCGTTGTATCACTTGTATCAAGAACACCTGCAGTTCTCGGCAGCGACCCTGACCCTGATTTTCGGCGTCTACGCCCTCAGCTTGCTGGCGGCGTTGCTCACGGTCGGTTCGCTTTCGGATTATCTGGGGCGCAAACCGGTGATTTTTACCGCCGTATTGCTGAACATGCTGGCAATGTTGCTGTTTATCAACGCCGACAGCGTTGCCTGGCTGATCAGTGCCCGGGTCCTGCAGGGTTTTGCCACGGGCATGGCCACCGCCGTTTTGAGTGCGGCGCTGCTGGACACTGACCGTCAGCAAGGGCCGATGGTCAACAGCGTCGCGCCGTTGCTGGGCATGGCGCTGGGTGCCATGGGCTGCGGTGTGTTGGCCGAGTTTGCACCGCTGCCGCTGCAATTGACCTATTGGGTGCTGTTCGCGCTGTTTGTGATGCAAGCGTTGTACGTCTGGCGCCTGCCGGAAAGCGTCACACGGCAACCGGGTGCCTGGGCCTCGCTGCGCCCGACCTTGCATGTGCCGATTCAAGCGCGGCGTATGCTGTGGCGGGTGCTGCCGATAGATCTAGCGGTTTGGGCGCTCGGTGGTTTTTTCGCTTCCCTGGCGCCGTCTCTGGTGCGGACCGCCACTGGGTCCACCTCGAATCTGATTGGCGGGGCGACGGTGGCCGTGTTGACGGTGACCGGCGCCTTGATGATCTACACCTTGCGCAATCGGCCGGCCGACAAAGTCTTGCTGTTGGGCGCAAGCCTGCTGCCTGCAGGCGTTGCGCTGATTCTGCTGGCGGTACACAGCGCCAGCCTGCCGTTGTTTTTCTTCGGCACTCTGGTGGCGGGCGGCGGTTTTGGAGCGGGTTTCCTGGGTGCCTTGCGAAGCATCGTGCCGCTGGCCTTGCCTCATGAGCGGGCGGGGCTGCTGTCGGCGTTTTATGTACTCAGTTACTTGGCTTTCTGTTTGCCGTCGTTGCTGGCCGGCAGTCTGACGCGGACCTTTGGCCTGGTGGCAGCTACCGATGGTTATGGCGCGGTGCTGATTATCCTGTCGCTCGGTGCGCTCTTCGGGTTGATGCGTGAGCGGTCCGTCAAAGTCTGTGGCGTCGATGTCCGATGACCGTTAGCCTTGCCCCAGCATTTATTCAGACGGACCGCCCCATGAAGATCATCCGCAGTAAATCCTTCACCGGTGACCGCGCCTGGGCGGCGTTGGACATCGCCAACATGAACGGCATCACCACTCGTTTGCATTGGACCGATCAGCCCTATAAATGGCACATCAACGACGGTCAGGAAGTGTTCGTGGTGCTCGATGGGCAGGTGCAGATGCGTTATCGCGAAGAAGGCCTGGAAAAGGAAACGCTACTCGAAGTCGGCGATATCTTTTATGCCTCGGTAGGCACCGAGCATGTGGCTCATCCGCTGGGTGTGGCGAGGATATTAGTGATTGAGACGGAAGGTAGCGTCTGATACTTATCTGCAAAACAGATAATAGTTAGAGATATTACCCGTTATATCGATATTCGATTCGGATCTACCATGAACTCCACCTCACGAGAGGACAGGAGTTCACCATGACCTGCACCCATAGCGTTAAACCCGGTATCAAACCGCTCAGTCATTTGCAGCACCCTCGGGAGGCCATCCGCCAATTCACCCCCAACTGGTTCGCGGCGACCATGGGCACGGGGGTGTTGGCGCTGGCGCTTGCGCAATTGCCGGTATCGAATCCCGGTCTGCATGCGTTTGCCGAAGGCCTGTGGTTGTTCAATATTGTCCTGTTTGTTGTGTTCACGGCCATGTATGCCGCCCGTTGGGTCATGTTCTTCGACGAGGCGCGACGGATTTTCGGACACTCCACGGTTTCGATGTTTTTCGGCACCATTCCCATGGGCCTTGCGACCATCATCAACGGTTTTCTGTTGTTCGGTTTACCGCGCTGGGGTGACGGTGTGATCCATCTCGCCGAAATACTGTGGTGGCTGGACGTGGCGATGTCGCTGGCCTGCGGGGTATTGATTCCCTACATGATGTTCACCCGGCAGGAGCACAGCATCGACCAGATGACCGCCGTCTGGCTGTTGCCGGTGGTGGCGGCGGAAGTGGCGGCTGCCAGCGGTGGCTTGCTGGCGCCGCACTTGGCCGATGCTCATTCACAACTGGTGGTGTTGGTGACCAGCTACGTGCTCTGGGCCTTTTCCCTGCCGGTAGCGTTCAGCATTCTGACCATCCTGTTGCTGCGCATGGCGTTGCATAAATTGCCCCACGAAAACATGGCCGCCTCGAGCTGGCTGGCCCTTGGGCCGATTGGCACCGGTGCGCTGGGCATGTTGCTGTTGGGCGCCGACGCGCCAGCGATCTTCGCCGCCAACGGTCTGCCGGGTATTGGCGAGATCGCCGCTGGGCTTGGCTTGGTGGCCGGCATCACGTTGTGGGGCTTCGGGCTCTGGTGGATGCTGATAGCGCTGTTGATCACCGTGCGTTACTTGCGCGCCGGTATCCCGTTCAACCTCGGCTGGTGGGGCTTCACTTTCCCGCTGGGTGTCTATTCACTGGCTACGCTGAAACTGGCCAGCACCTTGAGCCTGACGTTTTTCAGTGTCTTTGGTTGCGTGTTGGTGGCCATGCTGGCAGTGATGTGGCTGCTTGTCGCCAATCGGACGGTACAGGGTGCGTGGCGAGGTGAGCTGTTTGTCTCGCCGTGCATTGCAGGATTAAAGAAATAAGGGGCAAAGATTAGGTAATCTGTGGCCTGGATCGATGTCCGGCATCCAATAACAGTATCCGCGCCACTCTCCAGCCAAAATCAGGGACACATGGAAGATGAGTCACCCCTCACAATTCACCTTGCTCCGCACTCGGCGCTTCCTGCCGTTTTTTGTCACGCAGTCCCTCGGGGCCTTCAATGACAACATCTTCAAGCAGTCGCTGATCCTCGCCATTTTGTACAGGTTGACCATCGAGGGTGACCGTTCGATCTGGGTCAACTTGTGTGCGTTGCTGTTTATCTTGCCGTTTTTCCTGTTCTCGGCTTTGGCCGGGCAATTCGGGGAAAAGTTCGCTAAGGACGCACTGATCCGACTGATCAAGCTCGGGGAGATCGTCATCATGGCGGTAGGGGCGGTCGGTTTCATGTTCGATCACCTGTCGCTGATGCTGCTGGCGCTGTTTGCTATGGGTACCCACTCGGCGCTGTTCGGGCCGGTGAAGTACTCAATCCTGCCGCAGGCCTTGCGCGAAGAAGAATTGGTGGGCGGCAACGGTCTGGTGGAAATGGGCACTTTCCTGGCGATTCTCGCCGGGACGATTGGTGCCGGGATCATGATGTCCACCAGCAACTACGCGCCGGTCGTGTCCATGGCAATCATCGGGATCGCGGTACTCGGTTACCTGGCCAGCCGCAGCATTCCCCGAGCCGCGGCGGCATCGCCGGAAATGCGTTTGAACTGGAACATCTTCAGCCAATCCTGGGCCACCTTGAAGCTGGGCCTCGGGCAAACGCCCGCGGTATCGCGTTCGATCGTCGGCAACTCGTGGTTCTGGTTTGTCGGGGCGATTTATCTGACGCAAATCCCGGCGTATGCCAAGGAATGGATGCACGGCGATGAGACCGTAGTAACGCTGATTCTTACAGTGTTCTCGGTCGGTATCGCACTGGGTTCGATGCTCTGCGAGAAGCTCTCCGGGCGCAAAGTCGAGATCGGTCTGGTGCCGTTTGGCTCATTCGGTCTGACGGTGTTTGGCCTGTTGCTGTGGTGGCATTCCGGTGGAATTCCGGACAGCGTTGCCGGCCATGGCTGGATCGAAGTCCTTGGGTTTGGCCACGCCTGGCTGGTGTTGATCGATATTCTTGGGCTCGGGATCTTCGGCGGTTTTTACATCGTGCCTCTGTATGCGCTGATCCAGTCGCGTACCGTCGAGAACGAACGGGCGCGGGTGATCGCTGCGAACAACATTCTTAACGCCCTGTTTATGGTGGTCTCGGCGATTGTGTCGATCGTCTTGCTGAGCCTCGCCAAGCTGTCAATCCCGCAGCTGTTCCTGGTGGTGTCGCTGCTGAACATCGGCGTCAACGCTTACATCTTCAAAATCGTCCCCGAGTTCAGCATGCGCTTCATGATCTGGCTGCTTGGCCATTCCATGTACCGCGTTGAGCATCGCAATCTGGAACTGATTCCCGATGAAGGCGCGGCATTGCTGGTTTGCAACCATGTGTCGTTCGTCGACGCGTTGCTGATTGGCGGCGCAGTGCGTCGGCCAATTCGCTTTGTGATGTATTACAAAATCTACAACTTGCCAGTGCTGAACTTCATCTTCCGCACAGCGGGGACGATTCCGATTGCCGGGCGTCAGGAAGACATTCAGATCTACGAAAAAGCCTTCACCCGCATCGCCCAGTACCTGAAGGATGGTGAGCTGGTGTGCATTTTTCCTGAAGGCAAGTTGACCTCCGATGGCGAGATCAACGAATTCAAGGGCGGGCTGACGCGGATTCTCGAAGAAACGCCGGTGCCGGTGATTCCGCTGGCGTTGCAGGGGTTGTGGGGGAGTTTCTTCAGTCGTGATCCGGACAAGGGCGTGTTTCGCAGGCTGTGGTCGCGGGTGACCCTGGTGGCGGGGCCGGCGGTGGCCGTTGAAGTGGCTGAACCGGCGACGTTGCAAGGGTTGGTGGGGGAATTGCGTGGGGCCGTTAGATAGTCGGTGACTTTGCGGGCCTCTTCGCGAGCAAGCCCGCTCCCACAGTGGAATGCGGTCCAATGTGGGAGCGGGCTTGCTCGCGAAAGCGGTAGCGGCCTAAGCGCTAACCTTGAGCCCAATCAACCCGGCAATGATCAGCGCCACACTGGCCAGGCGAAACAACGCCATGGACTCACCAAACAAAATGATCCCGGCGATTACCGTGCCCACCGCGCCCACGCCAGTCCAGACCGCATAGGCCGTGCCCAGCGGCAATTCCTTCATGGCAAGGCCCAGCAGGCCAAGGCTGATCGCCATGGCGGCGACGGTCAGTGCGGTAGGAAGAGGGCGGCTGAAACCGTCGGTGTATTTCAGGCCAACCGCCCAGCCGACTTCGAACAGGCCAGCGAAAAACAGAATGATCCAGGACATCAAAGACCTCCATCAATGGATGGGGTCGTCCCCGGATTAATCACTCGATCGAGCCGCGAGGTCGTCCCCGCATTGCGCATTAGAGTGCCCATCATTAATCCGAGGATCAAGTTTGCGGCTTAATCCGCTGCCTGTTGAGCAGCGAGTTGCCGGTCTTCTTTCTCGCTCATTCGACGGAAATACGTCGAGAGCAGCGCCCCGGAAATGTTGTGCCAGACACTGAACAACGCGCTTGGCACCGCCGCCAGCGGCGAGAAGTGCGCACTGGCCAGCGCCGCGCCCAAGCCGGAGTTCTGCATGCCGACTTCCAGTGCCAGGGATTTGCGCTGGGCCAGTGGCAGGTTGAACAGGCGCCCGGTGAAGTAACCCAGCAAGTAACCGAAGCTGTTGTGCAACATCACCACGGCCATGATCAGCAGGCCGGATTCGGCAATCTTCGCCTGACTGGCGGCCACCACGGCAGTGACGATGATCACGATGCTCACCACCGACACCAGTGGCAACACGTCTACGGCGTGACGAACCCGATCACCGAGTACGCGCTGGGCAAGCACGCCGAGCACGATCGGCAGCAGCACGACTTGCAGGATCGACCAGAACAGCTCCATGAACGAAACCGGCAACCAGGCCGAGGCCAGCAACCAGATCAGCGCCGGTGTCAGCAGCGGAGCGAGGAGGGTGGTGACAGCGGCAATGGCCACCGACAACGCCAGATCGCCGCGCGCCAGCCAGGTCATCACATTCGACGAGGTGCCGCTTGGGCAGCAGCCGACCAGAATCACCCCGACGGCGATTTCTGGCGGCAGGTGGAAAACCTGGCAGAGCAACCACGCCACACCGGGCATGATCACGAAATGGGCAACCACGCCCAGGGCCACGCGCCATGGATGGCGAGCGACTTCGGCGAAGTCTTCGAGCTTGAGGGTCAGGCCCATGCCGAACATCACCAGCCCCAGCAGCGGCACGATGGCGCCTTTCAAGCCGATGAACCAGGCCGGTTGCAGAAACGCCACGACGGCGAAAATCAGTACCCAGTAAGCGAAAGTGTTGCCGACAAAACGACTCAATGCAGCCAGTGCGCGCATGGCCTGATCCTTATTGTTAAGTAGCACCACAAACCAATGTGGGAGCGGGCTTGCTCGTCTGACATTCAGCGATGATGTTGACTGTCAGGACGCCTTCGCGAGCAAGCCCGCTCCCACATTTAGACTGTGCGTCGGCTTAGATACCTTGCGGGGTCTCTTCACCACCCAGCGCTTCAACCATCGACGGCAGGAAGTCGCCGAAGGTCAGCATCATTAGCGTGAAGCTGGCGTCCAGTTGGCCCAGGGCTTCGTCGCCACCGTCCTGTTCCGCCTGATCTTGCAGCAGGTCTTCGAACTTCAGGCGCTTGACCACCATTTTGTCGTCGAGCACGAACGACAGTTTGTCCTGCCAGGCCAGCGACAGTTGAGTGACCACTTTGCCGGTGCTCAGGTGCAGCTGAATTTCTTCGCTGGTCAGGTCCTGACGCTTGCAGCGCACGATGCCGCCGTCTTCGTGGGTGTCGCGCAGCTCGCACTCATCCAGCACGAAGAAATCATTCGCGGCTTTCTGGGTGGTGACCCATTCGGTCATGGTGGCGGTCGGCGACATCTTCACCGTCAGCGGACGCACTGGCAGCGAGCCGATCACTTCGCGCAGGGTGGACAGCAGGTCCTCGGCACGTTTCGGGCTGGCCGAGTTAACCAGGATCAGGCCCTGTTTCGGCGCGATGGCGGCGAAGGTCGACGAGCGGCGGATAAAGGCGCGGGGCAGGAAGGCCTGGATGATTTCATCCTTGATCTGATCGCGTTCCTTTTTGTAGACCTTGCGCATTTGTTCGGCTTCGATCTCTTCGACCTTTTCCTTCACCGCGTCGCGTACGACGCTGCCCGGCAGAATGCGCTCTTCCTTTCGGGCGGCGATCAGCAGGAAGTCACCGCTGATGTGCACCAGCGGCGCGTCTTCGCCCTTACCGAATGGCGCGACGAAACCGTAGGTGGTCAACTCCTGGCTTGCACATGGACGCGCCAGTTTGGTGGCCAGTGCAGTTTCCAACGCCTCGGCATCAAAAGGCAGATCTTGGGTCAGGCGATAGATAAGCAGGTTTTTGAACCACATGGGGTGAGTCTCTCCTTTATACAAAGGGGGGCATTATTGTCCTCCGTGTGCCATAGGCCAACCCTTCTCTAAGCCTTTGGAAGGCCTGAGAAAATTAATTAAAAAAGTTCTTGCCAGAGGTTGGGTCGCTCCGTAGAATGCGCGCCACACCGAAAGTGAAGGGTGATTAGCTCAGCTGGGAGAGCGTCTGCCTTACAAGCAGAATGTCGGCGGTTCGATCCCGTCATCACCCACCATTCGCTTTAGTGTTACGCGCAGCGGTAGTTCAGTCGGTTAGAATACCGGCCTGTCACGCCGGGGGTCGCGGGTTCGAGTCCCGTCCGCTGCGCCATATTCGGTAACCTGGAACGCTGAACGCCAGGTCACCACGGAAAAGCCCGCTAACGCGGGTTTTTTTCTGTCCATGGTTTGAACGTTGTTCCTGCAGGTCGTGTCGTTTTACCGGTTTTCAGATTTTTTTGATAAATTTATCAATTAAATCAACACTTTATGAAAATCTGTGGCACAATGCGCCCCGCAACGAAGGTAAAGGGTGATTAGCTCAGCTGGGAGAGCGTCTGCCTTACAAGCAGAATGTCGGCGGTTCGATCCCGTCATCACCCACCACTTACTTTCAACGCTACGCGCAGCGGTAGTTCAGTCGGTTAGAATACCGGCCTGTCACGCCGGGGGTCGCGGGTTCGAGTCCCGTCCGCTGCGCCATATTCGGTATCTGGAACGCTGAACGCCAGATCACCACAGAAAGCCCGCTTAATGCGGGCTTTTTGCTGTCTGGGATTTGGCTTTGTGCTGGTTCCCACTGCAAATGCGACCTGTTCGGGCAATGCAAGTTAAACGCAATCCATCTGGGAGCGGGCTTGCTCGCGAAGACGGCGGCACAGTCAATATTGATGTTGCCTGATACACCGCTTTCGCGAGCAAGCCCGCTCCCGCAGGTTCCGCACCTGACCAGCATTGACCTGTTCTGGTCGCTTTTTTCGTTTCTGCCTTGCCTATTGTTCGGCGTTACGACTGTGCCGGTAGTCGCTGACGGCCTCGTACACCGCTTTGCGTAACCGGTTGATCCCGCCAATCGGCCTATGGGCTTCAAGGCCGAACCATGGGTTGAACGATTGGTTGTCGCATTGCAGGTTCAGCGCCGGGGTGTCGAAATCCTGGGCAGGCAGTTTGATCCGGGCCACGGTTTCGAAGGGTGCATCGCGTTCACGCCATTCGATGCTGGTGTCTTCGATCGGCATGTACTTGCCCGCATCCTGACGCTGGATCTGCAAGACGAAACACGCCGGCACCCGATCGGTCGACAGCTGCTGGTTCAGCGCACTGCGCAGGAAGTTCGGCAGGTTTTGATTTTGCGTGGGCAGCGCGTAGGCCGGGCAGTTATCAGGATCCGGCATCACCCGGAATTTGGCATTGGCTTCACCGAACTTGTACGGCGAAACCGAAAAGTAAGTGGTCTGCGTCGGGCTTGTGGGGGCAGGGGAGAGCGTCGCCAGCGCAATAAACAGATGGCGAACCTGCCAGGTGCGCGGGTCCCAACCCGGGAAGAACGCCATGACCTTTTTGCCATCAGCCTGAGCGGCCACATTCTGACGATACTCGGCGACATCGCTGACAAAGAAGTTCGGATGGTTGAACATCACGAAATCCTGTTCGCTGCGCCCTTGTTGGTCATTCAGCAGCTGTTTACCAGGCACATCGAACAGTTTGATCGCCATGCCCCGAGCATCGCGGATGCTATCGAACTGCGGATACGCATTACCATTGGACAGCCGCATCGTCGCTTGCCAGGTTTTGCCGGGCTCGCTGAACACGCCTTGACGTAACTCCGCCGCCAGCTCCGGCAGCACCTGAACCTCGGCCTTCACGCAGCCATGGGCTTTGGCGTGGGCATCGCGCAGGTAGCGAGTACTTTCACGGTGTTGATCGACGATGCGCACGGCCGTCTGGATGATGTCCTGGGTCATCGCCGCTTCGCCGTCCGGAATCAGTTCTTCAGCTGATACCGGGCCGCGATGCTGCCAGGCGGACCAGGCCATGATCAGCGCCCAGCCGAGCAGGCCCAGACCCAGCAGCCACAGCAGGGTTTTGCCGAGGAAGGCGCCCAGGCGCAACCAGAGAGTGATCAGCATGGGTCAATCCTTTTGACTGAGAAGGCGGACTGGCAATTGCGACTCAAGCGGGCCGCCCAACACCTTCAGGTATTCCAGCAGCGCCCAGCGTTCCTCCGGTTGCAGCAGACGACCAATGACGCCGTTCCCGCGCTCGCCTGCGCGGAACTCGTGGCCGCTGTTGTGATTACCAGTGATACGGGTGTCGAACACAAAACCGTTGGTGAAGGCTTCGGTGCGATAGCCCAAATGTTTGGGGTCGTATTCGAAGGTGCCCTTGTAGAACGTGGCGGCGCGTTCACTTTGTGGCGAGAGCAGTTGATAGATGGTCGGCACCGAACCGTTGTGCAGAAACGGCGGCGTGGCCCAGACGCCTGCCAATGGTCGGGCTTTATAGCTACGCAACTCTTGAACGCCGATCGGCAGGCCGAATCCATCCAGGTTCGGGCGCTCTGCAGGTGTCACATTGGCTTCGCGGTAGGCCTGGTTGCTCACGAAAGCAGTGACGTAAGCCAGCCCCTTGGCCACGGACAACTGGCTCATATCCAAGGGTTCTGTGGGTTTGGGATGCAGTTGTACGTCCAGTTGCGCAAGCTCTGCCGGATCCCACTGCAAGGCCGTCAGATCGAAGCGGTGATCAGCAATATTGTTGGCGGCGCCGGCATCTGTGCCAATCTCCTCCACAGGCAGTAATTTCAGATGATGCACCGGTCTGCCATCGCTTTGGGTGACGCGGGGTACGTGGCACCCGGCGCAGTTTTCAGCGAATAGTTCACGGCCTTTTGCGGCCAGGGGCTTGTCGATGTTGCCCAACAGAGCTTCCGGCCAGGCGGGCGGTTTGAGTCGTTGCAGGGTTTCTTCGATCCGGTGCAGATCGCGCACCCGGACGCTGGACGGGTAGCGGTCGTCGCCCTTGAACGGCTGCCCGCTGCTGTCGAAGAAATTCAGCGTGGCGCCCACACCCAAGGCTTCTCCGATATTACGGGCCATCGGTTGCTGCGCCGAACCGTTCCACTGCACCCAGTCGAAGGTCCACATGTCCCACAGTTGCGGGTAGTCCACCGGAGCGTTAGCCACACGGTAGTTGGCGGGTGAAATCGCGTCGCCGAAGCTGGCGTTGGCAATACGCCCGAAGGCATCGGTGCGGCCAGGGCCTTCTTCGGTGGGGTAGAGACCGCGATGGGTGTCGTTCCAGGCCACTTTCAAGAAGGTATCGAGTGAGACTTTAAAATCCTGGCGCAGCTGTTGATGCCGTGCGTCGTAGTCCTGGCCCAGAACGTTGCGTGCGAAACGTTCGAATTTCCAAGGGTTGTAGTAAGTCGAGGCGAGGCTGGCCACCAGTGCCTGGCCGAAGCTGCCGCCACGCAAGGTAGGGACGCTGGACGGCAATACATGCTGGGCCGAGCCACCGTCGATGCGCACGGCCTGGCCATTGAAGCGCAATTCGCCGGTGTGGCAGGCGGCGCAGGTGATGTCCAGAAACTCGTCCTGGCTGCCGGGGTTTTGATGACGGGCAAAACCGACGGGCAGGTTACCGGGGTTGTTCGGCGTGGCTTTCTGGCTCGGGTCGATCAGAAAACCAAAGCGTGCGAGGTATTCAGGAGCGGCGAATCGTTTTTGCGAGAAGGGCAATTCCAAGGCGTTGAACCAGTCATAACGCAAGCCTTTGACCTGGGTACCTTGAGGTGTGAAGTAGTAAGCCTGGCGGTCGGCGGCGCTCCATTGCTCCAGGTAATTCACCTGTTGCGCCGGTGACCAGGCCGGTAATCTCGGGTTGGCGACGTAATACAGCACGATGGCGAGGCCTAGCCCCAGAAATACGGCGATCAGAATCAGCAAGCGGAATATGAGGCGCAAGATAAAACATCCTTGTCAATTTGTAGCTCCCTTATGCCTCAGCTGACGAGGTGCGGCAAGAGGCCATTACGCCAGAGGCTGTGGGAACCGGCCCTTGAGTCTATAAGAGCCAAATGACAGAAGCTTCATCCTTCTATAGCCGAAATGCGTTTAAACACCTGAACTTATCAGACGTTTCCTGCTCTCATGCCGGTAGCCATTGGTCGTGGCGGCCTGATAAGCTCGCGGCTTTACTCGATTGCCCTTTAGGCGCATGAACAAGGAAATAGCATGAAACAGCATCGGTTGGCGGCGGCGGTGGCCCTGGTTGGCCTGGTACTTGCGGGTTGTGATTCGCAGACCAGCGTAGAGCTGAAAACCCCGGCGCAAAAAGCTTCCTACGGTATCGGCCTGAACATGGGCAAAAGCCTGGCTCAGGAAGGCATGGATGACCTGGATTCCAAAGCAGTTGCCCAGGGCATCGAAGATGCCGTTGGCAAGAAAGAACAGAAGCTGAAAGATGAAGAGTTGGTCGAAGCCTTCGCCGCACTGCAAAAGCGTGCTGAAGAGCGTCTGACCAAGATGAGCGAAGAGTCGGCAGCCGCCGGCAAGAAATTCCTCGAAGAGAACGGCAAGAAAGCGGGTGTCACCACCACGGCTTCCGGCCTGCAATACGAAGTGGTCAAGAAAGCCGATGGCGCTCAGCCTAAGCCGACCGACGTAGTGACTGTTCACTACACCGGTAAATTGACCAACGGCACCGTTTTTGACAGTTCCGTCGAGCGCGGCAGCCCGATCGATCTGCCAGTCAGCGGTGTGATTCCGGGTTGGGTCGAAGGCCTGCAACTGATGCACGTTGGCGAGAAGTACAAACTGTACATCCCTAGCGAACTGGCTTACGGCGCCCAGAGCCCAAGCCCTGCGATCCCAGCCAACTCGGTGCTGGTATTCGACCTGGAGCTGCTGGCCATCAAGGATCCAGCAAAACAAGACGCCACCAAGTAATACGCGTCTGCTCTAAAAACAACGCCTCGCTTATGCGGGGCGTTGTTGCATCTGGCGTTCAGTGGCGGTAAACAAAGCGAACGGATGCGATACGCTGAAGTCATAGCCAGTGAGGGCGCTCGAGCTAGACGGGTCAGAACGCCAAGTCAATGAAATCTTGGGTTTTTTTATGTGAGTAAAAAACGCCCGATCTGAGTCAGGCCCTTATGAAACGGGGCTTTCAGCGATGAAATGCAGCTCTGTTCACAAGGTTATCCACAATTTGTGTGGATAACATTTCAGCGAGAGGAACAAATGAAAACGCCCTGGAATTTCGCTCGTTTCCTGCCTCTGGCCGGACGCCTGCTCGCCCGTGGTCGTTTGCCGACCCTGCTGTTCGCGGTTGCCAGCAAAGGTGCCAGCCAGGGTAATCGTCTGGGCAAACTCAAAGACGATCTGCGCCTGTTGCAGGCACTCTGCCTGGCTTACTGGCGTGGCGAATACCGGGCCATCAGCCCGAAAGCACTGATTTCTGTGGTGGCCGGCCTGATGTATTTCCTGAGCCCGGTGGATGCCATCCCGGATTTCATCCCGATGTTCGGCATGCTCGACGACATTGCCGTGCTGGCCTGGTTGATGAAAGTCCTCGATGACGAGCTCAACGCCTTCCGCGCCTGGCGTAAGCGTCAGCTGCCGGAGAAGCTCGCGGTAGTCGAGCGCTTGCCTGATACCCCCGAACAATTACAGCTGCAGGGCCCGAAAAAAAACTGAGCCAATTCAGAATCCTCCATATATTCATACCCCACCGCGACCTTGGCCGCTGTTAGGATTACACTTCTAAGGAAAAGCGCCGACTCGCTAAGTGTCGTTGTCCTACGGGGTAGTCATGGATATTCAGATAATTACACGCGAAGGCGAACCCGAATATGCGGTTCTGCCATGGGCTCAGTATCAGGCTCTACTGAAAGCAGCAGGCATCAAGCAACAACCACCGCGTGACGCCACAGTGCCTCCCGCGGCGGCGTCAGACCAGACTCTTCCGGGTCTGGATCAACTACGCAATTTGCGCGAAGGGAAGGGCATCGCCATTGAGGCGCTCGCCCGCACGGTAGGCATCAGCCCGTCATATCTCGCCTTGATCGAAAGCGGTGAGCGTCAACCCGACGCTGCTATTCGCCGCAGCCTCGCCTGGGAATTGACGGTGCCAGGATGGAGGGATGAATCGTGAGCGTACGCATCAGTCGTCAACACTGGGATGGATTGCTGGGGGAGCTGGATCAGGCGCGTCGTCAGCGCCATCTTTTGACTTATCGGGCGTTGCTGGAGCGTTTGCAGCTACCCACGCCGGCCATGCAAACCTTGACCGCAGCTCTTGAGCACCTGGCGGCGCTGGATGCCAGAGCCGAGCAGCCGTTGCGCAGCTCGTTGGTGATCAGCCAGGGCGCCAGCCGCTTGCCGCGCACCGGCTTCTTCGAATGTGTCGAGCGCCTCGGGCGCTTCTCCGGACCGTCCGATGGCGTGGCTGCCGCGTCCTGGCATGCCTCGGAAGTGGTGCGAGTGTTCGAATACGAGTACCCCGAGTCGGCGGAAGCCTGAGTGTTTTTACGACTCAAGGCGCGGGCCAGTTACTGGCTGGCCCGCCGGTTGTTTCACTGGTCGTGGTTTGTGCGTCAGCCGCGAGGCTGGAGTTGGCTCGAGGGCCAGTTCGCGCGTATGGCGAACCTGGGTGATGTTGATGCCCAGAGCTTCTACGGCCACATTCTAGCCTTTCGCGGCGTCGGTCTTGGGGCTCGCGAGGAAGGTGTGCGATTACTGCGCCTGGCCGCATTGGCGGGGGATGGCAAGGCGGCCTATCAGGTTGGTGTGATCAGCCTGGCCGGAACGCCGAGCAAGGCGCCTGATCCGGCTGAAGCGGCTCGCTGGTGGGAAATGGCGGCGAAGGCCGGGCATCCGCTGGCCGAACTCAAATTGAAAGAGTTGGCGTCTCGTGGTTCTGCGGATTAAATAATTGTGTGTCTGACAAATTAACGTGGCGAAAGGGAAACCTCTCGCCACGTTTGCGTTTATTCCTGCTTGTTGATTAGTTGAGTGATCATTAGAGAATCACCCTACGTCAACATCATCCTTTCCCGACTTCTTTCCTGATTGATCCCCCGCAAAGTCTCGCGCGTTTATTGCCGGGCAGATCCATCGGAGATTTCCTTCAAGTTGTAGCGGTTTTCATGAACTGGTGCGCGATGCGCTCCATCGATAGTCTTGGGGTGTCACTGCAAATTCAGTGACAGGGCGTGGAAGCCCTTCTATCGTTAGGCGCATCAAGCGCCACCAGTTCGGCGTTTTTTTATCGCCTGTGTTTTATGGTGGCTGTGCGCGGGGCGCTTTCGAGTGCGCCAGGTGCCTAACGTCCTGGTCTTCCGCACCTGCGTACAGCCGCCACCTATTGTGTGGAAGTGATTTCTGGCGGCTCCAATCCATACGTTAGGAATCAAACAATGACAGTAATTACCCCTGACCCACCCTACGAAAAACCAACTCCCCACCCCAATAGCCGTTTCATGGCGCTCACCAGCAACTGCAATGACATGCCCACGCTGTTCGTCGATACCCACGCGCCGCTCGATGTTAGTATGACGCTGCCAACTATCGAATTCGCGCCGTCACGCAGGTACTTGAGAACCTGTCCATGCGCGGTTCAGTCGAGTGTGATTCGACGATACTCAGCGACTTTGCCTTGCTCTGTGCCATTCCACTGCGCGATGGCTGCGATGTGCTGGATGTGATTGGGCGGCGGTTGCGGGCTCGGCCTTCAGGCGATGCCTAGTGACGGATTAGCCCTGGAAATTTATGGTGCCTGAGCGGGCCTCTTCGCGGGCAAGCCTCGCTCCCACAGGTTTTGTGTCGTACGCAATATTCACAAACAACACAAAACCTGTGGGAGCGAGGCTTGCCCGCGAAGGCGTCAGATCAATCAGCGATGTCCAATGAGTAGTTCTTCTTCAGGTCCGGGCATCGCCAGGCTATCAATCACATGCACGCTATACCCCGGCACATTCTTCGCGTGATGCTTGGCCTGTGATGCCATCTCTGCCAACTGGCTCGCATCGAGTTGTCCACAGGCCTGTGGATGCAAATGCACCACGCCGATGGACAGTGACAGCAGTGGAAACTCTTGTCTTACGCCTTGGCGGTTGGGGGCGATGAAGCAGCCGGCTTCCAGGTGTTCGCTGCGGTAAAAGCGTCGGCATTGGCTGTGGAAGTCATCCAGCAGTTGATTCAGGCGTTTGCGCCAGTCTTCCGGGCCGAGCACCAGCAGGAAGTCGTCGCCGCCGATATGGCCGACGAAGTCGCGGGAAGGGTCGACGCGGTCGTTTAGACATTGTGCCAGGCACAGCAGGACTTCATCCCCGCGACCGTAGCCGTAGATGTCGTTGAAGGGTTTGAAGCTGTCGATGTCCACGTAGCAGATCACCGATTCCCGTTTCTGTTGCAGCAGCCGTGTCAGGCACTGCTGGATCGGCACGTTGCCCGGTAGCAGGGTCAGCGGGTTGGCGTAGCGGGCTTGCTGGATTTTCAGTTCCGTAATCAGTTTGAGCACGTCGATCACTCGGCCCAGCCCCAGATAGCCGCCGTTGAGGGTGATGATGAAGTCTTCTTCGATGCGCTGGCGGGCGCGGCTGGTGATCAAGCGGCTGACCTGTTGCAGCGACTGGCTCAGCTCCACGGCGAGGAAGTCGTCGCTCATCAAGCGGCTGATGGGTTTGCGGGCGAACAGGTCGGTGGCAAAGGGTTTGAGCAGGGCGTCCGAGAGCGAATGACGGTGGACGATGCCGCAGGGCTGACCCTGTTCGTCGAGCACCGCCAGGGAGTTCAGGTTGGCCTGGCGGCGGAAAGCTTCCAGCACGGTGGCGGTCGGGGTATCACTGGTCACCGCCGGTTGGTCGTTGAGCAGGGCGCTGAGGTCACTGACTTCCTCGTTCAGTATCGCGGCGACGCTGTTTGGTTTGGGCATCAAGGTTCGGACATCCCGGGGCGGATGCTCCTGGGGTCGGCAGAGCAGATAACCCTGGACCAGATCGACGCCCATTTCGGTCAGCACCGCCAGTTCTTCCGGCAATTCGATGCCTTCGGCGATCACTTTTGCACGCGAAGCCTTGGCTATCTGCAGGATCGAGCCGACGAACTCACGCTTGAGCGCGTCCTGATGAATGCCGTCGATAAAGTGCCGATCGATCTTGACGTAATCCGGGCGCAATTCAGACCAGAGCCGCAAGCTCGAATAACCCGCACCCAGATCATCCAGGGCAATGGAAAATCCCATTGCCCGATAGTGATGCAGGGCGGTTTGCAGCAACTGGAAATCGTCGGTCGGGGTCTGTTCGGTCAGTTCGATCACCACCTGGCTCGGTGGTATGCCGAAGTCCTGCAGCAGTTGCAGGGTGCGTCCGGGTTGGTGGGCGGCTTCGAGCAGGGATTCCGGGGACACATTGAGGAAGAGTTTGCCGGGCAGTTGCTGTTCATTGAAACGGCGGCAAGCACTTTGACGGCAAGCGATCTCCAGTTCGCTGAGGCGACCGGCCTGGCGGGCTACTGCGAACAGGGCGACGGGGGAGTGCAACGGACTATTGGAGGGACCACGGCTGAGGGCTTCATAACCGATGATGCGTCGTTCAGAGAGGGAAATGATCGGCTGGAACAGGCTGTGCAAACCGCTTTGAGTCAGTATTGAACTCAAGGCACTCAGCTGTTCGGTCGTGGTCATGGCGTTCTCTGGCGATAAAAAAAGGACTGGGCGTGTTCTCGTTAAAGAGCACGCCCAGTCCTGTATTTCACGACAGAATGATGACTGTTTGATGACGCTCAGGGGAGCGTCAACATTAAATTGCCATCATCTTGCTTGTAACAACTTAGTGCTTGGCAACCGCGGTGTTGAGTTTCAAGTAATCCAGCAGAATCCGCCCGGTCTCGCTCAGATAAGCATCGTCTTCTGGCTTGGTCTTGTCCTGCTCGGCCGCGATGGCATCCTCGTCTTCTTTCTTCAGTTCTTTGAGCGGCTCTTCGCCCTTGGCCTTGCGACGGATGTTTTCCATGGCAAGTTGCTTGGCTTCGATATCGGCGTGCTGTGCACGACGGTCGACTTCATTGAGGCTGACGGTTTTTTCGCTCATCAACTTCTGCGCCAGGGCCAGTTTGTCGCGGATGAACACAAACTCCGCGTCCTTGGCCGTGCGCACGTCATGCTCGGACTTGAGCTGCGTGATGTACGGTTTGAACGGGTCAAGCGCAGGCTTGATAGCCGCACGAATGGTGTCCCACGGCATGGCTTCCGGCAGGGCGCTTTCGCCGATTTCCTTGGTGTCGATGATCGACGGGTAATCGATGTCCGGCAGTACGCCCTGATGCTGGGTGCTCTGACCGGAAACCCGGTAGAACTTGGCCAGGGTCAGTTTCAGTTCGCCATGGTTCAGCGGTTGAATGGTCTGCACGGTGCCTTTACCGAAGGTCTGGCCGCCGATGATCAGCGCACGGTGGTAGTCCTGCATGGCGCCGGCGAAAATCTCCGAAGCCGAGGCGGACAAACGGTTGACCAGCAATGCCATCGGGCCTTTGTAGAATGCGCCCGGGTTTTCATCTTCCAGTACATCGACCCGGCCATCGGCGTTACGCACCAGTACGGTCGGACCTTTGTCGATGAACAGACTGGTCAGCTCGGTGGCTTCCTGCAGGGAACCGCCGCCGTTGTTGCGCAGGTCGATGACCACGCCGTCGACCTTGTCTTTTTGCAGCTCGGTCAGCAGCTTCTTGACGTCGCGGGTGGTGCTCTTGTAGTCCGGATCGCCAGCACGGAAGGCCTTGAAGTCCAAATAGAAGGCCGGGATCTCGATGATGCCGAGCTTGTAGTCCTTGCCATCCTGCTTGAGGTTGAGGACCGACTTCTTCACCGCCTGGTCTTCGAGCTTCACCGCTTCGCGGGTGATCGGCACGATCTTGGTGGTCTGGTCGTTCGGCGCGTTGCTGGCCGGAATCACTTCCAGGCGCACCACGGTGCCTTTCGGACCACGAATCAGCTTGACCACTTCGTCCAGGCGCCAGCCGACCACGTCGACCATCTCTTTGTTGCCCTGGGCCACGCCGATGATCTTGTCGGCCGGTGCAACCTGCTTGGTCTTGTCGGCCGGACCGGCAGGCACCAGACGAACGACTTTCACTTGATCGTTATCGCTCTGCAACACGGCGCCGATGCCCTCCAGGGACAGGCTCATGTTGATGTCGAAGTTTTCCGCGTTATCCGGCGACAGATAGTTGGTGTGCGGGTCGTAGGACATGGCGAAGGTGTTGATGTACGCCTGGAAGATGTCTTCCGCACGGGTCTGGTCCAGACGCGCCAGCTGATTCTTGTAACGCTTGGTCAGGGTTTCCTGAATCTGCTTGGACTCTTTGCCGGAGATCTTCATCCGCAGCACTTCGTCCTTGACGCGTTTGCGCCACAGGTCGTCCAGTTCTGCGTTGGTCTTGAGCCAAGGGGCATCCTTGCGATCGACCAGCAAGGTTTCCTTGGCGGTGAAGTCGATCTTGTCGACACCCTTGTTCAGCTCGGCAAGGGCAAAGTCCAGACGCGACTTGACGCGGTCCAGGTAGCGCTTGTAGATGGTGAACCCGGCGTTCAGGTCGCCGCTTTTGAGGAAGTCGTCAAACTGGGTTTTCCATTTGTCGAATTCGGCAATATCGCTGGCCATGAAGTAGCTACGCGATGGATCCAGCAGCTTGATATAGCTGTCGTAGATGATCACGGAGCGTGCATCGTCGAGCGGTGGCTTGCTGTAATGGTGACGCTTGAGCAATTCGACGACGTTCAGACTGGCGATTACTTCGTCACGATCGGGCTGAAGCTTGTCCCAGCTGTTGGCTGCGAACGAATTGCTCGACATCGGCAAAAGACCGAGACCAATGACAAGAGCGAGGGCGGTGCTGGGGAGCAGATGCTTCATGCTGATTCGACGCGGGGACAATTGATAACGCATATTAGGCCGTCTTTGAAGTCGCCGGATCCACAGGGACCGGTCGCATAATGCAAAAAGCCCGGCGCTACAGCTTCGGGCTCAGTCCAGACTCACTATGGAGGCACTGTGAAAGCATTGCAAGGCGTTGAGGGGCGAGTGGAGTGGGTTGAAGAGCCGAGTCCTACGTGCGATGTAGGACAAGTTCGCATCCGAGTAGCGGCAGCAGGACTCAATCGCGCCGATTTGTTACAGAAAGCAGGACTTTACCCGCCACCGCCGGGGGCCAGTCAAGTACTGGGTCTTGAGTGCTCCGGGGTGATCAGCGAGGTCGGTCCGGGCTCTTCCTGGCAGGTCGGCGATCGGGTTTGCGCCTTGCTGGCCGGGGGTGGGATGGCTGAAGAGGTAGTTGTCGACGGACGGCATGTGTTGCCGGTTCCCGAATGTTTGTCCCTGGCCGAGGCGGCAGCACTGCCGGAAGTGTATGCGACCGTTTGGCTGAATTTGTTTCAACTGGCTGCGCTCAAACCGGGTGAGAAAGTTCTGCTGCACGCCGGAGCGAGTGGAATCGGTTCAGCTGCCATTCAGCTGTGCAAGGCGTTTGGTAACCCGTGCTGGGTCAGCGTCGGTTCTGCCGAGCGTCTGGCTTACTGCGAAGCGTTGGGCGCACAGGGTGGCGTAGTGCGCAATGGCGATCTGGATAGCTTGAATGATCTCGCGCCGTTCGATGTGATCCTCGACCCGGTGGGTGGCAACTATGCGGCGTTGAACCTCAAGCTGCTGGCTCGCGATGGTCGTTGGGTACTGATCGGTTTGATGGGTGGTCGTGAAGCGCAGCTGGATCTGGCGCAGGTATTGGCCAAGCGTGTGCAACTGCTGGGTTCGACCCTGCGCAGTCGCGACGAGCAGTTCAAGGCCGATTTGTTCAGTGATCTTGGCCAGCATGTCTGGCCGCTGTTTGCCGAAGGGCGTTTGAGCCCGCAACTGGCCAGGACATTTGCGATCAAGGATGCCGAAGCGGCGTTTGCGGAACTGGCGACCAATAAGGTTTCCGGCAAACTGGTGTTGGTGATCGACGACAGCCTGACCTGACGACAATGCTCTGAACCTGTGGGAGCGAACCTGCTCGCGATTCAGGCGACGCGGTTCATCTGTAAGACCGCGTTATCGTTCATCGCGAGCAGGCTCGCTCCCACAGGGGCGGGTTATTTCCAGATATGGATCGGCCAGCCGGCCTTTTCGGCGTGCTCAAGCAGCACCGGATCCGGATTCACCACATGTGGGAAATCCACCTTCAGCAGCAATGGCAAATCATTGCGTGAGTCGGAATAGAAACTCGCGCCTTCGAGGTTTTCCTCTTCCGCATCCAGCCACTCCATCAACCGGGTGATCTTGCCTTCGCGGTACGTCAGGGTGCCAATGGTATTGCCGCTGTACACCCCGTGCAGCAGTTCCAGCTCGATGCCGAGAATCTCGTCGATGCCCAAGCGGTCGGCAATCGGCTTGACCAAATGTGTGCCCGAGGCCGAGATCACCAGGATCCGGTCGCCGGCCTTGCGATGGGCGGCGATGGCTTTGGTGGCGTCGCTGAAGATGATCGGCTCGATGAAGTCTTCCACCCAAGGCGCCACCAAATGTTCAAGCTCTTCCGGCGTGCGACCGATCATCGGTTCGAGGCTGAAGTCCATGTACTCTTCCATGCGCAATTTGCCGTGGCTATAGGCGTCCATCAGCTCATTGTTCTTGCGCATGAACGACTCGGGATCGACCCAGCCCAGGCGGCCCATTTGCTCGCTCCAGAGGGTGGCGCAGTCGCCGTGGATCAGGGTTTCGTCCAGATCAAAAATTGCCAGGGCCATCAGTGCAGTTCTCTCTTCAACATCAGCAAAGTCATCAGGCTACCTCACACAGGGCCGTCGGATCGATGGAAAGCGCCAGACGCTGACCATCGGGGTGCAGGTCGGCCGCCGAACGGTTCAGCACATCCACCACCAATTCCACGCCCCGGGCTTCGACCCGATAGCGAATCACGTTGCCCAACAGGCTGTGGCTGCGAATCTGCGCGTCGAGTTCGCCGTTCAGGCTCAGCTCGATGGCTTCCGGGCGAATCGCCAGACGATGGGTGATCGGTCGCTGCAATAGTTTCGACGCGCTGTCGGCGTCCAGCAGGTTGTAGTTGCCGATGAAGCCTGCGGCAAAAACATCGACTGGCGCAGTGTAAAGGGTTTCGGCATCGCCGCTCTGTACGATCTTTCCCTCGTTCATCAGGAAGATTCGATCAGACATGGTCAGGGCTTCTTCCTGATCGTGAGTGACAAAGATCGTGGTCAGGCCCAGTTCGCGCTGGATCTGTCGGATCTGTTCGCGCAGGTGCTTGCGAATGCGTGCATCCAATGCCGACAGCGGCTCATCCAGCAACAACAACCGAGGCCGGGTCACCAGCGAGCGAGCCAGGGCGACACGCTGGCACTGGCCACCGGACAATTGATGCGGGTAACGGGCGGCGAAGTCCTTGAGCTCTACCAGTGCCAGCACTTCGGCAACGCGCTTGTGGCTGTCGTCCGCGTTGACCTTCTGCATGCGCAAGCCGAAGGCGACGTTCTGCTCCACGGTCATGTTCGGGAACAGCGCGTAACTCTGGAACACCATACCGATTCCGCGTTTTTGCGGGCTCAGCGGGACGAGGTCCTGACCTTCCAGCAGGATCTTGCCGCCGTCCACCGAGGTCAGCCCGGCGATGCAACGCAGCAGGGTGGACTTGCCGCAACCGGATGGACCGAGAAGGGTGACGAATTCGCCTTTCTTGATTTCGCAGTTGATGTCGCTGAACACCGTGGTGCCGGACTGCCCTATTTGAGAGTAGCTTTTTTGAAGATGTTGGACGCTCACGTAGCTCATTCGCTTTTGTCCCTGTTCAAGATATTGGCAGCCCAGGTCAGAACCAGCACAAAGAAGAAGTAGGAGATCACCAGCGCACTGGTGAAGTGGCCGCTGCTGTTACGCATATTGTTGAGGTAAACCTGCAGGGTTTCGTAGCGGGTGCCGACGAGGATGTTGGCGAACACAAACTCGCCGAACAGGAACGAGAACGACAGCAGCAACGCCACCATCAAACCCTTGCGCAGGTTCGGCAGCACCACCAGGAATGCCGCTTGCCAGGTGCTGGCGCCGAGCAGTTGTGCGGAGTCCATCAGGTCGCGCAGGTTGATCGCTTGCAGGTTGTTGGTGATCGCTCGGTACATGAACGGCAGCGCCACGGTGAAGTAGCAACCGATCAGAATCCACGGCGTGCCAACCATCGCGAACGGCCCCGAGCCGTAGAGCTGCAACAGCCCCACCGACGACACCACCGGCGGCACCGCGAAGGGCAGCAGGATCAGGATGTTCATCAATGCGTCGAGTTTCGGGAAGTGGTAATGCACCACGAACAGCAGCGGCAGAATCAGCACCACCGACAGAATCAACGAGCCGACGCAGACCAGCAACGACTGGCCGAACGCGTCGAGAAAGCGCGGATCACTCCACAGCTGGAGGTACCACTTGAAGGTAAAACCGCTGGGCATGATCGTCGCGGACCAACTGCTGGAGATCGAGTAGATCAGCGTTCCGAGCAGCGGCAACAGCAGAATGGCAAACAACAAATACGCCACGACGCGGTGATAGACACCGACGGGCCCCAGTTCAACGCGAGACATGGTAGCTCCTCTTCAACAGCAGCTGATGCACGATGGTCACCAGGGTCATCAACGCCACCAACACCACGGCCAAGGCGCTGGCCAGGTTCGGGTCGAGGGAAATGTCGCCGGAGACCATCGCCGCAATGCGGATCGGCAATACGTTGAAGTTGCCGGTGGTCAGGGCGTAGACCGTGGCGTACGCGCCGAGGGCATTGGCCAACAGGATGACGAATGTGCCGAGCAGCGCCGGGGTTAGCACCGGTAAACCGATGTGCCGCCAGAACTGCCAGCCGTTGGCGCCGAGCAATTCGGCGGACTCACGCCAGTCTTCGCGCAAGGCGTCGAAAGCCGGGTAGAGCAGTAGCACGCCGAGAGGAATCTGGAAGTAGGTGTAGAGAATGATCAGCCCGGTTTTCGAGTACAGGTTGAAATCCTGAATGATCCCGGCCTGTTTGAGCATGATGGTGAAGGTGCCGTTGAACCCCAGCAAAATGATGAACGCGAAGGCCAGGGGCACGCCGGCGAAGTTGCTGGTCATGTTGGCGAAGGCGTTGACGAAGTTGCGCAGTTTCGAGTCGACCCGGCGCAAGGAGTAGGCGCCGAGTACGGCGATGATGATGCCGAACACGCTGGACCAGAAACTGATCTCGAGGCTGTGCTGGATCGCCTGCAGATAGAACTTCGAGTTGAAGATTTTGCTGAAGTTGGCCAGGCCCCAGCCGAACTCTTCCGATTCCAGGCTGTTGATCATCACCCAGAGCAGCGGGGCGATCTGGAACACGAAGAAGAAAATCGCGAAGGGCACCAGGCACAGAGCGGCCAGCCATTTACCGCGGGTCATGGCGTTCACTTGAGCAGCTCCCGGCACACAGGTTTGTCGTGGGGCGCGCCCAGCAGTTCGCAGACGGTGCCGCAGATGTCGATCTGTTTCGGTGCGGCGTTTTTGTTGAAGCTGAAGGCATCGCCGAGGACGAACAGCGGCACTTCGCGTTCTTCGGGCAGCAGGCCGTTGTGCGAGCGGTCGTTGTTCATGCCGTGGTCAGCCGTCACCAGCACCTGGTAACCGGCGTCGAGCCAGCCTTGCAGATAATCGGCGAGGATGATGTCAGCCGAGCGGGCGCTGTTGCGGTACTGCGAGGTGTCGAGGCCATGCTTGTGCCCGGCGTCGTCGATGTTCATGGGATGGACCAATAAAAAGTTCGGCGCGTGGCGCAGGCGCAAGTTTTCCGCGTCGGCGAACAGGTGCGAGTCCGGGTAGTGGTCGTTCCAGTAGAAGTGACCGTGCTGGATCGGCAGTCTGGGGTCATCGGTATGACGATCCCGGGCGGCCACGAACGGCGAACGGTTATACAACTCGCTGACCCAGTGATAGGCCGCGGCCGCGGTTTTCAGGCCGGCGTCGGTGGCGTAATGGTAGATGCTGCGCTGGTTGGACAGGCGCGAGACGTTGTTGTGAACGATGCCGCTGTCGATCGGCGTAACGCCGGTCAGGATGCATTCATAAAGTGGTCGGGACAGGGCCGGCAGTTCGCACTCCAGCTTGTAGAGTGCCGCGCGTCCTGCGCCAACGTAAGCCTGCAGATGCCCCATGGCGTGGCGCGCGACTTCGTAATTGAGGCCGTCGAGCACGACAAGGATGACGTTGTGCTTCATAGGGCTGGGACTCCACAAAAACAGATGATTCAAGTACGCAACCAATCCCCTGTGGGTGCGGGCTTGCTCGCGAAGGCGGACTGTCAGCCAACATCAATGTTGAATGTCAGTCCCTCTTCGCGAGCAAGCCCGCTCTCACATTGGGTCTCCATCTGATCCCCGAATGGGGATCTGCGGTGTTACGGCATGTTGATGATGACTTCTTCCTGCCACTTCTGCGGCAGCGACTTGGAAGTCTTCTCCCACGCGTCGGCGTCTTTGATTGGCGTAACCTTTTTGTACTGCTCGTTAGGCAACAGTTTGGCTTTCACGTCTTCCGGCAGTTTAATGTGCTCGGCGCGGATCGGACGGGCGTTGCCTTTCGCCAGGTTGATTTGGCCGGCATCGCTGAAGATGTATTCGCGGGTCAGCTTGGCGGCGTTCGGGTTTTTCGCGTATTTGTTGATGATGGTGGTGTAACCGGAAATCACCGAGCCATCGGATGGAATCAGCACGATGTAGTCATCCGGATTCGCCATCTTGGCCTTGTAGCTCAGACCGTTGAAGTCCCAGACCACGCCGACTTCGATCTCACCCTTTTCCATGGTGGCGATCGTCGGGTTGGCCATTGACAGGCGGCCTTGCTTGGCGATGTCAGCGAACAGCAACAGGGCTGGCTGAATATTTTTCTCGTCACCACCGTTGGCGAGGGCGGCGGCCAGTACACCGTTGGCAGCCTGGGCCGCGGTGCTTACATCACCGATGGAAACTTTGTACTTGCCAGTCTTGAGGTCAGCCCATTTGGTCGGTGCTTCAGAACCGTGCAGCAGTTTTTTGTTGACGATAAATGCGATGGTGCCGGTGTAGGCCAGCGCCCAGTTACCGTCCTTGTCCTTGGCCCAATCCGGAATCTGTTCCCAGGTAGTTGGCTTATAAGGTTGCACCACGCCCTGCTTGACCGCGATCGGGCCGAAGGCGGCACCGACGTCGCCGATGTCGGCGGTGGCGTTGTCTTTTTCGGCGGCGAACTTGGCGATTTCCTGAGCCGAGCTCATGTCGGTGTCGATGTGTTTCAGGCCATATTTCTTGGCCAGGTCTTCCCAGGTGCCTTTCCAGTTGGCCCAGTCATCGGGCATGCCGACGCTGTTGACTGAGCCTTCCGCTTTCGCAGCGGCTTCCAGGGTTTTCAGATCATCCGCCGCCATGGCGGAGGTGCACAGGGCAATGGTCGAGCCTAACAGTGATGCCAGGAAAAACTGTTTCATCCGAAGCTCCTTTGGGCGTTTTCAACGCTGCGATTGCGGTTGTGTTGGTCTAGGTCAGCAATACCTGAGCCAATTTAGGCGGATTGGATGACATTTTGATGTCGACGACCGGTCGGCCTGAATTTTCTGCGCTCGGATACGCGGGGTGCGAGATAAGCGTAGACCATGGCTAAAGAGCTGATATGAAAGGGACTTGGCCATAAAATTGCAGGCGTCTGGCGCAACCGTTCGGCGGCTTTGTCATCTGTCAGTCATATGCAGTGCCTAGGCTTGCAGGCAGTTGATGGAACCGATTTAAATGACGGTTCTGCCCCGAATCAGTGCTGGTCTAGTCCAGATAGGTAACGTTGATGCGCATCGAGACCACCAAAGCGGTGACAGCCATCGGGCAGGTTCTGCAGGAGCAGCTCGACCACGGTCTGTTGGCGCCGGGGAGCAAGTTGCCGGCGGAGCGCAAGCTCAGTGAGTTGTTCGGTACCACGCGTATCACCGTGCGTGAGGCGTTATTGCAACTGGAGGCCCAGGGGCAGATTTATCGCGAGGAGCGACGCGGCTGGTTCGTATCGCCACCCCGGCTGGCTTATAACCTGATGCAGCGCAGCCACTTTCACGCGATGGTCAGTGCGCAGGGGCGGGTGCCGTCCACCGAGGTGATCTCGGCGCGGTTGCAACCGGCGTCGGCGGCGGTGTGTGCCTGGTTGCAGTTGCCGGCGCTGTCGAGCGTGATCCAGATCTGCCGCTCAAGACGGATTGACGGGCGATTGGTGCTGTATGTGGAGCACTACCTGAACCCACAGTTTTTCCCGGGGATTCTGGACTTCGATCTGAATCAGTCGATGACCGAACTGTATGCCCGGCATTACGACTTGCATTACGGACGGGTGCGCTTCGAGATTGTGCCAACGGCGTTGTCGGTGGACGCAGCGGCGGCTTTACGGGTGTCGGTGGGCAGCCCGGGGTTGCGGATTGCCCGGGTCAATTACGATCAGCACCAGCGATTGATCGATTGTGACCTGGAGTTCTGGCGCCATGATGCGATTCATGTCGGGGTGGATGTGGTTTAGTTCGCAGAAAAACCGAGTCGCCGCCATCGCGAGCAGGCTCGCTCCTACAATGGATCTATGTCGTTCACAAAACCCCATGTGGGAGTGAGCCTGCTCGCGATGGCGGCCTGGAAGCCAAGGCTATTCTTTCTGCGGCCCACCCGTCGCCGTGGCGACGTGGACACTCATCCGTGGCGTCGCCAGATCCAGCCCGGCTTCGTCCAGATGTCGCTTGAGCGACAGGTTGAACGCCCGGGAAACTTCCCACTGTTTGATCGGTGCGGTTTTAAAGCGTGCGCGAAGAATCGCGTTGCCGGACTCGAAACTTTCTACCCCCTGAATCTCCAGCGGCGACCAGATGTTTCGCCGTTGCAGCGGGTCGGTGCGCATTTTCTGGCCGACGTCGCGCATCAGTTTGATCGCCTCGTCGATGTCCATGTTGGAGGGCACCGCCACCCGGAAGATCGCGTAGCCGAATTCCCGGGAGTAGTTCTTGATGCTTTTGATTTCGCTGAACGGAATGGTGTGAACGATACCGTCGATGTCCCGCAGGCGTACGGTGCGGATGGTCAGGCCTTCGACCGTGCCCAGGTGGCCGCCGACGTCCACGTAGTCGTCGATGGCCAGGGAGTCTTCGATGATGATGAACAGCCCGGTGATCAGGTCGGCCACCAGTGACTGCGCGCCGAAGCCGATGGCCAGACCGATCACACCGGCACCGGCCAGCAACGGCGTAACGTTCATGCCCATGTTCGCCAGAGCGACGATCAGCGCGATGATGAAAATCGCCACGAACAGCACGTTGCGGATCAGCGGCATCATGGTCTGTGCGCGAGCATTGGCCAGGCCTTTGCGCGAGCGGGTGAGGGCGTGATGCACGGCGGTGTCACTGAGAATCCAGATCAGCCAGGCAAAAATCAGCGTGCCACCGAGGCTGAACAGTTTGACGCTGACTTCATGGCCTTCGCCTTCGGTGAAGCGGATCAGCGACATGCCCCAGACGCGCAGGCCGAGTTCGATGAATGCCAGCCACACCAGCAGATGGGCGAGGGTGTAGAAGAAGCTTTTCAGGCGATCCGAATACAGCGCGTGGCGCTTCACGCTGCGTTGCGGTTTGAGTGAGTGGCGGCGCACCAGCCCGTTGATGACCATGCACAACACCAGCAGCACGGTGCAGATCAGTGACTGACGCAAGGCAGTGCTGGTGTCGCCGGCGGAGACGAAGGTGGCGAACAGCGAAATGCCCACCAGCACCAGCGCCGGCAGATACCAAAAGGTGCCGAGGATTTCGATCGTGTCACTCAAGGCTCGACGAGTCAGGCGCCGGGACAGCGGCTGGTTGCGGATCAAGTGGGCGATGGGCCGACGGAAACGCAGAATGAAAAAACCGGTGAAGATCGCCGCCAACACATTGGCGAACGTCGCTGCTGTGTGAGCCAGGTGACTGCCGAGGCTTTCAACCAGACGTGGATCGCTGAGGGCTTCACCGAAGGCGGCGAAACTGCCAATCAGCCACAACGGGCGAAAGGCCTGATGCCGCAGGATGTACAAGGCGCGATGACGATGCGGGCCATCCAGCACGGAGAACGCGATGACGCAGATCGCCGAGAAACAAGTGCCGACCACCAGCGCATAGGCCAGCACCATGGCCAGGCTTTTGCCCAATGACGAAGGCAGGGCGTAAGTCATGTAAACCGTCATGACCAAGGCAATCAACCACGGCCCGAGTTTGCGCAAGGCGAAGCGCAGCATGTCCAGCGCCTTAGGGTGTTGCGGCAATTCTTCGGTCAGGCCAAAGCGCATGCGTACCCGGTGGCCGAGCCAGATCAGGGCGGCGGCCAGCAGGCTCCAGACCATCAGGATCACAGCGAACGCGAAGATGATCGGCAGCCATTCATTGGCCGGCAGCATCAGCGCCGCCAGTTCATCCTTGGCCAGATCGACCTCTTCGGACCAGCGATTGAGAGGGCTATCGGCGCCGGAAAATTGCTTTTCGAAACCGGCCAGGGTGCCGCCGATCAGGCCCAGCACGCCTTCTTCGGTGGTTGGCTGAGCCTTTTGGGTGACGTCGCGCAGTTTTTTCAGGTCCGTCAGTAGCTGGGTGCGCTGCTGATCGTTTTCCAGAGACTTGATGACTTCGTCCAGCGATTGCCCCAGCGGCTCCTGTGCTTGCGGCTGGGTTTTCGCCGAGCCATTGAGCAGCCCCGGCAAACTGACCGCCTGGGCAGGTGCCATCGGCAGCAGTGTCATCAGGCAGACAAGGAATAAACATGGGAGGGCAAAAAGACGAGCGAACACGGTCAACCTCGGATGAACGAATCGGCCGAGTGTACGAGCCCGTCAAAATCAATGCGAGCCAGGCGCGAGGATTTATTCGTTGAGTTTGGCGAGGATCTTGTAGATCACGGTGGCGAGGATCATCAGCATGCCAACCCACATCGCGAACACACCAACGTTCTTGTCGCGAAAGTTGAAGCCGATGGCCAGCATGATCATCCCGGAAAGAATCGGGATCAGCATGGAGTGGAATGATGACATCGAGATCATGGTGACAGCCTTGTCGGAGAGGGGTATTGCAAGTCTAGGCGGCTTTCGGACGAGCGGAGGTGATGAAGATCATCGTGGCGAGGGAGCAAGCTCCCTCGCCACAAGAGTTACCTTTTAATCACCAAGGACTACGGCAATTCGCGGCAGGCGTAGAACGCGCTCAGCACTTTGACCAGGTGCGCCAGGTCATGGCTGCCGCACAGCTCGCGGATCGAGTGCATGGCGAACGTCGGCAGGCCGATGTCCACGGTGCGCACGCCCAGATGGCTGGCGGTAATCGGGCCGATGGTCGAACCGCAGCCCATGTCGCTGCGTACCACGAAGCTCTGCACCGGTACTTCTTCAGCCATGCACAAATGGCGGAAGAAACCGGCGGTTTCGCTGTTGGTGGCGTAGCGCTGGTTGCTGTTGACCTTGATCACCGGGCCGGCGTTGAGTTTCGGGCCGTGGTTGGCGTCGTGCTTGTCCGCATAGTTCGGGTGCACGCCGTGGGCGTTGTCGGCCGAGACCAGCAGGGATTTCTGAATGGTCCGTACGAATTCATCCCCTTCAGGCAACAGACGGCGCAGGGTTTGCTCAAGCATCGGGCCGTCGGCGCCACAGGCCGAGCAGGAACCGACTTCTTCGTGATCGTTGCAGACCAGCACACAGGTTTCGTCGGTTTCAGTCGTCAGCAATGCTTGCAGGCCGGCGTAGCACGACAGCAAATTATCCAGGCGCGCACCCGCAATGAAATCGCCATGCAGGCCGATGACCGCGGCGCTTTGGGTGTCGTAGAAGCTCAGCTCGTAATCGAGCACCACGTCGGCGTTCAGGCCATGTTCGCGGGCCAGTTGATCGGTGAGCACGGCGCGGAAGTCCACACGCTCGTCACCGGCGAATTGCGCGAGGATCGGCGGCAGTTCGGTCTGGGCATTGATCGCCCAGCCCATGTTGGCTTCGCGGTTGAGGTGAATGGCCAGGTTCGGAATGATCGCGATCGGTGCCTTGAAGTCGATCAATTGGCTCTCGACCTTGCCATCACGGCGGAACGTCACGCGGCCGGCCAGAGACAGATCGCGGTCGAACCACGGCGCCAGCAGTGCACCGCCATAGACTTCGACACCCAGTTGCCAGAAACCCTGGCGTTGCAGCTCCGGCTGGGGTTTGACCCGCAGGCACGGGCTGTCGGTGTGCGCACCGACCAGGCGGATGCCGCCGTGCAAGGGCGAATGACGGCCCATTTTGAACGCGACGATTGAAGAGTCGTTACGGGTGACGTAGTAACGACCATTGGCTTCAGTGGTCCACGGCTCGCGTTCGTCGAGGCGCAAAAAGCCGGCCGCTTCCAGACGCTGAACTAGGCTGGCGGTGGCATGGAACGGGGTAGGGGAGGCCTTGAGGAAGTCGATCAGGCCTTGGTTCAACTCTTCGCGCATAAGAAGCTCCAGACAGCAGTGGCGCCAGTTTAACGTATTGGCCCACGGCATTGCAGACACAATGCCATCCGGTGTAACGACTACTGGAAAGTCAGCCGGTGATCAGTTCGCCACAGAGGAACACTTCGCGACGCTGCTTGCGGCCAACGTGTTCATGTTTGCTTGCGAGATATACCGGGTCGAATTTTTCCCGCGAAAAGTCGGGTTGCTGTCTGACGTATTCATCCACCAAACGGTCATAGTCGGCTTCGGTGATGAACTTGTAGATATCCCGGCGATAAAAGAATCCCAACTGGAAACCCAGGGTTTCGCTGGAATGAGTAGTCTTGCCGGAAAAGCAGTTTTCAAAATCGATGGCTTTGAGAGGTTTGCGTGTTTCGGGAATCATGATGTTGCCGGCCCAGAAATCCATGTGCGTGATGTTCTTCAGGGCCAAGGAATGCAGCAATTCGAACGCATCGAGAATGAAGGCTTCGACGTGCTTCGGGTGCTGGATGAGCCATTGCACGCCGTTGACATGGTCGTCGAGCAGGCGCGTGAGAATGAAATACTCTTGGGTCAGGCCCATTCGATCACGGGTATAGCCGAAGCCTTGCAGAGGTGGCATTTGCACCCCGCGGTGTTGCGCTTCATGGGTATTGATCAGCTCTTCCAGTGGCCAGTCGAATCGGCCATTGCGCTGCGGCTTGCCCAGGGTTACCCGGACTTTAGCCTTGAAGGAGTCCAGCGGCTGGACCTTGGCAAACAGCGGTGTATCGCCGGATACCAGTGGCGCGCTTGCCCGTGAGAGTTTGCGAGCGCGGCGTTTGTTAATCAGCTGTTCAAGCGCCTGTCGGGTTTCGACGCAAGGCTGTTCGCTCAAGTGCAGCGTGGTGTTGAACAGGCTGAAAGTGAAGGGGTAGTCGAGTTGGAGTGTCTTACTGCTGAACACAAGGGCGTCCTGCCTGATATCTAAGTGCGATCATTTCACGATTTTTTTACAAAACCATAACAATTTCTTCACGTTATCTTAACGGCGTTTTGTGTTAGCAAATAGCAAATAAAAACGCCCTTCGACGGAAGGGCGTTATGTGTGTCCGGCGTGTTATTCAGAAGGGCGCAGGGCACTCGAATCGCAAGCGTTCGCCGCTTTGCGGGTGAGTGAAACTCAGCATGCTCGCGTGCAGGCACAGACGTGGCCAGGCAGCGAGTGCTTGCTCATGGGCGTAAAGCCCGTCACCCAACAGCGGGTGGCCGATGGAGAGCATGTGCACGCGCAACTGGTGAGAGCGGCCGGTGATCGGTGTCAGCTCGACGCGGCACCAGTCGCCACAACGCTCCAGCACACGCCAGAAGGTCAAGGCATGCTTGCCGAACTCGTGGTCCACCACATGGCGTGGCTTGGTCGGCGGGTCGTAGCGCAGGGGCAGGTCGATGCTACCGCTGTCCAGTTCCGGTTGCCCCCAGCACAGGGCGGTGTAGGCCTTTTCGGTTTCGCGGTCGTGAAATTGCCGAGACAGCTCGCGATGTGTATCCGGGTCGCGGGCCAGCAGAATGATGCCGGAGGTTTCCCAGTCCAGCCGATGAACAATTCGTGCTTCCGGGTAGCCGTTTTCTTGCAGACGCGTAATCAGGCAGTCCTTGTTGTCATCGGCCCGGCCAGGGACGGAGAGCAACAGGGTCGGCTTGTCTACCACCAGTACGGCGGCGTCCTGATGGATGATGCGGATGTTGGACAACGGCATTAAAACAGCCTCGTAACAAACGCCAACGGCGGCTCAGAACCTTCACTGTCCGTGTAGGAGCTGCCGCAGGCTGCGATCTTTTGATTTTGCTTTTAAAACAAGATCAAGAGATCCCAGCCTGCGGCAGCTCCTACACAGGCTCGAAGGTTCTGCGCCGCCGTGGCTCCTGTCGGATCGACTCAGCGATCTGGCAGGGTGATATTGAGTTCCAGAATCGAGCAGCTGCCCTGGTTTTCCAGAGCGACATGCACGTCATCGGACCCGATATTGACGTACTTGCGGATCACTTCCACCAGTTCCTTCTGCAAGGCTGGCAGGTAATCCGGCGTACTGCGCTGGCCGCGTTCATGCGCCACGATGATCTGTAGACGCTCTTTCGCTACCGAGGCGGTATTAGGCTTTTTGTTGGCACGAAAGAAGTCAAAAAGGTTCATTACCTACCTCCAAAAAGTCGCTCGAAGAATCCCTTCTTCTCGACATCGAGGAAACGATGGTCCACGGTTTTGCCCAGCAGACGATCGACCGCATCGCTGTACGCCTGACCGGCGTCGCTCTGGTCGTCGAGAATCACTGGCACGCCCTGGTTGGAGGCTTTGAGGACGGCTTGCGATTCCGGAATCACGCCCAGCAGGGTAACTGCGAGGATGTCCTTGACGTCTTCGACGCCGAGCATTTCGCCGTTGCTCACGCGTGTAGGGTTGTAGCGGGTCAGCAGCAGGTGTTCCTTGATCGGCTCTTCGCCGTTCTCGGCGCGACGGGACTTGCTGGCCAGCAGGCCGAGCATGCGGTCCGAGTCACGTACCGATGACACTTCCGGGTTGGTCACGACAATCGCTTCATCAGCGAAGTACATGGCCAGGTGGGCGCCTTTCTCGATGCCCGCCGGGGAGTCGCAGACCACGAATTCGAAGTCTTCTTTGAGTGCCATCAGCACTTTTTCCACGCCTTCCAGGGTCAGCGCGTCTTTGTCGCGGGTCTGACTGGCGGCCAGGACGTAGAGGTTTTCCAGGCGCTTGTCTTTGATCAGCGCCTGTTGCAGGTTGGCTTCGCCGTTTACCACGTTGACGAAGTCATACACCACGCGGCGCTCGCAACCCATGATCAGGTCGAGGTTACGCAGGCCGACGTCAAAGTCGACAATAACTGTTTTGTGACCACGCAGAGCGAGGCCGGTACCGATAGCGGCGCTGGTGGTGGTCTTACCCACACCACCCTTGCCGGATGTAACCACGAGAATCTTGGCCAAGGTGTTTTACCCCTAAGGAAAAAGGACGTTTAGCCCCTGAAAAACATCTCTTGAAAAACTACTGCAGTCGGACAGCCTTGGCTGGAATCCGGTTCTGAGCGGCGTTTACCCCCGGTAAACACTGCTTTTAGCCTTTTTCCTACTTCGTTTGAGCCGTTTTCGCTACGTTTTAGAGATGCTTGGAAAATGCGGCAGTATCCGTTAAAGCCGAATGATGTTCAACACGTCGCCCGACAGGCTGACTTGTACGCCCGCGCCCCACAATGGATCACGACGCAAATCCTCGGAAACCTTGTAGTGGCCGGCGATGGAGACCAGTTCAGCGGTCATTTGCTGACAGAAAATCCTGGCTTTCGTGTCACCTTTGACGCCGGCCAAGACACGACCGCGCATCGCGCCGTATACATGGATGTTCCCATCGGCGAGAAGTTCCGCCCCCGGGCTGACCGACGAAATCACCACCAAATCGCAACCCTGAGCATAAATCTGCTGGCCACCGCGTACCGGCGAGGTAATGATTTTGGTCGGTTTGATGGTCGGCTCCGGTGGTTTTTCCGGTTTTTTTGCAACGATGCCTTCGTTCGGGTCGAGCGGCCGCTCACGGGCACCGGACGGCGGCAGCACCGGCAGATCGACCGCGATGGCGGCGGCGATGTCTTCGATGCGGCTGGCACGGATCGCCAGGGTGCGCAGGCCGTGCTGGCGGCAGATGCGCATCAGTCCGGGCAGATCGACCGAGCCTTCGCTGGCCGGGAGTTTGTCCAGGGCCAGGACCAGCGGCGCGTTACTGAAGAAGTTGGGCGCCTGGGCGACCTTTGCGGCGAGTTGCCGATCAAGGTTCTCAAGGTCGTTACGGGCCAGTTCCAGCACCGTAATGGCGAGCATGCTGCCCTTCAACTGGAACACGGGATTTTGGTCTAGCGGTTCGGTTTGGCTCATGGTCGGCATACAACGGCTTGTCACTAAAAGTGCCGAGACTTATAACGAGAACGCCCGCAGGCCGCAAGCCGGGTCGAACGATGTAGAATGCGCGGCCACTGTCTTGACGGAACCTTTAATGGATCGCCCGCGTTTTCGAACAGCATTTCTTTCTCCACGTTTCTGGCCGCTGTGGTGTGGCTTGGGGCTGTTGTGGCTGATTGTGCAGCTGCCGTATCCGGCGTTGCTGTCGGTCGGTCGCGTCTTGGGTGCATTGATGTATCGAGTGGCCGGCGACCGACGGCGCATTGCCAAGCGCAATCTTGAGCTGTGTTTCCCTGAAAAGACCGCTGCCGAGCGCAAGCGTCTGCTCAAGGAAAACTTCGCCTCCACCGGCATCGCCTTCTTCGAGATGGCCATGAGCTGGTGGTGGTCGCGCAGGCGTCTGGCGAAACTGGCTCATGTCGAAGGCCTGGAACATTTGCAGCAGGCCCAGCGCGACGGCAAGGGCGTGATTCTGATGGCCGTGCATTTCACCACGCTTGAGATCGGCGCGGCGCTGCTCGGTCAGCAGCACACCATCGATGGCATGTACCGCGAACACAAAAATCCGCTGTTCGACTACATCCAGCGTCGTGGCCGCGAGCGGCACAACCTTGACTCGCTGGCGGTGGAGCGCGACGACGTGCGTGGCATGCTCAAACTGCTGCGGGCAGGCCGAGCGATCTGGTACGCACCGGATCAGGACTATGGCGCCAAGCAAAGTATCTTCGTGCCGTTGTTCGGGATTCAGGCGGCGACCGTCACCGCCACCAGCAAGTTCGCGCGGCTGGGCAAGGCGCTGGTCGTACCGTTCACTCAGCAACGCCTGGCTGACGGCAGTGGTTATCGGTTGGTGATTCATGCGCCGCTCGAGGGTTTTCCCGGCGAGACGGAAGAGGCTGACTGCATTCGCATCAACCAGTGGGTCGAAAGTGCTTTGCGCGAATGTCCGGAGCAATACCTCTGGGCACATCGCCGCTTCAAGAGCCGTCCACCGGGCGAACCGAAGCTGTACGCCAAACGCGGTTGAGTCACCGATCCCTTTAAGCACCATGGAGTGTTGCGATGAGTTCTGCTGAACCGGTTACAGGGTTGATACTTTCCGGCGGCGGGGCTCGGGCGGCTTATCAGGTGGGCGTGCTGGCGGCGATTGCCGAGCTGCTGCCGGTGGGGGCGGCGAATCCGTTTCCGGTGATCGTCGGCACCTCGGCCGGCGCGATCAACGCGGTCAGCCTGGCCAGTGGGGCAATGGACTTTCGCGGCGCGATTCAGCGTCTGACCGCCTTCTGGCAAGGTTTCCGTAGCCATCTGGTATTGCGCAGCGACTGGCCTGGGGTGATCCACCAAGCCACCCGTTTTGTCAGTCACAATCTGATGGGGATTGGCGCTCCGGTGCCAGTGGCCCTGCTCAACAGCTCGCCGCTGCGCGGTTTGCTCAACGACAAACTGCACATGCCCGGGATTGCCGAGGCCATCGCGCAAAAGCAATTGAAGGCGGTGGCGGTCACGGCGTTTGGCTATGAGTCCGGTCAGGCCGTCACGTTTTATCAGGGTGGCGGCACCATCGAATCCTGGTTGCGCCATCGGCGAATCGGCGTGCCGACCCAATTGAGCGTCGAACACTTGCTGGCCAGTTCGGCGATTCCATTGCTGTTTGCGCCGGTGAAAATCGGCGAAGAATATTTTGGCGATGGCGCGGTACGTCAATCGGCACCGATCAGCCCGGCCCTGCACCTGGGTGCCAGCCGCGTGCTGGTGGTGGGCGTCAGCGGCAACCCGCGCGGGGTCGACCCGGAACAGCCGCTGCAACGCGCCTACACCGGTCAGCAGCCGACCCTGGCACAAATAGGCGGGCACATGCTCAACAGTACGTTCATTGACAGCCTGGAAAGTGACATCGAGTTGCTGCAGCGTCTGAATCAGTTCAGCCATCTGCTGCCCGACGGCGTACCGAGTCGTGCATTGGGAGCAGCGCCGGTGGACGTGCTGGTGATTTCGCCGAGTCAGCCAATCGATGAAATTGCGGCGCGGCATCGCCAGGAATTACCGGCGGCCTTGCGTCTGTTTTTGCGCGGGCCGGGGGCGACCAAGACTAGCGGGGCGGGGGTGCTGAGTTATCTGCTGTTTGAGGCGGGGTATTGCAGCGAGTTGATCGATCTGGGGCGGCGCGATGCGTTGGCCAAGCGGGATGAGCTGTGCCGGTTTCTGGGGTTGGTGGAGCCTGCGGTTTCGGCTTGAGATTTGCGGTGCGGCAATTCGCGGGCAAGCCTCGCTCCCACAGGTTTTGTGTCGTTCACATCATCGGCGAACGACACAAAACCTGTGGAAGCGAGGCTTGCCCGCGAAGCTTTTACGATTAGAAGTGGAACTTCACCAGGAAGCTCGTGTTGCTCTGATCGGTCTTGAAGTACTGGCTGTCCTTGATCCCATACTTGTCTGACCAGTAGTCGTACTCGACACCGACGTACAACTGCTTCTCGCCAATGTTCAGGGCTTTACCCAAGTCGTATTTGATCTGTGGGTTGAAGTGCAGGTTGGCGTGGTAGGTGCCTTTGCTGTTCTTGTCGTTGTCGACCACCCAGTCCATGAAACCATCGATCAGGATGTTCGAATCGCCCACGGGAATGGTGTAGGACCAGACCGGGGTGATCTGCCAGACGTTGTCACCCGGGCGACTGCCCTCGGTGTGACGCTGGTAGAAGTTCAACTGGAAGTAGTCGAACCCGGGAATCGCCAGGTCGAAACCAGGACCGATCAGGTAGGACTCGGTATCGCCCTCACCGAATTCGTACGTCATGGCCAGCAGCACGTCCTTGACCGGGCCGAACTCCAGTTTCTGATCGAAGATCTTGCCAAACGACAAGCGCGGGCTGATTTCGCCGTAATAGGTGTTCGAGCCGACGCCGCTGTCTTCTTTGCCGTTGTAGAAAATCTTGTCGACGAACACGAAGTTGTCGCCGTATTTCCAGGCATCGGCGTGCTCGAAGGTGACGGTTTGCTGAATGCGCGGGTTGACCTGGAAGTCTTTGCCATAGAGGTAGGTCAGACTGTTGTTCTGCCATTGCAGCAAGTCGCCGGCCATTGCCTGGCCCCCGGCCAGCAAGGATCCCGCGAGCATCAGGCTGGTGCACGTACGTTTCATTCGGTTGCTCCCAAAAAGTAGGTGGTTCCACGTTATTTTTCTAAGGTCGGCGCTCTGGTGTGGCGCCTTTTTCTTTAGCTGTAAAAAATCATCCAATCGGTCAGCTTCAGTGCTGTTAGCAAGAGCTGAGCCAAGGCTTTTAAAAAGCCAAAAAACTCCCGTTCGGCGGCTCAAGAGCAGTCGATTGAGAGTGGTTTTGGAGTGCCTTGGTACCGTCCAGCGCCGGGATAAGTTGGCTTTCTGGTCAGGAATTAAATCCGGGCTTTTTTTTAGACCAGATTCGGGCGGCCGCGGAGAATACTGACTCCTCGGCCAGGTCTCAAGTGCCCCGCAACAGCGCATCGACGACAGGTTTGGAGCACGGTTGCGGATCATCTAGAAATGCACCTTCACCAGCAGGCTGGTGGTGTTCTCGTTAGTGTCGAGGTTGGCGTTGTTTTCGATGCCGTATTTGTCTTTCCAGTAGCTGTATTCGACGCCGACGTACACCTGTTTCTCCCGCCAGCCCAAGGCCTTCCCCAGGTCATATTTGATCTGCGGGTTCAAGTGCAGGTTGGCGTGGTAGCTGCCATGTGAGTTTTGGTCGTTATCCACGACCCAGTCGATGTAGCCGTCGATCAACAGGTTCGAACTGCCCAATGGCAGGGTGTAGGACCAGGCCGGCGTGATCTGCCAGACATCGTCGCCGGGACGCGAGCCTTCGGTCTGGCGATAGTAGAAGTTCAAGGTGAAAAAATTGAAGCCCGGTACCGAGAGGTCGAAACCGGGGCCGATCAGATAGGCCTCAGTGTCGTCTTCGCCATTCTCGTAGGTCATGGCCAGCAACACGTCCTTGATCGGGCCGAATTCGAAACGGTGGTCGAGGATTTTGCCGAAAGACAGGCGCGGACTGAACTCGCCGTAATAGGCGTGAACGCCTTTGTTCCGGTCTTTCTCGCCGTTGTAGTAAGTGCTGTCGACGAACAGGAAGTTGTCGCCGTACTTCCAGCGGTCGGCGTGCTCAAAGGTTATCGTCTGCTGGATCGACGGGTTGACCGCGAAATCCTTGCCATACAGATAGCTCAGGCTGTTGGTCTGCCACAGCAGCAAATCCCCGGCCATGGCTTGACTCGCGGCCAACAGGCCAGTGCCCAACAGCACGCTGGTTTTTGTCCGAATCATCTGTTGCTCCCTCTTGTTTTTATTGTTTGAGGCGCAGGCATCCAACCTGTGGGAGCGGGCTTGCTCGCGAAAGCGGTGTGTCAGAAACATGAATGTCGACTGATACGACGCCTTCGCGAGCAAGCCCGCTCCCACAGGGTTTGTGTTGTTACTTGTTAGTGCGCGTGACAGTCGTTGACGGTTTCGCGCTCGTGACCGCCAAGAATGTTGAACAACAGGTTCAGCGCCAAGGCGCTCAGCGTGGCCATGGCGATGCCGCTGTGGGTGATCGGGCTCATCCACATTGGCAGGTGCGCGAAGAATTCCGGGCGTACCACCGGGATCAGCCCCATGCCGATGCTCACCGCCACCAGCAATTGGTTGCGACGGTCACCGATATCGGCCTCTTGAAGAATCTTGATCCCGGTGGCGGCGACCATGCCGAACATCGCAATGGCCGCGCCGCCCAGTACTGCGGGTGGAATCGATGCCACCAGGAATGCCGCTTTCGGCAGCAGGCTCAGCACTATCAGCAAGCCGCCGGCAACGATGGTCACCGAACGGCAACGCACGCCGGTCATCTGCACCAAACCGATGTTCTGGGCGAAAGAGGAGTGGGTGAAAGTGTTGAAGAAACCGGCGAAAAACGAAGCGCCGGCATCACACAGCAAGCCGCGACGCAGCATCCGTGGCGTGACGTCCTGCCCCGTGATTTTGCCCAGCGCCAGGAACATCCCGGTGGACTCGACGAAGATGATCACCACCACCAGGCACATCGAAAGGATCGGCGCGAGGTGGAATTGCGGCATGCCGAAATGCAGTGGCGTGACGATTTGCAGCCACGGTGCCTGGGCCATGCCGCTGAGGTCGACCATGCCGATGACGCCGCAGATGACGTAGCCCAGGCACATACCGATCAGCACCGAAATGTTGACCCAGAAACCGCGCATGAAACGATGGACCAACAGAATCGTAGCCAGTACCAATGCAGCGATAGCCAGGTAAACAGGCGAACCGAATTGAGCTGCGTCAGCACCGCCGCCGGCCCAATTCACGGCCACGGGGAACAGCGACAAACCGATCGAGGTGATGACGGTGCCGGTCACCAGTGGCGGGAAGAAGCGCACGACTTTGGACATGAACGGCGCGATGACCATGCCGAAGAATCCGGCGGCGATGGTCGCGCCGAAAATCCCTTGCAGGCCGATGCCAGGCATCCCGGCCATGGCCACCATGCTGCCGACCGCGGCGAAACTGGCGCCCATCATCACCGGCATGCGGATGCCCATCGGGCCGATGCCCAGCGACTGGACGATGGTGGCGATGCCGGCCACCAGCAGGTCGGCGTTGATCAGGAAGGCGATTTCTTCACGGCTCAGCCCTGCGGCCTGCCCGATGATCAGCGGCACCGCGATGGCTCCGCCGTACATCAGTAGAACGTGTTGCAGACCGACCAGGATCAGTTGCAAAAGGGGTAAGCGCTGAATGGCGGGTGCGTCGGGGATGCGGGCTTCGGATAGCTCGGACATGCAACACCTCGGATCTTTTTTATTCTTGTGATTTGTGTCAGGTGGACCTGTGGCGAGGGGGCTTGCCCCCGTTGGGCTGCGGAGCAGCCCCAAAACCAACAACCGCGTCCTATCTGGAGGACCGCATCCTCTGGTTTTGCGACCGCTTCGCGTTCGAACGGGGGCAAGCCCCCTCGCCACAACGGCGTGTTGCTTATTGGGTTTGGGCCCCCTGAACAATCCACGCACCAATCAAGTCACGTTCCTGTTGGGTCATCTGGGTGATGTTGCCCAGTGGCATGATCTGGCTGGCAACAGCCTGGGCCTGGATGCGCGGGGCCTGGAGCTTGATCTGCTCCGGGGTATCGAACATCACGCCCGCGGGCGCTGCGCTGAACAGCGGGCTGGTGGGTTTGGCCGAATGGCAGACCGTGCAGCGTTCCTGGATCACGTCGTGCACCTTGTCGAAGGCAGGACCGGCATTTGATGCCTGGGCGGGTGCAGTTTCAGGGGCCGCCGCGGGTGCAGCTTCAGCCGGTTTCTTGCCACCACCAAGGGCCGTTTCCGGCAGCGGCTGGTACTCGATGGTCCCAGGCGCCTTGGCCACTTCCGGTGCGCTGGACATCGGTGCCGGCCCGGTCACGTAGGCCAGGCAGATCATGCCGACCGCCGCAACGGGCAGGGTCCAGGCAAACTTGTGGCTGTCATGACGGGTGTTGAAGTAGTGACGCACCAACACCGCCAGTACCGCGATCCCGGCCAGGATCAGCCAGTTGTATTGGCTGCCGTAGGTGCTCGGGAAGTGGTTGCTGATCATGATGAACAGCACCGGCAAGGTGAAGTAGTTGTTGTGGCGCGAACGCAGCAAGCCTTTGGCCGGCAGCGCCGGATCGGGCGTGCGGTTCTCGGCGATCGCCGCCACCAAGGCGCGCTGCGCCGGCATGATGATACGGAACACGTTGCCGACCATGATGGTGCCGATGATCGCGCCGACGTGCAGGTACGCACCACGACCGCTGAACACTTTGCTGAAGCCGTAAGCGGCGCCAATGATCAGCACGAACAGGATTGCGCCTAGCAGGGCAGGGCGTTTGCCCAGGGCCGAGTCGCAGAGGAAGGAGTAGACAAACCAGCCGACGAACAGCGAACCGATGCCCAGCAGAACACCTTCAGGGCCGGTCAGGCTGCTGCCCGGAGCGAGCAAGTACAGCGTCGGGTTGGAGTAGAACACCACGCACAGCAGTGCGACCCCCGACAGCCAGGTGAAGTAGGCTTCCCATTTGAACCAGTGCAGGTTGTCCGGCATGGTCGGTGGAGCCAGTTTGTATTTTTCCAGGTGATAGATACCGCCGCCGTGGATCGCCCACAAATCGCCCGCCAGCCCGTTTTTCGGGTTGACCCGATTGAGGTTGTTTTCCAGCCAGACGAAATAGAACGACGCGCCGATCCAGGCCACGCCAGTAATCATGTGAACCCAGCGCACGCTCAGGTTCAGCCATTCCAACAGATGTGCTTCCACAGTCTTTACCTCTCGCCTGTCACTCTGTTGTCGAGTGATCAGACCTTCTCTTATTGGTGGGGGGCGAGGATCAAACGCTCATCCTCTTTGAAAAAATGCTCATCGCAGTTGTTGCCTGTGCCACTGCGATCAACCACCAGGAAGTCATCCCGCTTTTCGATCGTCAGCACCGGGTGGTGCCAAACGCCGCGATGGTAATTAATGCCCTGCCTGCCGTTGGTGACGAAGGCGCGGACCAAGCCTGATACAGGTTCATCGCCAAGTGGCGCGACCACGATCAGAAAGGGGTTGCCGAGCAGCGGAATGAAAGCCTGGCTGCCCAGCGGGTGACGCTCCAGCATGCAGACGGTCAGCGGCATGTCCTGCGCGTCGGCGCGGAAGATGCTGATGATCGCCTTGTCCTCTGGCGTGGCGGTTTCGACCACAGCCAGTTTGTGAAAGCGCATGGTCGAACCATTGTTGATCATGAAGTGATCGCTGCCGTCGGTTTCGATCACGTCACCGAAAGGGGCGAAGGCTTCTTTGGTCAGCGGTTCAATCGTCAATGTGCGCATGCTGGTCTTCTTAGTCTTTATAATTTGATCGTTCCCACGCTCTGCGTGGGAACGCCGCCATGGACGCTCCGCGTCCACTGTGACGCGGAGCGTCACGGTATGCATTCCCACGCAGAGCGTGGGAGCGATCGGGTGTTACTTCGCGACCTTGCCCAATACCCGCAGGCGGCTCACGCCCCCATCCGGGAACACGTTCAGGCGGATGTGGGTGATCGGGCCCAGCGCCTTGATCTGCTCGGCGAAGGTGTGTTCGGCGTGCATTTCCAGCTTCTGGCTTGGCAACAGTTCACGCCAGAACAGCGATTGGGTTTCGATCTGGCTGTCGGTGCCACCCTTCACGAATGCACCCTGGATCGAACAGGTGTCCGGGTAGTTGCCTTTGAAGTGCAGGGTGTCGACGATGACTTTTTCGATCTCGCCCGCATGGCCCAGCGCGACGATCACCCAGTCATTGCCCGGCGTACGACGACGTGCGGTTTCCCAGCCGTCGCCCATGTTGATGCCACGGCCCGGGTTGAGGATGTTGCTCATGCGGCCGAAGTGTTCGTCGGAGCAGGCCAGCGCACGGCCACCGTTCAGAGCTGCGGCCAGGTCGACCTGTTCGTTGTCGCCCACAGCTGACCAGTCGCGGAACGGAATGCCGTACACACGCAGACGGGCGACGCCGCCATCCGGGTAGATGTTGAAACGCAGGTGGCTGAACGCCTGGTCGTTGTTGATTTCATGGTAGTGGTGGCTGTTGCCTTGCAACTCGACGGCCGACAGCACTTCAGTCCACTGGGTGTTTTCGTCCGGCTCGCCCGAGGCCAGGAAGCAGGCTTCCAGGGAGGCCGACGGCGGGAAGTTGCCGGTGAAGAATGAAGTGTCGATGTCCACGCCTTTGATCGAGCCCGGTACGCCCAGGCGGATCACCGCGCTGTCGTAGCCTTCGAAGCGCTTGCGGCGCGACTCCCAGCCGTCCATCCACTTGCCGTTGTCATCGAACACGCCCTCCTTCCACACGGCCGGGGTCGGTTGGAACAGACGGTTGGCGTCTGCGAACCAGTCATCGGTGACCGAGATGATTTTGGTGCCCAGACGGGCGTCGGCCAGGTTGACGAACTTCTCGAAAGGTACGGCGTAAGCTTTCATTCTTCTTGTCTGCCTTTAAATAAGTTGGCTTGGGATGCTCGCAGTGCCCTGGGTGATTTCGCGTTTTGAACACTCGGGCAAGGCTCGCTATAGGGTCAGTAAACGGAACAAAGCGATCTTGTTGATCTCCGCCAGCGCGCATTTGAATTCGGTGTCGACCGAGTTGTGAATGCGCGTTTCGAACGCCGCGAGGATCTGATGCCGGTTGCTGCCTTTTACCGCCATGATGAAGGGAAACTTGAACTTGGCCTTGTAGGCGTCGTTCAGCTCGGTGAAGCGCTGGAACTCTTCGGCCGTGCATTGGTGAATACCCGCGCCAGACTGTTCTTCAGTGCTGGCTGCGGTAAGCTGGCCTTGGACGGCGGCTTTGCCGGCCAGGTCCGGGTGAGCGTTGATCAGGGCCAGTTGGCTTGCGTGATCAGCGCTCAACAGGATGTCGCTCATGCGCTGGTGCAGGGTTTCGATCTCGTCGATCGAAGCGTCCTGGCCCAGGTCGAAGGCCTTTTCGGCCACCCATGGCGAGTGTTCGTAGATGTCGGCGAAGGCGGCGACAAACGCGTCGCGGCTCAGGGTCGAGGGCTTCAGGGTTTGGAAGTGGCTCATTTCGCGGCCCCTTGATACGGGTGGGTTTCGTGCCAGTGACGGGCGATGTCGACGCGACGGCTGAACCACACCTGTTCATGACTTTTAGCGTATTCGATAAAGCGTTTGAGCGAGGCCAGGCGCGCCGGACGGCCGATCAGCCGGCAGTGCAGGCCGATCGACAACATCTTCGGTGCTTCGGCGCCTTCGGCGTACAGCACATCGAAGGCGTCTTTCAGGTACTCAAAGAAATCGTCGCCCTTGTTGAAACCCTGGACCTGGGTGAAGCGCATGTCGTTGGTGTCCAGGGTGTACGGGATCACCAAATGCGCCTTGCCGGTCGGGTTGTTCGGTTCCCAGTAGGGCAGGTCGTCGTCGTAGGTGTCACAGTCGTAGAGGAAACCGCCTTCTTCCATCACCAGCCGACGGGTGTTCGGGCCGGTGCGGCCGGTATACCAACCCAGTGGGCGCTCGCCGGTGATTTCGGTGAGGATGCGGATCGCTTCGAGCATGTGCTCGCGTTCCTGCGCTTCGTCCATGTATTGGTAGTCGATCCAGCGATAGCCGTGGCTGCAGATCTCGTGACCGGCCTCGACCATCGCGCGGATCACGTCCGGGTGGCGCTGGGCGGCCATGGCCACGGCGAAGATGGTCAGCGGGATGTCGAATTCCTTGAACAGTTTCAGAATCCGCCAGACGCCGGCACGGCTGCCATACTCGTAGAGGGATTCCATGCTCATGTTGCGCTCGCCTTGCAGCGGCTGCGCCGAAACCATCTCCGAGAGGAAAGCTTCGGACTCTTTATCGCCGTGCAGGATATTGCGCTCGCCACCTTCCTCGTAGTTGAGCACGAAGGACAGCGCGATCCGGGCATTGCCCGGCCAGTGTGGGTGAGGAGGGTTACTGCCGTAACCGATCAGGTCGCGTGGATAGTCAGCGCTCACTGCAGTCTTCCTTCTTGTTCGTGTCGACTTATTCAAAGTCAGGGTGTGTGTGGCGGCCTGGCGATGAGAGGGCAGGCTGGCGTCACAGTGATGGAGTGATTGTATACAACTTTATATTCACTTTGTAAGCCTGATTTTTTGCATTTTTCACTGACTGCCCTCTTTGGAGAGTATTGCAAGAAACCTGCCTGACTGGTCAGCTAATGGATAAGAGGTCCTTTGATCTTATGGTTTGGCGCAAGATTCGCTGCCAAAGGCTGAATGACGGTGGTAGCGGTAAAAATGTCGTTTTTATTGTGTACAATTTTTTTGAAAAATGTCTTAATCAGTCGCTCGCCGCAGCTTTTCGTGCTCCGAAACGGTGCGGTCTCCTTTTCAACTGGCTTCGGGAGGCGCGAGGTCTGACTGCTCCACGCAGGCAGGCGCGCAGAATCAATGGGACGTTTGACTACACACGTTTTGGACGCTGCACACGGTTGCCCGGGCAGTTCGATCAAGGTCGAGTTGTACCGCGTTGAAGGTTCGCAGCTGGAATGGGTCGCCACTGCGCTCACCAACAGCGATGGCCGTGTCGATGCGCCGCTGCTGCAAGGCGATGACTATCGGTCCGGGGTTTATCAGCTTCAGTTTCATGCGGGTGATTACTACCGCGCCCGTGGGGTTCAGCTGCCTGAGCCTGCGTTCCTGGATGTGGTGGTGCTGCGTTTCGGCATCTCTGCGGAACAGGATCACTACCATGTGCCGTTGTTGATTTCGCCGTATAGCTATTCGACCTACAGAGGAAGCTAGGACTTTCCCCCCAAGAATCCTGCGCATATAGCTTCTTTGGTCTTTCGCCCGCTCACACTGCGGGCTTTTTTTTTGCCCTGAGATATGTGGTGTTGCTGATGACGCCTTCGCGAGCAAGCCCGCTCCCACACTGGATCTTCTGCGTATACATTATTTGTGACCGGCAGAGATCAAATGTGGGAGCGGGCTTGCTCGCGAAGCTTTTGCTTTTAACGACTCAACAACGAAGCCGCGCCGGCACCACTGAACAACCCCGCACTCACCCGGTTAAACCAACTCTGCCCCTTGCCGCTGCGCAGATACTGCGCCGCGCCGTGAGCACCCAGCCCATAAGCCAATTTGCACAGCAGATCCAGCACGGTCCAGGTGGCAATCATCACCAGTAACTGCGGCAAGAAGGGTTGCTCGGCACTCAAAAACTGCGGCAGGAAAGCGGCGAAGAACAAAATGTCTTTCGGATTGCTCGCGCCGAGCATGAACGCGCGCCCGAACAGTGCGCGAAAGCGCGGCACTGGTGCAGCCTGGGGCACTTCGGCGCCTTGGGTTGGCAGGCGCGATTGCTGCCAGCTCTGCCAGGCGAGATAAAACAGGTACAGCGCGCCGACGATTTTCAGGGCGCTGAACAGCTGTTCCGACGCCAGCAACAATGCGCCCAGACCCAAAGCCGAAGCACTGAGCAGGCAGATCGACGCAATCACGCCGCCCAGAAACGCTGGGTAAGAACGGCGCAAACCGTAATTCAGACTGTTGCTGATCATCAGCAAAGACAGTGGCCCCGGGATCAGGATCACCACCAGCGCAGCGCCGCTGAACAGCAGCCAGGTTTCCAGACTCATCACTTTCCTCCATTTGCACAAAAGCCTCACCCGACGGGGTGAGGCTGATTTGAAACACTGTTTTTGAAACGTAGACGGCTTACAAGAAAATGAACTTGGCGATGAAGATCGCGCAAAGCACCCACAGGCTGACGGAAATTTCCTTGTACTTACCGGTGCCGGCCTTCAGCGCCACATAAGTGATGAAGCCCAGCGCGATGCCGTCGGCGACCGAGAAGGTCAGCGGCATCATGATCGCGGTAACGATCGCCGGAATGCTGTCGGTCGCTTCGTCCCATTCGATATGCGCCATGCCGCCCATCATCAGCATCGCCACATAAATCAGTGCACCTGCGGTTGCATAAGCGGGGATCATGCCAGCCAGCGGGGCGAAAAACATTGCGGCAATAAATAGCACACCTACGGTCACGGCGGTAAGACCAGTCCGACCACCCGCTGCTACACCAGCGGCACTTTCCACATAGCTGGTGACTGGCGGAACACCGACCACCGCACCAAATACGCTGGAAGCACTGTCGGCTTTCATGGCGCGGGAAAGGTTTTCGATCCGGCCGTCAGCGTTCACCAGGTTGGCGCGCTGGGCGACGCCCATCAGTGTCCCGGCGGTGTCGAACATGTGTACGAAGAGGAAGGCCAGCACCACGCTGATCATGCTGACGTTGAATACGCCGGCGACATTCATGGCCATCCAGGTCGGTGCCAGGCTCGGCGGGGCAGACATGATGCCCTCGTAGTGCACCAGACCCAGGCCCCAACCGGCCAGGGTCACGGTGATGATGCTGATGAGGATCGCGCCGAACACTTTGTGGTAGCTGAGCACGGCAATCATCAGGAAGCAGATGGCCGCCAGCAGCGGACCAGGCTCGCGCAGGGAACCAAGCTTGATCAGAGTGGCCGGGCTATCGACAACGATGCCAGCGGTTTTCAAACCGATCAGCCCCAGAAACAGGCCCACACCGGCGCCCATGGCAAAGCGCAAACTCACTGGAATGCTGTTGAGCAGCCATTCGCGAATCCGGGAAAAGGTCAGGAACATGAACAACACACCGGAAACGAACACCGCACCGAGGGCGGTTTCCCAGTTGTAGCCCATGGTGCCGACCACGGTGTAAGTGAAGAACGCGTTCAAGCCCATGCCCGGCGCCAGGCCCACTGGCCAGTTGGCGTACAGGCCCATCAGCAGGCAACCCAGCGCGGCGGCGATGCAGGTGGCGACGAACGCCGCCCCGTGATCGATGCCGGCATCGGCCATGATGTTCGGGTTGACGAAGATGATGTAAGCCATGGTGATGAAGGTTGTCAGACCGGCGATCAGCTCGGTCTTCACCGTGGTGCCATGCAAGCTGAGTTTGAAGATGCGCTCCAGCCAGCCATTGCGTAATGGCGGCGAGAGTTCCAGCGTCGGGGCTTCGGATTTGCGGCTTTCCACAGCGAGTACTCCTCAAGAGTTTTATTGTTATTTCCAGGGCCGGACCCATGAGGGTGGCAGCGGCCCTTTGAGGTACTTGCGAATTTGTTGACCTGATGGTCAGGAACTCGCACGAAGCGAATTATGCTTTTGTATACAAATAAAGCAAATAATGTTTTTGATTTTGTAGACGAAAAGTTTGTTGATCGGGATATATCGGCTATAGACGATCGTTCCCACGCTCTGCGTGGGAATGCCGCCATGGACGCTCTGCGTCCGCCGTTGATGTGACGCAGAGCGTCACGGGATGCATTCCCACGCAGAGCGTGGGAACGATCAGCTTGGAAAGACCTGGGCTTTACCCAGCGCCAGATTCACCGCCAGCCACCCATTCACCGCCGTCTCCCCAGCCTCGGCAAACACCCGCTCCAGCAATTTCACCTGTTCGCGCCGCAGTGACTGCTCAAACCGCGCACCATCGTCGGTCAGTTCCAGCAGCCGCTTACGCTTGTCGGTCTCGGACGCGACGCTGTTCACCAAATGCATTTCCACCAATTGCCGCAGCGGAATGTTCAGCGCCTGCTTGCTCACGCCGAGCAACGCCAGCAACTCCTTGACGCTGAGGGCAGGGTAACGGGCGATGAAAAACACGATGCGTTGATGCACCCGGCTCAAGCCGCGACGCTCGAGCATTTCGTCGGCTTTGGCGGTGAACGCTTGGTAACCGAAGAAAAACGCTTCCATGGCTTGTTGCTGAGTGCTGGGGTTTTTAAGGTCAAGCATGTTGACGTATCCGCTCGGTCTGTCGTAATTTCGGTCAACCAGTTTGACTCATTTTCCTCTGGCCTCGCTACCGGTGACCCCCCATGGCTTTTTCCGAACGTGTCTCGCGCCTTAAAAGTTCTTTGATCCGTGAAATCCTCGCCGCTGCCCAGCGCCCGGAAGTGATGTCGTTCGCTGGCGGCTTGCCGGCCGAAGCCATGCTGCCGAAAGTCGAGTGGGCGGACATGCCGCTGTCCATGGGGCAATACGGCATGAGTGAAGGCGAACCGGCGCTGCGTGATGCGCTGGCGGCCGAAGCCCGAGCGTTGGGCGTGCCGTGCGAGGCGAGTCAGGTGCTGGTGGTGAGCGGTTCCCAGCAAACCCTCGATCTGGCGGCCAAGCTCTATATCGACAAAGGCACCGAGATCCTGCTTGAAGCGCCGACTTACCTGGCGGCGTTGCAGATTTTTCAGCTGTTCGGCGCCGACTGCATCACCGTCCCGCTGGAAGCCGACGGCCCGAACCTGGCGCAATTGCGCAGTCGTCTGGAAAAGCACAAACCCGCGTTCATCTACCTGATTCCGACGTTTCAGAACCCGTCGGCAGTGCGTTATAGCGAAGCCAAGCGCGACGCAGTGGCGGCGTTGCTCGACGAGTTCGGCGTGACCCTGATCGAAGACGAACCCTACCGCGAACTGACCTTCGACGGCGGCAGTGCCACGCCAATCGTCAGTCGCTTGAACAAGGCCAGCTGGATCTACACCGGCACCGTGTCGAAAACCCTGTTGCCGGGCTTGCGGGTTGGTTACCTGATCGCCAGTCCGGACCTGTTTCCGCACTTGTTGCGGCTCAAGCAATCGGCCGATCTGCACACCAACCGCATCGGGCAGTGGCAAGCGCTGCAATGGATCGGCACTGAGAAATACCAACAGCACTTGGGTGAGTTGCGGGACTTCTATCGGGTTCGTCGGGATGCGTTTCAGTCGGCATTGGAAACGCACTTTTCCGATCTGGCGGAGTGGAACGTGCCGCAGGGCGGGTTGTTTTTCTGGCTGACGCTCAAGCAGCCGCTGGATACCCGCACGCTGCTCAAGGCTGCGCTGGCGGCGGATGTGGCGTTTATGCCGGGCGAACCGTTTTTCCCAGAGCCGGACAAGAACCCCGGTCATCTGCGGCTGAACTTCAGCCATATCGACCCGGCGCGGCTGGACGAAGGGCTCAAGCGATTGGCTACGGTGGTGCGTCAGGCTCAGGCGGCGCAAGCGGCCTGAGGCTGTTGGTGGGAGAGGGGGTAGAAACGAATAAACCGGCCAGTCGGCCGGTTTATTTTTGTCTGGATTTTTGTGGTGATTGTGCCGGCCTCTTCGCGAGCAAGCCCGCTCCCACATTGGATCGATAGTGAACACAAAACCAATGTGGGAGCGGGCTTGCTCGCGAAGACGTCATCCATCACGCCACAAAACCATCAGGCAGCAGCAAACCGCTTATCCAGATAATCAATGATCACCTTGGATTCATACATCCAGGTGGTCTGGCCATTCTCTTCGATGCGCAGGCACGGCACCTTGATCTTGCCACCTTGCTCCAGCAGAGCCTGGCGATCCTGTTCGTTGTTCTTGGCATCGCGCAATGCCACCGGAACGTTCAGGCGGCGCAGGGTGCGGCGGGTTTTCACGCAGAACGGGCAGGCGTGGAACTGATACAGGGTCAGGTCCTTGGCGGCTGTTTCGACCTGAGCCTGAGCAGCGGCGGGGCGCTGCTTCTTGCTTGGACGAGTAATGAAATCAATGAAGATGATCAGTTGGCCGAGGCCGACACGAAGCGCTTTTACTAACACGGTACAAGCCTCACAGGAGCAAGCAGAAGGCGCGCAGCTTACCTGATTTTTCATGGGCGAAAAAAAACCGGCGATCAGTGCCGGTTTTCTTCGTGCTGCGAGTTACTTGATCAGGCTGAGAAACTCGCTGCGGGTGGCCGCGTTTTCGCGGAACTCGCCGAGCATCACCGAGGTGATCATCGTCGAATTCTGTTTCTCCACACCGCGCATCATCATGCACATGTGCTTGGCCTCGATCACCACCGCAACGCCGATGGCGCCGGTGACTTGCTGGACCGCATCGGCGATCTGGCGGCTGAGGTTTTCCTGGATCTGCAGGCGACGGGCGTACATATCAACGATGCGCGCGACTTTCGACAGCCCCAGGACCTTGCCGCTCGGGATGTAGGCAACGTGCGCCTTACCGATGAACGGCAGCATGTGGTGCTCGCACAACGAGTAGAGCTCGATGTCCTTGACTAGCACCATCTCGCTGTTGTCGGAGCTGAACAAGGCACCGTTGGTGACCTCTTCCAGTGTCTGTTCATAACCGCGGCAGAGGTACTGCATGGCTTTGGCGGCACGTTTTGGCGTGTCGAGCAGGCCCTCGCGGGAGGCGTCCTCGCCCAATTGGCCGAGAATCTCGGTGTAATTCTGTTCCAGGGACATGAAACTACCTGTGGGATTTTACGCAAAGGGCAAGGGTACGGTGACGGACACGGCGCTGCAAGCGTGAAGCGACGGCATCACTCGTCGCGACCTTCCATCATGGTGCGTTTGAGCATCACATAAACCGCTCCGGCGCCGCCGTGTTTCGGCTGGCACGAGGTGAAGCCGAGCACCTGTGAATGCTGGCGCAGCCACGTGTTGACGTGGCTCTTGATCATCGGCCGCTTGCCGTCCAGGCGAACCGCTTTGCCGTGGGTGACACGTACGCAGCGGATTTCGAATTTTGTCGCTTCTGCCAGAAAGGCCCACAGGGTTTCACGGGCCTTTTCCACATTCATGCCATGCAGGTCGAGGCTGCCTTCAAACGGAATCTGTCCGATCTTGAGCTTGCGCATCTGGCTTTCCTGGACACCGTCACGGGCCCACATCAGCTCATCTTCGGGGCCGACATCAATGACGAACTGATCGGACAGCCCGTCAACGGTGGTGGTATCGGTGCGCACAGTGGCGGCCTGGCGCAGCTTGGCGATTTGCGCGCGGTCTGCCTTGGGTTTGCCGGTTTCGGCGCGATCGTGCTTGATCGGCTTGACGCCTTGGATCGCGTTTTTGAACAGGGAAAAATCGTCGTCTTGCATGTCAGCCTCCGCGAAGGGCGGCCAGTTTACCCAAGTCGGGACGAATCGGGCGCGACAAAACGTCCGGCGTTGGGCTCAGTCGTGTTTTTTCATCAGATGCGGTGCCATATTCAGCTCTTGCGACTGGCGCGAGCGGCGACGGCAGCGTCGCCATAGCCACACGCCGATGTACAGCACGAACAGGCCCACGCCCAGAATGATCGCCGAGCCCAGCGGGCTGGCATTCAACTCGCCCAGCGCCGGTGGCCGGCCCAGCAGGCTGGCCGCGCCGGCCATCGCCAGCAACACACCGCACGTCGCCAGCAAGGCAGCGAACGCTGCGCCGAAGCGAAAACGCCAGTTGCTTTGGCCTTTGGGCCGCAAGCGGCGTGCATCAAAACCATCGGATAACTTCATTCCGACCTTCCTCAATGGGTATCGGCCCTTCGACCGGGAGTTGACCGGGATGTTCCTGAGGCTAGGGCAATTACAGCAAATGAGAGGCTTTTGCGGATGAGCGGCGGCATGGACCGCTCATCGACGGTCGATCAGATCAGTTCGTGCGTCAGGGCGAGGGTGGCGAAGTTGTCCGCCATGATCGCCATTTCGGTGTGTTGCACATGCTCGGCAGTGAGTACGCCACCCTTGTAAGGCAGGTCGCGAGTCGCGCAGGCGTCTTCAACCAATGTGCAACGAAAACCCAGGTTCTTCGCGGCGCGCACAGTCGTGCTGACGCTGGAATGGCTCATGAAGCCGCAGACGATAAGGTCCAGCGAGCCGAGATTCTGCAGGCGCTCCAGCAATTCGGTGCCGTGAAACGCACTCGGCAGCAATTTGCCGATGATGGTTTCGTCGCCCTGTGGTTCGAGCCCCGGGATGAACTCGCCGCGCTCGCCTTGCGGGTCGAACAGCCCACCAACGGTGCCGAGGTGGCGCACGTGTACGATCGGCCGACCGGCTGCACGGGCAGCGGCCACCAGTTGCTTGATGTTCGCGACGGCAGCATCCATGCCGCTCAGTGCCAAGGGGCCGCTGAGGTATTCTTTCTGGGCATCGATGATGACAAGGGTCGCATGACCCAGATTGGCCGCTGCGTAACCACGGCCGCTGAGTTGAAACATCGTTTTTGGAACGGACATTCTGGGGCTCCTTCGGGTGGGGCTTTTGCGACATTGTCCTCTGGCTGAGCGCTTCTGTGAATCGCTACCATCGTAGGCACCGCCGTTGTTGGGTCGCAGCCTTGTCAAGATACTCGTTCTGTTCAATAGCTTGCTGAAAAAATAGAAGAGTCCTACATCTGATCCGGTGTTTTTCCTGCGTCGTCGTGGCGTCTTTTGGCTGTTAGAATCGTCAGTCGTTTTTTCTGGAGTTTGCCCCGTGATCACTTCCCGACTTCGTACCCTGCGTGACCATATCCGTTGGGCCGTCAGCCGCTTCCATGGGGAGGATCTGTTTTTCGGCCATGGGACCGACAACGCCTGGGACGAAGCCCGTCAACTGGTGTTGGGTGCGCTGCACTTGCCGTGGGAAATCGCCGACAGCTATCTGGACTGCCGTCTGGAAGATGATGAACTGGTCAATCTGCAACGCTTGCTCAAGCGCCGCATCGAAGAGCGCATTCCGACCGCTTACCTGCTGGGCGAAGCCTGGTTCTGTGGCATGTCGTTCATTGTCGACGAGCGCGTGCTGATCCCGCGTTCGCCCATTGGCGAGCTGATCGAAAAGCGTTTCGAACCGTGGCTCGGCGCCGAACCTGCGCGCATTCTCGACCTGTGCACCGGTTCCGGCTGCATCGGCATTGCCTGTGCTTACGAGTTCCAGAATGCCGAAGTGGTACTGGCCGATCTGTCGTTCGAAGCGCTGGAAGTGGCGAACCAGAATATCGAGCGTCACGGTGTCGATGAGCGGGTGTTCACCGTTCAGGGCGATGGTTTCGATGGCTTGCCGGGTCAACGTTTCGACCTGATCGTGTCGAACCCGCCTTACGTCGATGCGGAAGATTTCGCCGACATGCCGGATGAGTATCAGCACGAACCGGAACTGGGCCTGGCCTGTGGCGACGACGGTTTGAACCTCGTGCGCCGCATGCTCGCAGAAGCGGCGGATCATCTGACCGAGAAGGGGTTGCTGATTGTCGAGGTGGGTAACAGCCAGGTTCACGTCGAAGCGCTGTACCCGGAAGTCGACTTCGCCTGGCTTGAGTTCGAGCGCGGTGGGCATGGGGTGTTCATGCTGACAGCGGAGCAATGCCGCGATCATCAGGCGTTGTTTGCTTCTCGCGTCTGACCTTAGAAAGCCTTCGCGGGCAAGCCACGCTCCCACAGGTTTTGTATGTGCCGCATCATTTGGACACGACACAAAACCTGTGGGGGCGAGGCTTGCCCGCGATGGCCGCGCCGGGGTCTCAAGCCTTCAACGGTGCGTAGCAATCCAGATCAACAACCCCGCCTGAAAAACCGCAAACGCCACCAGACAGGTAATGGTAAAACGCAGCCCGGCGTCTTCGCGCTTGTACTTGCTGACTTTTTCTTCGTGCTTCTTCAGTTTGACTTCCTGTTCCGCCAGGTTCTGCTCGGCTTGCTGGAGCATCTGCGCGGCTTCGAGGATTTCTACCTGCTGTAGCTTTTCGCTGTTCCAGTCGCCGAGCAAATCACCGACCGACACCTCTTTAACGCTGCCCTTCAAATGCTGGGCGTCGGCGTAGACCAGGTCAAAACCGTGCACCCGCAGAAAGTGATCGCGGCGCAGGCGAGTGTCTTCGTTCAGCGCATCCTTGTTGTTCAGGTCAGTGCCGTCGACGGTGTAGGCGGGCCATCTCTTCTTCGCCCAGGTAATGCCCTGAGCGGCCATATAGCGCCCGATACCGCGGTTCATCGGCTCGATCTGCAAACCGCTTTCCGGCCCGAAATGCACGCGTTTGGTCGTGTGATTGACCCACACGTCCAGATGATTCTGTTCTTTGCGCACCCGCTGGCCCGGCAGCTTGATGGTCATGCGCAGCAGGCTGTGTTCCTTGCTATTGCGCTCGGCGTAACCGAATTCGACAAAGCGCAACGGCCGTCCGCCAGTGTTGCGGTCGGTTTGCAGCGGCGCCAGGCGGAGCATTTTGTGGTGCTCGACGTGGACGTCCGCCCACGGCAGCTCGACCGCTGGCAGTGCGTCTTTTTCAGCGGTGGTGTCGGGTGAAGTCTGGGTATCAGTCATAACGGCGAGATCCTGTCCAAGCCCTGCTTGCCGCCAGCCAGTGCGCTGGCGACAAAGGCTTATCGGCCGTTTTTTTCAGGACTGGAGGGTAGGGGCCGTTCTCAACTCGTTTTCCCGCGGCGTGAAAACGAGTTGAGAACGTCCACTGACAGCGCTTAACGGGTGCGAAGTCCGTCAATAAACCCGAGGATTCGCGCGCCGAGTTCGGATGCCAGTGGTAATTGCGGATCCTTATAGGAGGCCAATTGCCGCTTCACATCGTTGGGCACGATGCGCATCACGTGGTTCATGCCTTCGATCAGCGCCAGCTCGGCGTCCGGTTTGGCCGCCTTGAGCGCCTGGGCATCACCGACGCCGACCTGAATGTCGTTGCTGCCCTGGATGATCAGCGCCGGCATTTTCAATTTGGCGAAGGCCGCCGCCGGGTCTTGGCGGAACAACGAAATCAGATATGGCTGCACGCTGGGGCGGAAAATCACCTGCAATTGCGGGGGCACGTTGTCGTCGGTGCGGCCGGCCTTGAGGCTGTCGAGCAGTTCATTACTGCGCAACATCAAGGGAGGCGGCAGGCGATTGCTTAGCTGCTGGCGCAGTACCTGATCGATCGGCCGGGCGCTGCCGGACATGGAAATCACCGCCGCGGCATCGACGTTTGGCGCCGCCAGGCTGGCGATCAACGCACCTTCGCTGTGGCCCAGCAAAATCAGTTTGCCAAAGCGTGGATCGGCTTTGAGCTTGTGGCCCCAGGCTTCGGCGTCGGCCACATAGGCCTCCACCGACAGATTACGTTCGTCTGGAGTCGCAGCCAGGCTCGCCGCCACGCCGCGCTTGTCGTAGCGCACACTGGCGATGTTGTGTTTGGCCAGCACCCAGGCCAGCCGTTTGAGGCTGTCGTTGCGCCCGCCGTCGGGGTTGTTTCCGTCACGATCCGTAGGACCGGAGCCGGAAATGATCAGTACAACCGGTACAGGCGTGTCGGACTTGGGCAGCAACAGCGAGCCGAAAAGCTCGCCGCTGCCCGTGTCCAATGTGATCGGGCGTTGCAGGACAGTGGCCTGTGCAAAGCCGGTAAACAAGGTAAGGCTCAAGGCTAGAACTCGCAGCATCATCACGCCATCATCAACAAGGTGCCGGTTGGACTCGCAGGCACCCATAAGGTTCGAGGATGAACTAGTCGGGTAGCCTGCGTATACTGGCGCGCATTACGTATTTTAGTTTCGATTTCACGGAGCGTCCCGCATGTCCGGCAATACCTACGGCAAGCTGTTCACTGTCACCACCGCGGGCGAAAGCCATGGTCCGGCGTTGGTCGCCATTGTCGATGGCTGCCCGCCGGGCCTGGAGATTTCCCTTGAGGATCTGCAGCGCGACCTGGACCGCCGCAAGCCCGGCACCAGCCGCCACACCACCCAGCGCCAGGAAGCCGACGAAGTCGAAATCCTCAGCGGCGTGTTCGAAGGCCGCACCACCGGTTGCGCCATCGGCCTGTTGATCCGCAACACCGACCAGAAGTCCAAGGACTACTCGGCGATCAAGGATCTGTTCCGCCCGGCCCACGCCGACTACACCTACCACCACAAATACGGCGAGCGCGATTACCGCGGCGGCGGTCGCAGTTCGGCCCGTGAAACCGCCATGCGCGTGGCGGCGGGGGCGATTGCGAAAAAGTACCTGGCCACCCAGGGCATCGTCATTCGTGGCTACATGAGCCAGCTCGGCCCGATCGAAATTCCGTTCAAGACCTGGGATTCGGTGGAAGAAAACGCTTTCTTCAGCCCCGACCCGGACAAAGTGCCGGAGCTGGAAGCCTATATGGACCAGTTGCGTCGCGACCAGGATTCGGTCGGCGCGAAGATCACCGTGGTTGCCGAAGGCGTGATGCCTGGCCTCGGTGAGCCGATCTTCGACCGTCTCGACGCAGAACTGGCCCATGCGCTGATGAGCATCAACGCGGTCAAAGGTGTGGAAATCGGTGCCGGGTTTGCCAGCATCGCCCAGCGTGGCACCGAACACCGTGATGAAATGACCCCGGAAGGTTTCCTCAGCAACAACGCCGGCGGCATTCTCGGTGGCATCTCGTCCGGTCAGCCGATCGTTGCGCATCTGGCGCTCAAGCCAACCTCGAGCATCACCACGCCGGGCCGTTCCATTGACATCCATGGTAACCCGGTTGAGGTCGTCACCAAGGGCCGTCACGACCCGTGCGTCGGCATCCGCGCCACACCGATTGCCGAAGCGATGATGGCCATCGTGTTGATGGATCACTTGCTGCGTCACCGCGGGCAGAACCTCAATGTGCGCGTGAGCACTCCGGTGCTGGGTCAGCTTTAATGGCTGACCTTATGGCCGCCGGGGTCTGACGACCATGGCGGCGCTTCCGTACTGGCGGCTTTCCAGTTTCTATCTGTTCTATTTCGCCTTGCTCGGTTCGACAGCGCCATTCCTGGCGCTGTACTTCGATCACCTGGGCTTTTCCAGTGCGCGCATCGGCGAACTGGTGGCGATCCCGATGCTGATGCGCTGCGTGGCGCCGAATATCTGGGGCTGGCTCGGTGACTACACCGGGCGACGGCTGGCCATCGTGCGGTTCGGCGCGGTCTGTACGCTGCTGACCTTCTCACTGATTTTCGTCAGCAAAAGCTACGCCTGGCTGGCGATGGTCATGGCCTTGCACGCGTTCTTCTGGCACGCGGTATTGCCTCAGTTCGAAGTCATCACCCTGGCGCACTTGAACGGCCAGACATCTCGCTACAGTCAGATTCGCCTGTGGGGTTCCATCGGTTTCATCATCACCGTGGTCGCCCTCGGACGGATGTTCGAATGGCTCAGCCTGGACATCTATCCGGTGGCGTTGGTGCTGATCATGGCCGGGATCGTCGTCAGCAGTTTATGGGTGCCTAACGCGCAACCGATTCAGAGTGAACGGTTGGCGGGGGAGGGATTCCTCCAGCAATTGCGCAACCCCGGGGTATTGGCGTTCTACGGTTGCGTGGCGCTGATGCAGATGAGTCACGGGCCGTATTACACCTTTCTGACCCTGCACCTTGAGCGACTCGGGTACAGTCGCGGGCTGATCGGCATGCTCTGGGCAGTCGGCGTGGTTGCCGAAGTCTTGATGTTTGTGGCCATGAGCAAAATCCTTACGCGTTTCTCGGTGCGCCGAGTGCTGCTGGCGAGTTTCCTGCTGGCGGCGTTGCGTTGGTTGTTGCTCGGTTCGTTTGCCGAGTTTCTCTGGGTGCTGCTGTTTGCCCAAGTGCTGCACGCCGCAACCTTCGGCAGCTTTCACGCGGCTGCCATCCAGTTCGTGCAACGTAGCTTCGGCGCGCGTCAGCAAGGACAGGGCCAAGCGTTGTATGCCGCGCTGGCCGGCACTGGCGGTGCACTGGGCGCGCTGTACTCCGGCTATAGCTGGAATGCCCTCGGCGCCACATTGACCTTTAGTATTGCCAGCCTCGCAGCCTTCGCCGCTGCCGTTATCATTGCAACACGTATGCAAGAGGACAGGCCATGAGCCTTACCCGTGAACACCTCGCCCAGGAAATCATCGACGCCGGGCGATTTCTGTATGGGCGTGGCTGGTCGCCGGCCACCAGCAGTAATTACTCGACCCGCCTGTCGCCGACCGAAGCCTTGCTGACGGTGTCTGGCAAGCACAAAGGCCAGTTGAGCCTGGATGATGTGCTGGCCACCAACCTGTCGGGCAATAGCCTGGAGCCGGGCAAAAAACCGTCCGCCGAAACCCTGCTGCATACTCAGCTCTACCGCTGGCGCCCGGAGATTGGCGCGGTGCTGCACACCCATTCGGTGCATGCCACGGTGCTGTCGCGCCTGACGCCGGAAGACTTCATCGAGTTCGAAGACTACGAACTGCAAAAGGCCTTCAGCGGCGTCTCGACCCACGAATCCCGGGTGCGCGTGCCGATTTTCGACAATGATCAGGACATTGCACGGCTGGCCGCCAAGGTGCAGCCTTGGCTTGATGCCCACCCCGATTGCGTCGGCTACCTGATCCGCGGCCATGGCCTCTACACGTGGGGCGCACGCATGAGCGACGCGCTGCGGCAGATCGAGGCCTTTGAATTTTTGTTCGAGTGCGAGTTGAAGACGCGCTCGCTCTCGAACCATAAAGCATGAACCGTTAAGGAGTTGCCCAGATGAGCAGCCTGTCCGTTTATCACGTCTCCAGCCCTGAAATACCGAACAAAGTCCTGACCCACCTCGAGGACATTGCCTCGACCCTGGCCGAGCAGGGCGTGCGCTTCGACCGTTGGCAAGCCACGGCGAAAATCCAGCCCGGCGCCAGCCATGAAGAAGTGATCGCCGCGTATCAGGAGCAAATCGACAAGCTGATGACCGAGCGCGGTTACATCACTGTCGACGTGATCAGCCTGAACAGCGATCACCCGCAAAAAGCCGAGTTGCGCGCCAAGTTCCTCGATGAACACCGCCATGCTGAAGACGAAGTACGATTTTTCGTCGCCGGCCGTGGCTTGTTCAGCCTGCACATCGGCGATTACGTCTACGCCGTGCTCTGCGAGAAAAACGACTTGATCTCGGTGCCGGCCGGCACAAAGCACTGGTTCGACATGGGCGAGCACCCGCATTTTGTCGCAATCCGACTGTTCAACAACCCCGAAGGCTGGGTGGCCAGTTTCACCGGCGATGACATCGCCAGCCGCTTCCCGCGTCTCGAGGACTGAGTCGATGCCGATCAAAGCGATTCTCACCGACATCGAAGGCACCACCAGTGCGGTGAGTTTTGTGTTCGACGTGCTGTTTCCCTACGCGGCCAAACACCTACCGGATTTCGTTCGCGAAAACGCCGAACGCGCCGACGTTGCCGAGCAGCTCGCCGCTGTTCGGCGTGACAGCGGTGAGCCGCAAGCCGACGTCGAACGGGTCATCGAAATCCTGCTGGGGTGGATCGCCGAAGACCGCAAGGCCACGCCACTCAAGGCGTTGCAAGGCATGGTCTGGGAGCAGGGTTATCAGGTCGGGCAGTTGAAAGGCCACGTGTACCCGGATGCCGTTGAAGCGCTCAAGCGCTGGCATCAGGAAGGCTATCAACTGTTTGTGTATTCTTCGGGCTCGATTCAGGCGCAAAAACTGATCTTCGGTTGCTCGGACGCGGGGGATTTGTCGCCACTGTTCAGCGGCCATTTCGACACCACCTCAGGGCCCAAGCGCGAAGCGCAGTCCTACGAGCGCATTACCCAGGCAATTGGCGTCGAGGCTTCGCAGATTCTGTTTCTGTCCGACATCGTTCAAGAGCTGGATGCCGCGCAGACGGCCGGGATGGCAACCTGTGGCTTGGCCCGTGAGGGTGGAGAACTGGCAGGGCATGTGACCGTCGACAGCTTTGCGCGGATAAATCCTTCCACTTTTTAAAGATCAACGCACATAACATGTGGGAGCGAGCAGGCTCGCTCCCACATGGATTACGCTCCAGAAAACAAAACAGGCCGTGAAGCGAAAGCTCTCACGGCCTGTTTGTTTGTAGCGTTGTAGCGTTTAAACCGAGTGATAGGTCGGCAAGGCGAACCGTTGCTGGCTTTGCAGCATGGAGATCTGCGGCAGTTCGCTGGCCTGTTCGGCGACGTCACGACGTATCGCGCTAATCACCCATGACAGCTGATCGCCGGCATGCAATTGCTGGTAGGAAATCGAACGTTTGAAGACTTTGCCGTCCGTACTGCGAAGGGTCAGCAGAATGCCGCCGTCAGGCCGTGGCTGGGTGGTCACTTCGAAGTTGGAGAACAGCGACGAAAATTTTTCCTGGATCAGGCTCATGTCTATCAGCTCCGTGAGTGCTTTGAAGGGCAACATGGAGAGGTAGTTGCAGTGATTGTGCCAGCGCCCTATTTTTTAAAAATTCATATAAATCAATAAGTTAATAAAATTGTGTTTTTGTGCTTTCGTGCAATCTGCATGAATGGTCATCGTGCATCCTGCATTTTGCGTGGTCGGCATCGATTCGATGGAACCAATCACAACGCCAGGGTTCCGCTTTTCGATCTTCGGTCTGAACGCTTCAGTCGCGGATACAAAACATTTCAAAAACTGCGTGTACAGCGCAAGAACCGCTGACGTATTTTCGGCCTCAATCAACGCCACCCGACAATAAGAAGATCGAACGGGAGCACCATGAGCCGCACGCTGAACGACACGATTACCTGGGGCATGATGCTCCGCAAGCTGCCTTCCATTGCCAAAGCCATTCCCCGCGTGGTGAAGGGCATGAAAGCCGCCAACGTCAAGGACCCGACCCAACCGTGCGGCCTTGGCTGGAGCTTCGAGCAGGCGACATTGCGTAATCCCAATGGTCCGGCCTTGCTGCAGGGCGAGGTAGCGCTCACTTATGCACAGGTCAATCAGTGGGCCAATCGCATCGCCTATCATTTGATAGCCCAAGGCATCGGCAAGGGCGATGTGGTGGCGATCTTTATCGAAAATCGTCCGGAACTATTGGTGACGATATTGGCGGTGGCCAAGGTCGGCGCGATCAGCGCCTTGCTCAATACCTCCCAGACCCGCGATACCCTGGCCCATAGCCTGAACCTGGGGGCGCCGGTGGCGATCGTGGTCGGAGAAGAGCTGGTTCCGGCCTTCAATGCGGTCCGCGAGCGGGTGTCCATCGACGCGGCGCGCACCTGGTTTGTCGCCGATCAAGACACTTATCGCGACCCGGGCAATTCGCCCGATGGCTTCATCAACCTGATGAGGGTCAGCACCGAAGCGTGCAGCGATAACCCCGTCAGCAGTCAGCAGGTTTTTCTCGACGATCCTTGTTTCTACATTTACACCTCGGGCACCACCGGGTTGCCCAAGGCGGGGGTGTTCAAGCATGGCCGCTGGATGCGCAGTTCCGCCAGCTTCGGGCTGATTGCCCTGGATATGCAGCCGCAGGACGTCGTCTATTGCACCTTGCCGCTGTACCACGCCACCGGGCTCTGCGTGTGCTGGGGCTCGGCAATCAGCGGGGCGTCGGGGTTTGCCATCCGCCGCAAGTTCAGCGCCAGCCAGTTCTGGAGCGACGTGCGCAAATACCGGGCGACCACCCTCGGTTATGTCGGCGAATTGTGCCGCTACCTGGTGGATCAACCGCGCAGCGTCGATGACAGTCGGCACAGCGTGACGAAGATGATCGGCAATGGTCTGCGCCCCGGCGCGTGGAGCGAGTTCAAGACGCGTTTTGCCGTTGACCATATCTGCGAGCTGTACGCCGCCAGCGACGGCAATATCGGCTTCACCAATATCCTCAACTTCGACAACACCATCGGTTTTTCCCTGATGTCCTGGGAACTGGTGGCGTACGACCACGACAGCGGTGCACCCACCCGTGATGCCAAGGGCTTCATGCGCAAAGTGGCCAAGGGCGAGCAGGGTTTGCTGCTGGCGAGGATCGACGACAAGGCGCCGCTGGACGGCTACACCGATCCGCAGAAGACCGCCAAAGTCGTGCTCCACGACGTGTTCAAGAAGGGCGACCGTTACTTCAATACCGGTGACTTGCTGCGCAACATCGGGTTTGGCCACGCCCAGTTTGTCGATCGTTTGGGCGACACCTACCGCTGGAAGGGCGAAAACGTCTCGACCACCGAGGTCGAGAACATCCTCCTGCAACACCCGCAGATCGCCGAAGCCGTGGCTTATGGCGTAGAAATCCACAACACCAACGGACGTGCCGGGATGGCTGCAATCACGCCGGCTGAATCCCTGGCGACCCTGGATTTCAGCGAGTTGCTGGCTTTCGCCAGGCAGCAAATGCCTGCCTATGCGGTGCCACTTTTCCTACGGGTGAAAGTGAAAATGGAAACCACCGGGACCTTCAAATACCAGAAAACCCGACTCAAGGACGAAGCCTTCGACCCGAACAAAACCGGCGATGACCCGATCTACGCCTGGTTGCCGGGCACCCAGACTTATGTGCAAGTCACCGAGCAGGTGCTGGCGGATATTCACTGTGGCAGGTACCGCTATTGAATGTGGCTCTTATTAAATGTGGCTATGGCTTTCCATGAGAAAAAAGAAGTGACAGGTTCCGGAGCGCTCGGGAAACTATCGGCTTTTCCGATTGACCGAATGTGGAGTCCCCAATGTCAGACAAAAGCCGCCAGATGACACCCGAAGAGGCTGCCGAATTTGCCGAACAGGTGTTCAACAAAGCGCGCGAGGGCGATGCGGCCATGATGGCTGCGCTGCTGACCAAGGGCTTGCCGCCGAACCTGCGCAACCACAAGGGCGATACCTTGCTGATGCTCGCTGCGTACCACGGCCATGTCGAGACGGTAAAAGTCCTGCTCGAGCACAAGGCCGATCCGGAAATCCGCAACGACAACGGCCAGAGCCCGATTGCCGGCGCGGCGTTCAAGGGTGATCTGGCGGTGGTCAAGGCGTTGGTGGAAGGTGGCGCGCAAGTGGAAGGTTCGTCCTTCGACGGTCGCACTGCATTGATGATGGCGGCGATGTTCAACCGCGTCGAAATCGTCGACTACCTGATCAGCAAAGGCGCCGATCCGAAAGCCAAGGATGCCAACGGCGTATCCGCGCTGGACGCGGCCAAAACCATGGGCGCGGTGGATACCACGGCTCAGCTGCAAAAACTGCTCGGCTGATCACATTAAAAGATCGCAGCCTTCGGCAGCCCTACAGCGCGCACGTCATGCCAATGTAGGAGCTGCCGAAGGCTGCGATCTTTTCGTCTTTGCGTTTAACCTGCGCTATCCTTCGCGCCCTCAAATCTCCCTCGCTACAGGATCCACCTCATGAAAGCCGCACTCGTCGAACTCATCAGCAAAATCAGCTCCGGGTGCATGAGCGATGACGAAATCCTGAAAGTCGCTGACGAAGCGGCTCAGGCTTACGCCGATCCAGAGGCTTTTCTGGCGGCCAATCCGGACATCAACTACGACGAAACCTTCCCGATTTCGTTGGGTGAGTGGGTGGTCGTCGGCAGCTTGCCGGAAACCGTGCTGTTCCAGGCTGACACCTACATGGACCTGTTTGCGCAGATCGTCGCTTCGTTCGGTCCCAGCGTCGATTTCAACATCAAACCCAAGCAGCTGGCCAAGACCGAAGCCCTGACGGCGCTCAATCGCATTCAGGTGCAGATGAGCAGCATGAACAAGGAAAACGGCGGTTACACGCTGATGAACTTCAGCCAGTTGCTCGACGATGAACTGCAAGTGGTGCTGGTCTACGGTAATGACGTGCCACGGGTTCTCGAATTGTGCGCCGAAGTCGGCATCGCCGCCGCGCCCGCCCTGGAAGCCCTGAAAGTGGCGATCCATGTCTGAAGCTGTCTAGAACGGTAATAAAACGGAACCCTCGCAAGGCCCGACTATCCTAAGAGTGCATACCACTCTTCGGGAGCGTCACCATGGGTTCCACGTTCAACAGCCTGGTCGGTCTGATTATTCTTGCCCTGGATATCTGGGCCATCATCAACGTGCTTAAAAGTGGCGCCGAAACCGGGATGAAAATCATCTGGGTGCTATTGATCCTCCTGCTGCCGGTCCTGGGCCTGATCATCTGGGCCATCGCCGGGCCGCGAGGCAATGTGCGGATCTGACAGACTGACACTTTTCCCCTGTAGGAACGCCGGACCCTGTGGGAGCGGGCTTGCTCGCGAATGCAGACTGTCAGTCGACATCAATGTTGAATGATAAGCCGCTTTCGCGAGCAAGCCCGCTCCCACATTGGTTCATCGAGCCTTTGAGAATAATGTTCGCTCGGGGAACGTTCGACCTGTCATATTCCGCGACATAGAATGCGCGTCTTTCCCGGTCGATCGGGGCGTTCGATTGGCCATCATGGGCGGGTAACCGTCCGTTGCCACCCGCATTCACGGAGCACTTCCCATGAGCAATACTCCAACCAGCGAGTACCTGGAAACCCTCTACGAAGGCTATGGCCAGCGTTTTCGCATGGAAAAACTGCTGCACGAAGTACGCACCGAACACCAGCACCTGGTGATCTTCGAGAACCCGCGCATGGGCCGGGTAATGGCACTGGACGGCGTGATCCAGACCACCGAAGCCGACGAATTCATCTACCACGAAATGCTCACCCACGTGCCGATCCTCGCCCATGGCACCGCCAAGCGCGTACTGATCATCGGCGGCGGCGACGGCGGCATGCTGCGTGAAGTGGCCAAGCACCGCAGCATCGAGCACATCACCATGGTCGAGATCGACGGCACCGTGGTCGACATGTGCAAGGAATTCCTGCCGAATCACTCCAAGGGGGCGTTCGATGATCCACGCCTGAACCTGGTGATCGACGACGGCATGCGTTTCGTCGCCACCACCACCGAAAAGTTCGACGTGATCATTTCCGACTCCACCGACCCGATCGGCCCGGGCGAAGTGCTGTTCTCCGAAAACTTCTACCAGGCTTGCCGTCGCTGCCTGAACGAAGGCGGCATCCTGGTGACCCAGAACGGCACGCCGTTCATGCAAATCGAAGAAGTCAAAACCACCGCCGGCCGTCTGCGCAGCCTGTTTCCGGACTGGCACTTCTATCAGGCGGCCGTGCCGACCTACATCGGCGGCGCGATGACCTTCGCTTGGGGCGCAACCAATACCGCCTATCGCAAATTGTCCCGCGAAACCCTGCAACAGCGGTTCGCCGGCAGCGGCATCATCACCCGCTACTACAACCCGGAAATCCACATCGGTGCGTTCGCCTTGCCGCAATACGTACTGCAAGCGGTGAACAAACCCAGCAACGACTAAAGGTTGCACACAACTCCCCTGTGGGAGCGGGCTTGCTCGCGAAAGCGGTGATTCAGTCGACATGCATATTGACTGAATCACCGCTTTCGCGAGCAAGCCCGCTCCCACAAGGGGTCTTGTTTTTCCTGTCAGAACACCGCAATTCGTTTGAACGATCAGTCAGCGCAAAAGTCCAGATACTTGTAAGCCCATCCATGGGTTTTATCGAGGAGGCACCGATGCAAAAGTGGAAAATCACTTTCGTGGATGATCACGGTGAAACAGTGGACGAACTCTTCGAGTGCGAGGAATGCCCGAACAGCGAGCAAGCCGCCAAGCTCATTCGCGCCCGGTGCCTGCCGGTCGCTGCCGAACTGGATCTCAATGATCTGGAGGGTCGTACCGATGATCCGACCGTCAAAAGCCTGAAATCCCAGAACAGCATTGAAATCATCAGTATTACCCCGATCTGATACACCTCTTGTCACATTCACAACCAGACCTTGGCAGCAGCTCTATCTTGGGGCTACTCTGCAAGCGAGATCAGCGAATGACTCGCTAAGGTCTGGTCTTGTCAGCTACATGCTTGTTTCCCGTCGGCAACCTCTGTTGCCGTATCGCTCTCACCAATCGGTTGAAAGTGCAGGGAATACGGAAAGTCTATCCATCAGTCTGAGGGGGACGTTTCATGAGCACAGCCTATCAAGAAGACATCAGCAGCAGTGTGCTGCGCCGCATGAAAGAAGGCGGTTTCGACTTTTCACGATTCCATCCCATCGAGTTCTACGCCATTTTTCCGGACGAGGAGCGGGCACGCAGGGCGGCAGGTCATTTCAGTGGTGAATCCTTGAATGCCCAGATCAGCGTGCGCGACGACGGCGCGTGGCATCTGGAACTGAGCAAAGTGATGTACGCCACCTACGACGGGATCGGCGACTTTGAGCAGGACTTCGAGGCGGTGGTCGAGCCTCTGGGCGGTATCATCGAAGGATGGGGCGTCAAGCAGGAGGTACGAGGGTTACTCGCATAACTTTATGAACAGTGACAACACTCAGCAACGGCTGACCTTTGGGTTGGCCGTTTTCGTTTTCGCGGTTTGAAAAGGCTCTTGATCGTGTTTTTGATTCACAACGTTTCAACAACGCAAAAAAAAGCCGCCTAAACAGGCGGCTAAAAGGGAAGTTCGGCAAGTGTTCGGTCATCTTTCCAGCGAATGCGCCGATTATCCGCATCGCCCTCCGGGCAGTGAAATCAACTCTGACTATGCTGCAGGTAGGCGACAGCATTGCTTCGCCATGAAGCGGGGGCGATCAGGTTGGGGCATTTACCGCACAGGATTGGTGCGGTGCATGCAGCGCCATTATCCAACTGATTGATATCAAAGCGTTTATGCCGATGGCACGGGCCTTGCGAAGGCTTGGTTGTCCGGGTGACAAGGAGTACGGCATGATCCGCACCTATTTTGATGAGATGTACGATGCCGGCGGCCAGGTCCGCCCGCATTATCGGGAGTTTGCCCGTTGGCTGGCCGAAACGCCTGACGAGCTTTTGGCACAACGGCGACGCGAGGCCGATCTGTTATTTCATCGTGCCGGGATTACATTCACGCTCTATGGTGATGAGCAGGGGACAGAGCGCCTGATTCCCTTCGACACCATTCCCCGCAGTATCCCCGCCAGTGAATGGCGGGTCGTCGAGCGCGGCTGCATTCAGCGGGTCAAGGCATTGAACATGTTCCTTGCCGACCTCTATCACGAGCAGCGCATCATCAAGGCCGGCATCATTCCTGCCGAGCAAGTGCTGGCCAACGAGCAATACCAGTTGGCGATGCAAGGGCTGGATCTGCACCGCGATATCTATTCGCACATTTCCGGCGTCGACCTGGTGCGCGATGGCGACGGCACGTACTACGTGCTCGAAGACAATCTTCGTACACCCAGCGGCGTGAGCTACATGCTCGAAGACCGCAAAATGATGATGCGATTATTCCCCGAGTTGTTCGCGGCCCAGCGCATTGCACCGATCGACCACTATCCGAACCTGTTGCTCGACACCCTGAAAAGCTCCAGCCCGATCGACAACCCGAGCGTGGTAGTGCTGACGCCGGGGCGCTTCAACAGCGCGTTTTTCGAGCATGCGTTTCTGGCCCGGGAAATGGGCGTTGAACTGGTAGAAGGCGCGGACCTGTTCGTGCGCGATGACAAGGTGTTCATGCGCACCACGGACGGGCCGAAAGCCGTCGACGTGATCTATCGTCGCCTCGACGATGCGTTCCTTGATCCGCTGGCGTTCAACCCGGACTCGATGCTCGGCGTTCCAGGTCTGCTGTCGTCCTACCGCTCCGGCAACGTGGTTCTGGCGAATGCCATCGGCACCGGGGTCGCGGACGACAAATCGGTATATCCCTTCGTCACGGACATGATTCGTTTCTACCTGGATGAAGAGCCGATCCTGAAGAACGTGCCTACATGGCAGTGTCGTAATCCCTCTGAACTGTCCCACGTGCTGGCCAATCTTCCAGAACTGGTGGTCAAGGAAACCCAAGGCTCCGGTGGTTACGGAATGCTGGTGGGGCCGGCGGCGACGGCAGCGGAAATCGAATCTTTCCGTGAGAGGATCAAAGCCAAGCCCCACGCGTACATCGCCCAACCGACGTTGTCTTTATCGACCTGTCCGACCTTTGTCGAAAACGGCATCGCTCCACGCCATATCGACCTGCGTCCGTTTGTATTGTCTGGCCGCGAAACCCGGGTAGTGCCCGGCGGTTTGACCCGTGTCGCCTTGCGCGAAGGCTCCCTGGTGGTGAACTCATCCCAGGGCGGCGGAACCAAGGACACCTGGGTGGTCGAGGATTGAAGGAAGCCTGCCATGTTAAGTAGAACTGCCTCGGATCTGTATTGGATGTCGCGTTACCTGGAGCGGGCCGAAAACCTCGCACGGATGCTCGACATCAGTTATTCGCTGTCACTGATGCCTCAGGACGGTCGTGGCGACGGCTTGCACGAACTCGCCATGCCGTTGCTGATCACCGGCACTCTGGACGATTACCTGGAGCGTCACGGCGATCTGCATGCCGAACGGCTGCTGCATTTTTTCGCGTTGGATGCGGCCAACCCGGCGAGCATCTACAGCTGCCTCGGTGCCGCGCGAGCCAGCGCCCACGCGGTGCGTGGGCGAATCACCGCCGACATGTGGGAAAACATCAACGCCACCTGGCTGGAAATTCGCGGGATCGCCGAGCAAGGCTTGAGTCGCTACGGCATGAGCCGTTTCTGTGAGTGGATCAAGGAACGTTCCCACCTGTTCCGCGGCGCGTCCTACGGCACCATCATGCGTAATGACGCGTTCCGGTTCATTCGTCTGGGCACCTTTATCGAAAGGGCTGACAACACCTTGCGCCTGCTCGATGCCCGTTACGAAATGGCCGGCGATCAGGCCGAAGCAGTCAGCGACGGCACGGCTCACGCCTATTACCAGTGGAGCGCCTTGCTGCGGGCCTTGTCGTCGTTTGAGGCTTACACCGAGATTTACCGCGACGCCCCTGGTGCCCGACATGTGGCCGAGTTGTTGCTGCTGCGCGCCGACGTGCCGCGATCCCTGCGCGCCTGCACCGAAGAAATCGACCAGATCCTCGCCCAATTGCCGGGGGCCAACGGCCGTCCCGCGCAACGCCTGGCCGCGGAAATGGACGCACGCCTGCGCTACACCGGTATCAACGAAATTCTCGACGAAGGCCTGCACGCCTGGCTGACCGAGTTCATCCCGCTGGTGCGCCAGTTGGGCAACGCCATACACAGTTCCTACCTGGAGGCTGCATGAGACTTTCCATTAGCCACGAGACCACCTATCACTACGAAGATCAGGTGCGGGCGAGCATCCAGTACCTGCGACTGACCCCCCATGACAGCGAGCGCCAACACGTGCTCAGCTGGCAGCTCGACCTGCCACGCCCGGTGCGCGCGCAACTCGATCCGTTCGGCAACATTCTGCATGTGCTGACCCTGGACGAACCCCACGAGGCAATCATCATCGGGGCCCGAGGGCAGGTGGACATCGACGAACTGCGCGAAGCCGAGCATGAAAGCCAGTCGGCGCTGCCGTTCCTGCGCTTCACGCGCCTGACCGAGGCCGACGAAGCGCTGCGCGCATTCGCCGACAAGGCCTGCAAACAACGCCGGGATCGTACGGCGCTGATCGATTTGATGCATGGCCTGAACCAGCACATGACCTACACGCCGGGTTCCACCGAAGTGGACACCAGCGCCGCCCAGGCTTTCGCCGGGCGTTCCGGGGTCTGCCAGGACCACACCCATGCGTTCCTCGCCTGCGCCCGCAGCCTGGGCATTCCCTCGCGTTATGTGTCGGGGTATTTGTACAGCGAGAATTGCGAACACCTGGCCAGTCACGCCTGGGCTGAAGCCTGGCTGGATGACGCCTGGTACAGCTTCGACGTAACCAACGAACTGGCCCGCCCGGAGCGTCACCTGAAACTGGCCGTGGGCCTGGATTACCTCGACGCCTGCCCGGTGCGCGGCATGCGTCGTGGCGGTGGGTGCGAGCAGATGCATGCGAAGGTGTTTGTGTCACCGACGCCGGTGCCGGTGATCTCAGTGCAACAGCAATAAGATTGGGGATACCGCTTCGCGAGCAAGTCCGCTCCCACATTAGAACTTTGGCATGCACAAAATTTGTGACACAAAGGAGATCCAATGTGGGAGCGGGCTTGCTCGCGAAGAGGCCAGCCCAGGCAACACAAGGCTCAAGCGATCAAGGCTTCACCTTCCGCCCCGCCATATGCTTCAAATACCCCACCAACAACTCCAGATCCCCCTCCGGCAACACCGTCGTCGCGAACGCTGGCATTTTCGCCTGCGGCCACTGGCGCAAGCTCTGCGGATCACGAATATAGCGCTTGAGGAAGTCCGCGCCGAAGTACTCGGTCGGGTTGAACGGAATATTCAGGTCCGGTCCGAACTGCGAATCCCCCGCGCCATTGAGTCGATGACAGGCCAGGCAGTTCTTCTGAAACAGTGCAAAGCCCTTGTTCACCGGATCGTCCGCCTTCAGCGCAGGATCGGGCAGCAGGGCAGGGAAGCGCTCGGCCACCGGGGCCATGCGCTTGATGCTGGCCACTTCGAACGGCCATTGCTCGGGGCTGATATTGCCCGCTTGTGGATCGGTCCAGACCAGATAAAACGGCCCGGCACTGTGCTTGCCCTCGGACAATGCTGGCCATGGCTTGGCGGGGTCTTCAATTGCCAGCCAGGCCCGCGCGCCTTGGGTATTGAGCAACGGCGCGGCGGCCAGTTCGGCGGCAAAACCGTCCAGGGCAACGGCTTGCAGATGATCGTCAGGCTTGATGCCCGTCAACAACGCCGCTAACGGCACGGCGCGATAGCTCATGTCCCGTTTGTAGGAAACGTCGTTAGTGATCGTGATGGTCTGAACCTGAGGATGCTTGAGCAATTGCTCGGTCTGCCAGGTGCGAGAACTCGCGCCCAGCTCCAGATTCAGCTGTGCGGCAGACAGAGGCATGCTGAGCAGCAAGGCCCCAAATAGAGTGAGCGCTTTCAAGTGATCGCCGTCCATGTCGTGGAAGTGCCGCAAAGGTTGGCACAGCCACGCTGACCCGGGTAGCGAGCCAATCACATTTTTATCAGGCGAAATGAAAACCCTGATGCTCGATCAGCCAATCACCTTGGTCAGGTTCGGCAAAATCAACAACAGTGTAGTGGCAAATAGAATGAGCCCGGCTTGACGAACTTTCGAATGCTTGAACATGGCTTGACCGCCTTTTTTGTTATTTCCTGATGCCTGCCTGCCTATCTCCATGACGGCAGAGCGCTGCACTTCCTTGTATGACGAGTGCCTCGGCAAAACCCGACGACAACTTCGTACAGGTTTACCTTAGGGCCCGCGTCACGCTTGGCTTAGATCCATTTCGTATGTGCTGAGCACTCATCGCTTTTAAAAAGGTATGAGGCTTATGGCCAGCTTCTTGGGCGCCCGTTTGCTAGACAGCTTGGTGACTTGAATTGGTTTATCCGATAGCAGACTACCGTTCGTCTGAGCGTGACCGTCAACGCCAATGAGCGCTGTGGTCATTGAATCCACGGCTGCTCGGCATAAGGTGAGGGCATAAAGATCAGGTCATACGGTCTCCCGTAGGAGCTGCCGCAGGCTGCGATCTTTTGATCTTCATTCACCATCAGGTTTCGAGGACGTCATGACCCAAGCTTTGATATTCGACGCGTTACGCACGCCCCGTGGCAAAGGCAAGGCCAATGGCGCCTTGCACAGCGTCAAGCCAGTGAACCTGGTGGCCGGGCTGCTGACGGCGCTGCAGCAGCGCACGTCCCTGGACACCAGTCAGGTCGATGATGTGGTGCTCGGCTGCGTGACGCCCATCGGCGATCAGGGTTCCGACATCGCCAAGACCGCCACGCAGGTGGCCGATTGGGACGTCAGCGTGGCCGGCATGCAGCTCAATCGCTTCTGCGCGTCGGGGCTGGAAGCGGTAAACCTCGGTGCGATGAAAGTGCGTTCCGGTTTCGAAGACCTGGTGGTGGTCGGTGGCGTCGAATCGATGTCCCGCGTGCCGATGGGCAGCGATGGCGGGGCCTGGGCGCTGGACCCGGAAACCAATTTGCACAACCACTTCACGCCTCAGGGCGTGGGTGCGGACCTGATCGCCACGATTGAAGGTTTCAGCCGTCAGGACGTCGATGCCTTCGCGTTGCACTCCCAGCAGAAGGCAGCGCGGGCGCGGGCGGACGGTTCGTTCAATAAGTCGCTGGTGCCAGTGCAAGACCAGAACGGCATCATCCTGCTCGATCACGATGAGTTCATTCGTGCTGAATCGACGATGGAAGGCCTGGGCAAGCTCAAGCCGAGTTTCGAAATGATCGGGCAAATGGGCTTCGACGCCACGGCATTGCGGGTTTATAGCCAGATCGAGCGGATCAACCACGTGCACACGCCGGGCAACAGTTCCGGAATCGTCGATGGCGCGGCGCTGATGCTGATCGGCTCCGAGGCCAAGGGCCGGGCGCTGGGCTTGCAGCCACGGGCGCGAATCGTCGCCACGGCGGTCACCAGCACCGACCCGACCATCATGCTCACCGGCCCGGCGCCGGCCACGCGCAAGGCGCTGGCCAAGGCCGGGCTGCGGGTCGAAGACATCGACCTGTTCGAAGTCAATGAAGCGTTCGCCTCGGTCGTGCTCAAGTTCATCAAGGACATGGCCATCGACCCCGACAAGGTCAACGTCAACGGTGGCTCCATCGCCATGGGCCACCCACTCGGCGCCACCGGCTGCGCGATTCTCGGCACGCTGCTCGATGAACTGGAAACCCGGCGCCTGCGCTATGGCCTGGCGACATTGTGTGTCGGCGGCGGCATGGGCATTGCCACCATCATCGAACGCCTCTGAGCCCCGATTTCAAGGAAATAGCCATGACCGAAGCCATCCGTTACGAAAAAGGTCAGGACCAGATCGTCGTCCTGACCATCGACATGCCAGGCCAGAGTGCCAACACCATGAACGCGGTCTACCGCGAGGCCATGGCCACCTGCGTCGCCCGACTAGTCGCCGACAAGGACGCCATTGCCGGCGTGATCATTACCTCGGCCAAGAAAACCTTCTTCGCCGGCGGCGACCTCAATGAACTGATCAAGGTCGGCAAACCCGAAGCCAAAGCTTTTTACGACATGGTGCTGACCCTCAAGGGCCAACTGCGCACCCTGGAAACCCTCGGCAAACCGGTGGTCGCCGCCATTAACGGCGCGGCGCTCGGCGGCGGTTGGGAGATCTGCCTGGCGTGTCATCACCGTGTGGCGCTGGACAATCCATCGGTGCTGCTTGGCCTGCCGGAAGTCACTCTTGGCCTGTTGCCGGGCGGAGGCGGGGTAGTCCGCATGGTCCGCATGCTGGGCATCGAAAAAGCCCTGCCGTATCTGCTTGAAGGCAAAAAAATCCGGCCGCAACAGGCGTTGCAGGCACGATTGATCGATGAGTTGGCAGCCGATCGCGATGAGCTCATGGCCAAGGCGCGGGCGTGGATTGTCGCTCACCCGGTCGCTGTGCAGCGCTGGGACGTGAAGGGTTATCAGATCCCTGGCGGCACGCCGTCGGACCCGAAGCTCGCGGCGATGCTTGCTATCACGCCATCGATTCTGCGCAGCAAAACCCAGGGCTGCCTGCCCGCGCCGGAGAAAATTCTCTGTGCTGCGGTGGAAGGCGCCCAGGTGGATTTCGACACGGCGCACTTGATCGAAACCCGTTACTTCACCGAACTGACCACCGGCCAAGTGTCGAAAAACCTCATTGGCACGTTCTGGTTTCAGCTCAATGAGATCAATGCCGGCGGCTCGCGACCCCAAGGCATAGCGCCTTATGTGACGAAGAAAGTCGGCGTGCTTGGCGCCGGGATGATGGGCGCGGGCATCGCGTTTGTCAGCGCATCAGCCGGCATCGACGTGGTGCTCAAAGACATCAACCTCGCCGCGGCAGAGAAGGGCAAGGCTCACTCGGCGGCGTTGCTGGACAAGAAGGTTGCGCGTGGTCAGTTAACCCGGGAGCAGCGCGAAGAGATTTTGGCGCGAATCCATGCCACCGAAAACGATGCGGATTTGGCCGGTTGTGATCTGATTATTGAAGCGGTGTTTGAGGATCGCGAACTGAAGGCCAAGGTCTCATCAGCCGCGCAAACAGTCGTCGGCCCGGACGCGGTCATCGCCTCCAACACCTCGACCTTGCCGATCAGTGGCCTGGCCACCGCCGTGCCGGACCAGACGAAATTCATCGGCCTGCATTTCTTCAGTCCCGTCGAGAAAATGCCACTGGTGGAAATCATCAAGGGCGTCCATACCAGCGACGAAACACTGGCTCGAGGTTTCGATTTCGTCCTGCAAATCAAAAAGACCCCGATTGTGGTTAACGACAGTCGTGGCTTTTTTACCTCGCGGGTGTTCGGCACCTTCACCAACGAAGGCATCGCCATGCTCGGCGAAGGTGTGAGCGCGCCGATGATCGAGACCGAAGCGCGCAAGGCCGGCATGCCTGTCGGGCCTCTGGCGATCTCCGACGAAGTTTCCCTCAGCCTCATGAGCCATATCCGCGAACAAACCGCCAAAGACCTGCGAGCAGAAGGGAAAACCCTGATTGAGCACCCGGCGTTCGCCGTGATTGACTTGTTGCTCAAGGAATACAAGCGTCCGGGCAAGGCCGCTGGAGGTGGTTTCTACGATTACCCGGCGACTGGGCAGAAGCATTTGTGGCCTGAGCTGAAAAGCCGTTTCGAGAAAGCCGATGGGCAGATTTCGCCGAAGGACATACGTGATCGGCTGCTGTTCGTACAAGCTATCGAAACCGTGCGCTGTATGGAGGAGGGCGTGCTGACCTCGACGGCGGATGCCAATGTCGGTTCGATCTTCGGCATCGGCTTCGCGGCCTGGACCGGCGGTGCGCTGCAATTCATCAACCAGTACGGCGTGAAAGACTTCGTCGCCCGGGCCCAGTACCTGGCCGAGCAGTACGGCGAGCGCTTCACACCGCCTGCGCTGCTGCTGGAGAAAGCCGCCAAAGACGCGTTGTTTTAAGGGACGTTCAAAGGGACCGATGACGCGCTCCGGGGCTTGCCTTGCCACTGTGTTTCAAGGCAGGCTCTGGGGTGTGCATTATTCCCTTCATGTGTCAGGTATTTTTTATGTCGTTACGCATCTGCATTCTGGAAACCGACATCCTGCGTCCGGAACTGGTCGATCAATATCAGGGTTACGGGCAGATGTTCCAGCGTCTGTTTTCGCAGCAACCCATCGCTGCCGAGTTCACCGTGTACAACGTGATGCAGGGCGATTATCCCAGCGATGACCTGACCTTCGATGCGTATCTGGTCACCGGCAGCAAGGCCGATTCCTTCGGCACCGACCCGTGGATTCAAACCCTCAAGACCTACCTGCTGAACCGCTACGAGCGCGGCGACAAACTGCTGGGCGTGTGCTTCGGCCATCAACTGCTGGCGCTGCTATTGGGCGGCAAGAGCGAGCGGGCGACCCAGGGTTGGGGCGTCGGCACTCACAGCTACAAACTTGCGGCCAAGGCGCCATGGATGAGCCCGCTGAGGGAAGAGCTGACGCTGCTGATCAGCCACCAGGATCAGGTCACCGCGCTACCGGAAAACGCTACGGTCATCGCCTCGAGCGATTTCTGCCCGTTCGCCGCGTACCACATCAACGATCAAGTGCTGTGCTTCCAGGGGCATCCTGAGTTCATTCACGATTACTCACGGGCATTGTTGGATATTCGTCAGGAAGCGCTGGGCGAGCAGATCTATGCGAAAGGTATGGCGAGTCTTGAACACGAGCATCACGGCACTACCGTTGCGGAGTGGATGATGCGGTTTGTGGCGCATAAGCCTGAGGGTGAAGCGGTTAAACGCTAAAAGCTTCGCGAGCAAGCCCGCTCCCACATTGGATCTGTGTCACGACGAAAATCCAATGTGGGAGCGGGCTTGCTCGCGAATGGGGGCAACCGGTTCTGACTGAAACCCCACCGTCTCACAACCATCCCGACCGCTTGAAACTCGCCCACAAACCGACACACCCAATGGTGATGAACCCCAACACCCCGAAATACCCATAATGCCAACTCAACTCCGGCATGTTCTGGAAGTTCATCCCGTAGATCCCGGCCACCGCCGTCGGGAACGCCAGAATCGCCGCCCATGCCGCAAACTTGCGCTGCACCACGCTCTGGCGTGACGCCTCCAGCAATACCCCGACCTCGATGGTCTGGCTGGCAATGTCCGCCAGCGTTGTCAGGTCTTCCATCTGCCGCGTGACATGGATCTGCACATCGCGAAAATACGGGCGCATGTTCTTGTCGATGAATGGGAAGCTCAGTTTCTGCAACTCTTCACCGATTTCCACCATCGGCGCCGCATATCGGCGCAAGCGCAATACATCGCGGCGCAGGCTGTGGAGTTTCTGGATGTCGCGCTCGTTCAGGGAACCGCACATAACGTTTTGTTCCAGCTCATCGATCTCGGCATGGATCGCTTCGCCCATCGGCTGGTAGTTTTCAATCACGAAATCGAGGATGGCATAAAGTACGAAATCTTCCCCATGCTCCAACAACAGCGGCCGTGCCTCACAACGCTGTCGGACATAGGCGTAGGACGCCGAGTGACCATTACGAGCGGTAATGATGTAACCCTTGCCGGCGAAGATATGAGTCTCGATGAACTCCAGTTTGCCTTCATTGCGGATCGGCGAATACGTGACGATGAACAGGGCATCACCGAAGGTTTCCAGCTTCGGCCGGCTGTGTTTTTCCAGGGCGTCTTCGATGGCCAGTTCGTGCAGGTTGAATTGGCGTTGCAGGTTGAACAGCTCCTGGGCGTTCGGCTCTTCGAGGCCAATCCACACAAAGTGGCCAGGCTTGGCAGCCCAGGCAGCGCCTTCGTCGAGGGTGATATTGGTGACTTTCTTACCGGCGCTGTAAACCGCAGCAGCAACGACTCTACCCATGATGGTGATTCACTTCTTATTAGCCGCTTTCTGTAAAGACTGGCGGTGCCAGGCAGGATTCAGCATAACCTTGTCTGCTGCTTGAGAGTCAGCAAAATCTGTAGAGTTCGCAGGCAAAAGAAAACCCGCACAGGGCGGGTTTCTTTCAGGCGGCTTGCAGTTGCCGATCCATCGAGTCGATGCACTCGCGCATCTGCTCGCGGCACTGGACGATCAGCATGGGCATGTCATCCAGACTCAATCCAGCCGTAGGAATCGCCGGCAGCGAACGGATCAGAATCTTCCCACTGCGCCAGCGGTTCAATCGCATGTGTTTGACGTAACTGCTGACACACACCGGCACGATTGGCACGCCCGCGGCAATCGCCATCTGGAACGCGCCTTTCTTGAACGGCAGCAACTCTTCGCCGAGGTTGCGCGTGCCTTCCGGGAAGACCCAGATCGAGGTGTCTTCATGCTGCAAGGTGTGAGTCGTGGTTAGCATCGACTGGCGTGCCTTGTGCGCATTGCCGCGGTCAATCAACACATTGCCGGCCAGCCAGAACAACTGCCCGAACAGTGGCACCCACTTCAGGCTTTTCTTGCCGATACACACGGTGCGGCGGGGCACTACGTTGCCGAACACAAACAGATCGTAGTTGGACTGGTGGTTGGCGATGATCACGCAACTGTCAGGCTTATCCATCAATGGCCCGACGTCAGCCTTCACCCGCAAACGCAAAATGCACATCGCCGGCCACGCGTACAGACGTGCGCATAAACGGCTATTGTCCGGATTAAACGGCCGGCATAGACCGAGGATCACTCCAAGCACGCCGGCCAGAATAAAGTGCAAGCCCATCAATAACATACGAAACACAAACAGCATTTAAAGGGCCCACCGGGACAAAAGGTGGCGCAGTGTACGGATGTGCACTGTTTTCGGCAATTGCCGCTATAGAAGTGGGAGATAGCCGATGTTTGAGCGCATGTTTCCGACTTATGGGTCAGATGCGGTCTAGAGCGGTTGTAAGGTTTTAAACCAAACACGCAAGAAAAAGCCCGACACGACGGTCGGGCTTTTCGGTGCAACGCGTTAGGGCTTAGCCCATATGCTCCTGATCCAGGATGATCGCGTTGTCCAGCGTCTCCAGCAGTGCCTTGCGCACTTTCAGCTTGGTGTTTTTGTGGGCGGTCATGTTGAGCTTCTTCAATTGACGAGCCGCCGCCAGTGCCGCGCCTTGCAGCTCTTCGGCCGACACCACCACATCAAGGAAGCCGGCATCCACAGCACTCTGCGGATTGAACATCTCGGCATTGATCACCGCACGATGAAACGCCGACTTGCGCAGACGATCACGCGCCAGCTCGATACCGGCGTGGTGCATGGTCATACCGATCTGCACTTCGTTCAGACCAATGCTGAACGGGCCATCGACACCAATGCGGTAGTCGGCCGACAACAGAATAAACGCACCCTTGGCCACCGCATGCCCAGGGCAGGCCACAACCACCGGGAACGGGTGCGACAGCAAGCGACGAGCCAGGGTCGAACCGGCAGCCACCAGCGCCACAGCCTCTTTAGGGCCGGCCGTCATCACCTTCAAGTCATAGCCACCCGAAAAAATACCTGGCTGACTGGTAATGATCACCACCGCCCGATCCGCCACCGCTCGATCCAGCGCAGCGTTAAACGCAACAATCACATCCGGCGAGATGGCATTGACCTTGCCATTACTCAAGGTCAGGGTCGCGATACCGTCTTCGAGATGGTAAGAAATCAACTCACTCATGACGCCAATCCTTCTAATAAAGTAGGGCAGACGTTACCCACCGCCGTAGGCCAGGTAAAGCGCCGTGACTGACTCGCCAGTCACCCTTTCGCCGCCCGCCAGCCGTAGTCAGCCACGTCCGCCGCGCATTGGCTTCTATATAGAAGGAAAGGCGAAGCCGGAGATTGGCAGGTTTGCCATGCCCTTGAACGGCACGAAACGGATAACGGCGTTAACCGCATGAAAATTCTGAAAAAAATGTTTGCCATAAGAAAAGCTTTCGACTACATTAGCGCGCCTCGACAGACAGAACATGTTTGAAGAGATACGGTGAAGTGTCCGAGTGGCTTAAGGAGCACGCCTGGAAAGTGTGTATACAAGAAATTGTATCGAGAGTTCGAATCTCTCCTTCACCGCCACATTTATACGTTAGAGCCCTGATTATTCAGGGCTTTTTCGTTTCTGCGTTTCTAAAAAAAATCCCAGCCCATACTTTGGCCCATACCCTGGATGGCTCAGTGCTTTGCGACCAAAGGCTAATTTTTCCGACAGTTTCTAAGCGGCGTAGTCCAACAGCGTCAGTCGATCAATCTGGCTCGCATCGTTGTAACCGGGACCGTCCTCGGCTGACACCAACGCGCGAACGCTTGTCAGTGGATAGTAATAGCGCGTCGATTCAGCGTGCTAGGCACGTTAAACCAGAAGTCATGGGGTATAGGCCTTATAAAGTCAAATTTCAGTAAGGTTCAACATGCTTCATGCTCGGTTTTGCTCCCGGTTTGGATGCGGTGTATGACCTTTCTTTCACGGTAGCTGCGTTGCTCTCGATACGTTGTGCGGTCTATGGGTGGACACCTTCCAAGTATCTTCAACAGTCTGGACGAAACTGAAAAAGAGCCCTAAAAGCAGGTTGGTGGGCAAGCCAGGTCTTCGCGGTTTTTGTTTTGCCAGCGGGCTCCAGTATTCCGGATCGCTCCAGCCAGGCCTCGGGATCGGCTCGAAATCCCTCCAGCATAGTTTCTGCTTGCTCTACTGACATGTTCGCGACGGACGATGACCAGAAGGCATCCTTCAGGGCGAAGTTACCTTCAACACTGACAAGGCTCTTCACGCACTCTGGGTAGCGGTGGGCGAATGCATAGGCCACCACTCCACCGACCGAATGCCCAACAAGACTCACTGCACATTCATTGAACTCGGCTTCGACCACCTCGTGTATTCGTTCGACCTGTCCCTGAATATTGATTTTCCCCATAGGTGTGCCCTGGTGTTTTCCATAGCCGTAAAGGTCAGGGGCAAGGAAGGGTCGATCACCGAGCTGTCTATGGATCTCAGGATCATTCAACGTACCGATAAGGCCGTTGATGAATACCACAGGGGTGTTGGATGCGTTATTCATTTGGCTTTTCCTTGCGAACAATGAAGTGAGTTCTTTTCTTTAGCGTCGTGAACGGTTGAGCGAACATCTGGGACGGGTCTCACAGACATTGCGACGAGATCTTCCAGCAACGCTCTCCCCTGAAGCCAATCACCAAGTCCGCTGGCCGAATTAATGTGCCCTTGGGGCCCAATATTCACCAGGCGGCTGCCCCAGGCATATGCACATCGCCGGCTGTAATCCATATCTGCATACGGGTCGTTGGAGCTTGCGACAACCGTACTTGGAAATGCAAAACGCTTCAGCCCAAGCGGACTAAACCCTAGCGCCTCGTTCGGAAAACTGGAGCGGTCGGGGTCTGGTACGGCAACCAGTAAAGCGGCCCTGACCGATGTGCGGCTACATTGCGCCCAGTGGGCGACTTGCAGGCAGCCAAGGCTGTGGGCTACTAACACCGTGTCGGGCCCAGCTCGGCTAATCGCGACCTCCAGATTCTCGACCCATCTTGCGCAAACCGGTCGATTCCAGTCTTGCCCCCCAATGCTCTCCATGGATGCGTCGGTGTGTGCCCATATCGTTTGCCAGTGACCTGGCCCGGAATTGCCAATACCCGGGAGGAGCAATATCGAAGGTGTCATTTCTTGTTTCTCGGAAGGGGTGTCCGCAGAATGTAGCGAATGACACATCGACCTTGGATGGCAAATCATCCGAAAGAAGCACCATCAACCGATGATTCATCGGATTATTCAGCAGAGGAAAAGCATGGGGCTGGACAGCAAAGATTGGCAGATTCTGGAGGCACTGCAAAAGAATGCACGGCAAAGCCTGGCATCCTTGGGCAAGTGCATTGGGCTTTCGCAACCGGCTATGAGCGAACGGGTCCAGAAACTCGAAGCTGCGGGTGTCATAGAGGGTTACGGCGCGCGGGTAAGTTTGCGTGAGGTAGGGCTGGGATTGCAGGCGATCCTGCGCATTCGCACAACTCACCAGCACATCAAGCGCTATCTGGAGTTGTTTAACGACATACCAGAGGTGCTAGAGGCTGACAGGATTACGGGGGAGGACTGCTTCATAGTCCGTTGCGCGTTTTCTCAGCCCGCTGATTTGGAGATTATAGTCGATGCGCTGGCTGTCCATGGTTCGGTCACAACTTCGTTGGTTCTGTCCAATGCTGTGCGCAAACAGGTACCTGTACGTCCGAGAAGTGGCCCAGACAATTAACTGCTTGCCAGACGCTTACCGCTTACCGCCTTCCAGTACAGGAATACCTAACACATCATCAGTATTCGCGGCTGGTGTCCGAGTGAGGCCAATACCGTTGCCTATATCTGCGAGTAAGTCACTGTAACGATGATCTTTGATGTCGTGCAATGCTGTGACAGCGAGAGGCAGTCCCTTAGCACCTGGTAGACCTCGCGGGCATAATAGAGAGTGGCTATGCTAAAAATTTTTCCTTCTGCGGATGGTCGCCTCAGATTAGACCATTACAAAACCAGTCTTGCATCAGATGAATACGCAATCTCCGGCTGATAGGCTGGGCATCTACCAAAGTTTTTTGGAAATTGCGGTTCGATCAATTTTATTAAGCTCTTCCTCTTAGCCAACACCTGAGCGGACGAGTTCTGATATATTTAGATCTAAAACTAATTTTCCTATCATTTTTACCGCTGTTTCGACACGATTGTCTAGTATTCCGCCATAATTTATGCGAATACAGTTTTCATATTTTCCTGAGGAGGAGAAAATTTTCCCCGTTGCGATCTGTATCTTATTTTTTATTAGTTTGTCACTTAACTCATATGCTGAAACGCCCTTAGGAAGCTCGATCCAAAGAAAGTAACCACCTTCAGGCCTACTAACCCTGACTCGAGCATTAAGGTACTTTGATATCCAGAGCATCATGATGTCTCTGTTGGATTTATAATGTGCACGCATTCGACGAAGATGGATCTGGTAATATCCCTTTTCCATGAATTCAGCGATAGCCCTTTGATTTGCTGTTGCTGTTGCACCGGAGCTAATGTACTTTGTATGCAAAACTTTTTCGTAGATGCGACCGGGAACTATCCAGCCGACCCTTAACCCGGGTGCCAATGTTTTGGAAAATGAGCCGCAAAGAATAATCCTACCTTCTGTATCCTGTGACTTTATTGCTTTGGGTCGAGGGTATCGGAATATTAGGTCGCCATAGGTATCATCTTCTACGATGTAAAATCCAAATTTTTTCGATAGATTTACCAGGATTTCCTTGCGGTCATCCGGCATTACATATCCTAAAGGGTTGTTGCAGTTTGGATTCACCAATACGGCTCGGATAGTCCATTTTTCAGCAATCAACTCTAGTGATTCGAGGTCTATTCCCGTTAGTGGGTCGGTTGGAACTTCGATGACTTTTACGCCACATCCTTTAAGTATTTGAATCGCACCATGAAAGCAGGGTGACTCGACTACTACGATATCGTCCTGGTTGCAAATAGATCGGACAGAACACATTAAAGCTTCTTGGCAACCGGCGGTGATGATAATTTCATCAGGGTCGACCTGACATCCAGAGTCAATGATCAATCGGCTTATTTGTGTTCTTAAATCGAAGTTTCCTTTGATATTCTCATAGTTGAGTCCATCCTTCTGCCATCTTTTTGCCTCGTAACTTAAGCTTCTCATTAAGTGCTGTAGCGTGGATGTCTCAACACTCGGCATGCCTCTGCCAAGCTGCAATACATCTTCGTCAGGTGTGCTGGCAGTAACTTTATAGATTTCATCCCATTCCAGTATATCGATGGGGTGTTTTTCAATCTCGCGCATCGTTGGCAGCAGATAGAGGTTCTGCTTTTTATTCACAAAATGGCCCGATTTCGGTAAGGGCGATGCTAATCCTTCCTCCTCCAAAACTCGATAAGCCTGCTGGACTGTCCCTAAGCTAACGCCGTGTTCTGTACTCAATATCCGCAAAGATGGTAGTCGTTGTCCTTCTCGGTAAAGCCCCCTTTCAATCCTGCTACGCAGTAAATCGGCCAAATCTGAATACTTTGCCACTGATCCCTCCATAGAGCGCCGCTCCCCTCACCATACAGGCGTGAGCACTTCATCAACCAGATAGAGATTGTATTTACCGTGACCTATCTGGGGAACATTGTCACGGCGGCAAGGGTTCATAGTCGTCTACAGTCACCATCTGTGGCAAGCGCTCTGGTGGGGGGCATGCATAACAGGATACTCAGCGGCTTCGACGCTCTAGCGTAAGTGCCCTCATCAAATGTTTACACCGCGATTCGTGACTCGAATCGGTATAGTACAAGCCATGATGCGACACGGAAAAGCTGATCTGACTGTCTGATGAAGCTCGTAGAATTTGGTAGCTCCACCTGCCATTGTCCACCGGATTTTTTGTGGTCGTAGTGAACCCACTATGCAACCGGTAGTAGTCTATGAAAACTCTCCTCACTGCTATCGGTGAGGTGTCCAGTTTCCTTGTTGAACGAGCCCCATGAGAGACAGGACACCGTTTCCTCCCTCACCACAAGGGATAGGAAAACGACGGTGTTTATAACTAATAGCAAAGATAAGAGTGTAGAAATCCACGTCGCAGGATCGTCGAGCAAAGCAGGCCGTGGTTTGCGTGAGCCTGGAGCCTGGCAAGAACGTGTCCGTGGTCGCCCGATGCAATAGATCAACAAGCTGTACCAAGACGGCAGCCAGTGCTGGCGAAGCGGTGGTGCTAGTCTCTGAGTTGAGCAATGTGCGCAAGAAAACCCGCGAACTGCAACACATGCTGGGCAAGAAAACTATGGGCGCGGAAATTCTCAAAGACGCCGCCGTTGAGATCGCCCGATCGCGAAAATGAATTGCGCACTCACCCTTTTTACCAGGGGGACAGTGAAGCTGGTCAGCAAATATCTCGGTGAAGCGCACTCGCAATTGACGGTACCCAACGAGCGGGCAGTAGACCGCCGTTGGATGTGTTGGTTACTGAGATCAAGCAGCAGATCAGCGAGGTGCCCAGTCATGGCTAACCGTTGGCAATGTGGGTAGAGATTAGTGAAGAAAGCGAACTCCCGGTTTTAATGGTCAGGATTCGTGATGGTGTACACGGTTCGAAAGCGAGCAGACTTGCGCCTGATTTTATAATATAAAATCGTAATTCTAGTTTGTTTGTCGGGAGCTCGGGAAGCCTTTTAGTATGCGCCTAAAAAATTATAGGGTGATGATTATACATGACATGTAGGTTGTGTGAAAAAAACCGGCTCCTTCACGATGTCTTATGGAGGATTGATCAAGATATCGTGAAATTCTTACGTAAGATTTTTAGTTGGTGGGTTGGGTAATTAATTATCTGGTGCTACCAGGCTAAAAGGGATAGATGGTTTTGTTGGTGCATACTAAAAAACAGGCCAGTCTCGGCCTGTTTAAATATATAAAATCCTTTTTTAATCACGATTTTGGAAAAATTATATAGTACATGCGATCGGGCCCAGGGCCTGGTTGGTCAGCTCCCCTTGCCCAGCCAGTAGACTCGTAAAGTTCGACAGCTTCCTTGTACAAAGCTCTGGTTTTGAGGAATATTTCATCATATCCCATTGATTTTGCAGTTGCTACAGCGGTGTCCAGCATAGCTCGACCTGCACCGAACCCCCTAAAATTCCTATCCAGATAAAGCTTGGTTAGCTTGACTCTACTGTCACCATTTGAGGTTAATATAGCTGAGCCTACTGGTAAATCCCCGAACACGGTTACCATCTCAACTACATTGTCCTTGGGTTGTCCAAAGGACATGATGTCTCGATCGTCTTCGTCAGGGTCTGCAGCAATTCCATACTCCACAAAGGTTCTAAAAACCATCTTTCTTATTGCAACTGCGTCGTCTAATTTTGCGCTGCGAATTAAGAACTTATCATTCTTTAGATAAATTTTTCCTGTCATTTGTACCATGCCTCAACTTCTATGTCAGATAGCGGAACCAGTACGCAAGGCAGGATGGCGTTGTTTCTTATTTCCTTTTCAGTAAGGGCCAACATTGGGGCGATTTCTTCATAGTCGCCAGATATTATTCTTATCTGGCATGCGCCGCATTTACCTTGTCGACACCTGGTGCGAATAATCCCTAATTTTTCGCACGCATCAACTAGGGCATAAGCTGATTGGGTAACAGGCTCACGGCTACCAGAAAATGTAAGTGTGAAATTATCTTTGCTCATATTTCGTCCAGTCCCAGTCGAGATTTTCGTAAAGCTTCATTAGTCCCCTGTTGTTATTTGTAAATTCCACATCCTTTTGAAGGTCAATGGCATTGGTTTTGATTTTTTTACGCAATTTATCTAAAGACTTACGGTCTAGTTGATCAAATACGGCTAGCCATGCTTCAAGGTCTGCTCTGAAGAAGTTATTAGCGACTAGCTCGACAGTATCTTTAAAAACTTTTTTACCGTCACCTGAAAGTGACCAATAGATATCACGAGCCAGCACGGAAAATTGTGATCCGTGATTCCACTCATCTTTTGCGTGAGCGTTAACTGCAGTCAGGAACATTGGCTGAATAGACGATGCTTGCGCCAGAAGATCCAAGTAGTCGGTAATATGATTCTCTGTGCAGCAGGCGGTAGCGATTCGTGCAACTCTCCTTTTCCATTCCGAATCGAGACTGCTTATGTAATTGTTCATTGTTTTAACAAGATGGAAGTCTTTAGGGAATAATGAGAGCTTTCTATTAACTCGTACAGCATCGCACGTGAGAATAGCTAAAAGAGTATGATATCCCTCGTCTGTCATAGCTTCTGCCATCGAACGGGCCATCTCAGGGCCAACAAGATTGTCCTGTCGCGAGCGAATGATCTCTATGCATGCCGGAGTGACCAAGTCAGTTTCGATAAAAATCGTATTGCTCTGGTAGATTATCCAACCGGCGGAAAGCAAGTCGTTCTTTTCTTGATTTTCGAGTTCTCCCCATTCATCGAACATTGAAAATGGAATCATCTCCTCTATAAAATCCGGAGCGTCGGTAATAAATGACAAGCGTGTAATTCGGCCCGAATTCACCACCTCTGATTCTGTCGACCAACCAAGGCTTATTCTGTTAATAACCTCTTTTGAGTAATCTCTAGCTTCAATATTTAGACTACTATGACTAGACATTCTCATCCCCTTGCGCAGTAAATTCTAGAAAAAGCATATCTCTTGATGCGGCTTGGTCGTTCGAAGAATTCATCCTGCTTACGCTGTGGTAAATCTTGGAGTCATCAAAAAGCACCAAGTCTCCAAATCGTTTCAAGGTAAAAGTCTCAATCAACTCCTTGTCGTTGTCATAGATAGAGTTTTCTGCACCTGCACAGTTTTCAGTACGGTTGACACAGAATAGACTTGAGAAGGTAACTCCATCTTTATGAATCCCTTCTGGTGTGGGGAACCCAGGTATATCCTTCGACGAAGTAATCCTGACCTGATGCAAATAAATCTTCCAGCTAGATACATTTTTATATCGGCTAAATATGGCGACATAATCCCTAATCATACGTTTTAAAAAAGGGTGCGTGGCAACATAAGGGGTGATAGGTTCGAAGTGTCTGTCGCGCCCCCCATTCAAAGTGTTATTGTACTTGTCCTGAAAGAAAGGCTGGTGAGGTAATATACTAATCTCGTCGTTTTGAACATCGTATTGAAGCTCGGAAAATCTGCGTCTTCTGTACTTTCCACCGTCAGCCATAAATTCATCCGGTGGCAGGCCATCCCATGTTTCGAGGATTTTTTTCCAATCGTCAGATCGGTGGGCCAAAGTGATGAAATAATTAAAATAATTTCCTACCCAGTAGCCCGGTTTTTTAAGTTGCGTCTGTATGCGTTCTGAGGAGCTTTGTGTTCCGATTAAAAGTTCGGCCGATAAATTTTCATGCTTCATGCTTACTTATCCTTCAATGGATTGTGGAAAGCCCTAGCGCCGCTCCAAAAAAAACAAAAAATACAGCTACTATTTTGGAACCGATCCTGCTAGCGGATGGCGATGTTATTTTCGAGGCTATCCTGTGCTATTACGGCATAACAGGAAAGAACGGAGAACTATCAGTGCACTTAACATCACGAGAAAAGCAAAAAATGCAGATCTGGAGTGCCTGACTTCTCAAACTGGGGTAAAGTGCAGCAAAATAGACGAGCGCCTTTGGGTTACTTATCCCAATAAAAAATGACTGAGACCATTGTCGCCACAGAGAAGGTGTCTTTGGATTCGACTCACATGATCTTACAGTTCCAGTAATTGTCATGCTTTTCTTGAAGGCTCCGACTCCTAGATAAATAAGGTATACGGCGCCGGCGAGTTTTAATGTGTTGAACATGGTTGGGTGGTTTTCAAAAAAAGTCGCTATACCCAATGATGATATTAAGCCCATGATTAATATCGCAAGCACATCTCCTGAGAGTACTCCAATTGCTTTGAGTGGCCCGTATTTGATGGAGTTGTTAACTAAAAACACTGTGGATGGCCCAGGAGATCCTGCCTGTACCATAGTAATCAAGATGAACGACAGCCACGCATAGGTGGTCATAGGCTAGCCCTCTTCTAGTTGGATAGTCTTTGGAGTTCTATCCGTGACCAATAATGATTTTCTAAAGTTATATTTTTCGCCTAATTAATCGCATAACTAAGATTCAGGCTGTTAACTTTTTCCACACACAGTCGATCAACAAGTCATCTGTATGGTGTTTTTTTTGGAAATCTGTACCAGGATCCGTATGCCATTCTTCAAAAGAGCCAGATAGATAGCGTGGCCCTTGAGGTGCAGGAAGCGTGGCTTGCAAATGGGTAAGGATGAGGTCGGTGACGCGTGGAAATGACCTAAGTGGGTGTAGATAACTATGTTGTTATCGATCGCGCCAGCAGACAGGCCTCTACAAAACAAACCTAGGACTCGCTGACTTTGTGTAGGCAGTCGTGGTGCATGAGTCGCCAGGCGTAACTACACTCCACGAGTGAACTGACCCCACAAAGCTGGACGATTACATGCCTGTACCTAAGCTGCCTGATTTCTGTATTCAACAGGACTCATGCCGTTTAGCGTCAGTCTGATACGCGAGTGATTGTAATACGGGATGTACTGGTCGATGCCTGCATGAAGCTCATCAAGGTCGTTCAGCCAGTCCGCGATACGACTACTGTACCTGCGGTTTGAGGCCTCAATCGACACGAGCCAGTAGGTCGGGTGACCCGCGGTAACTGAAGGCGGTTTAATGCCAGGTGAGCGAGCCAAGTGAGAGGGCCACTTACATCGACTTGACCGGTCCAGGTGATCCCCAGGAAGCATTTGAAGCAGGTTTTCTGCTGCGGTTGCAGCAGACGCTGATCATGCGGCGTGAAGCCGTCACCTCCCAATCAACCAGCCTTGATGCCTGAGTCTGTAATTGACGTTTGAGACTTTGCTTTTCCCGCCAAAACCTCCGATCTAGCGATCTTTGATCGCGCCGGTCGGAGGGTTCACTCGTTTTTTCTCGAAGCCACCGCTATCCACCGTCTCATTTCATTATCTGATTAGCACCACGCTTTCCTTTCCCCGTCAGTAATTGCCCTCGATCTCTATCGAGTGCAATGCAGTTTCGACGTCAGAGCCGAGCTTGTCTTAGGGATATGGCTATAGATGGCGACAGCGGCGACAGCGGCGACAACGCATGTAGAACGTGGTCTGGAGCATGGCGACAAAAGTGGCGACAGTCGCCACTTTTTGCTCGCTTTGGCCGGGATGCTTGACCACCTTTTCGAGCGGGTATAAAAATTGGCGCACGGAACGCTGTCGTTGACAGCACCAGCCCAGGTAGCCAGAACCTTTAAGGCTACGCCACTTGTGTGGTGGTTCTTCCGAAGTGCGATTAGCGTCCGGCGGCTCGCACGGTCACTCCCCAAGAGTGATGGATGCCTACTCGACCGATCTGCCCACAGCGGCAGACGATGGACCTTCCTCGCTGCACTGCAGCAACCTCACCTCTCGGCACACTTCGCTGCGCCAATCCGCGCCCGTCTCTTTCTCCTTGAAAGAGACGGGCGCTCGTACCACTGCTGCAAGCCACGTCGTACAAGGCATTGCCGCAACTCTCCTCGTGACAATCGGCCTGACAAATCCGATTCGTCGCCATCCGCAATAACACAGGCACCGGTGCCGCAGCCTAAGGAAAGGCTGCACCTGACTGACAGTCAGGCATGCCCCAGGTGTCGATGTTGTTGCCTTCTCCCACTCAGGATGTCCAGGTGCCGAACTCGTCAGTCGGCACAGCCTCCACCCGCCCGTGTCTTTGGATACGTCAAGGAGGTCAGGTTCATGGGGTCATGCCCTCGCTCCCGGTCGTATGGAGCCGTGCGTTCCACGTCAGTGAACACCTCACAGGCCGCAGGGGCCTTGATCCCTGATAACACTCAACAGCCGTGGCGGGACTACGTGAGGACAACCAGCAATTACCGAGGAGAGGGCCCATGCAGCAGTTAGATCCGAAGCTTGAACTACCACGACCGCCTCGACCGCTGATTGAGTCAAACCCCGTGGCCGAGCCTTATCCGGTCCAGGCACTGGGTGGAATTCTTGGGCCCGCGGTTGAGCGCATGGCCGAGGTCATCGGCGTGCCCCAGGCACTGGCCGCACAATCGGTCTTGGCTGCCTCGGCGCTGGCCACTCAAGGTCATGCGGGCTTGCAACTCGATGGACGAAATTACCCCCTGTCGCTGTTCCTGATTACAGTGGCCGCGTCAGGTGATCGCAAGACCGCGGCAGATCGTTTTGCATTGCTGCCAGCACGGCAATGGGAGCGTGAGCAGTGGCAGCGCTACCGTGAACAACTCGCCCGGTACCGTGTCGCGCAGCGACAGGCGCAGCGTATCAACCCTGGCGATCCCGACCCCACAAACGGCGTACCGCTTGAAGCGGAGCCCTCTGCACCTAGGCTGATCACCACGGATCCGACTATCGAGGCCCTGATCAAGGGACTCTGCCATGACTTGCCGAGCATGGGCCTGTTCTGTGACGAGGGGGGACAATTCCTCGGTAGCAGCACCATGAGTCGAGATAACCGTTTGAAAGCGGTTACGACCTTGTCGTCACTCTGGGACGGCAGTCCGATAGATCGCGCGCGGTCCATGGTGGGTGAAAGCTTGCGAGCTTACGATCGACGCTTAAGCCTGCACCTGATGCTGCAACCGTATCTAGCCATGCAGTTACTCAGTGACCCGTTGCTGCAGGGGCAAGGCATTCTCGGTCGCTGCCTCATGACCTGGCCCACCAGCCTGGCTGGACAACGTAGCTATCAGGCTGTCGACTTGTCCAAAGACGCCGCCCTAAAGCGCTATCACCACCGTCTTTCGGCGCTGTTTGATCAGCCGTGGTCACTTTCCGCTGACGGTGCTCTACAGCTATCACCGCTGAACCTCAGTCCCTTGGCCCGCCGTCGCTGGATTGATCTGCATGACGCCATCGAAGCCCAGTTGGGTGAGTTTGGGGAGCTGGCCAGTGTGCGGCCTAGTGGATCGAAGGCCGCCGACAACCTGCTGCGCATTGCCGGCATCCTGGCCGTCGTGGAGGAGAATGGCGTGGTGGAGGTCGACCATATCCAACGGGCCTCCGCCTTAGTCGGTTACTACCTCACCGAGATCCAGCGCCTGACCGAACAGGAACCAGTGTGCCGGGTAAAGGAAGAGGCGGACCGGCTGCTGCGCTGGCTGAAGGTCAAGGAGTGGAAGCGCTTCAGTATTCGAGAGCTGAATCGCAACGGTCCCCGCTTTGCCCGTAAGAGCAGTCGTCATGCCGCCAAGCTGTTGGTCGAGTTGATTGATCATCATTGGCTGATCACCGATGGCCATACCTTCGAGGTGCGCCATGTTCAATCTTGATGAAGCGCTACGCAACCATCTGGCTCAGCGCCAAAAGGAGCTGAAAGCGCGGTTTGTCGCCGCGACTGTCGCCACTTTGTCGCCGCGCTCAAAGCCAGGCAGGACAAGGGTTGTCGCCGCTGTCGCCAATGTCGCCACTATCCGTAAAACTATCACCTCGACGACAGCCATCATTCAGTGGTTGAAAGAGGAGGGCGCGCATCTTTACGCCACCGACAACACGCTGTGTTTTCGCCCGACTGATTGGGCGCAGTTCGCCATCGTGAGTGCGAACTGGAGAGCCCTTTTGCATGATCTCGCTGCAGTCGATCAGGAACAGAAAAATGGCTCGGGTCGGTAAGCGAGCTGGGCGTAATTTTGGCTTCGGTCGCCAGCTCAGCTATGCCGGACCGCAAGCCCTGAAAGATCTGTTTGGTGGCGGCCATTTTGCTACCGTCAAAGCCCATAGCGATCGCTGGCAGGCATTCGTGCAATGGTGTCGATCAGAGGAGGGAACGGGACTCAACGACGCGCGACAGATCGACCGCGAGATCCTGATGCGGTACGCGGCCCATATGCGGGAGCAAGTTGAGCAGGGCAACGTCGGCATTGCCACCGCGCAAAACCGCCTGTCCAGCGTGAACCGAACGATGGCCGCGTTGCGCGGTGATGAGTACGTCAAAATCCCCAGTCCGAGCAAGGCGCTGGGTTTGCAGCGCTCAAGCGTGCGCAGTGAGGCCCCGCAAGGCCAAGACCGTGTGCAGGTCGAGTTGATCGCACAGGCGTTGTCAGAGCGAGGCCAGCAATCGAGGGTGAGTGCCATTGTGCTCCTTGCTCGGGAGACCGGCATGCGCCTGCGTGAAGCGATCTTGGCGGACTTGCCCCGGCTGAAACGTGAGGCTCGGCAACTGGGTAAGATCAATATCCAGGACGGCACCAAAGGCGGTCGATCAGGCGCATCGGCACCGCGTTGGATTGCGGTCACGGATCAAGTTCGTGGCGCCCTGGATAGAGCCAGTGAGGTCTCACCCAGTGGCAGTCGGAATTTGTTGGCGCCCGACGAAAGCTACAAAGACTTCATGCAGACAGTCGTGCGACCGGCGCGGGACCTCCTACATGAGCACGGATTAAAAGGCTTTCATGAGCTGCGGGCGGCTTACGCCTGTGAGCGCTATGAACAACTGACCGGCTTCTCCGCGCCCATCAATGGCGGTCGTGGTCATCGAGAGGATCGAGCACTCGATCAGCGTGCACGCCAGCAGATCAGCCACGAGTTGGGGCATAACCGCATCGACGTGGTGAGTGCCTACGTCGGAGGTCGTCGATGAAAGCCGAGTTCGATATGGCGTTGTTTCTGAGTCCGGTGCTCAAAGGTGCGCATGCCACGCGGCAGCGGCACATCAGGCAAGCAGAAAGGATGCAAGAGGTAATTCGTGAGCGCTGGAGTTGCGCAACGCCCTGGTCCTGGAAGGAAAAGCACACCAGATGGTTTTTAGAGCACTGTCTGCGTTGCTCTGCGCCAGCGACTGTTTACTACTACGAATTAACAGCAGGGTTGATTCGTCGAAGATGTGAAGGCCGTTCAGCTGACTATCAGCTCAATATGGATAAGCGCTCCCCAAACCATAACGGTAAATAAGCCAAATACTCTGCTTCAAGCTGACTCTCCCAGGGCCCTCTACGGAAGTGCTTCGTTGGGTTGAGGGGGAGGAGATCGCTGTTTGTAAGGAATTATAAGCGGGGCGGTAGGAGTGCTAATCAGCCATGAAAATACGGTCGGTACCTAGCAATCTCGCGATTGATCCGCATAAAAGCCCCTCGGGACTGACACCGCCGATGGTGACGCTAGAGGCGTTACTGATTTTGTATTTTTACGGTCTGGAAGGTTGTCGCCTACTTTTGTCTCGAAACGCTGAAATGGGCTCCATCAAGGTTTACATAGGATGCAGGTTATAGAAACAACGCTCTCACGAGGGGATTCATCCAGTCCTTGAGTTGCTCGGGCAGCGGGTCGATACAACCTGACATCGGGCTAAATTGAGCCTCATAGGGGGATGTGGGTTGTCGACAAGACCTGGCGCAACCCCATGAACGAGCGAATCTGGCGAACCCCGGGCAGGTAAAGCAATTGCTCCGCGTGGAGCCGGTTGAAACTGTTGCTGTCCTTGGTTCGTATCAACATGAAGTAGTCGAATTCCCCCGTCACCACATGGCATTCCATGCAGCCGGACACCTTTTGCGCCGCGGCTTCGAAGGCTGCGAAGGATTCCGGCGTCGAGCGGTCCAGTACCACGCCGATCAACACCACCATCCCTGCATCGAGCGCTTGATTGTCCAGCAACGCGACAATGCCCTTGATCAGGCCCGCCTGCTTGAGGCGTTCGACTCGTCGCAGGCAGGCCGGCGCGCTCAGTTTCACCTTCTCGGCGAGCGCCACATTGGAGATAGAGGCGTCTCGCTGCAGGGTCTTGAGAATGGCGCGGTCGGTCCGGTCCAGCGGGTGCGGCTCCGCACCTGAAGTGCCGGGTTTCTTGTGATTATTTGTTGCGCTCATATTGGTTTCTACACAATAAAAATATGTTTTAAGTAGTGATAGATGATTTATGTTTCTTTAATGGATTGAAACTTGCAACACATATTTTCAGCTTTGTTCTTAATATTGAACTCGTCGGAGCCCCTCTGAAAGAACCTGGAACGCAGCCTTTTTGCCTTTCGGTCTGGCGCTTGGATATCCAATAAACAAGGAGCAGAGTCATGAACCTGAATCGTTTTAAACGTTATCCGCTGACCTTCGGTCCTTCTCCGATCACGCCCTTGAAACGCCTCAGCGAACACCTGGGCGGCAAGGTCGAGTTGTATGCCAAACGTGAAGACTGCAACAGTGGCCTGGCCTTCGGCGGCAACAAGACGCGCAAGCTCGAATACCTGATTCCCGAGGCACTCGAACAGGGCTGCGACACCCTGGTCTCCATCGGCGGGATCCAGTCGAACCAGACCCGGCAGGTCGCCGCCGTCGCTGCCCACCTCGGCATGAAGTGTGTGCTGGTGCAGGAAAATTGGGTGAACTACTCCGACGCCGTGTATGACCGGGTCGGCAATATCGAGATGTCCCGCATCATGGGTGCGGACGTACGACTGGACGCTGCAGGGTTCGACATCGGTATTCGGCCCAGCTGGGAGAAGGCCATGAACGACGTGGTGGAACGGGGTGGCAAGCCGTTCCCGATACCGGCGGGTTGTTCCGAACATCCCTACGGCGGGCTCGGGTTCGTCGGCTTTGCCGAGGAAGTGCGGGAGCAGGAAAAACAACTGGGGTTCAAGTTCGATTACATCGTGGTCTGCTCCGTCACCGGCAGTACCCAGGCCGGCATGGTCGTCGGTTTCGCCGCGGACGGCCGTTCGAAGAACGTTATCGGCATTGATGCCTCGGCCAAGCCCGAGAAAACCAAGGCACAGATCCTGCGTATCGCCCGGCACACCGCTGAGCTGGTGGAACTGGGTCGTGAGATCACCGAAGACGACGTGGTGCTCGATACACGCTTCGCCTACCCGGAATATGGTTTGCCCAACGAAGGTACGCTGGAAGCCATTCGTCTGTGCGGCAGCCTTGAAGGTGTGTTGACCGACCCAGTGTATGAAGGCAAATCCATGCACGGGATGATCGAAATGGTCCGCCGTGGCGAGTTCCCCGAAGGCTCGAAAGTGCTTTACGCACACCTGGGCGGGGCACCTGCGCTGAACGCCTACAGTTTCCTGTTCCGCAACGGCTGATTAACGCCAATAACCTGTAGGCGCGAGCTTGCTCACGAAGCGGTGGGTTAGTCGGCATCAATGTTGAATGTCACGGCCACATCGTCGGATCACCGCCCGGAGCAAGCTGCTCCTACCAAACTGCCGGGAGTACCACCATGCATGCGATATCGCAATCCGCAGTCTGGATCAAGGAGCCTTCGGCGGATGCCGGAGTGGTCATCGTGACCAGCGCCGCGTTGCCCAAATACATGATCGACAAGCTGCACGTGGCGATAGATGACTGGGACCAGGTGGCTTATCTAGCCGTCAAGCAATCCGAGGAGTTGATGGTCGACTGGTTGCGGGTCGGGTCTAGCCCGGAGCAATCTGCTGGGGGCTACGCGTGTTATGCCAGCCACCTGTTGCGCTCCGTCTCCCACGGCAGTTTTTTACTGGATGTCGAAGTCGGCACGGTTCCCGGCTTGACCTGGCTGGGGTCCGTGCGCGGTCACCCGTTGCGCGTCGTCGAACTGGGAACGATAGCCTCATCCACCGCAGCGATGGATCAACAGGTAGAACAAGTGCTTTCGGCGACCCGCCGTCTGGCGAAAAGCGTGCTGCAGGCGCGCGGCGTCATTTAGCCAGTGTCCTCGCCAATTCGCCTGTTGAATCAACCACCCCAAACAACAAAGGCAACGCCTATGAGCCAAGCTGCCGACTGTCGTACCAACGCCCTGAAGTGGATGCGCGAGCCTTCAAATTGCACACGTATCGTGGTCATCGCGTGCGGGCTTGATAGCGATCATATTGACTTGATCCATCAGGGTTTCAGCTGTTTTGACAATGTGGCACTGATCCATGTCGATGCTGTGAACACGATGCCTGGCCAGCTCGCTGAAGTGCGAGTGGCCAAGGGTGACTACTGTTTTGTCGTGCTCGGTGAACTGGATGAGCGTTTATTGCACGACCTTTCCATTGGTCAGCCCTGCATCTACCCGATTGCTTCAGACGGGGCGGCCGAACGTTCGGTCATTGCGGCAGTAGAACAGGTGAAAAGCCTCGCCCGAGTGAACCGTTCGCACCACCTTGAAGTGTTATCCGACACCTGCAGGAGTTGCTCATGAGCCCGTCCGATATCCAGACCCAATTGCCGGGCCAGACAGCTGAAGATGCACAGGAAATGGCCGAGTGGCGGGAGGCGTTGCTGTCCGTCATTGCCCACGGCGGCACGGTCCGGGCAAAACAGATCCTCGACATGCTGGTGGCCGTGGCCAGCACTTCCGAGATCGGTTGGCGGCCCAGCCACGGCACGCCCTATATCAATACGATCAGCGTCGAGCAGCAGCCGGTGTTTCCGGGCGACCTGGCGCTGGAAGAGCGACTGGCTTCGATCATGCGCTGGAACGCGCTGGTCATGGTCGCCAGAGCCAACCAAGCCTATGGGGAACTGGGTGGCCACATCGCCAGTTACGCCAGCGCCGCCGATTTGTTTGAAGTGGGCTTCAACCATTTTTTCAAGGCGCGCACCGACACTCGTGGCGGTGATCTGGTGTTTTACCAGCCGCACTCGGCACCGGGCGTTTATGCGCGGGCCTTTCTGGAAGGGCGCCTCGAGGAGCAGGATCTGCAACATTATCGGCAAGAGATCGGCGCGCGCGCCAATGGCGCCCGGGGTTTGTCGAGTTACCCGCACCCGTGGTTGATGCCGGACTTCTGGCAGTTCCCGACGGGCTCGATGGGCATCGGTCCGATCAGCTCGATCTACCAGGCGCGTTTCATGCGTTACCTGGAGCACCGCGGCCTGCAAAATACCTCGGGGCGGACCGTCTGGGGGGTGTTTGGCGACGGTGAAATGGATGAGCCGGAAAGCATGTCGGCGCTGACCCTGGCGGCGCGTGAAGGGCTGGATAATCTGGTGTGGGTGGTCAACTGCAACCTTCAGCGCCTGGACGGTCCGGTGCGTGGCAACGGTCGCATCATCGATGAGCTGGAGGCGCTGTTCGGCGGGGCCGGCTGGAACGTCATCAAACTGGTCTGGGGCTCCGACTGGGACGGATTGTTTGCCCGGGATAAAGACGGCACGCTGGTCCGGGCATTGTCGGCAACGGTCGATGGCCAGTTCCAGACGTTCGCGGCCAAGGATGGGCGCTTCAACCGTGAGCATTTCTTTGGCCAGAACGAAGCCCTGGCGCATTTGGCTCAAGGCCTGACCGACGAGCAGATCGACCGCCTCAAACGCGGTGGTCATGACCTGGTGAAAATCTTTGCCGCGTATCAAAGCGCAATGCTCGAGGGCAAGAAGCCTACGGTGATTCTGGCGCAAACCAAGAAAGGCTTCGGCATGGGCGACGCCGGGCAGGGCAAGATGACCGTGCACCAGCAGAAGAAACTCGACAAGGACGCCTTGATCGCCTTCCGCAACCGCTTCAATTTGCCGCTGACCGATGAACAGGCGACCTCGCTGAGCTTCTTCAAACCTGCTACCGACAGCGCGGAAATGCGTTACCTGCACGAACGTCGCCGGGCGTTGGGCGGGTACATGCCGTCGCGGCCCACCACTTCGGCGTCGTTGGTTGTGCCTGACGTCAACAGCTACGCCGGGTTTGCCATCACCGCCGAAGGCAAGGAAATGTCCACCACCATGGCCTTCGTGCGGATGCTCAGCGGTTTGCTGCGGGACAAGCAACTGGGGCCGCGCATCGTGCCGATCGTGGCGGATGAAGCGCGTACCTTCGGCATGGCCAGCCTGTTCAAGCAGATCGGCATCTACTCCAGCGTGGGGCAGCGTTATGAGCCGGAGGACATTGGTTCTATCCTGAGTTATCGAGAAGCCCTGGACGGGCAGATTCTCGAAGAGGGCATCAGCGAGGCCGGCGCCATCAGCTCCTGGGTGGCTGCCGCGACCAGCTACTCGGTGCATGGCCTGCCGATGTTGCCGTTCTACATCTATTACTCGATGTTCGGCTTCCAGCGCATCGGCGACCTGATCTGGGCAGCGGCAGATCAGCGTGCTCGCGGGTTCCTGCTCGGCGCCACCGCGGGGCGCACGACCCTGGGCGGCGAAGGTTTGCAACACCAGGACGGCAACAGCCATTTGATGGCGTCGATGGTGCCCAATTGCCGTGCCTACGACCCGGCGTTCGCCAGTGAGTTTGCGGTGATTCTGGACCACGGCATGCGCCAGATGCTGGAGCGTCAGGTCGACGAGTTTTACTACGTCACGTTGATGAACGAGAACTACCCGCAGCCGAATCTTCCCGAAGGTGTCGAGCAGGCGATTATCAAGGGCATGTACCTGTTCGCCCGACATGAAGTCGAAGACGCGAGCGGCAGCGTTCAGCTGTTGGGCTCCGGCACGATCCTGCGGGAGGTGATCGCGGCGGCCGAGTTGTTGGCCCGCGACTGGAACATCGACAGCGAAGTCTGGAGCGTCACCAGCTTCACCGAGCTGGCCCGGGATGCCCGGGAAGTGGAACGCTGGAACCGCCTGCACCCCGGACAAACCGCGCGGCACAGTCATGTTCAGGAGTCGCTCAACGACACGGCGCCGATCATTGCCTGCACCGATTACGTGCGCGCCTTGCCCCAGTTGATCGCCAGTTATCTCGATGCCCATTACACCGTGCTCGGCACCGACGGCTTTGGTCGCAGTGATACCCGCAACCAGCTGCGCAGGTTCTTCGAAGTGGACCGCCATCAGGTCGTCTTGAGCGCACTGACTGCACTGGTGCATGAGGGGCATCTGGACGCCAGTGTCTGTGCCGAGGCGATTGAGCGCTACGCCATTGACGTTGACGCAGTAGTCCCTTGGGACGCTTGAAACCGGCTTCAGACAGAATCGAATTTTCAGGAAACGGTTATGAAGAATGTGCATGAAGTTCGAATGCCCGACATCGGCGATGCCAAGGATGTCGGTGTCATTGAAATCCTGGTCAAGGCGGGCAATGCGGTAGTCGAAGGGCAGCCCCTGATCATCGTTGAGACCGACAAGGCGTCCATGGAGATTCCTTCGCCGCAAGCGGGCGTGTTGCAATCATTGGCGGTCAAGCTGGATGACAAGGTCAGCGAAGGATCGTCGATTGCCTTTATCGAGATTGATCGGCCATTGTCAGTGCTTCCACAACCGGATATCGCACCTGTAGCCGAAGCTGTTGCAACCTGCGCCGAACCCGAGCGGGTCGTTGCGACACCATCGCCAACTGAAACCAATGGTTCACTAACGGACTTGCCGCTGGCATCGCCCTCGGTGCGTAAGTTCTCTCGGGAACTGGGTGTTTCACTCAAGGCCATTCAGGGCACGGGAGCGCGTCATCGCATCACTAAGGATGATGTCCTGGCCCATGTAAAAGGGGCTCTGACCGCCCAGGCGCCGGCGGCCAATGCTCAGCCGTTGGGTGGTTTATTACCTTGGCCGGTGGTTGATTTCGCCAAATATGGGCCGGTGGAAAGCAAGGCGCTGTCCCGGATCAAGACAATCAGTGGCGCTAACTTACACCGCAATTGGGTGATGATTCCTCACGTTACCAATCATGACGATGCGGATATCACATTGCTGGAACAGTTCCGTGTGCAGATGAACCAGGAAAAAGCACAAGGCGGAATAAAGATCACGTTGCTGGCCTTGTTGATGAAAGCCTGTGCGGCGGCGCTGAAAAAGTTTCCGGAGTTCAATGCCAGCCTCAATGGCGACGAACTGGTGTTTAAGCGTTACTTCCATATCGGGTTTGCCGCCGATACGCCGCAGGGATTGGTCGTCCCTGTGATCAAGGATGTAGACCAGAAAGGCGTGCTGGCGATTGCGCGGGAAATGTCAGCGCTTGCTGAGAAGGCTCGTGCAGCTAAGTTGAGCGTTAGCGATATGAGTGGCGGCTGCTTTTCCATCTCATCGTTGGGCGGGATTGGCGGGACCTATTTCACGCCGATCATCAATGCGCCCGAGGTCGCCATATTAGGGGTGGGTAAAAGCAGGGAAAGACTGGCGATGGAAGATGGGCAAGTGGTCACGCGGAACATTCTGCCATTGAGCCTGAGCTGGGATCATCGCGTGATCGATGGCGCCGCCGCCGGGCGTTTCAATGCCTATCTGGGCAGTGTGCTGGCGGATTACCGCAGGCTTGTTTTGTAGTCTGAAAGTGACGGTTTGGTTGAGCCGTTTATAGATTTTTCGTTTGTCATCGCGTTGATCTACGAGGCGCTGTAAATCACCCCCTGTTGCGATGCTCATCATCTGGAAGGTACGGATAAATTGGTGGGTGTTTTCCCGCGACCGCAAATCAGAATGTGGCGGATCATCCTCATGTCTCCATCAATTGGGATGACGTTACCGTTGCGCTTTGGTCACGCCCCGGTGTGGTGTGGACGTGGGTAAACTCATCGGCGTGGTGGCGGCGACGGAAACTTCCCCGGCAAGTCGAGGGTGTGCAGGCATTCTTGAAGGATACCGTGACGAACGCCGTGTTCTGGCCTCGGGCGAAAAACAGTGTCGTCAGTGCATTGGCCACACGGTATTCGGCGCGGTGTCCCCCGTTGGGTCAGTAGGCTGTTGCACGCATCCAGGACGCGTTGCATACGCAGGAGCATGGTGCGCAAGGTCCCGATGGATTCTTATGCTGGCGATACGTTACGCCTCCAGGCTTGAGCGCTTGTCGCCATCTAGGGCGTTGAAGGAGTAGTCCACCAATTCCGGACAGTAGCGTTGGACCCTTGGAATTGTCATGACCATGCGCTCTTACAGTCGGATGCTCGAATGTCATCTCGTCGGTAAACACTGGATCTTGTCGCTTGTCCGGGGTTGTTGAGTCCGCGTTATGGCGCTGGGTTAATCAGTTCCTGCTCGTTCATGTTGGCGTGCGATCTTATCTCGTCGGTGGTATGCCATCAGGTGATGATGTCAACCTTCAACGCCGGGGCGTGACTGCGTGAACACCCTATCCCCGGCGATTCGTAGAGACCCATTAGCTCAACTGCTCTCGCCGATAGCCAGAATGGTCGCCACCAAGGCCAGCGCGCGAGGCACCAGCGTGTCCAGTTCCAGATATTCACGATCGGTGTGGACCTTGCCACCAACCGGCCCGAGGCCACACAGGGTTGGAATGCCCAGGCTGGCGGTGAATCCGGAGTCGGCGCAACCGCCGGTGAATTCGCCTTCGACGCTGAAACCCAGCACCAGCGCTTTTTGTTGGTAGATGTGCAGCAGCCGTTCGCTGTGATGGGCTTCCATCGGTAGAAAGGTCGTCGCTTCCTTGAGGATGGCGCTGGTGCCGATCAGTTCTTCTTCTGCGACGATGGCCTGGATTGCGGTAAAGATCTGATCCCAGTGCTTGAGTTCGATGAAGCGCACGTCCAGTCGGGCGGAGGCGCTAGGCGCGACGGTGTTGCTGGACGTGCCACCGGATATCAGGCCAACGTTAGTGGTGATGCCTGCCGGGTAATCGGTCAAGGCATGGAGCTTGACGATCTTGCGTGCCAGGGCCTCGATGGCGCTGGCTCCGTCGGCATGGTTGACCCCGGCATGCGCCGCGCGGCCGCTGACTTCGATGATCAGCGTGGCACCGCCTTTGCGTGCGCTGACCACGTTACCGCTGGCCCGGCCGGGTTCGGTATTGAGCACGGCGCGGGCGGCACGGGCTGCGTTTTCGATATGGGTTCTGGCGCTGCCGGAGCCGATTTCTTCGTCACCGGTGTACAGAACCTGCACCGGACAGGGCAACTGACCGGCGCGCTTGAGTGCCATGAGGGCGAAGCAATTGAGCACCAAGCCGCCTTTCATGTCGGCGACGCCGGGGCCATAGGCGAGATTGGCGTCGCGGCTGTAGCCGCGAGTCGTGGTGGTGCCTTTGGGGAACACTGTGTCGCGATGGCCCAGCAACAGCACCGGCTTTCCAGATGCGCCTGGCACTTCGGCGAGTATCACGTCGCCAAAACCATCGACCGGCATGCGCTTGAGCAGGATGCCGTCAGCTTCCAGTTCAGCCTCGAGCAGCGCGCCCACAGCGTCGACGCCCGCCTTGTCATAGCTGTTGGAGTCGGTGTCGACGATACGCTGTAGCAGCGCTTCCATGGCTTGGCGCTGGTCAGCAAGCCAGTCCAGCGCCTGTTGTGGCGTGGCGTTCATTGCGCCTGCTCCCGTAACTGATGTTCCTGAGTCAGGCGTGCCGCGTCGTTGCCCAGGTCCCAGAATAGCCCGGCCATGATTTGCAGGCTTTCCTTGACCACCGGTGCCAGCAAGTGCTCGTTCGGCGCATGTTGTGAGCATGCCGGGTACGAGTGCGGCACCCACAATGTTGGCAGGCCGAGCACGTCCGCGAACACGTCGTTGGGCAGCGAGCCACCGAGGTTTGGCAGCAGCGCAGGTTTTTTGCCGGTGGTCTGTGCCAAGGAGCTGAGCGCCCAATTGACCCATGGGCTTTGCGGGTCTAGCCGAGTGGCATGCATCACATCGATGCGGCTTTGCTTGATCTCGACATTGCTGAAACCATGAGCATCCAGGTGGGTGCGCACAGCCGGGATAAAGGTCGTGTAGTCGCTGTTCACCACGAAGCGGATATGGCAGTGGGCGTTGGCCTTACCGGGGATCGCATGCACGGGGGCGTCCGGGTTGCCGGTCTTGAAGGCGATGACGTCGAGGGTGTTCCAGCCGAACACCTTTTCGCTCAGCGAGAGCTCCGGATTACCCCAGTTGGCGTCGATTTCCGGATCGCCCGGTCCGCCACCGACGTCAATATCGGCCAGTGCCTGCCGAACCGGCTCCGGCAGTGTCTCGGGCATCAGCCCCGCAACTTTCACCCGACCGTGTTCATCGACCATGCTTGCGATGGCATTGGCCAGAATGATGCCAGGGTTAGCCAGCAACCCGCCCCAGTTGCCAGAGTGATGAGCGCCTTCGCGCAAATTGACCACCAGCTCGAAGTTGAACACCCCACGTGAGCCAAGAAAAATCGTCGGTCGTGATGCCGACAGGCGCGGGCCGTCCGAGGCGATGAAAATATCCGCCGCGAGCTCTTTACTGTGCGCGGCACAGAATGCATTCAAGCCCGGCGAGCCTTCTTCTTCGCCCATTTCCAGCAGCAGTTTGACGTTGAAACCCAGCTTGCCGTCGCGAGCCTTGAGCGTTTGCTCCAGCGCGGTCAGGTTGATCAGGTGCTGGCCTTTGTTATCCGCCGTGCCGCGGCCGTACCAGCGATCGCCTTCGACAGTGACTTGCCACGGCGACAGGCCTTCACGCCATTGCGCTTCATAGCCCCGCACCACATCACCGTGGCCGTAGCTGAGCACGGTTGGCAGTTCTGGATGTTCAATGCGTGTGGCGATCATGAAGGGGCCGCGCTCTGCCACCGGGTTGTCATAGATCTTGACGCTGAAGCCCATCGCCTCGACATGCGGGGTGATGAAGTCATTGAGGTAGCGATGCAACTCGGGCTGGCTGTCCGTTGCCTGGCTTTCGGTGTGCAAGGCGACGCTACGTTCGAGCAGATTGAAAAATGCGCCGTTGTCAAATTGCTCTGTGGTGTTGCTGATGGCCAGTGAACGACTCATGAGTGGACAAGCTCCAGTGTTTGGGCAGGATTGTCGTGAAGGTGGCAACGCACGTTGCCGCCGATAAGCGGACCATTGGCCGGGTAGGCCGTTTTGCAGGGGGCGAAGCAGTTCGGGCAGCGCGGATGGAAGGCGCAACCGGACGGCGGTGACATCGGATTGGGGAAGGTGCCGTGCAGGCCGATTTCGGGAATGCCCAGGCGTGGATCGGGCGTGAGCACCGAATCCAGCAAGGCGCGGGTATAAGGGTGGCCGGGTTTAGCGAACAACGATTCGCGAGTGCGTTCTTCGACGATGCGCCCCAGATACATCACCGCGACCCGGTCGGCGAGGTGTTCGATGACTGCCAGGTTATGGCTGATCAGTAGATAGGTCAGGCCGAATTCGCGCTTGAGGTCTTGCAGCAGGTTGAGAATCTGCGCCTGCACCGAAACGTCCAGCGCCGAGGTGGGTTCGTCGCAGATCAACACGTCAGGGCGCATGATCAACGCCCGGGCAATGGCCACCCGTTGCCGCTGGCCGCCGGACAGTTGGCTCGGATAGCTGTCGATGACCCGTTTGGGCAGGCCGACCACATCGAGCATCTCTTCGGTCTTCTTGCGCCGCTCGGCGGTGCTGCCTATGTCATGTACGATCAGCGGCAGGGTAACGATTTCGCGCAGCGTCTTGCGTGGGTTCAGCGAGGAGTACGGGTCCTGGAATATCGGCTGAATGTGCCGGGACATTTCCTTACGATCAGTCGCCGCCAGATGTTTGCCATTGACCAGCACATCGCCGCTGGTCGGCGGCAACAGACCGAGCAGCATCTTTGCCAGGGTACTTTTTCCGCAACCGGACTCGCCTACCAGACCTAGGGTCTCGCCACGCATCAGGCGCAGGGAAACGCCATCTACGGCTTTCAGTGTGGCGGCGGGTTTGAAAAAGCCCTTGTTGATCCGAAACTCGCGACGGATGTCACACAGCTCCAAAGTGATGTCTTTTTTCATGACCATGCACTCTCCTGAAGGCGAATCGGCGCTGGGTCTGGTGCGGCGAACAGGCAGCGTGCCATGTGTCCGTCCTGCTCGACTTCGGGGATGTTTTGCGCGCAGGCCGGTATCGCCTGACTGCAACGATTGCGGAACGCACAACCTTGCTGTTCGCCTACCAGGCTCGGCACCAGGCCTGGAATCGAACCCAGCGCCTCACCCGGTTTGGTCCGGCCAGGGATTGGAATACTGGCCAGCAGACCACGGGTGTACGGATGCTGCGGGTTCTCGAACAGTTGCAGGGCAGGGGCGGTTTCGACGATTTCTCCGGCATACATCACTGCGACCCGATCGGCGATCCGTGCCACCAGCCCAAGGTCGTGGGTGATGAAGATCACCGCCAGGCCGAGTTCTTTCTGAATGTCGCGGATCAAGCGCAGGATCTGCGCTTGAATGGTCACGTCCAGTGCCGTGGTTGGCTCATCAGCGATGATCAGGTCCGGTTCGCACATCAACGCCATGGCGATGATCACCCGCTGGCGCAAACCGCCAGAAAGTTGATGCGGATACTGACGCAAGCGCTCGGTAGCATTGCTGATACCGACTTTCTCCAGCATCTGCGCGGCGCGAGCCAGGGCATCCTTGCGTGACACCCTGCGATGCTGAGTCAGAACTTCGCTGAGCTGATCGCCAATGCTGTAGGCCGGGTTCAGCGAGGTCATCGGTTCCTGGAAGATCATCGCCAGACGGTTGCCGCGCAGGTCACACATGCGCCGCTCGCTCTGGCCCAGCATGTCGATACCGTCCAGAGTCAGCCGGGACGCGGTGCGTTTAGCCTTGCGTGGCAACAGGTCCATCAGCGCCAGCGAGGTCAGGGATTTACCGCAGCCGGATTCGCCGACGATGCACAGCATTTCACCGCGCTCGACTTCAAAATCCAGACCGCGCACGGCATGCAGCATGTCATCCGGCGTCGGGCTGTTGCCCATGGGGATGTCCACGCGCAGGTTTTCTACATGGAGTAGTGCCATGTTCGGTACCTTCTATCAGTTACGGCCGTCTATCAGTTGCGGCCGTCGGGCAGGATCAGATCGCGCAGACCATCGCCGACCAGGTTGATGCCCAGCACCAGAATCATCAGGGCGACGCCGGGAATGGCGATGACCCATGGGGAAAAGAACATGTAGGGTTTTCCTTCAGCGATCATCAAACCCCAGGACGGCGTCGGCGGCTGCACGCCAACCCCGAGGAACGACAGTGCCGACTCCAGCAGGATCGCGTGGGCCATTTCCAGAGTAGCGACGACGATCAGCGCGCCGACCAGATTGGGCAGAATTTCACTGACCAGAATGCGCAGGGTCGAGCAGCCAAGAGCCTGGGCCGACGCCACATATTCAGCATCGCGAATCTGTTGCACCGAAGCCCTGACCACCACCGCGAAGCGATCCCATAACAGGCAGCCGAGCAGCACGATTACCACTTTCAGTGAGCCGCCCATCAGCGAGGCCGAGGCCAGCGCGACCATCACGACCGGCATCGCCAGTCGGGTGGTGATCAGGTAGCTGATAAACGCATCGACCTTGCCGCCGTAGTAACCAGCCAACAGCCCCATGACGGTGCCGATAAAGCCGGAAATCAGCGCCGCCGCAATGCCGATGAACAGCGAAATACGTGCGCCGTAGAGCAGTCGCGACAGGTAGTCACGGCCCAGCTTGTCGGTGCCGAGGACGTACTCCCAGGTGCCGTGGGCCATCCATACCGGCGGTTTCATGCGCAGCATCACGTCTTGCGCATAAGGGTCGTAAGGTGCCAGCCACGGCGCGAATAGTGCACCAGCGAAGATGATCAGCAACAACACCGCGCCGATGGCGAAACCACGATGACGAAAGCTCTTGCCAAGTACTCGGCTCAGGCTGCTCGGTGGTGGCAGGTAGTCATTGATCGCAAGGGTCGTGGGGGTGCTCATGTAAGCCTCCTAGCGCACGCGAATGCGCGGGTCGAGCAGTGCGTTGAGCACATCGGCCAGCAAGGTGAGGATGATGTAGATCACCGCAATCAGCAGGACCACGGCCTGTACCACCGGAAAGTCGTCACGGGCGATGGCGTCCCAGGCGAGTTGTCCGATGCCTTGCAGGGAGAACACGGTTTCGATCACCACCGAACCGCCGAGCATGAAGCCGAACTCCACCGCCGCCAGCGCGACTACCGGAATCAAGGCGTTGCGCAGTGCATGCTTGAACAACACGCGGGCAGGGCGCAGGCCCTTGGCGCGGGCGGTGCGGATGTAATCGGAACTGAGTACATCAAGCATGCCGGCGCGGGTCAGACGCATGATTGCCGGAGTCGCGTAGTAGCCCAAGGCAATGGCCGGCATGACGAAGTGCAGCATGGTCGAGTTGCCGGACACCGGTAGCCACTTGAGCGTCACCGCGAACACCACGATCAACATCAGCGCAAACCAGAAACTTGGCATTGCCTGACCCAGCACCGCAATGCTCAAGGCCAGTCGGTCAACCCAGGTGTCGCGTTTGACCGCCGCCAGCACGCCCAGTGGAATCGCCACCAGCAAGGCGATACCCAGCGCCATGGCACCTAACCCGAGGGTAATCGGCAAGCGGCTGGCGACGAGGTTGTAGACCGACTCCTGAAAGAAAAAAGAGTTGCCCAGGTCCAGCCGTAGCAAATCGCCCAGCCAGTTGAAGTACTGGGTCGGTAGCGGTTTGTTCAAACCGTACTGCACGCGGATCTGTTCGATCTGTTCGCTAGTGGCTTCCGGTCCGCCAATGGCCGTGGCCAGGTCGCCGGACAGATGCAAAAGAGAAAAGCTGATCACCGACACGGTAATGGCAACGCAAATAGCGATGCCCAGACGGCGCAGAAGGAATCCAAGCATGGCAAGTTTCCTCATATCCAATGGATGGCAGGTGTGAGGACGTGTCCGTGGTGCGGGTTAGTCCGCAAGCCACGGCACCTCTCGATCAATCCGCTCGGTTGCGGATTACTTCCAACTGGACTGAACGAAACGCGGCAGCTCATCCGGGTACGGCGTGAACGCGAGTTCGGAGGTGTAGGCGTAGTTCATCGAGTAGTTGAACAGCGGCGCCCAGTACGCCTGTTCGCTGATGCGCTGCAACGCCTTGCGGTAGTTGTCCTTGCGAAATTGCGGGTCGAGGGCGTTATCGGCGGCCTGCAACCAACGCTGGACTTGCGGATCTTTGATGTTGTCGTCCGGATTGCCCTTGAACCAGGTGCCGGCCGACGCCGAGGTGTCGAGGATCGAGAACGAGCCCCAGGCCTGAAACGACATCGGCACCTTGCCGCCACGTTGCTGATCGCGCAGGGCGGCGTACTTCAAGTAGCGTAGCTTGGCGTTGATGCCCACAGCGCGCAGGTTACCGATGATGGCTTCGACGTAATCACGGTCGCGATAAGCGAAGATTTCTGTCTCGAAGCCATTTGGGTAACCGGCTTCGGCGAGCAGCGCCTTGGCCTTGGCCGGGTCATAGTTGTAGACCGTGGCCGCGGTGGTATCGCAGCCGAACTGGCCTGGATAACAGGCAACCTGCAAGGGTTTGGCTTCGCCACCCACCAATTGCGTGGCCAGCGCATTGCGGTTGATCGCATAGTTGATGGCCTGACGCACCTTGAGGTTCTTCATCGGCGAGTTTTCCGTGGAGGTGCCCCGAGCATCAAGAATCAGGAAGCCGATGCGCATGGTTTCGCTGCTGGTCACGGTCAGGTTCGGCATGCCTTTGAGGTCGACTGCCTGATCCGAGGTCACACGCCAGGTCCAATCGACACCATCGGTCATCAACTCGGCCAGGCGGGTTTCTGCATCCGGGATCACCCGGAACGTGAGGTGGCCGATATGTGGCTTGCCTTGTGGGCTGTCCGAAAAGTAGTCCTTGTTGATCTCCATGGTCACGCCTTCGCCAGCCACCACCGACACGGCTTTATACGGCCCGGTACCAATTGGCTTGCGACTGAATTCGGCCAGGCCGACCTTCTCGAAGTACTGCTTGGGGAACATCGGAACGGCGTTGGACAGGTATTCCAGTGCCGGAGGGAAGGGCTTCTTCAAATACAGGCGGACGCTGTAGTCACCGGTCTTTTCGGCGCTCTTGATCCAGTCTACGTTTTGCACGGTAACGACTTTCGCTTCCGGCGACACCACGTAGTTGAGGGTGAACACCACGTCGTCGGCGGTGAAGGCGTCGCCGTTGTGAAATTTGACGCCTTTGCGCAGATCAAAGTCGATGGTGGTGTCGTCGACCTGTTTCCAGCTGGTGGCCAACATGGGTTTGTATTCGCCGCTCTTGGGATCGCGGTAGATCAGGTTGTCCCAGATCAGCCGGCCGAGAATCACACCTTCGCGTAAATCGTTGTGATAGGGGCTGATGTTTTCAGGCTCGCTGTCGGAAGCGTAAACCAGGGTGTCGTTGGCTTTACCGGCGTGAGCCGGAAAACTGCTGATGAGGCCCATCAGCGCAATACTGCAGGCGAAACCTTTGATGCCCATGCCGTCGTCTCCGTTGGCGAGAGTGGTTGAATCAAAGGGCAGCGAATCGCAAATGCGTAAAGGAGGATGAATAGGTCAGGTAATGTTTTTTTGGTCTGGACACGAATGTAGGGAAAGGCTATCAATGCCACAAGAATAATATTTCGATACTTCCGTTGCCGAAAAGGCAATCCTTGGGGGCGCCGATGCAGCTGTATGGTGTGCAGTCCACGGCTCTGCGCTATTTTCTGGAAGTAGCGCGATGCGGATCGATCAGCGAAGCCTCGGTACGGCTGAATGTCGCGGCGTCAGCGGTGAGCCGACAAATCTCCAAGCTTGAGTTGGCCCTGGATGCCAGCCTGTTTGAGCGTCGTGCCCGTGGCATGGTGCTCAGCGAGGCGGGGGCGCGACTGGCGGCTTATGCGCGCAAGTCGCAGCTTGAGGCCGAGCAGGTGGTGCTGGAAATTACCGAGCTGCATGGCTTGCAACGGGGTCATGTGCATGTTGCCTGCTCGGAAGGATTTGCACTGGAATACATGCCCAGGAGCATTAGCGCGTTCAGGCGTGAGTATCAGGGCATTCATTTCACATTGGAGGTCTGTGCGCCTGCGGAAGCGACTGAGAAGGTTCGTTCTGGGGAAGCCGATCTGGCGATGACCTTCAGCCTGATGCCGCAAAAGGAAATCAAGGTCGAACATGTCCTGAGCGGGGCGATTTTTGCCGTGGTCTCCAATTCTCACCCCTTGGCCGGGCGTGAAGCGGTCAGCCTCGCCGAGTTGCAACCCTGGCCCATAGCGTTACCGAAGGCCGACACCACGATACGGCAACTGTTCGACATCTGTTGCGGTGTACAGGGGTTGTTGTTCGACCCGGTGTTGACCACTAATTACGTTGCCGCACTCTATAGCTTCGTCCGCGAAGAAGGTGTGATTAGCCTGGCCAGCGAAATGACCTTGCACAAACAGGTAGCGGACAAGCAGCTGCAATGCTTGCCGATCCTGGATGAAGGCATGCAGGCACGGCGCATCGAACTGCAAAGCATGGCTGGACGCAATTTACCGGCGGCGGTTTCTGCGTTCAGGGATTTTCTGATCGCTGAGCTGGCGAAGGCGAAGCGTCGTTGAAAAGACCAGGTTACTCGACGCTTCCGCCTTGTGGTCGCTCTAGCACCCAAATCAAACTCTACGAGTGGCTGCGAATAACTGTGGGCTTAACCATACGACGCAACAATGCGGAGCCTTCCCGTCCTCGTGGGCTTGGCCGAAAAAGCCCCAAGAGCGAGGCTTGCAACGGCGACAGGCGCCACATCTGTCGCCACGCTGCAGGCCAAGCACCACGCGGGTTGTCGCCGGTGTCGCCATCCTCCACTCGATAAACGAGGTGAGATGATGGCTTGAACATCTCGCTCCTCATTCAACAGTATTTGCTACCGGATGCCCGGAGGCATATCGCGCCCAATCCTCCATCAATATTCGCCGCTTTTCAAAAAGATCGCCACGTCGATAAGCCGCCTCTACCGCATTCTCTACTGTATGCGCGAGCGCCTGCTCACAGACCTCTCGAGGATGGTGAGTAACTTCACTAGCCCAATCCCTGAAAGTCGAGCGGAATCCATGCGTCGTGAGATCGTCCCGCTTCATCCGACGCAATGCCATCAACATCGCCATATTGCTCAGAGGACGCTTTTTGCGAGCCCCCGCAAATAGGTGATTGTTTCCTTCAACACGAGGAAGCCCTGTGAGTAAATCCAATGCCGCTTTTGATAGAGGCACCCGGTGTTCCTTACCTGCTTTCATCCTCAGCGCAGGAATGGTCCATACCCTTGCTGGCACATCAATCTCTGCCCACGTCGACTCAAGCACCTCACTGGTTCGGCAGGCAGTCAGGATGGTAAATCGCAATGCTTTAGAGCTAAGATCATCTGCTTTCTCAAGGGGCGCCATAAAGGCGGGAAGCTCTGTCCATGACATTGCTGCGTGATGCTTCACAGCACGCACTTTTGAGCGAGGTGGTAGCAGTTTGTCCAGGTGTCCACGCCATCGAGCGGGGTTTTCTCCATCGCGTAGCCCTCTGGCCTTTGCTGCATCGAGTACCAGTTCGATTCGGTTTCGCAAGCGGCTGGCAGTTTCGGGTATTGCTGTCCAAATCGGCTTGAGGATTTTCAACACATGCTCAATGCCTATTTCCTGCGTCGGAAGATCGCCTATGACCTTGAATGCATAAGTAGCCAGAGTGTTCTCCCACTGCTGAGCATGCTTGGCATTTTTCCAGCCCGTCCTGTGGGCAGCGATGTAGTCGAGTGCAACCTCTTTGAAAGTGGTTGCTTTGGCCCTGGCTGCATCCTGAGCTAAACGCTCGGCTTCTATTTCCAGTCGTTGCCGTTCCATCTCCTCATCCCGAGTGGTAAGAGGATCGACGCCTGATTTGCTCAGCTTTCTGGCTTCTGCTGCTTTCTCACGAGCTACCGCAAGGCTTACTTCGGGGTGCCCGCCCAGCCCCATGTCTCGGCTCTTGCCAGCAAGCTTGTAGCGGAAGATCCAACTTGCGCCACCGGTACGGCCGACTTTCAAGTAGAGGCCGTCACCATCATTGGTCATTCCAGGTAACCCGGATCTGACTATTTTCTCTACCGTTTTCGTCGTCAGGGATGCCATCAATCACCTCCTATTTGAAAGGCTGATGACTCAATCTAAATGAACTCCGGCCCATACTCCAGCCCATACCTTGGACCCTGGCTTCATGTAGCCACGCTTGGAACACCAAAGAAAAAAATCACTCAATCATCTGTTTTTATAGAAGTTTTATAAGAAACCTTAAAAGTCGCTGGACTTCTAAAAACACTAAAATAGCGGACTCCTTCACCGCCATATTCAGTAAACGCAAACCCCTGATTTTCCTAGAGAAAGTCGGGGGTTTGTGGTTTTTGGCGTCTGAAAAAGGGCGGTATGGGAACGGTATGGGAATAAGGGGGCTTTTCTACCCCCTATCCGACTACCCTAGTCGAGCTCGTGAGACCTCAACGTGCGCCAGCAAAATACTCGCTTTCCTCAGGAGCATTTTTCCAAGATTCAAGAGCATTGATTACGTCTTGGCTGACAAGGGTGCCATTGTCCGCGAGGCACAGCACTTCTGAAGCGACAGCTTTGTTTTGAGAGATGGTCCCGAGTTGATAGCCAGGGAAGTAAGACCCTGCGCTTGCAAAGCGAGGACGGATGTTCACTATGATGAGTGGCGCGATCACGACGCTACTGGTCTCGTCGTGGAGAACCTCAAGTTTGATCAAGAAAAGAGATAACCCGTTAGGATCTGAGTCATAGTCAGTCTCCAGGCGGAACGCTACTCGCTCCGTCTCCTGAGGCTTCACTTCGTGGTGGACCTTTACGCGGGAAACTGACCCTACCTCTTTGCATATCTTCAGGTCGTACGTTGCCGAGATAGGTACAAGTCTATGGTGGTGATTAGTCAACGTCTCCCAGTGCTTGAGCGTGGTTGCCCTAACCTCTTTTATATAAGTGACTTGCGTACCGCGATTGACCAGCTTTAGCTCTAGGGTGGTGATGTATTCATCGTCTTCGCCGCTACAGCGTTCTACTTCATACAAATCAACAATTTTGATACCCGGGGCCAAATCCAGCAAATGCTCTGGCACAGGGTTCAAGATTGCAGCGGCAAGCAATTCTTTGTAAAGCCTCAATGCCTTTCGATCAATGATATCTGCATGCGCCATCTTATGATGCTTGTCGCAAAGAAGGACGAGGTTGCTTGGATCGTTATTTTCACGATTGTGATCGATATGGTGAATTTCTAGGTAAGTATGCTCAGAGCACTGATTTATTGCGCAGCAATGGCCGCTTTCAACTTTTATTGCTCTGGCAACCTCTGCCGGAATGGTGGGGCGTTTCGTTGTGTAGATGCTATCCATGTCCTTACTCGCCGATATCTGAGTTAATTTGTTTATTGAAAAACTCGAGCAAATCAGTCAGTTGCTCAAGATCGACTACCGGGTGCGGTGCACCCCTGCCAAGAAAGCTTCCTTGGTCGACCAGCAAAGCCCCTACCACCTCAGCTCCCTTCAGAGCCGGTACGTCCGATAGCCAATTGACCTTTCGTTCCAGTTTCGAGTGAAAATTCTCTTGGTCGTCCGGACCAAGTTTGCCAACAACATTAGTTAGTTTGCTCTTTGAAAAAGGCTGTGTAAGCACCTTGCATTCAAGTATCAGCGCGAGCAATCCGGAGGGATGCAACGCCAGCACATCGATCTCTCCAGGCACCTTTTTACCGTTCGGATGAACCAACTGACAATTGCCGGCCGCCCAGTATCCTTTATCGCTGACTACACCGGCCTTCCATCCTATTTTTAGGCAAAGGTCCACGGCCGCTTGTTCAAACGGCTGCGAGATATGCATCTGAAAAGCAGATGGATGTACTGGTGAGCCCCCATAATCCGCGCAATCAAAAACCGAGTTCTCAACAAAGCAGTTGATCGAATCGATAATTGTCAAAACCGTCGTGGCGAAGGTCTTGTTGTCGATGCGTAGTACAGGTCTTTCAACCAACATGTTCGACGGGAAATCTTTCATGCGACGTTTAGGATACCAATCTGCTTGCCAGAAGCAGGCCTCCACACTTGCTTGCACCGAGGCTACTTGAAGACCAAAACCGGTGATTTCGGCCGCAAATTCCTCGAAGAGCACTACGCCGCTGTAAACCTCGGCCCCAGCCAACTTGAACTGCAGCGCAAATTGAAGCACGGTAAGCCTGGCTTTAAGTCCCAACCAGAAGGCCGGTTTTTCTCCCGCCTGGGCGAATACTGTACCGGCAAATAACTCGATATCGCTTGACTTCTCCCCTTCCAGCACACGCGTAACGGCATCGGAAAATGCGCGGGGATTCTCAAAAATGACTGACTTAGAATGCTCTAGAGTTCTTTGTGTCTCTCCGTAAGGTGAAGCCATTGCATTCCATTGTGCCAGTAACACCTTGTATCTTTCACTGGAGTGCGAAAACCCGCGGGGATGGAATTCAACGGACTCAAATCTAAACACTTTGTGATGTTCATAACTCGCGACTAACTGCTCCCAAGCCATGGCTGCGAAAACGAGTTTCTGCAGTTGAGCAGCACTTTTATCAACAGCAGTCTGTGCCTGACGGTTTGGCCAGATCATCGCTATGGATGTTTTCATCGCGGAGCCGCAAATTGGTACCTCTTTCTTCCAATTGGTGTCGCGATAGTAGAAATCGTCCACCGCCTCCAACAGTGCAGGAATCGCAATTCTTGTGTCAATTGTGCAGGCAATGGAATCTAAGCGTTGCTTGGTGTACTCGATGGCTCTCAGCCATTGCTCGTCATTCTGCAGTGCAAGCAAACCATGCGACGCTAGCAATTGAGCAGCGTCAGAGAACCATTCAGAATCCCCCGAAATACTGCAGCGCAAACCGCGGGCTAGTTCGTTGGCCTGTTTGTAAATTCTCGACGAGTCTTTGAACAGAAAATTATCTCGGGTCATCACTACATTGCGTTCCATGTCAAATTGCTATCATACCTTTTCGTCCTGCTTCACATGAGCAATTATCTACAGATTGCGGGCAAGCTGCAGTATCCCAACGACATCCGGTCCATCCTCATTAATCCACGTCCCATAATGCTGCCGGATCATATTCCCTGTCGTATGCCCCATCTGCTCAGCAATCCCATCGATTGAAGCCACGCCCGTGATCAGCAACTGACTGGCGTAAGTATGCCGACATTGCCTCGGCCCCAATACCGAACCCCAGCCGCGTTCAAGTGCGCCTTTAAAAACCGATCCCGGACAACAAAGTCGCTCACATGCGGCAACCCGCTTTTGCTATTCAGGAAAACAAAATGCAGTTTGTGCTGCCGCACCGTCTTATTGTCCCGCTCAACGATATCAACCGTCTCCACCTTCTTGTTCTGATTGCTCGCATCAATCTTGAGCAACTCATCCCACGCCGGCTCCAGCAGCCGAACCTCCGCGTCGACCGTCGAGTCTTCGTAACCCGGTTCGGGTCTCTCCTTCATTGCCACATTTGAAACACGCAAATCACTGATTTTCCTAGAGAAAGTCGGTTATTTGCGGTTTTTGGTGTCTGAAAAAGAGCCATATGGGAATATGGGGCCATGAGCTACTTTTTTTGCCCCGTGCTAGCTTTATCGAAAGGTGCTTTTCTTGATTACTAATGGCGATGGGTTCCGGCTGTAGGTTTGACACTGTCTAGGTCTTTCCACCAATGACCTAACCACCGGTTTGCCTCTGCTCTTGACGAAAACAGGTGACGTTGATGCAACCCGAACTTAGCTTCACCGATGCGGTACGCACAATTCTGCGAGGTCGCCCCGCAGGTATGATGCCTCAAGAAATCAGAGAGAACATAAAGGTGCGTTACCCTGCGTACTACGGTACCGAGTCGCATCTACGGAATGTGCAGAACGGAAATTACAAGGATGTTGATCACGCGGTTCTGGCGCAGATATACATCGCCTGCCGCAGCGCCAGGGATATTTTTGCGGACAAGTCTCAGAAGCCTCATCGAATGTCGTTAGAATCAGATGCTGAGCCTATCGAGCAGGACGCGGAAGATTTCATCGAGGGTGAGAACCTTGAAAAGCTAGCTGACGATGTCGGTACCTTATATGTCCTCGGAACCAATTTATACATGGCCGATGGCATTGAGATCATCAAGATAGGCATTACCACAGGCTCTGTGGACAAGCGAATCGCTCAACTTTACACAACTGGAGTGCCCTTCCGTTTTCGAGTCATTTCTCAATGGGAGACCACTAACTACTCGAAGCTTGAGCAAGCACTGCATTGTCTTTTCAATAGGTATCGCATCAATAAGGCTCGCGAGTTTTTCACAGCCCATTGCCTTAGTCACATACCTGATCTGATCGAAATCCATGGGAAGATTGAACAGGCTTGAATTCAAAAAGACACGTATTTTATTCACATCGATGGCTGTGATACTGACATGACCTCCCATCACTTAGTCAATCCAAGGACATTCATGGCCGACTCCAGCAATAGCATTAGCAAAGTCATCACTACTAGCACGACTTTCATCGATAAAGCAGTTGAATTTCGGCACTTTATGCTGTTGATCTCCTTCCTGCTGGCACTGGACTCATGCCTGATGATCTTTTACAAAAAGAATCTGCTGCAGTCTTTTGGTAGTTTGAGCGCTCCAGAGGTCAATGCAGCTGGAGCTTTGGTTTTCCTAGGCATTTTTGCATTTTTGATGGCCCTTCTTTTTCCTGTGTTGCGTCAGGTTTTACTTGCAGCGACAACATGGATTAAGTGGCGATTCCCGAGCAGGGATAACCAAATTAATCACGACTATCGCTATCCGTCTAGCATGCGTAAAAAAGCGCTCATTGAAAGAGACAAACTAATTATAGAACTGCTCGACAAACAGGATGATCAAAAAAGAGATCACGAAACCAACATGAACATCGGCTTTGGGCTAGTGCTCAGTTTCGCAATCAACTATCTGATCTTGGGGACCGGTCAAGTGTTGACGCTCACTCAAACCGCGGCCACATTGCTGGATGCTAGCCCAGGTTTTTGGATCAGCGCTTTGATCCGGCTTGCTGTAGGCACGTTTATGGTTTCCCTGATGGTGATACTTGCTATGTCCCTAACACCAGAAGCCAGCGACAAAATCTACCTGCCTGAGAGCGAGGAGGAGAAGGCAGCACGGATAGAAAGAGAGAAAAAAATGCAGGGCACTAGTGATGTCTACTTAGGCTAATGGATCTGTTGCACTGGCTTGAAGCTTAATATGTTTCAAGCCAGTCATGATGCCCTGGTATCTCCGCAGCCGATGGGATACAGATTCAATGACCATGAAACAGGCAGAGCTGGAAAAGGTTCATGTAGAGATCGTCAAACTGATCGCTGAACAGCGCAAGCTGAACGCCGAGGCCGGCAAGATCCGAACGATATGTAGGAATTAACTGCTTTTCGGGTACGACCTTTTCAAGCTGCCCCCAAAGCCGTGTTTCAGGCGTATTCCGCCCTCCTGTTAGACTGCCAACCCCTCGACGGTAATCGATCTCTATACTCAATTCTCGCGCCGTTTTCCCCGTCGTTTCACCCTATCGACGACAGCTCTGAACAAGGACATTTCATGATCACCACCACAACCCACACCATCGAAGGTCGGCAAATCACCGCTTACCTGGACATCGTCAGCGCTGAGTCGGTGCAAGGCGTTAACGTGATCCGTGATCTGTTCGCCGGTATGCGGGATTTTTTCGGCGGGCGGTCCCAGACATTGGAGCGGGCATTGAAGGATGCGCGAATTCAGGCGACCGACGAGATCAAGGAGCGGGCGCGGGCGCTTCAGGCGGATGCAGTGGTAGGGCTCGATTATGAGATCAGCATGCCGGCCGGCAAGGGTGGAATGGTGGTGGTGTTTGTGACCGGGACGGCGGTCAAACTGCGGTAAGTCAGTGTGAAAAAATCATGAGGGTGCCGCGCCAGAGCGTGCTCGTTTTGTTTATTCGTCATTTGGTTTTGTAGGAAGCAAGCGCTGGCCATTCGTCGGCACGTAACAATCTGAATCACAAGTCCGGGAATGACCGACTAGTCTCAAAATCCTGGGTGGTCGATATTTTTCAGGCAAATAGGGCTTGCCGGTATCGACCCGTTGATAGGAGCGAAGATATGACTGAGCCGTATATCGAAGACGACGGGGCGGAGTTTCCAATCAATAATTGCGTGCAGTGTGGTCAGACGGACTATGTGCCGAGCTTTGGTGAAGACCGTATCAAAATCAACAAAATCAAATCTACAGTGCCTCGAACTCGAGGGCCGAAGTCGAAATTCATGCCCAAGCTGGGTGCGCCTTCCAGGAAGTAAACAGTGACTCGTACGAGCCCCGCCATTGAGCGGGGTTTCTTGTTTTTGAAGGGTAGAAAGCGTGGCTTGGCGGCAATGCGGGAAAACGTCCTACAAACTTTGCGAGCGCTAGTTTTTTTTTCACAAACTTTTCACACCTGCCTACGTAGTCTCAGCTCATCCGTTAGAAAGCAGTACCCTGGCCCGTCTCCCCAGCGGGCTTTTTTTTGCCTGTCATAAAACCTTTTCCATAAATGCTGTCCAACCGTCGCTAATGACGAGGTTGATCCGTGTTTGTGTCTGGACTTTGCCTCCTCTAAAGCATTCAATCTCCGGCCTTTCGGTTTCCCCCTTTTTTGAGGTTCTCGTTATGCGTTTGACACTGCCTGCTCTGGTTTTGGGCCTTTTGGTTGCTCAAGGTGCGATGGCTGCCGGTGATGGCACCGCTGCGCTCGGTGGTGGTCTGGGTGGCGCGCTGGGTAATGTGGTCGGTCAGAAAATGGGCGGCAGCACAGGTGCAGCAATTGGTGCTGGTGTAGCGGGCGCAGCCGGCAGTGCTGTTGCAGCACGCAAAGGCAGCCGCACCAAAGCGGCTATTGGCGGCGGGGTAGGCGCGGCGGGCGGTTCGGTGATCGGCAACAGCCTGGGCGGCAAGACAGGTTCCACCATCGGTGCCGGCCTGGGTGGTGCATTGGGCGGCGGCGTGGGCAGCAATCTGTCCAAAAAGCGCCACTGATCTTAATGATCCGCTGAAAAAGCCCGGCTCGATGCCGGGCTTTTTCGTTTTGGAACGTTTCTCCCGTATATGGCTCAAATCTCTTACAGTCGGTATCTGATTTGCTGTTCAACAGACGCAGATGCCAGGCTGAGGCCTATCCGCGGCACGATCTTCCCCCGATGCGGAAATTAGAGGTTCATATCATGCGTTTGACATTGTCCACGGTGGTTTTGGGACTTTTGGTTGCTCAGGGTGCGATGGCTGCCGGCGACGGCACCGCTGCAGTGGGCGGTGGTCTTGGCGGCGCGTTAGGTAACGTGGTCGGCGGTCAACTAGGCGGTAGCACGGGAGCAGCGGTTGGCGCTGGCGTCGGCGGTGCGGCAGGCAGCGCGGTCGGTGCGCGCAAGGGCAGCCGCACAGAAGCAGCCGTTGGCGGCGGTATCGGCGCGGCGGGCGGCTCAGTGATTGGCAATAGTTTGGGCGGCTCCACCGGTTCGACCATTGGCGCTGGCGTGGGTGGTGCAGCCGGTGGCGCGGTGGGCAGTAACCTGGGTAATGACAGCGGCAGCTCGCACTCCGGCGGTGGCAAACACAAACACAAGCATAAAAATAAGTACAAGCATCGCTAACTCGATATCGAGTTAGAGTAGAAACCCGGCCCAGCGCCGGGTTTTTCGTTTCTGTCAGTAGGACTCAGGAACGTTTGCCCGTAGGACGCCTCGAACGTCATACACCCCTGAACGTTGCGAGGCATGTCATGACTCCGGAAACCGAAGGCATGGAAGATGAAGGTCCGATCAACGATCCTGGCAACGAAGATCCGGGGTCTCTGATGGACGACGCCACGGTGCCGCTCAACGATGCCGATGACGCAGGCGATGTGGGCAATATCGAGTACGACGAATACGATGAGGAAGACGACGAGTGACAGGGGGTTGTGGTCGGGCCGACCGATCGTCCCTCTGATCGAACCGCGCCTATCGTGTTGTCCTCGAAATGTCAGGATCTGCTTTTCAGGTCCATTGAGAGGTGCGTTATGAACGCTGATCCAAAAGACTCTGATATCGACGACGATACCCCCGAGTATCCGCTACCTTCACCCACCGACTCCCTGAGTCGCGATCAGCGCCCGCCCGACGATGACGACACCGGCGTGGAGCAGGTGCCCACCGATACCGATGATGTGGAGCGCGGGGATGTGGAAGCCAACCCCGATGACCCGGACATTGCCGGTGACGATCTATCGGGAGAACCGAGCTGAAGCCTGCGCAGCGATCCATCGCCGCTCGTCGATTGTGCGGCACCTTAAAAAAGCGACCGCTGCCAGACATCAGGTAAAGCACTCTTTAATGGAGGTGCGCCATGATCAGGTCAAAACTGACGACCTTGACGGTGGTCGGCTTATTGTCGATCAGTTCATTGTCGGCGTTAGCTCAATCTTCCGGCCGCGATGCGCCGGTCGACAAGGGCGGGATGCCACCTTACTCGGAAATGAATGCGGGTTCCTCGGACGGGAAGACGCCGCCACCGGACACCATTGGTGGTGGGAATGGCGGCGATGCCAGCGGGAGTAGCACCAGCCCGGGGGAGGGAAGTGGGTCGATGAGCGAGGGAGGTTCGATGGAGAGTGGTTCTGGAGGTGGGTCTGGAGAGTCAGGTGATTTTGAGATTGATGAGAGCGGTGGAGGAGTAGGAAGTGGAGGTAAAACTGGCGGTTCTGGCGGCTAAGTCAGTGTTTAATGTGGAACTGAGCCCAGCATCGAGCTGGGCTTTAGATGTTTTTCACAGGCGTCACTTATGCTTGACGCATTTGCTCGATGAGCGTGTTGCGTGAGTTCATGATTCTATATTGTTGGTTGTTTTATTGAGTATTATCTTCAGGTTTTTTTTTGCGTTGTAATAATTAATGACTCGATCCAGTTTTTATAGAAGGTTTTTTGCTCTTCAATGTTGCTAGTAATATTTTTGTCTTCGTAGTCGAAAATTCGTACTATGTCCTCTTCTTCGCTAGGTTTTCCAAGTTTAAGTTCGTATGCGACTAAGCCGCTAGACATTTGGGACGACATTCGTGAAGGGTGAACATTTAATTTGGCTCCTTTGCACAGAAATTTTATCTCAGGATAGTCGGCTCTTAACATGCCAAAGCATACGTAAAGGTCATAGGCTGTATAAATTTTTTTTAAACCACTTTGCATCGTGAATGTGAGTGTCGGTTTTTTTCTGTCGCATTCGATTGTGGCCCTTTCTATGACTCCATGATTGTTTATTAAAATTTCTATTGTTTTCATGGTTACTTCCTGAAAGGGTTGGGTATTGAGTAGCCCTTATAGCTACCATCATCGTAGACGGGGGTGACGCCCACGATGTCGTGATTTTTTATTCCTCCTGGGAACGCTATTTCAACCTCACGCCGATGTGGTGACATCATGCCCAGTTCTTTATTTACATCGATACCGCGAATGTTTTTCAGCACATATATATAGCCGTCGGCAAGACCGTACCCTGTGGCAAACTTTTTTGCCTCTTTTTCGTTTGTCGTAGTGCTGACAAAGTAACTGGGAGGGCTTCTGTTATCTGATGCATGCAAAAACAGATCTGTACTTTCTCCCAAGGGTTCAAATCCTGCCTCAAAAATTTCCCATGGTTCTCGGTCGTCACCACGGTACAAATAATAGTTCTCTTGTTTTGGATTTGGGGGGCCGGGCTCCCCCTCATCAACCCCCACCTTACCCGCCGGATCCTCATCCCCAAACGACGGCTTCTTACATCCATCGCCTCCAGGACAATCACTCAACCCCAACGGATCAACCCAACCCACCGGATTGCGCGTGTACTGATAGCCGTTTAACCCACCCACCAACTTGCTCGGGTCCGGCGTCAGGTACCGTCCGACATCCGGATTGTAGTAGCGATGCCGGTTGTAGTGCAGGCCGGTTTCCGCGTCGAAATACTGCCCTTGAAAGCGCAGCGGTTGATCGAGGACCTGGTGGGTGTCGCGGTTGAGGCGGGTGAGGCGGCCATAGGCGGTGTATCGGGCGGCCCAGATGATGTCGCCGCTGTAGTCGGTGAGTTCTTGCGGTGTGCCGAGGTGGTCGAGTTGGTAGTAGAACGGGCAGGCCTGGCGCGGGCCTTTGCCGTCGAGCATGGCCAGCGGGCGGAAGGTGCCGGGTTCGTAGATGTAGCTTCGATGGTAATCCTGGCTGTGTTCGGCGACGAGGTGGTCGCCTTGCCAGAAGAACTCGGTGGCTTTGCCATCGACGGATTTGCTGATACGGCGGCCGAAGGCGTCGTAGCGGTAAGTGGCTTGGCTACCGTTGGGCAGGGTGGCGCCGATCAACCGGTGCTGGCAGTCGTAGCGGTATTCGGTGACGAGTTTTTGCGCGGTGCCGCGGCGTTCGCGAATCAGGTTGCCGAAGGCGTCGTAGTCGTAATGCCGGTCGCCTTGCATCAGCAGGCGATTACCCAGCACCTTCGCAACGCCAGGGCGATCCTGCATCAGCAGGTTGCCCGCTGGGTCGTGGGCGAAGCTTTCCGGCGATTGGTCACGGGAATGGCGGACGCGGGTCAGGCGGTCGAGCGAGTCGTACTGGTAGCTGCGCTGGCCGTGGCGGGTATCGGCGATATGGTCGAGATTGCCGTTGGCGCTGTAGGCATAGTCGCGACGGTACAGCGGATGTTGATATTGGCTAACGGCATGGGCTTTCAGGCCGCCCTGGTCGTCGTAGGTGTATTCGCTGAGCAGCAGACCCTGTTGGCGGGTTTGTTCGCGACCGAAGGCAAACTGGTGCGTGGTGAGGCGTGTGCCGTTGAGGTCAATGGCCGTCAGCGCGCCGCCCTTGGCGTGGTGATAATCGAGTTTGCTGTTGTCCGGCAGGCGCAGGCGCTTGAGTTGGCCACAGGCGTCGTAGGCATAACGTAGCGTGCCCCAGCCCTGATGCTCGGTGATCAGGCGGTCCTGCTGGTCGTAGTCGAATTCCAGCGGATGATCGTGGCCATCGTCGACACTGGTCAGTCGGCCGAGGCGGTCGTAGCGGTACTTGACCTTGACGCCATCGGGCAGGGTCTTGACCAACAGACGTCCAGCCGAGTCCCGCTGATAGCCGGTGATCAGCTGCGAGCCGTCGTCGCCGAACTCGGCTTTCTCCAGCAGGTGGCCGTTGAGGTCGTAGCTGTAAGCGGTGCGGCGGCCGTCGAAGCCGGTTTCCTGTCGGATCAGGCCGCTGGGCGTGTAGTCCAGGCGATACTTTTCACCGGATTCGTTTTCGATTTCCGTGAGCAGCAGCTGCGCGTTGTCGTAGCGATATTTGAGCTGGGTGCCGTCTGGGTTGATCCGGCGGCTGACCAGGTGCAAATCGTCGGCGTATTCATAGCGAGTGACGCGGCCCAGCTCATCGCGTTCGGCGGTAATCTTGCCGTAGGCGTTGTAACTAAAGGCGCGGCTGGCCCCGGTAGGCAAAGTCGTCTGAACCAGTCGGCCGACGGCATCCCATTGGTACTGGGTGAGCGCACTGTGTTCGTCCTGACGGGTCGTCTGCCGGCCTAGCGCGTCGTAGGAAAAGCGCCGCTGGCCACCGTCCGGCAAGGTCTCTTCGAGTAGTTGTCCCAGCCCGTTCCGGATGAAGACATGTCGGCTGGTGTCCGGGTAGCGGATCGACAGCAAACGTCCCTGAGGGTCGTAGTGGTAATGAGTGACCTGGCCGTCGGGATCGGTCGCTTCGGTGACATCCCCCTGTGCATTGCGCCGATATTTCCACACCGCTTTGCCGCGATAGCGCGCATGCAGGAAACCGTTGCGGTATTCGTAGGATGTTGGCTCGTCTTCCGGCGGAATCAGCGCCACCAACCTTCCGACTTCGTCGTAGCGGTATTCGGTGACAGCCCCGAGCGGATCCTGCTCGGCCACCAAGCGGCCCTGCTCGTCATAGGCCTTGAGGTGTTCGCCACCGTTCAGTTCAACCTTGCGCACCAGCCGCGCCCGGTCGTCGTGGACGTAAACCTCTTGGCTGCCATCGATGTTCTGGACGGTCACGCTGCCCTGGTCATCCCAGACATAACGCGTGTCCATCTGCGCAAACGATGCCCAATGCCGCACACAGCGCGCCGACTTGCCAGAGCGTTCCCATTCCCAGAAGAAACTCGCGCCACCGGCCAGTTGCCGCTGCAGAATCACATGCTGGTCGTCGTAGTCGTAGCGCTCGCTTTCACCCGCGGCGTTGGTTGCTTCGATCAAGCGTTGGCGGGCGTCATAGCGATAGAAAACCAGCGTTTGCTCTGTATGCCAGGCTTCACCCACGGCATCGGTGGGATGAAACGACTGATATTCAATGGCGACGAGGTGCCTGCGTTCGTAGCAAAACAGCAGCGAACGACCGGCGCCGTTATCGAGGCGTTGAATGCGATCCTGACGGTCGCGGGTGATGCGCAGTCGGTTGTCGTAAGCGTCGCTGATCGCCGTGAGACGACCGTTATGAAAGTGATAGAAACGTGCGTCATCGCCGGCCTGGACGAGGATCAATTCTTCGGGGGCATCGCCGAGATAAATCGCCGCCCGCGACAGGCTGTTGTGGATCACCGGGCGCTCGACGCTCGGTAGCGGAAACGTCGTACGACGGTTTTCGTGGTCGATCCAGACGACCTGTTCATCGCCCAGCTCCAACCGATGCGCCAGCGAATGGCTCCAGCCCCAACCCAGCCCGCAATCGATCTCCACCGCGCTGGTTCGGTACAACCGGGTGAAGGCAAACGGCATCAGCCCATCCAGCGAACCGTCGGTCAGGGTCAGCAGTTCTTCGCCGCTGACCATCGACACCGGACAGCCGTTGGTCGCGGTCCTATCCGCCGCATCTGCACTGTCGCCGTTAGGGGTTTTCGCCTGACTCGATGCATCGTCGTGAGGTTCGTGTCGCCCCAGCCGGGTCATGGCGTCGGATTTGTCGCGAGCAATGGCAACCGGATTGTTCACCCGCACAACCGGTGAGTCGCCGGCGCTGATCTGCAGCGGAACCGATGGTGCCGGTTTCAGTGGTGCATTGCGCGCGTTGACCACGAGCGGTTTGAGTGCGCCAGCGTGGGCTGTCAGGTCAGATTTGGCCGTCAGTTCGGCCAGCCGCAAACTGGCCCCCGCCAACCACTGCCGAGCCTGCTGGGACTTGATCTTGTCCAATACTCTGGCGCTCATGCCGAGCTTCAGGCCCGTAGGGCCGGTGAGGCGTACCAGCAGGAAACTGATCAATAGTTCTGTACGAATTTGCGCCACGACTTCGGCGATGTACTGCGGCGGCAACATCCTCAGCCAACTGGTAAAGGCCGCGAGATGGATGAACATCAACGGCTCATCGCTCAACATCAGCAACACATTGGCGATGGCTTCAGCCGAGGCGTTCAGCAGCGTCTCAAGCTCGCCCAGGGTCAGGTACTCAAGGAGTTTTTCGCTGTTGGTTTGCAGGTCTGCCAGCAGGGCGTAGACCTGCTTCACGTCATCCCACAAACCGTGCAGCGAACGCTCGAAGCCGCGCCAGTCGGCCTGTTGCAGCATGCCGTAGCGCTGGGTGAACCCAGCCTCGGAAAAACCTGCCCATAAAGGCTTGAATTCGCTCGTCCATTCGTTACGCAACCAGCCTTCCAGCTCGCCGATCACGTCCTGATAAGAGGCATAGAGTGCTTTGACGTGCTCAGCGCAAACATTGGGAAAGAAGGTGATGCGATAGCGCTGGCCGCGCCAGCAGTCGGGGATTTCGAGGATGCCGCTGGGGCCAATGGTTTCGTGGACGGGCTCACCGAACGTCAGTTCACCATTACGCTGCGAGATAACCGGTTCGAGCATCACCGGCGTATTGCCGATCGGCACGAAACGCGCGGTCTCAAACAGGTGCACCAGGGTCAACGGACCGCTGGCGGGGCACATGGCGAGCGTCGAACTGACAGGGGCGGTGGAGTCCTTCGGTGCGCTGAGCCGGACTTCATTGCCGACTTTGAATACCTGCTCGACGTTCAGCGCCCCACCGGTCCAGAAGTTTTCCGCCCAGGCGTCGTAGTCGTTGAGGCAAAGTCGAAAATCACCGAGCAGCGCTTCGACGTCCGGCTGCTCGGGGTTCATGGTGGCGACCACCAGCAGGCCGATGGCATTGTTCAAGGCCAGGACCTTGTCAGGTTCGAACATTCGCAGTCCCTCGCGCTGATTAATCTGGAGCGCAAGACTTTGCGGGGGATCAACGAGGAAAGAAGTCGGGAAAGGAGGTGTTTGGTGTAGGGCAAGTCGCTAAATCATCGCGGGCGTCTCGACACAGTTTTTTGTATCCCCCAGGCATTGCCCGTTGCTCTCTGCCAACCGCGCTCGCTATGCTGCTGAACCCTTTAATCCATCACGGATCCGGTCGTGCCTTAGCCGCTCCTGGGATGTCATGAGAAAACGGATCAGATGCGATGAATGCACCCTTGGATGAGTTCGGCCCGATCAAGGCCGTGATTTTCGACATGGACGGCTTGTTGCTGGACACCGAGGGCATTTACACCGAGGTCACGTCCATCATTGCCGGACGTTATGGTCGGACCTTCGACTGGAGCGTCAAACAGAACATCATCGGTCGTGGCGCGGGTGATCTGGCGCGCTATGTGGTCGAGGCGCTGGACCTGCCGATTACAGCCGAAGAGTTTCTGGTGATCCGCGAACCGCTGATGCGCGAGCGTTTTCCGACGGCGCTGGCGATGCCTGGCGCAGAGGAGCTGGTTCGGCACTTGAAGGCCAACAACATTCCTATTGCGGTGGGCACCAGTTCTTCACGTCAGTCGTTCGGCCAGAAAACCACCTTGCACCGCGACTGGTTCGCGCTGTTCGACTTCATCGTCACCGCGGATGACCCGGAAGTGGGCGCGGCCAAACCGGCGCCGGATATCTTCCTGACGGCGGCACGGCGCCTGGGTGTCGCGCCTGAGGATTGCCTGGTGTTCGAGGATTCACCGTTCGGCGTCACCGCAGCGAAAGCGGCGGGGATGACGGCGATTGCGATCCCGGATGCGGCGATGGCCGACGAAAAGTACGCACACGCCGATGGCATTCTTCGTACGTTGAAGGCGTTCAAGCCCAGTGCATGTGGCCTGCCGGCACTCGATTGGGCTTAATGCCGATAAATGTGGGAGCGGGCTTGCTCGCGAAGAGGGCGTGTCAGGCAACAGTAATGTCGACTGATACGACGCCTTCGCGAGCAAGCCCGCTCCCACAAGTGACCTGTATCAGGCGCCGAAACCACCGTCGATGGTCAGGCTGGCACCGGTGATGTAGCCGGCTTCGGGGCCGACAAGGTAGGCGACAAAGCTGGCAATTTCTTCCACTTTGCCGTAACGACCCACAGCCATCAGCGGGATCAGGCTTTCAGCGAAGTCACCGCTGGCGGGGTTCATGTCGGTGTCGACCGGGCCCGGTTGTACGTTGTTGATGGTGATACCCCGTGGGCCGAGGTCCCGAGCCAAACCTTTGGTCAGGCCGACCAGCGCCGATTTGCTCATGGCGTACGGGCCACCACCGGCGAAGGGCATGCGCTCGGCATTGGTGCTGCCGATGTTAATGATGCGACCGCCTTCGGTCATATGTTTGGCCGCTTCCTGGGTGGCGATGAATACGCTGCGTACGTTGATCGCCAGGGTGTGGTCGAAGTCTTCGAGTTTGAAGTCTTCCAGTGGTGCAACGGCCAAAACGCCTGCGTTGTTGACCAGGATGTCCAGGCGACCGAAGGCTTCGACGGTGGCATTAACGGCATTGCGAATCGCGACGGCATCGGCGCTGTCGGCCTTGATGGCCAAGGCTTTGCCGCCAGCGCTGGTGATGCTGTTTTGCAACTCTTCTGCTTTGGCGGTGGAGCTGACGTAAGTGAAGGCGACGGTAGCGCCTTCGGCGGCCAGGCGTTTGACGATGGCAGCACCGATGCCGCGTGAACCGCCTTGAATCAGAGCTACTTTACCGCTGAGGTGTTGAGTGGTCATGTCGATCTCCAGAAATTCAAGGCGGGCTGCCTTGTTGTTGGAGTCGAGTATCGGCCTCGCATTACCCTGGGGGTAGACCGTCATTGCTATAGTCTGTGTAAACCAAAAGTTTATAGTGGCGCTTATGGAAACCTTCAGCAGTATCGAATGCTTCGTGCGTAGCGCCGAGGTTGGCAGCTTCGCCGAAGCGGCGCGGCGCTTGAGCCTGACGCCGGCGGCGGTGGGCAAGAGCGTCGCCAAGCTGGAGGCGCGACTCGGTGTGCGGCTGTTCCAGCGCAGCACGCGCAGCCTGACGCTGACTGAAGCCGGCCAGTTGTTTCTCGGCGAAGTCAGCGCCAGCCTGCACACGATTCAGAATGCCGTGGCCAACCTGGCCAGCGCCGAAGGACGTCCGGCAGGCACGCTCAAGGTCAGTATGGGGACGGTGTTCGGGCGTTTGTACATCGTGCCGTTGCTGGGAGAGTTTCTGCGGCGCTTTCCGGCGATCAACCCGGACTGGCATTTCGATAACCGTCAGGTCGACTTGATCGGCCAGGGTTTCGATGCGGCGATTGGTGGCGGATTCGAACTGCCTCAGGGTGTGGTGGCGCGAAAGCTGACGCCCGCCCATCGGGTGTTGGTGGCTTCAGCCGAGTACCTGGCGGGCCACGAGGCGATCATCGAGCCCGACGACCTCAAACACCACGATGGCATCTTGATACGCTCGCCGCAGACGGGGCGCGTGCGTTCCTGGCAGTTGACCAGTCGCGCCCGGCAACACAGCCCGCTGACGCTCAAGGCGCGGATGACCATGAGCGATTCGGAAGCCGCCTGCGCCACGGCGGCTCAGGGGTTGGGCATTGCGTTGGTGAGCATGCCGTTTGCCGTGGGCTATCTGGATGCCGGAACGTTGCAGCGGGTGTTGCCTGACTGGTATGTCGACGACGGCAACATCTCCATCTATTACGCCGAACACAAATTGCTGCCGGGCAAGACCCGGGCGTTTGTCGATTTCATTATTGAGCAGTTTGCGGGGCAGGGGTTGGGGCAGCGGTTTAGTGCTCTGTGAGTCTGATTTAGAACCGAGGTGCGGCCTTCGCGGGCAAGCCACGCTCCCACAGGTTTTGTGTCGTTTACATCATTACGATACGACCACAAAACCCTGTGGGAGCGTGGCTTGCCCGCGATGAACGATAGCGCGGTCCAAGACAGTGATTTTTTAAGCTTTTGATTTGCTGATGATGTTCCCGGCATGCAGCCCGCATTCTTTCTGCGTGGCTTCTTCCCACCACCAACGACCTTCGCGCTCGTGCTGGTTCGGCAATACCGGGCGGGTGCAAGGCTCGCAGCCGATGCTGATGAAGCCGCGCTCATGCAGGCTGTTGTACGGCAACTCCAGCATGCGGATGTAGCCCCAGATCTCTTCGCTGGTCATTTGCGCCAGCGGATTGAATTTGTACAGAGTGCGTTCCGGGGTGGAGAACGCGGTATCGACTTCCAGCACCGCGACCGCGCTGCGGGTGCCCGGGCTCTGGTCCCGACGCTGGCCGGTGGCCCACGCAGTCACGCCCGACAGCTTGCGACGCAACGGCTCGATCTTGCGGATGCCGCAGCACTCGCCATGGCCGTCCTTGTAGAAACTGAACAGGCCCTTTTCCTTCACGAAAGGTTCGAGCTTGGTGTAGTCCGGCGATACCACTTCGATATCGATCTTGTAGTGCTCGCGCACCTGTTCGATAAAGCGGTAGGTCTCGGGGTGCAAGCGGCCGGTGTCGAGACTAAACACTTTGACGTTCTTGTTCAGCTTCCAGGCCATGTCCACCAGCACCACATCCTCGGCGCCGCTGAAAGATATCCACAGATCATCGCCGAACTCGGCGAACGCGAGTTTCAGGATGTCCTGGGCGGATTTGTTGGCATAGGTCGTGGCGAGTTCCACGACATCGAACGATGGGCTCATCAGGGCGGCTTCCTACAGGTCGGTGGCGCTGGGCGCTCTATATATGCCTGATGGTAACAAAATCCTGCGGCGGCTGGTGCGCCCTCTGCGTTGCACAGAGGAGGGCGAGTCGCTAGAGTTCGGCAGTCCTTTTGCTCGCTCGACTCAATAAACAGTACAAAATGGGAGTGTCTTGTGGAAATTGCCTGTCTGGATCTTGAAGGTGTGCTGGTCCCGGAAATCTGGATCGCCTTTGCCGAAAAAACCGGGATCGACTCCCTCAGGGCCACCACTCGGGACATCCCCGACTACGACGTGTTGATGAAGCAGCGTCTGCGCATTCTCGACGAGCACGGCCTGAAGCTTTCCGACATCCAGGAAGTGATCGCGACGCTCAAGCCTCTGGAAGGCGCGAGCGAATTCGTCGACTGGCTGCGTGAGCGTTTTCAGGTGGTGATTCTGTCGGACACCTTTTACGAATTCTCCCAACCGCTGATGCGTCAACTGGGCTTCCCAACCTTGCTTTGCCATCGTCTGATTACCGACGATGCCGGTCGGGTCACGGGCTATCAGTTGCGTCAGAAAGATCCCAAGCGTCAGTCGGTGTTGGCGTTCAAGAGCCTCTACTATCGGGTGATCGCGGCGGGGGATTCCTACAACGACACGACGATGCTGGGCGAGGCGGATGCCGGGATTCTGTTCCATGCGCCGGACAATGTGATTCGTGAGTTTCCACAGTTCCCGGCGGTGCACAGCTTTGCGGAGTTGAAGCAAGAGTTCATCAAGGCTTCGAATCGGGCGTTGAGTTTGTAGTCGTCAGGGATGGCCCCATCGCGGGCAAGCCCGCTCCCACAGGTTATGTGTCGATCAACACAAATCCTGCGGGAGCGGGTTTGCCCGCGAAGCTTTTAAAGGCCCCCCAAAGTATCGAGCAACACCTTCACCTTGGTTATCGATTCCTGATATTCCGCCTGCCAGTCCGAATCCGCGACGATCCCGCCGCCACCCCAGCAGCACACCTGCCCATCCTTGACCAGCAAACTGCGAATGGCGATGGAGCTGTCCATCTCGCCGCGCACGTCCAGGTACAGCAATGAACCGCAATACAACCCACGACGGGTCGGCTCTAGTTCATCAATGATCTGCATCGCGCGAATCTTTGGTGCGCCGGTAATCGAGCCGCCGGGGAAGCTGCCGGCGATCAAATCCAGCGCATCCTTGTCATCCGCCAGCTCGCCAGTAACGCTGCTCACCAGGTGATGCACGTTCGGATAGCTTTCCAGGCTGAACAACTCCGGCACCCGCACCGAGCCGATGCGGCAGGTGCGACCGAGGTCGTTGCGAAGCAAATCGACGATCATCAGGTTTTCCGCACGATCCTTGGGGCTGGCCAGCAGTTCGGCGGCGTTCGCCGCATCTTCAGCAGCTGTCAGGCCGCGGGGGCGGGTGCCTTTGATCGGGCGGGTTTCAACGTGGCGCTCGCTGACTTTGACGAAGCGCTCCGGCGACAGGCTCAGGACGGCGTCGCCGTCGGGCAGGCTCTGGAAGCCGGAAAACGGCGTCGGGCACGCCGCCCGCAGCGCGCAGTACGCGGCCCACGGATCACCCTGGCATTGCGCGCGAAAGCGCTGGGCGAAGTTGACCTGATAGCAGTCGCCGGCCTGGATGTACTGCTGAATGCGTTCGAAGGCTTGTCGATAGTCGTCAGCGCTCAGGTCGGCGCTCATCGGGCCGTCCAGTTTGAAAGGCTCGATCTTCTGAGGTGCAGGCTGCGTGAACAGTTCGATCAGCCGCTGTCGTTCGCTGTCGATCAACGCCGGGTGGAACACCAGTTGGCTGGTGGCCAAGTGGTGATCGCTGATCAGTGCCCAGTCGTACAGCCCGAAACGTGCGTCGGGCAATTGCAGATCGTCCCGTGCCTGACTCGGCAGGTTTTCCAGATGCCGGCCGAAGTCGTAGCTCAGATAACCGATCAGCCCGCCGGCGAAAGGCAGGTCGAAAGGAGCAGTGGCTTCGCCGAGTCGCGTCAGATTGTCGCGAAGGCGTTGCAGGAAATGGCTGCCGCTTTCATCCGGTAATACGGCCAGTTGCTCCAGCGGCCAGGCACTGAGCAGGTCATAACGCCCACGCTCGGCGCTAGGCCGGCCGCTGTCGAGCAGCACGGCACCGGGGGCATGACGAATCGCCGCGAAGTACTCGGCGGGGTTGGCGCGATAGGGCAGCGGGTGTACGGAACAGGTCAACATGGGCGGGGCAGATCAGCCATCGAGGCGGGGGAGCGATTGTAGTCCTCTGCAGGATTTGCTCCTAGAGGGGATGTCGGGGGATTGCAAATTGAGAGCTTTAGTGACTGTCAGTCAGCCATCGCGAGCAGGCTCGCTCCCACAGGGGTTAGCGCGGTCCTTGTGGGAGCGAGCCTGCTCGCGATGGCAGCACCTTGGTCTCGGATCAGCCCTCAACCGCAGGAATATGCCCAAACATTTCCTGAACGAACTCCACGCGCTCCTGCGCTGTTTCGATTATCCCGCGGGCCTGTAATTCTTCCAGTCGCGCTTCGACCGCGTGGGTACGCAAGGTCAATCCGCAATCGTTGGCGATTTGAATGTTCAACCCGGGCCGGGCGTTAAGCTCAAGAATCAGTGGCCCTTTCTCCTGGTCGAGCACCATGTCGACACCGATGTAACCCAGCCCGCACAGCTCAAAGCAGCCGGCAGCGAGCTTCATGAAACCGTCCCAGTAGGGCAGTTGCACGCCGTCCACTGCGTTGGTGGTGTCCGGATGTTTGTTGATGATGTTGTTCAGCCAGGTGCCGCGCAATGTCAGGCCTGTGGCCAGATCGACACCGACGCCGATGGCGCCCTGGTGCAGGTTGGCCTTGCCGCCGGACTGGCGGGTCGGCAGGCGCAACATGGCCATCACCGGATAGCCCATCAGCACGATTATGCGAATGTCCGGCACACCTTCATAGCTGATGCTTTTGAAGATCTGGTCCGGGGTCACTCGGTATTCGATCAGCGCGCGGTCACGGTGACCGCCGAGCGAGTACAGGCCGGTCAGGATGCTGGAAATCTGATGCTCGATTTCCTCGTGGCTGATGATCTTGCCCGACACCGTGCGATAGCGGCCCTCGAAGCGGTCGGCGATCACCAGAATGCCATCACCGCCAGCGCCCTGGGCCGGCTTGACCACGAAATCGGTACGCCCGCCGATGATCTCGCTGAGGTTGTCGATTTCCTTCTCGGTGGAGATCACGCCGTACAGCTCCGGCACGTGGATGCCGGCGGCGATGGCGCGCTCCTTGGTGATGATCTTGTCATCGACGATCGGGTACAGGCTGCGCTTGTTGTACTTGAGCACGTAGTCTGCGTTGCGCCGATTGATCCCCATGATGCCCCGGGCCTCCAGGGCTTTCCAGGTCTTCCAGAGACCGAACATCAGGCGTCAGCCTTCTTGAGGAAAGCCTTGAAGCGCACCAGTTCGGTCAGGCGGTAACCGCGATAGCGACCCATGGCCAGCATGAAGCCCACCAGGATCAGCAGAATCGCCGGGAAGGTGAACACGAAGTACACCAGCTCAGGCACGCTCATGATCAGGTGCGCCAAAGAAGCGGCGAACAGCGTGCCGATCGCCACTTTCATCGCGTGGCCACCACCGCGCTCTTCCCAGGTGATCGACAGTCGTTCGATGGTCATGGTCAGAATCACCATCGGGAACAGCGCCACCGACAACCCGCGTTCCAGGCCGAGTTTGTGACTGAACAGGCTGATAGCCGCGATCAGCACCACCACGAAGGTCAGCACCACCGATAGCCTCGGCAGCATTTGTAGCTTCAAGTGCTCAAGGTAGGAGCGCAGCGACAGCCCCAACGTCGTGATGATCGTAAACAGCACGATGCCGAAACCGAGCTGGGTTTCCCGGAAGGCGAGGGCGATCAGCACCGGGGTAAAGGTGCCGAGTGTCTGAATGCCGATCAGGTTGCGCAGGATCAGGATCACCAGCACGCCGATCGGAATCATCACCATGATCATGAAGGTCTGCTGGGTTTCCAGCGGCAGGCCGTACAGCGAGTAGTCGAGGAAGTTGGCGTCGGAGTTTTCGTCGGTCAGCTTGGCCAGGCGAATGGCGTTCATTTCGCTGTTGTTCAGGCTGAAAGTGACGTTGGCTTTTTTGCCGCCATCGACGGTGATCAGGTTCTCGTCGCCGGTCCACCACAGCAAGCGGTCGGTGGGCAGGCCCTGTTCGCCGGTTTCCGGGTTGAAGTACAGCCAGTCAGTGCCGTTGAAGCTGCGCAACCAGAGTTCAGGCATTTGCGGCTGATCGGCTACCAGGCGAATGGTGTGGACCTTTTCCACCGGCACGTGGGCGATGGACAGTACCAGTTCGACGATTTTGGCTTTGTTCACGGTGGACGGATCGCCGGCCAGCAGCAGTTTTACGTTGTCGTCGTTGAGGTTGTTGACCCGCTTGATGGCTTCGCCGATGAAGGTTTCGACGTCAGCCGAGTGTTGGCGGATCGGCGCGAGCAGGGCTTCGGCGGCGATTTTTTCCGGGCCTTCGACGGCGATGCTGTCGCGGAAGGTCGGGCCTTTGACCTTGGATTTTTCGCCGCTGTAGCGCTTGGTCAGCACCAGTCGGTAATAAAGAGTCTGGTTGCCCTTGGCCCGACGCGCCGACCAGGTGACCTTGCGGTTACCGTCGACACGGTTCACCGCCACGCCGTAATTATTGGAAATGAAACTCTCGTTGAGGCTCACGTAGTCGCGGCTCAGCGGCGGCACGAACATCTGGATCTTGATCGGATCCTTGGCGTTGGCGACGAACTCGACCTTGGCGTCGATGTTCCACAAGTCGTCGGTAGCGTCTTCGGTCACCGGGATTCCGAGCACGAAAATCTGATAGGCCGTAACTGAAATGCCCAGCACCACCAGGATGGCGATCAGCAGTTTCAGATGGAGGGTAAGAGAGCGCATTGGAATTACTCTGCGGTATGTGCGTCGGTGGCGCAGGCGGGTTTGCCAGCAGCGTATTTAAGACTGGGGTCGACCAGCGCATCGAAGCGTTTGAGCGCTTCGGAGCCGATCAAGAGCGGGTATTGGAAGGCACTGCGGTCGGTCAAGTTCACTTCGATGCTGCGTAAAGCCGAACCCATGCAGATATCCAGCTCGATGACCGGACGGGCGGTGTATTTTTTGCCTTCTTCCGGGTCGTAGTCACCGGCCCGGCGCTTGATCTTGCTGACACGGGCCAGCGGTCGTTCGATCGGGTGCGAATGCGCGGCGTCGATAGCCAGATAGAAGCGCACCCAGGATTCGCCATTGCGTTTGAAACGTTTGATGTCGCGGGCACTCAACGAAGCAGTTTTCGCCCCCGTGTCGAGTTTGGCGGCGACTTCCAGATTGATGCCGTCCAGCGAAGCGTACTCATTGAGGCCGTACACAGTCTTTTCCCCTGCTGCAGCGAAACCCGGCAGGCCAAAAAGACAAAGGAATGTGGTGAAGGGCTTGAGTCTCATAAATCCTGGTGCGCAGCGGTCCGTTCTTCAATTCAAGGCCCTGGCATTGCTGCACAAGCTCCCTCGTATGCCTATCTGTTTTTCATGACAGGCAATGCAGATGACAAGCAAATGCGGGCGGCATTCTAGCACGGTGGGTTTATGGCGCCAGCGCTGGCCGACGGCTATAACTTGAGGGGTTGCTTCCTTATGGTGCAGCGTGGTTATTAGTCGATTGTCGACAATATCGAATTATCCTTTGACGTAAGCGGCCATATTCGCTAGTTTTTGCGGCATTGGTTTTCAAGGTGTCGACAATATGCTGGATCAACTCGATCCCCCGGTCACAGTTCAGGACGACTCGGAAACACTTTCCGAAAACGTCTTCCGACGTATTCAGGCGGCCATCGTCAAAGGCGAGATCGCCCCGGGCAGCAAGATCTCAGAGCCCGAGCTGGCGCGCACCTACGGCATCAGCCGCGGGCCGCTGCGTGAGGCCATTCACCGTCTGGAAGGCCAGCGCCTGCTGGTTCGCGTGCCGCACGTCGGGGCGCGGGTGGTATCGCTGAGCCACGCCGAACTGCTGGAACTCTACGAAATTCGCGAATCCCTGGAAGGCATGGCGTGCCGTCTGGCGGCTGAACGCATGACGGTCGAAGAAATCGACGAACTGCGTCGGGTGCTGGAAACCCATGAGCGCGATGCGGCGTTTCAGGCCGGTGTCGGTTACTACCAGCAGGAAGGCGATTTCGACTTTCATTACCGGATCATCCAGGGCAGCGGCAACCGCACCCTGACCCAGATGCTGTGCGGTGAGCTCTATCAGCTGGTGCGCATGTACCGCATCCAGTTTTCCACCACGCCCAATCGGCCGCGCCAGGCGTTTGCCGAACACCACCGAATTCTCGATGCCATCGCCGACCGTGACGGTGAGTTGGCCGAGTTGTTGATGCGCCGTCACATCGGCGCCTCCAAACGCAATATCGCCCGTCACTACCAGGACGGCGCTAACCCGACAGCCACTGAACGAGGTGAGTCATGAGTTCCAACAAGAGCACTCCAGGCCAGCGTTTCCGCGATGCGGTCGCCAGCGAACATCCGCTGCAAGTGGTCGGCACGATCAACGCCAACCACGCACTGCTCGCCAAGCGCGCCGGTTTCAAGGCTATTTACCTGTCGGGTGGCGGGGTGGCTGCCGGCTCCCTCGGCGTGCCGGACCTGGGAATTACCGGTCTGGATGACGTGCTGACCGACGTGCGCCGCATCACTGACGTCTGCGACTTGCCACTGCTGGTGGACGTGGACACCGGTTTCGGTTCCTCGGCGTTCAACGTTGCCCGTACCGTGAAGTCGATGATCAAGTTTGGCGCGGCGGCGATTCACATCGAAGACCAGGTCGGCGCCAAGCGCTGCGGTCATCGTCCTAATAAGGAGATCGTCTCGCTGCAGGAAATGGTCGACCGCATCAAAGCGGCCGTCGATGCCCGCACCGACGACAGCTTCGTGATCATGGCCCGCACCGACGCCCTGGCGGTGGAAGGTCTGGAGTCTGCACTGGATCGCGCCGCCGCATGCATCGAAGCCGGCGCCGACATGATCTTCCCGGAAGCCATCACCGAGCTTGAGATGTACAAGCTGTTCGCCAGCCGCGTGAAAGCGCCGATCCTGGCCAACATCACCGAGTTCGGCGCGACGCCGCTGTACACCACCGAGCAGCTCGCCGCCGCCGACGTGTCGCTGGTGCTGTACCCGCTGTCGGCGTTCCGCGCGATGAACAAAGCCGCGGAAAACGTCTACACCGCGATCCGCCGCGACGGCACGCAGCAGAACGTCATCGACACCATGCAGACGCGCATGGAGCTGTACGATCGCATCGATTACCACACCTTCGAGCAGAAGCTCGATGCGTTGTTCGCGGCGAAGAAATAAAGATCAAGAGATCGCAGCGAGGCTGCGATCTTTCGGCATCACAAAGAACCTGATGAAACACAATTTGCCGATTCCCTGACAAATTCAAGAAAACTGGAGACAGCAATGGCCGAAGCAAAAGTACTCAGTGGCGCCGGGCTCCGTGGCCAGGTTGCCGGGCAAACCGCACTGTCCACCGTGGGCCAGTCGGGCGCAGGCCTGACCTATCGCGGCTATGACGTTCGCGACCTGGCGGCTGACGCACAATTTGAAGAAGTGGCTTACCTGCTGCTATACGGCGAGCTGCCAACCAAAGCGCAACTTGCTGCCTACACCGAGAAACTGAGCAAGCTGCGTGACCTGCCGCAAGCGCTGAAAGAAGTGCTGGAACGCATCCCCGCCGACGCCCATCCGATGGACGTGATGCGCACCGGTTGCTCGTTTCTGGGCAACATCGAGCCGGAGAGCGACTTCTCCGAGCAACACGACAAAACCGACCGCCTGTTGGCCGCGTTCCCGGCGATCATGTGCTACTGGTATCGCTTCAGTCACGACGGTAAACGCATCAATTGCGTGACCGACGAAGCCTGCATCGGCGGCCATTTCCTGCACTTGTTGCACGACAAGAAGCCGAGCGAATTGCACGTCAAGGTGATGAACGTTTCGCTGATCCTCTACGCGGAACACGAGTTCAACGCCTCGACCTTCACCGCCCGCGTGTGTGCCTCGACCCTGTCGGATTTGTATTCCTGCATCACGGCGGCCATCGGCTCCCTGCGCGGCCCGTTGCACGGTGGCGCCAACGAAGCGGCGATGGAAATGATCGAGCGCTTCTCGTCGCCTGAAGAGGCGGTCGAGGGCACCCTCGGCATGCTGGCGCGCAAGGACAAGATCATGGGCTTCGGCCACGCGATCTATAAGGACAACGATCCGCGCAACGAGGTGATCAAGGCCTGGTCGAAAAAACTCGCCGACGAAGTGGGCGACACGGTGCTGTTCCCGGTGTCCGAAGCCATCGACAAGACCATGTGGGAGCAAAAGAAACTGTTCCCGAACGCCGACTTCTACCATGCGTCGACGTACCACTTCATGGGCATTCCGACCAAGTTGTTCACGCCGATCTTCGTCTGCTCGCGCCTGACTGGTTGGGCGGCGCATGTGTTCGAGCAACGTGCCAACAACCGCATCATCCGCCCGAGCGCCGAATACGTCGGCGTCGAACAGCGCAAGTTCGTGCCAATCGAACAACGCTGACCGGGAGGGCTACCGCGCTGGTTACTGAATGAACCGGGAACCAGTGTGGGAGCGGGCTTGCTCGCGAAGACGGACTGACATCCAACATTGATGTCGACTGACACACCGCTTTCGCGAGCAAGCCCGCTCCCACATTTGACCGTGTTCACTTCGGGAGCTGCGCCAGGCGCCCACCCTTTGAAACCACCGTGACCGAGTCCTGACGATGAACACTGAATTCCGCAAACCGCTGCCCGGCAGCCATCTGGATTATTTCGACGTCCGCGCGGCGGTCGATGCCATTCAGCCTGGCGCCTACGACACCCTGCCGTACACCTCCCGCGTGCTGGCGGAAAACCTTGTGCGTCGCTGCGACCCGGCCACGCTCACCGAATCCCTCAAGCAATTCATCGAGCGCAAACGCGATCTCGATTTCCCGTGGTTCCCGGCCCGCGTGGTGTGCCACGACATTCTTGGCCAGACCGCCCTGGTCGACCTCGCCGGCCTGCGCGACGCCATCGCCCTGCAAGGTGGCGACCCGGCGCAAGTGAACCCGGTGGTGCCGACTCAGTTGATCGTCGATCACTCCCTGGCCGTTGAACGTGGTGGCTTCGATCCCGAGGCGTTTGAAAAGAACCGCGCCATCGAAGACCGTCGCAACGAAGACCGTTTTCACTTCATCAACTGGACCAAAAAAGCCTTCAAGAACGTCGACGTGATTCCGCCGGGCAACGGGATCATGCACCAGATCAACCTGGAGAAAATGTCGCCGGTGATTCAGGTGCGTGACGGCGTGGCCTTCCCCGATACCTGCGTCGGCACCGACAGTCACACCCCGCACGTCGATGCGCTGGGCGTGATCGCCATTGGTGTTGGTGGTCTGGAAGCGGAAAGCGTGATGCTCGGTCGCGCATCGTGGATGCGTCTGCCGGAAAGCGTCGGTGTCGAACTCACTGGCAAGTTGCAACCGGGCATCACCGCCACCGACATGGTGCTGGCGCTGACCGAATACCTGCGCAAACAAAAAGTCGTCGGCGCGTGGCTGGAGTTTTTCGGTGAAGGGGCTTCTGCTCTGACCTTGGGCGACCGTGCGACCATTTCCAACATGGCCCCGGAATACGGCGCCACGGCGGCAATGTTCTACATCGACCAGCAGACCATCGACTACCTGAAACTCACCGGCCGTGAAGACGAGCAAGTGCAGTTGGTCGAGAATTACGCCAAGCAGACCGGCCTCTGGGCTGACAGCCTGAAAGGTGCGCAATACGAGCGCGGGTTGAGCTTCGACCTGTCTTCGGTGGTGCGCAACATGGCCGGCCCGAGCAACCCGCACGCTCGTGTCGCCACATCCGATCTCGCGGCGCAAGGCATCTCCGGCCAGTGGGATGACGTGCCGGGCCAGATGCCGGACGGCGCGGTGATCATCGCCGCCATCACCAGTTGCACCAACACCAGCAACCCACGCAACGTCATTGCCGCAGGCCTGCTGGCGCGCAACGCCAACAAGCTCGGGCTGAGCCGCAAGCCATGGGTCAAATCCTCGCTGGCGCCGGGTTCGAAAACCGTGGCGCTGTATCTGGATGAAGCCGGGCTGACTAAAGAGTTGGAGCAACTCGGCTTCGGCGTCGTGGCCTTCGCCTGCACCACGTGCAACGGCATGTCCGGCGCGCTGGACCCGGTGATCCAGCAAGAAATCATCGACCGTGATCTGTACGCGACGGCCGTGCTGTCCGGTAACCGCAACTTCGACGGGCGGATTCACCCATACGCCAAAAACGCGTTCTTGGCTTCGCCGCCATTGGTGGTCGCTTACGCCATCGCCGGGACCATTCGTTTCGACATCGAAAAAGATGTGCTGGGCCTGGACGCGAACGGCAAGGAAATCCGCCTGAAAGACATCTGGCCGAGCGACGAAGAAATCGACGCGGTGGTCAAGGCATCGGTGAAACCGGAGCAGTTCCGCCAGGTGTACATCCCGATGTTCGCCATCCACGAAGACACTGGTCCGAAGGTTACGCCGCTGTATGACTGGCGCGAAATGAGCACCTACATCCGTCGTCCGCCGTACTGGGAAGGCGCGCTGGCCGGCGCTCGTCCGCTCAAAGGCATGCGCCCGCTGGCGGTGCTGCCGGACAACATCACCACCGATCACCTGTCGCCTTCCAACGCGATCATGCTCGACAGCGCCGCCGGTGAATATCTGGCGAAAATGGGCTTGCCGGAAGAAGACTTCAACTCCTACGCCACCCACCGCGGCGACCACTTGACTGCGCAGCGCGCGACGTTCGCCAACCCGAAACTGTTCAATGAAATGGTTCAGGAGAACGGCAAGGTCAAGCAGGGTTCCCTGGCGCGAGTCGAGCCGGAAGGCCAGGTCATGCGCATGTGGGAAGCCATCGAAACCTACATGGAACGCAAGCAGCCGCTGATCATCATCGCCGGCGCCGACTACGGTCAGGGTTCGTCCCGTGACTGGGCGGCCAAAGGCGTACGTCTGGCGGGTGTGGAAGCGATCGCCGCTGAAGGTTTCGAGCGCATCCACCGTACCAACCTGGTGGGCATGGGCGTGTTGCCGCTGGAGTTCAAACCGGGCACCGACCGTCACACCCTGGCCATCGACGGCAGCGAAACCTACGACGTGATCGGCGACCGCACCCCGCGTGCGACGCTGACGCTGGTGATCAATCGCAAGAATGGCGAACGCGTCGAAGTGCCGGTGACCTGCCGTCTCGACACCGCCGAAGAAGTGTCGATCTACGAGGCCGGCGGCGTGTTGCAGCGTTTCGCTCAGGACTTCCTCGAAGAATCGGCGGTCGCCGTTTAACACACGATATGCGGACACGGGATTTCAGGCCCGTGTCTGTCTATCTATAAGGAGCACCAATGGCTCACGCACCTCAGATCAAAATCCCCGCCACCTACATGCGCGGCGGCACCAGCAAAGGCGTGTTCTTCAGCCTGAAAGACCTGCCTGAAGCGGCACAGATTCCCGGCCCGGCTCGCGATGCGTTATTGCTGCGAGTGATCGGCAGTCCCGACCCATACGACAAGCAAATCGATGGCATGGGCGGTGCGACGTCCAGCACCAGCAAAACCGTGATCCTGTCGAAAAGCATCAAGGCCGATCATGACGTCGATTACCTGTTCGGTCAGGTCTCCATCGACAAGCCTTTCGTCGATTGGAGCGGCAACTGCGGCAACCTGTCGGCGGCGGTCGGTTCGTTCGCCATCAGTAATGGCCTGGTGGATGCCAGCCGCATTCCACACAACGGTGTGGCGGTGGTGCGCGTGTGGCAGGCCAACATCGGCAAGACCATCATCGCCCACGTGCCGATCACCAACGGTGAGGTCCAGGAAACCGGCGATTTCGAACTCGACGGCGTGACCTTTCCGGCGGCCGAAGTGCAGCTCGAATTCATGGACCCTGCGGCGGAAGAAGAGGGTGGCGGTGGTTCGATGTTCCCCACCGGCAATCTGGTGGATGACCTCGAAGTGCCGGGCGTCGGTACGCTCAGGGCGACCTTGATCAACGCCGGCATTCCGACCATTTTCATCAATGCCGAAGACATCGGCTACACCGGCACCGAATTGCAGGGCGCCATCAATGGCGACCTGAAGGCCCTGGCGATGTTCGAAACCATCCGCGCTTACGGCGCGTTGCGCATGGGGTTGATTCAGCACCTGGACGAAGCGGCCAAGCGTCAACACACCCCGAAGGTGGCGTTCGTCGCCAAGCCGGCGGATTACATTGCGTCCAGCGGCAAGGCGATTGCGGCCACCGACATTGACTTGCTGGTGCGTGCGCTGTCCATGGGCAAACTGCACCACGCGATGATGGGCACGGCGGCAGTGGCCATCGGCACGGCGGCGGCGATTTCCGGCACGTTGGTGAATCTGGCGGCAGGTGGCATCGAACGCAACGCGGTGCGCTTCGGTCATCCCTCCGGTACCTTGCGCGTGGGCGCCGAGGCCAGCCAGGTCAACGGTGAATGGACTGTGAACAAAGCCATCATGAGCCGCAGTGCGCGGGTGTTGATGGAAGGTTATGTTCGCGTGCCGGGGGATTCTTTCTAACCCCGACACTGAACCAATGTGGGAGCGGGCTTGCTCGCGAAGGCGGTGTATCAGGCAATATTGATTTCGACTGACGCTCCCTCTTCGCGAGCAAGCCCGCTCCCACAGTTAATTGCATTTCAATAACAAGAATGGCGTCACCAACTAAGATTGATCCTGAACCGAGGTCCCATCAGCGAACCACTGACCGAGTGAATCGAACATGAGCGCCAACGTCGACCTGAACAACCGCCCCGACTACGACACGGTCCTGCAGGACATCGCCGACTACGTCCTCAACTTCAAAATCGAATCGCCAGAGGCGCTGGATACCGCCCGCAATTGCCTGATGGACACCCTCGGCTGCGGTCTGCTGGCCCTGCGTTTTCCCGAATGCACCAAACACCTGGGACCTATCGTCGAAGGCACTGTCGTTCCCTTCGGTGCTCGCGTGCCGGGCACCAGTTATCGTCTTGATCCGGTCAAAGCCGCGTGGGATATCGGTTGCATCGTCCGCTGGCTCGATTACAACGACACCTGGCTCGCCGCCGAATGGGGTCATCCGTCCGATAACCTCGGCGCCATTCTTGCGGTGGCCGACCATCTGTCGCAAAAACACCTGGCCAATGGCGACGCACCGCTGACCCTTCGCGTGGTGTTGGAAGCGATGATCATGGCTCACGAGATTCAAGGCGTGATTGCCCTGGAAAACTCATTCAACCGCGTCGGCATCGACCACGTCATCCTGGTGAAAGTCGCCTCGACCGCCGTCACCGCCAAGCTCATGGGCGCCAATCGCGAGCAACTGCTATCGGCGTTGTCCCATGCCTTTGCCGATGGCCAGGCGTTGCGCACTTACCGGCATGCGCCAAATGCCGGGTCGCGCAAATCCTGGGCGGCAGGGGACGCGTCCAGCCGTGGTGTGCGTCTGGCGGACATTGCGATGCGTGGGGAGATGGGTGTTCCCGGTGTACTGACCGCCAAACAATGGGGGTTCTACGACGTACTGTTCAGCCACACCAACAATGACATGGCGCTCAAACCTGAAGACAAACGTGCCTTCAGCTTTTCCCGGCCGTTCGGCAGCTACGTGATGGAAAACGTGCTGTTCAAGATCAGCTTTCCCGCCGAGTTTCACGCGCAAACTGCGTGCGAAGCTGCCGTCACCCTGCATCCATTGGTCAGGAACCGCCTGCACGAGATCGACAGAATCGTCATCACCACCCACGAATCGGCGATCCGCATCATCTCCAAGGTCGGCCCGCTGGCCAACGCTGCGGACCGCGATCACTGCATCCAGTACATGACCGCCGTACCCCTGGTGTTCGGTAATCTGGTGGCCGAGCAATACGAAGACGACTTCCATGCCGTGCATCCCATTATTGATGTGCTGCGCGACAAAATGGTCATCGTCGAAGACCCGCGCTTCACCCGCGAATACCTGGAACCGGACAAACGCTCAATCGCCAATGCGGTGCAGGTGTTCTTCAAGGATGGCTCCAGCACCGAGAGCGTGGTGGTGGAATACCCGATCGGCCATCGCCGTCGCCGCGCCGATGGAATTCCGCTGCTGGAAGACAAATTCAAGACCAATCTGGCGACGCGCTTCACGGCTCAGCGCAGTGCCGAGATCTTTGCGTTGTGCAAGGACCAGGCGCGGCTTGAGGAGACGGCGGTGAACCGGTTTGTGGATTTGTTTGTGATCTAGGAGACCGAGTTATCGTT
>NZ_JAHSTV010000010.1 GCF_019145235.1 Pseudomonas farris | reverse complement strand
CAGGAGGGCAAAAGGATGCCGCAAGGTTCGATGACCACTTCGGAACGAGAGCCGCCGGTATTGAAGGGCCGCTCGCGACTCAGCGGACCAAACCGGTTTCTGTAGCCATCCAGGTCAAAAAATTATGGAGCTGAGTCGTAAACTCTTTTGGCTTAGCGTACGGGTTCCTTGCCTGGGACAAGAAAAAAGAGATCTGCATTCTCATACACGGGTAATGCTGAACAAACAGCTCGACATGCTCTTCCAGTGTTTGCGGCCACATCAGGTCCTGTTCAGAGCGAAGTACTTGAGTTGACCGGATGAATTTGCGCGAGGCTTCTCGTTGCAAGTGTAGAGATTGCGTCGGTGTGGTTGCCTGATCGATAAGTTCGGCATACCGGGTCAGTACGGATTCAAAGTCACCATTCACGGCAATGGCGATATCACGCGACGGCTTGAACCGGTCGAAGCGATTGGTCAGATCATTCCCCCATAAGCAACGACAGTGATGCTTGAGCCAGTACCCCCAGCTCAATCGATTGTCAGCCGCCAATACTTCAGAACGACTACCGATGTCGAAATCGATCTTGATGACTTCCGTATGCCGACTTTCCAGCGTGCGCTTTTGCGACTCGAGCATTTCGAGATCCTGCGACGTTGGAGGGCTGTGCAGAACAAGGGTTAGGTCAAGGTCAGAAACCCCCGGCACGGCGTCGCCTCTAGCGACGCTGCCATAAACATAAATCCCGTCCAGCAGAGATTCCGACCGCGTGAGCGTCATGCAAACGTCCACCAGTAAATCCTGAAACTGTGGTTGCATCTCGACGTTGGGCACAGTGAGGATATAACCGTCTGCATCAATGCCACGAGGATGGAATCGTTCCATGAAGCCGTCCGTGAGTTGTGTTCAGAGCGCTACTTTAACAGAGCCAATAGTGACTGCTTCTGGCCGTTTTCTGACCTTCGTTTAGCGGTTGAACTGCCAGGGTTTTCCTAAGCGATAAGTAAGTAATTGCATGGTCAGCAAATAGTAATAGCGCGTCGATTCAGTGTCGTGGTTTAGGTGGCGATTCAAAAACCACGCAAGGTGTTTTCTCTGCCAAGTCCATGGATTGTCGCGTTGCCAGCGATCAGCGATTGCTGCTTGGATAGTCTTTGCCTGACGAAGGTGGCGTTGGCGTGTGGTATGCGACCCGGTCAGGACGCCTGACAGGAACAGCTCCATATCGAAAGCCATGCTCATGCTCGACCACCAATGTAAGCCGACACCACGTCGATACGGCCGTGCCCCAGCTCATAGCTGACTTGCACTCGGGCCTCCTGATCAAGGCGTCGGTCGAGCTGGTAGCAGTTGCCGCCGTAGATGGGCGCAAGATGTCGAGTGATTTGCTCATAGCGTTTGCACGCGTAGGCTGCCCGCAATTCGTGGAAGCCTTTGAGGTTGTGCTGATGGAGGATGTCCCGTGCGGGGCGGACGATTCCCTGCAAGGAATCGAGGTAGCGTTCGTTCGGTGTAAGCAGGTTGCGGCTATCGTCGGGCATGGCCTTTTCGGCAAACCTCAGTGCGTCACGAATATGATCATCTACCGTAATCCAACGAGGTGCTGACGCGCCTGAACGGCCACCTTTGGTGCCGTCCTGGATGTTGATCTTTCCGAATTGCTTGGCTTCACGATTTAGACGGGGAAGGTCGGCCAAAATCGCCTCGCGCAAGCGCATACCGGAGGCTCGCGCTAACTGAGCGATGGCTGCGACGCGCGGCTGCTGGTTTTCGCAAAGTACCTCTACGATCCGCTTCACCTGTTCGCGGTCTTGGCCTTGCGACATTGAACGACGAACAGTGGTGCGCCGCATTCCCAGTGCCTTACTCGGGCTCGGCACTTTCACATACTGATCACCGCGAAGCGCGGCCATGGTCCGATTAACACTGGACAACCGGTTTTGCGCAGTGGCGATGGCCAGCTCACCCTGTTCAACTTGTTGGCGCAGATGTCCGGCGTATTCCAGCAAGGTCTGCCAATTAATCTGCCGCGCATCGTTAAACCCCGGCCCTTCCTTCGACCGACACCAGCGTACAAACGCCTGCCAGCGATCACTGTGCGCCTTGACCGTGCCGTAATGCCCGCCACCAAACAGATCGCGCAACGCCTGTGGCCCGGCATAACTCAATTGCCGGCCATAGCCAAAATTCCGCCCATCCCGTCCGCCTATCAATGCCATGATCAAACTCCTCTTGAAGCCAAAACCTTTGAGCCTTCCCCACGTCATCCCGCCCAGGATGTTGAGTGTTGTCAGGGATCAAGGCCCCTGCGACCTGTGAGGGTTGTCCACTAACGCGGGACTGACGACTCCTTACGACCGGGAGCTTGGGCATCTCATGATCTGGCCTCCTGAACACTTCCGAAGAAGTGGGCGGGTGGAGGCTGCACTGGCTGACGAAACCGGCGCCGCGAGATCCTGAGTCGGGTGAAGGCAGTGAAGCAATGACCGAGGCATGCCTGGCTGTCAGTCAGGTGCAGTCCATTCCGTGGGCTGCGGCACCATCATCTGCATCGCTGTTGCGGGTGACTTCGGTGTTTGTCACGCCGATTGTCACGAGGGGGAATGCCGCAAAGCCTTCTACGAGTTGGGTTGCAGCAATGGTAGGAGCGCCCGTCTCTTTCCAGAAGAAAGAGACGGGCGCAGGTTGGCGCAAGGAAATGGCCAGGCGGATAGGTTGCTGCAGAACAGCTAGGAAGGGGTGTGGATTGCCGCAGTGGGCACTCTGCTAGAAGTAGGCATCCATCACATCGCTGTGACCGTGCGAGCTGCCGGACGCTAATCGCACTTCGGGAGAACCACCACGGTGTGGCGTAGCCTTAAAGGTTCTGGCTACCTGGGTTGCTGTCAACGACAGCGCGTTGCCCGACCTTTTCTACGCCTGTGGAGAATTCAGGTCAAGGCTCGAATTTTCGGGAGTTCTGCGGCTGTGGATGAAATTATCCACTAATCGAAATCAGTGGTTTTCCACAGACAATTGCGTGGGCTTTAGATTTTTTAAGTGAGGTCCACCCAAACAGGGCGGCTTTGCAGCCCTGTTTGGATGGACCCGAGTGGACAAGCGGATCACTGAGATAAAAGAACTGAGCGCTTACTCAGTTGCGCCACGCTTTGCTTTTAGTCGAGAGACGTTCGCACCCGTCTGATTGGCGAATTCGCGTGGGCTGACATGCTTCTGCTGATTAGCCTCAAGGTAGCGACTCCACCAGTTCATGAACAGCCTGCGCTCCTCGATGAACTCGGCCTTGTGGATGTAGGCCGCTCGGACGTTGTTGCGCTCCTTGTGGCTCATCTGCCGCTCAATGGCTGTGTCCGTCCACAAACCCGACTCGATCAGTGCGCTGCAGGCCATCGAGCGAAACCCATGCCCGCAGATCTCGGTTTTGGTGTCGTACCCCATCTTCCGAAGCGCGCTGTTCACCGTGTTTTCGGACATTGGTTTCCAAGACTTGGTATCGCCTGCGAACACCAAGTCAAATTTTCCTGTGATTGTGTGGATCTGCTCAAGCAGGGCGACCGCTTGCGGCGATAAGGGTACAAGATGGATATCGCCTGCCATCTTCGTACCCCTTGTAGAAAAGGGTACACCTTCCAACGCTGGTCGCGTGTCGGGTATCTCCCAGGTGCCGCGCTTGAGGTCGAACTCGCTCCAGCGGGCGAAGCGCAGCTCGCTGGAGCGTACAAACACGTGCAGCGACAGCAAGACCGTCAGCTGGGTAAGTGCGCGGCCCTTATAGGTGTCGATCCGTTCCTGCAATTCAGGCAAGCGCGATAAGGATAAAGCGGGGCGGTGGACGACCCGGGAGGCTTTGATCGAGCCTACGAGGTCGTAAGCAGGGTTTACGGTGATAAGCCGTAGGCGCTTTGCCTCGCGCATTATGCTCTGCAGGTAATTTTGTACCCTTAAAGCAATGTCTATCGTTCCGCGCTTCTTGATCGCTTCCAGGGGCCGCATAAGGTCGTGAGTATCTAGGTCGACAATGGCGCGGGCGCCGATCAGCGGGAAGAGGTGGGTTTTGAGGCGACTCATCACTGTCTTGGAATAGTCCGGTGCCCACTTGGCTGACATTTCCGTGTGCCAGTCCAGCGCAACGCTTTCAAAGGTTCTGCCTTTGATCACGGCGTCCGCCTTGGCTTGGTGCTTGGTCTCTATGGGATCAATGCCATCCGCCAGCATTCGCTTGACCTCCAAGCGCTTGCGGCGCGCATCGGCGAGGCCAACGATGGGGTAATTGCCGAATGAGGTCAGTCCTTCCCGGCCATCAGGTTTGACGTATCTAAGACGCCAGCCTTTGCGGCCATTGAGTTGGACTAGAAGGTAGAGGCCGTCGCCGTCGAAAAGCTTGTAGGCGCGGTCTGTGGGCTTGGCCGAACGGCAAGCGGAATCGGAGAGTGGAGCAGTGGTGCGCGACATAAGGGTACTCCCTTTTATCGAAGTGACCTTTACCCCAAACTCTACCCTTAAACCGGTTGGAATCCACCAGGATTCACCGGAATCCGACGGAACGCCAAAACGAAAAAACCCGCCAGAGGGCGGGTTGTTCGGGGCTATCAGAGATTTTTGAAGCCTTCTCTGGAACCTTGTATGGCTCCACGACCTGGACTCGAACCAGGGACCCAGTGATTAACAGTCACTTGCTCTACCAACTGAGCTATCGCGGAATGGCGTCTATGTTACTGATTCAAAAAGAGAAGTCAAGCCTCTGTTGGCAGTTTGATGGTTTCATCGGATCAGAGGGGGTTATCGGCCATTGGCGGTTACCAGAATGGTGGTAGAGGTCTACCATGGTCGCCCGGAAGTGGTGACACGCGCTGCCGGCCCTCAGCCGAAAAGGTACGCGCCATGAATCACCCAACCCTCACACCTCAAAACAGCGGGGTGTTCGCATGAGCATCGCTCAGATCAGCCTGCCCAAAGGCGTTGGCCCGCACGCCGAGAAACTGTTCGACGCGATCACTCAAGCCAGCAGCGCTGACGAATTGAATCGTGCAGGCGGCAAGGCCGAAGGTTTTGTTTTGGGCCTGGAAAGCACCAAGGCGATCAAAAGCCAGGTGGCCGAGTCGCTTTATGTGGCCTATGACGACGCAGCCAGCCAGCGTGCAACCGAACTGGCTTAACCGCCGAAGGTAATGGTGCCGAGCATCAGCTTGGCGTACAGCATCGTGGCGGTCAGTTGCACCAGCCACAACGCCAGGCCGCCAAGGAACACGCCCGCAGCCACTTGCAGCACCAGGTTATTACCGCGTTTGGCCGAGGAGCGGGGCACAAAGTGGTCCAGCTCGTCGCGGTCGGCGCGTAGGTCATCGTTTTTCATGTGGGTTCTCAAGAGTTCTCGGGTGTACTCATAACCTGTGGGAGCCGGGCTTACCCGCGAAGGCGGCGGCACATCCAGCATCAATGTGACAGATAGACCGCTTTCGCGAGCAAGCCCGCTCCCACATTTTTGATCTGCGTGCAGTCTAGAGCGACCGGTCGCCGAACTGGGAGTTATCAAAGACAAATAAAAAACGGGAAGCCATATGGCTTCCCGTTTTCAATCACGCGACGACTCAGATCACCTGAACGATGGCCTTGGTCACGGCGTCGATGTTGCTCTGGTTCAGCGCGGCAACGCAGATGCGGCCAGTGTCCAGGGCGTAGATGCCGAACTCGCTGCGCAGACGGGTCACTTGCTCAACCGTCAGGCCGGAGTAGGAGAACATGCCGCGCTGGCGACCGACGAAGCTGAAATCGCGCTGTGGAGCGTTTTTCGCCAGCAGGTCGACCATCTGGGTGCGCATGCCGCGAATCCGCAGGCGCATTTCTGCCAGTTCCTCTTCCCACTGAGCGCGCAGTACCGGGCTGTTCAGCACGGCGGCGACGATGCTTGCACCGTGGGTCGGCGGGTTGGAGTAGTTGGTGCGGATCACGCGTTTGACTTGCGACAGCACGCGCGCGCTTTCTTCTTTCGATTCGCTGACGATCGACAGGGCGCCAACGCGCTCGCCGTACAGCGAGAAAGATTTAGAGAACGAGCTGGAAACGAAGAAGGTCAGGTCCGATTCGGCGAACAGGCGCACGGCCGCGGCGTCTTCATCGATACCGTCGCCAAAGCCTTGGTAAGCCATGTCGAGGAATGGCACGTGACCTTTGGCCTTGACCACTTCCAGCACGTTTTTCCAATCCGCCGGGCTCAGGTCGACGCCGGTCGGGTTGTGGCAGCAAGCGTGCAGCACGACGATGGAGCCGGACGGCAGGGCGTTCAGGTCTTCCAGCAAACCGGCGCGGTTAACGTCGTGGGTCGCGGCGTCGTAGTAGCGATAGTTCTGCACCGGGAAACCGGCGGTTTCGAACAGCGCGCGGTGGTTTTCCCAGCTCGGGTCGCTGATCGCCACGACGGCGTTCGGCAGCAGTTGCTTGAGGAAGTCGGCACCGATTTTCAGTGCGCCGGTACCGCCGACGGCTTGGGTGGTGATAACCCGGCCAGCGGCGATCAGTGGCGAATCATTGCCGAACAGCAGTTTCTGCACAGCCTGGTCGTAGGCGGCGATGCCGTCGATCGGCAAGTAACCACGGGAAACGTGTTGAGCGGCGCGAATCGTCTCGGCTTCGACAACGGCGCGCAGGAGTGGAATTCGCCCCTCCTCGTCGCAGTAAACACCGACCCCCAGGTTGACCTTGTTGGTACGGGTATCGGCATTGAATGCTTCGTTGAGGCCCAGGATTGGATCGCGTGGTGCCATTTCGACAGCGGAGAACAGGCTCATTATTGCGGCGGCTCTGAATGGAGTGTGGAGGGACGTGTCGCGCTCCAGCCGAATGCACTAGAGCGGTGCACAAACGGGGAGCTAGTATAGAGGCCATCAACGATTGATGGCGACAGGCGATTCGGCTTTTACGGTAAGTTTTTCCAATTATTTTTCGATCGTTGATCGAGTGATGTCGTCAAAGGATTTGTCCGATGTAGGACGTTTGCCTTGAAAGCGATGGTAATCGGCTCCACATTGAGCACAATCCAGTTTTTTCCTCGGGCGACATCGGTCGTTTGCGGTCTTTTTCGTTGCTGTCCGGTTTGACCGGACAGGCACGAATCCAGAGGTATGTATGTCTGAATTCCAGCTAGTCACCCGCTTCGAGCCCGCCGGCGATCAGCCGGAAGCCATCCGCCTGATGGTCGAGGGCATTGAGGCCGGGCTGGCGCACCAGACGTTGCTCGGTGTGACCGGCTCGGGCAAGACCTTCAGCATCGCCAACGTGATCGCCCAGATACAGCGCCCGACGCTGGTGCTGGCGCCCAACAAGACGCTGGCCGCGCAGTTGTATGGCGAATTCAAGGCGTTCTTCCCGAACAACGCTGTTGAATACTTCGTGTCCTATTACGACTACTACCAGCCCGAAGCCTATGTGCCGTCATCCGATACCTTCATCGAGAAGGATGCCTCGATCAACGACCACATCGAGCAGATGCGCCTGTCCGCGACCAAGGCGTTGCTGGAGCGCAAGGACGCGATCATCGTCACCACGGTGTCCTGCATCTACGGTCTGGGCAGTCCGGAAACCTATTTGAAGATGGTGTTGCACGTCGATCGCGGCGACAAGCTCGACCAGCGTGCGCTGCTGCGTCGCCTGGCCGACCTGCAATACACCCGCAACGACATGGATTTCGCCCGGGCGACCTTCCGGGTGCGCGGCGACGTGATTGATATCCACCCGGCGGAATCCGATTTCGAAGCGATCCGCATCGAGCTGTTCGATGACGAAGTGGAGAGCTTGTCCGCCTTCGACCCGCTGACCGGTGAAGTCATCCGCAAGCTGCCGCGATTCACCTTCTATCCGAAGAGCCACTACGTGACCCCGCGGGAAACCCTGCTTGAAGCTACCGAAGGGATCAAGGTCGAATTACAGGAGCGCCTGGAATACCTGCGCTCCAACAACAAACTGGTGGAAGCCCAGCGACTGGAGCAACGCACCCGTTTCGACCTGGAGATGATCCTCGAGCTTGGTTATTGCAACGGCATCGAAAACTATTCGCGCTACCTGTCGGGTCGTGAGTCCGGCCAGGCGCCACCTACTTTGTTCGACTACCTGCCGGCGGACGCCTTGCTGGTGATCGACGAATCCCACGTCAGCGTGCCGCAAGTCGGCGCCATGTATAAAGGTGACCGTTCCCGTAAAGAGACGTTGGTCGAATACGGCTTCCGTCTGCCGTCGGCGCTGGACAACCGGCCGATGCGTTTTGACGAGTTCGAAAACATCAGTCCCCAAACGATTTTTGTCTCGGCCACGCCGGGCAATTACGAGGCGGAACATGCCGGTCGAGTGGTCGAGCAATTGGTGCGACCCACTGGCCTGGTGGACCCGCAAATCGAAATCCGTCCGGCGTTGACTCAGGTCGACGACCTGCTTTCGGAAATCAGCAAGCGCGTGGCCCTGGAAGAGCGGGTGCTGGTGACCACGTTGACCAAGCGTATGTCCGAAGACTTGACCGATTACTTGGCCGACCACGGCGTGCGCGTTCGGTATTTGCACTCGGACATCGACACCGTGGAGCGGGTCGAAATTATCCGTGACTTGCGTCTCGGCGTCTTCGATGTGCTGGTGGGGATCAACCTTCTGCGTGAAGGCCTGGACATGCCGGAAGTCTCGCTGGTGGCGATTCTCGATGCCGACAAGGAAGGTTTCCTGCGTTCCGAGCGCTCGCTGATCCAGACCATCGGCCGGGCGGCGCGCAACCTCAATGGGCGGGCGATTCTGTATGCGGATCGCATCACCGGTTCCATGGAGCGGGCAATCGGCGAGACCGAGCGTCGTCGCGACAAGCAGATTGCCTTCAACCTGGCCAATGGCATCACGCCAAAGGGCGTGTTCAAGGACGTCGCCGACATCATGGAAGGCGCGGTCGTGCCGGGTTCGCGCAGCAAGAAGCGCAAGGGTATGGCCAAGGCCGCCGAGGAAAGTGCCAAGTACGAGGCCGAACTGCGCTCGCCGAGCGAGATCAGCAAACGCATTCGTCAGCTGGAAGAAAAGATGTACCAGCTCGCCCGCGACCTGGAATTCGAAGCTGCGGCACAGCTTCGGGACGAAATCGGCAAGTTGCGGGAGCGGTTGATCGCGGTTTGATCTTTGTGTTGTCTTTGAGGGCCTCTTCGCGAGCAGGCTCGCTCCCACATTTGATCGGGTTGTCCGCACAAACACGGTCTAATGTGGGAGCGAGCCTGCTCGCGATGGCGTCCGACCGGACGCCAAATCTGTTAGCCAGAGCACTTCCCCACCCTTCAGCTCGCCTCAACTTGCTAGTGCTGTAGAGGTAAATACCCCACTCACTGGAGCCGGGCGGCTATCGCCTGTTACCATTCGCCTCTTGTTTGATCTTCGCTTTTATTCTTTTCGAGACATGCCATGACCACCGTCCGCACTCGCATCGCGCCATCGCCTACCGGGGACCCCCACGTAGGTACCGCTTACATCGCTTTGTTCAACTACTGCTTTGCCAAGCAGCATGGCGGTGAGTTCATCCTGCGGATCGAAGATACCGACCAACTGCGTTCGACCCGCGAGTCCGAACAGCAGATTTACGACGCCCTGCGCTGGTTGGGTATCGACTGGAGCGAAGGCCCGGACGTCGGCGGCCCGCACGGTCCTTACCGTCAGAGCGAGCGCGGCGACATCTATCAGAAGTACTGCCAGCAATTGGTCGACATGGGGCATGCCTTCCCGTGCTTCTGCACGGCCGAAGAGCTGGACCAGATGCGCGCCGAGCAAATGGCGCGTGGCGAAACCCCGCGTTACGACGGCCGTGCGCTGTTGCTCTCCAAGGAAGAAGTCGCGCGCCGCCTGGCCGCTGGCGAGCCACACGTCATCCGCATGAAAGTGCCGACCGAAGGCGTGTGCGTTGTGCCTGACTTGCTGCGTGGCGACGTCGAGATCCCGTGGGATCGCATGGACATGCAAGTGCTGATGAAGACCGACGGCCTGCCGACGTACTTCCTGGCCAACGTGGTCGATGACCACCTGATGGGCATCACTCACGTATTGCGTGGTGAAGAGTGGCTGCCGTCGGCGCCGAAACTGATCCTCTTGTACGAATACTTCGGCTGGGAACAACCGCAGTTGTGCTACATGCCGCTGCTGCGTAACCCGGACAAGAGCAAGCTGTCCAAGCGCAAGAACCCGACCTCGGTGACCTTCTACGAGCGCATGGGCTTCATGCCGGAAGCAATGCTCAACTACCTGGGCCGCATGGGCTGGTCGATGCCGGACGAGCGCGAGAAGTTCTCGCTGCAGGAAATGGTCGACAACTTCGACCTTAGCCGCGTCTCCCTCGGCGGGCCGATTTTCGACATCGAGAAGCTGTCGTGGCTCAACGGCCAGTGGCTGCGTGACCTGCCGGTGGAAGAGTTCGCCGCTCGTCTGCAAAAGTGGGCACTGAATCCTGAATACATGATGAAGATCGCACCGCACGTGCAGGGCCGGGTTGAAACCTTCAGCCAGGTCGCACCGCTGGCCGGCTTCTTCTTCGCCGGTGGCGTGAACCCGGACGCCAAGCTGTTCGAGTCCAAGAAGCTCTCGGGCGATCAGGTTCGTCAGTTGATGCAGTTGATTTTGTGGAAGCTGGAAAGCCTGCGTCAGTGGGAAAAGGACAGCATCACCGCGACGATTCAGGCGGTGGTCGAATCCCTGGAGTTGAAGCTGCGTGATGCCATGCCGCTGATGTTCGCCGCGATCACTGGCCAGGCCAGTTCGGTGTCGGTACTCGATGCGATGGAAATCCTCGGTCCGGACCTGACCCGTTTCCGTCTGCGCCAGGCTATCGACCTGCTGGGCGGCGTGTCGAAGAAGGAAAACAAGGAGTGGGAAAAACTGTTGGGCAATATCGCCTAAACGGCGTTTGACTCTGTAGGAGCTGCCGAAGGCTGCGATCTTTTGATCTCGATCTTCGGCGCTTCCCCTGAATTTACGGGGGGAGGGCGGTAAGTGATTGTTATGGCGACAAAAAATTTTGAAAATTGTTAAAAATAAGTTTGACAGCCTTCCGATGCGCCATTAAGATTCGCCCCGTCCTCAGCGATGAGGGGCTATAGCTCAGCTGGGAGAGCGCTTGCATGGCATGCAAGAGGTCGACGGTTCGATCCCGTCTAGCTCCACCAATTTACACTTCAAGGTCTGGCCACAGCGGCCTTGAAGCGATCAACACTCAGCGTTGATCAGTTGTATAGAAGGGTTTGCGTCCCCTTCGTCTAGTGGCCTAGGACACCGCCCTTTCACGGCGGTAACAGGGGTTCGAGTCCCCTAGGGGACGCCAGTTTTACAGAAGTGATGTTGAAAGATGTCGCTCCGCCGCGAGGCGAAAAATCCGGGGCTATAGCTCAGCTGGGAGAGCGCTTGCATGGCATGCAAGAGGTCGACGGTTCGATCCCGTCTAGCTCCACCAATTTTACAGTTCAAGGTCTGGCCACACCGGCCTTGAATCGATCAGCTCTCAGCACTGATCAGTTGTATAGAAGGGTTTGTGTCCCCTTCGTCTAGTGGCCTAGGACACCGCCCTTTCACGGCGGTAACAGGGGTTCGAGTCCCCTAGGGGACGCCACGATTACCCGCTCTGCGGGATTTTTAAGGGTCATTCAATTATTGAATGGCCCTTTTGTTTGTCTGGCGTTTGGCCAACTCTCCTTTTTCCTCAAAAATGTTCTTCAGACCAGCGGTCGCATCCACGACTTGCGAAAAATTATTATGAGAATAATATTCTAGTCGTAATATTCGGAGGCAACGATGAACGATAAAAAAGCTCAAACCCGCGAACGCATCCTCAAGGCTGCCAGTGCAGCGCTGATCCAGCGCGGCCCGGCCGAGCCGAGCGTGGGCGAAGTGATGGGCGCGGCAGGCCTGACGGTCGGTGGCTTCTATGCGCACTTCGAAAGCAAAGACGCATTGATGCTGGAAGCGTTCAAGCAGCTGCTCAGCCATCGTCGTGGCTTGATCGCCGACATGGACGCCGAGTTGACCGGCGAAGAGCGTCGCGCGTTGGTCGCAGCGTTCTACCTGTCGCGCAAACACCGTGATTCCACCGAGCAGGCCTGTCCGATTCCGGCTTCGGTCGGCGAGCTGGGCCGTCTGCCGGACGAGTTTCGTGTGGTGTTGAATGAACATATTGAATTGATGGTCGCGCAGTTGGCGGCCAGCCCGGAAGAAACCGACAAAGCCTTGGCCGATATGGCCTTGATGGTCGGTGGTTTGGCTCTGGCGCGGGCGCTGGGGCCAGGAGAGTTGTCCGATCGATTGCTGCGCGCCGCCAAGTCGGCGGTGCTATGAGCTAACGGCGTCAGCCTGAGGAGATGAGCGATGAACACGTTGAGCTGGGTTCGTGGCGTTAATGGCACCTTGGGCTGGTTCGCGCCGAAGCTGGTGGCGAGCAAGATGCGCCTGGCATTCATGACCCCGCGGGAATTGCCTCCGCGTGATTGGGAGTTGCCACTGCTGGCAAAATCCGAGCGGATCACCTTGCGCTTCGGCCTCTCGGCGTTGCGCTGGGGGCAGGGGCCGGCGGTGTTGTTGATGCACGGCTGGGAAGGCCGGCCGACACAGTTCGCCGCGCTGATCACCGCGCTGGTCGATGCCGGTTACACCGTGGTTGCCCTGGACGGCCCGGCTCACGGTCGCTCGCCTGGCAACGAGGCCAATGTGGTGTTGTTCGCTCGGGCGATGCTCGAAGCGGCCGCTGAGTTGCCACCGCTGCAAGCGGTCATCGGCCACTCCATGGGCGGCGCCAGTGCCATGCTCGCGGTCCAGTTGGGCTTGCGCACCGAAACCCTGGTCTCGATCGCTGCTCCAGCGCGAATTATCGGGGTGCTGCGCGGTTTCGCCCGTTATGTGCGCCTGCCGCCCAAGGCGCGTTCGGCGTTTATTCGCCAGGTCGAGAAAGACGTCGGCATGCGCGCCGCTGCGTTGGATGTTGCGCATTATCAGCTCGACATGCCGGGACTGATCGTCCATGCCGAGGACGACAACTTTGTTCCAGTCAAGGAATCCCAATTGATCCACGAAGCCTGGTTCGACAGTCGCCTGTTGCGCCTGGAAGAGGGTGGGCATCAGCGGGTGCTAGCCGATCCGCGGGTGATCGACGGCGTTCTCTCGCTGCTGACCGGTCGCAGCCTGCAATCGCGCCAATCGGCCTAAGCATCCGTTACACTGCCCCGGTCGAATAATCTGACCGGGAGTGGGGCATGGGCTGGGATCGGGCAACGCCGTTTATCATTGATCTGGAAGTGGGCGCCGAGGACATTGACGGGTTGGGCCACGCGAACAACGCGGTGTACGTGACCTGGCTCGAGCGCTGCGCCTGGCGTCACTCGCAACGGCTGGGCCTGGACCTGGTCGAGTACCGACGGCTGGATCGGGCGATGGCGGTGGTACGGCACGAGATCGATTACCTGGCCGCAGCCTATGAGGGCGACGAGTTGCAGTTGGCGACCTGGATCGTCGATTGGGATCAGCGTCTGAAAATGACCCGACACTTTCAGCTGAAACGCCCCAGCGACAACACCACGTTGCTGCGGGCGCAGACCACTTTCGTGTGCATCGAACTGTCGACCGGCAAGCCCAAGCGCATGCCGGCGGAATTTATCGAGGGCTACGGCCCCGCGTTGCAGGAGTTGGATTCAGCGAAAATCTAATGTGGGAGCGGGCTTGCTCGCGAAAGCGGACTGACAGGCAGCACAATTGTTGAATGTTAAACCGCTTTCGCGAGCAAGCCCGCTCCCACAAGGAGATCTGCGATGTTCTGCAGACTCCTCGCGCAATCCAGTAAACTGCCGCACGTTTTTCGTTGAGTGTGTTTTTCATGCAAATTGCTTTGGCGCCCATGGAGGGGTTGGTCGACAACATCCTGCGGGACGTGCTGACCCGTGTGGGCGGTATTGATTGGTGTGTGACCGAATTCATTCGGATCAACGATCAACTGCTCACGCCTGCCTATTACCACAAGTTCGGCCCGGAACTGCTGACTGGCGCCCGAACCGCGTCCGGTGTGCCGCTGCGGGTGCAACTGCTGGGCTCGGATCCGGTGTGCCTGGCGGAAAACGCCGCACTGGCCTGCGAGTTGGGTTCCGAAGTCATCGACCTGAACTTCGGCTGCCCGGCCAAGACCGTCAACAAATCCCGTGGCGGCGCGGTGCTGCTCAAAGAGCCTGAACTGCTCAACCAAATCGTCGAACACGTCCGTCGTGCCGTACCCGCGCACATTCCGGTAACCGCCAAGATGCGCCTCGGTTTTGACAGCCCGGACGGTGCGCTGGTCTGCGCTACGGCCCTGGCCGAAGGCGGCGCGGCGCACATCGTGGTTCATGCGCGGACCAAGACCGATGGCTACAAGCCGCCAGCTCACTGGGAATGGATCCCTCGGGTGCAGGACGTGGTCAAGGTGCCAGTGTTTGCCAACGGCGACATCTGGAGCGTCGAGGACTGGCGTCGTTGCCGCGAGATCAGCGGCGTCGAAGACATCATGCTCGGTCGTGGTCTGGTATCGCGCCCGGATCTGGCCCGGCAGATCGCCGCCGCCCGCGCCGGTGAAGACGTCGTCGAGATGACTTGGGCCGAGCTGCTGCCGCTGATTCAGGACTTCTGGTTGCAAGCCAAAGCGCAGATGACACCGCGTCAATCGCCGGGTCGCTTGAAGCAGTGGCTGGCGATGCTGACCCGCAATTATCCCGAAGCGGTAGAGCTGTTCACCGTTCTGCGTCGTGAGACCGAGCTGGATAATGTCTCGCGTTTACTGGGTCTGCAGGTCTCTGAAGCGGCCTGGAAAAATCTTAAAATAATCTCTTGAAAAGTAATCAGCGGTCCTTATCTAAGGATTACGCGATGCCGAATTCGGGTCGCGGAGACAAAAAAACTTGCTGATTATGTTCAGGAGATTTGAATCATGAGTACTGCATTTTCCCTGGCCCCACTGTTCCGTTCCTCGGTAGGTTTCGACCGTTTCAACGACCTGTTCGAAACCGCCCTGCGCAATGAGCCAGGCAGCACCTATCCACCCTACAACGTTGAAAAATATGGTGATGATCAATACCGTATTGTCGTAGCGGCCGCCGGTTTCCAGGAAGAAGACCTGGACCTGCAAGTGGAGAAAGGTGTGCTGACCATCAGTGGCGGCAAGCGTGACGCGGACGAAAACGTCACTTACCTGTACCAAGGCATCGCTCAGCGCGCCTTCAAACTGTCGTTCCGTCTGGCGGACCATATTGAAATCAAGGCCGCCGAACTGCGCAACGGTTTGTTGAGTATCGATTTGCTGCGCGTGATTCCGGAAGAAGCGAAAGCCAAACGCATCCCGATCAACGGGACGGAAAAACCGGCTCTGCAGCACTGAGCCAAGTAACAAAAAGGGCGCCATCCACTGGCGCCCTTTTTTGTGCCCGTGTCCCACTCATTTGAGCAGTTTCTGAAACTCCTCCACCCGCAGCGGCCGGCTGTGCAAATAGCCCTGATACAAATGGCAGCCCAGCCCCTGCAAAAACGCCAGTTGTTCCAGGTTTTCCACCCCTTCGGCGATGACTTCCAACTCGAGGCTGCGGGCCATGGCGACGATGGCGCGAATGATTTCGGCATCGTTGGGATCGGTGGTGGCATCGCGGATGAACGACTGGTCGATTTTCAGGGTGTCTACCGGCAGGCGCTTGAGATAGGTCAGTGAGGAATAGCCGGTACCGAAATCGTCCATGGCAAAGCTCACGCCGAGTTTTTTCAGGCGCCGCATTTTGCTGATGGTGTCGTCCAGGTTCTGGATGACGATGCCTTCGGTGATTTCCAGTTTCAGCAGAGAGCAGGGCAGGCCATGGCTGCCAAGGCTGTGTTCGATGCGTTCGACGAAATCGTTTTGACGGAATTGCCGGGGGCTGATGTTCACGCACAGGCTGAAATCGAGCGGGTCGATCAGGCCTTTGGCGATCAGGTGTTTGAAGGCCGCGCAGGCTTCGTCGAGGATCCACGTGCCAACCTCCAGAATCAGCCCGCTGTCTTCCAGTACCTTGATGAACTCGGTGGGCGATTGCGCACCCAGTTGCGGATGGTGCCAGCGTACCAGGGCTTCGGCGCCGGTAATGCGATTGTTGCGGGCATCCACTTGCGGTTGGTATTGCACGCTGAACTCACCCCGGGAAAGGGCCAGACGCAGGTCGGTTTCCATGCGCAGGCGTTCGCTGGCGGCCTTCTGCATGGTGTTGTGATACATCTGCGTGGTGTTGCGGCCCGAATCCTTGGCGCGGTAAAGGGCGATATCGGCGCGTTTGAGCAGGTCGGTCGGGGTCGAGCCATGGTCGGGGATCAGCGCGATACCAATGCTCGGCGTCACTTGCAGGCGCTGTCCGTCGAGAAACATCGGTTCGGATAGCAGTTCGCGCAACGTGTCCGCCAACTCCCGGACCTGAGCGCTGACCTCGCTGCGCGAACCTTCCAGGCCGCTGAGCAACACCACGAATTCGTCACCGCCCAGACGCGCGACGGTGTCCTCCATGCGCACGCTGGCTTCAAGGCGCGCGGTGATGATCTTCAGTACCGTATCGCCCACCGGGTGACCAAGGGAGTCGTTGATATGCTTGAAGTGGTCGAGATCGAGGAACATCAGCGCGCCGCGCAGGTTGTGGCGTTTGAGCAGGGCGATCTGCTGGCTTAGTCGATCCATCAACAGTGCGCGGTTGGGCAGGTTGGTCAGCGGGTCGTGGTAGGCCAGGTGACGGATCTGCGCTTCGGCATTTTTCAGCAGGCTGACGTCCCGCGCGGTCAGCAGCAGGCAGGCGGTTTCGTTGAGGGTGATCGGCTCCACCGAAACTTCAACGGTCAGCAACTCACCGCGTTTGTTGCGCCCGAGCATCTCCTGATGGTGAACCCGGCCCTTGATCTGTAGTTCTGCCAACAACGCCGAGCGTTGTTTTTCTTCGGCCCAAATACCGACTTGATACACCGTGCGGCCGATCACTTCATCAGCGCGGTAGCCAGTCAGTCGACAGAAACCATCGTTAACCTCCAGATAGCGTCCGGTGTCGCGCTCGGTAATGGTGATGGCGTCGGGGCTTGAGTGGAAGGCCTTGGCGAACTTCTCCTCGCTGGCCTTGAGCGCCGCTTCCGAGCGTTGCTGCTGGGTGATGTCGCGCAGGGTGGTGACGATGCACGGTTGGTCGCCGACGCTGATCTGCCGGCTCGATATCACACAGGTCAGGGACTGCCCGTCCTTGTGCTGGACGACAATCGCCACATTGTTCAGGCCCTGTTCGCGGATGACCCGCTCGATCCTTTGCAGGCTTTTCGCCGAAGCGTCCCACAGGCCGATTTCGTCGGCGCTGCGGCCAATCACGTCGACGGTGCTCCAGCCGAACGTCTGGGTGAAACTGGAGTTGATCTCGATGAAATGGCCGGTGTCCTGGCGCGTGACGCAGATCGGGTCCGGGCTGACCTGGAACAAGGTGGCGAATTTCTCTTCCGACGCCACCAGTTGCTGTTCGCGCTCCACCTGATCTGTGATGTCCAGCAGTGTGCCGGCCATGCGAAACGGGGTGCCGTGATCGTCTCGATAAAGTCTGGCGCGGCTTTCCAGGTAGCGCGAACTGCCGTCCTGCAGTTGCACCCGGTACGTCAGTTGATAATTGCCGGCCGGGCCTTCGCGCAAGCTGCGGTAAGCGTTGCGCATGGTGTCGCGCTCTTCGCCGGGCACGCCTTCGAAAAATGCATCGAAGGATTCATGGAAGGGTTTGGGCTCTAGCCCATGCAGCTGGGCGGCCCGCGCCGAGCCGTAAAGCATGCCACTGGGAATGTGCCAGTCCCAAGTGCCGAGTTGCGCCGAATCCAGGGCCAGGTCGAGGCGTTCCTGGCTGTCTTTGAGGGCGTGCTCGGCGATTTTACGTTCGGTGGTGTCAAGGAACGTGCTCAGCAGATAAGGCTGACCTTCGAGTTCGACCTTTTGCGCGCTGAGGATGCCGTCGTGAACCTGTCCATTGCTGGCGCGAAACTGCACCTCCATGTTGATCAGCTCGCCTTTGGCCTTGGTGGCCTTGACCAGTTGCACCCGTTGCTCCGGGTTGACCCATAGGCCCAGTTCCAGCGTGGTTCGACCGATAGCGTCTTGCACCGGCCAGCCGAACAGACTTTCGAAATACTGGTTGGCTTCGCTGATCAGGCCGTCTTCCTGGCGGGTCAGCAGGACCATGTTCGGGCACAGGTGAAACAGCGTGGCGAAGCGTTTTTCCGAGCTGCTCAGCGCCTGTTCACGCTGGCGCTGATGGGTGATTTCACGAATGACCCCAATCATTCGCGGCCGACCGTTTTTGTCCGGCAGCAGGCTGCCATTGATTTCCAGCCAATGCAGGCTGCCGTCGGGCCAGCGGATGCGGTGGTGCATCGCCTGTTCCAGCGGGGCGCCGGCGATCACTGCATTGAAGGCGCGGATGGCTTTCGCCCGATCCTCCTGGGGCAGCAAGTCGAGGTATTCCAGGTCCTCGGGCAACGGTTGCCGGGGATCGAAGCCGAACAACGCCTGAGTACCCCGAGACCAACTGATCTGCCCCCGCTCAATGTCCCAATACCAGGCGCCCAGCCGAGCGCCGTTGAGGGCTGCCAGCAACTGCGGGGCGCTTTCCCAGCTCTGCTCGGACCGTTTGGGGTCAAGTGCCTGAATTCGCGGCATCGGCGGCATACGTTCAACAGATTTGGGCATGGATAACAGGCCTTGGGCTGAATTGGGCGTTAGGCACAGGGTTTTGGGGCTCTATAGGCGTAGCACAAAAAGAAGAAGCACAGCTTAGCCGCGAGTCCCTGGCTGATCGATTTGTGCATCCAGCAGAGCCATGAAGGCCCGTGCCGCGTTCGACAGCGTCCGTTCGGTGTGCAGGATATAGCCTAGCTGGCGAGTGAGCTGTATGCCCGGCAAAGGTATGCGCGCCACTTGATCGTCCAGCATGGTGCGTGGCAATACGCTCCAGGCCAGGCCGATCGAGACCATCATTTTTATGGTTTCCAGGTAATTCGTACTCATGGCGATGTTCGGCGTCAGGCCCTGGGCCTCGAACAAGCGCTGTACGATGTGGTGGGTAAAGGTGTTGCCGCCGGGGAAAACCGCGGGGTGCAGGGCAATATCCGCCAGGCTGACCGGACCGTTAGCGATCAGCGAATGCTCCGGGGCGACCACGAAATCCAGTGGGTCGTCCCACACGGGCGTGGCCTTGACCAGGGCGTGAGGCTCCGGTGCAAGAGTGATTACCGCCAGTTCGGCGCGGCCATGGAGGATTTCTTCGTAAGCCACTTCCGAATCGAGGAACTGAATATCCAGCGCCACTTGTGGGTAACGTCGAGTGAACTCCCTTAATAAGGGCGGCAAACGGTGCAGGCCTATGTGATGACTGGTGGCCAATGTCAGACGACCGGAGACTTCGCCGGTCAGGTTGGTCAGGGCGCGGCGGGTGTCATCCAGCACATTGAGGATCTGATAGGCCCGTGGCAGCAGGGCGCGACCGGCTTCGGTCAAGCTGACTTCCCGGCCCAGTCGATCGAACAGCCGCACCTTCAATTGCTGCTCCAGGCCGGCAATGCGCTTGCTGATGGCGGGTTGCGTCAGGTGCAGCCGTTCGCCGGCGCCGGAGAAGCTTCCTGTCTCGGCAATCGCGATAAAAGCATTGAGGTTGGCGAGGTCCATGATGATGTCTCAGTTGTATTCCAGATGGTTATGCAAAGCATGAAAAATATGAATTTGAGTTATTTAATGTAACCCCCTAGGATCGACCTCACAAGCCAAGGGGTTATTGAAATTTTCAAGATCCGGGGCATAGAAACAAGCTGATGAGGAAACCGTCTGATGGCCGGCAAAACGCTCTACGACAAGCTCTGGGATTCGCATTTGGTCAAGCAGCGCGACGATGGCTCGGCGCTGATCTATATCGATCGTCACATCATCCACGAAGTGACCTCGCCGCAAGCCTTCGAAGGCCTGCGTCTGGCCGGGCGCAAGCCTTGGCGCATCGATGCCAACATCGCGACCCCCGACCACAACGTTCCGACGACTCCGGAGCGCAAGGGCGGCATTGAAGCGATTGTCGACCAGGTCTCGCGTTTGCAGGTTCAGACCCTCGACGATAACTGTGACGAATACGGCATCGTCGAATTCAAGATGAATGATGTCCGCCAAGGCATCGTTCACGTCATCGGCCCGGAGCAGGGCGCCACCTTGCCGGGCATGACCGTGGTTTGCGGCGACTCCCATACCTCGACCCACGGCGCGTTCGGTGCCCTGGCTCACGGTATCGGCACTTCCGAGGTCGAGCACGTGCTCGCCACTCAGTGCCTGGTCGCGAAAAAGATGAAGAACATGCTGGTATCGGTCGAAGGCCAATTGCCGTTCGGCGTGACCGCCAAGGACATCGTCCTTGCGGTGATCGGCAAGATCGGCACCGCCGGCGGTAACGGCCATGCCATCGAGTTCGCCGGTAGCGCGATTCGCGACTTGTCCGTTGAAGGCCGCATGACTATTTGCAACATGGCGATCGAGGCTGGCGCTCGCGTAGGCCTGGTGGCCGCCGACGAAAAAACCGTGGCTTACGTCAAGGGCCGTCCATTTGCTCCGAAAGGCGCGGAATGGGATTTGGCTGTCGAAGCCTGGAAAGACCTGGTTTCCGATGCGGATGCCAAGTTCGACACCATCGTCGAGCTCGATGCCACTCAGATCAAACCGCAAGTCAGCTGGGGTACCTCGCCCGAGATGGTCTTGGCTGTCGATCAGAACGTTCCCGATCCTGCGAAGGAAATGGACTTGGTCAAGCGCGACTCCATCGTCCGTGCCCTGAAATACATGGGGTTGACCGCCAATCAGGCGATCACCGACATCCAGCTGGACCGCGTGTTCATTGGCTCCTGCACCAACTCACGGATCGAAGACCTGCGCGCCGCTGCCGTGATTGCCAAGGGCCGCAAGGTGGCTTCGACCATCAAGCAGGCCATCGTGGTGCCGGGGTCGGGGCTGGTGAAGGCTCAGGCCGAATCCGAAGGTCTGGACAAGATTTTCCTCGAAGCCGGTTTTGAATGGCGCGAGCCGGGTTGCTCGATGTGCCTGGCGATGAACCCGGACCGTTTGGAGTCGGGCGAGCATTGCGCGTCGACCTCCAACCGTAACTTCGAAGGCCGTCAGGGCGCCGGTGGCCGTACGCACCTCGTCAGCCCGGCCATGGCCGCCGCCGCCGCGGTAAACGGCCGTTTCGTCGACGTCCGTGAATTGATCTAAAGGAGCGCAGCATGAAAGCTTTCACTCAGCACACTGGTCTTGTCGCGCCTTTGGATCGTGCCAACGTCGATACCGACCAGATCATTCCGAAGCAGTTCTTGAAGTCGATCAAGCGCACCGGTTTCGGTCCGAACCTGTTCGATGAATGGCGTTACCTGGATGTCGGGCAGCCGTATCAGGACAACTCCAAGCGCCCGTTGAACAAGGACTTCGTCCTCAACGCCGAACGTTATCAGGGCGCCAGCGTGTTGCTGGCCCGGGAGAACTTCGGTTGCGGCTCCAGCCGCGAACACGCACCGTGGGCGCTGGAAGAGTACGGTTTCCGCACCATCATTGCGCCGAGCTATGCCGACATCTTCTTCAACAACAGCTTCAAGAACGGCTTGCTGCCGATCATCCTGAGCGACGCTGAAGTCGATGAGCTGTTCCAGCAGGTTGAGGCGACTCCGGGCTATCAGTTGCAGGTTGATCTGCAAGCCCAGACCGTGACCCGTCCGGATGGCAAAGTGTTGAATTTCGAAATCGATGCCTTCCGCAAACACTGCCTGCTCAATGGTCTGGACGATATCGGCCTGACCTTGCAGGACCACGAGGCGATTGCCACGTTTGAAGCCAAGCATCGTGCGAGCCAGCCGTGGTTGTTTCGCGACGCGTGATTGATCCGAAATTGATGTAGGTAGGGCCGGCCTCTTCGCGAGCAAGCCCGCTCCCACATTGGAATGCATTTCAAATGTGGGAGCGGGCTTGCTCGCGAAGGCGGCAGATCAGACAACACAAATATCAGGACATAACTATGACCAGCACCGCCCAGCACAGTCAGGTAGTACAAAAGCAATTCGGTGAACAGGCCTCGGCCTACCTGAGCAGCGCCGTACACGCTCAAGGCACTGAATTCGCGCTGCTACAGGCTGAACTGGTGGGGCAGGGCGATGCCCGCGTGCTCGACCTCGGTTGCGGCGCCGGTCATGTGAGTTTTCACGTGGCTTCGCTGGTCAAGGAAGTGGTGGCTTACGATTTGTCTCAGCAGATGCTCGACGTGGTGGCCACTGCTGCCGTCGATCGCGGCTTGAACAACGTGTCCACGGTACTGGGTGCCGCCGAGCGCTTGCCGTTCGCTGACGGCGAGTTCGATTTCGTCTTCAGCCGTTATTCGGCGCACCATTGGAGCGACCTCGGGCTGGCCCTGCGGGAAGTTCGTCGGGTACTGAAGCCGGGCGGGGTGGCGGCGTTCATCGATGTGTTGTCGCCGGGCAGCCCGTTGTTCGACACTTACCTGCAAAGCGTCGAAGTGCTGCGCGACACCAGCCATGTGCGCGATTATTCTGCCGGTGAGTGGTTGCGTCAGGTCAGCGAAGCGGGGTTGCATACCCGCAGCACCACGCGCCAACGGCTGCGTCTGGAATACACCTCCTGGGTTGAGCGCATGCGTACGCCGCAAGTGATGCGCGCGGCGATCCGCGAGCTGCAGCAATCGATGGGCAATGAAGTTCGCGAATATTTTGAGATTGAGCCCGATGGTTCGTTCAGTACCGATGTGCTGGTGCTGATGGCTGAACGATAAGCGCCAAGACTTTTTCCGGGTACGCCCACGGGCGTGCCGACTGATGACATGAGGAAAGCATGAGCAAGCAGATTCTGATTCTCCCGGGTGACGGTATTGGCCCGGAAATCATGGCCGAAGCGGTCAAGGTGCTGGAGCTGGCGAACGACAAGTACAGCCTGGGCTTCGAACTGAGTCATGACGTGATCGGTGGCGCCGCCATCGACAAGCACGGCGTGCCGCTGGCCGACGAAACCCTGGCCCGTGCCCGTGCTGCCGATGCGGTATTGCTGGGCGCCGTGGGCGGCCCGAAATGGGACACCATCGAACGTGATATCCGCCCTGAGCGCGGTCTGCTGAAAATCCGTGCGCAACTGGGCCTTTTCGGCAACCTGCGTCCGGCGATCCTGTACCCGCAACTGGCCGAAGCTTCCAGCCTGAAGGCAGAAATCGTGGCTGGCCTGGACATCCTGATCGTCCGTGAACTGACCGGCGGCATTTACTTCGGCGCGCCACGCGGTGTGCGTGAACTGGAAAACGGCGAGCGTCAGGCCTACGACACCCTGCCGTACAGCGAAACCGAAATCCGCCGTATCGCCCGTGTCGGTTTCGACATGGCCCGCGTACGCGGCAAGAAGCTGTGCTCGGTGGACAAGGCCAACGTGCTGGCGTCCAGCCAACTGTGGCGCGAAATCGTCGAGCAAGTGGCCAAAGACTACCCGGAAGTCGAACTGAGCCACATGTACGTTGACAACGCTGCCATGCAACTGGTGCGTGCACCCAAGCAATTCGACGTGATCGTCACCGACAACCTGTTCGGCGACATTCTTTCCGACGAAGCGTCGATGCTCACCGGTTCGATCGGCATGCTGCCGTCGGCGTCGCTGGATGCCAACAACAAAGGCATGTACGAGCCGTGCCATGGTTCGGCGCCGGACATCGCTGGCAAGGGCATTGCCAACCCGTTGGCGACCATTCTGTCGGTGTCGATGATGCTGCGTTACAGCTTCAATCTGCAGGACGCGGCCGATGCCATCGAGAAGGCCGTGAGCCTGGTATTGGATCAGGGCCTGCGCACGGGCGACATCTGGTCGGCCGGTTGCACCAAGGTTGGTACGCAGGAAATGGGCGATGCAGTAGTCGCCGCGCTGCGGAATCTGTAATCTCTTTGGCCCGCTGCAACTTTCAACCATGAAAGCAGCGGCCCACTTTTAAGAAGGTGTAGTTGCGATGAAACGTGTAGGTCTGATCGGTTGGCGCGGTATGGTCGGTTCCGTGCTCATGCAGCGGATGCTGGAAGAGCAGGATTTCGATCTTATTGAGCCGGTGTTTTTCACCACTTCCAATGTCGGTGGCCAAGGCCCGTCCGTGGGCAAGGACATTGCTCCGCTCAAGGACGCTTACAGCATTGAAGAGCTGAAAACCCTCGACGTGATTCTGACCTGCCAGGGTGGCGACTACACCAGCGAAGTCTTCCCGAAACTGCGCGAAGCCGGCTGGCAGGGTTACTGGATCGACGCCGCTTCCAGCCTGCGCATGCAGGATGACGCGGTGATCGTGCTGGACCCGGTGAACCGTAAGGTCATCGATCAGCAACTCGATGCGGGCACCAAGAACTACATCGGCGGCAACTGCACCGTCAGCCTGATGCTGATGGGCCTGGGTGGCCTGTTCGAGGCCGGTCTGGTCGAGTGGATGAGCGCCATGACCTATCAGGCAGCCTCCGGTGCCGGCGCGCAGAACATGCGTGAGCTGATCAAGCAAATGGGCGCGACCCACGCCGCTGTCGCCGATCAACTGGCCGACCCGGCCAGTGCCATCCTCGACATCGATCGCCGTGTTGCCGAAGCCATGCGCAGCGACGCGTACCCGACCGAAAACTTCGGTGTACCGCTGGCCGGCAGCCTGATCCCGTGGATCGACAAGGAACTGCCGAACGGTCAGAGCCGCGAAGAGTGGAAGGCCCAGGCCGAGACCAACAAGATCCTCGGTCGCTTCAAGAGCCCGATCCCGGTGGACGGTATCTGCGTGCGCATCGGCGCCATGCGTTGCCACAGCCAGGCGCTGACCATCAAGCTGAACAAAGACGTGCCGATCGCCGACATCGAAGGGCTGATCAGTCAGCACAACCCTTGGGTCAAGCTGGTGCCGAACAACCGCGAAATCAGCATGCAGGAGCTGAGCCCTACAAAGGTTACCGGTACCCTGAACGTGCCGGTTGGCCGTCTGCGCAAGCTGAACATGGGTTCGCAGTTCGTCGGTGCCTTCACCGTCGGCGACCAACTGCTGTGGGGCGCGGCCGAACCGCTGCGTCGCATGCTGCGGATTCTGCTTGAGCGTTGATCGATTGGTGAAATGAAAGAGCCCGTGCCTTGAAAGAGGTGCGGGTTTTTTTATGCGCGACAGTCTGAGGGTACTCGGTTGTCAGCTATACCGTCATCGCGGGCAAGCCCGCTCCCACAAGGTTGGGGTCGTATGCAAAATATGGGAGCAACACAAAACCTGTGGGAGCGGGCTTGCCCGCGATGAGGCCGGAACTGGCGCCGCAGGTCTCCGCCGAATTGCCTCACTGCCAACCACCCGGTAAAGTGCCGCTCCCCCCGTTTCGCCAGAGGTAGAACCATGAGCCAGTCCTTTGATATTGCCGTGATCGGCGCCACCGGTACTGTCGGCGAAACACTCGTCCAGATTCTCGAAGAGCGGGATTTTCCGGTCGGTAACCTGCACCTGCTGGCGAGCAGTGAATCGGCCGGTCATTCGGTGCCGTTTCGCGGCAAGAACGTGCGAGTGCGGGAAGTCGATGAATTCGATTTCAGCAAAGTCCAATTGGTGTTCTTTGCCGCCGGTCCGGCGGTGACCCTCAGTTTCGCTCCGCGTGCCACGGCCGCCGGTTGCTCGCTGATCGACCTGTCCGGCGCCTTGCCGGCCGATCAGGCGCCGCAAGTGGTGCCTGAGGCCAACGCTGAAGTTCTGGCGGGCCTGAAAAAGCCCTTCCAGGTCAGCAGCCCAAGCCCTTCGGCCGCGACGCTGGCGGTGGTGCTGGCGCCATTGCTCGGTTTGCTCGACCTGCAACGCATCAGTTTGACGGCGTGTCTGGCGGTCTCTGCCCAAGGCCGCGAAGCGGTCACCGAGCTGGCCCGGCAAACCGCCGAGCTGCTCAATGTGCGTCCGCTGGAGCCAGCGTTCTTCGATCGGCAGATGGCTTTCAACCTGCTGGCGCAAGTCGGTACGCCCGATGCTCAAGGTCATACGCTGCTGGAAAAACGCCTGGTGCGCGAGCTGCGTCAAGTCATGGCGCTACCTTCATTAAAGATTTCCGTCACTTGCATTCAAGCTCCGGTGTTTTTCGGCGATAGCTTTAGCATGACCTTACAGTCGTCGAGCTCTATCGATCTGGCGAAAGTCAACGCAGCCCTGGAAGCGGCACCCGGCATCGAACTGGTCGAGGCGGGTGATTACCCGACCCCGGTAGGTGATGCGGTAGGGCAGGATGTTGTTTACGTTGGTCGGGTTCGCAGCGGGATCGACGAGCCGGCGGAACTTAATATGTGGCTGACGTCAGATAACGTACGCAAAGGGGCCGCGCTCAATGCTGTGCAGGTGGCTGAATTGTTGATAAAAGACCTGCTGTAAAAGATACTTGGCAACAATTTATCGAATGATTCCAGTCGAGCGTCATGCTTGGCCGGAATGCTTAAGGTGAGCCACCCCGCAGGGCTTCCCATTGCATGAATGAAATGATCGCGCGCGACGACCCTTCGCCGCCGCGCGCAATGCCTTACGGCAGCGGCAATCAACACCTTCTCGCTGGCCGAGGAATGTTCAAACAAAGGAAGAGGTTATGGTTCAAGTTCGCAAACTGGTGTTAGCAATAGCGGCCGCCTCGGCGCTGTCCTCCGGTATGGCGCATGCCCTCGGGCTCGGGGAATTGACCCTGAAATCGACGCTGAACCAGCCTCTGGTTGCAGAAATCGAGTTGCTCGACATCAAGGACCTCACGGCTGCCGAAGTGGTGCCGAGCCTGGCCTCGCCCGAAGATTTCGCCAAAGCCGGTGTCGATCGTCAGGCGTTTCTCAATGACCTGACGTTTACGCCGATACTTAACGCCAGCGGCAAAAGCATCCTGCGCGTCACGTCCAGCAAACCGCTCTCCGAACCGATGGTGAAGTTCCTGGTTCAGGTGATGTGGCCCAACGGTCGTCTGCTGCGCGATTACAGCGTACTGCTCGATCCGTCCAAATTCTCGCCGCAGACCGCCGATGCCGCCGCGCAACCGGCGCCAGCCGAATCGGTGACCGCGCCGGTGACCGGCGCAACCAAATCGTCGCAATACACCACCACACCGCGCGATACCCTGTGGGAAATCGCCGCGAAGACGCGTAACGGCGGTTCGATTCAGCAGACCATGCTGGCCATCCAGGCGCTGAATCCGGATGCGTTCATCGACGGCAACATCAACCGACTGAAAACCGGTCAGGTGCTGCGCCTGCCTGATCAGGTGCAGAGCACCAACCTGCCGCAACCCAAGGCCGTCGCTGAGGTCGCCGCGCAGAACACCGCGTGGCGTCAGGGTCGTCGCTACGTGGCGAAACCAGGAACCGGTCAGCAGCAACTCGACGCCACCAAACGCGCTCGGGGTGAAGGTGCTTCATCGCAAGCCGCCGCAGACAAACTGAGCCTGGTCTCTGCCGATACCGGCAAAGGTGGCAAAGGTGCCGCCGGTGATGCGAAAGCCTTGAGCGACAAACTGGCCGTCACCGAGGAAAGCCTCGACGCGGCTCGTCGTGAAAACGCTGAACAGAAAAGCCGCATGAACGATCTGCAAAGTCAGCTGGACAAGCTGCAACGCCTGATCGAACTGAAGAACAACCAGTTGGCCAAGTTGCAGGCCGAAGGTGGCGCGGATGCACCGGCTTCGAGCGCTCCGGCGATGTCGGCTGAGCTGGCGGCCAACCCTGCGGCAGCGCCTGCGGACGCGGTGCCTGCACCAGAGGCTGCTGCACCGGAAGCTGCTCCTGCGCCAGCCGTCGAGCCAGCGCCTGCGACATCCGATGATCAGAAATTCAATGAGCTGCTGACCAATCCGATCCTGTTGGGTCTGGTGGGGGGCGGTGCGGTGGTTCTGCTGCTCTTGCTGCTGTTGCTGGCCCGTCGCCGCAAAGCTCAGCAAGAGGCCGAGAAGCATCTGCGCATGGCCCGTGCCTTGGAGGAGGAACAAGAGTTCTCCGTCGACCAGGACCTGCCGGAAAGCAGCTTCGAAGGTCTGGAAGTTCCGCCGCCGAGCGTGAAACTTGCGACCGCACCAACGCCTGCGCCAGCACCGGCCCCGGTGATTGCCCCGGTTGTGGTAACGCCACCGATCGCTGCGCCACTGGTATCGCCTGCCGCCGAGCGTTCCGACGACGTACTGGCTCAGGCGCAGTCGCACATTGCAGGCGGTCGTCTGAATCAGGCCGCCGCATTGCTGGAAGACGCGATCAAGCAAGAGCCGCAACGCAGTGACCTGCGTTTAAAGCTGATGGAAGTCTACGGTCAGCAGGGCGACCGCGATGCGTTCGTCGCTCAGGAGCGTCAACTGGTGGCCAACGGCGATAACTTCGCCCGGGTTGAAGAATTGAAAAGCCGCTTCCCGGCGATGGCAGTCGCAGTTGCGGGTGGACTGGCCGCTGCGGCGATCGCCGCCGAGCTGGACGCGCAGTACGTCAAGGACCTGTTGCTGGACGAACCGCAAGCCCCGGAACCGTCATTGTCCGACTTCGACAGCGCTTTCGATCTGAGTCTGGACGATCTGGAGGCGGCTACTCCGATCGCGCCAGTTGTTGCGCCTGAGCCAGCACCAGCGCCAGAACCAGAACCAGAACCAGAACCAGAACCAGAACCAGAACCAGAACCAGAACCAGCACCGGAAGCGCTGGCTGAGCTGGACGAGTTCCCGCTGGACGACGACCTGAGTTTTGAGTCGGTGTTGCAGCAACAGACTGAAATCAAGGAAAACCTCGACGATCTGTCGGACTTCGACCTGGACATGGATCTGGGCGGCAATGCCTCGCCGGCAATCCTGGCCGAAGACGACTTCCTGCTGAGTCTGGATGAAGATCTCAAGGACTTGTCTACCGCCGAAGCGCCGACCGTGGCCGAGCCGACGCTCGACGACCTGGAGTTGCCTGCGGATTTCGACCTGTCACTGGCCGATGAAATGGACGCCGCCGCGCCGGATCAGCCTGATGCCTTCGAAAGTGAACTCAACGACGTCAATGCCGAACTGGATCGTTTGTCCCAGAGCCTCGGTGAGCCGAGCTTCACCGCCGAAGACGCTTTGGCCTCGGCGGCCGATGAACCGGACTTCGATTTCCTCTCCGGCACCGATGAAGTCGCCACCAAACTCGATCTGGCCCAGGCCTACATCGACATGGGCGACAGCGACGGCGCTCGGGACATCCTCAATGAGGTAGTGACCGAGGGCGATGCCGGTCAGAAGAGCGAAGCCAAGGAAATGCTCTCGCGTCTGGCGTGAGTCATCGGTAAGGCATAAACAAAGCGGCAGCCCATCGAGGCTGCCGTTTTTGTTTGGGTGGTGATGCGATGGCGCCTGTTGGATCGCCTTCGCGGGCAAGCCTCGCCCCTACATTTGGTCGGGCTGTTCGCATCATTTGTGTCTGCCACTAATCCCCTTGTGGGAGCGAGCCTGCTCGCGATGAGGGCATCCCGTTCAACATCAAACCCGGCATTGCACCGGTCGGGCGGGGCACGAAGATCACTCAGCTTTGGCATCCCGGTCCGGCGGCCTTATAATGCCTGCCTTTGCGTAGATCAGCAGGCTGTCACCCTTTGGCAAATATAGATAATCCGGCCGCCGAAATGGCGGCCGACGGCTTTTTCCGGATCGCGTTGGGCGTTGAATACAAAGGTTCGCGTTATCGCGGCTGGCAGCGTCAGGCCTCCGGTGTGGCCACGGTGCAGGAAACCCTCGAAAAGGCCTTGTCCAAAGTCGCCGACTCACCCGTATCGCTGCATTGCGCCGGACGCACCGATGCCGGTGTGCATGCTTGCGGGCAAGTGGTGCATTTCGACACCCAGGTCGAGCGTTCGATGAAGGCCTGGGTCATGGGCGCCAACATCAATTTGCCGCATGACGTCAGCGTCAGCTGGGCCAAGGTCATGCCGGCGGATTTCCATGCGCGGTTCAAGGCCATTGCCCGTCGTTATCGCTACGTGATCTACAACGATCAGATCCGCCCGGCGCACCTGAACGAAGAAATCACCTGGAACCACCGTCCACTGGACGTCGAGCGCATGTCCGAGGCTGCTCAGTATCTGGTTGGCACCCACGACTTCAGCGCATTTCGCGCCGGCCAGTGCCAGGCCAAGTCGCCGATCAAGGAGCTGCATCACCTGCGCGTCACCCGTCATGGCAAAATGATCGTGCTGGATATTCGCGCCAGCGCGTTCCTGCACCACATGGTGCGCAACATTGCCGGGGTGCTGATGACCATCGGCGCCGGCGAGCGTCCCGTGGAGTGGATGAAGGAAGTCCTGGAAAGTCGTGTGCGTCGTTCCGGCGGGGTGACGGCCCATCCGTTCGGCCTGTATCTGGTGCAGGTCGAGTACCGCGACGAGTTCGAACTGCCCGAGCGTTACATCGGCCCACACTTCCTCACCGGTTTCTCGGAACTTGACGGCTGACGCCCTCGAACGCTTTTGTTACCATCCGGGACTTTCCCGGATTTGTCCTGAGGTTCTATCGACATGTCAGCCGTTCGCAGCAAAATTTGTGGGATTACCCGCATAGAGGATGCGTTGGCGGCGGTCGAGGCTGGGGCCGATGCCATCGGATTTGTGTTCTACGCCAAAAGCCCACGGGCCGTAACGTTCCAGCAGGCAAGGGCGATCATCAAGGCCTTGCCGCCGTTCGTGACCACCGTGGGTTTATTCGTCAATGCCAGCCGCTGCGAGCTGGGGGAAATCCTCGACGCCGTGCCGCTGGACCTGTTGCAGTTCCATGGTGACGAGACCGCGGCCGACTGCGAGGGCTGGCACCGACCGTACATCAAGGCGTTGCGGGTCAAGGCCGGCGACGACATCGCAGCAGCTTGCGATGCCTACGCCAGTGCCAGCGGGATCCTGCTCGACACGTACGTCGAAGGCATTCCCGGCGGAACCGGTGAAGCCTTCGACTGGTCACTGATACCGCAAGGCCTGAGCAAGCCGATCATCCTGGCGGGCGGCTTGACGCCGGACAACGTCGCCGAGGCGATTGCCCGGGTTCGGCCTTACGCGGTGGACGTCAGCGGTGGAGTAGAGGCGAGCAAGGGCATCAAGGATCACGCAAAGATTCAGGCATTCATCAAAGCGGTTATAGGGGCTTGATGTGACGGCTGGCAGACTGCCGCCGTCCCAAAATGCACTGCGCTGCATAAGCAGGCACGGCTGAGGATTGATGGGTTGTACGCAGGTCACGTCTCGCTGACCCGGCCACCCGATCAATCATCGCCACACACATGAATTTAGGTCAAGGGCATACGCGGGGCTGCGAACCAGAGCGTTCGGGCCACCGGTACTGGAGAAAGAAAGCATGAGCAACTGGTTAGTAGACAAACTGATCCCTTCGATCATGCGTTCCGAGGTCAAGAAGAGCTCGGTGCCTGAAGGTCTGTGGCACAAATGCCCGTCTTGCGAGGCGGTGCTGTATCGTCCGGAGCTGGAAAAGACCCTGGACGTTTGCCCCAAGTGCAACCACCACATGCGCATCGGCGCGCGCGCGCGCATCGACATCTTCCTCGACGCTGACGGCCGTGCCGAACTGGGCGCGGACCTGGAGCCGGTTGACCGTCTGAAATTCCGTGACGGCAAGAAGTACAAGGATCGCCTGACCGCTGCGCAAAAGCAGACCGGCGAAAAAGATGCACTGATCTCCATGAGCGGCACCTTGCTGGGCATGCCGGTCGTGGTATCGGCTTTCGAATTCTCCTTCATGGGTGGCTCGATGGGCGCCATCGTTGGTGAGCGCTTTGTGCGCGCCGCCAACTACGCCCTGGAAAACCGCTGCCCGATGATCTGCTTCGCCGCCTCCGGTGGTGCGCGGATGCAGGAAGCGCTGATCTCCCTGATGCAAATGGCCAAGACCTCCGCGGTGCTGGCGCGTCTGCGTGAAGAAGGCATTCCGTTCATCTCGGTACTGACCGACCCGGTCTACGGCGGTGTTTCCGCCAGTCTGGCGATGCTCGGCGACGTAATCGTCGGTGAGCCGAAAGCCCTGATCGGTTTCGCCGGCCCGCGCGTTATCGAACAAACCGTTCGCGAAAAACTGCCGGAAGGCTTCCAGCGCAGTGAGTTCCTGCTGGAGCACGGCGCGATCGACATGATCATTCACCGTCAGGAACTGCGTCCGCGTCTGGGTAACCTGCTGGCACAAATGATGGGCCTGCCGACGCCGAAATTCGTCGCCGCGCCGATCGAGCCAATCGTGGTTCCGCCGGTGCCTGCCAACATATGACCCAACGCACCCTTGGCGAGTGGCTCGCCTACCTTGAACAGTTGCATCCTTCGGCCATCGACATGGGGCTGGAGCGTTCGCAACAGGTAGCGTCCCGCATGGGACTGGGCAAGCCGGCGCCTCGGGTGATTACGGTCACCGGCACCAACGGCAAGGGTTCTACCTGCGCGTTCGTGGCTTCGTTGCTGCGGGCGCAGGGCCTGAACGTCGGTGTCTACAATTCTCCGCACCTGCTGCGTTACAACGAGCGGGTGCAGGTCAATGGTGTCGAAGCCACTGACGCCGAGCTGTGCGAAGCCTTCGCGGCGGTCGAGGCCGGTCGTGGCGACACTTCCCTGACGTACTTCGAAATGGGCACCCTGGCGGCGTTCTGGCTGTTTCAACAGGCAGGGCTTGATGCGGTGGTGCTGGAAGTGGGGCTGGGCGGGCGTCTGGACACGGTCAACGTGGTCGATGCGGATATCGCGCTGGTCACCAGCATCGGCGTCGATCATGCGGACTATCTGGGTGATACCCGTGAGTCCGTGGCTTACGAAAAAGCCGGCATTTTCCGCCAGGGCGCGCCTGCGCTCTGTGGCGATCTGAATCCCCCTCAACCTCTGCTGGATAAAGCGCGCGAGCTCAATTGCCCGTTTTTCCTGCGTGGGCGCGATTTCGACCTGGGTATCACCGATCACAACTGGCAATGGCGCGGCCTTGATGCTCAAGGGCGTGCAGTCGAGTTGCATGATCTGCCATTGCTCGATCTGCCGATGGAAAACGCCGCACTGGCACTGCAGGCTTACCTGCTGCTTGGTTTGCCTTGGGTAGATGCGCAGATTATTGATGCCCTGAAAGCGACGCGCGTGGTCGGTCGTCTTGATCGCCGTCAGTTCGACTGGCAGGGCAAGCGTCTGAATGTGTTGCTGGATGTGGGGCACAACCCCCATGCGGCAGAATACCTGGCCCGTCGCCTGGCCAGTCGGCCACCGGCAGGCAAGCGTCTGGCGGTGTTCGGGTTGTTGGCGGACAAGGATCTGGATGGTGTTGTCGGTGAATTGAATGCTAGTGTCCAGCATTGGGCTGTCGCCCCGCTGGATTCGCCGCGGGCGCGGCCCGTTGAGCAGTTGCACGCGGCGTTGCAGAACCTTGGCGCCTCGGTCACCTCTTATGGCAGCGTGGCCGCCGCCCTGGAAGGGCAGTGCGCGCAGGCGACGAGCGACGACGAAATTCTGTTGTTCGGATCATTTTATTGTGTCGCCGAGGCCCTTGAATGGCTGGCCCGGCACTCCACGGAGGAAGCGGCAAATGGCTTTGCTGGATAAGGCGTACAAGCAGCGCATGGTCGGTGCCTTGGTGCTGGTGGCGCTGGCGGTGATTTTCCTGCCAATGCTGTTTTCCCGTCAGGACGAACAGCGCCAGGTGAGGGTCGACGCACCAGCTGCACCGCAAGCGCCGGCTGTGCCGCAAGTGCAGGTCGAGCCGGTGGTGGTGCCTGAACCGCAGGCATTGCCGCAGGAACCTGTGCCAAGCGATGAGGAAATTGCAGCACAGCAAGCTCCGTCGACACCGATTGCGCCAAGTGCTCCTGTGGCAGCGCCACCAGCGCCACCAGCGCCGGCGGCTGCCAAACCGGTCACGCCTCCGGTGCCCGTCGCCAAGCCTGTGCCAGCACCTGCCCAGCCAATTACTGCCGCACCGAGCAAGCCGGCTACCACCCCAAGCCGCGTCGATGCCAATGGCCTGTCGGTCAGCTGGTCCGTGCAACTGGCCAGCCTGGCGAGCCGTGAGAGCGCTGAAAGCCTGCAGAAAACCCTGCGCAGCCAAGGCTATAACGCCTATATCCGCACCGCCGATGGCAAGAATCGGGTATTCGTCGGGCCGCTGATCGAGCGCGCCGAAGCCGATCGTCTGCGTGACTTGTTGAGTCGCCAGCAGAATCTCAAAGGTTTTGTGGTGCGTTTCCAGCCTGAGCGCGGTTAAAACTATCGCCCTGATTTGAAAAGCACTGACAATCTCAGCTTACCGATAGCCATGGGCTCTGCTAAAATGCGCCGCCTTATCTGTCTGTAGGCTGCACTGTGCCATTTACCTGGGTTGATTGGGCGATCGTTGCAATCGTCGCCATCTCCGCTTTGATCAGTCTTAGCCGCGGCTTCGTCAAAGAAGCACTCTCGCTGCTGACCTGGATCATCGCAGGAGGCGTTGCCTGGATGTTTGGTGGCTCATTGTCCGAGTACCTCGGCGGATACATCGAAACGCCGTCGGCTCGCGTGATCGCGGGCTGTGCCATCATGTTTGTCGCCACTTTAATCGTAGGCGCAATGATCAATTATCTTATCGGCGAATTGGTTCGCGTTACCGGGCTATCCGGGACCGATCGATTTCTCGGCATGGCCTTCGGCGCAGCGCGTGGCGTGTTGCTGGTGGTTGTGGCGGTCGGGCTGTTGAGCCTGGGGCCGGTACAGCAGGACGGGTGGTGGCAAGAGTCACAGCTCGTGCCAAAATTTCTATTGGTTGCAGACTGGTCCAAAAACCTGATCCTGGGTTGGAGTAGTCAGTGGCTTGCCAGCGGAATCAGCGTACCCGCTGATATACCGTTCAAGGAGCACCTCTTGCCGACGGCCAAAACGCCTCAGTGAGTTGTGTTCAGTTCAGATCCATTAAGTAGGGGTTGCGTCGCATGTGTGGCATCGTCGGTATCGTCGGTAAGTCGAACGTCAATCAGGCGCTGTATGACGCGCTAACCGTCCTCCAGCACCGCGGCCAGGACGCTGCCGGTATCGTGACCAGCCATGATGGCCGGTTATTCCTGCGCAAGGACAATGGGCTGGTGCGTGACGTGTTCCATCAGCGTCACATGCAGCGCCTGGTCGGCCACATGGGCATTGGCCATGTGCGTTACCCGACCGCGGGTAGCTCGACTTCGGCCGAAGCCCAACCGTTTTACGTCAACTCGCCGTATGGCATCACTCTGGCGCACAACGGTAACCTGACCAACGTTGAACAGCTGGCCAAGGAGATTTACGAATCTGACCTGCGCCACGTCAACACCAACTCCGATTCGGAAGTGCTGCTCAACGTGTTCGCACACGAGCTGGCCCAGCGCGGCAAGTTGCAGCCGACCGAAGAAGACGTGTTCGCTGCCGTCACCGACGTGCACAACCGTTGCGTCGGTGGTTACGCGGTCGTGGCGATGGTGACCGGTTACGGTATTGTCGGTTTCCGCGATCCGCACGGCATCCGCCCGATCGTCTTCGGTCAGCGTCACACGGACGAAGGCGTCGAGTACATGATCGCCTCCGAAAGCGTCTCTCTGGACGTACTCGGTTTCACCCTGATTCGCGACCTGGCACCGGGCGAAGCGGTCTACATCACTGAAGACGGCAAGCTGCACACTCGTCAGTGCGCGACCAACCCGTCGCTGACTCCGTGCATTTTCGAACACGTCTACCTGGCGCGTCCGGACTCGATCATCGACGGCGTCTCGGTCTACAAGGCCCGCCTGCGCATGGGCGAGAAGCTCGCCGAGAAGATCCTGCGCGAGCGTCCGGATCACGACATCGACGTGGTCATCCCGATTCCGGACACCAGCCGCACCGCGGCCCTGGAGCTGGCGAACCACTTGGGCGTCAAGTTCCGCGAAGGCTTCGTGAAGAACCGCTATATCGGCCGGACCTTCATCATGCCGGGCCAGGCTGCACGGAAAAAATCCGTACGCCAGAAGCTCAACGCCATCGAGCTGGAGTTCCGCGGCAAAAACGTGATGCTGGTGGACGACTCCATCGTTCGCGGCACCACCTGCAAGCAGATCATTCAGATGGCTCGCGAAGCCGGCGCCAAAAACGTCTACTTCTGCTCTGCGGCGCCGGCCGTGCGTTACCCGAACGTCTACGGCATCGACATGCCGAGCGCTCACGAGCTGATCGCCCACAACCGTTCGACCCAGGACGTTGCCGACCTGATCGGCGCTGACTGGTTGATCTATCAGGACCTGCCTGACTTGATCGAAGCGGTCGGTGGCGGCAAGATCAAGATCGAGAAGTTCGATTGCGCGGTGTTCGACGGCCAGTACGTCACCGGCGACGTCGACGAGGCTTACCTGAACAAGATCGAGCAGGCGCGCAACGATGCCTCCAAGGTCAAGACCCAGGCAGTCAGTGCGATCATTGATCTGTACAACAACTGAGTAACTACCGGCCCCTAGGGGCCGGTTTTGTATCTACTAAAGACTCTCTAAATCAAGAGCAGGGCAAGGAGTGACAGCATGAGTCAGGATTGGGATGCCGGTCGGCTGGACAGCGACCTCGAAGGCGTAGCGTTCGATACCCTGGCCGTACGCGCCGGTCAGCACCGCACGCCGGAAGGCGAACACGGTGATCCGATGTTCTTCACTTCCAGCTACGTGTTCCGTACCGCCGCCGACGCGGCCGCTCGCTTTGCTGGCGAAGTGCCGGGCAACGTTTACTCGCGCTACACCAACCCGACCGTGCGCGCGTTCGAAGAGCGTATTGCCGCGCTGGAAAGCGCCGAGCAAGCCGTGGCTACTGCCACGGGCATGGCTGCGATCATGGCAGTGGTAATGAGCCTGTGCAGCGCCGGCGACCATGTTTTGGTCTCGCGCAGCGTGTTCGGCTCGACCATCAGCCTGTTCGAAAAGTACTTCAAGCGCTTCGGCATTGAAGTCGATTACGTGCCCCTGGCGGACTTGTCCGGCTGGGATGCGGCGATCAAGGCCAACACCAAGTTGCTGTTCGTCGAATCGCCGTCCAACCCGCTGGCCGAGTTGGTAGACATCAAGGCGCTGTCAGAAATTGCTCACGCCAAGGGCACGATGCTGGTGGTCGACAACTGCTTCTGCACCCCTGCGTTGCAGCAGCCGTTGAAACTGGGCGCGGACATCGTTGTGCACTCAGCGACCAAGTTCATCGACGGCCAAGGCCGTTGCATGGGCGGCGTTGTGGCCGGTCGTGGCGAGCAAATGAAAGAAGTCGTCGGTTTCCTGCGTACTGCCGGGCCGACCCTGAGCCCGTTCAACGCCTGGATCTTCCTCAAGGGTCTGGAAACGCTGAGCCTGCGCATGAAGGCGCACTGCGCCAATGCCCAGCAACTGGCCGAATGGCTGGAGCAGCAGGACGGTATCGAGAAAGTCCATTACGCCGGTCTCAAGAGCCATCCGCAGCACGAACTGGCCCTGCGTCAACAGAAGGGTTTTGGTGCGGTCGTGAGTTTTGAGGTCAAGGGCGGCAAAGAGGGCGCCTGGCGCTTTATCGATGCGACTCGCCTGATCTCCATTACCGCCAATCTGGGCGACAGCAAAACTACCATCACGCACCCGAGCACCACCTCTCATGGCCGTCTCGCGCCGCAAGAGCGTGAAGCGGCAGGGATCCGTGACAGCCTGATCCGCGTAGCGGTTGGTCTGGAGGACGTGGCAGACCTGCAGGCCGATCTGGCGCGCGGGTTGGCTGCCTTGTGATCGAGTTGTCGACGCCGACCACGGGCACCCATGGCCGCGTCGCGCTGGTCACCGGTGCTGCGCGCGGCATCGGTCTGGGGATTGCGGCCTGGCTGATCAGTGAAGGCTGGCAGGTGGTGCTGACCGATCTGGATCGGGAGCGCGGTTCGAAAGTGGCGAAGGTGCTTGGCGAAAACGCCTGGTTCATCGCCATGGACGTCGCGAATGAAGCGCAGGTGGCACTGGGCGTGGCCGAGGTGCTGGGACAGTTCGGGCGTCTGGATGCGCTGGTGTGCAATGCGGCGGTGGCCGACCCGCACAACATCACCCTGGAAAGCCTCGATCTGGCCTACTGGAACCGGGTGCTGGCGGTGAACCTCAGCGGGCCGATGCTGTTGGCCAAGCATTGTGCGCCGTACCTGCGTGCTCACAGCGGCGCCATCGTCAATCTGGCCTCGACCCGTGCCGCACAGTCGGAACCCGACACAGAGGCTTATGCGGCGAGCAAGGGCGGTCTGTTGGCCCTCACTCATGCCTTGGCGATCAGCCTCGGGCCGGAAATCCGCGTCAATGCGGTCAGTCCGGGCTGGATCGATGCGCGGGATCCGGCGGCACGGCGTGCCGAGCCGCTGACCGACGCCGATCATGCGCAGCATCCGGCGGGCAGGGTAGGGACGGTCGAGGACGTGGCGGCGATGGTGGCGTGGTTGCTGTCGAGGAGCGCGGGGTTCGTCACAGGCCAGGAGTTCGTGGTCGATGGTGGCATGACCAAGAAGATGATTTACAGCGAGTAAATCCAAGCGTGGCTGCGATGGATATAGCCAGCATTGATGTTGAATGTGCCGCCGTCTTCGCGAGCAAGCCCGCTCCCACACTGAATTTATGTCGATCACAAACCTGTGGTCCGCCGCAGATCCAGTGTGGGAGCGGGCTTGCTCGCGAAAGCGGTCTGACTGTTAAGACACAATTTTGTCTTTTTCAGAAAAACTTCAAGCGGGGTATTGACTTAGCTTCGGTACCTGCGTAAATTTCGCGGCCTCGGAGATGCAAACGGGTGATTAGCTCAGCTGGGAGAGCGTCTGCCTTACAAGCAGAATGTCGGCGGTTCGATCCCGTCATCACCCACCACTTCCGAGAGTCTTGCGAAAGCAAGATGGAAGCTTTTAAAAGCCTCCACCGACGCGCAGCGGTAGTTCAGTCGGTTAGAATACCGGCCTGTCACGCCGGGGGTCGCGGGTTCGAGTCCCGTCCGCTGCGCCATATTTTCCGAGTCAGGTTTACCTGCCTCGAGATTGAAAAGTTTCTGAGTTTTCAATCAGACGAGTTACTTGGGCGAAAGTCCAAAGCGATACGCAGCGGTAGTTCAGTCGGTTAGAATACCGGCCTGTCACGCCGGGGGTCGCGGGTTCGAGTCCCGTCCGCTGCGCCATATCTGCATCAAGGCCCACTGAACGCCTTGGAGCTACGAAGCAAGTCGCTGGTAAAGCCAGTGCCTGTTTCGAGTCGATAGCAAAGACCCTGGTCGAAAGACCGGGGTTTTTTGTGTCTGCGATTTGGCTTTTCCTCTCTCATGTCCTTCCCATCCAACCTTTCTGCGCCCCAATTGCATAAAGGACTTGGTTCACAGCTTCGACATTAATTAGAATCACTCTCATTTACGATAACTCCTTGGCACAGGGCTTCTTGAGATGAGTGATGTGGCGATGCCGAAGGAGCAAACCTTCCACGACTTGTACCGCGATCATCGTGGCTGGCTTGAAGGCTGGTTGAGAAGGCGCATGGGCAATGGCTGTGATGCGGCGGACCTGAGCCAGGATACGTTCCTGCGCTTGCTCGCCAGCTCTCAACGAATTGCCGATCTGCAAGAGCCCCGTGCCTATCTGCTGACCGTGGGCAAACGCCTGCTGAGTAATTTCTATAAGCGTCGAAGCCTCGAGCAGGCTTATCTGGCGGCACTGGCGGCGTTGCCGGAAGACTGTGTGCCGTCGCCCGAGCAGCGCTGGTTGTTGCTCGAAACCCTGCAAGCCCTGGATGAACTGCTCGATGGATTGCCGGCGGCAGTGCGTAAGGCTTTTCTCTGGAGTCAGCTGGAAGGCTTGAACTATCAGCAAATCGCCGAGCGCCTGCAGGTATCGGAGCGCACGATCAAACGCTACATGGCGCAAGCCTATGAGCATTGTCTGTTGGTGGAGCTGTGAACAGTCCAGTGCCCGATGCCCGTCAAGCAGTGCGAGCTGCCGCGCAGTGGCTTGCCTTGCTGGAATCTGGAAGTGCCAGTGAGCAGGATCGTGCGAATCTGCAGCGTTGGCGCGACAGTTGCGTCAGTCACGAGCAGGCTTGGCAGAAGGCTCAAGCCTTGCGTCAGCGGTTTGCCAGTCTGCCTTCAGCGTTGGCGCTCAAAAGTCTGGATCGCCCCGAGCCGGGTCGGCGGGTGGTGCTCAAGCGTGCATTGGGTGCGGTGGCGTTGGTGCCGGCCGCTTGGTTGATTAGCCGACAATTGCCCCTGGATGTCTGGCGAGCCGATCTGCATACGGCCACCGGGGAGCGCAAACAGCTGCAGCTCGCTGATGGCAGTTCCTTGCAGCTCAACACGGCCAGTGCCGTCGATGTGGATTTGCAGAGCCGTCGCTTGAAGCTGATTGAGGGCGAACTGTCGCTGAAGGTGCCAAGCGCGTCGCCGCTGACGATCCAAACGAAGTTTGGCCAGATCATCGTCAGCCAAGGCGAAGTCTGTGTTCGTCAGGAGGCGCGCGGTTGCCGCGTGTCGGTGTACAACGGTGCCGTGCAATTGCAGCCCTTGCAGGGGCCCGTGTTGGCTTTGCGCAGTGGTCAACAAGTCAGTCTTCAAGCAGCCGGTGTCGGGCCGATCAGCCCATTCGATGTGCTTGCGCCGGGTTGGCGAGAGGGCGTGCTGATGGCGAAAAACCAGCCGCTGGGAGATTTCCTGCGCGAACTCAGCACTTATCGACCGGGTGTGCTGCGTTGGGAGCCGGAACTTGAAGCGTTGCGTGTCACCGGCAGTTTCCGCCTGGACGACACCGATCGCGTCCTCGCGTTGCTCGCGGCCAGCCTGCCGCTGGAGGTGCATTCACGTACCCGTTACTGGGTGACGTTGCTGTCGCGCAAAAATAGTGTGTGAAGCCTGTCCCCTTTTTTCGACTCGCTTGTCATTCAAGGCATGTGAACGAATTAAGAGAACTCTATCAATGCCCGCAGTAATACCTTGCTGTCCGCGCCCGGCTTCTTCCCGCCTGCGTCCGTTGTTGCACTTGAGCCTGTTGCTGGGCCTGAGTGCTAGTCCGTTGTTCATCACTACCAGTTGGGCCGAAGACAGTGCCCGGCGCAATTATCAGGTGCCTGCCGGCAGCCTGAGCGATGCGCTGACCCGCTTCGCCGGTCTGTCTGGCGTCAATCTCTCGGTCGACCTGGCACTGGTGGGCAGTCGCACCAGTCCTGGTCTTTCCGGCGAATACGCGATCGAGGAGGGCTTTGCCCGGCTGTTGCAGGGTTCCGGTCTGCAATTGCAATCGGTGGGCGAACAAGCCTACATCCTGACCCCGGCGCCAGAAGGTAGCAGCCTGCAACTGGCCCCCACTTCGATTCTCGGTGCTACGGGCGAGGCGGGCGGTGAGGTGTATGCCGGCGGCCAGGTCGCGCGCCGCGGTTCGCAAGGCTTGCTGGGCTCGAAAGACTTCATGGAAACGCCATTCAGCATGACCACCTATACCGGCGAGTCGGTCAAAAACCTGCAGGCTCGTACCTTGGGCGACCTGATCGCCAGTGATCCCTCGGTTCGCGCCACTAACCCGGCGGGTGGGCGTTATGAGCAGTTCACCATTCGCGGGCTCAGCCTGTTCAACAGCGATGTCGCCTACAACGGTCTCTACGGCGTCCTGCCGACCTATACGATCGACATGGAGATGGCCGACCGCGTCGACATCATCAAAGGCCCGAGCCAGCTCATCAACGGCATCTCGCCACGGGGCAGTGTGGGTGGCGGGATCAACGTGGTGCCCAAGCGCGCGACCGACAAGCCCATCACTTCGTTTACCGGTAACTACGCTTCCGACAATCAGGTCGGCGGTGCCGTGGATGTCGGCCGGCGCTTTGGTGAAGACAACAAGTTCGGTATTCGTTTCAACGGCGTGAAGCAGTCCGGCGACACCGAATGGGATCACCAGAGTGTCGACCGCGAGATGGCCGTGCTGGGCCTGGATTTTCGCGGTGAGCGTCTGCGACTCTCAACGGACGTCGGGCGCACCGAGCGTGATACCGACGCCCCGCAGGAGCGCGTGCAGGTCGGCGCCAATGCGAAGGTGCCGAATGCGAACGATGTGCGCGACAACTATGCGCAGCCCTGGAGCAAGGCGAGCACCAACGACACTTTCGGAGCGGTGAACGGCGAATTCGATGTCAGCGATTCCGTCATGCTGTACGGCGGCGTGGGCGCGCGTAAAAGCAACCATGACTTTCTCCGGCATGCCGTTGCGGTCACCAATGATGCTGGCGATTTCAGCGTTCAGCCACGAGACTTCACCCGTGACGAAAATGTCCGGACGGCCACGGCAGGGGTGCGCAACTGGTTTCATACCGGCCCGGTGAGCCATGAGGTCAATCTGGCCGCCAGCTATTTCTACATGGACTTCGAAAATGGCGGCGCCCGTTATGCCGCGGCCCGCAGCAACCTCTACGACCCCGTGGAAACACCAACACCTGCGAGACCCACTCGACTCGATTCGAAGGTCTACACCGAGAACCGCTTCAGCGGCGTGGCGTTGTCCGACACTCTGGGTTTCTTCGATGACCGGCTGCTGCTGACCCTCGGCGCCCGCTGGCAGCGCGTGAAGGTTGACGACTGGACGGATAATGTCAAAGGCGCCACAGCCTACGATGAGGAAAAGGTTTCGCCGTCGGGCGGGATCCTGTTTAAGGCAACCGACAAGCTGTCGCTGTATGCCAACTACATGGAAGGCCTGAGCCAGGGCAAGATCGCGCCGTCGACCTCTGTGAACGAGGACGAGATATTCCCGCCGTTCATCAGCCGCCAGGTCGAGGTCGGCGCCAAGTATGACGCGGGTGCATTCGCCGTGACTGCCGCGGTGTTTCGGATCAAGCAGCCGGCCTATGAGACCAACGCCACGACGCGGGTTTTCGGCCCGAACGGCAAGCGTGAGAACACGGGTGTGGAGCTGAGTGTGTTCGGTGAGCCGCTCGATGGTTTCCGCCTGCTCGGCGGTGTCATGTACATCGACAGCGAGTTGACCGACACCACCAATGGCACCTTTGACGGCAACCGGGCACCGGCCACGCCGAAATACAACGTCAACCTGGGCGCCGAGTGGGACGTGCCGACCGTACAAGGCCTGACCCTGACCAGTCGCGGCCTCTATTCCAGCTCGCAGTATCTGGACCAGTCCAACAACAAGGAAATCGACTCCTGGGAGCGTTTCGACGTAGGTGCGCGTTACGCATTCAAGGTCGACGAAAAGAACATCACCCTGCGTGCCAATGTCGAGAACGTGGCGGACAAACGCTATTGGAGTTCGGCTGGGGCCTCAGATGACAGCGAGCCTGGCTTGACGCTCTCGACTCCACGAACCTACCTCCTTTCGGCAACCGTCGACTTCTGAGTGAACCGCTTTTCGCAGGAGCCGCATTCAGCGGCCCCTTTTCACCTCTATCGGTCAGTATCCGAACTTGTCCCGCAATCCGTAATACCAGGCGCCCAACGCAGCGAACGGTGTTCGCAGCAATTGTCCGCCGGGGAACGGGTAGTGGGGCAGGTCGGCAAAGGCGTCGAAGCGTTCGGCCTGACCGCGCAATGCTTCGGCCAGTACCTTGCCCGCCAGGTGCGTATACGTTACGCCATGGCCGCTGCAACCCTGGGAATAGTAGATGTTGTCGCCTAGCCGTCCGACCTGGGGAAGTCGCGATAGCGTCAGCAGGAAATTGCCGGTCCAGGCGTAATCGATTTTCACGTCCTTGAGCTGCGGGAAGGCCTTGAGCATCTTTGGTCGAATGATCGCCTCGATGTTCGCCGGATCGCGCGCGCCATAGACCACGCCGCCGCCGAAAATCAGGCGTTTGTCAGCGCTCAGGCGGTAGTAGTCGAGCAGGTAGTTACAGTCTTCGACGCAGTAGTCCTGAGGCAGCAGGCGCTTGGCCAATTCATCGCCCAAGGGTTCGGTGGCGATCACTTGAGTCCCGCAGGGCATCGACTTGGCTGCCAGCTCCGGCACCAGATTGCCGATGTAAGCGTTGCCGGCGACGATGATGAATTTGGCCCTGACCTTGCCCTGAGGCGTATGCACCACCGGATTGGCGCCGCGCTCGATGCGCACCGCTGGCGACTGCTCGTGGATGATGCCGCCCAGCGACTCCACGGCGGCTGCCTCGCCCAAGACAAGGTTGAGCGGATGAATATGCCCGCCGCTCATATCGAGCATGCCGCCGACGTATTGATCGCAAGCCACCACTTCACGGATGCGTCGCTGATCCAATAGCTCAAGTTGCGTGTGACCGAAGCGCTCCCAAAGGCGCTTTTGGGATTCCAGATGGCCCATCTGCTTGGCGGTAATGGCGGCGAACACACCGCCGTCCTTCAGGTCGCACTGGATGTTGTATTTGGCCACCCGCTCACGAATGATCCGTCCACCCTCGAACGCCATTTGCCCCAGCAGCTGAGCTTGCTTGGGGCCGACACTGCGCTCGATCACATCGATATCACGGCTGTAGCTGTTTACGATCTGGCCACCGTTGCGCCCCGATGCGCCAAAACCCACTTTGGCCGCTTCCAGGACCGTTACCCGAAAACCGTTCTCCAGCAGAAACAGGGCAGAGGACAGGCCGGTATAACCAGCACCGATGACACAGACATCAGTCTCTACATCATCCTGCAAGGCCGGGCGCGGCGGCGCTCCATTAGCCGATGCGGCGTAATAGGACTCTGGGTAGGGAGTGTTCGCCATCCTGCAGCCTCTGTTTAATATATTTTACGAGTGCATCGATCCTACCCGAGTTAAAAAACGACCGCCAGCCAGCGGAAAATCTTCTTTGCCGCAGCAAAATTAAATATTTTGCATATTCATAGGGTTAGGTGAAAAAAAGGTGTTGACACCCCTCCGGAATTCCGTAGAATGCCGCCTCACAGCAGGCACGTAGCTCAGTTGGTTAGAGCACCACCTTGACATGGTGGGGGTCGTTGGTTCGAGTCCAATCGCGCCTACCAAACAAAATCCGCTCTGCTGGGCGGTCTGGAAGGGCTCACCGAAAGGTGGGCCCTTTTTTGTTGTCTGTGTCCCGTCCTGAATAAGGTTTACACCTTCTGATCTGTTTTTCAGGAGGTGTAAACCTTATTCAGGACGGGACAGGGTGATATCTGGATTGTTACGGTGATTTCAGTCACGTCGCTATTGCTCCTTGAACCGATAGTGGTTTGGTACTTGTTTCATGAGGCGCCGGGACGTGGCGCACTCATCGGGCTTTGCCTGGGGGCTTTAGGCATGCTCTCAACCGTAGTGCTGTAGTTGTTTCATCTGGCCCAGCTATCAACTGACTGGGCCAGTTCTACTCTCCGTTCGTTCGATTTTCCCGTATGGCCCTGTCGCCACCTCCATTGCACACGTTTTCTGAACTAACACAGCCATAACCGTCTACATTGCAGGGGGCATCCCCTTTCTGAGAGAACGGATATGTTTAGATCTCGCTCGTTGATTGCCGCTATGACGTGTCTTGCCTTGGCGTCCGGTTCAATGACTGCATTGGCCGACCCGGGAAACGGGAAGGGCCAGGGAAGCGGCAAGGGAAATCCACAAAACATCCAGGACCATGGCAACGCCAGCCATGGAAACAAAGGCAAAGGTTCAGGGGGTGACGATTGGAGTCACGGCCCGAGCATCAATCACGGAAGTGTTCTTGGAGTCGTGGGTGGTTATCGTGACTACTGGAGCCCCGGGCCCGCGTTGCCACCCGGCATTCAAAAAAACCTCGCTCGCGGAAAACCACTACCGCCGGGGATCGCCAAAAAGCTCGATGGCCGATTGCTCGGCAGGCTTCCGCATTACGATGGCTACGAGTGGCGGCAGGCTGGCACTGACTTGATATTGGTGGCGATCGCTACCGGGATCATCTACGAGGTTCTCAATGGCGCATTCGATTGAAGTGAAACGACAAACTCCAATCGCGCCCTCGCTGCATAACGATCAGTAAAACTACGGGAAGCAATGTGCATTGTTCGATAACTGCACATTGCCTGCCCGTTGGTCGTTGACCTTTGAACTGTGTGGGGCCGAAACGGTCAATTACTTCGTGCGATATCAACCTCACGGAACCCACCCATGTTATTAAAAAACAAGAGTTTTGCAGCTGTCATGTCATGCGTGATGATGCTTGCAGCCGCCCCATTATTGCCCGCTGATCTGTCCATCATGAGCTCCGCCTACGCGAAGGGTGGTGGTGGTGGTGGTGGTGGTGGTGGTGGTGGTGGTAACGGCGGTGGCAATGGCGGCGGTAACGGTGGCGGCGGTGGGCACAGTGGTTCCGGCCACTCCGGCGGCGTCAGCAATGGCCACGGCAATGGCTTGAGCAGCGATCACGCAGGCAAGGCCGTTCGGGACCGAGGCGCCAGTGGCAATCACTACGGTAGCGATCGAAACGATGATAACGGCCATGGTTCGGTGACGTCGGGCATCGCGAATTCCAAGGACACGCGAGGGGTGACGAAGGCCTCTGCCATTTCGACCTCTACGCCTGGCGATCACAATGCTAAAGGACTAAGCAACGCTCGCACTTCGACTTCAAAAAGAACGGATTAAGTCCAAGACTCTAAAAGCCGGGTATCCATCAGGAACCCGGCTTTTTTGTGCCTGCTATTTGCCAATTGAATCGGGCACTGAGACAGCAGGTGCATAGCTCGCCCTGGCGAAAAACACCACGCCCGCCCCGATCAAGCCGGTGATCACCGCCAGCAGCAGAATGACTTTCTGTGCTCCCAGAGGGGCGGCCAACAAGGCAATCAGCAATCCGGCCAATGGTTGAGAAAGATTGTTCAGCAAGGTAATGACGCCCACGGTCTTGCCGAAGTCCTTGGGCGGAATCACCCGCTGGCGGGTGCTGCGTATGTATACGTTGAACATCTTGTCGAAACCGACGATCAGCAGGAAGCCGATGACATACACCCAAGCGTTCGGACTGAAGGCAGTGATCAGAGCGCCGGTGGCAATCATCGTATAGGAAACGACTCCCAGTACTCTCAACGGTAGGGTCACCCGCGCCAGGAAGAACAGAATGACGATGGTGGTCACTGCCCCTGCGGCTTGCAGCCCTGCATAAAAGTCTTTGCTGGCACTGTATTGGCCGATCACCATGGCTGCTGATGTGGCCAGGGTTATGCCGATGATCAGGTTCACGCCCACCGCCAGGCTGATCACCTTCTGCAGTTCCACCAGGTCGCGAATATGCCCGAATGCAATGCGCAGCGGTTGCAGCCAGATGTCTTGATGTTGCTCGAACGACTCCAGAGTGATCGAATTGCTGCGTTGCCAGATCAGCATCGCCAGATCAGCCAGCAGAAACAGTCCGGCAATCCCCAGCACCACCCAGTGCCACGCCCAGACTTCCAGCATCAGCGCCGCGACCAGTGGGCCGAGCACCAGCCCGGTCTGATCGGCGATCTGCGAATAGGAGAGGGTCTTGGTGTAGGTGTATTGCTTGAAAATGTAGGGCATGACCACTTCGCGGGCCATGATGCCCTGGGTGGTCAGCACGCCGCACAGCACGGACAGAATCACGATCCAGTAGATGCCATCAAACATGCCATACAGTGCCACGGCTACGACGCAGGCCGCTGCGCGGTAGACCTGACTGATGTGCAGGATACGAATGGGCGGAAATTTGTCGCACAGTGCGCCGCATACCGGAAATGCCAGAAAGCGCGGCAACGACTCGGCAAAAAAAGCCAGGCCTGCCAAAGACACACTGTTGGTGGTCTGAAAGACAATCAGCGGGACGATGAACAGCAAGATCTGGTCAGCCAGCCGGGACAGGAACAGCGAGATAAAGAAAGCCAGGTAATCCTTGCGCATAGTGACTCCATGTCGATGGCGATGTATAAGCGGGGCCGCGTGCGTGGGCAAATCTCCGCCGATGAACTACTACTGTAGGGCTATTTCAACTTCGTCTATAAGGAGTATGTCGATGCTGGCTCACTGGTTTCTGGCGGCGATTCACCTGTTGGCCTTTGCGCTGGGCTTCTGGGCGGTACTGACTCGCGGCACGGCTTTACGTCGTCTGACTGCCGGTGCAGGAGAGGCGCGCAGCGTTTTGGTGGCGGATAATCTGTGGGGGATCTCTGCAGTCATTCTCTTGATCACGGGTGGGATGCGAGCCTTTGGCGGATATGAAAAAGGCACTGATTACTATCTTCACCAACCGCTGTTTCATCTCAAAATGACGCTCTTCGTCCTTATCCTGTTGCTTGAAATTGCGCCGATGGTGACGCTGATCAAATGGCGGATTGCGCTGGGGCGTGGGGCGGCTATCGATACCGGGCGCGCAACGCTGTTTGCCCGTATCAGTCATATCGAAGCGCTGCTGTTGGTGCTGATGGTCGTAGCTGCCACGGGCATGGCGCGTGGGGTAACGTTTGGTTAGCCGGGAAGGAGGAAGCTCTTTCTCGCTGCAAATCCGAAACGTCTGACAGTCATGGCATGAGATGGGCGGTAGTATCGGCTCCACGTTGCGACGGTATTGTAAAGAGGCTGGGCAGAGGGCGATGCGGTGCTTGAATCTTTAGCCAGCCGTTATTCGAGGCAGAATGGGCTGGCTACTGACCACTGCAGGATTCAGGGTGTTTGCGGTTTGTCTGGGGCGGTCAGGCCGGCCTGAATGCGTTGATAGATTTCTTCGCGATGCACCGCAACGTCTTTCGGGGCGTTGATGCCAATCCTGACTTGCTGGCCGCTAACGCCCAGAATGGTGATCGTTATGTTGTCACCGATGTTTATGCTTTCACCGACTTTGCGGGTGAGTATCAGCATGGTTTTCTCCTTGATTGCTTGTGGGGCACCTGATTCGGACAGTGCAGAGGTCGGTATAGGTATAGATTAGTGCGAAGTCTCGCAGTTTGGGTGCCTCTTTCTGACGCGCAGATGCTGCATTAATTCCCAAGGCGTAACTATACAGAGGCCGCAACCATCATTCTCGTTGTTTTGCGCCCATTTTGCGGCGCTCGAACAGGATCCATGAGTGTTAAAATCGCCGCTTTCAGCATCCAGAGGGAAGCGTTGTGCGCAAAATGGCCTTGGTAATCGCAGTATTGACGTTGGCCGGGTGCGATGAGGGTAAGGGGGTTGACGCGCAAAAGCCGCAACCGACAGTCGCTTCCGCACCCGCGGCGACAACCGGTCCGCAATGGGACGTCGAGGTACGCGGCGAAACGCCCCAGGCGGTCAGCGACCTGAGCGGCTGGTTGATTGAGCATAGCTTCGTTTCCAGCGTCATCAGGGAGAACGGAAAGGTTCGTATCCTGATAGGGCCGTTCAATTCGAAAACCGAGGCAGAAGCTAAGCAAGCTGAGGTGACGGCAGCGCTTACCCGGGCAAAGAAAAGGAATATCGAGTCGCTGGTGGTCGAACATCCGACGGCTCAATAAACAAAAACAGCGGTTAGAAACGAACAAAGGCCTGGGGTGTAATGCCCCAGGCCTTTGTGTTTTCAGCGGTCGGTCAGCCGCAGGCTTTCATGTCTACCGGGCCGACAAACTCGTTGCCGCGCCCCATCACGCACGCCACGCTCTGGTTGCGCTGACGTTCCCAGGCCTGTACCGGATAGGTCTTGTTCCAGGCTTCATACAGTTGCCGATCCTGTTTTGACAGGCGCAAGCCGTACTGCTTGCTCATGTAGAAGTAAGTCCGGGCGATCATGCCGCGAATGGAAGGGCGGGGCATGACCTTCTTCTGCTTGAAGTCGACCTGTGTCAGGCACGAACCGTATTGACCGGTTTGCACCGGCAGCCAGCCGAAGCTGAAGTTGCTGCGATCGCCATTCACCTCGCCGATGCTTGGCACCAGATTGTGCAGATCGGCCTCGGCTTTCTGATAGGTCGGATCGTACCGCGTGCAGTTCTTGCGACCGCCTTGTTGCCAGCATTCGCGCTGATGGCCGATCTGCCAGGCCGGGACAATGTGCTCCCACTCTATGCGCGAGGCGCGTTTGGCATTTTTACGCGGCACATAACCGCAGGCAGCAAGGTCTATACGGTTGCCGGTGTATTTGCAGCCGCAATAAAACTCGGTGGATTGCGGCGCGTACAACTTCCACGCAACTTTCTTGGCTTCGTTGAAGGTGCGTGGGGCGCCAGCTTGGGCGCCGAGGGTGATGCACAGAAGCAGTAAAGCAAACCAGCGGACACTCATTGACTCAATCTTCCTTCGGCACAACCCAGAAAATCTGCACACCACCATCGTCGCGATGGGCGAGGGTGACGTTGTCGTTCTCGTCGATTTCTTCGAGCAAGCGTTCCCACTCATCCATGGGTTCGTCCGGAAGACGGAAGATCAGCGCAGCTTTGGCTTTCTGGGTGGTGGGGGAATTGATGATTTTCTGAACGCGCATACCCAGGCGTTCATAGGCGTCAGGAGAGGCAGAGGGAGTGGCCACGGAATTATCCTTATTAAGCTGTACGTGCATACAGTATTTAACTGTAAGCATTTTCGCAACTGCTTAAAATTCAAGAAAATCCTCTGACAGTAGTTTTTTCCGTTTGGTGTAGGACGATGGGGATTTTTTTATCGGAAAAGGTCGTGAACCACTCACCAAGGCTGGCGAGTGGTGACAGCGGTGCCCGACCCGGAACAGGTCGGGCGAGGGTGGATCAGTATTCCCAGAACATCCGTTGCAACTCTTTGCTGTCGTTGGTCTTGGTCAACGCGACCATGGCCAGGATGCGGGCTTTTTGCGGATTCAGGTCGTGAGCCACAACCCAGTCGTACTTGTCGTCAGGCTGTTCGGCGTTACGCAGTACGAAACCACCGGCGTTGACGTGGGAAGAACGAATGATGTGTACGCCGTCCTTGCGCAGGGCTTGCAGGGCGGGAACCACGCGAGACGAGACCGAGCCATTGCCGGTGCCGGCATGGATGATGGCTTTTGCGCCTGATTGAGCCAGGGCTTTGTAGGCGGTGTCGCTGACGTTGCCGTAGGAGTAGGCGATTTCGACGTCAGGCAGGCTCTTGATGGTCTTGATATCGAATTCCGAATCCATGGTGTGGCGCTTGGCTGGCAAACGGAACCAGTAGGATTTGCCTTCGACCACCATCCCCAATGGGCCCCAGGCACTTTTGAACGCCTCGGTCTTGATGTTGATCATTTTGCTGACGTCGCGACCCGACTGAATTTCATCGTTCATGGTCACCAGTACGCCTTTGCCGCGCGCGTCTTTGCTGCTGGCCACGGCGACAGCGTTGTACAGGTTCAGCATGCCGTCGGCCGACATGGCGGTGCCTGGGCGCATGGAGCCGACGACGATGATCGGCTTGTCGGTTTTTTCTACCAGGTTGAGGAAGTAAGCGGTTTCTTCCAGCGTGTCGGTGCCGTGGGTGATGACAATGCCATCGACATCATTGCTGTCGGCCAACTCAGCCACCCGACGACCCAGTTGCAGCAGGTTGTCGTTGGTGATGCTTTCGGACGCGATCTGCATGACCTGTTCGCCGCGAACGTTGGCCAATTGGCTCAGTTCCGGAACCCCTGCGATCAACTGTTCGATACCGACTTTTGCCGCTTGATAGGTGGCGCTGTTCGCAGCACTGGCTCCCGCGCCAGCAATGGTGCCGCCGGTGGCCAGTATCACCACGTTCGCCAGTTTCTGTTGAGTTTCGACTTCTTTTGCCTGAAGGGCGGACGGAAGGAGTAGCAGGAGGGCCAAAGCGCCCGGAATAAAAGTGTTGAAGGCAGATTTCATTATTGTTTTCTCTCGTAGTGAAACGTTGCGGATGCAGGTTCATCTAGACACGGCCCCAAGCAGATCTGAACGCTGGGGGTGTAGGAGAAGAGCAGGATCTGTACCAGCCTGATAATCAACAATAAGATCTTTTAACCTGATGATTCTTATATGAATTATTGAAACGTCTGGAAAAGTATTCGGACTTGGTCGTCCGGGTTTCCGAACATGTGCAGCTTTTACGTTCGGCTCTCCGACCTTCATTGAGAAAGTCGCCTTGCAAAATCTGAAATCAGTGCTAAAGAAACCCTGGCGCAGGTCGATGCTCCTTTAAAGGGATCTTTTCCAGGAGTTCACATGTCGTTTACTGTCGGTTTTCCAAATGCAGCCGCAATCACTATCGCGGGCAAGTCCCCGGCGACCATCAATGCCTTGAGTGAAGCGACGTCCGACGCCTCGGCCCAAGCGCTGGGCGAAGAGGAGGGGAGCGACAACCAGGTCAGAACCGGTGGCGCTGCGCAGACTCAGGGCGAAAGCAAATCCGAAAAAAGCAGCAGTCAAAGTATTGCGGTGCAGGTACTGCTCAAACGCATGCAGGAACTGCAGCAGCAATTGCGCGAACAGCAGCAACAACTGGCGGCCGCTCAGGCAGCGAATTATCCGACTCCGGAAGCCAAAGCCACCGCTGTCATGTCGATTCAGGGGCAAATCGCCGATACCAGCGGTGCGCTCGCGCAAGTGACAGGCAATCTGGTCAAAGAGCTGGCCAAGGGTTCCAGCAGTGGCAATCTGGTCAGCACCACGGCGTGATGCAAAAGGGTTGGCTTTTGCCAATCGAGACACAAAACAGGTCGTTGACAAATTTCGACAGGGTTCGCATAGTTCGGTCTACGCAAACGTTTGCGCGGTCGCCCTTGATGGCTTTATCCCGTAAGGGCAGGGTCTAGCGCAAGCGTTGCTCAGAATAATCATAAGATCGGAGTGAACCCATGAAGCTGCCATTCGCTGGACGTCTTCTCGCTGTCGCAATGCTGGCTGCGGCATCTGCCGCTTTGCCCGTCTCTTCGGCTTTCGCCGAAACCCCTGAAAAACCTAAAGTCGCGCTGGTCATGAAATCCCTGGCCAACGAATTCTTCCTGACCATGGAAGACGGCGCCAAGGCTTACCAGAAAGACCACTCCGGCGACTTCGAGCTGATCTCCAACGGCATCAAGGACGAAACGGACACGGCCGGCCAGACGCGCATCGTCGAGCAAATGATTTTGTCCAAGGTCAATGCATTGGTCATCGCTCCGGCAGATTCCAAGGCCATGGTTCCGGTCATCAAGAAAGCAGTCGATGCCGGCATCACCGTGATCAACATCGATAACCAGCTGGACCCGGCCGTGGTCAAAAGCAAAAACATCACCGTTCCGTTCGTAGGCCCGGATAACCGCAAAGGCGCGCGTCTGGTGGGTGAGTACCTGGCCAAGCAGCTGAAGGCCGGTGACGAAGTCGGCATCATCGAAGGCGTTTCCACTACCACCAATGCCCAGCAGCGCACGGCAGGCTTCAAGGATGCGATGGAAGCGGCGCAGATCAAAGTCGTGTCCCTGCAGTCCGGTGATTGGGAAATCGACAAGGGCGGCAAGGTTGCCTCGTCGATGCTCAGCGAATACCCGAACATCAAGGCCCTGTTGGCCGGCAACGACAGCATGGCGGTTGGCGCAGTATCTGCCGTACGCGCGGCGGGCAAGGCCGGCAAGGTGCAAGTGGTTGGTTACGACAACATCAACGCCATCAAGCCAATGCTCAAGGATGGCCGCGTCCTGGCCACCGCCGACCAGTTTGCTGCCCGGCAAGCGGTGTTCGGCATCGAGACGGCGCTGAAAATCATCAAAGGCGAGACAGTCGATAGCGGCGTCAACGGCGTCATCGAAACTCCGGTAGAGCTGGTTACCAAGTAGTCCTTCTGGCGACACAACGGTGCTCGCCTCTTGGGGCGAGCACATGGAGAGTTTTTATGTCAGTTTGCGCCCCGAACGCTGTCCTCTCGGTCAGCGGTATCGGTAAGACCTATGCACAACCCGTCCTCACTGGTATCGACCTGACGCTGATGCGCGGCGAAGTGCTGGCGCTGACCGGCGAGAACGGCGCCGGTAAAAGCACGCTGTCGAAAATCATTGGCGGACTGGTCACGCCGACCACCGGCCAGATGCAATTCCAGGGGCAGGATTACCGTCCCGGCAGCCGAAGCCAGGCCGAAGAGCTGGGCATCCGCATGGTCATGCAAGAACTCAATCTGTTGCCGACGTTGTCGGTGGCGGAAAACCTGTTTCTCGACAACCTGCCCAGCCACGGTGGCTGGATCAGCCGCAAGCAATTGCGCAAGGCGGCGATCGAGGCCATGGCTCAGGTCGGATTGGACGCCATTGATCCAGATACGTTGGTTGGCGAACTGGGTATCGGCCATCAGCAGATGGTGGAGATCGCCCGCAACCTGATCGGCGATTGCCACGTGCTGATCCTCGACGAGCCGACAGCGATGCTGACGGCCCGTGAAGTCGAAATGCTGTTCGAGCAGATCACTCGTCTGCAGGCGCGTGGCGTGTCGATCATCTACATTTCCCACCGCCTCGAAGAACTGGCAAGGGTGGCCCAGCGCATTGCGGTATTGCGCGACGGCAACCTGGTCTGTGTCGAGCCGATGGCCAATTACAACAGCGAGCAACTGGTCACCCTGATGGTCGGCCGTGAATTGGGTGAGCACATCGACATGGGGCCGCGCAAGATCGGCGCGCCGGCCTTGACGGTCAAAGGACTGACTCGTTCCGATAAGGTTCGCGATGTGTCCTTCCAGGTGCGCGCCGGCGAAATTTTCGGGATTTCCGGTTTGATCGGGGCAGGGCGCACCGAGTTACTGCGCCTGATCTTCGGCGCGGATACAGCCGACAGCGGCACCGTCGCGCTGGGGGCGTCGGCTCAGGTGGTGAATATTCGTTCGCCGGCCGACGCGGTCGGTCACGGCATCGCGCTGATCACCGAAGACCGTAAAGGCGAAGGCCTGCTGCTGACGCAATCAATCAGCGCCAACATTGCCTTGGGCAATATGCCGGTGATTTCCAGCGGTGGCTTCGTCAATAACGGTGACGAGATGTCTCTGGCCCAGCGTCAGATCAACGCCATGCGGATTCGCAGTTCCAGCCCGACGCAATTGGTCTCGGAATTGTCCGGCGGCAATCAGCAGAAAGTCGTGATCGGCCGTTGGCTCGAGCGCGATTGCACGGTGATGCTGTTCGATGAGCCGACCCGGGGCATCGACGTCGGCGCCAAGTTCGATATCTACGCATTACTCGGTGAGTTGACCCGTCAGGGTAAGGCGCTGGTAGTGGTGTCCAGCGACCTGCGCGAACTGATGCTGATCTGCGATCGCATCGGTGTGCTGTCGGCAGGGCGTCTGATCGACACTTTCGAGCGTGACAGCTGGACCCAGGATGATTTGCTTGCCGCCGCTTTCGCCGGCTACCAAAAACGTGATGCGTTGCTCAACGAAGCAGCGCCTAGGGATCTTCCATGAATACTGCATCTTTGGCCGGCAAACGTAGTGGCAATTTTTACGGCCTCGGCACTTATCTGGGCCTGGCCGGTGCCTTGCTGGCGATGGTCGCGCTGTTCTCGGTCCTGAGCAGCCACTTCCTGTCTTACGACACCTTCAGCACCCTGGCCAACCAGATTCCCGACTTGATGGTGCTGGCGGTCGGCATGACCTTCGTATTGATCATCGGCGGTATCGACTTGTCAGTGGGGTCGGTGCTGGCGCTCGCGGCCTCCGCGGTCAGCGTGGCGATTCTCGGTTGGGGCTGGAGCGTCTTGCCTTCGGCCTTGCTCGGCATGGCGGTAGCGGCATTGGCCGGGACTATCACCGGCTCGATTACCGTGGCGTGGCGGATTCCGTCGTTCATCGTGTCCCTCGGCGTGCTGGAAATGGCGCGGGGCCTGGCGTATCAGATGACCGGTTCGCGCACTGCCTATATCGGTGATGCCTTCGCCTGGCTGTCCAATCCGATCGCGTTCGGCATCTCGCCGTCATTCATCATCGCTTTGCTGATTATCTTCATCGCCCAGGCCGTGCTGACGCGTACGGTGTTCGGTCGTTACCTGATCGGCATTGGTACCAACGAAGAGGCAGTGCGTCTGGCGGGGATCAATCCGAAGCCCTACAAGATCCTGGTCTTCAGCCTGATGGGGCTGCTGGCCGGTATCGCTGCGTTGTTTCAGATTTCGCGCCTGGAAGCGGCGGATCCGAACGCCGGCTCCGGTCTGGAGCTGCAAGTGATTGCCGCGGTCGTGATCGGCGGCACCAGCCTGATGGGCGGGCGCGGCTCGGTTATCAGCACATTCTTCGGCGTGCTGATCATCTCGGTACTGGCGGCTGGTCTGGCGCAGATCGGCGCGACCGAACCCACCAAACGCATCATCACCGGCGCGGTGATCGTGGTGGCGGTGGTGCTTGATACTTATCGCAGTCAGCGCGCAAGCCGGCGGACCTGAGTCATGGCAACAATCAAGGATGTAGCGGCACTCGCGGGTATTTCCTACACCACGGTTTCCCATGTGGTGAACAAGACGCGGCCGGTCAGTGAGGAAGTACGGATCAAGGTCGAGGCGGCGATCAAAAGTCTCGACTACGTGCCCAGTGCGGTGGCGCGGTCATTGAAAGCGAAAACCACCGCGACCATCGGCCTGCTGGTGCCCAACAGCCTCAACCCGTACTTCGCCGAGTTGGCCCGTGGCATCGAGGATTACTGCGAGCGCAACGGCTATTGCGTCATCCTCTGCAACTCCGACGACAACCCGGACAAGCAACGCAGCTACCTTCGCGTGTTGCTGGAAAAACGCATTGACGGCTTGATCGTTGCGTCTGCCGGTGGTGACAGCGGCCTGGCCGAAGGTCTGGCGGGTGTGCGTACGCCAATGGTGATCGTCGACCGTGGGCTCGAAGGTCTCGATGCCGATCTGGTGCGCATCGATCACGAATACGGTGCCTATCTGGCGACCCGGCACTTGTTGGATCTGGGGCATCGGGACATCGCCACGATTGGTGGGCCGGCGAGTACCAGCGTGGCGCAGATGCGTCTGGCCGGTTATTGCCGTGCCTTGAAAGAGGCGGGTGTCGAAGTGCCGCGCGAGCGCATGCTGGAGAGCGACTTCACCAGCACGGGCGGTTACAACGCCGCCGCGATCCTGTTGGAAAAGAACCCACCCAGCGCGATCTTCGCCGGTAACGACATGATTGGCATCGGTGTGTTGCGCGCCGCTGCCGAGCGCAATATCCGTGTGCCCACCGAGCTGTCGGTGATCGGCTTCGACGATATCCAGATGAGCCGATACGTCTATCCGGCGCTGACCACCGTGGGCCAGTCGATCTTGCAGCTTGGCGAGATGGCGGCCGAAGTGCTGTTGCGCAGGATCGCCACGCCGGCTCTGGCGACCGATCAGCGCATCGTGACCCCCAGTATTGTCTTGCGAGAATCGACTGCGCCGCTGGCTAGTGTGTTCGCCCAATTCCGCTGAAACCAAAAGCACCGCAGAAACAGAATTGACGAGTAGTGATGTATGCCAGCAAAAGTAGTGGTAATAGGCAGCCTGAACATGGACCTGGTAACCCGGGCGCCACGGCTGCCCCGTGGTGGTGAAACGCTGATCGGCCAATCGTTTGCCACGGTTTCCGGCGGCAAGGGCGCGAACCAGGCCGTGGCCGCGGCGCGGCTGGGGGCGCAGGTATCGATGGTCGGTTGTGTCGGCAGCGACGCCTATGGCGAAGCGCTGCGCGGGGCTCTGTTGGCCGAGCAGATCGATTGCCAGGCGGTCAGTACGGTCGAGAATTCCAGCGGCGTGGCGTTGATCGTGGTCGATGACAACAGTCAGAACGCGATCGTGATTGTTGCCGGTGCCAACGGTGCGCTGACGCCCGAAGTGATCGACCGTTTCGACGCGGTGTTACAAGCGGCGGATGTCATCATCTGTCAGCTGGAAGTACCGGATGCCACGGTCGGCCATGCTCTGAAGCGCGGTCATGAGCTGGGTAAAACCGTGATTCTCAATCCGGCGCCGGCCAGCCGCCCGCTGCCGGCGGATTGGTATGCGGCCATCGATTACCTGATCCCCAACGAAAGCGAAGCCTCGGCCCTCAGCGGTTTGCCGGTGGACTCCCTGAGCACCGCCGAAACCGCCGCGGCCCGTTTGATCGCCATGGGCGCTGGCAAAGTGATCATCACCCTGGGTTCTCAAGGATCACTGTTCGCCGATGGCAAACGCTTCGAGCATTTCCCGGCACCGAAAGTGAAGGCGGTCGACACCACCGCAGCCGGCGACACGTTCGTCGGTGGTTTCGCAGCAGCCTTGGCGGCCGGCAAAAGCGAGGTCGAGGCGATCCGCTTCGGCCAAGTCGCCGCAGCGCTGTCGGTTACCCGGGCTGGCGCGCAACCTTCGATTCCTACCTTGTCCGACGTACAGGCCTTTAAAGCACCATGAAAAAGACTCCTTTGCTCAACGTCGCGCTGTCGCGGCTGATTGCCTCCCTTGGCCATGGCGACGCGGTCGTGATCGGCGATGCCGGCCTGCCGGTTCCACCCGGCGTTGAATTGATCGACCTGGCCTTGACCCACGGGATTCCGGATTTCGTCAGTACCTTGAAGGTCGTGCTGAGCGAAATGCAGGTCGAAAGCCATGTGCTGGCCCATGAGATTCTGGACAAGAAACCGTCGGCCTTGAGCGCGCTGGATGAACTGAATGCCGAAGGTGCGCTGGGCCGACGTGAGTTGCTCAGTCATGACCAATTCAAAGTACTCAGCCGACAGGCACGGGCGATTATTCGTACAGGCGAATGTCAGCCGTACTGCAACATCGTCCTGGTGGCTGGAGTAACGTTTTAACTTTCCGTTCTTCCCACGCACAAGGAGTGCGCTATGCACCGCTATGCTCAGAAACTGCACCACCTGCTCCGGAGTCTGCTGCTTTTGTCTCTGATTACCGCAACAAGCGCCCAAGCGGCGGAGAAGATCGACCTGATCATCGACACTGATCCAGGTGCCGACGACGTGGTCGCCTTGCTGTTCGCCCTGGCATCGCCGGAAGAGTTGAATATTCGTGCGCTGACCACCGTTGCTGGCAACGTGCGTCTGGACAAGACCTCGCGTAATGCACGTCTGGCGCGCGAGTGGGCGGGGCGCGAGGAGGTGCCTGTTTACGCGGGCGCACCGAAACCGCTGATGCGCACGCCGATCTATGCCGAGAACATCCACGGCAAGGAAGGTTTGTCGGGTGTCACGGTGCACGAGCCGAAGAAAGGCCTGGCCGAAGGCAATGCGGTCAACTATCTGATCGATACCCTGAAGTCCGCCAAGCCCCACAGCATCACCATCGCCATGCTCGGTCCACAAACCAACCTGGCCCTGGCGCTGATCCAGGAGCCTGAAATCGTTCAGGGCATCAAGGAAGTGGTGATCATGGGCGGTGCGCACTTCAACGGCGGCAACATCACCCCGGTGGCCGAATTCAACCTGTTCGCCGACCCTCAGGCGGCGGAAGTGGTGCTGAAAAGTGGCGTCAAGCTGACCTACTTGCCGCTGGACGTGACCCACAAGATCCTGACCAGTGAAGCGCGCCTGAAGCAGATCGCCGCCCTGAACAACAATGCCAGCAAACTGGTGGGCGATATTCTCAACGAGTACGTCAAAGGTGACATGGAGCACTACGGCATTCCGGGTGGCCCGGTGCATGACGCCACAGTCATCGCTTACCTGCTCAAGCCAGAGCTGTTCACCGGGCGTTCGGTCAACGTAGTGGTTGATAGCCGCGAAGGGCCGACCTTCGGCCAGACCATTGTCGACTGGTATGACGGCCTGAAGGCCCCGAAAAATGCCTTCTGGGTTGAAAGCGGCGACGCTCAGGGCTTCTTCGACCTGTTGACCCAGCGTCTGGCTCGTTTGAAGTAAGTCACAGGCCCGCAGGTGCCGGCCTGCGGGTTTTTACGCTACTCGGTCTCTGTTGCCCCAATATAGTCGGCGGGGTACTTCTCGAGAACCTGTTTGATGAATGTCTGGGCGGCTTGCGTCCCCAGTTCCTTGACCAGCAAATCGATACCAATGATCGCCAACTCTTCCGGGCTACCCGGGCTGTAAGAGCTGTGGCCCTGTGGCCACTTGGCTTTGATGTCGGCGTCGATACTTACGGTGGTCATGATGGCGCTCGTGAAGTCGGGAAAGTCTGAGTGTCGAGTTAACCATTTTGCGGGACGTTTGGCACTCCGACTTAGGCATGAGGGGAGGGCTATGCGACACTTGGTCTTTGACGATTTTTCAAGGACCGTGCTGTGCAGATCGATTTGAACACTCCTGACGGCTTGACCCTGGAAGCGGTGCGTCAGCTACTGGCCTCTGCCAGTGATGATGAACACACTCAGTTGCGGGTCACCAAGGGCGGCATCGCCTACATTTCGTCGGGTATTGTGGGCGGCACGGACATCGACGGGTTGCTGTTTCGCCTGGAGACCTGGGCCAAGGGTTCCGGTTATGTCGGATTGGTAGCAGCCAGCGACGAGGTCTGGGTCATGCAGATTTTCAATGCGCTCAAGCAAAATTGGCCGAAACCGCCTTTCGACTACATCGACGTCTATTGAGCTCTGTTCATATTCAGTCATGATTGAGGGATGAACGGCGCACCGATGCTCAGGCACACTCGCCGCTGCCCGGATCGAGGGCGGGGCGATAGCGCCACTCTGAAACCAAACGCCAAAATGGCGGTCGCACGATCTCAGCTTAATTATTGAAAAAAGGAGGCTTCATGCCTTGGAAGCTCGCGTCATTGGGTACTTTGTTGGCCGCCACCCTGCTGGCCGGTTGCAGCAGTACGTCCACCGAGTCGGCAAAGGACCCTGTGGCGACCGACACCGGCCACAGCCGTTGTGAAGCAAAGGCTGCCGAATTCACCATTGGCAAAAAGGCTTCGCCCCAATTGCTGGAGCAGGCACGTACCCGTGCAGGCGCGCAGAATGCCCGGTTCCTCAAGCCTGATGACATGGTGACCTTGGAGTACCGCTCCGATCGCCTGAACCTGAACACCGACAACAACCTGGTGGTCACTCGCGTCAACTGCGGCTGATTGCTTCAGGTTTTTGTTACGCCCATAAAAAACCCCGTCACATGGACGGGGTTTTTTTAGTGCGGCAGAAAATTACTCTGCGCGGACTTGTGCAGCTTGCATACCCTTTTGGCCTTTCTCAGCCACGAAGGAAACGGTCTGGCCTTCTTTCAGGCTTTTGAAACCGTCGCTTTCGATAGCTTTGAAGTGTACGAACAGGTCGTCACCGCCACCTTGAGGAGTGATGAAGCCGAAGCCTTTTTCATCGTTGAACCATTTAACGGTGCCGGTTTGGCGATTAGACATGGTGTATCTCCAAGAAACATATATTTTCAGTAGTACTGTGCTGCTCAGGCCAACTGGGCACACCGGACTATCATAGTCGAAATGTTCGCTTTGGGAGCCCCCTGGGTGTGCTGTTTGCCCTACAGTCACGTTTGCTTTGTTGCTTCGTGTGGCTGAAAGCCCCGGTTTAAAAGGCTTTCAGTCGAAAGTTAAGACAAGAAAAAAAGCTGAAAAACCTGAAAAATTTGTACGAAAAAGCTCAATTTCATCACTTTTTATCGGCAGTGAGCCGAGTTAAAAGGACTTTTTTCTCACTTTTTCGCCGGTGCATCGGCCTTGCATTTAGCTATCTGACCCAGCGCTTTCTGTTGCAGTTCCGGGCTGGCCTTGTTATCCATCAGGGCCTGAATGTCGCCAGCCGGGTACGATTTGATCGCGTCGGCACCGCAAGCGCAGTGAGACTTTGCAGCTGCAGCGCCGATCTGCGGAGTGGCCGCCTGAGTGCACTGAGCCATGTATTTCTCACGCTCGCCCTTTGGCCAATCGGCATGGGCAGCCAGCGGCAGCAACAGGACGACGGGTGCGACGATGGCGAATAAACGATTCAGACGCATGCTGAGATGCTCCTTTTGGGTCAATGTCTTGTTATCTGAGGGGTAAAGCATGGTTCAAGTTCAGCACTCTGGCATAAAAATGCCTGATTTGCCCCCGCAGAAAACCTTGCCGCCGCGATGACCGTTCATCTGTGCTAGCATGCTTCGTTCGGGCGTTTGCAGGCTCCGGATGACCTTCAGTCCCGGCAGCGGCAGCGGCTCGAATAACCCTGATTTGAATCCCAGTCACTCTGGTTCGGTTTTCCGGTTGGCCGCAAGGCTCCTGCCGCTGTAAGGCAGGCGTTCGTTATTGAATGGCCTGGATCGGATCTTGTACTGGCTCATCCCAACCCACGTGACCTTTGGTAGGGGTCACCACTAGGAGAGGAGGCGCCATGCCAACTATTACTCTTCCCGACGGCAGTCAACGTTCATTCGATCACCCGGTTTCCGTAGCCGAGGTCGCCGCATCCATTGGTGCAGGTCTGGCCAAAGCCACCGTGGCCGGCAAGGTCGATGGCAAGCTGGTCGACGCCAGCGACATCATCGACAGCGATTCCTCGCTGCAAATCATTACGCCAAAGGATGAAGAGGGGCTGGAGATCATTCGCCACTCTTGCGCCCACCTGGTTGGCCATGCGGTCAAGCAGTTGTACCCGACGGCCAAGATGGTCATCGGTCCGGTCATCGACGAAGGCTTCTATTACGATATCGCCTTCGAGCGTCCTTTCACGCCGGATGACCTGGCCGCCATCGAACAGCGCATGCAACAGCTGATCGAGAAAGATTACGACGTGATCAAGAAAGTCACTCCGCGCGCCGAAGTGATCGAAGTGTTCAAGGCCCGCGGCGAAGACTACAAGCTGCGCCTGGTCGAAGACATGCCGAACGAGCAGGCCATGGGCCTGTACTATCACGAAGAATACGTCGACATGTGCCGCGGTCCGCACGTGCCGAACACGCGCTTCCTGAAATCCTTCAAGCTGACCAAGCTGTCCGGCGCCTACTGGCGTGGCGATGCCAAGAACGAGCAATTGCAGCGCGTTTACGGCACCGCATGGGCGGACAAGAAGCAACTGGCGGCTTACATCCAGCGCATCGAAGAAGCCGAGAAGCGCGATCACCGCAAGATCGGCAAGCGTCTGGGCCTGTTCCACACCCAGGAAGAGTCGCCGGGCATGGTGTTCTGGCACCCGAACGGCTGGACTCTGTATCAGGTGCTCGAGCAGTACATGCGCAAGGTTCAGCGCGACAACGGCTATCTGGAGATCAAAACTCCACAAGTCGTTGACCGCAGCCTGTGGGAGAAATCCGGGCACTGGGCCAACTACGCCGACAACATGTTTACCACTCAGTCGGAAAACCGCGACTACGCCATCAAGCCGATGAACTGCCCGTGCCACGTGCAGGTGTTCAATCAGGGCCTGAAAAGCTACCGCGAACTGCCGATGCGTCTGGCCGAGTTCGGTGCCTGCCACCGTAACGAGCCGTCGGGTGCACTGCACGGCATCATGCGCGTGCGCGCCTTCACTCAGGACGATGCGCACATCTTCTGTACTGAAGAGCAGATGCAGGCCGAATCCGCTGCGTTCATCAAGCTGACCATGGACGTGTATGCCGACTTCGGCTTCAAAGACGTCGAGATGAAGCTGTCCACTCGTCCGGAAAAACGCGTCGGTTCCGACGAGCTGTGGGATCGCGCCGAAGCTGCACTGGCTGCAGCCCTTGATAGTGCTGGCTTGCCGTACGATCTGCAGCCGGGCGAGGGTGCATTCTACGGTCCGAAAATCGAGTTCTCGCTGAAAGATTGCCTCGGCCGCGTCTGGCAATGTGGTACCCTTCAGCTCGATTTTAACCTGCCTGTCCGTCTGGGAGCCGAATACGTCTCCGAAGACAACAGTCGCAAGCACCCGGTTATGTTGCACCGGGCGATCCTGGGTTCGTTCGAACGTTTCGTCGGAATCCTGATCGAGCACTACGAGGGTGCATTCCCCGCGTGGCTGGCTCCGACCCAGGCAGTGATCATGAATATCACTGATAAACAGGCTGATTTTGCCGCTGAGGTTGAAAAAACCCTCAATGAAAGCGGATTTCGTGCCAAGTCTGACTTGAGAAATGAAAAGATCGGCTTTAAAATCCGCGAGCATACTTTGCTCAAGGTTCCCTATCTCTTGGTTATCGGAGATCGGGAAGTCGAGATGCAGACTGTCGCTGTGCGTACTCGTGAAGGTGCTGACCTGGGCTCGATGCCCGTCGCCCAGTTCGCTGAGTTTCTCGCGCAAGCGGTTTCCCGGCGTGGTCGCCCAGATTCGGAGTAATTATTATTAAGCGTGAAATGAGACAAGATAAACGAGCTGCACCGAAAGCCCCGATCAACGAGAATATCTCGGCACGCGAGGTTCGGTTAATTGGAGCTGAAGGTGAACAGCTTGGGATTGTGTCAATTGAAGACGCGCTTCTTAAGGCTGAAGAGGCCAAACTGGATTTGGTGGAAATTTCCGCCGATGCAGTACCCCCTGTTTGCAAACTGATGGACTACGGCAAATCGATCTTCGAGAAGAAGAAGCAGATTGCCGCGGCCAAGAAAAACCAGAAGCAGATTCAGGTTAAAGAAATCAAGTTTCGTCCAGGGACGGAGGAAGGGGATTACCAGGTAAAACTGCGCAACCTGGTACGTTTCCTGAGTGATGGGGACAGGGCCAAGGTATCCTTGCGATTCCGCGGCCGTGAGATGGCCCACCAGGAGCTGGGGATGGAACTCCTCAAGCGAGTTGAAGGTGACTTGCTCGAGTACGGTTCGGTCGAACAGCATCCTAAGATGGAAGGACGCCAGCTGATCATGGTCATCGCCCCGAAAAAGAAGAAGTAATCAATAGGGCACGGCAGGCCTTCTGATTATGTTTATCAACTGAATGCGGAGTATCCGAACATGCCAAAAATGAAAACTAAAAGTGGTGCTGCTAAGCGGTTTTTGAAAACTGCTAACGGTATCAAGCACAAGCACGCTTTCAAGAGCCACATCCTGACTAAAATGTCGACCAAGCGTAAGCGTCAACTGCGCGGTAGCAGCTTGCTGCATCCGTCTGACGTGGCAAAAGTCGAGCGCATGCTGCGCCTTCGTTAATTTTAGTCAAGAATAGAGGAAGTAACTCATGGCTCGTGTAAAGCGTGGCGTCATTGCCCGTAAACGTCACAAAAAAATTCTGAAACTTGCTAAAGGCTACTACGGCGCTCGCTCGCGCGTATTCCGTGTTGCCAAGCAAGCGGTAATCAAGGCAGGCCAATACGCCTACCGTGACCGTCGTCAGAAAAAACGTCAGTTCCGCGCTCTGTGGATCGCTCGTATCAACGCTGGTGCACGTATCAACGGTCTGTCCTACAGCCGTTTCATCGCCGGCCTGAAAAAAGCGTCCATCGAGATCGACCGCAAGGTTCTGGCTGATCTGGCAGTGAACGAAAAAGCGGCGTTTGCTGCGATTGTCGAGAAAGCTAAAGCCACCTTGGCTTAAGTACCCCCGACAGTCACCCGGCCTCACCTCTGTGGGGTCAGGTGTTAAACGTCATAAATAGGGGAAGAGCCTTCAAGCTCTTCCCCTATTTTGTATCTGGAGTCTGTACATGGAAAACCTGGATGCGCTCGTCTCTCAAGCACTAGAGGCTGTGCAAAGCGCTGAAGATATCAATGCCCTGGAGCAAATCCGGGTTCACTACCTTGGCAAAAAGGGCGAATTGACTCAGGTGATGAAGACCCTGGGGAATTTGCCGGCAGAAGAGCGTCCGCAAGTCGGCGCGCTGATCAACGTTGCCAAGGAGCGTGTCACAGAGGTTCTCAATGCCCGCAAGGCACTGTTTGAAGAGGCCGACCTGGCCGCCAAACTGTCCGCCGAGTCCATTGACGTGACCCTGCCTGGCCGCGGTCAGACCTCCGGTGGTCTGCATCCGGTTACTCGCACTCTGGAACGTATCGAACAATTCTTCACCCACATCGGCTACGGCATCGCCGAAGGCCCTGAGGTCGAAGACGATTACCACAACTTCGAAGCGCTCAACATCCCAGGCCATCACCCGGCCCGGTCGATGCATGACACCTTCTATTTCAATGCCAATATGTTGCTGCGCACCCATACCTCTCCGGTACAGGTCCGCACCATGGAATCGAAACAACCGCCGATCCGCATCGTCTGCCCAGGCCGTGTGTACCGTAGCGACTCCGATATCACTCACTCCCCGATGTTCCACCAGGTCGAAGGCCTGCTGGTCGACCGCGATATCAATTTCGCCGACCTGAAAGGCACCATCGAAGAGTTCCTGCGCGTGTTCTTCGAAAAAGAACTGGCCGTGCGTTTCCGTCCTTCGTACTTCCCGTTCACCGAGCCATCCGCTGAAGTCGACATGGAATGCGTGATGTGCAGCGGTAAAGGCTGCCGCGTCTGCAAGCAGACTGGCTGGCTGGAAGTGATGGGCTGCGGCATGGTTCACCCGAATGTGCTGCGCATGTCCGGGATCGACCCGGAAGAGTTTTCGGGCTTTGCCTTCGGCATGGGCGTTGAGCGTCTGGCCATGCTGCGTTACGGCGTGAACGACTTGCGTCTGTTCTTCGACAACGACTTGCGGTTCCTCGCGCAATTTCGCTAGTCGTAACGAATTCTTAGGAGAGCAGGATGAAATTCAGTGAACAATGGCTGCGTGGCTGGGTAAGCCCGCAGGTAAGTCGCGACGAGCTGGTTGCTCGTCTGTCGATGGCCGGTCTTGAGGTCGATAGCGTTACGCCGGCCGCCGGTGAATTCAGTGGCGTGGTCGTGGGCGAGGTGCTGAGCACCGAGCAACACCCGGACGCCGACAAGTTGCGTGTTTGCCAGGTCAGCAATGGCTCGGAGACCTTCCAGGTAGTGTGCGGTGCGCCAAACGTGCGCCCCGGCCTGAAGATCCCGTTTGCCATGATCGGTGCCGAACTGCCGGGCGACTTCAAAATCAAGAAAGCCAAGCTGCGTGGCGTTGAATCCAACGGTATGCTGTGCTCCCAGGCTGAGCTGCAAATCGGCGAAGGCAACGATGGCCTGATGGAATTGCCGGTCGATGCGCCAGTCGGTCAGGACATTCGTGAGTACCTGAGCCTCGACGACGCCAGCATCGAGGTCGACCTGACCCCGAACCGCGGTGATTGCTTGTCCCTGGCCGGTCTGGCCCGCGAAGTCGGCGCGCTTTATGCCGCCCCAGTCGTGCGCCCGGCGATTGCCAGCGTTCCGGCCGTGCACGACGAAGTGCGTTCGGTTGAAGTACTTGCACCGGCCGCGTGCCCGCGTTACCTGGGTCGTGTGATCCGCAACGTCGACCTGTCCAAGCCTACGCCGCTGTGGATGGTCGAGCGTCTGCGTCGTGCCGACGTGCGCAGCATCGACGCCGCCGTCGACATCACCAACTACGTGATGCTGGAACTGGGTCAACCGCTGCACGCGTTCGATCTCGCCGAAATCAATGGCGGCATCCGCGTACGCATGGCCGAAGAAGGCGAGAAGCTGGTTCTGCTTGATGGTCAGGAAGTCAGCTTGCGTAGCGATACGCTGGTGATTGCAGACCACACCCGTGCCTTGGCTATCGCCGGCGTCATGGGTGGCGAGCACAGCGGTGTCAACACCGCGACCACTCGCGATATTTTCCTGGAAAGCGCGTTCTTCGACCAGATTGCTGTCGCTGGCAAGGCTCGTTCCTACGGCCTGCACACCGATGCCTCGCACCGCTACGAGCGTGGCGTGGACTGGCAGCTGGCCCGTGAAGCCATGGAGCGTGCCACTGGCCTGCTGCTGGACATCACCGGCGGCGAAGCGGGTCCGATCATCGAGACCGTCAGCGAGCAACACCTGCCGTCGATCGCGCCGATCACCCTGCGTGCCCAGCGCATCACCCAGATGCTGGGCATGGAGATGGATTCGGCCGAAGTCGAGCGTCTGCTCAGCGCATTGGGCCTGGCCATTTCCGCCGATGGGGCAGGGCAGTGGCGCGTTGAAGTGCCAAGCTTCCGTTTCGATATCAGCCTGGAAGTCGACCTGATCGAAGAACTGGCCCGTCTGTACGGTTACAACCGTCTGCCGGTTCGCTACCCGCAAGCCCGTCTGGCGCCGCAAGCCAAGGCCGAAGCGCGTAGCGATCTGCCTGAACTGCGTCGCCTGCTGGTGGCTCGTGGTTATCAGGAAGCGATCACTTACAGCTTCATCGATCCGAAACAATTCGAGTTGTTTAATCCAGGTGTCGAGCCGCTGCTGCTGGCCAACCCGATTTCCAACGACATGGCTGCCATGCGTTCGACCCTGTGGCCTGGTCTGGTCAAGGCGCTTCAGCACAACCTGAACCGTCAACAAGATCGCGTCCGCCTGTTCGAAAGCGGCCTGCGCTTCGTTGGTCAGCTGGAAGGCCTGAAGCAAGAGCCGATGCTCGCTGGTGTGGTATGCGGTAGCCGTCTGCCGGAAGGCTGGGCGCAAGGTCGCGATGTCGTCGATTTCTTCGACGTCAAAGCTGATGTGGAAGCAGTACTGGGCTTCGCCGGTGCACTGGATTCGTTCACTTTCGTGCCGGGCAAACACCCTGCGTTGCACCCGGGTCAAACCGCGCGCATCGAACGTGAAGGCCGTTTGGTAGGTTTCGTTGGCGCGATTCACCCTGAATTGTCGAAAACCCTCGGTCTCGACCGTCCGGTCTTCGTATTCGAGCTGGTTCTGGCCGAAGTGGCGTTGGGCAAAATGCCTGAATTCCAGGAGTTATCGCGCTTTCCTGAAGTGCGTCGTGACCTTGCACTGCTGGCGGATAAAGACGTTGCGGCGACCGCCGTACTGGACGTAATCCGTGAAAATGCAGGCGAATGGCTCACAGACCTCAGGCTATTTGACGTGTATCAGGGTAAAGGCATTGATCCTGATAGAAAAAGCCTTGCAGTTGGCTTGACCTGGCAGCATCCATCGCGCACTCTTAATGACGATGAGGTGAATACCACGACGCAAAACATCCTCACCTCGCTCGAACAAAGGTTGAACGCCACGTTAAGGAAGTGACGTATGGGGGCTTTGACGAAAGCTGAGATGGCGGAACGTCTGTATGAAGAGCTGGGCCTGAACAAGCGGGAGGCCAAGGAATTGGTCGAGCTGTTCTTTGAAGAAATCAGGCACGCTCTTGAAGACAACGAACAAGTCAAATTGTCCGGTTTCGGCAATTTCGACCTTCGGGACAAACGCCAGCGGCCTGGCCGCAATCCGAAAACGGGAGAAGAAATCCCGATCACGGCTCGCCGTGTGGTCACCTTTCGTCCAGGGCAGAAGTTGAAGGCCCGAGTTGAGGCTTATGCTGGAACCAAGTCATAACGACGAACTCCCCGTCATCCCGGGAAAACGCTACTTCACCATTGGTGAAGTCAGCGAGCTATGTGCCGTAAAACCGCACGTGCTTCGCTACTGGGAGCAGGAGTTTCCTCAACTCAACCCCGTCAAACGCCGCGGAAACCGCCGGTATTATCAGCGCCAGGACGTGCTGATGATCCGGCAGATCCGCGCGCTTCTTTACGATCAGGGGTTTACCATCGGCGGCGCACGCCTGCGTTTGTCCGGCGATGAAGCCAAAGACGACACCACCCAATACAAACAAATGATCCGCCAGATGATCGCCGAGCTTGAAGATGTTCTGGTGGTTCTCAAGAAATAAATTCCTGCTTTTAAATACTTCCAGTTTTCAAAAGCTTGCGATATATTCTTGAGCGTTCCTCGAGATGAGGAACAGATTTAACGCCTAGTCGGGGCGTAGCGCAGTCCGGTAGCGCACTAGCATGGGGTGCTAGGGGTCGAGTGTTCGAATCACTCCGTCCCGACCATATTTTTCACTGACTTAGCCCAACTCTAGCCAGTTGGGCTTTTTCATGCCTGGAAAATTACTCCCACATTTACTCCCACAGATATTTTGGATCTCGATAGCGGTGGGCTCACGCCGCTTTTTGCCCTTTCTCGTGCCGCAGATTCATCAGCAAAAGGCTGCCCTGACGCTTCCGGGCTACTTCAGGCCCACCAGGCTCTGGGACATTATCGTCATGCACAAGGGCCAGCTGATTGCCGCCGTTGAGCTCAAGAGCCAGGTAGGGCCGACATTCGGGAACAACTTCAACAACAGAACGGAAGAGGCCATCGGCACAGAACACTGTCTGTGGACTGCCTATCGTGAGGGCGCGTTTGGTAAGCAACCCCGGCCTTTCATTGGCTGGCTGATGGCGGTCGAAGATGCCCCAGGCTCGCGGACACCCGTTCGTGACAAGTCGCCTCACTTCCCGACGTTCAAGGAGCTTAACGGGGCATCCTGTTTGAGCCGGTACGACATTTTGTGCCAGCGGCTCATGCAGGAGCAGCTCTATTCTGCCACCTCTTTAATCGCCTCGCCGCATGATGCTGTGGGCTCAGGAGTGCACGGGGCTCTTTCGGATTTGACCAGCTTCAAAACCTTTGTGACCAGCCTTTCAAGACATGTCGCCACCGTGGCGGCGCAGATGGAGTAACGTTAAGCACCGACCGTAATCCAAATTGACTTCAGGATTGTGTATGGTGATCCCCAGGGTATTGAGCCTTGTAGGCTGATAGGCCGCCAAGCGTAGTTTTTTCGGATCGACACAAACGGCAAGGATAGAATTTTGTCAGACCTGAATTTTGAAAAACAAGCGCAGGACTTTTATGGCAAGGCTCCTCTCATCATCCTGGGCAGCGGTGCATCGGCTGCCCATGGCATGTCTGGAATGGGTGCGCTTGCGAAGCACCTGGTCGCAAATACCGACACTTCTGGCTTGTCTGCTGCCGAGATTGAGGCTTGGGAGAAATTCTGCCAGCTCTTATTGGACGGCGTTGATCTGGAGTCGGCGCTGCATCAGGTGGCCGTTACTGAAGAACTGACCTCCAGAATTATCACAGCAACCTGGTCGCTCATCAGCTCTGAAGACATTCAAATCTTCCACGATAGCCTTCAGAATCAAGCGATGTTTCCGCTGAGTCGACTGCTGCGCCACATGTTCAAAAGCAGCCTCACCAAAATAAATATCGTCACTACGAATTATGACAGGCTGGCAGAATACGCCTGCGATCAGGAGGGGGCCCATCATTACACGGGCTTCTCACACGGATTTTTTCGGCAGCGCGCCGCACCGAATGAAATCACGTCTGCACGCAGGGTGAATATTTGGAAGGTTCACGGTTCTCTGGACTGATTTAAATCGCCTCTTGAAGACATCGTAGCCCTTTCAAACATTCAAGGGATACCTGCTAACTACAAGCCGGAAATCGTGACCCCGGGCACTCAGAAATATCAAACGACGCATTTAGAGCCATATCGCTCGACTATTCACAATGCCGATTTGGCCATTACCGCTGCCAACTCTTACCTGTGTATTGGCTACGGCTTCAACGACGAGCATATTCAGCCGAATATCATGTCTAAATGCCAGCGCCAGAATACCCCGATCACGATCATTACCTATGCGCTCTCAGACGCTGCCAGGAAGCTCATCCTTGATGGCAAGGCGCAGAATTACCTGGCAATAGAACGGGGAGCAACAGACGACCAGTCCATCGTCTACTCCTCTTTGAATAAGACTCCGGTGACCGTTGAAAAAAACATCTGGAGTCTTGAGGGTTACCTGTCACTCATCATGTAGGAAGAAGAGATGCCGATTTTTAACTTTAAGGATAAAGACGCGCTTGGGAAGGTTGCCTCCGTTGACACGACAAACGTGATCGTGGACGTGGAAAATGTCGACCAACTCAAAAGGTTGCAAGTCAACCATCTGGCCGTGCTCCAAAGCAGCAGGCCCGGACAGCATCTCATCGGCCTCATCACCCAGGTGACCCGCAAGCGCGGCATCGAGGACATCGCAGGCGATGGCATCAGCGACCAGACCTCAGAACTGAACCTGTGCAAAATCGCCCTGATTGGCACGATGCTGGATCGTGACGGAGGAAAAGAAAACGTCTTTCGCCGCACTCTGGAAAGCGTTCCGGAAATTGATGCAAATTGCTTTTCGCTAGAGGGCGAAAACCTTACTGGCTTTATGCGTACGCTCTCTAGCGTCTCAGCCGATGGGAATGCCCTGACGCTGGGCAAATACACCCTGGACGAACATGCCGTTGCCTACCTCAACGGTAACAAGTTTTTCCAGCGCCACGCCTTCATCGGCGGCAGTACCGGATCAGGTAAATCCTGGACGACAGCCAAGATCATTGAGCCGATGGCGGGGCTCTCTACGGCTAACGCCATTGTTTTTGATCTTCATGGTGAATACTCGCCGTTGGTGGGCCAAGGTATTCAGCACTTCAAAGTGGCCGGTCCCGCAGATGTTGAGGCTAAACGCACCATTGATGACGGTGTGCTTTACCTGCCTTACTGGCTGCTTTCGTATGAAGCACTCGTGGCAATGTTTGTTGACCGGAGTGACCAGAATGCGCCCAACCAGGCCATGATTATGGCGCGTGAGATCAACCAGGCCAAAAGAAAGTATCTGGAGGATGGCGACCAACAGGAAATTCTGAAGCACTTCACCGTAGATAGCCCGGTTCCATTCGATCTGAATGTCCTGATGGGCAGGCTGAACGACATCAACGTGGAGATGGTTCCGGGGGCTGCGGCCGGTAAAGAAAAGCAGGGAGATTTTTTTGGAAAGCCCGCACGCATGATTTCCCGCCTGGAGAACAAAATTTCTGATCGGCGCCTTGGCTTTATGTTCAATGGCGGTGGAGACGTTCTGGATTTTTCCTGGCTTGAAAAGTTCACCACTGCCGTGCTCGGCAGCTCTGAAGAAAATGGCAAAGCTGGTATCAAGATCATAAACTTTTCCGAGGTTCCATCAGATGTTCTCCCGCTGATCGTTTCCCTTGTCGCGCGGGTCACATTCTCCGTCCAACAGTGGACGCCATCCGAGCTGCGTCATCCTATTGCGCTTCTCTGTGATGAAGCCCATCTCTACATGCCCCAACGAAGCATGGCGGAATCAGCTGACGATATTTCCCTGGATATTTTCGAGCGCATCGCCAAGGAAGGCCGTAAGTACGGTGTCAGCCTTGTCGTGATAAGCCAGCGTCCGTCCGAAGTGAATAAGACGATGCTCAGCCAATGCAGCAACTTCGTATCCATGCGGCTGACCAACGCCGAGGATCAGGGCGTTATCAAGAGACTTCTTCCCGATAGCCTCGGTGGGTTCAGCGACATCCTGCCGACCCTCGATACAGGCGAGGCCTTGGTTGTTGGCGATGCGAGCTTGCTGCCAAGCAGAATCGGGATCGATGAGCCCATAAACAAACCGAATAGCGGCACGGTCAATTTCTGGGATGAATGGCAAAAGCCGGTCAAAGACAAGCGACTTTCGATTGCGGTAGATAACTGGCGTAAACAAAACATCCAGTAATTGCTTCACGGGTCGCGAGCCTGATTGGCAGTACGGAGCGGCCTCATGGCCGCTCCGTATGACGACTCAAGGGCGCAACGCTCTTGAAATCATTACGCGGTGGATATTTTCCAGCGAGGCCAGGGGCATTCTGATGCTCCAGGTTTCCCGGTGCGCGCTGCGACATTGAAGACCGCCCGGTACAGCACGCGCAGTTCGCTTTCAGATTTTGTGGCCAGTTCAAAGATCGTTATCAGTTTCATTTCATGTCTCCTACGTCTTTCGGCCACCCTTCGCGGCTTTGTGATGCTGTGCCAGCACAGGCGTCGGCCACGCAGCACCCCAACTAGGCCGTAACGCGAGAGAGGGAGTCATTCATGACTTGCAGCAGGCCAGAAATAACCAATGGAGTGGTCGAATTGATGAGCCAATTCGTAGCCCGTCGAAGGCTTTTCCAGACGAGAGGTAAGGAGTGCGAGTTAGCCTATGGATGCACCATTTCAGGCAAACCATTTCATTGGCTGAATTGCTCGCCGAGCTGGGACTTACAGTTACGGAAATTTAAGGCTCTGCGATTTTAAGAAAAGGATTGTCGGGGGGGATCGATTCGAAAAGCAGCTTCGATTCCTCAATCAGATACCCCTTTAAGATGGTTTTCTTCCTGGGACCTCGCACTTGGCAGGCCCAGATGTTCAGACCGTCGTCACGCTTCCTATGGATCTTCAATTTCTCGAACTGCTTCTGCACCCAACGCCACTCTTCAGTTTCTTGATCGGCCCCCTGTGAAATACCAGGGAACTCTTGAGCGTAGCGTTGGAACAGGCCCGGTGTGACCAGAAATACCGAACCGCTCACCGTGTGCACCTTGGCCTTGCTGTCGTTTATGATCAGATGGTGGCTCAGGATGCCTTCCTTGACCCAGTCCAGGAAAACCTGACCAGGGGGACCTGAGATTTCGAGAGAGGGTTCTGGCGGTGCCTCATTGATTTCGGGTTCTACCGGTTCGAACATACCCAGCAGTGTTCCGAGGTAGTCGGCATCCTCCATTGCCAGTGGTTCTGGTTGCGGTGGTGTTGGAGTCGATCCCGTACTGACAGCCTTGGGCGCTGTTGGCGAGGGTGGAACGTCAGACGAATTGTCCTCGACGACCACGCTCACGGTTCCGCTGAAGGTTTCGGGGCGCTCTTCGCTGCCCCAAATCAATGCCGGTTGAAGGAGCAGAAAAGTGAAACTCTGCTTCCAGTTGCCCTGAGTCACCAGCGCGGTCCAGATGGCTTTGCCTTCCGGGGTGGACTCGACCAGACCATGAGACTGCAGCTCGTCGAACACCGCAATGTTGGATGAGGGAATGCCCTCAATCGCTTGCGACAGCAGATAGGCGCGCAGTTTGTCGGTGACGGTTTTGCTGACCAGCCAGAGGGCGTCCTGGGTCAGCCAGCCGGCGGCACCCGGTTGGTTGAGTTTCAGCTCGTGCTGAACCAGATGACGCAGTCCGCTGATCAAGTGATGTTGCAGCGAATGGATCGGCGCTTGCAGCGCCTTGTTCGGGTTGCCACCGATGTTCTGTGCGGTGGAGACTCGGTCAGCTTGAATCACCAATTCGCCCAGCACGCCGGCACGTTCGTACTGACCGGACAGGACATACAGCAAGCTGGCCCACAGCGACGGAAATCCACTGAGCCAATCGAGGATCGGACGGTCGAGAATCTGGGTGTAGAGTAAGCCGGCGGCGGCACCGTGTAGGTGGTAGTCACGACCCTTGAGGTAACGAAAACGGTAGGGCTGATCCAGTGGTCCCTGCCAGGGGTGCCAAAGACGGCCATCCTGCCGTTCGACCAGCAGGTCAACGGCGATCTTACCGATGTCATGCAGCAGCGCACCATAGGCGATGCCCGCGGACCAGGCATCAGTCTGGGCGGCCTGGTCTTCAGGCGCGGCTCCGGTGGGAAGCAGATACGACTGACGCAGTTTCAAACTGCAAGCGACCAGCTCCAGGCCATGGTCGAGCATGCCGCCGAGATACGCATGGTGGTGGGTCTCGCTGGCCGGGAGTTGCTGGACCTGTTCAGCGTAGCGATGGATCGGGTTTAAATAGAGCTGGGTGAACTGCGCGTGGGAGAGGGCGGTGTACTGCCAGATGCGATCGAGCAACTGACGGCGGTGCTCCGCAGCTAACAAGCTGTAAGCCGACTCGATGGGCAGGTAACCTTCGGCGACGCTCACGGTCGGTGGCGGAGGGGGCTTCCGCCTTTTGTGGCGAAACAGACTGAGCATCGTGACCTCCGGGAAGTAGCTGGGTCAGTGGCCTTTTAGCCTTTTCGGATAGGGCTCTTACCCTTGACTCCCCATTCCTTTCCAACCCTTACCCGTCCTTTTGGCTCGTGTCCCTTTGTGCGGCAATCGGATTATCGATACTGCTACACGTCAGTTTGTTGGGGGGCTGGTATGGAAAAGACAAGAGTCGGTACACTGCGGTGCATATTTTTTGGGTCTTGCCATGAACCTCACTGACGCCACGCTCGTGCTGCTGCTCGCGGCACGTATCCATGGGACTGACGAAGCCGTCCGGGCCTCGGCGAAGAGCGTGGTCAAGAAGTTGCCGCGCAGTAAGCGTGATCTGATCTACAAGGTAATCGATAGCCGAAGTCCTCTCGAGCTGGTGGATTTTCTGGCGCAGAACCTGGATGCGGAATGACAGGCTGCGGGTGTGTGCCCATCCCTGACTCTTTGCATCCGAGCCCTGCGGCATGGGGTTTTCTGGGCGCAGAAAAAAGGGCCCAACTCGCGTTGGGCCCTGTGATGCACTTGCAGCGGTGAGGTAACGATCAAACTCCATCGTTCATGCAGAGTGAGTCATCTAAGACCGCTTGCTTCAGTTGCTGCTCCAGGTTGAGCACATACTCCGAGGCGCTTCGGGCGTGACCACTGGCGCGGAAGATCGCGCGTTTGTCTGCCTTGAGCAGGCTGAGCCAGGAGTCAATGTAGCCCTCGTGTCGGAGCTCTCCCTGTATACCGGTGTAGGCGCATAAAAACGCAGCGCCCATTTCGGCGATCAACTCCTCAAACGCGTAGCCTGGCGAGCCGAACGGACAGGCTGACGTCATGCCTTCGCGCTGCAACCGAGCGTGATGCCCGGTCCAGTGCGTCAGCTCATGCAGTGCCGTGGCGTAGTACTCGCCTTCATCGTGAAATTGTGCTTTTGTCGGCAGTTGGATGAGATCCCTGATCGGGTGGTAAAAGGCTTCGTCGGCAGGCCGATGAACGATGCGTGCACCTGAACTTAACAGCAGATTTTCCGCGGCGCTGTTGGGCTGGAAGGGATCACTCTGTTCCGTCTCGAGCAGAGTTTCATTGAGCATTTCGAGCCCCTCCGTTTGCTCGATGTTGAACAGAAAATGTGTCCTGAGAATGCCGAAGTGAGCAACCTTGGGCTGACCGTTTTCATCGAGTACGGGTTGGCCTGACTCGATCTGCTCCTCGCGCTCGATCGGCTTGTAGAGCACCGCCAGGGTGCTGTGCTCACCCTTACGGATGTGCCCACCGGCCTTTTTCGCTTGGTTGAAGGTCAGCCAACGGTCTTGAGTGAACCCCTGCAACCTGGCCTCGGCCCAGAGCAGCGGTAAATTGATGCCCGAATAGGGACGATGCGTAATGGCGTTGATGGGGTAGGGTTGATGATGGCCGACGTCAGCTGAGCCACTTGAGGACCAGGGTTTGATCCAGGGAGCAACGCCTTGGTCTAACGCGGTAACGATCTTGTCAGTTACGTCTTGGTAGATATCGCGCATGGCAATTTCCTCGAGAGAAAAACGGAGGAACGCCTTGCCCGTCGGGGGGAGGGTTCCCCGGTGGGTGATGGGCTGGATTGATGCAGGTCTTGCATGCCGTCCGAATGTGGAGGTGGGCGCCGCCAATTGCGCTTAGCGCTGGTGTTCTCCTGCAAGCGCTATCAGCAAGGCGCCAGGCTGACCCGGTTCTTGGAGTAGGCTGAGACTCAATTGCAGTAACGGGTCGTGGTCGAAGTGATCGGTTGGTTCAATGTGGACTACCTCGAACAGCACATAGGGCCTTTGTGGATAGGCCAAGTGGGCTTCGAAGGCTAGGCGCAATACGTGGCTCAACCGATCGATCTGCAGCTTCCCAGCGTGATCAGAACGCTCGAGCTGTACTGCGCGTTGCCACGCGCCAGGTGTGAACACGATGGGCAACCGAAGGGTGTTCAGTGTTTCCGGTGTAAGTGAGTTGGGCATGGTATGTCTCCGTTGAAAACGCGAAGAAACCTGTCCCGTGCGGGGAAAGATTTCCCCGCAGTGGGTTGAAGAAAATCAAGAGGGTTTTCCTCACGAGCAGAGCTCGAAAGGCGCTCAGGAGAGCAGTAGGCGTTCATCACCGTAGAAACGGTCACCGTGCGAACTACCGAACGCTAATCGCACTTGGGGAGAGCCATCACCGAAGTGAACGTAGCCTTGAAGGCTCTGGCTACCTGGGAAGGTGCTGTTGATAACAGCGATCCATACCTTGTATTTAGCCGGACGATTTACATGGGTCAATGACTGTAGAGACGCTGTTTCACGGAGCTTGTCTTCTGTCTTCCAGTGAAGATTTTTCGGCTGGGGCAAACTGATAAACGGTCAGGCACGGGCCGATTTCAGTAGTACGCTATTACTCCTGTCTCAATCATGAAAACGCTCAGAAGAGGGCGAGAACATGCAGACGCAGAATCCCGTTCAAGTTTCCCGTGCCCACCGCTGGGCCTATACCTGTGGCATGTCGGTAAAGCGTGGTTACCGTAAGTTGAAAACGTTTGAGTCCCGCGTGGTTGAGCGTGCGGTGACGGCAGGTATGCCCGCAGGTAAATTACTTGTTCGCGGGAGTTTTTTGATTGCCAAACTGGCATTGATCGGAGGATTGCTTTTTGTCAGTGCTTGGATGGTTACTTTCATTGTGATGATGCTGGCTGTCACTACTTTGCTATGGCTCAGGGTTTTTATTGGTGCCGATCAACAAGAGAAAAATCCAGGGCCAGACTACCTAGGTGCTGACCTCTACATCGGTGACTTCGACGACAACGGGCATTATATAGGCGACAGCAAGTCATCTAATTGAGCGCTTAGCAGCACCCAATATTTGATCCGTACCTTTGCTCGCTGAGTCACTTGCAGCTTTGCTACCGTTCGCCAACATACCTTGTATCCCGTTGCCGACTGAATATCCTGCCCAGCTCATGGCTCCTAGAAATAGCATCGGCAGCACGATGAACATCGCACCCATCACATACTCAATTACCTGCGCCGTAACTGTCCCCTCCATGAAGCCGGATGTGGGCAGCGATAACAGCACTTGATTGGAAGCCGAAACTTGGTTGTACAAGGTGTCGAGCATGCTGGAGTCGACCCAGCGTGCTAACTCCCACCAGAAGCTCAACATGTGCAGCGTGAATAGCGTAAACGTCACGGTCATGACGGTCTTCAACTGGTAGGTACTGACCAGCAGGATCAGCGGCAAGCTGATGATGACGCCCATGATCAGGAAGGCCTGCACCATTGGCAGAGCGGCGCGTAGCGCATTCATCGCCGGGAAGTTGCTGAAGGAGCCGAGGGCCAGCCCGGTGTTGGTGGCGAGGTTATTGAGCCCCTGATTGATTGAGCCGCCGCGAGCACTGGAGCCATAGTCCTGGTACACCTGTCCGGGCGACATGGACATCGATTGCTGGCGCGGGCTGACCAGCTCACGCAGGGTGGCATCCTCGATCTCGTTGCTCGAACGACCAGTCAACCAACCTTTCAGCTGAGTCAGCAGCGAGGGATCGACCTGCTGGATCAAGCGCTCGCGCAACCCAACACCGCTATCACTCCACCACTGCTTGCAGGTGGGGTAGCCCGCGCCATTCTCCAGCCTAGGTAAGGAAACATCGCGGCTTTCGTCATACGGCCAGCTGACTCGCGGTGTGCGTGAACGATCCGTATCGTAGTAGCTGGGCGTGTCGAGAAAATAGCTTGAGCCGATCCAGGACGCGTCGTGACTTTGTACCTTGTCCAACTGCGGACGGTTGGTGAACAACCGAGAACGGGAATAGCCATAGCAGTCGCGGGTGAAGTCGGCGACTTCCTGCAGCAGCACCTGGCTGTCGATGCGCGAACTGTCGATCTCCATGCGCATCTGCCTGATATCCGGTGTGCAGGGAATGGAGGCGGTGGCCGCCGCGGTGACCCCTTTGCTCAAGGCATACACCAGAAACCACCAGATCGGCACGTTGGCGGAGCGTTCGCCGATGGTATTGAAGGTGGCCCCCCAGGCGGTTTCTGCTGGCCTGGCCACACTGACGCCGCAACGTTGGCTCGCCGCATCATCGAACGCCATTGACGAGAGGCTCAACGGAAAGACCGGCGCGCAGCCGAACAATACGACGATGTAGGCCAGCCACAACCGGTTCTCGATCCGCGGCACCGAGAGCAGTCCCTTGTTGCCTTCATCCGCGCCTTGCTGACGGGCCGACAGCCATTCTTGCAGGATGATTGCGCCGAAGGGCGCGGCGAATAGCCCGGTGTCGGACAGGACACTCCAGAGGCCGTTGTTGATGATCCAGGCCAGCAGAGAGAGGTAAAACTCCAGGTAGCTGTTGGTGCTCATGAGCATGGTGGTGACCTCACAGTCGGGTGAGTTCGACGACGGTCGAGAGCACGAGCCCTAATGCCCCGATGCGTTTCACGCGCAGTCGATCCTGTGGTCGATGTCGGTAGCGCCGAAGCAGGTCCCACCAGAGCGCAAAGAGGGCGGCGTAGAGCAGGGCGCGCCACCACCGCAGATAAGGTCGTGCGGATTCGAATGCCTGCTGCCAGGCCTCGAAACTCCCCAGCGCAGTGCGGCCGATCCAGGCGACCAGTGCGGCGGTCAGGATCATCACTGCGGCAATCCCCAGACCTGAAAGCAGAGTGAATAGCGGTGAGTGTTTCATGGCTCATTTGCGCCTAGCGTCAGCATCATTGAGTCGGCCCGGCTCAGGGTCGCCTTGCTCGACGGTACGCGAAGCATCGGCACCACCCGCATGTCGATCGAGCACCAGGCTGGCGGTATTGGTGGCGAGCATCTGCCGGACCTGCAGCTCGGTTTGTAGCAGGCGTATTTCGCGCTCTAGGGCGTCGATGTTTTTCGTCAAGGCGCGCTGTGCCGGCTCAGCTGAGGCGATATTGGGTTCGTGGCTGCCCGCCAGTAGCGTACGCAGTAGCAGGAGCGCCTTGTCGAGTACGCTGGACAAGGCCGTCTCGCTGGCCAGGCGCCGTGCCAACAGATCCTGGTCGGGATCGTCGCGCAGGGCTTCGACCACTCCACGGGTTACCGGCAGCATCGGGCTGGAGGCTTTCGCCAGATTGTCAGGGGTAGGCGGCAGTGAGCCCGACAGTAATCCTTGCAGGGCCTTGAGGCGTTCGCTGTAGGCCTCCTGGATCAGCGGCGTCAATCCGCTGCCAGCGGTCGCACGCAGGGTTTCGCAGCTGTCGCAGGTCGAGACTTCGCTCTCGCCCAGCACGCGGACGGCCCATTCGGATTCCTCCTGGGGCGAGGCCCAGGTCTGGCAAATAGCCCCACCGAGGCAATCATTGCTGCTGATCGAGGCACTGTCATCCACCGAACGGTTATGCAGCAGGTTATAGCCCGCGCGCACAACGTCGGAAGTCACCCGAATGGGTGTCTGCCCGCTGCCTCCAGACTTCGAACCGCCGACCCAGGACACCCCATTGTTGCCGTTATGGGCCTCGGTGTTTTTCACCGCGGCCACGGCATCACCGCCGGTTTGCTCCAGGTTGCCCTGCATCTCCTGGTTCTTCGCCAGCGCGCCCCAGCCGGCTTGACCGACCTCGTCCGCCATCTTTTCGGCCATGGCCTGGCAGGTCAGCTTGGAGCGGTCGAAGTCGATACGACCTTGCATCACGCCGTTACTGAGCAGCTCATAGAGGCCAGGATTGGCGCGCTGGATGATCAACGCCGGCAGCGACATCACCGCTTGGGTCGCGTTCTGCACGATGCTGCCCATGATCTGCTGGAAACCTTCGGTGACGCCGTTCAGCTGGTTTTGCAGGGTGTTGGTGAGGCTCATGTTGCCGCACATCATGTTCGCTCGCCAGGACCCGCCGACACCGAGACCACTGGGTTGGTAGAGCGAACTCGGTGAGCCGACTGCCGAGCCGCCACCGATGGTGTACATCACCCGGTCGTCGAGCACTTCGCCTTGAGTGCCCAGGCGGTAATCACCTTCGGCGGCGTCGGCATGCGTGGTCATGGTAAGCAGTCCGTAGAGCACCAGACTCATCGTGCCCAACCAGGGGCGCGCGAGAAGCCGACTCATGACGCACCGCCTTCGAAGTCGATGCTGAACAGGAAGGTCTGTCCTTCGCGTTTGCAGCAGCTGTAGGGCCGCCACAGCGACCAGGCGTAGCCACCATCCGTGCTCTGCACCGGATCACTGGGGAAGATGGCGCACGTGGGTTGAGCCTGGGGGTGGAGCAATTGCCACTTGTGGGTCGAAGCGTCGTTTTCAATGATCGGCCCAGGCGGCCAGTAGCCGTCGCGTTTCGCGGGCGTGAGCGGTAAGTACGCATGCGGCTGCCCGTTACGGGTAATGACATCGCCGGCCCGTTGCGCCATGACGGCGGCCGCCTTGAAGTCGTCGGGCTGCACCAGAAATCCCTGGCGGGGATAGACGTTGCCCCACATGTTGCCTGAGGCCTGACGACCGATTTCACGGATCCCGGGCATGAGCGACTCGGGGTAGAAAATTTCCGGGATGCCGTGGCGCCAGGCCAGTGAGTCCAGGGTGCTCAGGTAGTAGGGCATGAATGCAGTAGCGCCGCTGATGCAGGCATAACCGGATTGAGAGGCCAGTTGCGTTGCGGCCCAGCCACCGGGATGACCGATGCCATCGACGTTCTTGAATCGGGGCAGGTTGTCGCGGTGGGTGTTCGGGGTGATCAGGTTGCCGCCACCTTCCGCACCGCTAATGGGAGAGGAGAGGGTGGCCATCTCGGTCCAGGGGTTATTGCCGGTGGTGGCGTAGCTCGAGACCACCAGCTCAGGAATGAAATGACGAACCTTGGTCGAGGTTTTGACTGTGCAGCCGAAGGGCGTGCAGAGCAGCCAGAAACAAATGCCGACGACCCTGTATTCGAGACAGTTTGGCGAAAGCACGGAGGACGTGATGCTGCCGGTGTCCAGCGCCATGCTTGGACCGCACGCCAGCAGGACGCTCAGCGCAAAGGGCCGTAGCTTTGTGGGCGGGATTGAGGAGCAGGCAACAAGCATGATCCAGGCTCTCGGTGAATGGCCTGGGCAGCGTCGGTTACGGATTGAAGACTGTCAGTGGTAATTATGAAGGCGGATCTATCGGATTTGTGAGACGTGAGACTATCATTTGACGTGGAGGGAGCTGCGCAGGGTATCGGGGTCTACAAGTAGCTGATCTGTGGTAATTTCGAAAATATTGGCGAGTTTGCACAGCACCAATAGCGATGGGTTTCCTACTCCTCGTTCGATTTGACTGACGTAGGTACGATCCACCTCGGCCATGAGCGCCAGCTGCTCTTGGGTAAGATTCTTCACGCGCCGTATCAAACGGATGTTCTCCGCCAGTTGCAGGCGAAGCTGTTCGTAGTCTTGAGTCATGCGCGCAAATTGCGCCTTGAGGGACTCTCAATCCACGGGATATAGTCTACATTTGCATTGATCTAGGCCATTTGATGCTCATGCCTGTTATCGAGCGTTCATTTGGTTTCGTTAAGATTTTCGAAGCTGGACCAGCGTCTAATAACAAATCAGACATCTAGGGTGGGTATGGACGAAAACTATATTTCAATTCCTGCGGCGGATGGTTGCCCAAGTCTTCTGACACCTTGGAGCAGCGAATTTTCCCCGATGATCGAACGTGGCGTGCAATGCGCTCAGTCTTGGCTTGATGCGCCCGGCGAAATTCCACTGTGGTGGGAGTTGGCGCAAGCGCGCAAAACCTTTCCTGTCGGTGACTGCCAAGATGCTTTTGAAACCGGATTCCTGTTGAGAATTCAGCAGCGACTTCGAGGCGCGTCACAATAACCTGTCGCTCGCTTCAGAGCGCGATACCTGAATAGTTTTCCCTATACGGGTTCTATTCCTCGCGCTCTATCGATCCGTTCAGCTACCCAATACGCCGCTTCCAGCTCAGAGCAGCCGTTCTCCTGCATCAGTTTCCAGCGCTCGGCTTTTTCCTCGGGCTCCGTCATGGCCAGGGCGAGATAGAGGCTGGGCGGCACGGCTCGAAACAGCGTTTCGAGCTTTTTCGACAGCACCACCCCCTCGGTGTATTTTCCAGGCTCCTTGCTGGCGGAGAGCAACAAGGCTTTCTGTGCCGGCGTGAGCTTTTTGAATCGAGCGATTTCTTCGATTTCCGCCGGTGGCATGTTTAAACAAATCCACCACTCGATCATGTTGAGCATGGTCTGCGCGGCAGTGGGGAAGTCGGCAAGGTTCTGCGTGGCGAGCCAGAACCAGGCGCCAAGCTTGCGCCACATCTTCGTGCCCTTGACCACGAACGGTGCCAGCAACGGGTTCTTGGTGATGATATGGCCTTCGTCGGTGACCATGATGATCGGTCGGCCCAGGTACTGATCGCGCTCGGCGAGATTGTTCACGGTGTTCATCAGGCTGATGTAGCTGATGGACATCTGGGCTTCGTAACCTTCACGAGCATAGGTAGCCAGGTCGACGATGGTCACATCGCTCTCGGGCCAAGGCGTGCCCTCGCGATTGAACAGTTCACCCTCGAAGCCCTGACAGAACAGGTCGATGGACTCGCCCATTTCCTGGGCACGCTCGCGACGTTTTTCTGGCAGGTGCGGGTCGGCGGCGACACGCAGCAACGCGTCGCGCACGTCGCGGGTCAGTACCTGGCGGTTCGATGCGACACAGGTCTGCGCCGCATCGAGAATGCACTCGCGAATCAGGCTGCGATCGGCTCGACTCAGGCGCGCCTCTTCCTTGGCCTCGCCGCCGGTGATCATCAGGCGAGCGGTGATTTCCAATTCGCCGAGAATATCGCGCTGGTCTTCGCGACTGGCTACCGCCTCATCGTCCAGCTCATCGATCGACAGACTCGCCACCTGATCCGGCTGCTCGACCAGGCGCCAGGCATCGGCGAACGGGGCGAGACTGACCGAGGCGCCAGGTTTTAATTGGACCTTATTGACCGACAGGCCCTGTGTCGCGAAGTAGTCGCCCTGCAAACCAAACGAATTGCCGGCCTCGACGATAAATAAGCGTGGGCGGTACACCGCCATGATCTGCATCAGCAGGGTGACCAGGGTGGCCGACTTGCCGGCACCGGTGGGGCCGAACAACAGCAGATGGCCGTTCATGGCCCGGTCCAGGCGTGACAGAGGGTCGAAGCTCAGTGGCGAACCGCCGCGGTTGAACAGGGTGATGCCCGTGTGGCCGGTGCCGGTGCTGCGACCCCACACCGGAACCAGGTTCGCCAGGTGCTGGGCGAACATCAGCCGCGTGTACCAGTTGCGCGTGTCGCGGGCCGGGTTGTAAGCCATCGGTAGCCAACGCAGGTAACTGTTGCAGGCGGCGACTTCATCGCCTTCGCGTACCGGTTGCAGCCCCGCACCCAGCAACGCGTTGGCCAGGCTGACCGAGCGCTGGTGCAATTGCTGCTCATCGTGACCGCGCAGGTAAAACGCCAGGGTGCCCCGGTACAGCTTGTGCTGGCGGCCGATGATCGCGCGAGCCTCTTCGACATCCTGACGGGTCTGGGTCGAGGCCAGATTTTCACCGATGGCTTTGCGGGCCAGGCGATTCAACTGCTCTTCGAGCACATCCTGGGGTTTGACCACCAGGGTCAGGCTCATCACTGTGCCTTCAGGCAACTGGTCGAACAGCGCGTTCACCGCGTCACCCTTACGGGTTTCGCCAGTGAGCTGACCAATCAGTGGGGCCCGGCGCAGCTTGTCCACCACCATGACCCGGTGGGGTTGATCATCGAAAAACCAGAGTCCGTGCTGCACATCCGAACGCGGTTCATTGAAGAACAGTCGCTCGGCAAAATCGTGATCAAAGGGCAGCTCCAGCGACTCACCGTCACCCGACTCCGGATAGGCCACACGGCGGTAGAACTCCTCGGGTGCTTCATTGGTGAGCGTGGGCGCCGGATTGAACCAGGGCACTAACCAGGCATACAAATCTCGCCCATCGACTCGCGTCGATTGCACCCCACACGCCTGCAATGAAGCAGCGATACGTTCACAAGCCTGTTGCAGGGATTGCACCGGGGTGAGTCCCGTCTCCTCTGCGTCAGACCCAAGCCAGCGATAGACCACTAGGCGCACCCGTCGGTTATTGCCGCGCCAGGGCAGGCGTGTCACCACCTTATCCTCAAATAGCCCACTGGGCTTGGCGATGGCCTTCAGATGACGGCGGCTGAGCTCCAAATACGCCTCGGTGAAGACGGTGCCTCGCGCACTGTCTCGAATATAGCCAGTCAGACGGTTCAGGTAGGGCGTGAAGTCGTTGTCGTCCTGGCAGAAAAACTGCGCCACCCAAGGCGCCTGATCCAGCTCGTCAAAGCTGTCCTGCAGGGCATCCTCGAGGGCATCGCGGGCGGCCATTAACCAATCGGGTTCGCGCCCTTCGGTGCCGATGGGCAGTAACTCGAACACCGCACCCACCGAGCGATTGTCATCCAGCAAAAAAAACTGCTCGGTGTCGAGGTATTCGACCCACGGCAGGTGATCGGTGAAGCTTGGATTGTGCACATACAGTGCGGCGTCATCGGCCAACGTGGCGCGAGGGCGTAATGGGTTGCGCCAGGCTTTCCACGCGGCAGTGCGGTTGCCCGAATCGCCGGTACGCACTACAAGTCTTCCTGACGTTCACCCGGCAATGCGTACTGCACCCGTTGGTAGAACGGAAAGACGGTTGAGTAACCCGGGATCGGTGCTTGCTCGGTACCACTCAGATGCGGATACACGTACAGCACCAGATCGGGATTGGGCAGGCGAGGGAACAGGTTGCGGATCTCGTTCGCTGCGGTGCGAGTGTATGGTTCTTCGAGAGAAACGGCGAACTCCGTCTGAGCCAACGGGCGGCGTAACTGTTGCCGAGCATCCAGCAGTTGCTGCTGAGTGCCTTGTGAGCCGGCGCCGTTCCAGATGTCCAGCATGGTTTGCTCGCCATGGGGCAGCAGCGTCTCCTTGTCGGTGGAACACCCCGCCAGGACTAGGCAAAGCACGCTAATCCAGATCAGGCAGGGAGGCATGGTCTTTTTCATGGCGAACGCTCCGGCCCTTGGGCTCGTAGTCGATGGTGATCTCATGGTCGAGGTGCAACGCAACCTGCGCGGCCGGTGGCACGTACACGGCAGCAAAGGCCTCGCCATACAGCTTGTTGACCCATTCGCGGATGTCGCTGACCCCACCACTGAGAATTGAGTTCAGCGCGCTGTTGCCCGTGCTGTTGGTAACCCCGAAGGCACTGCCGCCCGAACTGATCACGCTGCTGTTGTTCTGCTCATCCCCGAGCAAGGCGGCGACACCCGCGCCAGCGGCAGTGATCAGGCTTTGGCTGCCGAGGTATTGCTGGGCATTCGAGCGGCGCTCGCCGGCAATGCATGGAATGCCATACGGATCGGATAGGTAGCCGAGCCCACCGCGGATCTTGTCGATGTTCGAGCTCTGGGTGGAGGCATTGCGGCTGGCTACCGCTTTCGGCTGAGGCACCGTACGGATGGTGCCATTGGTAAACACAAAGGTGATTGACTCGACCTGTCCGCGTACGCAAGACAGGGTCCAGTCACCGGACGCCGTGCCGCTCATCACAGCACCCGCGACGTCCGGCAGGTCGATGCCGTTGGCGGTCAGGTTCTCGGGGCCGACCAGCACCTTGAAGGGATAGGGATCATTCACGGTGCCGTCCACCGGGACTCGGCCGATCAGCGCGGTCATGGCGACCGAGCCCATCAATGTCGCGTTTTCGGGAATGGTGTAGACCGGCTTCGCGCCTTCGGTACGATCAACGGATCGCGTGAGGGCATGCTCACCCTGGGTGACCGCACGTAGCTGTTTCTGGCCGCGATCAATCGCGTTGTCGTTCAAGCCCTCCAGTGAGTTGAAGGTGGTAGGCAGGCTCAGCGCGGAGGCGGTCTTGGTTTTGCCTCCGGCGTTGGTGGACGGAGCATCCGAGGGTTCAATCCACTGCAGCGTATCAGTGACAGAGTGTTGCCCCTCGAATTGAGCCCCGTCGCCCGGCTCGAGCCCCAATCCGATTGGCATGTCCTTGCCTTTGCCGGTCAGCCCCGACAACTGGTCCTGCAACTGCGTCAGCAGACCGCGAGCCTGGCGACTGTCTTGTTCCGCTTTGAGCCGGGCCTCGTTGGCTTGTCGGCGACCTTCATCGACCTGTTGAGTCACGCTGCCAAGCGCGGTCTGGATGCGCGAATCAACACTGTTTTCCCGCTCGCGCAGGCGGTTGTTTTCCGTCTGCAGCGAATCGTTGTGTTTCTTCAAACCGAGCATGTCGCTGCGCATGGCCTTCACCTGGCCGACCAGTGTGGCGACCGTGTCGCGTGGGGTATCACCCGCAATGCCGAGCGATTTGGCTTGCTCGGCGGATAACTGAATGTTGCCCTGATCAACTGGGTGCTCTGGAGAGGGAGTATTACCCGCGACCCAGCTTTTCAGGATGATCAACACCACGGCCAGCAGCGCAGCCGGTACCAGCCATTTGAGCAAGGCGTTAGCTTTCATCGTCAGCACCTCGCGCAATAGGCAGGAGCAGCACGGCTTGCTCGAGGCCGGCACCACGAGTGACGAGGTAGGTGATCGTGGTGTCTTCAGGACTGCCGACCGGCCCGAGGACAGCATGTTGGAAGGTCGCGGCGAATAGCTTGGCCTGCAGTCGGCGCGGATCGAGTTGCACCGTCTCTGAACCACGATTGCGCAATTTCACCGCCGTCACCCAGTAATCACCGAGTCGCCAGGCGGCGATGGGTGTGCTGGACACGTTTTCGGTCGGCAGCAGGGTCGGCAGTTCGGTGCGCAGCTTGAGCGGGACGCGGCGTACGCCGGGCAGGGACTCCACGGTGCGTAGCGGTGCGTACAGGCTTTGTGCGGCATAGCGCGTTAGAGCGACCGGGATCGGTGTGCGTTCTGGAACAGGGACGGTGCTCGATTCCGCCTCGGTAGCTTGCCCCTGAGCATTCTTGAGAATACGCACGGGCTCCAGCGGTTGATCGCCAGGCGTGGCCGCGATGTCCAGGAGGATGATCTCGCCCGTCGTGACCGATTGCAGTTGCAGGCGGGTCGGTGCAATGGCTTCCGACGCTCGCAGGTAAAGTGTGCCTCCGGTTGATTGCACGCGAAGCTTGCCCGTCAGGTTTGAGGGCACGCCGACGCGAACAGCCTCATCGACAAAGACCACCCGTTCCTGATTGATCACCAGTGGTACCGCGAGGGGTAGGCGTTCCCAGTGCATCAGTTCGACGGCCTGCGCTGCAGCGCCCCATAACATCATTGCGACGGTGAGTCCCAGGGTAGAAATCCGCTTCATGGCTCACCTCCAGGCAGGGAGATTTTTTGCGGAGTGCCCTGATAACAATCCAGTGCCAGCCCCCACTTATTGCGTTCGGGGTCCAGATCAAAACGCACCACGCGCAATGGATAACGCACCACCACCCGTTTCACCGGTTCGGCGGCGTAATATTCATCGGCATTGAGATCGAGCTTGACCAGCCAGCTGTCGCGGTCGAGTTGCTTGACCCTGAGTTCCGGATCTTCGCTGTAGCCTCGGCCCAGAATTTCGTAGACGCCACGCACCCGCTGGCGCAGTTCGCCGGCGGCTTTGCGGTACTCGTAGTCGCCGTCGAGGAAGGCCTTGCAGGCGGGGGTCAGGTAGGACTGCAAGCCATAGATGGCGCGGCGATAGTCCTGCTCGCCATCCGAGGGCCAACGGTTGAGTTGGCCAAAGATGTACAGGGCAAAGGCATAGACATTCTCTGAGGGGATATCCCACCACTTGCGCGTGCTGCCAGAGCGCAGATCCGGGGGGACATGCACGGTAAGATCGGTCGGTGCCGAGCGCCAGCCATACCAAAGTCCGGCACAGACCAGGGCGAGGATCATTATCGCCAGACGCAAACTGAAGATATGGGCCTGTTGAGCATCGACCTTGTTCCGAAAACGACTCATGGCTGCCACCGGGACAGGGCAGGGCGCAGTCGACACGAGCGGCGAACCGTCCAGGCGCCGGAGTGGAGGATCAAATTTCCGCGGCCCAGGCGCCAACGGCTGGCGAGTACCCACTCGAGCTTGCGGTACAACCAGGTTTCGGGGCGAGCCCGTTTGGCCCGACGCAGTAGCGTGCCACCGGCCAATAACACCAGCGCCATGCCCGCGATCATGCTGGTCGGCGCCACGGCAATGGAGGCGGTGACGATCGCCAGAGGAACGCCCAACAGCAGGCCAGTGACGGCGCCGGTGCCGAGCGCTACCCACATTTCATCATTGGTCAAACCACGCAATACGGCAGGATCGCGATTGAGTCGCTCCGGCAGAAAGACCAAGGTGCCGTCGGCAAGGCGTTCGATAGTGTCGTTCATGTAGGCCTCACAGAATCGCGGCAGCCTTGGTCAGGAACCAGATGATGATCACCACCAACAAAGCGCCGATGCCGACCACGGCGCCGAGGTCCTTCCAGGTCTTGCGCTGATTCTGTACGTCGGCATAGACGGTCAGCGAGTGCCAAGCCACGCCGAGAAAAGCGAGCAGGGCGATCAGCAGGCCGAGCAGGATGCCGCCGTCGTAGGCGTAGTTTTTGATCGTCTCGATCAATCCTGATCCTTCGCCACGAGAAGGGGCTTCCATGGTCGGGAGTTCGGCAAAAGCCAGGCTTGGACCGAGCACCAGCAGCAGTCCGATCAAGCGTTGGCTCGCACGATCACGCAGGTTGTTTCTCAGGGGGGTAAGGCACTTGAGCATGACGGCGATCTCCTGGATTAGGAAAGGGTGAAAAACATCAGGACCAACAATGTGAGCAGCACTCGCGCGGCGCTTCCGCCAAAAGCACCGAAGCGCACACTGCCTGTCGCCCAGCCCCGGTACGCCGTCCACATCACCCAGGCGCACCAGAGCAAAGCCAGGACGAGAACCAGGGACAGCCAGAGCGTCGAACTGCTCTGCGCCGAAAAACCTGAGGCGTTTTGGAATGCTGAGGTCTGGGCGTCGGTCATGCTCATGGCGAGAGCTCCGCAGGCGGGGTGTCGAGGCGGTAATCGCCGACCAGTTCACTGGGATCGCGGGGTTGCACACGGGAAGGGGACAGATAGACATGTACGCCCTGGTGAATACGCTGGATGTCTTGAATTAGGCGGGGATAGTCAAAGCGATAGCGTTCGTGTGGTTCAGCCGTGCTGGCTATCTCAGCGCGTGCGACAAGGCGTTCGATAGTGTCGAGCTGCTGCTGGATCAGGCTTAGTTTTTCCTGCTCATAAGCGGATGCGGCATAGCTACTGCTATGAGCGATGGCCAGCGAAAGGAGTAAAAAGCAACGAAAGACGGTAGTCGACATGATGCTGGTCCATGTCATGTGGAGATGGAGCCAGCATCAAGTTAGCGGTTGAATTTTTCAGCAGTAATTGCGAGAGGTGATGTATCGCTTTTTTGGAGGCGAGCGGAAGAAGTTTACCCACACCTACACCAGCAATCGATTGGGCGAAAAAGAAAGTCCAGTTTAGCAATCCTACCCCATTAGTAATGTGTTGCTCATAAGGCAATGAGTGGATTCACTTCTGCTTGAAACGCGTATGGGTGACGAAGAGTCAATCATCGCTTAGCATGGGGGCGTTCACTTCTCATTTCCCTAACCTGAAGGAAGTTTCACATGTCTCGTTTGGCTGAATTTCGCAAGCTTGAGCAACAACTGGCCGAACAGCTCGCAGAGCTCGAGTCGATGAAAAGTGATTCCGGTCTGAAAAATGAAATGGAGTTTGAGAGAAAACTACGTGCGTTGCTTGGCGAGTACGGCTTCAGCTTGAAGAACATCATTGGCATCCTGGATCCAGCAGCTGGCCGTCGTACCTCGACACCCACCCCGGTAAAGGCAGCCCATAAGGCTCGCGAAGTGAAGATTTACAAGAATCCGAACTCTGGTGAGGTGATCGAAACCAAGGGAGGAAATCATCGACAATTGAAAGAATGGAAAACCGAGTTTGGCGCAGACGTTGTTGACTCGTGGCGTACTCAGTAAGATCGGTTTGATGATCAGGGGCCTGCAAGGGCCCTTTTTTATCGGTGAGAAAGATAAATCCAGAGTGCAAGTCTTGACCCAGTCCTGCACCAATTTAATTGGTGGTTAGATTGATATTCCACCAAATCTTGGAAGCCTGCATTTAATCTGAAGCTCTAACCCATAGTGGGCGTCGAGGATGACCTCTAGCAGCTTTATTTGCATTCGTATGGTGGTGTTCAGTTTTCGATCGCTGGATTAACTATCCTGGCATCGGGATATGGAAAGGAAAAATTGCTTTTCCCGAATCAGAGATACTTCTTGAATGTCGTTGCCGTGATTGCCGTAGTGATGCCGAGCATCACAGCACAAGGTAAAAACACTGCCGTGGGATTGAGCGAAAAGGGTAGGGACAAGTAGATAACCCAGGGCCCGATCAGCAGTGGTGTCACGGCTCGTTTAGCTCGATGGTAGACAAAGCTACTTTCTCGCCCTGCGCCAAATTTACGTAGGTCCCGGCGTATCAGTCCATCGACAAAACCAGTGAACATGGCCAGCAGAAACAGGGGGATGGCCAGGACCAGAATGGTTAGGCGCACCACGAAAGTGAAAGTGACATACACCGCCGCCAGTACAAAATCCTCGATGCTCACATACAGCTGATTGAGCCCGCTCCAGAAGCCGTTGTCCTGGCTCGACGCCCGCGCCTGCTGGGCGAAATCCGTAAAACCGGTCTTGACCAGTAACCACTGCTGGAGGAAATCCAGCCACTGGACAATCGTCTGCCCAGGCTGTTGGATAATCAGTGAGGATGTGAAGTGCTCACTGAGCCAGCCCAGTTCGCTGCTCAGCATCGCCTGACTGTGTCGCCAGCCTTGATCACCCCAGAACAGCAGCAGACCGGCCCACTCGATCAGAATCGAGAACAGCAACGAGGCGATCAGCAAACCGATGACGTGCAGGACCAGGTTAATCGCCGAGACGATTAGCCCTGGGCGCTGGATGGGTTGCGGTGGAGGGTTCTGAGCTGAAGTCATCCTTCTTGACTCCGCGAGATGCACTGCAGGGCCGACGGCGTCATGGGGCCTCCTGAGCAGGAACACTTGCATCCACCGCTGAAGAAGTGCGTGGAGGCGTAACCCGATCTGGATCGAAGTCGAGCGTCGGGCCGCCACCGCTTGCGCTCCACCATTGTCCCGCCTGCTCGTTGTAGGTCGCCCGCATCCGCTGAGTGAGTTCCTGCAGGTCCTTGGGCATGGCATCGTCGTTGGAGGGTTTTGGCAACGGCATGCGGACTTTCCAGAGCTGGCCACCGGCCTGGAAGGAGAACATCTGTCCCTTGGGTAGACTGACGATATGCGCTGGCTCGATCAGCGGCACACTGGTGCTGCTGACACGGTCCTGCGAGGAGGAGGTGAAATCCGTGTTGGCTTCAGGATCGGAGGTGTCGGTCGCACCCGACACCAGGGTCTTGGTCAGCACGTTAACCTTGGGCAACTGCTGGGTGAGTAGTTCAGCGGTTGCGGTTTCGCGCACCCGCAGCATCTGCAGAGTGTTGAAGTTACCAATAACCTGGCCAGCTTTGGCGCGGTTGCCGATACGTGCTTCGATATCGCTGAGGGTCTGGGTGTAGGCGGTTACCTGGATACCGGCACCGCCGCCCTTATTGATCAGCGGGATGAATTCATCCCCCATCAACTCGTTGAACTCATCGGCGTGGAGGTTGATCGGCAACTTGTCACTGTTGTTACCCGATTGGGGCAGGCCATGGTCGATGCCGTGTTTGTAGATGTGGCCGGCGACCGAGACCAAGTCGGCAAACATAGAGTTGCCCACAGCGGCGGCCACCTCAGCGTCGGTCAGCGCGTCCAGGCCGACATAGACGATGCCACGCTTACGGATGACCTGCATCCAATCGAAGATCGGCCGTGGGTCATCTAAGTCAGTGTAGTTGGGGGCCAGTAACTGGGTGGTCTTGCCGGTGGTGAGTTTCTCCAGCAGCGGCAGTAGCGAGGCCACGATTTTGTCGAAGTAAGTACGGTCATATCGTACCCCCGAACGCAGTCCGTCCATTACCGGATCAAATACCCGCTTCACCGCCAGGTACTGCTCGATGGCCACCACACGCTTTTCGCGCCCGATCATATGCCGGGGAATGTTTTTCTCGGTGAGCTTGCCTTCAAGCTGGACGATCACTTCCCACGCTTTCGGATCAGTCTTGGCGAAAAACTGCTGAGCGTATTCGATGAACAGCGCGTCGATGTTGACCACATGTCGCTGGATCTGCAGGTAGTCTGGGCGCCGGCCCAACTCGATCAAAGCCCGGGCAATGATGTTGACGAAACGCCAGGCGAACTCACGGAAGGCCGCAGAGTTACCTTCACCACTGAGCTGCCCAGCAATGCGTGACGCGACTTCCGAAATGCGTCCGAAACGTCCCACCGCGTTGTAGCGCGCGGAGATCTCCGGCCAGCCCAGATGGAAGACATAGAATTCCTTTTCCCGACCGGCCCGTTTGGCTTCGACGTACATCCGCTTGAGCAAGTCAGCATCGCCCTTCGGATCGAAGACAATGACCACCTCATGTTCGATGCGATGAATGTCCTGGGTGATGTACACCTCGGCGAGTCGCGTCTTGCCGACACGGGTAGTGCCGAGCACCAGGGTGTGTCCAACCCGTTCCCCCTGCGGCAGACTGACTTCCGTTTCGTTGGGTTCAACCCCATGCAACAGCGGCGAGCCACCTACCGGGGGCAAAGGGCGCAATGGATTGAAGGCACTGTCCCAGGCGGTGACACGGGATAATGTCGAGAGCGGAAACGGTGCATGCTCCAGGCGCCGTTCGAGTCCACGGGCCAGGCGGTAACAGGTCGGTTGGTCGACATAGTGGGCGACCGCAGGGTCTTGGGCTTCGACCAAGCGCTGGGTGTGCAGGCGGGTCCAGCGAAAGCCGCGGCCCATGAACAGACGCTTGCGGCTGACCGGAATCTGCCGATTGGTCAGCTCGTAGCGGGGCAGTCGACGGATATTGCGCCGATAGCGCAGAACCTCCCAGGCTTGTCGCAGCCGGATAAGGCCGAACAGGGCATAGGCCAGCGCTGCAACCAGACCGATCTCGGGTGACAGGGCCACGGCCCAGGGCGAGTACACGCACAGCACCGCGGCGGCGATGCAGATCGCTACGGTATACAGCTCCACTGCTGGCCGGAGTTTGGACTCCATCGCATGCTCGGCCATGGCCTGGACTCACTGTTCCAGTGAGGTGGTGGTGATCAATATGGGGTAGTGCTCAATCTGCAGGCGGGTGGCAATGTCGTTGCCGTTGACCGGCAGGATGGTGATGCCCGGAGCGGCTGCTCGAATCCGGGCCAGGGCTTCATTATCGGCCACTTCGACGGCGAGGCCAGCCGCACCCATTTCCTGCAGTTCAGCAGCGCGTTGACGCAGCCAAGTCAGGGACTGGGAATCGTCACCGACCAGAAAAAATGGCCGCAAGCCCGGCATGTTGAGGGCGCGAGACGTGATCTGACTGGGGCTCAAGTGAGAACTGCGGATGGGCAGTATCCAGGCTTCATCGGCAAACGTGGACAGGTCCGCATGCATGGGCCGATCAGGCTTCATCTTGTTGTTTATTGGCAGCCTGGAAACTTGAAAATGGGGTCGGGTGAAGTCGCAAGGCTGATCCCCGGCAACGGTCAGTTCCGCCTGGGCGAAAGGTGCCAAGAGCAGGGTGAAATAACAGGCGATGGCGATTCGCTTCATGGTGGTGTCTCTTGTTCGAAGGAAACCAGCAACCGCTCGAGTTGCCGGGAAAAACCGGCGCGATAACGCGCGGCCGGCGTTCCTCCTGCCGGGCGGTGATAGCGTCCGGCAGCTGACACCCAATCACCGGTAGCGGCGTGATGCTCCTGCAACAGCGCGGCGGTCACCGCGAGATTTCGGTAGGGGTCGAGGGCTTCGCAGGGGCTGGAAAAACGTTGTCCGTGATAGCCCAGGTTGGTTTGCCCGAGACCGACATCGACCCGCTTGGCGTCATGTTGGGCGAGTGCCTGAAGTAAGGCGTGACAGGCGGTCTGGCGCGTGGTGAAACGGTAGGGTGTTCCGGCGATGTTCAGGGTCCAGGGCCAAGGCAGCAGTCGACCACGAACGCGGATACCACTCTCCTGCAGGGCAATCGCGAACAGCACCGTAGAAGGGATGTCGGCGTCATGCGCCGCCAGTTGGTAGGCAGGAGGCGGCAGTTCGTCAGCCTGGACGGCGAGCATCGTCAGCAGGAGCGCAATACCACTCAGTCGAGGCGTTGCCATTGTCCATTCACCTGTTGAAATGTGACAGGCAATGGCCCCGAGGCACCCAGGCTGAACCAGCGACCACGGTCATGGTTCAGGGTGATCTGCCGGCGTTGAACCTTGGCCGGATCGATGTCCGCTTGCCGAGCCCAGCTACGGACGCGTTCATCCTGGCCTTGGCTGCCTACCAGGTAGATATCGAACGTCGTGTCACTGTTTTGCAAACGTTGTGCTTCGGCGGTGCATGCCGGGCAATGGTCCTCCACAAATAGAGACTGGCGCGGCACGACCGATGAGCTGACAGGGGACGGTGATGCCATGCCCTGGATCGGCAGCAGCCCGGGAAACAGCTTGGCCCAGGCCGCGGTGTAAGCGTTTTGGTAGGCCAACTCGCGCTCGGCGCGTTTGGCTTCCAGCGCTACCTGTAATTCGGCATAACGCTGGCGCTCTTGGTCGGTCTCGGCCTCAACCCCGAGTGCAGTCAGCGGATCGAGGTTCGGACTCCAGAAACCACGCGGGCCGGCTTGGATCTGTTCGAAGCGCGTCCACTCCTGCTCCGTCAGACCCCAGCTTGACGACTGTTCAGAGTGAGAGCGCCCTAGGGGAGTGGACTGCATGTCCTGGATGCGTGACGGTGTCGTGATGGGGCTGCCCATCGTAACGCTCGTGGTCAGTAGCGAAACGAGACAGACGATGGGGAGAAGTGGCGCTCTGTTCATGATCGCTTCTCAAGGGAGGTGCACGGTCTGGTCTGGCTGAGTGGCCACCGCGAAGATGGCTGCATTCGGCTCCAGTACTTTCAGGTGCCAGGCCCCGAGCTGCTCACCGCTATGCAGCAGCCGAACATCCATGAGCGAGCGACTGTCATGAGGTGCGACCGCCAGAAAACGCTCACCCCCGCGGGACTCGACACTCAAGACTGAGAACGGTGGTGAGAGCGGGACGGGCTTGGGTCGAGCCGTCTGTTTTGGCTTGGTCACGGAAGGCGTCGGTGGTGAGGTTGATGGCGGACTCTTAAACTCCAGAAACTGCTGCTCGATGTGCTCAAGGCGTGCACGTAGCGCTGTCATGTCGGCTGCGGTGGCGCGGGCTGCGAGACCATCACGCAGTTCCTGTATCTCTTGTGCCCACTGATCCAACATCGGATCGAGGGTATTGGCCTGTTGTTCACCGCTATCGACCATCTGCTTCAGGTCTTTCAGCGCGAACTGCAGCTTCTCCTGTGCATCCTTGAGGGCGTTTGAATCACGTTGCAGGGTGTCCAGGGTTTGTTGGTATTGCGTGTTCGTGCGCTGCAGTTCGGCCACGCGTTGATACTGCTTGTACAAACCACCACTCAGGCTGGCAATTGCCAGGCAAAGCAGCCCAACAATAAGGGTTTGAAACGTCGAGGCTCTCATGGGCGTGCCTCCAACAGATGGGGCGAGACGGGTGTGATCAGCGCGACGCCGGCCTCCGTTTTCTGCTGTTCGAAGCAGACCGAACGGCTGACTTCGTCGGTCGTGAGTTGCCAGGCGGGGCCAGCGAGCACTTGCAGCGCGCGGCGCAAAGAGGTCGGGCCGAGCCGGTAATGGGCCGCGGGCAGGGGCCGAGTAAACAGCACCCTCACGGACGCGGTAACGGGGCAGAGCGAATAGCCCGAACGCTGCAATACGTACTGCAATGCATCCTGCACCGAAGGGTTCAGGCTGGACGGGATGCTCACGTCAATGATTTGGGCAAGAAGATCGCGTTGTTCCGTGGTGGGCTCGGTGCTGACCAGCGTGTAGCGGCCATAACGAAGCTCTGCCGGATGGCTTTCTTCGGCTATGCCCCTCGAGTGCTGGGTCCGATTGGAGCCACTGTCGATCGCTGGATGGGGCGGCAATGGGGTGGGGATTTGCGCGGTGCAGGCGCTCAACAAACCCAGCAGGCAGACAGGTGTGAAAAAACGCTCCATGGAAGAAACCTCATGTCAGATTCAGTGCAGAACCTGACATGAGGTGAAGGAGCGATTCAGTGAGAAAGTTGATTCAAGGTGGGTCGTGTTAACGCTGAACACGTTGCTATTCATCGAAGATGGCGAGCCCATCCAAGACGGCAGCGTCGGGGTCGAAGATCAACAATCGCACATCCGCCAATGCCGCCAAATACAGTACGTTGACCAAGGCTTCCGGTGTGCCGGCGTCGAGTTGTTCTTGTCTCAAGCTCGAATAACGATTGCCCTCAATGTTCAGCAAGTTCTCGTCCGTCCATGGCGTGCCGATCAGTTTGCAACCGATACCGCAGCAATCTGGCAGCGTAAAAAGCTCGAACAAGAGGCCGGTTTGCCGCAGAGCGAAGTGACTGACCCACTCCTCCAGATAAAGCATCGATTCTTCGGGAAGGTGCGCGGTACTGATTTCCCAGGCTCGACTGTAGTGTCCCGTTTCGAAGCTCAAGCGATGGGCCATGGCTTGGGCTTCTTCCAGGGAGTACAGATCACCGAGGTAATGCCGCTCGTTGAGCATTTCGCCCATCACAGCGTAGATTATTTGGCGCACCAGGCCAGTGGATTGGCAGCGTTTATCCAACTCATCCGGAATGGATTGGCCTTCGCTGATCAAGGCGAACTCGTCATTGAACAGGCAGGGGAACAGCTGCAACCCATCGTCGGACAGATGGGCCTGTGAGTCGTGGACAGGTCGAAAGCAGGGAGGGCAGTCGTCCTCGTAGGTGATCAGTAGCTGCCGTTCGATATGCCGATTGTCGTAGCCGCGAGCAAATGGATTGGAGGCCGTCAGCGTAGCTGGGGCTTGGGGGCGGGGTTCATGAGGGTTCTCCAGATGAATATGAACAAGGCGCCCGAAGGCGCCTGCTAGGGTTAAAGCCAGCCGTATTCGGCCAGGGAGAGCGGATGACCTTCACCGACGATGAAGTGATCCAGTACACGCACTTCGATCAAGGCCAAGGCCTCCTTCAACCGTGCGGTCAAAACGCGATCGGCCTGACTGGGTTCCGTACACCCTGAGGGGTGGTTGTGCACAAAAATGGCGGCTGCGGCGTTATGCGCGAGGGAACGCTTAACGACTTGGCGGGGGTAAACGCTGGCCCCATCAATGCTGCCGTGAAAGAGGACTTCGAACGCCAGCACCCGGTGCTTGGCATCGAGAAAAATTACACCGAAGACTTCATGCTCTTGTGGCGCAAGGTGCAGTTTTAGATAAAACGCTACGGTGTCAGGGGCGGTCAGGATTGGGCCGCGGGTGAACAGCCGACGATCCAGAATTTGCAACGCTTCGTCGATCAGCTGGTTTTCTTGGACGATACGATCGGTCTCGAAATCCGAGGTCTCGATCAGGGTGAATTGGGTGCTCATGGCGGTACCTCCGAAGGGAACAATCAGGGGTACACGCCCGAGGCGAGTGGTGTCCCCGAGGTGGATAGAGTGTCGCGGGCGATAGCCGATGGCGCGCTATTACAGCCGAGTGAATCGATGGCGTTGACCGTGCAGGGGTGAACCACAACTGTCGCAGGGCAACGGGGAAAAGGCTTTTATGCCCCAGCCAGCTTCGGGATCGAAGTCGGCACTGATGGGCATCAACTGAACCAGTCCACGATGGATGCCGGTGATGCGTTTCTCGATTTCATCCGTCGAGTAGTAGAGCGATAACGTGCTGTAGTCCTCGTAAGCCACAGCGAACAGGCAGTCGTCGCAAAGCCAGAAGGATTCGATGTTGGTTCTCCTGTGCGGATTGAAGAAAAGGCGCTCGGGGGAGCGCCTTGATGAGGAACATCGTGGACAGTTCAGGCGGACTGAACGGTACGGGTGGCATCACGCCGAGCCGTGCGGGGAGTGGGTGGAGAGTCAGGTTCAACCCGAGCCTCTGTTGGGTTGTCAATCTCCTCAGCGTCGGCATCAGCCGATGGTGGGGATGACTCACTGGTGGGCGCTGGCTCAGCAGGTGCTGTTGCTTCCTGCCTGGCGGGCGCTTTGTACTCGAATGTGCCGTCGACCTTGATCCAGTCGATGAACAGCAAACGACCTTTCAGACTGGCGCCTGGTTGACCTTGTTTATCACCTTTCTCGTAGAGAAACGGATCGATCCACAGGTCGCCGATACGAAACGACAGCAAGACCTTTTTCTCGGCGTTGACGGCGTCCATATAGCGACGAATCAAACGTTCAGCTTCGCCCCCAGCGACTTTGCAGTCGAAGCGGGTGTACTCGACCGCATCGGTGGCGCCGTGCAGGGCCGCGATAACGCAGGCCATGAATGGCTGGCCGCGGCGGACTTGGACTTCACGAACACGGTTGAGGTAGCCGATACCGACGGTGTGCAGGTTGAAGTAAGTGGTCGCTTCTTGGGAGTGGTTGGCGTGGGCCATGGTGGTTCTCCTGTTTCAAGGGAAAACGGCGACGCACAATCCCTGAAGGGGAAGTGAGCCCCCGTCGGGTGGGTAAGGTGAAGGCGAGCGATGAACGACTCGCCACCGGCAAGCCGATGGCAAGCAAGTCTATGCGTCTGGAGGAATAGCGGTGCAACTGAGGAACGTCTGCGGTAGTGGTCCGCAAACATGGGGTAGTCGGCATTCATCACCGCTGAAGCGGTAACCGTGCGAGCTTCCGAACGCTGACCGCACTTGGGTAAACCACCACGAGCGTGGCGTAGCCTTGAAGGTTCTGGCTACCTGGGCTGGGCTGTCAACGACAGCGAACCACGCCCTTTGTATAAGCCTGTCTCAGGCGAGCGTCAAGACGCTGCAACCCAGTTTTTTATGGACGGAATTCAGTGGAAAACTCTGGAATGAAGAACATGAAGAGTGGGCCTGGCGGGTGCCAGGCGAGGAAGAGAAAAGCCACCTTTGACGGTCTTGCGCAGTCGACAAGCTCCTCGCAAAGCCTGGTTTAACTGCGCCATGATTCGCCAACCGACCCTTGTCGTGGCCTGGGTCGGAACCTGCTGGCACGCATCCGCGCACAAAGGGTGCCCAATGTTTCCCCGGTGGGCTCCGGGGCTGAATACGATCGCCGAGGCGGATGACCGCTATTGCCTGGCAGAGGCAACAGTGGTCATCCGCCACCACGATCAGGTCGAGCACAAACAGGAACGAATCCCGCAGAGAGAGAAGGCTCCGAACTCTAAGAGTCCGACCGAGCTACCCGGAGCGAATCGGTCTTGGGTCGCCGTTGGTGATGATCCTGAGGCACTACAGCAGAGAGGGTGGGACGACGTCAAGGCAGAGGGCCTCCCTCAGAGCCCCCTATAACGAATACGAGTGAAGGTTACTTACTGCCGAGATGAGCGGCCAATTGTTCGACGGTTGCCAGGATAAAGGCTCGGTCGCGTTCTTTTAGACCGCTCAGCAGACCCGCAATCATCTGGCCCTGGTCATGGGGACGATTGCTCGACTCAGTCAGCAGTTCATCCATCCGGCAGTCGAAAATGTCCGCCAACTGCATCAGCTTGATCACGGAAAGCTCCACTACACCACGTTCCAGGCGCGAGATGGCTTCGCTACCGATCCCCAGGCGTTCAGCCACCTCTTCCTGGGTCAGATTACGCTGAGTGCGGTGCTTCGCGATCATGCGCCCGATTTGAGCTTGGGTTGGATGTTTATGTGCCAAGTGATGAGTTCTCCAGTTCAACCCGAATGGTTGAGCAAAGACCCATTGACATGAACATCCCTATAGGTTGAGTATCGACTTGCTAGGTTGACATATTGACTGAAATCGCTATGTATCGCGACGTGGGTTTTATTCCTCCAGGAATCAGAGCCCGAAGTGACCAGTGAAAATGAACGGTCCGATCGGACCAAACGGAGGAATGGTTGAGCATGGAAGAGGAGCGCAACAACGTCATGGATCTGATCTGGGATCGAACACTGGAGCTGTTCATCAGGATCCATGATTACCCTGAGAACCCCGAACACTTCGACAGCCTTGTTCATTGGCTCAACGAAAATCCTGCGCATCTGAAAGCGTTCAACGAACTGGGGCAGATATGGATTTCGACCGGTATCGCCTTGGCCCGTGAAATCGGACAACCGATAAGCGACTTAGAGAGGGATCAGCCGCCGTTGATGATGCACTGAGCAGAACATGGCCCCAATACTCCTTTTGATCTCCAAAGGCGCGTCAGGGGCGACGCGTACCTTTGCTGATCGGCACAGTGCCCTTGCAGTCCGGGTAGTGGGAGCATGACCAGAACGGTCCTGATTTCCCCTTTCGCCTGAGCATTGAGGCGTTGCAAATGGGGCAGGCCGGATCGGCTTCGACTGGTAATGCCAAGGTGAGTGCTCCGCAGCGTTCGACCAGTTGCGCAATCCAATTCGCCTGCTTGGCGACAAACGCATCCAGGCTCAGACGTCCCGCTTCGATTTCGTCCAGAGCCTGCTCCCAGATCGCGGTCATGCCTGGATCGGCGATGGCTGCGGGTACCGCTTCAATCAGGGTATGGGCCGCTGCGGAGGCCATCAAGGCGCGTTTTTTCTTTAGCAAATAACCGCGATCAATCAACCCCTTGATGATGCCGGCGCGCGTGGCTTCGGTACCAATACCGGTGGTGTCCCGAAGTTTCTGTTTCAGGCGTGGGTCGTTGACCAGCTTGGCCACGTTTTTCATCGCCTTGATCAGATCGCCTTCAGTGAGAGGTTTGGGAGCGGCAGTGCGCATGGACTTGAGTTCGACATCATCCACTGCGCACGGCGTGCCCTGATGCAAGACCGGTAAGATCTGGGACTTGTGACTGGGCTCATCGTCCTCAGTTTTTTCGGAGAGCAAGCCTTTCCAGCCCTGGATCAGGATCTGTTTGCCAACCGCGGTCAATCGTTCTTCGCCACACTGCAGTTCGACCTGGGTCCGATCAAACTCATGATGCGGCAGAAATTGTGCGAGGTAGTGGCTACGGATCAGTTCGTAGACTTGACGTTCTTGTTCGGACATCCGCGCCAGGTTCGCCGACTCAGTGGTGGGGATGATGGCGTGGTGCGCGGTGACCTTGGCATCGTTCCGCACGCGAGAGTGCAGTGATCGATCGAGGCTTCCGAGTGAGAGCCGCAGTTCGGGATCCGTTTTGAGCAGAGCATCAAATGCCGCGGGTACCTCGTTGAACATACTCTCTGGCAAATAGCGGCAATCGCTGCGTGGGTAGGTAGTGGCTTTGTGGGTTTCATACAGGGCTTGGGCGATGTTCAGGACTTCCTGAACGCCGAGCCCCAGCTTGCGCGAGCAGACTTCCTGCAGGGTGCTCAGGTCGAAGGGTAGGGGCGGCGCTTCGCGGAAATGCTCAGCCTGCAGTGAGAGTACTGTGGCGGTTTTACCACTAGAGATCGCTCGGACCGCGTGATGGGTAAGCGTCTGCTGCAGGCAACGACCGGCTTCATCTTGTCCTGAGCTTGGTGGTAACCACGATGCGATGAAGGGTTGCCCCATTGAGGACAGGTGCACCTCCACTTCCCAGTAGGGTACCGAGACGAAGCTGGCAATCGCACGATCACGATCGACGACTAGACGTAACGTGGGTGTCTGGACGCGTCCGACTGACAGTACACCGTCGTAACCTGCCCGCCGGCCGAGGAGGGTGAACAAACGACTGAGGTTCATGCCGATCAGCCAGTCAGCACGGCTGCGGGCGAGGGCCGAGTGGTAGAGCGGGTAAGTCTCCTGACCAGACTTCAGTGAGGATAGTGCCTTGCGAATTGAGGCCTCGTTGAGTGCGGACAACCAGAGGCGCTGAACGGGGCCTCGATACTGGCAGAGCTCCAGTAACTCACGGGCAATCATTTCACCCTCGCGGTCGGCATCGGTGGCGATGACGACGGCGGAGGCTTCACTGAGCAGGCGCTTGATGACTTTGAACTGCGCCGTGGTCTTGGGTTTGACCTCGACCTGCCACTGCGCGGGAATGATCGGTAGATGATCCAACGACCAGTTCTTGTACTGAATGCCATAGGCTTCGGGAGGGGCCATCTCCAGCAGATGGCCGATACACCAGGTGACGGTTGAGTCGATGCCGATCAGGCAACCATCACCGCGCCGGCTGGCTCCGAGTACTTTGGCAATGTCTCGACCTTGGGAAGGTTTCTCGCAGAGGAAGAGGCGCATAAAACTGCTCCGGATTGAGTTCGGAGCAGCGTGGTTGGAAACCGCAGTGGCGAGATATGAGAAACCTGAATGGCAGGTTCCTCACATTAGATGGTGAGGGCAGGCTTGAATGGGCCGAGGCGGCTACCCGTTTGTAGTGTGGACGACAGGTGGATCTTCACGAGCAGCGGGTAACGACAGGCCAGCCACTTCGCGCAGAAATGCAATTTTTATGCCTGAAGTCTGTCAGTCTGACGGTGGTTGTCCTCTGCGTTTTCTGGGTTTCGACGCAGGTGAACTGGTCTGCTCTGTATCTTGCCCAGCGGGTATCGAAGATGACGCTGGCTCACTAGAGCGTTCCCGCATGACCACATTGTGCACCCGGTGAGGCAGGATGCCGACGCGACGGGCCTCGATCTTGAAGGTGACTCGCGCATTGTCTTCGCTGTCCTCCCACTCATCGCGCACGGTGCGGCCTTCGACCTGTACACGCATGCCTTTTTGGTACAGCGTGCTCCAGTGTTCAGCCTCGCGGTGCCAGAGCTCAACCGGCGCCCAATAGCCGCCTCGATCTTCATAGCTGCCTTCGCGTGGCACGGGGTTGTCGAAGTACACATTCAGCCGTAGCAAACGTCGCGGTTCGTCATTGCCTGAGGGAAACTCCTGGAACTCTGGCGCACTGCCGATGTTGCCTTCGCCAACGAAAAAAGTGCTCATCCTGATACCTCCACTGCGGTTGTGAACTGGCGCAGTAACTGTTCGGCACTGGCCATTTTGATCGCGCAGGTCGTGGCCTGGCGGTAGAGCGAATGCACCACGCTCATCTGCAAGTTCAGTGCAATGCGCTCGCCTTCGAAACGGTGCAATCCCTCGCGTACGGCCTGCGGCAGGGCTCTGTTGGAGACCTGACGTTCCCAGGCCGCAACGCCCATACGGGCAAAATCTCGGGTGCGCCACCGCAAAAAGGTGCTGCCAGCGCTGGTGTTCTGCAGCACCAATCGAATATCCAGCAGTGAGTACGGGGGCTGTCTGGCTTGCTGCACAACAACCTCCATCAGATGACATAACTGCGCCTCGATTTCCCTCGCCACCTGCGCCAAGTGCTCCAACTCCCCCTTACCCTTAAAAGGTTTTAAAAGGCCTTTTAGGGAGGCGGCGTGTTCGAGCTGTCGATAGGCATCCGGTGTCAACGCTTCGAAGGGCATTGGTTGAGCCGGGATCATGGGAATCATGCTTCATCCTCCGGCTCATCTACTGTCGCAGATGGCTCTCCCGTTTCCTCTGCGAACGCGCCAGCGTCATCCTCTGTCACAGCACCATGACGAATGATCGGTGGCGCAAACTGGGAGCGGCGATGACCCTCAAGGATGTCCATCGGGGGCGCCCCCCATTTATCGATGGCCGCCAGGGCACGGGCGTTGTTCGCCGCCATGTCACCGCGTGTGACGCCGGCATGCCGATAGCGCTGCGCCTGGCCGAACAGGCTGCGCAATAGATGGGCGCCGTCGTCGATCCAGGCTTCCATGTCTCTGCGACCGATCAAGGCGGTGTGATGGGCCAACAGGGTACGACGCACCAGGGTGTCGTAGTCGGTCAGCAGGTAGACCGCCAGAAAACCCAACTGGCTGCCGATGTACAACGGCAAGGTGACGGGGTGGATGTTGAGGTTGTCACCCATGTCGATCTGTGTCGGCAGGTCCTGCCTGATTCGATCCAGTTGTTGGGTCAGTGCCAGCATTCCAGCTTTGGCCTGCATCAGTTTTTCTTCGAGTTGCACGATGGCCCAGTCGGCATAGGGATCGTCCTGGGCGGCGGTTTGTTTGATCAGGTTGGTGACACTGATGTAACCGGCCATGCCCATGATCGAGTGGACGCCTTCGCGTGCGGTCCGGCCTTGCCAAATACGGGCGGCGTGGTGCGTGTGCAGGGTCAGGGTGATGCTGCTGCGCAATGAACCCAGGTTGAGTTGGTAGTGATCGGCCACGGTGTTGTCCTCGCATAAGCTTGGACGGGAACGTTGCGACAGATGAGGGGCAAGGGCAGCCAAAAAGCTGAATGCGCTCTGTTCGGTTTGGTGTGAGAGGGTTAATTTCAAAGACGTTCGCGAGTGAGGCCGGTGGCATCATTTCCATGGATGGCGATGGCCATACGTCGGACTGCACAGGTTCGGCCCTTTGCGATTTCACATTAGAACTCAGTAGATTTGATGCCACTGGCATCAAATCTACTGACGTCCAGGGCGTTTGCCGCGCAGTTGGCGCAGCTCATTCAGGCACGCTTGGGCGAGGGCGGAGGCGGGTTCACCCTGTTTTCGGGGCGGGCGTGACGGTGCTGTTGGGGGCGGTTCTGCAATGGGGGAGGGTTCCGTTTGACCTGCCCAAGGATGAAAGTCACCGTTCAGTGCGCGCTGGATCAGTCCCATCAGGTAGGCCGCTGGTCTGCGGATACCTCCTACCGCACAGCGTGCACCGGCTTCGTTAAGCACCGCCTGACGATCAGCTGGGGTGAGCTTGCTCAGCGCCACGGCGATCGCCTGACGCTCGCTTGGACTCAGGTGCAGCGGAGCGGGCCAGTTCAGGTTATCCACCATTGAGGTCGCGCGCGGTACAGTACGAGTACTTTCTTTTAATACAGTACAGGCGGCGTTCGGATTCCGAACGGTGCCGGAAACGCTGGCGTTCCAGCCTGGTTCGGAATCCGAACGAGGGCTTGTACGATTCCGAACGCGGCGATCGCCACCCAGTTCGGAATCGTGTAAGGCGTCCTCGGTTGCGAGATCCAATCCTTGCTGCGTCCAGTGGTCGCCCCAGCTGTCGAGTCGCGTCGGAAGTCGACCCTGATCGATGTCCGTGTCCTGGCGAATTTCTTCCAGAACATGCTGAGCGACAATACACACCGCCTTGGTGTTATGACGGAGGCCATGTCCGACCAGCTCAAGGTAATCCTGATCCAACTCCATGGCTTCAGCGGGAGTTAACGGTTCATCGTGCAGGACGTACAGAGAACCTTGCAGACGTCCGCTGAGCTGGTCGCGTCCGCGACTCACCAAGCTGAGCCAGCGCGTCAGCCTGAGCATCGTCAAGACGCGAGCAATGGTTTCACGGGAGGCTGACGCTCCGTAAGGTACGCTCGACAGGTAAGGCTGCAAATCCTCATAGCGCGGCGTGACCACACCCTGGCCTTGCAGCATGAGTCGAAACACTTGCCAGGCATTACGCTCCAACGGGGTCAGCCGACTATCCAAGAGCAGCCGACGTGGCACGGCTTCGTGTGCTTGGCCACTGAACAGAAAGCCAGCCTGTAGCGCCTGGTTGGAAGGTTTTTCAGTGGTAGGGCGTGTGGGCCAATGTTCATTCAGCTGCTGAGTGCATTGCTGCAGGACACGCTGCCAGCGGCTGGAAGGGGCAGTGTTCATGTTCTGTTGCTGTATTGGTCAATCTGCTGCCAGACGATGGTCAAACTGATCTGTTGCTCCTCCGCCAGCATCATCATGGCATCGAGCTGATCCTCGCTACCGTCCTGCGTGCGTAGTTGGCACCATCGCTGCCAGAGCGCATGTTCCTGCGCTTCGCTCAAATGCTGAGGGCGGCCCTTTCGGGTTTCTATCTTGAGCAGACGTCGGCGCAGGGCGGTTTCCGAATGCGCCAAGCCGAAGCACTGATACATGATGGTGCTGCTGGCACCGAGCTTGAGCGCGCGGTTGATCCATCGCTCGTTCTGTTCGTCGCGTTCGGCTTGCTCGATCAACCGATGCAGCACCGGCGAGTCAATCTTGACCTCAACCCAGGGGACGGTGGCATGGGCCAGGCGCGACAGCGTGGTGGCGGGTAAAGATTGCAACAGGTAGATATCGTCCTCACCCAGTCCGAGTGCCTTACAGCGTTGCAGGTTACCCAAGCGCAACTCGTGCAGCACCTGGGTCAGCATGGCCTGGTTGAGCACATTGAAGGACAGGTTCATGGCAACTCCATCGGTGAGTCAGCTTCAGGGGTAAGCGTTAAGTCGATCAGGCGCCGGGCCAGGCGGATCAGGCGATACAGTTTGATTAACAGGCTGTCGGGCAGTCGTTCCAGTCCTACGTCCACGGCGGGACGATCTGTCAGCGGCAGTTGATAGACCCCCAACAACAGCTGGCCGAACAGGGCTGAGGGCAGTTGCTTGCGATCCTCCCAGTTCACCTCGTCTTGAGCGCGCAACAGGGCCAGGAGCAGCAGGTGAACACCGGTCGCGCTAGGTGTCGCAAGATCTACCCGCTCCATATCTAGGGCAAAACCCAAGCCAAGCTGCTGATCGATGATGCTCTCGGGATGTCCGGCATAGGCCGCCATTTCCCGCGCCAGTCCGGCGATGGCTGAACGTAGTTGTTCGGGGCTGTCCAGTGTGGGTGCGATGGTCCAGATGTCTTCGATCGCGCAGGCCTCGACTGTCGGTGCTGCTTCGATTGAAATCTCGCGATCGATCTGTTCGCGAATCTGTTGAACACGCGACGGAGGGCTGACCGCTGATACGACATTCGTTTCGGGCGGTGTGAGCAGTTCCTCTCGCGCTGTTTCGGTCTGGGTCCTGGTCTCGGTTGATTGGGGACGGGACTCTGCGGGTGGAGGTTCGGCCGCGGCTTCATTGACACTCGGCAGATGGCTGTTTTCCGAGGGCGTGGTGACGATAACGCCTGACGTCGAGATGACCTGTTGGGTGTCACTCAGCTCCAGGGCCAACATGCGGTAGGACTGTCCGAGTAAGCGGCTCATGCGTTCGAGCAGTTCATCCTGGATTTGCTCAAGATCGAAGGACTCAGGGTCGGTATCGAAGTCGCCTAGGGTTTCGAGCCAAAACTCGGTAAACGCAACGGTGTCTGTTGGATAACGGTTCCAGGTTCGTTCGGCCTGGCTACGCAGAGCGATCAGCCGTTCGATCTGGGGCTTACCCAATCCGGCATACAGTGTTTGCGGAATGGCGGGTAGTAGGTGTTCGAGGGTTTCGAGCATCCGGCTGATATGCGACTGCGAAATGGGATAGCCTCCAGCGGCAAGACGTCGTGCCAGCTCACGTTGTGGGAGCACAGCTCCATCTGGTTCGAGCATGGTTTTGAGTTTGGCCACGGCCAGCGCACGCTCAATGAAGGTGAGTTGGCCGTGCAGATCGCTTTCGGCCAGATGACCGAGCAGGGCGGAGATTTCATTGGTCCAAGGTCGGAACAGGCAATGAATGCGAAAGAAGCGTTCGTCACGGGTTTCCTGCCACAGCTCGCCGAGAATTGCCAAGCGCGTATTACCGCCGTTGCGGATAATGAAATAGGTTTCACCCGGGCGGCGGGTAATCGGCGGTGGTTGATCCAGCCCGCGTTCACGGATCGAGGCCTTGATATCGTCATACAGCGGATTGCGGATGAAGCGTGGGTTGAGTTCGTAGGGCCGCAACTGCTCCAGCGTGACCAGCATAGGTGTGTCGATGAGTGGATCGGACAGCCGCTCCAGTTCTGGGCCCCGAGGGAAGTGGTCCTGGTGCAGCTTGTCGGTAATCTCCTCCTGACTGAGCTTTTTCATCGGAACAACCTCAGTTAACGCCGGTTGCGCGAATGGTCACCGACCTCGAGCTTGACGATCTCGACAGTCCCCGAACCTTCGAAATGTCGGGAGAGTTCTGCGAGGAACCACGCCATGGCCGAGCGCCCTCCCTGCAGGCGAAAGACCACAGTGCAGTACTCTTCGCAAGGTGGGGGTAGTGGTCGAATGGATGGTTGGACGATGATGGGCAGTTGATCCAACATCAAAAGACTCCTTGCCAAACACTGTTGGCATCAAGGTCGATAAAAAGTGATTTGGCGAGAAATGTCGGCTTGGCGATTCGTCTCATCGAGCCTCCGAGTACCTGCTCATCGTAGAGATGGCTTCACGCCATTCCGGAAACAGTTCGGTGGCCAATCTCCGCATGGTTTCCAACGCTGATGGCGAGCGTGGCTTTCGCGACTGGCGAGTGTCGATTCGGTGGACCGGTAGGCCAAGGGAGGCGGCATTGAGATACGCCACTCGGTCTGGAACTACGGTTTCTAAAACCGAGATGTTGGTAGCCCCAGCGAAGCTCTCGCGCAGGCCGCGGGTGATCATTCGGGTGTCCACCCGAATGCTATTCACCTGGTTCAGCAACAGTCGCAAAGGGGGCGGTGAAATGCCCAGGTGGCGGAACGGTTCGAGTTCACTCAGCAGCTTCAAGGTGCCGCGGCGCAGTTCGCGAGCGGCGAGCATTTCCGGCGTGATGGGAGAGAGGGCGAGATCGGAAGCCAGGATGGCCATCTCCAGCAGCACGCTGCGTGCGCCTTGGGTGTCGATCAAAAGCAGATCATAATTGGATCGGAAATTGTCGAGTAAATTGCGCAGCCGTAATCGCCCGTCAGGAGCGTGTAGCAGCAATGTATTTAGCTGGCCTTGATCGTCGTTGGAGATGATTAGGTCGAGCCCTGCAATCACTGTCCTGGAAACAATCTGAGCAGGCGTTGTTAAGTTGAGTGCAATGAGCTCATACGCACCAGCAACAGCTTTCTGGCTCAAGGCGTAATAGCTGGATAGGGTGGGCTGGCTATCCAGATCGAGCAGCAGGACGCGTAGGCCAGCATCCGCCAGCAGACCGCCGAGATTGGCAGCTACTGTGGTTTTGCCTACCCCACCTTTGGTGGACACCACCGATACCACACGCATGGCATCAGGCCTGCTGGCCTAAGCGCTCAACGACCCACTGCTCGATTTCCAGCGAGTCCCAGCCGACCGCGCGCAGTCCAATGCGTTTGGCCTGAGGGAATTTTCCTTCTTTCATCAGGTTGTAGATGTGCGCACGCTTGAAGCCGGTTTTCCGCTCCACTTCGTCACGCCGCATGATGTGACGTTCGGCCGGTGGTTGAGGGCTGTCAGCGAGCGGGACGGATGAGCTGGACATGCTGGTCACTCCTGGCGCCGTTTGGCGCGTGGTGGGAAGTGATCTGAAGTGAATAGCAGAAAAGCGAGGGAGTCATTGCACTGCAATCGAGTGCATTGCAGTGCAATGATTTGGTTCAGGTGGTTTTTTTGAGAGTGCGATTGGCTGCCGCGAACTTTTTATCCAGCGTTCGTTTGCTGAGACCGGGAATGTCATTGTGGCGCGCGGTCAAAGCATCGACGATTGCGGCTTGGCTCTTGAACACGGAAAGAGGTTTACCTGCAGGCGACACATCCAAGACGGTGTTGACCAAGGCACCGATGATCTGCAAATAGGTGTGTTCACTACGATCGCTGAGCTGTCCCTGCGTTTTTACCAGCGTTTTAAGGCTTTCCTGCTCAAGTCCCAGTGCCTGAAGGTCAGCTTCGACATCTTGGAGCTGACGTTGCAGAGCATCGCGCTCTCGAAGGAGGGCATCCCGCTCGGCCTGGAGTGCAAAGTAAACACCCAGGCTGATTTTGTCTCGAGGGTCGTCGTTCGACTCGAACAGAAAGTCTGGCCTCTGATCGGCGTAGTAGACCTGCATCCAATGGCGTAGATCAGAGTGTCGTACCGTCAGCAGAGCGGGCTCTACGGGGGTGCCCAGGGGCACCGAAATACCGAAACAGCCATATGGTAATTCGCCATTGCGGACAGCGTCATAAATTTTGTCGGTATTCGCTTGTAGGCACGGCCATTGAGGAAACAGGCTCCTGAGCTTTTCAGGGCAAGACCAAGCCGCTTGCACGATCTGCGCTTCGTAACGAATGAGGTTGCACCAACGCAATGCTGCGTCGATGGGTCGATAGAAGATTTTAGCCTGCGGGTTAAAGTTGTTTGAAGACATGTGCGAACGGATCTCCATTCCTTATGGATCGGCCTCCCGCGAAACATCTCTACATCGCCTACCTGCTGAAAACTGCTGGTAGTGGCTGTGTTATTCGGATTTTTTACTCGATGAGGTCATTCCATTTACCCAGCACCTGAAAAGTGCATTTGCTTTGTTGATGGCTTCGTCCCAGGCAGGTGGGCGGGATCGCATCGCAGTTGTATGCGGATTTCGGTTCCGTAAAGCAATTGGATCCAGTGTGGAGACCATCATTTACAGGGCGGGTTCAAACCGTCAGTCGCGATCTAGATGGGTGCAATGGACCATAAGCTCCCACTGTTATAGGTCATCACCTGCGTGGACCTGAGTCTGATCCAGTCAGTACGATTCAAAAGGATGGCAGCGGGTATTATAAGGATGAGCTGAAGTGGCTACTGCTAGAGACTTGAACATGACGCCCGCTACCCAGGCAGCGCTACAAGGAACACCAGCAGAAAATGTCGCGTCGCGGCAGCGCCTATTGCGTGATCGGACTTTGGCCGAGATGAAGTTTTTTACGACAGTCGATGCCCCCTATTCATCGATGCAAGCGCTTGGCTCGAGCACTTTGAAGCACGAATACTTCCTGCCACACCTGTCGAAGCTTTCCCTTAGAACATGACTGATTTTTTTTGACGATTACCGAATATGATCCATATGCCTTGGCCGCCATCTTCAGCCAATATTAACTAGCGCGAGACAGATGTGTCCGGAGAGGATGGCGGTGGTCAGTTAAGTGAAACGGGAGATGAAGCAGGTGTACATCGTGGCGACCATGTACGAGATCACCAGGAAGCCCAGTGTCCCGGCCACGCCCCCCAGCCCCGTAACTCCAGCCGAAGTACTCTCCGGAAAGGAAATCACCAGCCCAACCACAATACCCCACAGGCGCAGTGTGCCCAGCGTGAGTTTGAGTTGTGTGTTCATGCGTTGCTCCCTAAACGGTTTGGAAAAACTCGGGCAGGGCGTGTGCAGCGGGTGTGCCATTTTGCAGGTGGGCGTCGTAAAGCGCTGAAAGCTGTCGTATCGGGGATGTTAGCGGCTGGATGGGGCAGTTTGTGCGCCAGTTTGGAGCGTTGTTGGCAGGCCCTGCCCCGCATAACCTCCCATTCTTTACGTTTTATTTATACCCCGTCACATCATTCGATCTCGCGCCTTTACGGCCACTCTGCGGACAATATACTCCACACGCGGCAATACGCCGTAATAGGGAGAATTTCCATGAGCGTTCTGGACGGGGTGTCCCTGCTGTTGGCAGTGGGGCTGTTCATTTATCTATTGGTTGCGCTGTTGCGCGCGGACCGGAACTAGGAGCGGCTATGCACAGTTATGACTATTGGCTGATCATCGCCTTCTTCGCCGTGGTACTGATCCCGGCACCGTTTCTGGGGCGCTTCTACTACAAGGTAATGGAAGGGCAGCGCACCTGGCTTTCGCCGATCCTCGGGCCGGTGGAGCGTGGCTGCTATCGGGTGGCTGGCGTCGATCCACAGGCCGAACAGAGTTGGCAGAAATACACCCTGGCCTTGCTCGCCTTCAATCTCGCGGGCTTCTTGCTGCTGTTTGCGATCCTGCTGTTCCAGGGGCATTTGCCGCTGAACCCACAAAATCTGCCGGGTCAGGAGTGGACGCTGGCGTTCAACACTGCCATCAGCTTCATGACCAATACCAACTGGCAGGCCTACAGCGGCGAAGCGTCTATGAGCTACCTGAGTCAGATGGTCGGTCTCACCGTGCAGAACTTCGTCAGCGCCGCCACCGGGCTTGCCGTGTTGGTCGCGCTGTGTCGCGGCATCGGTCGCAAGTCCACCAAGACCCTCGGCAACTTCTGGGTCGACATGACCCGCGCCACCCTCTATGGCCTGCTGCCACTGTGCCTGCTGCTGGCGTTGTATCTGGTCTGGCAGGGCGTGCCACAAACGTTCGCGCAGTACGTGAACGCGGTGACGATGCAGGGCGTCGATCAGGTGATTCCGCTCGGCCCGGCCGCCAGCCAGATTGCGATCAAGCAACTGGGTACCAACGGCGGTGCTTTCTTCGGCGTCAACTCGGCGCATCCGTTCGAGAACCCGACGGCCTGGAGCAATCTGTTCGAACTCGGCTCGATCATTCTGATTCCGGTGGCGCTGGTGTTCACCTTCGGCCATTACGTGAAAGACCTGCGTCAGAGCCGCGCGATCATCGCCTGCATGCTGACGCTGTTCCTGATTGGTGGTGCGGTGTCGCTGTGGGCTGAGTACCAACCCAATCCGACCCTGGCCAACGTCGCCGTCGAACAGACCGCGCCGCTGGAAGGCAAGGAAGCGCGCTTCGGCACCACCGCCACCGTGCTGTGGTCGGTGACCACCACCGCGGCGTCGAACGGTTCGGTCAACGGCATGCACGACAGCCTCAATCCGCTGAGCGGCATGGTCGCGATGATCAACATGATGGTCGGCGAAGTAATCTTCGGCGGCGTCGGTGCCGGGCTCTACGGCATGTTGCTCAATGTGCTGATCGCGGTGTTCCTCGCCGGCCTGATGATCGGCCGCACCCCGGAATACCTCGGCAAGAAACTGCAAGCCAAAGAAGTCCAGTTGCTGGTGGTGACCTTGCTGGTGATGCCGGTCAGCGTGCTGGTGCTCGGCGCGATTGCCGCCAGCCTGCCAGGCCCTGTGGCCTCGGTGACTAATCCCGGCGCTCACGGTTTCAGCCAGTTGCTCTACGCCTACACCTCGGCCGGTGCCAACAACGGTTCGGCGTTCGGCGGCTTCGTGGCCAATACCCCGTTCCACAACCTGATGCTGGGCTTGGGCATGTTGATCGGGCGCTTCGGTTACATCCTCCCGGTACTGGCCCTGGCCGGCAGCCTGGCGATGAAGAAAACCGCGCCGATTGGCCAGAACAGCTTCCCGACCCATGGCCCGCTGTTCGTGACCCTGTTGACCATGACCATTCTGCTGGTGGGTGGCTTGACCTTCCTGCCGGCGTTGGCCCTGGGTCCTATCGCTGAACACTTGAGCATGGGCTTCTAAGGAATCCAATCATGAATATGCCCGCAACTAAAGCCGTCGTCGTCAAGACGCCGGAACAACCGAAAACTGCGATCTCGGCCCTCTGGCGTCCGGCGCTGGTGCAAGCCTTCGTCAAGCTTGACCCGCGGCAATTACAACGTTCGCCAGTGATGCTGGTGGTGGAACTGACCGCCATCTTCACCACAGTGCTGTGCTTCATTCCCGACCACGCCGTGCCGACCTTCGTCGCCGCGCAAATCGCGTTGTGGCTGTGGTTCACCGTGTTGTTCGCCAACTTCGCCGAAGCGCTGGCCGAAGGTCGTGGCAAGGCCCGCGCCGACAGCCTCAAGGCCGGCAGTGAAGGTCTCAGCGCCCGGCGCAAAACCACCAACGGCACCTTTCAAGTGGTGCCGGCCACCAGCCTGCGCAAGGACGATGTGGTGCGCGTCGAAGCGGGGGAGATGATCCCCGGTGACGGCGAAGTGATCGAAGGTATCGCGGCGGTCAACGAAGCGGCGATTACCGGTGAATCGGCCCCCGTGATTCGCGAGTCCGGCGGTGACCGTTCGGCCGTCACCGGTAACACCCGACTGGTGTCCGACTGGCTGCTGGTGCGCATCACCGCCAACCCCGGCGAGTCGACGCTCGACCGCATGATCGCGTTGGTCGAAGGTGCCAAACGCCAGAAAACCCCGAACGAAGTGGCGCTGGATATCCTGCTGATCGGCCTGACCCTGATCTTTCTGCTGGTGGTGGTGACCCTGCAACCGTTCGCCCACTTCGCCAACGGCAATCTGCCGCTGGTGTTTCTGGTGGCGTTATTGGTCACGCTGATTCCGACCACCATTGGTGGCTTGTTGTCGGCGATCGGGATTGCCGGGATGGACCGTCTGGTGCGCCTGAACGTGATCGCCAAGTCCGGTCGCGCCGTGGAAGCGGCGGGGGACGTGCATGTTCTGTTGCTGGACAAGACCGGCACCATCACCTTCGGCAACCGTCGTTGCTCCGCGGTCTATGCCGCGCCTGGCGTCAGCGCCAAGGAACTGGCCGAAGGCGCGTTGTTTGCCTCCCTGGCGGATGACACCGCTGAAGGCAAATCCATCGTCGAGTACCTGCGCAGTCTTCATCCGCAGCCTGAGCCGTCCCCCGAGGTGCTGACCGCCGTGCCTTTCAGCGCCGAGACGCGTTTGTCCGGTGTCGACTATCAGGGCCGCGTGTATCGCAAGGGGGCAGTGGATTCGTTGCTGGCCTTCGTTGGCCTGAACCGCGCTGACCTCGCACCGACCCTGTCCCGTGAAATCGACAAGATCGCCCAGAGCGGCGGTACGCCGTTGCTGGTGTGCGCTGACGGTAAATTGCTCGGTGTCATCCACCTCAAGGACGTGGTCAAGCCTGGCATCCGCGAGCGTTTCGCCGAACTGCGCAAGCTGGGGATTCGCACGGTCATGGTCACCGGCGACAACCCGCTGACCGCTGCTGCGATTGCCGCCGAAGCGGGCGTGGATGATGTGCTGGCCGAAGCCACACCGGAGAAAAAACTGGCGCGCATTCGTCATGAGCAGAACGACGGGCGCCTGGTCGCTATGTGCGGTGACGGCGCCAACGACGCCCCGGCCCTGGCCCAGGCGGACGTCGGCATGGCGATGAACGACGGCACGCAAGCGGCGCGCGAGGCGGCGAACATGGTCGACCTCGACAGCGATCCGACCAAGCTGCTGGACGTGGTGCAAATCGGCAAGGAGTTGCTGGTGACTCGCGGTGCGCTCACCACCTTTTCCATCGCCAACGACGTGGCCAAGTACTTCGCGATCTTGCCGGCGCTGTTCGCCTCGATCTACCCGCAACTGGGTGTGCTCAACGTCATGCACCTGAGCAGTCCGCAGAGCGCGATTCTGTCGGCGATTGTGTTCAACGCCTTGATCATCGTGGTGCTGATTCCGCTGGCGCTGCGCGGTGTGCGGGTGCAGGCAGTGAGTGCGGCGGCGTTGCTGCGGCGCAATCTGCTGATCTATGGACTGGGCGGGATTCTGGTGCCGTTCGTGGGGATCAAGGCGATCGACATGCTGTTGACGGCGCTGCATCTGGTTTGACGGCTGTCGCTGGAGTAGGGGCTTTTTTGTGGCGAGGGAGCTTGCTCCCGCTGGGCTGCGAAGCGGCCCCAAACCAGTCCACCGTATGTATTCAGGCACACTGCATTTGCCGGGTTTACGACTGCTGCGCAGCCGAGCGGGAGCAAGCTCCCTCGCCACAGGTGATGTGTGTCTCCACTGAATTCGAGGATTTTGAAATGTCCACACTGATACGTCCGGCCCTGAGCCTGCTGGTCCTGATGACCCTGATCACCGGCGTCGCTTACCCCTTGGTGGTCACCGGCGTCGCCCACGTCGCCTTCCCGGATCAGGCCAACGGCAGCCTGGTGCGCGACGCCGACGGCAAGGTCCGCGGCTCGTCGCTGATCGCCCAGGATTTCGTCGGCGATGCCTGGTTCCACCCACGGCCATCGGCCGGTGCCTTTGCCACCGTGTCGAGCAGCGCCAGCAACTTCTCGCCAAGCAATCCGGCGTTGGCCACCCGGGTTATCGATGAGGCCAATAAACTGCTGATACCTGGCCAAGGTCCGGTGCCGTTGGCCATGCTGACCACCTCCGGCAGCGGCCTCGATCCGCACTTGCCACCGGCCGCGATTGCCTATCAACTGGCGCGTGTCGCGGCGGCGCGCAATCTGCCGGTGTCTACGCTTGAGCAACTGCTGGACGCGCACATCGAGCAGCCGTTGGTGGGGCCGCCGGTGGTGAATGTGTTGGCGCTGAATATGGCGCTGGAAAAACTGTAAATCGATGGCGCCGCCAATCGCGGGCAAGCCCGCTCCCACAGGAGGCGAGGATGGATACAAAATTTGTGACCACCATCGATCCCTGTGGGAGCGGGCTTGCCCGCGAAGAGGCCCTGACAGTCACTGCATCAACATCAGAAATGAGAGAGAACTTCAAGCATGAGTGACTCCGGCCGCGCCGACGCGCTGTTAGCAGGCCTGCCCCGCGATGGCCGTGGCCGCCTCAAGGTATTCCTCGGTGCCGCGCCGGGAGTGGGCAAGACCTACGCCATGCTCCAGGCCGCCCACACTCAATTGCGCCAAGGTGTGAAAGTCATCGCCGGCGTGGTCGAAACCCACGGCCGCGCCGAAACCGAAGCGCTACTGGCTGGCTTGCCGCAGCAGCCGTTGGTGCGCTCGGAATACCGCGGCGTGATGCTCGAAGAAATGGACCTCGACGGTCTGATCAAAGCCAAACCGAAACTGGTGCTGGTGGACGAACTGGCCCACAGCAATGCCCCCGGCAGTCGTCACACCAAACGCTGGCAAGACATTCAGGAATTGCTGGCCGCCGGCATCGATGTGTTCACCACGGTCAACGTCCAGCATCTGGAAAGTCTCAACGATCAGGTGCGCGGCATCACCGGCGTACAGGTGCGCGAAACCCTGCCGGACTGGGTGTTGCAAGAAGCCTACGAGTTGCTGCTGATCGACCTGCCGCCGCGCGAGTTGCTGGAGCGTCTGCGCGACGGCAAAGTCTACGTGCCGGAGCAGGCGCGGGCGGCCATCGATGCATTCTTCACCCAGACCAACCTCACCGCCCTGCGCGAACTGGCTATGCAAACTGCAGCCGCTCAGGTGGATAACGATCTGGCCCAGGGGTATCGCCAGTTGGGGCAGGCCGCACCGGCCGTGCGCGGTCGTTTGCTGGTGGGGGTCGATGGCGATGCTCAGGCCGAGCGTCTGGTGCGTCACGCCAGTCGCGTCGCCCAGCGCCGGCATCTGCCGTGGAGCCTGGTGCATGTGGACAACGGTCGTGTGCGCGACGAGCAATCGCGCCTGCGCCTGCAAAGCGCTCAGCAACTGGCCGAACGCCTCGGTGGTGAAGTGGTGTTGCTGCGCGCCGGTGAGGTGGCGAAAACGTTGATCCAGCACGCCGCTGAACGACGCGCCAGCCTGGTGCTGGTGGGCCAATCGCGCCTGCGTTTGCGTCGACGGTTGTTCGGCGGCGGTCTGGCCTCACGTTTGCTGCGCGATGCCCGCGGGCTGGAAATCAACGTGCTCGACAGTGACGAAGAACAGCGTCAGCCGCGCCAACGCTCGGCGCAGTCGCTGGTCTGGTTCGACTACGCGTTGGCATTGGTGGCGACGGTGCTCGCCAGTGCCCTGGCCTGGGCGGTGTCGAGTATCTTGCCGCTGCCGAACATCTCGCTGGTGTTCCTCGCGGCGGTGTTGCTGGTGGCGGTGCGCAGCAGCCTCGGCCCGGCGCTGGCCTGCGCGGCGCTGTCGTTTCTGACCTATGACTTTCTGTTCATTCCGCCGAATTTCTCCTTCAGCATCCAGCGTGAAGAAGACGTGCTGACCTTGCTGTTCTTCCTGCTGATGGCGGCCCTCACCGGCAACCTGGCGGCGCGACAACGGCGACAGTTGCAAGCCTTGCGCGACACTCAGGAGGAAACCGGCGAACTGCTCGACCTGTCGCGCAAACTCACCGCCGCCACCGACCGTCAGGCCGTGGTCAGTGCCGCGGCCCAGCACCTCAATGACTGGACCGACCTGAAACTGTGCCTGCTCAATCGCGATGGCCAGAGCGGCTGGAAAGTTGAAACCGGCGGGCCGCTGGAGTTCTCCGAAACCGAGCGCGCCGCCGCCGATTGGGCCTGGCAACACGACCAACCGGCCGGCGCGGGCACCGGCACCTTGCCGTTCGGGCGCTGGTGGTGGTGGCCGTTGTCGGTGGACGACGGGCCGCTGGCACTGCTCGGCGTATGTGCCAAGGAAGGTCAGACCTTAAGCGGCCAGCGTCGGCGTTTGCTGACCGCACTGAGCCAACCGCTGGCCCAGGCGTTGGCCCGCGCACAACTGGCCGATGACCTTGAGGCGGCACGCTTGCATGGTGAAACCGAGCAACTGCGCAGTGCGCTGCTGGCCTCGGTGTCCCACGATTTACGCACGCCGCTGACCTCCATGCGCGGCAGCATCGACAGCCTGCTGGCGCTTGGCGAGGCGATCCCCTTGGAGGACCGCCGCGAACTGCTCGAAGGCACGCGCGATGAAGCCGAACGGCTGGATCGTTACATTCAAAACCTGCTGGACATGACTCGCCTCGGCCACGGCGCCCTGAAGCTGGCGCGCGATTGGGTGTCGCCGGCAGACATTGTCGGCAGTTCGCTCAATCGTTTGCGCGCGGTGCTGGCGTCGTTGCAAGTCATTACCGAAGTGCCGGCCGAACTGCCGTTGCTTTATGTACATGCCGCGTTGATCGAGCAGGCGCTGGTCAACGTGCTGGAAAACGCCGCGCGCTTTTCGCCGGCCCATGGCCGCTTGCAACTGAGTGCCGGGATCAATGACAGCGAGCTGTTTTTTTCCGTGAGTGACGAGGGGCCGGGCATTCCCGAGGAGGAACGGACGAAGATCTTCGACATGTTCTACACCGCCGCACGCGGCGATCGTGGCGGGCAGGGCACCGGGCTGGGGCTGGCGATCTGTCAGGGCATGGTCGGTGCCCATGGCGGGCGGATCAGCGTCGCCGACGGCATCGAAGGGCGCGGCACCTGCATCACGCTGCACCTGCCGTTGCAGACTCAGCCGGGATTGGACAGTGAAGCCTGATCTCGCCTGCATTACTCTCTTGCCACCTCTTTGTGTTGATATGAACTCATGAGCCAGACCGCGACCATTTTGGTCATCGACGACGAACCGCAGATCCGCAAATTCCTGCGCATCAGCCTCGTTTCCCAAGGCTACAAAGTGCTGGAGGCCGGCACCGCCACGGAAGGCCTGGCCCAGGCCACGTTAAGCAAACCCGACCTGCTGGTGCTCGACCTCGGCCTGCCGGACATGGACGGTCAGCAGGTGCTGCGCGAGTTTCGCGAGTGGTCGACGGTGCCGGTACTGGTGCTCTCGGTGCGCGCCAGCGAAGGGCAGAAAGTCCAAGCCCTGGATGGCGGCGCCAACGACTACGTGACCAAGCCGTTCGGCATCCAGGAATTTCTGGCCCGAGTGCGCGCGTTGCTGCGTCAGGCGCCGACCGGTGAGGCCCAGGAAGCGGTACTCAGTTTCGGTCCGCTCACCATGAACCTGGCTTATCGCCGGGTACTCTTGGACGGCGCCGAAGTGGCGCTGACGCGCAAGGAATATGCGGTACTGGCGCAACTGGCGCGGCATCCGGGACGGGTCATCACCCAGCAGCAATTGCTCAAGGACATCTGGGGCCCGACGCACACCGAGGACAGCCACTACCTGCGAATAGTGGTCGGGCACCTGCGGCAGAAACTGGCGGATGATCCGACTCAGCCACGGTTCATCGTCACCGAGGCGGGAGTGGGATATCGGTTGTTGAGTGAGGGCAGCCTTTAGTTTTGTGCTGGATGATCCGGCCCCATCGCGAGCAAGCTCGCTCCCACAATGATATGCGTTTGTCGATACACCACTGTCCCCTGTGGGAGCGAGCTTGCTCGCGATGGGGCCCTGTCATTCACCCCGGAAATTGTCAGGGCTCACGCTCATTCTCATACCGATCCAGCGTATCCCTCGCAATCTCGCGCCCCAGCGCGATCAGCTCCGGCGCCTTGTAGAACTCGAAAAACAGACACCCGCTTGGGCACGTTGATCAAGATATCCGGCAGATGGATTGCACCAACGTATCGCTGCATCGATGGGGTACAAACAACCTAAAGATGAAGATTTTGTCATTTGCTTGTAACTGCTCTGACTGAGATATTGATGCTGTAAACCGCAATCATTATCATCACTATCGGGCGTCACTATGCGTTTGTGTGATCTACCTAACCGCCAGAAAGCTTGTGTAACCCATGTGGAAGGATCTGGCGAAATTGATCCGCTTAGTCAGCGCTTGCAGGATATCGGTTTCGTTCCCGGTGAACTCGTGACGGTGGTGGCGCGAGCACTTTGGGGAGGCGACCCTGTGCTGATCCAAGTGGGTGGTAGTCGCTTTGCACTGCGCCGCGATGAGGCAAAAATGATCCTGGTCGAAGTGTGCCTGAATGTCTGACTTACGTTTGGCCTTAGTTGGTAATCCGAATTGTGGAAAGACGGCGCTGTTCAATCTTCTAACAGGAGCCAGGCAAAAGGTTGCCAATTACGCTGGCGCTACCGTCGAGCGCAAGGAAGGAATTGCTCGCACGGCCACCGGGCGCACATTCCGAGTACTGGATCTGCCGGGTACCTATAGCCTGGCCTGCGTAAGCCAAGACGAACAGGTCACCTTGAATGTATTACAGGGTCAATATCCTGGAGAAGAACGCCCCGAACTGCTGCTATGTGTCGTCGATGCCACAAACTTACGCTTGCATCTGCGCTTCGTGCTGGAGTTGCAAGGCCTGGGGCTACCGGCGGTATTGGTGTTGAACATGGCCGATGCGGCTCGGCGCCGAGGAATCCGCGTCGATCTTGCCAGGCTGTCGGCGGAGCTTGGGATGCCGGTTATAGAAACGGTCGCGATTCGCCGCGACGGCGCCGGACAGTTGCTGAATGCCATTGATAATTGCGATGACATCAAGCCCGCGCTGGCCCCCATGAAGAGTGCTGATTTACACGCGCGCGTCCGTGAAGTCCTGGACGTGAGTATGAAAACTCTTCAACTATCTGACGATCGCGTTGATGCGATTGATCGCTGGTTAATTCACCCCGTGACAGGGCCGTTGGCACTGATCACGATCATGTTTCTGGTGTTCCAGGGAGTCTATCTAATCGGCAAGCCTGTCACGGACTGGATCGGCGACTGTTTCGGCGCACTGGCTACCTTCGTGGCCACCTATCTGCCTGATGGCCCATTGCGCGGGCTGATTTGTGACGGCATGATCAGCGGGCTGGGAACTGTGCTCGGATTCATGCCCGAGATCCTGATACTGTTCTTTTTCATCTTCGTACTGGAAGAGTCTGGCTACCTACCGCGCGCGGCATTCATTCTAGACAGACCGATGCGTGCCGTCGGGTTGACCGGCCGTTCGTTCATTCCATTACTGTCGAGTTTTGCTTGCGCTATTCCCGGCATCATCGGTGCACGCAGCATTAGCGATCGGTATGATCGGCTAACCACTATATTGGTAGCACCGCTGATGACCTGTTCGGCGCGGCTGCCGGTATACGCGCTTTTGATCGGAGCTGTTATTCCAGACATCCGTATCGCAGGGTTGTTCGGACTTCAGGGGCTCGTGCTGCTCGGCCTGTATATCTTGGGCATCGTTGGGGCAATGGCGGTGGGGTGGGTTTGCAAACACCTCCGACCTACGGCCATGCAGCAACCTATGCTGATGATGGAACTACCGGCCTACCGGCTCCCCCGCGCGCGTGACCTCGTATTGAAGCTTTGGGAACGCGGCTACCTATTTCTTAAAAAGCTGACGGGAGTCATTCTCGCACTCACCGTTATCATGTGGTTCATCTCGAACTTTCCGAACCCGCCAGTGGGTGCCACCGACCCCGCTATTGATTACAGTTTGGCCGGATACCTGGGTAAAGCGCTTCAGCACCTGTTCGCGCCATTGGGCTTCAACTGGCAAATCACTCTGGCGTTAATTCCGGCTTTCGCCGCCCGCGAGACTGCCGTCGCCACCTTGGCCACGGTGTACTCGGTGGCGAACGCCGACGATATCACTTCGCTTAGCCATACCCTGGCAGCTCAAGTGCCGCTGGCCAGCGCGTTATCTCTGATGGTGTGGTTCGCCTTCGCCCCGCAATGTATGTCGACCCTTGCCGTGATCCGAAAGGAGACCGCCAGTTGGGGGCAGGTCGCTTTGGCGTTTAGCTACATGTTCGCCGTCGCCTATGCCCTTGCGTTCCTGGCCTATCGAGTAACTGAGGCAGCGTTATGACAATGGGATTCTTGGCTCAATACGGCGTGATCGCTATTCTGCTAGTTGTCGCCGTGGTTAGCCTGTGGCGACGCTTGGCGCCGTCCAGAACTGGAGGTTGCGACAGCGGTTGTGGCTCTTGCTCCTCGGGTTGCAAACCAGCCCAACGCATTCCGGTGCGAACGGTGACCCACACAACAGCTCAAAAAGTTGAGTCGAATGGTTGCTGTTCCCCAACCATGCGCGCTGTTGATAAGTAATCCGATGCATCGCTCTCAAACAGCTCACTGATGAAATCCTCTCCCCGTTGAATTGATGCTGCGGCCAAGCGCCTGAACTCCCGGGTTTGCTCTCATAAATAAGTCAGGTAAAGCAGCGCAATCACTGCCTTGTAACAATCCAGCATGACCAGTTTGCCAGTACCATTGGCCAGTCAGTCTCTCGCCGCTCAAAGCCTGCTCGGGCAAAATCGATGTCGTGACTTGCACACAAAATCTCGATGTTTACCCCCGAACAGCTGCGACCTTGGCTGCGGGTGATGTCGTGTGCCGAGAAACCTCGTAACCGAGCCCGCCTGAGGCACATCAGCAACCTAAGTGTGCCCCATTACTACTGCAGTTTCCTCACAGGCTGCCGACAACGCTTGGTGCACATATGGTTGCACACGCAAGCGTTTCGGCGTGAGCGTCACGTTTGCGGGAGAAACGTCACCGTGCAAAAAAATCATTATCGGTAAAATCGATAAGGCATGACGATAATACGGTGAAAAACCGATAAGGAAATGACCTAGACTGTACACACGATCATTCACACAGACAGACATCAGGAACATTGCCATGGCGCTTAGAGATCTCACCGCTATAAACGCGGGAACCAAACCTCTTGGCCAATTGAGCCGACCACAGGACGTGATTCGCCAATTCATGCTGAACGGGTTTGCTGTCACCATGGGCACCAGCATCCTTGCATTGGCGTTGGCTCAACTTCCGTTAGCGATTCCAGGCCTGCAATCCATTGCTGAAGGGCATTGGATGTTGAACATCGTTCTGTTTTGAGCACTTTAGTGTTTGTATACGGCTCGGTGGATTATGTTTTTGATGAGATCAAACAGATTTTTGGATACACCCTGGCGTAGGCTAGTTAGTTGGCCTTGAATCAAAACAGCGTTATATCGCTTTTTAAAAAGGAAGGTCCATAATGTATATGTTTTTGCCATTCTTAATTGCTTTGATGAGTGCTGTTGCTCTGTTTTTGGGGAAGAAGCGAGTGGGGTTCAGTCTATGGCTTCTGCTATTGATTGTCTCTGTTGCATGGTTTGACTATCACTCGACAGACCCATTCACCCTATCGTTCTAAAAGGAATTTCCCATGGCGAGTAACTACAGTATGCAGTCCTCGACTGAAAAAAATACGCTCCAGCTCAATATTGGCGATGTCCTGAATATCATTGGTCTTCTTGGTATAAGCGCGTCACTGGTAATCGCTTTCTACTATCAGTTGGTGGAGCATGAACTACCGTGTCCGTTGTGCCTTCTGCAACGGGTGGGCATGATTACCGTAGGCTTTGGCTTTTTAATGAATGTGCGCTTCGGTATACGCAGTGCGCATTACGGTGTTGCGTTATTGGGGAGTCTGCTCACCGGGGCCATTGCCTCGCGTCAGATGTTTTTACATATCATGCCGGGAGATGCGGGTTATGGGTTGGCACTTTTTGGCCTGCACTTCTATACATGGGCCGTCGTGTCTGCCCTCGCCGCTATTATATTCATCTCAGGGCTTCTAATGCTTAAGACCTGGGAGCGGCCATCGCCAATACAGCAACAGATGCACGTTCTTGGAAAATTGGCCATTGCCGTATTCATTTTCCTGATAGCTGCAAACCTGGTGTCTACAGTGCTGGAGTGTGGTGCCGGTGAGTGCGAGGCTGATCCTGTGGTTTATCAACTACTAACGAACTAGTGCCGTTTAGATGTAATTTTCCTTCGGCCTGTGAGGGAATGACCTCACAGGTTCGCTGTACTCCAATAACTCATCCTTTGCACTTCAGTCATGATGACTGAAGTTTGCTCAATGGCCTGCTATTGATTAAAAGAAAGTTCGAGCTTGTCGGCCACGATCCTGCACTCCATTCCCGACAGAGAAGGTAAGTCGGTCGTATAGGACGCAACAACTACCATGAAAAACGCCGTTCCGGTCATGATTTACCCGCACCTGAGAGGGCAGTTATGTTTAATTTGCAAGCTTTAGACCTGGCACGAATGCAGTTCGCATTTACGATCTCGTTCCATATTATATTCCCAGCTATCACACTCGGTTTGGCCGGTTACCTGGCGGTACTTGAGGGCCTTTGGTTAAAGACCCGCAACGATACCTATCGGGATCTGTACCATTTCTGGTCGAAAATCTTTGCCGTCAACTTCGGCATGGGTGTGGTGTCCGGTTTGGTCATGGCCTATCAGTTCGGCACCAACTGGAGCCGCTTCTCGGACTTCGCTGGCCCCATTACCGGTACTCTGCTCACCTATGAAGTACTCACCGCCTTCTTCCTTGAGGCGGGGTTTTTGGGCGTGATGCTGTTCGGCTGGAATCGGGTTGGGCGCGGCCTGCACTTTTTTTCTACCATTATGGTGTCTCTTGGAACGCTGATATCGACCTTCTGGATTCTTGCCTCCAACAGCTGGATGCAGACCCCTCAGGGCTTCGAAATCGTTAACGGCCAGATGATTCCGGTGGACTGGCTGGCGGTGATCTTCAACCCGTCGTTCCCGTACCGCCTGATGCACATGGCCACGGCGGCGTTCGTTGCCACGGCGTTCTTTGTCGGTTCTTCGGCGGCCTGGCACTTGCTGCGGGGCAAGGACAATCCTGCGATCCGCACCATGTTGTCGATGGCCATGTGGATGGCTTTGATCGTGGCGCCGATTCAGGCTGTTATCGGTGACTTCCATGGCCTCAATACCCTCAAGCATCAGCCGGCAAAAATTGCCGCGATCGAAGGCCACTGGGAAAACCATGGCAACGAACCGACCCCGCTGATTCTGTTCGGCCTGCCGGACATGAAAGCCGAGAAGACCCGCTTTGCGGTGGAAATTCCGTACCTGGGCAGCCTGATCCTGACCCATAGCCTGGACAAACAGGTGTCGGCGTTGAAATCGTTCGCGCCTGAAGATCGCCCCAACTCGACCATCATTTTCTGGTCGTTCCGGGTCATGGCCGGCCTCGGCATGCTGATGATCCTCACCGGATTATGGAGCCTGTGGTTGCGCAAGCGAGGCACGCTGTATTCGAACCGTGCGTTCCTGTACCTGGCGTTGTGGATGGGGCCGTCCGGTCTGATCGCAATCCTCGCCGGCTGGTTCACCACTGAAATCGGCCGTCAGCCGTGGGTGGTGTACGGCTTGATGCGCACGGCGGATGCGTCCTCCGGGCACAGCGTCACGCAGATGAGCATCACCCTGGCGCTGTTTGTCGTGGTCTATTTCTCGCTGTTCAGCGTCGGCCTGGGCTACATGATGCGCCTGGTGCGCAAAGGGCCGAAAACCAACGAAGGTGCCGAACCGAGCCACGGTGGTCCTGGCCAGCAACGCACCCCGGCCCGTCCGCTGTCCGCAGCCGACGACAACGGTGAAGGCGAATACAGCCACAGCCTGAACAAGGAGATTTGAATCATGGGTATTGATCTTCCGCTGATCTGGGCCGTGATCATCATCTTCGGCATCATGATGTACGTGGTCATGGATGGCTTCGACCTGGGAATAGGGATTCTATTCCCGTTCATCAAGGGCAAAAGTGATCGCGACGTAATGATGAACACCGTCGCGCCAGTCTGGGACGGTAACGAAACCTGGCTGGTATTGGGCGGCGCAGCGTTGTTCGGTGCGTTTCCACTGGCCTATTCGGTGGTGCTCTCGGCGTTGTACCTACCGCTGATTCTGATGCTGATCGGGCTGATCTTTCGCGGTGTGGCGTTCGAGTTCCGCTTCAAAGCCAAGGATGCCAAGCGGCACATCTGGGACAAGGCCTTCATTGGCGGTTCGCTGGTCGCCACGTTCTTCCAGGGCGTGGCACTGGGTGCGTTTATTGATGGCATACAAGTGGTCAACCGCCAGTACGCTGGCGGTGGGCTGGATTGGTTGACCCCGTTCAGCCTGTTCTGCGGCGTGGCGCTGATCGTTGCGTATGCGCTACTCGGCTGCACCTGGCTAATCATGAAAACCGAAGGCAAGTTGCAGGAGCAGATGCACAACCTGGCGCGACCGCTGGCGTTGGTGCTGCTGGCGGTGATCGGTATCGTCAGTATCTGGACTCCAATGACCCATCCCGAGATCGCTGCACGTTGGTTCACCTTGCCAAACCTGTTCTGGTTCCTGCCAGTGCCTCTCCTGGTGCTGGTGACCCTTTACGGTCTGATTCGCGCGGTGGCGCGTAACGCGCACTACACGCCGTTCCTGTTGACTCTGGTACTGATTTTTCTCGGCTACAGCGGTCTGGGGATCAGCCTGTGGCCGAACATCGTACCGCCGTCGATCTCGATCTGGGACGCCGCTTCACCACCGCAAAGCCAGGGCTTCCTCCTGGTCGGCGCCTTATTCATCATTCCGTTCATCCTGGGTTATACCTTCTGGAGCTACTACGTGTTCCGCGGCAAGGTCACCCACGAAGATGGTTACCACTAGTAGAGGAGTGCTCCAATGGATAGTAAGAGGATTGTTGAGTCGGCCGAGTACAAGCCACCTCTGTGGCAGCGGCTGGGCTGGATGGTGATGATATACGTGGGTAGCGTGGCGGCGCTGGGTGTGTTCGCCATGCTGATTCGATTGTTCATGCAGGCGGCGGGGATGAGGTCGCACTGACAAACTGCCTGATGTTGGATGCAATCATTGACCAGCAGCAGGCAGATCATTAATGCCTTCGGACCAACTGGGAGTCGTGGCGCTGGCGTTCCAGCGTCTGTTTGGGCAGATGCTGACCGCGTTGGATGACACGGTCGGAATAATCATAGTGATCGAACTCCCCCAGAATCTCGCTGTGGGTCTTGCTTTCGCGGGTGATGCGCGGTTTTTCGGTACCCTCGTCGCTCGGCAAGGCAAAACGGATTGATAAAAGGCTGCGAGGATAATGAGGTCTATGGAGCGTAGCGGGGCTTTTGGTCGCGGTTGAAATACTCATTGGCCACTGTCGCGACGTGTGTGCGACCTGCATAGGTAGCTGTTCCAACGCTATTGGAGCGACATAGGTTTCTGGCATCGGATGGAGCAGGAAGTTGCGACAGAAAACACAGTGTACTTCTTCATAATGGATACCTCTTTTTTGCCAACTCGGCAAGGGCGTTCTGTAATGAAAGGGTACTGTTCTCCAGCAGTAGTGCGGGTGTCTTACGACTTCGAATAGTCAGTACGTCTATGCCCTCTAGCTTGACGCTATAGCTGATGGAGAAATATGAATCCTTGCTATATTTGGAAAGCAAGTAATTACGTACTGGATTGTCGGGTTTTTGATGTTCAAAGGGCGTAACCTCGTTACGCATGATACTACTCAAACCCGGATCTTCTAGGGTCTTGCCGTCTGGACCATAAAAATCCAGTGAGGTATTGGACGGGACACGAGTATGCATGCCGGGCACATAGGCTCCGTGGCTCGTTATGATAAGTTTTTTACTAGGATTACCTGGTTGTTTTTGATAAAGATAGAAGTGCTCCCCGAGTGGAGTTGCACCTTGTGCAGGCTGTTTCATTGCTGGAGCTCCTTGACTGTGAGTGCTGATGAGTTAATCAAATGCTGGTAAGAGCCAGAAAGTATATCTGCTCAGAAACAACTCTTGGCAGTAATCGAGAAACTGATATTGAAAGCTGAAGAGCATATTGCAGAGGTTGACGAAATGCTTGTGTTTACTGTGAGGTGTTTATAAGTTGGATAGTTATACTTGATCGGGTGATTTTATCGCTGTTTATATTTTTTTTTCAATAAAGGCAGATGGATAACAGGCGACTATACAAATATTCTTGCAGGTATTTGACTTTTTAGGTGTTCTTGTTATTCTCGAGACTCTATTTTCTGGTATCCGCTCCATTAAGTACACCTACCGCTAGAAGTGCTGCAGTTACTTTGTTTTCGGGGCCTAATTCGCTAGTTATCCGATCGTGGTACATGGCGCCCGGACCTTGGCAGTGAACAGTGAGGAGTGGCGCTATGTTCCGGTGCGTAGCCTGTTCAGCATGGCCGAGCGCGATATTAAGAGCACCCTGAGCGCGCAGGTGTTTGAGCCGAACAATGTGGTAACCTGCGCTTTTACCTATTTCGGTCTTTCAAGAGTTTTCGTACAGAGCCTCCCGCCAAACTATTCACTGTGATCTTTAAATTTTTCTTCCGGAAAAAGGTGGCCAATTGTAAGTTGTTGGACTTGCTTGTGGAGATTTTCAGGCGGCGTATAATGGCCACTTGAATTGTTCCATGAGATAAGTTTTCCATTTGTAAACTCTATCTCTCCAGCATAATAAACTGCGGCACCTATGGAAATAGCTGTATGTCCGCCATCTTTACGCTCTCCCAGCCTAACCTCCCAAGGGCGACTGGTCAAAATAACAAAACAAAACCAACCATCCGCTAGAGAATTTGAATCGATAAAATATGACCCATTGTCAATGAAAAGTGTTTTGTATGGGCTTTTCTTTAAAATATCACCTTTATTTTCAATTGAAACCATTCCGTCAATGATTCCCCCAGGGATGATTGTCAACAGGTCATCAATGTGGCTCTCTATTGTTTGTTTGATTTGCTCGGAAGTGCTTTCCATTTTTTTAGAGTTTCGCAACGTTTCTATTAGTCTAAGTTTGGTATTTACAAATTTCGTCATTTTTTCGTTGAATAAGTATCCATTTTCCTTGCTTGTTTCCTCTCGGTAGCGAAATAGAAAATCATCCACCCATTCTTCTGGATCATCTTTATCCGAAGATTGTGTTTTAATAGGGTGCTGTTTCGTAGTGTGTTTGGCGCTGTACATTTTACAAAGCCTCTACAAAATTGATTGAGTACGTAATGGAAACGTTGATGGTATAGCTCTTGTTTCAGTTTCTGCCGCATTAGGGGAGGGCACGGATTTTTTATGTTCTCGCTGCTTGAGGTTCAGAAAATTCCAGGCCGGATGAAAGATATTCTTAGGGCGATTAAGTCGTAGGCTACATGGTCTATTGTTGAACTAGACTTTTTCAGGGAGACGAACGATAGGCTTCCAACCGTCGAACTCCCCGTACCTGATGATTACAACGCTCCAGTGCATTGAGTAGTTGTTCATTGAGTATCAGGCTATCACCATAGGTCATGGTTGAAGGGATGGTGGGTCCATAGCATTCAACCAGCAGGCTGGCGGGTATCGGAACTGGAGGAAGAGGAGCGGATTTGTTCGGCGTGCTGGCGCAACCGCTCAACAACAGCAGCAGGGACAGGCTCCCCAGCACAGGACTCTTTAACCAGTACCGTTTTAATAATGGTTTGTACCTGTTCACTGTGTTGTTGGCGTTGCTGTTTAGCATCTTCTGTTGCCTGAGTAATTTGATTAAAAAAACGCATGGTTTTCATCTGATGCCCGAGCTGTGCTTGTGCTGCATCACGCTGTTCAGTCAGTTGATGCTTTTCTAGTTGAAGAGTGCGGGTATCTGCCTGCGCGCAGCGTAACTGCAACCATAGCCCCCCAATGACGATGGCCCCCGCACCCAGCAGGGCGCAGGACCAGTTTCGTAGTAGCCAGCTCATAGCAAAAACAGCTCGCGTTCCAGCCGTCGGCGGTTCAGTAGACCCGCAGAGGTGATTTTTTGTTTAGTCTTCGCGTCGGTCAGTTTGCACCAGACTAAAAATTGTTCTGCGGCTCGCATAACATTTCCCATATTCAGCTCCCTCAACAGTGTTGACTGGCTGAAGTTAGTGGTACCGATGTTATAGATAAGGGATACCAAGGCGTCATATTGATTCTGGGTTAATCCATCGAGCTTAATTAGCCGGTTAACATCTTTCTCAAAGGTTAACAGTGATGTTCTCAATAGGCGTTCTGCGCAGTTTTCATCAATGACCAATCCACGACCAATAGGTTGGCCATCTACCTTTCCTGTTGTGCCATAGCCAATGGTCCAGATCCCGGCGCCGTCCTGGTAGGCGCTGAGCTTACAGCCTTCAGAGGTTTTGATAGCAGACAGGCCACGTTTAGATAATGTGTAAGTCATTATGGCTTATGACTCCCTTGGCGTATAACGTTGAATAACGGACAGCAGTCTTTTTTGCAGGGCTTTTAACAAGGTAATGCCCAAGGTGCCGGAAATTCCCGCAATACTAAAAGTAATGGGAATGGATAGATTGTTATCTAATGCTAACAGTCCACCCAGAAATCCTGTAAAGCACGAAACAAAGACTTGAGAAAAAAGGAGGATCCATGATCCTTGTTCATGGGTTTCCCGGATGTGAATGATATAGGCCACAATGCCGCTCCACATGGAAATGGCAAATAATCCAGCGCAGATAATTCCGATGTCATTAAGTACGGAAAGCATTTCGTCACCTCTATAGTGTTGACTTGGAAAAATGTAGAGGGTGTGTGTGTGTGATGGCAATTTATATACAGTATGTAATTATTAGTTTTATTGATTTTGAAGGGGGATGAGGTGCCGGTTAGGGCGATGAGTCAACTATGCCCCATCTTAAGTGGAGTACGGTCTGTAGGTGCCACACGTGCAGCATAGTTTACTCAATGTTAACGTGATTTTTCTCGATCGACATCTATAGAGTTAGAAACTAAAAGTCATATGTCCGTCAGTGTTGTCCTCTTTTTTAAAGCATAAGTCATATCCATTTATCGTTCTGGTGACGTAAACGCTTTCAACACTATCGACAGGAAGTTGCTGCAATTCGACAAGAAGAGGCGCTTCTGTGAAAGAGATAAACAGCCGGTAGGCGTATATAGCGCAGAAGCTCAGCATGAGGAGAATGCCAGTACGACCAATCGAGTATCGCTTGGGTTTCTTTTCGATTATGCGCGGAGGTGGTAATTCAGTCTCTTCGGACGAACGATCATCTGGTTTGATTTGCTCATCGTCATCAGGAGGAAGAATAAAACGATAACCTTGTCGATACACAGTATGTATGGCTTCACCTAATTCACAGTAGCGTAATGTCCGGCGTAGCTTGCAGATCAGTTGCAACAGGTTGCTTTCCTCGACGCCATTTTTGCGCTCAGGCCAGACGAGGGGAATCAGTTGTTCACGACTTAGTACGTTTCCTTCTTGTGCATGCTCCCATAATGCTAATAGCAATTGTTTTTCTTTCTCGGTGATCGGAAAGATATTTTCTCCATTGGAGATTTTGTTTAAGTCGGTGTCTAAAGAAACATCTTTCGTCAATCTTAACATTGCATAGTCCCTCTCTGCTTGGTGTTTATGCATCCGCCATGAGTAGGCCTGGCTTGGATAGCCTAGACTCATTGAAAATTTATATGATTCTCGCAATTATGCAAGAAAATTATCAAGTTTAAAAAGTTAGTTTTATTGGTTAATATTGATGATTTTTGTTTTCTAATCCTTCGGAGTGTTAACTAAGGATTATTATTGATTTGTCACTGTTGTTTTTGGTGGGGGAGGAGCATTGTTTTTCTCGGGAGGCAGAGGTAACTGTCTTGTTCGTTGTAAAAGCACTCACTCTTTAAAGGAAGTAACGATGTCTACAACCACCGATCAAATTGCTGTTCAATACCCGATTCCAACCTATCGTTTTGCTGTTAGCGTTGGCGATGAAAAAATGTGTTTCCAAAGCGTCTCGGGTTTGGATATTAGCCACGACACTATTGAGTATCGTGATGGTGGCGGTAACTGGTTGCAAATGCCGGGTCAGCGCCATAGACCAACAATTACCCTGAAGCGTGGTGTCTTCAAGGGGCAATCGAAGTTGTATGATTGGATTAACTCTATCTCTCTTAATCAGGTCGAAAAGAAAGATATTTCCATAAGCCTGACCGACGAAACAGGTTCAAATCTGTTGATTACCTGGAATATTTCCAATGCTTTCCCGGAAAAACTCACTGCCCCGAGCTTTGACGCTACCAGTAATGAGGTGGCGGTGCAGGAAATGAGCCTGAAAGCTGATCGGGTTACCGTTGAATTCCACTGATTAAGCAGGGCATTAATGTGTCAGGGGTAGCCTGGCACTTAAATGCAGATGATTGTTAAAAGGATGGTGTTATGGTGGATGTAACAAACTACCCTGGTGTGTATATTAAAGAAGATGCTGAGTTGTCACTGTCGGTATCAAGTGGTTCAACGGCGGTGCCGGTATTTGCCTGTAATAAAGGGGTGTTAAGCGGGACGAATAAGATAAGCTCATGGCTGGATTTTATTTCCTGTGTGAAAACCTTTGATTCGAGAAAATACCTTCATATTTCCATAAAAAGTTATTTTGATAATGGTGGAGGTCCTTGCTATATCGTCAGTACAGATAATTTTGTTCAAGCGGTGTCGCAACTGAATGATGCTACATTGTTGGTAGCGGCCGGCGAGGATATTGGGAAGTATCTTGGTGATCTATGTAAGATAGGTAGCGGGTTGTTTGCCATTTTGGATGGTCCACTTGGCGAGCTAAGTTCTGATGGCACATCCGGAGACATTTATTCTCCGAATCCTTATGCCGCAGTTTATTACCCTTATTTGACTGCTGATTGGGCTATGATTTCCATTCCCCCCAGCGCCGCAATTGCGGGCGCTTACTGCTCAGTTGATCGCAGTCGTGGAGTATGGAAAGCCCCGGCTAATGTGGTGCTGCAAGGCGGTGTTAAACCAAAGTACAAAGTAACTGATGATTTGCAGGCTACCTATAACACCGGTAAAGCGATCAATATGATTCGCGAGTTTCCTAATACTGGTACCACGGTATGGGGCGCTCGTACTCTTGAGGACACTGATAGCTGGCGTTATGTCCCGGTGCGACGTCTATTTAACAGCGTGGAGCGAGATATTAAAAACGCCATGAGCTTCGCCATGTTCGAGCCTAATAGCCAGCCTACCTGGGAGCGGGTACGTGGCGCTATCAATAACTATCTGTATAGCCTGTGGCAACAAGGTGGTTTGGCGGGAACCAAACGGGATGAGGCCTATTTCATTCAGATTGGCGAAGGCGTGATATGACCGATGACGATATCAAGCAGGGCAAGATGATTGTCGAATTGTATGGCCGCAGTGCCGGCAGAGTTTATCATTCTGCAGTTCAGCCAGTCGGTCGGGCAAGCCTGACAAATAATGGCGGCTATCAGGGCTGCCAATCAATTCGTTGATTTGAAATAATTATGCCTTCTGTACCCAATTTACGCCCGGTGTTTTATCAAGAAGATCTTCGTTGTCGTTAACAACAGCCCAGCGACCACATTCCTCTTTACACGTTTTTACGGGTTCAAACGGTAGCCAACCAGCGGCGGGAAGCTGTATTAAAATCACCAGTTGGTTGGATTTTACCTCGCAATTTTCGTTGTCTCCGACAGTCACGGTAACGCTGGCTACATCTTCTAAGTCGGAAGACGTAGTTACCCTATGCCTATGTTGCCAAAGCTTCAGTCACTAATGGTTTCTTTTGCGGTACAACTATTTCAATAATGGTGGTGGCGTATGCTATGTATTGCCGCTGGTGACGGCTGATACAGTAAGAACCTGGCCACTCTGCCGAGCCTTATTGAACAGCAGCAGGAAATTACATTGCTGGTCTGTGCGGAAACGGATGCGATCTTGGGAGATGGCAAAAAACAGGAAATCTATACTGCGCTGGAGTGATCTGTTGCAGAAGAAAGTGGATTACTTCCTGATTGCTGATAGTGTCGATGGTAATACGGTCCCTTCAATCGTTTCGGCAAACATTGCCGTCTATTATCCAGACTTGGTAACTTCTTTGCCTATCGATCGTCCGGCAGACACCGACACTGTCCTGACTGATTATCCGAATGTTGGCACCCTGGCCGAGCTGCAAACCACTTCGGTCGAGGAATATGCAGCAGCCAAAACTGTGGTTGATACAGAGTGGGCTAATGTCCCGACAAAACCAATCACTTTGCCACCGAGTGCCGCCGTTGCCGGTGCATACGCTGGAACAGATGCCAGTCGAGGTGTATGGAAAGCGCCTGCCAACGTAGCGCTCAATAATGCGACACCGGAAAAGGTAGTCACTGATGCCGATCAGGGCACCATGAATGACCATAAAGGTATTAATGCCATCCGGCAAATTTACCGGAAAAGGCACGCTGATTTGGGGCGCTCGTACTCTGGACAAGAGATGTTCAGCTATGTCCCTGTGCGTCGTCTGTTTAACAGTGTCGAACGTGATGTTAAACGCGCCATGCAGTTCGCGGTGTTTGAGCCAAACAGTCAGCCAACCTGGGAAGCAGTGCGTAGTGCAATTGACCACTATCTGTATGGCTTGTGGCAACAGGGAGCGTTGTCTGGTAGCAAAGCCAGCGAAGCTTACTTTGTTCAGATTGGTAAAGACGTCACCATGAGCGATGATGATATCAAGCAAGGCAAGATGATTGTCAAAGTCGGTATGGCCGCGGTACGCCCGGCAGAGTTCATTATTCTGCAGTTTACCCAGAACGTTGGCCAATAAAGTTTATCTCTATGAAATGAAATAGCACCTGCGGGTGCTATTTTCCACAATGTATGGTGTGATTGTGACGGAGATGAATTTTTCCTGGTGTTCAGTTCTCTGATATGCCATTTGGCCAAGCTGAATCGGAACTCCACGGCGGTACTGTATTTATCGTTATTGCGAAAAGAGGGTACGGCGAATACGCTCTATTGCATTTCTGATTGGGCTGACTATCAGCGGCAGTTGGGTGGGCCAGATAACCGTATTTCTCCAGTTGTAAAGGCGACGTTGTACTATTCGCTACAACATTATTTTGATAATGGTGGCGGCGCCTGCTTTATCTTGTGTCTCGGCACTTATGATGTGATTGATAATTCACAACTGATGGCTGCTCTGAAGGCCGATACCGTGACGCAGCTGATTGTCGCTGAATCGCAGATTACCCTGGTGGCGATGCCGGACTTGGTGTTGTTGGGTGAAGGCGTCTCAGCGGCAGATAACTGGTCACAAGGCTGGCAGGCTCTGCTGCAGATTTGCCAACGCCGCCGTGGCCTGTTTGCCGTACTGGATACCCCTGATAATGTCACCGAGGCGAAAAAGTGTCTGGATACCAGTAGTAAATGGGATGCTCGTCAGTGTATGTCCGGTGCAGCCTATTGGCCTCACTTAACGACCTCATATATTGCAGAGGATAATCAACGGGTCAATGTTCCACCTTCGGCAGCGATCGCAGCGGTATTTCAACAAACCGATCGGGAATATGGTGTTTGGACTGCGCCTGCCAACGTGGTACTGACTGAAGTGGTCAAACCCACTCACCCCTATCAGGAGGGCTTGTCGTTGTTTGATAGTTCAGGCACCTCGCTGAATGTGATCCGTAGTTTTCCCGGCCGCGGTGTACGGGTATGGGGATCTCGTACTTTGTGTAATGCGAACGCCGGGGAAAGTTTTCCATGGATTTATATTCAACGCCGCCGATTGGTTTCTTATATTGAGTCCAGCCTGAGTGAAATTGCACGTTTTGTAGTGTTTGAACCGAATAATGAAATTACCTGGTTGAAGCTTAAGGGGCAGGCAACGGCTTGGCTTCGTGAACTATGGCGACAAGGTGGATTATTTGGTCAGCAGGAAAGCGAGGCATTCAAGTTGGCGTTGGGGTTGGATGAGACGATGACTCATGAGGATGTCAGCGCGGGTCGATTGATCATGCGTATTTCTCTGGCGCTGCTATCGCCTGCTGAGTTTATTGAGCTCAACCTGCAATTTACCACCAGTGAGAGTAATACCGGGCAAGGGGCCTTGGTGTTGAACAGAGGGGTGTTCTGATGAGTATTGCGTCCGAGTTATTCGAGCCTTCTGTATCGCACCGCTTTATGGCGACCTTTTTCTTTGGCGGTATTATCCCCAGTCCGGTGGATATTTATTTTCAGCAGATTTCAGGTTTGAGCCGCCAGTTGAATGTCAGCACTTATCGCGAAGGTGGTGACAACAACGGAAACCTTTATCTGCCGGAAAATATTCAGCACGGATCGTTAGTTCTACAGCGGGGAGTGATGGCGGTTAGCCCTCTCACCTTGAATTTTGATTCAGTGCTCAGTGGCGCCTCGGTGAATTATTGCAATGTTGTTGTGATGCTGATGAATCACCTTTCATTACCGGTGTGTAGCTGGACGATCAGTAAAGCGTTACCGGTGAAATGGAGTACCAGCAATCTGGACGCCAACAGCAATAGTATTTTGCTCAATACCCTGGAACTACGTTACCGGGATATGCACTGGTTGGGGGTAAAAGCATGACCATCGAAATCAGAGAATTAGTGATCCAGGCCCGGGTTACCTCGCCTGAAAGCACGACAACTCCACTGGTAGCAACCTTACCCCAGCTGGGGCACCCGGAGCGGGCTCGATTGGTGGCCGAAATCACTCGAGCGGTGCTGGAAAAACTTCGCAGCGAGCAGGGGAGGCGCTAATGGGACTCTTGGATGTGGGACTGGCAAAACTCACCATCACTGCTTTTAGCGATAGGGAGATGAAAAGGAGAGTAGGGGAAATCAAGGCGATGTATAACCCCGCAAGCATCCAGCTAAGTTATTACACGGACTTTACTGAAAACTCATTTATTAACTCCGATGTGAGTATCAGTAGTTACCGAAAGACCCGTCCGGGGCGGTTGAGTCTGGAGCTGTTGTTTGATGCTCGCTTGCCAGGGAATAACGCATCACTGGACAATCAGCTGGCTAAGTTGCGCTCGTTGTGCTGCGAAGTAGACAGCACCGGTAACGAACCCCGATTCTTGCAGGTTAAATGGGGCAAGATGAGTTGGAATGGCAATGGTTATTTTGCCGGGCGTATGGCCAATTTAGTGGTGGGTTACACCCTATTTGATCGTGATGCCACTCCGCTACGGGCTAAAGCGACGTTATCGTTGACGGCGGATGAAAGCCTGGAAGCACAGCAACTATCATTCAATCCCTCGTCGGAAATGAATGTAGTCACCGTGCCAGATGTCAGCCCGTTGGCGCTGATTGCTGCTGCCAGCGCGGTGGATTATCTGGCCTTGGCCGTGACCAATGGCCTGGATAATCTGGATGACACTCAGCCTGGGGGAACATTGGTGGTGAACCAGGGAGAGGTATCATGAGTACGGCGCTTTCGAAGCTGGAGCTGTGGGTGGGTGGGAAACAATTATCCCTACTCAAGCCAGTCTGGGTAGACATCCAGGCAGAAGTAAATCTGATTCCAAGTGCCAGGCTGGTGTTAGGTACGGATAAGCCGCGCTTGCAGGGCGAAGTACAAAAGGAAGCATCACTCTGCAGACCGGGTAGTGAGTTTCGCATAGGTATCAAGTCGGGCCCAACTTTGTTCCGCGGTATTTTGACGCAACAGTCGATGCGCCTGCAAAAAGGTAGTTCAGAACTAACGCTGACGATTAAACACCCTCTACAACGATTGACCGCTTCCTTACGTAGCCAGGTTTTTATGGATACCAAAGAAGAGGCAATTCTACGTGAGTTGTGTTCGGCTCAAGGTATCAATATCAAAAAGCTGGAGGGGGTCGACGCTACTCACCCGCAGATGGTGCAGTTTGGTTGTTCTGATTGGAAATTCATCGTCACCCGCTTGCGTGCTAACCGTGTTTGGCTGGTACCCGAACTGGATGGCGTCGATGGCTTCAGCGTGACGAAACCTGCATTGGCCGGGCAAGCGGATCACACGCTCTTCAATATTGGCAGCAAAGAAGGGGTGGGCGTCGAGGAGGGTGAGTGGCATTTTTCCTGTGAAGAGCAACCCAAGCAATTGGCCGTCTCCGCCTGGGATTTGCAGGCACAGGCGATGTCTCATAGCGCTACACCGGCTTCGCTGTCGATCGGGCGTGAAGCGCTGGATCCCAGGAAGTTGGTAGCGCTGAACAGCAGCATCTGGTCGTTGGCCAATAGCCAGCCGCTGGCGACTGAAGAACAAGTTGCACTGGCAAATGCTCGTTGGTTGGCGCAGCAGGCTGCGAGTATTCATGGACGTTTTACAGTAGAGGGTGACGCTAAATACCAGTTAGGCCAAACCTTGGCTTTGTCAGGATTCGGCCATTCTTTTGATGGTTTAGCATTAATCACAGGAGTACAGCACGACATCACTAAGAAGCACTGGCGCACCACGTTGCAGATTGGCCAGTCGCTGTCGCTAGATGTAGATGCAGGGGTAGTCCCCAAGGTAACAGGTGTACTTGTCGGTGTGGTGGATAGCTACCTAGAGGATCCGGCCAAGCTCAATCGACTACGGGTCAAAGTCCCTGCGTTGCAAGACAAAACGCCACTCTGGGCGCGGTTTGCCGCACCTTATGCCAGTAAAGAGAGCGGGTTGTGCTTCTACCCTGAAGAGGGGGATGAAGTCGTTGTGGGGTTCTTTGCCGACGATCCTTGTTATCCGGTAATCCTCGGGGCAATGCACAACCCGAAGAATCTGCCGCCGTTCCCGCCCAGTACAGAAAACAACCAAAAGGGTTTGGTGTTCGGCCAAGGCGATAATAAACATCAGTTAATGTTTGATAGTCAGAAAGGCAGCGCCACTCTGCAAGTGAGTAACGACGCTATGACCCTGCATAAAGGTATGCAGCTGGTCAGTGATCAGGATGTAACGATCTCGGTGCAAAACCTAAAGTTGAATGCCAAGCAAGAAGTTAATATTGAAGGTAAGAAGGGTGTACAAGTCAAGGGTGCAGTGGATCTTAGTGGATCTTACTAACTAACCGGCCGCCAGGATTTTTGGTAATCGATTATCGGAGGTGAAAATGAATAATAATCTCACGCAGGTTTATGGTCGTGGCTGGGCATTTCCACCCAATTTCACCCCGCAGGGTGAGGTAAAAATGGCAGAAGGCCAAGTGAGTGTTCATCAGAGTTTGCATGTTCTTTTCAGTACCCAGCCGGGGGAGCGCATTATGCGTTCGGACTACGGTTGTGATTTGCAAACCTACATGTTTTCCAATATTCGGGAAGAACTATTGGCGCAGGTAAAAACATGCATTGGTGACGCGATTCTGCGTTATGAGCCGCGGGCAGCTCTCGATAACGTACGCGTTGCACAGAACCCGCAACACCAAAGTTTATTGCAGGTACAGGTCATTTATCGACTGCGCGGCAGCGATATTGTTCAGCAGTTCAAAGGGCAGTTGGATATCGCTGATGGCAGGGGTGTGAGGGTGGTATGAGCGATATTATTATTGTTAATGGGGACCAACTACAGTTTGATCCGATGTTCGGTAATCGCCAGGTTACGGTGACGGGGCCGGCCATTATCAGTGGCTCCGGTCAGGCCAGTATTAACCAACAGAAAATGTGCATTTTGGGGGATGAGAAAAAAGTTCAGGTTTTCGCGCAGTATCAGATTCCCGGTTATAGCCCAGGCATGGGGTTGCTGACTATCGCTGCACTGGGCCGCGATCAACAGGCACGTCGTTGCGCAAGCGGTGCAGCATTACTATTAAAGGGACAACAATTTATTGCTCGCTTTACCCCAACGCAATTGGCAGTCAGCACTAATCAGGGGCCGGATGTGCCTGCGCCCAGTATGGGGAAAGGGCGTTTTATCCCTAAACAATCATTTGCTACTGCTGGATAAGGGATATTTATCATGTCTGATTTGAGTATCTTTCATAAAACCGCATCTGATGCACCATCGGACAATGGCTTTACCCTGGATGACCGGACTGTCGAAGATCTGCTGAAACTCCTTAAGGACTATAGTCAGCAGATTCCATTTGATAAGGACAAAAATTGGGATGCTGTTTTTCTGTCTCCGGTTAACGCGGAACGGCTGGCTGCAATTTATCGTCAACCTGGGTTGGCCGATGGTTCACTGGCGCCGCACCAGGCGCTGCTGCTGGCTTTTTATCGTCTGTTGGAAACGCCTAAAGCGCTATTGAACCGCCTGCCGGGTATGCACCGACAACTTTACTATCGCGGCTTGTTAGGGTTGAAAGAACGAGGGATGGTACCAGATCAAGTGGCATTGGCCTGCCAGTTGGAGAAAGGCACTCGTGAGTTGCTGTTGCCGGCAGGAACGTTAATGGATGCCGGGCAGGACAGCCAGGGTAACCCTGTGCAGTACGCGCTGGATAACGCCATGTTGGGAAATCAGGGGCGCTGGAGTGACCTGCGTTGGTGCCAGCCGGCTAACTCCGACAGCTCGCCTCGCACGTCTCGTGTGCTTTTTGACCAGCAAAATAAGGTGCTGTGGCCAGAAAACGGAGTTCGTCTGTTTACCCATTCAGGTGGCGAGGAGCAGTCGGTGGTGACCGGGCGGGTGGTGGGTTCCGAGCTGTTGGCCATGTCTGGCGGGGATCGCACCATCACTGTGACATTGCAAACAGCAGTGACTGATGACGATATCAAGGCAATTACAGCGGGTATCAGTGGCACAGGGCAGTGGCTGGCACTTGATATCAGTAAAGGAGACGGCACATCGCTCACTCTGAAGTTGTCTGCCGCGAAAGGAGCAATCACCCCCCCTGGCGGGCTGGACGGTTTTACCTCTGCCATGCCGTTACTGAAACTGAGCCGAACCGATGGCAAACCAGTGCCTGAAGTGACAGCGCTTAAGGTGGATGTGTCTGGTCTTACTCAGGTGATGTACAGCACCGATGACGGCGTGGAAAAACTGTCCGTTACCAGTTATCCGTTCGGTCATAGCCCAGTGTTGGGGAGCGGATTTAACCTGGTGGCTGCGGACTGGTGCAACAAGCCACAGGAACTGACGATTACCCTGACACCCGAATGGCTGGATCTACCGGCGAACTCGTTTAGTGAATGGTACGAGGGCTATGGTGTAGATCACATCGACAATAACGCCTTCAAAGTGACCTCGCCTTTTATTACTGGTGAGAAACACAGTACCGTGTTGTTTTCTGGCAACAGTGAAGAACCTCCGGTCGCCGTACCTATTACACTTACAGTGGAGGACCTTTCCTGTTCACTCTCGAAAAGTGTTGACCCACAAGACTGGCAAAACTGGTTACATCTGGAACTCAGCGGCCATGATTTTCTGCACCAGAAGTATTGGGAACTCTTGCCGACGAAGCCAGACTTGAACCCACCCTATACCCCGAAGGTTAGATCACTGGCCATCAGCTACAGCGGAGCAGACACCGAGGTCAAAGAACAATATCTGTTGAGCCCCTTTGGTTATGGACTGGAATCGCAAGTCAGCGCTACGGTAGCCGATGATGTAAATCCTCAATTGTACCTGGGCTTCAGCGATATCGAACCGGGACAGGAGCTGAGTTTGCATTGGCAGTTGCAAAGCCCGCAGGCACTGAATATGAGGTGGCAATACCTTGATCAGGGCAACAGCTGGCAGTCTCTGGATGCGACGGTAAAGGATAACACGGGCGGGCTATTCACCTCGGGCTTGTGGTCTGCGTCACTGCCGGCCGACGCCGCGCAGGGCGCCCAAATGCCTGCTGGGCGTTACTGGATCCGCGCAGTGGTGACACCACCTGCTCAAGCCCCCGGGGCTGATGCATCCATTTGCGCTTACCCCCGTTTGAAAGGGCTGCGAACCAATGCGGTGACGGCAACCTTGATTAACGGTGAGTCGTTGAGTAACAGCCATTTTATCCAGCCTCTGCCTGCGGGTACTGTTCGCCGGCCAGTACAAAGGCTCAATGGATTGGCGCAGGTTGAACAGCCCTGGCCATCGCAAGGTGGGCGCGCACCTGAGTCTGAAGCGGAGTTTCTGCCACGGGTAGCCCGGCAATTGACCCATCGGGGGCGGGCGCAGACCTGGTCCGATATGGTGGCGTTGCTGAGTGAGCGTTATCCCGAAATCGGCTATGTGCACATTCCATTGTCTGAGCAGTTATCCAGCTTGCCTGCTCGTTGCACGCAACAGCTGATCGTGATTCCTGCCAATGGCGAACAGGACAATAACGATGCGTTGCGGCCGAAATTCGCCCCGGCGCGTTTAACCGCGATGCAGGACTACCTGAAAGAGCTGAGCAGCCCTTGGGTAGATATCAGTGTGGTCAATCCTGACTACAGGGATGTGCCGGTGACATATGTCGTGGAGTTTACCCCGGGCACTAATCAGGCTTATGCCCTGTGTCTGCTAAGGCAGGCATTGGAGCGCAAGTACATGCCATGGGGGGGGGATGGACAGAGCAGTGCCATCGCTGGAGCCGAACTGGATTACTACGCCATGGTGGCGTTTATTCAGCAATTACCCATGGTCGAGCGTGTGGATCGCCTGACCCTTGATGGTCAAAGCGCTTCGGTGGTCAGTACCGATACGCAAGTACTGATTCTGACTTTGCCAGGTGCAAGTCATCAATAAGGATTTTTATGAACAATAACAGCATGTTGCCTGCGAAGGTACGAGATCTTATCCACTTCGATACCCTGCTGGAGCAGGGTATGGAAGCCATCGACCATTATGCGGGGCAGGTGTGGACCGATAAAGGTGAGCAAGATCCAGGTGTGACCCTGTTGCAGGACTTTTGTTACGGCACTTCCGACCTCGCCTATCGTCACACGTTGCCGCTGGTGGATTTATTGACCCCTGCGGTTGATCGTCAGGGGGAGGGGATATTCCCGGCGCAATTCGGGCCACATCGTGTGTTGACCTGCGGGCCTGTTACGGTAGATGACTACCGCCGTGCGCTGTTGGATTTGCACAGCTGCGATGATGGAGAAGCGCCAGGTGGCTTCTATTTTCGTAATGTGCAACTGACACCTGAAAGTGAAGCGGAACAGTATCAGTACTGGTATGACCCCGCCTCTGAAAAGCGGGAGTTCACCTTTGCTAAGTCAGGCAATGATGGCCAGCTGGCTCCGCTGACCCTGAAGGGAGGCTACCATCTTTACGTGGAGTTGGCTCGAGGTGCTGAAAAAACTAAGGCGCAACGGGCTCTAACCCAATTCCTTGATACCCATCGTAATATGTGTGAAGCGGTACGGAACATTACCTGGGTCACGGCACAAGCTATCAATATTAAGAGCAGCATTGAACTGGAAGATGATTGTACCAACCCGGCTCGGGTATTGGCCGAGCTCTATACTCTGGCTGAAAACTTCATCAGCCCGATGGCGGTACGTGATTCCGCGGCTAATTTGGTTGCGCAAGGGTTGACTAATGAGGCGATCTATCAGGGAACCCAGCTAACACATGGGTGGATTACCCAACTGCCACCGAAATTAGACTATCGTAGCGAGATCACGGTGGACTTCGGTGTTCTAGTGAACAAGTGGCTAAGCATCAGTGGTGTGAAAAGCATTACTACTTTTCGCGGAGATATGGCAGATAACTGGACGTGGACTTCAAGCGCTTCATACACCTATCCTCAACTGTGGGGGAGTGACCCTATCGCCGCATTGGCGGAGAGCTCTGATATTCAGTTGATTAAGTATGGGCAGCGTTGTTCTGCAACAGAAGATGAGATCAGGGAGTTTATCAAGCCTTCGGCACTGATCGTTGAGCAGCCGGTGGTGATGGACTATGGTCGTAACCGTAAACCAGAGGATTTTCATACCCTTAGCAAGCGCTTACCGCCATGCTATGGTTTGCAGCAGTCGGTACCTACAGAGGTACAGAAACAGCTCCACCAGTTTCTATTGCCGTTTGAGCAAGCGTTGGCCAATGGTTGCCAGCAATTGGCATTGCTACCAGACCTACTGGCGTTTGATCGCTCCCACTCTACCCCTGTCTGGGGTGAGCAATGGCCGTTTGCTGAAAATAGTCAGTCCGATAAGGTTCATCAAGACTATAAAGCTGAATTGTTATTGGCGCTGAAAGACTACAAACTAGATAATAAAGAACTGGCGATTATTGACCATCTCCTGGGTTATTTTGGCAGCCAGCGTGCGCCACGAATTCTTTCGGGGCTGCTGGATAAATTTTTAGATGTGCAGCGCGGTTATTTGCGTCAACATGCTGATCTTGGGTATCAGCGTAGCAATATCCAGATTCAGGCGGTTTCGGCGTTACAAAAGCGAATTGCTGCCCGTATCGGGATTGGCAGTGAGCTGTTTGCTCAGTCCCCCGCGTTGGATAAGTTGCCGTTTTACCTGGTAGAGCATCGGGCGCTATTACCGGCGCTGCCGGATGAACACTACAATACTGAGCAAACACCAACGGCTGCCAAAACGGATGACAAGACTGAAAATTTACTGCTGACAGTCGATGTGACGGATTATCCCTTGCATGTCGGGGTATTGATTGACTTGATCATTAAAGACAGCGGTGGGCCGGAGAATGATTACATCCTCGCAACCGTCATGGTGAAGGAAATTGACAGTGCGGGAACGATCTTGACCTGTAGTATTCAGGACAATGCACAACTGTCACGTAATCTACAGAAGCTTATTGACGCAATGAATGCAGGTACATTGCGCTGGAAAAACAGCAATGTCTGGCTGCACGATATGTGGTATCCGTTGCATTATGATACTGATACGGGGAATTTCCTAAACGGTGAGAAGCGTATCGTGGCGACGTACGATGCCCCTTATCCGGTTATGTTGCAGCAGGATGACCGGATTACGATTCGTCGCAACATTTCTCCGAACTCTTCACTGCAGCTGGGCGATGATAAAACTATTATCCATGCACAGGTGGTGTCGAGAGACTGGATTAATGGCAGTTTTGTCATTAAAGCTCAAGACGGCAGTACGCTTCCTGAGAAGGAGGAGAGTTACCGTTGGTATATCGATGACCAGGGTAAAACTATCAGTGACCGTTTCTCCTTCATGGTCAGTTTGGTATTCCGACGTAGCCTTTTAGCGGATCTCAAGGATGCCAAGACCACGGAAGCATGGATCAAACAGTGTATTTTGGAGGAAATTCCCTGCCATATATCCGCACTGGTCCATTGGTTGGATGACACTGCTTTTAATCAGTTCGGATTAGCCTATCAGGGGTGGCAGCACGATGGGGCGCCATTGGGAGATCGTTCTTACCAATTGCTAAAGCAATTGACCCTGGGAAGAACACCGGGCGTACTGGATGGTATCAGACATATGCGCATTGCCACGGCTGATCAACAGAATAAAGCAACGACGCCGGACTGGAATCCAGAGTACATATCGAAAGAAGAGTTGTTCTATGTGCCGAAAAATTGAAATTAATACTTGAGCGGTTTATTAGTTTTTATTTTTCACTGTTATTTTGTTGCTGTTGTTGATAATTTTTTGCGAATGGTTGCGCCGCGATTTGTATTGGCGTGATTGCCTCGCTATGTTTTTAGTAAAGTAAATGACTGGAGTAAGATCTGTGGCTAATGAAAAGACCCCCACTGTGCAAGCGGCAAATGCTGAGGCTGTTGGGCCAAAGGTAGAAGAGCTCATCAGTAAATTTAAAGAGCAGTCCATTCCGCTTGAGATGGACTTTAAAACCCTGATTAATATTGCCGATGTTGGCCGTAGGGCTGTGGGGTTGAGTCCTGATCAGCCAGATAATGATGCCGGTAATGGTATGGTGGTGAATTCTGATGGGAAGTTGGAAGTCAAGGCCAAGACCGATGCGGGTATCAATGTGGATAAGGATGGGGTGGCTGTTAAGGTTAATGACAAGGCTGGTCTTGTGGTTGATGGTAATGGATTGGCCATTGTTGGGGGGGCTGGCTTGAAGTTTAGCCAGGATGGGGAACTTGATGTTCAGGTTGATGACAACTATGGGATTATTTTGGGGAGTGGGGCGGGGAGTAAACTTTGTATCAATCCTGGCTCCGGTATTAAGGTGGATAAGGATGGGGTGTCGGTAAAGTTTAATGCTAAAGCTTTTCAATTTTCTGATAAGGAGTTGGATTTAAGGCAAGGGATTGGCTGGGCGTACGGACCAAACGGCAATATCGATATTCAGGTTGATGGTAGCGGCGGACTTCAGTGTGGAGGTATAGGAGCCAAGATCGGCGTCAAACCTGGTTCCGGCATTAAAGTGGACGGTAACGGGGTGAGTGTCGATCTATCAACAGACTTTATGAAAAAGCTTGCTAATTTGATTATCCCTAAAGGAACGGTGGTGCCATTTTTTGGTGGCAAAGTACCTGAAGGTTGGGCGTTTTGTAATGGGGAGAATGGTACTCCAGACCTTACAGGGTGCATCATAAGTGGTGGTGTGGATATGACAGATAAGCATAGGTATGATGGTGTTAATTTTATACCTGTAGAATGTGGTTCGTCGTCGGGTCATCAATATCCACTTCCTTACATAATGAAAATGTAACTATGGTTTGAAGTTTTGCTATGGGTACTGTAAAAAGAATTGAGTTTATTCTTGAGGTTCTTGAGTGGGGCGTTGCTAATATTCAACAGCGCTGTAGTGATCTATTTAACTATCATCTGTCGGAAGATGTACTTCGCCTATTCAATAAGATGCCTATGTCGATCAATAGTACCTTGTCTATTGAACGGCTGGTCATTGATGCGGGGGACATTCCGATGGTGCAGTTCGAGGCAGTATTAACACAGCGACTACTGACGCAATTAGAGGAGCAACTGACAGCGCTATTGACCGCGGTACCAATTGCCGTTGCTGGGGAGTCGCTATGTATCCAGCAGGGCACTACTGCTGCTCATCTTCAAGGGAAAACGGACTTGCAGCTACATCCTTCATTTATCAACCCCGCTTATAAGGAGGGAGCTACTCATCAACCTACGACGGATGCAGCGTTGCCTGTAGCTCAGGAGGAATTAGGGCTGGCCCCCCTGTTTCACTATCTAAAATGGGGTTGTTTGGCGCTCCCGCATCAGGCATTGATGGCTGAGTGGAATGCGTCTGATGGTGCGGATAACTGGTTGCGCTCGCATCTGGCAGCCTCATCAATTGAGCAGCGGAAAATTCTGGCACAGTACTGTTTACAGACGATGCCACGCCAAAGATTGCTACAAACCTTTAGTACTGCGAGTTCACAGGCTATTTGCTGTTTATTTCTGGACGATAAGCCAGAGTTGACGCCACCGGCAGACAAACCAGCCTTAGAGCTTTGCTTACTGCTCAGTAGCCTATGGGTTTGTCGGCAATCATCGACAGGGGCTTTGCCTGCCCCATCATCTCTGGTGCTGGACAGTAATCTGTTGCCAGAGGTGGCGCCCTGGTTGTTGGTGTTGTTCAGCCATCTGCCACTGCCTGCGGCGCTGTTACCTTGGTTGCAGCCATTCTGGCAACAACCGGTAGTGCAGCAGTTATTAGTATCGGAGTTAACCGAGCCAGACTTTACTCGTTGGCAACAACAAATGGGGGATGTCACTCCACAAGACGAGGTAGCAAAACGCAAACCTCAAGCTTCAGCACCCGAGCGGTCAGAGGAGGATTCCCTGGATCCTGCAATGGATGTCGGCCAACTGAACGGACTTCAATCGCACACAGAGGACGCCAAACAGGACGCCCAGAAGGAAGAAGGCGATTGGCAGAGAGAAGGGCGTGAGTACACAGGACCGTCGGTGCCAACGGGTTCAAGCGCCTCATTATCGGAGCAGGAACCGCTGTCGGTCGCCAATGCTGGTCTGGTACTGCTGTGGCCGCTATTGCCTGGGCTATTGCGTCAGTTGGGTCTGCTCGAGGAACAGCAATTCAGCAGCCCACAGGCTCAATTGGAGGCGGTGTGCTGGCTGGATGGGTTGATCTGGGGGGATGAAACCATGGCGGAGTGGCGTACCCCATTGGGCAAGCTGCTGTGCGGGTTGCCGTTGGAATCACCACTCGTGCCCTGGTCCTCGCCAGAACCGAAGGTGAGTGAACAGTTGCTGGACTGGCTGGCGGCTATTCCAGCGCAGTTACCCGGTTTGCATCGCTGTCAGGTCAATGATCTACGCAGCCTGTTTCTACAAAGACCGGGGCAATTGATACAAACCAAGTCGGGCTGGCAACTGTCGGTAGAGGCGGATGCCTGTGACTTTTTACTATCGCAACTGCCTTGGGCACTGGACTTTATCCACTTCCCCTGGATGGAAAAGCCTCTGCAGGTGAAGTGGTTGCCTGCTGCTACTTAACTAATTATTCACCCATGTCGGGTGTTTTACCCGGCGATATTCCAATCATCAGTAAAGAAGAGTCTGCATGCCAAAACAGCATAATGCGCTCCGTCTTTGTGACGAGCTGTCGCCTGAATTACGCCAGGATGAAGATCTACTTCTACTCTTGGCCCACTTCGAGCGGCTGGATCTACTGGTACAAAAGCAGTTGCAAACTTTGCAACAACGCTTTATCGAACCTGAAGAAGAACTCCAGGGGCTGGCGCTTTCCCCGGAGGAAGTAGAACGCCTGGCCACGCACCGAATGGGTATTCCTTTCTGGGCCCTGGAACAATCTGGTCAGCAACTTTCGGGTGACGCTGAGCATATTGACTCGCGCAGTCGTCTGGGCCAATTGATCAGCCGTTTTGGTTTGACTGATTTTGAACGGGACGTGCTGTTGCTCTGCCTGTTACCGTTGTTTGATAGCCGTTACTCACTGCTGTTTGCTTATATGCAGGAGAGCAACCAGAAAAAATCAATGACGGTGGACTTTGCCTTAAACATCTTGTGCCCGGGCGTAGTCGAAAAGGCCGCGCAACAGACCTGTCTGTTACCACAGGCACCTTTGCTGAAATATCAGCTGTTGACGTTCAAACAGCGTGACGGAGAGCATTGGGGTAATGCGTTGCTTCATCCGGCGACCGAGATTTACACCTGGTTGATCGGGCATTCGGCCTTTCCAACTGCGCTGCGCTCCTGTGCAAACTGGCTGACACCCTCTACGTTGGCGGATCTGTCTGCGCAGTTGACTCAACGGCTGGCCCTCTATTGTGCTGACGGAACCGCCGAGAAGAAAACCCTGGTGCAGTTGCAAGGGCGTCCAGGTAGCGGGCGGGCGATGGTGATCGCCCGCGCGGCTGGCAGCGTGGGCAAAGGTGTACTGGCGCTGGATTTGGCGCAGTTACCGGAAGACGATGAAGAAGCCCAACGTGTGGTGAGCGTGGCATTGCGCGAAACGCGGCTACATGCAGGATGCCTGTTGCTGCGTTCGTTGGCGGATTTCAGCACGGCACATCCACGGCTAATGAAATGGTTGGGCGAAGAGCTTGCTTATACTGACCTGCAGATCTTTTGCCTGACCGAACCCCATGCGTCACTAATGTGGCTGGAGGGGATGGCTCAGGTCGTGATCGCCATGCCAGTACCGGCGGTTGCCGATCAGGTCGCCTTGCTGGCCAGCCAATTGGAAGGTATCCCGCAACAGCCTGACATTGACGTTGCGGGACTGGTAAAACGTTTCCATCCGTCTTCGGAAACCCTGGTGTCCGTGCTGCAAGAGGCGCAGGCCTATTGCTTGCAGCGAGGGGAGAATGCATTGCTCTCCAATGCCGATCTCTATCACGCCTTTGGGCTGCGTTCGCAACAGAATTTCGGCGACCTGGCAAAACGTATTACCCCGGTACGTGGTTTTGATGACTTGATCATCAGTGATGATCTGCAGCAGCAACTCAACGAAGTGCTGGCGGCGATTCGCCAACGAGAGCAGGTGTTGGGGCAGGGGTTTGGCCGTAAAGTCGGCTATGGCACCGGCATCAGCGCGCTGTTCCATGGGGATTCCGGTACCGGGAAAACCATGGTAGCGGAGGTGTTGGCCGGGGCGCTGGGCGTCGATCTGATCAAGGTCGACCTTTCCACGGTAATGAATAAATACATCGGTGAGACCGAGAAAAACCTGTCGCGGATCTTCGATTGTGCCGAAGCCGATGCCGGTGTGCTGTTTTTTGACGAAGCCGATGCACTGTTTGGTAAACGCAGTGAAACCAAGGATGCCAAGGATCGCCATGCCAATATCGAAGTGTCCTATCTGTTGCAGCGCCTGGAAAGTTATCCGGGCCTGGTGGTACTGGCAACCAACAACCGTAGCCATCTGGATGATGCCTTCAGCCGGCGCCTGACCTTTATCATGCGTTTCCCTTTCCCGGATCAGGCCCTGCGCGAGCGGATGTGGCGTGCCATATGGCCGGCGGAAACGCCAGTGGCCGAAGATGTCGACTTCTCATCCCTTGCCCGGCGGGCAGATATCACCGGTGCCAACATCCGCAACGTGGCCATGCTGGCCAGCTGGTTGGCGGCAGAAGAACAGTCCCCGGCTGTGGCCATGCAGCACATCGAACGAGCCTTGCAACGTGAGCTCGGAAAAATCGGCCGTCTCGTCTTGTCCCGTTAATCTAACTTTCGCGTATCTGGAGTTTCTGTATGACTAACTTGCACGATGACCTTCCCCAAAAACGTATTGCCGATACGACACTAATCAAAGTGAACCAAACCGTTGGGGAAATGTTGGCGGAGTATTTGCCGGATGGAGTAGACATCGTTTTTACCCTGCCGGACACCAATGAGCCGCCGGCACATCCAACGGTCAGTGTATTTCTTTATGATGTGCATGAAGACCTGTCGCTAAGAACCGGGGTAGGGCGCCAATTCTCACCATCAAATGGCATGCTAATGCCAGGGAGTATTAATGTTTGCTGTCGTTACCTGATCACTTATTGGGAAATGAAAGCGAGCAGTAGCAGCGACTCCCCCGCGACCCTGGCGGACAGCCAGGCCGTCATGATCATGAATGATGTACTCAACGCCTTGATCAATGCACGCACCTATCCGGGGTTGTCAGACTTTTATGGACGAGTGATCCCACCGTCGGAACAGCTGAATAGCCTGGGCAACTTCTGGCAATCGCTGGGTAACAAACCGCGATTGTGCTTGACCTATGAAGTTACTGTGCCGATCGCGTTGACCAGTCGCAGCCCGGTATTGGCTCCGGTGAAAAGCGTATCTGCCACGGTGGCGCAAAAGCCCGGTATTGATTTTTATCAGCAGGCCGGAGTAGTGGTTTGGGATGCCTTGGTCACAGCATTGGATGCGAAGAGTCCGCTGGATGATATGGCTCGTGCGCAGTTGAAAAAAGTGAATATTACCTGCGTGGGTACGCCTTTTACGGATGACAAACTGCCTGATCAGCATCTTGATATTACTTTGTCTGGTGTAGCGTTGGGTGCCAATTTGGCGGCGATCCAAAGTGTTATTGATGGTTGGAAAGCAGAGGCTAAGGCTATTGGTGAGCTGGAGGGGGGGGCGTTGTTTGTTGATAACGTCGATAATCAGGTTCTCGCAGTGTCATAAACTTGAAGAGGTCAGATGTCTTCCTATTGTTATGGGTGATTAAATTTTGTTGTAAAGTATGGCTGAAACTATTCTAAAAATAGAAAGAAGTAAAAGTAATAAAGTGTTTTCTAGAAAGTCGATGATCCATTGTGGTATGCAATAAAAGGGAGGTGTTGGGCTTGTTGCTTGTTTGATCAGTGTATGGCGTGTGATATGGCTACCATAAAGGGTGCTGTAAAGATGCAATGGTGCGAATTGCCCTGGCCGATCAGCCTTATCAACAGGTAATAGCAGGTGCGATTCTCAATAAATATATATTAACAGTAAGGAGTTACAAGTTGAACAAAGCATTTGAATCAAGGTATCCTCATGCTCATCGGGCGCGCCGCCCTAAGTTTCTGTCGGGGCTGAGTGATATACAGGAGGAGGTTGAGGGTGCTTCTCTGCCACGAACGATGGATCACCCCAATTACAGAGAGTCTGCCGAGCAGTTAGTGGGTAAAATGAAAGTTTATGAGCCGGCAGTTACTCAATTGCTTAAGGATGTAACTGAAAAGTTAGGCGCTGAGCTATATGGATTGGAGTATCGACTTAAAACACCTGAGTCGCTTTCAGAAAAGCTTAAAATTGCAAAGCCCGAAGATGTAAATGATGTGTTGCGTTATACCATTGGCTTCCCGTATGGTAAAAATGGGGAGGATGTCTCAGTAGCTCAGCAACAGGATTTTGTATCTGGTGTATTCAGAACGTTGTTTACCTTGCGAAAGTCCGGTTACTCTCCCGCTATTATCAGAAACACTTTCTATCCGGCACAAGCATACAAAGGGATTAATGCGAACTTTCTACTGCCTGATCAATCTTCGAAATTCGAAATACAAATGCATACTGAGCAGAGTTATAAAACTAAAAGTGAAGGGCATGTGCGTTATGAGGAAATCCGGGAGCTCGAGCGTGGATTGCAGACAGGTCTATATGAGAAAAGTAAGGCAAATGAAGATAAACTGTTAGCTCTAAAAGCAAACCATGTTCGGGAATCCGACTTCATTGAAACCCCTCGAGGCATACAGGAGTGGATACCTTCGATTGGAGCTAAAAATCTTGATTTCAAATGGAAAAATACACAGCCATTGACTCCGAGAGAAGCATCATTTATTAGGAGTCGTATTCGTGAAAGTATGCTAAGTTGCAATGGAGCTAAAAAGAAAGAAGCTCTAAGGCGGAGCTCCCTTTCTTAAGGAGATAAAGATGGGGGCGCAGGTAAATTAAAATACAGAGCGCTAAATTGGCTGGTCCAATGGTGCGCTATAATCTATCAGTAGGTGCGTCGAGTCCAAGACTTTGCGTGATTTCAAGTTAATATATGGTGCGGCAATGAGGTCTGCTTGGGGGGGCAAGTCGACCTCGTTTTCAGGTTTGAATGTGTACTTTGTGAAGCGCTTAATACGCAAGTCATACAGGTAGATATTAATGACAGCTTTAACATGAATTGGCCTGAACTTGTGGTGGCCGCAAGTTGCCCACCAGATAGGACGCGGCGATCTCCATGTCGTGGGGTTGTACGGGGCCACCAAATTATCATCTTGTAAGGACCAGGCATGACCAATTTGCCGGTGCCATTGTCCAATCAGCCTATTCACCACTCAAAGCCCGCTCTGTCAAAATCGGCGGTTTGCTTCGTGCACATCGCATTAGAGCCACCCCGTACAAAAAATCCCTTATCGGCAAAATCGATAACGCATGCCGATAATACGGCGAAAAGCCGATAAGGAAATCACCTAGACTGCACAGACGGTCATTCACCCATACATCAGGAAGATTGCCATGTCGCTTAGAGATCTCGCTGCGATAAACGCGGGAGCCAAACCCCTTAGCCATTTGAGCCGACCACAGGAGGCGATACGACAATTCACGCCGAACTGGTTCGCAGCCACCATGGGCACCGGTATCCTTGCCTTGGCCCTGGCTCAGTTTCCGTTAGCGATCCCCGGCCTGCGATCCATCGCTGAAGGGCTTTGGATGTTGAACATTGTTCTGTTCTGCACCTTTAGTGTTCTTTATATGGCTCGGTGGATCATGTTTTTTGATGAGGCCAAGCAGATTTTCGGACACTCCACGGTATCGATGTTCTTCGGCACGATTCCGATGGGACTGGCGACTATTATCAATGGTCTTTTGGTGTTCGGCGTCCCTCGTTGGGGGGCTGGCGTCATACCGCTTGCCGAAGCTCTGTGGTGGATCGATGTCGCCATGGCGCTGGCCTGTGGCGTGCTGATCCCTTACATGATGTTCACACGTCAACAGCACAGCATCGATCAAATGACTGCCGTCTGGTTGCTGCCCGTGGTGGCAGCAGAAGTGGCGGCTGCCAGTGGTGGATTGTTGGCTCCGCAGTTGATCGACACTGGCGCGCAATTCGTTATGTTGATCACCAGCTACGTACTGTGGGCTTATTCGGTTCCTGTCGCGTTGAGCATCCTGGTCATCCTTCTGTTGCGCATGGCGTTGCACAAACTTCCCCATGAAAGCATGGCCGCATCCAGCTGGTTGTCGCTGGGTCCTATCGGTACAGGCGCACTGGGCATGTTAGTCATAGGCGCCGACGCACCCGCCATTTTTTCGGCGCAGGGGATGGAGGGTATTGGTGGGGTTGCTCAAGGCATTGGCCTGATTTCCGGGATCCTTTTCTGGGGCCTGGGTTTGTGGTGGATGACAATGGCAGTCTTGATCACTGTCCGCTACTTCAAAGCCGGTGTTCCTTTTAACCTGGGATGGTGGGGCTTTACCTTTCCAATAGGCGTCTATGCACTCACTACGCTCAAGCTGGGTTCACTGTTGCATTCCGTCTTTTTCAATGTTTTTGGGGGATGCCTGGTACTTGTGCTGGTGGTCATGTGGTTAATCGTGGCTTCCAGGACGCTTGCCGGCGCGTATCGGGGGAATCTGTTCGTCTCGCCATGCATCGCCTCCTCAGCTAAATAGTCAACTCATCAATAGCTGCCTCAGACGTGCAAGTCTGAGGTTGGCTGTCTATCTGATAAATCATAGGCGTGCGTAGTTGGCCATTGGCATCGCTTCGGAAAAATAAAGTAAAGACTGTAATCTCCGATCATTTTTCGTGTTGAGAGTGTAGAGCTTATGTCCACTGATAACGGAAACACTATTAAACGCCGTGTCTTTCTCCAGGGCGCGAGTCTGGTCGCTGCGGGGCTTGCGTTTAAACCGCTGCGTAGCCAAGCGGCAGAAACGGAGGCCCAGGACTTTGCCAACGGAACCCGGGAGTTGGTGGCTTATCCGCAGAAAAGACCCCTGATGCGTATCACTGCTCGCCCACCGCATCTGGAAACACCGTTTTCGGTGTTCAACGAGTCGGTACTGACGCCCAATGACGCATTCTTTGTGCGCTACCACCTCGCCAATATTCCTGCTTCGATCGATGCAGATAACTATCAACTACAGATCAAGGGCTTAGTGGATAAGCCGCTTGCCTTAAGCCTGTCCGAACTCAAGGCATTGGGAAAAACTGTCGAGGTAGTGGCAGTCAACCAATGCTCTGGTAACAGCCGAGGTTATGGGTCACCACGAGTGTTTGGTGCGCAGCTGGGTAACGGATCGGTAGGTAATGCACGGTGGACGGGCATACCGTTGAAAGCCGTACTTGAGCATGCGGGAGTCCAGGCGGGCGCCAAGCAAGTCACCTTTCGGGGCTTGGACCACCCGGTCTTGCCGACGACTCCAGAGTTCGTCAAGGCACTCGGTATTGATCTGGCACTCAGTGATGAACCCATGATTGCCTGGGCCATGAACGCTACTGATATCCCTTTTCTCAACGGGTATCCCATCAAGCTGATCGTTCCCGGCTACTTCGGTACTTATTGGGTCAAGCATTTAAGTGAGATCGAGGTCATCGACCATACTTTCGAAGGCTACTTCATGGAAAAGGCCTACCGCGTTCCTGACAATGATTGCCAATGTGTACCGCCAGGCACAGTGCCCGACAAGACCCGCCCGATAGGCAAGCTGAAAGTACGATCGTTTATTACCAGTTTGCAGCCAGGCGATAAGGTCAACGTCAACGAACCCGTTACGTTGAAAGGTTTTGCGTTTGACGGCGGGCATGGCATCCAGTCAGTTGAAGTATCCGAAGACGGTGGAAGGCATTGGCAGTTGGCCGTTTTGGGCGAGAGCCTGGGTAATTACTCATTTCGCGAGTGGACGCTGCAGTGGCAACCTCGAGAAAAGGGAAAAGTCGGGTTGCAGGTCCGTGCCAAAGGCGGGCAGGGAGAGCAACAACCGGTGAAAGCCCTGTGGAACCCCTCGATCTACGTAAAGAACAATATTGAGACCACCCCCGTCACGGTTGTGTAGGAGTTCGGTATGAAGCGTGTATTTGGGCAATATAAAGCGTTGCTGTTTGCAGTTTGTACCCTTCCGATCTACGCAGTGGCCTCTCCATTGACGATAAACTTGCCTGCTGAAACGATCGTCCTGCGCCCCTCGGATTTACCAGGTTATGTCGTTGCTCAGCAGAAATGTGGAATCTGTCATTCGGCCGATTATATTGAGTATCAACCGCCCGGTTTTAACCAGAAGCAATGGACAGGGCTGGCCAGAAAAATGAAAGAATCGTATGGGGCTCCGCTTTCTGAGAGTGATGTGGGTCTGGTCGGTGAATACCTGGCCGCCACCTATTCAGGTAAACCTGCTGTTGAGAGTAAACCCGCGATCAAAGCAATAGAGGTTGCGTCAAATACGGTCGATAAACCTGCGGTTGTAGATGTGAAGACCCTTCTGGATCAGAACGCTTGTTTAGGCTGTCATGCTATTGACCGAAAAGTGGTTGGCCCCGCCTATCATGATGTTGCCATGCATTACAAAGGCAATGCGCAGGCCATTTCACAAGTTATCGACCACATCAGCCATGGTGGTTCTGGACGTTGGGGCGAGATACCGATGCCTCCATTTCCAGGTTTGCAACCGGCTGAGCTGAAACAGTTAGCGGACTTTGTTCTGGCGCAGTGACCCTCGCCAATACACTTCGATTCACCAATAGGTGAGGTACTTCTATGCGTAAATTCTGGTTGGCTTTAGTGATGCCTGCGATATTTCATATTCCACTGGGGATGGCTGACTCAGTTGTTTCATTGCAGGCTGGAAAAAACTATACGGTGACTAATGAGCCGGTGAGCCAATCGCCCAAAGTGCTCGAGTTTTTTTCGTATGCCTGTCCGCACTGTCGGCAACTCGATCCGAGCATAACCCAATGGGCTGCGGAGGCCGGAGATGGCGTGGTCTTGACACGGGTTCCTGTCACGTTTGGCAACAAACAATGGGAAGGCTACGCCAAAGCATTTTATATTGGTGAAGTTCTCAATCTTCAAGCTGTCACGCATCACGCGCTATTTGAACTGGCGAGTCACGGCGGGAAGCTGGAGCCTGATGAGGCCATCGCTGATTTTTTTGTGGGGCTTGGTGTAGCAAGAGAGGATGTCGACCAGAAAATCAATTCATTTGCGGTTAAAAGCCGGATGATCCAAGGCAATATGCTTGCACTTCGTTATGAAATTCGAGCGGTGCCCAGTTTTGTGGTGAATGATAAATACTTCACTGACTCCAGTATGGTGGGTTCTCCTGGCGCAGTGCCTGCCGCTCTTACCCAGTTGACGACATTGCTCAATTAGATCGTTCATCCTTCACTATCGTTAGATCAATGCCCGTATTTTGCGATACGGGCATTTTTCTTTACCCTAAATTTATACAGGCGCTGTGGACTCCTATTTAAAATAACAACGTCGTTATTAACCAAAGGAGTTGTATCCCTCGTGAGTATTACCCTCAAACTCAGTCCGTTATTCATTGCAATGGCCGTAACAATGGCCGCAAATGCCCAGGCCGCCGACGACTCCAGCCACGAAGGTTTCGTTGAAGGCGCATACTTCAACCTCAACGCCCGCAACTACTACATGAATCGCAACCGTCAGCAGCATACCGACGACAACATCGAATGGGGCCAGGGTCTCATCGGTATCTTCGAATCGGGTTACACCCAGGGCACGCTCGGTTTTGGCGTGGATGCCAACGCCATGCTCGGGCTCAAACTCGACGGCGGTGGTGGCACCGACGGTTCGAGCATCCTGCCGATCAGTGATGGCAACGGCAAAGCACCGGGCTCGTTCTCAAGTGGCGGCGGCACCCTGAAAATGCGCGCCCTGGACACTGAACTGAAAGCCGGTGACCTGTTTCTCAACAATCCGGTAATCGCTGGCGGCATGAGCCGCATGCTGCCGCAGACCTTTCGCGGCGTCAGTCTGACTAACCACAGCTTCGACGGCTGGCTGATCGACGGAGGCCAGGCCAGCTTCACCAAGCTGTACAACCAGAGCGGCCATCAGCGTATCGGGACGTCCAACGGCACACTGGCGGATGGCGACAAAAGCCAGCACCTGAACTGGGCCGGTGTGGCCTGGAGCGGCCTTCCGAGCCTGACCAGCAGCCTCTATGCGTCCGAACTCAAGGACATCTGGAACCAGTACTACTACGACCTGGACTACACCTACGCGGTCAACGAACTGATCAGCCTCAACCCTGGCCTGCACTACTATCACACTCAGGACACTGGCGACGCGTTGCTCGGCAAGATCGACAACAACACCTACAGCCTGCACTTCACCGTGGGTATCGGTTACCACAGCGTCACCGCTGCTTATCAGCGGGTGAACGGCAACACGCCGTTCGACCACATCTCCCAGGGCGACAGCATCTTCCTCGACAACTCGCAGCAGTATTCGGACTTTAACGGCCCGAACGAGCGCTCGTGGAAACTCAAGTACGCCTATGATTTCGCCGGTATCGGCGTGCCAGGCCTGACCTCGGCCGTGTCGTATTCGCGTGGCACGCTGGACTTGAACAAGGTCGACCCGAACAGCCGTGGCTATGCGAACTTCTACAACGCAGAGGGCAAAAACGCCAAACACTGGGAACGCGATGTCGATCTCAAGTATGTGGTGCAGGGTGGTACGGCCAAGGATCTGGCGATACGCCTGCAATGGGCCACCAACCGTGGTGGCAACGGATATGGTGCACTGGACACCGACACCGATGAATACCGGGTGATCGTCGACTACCCGCTCAATGTTTTCTAAGCGTCAATAAGTAAAAGACCGGCATGTTTCAGGCTGTGTGAAAACGCAGTTTGCCAAGGCCAGAACCCAATGCCCCGATTTGTCGGGGCATTGGGTTTTCTGAAGACCCAGGAATAAAGACCTTTTAGCTCGTGGCCCTTGTCCGATAACGCAGAGTACAGGGGGATCGTGGCCGATCCAGGGTGCAGGTATCGGCGCTCGACCTTGGGTCACTCGTAAGTCATGGTGAAGGTTAACGCGGTATTGGCCGAGCCTCCTTTGACGGATTTATCCGTTTGGTAGTAAGCGGCCTTGAGCGGAATGGAAAAATTGCCGCCTGCGGGTGAATAGTTCAAAAATACATGATCAGCCCCAAGGGGCAGTGCTTTGTCAAAGTTGTCGAGTATTTGTACGCCAACACCGGTGGCGGTGGCGTCGGCCGACAAGGCCACAACGGATGCCGTCTGGTCGAGAAGTGGGGTGGTCGGGTCGAGTCGGTATTTGACGGCGTTTATCCCCGTCGGACAGGCGTCAAGTTTGATCGCGAATGGCACAGGGCGCAGCCGGCTATTCATGCCGCTAAAGCCTGAGGTTTTTTGAGTGCCCATAGGGACCGTCACGTCCGGGGTCGTACAGCTTGGTTGGGTGATCACGATTTTTTGGGGGAGGTTCAATGTCAGTACAGGGTTTAGCGATCCTATAGCAAATGTCGCTACATTTCCTGGCGGAACTTCGGTGCCCGTTTTAATTGGTCCGATTTTAATTAGTTCAAAGTAGGTATTCGAAAATTGATTGAAACTACTTATATATTTATAGCCATAGGGCCCCAAATAAAGCTGACCACCTCTAGCTAAAAGACTCCATCGAAAGCCGAGTCCGGTTGTCCCGATGGGGAAGATGGTTTTCTCCTGAAGATCAGGCGGCTGGATCCCTACAAGGCTCTTAGTGCCGGATAATTCGAAATCAGGGGAGCTACAATTAACGGTAGTTCTGCTAGGCACTCTCGCATTGTCTGTATGAATTACCGTGCCGTCTGGAGTGTCTCGTGGCACAGAGATACTCGCAGAATGGGCAAGGTTGTAGGTAGCGGCTGGATATCCGGGATCAAAAGTGCAATCAGCATTCGCCTCGCCCATGATAGACAAGGAAAGGAGTGTACCAAGGGTGATGAATACCTGTCGGCAGGCATTCGACGTGGATGGCTGTTTAAAACATTTCATTGCTATATCTCTCTGTATAGGCATAGGCACGACAGCTCTTGTTCTGGAACTGGCGGTCATGCGTTCCATGCAAAAGGGGACGTCCGTGTTTGCGCATACCTGAAGAACTCAGCTGCAGGCATGGGCTTGGCAAAGTAGTACCCTTGCGCAATATCAGCGCCCAGCTTGCTGATGCGTTCGAAGTCTGCCTCGGTCTCAATGCCTTCGGCGGTCACGCTCAAGCCCAGGTCATGCGCCATGGCGATGGTGTTGGCCAGTATCTGGTGGCCGACGCTGCTTGAGCGTGCCTGGCGCACGAAACGCTGATCGATCTTCAGACTGCTGAAGGGTGTCAGCGCCAGGCGTTGCAATGAAGAAAAACCGGTGCCGAAGTCATCGATGGCACAGTTGAAGCCGCGCAGGCGTAGTTGACTAACGGCACCGGCCAGTCCGGCATCGAAGCGCTCTGCGGTGTCTTCGGTGATCTCGATGGTCAGGCGTGAAGGGTTGATCCGGGTTTGCGCGACCCGTTGGGCAACGCTTTCGGCCCAGCTCACGGAGTTGGCGACATCGGCGCTGACATTCACAGCCATGCACAGGTCGGTACCTTGCAGCTGCTCGAGCAGGGTCATGGCGTGGCCAAGCATCCGTTCCCAGAGCGCATCGCGCAGTTTGACCGAGCGCAACACGGGCAACAGGTGCAAGGGACCGAGGATCCCCAGTTCCTGGCGGTCCCAGCGCGCGAGTGCTTCGGCACCGTACAGTTCACCGCTAGCCACGTGGAACTGAGGCTGATAGTAGGCAACGATCTGCTCCAGGCACTCCGTCGGGCGGACGGCATTTAGCGCTGGAGCCTGTGGCTTCGCCGATTCGACGCGAGTATTGGGCGCAGACGCGTGCGCACTAAAGCACCTTTCGATGTCCGTCAGTACCAATAGGTTGCTGTTGACCAGCATAATCCTTACGCCTTTTTGCCGGGCGTGCTCTTTGATGGCATTCACGATGGAGGGCGATTGTTTGCCGATGAGCAACAGTTGCGTGTCGGTGTCGAGCACCGCCAATGCGTCGATCAGTTGCAAGCCGGTTATCTCCGGCATCTCCAGATCCGAGATGAGGGTGTCCCAGCGCTGTTCATGGACCGCGGCCAGTGCCTGTTCGCCCGTCGTCGCCACACAACGGCAGCCAGGCCCCAGCGTGTTGAGCCGGCGCGCCAGCTGTTCACGGTGCAGGGCATTGTTCGAGATCAGCAGGACATTCCGTGTTTTCACGATGTAAACCTCGCCCCCCATTGACCCGCTTAGCGATCGCAGTGCTTTTAAGTCGTTGGGGAGCCGCTATAAGGTATTGAGTTTTCGATGTGAAAAAATAATGCCTTAATCGCTCGTCACGAAGAATTGTACGTCGTCCTATATTTATATGGGGTGTTGTCCTATTTGTGTTTGTTGTCTCTTGTTATAGATGTGCAGATTTGCGTTGTGGTTTGCATTGACAGCGAGGTAAGACAATTCCCATTAAAATTCAAGATCTGAAGCGCCTTCCGAATAAGACTTTAAGCAATTTCTTCAAGTGCTCGATTCTTCCATAATTTGTCTCGTCTGATGCGGAAATCAAAGTGTTTCGAGGGGGCGCCAGACATAATCTTTTATCAATCTGTGATTCACCACTTAAACGGAAACGGATGTTATGAGAAATAAATTTTATTCTTTCGCGCTGACAGGAGTTGTTGTCGCGTCGAGCCTGATGTCCGCGGCAGTATTTGCTTCGGATGGCACCATCAACATCACTGGTGCACTTACCGATCAGACTTGTACCGTGACTAGCAGTGCCAGCGTCGGTCTGGACTCGCTCGGAATCAGCGCGGTGCCGGATGGTCAGGCTGCCGGGTTCAAGCCTTTCAGCATTACGTTGAGCAGTTGCGCGGCTAGTCTGGACGGTAAGGTGGTGCAAGCAGGTTTTGAGCCGGGTCCGAACACTGATCTGTCGACCGGTCGCCTGAATTTGACAGGTCCCGATGCCGATAAGGCCGCCAACGTTCAGTTGCAACTGCGTAACTACGACAATTCGGTAATCAAGATTGGTGATAACACCAGCGATAAAGGTGCCACGATCGCTAATAGCGGCGCGACCCTGAATTACCTGGTGGGTTACTACGCCAACGGTGCTGCTGGTGCGGGTTCGGCCAACAGCACTGTGACTTACAGCATTATCTATCCGTAATACCAGCCCGTGCATAAGGGGAACTTCCCCTTATGCCACCCATTTGATCAAGAGGGCGATATGAAACACTCTTTAATGCGTTGCTTGGCGCTTGGTGTGCTGGTTTCCGGCTTTGCTTCGGTGTCGCCGGCTCATGCCTCTATTGTGCTTAACAATACCCGTGTGGTTTACGAAGCGCAGGATAGAGAGACCAGTGTCAAGTTAACCAACGCAGGTAAAAAACCGTTAGTGGTGCAATCCTGGATTGATGACGGCGATGTAAAAAAAGACCCTAGCCTGATGAAGTTGCCTTTTATCCTGATGCCGCCGATCACCCGAGTGGATCCGGGCAAAGGGCAAACCTTGCGCTTGATGTACACCGGAGAAGCGCTGCCGCAAGATCGTGAGTCTGTGTTTTACCTGAACTTGCTGGAGATTCCACCCAAGGCCGCAACGTCCGCTGACCAAAATATTATGCAGATCGCCTTGCGGACCCGGGTCAAAGTGTTCTTTCGGCCGGCCAACCTCAAAGGAAACTCAAGTGAGGCCCCCAAAAAGTTGCTGTGGACGTTACTGAAGAAAGAATCCGGCTGGTCCCTGGAGTGTACAAACCCCAGTTCATATTACGTCTCCATGACTGAAATTGCGTTGTCCACGGGCAAGACTTCTTTGCCGGTAAGTGATGGCATGGTCGCTCCCGGCGGCACGCTGAAAGTTCCTGTGAGTTCAGTGCCCGCTGGAACGACCGGCGTCAAGTATCAGGCGATCGATGACTACGGTGCAGCGCGAGAGCATACGGTTTTGTTAAGTAAGTAGTTATTCGCATTGGTTTAAAAAATAAATAACGAAGCACTTCGCTTGCTGTTTTGCAGCGGCGAGTCGGACCCCTTTTGTCTTTTGAAACGAGTTCCCATGCAGACTAATTCTCTCTCATTTAATGCTCGACGCAATGCAGGCAAGAGCATCGGTCTGGTTTCAGCGTCCGTTCTGGTCGTCCTGTGTCTGGTGACTGCTCAAGGCGCGTATGCTGAGGATGAGTACGAGTTCGACTCCTCGTTTCTTCAAGGCGGGGCGGGTGCTGCCGACCTGAGCAAGTTCAGCCATGGCAACTTGGTGTTGCCTGGTACCTACCTGGTCGACATCGTTCTTAACGAGATTCCGGTCGGTCGCGAAGAGGTTGTTTTCAGCGTCAAGCCCGGCAAACGAAGTGCAGAGCCGTGTCTGAGCGTCGCGCTGCTTGATCGTCTGGGGGTTGACCTGCTCAAGTTGCCAGGTGTCGACCTGAAGAGTCGTCAGGCGTGTGTCGACCTGCAAGCCAGTATCCCTTCCGCCTCCGTACACTTTGACAGTGGCGAACAGCGCCTGGATCTGAGCGTGCCGCAATTGAACCTGCGCCGCAGCGTGCAAGGTTATGTTGACCCGTCGCAGTGGGATCAAGGCGTGACTGCCGGGATGCTCAACTACAATTACAGCAGTTTCTACAGCTCCGCTCAGCAAGGCGGCACACAGAACTTTCTCGGTTTGAACAGTGGGGTGAACCTGGGGGCCTGGCGTTTTCGTTCCGATTCTTCACTGGACTGGAACGACGTGAACCGCAACTGGCATAGCCGGGCACTTTATGCCCAGCGCGATGTGCAGGCGCTGAGCTCGCAGTTGACCCTGGGCGACTCCTCCACCAGCGGTAACCTGTTCGACACGTTTGCCTTGCGCGGCGTGCAGTTGGCCAGTGACGAACGCATGTTGCCGGATTCGTTGAGCGGTTATGCGCCGGTGGTGCGTGGCCTGGCCAACACCAATGCGAAAGTGACCATCCGCCAGGGCGGCTATACCGTGTACGAAACGACCGTGGCACCGGGGCCTTTTGAAATCAATGACCTTTACCCGTCCGGTTACGGCGGCGACCTGGAGGTCACCGTGACCGAGGCTGACGGCCGGATCCGTACTTTTTCCGTTCCGTATTCCTCCGTGGTGCGCATGCTGCGTCTTGGTGCCCAACGCTATGGCGCGGCACTGGGGCAATATCGTAACGGCTCCGATGATAATAACGATCATCGCATGGTTGGCCAGCTGACCTATGAGCGCGGTTTGACCAACCTGTTCACCGGGTATACCGGCGTATTGGCCGCCGAAGGCTACTTTTCACCGCTGCTGGGTACGGCAATGAATACACCGATCGGTGCCTTCGGCCTGGACGTGACGCATGCCTCCACCAAGGTCCCCACAGGCGGGGATACACCTGGTGGAACCTCGACCGGGCAAAGTGTGCGATTGTCGTATAGCAAGTCGATGCCGGAGACGGGCAGTTCGGTCTCGGTGGCGGCGTATCGCTATTCCACCAGCGGCTTTTACAACCTGCAGGATGCGATGGCCGTGATGAAAACCGACCGTCAGGATGATAACGCCCGGATTGATTTCGATGACGCCTCAAGCGGTCGAGTCCGCCGCCCGTTCAACCAACGCAGTTGGGTGCTGCCACAGCGTCAGCGCAGCTCCATGCAGGTCACTCTGAACCAGTCATTGGGCAGCGTTGGCTCGATGTATCTCACCGGGAGCACGCAGAATTACTGGAACAGGTCTGGCTCCAGTACCCAGTACCAGCTTGGCTTTACCAGCAGTACTCGTTATTTCAACTATTCGGTCGCGGCGATGCGCTCGTCGGATGCAACCGGTGTCAATTCCAACCAGCTCTACGCGACGGTGTCGATTCCACTGGGCGGTCGTGTCAGCGCGAGCTCAAGTGTCAGTTTCGCCAAGGGCGGCAACAGCACTCGCACCGCACTGAACGGTACATCGGGGCAGAACAATGAATACAACTGGGGGGCGAGCGTTGCCAAGGCCGAGAACAATGACCAGTCGATCAACTCCTACGGTAGCTATCAGGGCACTTACGGCACACTCAATGGCTCGCTCGGTTCCGGGGCCGGCTATCGCCAGGCGTCCTGGGGCGCAACCGGCTCGGTGGTGGCACACCCGGGTGGCGTGACCTTCGGGCAGCAAGTCAGCGACACCTTCGGGATCATTGAAGCGCCTGATGCTGCGGGTGCATCGATTCCGTCGCAACCGGGTGTGAAGGTAGATGACAAAGGTTATGCCATCGTGCCGTACCTGACCCCGTATCGCCGTAACACCGTCGATATCGATCCGCGCAATATGTCGACCGATGTCGAGTTGAAGTCGACCAGTGAAGAGGTTGTTCCACGCGCTGGCGCCGTGGTCATGGCGAAGTTTGAAACCGTCACAGGGCGCGCAGCAATCATCGATCTGGAGTTGCCGGATGGTGTGAGCATTCCGTTTGGCAGTGAAGTGACCAGCGGCGCCGGTAGCGCTATGGGGGTCGTAGGGCAGGGCGGTCGCGTGCTGGCTCGCGGTCTGGATGACAAGGGTACGCTGATGATCAAATGGGGTGAGTCTGCCGCCCAGCAATGTCAGATCGCCTATGCGCTTGAGCCGCAGGCAAAAGGTACCAGGCGGACTCAGTTCGAGCGCTTCAGCGCGCCCTGCACTCCGACCGGCGAGGCGACCCGGATCGTGTCAACGCATTGAGAGAAAACCATCGGAAAGACTCGTTTAGTCGATCAGGGATTCTGAGCGTAGAGACACTTGACCAGCACAACTAATAAGCGGCGCCAGGTTTAAACTTTTAGTCTAGCAATGCCGCGTGCTTTAGAAGTCTGCTGCCCATGTACATTCAATAATGAGGCAACTATCCCCGGTTTAACTTGAAAACACCTGCTCAGCGAGATAGCGTGAGGCTCGCTTTTTTTCTAAAAGTCAGCAATGGCCTGCGCTTTAACAACTTCCCAATCCAACCCGCTAGTCTTTAGAGCGGGTTGGATTCAGACGGACCCGGGACCCATGTATGCCCTCAAGTCAATGGCACTTGCCGAGAACCAATATTATTGTGGCTGACGATCATCCAGTGGTCGTTCTGGGTATCAGCAAGATGCTCGATGAAGTCAAGGATTTTCATCTGGTTGCGACCGCTACGGCCATTTCCGGGCTGTTCGAGTCACTGGCCCAAGTGTCTTGCGATCTGTTGATCTGTGATTATTCCTTTGAAGATGACGAGGAGCCCGATGGCCTGCTATTGCTTGAGCGTATACGTCGGCTCTATCCGGATATAAAGATTATGTTGCTGACAGCTCATGATGATCTGGTGATCGTACAGCGAGCCATCCGGATTGGCATTGACGGTTTTCTGAGCAAGTCCAGCGGCGATTTTTCCGCCTTGCCGGCGGTCATCGCGCGTGTCCTGCAAGGGGAGAAGTACCTCGACCCCGACACGTCGAAAATGCTGGTTCAGCACATGATGTCGAACAATCTACCGACCTCGACCCTATCGACGACTCAACTGACGGCCCGCGAGCTTGAAGTCGTTCGGATGTTTGCCAGAGGCATGTCTGTGACGGATATCGCCCAACAGACCGATCGTAGCGTCAAGACCATCAGCACCCAGAAGAAAAAAGCCATGCTCAAATTGGGGGCCGAGAATGATGTCGAACTGGTCAATGCGTTCAATCAACTGTTCTGAATGCAGCAACTGAGGTCGCCCTGAGTGAAACTCTCCCGGTTAAACCCTCTACGTCTGCTGCGTGAGCGCCTTCAGCATAGAATCCAGTCAATCCCCGATCTGCCTGGACGCTACTATCGCGGCCTGTTGATCGGTGGCGCGATTGTGCTCAGCGTCGCGGTGCTGGCGACATCGACAGTGGGGGCGACGATGCTGATCGAGCAGTTTCTCGATGAACGCAAACACGTGTTCCAGGTTCAGCGCGATTTGATCAAGGCCAACCTCGATCGCTATCAGGTGCGCTTGAAGCAAACGGTCGAAGCCTACGAGATGTTGTGGGGCCTGCTCGATCAAGAACAGGCCCCCGTTGAACGTTATCGCCAGCGCCTGGAGCAAAACCAGGGCGTCGTCATCACAGGCCCTGACGTGACGGCGACCCCCATTGCGGTGTTTTCTTCACTTGAGCCGGCTGAGAGCAATGCCCGGTTGGCGATTTTTCTGCGTCTGACTCGCGAGATATCACCAGTGCCCTTGCTGAGTCAGCGTGACATCGGCTATTACCTGGGTGGCTTCATCTACTCTGTCGATCGCCGGTTATTAGCGACATGGCCACCATTGCCCACAGAGCAACTGGACAAAGTCCGCGCCGAAGGCGTCCGCCATTTTGTCGATAGCTACATCGACAGAGTCGAAACGGCGATGACCAGGATCCCCCCTGAAGTGCTGCGTCAGCAGCGAGTGGTATGGGTACCGCTTTATCACTCGCCGGTGACCGGCGAACTGGTCAGCCACTACGCCGTTCCGGTCTATCACAATGACCGGCGCATTGCGGTGATGGTGGTCGCCGTCCCTTTCAGCAAGTTTTCTCTGTTGTTTCAGAACTCTAGCCACGAGCCCGGGTTCTTCATCGTATCCCGTGATCGCCAACATCTGTACGGGCTTGATGAGTCCAGCCCGCGTGAACGCAGGTGGATGAAATTCATACTCGGCTCTCCGGCTACTCTGGAGCATACAGGGCAGCAACCGGAGATCGTTCACAATGGCGGCATGTTTTTCCTGTCGCAACTGATCCCGGGCCCTGACTGGATTGCCGTCTACGCTTTCGATTGGTACACGGTGTTGTCGGCACTGCGGGGCCAGCTGATCCTGGTTTTCCTCTTGACCTTTTCAGTGCTCGGGGTCCTGTGGATTTTCATCGTGCTGCTCGATCGCCAGGTGCTCGCACCGTTACGGACCCAATCACGCCTGGTATACGAGAGCGAAGCGTTCAACCGTGCGGTATTGACGACAGCACCCGTCGGGCTGACGGTTTACGATCCGCTCAGCGACACGGTAGTCATGCAGAACGACGCTACCCAAAGGTTGCTCGCGTCATCACCCGAAGACGAGGGTTTCTACCGCCGATTGCTGACGGGCAGCTCGTGGACTCACCCTGACGCCCCGTTGGGGGCAAACGAAGTGCGCAGCGCCGAAATCTCGGTGATGACTACACATGGCCAACGCCGGGAAATTTCCGTCGCTTTTTCCCTGGCTCGTTACCGGCAGCGTGAAGTGGTGTTATTCGGGTTGACCGATATCAGTGATCAGAAAACCACTTTGCGGTTGTTGCAACGAGCGCGGGAGGCGGCGGATCAAGCCAACCAGGCCAAGTCCATGTTCCTGGCCACGATGAGCCACGAAATTCGCACGCCGTTGCATGGTGCGTTGGGCAATCTTGAGTTGCTGGTCATGGAGCAACTCACCGCTCGACAAAAAGAACGGGTTTCGATCATACGCCGAGCATTCGATGCGTTGCTGGCACTGATCAATGACATCCTCGACTTATCGAAGATGGAAGCTCTTGAGCTGCAACTGCACATCGAGCCGTTTCGTCTCAATGAGTTGATCGAACGTTGTGCGCAGACCTTTGCGCCGGTCATTCTGGACAAGAAGTTGCGTTTCCTCTGCCTTGTCGATCCGCGTCTCGCCGGCTCCTGGAGCGGGGACGGCCATCGGCTTGCCCAGGCGCTGATGAACCTGCTGAGCAATGCCCGAAAATTCACTCAAAACGGTTCCATAACCCTCAGGGCAATGCCCGGTGAAACCCGGGACGGCTGCTGCTGGGTGCGCATTTCGGTGAGTGATACCGGTATCGGCATTTCGCAAGCGCGGCTCGAAAAAGTGTTTGAGCCTTTTGTACAAGCGGACCGATCGATTGTTAGCCGTTTCGGCGGCACCGGGCTGGGGCTGACGTTGTGCAGCCGAATCATAACGTTGATGGGCGGCCATATCACCGTCGATAGCGAGGAGGGTGAGGGCTCCCTCTTTACGGTCAATGTGCCGTTGAAGCATGACAGCCCGACCGATGAGTTCCCCCTGGCGCGGGACAGGTATGATTTCAGCGCGGTGGTGATTGTTTGCGACGCTCCACTCTGGCAAAAGACCCTGGTGGCTCAGGTCAAGCGTTGGTTTCCCGAGGCGAAGGTCATCGAGGCCGAGTCGATGAAGGCGTTCGCTGCTGGCAATGAGCGAGCAATCATTGTCTTTGCGACCTTGGGGCCGTCTCTGCCGAGTCAGTGGCATGATGTTCAGTCTTCATATCTTGATACCGTGATTCTGACAGGCGATGGGCCGCTCTATCCTGAGCGTCGGGACGAGGACCTGTGCGTGACGTCATTCTCGGCGTCGATGTTCAAATTGGCCCTGGCTGCTTGCGGCAATCACGATGAAGTGCTCGAACAGGCAACGACCAGTCCCCAGCGTTCGGTGGTTCATCGTGATACCCGGGTGTTGATTGCCGAGGATGATCCGCTCAATAGAACATTACTCGAGCATCAGCTTGCCGCGCTCGGCTATAACCATGTCGACAGCGTGGGGGACGGCAAGGAGGCATTGGAGCGCTGCCTGGCGAACACCTATGACATTGTCGTGACCGACCTCGGCATGCCGGTCATGGATGGGGAAACCTTCCTCAAGGCGATACGCGCCAAGGGAATCGCGACACCCGTGATCGTTAGTACCGCGGAAACCGGTGGGAATATACAAAGCAAAACTTCAGGATTTGCCGAGGTGTTGCACAAACCGATCACCATGGACCGATTGAATGCAGCCCTTGATCAGGTGCTGGGGGCCGTGAGGTCGCCTTTGGAAAAAACATTTGTCGACTTGCCGGCCACTTTGGCGCTGACAGAGATGCACGTGTTGTTTTTGGCAGGCTGGGAGGGTGATGAACTGGCGTTGCGTGAGGCGCTGGAGGCTAACGACAGCAAGCGCTTTCTTGGCCGTCTCCACCGCCTCAAGGGCGCGTTGCTGGCTCTGGGCGAAAAGTCGATAGCTGAAGCTTGTGAACGGCTGCGGCGGCAAGTCGAGTTGCAAGGCATCCATCATGCTCAGGCGGCAATCGATGCGTTGATGGAGAGGCTGCTGGAGCGGGTAAGCAGCTACCGAAAAGCCGCTGCTTTGTAACACCCAACCGGCCTGTAATGCCAGTGTGGACAAGGCGACAGATCTTGCCGATCTGCCGCCCGATGATGCGCTAAACAGGAACGGCCTTAACCTTTTTGTAGCGCATTCCTGATTTCCTTGATCGCGTGGATGTTGCCCACGTTGAAACGGAGGGTTCGCCTACACCTCATTGCCATGGTGGTTTTGACCGGTGTGTTCATCACGTTGGTGCCGGCGCGAAGCAGTGGGGTTTCGGTCCAGTTAATCATTGGCTTACTCATGAAAACTTCTCTTTCTGACTGATCGGGTAGCCATGGCTACCCACGTTGGAGCAGGGAGAACGTATGCTCAAGGAGCGCGGCTTCCTGCGTGGCAATGCCGGGATAAGTCGGCACATAGTTATCGTCGAAGCACCAGGCTTCTTCGGGTTTTGTCGCCTGCCGAGGATGGATGATCAAACTCAGCGAAGCGGACAACGTTTCGGGTGGAAGTTGCTTGTGTACCTCATACAGTGGCGCCATGTGCAAAATATGGCCCGGCGCAAGTTTTAAGGTGCGCGCCTCACCCAGTGAAGGTTTTATACCGGCTCGCAACGGTGCATGATCAAGGATTGATCGCATGATGGTTGTATAGCCGTCACCGCTGTAACCCACGGCATAGATTTCAAAGTCATGAGTGTGGTTCAACTCATAAATGAACGTTCCGCTTTCATCCTGTGAAATAATGGGCGACCAAAAACCCAGTCGCACTGTAAATAAGTCATCATAATGCAATACGAACCCATAAGAGCCATAAATACTGTTACGAGTACTGAACCCGTCTTTTTGGATAGTGCTGTAAAGATGGTCACTCAGCAAGGTACGGTTGGTCGCCAGTTGTTTTAAATCATCAATGATGTGTGATGTGTCCTGCTGCAAGTCATAACCGGCCATGCGTTCAATGAATGTGCTGAGTTTCATGCGTCCTCACTGTATTGATCCAGCAAATGATCCAGACGAGGGTTTTTCAATTGGCGCAGCAGTGGTACACGCTGTAACGCGGTCTGCCGATCCTGCTGATAGATCACCTGAAACGCCCGCCAGGCGACAGCCGGGTGATAGTGATAGATCAACTCTGCGGCCACTTTGCCGGCCCCTGGATCCTGCGCCGCCTCAAGCAATTCAAGGCTGACGAGATAGTGTGCGGCACTGTCGTCATGGGGGAACCAGGCGATTTTTCGTAACGACTCACGGTCAAACACGCTGATGTCGGCACTTCGGTCAGGCAGGTTGATACTGCCGATAAATACTTGATGGCTGTTACCTGCCGAGTGACAGTCGAATAGAGTGTGGCGACCATCAATCAGCACGGGATTGCCCTCACTGATGGTTACGCTATCGTTGATCGTTAACTGCTCTTCTGTGAGGCGATAGCGCTGAAGCGGAAAAGATTGATGATTAATGGCAAAGAGAATACTGTACCCGGGCACTGAGTACAGCGCCGAGGACTTCGAAGCGTGGGGGGCCTTGAGACTGATGTTGCCGAAAGCCGAGCAGTGCAGTGTCAGTGTATGCGTGTGCGGATTGACAATATCCAGGATCGCGGCTCGACGCGAATTGGCATCGGTCAGTTCTTTTTGATCATGCAACCTGTCAATGAGTTTTTCGACCTCCATCGTCATATTCAGGCTTTTAATAATCGCTATTATTTGTTCAGGAGCGGTTTCTTTCGAAATAAGCTCAGCAATCATGACCACACCCAACCATTGTTATTTCTTTAATTAAACACTGTCAGCGGTCTCGCTGGGCTTGCGTCGCGAGCGCGAACGACCCGCGACGCCCCGCTGAAGATCCAAGCGCGTGGTCTGGAGTGTCGAACTCTCAGCGTTTTCGATTAGTGCCTTCTTTGATTTTCAGATAGATTTCGCGACGAAATATGGGCACCGAGCGTGGAGTCGATATTTGAAGCTTTACCTCTCCTCGATCTATGGACTGCACCGTGATCCTAATATCATCATTGAGACGTATGGCTTTATTGAGATCGCAAGTAAGCACTAACATGGGTCGCTCCATTGGTTTTTTGTAATGCCCCCCATCCGTTAGGAGGCCTGAAAAGCTGTACCAGGCTGGCAGCATGAATAGAACGCAGACTAAGGACTGATAACGGCATATCCCTGGCAAAGCTTGCCGTACCACTCATTCAACGCAGGCACGTCTACCTGCCCTTCCTGTGCCTCCACCCAAAGCACCAGTTCACCCGTCCCATCAGCGGTCAATCGCACGGGATAGAGAGGCGAGAACGGACTGTTGACTTGAAGAAGCTGCAACAAAACACCCTGCGGCAAGGGGTGCGATAAAGCGCCCAAGCGCATCGCCATCAACCATCCACCTTGCATCTTCTCCAAAACCAATTCAGGACCGTCCGCCACCTGCAACCGACAGGCCTCAACAGACGAAGAAGGCAACGTCAGGTTCCACTGCTCCAACCATTTTTGCATCGTCATCAGTCTTTACTCCGCTACTCGCCAGGCCTGTGCCATTTCAATGGTTGTGGAGTGCAAGGGCTTGCCCCAGGGTTTATTGCGCGCCGCATAATTGTCGATGATATCGTCCAGCACCTGATTGACCTGGACCGACGTGGTGGCCCGTGCCAGGTTATGTTCCGCGCGCCGCAGTAATGCCACGTTGGAATCAGGCTGTCCGGGGCGATACAAGGATGGGACGATGACTTCTTTACGTATGTTCTCGGCAATCACAGTGATATCGCGTTTTTGCATCTCGGTGACGGCATCCTTTAACACCGGCGACTCGACAGCTTGACCACGCATCGCCCCCAACAACTGCTGGTGGTTTGCGTTGTCAGCACGATTGAGTTCCCTGACCAGCCACTCCTGGCGAATCGGGGTGCAAGCCAGCGCATCCAGCCGGGCGAGAGCGTCGCGCATCTCGCCCGTCAATTGCAGTCGTCCCGCGGCTTCGTTACCCGAGACGATGGCCGCCATCAGTTGCGAGAGGCCTTCGCGGGCCGCCAAGCGAAACTCGATCACTGCATCCGTGCCCCCTGGATGCTGAACTGCGACGCTTTCAAGCATCTCGTCATCCAGCGCCATCAACGCTTCTTCCACAGAAGCAAAGTTGTACTGTTCGCGAGCCTGAGCGCGGCTTTCAAGATGAGCATCGACTGCTTGTTGCAGACGCTCCTGCAGGTGGTTTTTGATGTCATCCGGCATGCTGAAGTTCAGGGTTCCGCCGAGCGTGGTACTGAAGTCTCCTTTCTCCGTCTTCAGCGGCACCACAACCGTCTGATCGGTAAATGCCTCCAGTGCTTCTTGCTGCAATGCTCCGCGCGCGGCAACGGGTGCCCCCACCACCCAATCCACAGCTGCCTGGATTTTTGTGCCGCGATCACTGACAGCGGTCTGCGCCTCTTCAAACTTGAGTATCAGGTTGTCGGATTGGCGCAAAGGACTGTTCGAAAATGGTCGATCGAACATCTCGGGCACCGGCACATTCAACATGACGCCACCGTCCTGGAAAAACGTGCGCTCGCCTTGCGCCTGAAAGGGCTGAGCCTGCTCACCGACCTGCTGGAACACCCCGGGAAAGGAGCCCGAAATGTGCGCGGCACGGGCGATGCTCATGTCTGGCGTCAAGCTCGCATTGAACACCACCATCTGTGGTCGTCCCTCGAACATCGCCGTACCGGTGATATTCAGAGACTTGATCTGAGGGATGCGCTGGCTGAGCACGTCCAGGTCGCCAAAAGTCACCGGCCCTCCCTTCTCGAGTTTTTGCGCGATGGCAGCGACAGCGGGCTCACGCCCGACGGCCGGGTTAGCCGCAATCTGATTGAGCACGGATTTGCTCGACTCCTCCCGCAGGACTTTTTCCAGCGGAGCGGCTTCGGACTGGATTCGCGGCAACACGTTGAGTAACAGTTGAGTAAATCCGCCAACCACAGGAAGGGGCCGAGTCAAGGCACCGATTTCAGTGCAGATTTGCTGGAACAATTTGTGTGACTTGTTGGCGCTATCCAGCAGCGAGATCAAGTCCATTCCGTCAGAGAGCGCCTTAAAGGCCGATGCCCCCATACCTGACGCCAGCAAGGCGGCTGTGATGCCACCGGCAGACGAGCCGGACAGCGTGCGAATACCGGCGAGCGCCCCCTTGTCTTCAAGTGCCTTGATCGCTCCCGGGTAAGCGGCCCCTTTGGCCCCTCCGCCACTGAGTACCAGGCTGGTCAACGGCGGACGGCTGAGCTCAAGTTGTGCAACGCCATTGTCGAACTGGCGAAGGGTGAGCTGGCGCTGCCCTGTCTGGTCTGCGAGAACCTGCGCCTGCCCCTGAGGCTGCGGCGTTAGCAGACGGGCATGACCGATATCGGGAAGCTGCCGGCTGATAGCAATGCCGACCGTACTTTTCAGCGCCGCGCTCAAACTCTGCCCTGGCAAGTCAGCGAACAGCACCGCCCTGGTCGGCTGCTGACTCCGGGTATGGGCGACTTCCAGCGATTGATCCGGACCGGCAAGTGGACTGATTGGCGACTGAACGTTCATGTCTGCTCCTGAAGAATCCATGTTCTTTCGTGGAGCAAATGCTAGAGGAGTCGCCTTTCAGGTTCTTTTGGTATTGAACGAATACTTATTAATTTAGAACGTCAAGCGGGTCGCTTTACTCAGGCACTACCTGCCGCTGCAGCCGCACACAGACTTCAGCTGCCGACCTTTATCGGCAACAAATCACAAATTAGGACAAGGTCCTATAGAAATATAGGAGGAAGGGCAATTCTTTGTGATAAGCGATTAAGGCACTATTTTCACATCGAAACTTAATGCCTTATCGCTGCTCCCCAATGACTTGAAAGCACTTATGTCGCAGACTTCGAACGAATTAGAAGATCGGGAGCGGATTTTGCGTAAGGCTATTACTTCGCCAAACCCATGCCTGCCGCGGAGTTCTTCAGGTATGTGCAAACACGGGTTACCCCATGCGCACAAAAGGCATGACCGCCCGATTCTGATCAAGAGCCTGTCGTGTCTATGTCTATACAGAGAGATATCGCAATGTTTTTTTTAAACGCCCCCCCCAAATCGAATGCCTACCGACTAGTATTCATCACGCTTGGCACACTACTTTTCTTGTCTATTCTGGGCGAGGCGAATGCTGCTTGCTCTTTTGATCCCGGCTTCAAAGCCGAAACCGTCAACATTACTCCTTCCGCGAGTATCTCTGTGCCACGAGACACTCGGAACGGAACGGTAATTTATACCTCGGCTTTTGCTACATCCACACCCTCAACTTATAGATGCACCGGCGGCGAGAGATATGGCATTAAGAATCTTATTGGAAACCAGTCGACCGATCTTACGCGAAGTGGCATTTCTCCCATTGGGACAACCGGACTCGGCTTTCGATGGATAGCTCAAACCAGACTTCGCCCAATCTATATTGGCCCCTACGGTTTTTCCTATCGCGGGGCTCAGGATTATACCGCTCGCACTCCTTACGGTTTTGAATTAGTTAAAATCGGGCCAATCATGGAGGGCATCGAAGTTTCCGCAGGAAATATAGCGACTTTGGCTGCAGGATCGCTAAACCCGGTGGTCACAATGAACCTCACCCAAAAAATCACAGTCACCCAACCCACCTGTACGACCCCGGACGTGACGGCCCCCATGGGCACCCAAAAAACCTCAGGCTTTCGCGGAGTGGGGACCTCGCTGCCCCCTGTGCCATTCGTGATCAAACTTAACAACTGTCCGGCGGGGATAAACACCGTCAAATACCGACTGGTCCCGAACTTCTCAGATCCCAATAACCCCCCATCAGTGGCGGCCTTGTCGGCCGCCTCCACCGCCAAAGGCGTTGGCGTACAGATACTGAACAACCTGAATACACCACTGACCCTTGGGATTGATCATGTATTTAAAGATTATTCAGCAGCCGGCGGCAATTTTTCCATTCCGCTCAAGGCGGCTTACTACCAAACGGGTAGCACCGTCAAAGGGGGCTCGGCCAATACTTCGTTAGATTTCACCATGACTTACGAATGACCCAAGGTGAGTGTCCACACTGCACCTCAGATCGAAAATAACAGAGCATGCTCGATCCTTTTACGCAAAGGTCGGTGATGCAACTGGATAGCCGTAGCATTTCAACGCCAGTCCTTCAGCAGGATTCATTGCTCTTCATTGTCATAATCCAGTTTCATTGCGATGCGCAGAATATGCGCGACGGGCTCGAACAATTCCGCCGGAATGTAACGACCCACCTCTGTCTGGCCGGCGAGTGCGCGGGCGACAGCGATGTTCTCGACAACCGGGATACCGGCTTTCTCGGCCAGCGCGACAATGTGCAATGCGACTTCATCATGGCCGATTTCGATCACTTGCGGTAAGGGGGGGTCACCCGGCCGGAAGTAAAGACAGACCGCGATATGAGTCGGGTTACGCACCACTGCCGTGGACTTTGCAACATTCGCTGCGAGGCTGCCGCTTTGTACTCCTCGGTAAACTTCTTTGCGTTTTTGCTTCATTTCCGGGTTGCCTTCGGAGTTCTTGAATTCCTGCTTGATATCCTGCAGTGACATCATCAATTGCTGTTGGGTGTTGTAACGCTGAAACGCGAAATCGGCGATGCCGAACATCACGTAGAAACCGATCAGGGCCGCCCACATCCAGTACAGCAGTTGCGTGCTGACCGCCAGGCCACAAGCAACTCCACACAAGGGCAGGAACTGGATCGAAGGTGCATATTGACGAATGAGATAGAAAAAAATCAGCGAGAGCAATGCAACTTTGGTGAGTGATTTGACGAACTCGAAAAGGCTGTGCATGGAAAACATTTGCCTGGCATTCGCGAGCGGATTGACCTTCTCCAGCGAGGGTTTCATTGCCTCGGGTGCCAGCAGTGGACCGGTCTGTGCAACGACTGCAACGATGGTCATGACAATCACAAGAGCGGCGATACCGCCCACAAAGCGCAGAAAGATGCTGGCGAACAGGCCACCCAACTGATCGATCGCCGTGGCCAGGTCAAGATTGATGGCATTGATCGTTGCGTCGAGTAATGCTTCGAAACTGTCGAGCAGAGGGGCGCCTTCGAACGTAAAGTAGCCGAGCATCACCGCCAGTTGTACGCCGCTGGTGATTTCAACGCTTTTGGCGACCTGTCCTTTGGCGCGGGCATCCCGGAGCTTTTTCGCGGTGGGTTTTTCGGTTTTCTCACTCATCGCAAGTGATCCAGAAGCGCTAGCGTGTAGCGCATGAAGTGTGTACTGCGTTCAAGGGGGGCTTGAAACGCAAAGCCCAGCCCCATGACCAGCATCAGCAAGGCGAATGCGCTCTTGATCGGCATCGACAGGAAAAACACATTCAGTTGCTGCGCCGAGCGATTGACCAGTCCAAGCGCCATGTCGACCAGGAGAATGGCGACGATCGCGGGCATTGAAAAACGCAGGCATAACTCGTACATCAGTTGCCATTCCCGTGACAAAAACGCGAGAAAGCCAGGCCCAAAACGAAAGACCTCTCCCGGAGGCAGTGTTGTGTAGGAGTGATAGATCGCCGCGATCAGTTCGTTGAAGCCGCCAGTGACCAGAAACAGCAGGCTGAAGACCTGGGTAAACAGAATGCCGAACAGCGAAGATTGCTGACCCAGCAGCGGATTGAGCACGCTGGCCATCGATGCGCCACGCAGGGTATCGATCAGAAAACCGGCCATGTCGAGTGCCCAGAATGGAATGGCCGCGCAAAAACCGATCAGCAAACCAATGCTCAGTTCAGCGCAGATAATCAGCAGGTAGTGCCAAGCGGTGGCGTTCTCGCGTGCGGCCTGTAGCATGGGCCACGTGTCGTGGAGCGGAATCAGCAGCAGGGCGATCATCAGCACCAGGGCATTGCGCACCAGTGTGCCGCCGAGCGTAGCCTGATTGAACAGTGGCAGCATCAGCATGACACCCAGCGGGCGCAGCATGCATAGCCCGAGCACAGGCAGCCACTGGGTGAGTGATTCCACGCTCAGACTCTCATCTGATTGATCAGGTCGAATGATCGATTGGCGTAGTTGAGCAGGATGTCGCCCATCCAGTTGAACGTCATCGCGAGCGTGATAGCGACAGCTATCAGTTTGATCAGGAACTGAACGGTTTGATCCTGCACCTGGGTCAAGGCCTGGATCAGGCTGACCAGTACACCGACCACGGAAGCAACGACCACGACCGGGAGCGATAGAAGCAGGACCAGCCACATCATCTGCATGGCCAGTTGGGTGATCAGGGCTTCACTCATTGCACGATCACCGTCAGGTAAACGAAAGCATCAACTGGCCAAGCAACTTTTCCCAGCCGTTCATCAATACGAAAACCAGCAGCTTGAGCGGCATCGATATCGTCATTGGCGAGACCATCATCATGCCCATCGCCAGCAGCACGTTGGAGACAATGAGATCGATCGCGACGAAGGGCAAATACAGCAACAGACCAATCTTGAAGGCTTCAATCAACTGGCTGACGGTAAAGGCCGGCATCAGCACCAGAAGTGAATTGTCAGGGATACGATCGCGGTATTTTTCTGGCCATATTTCATGCCCGATACTTGAAAAAAAGTGTGCCTGGTCCGGTGCGGTGTTGCGCCCGAGAAACTCGCGATACGGTGCGAAAACTCCGGATTCGACCTGCTGGATGAAGTCGTTGGATTCGATTTGAATGGGGTTGGCCGCCAGGTTGTCCTGAATTTCCAGGCCGATCGGCGCCATGATGAACATCGTCAGGATCAGCGCCAGGCCGTACAACGCGATATTAGGCGGGATCTGCTGGATGCCGAGGGCGTTGCGCAGTAGCGAAAAGACCACTGCCAGTTTCAGAAATGACGTCCCCAGTATGAGCAGAAGCGGCAGAATCGAGACAGCGGACAGCAGAGCGATCAGTTGTAGAGGTTGGTCCAGCAGGCCCATCTGTAAACTCCGGGAGGCTCGTCTTGCCCTCTATTATCGAATTCGCGCCGCAACCCACCCATCAGGCACAAACCTGAGTTTTCAGACGAAACGCTCGATCCTCACCACCAGTCGTCCATCGATATTCAGCAGCAGGCCGTGGGCAATCGTTTTTCCGGCCACTTTCAAGAGGATGAAGTCCTCGGTGCGCGCGGGTCCCTCCAGGATGTCGCCAGCCCTGAGATTGACCAGCGCATCCAGTGGAACCTCGATCGAGGCAACCTGAGCAACCACGGTGACCAACACATCAGGGCGCAGGCCTGAGCCTGCTTCGGGGGCGATAGGGGTTACATCGAGCCAATCGTTGAAGTCGTCCATCACATCCTTAAGGGCATAAATACCGGTGTCGCTACCTGCCAGGGTGGCGAGCGGGCGGTTCATGAATAAACCCAGCTCGCCGTCGGCGACCAGGTAGCTGTGGTGCAGCAGTAGCCCATCACCTGGGCTCAAGCGCTTGAGCGCCTGCTGATCAATACGGCTCCAGCCGGCCACGAGCGGAACGGGGATGCGCCGCATGCCGGGTTCGTCGGTTGTTGCAATCGGAGTGAAAGCCTCGGCCAGCGTATCGAGCCAGGCCAGAGGTGCATCGAGTATCCAGGCGTCGAGTCGACGGTCCTCGCGTTCGATCCGCAGGCACCAGTGCGGGGCTGTTTCGACATGCCCGGGTTCGATGACGGCGTCTGTGGGCCAGGCGATGTTGTTGTCGTAAAGACCGGCGCCCGCCGAGGCCAGGGTCCAGGCGGCCAGCACGCCGTGCAACTCGACGGGCACTGCTGGCCAGGCCGGTACGCTGAGCATCGGGCTGATCCAGCGGCACCAGTGTTCGGGCGTAAGCCACAGGCGTACAGGTTGCCCTAGGACCTCGGCGTTCAGAATCAGGCCATCACCACCCGCCACGCTGTAGGTTATCGTCAATGCGCCATCGACGTGTTCCAGACGTCGACCGGCACCGATCTTGCGCAACAGTTGACCGGCAGGTTCACTCAGTCTTGGCAGTTGCACTGCAGATATCCAGTGTCACGGGGCGATTGAACAGCGCGGCAAGTTCGCCTTCGAGTATTTCTCGAGGTCCGGCGATACGTTCGAAGTCGTTGAGATCATTGACCGTTACCCGTAGCGACAGGAGACACCCGTGTGCGCTGGCTTCGATCTCCAGCCCAGCCAATGGGCCGTTGGTCAGGCGCAGCGTGAGTGTGTCGGGGGTAAATCGGCCGAGTCGCGAGAGTTTTGCGACCTGGGGGGCGAAGACTGGCGCCAGATCTGGGCGGGAGCGTTGCCGGTTTCTGGGATCGAAGGTGTTTCGGGTGACGGTCTCAGGCAGGGTTACCGGTTTTTGCAACAGCTTGTTGAAATAGCGCTGTTGGTTGTCGTCGGCATCCCCGCTCGATGAATGTTGGCCTGTGTAATGTCTTATGGCGCCTGGTACAGCCCTGAGGTAGGTCATCTTTCACTCCAGAAGCATTTTCAGTTTTTCTTGCTCGACCATCAGTTTGCGCAGCAGCGCCTGACGCTCCGCTTTCTCGAGCTGCATTCGACGCCACTCGGTCTGCACGGTATCGAGCCGGTCGGCGATGGCGTGGTCATGCTGGCTGTAGTTGGCGAGTTCGATCTTCAGATCACGCAGAGTTCTGTGGTCCAGTACGTGTGTGGTGGCGCTGCAGCTGTGCCATTCATCCCAGAGGTGGCGACGCTCATCGAGCAATCGGGTCTTGTTCTCCAGCAACTCGGCTTCGTGCTGCGCGAGTGTGGCCAGCGCAGCACGCTGGCTCTGCTCGCGCCGCAGCTTGAGCGCGAGTAATCTGCTCAGCGTCATGCTTTCAGTGTTCGGCAAAGGTGTTGGACCGTATCTTCGAAACTGTTTTTTTCCGTGATCGACTGGCACAAGAACTCGTCGATGGCCCGCCGCCGGGCGAGCGCCTCGTCAGCTTCGCTGTCTTGACCCTCTTGGTATTCTCCGACTCTGACCAGCAGTTCGATCTCCTTGTAGGCGGCCATCAGGCGCCGCAACCGGCCAGCCAGGTTGCGATGTTCGGCATTGACGATCTGCCCCATGACCCGGCTCACACTGGCGCCGATATCGATTGCCGGATAGTGATTGGCTTCGGCGAGCTTGCGCGACAGCACAATATGGCCATCGAGAATCGAGCGGACCTCGTCTGCCACTGGTTCGTTCATGTTGTCGCCCTCGACCAGCACGGTGTAGATACCCGTGATGCTGCCGATAGCCGCGGGCCCGGCGCGTTCAAGCAGGCGCGGTAGTCGGGCAAAGAAGCTGGGGGGATAACTGCCTGCCGCGGACAGCTCTCCGGCGGCCAGGCCGATCTCCCGGGAGGCGCGGGCAAAACGCGTGAGTGAGTCCATCATCAGCAGCACGTTCTTGCCTTGATCGCGAAAATATTCGGCGATGGTGGTCGCGGTATAAGCAGCCTTCAGCCGTTCGAGCGCAGGGCGGTCCGAGGTCGAGACAACCACGATGGTGCGTTTACGCGCGGCGGCGGACAGCGTGTGCTCAAGAAACTCACGAACCTCGCGGCCGCGCTCACCGATCAGTGCCAGCACGATCACATCGGCCAGGCTGCCATCGCAAATCATCCCCAGTAATGTGCTTTTTCCACCGCCCGCAGCAGCGAAAATGCCGATTCGCTGGCCGACACCGCAGGTCAGAATACCGTCGATAGCCCGTACGCCCAGTGGCAGGGGGGTATCAATAATCGGCCGGGTGAGGGCGGGTGGTGCGGTACGTTCAATGCCGCGCCACAGGCAGTTCTGCGGCGCATCCGAACCGTTGAGCGGGCGGCCCAGGCCATCGACGACTGTGCCGAGCAGAAACTCTCCCAGGGTAATTTCGTGTGGTCTGCCCAGTGCTCGCACGTTGCTGCCGGTCGTCACGCCAAGCGGTTCGGCGAACGGTGACAACAGTGCAAAATCACCCTCGACGGCAACTACTTCCGCTTCGATACCGGAGGGTTCCAGTCGGCACAGTTCGCTGAGCCCGACACCTGGGAGGGATGCACGCAGAAGCGTTGGACCGACTTCGGTAATGCGTCCATAGAGGCTCTCGCCCACTTCGGTTGTCGTGGCGCTGGCAGCCGTGTGGGTTGGTTGGTCATTGAGCAGTGCCTGGATTGCGGCAAGATCGGGAGCTCGCATATCAAGCCTCTGCGATCAGGTCGATGTTACCGATCACGCGCAACTCAACTTCGTCGCCCAGTTCCTGGAATGACAGGACATGCAGGTTCGAGTACTCGCGCTCGACAATCTTGCGGACAAAGCGCCGTACATCAATCGCGGTCATCAGTACTGCGCGACGTGTGTCGCCGTCGCTGATCCTTTCGCGGATGCCGTCGATGATTGCCCGGTTCTGTTGCGCATCCAGCGTCGAGTAAGACCCTGCGGCCGTTTGCCGGATCGATTCACGTACTATGTTTTCGATACGGTCACCGAGCATCCAGCCACTTATCCAGGGCTGGTTGCCGCGGTATCGGGTGGCGATATGGCGACGCAACGCAACGCGTACGTACTCGGCGAGCATGATCGGGTCTTTCTCCCGTGGCGCCCACTCGATCAGCGCCTCGAGAATGCTTCGCAGGTCGCGGATTGATACACCTTCACCAACCAGTCGTTGCAGTACGTCGGCAATCCGCCCGATGGGCATTTGCCGCTGTACTTCCTTGACCAGCTCGGCGTAGTTGTTCTCCATGGAGTCCATGAGAAAACGCGTTTCCTGCACGCCGACAAAGTCGGCGGCATAGCGGTCTATGACGAGTGACAGACAATGCACGATGCGTGCTTTGTCACGGTAGAGCGTGATACCAACCGCTGCCAGTGCTTCACCTTGCACGGGGTCGAGCCATTGCAGGACCTGGCCGCCGAAAGGCAATTTGTGGGTGTGCAGCGCTTGAACGAGTGTCGTCGAGTGCGCATCGGCCAGTAACAACTGGTCTGGCACCGTGAGGGTCAGGACCGGTTCCTGATAGAGCAGAACCTGTAACGTGCCGGCTTCAAGTGTGTTGTCCGTTTGTAGATGGATGTCGGGCAGGGGGATGCCCAGTTGTTCGAATTTCGTCTGGCGCAGCTGGCCGAACGCTTCATCGAATGACCCTGAGCGTGCCAGATCACCGGCAACCCGTACCATCAATGGTATGGCTCCCGGCGTCATGGAGTTCTGTGGATCACCCGCATCCGAACCCGCTGGCGAATGAAGCGGCGCTGTCCCTGATTGCACACCGCTGCGGCGCAGGCGCTTTTTGATCCACCATGAGCCGCCGTAGATAGCGGCGGCGAGCGCGACGAAGTAAATGACCGGAAAGCCCGGTATCAGCGCAAATACCAGCAACACCCCGGCGGCGAGACTCAAGGCTTGCGGTTGTCCGGCTATTTGTTCGCTCAGGTCACTGGCCAGGTTCTTGCGTTGTTCGCCAGGCACACGGGTGACGATAATACCGGCGGTGATCGAGATCAGTAGCGCAGGAATCTGGCTGATCAAGCCATCGCCGATGGACAGGATGGCGTAAGTCGACATCGCTGTACTGGCGCTCATTTCGTGGACGAACACGCCAACAGCAGTACCACCGAGGATGTTCACAAGAATAATGATGATGCCGGCGATTGCATCGCCTTTGACGAACTTCATCGCGCCGTCCATCGCGCCGTACAGCTGACTTTCTTTTTGTACGAGGCCACGCTGACGACGGGCTTCGTTCGCATCGATGATCCCGGCGCGCATATCGCCGTCGATGCTCATCTGCTTGCCCGGCATGGCATCGAGAGAAAAGCGTGCACCGACTTCGGCGACACGTTCCGAGCCTTTGGTAATGACGATGAACTGTACGACCGTGATGATCATGAAGACGATCAGGCCGACCCCGAGACTGCCGCCGACGGCGAAACTGCCGAAGGTGTAGACGATTTCACCCGCGTCGGCTTGCAGAAGAATCAGGCGGGTCGTGCTGATGGTCAGCGCAAGGCGAAAGAGGGTGGTGATCAGCAGCACGGCCGGAAAGGTCGAGAACTCCAGCGGCTCCCGGATGTACAGTGCCATCATCAATAGAACGATCGAAATGGTCAGGTTGATTGCGATCAGCAGATCGACGAGTCCGGTCGGTAACGGAACGATCATCATGAACACGGCGAGCAGCAACAACACTGCCAGCACGATATCCTGGCGACCGGCCGCGATCGAGAGCCATGAGCCGAGCGGCTTCATCTGGCTTCTCCGACATGGGTTGCGAGCAGGCGACGCATCGTTTGCAGGCACCTTATCCACTGATTGACGTCACTGCCTGGTACGAGCCCGCAGCTGAGCACTTGATGATCGCCCAGCGCATAGGCACGCAGCGGCACGCCTTGGGTGCAAGCCGGTTGGCAACGTCCCAGAAGGGTTTTCAGTGTATGAAGGCGGCGACAGGCTTCGACTTTGCGGGACAGCGATAACAGCACGCGGCCATTGGTGTACTCGATGTACAGCCGAAAGGGCGGGAACGAAAACTCCATACGAGGCTCAATGCGATCGGCAGGAAAGTCGGACAGGCGCAGGAACTGTTCAAGCCGGCGTTCCGTTTGCAGGTCCATCCACGTCCTCGTGCTATTTAAGCGCGTCATCATTCAGGAGCACTCGGGTATCCACATGGCAAGTGCCTGTGCTAGAGCCAATCATTTACAATTGGCAGGCCTTCAGGCCATCCGGTAAATACCTGAATCACGAAGCGCTATCACTGGCGCATCTCTTTTGGCGCTATTCGTGGCGCAACCTGTCGAGGTTCTTCATCTGCATGCATACATTTTGGGAGGCCTCACTGACCAGGAGGGTCATCGTCACGCTTGCCTGTGCAATGAGTGCCTTCTGGTTATTGTCCGAGACGATCAGCTTTTACTACCGCTACACCAAAGCCGAAACCGAGATTCGTGTCGACTTGGCCAGGGAACTGGCAATGGTTTCCGCAGAGGAAAGCCGACGTTATGAGTTCGCCCAAATCAGGGTAAACACATTGTCCAGGCTGTGGGGGGAGCTGTGTACGCGTACCTATATGCCGAGCGATAACACCGCCCGGCTCAAGCACACGGTATTTGTCCCGTTCGAAGGTGTGACGGTGGACATGGCGAGTATTGCGGCAGCCGGGCAGACAATTGAAATATTTGGCGATTCTGATCCCGTCAAACGGATCGATACCTTTCTGTTATTGCCTGGCAAGGGAGTGTTTTTTTATAAGCCGGATATCTCGTCTGCCGCCGATATGAACATCAGAATGCGCGCACTTTCGTCGCAGCAATACACTTCTGCGATCAGCGGGAATCACTGGGGGACGGCATTCAAGGACGCCAGTGGCGCCTTGCGCACCGCGGTGATCGCGGGAAATGCCTACTCAACGGTAAAGGCAGGTCAATTGCTGCGCGTCGATGACCTGAACCTGCGCAAGTATGAGTTTTTGTACATTTTGCGCGACAGTTCAGGCTCGCTACTGTGGAGTAGCTTCAGCAAGCCTCCCGCTCTACTTGCCTTAAAAGGGCGTCTGCCAGACTGTCATCAATCGTTGTCCACTCGTGTCGAGGATTTTTTCGTCGAGTGCACTCCGCTCAAGGGACCTGAGTGGCAGTTGACGGCAGTCGCGCCCAGTGACGTGGTGATGAGTCGGGTGCTTTCACTGTTGAGTTCGACGGTGCCGTGGACGCTTTTGGCGCAGGTGCTGTTATTGATACTCATAGCGTTCGTTTTACAGCGGCGGCTTGGGCGACCGTTGAGTCATATTGTCGAGATCATCAATCGCCAGAAAAAAGTAACTGACTTGAGTGATCGGCTGCCGGAAGGCCGCAAGGACGAGCTCGGACGGATTGCCAGTGCCTACAATACTCTGCTCAAAACCCTCAATGCTTACCACCAGACACTCGAAGATAAAGTCAGCGAGCGGACCCGCGAACTTGATGTAGCCAAGCGTATCGCAGAGCGAGCCAATCACCGCAAAAGCGAGCATCTGACAAGTATCAGTCATGAGATACGCACGCCCTTGAACGGCATCATCGGTGCACTCAGCTTGCTGGAGCGCAGTTCGTTATCGGTGCAGCAACAGGAACTGGTCGGTACGGCGCGGCAGTCGTCCGGTTTTTTGCTGAGTATCGTCAATAATCTGTTGGACTTCTCCCGTATCGAAGCCGGGCAGTTGGAGCTGTCGTATGAGCAGACGGCGATTTTGCCCATGCTCGATCAGGTGCTGTTGACGATCAATCTGCGGGCGCAGGAAAAGCGCCTGGCGTTACAGACGCTGGTGGCGGCGGAGGTGCCACAGTCCGCGTTGCTCGATAGCGTCCGCGTACAACAGATTCTGATCAACCTGCTGGGCAATGCGGTGAAGTTCACCTCATCCGGAGGGGTCTACGTACGGGTGGAACGGCGCGCAGATATGCTGGTGATTACGGTCCGGGATACGGGTAAAGGTATCCCGGAAGAAAACCAGCTCGACATTTTCATGCCATTCATCCAGGTCCGGGCGCACGACAATGGCAGTGGGCTTGGGCTGGCGATCGCTTCGCGGCTTGCCAATCTGATGGGTGGGGAAATACTACTCGACAGTCAGGTGGGCGTTGGGTCGCGTTTTATGCTGTTGCTACCCCTGCATGAGCCCACCTTGCCACTCTTGGCATTCTCGGCGAGCCTCGTCGCACCGCCGGCGTTGCATCAGCAGTTACGCAGTTGGGGGATCCAGGCCGCAACGGGTGATTCACCGTTGCTCGATATGCCGGAGCTGGTCTATTTGCCTGGCAGGCTGTGGCAAAAGGTGAGTGCCATTGTCTTCGAGGAAAAAATCCCGGGTGAGGAGGTTGCGTCGATTGCTCCCTGTCCGTGGGCGCTCAAGGTGTTGATTGTCGACGACATACTGATCAATCGCGATATCGTCGGCAAGATGCTCCGTGAGCTTGGACATCAGACGCAAACGGCTGCAACGGGTGAGGAGGCATTGCAACTCGGGCGTGAGCAGGTTTTCGATCTGGTCTTGATGGATATCCGCATGCCCGAGATGGATGGTTTGCAGGTCACAAGGTATTGGCGTGACATGGCTAGCGGGATGCTTGATCAGGATGTGCCGATCATGGCGCTAACGGCCAATGCGTTGCCTGCCGAGCGCGACAGGGCCAGGGCGGCCGGTATGAATGGATATCTGGCAAAGCCCGTCAGCCTTGAACAACTAGCGGTCGGCGTCGGGCAGGCTGTGTCGCTGCAACTCGCGCGTGGTATCGATCTTGCGCCGAACCAGGGGCTGCAACAGCCGCTCCTCAATCTCGCTGACGCAGCCTTGCGCAACAAGCTTTATGAGACGCTTGAAACCCTTCACAAAGATATTGCCGCGGCCAGGCAGGCGAATGAGCGAGTGCAGTTGCTGGATTTGTTACATAGCCTCAAAGGCTGTGCCGGGCAGGGCGGTTTGGGCCTGGTGTGCGAACTGGTGGAGCAGCAGGAACTACATATCCATCAGGGTAACTGGCCGAGTGCCAAGGATGTAAGCGACCTCGGTTGGCTGATCCAGCAGACTAAATGACGAAGTTGCAGCGCATCAGTGGATGCCCAGACGGCCTGCCCAATTGACCAGCTCTGCGATGTTATGAGCATCGAGCTTGCGCATCAGGTTTAGACGATGGGTTTCTACGGTCTTGATCGTAATCGTCAGCTTTTCGGCAATATCGCGGTTGCGGCCGCCTTCGGCGATCAGCTTGAGTATCTGGCGTTCGCGCGTGGTCAACCTGGTCTGACCACAGGCACTCGGTTCAGACCTGATCTGCGCTTCGTCTAGTGCGGGATCGAGAAATATCTTGCTTGCCAGTGCTGTTTGCAACCCGGCAAGTAGTATCTGCTGCGAACTCGTTTTCAGAACATAACCGAGCGCGCCTGCAGCCAGTGCGTCGCGGGCGCGGTGTTCGGAAGCATCCGCGGTAATTACCACAATCACCAGTTCGGGCCTGCGCCGTTTCAGCTGGCGGATAATGTCGATACCATCCATCCCGGGTAAACCCAGGTCGATCAATACAACATCGGGGCTCAGCTGCTGGCAGGCCGTATAGACCTGTAAGCCGTCATTAATTTCACCAACTACTTCATACCCGGGCATCGCCGACAATAGATTTTTGATGCCATAGCTCAGCAAATAATGATCCTCGACGATCAAAATGCGTTGAGGGCTTAGGGCTGTCTGCTGGTGTAAGAACATAGTTGAAGCCTGTTTTTTTGTATGAAGTGAGTGGCAGGAGCTTATAGGGTTCAGGTCATTACCGGATTCAGATTTGTACGAGAGATGACAGAATTGTGTAATTCTTTTCATTGATGGTCGTATGAAATTTCCCACAGCTCTGGCTGCTCTTGAATCGATTTCTGCTCTCGAACGTTCGGGTGGGCGTTGGCTAATAACACTTTCTGATGTGCCTGGGTGGTGCTGGGAATACCCGCAGGGATTGTGCGTTGCCCTCGTCATAGAGCGTCCGTCGATCGATGATCAATGGCTGATTCAGTTAACGCTGTGGCTGGCATCAGTGCCAGGCAGTCTGGACGACAGCCTGCTGCTGGAAGGTGACCGGTTGCTCCTGGTGCGGCGCTATGAACTCGATCTGACATCTGTCGAGCTGGAAACCCGGATCAACCGGCAACTGACGATCGCACGTTGGCTTGCGACCCATGGCGAGGAGCAACAGGAATCGACAGACTCCGCTGTTGCGGGGCGTTGGGCGTGAGGACGCGCAGCACATATCTACTCAGGTATTGCATGGTGGGCCTGATTGCATTTGGAGTTGCCAGCAGCGCAACAGGGGCGATCCCGACTAACGGGGCCCCCGCGTTTTTCCTGGCCACACGGGGCACCAAGCTTGCCGACGTTCTGCGTGATCTGGGGGCCAATTACCGGCTGCCGGTGGTCGTCAGTCCGCTGGTGGGTGAGGCCTTTATCGGCAGTCTGCACGATATGGAACCTGAGCAGGCACTCGAACATCTGGCGCAGCTTTATCAACTCGCCTGGTATTACGACGGGCAAACGATCTATGTCTACAAAACGCAGGAGGTTGGCAGCCAGCTGCTGACCCCGGCTTATCTATCGGTTCAAACGCTGATTACCCAGTTACGCGCCACCGGTGTGCTGGATCGTCGCTATTGCCGCGTGCGCGCTGTACCAATATCGAACGCATTGGAAGTTCATGGTGTTCCGATCTGTATGGAGCGTGTCGCGCGCCTGGCTGAACGCATCGACCAGCAGAAGCTCAACCACGAGCAGAACCAGGAGGCGGTGGAGCTCTTTCCATTGAAGTACGCTGCCGCCGTCGATACGCAGTACACCTACCGTACTCGGCAGGTAGTGATTCCGGGCATTGTTTCGGTGTTGAAGGATATGGCCCAGGGGCGGACCTTGCCGCTCACGGAGAATCAGGGCGAGCAGCTGTCGAGTGATCGTTCGCTGCCGATGTTCTCTGCAGACCCTCGGCAAAATGCGGTACTTGTGCGTGACCGGAAGATCAATCTGCCGCTGTATTCGGACTTGATTGCCCAGCTCGATTACAAGCCAGAACTGGTCGAGATTTCGGTGGCAATCATTGATGTCAACTCGCAAGACCTTAGCGCGCTGGGGGTCGACTGGTCCGCGTCAACGCGCATCGGTGGTGGGGAGGTCAGCTTCAACAGTGGCGCGGAACTTGATTCCGGCAATTTTTCCACGGTGATCGGTAATACCGGCAACTTCATGGTTCGCCTCCGTGCGCTGGAGAAAAATGCCAAAGCGCGGATATTGTCGCGCCCATCGGTCGTTACGCTGAACAACATGCAGGCGGTGCTTGATCGCAATATCACTTTTTACACCAAGCTTGTGGCTGAAAACGTCGCCAGGCTTGAGTCCATCTCGGCCGGTTCGCTGCTGCGCGTGACACCGCGGGTGGTCGGTGAGGGGGCTCAGCAGGAGGTCATGCTGACACTGATTATCCAGGATGGCCGGCAGACCAGTCCTGTCAGTCAGGCAGAACCCCTGCCGCAAACACTGAATTCGGAAATATCGACCCATGCGTTACTCAAGGCCGGACAAGCTCTGCTGCTCGGTGGTTTTGTTCAAGACGAAGAAAGTGAGAGCGTGCGCAAAATTCCCCTGCTGGGTGATATTCCATTGCTCGGCAAACTGTTTAGAACGACGCAGAAGACTAATCGCCAGACAGTGCGTTTGTTTTTGATCAAGGCCGATCCTTGGCATCAATCTTGATGAGCCGATGATGGAATGCACTTACAAGTTAAAATGGCTGAATGGGCCGTTAAGGGGGCGCGAGCTGGCCTTGCCGACCGGGGAGTTGCGCCTGGGGGGCACGGACCCGGATATTGCACTGTCTCTTGAACAAGGCATTCAGGCTATTCTGTCGATTGATGACACGGGCATCATGTTGGTATCGGCAACGCCAGTATGGGTGGCGGGCCGCTCCTGGGATATGGAGCAAGCGCTGCCGTTCGGGGGGGTCATTGATATAGCCGGGCAGGCATTCGTTCTGGGCGCATCCACCGATGAGTTACCGACGTTGCCAGTGCCCGTGCGTTTGGCGCCAACCGCTACGCGCAAATCTTGTTGGTCATTATGGTGCGCGGGTGGTCTCGGTTTCGTTGCGGTGTTCACTGTAGCGCTGGTGTTTTGGCAACCGGTTCCAGTTGCTCCACCGTTTAACCTTGATGTCTGGCTGGCCCTGCAACTGGAAAACCCTGAACTGTCCGGCCTGAGTGTCATGCGTGTCGCACAACGGGGGCTGGTGATTAAAGGTATGTGTCGGTCAACCCCGAGTGTCGACGGACTGAGGTTGCGGTTGCGTGAAAAAGGGCTGTACGTGCACGACGAAAGTGTTTGTGCCGACACCTTGCGTCAAAGCGTGCTTGCGGTGCTGACGTTGGACGGTTATCGGGATGTTGAGGTAAAGAGTGGTGAGACGCTGGATCGCGTGGTGATCCTCGGTGCTATCGTCGCCGACCGTGCCTGGCAACACGCCAGCGCGCAATTGCAGGCGCTACCGGCGTTGGGCGGTTGGACGGTGGTCAATGACCATGCGCAATTGTTCGATGGTCTGCTCGTCAGGCTGACCGCGAGCAATCTTCTGGACGGTCTCAGCATCGTTGTTTCAGATAGGACCTTACGGGTGAGCGGACAGCTCGCTCCCCAGCGTTTACAGGCGGTGGCAGAGGTCATCAAAGCCTTTAATCAGGATGGCCCTCCGCGATTACTGGCTGCTTTCCAGAACATTCCCGGGGCTCCCTCAGCCAGTCAGTTCTTGCCTTCGGCAATCGTCAGTATTGGTGGCAATACTGACTCTACTTACGTTCAACTGGCCAACGGCATGCGCTTGCAAAAAGGCAGTGTATTGCCCAGTGGCTACTTGATTCATGCATTGAATCGTTCGGCGATGGCTTTACTCAAAGGGCAGGAGCTGGTCTCGCTGCCGCTCGATCTTTAATCCGCAGGATTGAATCAGGAACTCGAATGGCCCGTATTACCTACCTGGAAGATGCGCTGCATGCCGATACACAGGGCACATTGCGCGACAGCTCATTGAATAAACTGCGACAGGCCGAACAGCAACTGCGCGAGCAATTGCGGTTGCCGCAAGCACCTGCTCGGTACCAGGTCCTGGAGCAGTGTGCGAGCGCCTGCGTCAGTGCCGCAGAGGTTATCGAAAAGTTATGGTATCGGTACCACTCCCGTTGATTGTCATGCACCCTGGTCCGAGAGCTTTTCCTGGTATTCGGCAAACGCGTTCGAAATCATTTTCCGCTGCTCGTCATCCTCGAAGCAGTCATCGGTCATTAATTTGACCAACTCCCCTATTTGCCGCGCATAAGCGTAGTGCAGCGTTTCGTCAGGAACCTGCCGGGCGGTTCGCTGCTCGATCCAGTCGGCCTGCATCCAGGACTGCTGAACGATCTCCAGGAGCGTTTCAATCACTGAGTCGCCGTCCAGACCATCGATGCGTAGCGTTTGTGCGACGCGCTGACAATGATCCTCCATCCCGAGAAACATCATGATCCGTTTCAGGTCGCTAATGACGGCCGCAAGCTGGATATCCATCGCCGGTCCTTCGGCCGAAAGTTCGAAGGCCAATGCGCGAATCAGTGTTTTCAGCTTGCGTTTGCGATCGTGCAGCTGACGAAACTCCTCGAACCATTGCACCAAACGGGTACGCCGCGACGTCGCACGCTGATACAGGTGTTTGAGCTCGGCGAAACCGCTTTTACCGGTTGCGCCGAACTCCAGTCGGGTGAAGAGTTGCAACGACCATTCATCATCGGCCATCACCGCCGACAGAGCGTCGTCCAAGCGCTTGCGACGTGCGCCGGAGAGATTCTGGCCCGCCAGCAAATAGGCCAGCAGCAAGGTCATTTCACCGGCATCGAGACCACCTTCGCGCATGGCCGCCATGAGATCGGATGCCTCATCGATACCCGATGCGCGCCTATGCAGATCGTCAAGTTGGGTCGAGGCCGTTGCCGTAATCTGTTTGACCAACTGTTGCAGCATCGCGTGCGCGCGTGGGTGTTCAGCTTTTCCATCACTCGTTCCTCGTCTGGTGGCACGCTGTCGTGAACCTAGTGCAAAGCCCATATTCTCCAGGGTTTCGGCCACCGCATCTTCGACCCTGTCGACGGGCAGGAACTCGAAACCATCGGTCTGCATGTCGAGCTCATCGCGGGCTAACTCAATGGCTGATTGCGAGGGAAAAACTTGTGTTGCGCTGGTCGGTGGCCGTTGTAGCGTGTTTTGAATCGCCGGCACTGATTTGAGATTTGCAGAGTCGGTCTTGTTGATCATCAATGAGGTCCTCGCGGCTGACCTGCCTTAAGCGCGACAGGAGTGATCGGAGATGGAGATCCAGATCAATTCGCAGTGTGAAAAGGTGCGTTTCCAACAGGGCTTGGGTGTCTTGCAGAGAGGTGTCTGCGATCACGCGAACCTGGCTGTAAGAGGAAAAGATAGCTTTCGCTTTCGTTTTACTCGACGTTGAAACGCGTAATGTGATGGCTTCATCACTGAGAAAATGCATGAGTCGTTGTTGCACCCGACGAATAATCAGCTCCGTGGCGTCTTGCTCACCGATGAACTCCTCCAGTACCGCACCGACAAGAGCACGCAGACGTGTATCGAGGTGCTGGGCGATGGTGGTTTCGAGTGCTGTTTCTGCGACCAGCCACTCCAGCGTTTCATCGATGAGTGCCGTACGCAGCGAAGCGAGTTCGCTGGCGGCATCGGCAATACCCTGGTGATGTGCTTTGTCGCGGATCTGTTGAGCATCGCGCTGAGCGTCAGCCAGGCTTGCATGGGCTTGTTGCAGTATTGCCTCGGCTTCTTCGCGGGCTTCGATAAGTATTGAGGTGGCGTTGAAATAGTCCGCCAGTTCAACGGCAGGAATGACCGCGCTGTGGGGTGTGGCACCGGATAGATAAAGGCATGGGATGTTCAGGGCGCTCACAGGAATCGTCCTATTCTGATCAGCCAGTTGACGGCGTTTTCAGGTATCGCGATGGCTTGATCGGCGATGCGAGGTAACTGCATCGCCAGTACGCGACTCACCGGGCAATCGCTGGAGTCTCGAAGCCACCAGCGCGTGCCGATGTTGAGTGCGGTGTTGGTCAGCGTGTCGACCGGCACTGCGTATTCGTCGCGACTCCAGCCGTGGTGCAACGCCAGCAGTTGCTCGCAATCGCGTTCGTCAAGATGTGGCATAAGTGCCTGGCGGTACGCTTTCATCAATAAGTGATCGGGGCAGTTCAGCGCAATCACTCCGAGCGCGATAATCATTTGGGTAAAGCGTGGCTCAAGCGCAAGCAGGGCTTGTTGCTGTGTAGTGAGGCTGCCGGGTAGTGCCGCCAGATCGAAGCCATGGTGCTGGAGAATCAGCTTGTCGATAGTCGGCCGACAAGCCGGGTAGTGTTGATAGCAGATCTGCCATCGGGTGAGTTCGGGTTGTGCCCACCAATCGTCATGCATCCCCGCACCGGGTTGCCAGCCAAGTTGATGCAAGCGCTGCATGGAACTGGAAATTGATGCCTTTGTCATCGCCGGTCAGACCTGGGCAATCGACCGTATGACATCACTGCAACAAGTACGGCCAAAGCGCCCAAGGATAAAGCGAGCAACAGACGGTTTTGGGCAAGCCACGTCCACCTGTTGTTCTGGTCCTCGGCCGTCATGTCCGCTTCAGACAGGGGTTGATAGCGGTAATCGGCGGCCTGCAGCACGATGCTGATGTTCTCCGTTCGCAAGTTCGGCACGCTGTTGTAGATCAGGCTTTTGATGTCTGTTTCGCGATTGAGCAAGTTGCGTTCGGGGCTGTACTTGATGAATACCGAGGCCGAGGGTTTAGGTGTTTCGCGCGGGTTCTGACTGGTGCCTTCACCAATCGATACCTGCGCAATGATGACGCCATCCATTGCCCGCAACATTTTTTCCAACTGCTGTTCTTTCAGGTAGGTGATCTTCGCGTGTTCTTGAGCCGGTGATGTCACCAGTTGGCCAGAGGGAAACAACTCCTCCATCGTCGCCACTTTTTTTCGTGGTAACCCATTTTGTCGCAACAGCTCGACCGCATTGACGAACTGCTCCTTGTCGACCTTGATCGTGACAAGTCCACCCTTTGCGACCTCCTTCTGCGCATCGATATTGCGTAGCAGCAGCATGGCCAGCATCTGGTTGGCTTCTGCTTCGGACAGCTCGCTATACAGATCGATTTTGCAACCGGCCAGCATCAGGGTAATCACGCCCATGCAGCCAAACCGTATCAGGCGTTTTGTCATTGCATACTCACCAGCTTATTCACCCCTTGGGCAAGGGCTCCGGCGGTTTTTGCGATCAGGTCGACCTCAACGATGGAGTGCAGCATGTTCGACTGTGCGGAGAGCATCTTTAACGGGCTATCGAGCACGCTTTCGCGCGCATTGGCGATGCTGCTGTCCAGGGCTTGAGATTTGTCTTGCAGGTTGGTTAGCGCAAATGCCTCCGGGGTTTTTGCCGTATGGCCGAATAGCGCTTGGGTGAAGGCCTCGATGTCCGCCGGAGCGACGAGGGGAGGCGGGGATTCGGTTGGCGTTTGCATGGCGGTCATGCGGGTGGCTTCGATTTCCATTTGATTTTTTCATCCAGGTAATGGCGACGGACAGCGGCGAACGGGATCGCTTTCGATCAAACGACGCAGCATGTGTGCTTCGTCTGACGAGTTGTTGGCCAGCAGTTTCAGGGCGACATCCGCTTGCTTGAGCCCGATCAATAAGGCTGCTTGGATAACCTGCCGATCTCCTGGATCTTTGATCAGGTAGGGGAGCGCTGTACGGATCGTCTCGACCTGCTCGATAAAGCCGTGGTTGACCGCCGCCAGGCCGGTCTCACTGATCAGGCGACAAATATCGGTTTCAAGCGGGTTCATATTTTCTGAATGATCCCTGACAGCATGTCCTTGACGGCTTTCATCACGGCACTTTGATAGGTGACGAAGGTGGAGTACTGCTGAATCGCAAATTGCGCCTGGAGCATGCGCACCGGATCATTCATGTCGGCAGCAGTCATCTTTGACTGAACGTCATTGCCGGCTTTCTCGACCATTTGCGAGAGCTGGTTGTTGACGGTTTCGATATCCATGGCCGGTTACTCTGCGTCGTTGATTGCGCTGATGAGATTTGTCTGGATGCGGAGTTGGGTGGGGTTGCAGAGAAAACGCCTGCGAAAACTTTCAGTGAAGTGTCCGTGATTGGAAAAGCCGCATTCGAGGGCGATATCGAGTATGCGCATGGGCGTCGACAGCAACAGTTCGCGGGCATGGGTCAGCCGCCGTTCAAGCAGCCAGCGTTTTGCGGTAAGGCCGTATTTTTCCTGGAATAGGAGGTTGAATTTGCGCAGCGGCATGTCGAACTCCTGCGCATACCGGGCGACCGACCACTGATTCAGTGAGTGTGTTTCGATAAATTCGAAGAAGGGTTCATCGCCGGTCATGATGTGCTGGAGCAGTGCCGAGAAGTAGCGCCGATCGACTCCCAGGCAGTAGATGTAAGCAAAGCGCAAAAGCGTGTCGGGTGTGCCCTGGGCGAGCAGCTCAAGCACACTGATGACCTCGGCTTGCGCCTTCACCATTCTGATGGGGTCGCGCCAGAATAACGTGCGATGGGGTGCGCCAAGCAGATCCACAACATCGGCATATAACCGTTGGAAATCGGCGGGGTAGAAGTCGAAGTATTGGATATCGCTGCCCGTGTTGCAGGGGACAGGGCCGTTGTGTGCCACGACGACAGAGTTAGGCGCAATGACCTGTACTTTGTCGTCAACATACACCTTCCCACCGTACTTACCGAATAAAAGTCGCACTGCCTGCATCGGTCCTCCCTTGTTGTTAGTCACTGCTTTATTGCGTCCATGGTTACGCGTCGCCGGAGAACTATACATCCGGTGTTCACCTGAAAGATGAGGGCGCTGAGCGGATTTCGATAGGTATTGAGTAAATATGTAAGGTGCGAGTGGGTGGTGAGTGCTCGGTCAAAACTGGAATGTTTGGCGGGATTTCAGAAGGTCGGGCTGAGTGGTTCCGTACTATCGGATGGTCATCGCGAAAAGAAGCTTCTATTAAAAAGTGCTCACGCCTGCGTTATACCTATGGAGAGTCCATATATGAATATGTCTGTAACACCACCCACTTCAATCAGTCCTCTTGAGGCTGCGCGCCCAACACCGCAAAGCGTGGCAAATTTGCAGTCGATGTTCAGTAGCGGCCTGATGACCATGCAGAACATCATGTTGCAGCTCGCTCAGTCGGGCAACGAACTGTTCGTGCAGATGAACAAGAAATCCGAGATCGCCCGTAATGCGCAGGATATGGCCAATCAGGTTGAAGCGGTTATGTCCAGGTTGGTAAAACCGAGTGACACGCTGGCGTTGCCTGAAAGTGCGGTCGTGTATATGCGGACCCACAATATTCTGGTCGGCGGCAAGACCATTGATGAGTTTATTGCTGCGAAAGCCGGGGCGCAGGCGAGTCTGGATACGCTGGCCGGCAAGATCGCCGCTGTTGGACCTGACGGGATGCAGACTGGCTCTTGGCAAGAAGTACTGCAATACATGGATGACAACAACATAAAAGTCGAGGGGCAGAAGGCCTCCGACTATGTCTGGAGCTTACCGGAAGTCGGTAATGCCAGCGGTCAGAAGGTCAGTGCCGAGCATATGAATACGCTTCGCCAGGCGCTTGCGGATTCGATGAATTTCGATAAGGGCGATCTGATGATGGTCAAGTCTTCGCTTGAGTCGGTGGCAGGTCGTGCGACGGACTTCAACCAACAGAGTCAACTGAAGTTGCAACAGATCATGCAGAACTACAGCACCTCCAGTCAGTTGACACAAAGCATGCAGAGTATGTTGGCTGAAATGACCAAGGGTACCGCTTCTGCCATCCGTTAATGAGGTATGCGGGCGAAGTAATAGAGGGTGGCGGAGGTGAAAAAGTAAAGCGCCGCTGGCTTTAGTAAGCGTCAGCAAGAGTGACTGGTTATTATTACTTTACCCTGTAGAAAGGAGCGGTTTGTGGGGGAGCTTGAGACATTGAAAAGCATGCTCGTCGAACTTGATAAAAGTAAATCAACCTTTGCCCGTCAAGCGAAAGAATTTGAGTTGTTGCAGGTCGAGGTCTCTGCGCTTGAAAACAGTGCGGACTTTGATCCGGCAGCAAGAAAGAAGTTGCAGAAGCTCAATGAATTTATGGCCCGTGACGGCAATCAATCGCAGCGTCAAATCGTCGAAAAGTTTGCGATATCTGAAATGAGTTTGAAAAAGCTCGGGGAGCAACTGCGTTCATTGTCCCTTGCCCATAACGAAGCAGCAGGAAACGGCGTACCCACGCCAAAAAACAACGCGTTGAAAAAGTTCAACCGCGCCTTTGTTTGAACCCTCTGGAGAGTCAATGATGAGTATTTCTGTCGCCCCGTCCGCTTCGATCAGTCCTCTTGAGGCTGTGCGCCCAACGCCGCAGAGCGTGGCGAATTCGCAATCGATGTTCAGTAACGGTCTGCAGACCATGCAGAACATCATGTTGCAACTCACTCAGTCGGGCAACGAACTGTTCGTGCAGATGAACAGGAAGTCTGAAATCGCCCGTGATGCGCAAGACAAGGCCAACCTGGTCGAAGGCATCATGGCCAAGTTGGAGAAGCCAACGGACAAGCTGGAACTGCCGGACGGGGCCATTGCGTATATGAAAGCCAACAACATTCTGGTCGATGGCAAGACCATTGATGAGTTCATTGGTGTGAAGGGTAAAACACTCGATAAAGGCGACTTGATGATGGTCAAGTCGTCGCTTGAGTCGGTGGCAGGTCGTGCGACGGACTTCAACCAACAGAGCCAGCTGAAGTTGCAACAGATCATGCAGAACTACAGCACCTCTAACCAATTGACGCAAAGCATGCAGAGCATGCTGGCGGAAATGACCAAGGGTACCGCTTCGGCCATCCGTTGATCGGATCCTGCGCTGGCTGGGCAGGTTGCAGTGTTCCGGCCGGCAACGACTGATGAGCTTTCCATCGGTATCTGTAGCGGTAGTGCTGGGCCGGGGGAGGGCAGGTAATTCGGCAGTTATTGCAAGGAGTCATCATGACACAACCTGTTTCCAGCGTCGGTCAGGACGACCACGAGGTGCTACAGCACTTCTTCGCACGCGGTGGTTCCATTCGCATGTTGGCGGATATCAAACAAAACGACGTCGACCAGCTATATGCCTACGCGACACAGCTGTTCGATGCCGGTGAAATAGAGGGCGCACGTAATGTGTATTACGTGCTGGTGCGTATTGATCACTGGAACTTTGACTGTTGGTTGGCTTTGGGCTTGTGCCATCAGCGTCTGGGGTTGCACGAGGACGCTGTCGTAAGCTTTGGTCGTGCCGGCATGATCAAGGTCGACGACCCCCGTTCAGCATATTTCGCAGGGATCAGTCATAGCGTAATCGGCAATACCGAGTTAGCTCGCAAAGCCTTCAATGCGGCGATCAAATGGTGCAATCAGAGCCCTGAACACGAGACGATTCAACGCAGTGCGGCACAGCTGCTCGCGCATTGCGCGGTGGAGGTGTCAGCATGACCGTTATGTTGAACATGCGCCCGTTGGCCGAGACACAAACCGAATCATTGCTCGCGCCGGACCCCAAAAAATCTGCCAGTGAGGTGCGCAGTAGCGCTCGTGTTTTGCGCGGTACCTCGAATGTGTTCGGCGATGCTTTGAGCCAGCAGCATTCGCGGGTGAACACACCGCCTGCGGCGAAGCTGATGGTCTCGCAGCTTGACGCGATGAAGGCGATGGAGCGGATCTTGGCGAACGTCGAAGTGAAGGGCGAAAACGGCGCTTCGATCAGTCTGAAAGACATCGAAAAAATCCCTATGGATTCGATCATGCTGGCGTCGACGCTGCTTTCCAGCGAGATCCTGGGGAGTACCGCCGTGGCGAAATCCAAAGCCATGGCGATCATGACCGACAAGCAGGAAAAAATTCGTCAGCAAGAAATTGTCGATTTTCGCGAGCAGATGGACAAAGCCATCGAGCAGCAAGATAAAGCCAAGAAGGCTGGCATATTCGGGGTGATCTTTGATTGGATCATTGCCGCCGTCGAAGTGGTTTCGGGCATTGCAAAAATCGTCGGTGGGGCGCTGACAGGCAATGTCATGCAGGTTGCCGGCGGCGCAATGGATCTGTTGGCGGGGGTTGCCGGTGTCGTCAAGGCGACAGCCAATACCCTGGCGCTGATCGACCCCGACAACGCCGAGAAATACAAGGCGGTCGCCGATGCCGCGGGAACCGTCCAGCTGAGTTTTGAAATCGCCGGTGCCGTCGTCGATGTGACGAGTGCTGCGCGCAATATGTTGGTGACCAAGGTGATCCCGAAAGTGGCGGGCACGGTAATGAAGGAGGGTGCTGAGCAAGCGCTGGTCGCCGGGATCAAGGCCGGTAGCAAGGGCGCGATCGATCAGACGGCGAAGATGGTCGGTAAGGAAGTGGCGTCGCAGGTTTCGGGACAGATTGCCCAAAGTCTTGGTAAGGCGACGTTGGAGGCGTCCAAAACTGTGGGTAAAGAAGCCGCGCAGAAAGTCGTGCAGCAGCTCGGTGTGAACCTGATGCTGGAAAAATTCTCCCAGGAAGCGATCGAACAGCTCGTCACGAAAGCGGTGAAGAAGGTGGGTCACGGCGCGATCGACAAGGGCGTTGAAATGACCGCCAAGGAAGTAACCAAGGCGGTGACCAAAGAGATCAATCGTGAAGTGCTTCAGGTCGCGCTCAAGGCTTCGACTTGCGCGGCGGTCAATATCACGCGAGGGGCTGTCGCCGGTGCCAGTCAGATTACCTCCGGAGCATTGGCAGTGGATCGCGCCAGATTACAGAAAGAGATCAGCCAGTTGATTCTCGATCAGCAATGGCTGCAGTCGTTTTTCGCTTTCTATAAAGAGGAGAAAGACGCCGCCATGAAGCGCATGGGCGAATTGATCGAGGGTCAGGGACAAGTGGTTCAAGAGGGTAGTAAGGCAATGGCTCAAACCGGAGCAGTGCAAGTCCGGATCGCCTCGGCAATGGTCTGACATCAGGAGAAAAAAACGATGACTACAGTTAATAGCCAACCGTTGTCGGCGCCAGCGCCGATGCAGGACATGGGGATCACTCGGATTTCTGACACGGGTGAAGGGGCTTTCTCGCGGATCAACGAAATCATCTTGCTGATGAAGAAAATGAATATCGAGATGCGCGATACCCAGCGCGGATTTCACGACGATATGCAGCAAACGGCATTCGCGAAACAAATGACCTCGATGGCGACCAAGCAAGAAGCGATCGAGCTTACTTATAACGCAGCGGTGACAAACGCAGTCAGTCAGATGGTGTCCGGGGTCGTCAGTTTTGGCGGTGCTCTGACGGGTAGTCAATTGGCTTCCTCGGCCACCAGCGGATTGGGTAAAGCCGCTGAAGGGGCTGGCGCAGTTGCGGCTGCGGGCACTAGCCGTGAGGCTCAGCAGGCACAGTTGCTGGGTGAGTTCCAGGCCAACGCTGCGGATAATTTCGCGAAAAACATTGCAGCCACCGCTGACCGTGCTGCCGAGGCGTCGCGTCAGTTGCGCGATGCAACGCGCGAACTGGTCGGGCTCTATGAGCGCATGGCGAATGCAGTGCAAATGAGGGCGAGGTGAGATGCAGGCACTTAAATCCGTTGATCCCGTTACGCAGTTTCTAAGGTCACAAGGCTTGCAGCCAGAAGTCGCCTATTTTGAAAGAAGCGACTTCGTCATCGGCTGGCGGATTCACCTTGGGGATCTGGAACTGGTCTACCGGCTTGAAGAAGATACATTGATCGTTTGCGATTTCACCGCCAAAGAGGGGGCCCAAGGTACGAGTGGAGCGGTCGCTCAGTTCGTCCATTTGATTCACCGGATCGAGCGCAACGTCCAGCAACTGCACGCGGTGCGAGGGATGTTCATTGAGCGCATAGCGAACCCGGAGCTCAATGGGGTTCGTGAACGGCTGGCCAGTGTTCTGGAGGCGAAAGGTGCGTCGTGGCAGGAGGTCGATGGGAAGCCCTGGCTGGTTTATCCGTTGATGTCGAAAAGACCGGTGTCGGTCGGAAACGATATTTTATCCAGTGGGAGATTTTTTCAGAAGCCAGCATAGAAAAAGCCCTGAATAATCAGGGCTCTAACTTACTCAATATCTATCGTAATTGACTACTTGAAACAAGGATGTAAGCAATGTCACAGACAAAAGCAAAAGTGATGGAGGCCTCGGGCCGGGTCAGTTCGGCCTACAGCCAGGTCGATGCCTTCAACCATTTGTACGACCGTGGTGGCTCAGAACTGATCAACGGCAAACCGTCGTTCACTGCCGACCAGGCAGCCGATTCGATCTTGCGCAAAAACATGTCCTGGCACGACAAGGACGGTAATGGCAAGATCGAGCTGGGATTCAGTTTCATGACCTCCACTCCCTCCAATTACGACTCGCGACTGGGGGATTTCAGCGAGTTCAGCGCGCAGCAGAAAGCCCAGGCAATACTCGCATTGCAATCTTGGTCGGACGTGGCCAACGTGACGTTCATACAAGACGCGGCGAATGGTGACGGTAACCTGAGTTTCGGGAACTACAACGTCAGCACCGGTGGCGCCGCCTTTGCGTTTCTACCGTCGGGCAGCGGCTACGACGGTCAGTCGTGGTACCTGATCAACGACCAATATCAGGTCAACAAGACCCCGGACCATGGCAACTATGGCCGGCAGACCCTGACCCATGAAATCGGCCACAGCCTGGGCCTGTCCCATCCTGGCGTCTATAACGCGGGTAACGGTAACCCGATCTATAACGACGTGACCTACGCACAAGACACGCGCGGCTACAGCTTGATGAGCTACTGGAGCGAGAGCAACACCAACCAGAACTTCAGCAAGGACGGTAGCGGCGCTTATGCCTCGGCACCGTTGATGGACGACATCGCGGCCGTGCAAAAGCTCTACGGGGCCAATATGGAGACCCGTGCCGATAACACCGTGTACGGCTTTAATTCCAACGCCGATCGCGATTTCTTCAGCGCGACGTCGGCGGCCTCCAAAGTGGTGTTCTCGGTGTGGGATGGCGGTGGCAATGACACGCTGGACTTCTCCGGTTTTACCCAAAATCAGAAGATTAACCTCAACCAAGGCTCATTCTCCGATGTCGGCGGCCTGGTGGGCAACGTCTCGATCGCTCAGGGCGTGACGGTGGAAGCCGCTCTCGGCGGTTCAGGAAATGATCTGCTGATCGGCAACGCGGTGGCCAACTTGCTGGAAGGCGGAGCCGGTAACGACATTCTCTACGGCGGTGGTGGTGGCGATACCTTGTGGGGTGGTACGGGGTCGGACACCTTTGTGTTTGGTGCTGCCAGCGATTCCCAGTACAACGCACCGGACTGGATCATGGACTTCACCAGTGGCCAGGACAAGATCGATCTGTCGGGCCTCGCGCAGTTCGCTTCAGGTGGTGCAATACTGAACTTCGTCAGCGGCTTCACCGGTCATGCGGGTGATGCGGTCCTGACTTACTTCGCTGAAACCAACCAGACGAGCCTGCATGTCGACCTTGACGGCATGGGTGTGGCGGGCTTTGCCGTGGGCACGGTGGGCCAGGCTGCGATGACGGATATCGTGGCGTAAGCCTCAATACAAGAGAGCGACCGACTTCGCTCTCTTGTAAGGAAGGTCCCCCCATGGCCAACGTGGATGGACCTTTTTTGTGTGGTCAGTTTTTGTCCTGATCTACATCCTTGGTTTCACGCAGGCACAACATCCCCACCACCAGGCTCATGCCGGTGATGAACGAGCCCCATGAAAGACAGGACACCGTTTCCCCCTTACGGTCTTTCAGTTCTTGGATTTTGTTCACTCTGATTTCGATCTGTCCGGGGTGGACCGCATTATTCCCTATGACCCTGACGGCATCGAGTGTCTGTTGAAGTCGTGCATCTAAACCACCAGCCACGCGTGCACCAATGTCCTTGTTTATGTTCTCGCCCGGTTGACCGAGATCCTTGCACGGCTTTTGAATTCCTAAGCGGATCAGCGTGGCTGCACCGCGTGGAGATAACTCAAGAATCGCGCTGGCTTCATCGTAGTCTCTGCGAATGTCATCAGGCATATCAGGATTGGCGGGCGGTGCATGTCTGGCCGTCGCCCCGTTGGGGGTGTCGCTGAGTCGAGTCAGCCGAAGGGAATTTCACCTCTCGGCTGCTCACAGAACCGTACGTGACAGTCTCCCGTCATACGGCTCTTGATCACACATTCGATGCACGTAGTAGATACCAATGCGCGAACAACTCCGGGTTCCCTTTTCGAACAAGGCGCAGCCGATGCTCCGCTTGACGCGTCGAGATCCGGTACTTGCTCTTCATCCACTTGAGAAAGCGCGATTGCAGCGCACTCCACAAGCGATAGCTGAAGTTCCTGTACCAGAATTTGCCGTAGTATTCGATCCATCCTCGGATCACGGCGTTGTATCTGCGGGAAAAAGCCCCCAAGTCATACGCCGCGGATCGATGGATGCGCCAGTCATTGAAAAGGGCCAATTGTGGCGTCGCCGGATCAACTGTTTGCTCCGACTTGCGACCGAACAGGCGCTGGCGGAGCAGTGCATTCTGCTCTTCGAGATGAGCGACTTTCGACTGCATCTGAGCAATCAATTGCTTGAGCGCAGCTGGGTCATCGAGAAGGTGGTCGGGTATGGAAATCATGCCGCGGATTATACCCAATCAGGCGTCAAAACCTGATGCGGACGGCTGCGCTAGATCAAAACCGTCCAGTAACCAGTTGAGTTCAACACTCAAGACAATGGCCTCGTCGGTGAGGGCAGGGGCGGTTTTAGAACGCTCGGACTCGAGGCGCTTGAGCCAAAGGCAGAAGCCGTTGCGCTCCCAGTACAAAATCTTCACTCGGTTACGGGGCTTGTTGAGAAAAACAAAAAGCACTGGGTCGAATCCCGCGACTTTGATATCCAACTCGACTAGGGCGGCCAAGCCGTCGATGGATTTTCGGAAGTCCACGGGTTTGGGGTACAGATACACTTTTTCCACTTTAGCGTCGGGACGCATCATAAGGGCTGGCTCCGGAAAGAAATCGGGAGCACAGCATCCGGCATCAAATTGCGGCTTTGAATGTGGGGTTCATGGAGCAGTTAGTGCGCCAGCCAAGCTGGCAGTTGATAAAGGGTGAAAGTCCCTACGAGAGAAGTTATGGCGAAACACCTCGACCCCGAGTCATGCGTTGTGCACCGTGAGGTGTACGGCGAAGCGTTGGCAGGGGAAACCAGCAGGCCAGCCATTGAGCCGCGAAATCATGAGTCCGGGGCGCCGACGCTGTTAAGCGAAGCGGAAGGCCACAGTGTGCATGACGATAATCGCAAGTCATGTATCACGCCCTGCGCGGTCGTAGACCCTGAGCATGCTGGGAAGTCAACTGTACGGAAGCTGGGAGATCTCATTCGTGTCTGGTCGTGACAAGCCAGACGGGGCAGGAAAGGCCACAAGCCGAGCGTCTGCCGTCTACGCGAATGAGAAGTCGGATAGCCCCGTAGTACCTGAGAAGTTGCCGAACAATGGGCCTGGCCCGGCGGAGGTGATGGAGGAAAGGGGGCTAGCCAAGGGGAACAGTGAGCAACTTTCCGCGCCCCGGACGCAGAGCCGGATAAGCGCGTTGTCAGGGTTGCCCGCTGTACGTCAAGCAGCCCGGCAGGATCGCCGGGTCAAGTTCACGAGTTTATTGCACCACGTCACGGTCGAGCTACTACGCGAGAGTTTTTACAACCTCAAGCGAGACGCCGCCTGTGGTGTGGATGGAATATCGTGGCGAGAGTACGAGCAAGATCTTCAAGAGAAACTGAAAACCTTGCATGACAAAGTGCACAGTGGGCGGTACCGAGCCAAACCTGTTCGACGGGTTTTCGTCCCGAAGGCAGATGGCAGCGAGCGACCGCTGGGTGTCACCGCGCTGGAAGATAAGATCGTCCAGACAGCAGTAGTGCAGGTGCTCAATGCGATCTATGAGCAGAATTTTCTCGGACTCTCGTATGGGTTTCGCCCTGGTCGAGGGCAACACGATGCATTGGATGCTTTGTCGGTGGGAATACAGAACTCTCGGGTTCGGTGGATATTGGACGTGGATATTCGTGCGTTCTTTGACACGATCGATCACGAATGGATGATGTGCTTCTTGCAACACCGAATCCAGATAGGCGAGTGTTAGGGTTGATAGCTCGATGGCTCCGTACTGGCGTTATCGAGAATGGAAAGCGAATCCCGGCGAAGCAGGGCACACCGCAAGGCGCGCCTATTTCACCGTTGCTGGCCAATATCTACCTGCACTACGTGATGGATTTGTGGATTAGGCAATGGCGTGGGCGTACAGCACAGGGCGAGATGATTGCCGTGCGGTATGCAGACGACAGCGTGCTTGGGTTCGAAAAGCGTGAAGATGCATGGAGCTTTCGCCATGCTTTGGAAGCTCGACTCGCTCAGTTCAACCTGACTCTACACCCAGAGAAAACACGTCTGCTGCGGTTTGGCTGGTTCGCGGCCGAAGACTGCAAGAAGCGTGGCGAAGGGAAACCGGAAACTTTCGATTTCCTCGGGTTCACGCATTTCTGTAGTCAAACCAAGAACGGGATGTTCGTGGTGGGGCGCTCGACCATCAGCAAACGTATGAGAGCAATGCTCAAGGAAATACGGGCACAGTTGCATAAGCGCAGGCACGAGCCTGTCCCTGTGATCGGACAGTGGTTGAGTCAGCTGTTTAGAGGTTATTGCAATTACTACCACGTACCCGGTAATACACGGAGGCTGGATGCTTTTCGCCGGGAAATTATCGGAGCGTGGAGGCATGCCCTTAAACGGCGGAGTCAGCGACTGAACTGGGAGCGCATGACTGCGCTAGCCAGGCTGTTCATTCCCTATCCGCGCGAGCTACCAATGCATCCTCATCCCATAACCCGCTTCGGCGTTAAAACCCAAGGCAGGAGCCGTATGCGGTAATTCCGCACGTACGGATCTGTGCGGGGGGTGGCAGGTGACTGCCATTCCTACCGCGACCGGTTCTTCTACCTGCAGCACCATGCATTTGCCGGCAAGGTCACCGGGCAGACGTTTGGTACTGCCACCACCGGTCCGGCCATCAACCTTCTGTGGATCGAAGAAACCTTTTGGCGCTTGGCTGCGTCTGTCCGGCACCTATGTCGAAAGTGCCTTGGTTGAATTGTGCCGAACGCTACGACCGTTCCCACACCTTCCACTACATAAACGCACCTTACTGGCAGACCACCGGGTATGGGGTGGACTTTCCGTTTGAGAACTACGAGTGGATGGCCGACTTCATGCGTGACACTTTTCTTATTGACGAGCGTTGCTTTATGTTCTTTGAGTCGTGGGCTAATTGATCCCAAAAAGATAGCATGCACTGCCGAGGCAGTGCATGCTATCGGGAATGTCCGTCCCTTATTGTCTTTTACTGTCTCGTGCTAGCGGTATCGACATCTGGTGCCTGAAAAGGTTGTTAGGGTCTACCTGGTTCTTCAAGAAAATTAACTCCTCTACCAAACCCGCATTTCCATAGTAAAGCTCAAGCCAACTATCATCAGGCGTGCCGTTTACCAATAGCATGTCCACATCCGGATAGTTGATGTAGCACCCTTCATATCGCCCCTCGATGCCAGGTCGCTTGTTGAGTTGACTAGCGTGGACGTCTTCGTAGATTTTATTGATCCATGCGAGTTGAATATTATCTTGAGCAGGGTCAGTCCAGTAGGTTTGATATTGAGACTTTAATAATGATTTGCGTTGTGGTACTGCGGTGTCTCCTTGACCGAAGCTATTGATTTTTCCACCATAAGAATCAATTTGGACAAGTGATTGACTGAATGTCCCATCTTTGGAAGGGGGGCTGAGATTGTTGTAAAATGCATCGCATTCTTCGTTGGTAAAATTATCCACTTGGTAGGCGGATTTATATTTTCCTCTTTGATTGTTTCCTGACGCATTAATCATCTGGGTGATATAGAACCAGTCCATAAGAAGTCCTGGCGAAGCTTTGGTGATAGCACCGCCGGCCATGCTATGAGGTCTTGGTGCGATGTTTGGTAATACGAAGCCGTCGTATAGTTTGCCGTGGCCCGGTGCTGCACTGTTTATTGCTGAGAGAAAATCGTTAAATGGTGCATCTCGTTCGTGATCGCCCACCATGCCATCGCGTCCCGTGTATTGGATGGCCAGAATAACTTTCGGGTTGGAGTCGATGTGATTCAGTTTCAGTAGGGTAAAAAGACCACCGTTTGCTTTGGACAAAACATTTGAGGTTGCGTCTGAATCGTTTTTGGCGAACCAGTCGTGATATCCGCGCAGAAACTTTCTAAAACTGATTTTGTCGAAGTCTGACCAATCCCAAGAGAGCGTTGTCCAATAAGCTTTTTGTGGGGGCTCGGGCAGGTCGTCGAAGTAGTATCGAATAATTATGCCGAAATTTCCGCCGCCGGCCCCACAACAAGCCTTGAAAAGTTCTCGATGTATTTTAAGATTTGAACTCGGACTGACATGGACAGGGATTAACGATCTGCCGCTATTGGCTGGGTCCGGAATCAGGATGTCCACTCCTGTTACCCAGTCGACGGTCAACCCCTGAAGGCGAGACAGTAAACCGTATCCGCCGCCGCTAATGTGGCCACCAACCCCTACGGAATAGCACGAACCGCCAGGTATTGTCTTACCGCTCTGTTTATACATTGCCACATAACCATCCCAGTTTTGACTGCCTGTGAATGCGGCGTATTTATAATTTGTTGGGGTATTGCTGTCATGTTTATATAGAGGCTGAATTTTACCATCAGTATCATGAGAAAACCCTTTGAGTTCGCCCACGTCAATAATTGCCAAGTTTTCGTTGTTTAGCTGGTTCGATACGAAGCCTTCATAGCAATGCGCTCCGCTCCTTATGGTGATCCGAAAGCCTTGTGATAGTGCTTCATTCGCAGCGTCTAGTACTCCTTCTGGTGTTTTGCATACGTAGATTCGTTTCGCTCCTGTTCCGGCACTTGGTGGCCATCGGAGATTGAAGCCTTTCTGTAAGGTTGAAAATGTCTTGTTGTCTTCCGTTATTGTAATGAAGTCCGAAGTGCTTTTTGTCGTGCTCATGTTTGTGCGCCTCCTTGCAAAAAAATATGCGCCATGCTTTGCGCAAGTGTCCTGAGGTTTTTCTCGCCCAATCGGAGTTTAAATGCGTATCTCACTAGGGCACTATCTCACCTTAGCCGACATTTTCATGCTGTCCATGCTTCTTGCTCAAGAAGTTAAAGTTATATTTTTCTAGATATGTATTTCGAAAGGTTATAGGTTGGTATCAGTTTGATAGTACCTTCTCATCTGTTTATTTTTGGTGGAGAAGAGTGAAGTACGGGTGTTGGGAGAGTTCACCACCTTGTGTTCTTCTGCTTTTGTGGTCGTATTTATTTTTTATGGTGGACAATCTAAAACCTTGCGCTAGCCTGAGAGTTCTCCTCTAGAGAGGAGATCAACTAATCAAAGGAATGAACCAATGAATAAGCCAGAATCCAAACCGCAGTTGAAACACGGTCGTGTAATTTCCCCTCCTAGTCGTTCTGCTATTGCGACAGACGAAGGTCTTATCCTTGACTGGCAGGCTAATGAAATGGAAGGAGGTAAGAACTTTCCATCATTGACTGCAGGCCCATTCCCAAGGCCTTATGAGACTGACAACGTGAGCCTTGTGCCACCGGCGGATGATTATATCCTCAGTGGTGGCAAGACTGATGCCCGCGACTGCGTTAACTTCACTAACGAGGAAATGAGCCAAAAGCTAAATCGCCCATTTACCTGGCCTCTGTTGAATGTCGACCCGGGCCAGACGTTTCATGTCAAATGGGTATACACCATGCCTCACGTGACTCGGGGTTACAGTTGGTTTATCACCAAAGACGGTTGGGATCCTGAAAAGCGTATCAGCCGCGCTCAGCTTGAACCAAAGTCCTTCTACGATGATTTTTATACTCAGGTTCCGTACTACCAGCATGCCGCCGAATTGAAGGCGAAGATTGAACATGAAGTAAAGCTGCCAACGGGTAAGCACGGTCATCATGTCATTGTCTTACTTTGGGTGGTTGCTGATACTGGCAATGCGTTCTATCAGGCGTTTGATGTGAACTTTAAATAAAGTCGGGCCATGTACGGCTCCTGGTATAGTTCTGAAGGAATAGAGCAATGTCTAAGATTGATTTTTCATTACTGAAGTCCAAAGTAAGTGATTCAGCCTCTTTGATGCCTAGCATTGCCAATAAAAAAATCCTGATGGGTTTTTGGCATAACTGGCCGGCTGGCCATGGTGACGGTTATCAAGGTGGGCAGTTCGCCAATCTGGATCTGGTGGATGTACCCAAGGACTACAACGTTGTTGCTGTGGCTTTTATGAAAGGCCAGGGCATTCCTACTTTCAAACCCTATAACCTCTCCGACGACGAGTTTCGCCGCCAGGTAGGCGTGCTGAACAGTCAGGGAAGGGCTGTCTTGATCTCGTTGGGTGGCGCCGACGCTCATATCGAGTTGCGCAAAGGGGATGAACAACCACTGGCGAATGAGATCATCCGCTTGGTTGAAATCTACGGCTTCGATGGGTTGGACATCGACCTTGAGCAAAACGCCATTGATTTCGCTGACAACAAGACGGTGCTGCCTGCAGCCTTGAAACTGGTGAAGGATCACTACAAGGGTGAGGGAAAGCATTTCATCATCAGCATGGCGCCTGAGTTTCCCTATCTCAGGGTTGACGGCAAGTATGTTGGTTACGTTCAGGCGCTTGAGGGGTACTACGACTTCATCGCGCCTCAATACTACAACCAAGGTGGCGATGGGATCTGGGTTCAAGAGTTCAATGACGGTCAGGGGGCCTGGATTGCGCAGAACAATGATGCGATGAAAGAGGACTTTCTTTACTACCTGACCGAAAGCTTGGTAACCGGCACTCGGGACTACATCGCCATTCCCGCGGACAAGTTCGTCATTGGCTTACCTGCCAACGTTGACGCTGCGGCTACAGGCTATGTAATTGAGCCTGCTGCGGTAGTTAATGCGTTCAAACGTCTCGATGCTGCCAGCCACTCCATCAAAGGACTGATGACCTGGTCGATCAACTGGGACGATGGCGTTAGCAGAGATAATGTTCCCTACGATTGGGAGTTCTACAATCGCTATGCCCCGTTAATTCACGGTGAGACAGGTATCGGTGACCGGCCAACGGCTCCCGCAAATTTGTCCTCTAGGGACGTGACTGAAACCAACATGACCTTGAGTTGGGGGGCTTCAGCCGGTCCTCGTCCGATCGAAACATACACGCTGTACCGAAATGGGACTCCAATAGGCCATACGGCGACCTTGACGCTGGAAGACTCAGGTCTAACACCGAACACTCAGTACAGCTACTTTGTTACGGCAACAGACTCTTCGGGAAAAGAGTCGCTTCCCAGCAAGAGCCTGAGCGTTAGAACCGCTGGAGACATAACAGACCCAGAGTATCCTGAATGGCAATTGAACCATCGGTATCGCAAGGAGGATGGCGTGACTTACGAAGGCAATAAGTACTTGTGCCTGCAAGAGCACACATCAAACTCAGGCTGGACACCACCAGTCGCCTTTACTCTGTGGTCGAAGGTCGCAATCAAACGGCGCGCTTAGAGCGGTATGCAAAGCTCGGCAGAAATGCCGGGCTTTTCTTTGCCTTCGAAAAAAACGATTTTCTGGATTTTGGAATCATGGCTTTGTGCAGGTCATGTTGCACGAGGAAAGATAGCGGCGTTCGACCAGTGGGACCATGTGTTAGCCGATATCCATTTTCTTCAATCGGGCCAGTCCCTGTTTAATATGGCCGGCATGCCGCAATGCCGGAGGTAACGGTAAAGCGTACTTTTAGATATCTGCATTTTATTGCCAATGGCGCTAACACTTAACCGCTCCTCTCGGTACAGCGTTTCTGCGGTCATAGCCGTCGCTTTCGCCTCAGAGGGCAGGCCTTTCAGACGGCCACCGACTCGACCACGTGACCGAGCAGCGGACAACACAACATGCTTATATGACCAGCGAGGCCAGTGGCGCGAGGACTCGACTACTTACAAGATGAAGTACTGACTGACCATCGTCGCATCGTTACGCGCTTCGATAAGCTTGCAACAAGTTTTGCAACGATGGTCTCAATCGCTGCGCCAGCGGTGTTTGCGAAAGTACTTTTCGTATAGAGCCTAAGGTAAAGAGGTATCTACAGAGTTAGCGTGCGACTCATTCTCCGCCAACTCGCGCAGCTGGGACGGAGCTTCAATGGCCTTGCCATCAACGCGATTGAACCAAACTGTGGTGACGTGCCCCTCGCAATACAACTTTTCCTGGTTCGTCGCATCGACGATCCGGTGGCCCAAGGTGGTGGAGGTGCGGCCCATGCGCTGAATGAACAATTGCACGTGCAGATTGGCCGGCCACTCGATGGGGCGGCGGTAATGGTTTTCGCTACTCGCCATCACGGGGACCGCGCGCGGATCGAAACTCAGGCCGATTTTTTGCCCGAACTGGAGCCGGGCCTCCTCCAGATAGGTCAGATAGACTGCGTTGTTCACATGTCCCATGGGATCAAGGTCGCGCCAACGCACGACGATTTTCGCGATGAAGGCAGGAGACTGTTCGGGCTTGGTTGCAATATCCATGAAATACTCCGTTGAGTGAGGCTTGATGGGACAATTTTTATGGTTTACGGTGCGGACCTGCTCAATCCGCTCCGATCTAGTCGGCCAGCGCGCTCGACCGGCGTTCGACATGTGAGCGTTCGCCCGCAGGCAAGTGATCCCGTCCGACCCGCTCGATCAGGTCTGCCGCCCTGGCGCAAGCGAGGACGCCGCTATCCATCTCCATCTGTTTGCAGATGGACTCGCGCCGACGCGCCATCGTCTGATCTTCCAGTAGGGTTTGCAGCGCCTGACTCAAGGTGGACGTGCAGATCGGCATGGCCAGTTGCAGGCCGGCGCCGATCCTACATATGCGCGCGGCGTTGTCGATCTGATCCATCGCCGAGGGTACTATCAGCTGTGGCACCCCGGCGGCGAACGCTTGTGCCATCGTGCCGATGCCCCCGTGATGAATGAAGGCTCTGATCCGTGGCAGTACGCTTGGCAGCGCCACACCAGGGCAGTGCATGAATCCAGATGGTAGTGCTGGCAGTTGTTCCGGCGCTGAGGTTAGTACGATGCCGCGCAGGTTCAACCCCCGCAGGGCATCGACGGCAGTAGTGAAATAGGCTTTGCCATTGGACATCGCCGAGCCAGTGGCCACCAGCACCGGCGGCGGCCCATTGAAGAGGAACTGCTCCAACTCAACATTGGGCGCAAGGGAGGAACTCATATCGAACAGGGGAAAGCCGGTCAGTGCGGCGGCGCTGGGCCAGTCCGGTTGCGGTGGCGAGAACCAGGAAGGGAACAGCCCTACGGAGGCGAGCGGAGAATGCACCCAGCGGCGGATGATGCTCGATACCGGGGCCAGGCCGAGATCTTGTCGAACATGATTGATATCGTTCTTGCACAGCCGATCCCCCACGAAATGGTCGATGAACCAGGTCTTGGCGGCCTTCGCAATATGAGGGCTGAGCCAGGGGCGGTTGCGGACCTTTAGCTCCATCGGCACGTGGGAGGACATGAATTGCAGCGGCGACACCCATGCAGTGACCAGCGGGATATCGAGCGCATCCTGTACCAGGCGGGCGGCAAAACAACTCATTTGAGACGACACTAGCACTGTTTCGTCGTCCAGTAGGTCAGTGATTTGCCTGAACCTACGACGCAGATTGGGGGCTACACCATAACGCCAGGCCGTGGCGAAGGCGGTCTTGGCCTCCCACATCGCCGGCATTGCCCAGCGATCCTGGAGTTCTTTTGGAGGTCCCGAAGAAACGAAATTGAACCCTTGCGAAGTTATTATTTTGGCATACAGATCATTCGCGAGAATAGTGACTCGGTGATTTCGCTGAAGTAAAGTAGTGCCAATTGCAAGATAAGGATGCAAGTCACCGGCGGAGCCATCGATAACCATTATAACGTGCATGACCAGATGCCTTTTGTATGTCTGGGATTGATTGCTTCCGCGAATAAATGCAGCACGGGCTAGCATTCTGTCGAGTTGCGCCGAAGGTTCGACAAAGGACAACACATGTGCGCCGCCATTCAGCCACGATGTCCGTGACCGCTGCCTTGCCAACTGTAATGATGAGTGACTATCGAGTAATAATCAGATATGCCTGCCGCTTATCAAGCAACGCTACACAACATCCATAAAGAATACCGTGCTTAATGCTCAGAAAAATTAGGCAAAGACATGGATACAGGCTACATACTCGGCCTGCGGCTGTATCCAAAGCGGGGGTAATGAATCGCGGGAGCGAAGAGGGTCATGAACATAAAACATATCCTTATGAGTTTGGCGCACACTGCACCAATTAATGTCAACGTCATCCTTTTTCGTTGGTGCACTTCTCAATCCGTGTGAAAAGCGCACTCCCACATAAAAGATCAGTTCGGTCTTTATGTCAAGATTTTTGGTGGACTAGAAATCAATACACTATTGGTTATCACCTGAAAGTGAATACAATCGCAAGAACAGGACACTCACGTATGGGACCTGCTCTAGCGCGTAGCATCCACGTCTCTGTCGCCTACGCTGGAAATGACAACATCGACTCGTTTGGCGTGTGCTCGTAAGTTGAGGACAACACGGCACCGAGCCGATCGCCCAATAGGTTCCAAGCGCGTTTCTTCTCTTCGGCATAGTCGTGATGCAGGTAATGGCGCCGCACCCGCGATCCGGCCAGCACATGGTTTTGGCAGCGGTCGATGACGTCCAGGCTGATCCCCAAAGCCTGCATCATGGTTGCGCCCGTGCGACGCAGGTCATGCGGTGTCCAGTCACCGTTCTGGCCGTCGGCCAGTACCAGGGTGTCGTCGTGACGCCGTCTGGAGAGGGCCTTGCGGTTTTTGAACCGGGCCTGGCGATCGCCGACCTGTTTACTCACCACCTTTACGTCAACATGCTGATCATCCTGCTTGTTCGGAAAGCACCACTGGGAGTCTCCCGTGAGGGTTTTGAGTTCCTGAAAGAAATGCAGCGCAAAGGGGGAGAGGAAGACATGGTGGTCCTGCTTCTTGCCCCGAGTGCCTTTGACGTTCTCGCTGGGAATAAACCAGGTTTGCTGGTCCAGATCGACATTTTTCCATTCGGCCTGGAGCAACTCGCCGATCCGGCACAGCGTGCCCAGGCTGATCCAGAGTGTGAGTTGGGTTTCTTTCTTTAGCGGCCGTATGCCGTCGTATTTTTGCCCGGCGGGCAGGGCGTTGTAATCAGCGGTCATTTGCTGGAAGCGGTTGTGCAATTCCAACAGCTCCGCCGGGGAAAGGATGCGGCTTCTTTCGGCCTCGTAGTCGGCAGGTATTAGGGGGGAAATGTCGACCAGTTCCGTTGGATCACCCTCGACCAACAAGGCCCGCCAAGGCTGGCGCTTCCTGGCCCAGCCGAACATCTGGGTGAGGTCGGCGAAGAAACTGATCGCTTGTCGGTGAGCACCGCGGTTGACGACCGTTCGGATCAGCGCCCGAATATCGTGTTCGGACACACGGTTCACCGAGGTCTTGCCGAGTGCCGGGTATAGGTCCTTGTTAAAACGGCGCTGCAATTCAGCATTTCCATCTTTGCGCGCCACGCCATCCAACAGCCACGCCTTGGCCAGATCCTGGACGGTCAGCGTTTGCACTTTCGTCGTTTTTACTTGTTCGGCCTCTACCTTAGCCGCGGCGTATGCCTGTGCCTTGGCGGTTTTCTTTTGCTCGTTGGGATTGATCTGCTCATCAATGAGTGCGCGGGCCTGGTTGCGGGCCTTGCGGATGTCCGTCAGGGATTTGCGCGGCCAGGACCCGCAGGAGTACTCTTTATTTTGGTCGCCCCACCGATAGCGATAGAAAAAGCTGACCGAAACACCGTCCTTGCGGACTGAGATTCGACCGGCCAGATTGCCATCTTCCCTGAGGATGCGGCCGGCATCGTTGGCAGTCAGTGACTCGAGTTCTTTGATGGTGATTTTGGCCATGAAATGGACTCCCCCTACTTTTCCCCCCACAAAAACGCCGGCTCTTGATGGACGTTACTGGACTCTCGTAGAGCAGAACACCGCTGGAGCTCAAGTAAATACTAGCTTAGAAAAATCCAGAGTAAAATTTTGGAAGCTTTCAAGAAGTATGAAAAAGGAGATGGGGTGCTAGGGGTCGAGTGTTCGAATCACTCCGTCCCGACCATATTTTTCAATGACTTAGCCGTCTTTTGGTGGCTTTTTCGTTTCTACCCTAGTGACATTCCGAGTGACCCTAGGGGTTTTTCTCTATACCTGCCTCCTTTTCAGGATCGTCAGCGCTGGTGCGCGTGAGTCGGTTGCTGATACCTTATTTGCCGCTGCAATCAGTTGATCCAGCTCTGCTGCCGAGTAGTGACTAGTGATGCTGCCGTTCTTGTGTCCGAGCAAAGCTTTCCGGTCTTCCTCGGTCACACCAGCGGCACGCAAGCGCCTACCGAAAGAATGCTTGAGGTCGTGGATGCGGATTCGCAAAAATCCGTCATGCGCTGGCCTCAAGTACTTTTCCTGCCACTTCTTCGCAGCCCTGACCCGCGCCTTCTTCCATGCCGAGTCATTCATGCGGTGCACAGTCGTTTCATTCCCTTCGCCATCTGGCTTGCCAAACGGAAACACGAACAGCGGATGCTTGCCTCGCTGCTTCTCGATGACCGACTTGGCCACGTTATTCAGCACTACCAGGCGTTCATCGCCGTTCTTCACTCCTGCCCGAGCACTCCTGCCGCCAAACCTGGCCGGTATCAGGAATACGCTCGTCGCCAGCTCTGGCACGGCAATCTCCCAATCCCACTGAAGCTTGCACACCTCCTGCTCCCTGCATCCCGTGTTGACCTTGAACATCGCCATGGTTTGCAGATGAGCGGGCAGTTCGGCGAACAAGATCGACTGCTCTTCCCACGAGAGCGGGTAGGGCTTGCGACTGGTCGTCTTCTCATCCAGCAGCGAGATCATTGGCACCACGTCTAGCCAAGGCCGGCGCTCATCATCCCGCCACTTCCGTGCACACAGGTTCAGCACCCTAATCACCCGCTGAAGGGCGATATTCACCGTCCTGTTCGTTACCGGCTTTCCGATCTCCGGTGCCAGCTTCGAGCGAATGTAAGACGCCAGGCTGTTGTCGTCGACGTGCGTGATCGGCAGGTGACCTATAAACGGGTCTAGCTGCGCCATATAAGTTGCTGATATATGAATCGAAGCTTGATCCTTCACCTCAAGCAGGAACTTGATGGAAGCCTCCCGCCATGTCCGCACCGTCCTGACGCCATAGACCTTCTGTTGCCGCAACTTCTCCATGTGGATCAGGTACTGCTCGGCTTCTGCCCGGTCACAAGTGCCAGTACTCTCTTGAATTCGCTCTCCTCGGTATTTTTTGTCGATTTTCCAGATGCCGTTCGGCATTTTTTGGAGGCCTGTAATTGCTTTTTGGGCCATGGTTCTGCTCCTTTGGCTTCCACATGGCGCTCGCTGCGAGGCCGATTGTTGTCCTGATTCGCCACCTTTTCAACTGACTTGCTTGCGATCCAGGCATCCGCCCACTCGTCGAGCTCAATCCGGTCGAACGCAACGCCCTGGGTGCCGATGGGAAACTCGCGAACATTGGGTCGCACGGACTTGTTGAATTCGTCCCGGCACATGCCGAGGTAGCCGTAGGCGTGCTTGAGGCGGATAAAGCGCGGGGGAGGGGCTGAAACTTGGGCTGCACTGTTATTGGCCATGTGCGTCTTGCTCCATACCGCGCGTGGCGGCAGAAGGTGGGGGAGTTAGTCGGTTACTTTGGCTATGGCGGCATCTGCAATCTTCATTGCGCTTTGTGCGTCGTTCACGAACGGGGCCCACACCGGATAACGATCAATGCCGACGCGCTGGAAGTATTCAACTAAAGGTGGCGTTTGCATTCGTACCTCCCCAGCCGAGCAGGCTGATGTCGATGTTCTTTTCCTGCAGCAGTTGCAGCGACAGGAACAACATCGGGCGCCCTCCACCCATGCTGGCATACGGTTCGTACTTCACGAAGTAGGGCTCTTCGGTGATCAACTTGACGAACTGCGCGCCGCTGTTGATCACCGGTGTGCTGCGTTCATCGACGTTGCAATAGCGGGTGTAGCTGGCATAGGAGAGGACCGGGTCGAGGATCAGGTATTCCGGGGTGACCGCGTAGTGTTGACCCTCGGACAGGTACACATTGCCGGTTGCGGTTTCATCGGCGCTGCGTGAAATGGCCACGATAACCGACATTTTTTGCACCACCAGGTCGATTTCGCTCTGCACATAACCGTCGCCAGAATTGGCGCAGTGGTCAATCATCACCTTGATCACCGGGTCGAGCGCGTCCAGTGACTGGAATAAACGCAGCTGCTCACACACTTCCTTCAACTTCCACAGGCCGACGATGGCCACCTGTAAGGAAAAGCGTGGGCGGTCATCCATTTCCGGCGGCAGCAGGTCGGAGGCCTTCTCCATCAGTGCGTCGATGTCTTCGGGGGTGGTGGTCAGGGCCATGGCCATGATCGCCTTGCCCAGCTTGCGCAGTTCCTCGCGGTTCTTGTTGGCCAACCGGAAGTGTTCCCGGCAGTGCGCCCGTTTGATTTTAGTAAGGTGTACGCGAATGCTCCGCTCCTGAATCGCAGGCACCTCGATCTCCTGTTCGGAAATCACGATCAGTGGCGACGATAGCGGAATGGCAATGGCCTCGGCGTTGGTGCGTCCCATGTTGCTCCGGCCCAGTCGACCCTTCAAAGTCGACTCGCCATTCCACGCTTGTTTGATCCGCTCGACCACGTCCTTGTAGGTCTTGTTGCTCATCTTCGATTTGTTGAACTCTTCAATGATTCGAGGGATGGTCGTGGTGCTGGAGAGGTAATCAAGCATGGCGTAGTGCGAGGTTGACGGAGCACTGACCCCCGAGTCTTTCAGCATGTAGTCGGTACCGTTGAGCCAGGTGATCAAGCCAGCGGTTTTCGATTTGCCAGCGCCGGCGCTGCCCCACAGGCAGAGGATCGGGAACTGGCTGTAGAGGTGCATGAGGTGCGTCTTGAAGTGCGCCGCGATGCACCAACCAATCATCAGGCCGATCTCGTGTTTCTGGTTGATCTTGAGCAGGTGCGCCAGGGTGCGGTCCACCGCTTCATCGGCACGCTCTGCCATGGTGGTGTGGGCGAAGTACGGGCGGGCCAGCAGGTTGCCGAGGAACTGGTGGGTGCCGCGCACTTTGACCGAGTTCACGGACATGTCCGGTTCCACGTAAGTGAACAGGGGAATGTCATCGACGAAATCCAGATGGACCCCGGCGGTGTAGACCTGGAATATTTCGCCCATGTCTTGATCATCTCGATAAACCGCCACTTTGATCCGCTGCACGTCGAGATCGGAGCCCTGAAAGGTCAGGTCGCTGAGTCCTTCGAATTCACGCAGAAACGCCGAGCGGCTGGCGTAGCCGGGTTCTTTAAAAATAAGCTTGTCCACTTCCACCCCGCCCTTCATCACGCTCATCCGGGTGCCAACCCGGCGCGGGCTGGTGCCGTCCTGCGGCACGTCAATGAACATGTCGATCGGCTGCAGGGTGAAGTTGCTGATGCGCCGCTTGCTGTCCCCCTGCCCGAAGTAATAGCCATCCGGTTCGGCCACCGCGCTCAGGTTGGCGTCGGGGTCGCCGTCCCGATTGACCCCGGCCTCGATCGCACAGCCTTCACAGGGGGGCTTGCTGAGCAGGGCGCGGATCGCATTGCAGCCAAAGCCGAACGTCGGGGTGTGTTCGACATAGCGGATCTGCGCTTCGATGTGGTCGCGGCGCAACTTCGGCGTGCTGTACTTGCTGCTCTTGCTGCTGCTGGCCAGCCGCGCGGCGAGGCTTTCGGCCACGCTCTGCGACACACCGGCACGCACGATGTAGGTGGCCAGCTGGGTCGCGGACTGGTTGTAGGACGCATCGGGCTTCAGTGACTCGCTGTCGCAGAGCATCTGGATGCAGACCGGAACCGGCTCGCGGATCGCTTCCATGTCCGCCGAGGACACGATGATCACCAGCTTCGGCTTGGAGGTGACGCGCTTCTTGGCCTCTTCAAACAGGCCCCGCAGCTCGTGCACCACCAGCCCTTGCGGGTCGTCGAATTCGACGCTACGCGGCGCCTTGACCAGTTCGTGATAGCGCTCCACGGTCAGCTCGGCCAGTTCGTCGGCCGTCACGGGGACGCGGTATTTACCATCATGCCGCTGTAGGTTGACGATGCGAAAACTGTTGCCCCGGCCGCTGCTGTACACCGAGAAGTCGAGGCCGATGACGAACAGGTCGCGGGCCATTTCCTTGTAGATTTCTGGCAGGCGCAGGAAGGGTCGGGAGCCCGCGAACAGCAATTCGTCGACCAAGATGTGCAGGCCCTTGCTGCCCGACAGGTAGATTTTGATGCAGCCTCTCGGCACGCCCATGCGGACCAGCTTGCCGAGCAGTTCCTGGGCGCTGCTGATGGCCTGACCGAGGTCATCTTTACAGTCGATGTCGAAGTACAGTGGGCCCCGGTAACCTATCTTCTCGCGGTTGCGTGGGATCTCGGCGTCGGTGCCGTCGCTGATCATTTGATTGACGGCGAGGATCGTCAGCTTCTTCGCGCCCTGCGCCTTGGCCAACTCAACCGGGTCTTCGCCGGCTTTGAAAGAAAGCAGAAACCAGGCGTCGTGCTCAGACCGTTGATAATAGTGATACATGCCGTTCCCCCCCTGTCGACGTGGTGCCGTTGACCTCCGCCGAGGCGAGCCTCAGCCGCAGGAGGTCGATCGCTCTGGCCGGAACGTCCCGGTGGCGATGCGAGTCGCAGTCGGTGAACCAACCGGAGACGCTGTGCCGCGAATAGCCAGTGAGTAGCGCGAGGTCCTTGTGTGACAGGAGGTGGGATTTGGCGAGTTTGCGGATGTACGCCATTCGATCATCCGCGGTCATGCTTTCCCCGACGGTGCGGGGATGATGTTGTTTAGGCACTTTGGTTACCTTGATCGCACCCCCAAAAACCAGGGGTTCCATCGCAATACAAAATTGGAGGAAAAGGCCCGGATAAGCCGGGTGTTAACTTGAGTGCCGCCCTTTCAGTGGGGCGGTCACTCGCAATCAATCCTTGTCGTTTAATGAATAAATTAGGTTCTGATGTTCAGCCGAAACCTTCTCTACTGGCTGTGGGTTTTTTTGGTTTTCATCTTGCGTGAAGTTGTGCGAAGTACCACGTTGTTTGGCTTCTTCGGCCATTTTCGCCGCGATGGTCAAGTACTGCTGCACGGTACGCATAACTTTTTCACTGAGGCGGTGCAAGACCAGTGGCCGGTTGTCTTTCGGGGCACGCTGGCCGTGTTCGTCGCAGTTTGATCGGAACAGGCGATAATCTTCCTCTTCCAGCCCGCGCGCCTCGAGGGTCTTGCGCAGGTTGCTGATGGTCGGTCGGTTCGGTAGCTCCAACAGCATCAGATCCCCCTTCTTGATCTGGTTGTAACTTAAAGCCAATGCGTCGTAGATAAGGGTGGATGGTTGGTGCTGGAAGGCACGCGTTACACGCTCTTGGATCAGATGCTCATAGCTGAGACTACCAGGCTCGAATACTGAAAGCGCGATACCATCAGCGTTCCAGTTCGGTTTGGCGTTGACTTTGTTTTTCATTCTGAAGTCCCCAAACTTTCTTATTTGATTGGTGCATTGGTTTGTACACTTGTAAGGATAGTTCAAGATTCTCAAAGGGTAGTCGCTCTTGGCTGAAAATATCACTCGTTGATGTGATCATTCTGATTTGGTACAGGGTATAAAGTGATGGGCCACTGTCGTATCTGATTGATTATTATCAAATATTTTTTTTTGTATTGATGCTGTGTGTGGTGTTTGTGTTGCTGTTGACTGCCTGTTTTTTTTTAAATTTTTTTGATGTTTTTTTTGAAGTTTGTACTGAGTACCGTGGACCTTGTACTGAGTACAGTTGGGAGATAGGGAACTTTGTACTGAGTACCACTGGGATCTGAGGTTAGTTGAGAGCGGTGAGGGGGTCTGTGCTATCTGGTTGGAAAAAAACAATAGAAAAAAGTCGTGGGTGGGGTGTCTGTTGGTACATTAAATGCTTTCTATATCATATGTGGTGGTTAAATATTTCAATATATCGCTAAACAATATAGTTTGTATTGAGGCATGTATTTCGTACTGTTATTGGTTGTGCTTACATATGTATGTGGCTGGTTTTTGTGTTATGCGCCAGTCATGTCGAGAGGAAGGTGCCTCTTAGGAAATAGCGTGATACCACATTGGGTGGCGCTCATATTAGTGTCCAAGAAGCAATGCGGATTGCTCAAAAAAGGACTGCATTAATTAGTTTGTTCACGAAGAAATTAACAGCATCGCGTTCGGGTAGCGGTGCGCCCATCGAGTAGCGGTTACTGGCGAAAACGGCCGCGATGGAACGCGCCAGCCTGGGCGAGCGGATCGTCTAAGCATTGGCGAAAGCCCACCAGTGTGAAAAAAAAGATATGCAATCTCCAAATAGAGCCGGCCCTTGTGATAGCAGGCGAAGCCCTACCTAAACCTCTCATATAAGTGGGTTAATTTATTTGGGAGGTGGGCTATCACAGAGTCTTAAACATATGTGGGAGAAAACCTATGGATATAGGCTATGCACGTACTTCAACCATCGAACAAGAAGCTGGTTTTGAAGCCCAGTTGCGCGAATTAGAACGATGTGGCTGTGAAAAAATATTTAAAGAACAGGTATCGTCCGTGGCCCAGCGCGTCCAGCTTGAAGCGGCCATTGAGTTTGCCCGTGTGGGGGATACCTTTGTGGTCACTAAGCTCGACCGGCTGGCTCGCTCGATCACCGACCTGCTGCAGACACTGCACCGATTGGAACTGAAAAAGGTTGAGGTCAAGATTCTCAATCTGGGGCTGGACACCAGCACGCCCACCGGCAAGTTAATTCTGACCGTGTTGGGAGGGATTGCCCAGTTTGAGCGGGAAATGATGCTGGAGCGGCAGCGCGAGGGGATCGACAAAGCGCAGAAGGCCGGCAAATACAAGGGACGTAAGCCAATCCACGAGGAAAAACGCGCGGCCATACTGCGCCTGGCGGGGGAGGGCGTGACTAAGGTCGAGATTGCCAAGCAGCTTGGCGTCGGGCAGGCCACGGTTTACCGCGAACTGGCCCTTTACCGTACCGATGCCGTGACTCAGTCAGCTGTCCCGCTCACTTCTGAACTATGAAGGGGGGAATTCGGTTTTTTCTGCCATGCCCAAGCATCCCACAGCTATTGGATGTCTTATGCTCCGTGACTGGTCCTGCTTCGCCGCCTACGGCGTCCTGCCCCTGACTGTCGAAGCCACCTACAGCCGCCGCTGTACAACCTGAAAGAACCGGGGGGAGGGCACACACAGCGCAGAGGTGCGTTGAGCCTTTGTGCCGAACTGGAACAACACGGTCGGCGCCCAGCGAGCGCCAGCGGGCTGCTGGGCCGCGCCGTGCTGGACGAACTGATGGTCTTCGCCCGGCTCCACGTCGGCGACTTCGACCACGAATGGCACCACCAGCTTCGATCTCGGCGACCCGTTGGGCGAGGTCTACCTACGCCAAGGTCTGGCCAGCCGAAACCACGCGCCTGCACCACAACTGCCGCAAGGGTGCCAAACAGCCGCAGGTCGACGGGCGTGCACCAGGCCAGTGGTCGGACGGAGTAGCGGCAGTAGCTGCAATATGCAGTAAAATTTCCACTCAATTCCCTCGACTAGAGCATCCGCCATGCCACGTTTTACCCTCGACCTGTCGGACGAGATCGACGGCGCGCTGACCGACATCGCCAAGCAAAGCGGCATCACCAAGGCCGAAGCCATGCGCCGGGCGTTCGCCCTGCTGGCGGTGGCCTACGCCGAGAAGAAGAAGCCCGGCTTCTCCCTGGGCATTGTTCGTGAACGCGACGATCACACCCTCGAAGCGGTTGGCCGCGTGGTAGGGATCTGATGGACACGCCGGAGATTGATCTGGACGCCCTGATCGCGGCCATCACCCCAGAGAATCGGCATGCGCCGGTCGACTGGGGTCCGCCAGTTGGCAAGGAGGTTTGGCCGTTCTTAACCCCTTCTGAGAAGGAGGAGCCAACACCATGGCCACCCACGGTTTGAGCCAGGCCGAACTGGACAAGATCCATGCCGCGATCAGCCAGTTGATCGACCAGACAATCCAGCGCAATGAAGAGTCGCGCAAGGTCAGTGCCGAGGTCCCGAAACCGACAGTCGAGGCCTGCAAGTTCACCCGTGAAACCTTCTGGTATCCGATGGCCGTGGTGACTGGGCTCTACTGTGTCATCGCCGTGATCATGACCGTGATTTACAGGCTGCTCCACTAAACCGGCGTAACTACGCCTCCACCTATCTGGAGAGTCCCATGCCGCGCATGACCCTCGACCTGTCCGACGAGATCGACCAGGCCCTCAACGACATTTCTCGCCGTCGCGGCATCACCAAGGCCGAAGCGATGCGCAAGGCCTTCGCCCTGCTGGTCATCGCCGACAGTGAGGCGCGCAAGCCCGGCTTCTCGCTGGGCATCGTCCGCAAACGCGACGACCACACGCTGGAGGCCATGGGCCGCGTGGTGGGTCTCTGATGGACAAGCCCGACTATGGGCCTGGCCACGGTGTTCGCGGGGCGGGAGTGTCACTCAATGAAGGCGAGCGGCTACGCTTTGCCCGGCAGATGCTGCTGGGACTGATCTGCTTCGGGGTGTTCGTCGCCCGCGCGAAAGGCATGACCGAACTGGCCCTCGAACAGCTGTACCGCTCCTTCAGCGAGAAGGGCAACCCCACCCTGAAGACCATGCTGGCGGTGATGCGCGCCGTGGGCATCGACATGACCGTCCGCCTGCATGTGTGAGCCGGACCTACCTGAGAAGGAGACAACCCCGATGAAGCCCACGAAGCAGAAACCCCACTACACCTTGGACGAGCTGCTGGCCCGCTGCGACTGGAAGGTGGCGAGGTCGGCAGAAGAGACCGCATGGCTGGAAGCGCCGTCGGTAGGCCGCGAACTTGAAGCATGGGGGCCAGAAGGAGAACCGCATGTTGACCCAAGCCGAACTCGAAAAAATCCACGCTGACATTGTCCGGCTGCGGGCCAAGACCATGAAGCTTGTCGGTCCCGCGACCCGAACGCCGAACGTCGAAGCGCGGCAGTTCACCCGCGAGATCTTCTGGTATCCGCTCGCCTTCGCCATTGGCCTGTTCATCACCATGGCTGGTCTCACCGTGTGAGTGACCAAGCTGCTCAACTGAGCCCGACCTGCCCCGTGTCACTCACGTAGATACAACTGTAGATACGCAGTGATGTGGCGACGAATGCAAATGCCCCGGAGGGACCACTATGAAAAGCAATATCAAGAAGTGGGGCAACAGTCTGGCCCTACGTCTGCCGGCGTCCGTGCTCGGTGGCACCGTGTTCGAGCTTGACCTGGAGGTCGACGTGCGGGTTGAAGGCAACCGGATGATCATCGAACCGGTGCGCGAGCCCTTGGACCTGGCCACGCTGTTGGCCAAGGTAACCCCGGAGAACCGCCATGAAGCGGTTGACTGGGGGCCACCGGTTGGCAAGGAGGTCTGGTAATAGCTAAAGCGTCTATGTGCCCAACGCGGGCGACGTGGTGTGGTTCAGCCTGCAGGCTGGACATGAGCAAGCCGGCCACCGCCTTGCGGTGGTGCTGACTCCGGCGGGTACAACCGGGCGAGCGGCATGATGATCTGTGCGCCCATGACGACCCAGATCAAGGGCTATCCGTTCAAGGTGCCGATTGCCGGGGCCAAGCCCAGCGCGGTGCTGGCCGATAAAGTCAAAAGAGTCGACTGGGTAGCGCGCAAGGTACAGTACAAAGGCCAATTAACCGCCGCAGAACTGGAGCAAATCCAGCGCGTGGTTGCGGCGTTGATTGGCCGTCCTTAATCCACCCCTGCACCCACCCGACAAGGTAGCCCCACCTGAAAAGGAGCGACCCCCAGACGCTCCTAGTCCTTGAAGTGAACTATAAACTCGACGAAACCCTAGCCGCAGGACTGAAGTACGAACGAACTGCTGCCGGTGAAAAGCTGGCCGACGGTTTACGGCTGCCTGAAAGGAACCGACAGGAAGGGCTCAGCTGCTCCCGCAGGGCAGAGCCTTGCCCGCTACTTTTAGCTACCTTTCTTATATATATTAATATTTAATTATTATTTATTTATATGAGAAAGGAAGGCTAAAAAAGCGAAAGATTTCTAAGTGAGAATAACTCGTATCGAAAACCCTCAAAAATTAAGTCGCTAAGTCTTCGTGGTTGACTTAGTGACTTGTTTGTAAGGCAAAGTCTTCGCGGGTCTGTTTGCGGCTGTTTTAATAATTTCTAATACAATCAATGTCTTGAGGGTTTTTTCCGGTTATCGAATTTGAGAAAAGGTATTGCTATCAGCGCTACTCTAGCTACTCGTTTAAACAAACGAATAAATAGCAAGCAAATAATCACACAGGTAACCGATAAGTAGTCAGTACAAAAGCGTAAAATTTCAAAACTAGGTATCCGGTCGCATAGTCGATACCCATATTTTGTTGCCTCGCTTTCCGCGCGCTAGCCGCCATTGCGGCGTGGGTTGATTGGCCCTCATGTCGACGTGTGCAAACCGGTGCTTACTTCCACCGAATGCGCCCAACTATGCTGCGCTATCCGACCCTGGACACGCTCCAGACCTTTAAGGCCGTGTGGATGAGTTCCGTACCTCACTACGCACATTTTCTAGGGGGCATGGCTACATACGCTACAGTCAATCCAATGTCGATTGGAGTGCCGATCTGTGTAGGCCTATTTGGTGCTTGCCTAATCTTATCCAATGCCCGCTGCGCATCTAACACCCTGACAAGGATTGCACATGCAACTGACCCAAGCCCCAGCCCCCGGTGCGCGTGCACTGATCCGTGATGAAGAGTGGATCATCCAGAACACTGATCAATGCAGTCTTGGTGGTTGGCAACTGTCCTGCATTGGCGTGTCGGAAACCGTGCGTAATCGACATGCACTCGTTCTCACACAGCTTGAAGACATCACCCTAATCGATCCGGCGAAAACCGAATTGGTGTACGACGAATCGCCTACGTTTGTTGCTTCGAGATTGTTCATCGAGGCGCGGTTGCGACAGTCAGCATTGAAAAACGATGCGGTAGTCATCGGCCAGCACGGTGTGATGGATGCGCTGCCATTTCAGCTGCAGCCGGCCCATCAAGTCTTGCAGCAGTTGCGCCCCCGCTTGTTGATTGCTGACACCGTAGGTCTGGGTAAAACACTGGAAGCAGGTATTCTGACTGCCGAGCTCATGCGTAGAGGCAAGGCCAGACGTATCTTAGTGGTCACCACTAAGAGCATGATGCGTCAGTTTCAGCAGGAGTTCTGGAACCGCTTTACTATCCCGCTGACCCGGTTGGACTCCGCTGGTATTCAGCGTATTCGTCGCGATATCCCTGCTAATCACAACCCCTTCAACTATTACGACCGCACCATCATCTCGGTCGACACCCTAAAGCGCGATAGTGAATACCGGCACTATCTGGAAAGTGCCTGGTGGGATCTGATCATCATCGACGAAGCCCACAACGTCTCTTACAAGGGTAACCGTACCCAGAGCAACCGCCTGGCTGAACTGCTTTCGCAGCGATCTGATGCGCTGATTCTGCTCACGGCTACCCCGCACAACGGGAGGAAGGACAGCTTCGCCAGTCTCGTGCGCATGCTCGACCCTACAGTGCTGCCAGCGGGAGCCGACTACACCCGGTCTGATGTTGATCACCTGTTTGTGCGTCGTTTTAAGAAAGACGTTCGGGAGCAGATGAAGCAAGAGTTCCCCGAGCGTGATGTATTCCGCCTGGCCTGTCAGGCGAGTCAGTCAGAAAACCTTGCCTTCGATGCGTTGGCCGAACTCAAACTCAATAGCGATGGAACCGGCGCGCGTGATGGCGCCATGCTGTTCCGCACAGTGCTTGAGAAGGCGCTGTTCTCCTCGCCAGCGGCCTGCTTGCAAACCTTGAAGGAGCGTATACGCAAGCTTGAGGCTAAAGACGCTCATCACTTTGATCTTGAGGGGCTGCGTGATCTGCAAGACTTGGTACAAGCCATTAGTCCGGACAAGTTCAGCAAGCTGCAGTACCTTATCAGTCAGCTCAAACAAGGTCAGCATTGGCGATGGGATGGCAAAGAACCCAGCGACCGCCTAGTGATTTTCACCGAACGTGTGGAGACCTTGAAATTCCTCCAGAAGGAATTGCCTAGAGCTCTGGGACTCAAAGATGATGCCATTGCCGTTTTGCATGGTCAGTTGCCCGACCAGGATATCCAGCAAACTGTCGAAGATTTCGGTAAAACCCATTCACCTCTGCGCTTGCTGATCGCCTCGGATGTGGCTTCCGAAGGTCTCAACCTACATTACCAGGCTCACCGCCTTATTCACTTCGACATTTCCTGGTCGCTGATGGTCTTCCAGCAACGAAATGGTCGGGTGGATCGCTATGGTCAGATCCATGCACCGAAGATTGGCTATCTGCTCACCCTGCCGCGCAATGAGCACATTCGTGGTGATTTGCGCTATTTAGAAATCCTGATTGATAAGGACGAGCAAGCTGCGAAAAACATCGGTGACCCATCAGCCTTCATGGGGCTTTATGACGAGGAACTGGAAGCGGTTGAAGTAGCCAAAGCAATTGAAGGCAACAGAACCGCTGAGGAATTCGCCGCGCTACTGGCTGGAGACGATATCGACCCCTTCGAAGCTCTATGGGGCTCCAACGCACCAGACAGTGCAACCATCAGCACGCACATCAGCACGGCCGCAGTGAACGCTCCCACGGCTGAGCTCCCCAGCTTGTTTAGCGATAGCTACTGCTACCTGCGTGATGCGTTGCGTCTACTGGCGCAGCAGTCACCGTGCGAGCATTCACCGGCCACCGCTAACGACGCTCGCAAGACGCTAATCTTTCAACCCAGCCGAGATCTGGCGCAGGTACTCAAGCGTGATCTGGCCACGGAAATGTGGCCAGAAGACAACACCTTTGCACTGAGTGCCGATAAAGCGGTGGTCGAAGAAGCCATTAAACACGCCCGCGACACCAACGCCTGGCCGCAACTGCACTATCTGTGGTCGCTGCATCCCATTGCCATGTGGCTGGATTACAAGCTGATGGCCCTGTTTGGTCGCCAGCGCGCACCCTTACTGCGGGTCGGCCAGGGACTTGGGGTCGGTGATGCGATCGTGCTTGTGCTCGCCCAGATACCCAATCGCCGCGGTCAGGCTGTGTTGGCCGAATGGCTAGGGGTGCAGCTCAATGCTGCTGGTCAGGTACAGGGGGTGCTTAGCCTAGCGGACACCTTGCAGCGAACCGGACTTGGCAATGATCAGCAAGCTCGAGCCAACGATGGCCAGCAACCGGATAGCCGCGCCCTGCAAGCGGCATTGCCTGCGGTGATTCAGGCGGCCGAGCGCCATATCAAACCGATCAAGCAGACCTTTGATGCAGACTGCCGTCAGCGCCTGGAGCAGGAGTTAGCCAAGTTGAAAACTCTGCAGGACAAACACCTGCATCAGCTGGCGCTGGACTTCAGTCAGGGCATCGAGCAGGTCATGGCCGCCAAGCGCAAACAGAAAGAAAGCGACACGGCAGACTTGTTCAACAACTACCAGCAATGGATACACGACACCCTGCAACTGGACGACCGCGCCCAGTTCACTGTTGTTGCCGCTCTGATGGCGTAAGGAAGGAATAACACCATGAGCTTCGCCATCACCGGCCTCACCAATGCCAACGAGTTCTACAGCCAGCACTATCTGGATGAGATTCTCGAAAAAGACCTCAAGCCGCTGTTTGACCAGTGGAAAGAACAGGGCGCGCAAAGCCCAGTCGCTCGTCTGCGCACTGCCGCGGGGGCTAATGGTTACTTTCGCACCCGTGAGCGCTTTCTGAATGAGCGCAAAGCCAGCGAGCGCGCCAGCCTGTTTATTGATCTGGTGCAGCCTCTGCTCGCTGCCTTGGGGTATGAGCTAGCGCCGCAGAACCTGACGTTGGCCGAAGGCGAATTGCCGGTGCTCGCGGTGTATCGCGATGCCAAACACCAGCCGCTGTTGGTCATTGCGGCAGTTATTGCCAATGCGGAAGACGACGACAGCAGCCCGCTGCAATTGCTTGCGCCAGCGGCCAGTGAGCAAGGCAAAGGTAAATATGCCCACAGCGACTGGGAAGAAACCCTCAGCAAGCGCCTGTTTGCCGACGACCACCCGCCACGCTGGGTGTTGTTGCTGCACCATGAAGAGTGGCTGCTGATCGAACGCAGAAAATGGGGGCGTAAGGCACTGCTGCGCTTCAACCTGCCGGAGCTGTTCGGCCCGCGTGATGACAAGCAGTTCCGCGCTATGGCCGCGCTGCTGGGCAGCCAGTCGGTGCTGCCGGTGGAAGGCGGCGTGGCGCTGCTCGACAGCCTGGACGACAGCTCGCACAAGCATGCCTTTGAGGTATCCACTGATCTCAAATACGCTCTGCGTGAATGCATCGAGCTGATTGCCAACGAGGCCATCTGGTACAAACGCACGGTTGCCAAGGAGAAGGTGTTCGAGCGTAACGACACCGACCTGGCTGAACAGCTCAGCCGTGAAAGCCTGCGCTACATGTACCGTCTGCTTTTTATGTTTTATATCGAGGCGCGGCCCGAGCTGGGCTATGCGCCCATCGATGCCGAAGCCTACCTCAAGGGTTACAGTATCGAGCACCTGCGCGAGCTGGAACAAACCGCGCTGACCACCAGCGAAGCCCAAGAAGGCTTTTATTTTCACGACAGCCTCAAGCAGCTGTTTGGCCTGATCTGGCAAGGCTATCCGCGCCGGGATGCCACGGCGAGTCAGCTCGACCTGAGTGGCAGCCATGACGGCTTGCTCGACAACGGCTTCACCATTGCGCCGCTGCAAGGTCACCTGTTTGACCCGGCACGCACACCGCTTCTGGGTAGCGTCAAACTGCGTAACTCTGTGCTGCAGAAAGTCATCGAGCTAATGTCATTGTCCCGTGGTGGTGGCAAGAGCCGTCGTGGGCGTATCAGCTATGGCACCCTCGGTATCAACCAGCTGGGTGCTGTGTACGAATCGTTGCTGTCCTTCCGTGGCTTCTTCGCCGAAGAAGATCTCTACGAGGTACGCCCTGACCCCAAGGGTAAGAAGGCAAGTACGGGCGACGAGAGTGAAGAGGACGAGTCGAGCGAGAGCGATACGGACAGCGAGGAAGGCCTCGATACCCCCAGCGCTGCCGAGAAGAAAAAAGACGCCGAGGTCAACCCGCTGGATGCGGCGTATTTTGTACCTGCCAGTAGCATCAGCCAGTACACCGACGCCGAACGCCTGCTTGGCGGCAATACCAAGATCCACCCCAAAGGCAGCTTTATCTATCGCCTGGCCGGTCGCGCCCGCGAAAAGTCCGCCAGCTATTACACGCCGGAAGTGCTGACCAAATGCCTGGTCGAGCATGCGCTAAAGGAGATTCTTCCCGGCAAGTCGGCGGATGAAATTCTGCAACTCACTGTGTGCGAGCCCGCCATGGGCAGCGCAGCATTCTTGAACGAAGCCGTCAGCCAGTTGGCTGAAGCCTACCTGCAAGCCAAGCAAAAAGAGCTGGGCCAGACCATCCCGCATGAAAGCTACTCCGAAGAAAAACAGCGCGTGAAAATGTACATTGCCGACAGCAACGTGTTCGGCGTGGACTTGAACCCGGTGGCAGTGGAGCTGGCTGAGGTCTCTCTGTGGCTCAACGCCATTTTCAAAGGCAGCCATGTGCCCTGGTTTGGCTTGCAGCTGTACAACGGCAACTCGCTGGTGGGCGCGCGACGCGAAGTCTTCAGCACCGCTCAGCTCAGCCCTGGCAAGGGCGAAAATGGCCAGCCCGAACGCGACTGGCGCGCCGCTGCCCCGCGTGCGCTGTCCATGCATCAAACCTCCGCGAGCACGGATGTCTTCCACTTTCTGCTACCCGCCGAAGGCATGGGGATGGTCAGCGAAAAAGTGGTCAAGGCGTTAGAGCCAGCCGCCTTCGAGCAGTTCAAACAATGGCGCAAGGCCTTTACCGCGCCGCTGAGCCGGGATGAGATCAAACGGGTGCAGGCGCTGAGTGCCGCTGGCGAACAACTCTGGCAGCAACATGCTCAGGAGCTTGCCCGCGTGCGCAAGGCCACCTGCGATGAACTACACGTATGGCCCGATGCTGCTGCCAACCGCGCACCGACTTCCACTGCGCAGAAAGACGCTACCTACCAGCGTGAAATGCTCAGCGAGTCGCAGAAAAACGCCAGCCCCTACCGCCGCCTGAGGCTGGTGATGGATTGCTGGTGTGCCCTGTGGTTTTGGCCTCTTGACAAGGCCGCGGATCTGCCCAGCCGCGAACACTGGTGGTTTGCGCTGGAAACCGTGCTGCTGGGTAATGCCAGCTTGAGCGCTACCGTGGGCAATGACCTGTTCCCGGAAACCCAGATGCAGCCGGGGCTGGACTTCGCCCCCGAGCGTGACCGCTACGGTAATGTCGACATTGCCGCCCTGATCGCCGCTCTGCCGCAATTGCAAGTGGCCCAGGTCGTGGCCGCGCAGCAGCACTTTATGCACTGGGCGCTAGAATTTGCCGATATCTTCAAGGCCCGTGGTGGTTTTGATGTGATCCTGGGTAATCCGCCGTGGATCAAGGTCGAGTGGAACGAGCAGGCTCTGCTATCTGACTTTGACCCGCGCTTTGCCATTCGCAAGCTAAGTGCTTCAGATACTGCCAAGCAGCGCGAGGCGGTGTTTGCCGCGCTACCGCTTGCTAGGGCTGACTACCTGGCTGAATGTGTGGCCACTGAGGGGATGGGACAGTTCTTGAACGCCACGCAGAACTACCCGCTGCTCAAGGGACAGCAGAGCAATCTGTACAAATGCTTTTTGCCGCTGGTGTGGCAGGTAGGCAGCGGCGTGCAGGCGCTGCTACATCCGGAAGGCGTATACGACGACCCAAAGGGCGGTTCATTGCGTAAGGTGCTCTACTCCCGCTTGCGGGCGCACTATCAGTTCATCAACGAGCATAAACTCTTTTCTGAAGTGCATAACCTCACCCACTTCAGCATCAATATATATGGTGCCGCCGGGACCTCGCTCAGTTTCAAGACATTGGCCAATCTATTTCACCCGTCCACCGTCAATGCATGTCTGGAACACTCCGGCGGGGGTATAACTCCCGGCCTAAAACGCGACGAGGGCGGTTGGAATACCGCCGGCCATGCCAGCCGAGTTCTAGAAGTAAACACCGATTTACTTACCACCTTTGGCCAACTCTATGACGCCGCCGGCACCCCGCCTGCGCAGGCGCGCCTGCCGGCAGTACACAGCCGCGAGTTGGTGTCGGTGCTTGACAAATTCGCCCGAGTGCCGCGCCGCTTAGGCGATTTGCAGGGCGATTACTTCACGTTGGAGATGTGGCACGAAACCGGCGCACAGAAAGAAGGCACCATTCGCCGCCGCAGTACCACTGAGCAGGGCTTTGCCCCATCGCCTGCCGAGTTTGTGCTGTCCGGCCCGCACTTTTATGTCGGCAGCCCGTTGAACAAAACTCCACGCGCAGTGTGTGACACCAATAAAGCCTACGATCAGCTCGACCTCGACCACCTGCCAGACGATTACCTGCCGCGTAGCAACTACCTACCTGCCTGCGACGCTCGCACCTACGCCGACCGCGCGCCGCGCGTGAATTGGGTGGAGGAGGGGGAAAGCGAGGCCAGGGCAGTGACGGGATATTACCGGCATGTGAACCGGGAGATGATCAGCTCCTCAGCAGAGCGATCATTGATCCCTGCATTGCTCACTCCCGGCATGGGGCATGTGCATACATGCATAAGCACGGCATTTCGACACACACAGCAACTGCTGGACTTCCATGCCTTGTCCCTGAGCGTACCACTAGACTTCTTCATGAAGTCCACGGGGGCAGGGCACGCCAATCATGCCTACCTGAGCCGGCTCCCCGTTTACATGCCAAACGCGAAATTTCGAGAGCATCTGCATGCACGAGCCATCACTTTGGCAGCGCTCACCACCCACTATGCCGATCTCTGGGCCGAGTGCTGGCAACCCGCCTTCGCCCAGGATCGTTGGGCCAGCACCGACCCGCGTTTGCCCGCAGACTTCTTCGCTGCGCTGATGCCTGAGTGGCAGCGTAACTGCGCCCTGCGCAGTGACTATGCCCGCCGCCAGGCACTGGTGGAAATCGACGTACTGGCCGCTCAGGCGCTGGACCTGACGCTGGACGAACTGCTGACCATCTACCGCGTGCAGTTCCCGGTGATGCGCCAGTACGAGCGCGACACCTGGTATGACAGCAAGGGCCGCATCGTCTTCACCGCCAGCAAAGGCCTGGTTGGCGTCGGTCTGCCGCGTAAGGCCGGCAGACGCGATGGCGAATGCACGCTCATCACCCCCGATGGCCGCCGCCAAACCCGTCGTCTTGGCTGGGAAGATGTGCAGCCCAAGGACGGCCAACCGCAAGTCCCCGATGGCACCGTGATCGAACGCCCCATCCTGGACGACACCCTGCCCGGTGGCCCGGTGCAGCGCACCATCCAGTGCGTCGCCCCTTTCAGCCTGGCCGACCGCGAATCTGACTATTGTGTGGCCTGGGCGCATTTCGAATCGAAGCTGTCACATGACTGAGGAATGTTCAATGGGCAATGCCAAGGTAGAGGGCGCCATGCAAAGCCATAACTGCACTATCAAAGGCCCGATTGCCGTTGAGCTGCGAAGAATCGAAGAAGATTGCATCCACTCAGGTAAAGCGCAGTTTAATGCCGCAGACCGATGGTCTCGTTACCACTACTGGTTAGGGATTCCTTCGGTTGGGCTGAGCGCTGTGGCTGGTGCTGCCTTTATGAAAGAGTATGGTCAAGTAGAAGCTGTTGATGTGCTGTGGAATTTCCAGCCTATGCTCGCAGAGGTCAACAATTACAAACGAGCACGTCACCCTAAAGAGTTTTTTCAAAGTCAGGACGGCAGCAGTAAGTATTGGCCTTCCTATGACTCCATTCCCGAACCTAAAGACCCACTTTGGAACGATCATCTAGCATTTGTTGCTTCAAGAAAGCAGCAGATGCTGGCTTCATTGGAAAGTCTGTATGGACTGACGGTCGTTCCCTCAGATGATGGGGAGGGTTGACCATGCAGCCATTGATTGTTTCCCAGCAAGTCACCCAAGGCGTTGCGGATTTTCTCCGCACGGCTTTCCCCTCCACCACGTCTGGCTTTGAAGGGCTGTTGGAACGCTTTCTGGCCGAGCGGGACAATATATTTAAAGGTCCATATCTGACGGTACCTTTGCCATTTAGAAAACAGGGAAACTCAGGTAACCCTCCTTTTGCGTGGCTGCCGTCTAGCTTTGTTCCGCACGCGCATCAAGCCAAAGCGTTTGCTCGACTGGCAGGTGATGCGGCTCAGTCCACTTTGGTGGCCACTGGCACGGGTTCTGGTAAGACGGAGTGCTTCCTCTATCCGATTCTGGAGCATTGCCGTATGGCCCGCGCAGAGGGACGGCGTGGCATCAAGGCCATTATCCTTTACCCGATGAATGCTCTAGCTAGCGACCAAGCTGGCCGTGTTGCAAAGCAAATTGTTGACGCTGCAGGACTTACAGGTATTCGTGCTGGTTTGTATGTGGGGGATGCACCTGCAGTCGAGTCACAGACGGTGACGAGGCTGGAGGACGGCAGCTATTCCGTCATCACCGATCGAGAGGCATTGCGAGAAAATCCGCCGGATATTCTGCTGACCAACTACAAAATGTTGGATTTTCTGCTGATTCGCGCTGCTGATGCACCCCTGTGGGTGCAGCAACAGCCTGATACGCTGCGCTATCTGGTGGTAGATGAACTGCATACTTTCAATGGTGCGCAGGGCACGGATCTAGCTTGTTTGATTCGTCGCCTGAAAGGCCGACTCAATGCGCCACCAGGGCAACTGGTATGTGTGGGCACCTCGGCTACGTTGGGCGACGATGGCGTGAGCGACTTGCTGGCATTTGCCGGTGATGTATTTGGTGAGACGATGGATGCTGGCGCGGTAATCGGCGAAGACCGTGAGTCGGTAGGCGATTACCTGGCTGAGGCTGTGGTGGAGTTTACCCAAAGCCCGCAGCCCGGCGACGTTACAGCCCTGGCACCTGAGCAATATGACGATTTGTATACCTACTTGGCTGCACAAGGACCACTTTGGTTTGGTCATTCGTGTTCGGCGGAGCAGGCGCAAGACTTTGACTGGCGCTGCACGCTGGGCGAGCGCCTGAAATGCCACTTTGCATTCCAGAACCTGTTGCGTGATTTGGAGCGTCTTAGCCCTAAATCTGTTTTGCTGGATGACCTGCTGATTCTGCTCAAACGGCGCTTACCGGCCTGCGAGGATGAGCGCTTTGCGCTGTTGTGGTTGTCCAGTTTGCTGGCGTTGGTGGCCCATGCGCGCAAGCCGGGGCATCAGGACTTCTTCTTGCAGGTTAAGGTAGAAATCTGGCTGCGCGAGCTGCGCCGCATGGTGGCGATGCTAGATGCCGAGCCGTTACTTAAACATCATGATGATTTGCGTAAGGCCGATCTGACTCGGGTGTATTTGCCGGTGATCCATTGTCGCGAATGTCACGCCACAGGGTGGGGGGCCGCGCAACAAAAAATCAGTCCGAACCAACTCAGCCATGACTTGCAGGGTTTTTACAGCGCGTTCTTCTCTGAGGACGTGTCCACGCGCTTTGTCTTCCCCGCTAGTGCAGGTGCGGATCAAAAGATTTTCGAACGCAAGCAGGTGTGCCCCGCCTGCGGCACTTTGCATCAAGCCTCACAAACTGAGTGCTCACACTGCGAAGATCAGGCCCTACTGGCGGTGGATATCGCCAGCAACTTGCGTGAAAGCTCGCGCAATGGCGCGAAGTTCAGCAAGTCGCATCACGATTGTCCTTACTGCGCTGGCTATAAAACACTGACTATTGTGGGTTCGCAGGCGGCTAGCTTGGCGGCGGCGATGGTGGGGCAGTTATTTGCAACGCGCTTCAATCTGGACAAGAAACTTATTGCCTTCTCCGACTCTGTGCAGGACGCTGCCCACCGCGCAGGTTTTCTTGCCGCGCGCACTTGGCGTTTGAACTTGCGCCCGGCGCTGGCACAGGTGATTTCTGAAACGATCGCACAAGGCCAGCCTCTAACGCTGGCTGATTTGCCGGCGGCCTTTGAGCAGCGTTGGCGTGACGCGTTGGGTGACGGCCACTATGTGGCCAACTTTCTTCCGCCACAGATGCAATGGCTGCGTGATTACGAAACTCTGATGGGTGAGGGCGCGCTGCCCGAAAACAGTAATTTGCTGCATGAACTGGCGAAGTTGTTGCCTTGGGTGATGAATGCAGAGTTTGGCCAAGATGCTCATATAGGGCGTACGCTTGTCGCCACCGGTACGGCTAGTGTGGTGCCGGAGAGCGGCGCGCTGGAAGAGGCCGCGCATTGGTTGTTACCGCGCTTGCGAGAGACGCTTGAGCCAGTGGCAGGTACGCAATCGGAAGAAGCGGTGGTGTTCCTGCGCGGGCTGATGGAAACCATGCAACGCCTGGGAGCCTGGCGGGACCCAGCTTTGGCGTTCTATGCTCGTGTTGGTAGCAGCCCCTGGGTTTACAAAAAGAGCCCAAGCCAGTTCAAGTTGCTCACCGGCCCGCGGCCACCGCGTTTTGTGACTCTGCCCGAGTTCAAACGTTGTGCCAGCATTACTGGCAGCCATATCCGCTTGTTCCGTGCCTGGGCGTTCAAGGCCTTGCCGGCTTTGCACGATTTGGCGATCGGCGCGGACGCGCTGATTTTTCCTTTGTATCGACTTGCGCTTGAAGCGCTGAGTCAGGCTGGCCTGGCTGGCTTCGAAGAGGCCGATGATCACCCTGATATGCGGGTGTGGGGGCTGGAGCCTAAGGCTTTCCGTGTCACCTTGGGCGGTTGTAGTTGGCGCTGCGAGAGTTGCCACAGCATGACGCTGTCAGGTCCAGAAGATGATTTTTCTGGCCAGCCCTGCCGTCGTGTGGATTGTCAGGGTCAGCTGCAGCCAGTTGCTTTGCCCGGCGACTTCTACCGCAAGCTCTATTTACATGCCGATATCCAGCGCGTAGTTGCCCACGAGCACACTGGTTTGTTGCCACGTGAAACTCGCGAGGCAGTGGAGCGTAATTTCAAATCGAAGAGTGACCGCCCTGGCGGCATCAATGTGCTCTCAGCCACTCCGACTCTGGAGATGGGCATCGATATTGGCGATCTGTCCAGCGTGTTGCAATGCTCGGTACCGCCGCAGCAAGCCAACTACATTCAGCGTGCCGGTCGAGCAGGGCGAAGCACGGGTAACGCTCTGCTTATGAGCATGGCGACCAGCAAACCGCATGATCTGTATTTCTGGGATGACCCGAAAACCATGATCGCAGGCGCTGTGCAGGCACCTGGAGTTTTCCTTAACGCCTCTGCGGTGCTTGAGCGTCAGCTCACCGCTTTTACCCTTGATTGCTGGGTACATGAAAACGGACGTGCCGCGCAGATCCCCTCAGAAGTTCGCGGGGTGTTCAGCGCGATCAATAATCAGACCAGCAGCAAGTTTCCTTATCCATGGTTGTTTTATGTGGAGCAGAACCAAGCGTCGCTGCTTGAGCGTTTTCTGCGCCTGTTCAACCAAGGCACTCAGAACCCTCTGAGCGAGGGTACTCGTGAGTGGCTAGCAAATTTCATCCAGGGCAGTAGCGATGAAAGCAGTCCGTTGGCCTACAAAATCGTCAACCGTTTACAGGGCATTGCTAGTGATGTTGATAGCATCAAGCGCAAGCGTGAAGCAGCAGCTAAGGAGATCGATAAGCTGCAGGCACTGACCGTGCGCGGTGAGGAGCAGGAGGCCGAATTGACTCGACTTCTACAGGATCGTACGGCGTTATCGCGGCTGATCGGTTCCATCGAGGGCAAGGCTACGCTCAATGTGCTGACGGATGAAGGATTGTTGCCCAACTATGCCTTTCCGGAGCAAGGTGTACTGCTGCGCTCGATAATTGTCCGTGATCCCAAGCCAGGCACTACAGCGCCCGATCCGCAGACCTTTGAGTATGAGCGTCCTGGCTCAACGGCCATCACAGAGCTTGCGCCGAACAACACCTTTTATGCCGAAGGCCGGCGGGTGGTGATCAATCAGGTCGATGTGTCAAAGATCAAGCCGGAGCACTGGCGCTTCTGTAGGCAGTGCTCCTATACCGAGCCCCTGTCGTCAGGTGATCAGCACCCGAACTGCCCTCGCTGTGGCGATACGCTGTGGCGCGACAGTGGTCGGGTGCACGAGATGTTGCGTTTGACCACGGTGTTTGCCCGAACGCTGGATCGCGACAGCCGTATTGCTGACGATTCAGATGAGCGCCAGCGTGGCTTTTATGTACGGCAGGCGCTAGTGGATAGCCCACCAGATGCGGTGCGTCAAGCTTTTGTGATCGACGAACAAACGTTTCCTTTCGGCTTTGAGTTTCTCGACCGTGTGACCTTCCGTGAGGTGAACTTTGGTGAACAGTCGGCGGAAGGTGCGCCGATGGAAATAGGCGGTAAGGAGCTTAATCGCCCAGGTTTCAGCATTTGTCCGGAGTGCGGCACCTTGCAACGAAAGCGCAAGGCCGAGGAGTTTTATCGTAACCATTCGTCCTGGTGCTCGAAGCGTAAGACTCCGGAAGCGAGCACGCAGCAATGTGTGTTTCTCTATCGAGAGTTCACCAGTGAGGGTATTCGTCTGTTCTTGCCCGAGGTGGGCTTTGCTGACACCAATGAGGCCCTGCTGAGCTTTGTGTCGGCTCTGGAATTGGGATTGGTGCGGCGTTTCAGGGGGGCGGTGGACCACCTGCGTATCGCCCTGGATATGCGTATGGCTGCGGGCTCCGATACGCCGCGCTGTTATTTGGTGATCTACGACAGCGTGCCGGGCGGCACTGGCTACCTCAAAGAACTGATGCGCGCACCTGAGCCATTGCTGGAAGTGTTCGATATTGCGTTGCAGGCCCTCAATAGCTGTGTCTGCAACCAGAATGCGGACACTGATGGCTGTTATCGCTGTGTGTATCGCTATCACAACAGCCACGATCGTAAGTCCATCTCGCGGCGTACTGCGCAGAAACTGTTGGGCGAGGTGATGCAGCACAAGGGGGCGCTGAAGCCTGTTACCCATTTGGCTGATTCCCAGCCGGTTAACCAGTTACTGGACAGCATGCTGGAGAAGCGGTTTGTCGAGGCACTGCGCCGAGAGCATCAGGGTGAGAGATTTAAGCTGACCGAGCTTTTGTTCAAGGGCAAGGCGGGCTACCAGATACAGGCTGGTTCGCGTCGCTGGCGGATGGAGTTGCAGGTTAGTCTGGGAACCAGCGATGGTGTGCTGGTTCCGTGCAAGCCGGACTTCGTGTTCTGGCCGGACGATACCGCCGACGACCTGCCCGTGGTGGTTTTTGTTGATGGCTGGCAGTACCACAAGGACATCATTGCTACCGATCTCGCCAAACGTATGGCGGTGGCAAAGTGCGGGAAGTTCTCGGTATGGACCCTGACCTGGGATGACGTCGAATGCGCCTTGCAAAACCAGGTATTGGCTACGCCATCGCCTTGGCAAATGTTGCTTAATGATGATCCGCAGCAGGTAGTGAGAAAACTCTGCACGGCACAGGGCATCGCCACACTTTCCAACTTCAAATCGCTGCCGTCCTTTACTCAGCTGCATCAGCGTTTAGCACATGGGCAGCACCAAGCGCTTGGCAAATTGGCCATCTCCCTGGCTGCGGGAATGCTAATGCCTCCGGGAGATACCTCCGGGCTACAAGCCTTGCGCGAAGGGGCCTTCTGGCAGCGCCTGGATGAACTGGGTCTGCTGCCGGATCTGCATCAGCATAGGTTGAGCCTGCGTCAGCTCGGTACAGCCTGGACGCTGGCTATTGCCATGCACCCGGAGCAGCTGAAGCAAGTGATGACGGGCAATGGCTCGGCGGACTCGGAGCCTGTGCTGGTCGGTGAGTGGAGAGAAGTCGGCTTGCCGGAAAGCGAGCTCCAGTTACGCTGGCAGCAGCTTTGGCAAGCACTCAACCTATTATTGCCGCTGCGTCAGGTTTGGGTTGGCAACGCTGAAATGCCTGGGTTATCTGCGCTGCAGGATTGTTCTGCGCTCAAAGCGAAATCTGGGGGGCTGTCTGAAGCTTGGCAGGAAGCGCTGGATCTGGCTGCTCAGGATTTACAACTTTGGGGCTTGGTTCTGGCTGGTTTGGGCGTGACCGCACCGGAAGTGGGCTATGAGTTAATGGATGAAAAAGGCCGCGTAATAGCTGAAGCTGAATTGGCTTGGCCAGATGCTCGTACCGCCGTACTACTGCCTGATACAGGAGCAGAGGCTGCGCTTTTTGCTGGCCAAGGTTGGCATTCTTTCACTGTTGACGGCAGCGAATTGCCTGATGAGCTGAGAACCCTTTTGATGGAGACACTGGCATGACGCTGGCACTGAAGATTGCAATGTCTGATGACTTTCTGAAGTCGTTTTCGGCAGTTCCCCACTCTCACCAGCAGGCGGTACTGACCTTCATTGCAAAGTTTCGTCAGAACCCTATGGCGACCGGCATCAATTATGAGCGCATTCATGATGCCGCCGATCCGAATATGCGTTCGGTGCGGATTAACGACAATATGCGCGGCATTGTGCTTAAACCTGATGTGGGCAACGTGTATTGCCTGTTGTGGGTAGACCAGCACGACGATGCCTACCAGTGGGCTCGTCACCATCGAGTCGCGATCCATCCAGATGTAGGCAGCATTCAGGTTTATGCAGTGCAGGAGTTAGCTGACACGACGGCATCTGACGCACCGGTTGAGGTGCGTTCTGCGGGCCTGTTCGATACCCTCAAAGACCGTGAAATCCGCCGTCTGGGTGTGCCCGATGACCGGCTTGGAGCGGTGCGTGCCGTGACTAATGAAGATGAACTTGAGGCACTGGAAACGCAGTTGCCCGATGAGGCATTTGAGGCGTTGTATCTATTTGCTGCTGGCGAGCTTTTCGACAAGATCATCAGTGATCAAGCCGCGCCGCAGTCGGTCGACCCTGCAGACTTCGGGGCTGCGCTGGAGCGCGACAGTTCGCGTCGTCATTTCGTAGTACTGACTGATGACAGCGATCTGGAGGCCTTACTAGCTGCACCTCTAGAGCGCTGGAGGGTGTTCCTGCATCCCAGCCAGCGCAAGTTGGTGGAGCGCGACTGGAATGGTCCGGTGAAGGTGACCGGTGGTGCAGGTACAGGTAAAACCGTTGTGGCCATGCATCGCGCCGCAAGACTTGCACGACAATACTCGGGCTTGCCGGGTCGTCCCGTGTTGTTTACCACCTTCACCAAAACGCTGGCTGAGGACATCCGCCAGCATTTGGCGCTGCTGTGCACACCGCAGGAGCTGGAGAAAATTCAGGTGGTGAACCTGGATCAGTGGGCTTCCAGCCTTCTGCGTCGTTTTGGCTACCCACATAATCTGTTGTACAACGAAGGCGACCGTCGCCGTTTCTGGCAAGCAGCTCTGTCGGCGATGCCGACATCGGTTGATCTCAGCTTGCAGTTCATGCGTGCGGAATATGAGCGAGTGGTGCTTCCTCAAGCTTGCGAAACTGCTGAGGACTATATGCGTGCCAGTCGAGTAGGACGCGGCGGTCAGCTTGGTCGTGCGATGCGTAAGTCTATCTGGCCGGTGTTTGCCGAATACCGCGCCCAACTGCAAGCTGCCAACTTGCGCGAGCCTGAAGAAGCCTTCCGTGAGGCCTGTCAGTTGCTCAGGAAGGAGCAGCCTGCACTGGGCATTCGTTCCATGGTGGTGGACGAAGCTCAGGACATCAGCAACGCAGGCTTCGAACTTATTCGTACGGCAGTAGAAGTAGCCGAAAACGACCTGTTTATCGTTGGCGACGCTCACCAGCGTATCTACCGGCACAAAGTCGTACTCAGCCGGGTGGGTATCGAGGTTCGCGGCCGCAGCCGTAACCTGAAGGTGAATTACCGAACCACCGACGAAATCCGCCAATGGGCCTGCGCTCAGCTCGAAGGATGTGCTGTCGATGACCTAGACGGCAACGCGGAATCTCTGCGCGGTTACCGTTCTCTTACTCATGGTGATGTGCCGGATATCATCGAGTCGTCCTCCGTACAAGAAGATATGCCGCATATACAGGCGATCCTGAAACAATTGCAGGACGATGGCATGGAGCCTCGACAGATTTGCATCACTGCGCGTACCAATGATGATCTGGACAGTATTGCTCGGACCTTACAGCAAGCCGGTATTGTCCACCTGAAACTGGACAATTCAACCTCTGACGATTCGGCACTACCGGGTGTTCGCCTAGCCACTATGCACCGCATCAAGGGGCTCGAGTTCAGCGTAGTGATTGTTGCCGCCTATAAGGGGGCGACTAGTTACGCCGAGCAGTTCAGTCGCGATGAAGATGCTGGCGTGACGGAAGATACGGAAACTTCCGAGCATTGTTTGCTGCACGTTGCGGCAACACGGGCGAAACGCAATCTGTTTCTCTTGGTTCGCCCTGCATCTGTTTGAGTAGCGCATGAAGGGGGCAGAATGTGCCTGCGAAGCACTCCTACACAGTGGTGGGCCATATGCTCAGCGGGATGAAGGCGTTTGCAGTGCCAAGCTTTGTTGCGATTGAACGCGAATCCATTAATGCACGAGATTGGCGTTGAGCCCATGGATCTGGGCAACCCCAGCGATTGACGCATCTGGCTGGGCGCATTCCTGGATGATTTGGGCTTTGAAAGTCTTGGTACAGGAGCGTCGTTTTGGCTGCATAAAGGATCCGCTTAAATAGGTCAGAGATGGTGTCCACTAAAAAATAGTGTCCACCATGTCGGGGCTTAGCGGGGGTGAAAAGATGGGTTCACCGTTCCCTTACCGACCTCTATCGAAGACATGAAGATTTTCCGCAGAATTAGGGCGATTCACTCCAGCATGAAAATCAGGAAGAATGTGTCAACCGGCTCATGACCAAACTTTTCCTTGCACGGGTACAGCCCACATACAACCGATTCCTGAAAATCGGCTGAGCAAGATCGTAACGCTCAATCATCGGCAGCAGTACGACATCGAACTCCAAGCCCTTCACATGCAGCACAGAGGTAAAATGCACGAGGTACTTTTTGGCAAGATTTATATGCTCTGACATGCTCATTTTACGGAAGCTGCCTTCAAGTCTTTGCTCGCAATAGTTGTGCAACTCAAACGCCAACGCTTGGTCGGGTAAAACGACCGCAACTGTCAGATCTTCCGAGATATTAGAGATAATGTCACAGAGGTAAGCGAATTCTTGCTCGCGATCCGCAAAGCTCTGCAGAGAGTACGCACTTGTGTTGCTGACTTGATCATGCAGCAGATAGGTATCCAGCATCTGAAGGTCAGCATGCGTGCCCGTTTCGAAAAGCTTGCGCAGTAAAGCGCTAAAGTCCGCCAGCTCAGGCTGGCTCTTCTGCCGCAGGTTCTCGTCCAGACGGACAAACTCAGGGCGCAAACCTCCCGGGAAGCAGTCTGTGATGTGCAATTGCTCGTTGCGCAACAGTTGCTGCGAGCGGTCGCCTACAACAGTGATTGCGTGGTACTCGGGGTCAGCTTGAGAGGTCATCAGATAGATCTGTTGCTCAGTGAAATCCTGCACCTCGTCGACAAACACACTCTGGTAGTAGCTAGACGAAAGTAGCCCCGAGGGAAGGGAACCCTTTTCCGATTTAAAGGCAATATCGTGAGCAATACACAGTAGCAAATCAATATCGGCGTCACACAGCCGGTATGTCTGCAAGCGTTCAAGCACTTGTTGTGCCACTACTTGGTCAGGAAAAAGTAATCTCTCGTCTTCAAGCGCCTTGGCATAGAAATAGGCAAAGTTTTTCAGCGGTTTGACCAGTTTTTCTCGTGCCAGGCTCGAGAACATCTTGGCTGATGATTCAGTACCTTCAGCCGCTATCCTGCCTAGTCCCCTTTTGATCCTGATTCTCTTAAGGCCACCCTTGTTAAGGAACAGGAGAGGAACACTGTGTCCCAGTCTCATGAACAGCTCATTGGCGGGCATGAAGAATGCGAGCATTACATCCGTCAAGGCCGGAATTTTGACTCTTACAGGTTCTTTCTGATCAGCACATTGCAAGGCTTCGGCAAGATCAATACCCTGCCGAGCAGTATCAAAGAACTCGTATCCAGAGCTGGAGACACAAAGCTTCACTCCTTCCCCAAGCCCTGAGTCAGTTGGCACTTGATAGAGAACCAGCACCGTGTTCGGGTCTAGGAAGAAATCAACCTCCTGCTCGATCAGCCCCTTGGCCAATTCCGGCTGACCAGTGCCATAAACCAGCTTGCCGCCCAGTTGGATGGTAAGGACATCAGTACCCAAGATGCGTGATTCAACCTTCTGAATTAGCTCCTGCAACCTGACAACCAGCCCACTCAATACGCCGCGAGCAACCACAGGGTTCTCGATCGCCCTGCTCAACTCCTCGACTCGCAGAGACAGCAACTCAATTGCAGCGGTGAGAAGACTGAGCTGATTGGCAGGAAGATCCTTCGTAATGGAAGAACTCAGTAGTGAAACCTGAGCTCTCAAGTCGCGGGCAATCACCTGCGCAACAGCGAAACTTGCAGCGTCAAGCCATTGCAAGGTCGAGGTCAGTGGATGGTTGTCCTCACTGCTGTGTTTGAATCTTTTGACGGGACCGCCGGAGCTTTCCAGCTTGCGATGGTTTCGCAACCGCGAGCGCAATTCGTGGTATTCCATCACCGGCAGGTTAGCCATACCCAAACGACTACAGGTTTCCTTCAGATACAGGATCAGTTCAGCCGTTCTGACAAAGCCGACGCAGCCCTCCTGAGAGAACTTTCCGGCAAAGCGTCCTTCCCAGTAGTCGAATTCATCGCCAAGGATTTGCCTAAACATCTCACTGTCTGAAACCACGTTGGAGTTGAAGTCACACAGCATCTTAGTGCGACCCAGCGCCGCCGAGGTCTTACCGGAACCGGCAACCCCCTCTACCCACATCGGGCCCACGGGCGATCGGGAAATGATCTTGTCCTGTGCCCAGGTACGGTTGAGGAAGAAGTCTTCGTCCAGACCTATATATTCGGAAAACTCCTCGGGTTCGCCATCCATATCGAGGTCGGAATGAGTGATGATGCCTTCAATCGCCGCATCATCTTCATCGTCGAGAATTTCAAGGATCAATGCAGGCTGTAGTGGTTCCCGGGGCTGCTCGGCTTCCACCCCTGACGCAACTAGTGCGGTTTCGCCCAAGCTTGGCGGAGCAGGTTCAACAGAGGACAGATTTACTCCAGAAAGTTCTGTCTTTGCGTCCGATTCAACTACAGATTCCGGCCTAGGAGCCAACAGCTTCGCGACCAAAGCTCGCAAATTCTCAACGGTGCTCGCGCCCTTGTCATTTTCGACGAGCATTGCCCTGAAGTTTCTAACCTGCTTGTCCAGCTCTTCGAAGTCGTGCCGACGGAACCGACGAACCTCATTAACGCGGTAATCACCCCAGCGTATGGAATACCCCTGATAGCCCAGACTGACTACTGAGCACAAACGTCCAATTGGTGAGTGCGGCGTTGCATATCCCGAATTTTTTTTCGGATAAGTCAGCGAATCCATACCTAACCGATAGGTGTCTTTTTGACCGTTTTCCTGAACGATACATACCGTCTTGCCATAAGCTTCGCGCCGCAAGCTGCGATACTCGAGGCAGCCTTCTCGAATCATCCGTTCGACGTAATCCATCAGGCAGTCCAGTATTTCCAGTTCTTCGTTGGCCACAGCCGTCAGATATGCATCACTGAGCTTCTTCTGCATGGTGTTCACTCACTTTCAAAGTCACTTACGAATACATACCATCCGCACGAGCTTGTTCCATGATCGATGCTCACCGTGAAAGGATAGCTAAAGTGGGGGAAGAAACGAGCCGAAACGCACTTGTCCCCACGACGGTCTTGCATCGCTTTTTGTGCAGTTCCGTATGGTGGTGCAATCATGGTTTCGAGCTACGCCGGCTGCTGGGACCTGCCGTTGCACGATCTACAAGCGTTTACCAATTGAGAGTGTCTAAAAAGTGTCAGCTCCTACCGAGAACACTGGGGAAATATGGGAATAAATATCGATAAGATCCTGATAAAAATGGTTTTTTCAATGGATAGGCCATCTTTGCTGAGGTCATAATCCCTTGGGCGTAGGTACGAATCCGACTAGGCCCACCAGTTAAAAAACAAACACTTAGGTCAACCTGTCATGGCCAGGGTAGTCCTTTGCATTCTATGGAATCTTGCACTACTCTCTACCGAGAAAGTAATGCAGAAATTCTCTATGTTTTAAGTTGTATTTAATTGCTTTCATTGGTTTTTTGTTTCTATGGGTATTTGTTTGGGTGGGAATTTAAAAGTTGGCATAAAGTATCACTTGCAGTCGTTACATGATATTCCTCAGTCAGGGGGCTAAGATAGAAAATTGCTCTTTGTCTGTAAGTGCATAACAAGAGTAATTCATTGATTGGCCTGAATGGTGAGTTTAGAGGTGCCCCTAGTAAGGTATGCCGAGTCTGGGTGCGGCTTAAGTATCTTCGGCCGAACTTTGGCTGTTAGATGGTAGTTGTCAAGTGAGGCTATGCAATGCGTTTGTGGCCGTAAAGCAAAACAGAAATATGTCGCTGGCCGTACGTTAGTTAATAGTTAGTACATGTCGTCCACTTTTGACGTAGCAGAACCCACAAGTAAAAGGCCATCCATACAGAGGGGCGTAATAGTGGAGGTTGCATGAGCTTTGACGCTGGCATTGCTGTGAGTAGCATCGATAATCCCGGTCGGCAGGGGGTGGTGACAAACACCCCACCTCGTAAGAAGCCCTCAGGGCTTTACGTTCAGGTCCGATGGTCCGATGGCGGTGTCGACTTCGTGCATGAGGAAGAGATCGAGCCTCTTGATAATCTCGACTCGCAGGACCCATTCTCGTTGGTGGAAAAGGGGCGGTATGGACGTGCGGCGGATCTACGCTGCAACCTGACCTATGTGCACCTTTCTGGGCGGCTGGCAAATCTGATTTATGCCATGGGTATCACCAATACGGAATTCTACCCCCACCAGTATCGGCCGTTACTTACGCTACTCGAATCTCCTATCAACGGTTTGCTCATTGCCGACGAAGTAGGCCTGGGCAAGACCATAGAAGCTGGTCTGATTTGGACGGAGCTTAGAGCCCGCTTTGACATGCGCCGATTGCTGGTGGTCTGCCCCGCAATGTTGCGGGAAAAATGGCGAGATGAGCTGCGCAATCGATTCGGCGTGGATGCCCAGATCGTGAAAGCAGAGGACCTGCTTGATGCTATGCGGCAGCCCCGCCATCAAATTGGTGAAGGCAAAGCCTGGATCATCAGCTACCAAGCTGCGCGTGCATCGCGTGCATGGAGGCCAGATGGAAAAACCAAACCGAAAAACCCCAGCGCGCGCTGGCAGTTGGCAGATTTTTTGTATGAGAACGCAGAGGAGGAGCCGCTTATTGACATGGTGGTCTTCGACGAAGCGCATTACATGCGCAATAGTGAAAGCGCCACGTGGAACTTGGGTGAATTGCTTCGCGGGGTGTCCGACTACCAAGCAATGCTCTCAGCGACACCGATTAGCCTTCAGAATCAAGATTTATTCAACCTATTGCGACTACTTGATCCTGACCATTTCAGTTCGGAGCAGGACTTCACTCGGCTAATTGAATCAAATAAGCCGCTGGTTGCGGCACGGGATGCTGTGCTCAACTATCAATCGAACAGCAAGCAGATAATGTCCCATTTGCAGGCTGCTGCCGATGAACAACTTTTGATGAACTCATTGCAACTTGCGGCAGTACTTCGTGATCCGCCCACGGACGAACGGCTCGCAACAAAAGGTTATAGGGCTCAGCTAGCGGATACGCTTGAACGCATGAATCTGCTCTCACACGTGATTGTAAGGACACGCAAGCGCGACGTGCAGGAGCGCCGCGTAACCCGCGATGTACGCAGAGAGGAGGTGGAAATGAGCCCGGTGGAGCGCGAACTCTATTTAGCTGTTACCGAGACAACCCGAGAATTCGCCTGGAAACGGGGTATCAGCGACGGTTTCCTCCTCGCCAGTCCCCAGAGACAGGTGACTTCCTGTCCTGCTGCTGTCGCCGAGGCCTGGCTTATGGGAGGGAATAGCGCTGAGGAGCTAATAGAGGATCTGGAGGATGAGTACGAGGCCGAACTTGAACTTGAAGAAGTGGACCAGTCACCACTCTCCTTACGTGAGTTGCTGCGTGCAACCATACCTAGATCGGTGGATCTGGCGGCTCTTCGGCGTGAAGACACCAAGTTCGCCCGTCTTCTAACAGTGGCGGGCGACTTCCTGAGGAACCACCCACAGGAAAAGATTGTGCTCTTCACTACTTTCCGCGCTACAGCCCGATATCTAGTTGAGCGTCTGCTCCGCGAGGGATTCTCATCCAGGCTACTCTGGGGCAATCAAGCCCAAAATAAGCAGGAAGTGATCGACGAGTTCAGACTGAGCAAGACTCTTCGAATCCTTGTTTCGACCGAGGTAGCCGCCGAAGGTGTGGACCTCCAATTTTGCAGGGTTTTAGTGAATTACGACCTGCCTTGGAACCCTGCCCGCATCGAGCAGCGCATCGGTCGTATCGATCGGCTTGGCCAGCAGGCAGATATAGTCCACATCTGGAATCTCTACTTCAAGGACACGATCGACCAGAGAATAGTTTCCAGGCTTCTAGACCGTTTGCGCATCTTCGAGGAAGCCTTGGGGGAAGCCGAGGCAGTGGTGGGTGATCAGATTCGCAAGCTGGAATCTTCGCTATTGAGCCGTCAGCTGACTCAAGTGGAAGAAGACGCGGAAATCGAGCGAGCAGCACAGGCGCTCGAAAATCTACGTCTGCGTCGCGAGGAACTGGAGAGTAATGCTGCACACATGATGGCCCACGGTCAGCGGGTTATGGAACGAATCGAGGCAGCTCACGAACTTGCGCGTCGAGTCACGGAAACTGATCTCTACATTTATATTAAAGACTATCTAAACAAATACTGGCCTGAACATCGCTTTGCCCAAGAAACTGATGATTGTCGTCTAATCAGTATCCAACTTCCAGGAGAGTTGGCAGCCAGACTCGATGATTTCCTCAGAACGGAAGGGTTGATAGGTAAGACACAGCTGGGGGCTGGCGGGGTGAGAATCTGCCGCTTTCTCAACCGGGTAAGCGAAATATCGCGCAGGGGTGAGGAGATAATTCATCAATTTCACCCTCTGATTCGTTTTATCAGTCGAGACCTTAAGGCGCGCAACGAACACTTTTACCCTTTGATTGCACTGCGTCTTGGTGGTAGCGAACAACAGAGCTATTTGCCGCACGGCACCTATGTCTTCTACGTACGCTCTTGGGCATTCTCCGGTGTACGGGAAGAGGAAGTTCTGGCCGTAGCCGCTTTGCGGCTACAAGACGGGGATGTGCTTGATGAAGACGCTGCCGATCAGTTACTGCAGCTTGCTCGCGTGAATGGCTGCGACTGGCTAGGCGCAGACCAGGCAGTAGCCCCCTGTCTCGTTCGAACCCGCCTCGAGGAGGCGGAGACCTTGCTCGATGGACGCTATCGCATAGCCTTGGAGCGGAAGAGGAATGAGAATTCAGACCGTGCGCACTTTCAACTCGACTCGATAGACCACTACCTCGATCGCCGCCTACCCAAATTACACAACACGCTGCAAACACATATCGACGCGGGCCGGCCTTCCCTCGCCAATATGACGCAAGGGAAGATTGACAAACTCTTGGCCCGTATAAACACACGCCGGGAGCGTATCCGCGAAAAAGAAAAGGTACTCGCCGACCGGTACTTCGTTTGCGCAGGGATCTTGCAGGTCGATGGCTGACTTGAGGGAGGAGAGATGGGAAGCCTACAAGAAGAGCTCGCCAAGGTATTTCCAGAGTTAGGCAATCGACTCGTAAAGGAGAAGTCCGTAATAAAGACGGGCGATCAGCCAGTACCCCCATCACAGATCAAGTACTCATCCGAGCAAGATTGGAAAGATGACGTCCAGGCTCTTAAGCATTCCAAGGACTCAAGAACTCCAGAAATCGGCTCGGAGGTAACACATAAAAAAAGCCCACGGCCCGCTGCGAAGCCACCATCGAGTCAAAAACAAAACAAGCAACGAGCTCCCGATACACAAGCCTCGAAAATTGACAGCGGGGATATGAACTTTGTGCACGAGGTATATCACCCTGCATCGAAGACGTCCCCGCGTCCCCCTGCCAAAGTCGATACGATTACGATTGCCGAGCTAGGCTTTGACGCCGTCAGCCAGGCAGTACTGACGCGGGTGTCCGAGTTCAAGATGCCTGAGGACTGGGTAAAGGAAGGATCCGCCTTGCAAGCAAATGGTGGTGGAACCTCACGTGCCTTATCCGTCAGAGTGGGCATCGATTTCGGAACAGCCTATACGAAACTCGCCATCAGAGCCGCTGACAAGGTGTTTTTTGTCGACTGGGACGGAGTTCGCAGCAGCCCCCATCGATATTTTCTGCCTGGCGAATTATCGTGCTGCACTGATGGGAGTGTTTGGCTGGGAAGAACACCTGAGAAGTCCGAGGTGCTCAGTAATCTCAAACTACCCTTTATCTCCAGCCACCCAGTACAGTCTCGGCAACTGGCGGCTGCAGTAGTTTTCCTTGCATGGGTGATGCGCTATGCGCGTGCTTGGCTATATCGACATCAGGCGCCGCTTGTTGGAAACAGGCGTTTGGTATGGGAGGTCAACCTTGGTATTCCAACGAATTCCTGGTTGTCACCATTAAAAGATGACTACAACCGTATCGGGTGTTGGGGGTGGCAACTCAGCCAAACTCACGACAAGCTGACCTTGGAAGCCGCCGACGCATTGATGCAAGCCACTCCTGTAGGCTTGGCCGACATAGGACTGGATGGTCTCTACCCTATGCCAGAGTTTGTTGCGCAGATTGCCGGCTACGTCAAATCGCCACAACGTCGGAATGGCCTGCATCTATTGCTGGATGTTGGCGCCGGCACGATGGATGTCGCGGTTTTTAACGTTTATCGAGAATCACAGGAAAGCGAGGATCGATTTCCAATCTTTGCTAGCACCGTCAAACCATTGGGAACGCATTTCTTGATGGCTAGGCGATCTGATGAATTAGGGTTAAGCAGCCATCACTGGGATGATATTGAGGGAACCCCAACGACGGATAAACTCGCCGAACGCCTAGCAATAGATCGTGCTCTGCTTCTAGGCATCGATAAGTATTTCGTTCTACGTGTGAGCGATGTAATAGGTGAGATTCTTCACTATACCAAGGCACACCGCTATCCGAATGCCCCAGAGTGGACTGCGGGGATACCGGTTTTTCTCGCCGGCGGCGGCTCCACCTGCGATGTTTACCTACGCGCCTTAAAGCAAGCTTTCGAGAAGATCAAGGCGCAACCTCTGCGCACTCAGTTCCCAATGCTTGAGACTACGGCGGTCAGCAGCATAGGCCCCGATGATTTTCACCGGTTATCAGTAGCTCACGGGTTGACCTACGACGCAGTAAGCATAGGCAATATCATCGCGCCTCATGAGATAGAAGACATTGAACGCCACACAACGGTGCGAGAAAGACCGGATCGTGACGAACTTTATCCGAAATGACATTTTTCAGCGGCCGCTTGCTGGAAGTGCCTGTGCTGGTCGAGGTATTGGGCCATGAAGGCTGACGAGATCTGTGCCCAGGAGCTCCGCCTCGCAGCGTTGACCATTGAGCAATTGCCGTTCCGGGTCTGGATATGTCCACTTTGCGTCAAAAGCCTCCGAACCATGAAGGGGAGGAGGTTGTATCGAATCTCACGTTTACTGCGAGCATCGGAGCGGTTCAGCATTGAGGCGCTTTTTGAAATTTAACGTAAATCACTTGTTCCCATCCTCAGTACGTTTTATGCCGTCTTTTAAGAAAGATCTGCATCGAGACAATCTGGAGAAAAAGTTGGTAGAAGCAGTCGACGCTTTTAAATTCAGAAGTGCAGGGGTTGGAGGGAAGCTGGACGATTACCTTGATAAGGTCTTAACCCTTCCCTCGAAAGTTATGCCTTTCCCACACCCGGGGTTGATTCCGACTCAAGTGGACGTTTGCAGACCACACGCAAATCTTCTTCACGTCCATGCAGGGTTTCTTACCACTAACGAACGACGGCTTCTGGTTGTGGACATTGACTAGCGGCTGCTCAAGACCGCGCGAATCGCATGCAGGATTCGTCGCCTTGGGATCTTGACCAGAACAAGGTCGAGCCACTGTGCGCACAGAACTGGCGAAGCACTGTCGCTGGGAATGTGACGCTGGAGTTGAATGTCCGCGTGTGGCCCACAGTGATAAAAACAGGTTACTTAGCCAACGGCATGCAAAACGACTAGCCTCTTCAGTCATCATCATTTCCGATGTCACGCAATGACCACAAAAAGCCCCGAGGACTTGTATAAGGATCTGCTGTCGTTAGATGACCCCAGAATGGTTCGCCTGATCAGTAACAGAGCATTGCTTTTGCCTGTGGAGTCGTTCTGGAAGCTCCTGCACACCAGCCATAGAGAAATATGGGAGGGCGTTCGCGCGGGTAATCCTTCGCTCCCGGTAGCCAAAACAATGGCCAGTATGCTGGTCAGCCCATTTCGTCCTCTCGGACGCAGCGCAATGAGCCGTTTGATCCGCGCCGTCCCTACCGCGCTGATTGATGAACTGTTGCGACCTCATGATGCCGACTACGTTTGGCCAGTAGGGGTCACCTGGATTGGCCTGTTTAGTAGCGGACTTTTCCATCACAAGGCGGCCAAGGCGTTCTGGGTCCAATTTGTCCGGGATGCCACAGTGTTAAACGCCGAAACGCTTCGGGCTGGTCAAGGCTTGGAAGAGAACTGGCGACGCTATGCCAGTTCGCCGTTAGTGTCGCGGTTCGGGTGTGCTGCGCTACGGGCAAAATCTGCACCTGATTCCACTCAGCGGGAGGACAATGAAGCGTCTGTTGACCAGGTGATTTCAAGCGTTCTCACCGCTGATGCACTCACTGTCCTGCTTCGCCTTCTTGCCTGGTACGTAGCAGATACCGTTGTTGAGAATTTTTGGGAAGCGGTGGAACGGGACGGCATGTCGGAGCTGATTCCCTTTGGCGGTGTCATACCAGTCTACAAACCGCTCAGCGGCGAATGGAGCAATCCGATGCTTGGGGCTCTTGAACACCTCGCAAAGCTTTGTGACTGGCAACGAAAGCAGAAAGTGACGACCTATCTTGGAAACCGTTGGGCAAACAGTTCAGCCCCTGAGGGTGTGGATGGGCCAGCTCGCATAAAGCTTCTCAGGTATTGGGTTCAAGCGAAAAAGGGCCGTCCGAAATTCCAGACATTTCTCGATCTGGTCGGTGCGGTGACCAAAGAATCGCCCCGGTTGAAAGATGCCGATCCAGGGGGGAGAGCCTATGACGCCTGGATTCAAGCATCCGTTTTGCGACTTGGCGAGACCCTGGCCCTGGTACGACTTCATCTTACGCATATCGGTCTGACGCACGACGAAGTGGCGTCCGTCATGAGCGCTTACGCTCAAGAATATCGTTTTGCCAGAACGCAATTGGGCCGACCAATGAGCGCTCGGGATTAAAACGAGGCTGCGTGAGCAGCCTCTACTTGCCGTTATCAATGCCCAGAACGTGGCTGCTGTCGTGGGTCCAGTTGCTTCCCTCGGTTACCTTGGGCCTTGTCGTACAAAGGATTGGTGCCGCGAGTGCCTTTGTTCGCATTGCCATAGTCCGACTGGGCGTCTTGTGGCGCTTTATAGACTTTGGCCATTTCAGTCGTTCTCCTCTGAGCGGGTATCCCAATCGTCCGGGCGCTCATCTTCACCTCGAGATTGCCAGTAGGCGTCATTGTTGTCGTTCAATTGGTTAGCACGATTGTCTTGATCAGACTGCTTGCTCATGGTCCGGCTCCTGATGATTTTGCCAACGTGCCCGATGCATGTTGACGGGGCCAGTATCGGCAGTGAGTGCACGGCCATATAGGGAACTGGCGTGGAAATTTTCGTACCGGCTGTTGGCTGGTTGATAGAAAGCGTCATGTGATCGGCGGTCAGGTGAGTAACCTTCCATCGAGCTGAAATCTTATCGACCAGCCGATCCAAGCCAGGCTAGGCCAGGTATGTAGTGGAAGGGATTGAGGCGGGAGCTTTCGCCTCAATCCTGATGCTTTCACAAGGCGTGTTCCTTGTGCAGGCCCTCGCCTTGCGCGACCGCATAACGTTTTAGGGCAAAATTAGGGCAAACAAGGGGCCGCTATAGGCCGTTTCACTCCTTGCTCAAAGGCACATAAGCACGAGTTTCGCGGCCTGTGACGGCCTGCACGATCACTAGAAGGGGTTCGAATCCCTATCCATATTTCGCTCGAAGGCGATGCTTAGCAACCCACCTGTGGAATTCTCGTAAAACGACTCGCAGGAATAATGGATGACGTAAACTTGCTGTGCCGACTCATACAAGCTCTCTATGAGTTTTCGGCTTTTTGACCGCTCACGAATTCGCGCTACTTCCGACCCCATCTATCACTGCTCCCTTTGGATGAAGGCTGTCATTAAGCTGGCATTACTGAGCAAAAACGGCCCATCCGGGCACAAAAAAGACACTTGCGATAATCACTAATTGCCTGATTTGTAACGCTTATTTTGTGGCGCTGGGGGATTTGAACCCCCGTCCAGTCGTGCAATGTTCGCAACGCAGCAGCCGAGCGTCGAAAGCTGGCTTGGCCGGCGAGGGCCTGAAAAAGGCCTAGTGACTTTCCGAGTGACTTTGTAATTCCCTGTTCCGCACAGTTGGGCATCGTTGCAGCGAGCGCCAAGCGCGAAGCCTTGTGGTTAACGGCCTGTAGAGGAGTCCGCTTGCATGGGGTGCTAGGGGTCGAGTGTTCGAATCACTCCGTCCCGACCATATTTTGTAAGGGGATCAAGCACTTAGCGGCTTGATCCCCTTTTTCGTTGCAGTTCTGCGCAAAACCCGCGCAAAACTACCCGAAGTTTTCGCTGATATTCAGGTCCGGAATCGCCTCGGACCAGACGATTTGCTCGGGGTTACTGCTGGTAATTTTTGGGCATGTCTTCGTTTGCATGTCCTGCAATTTTCTGCCCATCCTTTCCCGACAATGACCGAGACATCCTCGCCCGCACCTTACGGGGTGAGAACCAATGCCACCCGCCTAAATCTGTTGGACGCCTCAAGCTCACGGGTTCATCCTTGCCACCTGTGAAAAGATCGGGACAGTTGAATGAATGGTTTGTGGGCCAAGGCTCTGTTTGCTGGAATGTTACTTTCGTTAAGCGCGGCCAGCTTTGCTGGTCAGGAGAGCGATCTTTATTCAAACCTTGATGCTGGCAAGGCGCAGACCGTCGTAGCTTATGGTACGAGCTTGACGGCCTCCGGCGCTTGGGTGCAGCAGCTTGGGGATGATCTGAATCAGCGTTACCCTGGACGTGCCACGGTTATAAATAGTGGCAAGGATTCGATGTGGTCGGGATGGGGTGTTGAAAATCTCGAAAGTCGAGTTATCTCCAAAAGCCCGGATACGGTGTTTATCGAATTCGCGATCAACGACGCTTTCCTTCCCAACAAAACCACCGTCGTACAAGCGCGGAAAAACCTCGAGCTAATGATTGACCGGATCAAGGCTGCCAAGTCATCGACGGAGATCATTTTAATGGTGACGAATCCAGTGATTGGAGGCTCTGGAGTGCAGAGACCGAAGTTAAGGGATTACTTCCAGATGTACCGGGATGTCGCAAAAGCCAAGGGACTTCGTCTGATCGACAATTATCCAAAGTGGGAGGCGGTCTTGAAATCAAATCCCGACCTGTTTAATCAGTATGTTGCGGATGGATTGCACCCAAATGCTGATGGATATCGCGCAGTGGTGACCCCGTCATTGATTGAAAATTTGAGTGGCGTCTCGCCAAATTGACCTGAACATAGGGTTGTCGAAGTGGCGCAAGTCGGTACGCAGGATGCCGGGGCCGACCTGCCAATCGTATTGAGGCCCAGAAAGTTCTGTTTGTAGAAGTCCGGTTGCCGTAGTAGTACTGCTGCGCGTAACCAACGCCGATCAGCCAAAAAGCTTCTTCAAAGACAAGCGCATCAGCTCCACCAAAGGCTCGACCTCCGAGCAGTCGATCCGAATTGCCGGGGCAACACCGGTGACGTTCCAAGACCCCGGTTCGGCTTACATGGCTTTGCAACAGAACAAAGTCGTGGGTGGCTGTGTGAATAACGCCTGTGATATCTCCGATCGCTGTCTGGATGCCAGACGGCTACCGAGTCACCCATTCTCTTTAATAAGTGGCATCAAGAAGTAGGGAGCAGCGCTCAATCAATGACGGCGAAACCTGCTCCGAACTCCGGCATCTCGCCCTCGCACCTTCCGGTGACGCAGGGCTTGTTGGCCAATGTGGCTATTGCAAATCACCCTTCGTACGCATGACAATGCGAGTCATTATCACTCGCGAATTATTCCGTCGTCATGTCCGCCAACGATTTATCCCTGCGTAGCGCCGTCAATGATCTGTATTGCGACCATCACGGTTGGCTCAATGGCTGGCTACGCAAGCGTCTGGGCAATGCTTTCGATGCGGCAGACCTGGCGCAGGACACCTTTGTTCGGGTAATCAAGGCGCGAAACGCGCTAGAGATTCGCGAGCCGCGACCTTACCTGTCGATGATCGCCAAGGGCTTGCTGATCGATCTGTTTCGCCGACGCTCATTGGAACAGTCCTACCTGGAAGCCTTGGCCGCTATGCCCGAATGGCAGCAGCCTTCGTTGGAGGAACAGGCGATCCTGTTGCAAGCCCTGATGGAAATCGACCGCCTGTTGCAAGGATTGGGGGCGAAGGTCAAGCAGACGTTCATCCTGTCTCAGTTCGACGGTCTGACCTATCCGCAGATTGCCGAGCGCTTGAATATCAGCGCCCGCACGGTCAACAACTACATGGCCAAGGCCATGGAGCATTGCTGTCTGATGCAGATTCAGTTGCAGCTGGCGTGAGCCTTTCGCCCGCTGAGTTGAAGGCGATTGGCGTCGCTGCTCAGTGGTACGCCCGACTTCGGTCTGGTGTCACCACCGATTCGGATCTGGCAGCCTGGAACGACTGGCTGGTCTCCGATCCTGCTCATCGCCAAGCCTGGCAACGCATGGTGGACGTAGGCGAGCAGATGGCGAGTGTGCCGGGCTCCCTGGCTTCGCCAGCGTTGCGCGGCGCTGATCGATCCCGGCGTCAGGTGTTGCGCAGTGTGTTGGTGCTCGCGTCAGCCAGTTCGCTGGGCTGGTTGGGTTGGCGCAGTGAAATCTCCCAGAACCTGGTTGCCGATTTTCGCACCGCCGTGGGTGAGCGCCGTGAATTTCGGTTGGCCGATGGCAGCTTGTTGCTGCTCAACACCGACACGTCAGTCAACCTTCGTTTCGACGGTCGTCAACGTGTACTCGAACTGTTATGGGGCGAGATACTTGTGACGACTGCTGTCGATCCCTTGCAGCGGCCGTTCAAGGTGCTCACCCATCATGGAGAAGTGCTGGCGCTCGGGACGCGTTTTATCGTCCGGTCCCATGAGCAGGGCGGTGGGGTGGCGGTGATCGAGAAGGCCGTAGAGCTCCGTTCGGCTGGCGGTGGCTCGACGGTGCGTGTGGAGGCCGGCCAGTCCCTGGACTTCGATGGCCACTCATTGGGGGTTGTACGGCGCAACGATGCTTCGGTCGGTGCGTGGCAACAGGGAAGCATCATTGCCATTAATCGTCCCTTGGCCGAGTTGCTGGCCGACCTTTCGCGCTATCGCACAGGCGTGTTGCGCTGCGATCCGCGTATCGCCCAACTGAAGGTGTCAGGCGCGTTCCCCATTAATAATACCGACCTGGCGCTGGCTGCGCTGGAGAGTGGGTTTTCGCTACGGATCACCCGATACAGTCGCTACTGGGTCAATGTTTCAGGCGGTGATGTGCATTAGCGTGCGCCGCGCAAAAAAAATGTTTTAGGGCTTTTGCACTTTTCATACGCATCGTTCGGCTCATCCCTCAGTGAGTTTTTATTGATGGTCTTTGGGGGAGGGTAAGCATGTATCGGGTGTACGCGCCAGGTCGTCTGGCGATTGTAGTGAAGGTCGGGTTGCTCGCGGCAACGTCGATTTGCGTATGGCCGGTCGCCGCGATCGCGGCACCGACGCAACAGTACAATCAGCTTCAATCCTTCGACATCGCCGGGGGCAGCCTGACTGAAGTCCTCAGCCATTTCGCCAGCGCGGCGGGTGCCGCCATTTCCTTTGATGCGCGGCAGACCGACGGGTTGAAATCCCCCGGGCTCAAAGGTGCTTTCGGGGTCGGCGAAGGGTTTGCACGGATTCTGGGTGGCAGCGGTCTGCAAGCTGAACCACAGGCCAACGGTACTTACGTTTTGCGCCCGGTACCGGCTGCCGGGTCGGCGCTGGAACTGGGCGCCACCAACATCAACGGGCAGATGTTGGGCGCAACGACCGAGAACAGCGGTTCATACACCACCGGCGCGGTGACTATCGGCAAGGGCGAACATTCCCTCAAGGAAACGCCGCAATCGGTCACGGTGATGACCCGCAAGATGCTGGATGACCAGAACCTCAACACCATCGATCAGGTCATGGAAAAGACCCCGGGCATTACCGTCTACGATTCGACCATGGGCGGCAAATATTTTTATTCGCGCGGTTTCCGGATGTCGGGCCAATATCAGTACGACGGTGTACCGCTGGACATGGGCAACCTCTATGTTCAGGCCGACAGTTTCAGCGGTGACATGGCGTATTACGACCGGGTCGAAATTCTTCGCGGTGCAGCGGGAATGATGAAAGGTTCAGGTGGCACTGCCGGCGGCGTGAACTTCGTGCGCAAACGCGGCCAGACGGCCCCGCACACCGACATCACGCTGTCCGGTGGCAGCTGGGACAACTATCGCGGACAGGTCGACACCGGTGGCCCGCTGAACGACGCCGGCACAGTACGCGGACGGGCCGTCGTTGCCGAGCAGAGCCGGCATTACTTTGTAGACGACGCCAGTCGCAAGGATCAGGTGTATTACGGCGCGCTCGATGTTGATCTGAACCCTGACACGACGCTGGGGCTGGGCATTGCCTATGAAGACGTGGACGCCAATCCATGCTGGGGTGGCCTGCCGCGCTACAGGGATAGCAGCGATTTGAAGCTCAGTCGTTCGACGTGCCTCGATCCTTCCTGGAACACCTGGCGCAGCCAGCGCACCACGGTGTTCAGTGATCTGAAACACCAGATCAACGAAGACTGGGCCTTGAAGGTCGCCAGTGTTTACACAAAAAACACTCAGGACATCAAATACGCGTTCGCCTCCGGCGCCGTGACTCCCGGCACCAACACCACCGGTGTGCTGGGCAGTATGTACGATTACGATCAGGTCGATTACGGCCTCGATGCCTACGTGGATGGCAAGTTCGATGCGTTCGGTCAGCAACATGAATTGATCGTGGGCTTCAACGCCAGCCGTTCGAAAAAGGACGACTTCTACTCGGTGGCGTTTCTGCCGCAGCGCCAGAATGTGTTCAACCCCGACAAGCATATACCGGAGCCGGATGACAGTTACTTTATCGACAACTCATCTCGCGGTGGGCCGGTCAATTCAGTGACTAAACAGAAGGGCATTTACTCGACACTGCGTTTGAAACTGGCTGATCCGCTGACAGTTGTCGTCGGCAGTCGGGTGAGCTGGTACAACTCCGATACCGACTCCGACTTCATCAACACTGGCACCTCGGAACACTCCAGCACTACAGAGACCGGGCAGGTTACGCCGTTTGCCGCTGTGCTGTTGGACCTGAACGAGAACCTGACGGCCTACGCCAGCTATTCGGATATCTTTACCCCGCAAGGCAATTACCGCTCAGAAGGCGGTTCGGCGCTTAAGCCGCTCGTGGGCCAGAGCTATGAGCTGGGGATCAAGGGTGCCTGGTTCGACGGTCGACTGAACAGCTCCTTCAACCTGTTCCGTACGATCCAGAAAGATCAGGCGCAGACTGACTACAACTCGTCCTGCCCGTCATCCGATGGTTACTGCTACGTCAATGCCGGCAAAGTTCGCGCTCAGGGGTTCGAGGCCGAGATCAGCGGGGAAGTCATTGAACGCCTGCAAGTACTGGCAGGTTACACCTATACCCAGACCAAAACCCTCGACGACATCGACACCAGCCTGAACGGAGCAGCGTTCAACAGTTATGTGCCTCGGCATGTATTGCGTATGTGGGGCGATTACGCGCTGAGTGGGTCACTTGAGCGGTTCACGATCGGCGCTGGCGTTAACGCGCAAAGCGATAACTTCCGGGTTTCACCCTCCAGTGGTGAGAAAATCAGCCAGTCGGGCTATGCGATCTGGAACGGCCGCATCGGCTATCGCATCGACGACACCTGGTCGGTTGCGCTCAACGGCAACAACCTGTTCGACAAGCGCTACTACGCCACCATCGGTACCGAGACCTTCGGTAACTACTACGGTGATCCACGTAACTTTATGTTGTCGGTCAAAGCGAGTTTCTAACGCAGACAGAGATAAAAACGCCACTCAGCCGATGAACGAAATGCCCGGATCGCAAGACTCGGGCATTTTTTGTTATGCACTGCATCCCAGATGAATATCGCTTTGCTCTCAATAGGCGAACAATGTGCCGCCGCCAAGTGCGGCACGGGCGGATCAAGAGGTTGAGTACTCGAGATACAGCCTTTCGAGCGCCTCTTGGTACTTATCTCCCTTTAACGTTTTTTTCAGCACGGCCAGGGCTTCGAGCGCTGAAGCCGCAGCCAGTGCCTCATTTTCTCCCCGGTAGGCGGCGCGCAGCCTGGCTGCTGTAATGATCGATTCTTCAGTCGTTGGCATGTTATTGCCCTCGAAGGATTGAGTCTCACTGATAGTCGCAACTTTCAACGATTTCAAGTCCAGGGTGAGGGCGTGAACCGATCGCCTTCACCGAAAGGCCTTGGTCTGTTCAATGAAGGCGACGATTACCCGATCAGCTTTGCGCCGCGCTAACCGCACCGATTGCCGTGGATTTATTCCGAACAGTCCGATACAGCAGGCTGGACACCATGAATCCAAGAACGGCCAACAGGCTCATCAAGCTGAAGACATAGTTGTAGCCTTGCTGACCCGGGAAATGGTCGAGGATTGCGCCGTAGATGACGTAAGCGAACATGCCCGGTGCGTAGCCGATCAGGCAGCCGATACCGAAGGCTGAACCGGTGATGTGCGAAGGGATGCCGACTTCGCCCATGGGCGCCCAGAACACGCCGCGCATGGAAAATACAATCAGCGCGAACGACAGCGTGGCGGCCATGCCCGCATAGATAAAACTCGGGCTTTTCGGGATCAGCAGGATGACGCCCATCAGCGGCAGCAAGGCCAGGAATGCCCACTTCAAGTAGCGGCTGGTGCTCTTGAATTGCTTGTCGGCAATGAAACCACCGGCGGGGCCACCGAGGATCTTGAGGAAGTACTGATTGATGATGCCGTAGGCGCCCACCAGTGCCACGGGCAGCCCGTACATTTCCTTGAGGTAGGGAATGAAATAGGTCAGGCCACAGTAGACGATGTAGACCATGAACACGTTGAGGCTGACCAGCCAGATACCCGGCACCTTGATGGCTTCGAGCAGGTTCGACATACCGTTCTTCGGCTTGGCAATGGACTGTGCGCTGCCGCCCTTGAGCAGGAACCAGGTCAGGGTTCCGGCAAGAATGTCGATGACCGAGTAGAAGAGGATTGCCGATTTCAGACCGGTTTCACCGGAGCCCATGGCGACGAAAACGCCCAGTGCAGAAAAGGCGACCAGGGTATCAATGACGCCACGCCCACCTTCCAGCAGTCCAAACAACCGACCCTGTTCCTGATCGTCACCCAGGTTGCGGATGGCCTTGAGCAGCGAGGGCCAGAAGATGCAATCGGCGCAGACGGCCAGCAGGCTGAACACGATCAGCAGATTGCTGAAAGGCGGAAAGGTCGCCAGATACAGCCCCAGGCCTCCGGTACCGATGAGGCCGATGGGGATCAGTCTTCGCGTGTCGTAGCGGTCGGCGAGCATGCCGCCGACGACAAACAGGGCGGTGGCGATGATGGCGTTGGCGCTCAGCAGCATGCCGATTTCAGTGTGGCTCAAGCCCATGAATTCTTGCATGGGGATGTAGAAGGCGTCCTTGAGGTTCGCCAGCTTGTAGATGGTGCCGCCACCGAGGATGAGAATCAGGAATCTGAGCCATTTGGCCTTGTCACGAGTTGTCATTATTGTTCTCCAGGCGTGTTCGGGTAAGCAGTGCTGGTTGTCGTGTCAGGTTCAGGGATTAGCGCGGTTGGCCAGGGTCAACTCGGCCAGGGTTCGGAACTCGGCCAGCAGGCCTCGCACATAGGCGACCTGGTTGTTTGCCCAACGATGTTCGTCGGCGAGCATTCGTTCGAGCGAGTAGCCGTCCGGGAGTGGTGTGTCGCTCATTTCCCGATACGCAATGAACGGATCGGCAGCCTCAGAGGTCTGGCGGAACGCCGGGGCGACGTAGTGGTTTTCCTGCTCAAGAATGAACGCGATCACCTGCGGGGTTGAGTCGCCGAGCATCAACAGTTCGAACAGCATGCGAGCGCTTGGCAGGTCGTCATCGTCGCTGCCCTGCAGCACGCCGTAATGGCCGAAGCCGTTGTGCTCGGGGACGATGCGCACACCCTTGAGGTGGGTCTGGCGTATGTGCGGCGCCAGGGTCCGCAGCGCCGGCAGGGGCTGTTCGCAGGCGTTGATCATGTTGCCGAAGTCGAACAAGGCATGCAGCCGTGGGTGGTTTAGCCGGCTCAGCAGTTGCGCGATTTCGGCGCTCTTGAGTTCCTCATGCTGCTCGAAGTCGAAGAACAGGTTGTGCTCATCGGCCTGCTGCGCGAGGTAATGCAGGTCTGACTCGATCACGTCCATGACCCGAGACAGCGTCCCCTCATAGCGTGAGTAAACGCGGATGTTGCGAACCTCAAGCGCCTTGGCGATGGCGATCACCTGATCGACATCTTTTTTCAGCGTGCTGCTGATTTCCAGGTGCACATCCAGTCCGAGCGCATTGGCCTTGTCGGCAAACGTCTGCAACTGCGCGGGTGTCATTTGGCTCAGGCTGTTTTCCTCGCCGTCGAGCAAGTGCAGGCTCAGACCCTGCAGCTCGTGGCGATAGGCGAAGTCCAGCAGGTCGGCAGGTGTGACACGGCCATGGGTGAGGTTGGTCAGCAAGGGATAGGCATGCGCAAACAAGCGCATCTGCCCAAGGCGGTCGAGCAGTTGGCGGGCCAATGCTTCTGTCAGTAGGGGAGGTGTTCCTGCCTCGGCAGCCTTGTGGCTGAGCAAGGCATTGAATCGCTCTTGGATCTTATTGTTCATTCGAGTCGTTCCTGGTCAGACGCCGGGTCTGCCGGCGCAGCCTTTATCGCGCCAGTCAGGAACTCTCGATAGATCCATTATCAGTTAAATCATAAGACCACTTACCTCAAGTGGCCTGCAGGTACCCCATTTTGCTCAAGGCCCGGGCCAGCGCTTCGACGCGCTCCTGCGCCTGGCCCTCAGGCGTCCCGGCGAAACCGATGAGCAGGGCAGGTGGCAGGACATGCTCAAGGCAGTAGTCGCTCAGGGCATAGGTGTGGATGTTGTGCCGAGCCAGTTCCCTGGCGATCACGTCGTCATCAAGCGTGGGCGGCAGCCAGGCGATCAAGTGCATGCCGGCTTCCACCGGGGTGATGTTGAAGAAGCCGCCCAGCTGTTGCTGAAGTTGCTCGAGCAGTGCTTGCTGGCGAGCCTGGTACAGCGCGCGCATGCGGCGAATATGGCCGAGGAAGTGGCCTTCGCGCATGAAGTCCGCCGTCGTCGCCTGGAGAAGCGTGGGCGGGCTGCGATCCATCACCGCGCGCAGGGTACAGAAGGGTTCGATCAGGGCTTGCGGCAATATCACATAGCCCAGTCTTAGCGAGGGGAAGAGGACTTTGCTGAAGGTGCCGACGTAGATCACTCGAGCCATCTGGTCCATGGCGTAGAGCGCGGGGAGGAGGCGGCCGCTGTAGCGAAACTCACTGTCGCAATCGTCCTCGATGATCCAGCTCTGATAGTGCGCGGCCCAGTCGATGAGTGCCTGGCGCCGCGCATAACTCATGGTCACGCCCAAGGGATGCTGGCGAGATGGTGTGGTGAACACCAGGCGGGCGTCAGGGCACTCGGTCAGGCCTTGCTGAATATCTATTCCTTGTTCATCGATCCGCAACGGGACCACCTGAGCCCCTTGGGCCTGCAACGCAATGCGCGCCGCGATGTGTCCCGGGTCTTCCATCCACACGCTGTCCTGCGGATTGAGCAACAGCATGCCCAACAGGTTGAAGGCTTGCTGGGCCCCTGAAACGATCACCACCTGCTCGGCGCTACAGTCGATGCCACGGGCATCAAAGACGTACTCGGCTATCGCCGTGCGCAAGGCCTGTAACCCTTGCAGTTCGCCATAGCCAAGCATGGCCTTGGTCGGCTTGAGCAGGTGGCGGTTCATCAAGCGCCGCCACACCGCGAGCGGGAACGCGTCGTAGGTACTGTGGCTGGGCAAGAATGAGGTGGGGGTCGCGGGGTCCCAATCGGTATAGGAAACCCCGCGAAAGTGACTGCTGCGCAGCGACAGCATGGACTGGCTCAGGTCGGACAGGCGCGGTGGCTGGCGCTGCTCTTCGTCGGCAATCCCTCGGCTCTCCCACTCATCGCCGACATAGGTACCCGCTCCAGTGCGCGAGGCCAGGAAACCTTCGGCAATCAGCTGATCGAATGCATTGAGAATGGTGATCCGCGACAGCGCCAATTCTTTGCTCAGGGTCCGCGTCGACGGCAGGCGCACGCCCCCTTGCATTTTTCCGCTGAGAATCTGTTTGCGAATCTGCAAATAGAGTTGGCGGTACAGGGGGATGGCGCTGGCACGGTCCAGCTCAATAGCCGACAGCAGCAAACCTGCAGGGGATTTCATCACATGCTCGTCTGGAGGGGAGGTGGTTTGACCTGGAACACCATCATACCGAGGTGCGCAGGGTATCGAGAGGCACTGGATAAGTCATCCATAGCAGACGTTGATGCAACGCACACTGTCATGAAATGAAAAGCCATTGTCGTCTGATGAGAAGCGACTCGCCAGACGGCGTCCTACAGTCCAATCAGCGCAATTCGACGCAGCACGCCCAACTTGAGACTGGAGAATAAGAAAAAATGGCCAAAGCCGTACGCTTCTACGAAACCGGTGGTCCCGAAGTCCTTCGTTATGAAGAGGTCGACGTCGGCGATCCCGGTCCAGGCCAGGTTCGTCTTCGTCATGTGGCGGTGGGCCTGAACTATGCCGACACCTACTTTCGCAATGGCACTTACCCGATTCCGATGCCCAACGGCATGGGGGTTGAAGCGTCCGGCGTGGTCCAGGCCATCGGCGCAGGGGTGACCAACGTACAAGTCGGCGATCGCGTCACCTACACCGGTTTTCTCAATACCCTGGGTGCCTACAGCACCGAGCGTCTGATTCCGGCCGCGCCGCTGATCAAGCTGCCGGAAACCATCAGTTTCGAGACCGCTGCGGCCATGACCATGCGCGGCTTGACGTCCTCGTACCTGATGCGGCGCATTTACGATTTCAAGGCCGGCGACAGCATTCTGCTGCATGCCGCCGCGGGTGGCGTGGGCCTGATCGTTTCGCAGTGGGCCAAGCTGCTTGGCTTGAACGTCATTGGCACCGTGTCCACCGAGGCCAAGGGTGAAATTGCCCGGGCCCATGGCTGCGAGCATGTCATCAATTACAGCCATGAAGACGTCGCCCAGCGCGTCCGCGAGCTGACGGACGGCGTGGGGGTCAACGTGGTGTTCGACAGTGTCGGCAAGAACACTTTCATGGGCTCGCTGGATTCGCTCAAGCGCCGCGGTTTGATGGTGTGCGTCGGCACGGCATCCGGTCCGATCCCGGCTTTCGATCCGGTACTGCTGGCGATGAAAGGCTCGCTGTTCATGACCCGTCCGGCCCTGGCCGATTACATCGCCGACCCGGCGGAAAAAGCCGTGTTGGCGGGCGAGTTGTTCGACCATGTCGGCAGCGGTCGGATCAAGATCGAGATCAACCAGCACTATGCTTTGCAGGATGCCGTGCAGGCCCATCGCGACCTGGAATCACGCAAAACCACGGGCTCATCGATTTTCGTCATTTAAGGGAGTCGTCTGCCATGAAAGTCGAACAATTGACCTGCAGCATTGGCGCGGAGCTGGTGGGCGTCAACCTCGCCGACGCGGTGCATGACGACGGTCTTTTTGCCGAGATTCGTGCTCAGTTGCTCAAGCACCGGGTGCTGTTCCTGCGTGATCAGGACATCACTCGCGCCGAGCATGTGGCATTTGCCCGGCGCTTTGGCAAACTGGAGGATCATCCGGTGGCCGGCAGTGATCCGGATCATCCAGGGCTGGTGCGCATCTACAAGCGGCCGGACCAGCCGATGGACCGCTACGAAAACGCCTGGCACACCGACGCTACCTGGCGCGAGGCGCCGCCGATGGGCTGCGTGCTGCGCTGCGTGGAGTGTCCACCGGTGGGCGGCGACACCATGTGGGCCAACATGGTCGAGGCCTATGCGCGCTTGCCGGAAGACGTGAAGGTGAAGATCGCCGACCTGCGCGCGCGCCACAGCATCGAAGCGAGTTTCGGTGCCGCCATGCCGATCGAGAAGCGTCTGGCGCTCAAGGCGATGTACCCGGATGCCGAGCACCCGGTGGTGCGAACCCACCCGGAAACCGGGGAGAAGGTGCTGTTCGTCAACGCCTTCACGACGCACTTGAGCAATTACCACACCCCCGAGCGGGTGCGCTTCGGCCAGGACGCCAATCCGGGCGCAAGTGAGCTGCTGCGCTACCTGATCAGCCAGGCCTACATCCCCGAGTATCAGGTGCGCTGGCGCTGGAAACCCAACAGCATCGCCATCTGGGACAACCGCAGTACCCAGCACTACGCCGTCATGGATTACCCGCCGTGCCATCGCAAGATGGAGCGCGCCGGCATCATCGGCGACAAGACTTACTGATCGACCGCCGCTGCATTCGCTCTCGTAGACACGCCTGCCCGGCACGATCCCGGGTGGGCGGAACAATCATAAGAATAGGAGTAACTCATGCAATTCTTCGACGATTCCCTGCACCCGGAAAACATGGAAAAGGTGGTGATCACCGTGGCCCCGTATGGCCCCGAGTGGATGCCGGAAGACTTTCCTGAAGACATCCCGCTAACCATGGACGAGCAGGTGCAGAAGGCGGTTGATTGTTATGAGGCGGGTGCAACGGTATTGCACCTGCACGTGCGTGAATTGGACGGCAAGGGTTCCAAGCGTCTGTCCAAGTTCAACGAGTTGATCGCCGGTGTGCGTGAAGCCGTGCCGGACATGATCATCCAGGTCGGTGGTTCGATTTCCTTCGCGCCGGAAAGCGATGGCGAAGCTGCCAAGTGGCTGTCTGACGATACTCGTCACATGCTGGCCGAGCTGACGCCAAAACCGGATCAGGTCACGGTGGCCATCAACACCACCCAGATGAACATCATGGAGCTGCTGTATCCGGAATACCTGGAAGGCACGTCCCTGGCCAATCCTGCCTATCAGGCGGCCTACAGCGAAATGACCGTACCGGCCGGCCCGGCCTGGGTCGCGGAGCACCTCAAGCGTCTGATGGACAACGGCATCCAGCCGCACTTCCAGCTGACCGGCATGCATGCCATGGAAACCCTTGAGCGCCTGGTGCGCAAGGGCGTCTACAAGGGCCCGTTGAACCTGACCTGGATCGGTATCGGCGGTGGTTTCGATGGCCCCAATCCGTTCAACTTCTTCAACTTCATCCACCGCGCGCCAGACGGTTGCACCCTGACCTCCGAGTCGCTGCTCAAGAACGTCATGCCGTTCAACACCATGTCGATGGCCATGGGTATGCACCCGCGTGTGGGCAATGAAGACACTATCATTGATCACAAGGGCGATCGTTTCGGCTCAGTTGCGCAGATCAAGCAGACCGTGCGCATCGCCCATGAACTGGGTCGCGAAATCGCCACGGGTAAAGAAGCCCGCGAGATCTACCGCATCGGCGTGCAGTACCAAAGCATCGAAGAAACCCTGTTGGCCAATGGCATGGCCCCCAACCGCAAGGCCGGGCAGAAAGGTGTGCCGCAACGCGGCTGATCGGCAGACGACGCGGGAGGTCAATGGCTTTCCGCTCGCTGCATTGCAACACGCTTGATAACAACAATAAAACGAAGCTTTGAGGAGGCTGCATGGCCTTTCACCCAATCGCCGCAGACGATGATGACTGCAGTGGCGTCGGCGTTGCGCGCAAGTATGCCTGGATCGTCTTTGCACTGACGTTCGGCTTGTTGATTTCCGATTACATGTCGCGTCAGGTGCTGAACGCGGTGTTCCCGATGCTCAAGGGCGAATGGGCCTTGAGCGACGGTCAGCTCGGCCTGCTCAGTGGCATTGTCGCCCTGATGGTGGGGCTGCTGACATTTCCCCTGTCATTGCTGGCGGATCGCTTCGGCCGGGTCAAGAGCTTGGCGCTGATGGCTTTGCTGTGGAGCCTGGCAACGCTGGGCTGCGCATTGGCGCAGGACTATCAGCAGATGTTCATTGCACGGTTCATGGTCGGCGTTGGCGAAGCGGCGTACGGCAGCGTCGGTATCGCGGTGGTGATTTCGGTGTTTCCCAAACACATGCGTGCAACCCTGGCCAGTGCCTTCATGGCGGGTGGCATGTTCGGTTCGGTATTAGGGATGGCGCTGGGCGGTGCAATCGCCGCCAAGCTTGGCTGGCGCTGGTCGTTCGCCGGCATGTCGCTGTTCGGCCTGCTGCTGGCGGTGCTTTACCCGATCATCGTCAAGGAAGCACGCATTGCGCCGCAACGTGCCGCTCAGGCGGCGAACAAGACGGCTGCCGCGGTCAAGCGTCCATTGCGTACGCTGTTTTCCAGCCGCTCGGTGATCGCTGCCTACATCGGCAGTGGCCTGCAACTGTTCGTCGGCGGCACCGTCATTGTGTGGATGCCCAGTTACCTCAATCGTTATTACGACATGGCCACCGACAAGGCGGGGGGAGTCGCGGCGATCATCGTGCTGTGCAGCGGTGCCGGGATGATCCTGTGCGGCATGCTCAGCGATCGACTGTGTCGCCATTCGCCGGAGCGCAAAGTCGCTTTGGCCATCGCCTATTGTCTGGGCAGTTGTCTGCTGTTGTCGGCGGCGTTCGCGCTGCCGGCAGGGCCTGTGCAATTGGTGCTGATCTGCCTGGGCATGTTGATTGCCGCCGGCACGACCGGCCCTTGCGGCGCCATGGTTGCCAACCTGACCCATTACTCGGTCCATGGCACGGCCTTCGCCACGCTGACCCTGGCCAACAACATGCTGGGGCTGGCGCCTGGGCCGTTCATCACCGGCAAGGTGTCCGACCTCATCGGCTTGCATGCAGCTTTTCAAATGGTGCCGCTGGTCAGCATCGCGGCAGCGGCCGTGTTCTTTTATGCCAAGTGTCATTACCACAAAGATATTGCCCGCCTTCAAGGACAGAGCCTTCCTGACCCCGTCAGCGAAGCCGGGTTAGAGGTGAAGTTGTGAGTCGTCGTTTACGTATTGATGTGTTTTTCGATTTCATCTGCCCCTGGTGCCTGATCGGCAAACGCCAATTGGAGCATGCGCAGGTACAGTTTCGCAGTCGCCAACCGGATGTGCAGGTCACCACGGTGTGGCATGGCGTGCAGTTGCTGCCGCAGTTGCCGGTAGAAGGTGAACCTTTCGCCGATTTCTATCGCAAGCGTCTGGGCAATGCCGACGCTGTGGCCATGCGGCAGGCCCAGGTGCAGCAGGCCGCGAAGGCAGTGGGGGTGTCCATCGACTTCAGTCGCATAGCCACCATGCCCAATACCGCAGACGCCCATCGGCTGTTGGAGCGTGTCAGCGTACTGGGCAATCCTGCCCGGCGTGACGCCTTGTTCGAGCGTCTGTTCGCCGCTTATTTCCAGAAGGGCGAAGACCTCGGTTGCCGTGAGACCTTGCTTGCCATTGTCCGGTCCTGCGGCATTGAGGCAGAAGCTGTGGCCGACTGCCTGAAGGGCGACGCCAGTCCCTATGACGGATTCCCCGGCGGCGCCAGCGGCGTGCCGAGCTTTCAGTTCGACCGTCGGATGACGATGGTGGGCGCGCAGTCTGCCGAAGCGCTACTTGGGGCCATGAGCGAAGCCCTGAAAGAAAGTGCTCGTGAGCGGCAACCGATATGAGTCTTCGTGTCCCTGTACCTGCCGGAAAACTCCCGCAGGCGGGTGGTCGTGCACTGTTCGAATTCGATGGCAAAAGCCTGGCGTTATTCAACGTCGAAGGTGACCTGTTCGCCATCGACGACAGTTGCCCGCACCAGGGCGCCTCGCTGTGTGGCGGGCGCCTTGAGGGGCGGGTGATTCAGTGCTGCGCCCATGGCCTGCGCTTCGATCTGCGCAGCGGTTATTTGCTCAATTCAACCCAGCTCAAAGTCGCCAACTACCCGGTCGAGATCATCGACGGCCAGGCATTTATCGTCATCGTTCCCGAGGAGTCCGTGCCATGAGCGCTATCGCTCTCACCCGTATCCATAGCCGAACGCGCGAACTGGCGCCGGGTTTTGTCGTCAGTCTGATCGTGGCGGCGGCCGCGTCCTTTTTGTCCGAGCATTACGGCGCGCCGGTGATGCTGTTTGCCTTGCTGTTGGGCATGGCACTGAACTTTCTGGCCGGTGACGGCGCCTGCAAGGCTGGCATCGAGTTCACCGCACGCACCGTGTTGCGCATTGGTGTGGCGTTGCTGGGCATGCGCATCACGCTCGAACAGATTGCCGCGCTGGGCTGGAAGCCTGTGGCGCTGGTGGTGATTGTGGTGGCGGTGACGATCGGCGTCTCGGTGATCGCGGCAAAGGCGCTGGGATTCCAGCGTTTGTTCGGCATGCTCACCGGTGGGGCCACTGCGATTTGTGGTGCGTCGGCGGCATTGGCGCTGGCGGCGGCATTGCCGAACCATCCGCAGAAAGAACGCGCGACGTTATTCACGGTGATCGGGGTGTCGGCGCTGTCGACCCTGGCGATGATCGTGTACCCGATGATTGCCAACTGGCTGTCGTTGTCGCCACAAGTGGCGGGCGTGTTCCTCGGCGCCACCATCCACGATGTCGCCCAGGTGGTCGGTGCCGGTTACAGCATGTCGACCGAGACCGGCGATACGGCCACGGTGATCAAGCTGATGCGGGTTGCCATGCTGCTGCCGGTGATCGTCTGCGCCGCCATGATTACCCGCATGCAGGGCGCTGATCCGGCCGGCAAACGACCGCCGCTGCTGCCATGGTTCGCCGTCGGGTTTCTGATTCTGGCTTGTATCAACAGCACCGGTTGGATAGCTCCGGTGGTGCAGGGATCGGTCAATGAATTGTCGCGCTGGTGCCTGGTGGTTTCCATCAGCGCCCTGGGCATGAAAACCCAGCTCAAGGAGCTGGCGGCGGTGGGCATCAAACCGATCCTGCTGATGGTGGGGGAGACGGTGTTCCTTGTCGTGCTGGTGCTGCTGTTGCTGCGCTGGGGAATGTAGGTACACAAAACAGTGGCGAGGGAGCAAGCTCCCTCGCCACAGGACTCCTCGGCCGGTGTCACAGACACCGGTTCTTTTGCGGCGACTGTACCAGCAGTCGCCGCTTTTTTTTGCATGCCCTGCGTCTGTTGCGTCCGGTTCAGGGTTCGCTGGAGCCGGGTAGGGTGGTCAGGTCCGGCGGAGCTTTGAGGGTGTGCTTTTGCGCGCTGCGCCATGCGGCGGGCGGCATGCCGAACTGGGTGATGAACCAGCGTGTGAAGGAACTCGCCATCGAATAGCCGAGCATGTCGGCAATGCGCCCTAACGAGTAGTTCGGGTTTTCCAGGTAGCGCAACACCAGGTCGCGGCGCACGTCGTTGATCAGGTCGTTGAAGGCGCAGCCGTCGTCTTTCAGGCGACGTTGCAGGGTGCGTACGTTCATGCCCTGGGTCTGGGCGATCTGCTCGATGGTGGCGCGTCCCATCGGCAGCAGCAGGTAGATGGCTTTGCGCACCTCGAACAGCATCGAGGGACCTTCGTGACTCAGCAGCGAGTCGAGGTAGCTCTGGGCATAGCGCGCCATGGCTGGGTCGGCATTGGGGTTGGTCACGTCGAGGCTGGCGTCGGAGCAGACAATGCCGTTGAACTCACTGCCGAATTCCAGCTTGCAACCAAACAGGCGGCGATGCAGTTGCAGGTTGTCGGGAGGCTGGTGCGTGAAGTTGACGCTGTAAGGGTGCCAGTGGGTGCCGAGCAGGGCGGCGCACAGGCGGAACATCACCCCGATGGCCAGTTCATTGGCTTGCCGGCAAGGCATCGGCGATTCAGTAACCACCTCTTCGCGAATGATCACCATCTTGCCGGCCTCTTCAATGAAAAGGGCCAGCGAGTCGTTCATCAGATGCCGGTAATGCACCAACACTTGCAACGCATCTCGCAGCGTTCGCTGGTGGCTGAGCAGCAGGCTGACCACACCGAAATCCGAGAGCTGACGCGACTCGGCCATGCTCAGGCCGAAGCTCTGGCAGCCACTGGCGGCGGCCGAATCTTCCAGCAGGCGTACGGCGGCATCAATGGGAATACGGTGTTCAGGCGCTTGTAGCAGGGCTTTGCTCAGGCCGACGTCGGCCAGCACATCGCGCGGATTGAACCCCAGGTACTGGGTGACCTCCAGGTAGTTGGTCAAGACGGCGGCGCGAACAAGCTTGGGCATGCGAAGGTCTTTCCTGGGCCGGTTGTGATTCAGATGAGCGTGGCGACTATATCCAGCACATCAGCAATTGAACAGTTGTGACGTTGTCGAGGGCGCTCGCCCGATTCTGTCCAGAAGCAGCTGCGTTGTCGTCGAGCAATCGACGCTCACCCATTGATTACAGTGACCCACAGCGAAGCTGGGGGGATTTTCGACCAGTGGTCGGGGCACGCCAACATGTGGAAATTTGTCATGAAAAGAAAAGTGCCTGACGTCCAATGAAAAGCACCTCGGGTGGGCGCTCTTTAATGTCAGTCCTACAAAAAGCCCCTGGCAATAGAGCCAGTCGAGTCATCGAGAAAGCGAAGGTGTTGAAGTGGACAAACTGCAAACTGCCGCAACCGTTCTGATCGTACCGGGCCTGCGCGAGCACGTTGCCGAGCATTGGCAAACGCTGCTTGAGGCAAGGCTCTGCAAAGTGCGCAGTGTGCCGCCGCTGGAAACCGACAAGCTCGATTGCGCCAAGCGGGTCGAAGCGATCCAGCACGCGCTGGAGCAGATCGACGGGCCGGTGATTCTGGTTGCTCACAGCGCCGGTGTGCTGATGGTCGCGCACTGGGCTGCGCAGCACAGTCGGCCGATCAAGGGCGCGCTGCTGGCCACCCCTCCGGATCTCGATGCTCATTGGCCACAAGGCTACCCCTCTGCTGAAACCCTGCGCACCCAGGGTTGGAATCCTCTACCAAAAGGGCCACTGCCGTTCCGCAGTCTGGTGGCCGCCAGTACCAACGACCACCTCGCCAGCCTTGATGCCGCCACTCGCCTGGCTGAAGGCTGGGGCAGCGAACTGCTCAACCTGGGCGAGGTGGGTCATCTCAATCCGGTTGCAGGGTTTGGCCACTGGCCGCAAGCCGAAGCACTCATCGTGGAGCTGGATCGCTAGTTCAGGCGCCGGTTGGCCCCAGCCATCCGGCATTTGCCCTCACTCCTGAAAAACGCAAATCCCTGGAACAAGGGTTGCGCGAGGGCGGCTGCGCTTAAAACAAATACAAAAAGGCGGAGACAACGCAATGCACAACAATAAGAGTCACGGGTTCGCACCCTCGCGTTACACCTTGTTGGCCTCGGCCATTCTGGCCGCCGCCGTGCCGGTCGCGCAGGCGGTCGAACTCGACACAGGTAACCCGGACTGGACCGTGCGTTTTGATAACACCGTGAAGTACAACTACGGCGTACGCACCGAAAGCGCCGACAAGCGCATGTTGGCGACACCGAATAACAACGATGGCGACTACAACTTCCGCAAGGCCGGGACCAACATCACCAACCGTGTTGACCTGTTGACCGAAATGGATGTGGTCTACCAGAACCACATGGGCTTTCGCGTCAGTGCCGCCAGTTGGTACGACAAGGCGTACGAGAACACCGGTTCCAATTCCAACCCGTTCGTCAACGGCAATGACGCACGGTCGGGTCTGGTCGCCAACGATCCGCGCCTGGCCGGGGTCACTGGCGACAATGTCGGCAATGGCAGCCCGCACCTGAGCAACTACGCCCAGCGTTACTACACCGGTCCATCCGGCGAAATTCTCGATGCCTTCGTGTTCTACAGCACCGAAGTGGGCGAGGAGTCGCTGTTGAGCGTCAAGGCCGGTCAGCACAATGTGTTCTGGGGTGAAACCCTGCTCAACCCGGTGCACTCGATCAGCTACGGCCAGTCCGGCCTCGACCTGGCCAAACTGGCCGCCTCGCCGGGCACCGAAGCCAAGGAGCTGTTCGTTCCGCGTAACCAGCTTTCGATGTCGTTCACGGTCAATCCCGAGTTGACCGTGGGCGCTCAATATTTCCTGGATTGGGATGCCGCCCGCCTGCCTGAAGCCGGTACTTACTACGGCGGTTCCGATCTGGTCGGCTTCGGTGCGCAGTCGTTCCTGCTGGGCAACACCAATGGCGTGGTGCCGGGCAGTCCATTGGGTTGTGGTCTGGCGCCCTGCAACGGGCTGACCAATGTGCGTCGCGGTCACGACCTGACGCCGGACAAGCGCGGAGACTGGGGCGTGATGGCCAAGTGGTCGCCGGCCTGGCTGGATGGCACCCTCGGCGTTTACTACCGCGAAACCTCGGAGATCCTGCCGCAAGCCTGGTTGAATGCCACCGGCCTGACCTCGGCCAATCCCAATGGCACCCCGCCTGCCGGCATGGTGCCCGCTGTGGTCAACACCCTCAACTCGCTGAGCACCAGCACCTATCAGCTGGCCTATGCCGACAACATCAAGATCGTCGGCCTGAGTTTGTCCAAGGATGTGGGCGGTATCAGCGTCGGTTCAGACCTGAACATTCGCCACAACATGCCGCTGGCCAGTATTCCCGCCGTTGTCAGCTCGACAGGGCCGCGGGGTTTGGGCGCAGGCCTGGGGCTGTTGCCGGCCCGCACGGCGGCCACCGGTGTGATCTACGACACCCCGCAAAAGGGCGACAGCATGAGTGCCACCGGTGACACGTTGCACTGGACGCTCAACGGCCTGATGACCTTCCCGAAAACACCGGTGTTCGATTCGGCCAGCCTGCTCGCCGAGTTGTACTACAGCAACCTGCTCAAGCTCGATAGCAAGAACGAAGCGCTCTACAAGGGCAATGACACCTATCGCGGCATCGACCAGCCGACCCGGGACAACTGGGGCATCGCGGTCAACTTCACACCGACCTGGTACCAGGTGTTCCCGGGGGTCGATCTCAACGCACCGATGTCCATCAACGTCGGTCTTGATGGCGTGTCACCGGTGTCCGGTGGCGGTGCCAAAGACACCGGAAACTATGCCGTGGGCGTGGGTGCCGTTGTGTACAACAAATACTTCATCGACCTGAAGTACGTGGATTCCTTCGGCAAGACCGACAAGTGCGACACCAGTGGTTTGAGCACCGGTGCGGCCAATGCCGGCAGCGGCGACGGCTCCACCCCCAATGCCTTTAGCGGCAATGAAAACTACGCGTGTTACGGCGGCGGCTACTCGGCCTTCTCCGGTGGTGGTGCCACGACTGAGGACCGTGGCGCCGTTTACCTGACGATGAAAACCACTTTTTGATTCACCACTGATTTGCTCAATGCAAGCAGGAGAATAACAAGATGAAATTCGCAAAAACCGTGTTGGCCGCTTCGCTGGCCATGGTCCTTGCCGCCCAGGCACAGGCCGCTGTTTCAACTCAGGACGCTGCCAAGTTGGGCAGCAGCCTGACCCTGGTGGGCGCCGAAAAGGCCGGGAACGCTGATGGTTCCATCCCAGCCTACAACGGTGGCCTGACCACGCCGCCGGCCAGTTTCAAATCCGGTGACAGCATGCGTCCGGATCCCTTCGTCAATGAAAAACCGTTGCTGGTGATCGATGGCAAAAACGTCGATCAGTACAAGGGCTTGCTCAGTGCAACCACGGCGGAACTGGCCAAGCGTTTCCCAAGCTTCCACGTCAATGTCTACCCGACTCACCGTACTGTCTCCCTGCCCAAGGCGGTGCTGGACAATGGCGTGAAAAACGCCACTGACGCCAAGTCCCTGGAAGGCGGGTTGGCCATCGATAACGTACTGCCCGGTGTGCCGTTCCCGATTCCGCAGTCCGGCAACGAGGCGATGTGGAACTTCCTGTTGCGTTATCAGGGGGTCAACATCAACTCCAAGTACGACTCCTGGAACGTCGATTCCGCTGGCGTGCCGACCCTGGCGACCACCGGGCAGGCGTTCATTTCCTATCCGATCTACGAGAACCTGGCGCAGCCGATCAGCAGCGCCGACGTGTACTACCAGATGAAGCTGTCTTACACCGGCCCTGCGCGCCGGGCCGGTGAAGCGGTGATGCTCAAGGACGCCGCCAACCCGCTGCAGCAACCGCGCCGCGCCTGGCAATACTTGCCTGGCCAGCGTCGGGTCAAGCTGGCACCGAACCTGGCTTACGACACGCCTAACCCAGGCACCGCCGGTGCCGGCACCTACGACGATGTTTTCGTGTTCAACGGTGCGCTGGACCGCTACGACTGGAAGCTGGTGGGCAAGCAAGAAATGATCGTGCCCTACAATACTTACAAACTGACCTACGCCCAGGATCCCAAGTCGCTGACCACCGCCAATCACCTGGCACCGGATTATGTGCGTTGGGAAAAGCACCGGGTCTGGGTGGTGGAGGGCAACCTCAAGGCCGGTGCCCGGCACATCTATCAGAAGCGTCGCTTCTACCTCGATGAAGACAGCTGGACCGCTCTGGCCTCTGACCAATACGACGCCCGTGGTCAGCTGTACCGTGGCTCGTTCGCGTTCCTCAGCCAGAGCTACGACAAGCAGATCCCGGACTCCACGCCCTTCATGATCTACGACCTGGTGGGTGGCTCCTACAACATCAACGGTGTGGTCGGGCCTTACGGCGGCATCAAGTACATCGATCCGCTCTCCAAGGCGCAGTGGTCGCCTGAGTCCCTGGCCGGTAGCGGGATTCGCTAGGCAAACCGTGACAAAGCGTCCGTTCGGTCTGCTGCCTGCAAGGCAGGGGACCGCACGACGGTCGGCGCATGCCGATTGTTGCGGGCGCCAGGTTGGAACGTCAGGCACACGGACGTGTGTCCCGGCGCGGTTATCCGAAGAGGACGCGGTATGTGTTCGTACAAAAATTATCTGCAGCTGGCGCTCGGCGTTCTGCTTGCAACGTTGCAGGGCATGAGTCAGGCGTCCGCTTATGTCGACGTGCTGGATCTGCCGGCCAGGGTCAGCGCCTTGGCCGCCAATAGCCCGTTATCCGGCATGGCCCGCGCCGGCGACCGCTTGGTCGCAGTCGGGCAGCGTGGCCACATTCTGTATTCCGATGATGCCGGCAAACACTGGCAGCAGGCAGCGGTGCCAGTCAGTGCCGACCTCAATGCCGTGAGTTTTCCTTCCGCCACCCAAGGCTGGGCGGTGGGCGGCGACGGCGTGGTGTTGCACAGCAGTGACGCTGGCGCGACCTGGCGCAAACAACTGGACGGCCGCGAGATCGGTGCCTTGCTGGTCAAGCATTACAGCGCGTTAGCCAGTGCAGAACCCGCCAACGAACAATGGCCACTGCTGGTCGCCGAAGGTGAGCGCCTGGTGGCGCAGGGCGCCGACAAACCGTTGCTCGATGTCTGGTTCGCCAACGAGCGCCTTGGCTATGTGGTCGGGGTGTTCAACCTGATCCTGCGCACCGAGGATGGCGGCCAGAGCTGGACGCCGTTTCAGGACCGCACCGACAACCCGCAGGGCTTTCACCTCAACGCCATCGCCTCTACCGGCGACGCACTGTACATCGCCGGAGAGCAGGGCCTGTTGCTCAAGTGGGATGACACCCAACAGCGGTTCGCCGCCGTGCAGACACCCTATCAGGGCAGTTTTTTCGGTGTGCTCGGCAAGCCCGGCGAAGCGCTCGTCTACGGCTTGCGCGGCAATGTGCTGCGCAGCACCGATGGCGGTCACAGCTGGACCCCGCTGAAGAATGGCCTGCACGTCAGCATCACCGCCGGCATCGTCGATGCCCAAGGTAATTACCGCTTGTTCACCCAGGGCGGGCAGATGCTGGTCAGCCAGGGCTTCGGTGCGCAATTGCATCTGGTTCAGCAACGGGCACCAACACCGGTGACCGGCGCCACTCAGTCCGCCGACGGTGCACTGGTGGTAGTTGGCAGCCGTGGTGCACGGACGCTGTCCGTTGAATAAGCCCTCGAACCCTTAGAGCGAGAACCCAGACATGGGCCATACCAAACAAGAAACCATGCCGGTGATCCGCGATCTGCGGGATTTCGACCGCCATTCCGGCAATCGGTTGGAGCGGTTGGTGTTCAACTATCGCCCGCTGTTCATGCTGTTGATGGCGCTGGCCACCGTGGTGCTGGGCTACATGGCCGCGACTCGCCTGGAGCTGCGTCCCAGTTTCGAAAAGATGATTCCGCAGAGCCAGCCGTACATTCAGAATTTCCTGGAAAACCGTCAGTCGCTGCGCGGTTTGGGTAACTCGGTACGGGTGGTGGTGGAGAACACTCAGGGCGATATCTTCGACCCCGCTTATCTTGACGTGCTCAAGCAGGTCAACGATCAGCTGTTCGTCACCGAAGGCGTCGACCGTGCCTGGATGAAGTCGTTGTGGAGCCCGGCGGTACGCTGGACCGAAGTCACCGAGGAAGGTTTCCAGGGTGGCCCGGTGATGCCCGATACCTACCAGGGCAAGCCTGAAGAAATAGAACAGCTGCGCCAGAACATTTCCCGCGCCGGTATCGTCGGCAGTCTGGTGGCCAGCGACTACAAATCGAGCATGCTCATTGTTCCGCTGCTGGACAAAGCCACGGCCAGCGGTCAGCGCATCGACTACCACGCCTTTTCGCAGATGCTCGAAGAGCAGTTGCGCGACAAGATCGAGTTCGCCGGTGACAGCGCGGCACGCAAGGCCGGGGAGGAGGGCAAGGGCCAGTACAAAGTCCGGGTGATCGGTTTCGCCAAACTGATGGGCGACCTGATTGACGGTCTGATCCAGGTGATGATGTTCTTCGGCCTGGCCGTCGTCACGTCGCTAATCATCATTTACGCCTACACCCGATGCGTGCGCAGCACTTTGCTGGTGGTTGGCTGCTCGCTGATCGCGGTGGTCTGGCAACTCGGCATCGTCGCCTGGCTAGGCTATGCCATCGACCCATACTCGGTGCTGGTGCCTTTCCTGATCTTCGCCATCGGTGTGTCTCACGCTGCGCAGAAAATGAACGGCATCATGCAAGACATCGCCCGCGGCACCCACAGACTGATCGCCGCACGCTACACCTTCCGCCGCCTGTTCATTGCCGGCGTCACCGCACTGCTGGCCGACGCCGTCGGGTTCGCGGTGTTGATGCTGATCGACATTCCGGTGATCCGCGACCTGGCGATCACCGCCAGCATCGGTGTGGCGGTGCTGATTTTCACCTCACTGTTGCTGATGCCGGTGGCGCTGTCTTATGTCGGCGTCGGCGCCAAGGCTGCCGAGCGTGCGCTGAAAATCGACACACGTGCAGAAGGGCATAAAGGCTTCGGCAAACTGTGGGACTTGCTCGACCGCTTCACCACGGCCAAATGGGCCACGGGGGCGGTATTGGTCGCGATGCTGATGGGCATCGGCGGCTTCATGGTCAGTTTGCAGCTGAAGATCGGCGACCTGGAAAGTGGCGCACCGGAGTTGCGTGCCGACTCTCGCTATAACCGTGACAACGCCTACATCACCAGCCACTACGCGCTCTCCAGCGACCTGTTCGCGGTGATGATCAAGACCGCGCCGGAAGGCTGCTTGAACTACAAGACGCTGGTCCTCGCCGACCGTCTGGCCTGGGAGCTGCAGCAGTATCCGGGCGTACAGGCCACGGCTTCGTTGGTCAACGCGGTGCGCCAAATCACCGCCGGTACTTATGAAGGCAACCCCAAGCTCAACAGCATCCAGCGCAATCAGGACGTGCTGAACTACGCCGCGCAGCAAGCCTCGGTCAACTCCCCGGAGTTGTTCAACACCGATTGCTCGTTGATGCCGGTGATCACCTTCCTCAAGGACCACAAGGCCGAGACCCTGGATGCCGTGGTGGGCATCGCCGAAAAATTCGCCCGAGAGAACAACAGCGAAGATCGCCAGTTCCTGCTGGCGGCCGGGTCGGCCGGGATTGAAGCAGCGACCAACATTGTGGTGCGCGAGGCCAATCGCACCATGCTGCTTTACGTCTATGCGGCGGTGACGCTGTTCTGCCTGATCACCTTCCGCAGCTGGCGCGCAACCCTAGTCGCCCTGTTGCCACTGGTCCTGACCTCGATTCTTTGCGAGGCGTTGATGGTGGCCATGGGCATTGGCGTGAAAGTCGCGACTCTACCGGTGATCGCATTGGGCGTGGGCATCGGCGTGGACTACGCCTTGTACCTGCTCAGCGTGCAGTTGCATTACCAACGCCAGGGCCTGCCGCTGAGTCAGGCTTACCGCAACGCCGTGTCGTTTACCGGGCGGGTGGTGGGCCTGGTGGGCATCACTCTGGCGGCGGGCGTGGTGTGCTGGGTCTGGTCACCGATCAAGTTCCAGGCCGACATGGGCATCCTGCTGACCTTCATGTTCCTGTGGAACATGCTCGGCGCGCTGATCCTGATTCCAGCCCTGTCGTATTTCTTGCTGCGCGAACGGGCTCCTGAGCCCGGTGCCGTTGCGGTAGCCGAAAACACTGAATCCACTGAACGTCCCGGCATGTCGCATGCCCTGACCACTTCCGAGTAAGCCAACGATGTCTGATTACAAAGCTCCTTTGCGCGACATGCGCTTCGTACTCAACGAGGTTTTCCAGGTGTCCCGGCTATGGGCCCAATTGCCTGGCATGGCCGAGGTGATTGATGAAGAAACGGCCGCCGCCATTCTTGAAGAGGCCGGCAAGATCAGCGCCGAGGTGGTCGCGCCGCTGAACCGCAGCAGCGACGAACAGGGCTGTACCTGGAGCAACGGCGCGGTCCAGGCTCCGGACGGATTTGTCGCGGCCTACCAGGCATTCGCCGAAGGCGGTTGGGTGGGTGTCGGTGGCGATCCGCAGTTCGGTGGCATGGGCATGCCCAAGGCCATTTCGGCTCAGGTCGAAGAGATGGTCAACTCGGCAAGTCTGTCGTTCGGCTTGTACCCGATGCTGACCGCCGGTGCGTGCCTGTCGATCAATGCCCATGCCAGTCAGGAACTCAAGGAACGCTATCTGCCGAACATGTATGCCGGCACCTGGACCGGTTCTATGTGCCTGACCGAGGCGCACGCCGGCACTGACCTGGGCCTGATTCGCACCCGAGCCGAACCCCAGGCCGACGGCAGTTTCAAGATCAGCGGCAGCAAGATCTTCATCACCGGCGGCGAGCACGACCTGACCGAAAACATCATTCATTTGGTGCTGGCCCGGTTGCCGGATGCACCGGCCGGTCCCAAGGGCATCTCGCTGTTTCTGGTGCCCAAGGTGCTGGTCAATGACGATGGCTCGCTGGGCGAGCGCAACGCGCTGTCCTGCGGTTCCATCGAACACAAGATGGGCATCAAGGCCTCCGCCACCTGTGTGATGAACTTTGACGGTGCGACCGGCTGGATCGTCGATGCGCCGAACAAGGGGCTGGCGGCGATGTTCACCATGATGAATTACGAACGCCTTGGCGTGGGTATCCAGGGCCTGGCGTTGGGTGAGCGCTCGTATCAGAACGCAGTCGAATACGCCCGTGACCGTCTGCAAAGCCGTTCGCCGACGGGCGCGCAGAACAAGGACAAAGCCGCCGACCCGATCATCGTGCACCCGGATGTACGGCGCATGCTGTTGACCATGAAAGCCTTGAACGAGGGCGGGCGTGCGTTCTCCAGCTACGTGGCGCTGCAACTGGATACCGCCAAGTATAGCGATGACGCGGCAACCCGCACCCGCGCCCAGGAACTGGTGTCGCTGCTGACCCCGGTGGCCAAGGCGTTTCTCACCGACATGGGGCTGGAAACCACGGTGCATGGCCAGCAGATCTTCGGAGGCCACGGCTACATCCGCGAGTGGGGCCAGGAGCAATTGATTCGCGATGTGCGCATTACGCAGATCTACGAAGGCACCAACGGTATCCAGTCACTGGACCTGGCCGGGCGCAAAATCGTCGGCAGCGGCGGGGCGCTCTACCGTTTGTTCGCGTCGGAAATCCGCAACTTCACCGCCAAAGCCTGCGCCGATCTTGGCGAGTTCACCAAGCCGTTGAATGCTGCCGTGGATACCCTCGACGAGTTGACCGCGTGGCTGCTGGACCGGGCGCAAAACAACCCGAATGAAATCGGCGCGGCCTCGGTCGAGTACCTGCACGTGTTCGGCTACACCGCCTACGCCTACATGTGGGCGCGAATGGCCAAAGCCGCCATGAGCACACATTCCAAGGACGATTTCTATGCCAGCAAACTGGCTACCGCGCGTTTTTACTTTGCCCGGTTGTTGCCGCGTATCCACTCGTTGAGCGCATCGGCCAAGGCTGGCAGCGAATGCCTCTACAAGCTGGAAGCAGCGCACTTCTGATCGAAGGACAAGGAACCCAACCATGATGGCGACAAAAATAATTCCGCCCGCCGATGGCGCCTATGCCTACCCCTTGCTGATCAAGCAATTATTGCTGTCCGGCGTGCGCTACGAACCGGGCCGGGAAATCGTCTACGCCGACAAACTGCGCTACAGCTACCAGACCCTCAACCAGCGGATCCGCAGGCTGGCCAACGCCTTGACCGCTGCCGGCGTCAAGGCCGGAGATACGGTGGCCTTGCTCGACTGGGACAGCCATCGTTACCTGGAATGCTTCTTTGCGGTACCGATGATCGGCGCGGTGCTGCATACCGTGAACATTCGTCTTTCGCCGGATCAGGTGCTCTTCACCATGAACCATGCCGAGGACGACCTGGTGCTGGTGCATGATGATTTCCTGCCGCTGGTTGAACAGATCCAGGGGCGGCTTGAAACCGTCAAAGGTTACCTGCAGCTCACGGACGACACAGCAATCGATACGTGGTTACCGGTGCTGGGGGAATATGAAAACCTGTTGTCCAGGGCCGCAGACCGGTACGACTTTCCCGACTTCGATGAAAACTCGGTGGCGACCCTTTTCTACACCACGGGCACCACGGGCGACCCTAAGGGCGTGTATTTCACCCACCGCCAATTGGTCCTGCACACCTTGAATGCCGTGGGCACTTTGGGTGTCTATCAAGGCCTGCCGTTGCTGCGTTCCGATGATGTGTACATGCCCATCACCCCGATGTTTCACGTGCATGCCTGGGGTGTGCCTTATGTCGCCACCCTGATGGGGCTCAAGCAGGTGTACCCCGGCCGCTACGAACCCAACAGCCTGGTCAGGTTGTATCGTGAGGAAAAGGTCACTTTTTCCCATTGCGTGCCGACCATTCTGCAGATGATCTTGAGCTGCGAGGAAGCGGCACAGACCCGTTTCGATGGCTGGAAAATGCTCTTGGGTGGCAGCGCACTGACGCTGGGAATTGCCAGCGAAGCGAGCGCCAAAGGTATTCAGGTGCACAGCGGTTATGGCATGTCGGAAACCTGCCCATTGCTGTGCCTGACGTACCTGCGTGATGAAGACCTCGAACAATCCACGCAAGCCCAACTGGCCACCCGCATCAAGACTGGCACGCCGGTGCCGATGGTCGACCTGAAAATCATCGATGCCAATGGCAATGACGTTGCCCATGACGGCGAGTCTCTGGGCGAGATCGTGGTGCGCGCACCCTGGCTGACCCAAGGCTATTTGAAGGAGCCCGAAAAGGGTGCCGAGCTTTGGCACAACGGCTGGATGCACACCGGCGATCTGGCCTCCATCGACGCCTTGGGAGGGGTGGAAATCAAAGATCGAATCAAGGATGTCATCAAGACAGGCGGGGAGTGGATCAGCTCCCTGGAACTGGAAAGCCTGATCAGCGAACACGCGGCGGTGATGTCGGTCGCGGTCGTGGGCATTGCCGATGAGCAATGGGGCGAACGGCCGATGGCGCTGGTGGTGTGCGAGCCTGGGCAGTATCTCGACCGCAAGATCCTGGAGACGCACCTTCAAGGGTTTGTCGAGCGTGGCCGCATCAACAAATGGGCGATCCCCAAGCAGTTCAAGTTCGTCGCCGAGATTCCTAAAACCAGTGTGGGAAAGATTAATAAGAAGCTGATTCGGGAAAGCGAATTGGGGTGAAAAAGAAGATGAGGTACCAAGGGGCGAGTGTCCCGACCCTATGATTCAATGACTAGCCCAATCCGAAAAGGTTGGGCTTTTACATACCCGAAAATACCCCCGATTAAAAAAACGATCAGTGGTCACTCATTCCCCGGTTTTCGTCGATTTGATGAGATTGTTGCGCAGCTTCACGATCGCATTCTGCATCTGCATGAACTCGTCCGGTGTCAGACCGGTTGCGTCGGAGAGGCCCATTTCGGGACGGCCTTCGCGCAACTGTCGACCATTCTTCGTCAGACTGATGCGCACCTGCCGCTCGTCCTCGGGATCACGCTGCCTCTGTAGATAGCCCATCGCTTCCAGCTTCTTCAGGATCGGTGTGAGCGTGTTCGATTCGAGAAACAGCTTCTCGCCCAGGCTACCCACGGTTTGATTGTCTTCCTCCCATAGCGCAACGATGGTGATGTATTGCGTATAGGTGAGCCCCAGCTGCTCGAGTATCGGCTTGTAGGCCTTGCCGAAGGCCAGGTTCGTGGAATAGACCGCAAAACACAGAAAGTCGGAGAGCTTGGCGGGAGCCGTCTTGTCGGTGGGTTTCATGTGCTTCCTCGTTGGCCAAAGTTGAAGGCTCGCAAAGGCAAAATATACCGCGTATGCGATTGTATCGGAACAGCTCTGACTTCGACTGTGGCCGGGTTCGACAGTACGAATGAGCTCCTGATTCGCATGCGCTTAAAGCGCATGCGATATATACATGGAAAAAAAAGGCCAATCACAGTGCGTCATGCCGTGAGGACGTTCAGGGCCACGTCGATATTGCCTCGCGTCGCTTTCGAGTAAGGGCAAATTTGATCTGCGGTATGCGCCAGCGTTGTCGCGATGTCATGCGCCAGACCTGGGACGCGCAGAGTCAACCGAGCCTGGAGGAAGTACGCCGGACCGGTCTGGCCCAGATCGACTTCGATGTCGACGGACAGATCAGACGGCAGCACCACGTTCATTTCATTTGCCACCAGCCCGACGGCGGCGGTGTAGCAGGCCGACCATGCGCCGGCGAACAATTGCTCGGCGGTTGGGTGCGGTGCAATGGCTTTGAACTCGTGCGCCAGTTTCGCGTTTCCAGGCGACGAGAGCTGGATGTCGAGGCTGCCGTTATGGCCCCGCGAAGTATTGCCAGCGGCGCTAACGGTGGTGTGAGTCTTGCCGGTGGCCAGTACTTTTTCGATCTTGCTCATGGGGGGGGATCCTCAACGTTTCAAAAGATGTGATTTATGTGTCGTATACGTTTGTATCGTATGCGATGCAATAATAATTGCGCAGACCCCCACCGATGTCAATTGATCGCGTTGCGCCTGCCGACGAGTGGTGCGGCCACACAAGGTCGACTGCTTTTAGCGATATGCCGAATTCGTCATCAACCCGACCTAAAGCGATCAAGCCGTGAGCCTTGGAATGGCCCAGTCTGGATGGTCTGTCCAAGGAGATGAGCATGATCCGACTGACCCTGATCGAAGCCCGAGAACTGGCCGAATCGATTCTGTTGCACAACGGTTTTAATCTGGCCCACGCGCAAGCGGTGGCGGCGACGGTGATCGCCGGCGAGCGCGATGGCTGTGCCTCCCACGGTTTGTACCGGATTCTGGGCTGCGTGAATTCCCTGCGGGCCGGCAAGGTGTCGGCCGATGCCGAACCGCAGGTGATCGACCAGGCGCCGTCGATCGTGCGGGTGGATGCCGCTGGTGGTTTCTCGCAATTGGCGTTTCAGGCGGGGCTTGGGCTGCTGACGGAGAAAACCCGGGCCAACGGGATTGCGGCGTTGGCGATCAATCGCTGTGTGCATTTCTCGGCGCTGTGGGTGGAGATCGAGCAGTTGACCGCTGCCGGGTTGGTGGCGCTGGCGTGTAATCCGAGCCATGCCTGGGTGGCACCGGCGGGGGGACGTGTGCCGGTGTTCGGCACCAATCCCATTGCCTTTGGCTGGCCGCGTGCGGGGCAGGATCCGTTTGTGTTCGACTTCGCCACCAGTGCGATTGCCCGTGGCGATATCGAGTTACATCGGCGTGCCGGCAAGGCGATTCCCGAGGGTTGGGGCGTGGACGCTGAGGGCCGGCCGAGCACCGATGCCAATGTGGTACTCGACAGCGGCGCGATGCTGACGTTCGGTGGGCACAAGGGCTCGGCGCTGGCGGCGATGGTGGAGTTGATCGCCGGGCCTTTGATCGGTGATTTGACCAGTGCCGAGTCGCTGGCTTATGACGCGGGCAGCAAGTCGTCGCCGTACCATGGCGAGTTGATCATCGCACTGGATCCGCGACGTTTTTTGGGGGCGGCCACTGAGGAACACTTGGTCCGGGCCGAGGTGTTGTTTCAGGGCATTGAAGGGCAGGGCGCACGCTTGCCGTCGCAACGGCGTTATGCGGCGCGGGCACGCAGTGTGGTGGAGGGGGTGCAGATTCCCGAGGCACTGTACAACGACCTGAAAGCACTGCTGGCTTGAAACGAAATACCCAACCCTGTGGGAGCGGGCTTGCTCGCGAAGGCGGTGTGCCAGGCAATGCAAATGCTGACTGACACTCCGCCTTCGCGAGCAAGCCCGCTCCCACAGTTTTTCGAGTGTTTTTTAAATCGGGTCGCGCTGGTTGATGCCGTCAACCAGTCGAGCAATGCCCAGCGGGTTGGCATTTTTCAGGGCGTCGGGCAACAACGCGTCCGGGCAGTTCTGGTAGCACACCGGGCGCAGGAAGCGTTCGATGGCTAGGCTGCCGACCGAAGTGCCACGGGCATCGGAGGTCGCCGGATAGGGGCCGCCATGCACCATGGCATCGCAGACTTCGACGCCGGTGGGGTAGCCGTTGAACAGCACCCGGCCGACCTTTTGTTCCAACAGTGCCAGCAGATCGGCGTGTTCCTTCAGGTCCTGTGCTTCGCCAATCAACGTGGCGGTGAGTTGACCGTGCAAACTGTTAAGCGCTTGTCGCAACTCGGCCTTGTCGGCCACTTCGACGACGAGGGTGGTCGGGCCGAACACTTCTTCCTGCAATAGCGGATCACCCTTGAACAGCAGACTGACGTCGGCCTTGAACAGTTGCGGCCGCGCTTGATTGCCCTGCTGATCGTGGCCTGCCAAGTGGGTTATTCCCGGATGGTCGAGCAAGGCCTGCACACCTTTTTCGTAGCTGCCGAGGGTGCCGGCATTGAGCATGGTCTGCGCCGGTTGTTCGGCCATCAAGGTACTGAGCCGCGCGGTGAAAGCACTGAAGTGGGGTGAGCGAATACCGATCACCAACCCCGGATTGGTACAGAACTGACCGCAACCCTGGACCACCGACGCCACCAGTTCACCGGCGATTTTCTCGCCGCGCGCGAGCAGAGCTTCCGGCAATACCAGCACCGGGTTGATGCTGCTCATTTCGGCGAACACCGGGATCGGTTGTGGCCGTGCGGCGGCCATGTCACAGAGGGCGCGACCGCCCTTTAGCGAGCCGGTGAAACCGACGGCCTGGATCACCGGATGCTTGACCAGCGCTTCACCGACGCCTGCGCCGTAGATCATGTTAAACACACCTTTGGGCATGTCGGTTTGCTCGGCGGCGCGGATGATTGCATCGGCCACGCGTTCGGCGGTCGCCATGTGTCCGCTGTGGGCCTTGAACACCACCGGGCAACCGGCGGCCAGAGCGGCAGCGGTGTCACCGCCGGCGGTGGAAAAGGCCAGCGGGAAATTACTGGCGCCGAACACGGCCACCGGACCGAGACCGATCCGGTATTGGCGTAGGTCGACCCGTGGCAGTGGCAGACGTTCGGGCAAGGCACGGTCGATACGCGCACCATAGAAATCGCCCCGGCGCAGAACCTGAGCGAACAGGCGCATTTGGCTGCTGGTACGGCTGCGTTCACCTTGAATGCGCCCGGTCGGCAGCGCGGTTTCGCGGGTGACCAGAGCGACGAATTCATCATCCAGCGCATCCAGTTGCGCGGCGATCGCCTCAAGAAATTCTGCACGGCGAGTCGCCGGCAAGTTGCGAAAGGCCGGGTAAGCGGCAGCAGCGGCCTGGGCGGCGGCGTCCACTTCTTCCACGGTGGCTTGCATGAAAGAGAAGGGCAGTGCTTCGCCAGTGCTGGCGTCGTGGCTGTGCAGGGTGATGCTGCCAGCGGTGCTACGGGTGCCGCCGATGTAGTTGTGGCCGATGATCTCGGGCATGGAAAACTCCTGTTGGAAAAGAGGGGGGCTAATGCCAGTCAGTCAAGAATTTGAACGCCCGCAATCCATGTGGGAGCGGGCTTGCTCGCGAAAGTGGTGTGTCAGGCGACATTAATGTTGACTGTGCCGCCGTCTTCGCGAGCAAGCCCGCTCCCACAGGTTTTTGGCTCAAGCTAGCTCACTACCCCGGCGCGGGGTGGCCGGCGCGGCGCTATCCAGTGCAGCAATACGCGCAGCGGATTCCGCATCCACCTGGTGCAACGACTTGCCGCGGGTTTCCCGGGTCAGGCCGACGGCCACGATGGAGATCAGCGCGGCACCCACCAGGTACCAGGCGATGGGTGTCGAGCTGTGATATTTGTTGAGCAGGGTGATGGCGATCAGCGGTGCCAGGGAACCGGCGAAGATCGGCGCCACCTGGTAGCACAGTGAAAGTGCGGTGTAGCGCACGTGCGTCGGGAACATTTCGGCCATCAGGGCCGAGTAGGGCGCATAGGTCATCGACTCGATGCCCAGGCCCAGAATGATCGCTGCCATGATCAGCCAGTTATTGCCGGTGTCCATCATCGGGAAACCGATAAAGCCCCAGAACGCAGTGAGCACCGCGCCGGTCAGGTAGATCGGTTTGCGCCCGACGATATCCGACAGATACCCCATCAACGGAATCAGGAAGAAGTGCACCAAGTGCGCGCCGAACATCAGCAGCAGAATTTCCGAGGTGTCCTTGTGCACCACCAGTTTCAGGTAGGTGATCGAAAAGGTAACCACGGTGTAATAGAGAATGTTCTCGGCAAAGCGTGCGCCGATCCCGACCAGCACAGCGCGCCAGTGATGACGCAGCACTTCGACCACACCCAACTGTTGCTGCTTGGTCTGTGCCTGACGGGCCTGGGCTTCTTTGAAGATCGGCGCGTCATCGACGCTGGTGCGAATCCAGTAGCCGATCAGCACCACCACCGCCGAGAACCAGAACGCCACGCGCCAGCCCCAGGCGAGGAATTGTTCCTCCGACAGGTTCGACGACAACAGCAACAGCGCGACCGTAGCCACCAGGTTGCCGGCTGGTACCCCGGCTTGCGGCCAACTGGCCCAGAAGCCGCGACGGTTGTCGGGGCAGTGTTCGGACACCAGCAGAATCGCGCCGCCCCATTCACCGCCAAAGGCAAAGCCCTGGATCAACCGCAGCAGCACCAATAACACTGGCGCGGCATAGCCGATGCTGTCGAAGCCGGGCAGGCATCCCATCAGAAAAGTGGTGATACCGACCACCACCAGGCTCAATTGCAGCAGGCGTTTTCGGCCGAATTTGTCACCGTAGTGACCGAACACCAGACCGCCCAATGGGCGAGCGAGAAAGCCGACCGCGTACAAGGCGAAAGCGGCGATGATGCCGTCAATCGGGCTGTTGGTCTGGCGGAAGAACAACTGGCCGAAGACCAGTGCGGAGGCGGTGCCGTAGAGAAAGAATTCGTACCACTCGGCAACGGTGCCGGCCATGGCGGCGGCCACTACGCGTTTGAGTCCCGAGGGGGTGGTTGCGCTTTGCGTGTGTAGAGGATTGGACATGCTGGCGTTTCCTGTAGAGGCGCAAAAACAGGCAGCCGGGCCGGATCCGCAAAGACCCGCCCGGCAATCACTCAGAGACCGACGTCTGGCAACTCCGGACGGTTAGCCAGGGCCTTGGCCATGATCTGCTCGACGAACACCCGATCGGCTTCCGGCAGTGCCAGGCGTGGCGGACGGGTCAGCGCGCTGCCGCGACCGGCGATGGCTTCGCAGAGCTTGATGCACTGCACCAGGTCGGCACGGGCATCGAGGTGCAGGATCGGCATCAGCCATTCGTAGATCGGCATGGCTTCGGCGAAGCGACCGGCCTTGGCCAGGCGGAAGATGGTTTCGCCTTCTTTCGGGAACACGTTGGACATGCCCGAGACCCAGCCTTCGGCACCCACCGCGATGCTTTCCAGCACCACGTCGTCGAGACCTGCGAACAGCACGAAGCGGTCGCCGACTTCATTGCGCACGTCGATGAAACGACGGGTATCGCCGGACGAATCCTTGAAGCACACCACGTTGTCGCAGTCGGCCAGGGAAATCAGGATGTCCGGGGTGACGTCGTTTTTGTAGATCGGCGGGTTGTTGTAGACCATCAGCGGTACGTCGGCGTTTTTCGCCACGTAGCGGTAGTGCTCGGCGGTCTCGAACGGTTTGGAGCCGTAGACCAGCGCCGGCATCAGCATCACGCCGTCGACGCCGACCCGGCGCACGGCATTGGCGACCTTGGCCGCTTGCACGCTGGTGAACTCGGCCACACCGCAGATCACTGGCACGCGACCCCGGGAGGCATCGACCGCGACTTCGGTCACGGCGATTTTTTCTTCGGCGGTCAATGAGGTGTTTTCCCCCACCGAACCGCACACCACCAGGCCTGATACGCCGTCACGGATCACGTTGGAAATCACCTGATGGGTTTTTTCCAGGTTGATGGTGAAGTCATCGTTAAATTGAGTGGTCACCGCGGGGAAGACGCCACTCCAGTTAATACGCTTGCTCATTGTTGCCTCCGGTTCGTTTTTGTATTTCGTATACGATATTTTAAATGACAATGACTCGGCTAGTGTTTTTTTCAATGAGTCAGGGGTTTTTGGTAGCCGTTGGTCTGGGGGAGTTTCAGGCACCCGGCCATGTGTCTGACAGGCGATAGCCCTGTGGCCACGGATCGCTCGGGTCGAGCAGCAATTGGTGGGTGCCGGTGATCCAGGCCCGGCCGGATATGCACGGGTAGATTGCGGGGCGTCCGGCCACTTCGGTCAGGGAATCGATGCGGCAGTGGAATTCGGAACCGATGATCGAACGCCCAATAAAGCGCTCGCCCACCTGCATCAATCCCTTGGCCTGCAGCACCGCCATGCGCGCCGAGCAGCCGGTGCCGGTAGGCGAGCGGTCAATCTTGCCGGGTTGAATCACCACCGCGTTGGCGCCAGTGGCGATGCCATTTTCAACGACGATGGGCGCGGCAATCTGGCAGAAGGAAATATGTGACCACTCGGGGTTCAGCGGATGGACGAAGCCCAATTGTTCATTGGCCGCGCGAGTGATTTTCAACCCGACCGCCACCAGGTCGGCAGCCTCATCAGGACGAATGGAAAAGCCCAGGCGTTCGGCGTCGGCGATCACAAAGCTGTCGCCGCCATACGCAGTGTCGACCTGCAACGAGCCAAGGCCTTCGACTTCGATCCAGGCGTCGAGGCGATCAGCGAAGGAGGGCACGTTCTTGATTTCTACCCGCTCGACCTTGCCATCACGGCAATCGGCCACGGCCTCGATCAGGCCGCCGGGCGCTTCGAGCACCAGTCGGGTTTGCGGTTCGGTCATCGGCAGAATGCCGCTGTCGAGCAGCACGGTGGCGACGCACAGCGAATTGGAGCCGGACATCGGTGGCGTGTCCGCCGGTTCCATGATGATCCAGGCCATGTGCGCCCGAGGATCCTTGGCCGGCACCAGCAGGTTGACGTGACGGAACACACCGCCGCGCGGCTCGTTGAGCACGAAGTTGCGCAGTGTCTGATCCTTGGCGATCCAGCGCGATTGCTCCCACACAGTGGCGCCCGGTGGTGGGGCGACACCGCCGACGATCACATCACCGACTTCGCCTTCGGCGTGACAGCTGACTACATGAATGACTTTCGATGAGCGCATTACCTGCTCCTTGTTTTGTCTGTTTGGGCCCCTTCGCGAGCAAGCCCGCTCCCACATTGGATCTCCTGTGTGCCACAGATCTCGAATGTACCGAAGTTCTAATGTGGGAGCGGGCTTGCTCGCGAAGGGGCCAGCCGCTATTTCACCGATTTCAGAAATGCCGCAGTCTCCGCATGCACCGGATTCCCAATCACCTGATCCGGCGAGCCGATCTCGTGCACCAGGCCATTGCGAAAGAACGCCACGCGGTCGGATACATCGCGGGCAAAGCGGATTTCGTGGGTCACCAGCACCATGGTCATGCCGTCTTCGGCGAGCATGCGCATGGTGTCCAGCACCTCGCCGACCAATTGCGGATCGAGGGCCGACGTGGCTTCGTCGAACAGCATGTAGTCCGGCGACATGGCCAGGGCGCGAGCGATGGCCATGCGTTGCTGCTGGCCTCCGGACAACTTGCCAGGGAAGGTCTTGAGCTTGTCGGCAAGGCCCACGTGGGTCAGTTGCTGCACCGCCAGTTCCTCGGCGTCGCACTTGCTTTTACCCAAGACTTTGCGTGGCGCCAGCATCACGTTTTCCAGCACCGTCAGATGCGGGAAGGCATTCCATTGCTGGAACACGATGCCGATTTTCTGCCGCAGGCGATTGAGGTCGGTGGTGCTGTCGTGGACCTCGACGCCATCGACGCGAATGCTGCCTTTCTGGATCGGTTCCAGGCCGTTGATGCACATCAGCAGGGTCGATTTGCCGGAGCCCGAGCCGCCGATGATCGACACCACCTCGCCCTTGTTCACCGTCAGGCTGACACCCTTGACCACGGCGAGGTCGCCGAAGGATTTATGTACGTTGTCGATCTCAATCATTTTCTTGCCACCTTCTTTCCAGACGAGCGCCCAGGCGTGCGACCACCAGGCTCATGACGTAGTAAATAAGGCCCGCGATGCACAGCACCAGCAACGGTTCCTGGATGCGGGTGACGATGGTTTGTGAGGCGCGCAGCAGTTCGACGATGCCGATCCACATCACCAGCGCGGTGTCTTTCATCACGCCGAGCACCAGATTCAGCCAGCCCGGAAAAGCCACCCGGGTGGCCATCGGCAGGACGATCCAGCGCAGGTCCTGCAGGAAGCTCAGGCCCAGCGAGCGACTGGCCCGGCGCAAGGTGAACGGCACCGAAAGCACACCAGCGCGGACGATCTCGGTGAAGTACGCGGCAGCGTAGACCCCCAGCACAATGCAGCCGACGCTGAAGGCGCTGATGTTCAAACCGACGATGCTTTTGAGCGAGTTGAACAGCACGAACTGGATCAACAACGGCACGCTGCGAAACACGTCCAGCACCCAGGCCAGGGGCAAACTGGCCCGCGGCAACAAGGCCCGCAACAGACCAAAGAGCAAGCCGGCGAGGGAGCCGAGCAGGATCGACCAGAACGTCAGTTGCAGCGTGACCCAGGCGCCATTGAGCAGGAACAACAGGTCATTGGAGGAAAAACCGGTAGAGAACATGCACAGCTCCTCAGTAACGGAACAACCGCCAGGCCATCAGCCGGGCTGCCGCGACGATCGCCTTGGCAATCAGGTAATACAGCACCGCTGCGATGGCGAAGAACTCGAAGGTGCGGAACGTTTTGACGTTGTAGTCCTGGGTCACGCCGGTCAGGTCATTGTTCAGCCCGACGATCACCCCCAGCGACGTCATCAGCACCGCCCAGACCATTTGATTGGTCAGCGGGTAGAAGACGATTCGCAGCAGCTGCGGGACGATGATCATGCGGTAGGCCTGGAAGGCACTCATGCCCAGCGAACGTGCAGCGCGCACTTGTGTGTCCGGTACGGCCTTGAGGCCACCGCGAAAGTTCTCCGCCAGGTACCCGGCATTGTTGAAGGTGATCCCGGCCAGCAGGGCGAGCCATGAACTGACGTGCAGGCCCAGCGAGCCGAGGCCGAAGTAGAGGACGTAGATCTGGAACAGCGACGGGGTATTACGCGCGATTGATACCCAGCCGTTGCCGATGCCGCGCAGCAGCGGGTTTTTGCTTTCGCGCATCACGGTCAGGGCCAGGGCGATCAGCACGCCGAAGATCATCGACAGCGCCGCGGTCTCGAAGGTGACCAGAGCACCGGCGAGCATGTCCGGCAGGGCGCGCAGCGCTGAGCGCCATTGGAAGCTGTAATCAAACATGCGCAGGGCTCTCCAGTAGGGCGGCAGGTTGTAGCCACGCCGGCAGACGCCCGCTGGCGGTGGCATTGCAGGCGCCATCGACGCATTCGGCGAGGCTGGCAAAGTGCACCTTGCGACCCACCAGGCCGGGTGCGTAATGGGCGTATTTGCCGGAGTTGGTCATCAAGGTTTTTGCGGCCGGCGGGATCACCGGTTCGCCGAGCATGCACCAGCAGGTATCGGTGACCAGGGTGGCGCCGAAAGCTTCGATCACGGCGACATGCCCGGCTTCGCGAGCCTGCTCCAGCACGGCACGGCCGCAGGTAATGGCGAGGACTACTTCAGGGTGTTTGTGCCGACCGAGGCACAACCGCGCGAGGTGGGCGAACTCGCTGAGGGAGAAGTGCGGATTGCCCAGCGAGACCACATCCACCCGGTTGTCGCGGGCACTGTTGAGTTCGCGCCAGCTGAGCAGCAGATCCTTCAAGAGGATGTGTTCCACCGGCACCGGGTTATCCGTATCCAGCACTTGAGACGGGTCGATGGCTTCTGGGGTTATCTCGGCGATATGGAACAGTGGAGCGGCGGACGTGGTGGCAAATGCCGCGCCGAAAGCTTTGAGGTCGTCCAGGCTTGGCTTGCGGTTTTCCAACCCGCGCACCAGTGGAATCCGGCTGCCCGCCAGCGCGCCGATGTGGTAACCGAGCAGCGGGTAGAAGGCATCGTCCAGTTCACCCAAGGCGGGCAACTCGATCTGCAGTCGGGCCTTGCGTTGCGCGTCCAGGTGACAGCCGATCAACGGCGCGCGACCGGTCAGCGCGATGCAGATATCGAGGTAGTCCGGGTACTTCAGGGTGCGTGCGCCGAGCACGCTGTTGGCATAGACCACCGCGTTGGATTCGGCCCAGACGATCTGCTCGCCAGCCTTCGGCGCGCTGTCGAGCAGGTAGGGCGCGCAGGTGAAACTCAGCTGTGCGCCCATTGCCATATAAGCATCGCCCAAGGCACTGGCCGGTTCGCCGAGGGCGGGATCAATGCCTAGCTCGCGCCAGCGGCGCTGGTCCACGGAAATCGAATTGAGGGTGGTGGGCACCCGCACTGTTGCTCCCCATTGCACCAACTGTTGGGCAAAACGCAGGCTCGCAGGTCCCGTGTAGATGCAGCCATCGATGTGCGCTTGGGTGACATTCACCAGATGGCGGGCACCTTGCAGTTCGGCCATGCGCAGGACGATCTGCATCGCCACCTGCGCGGCCTTGCCATGCTGGCCGTCGAGCAGTGCTTGGTCGTGTTCGGTGAGTTCGATCGCGGTGGCGATGTCGGTGCTCGGCAAAGGGCTGTCGCTTGCCTCCCAGGCATCGCCCGGCAGGTGCTCGAACAGGCTCAGCGTTGTGCCCTCGACCCGAGCGAAGGCCTTGCCGCGCAGAGCGGCGAAGGCCTCCCGGCCGATGCACAGCACCGGCAGGGAACGCTCGAAAATGGTCTGTGCCACAAGCACGCCCAGGGTCAGGATCTCATCGGGCTCGGCCAGCACCAGTGCGGCCGGTGCGTGACCGTTGCTGATCAGTTCCATCAACACGCTACTGCCGGTGCACGAGCCGCGACCGCTGGGAATGGCCAGCACACGGCCGGCCAGGTATTCGCCGCTGAGCGGGTGGTGACGGTCAATGATCTCGCCGCTATACGGATCGACCCCGCCCCAGAAACTCAATCCGATATCGGCGAACAGCAGGGCGCCCTCGGCGGCGCCCGCGACCAGGCTGCGACCGGTCAGAGAAGTGGGCCTAGGCATGCCGGACATCTCAGTAGTAGACCTGTGGTACGGTCAGATTGGTCGGCGAGATTTCAGTGCCGACCCATTTGACGAACAGCTCCTTGTAACGACCGGTGCGCACCTGCTGGTTGACGAACAAGTTGAGGTAATTGAGCAGGCCGTACTCGTTGCGCTTGGCGCCGAGGGAAACGTAGTCGATCACGTACGGCGCGTTACCGGCGACTTTCAGGTTTTTGTATTTGCCGGATTTGAGGGTGGCGGCCGCCACGGTGTTGGTGACCACGGTGGCGTCGATATGGCCTTGGGCGATCGCCAACAGGGTGTCGTTCTGCGACTGATAGGCGCGGAAGGTGCCGGTGCCCCAGTTCTTCACATCTTTCTCCAGGGCGATGGCCTCATAGGTGCCGCTGGTGTTGCCCACGGGTTTGCCCTTGATGTCATCGAAGCTGTTGATGCCGGTGTCATCACGAGTCAGCACCACCATCTGGAAGGCAAAATAAGGCACGGTGAGGCCGACGGTCTTGGCCCGTTCTAGGGTGTCGGAGGTAGAGGCGACGATCACGTCGGCCCGCCCGGAGACCAGCGCCGGAATGCGGTCCGGGAACGGCGTCTCGACCACTTCGGCCTCGACCCCGAGGATTTTCGCCAGGTCATGGCAGTAGTCCACGTCGAAACCGGCCGGGTTGTTGCCCGCATCGCGAAAACCCATGGGCGGGAAGTCCAGGGTCACGGCGCAGCGCAGCTTGCCCGAACCGATGATGTCGTCGAGCTTGTCGGCCTGGGCGGTGGCGATAAAGGAGGTACTGAGAACAGCGCTGAGGGCTACGGCAAATGCGGGGTTTTTCATAGAGGCCTCGTTGATGTGAAGTGCTGTTGGATATCGTATTGGGGATTTCGTATACGATATTAAATATAGCAATCAACGTGCCCGTTTCCAGGCCGAGGTGTGAATTAATCGTCAGGCCTTGAGGTAGAGGTGTTGTAGTGGCGCAACGGAGGGGGAGTGACGCTGTGAAGGCTTGGGCTCGCCACGGCGGGTGTTACAGATGGGAGCAATGGTTGTGCGGGGCGCCCCTTTAAGGAACACCGGACCTGCGATCCTTTGATCGACCAACCCTTTGCCCGAATTCACCCCATGTGGCGAGGGAGCTTGCTCCCGCTGGGCCGCGAAGCGGCCCCAATCCCGGCGATCACGGTTTTTCAGACCTACCGCATGCTCAGGCTTTGCGACTGCTGCGCAGCCGAACGGGAGCAAGCTCCCTCGCCACAAAAGCCCTGTGGCCTCAGATTAATGTTCAGGACGGCGGATCGAGGTTATCCAACACTCGATTCACCGCCAACTCCCCAAGCATGACCACCGATTGAATCCCCAACATCACGTTGCGATGTGGCATGTCCATCAAGCCGGCGAACTCACTGAGCATCATGCTCGCTGACGCCAGGGATTCGCAGGCGTTGACCAGCAGGGTTTCGTTATCGACCTTCGCACCCACATGGTAAATGGTGCTGGGTTTGCGCTTGGTGTCTTTGGGGATGGCTGGCTTGAGGTAGTGGTCGAGGGCGCGGTCGGCGGCTTCGTTGAGTTTCTTGGAATCGAGGGATTCGTAGGGGGATGTTGGATCGGTTTCCGGCGGGTTGGGTGTTGGTTTGAACATGGTGAAGCTCCTTGATGACTGGAGCTACCACCGTTCGCGGTCAAACGAACAAGGTGGCAGCTGTACGCGGGTTGACCGACCGGACATCAAGGAATCCGGCACACCCGAAGGTGTCCCACGCACAGCCACCGCGACACGATATTTCAGACATGCCTGAAACAGGTCTTGGACGCTGGCGCGCCTTGATTGATTCGGACGGTCAAATCCGATCGCTGATTCGTCAGCGACCCGGAAACGATAGAGCCCGGCCTCAAGGCGCACAAGCCGGCGGATTCTGGCGTAGTCGTAGGCAACGGCGCAAGGATGTGTAGCCTGGGTGAGTATCTGGAAGTGTCGTTTAAACAGTGTTTGTTTAGCGGTCTGACACCGAGCCTTGTGGTGGTTGTACCGGCCTCTTCGCGAGCAAGCCCGCTCCCACAGTTGAGTTGTGTCGGACACAAATAATATGTTCACAGAGGATCCAGTGTGGGAGCGGGCTTGCTCGCGAAGAGGCCCGGAAGAACACCCTCAAACCCCGGACCAAATCACCGGAAAATGACCCTAACGCTGATTATCCCGAAACTGGCTCGGTGAAAGGCTGGTCAACGCGCGGAATTGTCGGCTGAAGGCACTGTGGTCGGTGTAACCGCAGCGCAGGGCGATTTCGGTGATCGGCAGGTCGGTGTGCAGTAACAGCCGCGAACCTTCTTCCAGGCGCGCCTTGTGAATCATCTGCCGTGGGGTGAGCTGGAATACCCGTTTGCAGTGACGCTCCAGTTGCGCCACGGAATAGCCGGCGATGGCGGTCAGTTCGGCGAGGCTGATGGCGCGGGCGAAGTGGCTGCGGATGTGCGCATCCACGGCGGCAAGTTTCTGGAACGCGGGATGGTTGGACTGGGGTGATTGCAGGTCGCGGGAGATCCCGGCCAGGCCAACGATCTGACCCTGTTCATCCTGCAAGGCGAGCTTGTGGGTCAGGCACCAGATCGGCTGATTACCGTAATACAAGTGCAGTTCCAGTTGGTCGGACAGTTCGCGGCCGCTGGACAGTACCCGTCGATCCTGCTCGGTGTACAGCGGGCCGAAGCGTTCCGGGAAGACCATTTCAGCGGTGAGCCCCAGCAGTTCCTCGCGATGCTTGAAACCGCAACGTCGGGCCAGGGTCTGGTTGACGAAGGCGTAGCGGGCTTCGCGGTCCTTGATGAAAAACACCACGTCCGCCAGGGTATCGAGCAGCGGCGCAATCGGCTGCAGGCTGTTGAGCAGCGTTGGCAGGTCGCAGGGTTTGAAGGTGCTGAGCGAGGGGTACATGGCGCTGGGGTCTGATGGCGACCCCGGGATCATAGAGGCTCGGCAGCGTGGCCGAAACCCCCGAGGGGGAATCAGGCCGGTGGGGTGTCGTCCAGGCACATCAAGGTCTCGATTCGCGCCGGGCTGAAGGGTGGGCGGGGCGCCGAGGGTTGCCAGCCAAACAGATGCTGCACCGCACCGCCACACACACGACCCTGACAGGCACCCATGCCGCAGCGACTGGCCAGCTTGGCTTCGCGCCAGTCAGTGTGCCCGGCCAATGCGGCGTGAGGCACGTCTTCGCAGCGGCAGACCAGGGTGTCAGGTTGGGCCAGGGACTTGAGTTGCGGGTCGAGGGCGAATGCCTGATTCAGTGCCTTGGCGAAACCCTGCCAGCGTGCCCGGCGTGGCCACAATTGGCGGGCCGCTTCAAGGTTACCGACCGCCGCGTGGCCAGCAATTTCACCTTCGACCAACGCCAGTTCACTGCCACCAAACCCGGTGCATTCACCCGCCGCATAATGATCGGCACGGCTGCTGGCCTGCCAGGCATCCACCGCCAACGCCTGACCTTCGATGGCGTAACCCAGTGCCTGGCCCAATTGAATGTTCGGGATCAAGCCGAAACCACAGGCCAGCCGATCACATTCCAGTTCGATGATTTTGCCTTGCTGTTGCAGGCGCACGCCTTCCAGCCGGTCAGTGCCAAGGGCGGCCAGCACATGAGTCGCGGTGCGGTAATGGCGGTCGAACAAGCTGAACGATTGCAACCATTTGGCGGGCCAGCGGGGCAGTTGCGCGGCGAAACCGGCGACGGCAATGCGCGAGGCTTGCTCGGCGATGCGTTGTACTTGGGCGCCATGTTTTTTCGCGGTGGCGGCACTCGCCAGTAATAGCGGGCCGCTGCCGGCGATCACCACGCGCTCACCTTGCACCGGCACACCGGCCTTGATCAGCGCCTGCAAACCACCGGCCCCGGTCACGCTCGGCAACGTCCAGCCGGGGAAGGGCAGCAGCAACTCGCGGGCGCCGGTGCACAGAATCAGTTTGTCGTAGCTGATCAACCAGCCGTCGTCATCATCTTCGACCAACAGTTGTTTCGGACCGGGACTGGCGATCACCCGGGTGCCGGCATGACGGCGGATATTGCTGCAAGCCTGCAAACGTTCACGCAGATGACGGGCCTGATCGGGCACGTTGGCTTGAGGGCCGTCACGCCAGATTTGCCCTCCCGGTAGCGGATTGTCATCGAGCATAACGATGCGTGCGCCGCTGGGTGCGGCGGCAAGGGCGGCGGCCATGCCAGCGGGGCCGGCACCGATGATCAGCAGATCGGCGTATTCGTTCATGGACGTGTCTCCACCTGCATGCCGTCTCGGCACAGGGTCTGGCAAGCGAGGCGTCGCCGGCCGTCGATGGTCACCCGGCATTCCTGGCAAATGCCCATGCCGCACAGCGGTGCGCGGCGTTGGCCACTGACCGACGTGCGTGTGCAGCCGTCGCTGCCCAACGCCAAGGCAGCGGCGACGCTGGTGCCCTCGGCTACCTTCAAGGCGCGGCCGTCCAGCAGCAATTCAGGCATAGACAGGTTCTCCGAGGAAGCGCTGGGGGAGATAGGGTTGTGCGGTCAGTGGCGGGGTTTCGTTGAACAGTTGCGCCACCAGCAAGTCGGCCGTGCCGGGGGCCGTGGTGACGCCCAACCCTTCGTGACCGACGGCCAGCCACAAGCCTTGGCGTTGCGGGTGTTGGCCCACTAGCGGCAGGCCGTCGGGGCTGGCGGCGCGAAAACCGGTCCAGGCGCGGATGCCGTTGAGTCGGGCCAGCCCCGGCATGTACTCGGCGGCGCGCTTGAGCATTTTCGCCAGCATCCAGCCTTCGACTTGCGGGTCGGTGGTACCGAATTGCCGCGAGGCACCGATGAACAATTGCCCGGTGGGGCGCGGCTGGATATTGCAGGCGGTCGACGGCCCCGTGGCGTTGTGGGCGCTGGTGACGTAACCCAGTTCGACCAGGGTGTGGGTGACGGTGCGGGGGTAGCGGTCGGTAATCAGCAGGTGACCTTTTTTCGGCTCGATGGGCAACTCCGGGCACAGTTCGTTGGCTTGAACACCGTTGGCCAACACCACCGCTTCGGCACTCAACCAGTGACCGTCATCGAGGCAGACGCGGTTGCCATCGACTGCGCTGACCCGCGCCCGACGTTGACGAATGTTCGGCGTGTCGAGCATCCAGCCGGCCGTCGCTGGCGCATAAAGAATGCCGTCGCCATTGATCAACAAACCGCCTTCCAGACCCACGCGCAGTTCCGGTTCACGCTGGCGCGCCGCACTGGCGCTGACCAATTCGCACGCCACGCCCTGGGCTTGCAGGTTCAGGTATTTGCCATGGGCGACCGCCATTTCCTCGGCGTTGGCCGCCAGCCACAGCGTGCCGTTGTTGCGGTAGGCGCAGCCGTCGGGCAGGTCCGGCGCCAGTTCGCGCCAGCGTTGCAGGGAATATTGACTCAGGGCCAGTTCGGCCGGGTTGTCGTCGAGCACCAGCAAGTGGCCCATGCCCGCCTCCGTCGCGCCGTGCAAGCCGGCGTCCAGCACCAGCACCTGCAAGCCACGACGGGCCAGCGCCTGGGCACAGGTGGCACCGATGATGCCGGCGCCGATCACGATCACATCGGCCACCAGGCCCTCGTTCATGGACGAATGCCCCAGGCGAACGGGTCATCCTGTTCGATGATCAAACTGGCTTCGGCGCTGATAAAGGCACGCCCGCGAATGGTCGGCACAACGCGCTCGCCCTGCCATTCGTAAGAGCCTTCGAACTCGCTGCCGATGACACTGGCCTGGCGCCAGATCTGCCCCGGTTGCAGTTTGTCGTCCGCGGCCAGGCACGCCAGTTTGGCACTGGTGCCGGTGCCGCACGGTGAGCGGTCATAGGCCTTGCCGGGGCAGAGGACAAAGTTGCGGCTGTCGGCGTGATCGTCATCGCTGAACAGCTCGACATGGTCGATCAGCCCACCGTCTTCGCCACGAATACCCTGAGCCTCCAGCGCCTGCTGCACGGCGTAGGTATAAGCGGTCAGCGCGTCGAGGTTGTCGCCGGCTACCCGCAGGCCATGCTCGGCAATCAGGAAAAACCAGTTGCCGCCCCAAGCGATATCGCCGACCACCTGACCGACATCTGGCACCTGCAACACCAGCGCCTTGCGGTAACGGTAGGCCGGCACATTGCGCACGCTCACCGAATGATCTTCATGCAGGGTCGCCTGCACCGTACCCACCGGCGTCTCGATGCGATGCACACCGGGGCCGATCTTGCCCAGATGCGCCAACGACGCCACCAGGCCGATGGTGCCGTGGCCGCACATGCCCAGGTACCCCGTGTTGTTGAAGAAAATCACTCCGGCACAGGCGCTCGGGTCCACAGGTGTGCAGAGCAGGGCGCCCACCAGCACGTCGCTGCCACGGGGTTCCAGCACACAAGCGGCGCGCCATTGATCGTGATGTTCGGCGAGCAGCTTGCGACGTTCGGCCATGCTGCCGGTGCCCAAGTCAGGAAAGCCGGCAGTCACCAGACGGGTCGGTTCGCCGCCGGTATGGGAGTCGATCACGGTGATGCGTTTCATGGGAGGGCCACGTCCGTTCAGATGAGTGAACGAAAGAGTGGCCTGTGCAGCGGGGTGTCGGCTTGATGGATTTATCCTGTGCCGATGACGAAATCAGCACAGCATTCTAGTGGTCAGTGCGCGTGAGGCAGGTGCTCGAACAGGGTTTTGCAGACCCCGGCAATGTGCTCGTCCAGCAGCTTCACCGCCAGATCCACATCCCCGGCACGACAGGCCGCGAGGATCTCACGGTGTTCGTGATCAGCCCGTTCCTTGCCGGCCGACAAGCTCATCTGCATGCGCAAGTAGCGCTCCAGCTTGTCGTTGACCGAACGAATCAGGCTGACCAGAAATGGCCGTTGCGCCGGCTCGTAAAGGCAAGCGTGCAACTCCCAATTGAGTTCGGCCCAGCGGCCCACGTCGTCTTCGCCAATGAACTCCTGACAGATACGCTCGGCACGGGCGAAGGTTTCTTCGGTCATGTTGGGAATGGCCAGGCGCAGTATCTTGTCCTCCAGCAACATCCGCACTTCGAACATCTGCGCCAGCTCGGCATCGGAAACCCGCGTGACCATCGCCCCGCGATTGCGCTGGAACATCACCAGCCCTTCGGCCTCCAGCCGCTTGAGGGCCTCGCGCACCGGAATCTTGCTGACGTTGAACTGGCGGGCAATGTCGTCCTGGCGAATCGGCTCATCTTCCGCGAAATGCCCGGCGACGATCGCGTCCCGCAAATGGCGGGTGATGATTTCCGAGGTCGAAGGGGTATTGCCAAGGTCGGGAGCGTTGAGTTTGGGTAGGTTCACGGCAGCGGTCGTTTGGAGTGAGATGGCGATAGGGTATACGAAATTCTTTCGCTGCGAAGTTCCAGGCGATGGTCGCCCCGAAGAATAGGCATCAGCGGGCGCGACCCAGACGCTTCGCGTGGGATCTCAATGATCTGAATAATCATTCGACGGCGCGTCGGCCCGGGTTTGGAGCGGGAGGGCCGAGTGGATATCTGCGCGAAGCCGATTATGCTTCAAGAAACCTTGCAGCGATGCGAGGCCGCCAGCCTGTTTCCATGCTTCGCGCAGTCCTTGATCCGATGACATCAGCCCTGGGGCCTGGGTACGGTAAAAAGGTAACGAGGTACTCCGCCCTATAACAAGAGCAAGACGGAGAAGACTCATGGCCGCAATCGACAACACATCCACGGGCAGCGCGCCCCACCACGGGATCACCAAGGAGGAGCGCAAGGTCATTTTCGCCTCGTCCCTGGGTACCGTGTTCGAGTGGTACGATTTCTACCTTTATGGCTCCCTCGCCGCGATCATAGCGAAGCACTTCTTCGCCGGCGTCAATGAGACAACGTCCTTCATCTTCGCGCTGCTCGCGTTCGCCGCGGGCTTCGCTGTACGCCCCTTCGGTGCCATCGTATTCGGCCGACTGGGTGACATGATCGGGCGCAAGCACACGTTCCTCATCACCATTGTCATCATGGGTGTCTCCACCGCCATCGTGGGCTTTTTGCCCGGCTATGCGACCATCGGCGTGGCCGCACCGATCATCCTGATCACCCTGCGCCTGTTGCAAGGCCTGGCCCTGGGCGGTGAGTACGGCGGGGCGGCGACCTACGTGGCCGAACATGCGCCGAAAGGCAAGCGCGGCTACTTCACCTCGTGGATCCAGACCACCGCGACCCTCGGCCTGTTCCTTTCGCTGCTGGTGATCCTTGCCTGCCGAACCATTCTCGGCAACGAAGCCTTCGAGGCCTGGGGCTGGCGGATTCCCTTCTTGCTGTCGATCCTGCTGCTGATCGTCTCGGTGTACATCCGCTTGCAACTCAGCGAGTCGCCGGTGTTCTTGAAGATGAAGGAAGAAGGCAAGTCGTCCAAGGCGCCGCTGACCGAATCCTTCGCCCGCTGGGATAACCTCAAGATAGTGATTATGGCGCTGCTCGGCGGCACTGCCGGCCAGGCCGTGGTTTGGTATACCGGGCAGTTCTATGCGCTGTTTTTCTTGCTGCAGACGCTGAAGATCGACCCGCAGACCGCCAACTATCTGATTGCTGGCTCGCTGCTGATCGGCACGCCGTTCTTCATCGTATTTGGCAGCCTCTCCGATCGCATCGGCCGCAAAGGGATCATCATGGCCGGCTGCATTATCGCGGCGCTGACCTACTTCCCGATCTTCCACGCGTTGACCCAATACGGTAACCCCGACGTGTTCGCCGCGCAGGCGAAGAACCCGGTCACGGTGATCGCCGATCAGAGTAAGTGCTCGTTCCAGTTCGACCCGGTGGGCAAGGCCAAATTCACCAGCTCCTGCGACCTTGCCAAGACCGTACTGGCGAAGAAGGCCATACCCTATGAGAACGTGAAGGCCGAGCCAGGCGCTATCGCGCAGGTCCGCATCGGCGACAAGGTGATCCAGAGCTTCGAGGGCACCGGCATGCCGGCCGCCGACTTCAAGGCCCGCAACGACGCCTTTACCGCTACCCTCGGCACCGCCCTCAAGGACGCCGGCTACCCCGAGAAGGCCGACCCGGCCAAGACCAACTACCCGATGGTGCTGCTGCTCCTGACCATCCTGGTGATCTACGTCACCATGGTCTACGGCCCGATCGCCGCCTGGCTGGTGGAACTCTTCCCGGCGCGTATTCGCTATACCTCGATGTCGCTGCCGTATCACATCGGCAATGGCTGGTTCGGCGGCTTTCTACCCACAGTGGCGTTCGCCATGGTCGCGGCCACGGGGGATATCTACTACGGACTTTGGTACCCCATCGTCATCGCCGTGATGACGGCCATTCTTGGCACGTTCTTCCTGCCGGAAACCAAGGATCGGGAAATTCATCACACATAAGGTTGGCACTCGCCCTCTCCCGCAAGGGGGAGGGCAATGTGTGGTGTCAGCATCTTTGAGACCTAGCGCTTACGACGATGGCCCGTGATCATTGACAGTGGCAGGTTTTCACGCAAGCGAACGCTCTCCACCAGCGCTGCGAGGATGTGTACGCAAACCAATGCGAGCAGTGCATGGGCCATAAACTCGTGGACATCACGTAGCCAGTCTTCGCCCCAGAAATAGTCCACTTCTTCCATCAAAAAACCGCTGAGACCCAGGCCGGTCATCAACAACAGCATGAGGACCATCACCAGTGCTCCGATGGGCGAGTGCCCCATGCGGTGATAGCCCTTGCCGGAAAACAGCGCCCGGCCATGCTGAACGACCCGCGTCGGGGTTGGCCAAAAGTCTGACCAACGCGCCGATGGCGGGCCGATGAACCCCCACACCACACGCACCAGCACGACAGCCACGGCGTAATAGCCGAGCCAGCGATGCCAGCCGTCACCTTCCTCATTGAGGAAGTAGTCGCTGATGAAGGCAACCACCAGGGACCAATGACAAACGCGTACGAGAGGGTCCCAGAGGCGCAGGGTTTCAGCTTTCACAGGGGGCTATTCGATTTCTTCTTTCACGACCTTGCCAGTGACCGGGTCAAAGTAGATCTCGACTTTGCGCTTGTCTTTGTCCCAGCCGTAGATCTCGTAGCAATTGCCGCTCGTGACTTTGAACTTCTTGATGTTGTAGCCCTTGGCTTTGAGCTCTTCCTGAAATTTGGCCTGGTCTTGCCATTGGGCCTTGTCGGTTGTGGTGCATTCAGGACCGGCAAAGGCCAGGGGAGAAGCGGCAAGAAGCGAGAGCAACAGGAGTTTGCGCATGGGGTTTCCTCAAAATATTGTTGTTGTCTGACAACGCGAGAGATTCTCAATCACTCTCCGCGCGCTGAAGGTTAGTTGAGCTTTTGATCGCTGTCACGATGTTGCGGGTTGCAAGCAAACGCCCAGGAATGCAAGGGCGTGTAATTCTAATCAGTTAAGACGCAAATCCC
>NZ_JAHSTV010000001.1 GCF_019145235.1 Pseudomonas farris | reverse complement strand
CTTCAAGTCCTACCATACAAGCGGGCTTGCTCGCGAAGGCGGTGTATCAGTCGACATTAATATCGACTGGCACGCCCCCTTCGCGAGCAAGCCCGCTCCCACATTAAGAATTGTGTTTCCCCTTCTTTCCTAGTTCGCCTCTTTCACCGCGCTGAGAAACGCGCAGGTACGTTCCTGTTGCGGATGTTCGAAGATCTGCGCCGGCGTGCCTTGTTCGTGTATCTGACCCTTGTAGAAGAAACACACGCGATCGGCGAACTCCCGGGCAAACCCCATCTGGTGCGTGACCATCAGCATGGTCAGGTTGTGCTCGGTGCCAAGCTTGCGGATCACGTTGAGCACTTCGCCGCACAGTTCCGGATCGAGCGCCGAGGTCACTTCGTCGAACAGCATGACTTTGGGCCGCATGGCCAAGGCCCGGGCAATCGCTACCCGTTGTTGCTGGCCGCCCGATAGCTGCGAAGGGTAGTGCCCCAGTTTGCTGCCCAACCCCACCAATTCCAGCAGGTCCGCGGCGCGCTCGCGTGCCTCGACAGGTTTCATTCCGAGCACTTGAACGGGGGCTTCGATGACGTTTTGCAACGCCGTCATGTGCGGGAACAGGTTGAAGCTCTGGAACACCATGCCGATCTTGCCGCGCACCCGACGGATATGCCGGTCATTGGCCGGCACCAGCACGCCGTTGCGATTGGGCATGTGGGTCAGAAGGTCGTCCTCAATGCGGATCAGCCCGTCATCAATACCTTCAAGCGTCATCAATACCCGCAGCAGCGTGGATTTTCCCGAGCCGCTAGGGCCGATGATCGCGACTTTTTCGCCTGGCGTGACGTCCAGGTTCAAGTGGTCGAGCACGGTGAAGTTGCCGTAGCTCTTGGTGACGTCCTGGAAGCTGACAATCGGCTTGACCGGGTCAGGTGTTTGCATGGCCGTGCCCTCCTGCGAGTGCAGCGCTGTCAGATTGCTGCGCCGGGAAAGGTCGCTGGATGTCGAGAGTGGAGAAGTCATTAGCGTAGCTCCAGGCGCACTTCAAGGCGCCGTACCAGATAAGCCAAAGCGATGCTCAGGGCGAGGAAAAACAGGCCGACCATGGTGATCGGTTCCAGATAGCGGAAGTTCTCGGAGCCAATGTTCTTGGCCTGTTGCATGATTTCCACCACGGTAATCGCCGACAGCACCGGCGTGTCCTTGAGCATCGCCACCAGGTAGTTGCCCAATGGCGGCAGGATCGGCCGCAGGGCCTGGGGCAGAATGATATTGCGGTAGGCGCTGTACGGAGCGATGTTCAGCGCGGTGACCGCCTCCCATTGCGCTCGCGGCACGGCGTCGAGGCCGCTGCGATAAACCTCGGCGATGTAGCAGGCGTAATGCAGGCCGATGCCCAGGATCCCCACTTGCATGGCGGTCATGCTGACGCCGTAGTTGGGCAGCACGTAGTAGAGGAAGTACACCTGGATCAGCAACGGTGTACTGCGAATGAACTCGATCACCGCGGTGGCCGGCCACGACAGCCAGATGCTGCGGCTGCGTCGGCCGATGGCCAGAAACAATCCCAGCACAATCGCGATCAAAAAGCCGATCAGGGTAATCCCGACGGTATTGAGCGAGGCGCGCAGCAAATCGGGGAGGATTTGCCAGGCATAGGTCCAGTCGAACAGGGTCATGACAGACCTCCGCGCATCCGCCCGCGAGCCAGATGGCGCTCGATGCGGCGCATGCCGATGTTGATCGCTTGCGCGAGGACGAAATACATCACCAGCGCCAGGCTGAAAATTTCCAGGGTCTGGAAGGTCGCCTGATCCAGTTGACGAGCCCGGAAGCTCAGGTCGGACAAGGTGATCAGCGACACCAGTGAGGTGTTTTTCAGCAATTCGATCAGCAGGTTAGTGCCCGGCGGGATCGCCGCCAGCAACGCCTGGGGCAAGATGATTCGCCGAAAGCGTTTGTACTTGCTGAAATTCAGCGCCGTGGACGCTTCGTATTGCCCCTTGGCGACCGAGCTGATCGCACCGCGCATCACCTCCGCGCCGTAAGCGCCGATGTGCAATCCGAGGCCGACGATGGCCACGCTGTAGGGACTCAGTTCAAGATTGAACGGCGGCAGCGGCAGCACGAAAAACAGCCAGAACAATTGCACCAGCAACGACGTGCCCCGGAACACTTCAATGTAGGCAATGGAAAACCAGCGCAACGGCCGCCATGGCGACATGCGCCCCAGCGCCGCGAGAACCGCCGCGACAATCGCCAGCAGCGAACCGAAGATCGTCACCTGGAGCGTGACCCAGGCGCCTTGTATCAATAGCGGAAGTAATTCACCCATGGTTTAAACCTGGCCATCCGGATTAAGCAGGGAAATAGGCATCGCGCCAGAGCGCCATGCCTGTTTCGGCTATTGAGCGCAGAGCTCTGCAGCCGTTTTGCTTGTCACGTTGGATTTGTCGAAGCCGAAAGGTGCGACAGCCTTCAGGTGCTCTTCGGAACCCAGCCACTTCTTCAGTTCGGCGTTGACCGCATCACGCAGGTCTTTGTCTTCCGGACGGAAGGCGAGGGCGCCGTAACCGATGTGCGACGGGTCGTCCTTGAACTCGGTGACTGCTTCGACTTTTTCGCCCCCCTTGGCCGCCAGGCCTTTCATGGTCAGCTGGGTGCCCACTGCGGCATCGGCGCGACCGGCGCGTACGGCTTGCAACTGCGCGGTGGTGTCCGGCACCTGAAGAATTTGCGCATCCTTGACCCCGGAATCCCGCGCATACGCCAGGTTCACTGTGCCGGACATGATCGCCAGTTTCACATCGGGGTTTTTGGCGATGTCTTCATAGCTGTGCAGGTTCTTCGGGTTGCCCTTGGCCGTGAGCAGCGCGTCCGGCAGTTGATACTGCGGATCGGTGAACAACACCTGTTTGCAGCGAGCCGGGGTGATGTACATGCCAGCGGCAATCACATCGAAACGACCGGCGCGCAAGCCCGGAATCAACGAACCCCACTCGGTCAACACGCCGTCGACCTTGGTAATACCCATTTTGGCGAAGATGGCTTTGGCGATTTCCGGTGATTCACCGGTGACCCTGCCGTCGGTTTCCGTAAACGCGAACGGGGTTTCGTTGGCGTAACCGATGCGGATGCTGCTGTTCTGTTTGACGGTTTCCAGCGTGGTGGCGGCGTGGGCGCTGGCGGCCAGGCCGAACATCGCGCAAGCCACGAACAGGCGACGCAAAGCATGAGTGGTGCTGGAGGGGAAATTGCTCATCGATAAAATCTCCTGTTTCTTGTGGACCCGTCGTTGACGGCTCTGTGGTAGGAGGCAGTGTGACAAGAGCAAAGCGTACAAGGGCTGATCCCAAGAACAGGGACACAGTTCCGGTACAGGTCGATTGGTTTTGTTGTGGGGGCTTGAAACATTGCCCGGGTATCGACCTTGAACCGAGCATACAAAAGCCCTGAGCATCATTGCATTGCACTAGGACAATTGCTTTGCGCGGATTCTCGCGGGATGCTGTCCGCACTGGCACCTGCGCGGGTTTGAGCGGCGATGGAGAAGTGGAAAGCAGCATTGGAAATCGCCCGTAGCGGTGAGTCCAAATACAAGATTCTGGTGCAGGCGATTGCCGATGATATCGAGCAAGGCGTACTGGCCAACGATCAACGCCTGCCACCCCAACGGCATGTCGCCGATGCCATGGGCATCAGCGTGCAGACGGTCACCAACGCCTATAAAGAGCTGGAGCGTCAGGGGCTGGTGCGTTGCGAAGTCGGGCGCGGCAGCTTTGTCTCACGGCGCATGAGTGATCGGGTCGCGAGTTACATTCTCGACAGCCCCGAACGGGCGCTGGTAGATTTTTCCATCACGCGGATCCTGCACACCCGCGAGCATGACCAGTTCTGGCGCGATACCTGTCGTGAGCTCAGCACTGAAGAGGATCAGCCGTGGATTCATGCCTTTCGTCCGATCGCCGGTTTTGAATCGCACCGCGAAGCCGCCATGCACTGGATCGGTCGACAGGGCCTGCGGGTCGAACGCGATGACATCTTGATCACCAACGGCGCGGCCCACGGCATCTTCCTCGCCCTGGCGTCGCTGGCCGGCCCCGATGATGTGGTGCTTTGCGAAGGCGTCACCGACCACGGCGTGATCGGCAATTCTCAGGTGCTGGGGTTTACCCTCAAGGGCCTGGAGATGGACCGTTATGGTATCGACCCGGAACACTTTGAAGACATGTGCAGCAACGAGCGCATCACCGCGCTGGTGTGCACGCCGAACCTGAACAACCCCACCACCAGCCTGATGCCGGACAGCCGCCGTCGCGAGATCGCCGACATCGCCCGGCGCTTTGGTGTGCATATTATTGAAGACGATGTTTATGGGCCGCTGCTGGATGAGCGTCGCGCACCGCCGATCAGCCATTACCTGCCGGAGCTGTCGTTCTATTGCACCAGCATGACCAAGTCGGTGCTGACCGGTTTGCGTATTGGCTATCTGGTAGTACCCAAGCGGCTGGCCTTGCGTACCGAAAGCATTTTGCGCGTGAATAGCTGGATGGCCACGCCCATGGTTTCGGAAATTGCAGCGCGCTGGATTCGCGATGGTCGCGCTGACACGCTGGTGAGCTTGCAACGCAAATTGTTGGCCGGGCGCCAGGCGATGGTCACTGAATACCTGGATGAATACCTGCTGGGCCAGCATCCCCACGCATTGAATGCCTGGGTCGGCATTCCAGCCCATTGGGAGCTCGACAGCCTGGTGCGGGCGTTGCGTCACAAGCACATTGCGGTCACTTCACCCGACCCGTTCACCGTGCGCGGCACGCCTCGGCCACGGGCGGTGCGGGTGTGTGTCGGCGCCGAATGCAGCGACGACGAAATGCGCGATGCGCTGATCGGCATGCGCGAAATCTTCGGCCAGTACCCGCAAATCCATGACTTTTGAGCGGGAAAAAATCCGCAAAAAGTTTGTCGGCTAAATTGCCCTAGTACATTCATCGCGACAATCCAGCCCTCTTAGACTGCGCCCAACACCTCAATCGGGATGCGGTCATGTCAGCGCTGCAGCTAAACGATATTTACCTCGCTCGCCAGCGAATCGAATCGCTGGTGCGGCGTACCCCCATGGAGTATTCGCCGAGCCTTTCGCAGCGATTGGGCGTGGCGGTGTACCTCAAACTCGAATCCCAGCAAATCACCGGCAGCTTCAAACTGCGCGGCGCGAGCAATGCCGTGGCGCAGCTCAGCGCCGAAGAAAAAGCGCGTGGCGTGGTAGCGGCGTCGACCGGTAATCACGGTCGCGCACTGGCGTATGCCGCGTCTCGGCAAGGGGTGAAGGCGACGATTTGTTTGTCGCATCTGGTGCCGACGAACAAGGTTCAAGCCATTCGCGAACTCGGCGCAGAGGTACGCATCGTCGGCCAGTCTCAGGACGACGCCCAACGCGAAGCCGAACGAATCGCCCGCGAGCACGGCGCGACATTGCTGCCGCCATTCGATCACCCGGCCATCATCGCCGGCCAAGGCACCCTCGGGCTGGAAATCCTCGAACAGCAACCGGACGTGGCGCAAATTCTCGTGCCGCTATCTGGCGGCGGTCTGTTTGCCGGCGTGGCGCTGGCGATCAAAAGCGCCAGCTCAAGCATCGTCACCCATGGCATCAGCATGCAGCGTGGCGCGGCGATGCACGCCAGCCTCGCGGTCGGGCATCCGCTGGAAGTCGAAGAGCTGCCGACCCTGGCTGATTCGCTCGGCGGCGGCATCGGGCTGGACAACCGTTACACCTTCAGCATGACCCGCGACCTCTGTGATCACCTGCATCTGCTCAGTGAAGCCTCCATCGCCAATGCCATCCGCCATGCCTATCGCGAAGAGCGTCTGGTGCTGGAAGGCGCGGCGGCGGTCGGGATTGCCGCGTTGCTCGATGGCCTGATCGAACCGCGCGGGCCGATCGTGGTGGTGGTCAGCGGTCGCAACGTCGACATCGATCAGCATCTGCGTGTACTCGCTGGCGCTGATGCCTGAACCCCAACAATAACGACTGACTGGAGTGCTGCGCTGATGACTGCCATTACCTTATTGAGCGAAGCGGATCTGCGTGCCTGTGTCGCGCTGGATCTGCCGAGCATCGACGCCATCGAACAGGCCTTTGTGCTGCTGGCCACGGCGGCGGTGGCGATGCCGCCGATCCTGCGACTGGACATCCCCGAGCACAACGGCGAAGTGGACGTGAAGACTGCGTACCTGCCGGGTCTGGAACGCTTTGCGATCAAAGTCAGCCCGGGTTTTTTCGACAACCCGAAACTGGGGCTGCCGAGCCTCAACGGCATGATGATGCTGTTGTCGGCCCGCACCGGTTTGCTGGATGCCTTGTTGCTGGATAACGGTTACCTGACCGCCGTGCGCACGGCGGCGGCGGGCGCGGTTGCTGCTCGCGCCCTGTCGCGGACCGACAGTCGTAGTGTGGCGTTGATCGGTGCCGGCGAGCAGGCCGCGTTGCAGCTTCAGGCATTGCGTCTGGTGCGGCCGATTGAATCCGTGCGGGTCTGGGCACGTGACAGCGCCAAGGCCGCAGCCTTCAGTGCCGAGCTGGCGCGCGACAGCGGTCTGGAGGTCACGACGTGCGCGAGTATCGAAGAGGCCATGATTGACGTGGATATCGCGATCACCTGCACACCGAGCAGCGAGCCTTTGATCGAAGCGCGCCATCTGCATCCCGGCCTGCACATCACAGCCATGGGCTCAGACGCCGAACACAAAAACGAAATTTCCCCGAAGGCCCTGGTCAAGGTCGACCGCTACGTGGCGGATCGCTTGAGCCAGACCCGCATCCTTGGCGAGTTGCATCACGCCTTGGCAGCCGGCGTCATCGCTGACGAATCGGCGCTGGCGGAACTCGGTCAGGTGCTGGCCGGCCAGCGCCCCGGTCGTACCAGCGAGGCGCAGATCACTTTGTGCGACCTCACCGGCACCGGCGCCCAGGACACGGCCATGGCCAATCTGGCATTCGAGCGCGCGCGCTCGGCGGGCAAGGGTTTCCAGTTCGGCAGCTAATCCGTTTTTTCATCCGTGCGTCATTTATCAGAGGGCATGTGTATGTCTCAGATAGTCGTCAATCTTCCGTTCGAACGGGAGGAATACGCCCAGCGTCTGGCTAAGGTTCGAGCGGCCATGCAGGCACAGGGCATCGAGCTGTTGCTGGTCACCGATCCGTCGAACATGGCCTGGCTGACTGGCTATGACGGTTGGTCGTTTTATGTTCATCAATGCGTGCTGCTGGCGCTCGACGGTGAGCCGGTCTGGTTTGGTCGCGGGCAAGATGCCAACGGCGCCAAGCGCACGGTGTTCATGCAGCACGAAAACATCGTCGGTTACCCGGACATTTATGTGCAGTCCCGGGAACGCCATCCCATGGATTACTTGTCGCGAGAAGTCATCAATGCTCGCGGCTGGGACGCGCTGACCATCGGTGTGGAAATGGACAACTATTACTTCAGCGCCGCCGCGTATTTGTCGCTGAAAAAGAATCTGCCGAAGGCCAATCTGATCGATGCGGTCGGGCTGGTGAACTGGCAGCGGGCGATCAAGTCGCCACAGGAAATTGCCTACATGCGCATCGCCGCGCGCATCGTCGAAAACATGCACGGGCGGATCCTCGAACGCATCGAACCGGGCATGCGCAAAAACGAACTGGTGGCCGAGATCTACAGCAGCGGCATCCTCGGGGCCGACGGTCATGGCGGCGATTACCCGGCCATCGTGCCGCTGTTGCCCACGGGGGCGGATGCCAGCGCGCCGCACCTGACCTGGGACGATTCACCGTTTGAAAAGGGCGCCGGCACGTTCTTCGAAATCGCCGGTTGCTACAAGCGCTATCACTGCCCGTTGTCGCGCACGATCTACCTGGGCAAACCGCCGCAGCATTTTCTCGATGGTGAAAAAGCCGTGGTCGAAGGCATCGCCGCGGGGCTTGAAGCGGCCAAACCGGGCAACACCACCGGTGACATCGCCGTAGCATTTTTCAAAGTGCTGGAGAAGTTCGGCATCCACAAGGACAGTCGCTGCGGCTATCCGATCGGGATCAGTTATCCCCCAGACTGGGGCGAGCGCACCATGAGCCTGCGTCCCGGCGACACCAGTGTGTTGCAGCCGGGCATGACTTTCCACTTCATGCCGGGCCTGTGGATGGACGATTGGGGGCTGGAAATCACCGAAAGCATTCTGATCACCGACACGGGCGTCGAGACGCTGTGCGACGTGCCACGCCAACTGTTCGTGAAGGATTGAGCCATGAGCGAATTGCCTGACAACCCCATCAGCGCCACGGTGGATTTCGCCCGCGAAGGCGTGCAGCACGGGTTTCTCAAATTGCCGTATTCGCGGGACGACTCGGCTTGGGGGGCGGTGATGATTCCGGTCACAGTGATTCAGCGCGGTCAGGGTCCGACCGCGCTGCTCACCGGTGGCAACCACGGTGACGAATACGAAGGCCCGGTAGCGCTGAGCAAACTGGCGCAGGGGCTGACGGCCGTCGAGGTAAGGGGGCGGGTGATTATCATCCCGTTCATGAACACCCCGGCGTTCCATGCCGGGCGGCGCACGTCACCCATCGACAAGGGCAACCTCAACCGCAGCTTCCCGGGCAAGCCGGACGGTACGGTGACCGAGAAAATCGCCGACTATTTCAACCGGACCTTGTTGCCGCTGGCCGATATCGTGCTGGATATTCATTCCGGCGGTCGCACCCTGGATTTCCTGCCGTTCGCGGCGTGCCACGTGCTGCCCGATAAAGATCAGCAGGCGCAATGCGAGGCGGGCATGCGCGCGTTCAATGCGCCGTACAGCATGCGCATGCTGGAGCTGGATGCCGGGGCGATGTACGACACCGCCGCCGAGCGTCAGGGCAAAGTATTCGTCACCACCGAATTGGGTGGCGGCGGCACGTCCAGCGCACGCAGCGTGGCGATTGCCGAGCGCGGGGTGCGCAATTTGTTGGTGCATGCCGGGATTCTTGTAGGCGAGGTTCAGGCCGCGGAGTCGATCATGCTCGACATGCCTGACGCCGATTGTTTCATCGCCAGCGAACACAATGGCTTGCTGGAAATGTGCCGCGATCTGGGCGACAACGTGAACAAAGGCGAAGTCATCGCCCGCATTTACGACGCCACCCGCAGCGGCGTCGCCCCGGTGGAATATCGCGCCGCCCGCAGCGGCCTGTTGGCAGCGCGGCATTTTCCCGGTTTGGTGCAATGCGGCGATACCGTGGCAGTCATCGCGGATGTTTTGGCATAACACAATCCCTGTGGGAGCGGGCTTGCCCGCGATGTCGGCGGCACATCCAACATTGATGTGACTGACATACCGCAATCGCGGGCAAGCCCGCTCCCACAGGTTCCTAATCGCACAGGAGATCCTCGGCCCATGCACAAACTCGATCGCTACGACCTGAAAATCCTGCGGATCCTCGCTGAAGACGGGCGGATCACCAAATCGAGCCTGGCCGAGGCGATCAATCTCTCGGTGACCCCAGCGTGGGAGCGGGTTCGCAAGCTGGAGGCGCTGGGATTGATCAAGGGTTACCGGGCGCAGATCGATTGGAACGCAGTGTTCAAAAGTCAGCAGGTGCTGGTGGAAATCACCCTGGCCCGACACACCGCCCAGGACATGCGGCGTTTCGAGCAACGCATGAATGAGGCCGTCGAAGTGGCGTTCTGTTACGCCACCGGAGGCGGTGTCGATTACATGGCAATGATCCAGGCGCCGGACATCGACCACTACCAGCGCTTTATTGATCAGCTGTTGCTGGATGACTTGGGCATCGAACGCTACTTCACCTACATCGTGACCAAAACCATCAAGACGGCGGGGGCGTTGCCTGCCGAGCTTGCGCAGGAATCCTGAAAACACCACAGATCCAATGTGGGAGCGGGCTTGCTCGCGAAAGCGGTGTATCAGGCAACATCAATGTTGACTGACACTGCCTCTTCGCGAGCAAGCCCGCTCCCACATTGGATCTGCGTTGGTTTTTGAACTGCGCTTTCTTGACCGATATCGAGGCAAATCCCACACCGCAAAAATCTTTGTTTATCGTCGTTCAATCAGAAAAAACCACCTGCCAAGCCCCCGCCAAACCCCAAATCACCCACACCAATCTGCCCTAGCATGACTCCACGCACACGGTTTGGAGTGAACGCCATGACATACAAACATCCGCTGTTGTTCAAAGCACTTTGCTACGTCGACGGGCATTGGGTCCACAGCGACAGCGGCCACAGCGTCGCCGTGCATAACCCGGCCGATCAGGCGTTGATCGGCCATGTGCCGATGCTCGATCAGCCTCAGATCGTCACCGCGGTTGATGCGGCGCATCGTGCCTTTGCAGGCTGGCGCGAACAAAGTATCGATGCCCGTGGGGCGATTCTGCGGCGTTGGGCGGCCTTGATGCTTGAGCACCAGGAAGACCTGGCGCGCATCCTCAGTCAGGAGCAAGGCAAACCGCTGGCTGAGTCCCGAGGCGAAATCGCCTACGCCGCCAGCTTCATTCCGTGGTTCGCCGAAGAAGCGCGACGCCTGTATGGGCAGAACATCCCCAGTCATATTCCCGGCGCGCATCTGGGCACGGTCAAGGAACCGGTCGGCGTCTGTGCGTTGCTGACCCCGTGGAATTTTCCGTCAGCGATGATCACTCGCAAAGCGGCCGCCGCATTGGCCGCAGGCTGTACCGTAGTGATCAAACCGGCCCATGAAACGCCGTTTTCGGCATTGGCCCTGGCGCAACTGGCGGAGGAGGCAGGCTTCCCGGCTGGCGTCTTCAACGTGGTGCTGGGCGAGCCGCAAATGACCATGGAAACCCTGGTGCAGGACAACCGTGTGCGTTCGGTCAGTTTCACCGGCTCGACCCGCGTCGGTAAGTTGGTCCTGCAAGCGGCCGCTCAGGATGTGAAGAAGGTCTCGCTGGAACTGGGTGGCAACGCGCCGTTCATTGTCTGCGCCGATGCCGATCTGGAACTGGCGGTGAAAGTCGCGGTGGAGGCCAAGTTCCAGACCTCCGGCCAGGATTGCTGCGCGGCCAATCGGATCATGGTGCAGCGCTCGATCTACCCGGCGTTTCTCAATCGCTTCACCGCTGCGGTGCGCGAACTGCGGGTTGGCCCGGCGCTGGTGGGCAATCAAGAGCAAAGTGTCGACATCGGCCCGCTGATGCATCAAGCCGCGTTCGATGTCACCGCCGAGCGTGTTGAAGACGCGCTGCAACGCGGTGCGCAACGGCTGGTCGGCGGCGAGGCCCATGCCCTTGGCGGGTTGTTTTACCAACCGACGGTGCTGGCCGATGTCACGCCGCAGATGCGTATCTACCGCGAAGAGAACTTCGCGCCGATTGCCGGGGTGATGCCTTTCGACACCCTTGAGCAGGCCATCGAAATGGCCAACGACACCGAATACGGTCTGGCAGCCTACATTTGTTCCAACCGTCTGGACCTGATCTACCCCCTGATTCGCCGGCTCGACCACGCGATGATCGCGGTCAACGGCGTCAAGTTCACCGGCCACCCGATCCCGTTCGGTGGCATGAAAGCCTCGGGGCTGGGCCGTGAAGGCGGCACCGAGGGCTTCGAAGCCTTTGTCGAAACCAAATACTTTTGCCTGCACCATCAAGGCCAGTTCTAAGGCCAGTTCTCAGGAGACATGCCATGAACCAAGAACTCGATACGCTGTTCGAACAAGACCGCGCGCACTTCATGCACCCCTCGACCCACGCCCATGACCACGCCAGCGGGGCGCTCAAGGGGCGCATCATCAAGAGCGCGTCGGGCATCCGTATTCGCGACCATGAAGGCCGGGAATTCATCGACGCCTTCGCCGGGCTGTATTGCGTGAACATCGGCTACGGTCGCACCGAAGTCGCCGACGCAATCTACAAACAGGCCAAGGAACTGGCCTACTACCACACCTACGTCGGCCACTCGACCGAGGCGATCATCGAGCTGTCCAGTCGCATCATGGATTGGGCGCCGCAAGGGATGAAAAAGGTTTACTACGGCCTGTCCGGTTCCGACGCCAACGAAACCCAGGTCAAACTGGTGCGTTACTACAACAATGTGCTGGGCCGCCCGCAGAAGAAGAAAATCATCTCCCGTGATCGCGGTTATCACGGCTCGGGCATCATGACCGGCAGCCTGACTGGCCTGCCGACCTTCCATCAGCATTTCGATTTGCCGGCCGATGGCGTCAAACACACCGTTTGCCCGCACTGGTATCGCAAGGCTCCCGCCGGAATGGATGAAGCCGCGTTCGTGCGCTACTGCGCGGATGAGCTGGAAAAAATGATCCTGGCCGAAGGCCCGGACACCGTGGCCGCGTTCATCGGCGAGCCGTTGATGGGCACCGGCGGCATCATCGTGCCGCCAGCCGGTTATTGGGCAGCGATTCAAGCGGTGCTGAATAAATACGATGTATTGCTGATCGCCGATGAAGTGGTCTGCGCCTTCGGTCGCCTGGGTTCGAAGATGGGCAGTCAGCGTTACGGCATGCGCCCGGACCTGATCACCACGGCCAAAGGCCTGACCAGCGCCTATGCGCCACTGTCGGCGGTGATCGTCGGCGAAAAGGTTTGGGACGTGATCGAAAAAGCCTCCGAATCCCAAGGTGCAATGGGCCATGGCTGGACGTATTCCGGGCATCCGATCTGTGCCGCGGCTGCTTTGGCTAACCTTGATATTCTCGAGCGGGAAAACCTGACGGCCAACGCCGAGAAGGTCGGCAGCTACCTCAATCGCCGTTTGCGCGAAACCCTGGAAGGTCACCCGTTGGTGGGTGAAGTGCGGGGCGACGGCATGCTCGCTGCCGTCGAGTTCATGGCCGATCGTGAGCAGCGCACGCCGTTCGATGCGGCGTTGAAGGTCGGCCCGAAAGTGTCGGCGGCTTGTCTCGAGCGCGGCATGATTGCCCGGGCGATGCCCCATGGCGACATTCTCGGCTTCGCCCCGCCATTGATCCTGACCGAGGAAGAGGCCGACCTGATTGTTGATATCACCAAGGGTGCGATTGATCAGGTGGCCAGTGAGGTGTTGGGCTAAATCCCTGGACCTGTTGAGATCAGATGGGCTTTCTGCGTCGCCTGTTCAGGCCTCATCGCGGGCAAGCCCGCTCCCACAGGATTTGTGTTTGACCGCTATTTTGTGATCGACGAAGAACACTGTGGGAGCGGGCAAGCCCGCGAAGAGGCCCTGACAGGCACCAGAGATATCGGATCAGAAACAAAAAAGCCCTCGGACGATCACTCATCCGAGGGCTTTTTCATGTCGCGCGAAACCTGATTACTTCTTCAGGCCGTAATGCTCATCGAGCATGCCCGGCGCGTTCGGGGCTTTGGGGGCGTAGTCGCGAGGCGGTTCCTGATCGCGCGGTGGCGTCAGACGTTCCCGTGGAGCCTGCGCCGCGTCGGCGTGCAGGGCAGCCAGCAAGCGTTGGCGAGTCTGCTCGTCCAGGGCCAGACGGTTGGCGCCCTCGGCGAGGTGATCTTGCACTTCCTGATAGCTCTGAGTCAGTTTCTTGACCAGTGTTGCAGTGCTGTTGAAGTGGGTGACCACTTCGTTCTGATAATTGTCAAAACGTTCCTGAATATCATCCAGCTGACGTTGCGTGCGGTTAGGCGCGGCATTCGGCACCAGGCGAGCGATCAGGAATCCAATGGCGACACCCACAACCAGGGCAAGAGTCGGCAACAACCAAACTAAGAGCGAGTGTTCCACGAGTCCTTCCTCTATAAACGGCTTTGCTTTACGTTAACGGCTCGAACCTGCGCTGTATACCGCGATTCACTCGCAATAGAATTGGCACAGACAATTGGCTAGACGAGTCGACCCGATTCGAGGTCACGGAGTTCCTTCCTTGCTTATGCGCGAAACCCCTGTAGTGATTGATGGCCCGGTCGGTCAACTGGAAAGTTTGTACCTGGATAACGAGCAGCCGCGCGGCATTGCGCTGATCTGCCACCCGAACCCGGTGCAGGGCGGCACCATGCTCAACAAAGTCGTCTCGACCTTGCAGCGCACCGCGCGCGACGCCGGTTTGATTACTTTGCGTTTCAACTACCGTGGCGTCGGCGCCAGTGAAGGCACGCACGACATGGGCACTGGCGAAGTCGACGATGCCCAGGCGGCGGCCGAGTGGCTGAGAGCCAGACATCCTGACGTGCCCCTGACCCTGTTCGGTTTCTCCTTCGGCGGATTTGTTGCAGCAAGTCTCGGCGGACGCCTGGAAGCTAAGGGCGAACAACTCAAGCATTTGTTCATGGTCGCGCCCGCCGTCATGCGTTTGGGCGATCAGGATCAACTGCCGCAACAAGGTACATTGACCCTGATTCAGCCGGAAACCGACGAAGTCATCGATCCACAGCTCGTTTACGATTGGTCCGACGCACTCGATCGCCCCCATGAGCTGCTGAAAGTGGCAGAATGCGGACACTTTTTTCATGGCAAGCTGACCGATCTCAAGGATCTGATCCTGCCGCGTCTTTCGAATTGATTGCAGTCTGACAAGCGATTACCCATGACGACTCGTACCCGTATCCTCACCGGCATCACCACCACCGGCACGCCGCACCTGGGCAACTACGCCGGCGCTATCCGCCCGGCGATCATCGCCAGCCGTGACAGCAATGCCGATTCGTTCTACTTCCTGGCCGACTACCACGCCCTGATCAAATGCGATGACCCGCTGCGCATCCAGCGCTCGCGTCTGGAAATCGCCGCGACCTGGCTGGCCGGTGGCCTGGACGTGGACCGCGTGACGTTCTATCGCCAGTCCGACATCCCGGAAATCCCTGAACTGACCTGGCTGCTGACCTGCGTGGCCGCCAAGGGCCTGCTCAACCGCGCTCACGCCTACAAGGCCTCGGTGGACAAGAACGTCGAAAATGGCGAAGACCCGGATGCCGGCATCACCATGGGCCTGTACAGCTACCCGGTGTTGATGGCTGCGGACATTCTGATGTTCAACGCCCACAAGGTGCCGGTCGGTCGTGACCAGATCCAGCACGTGGAAATGGCGCGGGATATTGGTCAGCGCTTCAACCACTTGTTCGGCCAGGGCAAAGAGTTTTTCACCATGCCCGAAGCGCTGATCGAGGAGAGCGTCGCCACCTTGCCAGGGCTCGACGGTCGCAAGATGTCGAAGAGCTACGACAACACCATTCCGTTGTTCAGCAGCGCCAAAGAGATGAAAGACGCGATTTCGCGGATCGTCACCGACTCCCGTGCCCCGGGCGAAGCCAAGGATCCGGACAATTCGCACCTGTTCACCTTGTTCCAGGCCTTCGCTACGCCGGCACAATCCGACGAATTCCGCAGCGAATTGCTTCAGGGCCTAAGTTGGGGCGAGGCGAAGAATCGTCTGTTCCAACTGCTCGACAGCGAATTGGGCGAATCCCGCGAGCGTTATCACCAGCTGATCGAACGCCCGGCGGATCTGGAAGACATGCTGCAGATCGGCGCCAAAAAGGCCCGTTCGGTGGCGACGCCGTTCCTCCACGAACTGCGTGAGGCGGTTGGCCTGCGTTCTTTCGTCGCTCAGACCCAAGTCGCAGCGACCACCAAGAAGAAGGCTGCGAAAGCCGCGCGCTTCGTCAGCTTCCGTGAAGACGACGGCAGTTTTCGCTTCCGTCTGCTGGCGGCCGATGGCGAACAACTGCTGCTGTCGCGCAACTTCGCCGACGGTAAAACCGCAGGCCAAGTGACCAAGCAACTGCAATCCGGTCAAGCCTTGGACGTGCGCAGTGAAGACCTGAGCTTCAGCGTCTGGCTGGAAGGCGAGTGCGTTGCCGACAGTCCGGCCTTCGCCGACAGCGCTGCTCGCGATGCTGCCATCGGTGCTTTGCGCATTGCCCTGACACCGGTTCAGGAATAATCAACGGCTCGGTCCGACCAAGGGCCGATTGCCATTCCCACGGGCCGTCGCTACAGTGACGGCCCGTTTTTGTTGCCTTGCTAACGAATTATGACGCCCCTAGAACGATATCAAGCTGATCTGAAACGCCCGGAATTCTTCCACGATGCTGCCCAGGAAACGGCGGTGCGTCATTTGCAGCGTCTGTACGACGATCTGGTCGCGGCCTCGCAGAACAAGCCGGGCCTGCTCGGCAAACTGTTTGGCAAGAAAGACCAGGTGCCGGTCAAGGGCCTGTACTTCTGGGGCGGCGTTGGTCGCGGCAAGACTTACCTGGTCGATACCTTCTTCGAAGCGCTGCCGTTCAAGGAAAAGACTCGCACTCACTTCCACCGCTTCATGAAGCGCGTGCATGAAGAGATGAAGACCCTCGGCGGCGAGAAAAACCCGCTGACCATCATCGCCAAGCGTTTCTCCGACGAGTCGCGAGTGATTTGTTTCGATGAGTTCTTCGTCTCCGACATCACCGACGCGATGATCCTTGGCACGTTGATGGAAGAGTTGTTCAAGAACGGCGTGACCCTGGTCGCGACGTCGAACATCGTGCCGGACGGCCTGTACAAGGACGGCTTGCAGCGTGCGCGTTTCCTGCCGGCCATTGCGCTGATCAAGCAGAACACCGAGATCGTCAACGTCGACAGCGGCGTCGATTACCGTCTGCGCCACCTCGAGCAAGCGGAGCTGTTCCACTTTCCGCTGGATGATGCTGCCCAGGAAAGCCTGCGCAAGAGCTTCCGGGCCTTGACGCCGGAATGCACGGCAGCCATCGAGAACGACGTGCTGGTGATCGAGAACCGTGAAATCCGTGCCGTGCGCACTTGCGATGACGTGGCCTGGTTCGACTTCCGCGAACTCTGCGACGGCCCACGCAGCCAGAACGATTACATCGAACTGGGTAAAATCTTCCACGCCGTATTGCTCAGCAATGTCGAGCAGATGAGCGTCACCACCGACGACATCGCCCGCCGCTTTATCAACATGGTCGACGAGTTCTACGACCGTAACGTGAAGCTGATCATTTCCGCCGAAGTCGAGCTCAAAGACCTCTACACCGGCGGTCGCCTGAACTTCGAGTTCCAGCGCACGCTTAGCCGCCTACTGGAAATGCAGTCACACGAATTTCTGTCCCGGGCGCATAAGCCGTAGAGCTATTCAAAAATAAGTAGAACTTTTCGGAAAATAAAAAGGGCCTGCAATGCAGGCCCTTTTTTGTGCGCTGTTTTGTCAGTTCTGAACGAGAAAGCGCGCCAGTTCATCTTGTTGCTGGCAGCCAATGAGCAGCCACAGCAGGATTCTGGTTTTGCGTGGACAGAGAAATCCAGCCATCGATGCACCTTTACGGATCAGGTCCATCTCGCTGCCAATAAACCCGTAGGTCGATTGAGCCGTGCTGCCGGAACCCGTCCGGGTGGCGACGATGACAGGGATTTTTCTGGCAATGGTTTCAATCGCAGCAGCCCATTCCCCGGAAACGTGTCCTGCACCGAAACCCGCAATCACAAGCCCGTCGTAGCCCAGTTCGAGGATGTTCTCGAGTAACAGGGTATCGGCGCCAAGCGACGCTTCCAGAAAGGCAATCTTCTGTGTGGTCAACTGAGGCAATGGTAGAACCCTGCGCTGAACCGGCAAGTGCGGATAGTTGACAGTGTTTTCCATCAGCAAGCCGGCAGGACCAACAATAGGGGAGGAAAATGCCTGCAATGCCAATGAATCAGTTTTGCGGACGGCGTTGGCTGAATGAATCTGCCCGTTCATCACCACTTGAACGCCTCGTTGACGGCTGTTTTCAGCCAGTGCGACCCGGCAAGCATCCAGTAGATTCGCCGGACCATCGGCCCCTGCCTGATTTGCCGAACGCATGGCGCCGGTAAGGACCAACGGCTCGTCGTGGTCCCACAAATAGTCGAAAAATGTAGCTGTTTCTTCGAGAGTGTCCGTGCCTTGAGTGATGACAATACCTGCCGCACCTTGCATGATTTGAGCATTCGCCCAGGAAAGGGCGCTCAGCAAGAACCCGAAATCCAGTGAAGCACTGGGCAACAGTCCGAGCGTTTCTACGGTGACCCGTGCCAGCGTCGTCAACTCTGGTACCGAGGCCAGCAGGGTTTCGCCGCTGACGGTCGGGATTACCCCTTCGCCGGCGTTGCAGGCTTGCATGCTCACGGTGCCGCCGAGCGCCGCGATGGCGAGTTTGGGCAGGTCCATGTGATACCTCATTTGCTTGTGATGAGAAGTTGCTGTATCCGGAGCTGGTCCGTGATACAGCCCAATCGCGACGTTCGTCAGCTGGCTATCAGCAGCCCGATAAACGGAATGATCAGTAACGTGCTGATGGCCATGGCCAGTACATTGCCGATGAAGCCATGCATGTCGGCCGGCAACCGCTTGGCAATTGCGCACGCCAGCGGTGGCGCAATCAGTGCTCCGAGCAATGCGCTTGAGGCGATGACCTGCCAGCTGCCCCCATACGTCAGAACGGCCGCCGGCACGACTGACACCAACGGAACGTAGGTCGGATACCAGCCGTGCAATATCCATTGCCGACGCCAGATCACCACCCCTAGCGCCGAGGTCAACGCCTGCGCGGCGATCAGTTGCGGCAGCAAGCCCGAGCCGTACACCGGGCTTGTCGGGTTCAAGGTGTAAGCCAGCAAGGCACCCGCTATCAAGCCGAGACTGGCCCATTCATTGCCAAAGAACGGCGCTTCCGAAAAGTCGGCCAACACCCGGCGAAGGCTCCAAATGACACCATAATCAGGCGTTTTGGTAATGGCGGGTGCGAGCACAGGGGCGGACGGTTTCTTGGATGGGTCGGACTTCACCAGGCTCGGCAGGTAACGGCAGAGCAGAAAAGCGCCGACACTGGCGACCGCCATGCCCGTGACATTGCCGATCACAGCCGGCAATCCGAGGGGATTGCAGACGTAATTGACGATCAGCAAGCACATCGGGGTGACGAAGACGGCGCCCATGATTGCGCCATTGATCGTGACCTTCCAGCCGCCGCCAAACATCAGCACCATTGCCGCCGGCAATGAAACAAAGGCTGCAAACGTGGGTTGCCAACTGGTGGCCGTGACCGTCCAGCCCCATAGCAGGTTGCTCAACAACAGGCCCAGCAACGAGCTGGTGACGAGCCATGACCATAATCCGCTGCCGTAGCAAATGGTAAAACCTTGCCAGGTTTTTCCCGTTCGATTCGCCCAGTAGGCCAGGTAAGCGCCTGCGAGCAGCCCGATCGAAGCGAACTCATGTTTGTAGAACGCTACCTCGCTGATGTCTCCCAAGACCCAACGCAGCCAGGCACTGGGCTCCGGGAGGCTCGATACCATGTGACTGTAGTCTGGCCAATGGGCTGACCAGGATGTCCGGTAGGTGAATGAGAGCCAGATGATCAACAGAGTCGTGCCGAGCATCAGCCAGATGATCGTTATATCCAGCGTCGATCTGGCGGCAAGCCGGTTTTTCGGTTTTTCGTTTGTGGTTTCCATCAGTCATGCCCCCTTATCAGCGCGGCAGACAAGGGTGCAGGGTGTAACCGAGCATTTGATCGTAGAGATCGGTTCGACGATCGCGATGCAAATCGTTCAGGTTGTTCCAGATGGGCGCGCTGCGCGAGCTGGTCAGGTCGATGTCGGCAAACAGGATTTCCTGCTTGTCCGCTGAAGCTACCTGGCCAATCGGCCAGCCATTGGTGCCCGCGATCAGCGAGCAGCCCAGGTAACGTGCACCTCGCTCTTCGCCGATCCGGCTTGCGGCCGCAATAAATACATTGTTGACGTGAGCAGCCGTCATAGTCAGGTACGACGCCATGCACTTGCCGGCGTCATCGAATAGGGGCGGCGGGGTCCAGACCCAGTTGTTCAGGCTGCAAATGATGTCGGCGCCTTGCTGACTCAAAATGCGCGGTACTTCCGGGAACCAGATGTCCCAGCAGATCAACAACCCTATGCGACCGATTGGGGTGTCGAAAACCGGGAAGCCCAGATCGCCCGGCGTGAACCACAGTTTCTCCATATTCCATAAATGAGCTTTTCGATATTTGCCGATAAAGCCGTCAGGTCCGACCAGAACGCCGGTGTTGAACAGGCGCATGCCGTCGCGTTCTGTCAAACCGGCGACCAGATAAACCTTGTGCTGACGGGCAAAGTCCATCCAGCTCTGCACGCTCGGCCCGCCAGGAACCTCCTCCGAATGCTCGAACGCATCCTGTCGGTTGCTGAAGAAATAACCTGTGCTTGAAAGCTCAGGCAGGACAATGAGATTCGCACCATCATTTGCCGCTTCCAGAGCCAATTCCAGGCTACGACGTAGATTTGTTTCCTGATTTTTCATGCCGACTTGTGGATCGAATTGCACGACTGCTACACGAACAGGGCTTGTTGGCTCGCTCATTTCCGATGACCTCTTTTTTATTGTTATTCACGCTGTTTAATTGCGTATTCATAAGAGTCGAATCGGCGCGAGGGCGTAAGTCAGCCATTTCCGTTTAGTGTGTAGTCCGTATCCCAAGATGAAAGGGCGGGGCGCTTGGTTTGTGGGAGCGAAGACAGAGCCAATGCACGCCGTGCATGGCTCTGAAGGGGGGATCAGGTTCCGACGTTATAGTGCGGGTAGTCGCTCATGGAAAAACCGCCTTGGAAGGCCGCGGCAGTTTTGTTGCAGATATGGATGACCGCATCGACGGCGCCCCGAAAGCATGGCTCGGTCCAGCCGGCATCGACTGAAAATGACTCCCCGGAAAAATACAGACCTGAAACATGCGCGAAGTCCCGGTTGTACTTCATCAGGCTCACGGCGTCGTAGTAGGTGCCAGGTCGGTATAACTTTGCGCAACCCAACGCATTTTTATCGGTCATCCAACGTTGGACCACGGCTTGATCAAGGCCAATATACGAAGAGATTTTCTCCTGGATGTTGGCGGAATTCATGAGGATCCGGTCCAGCTCTTTGGCGCACTTGTACACCAATTCCTTGTCTGTGAATGAGGCCAGTTTGGTGGCGTCATCCTCCCATGTGTAACTTAAAAGGATGCAGTCATAGCTATAGTTATCGTTGTAGCGATAGGTGTAGACGTCATGAATGAAACTGTCAGTGACGATGGCTTGCGGGATTTTGCTGTTTTTTGAAAGGAATGATTTTTTTAACGGTGCGAAGACTTTGCAACTGGTTTCCCAATGCGCGGTTTTGTAGGCATTGATCGTCTCGAACGGCAGCATCTGTGGAGTGAAGTTTTCAAGTTTGATGCGAGTTTCTATCAGCCACGAGGGAAGAGTCATGATGACCGAATCAAAGTCATCGAAGTGCTCCTGGATTTGCTCGGGTTGGCTGTGTTTCCAGTTGTAGTAGACGCGTGTTTTCTGGTTCGTCAGTTTTTGAAGTTTTGTAACGGAGGAGTCCGTGAGCAAACCGTTGTTCCTTTCCCGGCAGTGTTCGTAGAAGGACTTTCCGGTTTCGTCGGTTTTCATGAACAGTAGGCATTCGTCCAGTGCAGAGAGCCCGATGTAGCGGGGTCTGTCGAAACTCAGCCCCGTCGAGTCAAAAACGGCTTCGTTGTGCAGGTAGGGTGAATCTATCGGATCGCCAGTTGAGTCCACCCGACCATGGATCAATTGCAGTTGGCTACTGAATCCAAAAATGGCAGTGCGCAGGGGGTAAAGGGAGCAGACATCGTAAAAGGCACCCCAGCTACCGTCGCCGATGCCAATGGCATAGAAAATCGCGGACTCCTGTGCGGACATTCCCATTCCGCCAAAGTCCCCCGGTGAACGTTCATCCCAGGCTTGCAGAGCGGGCATGCTGACCAGATCGCGAAACGAAACGCTCTCGTATTTTTCAACGATAGCGGCCCACATGGCTTCCCATTCCTGGCTGGCATAAACCTCTGCGACGTGCCGGGTCATGCGATCGGCAAAGGCTTTCCACTTTGCATAAACTTTTTGCAGTTCTTCTCCGGGAGGTGGTGTCTGGCCATCTTCATTTTTCCAGATCAGCATCTGCGGAGTCGGTCCGCCGCACATGCTGCCTTCTCGCAGATAGATGCCGGTCGAGGTGACCCACTGGCTTCCGGGATTGGCAAAATCCGAAAACGCCAGGTCGAACGCCTTGGCGTAGTAAGCCATCAGTGACCGGCCCTCTGTCGGTGGCTCGTCCGCCCGGTTGAAGAAGGGCATGCGCATGGCCCCCATTTCAAACGGTGTATGGCTCATCGGCGAGTGCGGGCTTCCAGGAACGGTCAGGTGCCTGCCACCGATGCGTCTGGATTGTTCTATGAGGGTGATGTGGGTGAACCCGCAACGATAAAGTTCTCTGGCGGCAGTCAGTCCGGTGACACCGGCGCCAATAATGCAAATTTTATGTTGTGGGTCAGTTGCCTTGGCGATGCCGTTTTCCTGTTCAACCAATGCTCGATAGTCGAAGCACAAGTCGGGTGGATTCGGAAAGCGAGTCGCCCATTTGCTTTCAGCCGAGCGCTTGGTTCGAACGGCTTCCTTTGCTACGAATGACGGGTAGTTGTAGCTTGATCCGATGGTCACTGTTGATCTTCCCTGATGGTGTTTTCAGGGAGCGATGTTGACGTTTTTAAGGGACGGTGTCTGTGAGCAGAGTCGAATGCTCTGGCGCTCTGTATTCCGCTTTTTGCGTAGGAAAATGCATAGCAGAAAAACCTGTGCACGCACATTTAATGTGGAGCGAGCCTGCTCGCGAAGGAAAGCAGGCTCGCCTCCACATTTGATTTGCGTCCAGTCCTTAAGCCGCTTGCTGAAACTGCTGCCGATACTGGTTCGGCGACAACTCCGTGTGCTGGCGGAACAGTCGGGCGAAGAAGCTCGCGTCGTCGTAACCAACTTCATAGCTGATGGTCTTGATGCTCTTGCGACTGCCGGACAACAAGCCCTTGGCCGTCTCGATGCGCAGTCGCTGCAGGTAATGCAGCGGTTTGTCGCCGGTGGCGGTCTGGAAGCGACGCATGAAGTTGCGGATGCTCATGCCGTGCTCGCGGGCCACGTCTTCGAAGCGGAACTTGTCGGCGAAGTGTTCTTCGAGCCAATGCTGGATCTGCAGGATGATCACGTCCTGGTGCAGCTTCTGCCCGCCGAAACCGATCCGTCCCGGTGCATAGTTGCGTTGCACTTCGTAAAGAATGTCGCGGGCCACGGCCTGGGCCACGTTGGCGCCGCAAAAGCGCTCGATCAGGTAGATGTAGAGGTCGCAGGCCGAGGTGGTGGTGCCGGCGCAATACAGGTTGTCGGCGTCGGTCAGGTGTTTGTCCTGATTGAGCTGAACCTGAGGGAAGCGCTCGGCAAACGCATTGAAGAAACGCCAGTAGGTCGTCGCTTCCTTGCCATCGAGCAATCCGGCCTCGGCCAGCCAGAACACGCCGGTGGCCTCGCCACACAACACGGCACCGCGAGCATGCTGCTGGCGCAGCCACGGCAGGACCTGTGGATAACGTTTGCAGAGGGTGTCGAAATCGTCCCAGAAGGCGGGAAGGATAATGACGTCAGCATTTTCCAGGCCGCCGTCTACCGGCATGATCACGTCGCTGAAGCTGTTCACCGGTTTGCCGTCGGGGCTGACCAGCCGGGTTTCAAACGCCGGTGTCAGGCCGTGGCCCAGTTGTTTGCCATAGCGCAGGCTGGCCAGATGGAAGAAATCCTTGGCTTGCATGAGGGTGGAAGCGAAAACCCGGTCGATAGCCAGGATGCTGACGCGCCGTAAGGGCGTGGAGACTTGGTTAGACATAATTCAACTTTATTCTTATAGGGGAAAGTGGTCACCAGACGGCTGGATCGTCTTATTTTTTGTCGGATGTGTCCAGTGTCCTGTATCGGAAGCGAGGCTTAGTCTCTAAAGGTCAATTCCGGCTAACAATAACCACAGGTGCCGCATGATCCCCAGAACCTTGTTCAGCTCCGAGCACGAACTTTTTCGCGACAGCGTGCGAACGTTCCTCGAAAAAGAGGCCGTGCCGTTCCATGGACAATGGGAAAAACAAGGCTATATCGACCGCAAACTCTGGAACAAGGCGGGGGAGGCGGGGATGCTCTGTTCGCATTTGCCGGAAGAATACGGCGGGCTGGGGGCGGACTTTCTCTACAGTGCGGTGGTGATCGAAGAGGTCGGCCGCCAGGGTCTGACCGGCATCGGTTTTTCACTTCATTCGGACATTGTTGCCCCTTACATCCTGCATTACGGCAGTGAAGCGCTGAAACACAAATACCTGCCCAAACTGGTGTCTGGCGAGATGGTCACCGCGATTGCCATGACCGAGCCGGGTGCCGGTTCCGACCTGCAAGGAGTGAAAACCACTGCCGTGCTGGATGGCGACGAATACGTGATCAACGGTTCGAAGACCTTCATCACCAATGGCTTTCTGGCGGACCTGGTGATCGTCGTGGCCAAGACCGATCCGAAGGCGGGGGCGAAGGGGACCAGTCTGTTTCTGGTAGAGGCCAATACGCCGGGCTTCGCCAAAGGCAAGCGTCTGGAAAAGGTCGGTATGAAGGCTCAGGACACCTCGGAGCTGTTCTTCCAGGACGTTCGGGTGCCGAAGGAAAACCTGCTGGGCCAGGCCGGGATGGGCTTCGCTTACCTGATGCAGGAACTGCCGCAGGAGCGTCTGACGGTCGCGGTAGGTGGCTTGGCGTCAGCCGAAGCAGCGTTGCAATGGACGCTGGATTACACCCGTGAGCGCAAGGCTTTCGGCAAGGCTATCGCCGACTTCCAGAACACCCGCTTCAAACTCGCTGAAATGGCGACCGAAATCCAGATCGGCAGGGTTTTCGTCGATCGCTGCCTGGAACTGCATCTGCAAGGCAAGCTCGACGTGCCGACTGCGGCGATGGCCAAGTACTGGGGCACCGACCTGCAATGCAAGGTGCTCGATGAATGCGTGCAGTTGCATGGTGGCTACGGGTTCATGTGGGAATACCCTATCGCCCGGGCGTGGGCGGATGCGCGAGTGCAGCGGATCTATGCCGGGACCAATGAGATCATGAAGGAGATTATTGCGCGGTCGCTTTGATGCGGCAGTGATTGTCAGACCGCTATCGCGAGCAGGCTCGCTCCCACACTGGATTTATGTCCGACCACCATTTTGTGATCGGCACGGATCCATGTGGGAGCGAGCCTGCTCGCGATTGGGCCTATGAATCAATCAAGGTGCAGGATTCGGATGATCCTGGTGAATCGCCTCGATCCCAGCCAACACTTCGTCGGAAAGTTTCAGCTCGAAGCTGGCAATGTTGCTGTCCAGTTGCTCAAGCGTGGTGGCGCCAATGATGTTGCTGGTGACGAACGGTTGCTGGGTGACGAATGCCAGTGCCATCTGCGCCGGATCCAGGCCGTGTTCACGAGCCAGTGCCACATATCGGCTGCACGCCGCTTCCGATTGCGGATTGAAATAGCGGCTGAAGCGGCTGTAGAGGCTCAGGCGACCTTTGGGCGGACGCGCGCCACCTTCGTATTTGCCCGAGAGGAAACCGAACGCCAGCGGCGAATAGGCGAGCAGGCCGCACTGTTCGCGGATAGCGATTTCCGCCAGACCGACTTCGAAGCTGCGGTTGAGCAGGTTGTACGGGTTCTGGATCGACACCGCGCGCGGCCAGCCACGGGCTTCGGCCAGGGCGAGGAAACGCATGGTGCCCCATGGCGTTTCGTTGGACAGGCCGATGTGGCGGATCTTGCCGGCCTTGACCTGTTCGTCCAGTGCTTGGAGGGTGTCTTCCAGCGGCGTGAGGTTGACTTCGCTCGTGTGCTTGTAGCCCAGTTGCCCGAAGAAATTGGTGCTGCGTTCTGGCCAGTGCAACTGATAGAGGTCGATGTAGTCGGTCTGCAAGCGTTTGAGGCTCGCATCCACGGCCTGGACGATGTGCTCGCGGTTGTGCTTGAGGTTTTTGTCGCGGATGTAGTCGATGGTGTTGCCGGGGCCGGCGATCTTGCTCGCCAGGATCCAGTCGGCGCGATCGCCACGACTTTTAAAGTAATTGCCGATGTAGCGCTCGGTGGTGGCGTAGGTTTCGGCCTTGGGCGGCACCGGGTACATTTCGGCAGTGTCGATGAAATTGATCCCGGCGCTCTTGGCCCGTTCGATCTGGGCGAAGGCTTCAGCCTCGCTGTTTTGCTCACCCCAGGTCATGGTGCCGAGGCAGATTGCACTCACGTTCAGATCGGTACGGCCTAGCTGGCGATAGTCCATCGGGTGCTCCTTGGGCAAAACAATCATAAAAGCAGGTTGAAATATTTTTCGCAATCTGCATAATTGCGCACCTCTTTCTGCAGTGGAAGTGATGCGCCGCCGCCGAAGAATCTTGCCGTTGAACGGACGCGCCGACCCGAGCCCCCGAAAGCGTCTGTATCCGGCTGCCTTTGACTTGTCAAAGTACGCACTATTCAGTAAGATCCGCCGTCTAATTTACAGGGCGGCCCCTGAGGCTATAAAGAATGAAAACTTTTACTGCTAAACCGGAAACAGTACAGCGCGACTGGTTTGTCGTCGACGCTGCAGGTCAGACCCTGGGTCGTCTGGCCACCGAAATCGCGAGCCGTCTGCGTGGCAAGCATAAAGCTGAGTACACTCCTCACGTTGACACCGGCGATTACATCGTCGTTATCAATGCCGAGCAGATTCGTGTAACCGGTGCTAAAACCACCGACAAAATCTACTACTCCCACTCCGGTTTCCCGGGCGGCATCAAGTCGATCAACTTCGAAAAGCTGATCGCTAAAGCCCCTGAGCGCGTGATCGAGACCGCGGTCAAAGGCATGCTGCCTAAGAACCCGCTGGGTCGCGACATGTATCGTAAGCTGAAAGTCTATGCGGGCGCTGTACACCCTCATACTGCTCAGCAGCCCCAAGAACTGAAGTTTTAACGGAATAGTTCATTATGTCGGCGACTCAAAATTACGGCACTGGCCGTCGCAAGACCGCAACCGCACGCGTTTTCCTGCGTCCGGGTACTGGTAACATCTCCATCAACAACCGTTCGCTGGATAATTTCTTCGGCCGCGAAACTGCCCGCATGGTAGTTCGTCAGCCGCTGGAATTGACTGAGACTGTCGAGAAGTTCGACATCTACGTCACCGTGATCGGCGGTGGTGTAAGTGGTCAAGCTGGCGCAATCCGCCACGGTATCACTCGCGCACTGATGCAGTACGACGAAACCCTGCGTGGCGCTCTGCGCAAAGCTGGCTTCGTTACTCGCGATGCTCGTGAAGTTGAACGTAAGAAAGTTGGTCTGCGTAAAGCGCGTAAGCGTCCGCAGTACTCGAAGCGTTAATTCGCTTTCGCGTTCAAAAAGAACGCCCAGTTTCCTCGCGAAGCTGGGCGTTTTTTTATGGGCGCGATTTATCAGTGAATTGCGCTGTGACAACTTGCCACATCCGCAGAAGCCCTATACTGCAAGGCTTGGCAGTGGAGCCCCTCGGTAATTACCTTGTCAGAATTGGGGCTTTTCATTACCATTCGGCAAAATTTTTATAAGTTCAGATTTTTACTTAGTAGACGCCTGATTTAACAGGCCACAAAGCTGATGGGAGAGGACTGAATGAGCAATGACGGCGTGAATGCAGGCCGGCGTCGCTTCTTGGTAGCAGCCACATCCGTGGTGGGTGCTGCAGGAGCGGTGGGGGCTGCGGTCCCGTTCGTGGGGTCATGGTTTCCCAGTGCCAAGGCGAAAGCTGCAGGTGCACCGGTGAAAGTGAATGTCAGCAAAATCGAGCCAGGTCAGCAAATGATTGCTGAGTGGCGCGGCCAGCCGGTGTTCATTGTCCGCCGTACGGAGGAAATCCTGGGGAATCTGAAAAAGATCGAGGGCCAGCTGTCTGACCCGACCTCCAAGAACTCTACGCAACCGACCTATGTCGACCCGGAGACGCGTTCGATCAAGCCAGAAGTTCTGCTGCTGATCGGTATCTGCACTCACCTGGGTTGCTCTCCGACCTTCCGCCCGGAAGTGGCGCCTGCCGACCTGGGCAAGGATTGGGTAGGTGGTTATTTCTGCCCTTGCCACGGTTCCCATTACGATTTGGCTGGCCGCGTCTACAAGTCGCAACCTGCGCCTTTGAACCTGCCAGTTCCCCCGCATTCCTATGAGACCGATGACGTCATTGTCATTGGCGTCGATACGGAGAAAGCGTGATGAGCAAGTTCATGGATTGGGTTGATGCGCGCTTCCCCGCGACCAAAATGTGGGAAGACCATCTCAGCAAGTACTACGCCCCGAAGAACTTCAACTTCTTCTATTTCTTTGGCTCCCTGGCGCTGCTCGTTCTGGTCAACCAGATCGTTACCGGTGTCTGGCTGACCATGAGCTACACCCCGTCGGCGGAAGAAGCGTTTGCTTCCGTCGAGTACATCATGCGCGACGTCGAGCACGGCTCGATCCTGCGCATGTTGCACGCAGTCGGTGCTTCGATGTTCTTCATCGTCGTTTACCTGCATATGTTCCGTGGCCTGCTTTACGGTTCGTACCAGAAGCCGCGTGAGCTGGTGTGGGTGTTCGGCATGCTGATCTACCTGGCGTTGATGGCTGAGGCCTTCATGGGTTATCTGCTGCCGTGGGGCCAGATGTCCTACTGGGGCGCCCAGGTGATCATCTCGCTGTTCGGTGCGATCCCAGTCATCGGTAACGACCTGACCCAGTGGATTCGTGGTGACTACCTGATTTCCGGTATTACCCTGAACCGCTTCTTCGCCTTGCATGTGGTTGCGCTGCCGATCGTGATCCTCGGTCTGGTGGTGGTGCACATTCTGGCGCTGCACGAAGTCGGTTCGAACAACCCGGATGGCGTCGACATCAAGAAGCACAAAGACGAAAACGGCGTACCGCTGGACGGCATTGCCTTCCACCCGTACTACACCGTGAAAGATATCGTCGGCGTGGTGGTGTTCCTGTTCATCTTCTGCTCGATCGTATTCTTCTTCCCGGAAATGGGCGGCTACTTCCTCGAGAAGCCGAACTTTGAAGTGGCGAACGCCTTCAAGACCCCTGAGCACATCGCTCCGGTCTGGTACTTCACACCGTTCTACGCGATTCTGCGGGCGGTTCCGGACAAGCTCCTGGGCGTAATCGCCATGGGCGCGGCCATCGCTGTGCTGTTCGTCCTGCCATGGCTGGATCGCAGCCCGGTCAAGTCGATGCGCTACAAAGGCTGGCTGAGCAAGATCTGGCTCTGGGTGTTCTGCATCTCGTTCGTGATCCTGGGTGTGTTGGGTGTTCTGGCGCCAACGCCAGGCCGTACGTTGCTGTCGCAGGTATGTACCTTCCTGTACTTCGCCTACTTCATTCTGATGCCGTTCTACACCAGGCTCGAGAAGACCAAACCGGTTCCGGAAAGGGTGACTGGCTGATGAAAAAGCTATTTGCTGTACTGATTCTTGCGGCGATGCCTGTACTGTCTTTCGCATCGACATCGAGTGGCCCGGAGCTGGAAAAGGTCGATATCGACGTTTCTGACAAGGCTGCCATGCAGGACGGCGCACGTACGTTCGCCAACTATTGCATGGGCTGCCACAGCGCCAAGTTCCAGCGCTACGAGCGTGTTGCCGATGACCTAGGGATTCCTCACGAGCTGATGCTTGAGAAGCTGGTGTTCACCGGCGCCAAGATCGGTGACCACATGAACATCGGCATGCAGCCGGCTGACGCCAAGACATGGTTCGGTGCGGCGCCGCCCGACCTGACGTTGGTGGCTCGTGTTCGTGGCACAGACTGGCTCTACGGCTACCTGCGTTCGTTCTATGAAGACCCGTCGCGTCCTTGGGGCGTGAACAACAAGGTGTTCCCGAACGTCGGCATGCCTAACGTTCTGGTCGGCCTACAGGGTCGTCAGGTGGTAGGCTGTAAGCAAGTTCAAATCGTCGAAGACGGCAAGAAGCAATACGATCCGCTGACCGGCACCGCTTTGACCCATGAAGCCTGCGATCAGCTGACTGTATTGCCGAAAACCGGCACGCTGAACGAAGAGCAGTTCGACGAGAAGGTCAAGAACCTGGTGACCTTCCTGGCCTACTCGGCCAACCCGGTGAAGCTGCAGCATCAGCGCATCGGTACCTATGTGTTGCTGTACCTGGCGTTCTTCTTCGTATTCGCTTACTTGCTCAAGCGTGAATACTGGAAAGACGTCCATTGATAAAGCTGTAAGCCATTGCTGTTAATCGCGCGCGCCCAGGGGCGTCTCTGAAGGTGTAACGAGTCTGGTGATCCAGGCGTTACGGGAGGCGCCCTCTGGGCGCGCGTGTTTTTCCGTTTCCGATAATTTCAACAAGCGAGGAGGACCGCCATGGGCGTGACCAATCGGTTGGCCTGTTACTCCGACCCCGCCGACCACTATTCCCACCGAGTGCGCATCGTACTTGCAGAGAAGGGTGTCAGCGCCGAGATCATTTACGTGGAAGCTGGTCGCCAGCCGCCTAAACTGATTGAGGTGAACCCTTACGGAAGTCTACCCACCCTGGTCGATCGTGACCTGGCGTTGTGGGAGTCGACCGTGGTGATGGAATATCTGGATGAGCGTTACCCGCACCCGCCATTGCTGCCGGTTTATCCTGTGGCGCGTGCCAACAGTCGTCTGCTGATTCATCGCATTCAACGTGACTGGTGTGGTCTGGTGGATTTGATTCTGGATTCGCGGACCAAGGAAGCAGCCCGTGTCGTGGCTCGTAAAGAGCTGCGCGAAAGCCTGACAGGCGTGTCGCCGTTGTTTGCCGACAAGCCGTTTTTCCTCAGTGAGGAACAAAGTCTGGTGGATTGCTGCCTATTACCAATACTCTGGCGATTGCCGATTCTGGGTATTGAACTGCCGCGGCCTGCCAAGCCGCTGCTTGATTATATGGAGCGCTCGTTTGCGCGTGAGGCTTTCCAGGCGAGTCTGTCTGGTGTCGAACGCGATATGCGCTAAGGCTTAAGGAGCCGCTATGAACTCCAGTCGACCTTATCTGGTCCGCGCGCTCTACGAGTGGATTGTGGACAACGATTGCACCCCGCACATGCTGGTTAATTCCGAGTATCCATCGGTGCAGGTGCCTCAGGGTTTTGCCAGTGACGGACAGATTGTCCTGAACGTTTCCCCGGCAGCCGTGCGTCATCTGCACATGGACAACGAGGCAGTCAGTTTCGAGGGGCGCTTCGGTGGCGTGCCGCACACCCTGTACGTGCCTATCGCATCGATCCTGGGCATTTACGCTCGGGAGAACGGTCAGGGCATGGTGTTCGATATGGAATCGCCTCTGGAAGACGAGGAAGATATCGAGCCGGATGATGATGTTCCGCCACCCGACAGCGAGCCGCCGCGTCCCAGCGGTCGACCGAGTTTGAAGGTGGTGAAGTAAAAAAAGGCGATCCGAAAGGATCGCCTTTTTATTACTTCTGTAGGAGCCAGGCTTGCCGGCGAAGGCGATCTCAAGGGCGCCATCGCCAGCAAGCTGTGCTCCTACAGAACGGTGGCGATCTCGAGGACGCCATCGCCGGTAAGCAAGTATCAGTCGATGTACTCAAACAACTTCACGATCTTCTGCACGCCGGAAACGCCTTGTACCAGGTTGGTCGCCTGGGCTGCTTCCTGCTTGGTCAGAAGACCTAGCAAATAGACGATGCCGTTTTCGGTAACAACCTTGATGCGCGACCCCGGGATGGAGGCGTCGGTGAGCATCTGGGTCTTGATCTTGGTGGTTAGCCAGGTGTCGTTCTGGCGCGCCAGCAGCGAGGAGGGCGCCAGTACTTGCAGCTCGTTGTGCACCTTCTTTACCCGCTGAACGGCCGAGGCAACCTGTTCGGCCTTGGCCTTGAGGTCGGCGCGAGGGGTTTGCCCGGCGAGCAACACCACGCCGTTGAAGCTGGTGACGACGATGTGCGAATTGTTGTCCAGGTCTGGATCGGCCTTGGCGATGTTTACACCGGCCTTGGTTTCGATCAGGGAGTCGTCGATCTTGCTACCGAAGGTGCGGGTGCCGCGGTCATCATCGATCGGCGCTTCACGGCTGGCGTTAACCACCGAGGTGCAGCCGCTGATGCCAAGACACAGGGTCAAGGCCAGAAGGCCTAGGCGATTAGGGGTCATTCTTCACTCCCGAACAGTTGGCTGTCGATCAAATCGCAAAGGCAATGGATCGCCAGCAGGTGGACTTCCTGAATACGTGCGGTGACGTTGGCCGGTACGCGAATCTCGACGTCCTCAGGCAAAAGCAGTGACGCCATGCCGCCGCCATCACGACCGGTCAATGCTACGACAATCATTTCGCGATCATGTGCGGCCTGGATCGCTTGAATTATGTTTGCCGAGTTGCCGCTGGTGGAAATCGCCAGCAAAACATCACCCGGCTGGCCGAGGGCACGAATCTGTTTGGAGAAGATTTCGTTGTAGCTGTAATCGTTGGCGATCGAGGTGATCGTCGAGCTGTCGGTGGTCAGCGCGATGGCGGGCAGGCTCGGGCGCTCGCGCTCGAAGCGGTTGAGCAGCTCGGACGAGAAGTGCTGTGCGTCACCGGCGGAACCGCCGTTGCCGCAGGACAGCATTTTGCCCTCGTTGAGCAGGGCGTTGACCATGACCTGGCTGGCTTGCTCGATGTGCGGTGCAAGTACGTCCATCGCCTGTTGCTTGGTGTCGATACTGGCCTGAAAAAGCTGGCGAATTCGCGATTGCATGTCCATCTGTGTGACCTTAATTAGCGCGGCTACTCGGCACATGAATGTGCAGCCCGCAAAGCAAAGAGCAAAAGTGTTGGGTGAAGGTGTCCGGTTCGGGGCGCACGCGATCAGCTGTCGAAGGCATTCTGCAACCAGTTCAACTGATCAAGGTTGCTGTCGATGGCAACCACGTCGAAGCGGCAGGGGGAATTGGCCCAACGCGACTCGCGCTGAAGAAAATACTGCGCGGCGAAAATCAGTTTCTGCCGTTTGCGCCCATCGATGCTATCGAGCGCGCCACCCCATTGGGTGTTTTTTCTGTAGCGGACTTCGACGAATACTACTGTATCGCCATCAAGCATGACCAGATCAAGCTCGCCGCGTTTACACAACCAGTTCTGCGCCAGCAGGCGCAGACCTTGTTGTTGAAGATGCTCGAGCGCATGACGCTCGGCATCTTTACCGCTTTGCTGGCGTGACCTGTCAGGCATCAGCGCGAGGTATCCGGCAGGCGTTGAATCTGACCGTTGGTGAACTCTGCCCATGGCAACTGACGCTCGACCCGTTGATTCTGAGTCATGCCCAGGCTGCCCGATTGACCCTGGATGCGGCTGTCCGGCAAGGCCTTGAGTTGCCCCAGGCGCGGTGCCAGACGATAGGCGTCAACGCCCATCGCATACAGACGGCCCAGGCTGCCACCGGCTTGTGGCCATTGTGCAGTGACTTGTTTACGCAGCGGGTCGTTGGCATCCAGCAACCATGGGGTTTCGCAGAAGCGAATACCGTTCATGTCGTTGTACTGGTTCTGATCGCCGCTGGCGCTGAACACGTGGGAGGTGGCATAAACCGGCACGTCACCCGCGTACTGGAAGTTCAGGGTCGGTTTGATCTGCTGAGCCTGTTGCGGCGTCGCGGCCAGGAAGATGAACTCGATGTCCTGGCGACGCGAAGGTTGTGCGGCAACCTGCGAGCCAACGGTGCTTTGCAGGCTCTTGGCGCGGCCTTCGCTCTGGCGCAGCTGGAACATGTCGGCAATCTGCTGGGCCAGTTGCACTGGCTGGTCGACGCGTTCGGTGGCGACGATGCTGCCACCGTTGGCTTGCCAGTCCTGGCTGAACGCCCGGAGTACGCGATCACCCCATTCGCCTTTCGGCACCATGATGGCGGCGCGGTGCAGGCCATCGGCGCGCGCACGACGGGACACTTCGCGGGCTTCATCTTCAGCAGCAAGGCCGAACTGAAACAGTTGGGCCGGACCTTGTTCGCCTTCGCTGTAGTTCAGCGCCAGGGTGGTGATCGGCAGTTGTGGGCGTGCGCTGAGCTGTTTGACCAGCGGCTTCTCCAGCGGGCCGACAACCAGTTGCACGCCATCAGCCTGGGCCTTGCGATAGAACTCGTCGAGGGAGGTCAGGCGCGAGCTGTCATAGAACTCGATGGCTGGCGGCTTCTGCCCGGCTTGTTGCGCCTGGTAGTGAGCGGCCATGAAGCCTTCGCGTAGTGCTCTGCCAACCGAACCCAGTGGGCCGTCTTGCGGCAGTAGCAGGGCGATCTTGCTCAGGGGCTGGCTGGCCAGCTCCTTGAGTTTGGTCAGTGGCAGCGGCAGCTGGATGGCAGCCGGGTGCTTTGGATTCTTTTCGCGCCAGTTGTCGATCGCCGCTTGCTGCTGTTCCAGGGTGCCGGCTGTTTTCACTGCCAGCGCCAGACGTATCCAGCCGCCGAGGTCGTCGTCGGTAGTCGGCTGCAATTGATCGGTCGGCAGCGAAGCGATCAAGGTCCAGATCGCTTCGTGGTTTTTGCTGGCTGCTTCACCTTCAAGCATCGGGGCAATAAAGATGCGCTCCCGTGCGGCGGCCAGGGTCTGGCCGTCGGCCTCAAGGGCGCGGGCATGTACGGTGCCGGTGCGAACTTGTTGTTCGACGGGCAGTTCGCCCAGGCGTTGCAGGCTCGGATGGCTCAGGGCAGTCAGCGCCGCTTTGGGCTGATTGCGGGCCATGGCCAGTTCAGCCGCCAGGGTGCTGGCGAAGACTTGTTGGCCAGGCTTGAGTTGTTCCACCGGGACCTGTTGCAGGATTTGCGCGGACTGGCCGGCATTGCCCTGACGATAAGCCAGGTCTGCTGCGCTCAAGCGCAATAGGGCGGCTTTTTCCGGATCTTTGCTTTTAGTGGCCTGTTCGAGCAGTTGCTCGATACTGGCGTCCGGGGTCCGTGGAAGTTCGCCAAGGCTGGAAGAGGGCGAGCTGGCGCAAGCCGCCAGCAAGGCAGCGAGGCAGAGGGCAGTAAGCAGCCGCAGGCAAGCGATCATGTAAGTGTTCCTGATACTCGATCAAATTAGCGTGGAATTGTACCCAAGCACTGGCCGGGGCGCGATGTTACTGGCGTGAATCGATCAATTTAGCTCGTGCAAATGTTGCAGCGCTGCACAAAAGGCTGGAAAACCCGGGGAGGGCAAGGCGTATCGCACGCGCTACAATGTCGCCTTTTACCGATCATGAGGTGTGCGCTTTGACTGCTCCAGGTGCTTTGAATTCCGCTGCTGGCTCGCTTTATGTGGTGGCGACGCCCATCGGCAACCTGGACGATATCAGTGCGCGTGCGCTGAAGATCCTGCGCGAGGTCGCCTTGATCGCGGCCGAAGATACTCGCCATTCCCAGCGATTGATGCAGCATTTCGGTATTCCTACGCCGCTGGCGGCCTGCCATGAACACAACGAGCGGGAGGAGGGTAACCGCTTTATCACGCGTCTGCTGGCGGGCGACGATGTGGCGTTGATTTCCGACGCCGGGACGCCGCTGATTTCCGATCCGGGTTATCACCTCGTGCGTCAGGCCCATGCCGCGGGAATCAATGTGGTGCCGGTTCCGGGTGCATGTGCATTGATTGCGGCGTTGTCGGCGGCGGGGCTGCCGTCCGACCGTTTCATCTTCGAAGGTTTTTTGCCGGCCAAGGCTGTCGGCCGACGTGCTCGTCTGGAACTCGTTAAAGAAGAACCGCGCACGCTGATTTTCTATGAAGCACCGCACCGCATCCTCGAATGCCTGCAAGACATGGAGCTGGTATTCGGTGCCGAGCGTCCGGCGTTGCTGGCCCGTGAGCTGACCAAGACCTTCGAAACCCTCAAAGGCTTGCCGTTGGCTGAGTTGCGCGAGTTCGTCGAATCGGACAGCAATCAGCAGCGTGGCGAGTGTGTGGTGCTGGTGGCGGGCTGGTCTGCCCCTGAGACCGAAGACGCTGTCAGCAGTGAAGCCATGCGTATCCTCAATCTGTTACTCGAAGAGATGCCGCTCAAGCGTGCGGCGGCATTGGCCGCGCAAATTACCGGCGAACGCAAGAATGTGCTCTATCAGGTCGCGCTGGATAAACAGAAGGGCGAGTAAACCGACATGCAGCGCCGGCCAGAGGCTTTTAGCGCTTGTTCTTCGGCCGCTCTGCCGTTAATCTTCGCGGCGGAGAGTCGATCGGACAGTCGCTGCCCTCTATGAAAATTAGGGGGGGGAGGAAAGTCCGGGCTCCATAGGGCGAAGTGCCAGGTAATGCCTGGGAGGCGTGAGCCTACGGAAAGTGCCACAGAAAATAACCGCCTAAGCGCTTCGGCGCCGGTAAGGGTGAAAAGGTGCGGTAAGAGCGCACCGCACGTCTGGCAACAGTTCGTGGCTAGGTAAACCCCACTTGGAGCAAGACCAAATAGGGTCCCAAGGCGTGGCCCGCGCTGGGACCGGGTAGGTTGCTAAAGATGTCCAGTGATGGCCATCGTAGACGAATGACTGTTCAAGACAGAACCCGGCTTACAGATCGACTCTCCACCTTTTTTCCTCTCTGCCGAGTCATTGGCAGCGATGTGTGTAATGGCAATTTCCCTCCCTGCTGAATCAATAGCAGAAGCGCTTTTGTAATACCGAAAAAATCTTACTCTTAACAAACTACTTTAACTTCTGAACGCAGCCTTCTGTGCTGATTCAAGTTATTGAGCGAATTCATCCGTCAGATTCTCGTTAACCCTCCTTTTACGCTCCTAAATCTCCGTTCTGTAAGGCTTTTCCTTTAATCCGCGCCTTGACGGTGTGGTGGGCGCATTCCTATAGTGTGCGCAAGTGGCGGAAAGTGGCATGAAGTGGGTTTTTTGAGCGTAAAACGCTAATATTTGGAGAAACGCTGACGTGTTTCGCGGAGCTAACGCTATCAGTCTCGATGCAAAGGGCCGTCTCGCAATGCCGAGCCGGTACCGTGACGAGCTGGTTTCGCGTAGTTCCGGTCAATTAATCGTCACCATCGATGCCGTTGATCCGTGTTTGTGTGTTTATCCCCTCGATGAGTGGGAAATTATCGAAACCAAACTGCGCGCACTGCCTTCGCTTCGCGAAGAGAACCGCCGCCTGCAACGTTTACTGATTGGTAATGCCGTCGACCTCGAGCTCGATGGCAGTGGTCGTTTTCTGGTTCCGCCACGTCTTCGCGAATATGCCAAGTTGGATAAGCGCGCAATGTTGGTAGGCCAACTGAACAAGTTCCAATTGTGGGACGAGGATGCCTGGAATGCGGTTTCTGCCGCTGACCTGGCTGCTATTCAACAACCGGGCGCTATGCCTGATGAACTGCGTGATTTAATCCTGTGACTATTGATAGCGGCTTTAACCACATCACCGTACTGCTTGACGAAGCCGTCGAGGCTCTCGCCGTACGTCCTGATGGCTGCTATCTGGACGGTACGTTCGGACGTGGCGGGCACAGTCGGTTGATCCTCAGCCAGCTCGGGCCTGATGGCCGGTTGCTCGGATTCGACAAAGATCCTCAAGCGATTGCCACCGGGCAAACGCTAGCGGCCGAAGACGGCCGCTTTGTCGTTGTGCAGCGCAGCTTTGCCGAGCTCGGTTCGGAAGTCGCAGAACGCGGTCTGGCCGGCAAGGTCAGCGGCGTTCTGCTCGACCTCGGCGTGTCTTCGCCGCAACTCGACGACCCGGAGCGCGGTTTCAGTTTTCTCAATGACGGTCCGTTGGACATGCGCATGGACCCGTCCCGCGGGATCAGCGCCGCCGAGTTCGTCAACACCGCGCCAGTGGAAGAAATCGCCCGGGTGTTCAAGCAATACGGCGAAGAACGTTTCTCCGGTCGCATGGCCCGTGCCGTGGCCGAGCGTCGCGACATCAAGCCGTTCGAGCGCACTGGCGATCTGGCTGAAGTGCTGAAAGTCGCCAACCCGGCATGGGAAAAGGGCAAGAACCCGGCCACCCGTGCATTCCAGGGCCTGCGTATTCACGTCAACAACGAACTGGGCGATCTGGAAGCCGGCCTCGAAGCCGCGCTGGAATGCCTGGAAGTGGGCGGCCGTCTGGTCGTCATCAGCTTCCACTCGCTGGAAGACCGCATCGTCAAACTGTTCATGCGCAAACTGGTGAAAGGCGAAGCCGACAACCTGCCGCGCAACCTGCCGGTCCGTCACGTCGCTTTCGAACCGAAAATCAAAATCCATGGCAAAGCGCAGTCCGCCTCCGAGGCCGAACTCAAAGCCAACCCACGTTCCCGTAGCGCCATCATGCGTGTCGCGGAGAAGTTGCGGTGAGCAAGCTTTTCGCCAAGCCACTTCCCGGCGGAAGCTTTTTCATGCTGCTGCTGTTTGTCGGCGTGCTGGTGTCGGCCATCGGCGTGTCCTATAGCGCGCACTGGAACCGTCAGCTGCTGAATTCTCTGTACGGCGAATTGAGTGTGCGCGACAAGGCGCAGGCGGAGTGGGGCCGGTTGATTCTCGAGCAGAGCACCTGGACCGCCCATAGCCGTATCGAAGTCCTGGCCACCGAGCAGCTGAAGATGCGCATTCCCGGTGCCGCTGAAGTGCAGATGGTGGCGCCATGATGAAACTCGAAGGCGCGCTCTTTCCCTGGCGGTTCCGTCTGGTGGTCGGGTTGCTCGGCATCATGGTGGCGGCGATTGCCTGGCGCATCATCGATTTGCAAGTGGTCGACCGTGCCTTCCTTAAAGGTCAGGGCGATGCGCGCAGTGTTCGTCATATTCCAATTCCGGCTCACCGTGGTCTGATTACCGACCGTAACGGCGAGCCGTTGGCCGTGAGTACCCCGGTCACCACCCTGTGGGCCAACGCCAAGGAAATGCAAACGGCCAAAGAGAAGTGGCCGGCACTGGCGGCTGCCTTGGGGCAGGACCCGAAAGCCCTGGCAGAACGTCTCGAAGCCCAGGCCAATAAAGAATTCATTTATCTGGTGCGCGGGCTGACCCCCGAGCAAGGCCAGGCTGTGCTCGATCTGAAAGTGCCGGGCGTTTATGGCATCGAAGAGTTCCGGCGTTTCTACCCGGCCGGTGAAGTCACCGCCCACATGGTCGGCTTTACCGACATCGATGACCACGGGCGCGAAGGCGTCGAGCTGGCCTACGACGAATGGCTGGCTGGCGTCCCCGGCAAACGACAAGTGATCAAAGACCGGCGCGGCCGGCTGATCAAAGATGTCCAGGTCACCAAAAACGCCAAGGCCGGCAAGCCCTTGGCGTTGTCCATTGACCTGCGTCTGCAATACCTGGCCAACCGTGAACTGCGCAACGCGATCATCGAGAACGGCGCCAAGGCTGGCAGCCTGGTGATCATGGACGTGAAGACCGGCGAGATCCTGGCCATGGTCAACCAGCCGACCTACAACCCGAACAACCGTCGCAACCTGCAGCCGGCGATGATGCGTAACCGTGCGATGATCGACGTCTTCGAACCAGGTTCGACCATGAAGGCGATTTCCATGAGCGCCGCGATTGAAACCGGGCGCTGGAAGCCGACCGATACCGTTGAGGTGTATCCAGGTACCTTGCAGATTGGTAAGTACACCATCAAGGACGTATCCAAGAGTGAAGGCCCGGTACTCGACCTGACCGGTATCCTGATCAATTCCAGTAACGTCGGCATGAGTAAGGTCGCGTTCGATATTGGCGGCGAAACGATTTTCCGCCTGGCGCAAAAAGTCGGCCTCGGCCAGGACACCGGTCTCGGCTTCCCGGGCGAGCGCGTCGGCAACCTGCCGAACTACCGCGAATGGCGCAAAGCTGAAACTGCGACGCTGTCCTATGGCTACGGTATTTCCGTGACCGCGATCCAATTGGTCCACGCCTTCTCGGCCCTGGCCAACAATGGTCGCCTCGCGCCGCTGACCCTGATCAAAACCGACAAGGCGCCGCAAACCACACAGGTATTGCCGGAAGCCGTCGCGAAAACCATGCAAACCATGCTGCAACAAGTGATCGAAGCCCCGCGCGGTGTATTCCGTGCGCAGGTGCCGGCGTATCACGTGGGCGGCAAGTCGGGTACTGCACGTAAAACGTCGGTCGGCACCAAGGGCTACGCCGAGAATTCCTACCGCTCTCTGTTCGCCGGCTTCGGCCCGATGAGCGATCCGCGCTACGCAATCGTGGTGGTGATCGATGAACCGACCAAGGCCGGTTACTTCGGTGGTCTGGTATCGGCGCCGGTGTTCAGTAAAGTGATGTCCGGGACCCTCCGTCTGATGAACATCACCCCGGACAATTTGCCTGCCACTCAACAAGCGAACGCCGCACCGGTTGTTCCGCTGAAAGCTAATGGAGGGCGCGGCTGATGTCGCTGAGCCTGAACAAGATTTTCGCCCACGCCGGCCGCGATCTGTTGATCCGCGAATTGGCGCTGGACAGCCGCAACGTACGGGCAGGCGATCTGTTTCTCGCGGTTCCTGGTGGCAAGTTCGACGGGCGTGCGCACATCGCGGACGCCTTGCAACGCGGCGCTGCTGCCGTGGCTTATGAAGTCGAAGGCGCGACCGTGCTGCCGATTACCGACGTGCCATTGATTCCGGTCAAAGGCCTGGCGGCGCAGCTGTCGGACATCGCCGGGCGCTTTTATGGCGACCCGAGCCGTCATTTGAACCTGATCGGCGTGACCGGCACCAACGGTAAAACCAGCGTGACCCAATTGGTTGCCCAAGCGCTCGACCTGCTTGGTCAGCACTGCGGCATCGTCGGCACCCTGGGCTCCGGTTTTTACGGCGCGCTGGAAAGCGGTCTGCACACCACACCGAACCCGATTGCAGTGCAAGCGACCCTCGCCGACCTGAAAAAGGCCGGCGCCAAAGCCGTGGCCATGGAAGTCTCTTCCCACGGCCTGGATCAGGGCCGCGTGACTGCGTTGGCGTTCGATGTGGCGGTGATGACCAACCTGTCGCGCGATCATCTGGATTACCACGGCACCATGCAGGTCTATGGCGAAACCAAGGCCAAGTTGTTTGCCTGGAATGATCTGAAGTGCCGGGTGGTCAACCTGGACGACGATTTCGGTCGGCAACTGGCTGCCGATAAAGGCGAGTCGCGACTGATCACTTACAGCCTGGAAGATTCCAGCGCCTACCTGTATTGCCGCGAAGCGCAGTTCGACGACGAAGGCGTGCGCGCCACGCTGGTCACGCCGCAAGGCGAGCACCATTTGCGCAGCACCTTGCTCGGTCGTTTCAACTTGAGCAACGTATTGGCCGCGATCGGCGCCTTGCTCGGGCTGGACTACGCGCTGGACGAAATCCTCAAAGTGCTGCCGAAACTCGAAGGCCCGGCCGGTCGCATGCAGCGCCTGGGCGGCGGTACTCAGCCGTTGGTGGTGGTCGATTACGCCCATACACCGGATGCGCTGGAGAAAGTCTTGATGGCCCTGCGTCCTCACGCCAAAGGGCGGTTGCTGTGCCTGTTTGGTTGCGGTGGTGATCGCGATCGCGGCAAGCGTCCGCTGATGGCGGAAGTGGTCGAGCGTCTGGCCGATGGCGTACTGGTCACCGATGACAATCCACGCACCGAAGACCCTACCGTGATTTTCGACGACATCCGCGCCGGTTTCACCGCTGTGGATAAAGTTGCCTTCGTCGCCGGCCGTGGCCAGGCGATTGCCCAATTGATCGGCAGTGCTTCGGCGGATGATGTGGTTGTCCTGGCCGGTAAAGGTCACGAGGACTATCAGGAAATCAACGGCGAGCGCCACGCTTTCTCCGATCTGGTCGAGGCCGATCACGCCCTGACCGCGTGGGAGGTGGCCCATGCTTAAAGCCTTGAAACTGAGCGAACTGACCAGCGCGTTGAATGGCCGTCTGATTGCCAGCGACGCCAGCTTCGACGGCGTTAGCATCGACAGCCGTGCGATCACGCCCGGCCAGTTGTTTATTGCTCTGGCCGGCCCGCGTTTCGATGGCCATGACTACCTCAATGACGTCGCAGCCAAAGGTGCCGTGGGTGCCTTGGTCGAGCGCGAAGTCACCGACAGCGCGCTGCCGCAACTGCTGGTCAAGGACACCCGCCAGGCCCTCGGCCAATTGGGCGCGATGAACCGTGCGGCATTCACTCAGCCGGTGGTGGCCATCACCGGTTCCAGCGGCAAGACCACGGTCAAGGAAATGCTCGCGAGCATCCTGCGCACGCGCGGTCCGGTGCTGGCGACCCGTGGCAACCTGAACAATGACCTGGGCGCTCCGCTGACCCTGCTCGAACTGGCACCGGAACACACCGCTGCCGTGATCGAACTCGGCGCTTCGCGGCTCGGCGAAATCGCTTACACCGTCGGCATGACCAAGCCGCACGTGGCTGTCATCAACAACGCCGGGACCGCCCACGTCGGCGAGTTCGGCGGGCCGGAAAAAATCGTTGAAGCCAAGGGCGAGATTCTCGAAGGGCTGGATGCCGATGGCGTCGCCGTGCTGAATCTTGACGATAAGGCTTTTGAAATCTGGAAAACCCGAGCTGCCGGTCGCAAAGTGCTGACGTTTGCCCTGAGCAACATCAGCGCCGACTTCTACGCCAGCGATCTGGACCGCGATGTCCGCGGTTGCCCGGCGTTCAATCTGCACAGCCCTGAAGGTGTGGAACGGGTTCAACTGAACCTGCTCGGCACCCATAACGTCGCCAATGCCATGGCTGCCGCCGCTGCAGCCCATGCCTTGGGCGTGTCGCTGTTCGGCATCGCCACCGGTCTCGGCGCGGTGCAACCGGTCAAGGGCCGCACCGTCGCGCAATTGGCGACCAACGGCATGCGCGTGATCGATGATTCATACAACGCAAACCCCACCTCCATGTGCGCCGCCGTTGATATACTCGCCGGCTTTTCCGGTCGCACCGTTTTGGTGCTCGGAGATATCGGCGAGTTGGGCGATTGGGCGGAGCAGGGGCACCGCGATGTGGGCGAGTACGCCCGCGGCAAGGTTTCCGCGCTTTACGCGGTCGGGCCGATGATGACCCACGCCGTAAACGCTTTCGGCGAGCAGGCTTTTCACTTCAGCACTCAGGCTGAGCTGATCAAGGCCCTGGAAGCCGAGCAGGACACAAACACCACCATTTTGATCAAGGGCTCGCGCAGCGCCGCGATGGAAAACATCGTCGCCGCTTTGTGCGGGACCCGTCTGGAGAAACATTAATGCTGCTGCTGCTAGCGGAGTATCTGCAACAGTTCTACAAAGGCTTCGCGGTCTTTCAGTACCTGACCCTGCGCGGGATTCTCGGTGTGCTGACTGCGCTGGTCTTGTCGCTGTGCTATGGCCCGTGGATGATCCGCACCTTGCAGAACCGTCAGATCGGTCAATCCGTTCGTAACGACGGCCCGCAATCGCACCTGTCCAAATCCGGCACCCCGACCATGGGCGGTGCGCTGATTCTTTCGTCCATCGGCGTTAGCACCTTGCTCTGGGCTGACCTGGCCAACCGTTACGTTTGGGTCGTGTTGTTGGTGACCCTGCTGTTCGGCGCCATCGGCTGGGTCGACGATTACCGCAAAGTCATCGAGAAAAACTCCCGCGGCCTTCCGAGCCGCTGGAAGTATTTCTGGCAGTCGGTGTTCGGCCTGGGCGCGGCGATCTTCCTTTATATGACTGCCGCGACGCCGGTAGAAACCACCCTGATCCTGCCGATGCTCAAGGACTACAGCATTCCGCTGGGCGCGGGCTTCATCGTCCTGACCTATTTCGTGATTGTCGGCTCGAGCAACGCGGTCAACCTGACCGATGGCCTCGACGGTCTGGCGATCATGCCTACCGTGATGGTCGGCGGCGGCTTGGGGATCTTCTGCTACCTGTCGGGTAACGTGAAGTTCGCTGAATACCTGCTGATTCCTTACGTACCGGGCGCGGGTGAGTTGATCGTGTTCTGCGGCGCGCTGATCGGCGCGGGCCTGGGGTTCCTCTGGTTCAACACCTATCCGGCCCAAGTATTCATGGGCGACGTCGGCGCACTGGCGCTGGGCGCGGCCTTGGGCACCATCGCGGTGATCGTCCGTCAGGAAATCGTCCTGTTCATCATGGGCGGCGTGTTCGTGATGGAGACCCTGTCGGTTGTCATCCAGGTTGCCTCCTTTAAGTTGACCGGTCGCCGTGTATTCCGCATGGCACCGATACACCACCACTTTGAACTCAAGGGCTGGCCCGAGCCGCGTGTGATCGTCCGTTTCTGGATCATCACCGTGATTCTGGTACTGGTCGGCCTTGCCACCCTGAAGCTGAGGTAGAACGAGTGTCTCTGATCGCTTCTGACCACTTCCGCATCGTTGTCGGCCTCGGCAAGAGCGGCATGTCCCTGGTTCGCTTCCTGGCGAACCGGGGCGTGTCGTTTGCTGTCGCCGATACGCGGGAAAATCCACCGGAACTGGCCACGCTCAAGCGTGACTATCCGCACGTGGAAGTGCGTTGTGGCGAGCTGGATGTCGAATTCCTGTGCCGTGCCGACGAGCTCTACGTGAGCCCCGGCCTGGCGCTGGCGACCCCGGCCCTGCAGGCTGCCGCCGCCCGTGGCGTGAAGTTGTCCGGCGACATCGAGCTGTTCGCGCGTAACGCGAAGGCGCCGATTGTCGCCATCAGCGGTTCCAACGCCAAAAGCACTGTCACCACCCTGGTCGGCGAAATGGCGGCTGCGGCCGGCAAACGTGTTGCCGTCGGCGGCAACCTCGGTACGCCGGCGCTGGACTTGCTCAGCGACGATGTCGAGCTGTACGTGATGGAACTGTCGAGCTTCCAGCTCGAAACCACCGATCACCTCGGCGCCGAAGTGGCAACCGTGCTCAACATCAGCGAAGACCACATGGACCGCTACAGCGGTCTGCCGGCTTATCACTTGGCCAAGCACCGGATCTTCCGGGGCGCCAAGCAATTTGTGGTCAACCGTCAGGACGCCCTGAGCCGTCCGCTGATGGGCGAAGGCCAACCGTGCTGGACCTTCGGTTTGAGCAAACCCGACTTCAAGGCCTTTGGTATCCGGGAAGAGAATGGCGAGAAATACCTAGCCTTCGAATTCCAGAACCTGATGCCAGTGCGCGAGTTGAAAATTCGTGGCGCGCATAACCAGTCCAACGCCCTGGCGGCCTTGGCGCTGGGCCACGCCGTGGGGCTGCCGTTCGACGCCATGCTCTCGAGCCTGCGCACCTTCGCCGGCCTCGAGCATCGCTGCCAATGGGTTCGCGACCTGAACGGCGTGAGCTACTACAACGATTCCAAAGCCACTAACGTCGGCGCCGCACTGGCCGCCATCGAAGGCCTGGGGGCAGACATCGACGGCAAACTCGTGCTGATCGCCGGTGGCGATGGCAAGGGTGCCGAGTTCAAGGACCTGCGTGATCCGGTCGCGGCCAACTGCCGTGCCGTGGTGCTGATGGGCCGGGATTCCGAGTTGATCGCCCAGGCCATCGGCGATGGCGTACCACTGATTCGCGTCAACTCGCTGGACGAAGCTGTCGCGCAATGCCGCGCCATCGCCGAACCGGGCGACGCGGTGCTGCTGTCGCCGGCCTGCGCCAGTTTCGACATGTTCAAGAACTACGAAGATCGCGGTCACCAGTTCGTCCGCGCGGTGGAGGACTTGGCATGAGCCTCCTGAATATCATCAAGCCGTATCCGTCGCCGATCATCACCGGGCGCGGCATCGACCTCGACTTCCCGATGCTCGCCGGTTGCCTGGCGCTGTTGGGCCTGGGGCTGGTGATGATTGCGTCGGCATCGACCGAAGTGGCGGCGGTGCAGTCGGGCAGTGCCCTGTATTACATGATTCGCCACCTTATCTACGTGGTGCTGGGCCTTGGTGCCTGCATCGTTACCATGATGATTCCGATCGCTACCTGGCAACGCCTGGGCTGGCTGATGCTGATTGGTGCGTTCGGTTTGCTGGTGCTGGTGATAATCCCCGGGATCGGTCGTGAAGTGAACGGTTCGATGCGCTGGATCGGCTTCAGTTTCTTCAACGTCCAGCCTTCCGAGATCGCCAAGGTATTCGTGGTGATCTACCTCGCCGGTTATCTGGTGCGTCGCCAGAAAGAAGTGCGTGAAAGCTGGATGGGCTTCTTCAAGCCGTTCATCGTTCTGCTGCCGATGGCGGGTCTGTTGCTGATGGAACCGGACTTCGGTGCCACCGTCGTGATGATGGGGGCTGCGGCGGCGATGCTGTTCCTCGGCGGGGTCGGGCTGTTCCGTTTTTCCTTGATGGTCGTCCTGGCTGTCGGTGCGGTGGTGTTGTTGATTCAAATGCAGCCGTATCGAATGGCGCGACTGACCAACTTTGCGGATCCGTGGGCCGACCAGTTCGGCGCTGGCTATCAGTTGTCTCAAGCCTTGATCGCTTTCGGTCGCGGCGAATGGCTGGGCGTTGGCCTGGGCAACAGCGTGCAGAAACAGTTCTACCTGCCGGAAGCCCACACTGACTTCGTGTTCTCGGTCCTGGCCGAAGAGCTGGGTGCTGTGGGTTCTTTGTGCACCGTAGCGCTGTTCGTCTTTGTCTGTATTCGTGGCATGTACATCGGTTATTGGGCGGAGAAGGCTAAGCAATTTTTCGCCGCCTACATCGCGTACGGCTTGTCGTTCCTGTGGATTGGTCAGTTCCTGATCAACATCGGGGTGAACGTCGGCCTGCTGCCAACCAAGGGTCTGACCCTGCCATTCCTCAGTTATGGCGGCAGTTCGTTGGTGATCTGCTGTGCCTGTCTTGGCTTGTTGCTGCGCATCGAGTGGGAGAGTCGAACCCACTTGGGCAGTGAAGAGATGGAGTTCCATGAGAGCGACTTCGCCGAGGAGCCGAACCATGGGCGCTAACGTATTGATCATGGCTGGCGGCACTGGGGGCCACGTGTTCCCGGCGCTGGCCTGTGCTCGAGAGTTCCAGGCCCGCGGTTATACCGTGCACTGGCTCGGCACGCCGCGCGGGATCGAAAACGATCTGGTGCCGGCGGCCGGTCTTGAATTGCATCGGATCAACGCCAGCGGTTTGCGCGGCAAGGGCAAATTGTCCCTGCTCAAGGCACCGTTCATGTTGCTCAAGTCGATCTGGCAGGCGCGGGCGATTATTCGTCAGTTGCGGCCGGTGTGTGTGGTCGGCTTCGGTGGTTACGTGACCGGCCCCGGCGGCGTTGCAGCCAAACTGGCCGGCGTGCCAGTGATTGTTCATGAGCAGAACGCTGTGGCAGGTACCGCCAATCGGTTGCTGGTGCCGTTGGCCGCCCGAGTCTGTGAAGCGTTCCCTGACACCTTTACCCTGTCGAGCAGCCGTCGCACCACCGGTAACCCGGTGCGCACCGAGCTGTTCCTCGAAACACCGCGACCTGCCCTGGCCGGTCGCAAGGCGCGTTTGCTGATCCTGGGCGGAAGCCTGGGCGCAGAGCCGTTGAACAAGTTGCTGCCTGAAGCCCTGTCGCAAGTCGCCCCCGACCTGCGCCCGGACGTGTTTCATCAGGCCGGCAAAAACCACGATGAAGTGACTGCAGAGCGCTATCGCGCAGCTGGCGTCGAGGCGCAAGTGCAGCCTTTCATCAAAGACATGGCCCAAGCCTATGGCTGGGCCGACCTGGTGGTGTGCCGCGCAGGCGCATTGACCATCAGTGAACTGGCGGCTGCCGGTCTGCCCTCGATGCTGGTGCCTTTGCCCCACGCGATCGACGATCACCAGACCCGCAACGCCGATTATTTGGCCCGTGAAGGCGCTGCCTTCCTGATGCCGCAAAGAACGACTGGCGCGGCGGATCTTGCCGCTCGCCTGACAGAGGTCTTGATGCAACCGCAACGACTCAACGACATGGCCACCGCGGCACGCCGCCTGGCCAAACCCGATGCCACTCGTAACGTGGTCGATACCTGCCTGGAGGTGGCCCATGGTTGAGAACAAGAAAGCCATGCCGCACCCGGAAATGCGCCGCATCCGTCGCATCCACTTCGTCGGTATCGGCGGCGTGGGCATGTGCGGCATTGCCGAAGTGTTGCTGAACCTGGGCTATGAAGTGTCCGGTTCCGACCTCAAAGCATCGCCGGTGACCGAGCGCCTGGAATCCTTCGGTGCCCACATCTATATCGGCCACCGTGCCGAGAACACCGCGAACGCCGATGTGCTGGTCACCTCCAGCGCCGTGAACACTTCCAACCCGGAAGTGGCCACGGCCCTGGAGCGCCGGATTCCGGTGGTGCCGCGTGCCGAGATGCTGGCCGAACTGATGCGCTACCGCCACGGTATCGCCGTCGCCGGTACCCATGGCAAAACCACCACCACCAGCCTGATCGCTTCGGTGTTCGCCGCCGGTGGCCTGGACCCGACGTTCGTCATCGGTGGTCGTCTGAATGCCGCGGGCACCAATGCCCAGCTCGGCACCAGCCGTTACCTGATTGCCGAAGCCGACGAAAGCGATGCCAGCTTCCTGCACTTGCAGCCGCTGGTGGCTGTGGTCACCAACATCGACGCCGACCACATGGCGACCTACGACGGCGACTTCAACAAACTGAAGAAAACCTTCGTCGAGTTCCTGCACAACCTGCCGTTCTATGGTCTGGCCGTGGTGTGCCTGGACGATCCGGTGGTGCGTGAAATCCTCCCGCAGGTGAAACGTCCGACGGTCACTTATGGCTTTGGCGACGATGCCGACGTGCGCGCCATCAATGTGCGTCAACAGGGCATGCAGACCTTCTTTACCGTGCTGCGCCCGGATCGTGAGCCGCTGGATGTCTCGGTGAACATGCCGGGCAACCACAACGTGCTGAACGCGCTGGCGACCATTTGCATCGCCACCGACGAAGGCGTCAGCGATGAAGCGATCGTCCAGGGCCTGTCCGGGTTCCAGGGTGTCGGTCGCCGCTTCCAGGTGTACGGCGAACTGCCGGTTGAAGGCGGCAACGTGATGCTGGTGGACGACTACGGTCACCACCCGACCGAAGTCGCGGCCGTGATCAAAGCCGTGCGCGGTGGCTGGCCGGAGCGCCGTCTGGTGATGGTTTACCAGCCGCACCGTTACAGCCGCACCCGAGATCTGTACGACGATTTCGTCAATGTGCTGGCCGACGCCAACGTGCTGCTGCTGATGGAAGTCTATCCGGCCGGCGAAGAGCCGATCCCGGGCGCTGACAGCCGCAAGCTGTGCAACAGCATTCGCCAGCGCGGTCAGCTCGACCCGATCTACATCGAGCGCGGCATCGACCTCGCACCGATCGTCAAGCCGCTGCTGCGTGCCGGCGACATTCTGTTGTGCCAGGGCGCCGGTGATATCGGCGGTCTCGCACCGAAACTGTTGAATAGTCCGTTGTTCGCTGGCGCGGTTGCCGCGCCAAGCGTGGGGAAGTTGAAATGACTGCTGCTTACGCCAACCTCGTCTCCACTGTCGCGCCGAAAGATTTCGGCCGTGTCGCCGTACTGTTCGGCGGCAAGAGTGCCGAGCGTGAGGTCTCCCTGAAGTCCGGTAACGCGGTGCTCGAAGCACTGCAAAGCGCCGGTGTGGACGCCTTCGGTCTTGATGTGGGCGATGACCTGCTGCAGCGTCTGCTGAACGAAAAAATCGACCGCGCCTTCATCATCCTCCACGGTCGTGGCGGTGAAGACGGCAGCATGCAGGGTTTGCTCGAATGCCTGGGCATTCCATACACCGGCAGCGGCATTCTGGCCTCGGCACTGGCCATGGACAAACTGCGCACCAAACAGGTCTGGCACAGCCTTGGTATTCCGACGCCACGCCATGCGGTACTGAGCTGCGAGGCCGATTGTATTTCGGCGGCCACGGAACTGGGCTTCCCTTTGATCGTCAAACCGGCCCATGAAGGTTCCAGTATCGGGATGGCCAAAGTGACCTCCGCGTCTGAATTGATCGACGCGTGGAAAGCGGCCAGTACCTACGATTCGCAAGTGTTGGTCGAGCAATGGATTCAAGGTCCGGAGTTCACCATCGCCACCCTGCGTGACCAGGTGTTGCCACCGATTGCCTTGGGCACGACGCACAGTTTCTACGACTACGACGCCAAGTACGTGGCTTCCGATACCCAGTACCGGATCCCGTGTGGCCTGGACAGCAACAAAGAAAAAGAACTCATGGACCTCACGGCCAAAGCCTGTGAGGCGCTGGGTATCGCCGGTTGGGGCAGGGCAGACGTGATGCAGGACGCCGACGGGCAGTTCTGGTTCCTGGAAGTCAATACCGCACCGGGCATGACCGATCACAGTCTGGTGCCGATGGCTGCCCGTGCCGCTGGCCTGGATTTCCAGCAACTGGTTCTGGCGATTTTGGCCGCTAGCGTTGCCGGTAATGCTGCTGGCAATAACGAGCCGCGAGGTTAAGACCATGCAAGGCGCTCAGCTACGTCATCAGCCCTCCGCACCCGGCCGCAAGCCGGTGCCGCGGGGTGCCAGCCGAATGGTTGCCAAAGAGCCGATGTCCGCGCGCCTGCCGAAAGCCAACTTTGGTTTTCTGAAAAGCCTGTTCTGGCCCGTGCTGCTGGTTGCGTTGGGGTTCGGCACTTATGAAGGCGCACAGCGTTTGCTGCCGTACGCCGACCGGCCGATCACCAAGGTCGCGGTGCAGGGCGACTTGAGTTACATCAGCCAGCAAGCGGTGCAGCAGCGAATCGCCCCCTACGTGGCGTCGAGCTTCTTCACCATCGACCTGGAGAGTATGCGTACCGAGCTTGAAACGATGCCATGGATTGCCCACGCCGAAGTGCGCAGGGTATGGCCGGATCAAGTAGTGATTCGTCTGGAAGAACAGCTGCCGGTGGCCCGTTGGGGCGACGAATCGCTGTTGAACAACCAGGGGCAGGCGTTCACCCCGCGTGAGCTGGCGAACTACGAACATTTGCCACAGCTGTTCGGCCCACAGCGGGCCCAGCAGCAAGTGATGCAGCAATACCAGGTGCTGAGCCAGATGCTCAGGCCATTGGGCTTCTCGATTGCACGCCTGGAACTGCGTGAACGAGGCAGTTGGTTCCTGACCACCGGCGCCGGCAGCGCGGGCCCGGGAATCGAACTGCTGCTGGGACGCGGCAAGCTGGTGGAAAAGATGCGCCGCTTCATTGCCATCTATGACAAGACGCTCAAAGAGCAGATTACGAACATTGCGCGCATCGATCTGCGCTACGCCAACGGCCTCGCTGTTGGCTGGCGGGAACCTGTAGCGCCCACGACAGCCCAACCCGCTGTCGCGAAGAATTAAGAAGAGGCAGGACCCATGGCAAACGTGCAAAGCGGCAAAATGATCGTCGGTCTCGATATCGGCACCTCCAAGGTGGTGGCGCTGGTAGGCGAGGTCTCGGACGACGGCACGCTCGAAATCGTCGGGATTGGTACTCATCCGTCCCGCGGCCTGAAAAAAGGCGTGGTGGTGAACATCGAGTCCACCGTCCAGTCGATCCAGCGCGCGATCGAAGAAGCGCAGCTGATGGCCGGTTGCCGGATCCACTCGGCGTTCGTCGGCGTGGCCGGCAATCACATCCGCAGCCTGAATTCCCACGGCATCGTGGCGATTCGTGATCGCGAAGTCAGCTCCGCCGACCTTGAGCGCGTTCTCGACGCTGCCCAGGCTGTGGCGATCCCGGCTGACCAGCGTGTGCTGCACACCCTGCCGCAGGATTACGTGATCGATAACCAGGAAGGCGTTCGCGAGCCGTTGGGCATGTCGGGCGTGCGTCTGGAAGCCAAGGTTCACGTGGTCACCTGCGCCGTCAACGCCGCACAGAACATTGAAAAATGCGTGCGCCGCTGCGGTCTGGAAATCGACGACATCATTCTCGAGCAACTGGCCTCGGCCTACTCGGTCCTGACCGACGACGAGAAAGAGCTGGGCGTTTGCCTGGTGGACATCGGCGGCGGTACCACCGACATCGCGATCTTCACCGAAGGCGCGATCCGTCACACCGCGGTGATCCCGATTGCGGGCGATCAGGTGACCAACGACATCGCCATGGCGCTGCGCACCCCGACCCAGTACGCCGAAGAAATCAAGATTCGCTACGCCTGCGCCCTGGCCAAACTGGCCGGTGCCGGTGAAACCATCAAGGTGCCGAGCGTCGGCGACCGTCCACCGCGCGAGCTGTCCCGTCAGGCCCTGGCCGAAGTGGTCGAGCCGCGTTACGACGAGCTGTTCACCCTGATCCAGGCCGAACTGCGTCGCAGTGGCTACGAAGACCTGATCCCGGCCGGCATCGTGCTGACCGGCGGTACGTCGAAGATGGAAGGCGCGGTGGAACTGGCCGAAGAGATCTTCCACATGCCGGTTCGCCTGGGCGTGCCGCATGGCGTCAAGGGCCTGGACGACGTGGTCCGCAACCCGATTTATTCCACCGGCGTTGGCCTGTTGATGTACGGCCTGCAGAAGCAGTCCGACGGGATTTCGTTCTCGGGCATCGGCAGCCGCGACAGCTACAGCAATGACGAACCGAAAGTCGCCTTGCTCGATCGCTTCAAGAGCTGGGTACAAGGCAATTTCTAAAGCTTTACCGCAACACCGCTTCAAACAGCAGTAGGCGAAAAAACTAGAGAATGTAAGGAGAGGGAAAATGTTCGAACTCGTAGACAACATCCCCGCAAGCCCGGTAATTAAAGTTATCGGTGTTGGCGGTGGCGGCGGCAACGCTGTCAATCACATGGTCAAGAGCAACATTGAAGGCGTTGAATTCATCTGCGCCAACACTGATGCCCAAGCGCTGAAAAGTATCGGCGCGCGGACCATCCTGCAACTGGGCACCGGCGTGACCAAAGGCCTGGGCGCCGGCGCCAACCCTGAAGTAGGTCGTCAGGCCGCTCTCGAAGACCGCGAGCGCATTGCCGAAGTCCTGCAGGGCACCAATATGGTGTTCATCACAACCGGCATGGGCGGTGGTACCGGTACCGGTGCTGCGCCGATCATTGCCGAAGTGGCCAAGGAAATGGGGATCCTCACCGTTGCGGTGGTGACCCGCCCGTTCCCGTTCGAAGGTCGCAAGCGTATGCAGATCGCCGACGAAGGTATTCGTCTGCTGTCTGAAAGCGTCGACTCGTTGATCACCATTCCCAACGAGAAGCTGCTGACCATCCTCGGTAAAGACGCGAGCCTGCTGTCGGCTTTCGCCAAGGCCGACGATGTACTGGCCGGTGCCGTTCGCGGTATCTCCGACATCATCAAGCGTCCGGGCATGATCAACGTCGACTTTGCCGACGTGCGTACCGTGATGAGCGAAATGGGCATGGCGATGATGGGCACTGGCTGCGCCAGCGGTCCGAACCGTGCACGCGAGGCCACCGAAGCGGCCATTCGCAACCCGTTGCTCGAAGACGTGAACCTGCAAGGCGCACGCGGCATCCTGGTGAACATCACCGCCGGTCCTGACCTGTCCCTGGGTGAGTACTCCGACGTGGGTAGCATCATTGAAGCCTTCGCTTCCGAGCACGCGATGGTCAAGGTCGGTACCGTTATCGATCCGGACATGCGCGACGAGCTGCACGTGACTGTTGTTGCCACCGGTTTAGGCGCTAAAATCGAGAAGCCTGTGAAGGTCATCGACAATACCGTTCACACCTCGATGGCTTCCCAGCCACAACAACAAGCCCCTGTTCGTCAGGAACAGCCTGCGGTGAACTACCGTGACCTGGACCGTCCGACCGTCATGCGCAACCAGGCTCAGGCCGGTGCTGCGACTGCCGCGAAGATGAACCCGCAAGATGACCTGGACTACCTGGACATCCCGGCTTTCCTGCGTCGTCAGGCCGATTGATGAAATGTATCAGGGGTATTAGGGTGATTGGTGTTCAGCAAAGGTCTGGTCTGCTATCATCGCCAGCCTTTGTTGATACCAGTTCGCAATTTGCGCTGAAGCGGCCCATGCCATGATAAAACAACGCACCCTGAAGAATATTATCCGTGCCACAGGTGTCGGCCTGCACTCCGGGGAGAAGGTCTACCTGACCCTCAAGCCAGCGCCCGTCGACACCGGCATTGTGTTTTGTCGTGCTGACCTCGACCCTGTGGTGCAGATTCCTGCCCGCGCGGAAAACGTTGGCGAAACCACTATGTCGACCACGCTTGTTAACGGTGACGTCAAAGTGGACACGGTGGAGCACCTGCTCTCGGCCATGGCTGGCCTGGGCATCGATAACGCCTACGTCGAGCTCTCCGCGTCCGAAGTCCCGATCATGGATGGTAGCGCTGGACCCTTCGTATTCCTGATTCAATCGGCCGGCCTGGAAGAGCAGGACGCCGCCAAGAAGTTCATCCGGATCCTGCGGGAAGTGACAGTGGAAGACGGCGACAAGCGCGCCACTTTCGTCCCTTTTGAAGGTTTCAAAGTGAGCTTCGAGATCGATTTCGATCACCCGGTTTTCCGTGACCGCACACAAAGTGCAAGCGTGGATTTTTCCAGCACTTCGTTCGTAAAAGAAGTCAGCCGCGCCCGTACCTTTGGTTTCATGAGTGATATCGAGTACCTGCGCAAGCACAACCTCGCACTCGGCGGCAGCGTTGAAAACGCTATTGTGGTCGACGCGGATGGTGTACTGAACGAAGACGGCCTTCGCTATGAAGACGAATTCGTGAAGCACAAGATCCTCGATGCAATTGGTGACCTCTACCTGCTGGGCAATAGCCTGATTGGTGAGTTCAAGGGCTTCAAGTCCGGACATGCATTGAACAACCAGCTGCTGCGCAAGTTGATTGAGCAGACAGATGCTTGGGAAGTCGTGACTTTCGAAGACGCCAGCACTGCACCGATCTCTTACATGCGTCCTGTTGCGGCCGTGTAAGCAAAAAACCTCTCTAGTTTTTAAAGGCTACCTTCGGGTGGCCTTTTTTTATGATCCGGTTTTTTGTGGCGTCTGGGCTGACCCCTTCGCGAGCAAGCCCGCTCCCACAGTAGACCGCGTACCCATGTGGGAGCGGGCTTGCTCGCGAAGAGGCCAGTAGATCCACTACAAATGGTCAGTCGGCAACCACCCGATTCCGCCCACTTTCCTTGGCCTGATACAGCGCCTTGTCCGCCGCAAACAGCAACTGCTCCAAGCTGATGTCGGACGCCGTCGTCCAAGTGCTGATACCAATACTGACAGTAATCGGCGACGTATCACTCCCCACCAACGGCAACTGCTCCACCGCTGCGCGGATGTTGTCGGCAATCTGTTGCGCGCCGGCGCTGTCGGTTTCAGCCAGGATCACCGAAAACTCCTCGCCACCGTAACGGGCGACCAGGTCCGCGGGCCGTCGAACATGAGTGCTGATCACCTTGGCCACCCAGCGCAAGGCATCGTCGCCGCCTTGGTGGCCATGGCGATCGTTGAACGCCTTGAAGTGATCGACATCAATCATCAACAACGACAGTGGCAGACCGGAGCGTTGGGCGCGGAACCATTCATGGCGCAGGGCCTGATCCAGGCTTCGACGGTTGGCCAGACCGGTCAGGGGATCGGTGGCGGCCAGTTGCGCCAATTCCTGCTCGGCACTTTGGCGCCGACGCAATTCCCGGCAGAGCAACCAGGTCAACCACAACAGGCTCACGCAGAGGGCAATGGTCGCAAAGCTGACCACCACCGCAGTGCGCTTCCAGGCCGCAAAGACTTCCTCGCTCGAGAGCGCAACGATGACGATCAACGGCAAGTTCCCGACCTTGGAGAAGGTGTACAAACGCTTGGCCTGGTATCGATCGGACATGCTTGTGAAGCTGCCGTTGCCTTCTTTGACGATGCGCTGGAAATTGGGGCGGTTACTGAAGTTCTTGCCGATCAGCTCTTCGGCAAGGCGTGGTTGCTGAGCCAGAAGAGTCCCATCCTTGCTGATCAGATTGACCGTGCTATCACGACCGATGTTCAAGCTGTTGAACAACTGATCGAAGTAACTCAACCGCATGGCAGCTTCGGCCACGCCCAGGAACTCACCCTGGGAGCCGTTCACCCGTCGGCTGAAACTGATCCGCCAATCCTGTTCGGGCGACCTGGCTCGGAAGGGGGGACTGATGAACATGCCCGGGTCTGGGTTATTCACGTGAGACTGAAAGTATTCGCGATCGGCATAGTTACCCTGCCTGGGCTCCACCGAGGCCGAGTCGGCGATCACATCGCCCTTGTTGTCGAGCAACAAAATGTTGCCCTTGTACGGCGCGGCGGTGGCGCGGTCGAAATAGGCCAGATGGCGAATGGCTGGAGAAACGCTCTTGAGGTCTTCTCGCTGGGAGGCAGCGATCAAACCCAGCAGGGACACATCATAGAGTTCGACATTGCGCAGCACGTCGGCGTCGATCAATTGCACGATATTGTTGGCGGCGCGAGCAGCGGACAATTCGGCATTGGCGCGTTCACGGATCAGCAGAAAGGTCACGATGCTGAGTATCGCAATCACCAACAACAAACTGCCGAGAACCAGAAGCCGCTCCGATCGTGTCGAACGGATCGGATGTTGAGATTTCGCACTGCTCACACTCATGGTTCTGACTTCTGCAAATAAGGCGTTATGAAAGTTCTTTTACAAGAATCGGGCAGAGTCCCAGAAACCGGTCGCGTCCAGAGCGCCTATATAAATGCCGGATAAAAAAAAGGCCAGCAAAACATGCTGGCCTTTTGCTAATTGAAGCTTAGAAGACATTCATCGGGTCGTCGACAATTACCGAAAACCGACGGAGCAGGTTCAACACCACAACAAAAAAAAGCCGCTGATAGCAGCGGCTTTGAAAACAACTTTTCAAAGGGAAGAGCCGATGAAAAGTGTCGAGGGAAACAGAGCGATACGTAAAAGTCAGCTGTCTTAATCAACCCGTGGCTGGGCTTGAGTGCTCGATGCTTGAGGGGTTTGCGCAGCTTCCTGGGCCTTGGCCGTCAGTTCGCTTTGATACTGTTCGTAAGCCTTGGCTCGCACCGCGTTTTGCGCAACGAATGTCTGCGACTCTTCAGCCATGGCGAACGGGGACAGAAACAGGGAAGACATACAAGGAGCTGCCGAAGGCTGCGATCTTTTGAGGTCTGTCAGACCGGTAGATGAATCCCGAACGTATTCATCCCATGATCACTGCGCACAAACACATCCCCGCCATGCATCAGCGCAATCGCCTTGACGATTGCCAACCCCAGACCGTGGTTGTTGCCACTGTTGCTGCGCGACGCATCGACCCGGTAGAAGCGCTCGAACAATCGCGGCAGATGCTCATTGGCAATCGGCGATCCCGGGTTGGCGACGCCGATGCTGACCTGATGCTCTTCGACTTCGATCCGTACCTGAATCACTTGCCCGGGCTCGGTGTGCTGCACCGCGTTGCTCAGCAAGTTGATCAACGCCCGGCGCAGATGGGCGATCTCGATTCGTACCTGCGCATCGCCACTGACCTCGACCTGAACCTGCGCATCTTCAAGAATGAAATCCAGATACTCCAGCGTCGTCGCCACTTCGTCGGCCAATGAAGTGGACGTCAGTTTAGTGGCCTTGCTGCCCTGGTCGACGCTGGCGAGGAACAGCATGTCGTTGATGATCGAGCGCAGCCGCTCGAGTTCTTCGAGGTTCGATTGCAGCACTTCAAAATAGTGTTCGGCCGAACGCCCACGGGTCAGCGCAGCCTGGGTCTGGCCGATCAGGTTGGTCAGGGGCGAGCGCAGTTCATGGGCCACGTCGGCGTTGAACGATTCCAGGCGCGAATAGGCCTGTGCGACCCGTTCCAGAGTGGCGTTGAACGAGCTGACGAACTGACCCCGCCTCAGTCTGTGGTCGCCAGCGCCGTTAGCGGTGCTGATGCTGGTGGGAGAGAGTGCCGATGGAATAGCCGCTCAAGCCACAAGTATATGACCGGCGTGGTGAACAGTGTCAGCGCCTGGCTCACCAACAAACCGCCGACCACCGCGATGCCCAGCGGCTGGCGCAGTTCGGCGCCGGTGCCGTAGCCGAGCATCAGCGGCAGGGCGCCGAGCAGGGCGGCGAGGGTGGTCATGATGATCGGCCGGAACCGCGTCATACACGCCTCATAGATCGCCTCTTCCGGCGGCAAGCCACGGTTGCGTTGGGCTTCCAGTGCGAAGTCGATCATCAGAATGCCGTTCTTCTTGACGATGCCGATCAACAACACCAGCCCGATCAGCGCCATGATCGAAAAGTCCTGGCCGCAGATCCACAGCATGATCACCGCCCCGAGCCCCGCCGAGGGCAGGGTCGAGATGATCGTCAGCGGGTGCACGAAGCTCTCGTACAGAACGCCAAGAATGATGTACACCGCCACCAGCGCCGCCAGAATCAGCCACGGCTGGCTGGCCAGCGAACTCTGGAACGCCTGGGCCGCGCCCTGGAAATTACCGCTGATGGCCGTCGGCATGCCGATGTCGGTCTTGGCCTGATTGAGCATGATCACCGCATCGCCCAACGCGACGCCGGGCGCCAGGTTGAACGACAGGTTGGCCGCCGGGAACATCCCGTCGTGAGCGATAGACAACGGACCGATAGTTGGCGCATCGAATTTCGCCAGGGCCGACAGCGGCACCATTTCCCCGCTCAGCGGCGAACGCAGGTAGAAATAGTTGAGGCTTTCGGCCTTGCCACGCTGTTTGGTGTCCAGCTCCAGAATCACGTTGTACTGGTTGGTCTGGGTCTGGAATTCGTTGATCTGCCGCTGGCCGAAGGCGTCGTACAGCGCTTCATCGACATCACTGGCGGTCAGGCCGAAACGCGCCGCCGCGCTACGGTCGATGCTGATGTGGGTGATACTGCCACCCAGTTGCAGGTCGTTGGAAATATCGCGAAACGCCGGGTTGCTGCGTAGTTTTTCCGTCAGGCGCTGGGTCCAGGTGCTCAGGAGTGCACCATCGTTGCTCTTGAGCACGTATTGGTACTGCGCACGGCTCGGGCCGGAGCTGAGGTTGATGTCTTGCCCGGCGCGCAGGTACAGCACGATGCCCGGGACCTTCATCAGCTGCGGACGAATCCGGTCGATGAATTGGCTGGCCGATACGTCACGGTCGCCACGTTTTTTCAGCGAAATCCAGAACCGTCCGTTGGCGATAGTCTGGTTGCTGCCCGAAACGCCGACCGAATGGGAGAACGTCTCGACGGCAGGATCGGCGGCGACGATTTCAGCCATCGCCAAGTGTTTTTTCACCATGTCGCCGTAGGAAATATCGGCGGCTGCTTCGGTGGTGCCCAGGACGAAACCGGTGTCCTGCACCGGGAAGAAACCCTTTGGAATGAAAATGTACCCGGCGACCGCCAAGCCGAGGGATAGGCCGAACACACCGATCATCAATTTCTGATGGGCGAGGGCGCGGCGCAGGCCTTTTTCGTACAGCGCCAGCAAGCGTTCGCCGAAACCCGGTTTGTCGTGGGCGTGATGCACCGGCGCGCGCATAAATAGCGCAGCCAAGGTCGGCGCCAGCGTCAGGGACACCACCACGGAAATCATGATGGTCGAGGTGGCGGTCAGCGCGAATTCCTTGAACAACCGCCCGACCACGCCACCCATGAACAGCAGCGGAATGAACGCCGCCACCAGCGAGAAGCTGATCGAAACCACGGTAAAACCGATCTCGCCGGCACCCTTGATCGCCGCCTCGCGCATGCCGTCGCCGGCTTCCAGATGGCGGTGAATGTTTTCCACCACCACAATCGCATCGTCCACCACAAACCCGACGGACACCACGATCGCCACCAGCGTCAGGTTATTCAGGCTGAAGCCCATGATGTACATCAGGGCAAAACTGGCGATCAGCGACACACCGAGCACCGACGCCACGATCAGGGTTGCCGACAACTGGCGCAGGAACAGAGCCATCACCGCCACCACCAGCAGGATCGCGATCAGCAGGGTGACTTCCACTTCATGCAATGAAGCGCGGATGGTCTGGGTGCGGTCGACCAACACCTTGACCTGCACCGAGGCCGGCAGCATGGCCTCCAGCGTCGGCAGGGCCGCTTGAATACGGTCGACGGTCGCGACGATGTTGGCCCCCGGCTGCCGGAAAATCACCAGGTTCACCCCCGGCTGACTATCAGCCCAGGCCTGGATGTAGGCGTCTTCCGAACCGTTGACGACTTTGGCCACATCCTTGAGATGAACCGGTGCGCCGTCCTTGTAGGAAACAATCAGCTGACCGTATTCCTCGGGGTGGAACAATTGGTCGTTGGTGGACAAGGTCGAAATGCTCGACTCGCCGTACAACGCACCCTTGGCCAGGTTGAGGCTGGTCTGCTGGATCGCCAGGCGAATGTCCGCCAGGGTCAGGCCAATGGCGGCGAGTTTGTCCGCCGACGCCTGCACGCGGATTGCGGGACGTTGCTGACCGGTGATGTTTATATTGCCTACGCCGTCGATCTGGCTGATCTGACGGGCGAGCAGGGTTTCCACCAGGTCACTGACTTCGGTGCCCGGCATTTGTGGCGAGTTGATGCTGAGGATCAGCACCGGGCTGTCGGCCGGGTTGACCTTCCTCCAGTTCGGCAGGTTCGGCATGTCTTTGGGCAGTTTGCCGGCGGCGGTATTGATCGCGGCCTGGACTTCCTGCGCGGCGGTGTCGATGCTTTTGTCGAGGGTGAATTGCAGGGTCAGAATGGTCGAGCCCAAGGCGCTGCTCGAGGTCATCTGGGTCACGCCGGGGATGGCACTGAATTGCACTTCAAGCGGCGTAGCCACCGACGAGGCCATGGTTTCGGGGTTGGCGCCGGGCAGCTGCGCGGCCACCTGGATGGTCGGGAATTCCGCTTCTGGCAGCGGGGCAATTGGCAGTCGCGGAAAGGCAATAACACCGAGCAGCACCAAGGCAAAAGTCAGCAGGACCGTCGCCACCGGATGATCGATGCACCACGCGGAAACCGAGCCATGGCCCTTCATGGTTTCGGCTCCGATTGCACCACTTGCGGCGGGTCGGTCACTACCTGCACGGTCGAGCCAGGTTTGAGCCGCGACTGGCCGTCGCTGACCAGCACATCGCCCGGTTTCACGCCTTTGATGATGTCCTGGCCGCTGCCTTGATAAACCATCTGCACCTGAACGGCTTCGACCTTGTCGCCGTTGACCCGGTAGACGAAATGTTGATCGAGGCCACGTTGTACGACGGTGGGCGGCACCACCAGCGCATTTTTATCCAGCGCTGTCTGAATCTTTACCGTAACCAGCAGGCCCGGCCAGAGTTTCTGTGCGGGGTTGGCGAACTCGGCCTTGGCGCGGATGGTCCCGGTGTTGGCGTTGATCTGGTTGTCGATCAGGGTCAGGCGGCCTTCGCCCAGCAGGTTGCCGGTTTCGCCGTCGGTGTCGGCACCGATGTAGGCCTTGACCGGCGTGTGCTGGGGATCGTTGATCAGGCCTTGCAGGGTCGGCAGCATTTGTTGCGGCAGGGAAAACGCCACGGCGATCGGGTCGATCTGGGTCACGGTGAACAAGCCTTGGGTGTCAGTCATGCGCAGGAAGTTGCCTTCATCCACTGTGCGAATACCGACGCGACCGGTGACCGGGGAGCGAATCTGTGTGTAGGAAAGCTGCACCAGAGCGGCGTCGATCGAGGCCTGATTGCCTTGGGCAGTGGCTTTGAGTTGGTTGACCAAGGCTTGTTGCTGGTCATAGGTTTGCTTGGACACGCCGTCGTCGACGCTCAGCAGTTTGTAGCGTTTGAGGTTGACCTGAGCCACTTGCAGTTGCGCCTGACTTTCGCCCAGTTGCGCCCGGGCCTGGTCGAGGCTGGCGCGGATCGAGCGGTCGTCGATGGTGGCCAACAGATCGCCTTTGTTCACCAGTTGGCCTTCCTTGACCAGCAGCTTGGTGAGGATGCCGTCGATCTGCGGGCGCACGACCACGCTGTGCAACGACAGCACCGAGCCGATGCCGCTGATGTAGCGGGGCACATCTTTTTCAGCGACGCTGACTACTCGCACGGGGATGGCGGTGGAGGTGGCCAGTTTGGTCGTGGCGGGTTTGGTGGCGTACCACACGCCCAGCGCTGCCAGGACGATCAGAAGGGCGGCGAACAGGGCGGTTTTTTTCTGAATTCGCATGCGAGTGGGGCGCCGGGCAGAGTGGTCGGAGTTTTGTCAGGTTTATACCTTCCTTTATAAACCTGTTCGCCCGTCAGGAGAGTGACTGGTAACTGACGGCGCTGTCAGTTTGGACCTTTTTGGGTTGATGCTGATTCCCCGTGATCAAAAGCGGCAGGCGAGCTAATGAGTGGCGAGGGCGGGTGCACACCGCTCCACTGTGGGAGCGGGCTTGCTCGCGAAGGCGGCCTGACAGCCGACCAATCTCTCGCGGGTGTACGCAACCCCACGGAGCTGCCAAAGGCTGCGATCTTTTGATGTGGATTTTCAAGATCAAAAGATCGCAGCCTCGTTTCACTCGACAGCTCCTACAGCAATGAGTGTCAGACGTGGGATTGGTGGGTGAGTGCTGTTTTTGAATGTTTAATCGATGTGTCGGAACGCAGATCTTTCCCACGCATTTTTCAGGTTGTCCGTCGGAAGCAGGCTCTTTAGTCTTTGGCTGTCGCTGCACATTCAGCGACCGGGCGTGAGATCCCCGAAACGAGTAGGCGAAAGCCTCACGACCATAACGGCAAGTGATGGCTCCAATTGAGATTAGGAGCTACAAATGGAAAACGATAATTCTGATTCGAAATTCAACAAAGCCAACCCCGACACCCTGTGCACCGAAGAATTACTCAAAGACCGCGAAGCCATAAAACGCGCCCTCGACTACTACCTCGATCCCCCGGCGCCATACACCGAAAAGCCCCGTCGCCCCAGCACGATGTTCATGGTCGCCCCGGGTGCCGGCACCGAAAGCCTGCTGGCCCACGCCTACGAATCGTTGGCCTCAGCGAGTGTCCTGGCCACCGATTTCGCCAACAATCTGATCGGTCCGCAGCGCCATACGGCGATGGCGATTCAGCAGATCATCATGGTGGCGGAATTGGCGGTGAACCGGGCACTGGATAACGTCGATCCGGCGTAGACACACCGCAAACAATGTGGGAGCGGCGGTGCGACGATTCGACTTGCCCGCGATGGCGGCAGGTCGGACATCCAACATCGCAGTGACTGACACACCGCTTTCGCGAGCAAGCCCGCTCCCACAGGATTTGTGCTGATTTGAAATTGGCGCATGACCTTGTGGGAGCGGCGGTGCGACGATTCGACTTGCCCGCGATGGCGGCAGGTCGGTCAGCACAAAACCCGACGGACTCGCTTGCGGCGTGAAGCTTGCGGCTCCCGACACAGGTATACTGCCGCCTTTCGCGGCTCGCCTACCGGGCCCGACTCTTTGAGCATCACCCGGAGCTTTCATGACTTCCCCGACACAACCGCCGGTTGCCGACGCTTTGAGCGACGACCAGGCAGACCTGCCAGACAGCGTCGACTCCAGCGCAGACAGCGAAACCAAAGCGGCGATTCCTGCGTTCAAGTTTCCGTTCAAGCCGGGTGAATTGGCCGCGGCGAAGAATGCCAGCCAGCCTTGGTACAAGAACGGCGCCAAGAATGGTCACACCAAGACCCCGGGTGCAGCGCCTCCTGGCACTCGTCGTTCGATGGGTAAGCGCTGATCGTTGATCTTCTGCCATAGACGGCGGTGCCTGATCTGCCGTCTTCGCGAGCAAGCCCGCTCCCACAGTGGTTCATCGTCGTTCACAGATTCGGTGTACGACACAAATCCACTGTGGGAGCGGGCTTGCTCGCGAAAGGGCCAGCACAAACACCACAGATCTTGGTCTCACGCCGCCCGCAACGAAATAAACGCATAGTTCAGCGGCACTTCAGTCGCCACTTGCGCCCCGGCTGCCAGCACTTGCCCGGCGATATCGTCGCCTGATACATGAAAGACCCATTCACCGCCCGACCCCGCCAACGGCTGTTGCGCCACCTGATCAATGACCATGGCAAACGCCGTCATGTCCGGCAGATAAGCAGTAAATCCATCGCCCTTCAGCGCTGTCGTCCGAATCCCCAATAACGCACAAATCGCATCCTTGGTCTGAATCTCATCGCGATCCGCCTGACGGGAACGTTGGATCAATCCCGCAAGCTCCTGATCCACCAGCTCACCACCGATGATCAAATCCGGCCCTGTTTCCCAGGACTCGGGCGGGCATTCTTTGATCGCCGGGTTGAGCGGGATGTGCGGATTGATTTCCATCGGGTAGATGCGGCACACCAGCGGTCGGCGTTCGTAGATGCGGCAGAGGTTGTCTTCGTCAAGATTCCGGCAGGGACCGACGTTATAGGCGGCGAAGGTGATCGCCACGTACGCCTCGCAGGCGCCGCTTCGAACCACCAACGAGCGGCGTTCGGCGTGTTCGCGTTGCTGCACGGGCAGGCCCAGGCCATTGGCGAGAAAGGCCTCCGCCAGCACGATCACCTGACCGCCATCGGCCGCCCACATCCGGGCTTCGGCCAGTGTCAGGGGCACGTGGTGGTCGTTGCAGCATTTGCCACAACCTACGCAGGAAAACGTTGTATTCATCGGACGGCCAGTCACCTGTGGGGGCATGAAATGGCGACAAAAAGCCACCGCAAAGGCCTGTGCCGAAGCAAGTTATGCGCCATTCACTGCGCTTTTGCTGTTGGGCGGATGGAGTCCCACTCGGTCACGTAGGCGGTTTTGCTTTTCTTGTTGTAGAGGCACAGCTCGGTGCCTTGCTGGCCTTTCATGTGTTTTTGCGGGTACTGGCCTTGCAGCAGGAGCGCGGTATAACCGACTCGGTCATCGAACTGCGCGGCGTTGCCGACGGGTTTGACGTTCTTCAGGCCGCTGGCTTTGGTGCAACTGGCGAGTAAGTCTTTGTCGTAGGCGGCCCAGGCGTCGGGGCTGGAGGCGTGGGCTTGGGTGGCGAGGGTGGTGAGGCAGAGGAAGGTCAGGGTGGTGGCTTTCATGGTTTTGGCATCCTTGGCGTGTAGTGGCCGAGGTCGGAGTATGCCTGATGGTTTTGGGTGGTTGTGCGGGCCTCTTCGCGAGCAAGCCCGCTCCCACAGTGGTTCATCTGTCGTTCACAGATTTGGTGTACGACACAAATCAACTGTGGGAGCGGGCTTGCTCGCGAAAGCGGTGTGTCAGACAGGCACGGGCTCCCGGCGGACCACATACATCCCGGCACTTTCATACAAACGCTGGGCCCGAAGGTTGTTTTCCAAGACCTTCAAATCCACAAAGCCTTCGCGGCGTTGCTGAAACACGTTGAAAGCATTCAGCAGCAGCGCACGGCCAAGTCCGAGGCCTTGAGCGCGCGGGTGCACGACCAGGCTCTTGATGTAAGCGCTGGTCCAGCACTGGGCGACGCCGACGATTCCTTCGGCATCCAGGGCAATGAAGCACAGGGACGGATCATATTCAGGATCGGTTTCAAAACGCTGTTGCCAGACCTCCAGAGCCGGTACGCGACCGCTACCTTCCCGATAGCCCAGTTCCATCAGGTGATGAACGGCTTCGGCCAGTTCGGGACGGTACTCAGTCAACTCAATGCCATTTGGCCAAGTGAAAGGCGGCACATCCTCAGCCAGGTTGCGCCGCATCAGAAAACAAAAAATCTCGGCCAAAACTCAGTGACCTTGTTCGACGACGGCCCTGGCCGCCGCGATCAGGCATTTGGTCAGTTCCGGTGAGGAGAATTTGGTCAGCACCGCGTTGGCCCCGGCCAGTCGAGCCTTCTCACTATTCATCGCGCTGTCCAGCGAGGTATGCAGCAACACATAGAGGTGCGAGAAGTCCGGCGTTTCGCGCAATGTGCGGGTGAGGGCATAGCCGTCCATTTCCGACATTTCGATGTCCGAGACAATCAGGTTGATTTGCTGGGAGGTGCCTTGCAGGTCCAGCAGGCAGTCGATGGCTTCCTTGGCGCTGCGAGCGGTGTGGCATTGCAGGCCGAGGTTGCGCAGGGTATGCACCGATTGTTGCAGGGCGACCTGGCTGTCATCGACCACCAGAATCCGCGCGTTGCCGAGTACTTCGGCGTCTTCCATGCTCAGTTCGGTCGGGGCCGTTTCGATCTGCGCCGGAGCGATGCCGTGGATGACCTTTTCGATATCCAGCACTTGCACCAGCGTGCCGTCGACCGAGGTCACGCCAGTGATGTACGAGCGCACGCCACCGGAGCCGAAGGGTGGTGGGCGGATGTCGGTGGTCAGGCAATGGACGATTTTGCTCACCGCCTGAACGTGCAGGCCCTGCTTGGAGCGGCTGACGTCGGTGACGATCAGGCAGCCACCGTTCGGGTCTTCCAGCGGTCGCTCGCCGATGGCGCGGCTCAGGTCGATCACTGACAACGATGCGCCGCGCAGGGTGGCGATGCCTTTGACGTGGGGGTGCGACTCCGGCAGCCTGGTCAGCGGCGGGCAGGGGATGATTTCGCTGACTTTCAGCAGGTTGATCGCCATCAGCTTGCCGCTGCGCAAGGTAAACAGCAGAAGCGAAAGTGAATCTGCGCGGGCTTTGTTGGAAGACATAAAAACCTTCTGTGGAAAAAGGTGATGGGCGATTGTGAAGATCGCCAACAGCTATCGATGCCGGGTTATCGACTTGATAGGGGCAGGCTTTAGCAATTTGGGTGAATGGTAGGGCCCCATCGCGAGCAGGCTCGCTCCCACAGCGGGTTTTCGACGAACGCAATATGCGTGTCTCATGAAGATCAAATGTGGGAGCGAGCCTGCTCGCGATGAGGACGTCACTTCATTCCAAGCCGCTTGGCCATCCGTCCAAGGTTCGCCCGATCCAGACCCAGCTCCCGCGCCGCACTAGCCCAGTTATTCTGGTGCCGTTCCAGGCAAGTGCTGATCAGTTGGCGCTGATAATGCTCGGTGGCTTCACGCAAATCCCCTGAAACCAACACCGCCGCCGGTGCAGCATCCACCGGTTCTGGCGCGGGTTCAACGCTGCCATTGGGCAAGTCCAGATCCGCCGCGCTCAAGCTGAGAATCTTCGGCCGTTGCTTGCAGTTGCCCAAGGCCTTCAGCGCACTACGACCAATCAAATGCTCCAACTCCCGCACGTTCCCCGGCCAGTCATACGCCAATAGTGCCGCTTGCGCATCGCTGGTCAGGCGCAGGCTATTGAGGCCCATGCATGAGCGGTTTTGTTCCAGAAAGTAGCCGCTGAGCAACAGCACATCCCGACCGCGGTCCCTCAGTGCAGGCACCAGCAGCGGGTAAACGCTCAGGCGATGATAAAAATCGGCACGGTAGCGACCACTGCGCACTTCTTCGGCCAGGTCGCGGTTGGTTGCTGCGATCAATCGCACGTCGACCTGATGTTCCTTGTCTGAGCCCAGGCGCTGCAATTGTCCGCTCTGCAGCACCCTCAATAATTTGGCTTGCACCGTCAGTGACAGTTCGCCCACTTCATCAAGGAACAACGTGCCGCCATTGGCCAGTTCGAACTTGCCGCGCCGATCATTCGTTGCGCCGGTGAAAGCACCGCGCACATGGCCGAACAATTCGCTCTCCACCAGCGTGTCTGGCAGGGCGGCGCAATTGAGGCTGATGATCGGTTTGTCGGCCCGTGGGGACGCCGCGTGGATGGCTTGGGCCACCAGCTCTTTACCGACTCCGGTTTCGCCGGTGATCAGCACCGTCAGGTCGCTGCCGCCCACCAGGCTGATCTCTTCCACCAGTCGTTTGTAAGTCTTGCTCTGGCCGATCATTTCGCGGTTCTGTTGGCCGCTGGCCTGACGGTAAACCTCGGCGCGCTGATGTTCGTCCTCGACGCGATTGGCCAGCCGTTCGATGCGCTCGGCGGCGTTGACCGTGGCGGCGGCTAGGCTGGCGAAGGCTTGCAGGGCGTCCAGTTCAATCGGCTCGAAACGTTCAGGGGAGAGCGCATCGAGGGTCAACAAACCCCATGGGCGCTCGTCGATAAACAGCGGGCAGCCCATGCAGTCGTGGACTTCCAGGTGATCGTGCAGGCCATCGATCAAGCCGTCATAAGGATCGGGCAAATCGCTGTCGGCGGCGAAGCGAGTCGGGCCGGGACTGCTGAGCAACGCTTCGAAGCGCGGATGTTCACTGATCTTGAAACGTCGACCGAGGGTGTCGGTGCTCAATCCATCCACCGCCAGCGGCACCAGCCATTCGCCATCGAGTCGCAGCAGGGCCGCGGCGTCGCAAGGGAGCAGGGCGCGCATGGCTTCGAGCAGGCGTCGGTAGCGCTCGCCTTCGGGCAATTCGCGGGACAGGTCGGAGACCAGGGGCAGCAGGGTCGTGAGCAGTAATTTTGCAGTCATAATGACTCCGTGTAGTCGGTGTGACTATAAGGCCTAGGGTGTCGATATGACTACTGTGATTTCAATTGACTGATTTATAAGGATTTAATTGTTGGCATGGAAACTGATACGTAAAGGTCATTCATATAAAGCCCAGGAGTTGCTCTTATGCTTAGCGTTCAAGACCGTGCAATCATCAAATCCACCGTGCCGTTGCTGGAAAGCGGTGGCGAAGCGCTGATCACGCACTTCTACCGCATGATGCTCTCCGAATACCCGGAAGTCCGCCCGCTGTTCAACCAGGCCCACCAGGCCAGCGGCGATCAGCCGCGCGCCTTGGCCAACGGTGTATTGATGTATGCGCGGCACATTGATCAGCTCGATCAGTTGGGCGACCTGGTGGCCAAGATCATCAACAAGCACGTGGCACTGCAAATCCTCCCGGAACATTACCCGATTGTAGGTAGCTGCCTGTTGCGAGCAATCTCCGAAGTACTGGGCGACGAGATTGCCACGCCTGAAGTGATGAGCGCCTGGGGCGCTGCCTACAATCAACTGGCTGATATCTTGATCGGTGCCGAAGCCAGCATCTACGACCAGAAAGCGCAGGCGCCGGGCGGCTGGCGTGGCGCGCGGGAATTCATCGTGGCGGCCAAGGTCGAGGAAAGCGCGGAAATCACCTCGTTCTACTTCGAACCGGCGGACAAGGGCCCGATTCTCGCGGCAGAGCCTGGCCAGTACATCGGCATGAAACTGATCCTCGATGGCGAAGAAATTCGGCGTAACTATTCGTTGTCGGCGCTGGCCAACAAGGGCCAGTACCGCATCAGCGTCAAGCGCGAAACCGGCGGCCGCGCGTCCAACCATTTGCACGATCAACTGCACGTCGGCGCGAGCATCATGCTGTTCCCGCCTGCGGGCGATTTCACCCTGACCGCCAGCGACAAACCGCTGGTGCTGATCAGTGGCGGCGTTGGCATCACCCCGACGCTGGCGATGCTCGAAGCGGCGCTGGCGACCGAGCGGCAGGTGCACTTTATTCACTGCGCGCGCAACGGTAGCGTGCATGCTTTCCGTGACTGGATCGATGGCCTGGCCGAACGTCATCCGCAGCTCAAGCGTTTTTATTGCTACGCCGAAGACGATGGCGTCAGCCCGGCGGCGGACAAGGTTGGCCTGTTGAGCCAGGAGCAACTCGGCGAGTGGATGCCGGAACAGCGTGATGTGGATGCGTACTTCCTGGGGCCTAAAGGCTTCATGGCGGCGATCAAGCGTCACCTCAAGGCCTTGGGTGTGCCTGAGAAGCAGAGCCGTTACGAGTTCTTCGGGCCGGCTGCCGCACTGGAATAACTGCCCCGGGCGGTTCCTGAGGGCCGGGTCGGTGTTTCGCTTGTTTGCGAAGCACCGACCCGGCCTTTTTTGCATTCGGCTAGTACCCGACCAGAGGCCGGGTATAAGGCTGTCTGCCCGATTGACGGATAATACGTAAAAGTCCAGTATGGAATTATAAGTACAAAAAAGTGCTTTTCTGTTTCAGCTTCTTCTGTCTTGCCAAACCAACAACAACCCGCGAGAGAACGAATATGAAGAAATTCCCCCTCATCACCGGTCTGGCCCTGAGCCTGTTGGCGTGCAGTAGCTTGTTTGCCGCCGAGAAAAACCTGCGTATCGGCATCGAAGCGGCTTATCCGCCGTTCGCGTCCAAAACCCAAGAAGGCAAAATAGTCGGTTTCGACTACGAGATCGGCAATGCCTTGTGCGCGCAGATGAAGGTCAAGTGTGAGTGGGTCGAAGGCGAGTTCGACGGTCTGATTCCTTCCCTGAAAGTGAAGAAAATCGACATGGCGCTGTCGTCCATGACCATCAACGAAGACCGTAAGAAATCGGTGGATTTCACTCACAAGTATTACTTTACCTCATCGCGTCTGGTGATGAAGGACGGCGCAGTGGTGGATGACCAGTACGCCAGCCTCAAGGGCAAGAATGTCGGCGTGCAACGCGCAACCACCACCGACCGTTACGCCACCGAGGTTTTCGAACCCAAGGGCATCAACGTCAAGCGCTACGGTAACAACGAAGAGATCTACATGGATCTGGCCGCCGGCCGCCTCGATGCGATTTTTGCCGACACCATCCCCTTGAGTGACTTCCTGTCGATGCCGCGTGGCGCCGGTTACGCTTTTGTCGGGCCGGAACTCAAGGATCCGAAATACGTGGGCGAGGGCGCCGGGATTGCCGTGCGCAAGGGCAACACGCAGTTGGTGGCGGATCTGAACAAGGCGATCGACGAGATTCGCGCCAATGGCGAGTATCAGAAGATTTCGCAGAAGTACTTCAAGTCCGATATCTACGGCGACTGATAAATCGCTTTCGCGAGCAAGCCCGCTCCCACATTCGATCGCATTTCTTCAGGAAGAACTCGATCAACTGTGGGAGCGGGCTTGCTCGCGAAGGGGCCCTATCAGGCTGTACACATCTTAGGGCTCAACCCTTCAATTCCTTCAAATGCTTGTACACCGTCGCTCGCCCCATGTTCAGCACATTGGCCACATAGTTGGAGGCGCTTTTGCCTTTGAAGGCGCCTTCGGCGTGCAGCGCCAGCACCAGTTCGCGTTTGTGGTCGCGGGTCAGCACATTCAGGCTCAACTGACGCTCGCGCAGCCAGGCATGCAGAAAGGTGTTGATCCGTTCCTGCCAATCATCGCGAAACAGTGAGTCCGGTTGCGGGATCAGCTTGGTCGGCGACAGGAACAAATCCAGCGCCGCTTTCGCGTTCTCGAACAACGAGATATTCAAGTTGATGCACAGCACCGCCAACGGACGACCCTCGCTGTCGCGCAGTACGCTGCTAAGGCTGCGAATCTTTTGGCCGTCCCAGTTGAGCTTTTCATACGGCCCGATGTTTCGTTCGCTGACCTCTTCGCTGAGCATGTCTTCCAGCGACGAGTCGTCACCGATTTCCCGTTTGGACAGGTTGTTGGCGATGTAATCGACCTTTTGCGTGCGCAAGTCATGCAGCACCACCTCGGCGTGAGGGAAGAACAACGTGGCGATCGCATCGGCAATCGCGCGGAAGTTGTCCAGGGACGTAGCGTCCAGGGCCGAGTCTTTTTCAGGTGCGTTCATACAGTGGAACTCCAGGCAGCGTCAGCGCCCCGTAAAAAGGGACGCTGGAAGTTTGCCGCAATCGTGTGGACACGTCACCTGAGGGGGCAGGATCAGCTCAGGCGGGCGGGAGAGAGCATCTCGGCGTCCAGGCCGAAACGGCTGAGCTGCTCGGGCAAGGATTCGCCGCGTACCAGTGCAGCGCTGGCCTGGCCCATGGCCGGCGACGTCTGGATACCGTAGCCGCCTTGCGCCGCGACCCAGAACAGCCCCGGCACCTGCTGATCGAAGCCGGACAGCAAATCCCCGTCGCGCACGAAACTGCGCAGGCCGGCCCAGGTGCGGGTCGGGCGGCGGATGGTCAGGGTGGTGGCTTCTTCAATCTGGTAAATGCCCATGGCGATGTCCAGCTCTTCGGGCTGCACGTCGTGCGGTTCCACCGGGTCGGCGTTGGCGGGTGAGCCGAGGAACATGCCGGCGTCGGGCTTCATATAGAACGACTCATCGAGGCTGACCAGCATTGGCCAGTCATGGATATCCAGACCTTCGGGGCCGGCGAAGATAAAAGCTGCCCGGCGCTTGGGTTGCACGCCCAGAGGTTGGGCGCCGGCCAGCTCGCCAATCTTGTCGGCCCAGGCGCCGGCGGCATTGATGATGATCGGGGCGCTGAAGGTCTGAGTGTTGGTTTGAACCTGCCATTGCCCTTCGGCATCACGGCTCAGGCTCAACACCTCGCTGTCGGTATGCACTTCACCTTTATTGCGTCGGATACCGCGCAGATAGCCCTGATGCAGAGCATCGGTATCGATGTCGCTGGCGGTCGGATCGTAGATCGCTCCATGAACTTTTTCCCGACGCAGGATCGGCAGACGCGCACAGGCTTCGTCGGCGCTGAGCCATTGCATTTGCGGCACCGTGGCTTTGGCGCTCAGGTATTGATTGCTCAGCTCGGCCGGATCTCCGGTGAAGTCGACGGTCATCTCGCCGCGCGGGGTCAGCAGCGGGTGTTCGCAGAAACCGGGCGGCGGTGCGTCGAAGAAGTCGCGGCTGGCCTGGGTCAATGCCCGAACCTGCGGTGTGCCGTAGGCGGCGGTGAACAGCGCCGCCGAGCGTCCGGTGGAGTGATAGGCCGGATGGGATTCGCGTTCGAGCACAATCACCCGCCCGTGCTGCGACAGCCAGAAACCGGTGGAAGCGCCGGCAATCCCGCCGCCGATGATGATGAAATCTGCCTGGTTCATGAACGTCTCCTGTGGGGGCGCAAATGCCGAAATTGTTAGAGGCCCCCTGTGGGAGCGGGCTTGCTCGCGAATGCGGTCTGACATTCACAAGGATGTCGACTGACCCACCGCTTTCGCGAGCAAGCCCGCTCCCACAGGGTTTGTGGTGTTAGCGCTGTAGTTGGTAAAGGGCATTGGCCAGTGCGATGTCTTCCAGGCCCAGGCCGATGGAGCGGAAGAACACCGTGCGATCGTATTCGGGGCGCTGGACTTTTTCGCTGAGCAAGTCGGGCAGGTCGCCGACAATCGAACGCTTGTCCCAGCCATGCTGCTCACCGGCGATCAGCATTTCACCGGCCGAGCCCGGGGTGGTTTGACGATAGTCACAGAACACCTGCATGTCATTGAGGCTCTGCGGCGGCACTTCATGGGCGCGTGGGGCGTTAGTGCTGATGGAGGTGATCAGCGCCGGTTTGCTTAAGTTCGACGGGTCGATCACCGGGCCGGCGGACGAAGTGCAGAGCATGATCACGTCGGCGTCCTGAATCGCAGCTTCGCAACTGTCGGCGGGGGTCAGCCGTGGATCGAGGCGTTTGAGCTGTGCCAGCGCTTCGGGATTCTTGTCGCTCAGGCTCGGCGAGTAGAGGCTGATGCTTTGCCAGTCTCGCAGGTCCTTGACGTAGTGCAGGTGCGCCTGAGCCACCTTGCCGCTGCCGATGATCGCCAGACGCTGGGCCTTCAACGGCGCGAGGGCATCGACCGCCACCGCCGTCGTTGCGGCGGTGCGAGCCGTGGTCAATTCACCGGCATCGCAGAGCAGCAGCGGCTGGCCGGTCTGCATCGACATCAGCAGCGTCCAGGCGGTTACCAGCGGGCCTTGCTCGCGCACGATGTAAGGCGAGGTCTTGACGCCATATACCCCGTCCTCGGCCAGCACACCCAGGTAGTTGATGAAGTCCCCGGCACCCTGCGGGAATTCCACCAGTTGTTGCGCCGGTTGCACGGCTTGTCCGGCGGCCAGGTCGCGGAACAGCTTACGCAGGATCTGCGGCACATCAACTTGTGCCAGCAGTTCGCGGGCTTGAGGTTGGGTGATCACGTAAGGCGTGCTGGGCATGGTCGGCTCCGGGTGTTGAAAGTAAACTAATTTGTCCATTATGGACTTTTAGTTTTCTCTAGCAAGTCCTGTTGAAAAAGCCGGACGAAAAAAAAGCGCAGTCCGTTTCCGGCTGCGCCTCTTTCTGAAAGGCCCGAGTTACGGGCGCTTGCGCTCAACCGCCCGCAGCAGATGCGTCGGTGGCGTTTCACAACTGATCTTGCGACCCAGCAGCGCCTCGATGGACGGTAGCTGGTAGGAGTCGTCTTCACCGGCAAAGCTGATGGACACGCCATCCGCGCCGGCACGGCCAGTACGACCGATGCGGTGCACGTAGTCGTCCGGGACTTCCGGCAGGGTGAAGTTGATCACGTGGCTGATGCCGTCGATGTGAATGCCGCGACCGGCAACATCGGTGGCCACCAGCACGCGGATCTTGCCTTCGCGGAAACCTTCCAGGGTCTTGATACGCTTGTGCTGCGGCACATCGCCAGACAGTTGCGCCGCGTTGACGCCATCGCGTACCAGGCGTTCTTCGATGCGCCGCACTTCGTCCTTGCGGTTGGCGAAGACCATCACCCGCTCCCAGCCGTTATCGTTGACCAAGTTGTAGAGCAATTTGTATTTGTCGGCACCGGCCACCGCGTAGATGTGTTGCTCGACGTTTTCGCTGGCCACGTTCTGCGCTTCGATCTCGACGATCGACGGGTCGGTGGTCCATTGCTTGGCGAGGTTCATCACGTCTTCGGTGAAGGTTGCGGAGAACAGCAGCGTCTGACGCTCGTTCTTCGGCGGAGTCTGGCGAATGATCTGACGCACTTGTGGGATGAAACCCATGTCGAGCATCCGGTCGGCTTCGTCCAGCACCATCACTTCGACCATGTCCAGGTGCACATCGCCGCGCTGGTTGAAGTCGAGCAAGCGGCCCGGAGTGGCCACCAGGATGTCGCAGTGACGGGCTTCGAGGTGCTTGAGTTGCTTGTCGAAGTCCATGCCGCCGACAAATGTCATGACGTTGAGGCCGGTGTACTTGGTCAGGTCGGCTGCGTCCTTGGCGATCTGCACCACCAGTTCCCGGGTCGGGGCGATGATCAGTGCCCGCGGTTCACCCATGTAGCGCTCTTTGGGCGGCGGGGTTTGCAGCAGCTGAGTGATGATCGAAATCAGGAAGGCAGCGGTTTTGCCGGTGCCGGTCTGGGCGCGACCGATGGCGTCTTTGCCCGCGAGGGTGAAGCCAAGCACCTGCGCCTGGATCGGCGTGCAATACGGAAAGCCCAGGTCCTGAATGGCGTGCATCAGTTCGGGGGCGAGTTTGAAATCGTGGAAGCGGGTTTTGCCTTCCTGGGGTTCGACGACGAAGTCTTCGAGTTTCCAGGGAATAACCGGCGCTTTTGGCTTTGGTTCGCGACGCGGTTTTGCCGGTTTCGGGGCTTCGCTGCGCGGCTGCTCAGAGGCGATGGCCGGGGCTGCGGGGGCGGTCGGTGTGGTCACCGGCTCGTGTTTCGGTGCCGCTACGGTTGCGGTCCGGCCAGGCTGATTACCGTCGGTGCGGTGGCTGGGAGTATGAGAAGGAGCGCTGGAGACTGGCGCGAGCTGCTCAGTCTCGCTTTTACCGAACATTTTCTTGAGTGCTTTGAGCACGGTCATCTCATCAATTGGTTAAGGAATATACGCCGGCCAGTGTAATGCAAGAATCGGGCGCGGCGTAGTGGGATGGATCAATGGGTAGCTTTTAGCGCAAACGCTCGGCGAGCCAAACGCCAATGTCGCGGATTTCTTCGGGTAACACTTCGTGGCCCATTGGGTATTCCTGCCATGTCACGGTGACACCATGTTGCTTTAAATACTCGTAGGCGGTCCGGCCCATGGAGTTTTGCACAACGTCATCGTACTGGCCGTGCAAAGACAGCACCGGAATGCGCTGCTGGCTGGCGGAAAGCTCCAGTTCATCGCTGAAGGTCGGCGCATAAGTAGAGAGGGCAAGTACGCCACCCAACGGACCCTGCCATTTCAAAAAGGCCGTGTGCAATACCACGGCGCCACCTTGGGAAAACCCGGCGAGAAAAATGCGCGAGGCGTCTATTCCGCTGGCCTTCTGCTCTTCGATCAAATCAAAGACCCGTTGCGCGGACGCTTCCAGCTGCTCGCGGCTGATCGCGCGCGCCGGGCTCATAGCCAATATGTCGTACCAGCTCGGCATTTCGTAGCCACCATTAATGGTGACGGCGCGAGTCGGTGCCTGGGGCAGGACGAAGCGAGTGGTCAGCAAGCTTTCCTGCAGCGCTTCAGCCACCGGCAAGAAGTCGTAGCGGTCGGCGCCCAGCCCGTGTAGCCAGATAACGCAGGCGTCTGCGGGCTTGACGGGTTGAAGAATCAAGGGCTCGGTCATGGGTGCTCCATATTTGTGCATGCGCTCTCATTTAAGTGCGAGGTTGGAGTGCGCAACGGGTTGATCAGTTAAGAAGATGTCGCAAGGCTACAAGTTTTGCTATTGACCTGCCGCTGAATCGCTTTAGCGAGCGGTCTGGTACGGGCTTTGCTATAGGGAAGCCTGTGCAACCAATCTCATGCCTGGCGGTAACACTATCAGTGTACGGCTGGTCATGGGATAGCAAAGAATCCGGTGATGGATGTTCGCCAAAGGCCGCTACGGGCTTCGCGAACGTGAAAGGGCTACCGCCCGTTCGGCCGATTGGTGAGAAGGGAGTTATCCATAACGTGGATTTTCTCCTACTAGACTCATAGCGACGGTCCTGCGTCGGTTGACCCTAAAAAAAGCCAACACGGGTCAACAACGCCTCATAAGGGTGCGACAGGGCTCAAGCTCCGACACAACAAGAGCAAAACTGGAGGTTTGAATGAAGTTATTGAAATCCACCCTGGCCATCGTGACTGCAGCCGCAGTGCTCGGTGTCAGTGGGTTCGCTCAGGCGGGTGCAACCCTGGATGCAGTGCAAAAGAAAGGTTTCGTACAGTGTGGTGTGAGTGACGGTCTGCCGGGCTTCTCGGTTCCGGACTCTACCGGCAAGATCGTTGGTATCGATGCTGACTTCTGCCGCGCTGTGGCCGCTGCCGTTTTCGGCGATGCGACCAAGGTCAAATTCAGCCAGTTGAACGCCAAAGAGCGCTTCACCGCGCTGCAGTCCGGTGAAATCGACATTCTGTCGCGTAACACCACCATGACCAGTTCCCGTGACGCGGGCATGGGCCTGAAGTTTCCTGGCTTCATCACTTACTACGACGGCATTGGCTTCCTGGTAAACAACAAGCTGGGCGTCAAGAGCGCCAAAGAGCTGGATGGCGCGACCATCTGCATCCAGGCCGGTACCACCACCGAGCTGAACGTTTCCGACTACTTCCGCGGCAATGGTCTGAAATACACCCCGATCACTTTCGACACCTCCGATGAAAGCGCCAAGTCGCTGGAATCCGGTCGTTGCGACGTGCTGACCTCCGACAAGTCCCAGTTGTTTGCCCAGCGCAGCAAGCTGGCCTCGCCGAAGGACTACGTAGTTCTGCCGGAAACCATCTCCAAAGAGCCGCTGGGTCCGGTCGTGCGTAATGGCGACGACGAGTGGCTGGCCATCGTGCGCTGGACTGGTTATGCCATGCTCAACGCTGAAGAAGCAGGCATCACTTCGGCGAACGTCGAAGCAGAAGCCAAAGCCACCAAGAACCCGGACGTCGCTCGTCTGCTGGGTTCGGACGGTGAGTACGGTAAAGACTTGAAAGTGAAGAAAGACTGGGTCGTCCAGATCATCAAACAAGTCGGTAACTACGGCGAAGTGTTCGAGAAGAACCTCGGCAAGAAAACTCCGCTGGAAATCGACCGCGGGCTGAACGCTCTGTGGAACGCTGGCGGCATTCAATACGCACCACCAGTGCGCTGATGGTTCTATCACCCGGTGGGCCAACCACCGGGTGATGTTCTGTTCCATTATTTCCGGGGCACTTCATGCAAAATTCAATCGGCGCACCAAAGCAGAGGCTCAGCCTCAGCGATCCACGAGTGCGTGCGTGGGTATTCCAGATCATCACCATTGTGGCGGTGGTCTCGCTGGGCTGGTTTCTGTTCGATAACACGCAAACCAACCTCCAGCACCGGGGCATCACCTCGGGTTTCGACTTCCTTGAGCGCAGTGCCGGTTTCGGCATCGCTCAGCACCTGATCGACTACACCGAATCGGACAGCTATGCCCGGGTGTTTGTCATTGGTCTGCTCAACACACTGCTGGTCACCTTTATCGGTGTGATCCTGGCGACGATCCTCGGTTTCATCGTCGGTGTGGCACGGCTGTCGAAGAACTGGATCATTGCCAAGCTGGCAACGGTTTATGTAGAAGTCTTCCGTAACATTCCGCCGCTGCTGCAAATCCTGTTCTGGTACTTCGCTGTGTTCCTGACCATGCCAGGGCCGCGCAACAGCCATAACTTCGGCGACACCTTCTTTGTCAGCAGCCGCGGCCTGAACATGCCCGCAGCGTTGGCTGCGGATGGTTTCTGGCCGTTTGTGGTGAGTGTGGTCGTGGCCATCGTCGCGATCGTGCTGATGTGCCGCTGGGCCAACAAGCGTTTCGAAGCGACCGGCGTACCGTTCCACAAATTCTGGGTAGGCCTGGCGCTGTTCCTGGTGATCCCTGCGCTGTGCGCATTGATCTTCGGCGCGCCATTGCACTGGGAAATGCCAGAGCTCAAGGGTTTCAACTTCGTCGGTGGCTGGGTATTGATCCCGGAACTGCTGGCGCTGACCCTGGCCTTGACGGTGTACACCGCGGCGTTTATCGCCGAAATCGTGCGTTCGGGCATCAAGTCGGTTAGCCACGGCCAGACCGAAGCGGCCCACTCGTTGGGGCTGCGCAACGGTCCGACCCTGCGCAAGGTGATCATCCCGCAAGCCCTGCGCGTGATCATTCCACCGCTGACCAGCCAATACCTGAACCTGGCGAAAAACTCCTCGCTGGCGGCCGGTATCGGTTATCCGGAGATGGTGTCGTTGTTTGCCGGTACGGTGCTGAACCAGACCGGGCAGGCGATCGAAGTCATTGCCATCACCATGAGCGTGTACCTGGCGATCAGTATCAGCATTTCCTTGCTGATGAACTGGTACAACAAGCGCATTGCGCTGATCGAGCGGTAAGGAAAAGCGCATGACGACTCATACTTTCAAACCCGACATGCCACCACCGAGCAGTAGCATCGGTATCGTGGCGTGGATGCGGGCGCACATGTTCTCCAGCTGGATCAACACCCTGCTGACGTTGTTCGCGTTCTATCTGATTTACTTGATAGTTCCACCTATCGTGAGCTGGGCGATTCTCGATGCCAACTGGGTCGGTACCACCCGCGCCGACTGCACCAAGGAGGGCGCCTGCTGGGTGTTCATCCAGCAGCGCTTTGGCCAGTTCATGTATGGCTACTACCCGGTGGACTTGCGCTGGCGCGTGGATCTGACCGTGTGGCTGGCGGTGATTGGCGTGGCGCCGCTGTTCGTCGCACGCGTTCCACACAAGGCAATCTACGGCCTGAGCTTTTTGGTGCTCTATCCGATCATTTCCTACACCTTGTTGCACGGTGGCTGGTTTGGTCTGACCGAAGTGCCGACCAGCCAGTGGGGCGGCCTGATGCTGACCCTGGTGATCGCTACCGTCGGTATCGTCGGCGCATTGCCGCTGGGTATCGTTCTGGCCTTGGGCCGGCGTTCGAACATGCCGGCGATTCGTGTGGTCTGCGTGACCTTCATCGAATTCTGGCGCGGCGTGCCGTTGATCACGGTGCTGTTCATGTCTTCGGTGATGTTGCCGTTGTTCCTGCCCGAAGGCATGAACTTCGACAAACTGCTGCGGGCGCTGATCGGCGTGATCCTGTTCCAGTCGGCCTACATCGCTGAAGTGGTGCGTGGCGGTCTGCAAGCGATCCCCAAAGGTCAGTACGAAGCGGCTGCAGCGATGGGCCTCGGTTACTGGCGCAGCATGGGCCTGGTGATTCTGCCGCAAGCCCTGAAGCTGGTGATCCCTGGCATCGTCAACACCTTCATTGCGCTGTTCAAGGACACGAGCCTGGTGATCATCATCGGCCTGTTCGACTTGCTCAACAGCGTCAAGCAAGCCGCCGCCGACCCGAAATGGCTGGGCATGGCCACTGAAGGCTATGTGTTCGCGGCCTTGGTGTTCTGGATTTTCTGTTTTGGTATGTCCCGCTACTCCATGCATTTGGAACGTAAGCTGGACACTGGCCACAAGCGTTAGGAGCGTAGTTTATGAGTGAAGCGATCAAACAGCCTGTGAGCCCTGAAGGCATTATTCAGATGCAGGGCGTGAACAAGTGGTACGGCCAGTTCCACGTGTTGAAAGACATCAACCTGAACGTCAAGCAAGGCGAGCGTATCGTTTTGTGCGGCCCATCGGGTTCCGGCAAATCCACCACCATCCGTTGCCTCAATCGTCTGGAAGAACACCAGCAGGGCCGCATCGTGGTCGATGGCGTGGAACTGACCAACGACCTCAAGCAGATCGAATCGGTCCGCCGCGAAGTCGGCATGGTGTTCCAGCACTTCAACCTGTTCCCGCACCTGACCATCCTGCAGAACTGCACCCTGGCGCCGATGTGGGTACGCAAGATGCCCAAGCGCAAGGCCGAAGAAATCGCCATGCATTACCTAGAGCGCGTACGCATTCCGGAGCAGGCGCATAAATACCCGGGGCAACTGTCCGGCGGTCAGCAACAGCGTGTGGCGATTGCCCGTGCCCTGTGCATGAAACCGAAAATCATGCTGTTCGACGAACCGACTTCGGCACTCGACCCAGAGATGGTGAAAGAGGTTCTGGACACCATGATCGGCCTGGCCGAAGACGGCATGACCATGCTCTGCGTGACCCACGAAATGGGCTTCGCCCGTACCGTGGCCAACCGCGTGATCTTCATGGACAAGGGCGAGATCGTTGAACAGGCGGCGCCGAATGACTTCTTCGACAATCCGCAGAACGAGCGTACGAAGCTGTTCCTGAGCCAGATTTTGCATTGATCGAAGCCAGGCAGTGAAATAAACCCGGACAGTGTTCCGGGTTTATTTTTGTCTGGATTTCGAGGTCAGGACGCCAGTGTTGTTTCCTGTTCCGGGAATCGTGCAGCGAGCAATCGCCTCAAGTCAGTGCCTTCGTTCATTGCTTGTATTTCAGCAAGTAAATGCGGATGACGATCCAACAGGCGCATTAGCGTGAACAAAGCTTGAGGTGGGGGAATTTCGCCGCGCTCGTATCGTGAGAACGCATTGTGGCCAGCGCCGGAAAGCAATTTCACTGCTTCCTTCTGCGTGAGATGCATTTTGCGGCGGATACGCTTCATCTCGGTGCCCATGATTTGAAAGCAGTCTTCGAGCAATTTGTCGCCGGCGTCGGAGTAGCGCTCGGCGCTGTCAGTATCATTATCGAAAATGATCTCACCACAGACCGTGCACTCCCAGCCGGCAATGTCGTGCACCCAGCGTGATACGTTCTTGTAGTCGACACTGAGGCTGCGACCTTCAAAATGTTGCATGGTATGTTGAGTGCCACAACTCATGCATTGCCGCGTATTCATACGTTCTGCTCCTTGAAAGAGATCACCGGGGGCCCACCTTTGGGGCAGTAGGTCACTTTGATGTAGAGCTCCATTTCATGAAATGTAGTGTGGTAAACGTCCTGCCAGCTTCGGTGATCGGTGTAGCCCGTCATCGACTTGTAGAGCATCCGGCGTTCCAGCGAGCAAATGACTAACTCCATATCTCGCAGGTTCAATCCCATGCGCTTGCCGGACCTCAATGCGACTTGAGTAAACGCTTTGGCTCCTTGCCTTCTGACCTCATCCTTGACGACTGACAAGGCGTAGTGGGGTGTGTTCTTTTCCATAAGAAACCGTGAACCCTATCCCTGAAATTACCCTTAAAGGGTAATTTTGACTAATCGAAAATCCCGCTCCATTCCCTCTCTCTGACCGTAGGCGGTTGTCGTCCTACATGAAGCTGACTAACATGTCAGAAAATTCATCCTATGATTGGATGAAAGGGCGAATCCTATGTCAGACATTTCTCCATTAATTAAACGATCCTTGGTCGATCAGGCCCTGGACCAGTTACGCCTGCGCATCAATCAAGGCATCTGGACGGTCGGCCAGCGTTTGCCCACCGAGCCGGAACTGGCGACTGAACTGGGCATCAGCCGCAACACCGTGCGTGAAGCCATGCGCGTGCTGGCGTTTTCCGGGTTGATCGAGATTCGCCAGGGCGACGGCAGCTATCTGCGGGCGGTGATCGATCCACTGGACACCATGAAGGCGCTGTCCCGTTGCACTCAGGAACAGGCTCGGGAAACCCGGCACATTCTGGAAGTCGAAGCCATCGGTCTGGCCGCATTACGCCGCACTGATGAAGACCTGGTGGCATTGCGCGAAGCGCTAGGTGTCAGCGGCAGTCACTACCATGGCGATCTCGACACCTACATCGCCTGCGATCTGGTGTTTCACCGTCGACTGGTGGAGGCGGCGCACAACCCGACACTCAGCGAGCTGTATCGCTACTTCTCCAGCATCGTCGGCGCGCACTTGCGCCAGACCCTGAACATCTCACCTCGGCGGCAAGCGGTGTTCGACCTACATGTCGAACTGCTCGATGCCGTCGAGCAACGCGACCCGGAACGGGCCAAAGCCCTGTCGAGGCAGTTGATCAATGAACCTTGAAACCGAGAACCCCATGTCCACCCAGCAGGCCAGCAACAGCAGCATCACTCAGCTCAAGCGTACGGCGGAGCTCGAAGAGCTGTTGATCGACGCCGAGGCCGATGACGAGCAGGTTCAGCAAACTCACCCGGTTCTGCGTCGGCCGTGGTTGTTGTTGCTCGGCCTGATTCTGGTGGCGCTGAATTTACGTCCGGCGTTGTCGAGCATGGCGCCGATGCTCAGCGAGATCTCGAAGACGCTGGGGCTATCGGCCGCCCAGGCCGGGTTGCTGACGACCTTGCCGGTACTCTGCCTCGGTCTGTTCGCGCCATTGGCGCCGGTGCTGGCGCGACGTTTTGGTGCCGAACGGGTGGTGTTGGGGATTCTTCTGATGCTGGCCGGCGGGATCATTTTGCGCAGTTCATTCGGCGAGGTCGGCCTGTTCGCCGGTAGCGTGTTGGCCGGCGCCAGCATCGGGGTGATCGGCGTGCTGCTACCCGGCATTGTCAAACGAGACTTCCCAAAACAGGCCGGCACCATGACCGGCGTCTACACCATGGCGCTGTGCCTGGGCGCGGCCATGGCGGCTGGGGCAACCGTGCCGTTGAGCGAACATTTCGATAAGAGCTGGGCCTTGGGTCTCGGCTTCTGGGTGGTTCCAGCGTTGGTCGCGGCAATTTTCTGGCTGCCGCAAGTCGGTCAGAAACACGGCGCGCACCATGTTGCCTATCGGGTCCGAGGGCTGTTGCGTGATCCCCTGGCCTGGCAAGTGACCTTGTACATGGGCCTGCAATCGTCTTTGGCCTACATCGTGTTTGGCTGGCTGCCGTCGATCCTGATCGGCCGCGGTCTGACGCCAACCCAGGCCGGTCTGGTGTTGTCGGGTTCGGTGATTGTCCAGTTGATCAGCTCGCTGGCAGCACCCTGGCTGGCGACGCGCGGTAAGGATCAGCGGCTGGCGATTGTGATCGTCATGGTGATGACGCTCGGCGGTTTGTTCGGTTGCCTTTATGCACCGATCGATGGCTTGTGGGGCTGGGCGATCTTGCTGGGGTTGGGGCAGGGCGCCACGTTCAGCCTGGCGCTGACCCTGATCGTGCTGCGTTCGCGGGATGCCCATGTCGCGGCCAACCTGTCGAGCATGGCCCAGGGCTTCGGTTACACCCTGGCGTCCATGGGGCCGTTCGCGGTCGGTATGGTGCATGACTGGACCGGCGGCTGGAGCGCCCTGGGCTGGATCTTCGGCGTTATCGGCCTCGGCGCGATTATCGCCGGCCTCGGTGCCGGACGTTCGTTGTACGTTGAGGTTCAAAGCGAGAGAGTCTGACGTTCTGCGCACTGTCGGTATTCGGGCCACGAATGCCGATAGTGTTCTGCGCATTTGTTGACTATCGTGCAGGCAATCTTTCGACGCCACTTTGTGCATCTATTTGCACATCCAGAGGGAACCTGTCCATGAGTGATGCCCACAACGCCTTGATCACCCGGTTCTACCAAGCCTTCCAGCGGCTCGATGCCGAGGCCATGAGTGCCTGCTACACCGACGACGTGGTGTTCAGTGATCCGGCGTTCGGCGAACTGCGCGGGCGCGATGCCGGCGACATGTGGCGCATGCTCACCACCCGCGCCAAGGACTTCTCCCTGACCTTCGATAACGTGCGCAGTGATGAGCGCACCGGCGGTGCCCATTGGGTGGCGACGTACCTGTTCAGCCAGACCGGCAATACCGTGGTCAACGATATCCAGGCGCGTTTCGTGTTTCGCGACGGCAAGATCTGCGAGCATCACGACAGCTTTGATCTGTGGCACTGGTCGCGTCAGGCGCTGGGTTTCAAAGGGCTGTTGTTGGGCTGGACGCCGGTGGTGAAAAACGCCGTGCGCGCTCAGGCCTTGAAGGGGCTGAAGGCATTTCAGGCCAGTCGCTGATAAGATCGCGGCTTGTTTCCTACAAGCCTTGATCGTCACGTGAACACCTCGAGCGAATCTTCCGTCATTGCCGCCGAACCGCCGCTGCCTGTCAGCAAGCCCTGGTTCGTCTACCTCGTTCGCGCGGCCAATGGTTCGCTCTACTGCGGGATCAGCGACGACCCCGTCCGCCGTTTCGCCACCCACCAAAGTGGCAAAGGCGCGCGCTTCTTCCTGTCGAGCCCGGCCGTGGCATTGGTCTACACCGAAATCTGCCGCGATAAAAGCGAAGCACTGCGCCAGGAACGATTGATCAAAAAACTCAAGAAAAGCGCCAAGGAATGTCTGGTGGCGAGCGCGGCTGCGGGTTTATCAATCTGACTGATAAGCGCTCATCAGGCAGATGGGTAGGCCGCGTGCGGATTGCGCGCTAAGCTGCTGGCTCCTTATCCGAGCGGCGGAGCCGAGCATGTCCGAGTTGATTCTTCATCACTACCCGACGTCCCCTTTTGCCGAAAAGGCCCGCTTGCTGCTGGGCTTCAAGGGGCTGTCCTGGCGCTCGGTGAACATCTCGCCGGTGATGCCAAAACCCGATCTGACAGCCCTGACCGGCGGCTACCGCAAGACGCCGGTATTGCAGATTGGCGCGGATATCTATTGCGACACCGCGCTGATGGCTCGTCGTCTGGAGCAGGAAAAAGCCTTGCCGGCGTTCTTCCCGGAAGGCCAGGAAATGATCACCGCAACCTTCGCGGCGTGGGTCGATTCGGTGGTGTTCCAGCATGCGGTCAGCCTGGTGTTCCAGCCGGCGTCGGTGGCGGTGCGCTTTGGCAAGTTGTCGCCGGAAGCGATCAAGGGGTTCCTGGCCGATCGCGCCGGCTTGTTCAGCGGTGGCAGCGCTACTCGGTTGTCCGCCGAGCAGGCTCGGCACCAGTGGCCAACGATCATGGCGCGTCTGGAGCAGCAGCTTCAGCGCGAACAGGGTGACTTCCTGTTCGGCGAGCCGTCGATTGCCGACTTTGCCCTGGCCCACTCACTGTGGTTCCTCAAAGCGACGCACGTGACGTCACCGTTGGTGGATGCTTATCCGGCTGTTTTGGCGTGGTTTGGTCGTGTGATGGGCTTTGGTCATGGCGCGTTCAGCGAGATGACGGCTGAGGAAGCGCTGGAGATAGCCCGCAATGCCACACCGGCTGCGTTGCCGGATGAGCAGTTTGAGGAGCCAAACGGGTTCGAGGTTGGCCAGCAAGTGGTGATCGCTGCGACCGATTACGGCGTTGATCCGGTGACGGGTGAGTTGTTGTTTGCGGGTAGCGAAGAATTGATTTTGCGTCGAGAAGACGAGCGGGCCGGCGTTGTGCATGTGCACTTCCCGCGATTCGGGTTTCGCATCGAAGCGCATTAGGCGCTGGCCATGCACTAACTTGTGGGAGCTGGCTTGCTTGCGATGAGGTCAGCCCAGCAATATTGATGTTGCCTGACACTCCGCTATCGCAGCGGTGCGGCGATCCGACAAGCCAGCTCCCACAAGGGACGGCGTCGGTCTGAAGAGCTATTTCAGCGCCGCAAGAACCTTGTCCGGGTCATACCCGCGTATCAACGTCCCGTTGACATCGATCAGCGGAATTCCGCGTCCGCCCAGCGCCTCATAGGCTTTACGCGCCAGGGCATCTTTCTCGATATCGAACTCCTTGTACGGAATGCCCTTCTGGTCGAGAAAGCGTCGGGTCAGCTTGCAGTAGCCGCACCAATCGGTGGCGTAGAGCACGACATTGGCCTTGGCCTGGGTCCGCTCGGACACCACCTGCGAGGGGTGAAACACCCGCTCGATCTTGCCCCAGTTCTGGTAAACCACGACCACCAGCAAGATCAGCAGGCATTTCTTCAATACGCCGCCGAGCATCAGTTGCGTCGCTTGAGCTGGTCGGTCAATTGGGTCGGCAGGCCCTTGATGATCAGCGTACCGGCTTCTTCGTCGTATTCGATCTTCGAGCCCAGCAGGTGCGCTTCGAAGCTGATGGACAAGCCCTCGGCGCGGCCGGTGAAGCGGCGGAACTGGTTCAGGGTGCGCTTATCCGCAGGGATCTCGGGCGACAGGCCGTAGTCCTTGTTGCGGATGTGATCGTAGAAAGCTTTCGGGCGCTCTTCGTCGATCAGTTCGGACAGTTCTGCCAGACCCATGGGCTCGCCCATTTTTGCCTGGCTGCTGGCGTAATCCACCAGGGTCTTGGTCTTCTCGCGTGCGGACTCTTCCGGCAGGTCTTCGCTTTCGACGAAGTCACTGAAAGCCTTGAGCAGGGTGCGGGTTTCGCCGGGGCCGTCGACGCCTTCCTGGCAGCCGATGAAGTCGCGGAAATACTCCGAAACTTTTTTGCCGTTCTTGCCTTTGATGAACGAAATGTACTGCTTGGACTGTTTGTTGTTCTGCCACTCGGAGACGTTGATCCGCGCTGCCAGGTGCAACTGGCCAAGGTCCAGGTGTCGCGAAGGCGTCACGTCCAGCTGATCGGTCACTGCCACGCCTTCGCTGTGGTGCAGCAGGGCGATGGCGAGGTAATCGGTCATGCCCTGCTGGTAATGAGCAAACAGCACGTGGCCGCCCACAGAGAGGTTCGACTCTTCCATCAGCTTTTGCAGATGTTCCACCGCCACCCGGCTGAAGGCTGTGAAGTCCTTGCCGCCGTCGAGGTATTCCTTCAGCCAGCCGCTGAACGGATGCGCCCCGGACTCGGCATGGAAGAAACCCCAGGCCTTGCCTTGTTTGGCGTTGTAGCTCTCGTTGAGGTCGGCAAGCATGTACTCGATGGCGCTGGACTCGGCCAGTTCGGAATCGCGGGCATGAAGAACTGCGGGTGTGCCGTCGGGTTTTTTGTCGATCAGGTGGACGATGCAATGACGGATCGGCATGGGCTTCTCGGCTGATTGAAGAGAGGAGGGCGTGCTCCCCCGAAAAAGCGCTCAGTGTACCGCAACCACTGGTTTTGGCGTGGTGCCAAGGGCAATTTGCAGCTGTCCACCGGCCCTTATGCAGTTTTTTGCCGATTTAGAGCAATAAAGCTGACCAAATGGGTAGCTAGAGGCGGATATTTCCCCGTCTCTGTGCTAGTTTTGCCCGGTCTTACGCGAAGTCACTGCGTTAAGCGTGCATTCAGCATTTGTCAGGTCGAACCAAACCCTGATTTCGGTATCTATAACCCCGACTCGTCGTGGTTATGGCCGAGGGTGCCAGATCCAGAAGATCGGGCTCGATGGCTGACACTGCACTCTGCAATCCATATGAATTTGATAGGGAAGGAACATTACATGGCTCTTACTAAAGACCAACTGATCGCCGACATCGCTGAAGCTATCGACGCGCCAAAAACCACCGCGCGTAACGCTCTGGACCAACTGGGCCAAATCGTTGCTGATCAGCTGGAAAACGGCGGCGAAATCACCCTGCCAGGTATCGGCAAGCTGAAAGTGACTGAGCGTCCTGCCCGTACCGGCCGCAACCCTTCGACTGGCGCAGCCATCGAAATCGCTGCCAAGAAAGTTATCAAGCTGGTTGTGGCCAAAGGCCTGACCGACGCTGTTAACAAGTAAGACTTGTTAAAAAAAACCGTGCGCCGGAGCAATCCGGGCACGGTTTTTTTGTGTCTGTGATTTACCCGCAAACACCGTATGACCAATGTGGGAGCGGGCTTGCTCGCGAAGGCGGAGTGTCAGTCACCATTGAATTCGACTGACACACCGCCTTCGCGAGCAAGCCCGCTCCCACCGTTGATCTACGTCGGTCAGTTAATCAGCTTTTACGCGCCCAACGTTCGCGCCAGACCTGCTGTTCGGATTTAGTCTGGAACGTCCAGGCGACGAAGCGGCTTTGCTTCTGCCCTTGCGACATTTCCACGACCTGGCTTTCCAACACACCGGCCTTTTTCAGCGCTGTCTGGATCGCAGGCAGGTTCGAGGCTTTCGAGACCAGGGTGCTGAACCAAAGCACTTTGTGTTGAAAGTGCGCGCTCTCGGCGATCAGTTGCGTCACAAACCGTGCTTCGCCACCTTCACACCACAGTTCGGCCGATTGACCGCCAAAGTTCAGCACCGGCAGTTTGCGTTTTGGGTCGGCGCGGCCCAGTGCGCGCCATTTACGCTCGCTGCCCTTGGTTGCCTCGTCCATCGAGGCGTGGAACGGCGGGTTGCACATAGTCAGGTCAAAGCGTTCGCCGGGTTCGAGCAGGCCCAGCAGAATGTGCTTGGGATTGCTTTGCTGGCGCAGCTGGATGGCTTTGTTCAGCCCGTTGGACTGCACGATGGCTTTAGCGGCGGCCACGGCCGTCGGGTCGATTTCCGAGCCGAGGAAGTGCCAGCGGTAGTCGCTGTAGCCGATCAACGGATAGACGCAGTTGGCGCCCATGCCGATATCGAGGACCTTGACCGGCGCACCGCGAGGGATCTCGCCGTCATTGACGCTGGCCAGCAGGTCAGCCAGGAAGTGCACGTAGTCAGCACGACCTGGCACCGGTGGGCACAGGTAATCGGCCGGGATGTCCCAATGGGCGATGCCGTAGAACGACTTGAGCAGGGCCCGGTTGAACACCCGAACCGCGTCCGGGCTGGCGAAGTCGATGCTTTCCTTGCCATACGGATTGATGATCACGAACTTCGCCAGTTCCGGCGTGGTTTTGATCAGCGCCGGGAAGTCGTAACGACCCTGATGGCGATTGCGCGGATGCAGGCTGGCCTTCTCGCGGGGTTCCACGGCTTTGGCCGGGGTAGCTGAGTCAGGCTTCTTGCGCGCAGGTCTTGGTGTGCGGGGGGCGTTCATGGGCGTTGTCGATTCGGGTATGGCTAAAAGTGGCGGGTATTGTCCCACATCCAGTGTGGGAGTGGTGTCGATCGCCCATCGTGCTGGGCACACTGATCAAATGTGGGAGCGGGCTTGCTCGCGAAAGCGGTCATTCATTCAACATTGATGCTGACTGACTTATCGCCTTCGCGAGCAAGCCCGCTCCCACAGGGGGATTTGCGGTGTTTGGGGGAAGGGGGCGGGCATAAAAAAGGGAGGCCGCTGCGGGCCTCCCTTTTTCATTGCATCTTGCCGTTACAGGCTGGCAATCCGCGCATGTTGCTCGGCCAGCTTGCCCAAAGCCTGTTCAGCTTCAGCCAGTTTGGCGCGTTCCTTCTCGATGACTTCGGCCGGGGCCTTATCAACGAAACCGGCGTTGGACAGCTTGCCGCCGACACGCTGAACTTCGCCCTGCAGACGCTGGATTTCCTTGTCCAGACGAGCCAGTTCGGCGTCCTTGTCGATCAGGCCAGCCATTGGCACCAGCACTTCCATCTCGCCGACCAGTGCGGTGGCGGACAGCGGTGCTTCTTCGCCGGCCTTCAGAACGGTGATCGATTCCAGACGCGCCAGCTTCTTCAGCAGCGCTTCGTTTTCGGTGAGACGGCGCTGATCTTCGGCGCTGACGTTTTTCAGGAACAGGTTCAGCGGCTTGCCCGGACCGATGTTCATTTCGCCACGGATGTTGCGCGTGCCGAGCATCAGGCCCTTGAGCCATTCGATGTCGTCTTCGGCGCCTTGATCGATGCGTGCTTCGTTGGCCACTGGCCAAGGTTGCAGCATGATCGTCTTGCCTTCGATACCGGCCAGCGGCGCGACGCGCTGCCAGATTTCTTCGGTGATGAACGGCATGAACGGGTGCGCCAGGCGCAACGCGACTTCCAGCACTCGAACCAGCGTGCGACGGGTGCCGCGCTGACGTTCAACCGGTGCATTTTCATCCCACAGCACAGGCTTGGACAGTTCCAGGTACCAGTCGCAATACTGGTTCCAGATGAACTCGTACAAGGCTTGTGCGGCCAGGTCGAAACGGAACTGATCGAGCTGACGAGTCACTTCGGCTTCGGTGCGTTGAAGCTGCGAAATGATCCAGCGATCTGCCAGGGACAACTCATACGCTTCGCCGTTCTGACCGCAGTCTTCGCCCTTGTCCAGCACGTAGCGCGCAGCGTTCCAGATTTTGTTGCAGAAGTTGCGATAGCCTTCGACGCGGCCCATGTCGAACTTGATGTCGCGACCGGTCGATGCCAGCGAGCAGAACGTGAAGCGCAGGGCGTCGGTGCCATAGCTGGCGATGCCGTCAGCGAACTCGTCGCGGGTCTGCTTCTCGATCTTCTTCGCCAGTTTCGGCTGCATCATGCCGGAGGTGCGTTTCTGCACCAGTTCTTCCAGCTCGATGCCGTCGATGATGTCCAGCGGGTCCAGGACGTTGCCCTTGGACTTGGACATCTTCTGGCCCTGGCCATCACGTACCAGACCGTGCACATAAACGGTCTTGAACGGAACCTGCGGCGTGCCGTCTTCGTTTTTCACCAGGTGCATGGTGAGCATGATCATCCGGGCAACCCAGAAGAAAATGATGTCAAAACCGGTCACCAGCACGTCGGTGGAGTGGAATTTCTTCAGGAACTCGGTCTGCTCCGGCCAGCCGAGCGTGGAGAAAGTCCACAGGCCGGAACTGAACCAGGTATCCAGAACGTCGTTGTCCTGTTGCAGCGCAACGTCCGGGCCGAGGTTGTGCTTGGCACGCACTTCGGCTTCGTCGCGACCGACATAGACCTTGCCCGACTCGTCGTACCAGGCCGGAATCCGGTGGCCCCACCACAGCTGACGGCTGATGCACCAGTCCTGGATGTCGCGCATCCATGAGAAGTACATGTTTTCGTACTGTTTTGGCACGAACTGAATGCGGCCGTCTTCAACCGCAGCGATGGCGGGCTCGGCCAATGGCTTGGTGGAGACGTACCACTGGTCGGTCAGCCACGGCTCGATGATGGTCCCGGAGCGGTCGCCTTTCGGCACTTTCAGGGCGTGATCGTCGACGCTGACCAGCAGGCCGGCGGCTTCGAACGCTGCCACGATCTGCTTGCGCGCTTCGAAGCGATCGAGGCCGGCGTATTCGGCCGGGATCTTGCCGTCGATGCTTTCGTTAAGCGTGCCGTCGAGGTTGAACACCTGACAAGCCGGCAGCACGTGGGCGTTTTTGTCGAAGATGTTCAGCAGCGGCAGGTTGTGGCGCTTGCCGACTTCGTAGTCGTTGAAATCGTGGGCCGGGGTGATTTTCACGCAACCGGTGCCGAATTCAGGATCGCAGTAATCGTCGGCGATGATCGGGATGCGGCGGCCAACCAGCGGCAGCTCGACAAAATTGCCGATCAGGGCTTTGTAGCGTTCGTCGTTCGGGTTAACCGCCACGGCGGCATCGCCGAGCATGGTTTCCGGGCGAGTGGTCGCGACGATCAGGTAGTCGTTGCCTTCAGCAGTTTTGGCGCCGTCGGCCAGCGGGTACTTCAGGTTCCACAGGAAACCTTTCTCGTCGTGGTTTTCCACTTCGAGGTCGGAAATCGCCGTGTGCAGCTTGGTGTCCCAGTTGACCAGACGCTTGCCGCGGTAGATCAGACCGTCTTCGTGCAGGCGCACGAACGCTTCTTTAACCGCTTCCGAGAGGCCGTCGTCCATGGTGAAGCGCTCACGGCTCCAGTCCACGGACGAGCCGAGGCGGCGGATCTGACGGCTGATGTTGCCGCCGGACTGATCCTTCCATTCCCAGACTTTCTCGAGGAATTTTTCGCGGCCCAGATCGTGGCGATTCTGGCCTTGGGCTTCGAGTTGGCGCTCCACCAGCATTTGCGTGGCGATACCGGCGTGGTCGGTACCCGGCTGCCACAGGGTGTTGCGACCCTGCATGCGGCGGAAACGGATCAGGGCGTCCATGATCGCGTTGTTGAAGCCGTGACCCATGTGCAGGCTGCCGGTGACGTTCGGCGGCGGGATCATGATGGTGTAGGACTCGCCCGCGCCTTGCGGGGCGAAGTAATTCTCAGACTCCCAAGTGTTGTACCAGGAAGTTTCAATGGCGTGCGGCTGGTAGGTCTTATCCATGCGCGGCGGGACCCTATTGGCATTTATTCAGGAAAAGCCGGCAAGTATAGCGAGGCATGGGGCGTAGGGCGAGCGGGTGCAGACAGGGCGCTTGATCAATTACAGCTCAGATGAAATGTGGGAGCGAGCCTGCTCGCGATGCAGGCGCCGCGGTCTATCAGGAAACCGAGGTGATGCTATCGCGAGCAGGCTCGCTCCCACAGGGGGGGGTTATTCGTACTGGCTGAGCAACCGTTCCATCCGCGCATCAAGACGGCGTTTGATTTCGGTTTCGATGTGCGGGGCGAAGTCGTCGATCACGTCTTGCATGATCAATAGCGCGGCGGCACGCAGTTCGCTGTCCAGGTGCAGCAGGGCGTCGGGGCCTTTGCTGGCGGCAGGCGACGGTTGCGCGGCTGGGGCGGGTGGCGGTGTCGCTTCGACCGGCTGCGGCGCATTGCCGACCGTGTCGAACAGCATGGGGATCTGTTCCTGATCACCTTCAATGACCGTGTCGGTCAGCAAGGGCGGTTGCAGGTTGTCATCACCGAGCAGTTGGCGGATCGACTCGAGGTCATCCAGCAGATGCGCGGAATTTTGCTGCGGTTTTGGAGTGTCCATCGGAATGCTCAGAGTCGCTGTAAACGGTGATCTTGCAGAGGATAGCCCTGTTCGCGGTAGAAACGGAAACTCTCCCGCGCAGCCGAACGAATCGTCGGATCTTCCACCACCACTTCCGCCACGCGGGCGAACTGTTTGGCAAATACCGGGACTTTCAGGTCCAGATTGACCAGCAGATCCTGATGCTGACCGCAGTCATCGCCAAGGCCCAGGACAATCAAACCCTCCGGCTCGCTTTCGGCGGGACCGTGGGGCACGAAGCTTTCGCCCTTGAAGGCCCACAAGCGCGCGTCGAGGTCATCACGCTGGGCGGCATCGCTGCAGTGCAGGTAAATGCGGTGGCCCATGCGCCAGGCTTTTTCGGTGAGCTTGCAGGCGAAATCCAGCCGTGCAGAAGGATCGGCGCTGGGCAGGATATAGAAGTCGACTTTGGTCATTGCGGTTCCTGAGCCCTGAGGGCGTCACTGGAAAGTGACGCCCTCAGGGTCATCGGTTTCAGGCTTTGGCGCGGTCCAGCAGGTATTGGGTCAGCAGGGGAACCGGGCGGCCAGTGGCGCCCTTGTCCTTACCGCCGCTGGTCCAGGCCGTGCCGGCGATGTCCAGGTGCGCCCAGTTCAGGTTCTTGGTGAAACGCGACAGGAAGCAGGCAGCGGTGATGGTGCCGGCTTTCGGGCCGCCAATGTTGGCGATGTCGGCGAACGGGCTGTCCAGCTGCTCTTGATATTCATCGAACAGCGGCAGTTGCCAGGCGCGGTCGTCGGCGGATTGGCCGGCGCTCAGCAGTTGACCGATCAGCTCGTCGTTGTTGCCCAGCAGGCCCGAGGTGTGAGAACCCAGTGCGACGACACACGCGCCGGTCAGGGTGGCGATGTCGATCACCGCTTGCGGCTTGAAGCGTTCGGAGTAGGTCAGAGCATCGCACAGCACCAGGCGGCCTTCGGCATCGGTGTTGAGGATTTCCACGGTCTGGCCGCTCATGGTGGTGACGATGTCGCCCGGGCGCGAAGCGTTGCCGCTCGGCATGTTCTCGGCGCAGGCCAGGATGCACACCAGGTTGATCGGCAGTTTCAGCTCAAGCACGGCACGCAGGGTACCGAACACGCTGGCGGCGCCGCCCATGTCGTACTTCATTTCATCCATGCCGGCGCCCGGCTTGAGGCTGATGCCGCCGGTGTCGAAGGTGATGCCTTTGCCGACCAGTGCGTACGGCTTCTCGGATTTCTTGCCGCCGTTGTATTGCATGACGATCAAGCGCGGCGGCTGGGCGCTGCCTTGGCCAACGGCGTAGAAAGAGCCCATGCCCAGGTCCTTGATCTTCTTCTCATCGAGGACTTCGACTTTCAGGCTCTTGAATTCTTTGCCCAGGTTCTTGGCTTGTTCGCCCAGGAATGTCGGGTGGCAGATGTTTGGCGGCAGGTTGCCCAGATTGCGGGTGAAGGCCATGCCATTGGCGATCGCAGTGGCGTGGGCCACGGCGCGTTCGACTTCAGCCTGTGCTGCCTTGATGGTCACCAAGGTGACTTTCTTCAAGGAGAGCGGGTCGGCTTTCTGGCTCTTGAACTGGTCGAAGGTGTACTCGCCATCCACCAGGGTTTCGGCCAACAGACGAGTCTTGCCATAGCTGTCGCGGCCTTTGACCACGACTTCGTCCAGGGCCAGCACTGCATCGCTGCCGCCCAGGCCTTTAAGGGTGTTGAGGATACCGGCGATGATTTTGCGGAACGGGCGATCGCCCAGCTCTTCATCCTTGCCCACGCCCACCAGCAACACGCGCTCGGCCTTGAGGTTAGGCAGGCTGTGCAGCAACAGGCTCTGGCCGACTTTGCCGGCCAGGTCGCCGCGCTTGAGCACGGCACTGATGGTGCCACCGCTCAGCTCGTCGAGTTGTTTGGCAACGGCGCCGAGTTTGCGGCCCTCGCCGACGGCGACCACCAGCGTGGCGGTCTTCAACGTTTCCGGGCTAACGCTTTTTACAACCAGTTCCATGTCTGGGTCCCTGAATTAATGGTCAAAGTGCGCGACGCGCAGAGTCTTGCTTATAAGTAGAAAGACGCAGGTGCAGTGCCAGCGACAAAGGCCGCAGTTTGAACCTCGCTACCGGCGCCTGACAACCCTCGGTCGTGCGAACTTCGGTGGTTCAGGTGTCTGCTTGAGCGTGCGCAGTGACAGGCGCACCCAATCACAGGATAATGCGCCATCTTTTTCGGCGGCTCTGCTCTGCGGGCCGACCGATACGTTTGTTTGTTTGGCCGCTTAGCCTGACAACCCTGGAGTGTCTGGTTTGATTGTCTTCCGTTATCTATCCCGCGAAGTCCTGTTGACCTTGAGCGCCGTCAGCGCCGTGCTGCTGGTCATCATCATGAGCGGACGCTTCATCAAGTACCTCGCCCAAGCGGCCTCTGGCCTTCTGGATCCGGGTTCGCTGTTCCTGATCATGGGTTTCCGTCTGCCGGGTTTCCTGCAGTTGATTCTGCCTTTGGGGCTGTTTCTCGGCATCCTGCTGGCCTACGGTCGTCTGTACCTCGACAGCGAAATGACCGTGCTGTCCGCCACTGGCATGAGCCAGCAGCGACTGTTTCGCATCACCCTGTTTCCGGCCACGCTGGTTGCTCTGGTGGTGGCATGGTTGAGCCTGAGCCTGGCGCCACAGGGTGCCAACCAGTTCCAGTTGCTGCTGAACAAACAGGACGCACTGACTGAATTCGATACCCTTGAGCCAGGCCGCTTCCAGGCCTTGCGCGACGGTACTCGGGTGACCTATACCGAAACGCTGTCGGATGACCGCATCAACCTCGGCGGCGTATTCATTTCGCAGAAGAACATCAATTCCGATAAGAAGGATCGTGGAATTTCCGTGTTGGTGGCCGAGAAAGGGCGCCAGGAAATTCGCCCCGACGGTAACCGCTATCTGATTCTCGACAACGGCTACCGCTACGACGGTAATCCGGGGCAGGCCGACTACCGTGCCATCAAGTACGACGAGTACGGCGTATTGCTGCCTAAGCCGGACGTCAGTGACGAAGTCACCGATCGTGACGCGATGACCACCCGCTCCCTGTTGGGCAGCGATGACATCCGCTCGCGCACCGAACTGCAATGGCGTCTGTCTCTGCCGTTGCTGGTCTTCATCGTGACCCTGATGGCGGTGCCGCTGTCGCGGGTCAACCCGCGTCAGGGCCGTTTCCTCAAGCTGCTGCCGGCGATTCTTCTTTATATGGCTTACCTGACCATCCTGATTGCCGCTCGCGGCGCCCTCGAAAAGGGCAAGATCCCGGCGGCATTGGGCTTGTGGTGGGTGCATGCGATCTTCCTGGCCATTGGCCTTGGCTTGCTGTATTGGGAGCCGTTGCGCTTGAAGATGGCGAGTCGCCGCAGTGCGCTGGAGGTGGCCCGTGGATAAGCTCGATCGCTACATCGGTAGCAGCGTGTTCGTCGCGATCCTGGCAGTGCTGGGGATCATCCTCGGTCTGGCAACGCTGTTTGCCTTCATCGATGAAATGAGTGAGGTCAGCGATACCTACACGCTGATGGATGTCCTGAGCTACGTGCTGCTGACCGCTCCACGCCGTCTGTACGACATGTTGCCGATGGCGGCGCTGATCGGTTGCCTGATCGGCCTCGGCAGCCTGGCCAGCCACAGCGAACTGACCATCATGCGCGCTGCGGGCGTGTCGTTGGGGCGGATCGTCTGGGCTGTCATGAAGCCGATGCTGCTTTTGATGGTGGTGGGGTTGGTGATTGGCGAATACGTCGCGCCGGCCACGGAAGTCACCGCTCAGGCCAACCGCTCGCTGGCCCAAGGCAGTGGCGACGCGCAAAGCGCCAAGCACGGTCTATGGCACCGTCAGGGTGACGAGTTCATTCACGTCAACTCTGTGCAACCCAACGGTCTGCTGTATGGCGTGACCCGTTATCGCTTCGACGATCAACGCCACATGCTGTCTTCGAGCTTCGCCAAGCGCGCGGAATTCGACACGGATCACTGGCAACTGAGCGATGTCACGACCACGTTGTTCCATGAAAAGAACACCGAAGTGGTGACGACCCCGGTGGAGCGTTGGGAAGTAGCCCTGAGCCCGCAACTGCTGAGCACCGTGGTGATGGCGCCTGAATCACTGTCGATCACCGGTCTGTGGAGTTACATCCACTACCTGGCTGACCAGGGCCTGAGCAACGGTCGGTACTGGCTGGCATTTTGGGTCAAGGTGTTGCAGCCGCTGGTGACCGCCGCATTGGTGCTGATGGCGATTTCCTTCATCTTCGGCCCGCTGCGTTCGGTGACCCTCGGTCAGCGGGTGTTTACCGGTGTGCTGGTGGGCTTCACCTTCCGTATCGTCCAGGATTTGTTGGGGCCTTCGAGCCTGGTATTCGGTTTCTCGCCGCTGTTTGCGGTGCTGGTACCGGCCGGTGTCTGTGCCCTGGCCGGGGTCTGGTTGTTGCGCCGGGCCGGTTGATCGCGGGTTATTCCCGACATTGCTTGTCACTCAAAACGCCCCTGTCGCAAGACCGGGGCGTTTTTGTACGCGCCGTCTGACCTGCGAACGTGACGCTTGCGCCGTGGATCAGGTACAATTCCCGGCTATTTTTCGGCGGGCTATGCCTGCAGCCTTTTTGAGTGTTGATCCGTGAGTGATTTGAGTCATATCCGCAATTTCTCCATCATCGCCCACATTGACCATGGCAAGTCGACGCTGGCCGATCGCTTCATCCAGATGTGCGGCGGCCTTGCCGAGCGTGAAATGGAAGCCCAGGTACTGGACTCCATGGACCTGGAGCGTGAACGCGGGATCACCATCAAGGCCCATAGCGTCACCCTTTATTACACCGCTCGCGATGGCATCAAGTACCAGCTGAACTTCATTGACACCCCGGGCCACGTTGACTTCACCTACGAAGTCAGCCGGTCGCTGGCGGCCTGTGAAGGTGCATTGCTGGTGGTCGATGCCGGTCAGGGCGTTGAGGCGCAGTCGGTTGCCAACTGCTATACGGCGATCGAGCAGGGCCTGGAAGTCATGCCAGTCCTGAACAAGATCGACCTGCCACAGGCCGATCCGGACCGCGTCAAAGAAGAAATCGAAAAAATCATCGGCATCGATGCCACCGATGCGGTCGAGTGCTCTGCCAAGACTGGCCTGGGCGTCGACGAAGTGCTCGAGCGTCTGGTAACCACGATTCCTGCGCCGACCGGCAACTACGAAGATCCGCTGCAAGCGTTGATCATCGACTCCTGGTTCGACAACTACCTGGGCGTTGTGTCCCTGGTACGCGTGCGTCACGGTCGTGTGAAGAAGGGCGACAAGATTCTCGTTAAATCCACCGGCAAGATCCACCTGGTGGACAGCGTCGGTGTCTTCAACCCGAAACACACCGCCACCGTTGACCTGAAGGCCGGCGAAGTGGGCTTCATCATTGCCGGTATCAAGGACATTCACGGTGCACCGGTCGGTGACACCCTGACCTTGAGCTCCACGCCAGACGTTGACGTGCTGCCAGGCTTCAAACGCATTCAGCCGCAGGTGTACGCCGGTCTGTTCCCGGTCAGCTCCGACGACTTCGAAGATTTCCGTGAAGCGCTGCAAAAGCTCACGCTCAACGACTCCTCCCTGCAGTACACCCCGGAAAGCTCCGACGCCCTGGGCTTCGGCTTCCGTTGCGGGTTCCTCGGCATGCTGCACATGGAAATCATCCAGGAGCGCCTGGAGCGCGAGTACGACCTGGACCTGATTACCACGGCGCCGACGGTAATTTTCGAGCTGTTGCTGAAAACCGGCGAAACGATTTACGTCGATAACCCGTCGAAGCTCCCGGACCTGTCGTCGATCGAAGACATGCGTGAACCGATCGTGCGGGCCAATATCCTTGTGCCGCAAGAGCACCTGGGTAACGTCATTACCCTGTGTATCGAAAAGCGTGGCGTGCAGCACGACATGCTGTTCCTCGGCACTCAGGTCCAGGTGACCTACGATTTGCCGATGAACGAAGTGGTTCTGGACTTCTTCGATCGTCTGAAATCCACCAGCCGTGGCTATGCTTCGCTGGATTACCATTTCGACCGTTATCAATCAGCTAATCTGGTGAAACTGGATGTGCTGATTAACGGTGACAAGGTCGACGCCCTGGCGCTGATCGTGCACCGCGACAATGCGCACTACAAAGGTCGCCAGTTGACCGAGAAGATGAAAGAACTGATTCCGCGCCAGATGTTCGACGTCGCGATCCAGGCCGCCATCGGCGGGCAGATCATTGCGCGGACTTCCGTCAAGGCACTCAGAAAGAACGTATTGGCCAAATGCTACGGTGGCGACGTCAGCCGTAAGCGCAAGCTGTTGGAAAAGCAGAAGGCCGGTAAAAAACGCATGAAGCAGGTCGGTAACGTGGAGATTCCACAAGAAGCCTTCCTTGCAGTGCTCAGGTTGGATAGTTAGGTCCTATGTCACTAAATTTCCCGCTGTTGCTGGTCATCGCCGTGTTCGTCTGCGGCCTGTTGGCGTTGCTCGATCTGCTGTTCCTGGCGCCACGGCGCCGGGCTGCCATTAACTCTTACCAGGGTAGCGTCAGCCAGGCTGACATGGTGGTGGTCGAGAAACTGAACAAAGAGCCGCTGCTGGTCGAATACGGCAAGTCGTTCTTCCCGGTGTTGTTCATCGTGCTGGTGCTGCGTTCGTTCCTGGTGGAACCGTTCCAGATTCCTTCCGGCTCGATGAAACCGACCCTGGACGTCGGCGACTTCATTCTGGTGAACAAATTTTCTTACGGGATCCGCCTGCCGGTGATCGACAAGAAAGTCATCGAAGTCGGTGATCCGCAGCGCGGCGATGTGATGGTGTTCCGCTACCCGAGCGATCCGAACGTCAATTACATCAAGCGTGTGGTGGGCCTGCCGGGTGACCAGATTCGCTACACCGCGGACAAGCGTCTGTTCGTCAACGGTGAGTCGGTTGCCGAACAACTGGTCGGCTCCGAGCCGGGCACGTTGGGCAGCGCCGAACTCTACAAGGAAAAACTCGGCATCGCCGAGCACCTTATCCGCAAGGAAATGAGCCGCTACCGCGCAGCGCCGGATCGTTCGTGGACCGTGCCTGCCGGGCACTACTTCATGATGGGCGACAACCGCGACAACTCCAACGACAGTCGCTACTGGGATGATCCGAGTATTCCCAAGGATCTGCTGGGCATGGTTCCCGACAAGAATATTGTCGGCAAGGCCTTCGCAGTCTGGATGAGCTGGCCGGAACCCAAACTCAGTCACCTGCCGAATTTCTCGCGGGTTGGCCTGATCAAGTAATCACACGCGGCGCTGTTGAACACAGCGCCGAATGCATTTCTGGAGTCGGCATAATCGGCGACAGAAGCATGAAAACAACGATATTCAGGACGTTATTTTTGAACACAGCGTTAATTGTCCCAAGCCTGCGCCGCACCACGGCGATGGCGGTGGAATCCAGCCACGAACTCAGCGTGGGTAAACCGTGAGCGTCTCCTTAAGCCGTCTAGAGCGTCAGCTCGGCTACACCTTCAAAGACCAGGAGCTGATGGTCCTGGCCCTGACTCACCGCAGCTTTGCCGGGCGCAACAACGAACGCCTGGAGTTCCTCGGTGATGCCATCCTCAACTTCGTCGCTGGCGAGGCGCTGTTCGATCGCTTCCCGTTGGCCCGCGAAGGCCAGTTGTCGCGTTTGCGCGCCCGCTTGGTGAAAGGTGAGACCCTGGCCGTGCTGGCCCGTGGTTTCGACCTGGGCGAATACCTGCGCCTGGGCTCTGGCGAATTGAAAAGCGGTGGTTTCCGTCGCGAGTCGATTCTGGCCGATGCCCTGGAAGCCCTGATCGGTGCGATCTATCTGGACGCCGGCATGGACATGGCGCGCGAGCGCGTGCTGGCTTGGCTGGCCGGGGAGTTCGAAGGCCTGACGCTGGTCGACACCAACAAAGATCCGAAAACCCGCCTGCAGGAATTCCTGCAGTCCCGTGGTTGTGAGCTGCCGCGTTACGAAGTGGTGGATATCCAGGGTGAGCCGCATTGCCGGACGTTCTTCGTCGAATGTGAAATCATCTTACTGAATGAAAAAAGCCGAGGTCAGGGTGTGAGCCGTCGTATTGCCGAACAGGTAGCGGCCGCCGCAGCACTGATTGCCCTGGGCGTGGAGAATGGCCATGACTGATTCAACCGCAACTCGCTGTGGCTATGTTGCCATCGTCGGCCGTCCCAACGTGGGCAAGTCCACGCTGCTGAACCACATTCTGGGTCAGAAACTGGCGATCACCTCGCGCAAGCCGCAGACTACCCGTCACAACATGCTCGGCATCAAGACCGAAGGCGCCGTTCAGGCGATCTATGTCGACACCCCTGGCATGCACAAGGGGGGCGAAAAGGCCCTGAACCGTTACATGAACAAGACCGCTTCGGCGGCGTTGAAAGACGTCGACGTGGTGATCTTCGTGGTTGACCGCACCAAGTGGACCGACGAAGACCAGATGGTCCTCGAACGCGTACAGTACGTGACCGGCCCGCTGATCGTGGCGCTGAACAAGACTGACCGTATCGAAGACAAATCCGAGCTGATGCCGCACCTGAGCTGGTTGCAGGAGCAGCTGCCGAACGCGCAGATCATGCCGATCTCGGCCCAGCACGGGCACAACCTGGACGCGCTGGAACGAGTGATCGCCGAGCACCTGCCGGAAAACGATCACTTCTTCCCGGAAGATCAGATCACTGACCGTAGCAGCCGCTTCCTCGCCGCCGAATTGGTGCGCGAGAAAATCATGCGCCAGTTGGGCGCCGAGCTGCCGTACCAGATCACCGTGGAAATCGAAGAGTTCAAGCAGCAGGGCAAAACCCTGCACATTCATGCGTTGATCCTCGTCGAACGTGACGGCCAGAAGAAAATCATCATTGGCGACAAGGGCGAGCGCATCAAGCGCATCGGCACCGAGGCGCGCAAGGACATGGAGCTGCTGTTCGACTCCAAGATCATGCTCAACCTGTGGGTCAAGGTTAAGGGCGGCTGGTCCGATGACGAGCGTGCATTGCGTTCGCTGGGTTATGGCGACCTGTAAACCGTTTGGCAGCACATAGATCTACTGTGGGAGCGGGCTTGCTCGCGAAGAGGATGTAACATTCAGCATTGATGTTGACTGTTACACCGCTTTCGCGAGCAAGCCCGCTCCCACATTGGTTTTGGGTTGTTTTTAAAACTGCGCTCCGTCATTGAGAACCCTGACTCCATGTCTCAAGCCCCCATCGGCCAAGCCGCCTACGTCCTCCACAGCCGCGCCTACCGCGAAAGCAGTGCGCTGGTGGATTTCCTTACGCCGCAAGGTCGGCTGCGGGCGGTGTTGCGTAGCGCGCGGGGCAAGGCCGGGACATTGGCGCGGCCGTTCGTGCCGCTCGAAGTCGAGTTTCGGGGGCGGGGTGAACTGAAAAACGTCGGCCGCATGGAAAGTGCCGGTGTTTCTACCTGGCTCAACGGCGAGGCGCTGTTCAGCGGCCTCTACCTCAACGAACTGCTGATCCGTCTGCTGCCCGCCGAAGACCCTCATCCCGCAGTTTTCGATCACTACGCCGCGACCTTGCTCGCCCTGGCGGAAGGCCGTCCGCTGGAGCCTTTGCTGCGCTCCTTCGAATGGCGTTTGCTCGACGACCTCGGCTACGGCTTTGCGTTGAATACCGACATCCATGACGACCCCATCGCGCCGGACGGCCTCTATCGCTTGCAAGTGGATGCGGGTCTGGAGCGGGTCTATCTGCTGCAACCGGGTCTGTTCAACGGCACCGAACTGCTGGCCATGGCCGATGCCGACTGGTCCGCACCCGGAGCGCTGTCCGCTGCCAAGCGCCTAATGCGTCAGGCATTGGCCGTTCATCTGGGCGGTCGTCCTCTGGTCAGTCGCGAGTTGTTCCGCAAGCCATAGTTTCGCAAGCCACAGGAACTGTTGATGCTTGCGTCAACAGACCCAAGCTCCCCGTGTATGCTGTGCACCGAACTTTCCCTTATTTCAGGAGCGCTTCCGTGACCACCAGCAATCGCATTCTTCTTGGCGTGAACATCGACCACGTTGCCACCCTGCGTCAGGCCCGGGGTACTCGTTACCCGGATCCGGTCAAGGCAGCGCTGGACGCGGAAGAGGCGGGCGCTGATGGCATCACCGTGCACCTGCGCGAAGACCGCCGGCACATTCAGGAGCGCGATGTGCTGCTGCTCAAGGATGTGCTGCAAACCCGCATGAACTTCGAAATGGGCGTCACCGAAGAAATGATGGCGTTCGCCGAACGCATCCGCCCGGCACATATTTGCCTGGTTCCGGAAACCCGTCAGGAGCTGACCACCGAAGGCGGTCTGGACGTGGCAGGGCAGGAGGCGCGGATCAAGGCAGCGGTGGATCGCCTGACGAAGATCGGCTGTGAAGTGTCGCTGTTCATCGACGCAGACGAGCGGCAGATCGAAGCGTCCCGCCGTGTCGGTGCACCGGCCATTGAATTGCACACCGGGCGTTATGCGGACGCCGAGACGCCAACCGAAGTCGCTGAAGAGCTCAAGCGCGTGGTCGATGGCGTGGCATTCGGTCTGGCCCAGGGGCTGATCGTCAACGCCGGTCACGGCCTGCACTATCACAACGTCGAAGCTGTTGCGGCGATCAAGGGCATCAACGAGTTGAACATCGGCCATGCGCTGGTGGCCCACGCGTTGTTCGTCGGGTTCAAGTCGGCGGTATCGGAGATGAAAGCGCTGATTCTGGCTGCCGCCAAAGCTTAAAAGCCAAACACAAAACCAATGTGGGAGCGGGCTTGCTCGCGAATGAGGTGTGGCAGTCGACAGAGATGCTGAATGTTGAACCGCCTTCGCGAGCAGGCTCGCTCCCACATTTGATGGGTGGTGGCTGTTAGAGCGGCGGGGTTTCCTGGCTCGGCTTGGTCTTGTCGACCCCCGGCACATGCAGGTTGCCCTCGGCGACCTGATTGCCTTCCAACTGCGGCTGCGTGACCCATGTCAGGATGTCGTAGTAACGACGAATGTTCGCCACGAAGTGCACCGGCTCGCCGCCCCGGGCGTAGCCGTAACGGGTTTTGCTGAACCATTTCTTCTCGGACAGGCGCGGCAGGATTTTCTTCACGTCCAGCCACTTGTCCGGGTTCAACCCTTCCTTGGCCGCCAGTTTGCGCGCGTCATCCAGGTGACCGCTGCCGACGTTGTAGGCTGCGAGCGCGAACCACGTACGATCCGGCTCCTGGATCGACTCGTCCAGTTGCTCCTTCATATAAGCCAGGTACTTTGCGCCGCCCATGATGCTTTGCTTGGGGTCGAGGCGATTGGACACGCCCATGGCTTGCGCCGTGTTCTGGGTCAGCATCATCAATCCGCGCACGCCGGTCTTGGACGTGACCGCCGCTTGCCACAGCGATTCCTGATAACCGATCGCCGCCAACAAGCGCCAGTCGACTTTCTCTTTCTTGGCGTACGTCTTGAAATGCTGTTCGTACTTGGGCAACCGCTGCTGCAGATGCTGGGCGAAGGTGTAGGCGCCCATGTAACCCAGTACGTCGACGTGCCCGTAATAGCGGTCTTTGAGGCGTTGCAGGGTGCCGTTTTTCTTCACCTTATCAAGGTAGGTGTTGATCTCGTTTAGCAGGCTGTTGTCTTCGCCGGCGGCCACGGCCCAGCTCTGATTGCTGGCGTCACCGAGATCGAAGGCGACCCGCACTTTGGGGAAGTACACCTGGTTCATCGCGACTTCGTTGGAGTCGACCAGGGTCAGATCGATCTGGGCTTCGTCGACCATGCGCAGCAAGTCGACGACTTCAACCGCGTCGGACTCTTCGTATTCAATGCCGGGATATTTCTTTTTCAGCTCTGCCAATTGCTCGGCGTGGGTGCTGCCCTTGAGCACCATGATCTTCTTGCCGACCAGATCGCCTGCGTCGGTCGGCCGTGACTGGCCGTTGCGGTAGATGATCTGTGGGGTGACTTCGAGGTAAGAGTGGGAAAACCGCACCTGCTGTTTGCGTTGCTCGCTGCTGACCAAGCCGGCAGCAGCCAGCACCGGGCCATTGGGCTTGCCCACCTGACTGAACAGGTCATCGAGGTTGTCGGCGGTTTCGATCTTGAGTTCGACCCCCAGATCGTCGGCGAAGCGCTTCACCAGCTCGTATTCGAAGCCGGTTTCACCGTTGCGATCCTGAAAGTAGGTGGCGGGACTGTTACGGGTAACCACCCGCAGCACGCCATCCTCCTTTACGCGCTCCAGCGTGTTGGGTTTATCAACACAGCCACTGAGCACCAGGAAGAGTCCGGTTGCGATCAGCCATTTGGCATACCGCGGACGCAAAGCCGTTGGGGAAAACATCTGCGCAGTATACGCAAAGGACCACGAGCGCCATATCTCGACAGCGAAGGGCTTGTCTGCTAGAGAGTCTAAAACCCGCTTGGAGCCCGCAGGAATGGGCCCGAACAGCATTTTGTGACAGAAAAAATAACCCGCGGCGCGCGCCTGTTTCGGGCTCGAATACCCGGCCCGACGTTCGGGTGCAGCCGTGCGTACCGTTTCGGGTGCTGTCGCGGGCGGTTTAGGCTAGAATGCACGGCCTCAAAGCACACCCCTTCCCGAGGCTGTCCCGAAGATGTTGATCCTGCGCGGCGCTCCTGCCCTTTCTGCCTTTCGCCACAGCAAACTCCTTGAGCAACTGAGCCAGAAGGTTCCGGCTGTCAGCGGCTTGTATGCTGAATTCGCTCACTTCGCCGAAGTTACCGGCGTCCTGACCGGCGACGAACAGCAGGTGCTCGCGCGCCTTCTGAAGTACGGCCCAAGCGTTCCAGTACAAGAGCCAACCGGTCGTCTGTTTCTGGTGTTGCCACGTTTTGGCACTATCTCGCCGTGGTCCAGTAAAGCCAGCGACATCGCTCGCAACTGCGGCCTGACCAAGATCCAGCGCCTGGAGCGCGGTATCGCGTTCTACGTCGCCGGCCAGTTCAGCGATGCCGAAGCGCAGCTGATCGCAGGCGCGCTGCATGACCGCATGACCCAGATCGTATTGGACAACCTTGAACAAGCCGCCGGCCTGTTCAGCCACGCCGAACCCAAGCCCCTGACCGCGATCGACGTGTTGGGCGGCGGCCGCGCCGCGCTGGAAAAAGCCAACACCGAACTGGGCCTGGCCCTGGCCGAAGACGAGATCGACTACCTGGTCGCAGCCTTCGTCGGCTTGAAGCGCAACCCGCATGACATCGAACTGATGATGTTCGCCCAGGCGAACTCCGAGCACTGCCGTCACAAGATCTTCAACGCCAGTTGGGACATCGACGGTCAGAGCCAGGAAAAAAGCCTGTTCGGCATGATCAAGAACACCTATCAGATGCACAGCGAAGGTGTTCTGTCGGCTTATAAGGACAACGCCTCGGTAATCGTCGGCTCCGTTGCCGGCCGTTTCTTCCCGGACCCTGAAACCCGTCAGTACGGCGCGGTGCAGGAACCGGTGCACATCCTGATGAAAGTCGAAACTCACAACCACCCGACCGCGATTGCCCCGTTCCCGGGCGCGTCCACCGGTAGCGGCGGTGAGATTCGCGACGAAGGTGCAACCGGTCGCGGCGCCAAGCCAAAGGCTGGCCTGACCGGTTTCACCGTGTCCAACCTGCAGATCCCGGGCTTCGAACAGCCGTGGGAAGTGCCGTACGGCAAGCCTGAGCGCATCGTTACCGCGCTGGACATCATGATCGAAGGCCCACTGGGTGGCGCCGCGTTCAACAACGAATTCGGCCGTCCGGCCCTGACCGGCTACTTCCGTACCTTCGAACAATCGATCACCACCCCGCGTGGCGACGAAGTTCGCGGTTACCACAAGCCGATCATGCTGGCCGGCGGCATGGGTAACATCCGTGCCGAACACGTACAGAAAGGCGAGATCACCGTTGGCTCCAAGCTGATCGTGCTCGGCGGCCCGGCAATGCTCATTGGCCTGGGCGGCGGCGCTGCCTCTTCCATGGCCACCGGCACCAGCTCGGCGGATCTGGACTTTGCATCCGTACAGCGCGAAAACCCGGAAATGGAGCGTCGCTGCCAGGAAGTTATCGACCGTTGCTGGCAGTTGGGTGACAAAAACCCGATCAGCTTCATCCACGACGTCGGCGCGGGCGGTCTGTCCAACGCCTTCCCGGAATTGGTCAACGACGGCAACCGTGGCGGTCGCTTCGAACTGCGCAACATTCCAAACGACGAGCCGGGCATGGCCCCGCACGAAATCTGGAGTAACGAATCCCAGGAACGCTACGTCCTGGCAGTCGGCCCGGCGGACTTCGAACGCTTCCAGGCGATCTGCGAACGTGAGCGTTGCCCGTTTGCCGTGGTCGGCGAAGCCACTGCTGAACCGCAACTGACCGTGACCGACAGCCACTTCGGCAACAGCCCGGTGGACATGCCGCTCGAAGTGCTGCTGGGCAAAGCCCCGCGCATGCACCGTTCGGCCGTTCGCGAAAACGAGCTGGGCGACGATTTCGATCCGTCGACCCTCGAGATCGCCGACTGCGTCGAGCGCGTTCTGCATCACCCGGCCGTGGCCAGCAAAAGCTTCCTGATCACCATCGGCGACCGTACCATCACTGGCCTCGTGGCCCGTGATCAGATGGTCGGCCCGTGGCAGGTTCCGGTGGCCGACGTTGCCGTCACCGCCACCAGCTTCGACGTCTACACCGGTGAAGCCATGGCCATGGGCGAGCGTACTCCGCTGGCTCTGCTGGACGCTCCGGCGTCGGGCCGCATGGCCATCGGCGAAACCCTGACCAACATCGCGGCGTCGCGCATCGCCAAAATCTCCGACATCAAACTGTCGGCCAACTGGATGTCCGCCGCCGGTCACCCGGGTGAAGACGCGCGTCTGTACGACACCGTGAAAGCAGTCGGCATGGAATTGTGCCCGGACCTCGGCATCACCATTCCGGTAGGCAAGGACTCCATGTCCATGGCCACCCGCTGGAACGACGAAGGCGTCGACAAGACTGTGACTTCGCCGATGTCGCTGATCGTGACCGGTTTCGCGCCCGTGGCTGACATCCGTCAGACCATGACCCCGCAACTGCGCATGGACAAGGGCACCACCGACCTGATCCTGATCGACCTCGGTCGCGGTCAGAACCGCATGGGCGCTTCGATCCTCGCTCAGGTTCACGGCAAACTCGGCAAGCAGGCCCCGGACGTCGATGACGCCGAAGACCTGAAAGCCTTCTTTGCCGTGATCCAGGGCCTCAACGCCGACGGTCACTTGCTGGCTTACCACGACCGTTCCGACGGTGGTCTGCTGACCAGCGTGGTGGAAATGGCCTTCGCCGGTCATTGCGGCCTGAGCCTGAACCTCGACGGTCTGGCAGAAACCTCCGCCGACATCGCCGCGATCCTGTTCAACGAAGAACTGGGCGCTGTGATCCAGGTTCGCCAGGACGCCACTCCAGACATCCTCGCGCAGTTCAGTGCTGCTGGCCTGGGTGACTGCGTGTCGGTGATCGGTCAGCCGATGAACAACGGCCAGATCAGCATCACTTTCAACGGCGACACCGTGTTCGAAGGTCAGCGTCGTCTGCTGCAACGTCAGTGGGCTGAAACCAGCTACCAGATCCAGCGTCTGCGTGATAATGCCGACTGCGCCGAACAAGAGTTCGACGTGCTGCTGGAAGAAGACAACCCGGGCCTGAGCGTCAAGCTCAGCTACGACGTCAATCAGGACGTCGCCGCGCCTTACATCAAGAAAGGCATCCGCCCACAGGTTGCCGTGCTGCGTGAGCAGGGCGTCAACGGTCAGGTGGAAATGGCGGCCGCGTTCGACCGCGCCGGTTTCAACGCGATCGACGTGCACATGAGCGACATTCTGGCCGGTCGTGTCGACCTGAACGAGTTCAAAGGTCTGGTGGCTTGTGGCGGTTTCTCCTACGGCGACGTATTGGGTGCCGGCGAAGGCTGGGCCAAGTCCGCGCTGTTCAACAGCCGCGCTCGCGATGCCTTCCAGGGCTTCTTCGAACGTAACGACAGCTTCACCCTCGGCGTGTGCAATGGTTGCCAGATGATGTCCAACCTGCACGAGCTGATCCCGGGCAGCGAGTTCTGGCCGCACTTCGTGCGTAACCGTTCCGAACAGTTCGAAGCTCGCGTGGCGATGGTACAGATCCAGGAGTCGAACTCGATCTTCCTGCAGGGCATGGCCGGTTCGCGCATGCCGATCGCCATCGCGCACGGCGAAGGCCATGCAGAATTCGTCAGCGAAGAAGCGTTGCTGGAAGCCGATCTGTCGGGTTGCGTGGCAATGCGTTTCGTCGACAACCACGGCAAGGTCACCGAAAACTACCCGGCCAACCCGAACGGCTCGCCGCGCGGGATCACCGGTTTGACCAGCCGTGACGGTCGCGTGACCATCATGATGCCGCACCCGGAGCGTGTATTCCGCGCCGTGCAGAACTCGTGGCGTTCGGAAGACTGGAACGAAGACGCACCTTGGATGCGTATGTTCCGTAATGCTCGCGTCTGGGTTAACTAAGCGCCGTGTACAAGCTCAGTTTTTTTGTTCCGGCCAGTCATGTCGAGGTGGTCAAGAGTGCTGTGTTCGCTGCCGGTGGCGGGCGAATCGGGGCTTATGATCACTGTGCGTGGCAGGTGTTTGGGTTGGGTCAGTTTCGTCCACTGGATGGCAGTCAGCCGTTTATTGGCGAAGCGGGGCAGGTCGAGCAGGTTGAGGAATGGAAGGTTGAGCTTGTGGTCAGCGATGAGTTGATTCGGGCGGTGGTGGTGGCTCTGAAAGAGAGCCATCCCTATGAGACGCCGGCTTACGAGGTATGGCGGTTGGAGGATTTCTGATCTTCCTGACTGCTGAAATGAGAAACCCGCTGAAAGTGATTTCAGCGGGTTTTTTGTTGGCTGCGATTTAGGGCGTGGCGGCCTTAAAGCCGACCAATCTCTCTCAGACATACGCCGGCTCACTTGTAGGAGCGAGGCTTGCCCGCGAAGACGGCCTCACAGCCGATCAATCTCCCCCAGATCTGTGGGAGCGAGCCTGCTCGCGATGGCGGCCTCACAAGCAACGATGTTTATCGGTCAGCCAAAACATCAGAACCTTCCCACAAGTCTTTCAGGTTGTGCGTCGGAAGTGGGCTCTCTAACCTTTAGCTGTCGCTGCCAATTCAGCGACCGGGACTGCAAGCCCGCCGATAGTTTGTTAGGCACCTCTAAGCGCACCTATAATCGTTGCGCTTAGATTAATGGTCATCGATTTATGGTGGCTGTGTGCGGGAGATCTCCGGGTCTGCCGAGGTTGCCTAATGACTTTGGTCTTGCAGGCCCGCACACAGCTGCCACCCATCATCTGCAAGTGATGCTGGTAGCTCCGACTTTTCATTAGGAGTTACACAATGATCAAAGACAGCCAAAATCCTCCAGAAACAGACGTAGAAACAGACGTAAAAGATGTAGAAGCAAACATGGAAAACGAATCCGTTTCCCCCTACGCCTGCCTCAATTCCAAAAAACTCCACGACGCCGCAATCCGTGCACTCGATCACTATCTCGTGCCACCTTCCCGGAAGAAGGCCAAAGCCGGCCAGCGTCCAAGCACGATCTTCGTCGTCGCGCCCAACGTAGATTCCGAAACCCTGCTGGCCCATGCCTGTGAAACCCTGGCTTCGGCGAATGTCATGGCTAGCGAGTTGGCGTTCGATCTGACCGGGCCGGCGTGCAATCTGGCATTGGGGATTCAGCAGATGATTTCTCTGGCGGAGTTGTCGGTGAATCGTGTGCTGGATCATCTGGACCCGCAGGTGTAGCACGATAAAAAAAGCCCGCTGGACCTGTGACGGTCAGCGGGCTTTGAGATTTGTGGTGTTCGTGAGGGCCTCTTCGCGAGCAAGCCCGCTCCCACATTTTGACCGAGTCGGTCACAATAATTACGAACGCCGCCGATTTACTGTGGGAGCGGGCTTGCTCGCGAAAGCCGACTCTCAGCCGCCAAAAATCTAAACCCTGGCACTCACCTCACTGCGATTAACCAATGCTTCCAGCGCACAACTCAAACTCGCTGCCTTGTCGCCAATCAGCAAATGCCAAACCCCACCGTCCAACTGACTGACCCCCAGGCAACCAAGTACTTTCAACTGACCCTCCGACAACGCCTTGCCATCCGCCAGTTGCAGCCGAATCCGGGTCATGGCCACGCAATCCATTTGCAGCACATTGTCGCCACCGCCCAGGGCCTTCAGCCATTGCTGGGCTTCTGTATCTGCCACGGCGGCAGGTTCTGGTACGTCGACAACGGCAGCGGGGGAGGCGATAACCGCTCGCCCCAACGCCGGCATCGCCAACCGGATTTCATCGGCAATGCTGTCGGCCATCGGCCCGACCACCACTTGCAAACTCCCGCCTTTACCTGGGCGCACAACCGCCATCGCACCCAGCGCTTTCAAATCAACGTCGGACACTTTGTTGCGATCCACCATATCCAGCCGCAACCGAGTGGTGCATGCACCCACCGTGATCAAATTCTGCGCACCACCCAGCGCCTTGATGTAAGCCCCGGCGCGCTCATTCTCGGCGACCACCACCTTGTTGCCAGTCGGCACATCTTCACGCCCCGGCGTCTTCAAATTGAATCGACGAATACAGAAATCAAATACAACGTAGTAGATCACTGCATATGCGAGCCCCACCGGAACCACCCGCCAGCCATTGGTGGATTCACCCCAGCCCAGAACCATGTCGATGAAGCCGCCTGAGAACGTAAAGCCCAGGTGAATGTTCAGCAGATTGGTGACGGCCATCGACAACCCCGTCAGAAGCGCGTGAAGCAAAAACAGCATCGGCGCGAGGAACATGAAGGCGAATTCGATCGGTTCCGTCACGCCCGTCAGAAACGAGGTGAGGGCCATGGAGAGGAAAATCCCGCCCATGACTTTGCGCCGTTCCGGCAGGGCGTTGCGGTACATCGCCAGGCAGGCGGCGGGCAGGCCGAAGATCATCATCGGGAACATGCCGGTCATGAACTGGCCACCTTTAGGATCGCCGGCAAAGTAGCGCGACAGGTCGCCTGTCACTAGAGCTCCCGTGGTCGGGTCGGTGAAGTTGCCGAACACGAACCACGCCATGTTGTTGAGAATGTGGTGCAGGCCGGTGACGATCAGCAGGCGGTTGAACACGCCGAAGACGAAAGCACCGAAGCTGCCGCTCTCCATCATCAATGCGCCGAAGCCATTGATGCCGTGCTGGATCGGCGGCCAGATGAACCCAAACACGACGCCCAGGCCGACGGCGGCGAACCCGGTGACGATCGGTACAAAACGCCGTCCGCCGAAGAACGCCAGGTACTCCGGCAACTTGATGTCTTTGAAGCGGTTGTACAGTGCGCCGGCCATCAGGCCGCTGACGATCCCGGCGAGCATGCCCATGTTGATGCTCGCATCGAGCACTTTGAGGGTGGAGATCATCACCAGATAGCCAATAACCCCGGCCAGGCCTGCGGTGCCGTTGTTGTCTTTGGCGAAACCGACCGCGATGCCGATGGCGAAGATCAATGCCAGGTTGGCGAAGATCACCTGACCTGCGTCGTGGATGATCGCGATGTTCAGCAGGTCGGTGTCGCCGAGGCGCAGCAGTAACCCGGCAATCGGCAGGATCGCGATCGGCAGCATCAGCGCACGACCGAGGCGCTGCAGGCCTTCGATGAAGTATTGGTACATGGCGGATCTCCCAGGGTTCTTGTTGTTTTTAGTGGCTGTTGTTCAGCTCAGCGGCCATTGCTGGTGACAAGCGTGACGCACCGCGCTGGCGCTGCTCAGCTTGAGCAGGTCCTGGCTGATGCGTCGGCATTGGGTAGCATCGAGGTGGCGGACGCGGTCCTTGATTTCCCCGATTTGCACCGGGCTCACTGACAACTCGCTGACCCCCAGGCCAATCAATACGGGCGTGGCCAACGGATCGGAAGCGAGGGCGCCGCAGACGCCGACCCAACGGTTATGCACCGCCGCACCGGTGCAGGTTTGGGCGATCAGTCGCAGCAATGCCGGGTGCAGCGCATCGACCCGCGAGGCGAGGCCGGCGTGGTCGCGGTCCATGGCCAGGGTGTATTGGGACAAATCGTTGGTGCCGATCGACAAGAAGTCCGCGTGTTCGGCCAGTTGCTCGACCAGCAATGCGGCGGCCGGGACTTCGATCATCACGCCCAGCTCCGGGCGTTGGATCAGGCCGAGTTCGTCGCACAACGCATCGAGACGCTGGCGGATGTGCAGCAGTTCGTCGACTTCGGTGACCATCGGCAGCAGAATCCGACAGCGCGACAGCGGGCTGACCTGCAGGAGCGCGCGCAGTTGCTGATCCAGCAGTTCCGGGCGGACTTGAGCCAGACGAATGCCGCGTAATCCGAGCACCGGATTCGCTTCGACCGGAAGCGGTAAATAGTCGAGTTGCTTGTCGCCGCCGACGTCGATGGTGCGGATGATCACCGACTTATCACCCATGGCATCGAGCACAGCTTGATAGGCGACGCGTTGTTCCTGTTCGTCCGGCGCTGTGTTGCGGTCCACAAACAGAAATTCGGTGCGCAGCAGGCCGACGCCGTCCGCACCATTGGCCAGAGCATCGGCCGCTTCAGCACTGGAAGCGACATTGGCGGCGACTTCGATTTGCAAACCATCAAGTGTCAGTGCCGGGGTATGAGCCTGAGACTGTTGAAGCGCACGACGTTGTTGATGATCGAGTTGCGCCTGATGCACCTCGGCCAGGCGCTCGGCGTTGGGCGTCAGTTCGAGACGTCCGCCGTCGGCATCCAGCACCACCGCTTGACCTTGCACCTGATCCAGCAGCGTCGAACCCAGTGCAACCATGCACGGCAAGCCTTTCCCGCGAGCGAGAATTGCCACATGGGAAGTCGCGCCGCCCTCGGCCATGCACAACCCGGCCACACCTTGCTGGCTCAGTTGCAGCAGGTCGGACGGGGTCAGTTCATGGGCCGCGACGATGGCGCCGGCCGGCACGTCGTACTGCCAGGTTTCACCGAGCAGGGCGCGCAGCACGCGCTGTTTGAGATCGCGCAGGTCGTTGGCGCGTTCGGCCAGTAGCGGGCTGCCGAGTTGCTGAAGCACCTCACACTGCACGTCGATGGATTGGCTCCAAGCGTGAGTCGCGGCGGTGCCGTGGTCGATGGATTGATAAGCCGCATCAAGCAGCGCCGGGTCTTCGAGCAGCGCCAGGTGCGCGGCAAAGATGGCTTCTTCGTCGGTATTCTTGTGCTTCTTCGCTTGGGCCAGAGTGGCGTCGATGTCGCTGCGCACCCCAGTCAGTACGGTGTCCAGACTTTGCCGTTGTTGCTCGGGATCATGATTGCCGGCATCCATTGGCAGGCTGATCGAGTTCAGACGAAATAACGGCCCAGCCACCAGACCGGGAGCTGCGCACACGCCATGCAACACACCCGCTTCGGCAGGGCGATTGCGTTGGACCATCGGTGCTGGCGCAGCGGCGTGACTGTCTTCGGCCAGGGCTGTGGATAACGCCGCCAACAGGGCTTGCAGCGCGGCCTCGGCGTCCGGTCCCTGGCAGCTGACCCTGATTTCATCCTGCTCACCGACGGCTAGCGCCATCAGGCCGATCAAACTGTCGCAGGCCGCCGATTTGCCGGCGAAGTGCAGCCGGGATTTGCTCGTGAACTGTTGGGCGGTCTGGCGGATCAGCGCGGCAGGCCGGGCGTGCAGGCCGCCGCGATGGGCGACATGAATATGCCCCTGAACCTCGATGCCGACGACCCCAATGTCGATCTGCACACCGTTGGCCACTTTCGGCACGATGTGCAGCAGCGGATCGCCAACCTTCACCGATTTCAGCGTTATCGGCCGCGCCTGAAAGTCCTGGCTGTTGGTCAGGATCATCAGGCTGACCAGGCTTTTGCACTGCTGCGCGACCTGGTCCAGGTCATAACGCAACAGCGGCTGGCCATTGCTGACGCGCGCACCTTCCTTGACCAGCATCGAGAAACCGACGCCCTGTAACTCGACCGTATCGAGGCCCAAGTGCAGCAGCAACTCGGCGCCGTTATCGGCGCGCAAGGTGATGGCGTGGCCAGTGCGGGCGACGTGGGTCACGACAGCTTCACAAGGCGAGTACAGGGTGTCGTTCAGCGGATCGATGGCGATCCCGTCGCCCATCGCGCCGCTGGCGAATACCGGGTCCGGGACTTTGGCAAGTGTGAGCACCGGGCCGCTGAGCGGGGCGCTGAGGGTCAGCTCTTTATTGTTGTTGTGCATGGCTCGGTCTCATCAATAAAAACTACGGTTCAGACTTGTCATTGGGCTTAGTGCGTGCGCGTTACTTTGCTCAAATGACGCGGCTGGTCCGGGTCCATGCCTCGGGCGACGGCCAAGCCTGCGGCCATGACGTAGAAACTCTGGATCGCCAGAATCGGGTCCAGGGCCGGGTGTTCGGCGCGACTCAGTGTCAGATCGCGTTCGGCGACGTCATCCGGCGCGGCCAGTAGCACGCGGGCGCCGCGCTGGCGCATGTCCGCCGCCAGGCTCAGCAACCCGGCCTGCTCGGCGCCGCGCGGGGCGAAGATCAGTAGGGGATAGTTCTCGTCGATCAACGCCATCGGGCCGTGCCGGACTTCGGCGCTGCTGAAGGCTTCGGCCTGAATCGCTGAGGTTTCCTTGAATTTGAGCGCCGCTTCCTGGGCGATGGCGAAACCGGCGCCACGGCCGATCACCATCAAGCGCTGACAATCGCGCAACGCATCAATGGCCAGGCTCCAGTCCTGTTTTGCCGCTTCGCGCAGTCCTTCCGGCAGGGCAAGGCCTGCTTCCAGCAACCCCACGTCTTCTTTCCAGTGGGCGATCAGGCGGACGCTGGCGGTGAGGGTGGCGATAAAACTTTTGGTCGCGGCGACGCTGCTTTCAGTGCCAGCGCACAGCGGCAGGCTGAATTCGCAGGCGGCTTCCAAAGGCGAGTTCTCGGCGTTGACCATGGAGATGCTCAGGGCACCGCGCTTGCGCAGCAGACGCAGGCTGTTCACCAGATCCGGGCTTTGCCCCGACTGCGAGAAGGCGAACGCGACCTGGCCGCTGACCTTCAGCGGCGCTTGCTGCATGGTCACCACCGACATCGGCAATGACGCCACCGGAATGCCCAGTTGCTGCATGGTCAGGTAGGCAAAGTAGCTCGCGGCATGGTCGGAGCTGCCGCGAGCGACAGTCATCGCCACTTGCGGCGGCTGACGGCGCAGGCGCCCGGCGATCTCGATCATCTGCGGGTCGAGTTGCTGCAATTGGGCGTGCACGGCCTCGAACGAGGACAACGCCTCTTCAAGCATTTTTGAAGTCAATGTCTTCTCCTTCGACCATGACGGCGGTCAGTGTGAGTGAGCGGTCCAGCTGCACGCAGTCGGCCCAGGCGCCGGGTTGCAGGCGTCCGCGTTCTTGAAGGCCGAGGTAGTCGGCGGGGAATTGCGAAAGTCGTTGCGAGGCTTCGGCAATCGGCAAACCAATCTTCACCAGGTTGCGCAGGGCTTGATCCATGGTCAGGGTGCTGCCGGCCAGCGTGCCGTCGGGCAGGCGCACGCCGCCCAGGCATTTGGTCACCGTGTGGCTGCCGAGCTTGTATTCACCGTCGGGCATGCCGGCGGCAGCGGTGGAATCGGTGACGCAATACAGGCACGGGATCGAGCGCAAGGCCACGCGGATCGCGCCGGGGTGCACGTGCAGAAGGTCCGGAATCAGCTCGGCGTACTTGGCGTGGGCCAGCGCTGCGCCGACGATGCCCGGCTCGCGGTGGTGCAGCGGGCTCATGGCGTTGTAGAGGTGGGTGAAACTGCTGGCCCCGGCCGCAAGCGCAGCGACGCCTTCCTCGTAACTGCCCAGCGTATGGCCGATTTGCATGCGCACGCCGCGAGCGCTGAGGGCACGGATCAAACCGTCGTGGCCGGCGATTTCCGGGGCGATGGTAATCACCCTGATCGGCGCCAGCGCCAGGTATTCTTCGACTTCGGCCATCAACGCGGTGTGGGCGAAATTCGGCTGAGCGCCGAGTTTGCCGGGGTTGATGTATGGGCCTTCCAGATGCACGCCGAGGACCCGGGCGCTGCCTTTGGGTCGCTGCTCGCAGAACTCGCCGACGTCCTTGAGCACTCGCGAGATTTCTTCGTTCGGCGCAGTCATGGTGGTCGCCAGCAGCGACGTGGTGCCGAAGCGCACGTGGGTTTTGGTGATGGTTTCGAAGGCGGGCGCACCTTCCATGATGTCTTTACCACCGCCGCCGTGAACGTGCAGGTCGATGAAACCCGGCAGCAGGTAAGGCAAGTCGTTGTCCGCCGGATCGCACGGCAGGCCTTCGATGGACACGACCTTGCCGTGTTCGTGGATCAGCCGGCCGCGAACCCAGCCGTGGGCGGTGAGGATGTTGTCTTCGGACATGATCGGTTCTCGTTTGCTCGTTTTGGCAACGAAGCTCTTTATCGAGGGAGCTCTTTATCTGCGGAGCTCTGCGACAAAGTCGTAGTAGTCGTTGCGGCAATAGGTGTCGGTGACTTCGATTGGCGTGTTGTCTTCCATGTAGCCGACCCGGGTCATCAGCAGCATGGCGGTGCCGGGAGCGATGCCCACCAGGGCAGCGAATTCGTCCGAGGCGTTGATCGCCTGGATATGTTGCAGGGCGCGGACTACGGGTTTGCCGATGCCGTCGAGGTATTCGTAGAGGGAGTCGCCCACCGCTTGCGGCTTGGGAATGATCGAGGCGGGCAGGGTGCTCATCTCGATTGCCATCACCGTATCGTCGGCTTTGCGCAAGCGTTTGAGCCGCGCGACCTTGTCGTTGGGCGAGAGGCCGAGGCGGATCAGTTCTTCGTGGGTCGGCGGGGTGATTTCCCGTTCCAGCCATTGCGAACCAGGGACGAAGCCTTTGAGCCGGAGCATTTCACTGAAGCCCGAGAGGCGCGACAGCGGTTGTTCCAGGCGTGGCGTGATGAACGTGCCAGAGCCTTGATTGCGCCGGATCAGGCCTTGCTCGAACAGCACTTCCAGTGCTTTGCGCGCGGTGACGCGAGAGATGCCCAGCAGTTCACTGAGGTTGCGTTCCGATGGCATCGCCTGTTCGGCTTTCCACTGGCCGGCATGGATTGCGGCTTCCAGATTGCGCGCCAGTTGCAGGTACAGCGGCGTGGGCTGGGTGTCGTCAGGGCGTAGGGCCTGTAGGTCATTCATGTAGGTTTGGTCCGATGCGGATGTAGGATTGTTGTCGCCCGGTTGTGGGGAAAAACTAATACCACTTAAATACCATGTCAATGCCAGTACTTAGCTGTGGGCGCAGCAAGGCCGGGCTTACTGGAGGCTATTAATGGGGGAAGGTTCTAAGTGGTATTAGAGGCGGGGATTTTGAAAGCAAAGATCGCAGCCTTCGGCAGCGCCTACAGGGGGAATTGGTATCTACCCTGTAGGCGCTGCCGAAAGCTGCGATCTTTTGAAATTATTTTTCGATGCCGACCGAAGGTAGTCACTTGATCATTCCCACGCTCTGCGTGGGAATGCCTCAACGGACGCTCTGCGTTCGGCTCTGGAGGGGACGCGGAGCGTCCCGGGCTGCATTCCTTTGCTGCGCGTGGGAACGATCATTACGGGGGGAGGTTACGGACGAATCTCAATCATCGTGCCATCCGGCACCAGACCCCACACCTCGCGCATGTCCATGTTGCGCATGGCGATGCAGCCGTCGGTCCAGTCCAGCGTATGGAACAGGTCTTCGGGGTTGTCTTCGGTGTCCGGGGTGCCATGGATCATGATCATGCCACCAGGCTCAACGCCTTCGCGCCGGGCGCGGGCGGCGTCGCTGATATTAGGGTAGGAGATGTGCATCGCCAGGTTGAAGCGATCGCTGATCTTGCGCCAGTCGACCCAATAAAAGCCTTCGGGGGTGCGTTTGTCGCCCTCCATCAGCTTCGGCCCCTTGGGGCGTTTACCCAGGGAAATGCGATAGGTCTTGATCGGCTTGCCGTCATTGATCAATTGCAACTGGTGGGCAGATTTGAGAACCAGAACTTTTTCGATGACTTTGCCGTCCAGCGTTTCCGTGGAGGAAGCCTGGCTGACAGCGACGAACGACAAGCAAAAAACGGCAAGCAACCAGCGCATTGAAACGATATCCCTAAGAGGTGTCGCGATTATTGATTTTATAGATGCTTTTACGTGTAGGTGCGTTAAATGATGGCAGGCTGGACGAGCGGTGGGATCGATTCGGACCGCACGGGGTAGATCTCGGTCCGCCGGTCAGCGAAGAAGCATTCTAAGGTACGCCCCACCGTGCGGAAAGCCAGTTCGCCCCAAGGGATGTCGGCTTCTTCGAACAGTTGCACTTCCAGGCTCTCGGGACCCGCGGAAAAATCCAGGTCCACCAGCTCGGCGCGAAAGAAAACATGCACCTGGCTGATGTGTGGCACGTCGATCAGTGTATAGATGCTCAGGTTGCGCACCCGGGCACAGGCTTCTTCGGCGGTCTCGCGAATGGCGGCCTGTTCGATGGTCTCACCGTTTTCCATGAAGCCGGCGGGCAGGGTCCAGTAACCGAGCCGTGGCTCGATGGCGCGACGGCATAGCAACACCTTCGAACCCCAGGTCGGCACGCAACCGGCAACAATATTGGGGTTCTGGTAATGGATGGTATGACAGCTATCGCAGACAAAACGCAGGCGCGAATCGCCTTCGGGAATGCGCTGGGTTACCGGGTTGCCGCATTGGCTGCAAAATTTCATGCTTGGGTTCCTGAATGCTGCGCCTATCTTGGCGTGCAGCGGTGTCGGTCGGCAAGTTGTCGTTTCGCGACATGAGGCTGTTCGGGGCTTGGGCGGCCGGTGCGATTGGTGCATGATGCAGGGTAAGGCACAGATCGAGAAGACTCATGCTGGACGAGCTACTGCACCGGGTAAGTAATCACACGCCGCGTACGCTGGAAACCGACCTGCGTTTCCCTGAAGCCGCGGTATTGGTGCCTATCACGCGCAGTGACGAACCGGAACTGGTCCTGACCCTTCGCGCCAGTGGGCTCTCGACCCATGGCGGTGAAGTTGCCTTCCCCGGCGGTCGACGCGACCCCGAAGACCCAGATCTGATTTTTACCGCCCTGCGCGAAGCTGAAGAAGAAATCGGCCTGCCACCGGGGTTGGTTGAAGTGATCGGCCCGCTGAGCCCACTAATCTCCCTACACGGTATCAAGGTCACGCCCTATGTCGGCGTGATTCCGGATTTCGTCGAATACCTGGCCAACGATGCCGAGATTGCTGCCGTGTTCAGCGTGCCGCTGGAGTTCTTCCGCAAAGACCCGCGCGAGCACACCCACCGCATCGACTATCAGGGCCACAGTTGGTACGTGCCGAGCTACCGTTATGGCGAGTACAAGATCTGGGGGCTGACGGCGATCATGATCGTCGAGTTGATCAACCTGCTCTATGACGCGAAAATCAGCCTGCATCAACCACCCAAGAGTTTTATCAAAACCTGAAGTCATCGTTCGCATGGCATGAGTCTGCGGCTGCCTGAGCCTTTGAGGACAACAAGATGAAATACCGCCTGGGCGACGCCCGTGTCGACACCCATCCGCAGAGCTGGGTCGCCCCCAATGCCGTTTTGGTGGGCAAGGTCAAACTGGAAGAGGGCGCCAACGTCTGGTTCAACGCCGTGTTGCGTGGCGACAACGAATTGATCCTGATCGGCAAGAACAGCAACGTGCAGGACGGCACCGTGATGCACACCGACATGGGCTACCCGCTGACCATTGGCACCGGCGTGACCATCGGCCACAACGCCATGCTCCACGGCTGCACGGTGGGCGATTACAGCCTGATCGGCATCAACGCGGTGATTCTCAACGGCGCGAAAATCGGCAAGAACTGCATCATCGGCGCCAACTCGCTGATCGGTGAGGGCAAGGAAATTCCGGACGGTTCGCTGGTCATGGGCTCACCGGGCAAAGTCGTACGCGAGTTGACCGAGCCGCAGAAGAAGATGCTCGAAGCCAGCGCCGCCCACTATGTGCATAACTCGCAGCGTTATGCCCGCGATTTGGTCGAGCAGGAAGAATGAGCACCATTGAACGACCGGTTCCATCGCCGTGCGTGAGCATTTGTGCGCTGGATGAGGATGACATTTGCACCGGGTGTCAGCGCACGGTGGAAGAAATCACTCGCTGGAGCCGGATGGACAACGCAGAGCGGCGCAAGGTGTTGGGGTTGTGCCATGAGCGGGCGAAGTCGAGTGGGTTGATCTGGATGTTGCCCTCCAAGTCTGACTCGTGAATTTTTTGTGGTTAGAGTGGCTTTTGTGGCGAGGGGGCTTGCCCCCGTTCGGCTGCGCAGCAGTCGTAAAGTCGGTACGCGCGGTGATTCAGGTAGAAAACAGTTGCAGGTTTTAGCACTGCTACGCAGTGCAACGGGGGCAAGCCCCCTCGCCACAGGTGATCTGTGCGCTGAAGATGAAGTACCCTGTGCACCAAATTGACAGGTATCCCCCCGCCCCATGCTCTTCCTGATCGCCTACATCAGCAGCGTCGTGCTGATCAATTACGCCTTTTCCAGCGCCCCGCACCTGGACATCATCTGGTCGGCCTGGGGTGGGCTGGTGTTCGTGCTGCGTGACATGGTGCAAACCCGCTTCGGTCACGGCGCGATCGCGGCGATGCTGGTGGCGTTGGCACTGTCCTACGTCACTTCCGACCCATCCATCGCACTGGCCAGCGCGATCGCATTCGCCGTGTCCGAGGGCATCGACTGGCTGGTGTTCAGCATCACCAAGCGTCCATTGCACGATCGCCTGTGGATAAGTTCGGCCCTGAGCATCCCGCTGGATACCTTCATCTTCTTCGGCATGATCGATGCGTTCACTCCGGCCGTGATCCTCACCGCCATGGGCTCGAAGTTCGCAGGTGTGACGGTCGTATGGCTGATCATGGCCTGGCGCTTGCGTAATCAGGCTGTCGCCAGCTGAAGCCAAACCCTCAGGTTCATGTAAAATGCCGCGCTTTCTCCCCATGGGAAGCGTGCCAGGCACCGCATCCCTCGATGATCCGCTTCTTGAGGACCTGAGATGACCCGTATCGGAACTCCATTGTCGCCAACCGCGACCCGCGTATTGCTGTGTGGCTGTGGTGAGTTGGGCAAGGAAGTGGTGATCGAGCTGCAACGCCTGGGCGTTGAAGTGATTGCCGTCGATCGCTACGCCAATGCGCCGGCCATGCAAGTCGCCCATCGCAGCCATGTGATCAACATGCTCGACGGCGCCGCCCTGCGTGCAGTGATCGAAGCCGAGAAGCCGGACTTCATCGTGCCGGAAATCGAAGCCATCGCCACCGCGACCCTGGTAGAGCTGGAGTCCGAAGGCTTCACCGTGATCCCGACCGCTCGCGCCGCACAGCTGACCATGAACCGCGAAGGCATCCGTCGCCTGGCCGCTGAAGAGCTGGGCCTGCCGACGTCGCCGTACTACTTCGCCGACACCTTCGAGGACTACAACAAGGCTGTCGAAGATCTGGGGTTCCCATGCGTGGTCAAACCGGTCATGAGTTCCTCGGGCAAAGGCCAGAGCCTGCTGCGCAGTGTCGATGACGTGCAGAAGGCCTGGGATTACGCTCAAGAAGGTGGCCGCGCCGGTAAAGGTCGCGTGATCATCGAAGGCTTCATCGATTTCGACTACGAAATCACCCTGCTGACCGTGCGTCACGTTGGCGGCACTACGTTCTGTGCGCCGGTTGGCCACCGTCAGGAGAAAGGCGACTACCAGGAATCCTGGCAGCCACAAGCCATGAGCCCGGTTGCTCTGGCTGAATCCGAGCGCGTTGCTAAAGCGGTGACCGAAGCCTTGGGTGGCCGTGGTTTGTTTGGCGTCGAGTTGTTCATCAAGGGTGATCAGGTCTGGTTCAGCGAAGTCTCGCCGCGCCCGCATGACACCGGTCTGGTGACCCTTATTTCCCAGGACCTGTCGCAGTTCGCGCTGCATGCACGGGCGATCCTGGGCCTGCCGATTCCATTGATCCGTCAGTTCGGGCCTTCGGCTTCGGCGGTGATTCTGGTGGAAGGGCAGTCGACTCAAACCGCATTCGCCAATTTGGGCGCTGCGTTGAGCGAACCGGATACTGCGTTGCGTCTGTTCGGCAAGCCAGAGGTCAATGGCCAGCGCCGGATGGGTGTGGCGTTGGCGCGTGATGAATCGATCGAGGCTGCCCGGGCTAAAGCGACCCGTGCTTCTCAGGCTGTTGGTGTAGAGCTCTAAACCGAGTCGCGCCATTCGCGAGCAAGCCCGCTCCCACACTTGATCGGTGTGAATACAGATTTTGTATACATCCAAAATCTAATGTGGGAGCGGGCTTGCTCGCGAAGCTTTTGCTTTTTCTTCAGGCCACCCGATTCAAATCGTTATGCCGCGTCTCCTTCAGGCACAGCACCGCAATCAGGCTCAGCACCGCCGCCCCCGACACATACCCGCCGACATAACTCAAACCGCCCATCGCCACCAGTTTTTGCGCAAAGAACGGTGCCGCCGAGGCTCCGACAATCCCGCCCAGGTTGTACGCCGCCGATGCGCCGGTATAGCGCACGTGGGTCGGAAACAGCTCTGGCAGCAGCGCGCCCATCGGCGCAAACGTCACGCCCATCAGAAACAGCTCGATGCACAGGAACAGCGCCACGCCCCAGGTCGAGCCTTGGGTCAGCAGCGGCTCCATCAGGAATCCGGACAGAATCGCCAGCACACCGCCGATGATCAGCACCGGTTTGCGCCCGAAACGATCACTCGCCCAGGCCGACAGCGGTGTCGCGGCCGCCATGAACAACACAGCGAAACACAGCAGGCCGAGGAAGGTTTCTCGGGTGTAGCCGAGCGTCGACACGCCATAGCTCAGCGAAAACACTGTCGAGATGTAGAACAGCGCATAGCACACCACCATCGCCCCGGCACCTAGCAGCATCGGCGCCCAGTATTGGCTGAACAGCTCGACCAATGGGATCTTCACTCGCTCCTGGCGAGCCATGGCGTTGGCGAACACCGGGGTTTCGTGGAGCTTGAGGCGCACATACAGGCCGACCATCACCAGCGCGGCACTGAGCAGGAACGGAATCCGCCAGCCCCATGAGCGGAACTGCTCGTCGCTTAGACTCATGGCCAGAGTCAGGAACAGGCCGTTGGCCGCCAGAAACCCGATCGATGGGCCGAGTTGCGGAAACATGCCGTACCAGGCGCGCTTGCCTTTGGGCGCGTTCTCCGTGGCCAGCAATGCGGCACCGCCCCATTCACCACCCAGCCCCAGGCCCTGGCCGAAGCGCAGCACGCAAAGCAGGATCGGCGCCCAGGCGCCAATGCTGTCGTAACCCGGCAGCACGCCAATCAGCGTGGTACACACGCCCATCAATAGCAGGGAGGCGACCAGTGTCGATTTGCGCCCGATGCGGTCACCGAAATGGCCGAACAGCGCCGAACCCAGTGGCCGCGCAAGGAAGGCGATACCGAAGGTGAGGAACGCCGACAGCATCTGGGCGGTGCCGGAGGTTTGCGGAAAGAACACCGGCCCGATCACCAGCGCTGCTGCGGTGGCATAGACGTAGAAGTCGTAGAACTCGATGGCCGTGCCGATGAAACTCGCGGTGGCTACTCGGGTGGCGGAATTGGTTGGTTGCGCAGGCGCGGTGTCGCTGAACGTTGTGCTGGTCGTCATGCGGTAATCCCTGACAGTCATGTGCCCCAGTGGAGCGAATTATTATGGTCGAATACCCAGGGATGTGGGTGGAGGCACGGTCGCTGTTCAAGGTAGGAACAGTCGTCGCAGTGGTGCGGATATCGTCGATGATCTGGCCGGAACCTGCTGCGTGCGGGGTAAGCACGTGGTTCGGCGGGGGCTTGGGTAAGCGGCTTGATTATAGGAAGGCGGCTAACGATCTAACAAGGGCATAGATCTTTTAACTATCTAACGGATAGAGGCAATCGCAGGCGTCGAACTGGTATGCCAGATCAGCACGCGCGTGACGCGATTGTCTTCCGTTTCCAGAATCTCCAGCCGATAACGCCCGATCTTCAGGCAAACCGCGCTGTCCGGAATCGTTTCCAGTGCCTCTGTCACCAGTCCATTGAGCGTTTTCGGGCCATCGCTGGGCAGGTGCCAGCCAAGGCTCTTGTTCAATTCGCGAATCGACGCTGCACCTTCGATTACCAGGCGACCATCGGCCTGCGGGTGGATGTGCGGATTATCCAGGCTGTGCTGGCTTTCGAATTCACCGACGATTTCTTCGAGAATGTCTTCCAGGGTCACGATACCCAGCACTTCTCCATATTCGTCGACCACCATGCCCAAACGCCGCTGCTGCTTGTGGAAATTCAGCAATTGCAGCTGCAGCGGGGTGCTTTCCGGTACGAAGTACGGTTCGTGACTGGCTGCCTGCAGCGCTTCCATGGTCAGGCTTGAATCCGGCAGCAAATGACGGATCTGCCGGGTGTTGAGCACCGCTTCGACCTGGTTGATGTCGCTGTGGAACACCGGTAGGCGGGTGCGCCTGTTATGGCGCAGTTGTTCGATGATTTCTTCGAGGGGATCGTCCAGGTTGATTCCGTCGACCTCACTGCGCGGCACCAGAATATCGTTGACCGTGATGTTATCCAGCGCGTGGATACCTGATAGCGGATGCGGGCGACTGGCGGCGTGTTCGTGATCGTCATGCCGGTCGGCTGGCACCTCGTCTCCGCTTTGTTGCACCACATTGATTTTGCGGGCGAATGGTCGCGTCAGCAGCTGGCTGATGCCATTGAGGAGCCAGGCAGCCGGGTAGACGATCTTCAAAGGTATGCCGAGCAGTGTGTTGCCCAGGGACAGGACGGCATCCGGATAGCGCATGGCAAGAGTGCGCGGCAGGTAGTCGGCGAACACCAGCAGCACCGCGCTGGCACCGAGACAGGCAATCCATGGACCGTTTTGCACCCAGATGAAAATCGCCAGCAAGGTGCTGATGACCACTACCAGCGCGCGGCACAGGGTGTTGCAGAGGATCAGGCTGTTGAGTGGGAAACTCAGCTTGGCCACCGGTTTGTCGCTCGAGCGCGAGGCCGTTCGCTGGGCCAGCAAGTGCTGTTGTGCAATTTCGATGGCGGTAAACAGCCCCGACCATAAAACCAGCAGGGCCAGCACCGCGAGCATCGGCCCTATGGGCAAGTCGTCCATTAATGCCGCCCGTCAGATATGCAGAATGTATTCGCGGACCAGCTTGCTACCGAAGTACGCCAGCATCAGCAGGCAAAAACCGGCAAGGGTCCAGCGGATGGCTTTGTGTCCGCGCCAGCCGAGGCGGTTGCGCCCCCAAAGCAGCACGCTGAAAACGATCCAGGCCAGGCACGCCAGCAGGGTTTTATGCACCAGGTGCTGGGCGAACAGGTTCTCGACAAACAGCCAGCCGGAGATCAGCGACAGCGACAGCAGGCTCCAGCCGGCCCAAAGGAAACCAAACAGCAGGCTTTCCATGGTTTGCAGCGGCGGGAAATTTTTGATCAGACCGGACGGATGCTTGTGTTTGAGCTGATGGTCCTGAACCAGCAGCAGCAAAGCCTGGAAGACCGCGATGGTGAACATGCCGTAAGCGAGGATCGACAAGAGGATGTGGGCGAGGATGCCTGGCTCTTCGTCAATGATCTGCACCGTGCCGGCGGGGGCAAACTGTGCCAGCAGCACGGTGGCGGCGCCTAGCGGAAACAGCAATAGCAGCAGGTTTTCCACCGGAATACGCGAGCAGGCCAACAGAGTCAGGGCAATAACCGCTGCGGCAATCAGGCTGGCGGCGCTGAAGAAGTCCAGGGCCAGGCCGATCGGTGTCAGCAGATAGGTGATCAGGCTGACGCTGTGGGCCAGCACGGCCAGCACACCGAACGTGACCAGCAGGCGCTTGTTCGCCTTGGCGCCGGTGGCCAGACGAGTGCCCTGATAGAGGGTCGCAGCGGCATATAAGCAGGCGGCGGCGAGGGTGGTAAGCAAACTGGGTGACAAGGGGAGCATAAATCCTGTTAGGCAAGCCCGAAAGGCGCTGAGTTTGGCATAGAACCCCCACAGCACGAAAGACCATGCAACCTGACGGCGAGGTGTCCGCCAGACGCAGTCTTCGCTATAATCCGCGACCTGCCCACGCCGCAGGCTCGCCGAGCACATGTTTATTCCGGTCTGGGCCGCCATTATCCCGGTCTACACAGGGCCTGAAAGGATCGCGCAATGTTTGAAAACTTAACCGACCGTCTCTCGCAGACGCTGCGCCATGTCACCGGCAAAGCCAAGCTGACCGAAGACAACATCAAAGACACCCTGCGTGAAGTGCGCATGGCGTTGCTTGAAGCCGACGTCGCCTTGCCGGTGGTCAAAGACTTCGTCAACTCGGTCAAGGAGCGCGCTGTTGGCACCGAGGTGTCGCGCAGCCTGACGCCGGGCCAGGCCTTCGTGAAAATCGTCCAGGCCGAACTCGAAAGCCTGATGGGCGCGGCCAACGAAGACTTGAACCTGAGCGCCGTTCCTCCTGCCGTCGTGTTGATGGCCGGTTTGCAGGGTGCGGGTAAAACCACCACCGCCGGCAAACTCGCGCGCTTCCTTAAAGAGCGCAAGAAGAAGTCGGTCATGGTCGTGTCCGCGGACGTTTACCGTCCGGCGGCGATCAAGCAGCTTGAAATGCTCGCGGGTGAAGTTGGCGTTACCTTCTTCCCGTCCGACCTGAGCCAGAAGCCGGTCGACATCGCGCAAGCAGCTATTAAAGAAGCAAAGCTGAAATTCATCGACGTGGTCATCGTCGATACCGCCGGTCGTCTGCACATCGACGAAGAGATGATGGGCGAGATCAAGGCCCTGCACGCCGCGATCAATCCGGTCGAAACCCTGTTCGTGGTCGATGCCATGACCGGCCAGGACGCCGCCAACACGGCCAAGGCCTTCGGCGATGCACTGCCGCTGACCGGTGTGATCCTGACCAAGGTCGACGGCGATGCCCGTGGCGGTGCCGCGCTGTCGGTACGTGCCATCACTGGCAAGCCGATCAAGTTCATCGGTATGGGCGAGAAGAGCGAAGCGCTCGAACCGTTCCATCCTGAGCGTATCGCTTCGCGCATCCTCGGCATGGGCGACGTGCTCAGCCTGATCGAGCAGGCCGAACAGACCCTCGACAAAGACAAGGCCGATAAACTGGCCAAGAAGCTGAAGAAGGGCAAGGGCTTCGACCTTGAAGACTTCCGCGATCAGCTGCAACAGATGAAGAACATGGGCGGCCTCGGCGGCCTCATGGACAAACTGCCGAACATCGGCGGTGTGAATCTGGCGCAAATGGGTAATGCCCAGGGCGCGGCAGAGAAGCAGTTCAAGCAGATGGAAGCCATCATCAACTCCATGACCCCGGCCGAGCGCCGCGACCCTGAGCTGATCAGCGGTTCGCGCAAGCGCCGGATCGCCATGGGTTCCGGCACTCAGGTGCAGGACATCGGTCGCTTGATCAAGCAGCACAAGCAGATGCAGAAGATGATGAAGAAGTTCTCCGCGAAAGGCGGAATGGCCAAAATGATGCGCGGCATGGGCGGTATGTTGCCCGGCGGCGGCATGCCGAAAATGTAAAGTATTTACGCAAGGGCTTGCCCTTGCATCTCCCACAAGGAAGTGGGATCTCCAGCAAACCCGCACTTGGCGGGAGCTGACTGGCCGTTTTCAACGACGGCTCTATAGCAAATCTGCATGGCGACCGATAGGCCGCCGGAAAAAGACATTTGCAAAAGTCCGGATATTCCTTAGAATATGCGGCCTTTCGGGCACCTATGCCCGCTGTGCCTTTAGATTTGCAGCACCGACTACAGGAACGATGTTCACATGCTAACAATCCGTCTTGCCCTTGGCGGCTCCAAAAAGCGCCCGTTTTACCACTTGACCGTAACCGACAGCCGCAACCCGCGCGACGGTTCGCACAAGGAACAGGTTGGTTTCTTCAACCCTGTTGCTCGTGGTCAAGAAGTTCGTCTGTCCGTGAACCAAGAGCGCGTAGCCTACTGGCTGAGCGTTGGTGCACAACCTTCTGAGCGCGTTGCTCAGTTGCTGAAGGAATCTGCTAAGGCTGCGGCCTGAGCAATATGAACGCGACGCCAGCTGTTGCCGATGATTTGATCGTTATTGGCAAAATTTATTCTGTTCATGGCGTTCGCGGCGAAGTGAAGGTGTATTCCTTTACTGATCCGACTGAAAACCTGTTGCAGTACAAAACCTGGACGCTCAAGCGCGAAGGCAATGTGAAACAGGTCGAGCTGGTCAGCGGACGTGGGAGCGACAAGTTCCTGGTCGCAAAGCTCAAGGGTCTTGATGATCGTGAAGAAGCACGTCTTCTGGCTGGTTATGAGATCTGTGTGCCGCGCAACCTGTTCCCTGAATTGACCGACGGCGAGTACTACTGGTACCAGCTGGAAGGTCTGAAGGTTATTGATCAACTTGGGCAATTGCTCGGGAAAATCGATCATCTTCTGGAAACCGGCGCCAATGATGTAATGGTGGTCAAGCCTTGCGCTGGCAGCCTGGATGATCGCGAACGCCTGTTGCCCTATACGGAGCAATGCGTGTTGGTTGTCGACCTTGCCGCAGGCGAGATGAAGGTGGAATGGGATGCGGACTTCTAAACGTGGCTAACCTGCGCGTAGAAGTGATCAGTTTGTTTCCCGAGATGTTCTCCGCCATCAGCGAGTACGGCATCACCAGTCGGGCGGTGAAGCAGGGGCTGTTGCAGCTTACCTGTTGGAATCCGCGAGACTACACGACGGATCGACATCACACTGTGGATGATCGCCCATTTGGCGGTGGTCCGGGCATGGTGATGAAGATCAAGCCCCTGGAAGATGCGTTGGTTCAGGCCAAGGCAGCAGCCGGGGAGGCGGCGAAGGTAATTTACCTGTCCCCCCAAGGCCGTCAACTGACTCAGTCGGCGGTACGCGAGTTGGCGAATCTGGATGCATTGATCCTGATTGCCGGCCGCTATGAAGGCATTGACGAGCGTTTTATTGATGCTCATGTCGATGAAGAGTGGTCGATTGGCGACTATGTACTGTCTGGCGGTGAGCTGCCGGCGATGGTCCTGATCGATGCGGTTACACGACTGCTGCCTGGAGCTTTAGGGCATGCGGACTCCGCCGAGGAAGATTCCTTTACGGATGGTTTGCTGGATTGCCCGCACTACACCCGACCGGAGGTGTATGCGGATCAGCGTGTTCCCGACGTATTGCTAAGTGGCAATCACGCGCATATCCGGCGTTGGCGTTTACAGCAGTCCCTTGGTAGGACCTTTGAACGACGCGCCGATCTTCTGGAAAGCCGCTCGCTTTCTGGAGAAGAGAAGAAGCTGCTCGAGGAATACATCCGCGAGCGGGACGATAGTTAACAACGTATCGATGGTAGATCCGACGATTTACCTTAGGAGCACAGCATGACTAACAAAATCATCCTTGCACTCGAAGCAGAGCAGATGACCAAAGAGATCCCTACCTTTGCCCCGGGCGACACCATTGTCGTTCAGGTGAAAGTGAAGGAAGGCGATCGTTCGCGTCTGCAAGCGTTCGAAGGCGTAGTTATCGCCAAGCGTAACCGTGGCGTAAACAGTGCTTTCACCGTTCGTAAAATCTCCAATGGTGTTGGCGTAGAGCGTACTTTCCAGACCTACAGCCCGCAAATCGACAGCATGGCCGTTAAGCGTCGCGGTGACGTACGTAAAGCCAAGCTGTACTACCTGCGTGACCTGTCCGGTAAAGCAGCTCGCATCAAGGAAAAACTGGCTTAAGTCCAGCTTCCGATGCCGAAACGCCAGCCTGTTCAGGCTGGCGATTCAAGAAAATGCCTCGTATCGAAAGATGCGGGGCATTTTTCGTTATGGGTGCTTCTAAAGTGGTCACACAGTCCAGTGCCAATCAGTTAGGTGCAATCCCTGTGGGAGCGGGCTTGCTCGCGAAGAGGCAGTATCAGTCGACATCAATGTTGCCTGGCATATCGCCTTCGCGAGCAAGTCCGCTCCCACAATTGGCTGACTGGCGTTAGTTGTTCGGCCTATTCCCGGTCTCGTGTTGGTGGGAAAAGTCTTTTTCGTCTTTTTCTGCGCAAAAAAAACGCCCCGAACAAGTCGGGGCGTTTTCTTGAGGTGCTTTTGCGTTTAGCGCTTAAGCGAAGCTGGCAGGTGCGGCTGGATCGCCGTCAATACTGCCTTGAAGCACTTGGTGTTACCGGCAACGATGTGGCCTTTCTCAAGGAAGTCGTGACCGCCGGTGAAGTCGCTCACCAAGCCGCCAGCTTCCTGGATCAGCAGGGCGCCTGCAGCCATGTCCCATTCGGACAGGCCTGACTCCCAGAATGCATCGAAACGGCCGGCAGCCACGTAGGCCAGGTCCAGACTCGCTGCGCCAGCGCGGCGGATGCCGGCGGTCTGGCCTACCAGGGCGCGGAACATGCCCAGGTAGTTGTCGAGGTTGTCCATTTGCTCGTCGCGGAACGGGAAGCCGGTACCCAGCAGGGCGCCGTCCAGGCTGGTGCGGCCGCTGACGCGCAGGCGACGACCGTTCAGTTGGGCGCCGCGACCACGGCTGGCGGTGAATTCTTCCTGGCGAACCGGGTCCAGAACAACGGCGTGTTCCAGGCGACCGCGGTATTTGCAGGCGATGCTGACAGCGAAGTGAGGAATGCCGCGCAGGAAGTTGGTGGTGCCATCCAGTGGATCGATAATCCACAGGTACTCTTCGCCTTCGATGCCGCTACCGGCGTGCATGCCGGTTTCTTCACCCATGATCGAGTGATTAGGGTAGGCCTTGCGCAGCGCATCGATGATTTTCTGTTCGGCGGCGCGATCCACTTCGGATACATAATCCTTGGCGTCTTTTTCGTCGACCTTGATGGTATCCAGGCGCTCGATGGAGCGGAAAATCAATTCACTGGCGCTGCGGGCGGCGCGCAGCGCGATATTCAGCATGGGCTGCATGGATGTGTCACCTAAGGTTGTTAAAGAAAGCCGGGCATTCTATCAGAAAGTTTCTACAGGTGAAGGTCGGTGTTCGCTTTCGTAGCTTAACGGTAGGATGAACTGTAAGATTCTGCTCCCTAATTCTGTGTTCGAGAGCGCCTCCCTTGCTGCAAAACATTCGTGTCGTCCTGGTCAATACCAGTCACCCCGGGAATATCGGCGGGGCTGCGCGTGCCATGAAGAACATGGGCCTGTCGCGGCTGGTGCTGGTCGAACCGCGGTTGTTCCCGCATCACGAGGCCGATGCACGTGCGTCCGGCGCCGGTGATATCCTTGAAAATGCTCAGGTCGTCGCCACCCTGGAAGATGCCTTGGTCGGCTGCAATCTGGTGCTCGGTACCAGTGCTCGTGATCGTCGCATTCCCTGGCCGTTACTCGATCCCCGCGAATGTGGTGTGAAGGTGGTCGAGGAGGCGGAGCAGGGTGCCGAGATCGCATTGGTGTTCGGTCGTGAAGATTCCGGCCTGACCAATGAGGAGCTGCAGCGATGTCATTATCACGTGCACATCCCATCAGACCCTGAGTTCAGTTCGCTGAACCTTGGGGCGGCGGTGCAGGTGCTGAGCTATGAAGTGCGCATGTCCTGGTTGGCGGCTGCTGGTCAGCCGAGCAAGGTCGAGAAGGATGAAGTGGCATCCACCAAAAGTGGTGAGCTGGCGACCATGGATGAGCTGGAGCGATTCTATGAACACCTGGAGCAGACGCTGGTGGCCATCGAATTTCTCGACCCGGAAAAACCACGGCACTTGATGGCGCGTCTGCGCCGGTTGTACGGACGCAGCTCGGTCAGTCGGGCGGAAATGAATATATTGCGTGGCATCCTCACGGAAACCCAGAAGGCGGCCCGTGGTGAGCTTCTAAAGCGGAAGGATTAATGATGTTCGAGCGTTTGCGTGAAGATATCCAAAGTGTTTTCCATCGTGACCCAGCGGCGCGTAATGCTTTTGAGGTTCTGACGTGCTACCCGGGCATGCATGCCATCTGGATCCATCGCCTGTCGTCAGCGTTGTGGGGCATGGGCTGGAAATGGCTGGCGCGGCTGGTATCGAACTTCGGTCGCTGGTTGACCGGGATCGAGATTCATCCGGGTGCCAAGGTCGGTCGTCGCTTCTTTATCGACCATGGCATGGGCATTGTTATCGGTGAGACCGCTGAGATCGGCAACGATGTCACCCTGTATCAAGGCGTGACCCTTGGCGGCACCAGCTGGAACAAGGGCAAGCGTCACCCGACTCTGGAAGACGGCGTGGTGGTCGGGGCGGGCGCCAAGGTGCTCGGCCCGTTTACGGTGGGTGCCGGAGCCAAGGTGGGTTCCAATGCCGTGGTCACCAAGGCGGTTCCGCCCGGGGCGACGGTGGTAGGGATTCCGGGGCGGATCATCGTCAAGTCAGATGAAGAGCAGGACGCCAAGCGCAAGGCCATGGCCGAGAAGATCGGTTTCGATGCCTACGGTGTTGGTGAAGACATGCCGGACCCGGTGGCCCGAGCCATTAACCAGTTGCTCGATCATCTGCAGGCTGTAGATGGTCGACTTGAAGGGATGTGCGGGGCGCTGAAGGACCTGGGCAGCAATTACTGTGCGAAAGATCTGCCTGAACTGCGCGAAGAAGACTTTGCCTGTGTGAAGGACAAGGATCAGAGCCAGGCCAGCTAGACCGTGTCAGTTTCTTCGCGGGCAAGCCTCGCTCCTACAGGATTCGCGCAACCCATGTAGGAGCGAGGCTTGCCCGCGAAGAACGATAGCGCGCAATTGCTGGCTGTACGCGGTCAGCCTTTGCTATGATGCGCGCGCTCTTTTGCGGGTAAACCTGAGTAAAGTACTAGGTCTTATAGTTGACTTAAATACTCGGGAATTGCATACTCGCCCCATTCCGAACTCCGTGGTAATTGTCCATGCGACTGACTACAAAAGGCCGATACGCCGTGACCGCCATGCTTGACCTGGCGTTGCACGCGCAGCACGGGCCGGTGTCCCTGGCCGATATCTCCGAGCGCCAAGGCATCTCCCTGTCCTACCTCGAGCAGCTTTTTGCCAAATTGCGCCGCAGCAATCTGGTTTCCAGTGTTCGCGGTCCAGGCGGTGGTTACCAGCTGTCCCGAGACATGCAGGGCATCCAGGTCGCCCAGGTGATCGATGCGGTCAACGAATCGGTCGATGCAACCAAATGCCAGGGCCAAGGTGATTGCCATCAAGGCGACACCTGCTTGACCCACCACTTGTGGTGCGATCTGAGCCTGCAGATTCACGAATTTCTGAGCGGTATCAGCTTGGCTGACCTTGTAACTCGCCGTGAGGTGCAAGAAGTAGCCCAGCGTCAGGACCAGCGTCGTTGCAACAGCAAGGCGCCACGCCTGGACAAGATTGAAGCGTCCGCCGTCGAATGACAGCCAAAGAGCTAGCGGCACGCCAGCCAGCCTGATTTAGGAGATAGTCCATGAAATTGCCGATTTACCTTGATTACTCTGCGACGACCCCGGTTGATCCACGTGTCGCGCAAAAGATGAGTGAATGCCTGCTGGTCGACGGAAACTTCGGTAACCCGGCGTCCCGTTCCCACGTGTTCGGCTGGAAAGCTGAAGAGTCCGTCGAGAACGCTCGTCGTCAGGTCGCTGACCTGGTTAACGCCGACCCGCGTGAAATCGTCTGGACCTCCGGTGCCACCGAGTCCGACAACCTGGCAATCAAGGGTGCGGCGCATTTCTACTCCACCAAAGGCAAGCACCTGATCACCACCAAGATTGAGCACAAGGCTGTCCTCGACACCATGCGCCAACTGGAGCGTGAAGGTTTCGAAGTGACCTACCTCGATCCTCGCGAAGATGGTCTGGTTACTCCAGAGATGGTTGAAGCTGCCCTGCGCGACGACACCATCCTGGTGTCGATCATGCATGTGAACAACGAAATCGGCACCATCAACGACATCGCGGCCATCGGCGAACTGACCCGCTCCAAGGGGATTCTGTTCCACGTCGACGCTGCTCAGTCCACCGGCAAGGTCGAGATCGATCTGTCGAAACTGAAAGTCGACATGATGTCGTTCTCTGCCCATAAAACCTACGGCCCTAAAGGCATCGGCGCACTGTACGTCAGCCGCAAGCCGCGTGTTCGCATCGAAGCGACCATGCACGGCGGCGGTCACGAACGTGGCATGCGTTCCGGCACCCTGGCGACCCACCAGATCGTGGGCATGGGCGAAGCTTTCCGTGTAGCCAAGGAAGACATGGCTGCCGAGAACGTACGCATCAAAGCCCTGAGCGACCGTTTCTTCAAGCAGGTCGAAGGCCTAGAAGAGCTGTACGTCAATGGCAGCATGACCGCCCGCGTACCGCACAACCTGAACCTGAGCTTCAACTACGTTGAAGGCGAGTCGCTGATCATGGCGCTCAAGGATCTGGCGGTTTCGTCCGGTTCGGCCTGCACCTCGGCATCGCTTGAGCCTTCGTATGTACTGCGCGCCCTGGGCCGCAACGACGAACTGGCACACAGCTCGATTCGCTTTACCTTCGGCCGTTTCACCACCGAAGAAGAAATCGACTACGCCGCGCAGAAAGTCTGCGAGGCCGTTACCAAGCTGCGCACTCTGTCGCCGCTGTGGGACATGTACAAAGACGGTGTCGACATTTCGAAAATCGAGTGGGCGGCACACTGATTTCAAGTCGCCGCAAACCGGCCCTGTAAAACTACGGTTCGCAGGGCTTAAGAGCGACTCTCTGATGAGTGAGGATTAAGAATCATGGCTTACAGCGAAAAGGTCATCGACCACTACGAGAACCCGCGCAACGTCGGCAAGATGGACGCGGAAGATCCTGATGTCGGCACCGGCATGGTCGGCGCTCCGGCGTGCGGCGACGTGATGCGCCTGCAGATCAAGGTCAACGAACAAGGCATCATCGAAGACGCCAAGTTCAAGACTTACGGTTGCGGTTCGGCGATCGCCTCCAGCTCCCTGGCAACCGAGTGGATGAAAGGCAAGACTCTGGATGAAGCAGAGACCATCAAAAACACTCAGCTGGCCGAAGAACTGGCTCTGCCGCCAGTAAAAATTCACTGCTCCGTACTTGCTGAAGACGCTATCAAAGCGGCCGTTCGCGACTACAAGCAGAAGAAAGGCTTGATCTGACTTTCAAGATTTGGCGACGAGTAAGGAGTCACCGATGGCTATCAGCATGACAGAAGCGGCTGCTCAACACGTGCGACGCTCCCTCAACGGGCGCGGCAAAGGTGAAGGGATTCGTCTGGGTGTTCGCACCACAGGCTGTTCCGGCCTTGCCTACGTGCTGGAGTTTGTCGACGAGGTAGTGGCAGAGGATCAAGTGTTCGAAAGTCACGGCGAGAAAGTGATCATCGACCCGAAAAGCCTCGCCTACCTGGACGGCACCGAACTCGATTTCGTCAAGGAAGGGTTGAACGAAGGCTTCAAGTTCAACAACCCCAACGTGCGCGGTGAATGTGGCTGCGGCGAAAGCTTCAACATCTGAGGCTGCTTGTGGGAACTCCTTGTCATTTCGCTTTATTTGAACTGCAGCCGAGCTTCCGTCTGGATCTTGAGCAGTTGGCCACGCGCTACCGTGAGTTGGCGCGCGGTGTTCATCCGGACCGCTTTGCAGACGCTTCCGAGCGTGAGCAGCGGCTGGCGCTCGAGCAATCCGCGAGTCTCAACGAGGCCTACCAGACGCTCAAAAGCCCCCCCAAACGCGCGCGCTACTTGCTCGCCATGGGCGGTCGCGAGCTGCCGCTGGAGGTCACGGTGCATGATCCGGAGTTTCTTCTGCAACAGATGGAGTTGCGTGAAGAGCTCGAAGACCTGCAAGACAGCGCCGACCTGGCGGGTGTTGCAGTGTTCAAGCGTCGCCTGAAGACCGCGCAGGATGAACTGAACGAAAGCTTCGCAGCCTGTTGGGATGATGCAGCGCAACGTGAACAGGCCGAACGCCTGATGCGGCGCATGCAGTTCCTCGACAAGCTCACCTACGAAGTGCGCCAGTTAGAAGAGCGCCTCGACGATTAACCCAGTGCCGCTCCGGTCGCACGCCTGATATACAGATAAGTCCTGATAACGATGGCCCTACTGCAGATCGCCGAACCCGGCCAAAGTCCTCAACCGCACCAGCGTCGTCTGGCTGTGGGGATCGACTTGGGCACTACCAATTCGCTGGTCGCTGCGTTGCGCAGTGGTCTTTCCGAGCCTCTGGCCGACGCGCAAGGGCAGGTCATCCTGCCGTCTGCCGTGCGCTATCACGCCGATCACGTCGAAGTCGGCGAGTCGGCCAAACTGGCCGCCGCGTCCGATCCTTTGAACACCGTGCTGTCGGTCAAGCGCTTGATGGGTCGTGGTCTGTCCGACGTCAAGCAATTGGGCGATCAGCTGCCGTACCGTTTTGTCGACGGCGAGTCGCACATGCCGTTCATCGACACGGTGCAAGGCCCGAAAAGCCCGGTCGAAGTTTCCGCCGATATCCTCAAGGTGCTGCGTCAGCGTGCTGAAGCGACTTTGGGTGGCGAATTGGTTGGCGCGGTGATCACCGTTCCGGCCTATTTCGATGATGCTCAGCGTCAAGCCACCAAGGATGCGGCCAAGCTGGCCGGTCTGAACGTGCTGCGTTTGCTCAATGAGCCAACCGCCGCCGCGGTCGCTTACGGTCTGGATCAGCACGCCGAAGGCCTGGTCGCGATTTATGATCTGGGCGGCGGCACCTTCGATATTTCGATTCTGCGCCTGACCGGCGGTGTCTTCGAAGTGCTGGCTACCGGCGGCGACAGTGCCCTGGGTGGCGATGACTTCGATCACGCCATTGCAGGCTGGATTATTGAGGGTGCCGGTTTGTCGGCCGACCTCGATCCGGGTACACAGCGCCATCTGCTACAAACCGCCTGTGCGGCCAAAGAAGCCCTGACCAACTGCTCGTCCGTCGAAGTTGCTTATGGCGACTGGAAGGCCGAGCTGACCCGTGAAGCCTTCAATGCGCTGATCGAGCCGATGGTCGCTCGCAGCTTGAAAGCCTGCCGCCGCGCGGTGCGTGATTCCGGCATCGAGCTGGAGGACGTTCACGCTGTGGTCATGGTCGGCGGCTCGACCCGCGTGCCTCGCGTCCGTGAAGCTGTTGCGCACGCCTTCGGTCGCGAACCGCTGACCGAAATCGATCCGGATCAAGTCGTCGCCATCGGTGCCGCGATCCAGGCCGATACCCTGGCCGGCAACAAGCGTGACGGCGGCGAACTGCTGTTGCTCGACGTGATTCCGTTGTCCCTGGGGCTGGAAACCATGGGCGGCCTGATGGAGAAGGTGATTCCGCGCAACACCACCATCCCCGTCGCCCGCGCCCAGGACTTCACGACTTATAAAGATGGCCAGTCGGCCATGGCGATCCACGTATTGCAGGGCGAGCGCGAGCTGATCAGCGACTGCCGCTCCCTGGCACGCTTCGAATTGCGCGGTATTCCGGCGATGGTGGCCGGTGCGGCGAAGATTCGCGTGACCTTCCAGGTCGACGCCGACGGTCTGCTCAGTGTCTCGGCCCGCGAATTGGGTTCGGGCGTCGAAGCCAGCATCCAGGTCAAGCCGTCCTACGGCCTGACCGACGGCGAAATCGCCAAAATGCTCAAGGATTCGTTCCAGCACGCCAACGACGATAAAGTCGCCCGCGTATTGCGTGAGCAGCAGGTCGATGCCCAGCGCCTGATCGAAGCGGTGCAGGGTGCTCTGGAGGTTGACGGCGAACGCCTGCTCGACGCCGAAGAGCGCATGGTCATCGAATTGCAAATGCAGGAACTGACCGAATTGATGAAAGGCACCGATGGTTACGCCATCGAGCAGCAGACCAAGCGTCTGTCGCAGGTGACCGATGCCTTTGCTGCCCGCCGCCTGGATTCGACGGTGAAAGCCGCTCTGGCGGGGCGCAACCTGAATGAAATCGAGGATAACTGATGCCGCAGGTCATTTTTCTGCCACACGAGAAGTTCTGCCCGGAAGGCATGGTTGTAGAGGCTGAACCCGGTATTTCCATTCTCGAGCTGGCCCACGAACACCATATTGAGATGGAAAGCGCCTGTGGCGGCGTCTGCGCTTGCACTACCTGCCATTGCATCATCCGCGAAGGCTTTGACTCGCTGGAAGAGGCTGACGAGCTGGAGGAAGACTTTCTTGATCGGGCCTGGGGTCTGGAAGCGCAATCGCGTCTGGGCTGTCAGGCGATCGTCGGGACTGAAGACCTGACTGTCGAAATTCCGAAATACTCGCTCAACCATGCAGCCGAAGCGCCGCACTGATTCAAGGAACCGACATGAGTCTGAAATGGGTTGATGTGCTTGAAATCGCGATCCAGCTGGCTGAAGCCAAGCCGGAAGTGGATCCGCGTTACGTGAACTTCGTCGATCTGCACAAATGGGTGCTGGCATTGCCGGAGTTCAGTGATGATCCGACCCGCGGTGGCGAGAAGGTGCTTGAAGCCATTCAGGCCGCCTGGATCGAAGAAGCAGACTGAATCTGCACCGTACGCAGTTAGGCAATACCAAAGAACCCGCGTATAATTCGCGGGTTTAATTTTTCGCAAATTACCGTTTCTGGAGTTACACCATGGCTGTTCAACGTACTTTCTCCATCATCAAGCCTGACGCTGTTGCAAAAAACGTTATCGGCGAGATCACCACTCGTTTCGAAAAAGCTGGCCTGCGCGTTGTAGCTTCGAAACTGAAGCAACTGTCCAAAGCTGAAGCTGAAGGCTTCTACGCTGAGCACAGCGCTCGTGGTTTCTTCGGCGACCTGGTTGCTTTCATGATCTCCGGTCCGGTTGTCGTTCAGGTTCTGGAAGGCGAAAACGCTATCGCTCTGAACCGTGAGCTGATGGGCGCTACCAACCCTAAAGAAGCTGCTGCCGGCACCATCCGCGCTGACTTCGCTGATTCCATCGACGCCAACGCTGTACACGGTTCGGACTCCGAAGCCGCTGCTGCTCGCGAAATCTCGTACTTCTTCGCAGCTACTGAAGTAACCACTCGCTAAGCATTGGCTTAAGAGTGAAGGTGAATCCATGACTACATCGACTGTAAAAACCAACCTGCTGGGTCTGACTCAACAGGAAATGGAAAAATTCTTCGACTCAATCGGGGAGAAGCGTTTCCGTGCCGGTCAGGTAATGAAATGGATTCACCACCTTGGCGTTGATGATTTCGACGCCATGACGAACGTCAGCAAGGCCTTGCGCGACAAGCTCAAGGCCATTGCTGAAGTCCGCGGCCCCGAAGTGGTCAGCGAGGACATCTCCACCGATGGCACCCGTAAGTGGGTGGTGCGCGTGGCGTCCGGTAGCTGCGTCGAGACCGTGTACATTCCCCAGGGCAAACGCGGCACTCTGTGCGTTTCGTCCCAGGCAGGCTGTGCCCTGGATTGCAGTTTCTGCTCCACCGGCAAGCAAGGTTTCAACAGCAACCTCACCGCCGCCGAAGTGATCGGTCAGGTGTGGATTGCCAATAAATCGTTCGGCAGCATCCCGGCGACCGCCGACCGTGCCATCACCAACGTGGTGATGATGGGCATGGGTGAGCCGCTGCTGAACTTCGACAACGTCGTGGCCGCCATGCATCTGATGATGGATGACCTGGGCTACGGGATCTCCAAGCGCCGCGTAACCCTGTCCACTTCGGGCGTGGTGCCGATGATCGATGAGCTGTCCAAGCACATCGATGTGTCCCTGGCGTTGTCGCTGCACGCACCAAACGACGCATTGCGTAACCAATTGGTGCCGATCAACAAGAAATATCCGCTTAAGATGCTGCTCGAGTCGTGCCAGCGCTACATGTCGTCCCTGGGCGAAAAGCGCGTGCTGACCATCGAGTACACCTTGCTCAAGGACATCAATGACAAGGTTGAACATGCCGTTGAGATGATCGAGTTGCTCAAGAACATCCCGTGCAAGATCAACCTGATTCCGTTCAACCCGTTCCCGCATTCCGGTTACGAGCGCCCGAGCAACAACGCGATTCGCCGTTTCCAGGATCAGCTTCACCATGCAGGCTTCAACGTCACCGTACGCACCACCCGCGGTGAAGACATCGATGCCGCGTGTGGCCAATTGGTAGGGCAGGTGCTGGATCGCACCCGTCGCAGCGAACGTTATATCGCCGTGCGCGAATTGAGCGCCGAAAACGATATCGCAACAAACGCCGCGAACAATAATTAAGAGAGGATCTCTATGTCCCTGCGCTTCGCGCTGCTTGTGCTGTTGGCCAGCCTCTGTGCTGGTTGTGTCCTGTCGGGCGATTTCAACCCGATGAAGACCAGCAAGGGCCGTGATGAAGCGCGTGCCGCCTACGTGCAGCTGGGCCTGGGGTATCTGCAGCAGGGCATGACCGAGCGCGCCAAAGTCCCGTTGAAGAAGGCTTTGGACCTGGATAGCTCGGATCCTGACGCCAACGCGGCTCTGGGGCTGGTGTTCCAGGCCGAGATGGAGCCTGAACTGGCCGATCAGCATTTTCGCAAGGCACTGTCTTCTCGTCCCGCCGATGCGCGAATCCTGAATAACTACGGCAGTTTTCTTTTCGAAGAGAAACGTTACAAAGAGGCTTACGAACGCTTCGAACAGGCCGCCGCCGATACCCTGTATCCTGAGCGTTCACGGGTTTTCGAAAACCTGGGCATGACCGCTTCAAAGCTTGGCCAGCGTGATCTGGCCCGTCAGCAACTGGAAAAAGCCCTGCGTTTGAATCGCCAACAGCCACGTGCATTGCTGGAAATGGCTGAGTTGTCTTACGAAGACAGGCATTATGTGCCCGCGCGTGACTATTACGACCGTTTTAGCCTGCTCACCGAACAAAATGCACGTAGTCTATTGCTCGGCGTTCGGCTGGCAAAAGTGTTCGAAGATCGCGACAAGGCCGCCAGTTTTGGCCTGCAATTAAAACGACTCTATCCCGGTACGCCGGAATATCAGCAATACCTGTCGGAGCAATGATGAAAGCGGCGCATCCCGAAGTTGTAGCAGCGAATCGCGTTAACCCCGGTGAGACTTTGCGCCAGGCCCGCGAAAGCAATGGCTGGTCGCTGGCCGAAGTGGCCCTCAAGCTCAACCTCACCGTCAATTCCCTGAGTAATCTGGAAGCCGGCGCTTTCGACAAGCTGCCTGGGCACACCTTTGCCCGTGGCTATATTCGCGCGTATGCCAAATTGCTCGGCATGGACCAAACCATTCTGGTCCAGCAGTTCGACCAATCCACCGGTACCGATTCCCAAGGCAGCAACGTCCATAGCCTGGGGCGTATCGAAGAGCCGGTTCGGGTTTCCCACACCATTTTGCGAATTGTCAGCCTGCTGTTGCTGCTCGCGGTGATTGGCGGTGGTTTTGTCTGGTGGCAGGATCAAACCTCATTGCGCACCAAGGACCTGACCGGCCTGGCTCCGGAACACGTTGAAGTCGAAGGCGCCGATGGCACCACCCAGATCCATCCACTGGACGAGCCGGAAGACCAGGCCGTTGCACAAGGTCAGGTTGAAGGTGAAACGCCTCTTGCGCTGCCTCAGTCCGAGACTTCGGCCGAGGAGCCAGTCAGTGTCGAAACGAGCGCAGCGGTTCCAGCGCCAGCGGCTCCAGCAGTAACAGCTGCGGCTGCAACCCACAGCACTGCTCCGGTTGTCGCGACACCGACGACGCCGGCGACACCAGCCCCCGCTGTTCCCGCTGTACCGGCACCGGTTGTTACTGCACCGATTGCTCCGACGGCCCCGGCTCCAGCAGCCGCGGTGGCCGGCCAAGGCCAGGTTCAACTGCAATTCACCGCCGATTGCTGGACGCAAGTAACCGATGGCACGGGTAAGGTGCTGTTGAGTGGTCTCAAGCGTAAAGGCGAAAATGTTACTGTCAGCGGCAAACCGCCTTTTACCGTGCGTCTGGGCTTCGCCCGTGGTGCGCAGGTCAGCTACAACGGGCAGGTGGTCGATGTCGCTCCGTTCACCAGTGGCGAGACTGCTCGCCTGAAGTTGGGTCAATAAGTCATGCACGGCGAATCTCCAATCAAACGTCGCGAATCCCGCAAGATCTGGGTCGGCAACGTGCCCGTGGGCGGCGATGCGCCTATCGCTGTGCAGAGCATGACCAACAGCGACACCAATGACGTGGCCGCCACCGTGGCCCAGATCAATCGTCTGGAAGCCGCTGGCGTCGATATCGTGCGGGTTTCCGTGCCGGACATGGACGCCGCCGAAGCCTTCGGCAAGATCAAGCAGTTGGTCAAAGTGCCATTGGTGGCCGACATCCACTTCGACTACAAGATCGCTTTGCGCGTAGCCGAACTGGGCGTGGATTGCCTGCGGATCAACCCGGGCAATATCGGTCGTGAAGACCGCGTGCGTGCGGTGGTCGATGCTGCCCGTGATCGCGGGATTCCGATCCGCATCGGCGTCAACGCCGGCTCCCTGGAAAAAGACCTGCAAAAGAAATATGGCGAGCCGACTCCAGCTGCGCTGGTCGAGTCCGCCTTGCGTCACGTTGAGCACCTCGAGCGCCTGAATTTCCAGGACTTCAAGGTCAGCGTGAAAGCCTCCGACGTGTTCATGGCTGTCGCCGCCTACCGCTTGCTGGCCAAGGAAATCGTCCAGCCGCTGCACTTGGGGATTACCGAAGCCGGTGGTTTGCGTTCAGGCACGGTGAAATCCGCCGTGGGCCTCGGTATGCTGCTCGCCGAAGGGATTGGCGATACTATTCGCATCTCGTTGGCGGCCGACCCGGTCGAGGAAGTGAAAGTCGGCTACGACATTCTCAAATCCCTGCACCTGCGTTCCCGTGGCATCAACTTCATCGCCTGCCCGAGCTGCTCGCGGCAGAACTTCGATGTGGTCAAAACCATGAACGAGCTGGAAGGGCGTCTCGAAGACCTGCTGGTGCCGCTGGATGTCGCGGTGATCGGTTGCGTGGTCAACGGGCCGGGCGAAGCCAAGGAAGCCCATATCGGCTTGACCGGCGGCACGCCAAACCTGATTTACATCGACGGCAAGCCGTCGCAGAAACTGACTAATGACAATCTGGTGGATGAGCTTGAACGCTTGATCCGCCAGAAAGCGGCCGAAAAGGTCGAAGCCGACGCAGCTGTAATCGCTCGCGGCTGACCCTGACTAAAGAGCCGAACGAATTTAAGGATTTTAAGTGAGCAAGTCTCTGCAAGCCATTCGTGGCATGAACGACATCCTGCCCGAACAGACTCCCCTGTGGCGTCATTTCGAGGGCACCGTCTCGCGTTTGCTGGATAACTACGGTTACAAGCAGATTCGCATGCCGATCGTCGAGTTCACCGAGCTGTTCAAACGCTCCATCGGTGAAGTGACCGACATCGTCGAAAAAGAGATGTACACCTTCGATGACCGCAACGGCGATTCCCTGACCCTGCGCCCTGAAGGCACGGCGGCCTGCGTGCGTGCGGTGCTCGAGCACGGCATCACCGGCGGCGGTCAGGTGCAGAAACTCTGGTACATCGGCCCGATGTTCCGTCACGAACGTCCACAGAAAGGTCGTTATCGCCAGTTCCACCAGATCGGTTGCGAAGTCTTCAACCTCGACGGTCCGGACATCGACGCTGAGTTGATCGTGCTGACCTGGCGCCTGTGGGGCGAGCTGGGTATCCGCGATGCGGTCAAGCTCGAACTCAACAGCCTGGGTACCAGCGAGTCCCGTGGTCGTTATCGTGAAGCACTGGTCGAATACCTGTCCGCTCGCCTGGATCAACTGGACGAAGACAGCCAGCGCCGTCTGAAGACCAACCCGCTGCGGGTTCTGGATACCAAGAATCCTGACACTCAAGCGGCGTTGGCCGACGCGCCAAAAATGGCCGACTACCTCGACGAAGAGTCCCGCGTGCACTTCGAGGGCCTCAAGGCTCGTCTGGACGCCGCCGGCATTCCTTATGTAATCAACCCGAAGCTGGTTCGCGGGCTGGATTACTACAGCAAGACCGTTTTCGAATGGGTCACCGACAAGTTGGGCGCCCAAGGCACTGTGTGTGCCGGTGGTCGTTACGACGGTCTGGTGGAGCAGATGGGCGGCAAGCCGACCACGGGCGTTGGCTTCGCCATGGGCATCGAGCGTCTGGTGCTGCTGCTTGAAACCCTGGAGCAGATTCCTGAAGAAATCTCCCGTCAGGTCGATGTCTACCTCTGCGCCTTCGGTGAAGCCGCCGAGCTGGCCGGTCTGGCCCTGAGCGAACGTGTTCGTGATCAATTGCCCAACCTGCGCCTGCAAGTCAATGCCGGCGCCGGCAGCTTCAAAAGCCAGTTCAAGAAAGCCGACAAGAGCGGTGCGCTGTACGCATTGATTCTCGGTGAGGACGAAATGGCCCAGCAAGTGGTAGGTTTCAAACCCCTGCGTGGCCAGGGCGAACAACAAAGCATTGCCTGGGATGCGCTTGCTGCACACCTGGCCACCTGCGTCGTGCAGGGTTGAAGCTGTCAAACAGCCGATTTAGCGATTAAGGAGTATTGGGGTGTCGAGTACCGAAGACGAACATCTGGCGGAGTTGAAGGACTGGTGGACACGCAACGGCAAGCCCCTGGTCACTGGCGGCCTGTTGGCGCTGGTCATCGTGTTCGGCTGGCAGGCCTTTCAGAAGTATCAGAGCAATCAGTCGCAAGGCGCCTCGATTCTCTATCAGCAATTGCTTGAAACCACGCTGACGCCTGATGGCAAGCCTGATGCTGCACGTGTTTCGGATCTGGCCGGCAAGCTCAACGCTGAGTTCGGCGGCACCGCTTACGCGCAATACGGCAGCCTGTTCGTGGCGAAAGTCGCGGTCGACAGCGGCAAGCTGGACGACGCAGCCAGCGAACTGAAAGCCATTGTCGCTAAACCGGCCAATCCGGCACTCGGCGAAATTGCTCGTCAGCGCCTGGCGCAGGTACTGGCCGCGCAGAACAAGGTCGATGAAGCCCTGAAACTGCTCGAAGGCGATGCCGACAAAGCCTTCCTGGCCACTCGCGAAGAACTCAAAGGCGACCTGCTGGTGCAGTTGGGTCGTACCGACGAAGCGAACACGGCGTATCAAAAAGCCAAGGCGGCACTGTCGGATGAAGCGGCGGTCGGTGGCCTACAAATCAAGCTGGACGACCTGGCCAAAGGGGATGCGTGACGTGATCCGTTGGAAACATGCAGCATTGCTGGCTCTGGCCATATTGGCCGCGGGTTGCAGCAGCAACAGCAAAAAAGAATTGCCACCGGCCGAGTTGACCGACTTCAAAGAAGAAGTGGTTCTGCAAAAGCAGTGGAGTCGTTCGATCGGTGACGGTCAGGGCGAAACCTACAACATGCTGGTTCCGGCGATCGATGGCGATACCATCTATGCCGCCGACGTCACCGGTGTGGTGATGGCGATGGATCGCAGCAATGGCGACGTCAAATGGAAGAAAGATCTCGAACTGCCTGTCTCCGGCGCCGTTGGCGTGGGTTACGGTCTGGTCATGATCGGCACGCTCAAGGGCGAAATCGTTGCTCTGGACGCCAGCAGCGGTGAAGAGAAATGGCGCGCTCGCGTGACCAGTGAAGTGCTCGCGCCGCCGGCCACCAACGGTGACGTTGTTGTGGTTCAGACCCAGGATGACCGTCTGATCGGTCTGGATGCCGCTACCGGCAACCAGCGCTGGTTGTATGACAGCACGCCGGCGGTTCTGACCCTGCGCGGCACCAGCGCACCGATCGTCACCAACCGCCTCGCGGTGGCTGGCCTGTCGACCGGTAAAGTGGTCGCTCTGGATGTTTCCAACGGCGTGCCGGTATGGGAACAACGCGTAGCGATTCCACAAGGTCGTTCGGAACTGGAGCGTGTGGTCGATATCGACGGTGGCTTGCTGTTGTCCGGCGGTACACTGTATGTCGCCAGCTACCAGGGTCGTGTCGCGGCACTGGACCTGGAAAGCGGTCGTCAGCTCTGGCAGCGTGATGCTTCCAGCTATGCCGGCGTTGCTCAGGGTTTTGGCAGCGTCTACGTGAGCCTGTCCGCAGGCACCGTTGAAGGCGTCGACGAACGTTCTACCACGGCTTTGTGGAGCAACGATTCGCTGGCCCGCCGTCAACTGTCGGCTCCGGAAGTGTTCTCCAGCTATGTTGCAGTCGGTGATATGGAAGGTTACCTGCACCTGCTGAGTCAGGTGGATGGTCGTTTCGTCGGCCGCGAGCGCATCGACAGTGACGGCCTGCGTGCCCGTCCGCTGGTGGTGGGTGACACGATTTATCTGTATGGCAACAGTGGCAAACTGGAAGCCCTGACCATTAAGTAAAGACTATGCTTGGGGTTTAACCCCCAAGCGGCCCCGTTCTGCGGGGCTCGCAGCGCTAACAGGCGCTGCCCCGAGCACCAGCCGCTGCCTCGCAGCGGCTTTTGTATTTTCTGAAATAACGAAGTGGAGAGCCGCATGGTTCCCGTAATCGCCCTGGTGGGCCGACCGAACGTCGGCAAGTCCACCTTGTTCAACCGCCTGACCAGGACTCGTGACGCCATCGTCGGCGACTTGTCCGGTCTGACCCGTGATCGCCAGTACGGTGAGGCCAAGTGGCAAGGGCGTTCCTACATTCTGGTCGACACCGGCGGTATCTCCGGTGACGAGCACGGTATGGACGAAAAAATGGCCGAGCAGTCGCTGCTGGCTATTGAAGAAGCGGATGTCGTTCTATTCCTGGTAGATGCCAAGGCCGGTTTCACCGCGGCCGACCAGATGATCGCCGAGCACTTGCGCAAGCGTAACAAGCGTTCTTACGTGGTTGCCAACAAGGTCGACAACATCGACCCTGAAATGGCCCGCGCCGAATTCGCCCCGTTGGGCATGGGCCACGCGATCCCGATCGCCGGTGCTCATGGTCGTGGCATCACCCAGATGCTGGAAATCGCCCTGAGCGACTTCCCGAAAGACGACGAAGAACCGGAAGAAGGCGAAGAGGAGATCGTTGCCGAAGGTGAGGAAGCCAAGCGCATTCCTGGCCCGAGCGAAAAAGACGGTATCAAGATCGCCATCATCGGCCGTCCGAACGTTGGCAAGTCGACCCTGGTCAACCGCATGCTCGGTGAAGACCGGGTCATCGTTTATGACCAGCCCGGCACTACCCGCGACAGCATCTACATCCCGTTCGAACGTAACGAAGAGAAGTACACGCTGATCGACACCGCCGGTGTGCGCAAGCGCGGCAAGATCCACGAAGAAGTCGAAAAGTTCTCCGTGGTCAAAACCCTGCAAGCGATCAAAGACGCCAACGTGGTGATCTTCGTGATGGACGCCCGCGAAGGCGTGGTGGACCACGACCTCAACCTGCTGGGCTTTGCCCTTGAAGCCGGTCGTGCGTTGGTCATCGCGATCAACAAGTGGGACGGCATGACGCCGAGCGAGCGCGACTTCGTGAAGGTCGAGCTGCAACGTCGACTGTTCTTCGTCGACTTCGCCGACATCCACTTCATCTCGGCCCTGCACGGCACTGGCGTAGGCAACCTCTACGCCTCGGTACAGAACTCGTTCAAGTCCGCGGTCACCCGCTGGCCGACCAACCGCCTGACCCAGATTCTGGAAGATGCGGTTGGCGAGCACGCGCCACCGATGGTCAACAACCGCCGGATCAAGCTGCGTTATGCCCACTTGGGTGGTGCAAACCCGCCGATCATCGTGATTCACGGTAACCAGATCGAGAAGGTGCCGAAGTCTTACGTCCGTTACCTGGAAAACACCTACCGTCGCGTGCTCAAACTGGTCGGTACTCCGATCCGCATCGAGTTCAAGGGCGGTGAGAACCCGTATGAAGGCAACAAGAACTCGCTGACCGACCGTCAGGTCAACAAGAAGCGTCGGATGATGTCGCACCACAAGAAAGCCGACAAGAAGCGCCGCGACAAGCGTTGATTTATGGCTAACCCGGTTCCTGTGGGAGCGGGCTTGCCCGCGATGAACGATAACGCGGTGTACCTGTAACACCGCGGCGTGACTATCGCGGGCAAGCCACGCTCCCACAGGATCGGGTTACAGAAAGGGCGCTTTATGCGCCTTTTTTTATGGGCGCCGTTTGGGCTATTCTCGAGCTCTCCCGTGCCGTCGTAGAGCCGGGTGTAGCGCAGGGAATCACCGATGATCACCAGTAAGCTGCCGAATGTCGGCATCACTATCTTCACGCAGATGTCTCAGCTCGCGGCGCAAACCGGGGCGATCAATCTGTCTCAAGGGTTTCCCGATTTCGACGGCCCGCAGGCCCTGCGCGATGCAGTCGGTCGGCATATCGCCAGTGGTCACAACCAGTATTCGCCGATGACTGGCTTGCCGGTGTTGCGTCAGCAGATTGCGGCGAAGATCGCCCGCAGCTACGGCGCCCATGTCGATGCTGACAATGAAGTGACGGTCACCCCCGGCGCGACTCAGGCAATCTTCTGCGCCATTCAGGCGGTGATCCACAGCGGTGATGAAGTCATCGTGTTTGATCCGGCCTACGACAGTTATGAACCTTCGGTGGAGCTGGCCGGTGGCCGTTGCGTGCATGTGCAACTGGGCCTTAACGATTTCAGCATCGACTTCCAGAAGCTTGCTGAAGCCATTACGCCGCGTACGCGGATGATTATCCTCAATACCCCGCACAACCCCAGCGGCGCGTTGATCAATCGTGCCGAGCTGGATCAGTTAGCAGCGTTGATCCGCGACCGCGATATCTATGTAATCAGCGACGAAGTCTACGAACACCTGGTATTCGACGGCGTGCCTCACGTCAGCGTATTGGCCCACGAAGAACTCTATCAACGCGCATTTGTGGTCAGCTCGTTCGGTAAGACGTACCACGTCACCGGTTGGAAAACCGGTTATGTAGTGGCACCGCCAGCCCTCACCGCCGAGCTGCGCAAGGTTCACCAATACGTCAGTTTCTGCGGCGTGACGCCGTTGCAATACGCGTTGGCCGATTACATGGCCGAGCACCCGGAACACGTCGAAGAGTTGCCGGATTTCTATCAGGCCAAGCGCGATCTGTTCTGTGATCTGCTGGCGCCGTCACGCTTCAGTTTCACCCGCGTGGCCGGTACTTATTTCCAATTGGTCGATTATTCGCAGATTCGCCCGGACCTCAATGACGTCGAAATGGCGCTGTGGATGACCCGCGAACATGGCGTCGCGAGCATTCCGATCTCGGTGTTCTACCAGACTCCACCGGTCGGCCAGCGCCTGGTGCGCCTGTGCTTTGCCAAACGCGAGGAGACCCTGCGTGAAGCAGCGGCAAAACTATGCGTGATCTGAGTGCTCTGCCCAATCTGAATGTTGCGCTGATCCAGACCACCCTGGCCTGGCATGATCGTCAGGCCAATCTGCAGCATTTCGAGCCCTTGCTGGAACAGGCTCGCGGCGCAGACCTGATTATCCTGCCGGAGATGTTCACCACCGGTTTCTCCATGGAATCGGAAACCCTCGCCGAGCCGGAAAATGGCCCTACCAGTAAATGGCTGCGGGTTCAGGCGGCGAAACTGGATGCGGTGATCACCGGCAGCATCATCGTCCAGGTGGCTGACGGCAGTCATCGCAATCGTCTGTTGTGGGCGCGACCGGATGGGGAGGTGTGGCACTACGACAAACGTCATCTGTTCCGCATGGCGGGCGAGCACAACCATTTCACCCCGGGCGAGCGTCAGGTGCAGTTCGAATTGAAGGGCTGGCGAGTGCGGCCGCTGATTTGCTACGACCTGCGTTTCCCGGTCTGGAGCCGCGACCCTCAAGACACCGACTTATTGCTGTACACCGCCAATTGGCCGGGCGCCCGGCGCCAACACTGGAACCGTTTGCTGCCGGCACGGGGGATCGAAAACCTTTGCTATGTGGCGGCGGTGAACCGCATCGGTACCGATGGCAAAGGCTTTGCGTATACCGGTGACAGTCAGGTGCTGGATTTTCAGGGTGAGACGTTGCTCAGCGCAGGCGATGCCGATGGGGTCTTCAAAGTCGTTCTGGACGCGGCGGAGCTGGCGGCTTATCGCGCACGGTTTCCGGCGAATCTGGATGCGGATACCTTCGAGTTCACCTGAGACTTTCGCTGCCTGACCGTCCGTCTTCGCGAGCAAGCCCGCTCCCACACTTGATCGGTGTGAACACAGATTTTGTGTACACCAAAAATCCACGGTGGGAGCGGGCTTGCTCGCGAAGAGGCCAGAACAGGCAACACAAAAATCCCAGGCAAACAAAAAGGCCCCGAGGTTCACACCCCGGGGCCTTTTGCGTTGCAGCGCAAACTTACGCCGCTTTCGCTTCCGGCTGGCTCAGGGAGCGGTTCAGCGCGCTGAACAGGGCCTTGAAGCTGGCGGTAGTGATGTTTTCATCGATACCGACGCCGTGCACCGCACGCTCACCATTCACCCGCAGTTCAATGTAGGCCGCAGCCTTGGCATTGGTACCCGCGCCGATCGCGTGTTCGTTGTAGTCCATGATTTCCACCGGGATCGGCAGACCGGCCACCAGCGCTTCCAGAGCGCCGTTACCTTTGCCACGCCAGTGCAGGTTGGTTTCACCCTGACCTTTGCTGGAGACTTCCACTTCCACGGCGCTGTGACCGTTTTCTTCCTGCAAGCGATGGCTGACCAGCGCGTACGGAGTGTTGGCCTGCAAGTACTCGCTGTGCAACAGCGCGTGGATCTGTTGGGCTGTCATCTCCAGGCCCAGACGATCGGTTTCACGCTGCACCACCTGGCTGAACTCGATCTGCATGCGGCGCGGCAAGTTGATGCCGTATTCCTGTTCCAGCAGGTAAGCGATACCGCCCTTGCCCGACTGGCTGTTGACGCGGATCACCGCCTCGTAGCTGCGGCCGATGTCGGCCGGGTCGATCGGCAAGTACGGCACTTCCCACAGGGCGTCCGGTTTTTGCTGGGAGAAGCCCTTGCGGATCGCATCCTGGTGGGAACCGGAGAACGCGGTGTGAACCAGGTCGCCGACATACGGGTGACGTGGGTGCACCTGGATCTGGTTGCATTCTTCGACGACTTTGCGCACGCCGTCGATATCGGAAAAGTCCAGTTCAGGGTGGATGCCCTGGGTGTAGAGGTTCAATGCCACGGTCACCAGGTCGACGTTACCGGTCCGCTCGCCGTTGCCGAACAGGCAACCTTCGACACGGTCGGCGCCGGCCATCAGGCCCAGCTCGGTGGCGGCTACGCCAGTGCCACGGTCGTTGTGGGTGTGCAGGCTGATGATCACGCTGTCACGACGGTTGATGTGGCGGCCGAACCATTCGATCTGGTCGGCATAGATGTTCGGGGTGGCGCATTCGACGGTGGCAGGCAGGTTGAGGATCACCTTGTGCTCAGGCGTCGGGTTCCACACTTCGATGACCGCGTCACAGACTTCCTTGGCGAATTCCAGTTCGGTGGCGCTGAAGGTTTCTGGCGAGTACTCGAAGGTCCACTCGGTTTCCGGCTGCTGGGCGGCGTATTTGACGAACAGCTTGGCGGCGTTCACAGCGATGGCCTTGATCCCGTCCTTGTCCTGGTTGAAGACAATGCGGCGGAAGGAAGGGGAGGTCGCGTTGTACAGGTGAACGATGGCTTTCTTGGCACCGCGCAGGGATTCGAAGGTACGTGCGATCAAGTCTTCACGGCCCTGGGTCAGCACCTGAATGGTGGTGTCGTCCGGGATGTGGCCGTCTTCGATCAGGGTACGCACGAAGTCGAAGTCGGTTTGCGAAGCGGCCGGGAACGAGGCTTCGATTTCTTTCACGCCGACTTGCACCAGGGTTTTCCAGAAACGCAGCTTCTTGACCGCGTCCATGGGCTCGATCAGCGACTGGTTGCCGTCACGAAGGTCCGAGCTGCACCAGATCGGCGCTGCGGTGATGGTCTTCGATGGCCAGGTGCGGTCCGGGATATCGATAGTCGGGAACGCACGGTATTTCGAAGACGGGTCTTTGAGCATGCTCATCGGAAAATCCTTATTGTGTGGGCCGAAAAAAGGCGGCCTGCCGGTGGATCAAATGTTCTGGGGGTAAAGCGTAAGACGAGGCACCGCGATTCAGCCCGGCAGTCGTGCGCTGACGAGGCACAGGCTGCGGTGCTGGCGAAGCTGAATGAGGGTGTGAGAGGTTTTCATGCCTTCAACCCTAACCGCGGGGGGAAAGGATGGCAAGCAGTCGAAAAAAATTGAGAGGAATACTCGAAAAGTGGAGTTTATTGAGATTTTGTTGCGGTGAATGGCAGAGATTGTATTGATGTTTGCGCGAGGTTTGAGCGATGCGCAATTGAAGGTTGGCGATTGCAGTTCGGTCGACGCAGCTATTCTTAAAGCCTCAACCAGACGACCAGAAAGCAGGAGTTGGCAATGAACGAGTCGGATTGGAAGCTCTATAGCGCACTGCGTCCGGTAGCCCATGAGCGGATGTGTATCCGGATCATGGAGGAGGTCGAGCGCACGGTGCTGGATAAAAGCCTGGCGCCTTATGAGCGTATAGAAGCCAGTGAAGAAAGGCTGAAGGCCGGTCAGCAGGAGCTGTATTGGGCGTTTGGCGTTTTCAGTCACTCACGCAATGAGGCGCCTGCTCACTTGCTGGGGCTGTGTACTCATGAGCTGATCACATCTGAAGAATTGGCTGGTTTCTCGGAGGAAACCCAGATATGGATCAAAGAGCGGCTGGCGCACCGGGAAGTCCATGGGATTGAGGATCTGGAGGCGGAATAAGTGGTGCCAATGAGGCCGCCTTCGCGAGCAAGCCCGCTCCCACATTTGATCGGCGTGAACACATATTCTGTGCACGCCGAAAATCTAATGTGGGAGCGGGCTTGCTCGCGAAGGGGCCGGTAGCCTCAACAACTATTTACGGTTGAAACGCCCCAATAAAAATCGCCGGATCCACCCGCGCATCATTCAGGCTGATGTTCCAGTGCATATGCGGCCCGGTCGCGCGCCCCGTGGAGCCGACTTTCCCGACCACGCCGCCGCGCGCCAATTGCTGGCCAACCTTCACATCGATCTTCGACATGTGGCAGAACATGCTGATAAAGCCCTGGCCGTGGTCGACGAATACCGTATTGCCGTTGAAGAAGTAGTTGCCGATCAGGATCACCTTACCGGCGGCCGGAGTCTTGATTGGCGTGCCGGCAGGCACCGCGAAGTCGAGGCCCGCGTGGGGATTGCGCTCTTCGCCATTGAAAAAGCGGCGCACACCGAACTTGCTCGACAGCGGTCCGTTGACCGGTTTGTCCAGCAGCAGGTTGCTCGGGCTGTTTGGGCTGAAGCTGCGGTAAGCCTGGATCTGCTCCGCCAGCTCACCCTCGATGCGCTTGAGATTCTCCGGGTTCGGATTGACCTGCTGAGTGTTTTTCAGGGTGATGTGCTGTTCCGGGTATTTCTTGCTGCCGACGGTGAAGCTCAGGTTGCGACCACCACTGCTAAGCGACTGGCTACCCGGTTTGACAGTCAGCGGCACGCCGACGATGGCCAGCCAGTTGTTCTGTTCCTTGACCACCAATACCGGTTTGCCTTGATAGCTGGCTTTGGGTGCCTGGGCGGAGCTGCCCAGATCCACCACCGCCACGCCACCCGGCACCGGTTTGTTCAACAGGCGGGTGATGTAACTGTCGGCGTGGGCGTTGAAGGTCAGGCACAGCAACAGCAGCGGAGCTAAAAAACGCGGCATGGATCAATCCAGTAGAGAAAGGGTGACAGGCGTCAGGTGATTGTCTTCGACCCGCACTTGCAGCTCGCCTTCGCCCAGTTTGGCTTTCAGGCGCTGGCCGGTATGGGTCTGCGCGGCGCTACGAATCGCGTTGCCGCGCTCGTCCAGCAGAATGCTGTAGCCACGCGCGAGGGTCGCCAAAGGGCTGACCACATGCAGCGTCTGCATCTGACTTTGCAGTTGCAGCCGGCGGGATTTAAGCCCTTCACGCATGGCTCGGGGCAGGCGCTCGGCGAGGCTGTCGAGGCGCTGGCGAAGCATCGCCAGTTGCCGCCCCGGATGTTGCCCGGCGAGGCGGGTTTCCAGACGGATCAAACGTTCGCGACGGGTATTGAGGCTGCGTTCGAAAGCGCGGCGCATGCGCATGTCCAGATCATCCAGACGTTGTGCTTGCTGACGCAGTCGTTCGCCGGGATGACGCAGGCGCCGGGCCATGCCTTCCAGACGCAGCCGGTCGCGCATCAAACGGTCGCGGATGCGCATCACCAGGCGTCGGTGCAGGCTTTCGACGCGTCGAACCAGATCGCTGGAATCCGGCGCGAGCAGTTCGGCCGCGGCGGACGGTGTCGGGGCGCGGACGTCGGCGACGAAGTCACTGATCGACACGTCGGTTTCGTGGCCGACGGCGCTGACAATCGGCGTCACGCAGGCATCCACGGCGCGGGCCACGGCTTCTTCGTTGAAACACCAGAGGTCTTCCAGCGAACCGCCGCCACGGGCCAGGATCAACGCGTCGAAACCGCGTGCATCCGCCATTTTCAGCGCACGGACAATCTGCGCGGTAGCTTCGCGGCCTTGCACGGCGGTGGGGATCAGCGTCAGTTGGATCTGCGGCGCGCGGCGGCGGAACACACTGATGATGTCGCGGATCACCGCGCCGGTGGGCGAGCTGATGATGCCGATGCGTTGCGGGTGCGCCGGCAGCGGCACTTTGCGCTCGGCGCTGAACAGGCCTTCAGCGCTGAGCTTTTCCTTCAGCGCATCGAAGGCCAGGCGCAGGGCGCCGTCACCGGCCGGCTCCACGGTGTCGAGAATCAGCTGGTAATCGCCACGGCCTTCAAACAGCGAAACCTTGCCGCGAACCTTGACCGCCAAGCCATCCTTCAACGCCTGGCGAACCCGAGCGGCGTTCTGCCGGAACAGCGCACAACGGACTTGGGCGCCGCTGTCCTTGAGGGTGAAATACACATGGCCGGACGCCGGGCGGGCGAGGTTGGAGATTTCGCCTTCGACCCAGATGTTGCTGAACACGTCTTCGAGCAACACCCGCGCGCGGCCGTTGAGCTGGCTGACAGTCAGGACTTCCCGGTCCAGGCCGAGTCTTGCAAAGGGATCTTTAATCATGGGGCGCATGATAAAGGCATTCGTCCATCAATCTCCATGAATCAACACAAATCCCCTGTGGGAGCGGCGGTGCGGCGATCCGACTTGCTCGCGAAGAGGTCATGTCAGTCGCCATCATTGTTGAATGACCCACCGCTTTCGCGAGCAAGTCGGATCGCCGCACCGCCGCTCCCACAGTGGGTTGTGCAGGTATTGATGAAGTGTTGAACCAGTGCCGCGGGATGCTGCCGATAGGCGAGGGCAACAGTGCTGTGGCAATCCGGGTCGGCCAAGGGCAGAAAGTGGATATCCGGCGGCGCGATGTCTTGCATCGATTCCGGTAACAGTGCGATGCCGAACCCGGCCTGGATCAATTGCAATTGTGTGGTTTTGCGCGACACCACCCGAGCCGCCTGGGGAAAGAACCCCTGGCGCATGCACAACTCGGCGGATAAATAGCTCAGGCCGCCCCGCTGTGGATGAGGGATGGAAATAAACGCTTCATGCTTCAACTGCGCCAGATCGATGCCTTGCGCGGACTGATCCACTGCCAGCCGATGATTCGGCGGCACCGCCAGCAACAGGCGCTCGCTGTACAGCGGAACAATCTGCACCCCTTCACGCTGACGCAGCACCGGCAGGCGCAACAGCCCCACATCAAGGCGCCCTTCGGCCAATTCTTCCAGTTGCGCCTCGGAGGACAGCTTGACGATGTCCATCGACACGCCAGCGTGCTGATCCAGATAAACGCTGATGCCACGCAGCAGCCGACCGCTCATCGGCACCGTGCTGGAGTGACTCAGGCGCAATACACCCAGTTGACCGTTTCCCACCTGAGTGGCCATTTCGCTGGCCTTGGTCAGTTCGTTCAGCAGGTTTCTCGCCCGAGGCAAAAAGGCTTCACCCGCCGCCGTCAAACGGGGTTGGCGTGCGGTGCGTTCGAACAGCGGCGTTTGCAGTCGGGTTTCCATGTCCTTGATCTGCCGGCTCAAGGCCGATTGAGCAATAAACAGTCGTTCGGCTGCGGCGCTGAAGCTGCCACTCTCGGCTATTTCCACGAAGTAGCGCAATTGACGGGTTGAAAGCACGAGGCATGCCTTTTCGAGATGGGTAGTCGACATTGAAGATATTAGTCGCAACGCTCGGCGCTGGCTAAAGTCATCACAGGAATTAAAGGAAGCCGTGACGATGAGTGTGCTGGAGTTGTTAAACCAATGGCCGTGGGGTGCGGTGGATTGGCTGGTGATCGGGTTGGGCGTTGCGCTGGCCTACATCGTGTTCGGCATCGCCGGTTTTGGCACCGCGCTGGTGGCCGGGCCGATTCTGATCCTGTTCATGCCGCTGTCGAAAATCGTGCCGCTGCTGGTGCTGCTGGATTTCGTCGCGGCGTTCGGCAATCTGCTGCCCTCGCGACGGGATGTGGCGAGGCCCGAATTGCTGCGGCTGCTGCCGTGCATGGCGGTGGGCTGCACGTTGGGGGTGATTTTTCTGCTGAACCTTAAATCCGATGTTTTGTTGCTGTTGATGGGGCTGTTTATCAGCGCCTATGCGATTTACAGCCTGTGGATTAAAACCCGTCCGGCGCAATTGTCCGCCGGGTGGGCGGTGCCGATGGGCACGGTGGGCGGGATGTTCGGGGCGCTGTTTGGCAGTGGCGGCTTTTTATATGCGATCTATTTGAACAGTCGGCTGCCCAAGGACGCAGCCCGGGCAACCCAGAGTGCGCTGATCAGTTGCAGCACCGTGGTGCGTTTGAGCCTGTTTGCCGTCGCCGGTGTGTATGCCGAGCTACCCTTGTTGGTATTGGCACTGTGTTTGTTGCCAGCGATGGCGCTGGGGTTGTGGATCGGTCGGCGGTTGATCATGAAATTGTCCCGCGAGGCATTCGTGCGGCTGGTGACCTGGCTGGTGCTGGCCAGCGGGATTGCCTTGATCGGGCGCTATTTGAGTACTTGACCGGATTTCGTCAGGGATTAAGCTGCCGGCCGCAAATCCTGTGGGAGCGAGCCTGCTCGCGATGGCGGTGGGTTAGGCAACAACAATGTTGACTGCAATGGCCTCATCGCGAGCAGGCTCGCTCCCACAAGGGTGGACTCATTCAGCATTTGTAGGCTTGCACCATGAATTCCCAAAGCATCATCGTCCCGAAAATCTCCACCCTGCCGGTACACGAACCCCGGGCCCGGGCGGTCGTGCGTTGGCTGGTGCGCAAGAACATCATTAAAGAACAACTGACCACCTGTGGCCGCACCGGCAATCGCATGGCCCACGCCCTCGCCGACGGTGCCCGCGCCGTGGTCCTGCACCCTGACGCGCTGCCGTTCGGCGAGCCGATCAATGGCCTGGAAATCATCACCAAGCGCTGCATCTATACACCGGCCAAGGGGTTTCTCGAAGAAGCCGGCTGCGCCGAGTGCCGCAAGGAAATCGGCGAAGCGCTGTTCGAAAGCCTGGAAGAGTGGATGCCGGGACGCACCGATAACTTCACGTGCCCTGAGTGCGGGCATGAAGATGACATCAACGGGTTTCTGTTCTTGCAGGAATGCGGCTTTTCCAACCTGGGCTTCATCTTCAACAACTGGCTCGAGGCCGGGTTCAAGCAGAGCTTTATCGACGAATTTGCCGATTGGCTGGATCAACCCGTGAGCTGGGTCAAAGTCGAACTCTGAACGCGGGCGCCTTTGCAGGAGCTGCCGAAGGCTGCGATCTTTTGATCTTGTTTTTGAAAATCAAAGTCGAAAGATCGCAGCCTTCGGCGGCTCCTACAGGGACGTCGTTTTTCCGTATGTCAGTAATGCCAATAATAGACAGAGTTTTACATTGAACCCGAGGGGGTGTCTGACTATAATGGCGCGCTTCCATTTTCCCGCTCGGGAGCCCCCGCGATGCTGCGTATCAGCCAAGAAGCTCTGACCTTCGACGACATTCTTTTAGTGCCCGGTTATTCCGAGGTTCTTCCTAACGAAGTCAGTCTCAAGACCCGCCTTACCCGTGGCATCGAGCTGAATATTCCACTGGTTTCTGCTGCCATGGACACCGTTACTGAAGCCCGTTTGGCAATTGCCATGGCTCAGGAAGGTGGCATCGGTATCATCCACAAGAACATGACCATCGAGCAGCAAGCTGCCGAAGTGCGTAAGGTCAAACGGTACGAGGCCGGCGTGGTCAAGGACCCGATCACCATCGAGGCTGACGCCACGGTTCGTGAACTGTTCGAACTCACCCGCCTGCACAACATCTCCGGCGTTCCGGTACTGCACGATGGCGACCTGGTCGGCATCGTCACTTCCCGTGACGTGCGTTTCGAAAACCGCATGGACGCCAGCGTCCGTGAAGTGATGACGCCTAAAGAGCGTCTGGTCACGGTCAAGGAAGGCGCCGACAAGAACGACGTCCGTGAGCTGTTGCACAAGCACCGTATCGAACGCGTGCTGATCGTCGACGACAAATTCGCCCTCAAAGGCATGATGACCGTCAACGACATCGAAAAAGCCAAGGCTTACCCGCTGGCCAGCAAGGACGATCAAGGTCGTCTGCGCGTTGGCGCTGCAGTCGGTACCGGTAAAGACACCGGTGACCGCGTAGCTGCCCTGGTCCACGCGGGTGTTGACGTGGTAGTGGTCGACACTGCTCACGGTCACTCCAAAGGCGTGATCGACCGCGTTCGCTGGGTCAAGCAGAACTTCCCTGAAGTGCAGGTCATCGGCGGCAACATCGCCACCGGCGCTGCCGCCAAGGCCTTGGCCGAAGCTGGCGCTGACGCAGTCAAGGTCGGTATCGGTCCTGGCTCGATCTGCACCACCCGTATCGTCGCCGGTGTCGGCGTCCCGCAAATCAGTGCCATCGCCAACGTCGCCGCTGCCCTTGAAGGCACAGGCGTTCCGTTGATCGCCGACGGCGGCATCCGTTTCTCCGGTGACCTGTCCAAGGCCATCGTTGCCGGTGCTTCCTGCGTGATGATGGGCTCGATGTTCGCCGGTACTGAAGAAGCGCCGGGCGAGATCGAACTGTTCCAGGGCCGTTCGTACAAGGCTTACCGCGGCATGGGTTCGCTGGGCGCCATGTCCCAGGCTCAAGGTTCCTCCGACCGTTACTTCCAGGACTCCTCGGCAGGCGCCGAGAAACTGGTTCCGGAAGGCATCGAAGGGCGTGTTCCGTACAAGGGCACCCTGAGCGCCATCATCCATCAACTGATGGGCGGCCTGCGTTCTTCCATGGGCTACACCGGTAGCGCCGATATCGAAGAAATGCGCACCAAGCCTGAGTTCGTGCGGATCACCGGCGCTGGCATGGCCGAGTCCCACGTTCATGACGTGCAAATCACCAAAGAAGCACCAAACTACCGCGTAGGTTGAGGCTTCCAGCAATAAGTTAAGTAACCGGGGCTGTTTTCAGCCCCGAGTTGTTTCTGATTCTCTTCACCGAACTGCATAGACGAGACTGACCACATGGCCCTCGACATTCACGCCCACCGCATCCTGATCCTCGACTTCGGTTCCCAGTACACCCAGCTGATTGCCCGCCGCGTGCGTGAAATCGGCGTGTACTGCGAACTGCATCCGTTCGACATGGACGACGAAGCGATTCGCGAATTCGCTCCAAAAGGCGTCATTCTCGCCGGCGGCCCCGAGTCCGTGCACGTAGCCGACAGCCCGCGCTGCCCGCAAGCGGTGTTTGACCTGGGCGTACCGGTCTTCGGTATCTGCTACGGCATGCAAACCATGGCTGAACAGCTGGGTGGCAAGGTCGAAGGTTCCGAGCTGCGTGAGTTCGGTTATGCCCGCGTTGACGTGGTTGGCAAGAGCCGTCTGCTCGATGGCATCGAAGACCATATCGACGCCGATGGCCTGTTCGGCCTCGACGTATGGATGAGCCACGGTGACAAGGTCACCAAGATGCCGGAAGACTTCCACATCCTGGCCAGCACCCCGAGCTGCCCGATTGCCGGCATGTTCAACGATGCTCGCGGCTACTACGGCGTGCAGTTCCACCCGGAAGTGACCCACACCAAGCAGGGCGGTCGCATCCTCTCGCGCTTCATCCTCGACATCTGCGGCTGCGAAGCCCTGTGGACACCTTCGAAGATTGCTGAAGACGCCATCGCCCAGGTCCGCGCCCAGGTTGGTACCGACAACGTATTGCTCGGCCTGTCCGGCGGCGTTGACTCCTCGGTGGTTGCCGCGCTGCTGCACAAGGCCATCGGCGACCAGTTGACCTGCGTCTTCGTCGACAACGGCCTGCTGCGCCTGCACGAAGGCGAGCAAGTGATGGCCATGTTCGCCGAGAACATGGGCGTCAAGGTGATTCGCGCCAACGCCGAGGACCAGTTCCTCGACAATCTGGCAGGCGAAAGCGATCCAGAGAAGAAGCGCAAGATCATTGGCCGTACCTTCATCGACGTTTTCGATGCCCAGTCCAACAAACTGGATAACATCAAGTACCTCGCCCAAGGCACCATTTACCCGGACGTGATCGAGTCGGCTGGCGCGAAAAGCGGCAAGGCTCACGTGATCAAGTCGCACCACAACGTGGGCGGCCTGCCGGAAGAAATGAACCTCAAGCTGGTTGAACCCCTGCGCGAGTTGTTCAAGGACGAAGTCCGTCGTCTGGGCCTGGAGCTCGGCCTGCCGTACGACATGGTCTACCGTCATCCGTTCCCGGGCCCGGGCCTGGGTGTGCGGATCCTCGGTGAAGTGAAGAAGGAATACGCCGACCTGCTGCGTCGCGCCGACCACATCTTCATCGAAGAGCTGCGCAAGGCCGACTGGTACCACAAAGTCAGCCAGGCATTCGTGGTGTTCCAGCCGGTGAAATCGGTTGGCGTTGTCGGCGATGGCCGTCGTTACGCCTGGGTCGTGGCCCTGCGTGCCGTGGAAACCATCGACTTCATGACCGCGCGTTGGGCACACCTGCCTTACGAACTGCTGGAAACCGTCAGCGGCCGCATCATCAATGAAATCGAAGGCATCTCCCGCGTCACCTACGACGTGTCGAGCAAGCCGCCAGCGACCATTGAGTGGGAGTAAGGTTTATCCGCAACTATCTGTTTTATAAGTAAAAAATCAGAGTATTTGCGATTTCTTTCACGTCATCAACGGCTTGGTTCATGGTACGTGGTGCCGGTCTCATCAGAAACGAATATCGACACCATGTTCGGTAGAGCAATGCCGACATGGTATCGATAGCGCTTTTCTGCGCAGAGGCAGTTACGGCCTGGGGCGGTTTTGATTCAGTGACGCCAGACGCTTACGGGCTTTACCATCAGCCTCAAACAACAAAACCCGCATTGGCGGGTTTTGTTGTTTCAGACGAAGACGTTGATCAGAAGTCGTAACGCACGTTCGCAGTGAAGGTGTCGGCGTCGAAACCACTGCTGGTCAGGTAGTTGTACGTCCCTCCCACGCTCCACGCGCCTACGCGGTAGTTCGCACCCAGTCCCAGCTCGTAGCTGTCGCGCGCCGGTGTCGCCCCTGTGGTGGTGAATGGGGTACCGCCAAGCACGAAGGTGGAGGTGGTGACGGCCTTGTCGCCGATGAAATCGTGCCAGGCCATCAGCTTGGCTTCCGGTTCCAGGCTGCCCACACCTATGTCAAAAGCGGCCGCCAGACGAGCGCCCAGGCCCATTTCGCCGATTTCATAGCGCTGGCTGCCGACGTTGAGGGCGGCTGAGCTACCTTTTTCACGGTACGAATCCATCGATACGTTGGCATAGCGCGCACCGACCTGGGGTTCCAGCAGCCACTGCTTGTCGAGCTGGAAAGTGTAGCCTGCCAGTGCGTTGACGCCGAAGATCTCACTGTCGTAGTCGGCCTTGGCGCGGGTACCAGCTATGTAGCGTTTGGACTCGTTGTCGTTCCAGCCATACATCAGCGAGGTGTCGACAAAGAAGTTGTCACGGGCCCAGTTGCCGTACAGGGTCAGTGCATGGCCGCTGACGTCGGTTTTTTTGCCCAAGTCGGATTTGACGTCGCTGGTCAGGTAGCTGTAAGCCAGGCCCACGGTAGTATCGGCGTTGAGCTTGCCGTCGGCACCCACGGCGATGCCGTTGGTGTTGGCGTCGTAGCCGTCGATACCGTGGCGGCTGTCCTGGTTGGCATCGCTGGACAGCGCTTGCAGCCATACGCCTTGTTCTGCCAGGACGTCACCGGAGGACAGACCGCTACGGGCTTTGCTGGCGCGGCGGTTGATGGCACTTGCGACCAGGTTCTGGCTGTTGGTGGCGGCGTTGATCGCCCCACGGCTGACGTCAGGGGTCAGGGTTTCGGAAAGTTTGGCCAGATCTTCACTGGTGGCGGCGTTGGCGAAACGCTGGAATACCGGGTCGCTTTCGTCCATCTGGCCCAAGACCGTGTTCTTGAACGGCTTGATGGCGTTCACCGCGTTGCGCGAACCACGGGCACCCAGCAGGTCTTGCGTGATCACCTCATCACTGCGGGTGGCAACCAGTGCTTTCACGTCCTGGCCTTCAATGCCGAAGTTCCTCACCTCAAGCAGCGCCGAGGAGGAAACCACGGACAGGTTCTGCGGGTCTTCCCACGTGCCAGAGTTGATGAGGGTGTAGCGGGTGCCCTGGGCCGACGTGCGGAAGTCGTCGGAGCGAGCCTGCAGTTCGATCTGGCTGCCTGGAGAGAAGAAGGTATTGCCGGTGACTTTCAGGATCGGCGTGTTGGGCAGAGTGTTGTTATCCAGCAGCAAGCGCAAGCGCGCAGTGTCGCTGTCCATGTCGAGGTCGCCCACAATCGTAGTCTGCGGGCGAAGCAGAGTCAGGCGGCCACCGTCGATATCGACGAAGCCGGCGCGGATGGTCGAGCCATCGAACATCGCGTCCCCTTGCACCAGCACACCACTCAGGCCCAGCAGGTCACCCTTGACCTGACCACCTTGCCAGTAGAAATACGAAGGGGAGGCATTGTCGTCCGCTAGAATTGCTGCGGTGCCGCCTTCGATCAGGCCACCTGTCTGCCTGATGGAGAGGGTGTCGAAACCGCCGGAGGTGTCGAGGCTGCGAAAGTGGATACCGACTCCGTCGGCGGAGATAGTCCCGCTGTTGTTGATATCACTCTTGAAGGGAGCGCCTGTCATCTGACCGGTAAAGCGAGCGTTCTCGATCTCGATACCCGCAGAGTCGATGCCGCGAGCGGTGATAGTGCCCGAGTTATTGATGCGCGACTGGGTCGAGGTGATCATCATGCCATTGGCATCTTCACCAGTCACAGTGATGTTGCCGTTGTTGTTCACTTCACCAGCGATATTCGCCAGATACAGGTCCAGCCCCATGGCGCCGTTGCCGCTCACCGTAATGTCGCCATTATTTACCAGATCGCCAGCGACGGTGGAATTGAGGGTCATGGAGATACCGGCCGGGATGTCGCTGGGGTTCGCAGCCGTCAGGTTGATTTTGCCCTGGTTGACCAGGTTGCCCGCCAGGGTCACGTCGGTCAGCTCTACACCTGCGTTTTGCGACGTCCCGGTGAAGGTGGCGTTATTGAAAACATCGCCGGAGCTGCTGTATGCCCCTGTGCTCAGGTCGTGGTTGAGGTCGGGTGCGGGTGCGGCATGGACCGTGGCAGTGGTAGCCGCGACGGACAGCGCCAACAACGAGCGGCGCAGGTGGGAAATGTTCAAGGCAGTATCCTTACAGGGCAGAAACTGACAGGGAACAACCTGCGCGTCAGCGTCTGTTTTAGGCATCCCTGCCAGCTTGTCAGTGAAGTGCTGATTCAAGCGCGTGCAAATCTACACGATGCTTGTAGGACAATTCATCATAAAAATAATCAATGACGAAAAAAAAAGCTAAAAAATGCGACGCTACAGTTGTTTTTTGAGGATTTACGGAGTTATTCAGCAATAAGCGGAACTTTATGGTGTTATTGCGGTCAGGCCAGGGTCCGGCACTAGGGGGAATAGTATTCGGATGTTTTTAAACGGACCTGCCCACCCTTAATCTCAGGATTTTCATGTACCAACGGTGTTTTAACCCATCGGCTCCATGTCGCTTCCCACCCCCTGTCATGGCTTGCTCCTGGTACATGGACGCATTGGGAGAGGGGCGAGCCAAGCGCCTGTTGGTAACTATCAACTAAACTACCTGGAATAATCAGGTCTGCTTCTCCGATGAGATGACGCTGGGGTATTAAGGCGAGTCGATTACGATAGTCCAGCGGATCCAGTGAACCGTCGAGTGGCGACAATCCTTTCATCGTCGCCCACAGAGGTGGACTGAGATTGCCAGCAAGGGTTTGCACCTGGGTAACATCATTGCGCTGCGCCGCTAACAATAATGCGAGAGCGGCTCCACCTGAATACCCCACCAGTTCGAACTCCCTATTGCCATATCGCTGTTTTAATTGGTCCAGCGCCTGGCTGAGGCGGGTGACCACTTCCTGAGAAAATCGTCGATTGGTCCAGAGTGCTGATTGACAGGCTGCGACCATGACGAACTGGCAGGGGCGTGCCAGGTACGCATTCGGTGTCGGATCATCGACCGCCAGCCGTGGCACTAACAGATTGTGCGGGCTCGGATCCAGGCTGGGTTGAGTGGCCGTCGCCCAGGAATGGCCATCGCCTTCCAGGTAGACACGCAGGCGAGTCATCTTTTCTGCAGTTTGCGGCGCAAGTATGAAGAGGGGGAAGCCGTGTCCCGGCAGGACCTCCAATTGTCGGCCGTGCTCTTCAGCCAGTTGTTGCAGTGCCTCGCGCGGCGATTGGCAGGCGATGAGAAGCGCGCTGACCATCACCATCCAGGCTTTATAGAAGCCGGCCAATGTCCGACGACAGGGAAAGTATCTACTCATCATATGTCATAACACACCTTGGCAATGGAGGTATCGGCATTGAAGTCGGCATTGGCGGTGTAGTTCTAGGTTAAGTTAGGGCAGCAATGGCAGGATGTGGCGACCCTGTGGGAGGGCCACAAAACCATTACCCAATAAACGAACAGGTGCTTCAATTTCAGTTTATGCAACGTCTCGGTTTTACTCGTAATGATGGGTTTAAATACTGTGAACTAATGAAGAATATTCCGGCCTGCGTCGAAGAAAGACAGGGCCATCCGCTTAGCCTATCCCAGCTCGAAGCGCTGCCATTTATGGAAGATGAAGCCTTCTTTCCAATAAATCCTAATTCTGGCCGAGATGAAGACATGCAGGTCTCTTGGAGTAGAGTGAGTATTTGGATAGGTCAAAGAGTTCCTGCCGCCTGGGTCAAAATCTGATCAGCGCCAACACATTTTGGGACTTGTTCGGAGAAATCTTAGGTTGTTTATCAATCATGGTATTTTCCATGGTTTTGGATGATTTTGTTTATCTTGGGGCCATTATTTAAAGGGTGAAATTGTCTAGTTGATAATAGAGTGGGAGTGATCGTTTTGAGCCTGTGAACTCAGGCTCAAAACGATAGTGACAAAAGAAGCCCCCGATCGCGAGATCGGGGGCTTCTTGCGTTTCAGGGGATATGTACCTTGTAGAAAAGAATGATGAGTTAAAGCGGCAAGCGGCCTTCGAGGTCCATGCCCATACGGCTCAGGGCCCAGGACAGTTCGACGATGTCGGCATAAGGCACCTGGTGCACTTCGGTCCATGAGGGGCGATTGATCAGATACTTGCCGTCAACTGTACGCTCGACCAGTGTTCGTGCAATTCGGCCATCCCTTCCGCGATGAATCAGCGTCCAACCGCCGTCCGACTTCTCGAAAGTGAACATGCCTTGGCGGAACAGCAGTCGCTCGAGCTCCTCCGGTGTCCTTTCGAGCAAGGGCAGTGGCGTCTGCAGACTCAGGTCGGCAAACAGGGTGTCGGAATCTCCCCTAATGGATTCGTGTTGCGAGCCAAAACCGCGTCCTATCTCAATCCCCCGATCCGTTTCGATCAGCAAGTTTTCTTCCGGTAGCACCTCTTCAATGCGCAAACCAATACCACCCTGCATTTCACTGATGCCAGGCATGCCGCGAAACGTGTTCAAGTTTTCCTGATCCGTCAGCACCACCCATTTTCCAGCCCCGTTGAGCGATTTGTCGGCCTGCATGATGGTGTGGGTGAGGTAGGTTTTTATGGCTTGTTCATGCATGTCGGGAAGTGGCGAGGCGGGGTAGCGGTAACTCGCCAGACAGTCCGTTGCCTGTATTCGAATGCGGTTGTGTTGAGCGACCTTGACCACTTCAAGCGGCGTGAACCGTCCGGAAGGATCGCTTTGCAGCTGTCGTAGAGACTTTTCCAGGTCGTCGGACATTTCCCCACTTCTGAAAAACTGATTGAGATCCAGTTGACTGAAATCGTTGAGCAGGCGATGGAAATAGAGCGTCTTGACCTCCTTTTGGGCCAGGATCGGCATGTTCTCGATAAGAAACCGCATGCTGGCAATGCGATCCTGGCTTTCGCCGATGACCAAGCCTGGTGCGGCGTTAAAAATCTCCGGAATCAGTTCTGCGGCGGTGGTCGATGGTGTCACGACAGGAAGCACCGGGCGTGGGGGTAATGAACCGGTGAACTCACTACGGGAAAAGAACTGTCGGGCGTCCCGTGACAGGTTTGCGCGATGGGCTGCGACGTATTCGTCGTAAGTGGACATCCCGCGCAGATGTCCATCGGGCTGGCGCATGATTTTGATGTGAGTTTCTCTTATGCCCAGAGCCAGTTTTCTGAGACGGAGTCCGCCCGATGTATCGTACTGAGTGGCGGGACGGTTCAGGGTGGCCAACGGTGGATTTTGAACAGTGACCTGGGACGTTCCTGGCTGCGTGTTGCCGCCGCCCTTGAGTTCGGCTCGGGGTGCCAGTTCCCATTCGCCCTGGGCATTGAGGCGTACCGGTAGAGATCCTGAAAACGCGCTCGGTCGTTCAGGATCAATGATGGCCCAAGTGCCGCCGCCATTGACGTCGGCTTCGTAGCGCACGTAATAGGCCGTGTCATCCAGCATGATGGCAGTTGAAGGGTTGGCGTCGAGTTGATAGATGCCCTGGAATTTTCCGGAATCGGTGCCGGGTGTTTTGTCCTCCAGCAGTTCGTTGGCCTGCCAGTTGTCTGGAATGCCCGATCGCTGGATTTCAGGCAGCGACCGAGGAGGGTTTTCGATCAGCGATGCTGCTCCGTCAACCTCGCCAGCCACTTCCGGCCAGCCCATGGGCTTCATCTTCTTTGCAATCAATGCCTCTTTGAGTTCATCGAGGTTATCCACAGTCATGGATTCATAGGCTGGCCGAAGCGGGGTATCCAGGTTGAGCCTTCCACCGGGTGTCGACCTGATGGCGCTCTCTACAATTTCGTTATCGGCGTTGCGATAAACCACCAGCACGCTGCTTCTGAAGCGCTGAAAGGTGAACATTCCCGACTCCGGCAACAGTGCTCTCAGATCCTGCGGGGTCCGGTAGGCCCATGGGGTTTCCATTTGAACGCGCCAGTCGCCTTTGATCAGGTCATGGATGCTGTCGAAATCAGTTCCGAGTCGGCGTTGTCCTGGTCGGCGGTGCGGAAGCGATGGATCACCAGCTGCGTCAGGGTCATGGAACTGGTGGGCGTTGCCTTGACGTGTTCCCAACCGGTGAAGGCTTTCGAACTGCTTTGGGATGCGTCGAATCGGTGGAAGTACACCTGATCCGGATCGAGGCCGACGATGTCATATTTTTTCAGCAGGTCACTGGCAACGTCGTGCGCCGTGTCTTGCAGGCTGGGGCACGTCTGGATGACGCTGGTGGCGATTGCCTTGAGCGCTGCCTTGTCGGCGGCATTGGGCAGTGGGCGGGTTTCGATCGGGTTCATGCTCTCTATCCTTGAGAAATGGGCATCGAGGATGACCCGTTCGCTCAAGAAATGTGCACTACATAGTTGTGCCCATTGTCGATTCAGTACCGTGTAGTGTCAGCGCCGGGCCACATCCGAAAAGTAGAACTTGTCCAGGGTATGTCGCGACTCGGTGTACTCGAATTGTCGACCGTCCTGCAGGAAGGTCTGGTTGCTGACCACGATCACATGGCTCTGGCCGTCGAGGTCCAGGTGTTGTTGGTCATCCTTGCTGCGCGGCACCGCTTCGATGGTGCGCTGGGCGTAGGCGATTTGCAGTTGCAGGGTTTGCTCGATGAAGGCGTAAATCGATTGTTCGGCGATGTCGCGGGACAGGCCGGGAATCACGTCGCTGACGAAATGGTTGATGTCGAGGATCACCCGTTTACCGTCGATCCGTCGCACTCGCTTGATTCGTGTGATCAGGCTGCCTTCTTTGGCCTTGATGTGTTCAAGCAGCGAGCCTTCGAGGGGTATTTGTGCGAATTCGACCACCTCGGTGCTGACGTCATTGCCCAGTCGTGGGTAGGTTTCCTGGAAGCTGACGATGCCGCCGAGTTGAAATTCGATCGGGTTGGTCGACAGCACGAAGGTGCCTTTGCCGTGGACTTTCTGGGCGAAACCGCGCTCCTGCAATTGCTCGATGGCCTTGCGCACAGTGCCGCGACTGGCCTGATAGCTGTCCATCAGCTCGGTTTCGGAAGGCAGTCGTGCGCCGCGTTCCAGACGTTCGGTCGTGATGCTGGCAAGCAGATCGCTGTAGATCTGGTTGTATTTACTCATGGGGATGGCTCTGTGCCGCGCTGTGCTCAAGGTTTTGAACCTTAAGGGCAGGGTAGGGGTTTGTCCATGCGGCTTTGGGTTTCTTTGACTTCGGAGGTAGGAAATGTCGCCGCCTGTCGGGTTTGGGAGAAACCAAATCAAACTCGTCTGTACGAGTTGTTGCAATAACTCGTACAGACGAGTACTTTTCGCTTCGGCGTGCTGCCAATAACAAAAAACTACAGCGGAAGAAAAAAGCATGAGCCACGACTATCCGAATATCGCCTCCGAGCTGCTGCACAGCCTCGGTGGCAGCGACAACATCGAGCAGGCCGCGCATTGCGTCACACGGCTGCGCCTGGCCCTCAAAGACCCGAAACTGGTCAACAGTGCCACGCTGAACCAGATCGATCTGGTCAAAGGTTCATTCTTTACCGGCGGCCTGTTCCAGGTGGTGATCGGCCCCGGCGAAGTGGAAAAGGTCTACGCCGAACTGCGCCGTCAAACCGGTCTCGCCGCCTCGACCATCGCCGACGTCAAACAGAAAAGCGCCGACAAGATCAACCCGATGCAGCGATTGGTGCGGGTATTTTCGGACGTGTTCATGCCGATCCTGCCGGCGCTGATCATTGCCGGCCTGTTGATGGGCATCAACAACCTGATCGGCGCCAAGGGCATGTTCATTGAGGGCAAGACCCTGCTGGACGCCTACCCCAAGCTTGACGGGCTCTGGAGCCTGGTCAACCTGATGGCCAATACCTCGTTCGTGTTTCTCCCGGCGTTGGTGGGCTGGTCGGCGGCGAAGCGCTTTGGCGGCAGCGAAATCCTCGGCATCGTGCTCGGCCTGATGCTGGTGCACCCGGATCTGCTCAACGCCTGGAACTACGGCAAAGCGGTGGCGGGGCTGGAGGGGCAGAGCCTGCCGTACTTTGACATCCTCGGTTTGTTTCAGATCGAGAAGGTCGGTTATCAGGGGCAAATCCTGCCGATCCTGCTGGCGGCTTATGTGATGAGCGTCATCGAAAAGTGGCTGCGGGCGCGGGTGCCTAATGCGGTGCAATTGCTGGTGGTGCCGATCACCACCATCGTTGTCACCGGTGTGCTGGCGCTGGCAGTGATTGGCCCGGTGACTCGCCATCTGGGGATTCTCATCACCGAAGGCATGGTCACCCTGTTCGACCTGGCGCCCATGATTGGCGGCGCGATTTTCGGCCTGCTTTACGCACCGCTGGTGATCACCGGTATGCACCACATGTTTCTCGCGGTCGACCTGCAACTGATCTCCACCCAGGGCGGCACCTTCATCTGGCCGATGATCGTCATGTCCAACCTCGCCCAGGGTAGCGCGGCACTGGCGGTGTTCTACATGACCCGCAGTGTGCGGGATAAAAGCATGGCCTCGACCTCGGCGATTTCTGCCTACTTCGGCATCACCGAACCGGCGATGTTCGGGGTCAACCTGCGCTACAAATTTCCGTTCTATGCGGCCCTGATCGGCTCGGCGCTGGGCTGCATCTTCCTGTCGCTGAACAAGGTCCAGGCCTCGGCAATCGGCGTCGGCGGGTTGCCCGGTTTCATCTCGATCATTCCGCAGTTCATTCCGATGTTCATGGTCGGGATGGTGATTGCCATGGTCGTGCCGTTTGTTCTGACCTGCGGGTTGAGCATGAGGATTGTCCGGCCCGGGTATCGGGTCGCTTGATAGATCCATTCGCGAGCAAGCCCGCTCCCACAGTTGACCGCATTCCAATGTGGGAGCGGGCTTGCTCGCGAAGGGGCCAGAACAGTCACCGCCCAATTTATTGAAGGAATCCCGCCATGCAAGACTGGCAACGTTCGGTGATCTACCAGATCTACCCGAAGAGTTTTCACAGCCACGCCGGCAACCCCACGGGGGATTTGCTCGGCGTCGTGGCCAAGCTCGACTACCTGCACTGGCTGGGTGTCGATTGCCTGTGGATTACGCCGTTCCTGCGTTCGCCCCAGCGCGACAACGGTTACGACATCAGCGACTACTATGCCATCGACCCGAGCTACGGAACCATGGCCGACTGCGAGTTGCTGATCGCCGAAGCCGGCAAGCGCGGGATTAAATTGATGCTCGACATCGTGGTCAATCACACCTCGATCGAGCACACCTGGTTTCAGCAGGCCCGCAGCAGCCTCGACAACCCTTACCGCGATTTCTACATCTGGCGCGATCAGCCGAACAACTGGGAATCCAAGTTCGGCGGTTCAGCCTGGGAGTACGAGGCCCAGACCGGTCAGTATTACCTGCACTTGTTCGACCACACGCAGGCCGACCTGAACTGGGACAACCCCCAGGTGCGCGCCGAAGTCTTCAAGATGATGCGTTTCTGGCGCGATAAAGGCGTGGGCGGTTTCCGACTGGACGTGATCAACCTAATCTCCAAACCGGCGGATTTCCCCGAGGACAACACCGATGGTCGGCGCTTCTACACCGACGGCCCGCACGTCCACGACTACTTGCAGCAGATGCACCGTGAAGTGTTCGAAGGCCATGACCTGATCAACGTCGGCGAGATGTCGTCCACCAGTCTGGAACACTGCATCCGCTATTCACGGCCAGAGTCGAAAGAGCTGTCGATGACCTTCAACTTTCATCACCTGAAGGTTGATTACCCGAACCTGCAAAAGTGGGTTCGCGCCGATTTCGACTTCCTCGCACTCAAGCGCATTCTCTCCGACTGGCAAACCGGGATGCAGGCTGGCGGCGGCTGGAACGCGCTGTTCTGGTGTAACCATGATCAGCCGCGGGTGGTCTCGCGTTTTGGGCATGACGGCGAGCATCGGGTGGTGTCGGCGAAGATGCTCGGCACGGCGCTGCATTTTCTGCAGGGCACGCCGTTCGTGTACCAGGGTGAAGAGCTGGGCATGACCAATCCGGGCTTCGATCACATCGATCAATACCGCGATGTCGAAACCCTGAACATCTTCCGGCTCAAGCGCGAAGCCGGTAGCAGCGACGCCGACAACATGGCGGCAATCATGCAGAAGTCCCGGGACAACGGTCGCACGCCGATGCACTGGAACGCTGAGCCGAACGCTGGTTTCAGCGCTGCCGAACCATGGATCGGCGTGCCGGCCAACGCGGCACAGATCAACGTCGCTCACCAGCTCGACGATCCGGATTCGGTGCTGCATCACTACCGTCAGCTGATTGCCCTGCGCCGCAGTGAAACGCTGATGTCCGACGGCGTGTATCGGCAGTTATTGCCTGAGCACACGAAAATCTGGGCGTACGTGCGTGAAGGCCATGGCGAGCGTTTGCTGGTGCTGAACAACTTCTATGGCGCGCCGTGCGAAGTCGAACTGCCGGATGAGGTGATCAGCGAAGCGATGACTCAACGTCTGGTCATCAGCAACTATCCGGACTGTCCGCTGCGCAATCAGCAGGTGTTTTTACGGCCGTTTGAGTCGTTCGTGCTGCACCTGACTAACCACTAGCCCTTAACCAATAAAAGCACCGTTTTAAAAAACACGCAGAACGCTGCGCGGGGGAGTTTTGCGCGCCGATTTTGCTGCATCACACAATAAAAATAATGAGGTGGTTCTTGAAAACAACAATAAATCGCAGCCTTGTAGCGGCGGGTGTATGTCTGGCATTACCACTGTCAGCCCAGGCGCTGGAGTTCGCCGGTTACTTGCGCAGCGGCGTCGGGACCTCGGTTAATAGCGGTAAACAGCAGTGTTTCCAGCTACCGGGAGCGCAGACTAAATACCGCTTGGGTAACGAATGTGAGCAATACGCCGAACTTGAGTTGCGCCAGGATCTGTACACCCTGGACGATGGTTCGGTGCTCAGCGTCGACGGCATGGCATCGCTGTATAACCAGTACGACAAGGACCTGACGTTCAACGGTGACAACGGCTCGGTGCGCCTGCCGCAGCTGTATGCGCAATGGTCGAACATGCCCAGCCTCAACGGCGGTTCGCTGTGGGCCGGTCGGCGTTACTACAAACGGAACGATATCCACATTTCCGACTTCTACTACTGGAACCAGAGCGCCACCGGCGGCGGTATCGAAGATGTGCTGATCGGTGATCTGAAGTACAGCTACGCCTTCTCGCGCAAGGACAACCTGTACCAGAAGGACTACATCAACCGTCACGATTTCAACGTTGCTGGCTTCAACACCAACCCTGGCGGTGAGCTGGAGTTCGGCTTGAGCTACATCGACAAACCCGACAGCCGCGACGCTCACCACGGTTGGGCGATAACCACCCAGCATGTGCAGAAGGGCTTTCTGGGCGGCAAGAATAAACTGGCCTTTCAGTACGGCGAAGGTCCGGGCACCGGGTTGGGCTATACCGGTAACGTGAAGCTGGATGACAGCAGCAAAAGCTACCGAGTGGTGGAGTTTTTCGACTGGCAAGTGACGCCGCGTTTCGGCGGGCAAGTCGAAGCGGTCTACCAGAAAGACATTCGCCAGGACGGTGCCGACCAGAACTGGATTTCCCTAGGGATTCGCCCGGCGTATGCGATCACCGAGCAGTTCAAACTGGTGACCGAACTGGGCCACGATCAGGTTGAAGCCACGGGTGGGACGCGCAAGTTGAGCAAGTTCACCTTCGCCCCGACGTGGTCGCCCAAGGGCCCGGAATTCTGGGCGCGCCCCGAGGTGCGTCTGTATTACACCTATGCCAGCTGGAACGAGGCGGCCAAACGGGCGGCCAATGAACTGGCGGCGGGTTCGGCGTTGTCCGACACCGGCGCCTTCGGCACAGCGCGACACGGTGCGAACGTCGGATTGCAGGTCGAGTATTGGTGGAAATAAGCGATGCTGTCGGAGCCTCGCGCTCCATCGGCACTTCAAAGAACAAAACAGCAGGTGACGTCATGGCCACACCCCAACAATTGCAACTGCTGGCACCTGTGTCCGGCGTGCTGATGCCGCTGGACCAAGTGCCCGATCAGGTGTTTTCCAGTCGTGTGATCGGCGACGGTCTGTGCATCGATCCGACCTCGCAAACCTTGTGCGCACCGCTGGCCGGGGTGATCAGTAATGTGCAGGTCAGTGGGCATGCCGTCAGCATCACCGACGACAATGGCGTGCAGGTGCTGATGCACATCGGCCTCGATACCGTGAACCTGGCTGGAAAGGGTTTCACCCGGTTGGTGGAGGAAGGTCAGCGGGTAGTAGTGGGGCAGGCGCTGATCGAGTTCGACGCCGATTACATCGCCTTGAACGCCCGCAGTTTGTTGACCTTGATGCTGGTGGTCAGCGGCGAGCCATTCACCTGGCTGACGCCCGAAACGGGTGTAGTGGAAAGCGGTCAGCCGCTGCTGAGTCTGAATCCATCCGAAGTGGCGGTCGATGAGCCGATGCCGGAGAAGGGCGAAGCGCTGTTCTCCAAACCGGTGACCCTGCCCAATGCCAACGGCTTGCACGCTCGCCCTGCGGCAGTGTTTGCCCAAGCGGCGAAAGGCTTTTCGGCGAGCATTTGCCTGCATAAACAGCAGGACAGCGCGAACGCCAAATCCCTGGTGGCGATCATGGCTTTGCAGACCGCCCATGGTGATGTCCTGCAGGTCAGCGCGGCGGGCGCGGATGCCGAAGTGGCGATCAAGACGCTGGCCGAGTTGCTGGCCGCCGGTTGCGGGGAAGCCGTGACGGTGATGGCAGAAGTTGAGACGGTTGTGGTCGAGACCTCATCGCTGAAGGTGCTGCGCGGCGTCTGCGCCTCGCCGGGTTCGGCGTTTGGCCAAGTGGTGCAGATTGCCGAGCAGACTCTCGAGGTGTGTGAGTTCGGCGTGAGTCCTCAGGTTGAGCGTGAGCACCTGTCCCGGGCGTTGGCGGCGGCGGTTCTGGCCTTGCAGCAGTTGCGAGACAAGGCCACGGGTGACGCCCAGGCAGACATCTTCAAGGCTCATCAGGAACTGCTCGAAGACCCAGGCCTGCTGGATCAGGCCCTGGCACTGATCGATGCTGGCAAAAGTGCCGGTTTCGCCTGGCGTGCGGCCACCGAGTCGACGGCGGCCTTGTTCAAAAGCCTGGGCAATGCCTTGCTGGCCGAACGCGCCGCAGACCTGGTCGACGTCGGTCACCGAGTGCTCAAGCTGATTCTCGGCGTAGTGGATCGTGCGATGGAGTTGCCGGACGGGGCGATTCTGATTGCCGAGCAACTGACGCCCTCCCAAACGGCTGGCCTGGACACGCGCAAGGTGCTGGGGTTCGCCACGGTCGGTGGTGGCGCCACCAGCCACGTGGCAATTCTCGCGCGGGCCTTCGGTTTGCCGGCGATCTGCGGCTTGCCAGTTCAGGTGCTGACATTGATCAATGGCACCCGGGTTTTGCTTGATGCCGACAAGGGTGAGTTGCAGCTGGATCCCGAGCTGGCCGCTATTGAGCAGTTGCAAGCCAATCGTCAGCGACAAAAGAAACGCCAACAATACGAGCTGGAAAATGCAGGCCTGGCCGCCTGTACCCGAGATGGGCATCACGTTGAAATCACCGCCAATATCGCGTCGCTGACCGAAGCCGAACAGGCCATGACGCTGGGCGGCGAGGGCGTCGGTCTGTTGCGTTCGGAGTTTCTTTATCTGGATCGCAATCACGCGCCAAGCCATGACGAGCAGGCATCCACTTACAGCGCCATCGCCCGAGCCTTGGGCCCGGCGCGCAATCTGGTGGTGCGGACCCTGGATGTCGGCGGTGACAAACCGTTGGCCTATGTGCCGATGGAGCGTGAAACCAACCCATTCCTGGGCATGCGCGGAATTCGTTTGTGCCTGGAACGTCCGCAGCTGTTGCGCGATCAGTTCAAGGCGATTTTGAGCAGCGCCGGGCTGGCGCGCCTGCACATCATGCTGCCGATGGTCGCGCAGCTGTCGGAGTTGCGGCTGGCCCGTCAGCTGCTTGAAGAAGAGGCGCTGGCATTGGGCCTCACTGAATTGCCGAAACTGGGGATCATGATCGAAGTGCCGGCGGCGGCGCTGATGGCTGATCTGTTTGCGCCCGAGGTGGATTTCTTCTCCATTGGCACTAACGATCTGACCCAGTACACCCTGGCCATGGATCGCGATCACCCACGGCTGGCCAGTCAGGCCGACAGTTTTCATCCCTCGGTGCTGCGCCTGATCGCCAACACTGTGAAAGCCGCTCATGCCCATGGCAAATGGGTCGGAGTGTGCGGCGCCATGGCTTCGGAAAAACTGGCGGTGCCGCTGTTGCTCGGGCTTGGGGTGGATGAACTGTCGGTGAGCGTGCCGTTGATTCCGGCAATCAAAGCGGCGGTTCGCGAAGTGGATCTGCTGGACTGCCAGGCCATCGCCCTGCAGGTGCTGGGGCTGGAAAGTGCCGAGCAGGTACGCGAGGCATTGCTGCTGCACCACGAGGCGACGGTCGATACTTCATTAATTCTGGAGAACTGAGCATGTTCGAGAAAATGCAGCGAGCGTTCTGGAAAGCGTTGACGCCGGATTTGGTGGTGGATGAGCCGAAACTGGAGGCTCAGCCTGTTTTCGGTTTGGCCGCGAATGTCGTGGCCGCGCTGGGCGGTGTGGATAACCTCAAGTCGCAACAGCCGGTGGCGCTGACCCGGGTGCGGGTGGAATTGCGGGATATGACGCGAATGGATCGACAGGCGTTGACGGTGGCAGGGGTGCCGGGAGTGATGATGCTGGAGGATGGAGTGGTTCATCTGATCACCGGGCTTCAGCCATAACCGGAGCTTTGTGGTGAGGGGCTTGCCCTAATGCCGGTAAGTTAAGACGCAGAACCTGTGGGAGCGTGGCTTGCCCGCGAAGACGGCGGCACAGTCAACATTGATGTTGCCTGATACAACGCTTTCGCGAGCAAGCCCGCTCCCACAGGTTCCGCGGCTTAACTGGATGGCATTAAGGCTTGCCTGCGAAGACGCCGGATCAGAAGCCCGAAATCTCTGAAACTAATCCGCTGCTGACCGAGCCCGCAACCGCCGCCCAATCACATCCAGCACATCACACCCATCGCGCAATGGAATGGTGCAGAGCAAAGCGAAGTCACTGAGAATGAAGGATTCGCACTCGACCGAACCGCGCATCGAAATGTTTTCGAGCACTTGGGTGACTGCACGAATTCGATAGCTGGCAGCGTCATACAAAACATCGATCGGCGCGTGGGTATCGACGAACAGGGTGGGCATGTCGTTACAGTTGCCGGTGAGGGCCATGAAGCGGTTGTCGGGGTGGGGAATTGGTTCTTCGTAGGGTGGGTCTGGCGTTAGCGTCGTCATTTGTAATTTCCATGAGTATGAATATGAGCTGCCAACGCACCCTCCTACAGGTTTGGGTGGCAGCCATGCGCAGGAGTAGGAGTACCGAGCACTCATGAACCTCGGCCACGCCGAAGCGTGTCCCGCGCACAGCCGCCGCGAACGATCTTACGGACACGAATTAAGCGCCGCAATCAAACGACAAAGCTGTTGCACCATGAGAGAGGGCTCCTACACCCTGCCACTGCATTTGCAGTGACCACTAAAGACTATCGTTTTACGACTGTTGCGCAGCCGAACGGGGGCAAGCCCCCTCGCCACAGGGTTTCATTTCAATCAATTAGCTGAGGTTGAACACAGGTGCATTGCCAGCCGTGCCTGTGACCATCCGCCGCGCTGCCCTTACTGTTTCTCATCCGCAGGTGTATCGTATTCGCCTTTTGCAGGCCTCCGCGCCTGTGGCTGATACGTGAGGTAGTTGAGTTCATGTCCTTTACCCGTCGACAAATACTCGGTGGTCTGGCCGGTCTTGTGGTGGTTGGCGTGGGGGCCGGTGGCGTGTCGCGTTACTGGCTGGGCAAAATGGCCGACGCTGACGCCGGCCACGACTATGAGCTGATCGCCGCACCGCTGGACATCGAACTGGTGGCCGGGCACACAACCCAGGCTTGGGCGTTCGGCCCATCGGCGCCGGGCACTGAGTTGCGCGTGCGTCAGGGCGAATGGCTGCGGGTGCGCTTCATCAACCATCTGCCGGTGGCGACCACCATTCACTGGCACGGCATCCGCCTGCCGCTGGAAATGGATGGCGTGCCGTACGTGTCGCAGTTGCCGGTGCTGCCGGGCGAGTACTTCGACTATAAATTCCGCGTACCCGACGCCGGCAGCTACTGGTATCACCCGCACGTGAACAGCAGCGAAGAGCTCGGTCGCGGATTGGTCGGCCCATTGATCATCGAAGAGCGCGAGCCCACCGGTTTCAAATACGAAAAGACCTTGAGCCTCAAGAGCTGGCACGTCGATGAAGAGGGTGCTTTTGTAGCGTTCAGCATTCCTCGTGAAGCGGCCCGTGGCGGCACGGCGGGGGGCTTGTCGACCATCAACGGCGTCTCACAAGCGGTGATCGACTTGCCCGCCGGGCAGATCACTCGTGTACGCCTGCTCAACCTCGACAACACGCTGACGTACCGCCTGAACATTCCTGGCGTCGAAGCGCAGATCTACGCGTTGGACGGCAATCCGATTGAACCGCGCCCATTGGGCAAGGAATACTGGCTGGGTCCTGGCATGCGCATTTGCCTGGCGATCAAGGCACCGCCGGCTGGTGAAGAACTGTCCCTGCGCAACGGCCCGGTACGCCTGGGCACCTTTCGCTCAGTGGCCAATACCGATGCGCCAACTGAGTGGCCACCGGCACTGCCCGCCAACCCGGTGGCCGAGCCGGACCTGGCCAATGCCGAGAAACTCAACTTCAATTTTGAATGGGTGGGCTCGGTGTCGGTCAATGTCGAAAACGGCAAGCCGCCAAGCCTCTGGCAGATCAACGGCAAGGCCTGGGACATCACCGACAAGACCTGCGCCGATCGACCGATTGCCAAGCTCGAAAAGGGCAAAAGCTATATTTTCGAATTGAAGAACATGACCCAGTATCAACATCCGATCCATTTGCATGGCATGAGCTTCAAGGTCATTGCCTCGAACCGGCACAAGGTCATCCCGTACTTCACCGACACGTACCTGTTGGGCAAGAACGAGCGTGCGCAAGTGGCGCTGGTGGCGGATAACCCTGGGGTCTGGATGTTCCACTGCCATGTGATCGATCACATGGAAACCGGCCTGATGGCCGCCATCGAGGTGGCGTGATGCGTCAGATTCGCCCCGCAGCGATTATCGACCGCAGCCGTGATCGTGATTTCATGCGCGAAGCCCTGGCCCTGGCCGCTCAAGGCGCGGCCCTTGGCGAAGTGCCGGTGGGTGCGGTGCTGGTGCAGGACGGTGAAATCATCGGGCGCGGTTTCAACTGCCCAATCAGCGGCAACGACCCCAGCGCCCATGCCGAGATGGTCGCGATTCGCGCTGCGGCCCAGGCTGCCAGCAACTATCGCCTGCCGGGCAGTACGCTCTACGTGACCCTGGAGCCGTGCAGCATGTGCGCCGGGCTGATCGTGCACTCGCGGATTGCGCGGGTGGTGTATGGCGCGCTGGAGCCCAAGGCCGGGATTGTGCAAAGCCAGGGGCAGTTCTTTACCCAGGGCTTTTTGAATCATCGGGTGTTGTATGAGGGTGGGGTATTGGCGGAAGAATGCAGCGCGGTGTTGACTGAGTTTTTCAAGGCCCGTAGAACCAAGCCAGCAGACTAAAACACACATCAAATGTGGGAGCGGGCTTGCTCGCGAAAGCGGTGGATCAGTCAACATCTCTGTTGAATGTTAGTCCGTATTCGCGAGCAAGCCCGCTCCCACATTTTGATCTCCTTGGGGAGGGAGATCGGTGTTTTACTTGCGGGCGACGATGACGGCGCGCATCGGCGCCGGCAGCCCTTCAATTGTCTTGCTGTGATCTTCCGGGTCAAGGAAGTCGCTCAACGATTGATACTTCATCCACTCCGTCCCGCGTTGTTCCTCGACCGTGGTCACGCTCACATCCACGCAACGCACATCGCTGAAACCGGCGCGGCGCAGCCACAGTTCCAGCGCCGGCACCGACGGCAAAAACCACACGTTACGCATCTGCGCGTAGCGGTCTTCCGGCACCAACACCTGCTGTTGATCGCCTTCGATCACCAGCGTCTCCAGCACCAGTTCTCCGCCCTTGACCAGGCAATCCTTCAGCGCCAGCAAATGCTCGATCGGCGAACGGCGGTGATAGAACACACCCATGGAAAACACCGTGTCGAAGCCTTCCAGATTGGGAGGGAGATCCTCAAAGGGAAACGGCAAGTGCCAGGCATTGGGCTCGGACAGGTAACGCTGCACGGCCTGGAACTGGCAGAAGAACAGCCAGTTGGGGTCGATGCCGATCACGCTGTCGGCACCCGCGCCGAGCATGCGCCACATGTAATAACCGTTGCCGCAGCCGACATCGAGGATGCGTTTGCCTTTCAGGTCCAGGTGCGGAGCCACCCGGGACCACTTCCAGTCCGAACGCCATTCAGTGTCGACATGCACGCCGAACAGGTCGAACGGGCCTTTGCGCCATGGCGACAACCCCATCAGCGCGCTGCGCATTTGCGCGCGGGTCTCAAAGTCGCAATCGGTGTCCAGTTTCAAGCCATTCAACAAATCGACTTCGCTTGGCTGAATCTTCGGTAGCGCGTCCAGCGCACTCTGCCAGCGTTCCAGGTCGCCGTGACCTTTTTCCATTTTCTTGTCGAGTTGACGCTGCAGGGTGTTGGCCCATTCGGCCAGCGGGGTGCCAGCCAGACGGCGGGCGAGGGGAGACAGATCAATCATGGCAAGGCAATCAACGAGGCAAAGTTAAGACACTGGAACCACGGCACGACTTTCGAGAACCCGGCGGCCAGCAGGCGCTCGCGGTGTTCTTCGAGGCTGTCGGGCTTCATGACATTTTCGATGGCGCTGCGCTTCTGGGCGATTTCCAGTTCGCTGTAGCCGTTGGCGCGTTTGAAGGCCACGTGCAGGTCGGTGAGCAGCGCGTGTTCTTCGGGGTCGTTGAAGCGCAGCTTCTCCGAGAGGATCAGCGCGCCACCGGGCAACAACGATTGGCGGATGCGTGAGAGCAGCGCGGTGCGCTGGTCCGGGGCAATGAATTGCAGGGTGAAGTTCAGCGCAACCACCGAGGCCGGCTGGAATTCCAGGGCAAGGATGTCGCCCTCGATCACTTCCACCGGCAGCAACTCCTGGAACATTGAGTCCTGGCCGTTGAGGTATTCGCGGCAACGCTCGACCATGGCTGCGGAGTTATCCACAGCGATGACGCGGCAGCCGTCGGTGCGCACGTGACGGCGCAACGCTTGAGTCACGGCGCCCAGGGACGAACCGAGGTCGTAGAGAACGCTGTTGGGCTGGGCGAACTGCGCGGCGAGCACGCCGAGGTTTTCCACGATGGTCGGATAACCCGGCACCGAGCGCTTGATCATGTCCGGGAACACCCGAACCACGTCCTCGTTAAAGGCGAAGTCAGGCACCTGGGTCAAAGGCTGGGCGAAAAGGCGATCGGATTCTTTGCTCACGGCGGTTCCAGCGGCATAGGTGGAAAAGGCCGGCATTTTAGCCAAATTGACGGGGGGATGCGCGGGTTGTCTGATAAAGCGTGGGGAAAGTCCAGCAAGGCTTCTGAGCAGCGAAGGTAAGGGAGCAGATGTAGAGAAGACACTAAATGATGAATGATTGAATGGCTAAGCCCGGTAGCCGAGACTTCGCCATTCATGGTTTAGAGTGTGATTACAGTGCTTTCATTAACACGATATAGGTAGATTGACCCTTGATCTGGAGTTCTTCGTTACTTTCGTTTAGGCCTTTAAATTCAAAGCCGATTTGATAATGCAGTTTTGTATCACTGTTTTCGATTGCTTCTACGGTGTAAGATCCAGTTGTCGCATGAAATTCTATATATTCACTACGGCCTGGGCGACTGGCTGTTTCAAAATAGTACGCAACGATTTCTTGATTGTTGTAAGTGCCGGATTGAATGTTTTTATCGAATTTCAGTACCAAGCCCTTTTTATTTGTGCGCGAGTAGTCTTGTGTGTTTGCACGAGTGGCAAATACGATCGAACTACTGTTAGGGTCGGCTTCGAACTCAATGATTTGGCTTTCAAGTTTCACACGTTTGGAAACAGTGGCCAGTGTTTCAGCACTGACAGTGATAATCGGATCAGCAGCGCCCCGTTTTTTGCTTGTAAAAAAACTCATAATGTCCTTCCTTGCGTTAGATGTGTGGTTGTGTAAGGCCACATAAATAATAAGTTTGCGAGTGAAGGGGGGGTACTGTCAGATCTGATAGTTTTATATGACCTTTCGCTATGTAGGATGTATTGGTTATGTTGCTGCGGATGCGAAATTTTCAGAATCGGGTTTAATCGGGTGGCATTTTTTTCGAAAACGCCGACGCCGCAATCCCCCACTGCCCCAGCCAGTAGCTAAGAATGATCACGTAAGGCGCGGCATGGAATGGCATCACAAATCGGTTAATGCCAATCACGCTGTCAGAAAACACAAACGCCACCGCGCCCGCCGCCGCCAGCAGCGCCGAGCGTTTGGGCACGTCGGTGCCGAGTCGGGCCAGGGCGCGCCAGAGCATGGCGCTGATGGCCAGCCCGTAGACGATCACCGGGATCAGCAGCGGCCCCAAGCCATTGGAAATCAGAACCCCCAGCAGCCCCGCACCCACGCTCAACGCGATGATCAACGGCAACAGCGCCAGACGCCGACAATCGCTCAAATAAGCCTTCAGATACGCCAAATGCGCGACCAAAAACGCCCCAAGGCCAAACACGAACAAATCCCCCGGCCATGCCAGCAACACGTCGCCGATCAGGGAGAAAATCAAACCCAGGCTGATCCAGCGCCGATAGTCACTGGGCGGTGCATCGTGCAACCAGCCGAGCAGGGCCAACACTGGCAACGGTTTGACCAGCAAGCATAGCAACGCGGCATGCACGCTCAGGCCATACAGAAAGGTCATCGCGCCCATCAGCGCCAGAATCAGCCAACCCACGATCAGTTAACCGCGATGGCGCAGTCGAAGGTTTTTACCGCCGGTACTTCCGGTGCCCACGGCTGTGAATAAGTCAGCCGCAAGCGGCCAGTACCGGTGGCAAAGGCTTGGAAGCGCCAGGTCGAAAGGCCGGCACTGCCGACGACACCGGCGTCTTCCGGGTTGCTGTAAACCTCGGGGCTGAGCCCGCGCAACACGCCACCGGCCGAATCCTGAATCGTCCAGCGGTAACCCGTGGTCGGGTTGCTGGGCAGGGTCAGGATCAGGTTCTGCCCGTTGTTCAGTTGCACCGGGCATTCGCTTTGTTTTTCCACGGTCACGTTCTGTTTCGATTGCGTGGCGCAAGCGCTCAGCAGGGCGAGGGCGAGGGGGATCAACAGGCGGGTGGGGGACATAAGATCAGCAGCTCCGGCATTCACGACGAACGGCGAGCATAACTGAAGATGAGACAAAGTGTGACGGTCGAACCGGGGGGCAGGCGAAGGTTTGGAGGCGTTAGTACCGACGCCTTCGCGAGCAAGCCCGTTCCCACAGGTTCATCGCAATCCTTGTGGGAGGGGGCTTGCTCGCGAAAGCGGCCGCATGAGCACTACATCATTATCAGAAGAGAATCTTCGCCACATCCGCAAAGCGCTTGGCAAAGTGCACGGTAATCCCTTCCTTCAGATAATCCGGCAACTCTTCAAAGCTTCCACGGTTTGGTTCCGGCAGAATCAACTCGAAAATCTTCTGCCGCCGCGCTGCAATCACCTTCTCGCGCACGCCACCAATCGGCAGTACATGGCCGGTCAGCGTCAGTTCACCGGTCATGGCCACGCCTTTTTTCGGCGACTGGTTGCGGGCCAGAGACAGCAAGGCGCTGGCCATGGTCACGCCGGCGCTCGGGCCGTCTTTCGGCGTGGCGCCTTCCGGTACGTGGAGGTGGACGAAGGCTTCGTCGAAGAACGTCGGATCGCCGCCAAATTGCTTCAGATTGGAGCTGACGTAGCTGTAGGCAATTTCTGCCGACTCCTTCATCACTTCCCCCAATTGCCCGGTGAGTTTGAAGCCACGGTTGAGGGTGTGAATACGGGTTGCTTCGATCGGCAGGGTCGCGCCGCCCATGCTGGTCCAGGCCAGCCCGGTGATCACACCGATGCCGGACAATACTTGCTCATTGCGGAATACCGGTCGGCCGAGTGAGGCTTCCAGGTCTTTCGGGCCGAGCTTGATCACCGCTTTCGGCTCGTCGATCAGCTTCATTACTGCTTTGCGCACCAGTTTGCCGAGGTTTTTTTCCAGCTGCCGCACCCCGGCTTCACGGGCGTAGCCGTCGATCAAGGCTTTCAATGCGTTGTCGCTGATGCTCAGGCTGCCCTTGGACACGCCGGCTTTCTCAAGCTGCTTCGGCCACAAGTGACGTTTGGCGATGGCGACTTTCTCTTCGGTGATGTAGCCCGACAGGCGAATCACTTCCATCCGGTCCAGTAACGGGCCGGGTATTGAATCCAGGGTGTTGGCGGTGCAGACGAACAGCACTTTCGACAGGTCCAGACGCAAATCCAGGTAATGGTCGAGGAATTCGACGTTCTGTTCCGGGTCGAGGGTTTCCAGCAGCGCCGAGGCAGGGTCGCCCTGGTAGCTCTGGCCCATCTTGTCGATCTCGTCGAGCATGATCACCGGGTTCATCACTTCGACGTCTTTCAACGCGTGGACGAGTTTGCCCGGTTGCGCGCCGATGTAAGTGCGGCGATGGCCCTTGATCTCGGCTTCGTCGCGCATGCCGCCGACGCTGAAGCGATAGAACGGCCGGCCCAGGGTTTCGGCGATGGATTTACCGACACTGGTCTTGCCCACGCCCGGCGGGCCCACCAGCAACACGATGGAGCCGCTGATCTCGCCTTTATAAGCGCCGACCGCGAGGAATTCGAGGATGCGGTCCTTGATGTCATCGAGGCCAGCATGGTGTTTGTCCAGCACCTTGCGCGCGTGTTTGAGGTCGAGTTTGTCCTCGCCGTACACGCCCCACGGCACTGAGGTCGCCCAGTCGAGGTAGTTGCGGGTCACCGCGTATTCCGGTGAGCCGGTCTCGAGGATCGACAGCTTGTTCATTTCCTCTTCGATGCGTTTCTGCGCCTGGGGCGGCAATACCTTGCCTGTCAGACGTTGCTCGAACTGCTCGATGTCGGCACTGCGGTCATCCTTGGTCAGGCCCAGCTCTTGCTGGATAACCTTTAGCTGTTCCTTGAGGAAGAACTCGCGCTGATGCTCGCCGATTTTGCGGTTAACTTCGGCAGAGATTTCTTTCTGCAGACGCGCGACTTCAACTTCCTTGCGCAGCATCGGCAGGACTTTTTCCATGCGCTTGAGCATCGGCACGCAGTCGAGCACTTCTTGCAGCTCGCTGCCCGTGGCCGAGGTCAGCGCGGCGGCGAAGTCGGTTAGCGGCGACGGGTCGTTGGGGCTGAAGCGGTTGAGGTAGTTCTTCAGCTCTTCGCTGTACAGGGGGTTGAGCGGCAGCAGTTCCTTGATCGCATTGATCAGCGCCATGCCGTAGGCCTTGACCTCGTCGGTCGGCTCGGTGGGCTGGTGCGGGTATTCGACTTCCACCAGATACGGCGGGCGATGGTGTTTGAGCCAGGTTTTGATACGCACCCGGGTCAGGCCTTGGGCGACGAATTGCAGTTTGCCGTTTTCGCGACTGGCGTGGTGGACTTTAACCAGGGTGCCGTATTCCGGCAGGGCTTTGGTATCGAAGTGGCGCGGGTCTTCCTGGGGAGCGTCCATGAAGAAGAGGGCCAGGGAGTGATGATCGGATTGGCTGACCAGTTCGAGGGTTTCGGCCCACGGCTCTTCGTTGACGATCACCGGCAGTACTTGCGCCGGGAAGAAGGGCCGGTTGTGGATCGGGATGATGTAGACCTTGTCCGGTAGATTCTGGCCAGGCAGAGCGAGGCCTTTGCCGGTGGAGTGGTGTTCGACGTTGTCTGTTTCGGCGTATTCGCTCGTGTCTTCGGGGAATTCTTGCTGGTCGGTCATGGGGCACCTGCGCAATAGGGTATGGGTCTTAGATGGGGCAGGTGGGGGGTGGTTTCAATGGCCGTAGATATTTCAGCGCGTGTGTTCAGGAGTTTGACAGGTCTTGGCGGCCTTATAGAGGACCAACCCCTCGCAGATGCACACAGTTCAATTGTGGGAGCGGGCTTGCTCGCGAAGAGGCCATAACATCCAACATCAATGTTGACTGTTACACCGCTTTCGCGAGCAAGCCCGCTCCCACAGGTACGGTGTTTCAGTGTCTAGTCCTGAAACAGGTGTAAACCTTATTCAGGACGGGACACGCCCACAAAAAAGGCGACCCCCTCACAGGAGTCGCCTTTGCTTTAACTGCCGCTACCGCTTATTCCGACAGTTTGTACGCAATCACATAGTCACCTTGCTTGGTGCCCAGCGATCCGTGACCGCCAGCAACAACGAGTACGTATTGCTTGCCGTCTTTGCCGGTGTAGGTCATCGGTGTGGTTTGCGCGCCGGCTGGCAGGCGGCCTTCCCACAGTTGCTTGCCGTTTTTCACGTCGTAGGCGCGCAGGTACTGGTCGAGGGTGCCGCTCAGGAAGGCCACGCCACTGGCAGTGGTGAAGGCCCCGCCCAGGCTCGGTACGCCCATGCTCAGAGGGATTGGAACCGGCGAACTGTCGCGCACGGTGCCGTTCTTGTGCATCCAGATGGTTTTGTTGGTGGTCAAATCGACCGCGGCCACGTAACCCCAGGCCGGTGCCTGGCACGGCAGGCCCATTGGCGACAGCAGGGCTTCGAGGATCACGCCGTAAGGCGCGCCTTTGTTGGGCTGCACGCCTTCGGTTTCGCTGACACGAGGGCCTTGTTTGGCGATTTCGGCGGCCGGGATCAGTTTCGATTTGAACGCCATGTAGCTCGGGTTCACGAAAGCAATCTGACGAACTGGGTCAACCGAAATTCCGCCCCAGTCGAACACGCCGAAGTTACCGGGATAAACGAGCGAGCCTTGCAGCGATGGCGGGGTGAACATGCCGTCGTAACGCAGGGATTTGAAGTCGATCCGGCACAGCATCTGATCGAACGGGGTCACGCCCCACATGTCGCGTTCCTTGAGGGTCGGCGGCACGAAGTTCAGGTCGGACATCGGTTGGGTCGGCGAAGTGTGGTCGCCTTCCACCGCGCCTTGCGGCACCGGGATTTCCTTGATCGGCACGATCGGCTGACCATTGCTGCGGTCCAGCACGTAAATGCTGCCTTGCTTGGTGGACGCCAGCACCGCCGGTTTCACACCGTCTGCGGTTTTCAGGTCCATCAGGGTTGGCTGGCCACCGACGTCCATGTCCCACAGGTCATGGTGAGTGAACTGGAAGTGCCAGCGCACTTTGCCGGTGGCGATGTCCAGAGCGGTCAGGCCGGCGGCGTGCAGTTCCGATTCAGGGGTGCGCGCGCCACCGAACTGATCCGGGGTCTGGTTGCCCATCGGCAGGTAGATCATGCCGAGTTTTTCGTCGACGCTGAAGATGGACCACATGTTCGGCGAGTTGCGGGTGTAGACCTTGCCTTCGGCAATCGGCGTGGTGTCGTCCGGGTTGCCGCTGTCCCAGTTCCACACCAGTTTGCCGGTGTGCACGTCGAACGCGCGGATCACACCGCTTGGCTCGTCGATCGAAACGTTGTCGGTCACGTGGCCGCCAATCACCACCAGGTCTTTGGTGACCGCCGGTGGCGAAGTCGAGTAATAACCGCCGGCGGTGAATTCACCGATGTTGGTTGTCAGGTCAACCTGGCCACCGTTGCCGAAGTCTTCGCACATTTTGCCGGTGTCGGCGTTCAGGGCGATCAGACGGGTGTCGGCGGTCGGCAGGAAGATCCGGCGCGGGCAGACGCTGGTCACTGGCGCGTTAGCCGTGCCGGTCGGGCTCTGCTCGGACGCGTAGGCGGCGTCATCGTGATAGGTCACGCCACGGCAGGTCATGTGCGCCCAACCCTTGAAGTTCGCCGCGTTCTGCGTGGAGAGCTTCGGATCGAAACGCCAGAGTTCCTTGCCGGTGTCCGGGTCCAGCGCGATCACCTGGCTGTGCGGCGTGCAGACATAGAGCATGCCGTTGGCTTTGAGCGGGGTGTTTTCGGCGGTGGTTTCGCCCGGATCGTTCGGGCCAGGCAGGTCGCCGGTGCGGTAGGTCCAGGCGGGAACCAGTTTGCTGACGTTCTGCGGCGTGATCTGCGCCAGTGGCGAGTAACGATCGCCATGGGCGCTGCGGCCGTAGGAGTTCCAGTCGCCATCGGGCATGGCCGGGGCGGTGTTGGTCATGCCAGGTACGGCGTCGCGATCCAGTTCGCCTTTGATTTCACCGGGGTTGGTGAACAGGCTGGCCAGCGCGGCGATACCGGCGATGACCACGGCAGCGCTCAGTACACCGGTGCCGATCGGGTTGAATTCGCCGGTACGCAATGGGCGACGAAACCATGGCAGCAGCATGACGATACCAAGGGCAAAGAGCAGCGCCAGACGTGGCACCAGTTGCCACCAGTCCAGGCCGACTTCCCACAGTGCCCAGACCGTACTGGCGAACAGCACCACCGCATACAGGCTCAGCGCCGCATAACGGTCGGCCAGCAGCAGCCCCCCGGTCAGCATCAGGCCGATACCGGCCAGCAGGTAATACAGCGAGCCGCCGAGCATGCTCAGCTTGATCCCCCCGGCCAGCAAGGCCAGGCCCATTAGTAGAAGCACGATACCGAGCAGGCTCGGCAGCAGACGGCTTCGACTGAAAGCACCATCAGCGCTCATAGTGTGGTTCTCCGTGACGTTTTAAGTAGTCCCGCGCAAGTTCACTGTAGATGACGATCTGGCGCGGGCATGGTTCAGGTTAAAAAGTGTTCAGTTGAGTCTTTGAGCCGCAATCCCTGTGGGAGCGGGCTTGCTCGCGAAGAGGTCATCACATTCAACATCCTGGTTGGCTGAAAGACCGCTTTCGCGAGCAAGCCCGCTCCCACATTTTTGTGCGTCTAATCAGAACGACGACTGGATCTTGATCCCGCCAATCAGCGCGTCATCGACCTTGTCCACGCCACCGGGGTGGCGGATGTATTGCAGGTTCGGGCGCACGGTCAGCCAGTTCGTGACGTGCACGCCGTAATAGAGTTCGGCGCTGTATTCGGTGTCTTGTGGCGGCAGGAACGACGGGTCGTTGTAGTCATAGACGGCGCGGGCCTGATTGGTCGCTTCGGCGTTCTTGCGGTAGGCCGGGTTGACGTGGACACGGGCCAGGGCAAAACCGATATCGTCTCTGGCGCGAGCATCGAACAAGCCTTTGTAGACGACACCAGCCTGGACGTAGTTGTCGATGGCGTTGGTCTTCTTGTCGTGCATCGTACCGTTGGCGAACATGCTCAACCCGCGAGAGTGGTCGCTGGCGCGGCTGGTCAGCTGCTGCTGCACGCCCAGCCACACACCATGCTTGCTCGATGCGCTGCGATAAGCCTCGCCACTCAGGGCTGCCGGCTGGCCGTTGCTGTCCTTGTAGACATCGGTGGCCTTGGCATTGCTGTAGTAATAACCGGCACGGTATTCACCCGGAAGGCTATTGAATTTTGGACTCCAGACCAGTTCCACCGGCAGGATCGCGCCCTGAGTGCCGCTGCCGCTGAGTTTGAAGCCGTTGTCGCGATCAAGGTTGGACGGGTTTTGCTCGTAAGCCCCGACTTGCGCGTAGAGCTGCGGCGTCAGGTGATATTTGACGCGCATCGCCCACTGGCTGACCGGCCAGTTGTACCAGATGTCGCCAACCCAGTTGCCGACTTGGGAGCCGCAAAACGCCAGGTTCTGGAAGTCGCAGGGGAAGCTGTTGAAGTCTTCGCCCTCGCCGAAGCGGCCGACTTTGATGTCGAGCTTCTGATCGAAGAATTTCTGCTGATACCACATCTGCGTCAGGCGCCAGGTCTGGCCGCGGCCCCAGACTTCCTGAGCCGAGGTGAAACCGCCAACACGCGGATCGTTGATCCGGTCGTTGCTGATGTTGTTGCCATTGCGCTCGGTGATGGTCAGCTGAAATTCAGCGTCGTCCCAGCCGAGAATCTTCTGCAAGTCAAGGTGGGTACCAAAGCCGAACTGGTCGCTGTAGCGAGCGGTGCGGTCATGGTCGTAGCCGCCGTGCAGGTTGCTGCCCATTTCACCGGTGTAATCGACCTTGAAGTCGTAGCCCTTTTCCGAAAGTTCGGTGCGCGTGCCGTTCCAGTCACCGAGCATCCACGGCGAATCGCTATCGAAGGCCGGCGCAGCCTGGGTGCAGGTGGCGAGGCTCAACGCGGTGAAACCGCCGATCAGGTTCAGGGCTTTTCGATTGGCCACAGGGGATAAGACAGCGCTGTCTCGCGGAGTTTGAAAATCAGGCATAGAGAAGAAATTCTTGGTCTTTTTCTAAAGGGGGTGAACTGAACGCAGCAGGGATGAAGCAGGGGAGAAGCGTTTCAGCTGGACGGGCGTAAGGATAATGATCTGTTACACATAGAGAAAGGGCTTTTACTGACATGGATCATTTCGGATTTGGTAATAGTGTGCAGAAACACATCGCTGCGTAGGAGCTGCCGAAGGCTGCGATCTTCTCAAGGTCACCTACATTTAACAGAGAGCACACAGATAGCTTCCCCCCAACGAAGCCCTCGGCTAAGGTGCGCGGCTTCCAATTCCCACTTCGCTCGAAGGCCCGGCATGACCGAACAGAACACCAACCCGCTGCACGGCGTAACGCTGGAACAGATCCTCAACGCGCTGGTTGAACACTATGAATGGTCGGGGCTGGCCGAGCGCATCGATATCCGCTGCTTCAAGAGTGACCCGAGCATCAAGTCGAGCCTGACTTTCTTGCGCAAAACCCCGTGGGCGCGGGAGAAGGTCGAACGCCTGTACGTGAAGTTGATGCGCACCAAGCGACCGGTCTGAGCATGGTCATACCCTCGGCGCCAGGTTCTGCCGCGAGGCGTCGTTGTGTTGCCGTGGCGGCGATTCTGGGCTGGGCGGGATTAACCATTCAGCTGTACCTGATTCTCTACTTACGCTGGAGTGTTGCGGCCAGTCTGCTGGGCGGGCTGATGAGTTTTTTCAGTTTTTTCACCGTGCTGACCAATACGCTGGTGGCGGTGGTTCTGACCTGTGAACTGACGTCCCGCGAATCGGCGGCGCGGCGCTGGTTTTTGCAGCCGTGGGTAAGCAGTGGAATTGCGGTGAGCATCGCCGTGGTCGGTGTGGCGTACAGCCTGTTATTACGCCATTTGTGGCATCCCGAAGGCTGGCAATGGCTGGCCGATGAGCTGATGCATGACGTCATGCCGCTGCTGTTTCTGGTTTATTGGTGGCTCTGTGTGCCCAAAGGCACGTTGCGGCTGCGGCACATTGCGCTATGGGTGATCTATCCGTTGGTGTACTTCGGCTATGCGTTATGGCGTGGGCATCTGCTGGCGGTTTATCCGTATCCATTCATTGATGTGGATAAGCTGGGTTATCCACAGGTGTTTGTGAATGCGGGAGGATTGTTGGCGGGGTTTGTGCTGATTGCGCTGCTGGTGGTTGGGCTGGATCGGTGGCGCACGGGGCGGAAGTGAACACTGACTGTGGCGAGGGAGCTTTGTGGCGAGGGGGCTTGCCCCGTTGCGCTGCGTAGCGGCGCTAAACCTGCAACGGAGTTTTAACCGGCACACCGAGTTTGCTGATTTTGCGACTGCTTCGCAGCCGAACGGGGCGGTGCGGCGTTCCGACAAGCCCCCTCGCCACATTTCGATTTGTGGTTACTCCTCGTCACTGTCGTCCAGTCGCCAGTAACCGACAGCCTTCACAAACTGCTCGTCCAGGCCATGCTCATCGAGCAATACCCGGCGGATCTGCCGCGATACTTTGGACTCAGTCGCCACCCACGCATACAGATTGCCATCGGGCACCTCGATCTGTTGCACGGTGGTCAGCAGGTTATTCCTGCCACCTTCTCGCAATACCCAGATCACATTGACCTGTGCTGCGCTTTCCAGGCGTTGTTGTTCGGCGCCGTTTTCCACTTCCACGATCACCAGTGCACGCCGATTGGCGGCCAGGCCTTCAAGGCGGCGGGCGATGGCGGGCAGGGCGGTTTCGTCGCCGATCAGCAGGTAGCTGTCGAAGATGTCCGGCACGATCATCGAGCCCCGAGGCCCGCCGATGTGCAGGAACTGGCCGGGTTTGGCCTGCTCGGCCCAGGTCGAGGCAGGGCCATCGCCGTGCAGCACGAAGTCGATGTCCAATTCCAGGGTATCCAGATCGTAACGACGAGGCGTGTAGTCGCGCATTGCGGGCATGGGCCCGTTGTCTTTGCCAGCCCCAAGAACCAGCGTTTCCAATGCCGCTTGTTCCGCTGCGTTTTGGGGGAACAGCAGTTTGACGTGGTCGTCCGTTCCGAGGCTGACGAAGCCAGCCAGCTCTGGGCCACCCAGGGTAATCCTGCGCATACGCGGGGTCAGGTCGACCACTCGCAGTACTTCCAGACGACGGCGTTTGATCTCGTGGCTGACACGGTGAATGGATTGGGATGGCACGATAACGTCGGTCATTCGGCGTTCTCCTGAACGGGTTGAACGGGTTGAACGGCGGGGCCGTCGACGATGGCTTTGGCCGTGTTGTTGAGCAGGTCGCGTACCCGCAGGATTTCTTCCGGGCTCCAGCGACCATGGTGCATTTGCAAGGCATGGCGCAGGTTGTGCACCGCTTCGTGAATTTCGGCCGGGCGGTCATGGCCGCGCAACGAGCGCTTGCTGACCTCGATGCGCATGCGCACGCCATCCAGGGCAATCGCTTGTTCACTTAAAGACAGACGTCCGGCGTCGGTGATGCTGTAGCGTTTTTTTCCGCCTTCGGCATCGCCCAGGATCATTTCGCTTTCTTCAAGGAAGGTCAGGGTCGGGTAGATCACGCCGGGGCTGGGGCTGTAGGCGCCGTCGAACATGCTTTCGATCTGGCGGATCAGGTCATAGCCATGACACGGCTGCTCGGCGATCAGCGCCAGCAGCAACAATTTCAGGTCACCGGGGGCGAACACCCGTGGTCCGCGTCCACCGCGCTCGCGGCCGGGTCCCGGACGTTTCTCGAAGCCGTCGCGGCCGTCGCCGTGTTCGCGGTGGGGGGAATGATGGTCTCTCATTTTTGCTTTCTCTCGTCGTGTTTAGATACAACTTAAGATATATCTTATGGAGCGAGCAAGACGTTTTTTGGGAGCCGTTCAGTCGGCCGACAAGCGGTGCATGGGTTGGCAACCTGACTTTTTCTTCCGGAAACAGGACTTGAAAGTTAAAGTTATCGCTCTATTAGTGTCGTACCCTCTATTCTAAAAGCCCTGAAGTCCCGTGTTGTATAGTTAAAACTGCTGTATGGTTTTTTTAATAAAACTGTATGTAGGGCATAACTTACAGTCGATGTTTTGTATTTTGATTTTTTGTTCTTTTTTCTTGCTTGTCATGAGGGTGTTTAACTACGTGATCATCGGAAGTTACTTGCTTACTTTCCAGAGCGAACAGCCGATCATGCCTCGGCGTTGAAAGTTCAAATCAACACGAGCCCTTACCGGTGTGCGTTGTGTGGATTTTCAATGAATCGATCCTTTCAAGAAGACAGGTACTGAATGATGTTCAAAAAATTCGCGATTGCCGCTCCACTGGCTGTTTTGGCTCTGAGTTCTTCCGCCGTGTTTGCCGCGAGTGAAGCCCGTCACTCGATCAGCTTGGTGGCTGATGTGCCGGGCAACGGCTTCTATGTAGTCCCGGCCGATCCGGACCTGGTCAACAAGGATCAGGACATGAGCTATAGGCCCACTACCGGAAAAATGGGCGAGGTCAACGGCTTCTTTGACATGATCAACAATAATGGGTCTGTGCATGCCAGCCTTGAAAGCGTACCGCAGCTGTACTCTGGTTCTAGCGCGATCAATCTGCAAGTGGCGGTTAATGGTGTAGTCCTCTCCACGACTCCGCAAATGGTGGTTGGCGAGACCGAGTCGAACGTCAACTTCCGTGCCCCACTCAATATCAAGGCTATTAGCCCCAATATTGCGCCAGGGTATTACACCGGCGCAGTCACCATGACGTTCGACGCTGTTCCCCCTGTTGCTCTTTGAACTTGATCAGGAGTCATAAGCGCTTACTTGCTTAAGTAACGTGACCGGCCGGCATGCTTCCATCTGTCGGTCGGGATTCAACTTCTTCGTAATCAGAGTACCTGTTCATGTTCCCGATGACGCCCATCGCGGCAGCGCTTGCGTTGCTGTTATGTAGCAGTGCATTTGCGGCGCCCACTTCCGTTGATACGCCGCGAAGTTTGCTGGCTCAGGCCAAAGGCTTGCCGGCAGAGTTTGAGGAGCATTTCTTTGATGTTCCGCTGGCGGTTCGGGTAGAGCTCGATCAACAACCGCTCGGCGAGGCAATGGTTGTGTTGTCCCGTGATGACCGCGTGACGTTGCTCGATTTCACCGATACCAGCGAAAGCCGATTCGGCGCAAGTGAGCGCGAGACCTGGGCCGATATCCTCAAACCCGGTGTGGCGCTGGGCAGCTGCACAGGTCAATGCCCGGAGCAAATGCTGGCGGTTCACTACAACCTCGAAAATTCATTGGTATCGATCGTCACCGAAAACGCTGAGCGCGATCTGGAGGCCAAGCGTTACTACGACCAACCCGAAGGTGGCAGCAGCGGCCTGATGGTGCGCAACCAGCTCAACCTCAATGGGGGACAGGATCAGGATCTGGGCGGTCGTTTCGGCCTCGAAGCCAGCGCCAGCCTGGGCAGTTGGAGCCAGACGTTCAATATGCAACTGGCTCGCCTCGGCGGGCCGGACGAGAAGCTTTATCACGCAGTTCACGAGCTCTACACCCAGCGTGAATTGCCCGGCAGTTTCGTTCGCCTGGGCTACTTCACCCCCAATTCCGAAGGCCTGACGCGCCAGCCCCGTTCGTTCGGCACCAGTCCCGACACAGCCGTCGGCTTGATGTACGGCAGTTCCGACAGCCTGGCGATCGACAGTTCCCGGCCCAGCGTGTACCCGGTTTATGTGACGGCGAACCGTCAGGCGTCCGTGGAGATTTTCCGCGATGGCCTGTTGATCAATACCCAATCGGTGCCTGCCGGTTTGCAAACCCTCGACACTCGCCCGTTGCCCGGTGGCATTTACGAGGTGGAAGTGCGGCTGATCGAGGACGGTCAAACCACCTCGAGTACTCAGGAGCTGATCTACAAACCGAACAACTGGCGCAACCTTGATGAGCGCTGGCGCTACAACCTGTTCGCCGGGCAGGAAACCAAACTGCTCAGCAACTGGGATCAACAGACCAGCGGCGATTCGACTGCTGGCGCGTCGCTCAACTACCTGCTGCACCCGAGAGTGATTCTCGGGCTGTCGGCCCGTCAGGTGCGCGAAAAACTGCAATACGGCAGTTCCATCGACTGGACGTTGGCGAACAGCACCAGCCTCTATGCCAATCTTTACCAGACCGAAGATCACGGCACCGGCGCCGATCTGCAGGGGCTCTACAACTATGGCTCCGGCAGCCTGGTGATCAGCCACAACCGCAGTTGGCTCGACACCCGCAACAGTTACGACACGCTGCCTGATGGTACTCGGGTACGTCAGCGCAATGTGTTCACCGGCCAGACCAGCAATTCATCGCTGGCGCTGAACCATCGCATCAGCCGCAAGAGTTCACTCAATGCCCGGGTGTCCCACAGTGACGGCAACACCGAAGGCGTGGGGGTGGATCTGGGCTGGTCGCAACGCACTGTGATGTTCGGCAGCGACGCCAACTGGCGCCTGTCGCTGTTTGATCGTCCTGGCAGTTACAGCAGTGGCGATGCGCGCAATCGCGGGGTCGACCTGAGTATCAACATGGCGCTGGGCGGGCCGGACCAGCAGGTCTCCGGCAGCATCGGCACCCGCACTGCCCGGAATGGCAGCCGCGACAACAACGCCTCGATCGGTTACCGCAAGACCCTGCGGGACCACGTTTTGCAGAACGTCTCGGTGACGGCGCTCACCGACACTTACGGCATTGGTCTATCGAGCCTGGCGAACTTTCGTACTGACGCGGTCAATGGCGACGGCTTCGTCCAGCGCTCGTCTTATAACGGCAACTTCACCGGTGGCCTGAATCTGGACAGCACGCTGATCGTTGGAGGCCAACGCATGACGTTGACCAGCCAGCATCAGGGTCGTGGTGCCGGGATGATCGTCGATGTCGAGTCCGATATCGATGGCATTGCCTTGCGCGCCGATGATTTGAGCGGTGGCAGCGCGGCGTTGCGCCCAGGGCGCAACTTCATTCCGATTACCGCCTACAGAAACGGCTCGGTGAGCTTCGACTTCGAAGGCAATCACGCGCCGGCGGCCAGCATCGAACCGGCGCGTACCCGCTATCACCTGAACAAGGGCGGCGTCGAGTACCGCAAGGTGCGAGTGATGAAAACCCTCACCGTGCTGGGCCGTCTGCTCGACGCACAAGGCCAGCCGCTCAAGGGCTACCACGTGATCAACCACGCCAGCCGTGGGGTCAGTGAGGTCGATGGGTTCTTCTCGATGGAAATGAATGCCGGCTCTCCCACCCTGGACGTTCGTTATGCCGACCAGTTGCTGTGTCAGTTCCGACTCGATGTGGATAAGCACCGCAGTGAAAACGATGTGCTGATGATCGGTGATTTGCGTTGTTCACCGGACACCTTGGCAGACGCTACTTTCAAGGACGCTACGGCGAGCTGACTGACATGAAGATATTGACCAGGCTTGGAAAAAACCTCAGTCGCGCGATGCCGCTGGCAGCGTTGTGTGGATTGAGTTCATTACCGGTGAATGCCGCTGTCTTGAACATTGACGCTACGTTTTCGCCGGACTCGGCGGCTCCGCATAAAAATGAATTCGTGAATAAAACGCCGTCTCAGGGTTTCTGTCTTCAGGTGCCAAGGGCCTGTGAGTCGGAGGGTCTATTCAGTTTGATTGCGCCGATTTCATTTACTGCTAATGCACCGATCCGTGCCAATCATGTCGATCCTCGGCAAGGTGGAATGGCCAAAGTGCCCTCGGACTGGCGGGATGTGCAGGTTACCCACTCATCCGGAGAAGTCCAGACCGTCAAGGTCCGGATTGCGGGAATCGGACATGAGTCGCAGCTACCGGTGTCGGTCGCCGAATTGACCGGGGTGGCGGGCGGGCCTGGATGGGACAGGCTTTGGAACGGCGGATCCTGGATGTATGCCCCTCCACCCTGTCAGGGAGTCGGGTGGTCGACCGTGGGTAATATTGGTTTCAACAGCTTCTGGAAAGTGCCCCTCGGCGCGGGGGTGTGTTCAAAGCAACCTTTGTTCGAGATACCACTGTCCTTTCGATACCTGTACTTCGTGTTCGGTTATCAATTGATAACGCCGAACCCACTGACTATGCAGAGTGGGTCTTACAACGGATCGATTACCTTTGGCGTCGGGCCGAATCAGGATTTCGACATGGGTGATGTAATGCAACCCGATGATTCTGCATTGACCCTGAACTTCAATCTCGACGTGCAGCACACCCTGAAGGTCGATATCCCTCCCGGTGGCGAAAAAATCGATCTGGTACCGGCCGGTGGCTGGCAAAGCTGGCTGCAAGCCGGGCGCCGGCCCGTGCGTTTGTTCCGCGATCAGACCTTCAATATCTCGGCGTCTTCGCGCTTCAAGATGCAGTTGGAGTGTGAGATTGCGGGGTTCTCTTACGACTGCATGATTAAAGACCCGGTCTCGAAAAAATCGGTTGAGTTGCAGGTCAGTGTCAGCCTGCCCAATGGGCTGACCGATTTTGCCGGACTACCCGTCAAGCGCCAGCGCCTGAGAGCGGGAGCGGCCAATGCACAACAGTTTCAACCCGGCTTCTATGTCGATAGAGCACCCGGAGTTCTGCATTTCGAAATTCCGCAAAACCAGATGGAGTTCATGCTGGAGCCCGGTAGCGGCGGCAGCTATTCGGGCAGGGTGACGGTGATCTGGGACTCGGAAATCTGATGGGCTGCGCATCGATTATTCGAGCCAGCGTTGTGTTCAATAGTATGAGGTTCAAGGGTATGAAACGTCTGTGGGCACTGTTGGGTTTGGGCGGATTTTCTCTGGCGATTCAGGCCGGGCCGCAAATCAATGTGGGAACGGTTTACGACTATCTGGATGGCGATAAGAGCACGTACCTCAAGCGCGTATTCAACAGCGGCGACAGCACGGCCTTCGTCAAGGTCAATATTCTGGAAATCATCTACGACGCGGATGGCACGCCTCGCGAAGTGCCGGTCAAGGCTCAGGCCGATGCCAGCGCTCGCGACGGGCTGATGGCCAGCCCGGCGCGTTTGATCATCCCGGCCACCGGCATGCAGGGCACGCGTCTGTTGGCCATGGGAGAGCGGGAAACCGAGCGCTATTTTCGTGTGCGTTTCGTGCCAGTGGTGCCGGAAAAGGAAGACGAGTTCGCGATGTCCAGCGAGGAGCGCGAGGACTACAAAAAGACCCTGTCGGCAGGCGTTAACGTTATGACCGGTTTCGGCACGGTGTTCTTCGTCCGGCCGCAGAACAGTCGCTATGACAGTGTGGTCGACGACAGCGCCGAACGTTACAGGCTGCGCAATAACGGCAACACGGTGGTGGTGATCGATGAGTTCCGTAACTGCTCGCGCAAAAACGAAACCGACTGCGAGCCCACTACCAAGCACCACGTGCTGGCGGGCAAGACGTTTGAGTTCGACAAGAAACCGGGGCGTGAGTACCGCTTCAACCTGATCGAGGGCGGCTCGAAAAAGGCGTTGCACATCGCCGGCCGGTGACCTTCGACCACGCGGGTAGCCGCTGGCGCTCGTGGCCTTTTTTTGACGCAACAGGTATCTGACATGATCAAGCAAGCGGCCATCGTCCTGTGGATGGGCAGCGTGGCACTGATGAGTGCGTCGGCGTTCGCGGCGCGGGAAGAACACACGTTCGAAGTGTCGGTGAATATTCCGACGCTGGGGTTTTACGTGATCCCGGCCGAGACGGACTGGATTCATCGGGAGCAGATTCTGGCCTGGAACATCCACACTTCAACCCTGGGCGGGCTGCGCAAAAACTTCGATGTCAAACACGACACCAGTGCCATTGAGGCACGACTGGAGAGCGAACCCTATTTGTCCAATGGGCATGACGATCAGAACATCTACTTGCGGGTCAGCTTCAACGGCCATGAGCTGAGCCACGATCCGCAATCCCGGGAAGTGGTGTCGGCGGCGCAAGCGATGGCGGGCGGCCGCTTTCCCCTGGAGATACGACCGAAAGTGCCTGCCGGTGGCTACAAACCGGGCACTTACTATGGAAATGTCCAGCTGATTTTCAATGCTGTCGCGCCCTGATCTCGAATATGTCCCACGAATGACACCAACACGTATTCGCCTTGTTCGAGATGGGTAATGAGGGGCTCGTTGAAGAATGGGGCCGGTAGATGGTTAACGTCAGTCTGACGGCGGTTCCGCCGTCAGACTTCATCTTGCAACTTGAAGCGTGGCCGTTTTACTGCCCGGCTCTTCTCAATGCTTCGCGGGTCAGACGCCTCGACAGTTCTTTTTCCTCATCGCCCATGTCGACCAGCCACCGGTCGAAGATGACATCGCTTATCGGCTCATCGGCAAACACTACAGTCTCTGGCACCGATAGATCGTTCATCCGTTCTTTGAGCCGGTTTCTCAGCACGGCACGCTGGGTGTCGCTCAACTGCGTGGCGTCGGCCCATTCCCGCTGGACACTGCGCAACGACACAAACTGTTCGGATTTATTCAGGTACAGGCGCTTGTTGGTTTCAATCCGCACTGGCCAGGTTTCGTGCAGATACTGTTCCCAGAAATCCTGTTCAAGCATTTTGTTCACCAGACCATCGCCTTCCTCCAGTTCCAATACCGTGTCACCGGCCTGGTCGATCATGGCATCGGTGACGCCTGACACATCTCGGTAAAGCATCCTTTCGGATTGCCAAGGCAGGCTCAGGCGTTGTGCCAGACCCGTCTGGTAAGCCAGATAGATTTCGACATCGTCAGGGTTGCTGTCGCGACCGCCAATATCGGCCCGGGCAATATCGTTGACCCACTCCAGGCGCGCGGCGCCTTTGGCCAGGGTTACCAGCGATCGTTCCAGTTGCGGGGTATCGGTGGAATACGAATACGCCTCGGAGGCGAGCACATTGATGCCCATGTGATTGAACAACTGTGCACCGGCATCGGCGCAATCGACCGGGGCGATGGCCATGGTGAACAGCTTCTCCCTGAGCCGGGCATCGATATGCACGGCGTCGAGCATCCGCCATACGCGCTGCAACAGTTGCGCCTGAGCCTGGCCGCCCGCCCGATAGTCGGCCGAGTTTTGGGTGTCGATCAGCACGGCCATGAACCGTTGGGCATCGGGTTCGTCGAGCAGCTCAGACCATAAGGTGGCTCGATCCACCCCCCAGCCTGGCACGTCGTTCCAGTGCGAGGCGCTGTAAGTCGAACTGATCATCGGTGGGACCAGCGTGCTTGAGGGTTCGACAGGTTCGGCAGGCAACTGCACGGATCGGCGCAGTGCCTGATAAGTTACCTGATGCACCTCGTTCAATTGGCCGACATCCAGACGTGTACGCGCCACCACCCATGCATCCGGCGAGCCGGATACCACGTCGGGGAGCTGATCGATCGGGTTTTCGCGCAGGTCCATAAAGAAACCGCGTGGGCGGGGTTTGGCCAATGTGCCTTCCGGCCAAGTACTGAGCCCGGTATTTTTCAGGGCCACGACCTTCAGTCTGGGCATGCGCCCGATGTCCGGCAGCCTGCCCAGGGGATTATCCTCAAGCCTGAGGATCTCCAGGTAGGTCAGGTTTCTCAGCTGCTCAACCGCCGGCGCGTCCAGCACGATGCGGTTGCTGCTCAGTCGCAGACGTTCCAGCCTGCGCAACTGGCCGATGCCGTAGGGCAGTTGAGTCAGTTCACAGTTTTTGGCGCTGAGTTCTCGAAGGTTGGGGAAGTCTTTCAACAGGCCATTCGGCTCGCTGCCGAACCGCGTGTTGTCGAGCTTCAGGACCGTGATTCGATTGAGAAACTTCTTCAGTTCCGGGCGTTTCGACCACCAGGTTTCCAGATCCACCGGCCACAATTCTCGGGAAAGGTCGAGGGCATAGTGGGCAGGGTCGGTGCGGTTGCCGAGCTCCAGGTTTTTGCGCTCGAAACACTCAATGAGGCGTCGGGAAATGTGCTGCCCGCCACCGTTCATGAAACCCTGGCGATCCGGGCCCCAGTATTGTGGTTGCTGGTATTCCCAACGGTTCAGGATCACCCGCAGTTCATCAAGATCGTCTTCTTCCTGCTCCATGGCTTTCAGCGGCTCACCCTTTTCGATCAGCGCGTTGGCGAACACATCGACCTCGCGCTCACTGAAATGCGGGTACTGATCGCGAATACGATCATGCACCGTCTCGCCATCCTTGCTCAGCCAGCCGCCGCGTACCAGCAACAGGGTTTCGTGCTCGGCAACGGGGCGAACGGGGGGGCGGGCGAGCAGCGTCCGACGTTCGCTGGGCGGGGCGGTCTTGGCAATGACCCACTGCCTGAAGGACTCGGCGTCACCCGGTTTATAGCCCAACGCATTTTGTCGATCCCTGCCCATGGCATGCAGGATCGCTTCGAGAAAACCCTCGTCCTCATGGATCGGTTGATCCGAGGCATCCCGTACCCGGTACTTTCCTGCCTCGTTTCGAATCAATACCCGAACCTGCGTCGCATCCTCGGGGCCCGCACTGCAACGAAGCTCCCCATCAAATGCACCCTCACGAATTTCAATGCGCAAGTCGCCGAATGTGTCGGTGTAGGTTCGCAACGTCCCCAGCAGCAGGCGTTCGGTATCAATGTTGATCAAAGCATCCTGGTACAGGCCCTGGGCAGCCCGAACCGATTGCGTCTCGAACTGAAGCTCCCGTGCCCGGGTTTTCAGGCGCAACGGCAGACGTCGTTGTTGCGTCATCTGTTGTTGTTCTTGGAGTGTGGCGCCCTTGATGATTTTTTCCGCAACAGGTGTGGGGAGGTCGGGGAAGTCGATGAGCAGCAGGGTGACGTCGGGGGATACTACTTCGGCGACTTTTGCGGATGCGCCGAGGCGCTGCAAGGTATCGGTCAGCAGTGCGGGGGACGGGGCGCGTTCAACGTGTACCCTGCGCAACACGGTTTCATCGGTGCCGCTGATCTGGCGAATCTGTTCCAGCTGCGTGTCGGTAAACGTGTCGACGCGGTGACCGATGCGACGCATCAATGTCGTGCCTTCCCAACTGCGCGGGTTTTCCGTTTCGCTGATCCAGGCGCCTTCACCGTTGTGGGTGAGCGCCGGACCATAAGCATCGGGGCGCTGCGGATGCTTGATGCGGTGCTGGTCGCTGTCCGGGGCTTTTTCCACCTCAAACAATTGACCATCCAGCGGTAGCAGGCGCTTGCCCTGGTGCTGATACAGGCCGAGCGTATCCGGCCGGGTGTCGCTGGGCAAAGCCACGCTGGGTGGTTGTTGATAGGGCGCGAGATCCGGGTTCCACAAGCGGGTCTTGCCATCGGCCAGTTGCACCGGTTTCAGCCCTTCGACAAACGACGAAAGCTTCTGGTTCGCCAGCTTGCCCACTGCTGCACCCGCGGCGAAAGCGCCCAGCTGAACAATGCTTTCAAGCACGCCGATGGCTTGTTCACCGGCTTCGGCCAAATGGCCTTCGGCCAGGTCGACAATGCCCTCGACCACTTCATCCGTCAGTTGATATGCCGTGTACGCCAGCATCAGTTCGCCCAGGCCGGGCACCAAGGGAGTCGCCACCAGCAACGCGACATTGAGAATATCCGAGAGCATTTTTTCCAGATTGTCCCACCAGGCCCAGCGCGCCATGCGATCGGCATAGTCGGTGGAAATCACGATGTCTCGCGCGTCATTGAGAATCTTGTTCAGCTTCTCCTGGTAGAGGTACTTCCACAGCTCGCCGTCGAAGCGGGTCTGGCGATCATCCTCGATCTTCGACAGGCTGAACTGCAGGTTCGGGTTGTCCACCGGTGTCTCTCGCCAGCTCGGCGTGTTCGGGCCGGGGGCAGCCTGGTGCCATTTCACTTGGCTCAAACGTGCGTTCAGCCTGGCGAAAAAAGCACCGCGCTGCGAGTGAGCAATGAACTGACTGAAAAATGTTTGATAGCGTCCTGATCCCGGTGTTGGCGAGGCTGGATCATCCCGTAACTGGCGAGTCAGCTCGGCCATGAATTCGATGGATGAAGGGTATTCCTTGAGCGGATGTTCGGGGTCGTTGGGGACATAGGCAATCAGTGGCTCGGGGACTTTGCTGGTGAGCACATCGGCTGTGATCAACACGATGCCGGTCAGGGCAGCGTCCATCATCGCCAGGTTGTAGTAGCTGACGGCTTTACCGTTCCATGTCGGTTTTTTTTGCTCATTGAGCATGCCCTGTACAACGGCGTAGGCGTGTTGGCTGAGGTCTTTTTTCATCAGTGCCATGCGCGCGGCAGCTTTTAATGCACTTTTCTGGCTTTGAGTGACCCGGTAGCGCAGTACATTGCTGGCCAACCTGTCGGCCGGTAGCAGAAATGATTTGAGATGTCGTTCGTATTGAGCACCGAGGTTCAGATCGCGACAGAGTGTCTTGAACTGATCGATGCGCATTTTGTGCTTGATGGGTTTTGTTCTGAAATGCCCCCGGTTGTCTGGGCGGGTAATGAACTCGGAATCCGTGGTGAAGATTTCGCTGCTCGAAAAGTTGTGCAGCGCCGCATCGAGCAGGGACACCGTGCGGCTTTGAGTGCCGGACGCGAAGTCATGCACCCACCAAGACGTTTTCACTGGCGCATACAGGCGCAGCCAGGTTTCCTTCACATCTTCTTCCAGGCCGAATCGGTCTTTCAGGGCTTTTTTCAGAATCGGTTCAGCGAAGGCGTAAACGTCTTGCAGTTCGCTGAGTGCCTTGTCCACGCTGTTCTGCGCGACCCAATGATCTTTGATGTCTTCCTTCAAGCGCTGGTGTTCGGCTGCCGAGGCGGATCTGTGCCAGTCGGGAAGATTCAGCCTGACAGTTTTCAGCGCACTGACGCGTTGCAATGATGCATCGGTGAGCCACGAGGGGATGGCATTGCGGATTAATTCGTGATGAGTACTTTCAGGTGTAAGCGGGGTAATCGGCATGGGTTTATCGTCCAGTCATCCATGATGGGACGACCAGACTAGGCAAGGGGGAGCGCTGAAAAAAGCGCAAATATAAGCAGGATTCGGGCAGCGTTTACGACGCGATGCTTTCAATAATCAAGAGCGAAAAATACATAGTTAACACCACGCTTGAAACAGCGGCTGAAACGCCCCGTTAGCGTTCAGCCGTTGTCACCGTGCCCTGGCACAACGTATGAGTGCCGGGTTGCAGGTAAGGCGAAAGAATCGGCGCCATGCCCTTGAGCACTTGCGTAGGTAACGCCGAAGTGAATTTGAAATTCTCGGCCGTGCGCCCGGGGACATAGGCGGTGAGGGTACCGAAATGCCGGTCGCCAATGTAGAACACGAAAGTCGCTGTGCGGTTGATCGATTTCGAGCTGAGAATCCGCCCGCCGGAACCGATGGCCTCAATGCGGTTGTCGCCAGTACCGGTTTTGCCGCCCATGGCCAACGGGCTACCGTCAGCCAGTTTGAAACTGCCCGCCACGCGTTTGGCCGTGCCGGCATCCACCACTTGCGACAAAGCCTCGCGCATGGCCGTTGCCACCTCGGAAGGCATTACCCGTTTGCCGACATCCGGGTCATTGATCAGTTTGGTTTCGTACGGTGTATTATCCGCAAAGTGCAGGCTGTCGATACGCAGTGTCGGCATGCGCACACCGTCGTTGAGGATGGTGCCGATCAGTTCAGCCAATGCCGCCGGACGGTCACCGGAGCTGCCGATGGCGGTGGCCAGCGAGGGCACCAGATGATCGAACGGATAACCGACCTTCTGCCAGCGCTGGTGAATGTCGAGGAACGCCTCGATCTCCAGCATGGTGCGGATTCGGCTGTCGCGGGCACCCTTGTGCCGACTCTTGAACAGCCAGCTGTAGACTTCCTGGCGCTCGAACTGGCTGGCTTTGACAATCTGGCTGAACTTGGCGTCGGGGTTGTTCAGCAAGTAGCCGATCAACCACAGATCCAGCGGGTGAACCTTGGCGATGAAGCCCTGGTCTGGCAGGTCATAGCTGCCAGGGCCATAACTCAGGTAGAGGCGTTCGAGGCGTTCGTCAGTCAGTTTTTCATTGAGCTTGGCGCCTTTGAGGTGCGAGCGCACGAAGGTGTTGAAGCTTTCCTGGTCGGCCTGGGGGAATAGATAACGATGCACGGCGGCCATGCGAATCGGCGTCGGGCGCATGCCGTCGAGAAAGGTCTCGAGCCGCGCCTGGGTGTCCTTGTTGCGGTATTTCTTCCAGAACTTCAGCAGGAACGAGGTGCCTTCTTTGTCGGCGAATGAGGCCAGGTATTCCTGACGCCGAGGGTCGCGATCATCTTTGAGCAATTCGGCGCTGTTGTTGGGACCGGAATAGGTGGTGTAGCGCACCAGGTCACGCATCAGCCGAATGAACGGCAGGTTGATCGACTCACGAATGGCATCGCGCAGGGTCGGCAGGCGGCCGTTGTCTTCCTTGCGAAAGTTATTAAAGGTATGCAGCCCGCCACCGGTGAAAAAAGCCTCGCCAGGGCTGGCGGAGTATTTGCGATCCAGCGCGGCATTCAGCATGTTCGGCAGATTGCGGTCTTTGTTCTGCATCAGGTAATCGACGGCCCAGCGGCTTAGACGGTCCTGGTCCGGGACCTCGACTTTTTTCAATTCAGGGACGGTCATCGCTGCGTACTTATCGTGCAGCTCGGCGATGATTTGCAGGTATGTGGTGAGCACGCGCATTTTTGCCGTGGAGCCCAGTTCCAGCTTGCTGCCTTCATTGATGTCGAACGGCTGGTCGGTGCTATCGGTCTGCACCCGCACCCGCGAGCCGTCCGGCGTCAGTTCGAACAGGGTGAAGCTGTAACGCACCTGCGCGGTACTGGTGGGCGTGAGCAGGCGTTCGCCAATCAGGCCGATTTCCGCTGCATAGGTTGGATCGGCCAAATGCTTGAGGTACGCGGTGGCCTGGGTTTGCAACTCGCCTTGCAGCGTACTGGTGGCTGACAGGTCGAGGCGGTCGAGGTCATACAGCGGACGGTTGAGCAATCCGCCCAGACGGCTGCGCGCCACACTGATGCCCTTGTTGGTTTCGATGGGTTGAATGGTGGGCTGGGTGGCCCAGTCGCGGTAAGTCACTTTACTGGCCAATGCCGCCGTCGCGAGTGGTGCATCGATCACGCCATTCTGAGCCAGAAGCCGAATATGGCTGTCGGTGAGACTGGCCAATTCATCACGGCCCTTGGTCAAGTAATGGGAAGGGCGACGTTGAGCGATCATCAGTGACAGCATTTCACGCAGGGCCAGGCCTTTTTCCGACAGACTTTTCGGATCCGTGTCCGGGCTGGCCAGCCGTTCATTGGCCTTGTTGAAGTCGGCGCCGTACCAGACGCGCAAGCCTTCAGCCATGCCATGCACTTCACCGTGGCCTGGCACCGCCGACAGCGGAACACTGTTGAGGTAATCGCGAATCACATTTTGCCGGGCCTGGAGGGTCTCCGGGCCCGCTTGGTAGGCCCGCACGCTGGCGGAAATCATTTGCCGGATCTTTTCCGCGCCCGACACCGTCAAGCCATCGGGCGAGTGTCGATATTTCTCCAGCTGAGTGGCCAGCGTGCTGCCGCCCGCCGACTGGCCTGGCAGGCGCAACAACTTGGCCACCTGGGACCACGCCGCCATGCCGAACCGTGGCCAGTCAACGGCCGGGTTGGCCAAAGGCTGGCGGGGATCGAGCAAAAAGCGGTTTTCGATGAAGAGTAAGCTGCTGACCACTACCGGAGGGATCGCCGCAAAGCTCGAATAGAGTTGTTGTGGGTATTTGAACTGGTACAGCGGTGCCGCGCGGCAATCGGTGATCGACAGCCCGGCCTGGATTTTTTCTGCATAAGGCACGAAAAAGCCTCTGTCGCTGTACTTCATCAGCGCCGGGGAAAAGCGGGTTTGTGCCGACACCACGTAGTTGCGCTTGAGCAGGCGCGGCAGAAATTCATCCAGGGTGCTGTAACCCAAACGCTGATCGAACGGGCCCGCGCCAGGGTAGCGAATCGCATCGCTAGGGCCGGGCTGCAGCTCGTACTTCAGCGAGGCGGCATATTTACTGAGTTCCCGGGCCTGAAACTTGGAAGTGCGCATTTCCTTGGCCGCGGCGAGGCCGAGGACAATCAGAATAATCAACAGCAGCAACCAGAAAGCCCCCCAGCCGTGTCGGGAACGACGGGGTTTCTCAGGTAAAGGCGCTTCATCCACTCGTTCAGTCGGAACCACAGTTTTACTCGAATCGGTTTGCCACAAAGCGCCCATAGTCGACTGATCCATTCACGCAGATTGATCGGACTTGTCTGAAGCTTAGACGGTGGTTGGCGTTGGTGAAAAAATTGTGAAGTAGTAAGTGATGCATGGACGGACCGATATTTGTAGTGAGGGGGGGCTTGCTGTGGCGAGGGGGCTTGCCCCCGTTGGACTGCGCAGCAGTCCCCCGAAACTTGAACCCTCGATGTTGTGTCAGGCATGCCGCGTGTATCGGATTTGCGACTGCTTCCCAGCCGAACGGGGGCAAGTCCCCTCGCCACAACAGCTCCCCTCACCAAGAGGGGGTCGTCGTCTGAAATAGCCGAGCTAGACGCATCAAAGAGGTAAATGCTGCCTAGGTAGGGGCATGACGATGCACCATTGCTGTGCAATACTCCGCGCCGTTTCAGTGGCGAATAATCCTACATAAGTCAGGTAATGCCACTCCGTAAACCCCGCTTTTGCCGAGAGTTATGGCTGAATGTTGTGGTTTATAGAGTGAAAAACCCTGCTGGAAGCTTTTTATACTGCATGCCCGCTGATCTTGCAGGTTTGGTCCTGCAAGACGTGTCTGCCCATGAAGCAGGCCCGGTTTCGTAGAAGCGCTGGCCTATCGGTCGGTGCTTCGACACTCGGTGGTCACATCCAATAACAAGACGAGGTTGTACCTATGCCAGTCGGCAATCACCTGCCTCACGGCGAGACCGCTCAGGGCGGCCCGCTTAAACGCGAACTCGGCGAACGGCATATTCGCTTGATGGCGCTCGGTGCCTGTATCGGCGTCGGCCTGTTCCTGGGTTCGGCCAAGGCCATTGAAATGGCCGGCCCGGCCATCATGCTCTCCTACATCATTGGCGGTCTGGCGATCCTGGTGATCATGCGCGCCCTCGGCGAGATGGCCGTGCACAACCCGGTCGCCGGCTCGTTCAGCCGTTATGCACAAGACTACCTTGGCCCATTGGCAGGCTTTCTGACCGGCTGGAACTACTGGTTCCTGTGGCTGGTGACCTGCGTCGCGGAAATCACCGCGGTGGCGGTGTACATGGGCGTCTGGTTCCCCGACGTGCCGCGCTGGATCTGGGCTCTGGCGGCGTTGATCAGCATGGGCTCGATCAACCTGATCGCGGTGAAAGCCTTCGGTGAGTTCGAGTTCTGGTTCGCCCTGATCAAGATCGTTACCATCATTGCGATGGTGGTCGGCGGCATTGGCGTGATCGCTTTTGGCTTCGGTAACGACGGCGTCGCCTTGGGGATTTCCAATCTCTGGGCTCACGGCGGCTTCATGCCCAATGGCGTGCAAGGCGTGTTGATGTCCCTGCAAATGGTGATGTTCGCCTACCTCGGCGTCGAGATGATCGGCCTCACTGCCGGTGAAGCGAAGAACCCGCAGAAGACCATCCCCAATGCGATCGGCTCGGTGTTCTGGCGGATTCTGCTGTTCTACGTTGGCGCCTTGTTCGTGATCCTGTCGATCTACCCATGGAATGAAATCGGCACCCAGGGCAGCCCGTTTGTGATGACCTTCGAGCGTCTGGGCATCAAGACCGCCGCCGGCATCATCAACTTCGTGGTGATCACCGCTGCGCTGTCGTCTTGCAACGGCGGCATCTTCAGCACCGGGCGCATGCTCTACAGCCTGGCGCAGAACGGCCAGGCCCCGGCCGGTTTCGCCAAGACCTCGAACAACGGCGTGCCGCGTCGTGCGCTGCTGCTGTCGATCGGTGCCTTGCTGTTGGGCGTGTTGCTTAACTATCTGGTGCCGGAGAAGGTCTTCGTCTGGGTCACCGCGATTGCCACTTTCGGCGCGATCTGGACCTGGGTGATGATCCTGCTGGCCCAGCTCAAGTTCCGCAAAGGCCTGAGCGCCAGCGAACGGGCCGGTCTGAAATACCGCATGTGGCTGTACCCGGTCAGTTCTTACCTGGCACTGGCCTTTTTGGTGCTGGTGGTCGGCCTGATGGCGTACTTCCCGGACACTCGGGTGGCACTGTATGTCGGGCCTGCTTTCCTGGTGCTGCTGACGGTGTTGTTCTACGTGTTCAAGCTGCAACCGACCAATGTGTCGCAAGGTGCGGTGCGTTCGGCTTCTTGAGTCTGTAACGCCAGAAATACAAAAAGCCCCGGTCGAGATGACCGGGGCTTTTGATCTTAAGCTGCCGTCACCACAATCGAGCGATTCAACCGCTTGTTGAACTCCAGCCAGACCCCCAGCAATGCCATCAACCCGACCCCCAGCAGTGCACTGAATATCTGTATCGCCAGTGTGTTCCCGCCCAAGGCGTTGAGCATGTCTGCCAATGGCGCCAGCAACACGCCAAAGCAGAATATTTCCAACGAATAACGACCCATGCGACAGCTTTGTTGCGCCAGCCAGTGTCGCGTCCAGCCCGTGTCCGGCAACAATCTCGCGGTGACGTAGGCGAGGGCGAGGAAATGCAGCAGGCGTGCCGGCGAGAGGTTGGTCTTGCTGATCGGATAGAGCGATTCGCCGAGCCATTGGGGCATGAAGGCGTCATGTACGCTCGGCCATTTCCACGACAGTGCGATCAGCCCTGTCACCATCAGATAGGTCAGCGCTGCAATGAAAACCGGCTGCCGAGTCAGCGCTCGAGGTTGCGACACCAGAGGCCTTTGCCCGTGAATCGCCACCGCGCCACCGAGAATAAACAGTAGCTGCCACGCCATAGGATTGAAAAACCACACGCCACCGTCGGTGCCCGCCAGGTTCCACTGAAGCCATGGCGCCAGCAGGTACAAAACCACCGACAACCCCACCACATATTTAGCCTTGCGCAGCAGCATCGGCAGCACCAGCGGCAGGCCAAGCAGCAACAAAATATACAGCGGCAACGGGTCCATCAGGTTCGGCTTGAAGCGCAGCAACAACTCATCCATCAACGCCTGCTGCGGATTGCTGAGGAAATACTGCAAGCCCATTTCCTGCACCAGATCACGGGTTTCCACGTGACTGTTGGCGAAAAACACGATGCCCATCAACAGCGCCAGCAAAAAGATATGCACCACATAAAGCACCCAGGCGCGACGCAGGATTTTTACCGTGGCGACCATGAAACCGTCGCGCCGGGCGATCTTTCCGTAGGCCAGTACTGCCGCGTACCCGGCCAGAAACACGAAAATCTCCGCCGCATCGCTGAACCCGAAATTGCGCACCGTGAACTGGGCGAGCGGGTTTTGCGGCACGTGATCCCAGAAAATGAAGATCAGGGCCAGGCCACGAAAAAAGTCGATTCGGTGATCGCGTTCAAACGTCATGACGGTGGCTCTTGAACGGGTTGTGGATAAGAAGTGGCCGGCGAGCAAAAGATTCGCCGCACATTGGCGGCGCGCAGGGTGGCGTGATTCGCGGGCAATTGCAAAAGACGGATATTACTGAATGTCTCAGTTGCCTATAGCGAACGAATTGGGACAGCATGTCCGTTGGTCTGCCGGGCAGTTCGCGCGCCAGAACGCCCCCTGATGGCGGCCTGACGAACATCTACACTTCGTTTTTCAGGAGTGTGAAACGTGAAAGTTTCGCTGATTGTTCCGGTATTCAACGAAGAGCAGGCGATCAATCTGTTCCATCAGGCGGTGCGTCGCGAATTGAAACTCGACCCGTGTGAGGTCGAGATCGTGTTCATCAACGATGGCAGTACCGACCGGACAGCTGAGCAGGCCAAGGCGCTGGCACAGGTCGATGAACAAGTATTGCTGATCAACTTCTCGCGCAACTTCGGTAAGGAGCCGGCGTTGTTTGCCGGGCTGGAATACGCCACCGGCGATGCGGTGATTCCCATGGACGTGGACCTGCAGGATCCGATCAGCGTCATCCCGCAGTTGATTGCCGAGTGGCAAAAGGGCGCCGATGTGGTGCTCGCCAAACGCCGGAATCGTGACAGTGACAGTTATTTGAAACGCCACAGCGCATCGCTTTTCTATCATTTGCTGAACAGAATTTCCTACACCCGGATTGAAGAAAACGTCGGGGATTTCCGGCTCATGGACCGCAAGGTGGTCAATGTGATTCGCGCGCTTCCCGAGCACCAGTTGTTCATGAAAGGCGTTCTGTCCTGGGCCGGGTTCACCACGGCGGTGGTGGAATACGAACGGGCCCGGCGAGTGGCAGGACGCAGCAAGTTCAATGGCTGGAAGCTGTGGAACCTGGCGCTGGAAGGCATTACCTCGTTCAGCACCGTGCCGTTGCGATTGTGGACTTACATCGGTGGCGGCATTTCGATCTTCGCGGTGCTGTACGCGGTGTACATGGTGCTGGACAAGATTTTCTTCGGTAACAGTGTTCCCGGTTATCCGTCGCTGATGACGGCCATTCTGTTTCTCGGCGGCGTACAGCTGATCGGCATCGGCATCCTCGGTGAGTATGTCGGTCGCATCTACATCGAAGCCAAGCACCGGCCCCGTTATGTGGTCAAAGACGTCATTGGCGGCAAAGACCGGATCGGGCTTTAGCATGGGCAGACTGGGCGACTTTTTCAGCAAAGAACTCGGGCGTCGCCGGGTCTGGTTGTTTTTTTTTATCGCGATGCTGGTTTATGTCTTTCCGCTGATCCTCGCGGACTATCCCTACATCGATGACAACTGGCGCTCGCTGTCGGCGGGTACTGCCTGGGCAGGGCAGGGGCGATTGTTCACCGAGCTGTTCTACAACCTGCTGACGTTCAGCGACGGCGCACCAAACATCTTTCCGTTGCCGCTGTTGATCGCCACGCTGGCCATGGCTTTTGCGTTGACCAGCCTGACATTCCATTACTACCCGCAGCCGACGATTTCCTGCTGCCTGGTGCTGTTGCCGCTCTGGTACAACCCGTTCTTCCTGCAGAACCTGTCTTATCAATACGACGGGCCGGCCAATGCCTTGAGTCTGGTGGCGGTGATCTACGCGATCACTTTTCGTCACCCCTCGCGCATTCTGCAATGGCTGGTGCCGGCCTTCCTGATTGCGCTGGCGCTGGGGCTCTATCAGGTTAGCCTGAATGTGTTTTTGGGCCTGTGTTGCCTGGAACTGCTCAGGGGCGTGAATGACAAGTGGGCCTGGCGGCAATGGTACGAATTGATCGGCTGGAAACTCGCGCAGGTGGGGCTCGGCGGGTTGATCTACAGCGTCACGGCTTATCCCTACATGAATCACGATCGCGCCTTATTGCTGAACTGGGCAACGGAGCCTTTGCTGCAACTTGAAATCAACATCGGTCGGGTGCTGGAAAAAGTCGCGCTGCTGTTTCACGGAGGATTCACTTGGGTGTTCGCCGCGCTGCTGTTGTGTGCCCTTGTGGGCGGCGCACAGTTAGCCCGCAACGTGATTGAACGCCAGGACACCGGGGTGAGAAAAATCGTGATGGGCCTGGTGTGCGCGCTGACGGTGCCGGTCGTGACTTTACTGGTGTCGGGGGCTGCGCTGTTTTTTCGCGACTTCAATGAAGGCGCCAGAACCTTGATGGGTTTCGCGGTCCTGTTGGTGCTGTTGTTCTATTTGAGTCATCTGGCGCTGGCGCCCATCCATGAGCGGCTGACGATGCTGTTGGCGGTGCCTCTGTTGGCCATGCTTTCGTTGTCTTACGCCTATGGCCGCGTGCTGACGGTGCAGAACACCTTTGCGTCCAGCGCGTTGTTTTCCCTGGGGCATGACATTGCGGCCCAGCGTCAACTGTACGAGGCCAAGCGCATTTACCTGTCGGTGAGTTATTCCGATCACTGGCTGGTGGGCGCCGCGGGCTCGTTCAAGCAGATGCCGGTTTTGCATTATCTGCTGAACATCAACTTCTTCATGCTGGCTGAAAACCTGCCGAAGGCCGGCATCACCAACGTGGAGGTGGAGAGGGACCGGCGTAACGCCACCCTGATGGGTTACCAGGGTTATCCGCCACTGGTGGAGAGCAAGTTCTACCGTCTCTATCTGCTGGGCGATTACGGTTTCATCGTCATGAAAGAACCGACCCCGATCACCACGTTGCAGTGGTGAGCCTGGTGATTAGCTCTTCGATCCCTCACGAAAGTTTTCCATCCCGGATGGCCGACAGGGCAGGTCTGGTGGTGGTGATCGTCCTCGCGTTGTTCGCAAGGTTTCATTCCATCACCGTGCCGGTCATCTGGTATGACGAGGCCTACAGCTTGCTGCTGGCAGAGGGCTCGCCTGCGTATATCTGGGCTACGACAGCGCGGGATGTTCATCCGCCGCTTTATTACGTTTTGCTGCATTTCTGGATGTTGCTGTTCGGCAATGGCGTGCTGGCTGCACGATCCCTGAGTGCATTGGCCGATGTCGGCACGCTGTTGCTGTGCATTAAATTGATGAGCCTGGTGACGACGCGAAAGGCGACCTGGATAGCGGCGGTGTTGTTGGCGTTGCTGCCGATGTCGGTGCGTTATAGCCAGGAAGTGCGAATGTACACCTTGCTCGGTTTTTGGCTGATGGGCGCGACCGTGGCGCTGGTGTGCTGGATCAAGGCACCGGGTCAAAAACGTTATCCGGTTTTTTACGTACTGCTGATGGCGGCTGCTTTCTACACGCATTACTTCGCGGCGCTGTGCGTTTTGGTGCATTGGCTTTGCTGGTGGCGAGAGTGGGAGGACGGTCGGCCCACGGCAATATCGTTTCGTGCGTGGCTCGTGGCCAACAGCGCAATCGTTGTGTTGTACCTGCCCTGGATTCCTCATTTCATCGATCAATTGCTGCGAATGGACGGGCTCGAATGGATACCGCCGCTCACCTGGCAAACAGCGCTGACCTTCGTTTGGCAACTGGTGATGATGGGGGATTCGGCCAGTTACTCATCCTTATGGCGTGCGTTGCCCTCGGTGTTGATCGTCGTTTGCGCCGCTGCGGTGCTGCTCAAAACACGCAATGAGCGACCTTTCAGCGTCTTGCTGGTGGGCTATTTCTTTGTACCAGTGCTGACCGTTTTTCTGGTGTCGCTGATCGTGCCGGTATTCAACGCCAGGTACCTGGTGTTCGCGGCCGCCGCGTTGCCCCTTATCGTTGCGCTCGCGCTAGATACATGGAGCCAACGCCACACCGTTCTTGCCGCTGTCGGCATGGCTTTGGTTTTATTGGCAGAAGTCCATGGGCTTTCGGCGGTCTATGCACAAACGGATGAGATGAACGGGACAAGCATTCGCAAAGACGCAAGGCTGGACGCGGTGGTCGAAGGTCTTGGCCACGAAGCCCGTCCGGGTGACGAAATCATCGTCGATAACCTGTATTGGTACTTGCCGTTCACGTACTACAACTCGACCGGTATTCAGCCGAGGCTATACGCCTTCAAAACACCGACAGGCGCCCTGTGGGGAACCGCCGAATACGGTGGCTGGGCACTCATCCCCCGTCACCTGCACTCGATTCTCTTCAACGATTTTTCAACCTTGAAACTCAATACCAGGCGGATCTGGTGGGTAACGGGCTACGCGCGCCCTGAACATGACGCATTGTTTCCCAAACACTGGAAACATGTGCTGACGCTAAAGGCAGGGGACAGTGAAGCCCGCTTGTTCATTCTTGATGTAACGCCAACCACCCTTGAGGCTGGCGTCAGAACGCATCCATCAGCACAACAATACAATCCCTCGCCTGGTAACCGTTGATCTGCGGCACCAGACGCCGAAAATGCTCAGACTGGCAATGAGCATCCAGCGCCGCCTTATTCGGCCATTGTTCGACGAAGATAAAGTGCCCCGGGTCTTTTTGATCGATGAACAGGTCGTAAGCAATGCAATCAGGCTCCAATCGAGTCTTCTCGACCAGTTCGGCGTACCACGGGCGAACGGTTTCAATGTATTCGGGTTTGATGAAATCTTGAGCGATTACTTTCAGCATCGTGTCCTTCCTTGGTGTTAAGCCAACCATCCGATGAGGTTGGCGTTCGCTTGCCCCCGTTGGACTGCGCAGCAGTCCCAAACGATTCACTGCATTCTTCCTGACAGATCTCATTTGCAGGTTTTACGGCTGCTTCGCAGCCGAACGGGGGCAAGCCCCCTCGCCACAGAGATCTCCTGTGTTAGAAACAGGATGTCAGGCATTCTGCGCCTGGAGAAAAAACGAAAACAGCCCGGATTGAGATTTGATCCCTTGTTCGGCTGGTCAGACAGCCGCTTTCGATTGCCGCACCGGCAATTCGACCCGAAAGGTGCTGCCTACCCCGACTTCGCTACGTACCGAAATATCGCCCCGGTGTTTTTTCACGATGCCATAGGACAGGGATAACCCGAGCCCTGTCCCCTGGCCCACCGGTTTGGTGGTGTAGAACGGGTCGAATATTTTTTGCAGGTTGTCCGGCTCGATGCCTATTCCCGTGTCCACGACCTCGATCGAAACCGTTTCACCTTCCAGCCCGGTGCGTAGCGTGATGGTGCCCCGTTCCGGCCCTATCGCCTGAGAGGCATTGACGATCAGGTTCATGATTACCTGATTGATTTGCGACGGCAGGCATTCGATATCGGGTAGCTTTTGAAACTCCTTCACCACATCGGCCTTGTACTTGAGTTCATTGGCGACGATGTTCAGGGTTGACTCGATGCCTTGTTGCAGATTGGTCCACTGCCATTCCTGATTGGAGTCGACGCGGGAGAATTCCTTCAGGTCTTTGACGATTTGCCCGACCCGGCCGATGCCTTCCTTGGATTCCTTGATCAGCAGCGGAATGTCTTCGCGCAGAAAGTCCAGTTCCACCCGTTCACGTACTTGACCGAGTCGTTCGATGACCTCGTTTGAGCCAATGGCGTTTTCCGCCTCCCGATAGGCATCGAGCATGTCCTGCAGTTGCTTGAAGTAGCCATCGAGGGCGCCAAGGTTGGAGGAAATGAAGCCGATGGGATTATTGATTTCATGGGCGACGCCCGCCGCCAGTTGCCCCAGCGAAGCGAGTTTCTCCGACTGCACCAATTGGCTTTCCAGTTGTTTGCGCTCGTCGATTTCCCGCTGCAACGCCTCGCTGGCCTGCTTGAACTGGGCCGTGCGTTGATCCACCAGATGCTCCAGATGGCTCATCTGAATGGACGCCCGTTCGGTCATTTCCCATTTGGTGAGCAGGGTGTTGGCCATCTGCTGGACTTCAATGTTGTCGAACGGTTTTTTCAGAATCAGCAGGCGGTCGTGGGCGTGCAAGCGTTCCAGCAGTTCATCCCAGGAATAGTCGGAATAGGCGGTACACACCACCACTTGCAGTTGCGGGTCTTGCTGCCAAAGGTGTTCGATAGTTTGCGCGCCATCCCAGCCTTCAGGCATGCGCATGTCGACGAAAGCCAGCGCGTAGGGGCGGTTTTCCTGTAATGCCTGGATGAGTTTGCCCAGACCCTCCTGACCGCCATAGGCAGAGTCCAGTTCGAACAAGGCGCTGGCGGACTTCACTTCGTTGCCGAACAGCGCGGCCTCCATTTCGTCCAGTTCTACATGCTGCTCCGATGCAGGGGTGAGGATCTTGCGAAAGTCTTCATGGATGGACGGCGTGTCGTCGATCAGCAGAATGCGTCGGTTCGAAAGATCGCTCATGCTTTCTCCATGACGGGTTTCAACGGGATCTGCAAAGTGAACAGTGCACCTTTGCCTGGCCCGTCACTGTGGGCGGTGAGATGGCCGTTCATCTCGATCGCGGCCAGGGCACAGCTGTGCAGGCCGAAGCCGTGACCTTCCTTGCGGGTGGTAAAACCGTGGGCAAAGATCCGTGTCATGTTTTCCGGGTCGATGCCTTCGCCATCATCCTTGACGCTGATTTGCAGGATCGTGTCCTCGACGACTTTCACCCCAAGGGTCATTTGCCGGGGGCGATTGCTGAGGTCGGTCATGGCGTATTTGGCGTTGCTGATCAGGTTGATCAGGATCAGCAACAACCGGTGTTTGTCGCCCATGACTTGCGGTACGTCGCCGTACTCCTTGACCACCGTGACGTGATGCCGGGTCAGGGCGCCGGCGTTCATCCGCAGGGCGTCCTCCAGCAGTTCGCTGATGTACAGCGGTTCCACCAGGCTGTTGGCACCGGCATAAGACTGCTGGGTGGCGACGATGTCCTTGATGTGGTCGACGCTTTTGCTCAACTGAGCGAGTTCGTCGGTCATGCCCTGTTGTTCAAGGGCAATGGCGTCCACCAGTTGGTTCAGGTAACCGGGCAGCAGTTTTCCTTTCTCGTCCTGAGTCAAAAAGGTGCCCAGGTCGCCTTGATGCTCGTTGATCAGATGCATCGCCTTGGCCAATCCTTGGGCCTTGCTGCTCCGCAGTTTGCGGGTGACCAGGTCAGCCGAGATGTTTACGCTGTTGAGCACATTGCCGACGTTGTGCAGCACGTTAGTGGCGATTTCAGCCATGCCGGCCTGGCGTGCGGTGTCGAGCAATTCGCTCTGAGTATCCTTGAGTTCGCGGGTGCGCTCTTCGACCCGTTGTTCGAGTACGTCGTTGGCAGTTTGCAGTTCTTTGTTGACCCGGTTGATCTCCCCGAAGCTGCGCATCAGGCGAATTGCCATGTACACCAGCACCAGTACCAGCAGCGTCGAAAACACCAGCATGTAGAGGTGGTAGCGCCGGTTGGCCGCCTCGGTTTGCTGCTGATCCTTGTTCAGCAGAGCAGTAATGTCGTCCAGCCGTGCGGCTACAGGAACGGCTTCGATGTTTTGCAGCAGCCGATTGACCACGGGTTGTTCCCGCAGGATCAGCGCGATGTGATTGCTCAAGACATCGATCGGGCTATGAAACTGCTCCGGTAATCGTTCCTTGTTCACCTTCAGTTTGTTCAGCCCGACCAGGATATCGGCCGCTTTGTCGTCGGAGGTGACCTGGGCGAACTCCAGGCTGCTGAGCAGCAAGTCGTAGGTGTCGGTGGCAATGTTCTGGAGTTGCAGTTTGTCTTCGTCGAGCAGTCGGGTAAGCGGTTCCTGAATGTCGTCTTCGGCAGTGGGCAAAAACGCCAGTGAGTTGCGCAGCACCGCGTTATGGGATTTGAACTGCTCCACCAGCCGGGTTTTTTCCTGAATGGCGGCGTGGTAGGCATCATGGCTGGCACGCCAGGTCGGCGAGTCATTGCGGCCATGAGTGGACTCCATGGTCTCGAACCGCTCCCACAGGTGTGTTATCTCGGTCAGCGGTGCCACCAGCGGATCGTAATTGTGGCTGATGGCAATTCGGGATTTGAGAATCTCGGTTTCCCACTGCGCGTTGAACTGTTTGATCTGGCCGATCAGTCCCCGGGACTCGGCGTACGTCGAGGTCTGTTCGGAGCTTGATTTGAGGTACAGAAACAGCAATGTCGAAGCCAATAGCAAGGCCACGCCACTGAGCAATGCCAGGTTGCGACGGTGGTACGTTTTCATAAAGGTTTGCCTCCCCACTCACCGGTCAGGGTCTTGAGGAATTTGATAATCAAGGTCTTGTCCTGGTCAGAGGGCACGCGACCGAGCTGGAACTTGAACATCACATCTACCGCGTCTTCGAGCGTCTTGGCCGAGCCGTCATGAAAGTATGGCGCGGTCACGGCGACGTTACGCAGGCTCGGAACCTTGAACACGTTGCGGTCCTCTTCAGCCTTGGTGACCAGATAGCGGCCCAGATCGGCTTCGGTGGGGTTGCCCCGCACCTGGAAGTAATCGCCCATGACTCCGAATTTCTGGAACATGTTGCCGCCGATGTTCACCCCCTGATGGCAGGCGATGCAGCCATAGTCCTTGAAGCGTTGGTAACCGTATTTCTCCTCGGTCGTCAGAATCTCGGTATTGCCCAGCAGGTATTGATCGAAACGTGAGTTGGCGCTGATCAGCGTGCGCTCATAGGTGGCCAGGGCTTTTTGCACATTGTTCATGGTCACGCCGTCCGGGTAGGCCTGGGCGAAAGCGCTTTTGTAAGCTGGGTCAGAGGTGAGTGTCTTAACAACATGCTCCCAATGACTGCCCATTTCGCTGGGGCTCTGCACCACTTCGTGAACTTGTGTTTCCAGCGTGTCGGCGCGACCGTTCCAGAATTGGCGAAAATTCAGACTTGAGTTGAAGACGGTGGGGGTGTTGATCGTCAAGGGGGCGCCGTTGAAGCCGATGGAAAATGCCTTGGCGTCAGCCCCCCCAGCTTCCAGACGATGGCAACTGGCGCACGACAGGGTGTTGTTGACCGACAGGCGTGGCTCGTTGAACAACCGACGCCCCAGTTCGACTTGCAAGGGATTCAGCTCGGGCACCGTGGGCAAGGGCTTGAGCGGTTCGTCCAGCGGTGCGCCGTTGGCTATCAGACAACATCCGAGTAGAGGTGCAAGAAGCAGGTAGTAGAAGGGGCTCGACATCTTATGATTCCTTGGCGCAGGGCCCTGGGTGTCGTTGCTTATCGTTCATGTGGCGGCGGATGGAGCGTGCTGCACAGACATCAAGTATTGCACGAAGGCGTCCGGCTCCACGGCTTTGCTGAAGTAATAACCCTGGCCTTCCTCGCACTGCAGGCCCTTGAGAAAATTCAGTTGCTCAAGGGTTTCCACCCCTTCGGCAATGATGGTCAGTTTGAGGCTTTTGCCCAGGCTGATGATAGCGCTGACCAGGGCCGCGTCATTGCTGTCCTGGCTCAGGCCACGAATGAATGACTGGTCGATTTTCAACACATCGATGGGAAACCGTTGCAAGTAACTCAGGCTGGAATAGCCGGTGCCGAAATCATCAATAGCCAGCCGCACGCCCAATGCCTTGAGGCGATTCAGCGAGACCATCGTGGCATCGATATTCTGCATCAATACGCCTTCGGTAATTTCCAGCTCCAGTAAGGTGGGGTCCATACCGGTTTGCTTGAGTATCTGTTCGACACCTTCGACAAAGTCCCGCTGGCGGAAATCGATGGCCGATACGTTCACCGACATGCAGAGCTTCGGCAGGCCTTTCGCCTGCCAGGCACGGGCTTGTTGGCAGGCCTGGGCAAGTACCCATTTGCTCAACGGTACGATCAAGCCGCTGTCTTCGGCCACACCGATGAAATCTGTCGGGTAAATCCAGCCGTGCCCCGGCTTTTGCCAGCGGATCAATGCCTCGGCGCCGACCACCTTCCCGCTGCCCAGGTCGAGTTTGGGCTGGTAGTGCAGGACAAACTCGTTGCGTTCCAGCGCCAGGCGAATGCCCGATTCGATACTCTGCTGTTCCCGGGCGCGCTGGTTCATCTCATCGATGAAAAAGCTGAAATCGTTCGGGCCGCTTTCCTTGACGTTGCGCATGGCGGTTTCGGCTTTTTTGATCAGTGCGATGGCATCGAAACCGTCCTCGGGATAGATGCTGATGCCCAGGCTGGCTGTCACGCTCAGGTCGTGGCCGGCAATGTGTTGAGGCGCACGTATGGCGTTCAGGAGCTTTTCGGCGATGCCCTTGGTCTGTTGGGGATGGTGGATGTCAGCCAGGATCACCACAAACTCATCGGAGCCGTAGCGAAACACCGAGTCGGACGCGCGCACGCAGGCCACCAGGTTGTGCCCGACACGTTTGAGCATCTCGTCACCGGTCGGGTGACCCAAGGCATTATTGATGCGCTTGAAGCGATCGAGCCCCAGAAACATCACGGCCAGTTGTTTGTCATGGCGTCTGGACAGGGCCAGTGACTGGTTCAGCCGATCGCCCAGCAAGGTGCTGTTGGGCAATTCGGTCAATACGTCGTACTGCAACAAGTGCGACACCTTGAGCAGCTCATGGACCCGGGCCTCGATGGTTTGCTCCAGGGTCTGCACTTTCATGGCCGCGTCCTGCGCCATCTGCCACTTCCAGGTCAGGGCGCTGGCCATCTGGCGGATTTCCAGGCTGTCGAAGGGCTTTTTCAGCACCAGCAACTGATCGCCGAACTCCAGTCGTTCGGCCATGGCTTCCCAGGTGTAATCGGAGAAGGCCGTGCACAGCGCGATTTGCAGGTGAGGATCCGCCTTCCAGAGCCGTTCGATGGTTTCCAGGCCATCCCAGCCCGGGGGCATGCGCATGTCGGTGAACGCCATGGCGTAAGGGCGACCTTGTGCCTGGGCGCGCTTGACCAGTTCGAGCGCTTCCTCGCCCTGATAGGCGGAGTCGAGCTGGAACACCAGCCGTGAGGACTGCGGGCTGCCGAACAGCGCTGCTTCAGTGCCGGCGAGGGTTTGTTCGTCGTCGGTATCCGGGCCGAGAATCTTGCGAAAGTCCTGATGGATCGAAGGCGTGTCGTCGATGATCAGAATGCGCCGGTTAGCCTGGACGAACGGAGTTTTCATTCCTTGTCCTCCGTGGCACGCCGCGGGTCGCCGGGTATCGCTCCGGTTCCGTGGTTGGCGTGCACGATGCTCCCGGCCTTCAGCAACTCGGCGGCCTGTTGGCTGCTGACCGCTTGGCTGAAGTAGTGACCCTGGGCGTTCATCGGTGAGCCGGTGGCCATCAGCGAACTGCGTTGCTCCTGGGTTTCGACGCCCTCGGCGATAATGCCGATCCCTACTTCGCGGGCGAAATTGATGATGGCCCGCAAGGTGGTCGCACTGGCCGGGTCGCGTGCGGCCATGTCGATGAAGGTCTGGGCGAGTTTCAGGTGATTGACCTGATAAGTCTTGAGGTAATCGAACGAGGAGTATTCGGTGCCGAAGTCGTCGATGGCGATTTTCACCCCGAGTTCACGCAGGCGCGGCAGTACATCGTTGTGCGTCCACTTGGTCTGGGCCAGGGTTGCTTCGGTGACGTCGAAGCGCAGGTCCCACGGGCACAGTTCCCAACGCGCGGTGGTGCGTAACACGTCATAGATCAGCTCGGGACCGCTCTTGAGCTGAGCCAGGGACAGTTTTATCGCCACCACCGGTGGCGCCATGCCTTCGTCACGCCACTGGCGCATTTGCCGACAGGCGCGCTCCAGCACCCAGTGACCGAGGGCGACGATGGTGCCGGTTTTTTCCGCCGCGGGCAGAAACGCCTGGGCTTCCAGCAACCCACGCTGAGGATGGTTCCAGCTGACCTGCGCTTCCATGCCAAGGATCTTGCCACTGCTCAGGTCTACTTCCGGCCAGTAACGCAGTTCGAGTTCGTCGTGTTCGATGGCGGTTTTCAAGTCGTTGGCGATGGTCATGCGCTCGACCACTTCCTGATTGATCTCCTCGGAATGAAAGTGGTACTGGTTGCGGCCCTTTTCCTTGGAGCGATACAGCGCCATGTCGGCCTGGGTCAACAGGCTGTCGGCGCTGAGGCTGACCGGGGCGTAGCTGCTGATGCCGATGCTGACCGAGACTCGTACATCATTGCCGGCCAGAGAGTAGGGCAGCACCAGTGCATCGCGGACCTTGGCGGCCAGGGCCGCTGATTGGGTCGGATCGCCGACATCCAGTTGCAGTATCGCGAACTCATCGCCGCCCAGGCGGGCAACCACGTCGTTTTCGCGCACGCAGTTTTTGATGCGCCTGGCGACCTCCTGCAACAGCAGGTCACCCACTGGGTGGCCCAGGGTGTCGTTGATGCGTTTGAAGTGATCCAGGTCCAGGTAAAACATGGCGAACGGTGTGGCCCCGCGCCGGGCGGCGGCGAATGCCTGGTGCAATCGCTCGATCAGCGTCGCGCGGTTGGCCAGCCCGGTCAGCCCGTCGGTACGGGCCAGCAGGGCGATTTTTTCCTCGGCCAGTTTGCGTTCGGTGACGTCGATGATGATGCCTTCGACTTCCAGCAAGCGGCCTTCATCGTCGCGCACCGGGATATAGCGGTTTTCGACCCAGCGCCAGTCACCGTCGCCGGTGCGCATCCGGAATTCGATGGAAGCGCCTGCCGCATGGCGGTCCAGCACCCGGGCCATGGCCGTATCGACTTTCGATTGATCGTCGGGATGGATCAGCTCCTGCGCCCAGTTGGACGAAGCCACCAGGGCCGCCGCGATATGGCCGTATTTGGTGATGTTGTGGGAGATGTACATCAACGGAAACGACGGTTCGCCCCGCAGCCGATACAGAATGGTCGGGCTGTTCTGCACGATGATGTTGGCGTCGGACAGCTCCCGGGTACGCTCTTCGACCGCGAGCTCCAGCAAGGACATTTTCAGCGCCGCGTCTTCGGTCATTTGCCACTTGGCGGTCAATGCGCTGGCCATCTGGCGAATTTCGATGGCATCGAAAGGCTTTTTCAGGATAAGCAGGCGATCGCCCAGTTCCAGACGCTCGGCGATGTCTTCCCAGGAATAGTCGGAATACGCGGTGCAGAGCGCCACCTGCAACTTGGGATCGACTTGCCACAAACGTTCGATGGTTTCCAGGCCGTCCCAGCCCGGCGGCATGCGCATGTCGATGAAGGCCATCGCGTAGGGCGAGTCATTCGCCAGCGCGCTCTCGACCTTGTCCAGCGCTTCGCGGCCCTGAAACGCGGAATCGATGACGAAACTTTGCAACGATACCGACGCCGTGGTACCGAACAGGGCGTTTTCGGCGCTGATCAGGCTGTCGTCTTCGATCGATGGCGGGCTGAGAATCTTGGCGAAATCCTCATGGATCGACGCGGTGTCATCGACAATGAGAATCCGACGATTAATGCGCGCAAGTAGCGTATTCACTGACATGCGCCTGTACTGACAGCAGGTTGGTGCAATGAGCTCATAGAGGGTATCCCTTCCCTGATCGCTGGATGGAGCGAGTATCGTTCTGGATCCGAGTGATCTGAGCATAGTCGCCAGGCCGGCACTTCGCCCGGTTGACTGAAACGAATCATTTCCGGGGTCGGGCTGAAAATCATCTAGCCTGTAGGTCAGGCTCGGGAACGTCAGGACGTTCGCCCCGCGCGCGACATTAAAGACACACGATTTCTTGAGGTAATGCCATGGAAGAGCAACTCCCCACGACTATGACCTATAAACCCAAGTTATTGCTGGTCGACGATGAGGAGTCGATTCTCAACAGCCTGCGCCGCCTGTTGCGCGGCCAACCCTACGAGGTGCTGCTGGCCACCAGCGGTGCCCAGGCTCTGGAGATCATGGCGCAGCAGCCGATCGATCTGGTGATGAGTGACGCGCGGATGCCCAATATGGACGGCGCTACACTGCTGGCGTACATCCATCAGCATTACCCCGACACTACCCGGATCATGCTGACCGGTTATGCCGATCCGTCGGCCATTATCAAAGCCATCAATGAAGGGCAGATTCATCGTTACATCAGCAAACCCTGGCACGATGAGGAAATGCTGCTGACCCTGCGACAATCACTTGCCTATCAGCATTCCGAGCGTGAACGCTTGCGTCTGGTGCAGGAGGCGTGGGATCAGAACGAGAAACTGAAGCAGCTTAACGCCACACTGGAAAAACACGTCGCGGCCCGCACCAGCGAGCTGCAACAGACCGCCGACATGCTGGACCTGGCCTATGAAGAACTCAAACGCAGCTATGTCACTGGCACCGAAGTGTTTTCGTTGCTGGCCAACCTGCGCCTGCCGCCCGCCAAACAGACCAACCGGCAGATCATCGAACTGGTGCGGGTGTACTGCAAACTCCATGGCCTGGACGAAGGCACCAGTCGTGACCTGACCATGGCAGCGGCGCTCTACAACATCGGTAAATTGAGCTGGACCGACAGCATGATGAGCACGCCTTCGGATTTGCTGCATCACAATGACCGCGAGCGCTATCGGGGTTATCCAAAGCAGAGTGAGTCGCTGCTGATGACGCTCGACCCCATGAAGGATGCCGCTCGGCTGATCCTGCATCACCAGGAGCGTTGGGACGGCAGCGGTTTTCCTGATCGGCTCAAGGGCGCAGCGATTCCGTTCGGTTCGCGGTTGCTGAAACTGGCGGTGGATTTCATCGAGTTGCAGCGCGGGTTGATCCTTGAACGACAGATGAACAGCGATGAAGCCCTGGTGTATATCCGCCAGTACGCCGGTCGCCTCTACGACCCGGAACTGGTGGAGGATTTCATTCAGGTCTGCGCGGCTTATCTGAGCGACGTGACGCTGGCCGATCCGACGGTCAAGGTACTGACCACCCGGGATCTGGTGGCGGGCATGATCCTGGCGCGCAATCTCAATGCCGACAATGGCATGCTGCTGCTCAATGCCGGCAAGGTGTTGAATGGGCCGCTGGTGGAGAAGTTGATCGCTTTCGAGGCGATGGAAAGTGCCAAGTACAGCATTTTCGTGAAAGTACCGGAGGAGGTGGAGGGCGCGCTTCTCGAGACGAGTTGAGCTTCCTGGCCTTTGCACAGATCCAATGTGGGAGCGGGCTTGCTCGCGAAGACGGTTTTATATTCAACATTAATGTTGGCTGATACACCGCTTTCGCGAGCAAGCCCGCTCCCACAGTTTGGCGCTAGGCAAATGCTTTTTCGGCGTGACGAAGAACCGGCATGCATGTGATCCTTGCTGCTTTTACCCAAGGCCAATCCTGATTCATGACGCATTCATCCGCTGCTTCGCCCCGCCTCATCCGCATTGCCGCTGCCCTGCTGATCGGCCCCGACGGTCGCACCCTGCTGGTGCGCAAGCGCGGCACCCAGGCGTTCATGCAGCCGGGGGGCAAGATCGAGGCCCATGAGCAACCGGTCCATGCCCTCGCCCGTGAGCTGGAAGAGGAACTGGGGTTGGTCATCGATCCGGCGCACGCTGCCTACCTGGGGCAATTCTCGGCACCGGCCGCCAATGAGCCGGGTTATGTCGTACAGGCCGAACTCTATCAACTGATCATCGATTCGCACGTTTCCCCAGCGGCGGAGATCGAAGAGGTGCGCTGGATCGATCCGGCCACCGACGGCGATGTCACGCTGGCGCCATTGACACGGGACCTGATCTTGCCGTTTTATCGAGCCTCACTGATCGAAACTGCCTGATCGTCCAAGGACGGAGGATGCCCATGATCCCGCTTCAAGACTTGCTGATTTTCGCCGCCGCGGCGCTGTTGATGGTGCTCACGCCCGGGCCAAACATGATCTACCTGATCTCTCGTTCAATCTGCCAGGGCCGCAAGGCCGGGGTGACTTCGTTGCTCGGCGTGGTCGCGGGGTTTTTAGTGCACCTGTTCGCGGCCGCCGCGGGTTTGACCGCGGTGTTCGTGGCAGTGCCGATGGCTTATGAAGTGTTGAAGTGGGCCGGCGCGCTGTACTTGCTGTGGCTGGCCTGGCAGGCGGTCAAGCCCGGTGCGCGCTCGCCGTTCGAGGCGCAGCAGTTGCCGGCGGATTCGTCGCGCAAGTTGATCACCATGGGCTTTCTCACCAGCGCGCTGAACCCGAAGATCGCGGTGTTTTACCTGTCGGTGTTTCCGCAGTTCATTACCCCTGAGCACGGTTCGGTGTTTACCCAGAGCATCATCCTCGGCCTGACCCAGATCAGCGTGAGCTTCAGCGTCAACCTGCTGATCGCGCTGTTTGCCGCGGGCATCGCGTCTTGGTTCGTCAACAACCCGAACTGGCTGGCGATGCAACGTTACTTCATGGGCTTCGTGCTGTCCGGGTTGGCGGTGCGCTTGATGCTTGAGCAACGGCGAGCGGCCTGAAGATGTGGATTCAACGGCTTGATGCCAGTCATGCCCTGGATTATCGGGCGCTGATGCTTGAGGCCTATGACTTGCATCCTCAGGCGTTTACTTCCAGCGTGCGCGAGCGCGCGGTGATGCCGCTGAGTTGGTGGGAATCGCGCCTGACCAGCAAGCTGGACCGGGTACTTGGTGCGTTCGAGGAGGGCAAGTTGGCGGGCATCGTCGGCCTGGCGTTCGAACCTCGGGAAAAGGCCAGGCACAAGGCGACGCTGTTTGGCATGTACGTTTCGGGTGCGGTTCGCCAGCGAGGACTCGGCTATCGATTGGTTCAGGCCGCGTTGGCTGAAGCGCAGACCCATCAGGGCCTGAGGCTGATCCAGTTGACCGTCACCGCCGGTAATGAAGCCGCCTTCAAGCTGTATCAGCGTTGCGGCTTCGTGCAGTTCGGGCTTGAGCCGCTAGCAGTGCGGGTCGGCGAAGACTATTTCGACAAGATCCATATGTGGCGCGAACTCTAAAACCACCCCGATCCCTTGTAGGAGCGAGGCTTGCCCGCGAAGACGGTTTCAAATCGAGCATTGATGTCGGCTGACACACCGCTTTCGCGGGCAAGCCCGCTCCCACAGTAATCGATGTCGTTCACAAATTTTCTGGTCAAAGTAGATATTTGTGGGAGCGGGCTTGCCCGCGATGAGGCCTGAACAATCACCCTTCAACTTTGATCAGAATCGACAGGGTTTCAGCGAACAGCACTAACCCCATCCAGCGTCGAAAACGACGTGTCCTTGGCCGTCAGCAAAAAGTCGCGCATGTATGGAGCATCAAGCATGTCGGCGCGAATCCCTGCGTAGAGCGTCGCGAACAAGCCTTTTTCCCCCAGCCGTTTAGCCTTCACATAACCCCGTGAGCTGTATTCATGCAGCGCCCAATGAGGCATGCCGCAGACACCGCGACCGCTGGCCACCAGTTGCATCATCATCACCGTCAGTTCCGAGGTGCGGACCTGGGCTGGTTCGATGTCAGCCGGTTCGAGGAAGCGGGTGAAGATGTCCAGCCGATCACGCTCCACCGGGTAGGTGATCAAGGTTTCCGTGAGCAAATCTTCGGGCACGATGTACGGTTTGCTCGCCAAACGATGCTGATTAGCCACTGCAAGCATGGCTTCGTAGGTGAACAACGGCACGTAAGTGATCCCGACCAGTTCCAGCGGGTCGGAGGTCACCACCAGGTCCAGGTCGCCCCGGGCCAGCGCCGGCAGCGGGGCGAAGGAGAAGCCCGAGGCCAGGTCCAGCTCGACTTCCGGCCAGGCATCGCGGAACTGGTCGATGGTCGGCATCAGCCACTGAAAGCAACTGTGGCACTCGATCGCCATGTGTAAACGCCCCGCAGTGCCGCCGGCCAGCCGCGCAATGTCACGCTCGGCGCCGCGCAGCAATGGCAGGGTGGCGTCGGCCAGTTGCAGCAGGCGCAAGCCGGCACTGGTGAAACGCACCGGTTTGGTCTTGCGCACGAACAGCTGCATGCCCATTCGCTCTTCCAGCTCCTTGAACTGGTGGGACAGTGCCGACTGGGTCAGGTGCAAGCGGTCGGCCGCATCCACCAGGCTATCGGCGTCGCGCAGGGCGTGCAGGGTTTTCAGGTGACGGATTTCAAGCACCGGGGGCTCCATGAGGAAAACTTGTGATCAACACGAAAAGGTTGAGTTTGTCTCATGCTGGGTGGGCTGTCGACAATAGCACCATGTTTTATAGCGTCCTTTATAGAGAGAACTCTTACCATGGCCTTGGCCCACACACTCGGTTTTCCGCGCATCGGCGCCGACCGCGAACTGAAAAAAGCCCTCGAATCCTACTGGAAGGGTGACCTCGATCAGGACGCATTGAAAAGCGTCGGCCATCAATTGCGTGCCACCCACTGGCAATTGCAAAAAGACGCTGGCATCGACCTGCTGCCCGTGGGCGACTTCGCCTGGTACGACCAGGTGCTGACTCACTCCCTGACCTTCGGTGTCATCCCCGAGCGTTTCGACAGTGCCAAGGATTCCCGTGGCCTGCCGACACTCGACACCTTGTTCGCCATGGCCCGTGGCGCTAGCGCGGCTTGCTGCGGCGGTGATCATGGCAAGGCGCAATATGCTCAAGAACTGACCAAGTGGTTCGACACCAACTACCACTACCTGGTCCCGGAGTTCAGCGCTGATCAACAGTTCAAACTGAGCTGGGAACAGCTGTTCGACGAAGTCGAAGAAGCCAAGGCCCTTGGCCACAACGTCAAACCGGTGATCATCGGCCCGTTGACTTACCTGTGGCTGGGCAAGGCGAAGGGTGATGGCTTCGACAAACTCGACCTGCTGGAGCGCCTGCTGCCGATCTATGGCGAAATCCTCGGTCGCCTTGCTGCCCAAGGCGTGGAGTGGGTGCAGATCGACGAACCGATCCTGACCCTCGACCTGCCACAGGCCTGGAAAAATGCCTTCGAGCGCGCTTATCACATCCTCCAATACTCGCCGCTGAAAAAACTCGTGGCGACCTACTTCAGTGGCCTGGAAGACAACCTTGGCCTGGCTGTCAGCCTGCCAGTGCAAGGCTTGCACATCGACGCGGTGCGCGCGCCGGATCAACTTGGCCAAGTGCTGGATCGCCTGCCGACCTACAAGATTCTCTCGGTAGGTCTGGTTAACGGCCGCAACGTCTGGCGCTGCGAGCTGGAGCAAGTCCTCGCGCAACTGCAGCCGGCTCAGGAGCGTTTTGGCGATAACTTGTGGGTCAGCAGTTCCTGCTCGCTGCTGCACAGCCCGGTGGACCTGGATCGTGAAGACAAACTCGATCCGGAACTGAAAAGCTGGCTGGCGTTTGCCGTGCAGAAGTGCGGTGAAATCGCCGTGCTGCGTGATGCCCTCAACGACCCGCAAGCGCCCAAAGTACAAACCGCCCTGGCCGAAAGCCGCGCCATTGCGGCCAGTCGCGCCCAATCTTCGCGTATCCACAAAGAGGATGTTCAAGCCCGAATCAACGCCATCGGCGCAGCGGACAGCCAACGTCACTCGCCGTTTGCCAAACGCATCGAACAACAACAGGCACGGTTGAAACTGCCGGCGTTCCCGACCACCACCATTGGCTCGTTTCCGCAGACGGGTTCGATCCGTCTGGCGCGCCAGGCCTTCAAGCAAGGCAAGCTGTCGGCCAACGATTACACCGATGCCATGCACAGCGAAATCCGCCACGCCGTGCAAATCCAGGAACGCCTGGGCCTGGACGTATTGGTACACGGTGAAGCCGAGCGCAACGACATGGTCGAGTACTTCGCCGAACAACTGGACGGCTACTTGTTCACCCGATTCGGCTGGGTCCAGAGCTACGGTTCGCGCTGCGTCAAACCGGCGATAATTTATGGCGACCTGAGCCGTCCGAAGCCGATGACGGTCGACTGGATCTCCTATGCCCAGAGCCTGACCGACAAGGTCATGAAAGGCATGCTCACCGGTCCCGTGACCATGCTGATGTGGTCGTTCCCGCGCGAAGACGTCTCGCGCAAAATTCAGGCGCAGCAACTGGCCCTGGCCTTGCGCGATGAAGTGGTGGACCTGGAAAACGCCGGCATCAAAATCGTCCAGATCGACGAAGCCGCGTTCCGTGAAGGGCTGCCGCTACGCCGGGCGCAATGGCAGGAATACCTCGACTGGGCGGTGGAAGCCTTCCGTCTGAGTGCATCGGGCGTGCGCGACGAAACCCAGATCCACACCCACATGTGCTACAGCGAATTCAACGACGTGATCCAGTCCATCGCCGCCATGGATGCCGACGTGATCACCATCGAAACCTCGCGCTCGGACATGGAACTGCTGGAAGCCTTCGAGGCGTTTGACTACCCGAACGACATCGGCCCGGGCGTCTATGACATCCACTCGCCACGGGTGCCAGACACCGCCGAGATGGTGAAGTTGATGAGCAAAGCGGTGAAGCGAATTCCGGCCGAGCGGTTGTGGGTCAATCCCGATTGCGGGTTGAAGACCCGTGCCTGGCCGGAGACTGAGGCGGCGTTGGTCAACATGGTGGCGGCGGCGCGGCAGTTGCGCAGTCAACGGGCTTGATTGGAGAACTGGCAAACAAACCGCCTCTGGCATCAGAGGCGGTTTTGTTTTGTGCGGCATAACTCTTGTGAGCCCGAATGGTTCATGCCTGTGTACCGTTGCCGATCTGTTTGACTTGCAGATGGTCGAGGTAGAAATCGTTGCCGATGTTCTGATTTTCAAGGTTGAAGATTCTGAAGATCGTCATGCCACTTGTGACGGCGACAAAGCTACCCTCTATCAGCTTCCATGTTCTCTTAGGCACTGGAATAGGACCAATATCCAGGTTGGCGTCCACTCGTAAGCGTAGCTTCGGATCTGTGTCGTAACTGTTGATCGCAAAGTTATACACGTAACAGGAAAAGTGATATCTCGCGCCTTTGATCAAAGGATGGTGTTTTAACAGCAACTCACCGGCGTGATTGCCTGGGTGCGTAGTATTGACCACGTACATATTTTGGAGGACCCGCCCGGATAGTCGGCCCGCCTCGCCTATGGCCCATCCGTTGGTATCATGCTCAAAACCGGTGAAGTGAACATAGTCCTGAATCACTGTCACCACCCACGGGGCGGAGACCTCTGCCGGATTGCTGCCTTCGACTGTGGCGGTCAGCGTGTGTTTGCCCAAGCCCAGATTCACTTTCTCATTCCAGATACCGTTGGGGTCAACTGTGAGGGTGACCAGAGTAACGCTGTTCTTTTTCAGGATGACTTTGCTGCCCGGCGTACCTGTGCCAATTAACCGCGGCCTTGTATCGTCGGTGCTGCCGCCGTTGACGACCTGACCAAGAATAGGGGGGGCTTCATCGATCAGTTGGGTTATCACCGGCTTGGCCGGCATTTCGGTTTTGATCGTCAGTTCCCGCATGGGGAAGAACGTATCGGCACCACCCCTGTCGCTGAAGTTGGCCACCGACAAACCGAACACTTGCGTACCGTCCTTGTACTGTTTGAGTTGCGCCCGGTCGATGACACCGCTTAGTCCAGCGTTGACATGATTGGCGTTGATGACGCCGTCGAACAGCATGATCACGTACTCGCTGCCGTCCTGTTTCTGGCCGCTCAGGGCTACGCGCATTAGGGTCCCAACGGCAATGAACAGCCAAGGGATCAGCGTCCAGTGAGCGTCACCTGTGAACTTGTTGAGATTGAGCACCTTGTGATCCGGTGCCTCGGCAATGCTCATGCGCGGGTAGTTGATTTCGGGAGCGGGAATGGAGGTGACTTCATACTTGGTGACCGGGGAGCTTTGGTCATGTATCCCTTCCTGAGTCACGACATACCGAAAGGACATGAATGTCCGCATATTGGCGGGTATTGCGGTAAGAAGCAGCGTGAAGAACAACAATCCACTGGCGCTTCCTTGAAGTGTCGCAAGGATTGGGCTGCCAAAACCCTCGCGCCCTATGACGAAGAGGGTGACGCGATGGCTGGGGTCCATTCCGGTATAGCTGACTTCAACCGTGGCATTTTTCTGAGTGTTCTGCGGGTTGATGATATTGCCAGGCGAAGCCTGCACTAGCTTGGGTGGCGGCAGTACCAACGCCTTGGATCCGATTCGCAACACCAGTTCGGGTGCTGTCAGCGGCAGTTCCCCGGGGCGTTTGATAAACCAGTACACACGGATCACTAGATTGAACAGTGACTTGATGAGTTCCAGCGAGAACCGAAATTCAAGGTCTTTGCCGACGTTGTCTGCGGTAACCGACAATGAGTCCATAAATACGAGGGTGCCGTCGTCTCTTCGGACCTGGATCTCCGCTTCATGGCCAATCCGCGTGTGGGCCGTCGCCGGGCAAATGGCCGGAGTGCCGTAGGGAGTGTCTTTCGGATCGAGTACCCCGTTTTCATCCTTGCCGACATCGACGACGCCCAGGGTATGTGTCACTTGAGCGATGCGCAGCCAACTGACGTAGGATTCCAGGACTGTGGCATGTCCGATGCCGGTGACCGTATAGGACAGCTTGGCCGAACCGTTCTGAAAGGTATCAAGATGTGTGGTTTCCCAATCGAATGGCACCACGATCCCTACCCCTGGAATCTCCATTGACGAGGTGACAAACCGTTCGTAGGTTTGCAGGCGAGTGGTGCCGCCGGCGCTTGTACTCAAGCAGGTCAGTCTCACCTTGTCACCGACCACCAAACCTTCAATTCCCGGCCCGGCGTAGACAACGGTTTCTGGCAAGTCTGACGATAAGACTGCTCCGTGAGCTTGCGGGGCAGTGGGGGCGGGAGCGCGGTACTTTTCGCCGATCAGCTCCAGAAAACAGGAGTAGGACGGGGTTCGTTCCTCTATGCCCGCCGATACTCTTATGCGTTCGTAGTCGAGTTTGATTATCGCCAGAGCCTTCACTGTTTCGTAAGGCACCTCGAACGTGACGATGCCTCTTTGGTAATCCATCGGACCATAGGACTGAGTGAGTCCGGTGGTGGAGTCGTAAAGGGTCAATACCACCTTGTCTCCAGCGATGGCGTCGGCACGCTCCACGAAGACTTCAACTTTCATGGGTTCGCCATTGAGATCGTCGATTTTGATCACATTGTTGACTGAGCCAGGAACTGAAGGTGCTTCAAGGTAGGTGACATCCGGAACCAGTTTTCCTTCACCTGTTTTGGACGTAAGGCTGCTGTTGTGTACTTGGTCACGGATCTGGTATTTCGCCAACAACGGGTCAGCGGGACCGATCAACTTGAGGATGGCAGACGCCACAAATATCACGATGTCCCGACCGACCTCTTCACTCTTGAGGATGTATTCGATGATTTGATTGCCAAACCAGAGGGTAATAACGTCACCGACGGTCATGATTAGCCAAGCGGGAATAACGACATCAACACCAGCCTCTACCATCGCCTCATCGATAATGGCCGGAAACACTGGCGCCCGCAAAGTAACGCGTTCATCGGATTTTCCGGTCGGATCAAGGCTGTCCGGGTAAGTCGTCTTGAACCACACGGTTATCTCATCCGAACGTTCCAGATTCCCACTGGTGCGCTCGATGGTGTACCACATCAGATGGATACCCGGTCTTTCGATAAAGCGTTCATGAATGAAACTGAAGATATCTTCGTTGTTGTGGTTTTGCGGGACGATCGTAGTCTTGATCAATGTGCCTTGATCTGCCGGGTCTGGAAGCTGACCGGGTTCCAGTCGCTTACCCATGTACAGGTTAATTGTGTCGCCTTCCTCCATCAATAAATAGGAAGGGATCAGTGCCCACCATCCCGGCCCAGGATTTGCGGTCTTGTCGGCATTGATCCCGTGCGATGCCGCAGGATAGTCAACCACATGCCAGCCGGGAATCAGAATGGGGAATAGTCTGAGTATTCCATTCTCCGTGAACAGGCCACCCGACCTGACCTCGGCAAACAAGTCGACCCGGTGTTGCGGGCTTTCTTGCTTCAGGACCGCGAGTTGCTCTGGGGGGTAAATGAAAAAGGCAGTCATGGCGTTCTCCGATTCACGTGAGGGCGCGCGAACCGGTGCGGTAACTGCGCGTCAGACCCATTGAGCGGGAAAAACCATAAAGGTGCTACTGTCAGAAATAACAGGTGCAAACGGTTTTCTGACCAGCGGCTGGCTTGAGGTCATGTCTGACCACTCGGTAATCCTCATCGCAGTCAGCTGGCCTGACATCTCCAGTTATTGGCTGGCAACGGAGCGCTTCGGGCGCTCCGTTGTCGTTCTTCACAGCTGTGGAAAATGTTTGAGCGCCAGCGGTTTGCCGATGTCGCCCCGCCAGATTGACTCCACCTGAGCGCCGCTGTTGGCTTGAGCCTGTTGCCATTGCAGGCCCAGGTTGCGTTGTTCAGGCAATTTCAGATGACCTTTGACGAACTCGTTGAACGGTGATTTCGCCGAGGTGTAATGAAAGTGCGCATACCACAGCGGTTGCGGCGGCTGTCGGGTCAAATCGCGAACTTCATACTCCTGCAGAAAATCCCGTCGACCGTCCGGGCGCTTGCCGATATCGCGCAATGCGCCTTCCTTGCGAATGTCCACCACCCGTTGCTCCAGCAGGTAGTCCAGATAACCCTCGGTGGGGGTTTTGCTGTTCATGGACTGTTCGATGCGCAGGGTGCGTCCCGCACGCGCAAGATCCCGCGCCTTCTCCTTCAATTGCACGATGATCGGATCGGTGGGTGACAGTCCTTCGATGTCCCGCGCCCGCATGATGAGTTCGTCAGCTTCGCTGTTCATCATGTGCTCAAGGTCGACCGGCAGCATGCCCTGATCGGCATATCCTTTGACCTTGCTCTGGTAGTTTTCTATGGCAGCAAGCCGTGTTCGGGACTCCGCCAGTAACGGCCGAACATCTGTCTGCTGCGGACGTTGTACGGCGACAGATTGCTCGCTGAGGTGATATTTGCCGCTTGAGCGCGGCAGCCAGGTTTCCGTGTGTCCATCGACCCCCTCGATGGTGAACCGCTTCTGCTGAGTCACCGCATCGGTTTTTTCGACGCCGATCAGTAACTGGTTGTCTTCGGTCTCAAAAAACTTTTTACCGGATGCGACTTCATTCGGTGAGGTGGAGGCGCGGTTACCCAAGACTTTTTGAGCAGATGTCTCGAGATTCGCCAGGTTATCCAGAAACCGGGTGACTTGCTCCTTATCCAGGTGTTGCGGATAGCCCAGTACCCAGGCATTCAGGTCGCGGCGGAATTTGGAGTAAGTCTCCAGACAGTCTTTCAGCACTCTGTGGCGTTGTGTCACGTTGGCGTGCACGGTCGGAAGGTTGTTCTGGGTGACCATGGCACGATCCACTTTGATCCTGGCGTTTTTCAACTGCACATGAAAATACAACCAGGACTGGTCGTGGACGGCGTCGTATCGGGTAATGATTTCGAGGCTGTGTGCTGCTTTCAGGTAACGGTAGCTTGTCCCGCTGAACGCCTTGTTTACCTTCGCCAGATCATCGGCCATTTCCAGTTTTTGGTTTTTAAGGGTGATTCGACCATTCCACAGGTTGGCCTGTTCGGTCGCGGTGTAAGCGTATTCCAGGTCCTGAAGAAAAGCTTTACGGACCGCCGTGCGTTGCGTCATCAAGTCCAGGTGTTTGCGGATATCGCTCGCGGGTGTGGTGTTGGAAAGTTCATTGAATTCATCGATCCGGTCGAGGCAGCCTTGTAGTCGCTGATTGGCCAGGTCGATCCGGCACAGGGTGCGATCAACCACTAAAAAGGCGCATTTGTTTTTAACCTCCGCAATCTCCCGGGCTTGTCGTCGCTCGCCAAAACTGCGCAGTTCTTCCAGATCGGCGTATTGGTTCTGGGCGATTTCGATGTCTTTGGCACAGGCAGCGTCGACGGAAGGTTGCAGTTTTATGCGTTGTTCCGTGCCGGCTTCATAGTATTCCATGAGGTCGATTTTAGTTTTTTTGGACTGCGTCGTGAGCTGCCGGGTACTCGCGTCGATGGTGTGTTTCAATGTCCCCAGACGACGCGCAGTCCGATCAGCCCACCAGCGGGGCAGCCAACGCCTGATGACCGCTGGCCAGAGCGGATCCATGCCGTCGGCCAGATGCCCGAGCACCGCACCGCCGCCCACGCCACCGCCCTCCATCAATGTGCCGTACACCGCATAGTGGGTGTTCCAGTTGCCGGTCTCATCAAGGGCGATCGGCTGTTTATAGGCGCGGGCCCGAGTGCCGTGCAAGCGCCAGCCACGAGGAGCATCGCTCAGCTCGATCCGGTAGATACGCCCCTGGCTGATCATGAAGTCGCCCTCGGCATGCCGATAGACATTGCGATAGATGCCGTGTGTAGCAGGTCGCAGATCAGCCAGAGAAATTTCGTGTTCGTATTCGTAGCCGTAGAAGTAATCACGGACGCGACGGGCCTGTTGACGCGAGGGCATCTGCAAGGCACCGGCCTTTCTGGCCACTGTGCGTAACTGACGATGGCGCGTTATTGCACGGGCAGCACCCGGAGCCGCGTTGGCACCCGGAAGCACATCCATGGCAGCGTCGATCAACGACAACAACACCGCCTCCACTTCGGCCAGACCATGACCGACATCGCCACGCAAGAAAGCAGCGACCGCCAGATTGGCGCTGCCCCAAGCGTCATACAAGGCAATGGCCGAGCCGACGAATGGCACCATGCCCAGGGCCATTTTCAGATAGTTGAACATCGCGCCGGACTTCAGTGCGCAATGCTCCAGGTACAAGGCGTCATTGGAGCGTGAGGTACTTCGATGGGCTTCCAGTAAACGCCCCATATGCACATTGAGCAGATGCGCCGCCAGCGACGTGGTGGCCGGCCACGCCATGCCGACGCCGATCAGCGCATTGAAGTTTCGCAGCAATGCCTCATTGATCCGACTGACGTGAAGGGCGAAGTCGCCTTGCAAGGCACGCCCGGCCAAATAGTTGACCATGCTGTTGTGCAGGCACAGGTTGAACAGGCTTTGGCGTGCCTGCTCAAGGGTGTCGTATTGGCGCAGGTGGATACCGTCCGGGCTGTCCGGCAGGTAGAGCAGCGTCAGGCCACTGACCTGTTCCTCGATGAAGGTGACCCCAGACAAAGTGCTCGGGCCCTGATGCGGCGTGTCTTCACCGCCCACTGTCAGATGGGCTGGCAGCAGCACGATACGCGTGCTTTGGGCAGCAAAGGCTTGTGAGGTATGGGCGTCAATCGCGATATTCAGCACTTGCCGTCCATGGGCGTCGATCTGTTGTTGCAACAGGGCAAACTCGCCTTGCAGTTTCAGCATCTGGCGCCATGGCTCGGTCAGGCTTTCACGGCGATATTCAAGGTCGAAGGCCGAAGCGGTGGGGGCGCCCAGAAAAGCGTGGCGGATCTGTGTCTCGTAATGTCCGGCCAGATCCATCTCGGTGATCAGTTTGCGCAGATAGGGTTGTGTGATGCCGGTTTTCAGCTTCTGGCGTTCTGCCTCGTCATCCGTAGAAATCTCGACCTGCATGAGCGACAGTCGCCACCATAATTCCTGATCGATATTGGTTTGGGCCAGATCGGCGAGGGACAGCTTGCTGCGGTTTTTACTGGCTATCAGCACATTTTTTTGCGGCGTTCCCGGCGCGGCGCCATCGGTTACGACCTTCTGCCAGGTGGTTGAATCGGGCAGATCCAGCATCACCTCAAAGTTTTGCTTGAGGGCGAAGTCCTTACGCAGGCGAGCGTCGATGCGTTTTTTGCTGAAATCATCCCGGGGCGGCAGATCCCGCTCGAGTAATTCATGGGAGCGTTTCATCGCCGCAATGTACGTCTTGAACAGATGCTTGAACTGCGAGCGCCGAGCATCGGACAGCGTGCCGAGCCACTGCGGCAGTGCTTTAGCCAGGACGCTACTGTGGTTTTGCTCGAGGAGTTGCGCGAAGGCCAGTTCCCGCGCGGCGGGCATCGGCACTGTCAGACGGGGGAGGGTGTGTTCGCGCAGTTTTTCCAGCGCCACGGTACGTTGCTGGGTTTTGGCCGGTACGGGGGTGTCGGCAATCAGTCGTGTCGCCTGCTGTACACAGCGGTAAAGCTGATTTTGCAGGGCATATTCGAACGGGTCGCCGCTCAACTCGCTCAGGTGCAAGGCCAATACATCGTCGTTGGCGCTCAGTTTGAACAGTGCTTGTTCCAGTGCTCGCCGAGAGGCGAAACGCTGCAAGCCACCGAACCGGCCGGGCCAGTACAGCAACAAACTGTGGCGCGCGACACCGCGCAGCACGGATGGGGGCGTGATCAACAGCACGCCGTCCAGCTCCTCGCTTTGAGTGCCGCCGTCGCCTTCAGTGGTCGACAAAGTCAGCCGCGCCACCGCGACATCTGCATTGCGCGGCGCAGTGGGAGCATCGAGAAGCGCTTGAACCCAGCGGTGTTCTTCAGGGCTGAGCTGGTTCAGGGTCAGTTGAATCTCTGCCTCGCTGCGCAACCCCGCTAGCCGTGCCTGATACAGCGCGGTGTAATGCGGATTCGATGCATGGCGCAGTTCCAGCATCTTCAGCGCGTTGCGGGTGTCCAGCAATGCGGAGGCGGCGGTTTGGCTGGCTTGTTCTGCTGCCGCCAGGGCGTCGAGGTGTTTTTTCAGGTTCTGCAGGCGCGAGTCATTCAGACCACCCGCGAAGTCTTTGCCAAGCAGGGTTTCGAGCGCTGCGCAGTGATACGCCAAGGCACTCTGGCGGGTGTCCAGCGCAATGTCGGGGGTGAGCAAGCCGAACTGCGGAACGCTGTCGCCGGTCTCTTCCTCGCTGATGATATCCGCCGGCAATTCGGCAGGCTCGGCAAAAACAGCTTCTTGCCGGCGTTGCCGATCCAGTCGGTCAGCGGCGTCCAGCGCGGTGGCGCCGTGCTCGGCGATATCACTGCCGTTGCCCTGACGAATACTGTTCATCCAGTCGACCGATACACGTGCAATCAGCTGCTCGGCGGCGACTGCCAGCGGTGTGGTTACGATGCGGGTGTATTCGAGACTGATGCCGTCGAGCGGAGGCATTCCGACAGTATTGTGCGGGTGTGTGGTCAGCCAGTTTTCCACCTCATGACGGTGCCGAAAGTGCCTCCATGCCGGTTGCTGCTCTGGCAAGTACAGCAATTGCGCGGCCGGTGGTTCGGTGCTGATGAGCAGAACCCCGGGCAACTCGACACGGCGACTGTCAGCGAACCTGAGCGCCAGTTGCTTGATCGTCATGGGAGGGGCGTCGACAAGCGTACTGTCGCTGGGGGCATCGATCAGCGTCAGCAGGGACTTCATCTGTTCGGCCGTCAAAGTGCGCTGGGCATGGGCCACTTGGCTGGAGGCTTCGAAGTGCTGGCGATACAGCTGGATGGCCAGCGCTCTGCGCGATACCGCCGTCCCGGGCGCCCGGCCATTCCACCAACGTTCCCAGTCATGATTGAGCAGGCGCTCCGGGTTCAGGTTTTTCAGCTGTTCGAGCAATTCGGAAGGGGGCTTGCCGAAGAGGCGGTGTTCCCGTGCAAGACCGGTCACCGCGCAACGTGCGTCGAGTGAAACCTCGATCGCAGGCTGTTGCAGCACAAAGGCGCAGGCGTGGGTCAGGCTGACAAAATGTTCCGGCCGGTTGCCGGCGGCGAAGAAGCCCAGACCGACCCGGTTGCCATCCAGATCCCAATGGTCTTTGAGCAAACGCGTAATCGAGGCGCGTGCCTGCGGGCTTTGCTCCATGAGTTCGAGCCATTGTCGGTGACAGTCGCGCCAGCGTTCCGAAGCTGTCAGTAACAGGTTCTGATCGGGGCTGGGTGTAAGCAGGTGGGAAAAGCCGAAATCGGCCTGTATGGGCTTGGTGGCGTCGGACATGGCGACTGGTCTCCAAAGGGCAAGAGGGCCGGGTGTTCCGGCATCGGGGCCATTAGAGGTCAGTTGTGAGGGGGGCAGGTGGTACATAGTTATAGGGTTGTGCGTTTATCAACCGCCTGGTTACGTCCACGCTACGCCCCATTTTTATAGCGATGACCGACGGTCGAACGCGCTCGGCCGTACCGCTCGGCAATCTTCATCAAACTGTCACGTAACTGTGGCAGCGCGCTTGAACAAACTTCATCAGACTCGCGCTCTACTGGAGTTCTGCGTTTCGGTGTTTTTCATGCGTGCTTTATTTTTATCGGCGGCCACTTTTCTGGCCGCTTTATTGTTCAGCCTGTCGTCCCTGGCGGCTTCGCGGTGCGATGTCAATGTTCCGACCGAGCGGGTCGATCTGGAACAGGTGAGCCTGGCGTACCAGAGCATTGGCCGTGCCTCAGACCCGGCATTGTTGTTGGTGATGGGCCTGGGCGGGCAATTGATTCACTGGCCGGACGAGGTGGTGATTGCGCTGTGTCAGCAGGGGTTTCGGGTGATCCGCTATGACAATCGCGATGTAGGCCTCTCGACTTGGCGGCAGACGCCTGTCGACGCCAACCTGACGTTCGAAGTGCTGCGCTACAAACTCGGTTTGCCGGTATCGGCGCCGTACACCCTGACCGACATGGCCGATGATGCCTTTGGACTGATGGATGCCTTGCACGTCAAGCAATTCCACGTACTGGGCGCCAGCATGGGCGGGATGATCGCCCAACATATGGCGGCGATGGCACCGCAGCGTATCGAGAGCCTGACGTTGTTGATGACCAGCTCGGGTGCCGAAGGTTTGCCGGCACCGAGTGCGGCGCTGGTGCAGTTACTCGCGCGACGCGGTGCACCGAATCGCGAAGTGGCGCTGGAGCAACAGGCCGATTTGCTCGCGGCGCTGGGCAGCCCGACGGTGAGCGATGACCGGCAGGCATTGTTGCAGCAAGCGGCGCAATCCTATGACCGGGCGTTCAACCCGGAGGGCGTGAAGCGCCAGATCATGGCAATCCTCGCCGAACGGAGCCGCGTGGCGCTGCTCAACCAACTGAGGGTGCCGACGCTGGTGGTGCACGGTACCGCCGATCCGTTGTTGCCGGTGATGCATGGCGTGCACTTGGCGGCGCACATTCGCGGCAGTCAGTTGAAGTTGATTCCGGGTCTGGCTCATCGTTTTCAAGAGGCGTTCAAGGCGCCGTTGTTGGCGGCAGTGTTGCCGTATTTGCAGGCCCATCGCGAGGATACTTCGCATTGGGCACAGATCGATCCAGTGGCCGAACGCAATCTTCTGTAACCCCAGATCCAAACTGTGGGAGCGGGCTTGCTCGCGAAGGCGGTGTATCAGTCAAAGCAGATGTCGACTGACACACCGCCTTCGCGAGCAAGCCCGCTCCCACATTTGATCTTCTGTGTCAGTGGAACCTCATTGGTCAGTAGGTCGCCAATTACGTTGGAACGAAGTTATCAAGCATCCGGTTCACCGCCAGTTCACCCAGCATGACCGAGTTCTGAATGCCAAGCACGGTGTTGCGCTGCGAGCCATTCAGCAGCCCCGCGAAATCACTCAACATCACGCTCGCCGCCGCCAGCGATTCGCAGGCGCTGACCAGCAGGGTTTCGTTATCGGCTTCGGGGGCGACGGAGTAAAGGGTGCTGGGTTTGCGTGGGGTGTCTTTGGGAATGACCGGTTTGAGGTAGTAATCGAGGGCGCGGTCGGCGGCTTCGTTGAGCTTTTTGGAGCTTGGGGTTTCGTACGGGGAAACGTCGTCGCAAGGCGCTGTAGCTTTCAGGAAGTAACGCTAAACGGAACTAAACACGCCCTCCCAAACACCCCAAAACCTGTGGGAGCGGGCTTGCTCGCGAATGCGGTGCTTCAGTCAAAGCAGATATCGACTGACACGACGCCTTCGCGAGCAAGCCCGCTCCCACAGGTGGAATAGTGGAATGGCTGCCACTTCGGACTGTCAGGTGTATCGTTCAAACTTTCCGGCGCGACCCAAGCCTGCGAGGTGTGTGATGAGTACCCCCTTGAAAATAGATTTCGTCAGCGACGTGTCCTGCCCCTGGTGCGTCGTCGGCCTGTACGGCCTGACCCGTGCCCTGGATATGCTCGGCGACGAAGTGCAGGCCGAGATCCGTTTCCAGCCGTTCGAACTGAACCCGAAGATGGGCCCCGAAGGCCAGAACATCACCGAACACATCAGCGAAAAATACGGCTCGACGCCTGAGCAATCGCAGAAGAATCGCGAAATGATCCGCGCGCGTGGCGCCGAGGTCGGGTTTGCCTTTCGCACGGACGGCAACAGCCGTATCTACAACACTTTCGATGCTCATCGCTTGCTGCATTGGGCGGGGCTGAAAGGGTTGCAGTTCAACCTGAAAGACGCACTGTTCAAGGCGTATTTCACCGAGGGCGGTAATCCGTCCGATCACGGGCAATTGGCGCAGATCGCCGAAAGCGTGGGGCTGAATCGGCAGCGAGCCGAGGCGATCCTGGCGTCCGATGAATTCGCCAAAGAGGTTCGCGAGGAAGAACAGTTGTGGCTAACGCGCGGCGTGAGTTCAGTGCCGACGGTGGTGTTCAACGGGCAGTACGCCGTCAGTGGCGGGCAGCCGGTGGAGACGTTTGTCGGTGCGATTCGCCAGATCATGAGTGAAGCCAAGGGCGGTACGGTCAACTAGCGATTGCTGGTCGAAAATATATCAATGTGCCACTATGGTTTTTGCCGATGCTGCCGACATAGGCAGCATCACTAATAATCATAGGGACTTGATCCATGAATCTTCACGCTCTACGCACCTGGGCAGCACTGATGTTGCTCGCCTGCCTGACCCTCACTGGCTGTGCTCACGTGCAACCTCCAGTACCGCTGGACCACCAATTCTGGGATACCAAAGAGCCGACTATCGGCGTGGCGATGACTGTGGTGCCGGAACCGGTGCTGGCGTTGACCGGCAATCAGGGGCTTCTCGATTACGCCATCAACAAGGGCGTTAACAACAATCTCAGTGACAGCGTCGAAAAATGGCAAGTGGGTGACCTCAACACCTTGCCGGATGTCCTTGTCGCCAAGCTGCAGGCCAAGGGTTACAAAGCCAAGCGGATCAACGAGCCGGTCGACCTGAAGGTTTATAAGGAAACCAGTTTCCGCGAAGGCTACATGACCCGTGACATGACGCCGGTCAAGGCCACCTACGGCGTCGATCGTCTGCTGCTGGTGAATGTCTACGCCACCGGCGCTACCCGCAGCTACTACAGCATCGTGCCGACCAGCGTGCCGATGGCGCAGGTGGGCGGGCAGGGCATGGTGATCGATCTGGCAGACAACAAACTGCTATGGTTCAAACCCTTTGTCGCGACACAAGCCGCCCAGGGCGAGTGGGACGAGCCGACCTACACCAACCTGTCTAACGCGTTCTATCAGGCTGTGGACAATAGCCGTCAGCAAATGATCACCCCGTTCGCGCAATGAAGCGTCTGCCTATAGTGGCTGGTGCGCTGGCCCTGCTGATGCTGCCGGGGTGTGCGCAAAAACCGGCCCCTGAGGCCGGTTTCAAGGACCAGAGTGCCTTGCCTTATGTCCAGACCCACGGGCTTAAGGTCGATGTGCAGTTGCCGCAATCCTTTGTGGGTGCGAGCACCGTGATTGACTCCCAAGCGGCCTTGAAGGCTGCATCGTCGAGTCATAATCTGGTGGCGAGCTCGGGCAACACTGCCGGGCTTGCCGGTTTGCTGGTCGCCAGCCTGATCAACACCCAGATGGGCAGCGGCAGCTTGCAGCGCGATGCGGAAAAAACCGCGCTCAACGAGGCGCGACCGATGGCCGACTTGCTCGCTGGCGTTGCGTTGCAGGAGCGTCTGCAAAAGCGCTATCAACAGGCTTCGCAAGTGGCCGGGTTCAAGCAAGGAGAAGGGCAGGTCACCGCGCGCTTGGTGATTGAACCCAAACTGATGCTTACCCCCGATCGCGGCAGTTTCGTGCTGGTCAATCAGGTGCAAGTCCAGGACATTGCCGGTTCGGCGCTGTATCGCATGCGGATCGAAGTCGTCAGCCAGCCGATTCGGCGCTGTGGCAAGCAGTGCATCGATGACGGCGGCCTCGATTTGGCAAAGGTCACGGCCGTGCTCGACGAGTGTGTCGACGAGTCGATGCGCGTTCTGTCCACCGACCTGATGCAGCCGACACCGCCAGCGGCCGCCCAGGAAACCTTGCGCTATATCCTTGATGGCCAGCGAGTGGTCGAGCGTGGTTATCAACTGGCCAACAACGGTAACTATTGGCGTTATCGCAACCTCTACGGGGCGGTGAAATCGGTGCCGGTGCCGTTTGAGGATGCGTTGACACAAGCGCAGTTGCAGAAGGTTTACGGGCAGTAATGCGACCCTGTGGGAGCGAGCCTGCTCGCGATGATGGCGGCACAGTCAGTATTGATGTGACCTGACACACCGTCATCGCGAGCAGGCTCGCTCCCACAGGGAATTGTGTTCAGGATTGAAAGCGCATCCACACCGTCACCAACACCGTCGCCGCCATCAACCATGCCACCGCAGCCACCGCCAACGAAGCCTCCAGCCGCATCCGGTCGACCATCACATACAGGGTCGCCAGATAGACGAAGTACGGAATGATCGACCACATGCCAAACACGATAGTGGTCTTCAGATCATCCAGCGAACGCCCCTTGCCGACGATGTAATGGGCGATCAGCGCAAAGGTCGGAAACAGCGGCACCAGGCCTGCGATGTAATAGTTTTTGGTCTTGGCCAGCATGGCCAGAATCACAACCACTGCCGCGCCCAGGGTTGCTTTGAAAATCAGGTCCATCAGTGACTCAGCCCGTATTTCTTCACTTTGTCGAACAGCGTGGTCTTGGCCATCCCCAGTTCCTGGCTGGCCTGGGTCAGGTTGCCGCCGCTGCGCTGCAAGGCGTCGCTGAGCAAGTTGCGCTCGAAGGCTTCCACCGCTTCGGCGAAGGCCAGGCCCTGATTGCTGCCATTGGTACCGGATTTTTTGAAGGCCGGCAGGCCCAATGCGAAACGCTCGGCGACGTTACGCAGTTCGCGCACGTTGCCCGGCCAGTCGTGGCTCATCAGGGTCGACAGGGTCTGGTTATCCAGTTCCGGCACCGCACGGTCGAAGCGCAGGGATGACTGCTGCAAAAAGTGTTCGAACAATTGCAGGATGTCTTCGCGGCGTTCGCGCAGCGGCGGCAGCTCCAGGGTCACCACGTTCAGGCGGTAATACAGATCGCTGCGAAACTCGCCGGCCTTGCTCGATTGATCCAGATCGGACTTGGTCGCGGCGATCACCCGGCAATCCACCGCCACGCTCTGGTTCGAGCCTAGGCGTTCGAGGGTGCGTTCCTGCAACACCCGCAGCAGTTTGATCTGCAACGGTAGCGGCATGCTTTCCACTTCATCGAGGAACAGCGTGCCGCCGTCGGCGTGTTCGATCTTGCCGATCCGCCGCTTGCCGGCCCCGGTGAAGGCGTTGGCCTCGTGGCCGAAGATTTCACTTTCGAACAGGTTCTCCGGCAGGCCACCGCAGTTCAGCGCGACGAACTGTTTGGTGTGCCGACGGCTGAAGTCGTGCAGGCAGCGCGCAACCAGTTCTTTACCGGTACCGGTCTCGCCTTCGATCAGCACGTTGGCCGAGGTATCAGCGACGTTGGCGATCAATTCCCGCAGGTTTTGCATGGCCGGCGAGCGTCCGATGATCCGGCCTTCGAGCGAATCCCGCTCGAACAGTTGTCGACGTAACGACGACACTTCCCGCGCCAGGCTGCGTTGCTCCAGCGCGCGGCGGGCTACGTCCACCAGACGTTCCGGGGAGAAGGGTTTCTCCATGAAATCGTAGGCGCCTTTCTGCATCGCGCCGACAGCCATGGAGATGTCGCCGTGACCGGTAATCAGCACCACTGGCAGGCTGCGATCACGGGCCTTGAGCCGGGTCAGCAGTTCCAGGCCATCGATGCCCGGCAGGCGGATGTCGCTGATGACGATGCCGGCGAAGTTGTCGCCGACTCGCTCCAGCGCTTCTTCGGCGCTGCCGACGCCCACGCAGGGAATGTCTTCCAGGGTCAGCGCCTGTTGGCAACCGAGCAGGACATGGGGGTCGTCTTCGACGATCAGCACACTAAGGTCGTTGTTCATATTGGCTCGGCGGGAGTGGGGCTTACCAACGGTAAACTGAGGACGAAGGTGGTACCACCGCTGGCCGGGTGTTCGACACCCAGATGCCCGCCGGTGGCGGCGGCCAGGCTGGCTGAAAGCGTCAGGCCGAGGCCCAGGCCTTGTTCGCCGGGTTTGGTGGTGAAGAACGGTTCGAACAGATGCTTGCGCGCTTCGGCATCGATGCCGTGACCGTTGTCGCGCACCCGCAGACGATACTTGCCGTCGAATTCCTCGCCTTCGAGCCACAATGCCGGTTGAGGCTGCGACTGCATGGCGTCGAGCGCGTTGCCGATCAGGTTGACCAGAATCTGCTCCAGCCGGGTCTGGTCGATCTGCACCTGCACGTCTTTGAAGTCGCGGTGCAATTGCAGGTGCGCGCTTTCCATCCGACTGCCCAGCAATTGCAGGGCGGCGTCTACGGCTTTGCCAAAGCTGGCCTGGCCCTTGTCATCACCGCGCCGGGCGAAGGAGCGCAGGCTCGCGGTGATCCGGCCCATGCGGTCGATCAGCTCATTGATGGTCTTGAGGTTGGTGCTGGCCACATCCAGCTGACCGCGTTCCAAAAAGCGCACGGTATTGCCGGACAAGGTCCGCAAGGCTGCCAGCGGCTGGTTCAATTCGTGAGCGATGCTGGTGGACATCTGACCGATGGCCGCCAGTTTACCGGCCTGGACCAGTTCATCCTGGGCACGGCGCAACGTCTCTTCCGCCTGCCGCCGTTCGCGGATCTGACCCTTGAGCCGTTCGTTACTGGCGCGCAGGTCAGTGGTGCGTTCGGTAATCCGACGCTCCAGTTGATTGTTGGCTTCCTGCAAGGCTTCCCGCGCAGCGAGGCGGGTGGCGATCACCTTGCGCCGTTCGTTCCAGGCGATCAGCAGAAACGCCACCAGGGCAAACGCCACCGCCACCAGAATCCCCTGATTGATCGCTTCACGCCGCAAATCCTGCAGGGGGGTGAGGAGGGTGAAATTCCATGGTGTGTCGCTCAGCGGCCGGGTTTGCGAGAGGTAGCTGATGTTCTCTTCATCGGACATCAATTCGCTGTTGGCGGGGAAGGTCAGTTTTTCCTCGCCTTCGGCCAGTTTCTCCCGCGCCAGCGGTTGCAGTTCGTTCAGTGGAAACCAGTAGTACTGCAGGCTACGGGCCAGTTTTTCCTTGGTTTCCTCGCTCAATGGCACAACCGATTTAAGCCGCCGCGCCGGATCGCTGGAGAGAATGATGATGCCGTTCTCGTCGCTGACGAAGGCTTCCAGGCGCGCACGCTGCCAGCGTTCTTCCATGGCTTCGAGGCGAACCTTGACCACGGCGACGCCGATGATCTTGCCGTGCTCTTCCAGACCATGCGCCAGGTAATAGCCGGGTTCGCCGCTGGTGCTGCCGATGCCGTAGAAACGCCCCGGCTGACCGCGCACGGCATTCTGGAAATAGGCGCGGAAGGACAGGTCTTCACCCAGATAACTGTCGACATCGCGCCAGTTGCTGGTGGCCAGTACGCGACCGGTGGTGTCCATCACATAAATGGCCCGACTGCGGCTGCGCCGGTTCAGGCCTTCAAGGTATTCGTTGACCGTCTGCCGGTGTTCCGGTGACGTGTCGGCCAGCAGCTTGGAAACACTGGATTCGAGTTCCAGCAGGCTGGGCAGGTAGGTGTACTTGCTGATCTCGCTCTCGACGGCGCGGGCGTGCAGTTCCAGCTGACGCTGGCCATTCTCGCTGAGGCCGCGAATTCCGTAGTGTTCACTGACCCAGAAGCCGATGTAACCCAATCCGATCATCAGGGCGATGACCAGCGGCGGCAGGAACAGATGGCGAATCAAACGGGGTTTCACGGCGAGTGATGGCGGCGCGGCGCGATAGAGAGTGGAGTCGCATTTCATCACAGATGCCTTGGGTCAACCACAACACAAATATCCATATACCCACAGATCCTTGTGGGAGTTGGCTCTGTGGCGAGGGGGCTTGCCCCCGTTCGGCTGCGAAGCAGTCGTAAACCCGTTGCATGCGGTTTGACTTCGAAATGCCGGGGCCGCTTCGCGACCTAACGGGGCGATGCGGCGTTCCGACAAGCCCCCTCACCACACAAGCCCGCTCCCACAGGGGGAGCGGCGTCCGATGCTTAGTGCTGCAAAATTTTCGCGAGGAAGTGCTGTGTACGCTCGGCACGGGCGTTGATGTCGCCGAAGAACTCTTCTTTCTTGCAGTCTTCGATGATCTTGCCCTGGTCCATGAAAATCACCCGGTCCGCTACCTTTCGGGCGAAGCCCATTTCGTGGGTCACGCACATCATGGTCATGCCTTCGTGGGCCAGTTGCACCATCACGTCGAGTACTTCGTTGACCATTTCCGGGTCCAGCGCCGAGGTCGGTTCGTCGAACAGCATGACGATCGGGTCCATCGCCAGCGCACGGGCAATCGCCACACGCTGTTGCTGACCACCAGAAAGCTGGCCCGGGTGCTTTTTGGCGTGGGCGGTGAGGCCGACGCGCTCAAGCAATTGCAGGGCTTTTTTGCTGGCTTCTTCCTTGCTGCGGCCCAGCACCTTGATTTGCGCGATGGTCAGGTTATCCATGATGCTCAGGTGCGGGAACAGTTCGAAATGCTGGAACACCATGCCGACGCGCGAACGCAGTTTCGGCAGGTTGGTTTTCGGGTCGGCGATGGACGTGCCATCGACGATCACGTCGCCTTTCTGGAACGGTTCCAGCGCGTTGACGCATTTGATCAGGGTGGATTTGCCGGAACCGGATGGCCCGCACACCACGATCACTTCGCCTTTTTTGACCTCGGTGCTGCAGTCAGTCAGTACCTGGAAGTCGCCATACCACTTGTTGACATTCTTGATAGAGATCATACGGCAAACCTTTTTTGCAGACGCTTGACCAGCTGCGAGGCGGCAAAGCTGATGATGAAGTATGTGAAACCGGCGAAGATCAGGAACTCATTGGAGCGGCCGATGATGTCGCCACTGGCGCGCGAGGCATTGAGGAAGTCCACCAGACCCACCGCGTAAACCAGCGAGGTGTCCTGAAACAGGATGATGCTCTGTTGCAGCAACAGCGGGGTCATCTTGCGGAACGCTTGCGGCAGGATGATCAAACGCATCATCTGGCTGTAAGTCATGCCCATGGCCTGGGCAGCAGCCATCTGGCCCTTGGGAATCGACTGCACGCCGGCCCGGACGATTTCGCAGAAGTACGCCGCTTCGAACATCATGAAGGCTACGATGCACGAGGCGAACGCGCCGATCGGAGTATCTTCGCCGGTGATCCAGCGTAGTACGAACGGCACCGCCAGGTAGAACCAGGTGATGACCAGCAGCAATGGAATCGAACGGAAGTAGTTAACGTAGGCGCCGGCGATGTTCGACAGCAGTTTGCTGTGGGACAGGCGCATCAGTGCCAGGATCGTGCCGAGGATGATCCCGCCGACGACGCCCAGAGCCATCAGTTTGAGGGTCATGACCATGCCGTTCCACAAACCCGGCAGGGACGGAATGATGCCCGTGAAGTCGAATTCCATCATTTACCCCCTACGGAGATCAGGCCCGGTACGGCGACTTTCTTCTCGACCGCGCGCATCACCAGCATCAGGCCCATGTTCAGCGTGAAGTAGATCAACGTGGCCAGGGTGAAAGCTTCGAACAGGTTGGCGGAGAACTCGGCGGTCTGTTTGGTCTGCGCGAGCAGCTCCATCAGGCCGATCAGCGAGGCCACGGAGGAGTTCTTGAATACGTTCAGGAATTCCGAGGTAAGCGGCGGAATGATGATGCGGTAAGCCTGGGGCAGCAGCACATTCCAGTAGATCTGTGGCAGCTTGAAACCCATGGCACGGGCAGCGGATTCCTGGCCGCGAGGCAGCGCCTGGATACCGGTGCGCACTTGTTCGCAAACCCGAGCGGTGGTGAACAGGCCCAGGCACACGACGACGCTGAGGAAGGCCGAGGTGGTCGGGTTGAGATCTTGCTTGTACCACTCCTGGATGTCCGCAGGCAGCAGGTCGGGTACCAGGAAGTACCAGATGAACAGCTGAACCAGCAGCGGCACGTTACGGAAGAGTTCGACGTAGCAGGTCGCGATGCCCGATACGATGCGGTTAGGCACCGTGCGCATGACGCCCAGAATCGAGCCCAGTAGCAGCGCGATGATCCAGGCTGCGACGGCGATGGCAATGGTCCAGCCCAAACCGGAGAGGTACCAGTCGAAATAAATCTCGCTGCCCACGCCGGTGGACTTGAAGAACACGCCCCAGTCCCAGTTGTAATTCATTAGGGTCTCCCCTCGGATTCGTTCGATTTACAAATGCCCGCCTGGGGAATCTCCGTTCCCGCCCGACCATGACGTCAGGCACACACGAGCGGCTCGACAACCACCGGTTCGAGTGTTTCCAAAAATGCCAGCAGGGAGTGACAAATCCCTGAAAGGGCGCAGGCCCTCTCAGGAAATAAGGTTAGTCAGAAATCAGGATTTCTTTTCGTCAGCCGCTTTGTCGGTCGGATTGGCGATCAGGGCCTTGAGCTCTTCGCTCATCGGGAACATCAGGTTCAGGCCTTTTGGCGGAATTGGCTGCATGAACCATTTTTCGTAGATCTTGTTGATCTCGCCGGACTTGTAGGTCGCGGTGATGGCGTCGTCGACAGCTTTCTTGAACGGTGCGTCGCCCTTGCGAACCATGCAGCCGTAAATTTCGTTGGACTGCGCAGTCCCGGTCACGGCCCAATCGGTCGGTTTCTTGGCCTTGGCCATTTCACCGGCCAGCAAGGCGTCGTCCATCATGAAAGCCACGGCACGACCGGTTTCCAGCATCTGGAAGGACTCGCCATGGTCTTTGGCGGAGATCACGTTCATGCCCATCTGCTTGTCGGCGTTCATCGACTTGAGGATGCGCTCGGACGTGGTGCCCGCGGTGGTCACGACGTTCTTGCCTTTGAGGTCGGCGAAGTCTTTGTACGGGGAATCTTTCTTGGACAGCAGCTTGGTGCCGATTTCGAAGATGCCGACGGAGAAGTCAACTTGCTGCTGGCGTTCGACGTTGTTGGTGGTGGAGCCGCACTCGAGGTCCACGGTGCCGTTCTGTACCAGCGGAATACGGGTTTGCGAGGTCACCAGGTTGTATTTGACCTGCAGGTTTGGCAAGTCCAGATCTTTTTTCAGGGCTTCAACGACTTTCAGCTGGATATCGTGGGAGTAGCCAACCGGTTTGCCGGAAGCGTCCGCGATGTAGGAAAACGGAATGGAAGCGTCACGATGCCCGAGGGTGATGGTGCCGGACTCTTTGATCTTCTTCAGTGTGCCGGTGAGTTCGGCAGCGAAAACTGGAGTGCTAATCAGAGCGGCAGCAATGGCTGCGCCCAGGATATGGGGAACGATGCGCATCAAATTTTCCTCGACATTGTTTTTTTTATGGAGCCAGTTCATCGGCATTTTGGTGCTTCGAATGCCTGACGGCTCCTGAAGTGTTGGCACAACAGGCATTCGTCCAAGAGTGTAGAGCATGACTCGTGCCAGGCCAGGCGATATAGATCAAGTTGTTGATTTATAACGTTATTAAATATTTATGGCGTTGAGTTTTCTATCGGGAGATCCGGTTTACCGAATCGACTGGCAAGTCGCGTTCGGAAAACCGAATGCAATTCCATGACTTGCACGTACCCTGTGGGAGCGGGCTTGCTCGCGAAAGCGGTCTATCAGCCGACGGATATGTTGAATGTTAGTCAGTCTTCGCGAGCAAGCCCGCTCCCACAGTTGATCAATGGTGTTCTCTAGAATGCAAAAAGCCCCTGAACCTTTCGATTCAGGGGCTTGGGCTCAACCGGCTTCCCGATCAGGCCGCTTGGATCTTGCTGCGGTTCTGTTCGACCTTGTTCAGGTAATCCTTGAGCTTTTGCTGTTCCGCCGGGGTGGTGAACAGCCCAAGCTTGCTGCGGCGCCACAGAATGTCGTGGGCGGTGGTCGCCCATTCTTCGCTGCACAGGTAATCGACTTCGCGGGTGTAGAGACCACCGCCGATGTGTTCGCCCAGATCACTGAGGCTTTCCACACCTTCGAGCATGCGCCAGGTGCGGCTGCCGTAAGTGGTGGCCCAACGACGGGCGATCTCGGTGGGCACCCAATCGAATCGGTCGCGGATCCGCGAGCTCAAGGCCTGCGGCGTGGTCATGTCTTCGCCGCCAGGCAGGGTGGCGCTGGCGGTCCAGCTTGGCTTGATGTGCGTGAAGTACGGGGCCAGTTGCGCCAGCGCCGACTCGGCGAGTTTGCGGTAAGTCGTCAGTTTGCCGCCGAACACCGATAGCAGCGGCGCCTCTTCGCCACTGCCCGACAATGCCAGGGTGTAGTCGCGGGTGACGGCCGACGGGTTGTCGGATTCGTCGTTGCAAAGCGGACGAACGCCGGAATAGCTGTGCAGGATATCGTCGCGGCTGATTTGCTTCTTGAAGTGGGCGTTGACCACTTTCAGCAGGTAATCAGTTTCGCTTTCAGTGATCGCTACTTTCGCCGGGTCGCCGGTGTATTCGCGGTCGGTGGTGCCGATCAGGGTGAAGTGATTCAGGTACGGAATGGTGAACACGATGCGCTGATCTTCGTTTTGCAGAATGTGCGCGTGTTCGCCTTCATACAGCTTCGGCACGATCAGGTGGCTGCCCTGGATCAGACGGATGCCGTACGGCGACTCCATCTTCAGGTCGTCACGGATGAACTTGGCAACCCATGGGCCGGCCGCGTTCACCAGCGCTTTGGCGCGGATCGAAAACAGGCTGCCATCGGCGCGTTCCAGGTGCAGGTGCCACAGGCCTTTGGTGCGACGGGCGCTGACGCAACGGGTTTGGGTATGAACGTGAGCGCCTTTCTCGCGGGCGGCCATGGCGTTCAGTACGACCAGGCGTGCGTCATCGACCCAGCAATCGGAATATTCGAAGCCTTTGGTGATTTCGCTTTTCAGCGGGCTGTCCGGGCCAAACTTCAGGCTTTTCGAGCCTTCGAGTTTTTCCCGTTTGCCGAGGTGATCATAAAGGAACAGGCCGGCGCGGATCATCCAGGCCGGGCGCAGGTGCGGGCGGTGCGGCAGCACGAAGCGCATCTGTTTGACGATGTGGGGTGCCTTGGCCAGCAGCACTTCGCGTTCGGCGAGGGCTTCGCGCACCAGGCGGAATTCGTAATGTTCGAGGTAGCGCAGGCCGCCGTGGATCAGCTTGCTGCTGGCGGACGAGGTGTGGCTGGCCAAGTCATCCTTTTCGCAAAGGAATACCGAAAGACCGCGACCGGCGGCATCCGCTGCGATCCCCACGCCATTGATCCCACCACCGATGACGGCGATATCGTAGACCTCGGCGAGAGGGGGCGTAGGCAAGGTAGAAGTGGGCATCGGCTGGCCTCGGGCTTTTGATTTTCTATATTGGAATTCGAACATTAATGTTCATTTGCGAAAATATTAGCCCATAAAGACGCCCGCAGCCAGTCAACTTCGATTGAAAATACTGATCGAAGGGCGGTTAAAGGAAAATTTACGAACATTTAGACGCGGTTTTGTGGCGAGGGGGCTTGCCCCCGTTCGACTGCGCAGCAGTCGCAGAGCGGGTTGCGATGTTTAACTGAGGGATTGGCGGTGAATGGTTTTGGGGCCGCTTCGCGGCCCAACGGGGCAAGCCCCCTCGCCACAGGGGGGCCGATGTGCTTACACGACCTCCAACCGAATCTTGTGCTGGCTCAACAACTGCGCCAAGGCTGGCGAGGGCTGCTGATCGGTGACCAGGCAATCGATCAGGCTGATCGGCCCCAGGCGAATCATGGCATTGCGCCCGAATTTGCTGGAGTCCGCTGCGAGGATTACCTGTCGGGCATTGGCAATGATCGCCTGGGACACCCGCACTTCCTGATAATCGAAGTCCAGCAAACTGCCGTCTTCATCGATGCCGCTGATGCCGACCAGGGCGAAGTCGACCTTGAACTGATTAATGAAGTCGACACTCGCCTGACCCACCACGCCACCGTCACGCCGCACGTTGCCACCGGTCAGCAAAACGTCGAAGTCGTCCTTGGCGCTGAGCATCGAAGCGACGTGCAGGTTGTTGGTGATGATCTTCAGGTGGTTGTGGTTGAGCAGCGCCCGAGCGATGGATTCGGTGGTGGTACCGATATTGATGAACAGCGAGGCGTGATCGGGAATCTGAGCGGCAATGGCTTCGCCGATACGCTGCTTTTCATCGCGCATCTGATCGGCGCGCATGGCGTAGGCGGTGTTTTCGACGCTGGAATCATAGGCTGCGCCGCCGTGGTAGCGACGCAGCAGATTGACTTCCGCCAGTTGATTGATATCGCGGCGGATGGTTTGCGGTGTAACGACGAACAGCTGAGCCATTTCCTCGATGCTGACATAGCCGCGTTCGCGGACCAGTTCGAGGATTTGCTGCTGACGGGGAGGCAGATTCATGGGGCTTCCTTTGGGCTGCCGTGCAAAATTTGCCCATGATGCCGCAGGAATCTGCTCCCTACCAGTTAGAACCCCATCCTTGGCTTATTCAGCGCCTTCGTGCGGTTCCCAATCACGAGTGCGGCTGACGGCTTTTTTCCAGCCAGCGTAGAGTTTTTCCTTCGCAGTTTCGTCCAGCGTCGGTTCGAACTCGCGCTCGATCACTGCCTTGCCACGCAACTCGTCCAGGCTGCCCCAGAAGCCGCAAGCCAAGCCAGCCAGGTAAGCCGCGCCCAACGCGGTGGTTTCGCGCATTTGCGGGCGCTCGACCTGAGTGCCGAGGATGTCGGCCTGGAATTGCATCAGGAAGTTGTTCGCGACTGCACCGCCGTCCACGCGCAGTGACTTGAGGCGTTCGCCGGAGTCCTGCTGCATGGCGTCCAGAACGTCGCGGGTCTGGTAGGCAATCGACTCCAGCGCGGCACGAATGATGTGATCCACGCGTACGCCGCGAGTCAGGCCGAACAGCGCGCCGCGGGCATACGGGTCCCAATACGGAGCGCCCAGGCCGGTGAAGGCCGGCACCAGGTACACACCGTTGCTGTCCTTGACCTTGTTGGCGAAGTATTCGGTGTCGTGGGCATCGTTGATGATTTTCAACTCGTCACGCAGCCACTGCACGGTGGAGCCACCGTTGAACACCGCGCCTTCGAGGGCGTAGGCCACTTCGCCGCGCGGGCCGCAAGCGATGGTGGTGAGCATGCCGTGCTTGGATTTCACTGCTTTGTCGCCGGTGTTCATCAGCAGGAAGCAACCGGTGCCGTAGGTGTTTTTCGCCTGGCCTGGCTCGACGCACATCTGGCCGAAGAGGGCCGCCTGTTGGTCGCCAGCGATACCACCAATGGCAATGCCGCTTTTGGTGTGGCCGTAGATTTCGGACGAGGACTTAACTTCCGGGAGCATCTCGCGCGGGATGTCGAGGACTTCCAGCATCTTCGCGTCCCACTCCAGCGTGTGGATGTTGAAGAGCATGGTGCGCGAGGCGTTGGTGTAGTCGGTGACGTGCACTTTGCCGCCGGTAAATTTCCAGATCAGCCAGCTATCGATGGTGCCGAACAGCAGTTCACCCTTGCGCGCACGCTCACGGCTGCCTTCGACGTTGTCGAGGATCCACTTGAGTTTGGTGCCGGAGAAGTACGGGTCGGTGACCAGGCCAGTGGTGTCGCTGATGTATTGCTCGTGGCCATCGCGCTTGAGCTGCTGGCAGATTTCGGTGCTGCGGCGGCACTGCCAGACGATCGCGTTGTAGATCGGGCGGCCGGTGGTCTTGTCCCAGACCACGGTGGTTTCGCGCTGGTTGGTGATGCCGATGGCCGCGACTTGGTCGTGGTGCAGGCCGGCTTGCGCCAGGGCCTCGACCATCACGGCGCTTTGGGTGGCGAAGATTTCCATCGGGTCATGTTCGACCCAGCCGGCTTGCGGGTAATGCTGCGCGAATTCGCGCTGGGCGGTGCAGACCACGTTCGCGTCACGGTCGAAAATGATCGCGCGGGAGCTGGTCGTACCCTGATCGAGGGCAATGATGTAGTTCTTATTCTGTATGTCGGTCATGTCGATTGCCTTGGACGAAAATTAGGAAGTGAGGTCAGGCGCGGGACCACATGGGCAGGATCACGCGCCAACGGTTTCAAGACGTTCTTGGTTTGCCGTCAATGGCCGGTGCTGCATCCTTTGTAGCAGGTATGGCGCTGGGCAGATGACGGGCAATCAGCCCGCGATAAGCTGCAGCACCAAGGCAGGCACCGACAATCGGTGCAAAAATCGGGATCAGGAAGTACGGGATATCGCGTCCGCCAGTGAAGGAAATTTCACCCCAGCCGGCGAAGAAAGTCATTAGTTTAGGACCGAAGTCGCGGGCCGGGTTCATCGCGAAACCGGTCAGCGGGCCCATCGAGCTACCGATCACGGCAATCAGCAGGCCGATCAGCAACGGCGCCAGCGGCCCTTTGGGCAGGCCATTGTTGTCGTCGGTCAGCGACATGATCACGCCCATCAGGATGGCGGTGATGATCACTTCAACCAGAAAGGCCTGGGCTGTGGACAGGGCAGGGTTCGGGAAAGTGGAGAACACCGAAGCCAATTCAAGGCTGGCCTGGGTGCCACGAACCATTTGGTGAGTTTGTTCGAAATCGAAGAAAAGGTTGCTGTACAGCGTGTAAACCAACAAGGCCCCGCAGAAGGCGCCGGCCACCTGGGAGAGGATATAGAACGGCAGTTTGCGCTTTTCGAAGTCAGCGAAAATGCTCAGCGCGATACTCACGGCAGGATTGAGGTGCGCGCCGGAAACGCCGGCGGTGAGGTAGATCGCCATGCTGACGCCAACCCCCCAGATGATGCTGATTTCCCACAGTCCGAAGCTGGCACCCGCCACCTTGAGCGCAGCAACGCAGCCGGTACCGAAAAAGATTAGCAGTGCAGTACCCAGAAACTCGGCCATGCATTGGCTCGAGAGCGACGGTTGTTGTAAAGCAGTTGTCATTGAAAACCTCGTTTTTGTTGTTGTCTGGCGCTTTTTCATCAAGGTCAAAAGCGCGATTTTCACCAAGGCAGGATCCCCATCCTGTGCTCGGCTTACTGCTGGGTGCTGCGGTGAGACATTCGTACAGTATTCAGATTCGAAAAAATATAGACAAGAAACGCTGCTGTCAAAGGTCGAAAGTGAACTGTCGGTCACATTTCAACTATTAGTCACGTGAATGACCACATCGTTCATCAGGCAGGCCGACCGTGGACGAACGGCACAGAAGCCCGGCCAAGCTATTGAAATGGCGTTGTAATAGAGCCTTTTATCGATCAATGACCTAGAATCCTGCGCAGTATTTTTCTTCTGCCGCCAAGCTTGGAGCTGCCATGACCCCCGCATTGGATTTGTTGAAAAAAGTTCGTGCCGAACATCGCGTGCACAGTTACGAACATGATCCGAAGGCAGCGTCCTATGGTCTGGAGGCCGCGGAAAAACTGGGGTTGGACCCGGCGCAGGTGTTCAAGACATTGCTGGCGGCCAGCGAGAAGGGAGAATTGTTGGTGGCGGTGGTGCCGGTCGTCGGAAGTCTGGATTTGAAGGCGCTGGCGCAGGCCGCTGGGGTGAAAAAAGTCGAAATGGCCGACCCCGCGGCTGCACAGCGTTCGACGGGGTATCTGTTGGGCGGCATCAGCCCGCTCGGGCAGAAGAAGCGCCTGCGTACCTTTATTGACAGTTCAGCTCAGCCTTTTTCTAGCATCTTCGTCAGCGCCGGACGGCGCGGTCTGGAAGTTGAACTGGCGCCTGCCGTGTTGGCCGAACACACCCAAGCGAAGTTCGCCGATATCGGTCGCACCTGAGTAGAGGGGCTCGGGCGTTCAGCCCGGCCCTGTATGGTGGAAATTGATTGGTTCTGTCACTGGTGAAGGGCTCTTCGTGGCTTCATGCTCGTCGACCTAAAAAAGGGAGAATTGGCATGCAGCTAGAGTTTCATCAGGTCGACGCGTTCAGTGATCGGCCGTTCAGTGGCAATCCGGCAATGGTGTACCGGCTCGATACTTGGCTCGACGATGAGTTGATGCAAAAAATCGCCGCCGAACACAACCTCGCCGAAACTGCATTTCTGGTGCGTGAGGGTGCTGTCTGGCACATCCGCTGGTTTACCCCGACCACCGAAGTCCCGTTATGCGGCCATGCGACCTTGGCCAGCGCTTATGTTCTGTTTGAAATCTATAAGGAACCGGTCGAACGGCTGGATTTCATCTGCAAGTCCGGCCCGCTGAGTGTCAGCCGTGAAGGCAAGCGCTTGTGGCTGGATTTCCCGACCATCGTGCCGACAGAAGTGGGCGTGACCCTGGATGTCGAGCGCGCCTTGGGTGTGAAAACAGTCGATGTGTTGGGTTCGAAAGAACTGTTCGTGGTGCTGGAGTCCGAGCAAGCGGTGCTCGATTGTCAGCCGGACATGGTTGCGCTGGCAAAACTGCCGTGGCTGGGCGCCATTGTGACGGCCAAGGGCAGCAAGCATGATTTTGTGTCGCGATACTTTGCCCCGGCAATCGGCATCAACGAAGACCCGGTGACCGGGTCGACCCATTGCAGCCTGATTCCGTATTGGTCGGAACGCTTGGGCAAGTCGAGTCTGACGGCTTATCAGTGTTCGGCACGGGGCGGGGAGTTGTTTTGCCAGCTGGAAGGGGATCGGGTGAGTATTGGTGGGAATGCAACGCTGGTCGCTAGCGGAACACTAATGTTGGGTTAACCAAAATCCAATGTGGGAGCGGCACCGCCGCTCCCACATGTATCCGCGTTGTTCAACTGGCGGTGCTGTACCGCCGAACACCGGATTCGATCACCGGAATCTGCGCCGCCGTGCTGCCGTTCGCCTGGAACAACACCAGGTGTTCAGCCGCCACCCGAATGCCTACTTCAGCACCGACCAGATGATCGGCATGACTTGGGAAAATCGACTCCAACTGCGCGCCCGTAGGCAACTGCAAGCGGTACAGGGTTGATGCCCCCTGGAAGCTCTTGCCAACAATCCGCGTCCTCAGTGGGCTGTCTGGCGCATAGACGATATCGTCCGGACGCAACAACACATCCACGGCACAACCGATTGGCCAGGTGTAGGCACGGTTGCCGCGCAATTCACCCAACTCGGTCTGTACCGACTCCGGGCTGCTCAACTGACCGCGAATGAAATAACCCTGGCCAATGAAACTGGCCACGAATGGCGTCAGGGGTTCGTGATAGAGGTTATAGGGCGTATCCCACTGTTCCAGGCGACCTTCCTTGAAAACACCCACGTGGTCGCTGACCGCGAAGGCTTCTTCCTGATCGTGGGTCACCAGAATCGCACTGGTGCCGCGAGCCTTGAGAATGCCGCGTACTTCATGGCTGAGCTTGCGTCGCAATTCGCCGTCGAGGTTGGAGAACGGTTCGTCGAGCAACAGCAGTTGCGGTTCCGGCGCCAGGGCACGGGCCAATGCCACGCGTTGTTGCTGGCCGCCGGACAACTCATGGGGGAAGCGCTTGCCAAGGTTTTTCAGGTTGACCAGTTCGAGCAGTTCTTCGGTGATGCGATCCTTTTGCGGGTGCTTGCGGATCCCGAAGGCGATGTTCTCGGCCACGCTCAAATGCGGAAACAGTGCGTAATCCTGGAACACCATGCCGATCCGGCGTTTCTCCGGGGCGAGGGTGAAGCCGGCGCTGGAAATGGTCTCGCCCGCCAACTGTATTTCACCTTCGTGCACCGGTTCAAAACCGGCAATCGCCCGCAGGGTGGTGGTTTTGCCGCAGCCCGAAGACCCCAGCAGGCAACCGATATCGCCGGCATTCAAATGCAGGTTGAGGTTCTGCACAACCCGCTGGTTTTGATAACCGCAGGCCAGGTTGCGCAGGTTCAGCAGTAATGGCTGGCTCATGCGTGGTGGTACGAAGGCGGGACGAGGAATTCGAGCAAGGCCTTTTGTGCGTGAAGACGGTTTTCGGCTTGATCCCAGGCCACCGAACGCGAATCGTCGAGCAGGTCGAGGCTGATTTCCTCGCCACGGTGGGCCGGCAGGCAATGCATGAACAGCACATCCGGCGCGGCGAGGTCGAGCAGGGCACGGTTGACCTGGAACGGCGCGAACAACTTCAGGCGTTTGGCGGTTTCCTCTTCCTGACCCATGGAGGTCCAGACGTCGGTGCTCACCAGGTGCGCGCCGCGCACAGCTTCCTGCGGATCGCGGACGATGGTCACTCGATCGCCGGCTTTAGCCAGGAATTCAGGGTTGGGTTCGTAACCTTCCGGGCAGGCGATGCGCAACTGGAAGTCGAACTGGATCGCCGCTTCTATATAGCTGTTGCACATGTTGTTGCCATCGCCGATCCAGGCCACGGACTTGCCTTGAATCGAACCGCGGTGTTCGAGGAAGGTTTGCATGTCGGCCAGCAACTGGCAGGGGTGCAGGTCATCGGACAGGCCGTTGATCACCGGTACGCGGGAGTTGGCGGCGAATTCGGTCAGGGTGCTGTGGGCAAAGGTACGGATCATCACCGCATCGAGCATGCTCGACATGACGATGGCGCCGTCGCCGATCGGCTCGCCGCGACCCAGTTGGGTATCGCGTGGCGACAGGAAGATCGCCTGCCCACCAAGCTGGATCATGCCGGCTTCGAACGAAATACGGGTGCGAGTCGACGATTTCTCGAAAATCATCCCGAGCACGCGGTTTTTCAGAGGCTCGAACAGTACGCCGCGGTTACGCAGGTCTTTGAGCTCAACGCCTCGACGGATCACGCTGACCAGCTCTTCGGGCGTGCAATCCATCAGGGAGAGAAAGTGCCTTGCGCTCATCATTGACTACCTTTTTGCAACAGACCGCAGATACTCAAAGCCTTGTTTAACTGAAAAACGGGCGAGACCTGCGGCGTAAGCCGCACGGGGCGACGAAATAGGGGAAGGCGCGATATTGACATTAAATGTCGCGTTTTTCCAATGGGCTACGGTGTTTAGAGGATTTCAGAGGGGCTACGGGGTGACCGCAGTAGCGCTTTTGAAGCCTGTTTCCTGACAGCAGCTAACCATTTGTACACCGGGCTCGCCGGGCTTGGCAATCAAACAGGGCGCGGGCGACACGCTGGCGGTCGGTTTTTGACCTGTCATTCGGGCCTTTGGCGGGCAATGTGTCTTGTCCGAAACATTTGCTAAAGCAAAGTGCTGGGTTATAACTAGAGCACGAGCGACGCAGGAAGCCTCAGGAATGGAATCGAAAGAACAACTGTTGATGGAGCTACTCGGCCTTACGGCCCGCTCCCTGACTCACCTCACCGCTTCCATGACCTCGATGTCTTTCGAGCTGATGCGTAGTGAAGACGAAGTCACGAAGGTGGCCGGCCGGCGCATGATCGACCGCATGGCCACCATCAGCGCCGGGCTCGACGAGCATTGGCGACTGATCGGCGAGCTCACCGGCGTGCATGTTGCCCACGAGCAGATCGAAACCATCGAGGAGATCCAGTTGCAGGCGCCGCCGAGTCTGCCGTCCAACTGATCCCTTGCTGTCATCGGCTGGCCTGATGGTCGCCGATTCACAAGACGAACGTCGCTGGCAAAGGGGCGAGTCGCGCGCCATAGTTTTGTTCCCGCGGCCGATATTGCCCGCCCAGAACAAAACAGAGACTGGCCATGACCAAGACTCTCCATCACCGTGCGTGCCACCTGTGTGAAGCCATCTGCGGCCTGACCATCGAAACCACTGAGGTCGAAGGCAGCGGCGTACAGATTACCTCAATCAAGGGTGACCCCCAAGACACCTTCAGCCGCGGGCACATCTGCCCCAAAGCGGTTGCCCTGCAAGACATCCAGAACGATCCGGATCGCCTGCGTCAGCCGATGCAGCGAGTAGGCAGCGAATGGCAGCCTATCGAGTGGGAAGATGCCTTCAGTCTTGTGGCCGAACGCCTGGCGGCGATTCAGGAGCGTCACGGGCAGAACGCGGTGGCGGTTTATCAGGGCAACCCCAGCGTGCACAACTACGGGTTGATGACCCACAGCAATTATTTTCTCGGCCTGCTGAAAACCCGTAACCGGTTTTCAGCGACATCGGTCGATCAGTTGCCCCATCACCTGACGAGTCACTTGATGTACGGCCACGGCTTGCTGTTGCCGATCCCGGACATCGATCACACCGATTTCATGCTGATCCTGGGCGGCAATCCACTGGCCTCCAACGGCAGCATCATGACCGTGCCGGATGTGGAAAAGCGCCTCAAGGCGATTCAGGCCCGGGGCGGCAAAGTGGTGGTGGTCGATCCGCGTCGCAGCGAAACGGCGGCGATTGCCGATCAGCATCTGTTCGTGCGCCCCGGTGGCGATGCGGCGCTGTTGTTCGGGCTGCTCAATACCTTGTTTGCCGAAGGCTTGACCCGCGACAGCCATTTGCCCGTCGATGGTCTGGATGAGGTGCGTGAGGCGATCGCAGGTTTCACCGCCGAGGCCATGAGCCCGCTATGCGCAGTGCCCGCCGAGCAGATTCGCCAACTGGCACGGGACTTCGCGGCAGCGCCGACAGCGGTCTGCTACGGCCGCATGGGCGTTTCGACTCAGGCTTTCGGCACCCTGTGCCATTGGCTGGTGCAATTGATCAATCTGGTCACCGGCAACCTCGATCGGGTGGGCGGTGCGCTGTGCACCGAGCCTGCGGTGGATCTGGTGGCATCGACCTCGGGCGGGCATTTCAACCGGTGGCAGAGTCGCGTGTCCGGACGTCCGGAATACGCGGGAGAACTGCCGGTATCGACACTGGCCGAAGAGATGCTCACCGAAGGGGAAGGGCAGGTCCGCGCCCTGATCACCGTGGCGGGTAATCCGGTGCTGTCCACGCCCAATGGCCGACAACTGGAGCAGGCGCTGGATGGATTGGAGTTCATGGTCAGTGTCGACCTGTACATCAATGAAACCACGCGTTATGCCGACCTGATCCTGCCGTCGACTTCTGCGCTGGAAAACGATCATTACGACACCACGTTCAACATGTTCGCGGTGCGCAACGTCACCCGCTTCAACCGGGCGATCCTCGCCAAGCCGGAAGGCGCGCTGCATGACTGGGAAATCTTCGTGGGGCTGGCCAAAGCCTTGGCGGCGAAGACCGGCAAGGAACTGAAACCGACCATCGCGCCGGCGCAGATGATCGACCGAGGGCTGCGGATGGGCCTGTATGGCGACGCTTCGGAACACAAGTTGTCGCTGGCGACCTTGTTCGATCATCCTCACGGTATCGATCTGGGCGCGCTTAAACCCAACCTGACGCCACGCCTGAAAACCGCCAATCAGCGAGTCCAGGCAGCACCTGTCGAGATCCTCGCCGACCTGGCGCGCTTCGCGGCACTGCAAGCACCGGCCGCCGATGAGCTGCTGATGATCGGCCGCCGTCATGTGCGTAGTAACAACTCATGGATGCACAATTATCACCGTCTGGTGAAGGGCAAACCGCGCCATCAACTGCTGATGAACCCGGACGATTTGGCCAGCCGGGGGCTCAGCGATGGGCAGCGGGTGCGCGTCAGTTCGCGGGTCGGCGTGATCGAGGTTGAAGTGGTTGCCAGCCTGGATATGATGAAAGGTGTGGTCAGCCTTCCTCACGGTTGGGGGCATGCGCGACCGGGTGTGCAGATGACGATTGCCAGCGGTCAACCCGGCTCCAGCGCCAATGACCTGACTGACGAATGTCAGCTCGATGAGTTGTCGGGCAACGCGGCGTTGAACGGCGTACCGGTGACCGTGGCGGCGGCGTGAACATGACTGTCGGGGAGGCCGAGCATGGCGCTCGGGTTTCCGTTACAATGCGCCACCGTGCCGACCACTGAGTCGGAAAGTTCAGCCGAGGTGCTCCATGGATATCATCGAAACGATTAAAGAGCAGATTGCCAACAACACCATTCTGCTTTACATGAAAGGCTCGCCGAATGCCCCACAGTGTGGGTTCTCCGCGAAAGCCGCTCAGGCTGTTATGGCCTGTGGCGAAAAGTTTGCCTATGTGGACATCCTGCAGAACCCGGAAATCCGCGCCAACCTGCCAAAGTACGCCAACTGGCCAACCTTCCCGCAACTGTGGGTCGGCGGCGAACTGGTCGGCGGTAGCGACATCATGACTGAAATGGCTGCCGACGGTTCGTTGCAAGCGACGATCAAAGCCGCTGTTGAAGCTGCTGCTGCCAACAAGACCGACGCCTGATTCACTGTGTGTGGGAGCGGGCTTGCTCGCGAAGGCGGTATAACATTCAACAGATAAGTTGACTGATCTACCGTTTTCGCGAGCAAGCCCGCTCCCACATTTGTTCTAGGGTGAACCTGAAATTCGGTCATAAAAAAGCCCCGCCTCTTTAAAAGAGAGCGGGGCTTTTTATTGCATCGCGATTAGCTGCGTAGCATTTACTCTTCGCCCATCTGCGATTGCAGATAGTTCTCAAGACCGACTTTATCGATCAGGCCCAGTTGGGTTTCCAGCCAGTCGATATGTTCTTCTTCGGATTCCAGAATGTCTTCGAGCAGTTCACGGCTACCGAAGTCGCCGACGGTTTCGCAATGAGCGATAGCGACTTTCAGATCGGCATGGCCGTCGCGTTCGATCTTCAGGTCACACTCAAGCATTTCCTTGGTGTGTTCGCCGATGTGCAGTTTGCCCAGGTCCTGGACGTTCGGCAGGCCTTCAAGGAACAGGATGCGCTTGATCAGCTTGTCCGCGTGCTTCATCTCGTCGATGGATTCGTGGTACTCGTGCTTGCCGAGCTTGTTCAAGCCCCAATCTTCATACATGCGTGCATGCAAAAAGTATTGATTGATCGCGACCAGCTCATTGGCAAGGATCTTGTTGAGATGCTGGATGACTGTAACGTCGCCTTTCATGATGGGGTCCTGCCCTGAGTAGCTGTCTATAAGGCAGAGTTTGAGCCGCGTAATTAAGAGTGTCAAACCTAAGTTATTGAAACTTAAATGAAAATTAATCGGAATAAGAATGTTTTTGTTCCGCGTCTGGCATCTAAGCGATTGATTTGCAGACATAAAAAAACCGGACATCAAGTCCGGTTCTTTGAAATACGGTAGTTATGCGGCGGTAAATTCTGTGGGGTAGGGGATCGCCGCCTGGGCTGATTGCACTTTCCCCAAGGTGTCACGGACCACTTCCTTGGCAAGGCAGGCGCATTTGCCGCATTGGCTGGCAACGCCGGTGGCCTGACGTACTTCCCGATAGCTGCAGCAACCTTCATAGATTGCATCGCGGATTTGACCGTCGGTGACGCCAGTGCAGAGGCAGACATACATAAGTGAGAACCGTCGCTGGTTGTGACTCAATTGCGATGGATCTTAATGTTAACGAGAATGATTGTCAAAGTGGTTTCTGAAGGTTTTCGTCATAAGGGCGTGTGACTGACGAACGGCTTCTTCTCACACCTTCCATAAGGAAAATATAGCAGCGGCCTTTCACCTGGCAGAAAAAACCGTTGAGGACAGGTCAAAAACGCGGTGTATGATGGTCGGCCTTTGCGAAGGGGGATCGTGTCACAGGGCTGTCGCCTGAGGGTGGCAGGCTGATACGAACCCTGTACTTCACCGTTATTACACCAGGAGATATCCAATGAGCGTACTCGTAGGCAAACAAGCCCCTGACTTCACCGTACCGGCCGTACTCGGCAATGGCGAAATCGTAGACAGCTTCACCCTGTCCTCGGCCATCAAAGGCAAATACGGCCTGGTGTTCTTCTACCCACTGGACTTCACCTTCGTTTGCCCGTCCGAGCTGATCGCTCTGGACAACCGCATGTCTGACTTCAAGGCACGCAACGTGGAAGTGGTAGCCGTTTCGATCGACTCGCACTTCACCCACAACGCCTGGCGCAACACCCCGGTCAACAATGGTGGCATCGGCGAAGTTCGCTACACCATGGCGGCCGACCTGAAGCACGAAATCGCCAAGGCCTACGACGTTGAGTCCGAAGGCGGCGTGGCTTTCCGTGGCGCGTTCCTGATCGACGACAAAGGTGTTGTCCGCTCGCAGATCATCAACGACCTGCCGCTGGGCCGTAACATCGAAGAGCTGATCCGTCTGGTCGACGCTCTGCAATTCCACGAAGAGCACGGCGAAGTTTGCCCTGCCAACTGGAAAAAAGGCGACAAAGGCATGACCGCTTCCACCGAAGGTGTTGCGGCTTACCTGACCGAGAACGCTGCTGCGCTGTAAGGCACGTTCGAGGCATAAAAAAACCGGCTGATAAGGCCGGTTTTTTTATGGGCGGGATAAACCCATGCTGTTCACTTGTGGTGAGGGAGCAAGCTCCCTGCCACAGATCAGTGACGGATCAGTCGTTGTAGTCTTCCCAGCCGCCCATTTGTTTCCAGCGATTGACGATGCCGCAGAACAGATCAGCCGTCTTCTCGGTGTCGTAGCGGGCCGAGTGGGCCTCGCGACCGTCGAAGTCGATATCCGCTGCCTGGCAGGCCTTGGCCAATACGGTTTGACCGTAAGCCAGACCGGCGAGGGTCGCCGTGTCGAAGCTGGAGAACGGGTGAAACGGGTTGCGTTTCATGTCCAGGCGCGCAACCGCGGCGTTGAGAAAGCCTAGGTCAAAGCTGCTGTTGTGCCCGACCAGAATTGCCCGTTTGCAGCCGTTGGCCTTCAGAGCCTTGCGCACACCGCGGAAGATATCGGTCAGGGCCGCTTCTTCACTCACCGCCATGCGCAACGGGTGATCGAGCTTGATCCCGGTAAATTCCAGGGCTGCCGCTTCGATGTTCGCGCCTTCGAAAGGCTCGACCCGGAAGAAATAGGTGTGCTCAGGGTACACAAAGCCTTTTTCATCCATGCCGATCACGGTGGCGGCGATTTCCAGCAGGGCATCGGTGGCCGAGTTGAAGCCACCGGTTTCTACGTCGACAACGACCGGCAGGTAACCACGGAACCTGGCTGCCATTGGATGGCGGGAACCACCTCCGCCGCCATTACCGTCCTGTTCGTCGTCGAAATGGTCTTCACTCACGCGTGTTCCTCCAGCAGGCGCCAGCGCAGTTTTTCACCGGCGCGCAGCGGGATTACGGTCAGCTCGCCAAACGGCAGGCTGGTTGGGGCGGTCCACTCGTCGCGGACCAGGGTGATGCGATCGGTGTTCACCGGCAGGCCGTAGAAGCGCGGGCCGTTGAGGCTGGCGAAAGCTTCGAGCTTGTCCAGCGCGTTGCGCTGTTCGAAGGCTTCGGCATACATCTCGATCGCGGCATAAGCGGTGTAGCAACCGGCACAGCCGCAAGCCGCTTCTTTGGCGTGCTGGGCATGGGGCGCCGAGTCGGTGCCGAGGAAGAACTTGTCGCTGCCACTGGTGGCGGCGTCGAGCAGGGCTTCCTGATGGGTATTGCGCTTGAGGATCGGCAGGCAATAGAAGTGCGGCCGAATCCCGCCCACCAGCATGTGGTTGCGGTTGTACAGCAGGTGATGCGCGGTGATGGTTGCGCCAACGTTGGCCGAAGCCTCGTTGACGAACTGCACGGCGTCAGCGGTGGTGATGTGTTCGAACACCACTTTGAGGGTCGGGAAACGCTCGACCACCCGGCGCATGTGTTCGTCGATGAAGATTTTTTCGCGATCGAAAACGTCGACATCGCCACGGGTGACTTCACCGTGAACCAACAAGGGCATCCCGATTTCGGCCATGGCCTCGAGTGCGGGGAAAATCTTGTCGATGCTGGTGACGCCAGAGTCCGAGTTGGTGGTCGCGCCGGCCGGGTACAGCTTGGCGGCGTAGACGAAACCGCTGGCCTTGGCTTCACGAATTTCTTCGGGTTGAGTGCGGTCGGTCAGGTACAGAACCATCAGCGGTTCGAAACGGCTGCCGGCAGGGCGTGCGGCGAGAATCCGCTGGCGATAGCCATTGGCTTCAGCCGCGTTGCGCACCGGCGGTACCAGGTTGGGCATGATGATGGCGCGACCAAAGGTGCGCGCGACATCCGCGACGGTATTGGTCAATACAGCACCATCGCGAAGATGAATATGCCAGTCGTCGGGACGCAGCAGGGTCAGGCGGTCGGACATGAGGGGATTCCAGGCGGGTCAAACTCATGGGAATGCTACCGGAAAAGACTCTTCCAGGCACTCGCTATCAAGTTTTGCGACAAGCTTCCGATATCCAACAGGTACGCCGTAAATATGTGTGTCGGTCTTTTTGTTGCAGAAGCCAGTGGAGCCTCCCGTGCGCCAGCGTTATTTAGCCTTGCTCAGTGTGTTTGCCAGCCTTCCTGCGATGGCGCTCACTTTCCAGACCCGTCTGGAGAGCATCGAGTGGACGGTCGAAGGTGACAAGTTCGAATGCCGCCTGACTCAACCGATCACTGATTTCGGTTCGGGTGAGTTCGTGCGTCGTGCCGGCGAGCAGGCGACATTTCGCTTGAAGGCCTACAACTCGATGATCGGTGGCGGTTCCGCGACCTTGCTGGCGGCCGCTGCGCCATGGCAGCCGGGGCGTGGCGACATCAACCTGGGCTCGGTGCGCATCGGCAATGGCAACGTGCTGTTCAACAGCTCGCAAGTTCAGGCCGGGCGCCTGATCAGTGGGTTGATGGACGGTCGCAGCCCGGTCGTTCGACACTCCTCAGGCGACGGTCGGGTATCTGAAGTCCGTCTGCTGCCGGTCAAATTCAGCAAGGCCTACAGTGACTATCAGGGTTGCGTGGCCAAGTTGCTGCCGCAGAATTTCGAGCAGGTGAAGCAATCCGAAGTCGGCTTTCCGGGGGAGGGCATCGATCTCGATGCCCAAGCCAAGGCCCATTTGCAGGTCATGCTGGAATTCATGAAAGCCGATCCGACGGTCAATCACATTGAACTCGACGGCCATTCCGACAACAGCGGCAACCGCCTGACCAACCGCGAACTGTCGCGACGCAGGGCGCTGGCCGTGATGGATTTCTTCAAAGCCAATGGTATTCAGGAATCGCAGATCACCCTGCGTTTTCACGGTGAGCGCTATCCTCTGGCACCGAACAACAACGCCGCCAATCGGGCGAAAAACCGTCGGGTTGCCGTACGCCTTGAGCGGGTAGCACCGACCGAGCAACCGGCGCCGCAAGCCACCGCTTCCGCGGGCAGCGCGAAGGCCTCCTGAATCTGCTGAAATCGTCGCTCGCTCGACATAATCTGTCGCTTCGTCGTCATAAGCTGTCGCGCCTCTGTAAATTATTCTGCATGAGCGTTAGACTTGACGGCTTTCCGTAGAACCCCGTGGAGTGATGGCATGGCGGACGTAAACAAGGTCGTTCTGGCGTATTCCGGCGGCCTGGACACTTCGGTGATCCTCAAGTGGCTGCAGGATACTTATAACTGTGAAGTAGTGACCTTCACCGCTGACCTGGGTCAGGGCGAAGAGGTCGAACCGGCCCGCGCCAAGGCTCAGGCCATGGGTGTAAAAGAAATCTACATCGACGATCTGCGCGAAGAATTCGTGCGCGATTTCGTGTTCCCGATGTTCCGCGCCAACACCGTTTACGAAGGTGAGTACCTGCTGGGTACTTCCATCGCTCGTCCGTTGATCGCCAAGCGCTTGATCGAAATCGCCAACGAAACCGGCGCTGACGCCATTTCCCACGGCGCGACCGGCAAGGGCAACGACCAGGTTCGTTTCGAACTGGGCGCCTACGCCTTGAAGCCAGGCGTGAAAGTGATCGCTCCGTGGCGCGAATGGGACCTGCTCTCCCGTGAAAAGCTGATGGATTATGCTGAAAAGCACAACATCCCGATCGAGCGTCACGGCAAGAAGAAATCCCCGTACTCGATGGATGCCAACCTGCTGCACATCTCCTATGAAGGCGGCGTGCTGGAAGACACCTGGACCGAGCACGAAGAAGACATGTGGAAATGGACCGTCTCCCCGGAGAAGGCTCCAGACAAGCCGCAATACCTGGAACTGACCTACCGCAACGGCGACATCGTCGCGCTGGACGGCGTCGAAATGACCCCGGCCACCGTGCTGGCGACCTTGAACCGTATCGGTGGCGAACACGGTATCGGCCGTCTCGACATTGTCGAGAACCGTTACGTGGGCATGAAGTCCCGTGGCTGCTACGAAACCCCTGGCGGCACCATCATGCTGCGCGCTCACCGTGCGATCGAATCGATCACCCTGGACCGCGAAGTGGCTCACCTCAAAGACGAGCTGATGCCTAAATACGCCAGCTTGATCTACACCGGTTACTGGTGGAGCCCTGAGCGTCTGATGCTGCAACAGATGATCGACGCTTCCCAGGCCCACGTGAACGGCGTAGTGCGCCTGAAGCTGTACAAGGGCAACGTGATCGTCACCGGCCGCAAGTCCGACGAGTCGTTGTTCGACGCCAACATCGCGACCTTCGAGGAAGATGGCGGCGCCTACAACCAGGCCGATGCGGCGGGCTTCATCAAGCTCAACGCCTTGCGCATGCGTATCGCGGCGAACAAAGGCCGGAAGCTTTTCTGAGACCTTTGAGTCGGTAATGGATATGTGGCCTCGTTGAGGCCACATATCTGAAAGAGGGATACCCTGTCGTACATTGCGTGTTCAGCTTTTCTTCTTGTCTCTGTTAATTCCTTTCTTCGCTTCCTTCCCCTATGGCTCTTCAAGAGCTGGCTGCTGTGTGCCTGTAAAGAGTTTGACCAATCATCGTCAGGCCGTGTGAATTCAAATTGTAAGCAATGCAGAACGTTGCGCCGTTGCGTTTCCTGGTGTGCTTTGAAAGCCGGAGCGCACTTTCCTTCAGCAGCGTCTCTGACTTGGCACAGGTGAGAAATACGACCACCTGCGCAGGATTGTCCTGTGATTGCTGAATTCTCTGCACCAAGGCGCTGAATGCCATTTTGTTGTTCATCCAGCGTGCATCAATGATATGCAGGTCTTTTAAGTGCTCGGGCAAGCGTATGTGGTGTTGGGTCGAGCTTTCTGGCGGTACCCAGGAAGGCTCGTCTCCTGACCGGTTAGCGTTGTCCATGACTTTCATGAAGTGCTTCCCTTTATTGAAATCAGAGGGCGCGTAAAGGGATCGATAGTTGAAGTTTAGTGTGACGAAAAAAAGGAAAAGCAAATAAAAGGGGAAACTAATCAGAAACCAGACATAGAGTTCTCTCTCCTTGTTATCGAGGAAGGGGAGGGATACAGCAGCCGATGTTTCAGACAGTACTGCAAATATTGCAATGATTGTCATGGGGTTGGTGATTCTTTTTTTGAGTTTTATCATGTCTTCTGCTCATGAGATATTATTTCTTCTCGATTTGTTTATGGGTATGGATCTCGGGGTGATAATGAGTGAATGAGGTTTTCTTTGTTGTTATGTTGTGCTCCTTTCTTGTTGAGTGATATTGGTTGTTATAGTAGCTGTATTGTTCTTGGTTTAGGTGTGGCTGTTTGTTTGTTTTAAAGTTATATGGGTTTATTTCGCTGGTTAAATGTTGCTGTATGTGAAGGTTCGTAAGTCGTTCAAGTCGACTTGCAGGGGCTGGCAAATGCTCGTTACTTTTAAGGGTAGCTCAATAGTCGAAGTCTGTCGGATTACTAGTATCAAACCCTGTTTTTGTGTTTTTCTGGTTGTAAGTCGATACAAAAAGATTGTCGAAGTACTGAGCAGCGTTCGGCTAGTAGCAATCTCATGACTCATGATGTGCAATGATTTTTTGTAGGAATAATCCGTGTTGTTTGTAGGCCATGTCTCTCGCTGCGAGTGGCCGGGGGGGACGGCATGCCATGGGTGAAACGACTAGGCTATGGTGCGGGCTCTAAAAATTCGAACAGCGAAAATTGGACTTGCCCATGAATAAAGTGCTGATCGTGGATGATCACCCCGTCATTCGTCTTGCGGTGCGTATGCTAATGGAGCGTCATGGCTACGAAGTCATTGCAGAAACAGATAATGGTGTGGACGCATTGCAACTTGCCCGTGATCTTATGCCGGATATTGTCATATTGGATATTGGGATACCGAAGCTGGATGGGTTAGAAGTTATCGCGCGCCTGACGTCGACGGCGATGCCTCTTAAAGTACTGATATTGACGTCCCAGGCGCCAGGGCACTTTTCCATGCGTTGCATGCAATCGGGTGCCGCCGGATATGTCTGCAAACAACAGGATCTCACTGAATTGCTCAGTGCAATAAAAGCCGTGTTATCAGGCTACAGCTACTTTCCTAATCAGGCTCTGCATACCGTGCGTTCCAGTCTTGGGAACGCCAGTGAGGCCGATATGGTGGATCGTTTGTCCGGGCGGGAAATGATGGTCCTGCAACAGTTGGCCCGAGGCAAGACAAACAAGGAGATCGCCGATGGAATGTTCCTCAGCAATAAAACTGTCAGTACTTACAAAACCCGTTTGCTGTTAAAGCTTAATGCTCGCTCACTGGTTGACCTGATCGAATTGGCTCAGCGCAATGGCCTGGTATGAAGCTGTCAGCGTTTGACGAGGTGCGATGAACGGGCGTTTATCAGGGGGCGGCACTTAGTAAAAAGCCTCCGTTTCGGGAGGCTTTTAAGTGTCATAAGTCAAAATCGTAATCGGCCAATTGCTTCTGCAGTCGGCGCTCCTCCAGCAGATTGTCGATGGTGCGGCGTTTGCTCAGGTTGGTCTTTGCCACCTCCACTACCGGCTCTGCGTCATCGGCCTCAACGGGGGTGAAGTCGTCCTCTACGTCCAATTGCTCTTTGCCAGTGCTCATAAGGTTAACTCCAGGCTAAGGCTGCCCTTTGGCGCTCCTTATATCGACAATTTCCCGGCGGGTAAAAAAGATTTTTTCAATCGATCAATCAAAAAAACTAATAGCGCCTCAATCGTCCGAGGTCTTTTGCTTGTATTCGCACAAATCCTCGATCCGGCAACTGCCACAACGGGGCTTGCGGGCCAGGCAAACGTAGCGCCCATGAAGAATCAGCCAGTGATGAGCGTCGAGCAGATATTCCTTCGGCACGAATTTCATCAGTTTTTGCTCCACCTCGACCACGTTCTTGCCCGGAGCAATGCCGGTACGGTTACTGACCCGGAAAATGTGAGTGTCCACGGCCATGGTCAGCTGACGAAAGGCGGTATTGAGCACCACGTTGGCGGTCTTGCGACCGACGCCGGGTAATGCTTCCAGTGCCTCGCGGGTCTGCGGTACTTCACCGCCATGGAGCTCCACCAGCATGCGACAGGTTTCGATCACGTTTTTCGCTTTGCTGTTGAACAGGCCGATGGTCTTGATGTACTCCGACAGCCCTTCGACGCCCAAGGCATGGATCGCCGCTGGCGTGTTGGCCACCGGGAACAGTTTGGCGGTGGCCTTGTTCACGCCGACATCGGTCGACTGCGCGGAGAGAATCACGGCGATCAGCAATTCGAACGGTGAGGAGTAGGCCAGTTCGGTCTTCGGTTCAGGATTGTCTTCGTGAAACCTGCGGAAAATTTCAAGACGTTTTGCGGCATTCATGGGCGATGCGTTTCCTCGAAGGCGGTCAATGTGGGGCCGCCGGGCGGCGGGTCCAGGCTTGATGTGCGGCGATCAACAGTCCCAGCAGAATAAACCCGCCAGGGGCCAGCGTGGCCAGATGCAGGCCACCGTCGGCGATCAGCGTCCAGCCTTGCCAGTCCGGTTGCGTGGCGCCGGCCATCCAGGACAAATGGCTAGCGAGTGTCCCGTTGCCGATGAGCTCCCGCAGCAGCCCCAGGCCCACCATCAAGGCGCCGAACAGGCCACACAGACGCAGTCGATCACGCCGTGGGCTCTGGAAAAAACCGTTATGTTCCAGCACAACGCATTGCAGGGCGATCAATCCTGCATAGAAACCCAGATGCTGGTGCCATTGGAGCGACCAGGCTTGCGTGGCGAGTTCTGCGCAACTGGTCAGCGTGGCGGCCAGCAACAGGCAGGCAAGCAAATGTGTTGCCGGAATCAGTCGCGAGCGCAAGACGCCCATGCTCACACCGTAAGCACTGAGTACCAGCGCAAACATCAGCCACAGGCCCAGGGCCGTTACCAATGAATCAGTGACGCCGATCAACGGCGTAAGCATCAGCGAGTTCTGCAGGGTCGATGACTTATTCATGAGCGCTGCTCCCGATCAGCGGTTGCCGGTGTTCATCGAAGTAGCGCAGCGCGTCATGGGTGGCATTGATCACCGCTCTTGAGGTGATGGTCGCGCCCGCGATCTGATCAAATTGCCCTTGGTCCTTTTTCAAGGCCCAGCCATTGTCACCGGGTTCGGTTAGCGACTTGCCGGTAAACACCTGAAGCCAGGTATTGGGCCATTCGGCAAGCTTGCCACCCAGCCCCGGAGTTTCCGATTGCTTGAGGGTTTTGACCCCCACTAACTTGCCTTGGGGGTCGATGGCGATCAGCAAGTCGATGGCACCGGCGTAGCCCAGAGTCTGAATGCGCAGCAACACAGCGCTCGGTTGGCCGGCCTTGGACGCCAGGTAGCCCCCCAACAGTGTGCTGTTGGCCAGGCGAGTGCTTTCGAGGCTGAGGGGGTGTTCCAGCGGCTGATTGTCGTAGCTGTCGGGCGGTAGCAGATCCAGTAACTGGCGGCTGTCGATCAGGCGTTGTTCGGCGGCAATGCGCGCGGCGCTGGTGTGCTGCACGAGGTAAGTCGCGCCCATCCCCAGGCTTGCCAGCACTACCAGGCTCACAACGCTCGTCGCTCGGTTCATGGGGCAACCTGTTCCTGTCTGGACGCGGCAAACCGTTCCAACGCCGGTACACAGAGGTTCATTAGCAAAACCGCAAAGGCCACGCCGTCCGGATAACCGCCCCACGTCCGAATCAGGTAAGTCAGTAACCCCACGCCTGCGCCGAACAGTAATCGGGCAGTGGGGCTTTTTGCGCCGGATATTGGTTCCGTCACGATGAAGAAGGCACCGAGCATGCTCGCGCCGGTGAGCAGATGAAACAGTGGCGAGCCATTTGAGTCGGAGCCCGTACCGTTCCAGCACAACAGGCTGATGATGAACAGGCTGGCGAGCATGCCGACCGGCGCATGCCAGCTGAATACCCGCCGTTGCAGCAGAAACACACCGCCGGCCAGAAACGCCAGGTTGACCCATTCCACGCCGCGGCCGCCAAAACGGCCGAACGCCGGATTGTCGGCGAACAGTTCTTCCATGGTCAGGCTTTTGTTGATTCGCAGACTGTCCAGCGCCGTGGCCTGGGCCCACGCATCGGGCGCCTGACCGGAGCTGAAGCCGAACACCTGTTGCAACCCACCGAACAAATCCATGCCGTGGGACGCCGGCCAATGGGTCATTTGCTGGGGAAACATCACCAGGACCAGCGCGAAACCGAGCATCGCCGGATTGAACGGATTCTTGCCGACACCGCCATACAAGTGCTTGCCGAAAAACAGTCCGAACGCCGCAGCACTGACTGTCAGCCACCACGGGCAATAAGGCGGCAAGGCCAGCGCCAACAGCGTCGCACTGACCAGCGCACTGCCATCGCTCAATGTCGGTTTTACCGGTTGCTTGCGCAGCTGCAACACCGCCGCCTCAACGGCCAACGCGGTGGCAGCCGCCAGAATCAGGTTGATCAACACCCCCCAACCGTACAGCCAGAACAACATCAGCATCCCCGGCACGGTGGCCAGCAATACCAGCTTCATGGCTTGCTGAAGGCGTTCGTCCACTGATTCAAGGGGTGACATAGGCATCCACCTGACGCTCGGCTTCGCTGAGCGCATGTTGCAACGCTTCGATCTGTTCGGCCGGCGCCTCGCTTGTTTGAGCTTTCTTGAGTTCGGCCCGGCGCATGGCCAGCTGGATCTTCGCTCGTTTCAACTCGGCATCTTTTGCCGGGGCAGGTGGCGCAGAGACTGGCGGTGCGCTGCTTTCCAGTTGCGCCAGTGCCTGTTCGGCGGCTTCGAACTGCTGTTGCAGCACGATCAGTTGCGATTGCTGTTCGAAGGTTGGCGGATGCCCGAAAGCCTTGAGCGATTTGTTCAGCTGCGCCCGACTCATCGCCAGATCGACCTTGGCCTTTTTCAGTGCCGCATCGGCATTGTCGGCTTTCTGTGCGCGGACACGCTCGAGTGCAGCCTGAACCGGGTCGAGCGTCACTTCGCTGTGCTGCACGGCGCGTTGAGCACGGGCCTGGCGTTCGGCGAGCTTCTGTTCTTCTTCGCGATGCAAACGGGCATTGCGCTGTTCGAAACGGCGTCGCGCATGATTGCGCTTGGCGGCCCGAGCCTGTTGTTCCTCCAGACTGAGCGCCAGCCCGCCAACAATCGGCAGCACCGTGGCCAGCGGTAACGGATGCATCTCGATGCAGTCCACTGGGCAGGGCGCCACGCAGAGGTCGCAACCGGTGCATTCGTCGACGATGACCGTGTGCATGAATTTCGCCGCGCCGACAATGGCGTCGACCGGGCAGGCCTGGATGCACTTGGTGCAGCCGATGCATTCGGCTTCGCGGATGTAAGCGATCTGCGCGGGTGCCGAACCGTGACTGACGTCCAGTTCCAGCACCGGCACTTTCAACAGGTCGGCCAGGGCCGTGATGGTTTCGCTGCCGCCCGGTGGGCACTTGTTGATCGGCTCGCCGCTGGCGATGCCTTCGGCGTAGGGTTTGCATCCGGGGTGGCCACACTTGCCGCATTGGGTCTGCGGCAAGAGGGCGTCGATGCGTTGAATCAGACTCATGTTTTGATCAGCCCGCTGAATCCGAGAAAAACCACCGCGATCAATCCGGCGCCGATCAACTCGATCGGCAGGCCGCGAAAGGGCAGGGGGATATCGTTATCGAGTGTGCGCTGGCGCAAGTCGCTGAACAGACTCAGCACCAGCCAGAAACCCAGCCCGGCACCAAGGCTCAGGGCTATGGCGTGGAAAATGCCCTTGTCGTCTTGAGCATTGAGCAACGTCAGCCCAAGCACCCCGGCATTCCCCAGCAGCAGGGGCCAGAGGCCATCGAATGAAAGCTTCGCCAATAACCGGGAAAGCAGTTTCAGCAGAGGGCCGATCAGCAGAACGCTCAACGGCAGGAACACGAACAGACGCAGCGACGTCAGCCCCAACGGCACCAGTAGCCAGTGATAGAGCGCATAGCCGAGTATGCCGACAATCAGCATCAGACACGTTGTCGCGATGCCCAGCGCGTGGACCTGCGGCCGCTCGCTGCCCAGCACCGAATCGACGCCCAGCGGCCAGTGCAACACGAGGTTGTTGATCAGGGCAGCGCTGATAAGCGTAAGAAGCAGTTCGGTCATGATCGTGCCGGCAAAAGGAGGCCTGTCTAACAAGGTTAGGCATTATCCGGCAAGGAAGGAGGGTGGGCCAGACATGAAAATCCCACAGTCGCGCCGGGCACGACTGTGGGATCGGTTTACCGCAGGGCTTTACTTGATGCGCTGACCCGGCTTGGCGCCGCTGTCGGGGCTCAGCAGGTAGATTTCTTCACCGCCAGGGCCGGCCGCCATCACCATGCCTTCGGAGATCCCGAATTTCATTTTGCGGGGCTTGAGGTTGGCGATCATCATGGTCAGGCGACCATTGAGCTTGGACGGGTCCGGGTAAGCGCTCTTGATGCCGGAGAACACGTTGCGTTGCTCGTCACCGATGTCCAGGGTCAGGCGCAGCAGCTTGTCGGCGCCTTCCACGGCTTCGGCCTTGACGATCAGTGCAACGCGCAGGTCTACAGCGGCAAAGGCGTCGAACTCGATCTCTGGCGACAGCGGATCCTTGGCCAGTTCACCGTTGCCGGCGGGTGCAGCTTCGCCGGTGTCGGTTGCGCTGGCGGTCAGGTCTTCTTTCGAGGCGTCGGTCATGGCTTGTACTTTTACCGGGTCGATGCGAGTCATCAACGGTTTGAACTCGTTCAGCTGATGGTTGCTGAGCAAGGTGGCGTGGTCGTTCCAGGTCAGCGGGGCGACATTCAGGAACGCCTCGGCATCGGCGGCCAGCAGCGGCAGTACCGGTTTGAGGAAAATCACCAGCTGGCGGAACAGGTTGATGCCCAAGGCGCAAATGGCCTGGACTTCATCCTGCTTGCCTTCCTGTTTGTTCAGCGACCACGGCGCCTTGTCGGCGATCCAGGCGTTGGCGCGGTCGGCCAGGCCCATGATTTCGCGCATGGCACGTGCGAAGTCGCGAGCTTCATAGGCTTCGGCAATGCTTGGCGCTGCGGCCAGGAAGGCATCGGTCAGTTCTGGCGCGGCGTTTCCGGCCACCAGTACACCGGCATTGCCTTTATGGATGAAACCGGCGCAACGGCTGGCGATGTTGACGACTTTGCCGACCAGGTCGGAGTTGACCTTCTGCACGAAGTCTTCGAGGTTCAGGTCCAGGTCGTCGACGCCACGGCTCAGCTTGGCGGCGTAGTAGTAGCGCAGGTATTCCGGCGACAGGTGATCCAGGTAAGTCCGCGCCTTGACGAACGTGCCGCGGGACTTGGACATCTTCTGGCCGTTGACGGTCAGGTAGCCGTGTACGTTGATGCCGGTCGGTTTACGGAACCCGGCGCCTTCGAGCATGGCTGGCCAGAACAGGGCGTGGAAGTTGACGATGTCCTTGCCGATGAAATGGTACAGCTCGGCAGTGGAATCCTTGCCCCAGAACGCGTCGAAGTCCAGGTCCGGACGGCGGGCGCAGAGGTTCTTGAAGCTGGCCATGTAGCCGATCGGCGCATCCAGCCACACGTAGAAATACTTGCCCGGCTCGTCGGGAATCTCGAAGCCGAAGTACGGCGCATCGCGGGAAATGTCCCACTGTTGCAGGCCGGCATCCAGCCATTCGGCGATCTTGTTGGCCACGGCTTCTTGCAACGTGCCGCTGCGGGTCCAGGCTTGCAGCATTTCCTGGAAGTCCGGCAGCTTGAAGAAGAAGTGCTGGGAATCCTTGAGCACCGGCGTGGCGCCGGAGATTGCCGACTTCGGATCTTTGAGGTCGGTCGGCGCGTAGGTCGCACCGCATTTTTCGCAGTTGTCGCCGTACTGGTCTTCGGTGCCGCATTTCGGGCAGGTGCCCTTGATGAAGCGGTCGGCCAGGAACATTTTCTTTTCCGGGTCGAAGTACTGAGTGATCGAGCGCGTGGCGATGTGCCCTGCGTCGCGCAGCTTCAGGTAGATCTGGCTCGACAGCTCACGGTTTTCTTCAGAGTGAGTGGAGTGAAAGTTGTCGAAGTCCACCAGGAACTCGGCAAAGTCGGCGCTGTGTTCAGCCTGGACATTGGCGATCAGTTGTTCCGGGGTGATGCCTTCCTTTTCCGCGCGCAGCATGATGGCCGAACCGTGGGCGTCGTCGGCGCAGACATAAATGCATTGATTACCGCGATGCTTCTGGAAGCGCACCCACATATCGGTCTGGATGTACTCCAGCATATGGCCGAGGTGGATCGAACCATTGGCATAGGGCAGGGCGCTGGTGACGAGGATCTTGCGTGGCTCGGACATGGGGCTCGGCTACTTGATGAAACGGAGGTCGGCCACTATAAAGCGCCGGCGCATATTTTTCACCCCTGTGGCGAGGGGGCTTGTCGGAACGCCGCATCGCCCCGTTCGGCTGCGAAGCAGTCGTGAATCCAGACAACTCGCTCGGTCTGACAGATTGCAGGGGGCCGCTGCGCGACCCAACGGGGGCAAGCCCCCTCGCCACAGGGATGCTCTCTAGGCACAGGGATGTGTTTGCCACAAATCATCGTGGGCATGCCGTCTATGATGTAGAACGGTTAGGATACCCGCCTGATTTTCCAGTCTTGCTATCGGAGTTGCCCATGAGCGCCGTCAATCGCGCAGCGGTGGAAGCCGTCCTTCGCCAATACACCGACCCTTACCTGAACCAGGACCCGGTCAGCGCCGGGTGCGTGCGCAGCATCGACATCCAGGGTGATTGCGTCAGCGTCCAACTGGAGCTGGGTTACGCCGCCGGTCTGTTCAAGAGCGGCTGGGCGCAGTTGCTGCAACTGGCCATCGAAGGCCTGGACGGCGTCGTCACCGCGCGCGTCGAGATCACCAGTGTGATCGCCGCGCACAAGGCCCAGGCACAGATTCCGGGGCTGGCCAACGTCAAGAACGTCGTGGCCGTGGCGTCCGGCAAGGGGGGCGTGGGCAAATCCACCACCGCTGCCAACCTGGCCCTCGCGCTGGCCCGTGAAGGCGCCAAAGTCGGGATTCTCGACGCGGATATCTACGGCCCGAGCCAGGGCATCATGTTTGGCATCCCTGAAGGCACCCGACCAAAGGTCAAGGATCAGAAGTGGTTCATTCCGATTGAATCCCATGGCGTTGAAGTGATGTCCATGGCCTTCCTGACCGACGACAACACGCCGATGGTCTGGCGTGGGCCGATGGTTTCCGGCGCCCTGTTGCAACTGGTCACGCAAACGGCCTGGGGCGACCTGGATTATCTGGTTATCGACATGCCGCCGGGCACCGGCGATATCCAGTTGACCCTGGCGCAGAAAGTCCCGGTGGCCGGTGCGGTAATCGTGACCACCCCACAGGATCTGGCATTGCTGGACGCGCGCAAGGGCGTGGAGATGTTCCGCAAGGTCAACATTCCTGTGCTGGGCGTGGTGGAAAACATGGCCGTGCACATCTGCTCCAACTGCGGGCATGCCGAGCATCTGTTCGGTGAGGGGGGCGGTGTGAAGCTGGCCAACCAGTACGGTGTCGAACTGTTGGCTTCGTTGCCACTATCGATGCTGATCCGCGAACAGGCCGATGGCGGCAAGCCAACGGTGATCGCCGAGCCGGACAGTCAGATTGCGATGGTTTACCAGGAACTGGCCCGCCATGTCGGCGCGCGGATTGTGTTGCAGGAAGCGGTAACGCCGGCGATGCCGAACATCACTGTCAGCGACGACTGATTCGCTGAAGAAATGCGATCCAATGTGGGAGCGGGCTTGCTCGCGAATGCGGTGTGTCATTCAACAGATAAGTTGACTGATCTACCGCCTTCGCGAGCAAGCCCACTCCCACATTTGGTTTGTGTTGACCCTAGATCCGCAACCCGCCATCCAATTCCAGAATCCGACCGGTGTAGTAGTCGTTCTCGAAAATGTAGGCCGCCGACTGGGCGATTTCTTCAGGTTTACCCATGCGCTTGAGCGGAATCCCGGAGGTCATTTTCTCCAGCGCTTCCGGCTTCATGCTCAGGGTCATCTCTGTCTCGATGAAACCCGGCGCAATGCCCGCCACGCGAATGCCGTAACGTGCCAGTTCCTTGGCCCAGGTCACGGTCGCCGCAGCGACACCGGCCTTGGCGGCGGAGTAGTTGGTCTGGCCAACGTTGCCGGCGCGCGAAATCGACGAGATATTGATGATCGCGCCGCTGTTGTTCAGCTCGACCATTTTCGCCGCAACTTCACGGGTGCACAGGAACACGCCGGTCAGATTGACGTCGATCACTGCCTGCCATTGGGCCAGGCTCATCTTGGTCATTTCGCCATCCTTGACCTTCAGCAACAGACCGTCGCGCAGAATGCCGGCGTTGTTGATCAGGCCATGGATCGCACCGAAATCGTCGGACACCTGAGCGGCCATGTGAGTCACTTGCTCTTCATCAGCGACGTTGCACAGGTAGGCGCGGGCCTCGACACCCTTGGCTTTGCACGCCGCGACGGTGGCGTCGAGTTTTTCCTGATTCAGGTCCACCAGCGCCAGCTTCGCGCCTTTGCCTGCGAGATACTCGGCCATGGAGCGACCTAAACCCTGGCAACCGCCGGTGATAATGATTACTTTGTCAGTGAGTTGCATTCGCATAGCCCCGTAGCAGATCGGAGTGGTTTTCCTTCCTAGAGGGCCTCTCGATCTGAGCCTGATGTGGCTTGGCTGCACATGAGAACTGCCCCTGTGGCGTGCTGGAACTTTACCCAGATGCCTGTCCGTTTTTTTGACGGATTCTATATAAGGAGTCATAAATTGAGCGTTGTAGTGGCTAAGCATGCCCGAGAATTGCTTCTCAAGGAATACCGAGGAGTGCTCTCGACGCACTCCAAATCGATGCCCGGTTTTCCGTTTGGCTCCGTGGTTCCTTACTGTCTGGACGAGCAGGGCCGACCGCTGATCCTTATCAGCCGCATCGCTCAGCACACTCACAACCTGCAGAAAGATCCGAAATGTTCGCTGCTGGTGGGTGAGCGTGAAGCCGAAGACGTACAAGCCGTTGGTCGCCTGACTTACCTCGCCGAGGCAGAAAAGCTTCAAGACCCCGCTGCTATCGAAGCGGCCGCCGAGCGTTACTACCGCTATTTCCCCGATTCGCAGAACTATCACAAGGCCCATGATTTCGATTTCTGGGTGCTCAACGAGGTACGTCACCGCTACATCGGTGGCTTCGGCGCGATCCACTGGATCGATCAGTTGACCCTCGCCAACCCGTTCTCCGGCAAGGCCGAAGTGAGCATGGTCGAGCACATGAATGCCGATCACGCTAAAGCCATTGCGCACTACGTCGAGCTGGCGGGGCTGCCGAAAACCGCTCCGGCGCAATTGGCCGGCATCGACACCGAAGGCATGCACTTGCGCATCGGTCAGGGACTCTACTGGCTGCCGTTTCAAACGCCCTGTAATACGCCGACACAAGTCCGGGAAGCCTTGGTTTCCCTGGCTCACGCCGAGCATTGGCCGAAAAATGAAGTGGCCGACGCTTGAATTCACGAAACGGCGACGTCATCTAAGGAAAACTGGCAAGGTATTCTTGCGTTGAGGAACCATTTGATGCGCCCTTTTTTATTGCTCTTTGTACTGTTCCCGGTGTTGGAGCTGTTCGTATTCGTCAAGGTTAGCGGGGCGATCGGGTTTTTCCCGGCCCTGCTGCTGATCATTCTCGGCTCGATGCTCGGCGTGTTCGTGCTGCGTATCGCCGGTCTGGCTACTGCGCTGCGCGCCCGTGAAAGCCTGAATCGCGGCGAACTGCCGGCTCAGACCATGCTCGAAGGCCTGATGCTGGCTCTGGCTGGCGGTCTGTTGATTCTGCCGGGCTTCGTCACCGACGTGCTGGGTCTGATCATGTTGCTGCCGATCTCTCGTCGACTGCTGGCCAACAAAATGCGTCTGCGCGCCGAGGAACAAGCGATACGTCAGCGTGCGTTCGCCGATGACCTTCAGCCACGGGGCGGTCCTGCTCCGCAGCAGCCATTGGGCCGTGAGCCCAATGTGATTGAAGGCGAGTTCGAACACCGCGATTCCAAGTAACACTTCCATCGACACGGCACCCTCGGGTGCCGTGTTCGTTTTCAGGGCATTGAGGTAAAAATTTTTCGCTCCACGCCCTTGAAATAAGCTTGTGCGCCCTTATGTAACGGTCACCGCAAGGTTTCTGGCAATTGCGCCAGACAGACTTCCGCGGTTCGCTTGACGAACCGCACCCGGCTCCGCCGGATTTGTTAAACCCGCCGGGACTACACCGGCCGATGAAAACCACAATTAGGAGAGATCGACAATGAAGCTTCGTCCTCTGCATGACCGCGTCGTCGTCCGTCGCAGCGAAGAAGAAAAGAAAACCGCTGGCGGTATCGTCCTGCCAGGTTCGGCTGCTGAAAAGCCAAACCAGGGTGAAGTCCTCGCTGTAGGCCCAGGCAAAGTGCTGGACAACGGCGAAGTGCGTGCGCTGGCCGTGAAAGTGGGTGACAAGGTTGTGTTCGGCCCTTACTCCGGCAGCAACACTGTGAAAGTTGACGGCGAAGACCTGCTGGTCATCGGCGAGAGCGAAATCCTCGCTGTTGTCGAAGGCTGATTCCCCGCTCATTTTCCCGTTACTACAAAGTATTTAAGGAATATCGATCATGGCTGCTAAAGAAGTTAAATTCGGCGATTCCGCCCGCAAGAAAATGCTCGCCGGTGTCAACGTCCTGGCTGACGCAGTAAAAGCGACCCTGGGCCCTAAAGGCCGTAACGTGATCATCGAGAAGAGCTTCGGCGCTCCGACCATCACCAAGGACGGCGTTTCCGTTGCCAAAGAAATCGAGCTGAAAGATCGCTTCGAAAACATGGGCGCGCAGCTGGTCAAAGACGTTGCCTCCCGTGCCAACGATGACGCAGGCGACGGCACCACCACCGCTACCGTTCTGGCTCAATCGATCGTCAACGAAGGCCTGAAAGCCGTCGCTGCCGGCATGAACCCGATGGACCTGAAGCGCGGTATCGACAAAGCGACCATCGCGATCGTCAAAGAGCTGAAAGCCCTGTCCAAGCCTTGCGCTGACACCAAGGCCATCGCTCAGGTCGGCACCATCTCGGCCAACTCCGACAGCTCCATCGGCGACATCATTGCCGAAGCCATGGAAAAAGTCGGTAAAGAAGGCGTGATCACCGTTGAAGAAGGCTCGGGCCTGGAAAACGAACTGTCGGTTGTTGAAGGCATGCAGTTCGACCGTGGCTACCTGTCCCCGTACTTCGTCAACAAGCCAGAGACCATGACTGCCGAGCTGGACGGTCCGCTGATCCTGCTGGTCGACAAAAAGATCTCGAACATCCGCGAAATGCTGCCAGTACTGGAAGCCGTTGCCAAAGCCGGCCGTCCACTGCTGATCGTTGCCGAAGACGTTGAAGGCGAAGCCCTGGCGACTCTGGTTGTGAACAACATGCGTGGCATCGTTAAAGTCGCAGCCGTCAAGGCTCCAGGCTTCGGCGACCGTCGCAAGGCCATGCTGCAGGACATCGCTGTTCTGACTGGCGGTACCGTTATCTCCGAAGAGATCGGTCTGAGCCTGGAAAGCACTACCCTGGAACACCTGGGTAATGCCAAGCGCGTGATCCTGTCCAAAGAAAACACCACCGTGATCGACGGTGCCGGCGTTGAGGCTGACATCCAGGCTCGCGTTCTGCAGATCCGTCAGCAAGTGGCTGATACTTCGTCCGACTACGACCGTGAAAAACTGCAAGAGCGTCTGGCCAAACTGTCCGGCGGCGTTGCAGTGATCAAGGTTGGCGCTGGTTCCGAAGTTGAAATGAAAGAGAAGAAAGCCCGCGTTGAAGACGCCCTGCACGCTACCCGTGCAGCCGTTGAAGAAGGCGTGGTACCTGGCGGCGGCGTGGCACTGGTTCGCGCTCTGCAGGCTATCTCCGAGCTGAAAGGCGACAACGATGACCAGAACGTTGGCATCCAGTTACTGCGTCGCGCCGTTGAAGCGCCACTGCGTCAGATCGTTGCCAACTCCGGCGACGAGCCAAGCGTAGTAGTCGACAAGGTCAAGCAGGGTTCGGGTAACTACGGTTACAACGCTGCTACCGGCGAATACGGCGACATGATCGAAATGGGTATCCTGGACCCGGCTAAAGTGACTCGTTCGGCTCTGCAAGCGGCTTCGTCGATTGCCAGCCTGATGATCACCACCGAAGCCATGATCGCCGAGATCAAGGAAGACGGTCCAGCTGGCGGCGGCATGCCAGACATGGGCGGTATGGGCGGCATGGGCGGCATGATGTAAGCCAGCCTTACCCCGTACATAAAAACCCCGCCTGCGTTGAGCCGGCGGGGTTTTTTATTGCCCGGAGTTTGTCCCAATCGTGGGATCTTCATCGGTCTCCTGTGGGAGCGGGCTTGCTCGCGAAAGCGGTCCGACATTCAACATCTTCGGTGAATGTTAAGCCGCCTTCGCGAGCAAGCCCGCTCCCACATTGGATTTGTGTTTCAGGTACTGACTGGTTGTGCCTTGGTGACTAGCTCAGCTTTGGAAGCCGGTCGATAAAGGATGCAGTAATACGCCCCCAGACAAATCAGCCAGCAGAAAATCGCCGTCCATACGTTGTGCGAAAAGAAGTGCGCCCCCTGCATCATCCGGCTGAGGGAAAACACTGAGCCCAACGTGAAGGCCAGGACAAACGCCTTGCGTGCCAGTCGCGGACGACGGTCGCGTAATACGAAAAACAGCGCAAATAACGTGAAGCCAGTCGCCGCATGACCACCCGGCCAGCAGCGGCCCGGCTTGTCGGTGTGCGGGCGAGGGCTGAGCAGTTCGCTGTAGGTTTCGTGCCCGCCGAATTGCTCCAGGCTCCATGGACATTGCACCGCCGTCACCGCTTTGACTGGGGTGACAAACGAGGTTGCCAGTGCCAGAGACAACACCAGGCAACCCAGTTCACGCTTGAACGGTTTGAGCCTTTCCATGAAAAAGGAGCCGATGAAGCCCAGGATGGCGAATACCGAAAAGGCGATGACCACTTGCTTGGCCCGGTCATGCAGGATGTTTTCCAGGAAGTAACTGTGCCGTCCGATGAACTCGCCTGCCACCGGGTCATAGAACCGCTTGGCAAGGTCCATGTCCAGGGAGGTCAGTTCGAGCAACAGCAGGGTGATCGCCGCAATGGCGGGCACTCCCAGGCATAGCCAGGCATTCAGTGGCCTGGAATCGGGGCGGGCAGCGGTCGAAGCCATGGCAAATCCTTGGTGAGTGAAATGTTCTGAAGAGCACAACCGCGGGAGTCTGAACACGCCTCTGTCGTCAGCCTGTGAATCGATGGTGAAAAAGTTGTTAAGGCCGTTTCAGGTTTTTTTTGTCGGATTTACCCCTGCACGCCACCCTATCCCTGAGCCACACTTGGCCTTAAGCTGCGCGCCAAGACAGCCGTTACTGTGTACGGAGGAGGTGCCGATGCGAATTCTATTGGTTGAAGACAACCGCGATATCCTGGCCAATCTGGCCGATTATCTTGGGCTCAAGGGTTACACCGTGGATTGTGCGCAGGACGGTTTGTCGGGCCTGCACCTGGCCGCCACCGAGCATTACGATTTGATCGTGCTCGACATCATGCTGCCCGGCATCGACGGCTACACCCTGTGCAAACGCCTGCGCGAAGACGCTCGCCGTGACACGCCAGTGATCATGCTTACTGCGCGCGATCAACTGGATGACCGTTTGCAAGGCTTCAAGTCTGGTGCCGACGATTACCTGATCAAACCCTTTGCCCTGTCTGAACTGGCCGCGCGGATAGAGGCGGTCATGCGCCGTGCCCAAGGGGGCGGTCGCCGAGCCTTGCAAGTCGGTGATCTGAGCTACGACCTCGATACCCTGGAAGTGACGCGCGAAGGCCGTCTGCTGAAACTCAATCCGGTGGGCCTGAAGTTGCTGGCCGTGTTGATGCAGAAAAGCCCTCATGTGTTACGCCGCGAGGTTCTCGAAGAGGCCCTGTGGGGCGATGATTGCCCGGACAGCGACAGCCTGCGTAGCCACGTCCATCAACTGCGTCAGGTGATCGACAAGCCTTTCGACAAGCCCTTGTTGCACACGGTGCATGGCGTCGGTTATCGCTTGGCCGAGGGCCGTGATGGAGTTTAAACAGAGCCTTGCTCAACGGATCATCATCGCCTTTGCGTTGATGAGTGCACTGGTGGCGGGAGCCTTCGCCATGGGTATTGTGGCGACCGTGCACCTGGTGGAAGAAAAGCTTATTTCGGCAGGTCTGGGCGGCGATTTGCAACGCCTGTTGCTGATGGACAGCGTGTCGGACTGGAGCCACCGTCCCGAGCCGGACCAGCTGTTCTATTTCAGCGGTGGGCCGGGCGACTTTGAATTGCCCAAGGATTTGCGACACCTGGACTCAGGCTTTCATGAGGTCTTTCGCGAGCAGCTGTCGTATCACGCAATGGTCGAAATCGTCGACGGTCGGCGTTACGTGCTGTTGCAGGACCAGAGCGATTTCGAAGAGCGCGAGCGGGTGCTGTTTGCCGTGGTGCTGGTGGGTTTCGTCCTGAGCCTGGCATTGGCGGTATTTCTTGGCTGGGTGTTGGCGCGCAAGGTCATGGCGCCGGTGGTGCGACTGGCCCGTCAGGTGCGTCATCGCGATCAGTTGCTGGGCCTGGCGCCGCCGCTGGCGCCGGATTATGCCGCCGATGAAGTGGGCGAACTGGCCGTGGCCTTCGACGCTACCCTGGGGCGCTTGCGTCAGGCGTTGACCCGTGAGCGATTGTTCACCAGTGATGTCAGCCACGAACTGCGCACACCGTTGATGGTGTTGGCCAGTTCCTGTGAGCTGTTGCTGGAAAACCCCGGTATCGATCAGCGCGGCCGTGCTCAGGTCGAGCGAATCGCTCGTGCGTGCGCTGAGATGCGCGAGCTGGTGCAAACCTTCCTCATGCTGGCTCGTGCTCAACATGAAGACGCCAGCATGGCCCCCCAGCAGACCCTGAGCCAGGTAGCTGACGGGCTGCTCTCTCAATGGCGCGAGCCGATCGAAGCCAAGGGTCTGACGCTGAACTTTGAGCCGGGCAATCCGCCGGACACCCGCTATAACGCGACCCTTTTGCATGCGGTGATGGGCAACCTGTTGCGTAATGCGCTGCATTACACCGAGCACGGTTACATTCGCCTCGCCCTGACGGATACAGGGTTCGTGGTCGAGGACAGTGGTGTCGGCATTCCCGAGGAAAAACGCGAGGCGATGTTCGAGCCTTTCGTGCGCGGCAACGAAAAACGCGGCGAGGGCCTGGGGCTGGGACTGTCGCTGGTGCAGCGGATTTGCGAGAACCAGGGCTGGAACGTCAGCTTGACCAACATGGAACCCAATGGCTGCCGTTTTCAGGTGGAGCTGAGTCCGTCCCGAATCTGATCGGGGGCCGAAAAGACCGCATTCGGCCTTGTAAAACCTCGTAATAATTCCGGGTTTTACATGACAGTTTTTTCACAAACGCATGACCTGACGCTGACACTGCGCTACCTAAGGTGGTGGTCATCAGAGGTTCAGGAGACTGCAGTGATGGCTGGTCCGATCAAACTCGATTTTTCCGAAAAGTACGACGATCAACACGCCCAGAAATATTTGCGCAAGCATCAGGAGGGACTCGGCCGCCGACTGTCCCACTGGCGTGACGAACAATTGGCACGAAAAGCGCTGACGCTGGCCGGTGAGCCAGGATTGGTCCTCGATTTGCCGTGCGGCGCGGGGCGTTTCTGGCCGCTGCTGGCGGAAAAACACAACCGTGTCATCATCGGGGCCGACAACTCGGAGTCCATGTTGAAGACTGCCATGCAGGCGCAACCCGCCGACGTGGTAAAACGGGTACAACCCTTGCACACTTCTGCATTCGACATTGCCTTGCCCGATAATGCCGTCGATAGCATTTTCTGTATGCGTTTGCTCCATCACATCGGTGAAGCCGAGCATCGACTGGCCATCCTGCGCGAATTCGAGCGCGTCACCCGTGACAGCGTGATTATTTCGTTGTGGGTAGACGGAAATTTCAAGGCCTGGAAACGCAAGCGCACCGAGAAAAAGCGTGGGCATAAGGGTTACCAAAATCGATTTGTGTTACCGGCTGCCACGGTTGAAAAAGAATTCGATCAGGCGGGTTTTCGGATCCAGGAACAACTGGATTTTTTACCGCTCTACGCCATGTGGCGGGTCTACGTATTACGCAAGAGGTAACAAGATGGCAGTGCAGTATGCAGCACAAACGGAAGTTGCTTCTCAGGACCGCTTCGACTACTTCTGGAACCTGCGCGGTGAATGGGTAGAAGAACCCAACGTCCGTCGTGGTGGCGAAAGTGGCGTGCAGCGCGTCATGGGCAGTGATGGACAGCTGCTCTACACCAAGCGTCAAACCGGGCATATCTATCGCAGCGCGTTACACCCGTTCGGCCGGCCGACAGTGTTGCGCGAGCGCGATGCGCTCATTGGCCTGCGCCTGCTCGACGTTCGTGTTCCGGAAATCGTTTTTTGCGGGGCACAGCGCGATCCCGTGCATAAATGGCGCGCATTGCTGGTGACCAAGTCCCTGGATGGCTTCGAGGAAATCGAACACTGGTACGCGGCTGGCGGTCGCGAGCGTTACGGTGAGGCGGTGCATGATCGCGTATTGAAGGATCTGGCCGACAACCTGGCCCGCATGCACAAAGGCCGTTGGCAGCACAGCTGCCTCTACATCAAGCACGTATTCGTGCGGGTCGCCAGCGAGGGCGAGTCAGCCAAGGTCGAAACTGCCTTGATTGATCTGGAGAAATGTCGGCAGCGTTTGACCGCTCGTCAAGCGGCGGCCCATGACCTTAAACAACTGCGTCGCCACTCGTCGTTCAGCGATACAGACTGGAAAAAACTCGTCTATTTTTATGAGACGGCGTTTGGCAGCGCTATCAAAGGCTTATAACAATGAAACTCGAAATTGCACGAGGTTTGTTTTTAGCCGGAGCCTTGGCAGTTGCTTCATTGGCGGTGGCGGCCTGGGAGCAGCCCCGCACTCAAGTCCTGAGCTCCGTGCACGGTGACGCGCATTGTCCATTGCCCCGGGTTGCCAAAGCACCCGTGGGGACTCAACCCGATCATGACTTGTTGCTGTTCATGTTCGGACTTTCTCAGGGACTGAGGCCACAGAGTTGAACAGATTAAAGCCCAAATAAAAGGCCTCGCAGATGCGAGGCCTTTTTTGTGTCCGATGGCTCAAGTCTTGCGCTCCCACAGGGATATGTTGTGTTCTTCAGGGCTTATCAGGCTTGGCCAGCAACGTGTAGATGCACGGCAACACGAACAAAGTGAACAGCGTCCCGATCGACATCCCCGTCGCGATCACCGTGCCGATGTCGAACCGGCTGACCGCCCCCGCGCCCGTGGCGATGATCAACGGCACCATGCCGAACACCATCGCCGCCGTGGTCATCAACACCGGACGCAGGCGAATGGCCGCCGCTTCCTCCACCGCTTCGCGAGGCGACAGCCCCTTCTCGTTGCGTAACTGGTTGGCGAACTGAACGATCAGAATCCCGTGCTTGCTGATCAGCCCGATCAACGTCACCAATCCCACCTGGGTATAGATGTTCATGCTCGACCAGCCAAGGAACAGCGGGATCAATGCGCCGCAGATCGACAGCGGCACGGTCACCAGAATCACCAGTGGGTCGCGGAAGCTTTCGAACTGGGCCGCCAGCACCAGGAAGATGATCGCCAGCGCCAGGGCAAAGGTGACCCACAGCGCGCTGCCTTCCTGAACGTACTGCCGTGATGCACCGGCATAGTCGACGGCATAACCCGCTGGCGCTTCTTCCCGGGCGATCTGGCGCACGGTGTCGATGGCTTCACCCATGCTGACCAGCGGGACCCCCGAAAGAATTGCCGCGTTGAGTTGCTGGAACTGGTTCAACTGACGCGGTCGCGCCCGGTCGGTCACGGTGATCAGGGTCGATAGGGGCAGCAATTCGCCCTTGGTGTTCTTGACGTAGTAATGGTTCAGCCAGTCGGGGTTATCCCGGAAGGGCCGTTCCACCTGCGCAATGACTTTGTAGCTGCGGCCTTCGATGGTGAAACGGTTGATCTCCGCTTCACCCAGCAACGTTGCGAGGGTGCCGCCCAGGTCCTGCATTGATACACCCATCTGTGCAGCCTTGGCGCGATCGATATCCACCACGACTTCAGGCTTGTCGAAGGCCAGGTCGACGTCGACAAAGGCAAACTTGCCGGATTCCATCGCTCTTTTTTTCACCCGATCCATCACTTCCAACAATGACTCATAAGTGTTGGCCGAGTTGATCACGAATTGAAATGGCAAACCTTCGCCGGTGCCCGGCAGGGAAGGCAGATTGAAGCCGAAGATTTGCAATCCGGGAATGTTCTCCAGCTTGCTTTGGACCTCGGGCAGGATCTGCATCTGTGTCCGGTCGCGTTCGTTCCAGGGTTTGAGCAGGAAGCCGCCGATCCCCGATTGCACGCCGTTGAAACCATTGATCTGGAACGAGGAGTAATACTCGGGGAACTCCTTGAAAATCGCGAGGAACTCGTCGGTGTAGGTGTTCAGGTAGTCGAGGTTGGCCGGTTGCGGGGCACTGGCCATCATGAAGATGACGCCCTGGTCCTCGTCCGGCGCCAGTTCCGACTGGGTGAATTTGAGCAGCACCGGAATCAGGCAGAGCACGATCACCGCGAACACCAGCACCACCGGCCGGGTGTTGAGGGTGCCATGAAGCACACTCTGGTAACGGCGCTTGAGGCCTTCGAAGATCACGTCCAGGCGATGGGCAAGGCCGGTAGGGTTTTCATCGTGGCGCAACAGCAGGGCGCACATCATCGGCGACAGCGTCAGGGCTACGACGCCGGAAATCACCACCGCCCCGGCCAGGGTCAGGGCGAACTCCTTGAATAGCGCCCCCGTCAGGCCGGTCAGGAAGCCGATCGGCGCATAGACCGCCGCCAGGGTAATGGTCATCGACACCACCGGCATGGCGATTTCGGCAGCGCCTTCAAGCGCGGCATCCAGCGGTGTCTTGCCTTCTTCAATGTGCCGATGGATGTTTTCCACCACCACGATGGCGTCGTCCACCACCAGCCCGATGGCCAATACCATCGCCAGCAAGGTCAGCAGATTGATCGAGTAGCCCATCATCTGCATGAAGAACATCACGCCGATCATCGACAGCGGAATGGTGACCACCGGGATCACCACCGAGCGCAGGGCGCCGAGGAACAGGAACACCACCACGATCACGATCAGCACCGCTTCGAACAGGGTTTTCACCACTTCGTCGATGGAGGCCTGGATAAACAGCGTGGCGTCGTAGGCGATTTCACCTTTCAGGTTCGGCGGCAGCTGGGCTTCCAGCTCTGGCATGATCTTGCGCACTTCCCTGATCACGTCCAGCGGGTTGGCGCCTGGGGTAGCCTTGATGCCGATGTACACCGAGGGCGTGCCGCCGAAGGAACTGATGGTGTTGTAGTTCTCCGCGCCCATCTCGACCCGCGCCACGTCCCGCAGCAGTACGCGACTGTCGCCCTCTACCTTGAGCGGGATCGCGCCAAAGGCCTCGGCGGATTTGAGTTCGGTGTTGGCGTTGATACTGGTGACCACATACTCGCCTTTCACTTCGCCGGCGGCGGAGAGGAAGTTGTACTGGCGCACGGCATTGGTCACGTCGCTGGCGCTCAGGCCGAAACCGGCGAGTTTCACCGGGTCCAGCCACAGGCGCATGGCGAACACCTGGTTGCCGAGAATCTCGGCTTCGGCCATGCCCGGCAGGGTCGCCAGTTTCGGCTGGATGACCCGTGACAGGTAATCGGTGATCTGCGGATTGCTCAGCTCGTCGCTGAAGAAACTGATGTACATCAGCGCTGAAGCGTCGGCAGCTTCCTTGCTCAGCACCGGGTCTTCGGCGTCTTGGGGCAGCTGGTTCTTGACCTCGTTGGCCTTGGCCAGCAGTTCGGTGAACAAGCGGTCGCTGTTGGAGCCGATGCGCGCGTAGATCGAGATCACCGAGAAGTTCTGGCGACTGACCGAGGTCATGTAGTCGATGCCTTCGGCACTGGCCAGGCTCTGCTGCATCGGTTGGGTGATGTAACCCTGGATGGTTTCGGCGTTGGCCCCGGGGTAAGCGGTGGTCACCGTGATCAGGGCGTTTTCCATTTGCGGGTATTGGCGCAGCGGCAATTTGCTCCAGGCCTGGAAGCCCAGCAGCACAATCAACAGGCTGACCACGGTGGCGAGCACCGGGCGGCGGATGAACGGGTCGGTAAAAGCCATGGGGATTCCTTGATCAGTCAGCGCGCGGCTGACTGCTCTTCTCGGCTAGGGTCTTGTCGTCGCTGATGGCAATGTGCGCGCCGTGGTCCAGTTTGATCTGGCCCCCCGTGACCACTTTTTCGCCGTTCTGCACGCCTTTGGTGATCATGACCATTGCGTCGCGGCGCTCACCGGTTTCGATGAAGCGCCGCTCGGCGATCAGAATCGGCTCACCCTTGTCGTCTTTTTCGAGGCTGCCGTCTTCGGCCTTTTTCTGCGCAACGACGTACAGCGAGTTGCCATAAAGGGTGTAGGTGATCGCGCTTTCCGGCACGACGATGCGTGGTTGCGGATCGGGCAACAGCACCTGCAGGCTGGCGAACATTCCCGGCAGCAACTTGCCATCGGGGTTGGCCAGGGTGGCGCGTACCATCACGTTGCGGGTGCTGTTCTCGACTTTCGGGTTGATCGCGCTGATGGTGCCGGGGAAGTGCTCTGTCGGGTAGGCTGAGACAATGACCTGTACCGGTTGGCCAAGGGCGATTTTCGGCACGGCCTGTTCGGGTACAAAGAAGTCGACGTAGAGGCTGCTGAGGTCTTGCAGGGTGGCGATCATCGTGCCGCTGGCCACGTAGTCGCCGACGTCTACCTGACGAATGCCGATGGTCCCGCTGAACGGAGCGAGGATGCGTTTTCTTTCCAGTGCCGCCTTGAGTTGATTGACCGTGGCCCGGCTCTTTTGCAACACCGCCGAGAGTCGGTCGAACTCGCCTTTGGAAATAGCCTGGCTGCCCACCAATTGGCTGCCGCGTCCGTAATCCAATTGCGCCAGTCCCAGGTCGGCTTGAGCGGTTGCCAGCAGGGCAGTTTCAACGGCGGTATCGAGTTGCAGGATTGGCTGACCGGCCTTGACCTTCTGCCCCGACTCGAACTGTACCTCCTTGACGGTACCGGCGATCTCCAGGCTCAGGTCGACCCCTTGCAGCGCCGTGAGGGTGCCGACCGTTGGCAAACGGCTTTGCCACGGACGTTCGGTGGCGGTGGCCACGGCGACGCTTATCGGCGGTTTCGGCGCGGAGAAGCCCTGCATCATCGTATAGATGGAGAAGGCTTTGTAACCGGCCAGGACCAGCACGATTAGCAGAACAACACCCAACATGATCAGCATGCGGCGACGCAGCATATTTCCAGTTCCTTGGAGAAAATCAGGTGAGACAGGCGGGAACATTACTCCGAGTGTGAGGGGGATTCCAATGGATGTTTTTTGCGTGATCTTACGAAAAAGATCGCCGCCTGCGGCAGCTCCTGCAGGTACGCATTCCCCTGTAGGAGCTGCCACAGGCGGCGATCTTTTAAACCATCAGATGAAGATGGTTGTCCCAGAGCCCGGCAGGCAACTCCAGAGGTTTTGCGACAAGAGTTGTCTGGCGGCAATCGTAGTACCGGCATCGTCCTTGACCGGAGGTCACGACAAAACCATCGGCCACGGCCCCGACACCTGCGCAATCGGGAAGTGGCGCATCCAGGCGTACTTCACCGCTATCCAGGTCCCAGATAAAAAAGCGGTTGCCCCGCGGCGCGGTCAGGGCGACCAGACGCAGTTCACTGTGTATGGCGACGCTGGCGGTGTAATGCCCCATGGCCTGCAACTGATGCTCGGGCACCGGGAACGCCACGAACGGTTGGCCGGGCCGCTTGATCGCCAGCAGCTCCGATGACTCGTGGGCAGCGCCCATGAACTGCTGGCCGGCGACGATGGTGCCATCGCTGGCGACGCCCAAGTGCCGCACGCTGTTCATCTGCTGGGCCAGTGTTTCCTTGCTCAACAATGTGCCATCGCGCTGCATCAACACCAGGCTCGGCTCCATCGCGTTGAGGTTCATCTCGACCCGGCTTTCGGCCTCGGTGCGAATGCCACCGTTGGCCACAATCAGCGTCTCGCCATCGGGCATCCACGACACCTGATGCGGGCCGACACCGTGGGTGGAAAGCTCGCCGCTGTGCACCAGTCGCTCACCTTCGAACTTATACACACCGAGCAGGCCACGGCCCGGATCGGAGGTGTCGTTTTCGGTGGCGTACAACCAGTCGCCGCTCTGATGAATCACCGCGTGACCGTAGAAGTGCCGGTTCGGCTGCGACACCACGGTTTGCAGCAACGTGCCGTCGCGCAGATCGATCAGGTAACTCTCGGTGCCGGGACGTCGAGCGACGAACAGCGCTATCGGCAGCGTCGGGTGGTTGATGATGTCGTGGCAACGCTGGCCGACCTGGGTGGCAAACACCCGGGTACCGTCCAGCCGATAACCGACGGCGTAATGCTTGCCGTCACCATCGTCCCGCGCCGAGAGCAGCAGCGGGCTTTTGTCCTTTTGCTTGAACAGCGTCCAGCCGCCCAGTGTCACCGCACCCAGCAGCAAACTCCCTAACGTCAGAGCCTGGCGTCGCAGCATGGCACTTGCCCTCATCAGTCACCGTCGTTGGCGTTGAAGCCCAGTTGGATGCCCAGCGCCTTGGCCAGTTCGCCTTCGTGCAGGCGATGGACAACGTTGAGGCTGTCGTAGATCGCGTTGAGCTGCTGGCGCCCGGCATCGTCGGTGAGCATGTCGGTCAGCGAGCGCTGGTTGCTGGCGAACAATTTCAGGGACGTTGCATAGGCCGCGTCGATCTTGTCGGCCAAGGGTTTCTGCTCGCTCGGCAAGAGACCGCGCAAGCCTTTGTTGTCGACACCGACCCAAACGGTTTGCGCCGCGCTCAGGCTCGCTTGCAGGCCTTGCAGCGACGATTGGCTGCGCCACGCATCGGCCTGGAACGGCTGTGGAGTACCCTTGCTCTGACGGCCCATCGGCGTGCCGAGTTTTTTCTTCAGGGTGTCCAGCGCCGTCACTTGCACGCGCAGCAGATCGGCGATCGCTTCGTGGGAGTCGGCGTAGCGCTGGTTGGGGAACTTGCTCATCTGCGCGAGCATGCCATCGTTGGTATTCCAGCCTGACAGGATCTCTTCGGCCAGTTGCTTCTGGCGTTCGCCAATGGCGGTCAGCAGTGGGCAGTATTTGGCTTTCTGCGCGCTGTCGGCCATGTCGATCTTGCTGTCGAACAGGATGTATTCATAGGCCGAGAGCCCCTGAACCACAACGCTGGACTTGGTCAGGGCGGCGGCATCGATCTGCGGTTGCGCGGTCACCAATTGCTCGACCTGACGGCCCACGAGGTTTTTCTTGTCCGGCCAGAACTGCACCTGCCACGAACGGTTGCCCTCGGCCAATGGCCCGATCAGCAGCGGTTGCAACTCGGCCCAGGCTTTCTGCGCGTGCAGGAAGTCGGCGCGGGCGGTGTCCAGGGTTTCCTTGCCTTGGCAGAACGCCAGGGCGCTGACCGCCAATTGACGGTCGGCCTCGACCCAGCGGCTGTAGGTCGGCAGGATTACTTGCTTGGCGATGGCCGCCGACGTGACCGCTTGCGGATCCTGAGGCGAACAGGCGCCCAGGGCGAGGGCGGCAAGGCTGGTGAACAACAATTTGGGACGGAACATGTCGGGCTCCCGCTGAAGGAAAACGTATTAAAGGGAATTCAAAAACGCCAGCAATGCCGCGCGCTGCTCGGCATTGAAAGACAAAACCTGTTGCTGCGCCGCCTTTGCCTCGCCGCCATGCCAGAGCACGGCCTCGAGCAGGTTACGGGCGCGGCCGTCATGCAAAAACTGGGTGTGGCCGCTGACTGCCTGCGTCAAGCCGATGCCCCACAACGGCGGCGTACGCCAGTCGCGGCCGCCGGCCTGGAACTCGGTGCGGTTGTCGGCCAGTCCGTCGCCCATGTCATGCAGCAGCAGGTCGCTGTAAGGGCGAATCACTTGATTGGCCAATTCAGGTTCCGCGGCGTTGGCGGCGGTGGTGTATTTCGGGGTGTGGCAGGACTGGCATCCCGCCTGGAAAAACAGATTCTTGCCGGCCAGCACTTGCGGCGTGCCGACATCGCGCCGGGCCGGTACCGCGAGGTTACGGCTGTAGAACAGCACCAGACGCAGGATGTTATCGCTGACTTCCGGCTCACCATCCGGGCCATTGCCGTTGGGTGCATGCTTGCAAGCGGTTTGCGCGTCGGTGCAGTCATCAACGGTTCTCAGGCTGGTCGTGAGGCCCATATCACCAGAGAACGCGTGAACGTTTTGTTGATTGAGGTTCGGTTGCCCGGCCTTCCAGCCAAATCGCCCGAGGACGGTTTTCTGTTGTGCGTCGTCCCAGACCCGGTTCGGTCGTCCGGCGATGCCGTTCTTCTCTCGCGCCTGAGCCTCAGCGTTGGCCAGAATGGCCTCGTCGGGGATCGCTTCAAGCAAGCCCAGGCCAATCATCGGTGGTGCGATGCGCGCCGAGAAACGCGTGTCGGGGTGCATCGGGCCGTAGCCGAGTTGGGTGATCTGCAGGGTCGGCTTACGCAACTCGATTTCGCTGCCATCCTTGAAACGCACCGGGACCGGGGTGTAATCGACGCGCACCTTGCCTTCCGGGACGACGCCGGGTACCGACATGTCCTGGAACTGCCCGCCGTAGACCGGCTCCGGAACCACACCCAGTTGTTCGATGACTTCGGCGTAGGCCGGCGCATCAGGGATCGACAGGCGCACCAGCATCGACACCGCATTCGGTGCATCGGGCGCGGGCGGGTGACCGCGCCCGTCCTTGATGTGGCAGTTCTGGCAGGCGTTGGTATTGAACAACGGGCCGAGGCCATCGCGGGCGGTGGTGGTCGATGGGGCAATCACCCAAGGGCTGCGAAAGAAACTGTTGCCGACGCTGAAATCAACGCGCCGTGACGGCGGCAGATTGGCGGAGGGCAGGGAGAATGAGTTCTGATCGGTCTTGCGCACCGTTGCGCTGCCGCCGGAGCGGGCTTCACCGGGTTCGGCCTGGGTAAAGCGGGGGGCGTCATCGCAGGCACTCAGACCCAGGGCCAGCAACAGTGCAGACAAGCGAAGAGGCAGCGAGGGCATCAGACATCCTGCAAGACGAGCAAAACAAGGGCGCAAAGTCTAACAGGGCAGGGGAGTTTGAATAAGAGGAATTATCGTTTGGTTGATCTGAGGCAGGATTTGACTTGAGACCGAGTCGCGGCCATCGCGGGCAAGCCACGCTCCCACAGGTTCAGTGCAAGACCCTGTGGGAGCGGGCTTGCTCGCGAAAGCGGATTTACATTCAACATCGATGTTGGCTGACAGTCCGCCTTCGCGAGCAAGCCCGCTCCCACATTTTGATCTGCGTTCGGGCTAACAGAAAGGCGACCCGAAGGTCGCCTTTCTGTTCATTCAGCCAGCGTTGATCAGAACTCGTGATCAGCGTTGTCCGGGTTCAGGTCGCTGATGCCCAGTTTGCCGGCGGCAGCTTCGATCGAACCGGTCTGCTTGACCAGCGAGGCGATGGCGTCGCGCACGATCTGGTTGCCAGCAGTGTTGCCCGCAGCGATCAGTTGGTCGTAGTGCTCACCCTTGTTGGCGTGATCGACCATGACCTGAAGCTTGGCTTCGGTGGTAGCCAGGTCGGCTTTCAGCGCGGTGTCGGCTGCCGGGTCGGCTTTGGCGACCAGCGACGACAGGCTGGCGCCGGTCATTTTGGTGCCATCGACGCGGGTGTATTCGCCCAGGTACACGTTACGCACGCCTTTGGCATCGTAGAAGTGCGAGTTGTGGGTGTTGTCGCTGAAGCAATCCTGTTCGTCTTCCGGGGAGTTGGCTTCCAGGGAAACCTTCATGCGCTCGCCCGCCAGTTCGCCCAAGGACAGGCTGCCCATGCCGAACAGCATTTTGCGCAGGCCGGTTTCAGCCGGTTCCGCTTCCAGGGTGGCGCGGTAGTTGTCGGCCACGTTCGGCTTCCAGTTACCGACCATTTCTTGCAGATCGTTGACCAGCAATTGGGTCACGGATTTCAGGTAAGCGCGACGACGATCGTTGTGACCGCCGGTGGCGCCTTTGCCTTCCAGGAAGTCGGAAGCAGGACGGTTGCCGGCGCCAGGGCCGGTGCCGTTCAGGTCCTGGCCCCAGAGCAGGAATTCGATGGCGTGGTAGCCGGTGGCGACGTTGGCCTCGGAACCGCCCAGCTCGTTCAGGCTGGCGAGTTTTTCCGGGGTGATGTCTTTCACGTCGACCTTGTCTTCGCCGACCTGAACCTGAGTGTTGGCGATGATGTTGGCGGTGGCACCCGGGTTACCCAATGCGTGTTCGTAGGATTTGTCGACGTAGTCGATCAGGCCTTCGTCCAGTGGCCAGGCGTTCACCTGACCTTCCCAGTCGTCGATGATGGTGTTGCCGAAGCGGAACACTTCGCTCTGCAGGTAAGGCACGCGGGCCGCGACCCAGGCAGCCTTGGCGGCTTTCAGGGTGTCGGCGTTCGGCTTGGCGAGGAATGCGTCGACGGCGGTTTGCAGGGTTTTCGCGGTGGATTCGGCATCGCTGTAAACGGCGAAGACGATGTCGGCGTAGTGCGCAACCACAGCCTTGGCGGTGGCCTCATCGACTTTACCGGTAGCAGCAGGCGCAGCCGGGGCAGCGGTGCTGGCGGCCGGGGTCGGCGCTTGTGGGGCGGCAGCCTTGTCTTTGCCTTCGCCGCAACCGGCGAGGGAAATAGCGATGGCCAGCAGACTGGCGGTGGCCAGAGGCATACGAATCATGGCGAACATCCTGCTTCGGTGATTGATGGACGCGCGGGGGGCGCGTAAAACTGCGACATAATGCAAATCTTTCGCATTATGTGTAAAGGGTTGTGCTTGTAAATATTTCTTATTCGCGCGGGAGTTGTGTCGTAGATCAAGAGATCGCAACCTCGTAGCTCCTACACAAGCACGCGGTTCATGTAGGCGCTGTCGAGTGAAACGAGGCTGCGATCTTTTGATCTTCTACAAAATAGCCGCGTTACTGCGTTGGGCTTGCTTGAGGTAGGCGCTCAATTCCCGCGCCGGCAGTGGTTTGCTGTAGTGATAACCCTGACCTTCGTGGCAGCCTTCGGAGATGATGTAGGCCTCTTGCTCGGCGGTTTCCACGCCTTCGGCAATCACCTGCATGCCCAGGCTCTTGCCCAGCTGGATGATGGCGCGAACGATGGTCGCATCGTCGTCGTCATCGAGCAGGTCCTGAACGAAGCTCTTGTCGATCTTGATCTTGTCCAGCGGCAGGCTTTTCAAATAGCTCAGTGATGAATAACCGGTGCCGAAGTCGTCGATGGCGATCAGCGCGCCGGAGCGACGCAGGCTCAGCAGATGCTGGGCGGCGGTGCTGATGTCTTCCATAAGGCCGGTTTCGGTGACTTCCAGCTCCAGGCTGCGCGGGGGCAGGCGATACATCTGCAGCAGGTTATTGACCACCCGCGGCAATTCGGCGTGGTGCAATTGCACGGTGGACAGGTTCACCGCCATGCGCAGGTCGAAACCCTGATCGTGCCATTCGCGCAATTGTTTGCAGGCCTGATCCAGCACCCATTCGCCGATGGCGATGATGGTGCCGTTCTGCTCGGCCAGCGGGATAAACAGGTCCGGCGGCACCAGCCCGTGTTCGGGATGCTGCCAGCGAATCAACGCCTCGACGCCCACCACGCGATGATCGCGGTAACTGATCTGCGGTTGATAGACGAGGTAGAACTGGTCGCGGATCAAGGCATCGCGCAGGTCTTTTTCCAGCTCGCGGCGCCGACGCATTTCCGTGTCGACGCTGGCGATATAGAACTGATAGCGGTTGCGCGAGCGAGTCTTGGCCAGGGTCATGGTCTGCTCGGCTTTTTGCAGCAACTTCTCGGTGCTGTCACCGTCCTCGGGGAACAAGGTGATGCCGATGGTGGCGCGCAGGCGAATTTCCTGATGATCGAGGGCGAATGCCGCTTCCAGGTCATCAAGAATGCTTTGGGCCAGTTCGGCCGCTTCATAGGGTTGTTCGATGTCGGCCTGGACCAGTGCGAACTGGTCGCCACCCAAACGGGCGAGGGCGCCGAGGCGACCGCTGTGAGCCCGCAGGCGATCGGCCAGGGCCAGCAGCAATTGGTCGCCAGTCTGATAGCTGAACTGTTCGTTGATGCCTTTGAAATCATCGAGCCCGACACACAGCACCGCTACCCGGCGCTGCAATTTTCCGGCGTCGACGAGGATTTTGTCCAGTTGTTGCTGCAATTGCTGGCGGTTCGGCAAACCGGTGAGGAAGTCGTACTGGGCCATGCGCAGCAGGCTGTTTTCTGCTTCGTGGCGCAGGTGAGTATTGCGCTCGATGGATTCGAGCAACTGGTTGGCGGTATTGATCCAGACACCCAACTCGTTTCTCTCATGCCCCTTGAGCTGCGGAATCTTGTGGGCGCTGGGTCGGTCCGGGTTGATTTCGGTCAGGTGTTCGATAATCCGCGACAGCGGTTTGGTCAGCAGCCAGTGATAGACCAGATACAGCACCAGAGCCATGGCCAGGGCGCGCAATACGCCAGAGATGAAGATGATCACCGAGCTGACAATGAAGCCCTTGCCGTAGGTGGCCGTGTCGAGGGTAATGCTCAGGTCGCCGTAGTACTCGCTGTAGGGCCCGCGGCCCACCAGTTGGGTGGTGAAGGTGCGTTCGTTGCCGAGGATCAGGTCAGTCAGCCAGCGGCTGTTGGAGTGCTGCAGTTCACGGGTTTTTTGCGCAAGCATGGCTTCGTTAGGGTGGCCGATGGAGGCCATGCGCACAGCGTCGTCCTGAAACAGGCCTTCGATCACCTGCATACCCATTTCCCGGTCCAGGCTGTAGACGGCCTGGGTCGAGGGGTCACGGAACATATCGAGGATGCGCTGAGCATCGTTGGCCACGGCCTGGCGTGTTTTATAGGCATCGAAAACGATCTGCGCGCAGCTCAAGACCACGCCGACGATCAATGCCGACAGGAGCACGACCCGGAGCAACTTCACCGACAAGCTGTTCTTGAGTTCCAGCTTCAAAGGGTTATTCCTTGTTCCGTGCGGGTAGCGTCAAGTTGCCATGAGTATTGGCAATCCCGTGATGTCAGTCAAAGGGACAATCCAACCCAGGGGATTTTGCCGGTAGCTTGGCGGATATGCTGTTGTTTGGAGTATTTGCCCTATTAGCACTGTGTCGGTTGTTGGGGCCCTCAACTTGAGGGGAACGGGACAATTTTTCCTTGTGGTTGATGTTAGACGGCTGTGATGTGGGGGCAAGAGGGCAAATGCCACTCGCGTTGTGGGAATGTTCCCTCCAACTGTAGGCGCGAGACTTGACCGCGAAGGCGGCTATAGGAATGTACCCATTTCCCCAGCCCATAAAAAAACCCGGCAAAAGCCGGGTTTTTTGACTGGCGCGAAGCTTAAGCGGTGAAGGTTTTGCCTTCGAACTGCTCAGCGACGAATTTCCAGTTGACCAGGTTCCAGAACGCTTCGACGTACTTCGGACGAAGGTTGCGGTAGTCGATGTAGTAAGCGTGTTCCCAGACGTCGCAGGTCAGCAGCGGGGTGTCGCCGCTGGTCAGCGGGTTGCCGGCGCCGATGGTGCTGGCCAGGGCCAGGGAACCGTCAGCCTTTTTCACCAGCCAGCCCCAACCGGAACCGAAGGTACCGATGGAGGTTTTGCTGAACTCTTCCTTGAACTTGTCGAACGAACCGAACGCTGCGTTGATGGCATCAGCCAGCGCGCCGGTTGGTTGACCGCCGGCGTTTGGGGCCAGGCAGTTCCAGTAGAAAGTGTGGTTCCAGACCTGAGCGGCGTTGTTGAAGATACCGCCCGAGGAAGTCTTGACGATTTCTTCCAGGGTCTTGCCTTCGAACTCGGTGCCTGGCACCAGGTTGTTCAGGTTCACGACATAGGTGTTGTGGTGCTTGTCGTGGTGGTATTGCAGAGTTTCCTCTGAAATGTGCGGCTGCAGGGCATCGTGTGCGTAAGGCAGCGGCGGCAATTCGAAAGCCATGATGATTCTCCTAATCAGGTCAGTTGCGGTGAGCGCAAGGCCGATCACGGGCGGCCAGACATGCGCCGGGGAGTTTGTACTCTTTGCGGCGCAGGGATCGGATCATAGCACCGGGGGTGCGGCATAACCACGCAACAACTGTGTGGAATAGAGGTTCCAGAGCCTTTTGGAATAAATCACCCGGCGCTGATTAACTGGAACGCTACGGTGAACATCATCACGGCGACCAACAGGTCGAGAATTCGCCAGGTGCTCGGCCGTGCCAGCCACGGCGCCAGCCATGCCGCGCCAAGGGCTAAAGTGAAAAACCACAGCAATGACGCACTGGCCGCGCCCACCACATAAGCGCCGGGCTCGGTTTGTTGAGCGCCGAGGGAGCCGATCAGCAACACGGTGTCCAGATACACATGCGGGTTGAGCAGTGTCACTGCCAAAGCACTGAGCAGCACCGCCCGCAGCGATCGTACTGTCTGATTTTCACCCTGTTGCAGGCTTTGTTTCGAGCAGGCCCGACGCAGCGCCAGGCTGCCGTACCACAGCAAAAATGCCGCGCCACCCCAACGGGCGATGGCCAGCAGGGTCGGGTTTTGCGCCAGCACTGTCGCCAGCCCGAACACTCCGGCGGCCACCAGCAACGCATCGCAGGTCACGCAAAGCGCCGCCACCGGCAGGTGATGTTCACGCCGAAGGCTCTGCGCCAACACAAATGCATTCTGGGTGCCGATTGCCATAATCAGCCCCGCGGCCACCAACAGGCCGTTCACATAGCTTTGCCACATATGTATTACTCCGCGTTGGACGCCAGATCCCGCAGTACCTGCAGGGCGCGTTCGGCATCGGCCTGGCCGACGAACAAATGGTCGTGGTAATACCCGGCGATCACGTTGCAACTGATGCCGGCCTTGCCCAGTGCCGTGGCGAACGCGGCGGTCAGGCCGACGGCTTCGAGGGCTGAGTGCACGTTCAAGGTGATCCAGGCGGCGACGTAATCGAAGCTGAAACCGGCCTTCTCAGCGTGGGAACGTTCCAGAATCACCGTCAGGCCTTCCCGTTCACGAAAACTGCCGACAATCTCAAGGCCGGTGGGCAACTTGCCGTTGCGCAACGTGCAGAACACGTATTCGCCGTCATTGAGTTGCGGGCTCATGCTGCGCAGCAGGGTTGCCAATGACGTTTCGCCAGCCATGTCGGTGATCCTTGTTCAAGAGTTCTTGCTGGCCATTCTCCGGTTGAAGGCTGTATAAGAAAAACCAATAGTCCTGATCGCCCATTAGGAAAACTGATGTTCGACTACAAATTACTTTCCGCGCTCGCCGCCGTGATCGAACAGGCCGGATTCGAACGCGCCGCGCAGGTGTTGGGTTTGTCCCAATCGGCCATCTCCCAACGGATCAAACTGCTGGAGGCACGGGTCGGCCAACCGGTGCTGGTGCGGGTCACACCCCCGGCGCCGACGGAGATTGGCCGGCGATTGCTTAACCATGTGCAGCAGGTGCGATTACTTGAGCGCGATCTACAAACGTTGGTCCCGGCGCTGGACGAAGAAGGCCTGCCAGAACGCCTGCGTATCGCTCTGAATGCCGACAGCCTTGCCACTTGGTGGGCCGAGGCGGTGGGGGACTTTTGCGCGGAACAACATCTGTTGCTCGACTTGGTGGTAGAAGACCAGACCGTCGGCCTCAAACGCATGCGCGCAGGCGAAGTGGCGGGGTGTGTCTGCGCCAGTGAACGGCCAGTGGCCGGTGCGCGCAGCGTTCTGTTGGGGGCGATGCGCTACCGTGCGATGGCGAGCCCGGCGTTCATTGCCCGGCATTTTCCCGATGGTGTGCGCGCCGATCAGTTAGCCAAAACCCCGGCCCTGGTGTTTGGCCCGGATGATTTCCTACAGCATCGCTACCTCGCATCCCTCGGTGTGGATGGCGGTTTCGAACACCATTTATGCCCATCGTCCGAAGGCTTTCTTCGTCTCACCGAAGCAGGGCTTGGCTGGGGCCTGGTGCCTGAATTGCAGGTGCGCGAGCAACTGGAACGCGGCCAATTGCAGGAGCTTTTGCCAGATAAGCCGATCGATGTGCCGCTGTACTGGCATCATTGGCGCAATGGCGGTCAGCTTTTGGGGTTACTCACCGATCAATTGGTGCGCTCGTCGAAGCAATGGCTGGTGCCGTTGGACTGACGGGCAGCGTCAAGACCTCACGCCCTACGCCCTACGCAATATGCAAAGCGCAAAACGCAAAACGAAATATTCGGAGCAATTCATGAAGATTCTGGTCACCGGCGCAAGCGGCTTCATTGGCGGACGCTTTGCGCGTTTCGCCCTGGAGCAGGGCCTGGACGTGCGGGTCAACGGTCGCCGGGCCGAAAGCGTCGAGCATCTGGTGCGCCGTGGCGCCGAGTTCATTCAGGGCGACTTGAGCGACCCGCAACTGGCACGCGACCTGTGTTCAGACGTTGAAGCCGTGGTGCATTGCGCCGGCGCTGTCGGTTTGTGGGGGCGGTATCAGGACTTTCATCAAGGCAACGTCGAAGTCACCGAGAACGTGGTCGAGGCCTGTCTGAAACAGCGGGTCCGGCGTCTGGTGCACTTGTCGTCGCCGTCGATCTACTTCGATGGCCGCGATCATCTGGGGTTGACTGAAGAGCAGGTGCCCAAGCGCTTCAAACATCCCTATGCCGCGACCAAATACCTGGCTGAGCAAAAAGTTTTCGGTGCGCAGGAATTCGGCCTCGAAACCCTGGCCCTGCGCCCGCGCTTCGTGACGGGTGCCGGCGACATGAGCATTTTCCCCAGACTGCTGAAGATGCAGCGCAAAGGGCGCTTGGCAATTATCGGCAACGGCCTGAACAAGGTCGATTTCACCAGCGTGCAAAACCTCAATGAAGCGTTGCTCAGCAGCTTGCAGGCCAGCGGTTCGGCTCTGGGCAAGGCCTACAACATCAGCAACGGAGCACCGGTTCCATTGTGGGATGTGGTCAATTACGTGATGCGCCAAATGGATGTCCCACAGGTTACCCGCTACCGTTCCTACGGTTTGGCCTACAGCCTTGCCGCGCTCAACGAGGGTGTGTGCAAGCTGTGGCCAGGTCGTCCCGAGCCGACGCTATCGCGGCTGGGCATGCAGGTCATGAACAAAAACTTCACCCTGGACATCAGTCGCGCACGGCATTATCTGGACTACGATCCGAAAGTCAGCCTCTGGACCGCCCTCGATGAATTCTGCGGCTGGTGGAAGGCTCAGGACATTCGCTGACACACAAGGGTGACCCCTTACTGAACCGAGTTCGGGGTTCAGGGTCAACCGGTGCGGCAGCGGGGGTTATACTTCGCCGCATCAAGCCATCACCGCGTTCCACAAAGGTTGACCCTAATGCCCATGCGTAACGATGCCAACGACGACTTCGACGATGTCCCGAGCCTGCGCGCCGACAGCCTCGATGACGATGATTTTCCGACCACCGCTCGCACTGCCGTGCATTCGCGCACCACACCGGTGGTCAAGGTCAAAGGCCCGAGCACCGGCCCTCTGTGGGCATTGGTCGGCGCGTTGTTCTTTGCCTTCGCCGGCCTTGCCTGGTGGAGTTTTCAGCAGATCTCGCTGATGGAACAGCAACTGGTGGCGACCCAGGAAAGTTTTGCGCGCATCAGTGAGGAAGCGGCGGGGCGCTTGCAGGACATTTCCGGCAAGGTCGTGGCCAGCCAGTCCAACGTCAGCACTGGCAGTGAAGCGTTGAAGCTGCAAATCAAACAGCTCGAAAGCAAACTACAGGACCAGAGCAAACAGCTGGAAAGCAAGCTTCAGGATCAGAGCAAGCAGCAGCAAGGCGTACTCGGCCAGACCTCCGATCTGGACAAGCGCCTGGCGCAAATGACCGCGCAAGCCACCGAACAACAAACCGCCAATGCTCAGTTGCAGGCTCAGGTCAAAGCCTTGAGCGGTGAACTGGCCGCGTTGAAGAACGCGTCGGACGATAAGTTCGACGCCCAATTCAAAAGCCTGGGCGCTGACATCGTCGCGTTGAAGAAACAAGGCAATCCAAGCGCCGCCATCGAGCGCCTGGAGCAAGACATGATCGTGCTCAAAAGCCAACAAGACAATCGCCCGGCCGCCGCAGCAGGTGGCACCAACACCGCCGAGTTCGACGCCTTCCGTGGCCAAGTCACCCGCAACATCAACACCCTGCAGGCGCAGATTCAGAATCTGCAGCAACAACTGCGCACCCGGTCTCAATAGCCCGATGCAGTGATGGGGCCTGTGGAGTGGAGCTTTTGTAGAATGGGTTTTGTGGTTAGGGGCTTGCTGTGGCTAGGGGCTTTTTGTGGCGAGGGGGCTTGTCGGAACGCCGCATCGCCCCGTTGGAGTGCGAAGCGCTCCCCTACATTCTTCCAGCTGCACCGCATGCTCAGGTTTTACGACTGCTGCGCAGCCGAACGGGGGCAAGCCCCCTCGCCACAAAAAGCCCCTCCCTAAAGAGAGTCCCCTGGCCACACAAAGCCTCTTCAAAGCACAGACCTCCCCACCGTTTCCTGAATATTCATACATAGCCCCAAGCCGTCTACGCTCTTGAAACACTAACAAGAACGGGGAATACGCGATGGGGGTTCTTCACAAGTTTGCCTGGCTGGGCGGGTTGCTTTTACTGTGCCTGGGGCCGATTCACGCCGCCACGACGGAAAAGGATGACAGCCAGGCCGCCAAAGCCTTGCTGGAAAAAGCCCTGGCCTATTACCACGAGCAGGGTGACAAGGCTTTCGCGGCGTTCAGCCGTCAGGGCGAGTTTGTCGACAAGGATCGCTATGTCTTCGTGGTCGACACCAAGGGCGTGATGCTCGCCAGCGGCGGACCATCTTCGGCGTTGATCGGTCGTGATGTGTCCGAGGTACTCGGACCGGAGGTGCAAAAAGCCTTCAAGGACGCCTTGAAAGTGCCGGAGGGCAACGGCATTCAGCAAGCCGAATACCGCTGGCAGAACTGGGCCGACGGTAAGGTTGAACGTAAGCATGTATTCTATCAGCGCATCGGCCAGCGGATTCTGGCGGTCGGTTACTATCTGCCACGGGCCTCGCCGCAACAGGCGCAAGCGTTGCTCGATAAAGCAGCGGTCGATCTGGCCAAAAACGAAAAGGGCACGCTCACAGCGATCAACTCCCTCAAGGGCGGTTACTTGCAGGATGACCTGTACGTGTTTGTCGTCGACGTGGATACCCAGCGTTATGTCGCCCACGGCACCAATTTGCGACTGATCAATACCGACTTCGGCAAGATCAAGGACCCGGAAGGCAAACCGGTGGGCGAGCCGATTCTGGCGCTGATGGCCAAACAGGATGACGGCGAATACGAATACCGCTGGAAAAACCCTGTGACTGGCAAAGTGGAAGACAAGCATGCCTACCTGAAAAAGGTCGGGCATTTTCTGGTGGCGGTGGGGTATTACAGCCCTTGAATGGCGGTGAGTGACAGACCGCTTTCGCGAGCAAGCCCGCTCCCACAGTGGACCGAGTTCTTCCAAATGAAATGCGGTCGAATGTGGGAGCGGGCTTGCTCGCGAATGCAGGCGACTCGATTGGCCTATCGAACCTTGTCCTCCCGCCCCCGCAACACCCTGTTCGGCATGGCAATCGCCGCCGCCAGCCCCAGCAGCGACACCGCCGCGCTGACCATCAGCAAATGCCGGAAGGTCAGCAGCAGCTCAGCGCGCAGGGCATTTTGTGCATCCCCCGGTGCGGCGTTCAAACCATCGAGCAAGACATTCCCCGAATGACCCTCGGCAATCAGCGATGAGCCGGCCAAGTGAGCGAAACTCGAATCCTGCAATAACGCCAGCAGCAGCGCCGACATTAACGCCACACCCACCGCACCGCCCAGAGAACGGAACAGATTGGTGGTGCTGGTGGCGACGCCGATGTCCCGTTGTTCCACCGAGTTTTGCGTACCCACCAACGACGTCGGAAACTGCATACCGCTGGCGATGCCGCTGAGCAACATGAACAGGCTGCTTAGCACAAACGCCTGAGGCGCACTGAACGCCATGCCTAGTATTGAGAACGGCATCAGCAAGGCGCCGGTCAGGATCATCGGTTTGTAACGACCGGTCACCGAGGTCTGGCGTCCGGCGAAATACGCGCCTATCGGCAAGCCCATGGCCAGCGGCAACAGATGCAACGCGGCGCTATCGGCCCCGGCGCCGGTGACGCTCTGGAAGCGCAGCGGCATCAGCACGATCAAGGAAATCGCCTGGAAACTGGTGAAGAAAATCGTGCACCAGCAAAGAATCGCGCTGCGGTTGGTGAACAAGTGCATCGGCAGCAACGGTTCCCGCGCCCGCCGTTCATGCCAGACGAACACGGCCAGCACCACCACCGCACAACCGAGCAAACCCGACACTTCGGTGCTGCGCCACGAATGGCCTTGGCCGACCTGAGTGATGCCCAGCAACAACGCCGTCAGGCCGATGATCATCAGCACGGTGCCGAAGTAGTCGATGATCGGCTTGCGCTGCGGCACTGGCAACCCCACCAGCGTGCGGTGGGCCACGAGCCAGGCACCTAGGCCCAATGGAAGATTGATCAGGAACACCCAGCGCCAAGACAGGTATTCGGTCATGTAGCCACCGAGAACCGGGCCGGCCACGCTGGCCACCGCGTACATGCTGCTGAAGTAACCCTGATAGCGACCGCGCTCGCGGGGCGGAACGATGTCGCCAATGATCGCCTGGCTCACCGAAATCATCCCGCCGGCACCGATGCCCTGAAGGATCCGCGCCAGCACCAGTTGCTCCATGCTTTGCGCCATGCCGCAGAACAACGACGCGAGGGTGAACAAGCCCATGCCGAACAGCATCAACTTGCGGCGGCCATAGAGATCGCCGAGTTTGCCGTAGATCGGCACCGCCACGGTCATCGCCACCATGTACCCGGAAATCACCCAGGCCAGCAGGCTGACATCCTTGAACTGCGCGGAAATGGCCGGCATCGACACGGCGACGATGGTCTGGTCCAGCGCGCCCAGAAAGATCGCCAGCATCAGGGCGATCAACACGCTGCGAATGGCCGGTTTGGGCGTTTCAGGCTGGTTGAGATTGGTCACGGGTAAAACCTGCGGGCAGTGATGGACCCGCAGCAGGCAAGGCGAGCGGGATGCTCGCCAGTGTAAGTCGATAGGAGGCTATTCGATAGCCTCATATGGAAGCCCGACGTAATTTTCGGCAATGGTTTTTCGACCCGCCTCGGAGTCCACGAAATAGGCCAGCTCCGATTCGCTGATGCGCTGGCTGAACGCGTCGTGCTCGTCGAAGCGATGCAACATCGAGGTCATCCACCAGGAAAACCGCTCGGCTTTCCACACCCGCCGCAAGCAGACTTCGGAATACTTCTCCAGCAAATCCACACGGCCTTCACGGTAAACCTTCAGCAGAATGTTGAACAACGTACTGACGTCGCTGGCCGCCAGGTTCAGGCCCTTGGCGCCGGTGGGCGGGACAATGTGCGCGGCGTCGCCGACCAGGAACATCCGCCCGTACTGCATCGGCTCGACCACGAAACTGCGCAGCGGCGCGATACTTTTTTCGATTGACGGGCCGGTCACCAGCGCGTCGGCGAGGGCGGTCGGCAGACGGGATTTGAGCTCATCCCAGAAGCGCTGATCGGACCAGTCCTCGACTTTGTCCTGGGCCGGTACCTGGAGGTAATAACGGGTGCGTGTCGGCGAACGCATGCTGCACAGCGCAAAACCCCGTTCATGCCGCGCGTAGACCAACTCTTCATGCACCGGCGGCGTGTCGGCGAGAATCCCCAGCCAGCCGAACGGATAAACCCGCTCGAACACTTTCAGGCAGTCCGCAGGAATCGACTGCCGCGCCACGCCATGGAAACCATCGCAGCCGGCGATGTAGTCACAATCGAGTCGATATGTTTCGCCGTCCTTGTCGAAGGTGACAAAGGGTTCGGCGGTTTTCATGCCGTGGGGGACGACATTGCTGGCTTCGTAGATCGTCTGCGCACCAGCGTCCCGACGAGCGGCCATCAGATCGCGGGTGACCTCGGTCTGGCCATAGATCGTTACGGTTTTGCCGCCCGTCAGCGCCTGCAAATCGATGTGTACCCGGCGCCCGTCGAGGGCCAGTTCGAAGCCTGTATGGACCAGCCCTTCGGCGTCCATGCGCTGACCCACCCCGGCCTGACGCAACAGCTCTACCATGCCTTGTTCGAGGACACCGGCGCGGATGCGCCCGAGCACATAATCCGGGGGCTGGCGCTCGAGGATCAGGGTGTCGATGCCGGCATTATGCAGCAATTGGCCGAGTAGCAAACCAGAGGGGCCGGCACCGATGATTGCGACTTGGGTTTTCAGTGTTTTCATTGTTTTTATGACTCGCAAGCTCCACGCGACCAAGGCCGGTGAATGATTTTTATGGATCGAGTACTTGCATTTTTCACTTGCGGGTCTGTCAATTGAAGGGGAAAACTGAGCCGATACCTGTACATTCTGCCAATCGGTGCGATTATCGCCCCGTTACCTTCGAGGCCTGGATTGAAGTGATGAACAAGCCTGACCTGCCATCGATTCCGGTGTTCAAACTCTACGGTGAAAGCCTGGACTGGCCGACCCCTGACTTGTTGCACTGTGAAACCATTTCCAAACGCAGCCGCGAACATCAATGGGAAATAAAACCTCACCGCCACGCGGATTTGTGTCAGTTGCTCTTCGTCTTCAAAGGTCAGGCAGAGCTTGAGATCGAAGGCAAACGCTCACAATTGACCGAACCGGCAATCCTGATTCTGCCGCCGTTATCGGTGCATGGTTATCGGTTTTCCGAGGACGTCGAGGGTTTCGTCGTCACGCTGGCCGCGCCGCTGATCGCCCACCTGCAAGCACAACTGGGCAATTCGGTGAACGCTCTGGCACAGGCCGAAAGCTACCCGGCGGGCAAGGACAGCGAGTACCTCAACAGTCTGTTTTCGGCGCTGCAAAGCGAGTACACCGGCCATCAACCGGCGCGGGAAATGCTCATGCATTCGCTGGTCAGCGTGATTATGGTGTGGATCAGCCGCCAGGTGATTCAGCGCCAAACCGCCACTCAGCGTCCGCAGCGGGCTCGGGAATACCTCAACGGCTTTATTCAACTGGTGGAAGAGACTTATCGCCAGCACGTCAAGGTCGAGGACCTGGCTCATCGGCTGGGGATTTCCGTGTCCCACCTCAACGGCACGTGCCGTGAGCTGGCGGGGCAACCGGCGTTGCAGATCATGCACGAGCGTCAATTGCTGGAGGCCAAGCGCTTGCTGACCTACACCAGCATGACCATTTATGAAATGTCCGACGTGTTGGGGTTTTCCGATCCGACCAACTTCACACGCCTGTTCAGGCGTCGCGTGGGGATTTCGCCCAAGGCTTTTCGCGACCGCTTGAAGGCCGATCAGGACCATGCCGATCAGGACAACGAGGCCTGAACCTGTACCGAGGGGGCTTGCCCCCGTTGGGTCGCGAAGCGGCCCCAGCATTTCAATGAGAACACCGCATTCACCGAATTACGACTGCTGCGCAGCCGAACGGGGGCAAGCCCCCTCGCCACAGGTGTTCGTTACCGGAGGGCGTTGAGGGTCGCGTTGTGGGGAATGCAGCGCTCGAAGTTGCAGCTCGCGTATTCACGGGGCACTTGTCGCAACTGCTCGACACGCCAGGCGGCTGTGCCATACAGCGCTAGTGTCGCCGCGCAAGTGATGAAAATGGCGAGGTATCTTTTTGTTTTGATGTTCATGGCGTTGACCTCTGAACGAATACCTTTCGGTACTGCTTTGAGCATAGGTCAGCGCGGATGAGTTGCCAGCAAAGCCGCTTTCGCGGTTAACGCGATATTCAGAACAATGATGAGCCAATGTGGGAGCGGGCTTGCTCGCGAATGCGGTGGATCAGTCGACATCATTGTTGAATGTCACACCGCTTTCGCGAGCAAGCCCGCTCCCACATTTTGATCCGTTTACAACCCAACATCCCACTCCGGTTCTTCGGGAAATCTAAGCACCAAAAAATCCAGCATGCTGCGCAACGCCGCCGGCATGTGTTTGCGTGAGGCGTACACCGCATAGATGTTCAGCTGCCGAGGCTTGGCCTGGGGCAACAGGCGGATCAGTTCGCCGCTGTGGATATGCACGCCGGCCAGGTAACTGGGCAGCATCACCACGCCAGCCCCGGCCATCGTCGCGCGCAACAGCGTGCTGGCTTCGTTGGCGCTGATGTTGCCCTCCACCGGCACCGAGACGGGCTCGCCGTCCTGTTCGAAATGCCAGAGGCTTTTGCCGAAGTAGGAGTGGGTCAGGCAGTTGTGCAGGCTGAGGTCCTCGACCCGTTGCGGTGTCGGGTGCTCGCGCAGGTACGCGGGGGAAGCGCAGATCACTGAACGGCAGACCGTCAGCCGCCGGGCGATCAGGTTCGGGTCCAGGTCGTTGCTGGTGCGGATGGCCAGGTCGATGCGTTCATCCACCAGGTTCACCGTGCGGTCGAGCATTTGCATATCGATGCTGACGCCGGGGTAACGTTTGACGTAGGCCGCCATGGCGTCCGCCAGTTGCGCTTGGCCGAATGAGGTGCTGACGCTGATCCGCAACAGGCCTCGCGGTGCGTCGTCCGGTTCGCTGACGGCGGCTTGCATGTCGGTGGACAAATCGAGCATCTGCCGACAGCGAGGCAGGATCTCACTGCCGGCGGCGGTCAGACTCAATTTGCGCGTGGTGCGATGCATCAGGCGCGCGCCGACCCAATCCTCCAACTCCGCCAGATAGCGTGAAACCACCGGCCGTGAGAGGTCCAAGTGATCGGCGGCGGCCGATTGGCTGCCCAGGTCCACCACCGTGACGAATACCCGCATTGCTTGTAGACGATCCATGATTTGCCCGCTTTCAGAAACAAACTATGTTCAAGCATCGCATTTTTTGTATCGAACCAGGCAACTAAGCTCTGTCCCATCGCCAAGCATGGCATTCGGACAACGGAGCAACAGATGATCGGCTTCACTTCAATCAAACGCATTCTTCTGGCAACCGCTACGCTCGGCTTCGCGGCCCATGCCGCTGCGGCATCCACCCTGACGCTGGACGTCTACAACCCTGGCATCAACGCGATCTTCCCGGTGACCTCGGTGCTGGTCAGCGGCGAGAAGGAAGCGATTCTGGTGGACGCGCAATTCGGCAAAGCCCAGGCCGAACAGGTGGTGGAAAAAATCCGCGCCAGCGGCAAGCAACTGACCACCATCTACATCAGCCACGGTGACCCGGATTACTACTTCGGCCTCGACACCGTCACCCAGGCGTTCCCGAAAGCCAAAGTGCTGGCCTCGCAACCGACTGTCGATCACATCAAAAAAACCGTCGACGGCAAACTGGCGTTCTGGGGCCCGAAAATGGGCGCTGACGTACCGAACAAAACCATCGTGCCGCAGGTGCTCAAGGGCGATAGCCTGATGCTGGAAGGGCAGAAATTGCAGGTGATCGGCCTGGACGGCAAGCAGCCGGATCGCAGTTTTGTGTGGATCCCGTCGATCAAGGCAGTGGTTGGTGGCGTGGTGGTCGCGGAAAACATTCACGTGTGGATGGCCGACACCCAGACCCCGCAATCCCATGCCGATTGGCTGACGACGCTGCAGGCGATCGAAGCGCTGAAGCCCACCACCATTGTGCCGGGTCACTACCTCGGTGAGAGCGCGCGTTCTCTGTCGGCGGTGCAATTCACCGCCGATTACATCAAGGCTTTCGACGAAGAAACCGCCAAGGCGAAAGACGCTGCCGAACTGATCGGCGCAATGAAAAAACGCTACCCGACCCTGGGTGAAGAAAGCTCGCTGGAGCTGAGCGCCAAAGTCGCCAAGGGCGAGATGAAGTGGTAATCCGCCGCAGCTGAAACTGCTTACCTGTGGCGAGGGTTGTGGCGAGGGGGCTTGCCCCCGTTGGAGTGCGAAGCGCTCCCCTACATTCTTCCCGCCGCACCGCATGCTCAGGTTTTACGACTGCTTCGCAGCCGAGCGGGAGCAAGCTCCCTCGCCACACTGATCAATGCAAACCAAGTAACTTCGCGTACACCCAAACCAACTGGAGAACGTCATGAGCAACATCGCAATCATCGGTGCCACCGGTCGTGCCGGTAGTCAACTGTTGGAAGAAGCCCTGCGTCGCGGTCACAGCGTCACTGCCATCGCCCGCGACACTTCGAAAATCGCCCCGCGTGCCGGGGTCGTGAGCAAAAACGTGGACGTGCTCGACGCTGCTGCATTGCAAGCCGCCGTGGCCGGGCATGATGCGGTGATCAGCGCTGCGCATTTCTCGACCATCCCTGCCAGCGCGATCATCGAGCCAGTGAAGAAGGCCGGGGTCAAGCGTCTGTTGGTGGTGGGCGGTGCGGGTTCGCTGTTGCTGCCGGGCGGCTCTCGGGTGATCGATAGCGAAGGTTTCCCGGAGGAATACAAGGCCGAGGCTAGCGCCGGTGCTGCGTTCCTGAATACTTTGCGTCAGGAAAAAGACTTGGACTGGACGTTCCTGTCGCCGTCGGCAGAGTTTGTCGAAGGTGAGCGCACCAGCGCGTTTCGAGTCGGCAAGGATGACTTGCTGGTGAGTGCCGAAGGCCGCAGCTGGATTACCTTTGCTGACTTCGCGATTGCGCTGCTTGATGAACTGAAAACGCCGAAGCATTCAAGGCAGCGGTTTACTGTCGGGTATTGATCCACGAAACACCGCACGCCAGCGTTGATCGTTCCCACGCTCTGCGTGGGAATGCCTCATCGGACGCTCCGCGTTCGGCTCTTGATGGGACGCGGAGCGTCCCGGGCTGCATTCCCACGCAGAGCGTGGGAACGATCATCTCTCAGCGGCTCTGAGCCTGCTCCACCAACCACCCCATCAATTCGCGCAACTTCGGCGAAGGTTCCGGTTTCTCGGGGAACACCAGGTAATACGCCAACCCGGTTTTCACCCTCAAGTCAAAAGGCATGACCAGCCGTCCGGCACTCAGGTCATCGCCAATCAACGACCAATCGCCAATCGCTACACCTGTCCCCTGGGACGCCATCGACATCGCCAGGTCAAGGGTTTCGAAATGCTGACCTTTGCCGACATTGCTCAGCCGAATATCCGCGGCTTTCAGCCAGGCGTTCCAGTCCCGTTCATCACGGGTGGGGTGCAGTAACAAGTGTTGCTGGAGGTCGGCCGGTGTCTGCAAAGCCATCGGCCCTTCAAGCATCGGTCGGGAACACACGGGCGTCAGTTGCTCATCGAACAGATGCTGGGAGGCCAGTGAGCTGTCCGGCGGCGCGCCATACATCACCGCCGCATCGAACTGCTCGCGATGAAAATCCACGCCGTGTTTCACCGTGGTGGTCAATTCCACCGGTACATCCGGGCGTTCCTTTTGCCACTGCAACAGGCGTGGCAACAGCCAGCGCATCACGCAGGTCGGGGCTTTCAGTTGCAGGGTTTCGCGCTTCTCGCCGATCTGCTCCACCGCCTCGTCGATCAGGCCGAAAATCTGCTGCACCCGTGGCAGCCATTCCCGTCCTTCGGCGGTCAGGCTCAAGCCCCGCGCCTGGCGAATGAACAGCTCATAACCCAGATGATCTTCCAGCCCGGCGATCTGCCGGCTCACCGCGCCTTGGGTGATGTGCAGTTGTTCGGCGGCCCGGGTGAAGTTGCAGCACTGCGCGGTGATCAGAAAAGTGTGCAGCGCCGGCAGGGGAGGCAATCGTTTCATTGGGATCCAAGGTATGACGTGAAGACATGGCTAGTATGACTTTTTATCCATTGTTGCGGCTACGCGTCGCCCGTTCCAATGAGGCCATCCCTGGACCTGCCAACCCATCATAAACACTGCGCAGGCCCGGCGTCTCAAACGAACAAAAAGGGCAAAGACATGGCGACGTGCGGCGAAGTATTGGTCAAGTTACTCGAAGATTACGGGGTCCAGCAGGTGTTCGGCATTCCCGGGGTGCATACCGTGGAGCTGTATCGCGGGCTGGCCCGTTCGAGCATCAACCACGTCACTCCCCGTCACGAACAGGGCGCCGGTTTCATGGCCGACGGTTATGCGCGCACCAGCGGCAAACCGGGTGTGTGCTTCATCATCACCGGCCCTGGCATGACCAACATCACCACCGCCATGGGCCAGGCTTATGCCGACTCGATCCCGATGCTGGTGATTTCCAGCGTGCAATCGCGCAGCCAATTGGGCGGCGGTCGCGGCAAGTTGCATGAACTGCCGAACCAAAGCGCACTGGTCGGCGGCGTGGCAGCGTTCTCTCACACCTTGATGTCGGCGGCTGAATTGCCGGGCGTGTTGGCCCGCGCCTTCGCGCTGTTCCAGGCTGGCCGTCCGCGTCCGGTGCACATCGAAATTCCGTTGGACGTGTTGGTCGAAGAGGCCGATGACTTGCTCGCCAGCGTGCCGGTGAACATTGATCGCGCCGGTGCTTCGCCAAGCGCGATCAGCCGCATGACCGACTGGCTGGCCGGGGCCAAGCGCCCGTTGATTCTCGCTGGTGGCGGTGCCATCGACGCGGCGGCCGAGCTGACCGAATTGGCGGAACTGCTGGATGCGCCAGTGGCCCTGACCATCAATGCCAAGGGCATGCTCGAGTCCAGTCATCCGCTGCTGATCGGCTCGACCCAAAGCCTGGTAGCCACTCGCGCACTGGTCGCCGAGGCCGACGTGGTGCTGGCCATCGGCACCGAACTGGCCGAAACCGATTACGACGTCACCTTCGCCGGCGGCTTCGACATTCCCGGCGTGCTGCTGCGCGTGGACATCGACCCCGACCAGACCGTGCGTAATTACCCGCCGAAAGTCGCGTTGGTGGCCGATTCGCGCAACGCCGCTCAGGCCTTGCTGAGTGCGCTGTCCCACCAGTCGCTGGCCGAGCGTCGCAACGATTGGGGGCAGGTGCGCGCCGCGCGTTTGCGCGATGAATTGGCCGCAACCTGGGATGCCCCAACACTGGCCCAGACCCGTTTCCTGGAAACCGTTTTGCACGAATTGCCGAGCGCGGTATTCGTCGGCGATTCGACCCAACCGGTGTACACCGGCAACCTCACCTTCAACCCGGAACGCCCGCGCCGCTGGTTCAACTCGTCCACCGGCTACGGCACCCTCGGTTACGCCTTGCCGGCGGCGATAGGCGCCTGGCTCGGTGGCAGCATCGAAGGCGGCGTGCGACCTCCGGTGGTGTGCCTGATCGGCGATGGTGGTCTGCAATTCACCCTGCCGGAACTGGCCAGTGCGGTTGAAGCACGCACCCCGGTGATCGTACTGTTGTGGAATAACCAAGGCTACGAAGAGATCAAGAAATACATGGTCAACCGCGCCATCGAGCCGGTAGGCGTGGACATCTACACCCCGGACTTCATCGGTGTGGCCAAGGCGCTGGGTTGCGCAGCCGAGGCGGTCAGCGGTGTCGAAGAACTGCGCAGCGCGCTGCGTCTCGCCACCGATCGCCAGGGTCCGACCCTGATTGAAATCGATCAGACCCAGTGGATGAAGGCGGTGTCGAAATGAGTTTTCCTATTACTCTGGATGGCCTGTACATCGATGGCCAATGGTTGGCTGGCAACGAACATTTACGCGTGATCAACCCGGCGACCGAAGCGCTGCTGACAACCGTCAACGGCGGCGATGAACACGCTGTCGATCAGGCCGTCACGGCGGCGACCCATGCTTTCAAACAGTGGTCGAAAACCACCGGCGCCGAGCGCGGGGCGATCCTGCGCAGAATCGCCGCTGGCGTACAGGCCGGTCGTGAACAGTTGATGAAGTTGCAGTCGAGCAACAACGGTAAACCGCTGTTTGAAGCGGCCATTGATGTCGACGATGTAATCGCCACGTTCGAGTACTACGCCGATCTGGCCGAAGGCCTGGACGGTAAACAGGACAGCGCCGTGGCGTTGCCGAGCGACGATTTCAGTGCCCGTTTGCGCCGCGAGCCATGCGGTGTGGTGGGGCTGATCGTGCCGTGGAATTTCCCGATGGTCACCACCGCCTGGAAGCTCGCCCCAGCGCTGGCCGCCGGTTGCTGCGTGGTGCTTAAACCGTCTGAAGTGACGCCGCTGCCGGAGCTGGAACTGGCGACGATCATTGCCGAAGCCGGTCTGCCAAACGGTGTGTTCAATCTGGTCTGCGGCACCGGCCTGGCCGTTGGTGCGCCGCTGTCGGCTGATCCGCGCATCGCCAAGATTTCCTTCACCGGCAGCAATGCGGTGGGCGTGCAGGTGATGCAGCGGGCAGCGGAAACCGTGAAGGGTGTGAGCCTGGAACTGGGCGGCAAATCCTCGCTGCTGGTACTCGCCGATGCCGACATCGAATTGGCCGTGGAAGTGGCCTGTGGCGGTGGTTTCTTCAACGCCGGGCAGATGTGTTCCGCCACCAGCCGCGTGCTGGTTGCCGATGAACTGGCGGAAAAATTTGTAGCGCGATTGAAGGCGCGCGCCGAAGCCATTCGCGTGGCCGACCCGTTCGACCCGAACGTGGAAATGGGCGCACTGGTCAATCAGGCGCAATACCAACGGGTGCTGGGCCACATCGATCGCGGTTTGAGCGCAGGCGCGAAGCTGATCTGCGGCGGTAATCGCCCGGCAGACCTGCCACGCGGCTATTTTTTGCAGCCGACCATTTTCATCGACGTGCCCCTCGACAGTGCGCTGTGGTGCGAAGAGATTTTCGGCCCGGTGATCTGCGTGCGCAGTTTCAGCTCTGAAGCCGAGGCGATTGCCTTGGCCAACGACAGCCAGTTTGGTCTGGTGGCCAGCGTGGTCACGCGCGACGCAGAAGCCGCCGATCGGGTCGCCAACGCTTTGCAGGCGGGGCTTGTGTGGATCAACGCGCCGCAAGTGATCTTCCCGCAGACCGCTTGGGGTGGCTACAAACAGAGCAGCATCGGCCGCGAATTGGGGCCGTGGGGCTTGCAGGCTTTCCAGGAAATCAAACACGTGATTCGGGCCGTCTGACAGCACGAAAAAGGTGAGCGCATGCCTCGCGATGAGGCATGCGCCAGCGTCATGGCTTCAATGAGTTTTTATCGATAGTCAGGTGTTTTGCACGACCTCAGGATGAACCCGCTGGCATCGCCAAGGCCCATTGAAACCGGGGGCTTGAAGCTGATCTGGCCCCGCGGATGCAACGGTTGCGACCAACCTCATACTTAAAAAAACAAAGGGAGTCCTTCATGGGCGAGCACGATCTGAACAGACGTCAATTCATCAAAACCGTGGGCGTGGCGTCCGTGGCTGCGGCGGCCATGAGCATGCCGTTCATCAAGGCCAATGCCAGCGACACACGTTTCCAGGGCAAGACCCTGCGCTTGCTGACCTGGTCCGATGACACCGGCCTTGCCGCATTGCGCAACATCGCCGCGACTTTCGAAGCCAAGTACGGCTGCAAGGTCATCGCTGACCGCACCGGCAGCACCTCGGAAATGGTCGCCAAACTCAAGGCCGGCGGTGATCGTCCGCAGTACGACATCATCACTCTGGCCGGCGTCGGCGCTGAAGGTCTGGCCGCCGCCAACCTGCTGGAAAAACCCGATCTCAACCGCATCCCCAACCTGGTCGACGTGCCGGAGCAATACCGCACTGGCGCCAATGGTCATGGCATCGGTTACCTGCTGTGGTGCAACAGCCTGGTCTACAGCACCCGCACCATCAAAGAAGCGCCGGACAGCTACGCCGCCCTGTGGGACGCGGAGCTGTCGCCGAACATCTTCCTGCCGCCGCCGAACTGGACCGAGGCCATGGACCTGATCATCATCGCCGCCAAACTGGCCGGTGGTGACGAACACAACATCGAGCCAGGCTTCAAGAAACTCGCCGAGCTGAAAGATCGCGTCGTGACCCTGGGCGAAAACCCGAACCAGATCGCCGAGTTGTTCCGCACCGGTTCCCTGGACATGGGGGGCCTGTACGCGCCGGCGTTTTTCCCGAAACAGATTCGCGATCCGGCCTACGGCCTGGGCGCCACGTTCGGCATGAAGGAAGGCTTCTACACCGACCTGATGTTGTCGGTGATGCCGAAGAATCGCCCGGGCGATATCGACCTGGCCTACGCCTTCATCAACCACTCTCTGGACCCGCTGGTGCAGGGCAAGATGGCCGAAGACATCTACAACGGCCCGGTTAACGCCAAGGCGATCATCTCCGCCGAAGCGCGCAAAAGCCCGTACATCCTCACGCCGGAGCAGATTGCCGAGAAGGCGATCATGCACGACAACGCCTTCCTGGCCACCGTGCATGACCAATGGATTCGTCGTTACACGGAAATCTTTTCTTCCTGATCGAGTGGCGAACACAGTTCCTTTGAAACACCACAAATCCAATGTGGGAGCGGGCTTGCTCGCGAATGCGGTGTGACATTCAACATTGATGTCGACTGACATGGCCTCTTCGCGAGCAAGCCCGCTCCCACAGGGTTCAACGTGGTTTTAAGGCCTGTGCTCGCTCAGCTGCTTTCCATTGACGAGACCCTTGCTATGGAACACCAACCTCTGACCCATCCGGTAAGCGCCGCACCCGTGCGCCTCAATCGGGGTGTCTCACCGACGGCGCGTGCCTGGTTTTTCCTCTCGCCGTCGATGCTGTTTCTCGGCGTGCTGATTGCCGCCAGCCTGCTGGTGCTGCGCATGAGCGTCGGCACCAAAGGCGCGGAGTGGACCGGGTTCAGCCTGGCCAGTTACGCCCAATTGCTGGAACCCTATTACCTCAAATCGTTGCTGCTGACGTTGCGCCTGGCGCTGATCAGCGCGGTGATTGCGGTGCTGCTGGCGATCCCGGTCGCCTACACCATGTCACGGCTGACCTCGCCGTTTGTGCGGCGGATCTTCCTCGCGGCGGTGCTGCTGCCCTTGCTGGTCAACCTGCTGCTGCAAAGCTACGGCTGGCTGGTGATCCTCGGGCCGGGCGGGATGCTCAATCAGGCGCTGATGGGCCTGGGCCTGATCAAGCGCCCGATCATGCTGCTCTACAACCAGAATGGCGTGTTGATGGGCCTGGTGCAAACCGCGTTCCCGTTGGCCGTGCTGCCGATTGCCAGCGCCATGCGCGGCGTTGCCCGCACTTACGAAGAGGCCGCTGCCACCCTCGGCGCCAGTCGCTTGCAGGTGTTTCGCCAGGTGGTGTTGCCGATGAGTTTGCCGGGGATTATCACTGGCGCGACATTGGTGTTTGCCTATAACGCCAGCAGTTTTGTGGTGCCGCTGCTGCTCGGTGGTCGGCGCGTGCCGATGCTGGCGGTGATGGTGCATGACCAGATCGCCCCGCTGATGAACTGGCCCGCCGCGTCTGCTGCCGGTGTGGTGCTGATCGTTACCACCCTGGCGATCATGACCTTGTCCGAATACATCACCGGCCGTCGTCGGCGCATGCTGGAGGCTTCCCAATGAGCACCCTGATCAAGAAGCGCCACTCGCTGCTACCGGGCGATACCGGCAAGTTCGCCGGCATCCTGTCGGGCTTCATTCTGCTGCTGGCGGTGCTGCCGATTTTGACCATGATCGTCATGTCGTTCAGCGGTGCGTCGAACCTCGACTTCCCGCCCAGCAGCTACAGCCTGCAATGGTACGAGGCCGCCTGGAACACCTTCGTGTCGCCAGACGCCAGCGATGTGCTGAGCCTCGGCAAAGCCATGACCACCAGCCTGATGGTGGCCTGTCTGACCATGGTTTTCGCCACGATTATCGCGGTGCCGGCAGCCTACGCCCTGACCCGTTGCGAGTTCCGCGGCAAGGCTGTGGCGCTGCAATTGATGTCGCTGCCACTGGTGTTCCCGATGGTGGTGTTGGGCCTGGCTTTGCTGCTGGTGTTCGACAGCCTGCCGTTCCACATCACCACCTCGCGGCTGGTGATTGCCCACGTGATTCTGGCGCTGCCGTTCGTGGTGAAAAACTGTACCGCGGCGATGCTCTCCATCGGCAGCGAAGTCGAAGAGGCCGCGCAAATGCTCGGCGCTTCACCGCTGCGGGCGATTGTCGATGTGGTGGTGCCGCTGATGAAGTCGGGGATTTTGGCGGGCATGCTGCTGGCGTTCATCGTCTCGTTCAACGAATTCACCGTGACCTATTTCCTCTACACCATCGACGTCATGACCGTGCCGATCTGGATGTACAGCCGCACCGTGTCTTCGCTCGACCCTACCGTTTTCTCGTTTGCCGTGCTGATCGTGCTGATCGACTTCGTCCTGATCTGGGCGTTGGAGAAGCTGGTCGGTGAAGGTGGCGTTTCGTTCTGATTCTTGAGGTGCAACATGACTGGTCTGATTCTGGAAAACGTCGAGAAACATTACGGCTCGGCCTGCGCGGTAAAAGATGTGAACCTGCATTTGCCTGAGGGCAAACTGGTGTGTTTCCTCGGCCCTTCGGGCTGCGGCAAAACCACTTTGCTGCGGATGATTGCCGGGCTTGAAACCCTGACTGGCGGCGAGATTCGCCTGGACGGTGAAGACATCGGCCATACGCCGGCGCATCAGCGTAATTTCGGCATGGTGTTTCAATCGCTGGCGCTGTTTCCGCACATGACGGTGGGGGAGAACATCGCCTATCCGCTGAAACTGCGCGGGGTCAGCAAGACTGATCAACAGGCGCGGGTGGTGGAGTTGCTGGAGCTGATTCAGCTGCAGGAAATGATTGATCGTCCGGTGGCGAAACTCTCCGGCGGGCAACGTCAGCGCGTAGCAATTGCCCGGGCGATTGCTTCGCGGCCGAAAATCCTCCTGCTTGATGAACCGTTGTCGGCGCTGGACGCCAAGCTGCGTGAGTCGATGCAGGTGGAAATCCGTCAGCTGCAACAGCGTTTGAACATCACCACCATCATGGTCACCCACGACCAGCGCGAAGCCATGACCATGGCCGATATCGTGGTGGTGCTGGGTGAGCATCGGGTGCAGCAGGTCGGTACGCCGATTGAAATCTATCGGCATCCGGCCAATGAATTCGTCGCGGACTTTATTGGCTCGGGGAACATTTTCCCGGCCACGGCGCTGGGCAACGGCAAGGTCAGCTTGCCCGGTGGCGATGCGCTGCAAGTGCCTATTTGCAGCAGCATTGTGGTGGGGGAGAAAGTGAAAATGCTGATTCGCCCGGAGGATCTGCAACTGTCGCAACCCCAGGCGACGGCGGGGAATCGCTTGCTCGGCAAGGTGACGTTTGTGCGGGATATCGGGGCGACGATTGAAACGACCGTCGAGTGTTCCGGGGTGTCGTTTACCGCGTTGAGTACGCCGTGTCAGGGGGTTGGGTTGAGCATTGGCAATCCGGTGTCGGTGACCTTGCCGGCTGAGGCTTGCCGCGTGTTGAGCGCCTGACTTTAGAGGTGGGTCGCCTTTGCCGGCCTCTTCGCGAGCAAGCCCGCTCCCACATTGGATCTGCGGTGTTCACTTATTTTGTGTCCACCACAAATCCCCTGTGGGAGCGGGCTTGCTCGCGAAGGCGTCAGTAGCCGCACCGAAAAAGTCAGATCAAACCGACAACCGCAACCGCGCCAAATCCCGGAGCGGCGGCGCTCCGAACAATCGGCTGTACTCCCGGCTGAACTGGGAGGGGCTTTCATACCCCACCCGATAACCCGCCGCCGAAGCTTCCAACCCTTCAGCCAGCATCAACCGCCGCGCCTCTTGCAGGCGCAATTGCTTCTGATACTGCAGCGGACTCATCGCCGTCATCGCCTTGAACCGGTGATGCAATGTTGACACGCTCAGGTTCACTTCCCGCGCCAGATCATCAATGCGCAGCGGTTGCTCATAATTGCCGTTGAGCCATTTGATCGCCTGGCTGATGCGATGGCTCTGGCTGTTGGCAATGGCAATCTCATACAGCCGATGACCCTGCTGGCTGCGCAACAGCCGATACAGAATCTCTCGACGAATCAGCGGCGCCAGCATGGCGATGTCTTTCGGTGTGTCCAGCAAACGCGCCAGACGCAGCACGGCATCGAGCATTGCCGTGTCGATCTGCTCGACATACAGGCCACGGCCAGTGGGCCGTGTGGGTACGCCGATGGGGCCGGCGTCGGCAATCAGCGCGCTGATTTCTGCCGGATCGATATCCAGTCGTACGGCGAGGATCGGTTCCTCGGGCGAGACATTCACCACCCGCCCGCTCAATGGCATCGAGACCGACACCACCAGGTAATTCAGCGGGTCGTAATTGAAGTATTCATCTGCCAGCCGCACTTCCTTGCGCCCCTGGGCCATGATGCACAGGGCCGGTTGCGCCAGCACTGGAGCGAAGTCATGGTTTTTACTGTGGCGCGACATGAACAGCGAACCGACGGAGGTGGCATAAGTGCCATCCTCCATCGTGTTACGGCGGATGAGGGCGGCCAGTTCCGCGCGCTGTTTTTCCATGTCGGCATCCAGCGGGGCTTGAAAGTGATCGAGCGACGACATGCTGGGCATCCTCGGTGACGCGTTGGTGATGGGCTGAGCTTAAATTTGTGCAAGGGACAGCGGTAGACACATCCTGCCAAAAGCTTGCCTGATTCTGCACGAGGTAAATACGCGAGGCCGCTATGGCAGGTCAGCGCCGGGAAAACTTGCTTGAAAGTCGTGTTGCAGCGATGTGACAGTGGTTTACATGCTGTTACAGACGTTTTTTTCAGCCGCGCAGGATTGTGCAACAAGCCGGCAGGAATCGACTAACGACGACCAGGGCGCGCCGCCTAATCTTGGATCCTGTCGCAGCCCGTCCCCGGCTGCCACTGGATGACCTGGGAGGGTTGAACATGTCTACGCAGATCCCCGTCAGTCATATGGCCTTCGTCCGCGCCCGCGCCGGGCGTTCGGCAGAACTCGGTGCACGCCTGAGCGCCTTGATCGAGCCGTCGCGCAACGCACCGGGTTGCCTGAGCTTCGCCCTGCAGCACTCGCAATGCGATCCCGAGCTGTGGCTGGTGTCCGGTTTCTGGGCCAACCAACAGGCCATGACCGCTTACTTCGGCAGCCCGGCGATGCAGATCTTTGCCGAGCTGGTGCAAGAGCTGGTGGTCAATAGCCTGGATTTCCATACCTTCAAGGATGTCTCGGCGGCCCAGGCGCTTGGCCAGTCTCAGGCAGCGGTACACAAACTCGCCGGTTGAGGGTTTAATGGCGCAACTCTCCATTAGCCAGGATCCGCGACATGGCACGCAAAGCCTTTGAACACTTCGAAGCCGTTTCAGCAGTAGTACCGGGCGAGGGCGGTTACCACGCCGCGATTGCCGTCAAAGCCCTCGGCGGTTCCGGTGCCCCGCGTTTTCACAAAGTGCTGGAAAGCCAGACCTTCAAAACCGCCCATGAAGCCGACGAGGCCGCTGCCAAAGAGCTGACCCGCCTCAAAGACGTTAAAGAAGACACCGACCTGCTCTGGTAATTACTTGACCGCCCCCGGGCGGAACATCTTGAACAATGCCTCTGGCCCCAGCTGAAAGTAATCCGCCGGCCCGCCGCCGCGCAGAATCGGTTCTGCCGCGGCGGTGTCGTACACCCCATCTTTCAACAGCCACTTGGCGATATGCACGGCGACCACTTCGCCGAGAATCAGCCAGCTCGGCACCACTTCCTTGTTTGCACGTTGCAACTGAATGATCTGCGTGACCTTGCACTCAAAGGACACCGGACTTTCGGCAACCCGTGGCACCTGAATGATTTTCGACGCGGCGGTGGTCAGCCCGGACAGTTCAAACTCATCGACCTGCGGCCCGACCATGGCGCAGCTCTGGTTCATCTGCTCGGCCAGCGGCCGGGTCGCCAGGTTCCAGGCGAATTCGCCTGTCTGCTCGATATTATTCAGGCTGTCTTTGCGCCCGACGCTGGAAAAACCAATGATCGGCGGGATGTAGTTGAAGGCATTGAAAAAACTGTAGGGCGCCAGGTTCAAGCGACCGTTGGCGTCCTGGGAGGAAATCCAGCCGATAGGGCGCGGGCCGACGATGGCGTTGAACGGGTCATGCGGCAGGCCGTGGCCGTTGGCGGGTTCGTAGAAATGGATGTCGTCGGGCATGGACGGAGGTTCCTGAGGGCTTTGTTTCGGGATCGATCATAGTGCAAGGACGAGCGGGTTATTTCCAGCGATGAGATCTAATGTGGGAGCGGGCTTGCTCGCGAAGGCGGTGTATCAGTCAGCATCCTTGTTGAATGTTAAGCCGCTTTCGCAAGCAAGCCCGCTCCCACATTTTTTGTGTCGAGCCTGGAGTTTTGTTTACCCCCAGAAATGACTAAGCCCGGCCAAGGCCGGGCTGTGGTGTTGCGTTCAGGGAGGCCATAACAGCCTCCATCAATGTTGCTATTAGTCCGTCTCGATCCGCGAATGCTTGCGGGTATCTTTCATGGTCACGTACACCAGCAACGACACCGCGATGCACGCCGTGACATACCAGTAGTAACCGGTTTCCATGCCGATGCTCTTGAACCACAGCGCGATGTATTCAGCGGTGCCGCCGAAGATCGACACTGTCAGCGCGTAGGGCAGGCCGACGCCCAGCGCACGGATTTCGGTCGGGAACAGTTCGGCTTTAACCACCGCGTTGATCGAGGTGTAGCCGCTGACGATGATCAGCGCCGCCATGATCAAGAAGAACGCGCCCCACCAGGTCTGGATGGTGTGCAGGGTGGTCAGGATCGGCACGGTGAACAGTGTCCCGAGAATACCGAAGGCGATCAGGATCGGCCGACGACCGACTTTATCCGACAGCCCACCGATGATCGGTTGCAGGCACATGAACAGGAACAGCGTGGCTGCGGAAATCGTGGTGGAGTCGGAGATGCTCATGCCGACGGTGTTCACCAGGTATTTCTGCATGTACGTGGTGTAGGTGTAGAACGCCAGCGTGCCGCCCATGGTCAGGCCGACCACGGTCATCAGTTCTTTCGGATGGCGCATCAAGGTGCGCATCGCGCTTTCCTTGGCTTTCTCTTTCTTGGTGAACGACTCGGTTTCTTCCATGCCACGACGCAGGTAGAGCGCGACCACGGCACACAGTGCGCCGATGGCGAACGGAATGCGCCAGCCCCAGGCGTACAGCTCTTCAGTGGTCAGGGTCTGTTGCAGCACGATCAGCACTGCCAAAGCGATGAGCTGGCCGGAGATCAGGGTCACGTACTGGAAGCTGGAGTAGAAGCCGCGACGATCCTTGGTCGCCATCTCGCTGAGGTAAGTCGCCGAGGTGCCGTACTCGCCACCGACCGACAGGCCTTGCAGCAAACGGGCGAAAATCAGCAGGATCGGTGCGCCGATACCAATGGTTTCATAACCCGGGCTCAGGGCGATCAGCAGCGAGCCGAAACACATCAGGTACACCGAAGCCATCAGCGCTTTCTTGCGACCGGCCTTGTCGGCGTAGAGGCCCATCAACCAGCCACCGATCGGGCGCATCAAAAAGCCCACGGCGAAGATCGCGGCGGTGTTGAGCAGTTGTGCGGTGGTGTCGCCTTTAGGGAAGAAGGCTTTGGCGAAGTACAGGGAGAAGGCGGCGTAGACGTACCAGTCGTACCACTCGACCATATTGCCGACAGAGCCGCTGAAGATCGATTTGATCCGGCTAGCGGTGGTTCTTTCTTTGGCCGGCGCGGCAGCCGACCCAAGGGGCAGGGCGTTGGAGTTATCCATTGAAGGATCCTTCGTTTAATTGTTTTTGTGGAGCGCGTTGAAACGCAGCCTGCTGGAGCTATAGCAGGAGCTGTGCCAAGGGGAGGAGGGCCGGTTTAGAGGGGGTAGCGGGTTTTGTTGAGCGGAAATCCGCTTATTCAGGGGCGGGTTCGAGCGGAAAACCGCTTATTCACGCGTGGTATTGCTTCGTCAGTGCTGGCCCCTTCGCGAGCAAGCCCGCTCCCACAGTTGATTTGTTGTGTAGGCGAATTTTGTGTTCGCCATAGATCCAATGTGGGAGCGGGCTTGCTCGCGAAGGGGCCAGTTCAGGCACCACAAAAATCAGCTGTCCTGCAAAAACATCTCGCGCGTCAGTCCATGCCGCTGCATCTTTTCATTAAAGGTACGGCGCGGCAGTTGCAGCTCTTCCAGCACCGCTTTCACATCACCTTTATGCCGGGTCAAGGCCGCCCGCAAGCAATGCGCTTCAAAGGCTTCCTGCTGCGCCGCCAATGACTGGCCGGGGTCGATCCCCGCCGGTTCCGGTTCGCCAAGGCCCAGCACTTGTCGCTCGGCGACGTTCGCCAGTTCGCGCACATTGCCCGGCCAGTCGTGGCTCAGCAGATGGCTCAGTTGCGGCCCGCTCAAGGGTGCAAAGGTGCGGCCCAAACGCTCGGCGGCACTCTGCGCGAAGAACTCGAACAGCAGGGGAATGTCTTCACGCCGGTCACGCAACGGCGGCAGACGCAATTCGGCGACGTTCAATCGATAGGCCAGATCTTCGCGAAAACGTCCGGCCCGGGCTTCATCCAGCAAGTCGGGTTTGGTCGCGGCGATGATCCGCAGGTCCACGTGGATACTCTGGTTGGAACCCAACCGCTCAAGCTTCTGCTCCTGCAACACCCGCAGCAGTTTCACCTGCTGGGCCAACGGCATGCTTTCGATTTCATCGAGAAACAGTGTGCCGCCGTCGGCGTATTCGAGCTTGCCGATGCGTTTACCCTGGGCGCCCGTGAACGCACCGCTCTCATGGCCGAACAGTTCGGCCTCGAACAACTGCTCGGGAATCGCTGCGCAGTTCAGCGCCACAAAGGGCTTGTCTGCGCGGGGACCGAAGTCGTGCAGGCAACGGGCAACCAATTCCTTGCCGCTGCCGGTTTCGCCCCGGATCAGCACATTGACCGGCAACGTCGCCAGGTCCAGTACTTGCCGACGCAACGTCTGCAAGCCGCGGGACACCCCCAGCAGGGTGGCATCGAGTTTGGCGCGATTGTCCGCTTGCTCGTGCAGGGCACGGTTTTCCAGCACCAGCCGACGCTTGTCCAGAGCCCGACGCAGGCTGCTCAGCAGGGTTTCCGGGCTGAAAGGTTTTTCGAGGAAATCATAAGCGCCATCGCGCATCGCTTCGACGGCCATCGGCACATCGCCGTGACCGGTCAGCAGGATCACCGGCAAGTCGGCATCGCGGCGCTGGACTTCGGCCAGCAACTCCAGCCCCGTCATGCCAGGCATGCGCACGTCGCTGAGAATCACCCCGGGGAAATGTTTCGGCAGTTGCGCCAGACACTCGTCGGCGCGACTGAACAGCTGCACCTCGAACCCTGACAGGCTCAGCCACTGTTCGACGGCGCTGCGGATGCTGCTTTCGTCATCGACCACCATCACCGAATTGAGCATCAAGCAGGCACCTCCAGATCAATGGGCAACGTCAGGGTGAACACCGCGCCGTTATCACCATTATCGGCACTCAGGCGGCCGCCTGCTTCGTGAGCGATGGCGAACGAGACGGCCAGCCCGAGGCCCAGGCCATCGCCCACCGGTTTGGTGGTGAAGAACGGATCGAACACTTTACCCAGGTTCTCTTCGGCAATGCCGCCACCGTTGTCGGAAACGCTCAGGCGCCACAATTGTTCATCGGCTTCGAGACGAATTTCCAGACGCTTGCAAGGTTTGTCATGCATCGCATCCAGCGCATTGCGCAGCAGGTTGATCAGCACCTGTTCCAGACGAATCGCATCGCCACGCACCCAGGCCGGGCGAGTCAGATGCAGCACGGTGCTAACGTGCTCGTCACGCAGGCGCGCATCCAGCAACTGCAGGGATTGATCGACCACCGCCGCCAGGTCCAGCCGTTCGCGCAGACCGCTGGGGCTTTTGCGGGCGAAGGTTTTCAGGTGGCCGGTGAGGGCGGCCATGCGCGTGAGCATGTCGTCCACCGGTTTGAGCGCCTTGTAGGCGTCCTCGACCCGACCGTGATCGAGCAGCAGCCTCAGAGTAGCAAGCTGCATACGCTGGGCGGTCAGCGGTTGATTGATTTCATGGGCCAGCGCCGCAGACATCTGGCCGAGGGCCGCGAGTTTGGCCGATTGCACCAGCCCGTCCTGAGCGGTGCGCAAATCCCGGGTGCGTTCTTCCACCAGTCGCTCGAGTTCTTCACGGCTGCGCTGACGCATCTTGGCCAGGCGCCAACGCTGGTTGAGGAACAGCAACAGAAACACGATGGCCAGCCACAACCCGGCCGCGGCGAGCCCGGCGTTGCGGCGGTCTTCGAACGCGACTTGCGGGCGACGCAATAGATGCAGCGTCCAGCCTTCGGCGGCCAGCGGCAGCGATTCCCAGAGGTAATCCGCCGTCCCGTCGGGACCAACGACCCGGGTCAGCGCACTGTTGTCGTCGAAGCGTCGCAGCGATTGATAGTCAAGCGGGGTCAGCGGCTGTTTGTCGTATTGGCGGGTGGCTTTGAGCTCGGCGCGGTCGCTGTCGCTCAGCGGTTTCAATTGGCGATAGCGCCAGCCGGGCTGATTGGCGATGAAGATAATTCCCCGGGCATCGCTGACCAGCAACGTGTCACTGCCCTGGCGCCATTCGCGCTCAAGTTCCGGGAATTCGAGTTTGACCACCATGGCCCCGAGGAACTCACCACCGTCGCTGGTCACCGCGCTGGACAGGAAATAGCCGGGAATGCCGCTGGTCACACCCACCGCGTAAAAGCGGCCGGTGCCTTGGGTGCGGGTCTGGCTGAAGTAGGGGCGAAAGCCGTAGTTGTGGCCGACGTAACTGCTGGGCAAGCGCCAGTTGCTGGCGGCCACGGCCAGGCCAGTGCGGTCGAGCAACTCCAGGGTCGAGGAGTGTGCAGCGCCGTTGATTTTTTCCAGTTTGCGATTCAACGCAAGCTGCTCTTCGGGGCTCACTTCACCGTTTAGCGCGGCGCGCAATTCCGGGTCCAGCGCCAATACGGCGGGCAGGGCGCGGTAGCGGTCAATCAGGGTGTGCAGGGAGTTGGCGTACAGCGCCAGTTGCTGATTGGCCCGCGCGGCATCTTCCACCAACGCTTGGCGTTCGGTGTGACGGATGGCCAGGGTGGCGGCGAGCACTGCACCGGCGATGATCAGCAAGGAGTACAACGACAGGCGCAGGGTACGGGAAGTCGGCAGCATGCTGTAGGAAACAGGTTGAGGGATGGGCTGGCACCATACCATGAGGCCGCGCGTCCTTCGTCCCGGCATGACGTGTTCAGACGGTAGTAAATTTACTCGATCGAGAGTGCAACATGCTCTGGGTATACGCCAATTCGTTATTGAGCTCTTTTGTAGACTGCCAAAGGCTCTGGATAGAGTCGCCAGCACTTTCTCCAAAAAAGGCTGAACGTGTGCATCGCGGTGACGCTTGTCGCTTCTTCGAGCTCAATCATGTTGGCGTTTCTAGAATGAATGGGTTGGTCGAAGTGGCTGCTTAGATCGAAGGACTAAATCGTTATCCAAAAAAAGGCCGGGTCGTCTGGGAAGACGGCCCGGCCTTTCTCGGTAGCGGGGAGGCGCTTACTGCACTTCTACCGCCAGGCTTTCACTGATCTTTTTCTGCCAGATCGCAGGACCGGTGATGTGTACAGACTCGCCTTTGCTGTCGACCGCAACGGTCACAGGCATGTCTTTGACGTCGAACTCGTAGATCGCTTCCATACCCAGTTCGGCGAAAGCTACCACGCGGGATTTCTTGATGGCTTGCGCCACCAGGTAAGCCGCGCCGCCGACAGCCATCAGGTAAACAGCTTTGTGGTCCTTGATCGCTTCGATTGCGGTCGGGCCGCGCTCGGATTTGCCGATCATGCCCAACAGGCCGGTTTGCTCGAGGATCTGACGGGTGAACTTGTCCATCCGCGTCGCGGTGGTAGGACCAGCAGGGCCAACCACTTCGTCACCGACCGGATCGACCGGGCCGACGTAGTAGATGAAGCGACCTTTCAGATCTACCGGCAGGGTTTCACCCTTGTTCAGCATCTCGACCATGCGCTTGTGCGCAGCGTCGCGACCGGTGAGCATTTTGCCGTTGAGCAGGACGGTTTCGCCCGGCTTCCAGCTCTGCACTTCTTCCGGTGTCAGGGTATCGAGGTTGACGCGACGGGCCGATGGACCGGCTTCCCAGACGATTTCCGGGTAGGCGTCCAGCGGTGGCGCTTCCAGCGAGGCCGGGCCGGAACCGTCGAGCACGAAGTGTGCGTGACGGGTGGCGGCGCAGTTGGGGATCATACACACCGGCAACGAAGCGGCGTGGGTCGGGTAATCCATGATCTTCACGTCGAGCACGGTGGTCAGGCCACCCAGGCCCTGGGCGCCGATGCCCAGTTGGTTGACCTTCTCGAACAGCTCCAGACGCATCTCTTCGATACGGTTGGACGGGCCGCGCTTCTTCAGCTCGTGAATGTCGATGGACTCCATCAACACTTCCTTGGCCATGACGGCGGCTTTCTCGGCGGTGCCGCCGATGCCGATGCCGAGCATGCCCGGTGGGCACCAGCCGGCGCCCATTTCCGGAACGGTCTTCAGCACCCAGTCGACGATCGAGTCGGACGGGTTGAGCATGGCCATTTTCGACTTGTTCTCGGAACCGCCACCCTTGGCCGCGACGTCCACTTCCACGGTGTTACCCGGAACGATGGAGTAGTGAATAACGGCCGGGGTGTTGTCCTTGGTGTTTTTACGAGCGCCCGCCGGGTCGGCGAGGATCGAGGCACGCAGGACGTTTTCCGGCAGGTTGTAAGCCCGGCGCACGCCTTCGTTGATCATGTCGTCCAGGCCCATGGTGGCGCCATCCCAACGAACGTCCATGCCCACGCGCACGAACACGGTAACGATACCGGTGTCCTGGCAGATCGGGCGGTGGCCGGTAGCGCACATGCGCGAGTTGATCAGGATCTGCGCCATGGAATCGCGGGCTGCTGGCGATTCTTCACGCAGGTAGGCCTCGTGCATCGCCTGGATGAAATCCACGGGGTGGTAGTAGGAAATGAATTGCAGGGCGTCGGCAACGCTCTGAATCAGGTCGTCTTGCTTGATCACGGTCATGAGTCGCGCTCCTCTAAAAGACGGGAACATTCAATAAGGTGCTTGCAGCTTGGGTGCATCGGTCGGTTGCAAGCACCTTTCAAGGCACGCCGGGCATGCTGGCGCGACGCTAAAAAGGCGCGGCAGTATACCGCGCCTCGATGGCGGGCACATCCGTTGACAGTCAAACGTTGGTCGCATACCGCCCACAGATGAATATGGGTGAAGGGCTTTTGTGGCGTGGGAGCTTGCCTATGGGGGGCTTGCCTGTGGCGAGGGGGCTTGCCCCCGTTGGAGTGCGAAGCGCTCCCCGACATTTTTCAGAAACACACCGCATCGGCAGATTTTACGACTGCTACGCAGCCGAACGGGGGCAAGCCCCTCGCCACAGTAAAAGGTGTACTTGCTACAAATTTGGGTCATGGCTTTGACGCCAGTTTTTTGCCCCGAAAATTGAATGGTCATTTATCAGACACGCCACTAAAGTGGCATCCGGCCTGTAGAGTAGGACACTCCAACAGCCCCCCTTTCCCACGGTGAATCAACGATTGACCCATAACGCCATCCAGCGGCTTTTGCTCAAACGCTTTGCCCTCGCAGCTGGCACCTACGCCCTGGCTTTGCTGCTGCTGTGGCTGGCGTTTTTCACCGGTCACTACCAAGAATCCGTCACCGGCATGGCGATCGGCAGCGCGTTGGTGGTATTCAGCCAGGCGGTGTTGTTCGCGGTGTTTTCCAGTGGCCGCAACCTGCGTTTTTCCGACCCGAGCCTGACCGAAGTGCAAATACTGCTGGGGCTGGGTTGGCAAACCTGGCTGATCGCTCATCTGGACGAGGCGCGCGGCGCGTTTCTGGTGTTTTACCTGTTGATTCTGTTGTTCGGGTTGTTTCATCTTTCGCGCACGGCTTTCGCCCGTTGCGCGTTTTTGGTGTTTTTCAGTTTCAGCGCCATCACCTTGTGGGAGGGCTACCACTTCCAGCTACCCGACCCGACGCTGGCACTGTTGCAGGTGTGCGTGCTGTTTGTGGTGCTCGTGTGGCTGATGCTTTATGCCCGTTACGTCCAGATGTCGCGCCAGCGTATGCGTCAGCGGCGGTTTGCCTTGCAGGCGCATCAGGACACCCTGCGCGGAATGATGCGCCAGCTCGAAGGCCTGGTGGCAACCGACGAACTCACCGGGCTGTTTAACCGCCGGCATTTCCTGCGCTTGGCCGCCCGCGAGTTGAATGCGATGGAAGCCGATGTGGTGCATGGCTTGGCATTGATCGACCTTGACCACTTCAAACGCATCAACGATGTTCACGGCCATGCCGCTGGCGATCAGGTGCTGCAAGCATTCGCCGGGGTGGCTACGGCATGCCTGCGCGATGGCGATATTCTGGCCCGCTATGGCGGTGAAGAGTTCGTGGTGCTGTTGCCCGATTGTGATCCCGAACGCCTGACCGCTTGCTGCGAACGGTTGCGCGTTGCCTTTATGGATGTGGAGATGATCGGCCTCAATGTGCGCAACCTCAGCCTGTCGGCGGGCATGACGTTATTGACGCTTGGCGACGATCTGGATGACGCCTTGCACCGCGCCGATCAGGCGCTGTATCGCGCCAAGCGTGACGGCCGTAACCGTTGCGCGGCGGCCTGGGAGAATGTCGATGCCTGAGTTACGGGTCGGCGAACGCCAATGGACGGTGGCGGCGGGCAGCAATCTGCTCGATGCCTTGAATCAGAACGGCGTGTCGGTGCCCTACAGCTGCCGGGCGGGCAGTTGCCATGCGTGTCTGGTCAAATGTGTCGAGGGCTTGCCCAGCGACAGTCGTCCCGATGCCTTGAGCAATGAGCAGCGTCAGCAGGGTTGGCGGCTGGCCTGTCAGTGCCAGGTGGTCGACGATCTGCAAGTCGAAACCTTTGATCCGCTGCGTGATGGGCTTGCCGCCCAAGTGACCGCCAGCGATTGGCTGAGCCCCAGCGTTTTGCGTTTACGCCTGACCAGCGAGCGACCGTTGCGCTATCAGGCGGGGCAGCATCTGGTGTTGTGGGCGGGCCAGGTAGCGCGGCCGTATTCCCTGGCCAGTCTGCCGGAAGAAGATCGCTTTCTGGAGTTCCACCTCGATTGCCGCCAACCGGGGGAATTCAGTGATGCGGCGCGTTGCTTGAAAATCGGCGATCCGCTCCGCCTTGGCGAGTTGCGCGGCGGGGCACTGCATTACGACCCGGACTGGTATACCCGACCGCTCTGGTTGCTGGCAGCCGGCACCGGTCTGGGGCCGTTGTTCGGTATTTTGCGCGAAGCATTGCGTCAGGATCACCAGGGCGCCATCCGTGTCATTCACCTGGCCCATGATGCGGGTGAGCATTATCTGGCCAAACCCCTGCAAGCCATGGCCGATGGCCGTGAAAACCTGACGGTCGAGTTGTGGACGGCGGCCGAGTTGCCCGCGGCTTTGGCGCAACTGCGCCTTGTTTCACGGCAAACCCTGGCCTTAGTCTGCGGGGCCCCCGACAGCGTCGACGCCTTTGCCCGGCGCTTGTACCTGGCCGGTTTGCCGCGCAATCAACTGCTGGCGGATGTCTTTCTACCCCGTGGTTGAGCGCTGATCGTTTAACGACGCGAGACTCACCATGCCCGATACCATCCGATTTGAACGCGAGCGCGGTCTGCTGACCCTGCGCATCAATCGCCCCGAGAAGAAAAACGCCCTGACTCGCGCCATGTACAGCCACTTGGCCGAGGCCCTGAAGCAAGCCGATACCGACCCCCAAATCAATGCGGTGCTGATCACCGGTGGCGCTGAGTGTTTCACCGCCGGCAACGACATCCTTGATTTCCTTCAGCAACCCCCGAGCAACCTCGACAGCCCCGTGTTCCACTTCATGCTCAATTTGCTGGAGTGCCGTAAACCGGTGATCGCCGCCGTGGCCGGTGCGGCGGTGGGGATCGGCACGACGATGCTGCTGCATTGCGACCTGGTTTACGTCAGCACCGACGCCCGGTTGCGTATGCCGTTCGTCAACCTCGGGTTGTGCCCGGAGTTCGGTTCCAGCCTGATCCTGCCGCGTTTGCTGGGCCATGCCAAAGCGGCGCAGTTGTTGCTGCTCGGCGAAGCGTTCAGTGGTGAACAGGCGGCGGCGTGGGGGATAGCGACAGAAGCCTTGGACAGTGGCGAAACGGTGTTGGCCAAGGCGCGGGAGATGGCGTTGCGATTTGAATCGCTGCCAGCAGAGGCGGTGCGCATCAGCAAGCAATTGATGAAAGCCCCGGATCGGGAACATTTGCGCAAGGTGATCGAAGAAGAGGGGGCGTTGTTCACCCAGCGGCTGCGTTCGCCGGAAGCGATGGTGGCGTTGAGCGGATTCATCAAACGCCATTGAGTTTTTCGTTGTCTGGGCCGGCCTCTTCGCGAGCAAGCCCGCTCCCACAGGGGATTTGTGGGTGACACAAAACCTGTGAATACTGCAGATCCAATGTGGGAGCGGGCTTGCTCGCGAAGAGGCCAGACCGAACAACATCTCTTTTGGACCAAAAACCAAAAAACCCCGCCATTCACATGGCGGGGCTTTTGTTTTTCGTACAACCGATCACTCAGACCATCGGGTCGCCAACGTGCAGGATTTTCATCCCGTTGGTGCCGCCGGTGGTGTGGTAGCTGTCGCCCTTGGTCAGGATGACCCAGTCGCCTTTCTCCACAACGCCGCGTTTGAGCAACTCGTCGATCGCGGCCTGGCTGACTTGCTCAGCCGGCAGCGATGCCGGGTCGAACGGTACGGTGTAGACGCCACGGAACATGGCCGCGCGGGCCTGGGTTTCGCGGTGCGGGGAGAACGCGTAGATCGGCACCGAGGAACGAATGCGCGACATGATCAACGGCGTGTAGCCACTTTCGGTCAGCGCGATGATCGCCTTCACACCCGGGAAGTGGTTGGCGGTGTACATCGTTGCCAGTGCGATGCTCTCGTCGCAACGTTCGAACGTTTTGCCGATGCGGTGGCTGGAGGTCTTGCTGGTCGGGTGCTTTTCAGCGCCGATGCAGATGCGCGCCATGGCCTGTACGGCTTCCAGCGGGTACAAACCGGCAGCACTTTCGGCCGAAAGCATCACGGCGTCTGTGTAGTCGAGTACGGCGTTGGCTACGTCGGACACTTCGGCGCGGGTTGGCATCGGGTTCTGGATCATCGACTCCATCATCTGGGTCGCGACGATCACAGCTTTGTTGTGGCGGCGTGCGTGCAGAATGATTTTCTTCTGAATGCCCACCAGCTCGGCGTCGCCGATTTCCACACCCAAGTCACCACGGGCAACCATCACCGCGTCGGAGGCTTTGATCAGGCCGTCGAGGGTTTCGTCGTCGGCCACGGCTTCAGCGCGTTCGATCTTCGCCACCAGCCAGGCAGTACCGCCGGCTTCGTCGCGCAGTTGACGGGCGTATTCCATGTCGGCGGCGTCTCGCGGGAAGGATACCGCGAGGTAGTCGACTTCCATTTCGGCTGCGAGCTTGATGTCGGCCTTGTCTTTCTCGGTCAGGGCCGGTGCGGTCAGGCCGCCACCGCGACGGTTGATACCTTTGTGGTCCGACAGCGGGCCGCCGATGGTCACGGTGCAATGCAGCTCGGTGGCGGTGGCGGTATCGACGCGCATTACCACGCGGCCGTCGTCGAGCAGCAGCTCGTCGCCCACGCCGCAGTCTTTCACCAGGTCCGGGTAGTCGATGCCGACCACTTGCTGGTTGCCTTCGGTCAACGGATGGCTGGTAGAGAAGGTGAATTGATCACCGATCTTCAGCTCGATCTTCTTGTTGGCGAATTTGGCGATACGAATTTTCGGGCCTTGCAGGTCACCCAGCAGGGCGACGAAGCGGCCGTGCTTGGCAGCGAGGTCACGCACCAGCTTCGCGCGAGCCTTGTGCTCGTCGGGGGTGCCGTGGGAGAAGTTCAGACGGGCGACGTCCAGGCCAGCCAGAATCAACTGTTCGAGAACTTCCGGCGAGTTACTGGCCGGGCCAAGGGTAGCGACGATTTTGGTACGACGGACGGACATGCAAAGACTCCTGAGTTCAAGCGCTAGCAGAGGCTACTATGGTCTTTGGGTGTAGTCATTGTTCGTTTGCACTACTTATTGGTTTCTTTATTGAACGTTATGTCGACCGTTTGTCTGGACTGTCATTTCTGTCAGGTAGTCTTGGGCAGGTGGGGATGTTGGAATTCTCTGGAGTGTCGTCAACAGGTGACGCACCAAGGAGATGAAGATGACAACACAAACTTTGATTTCCGTTCCGGTCATCGTACTACCGGAAGAAGGATCGACGGGTTCCGATCCAGTCAGTATTTCAGGTACGGCAGTACCTAACGCTACTGTTGAGGTAGCAGCCTCAGGCGCCTTGGTGCTTTCGGTGAGCGTGGATCCCTCTGGCAGATGGCAGGGGCAGGCCAAATTGGCGAAAGGTGTGCACCAGATTAATGCGCGTCAGCAGTTTAATGGTTCCACTTCGGTATGGTCACCCGTTCGAACATTCACTGTCGATTGATCAGGCGTTTTGTTGCGTTGAACATGCGCCGACCCAGGTCGGCGTTTTTATTCACACGTTTTGGCTCAGTGCTTTTTTCAATCCGGGTTTCCTGAAGATTTCCGCCAAGGGGTCGATACAGAGCGCAAGACAGGAGATCCCCCCATGCGATTCGTGCTCATTGCCGTTCTTGCCCTCAGTGTTGTGGGCTGCACCCGTTGGTCGATGAACCATCATTTGAATAATGCCTACAGCGCCTATGAGCGCGGCAACTGCGAGCAAGTGATGCTCGAACTGTCCAAGGTTGAGCGCGCCAGCCGCGCGCGACCTTATGTGTGGCCGGAAGTGTCGATGATGCGCGGCCAGTGCCTGGAACGACAAAAGCTGTTTATTGATGCAGCGCAGACTTACGAGTTCATCATCGCGTCCTACCCGCAAAGCGAGTACGCCTATCGCGCCCGTGCCCGCCTGGAAACCTTGCAGAGTCTGGGGCATTACCCGATCCGCAGCGCGGCGGCCGTGCGTGCGACCCGGTTCTGATTGAAGCGGCTGGCTGACCGGCGGCGGTGAGCTATAGTCGAATAGATCGGTTTAGAACCTGGTTTCTAATCGACGTAACACCTGTGATCGGCAGCAGTAAGCGACAGCGGTTGGATGGACTGTCGCACCAGGATCGGGGAGAGCGCGGCTTATGCCTATAAAACAATAGAGCAGGCCCGTTCCGAAGCATTAGTGCGGCCCTGCTTAAGGGCCTTGCGTAGCGAAATCAGCATGTTTACTGACCGCCGGATCGAGCGGCATCAACTGCCGTATTTTCTCAAAGTGTTCAACAGCGTTACCGACAAGCCCATTGGCTTTCTGGGCAATCTGTCCGAGGACGGGCTGATGTTGATCAGCCAGTTGCCGATGATGGTGGGCGCCGATTTTAATCTGCGCCTGAAAATCCCCATGGATGGCCATTGTCAGCAGGTGATCGACCTCAACGCCTGCTGTCTGTGGTGCCACGAGGACGAAACCCCTCACCACTATGACGCCGGCTTCAGCCTGCAACAGGCACCGCCGGAATATGGGCAATTGGTCGAGGCACTGAAGCAGTACTTCAGTTTTCAGCCTTTGCCAGCTTCGGCCTGAAGGCTGCTGCGCTTTCACAATCGCCATCGCGGGCAAGCCCGCTCCCACAGTGGTCAGCGTCGTTCACAAAAAGTATGTTCACCGAAGATCCCTGTGGGAGCGGGCTCGCCCGCGATGGCGTCAGACCAGACGGCCAATACTTAAAGGCTAGGCCGGGCTGATCGCCCGCTCAATATCCAGCGACCGCTCCGCCAGCATCAACCCCATCTCACTCATCTGATAAATCGCCATCGCCAGATGCCGCTGCTTGTCATCCAGGCTTTCCGCCAGGTCGAGCAGCAAAATGCTGACCGAGGAAAAGGTTTCATAGGTCTGGATGAGGAGGGCTTCGGGATTGGCATTGGCTACGACGGTGAACATCTTCATGGATCGTTCCTCGGTGGTGCGTTCGTCGGCAAAGCACGGTTTAGTGTTTTCCCGTTTGAGATAGTGATCTAGGGCCCTGTCGGCAGCTTCGTGGAGTTTTCTCGAGTCGAGGGTGCTGTAGGGCGAACGGGCGGTGGTTTTGAGTCGGTTGGGTCGGGGCGTAATCACGGTTAACTCCTTGTTGGGGCTGCCACCGATTCGGAAATAACGAAAGGGCGGCGGCGACAGGAGAACCTTATGTCGGGACGGACACCACCCACAATCAGACTGGGTCGCTGATATTTGTAGGCAGAGGCGCTTCATTCTGTAGTCATTAGCGCGGTTATTTGAGACGCCTGATGGGAGAGTACAAAAAGCAAATTACCGGCCATGAACGGCAGTTTTTACACGGCAGAGCTTATTGCCCCTCGTTACTACACGATCAGGAACATCGGGTATCACCTAGGAGAAACTACAAATATTGAAGGTTAGCTAGCCATTAGAATCAGGCCTTTTTGGAATCTGTGATTCTTGAAAATCGGTGGAGATAGAAATAAGTGCCAAAGATATAAAGTCCTGGTTTACATCTAGTGTTTGTAAGGCACATCGGACGTTATCCGCTATTTCGGCAGCTCCTTGCTGCGCCACCCAATTCGATAGTTCCTCTACAGCGGCTCGCAATGCCAGTTGGTTCTCATTGATCTGCGTGATCACTGACGCGAATAGTTTTGTCTCGTCCATGATTGATTCCTTGTGATAGAGCTATCAGATTCTTGGGTGGGGTTGCTTCTCGATTACTCTGGGATGAGAGCTAGTCGTACGTGCTCGCACATCATATTCATATGGAATCGTGCGATTGGCCATTACATCGTTCCAGCTTTTTTCCATCCCAAATACCGCGTCACCATCTCGGTCCCCAGTTCTGAGGGCCGAGCATCCAGCACCGGAACTCCATGAGCACTCAACCGCTCATGGAGCTCTGCCCGTACATTCATATAATCCACTGTTCCGCAATAGACCAGCGCCTCGGGCAATGTTTGTACCGGCGCGTGCCGCAGACTGTCGAGCACCTCTTCTCGTAGGCTGCCCACCAATACCCGATGCTGACGGCTCAGCCGTTGGACGGCGGCAAGCAGTTGTTCGTCATCTTGATCCCTCAGGTTGGTCACCAGCACCACCAGTGCCCGGCGTTTTTGTCTAACCAATAACTGGTTGGCGGCAGCCAGATAGTCGGCGGGGCATTGTGTGCTGTCGAGATCGTAAACACTGTTGAGCAACACGTTGAGTTGACCAGTGCCTTTGACCGGGGCGAGGTAGCGCGGCTGATGGCTGGCGAAGGTGCTCAGGCCCACCGCATCACCCTGACGCAATGCCACATAGCTCAGCAGCAAACAGGCATTGAGTGCATGGTCGAAGTGCGACAACTCATCATCCTGGCTACGCATGCGCCGTCCGCAATCGAGCATGAAAATGATCTGCTGATCACGCTCGTCCTGATACTCACGGGCAATCGGTGTGCGCTGGCGTGCCGTGGCTTTCCAGTCGATCTGGCGCAGGCTGTCGCCTTCTCTGAATTCGCGCAGTTGATGAAACTCCAGACCCAGACCGCGGCGTTGACGTTGGCGCACCCCGAGTTGGCTGAGCCAGTTATCCACTGCCAGCAGTTGGCCGCCGTAGAGGCGGGCGAAGTCGGGGTAGACGCGGGTGTTGTCGACTACGTTCAGTAGGCGTTTGCCAGACCATAGGCCCATTGGGCTCGGCAGGCTGATTTCGCAGTGGTCGAAGGTGAAGTGGCCGCGCTTGAGTGGGCGCAGGCGATAGCCGATCTGGCTCTGTTGGCCGGGTTGCAGTTCGACCGACAGGGGAAGGAATTCGAAGTCAAGGCCGTGCGGCACATGATCGTAGATGTGTACGTTCAGCGGTTGAGCAAAATCGTGCTCGACCTCCAGTCGCACTTCGCCCCATCGACCGAGCGCCAGGCTGCCGGGCATTTGCCGTTGCACGCGGGGCGAGGGCAGGCGTTTGAGGCGGATGGCGTCGATGATCGCCAATGCCAGCAGTGCTAACAGTAATCCCCAGTTGATCGCCAAAAGGCTCGATGGAACTGCGATGTCCAGTGCCCGTAATGCGCCGAGCACGATGCCGATGGCCAGCAGTGCTGCGAGCCAGATCAGCAGCAGGCGCGTGGGTTTCATTGCGTCGCGATTCCTTGGTAAGGGCTACATTCAACCATCGGGCACAGCACCTTTGTGGCGAGCGGGCTTGCCCGCGTTCGGCTGCGAAGCAGTCGTAAAACGGCTTGAAAGTTTTTGGAAGCGCTTCGCACTCCAACGGGGGCAAGCCCCCTCGCCACAAGGTTGGTCTGCATGAGGGTGTTCACAGCCGCGGCGCCGGCACTTGATCGAGCAGTTGCTTGAGCACTTGATCGACTTCCAGCCCTTCGATGTCCAGCTCCGGGGCAATTCGCACGCGGTGACGCAGAACGGCCAGCGCGCAGCCTTTGATGTCATCGGGAATCACAAATTCGCCGCCACGCAACAAGGCCCGAGCGCGGGCGCAACGTACGAGGGCGATTGATGCGCGCGGCCCGGCGCCCAGGGTCAACCCCGGCCAGGTCCGGGTGGTGCGAGCCAGGCGCACCGCGTAATCGAGTACCTGATCGTCCATCGGCAGGTCACTGGCAATGCGTTGCAAGGCCAGCACGTCCTTGGCTTGCAACACGGTGCGCAACGGTTGCACGTCGAGCATGTCGGCCCGGGTCGAGCGGCTGACCTGGCGCACCATGTTCAATTCCTGTTCGACATCGGGGTAGTCCATGCGCACCTTGAGCATGAAGCGGTCGAGTTCGGCTTCCGGCAACGGGTAAGTGCCTTCCTGTTCGATGGGGTTTTGCGTGGCGAGCACCATGAACGGTTGCGCGATGGGGAGGGCGCGGCCTTCGAGGGTGACTTGGCGTTCCTGCATGGCTTCGAGCAGCGCCGCCTGGGTTTTCGCCGGGGCGCGGTTGATCTCGTCGGCCAGCAGCAGGTTGGTGAATAGCGGGCCTTTGCGCAGTTTGAATTGCTCGGTTTGCAAGTCGTACACCGCGTGCCCGGTGACGTCGCTGGGCATCAGATCCGGGGTGAACTGGATGCGTGCGAACTCACCACCGAAGCAGCGAGCGAGGGCGCGCACCAACAACGTCTTGCCCAACCCCGGCACGCCTTCGAGCAGCACATGGCCGCCGGCGATCAGGGCGGTGAGCACATCGTCGATCACGATGTTCTGGCCGATCACGGCTTTTTGCAGTTCCGTCCTTATCGCTTGGGCCAACTGGCTGGCGCGCTGGCGTTGCTGGACGGCGTGAGTCTGTGTGCCTGGCTCGATCTGTTCACTCATAAGGCGTTCCTCAAGGTTTGCAGGTGGGCGACCTGACGGCTGAATTCAGCGCTGGGCAGCCGCTGCTTCGGTCGCGGGCTCATGGCCTGACTGATGGCGCGTGTGGGGTGGCCAGTCAGGCGTGCGAGCACCAGCCATTGTTCGGCAACGCCGAGTTGTTCAAAACCGGGATGACGGTGACGGACACGACGCAGGATGTCTTGTTGCAAGGCTTGCAACAGGCTGTGCTGACCGTTGTGACGGAGCATGAAATCAGCGCTGGCACGCAGGTGTTCCTGAAGCTGGCGGCGAGCTCTCGTGGCCGGCTCCAGCAACGGGCCGTTACGCATGCCAACATGCCAGAACCCGAAAACGATCAAGGCGATCAGGGCCACCAAGGCTTGTGGAAAGTAGCGCCACAGCAAGGTCAGCAAGTTGTCGTGATCGGTACTGAACAGCAGGGTCACGTCTGTGTCGGCCGTCAGGTACCACAGCAGCCAGGCGTTGTCGTACTGGTCGATGGCCGGGGTTTTCCAGAGGTCGGCGTCGGTGACCACGGTGATCGAACCGAGCCCGTGGCTCAGCTGCATCATGTGCGTGGCTTTGCCGCTGTTGGCCCAAGCCTGGGCGAGGTTTTTCGGGTCGTCGAGGTGGAACGCGGTATCGAAGCTGAAGTAGGCCGGCGCCTCTTCGTTTTCCAGATAGAGCTTGGTCAGTTTGGGGTAAGGATCGTCGACAGGATCGGGCGGCGGTTCTTTGAGGTCTTTGCTCAGGGATTGGTGCAACTGCACACGGTCGAGCAACAGGTCGTTGCTCTGACCGGTCTTTTCATCCCACAGGGCTTCGGCGACGAATAAAAGACGTCCACCGGCCCGGGTCCAGTTCAACACCTGATTCACCTGTCGCGGCGACATGTTCGACCGATCGCCGAGCAACAACAAACTGCGCTGATGAGGCTCGAGAGTCGGCAAGATGTCGAGGCTGTTGGCATGGCTGACGGTCAGGCCCTGTTTGCGCAGAAAGTGCTCGGCCGCCAGATAGGGGTTGGCTTGGGCTTCGGGCGATGGGCCGTGATCGATTTCTGCTGAATAGGGTATGGCCTTGAAATACAGGTAAACACTCAGCGCACACACTAGCAGGGCGATGAACGCACCGACTGAAAGCCACAAGCGCCGGTTCAACGGACCGCTCCCGGGCCGAACAACGCGCGCCAGCCATCACAGAGTTCCTGTTGCAAATGCGCGGGGGGCAATCGATGCCCATACGCCATGTTTTGCCAGTGCCCGGTGAGGTTTTTACTGAAGGCCAGCAAGGCAGGTTGTTGCAATTGTTCAACGCGCTGAAGCACTTCGCCTTCGGTGTCAGCGGGTTTGAGCGTCATGTTGAAGTCGTGCAGCAAGTGGCTGAGCAGGGCGCGATAGAGCAGTCCGAGGGCTTCACGGGGATGGGTCTGCCAGAGGCTTTCGGCGCTGGCTGCGATGTCGGCGGGCAGGGTTTCGCGGTTGAGGTCCAGGCCGAACGCCTGCTGCGGTAATGGCCGCGCGACTTTGCGATTTAACGTGGGTCGGCGGCTGACGAAGGCCTGCAGCCAGTCGCGGTAACGCCAGATCAATAGCCCAATGGCGCCGATCACTGTGCCCCACAGCAACACTTCGATCAGGTTGGCCAATACGCCAAAGCGTTGGCTGTCCAGCAAGCTGAACAGCGCCTTCAGCCAGGCGGGTGTTTGACTATCATCAGCAGTGTTGGAGGCGGGTTTGTCTTCGCCAAAACGATAGCGCGTGACCGTTTCCTTATTCTTGAAGGGGGGCTGATCGAGGATGGCCTTGATGCTGTCCCGGGACGCTTGGCTGGTCAGTGGCTGGTCCAGCAGACGCGCAGAGTCCGGTGAAATAACCGGTTCGGCGGCCCAGACGCTTTGTGTCGTCGGCACCAGCAGGATCGCGGCCAGCAGCAGCGTGACGACCGCGCTGGTCATGCGTTGGCGCAATCGGCGAAAGACCAGCTCGATATCCCAAGCCTCCAGCCGCGTGCGCCGGTTCAGATAAAGGCTGAAACCGCAGGCCACATAAATCGGTTCCCAGACAATCAGCACCAGAACGTAAAAGGTATTGGTCAGGTGTTCCAGCCAGAGCCAGTCTTGGGTGGCGGCGGTAATCAAGGTCTGCCAGCCCCAGTCGAGTTCGACCTGCTGCGGCAAGAGCATGTAGAACAGCACCATCAAGCCGATCCACAGCGCAGTTTCCAGATGCACGCCGATGATCGTCAGCCACTGGGCGGCGCCCGCGTTGCGTTGCAGCAACACGCGCAAACGTTGTTGGCGTTCTTCGCCCCCCAGACCTTCGAGTTGCACCACCGGCATCAGAAAACTGCGGCTCAGACTCAGGCGGCGCCAGGTCAGGCTGGCCAGCAGTTGCGGTTTGAGCAGGCGTGGCCATTGGCGCAGGGCCTGTTTCAGCGTGGGGGTTTCGCCGAACATGGCTTTGGACAGGATGTACAGCGGCAGCCGATCGAACGCCGGTTTGAGCCACCAGAACAGGAACACGGCGAGGGAGGGCGAATCCCACAGCAGCAAGGTGAGCAGGGCAAAGACCGGCAAGGTCACGATCGCCCAACTGGTCATCAACAGGCGTCGATGGCGCTGACTCAGCAGCACTCCCAGGTCCATGGCTTCCCAGGTTGTGCGCGGGCGGATCACCACACTGGCATCACTCAGGCGCATGACGGGTCCGTCCGGCAAACAGCAGATAAGTCGCCACCAAGCACCAGAGCGCCGCGCCGACCAGGTATTTGGTCAGCGGCGTGAGCCCGGTCCGCGACGACCAATAGGCTTCTATAAATGCTGCAATCAGCAGAAACAGCATGACCCCGCAAATCAGCAACACGCTCTTGCGCGCAGCCAGTTGCAGGGCTTCGGCGCGGGGCAAACGCCCCGGAGCGATCAAGGCCCAGCCCAGTTGCAGGCCTGCGGCACCGGCCAGGGCAATGGCACTCAGTTCGAAGGCGCCATGGCCGATCACGAACGACCAGAAGGTCTGCCCGTAACCAATGTGCGTCAGGTGCCCGGCCACCGCGCCGATCATCAACCCGTTGTAGAACAGGAAAAACGCGCTGCCCAGGCCAAACAGCAAACCGCTGGCGAAGGTCTGAAAGGCGATGCCGATGTTGTGCATGATGTAGTAACCGAACATCACCCAGTCTTCGCTGGCTGCCCGATCTGCCAAGCGCCCCAGATGACCGGCGGCGGGGTCGTACATGCTTTGCATCTCACTGACCTGCTCGGCCGGGATCAGGTTGTAGATCAGTTCCGGGAACAGATACACCAACAGCGCGAAGCCGATCAGGCTGCCAAAAAAAATCAGGCTGGCGGCAAGGACGAAACGCCACTGCTCACGCACCAGTCGCGGGAAGTCGGCGAGGATGAAACTCAACACGTTGGCACCCAGTCGACTGCGATGCCGATAAAGCTGTTGATGCCCGCGCAGAACCTGTTGCTGCAATGAGTCGATCAGGAAACTGCTGTAACCGCGCTCCCGAGCGAGGGCCAGGTGGTGACAGATCCGTCGATAGTCGTTGGGGAAACTGGCGATCCCAGAGGCGTCCTTGCCTCGTTCCAGCCGTCCAAGCATGAGTGCAAACTGCTCCCATTCGGCTTGGTGGCGACTTTCGAAAAGGCTTTGCTTCATGTGGGGCCCAACAGTCCGCGGGCGATACCGTTGAGTTCGGCTCTGGCCTGTGGCTTCGATACCTGCAACGGTTGCGCGAGTATCGAGGCGAGTTCGTTGGCCCGTGCCTCGGAGAGCTCACCCTGACGTTCGGCAAACCCGAGGATGGCGCGTTGCTCGGTCAGCGTCAGCGCGAAGGCTGCGCGTCGCGGCGGGACGTCGGGCAGTTGCGGTCGGGTGAGCGGTTGTTCGCGGTAGATCACCAGCGTACCGGCGGCCAGGTCGCCGAGGCGTTTGAAGGTGGGATGTTGCAGGCAGCTGATTGCCCCGAGAAAGTAGCCGAACGGCAACATGTCGACAAATCGCAGCAGGTTGCGCAGCAAGGACGCGGACCAGCCGATCGGCGTGCCATCGTCATGCACTACGCGCAACCCCATCCATTGCTTGCCCGGAGAGCGGCCCTGGTTGAGCACCTCGAACAGCACCATGTACCACCAACTCACCACGAACAGCAGAATCGAACCCAGCCCGGCGCCGAGTTTTCCCAGAAACGCCAACATAATAAATAGCAGGCCCAGAATCACCCCGCGCAGGCCCAGGTCTATGGCGAACGCCAGCGCACGTACCATCAACCCGGCCGGGCGCAGCGGCAAGTCGATGCCTTCGGGCGTTTCGACGTGATACCGCGTGTCCAGTGGCGGGGCCAGCGTCGCTTTCCCTGGCAGTGCTGTGGTTTTGAGCATGGGCAACCTTGATGTGGCCTTGTTCGTCGGATGCTAGCAGCCTCTCGGGGGAAAACGACATAACTATGTATTGCATGGTGCGTGGTCAGAGATGTTTGAATAACAAGATTGCTGGTCGGGGCGCCGTGTGTGCGCCTAGACTTCGCCGGTCTTCAGTTCAGGAACAGCCCGTGACCTCGATCTTCTGGTACGACTATGAAACCACTGGCATCAACCCCCGTTGCGACCGTCCGCTGCAAGTGGCGGGGATTCGCACCGACTTCGATCTCAATGAAATAGACGAGCCGGTCAATCTTTACTGCCAGCCCAGTGACGACATACTTCCGCATCCGGCGGCGTGCGCGATCACCGGGATTACGCCTGGCCGCTTGGCCGAACAAGGTTTGAGCGAAGCCGATTTCATGACCCGGGTTCATGCCCAGCTCGCGGCGCCCGGCACTTGTGGGGCGGGGTACAACACCCTGCGTTTCGACGACGAGATGACCCGTTACAGCCTGTATCGAAATTTCTTCGACCCTTACGCACGGGAGTGGCAGGGTGGCAACAGCCGCTGGGACCTGATCGATGTTGTGCGCGCGGCCTATGCCTTGCGTCCCGATGGCCTCGTCTGGCCCAAGGACGACGAAGGGCGAGTCACGCTCAAACTCGAACGTCTGACCGCCGCCAATGGCATCGATCACGGGCATGCACACGAGGCGCTGTCGGATGTTCGCGCCACCATCGCCCTGGCGCGCCTGATTCGGGAAAAACAGCCGAAGTTATATGACTGGCTGTTTCAATTGCGCAGCAAACAAAAGGTCATGGATCAAATTCGGCTGTTGCAGCCGATGGTGCATATTTCCGGGCGCTTCTCGGCGGCCCGCAACTATGTGGGTGTGGTGCTGCCGCTGGCCTGGCATCCGCGTAATCGCAACGCGCTGATTGTCTGTGACCTGCATCTGGACCCTCTGGGGCTGCTCGATCTGGATGCCGAGACCTTGCGTCAGCGACTTTATACCCGCCGCGATGACTTGGCCGAAGGCGAACTGCCGGTGCCGCTCAAGCTCATACACATTAATAAGTGCCCGGTAGTGGCGCCGTTATCGGTACTTCGTCCTGTAGATCAGCAACGTTTGGGGCTGGATATGGCGCTTTATCAGGAGCGTGCGCTGCGGCTAAGTGACGCACAACAAGTTTGGCGAGACAAAGTGTCGGGCATTTACGCCAACGACGATTTTTCCCCGAGCCTGGATCCCGAGCAACAGTTATACGACGGTTTTATTGGTGATCGGGATCGGCGGCTATGCGAGCAAGTCAGAACCGCTGACCCTGAGCAATTAGCACAAGAACAGTGGCCTTTCGATGATGAGCGTTTGCCGGAATTATTGTTTCGTTATCGCGCACGCAACTTCCCTGATACGTTGAGTTTCGAAGAGCAAGAGCGCTGGCGAATATTCTGTCAGAAACGTTTGTCTGCACCCCAGTGGGGCGCGCCCAATACTCTGGAAAGTTTTCTGACAGATGCTGCCCAATTGATGATTAGTGCTACATCGTTTCAGCGAGAGGTTCTGGACGAATGGAAAAATCATGTCCAGGCATTACGCAAACGTTTGAGTCTTTGAAAACGAAAATAATCTGCGCTTGAATTCCAGGCATAAAAAACGCCAGCATTTGCTGGCGTTCTTTTGGTCGCGGATCAGTCTGCGACACGCTTGCGGCTTAGCCCAGCAGGGTAGCCCAGCTTTCAACCACGTCACCGCCCCACTTGGCTTTCCACTCTTTCAGAGTCTTGTGGTTGCCACCTTTGGTTTCGATGACTTCGCCGTTGTGCGGGTTTTTGTATTGTTTAACTTTGCGAGCACGCTTGGTGCCGGTAGTTTTTACTGCGCCGCCACGTGGAGCCTTGGTTTTGGACTCTGGATCCAACAGCGCGATGATGTCACGCAGGGATTTGGAGTATTCGCCCATCAGGGTGCGCAGTTTGCCTTCGAATTCCAGCTCGGTTTGCAGTTTGTCGTCTTGGGACAGATTCTTCAAACGGGCTTGCAGCTCTTTGATAGCTTCTTCGGTGGCGCGATATTCGTTGATCAAGGACATGGGGACTACCTTATGTTAGGCGCTGGATGGCAGGGTGACAGTGCGACAATAATAGTCAGGGTGTTTCATCAAGTAAACATTTAACCGGAGTTTTATTTAAATTAGTTGCGGAATAGGACACGCATTGGAGGGGCAGTTAAATAGCGTCACAAATATTCACAGTTGACCTCTTGAAGATTGCCCGCAAGAACACCATCGCGTGGGCCAGCCTGGTGCTTGCAGAACCTGTATCGGACCTGCGGGCAAAGCCATGCGTCATCAATACTGCAGTTTTGCTGCGCAATCGCTAGAATAGCGGCCTTTGCGAAGTTCTGGAGTTTCCCCCTCATGCGCACTTTTCGGCTGGTGATTGCTTGCCCGGACCGCGTCGGCATCGTTGCTAAAGTCAGTAACTTTCTGGCGTCACATAACGGCTGGATCACTGAAGCGAGCCATCACTCGGATAATCTCAGTGGCTGGTTCTTCATGCGTCACGAAATTCGTGCCGATTCGCTGCCTTTCGGTATCGAAGCCTTTCGCGAAGCGTTTGCACCGATTGCCGAAGAGTTCTCGATGGACTGGCGCATCACCGACACCGAGCAGAAGAAACGCGTGGTGTTGATGGCCAGCCGCGAATCCCACTGCCTGGCCGACTTGCTGCACCGCTGGCACAGTGACGAACTGGACTGTGAAATCGCCTGCGTGATCTCCAACCATGATGATTTGCGCAGCATGGTCGAGTGGCACGGTATTCCTTACTACCATGTCCCGGTCAACCCACAGAATAAGGAGCCGGCCTTCGCCGAAGTCTCGCGTCTGGTCAAACAGCACGAGGCCGAAGTGGTGGTACTTGCCCGTTATATGCAGATTCTGCCGCCTGAGTTGTGCAGCGAATATGCCCATAAAGTCATCAATATTCATCACAGCTTCTTGCCGTCGTTTGTTGGCGCCAAGCCGTATCACCAAGCTTCGATGCGCGGTGTGAAGTTGATCGGCGCTACTTGCCACTATGTCACCGAAGAGCTGGATGCCGGTCCGATCATCGAGCAAGACGTAGTGCGTGTGAGTCACAGCGACAGCATTGAAGACATGGTGCGCTTCGGCCGTGACGTCGAGAAAATGGTGCTGGCCCGTGGTCTGCGTTATCACCTGGAAGACCGGGTGCTGGTGCATGGCAACAAAACCGTCGTGTTCTGATAGCCATACAGTTGAATTCGAAGGGCCTGGGCGTTCAATCGCTGCAGGCCCTTCGCCGTTTTTGCACTGAGAACATAACCATGGCCGATCCATTGGACAAAGCTACTTCCAAGGCACCCGCCACGCAGGGTGAGGGCTGTTTGAGTCGCTATGACCCGGATGACCTGAGCCCCGAAGACGGCACGGAATTTCCCGGTGCCGCCGAGTTGTGGGAGCAGTTGCAGAATGATTCAGAGGATGAATCCGGGGACTCCTGAAAAAGATCACCCTGTGGCGATCTATTAAGCCTGCTTGAGCTTCATCAACTTCCTGAGCAATGGCCGCCCAAGCATCAGCAAAAACACCGGCCCACCGACCACCAGATAGAAGTAATAGGTCACTGTCCGCCAGATCAGAATCGCCGCCGCCGCGGTGGATTTCCCGACCATGGGCGCCAGCAGCGCCGCCGATGTCAGTTCCGCCGCCCCGGCACCGCCCGGCAACAGGCTGAACTGCCCTGCACTCAGCGACAGCATCTGGATCAGAAAACACCAGGCCCACTGCAAATCCACACCCAGCCCACGTAACGCCAGATACAACACGCTATAGCGCAAGAGCCAATGCAGGCAGGTCAGTGCAAACACCGTGATTAACGTCTGAAAAGGCAACTTCAATGTGTCAGTAAAGGCCGCCAGGAAGTGCAGGAGCTTTCGCGCCCAGCGCATCCGGGTGGTGCCTTTGACATTGAGACGAGCGAGCAACCGACCACTCAGGCGAATCAGCGAACGGTGGTAGCGAGCCGCCAACACGCAACTGAACAGCCCACCGAACATTGAGACGGCGCTGACGGTCAACAGCCATTCCATGCGCTGACTGAGGTGCTGGAACAGTGCATAAATCAGAATCCCGCTTAGCGCGCAGAGAAAAAACAGCAGATCGCTCAACTGGTCCATGGCGAACACAGCGCTGCCCCTGGCCGGTCGTACGCCATGGCGTGCCAGCAGGGCCATGATGGTCAGCGGTCCGCCACTGCCGCCGGGGGTGGCGCAGTAGGCGAACTCGGCGGACATCACCACCCCAAGGCTTTTGAAGCGACTGACCTTGCCGCACTGATCCCCCAGCAGCAGGCGCAAGCGTAGGGTGTTGAGCATCCAGCAGAGCAGGATCATGCCGAACATGATCAGCAGCCATTTCAGCGGAAAGCTTTGCAATCGCGACCATGTCTCTCCGCCACCCAGCAACGACGGGATGAGCACCGCAGCGAGCAGGGCGACGACCAGCAGAATCCCGCGGCTCATGCGGCGCGACCGACGACGTCGCGTTGCTGTGCCAGCCAGTTGGCCTTGGTCATCGGAACACGTCCCTCGTCGAGCAAGCGCTTGAGGGTTTGCAGCCAGTACTGACGCGAGAACTCATGGCGCATGTCTACCGGGTGCAGGCCGAGACGAATCACCGGCGCCTGGCGCCAACGTTGTTCGCGCTGATCGCTGACAATTTTCGACAGGCCCCGACGCCAGGCGCTGCGCGCGCTCCAGACCAGGCATGGGGCATCGATCGCGGTGAAGTCCGGCAATCGATACAGATGCTGCGAGTCGCTGGTGTAGCGCAGCGGTACCTGGCGCAAGGCTTGACGGGTGCCTTCGCTCATTAACCAGGCTGGAGCGACGAAACCTTCCAATGGCCAGTTGTAACGGTGGAATACCTCGATTCCGGCACGCAGGCGGGTGAGGGCGGCTTCGTGTGACAGGTCGTAGAACTCGCCTTCATGGGTGTAGATTCGACGCATGAACCAGTCTCGGGGAGTGAGGGGGATAGGTCCTTCATCGCAATGGAAGTAACCGTGCAGTGCCAGTTCGTCGCCGCGAGCGACGCGGCGGGTCAGCAAACGTCGAAACGCCGGATACGCGGCCAGGTCGTTATGTTTGTGGAAATCCGGCACCACCAGCCAGGTGATCGGCACCTCACCCAGCGCGTCGACGGCTTCGACGAAGGCTTGGTAATCGGGCCAGGTTTGCGGCGCAACGTCGTGCAATACCAGTAACAGGCTGGGCGCGTTCATGGGCTCAACCATTGGCGATCCGGGGCCATTGAGTGCCGAGTACGGCGTGATAGTGCCCCAACAGGCTGTCGACCACAGTATCCCAGGCGTAATGCCGTTCGACATGGCTGCGGGCTTGTTTGCCCAGTACGGCGCTGCCCTGGCTGAAGAGTTCGCGTACGGCATTGGCCATCGCCACGGGATTGTTCGGCGCGCAGAGCAGGCCGCATTGATCGGTGACAATTTCCTGAAAAGCCCCGGCGGCCACGGCCACCACTGGAATGCCACTGGCCATGGCTTCGAGGACCACCAGGCCAAAGGTTTCCTGATCACCGGCATGCACCAGCGCGTCGGCACTGGCCATCAAGCGCGCAACTTGCGCCGCCGGGTAGAACTCATTAAGGACGGTGACATTGCGCGGTACCAGGGTCGGCATTGACGAGCCCACCAGTAACAAGTGATAGCGACGGCCCAGGCGTTTCATGCATTTGAGCAGCACCGGCAGGTTCTTTTCCTTGGATCCACGGCCGGCGAAGATCAACAGGTGGGTGTTTTCATCGATGCCCAATTCGGCCCGTAAACCGGAATCCCGTGCATTGGGGTTGAACGTTTGCAGGTCGACGCCCAGCGGTTGTACGAAAACGTTTTTCACGCCCAACCCGATCAGTTTATTGGCCATGATTTGACTCGGTGCCAAAACCCGGTCGAAGTTGCCATAGAGCTTGCTGACATAAGCTTCGACATTGGGTGTAACCCAGTTGCCCATGCGATTGCTGACCAGCAGCGGCAGGTCTGAGTGATAAAAACCGATCACTGGCACATCGAGTTGCCGCTTGGCGTCCAAAGCAGCCCAGGCAGTCAGGTAAGGATCGCCGACTTCAATCAGATCGGGCTGCAAATCCTGCAGGACATTGCGCCAAGGCGCGAGACGGAGGGGAAAGCGATATCCCTTGCCAAAGGGCAGGGCAGGGGCCGGAACCGTGTAAACGCCATCCTGTTCACTCAAATGAGCCCCAGGGATCAGCAAACTGTGACGAATGCCTGGCTTGCTGCCCAGGCGACGGTGTTTGGCATCCAGATAAGTGCGCACGCCACCGCTGGCAGGGGCGTAGAACATGGTTATGTCAGCGATATGCACGATGAACATTCCTCCGGTCCGTTTGTTCTCCCTTGGTTGACCTATATGAAGGATAGATGTTCGGTCGGGGTTTTGCGGCGCGGGGTGTCAGCGGGGTTTTGCGGGGCTTTACAGACCGCTATCGCGAGCAGGCTCGCTCCCACACTGGATCTGTTGTAAACACATTATTTGTGAGCAACGGAGATCAAATGTGGGAGCGAGCCTGCTCGCGATTGGGGCCTGTCAAACGTTCTAGATGCGGAAACTGCCTACCAATTGCTTCAATCGCGAAGCCTGCTGCTCAAGGTCCGAGCACGCACGCAACGTCGATTGCAGGTTTTCCACGCCTTCCTGGTTGAGCGTGTTGATCTCGGTAATGTCGACGTTGATCGACTCAACCACTGCCGTCTGTTCCTCGGTCGCTGTGGCCACCGACTGGTTCATGCCGTCGATTTCGCCGATGCGCAGTGTCACGCTGTTCAGGCGTTCGCCTGCCAGGTTGGCGATTTCCACGCTGTCCTGGCTGTGGCGCTGGCTTTCGCTCATGGTGCTGACCGATTCGCGGGCGCCGACTTGCAGTTCTTCGATCATGGTTTGCACCTGTTGCGCGGACTCTTGTGTGCGGTGCGCCAGGTTGCGCACCTCGTCGGCCACCACGGCAAAACCGCGCCCGGCTTCACCGGCCCGCGCCGCTTCAATGGCGGCGTTCAGCGCCAGCAGGTTGGTTTGCTGGGAGATGCTGGTGATCACTTCGAGAATCTGCCCGATGTTCACGGTTTTGCTGTTCAGCGATTCGATGTTGGTACTCGAGGCGCTGAGCATGCTCGACAGCTGGTTCATCGCGGCAATGCTGCGATCCACTACTTGCTGGCCATCTTCGGCCAGGCTGCGCGCGTCGCTGGCCTGATTCGACGCTTGCGCGGCGTTTCGGGCGATTTCCTGGGCGGCGGCGCCGAGTTGGTTGATCGCCGCGGCGACGCTGCTGGTGCGCGAGGCTTGCTGGTCGGAATTGAACATCGACGAGTTCGAAGCCGCCACTACACGCAAGGCCACTTCGTTGACTTGCCCGGTGGCCGAGGACACTTCGCGGATCGACGTATGAATCCGCTCCACGAAGCGGTTGAACGCCGTGCCAAGGATGCCGAATTCGTCCTGATTCTGAATGGTCAGGCGTTTGGTCAGGTCGCCTTCACCGTCTGCGATGTCTTCCATGGCGCGGGTCATGACGTGCAGCGGCTGGATCAGGATGCGGATCAACATGCCGAGCAGGGCGATGATGATTGCCACGGCAATCAGGGTGGCGACGACCGCCGAGGCGCGGAATTCGCTGAGCATCGAGAAAGCTTTGTCTTTATCCACCGACAGGCCGATGTACCAGTTCACCGACGGCAGGCCTTTGATCGGGGTGAACGTGACGATGCGGGTCTTGCCGTCGACGTCGATTTCACTGAGTTCGCTGCTGATGCGCGGGGTGTTTTTCGGATACGCCTCGCTCAGGGACTTCATCGCCAGGGATTTATCCGGGTGAACCAGGATCTTGCCATCGGCGCTGATCAGAAAGGCATAACCCATGCCGTCGAAGTCCAGCGCGTTGAGGCTGTCGGCGATCACCTGCAAGCTCAGGTCGCCACCGACCACGCCGATGCTTTGACCGTCCTTGAGCACACTGTTGACGATGGAAATGACCAGCTGGCCGGACGCGAGATCGATGTACGGTTCGGTCAGTGCCGAGCCGCCGGTGCTTTGGGCGCTCTTGTACCAAGGCCGGACGCGAGGGTCATAGCCGTCGGGCATCTTGCTGTCAGGGCGGATGATGAAGGTGCCATCCTTGTTGCCCAGATAGGCGCCCATGAAAGTCGAGGTCACGGCCTTCTGCTCAAGTAGTTTGGAGACATTGCCGGTGTCAGCGTTCAGGGCGACGTTTTGTGACAGGTTTTCTATCAGCAGGCTGCGTCCGGCCAGCCAGGTCTGGATATTGTTGGCCGTCACGCTGCCCATTTCTTGCAGATAGTTGTCTAGATCGTTGCGTATCGCATTGCGCTGCAAATAGTCGTTGTACAGTGTGAACGAGGCGAAGGCAGCAATGACGATGAGGGCGGCGGCAAGCAGTATTTTATGGCTGAAGCGCAGATTTTTATTCATGGCTTGGGGTCCGCTAAAGTCTTAATGTCCAGGGCGTGCTTTTATAAAGGCGCGCAAAATGGGCAGTGTTGAAAGTAAGCTGATATTTCCACCTCTCCTTAGGGAATTACCGACGCTATTTTTCAGTCTGGTCTCACGCTTGTTATCGGCCATGAAGGATCAAAGATTAACCATGGGTGACAAAATGCCTGACTCATCGCAACTCGTTATCGGCGCCGACCTCGCGGGCCAGTCCATCGCCCAGGCCATGCGCCTGGCCAACCGTCACGGCCTGGTGGCGGGCGCTACCGGGACCGGTAAAACCGTCACCTTGCAGCGCCTGGCCGAAGCCTTCAGCGATGCCGGCGTGGCGGTGTTTGCGGCAGACATCAAAGGCGACCTGTGCGGCCTGGGCGCCGCCGGCAACCCTCAGGGCAAGGTCGCGGAGCGGATCGCCGGGATGCCCTGGCTGAACCATAAGCCTCAGGCGTATCCGGTGACCTTGTGGGACATTAACGGTCAGTCCGGTCATCCATTGCGCACAACCTTGAGCGAAATGGGCCCGTTGCTGCTCGGCAGCCTGCTGGAACTGACCGACAGTCAGCAGTCGGCGTTGTATGCCGCGTTCAAGGTGGCCGACCGCGAAGGGTTGTTGCTGCTGGATTTGAAGGATTTGAAGGCGCTGCTCAATCACCTGCGCGACAACCCCGAATTGCTGGGGGATGACGCCGCGTTGATGACCACCGGTTCCAGCCAGGCGCTGTTGCGCCGTTTGGCGACGCTGGAACAGCAGGGCGCTGAAGCGTTGTTCGGCGAACCGGCGCTGCAACTGGAAGATATGTTGCAACCGGCCGTGGATGGGCGCGGGCGCATTCACTTGCTAGATGCCAGTCGACTGGTGCATGAAGCGCCGAAGGTCTATGCGACGTTCCTGCTCTGGCTGCTGGCCGAACTGTTCGAGCAACTGCCGGAGCGCGGCGATGCCGAGAAACCGCTGCTGGCGCTGTTTTTCGACGAAGCGCACTTGTTGTTCGCCGGTACGCCCAAGGCGTTGCAGGAGCGTCTGGAACAAGTGGTGCGACTGATTCGCTCGAAAGGCGTGGGGGTGTATTTCGTCACCCAATCGCCGGGCGACTTGCCGGATGATGTGCTGGCGCAACTGGGCCTGCGTATTCAGCATGGGTTGCGTGCGTTTACCGCCAAAGAACAGAAATCCCTGCGCGCGGTGGCCGACGGTTTCCGGCCGAACCCGGCATTTGAAGCCTTGTCGGTGTTGACGGAGTTGGGGATCGGCGAGGCGCTGGTCGGCACCCTGCAAGACAAGGGTACGCCGGGGATGGTCCAGCGTGTATTGGTTGCACCGCCGCAATCGCGGATCGGGCCGCTGACCGAGACCGAACGCACCGTGCTGATCGCCGGTTCGCCGTTCAAGGGGCGTTACGACAAACCGGTCGATCGTGAATCGGCTTATGAAGTGCTGATGGGGCGTAAAGGGCTGGCGCCGGATCCTGAAGCCGCGCCGGGCAAACCTGCACCTGAAGAGCCGAGTTTCACCGAACAGGCCGGGGAATTCCTCGGTACGGCGGCGGGACAGGCATTGAAATCAGCCATGCGACAGGCGGCGAATCAATTGGGCCGACAATTGGTACGCGGGTTGATGGGGTCTTTGCTTGGCGGCAGCAAACGCCGATAGCGAGCAGGCACAGTAAAAATGTGGGAGCGGGCTTGCTCGCGAAAGCGGTCTGACAGTCAATATTGATGTTGAATGTGATGGCCCCTTCGCGAGCAAGCCCGCTCCCACATTGGTTTTATGTCAGGTTTTGGGTTTGGCGTGCGCCGCCAGGCGTTCGAGGGCCGCCCGCAGATTCGGGTCGGTAATCCCGTCAGCCGTCGCCTGAATGGTCGCCGCAGCATCGGTCGACAAATTTATCGTATGCCCCGCCGCCCCTTGCTGAACGGTAGGCGGCTGAACCTTGAACAGAATTCGCGTCAGGCTGGCGAACTCGTCGAACAACTGTAACTGCCGTTGCAGACGCTTTTGTTGATAGCGCAGGCGGGTGGCCCAGTGACCGTCGGTGACAATCAGCAATAAACTGCCTTCACGCCACGACGCCACATGGCAATGCTCGCGGGCAGCCGGCTGCAGCTGGCTTTCCACCAGACGTTGTAAATGACCCAGGCGTTGAGCGTGGCCAAAGATGGCTTTCAGCGGTTTGGCTTCGCGAAGCAGAACGGCGGGTGCTCTGGCCGTGAGAGGGCGAAATGCCATGATCGAACACCTGAAGTAACAGAGTGGCCATGGTAACAGAAAGCACCCGTTGCCCCCGACCCATTGCTTTGCGAGCGCTTTACCCATTAAATCAACGAGTAACTTGTGCCCTCGATGGGTTGAAGTTCAGCAAAAAGCCCTTATTTTAAGTGAGCCCCGTCACAGCGCAGTGCATGCATCGTGGAATAACGCCACTTTCCTCACCATCGTTTCCGGGTAGAATACTCGTTCGCATGCGGCCATGAGGGCTGCACGGGCGACTCTCGGGGCCGCCCTCCATCCCTTTAGTGTGGAAGATCCTGCCGATATGTTTGCGCCTTTGTTAAAGAAACTTTTTGGAAGCAAGAACGAGCGTGAAGTCAAACGCATGCTCAAGACGGTGCAGCTCGTCAATGCCTTCGAAGAGCAAATGGTGGCCCTTTCGGACGATCAATTGCGTGCCAAGACCGACGAGTTCAAGGCCCGCCTCGCCAAAGGGGAAACCCTCGACAAACTGCTGCCCGAAGCCTTTGCGGTCGCCCGCGAAGCCGGTAAGCGCGTCATGGGTATGCGCCACTTCGATGTCCAGCTGATCGGCGGCATGACCTTGCATGAAGGCATGATCGCGGAAATGCGTACCGGTGAAGGCAAGACCCTGGTGGCAACACTGGGCGTTTACCTCAACGCGCTGTCCGGCAAGGGCGTGCACGTTGTGACGGTGAACGACTACCTGGCCCGCCGTGACGCCAACTGGATGCGTCCGCTCTACGAATTCCTCGGCATGACGGTCGGCGTGGTCACCCCATTCCAGCCGCCGGAAGAGAAGCGCGCCGCTTACGCCGCCGACATCACCTACGGCACCAACAACGAATTCGGTTTCGACTACCTGCGCGACAACATGGCGTTCAGCATGGAAGAAAAATTCCAGCGCGAACTCAATTTTGCCGTGATCGACGAAGTCGACTCCATCCTCATCGACGAAGCCCGTACCCCGCTGATCATCTCCGGTCAGGCCGAGGACAGCTCCAAGCTGTACATCGAGATCAACAAACTGATCCCGCAGCTGGAATTGCACGTCGAAGAAGTCGAAGGCGAAGTCACCAAGGCTGGCCACTACACCGTGGACGAGAAGACCCGTCAGGTCGAACTCAACGAAGCCGGTCACCAGTTCATCGAAGACATGCTGACCCGTGTCGGCCTGCTGGCTGAAGGCGAGAGCCTGTATTCGGCGCATAACCTCGGTCTGCTGACCCACGTTTATGCCGGCCTGCGCGCGCACAAGCTGTTTAACCGCAACGTCGAATACATCGTGCAAGACGGCCAGGTCGTGCTGGTCGACGAACACACCGGCCGTACCATGCCGGGTCGCCGTTTGTCCGAAGGTTTGCACCAGGCCATCGAAGCCAAGGAAAACCTGAACATTCAGGCCGAGAGCCAGACCCTGGCGTCGACCACGTTCCAGAACTACTTCCGTCTGTACAACAAGCTATCCGGCATGACCGGTACCGCAGACACCGAAGCGTTTGAATTCCACCAGATCTATGGCCTGCAGGTCATGGTGATTCCGCCAAACAAACCGTTGGCACGTAAAGACTACAACGACCTGGTGTTCCTGACCGCCGAAGAGAAATACGCGGCGATCATCAACGACATCAAGGAGTGCATGACTCAGGGCCGTCCGGTGTTGGTGGGTACCGCCACCATCGAAACGTCCGAGCATATGTCCAGCCTGCTCGTGAAGGAAGGCATCGAACACAAGGTTCTGAACGCCAAGTTCCACGAAAAAGAAGCCGAAATCATTGCTCAGGCCGGTCGTCCGGGCGCACTGACCATCGCCACCAACATGGCCGGTCGTGGTACCGACATCCTGTTGGGCGGTAACTGGGAAGTGGAAGTGGCTTCGCTGGAAGACCCGACCCCTGAGCAGATTGCCCAGATCAAGGCCGACTGGCAGAAACGCCACCAGCAAGTGCTGGAGTCGGGCGGTTTGCAGGTGATCGCTTCCGAGCGTCACGAATCGCGCCGTATCGACAACCAGTTGCGCGGTCGTGCCGGTCGTCAGGGCGACGCCGGTTCCAGCCGTTTCTACCTGTCGCTGGAAGACAGCCTGATGCGCATCTTCGCCTCTGACCGGGTGAAGAACTTCATGAAGGCGCTGGGCATGCAGTCCGGTGAAGCGATCGAGCACCGCATGGTGACCAACGCCATCGAGAAGGCTCAGCGCAAGGTTGAAGGCCGTAACTTCGATATCCGTAAACAACTGCTCGAGTTCGACGACGTCAACAACGAACAACGTAAAGTGATCTATCACATGCGTAACAGTTTGTTGGCCGCTGACAACATTGGCGAAACCATCGCCGATTTCCGTCAGGACGTGCTCAACGCAACCGTCAGCGCACACATTCCACCGCAATCGCTGCCAGAGCAGTGGGACGTGGCCGGTCTGGAAGCAGCGCTGCAGAGCGACTTCGGCGTGGCGTTGCCGATCCAGCAATGGCTGGACGAAGACGATCACCTCTACGAGGAGACCCTGCGCGAGAAGCTGATGAACGAGCTGATCGCCGCGTACAACGAGAAAGAAGACCAGGCCGGTGCCGAAGCACTGCGCACCTTCGAGAAGCAAATCGTTCTGCGCGTACTGGACGATCTGTGGAAAGACCACCTGTCGACCATGGACCACCTGCGTCACGGCATCCACTTGCGTGGTTATGCGCAGAAGAACCCGAAGCAGGAATACAAGCGCGAGTCCTTCACCTTGTTCTCCGAGTTGCTGGATTCGATCAAACGCGACTCGATCCGTGTGTTGTCGCACGTTCAGGTTCGCCGCGAAGACCCGATCGAAGAAGAAGCTCGCCTGCGCCAGGAAGCCGAGGCACTGGCTGCGCGCATGCAGTTCCAGCACGACGAAGCACCTGGCCTGGAGCAACCGGAAGTGTTGGGTGAAGAGGTCGATGTAGCCCTCGCCACCGCACCGGTACGCAACGAGCAGAAGCTGGGCCGTAACGAGCTGTGCTACTGCGGTTCGGGCAAGAAGTACAAGCATTGCCACGGGCAGATCCAGTAAACCCGTTTCATACGCTGAAATACCCGCGCCGCGACCGGCTTATGCCGTCGCGGCGTTTTGCCATTTAAACCACCGCGCCACGTTAAAAGAACGGGGTAATGACGGTGCAGACACTACTTTTTAAGGAGCGCATTCATGGCTGTTGGTCTTGGTCCTTTGCCAACGTTGCACCCGGTTGCCGGTTTTGAACTCGGTATCGCCTCGGCCGGTATCAAGCGCCCGGGGCGCAAGGATGTCGTGGTCATGCGCTGTGCCGAAGGTTCCACAGTGGCGGGCGTGTTCACCCTGAACGCCTTTTGCGCCGCTCCCGTAATCCTGGCCAAACAACGTGTGCAAGGCCCGGTACGTTACCTGCTGACCAACACCGGCAATGCCAACGCCGGCACCGGCGAGCCAGGCCTTGCTGCCGCCGAGCGCACTTGCGCCAAACTGGCTGAGCTGACCGGTGTCGATGCAAGCCTGGTGCTGCCGTACTCCACCGGTGTGATCGGCGAGCCGCTGCCGGTCGAAAAAATCGAAGGCGCGCTGCAAGCCGCCCTCGACGACCTGTCGGTCAACAACTGGGAAGCCGCCGCTACCGGCATCATGACCACTGACACCCTGCCAAAGGGCGCCAGCCGCCAGTTCCAGCATGACGGCGTGACCATCACCGTCACCGGCATCAGCAAAGGCGCGGGCATGATCCGCCCGAACATGGCGACCATGCTTGGCTACATCGCCACCGACGCCAAAGTCTCCCGCGACGTGCTGCAAAACCTGCTGCTGGACGGCGCCAACAAGTCGTTCAACCGCATCACCATCGACGGCGACACCTCGACCAACGACTGCTGCATGCTGATCGCCACCGGTCAGGCTGCACTGCCGGAAATCACTGAAGCGAGCGGTCCGCTGTTCGCTTTGCTGAAACAAGCGGTGTTCGAAGTCTGCATGGACGTGGCCCAGGCCATCGTGCGCGACGGCGAAGGCGCGACCAAGTTTGTCACCGTGGAAGTCAACGGCGGCGGCAATCACCAGGAGTGCCTGGACGTCGGTTACACCGTGGCCCACTCGCCGCTGATCAAGACCGCGTTGTTCGCCTCCGACCCGAACTGGGGTCGCATTCTGGCCGCCGTGGGCCGTGCCGGCGTACCGAACCTGGACGTGAGCAAGATCGACGTGTTCCTCGGCGACGTGTGCATCGCCAGCCGTGGCGCTCGCTCTGCCACCTACACCGAAGCCCAGGGCGCGGCGGTGATGCAGCAGGAAGAAATCACCATCCGCATCGAGCTGGGTCGCGGCGATTGCAGCGAAACCATCTGGACCACTGACCTGTCCCACGAATACGTGAAGATCAACGCTGAGTACCGTACGTAAATAAGGTCCGGACCGAGTCGCGTCCTTCGCGAGCAAGCCCGCTCCCACATTCGATTGCATTTCTTCCGGAAGAACTCGGTCAACTGTGGGAGCGGGCTTGCTCGCGAAGGCGGCCGACCAGACACCAAAGATTCTGGTCCATCCCCCTATCAAAAGGTCCCGAACATGAGCCTCCACCTGATCATCGGCGACAAACTGTATTCCTCCTGGTCCCTGCGCGCCGCACTGGCCCTCGACCTGACCGGCGTGTCCTACACCGAAGAACTGATCAAGCTGAACCAGCCGGACACTCGCGAGCGCGTGCTCAAGCATTCGCCGACCGGGAAAGTCCCGCTGCTGAAAACCGAACACGGCACCGTCGCCGATTCTCTGGCGATTGCCGAATACCTGGCCGAACAATTTCCCGATGCCGGCCTGTGGCCTAAAGACACTGCCGCCCGTGCCCAGGCGCGTTCGGCGTGCGCACAGATGCACAGCGGTTTTTTCGCCATGCGCAGCAATATGCCGTTCGACCTGAGCCACGATGCGCCACTGTCGCCGACCCCGCCTGAGGTTCAGGCTGAAATCGAGCGCATGCTGGCATTGTGGGCTGAATGTCGTGCCGTCGCGACTGAAACCGGCCCGTTCCTGTTTGGCGGCGCGACCCTGGCCGATGCGTTTTTTGCACCGATCGCCGTACGCCTGCGCACCTATCAGCTGAAGCTACCCGAGGCCGATGCGGCCTATGTCGAAACCATCTACCAATGGCCAGCCTTCAAGGCTTGGCGGAAGGCGGGTCTGGAGGAAATAGAGCGGTGAAACGAGTCCATGTAGCAGCCGCGGTTATCCGCGATAGCAGCGGCAAGATCCTCATTGCCCGCCGTGCCGACACCCAGCATCAGGGCGGTTTGTGGGAGTTCCCCGGGGGCAAGGTCGAGGATGACGAGTCCGTCGAAACGGCCCTGGCCCGCGAGCTTCACGAAGAGTTGGGCATTGTGGTCAACACCGCGCGGCCGATGATCAAGGTCCGCCACGATTACCCGGACAAGCAGGTGTTGCTGGATGTCTGGGAAGTCTCGGCGTTTACCGGCGAACCCCATGGCGCCGAAGGTCAGCCTTTGGCTTGGGTGACCGCACGGGAGCTGGTGGATTACGAATTTCCGGCCGCCAACCAGCCGATCGTCGCCGCTGCTCGCTTGCCCGGCGACTACCTGATCACCCCGGACGGCCTGGAAACCCCGGCCTTGCTGCGCGGTATCCAGAAAGCCATCGCTGGTGGCATCAAGCTGATTCAATTGCGCGCACCCAACGGCTACGACCCGCAATACCGTGATCTGGCGGTGGACGCGGCGGGGCTGTGTGCCGGCAAGGCGCAGTTGATGATCAAAGGGCCGTTTGAATGGCTGGGGGATTTCCCGTCTGCCGGTTGGCACATCACGTCGGCGCAGTTGCGCAAGTACGCGGCAGCGGGGCGACCGCTACCGGCGTCGCGCTGGTTGGCAGCGTCCTGCCACAATGCTGAGGAACTGGCGTTGGCCGAGCAGATGGGCGTGGACTTCGTGACCCTGTCGCCGGTACAGCCGACACAGACTCATCCGGATGCGTTGCCATTGGGTTGGGAGCAGGCTTCGACTTTGATCGAGGGCTTCAGCAAACCGGTGTTTTTGCTCGGTGGGGTGGGCCCGGCAGAGCGGCAGAAAGCCTGGGAGGCGGGCGCGCAGGGTGTGGCGGGGATTCGGGCGTTTTGGCCTGATTCTTCTGTGTAGCCACTGGCCCCTTCGCGAGCAAGCCCGCTCCCACAGTTGACCGAGTTCTTCCTGAAGAAATGCGATCGAATGTGGGAGCGGGCTTGCTCGCGAAGGCTGCTGATCAGACGAAAAACATCTTCCTGATTAAACCCCGGGTTTCGCTGCCGCTTGCCACAAAATCTCGGTAATCCCCTGACGCTTGGCAATCAACCGTGCCGCCACAAACAACAAATCCGACAACCGATTGATATACGCCAAGCCAACCCCGGCCAACGGCTCGATCGCATTCAACTGCTGACAGCGCCGCTCGGCGCTACGTGCCAGGCAGCGGCATACATGAGCCTGGGCAATCAGCGCCGAACCGCCAGGCAGAATGAAATTCTCCAGTGGTCCCAACTCTTCATTCCACACATCGATCGCCGCTTCCAGTCGCTCGACTTCTGCCGTGTTCAGTGCCTGATAAACCGGCATCGCCAGTTCGCCACCCAGGTCGAACAACCGATGTTGGCAGGGCGCCAACACCTCGATTACTTCGTTCAACCCCGGATACGTATCACTTTGCGCCGCCAACCCGGCCAACAGCACACCCACCTGGCTGTTCAGCGTATCGACCTCGCCAATGGCCTCGATGCGCGGATGGTCCTTGGGCACCCGGCGGCCATCGCCGAGCCCGGTTTCGCCTTTGTCGCCAGTGCGGGTGTAAATCTTCGACAAGCGAAAGCCCATGGTTACCTCGACAGCTGATTGAGTTCTTGAGAAACCACCGGAGTGCCCGACAACGGCAGGCGCAAGGTGAAACAGGTACCTTGGCCCGGCGTCGATTGCACTTCCATCTGGCCTTTGTGGTTGTTGGTGATGATGAAATACGAGACCGAGAGGCCAAGGCCGGTGCCCTGACCGATTTCCTTGGTGGTGAAGAACGGCTCGAACGTGCGTTTGCGCACGTTCTCGCTCATGCCGATGCCGTTGTCCTCGACCTGAATTTCCGCCCACGGCGGATTCAGTTTTGTACGCAGAATGATCCGCCCCGGTTCGCGATCGTCGGTACGCTGGTGAATGGCTTGCGCGGCGTTTTTCAGCAGGTTGAGCAGCACTTGTTCCAGTTCGTTGGCGGTGCCGGGCACCGGGCCCAGTGCTGGATCGAACTGCCGAATGATCGCCTGACCCTTGAAGTCGAAACCGATGGCCAGGTCGAAGTCGTTGCCGGCGATTTCCACCGCTTGATCGATCAGCGCCGGCAAATCGCAGGGAGCCATCTGCCGGGTACTGCGGCGGCTGAAGCTGAGCATGTGGGTCACGATTTTTGCCGCCCGGGCGCCAGCCTGTTGAATGCCATCGAGTAACTGCGGCACTTCGCGAGCTTTCAAGTACTGGTTGACCGTTTCCAGCTCAATGCCCAGTTGCTCGGCTTGCTCGAGGTTTTTCGGCAGATCGGGTGACAGGCGCCGACGTATGTTCTGCACGTTGTGCAGGATTGCGCCCAGTGGATTATTGATCTCGTGAGCCATGCCGGCGGCGAGGCCGCCGACCGAGAGCATTTTTTCCGACTGCACCATCATTTCTTCCAGGGACAGACGCTGAGTGATGTCATCGATCCGGATTACCACGCCGCGCCCGGCCCCCCCCATCAACGGGTAGAACGTCAGGGCGTAATGCCGGGGCTCTTCGTCCTTGAGCCAGGTAACACGTTCGATCTTCGCCACTGTGTGCTGCTCGACGGTTTGCCTGAGTTGCGGCAGGAACGGTTTGAGCGGTTCGAAGGCGAGGAAGATCGGCTGGTTCAAGGCTTCGTCGAGACGCGTACCGGACAGGGCGCTGGCTTCCTGATTCCACTGAGTCACGTAGAGCTGCTCGTCGAGGGCGATCAGTGCCGACGGCATGGAGTCGATGATGCTGTTGAGGTAGTTCTGGAAACCGGTGAGTTTTTTCTCGATCTTGCTGCGCACCTGAACTTCCAGTTCCAGCTTGCGGTTGGTGTGACGGGTCTCTTCGGCCAGCCCCTGGGCCTGATCGTAAGCGGCTTGGGAATCGTCGCGGGCGCGCTTGAGTTGTTGCTCCCGAGCCTCGATGCGCGAGAGCATGGTGTTGAACGCTTCGGCGAGGCTACCGATTTCGTCGTGGTTGCCGCGAGAGGCGCGCAAGGCATAGTTCTCTTCCCGGGTGACTTGCCGGGACAACTCTTCGAGCTGATGGATCGGCCGGGTAATCAGGCGTTTGATCTGCCGGGCAATCACCAGCCATAACAGCACGCTGAAGATCAGAATCCCCAGGCTGGCGGTCAGGGTCCCGGTGTAGAACGCCATCGGCAACTCGCTGCTGGCCACCAGCAGCAAGTGCCCCGGCGCAACGCCGGGACGGGGCAGGGTAATCACTTGATTGCTGCGAAACTCCGTGGCTTGCCACGCTTCGAGGTGCCGGTAGTGCTCCGGCAGGTTCAGCTTGTCGCCGTGTTGCAATTGCGCCAGACGCACGCCTTTACCGTCATAGAGCGCTGCTGCACGCAGCGGCGTATAGCTGCTGAGTTCGTTGAGCAGGCGCTCGGCGGTTTGCGGCGACTTCAGGGCTTCGGAGATCAGGCTCGGGTTGGACACCAGTCGGCCGATGGTCTGCAAGGCCTGGGGGGCCATGCTTTCCTGGGAGATGTAATAAGCGGCGCTGATAAAGGTCAGGTTGGCGACCAGTAAAACGGTGGTCAACAGCACCAGCAGGGCGGCCAGCAGTTTCTGGCCGACTGGAAGGTTTTCAAGGCGCTGGCGCAATGGCATCAGGTTCATCGCTGAAAAGGAACAAGTGGCCAGCGTAGCCGCTGCTCAGTCGCTGGGCAATCCAAGGCTGCGCAGATGGGCGATCAAGCGCTGCTGTAATTGATTGAGGTGGGGCAAGTTCAACTGATGCCGCGACGCGACTTTGCAGGCATGGCCCAACAGGTAGCTGATTTCGGTGCGGCGCTGATTCGCGACGTCCTGGTACATCGAGGAGAAATTGGCCGCGGTGGCCTGGATCACCCGTTCGACTTCCTCCCGGAGATTTTCCGCCGCTGCCGGTTGGCCGCAGTGCTCAAGCAGCTCGGTGAGCTCGGCGCACAGGGTGGCGACTTCGCAATGGTGTTGCTGCAAACCGCCGTTGCGGCATTCGTGCAGCACGGTCAGCGGGTTGATCGCACAATTGAGCGCCAGTTTTCGCCACAGCCTTGTGAGGATGTCCGTGCTCCATTCATGGGGAATACCGGCGGCGCTCAAGTCCTCCAGCCAGATCGGTGCCACTGGATGGCCGACGTCCCCCAGCCAGGTGTAGCCGTGGCCGGCGAACACTACCCGCCAGTCGCCATCGCGAAACGCGCCTTCGGTGCTGGATGCGAAGATGCAGCGCGCCTGAGGCACCAGCGCGGCAACCGCGTCCTGACTGCCAAGGCCATTCTGCAACAGGATCAGTTCGGCGTTGGGTGTCAGACGGTGGGCGAGTTGGGCGACGGCTTTCTCGGCATCGTAGGCTTTGCAGGCCACCAGCAGACGGCTGATGGGCTCGCCGCTGTCGGCCGTTTCGCCGGGCACCGGATACAGCTGCGCTTCGCCATGTTCGACCAGCGTCAACCCGCCAGCCGTCTGATAGGCCTGTAAGCGTGTCGCGTCCCGCACGATCAGCCTGACCGGCACGTCAGCGCGCGCCAGACGTGTGGCCCAAAGGGTGCCGAGGCTGCCGGCGCCGAGAATATGCCAAGGGGTAGACATCAGCTTTTTGCCCGGTTTGTCGCTGGCATGTGAGGCTCGCAGTATCGGTTGGAAAAGACCCGTTATAATGAGCCCGATTTTAACCGCAAGCCAAGCGCGCTCCATCGTTATCGAGCGTGCCTTTTTATTGGAGAGATTACATGCCGTCGTTCGACGTGGTATCCGAACTGGACAAACACGAAGTCACCAACGCGGTCGAGAACGCCGTCAAGGAACTCGATCGTCGTTATGACCTGAAAGGCAAAGGCACCTTCGAGTTCAAGGAAAAGGACCTGACCGTCAACCTGACCGCGGAAGCCGATTTCCAGCTCGAAGCGATGATCGAGATCCTCAAGCTGGCCTTGGTCAAGCGCAAGATCGACGTGCAGTGCCTTGAAGTCAAGGATGCCTACGCATCGGGCAAGTTGATGAAGCAGGAAGCGGTCCTCAAGGAAGGCATCGACAAAGAGCTGGCGAAGAAAATCGTCGCTCACGTCAAAGACGCCAAGCTCAAGGTCCAGGCCGCCATTCAGGGCGAGCAAGTGCGCATCACCGGCAAGAAACGTGACGATTTGCAGGAAGCGATTGCCGCCCTGCGCGCCAAGACGTTCGACATGCCGCTGCAGTTCAACAACTTCCGCGACTGACTTTTCAAGCGGGAACCTCTTGGCGTTTTCGACGTCCGAGGCCCAAGCAACGGCAGAAACGATTGAATCCCCCACGGGTTCGGTCTTTCTGCCGCTCATTTTTTGCGTGCCGGGTAGCCGGAAATCAGGAGAAAAAAGATGGATTTGAATGCTGAAGTGGACAACCTGGTCAAGGCATCCCAAGCCTGGATTCCGATGATCATGGAATACGGCAGCCGCGTGCTGCTGGCGGTGATTACCCTGGCCATCGGCTGGTGGCTGATCAACAAAGTCACGCAAAAGCTTGGCGGCCTGCTGGCGTTGCGTAATGCCGACCTGGCGCTGCAAGGTTTCATCAGCAGCCTGGCGAACATCATCCTCAAGGTTCTGCTGATCGTCAGCGTAGCGTCGATGATCGGTGTGGAAACTACTTCGTTCGTCGCAGCCATCGGTGCAGCCGGCCTGGCGATCGGTCTGGCCTTGCAGGGTAGCCTGGCGAACTTCGCTGGCGGCGTGCTGATTCTGTTGTTCCGCCCGTTCCGTATTGGTGACTGGATCGAAGCTCAAGGTGTTGCCGGTACTGTCGACAGCATCCAGATCTTCCACACCGTACTGCGTACCGGCGATAACAAAACCATCATCGTGCCTAACGGCAATCTGTCGAACGGCATTATCACCAACACCAACCGTCAGCCGACCCGCAAGGTGGTATTTGACGTAGGTGTGGCTTACGAGGCGGATTTGCAAAAGGCCCGTGAAGTATTGCTGGAATTGGCCAAGGACCCGCGTGTATTGGCTGATCCGGCACCGGAAGCCGTGATTTCCACGCTGGGCGACAGTTCGATTACTGTTTCCCTGCGGGTGTGGGTGAAGACCGCTGACTATTGGAATGTGATGTTCATGTTTAACGAACAATCGCGTGACCGTTTGAAAACAGCCGGTATCGATATTCCGTTTCCGCAGCGAGTTATTCGTATGGTTCAGGAAACTGTGCCGCAATAACGTCTCGGATATAACCTGGCGATGAGGTCAGGTTTAAACTAGTTAGCTTGCTATTTAAGAAGTTGTGTTGGCGCTGGTATGTAGTGGATACAAAAAAACCGCTCACCTGGAATCAGGTAAGCGGTTTTTGTTTGTTGCTGGTGTAGCTATCGTACTCCCGCTGAATTACAAAATGCTCAGTGGGTACTCGATGATTACACGGGTGTCGTAGTTGTCAGATGCATAGCCGCTGTAAGCGCCGTTCGAGCGATAGTTGGCGAAACGTACGCGGAACGACAGGTCTTTGGCTGGACCTTCCTGCATAACGTACTTGGACTCAACGTTCCACTCGTTTTCTTTGCCTTCGCCCAGACCGTTGGTGGTGATGTGATCACCCATTACGTAACGGGTCATGAAGCTCAGACCCGGTACACCGTAGGTCTTCATGTTCAGGTCGTAGCGAGCCTGCCAGGAGCGCTCGTCGCGACCTACGAAGTCGGAGATCTGAATGGAGTTGGCTACAAAGATAGTGCTGTTGCCGTCAACGCCATAGTAGTAAGCGTTGTCGCCGCTGGAGCGTTGGTGAGCAACGGTGAACTTGTGGGCACCGATGCTATAGGCAGCGGCCAGGGACCACAGATTGTTGTCTACGCCGAGGGTGCCGTCGCCAATGGCGTCAACCTGATCGCCGCGGTCATCGCCTTTGGTTTTATAACCGTTGAAGTCGAAGTTCAGGGACTGATCGTCGTTGATTGGCAGGGTGTAGTTCAGGTTGACGTAGTATTTTTTGAAGTAGTCTTCAGCATCCGACGCAGCCACAGCACCGGTGAAGTTATCAGTGAAAGAGTAGCTGGCACCGAAGATGTTGATGCCGTTGCTCAGGCCTTTGCCGTGATTACCATCTTCATCTGGCAGGCCGCCGATGCTGTCGCGAGCCATGCCGGTTTGTTTGCTCAGAGCGGTGAAGCGACCGGCGGTCAGTTCCAGGCCTTTGATCTCTTTGGAAGTGATCAGGGTACCGGTAGCAACTTCTGGCAGCATACGGCTGTCGTCAGTAGCGAATACTGGGCTGGCAACAAACTGCTGGCCGTATTTCAGCACGGTGTCGGAAAGACGCAGTTTTACTGCACCGCCAATCTTGCCCTGGGATTTTTCAGGGTTGTTATCGCTATCGACTGCGAACAGACCGGTACCACGGTGGCCCGAACCGCCATCAAGTTTGACCGCGCCCATTGCCATGGCATCGAGACCGAAGCCTACTGTGCCTTGAGTGAAGCCCGACTCGTAAGTGAGCAACTGGCTGATACCGGACTCCTGACGATAGCCGGAGTCTGCGTTGTTACGTGCACCGTTCTTGAAATCACGGTTCATGTACTCAAAACGGGTTTTGAGTTTCAAGCTCTGGTCGCCGAAGAAACCCTTGGAGTCATCTTGAGAAGACGCCACTGCGAACTGAGAGGTACCAGCTGCAACAGCCAGTGCGATCATGCTCCACTTCATCACGCGCATCGTGATTTGCTCCTTTGGTTTTTAGAAGAGTACTGCCGTCCCGCCTGTTTTATTATCCGGGCGGCTCTTTCTTTTTGTGTCGGCGCAAACTTATATCACGCCGACCATGTTGGCGATACTTGCGCATCTAACCTTTCAGCTTCTTTATGACCCTGTCGCAAATGGCTGGGTAGATGTCGCAAATTCACAATCCCGACGCAATCGGACTGACAACTTTAGCGCTGTTTTCCATCGCTTGAGCATCGGTAAAAAAGAGTCCCTGGTCCTGCACTTGAATCTCCATCGGGCAATCCTGCCACTGTTTTTATTGGCCTTAAGGCTTCCACTTCCAGCGGACGCCTTATAGACGATATAGGTGTGAATGCAACAAGCGTGCACAAATCGAAATTCTGTTGCTGTTTTTTTCCAAAGGCCTGCCTGCTGCTGTAAAAACCCCATAAAACCGGGGGGCTCAAGCTCGTTTTTCTTGAGCTTGACGCCATGCTTCGCATCGTGTTTACCACATCGAACCAGTGGGGGCGACAACCAAAAACGTTACCGGTTCACCCCGTCAGTGAGTAGTTAGCGGATGCTGACGCACTGAGCGTAGACGCGTTGTGCGGTTTTGGTGCAAAAAATTTCAATTGCTGTACCGAATTCACACAGTGTCGCTTTGTGATCGAATCGAGCAGTCCGTTGTTTATCGGTCATTTCGGCATTTTTTGTGCGGGGGCTGGTTCTGTCATGGTGCATGCCGGATCAAAATGGCTCATGTCGGGGCGTCCGGAGGACGCTGCAGGTGGCAGTTCGTCGTGAAGCGCATGGCGTTCGCAGGTATGCTGCCGTCCTGTCGCTTGGCGCGCCGTCTTTTGGTATGGGCGCTAAGCTGAAAAAAGATCACCAGAGGGGAGTGCGCGCTGTGTTCGCTTTAGATCCACGACTTCAACAAGACACGTTGCCGATTGGCGATTTCCCGCTCTGCCGGTTGCTATTGTCCAATGATTCGAACTACCCATGGTTCATCCTCGTGCCACGCCGCGAGGATATCAGTGAGATATTTCAGTTAGATGTCGCAGATCAACAGCAGCTGTGGCAAGAAACAACCGCGCTGGCGGAAATGCTCAAGGACTCGTTCGATGCGGATAAGTTGAACGTCGCGGCCTTGGGTAATGTAGTCAGTCAGCTGCACATGCATGTGATTGTGCGCAAGCGTGAGGACGCTGCCTGGCCAGCCCCGGTCTGGGGCAAGCAGCAGGCTTTACCCTATAATCCAGAGCAGATCGCGACGATTCGCGAACGGCTGCGTCTGGTGTTGACCGATGACTTCACGTTTCTGGAGGGTTGAGTCATGAGCCTGGAAGAACGCGTTACCGATCTGGAAAGCCAGTTGGCATTTCAGGATGACACCATCCAGGCATTGAGTGATGTGCTGGCGACGCAGCAGCGCGCAGTGGAACGCCTGCAACTGCAAATGGCCGCATTGCTCAAGCGGCAAGAGGAAATGGCCGGTCAGTTCGAGTCCTTCGAAGAAGAGGCGCCACCGCCGCATTACTGAGCCGCATTAGTGAGCTACGTTAGAGAAAAGCAGGTCATAAAAAAACCGCGAACAGCCTGGGCTGTTCGCGGTTTTTTTTAGCCTTGGAGTCAGCGACGCGGCAGGGCGGCGATCACATCTTCGGCTTGCAGGCCTTTGTCACGGTTCATGACAGAGAACTCCACGCGCTGGCCTTCGACCAGAACACGGTGGCCTTCACCGCGAATTGCCCGGAAGTGCACAAAAATATCATCACCGGAATCACGGGAAATAAAGCCGAAGCCTTTGGAGGTGTTGAACCATTTAACGGTGCCAGTATCGCGGTTGCTCATGTCATAGCTTGGCGAAGCGGCGGCCGGTGAAGATTTGTAGAAGCTGACGGCCAGGTGCAGAAAAATGGCGATCAGGGCAACGACCAGACTGAACAGAACGGCAGGTTGACCGGCGATGACAGGCATCGGGGCGATCAGCGTCAGGGTTTGCAGCACGACAGCCAGAACCAGCAGGGCACTGACCAGGTTTTGCAGTTGATGACGCGGGCCTTTGTTCCAGTAAGGGATAACAGGTGCAAGGGTGAGGTTGAGCAGGCCGAAAAAGGCCAGGTACAGCGCATCAGGTTGTTGCAGGTAAGGTACCGCTTCGGATCGCAGGCTAGGGATGAAGGACAGCAGCAGGGCTGCTGCGCCCATTAGCAGGTGGACGATTTTCAACATTTTGATTAACTCACGTTAAGACGGATCACAAGGAAGAGCTGATGGAGCACGGTTCGCTTCAGAACAATAAGAGGCGTTGGACACGTACCCGGTATCAGCCTATGCGCAACCCCCGGAAAATAGGCGGTAGCGACACACTGCCTATTTAACAGCAAAGCCCGCGGCTACTCAAATCAGGCAGTCCAGCGGTGCTTTCCACTGGCCGGTGGGCGAATGACGCTTGCTGAGTGTTGTTCGCGCGCAGTGTTCCTCGGATCTATTGCCTTTTCCTTGAGTGATGTTGCGTCAGTACCTGTGGGAAAACGTCCGGCCTAGGACGTGCTCCATGATCTCCCCTCCGTTGTTGGCTTATCCTACGTTGATGGTCATAAAGTCATCTGGATATGCCGGTGCGCCTGCGCTTTTATAAGGAAACGGAATATGACTCTTATAAGCAGCAAGGATGGCAAAGGAGTGTCAACGGTATGGTTCATGAAGACAGGCGAAACGAGGGGAGGGTCGGTCCACTCAAGGAGGTAAGGATTGATTCATTAGTCAGCGAATTCGATATGGGCCTGGCCCAGCCATTGTCCCGGTCAGTGCGTTTGAATGGCTTTGCGACCTGTTTGCGGCTGGAGCAGGTCTATTGGGATATTTTGGGTGATATGGCCAAGGTCAATTGCTGCTCGGTCAGTGCGCTGTTGTCCCACGTGGATCGCGAAGTGCATCTGCGTCATGGCGGGGTGAAGAACTTCACCGGGCTGGTGCGCGTGGTCTGCGTCGTGCACAGCCTGAAGGAGGGAAGTTGCCTCGTCATTGCTTAGCGGTTGGTGGTTGATCGGGTCGAGTGTCGGTCTGTGCAGTCTTACGGCTGCACAGGCTGCATTTAATGGATATAATCCCGCCCTTTGCCGCAAAGCCCAGCATGCGCGGTAGCAATCTGATCGCCGAGACAACCCCCATGCCGATGTACGACTATCAATGTGCTTCCTGTGGTCATCAGTTGGAAGCCATTCAAAAGATCAGCGCAGCACCGCTGGTCGACTGCCCTGCCTGCCAGGCGCCAGAGCTTAAAAAGATGCTGTCCATGCCGGGCTTCCGCCTCAGCGGCACCGGCTGGTACGAAACCGACTTCAAGACCGGTTCCAAGAAGAATCTGGCCGGTGGCGACAAAGCTGACTAGGGTCTAGCGCCCGGGCTGAATGACACGCGTGAGCTCTTGCATCATCTGGCACCTTATTTAAGTGTGGGGGTGCGGCAAGACCTCCAACCGAATTTCGAATTACGAGAAGTGAAACCACTACCATGATGCGCAGCCATTATTGCGGCCAACTGAACGAAAGCCTGGAAGGCCAGGAAATTACCCTTTGCGGATGGGTTCACCGTCGCCGTGACCACGGTGGGGTGATTTTCCTCGATATCCGTGATCGTGACGGTCTGGCCCAGGTGGTGTTCGACCCGGACCGCGCTGAATCCTTCGCCGCCGCCGATCGCGTGCGCAGCGAATACGTGGTCAAGATCACCGGCAAGGTTCGCCTGCGTCCGGCCGGTGCCACCAACGCCAACATGGCGTCGGGCATGATCGAAGTGCTGGGCTACGAGCTGGAAGTATTGAACGAAGCGGAAACCCCGCCGTTCCCGCTCAACGAGTTCTCCGACGTCGGCGAAGAAACCCGCCTGCGTTATCGCTTCCTTGACCTGCGTCGCCCGGAAATGCTCGAGAAGCTGCGTCTGCGTTCGCGCATGACGACCAGCATCCGTCGCTTCCTGGACGAAAACGGCTTCCTCGATGTCGAGACGCCGATTCTGACCCGCGCCACGCCAGAAGGCGCTCGCGACTACCTGGTGCCGAGCCGTACTCACGCAGGTAGCTTCTTCGCCTTGCCGCAATCGCCACAGCTGTTCAAGCAGCTGCTGATGGTCGCCGGCTTCGACCGTTACTACCAGATCGCCAAGTGCTTCCGCGACGAAGATCTGCGCGCCGACCGTCAGCCGGAATTCACCCAGATCGACATCGAGACCAGCTTCCTCGATGAAAAAGAGATCATGGGCATCACCGAACAAATGATCCGCAACCTGTTCAAGGAGGTGCTGGACCTGGAGTTCGGCGACTTCCCGCACATGACCTTCGAAGAGGCCATGCGTCGTTACGGTTCCGACAAGCCGGACCTGCGTAACCCGCTGGAACTGGTTGACGTTGCCGATCAACTGAAAGAAGTCGACTTCAAGGTGTTCAGCGGCCCTGCCAACGACCCGAAATGCCGTGTTGCCGCCTTGCGCGTTCCCGGCGCGGCAAGCATGCCGCGCAAGCAGATCGACGACTACACCAAGTTCGTCGGCATCTACGGTGCCAAGGGCCTGGCGTACATCAAGGTCAACGATCGTGCTGCCGGTGTTGAAGGCCTGCAGTCGCCGATCGTGAAGAACATTCCGGAAGCCAACCTCAACGTGATCCTCGATCGCGTCGGTGCAGTCGATGGCGACATCGTGTTCTTTGGCGCCGACAAAGCCAAGATCGTCAGCGAAGCCCTGGGCGCGCTGCGGATCAAGGTGGGTCACGATCTGAACCTGCTGACCTGCGAGTGGGCACCGATGTGGGTCGTCGACTTCCCGATGTTCGAAGAAAACGACGACGGCAGCTTCACCGCGTTGCACCACCCGTTCACCGCGCCGAAGTGCACGCCGGAAGAATTGGAAGCCAACCCGGCAGCCGCGCTGTCCCGTGCCTACGACATGGTCCTGAACGGCACCGAGCTGGGTGGCGGTTCGATCCGTATCCACCGCAAGGAAATGCAACAGTCGGTGTTCCGTCTGCTGGGTATCAGCGAAGCGGAACAGGAAGAGAAGTTCGGCTTCCTGCTCGACGCCCTGAAATACGGTGCGCCGCCGCACGGTGGTCTGGCCTTCGGTCTGGACCGTCTGGTGATGCTGATGACCGGCGCCCAGTCGATCCGTGAAGTGATCGCCTTCCCGAAAACCCAGAGCGCTGCCTGTGTCATGACTCAGGCACCAGGTCTGGTGGATGCCAAGGCACTGCGCGAACTGCACATTCGTCTGCGCGAAACGCCTAAAGCTGAGTAAGGCTGACCAGAAGGGCGCATCTTCGGATGCGCCCTTTCTTTATACAATGGTCGAGATTTTTATTTGCTGGCTGGCGCATCATGGCGTGGCGGGCAATGTTTCAAAGAGAATTCGGAGCGAGTTATGGCGGGTCATTCCAAGTGGGCGAACATCAAGCACCGCAAAGAACGTCAGGATGCCAAGAAGGGCAAGATTTTCACCAAGTGGATTCGTGAACTGACGGTTGCTGCTCGTCAGGGTGGCGGTGATCCCGGCTCCAACCCGCGTTTGCGTCTGGCGCTGGATAAAGCGCTGGGTGCGAACATGAGCCGCGACATCATCGATCGCGCGGTTGCTCGTGGTGCCGGTGCCGCCGATACCGACGACATGGTCGAACTGACCTACGAAGGTTACGGCCCGGGCGGTGTGGCGGTGATGGTCGAATGCATGACCGACAACCGCAACCGCACCGCAGCGGCTGTTCGCCATGCGTTCAGCAAGTGCGGCGGCAACCTCGGCACCGACGGTTCGGTGGCTTATCTGTTCGAACGCAAGGGGCAGATTTCCTTCGCGCCTGGCGTTGATGAAGATGCATTGATGGAAGCGGCCATGGAGGCCGACGCCGATGACGTGGTGACCCACGAAGACGGCTCGATCGACGTGTTTACCTCGTTCGCCGGCTTCTATTCCGTGCGCAACGCTTTGGAGGCTGCCGGCTTCAAGGGCGATGACGCGGAAATCGTCATGCTGCCGACCACCAGTGCCGAACTGGACCTGGAAGGCGCCGAGAAGGTTCTGAAGCTGATCGACATGCTTGAAGACCTGGATGACGTGCAAAACGTGTATTCCAACGCCGACATTCCAGAGTCGGTCGCCGCTCAGCTCGGATAAGGGCGACTAAGATTCAGTGTGGGAGCTGGCTTGCCTGCGATGGCGGCGTGTCAGGCTACATCATTGTTTGATGTGCCTACGCCATCGCCGGCAAGCCAGCTCCCACATTTGTTATTCGCTGTATTGAATATCGTGCTCTTACCTAACCCGCAGGCGTTATGACTTTAATTCTTGGAATCGACCCCGGTTCGCGTATCACCGGTTATGGCGTGGTACGTGATACCGGGCGTGGCTGCGTGTACGTGGCGTCGGGCTGCATTCGCACGGGCTCCGGCGAGCTGCATGAGCGTCTGCAAATCGTCTATCGGGGTGTACGCGAAGTCATTCAGACCTATGGCCCGGTGACCATGGGCATTGAAAAAGTCTTCATGGCCCGTAATGCTGACTCCGCCCTCAAGCTCGGTCAGGCGCGCGGTGCAGCCATCGTGGCCGGTGCCGAGGAAAGCCTGGAAATCGCCGAATACACCGCGACCCAGGTCAAACAGGCGGTGACCGGCACCGGCGGGGCGAACAAGGAACAAGTGCAAATGATGGTCATGCACATGCTGAAATTGACCAGCAAGCCGCAAATCGATGCTTCGGATGCCCTGGCCATCGCGATTTGCCACGCTCACACCCGTTCCAGCCTGTTGCCTCATGGTCTGGGTACAGCACGCAGTCGTGGCGGGCGCCTGCGTCTCTGATAGCATCAGCAATCATTTTTTATGGAATGAGGGTTTTGCGCCTGTGTTGTCGGCGCAAAACCCTTGTTCTGTCAGTCGCCAGCACTGATCTGGCCAAGGCTCAAGGATCTGAAACGTGATTGGACGCTTGCGCGGCACTTTGGCTGAGAAACAGCCGCCGCACCTGATTCTGGATGTAAATGGTCTGGGGTATGAGCTGGAAGTGCCCATGACCACGCTTTATCGCTTGCCGTCGGTCGGTGAACCACTGACCTTGCACACCCATTTGGTCGTACGCGAAGACGCGCAGTTACTCTATGGCTTCTTTGGCAAGCGCGAGCGAGACTTTTTCCGCGAGTTGATCCGTCTCAATGGTGTGGGGCCGAAACTGGCGCTGGCCTTGATGTCGAGCCTGGAGGTCGACGAACTGGTTCGTTGCGTGCAGTCCCAGGACACTTCGGCGCTGACCAAGGTGCCGGGCGTGGGCAAGAAGACGGCTGAGCGTTTGTTGGTGGAACTCAAGGATCGCTTCAAGGCTTGGGAAACCGTGCCAGCGATGTTCGCATTGGTGCCAAACCAGCCGGGTGGGCCAGATGCGCCTCCGGTCGCCACCGCCGAAAATGACGCGGTCAGTGCGCTGATTTCCCTGGGCTACAAGCCGCAGGAGGCCAGCAAGGCGATTTCCGCGATCAAGGAGAAAGGTTTGAGCAGTGAAGACATGATTCGTCGTGCCCTTAAGGGAATGATCTAAGTGATTGAAGCTGATCGTCTGATCGCCGCCACGGGAGGTCCCCGTGACCGCGAGGAAGTCCAGGACCGGGCGATTCGTCCCGTCAGCCTGGCCGAATACATTGGCCAGCCGACCGTTCGCGAGCAAATGGAGTTGTTCATCCAGGCCGCGCGCGGGCGCAATGAGTCACTGGATCACACGCTGATTTTCGGTCCTCCGGGTTTGGGTAAAACCACCCTGGCCAACATCATTGCCCAGGAAATGGGTGTGTCGATCAAAAGCACTTCGGGGCCGGTCCTTGAGCGTCCGGGTGATTTGGCGGCGTTGCTGACCAACCTTGAACCCCATGACGTGCTGTTCATCGACGAGATCCATCGGTTGTCGCCGATCGTCGAAGAAGTGCTGTACCCGGCCATGGAAGATTTCCAGCTCGACATCATGATTGGCGAAGGGCCGGCCGCGCGCTCGATCAAACTCGATCTGCCGCCGTTCACCCTGGTCGGCGCAACCACCCGGGCCGGCATGCTGACCAACCCGTTGCGCGACCGTTTCGGGATCGTCCAGCGCCTGGAGTTCTACAACACCGCCGACCTGGCAACGATTGTCAGCCGTTCGGCGAACATTCTCGGTTTGCCGCTGGACCCGGAAGGCGCCTTCGAAATCGCCCGCCGTGCCCGTGGCACGCCGCGGATCGCCAACCGCTTGCTGCGTCGGGTCCGGGATTTTGCCGAGGTCCGCGCCAAGGGCCACATCACCAAGCCGATCGCCGACCTGGCGCTGAACCTGCTGGATGTCGACGAGCGAGGCTTCGACCATCAGGACCGACGCCTGCTGCTGACCATGATCGAGAAGTTCGACGGTGGGCCGGTGGGGGTGGACAGTCTGGCGGCGGCAATCAGCGAAGAACGCCACACCATTGAAGACGTGCTGGAGCCATATTTGATCCAGCAGGGCTATATCATGCGCACTCCGCGGGGGCGGGTGGTCACTCGGCATGCGTACCTGCACTTCGGTTTAAACATCCCGTCACGATTAGGCGAGATGCCCGTGGTAGACGAGTTCCTCGATGCCGTGGACGATTAGTCACCTTTGCGCGCTGATTTATTCGGGGTTTGTGCTGTCCCAGGACCGTACTTTCGCCAGAAAGCCGCGAATCAATGAAAAACAGTTGCCTGGCCGGATTGGCAACCTGAGGAGTAAGCACTAGAGTATGCGCGCGCAAAACGGGCTTGAGCCTTTCGCACATCGTTGTCGCGTTTATTACGAGGACACCGATGCGGGCGGCATCGTGTATTACGTCAATTACCTCAAGTTTATGGAACGGGCTCGAACCGAGCGGCTCCGAGAGCTGGGCTTTGCCCAGTCGGCGCTGGCAGGGGAGGACCTGTTGTTTGTCGTGCATTCCAGCGAAGCGCGTTACCACGCGCCGGCGCGACTGGACGACGAACTGCTGGTAAGCGCTGAAGTAATTGAATTGAACCGGGTCAGCCTGCGCTTCAAGCAGCAAGTCAGGCGGGCTACGGATAATGCGCTGCTCTGCGAAGGGCAGTTTCTGGTGGCCTGTGTGCGCACCAACAGTTTAAAACCCCGGGCCATTCCCGAAGCTCTACGTGCGGCCTTTGCCGACGTGAGCGGCGCGGGTACACACTCAAAGCAGGAGATAAAGCGTGGAAGCTAACGTCGTCGACCATTCCTCCATGTGGAGCCTGGTCAGCAATGCCAGTATCGTGGTGCAACTGGTAATGCTGATCCTGGTAGCCGCATCGGTGACCTCATGGATCATGATTTTTCAGCGCAGCAACTTGCTGCGCGCCGGTCGACGTGCCCTGGAGAGCTTTGAAGAGCGCTTCTGGTCTGGCATCGACCTGTCCAAACTCTACCGTCAGGCCGGTAGCAACCCTGATCCGGATTCGGGCGTCGAGCAGATCTTCCGTGCCGGCTTCAAGGAGTTCTCCCGTCTGCGTCAGCAGGCAGGCGTTGACCCGGAAGCAGTCATGGAAGGCGTGGCCCGTGCCATGCGCGTGGCCATCTCCCGTGAGGAAGAAAAGCTCGAGCAGAGCCTGCCATTCCTCGCCACCGTCGGTTCCGTCAGCCCGTACATCGGTCTGTTCGGTACGGTCTGGGGCATCATGAACTCCTTCCGTGGTCTGGCAACTGCCCAGCAAGCGACCCTGGCCACTGTGGCCCCGGGTATTGCCGAAGCACTGATTGCTACCGCGATCGGTCTGTTCGCCGCCATCCCGGCCGTTATCGCTTACAACCGTTTTGCTGCTCGCAGCGAAACCCTGCTGGGCCGTTACTACACCTTCGCCGACGAATTCCAGGCGATCCTGCACCGCAAAGTGCACACCAGCGAAGAATAAGCAGGTAATTTCCAATGGCTTTAATCGCTCGAGCTCGCAAAAAGCGCAAGCCGGTTGCCGAGATGAACGTGGTGCCTTACATCGACGTGATGCTGGTACTGCTGGTCATCTTCATGGTGACCGCGCCGATGCTCAATCAGGGCGTGAAAGTTGATCTGCCCAAGGTTTCCAGCGAAGCCTTGCCGCAGGACAACAACACTCAGGTCCTGACCATTTCGATCAAGTCTGACAAGACCTACTACTGGAACCTTGGCAGCGAAGTCGACACCGAAAAGCAGCAGGACAAGGCCATGACCTTGCCGCAAATGACTGACGCGGTGACCAAGATCATTCGCGCCGGTACTGAAGGCGGCAAGCGTACCCAGGTATTCATTCGCGGCGACAAGACTGTCGATTACGGCTCCGTCATGGGCGCGATGGGCGGGTTGCAGAAAGCCGGGGTCGGTAATGTTGGCTTGATTACCGAGGCACCCTGATGCAGCAAATGCGAGAGCCGTCCGCCTCGGAAAGCTACTTCTGGCCTAGTGTCTGGGCGATTGTCTTGCACGTGCTGGTTTTCGGCATGCTGTTTGTCAGTTTCGCCTTCACGCCGGAGCTGCCGCCGGCCAAGCCCATTGTCCAGGCGACCTTGTACCAGCTGAAATCGAAAAGTCAGGCGACCACCCAGACCAATCAGAAGATTGCGGGTGAGGCGAAGAAATCCGCCGCGCGCCAGACCGAAGTCGAACAGATGGAACAGAAAAAGATCGAGCAGGAAGCGATCAAGGCCGCGGAACAAAAGAAGGAAGATGCGGCTCAAAAAGCCGAAGAATCCAAGAAGGCCGACGAGACGAAGAAAGCGGAAGAGGCAAAAAAGGCTGATGAAGCCAAGAAAGCCGATGAAGCCAAGAAGACCGCCGAAGCCAAAAAGGCCGAAGAGAAACAATTGGCTGATATAGCCAAGAAGAAATCTGAAGAAGAAGCCAAGAAAGCTGCTGAAGAAGAGGCCAAGAAAGCGGCCGCTGAAGAAGCGAAGAAAAAGATCGTCGAAGACGCGAAGAAGAAAGCCGCCGAAGACGCCAAGAAGAAATCTGAAGCTGAAGAGGCGAAGAAGAAAGTCGCCGAAGACGCGAAGAAGAAAGCTGCTGCCGATGCCGCGAAGAAAAAATCGCAGGAAGCGGCACGTAAATCCGTCGATGAGAAAAAGGCTCAGGCCCTGGCAGATTTGCTTTCCGACACGCCGCAGCGTCAGCAGGCCTTGGCCGATGAGCAGGGTGACGAAGTCGCCGGCAACTTCGATGACCTGATTCGCTCGCGTGCTTCTGAAGGTTGGGCGCAGCCACCGTCGGCCCGCAAGGGCATGAAAGTGATCCTGCAAATCAACATGCTGCCTGACGGAACGATCTCCGGCGTATCGGTTGCCCGTTCCAGTGGTGATGTGCCGTTCGACAGTTCAGCGGTAGCGGCGGTAAAAAATATTGGTCGATTGACCGAAATGCAGGGTCTGAAGCCAGCTGATTTCGCACCCTATCGTTCATTCAAGATGACATTCACACCTGAGGATCTAGCCTTGTGAGAAACCTTCTTCGAGGACTGCTTGTAGTCATGTTCTGCTTTGCGGGACTGGCCACGGCAGATGAAAAAAATATCCTGGTCAGCAGTGGTAGCTCCCAGGCAACTCCAATTGCCGTAGTGCCATTCGGTTTCCAGGGTGGCACCGTGCTGCCGGATGACATGGCCGAGATCATCGGTAACGACCTGCGTAACTCGGGTTACTACGCGCCGATTCCAAAGCAGAACATGATCAGCCAGCCAAGCCAGGCGAGCGAAATCATTTTCCGTGACTGGAAGGCTGTTGGCGCCCAGTACATTATGGTCGGCAGTATCGTTCCAGCGGGCGGTCGCCTGCAGGTTCAATACGCACTGTTCAACGTCGCCACCGAGCAGCAAGTGCTGACCGGCAGCGTGTCGGGCAGCGTCGATCAACTGCGCGACATGGCGCACTACATCTCCGACCAGTCGTTCGAGAAACTCACCGGTATCAAAGGTGCGTTCTCGACTCGTCTGCTGTACGTGACGGCCGAGCGGTTCTCCGAGAAGAACACTCGCTACACGCTGCAACGTTCGGACTATGATGGCGCCCGTGCCGTGACCCTGCTGCAATCGCGCGAGCCAATCCTGTCGCCGCGTTTTGCACCGGATGGCAAGCGTATTGCCTACGTGTCGTTCGAGCAGAAGCGTCCGCGCATTTTCATGCAGAACATCGACACCGGTCGCCGTGAGCAGATCACCAACTTCGAAGGCCTGAATGGTGCGCCAGCATGGTCGCCGGATGGTCAGCGTTTGGCATTCGTGCTGTCGAAAGACGGTAACCCGGACATTTATGTAATGAACCTGGGTTCGCGTCAGATCAGTCGCGTCACCAACGGTCAAGGCATCAACACCGAACCGTTCTGGGGTAAAGATGGTTCGACCATCTACTTCACCTCCGACCGTGGCGGCAAGCCACAGATCTACAAAACCAGCGCAAGCGGTGGTGGTGCGGAGCGTGTGACCTTCATTGGTAACTACAACGCCAACCCTAAACTGTCGGCCGATGAAAAGACCCTGGTGATGATCCATCGTCAGGAAGGCTTCACCAATTTCAAGGTGGCGGCCCAGGATCTGCAGCGAGGTAGTGTAAAGATCCTCACTGATAGCACTCTGGACGAGTCACCTACTGTTGCGCCCAACGGCACCATGGTAATCTACGCCACCCGCCAGCAGGGCCGGGGAGTCTTGATGCTCGTGTCCATTAATGGACGCGTAAGGCTCCCGCTTCCTACCGCACAAGGCGAAGTCAGAGAACCTTCCTGGTCCCCTTACCTGAACTGACGCGGCGCTACACGTTGTACTTAACACACTGGGGTTCATTAGGAGTTTCACGATGGAAATGCTGAAGTTTGGTAAATTTGCTGCGCTGGCTCTGGCCATGGCTGTAGCTGTAGGTTGCTCGTCCAAAGGCGGCGACAATGCCGGTGAAGGCGCTGTTGATCCAAACGCTGGTTACGGCGCAAACACTGGTGCTGTTGACGGCTCCCTGAGCGAAGAAGCTGCTCTGCGCGCAATCACCACCTTCTACTTCGAATACGACAGCTCGGACCTGAAGCCAGAAGCCATGCGCGCTCTGGACGTTCACGCCAAAGACCTGAAAGCAAACGGCGCTCGCGTTGTTCTGGAAGGCAACACCGACGAACGTGGTACTCGTGAGTACAACATGGCACTGGGCGAGCGTCGTGCGAAAGCCGTTCAGCGCTACCTGGTACTGCAAGGTGTTTCCCCAGCTCAGCTGGAACTGGTTTCCTACGGCGAAGAGCGTCCAGTTGCTACCGGCAACGACGAGCAGTCCTGGGCTCAAAACCGTCGCGTCGAACTGCGTAAGTAATTCGTCATGCGAACGTGCCGTCGTGCTGTAACTGTTTTGGCTCTCAGCCTCGCACCGTTTGCGGTGTGGGCTGCGGTTCCTGTGGTCGAGGACAACTCCGGCTATAACAATAGCGGGAGTAGTTATCCGCCTGCGGGTTACGGTACGAACGGCGCCTATGCCGGGGGAGGGGTTTCGGCCCCTGTCTCGGCACAGGGCGAGCTGTTCAACCAACTGCAATCGATGCAGGAGCAGATCTCACGCCAACAGGGTGTGATCGAAGTTCTGCAAAATGATGTAGCGCGCATGAAGCAAGAGAACCTGGAGCGATATCAGGATCTTGATCGGCGCATAGGAACCGGCGTTGCACCAGCCGCGACTCCTGATAATTCTTCCACCGGTGGCAATTTGAATGCCCCCGGTGCAGCAGCAGCCGGCGCAGGTGCCGGAGCGGCAGCCGCTGCCACACAAGCGCCTGCCGCGGGTAGCGAACCGGCTGATCCGGCGAAGGAAAAACTGTATTACGATGCAGCCTTCGACCTGATCAAGGCCAAGGATTTCGACAAGGCCAGCCAGGCTTTCGCCGCATTCCTGCGCAAATACCCGAACAGCCAATACGCGGGCAACGCCCAGTACTGGTTGGGTGAAGTGAACCTGGCCAAAGGCGATCTGCAGGGTGCAGGTCAGGCATTTGCCAAGGTTTCGCAGCTGTACCCCAAGCACCCCAAGGTGCCTGATTCGCTGTACAAGCTCGCTGATGTAGAGCGCCGCCTCGGTCATACCGACAGGGTTAAAGGCATTCTGCAGCAGGTTGTGTCCCAATATCCGGGTACTTCCGCCGCTCAGTTGGCCCAGCGTGATCTGCAAAAAATGTAAGGGCTGCTTGACCCGTTTCGAAGAAACCCGCGCTTGTCGCGGGTTTTTTCGTTAGAATTCACGCCCTTTTTATGAAACACGCTTTTTGGGATCTGCGCGTTGGCGAGGTTCCTTGAAGTGCCTGACGGAGGCGGACAGCCTGTTTAGCTGTTACGCCCGTGGCGACTATGCAAGACACATTGAGAATCACCGAAGTTTTCTACTCGTTGCAGGGTGAAACGCGGACTGCCGGGCTGCCCACTGTTTTTGTGCGCCTGACCGGTTGCCCATTGCGTTGCCAATACTGCGACAGCGCCTACGCGTTCACTGGCGGCACCATTCGCACGCTCGACGACATCCTCGAGCAAGTGGCCGGTTTTCGTCCGCGTTATGTTTGTGTCACGGGTGGCGAACCCCTGGCGCAACCGAATGCCATTCCCTTGCTCAAGCAGTTATGTGACGCCGGCTACGAAGTGTCCCTGGAAACCAGTGGCGCGCTGGATATCTCGGCGGTCGATCCACGAGTCAGTCGCGTCGTCGATCTGAAAACCCCGGGTTCGAAAGAAGCGCACCGCAACCGCTACGAGAACATCGAGCTGCTCACGCCTAACGATCAGGTAAAGTTTGTCATCTGCTCGCGGGAAGACTACGACTGGGCCGTGTCCAAGCTGATTCAATACGGTCTGGATCAGCGTGCCGGCGAAGTCCTGTTCTCGCCGAGCCACCATGACCTGAACGCGCGTGACCTGGCGGACTGGGTGGTGGCGGACAATCTGCCTGTGCGTCTGCAATTGCAGCTGCATAAATATCTTTGGAATGACGAGCCGGGGCGCTGAAATGACTGAACAAACGAACACTGCAGAAAAACGTGCGGTCATCTTGCTGTCCGGCGGTCTCGACTCCGCGACAGTCGTGGCCATGGCCCGTGCTGAAGGCTACCGCTGCTACACCATGAGCTTCGATTATGGTCAGCGGTCACACGCCGAATTGCACGCCGCCGCACGTGTCGCCCAAGACTTGGGTGTGGTCGAGCACAAGGTGATCGGCCTGAACCTGAACGGTATCGGCGGTTCGGCCCTGACCGACACTAGCATCGATGTGCCGGAAACACCGGGTGAAGGTATCCCGGTGACTTACGTGCCAGCGCGAAACACCGTGTTTCTGTCCCTGGCGCTGGGTTGGGCCGAAGTGCTGGGCGCACGTGACATCTTTATCGGTGTCAACGCGGTGGATTACTCCGGTTATCCGGATTGCCGTCCCGAGTTCATCGAAGCCTTTGAGCGCATGGCCAACCTGGCGACCAAGGCCGGGGTAGAAGGGCAGGGCTTCCGTATCCAGGCGCCACTGCAGAACCTGAGCAAGGCCCAGATCGTTCAGGCCGGCGTGAAGCTTGGCGTCGATTACGGGCTGACCGTTTCCTGCTATCAGGCAGACGATAATGGCCGCGCCTGCGGTAAATGCGACAGCTGCCGCCTGCGTGCAGAAGGCTTCGCGGCGGCCGGTGTGACTGACCCAACACCTTATTTTTGATTTATTTCAAATTAGGTGTTGAATAGTCCTTAAAAATCAGTATTATACGCGCCACCACACAGCGGGTCGTTAGCTCAGTTGGTAGAGCAGTTGGCTTTTAACCAATTGGTCGTAGGTTCGAATCCCACACGACCCACCATTTTAAAAAATCTGGAAGGCCCACGTAAGTGAGGATTTCCGGGTTTTTTTTTGCCCGCGATTTGAGGTCGACTCAGTCCGGGTGACGCAGGTCAGAATCATCTTTTGCATCCACGGGATATTCTGTAGCCTTGCGCAGCTTCAACGCTATCCACGCCTGATGAATACTCACTCTCCCGGCGGTACCCTGAAGGGTCCGGAGCCGGGTGTATACTCGACTTTCGCGCGAAAGCGCCTGCAGGTCTTGCGAACATGACGCAGATTTCCGAACGCCTTCTGGTTCAAGCCCACCTCGACGCCAAGCAGCCCAAACCGCTGACCGCCGAGGAAGAGGCTTATTACCGTACTGCCATCGCTGCCGAGCTCAAGGCTCAGGACGCGGTGCTGGTTGCCCACTTCTATTGCGATCCGGTCATTCAGGCCCTTGCCGAAGAAACCGGTGGCTGCGTCTCCGACTCTCTGGAGATGGCCCGCTTCGGCAATGCCCACCCGGCCAAGACCGTGGTGGTCGCCGGCGTGAAGTTCATGGGCGAAACCGCGAAAATCCTCAACCCTGAAAAACGCATACTGATGCCGACCCTGGAAGCGACTTGCTCGCTGGACCTGGGTTGCCCGGTAGACGAGTTCTCGGCGTTCTGCGATCAGCATCCGGAACGTACGGTGGTGGTGTATGCCAACACTTCGGCGGCGGTCAAAGCGCGGGCGGACTGGGTGGTGACTTCCAGCTGTGCGCTGGAAATCGTCGAAAGCCTGATGGATAACGGCGAAACCATCATCTGGGCTCCGGACAAGCACCTGGGCACTTACATCCAGCGCAAGACCGGCGCCGACATGCTGCTGTGGGACGGTGCCTGCATCGTCCACGAAGAGTTCAAGGCCAAGCAGCTCGAAGACATGAAAGCGCTGTACCCGGACGCGGCCATTCTGGTGCACCCGGAGTCGCCGACCGCCGTCATCGAGTTGGCCGACGCGGTGGGTTCCACCAGTCAGCTGATCGCTGCTGCGCAAAGTCTGCCGAACAAGACCCTGATCGTCGCCACCGACCGCGGCATCTTCTACAAGATGCAGCAGCTATGCCCGGACAAGGTCTTTATCGAAGCGCCAACGGCCGGTAACGGCGCAGCGTGCCGCAGTTGCGCGCATTGCCCGTGGATGGCGATGAATACGCTTGAGCGCACGCTGAAGAGCTTGCGTGAAGGGACCAACGAGATCTTCGTTGATCCGGCGTTGATTCCACAGGCGGTGCGGCCGTTGAAGCGGATGCTTGATTTCACTCAGGCGGCGCGGATGAAGTTGGCCGGCAACGCTTAAGGTCTGTCAGTCAAACCGCAAAAACTGTGGGAGCGGGCTTGCTCGCGAAGAGGGCGTATCAGTCAACATTGATGTTGTCTGACACACCGATTTCGCGAGCAAGCCCGCTCCCACAGTGATTTTCATACGGCAAAATTACTTGGTTTTCTTCGGGATCCGCACGAGCTGGGTATTGGAATAGATGTCATGCCAGCTGCGCTTCTGCTTGTCGAACAGCGACCAGAAGAATCCCAGCCCGAGGCATAGCCAGGACGCGATCGACACCACAAAGCGCAGCAGCGCCTGCCACAGGCTGATGGATGAGCCATCGGCGTTTTGCACGCGGATGCCCCAGACCTGCATCCCCAGAGTCTGCCCCGACCAAGTCCAGAACTTGGCAAAGAAACCGAACAGCACGAACAACAGCACCGTCGATAACAGCGGATCACCGTCCAGTGCGCCAGCGTCGGTCATAGCTCGCATTTGGCCTTCGCCGATGATCGCCATCTGGATCATCTTGTAAATGCCGCTGGTGACGATCAGCAGGGCAGTGCATAACAGAAAGTCGTAGAACATCGCTGCCAGGCGACGACCCAGGCCGACGGCGGGGAAGTCGCCCTGTGGGTTGAGCAGGTGTTTCGACATGGCAGCCTCTGAACGGAAAAAGAAGCCATTTTACGGATTTACGCGCACAAAAAAGCCCCTGATATCAGTATCAGGGGCTTTTTCGTTACAGAAGATCAGGCTTCTGCTTGTACTTCGTCAGCCTGCATGCCTTTCTGGCCTTGCACAGCAACGAAAGTCACTTTCTGGCCTTCTTTCAGGCTCTTGAAGCCGTTGCCCTGAATAGCGCGGAAATGTACGAACAGATCCGGACCGCTTTCTGGAGTGATAAAACCAAAACCTTTCTCGTCGTTAAACCACTTGACGGTACCGCTCTGACGTTGGGACATTTCTTATTTCCTTTGACGCAAAAATGAATGACAGTCTCCTTCTCGTGAAAGAGTACTGGGGCTGGTTGCAGGAGAGTAAGAAGACGTCGAACGGGATGTAGCTAACTTGTAGGCTACTGCCCAGGTCACGATTCCAAGCGACCCATGCAAACACAGTGAACAAACTCTACGCCAACTACGGGAGAAAAAACAAGCCCTGCGAAGGCCCGTATTTCCTCGGGTTGGTGACAGTCACTAGGGCACTAGCGCAGGCTTATTCGATAGAGTTGTTCAGTTGTTTTCGATCGTTATAAGTAACGTTCATAAACGAAACGTTCGCACTGTTTTATGGCGGCTGCGTTACAGATTAGTGCACTGTTAACGCAACCGCGTTACTTATAGAAACAGTCAATCAACCGCGATAGTAGCGTTGTGGAACAAATGGCATTTTGCTTACAAGCAAAGGCACCTTTTTCCCACGAACAATTGCCCAAACCGGCGTATCCAAAGCGATGTAAGCGCCGTCGAGGTAACCCATGGCCAAAGGACCGCCAAGGGTCGGACCGAAACCGCCGCTGCACACGCTGCCGATGATTTCGCCGGCTTCGTTGACGATTTCCGCACCTTCGCGCACTGGCGTACGTTCCTGCGGCAACAGGCCAACGCGTTTGCGGCTGACACCCGCTTGCTGCTGGGCGAACACCGTTTCAGCGCCAGGGAAGCCACCGGCCCGAGCGCCATCGGCACGACGAGGCTTGGAGATAGCCCACAGCAGGCTCGCTTCGATTGGGGTGGTTTCGGTGTTCATGTCGTGGCCGTAGAGGCACAGGCCGGCTTCCAGGCGCAGGGAGTCGCGAGCGCCGAGGCCGATGGCCGCGACTTCCGGTTCGGCCAGCAGGGCGCGAGCCAGGGCTTCGGCGTTGGCCGCTGGTACGGAGATTTCGAAACCGTCTTCGCCGGTGTAGCCTGAACGGCTGACAAAGCAGTCCACGCCCAACAGCTTCACGCGGGCGAACTGCATGAAGGTCATCTTCGCCACTTCAGGCGCCAGGCGTGCGAGCACGGTAACGGCAGCCGGGCCTTGCAACGCGAGCAACGCGCGCTCTTCGAACAGTGGCTCGATGGTGCACTGGTCACCGATATGTTTGCGCAGGTGCGCCAGGTCCTGATCCTTGCAGGCCGCGTTGACCACCAGGAACAGTTCGTCGTTACCGAGGTTGGCGACCATCAGGTCGTCAAGGATGCTGCCGGTCTCGTTGGTGAACATCGCGTAGCGCTGCATGCCCACCGGCAGGTCGATGATGTCCACCGGCACCAGGGTTTCCAGGGCTTTGGCCGCGTTGGCGCCGGTCAGGCGTATCTGGCCCATGTGCGACACATCGAACAGCCCGGCTTGATCACGGGTGTGCTGGTGTTCTTTCATCACGCCCAACGGGTATTGCACCGGCATGTCGTAGCCGGCAAACGGCACCATGCGGGCGCCGAGTTCGAGGTGCAGTGCGTGCAACGGGGTTTTCAACAATTGTTCGGTGGACATATCCAGCTCCTGAAAATAGTGCAGATGCGCGCATCAGCACTCGATAATGTTGACCGCCAAACCGCCACGGGCGGTTTCCTTGTATTTGCTTTTCATGTCGGCGCCGGTCTGGCGCATGGTGCGAATGACTTTGTCGAGGGAGACGAAGTGCTGACCGTCGCCGCGCAGGGCCATACGCACCGCATTGATGGCCTTGACCGAACCCATGGCGTTGCGCTCGATGCAAGGCACTTGCACCAACCCGCCAATCGGGTCGCAGGTCAGGCCGAGGTTGTGTTCCATGCCGATTTCGGCGGCGTTTTCTACCTGCTGCACCGTGCCGCCCAGCACTTCACACAAGGCGCCGGCGGCCATGGAACAGGCGACGCCAACCTCGCCCTGACAGCCGACTTCGGCGCCGGAGATCGAGGCGTTTTCCTTGTACAGAATGCCGATCGCGGCGGCCGTCAGTAGAAAGCGCACGACGCCATCTTCGTTGGCCCCGGGGATGAAGCGCATGTAGTAATGCAGCACCGCCGGGATGATTCCGGCCGCGCCATTGGTGGGTGCGGTAACCACGCGCCCACCGTTAGCGTTTTCTTCGTTGACTGCCAGGGCGTACAGGTTGACCCAGTCCAGCACCGACAGCGGATCGCGCAGCGATGATTCCGGGTTGTTGCACAGTTGCCGATGCAGCGCCGCGGCCCGACGTTTGACCTTCAGTCCACCAGGAAGGATGCCTTCATTGCGGCAACCAGCGGTGACGCAGTCCTGCATCACTTGCCAGATCTTCAGCAAACCGGCACGGGTTTCCGCTTCGGGGCGCCAGGCGCTTTCGTTGGTCAGCATCACCTGACTGATTGATAAACCATAGGTGGTGCAATGACCGAGCAGGTCCTTGGCGCTTTTGAACGGGAAGGTCAGGGGAGTCGCGTCTTCGACGATCCGGTCGGCGCCAGCGGCGTCTTCATCGACGACGAACCCGCCACCGACCGAGTAGTACTCGCGGCTGCGGATTTGTATGCCCGCCGCATCGAATGCGCGAAAGATCATGCCGTTGGGGTGATAGGCCAACGGTTTGCGAATCATCGCCAGGTGTTCTTTCTCGTTGAACGCAATGCTGTGTTCGCCGAGCAGGTTCAGGCGACCGTTGCCACGAATTTCTTGCAGGCGAGCGGCGACGGTTTCGGTGTCTACGGTATCCGGGTGTTCGCCTTCCAGGCCCAGCAACACAGCCTTGTCGCTGCCGTGGCCTTTGCCGGTGGCGCCGAGCGAGCCGTAGAGCTCGACTTTGACGCAGGAGGTTGCGGCCAGCAGCCCTTCACGGCGCAGACCTTCGGCGAAACGCGCAGCGGCACGCATCGGGCCGACGGTGTGGGAGCTGGAGGGGCCGATGCCAATCTTGAACAGGTCGAACACGCTTAACGACATGGTTGTTCTCCGGTTTCTTGTTATAGGAATTGGCGAAAATCTTTTGACTAAATACGATCCTGTGGGAGCTGGCTTGCCTGCGATGGCGGTGGGTCAGTCAGCATCTCAGTTGGCTGATCCACCGCCATCGCAGGCAAGCCAGCTCCCACAGGGTTTTGTGGTGTTCTTGAAAATGGGGGCGAGCGAACCCGCCCCCTATAGATCAAGCGTAGCTTTCGATCGACGGGCAGGCGCAGACCAGGTTGCGATCGCCGAAGACGTTGTCGACGCGACCGACCGGTGGCCAGTACTTGCCTTCGATCAGCGACGCAACCGGATACACCGCTTGCTCGCGGCTGTACGGGTGAGTCCACTCGCCGACGATTTCCGCGGCGGTGTGTGGCGCGTTTTTCAGCGGGTTGTCGTCCTTGTCCAGCGTGCCGTTTTCCACCGCGCGGATTTCTTCGCGGATACGGATCATGGCGTCGCAGAAGCGGTCCAGTTCTTCCTTGGATTCGCTTTCGGTCGGCTCGATCATCAACGTGCCGGCCACTGGGAACGACATGGTCGGGGCGTGGAAGCCGAAGTCGATCAGGCGCTTGGCGACGTCATCGACACTGATGCCGCTGCTGTCTTTCAACGGACGCAGGTCGAGGATGCATTCGTGCGCCACCAGGCCATTGCTGCCGGTGTACAACACTGGGTAATGCTCTTCGAGGCGACGGGAAATGTAGTTGGCATTCAGGATCGCCAATTGCGAAGCACGCTGGAGACCCGCGCCCCCCATCATTCGAATGTACATCCAAGTGATCGGCAGAATGCTCGCGCTGCCGAACGGTGCCGCGCAGACCGCGCCTTCCTTACGTTCCATCTGGGCGTGGCCCGGCAGGAATGGGGTCAGGTGCGACTTGACGCCAATCGGGCCGACGCCCGGGCCGCCACCGCCATGGGGAATGCAGAAGGTTTTGTGCAGGTTCAGGTGGGACACGTCGCCGCCGAACTTGCCCGGTGCGCAGAGGCCGACCATGGCGTTCATGTTGGCGCCGTCGATGTACACCTGGCCGCCGTTGTCGTGAATGATGCCGCAGATTTCGCGGATGCCTTCTTCGAACACGCCGTGGGTCGACGGGTAGGTGATCATCAGCGCAGCGAGGTGTTCGCGGTGCTCGATGGCCTTGGCGCGCAGGTCTTCGATGTCGACGTTGCCTCGGGCATCGCACGCGGTCACGACTACACGCATGCCAGCCATGTTGGCGGTGGCCGGGTTGGTGCCGTGGGCGGACGACGGGATCAGGCAGATGTCGCGACGGTCTTCGCCACGGCTCTGGTGGTACGCACGAATCGCCAGCAGGCCAGCGTATTCACCTTGGGAACCGGCGTTCGGTTGCAGGGAGATCGAGTCGTAACCGGTGGCGGCGCAGAGCATCGCTTCCAGTTCATCCGTCAGCTGCTGATAACCGGCGCTTTGCTCGGCCGGGGCGAACGGGTGCAGGGCACCGAATTCAGCCCAGGTCACCGGGATCATTTCGCTGGCGGCGTTGAGTTTCATGGTGCAGGAACCCAGCGGGATCATGGTGCGATCCAGGGCCAGGTCCTTGTCGGCGAGCTTGCGCAGGTAGCGCATCAGCTCGGTTTCCGAATGATAACGGTTGAACACCGGGTGGCTGAGGATCGGCGATTGGCGAACCAGAGCGGCCGGGAGGGTGCTTTCGACCGAAGCGGCGAGGGCGGCGAAGTCTGGCAGCGCCTTGCCGTCGGCCAGCACGCTCCACAGGGTTTCAACGTCAGCCTGGCTGGTGGTTTCGTCCAGGGACAGGCCCAGACGCTCGCCATCTACAACACGCAGGTTGATCTTCTGAGCACGCGCCTTGTCGTGCAAAGCAGCTGTTTGCGCGCCGGTCTTGAGCGTCAGCGTGTCGAAGAAGCTGGTTTGCTCGACGGTCAGGCCCAATGCGCTCAAGCCTTTTGCGAGGATCGCGGTCAGGTGATGTATGCGCTTGGCGATCTGCGTCAGTCCTTTCGGACCGTGGTACACGGCGTACATGCTGGCGATGTTGGCCAGCAGCACTTGGGCGGTGCAGATGTTGCTGGTGGCTTTCTCGCGGCGGATATGTTGCTCGCGGGTCTGCATGGCCAGGCGCAGGGCCGGCTTGCCGAAACGGTCCACGGACACGCCAACCAGACGGCCTGGCATGTCGCGTTTGAACGCATCACGGGTGGAGAAGTAGGCCGCGTGCGGACCACCGAAGCCCAGCGGCACGCCGAAGCGTTGAGCGCTGCCGATGGCCACGTCAGCGCCGAACTCGCCCGGCGGGGTCAGCACGGTCAGGGCCAGCAGGTCGGCCGCGACTGCGACCAGCGCATTAGCCGCGTGGAAACGCTCGGTCAGTTCGCGGTAGTCGAACACGTCACCGTTGCTGGCCGGGTATTGCAGCAGGGCGCCGAAGAACGGCGTCACGTCAGTCAGTTCGCGCTCGTCGCCGACCACCACGTCGATGCCCAACGGCTCGGCACGGGTGCGCAAAACGTCGAGGGTTTGCGGGTGGCAATGCACCGAGGCGAAGAACGCGTGGCTGCCTTTGTTCTTGCTCAGGCGTTTGCAGAAGGTCATGGCTTCGGCAGCGGCGGTGGCTTCGTCCAGCAGCGAGGCGTTGGCGATCGGCAGGCCGGTCAGGTCGCTGATGAGGGTCTGGAAGTTCAGCAGCGCTTCGAGACGGCCCTGGGAAATTTCTGGTTGGTACGGGGTGTAAGCGGTGTACCAGGCCGGGTTTTCCAGCAGGTTGCGCAGGATCGGCGACGGCGTGTGAGTGCCGTAGTAGCCCTGGCCGATGTAGGTCTTGAACAGTTGGTTTTTGCCGGCGATGGATTTGATCAGCGCCAGGGCATCCGCTTCACTCAGGCCGTCTTCCAGGCCGAGGACGCTGGTGCCCTTGATGCTGTCGGGAATGACGCTGGCGCTCAGGGCTTCCAGGGAGTCAAAGCCCAGGCTGTTGAGCATGGCTTGCTCGTCGCCCGAACGCGGGCCGATGTGGCGCGCGATGAATTCGTTGGCGGTGCTGACATTTACAGAAACAGGAAGTACTTGAGTCATGTCAGTGTTCCTCAGGCTTCAGCGTTGGCTTTGATCAGACGGTCGTAAGCGTCTTGATCCAGCAGTTGGCCGACAGCCGAGGCGTCGGTTGGCTGGAAGCGGAAGAACCAGCCTTCGCCCAGCGGATCTTCGTTGACCAGTTCAGGGCTGCTGTCCAGCGCCGGGTTCACTTCCAGCACTTCGCCGTCGAGTGGCATGTACACGCCGCTGGCGGCTTTTACCGATTCCACGGTGGCGGCTTCGGCGCCTTTGTCGTAGGACTGCAGCTCAGGCAGTTGTACGAAAACCACGTCGCCCAGGGCGTTCTGTGCGAATGCAGTGATGCCGACGGTGACGGTGCCGTCAGCTTCGGTGCGCAGCCATTCGTGATCTTCAGTAAAACGCAACTCGCTCATGGAAACTCCTAAGGGGGGCCAGACTCGTCTGGTGGACGCGATTGAATGCTCGGGCAATGCCCTGATTTATGAAGGGTTACTTAGCAAAATCGCGGCCAATGTTATTTTTTCTTTATAAATCAATTAGTTGTTGGTTTTTACGAAAGACTGAAAAGGACTGGCTGTAGCGAAATCGCTACAGCACAGACTGAAGAAAAAAGCTGAGGTGGATCAAAGCCTTGCGCAGCGGTGTTCAGGAGAGGGTGTATCGATATCGTTCCGCTGTAGCGCTTTCAGTACAGATGGAGGTCGTTTTTGAAAACGATTTTGAAAACAGCGCAGACCCCTGTGGGAGCGGGCTTGCTCGCGAAAGCGGTGGGTCAGACAACATTGATGGTGACTGACCCATCGCTTTCGCGAGCAAGCCCGCTCCCACAGTTGACCGAGTGATGCGTTAAGGTTTGTTGGGTATGCCGTACTTACGCAACCGATGGGCAATCGCGGTGTGGGAGGTTTGCAGGCGGCTGGCCAATTGACGAGTCGAGGGGTAGCTGACGTAGAGCTTTTCCAGCAGGGTTTTCTCGAACTCTTCCATGGCCTGTTCGAGACTATCGACCTCGCTGTCGCTCTGGCGCGCCACGGAGGTGCCGGCGATATCGAGGTCGCCGATGTCCACCAGGCTGCTTTCGCAAATCGCCGCGGCACGGAAGATCACGTTCTGCAGTTGCCGCACATTACCCGGCCAACGGTTGCCCAGCAGCGCGGGATAAGTGCCCGGCGCAAGGCGACAGACCGGTCGCTGGATCTGCGCGCAGGCCTGCTGCATGAAGTAGCGCGCCAGCAGCAGAATGTCCTGGCCGCGCTCGCGCAACGGCGGCACTTCAACATTCAGCACGTTGAGGCGATAGAACAGGTCTTCGCGGAAGGTGCCTTCACTGACCATTTTTTCCAGATCGCGGTGGGTCGCGCTGAGGATCCGCACATTGACCTTCACTTCGCGATCGCCACCGACCCGACGGAAGCTGCCATCGTTGAGAAAACGCAGCAATTTCGCCTGCAAGTACGGCGACATTTCACCGATCTCGTCGAGAAATACCGTGCCCTGGTTGGCCAGTTCCATCAGCCCCGGTTTGCCGCCCCGTTGCGCGCCGGTGAAGGCGCCAGGGGCGTAGCCGAACAGTTCGCTTTCGGCGAGGTTTTCCGGCAGTGCGGCGCAGTTCAAGGCCAGGAACGGCGAACTGTGGCGGGCGCTGATGGCGTGGCAGGCGCGGGCCACCAGTTCTTTACCGGTGCCGGTCTCGCCCTGGATCAGCAACGGAGCATCAAGGGCTGCGACTCGTTGAGCGCGGGCTTTGAGCGTACGAATGGCCGGGGATTCACCGAGCAAGGCATCGAAGCCTTCGGCGTGGTCGTGGTGCAGCGCCGAGAGGCGTTCGCCGATGCGGTTCGGTTGGTACAGGGTCAGCAGCGCACCGGCGTCGGTGATTGGCGTGGCGTCCAACAGCAGGGTCTGACCGTTGACGGTGATCTCGCGCAGGGGCAGGCGGAAGCCGTTTTCCAGCAACGTGTCGAGCAGTGCCGGATCGGCAAACAGCTCGCTGATGCTTTCACCTGCAGGTTCGCGGCCATACAGGGCAATCAGCGCCGGGTTGGCCAGCAGCACCTTGCCAGCGCTGTCGAGGGCCAATACCGGGTCGGTCATGGCGGCGAGTAACGCATCGAGCTGCAAGTGACGGCGCTGGCCGGGAAGGATGTCGACCACCGTCACCGCTTGCACGCCGCGCACGCTGAACAGCGCGTCGCGCAGCTCTTCGAGCACTGCCGGGCTCAAGGTCGGGGCGTCGATGTAGACGTTGGGCGGCACCATTTCCACCGCATCCAGATTGAGATTGCGCCCACCGAGCAGGGCCAGGACTTCCTGGGTGATGCCGACGCGGTCGATGAAACTGACGTGGATGCGCATGGGGCGGTTGGGTTCTGGAGTGCGGAGGGTGGCAAGTATGCCTTGGGGCGGGTCTTAGGTGAAATCCTGCGCAGGACTTCGGGGCTATATCGATCCAATGTGGGAGCGGGCTTGCTCGCGAAAGCGGAGTATCAGTCGACATTAGTATTGCCTGTCACACCGTTTTCGCGAGCAAGCCCGCTCCCACAAGGTCAGTGGGTTATTCGAAGTTCTCGAGGTTTACCGGGTCGCCGGATTTCATATCCAACTGCTTGCGGATGTCTTCAAACATTAAATCGTAATGCTTGTGAATCGAGCCGATCTGGCTGTGTGTCTTCGGGATTCCGTACTTCTCGGCGATTTTCGTCACGTTGTTGGCGAAGTTGTAAGCCTCCTCCTTGGGTAGAAAGAAGGTCTCCGTCATCTCCTTTCCCTGCATGCTGCCGTGCATGGTGAACAGCATCCCCTTGCCTTTCTTGGGATCCTGCGTGACCTCATAGTCGAGGTGCACGTTGTAGTTGACATCATCCGGGGTCAGCGCGTGGCGCTCGATGTGCAGATGACCGGGCTCAAACGTTGCCATTGACGTCTCTCCTTACAAGTAAGTTATGCCAGGTGTCGCCGTACTGATGCGGGTGCCGGCCTTGCCCTGGACGATCGCTTCGATGTCCGAGAGTGAACCGATCACCGCGGTTTTTCCAGTATGGCGGGCGAACTCGCAGGCCGCCTGGACCTTTGGTCCCATGGAGCCGGCCGCGAAGCCGAGTTTTTCCATCTCGTCGGGGTGAGCCTGGGCGATGGCTTTCTGGGTGGGTTTGCCGAAGTCGATGAACGCGGCGCTGACGTCGGTGGCGATCACCAATAGATCGCTTTCAAGTTGTTCGGCCAGCAGCGCCGAGCACAGGTCTTTGTCGATCACCGCTTCCACGCCCTGCAGTTTGCCGCTGGCGTCGTACATCGTCGGGATGCCCCCGCCACCGGCGCAGATCACGATGCTGCCTTTTTCCAGCAACCACTTGATCGGGCGGATTTCGAAGATGCGTTTCGGTCTCGGGCTGGCCACCACGCGGCGGAATTTGTCGCCGTCCGGAGCAATCGCCCAGCCTTTCTCGGCAGCGAGTTTTTCCGCTTCGGCCTTGGTGTAGACCGGGCCGATGGGTTTGCTGGGGGCCTGGAACGCCGGGTCGTTGGCGTCGACTTCGACCTGGGTCAGCAGGGTGGCGAACGGGACTTCGAAGTCCAGCAGGTTGCCCAGTTCCTGTTCGATGATGTAGCCGATCATGCCTTCGGTTTCAGCACCCAGCACATCCAGCGGGTAAGCGGAAACCTGGGTGTAGGCCGCGGCTTGCAGCGACAACAGGCCGACCTGCGGACCATTGCCGTGAGCGATCACCAGTTGGTTGCCGGAATAAACCTTGGCGATCTGTTCGGTGGCGATCCGGATGTTGGCGCGCTGATTGTCCGCGGTCATGGGTTCACCCCGGCGGAGCAGGGCGTTACCGCCCAGAGCAACGACGATACGCATAATGCAGTCCTTCTAAATAGAGGGCGGGTAACTCGATCTCCCTGTGGGAACCGGGTTTGTGTGGGAGCGGGCTTGCTCGCGAAGGCGGCGTGTCAGTCGACATCAATGTTCCCTGTCAGACCGCTTTCGCGAGCAAGCCCGCTCCCACATTGACCGTGTTTCGTCAGGGAGACCCGAGTGAGCCGTTAGATATCCGCCAGCGCCGACACCAGAATCGCCTTGATGGTGTGCATGCGGTTTTCCGCTTGCTCAAAGGCGATGTTGGCCGGCGATTCGAAGACGTCTTCGGTCACTTCAACCCCGTTGGCCAGGTGCGGATAGCGCGCGGCGATGTCTTTGCCGACCTTGGTTTCGCTGTTGTGGAACGCCGGCAGGCAGTGCATGAATTTCACGCGCGGGTTGCCCGAGGCCTTCATCATGTCGGCGTTGACCTGGTACGGCAGCAGTTGCTCGATGCGCTCGTCCCACGCTTCCACCGGCTCACCCATCGATACCCAGATGTCGGTGTGGATGAAGTCCACGCCCTTGACCGCTTCTTTCGGGTCTTCGGTGATGGTGATGCGCGCGCCGCTTTCCTCGGCGAAGGCTTTGCACTGATCGATGAAGTCCTGATGTGGCCATAGCGCTTTCGGTGCGGCGATGCGCACGTCCATGCCGAGTTTGGCGCCGATCATCAACAGCGAGTTACCCATGTTGTAGCGGGCATCGCCGAGGTAGGCGTAGCTGATGTCGTGCAGCGGCTTGTCGCTGTGTTCGCGCATGGTCAGGGTGTCGGCGATCATTTGCGTCGGGTGGAATTCAGCGGTCAGGCCGTTGAACACCGGCACGCCGGCGAACTTCGCCAGCTCTTCGACGATTTCCTGTTCGAAGCCACGGTACTCGATGGCATCGAACATCCGCCCGAGCACGCGGGCGGTGTCTTTCATGCTTTCCTTGTGGCCGATCTGTGACGACACCGGGTCGATGTAGGTGACGTGAGCGCCCTGGTCATGGGCCGCGACTTCGAAGGCGCACCGGGTGCGGGTCGAGGTTTTTTCGAAGATCAGCGCGATGTTTTTGCCTTGCAGGTGTGGACGCTCGGTGCCGGTGTACTTGGCGCGTTTGAGGTCACGGGACAGGTCCAGCAGGTAGTTCAGCTCGCGAGTGGTGTGGTGCATCAAACTCAGCAGGCTGCGGTTACGCATATTAAAAGCCATGATTGGATCTCCTTGGGTATCGGTTATCCCCCGGGCCGCGCTGGATAAGCGGCGGCCAGGGTTTGAAAGTTAATAGTCGATAGGGTCGCGAATGATCGGGCAGGTCATGCAGTGGCCACCGCCACGCCCGCGACCGAGTTCACCGGCGCTGATGGTGATGACTTCCACACCGGCCTTGCGCAGCAGGGTGTTGGTGTAGGTGTTGCGGTCGTAGCCGATCACCACACCTGGTTCCACCGCCACCACGTTGTTGCCGTCGTCCCATTGCTCGCGTTCGGCGGCGAAGCTGTTGCCGCCGGTTTCGACGACGCGCAGCGCTTTCAGGTTGAGGGCCTTGGCCACGGTATCGAGGAAGCTGGTTTCTTCGCGGCGGATATCGACGCCGCCCGGTTTGCTTTCATCAGGGCGCACGCTGAAGGCGACGATTTGGTTCACCACTTCCGGGAAAATGGTCACGAGGTCGCGGTCGCAGAAGCTGAACACGGTGTCCAGGTGCATCGCTGCGCGGGACTTCGGCAGGCCGGCGACAATCACACGTTCGACAGCCTTGTTCTTGAACAGGTTGACCGCCAATTGGCCAATAGCCTGGCGGGACGAACGCTCGCCCATGCCGATCAACACCACGCCATTGCCGATCGGCATCACGTCGCCGCCCTCAAGGGTGGCACTGCCATGGTCCTGATCCGGATCGCCGTACCAGATCTGGAAGTCGGCGTTGGTGAACTGCGGGTGAAATTTGTAGATGGCGGTGGTCAGCAACGTTTCCTGACGGCGCGCCGGCCAGTACATCGGGTTCAACGTCACGCCGCCGTAGATCCAGCAAGTGGTATCGCGGGTGAACTGGGTGTTGGGCAGCGGCGGCAGAATGAAGCTGGAGTGACCGAGAAATTCGCGGAACATCTGAATGGTTTTGCCGCCGAAGCTGTCCGGCAGGTCATCGGCGGAGACGCCGCCAATCAGGAATTCAGCGATCTTGCGCGGCTCCAGGCTACGCAGCCAGGATGCGGTTTCATTGACCAGACCCAAGCCCACCGAATTCGCGGTGATCTTGCGCTCCAGGATCCAGTCGAGGGCTTCAGGAATTGCAACGATGTCGGTCAGCAGGTTGTGCATTTCCAGCACGTCGACGTTGCGCTCGCGCATTTTGGTGACGAAGTCGAAATGGTCACGCTTGGCTTGAGCAACCCACAGCACATCATCGAAAAGCAGTTCGTCACAGTTGTTCGGGGTCAGCCGCTGGTGGGCCAGGCCGGGGGAGCAAACCATGACTTTGCGCAGTTTGCCGGCTTCGGAATGGACGCCGTACTTAACTTTTTCGGTGGTCATTACAGTGATCCTCCAGATGACAAATGAGAGTCGGGTGTTACAGAGTCAGGAAGCCGTCATACAGCCCGTAAGCTGCCACCAGGGCGCCCACGACAACCGCTGCGAAAATCAGCTTCTCGACGTTGGTGAAAACCGGTTTGTTGACTTCAAGTTTGGCCTTGGCGAACAGGATCACGCCGGGCGCATAGAGCAGGGCGGAGAGCAGCAGGTATTTGACCCCGCCGGCATAGATCAACCAGACCGCATAGATCAACGCGACGGCGCCGATGAACAGGTCTTTCCTGCGCTCGGCTATAGCGTTCTCATAACTCTCGCCGCGCACCGCCAGCAGCAGCGCGTAAGCCGCCGACCACAGGTACGGCACCAGAATCATTGAGGTGGCGAGGTAGATCAGCGACAGATAAGTGCTGGCCGAGAACAGCGTGACGATCAGGAACAACTGGACCATGACGTTGGTCAGCCACAAGGCGTTGGCCGGTACATGGTTGGCGTTTTCCTTGCGCAAAAACGCCGGCATGGTGTGGTCCTTGGCGGCAGCGAACATGATCTCTGCACACAGCAACACCCACGACAGCAGCGCACCGAGCAATGAGATGATCAGGCCGACGCTGATCAGCACCGCGCCCCAATGACCGACCACATGTTCCAGCACGGCGGCCATGGACGGGTTCTGCAGTTTGGCCAATTCCGGTTGGGTCATGATGCCCAGCGACAGCACGTTCACCAGCACCAGGAACAGCAGCACGGTGATGAAGCCGATGACGGTGGCTTTACCCACGTCGCTGCGTTTTTCCGCACGGGCTGAGAAAATGCTCGCGCCTTCGATACCGATGAATACCCACACGGTGACCAGCATCATGTTGCGCACCTGGTTCATCACACTGCCCAGGTCCGGGTTTTTCAGGCCCCAGATGTCAGCGGTGAAGATGTCCAGTTTGAACGCGAACACCGCGATCAGGACGAACAGCAGCAGCGGCACGACCTTGGCGATGGTGGTCACCAGGTTGATGAACGCTGCTTCCTTGATGCCGCGCAGCACGAGGAAATGCACACCCCAGAGCAGCACAGACGCGCCGATCACGGCAGCAACCGTGTTGCCTTCGCCGAAGATCGGAAAGAAGTAACCGAGGGTGCTGAACAACAGAACGAAGTAACCAACGTTACCCAGCCAGGCACTGATCCAGTAACCCCAGGCGGACGAAAAACCCATGTAGTCGCCGAAACCGGCTTTGGCGTAGGCGTAAACACCGCCGTCCAGATCAGGTTTTCGATTAGCGAGGGTCTGGAAGACGAAGGCCAGGGTCAACATGCCGACTGCGGTAATTGCCCAACCGATAAGAACGGCACCGACGTCTGCACTGGCGGCCATGTTCTGGGGCAAAGAGAAGATCCCGCCACCAATCATTGAGCCGACAACCAATGCAACCAGGGCGCCGAGTTTCAGTTTTCCGGGGGATTCAGACATTGCATGACTCCAGTGCAGGAGAAGAGAGAAAACAGGTTAGTTTTGTTCGCTGTTCAATCATCTGACTTAGATCAATGCATGGTCACATTCCATTGTTAAGTAAAGACTTATGGGTCTTTTGCAGGCATAAGGCTAATGCCCGGAAAGCCCTGTGCAGAGGCCTCGGATAAAAGTGAAAGAAATAGAGCGTATCAGTTGAGGTTTAGACGCTAGTTTGTTTTTTTGTTTTGGCAAGTATTGGTCATTGGGTTTTGCAGTGATATTGATTTATTAGGGTCTACCGACAAAACCGCTATTTTCGGCCTGCTGCAATAGCGTGATCAGTTATAAATAAAGACAAGATTGGCATTAATTGATAAACGTTATTACGCTTTATCTATTTAGTTAAAAACCGACTATGTGACGGTCTCGAAGCCATAGCGCGCCAGGGAAATGGAGATGCACGAATGTCACAACCGACGCAAAAGCTTCGCCTGAGTGCGCTGATCGCTTTGGTGGTGGGATCGATGATTGGCGGCGGGATTTTTTCCTTACCGCAAAACATGGCGGCGCGTGCCGATGCCGGGGCGATATTGATTGGTTGGGCGATCACTGCCGTCGGCATGCTGACCCTGGCCTTCGTCTTTCAGACCCTGGCCAATCGCAAACCGGAACTGGACTCCGGGGTGTACGCCTACGCCAAGGCCGGGTTTGGCGATTACATGGGGTTCTCGTCTGCCTGGGGATACTGGATCAGCGCCTGGCTGGGCAACGTCGGTTATTTCGTGTTGCTGTTCAGTACGCTCGGTTATTTCTTTCCGGTGTTTGGCCAAGGCAACACGCCGATTGCCATCGGCTGCGCGTCGGTGCTGCTGTGGGCGGTACATTTTCTGGTGCTGCGCGGGATCAAGGAAGCGGCGTTCATCAATCAACTGACCACCGTGGCCAAGATCGTGCCGCTGATCATGTTCATCGTCATCGCCGCTGTGGCCTTCAAGGCGGACATCTTCACCCGCGACATCTGGGGCCGCAGTAACCCGAATTTCGGCGGCGTGATGGATCAGGTGCGCAACATGATGCTGGTTACCGTGTTCGTCTTCATCGGCATTGAAGGCGCCAGTGTGTATTCGGCGAAGGCGCAGAAGCGTTCGGACGTGGGCCGAGCGACAGTCATCGGTTTTATCGGTGTGTTGGCGCTGCTGGTGCTGGTGAACGTGTTGTCCCTTGGAATCATGAGTCAGCCGGAATTGGCCACGTTGCAGAACCCGTCGCTGGCGGCGGTGCTGGAACATATCGTCGGCCCTTGGGGCGCGCTGTTGATCAGCATCGGCCTGGCTATTTCGCTGTTGGGAGCATTGCTGTCCTGGGCGCTGCTGTGCGCCGAAATCCTCTTCGCCACCGCGAAAGACAAGACCATGCCAGCGTTCCTGACAAAGGAAAACGCCAATCATGTGCCGGTCAATGCACTGTGGCTGACCAACGCGATGGTCCAGATTTTTCTGCTGATCACGCTGTTTTCCGCCGGTACCTACACCAGCCTGATTTACCTCGCTTCATCGATGATTCTGGTGCCCTACCTGTGGTCGGCGGCGTACGCGGTGTTGCTGAGCGGGCGAGGGGAAACCTATGAGCATGCGTCGGCCGAGCGCACGAAAGACTTGCTGATCGGTGGCATTGCCCTGTGTTACGCGATTTGGTTGTTGTATGCCGGCGGCGTGAAATACCTGCTGCTCTCGGCGTTGTTGTATGCGCCGGGGGTGATTCTGTTTGCCCAGGCCAAACGGGAACAGGGCGAGCCATTGTTTACCTCAGTGGAGAAGGGGATTTTCAGCTGTGTGGTCGCCGGGGCGGGGTTGGCGGCGTACGGGCTGTACAGTGGGTTACTGTCGTTGTGAGGTTATTGCTGGCGTATCAACGGCCTTATGACTGGTCGGCAATACTGGGTTTTTTGTCGGCGCGGGCGGTGGTCGGGATGGAAACGGTGGTCGATGGCGTGTATTCGCGCAGCATCGGGTTGAACGGCGTTCACGGTGTGATGAGGGTATGCGGCGCAGGTGCTTTGGACACTCTGAGCCGACCAGACTGAATACACTTCCAGCAATTGTGTTGAGTTTTTCGGCCCTATCGCGAGCAGGCTCGCTCCCACAGTTGACCGAGCCGCATTGGAGAAATGTGATCACCTGCGGGAGCGAGCCTGCTCGCGATAGCTATCTGATGGTCACCACCACTGCGCGCGATGGGAACCCAACTCCCCGGCCGGCAGCGCCCACTGCAACGGTGTCCCGGTGATCTTCAACGGTACCTGCAACCGATGGGCCGGTCCCCAAGGTGTCTGCTCAACCAACATCCCTTGATCGCTTTGATCCTCCGCCCGCAACGCCTCATCTGTCCCCGCGCCATGCTCAATCAGCAACTTGGCGGTCCGCGCCAACGACAATCTGGCTGACCCGCCACGTCCCAATAACGTGATCGCCGCAGCCGCCATCAAATACCCGGTGGCGTGATCAAGCGCCTGCACCGGTAGCGGTGTCGGCTTGTTCGCTTTCTTCCACTGCATCCCCGCTTCGGCAATCCCGCTGCTCATCTGAACCAAACTGTCGAACCCTCGACGGTTCTGCCAGGGGCCGCTCCAACCGTAGGCGTTGAGGCACACATCAATCAGACCCGGTGCCAGTTTTTGCCGCGCGGCGACACCGTAACCCAACCTTTCCAAGGCATCGGCGCGGTAGCCGTGGAGCAAGATATCGGCGTCCTTGAGCAGGTTTTCGAACACTGCTCGATCCGTCTTGTCGTGCAGGTCCAGGCGTGCGCAGCGTTTGCCCAAAGTGACTTCCGGCACCACGCCCGGTTCGTTCCAGGTCGGTGGGTCGATGCGCAAAACATCGGCGCCGAGCCCTGCGAGGAAGCGGCTGGCGATCGGGCCGGCGAGTACCCGTGTGAGATCCAGCACTTTGATCCCGGCCAGCGGTTGCGCCACTGAACCTTGCCACGGTTTGGGGTTTTGGCCGTTGTCGGCGCTGAACTGAATCAGCGGTTCGGCGTTCACAGCCTGACCTTGGGGGTGGACCTGCCATTGCTTCCAGCTTCGCATTTCCGCCGCGCAACCACCGGCATCAACGACGGCCTGTTCCAGATCACTTTTCCCCCATTGCGCAACCTTGCTCGCCATGGCTGCGCGGTCGACACAGGCGCCGAGCACGTTTTCAGCCGCGCCACGATGATGAGGCGCGTTGGTGTGCAGGCGGATCCAGCCGTCCTTGGTCGCGTAATCACCGGCAACCGGGTCCCACAACGGTGGAACGCTCCAGCCCACAGGGCGGATCGACGTCGCGAACCAGAACGACGCCAGGCGCCGGTCGACTTCAAGAGTAGGCAAACGGCCGGTGTGTTGTTGCAGCAATTCACTGACAGCCTGACCGGCAGCGGCAATGCTCGCGCAGGCAAGGTCGGTGACGGCAAACGCCGAGGGCAGGGCGCCGCTCGAGGTGAACGGGATTGAGGTGTGATGCAAGCCGAGTGCGGCTTGAATGGACGTGAGTAAACCAGTCATCGAAGGCCCTCCGGAACGAGAGCCCGAGCATAGATCAAAAATCTTCCAAGCCGGATGAAATCCCCCTGTGGGAGCGAGCCTGCTCGCGATAGCGGTTTTACAGTCGACATCATGGTGAATGTCATTCCGTCATCGCGAGCAGGCTCGCTCCCACAGGAGATTTGTGTCAGGAGGGTGTCGCGAGTGATTCCGGCCGTGACCAGATCCATATATTCCCCAGACCCATGCCCGCGATGGCCAGGTAAATCGGCCAGCCATGATCAAGCATTACCAGCATCAACCCTGCGCACAGCAGCATGCTGACGGTGGCGCTGACCTTGGCGCGACGGGCGATGATTTTGCCGTTACGCCAGTTGCACAGGATCGGCCCGAACAGCCGATGGTTTTCCAGCCAGGCACTCAGACGCGGCGAACTTTTGGTCGCGGCCCAGGCAGCCAGCAGGATGAACTCGGTGGTCGGCAGGCCGGGGATGACGATGGCGATCAGACCGATGCCCAGGCTGATGTAAGCCAGCAGGGCGAAGAGGATTCGGGTGAGTTTTGAGGTGGTTGGGTGAGACATGGGGCTCAAGGTAGATCGTGAGGCTTGCGGTAATGCACATACCCTGTGGGAGCGGGGCTTGCTCGCGAATGGGGTCTGACATTCAACAGAGAAGTCGACTGTTACACCGCTTTCGCGAGCAAGCCCGCTCCCACAGGACCGTATTTTCAGGCAAGTTCGGGGGTGGTGGCGTAAGCCTGTTCCAGCAACACGGTAAAGCGGTTGAACGCATCGATTGCGCCTTTATCCAGCTCGGCTTCTTCCTGCTCGCTGAATGTCAACCCATCGAGCGTCTTGACGAAGCTTTTCCAGCCTTCAGCGCGGCCGCCAGCTGGTTCGGCGAGATGACGAGCACCAAAGGTTTCACTCAAGCCAAGACCCACGGCACGCTTGATCAGGAAAGCCGCACCGAGCTTCGAGCCTTCCGAAACAAACAACCAGCCCAAGGCCTCGGCTTTGGCTGGATTGTTGACTGCACCCGCAACCGGGGCCGGAACTTCAGTGTCCAGATCCGCCAGGTCAGCCTTGGCCGCTTCAGCACGGCAGCGGGCCGGTAAGTCCGCAATGATGGCAGCCAGTTGCGCATCGTTGTACAGCGACACCAGTTCCGACTGGAACAAGTACTGCGCAACCACGAAACGCGCGAAGTTGGCCTGGGTTTCGAACGGTGCGTGGGCTTTGACCAACGCGTCGAGTTTGCTGTGAGGTTCGTGAGTGATCTGATTCAAACGTTGCGAACGCAGAGCAGGGCGTTGAGCAGTGTCCTGGGAAGTCATGAGAAGTCCTTGAGAAAAAGAGGCGCTTGGTAACGAGACGAACGGGGCGGCGCCAGACAGTAAAAAAATCCCCGCGCTCCTGTGAAAGAGCGCAGGGAGGACACTGGGTCAGATATCCCAGACCAGATTGACCGCGAAGTTGCGACCCGGTTGGGTCAGGCGATCGAGGTTGGCCGGTTGCGTAACCGAGGCTTCGCCGACGCTGTCGTAACCGCGCACGTCATCCCACTGCCAGTATTTCTTGTCGGTCAGGTTGTACAGGCCGGCGTTGAGGGTCAGATCGTCGGTCACCTTGTAGAAACCCGCCAGGTCGAGCACGCCATAACCTGGGGTCTTGAACTGGGTGCTGGTGCCGTCCGGAGTATTGAAGCTGGTGCTGTCGACGCGGGTCTTGCGTTTGACCAGGGTCCAGCTCAACAGGCCACCGTAGGTGTCCTGGTCATAACCCAGACCGAACACGCCGGTCAGCGGGTTGATGCTGTTAAGCGGCTGGCCGCTGTCATCGTTGCGACCATACAAGTAGGACACCGAGCCTTGGGTGTAGAGGCCGTTCGGCGCACCGAAGCTGTCCAGGTTCAGGCGACCCTTGAGCTCCAGGCCCTTGATGGTGGCGTGCTTGATGTTGTTGCTCTGGAACGTGGTCTCGGTGTAACCGGGGGTGATAGCGTTTTCGTCGATGAAGTCGCGGTACTTGTTGTAGAACACCGCCACATCGAAGGTACCCGCCTCGAACTGGCCGCGCAGGCCGGTTTCATAGCTCTTGCTCTTTTCCGGTTTAAGGTCGGGATTGGGCTCGACCTGATAGCCGCCGGACAGGTTTTCGAAGCGACCATACAAGGCTTTGGCGGTCGGCGTACGGAAGCCTTCGGCGTACTGGCCGTACCAGGTGTAGTTGTCGTTGAAGCTGTAGGTGGTACCGAATTTGGGTGACAGCCGATGCCAGGTCTTGGTGTCGTCGCTGACCACGCCGTTGCCGCTCTGGTCGGCGGTGACCAGGAACTCGTCGGTGATGTGCGGCTTGAGCTGGGTGTAGTCATAGCGTGCGCCGGGCAGGAAGGTCCAGTTGTTCCAGCTGATCTCATCCTGGGCGAACAGGCTGTAGGTGTTGATGGTCGGATCCGGGAAATCGCTGGCCGGGGTCAGGGTGTCGGTGGCTCTGGCGGCGCCGATGGTGCGGCAGCTGCCGGCCACGGTCAGGCAAGTGCCGCTACCGGTACGCAGGCCGGTGACTTTGTTCTGTTTGAGGGTGGTGCCATAGGTGACGCGGTGGTCGGTGTTGGCGATGGCGAACGACTTGTCGGCCTGGGCATCGAACACCCATTGGCGATCCTTGTAGGTGGTTTCGCGGGTACGCAGCACCGTGCGCGACGGCGCGTAGATTTCTTCGGTGCTCTGGTCGGTCTTGGCGATCTGGTAGTTCAGCGTCCACTTGATGTGATCGGCCAAGGCGCTGTCCAGGCCGAAGCTGTGCTCCAGACCGAAGCGTTCACGGGTGATGGTGTCGTTGCCGGTACGCGATTTATAGAAACCGAAACCGCGTCCCGCGTTGAATGGGCCGCCCACCGCGCTCAGTTGGTTGGTGTCGCGGTCATCCTTGTAGTGCTCGTAAGTCAGCCCGAAGCGCGAGTCGTCGGCGTAGTTCCAGCCCAGTTTTGCCAGCACGTTGGTGGTGCGTACGTCCTCGGGGTTGGCCTCGGAGCGGTTCAGGCCGATGCCGCCGGTTTCGCCATAGGATTCTGTTTCATGACCATTGCGCTGGCTCAGGTGCAGCAGGCCGTCGAACTCGCCGGTGCGGCCGGCCACGGTGCCGGAGGTCAGCCAGCTGTCATCGGCCGAGCTGTAGCCAGTCTTCAGGCGTGCGCCGACGTCTTTGCCGGGCTTGATGATGTCGTCCGGGTCGAGGGTGTAGTAGCTGACCGCGCCGCCGATGGCGCTGCTGCCATACAGCACTGAAGCGGGGCCGCGGAGGATTTCCACGCGCTTGACGATTTCCGGGTCGACATAGTTGCGGTTGGTCTGGGCATACGGGCCGTTGAAGAAACCGTCGGGCACCTGCACCCCATCGACCTGAGTCAACACGCGGTCACCGTCGATGCCGCGGATGTTGTAGCCGGTGAGGCCGCTGCGCTGACCGGCACCCCCCACCGAAACACCGGGCTCGTAACGCACCAGATCCTTGATGCTATTGACGTTGTTGCGGTCCAGTTCTTCGCGGGTTTGGACAGTGACAGTGCTCGGCACGCTGGCCACGTCTTGTTCCTGACGGGTGGCGCTGATGGTCACCTGTTGCAGATTGAGGGCGCCGCTGGTGCTGCGTTTTTCCAGCACGATGTTGTTATTGCCCAGTTTGCGATAGCTCAAGTTGGTCCCCACCAACAGGCGATCCAGGGCTTTTTCCGGCGGCAGCGAACCCTGCACACCCGGCGAGGCCACGCCTTCAGCCAGTTCGGCCGGCAAGCCGACTTGCCAGCCGGTGATGGCGGTAAACGCATTGAGCGCCGACACCAGCGGCTGCTGCGCAATGGCGAACGAATAGTCGCCCATGTTGCGGCTCGGTTGCTCGGCGGCGGTGGCGGCCATGAGCGATGCGCTGCCGGCCATCAGGATGGCGGCGGTCAGCAGCGACAATACGCGTGAAGGTGAAGAGGACTGGCGGGTAAGGCGAGAGGACATCGATAGAGCTCCGTGTCGCACGAATCTTTATAGGTGCTGATGGGCATCGCGAGATGCGAATCAATTGCATTGGCTATAACGAGACGAACGAGCTTCAGCTATCGAGTAAAAATAATTCTCATTTAGTTCAGGATCACCAGCGCGGGGAATTCCTGAAGTCTGGCGGAAGTGATGTGCGCGAGGGAGCGGACCACGTCCAGTGGCTGGTCAAGCCGGTAATTACCGGTGACGGCAACATCGGCCAACTGCTCGTTGGTGTTGATGATCCAGCCTGGATAATAACGGCGCAGTTCCGCCAGCACCTGGCTCAGTGGGCAGTTCTCGAACACCAGCCGACCCTGGACCCAGGCCAGATCGGTGGCCGCATCGAGCTTGGCCGGATGATCGAAGCCGTTGGGGCCGATGCGGATGCTTTCGCCGGCGGAGAGCCGCACTCGCGCGTCATTACGCGTGGCGCGCAAATCGACATCGCCGCGCTGCACCCGAACCTGGGCCACGCCGTCCAGATAGCGCACGGCAAACGCGGTATCGCGCACACTGGCCTTGACCGGCCCGGCGTCGATCTCCAGCGGTTCGGCGCGATTGGCCGGTACTTCGAAAAACGCCTCGCCCTGATACAAGCGGGCGACGCGTTGCTGATCGTTGATGGTGCTGGAAAACGCCGAATTGGTGTTCAGCAGGACTTTCGAGCCGTCCTCCAGTTGCAGGCGCTGGCGTTCACCGATTACGGTCAGATGATCCGCCTGAAGGCGCATCGGCAGATTGCTGAAACTGAACAACCCGAGAATCAGCACTGCCGCCGTGGCCAACGGTCTCCAGTGCGGACGAAGACGCGACAGGACGGTCACTTTCGGCGGCTGGGCGGCCAGGTTTTGCGCACATTGCGTGACCTGCGGGCCGTCCCAGATCGCCTGCGCCTTGGCAAACGCCTCGGCATGCAACGGGTCGGCGTCGAGCCAGTCATGGAATTGTCGGGTCTGTTCTTCGCTCGGACTGCCCAACACGATGAGCCAGTCCAGCGCCTGGTCCATTGCACTGGCGGAGTCCCGCGCCGGGGAGGGCGGAGGGGAGCGATGAGTGTCCGTCACTGTGTTTCCTCGGCAGTGTCTGTGCACGGCTGTTTTTTTAGTGAAGCTCGAAGTGGAGCAAGAGTAGCAAAGCCTGCTCGCGTAAATCTGCGCTCTCAGTCGCCGTTTAGCCGCTGCGCGATGCCGATGCAGATCGCCATGATCAGCTTCAGCTCCTTTTGCACGGTGCTCAACGACACGCCGAGCTTCTCGGCAATCTCCAGATAGCTGTGCCCATGCAGGCGACTGAGGATGAAAATCTTCTGCTGACGCGGGCTTAGTTCACTGAGGCTCACGTTCAAGCGTTCGAGCAACTGTTCGGCATGAGCGGCATCTTCGGCGCTACTGACGGGTGAGGCGACCGCCTGCACCACGTCCGGCGGCACATTGTCGAGCATGGTGCGGGACTGGATGCGTCGCGCACGCAGATGGTCCAGCGCCAGGTTGCGGGCGGTCTGGAACACGAAGGGTTCAAGGTGATCGATGGCCCGCTCGCTGAGCGCTCGGGTCACGCGCAGGTAGGTTTCCTGCAAGAGGTCTTCGGCGGTGCTGTGATTGTTGACCATCCGCTCCAGCGTACGCAGCAGCGAGACGCGCTGGGCGATGAAGAGGTGATTGAAGCGCGATTGACTCACGGGAGGACCTGATCCATTTCGAGCAAATGATAATGCTTATCATCCGCTCGAATGGTCAAGTGCTGATTTGTGACGCTTTACCCACGACCCAGCAGATAGGTCGCGTAATCCGGGATGCGGTGTTCGTGAGCCTGATCCATCAACGGGCTGCTGAGCAGGTAATCGGCGCTGCACTCGTTGCAGGCCACCGGGATGTTCCACACCGCCGCGACCCGCAGCAGCGCCTTGATGTCCGGGTCGTGGGGTTGCGGTTCAAACGGATCCCAGAAGAACACGAGCATATCGACCCGCTGCTCGGCGATTCGCGCGCCGAGTTGTTGGTCGCCGCCCAGCGGACCGCTGATCATGCTTTCCACCGGCAGGTCGAGGCGTTGTTGTAACAACAACCCCGTCGTGCCGGTGGCGACCAGTTCATGTTGCGCGAGCTTGTCTTTCTGCCGCTCGGCCCAATCCAGCAAAAATACTTTGCAGTGGTCGTGGGCAACCAGGGCGATACGCTTGCGCGCTGCCAGGGTTTTTTGCGTAAAACTGATACCGATCATCGCTTGCTTCTCCAGACGAAAATGCGCCTGGGACGACGCATTTTTCGGCGTTTCACCGCGTTCAACGTAGAGTGAGACGCTTACTCGGCGTTGCAAAGCGCCAGGCAGTTATCGAGCATGCGGTTGGAGAAGCCCCATTCGTTGTCGTACCAGGCCAGCACTTTGAGCAGCTTGCCGCTGGACTTGGTGTGGTTGGCGTCGAAAATCGAGGACAGCGGGTTGTGGTTGAAGTCGCTGGAAACCAGCGGCAGGGTGTTGTAACCGAGAATCTTCGAGTGCAGGCTGGCTTGTTTGAGCATCGCGTTGACTTCATCGGCCGATGCTTCACGCTTGAGCTGCACGGTCAGGTCCACCAGCGACACGTTGATCACTGGAACACGCACCGCCATGCCGGTCAGTTTGCCCGCCAGTTCCGGCAGCACCAGGCCCACTGCTTCAGCGGCGCCGGTCTTGCTCGGGATCATGTTCTGGGTGGCGGAACGGGCGCGGTACGGGTCGGTGTGGTAGACGTCGGTGAGGTTCTGGTCGTTGGTATAGGCATGGATAGTGGTCATCAGACCGCTTTCGATGCCCAACTCGCGGTGCAGCACCTGAGCCACCGGGGCCAGGCAGTTGGTGGTGCACGAAGCGTTGGAAATGATCTGGTGCGATTGGCGCAGAATGTCGTGGTTAACCCCATAAACCACAGTGGCGTCGGCGCCTTTGGCCGGGGCCGAGATAATCACTTTGCGCGCGCCGGCCGTAATATGCGCGGCGGCTTTGGCACGGTCGGTGAACAGACCGGTGCACTCGAACACGACGTCGACCTTTTCCGCGGCCCAAGGCAATTCGGCCGGGTTGCGAATGGCGCTGACCGAAATACGGTCGCCGTTGACGGTCAGGCTTTCCTGATCGTGCTGGACATCGGCATCGAATGTGCCGTGAACAGTGTCGTACTTGAGCAGATGGGCATTCATCGAGCTGTCGCCCAGGTCGTTGATCGCTACGATCTGCAGATCCTGACGATAACCTTGGGTATACAGTGCCCGCAGGACATTACGGCCGATACGGCCAAAACCATTGATTGCGATTCGAAGAGTCATTTACAGCGCCGCCGTCGTTTTGTTGTTGGAATTACAAGATTATTCGCAAAAAAATAGAAAACAAGCCTTTTTAGTGGCAATATTTTGTTTTATCTACAACGAGTGACCTGAATCAACTGGTCCGAATGATCAAGAAAACCGTCTGTCATCCCAATCACAGCGGTGCTTGATCAGCATAGACAATCAGGTCGCCACATCCGTTAGCCTGGAGTTCTACACATGCATCCCCGCGTCCTTGAGGTCACCGAACGGCTTATCGCCCGCAGCCGCACCACGCGTGAGGCTTACCTTGCATTGATCCGCGGCGCCGCCAGCGACGGCCCTATGCGCGGCAAGCTGCAATGCGCCAACTTCGCCCATGGCGTAGCCGGGTGTGGCAGCGACGACAAGCACAGCCTGCGGATGATGAACTCCGCCAACATCGCCATAGTTTCGTCATATAACGACATGCTGTCGGCGCACCAGCCGTACGAAGTCTTCCCGGAACAGATCAAAAAAGCCCTGCGCGAAATCGGCTCCGTCGGCCAGTTCGCCGGTGGCACCCCCGCCATGTGCGATGGCGTGACCCAAGGCGAGCCGGGTATGGAACTGAGCCTGCCGAGCCGCGAAGTGATCGCGCTGTCCACTGCGGTAGCGCTTTCCCACAACATGTTCGACGGCGCGCTGATGCTCGGCATCTGCGACAAGATCGTGCCGGGCCTGATGATGGGCGCGTTGCGGTTCGGTCATCTGCCGACGATTTTCGTGCCGGGCGGGCCGATGGTTTCGGGCATCTCCAACAAGCAGAAAGCCGATGTGCGTCAGCGCTACGCCGAAGGCAAGGCGACGCGCGAAGAGCTGCTGGAATCGGAGATGAAGTCCTATCACAGCCCTGGCACCTGCACCTTCTACGGCACCGCCAACACTAACCAGTTGTTGATGGAAGTCATGGGCCTGCACTTGCCGGGCGCCTCGTTCGTCAACCCGAACACCCCGTTGCGCGATGCCCTGACCCGCGAAGCAGCGCACCAGGTCACGCGCCTGACCAAGCAGAACGGCGACTTCATGCCGATCGGCGAAATCGTCGACGAGCGTTCGCTGGTCAACTCCATCGTGGCCCTGCACGCCACCGGCGGCTCGACCAACCACACCCTGCACATGCCGGCCATCGCCATGGCTGCGGGCATCCAGTTGACCTGGCAGGACATGGCCGACCTCTCCGAGGTGGTGCCGACCCTGAGCCACGTGTACCCGAACGGCAAAGCCGACATCAATCACTTCCAGGCGGCGGGCGGCATGTCGTTCCTGATCCGCGAACTGCTGGAAGCCGGCCTGCTTCACGAAAACGTCAACACCGTGCTCGGCCATGGCCTGAGCCGCTACACCAAGGAACCGTTCCTCGATAACGGCGAACTGGTCTGGCGCGAAGGCCCGATCGAAAGCCTCGACGAAAATATCCTGCGTCCGGTCGCTCGCGCATTCTCGGCAGAGGGTGGCTTGCGCGTGATGGAAGGTAACCTCGGCCGTGGCGTGATGAAGGTCTCGGCGGTCGCGCTGGAAAACCAGGTTGTCGAAGCGCCAGCCATGGTGTTCCAGGATCAGCAGGACCTGGCCGATGCGTTCAAGGCCGGTTTGCTGGAGAAGGATTTTGTCGCTGTGATGCGCTTCCAGGGCCCGCGTTCCAACGGCATGCCGGAACTGCATAAGATGACGCCGTTCCTCGGCGTGCTGCAGGATCGCGGCTTCAAAGTCGCGTTGGTGACTGACGGGCGTATGTCCGGCGCCTCGGGGAAAATCCCGGCGGCGATCCACGTCAGCCCCGAAGCTTATGTGGGCGGCGCTTTGGCACGGGTGCAAGAGGGCGATATCATCCGCGTCGATGGCGTCAAAGGCACTCTGGAGCTTAAGGTGGACGCCGAAGAATTCGCAGCGCGCGAGCCAGCCAAAGGTTTGTTGGGCAACAACATTGGCAGCGGTCGCGAACTGTTTGGTTTCATGCGCATGGCCTTCAGCTCCGCAGAGCAAGGCGCCAGCGCCTTTACTTCTGCCCTGGAGACGCTTAATTGAAACTGGCTTTGGTCGGTGACATCGGTGGCACCAACGCACGTTTCGCGTTGTGGAAAAACCAGCAGCTGGAATCAGTCCAGGTGCTGGCGACGGCAGACCACGCCAGCCCGGAGGAGGCCATTGCGCTCTACCTGAGCGGGCTCGGTCTGGCGCCGGGTTCGATCGGTTCGGTGTGCCTCTCGGTGGCAGGCCCCGTGAGCGGTGATGAATTCAAGTTCACCAACAATCACTGGCGGCTCAGTCGCAAGGGGTTCTGCAAGACCTTGCAGGTGGATCAACTGCTGTTGATCAACGACTTCTCGGCGATGGCGCTGGGCATGACCCGCTTGCAACCGGGCGAGTTTCGGGTGGTCTGCGAAGGCACGCCGGAACCGTTGCGGCCGGCGGTGGTAATCGGCCCGGGCACTGGCTTGGGCGTGGGCACCTTGCTCGATCTGGGCGCGGGCCGTTTTGCCCCGTTGCCGGGGGAGGGCGGTCACGTCGACCTGCCGCTGAGCAGCCCGCGAGAAACCCAGCTGTGGCAGCACATCTTCAACGAGATCGGCCATGTCAGTGCTGAAACGGCGTTGAGCGGCAGTGGTTTGCCGCGGGTCTACCGGGCGATCTGCGCGGTGGATGGGCACACGCCGGTGCTCGACACGCCTGAGTCGATTACGGCGGCCGGACTGGCGGGCGATCCGATTGCCCTGGAAGTGCTCGAGCAGTTCTGCTGCTGGCTCGGTCGCGTGGCCGGCAACAACGTGCTGACCACCGGGGCGCGCGGCGGTGTTTACATCGTTGGCGGGGTAATTCCACGGTTTGCCGACTTCTTCATCAAAAGCGGTTTCGCCCGGTGCTTCGCCGACAAGGGGTGCATGAGCGATTACTTCAAAGGCATTCCGGTGTGGCTGGTGACGGCGCCGTATTCCGGCCTTGTTGGCGCGGGTGTGGCGCTGGATCAATCCATTCCAGCCTGAAATGCAATCAAATGTGGGAGCGGGCTTGCTCGCGAAGGCGGTGTGTCAGTCAACCAAGATGTTGAATGTGATGGCCCCTTCGCGAGCAAGCCCGCTCCCACATTGGTTCTGCGGTGTTTGTAGATTTCGTGCTTAAGGCATAATCCACCTAATTCAAACAACAAGGACGCCGCCCCGTGAGCTCAGTCAACAAGTCGATTTTGTTGGTCGATGACGATCAAGAGATACGCGAGTTGCTGGACACCTACCTGACCCGCGCCGGTTTCCAGGTCCGCACCACGCCCGATGGTGCAGGTTTTCGTCAGGCCTTGAACGAGGCACCGAGCGATCTGGTGATTCTCGACGTGATGCTGCCGGACGAAGACGGTTTCAGCCTCTGCCGCTGGATCCGCCAGCACCCGCGTCAGGCTCATGTACCGATCATCATGCTCACCGCCAGCTCCGACGAGGCCGATCGCGTCATCGGTTTGGAACTGGGCGCCGACGACTACCTTGGCAAACCCTTCAGCCCCCGTGAATTGCAGGCGCGCATCAAAGCCTTGTTGCGCCGCGCGCAGTTCGGTCAGGAACGTTCCGGCAGTGAAGTGCTGGCCTTCGATGATTGGCGGCTGGACATGGTCAGCCATCGACTGTTCCACATCGACGGCGAGGAAGTGATTCTCTCGGGCGCCGATTTTGCGCTGCTGAAACTGTTCCTCGATCACCCTCAGGAAATCCTCGATCGCGACACCATCGGTAACGCCACCCGTGGCCGTGACCTGATGCCGCTCGATCGCATCGTCGACATGGCGGTCAGCCGTTTACGCCAGCGCCTGCGCGACACCGAAAAACCGCCGAGGCTGATCCGTACCGTGCGCGGCAGTGGCTACCAACTGGCAGCCAACGTGGTTGCCAGCAATGGTCACTGACTTTCTGCGCAAGCTCGCCGGGCGGGTACCGGTGCCGCGCTCGTTGCTCGGGCGCATGTTGCTGCTGACCCTGCTGGCGGTATTGTTCGCCCAGACGCTGTCGAGCGTGATCTGGGTCTCGCAATTGCGCGCCACGCAGCTTGAAGGCCTGGTCACCAGTGCCCGCAGCCTGGCCCATTCGATGACGGCCAGCGTCAGTTATTTCCGCTCGTTGCCGGTGGCGTTTCGGCCGCTGGTGCTCGATCAATTGCGCAGCATGGGCGGCACCCGGTTCGTGGTGACGCTCAACGACAAACCCTTAGGGATGGAAGTGCTGCCGATCACCCCGCGCAAAGAGGCGGTGCTCAAAGCGGTGGACGAAGTGCTGCGCCAGTCGCTGGGCCAGGACACCGACATCTCGGTGACCTTCGTCAGCCCCGAAGACCTGCGGATTTTCAACGGCGGCTTGAAGCTCGATGAGTTGCCGCGTTCCTGGGCGCACTACGCGTTGACCCTGGAGCCGGTGAATCCGCCGGTGCTGGTCACGCAAATCCAGATGGCACCGGGCGAATGGCTGTACATCGCTTCCCTGTTGCCCGAGCCCTACACCAGTCTTGAAGAACAAGGCCTGCCGGCGCAGCAGGTCTGGTTCATCGTGCTCACCAGCAGTTTCCTGTTGCTGTTCATCGGTCTTTTGGTGCACTGGCAGAGCCGACCGCTCAAGCGATTGGCGCGGGCGGCGCGGGACATGTCTCTGGGTGCCGAAGTCGAACCGGTGGCCGAGGGCGGCGGCAGCGAAGTGGTGGAAGTGGGTCGCGCCTTCAATGCGATGCGCGAACGTATCAGCCGTTACCTGACCGAACGCAGCCAATTGTTCAGCGCGATTTCCCATGACTTGCGCACGCCGATCACCCGCTTGCGATTGCGGGTGGAATTGCTTGAAGACGAAAAGCTGCAAGCCAAATTCGGTCGTGATCTGGATGAGCTGGAGTTGCTGGTCAAAGGCGCGTTGCAATGCGTGAAAGACACCGACATCCACGAAAACATCGAGCCGGTGGACCTCAACCATGTGCTCGACTGTCTGGTGGAACCGTATCTGGCGCCCAACGGCAATGGCCGTGTGACTCAACATGGCCGGGCGTTGGCGCCGTATCCCGGCAAGCCGTTGGCGCTCAAGCGTTGCATCGGCAACCTGATCGACAACGCCTTGAAATATGGGCAGAACGCGCATCTGCATATCGATGATGACGAGAGCGCGTTTGTCCTGCATGTCGACGATGAAGGGCCGGGTGTGCCGGAGCAGCGGTTGGAGCAGGTGTTCGAGCCGCACTTCCGCTTGGCCGGGCAGCAGCAGGGTTATGGCCTGGGGCTGGGGATTGCACGCAACATTGCCCATAGCCATGGCGGTGAAGTCAGCCTGCAAAACCTGCGTGAAGGCGGGTTACGGGTGACGTTGCAGTTGCCGCGTAGTGTTGATTAGGAAGACCGCGTTATCGTTCTTCGCGAGCAAGCCCGCTCCCACAGTGGTTCTGCGTCGTACACAAATCCAATATGGGAGCGGGCTTGCTCGCGAAGGCGTCAGTCCCTTCAATACATCCCTCAAGGCAAATGTCACAACTCGGTGACATAACTCGCCCCCTTCGTTACCTGCCCGCCACCGCCCGTTGTTTAGACTGCCCCCAGTCATAACAACAAAAAAGGGACTCCCATGGACACCTTCCAACCTGCCTTCAGCAGTTGGCTGAACGCGCCTGCCCATCAGCAATGGCTCGCCGCCGAAGGCCTGCGCCTGCTGGCATTTGCCAAGGCTTCAAAGCTTGCCGAAGGCTTTGGCAATCTCGATGAAAAGGGTCGCCTCCCGGCCAACGCGCAAGCTGAAACCATGAACACCGCGCGCATGACCCACAGCTTCGCCATGGCCCACATCCAGGGCCTCCCGGGTTTTGCCGAGCTGGTGGATCACGGCATCCAAGCCCTCAGCGGGCCGCTGCGTGATGCCGAACACGGAGGCTGGTTCGCCACGCCCGAACACCGCGACGGCAATACCGACAAAGCCGCTTACCTGCACGCTTTCGTGGCGTTGGCCGCGAGTTCTGCGGTGGTCGCTCAGCGTCCTGGTGCACAAGCCTTGCTCGACGATGCGATCCATATCATCGACACGCATTTCTGGTGCGAGGAGGAGGGCGCCATGCGCGAATCCTTCAACCGCGACTTCAGTTGCGAGGAAGCCTATCGCGGCGCCAACAGCAACATGCACGCCACCGAAGCCTTCCTCGCCCTGGCCGATGTGACCGAGGACAACCGCTGGCTGATTCGCGCCCAGCGCATCGTCGAGCGCGTCATTCACGATCACGCCGCGGCCAATGACTATCTGGTGGTCGAGCATTTCGACCGCGACTGGCAGCCGCTACGCGACTACAACCACGACAACCCGGCTGACGGATTCCGCCCTTACGGCACCACGCCGGGCCATGGTTTTGAATGGGCGCGGCTGTTGCTGCATCTTGAAGCGGCGCGGGTACAGGCCGGGATACTCACGCCGGGCTGGCTCGCCACCGATGCGCAAAAACTGTTCGACCACAATTGCCGTCACGGCTGGGACGTCGACGGTGCGCCGGGCATTGTCTACACCCTCGACTGGGACAATCGCGCAGTGGTTCGCCATCGGCTGCACTGGACGCACGCCGAAGCCAGTGCCGCCGCCAGTGCGCTGCTGAAACGCACCGGGGATGAGCAATACGAGCACTGGTACCGGCTGTTCTGGGAATTCTGTGACAGTCATTTCATCGACCGTTGCGATGGCAGTTGGCATCACGAACTCGATCCACTGAACCGTCCGAGCGCCGATATCTGGGCCGGCAAACCCGACCTGTATCACGCCTGGCAAGCCGTTTTGATCCCGCGCCTGCCGCTGGCGCCGAGCATGGCCACTGCGCTGGCGCAATTGTCCCAGAGCGTTGCTGTGTAATCAGTTGTGTAACCATATGGTGACATTCGCGCGTCCCTTCGTTACCTGCGAAGGGGCATCCCCTGTTTAGAATCCTATGCAGCGCAAGCACCAGACTTGCATGCATAACAACAAGAAAGGTACTACTAGATGAATGCGATTTCTCGCCTCGCTACTGTCATTTCTCTCGCTTCACTGCTTCCCGTTGCTGCATTCCCTGTCAGTGCCCTTGCCGCCGATGCCAAAGGTTCGGTGGAAGTCGTTCACTGGTGGACGTCTGGTGGTGAAAAAGCGGCCGTCGATGTGCTCAAGGCCCAAGTCGAAAAAGACGGCTTCACCTGGAAAGACGGCGCAGTCGCCGGCGGTGGCGGTTCCACGGCCATGACCGTACTCAAAAGCCGCGCCGTGGCCGGTAACCCGCCGGGCGTTGCCCAGATCAAAGGTCCGGACATCCAGGAGTGGGGCAGCACTGGCCTGCTCAGCACCGACACCCTCAAAGACGTTTCCAAGTCCGAAGGCTGGGATAACCTGCTGATCAAGAAAGTCTCCGACACCGTGAAATACGAAGGCGATTACGTCGCCGTGCCGGTGAACATCCACCGCGTCAACTGGCTGTGGATCAACCCGGAAGTCTTCAAGAAAGCCGGGATCGAAAAAGCGCCGACCACCCTCGAAGAATTCTATGCCGCTGGCGACAAGCTCAAAGCCGCCGGCTTCATCGCGCTCGCCCACGGTGGCCAGCCTTGGCAGGACAGCACCGTGTTTGAAGACGTGGTGCTCTCGGTCATGGGCGCAGACGGTTACAAGAAAGCCTTGGTCGATCTGGATCAGAAAACCCTCTCCGGGCCGGAGATGGCCAAGGCCTTCACCGAGCTGAAAAAAATCACCGGCTACATGGACCCGAACCGCGCTGGTCGTGACTGGAACATCGCGGCCGCCGACGTCATCAATGGCAAGGCCGGCATGCAGATGATGGGCGACTGGGCCAAGAGCGAATGGACCGCCGCGAAGAAAGTCGCGGGCAAGGACTACCAGTGCGTGCCGTTCCCGGGCACCGAAAAAGCCTTCACCTACAACATCGACTCGATGGCTGTATTCAAGCTCAAAGCCGATCGCAAAGGCGACATCGCCGCCCAACAAGACCTGGCCAAGGTCGCTCTGGGCAAAGACTTCCAGAAAGTCTTCAGCATCAACAAAGGCTCGATCCCGGTGCGTACCGACATGCTTAACGACATGAGCGCGCTGGGCTTCGATTCTTGCGCTCAAGCGTCCGCCAAGGATTTCCTGGCTGACGAGAAGACGGGCGGCCTGCAACCGAGCATGGCCCACAACATGGCCACGTCCCTGGCCGTGCAGGGCGCGATCTTCGATGTGGTCACCAACTTCATGAACGACAAGAACGCTGATCCGGCCAAGGCCAGCGCACAACTGGCATCGGCTGTTAAAGCTGCCCAGTAATCCCTGACGCCGCTTGACCCTATGTGGGAGCGGGCTTGCTCGCGAAGACGGACTGACATTCAACATTGGATGTCGACGGATACACCGCTTTCGCGAGCAAGCCCGCTCCCACAAGGGATCGCCGTGCCGATTTCTTTCCTCTTCACCTGGATTATCCCGATGAGCTCTGTGGCGGTTTTCAGCAAAGCCTCACCGTTCGACGCACTGCAGCGCTGGCTCCCCAAGCTGGTTTTGGCGCCAAGCATGCTGATCGTCCTGGTTGGTTTTTACGGTTACATCATCTGGACATTCGTACTGTCCTTCACCAATTCCAGCTTCATGCCGAGCTACAAGTGGGTCGGCCTGCAGCAATACATTCGCCTGATGGACAACGATCGCTGGTGGGTCGCGAGCAAAAACCTCGCGGTGTTCGGCGGCATGTTCATCGGCATCAGCCTGGTATTGGGCGTGTTTCTCGCCGTGCTGCTGGATCAGCGCATTCGCAAGGAAGGCTTCATTCGCACCGTTTACCTGTACCCGATGGCGCTCTCGATGATCGTCACCGGTACCGCGTGGAAATGGCTGCTTAACCCAGGCCTGGGTCTGGACAAAATGCTGCGCGACTGGGGCTGGGAAGGCTTCCGTCTCGACTGGCTGGTGGATCAGGATCGCGTGGTGTATTGCCTGGTGATCGCCGCCGTGTGGCAAGCCTCCGGGTTTGTGATGGCGATGTTCCTGGCCGGCCTTCGTGGTGTCGATCAATCGATCATCCGCGCAGCGCAAGTCGACGGGGCGAGCCTGCCGACCATCTACCTGAAGATCGTATTGCCGAGCCTGCGCCCGGTGTTCTTCAGCGCTTTCATGATCCTGGCGCACATCGCGATCAAGAGCTTCGACCTGGTGGCGGCGATGACCGCGGGTGGCCCGGGCTACTCGTCTGACCTGCCGGCGATGTTCATGTACTCCTTCACTTTCAGCCGTGGCCAGATGGGCATTGGTTCGGCGAGCGCCATGATGATGCTCGGCGCGATCCTGGCGATTTTGGTGCCGTACCTGTACTCCGAATTGCGAGGCAAACGCCATGAGTAATCAACTCGGAAAACCGGCCATCAGCTTCAGCCGTATAGCCATCTACGCAACCCTGTTGCTGGCCGCCGCGATCTATTTGGTCCCGCTGGTGGTGATGCTGCTGACCAGTTTCAAATCGCCGGAAGACATCCGCACCGGCAACCTGTTGAGCTGGCCGCAAGTGATTGATGGCATCGGCTGGATCAAGGCCTGGGACAGTGTCGGCAGCTACTTCTGGAACTCGGTGAAAATCACCGTCCCGGCAGTGCTGATCTCTACGTTCATCGGTGCCATGAACGGCTATGTGCTGTCGATGTGGCGCTTCCGTGGTTCGCAACTGTTCTTCGGTCTGCTGTTGTTCGGCTGCTTCCTGCCGTTCCAGACCGTGCTGCTGCCAGCCTCGTTCACCCTCGGCAAGATCGGCCTGGCCAACACCACCACGGGCCTGGTGCTGGTGCACGTGGTCTACGGCCTGGCGTTTACCACGCTGTTCTTCCGCAACTACTACGTGAGCATTCCGGATGCGCTGGTCAAGGCGGCGCGACTGGATGGCGCGGGCTTCTTCACGATTTTCTGGAAGATTCTGCTGCCGATGTCGATCCCGATCGTGATGGTCTGCCTGATCTGGCAGTTCACGCAAATCTGGAATGACTTCCTGTTCGGTGTGGTCTTCGCCAGTGGCGATGCCCAGCCGATTACCGTGGCCCTGAACAACCTGGTCAACACCAGCACCGGGGCCAAGGAATACAACGTTGATATGGCCGCCGCGATGATCGCCGGGCTGCCGACACTGCTGGTCTACATATTCGCTGGCAAGTATTTCCTGCGTGGGCTGACGTCCGGCGCGGTCAAGGGGTAGAACATGGCAACTCTCGAATTACGTAACGTCAACAAAACCTACGGCGCCGGTCTGCCGGACACCCTGAAAAACATCGAACTGAAGATCGATGACGGGGAGTTCCTGATCCTGGTCGGCCCATCGGGCTGCGGTAAATCCACGCTGATGAACTGCATCGCCGGTCTGGAAAACATCAGCGGCGGGGCGATCCTGGTGGACGACGCCGACATCAGCGGCATGAGCCCGAAAGATCGCGACATCGCCATGGTGTTCCAGTCTTATGCGCTGTACCCGACCATGAGCGTGCGCGACAACATCGCGTTCGGCCTGAAGATTCGCAAAATGCCCACCGCCGAAATCGACGAAGAAGTCGCTCGCGTGGCCAAACTGCTGCAAATCGAACACCTGCTGAGCCGCAAACCGGGCCAGCTTTCCGGCGGTCAACAACAGCGCGTGGCCATGGGCCGGGCATTGGCTCGGCGACCAAAGATTTACCTATTCGACGAACCGCTGTCCAACCTCGACGCCAAGCTGCGGGTCGAGATGCGCACCGAAATGAAACTGATGCACCAGCGCCTGAAAACCACCACGGTCTACGTGACCCACGACCAGATTGAAGCCATGACCCTGGGCGACAAAGTGGCGGTGATGAAGGACGGGATCATTCAGCAATTCGGCACGCCGAAAGACATCTACAACAACCCGGCCAACCTGTTCGTGGCGAGCTTCATCGGTTCGCCGCCGATGAACTTCATCCCCCTGCGTTTGCAGCGTAAGGAAGGTCGGTTGGTAGCGCTGCTCGACAGCGGTCAGGCGCGCTGCGAATTGCCGCTGGGCATGCAGGACGCCGGGCTCGAAGACCGCGAAGTGATCCTCGGCATGCGCCCGGAGCAGATCGTTCTGGCGGGCAGCGAGCCGAATGGTTTGCCGACCATTCGTGCCGAAGTGCAGGTCACCGAACCGACCGGTCCCGACACCCTGGTGTTCGTCAATCTCAACGACACCAAAGTCTGCTGCCGCCTGGCACCGGATGTCGCGCCGGCCGTGGGCGAGACCCTGACCCTGCAATTCGATCCATCGAAAGTGCTGTTGTTCGATGCCAAGACCGGTGAACGCCTGGGGGTGGCCGGCCTGCCGAAAGCTGAAGCTCACAGCGCCAACGTAGCCCAATTCAAAGGCCGCTGAAGATCAAAAATGTGGGAGCGGGCTTGCTCGCGAAAGCGGTCTGACATTCAACAGATGTCGACTGACACACCGCCTTCGCGAGCAAGCCCGCTCCCACAGGGGGATTCGCGGCAGATGGGGACATCCGTCGCAATCGATGTAAACCGCGTTAGATAAAAACAGTTAATAACAATAAAGACGAGGATGTAGGGATGAAGAAGAAGAACAACGCTCAGCTTATCTGCCAGTTGTCAGCGATTGCGGCAATGATGCTGGCCGGTAGCGTGCAAGCGGCTGACGCGTTCAGTGCCGACTCGCAGTGGATGACCGGGGATTGGGGCGGCGAGCGGACCAAGCTGATCGAACAAGGTATCGACATCAAGGCCGACTACGTCGGTGAAGTGGGCGCCAACCTGCATGGCGGCTACAACGACGACAAGACGGCGCGTTACGCCGACCAGTTTGGCCTGGGCGTGGCACTGGACCTGGAAAAGCTGTGGGGCTGGGATAACACACAAGCCAAGATCCAGCTCACCAACCGTAACGGTGAGAACATCTCCAATGACCGTGTCGGCGACCCGCGTGCCGGCACCTTGAGTTCTTCCCAGGAAGTCTACGGCCGTGGCCACATGGTCCGTCTGACCCAGTTGTGGATCAAGCACCAGTTCCTCGACGGTAAACTGGACGTCAAGGCCGGTTACTTCGGCGAAGGCGAAGATTTCAACACCTTCCCTTGCGAGTTCCAGAACCTGGCGTTCTGCGGTTCCCAAGCGGGTAACTGGGCTACCAACATCTGGTACAACTGGCCGGTCATGCAGGCGGCGGTTCGCGTGAAGTACAACATCACGCCTGAGTTCTATGCGCAGATCGGCGCGTACAATCAGAACCCGTCGCAACTGGAGCACGGTAACGGCTTCAAGCTCAGCGGCAGTGGTACCAAGGGCACCGTCTTGCCGGTCGAACTGGTCTGGTCACCGAAGGTCAACAACCTGCCGGGCGAATACCGTGTGGGTTACTACAAGAGCACGGCCGATGCCGATGACGTCCGTAAAGACGACAACGACAATGACGCAGCGACCACAGGTAACTCCTATCGCAGCCACGACAGCAAGCATGGCTACTGGTTTGTGGCGCAGCAACAACTCACCACCCACAACGGTGATGCTTCACGCGGTCTGAACATCGCGGCCAACGCCACCTTCCACGACAAGGACACCAACATCGTCGATAACTACCAGTCGCTGATGTTTGTGTACAAGGGCCCATTCGACGCACGTCCAAAAGATGACGTCGGGATCGGTTTTGCCCGTATCCATGTCAACGATGACGTGAAGAAAAACGCCGAACTGGTCAACGCCGCCAATGGTGTCAGCGACTACAACGATCCGCTGTTCGCGCCGTTGCGTTCCACCGAGTACAACTACGAAATCAACTACGGCTTCCACGTTACCAACTGGCTGACCGTCCGTCCTAACCTGCAATACATCACTCACCCGGGCGGTGTGGATGAAGTCGACAATGCTCTGGTGGCCGGTCTGAAAATTCAGTCGGTGTTCTAACGCTGTTGCGATAAGCTCCTCTCTATGTGCGCATTTTTGCGGACGGCCATGGCTGTCCGCTTTTTTTTGGGGGCAGCACACCCCTTGGACAGATCGTTCCCACGCTCTGCGTGGTAACGCCGCTCTGGACGCTCTGCGTCCATCGTATGTGACGCAGAGCGTCACGGGATGCATTCCCACGCAAAGCGTGGGAACGATCAGGTAGAAAAATGATTTTCAGGACCGTGGCACATGCTTGAGCATCCGCTACAACGCTTCTTCAAATCCTTGCGCGAACGTCCGGTGTTCGCGTGGGAGCGCTACCAGATGCGCGACGTGCTGGTGATCGACCATCCGCTGTGTCAGGCGGTGTTCAGTCGGCAGGGCGCGCAGTTGCTGCACTTCCAGCCAAAGGGTCAGAAGCCCTGGCTGTGGTGCGCGGCGAAGTGGCCACATGTCGGTGCGATTCGCGGCGGTGTGCCGGTGTGCTGGCCGTGGTACGGCCGTCATCCGAGCGAAAACGCCTGGCCGTCCCATGGTTGGGCGCGTTTGCTCGACTGGAAACTGCTCGACAGCAGCAGTGATGACGATGGCGTGCGCCTGCACTGGCAGTTACAGCTGTGCGACTGGCAAGTGGACTTGCATGCGCACCTGGGCGAACGCATGGATTTGCACCTGAGCACCGAGCATCAGGACGACATGCCGTGCCAGTTGAGCCAGGCGTTGCACGCCTATTGGCGTATTGGTGACGTGGGTGAGGTAGCGCTGTCTGGGCTCGACGGCGCGCAAGGTTACGACCAGTTGAGCCGCCAGGTTTGCCAGCAGGAAGGCGAGTTGAGGGTCGACGGCGGTTGTCAGCGAGTGTTCCAGCATGACGGCGAATTGCAGCTCATGGACCACGCCTGGCAGCGGCAGCTGTGCATCGATACCGGTGACCATGCGGACACGGTGGTCTGGCATCCCGGCTCGCGGCCGTTGCTGGGGGTGAGCTGGAATGAGGTTTTAGAGTTCGTCTGTGTGGAGGCAGCCAGCGGCGGGACCGACAGCCTGTGCCTGGCACCGGGAGAAAGGGCGCATTTGAGTTTGCAGGCGCGGGTTGGGGCTTAGCTCAAGATCCAGGGTGTTGCGGGTATCGCCTTTGCGAGCAAGCCCGCTCCCACAGTGGATCTGCTTTGAACACAAATACTGTGTCCACTGAAGATCTAATGTGGGAGCGGGCTTGCTCGCGAAGGCGGCTTGTCAGGCGATATAAAACTCAGATTGGGTTAATTAAACTCATCCCCAATCGGATACCGACTGGCATTCAGGCTTTCCTTGATCTTGCGCAAATGCGGCTGGAAATCCACGCCCCGGCGCAGGGTCATGCCGGTGGCGAGCACATCGAGCACGGTCAACTGAATGATCCGCGACGTCATCGGCATGTAGATGTCGGTGTCTTCCGGCAGCGGAATGTTCAGGCTCAAGGTACTGGCCTTGGCCAGTGGCGACCCCTCGGCCGTCAAACCCAGCACTGAAGCGCCGTTTTCCCGGGCGATGCGCGCCACTTCCACCAGTTCGCGGGTGCGGCCGGTGTAGGAAATGATCACGAACAACTCACCGGTATGGGCCACCGAAGCAATCATGCGTTGCATCAGCACGTCGGCATGGGCAGTCACCGCCAGGTTGAAGCGGAAGAACTTGTGCTGCGCATCCAGCGCCACCGGGGCCGAGGCGCCGAGGCCGAAGAAGTGGATCTGCCGGGCCTGGATCAACAGGTCGACGGCGCGACTGATCAGGTTCGGGTCAAGCGCCTGCAACGCACTGTCCAAAGAGGCGATGGCGCTGCCGAAAATCTTTTTCGTATACGCTTCCGGATTGTCATCGGCTTCAACCGCCCGGCTGACATACGCCGCGCCACTGGCCAGGCTCTGGGCCAGCTGCAGTTTCAGTTCCGGGTAGCCGCTGACACCGAACGAACGGCAGAAACGGTTGACCGTCGGCTCGCTGACCTTAGAGGCTTGGGCGAGGGCGGCGATGCTGAACCGGGTGGCCTGCTCTGGGTTGAGCAGGATCACTTCGGCGACTTTGCGTTCTGCCTTGTTCAGGTCTTCAAGGCGATTCTGGATCTGTTCCAGTAAATTTCGCACGCGGTCCATTACATGTTCCTTAGGTCAGCAGCGCAAATAAGCGTTCGGCTAATGCAAATTGGGCCTTTGATACGACCCATAACGGTGGCCTATCCTACTGATGGCTCCGATCGACCACCACTCGGAATCTGTATTTTGCGAAAATGTTGTGGTTATTACTACATTTTCCCTTGAGTGATGCCTTGAAAAAAGGTATTTGTAGCTTAACTTGATAAAAGAACAAACATCATGCCTTCGATTACGGTTGAACCGTGCACCTTTGCCTTGTTCGGCGCTCTCGGCGATCTAGCCCTGCGCAAGCTGTTTCCTGCCCTCTATCAACTCGATGGTGCCGGCCTGCTTCATGAGGATACGCGTATTATCGCGCTGGCCCGTGAACCCGGCAGCGAGCAACAGCATCTGGCATTCATCGCCACTGAGCTGCGCCGTTACGTGGGCGCCAAAGAGCTGGATGAAGCGGTGGTCGAGCGCTTCCTGGCCCGTTTGAGCTACCTGCACGTCGACTTCCTCAAGGCTGACGATTACGTCGCCCTGGCCGAGCAGGCTGGCAGCGCCCAGCGAGTGATTGCCTACTTCGCCACTCCGGCAGCGGTTTATGGCGCTATTTGCGAGAACCTGTCGAAGGTCGGCCTGACCGAAAACACCCGTGTAGTGCTGGAAAAACCCATCGGTTCGGACCTGGAATCCTCGCGCAAGGTCAACGACGCCGTGGCGCAGTTCTTCCCGGAGAACCGCACTTACCGCATCGACCACTATCTGGGCAAAGAGACCGTACAAAACCTGATCGCCCTGCGTTTCGCCAACAGCCTGTTCGAAACCCAGTGGAACCAGAATTACATCTCCCACGTGGAAATCACCGTGGCCGAGAAGGTCGGGATCGAAGGCCGTTGGGGCTATTTCGACAAGGCCGGGCAGCTGCGGGACATGATCCAGAATCACCTGCTGCAACTGCTCTGCCTGATCGCCATGGACCCGCCGGCAGACCTGTCTGCCGACAGCATTCGCGACGAGAAAGTCAAAGTCCTCAAGGCCCTGGCGCCGATCAGCCCGGAAGGCCTGACCACTCAAGTGGTGCGCGGCCAGTACATCGCCGGTCACAGCGAAGGCAAATCGGTACCCGGGTATCTGGAGGAGCCTAACTCCAACACCCAGAGCGACACCGAAACCTTCGTCGCCCTGCGCGCCGATATTCGTAACTGGCGCTGGGCCGGCGTGCCGTTTTACCTGCGGACCGGCAAGCGCATGCCGCAAAAACTGTCGCAGATTGTCATCCACTTCAAGGAACCGTCGCACTACATCTTCGCCCCCGAGCAGCGCTTGCAGATCAGCAACAAACTGATCATCCGCCTGCAACCGGACGAAGGTATTTCCTTGCGCGTGATGACTAAAGAACAAGGCCTGGACAAGGGCATGCAGCTGCGCAGCGGTCCGTTGCAGCTGAATTTTTCCGACACCTATCGCAGCGCGCGGATTCCCGACGCCTACGAGCGGTTGTTGCTGGAAGTGATGCGCGGCAATCAGAACTTGTTTGTCCGTAAAGATGAAATCGAAGCCGCGTGGAAGTGGTGTGACCAGTTGATCGCCGGGTGGAAAAAATCCGGTGATGCGCCCAAGCCGTACGCGGCCGGGTCGTGGGGGCCGATGAGCTCCATTGCACTGATTACGCGGGACGGGAGGTCGTGGTATGGCGATATCTGAATTGAAACTGCCTCAGGGCGTTAGCGCTCATGAGTTCAAAAGCCCGGTGCTGCTGGCCGAAGGCCTGGCATTGACAGTGGCCAAGCAACTGAGCGACGCGATTGCCGCACAAGGCGCCGCGACGCTGGTGGTGTCTGGAGGACGTAGTCCGGTGGCGTTTTTCCAGCACCTGGCCAAGCAGGCACTGGACTGGTCGAAAGTGGTGGTCAGCCTGGCTGACGAGCGCTGGGTGCCGGTAGAACATGCCGACAGCAATGCCGGTCTGCTCAAGCGTTATCTGTTGCAAGGCCCGGCGGCCAAGGCCCAGTTCCTGAGCCTCTACAGTGCCACCGCCAACCTGGAACAGGCCGCCGAGCAGGCTGATCGCTTGCTCGCCGAATTACCGTCGATCGACGTGCTGGTGCTGGGCATGGGTGACGACGGTCATACCGCGTCGCTGTTCCCCAACAGCCCGAACCTGGCCGACGCCTTGAAAGTCGACGGCACCCGTCGTTGCTGGCCGATGCTGGCGCCGACCGTGCCCCATCAACGCCTGACCATGAGTCGCGCGCTGCTGGCTTCGGCGAAGCACACCGTTCTATCGATTTCCGGTCAGTCCAAGCTGACCACCCTGAATGCCGCACTGGCCGGTGACGATGTCGCCGCCATGCCGATTCGGGCGTTTCTGCAACCTACGTTAGAGATTTACTGGTGCCCATGAACCAAGGATCAGCCGCTATGACAAACACATCCCCGACCGTTTCCATGGCGGACAAAGTTGCCCTGATCGACAGCCTCTGCGCCAAGGCGCGGATCCTGCCGGTGATCACCATCGCTCGTGAACAGGACGTACTGCCGTTGGCCGACGCCCTGGCGGCCGGTGGCCTGACGGCGCTGGAAGTGACCCTGCGTTCGCAGTTCGGTCTCAAGGCGATCCAGATCCTGCGCGAGCAGCGTCCGGAACTGGTGACCGGTGCCGGCACCGTGCTTGATCGCAGCATGCTGGTCGCTGCCGAAGCGGCCGGTTCGCAATTCATCGTCACGCCGGGTATCACCCGTGACCTGCTTGAAGCCAGTGTCGGTAGCCCGATCCCGCTGTTGCCGGGCATCAGCAACGCTTCCGGCATCATGGAAGGCTATAGCCTGGGTTATCGTCGCTTCAAGCTGTTCCCGGCGGAAGTCAGCGGCGGCGTCGCGGCCATCAAGGCCTTGGGCGGCCCGTTCGGCGAAGTAAAATTCTGCCCGACCGGTGGCGTCAGCCCGGCCAATATCAAAAGCTACATGGCGTTGAAAAACGTGATGTGCGTGGGCGGTAGCTGGATGCTTGACCCCGAGTGGATCAAGAACGGTGACTGGGCCCGCATCCAGGAGTGCACCGCCGAGGCGTTGGCCCTGCTGGACTGATTTACCGAATTTTTACCAAACACTTCGTTGTGTGTTCTACGGCTTTACGGTGCGCTTGGTCAGTGCACCGTTTTTTTTTGCCTGAAATAACCCCCCCTGTGGGAGCTGTCAGACCGCTTTCGCGGGCAAGTCGGATCGCCGCACCGCCGCTCCCACAGGACATCATGCGATACATAGTTACCGCATCTCGTCGCTCGTCCAGCGTTAACCTGCGTTCATCTTATGGAAGAGAGAACGTCATGGAAGACAACACTGCAATTACATCCCCGCCACCGGCTTGCCAACTGTCACCCGAACAGATCGTCGGCCCGTATTTTCGAAACCCGAAACTGATCAGACGAAACATCAGCGAAGGCATGGATGGCATCCCCTTGGTGCTGCGACTGACGATCGTCGATGCGATGACCGGTCAACCGGTCACGGGGGCGGTGGTTGATATCTGGCATTGCAATGCGCGCGGGGCGTATTCGGGCTGGAGCAAGATCGACCCGGACAAGGAAGTCGACGTCGATGCCATCGGTTCAATCCCGCGCACCGATGACGATACCTACCTGCGCGGCGGGCAATTTACCGATCACCAGGGCGTGGTGCGATTTACCACCATTTACCCGGGTTTTTATGCCGGTCGCGCCCTGCATATTCATGTGGCGGTACGAATCACGGCCGGCAACAACTACCTGGAAGAGCGGCATGTCGCCTGGGTTGGGCAGCTGTACTTTCCCGAGGTGGTTTCGCGGTCGGTACTCAAGGCCCGCGAGTACCGTGGGCGTGGCATCTGCGCGCTGAACAACGAGCAGGATGAGTTCTATCAGGGCATGGGCGGTGAAGCCTCGACCTTGAATGTCCATGCCATCGGTCGAGACTCGAACGACGACGGCTTTTTCGGCCACATAACCATCGGTGTCGACACGTTTGCGGTGTCATCGCAAATCAAGCCCGAGGACTTCGACAAGTACACCGTGTGACGTCAGCGCAATTCGGTCAGCGCCCGGGCCAGCAGATCCATGTCGGCTGCGGTGGTGGTGAGCCCCGGCGTAATGCGGATGCACGGGCCACACGCCGCACCGCTGCGCGCCACGGTAAACAGGTTGTAGTCGTTGAGCAGTCGCTCGACCATCACCTGCTGATCGGCATGCCGGGTAAAGCGCATCGCGGTGATGCCGCAATACAGGCGCGGGTCATTCGGGGTCATGACTTCGATTCCCGGTAACCCCCGAACGGCATCGACCCATCGGTTGCGCAGGTAATTGAGTCGCGTGCCCTTGGCGACGGAACCGCCCATCGCGTGATGTTCTTCGAACACCAGCGGCAGGGTCAGCAGGGCCGGGATATTCGGGGTGCTGTACGGCGTGCGGGCGCGAATGTCGGTGACCGGGAAATGCATCTCGCCCATGTCCGGGTCGATGTCGGCCAAGCGCTCGGGGGCGATGTAAATGAAGCCCAGAGTCAGTGGCGCACCGATCCATTTGTGCAGGTTGTAGCCGGCAAAGGCAATGCCCAGCTCAGCGAGATTGAATTCGATCTGACCGAGGGCATGGGCGCCGTCGAGAATCACATCGATGCCGTGTTCCCTGGCGGCGGCAGCAATCGCCTGCACCGGCATCACCAGTCCGGTGCGATGGGTGACGTGGGTCAGGGCCATCAGCTTCAGTCGCGGATAACGCATGAAAGCTTCGCGGTAAGTGGCCAGTAAACTGTCGAAACTGGCGGGGTGGCGGTGTTCGATCTCGATCACTTCCACGCCTCGATAGCGCGCGAGCCAACGCATCGCGCCCTTGACCGTGTCGTACTCCAGATCGCCTATCAGCACCTGATCGCCTGGCTCCAGGCGGTTGTAGTTTCGGATCAGCGATTGCAGGCCGTCCGAGGCGTTGCGGGTGAGGGCGACGGCTTCGGCGGGGGCTCCGATCAGCTCGGCCAATTGCGCACGAATCTTGACGCTTTCGCCCTGTTCGAAGCGCTGGCGCACATGCACCGAGTTGCCGCGGTTGATCAGCTCGATGTTGCGCTGATACTCCTCGACCACGGTGCGCGACATGCGCCCGAAGTAACCGTTCTCCAGGTTCAGGGGGCCGGGTTCAACAGCATAACGGTCGGCAAAGGTCTGCCAAAAGGCTTCATCGCGGGAACGGCGGGTGTTATCGGGCATGAGCAACTCGGTGAGGTAGGGCGGGTCAGTGGCGAGGGGCGGGTTTGCCGTGTTTGGCGCGTAGCGGTTCAAGCAGCTCCGACAAGCCGTTGTGGTCGATTTCCTGCATTAAAGCCAGCAAACCGCCCAGTTCACCGTGGGGGAAACCTTCGCGAGCGAACCAGTTCAGGTACTGGCCGGGCAGGTCAGCGATGATGCGACCCTTGTATTTGCCGAGGGGCATTTCGCGGGTAATCAGCAGTTCGAGCTTTTCGGGATTCATCATCAGTCGTCTTGATTCGAAACAGTCTGGAAAATACAGGCATTCTGCATGCAGGCCAAATGACAGTTCATGCAAAAAAAGCGGATACAGATCTCTCGTTAAAAGCCAACCGATTGAAATATAAGTAAAAAGTAATCAATTCAAAGCTGGCATGCAGGGTGCAACTACTTATTGCATCTTTCATCAACCGCAAGGAATTGAAAAATGACCGACATTAATAAAGACGCGATCTCTGTACTCAACGACCTGATTGAAACCAGTAAAGACGGTCAGGAAGGGTTCAAGACTTGCGCTGAAGACATCAAGCATCCAGAACTTAAAAACCTGTTCATTCAGCGCTCCGCCGACTGCGCTGCTGCCGCTGCCGAGCTGCAGGCTGCCGTGCGTTCCCTGGGCGGTGATCCGGAAACCTCCACCAGCGTCAGCGGCGATTTGCACCGTCGCTGGGTCGACGTGAAGGCGATGTTCACCGGCAAGGACGAAGAGGCCGTGCTGAACGAGGCCGAACGCGGTGAAGACCATGCGCTGAAGGCTTACAAGGAAGCCCTGGAAAAAATCAACAAGGACAACCTGGTGAGCATTCGTGACATCGTTGAACGCCAGTATCACGGCGTGCAACGCAATCACGATCAGGTGAAAGCTCTACGTAACCAGGCTCGCGCACGCTCATAAGCGTTCGTTATCTGTCAAAACGCCAGCCAGTCTGGCGTTTTTTTATGTTCGGGATTTAACGCTGGACGGGATATAGCTAGCTAGTAATTTGCTTTTCAAGTGATCTCGCCTGTCTTACGTGTCCATCACTTTGCAGGCCTTGTTCGCGCCTGACCGCCACGCCTTGGATTTCGCGATCAAGACTTTGATCGGCGGCGACCTGGCGCTGCGAAGTGTCATTAGTGGTGGTGAATTCTGGACAGCCTAGTGGCTAATTAGTGGCATCTGCCGCATACGGATCTTTCTCCTGCACGTCCGATCGACGTGGGTCATCAAGGAATCGAAATGCACAACTTCACCCATGGCGATAAAACCGTTTCTTTCACTGTCTTGAGCGGTGAAGTGGTGGGTAGCGAAAAAGTCAGCGAGACCCGTGTGACATCCACGGGCGGCGTTCATGTGAACGGTAACGACGGTGATGTGACGCCTGTGCGCATCAGTTCTGTTTCGATCATCAATCATGAGTTCTGGGTCAAAACCCCGGACGGCGTCGAGCATGATGTAAAGCTGCGCGGCGTGGACATTCCTTTGCGCACAGGTCAGGAAATCTCTTTGATCAGTGCCTTGAACAAGGATGGTTCGCCGCTGCACACCATTTTGCAGAACCACACGGCGTCCAAGCGCTGGGTGCTGCGTGACGCGAATGTGCTGAATACCGAGCTGGAGCTGTCGCCCTTTAACTGGAAGACAGTGCTGATCGTGCTTGGATTGTGCGTCGCCGGTCTTGCTACAGCCGGGCTAGGCTTCCTGGCGGCGACGGGCTATTTTTGCTACGCGTGGTATCAGGGCTCCCTGCGCAAGAAACTGCTGATTAGCGATTTGAACGCCTACATTGAGAAGCTGGGCAATCAGGTCGCCAGTCGCGGTCAGGCGCCAAGCCCTGTTCAAGTTGAAAGCCCGGTCCAGGCTGAAATCTCTTTCCAGGCCGAAAGTCCTGCACCGGCACACCCCCCTGCCGAGACTGAAAGCCCTGCGCTGAACAGTGAGAGCGTGCGCAGGGCGTTATCGCGCAATCTCTGATTTGTCTCAGAGGCAGGCACAGCAAGGGGGAGCACGCTCCCCCTTCAGTTTTCCCGGACACCAGTGACGTGTGGGAGCGATCAGCGGACTTGCAAATCAGCCGATGCTGATCGCCGGCAGGGTAGGCAATGTCACAGTCTGTTGCTTGCGTGGCGCCAGAATCTCCGCCTCGCCATCCACCACCAACTCATCGCGCTGGTTGAACACTCGCGTGGCGATGCGTACACGAAACTTCGGTAGTTTCTCGAGAATCTCCAGGCGCACCGTCAGCGTGTCGCCAATTTTCACTGGCTTCTGAAAGCTCATCGTCTGACCGATATAGATAGTCCCCGGCCCAGGCAACTCGCAAGCGACCGCCGCGCTGATCAACGCGCCGCTGAACATGCCGTGGGCGATACGCTCCTTGAACATGCTGGCGGCGGCGAATTCGGCGTCCAGGTGCACTGGGTTGTGATCGCCGGACATGGCGGCGAACAACTGAATGTCACGCTCTTCGACGGTTTTGCTGTAGCTGGCCGTCTGGCCGACTTCGAGGGCTTCGTAAGGGGTGTTGGTAACCTGGGTCATCTGTCTCGATTCCTGTGACGAATTAAAAAAATCCACAAAAAAACTATTCGGTTCTGGGTGGCCGGCGAGTGCTCAAGGCCTGGGCGATCCAGTTCAGCACGTCGGCCGTCACTTCGTCGCGGTTGCTCTCGTTGAACAGTTCATGCCGGGCCTGCGGGTAAATAGTCAGCTGCAGGCTCTGGCAGCCAGCGTCGCGTAGCGCATGGGCCAGATCTTTCAGACGTTTACCTTCGCTCACCGGATCACATTCGCCGCCAATCACCAGCAGCGGCAGGCCCGGATCGATCTGGGCGAGATTGGACGCTTTGCTGATTTGCTGCAAGCCGCCGAGCAAATCGACCCACAGTTGATTGGTGCAACGAAAGCCGCAGAGCGGGTCATTGGCGTATTTGTCGACTTCGGCCGGGTCGCGGCTCAGCCAGTCGAACGGCGTGCGCGCCGGTTTGAATTTTTTGTTGAACGAGCCGAATGACAGCCATTCGATCAGCGCACTGCACCCCTTGGGCCCTTGGCGCAGGCGTTCCAGACGAGCAATCTGTCGCGCTGCGCGATAGAGCGCCACGGGCTGGAAGTTCGAGCCACTGAGAATCGCCCCATGCAGGCTGGCGCTGTGGTGCAGCAAGTAAGCCTGGGCGATGTAGCTGCCCATGCTGTGGCCCAGCAATACGATCGGCACGCCGGGATGCTGTTGGCCGATATGTTGGTTAAGGCTCGCGAGGTCGCCGACCACTTTGCACCAGCCATCATCGTCGGCGAAATGGCCCAGCGTACCGTTTTCGGCAGATTTGCCATGTCCACGCAGGTCCGGCGCATAAACGCCGTAATCCTGATCACAGCAGGCTTGCGCCAGACGGGCGTAGCGACCGCTGTGTTCCGCCATGCCGTGGGCCAGGAGGATCACCGCCTTGAGCGGCGCGGCCGGCAGCCACTGGTTGACGAAGAGGCGGCTGCGGTCACTCGCGGTCAGCCAGAAAGTGTCGTGGATCATGGCGATTCCTTTGCATTGGGCTGCATGATGGGAAAACAGCCCCGCTGCATTGTATAGCGCATCCGTCGTCTACCGTCTGATCAGGCCACGGCGGGGCAGCAAGATTCACGCGATCTATGACGCCCGTGCGCATATTTGCCTGATTCACCATAGCTGCTAGTGTCCGGGAAGCACCGCTTTTTCAGAAGTGACAGAAAGCGGCCCCCGGATAGGCTCAGGTAAAGAGGACAAAAATAATGCAACCTGATTTCTGGAATGACAAACGCCCGGCCGGCGTGCCCCTGGATATTGATCTTGGAGCCTATAAGTCGGTGATCGAGGTGTTCGAGCGTTCCTGCAAGAAATTTGCTGACCGCCCGGCATTCAGCAACATGGGCGTGACCCTGACCTACGCCGAACTGGAACGCTACAGCGCCGCGTTCGCCGGTTACCTGCAAGCCCACACCGACCTGGTGCCGGGGGATCGCATTGCGGTGCAGATGCCCAATGTCCTGCATTATCCGATTGCCGTGTTCGGTGCCTTGCGCGCCGGGCTGATCGTGGTCAATACCAACCCGTTGTACACCGCGCGGGAAATGCGTCATCAGTTCAAGGACTCCGGTGCCCGGGCGCTGGTTTACCTTAACGTGTTCGGGCAGAAGGTCCAGGAGGTGCTGCCCGACACCGATATCCAGTACCTGATCGAAGCGAAGATGGGCGACTTGATGCCCACCGCCAAGGGCTGGCTGGTCAATACCCTGGTGAGCAAAGTCAAGAAGATGGTCCCGGACTATTCCTTGCCGCAGGCCATTGCCTTCAAGAGCGCGCTGCGTCTGGGTCGGGGCTTGGGCATCAAACCGCTGAACGTCGGCCTCGACGATATCGCCGTGCTGCAATACACCGGTGGCACCACCGGGCTGGCCAAGGGCGCCATGCTGACCCACGGCAATCTGGTGGCGAACATGCAGCAGGCGCGCGCGGTTTTGGGGCAATTCGGTACAGACGGTCAACCACTGCTGCGCGAAGGTCAGGAAGTGATGATCGCGCCGCTGCCGCTGTACCATATCTATGCGTTCACGGCGAACTGCATGTGCATGATGGTGACCGGCAACCACAACGTGCTGATCACCAATCCACGGGATATTGGTAACTTCATCAAGGAACTGAAAAACTGGCGGTTTTCGGCGCTGCTGGGGCTCAACACGCTGTTCGTCGCACTGATGGACCATCCCGACTTCAAGACCCTGGATTTCTCCAGCCTCAAACTAACCAACTCTGGCGGTACCGCGCTGGTCAAGGCCACGGCCGAGCGCTGGGAACAGCTCACCGGTTGCCGGATCACCGAGGGTTACGGCCTGACCGAAACCTCGCCGGTGGCCTGCACCAATCCCTACGGCGACCAGTCGCGCATCGGCACGGTCGGCCTGCCGGTGCCGGGCACGACCCTGAAAATAATCGACGATGAAGGCGTCGAGCAGCCGCTGGGCGAGCGTGGTGAACTGTGCATCAAGGGCCCACAGATCATGAAGGGCTACTGGCAGAAACCCGAAGCCACCGCCGAAGTGCTGGACGACGACGGCTGGTTCAAGTCGGGCGACATTGCGGTGATCGACCCGGACGGTTTCGTGCGTATCGTCGATCGTAAAAAAGACATGATCATCGTCTCGGGCTTCAACGTGTACCCGAACGAGATCGAAGACGTGGTGATGGCCCATCCGAAAGTAGCCAACTGCGCGGTGATCGGCGTGCCGGACGAGCGTTCGGGGGAGGCGGTAAAGTTGTTTGTAGTAGCTCGTGAATCGGGAGTCAGCCTTGAAGAGCTGAAGGCGTACTGCAAGGAAAACTTCACGGCGTACAAAGTGCCCAAGCACATCGTATTGCGTGAGTCGTTGCCGATGACGCCGGTGGGCAAGATTCTGCGGCGGGAGTTGCGAGAGATCGCCTGATCGTTGAATGGCCGCGCTTCGCGCGATTCGCGGGCAAGCCTCGCTCTCACGGGTTTGGTGTTGTGCACAAAGAATGTGTACGACGCGGACCTTATGGGAGCGGGCTTGCCCGCGATGCTTTTGAGGGAAGAGGCCCAAAATACGGGGCTTTTAAGGCTTTATAGAATTTTTGCTCTAAAATGACTGCTTGTTAATCTTGAGTCATTAAAGTGACTGTAGAGCCCGATTTTGGCTCTAGTCGGCCCTTGGCAAAGCTGCTACTCTCGGCGCGCTTTGTGACTTCTCGGCCTTGTTAAAAGCCAGACTCACCAATAATTAAACACCAATAATAATCGCATCAAATGCGGTATTTGAATTCGCGTTGCTGAGGAGTGGGCTTCCATGATCGAAGACTTTTGGAAGGATAAGTACCCAGCTGGAATTGCTGCCGAGATCAATCCAGACGAGTATCCGAATATTCAGGCAGTGTTGAAGCAATCCTGCCAACGCTTCGCTGACAAACCGGCATTCAGCAACCTGGGCAAGACAATCACCTACGGTGAGCTGTATGAATTGTCCGGTGCCTTTGCCGCTTACCTGCAACAGCATACCGATTTGCAGCCAGGCGATCGAATCGCCGTGCAACTGCCCAACGTGTTGCAGTACCCGGTCGCCGTTTTCGGTGCCATCCGCGCCGGGCTGATCGTGGTCAACACCAACCCGTTGTACACCGCGCGGGAAATGGAACACCAATTCAACGATTCCGGTGCCAAAGCCCTGGTTTGCCTGGCCAACATGGCGCATCTGGCCGAGCTCGTCGTGCCGAAAACCGGCGTCAAGCACGTGATCGTCACTGAAGTGGCCGACCTGCTGCCGCCGCTCAAGCGTCTGCTGATCAACAGCGTCATCAAGTACGTGAAGAAGATGGTCCCGGCGTATCACTTGCCCAAGGCCATCAAATTCAATGACGTGCTGAGCAAGGGCCATGGCCAGCCAGTGGCTGAAGCCAACCCGGCCAGCAGCGACGTTGCCGTGCTGCAATACACTGGCGGCACCACCGGCGTGGCCAAGGGCGCGATGCTGACCCACCGCAACCTGGTGGCGAACATGCTGCAGTGCAAGGCGCTGATGGGCTCCAACCTTAACGAAGGTTGCGAGATTCTGATCACGCCGCTGCCGCTGTACCACATCTATGCCTTCACCTTTCATTGCATGGCGATGATGTTGATCGGCAACCACAACATCCTGATCAGCAACCCGCGCGACCTGACGGCGATGGTCAAGGAACTGTCGAAGTGGAAGTTCAGCGGTTTCGTCGGCCTGAACACGCTGTTCGTCGCGTTGTGCAACAACGAAGCGTTCCGCAAGCTGGATTTCTCCAGCCTGAAAATCACCCTGTCCGGCGGCATGGCCTTGCAACTGGCCGCAGCCGAGCGCTGGAAAGCGGTCACCGGTTGCCCGATCTGCGAAGGTTACGGCATGACCGAAACCAGCCCGGTGGCCACGGTGAACCCGAGCCAGAACATCCAGATCGGCACCATCGGTATTCCGGTGCCCTCGACCCTGTGCAAAATCATCGACGATGCCGGCGTTGAACAGCCGTTGGGCGCCATCGGTGAGCTGTGTGTGAAAGGTCCGCAAGTCATGAAGGGCTACTGGCAGCGCCAGGACGCCACCGATGAAATACTCGACAGCGAAGGCTGGCTGAAGACCGGTGACATTGCGCTGATCCAGCCAGACGGCTACATGCGTATTGTCGATCGCAAGAAAGACATGATCCTGGTCTCCGGTTTCAACGTGTACCCCAATGAGCTTGAAGACGTGCTGGCGACCCTGCCGGGCGTGCTGCAATGCGCGGCCATCGGCGTGCCGGACGAGAAGTCGGGGGAGGCGATCAAGATTTTCATCGTCGTCAAACCGGGCGTGACCCTGACCAAGGAACAGGTGATGGAGCACATGCGCGCCAACGTCACCGGCTACAAAGTACCGAAAGCCGTGGAGTTCCGCGACGCGCTGCCGACCACCAACGTCGGCAAGATCCTGCGCCGCGAACTGCGCGACGAAGAGCTGAAGAAACTGGGCGTGAAGAAAGTCAGCGCCTAGCCAAACAAAAGCCCCGCAGATGCGGGGCTTTTGTTTCTGGTCAGGTTATTTTAGGCGCCTGTCAGACCGCCTTCGAGCAAGCCCGCTCCCACATGAGATCGCATTCTTTCTGAATGAACTCGGTTAAATGTGGGAGCGGGCTTGCTCGCGAAGCTTTTAGCTTTTGCTGTTACTGACGGAACTGCGCGAAATTGACGTTGGTACCGGCCGGGCGCATGTCCTGCAGGTAGGAGTCCTTGTCGGCGCTCAGTTCCAGGCTCAAGGCAGCTTTGCGCTTGCCCTGGTTGCGCACCACCAGGCCTTCGAGTTTCTCGCGCAGGAACACCGTCGGCACTTTCAAGTGCAGCAGTTCGTCGGTTTCCGGGGTGTGCATCAGCAAGTGAATCCATTCGTACTGACCAACGGCCAGACGCGCGACCGGAATATCGAACCAGAAAATGTTGCGGTTGCGGTTCAGTTCGGTGAAATGGCAGTTGTTGACGCCAAGCACAGCACCGCCGAGTTCCTGGTTTCTGCGGGCAATGGCCTGCTTTTTATCGAGTTTCATAACGTTCCTACGGGATTGGATCTTCAGTGCCATGGCCTGAATACGTTGCGCATTCTCGGGGCAAAGCCTGCAAACATAAAGCCTAACCTGCGAAATGTCCGGTTAATAAATAAATGAAACTCCGCGCAAAGGCCCCCGGTCAATCCTTGTGTAACCACTTTCCCCGTTGAATGTTCACAGGAGAAATACCATGGGCAGCACTGGCGATAAAGTTAAAGGCATGGCAAATGAAGCGGCCGGCAACGTCAAGCAAGGCGTCGGCAAGGCCACCGGCAACGAAAAACTGCGCTCCGAAGGCGTAGCGCAGGAGAGGAAAGGCGAAACCCAGCAAGCGGTCGGCAAAGCCAAGGATGCTCTTAAGAAAGGCATCGACAAGGCGTAATCCGGGCTTTGACGAGTAATAGAAACGGCCATCCGCGGATGGCCGTTTCTGTGTCAGCTTGAACTTGAGGAAGGAAATTGTTTCAAAGTCGCCAAGTAGGCTACTTTGTTGTAGAAAACGGCCCCTGAGTCGCCATGACTTCAACCTTGTTTGCGGCGAAAGGAGACGCTAATGTTTTTTCCGACCATGAAAGGTTTGCCCCTGCATCGGGTGATGATGCGTACGGTCACCGAGTTCGTTGACGACGAGATGTCGACCTATGCCTCGGCGCTGGCCTATCAAATGCTGTTCTCGCTGTTCCCTTTCATTCTGTTCCTGATCGCCCTGATCGGTTTCCTGCATTTGCCCGATTTTTTCTCCTGGCTGCGCCTGCAATCGGAACTGGTTCTGCCACCCCAGGCGCTGGAACAGGTGAACCCGGTGATTGACCAGCTCCAGCAATCCAAGGGGGGGTTATTGTCGGTAGGTATCGTGATCGCCCTGTGGACCGCGTCCGCCGGTGTGCGGCTGATGATGAGCGCGATGAATGCCGCGTATGACGTGGTCGAAGGCCGTCCTGTCTGGAAACGTTTTCCGCTGTCGATTTTCTACACCATCGGCATCGCCGGCATGTTGCTGATCGCTGCCGCGCTGATGGTGCTCGGGCCGCAGGTGATGGGCTGGATTGCCGCGCAAGTGGGCCTTGAAGATTTTATCGTGACCGTCTGGACCATCGTCCGCTGGCCGGTGATCGTGATTTTGCTAATGATGGCGGTGGCGCTGATTTACTACGTCATGCCAGACGTCAGACAAGAGTTTCGCTTTATCACTCCGGGTGCGGTGTTGTCCGTGGTGGTCTGGATCATCGCCTCGCTGGGCTTCGGTCTCTACGTCAAAACCTTCGCCAACTACAACGCCATGTATGGCAGTATCGGCGCGATCATCGTGTTGCTGCTGTACTTCTATATTTCCGCCGCGGTGCTGTTGCTCGGCGCGGAAATGAATGCGGTGATCGAGCACATGTCGCGCGAAGGCAAAGACCCAGGCGAGAAGGTCCCTGGCGAGCATGGTCCCGGCCATGAAGAAAAACACCACGTTTCGGGACTGGGGCGTGACCACTCAAAGCCGACCACTGACGAAGTCATAAAATGATCCGTGAAATTCTGAAAATGGGCGATGAGCGCCTGCTGCGTATCGCCCCACCGGTACCGGCAGAAATGTTCGACAGCCCCGAGTTGTGGCAATTGGTCGACGACATGTTCCAGACCATGGAAAGCGTCGGCGGAGTCGGCCTGGCCGCGCCGCAGATCGGTGTCGACCTGCAACTGGTGATCTTTGGTTTTGAACACAGCGAACGCTACCCGGACGCCGAAGCGGTGCCGCAGACGATTCTGATCAATCCGCTGATCACGCCATTGAGCCCAGTCCTTGAAGAGGGTTTCGAAGGCTGCCTGTCCGTGCCGGGCCTGCGCGGGGCGGTGGATCGTTATCAGCAGATTCGTTATGAAGGCTTCGATCCCAAGGGCGAGCCGATCGTGCGCGTTGCCTCGGGATTTCATGCGCGGGTGGTGCAGCATGAATGCGATCACCTGATCGGCCGGCTATACCCGTCGCGCATCATTGATTTCAGCAAGTTCGGGTTTACCGAGGTGATGTTCCCGGATCTGGATCCAGCGGCAGACGACTGATACCGCCCTTCCAATCCAACACAAAACCAATGTGGGAGCGGGCTTGCTCGCGAAAGCGGAGTGTCAGTCGACAGAAATGTCGGATGTGACGCCCTCTTCGCGAGCAAGCCCGCTCCCACATTTGATCTTCACAAGTCTCTAGTGCTTCGGTTCCAAACCCATCGCAATCATCGGTTTGCTGCGCGCATAGCGGCTCAACCGTTCAGCCATGGCGTAGGGCAGGGGCGGGTCGAACGTAAAGCCGCGGCGCTCATAAAAGCCACGCAAATCCGGATGGCAGAACAACCAGACCGGCTCTTCAAGGTGTTTGATAGCGTGGGCAATCAACGCCGCGGCGATCCCTTGTTCGCGACAGCGCGGGTCGACGAACAACCCGGTCAGCCAATACCCGCCGGCCACTGGCCGCAAACATAACGCCGCAATGATCTCATCGCGTTTTGCGACCCACAGCTGTGCGTCGCGGACTGCTTTCATCGACGATTGGTGGGCGCGGTAAAACTTGTTCATCAACGGCCATAACGGCTCGTCGAGCAAGGTGTACTGGGTGTTGGGCATGGGCCTGGACTGTCGGTGCGCAAAGCGGGTGATTATAAAAGAACGCGGGCGCCGCGATAGGTGTATACCTGATCTCACGTCCCGTATGAGTGGAGTATGTATCATGGCCAAAGGCATGGATTCAAAGAAAGCGGCAAAGAAGAAACCGGCTAAAACCGCCGATGAAAAACGTGCGGACAAGAAGGCCAAGAAGGTGGGCGTGTTCGGCCACTGATCCCGCGTCAACGGAGCCCGAGTTCTCGGGCTCCTTGTTTTTCAGGCCTATCGAAATAACCAGATAATCTGCAAGAAATCCCTGCGCCATTGCACAGAGGGGGACTGGTTCCCGTTCTGAGCAAAGCCATGCCCCATTATTTTGATGCTGCCCACCGTGAAGAAATCGAAACCCTGCGCCAACGCTTCACCGCTCGCACCGAGTGGCCGACCTGGCTACTGTTGGTCGGCGTGTACGTCGGCTGGTTCAGCATTGTCCTGGGCAGCGACCGATTGGGGTTTTGGTGGAGCACGCTGTTGCTGATTCCACTGCTGGTGTTGTGGTTGTCGGTGCAGCACGAATTGCTGCACAGCCATCCCACCCGTTGGCAAACGCTGAACAAAGTCCTCGGTTATGCGCCGTTCGCGGTCTGGTATCCCTACACCCTGTACCGCGACAGTCATTTGCTGCATCACCGCGACGAGGACCTGACCGTCCCCGGTCGCGATCCGGAAAGCCGTTACCTGAGCGCTGAACAGTGGCAGCGCAGTTCGCCGTTCGAACAGGGCCTGCACTGGTTGAACAAAACCGTGCTCGGTCGCTTCGTTCTCGGTGCGCCACTGGCCTTGCTGGCGCTGGCCCGGGAAGAGCTGAAACGGCTAAAAGCGGGTGAGCGCCAGGCCTGGTTGATGTGGTTGACCCACGGCGCGCTGACGCTGCTGATGCTGACGTTCATCGCGCGCTACAGCGTGTTGCCGGTCTGGCATTACCTGTTGCTGATCAGCGTGCCGGCGCTGTCGATTGCGATGATCCGCTCCTACTATGAACACCGTCCCCACGCCGCACCCGAGCAACGCACCGTCATCAATGAAGCGGCATGGCCGTGGCGCTGGCTGTTCCTGAACCTCAATTTTCACCTGGTGCACCACGACTTGCCAGGCCTGCCCTGGTACGACCTGCCACGGGTCTATCGCACGCGCCGCGAGCAATGGCTGGCGCGCAGTGTCGGGTTTTTGGTGCAGGGTTATGCTCAGTTGATCCGACAGCATGGGGTGAGGGCGATTGACAGTCCACGGCATCCGTTTCACTGTTTGCGAATGAGTTCTCCTGTGGGAGTGGGCTTGCTCGCGAATGATCTCAAGCCTTACACCCATTCCGCAGCCAACGCCGCCTTCACGCTTGGCCGCTGATCAATCCGTACCTGAAACCGCACCAACGCCGGCCACCGATTCAAATCGATGCCAAACACCTGCGTCCAGCGCAACACCGTAAACAGATACGCATCAGCGATCCGAACCCGCCAGTCATCGAGTAATACAATTAGATGTTTCAGAAATCAGCAGGTTAATCCCCCTCGGGCAAGTTTCCTTGTTTGAGGGGGGCGATTGGCATTGGACGATATTCATGTTTTTATTTGCGCAATTCTCCTTTTAAAAAATGACAGGTGAGACGTTATCGTTAATTTTCTTAAGCGGGAGCTTAAAGTAACTGTTTGGTAGGAGTGGTCGTGAAGTGGAAATTACCAGTGATCGTCACTTCTCTTCCCTGTTGGTCCGATGAAGTGAACTCGAAGTTACCTTTATATTCTCCATGTTCCTTAAATGCGCCATTATCGACAGTAATATTGAGAGTATTAGGTTTTTCGCTATTGATAAGGTAGCGATAGTTTTGGTGGATGATAAAGGAATCGCTATTAGTTGGTGTTATGGAATGCGAGCCGTTGTCAAGTGCAGTTGGAAAGTTAAAAATTATATAACTGGCAACATCGGCGGAGTACGCTTGTATTTGTGTAGTCGCGAGGGGTGGTGCATTAGGGGATGCGCGCAAATCTTTGCCTGTGAAGTCGGGTAAGGTCGGCGCACCAGGTGGTCGTTCGAACTTTGCGGTAAACGTACCGGTTCCATTGGCAGGTGCAGATGGCTCGTTTTTTGTCGGTACTGTATTTGTTGACATGTTAGCCTCCATTCTCTTGAAAGTGTCTCGCGACAATCTTGGCGCGAGTCACTTCATGATTCGGCAGGACAGCTATTCTGTCTACTATCAGAATTTACAGGTTATCGTTCCAATGAAAGGGATTCCGACGGGTGGTCATAAATAAAAAAGCTCCGTAAATTAAGCCTTTTAGTTGTTGCAACGAAGTCAAAATGAAGCAAGAAACTTGTCAGCAATCTGATTGCTACCGTTATTGCTATCGCCGCCGGACGGCAGAGGTCGGCCGTCCGGCGAGTCAGATAAGCGTGCACGTAAAATTCAAGGCACGCCATTGCAAGCATGCGCCATGAACCCCGGCCGCAACGCCAGTCGTTGGCAATAGGCGTCGACGGCGGGGTAGTCCGGGCGCTCCATCGGTGTCATCCGCCAGCGGTTGACCGACAGCCCGATGAGGATATCGGCCAGTGTGAAGTGTGGTCCGGCAACATACGCATCGGTTGTCGCGAGTTGCTGTTCGAGGATGCCCATTTTCGCGTTCCAGCCGCGAACGCCATCAGCAATCCGCTGTGAGTCCTGGAAGTCCGGCGATTGCCTGACCAGCGCAAAAAATGCGTAGCCCCACGACGGGTTGAGTTCGGTGGCTTGCCAATCCATCCACTGCTCCACGCGAGCGCGGGCCGCCGGTTCGAGGGGCAGCAGGTCAGTGTTTTGGTGTTTACCGGCCAGGTACCGGCAAATGGTATTGGACTCCCACAGCACGCCGGCCTCATCGATGAGCACCGGCACTTGTGCGTTGGGGTTGAGCTGGAGAAATTCCGGGCTCTGGGTCGATGCGAAGCCGCTGCCCCAGTCTTCGCGTTCGTATGAAACGCCCAGTTCGTCGCAAGTCCACAGGACTTTTCTGACGTTGATTGACGAGGCCCGACCCAAAATCTTCAGCGTATGTCCCATTGAGCTTCTCCGTTTGCTGTTCCAGGTATCGGAATCTAGCACGCGGAGCGTGGGAATGGTCGTGCGTCAGGTGCTCTCGCGCACCTTCAATTCAAAGCCCATATCCTGCACCGGTTTGGTCACTGAATTGCCGGCCAGCAAGGTCAGCATCAGCTCTGCGGAGCGACGGCCAATGGCTTCTCTCGGAGTACTAATGCTGCTCAGGCGCGGCACCATGTGCTCAGACGCCGGTAAGTCGTTGAAGCCGAGGATCGCCACGCGCTCGGGGATTTTGATGCCATTGCGCAACGCTTCAAGCAACGCACCCTGGGCCAGGTCGTCGTTGCCGAAGAAGATTGCATCGACATCCGGATGGGCCGCGAGCAGATGCAGGAACAATTCGCCGCCCAGACCCACCGACGAGGCTCGCGGGGTCAGCACTTCCAGGGCCGGATCATACAAACCGGCCTTTTGCAGCGCGCGACGGAAACCTTCGCCGCGCAGCAGCGTGCGTTGATCGAGTTGCGCGCCGATGTAGGCCAGGCGTTTGCGACCGCGTGACAGCAAATGCTCGGCCGCGGTTTCGCCGGCAGCGACTTGCGAAAAGCCGACACAATTGAGCCCGGCCGCGCTGTCCAGTTCCATCATGTAGACGCAGGGAATGTTGCTGGCCTCGATCATTCGCCGCGAACTTTCGGTGCGGTCGAAACCGGTCAGCAGCAAGCCGCGAGGCTGATAAGCCATGTAATTGCGCAGCAGGTTTTCTTCTTCATCACGCGAATAATGGAAGTTGCCGATCAGCACTTCGAAGCCCTTTGGTCGCAAAACCTGATGAATGGCTTCCAGTGTGTCGATGAACAGCAGGTTGGACAGCGAGGGCACCAAAACCACCACGGAATGGCTCTGGGCCGAGGCTAATGCGCGGGCGGCGGGGTTGACCACGTAGTTCAGGTCGAGGGCGGCCTTCTGGACTTTTTCCACCAGTTCGGTGGCCACCGTGCTGACGCCGCGCAGGGCGCGGGACGCGGTAATCGGGCTAACACCGGCCAGGCGCGCGACTTCATTCAGGGTAGGGCGGCCAGTGGTGCGAGTATTTTTATCGTTTTTAGGGGTATTCATCGGACGGCTTGCCAAACAAAATTCAAGGCACTAAGGTAGCGCTGTCTCGATGCAGCTGCAAACGCGTGAACGAGGTTTGCCTGATCCTCGTTTTTTGGCCTTGAGAACGAACATGCTGCAACCCACAAAAATGACAAGAAGGCGTCGGCAACTTCTGCTTTTGCACTTGAGTCTTACGTAGCAAAGGTAGCGCTGTCTGCGCGCTGAGGTGTTACATGAATCATCCCATCACCGCCCTGGTCATCATGGGCGTTGCCGGTTGCGGCAAGACCTGCGTCAGCCAGTCCCTGTGCCATCTTAGCGGCGCGACCGCCATTGAAGGCGACACTTTTCACCCTGCCGCCAATATCGAAAAGATGAGCGCGGGTATCCCCCTGAATGACGAAGACCGTGCCGGCTGGCTCGACAGCCTGTGCGATGAACTGCGCCGCATCGATGCCAAGGGCGAACGCCCGGTGCTGACCTGCTCGGCCCTCAAACACAGTTACCGCGAACGCTTGCGCAGTGCCTTGCCGGGCCTGGGCTTCGTTTTCCTTGAGCTAACCCCCGAAGTCGCCGCCGATCGTGTGTCTCATCGGCCGGGCCACTTCATGCCGTCGACCCTGATCGACAGCCAGTTCGCCACACTTGAATCGCCCGTTGGTGAGCCCCTGACCCTGGCTCTGGATGCGTCCAGCCATAGCGTCGATGAATTGGCGAAGCAGGCTCATGCCTGGTGGCTCGATCATGGCTTGAAACTCGCCAGTTGAGTTTTACTCCAAAAGATAGCGCTGTCCTGACGACTTCTGATTAACCGCTTTAATAACAACAACAAACAGGAGACACCCCTAATGTTTGGCATGTCCCACGAGACGTTTCTGCTGCTAGATGCAGTGGTCACGGTAATCGGGCTTATCGTCCTGATCACCAAGTTCAAGTTGCACCCATTCCTCGCACTGATTATCGCCGCCGCCTTCCTCGGGCTGACGTCCGGCATGCCGATCGGCACCATCATCAAGGCGTTCCAGGACGGCTTCGGTGGCGTGCTTGGTTTCGTCGGCATCATCCTGGCGCTGGGCACCATGCTCGGCAAAATGATGGCCGAATCAGGCGGTGCGGATCAGATTGCGCAGACGTTGATCCGCGCCTTCGGCAAGGACAAGGTGCAGTGGGCGATGATGTTCGCCGCGTTCCTGGTCGGTATTCCCCTGTTCTTCGAAATCGGCTTCGTGCTGCTGATTCCGCTGGTGTTCATCGTGGCCCGTCGCACTGGCGTGTCGATCATCAAGATCGGGATCCCGCTGTTGGCTGGTCTGTCCGCGGTACACGGCCTGGTGCCGCCGCACCCGGGTCCGCTGCTGGCCATCGGTGTGTTTGGTGCCGACATCGGTAAAACCATTCTGTACGGTCTGATCGTTGCGTTGCCGACCGCTATTATCGCCGGTCCGATCTACGGCACGTTCATTGCCAAGCACATTCCCGGTCATCCGAATCAGGAGCTGGTGGATCAACTGGTGCGCGATGAGGATGCAGGCGATCTGCCTAGCTTCGGCATTACCTTGGTCACCGTGCTGTCGCCCGTGTTCCTGATGCTGCTCAAGACCTTTGCCGATGTGGCGCTGCCGGACGGCAACTTCTTCCGCACCTTCATGGACCTGATCGGTCACCCGATCTCGGCGCTGCTGCTGGCGTTGCTGCTGTCGCTGTACACCTTCGGCTACAAGCAGGGCATCGGTTCGCAACAGATGCTCAAATGGCTGGACGCGAGCCTTGCACCAACCGCCGCGATCATCCTGATCATCGGTGCCGGTGGCGGCTTCAAACAGATGCTGGTGACCAGCGGTGTGGGTAATGTCATCGGCAACATGGCGGTGGAAGCGCAGATCTCGCCAATCCTTCTGGCCTGGCTGGTGGCGGCGGTGATTCGCATCGCGACCGGTTCGGCAACCGTGGCAACTATTACTGGCGCGGGCATCGTGGTGCCGGTGGTGGGGATGATTCCGGGTGTGAACCGTGAGTTGCTGGTGTTAGCCACCGGTGCCGGTTCGTTGATCCTGTCTCACGTCAACGACGCCGGTTTCTGGCTGGTGAAGCAGTACTTCAACATGACCGTGGCGGAAACCTTCAAGACCTGGACCGCGATGGAAACCATCCTGTCCGTGGTGGGCCTGGGGTTCATCTTGCTGTTGTCGTTGTTCGTTTAAGCACACCGCAAAACAAATGTGGGAGCGGGCTTGCTCGCGAAGGGGACATAACATTCAAAGTAGATGTTGAATGTAAGTCCGCTTTCGCGAGCAAGCCCGCTCCCACAGTTATTTGTGTCAGGCGTTGGTTTTGGTAACCAGCCCATCCGCCCGGAACATCCCGCGGATCCCGCGCACGGCCTGACGAATCCGGTCCTGGTTTTCGATCAGCGCGAAGCGCACATGATCATCCCCATACTCGCCAAATCCCACACCCGGCGAGACACAGACCTTGGCCTCGGCCAGCAGTTTCTTGGCGAATTCCAGCGAGCCCATGTGCGCATAAGCCTCGGGAATCTTGGCCCAGACATACATCGAGGCTTTCGGGTTTTCGACCATCCAGCCCAGTTCATGCAGGCCTTTGACCAGTACGTTGCGACGCTGCCGATACTGATCGGCAATGTCTTTGACGCATTGCTGATCGCCTTCCAGCGCCGCGATGGCCGCGACTTGCAGCGGAGTGAACGTGCCGTAGTCGTGATAGCTCTTGATCCGCGCCAAGGCGTTAACCAGCTCCGGGTTGCCGACCATGAAACCGATGCGCCAGCCCGCCATGTTGTAGCTCTTGGACAGGGTGAAAAACTCCACCGCGATGTCCTTGGCGCCGGGCACTTGCATGATCGACGGGGCTTTCCAGCCGTCGTAGACGATGTCGGCGTAGGCCAGGTCGTGCACCACCAAAACGTCGTACTGTTTGGCGAGGGCGATCACCCGCTCGAAGAAATCCAGCTCCACGCACTGGGCGGTGGGGTTGGACGGGAAGCCGAGGATCATCATTTTCGGTTTAGGGATCGAGCCACGAATCGCCCGTTCCAGCTCGGCGAAGAAGTCCACGCCAGGGATCAACGGCACCGAGCGCACCTGGGCACCAGCAATCACGGCACCGTAGATGTGAATCGGGTAGCTCGGGTTCGGTACCAGCACGGTGTCGCCCTGGTCGAGGGTGGCCAGCATCAAATGCGCCAGGCCTTCCTTGGAACCGATGGTGACGATGGCTTCGGTTTCCGGGTCGATGTCGACTTCGTAGCGATCCTTGTACCAATTGGAGATCGCCCGGCGCAGGCGCGGAATCCCTTTGGACGTGGAGTAGCCGTGGGTGTCTTCACGTTGGGCGACGGTGACGAGTTTTTCGACAATGTGCGGCGGCGTGGCGCCATCGGGGTTGCCCATGCTCAAGTCGATGATGTCTTCGCCACGACGACGGGCGGCCATCTTCAGCTCGGCAGTGATGTTGAAAACGTAAGGAGGGAGTCGATCTATGCGCGCAAAGCGGCGCGGCGAACCTTGTTCGGCCATTGTTGCCTCGGATAACGTAAGCGCCCGGAACCGTCCGAGCGACGCTGGCCACTGCGGTGGCCTGTGGCGGAATGTAAGGGCAGTCATGGCAAACTGTCTAGCCTGCGCATCAATAAATTTTCCCCAAGGATATGGTCGATGGAATTTACCAGTGGCTTCTTGTTGAGCCTTTCGCTGTGCCTGGACATCGGCGTGGCCAATATCGCGATGATCACGCTGGCGATGCAGCGCGGCTATTTTCAAGGCTTTGCGCTGGGGTTGGGGACGTGTGTCGGCGACCTGATATACGCCGTGCTGGCATTGGCCGGCATGACCGTATTGCTGCAGTACGAGACCGTGCGTTGGGTGTTGTGGATTGGCGGGTCGGCGTTGCTGGTGTATTTCGCGGCGAAGATGATTTATTCGGCGATCCACCATGAAGCGCTGTTGGCGCAAACCCCTGAGGTGGGGCACAACTCGCACCGGCGCGAGTTTTTCCGCGGGATTTTTCTCGCCATGTCATCGCCCAGTGCCATTCTCTGGTTTGCCGCGGTAGGCGGCACGCTGATCGCCCGTTCCGGCGGCGGTGGCACGCTCAGCTCGGCACTGTTTCTCGGCGGCTTCTTGTGCGCCGGAGTGCTCTGGTGTGTCGGTCTGTGCTTCGCTGCGAGCCACGGCGGCAAATTGCTCGGTGACAAATTACTGCGTTATTCCTATATGGCATCGGCAGCGATCTTCTGCTATTTCGCGGTCTACGTGATTCTATCGGGTTATAACGAGTTCATCGGTCCAGGCGCCATCGAACAGTTGCACGCACTGTAATTGGGCGAATCGGGTTTGGCTTCTATACTCCCTGCCGAACCCACCTTTTGTACCAGGAGTTGAGTCATGGATGAGCAAACAGGCGTCGAAACGGCCGAGCCACGCTTCGAAAACGGGCACTTCATGCTCATAGCGGGGCTTGGTGGACGATTTACGGCGGATACGACCAAAGCGATCCCCGACCTATGGGAGAAATTCATTCCCGAGATTGGCAAAATTCCCGGTCAGAAAAGCGAAGTAACCTACGGCATCTGCTGCAATCCGGATGGCAAGGGTGGTTTCGAATACATAGCCGGTGTCGAAATCAGCAAGCTCGACGACCTGCCCGAAAAGTACCGCTGGATCGAAGTTCAGCCTCAGAAGTATGCAATCTTCGAACACAAGGGCTCTCTGGATACCTTGCCCCAGACCTTTCAATACATCTGGAAAACCTGGTTGCCGAAGTCCGGCCATGAAGCGGCGGACGCTCCGGAGTTCGAACGTTATAGCGACGATTTCAACCCGAAGCTCAATACCGGCGTGCTGGAAATCTGGCTGCCGCTCAAAGCGTAATGAGCGGGTCGAGCGGCGGATCGGTGATTCGCCTCTCGATGTCGTGTTGATGCTGATTTATGATCCCCAACCTTTCCCACGCCGATTCCGAGCTGCCATGAACACCGTCATCCGCCACGTCAGCCCCGCTGACCTGGACCGTTGCTACGCCATCGAAACCGTTGCCTATGAAGGCGACGAAGCCGCCACCCGAGAGAAAATCGCCACCCGCATCGCCACTTGGCCCGACGGCTTCATCGTTGCTGAAGTGGATGGTGTTGTCGCCGGTTTCATCAATTCCGGTGCGGCGTTTGAGGTGGAAATGTCGGACGAGGCGTTCAAGGAACTGATCGGCCACGACCCGGCCGGCCCGCACGTGGTGATCATGTCAGTGGTGGTGCATCCGGACTACCAAGGGCAGGGTCTGGCGAAACGCTTGCTGGATGAGTTCATCCAGCGCATGCGTACACTGAACAAGGCCAGCATCCATCTGATGTGCAAAGAGCGGCACATTGCGCTGTATGCCGGGTTTGGTTTTGCCTACATCAAGCCTTCGGCGTCGGACCATGGCGGGATGGCGTGGCATGAGATGGTGTTGACGCTGTAACCCGCGGGTACTGGAGATCCAGTGTGGGAGCGGGCTTGCTCGCGAAGAGGGAGTGTCAGTCAATATCGATGTTGCCTGACACACCGCATTCGCGAGCAAGCCCGCTCCCACAGGGCCGGTGTTGATCACAAGCCTCAATCGATGCCGACAAACCCCCCGGTCTGGTGCTGCCACAACCGCGCATACAAGCCACCATGGGCCAGCAGTTCGGCGTGGCTGCCGGTTTCGGCGATCTTGCCCTTTTCCAGCACCACCAAGCGGTCCATCCGGGCGATGGTCGAGAGGCGGTGGGCAATGGCAATCACGGTCTTGCCCTGCATCAGGGTTTCGAGGCTCTCCTGAATCGCCGCTTCGACTTCCGAGTCCAGTGCTGAGGTGGCTTCGTCCATGATCAGAATCGGCGCATCCTTGAGCAGCACCCGGGCGATGGCAATCCGCTGACGCTGACCACCGGAGAGCTTCACTCCGCGTTCACCGACGTGAGCATCGAAACCGGTGCGGCCTTCGGAGTCCGATAGCAACGGGATGAATTCGTCGGCGCGGGCCTTGTGCACTGCTTCCCAGAGTTCGGCGTCGGTGGCATCGGGTTTGCCATACAGCAAATTGTCGCGAATCGAACGGTGCAGCAGCGAGGTGTCCTGGGTGATCATGCCGATGCGTTCACGCAGGCTTTCCTGGCCGACTTCGGCGATGTTCTGGCCGTCGATGAGAATCCGCCCGCCCTGCACGTCATAGAGGCGCAGCAGCAGATTGACCAGCGTCGATTTGCCGGCACCGGACGGGCCGATCAGGCCGATTTTCTCGCCAGGTTTGATGGTCAGATTGAGGTCGCCGATGATCCCGCTTTTCTTACCGTAGTGAAAATCGACGTGATCGAAACGCACCTCGCCACGCGCCACATTCAAAGGCTTGGCCTGCTCACGGTCGGTGATGCTGACTGGCTGGGAAATGGTCTGCAAACCGTCCTGAACCATGCCGATGTTTTCGAAGATGCCAGTGACCACCCACATGATCCAGCCAGACATGTTGACGATGCGTATCACCAGGCCTGTGGCGAGGGCGATGGCGCCCACCGTGATCAGCGATTGCGTCCACAGCCACAGCGCGAGGCCGGTGGTGCTGACGATCAGCAGGCCGTTCAGGCTGGTGATGGCCACGTCCATGCTGGTCACCACTCGGCCGGCCAGTTGGGCTTTTTCGGTTTGTTCCTTGATCGCTTCGCGGGCGTATTGCTGCTCGAAGTTGGTGTGGGCGAACAGCTTCAGGGTGGTGATGTTGGTGTAGCCATCGACGATCCGCCCCATGAGTTTGGAGCGCGCATCGGACGACACCACCGAGCGTTCCTTGACCCGTGGCACGAAGTAGTAGAGGGCGCCGATGAAGGCGGCGATCCAGGTCAGCAGCGGGATCATCAGGCGCCAGTCGGCTTCGGCGAACAGCACCAGCGAACTGATCGCGTAGATCAGCACATGCCATAGCGCGTCCACCGCTTGCACAGCCGAATCGCGCAACGAGTTGCCGGTCTGCATGATGCGTTGGGCGATGCGCCCGGCGAAGTCGTTCTGGAAGAAATTGAGGCTCTGTTTGAGCACGTAACTGTGGTTTTGCCAGCGGATCAGGCTGGTCAGGCTGGGGCTCAAGGTCTGGTGCACCAGCAAGTCATGCAAGCCGACGAATATCGGGCGCAGGACCAGCGCAACCACCGCCATCCAGGCCAGTTCGATGCCGTGTTCCTTGAAAAAATTGACGTTGGGCGTGCCTTGGGCGAGGTCGATGATGCGGCTCAGGTAGCTGAACAGCGCCACTTCGATCAGTGCGCCGAACAGGCCGACGATCAGCAGGACGGCGAAACTCGGCCAGACCTGTTTCAGGTAATAGGTATAGAAGGGGAGAACCCGATCCGGCGGAGCCGCCGTCGGTGCATCGCGGAAAATGTCGATCAGTTTTTCAAAACGGCGATAAAGCATCAGTTCTTCGCCCGCGCACGGGCTCTCCTTTAAACGATATGAGCGGCGCCGGAAGCACCGGCGGCCGCTCAAAACTCCCTGTTCAGCTTAGTCTCAGTCGATGCGCTTGGCCGACTTGATGAACACGGGATCGGCTGGCACGTCTTTCATGCCGCTTTTGGTGGTGGTCTGGGAGTTGACGATGACATCGACGACATCCATGCCTTTAACGACTTTACCGAACACGGCATAACCGTCGCCCTGGTCCAGGAAATCGTTGTCTTTGACGTTGATGAAGAACTGGCTGGTGGCCGAATCCGGGACGGAAGTACGGGCCATGGACAGCGTGCCACGCACGTTATGCAGGCCGTTTTTGGATTCGTTCTTGATTGGCGCCTTGGTTTCTTTTTGCTGCATCTGTTGAGTGAAACCACCGCCCTGGACCATGAACCCAGGAATCACACGGTGAAAAATCGTGTTGTTGTAGAAGCCGCTGTCGACGTACTCAAGGAAGTTCTTGGTACTGATCGGCGCCTTGACCGGGTCCAGTTCGATTTCGATCTGGCCGTTGGTGGTTTCCAGCAGCACGTGCGGCGCCTTGGCGGGCGTGGCGGCCATCAGGTTGGCGGCAAACAGAACAGAGCCGGCGACGAGGGCGATTTTTTTCAGCATAAGTCAGTGATCCTGAGTGGTGGTGTCGACTGCGGTGAGAAACTCGAGCAGCGTTTGGTTGAAACGTTCGGGTTGATCCAGCGGGGTGGCGTGGCGCGAGTCGGCGATCACCACCAGCCGCGCATCGGGCAGCAGTTTTACATAGGTTTCTTTCAGTGCGACCGGGGTGTAGTCACGGTCGGCGCTGACGATGAGGGTTGGACAGGAGACCTTGGAAAGTCGTTCCTGAACCCCCCAGCCGACGATGGCATCGAAGCTGGCGAGATAAGCACGTTTGTCGTTTTTTGCCCAGCGCGCCGCTATTTTTTGTCGTAACGAAGCTTGTTCGGGCTTGGGAAACAGCTTGGCACCCAGGGCCTTGCCGATGGTGCCCATGCTCAGCGCGCGCATCAGACTCCAGCGCTTGAACCACTGCCAGTAATCGTTGCGGCTGCGCCGTTTGACTTCGGGCGCGCTGTTGACGATGCACAGGCTCTTGAGCAGTTGCGGCTGGTCCACCGCCAGTTGAAAAGCGATCATGCCACCCATCGAAAGCCCGACAAGATGCGCAGGGCCAAGATTCAAGTGTTCCATCAACGCAATCAGGTCGGCGCTGAACCCGGCGATGCTGTAGCGCTCGCGGGGTTTGTCGGAGCGCCCGTGGCCGCGCACATCCGGGACAATCACCCGATGATGGGCTGAGAGCGCCGGGATCTGCATTTCCCAGTCCAGGGTGCTGGAACCCAGCCCGTGAACCAGCAGCAACGGCGTGCCGTGGCCATATTCCTCATAGTGCAGGTTGCAACCTTCATGTTCGAAATAGGCCATGGGTACACTCCGTGTCAGGCTTGTTCAGGGGCGGCGAAGGGCGCATCCAGCGGCGCGGTATCGAAGGTGCGCAGCAATTCGATGAGAATCTGCGTGGCCGGGCCCAAGGGTTTGTCCTTGTTTGAATACAGATAGAAGCTCGGGTTGCGGCTGCCACCCTGGTCCAACGGTAGCACTTTGAGCGTCCCTTCCTTGAGTTCGCGCTCGATCATGTGCCGAGGCAACCACGCGAAGCCCAGGCCGCTGCTGACGAAGGTCGCGGCGGTGGCCAGGCTGCCAACGGTCCAGCGCTGTTCGGCGCCGAGCCAGCCGACATCTCGCGGTTGCTGACGGCCGGAGTCGCGGATCACCACTTGCATCTGGCTTTCCAGGTCCTGGAAGTTCAGTTCGCGGTTCAAGCGATGCAAGGAATGCTCGGGGTGGGCGACCGCGATAAATTCGACGTCGCTCAATTCTGCGCCCAGATAACCGGGAATGCTGAAACCGGTGATGGCCAGATCGGCCACGCCTTCGAGCAGCACTTCCTCGACACCCGACAGCACTTCTTCGCGCAGACGCACCCGGCAGCCACGGCTTTGCGGCATGAACGCGGTCAGTGCGCGGACGAGGCGGGCGCTGGGGTAGGCGGCGTCGACCACCAGCCGCACTTCCGCTTCCCAGCCTTGTTCCATGTGATGGGCCAGGTCTTCCAGTTGGCTGGCCTGTTTCACCAGTTGCCGGGAGCGGCGCAGCAGCACGCCGCCGGCTTCGGTGAGCACCGCTTTGCGGCCGTCGATGCGCAGCAATGGCACACCGAGTTGGTCCTGCATGCGCGCTACGGTGTAGCTGACCGACGATTGCGAGCGGTGCAGCGCTTCGGCGGCCTGGGCGAAACCGCCGTGATCGACCACGGCCTGCAATGTTCGCCATTGATCAAGGGTCACGCGGGGCGCTTTCATGTTGAGCTCCTCTTGTCCTAAGCTGGCAGTCCTTATTGGAGGCTGCTGAATGAAAAAACTTTGTAGTGTGATGGCGGGTTGTGCGGTGTTGGCAATGCTGCCGCTGACTGCGTTTGCTTATCCGATCGACGTTCAAAAGCAATTGAACGGCTTGAGCATCGACTACAACTCGTACGACACGGATAACGACATCGCCTCCATTCAAGTGAACAACTACGGCAGTACTGATGCGATCTGCAGGGTGGTTTTCAACAATGGCCCGGAGTCGCCGCGTACCCGCACCATCGAAGTGCCCGCCGGTAAACACAAAAACGCCACCGCCAAGTTCACCCGGACCATCATCAAGATGCGTATCAACCTGACCTGCACCCCGAAATGACTTTACAACCCTGTGGGAGCGGGCTTGCTCGCGAAGAGGGAGTATCAGTCGACATCAATGTTGCCTGACACACCGCCTTCGCGAGCAAGCCCGCTCCCACAGGGCACGCTCCGCTTATAAACGAATTTATCGATGCTTTATAGCAGTTATTTGCGCTTTTTCATCGATATGACTCTGTTTAACCTTCACTCCATCGACCTACAGCATTCTCAGATGGAGGCTACATCCCATGTCCCGCGTTCTGATCATCGAAAGCAGCGCCCGTCAGCAAGACTCGGTTTCCCGCCAGCTGACCCAGACCTTCATCAGCCAATGGAAAGCCGCCCACCCGGCCGACCAGATCACCGTCCGTGACTTGGCCAGCACCCCGGTGCCGCACCTGGACATCAACTTGCTGGGCGGCTGGATGAAACCTGCCGAACAACGCAACGACATCGAACAAGCCTCGCTGGAACGCTCCAACCTGCTGACCGATGAACTGCTGGCCGCCGACGTACTGGTGATGGCCGCGCCGATGTACAACTTCGCCATTCCGAGCACCCTTAAAGCCTGGCTTGACCACGTGCTGCGTGCCGGTGTGACCTTCAAGTACACCGAAACCGGCCCTCAAGGTTTGCTCAGCGGCAAGCGTGCTTATGTGCTGACCGCGCGGGGCGGGATCTACGCCGGCAGCACCGCGGATCATCAGGAACCGTACCTGCGCCAGGTCATGGGCTTCATCGGCATCCACGACGTAACGTTCATTCACGCCGAAGGCATGAACCTGGGCGGCGACTTCCAGGAGAAAGGCTTGAACCAGGCCAACGCCAAGCTTTCCCAGGTCGCCTGATCCGTTAATCGCCAGATAATCGCTGGATGGTCTAGTGACCTGGCGCAACCCTTCAAGCCTGTACGCGCATCGAACCTCCCTTTGCACTTGTTGCTCCTGAGTGCTCTAGCCCGATTGAACGCATTAGCGAGATCGGGCTTTTTTTTGCCCGCGATTTAGTGAGCGGACACACAACCCCTGTGGGAGCGGGCTTGCTCGCGAAGAGGGCGTGTCAGTGGATATTAATGTTGACTGACCCACCGCATTCGCGAGCAAGCCCGCTCCCACAGTAGATTTGTGTATTGCCTGACTGTTCGCGATCAAGGGCAAAACCCGCTATCGTCGCCGCCATTCGAAATGAGGCGACCATGGGCTATCTACTTTTTGTCACGCTGATCCAGGCGTTTTCCTTCAGTTTGATCGGCGAATACCTGGCCGGGCATGTCGACAGTTACTTCGCGGTGCTGGTGCGGGTGCTGCTGGCGGGGCTGGTGTTCATTCCGCTGACACGCTGGCGTCAGGTTGAGCCGGCGTTCATGCGTGGCATGTTGCTGATCGGCGCGTTGCAGTTCGGTGTGACTTACGTCTGCCTGTACCTGAGCTTCCGGGTGCTGACGGTGCCGGAAGTATTGCTGTTCACCATCCTCACGCCGCTGCACGTGACCCTGATCGAAGACGCGCTGAACCGGCGCTTCAACCCGTGGGCATTGATCGCGGCACTGGTGGCGGTCGCGGGTGCGGCAGTGATTCGTTATGACCGGATCAACCCGGATTTCTTCATGGGCTTTTTGTTGCTGCAACTGGCCAACTTCACCTACGCCGCCGGGCAGGTGCTCTACAAACATCTGGTAGCCCGACATCCGAGCGATCTGCCGCATTACCGACGCTTCGGCTACTTCTACCTGGGCGCGTTAGCGGTGGCATTGCCGGCGTTTCTGCTGTTCGGCAAACAGAACTTCCTGCCCGAAGCGCCGCTGCAATGGGGCGTGCTGCTGTTCCTCGGCCTGGTCTCGACCGCGCTGGGTTTGTACTGGTGGAACAAGGGCGCGTGCCTGGTGAACGGCGGGACGCTGGCGGTGATGAACAATCTGCATGTGCCGGTGGGGTTGCTGATCAACTTGCTGATCTGGAATCAGCATGAAGAGCTGGGACGGTTGTTGTTTGGTGGGTCGGTGATTCTGATGGCGGTGTGGATTAGTCGGTTGGGTGTACGCCAGCCGGCGGTTGCACACTAATCCCTTGTGGGAGCGGGCTTGCTCGCGAATGCGGTATGACATTCAACATAGATGTCGGCTGACACTCCGCCTTCGCGAGCAAGCCCGCTCCCACAAAGGGATATGTGGTGCTACATGACGTGTTTTTCAGACTCGGGAATGTGGCTCGCGCCCAACACCGCCGGGAGCAACCCCGACCGCAAATCACCACCGCTCGGCTGCTGATAAAGGCTCAAGCCAAACTCCGGCAGCACCGCCAGCAGGTAATCGAAAATATCCCCCTGAATCCGCTCGTAATCGGCCCACACGGTAGTGCGGGTGAAGCAGTAGATTTCCAGCGGAATGCCCTGGGCCGTGGTTTGCATTTGCCGAACCATGCAGGTCATGTTCGGCTGAATCTCCGGGTGACTCTTCAGATACGCCAACGCATAGGCGCGAAAGGTGCCGATGTTGGTCATCCGTCGACGGTTGGCCGACATCGCCGCGACGTTGCCCTGAGCTTCGTTCCAGGCCTTGAGCTCGGCTTTCTTGCGGCTCATGTAGTCGGTCAGCAGATGCACCTGAGCCAGTTTCAGCTCTTCGTCATCGCGAATAAACCGCACGCCGCTGGCGTCGATGAACAGGCTGCGCTTGATTCGGCGCCCACCGGACTGCTGCATGCCGCGCCAGTTCTTGAACGACTCGGACATCAGGCGCCAGGTCGGGATCGACACAATGGTCTTGTCGAAATTCTGCACCTTGACCGTGTGCAAGGTGATGTCCACCACGTCACCGTCGGCACCGACTTGCGGCATCTCGATCCAGTCGCCGACCCGCAGCATGTCGTTGCTGGTCAGTTGCACACTGGCAACGAACGACAGCAGGGTGTCTTTGTAGACCAACAGAATCACCGCCGACATGGCGCCCAGACCCGACAGCAGCAACAGCGGCGAACGGTCGATCAACGTGGCGACGATGATGATCGCGCCAAACACGAACAGCACCATTTTCGCCAGTTGCACGTAGCCTTTGATCGAGCGGGTGCGGGCATGTTCGGTGCGGGCGTAGATGTCCAGCAGGGCATTGAGCAATGCGCTGACGGCCAGCACCAGGAACAGAATGGTGAACGCCAGCGCCACGTTGCCGAGGAAGTTCAGGCTGGTCTTGCCCAACTCCGGTACCAGGTGCAGGCCGAACTGTATCACCAGCGAGGGCGTCATCTGTGCCAGGCGATGAAACACTTTGTTGTGGCGAAAATCGGTGATCCAGTGCAACGACGGCTGGCGACCGAGGATTTTGGTCGCGTGAAGAATGAGGTAACGCGCCACTCGTCCGAGCATCAGCGCCACCACCAGCAGCAACATCAGCGCGAGCGTGGAATGCAGGAGCGGGTGCTGATCGAGAGCACCCCAGAGGTCTTGGGTGTTGAGCCAGAGCTGTTTGATATCCATGGGCGAAAACGGTTCTTCTGTAGGACGCGACGGGGCGATTAGAGCATTTAAGACGTTCCGGATGACGTTTAGGGACAAATCAGGCAACAAAAAAACCACTGTTTGCAGCCGTTTGTATAAAGAAACTCGGCCTTCGCGCTCGAAACCGTTACCCTATGCAGCTGTTTTTTTGTATTTCTTCGAGGTAGCACCCGTGTTTTCCCAATTCGCCCTGCACGAACGCCTGCTCAAAGCCGTGGCCGAGCTTAAATTTGTCGAGCCAACGCCTGTGCAAGCAGCGGCTATCCCGCTCGCGCTCCAGGGGCGTGACCTGCGGGTGACAGCGCAAACCGGTAGCGGCAAAACCGCTGCATTCGTTTTGCCGATCCTCAACCGCTTGATCGGCCCGGCTAAAGTCCGCGTCAGCATCAAGACCCTGATCCTGCTGCCGACCCGCGAGCTGGCCCAGCAGACCATCAAGGAAGTCGAGCGCTTTGCTCAGTTCACCTTCATCAAGTCCGGCCTGATCACCGGTGGTGAAGACTTCAAGGTCCAGGCCGCCATGCTGCGCAAGGTGCCGGACATCCTGATCGGTACGCCGGGCCGGATGATCGAGCAACTGAACGCCGGTAACCTCGACCTCAAAGAAGTCGAAGTGCTGGTGCTCGACGAAGCCGACCGCATGCTCGACATGGGCTTTGCCGAAGACGTGCAGCGTCTGGTGGAAGAGTGCACCAACCGTCAGCAGACCATGCTGTTCTCCGCCACCACCGGCGGTTCGGGCCTGCGCGAGATGGTCGCCAAGGTTCTGAACAACCCTGAACACTTGCAGTTGAACAACGTCAGCGATCTGAACGCCACCACTCGTCAACAGATCATCACCGCCGACCACAATCAGCACAAAGAACAGATCGTGAACTGGCTGCTGGCCAACGAGACCTATCAGAAGGCCATCGTGTTCACCAATACCCGGGCCATGGCCGACCGTATTTACGGCCGTCTGGTGGCGCAGGAATACAAAGCGTTCGTGCTGCACGGTGACAAAGACCAGAAAGACCGCAAACTGGCCATCGACCGTCTGAAGCAGGGCGGCGTGAAGATCCTTGTGGCCACCGACGTCGCGGCCCGTGGCCTGGACGTGGAAGGCCTGGACCTGGTGATCAACTTCGACATGCCGCGCAGCGGCGACGAATACGTTCACCGCATCGGTCGCACCGGCCGCGCCGGCAACGATGGCTTGGCCATCTCGCTGATCTGCCATGGCGACTGGAACCTGATGTCGAGCGTCGAGCGCTACCTCAAGCAGAGCTTCGAGCGCCGCACCATCAAGGAAGTCAAAGGCACCTACGGCGGACCGAAAAAGGTCAAGGCCTCGGGCAAAGCCGTTGGCGTGAAGAAGAAAAAGGTCGACGCCAAAGGCGACAAGAAGAAAACCGGCGCCAAGGCTCCGACCAAACGCAAGATCGCCAACCGCCCGAAGACCGACGCCCTGTCGCTGGTCAGCAAGGACGGCATGGCCCCGCTCAAGCGCCGCAAACCGGAAGCGCCGGCTGCTGAATAAAGCGCGGTAGCAATCCAATAAAAAACCCGGACAGTGTCCGGGTTTTTTTACGTCAAAAAATCGCAGAAACCCGTGTAGGAGCTGCCGAAGGCTGCGATCTTTTGATCTCGCCGTTTCAGCTCTCGGCTTTCTTCTCTGCCGACTGCAACTCCTTGAGACGCTGATCAATCAACTGGCACTTGTCCGGCAAATCCGCGCTGGCCGTTTCCAGGTCCATCTTCTGCAACTCGTCATTGATCTCCTTGGCCTTGGCCGGGTTCTGCTCAGTGATCTTGGCGACTTCCTTGGCCAGTAGTTCGCGCTTGGCGGTGGCTTCGTCGGGCGGGCAGGCCCAAACGGGGAGGGCACAGGCGAGAGTGGCGGCGAAGGTCAGTTTCAGCAGGGTGGTTTTCATCAGTGAGCCTCACTTATCAATGTCACGGCGTTATTGAGTGGAGGGTTTTTCCACTCGGAAAGTTCAGGCCATGAACCAAAACCCGCGCGCTAGAGCGTCCAACCAAAAACATCCTGAACGGCTTATTGACGCCAGAGTGAAGGCAACTTAAATATCGTGCCATCACATCGATATCACTTCGCCGTTTCGAGGGACCGAACAGACCATTCGCACGCCGATGCAATGGTCGTTTACGCCACGCTTTGGACCTTCTGACCCAAGCGCGCACTTACCCCCTTATGACGTATTCGCTCTGCAAACGCCCTCAGCGTTTGCCGTGTCGGGGCGGCGTCGAGCCTTTTGGGGTGCAGCTATCTTCAATCATTTGTTCGTAATTTTTTGAAGTTTTTCCTGCTTTTTTTAGATTGGGAGTTTGTTTTTTTTGGGGCTCGGAAAAGATTGGGCGATATGCTCGCTTCAACAGTAGTGATCAACGCGAAATAGTGTCGTGCCAAACACTAACTCCGTTCCCCGTCAGCTAAAATATACGACTCTAAGGATATTTATACATGAAGCAATACGCACTACTATTACTGCCTCTGATTCTGGCATTACCAGGCTGTCACTCCAACACCAGAGACTCCTCACCCAGTTTTCTAAAAGACGGCGTCCAGCTTCGTCAGAACACGGTGACGGTGGATGCGCAGCACGCCAAGGTCATCATGAGAGCCTCCGGTTATACGCACCCGGTAGAGTTTTCGATCAGGCGCGCAGCAGATCCCGACCAGCGCATGGAGGTGCTTGGAACGGTGGTGGACTCGGGTCGTGAGAAGGTGTTCGGCTGGATCGCTAAACTCAACGAAGTGGCCAATAGTGCGACGGTGAAACGATTCCCGCAGTTGGAAGCACAGGCTGATGTCGATCAGCCCTTCCAGGTATCGGGTTATTCAACGGATGGGAGAGCCGGGAATATTTATAGCTGCGGTCCGCTCAAGAGCACCTTTACTCCGGAAAAAAGTAGAGTCTATCTGGTGGAGTTCCAGTTTATTGGTGATCGCTGCGAGCAGCATGTTTACGACATTACTCAGCCTCAGCAGCGCATTCCTGTGAGTAGCTTACCAGGAGCGTAAACGTCATTCGTTTAGTTGGACTCACTATTTAAATTGGGCGACCTACAGGTCGCCCGTTTTCATTTCACTCCACAACCTGCGCCCGCAACCGCCTGCCAATCACATCCATCAAATTACAACCATCCCGCAACGGTATGGCCAGCAGTTTGGAAAAGTCGGACAGCACCGCCGTGTCGCAACCGATCTAGGCACGAAAGGCTATGTTTTCCAGCACCTGGGTGACGGTGCGGATTCGGTAGTCGGCCATGGCTTGCAGGAAGTCGAGTGGGGCTTGGGTGCGGACCATAAGCCTCGTTCCAACGGTGTAAGGCGCCTGATTCCAAGGTTGTTGTAGCCGTTTTCCTGGTGGCGGTCAGGCGCGCGGATGCAATCTACAGCGGATGCAATCTACAGAGGACGACGGAACCTTGTGGGAACGAGCTTGATCGCTCCTGGGGATTGATTTCCGATAAGCGGCTGACGTAGGCTATTTCCGTTTGTCGTGTCAGTTGTTTCTCAAGGTTGAGTCAATAACGACACGGATCAGTACCAGATCAGGACGCTTCATTTTTACAAGGGTTGGTGGGCGACAGGTTGTTCGGACCGTTTTGTTGCCTGCCTGTAATCGAACACTGCAAGTGCGTTGGTAAAAGCGTTTGCGAATATCTGGTTATTGATACTTCCATGTTTCCTTCCGTATTGAGTTCACATCGATTCATTGTGCGTGTCCGCCCGGACGTCGCCCTTTTCGATAGCCATGTTGCGAACAGCCGTCGTCGCAGCATTTTGTTTGCTTTTACTTTCTCTCCTCCCCTCCAAAAACGCTAAGTCGTTATTGAACCCATTGCCTTCCTGATATTGGGCCGGGCGTTTTGCCCTGTCAGTCAGCGATTGCCTGAGCCTTTTTTAACGGGGACGTCCTCTTGGGTGGGGCGGGTCTATTGATGCATCAAACAGGGAGTTCACTGCATGTGGTGGAAGAGTCTTGCTCGGCAAATTCAGGAAAGAACTGCCGATAACAATGGGGTCGTCGCGTTTGGCGCGGGTTTCGGACCCTCTGGGCTTCCCCATATCGGAACGTTGTGTGAGGTGTTGCGCGTCAGCATCGTCAAAACAGCATTTGAAAAAATATCCAGCAAAGAAACCCGGCTGTTTATTGTTTCCGACGATCTGGACGCGCTGAGAAAAGTACCTGGAACATTCCCTCAGCCGCAGCGCCTGCAAGATTGTCTGGGGCTGCCGTTGTGCGATATCCCCGACCCTTTCGAACAGGCGGGAAGTCTGTCGGCAGGCATTAACGCTCGACTTGATCAGGCGCTGATGCCCTATGCGCTGGACTATCAGTTGATTGAAAACAGTGCGCTCTATCGATCCGGTTACTACAACTCGACCATCAAGCAGTTTCTCTCTCGAATGGAGGCGATCAATCAGGTTGTAGCCTCACGCCTGGGAATTACCCGCAGAAAGAGCTACAGCATGTTCATGCCTGTTTCGCGTTTTTCCGGGCGGGTCATCGAGCATCTGGTGGTCCGGCACGTTGATCTGCAGCGTGGGGAGATTGTCTATCAGATTCCGCCAGACCTACTGATCAATCGACCGGGCGAGGAGTACAGCATCACCTCCCAGGAGTACTACGCCGATGAGCCGATTGGCGAAGATATCACCACGTCGGTGTTGGACGGTCACTGCAAGTTGCAATGGAAGGCCGATTGGGCAATGCGCCTGATTCACCGCAATATTGCTTTTGAAATGCATGGCGAAGACCTGACTGACTCGGCGAATACGGTACGCGATATCTGCCAGGTACTGGATGTGCGGGCACCGATCCTGATGAAGTACGGGCTGTTTACCGACATCGCCGGCAAGAAAATATCCAAAAGCAAAGGCAACGGTTTTTCTCTGGAACAAGTCAGCAAGTACATGCCCGAAGGGGCGTTGCAGCATTTCATGTTCAACAACCCTTATCGCACCACTCGTTTCCACCCTCAAGTGTCAATCAAGGCTTATGACGATTATCGGGCCGACCATGCGCGCATGGTCGAGGGAGACGCTGACAACCCCGTCGGTTATTTCCATCGCCCACCGACCCATGGCAAGCGTTGCTCCAGCTACCAGCGGATGCTGAACATCTTCACTGCCTGCCATCCAGGTGACATTGATGCGGCTTACCACTACCTGCTCAAACACGACAAAACCCGGCAGGACATCCTTGCGGATGACGCCTTTACCGACGTGGTACAGAAAGCCTTTACCTATTTCCAGGAACGGGTTGCCCCGCGTTTCCAGCCGCGGTTGCTCAACGAGCGTGCGGAGTCGGTACTGTATCGGATTTCAGAGCAGTTCAAACAACTGTCGGTTCACCGCAGACCGGTTGCTCGCGAACAGATCACGCAAGTCTTCGATCAGGTTGGTGTTTCCAGTCACAGCGCTGCTTATCGGATGCTTTATGCCTGCCTGTTCGGCGACGAGAGCGGGCCGCGACTGGACGGGTACATCAATCGTCTGGGAGTGCAGGCTTTTTGTATGGAACTCGAATCACGAATCAAACAGGCTGTTCATTACAGGGAAAGTGAAACCATGAGCGTTGCGCAGGTCAATCAAGTCACTACCGAGTCTTCCGAGGCTCCGCGCCCGATAGCTATGATCGAACCGCCTCGGGAGGCCGGGCGAGTGCTGGAGGCCATCGATTTCGAGGAGGTAAAAGCCCGTGCCGCGGCGTTTGCACAGCATCTTCGAAGCAACAGTGAGACGATCGCCGAGAGCCTTTCGGGGTTCGAGTGCTACAACGTCGCGGTGGATGAGATCGAGCGGTGTGTCGAGTTTCTGAAGTGCCTGGAGCTCAACAGTCCGTTCTTTGAACGCAGGGTGCATTGCGTCACCAGTTACCTGCCGCTCAATCAGCCGATCTACGCCACGACTTGCTTTGGCATTATTCCTTCATTGCTGGCCGACTCAGCCTGGCTTCGGCCTCCGACGGCGATGCACTCGCACTATAAAAAGTTGCTGGAGTCGTTGCAGCTGGAGCGTTTCTTTCCGAACCTGAATATCTCTTTTGCCGATAAAGAGACGTTCGTCAGCCAGACCGCGGCGATGTCCGATGTGGTGATTTTTACCGGTACACCGGAAAACGCGACCAAGGTCAGAAAGTCCTACCTCAAGCGCACCTTGTTCATTCTCAACGGGGCAGGTCATAACCCATTGGTGGTGTCCGCTGATGCATCGATCGACACCGCTATCGAAAGTGCCCTGCGGGTGGTGTTGTACAACCAGGGGCAGGATTGTGCCGGTCCCAATAGCATCCTGGTGCATCGACAGGTCTACGGTGAGTTCATCCGTCGGTTGCGCGAGGAGCTGGTCAAGTGCGAGGGCTATGTGGGCGATTACGCGTGCAAAGAGAACATCGTCGGGCCTAACAGCGACCCTGACCACACGTTGAAAGTGGTGAAGATGTTCAAGGAGTATCGCGAACACTGCACTTATGGGGGCGAGATCAATCCGATCAGCGGATTGATCCGTCCGACCGTGTTCGAGCGGCCATTGTCGCTGGGCGGCAACTACAAAGAGTTCTTTGCTCCGGTGTTCTTTGTTCAACCCTATGCCGAAGACACGGAGTTGGCGGGCTATTTCGAACATCCGCTCTATGCACCCAACTCCATGTACGTGTCGTTGTTTGGCAGCAGTGGCTACATCGACGGCCTGGTGGCGTCCGGCAAACATGACGTGGACACGGTGCTGAATAACACCGATCTGCATGTCGTGGAGAAGGGTTACAACCCTTACGGCGGGCATGGGGTCGCGGCGTCCTGCCTGTACGTGAACGGTGTGCGGATTGCCAAACCGACGTTGCCTCAACGGGACATCCACGAGCATCTCGTTGCGGTTTGAACGTGAGTGGGGCGGCTATCGACGGGCAGTAAGCCTGAGGTGTGATTAATGAATAAATTATTGTTGGCGGCGCTGATACTCGGGGTTTCCATTGTCGGGTTGAGTATCGGTTCGACCGTGCCAGTGGTCGCGCTGCGCTTGTACGAGGCGGGCGCTTCGAATGTGCACATCGGCGTGATGTCTGCACTGCCGGCGGCCGGCATGATGCTGTCGGCCTTTGTGGTGGACTGGATCTGCCAGCGATTGAGCCGCCGACATATTTATTTGGGGTGTTTCACGCTGTCGGCCCTGAGTATTGCCGCCGTCGAGGTCTTTGCCTCGACGTTGTACAGCCTCGCCTTGGCCAGGTTGGTGATGGGGCTGGCCGCGGGAATCATCATTATTCTGGGGGAGTCCTGGGTGAATGAAATCGCCGAGGACTCCCACAGGGGGCGGGTTGTTGCGATCTACACCACCTGCTTTACGATTTTCCAGCTGCTCGGGCCGGGGATGGTGGCCCTGTTCGGCACCGCTGGGCCACAGGTGATCGGTGTGGTGATTGCCGGGCATCTTTTGGCGCTAGGGATGATCTGGTTCACCTTGCCCAAACAGATGAGCTATCACGGACACTCTGAAAGCAAGACGTTCTCGGTGCTGGGCTTCATTCAAGTGGCTCCGGCGCTGTGCATGGGCATCATCTTCTTCTCGTTCTTTGATAGTGTGATTCTGTCGATGTTTCCGGTTTTCGCCGCCGATCACGGCTATGCCATCAAATTCGCTGCGCTCATGGTGACGGTGATCCTGCTCGGTGACGCGGCCTTCCAGTTTCCGTTGGGCTGGCTCTCGGACAAAGTCGCCAGGCCGACAATCTACCTGGGGTGCGGTGTGCTTTCTCTGGCAATCGGTGTGTGCCTGCCGTGGCTGATGAACTATCCCTTCTTGCTCTGGCCAAGCCTGGTGTTGCTCGGGGCCGTCGCCGGTGGGGTCTACACCCTGGCGATCATTCTGATCGGCGAAGGGTTCAAGGGCCCGGACCTGGTCACGGCGAATGCCAGCGCCGGGTTCTTATGGGGGGTAGGCAGTTTGCTCGGGCCGCTGGTCAGCGGCGCGGCGATGACAACCAGCGCCCACGGCCTGCCGTTGGCGCTGTCTGCTGCGGCTGCGCTGTTTGTGTTGTTTGCGCTGCCGCTGTTCAGGAGGACGGTCGGGGTGAAGGTGCTGGATTGAACGGATGAGTCCTCCCTTCAAGTCTAAACATGCAAGCGGGCTTGCTCGCGTAAGCCGCGACCCGGGCTCTGAGCGCTATCCCCCATGGCAGCAGCCCGCTGAGGCCTTGTCCTCATACCGATCGTGATGCCTCACCCAATCCATGATCTCCTCTTCATTACGGCCCTTAGGCGTGAGGTCGAGGTAGTTATAGGCGCCGACCAGCAGGTCCAAACCTCGGGCATAAGTTGAATAGGTATGGAAAATCTCCCCCGCTTCATTGCGATAAAACACGCTGAGCCCTGGGAGTTCTTCCTCGGCGCCGTCAGTTTTTTCGTAGTTGTAGGTAGCTTTTCCCGCGGCGACGTCTTCGGCTCTGGCCGAGACGCCAAAGTCGTAGTTGAAGTCGCAGCCTTCGGACGACACCCAGTCGAATTTCCAGCCCATGCGCTGTTTGAAGGATTGAAACTCGGCAAACGGTGCGTGGGAAACCGCGACCACGGCCACGTCGTGGTGGGCCAGGTGTTGGTTGGCGCCGTCGATGTGGTCGGACAGGAACGAGCAACCCGGGCAGCCTTCGTCCCAGCCAGCGGCGAACATGAAGTGATAGATGATCAATTGGCTGCGACCGTCGAACAGGTCGGCCAGGCTCAGTTCGCCGTTGGGGCCCTGGAAGCGGTAGGGTTTGTCGATTTTCACCCAGGGCAGGGCGCGGCGTTCGGCGCTGAGTTTGTCTCGTTCCTTGGTGAAGGCTTTTTCGTGGGTCAGGTGTTGTTTGCGGGCGGCGAGCCATTCTTCCCGGGATACGACCGGATGATTCTGAATGTTCATGGTGATTTCTCCTGCATGCTTTGGCGAAAGTCGATCCGTGCAGAGGGGTAAACCGTCTTACATAGCCTAGTCGTTTGGCCTGTGCCCTATTCGACATACCGCCGGTCGGTAGGGCGAAATAACCAGGCTGAACGGCCGCCCTCCCTGTCGGTCACAACCTATGAAGGCCATTTCACTCACGGGCTCTGGAGGTTGATCAGGATGGCGACTTATAACTGGGATTTGCTTGAACGCTTGCTGCATGAAGTGCAGAACGGCGCTGGCCACAGTTTCACCCCACGACCCTATGCCGAGCAGTATGCGGTAGAGCAAGCGTCGAAAGGTGAGCCGTTTGAGAATCTGGATCACCTGAAAACGGTGGCTGGCGAGTACGAAAAGTTACTGTTGCTACGGGGCTATATCGAGCCTCGCCCAGAAGATCAGGGTGGCAATGGCGAGAACTACATTTTGACGCCTAGGGGCTCGAGTTTATTGAGCCTGATCGACAGCAGCATTCCGGGGAATGAACATCCGCGGCAGGTGCTGGATGAACAGGAGGATGCGCTGGAAGAGTTGACGTTTGATGAGGTGGCGTCGAAGGCGCAGATTGCCTGAAGATCGCGTTTACCCCCTGTGGGAGCGGGCTTGCTCGCGAATGCGGTGTGACAGTCGACATGGATTTTGAATGTTAAATCCATTCGCGAGCAAGCCCGCTCCCACATTGGATTGTGGTGGTCCGCTTAATCCTGCCGCGCCGCTTTCAGGCATTGCAAATCAGTGAAATCCTTGCGTACGCCTTCAATCTTCTGCAGCAACCGTTCACGCTGAACCGGCGTGCTCTCGGCCATCACGTCCACCAGCAACGCCCGAGCCTGGGCTTCGGTGTTGGCGAAGGCCTCGCGGTAAGCGGGCGTCCACAAACTCTCGCGATTCACCAGAAGTGTCTCGATTTGTTGTGGGAATTCTGGGCTCTGCCGTTGCGCAACTGCTGCGCTGAATTGCTGCTGCCAATGGGCACGGTTGGCAATCCATTGTTTGTTCTGATCACCCAAGGCATTCGACCAGGCCACTACCCGTTGCTGTTGGCTCGGGCTTAGCGGTCCGAGCCAGACATTCAGGCGTTTCTCCATGCGCTTGCTCCGCTCTCTGATCTGTTGCTCCAGAGACGGTTTGAGGTAGGCCTCCTGACGTTTGCGCTGGTCCTTGGCGAAGGCATCGTTCATTTCCGCGACTTGCTTGTCATCAAGGCCCTGCAACAACTCGATGGCCGACGGGGTGATTTGCCGGGCGGTTTCGGCGATGGCCTGTTTGGCTTCCTGGGTGCGGGTTTGCAGCGCGGCGTCGGTGATCTGGTTGGCTTCGACCATAGCCTGTAAACGATCCAGCCAGTCGAGGTAACCGGGCAATTGCGTGGTGCAGTGCCAGCTTAGGTGTTCTTTGAGGCGCTCGTTGAACCAGTCTTTTTGCTCGTGGTTCATTTCCAGATAGTCGCTGAGCGTCCAGGGAATGATCACGTCGAGATTGCGGTAAGCCAGGCCCACGCGGCTGCACGCGGCGACGGTGAGACTGAGGGTGATGATGACGCCGATCTGTTTCAACCAGTGCGACATGGCGAGTCCTTGCGAAGACCTGGTTTCTTTAAGGGTTCTCTTGTGTGATCGCGGGATGAGCCCGGCGGTTCAGCCGATTAATAGAAACTGTGTGCAGCCTTGAGCGTGACCAGGCCGTCGCACTCGGTATTGTGGCCGGAATAAGCGGAGCAATCGCTGCCGCTCAGGCTTGAATCACTGTAGATCAAGTCCAGATCGATGCCCATGAACGGCCGAGACAATTTCACTGACCAGTCGGTAAAACTGCCTACATACCCATCGTCGACGGATACCGGTGTATTGAGTTGGTGGGTGGTGTATTTCAGGCTGATCCCGATGCCGAACGGCTGATTGCCACTGAGGTCGGCGAAAAGGGTGCTGTTCTGTTTGTCCGGGTCGTTGCTGAAAGCCGCGCCGAAGCGACTGCCCAGCAGGGTCAGGCCGCCGAACAACTCCTGGCTGTCGAGGGTGTCCACTTTCGGGTAGCTGTATTGGATCATGCCCACTTCGTAACCGAGGGATTGATCGAAAGGCTGTTTAAAGCCCATGTAGGAATCGACTTCAAGGTTGCTCGACGGGCTCAGTCCCATGCTGGGGGACCATTGACCCACGTAGAAGCCGCTGTCGTGACTCAGGTCGAGGCCACCATGGAACGAGCCGGTCGTCGAGGGCTTGACCAGACCTTGGGCCATGCTGCGGCTGGGGGTGGTGGCGAGCTTGAGATCGAAGTCGCCCAGTTCGCGCTGGAAGACTTGTGCAGGGGCGACCGAACACCACAGCAGGCTGCCGAGCAGGAAATAAGAGGGCTTGAACATGCGTCACTCCATGAACAGCGAGGAGCAGGTACGGAAAACCTGCTGAAACGCTTGATCCAGACACGTGCAAGCATACCGGCGAATGTTCGGCATCGAGGGCCGTTCGTCGATTTTTGAAATATTGATTTGTTTGATTGGGTATTGCGGGAGGGTTCCAGTCCAAGCGCTTCGAAGCTCAAAGCGCTTACGGACCAGTTAACGCGGGGGGAATTACTTTTTGCCCAGCGTGATCTGCTTGGACGGGCCGAACGTCTGGCCGCTGACGCCTTTGGCAATTTGCTGGATCTCGCCGCCGGACTTGAGGAATGCAGCGATCTGGTTGTTGATCGATTCGCTGGTTTCAACGGCTGGAGCTGGCTTTGCTTTGCTGTTGGATGCTTTTACACGCATGGCGGCCATTAACCTGTAGAAATTAACTTGGCCAGGCATCGTACAGGAAATACTTGACAATTGCTTGGTAAATATCCTCCCGAAATACACATTGGAGCAGCACGATTTATCGCAAGTTATTATTCGCAATGTTCCCCTAAGCTGCTGTTTTAACTAAGAACCCAAGTGAAGAAAAAGCGTTTTTCGGATGGGCTGGCGAGGGGGAAGAACAGCCGAACGGCCTGACGAGCGGCCAAACGCGCACGGCAAAACCCAGGAAAATTAAGGCCTTCGATGGATTTTCTTGCGCCACCGGGCCGGCCGCCGAACGCGGCCCGCAAAACCGGGTAGAATGCCGCCCACGCAATGAGGGTATTGGACATGGCTTTAGTCGGGCGCTACAACAGTTTGCAAGTGGTTAAACACACTAACTTCGGTTTATATCTGGACGGTGGCGCGGATGGTGAAATCCTCCTGCCTAATCGTTATATCCCCAAAGATATTCCCAGCGAAGATGAAGATTGGCTCAATGTTTTTATTTATCTGGACAGCGATGACAAACTTATCGCTACGACCGAAAAGCCTAAAGTTCAGGTCGGTGAATTCGCCAGTTTGAAAGTCGTTGAAGTCAACAGCATCGGCGTGTTCCTGGATTGGGGTTTGCCGAAGGATCTGCTGCTGCCGTATTCCGAAGAAAAGCGCCAGATGACGGCCGGCGAGTATGTCGTGGTGCACGTCTACCTCGACAAACACACGCGACGCATCACCGCGACGGCGCGTCTGGATCGCTACCTGGACAAGACTCCGGCCAATTACACCCCGGGTCAGGAAGTTGATTTGCTGGTGGCCGAAGCGACCGATATGGGCTTCAAGGCAATCATCAACAACAAGCACTGGGGCCTGATCCACAAGAACGAAATCTTCAAGTTCATGCGTGCCGGTAAAGAAGAGAAGGGCTTTATCAAAGAAGTCCGCGCCGACGGCAAGATCAGCCTGAGCCTGCAACCGGTGGGCGAAGAAGCTGCCACCAGTCTGAACTCGAAGATTCTTGCCAAGTTGCGCGACAACAACGGCACCCTGCCAGTCAGCGACAAGAGCGACCCGACGCTGATCAGCAGCATGTTCGGCGTCAGCAAGGGCAACTTCAAAAAGGCCATCGGTGCGTTGTACAAGAACGGCCAGATCGTCATTCACGCTGATCGTATCGAACTCAGCTGACCTTACGCCGGCCCCTGTGGGAGCTGCCGCAGGCTGCGATCTTTTGATCTTGATCTTTTACAGGCAAAAGATCGCAGCCTGCGGCAGCGCCTACAGAGAGGACGCGACCGCCATATGACGCAAGCGGCGATTTAAAGGTCTTTTGCAGACACCTTTTTCTGTCCATCTGGTTAATAATCGGCAGCATAATTTTTCGCCTCGGCACCTCTGTTCAGCCAGAAGTCCGGGGCTTTGCTTTTACTGTCGAGTCACTGCCATGGATTGTGTTGTCGAGGTGTTCCGGTGAGCGCCACCCGGCGTAGCGCCGATGGGTTTGCCCTGCAAGTAATGGTCGGGTTGTGCCTGATCTGGGGTGTGCAACAGGTGATGATCAAGTGGGCCGCGCCCGACATTGCGCCGGTCATGCAGGCGGCGGGGCGGTCGGGTATTTCCGCGTTGCTCGTAGGATTGTTGATCTGCTGGAAGGGCGGTTGGGATCAGGTCGGTAATACCTGGCGCGGCGGCTTGCTGGCGGGTGCGTTGTTTGGCCTGGAGTTCTTCTTCATTTCCGAAGGCTTGCAACTGACCACGGCGGCGCACATGTCGGTGTTCCTCTACACCGCGCCGATCTTCACCGCGTTGGGCGTGCATTGGCTGCTGCCGAGTGAGCGTTTAAGACCGGTGCAGTGGCTGGGGATTTTTCTTGCCTTCGTCGGCATTGCCATTGCGTTTGCCGGTGGCGTGTCGTGGGACAACCTCGATCACCGCATGCTGATGGGTGATGCGTTGGGCGTGCTGGCCGGCGCGTCGTGGGGCGCGACCACTGTGGTGGTGCGCGCCTCGCGTCTGTCGGAAGCACCGGTGACCCTGACGCTGTTTTATCAACTGATCGTCGGCTTTGTTGGCCTGCTGTTGATCGCGATCCTCAGCGGGCAGGTCGCCCATGTCAGCTTGACCACCGTTGCCGTGGCCAGCGTGTTGTTCCAGGGATTGGTGGTGTCGTTTTTCAGTTACCTGACCTGGTTCTGGTTGCTGCGTCGTTATCTGGCAGCGAACCTGGCGGTGTTTTCGTTCATGACGCCATTGTTCGGCGTCACGTTCGGCGTGGTGCTGCTGGGCGAAGAACTGAGCCTCAACTTTGTGATCGGCGCGGTGCTGGTTCTGCTCGGGATCACTTTTGTGAGCGCAGAACAGTGGGTCCGCCGTCGTTTGCGCAAAGCACTTGGGCAACCCTGACCGGGCTCAGCAACAGGCCTCCTGCGATGAGCAAACCGCTACCGGCGATTACCAGCGCCGGTTGCAATCCACCGCTGAAATGGCTGCTCAGCGCTGCCAGCAACGGCCCGCTGAGCTGGCCCACGGCGAAGCACGCGGTCAGCAGCCCGGCGTTGCGCTGGGTGGCATGGGGCGCCAGTTCCCGGGAGCGCTGCATCACCAGTTGCATGCAGGCCAGGAACGGCCCGCCACACAGGATCACCCCCAACGCCAGGCCGGCACCGCTGCCCAACAGGCAGGCGAAGACCCCGGCCGCCTGCAACCACAACGTTGCCATCAGCCAATGGCGGGTGGCGTTCGGGTTGTGCCTACGCAGGCTCACCAAGACCACCCCGATTGCTGCCGCCAGGCCGAAGCATGGCCAGAACAGATCGGCTTGCCATTGGCCATGGAACTGCGCGCTGGCCATCTGTGAGAGGAAAGTGGCCGGGATGATGTAGCCCAAACCGTACAACCCATAGATCACCGGTAAACGTCCGACATCTTGGGGGCCCGATGTAACGGCAGGCGGTGTCGCAGTGGAAGGGCTGGCCGGTTGCGGCAGGAACGGCAGAATCCCCAGCAGCATCACCAGTCCGACACCGGCATACACCAGCCACAAGGTCGCGGACGTCTGACCCAGCAGGTTCGAGCCCAAGGCCAATAATCCTGTCAGAAAAATCCCCAGGCCCGGCCCGGCAAAGACCAGGGCGCCGAGCCGCGGACGACCGGCCGCCGCTGCCAGCGGTTGGCTCAATGCGGTAATCATCACCAACACCCAGGCGCTGGCCACGCCCGTGCCGAAGCGCAGCACCAGATGCGCCCAGAACCCGTCGGCCCAGAACGAGGCAAGGGTCAGCAAAACACAGAGCCACAAACCGCCGAGCAGGCGCCGGCGAACCTGGTCGGGGCGACGGGCGAACATCGCGTCCACCGCGCCGACGAAGTAGCCGAGGTAGTTGGCGGCGGCAATCAGACCGGCGGCGGTCAGGTCGATCTGGCCTTCGCTGAGCAAGTGCGGCAGTTGCGGGGTCAGGGCGAAACGCCCGATGCCCATGGCCATCATCAGCGCGATGAAACTGGCGGTTAAGCGAATCAGAGGGGACATAGTCTGAGTTCCGTTTCGAGGATCAATGACCGTCAGGCTAGGACTGATTGACTTTCTTTAAAAATGAATAATAGTGAGCAACTTGTTCTGATTTGGAGAATGGAGTGGAATTCAGCCAATTGCGGATTTTCCAGGCGGTGGCGGAGGAGGGCTCCATTACCCGCGCTGCTGAACGCCTGCATCGTGTGCCGTCCAACCTGTCGACCCGGCTCAAGCAGCTCGAAGAGCAACTCGGTGTCGAATTGTTCGTACGCGAGCGTCAGCGTTTGCAGTTGTCACCTGCGGGAAAAGTCCTCTTGGACTACACCGCCAAACTGTTCGCCTTGCACGACGAAGCCCACGCGGCGGTGCAGGGCGGGCAACCGGCCGGGGATTTCGTGCTTGGCACCATGTACAGCACCGCTGCCATTCACTTGCCAGAGCTGTTGGCGCGCTATCACCGCAGCTATCCGGCGGTAAACCTGCAAGTGCAGTCGGGGCCCAGCGGCGAATTGCTCGAAGGTCTGCTCACCGGACGCCTCGATGCGGCGCTGGTGGACGGCCCGCTGGAACTGGCCGGGCTCGACGGCGTGCCGTTGTGCGACGAACGGCTGGTGTTGATCAGCGAGGCCGATCATCCGCCAGTACGCAGCGCGCTGGATGTCGAAGGGCGTTCGGTGTTTACGTTTCGGCAGGGCTGTTCCTACCGGATGCGTCTGGAAGCCTGGTTCGCCCATGATCACGCGGCCATGGGCCGGGCCATGGAGATCGAGTCTTATCCGGGAATGCTCGCCTGCGTGATCGCCGGCTCCGGCGTGGCGCTGATGTCGGAGTCGATGCTTGCCAGCCTGCCGGGGCGCGAAAGCGTGGCAGTGCACCCGTTGGCCGAGCCGTTCGCCAGCGCGACCACTTGGTTGATGTGGCGCAAGGGCATGGTCGGCGCCAACCTGAATGCGTGGATCGAGCAGCAGCAGGCGGTGTATCCGTCGGCAGCGATTCAGGCCCAGGCATTTGCTTGAACGGGCGTGCAAGGATTTGGATCAATTCAGTAACAGATCATTGCGATGTTGGACGAGCATTGCGTAGGACTTCGGACTATTATCAGTGCGAAGGGGCTACAGAACTTCGGCCGCTCGGCACTACCCTGAAGGGGGCACCATGAAAGAGAAAATCCAAAACTGGCTGCATGACCTGGGCGTCGCACTCGGTTTGATCGAACCGCCTCTGCAACCCGTGCCTATTCGCACTGACGACGAACAACGTCGCCGCCAGCAGCAACGCCGCCGGTAAGCCTGGATCTATTTGGCAAACGGGCTTGCCGTGGCGAGGGGGCTTGCCCCCGTTCGGCTGCGAAGCAGTCGTAGAATCTGCTGACGAGGTCTATCTGATTCAACCAGGCTGAATGGTTTTGGGGTCGCTCCGCGGCCCAACGGGGACAAGCCCCCTCGCCACAGGTAACTGCATCTGCCGCAAAAGATGCATGTGGCAACCCATCTCAATACCGCCCAATCTCAATCAAAAACCGGCTCAAGTCGTCGACGGTTGTCGCAGTCTTGAGCATCCGGTCTTCTTCGGCGGTAAACGCTGTCAATCCCAGCTGATCTTCCAGATGGAAGACCAGCTCTTGGATATCCTCTTTATCCAGCCCCAACTGCACCAGGTTGGAGTTGTCGTCGAAATCATCCTGATTTTCCAGCAGGCGGCTGATAAAGCGATGCACGGCTGTACGAACGGCGTCTTTGGTCATGGTTGTTCTTCGAGGGCGTTATTGTTGTTGTCCCTGGCGCTGAGTACAGCAGGCTTCAGGCGTGTCAGCGCTGCCACTCGTCTCATCGTAGCCAGCGTGCAAACGATCGAACCCGTCGCCTCACCTCCAACCACCGATCGCGGCTGACGATCTTCGCGGATAGATTCCTTCAGGCGAAAAAAAACGGGTGTGGCAACCGACGCCGCACCCGTCGAAGAAAGCATCAAGTCGTTATAGAAAGCTTAGATCGCGCGCGCCACCGCAGCCGGGCGACGGGACAGCAAGCTGACCGCCACGAAACTCACCAGGCCCACGCCGAGGCTGTAGTAGATCGGGGTGTTGGCGTCCATTCCATCCTTGAACATGAACACCAGCGCGGTGATGAAGCCCAGCGCCATACTGGTGATCGCACCAGCGGTCGTGGCGCGTTTCCAGTAGATCGCCCCCATCAGCGGGATCAGCATGCCGCCCACCAACAGGTTGTAGGCCAGGGTCAGTGCGCTGATCACATCATTGACCACCAGCGCGATGCCCAGTACCGCGATGCCAGTCAGCAGGGTAAACAGGCGATTGACGCTCACGTTCGATTGTTTGCCGCCACGCAGTTTCGGCAGCAGGTCTTCGGTCAGGGTGGTGGATGCGGCGAGCAGGCCGGCGCTGGCGGTGGACATCATGGCCGCCAGTGCAGCAGCGATCACCAGGCCGCGGATACCGTCCGGCAGGGACACTTTGACGATGGCGGCAAAGGCATTGTTGACGTTGTCCAGATCCGGAATCAGCACATGAGCAGCCATGCCGATCAGCGCGCACACCAGGCCATAGACAATGCAGTAGATCCCGGCAGACGTACCGGCGTACTTGGCGACTTTCTCGCTTCGTGCGGTGAACACTCGTTGCCAGATGTCTTGACCGATCAGGATGCCAAAGAAGTAGATCAGGAAGTAGGTGATGATGGTGTCCCAGCCGATGCTGGTGAAGTTGAAGCTGGCGGCCGGCAATTGCGCAACCAGTTGATCCCAGCCACCGACCCGGTACAGGCAGATCGGCAGCAACAGGAACATCAGACCCACGGTCTGGATACCGAACTGGACGATGTCGGTCAGGGTCAGGGACCACATGCCACCGATGGTCGAGTAAATCACCACCACACCGCCACCCAGCAGCACCGAGAGCCAGAACGGCAGACCGAAAAGCACTTGCAGCACGGTGCCGATCGCCAGGATCGAGGTCACACCGATCATCAATGCATAAGCCAGCATGATGGTTGCGCTCGCGGTACGCGCCATTGGGTTGTAGCGCTTTTCCAGCACCTGGGTAACGGTGAATACCTTCAGCTTCAGCAGCGGTTTGGCGAGGAACAGGTTCAGCGCCACGATGCCGCAGCCCAGTGCAGCACACAGCCAGAAACCGGAGATGCCATGAACATAGCCCAGGCGCACGGTGCCGACGGTGGATGCGCCACCCAGAACGGTAGCGGCCATGGTGCCCATGTAGAGACCAGGGCCGAGGTTACGACCGGCGACCAAATAGTCTTCGTGGGTCTTGGCCTTGCGCATGCCGTAGTAGCCGAGCACCAGCATTGCGGCGGCGTAAATGAGAACGACGAATAAATCCAAAGCCATGATGGCGTGTCTCCGATTGTCTTTTTATTGTGAAACAAAGTCGATTCTGTGGGGCAAACTCTCTGTGGGAGCGGGCTTGCTCGCGAAAGCGGTCTGTCAGTCACATCATTGTTGGATGTACCGCAGTCTTCGCGAGCAAGCCCGCTCCCACAGGTGGATCAGTGTCAGGCGGGCTGACGTAGCTCAGGCTTCGCCGTGGTGCTGGCGCCGTGGCTACGAACATCCTCCAGGCCAAACACTTCCCGCGGTTCCGGGAACAGGTTCAGCAGCGTCAGGTACACCAGCGAGGCCAGGCCGAGGGTCACCGGCAGGCTGATGTCGATCCCGCCCGCCAGATTCCCGAGTGGCCCGACAAACTGCCCCGGCAGGTTCACAAAGCACAAACCCACCAGCGCGCTCGGGATCCAGGCACCCAGGCCACGCCAGTTCCAGCCGTGAGTGAACCAGTAACGGCCACCTTTCTCGCCACGGGTGAACACTTGCAGGTCATCCGGGCAGTAGAAACCGCGACGTACCAGCAGGCCGATGATCATGATCACCATCCACGGGGTGGTGCAGGTGATGATCAGCACGGCGAAGGTCGACACGCTCTGCACCAGATTCGCCGCAAAGCGCCCGATGAAGATGAAGGCAATCGACATCACGCCGATCAGCAGTGTTGCCTTGACCCGCGACAGCACCCGCGGAAACACGCTGGACATGTCCAGCCCGGTGCCATACAGCGAGGTGGTGCCGGTGGACATGCCGCCGATCACCGCAATCAGGCACACCGGCAGGAAGAACCAGCTCGGCGACACTGCCAGCAGACCGCCGACGTAGTTGTTGGCCGCGATGTAGTCCGGTGCCTTGATCGCCACGATGGTGGCCGTGGCGAGGCCGAACAGGAACGGGATCAACGTGGCAAGTTGCGCAGCAATCACCGCCAGCATGATGCGACCCTTCGGGGTTTCACGCGGGATGTACCGCGACCAGTCGCCAAGGAACGCACCGAAGGAAATCGGGTTGCTCATGGCGACCAGCGCGGCACCGATGAAGGCGGCCCAGAAACCGGCCTGCCCTATGGCGACGGTACCGGCGAACTGGCTGTCGAAGGTCGGGGCGAACGCGAAGATGCCGAGCAGGAACAGCAGGCTGGCGGCCCACACAGCGATGCGATTGACCCACAGCATGAAGCGGAAGCCGTAGATGCACACGGTCAGTACCAGGATCGCGAACAGACCGTAAGCCAGGCCCAGTGTCAGGTCGGTTTCCGGGATGCCGATCAGGCGTTTCGCGCCACCGATCAACGCATCGCCCGAACTCCATACCGAGAGCGAGAAGAAGGCAATGGCGGTCAGCAGCGACAGAAACGAACCGACGATCCGTCCGTGCACGCCGAAGTGGGCGCCGGAGGACACAGCGTTATTGGTGCCATTGATCGGCCCGAACAGGCCCATCGGCGCTAGGATCAGCGCCCCGATTACCACGCCCAGCACAATCGCCCACACGCCCGCCTGGAAGGACAGGCCGAACAGCACGGGAAAACTGCCGAGCACCGCTGTGGCAAAGGTATTGGCGCCGCCGAAGATCAGGCGAAACAGGTCGCTGGGTCTGGCGTCGCGCTCATGATCCGGGATCTGTTCGACCCCGTTTGTTTCGATGCTGCTAAGGCTTTTTTCTTTGTTGTTGTTATTCATGATCTGCTCCGATCATAAAGGCGCGCTCATCGTGCGTGAGCGTCACCTGTTTGGCTAAGGGGGTGGCAGCCCTTCCGGCATTGCGGACAAATGTTCGTGGCAGGCCAGCCATAGGCCTTGTTGTTCTTGGCCAGACGTCTGTTTTTTGAAAACAATCGTCTCGCGCTCCTGGCTGAAGTGTTGCTCCCCTTGCATGCGCAGCTCGGTGGCCACGTCATGGATGAAAAACGCCACGTCACCCTGCAGGCTGACGAAGGCGTTGCTCGAGGTGCATGACAGCACCTCGAAGCCGTCCTCGGCGCGCCAGGTGTCCCACAACGCCTGATAGGCATCGCGCGACAGCAGGGGCTGCTCGAGGGTGTAGAACACGAAGCTGGCATCAACGCTGAACGCGCCGAAGTAGGCTTCGCGATCGTTACGGGCAAAGGCCGATACCAGAACGGCGGCGGCGTTGAGTACCTGATCACGTTCGTTCATGACCGATCCTCAGCGATGGACCACGCCCGGCAGTACGCAGAGCATTTCGTACAGCAGGTTGGCGCCCAACAGCGAGGTATTACCGGTGGTGTCGTACGCTGGCGAGACTTCTACCAGATCGCAACCGACCAGATCGAGGCCTTGGCAGCCGCGCACGATTTCGATCGCCTGAATGGTCGTCAGACCGCCAATTTCCGGGGTGCCAGTGCCTGGTGCCCAGGCCGGGTCGATTCCGTCGATATCGAAACTCAAATACACCGGACCGCCGCCGACTTTCTCGCGCACTTCGGCCATCAGCGGTGCCAGGGATTTGTGCCAGCATTCTTCCGCCTGAACCACACGGAAGCCTTGATTGCGGCTCCAGTTGAAGTCATCAGCGGTGTAACCCTGAGCGCGCAGGCCAATTTGCACCACACGGTCGCAATCCAGAAGGCCTTCTTCTACGGCGCGACGGAAGGTGGTGCCATGGGCGATTTTCTCGCCGAACATGTGATCGTTCACATCGGCGTGGGCGTCGATGTGCACCAGGCCGACCTTGCCGTGCTTTTTATGGATGGCACGCAGAATCGGCAGGGTGATGGTGTGATCGCCGCCGAGGGTCAGGGGGATCACGTCGTGTTCGAGGATATTGTCGTAGGCCTCTTCGATGATCCGCACGGCGTCCAGCAGGTTGAACGTGTTGATCGCCACGTCACCGATGTCGGCAACCGACAGCGAATCGAACGGTGCGGCGCCGGTGGCCATGTTGTACGGGCGGATCATCACCGATTCAGCGCGGATTTCACGCGGCCCAAAACGGGTGCCGGGGCGCAGGGAAGTGCCGATGTCCAGCGGGATGCCGATAAAGGCAGCGTCCAGGCCAGCAGCAGATGGCAAATGGGGGAGTCGCAGCATGGTGGCGATGCCGCCGAAGCGCGGCATTTCGTTGCCGCCCAGTGGTTGGTGAAGAATCTTGTCCACGGGTAAGGCCTCATCGTCGTTGTTTTATTTATGTCGGCTGCACGCTCGGGGAGAGACGGGCACCGCTGTGGGCCGATTCTGCGAAATGTAGTGACCGGGAAGAATCGCTACGGGCAAATACTTAGTTCAGATTTTTCTAAACTAATGACGAGGGCGGAGATAGACTTGCCGTAATACAGAACCCCTGTGGTGAGGGAGCTTTTGTGGTGAGGGGGCTTGTCGGACCGCCGCACCGCCCCGTTCGGCTGCGCAGCAGTCGTAAACCGGCGCGCTGCGTTCTGTCTGATACACCGGGGGTGAATGGTTTTGGGGCTGCTGCGCAACTCAACGGGGGCAAGCCCCCTCGCCACAGTGATCTCCCATAGTCACCAAAAAACCGCGTTCCCTGGCACTTCGGAGCATCCAATGGCCAACGCTTTACCCGACCTGAAACTATTGCGCATCTTCGTCAGCGTGGTCCGCCATCAGGGGTTCGCCAACGCCCAACAAGAGCTCAACCTCTCGACCTCGGCCATCAGCACTTACATGAGCCAGCTCGAAGCGACCCTGGGCCTGGTGCTTTGCCATCGCGGTCGCGGTGGGTTCAGCCTGACCAGCAAAGGCGAGCTGTTCCATCAGGAAACCCTGCGCCTGTTGGCGGAACTCGAAGGTTTTGAACAATACGCCGCCGCCCTCAAGGGCGAGCTGCGCGGAACCTTGAACCTCGGCGTGATCGACTCCACCGTCAGCGACAAGGCCTTGCCGTTCGCCGAAGCCATCGGTGCCTACACTCAGGAACACCCGGCGGTGCACTTGCATCTGTCGGTCATGAGCCCCTACGAACTGCAACTCGGCGTGCAGGACAACCGCCTCGACCTGGCCATCGGTGCCTTTTCCACGCGCATGAGCGGTCTGGTCTACATGCCGCTGTACCGTGAGCAACACTGGCTGTATTGCAGCAGTCGCCACCCGCTGTTCACCGAGCGGCGCATCCCCGAGCAAGTCATCACCCAACAGCGCATGGTCGGTCGCGGCTATTGGAGCCAGGCCGAACTGGCGCGCCATGGTTTCAAACACAGCGCGGCGACGGTGGAAAGTATGGAGGCCCAGCTGATTCTGGTGCTGTCCGGCGCCTACATCGGTTACCTGCCGGAACACTACGCCCAGGCTTGGGCCGACAAAGGTGATTTACGCGTGCTACTGCCAGCGACATTCGGTTATCAGGCACCGTTCTCGATGATCGTGCGCCGTGGCCGCAGCCGCGAACCGCTGATCCAGACCTTTCGCGACCTGCTCAAAGCGCAGCTCAATCAGGCTTAAGAAAATGTCCAGAATCCAATGCCCACGCTGTCTACGCCCGCAAACCCATTGTCTGTGCCCGCTGATCCCGAGCCTCGACAGTCGCACTCGGGTGTTGCTGCTTCAGCATCCAAGCGAAGTGAACCACGCGCTGAACACAGCGCGATTGGCTGCGCTGGGGTTGAAGAATGCCGAGTTGATTGTGGGTGAGGTGTTCGAGGATTTGCCGACGCTGTTGAATCAGCCGGGCTATCAGGCGCGGCTACTGTTTCCCGGTGAGGAGGCGCAGCCAATGCAGGCCTACACCGCTAATGATGAGCCGCTGCTGCTGGTGGTTCCGGACGGCACCTGGCGCAAGGCGCGTAAAATGCTGCACCTCAATCCGTTGTTGGCGGCGTTGCCCAGAGTGACATTGGCCGAGGGCGGGGTGTCGCGTTATCGCCTGCGCAAGGCTCCGGGGCCGGGGGCGTTGTCGACGGTGGAGGCGATTGTGCAGGCGTTGCAGACGCTTGAGTCATCGGTCAGTTTTGAGCTGTTGTTGAAGCCATTCGAGGCGTTGATCGAGGGGCAGATTGCGGCGATGGGGGAGGAGGTTTTTCAGCGTAATCATGGGCCGAAATAGTTGTTGTTTATGCCGGCCTCTTCGCGAGCAAGCCCGCTCCCACATTGGACCGGGTTTCTTCAGGAGAAAAGCGATCAAATGTGGGAGCGGGCTTGCTCGCGAAAGCGGTAGATCAATCACAGATAATCCCAACAAAGACTACCTTTCCCGCATCGCCTCAGTCCGCGCTTTCAACACCGGTTTAAGCAAATAATCCAGCACGCTTTTCTCCCCGGTAATAATGTCCACCGTCGCCACCATCCCCGGAATGATCAGCAGCGGTTTCGCATCCCCGCCCAAGTGATTCTTGTCGGTGCGCACCTGAATCAGATAAAAGCTGTTGCCCTTGTCATCGGTGATGGTGTCCGCGCCAATCAACTCCAGCTTCGCACTCAACCCGCCGTAAATCGTGTAGTCGTAAGCGCTGAACTTGACCATGGCTTTCTGGCCCGGGTGCAGGAACGCCACGTCTTGAGGACGGACCTTGGCTTCGATCAGCAGGTTGTCTTCCAGCGGCACGATTTCCACCATGTCGTTGCCCGGCTGGACCACGCCGCCAATGGTATTGACCTTCAGCATTTTGATAATGCCGTGAACCGGCGACACCACGGTGGTGCGCGTCACCCGGTCGTCGATAGCGATGCTCGAGGCAGTGATTTTCGACAGGTCAGTGCGTTTCTCATTCAGCTCTTTTGCCGCGTCTGAACGGAAGGATTGTTCGGATTCGTCGATCTTGCTTTTGATCTCATTGATTGCCGATTCCGCCCGGGGAATCGCCAGGGTCGTGGCGTTCAGCGAACCGCGGATTTCCACCGCGCTGCGTTTGAGCCGCAGGATCTCCACCGGCGAAACCGCCCCGGTGCCCACCAGCGGCGCAGACATGTTCATCTCTTGTTGCAGCAGGGCCAGGCTGGAACTGAACTGCCCCTGTTTGGAGCGGAATTCCGCCAGCTCCTGGGTTTTCTGTCGAAGTTGTTCGGTCAGCGTGCGCTGTTCGCTGGCCAGTCGGCGCTGACGTTGTTCGTACAGCGAGCGTTCGTCCTCGGCCACTTGCGGCGCCTTGGCGATGACTTCCGCGGACAGCTTGAACGGCCGGCCTTCCGCTTCGGCCGACAGCCGTTCGACCTGCGCGGTCAGTGCATAACGGTCCGCTTCGCTTTCACCTTTGTTCGACAGAAAACGCGTGTCATCCAGGCGCAGCAAAGTGTCGCCCTTGTTCACCATTTGCCCTTCACGCACGAAGATTTCCGTGACGATGCCGCCCTCCAGATTCTGGATTACTTGAATCTTGCTCGACGGAATCGCCTTGCCTTCGCCCGTGGTGACTTCCTGCAACACGGCGAACTTGGCCCAGACCAGCGCGGTGATCAGCAGCGCTGTCGCCAGCCACACGGTGATCCGCGACCAACGCGGCGAATCCTGCAACGAGGCGCCGGCGGTTTCCGGCATGAATTCGCTTTCGGCACTTTTGCTGAAACTGCCGAGGTAGCTTCGGGCCGCAGAATCCGGGGGTTGAGCAGACATGGGCAATACCCGTCAGTTAGAGAAATAAAGCCGAATACAAACCTGTGGCGAGGGCATCGAGTGGGTGCCCCTAAGCCGTCGCAGAGCCGACACGGCCCTTGCGCAACGCATCGATGACCGCTTCTTTCGGGCCGTCGGCGACGATCCGTCCGTTGTCCAGCACCACCAACCGGTCCACCAGGCTGAGCATCGACGTGCGGTGAGTGACCAGCAGCAGGGTTTTGCCCTGAATCCAGCCGTGGAGTTTTTGCCGCAGGACGTCTTCGCTGCTGTTGTCCATTGCGCTGGTGGGTTCGTCGAGCAGCATGATCGGCGGGTCGAGCAACAAGGCGCGCGCCAGCAACACCGCTTGGCGTTGACCGCCCGACAACAACTGACCACGCTCGCCCACCGGGCGGTCGAAGCCCTGGGGATGTTGGCGAGCCAGTTCGGTGACGCCAGTCAGTTCGGCGACTTCAAGCATCCGGGCATCGCTGATGTAGCGCGCGCCGAGGGTCAGGTTGTCGCGCAGGCTGCCGGCCAGCAGCGGCAGGTCGTGGGCGACGTAGCCGATCTGTTGACGCAGGTCGGCGACGTCCAGTTGCCGCAGGTCCAGGCCATCGAGCAGCAACTGGCCTTCCTCCGGTGCATAGAACCCCATCACCAGCCGCGCCAATGTGCTTTTGCCCGAACCGCTGCGGCCGATGATGCCGATCCGTTCGCCGGGTTTCATGCTGAAGCTGACGTTGGCCAGGGCCGGAGCATTCTGGCCGTTGTAGTGAAACGTCACGCCGCTGACGTCGAGCGCGCCTTGCAGTTGCGTACGCTCCAGTGGCCGCTGTTTGGCGTCACGTTCTTGCGGCAACGACATCAGCGCATCGGTGCTTTTCATGGTCAGTTGCGCTTGTTGATAACGGGTGATCAGTCCGGCGATTTGCCCCAGCGGCGCGAGCACGCGGCTGCCGAGCATGTAGGTCGCCACCAGCGCACCAACGCTGAGGTTGCCGGCGATGATGCTGTAGACCCCGGCGACGATGGTCGCCATGCCGGAGAATTGCTGAATGAACAGCGTGCCGTTGGTGGCCAGCGCCGAGAGGTTGCGTGCATGGCTGTCGAGGCGGGTGAGGGCGCCGTGGGTGCTTTCCCATTTGTGTTGGCGTTCGCTTTCGGCGCTGCACGCCTTGAGGGTTTCCAGACCGCCGAGGGTTTCGATCAGCAGGGCCTGGCGTTCGGCGCCGAGGCTCAGACTCTTCTGCACGGTGTCGCGCAGACGTGCCTGAATCACCATGGCAAAGATGATCGTGATGGGGAAGGCCAACAGCGGAATTACCACCAACCAGCCACCGAGCAAGCCGATCACCACCAGCATCAATACTGCGAAGGGCAGGTCGATCAGGCTGGTCAGCGTGACGGCGGTGAGAAACTCCCGCAGGCCCTGAAAATCATGAATGCTCTGGGCGAAACCACCGATGGTCGCTGGTCGCGCTTTCATTGCCATGCCGGTGATGCGTTCAAACAAGGTCGCCGAAAGAATCACGTCGGTTTTCTTCCCGGCGGTGTCCAGCAGGTGCGCGCGAACCACCCGCAGCACCAGTTCGAAGCCGGTGCCGATCAGCAAGCCGATCGACAACACCCACAACGTTGAAGTGGCCTGGTTCGGCACCACCCGGTCGTAGGTCTGCATCACGAACAGCGGCACCATCAGCCCCAGCAGGTTGATCAGAAAACTCGCCAGAATCGCATCGCTGTACAGCCACTTCGACAACTTCAACGTGTCGCGAAACCACGCTTCCACTCGTGGCACCAGCGGTGCGCGCAGGTCTTCGAGTTCATGCCGCGGCCGGGCGAACAACGCCTGACCGCTGTAGTTGGCGGCCAGCTCGTCCGTGCTGACCCATTGTTCTCCGCCGTCGGCTTCGCTCGGCAGAATCAGCGCCTGACCGTCATCGCCGAAGCGACGCAAGACCGCGCAGCGGCCATGGTTGAGGAGCAGCATCACAGGCAGGTTGAGCGCGGAAATCTCCCCCAGTTCACGGCGCAACACACGCGCCTGCAAACTGGCCCGGGCCGCTGCGCGCGGCAGCAGGTCCAGGCTCAAACGTTGGTGTGCCATTGGCAGCCCGGCACTCAGGCTGGCGCGACTGACCGTCGCGCCATGAAGTTTGCAGAGGATCAACAGACCGTCCAGAAGCGGGTCATCGAAGCTCAGACGCGGATCGACGCCAATGTTGCCGGGTTCCATGCTGGTCACTTGATCGCTCCCGTTGCGCTGCGGCAATTGGCATAAATATCTACATATCTCCCTGTAGGAGCTGCCGAAGGCTGCTCCTACAGGGGTTATTTCATTTCAGTTCAGGCAAGCGAGCTTCGTTTTTCACTTCGGTGGAGGCGATCGCATCGGCGGGCAGCACCACCCGTTGTTTGCTCAGCAACTGACCCATGTTCGCCAGCACGCGGTACATCGAAAACTCCTCGGTGTAGCGCACTTCGGTGTAGCGGCGGTTGGCGTTGTAGAGTTCGTTTTCACTGTCGAGCAAGTCGAGCAAGGTCCGTTGACCAAGGCCGAACTGATCCTGATACGCGGCCCGCACACGGGTGGTGGTTTCGGCGTATTCACGGGCAGTCGGGGTTTGTTTCTTGGCGTTGAGCATGGCGTTCCAGGCCAGGTGGATGTTCTCGTTGAGTTGGCGCAGGGCGTTGTTGCGGATGTCCAGCGCCTGGTTGATCTGGTGCGCATTGGAGGCCAGCCGGGCCTTGTCGCTGCCACCGCGGAACAGGTTGTAGTTCATCACCACACCCACTCGCCATTCGTTGTCGTGGCCTTCGTCGCCCTGAATATTGTTATTCGCGCCCACCGCCGCTTCAGCGTCAAAACGCGGGTAAAACGGCGACTTGGAGACTTCGTACTGGCTTTCGGCCGATTGCACATCGGCCTGGGCGGATTTCAGGTACGGGTTGTTTTCCACCATGCTCTGCTGGGCTTCCGGCAGGGTGGCGGGCAATTCGCCGCGGGTCGATGGCGGCGCTTCGAGTTCATCGGGCATGCGCCCCACGACGCTGTAGAAGTTCGTCTCGGCATCGGCCAGATCGACTTCGGCGGTGTCGAGGTTGTTTTGCGCCAGCGCCCGGCGAGCGGTGGATTGGTCGGAGTCGGCGTTACTGCCGACTCCGCGTTCGGTGCGCAGGCCGATCTGATCGTTGACCCGCATGTGTGCTTGCAGGTTGTTCTTGGCCAGGGTCACCAGTTCGCGGCGCTTGAGCACTTCGAGGTACACCTCGATGGTGCGCAGGGCCAGATCCTGGGCGGTGCCCTGTGCGTAATAGGCTCGCGAGTTGGACACGCCTTTGGTGCGCGCGACCTCGTTGGAGGTGTTGAAGCCGTCGAACAGCATCTGCCGCAGGCGCAGTTCCGACTGGGTGTAGGTGAGGATTTCGGTGTGGTGATTGCCCTGCGCCCGAGTGGTGGTGTTATCGCTGTACCCGCGCCCGTAGCCGGCGTTCAAATCCACCGATGGATAGAAGCCCCCTTTGGCGACTTTAATCTGCTCGTCGGCCGAGAGCCGGGCATCGACCCGCGACGACAGTTCCGGGTGGGTCGCAATGGTGCTCTGGATCGCCTCGGTCAATGACATCGCCTGAGCCTGAGAAGTGCAGGCCATGGCCAGCAAAATCGCGCTGCAGAGGGGGGTTAAAACGCGCATGGATGCCTCTCCCTGATTCCTGATGGTACTTAGTGAGTCGCCAAATATTTGACGTTATTTTTAAGTGAAACCGTCTCACGCTTGTTACATCAGAGCTAAGAACATCCTGACGCGAAGCTAAGAAGGATTTCTCATAAGACTTATGCCGAAAAAAACTTATGCGCTCTGAAAAATCCAGCACATTGTTCAATGCGAAAGCCTTTGTTTATGAGCTCTGAGGAGCATCGAAGGGCTTGAGGAAAGTTCAATTCACTTTTCGACACAGAGCGAAGAAGTGCTGGAGGGGAGGGAAGCGAGACGGTTTAGAGGCGACAATTTTTTGTCACTCGAGTGATTCAAAACCGTTACGCATCGTTAGCAGGGCGGTTATTTTGGAAGTGGACCCCGATGCCGTTGATTGCACAGGGTTTTATCCCGATCCAGAAATTCCCCTTGCGAGCGACACGCCTGGCGAGAGTGTCGGGAGGCAGTGGTTTACGTCAGGTAAACGCTTTCTCGGCAAACGATCCGCCAGGCCAACCTGCTTGAACCATGAGCAACTTCTTCGCGCAAACAGGATGCCGACAGCTGTTGGCAGCGGAGGAAATGCACATGGCAACGCTCATCGGTATCGTCAGTAAGGTCATCGGTCAGGTGTACGCAGTGGCGGGTGATGGCACCCGACGCACCCTGGTCGAGGGCGATCGGCTGTTTGCCGGCGAGCAACTGGTCACCGGGGCCGAAGGCGCGGTGGCGGTGCAATTGAAAAATGGCCAGGAGCTGACTCTGGGGCGTGACAGCAGCCTGCAGATGACAGCCCAGTTACTGGCGCATCAGGCCCCGCACGTGGAGACCGCCGAGGCGGTGACGCCGAGTCAGGCGCAACTGACCGATGTCGAGCAACTGCAAAAAGCTATTGCCGCCGGTGCAGACCCGACTCAGACCGGTGAAGCCACCGCCGCCGGGCCGGGCGCCTCGGGCGCGCCGGGTGGATTGGGCGGCGGTCACAGTTTTGTGTTGCTGGAGGAAGTGGCGGGTCGGGTCGATCCCATCATTGGTTTCCCTACTGCGGGCTTCAACGGCATTCCCGAATTCCCCCTGGAGCGCCGGGACCCGGACAACGGCGACAACGGCGCAGGCGGTGCAGGTGGGACCGGCGCGCTGAACAACCCGGTCATCCTCATTGGCTTGTCGGGGGCGGGAGGCGAACTGACCCTCAATGAAGCCCACCTGGCGGACGGTTCGGCCAGCAACCCCGGAGCGCTGATTCAAAACGGCACCTTCACAATCATTGCGGCTGACGGGCTGACCAGCCTGAACATCGGCGGAATCAACGTGATTAGCGGCGGTGTGCCCGCCGGTTTTCCGCAATCGATCACCACTCAACTGGGCAACACCCTGACGATCACCGGCTACAACCCGGCCACCGGCGTGGTGAGTTACAGCTACACCCTGGTCGGCAACGAAACCCACTCGGCTGGCGACGGCACCAACAACCTCAGCGAACAGTTCACCGTCGTCGCGAGTGACAGCAACGGCGATACCGCCACCGGTTCGCTGGACGTCAACATCACTGACGATGTGCCCAAAGCCATCGACGACACCAATGCCAATAGCGCCTCGGAAACCCTGCTAACCCTGACTGGCAGCGTGCTGCCCAACGACCTCCAGGGCGCCGATCGCATAGCTACCGGCCCCGACAGCGGGCCGATCATCGGCGGCACGTTCAACGGGACTTACGGCACGCTGGTACTCAACGCCAACGGCACATACACCTACACCCTGAACACCAGCGATGCCGACTTCAAAGCCCTGAACGGTGGTGGCAATGCCACGGAAACCTTCACCTACACCCTGACGGATGCCGACGGCGATACCAGCACCGCGAACCTGGTGTTGGAGATACACAACAACGATGATCCGGTGATCATCGATGGGCTGAATGCCGAAGGCGGCGAGCTGACTGTCCACGAGAAAAACCTTTCGGACGGCAGCAACCCCGATGCACCGGCGCTGACCCAAAGCGGCACCTTCACCCTCACTGCGCTGGACGGCGTGCAGACCCTGACCATCGGCGGCATCGCCGTGGTCACTGGTGGTGTGGCCGCAGGTTTCCCGCAATCGATTGTCACCCCGCTCGGCAGCACGCTGACCATCACCGGGTTCGACAGCACGACCGGCGTGGTCAGTTACAGCTACACCCTCACCGATAACGAAACCCATCCGAATGCCAACGGCGCCAACAGTATCTCCGAGCAGTTCGCGGTAACCGTGGTGGACGACAACGGCACCACCGCCAACGGCAATCTCGATGTGAACATCGTCGATGACCTGCCCCAGGCCGTGAACGACAGCAACGCCAATACCGCCTCGGAAACCCTGCTGACCCTGACCGGCAGCGTACTGCCCAACGACATCCAGGGCGCTGACCGCATTGCCACCGGCTCCGACAGCGGGCCGGTCATCGGCGGCACGTTCAACGGGACGTACGGCACGCTGGTGCTCAACCCCAACGGCACGTACACCTACACCCTGAACACCAGCGACGCCGACTTCAAAGCCTTGAACGGCGGTGGCAACGCTACCGAGAATTTCGTCTACACCCTCACCGATTCCGATGGCGATACCAGCACCGCCACGCTGGTGCTGAACATCCAGAACAACGATGACCCAGTGACCCTCGATGGCCTGAACGTCAACGGCGGTGAACTCAACGTTTATGAGAAAAACCTCAGCGACGGCACCAGCCCCAACACGCCAGCCTTGACTCAAAGCGGCACCTTCACCGTTACCGCCCTCGACGGTTTGCAAACCCTGACCGTGGGCGGCATCGCGGTAGTCACCGGTGGCGTGGCCGCAGGCTTTCCACAGTCGATCGTCACTGCGCTCGGCAATACGTTGACCATCACTGGTTTCAACAGCACGACCGGCGTGGTCAGCTACAGCTACACCCTGACGGATAACGAAACCCACCCGAACGCCGACGGCACCAATAGCATCACCGAGAACCTCAACGTCGTCGCCACCGACGTCGATGGCAGCACGGCATTGGGTCAGATCAACGTCAACATCGTCGATGACTTGCCCACCGCCAACCCTGATCAAGCGACGATAGCCGAAGGCGCAACGGCCTCGGGCAACGTGCTGAACAATGACGTCGGAGGTGCCGACGGCCCGGCACTTAGTGGTGCGGTGGTTGGCGTGCGCGCCGGCAGCGACACGTCGACTTCGGCCATCGGTGGCCTGAATACGCAAATCAACGGCGCCTATGGCTACCTGACCCTGGATGCCAACGGCAACGCCGTGTACCACAGCAACCCGAACTCGGTCAGCGCGCCGGGGGCCACGGATGTGTTTACCTACACCGTGCGTGATGCCGACGGCGATGAAAGCACCACGACCATCACCATTAACGTGGCGGACTGCACCCTCGTAGCGGCCAGCGATAGCGACGTGACGGTTAACGAAAAAGCCCTGGATTTGACCCAAGATGGCCAGGATCTGGCGGCAGGCACGGTCACCGGCAGCGAGCCGGGCAACACCGGTGAAACCGGCTCCGGTACGCTGGTCGGTTCGGTCACTGGCACCACTGGCACGATCACTTACACCTTGGTCGGCAGCGCCACCGGGACTTATGGGCAAATCGTGCTCAACCCCGACGGCAGCTACACCTACACCCTGACCTCTGCACCAACGACCACCCCCCACGCCAACGACGGGCCGAATACCCTGAGCGAAAGTTTCACCTATCAAGCCACCGATCCCTTGGGTAACAGCGTCACCAGTACCATCGTGATCAACATCGTCGATGACGTACCCACCGCTCATGCCGATGCGGTCGCGGTGGCGGAGGGTGGAACGGTCAGCGGTAATGTGTTGGGCAATGATGTGCTCGGCGCTGACGGCCCTGCATCGGGTGGTGCAGTGGTTGGCGTGCGCGCCGGCAACGACACTTCGACGTCTGCCATTGGCGGTCTGAATACGCAAATCAACGGCACCTACGGCTATCTGACCCTGGATGCCAATGGCAACACCGTGTACCACAGCAATCCGAATTCGGTCAGCGCGCCGGGCGCCACGGATGTGTTTACCTACACCGTGCGCGATGCCGACGGCGATGAAAGCACCACGACCATTACCATCAACGTGGCCGACTGCTCCCTCGTAGTGGTCCCTGATAACGACGTGACGGTTCACGAAAAAGCGCTGGATTTGACCAAGGATGGCCAAGACCTGGCAGCAGGCACCGTCACCGGCAGCGAGCCTGGCAACACCGGCGAAACCGCCTCCGGCACGCTGGTCGGCTCCATCACTGGCGCTATTGGCGCAATCACTTATACGTTGGTCGGTAGCACCACTGGGACTTATGGGCAAATCCTGCTCAACCCGGATGGCAGCTACACCTACACCTTGACGTCCGCACCAGCGACCACGCCTAACGCCAACGACGGACCGAACACCCTGAGCGAAAGTTTCACCTATCAGGCTACCGATTCTTTAGGCAACAGCGTCACCAGCACCATCGTGATCAACATCGTCGATGACGTGCCGACTGCTTACTGCGATTCAGTCGCGGTGGTAGAGGGCGGGACTGTCAGCGGTAATGTGCTGGACAACGATGTGCTCGGTGCTGACGGCCCGGCATTGGGAGGTGCAGTGGTCGGTGTGCGCGCCGGCAGCGACACCTCGACTTCGGCCATCGGCGGCTTGAACAGCCAAATCAACGGCACCTACGGCTACCTGACTCTGGATGCCAACGGTAATGCCGTGTACCACAGCAACCCCAACTCGGTTGGCGAGCCGGGCGCCACGGACGTGTTCACCTATACCGTGCGTGATGCCGACGGCGATGAAAGCACCACGACCCTAACCATCGACGTGTCCAACAACTGCCTCGTAACGGTCACCGATACCGACGTGACGGTCTACGAAAAAGCCCTGGATTTGACCCGGGACGGCCAGGATCTGGCAGCGGGCACAGTCACTGGCAGCGAGCCGGGCAACACCGGTGAAACCGGCTCCGGTACGCTGGTCGGTGCGGTCACCGGCGCCAGCGGTGCGATCACTTACACCCTGGTCGGCAGTGCCACCGGAACCTACGGGCAGATCCTGCTCAACCCCGACGGCAGCTACACCTACACCCTGACCTCGGCGCCGAAAACTTCGCCCAACGCCAACGACGGCGCAAACACCCTGAACGAAAGCTTCACCTACACCGCCACCGATTCGGTGGGTAACAGCACCACCGGCACCCTTGTGGTCAGCATCGTCGATGACGTACCCAAAGCCGTTGCCTCGGACCGCTCGGTGCCCGCGGTGCAGATCGACTCCAACCTACTGCTGGTGATCGATGTGTCCGGGAGCATGGTCGACCCTTCCGGTGTGTCGGGTCTGTCGCGGCTGGACCTGGCCAAGCAGGCGATCAGCGCATTGCTCGACAAGTATGACGACCTCGGCGATGTGAAAGTGCAGATCGTCACCTTCAGCAGCAGCGCCACGGACGAGACTTCGGTGTGGGTCGATGTGGCGACCGCCAAGTTGATCATCGCTACGCTGACGGCGGGCGGCGGGACCAACTACGACGCGGCCGTGGCGACCATGCAAACCGCGTTCAACACTTCGGGCAAACTCACCGGGGCGCAGAACGTCGGCTACTTCTTCTCCGATGGCAAACCCAACGAAGGCGACATCGGCCCCGCGGACGAGGCCGCGCTCAAAGCCTTCCTCGACGCCAATGACATCAAGAACTACGCCATCGGCCTGGGCAGTGGCGTCAGTAACGCCAGCCTCGATCCAGTGGCCTATGACGGCAGCACGCACACCGACACCGACGCCGTGATAGTGACCGACCTCAATCAGCTCAACTCGGTACTCTCGGGCACCGTGCAAGGCGCGCCGGTCACCGGTTCGCTGCTGGGCGAGGGCGGTACATTTGGCGCCGATGGTGGCTTCATCAAATCCATCACGATCGACGGCACCACTTATACCTATGATCCGAAAGCCAACAGCAATCAGGGTTCGCTGAGCTTCAGCGGCGGCGCCAACCACGGCACCTTCAACACCGCCAACAACACCCTGAGCATCGCCACCAATGACAGCGGCACCCTGGTGGTGAACCTCGATACCGGCGAGTACACCTACCTCTCGCAGAAAACCACGGCCGCGGTGATCACCGAAAACATCGGCTTCACCGTCAGCGACAACGACGGCGACCTGGCCAGCTCCACGCTGGTGATCAACGTGATTCCGAACACGCCACCGGTGGCGGTCGATGACCATGTCATCACCAACATTCTGTCGGGCAGCATTGTGCTGCCGGGCGAACTGCTGCTGGCCAACGACAGCGACGTCAATGGCGACACGCTCACGGCATCGCCGACCACCTTCAACACTGGCTGGACGGCCAGGGGCGGGGACTTTACCGGCACCAATCCGAACTTCAGTTTCACCGCCAATAACACCCAGGCAGTGACCATCGCCCGCAGCGCATTCGTCGCCAACACAGCCGCCATGACGGCGATGTTGGTGGTCAGCGGGGCGCTCGGGGCGGTCAGCGCCAACAATACCAATGATGAAGACCGGATCACCGTCACCCTCAAACAAGGTGAAACCCTCAACCTGGACCACAACCTGGCGGCCGGCCACGTCACGATGGAGTACTCGGTCAACGGCGGTGCTTTCACTGCCATCGCCGACGGCCAGACCATCACCGCCACAGCGGACGGCACGTACCAGATCCACATCACCAACATCGACGACGGTGGCCCGGGCAACAGCGGGAAGGGGGCGGAAAACTACCAGCTGACCATGACCGTCAACTACGCTGGAGCCCACGATGCCACGCCGGACTTTCACGGCACCTACACCGCCAACGACAACCACGGCGGCAGCGACTCGGCCAATGTGACCATCAGCTATCAGGATGGCCATACGCTGACCGGCACTTCTGGGGACGACGTACTGGTGGCGGGCGCTGGCAACAACCTCATCAATGCCGGCGACGGCAATGATGTGCTCACCGCCGGTTCCGGCAACAACGAGATGCATGGCGGCGCCGGCAACGACTTGCTGTTCAGCGGCGCGGGCAACGACCTGCTCGACGGCGGCACCGGCAATGACACCGCGAGCTATGCGCACGCCACCGCCGGCGTCACCGCCAACCTGAGCCTGCCTACCGCGCAAAACACCCTTGGCGCGGGCACCGACACCCTGACCGGCATCGAAAACCTCACCGGCTCAAACTTTAACGACAGCCTCATGGGCGACAACAACAGCAACATCATCAACGGCGGTTTGGGCAACGATGTGCTCAACGGCGGGGGCGGTGACGACTTCCTCATCGGCGGCCTCGGTAACAACACCCTCACCGGCGGCAGCGGCGCCGACACCTTCCAGTGGCTCAAAGGCAACAGCGGCCACGACGTCATCACCGACTTCACCCCAGGCACCGACAAACTCGACCTGTCGCAACTGCTGCAAGGCGAAAACGGCACCGCGGCTTCGCTGGATGACTACCTGCACTTCACTGTCAGCGGCAGTGGTGCATCGGTGATTACCAGCATCGACGTCAGCGCCATGGCCGGCGCCACGCCGAACCAGACCATCGACTTGGCGGGCGTAAACCTGGCCAGCCACTACGGCGTCACGCCGGGGGCGGATGGGGTGATTGCCGGCGGTCACGATACCGCGACGATCATCAGCGGCATGCTCAATGATCATTCGTTGAAGGTGGATACCGTGTGATCTGAAAGTACAAAACCCGCCATCCCGGTGAAAGGGGATGGCGGGTTTGTCACGTACAGCCGTAGGAGCGAGCGGTGCGGCGATCCGTCTTGCCCGCGAAGCTTTTGACTCAGGTCGCCTCGTTCAGGTATTTGCCCACGGTCGCCACATTGTCGAGCGAGTACTGTTTGCTCAGGTTGGCGATCATTTTGTTCAGGGCTTCGGTCACGTTGAACTGATTGGTGGAGCTGTCAGTGTTCTGCTCGCGACCGGCTTGCAGGGCGGCTTTCAGTTCATCGCTGCTGACGCCACCGCTGCTGTCGCTATCCAGGATCTTGGGCAATGCAGCGCTGTCGGCCGTGCTGCCGGCGCTGGTCAGGCCGTTGCTCAGTTCATCGCTGCTGATGGCGCCGTCACCGTCAGTGTCCAGAGCGCTGATCAGCGCATCGGCCAGTTCGGTGCTCGGCGCCTGATCGCGCGGTGGCGGCGGAGGGGCCATCGCGGCCATTTCCTCGCTGCTCAGGCTGCCGCTTTCGTCGCTGTCCAGATCGCTGAAGGTCTTGCTCAGGCTGACCAGCAGACCGTCATCGGTTTTCTGCGACAGGGCGCTCGTGAGCTCGTCCTGATCCACCGCACCGTCGCTGTTGCTGTCGAGTTTGGCGAGCAGTTCTTTCTGGAATTGCTGGCTGCGGGCACTGTTGGTGGAGGTGCTGCTGGTGCTGGTATAGCTCGTGTAGTTACTGACGCTACCGATCATTGTGCTCACTCCTTGGAATGGGAAACCGGTGAGTGCACCGGCTTATGCAGCCTCAAGGGGTGAGTTGTCGTGGGTATGTGGGGTTTGTACCGTCCGGTACACAAACACAAATATCAGGCCAGCCTACGATCCTGTGGGAGCGGGCTTGCTCACGAAAGCGGTGTGTCAGGCGACATCAATGTTGACTGGACTGCCGTCTTCGCGAGCAAGCCCGCTCCCACATTGGATGGGGGTGTGGCTTAGAGGCGGGGCAGGCGGATGACTGCGGTTAAACCACCACCGGAAGTTTCTTCCAGGCTCAACTGCCCACCCAAACGCTCCGCTGCTTCCCGGGCGATGGTCATGCCCAGGCCGACGCCGCCGGAGTTGCGATTACGTGAACCTTCCAGGCGAAAGAACGGTTCGAACACCGCTTCACGTTTATCCGCTGCGATACCCGGGCCATGATCGATGACCCGGATCACCAGCTCCTCGCGGCTGTCCTCAAGCGTGATCAGCGCGTCCCCGGCATAACGCAGGGCGTTGTCCAGCAGGTTATTGATGCACGAGCGCAAGGCCATCGGCTGAACCTGCAACGGGGCGCAATGGCCGCAGGCCTGGACATTGGAGCCCTGGTCCTGGGCGTTTTCGCTCAGGGATTCCACCAGCGCCTGCACGTCCATCCACTGTGGCGCCTCGCTGGTGCGTTGTTCGTGCAGGTAGGTGAGGGTGGAATCGAGCATGCTGATCATGTCGTCCAGGTCCTGACGCATCTGGCCTTGCAGCTTGTCGTCATCGATCTGCTCCAGCCGTAGCTTGAGTCGCGACAGCGGCGTGCGCAGGTCATGGGACACCGCGCCAAGCATCCGTGAGCGTTGCTGCACTTGCTGCAGAATGCGTTGCTGCATCAAATTGAAGGTGTGGGCCGCTTGCCGCGCTTCCCGTGGGCCGGACTCATCCAGCGGTGGACTGTCGAGATTTTCACTCAGGCGCTCGGCGGCGTCGCTCAGGCGTTGAATCGGACGGGTCAGCAGCTTGGCGCCGTACCAGGCGGCGATGATCAGCGAGACAAACTGAAAGGTCAGCGGCACCAGCGGCCCGCCGAACCACGGCCGTGGTGGCCGGTTGCCGAAGCGCGGGTCCGGTGGTGGGCGTTGTCCGTCGAAGCGCTCGGAAAATTCCGACGGCGGCGGAGGGGGAGGCGGTGGACCGTAATGCTTGAACCAGAAGAACGCCAACAAATGCGCCAGTACGATCGCCAGCAGCAGCACGCCAAACAGGCGGCCGAACAGCGTATCGAAGCGCGCACGCATCAGCCGATGTCTCGTGCGTCGAACAGATAACCCTCGCCGCGAACAGTCTTGATCAACTGTGGTGCTTTCGGGTCATCACCGAGTTTCTGGCGCAGGCGCGACACCAGCAAGTCGATGCTGCGATCAAAGGCTTCGATCGAGCGACCACGGGCGGCGTCCAGCAGTTGTTCGCGGCTGAGTACCCGGCGCGGACGTTCGATGAACACCCAGAGCAAACGGAATTCGGCGTTGGACAACGGCACCACCAGGCCATCGGCGGCGATCAACTGGCGCAGCACACTGTTGAGGCGCCAGGTGTCGAAGCGAATATTCGCACGCTGTTCGGTGCGGTCGTCGCGCACCCGACGCAGAATGGTCTGAATCCGTGCGACCAGCTCCCGCGGCTCGAATGGCTTGGCCATGTAGTCGTCGGCGCCCAGTTCCAGGCCGATGATCCGGTCGGTGGGTTCGCAACGGGCGGTGAGCATCAGGATCGGGATGTCCGATTCGGCGCGCAACCAGCGGCACAGCGACAAACCGTCTTCGCCCGGCAGCATCAGGTCGAGCACCACCACGTCGAAATGCTCGGCTTGCAGGGCCTGACGCATGGCGGCGCCATCGGTGACGCCGCTGGCGTGGATACTGAACCGGGCCAGGTAGTCGATCATTAATTCACGGATCGGGACGTCATCGTCTACGATCAGGGCGCGAATGCTCCAGCGTTTATCGTCGGCCGGCGCTTTTTGATCGTCGTTCTGGGGTGCTGGGGAGTTGTGCATGCGTGCGTTCATCTGCCAGATAGGCTGCCAACCACAAAGATAGGCTGCGAGGTTGTGGCTTCAGCATAGGCGTCCGGCCGTGAGGCGGGAAGTGCTGTAGGACCTGTTGCGGCTGCCGAGGGTAGCGTTGAAGGGTGTTGTGGGCGTGTCGTGTGTGTACCGAACTCGACACAATTGCTGCAGTAGCTAGTCTTGTATTAACCGCGACGACGAATTACCGATCATCGGGTCCCGCAGCGGCGCTGGTTCCGCTACAATGCGCGCCGATTTCGACTTGCCTGAGAGCCCACTCATGTCCGCCTGCCAGACGCCTATTATCGTCGCCCTGGATTTCCCTACCCGTGACGCCGCACTGAAGCTGGCCGATCAATTGGACCCGAAGCTGTGCCGGGTCAAAGTCGGTAAAGAACTGTTCACCAGTTGCGCCTCGGAAATCGTCGGCACCCTGCGCGACAAGGGTTTTGAAGTGTTCCTGGACCTCAAATTCCACGACATTCCGAACACCACCGCCATGGCCGTCAAGGCCGCCGCGGAAATGGGCGTGTGGATGGTCAACGTGCACTGCTCCGGTGGTCTGCGCATGATGGCTGCCTGCCGTGAAGTGCTCGATCAGCGCAGCGGCCCGAAACCGCTGCTGATCGGCGTGACCGTGCTGACCAGCATGGAACGTGAGGACCTGGCGGGTATCGGTCTGGACATCGAGCCACAGGAGCAGGTGCTGCGCCTGGCCGCGCTGGCGGAAAAAGCCGGGCTGGACGGTCTGGTCTGCTCGGCCCTGGAAGCCCGGGCCCTGAAAACCGCTCACCCGTCGTTGCAACTGGTGACCCCGGGGATTCGTCCGGCGGGCAGCGCCCAGGACGATCAACGCCGCATCCTGACCCCGCGTCAGGCGCTAGAGGCTGGTTCCGATTACCTGGTGATCGGCCGTCCGATCAGCCAGGCGGCGGATCCGGCGAAGGCGTTGGCGGCGGTAGTGGCCGAACTCGCTTAAACAATCGCCACAGATCCAAATGTGGGAGCGGGCTTGCTCGCGAAGGCGGCATATCAGTCGACATCATCGTTGACTGACACACCGCTTTCGCGAGCAAGCCCGCTCCCACATTTGTTTGTGGTCGTTTCAGATATCGGGTTAAACCTTCAACACCAACTTCCCGAAATTCTCGCCGCTGAACAATTTCATCAGCGTCTCCGGGAATGTTTCCAGTCCTTCGACAATATCTTCCTTGCTCTTGAGCTGCCCCTTGGCCATCCAGCCGGCCATTTCCTGCCCGGCAGCGGCGAACTGTGCGGCGTAATCCATCACCACAAAGCCTTCCATCCGCGCGCGGTTGACCAGCAACGACAGGTAGTTGGCCGGGCCTTTGACCGCTTCCTTGTTGTTGTACTGGCTGATGGCGCCGCAAATCACCACCCGCGCCTTCATGTTCAGGCGGCTCAGCACGGCATCGAGAATATCGCCGCCGACGTTATCGAAATACACGTCGACGCCTTTCGGGCATTCGCGCTTCAGGCCGGCCTGCACGTCTTCGTTTTTGTAGTCGATGGCACCGTCAAAACCCAGCTCGTCGATCAGGAACTTGCACTTATCCGCGCCGCCGGCGATGCCGATTACCCGGCAACCTTTGATCTTGGCAATCTGCCCGGCAATGCTGCCCACCGCACCGGCCGCGCCCGACAACACTACGGTGTCGCCGGCTTTCGGCGCGCCGACATCGAGCAGGGCGAAGTAGGCGGTCATCCCGGTCATGCCCAGCGCGGATAAATAGCGCGGCAGCGGTGCCAGTGTCGGATCGACTTTATAGAAACCTCGCGGCTCGCCGAGGAAGTAATCCTGCACACCGAGGGCGCCGTTGACGTAGTCCCCCACGGCGAAACCCGGATTGTTCGAGGCGATGACTTTGCCTACACCCAATGCACGCATGACTTCGCCAATGCCGACCGGAGGGATGTAGGACTTGCCCTCGTTCATCCAGCCACGCATGGCCGGGTCCAGGGACAGGTATTCATTCTTGACCAGGATCTGACCCGCCGCCGGCTCGCCGACCGGAACTTCTTGATACGTGAACGTCTCACGGGTGGCTGCCCCCACGGGGCGTTTGGCAAGCAGGAACTGGCGATTGGTCTGGGTAGTCATGACAGGCACTCAAGATGAATGAAGTCTTGTTGATAGACCTTCATTGGCGATGCTGCAAGGTTGGCTGACACTGCGAATGCACATCGATCCAGTGCAGTGATAGTCAGGGCGCCCGTTCTATCACTGCAACTCATGGGTGCCCAACCGGCCTTCTGATAGTGCTGCCGTGCCATACGCCCCTGTGACTAGACTGGGCACACGCGATCCCCCGCATTCTTCCCTCCGAGGACATAACAATGAGCATGACGTTTTCCGGCCAGGTCGCCGTTGTGACAGGCGCGGCCAATGGTATTGGCCGCGCGACCGCTTTGGCGTTTGCCGCTGAAGGTTTGAAAGTGGTGGTGGCCGATCTGGACGCGGCCGGTGGTGAAGGCACTGTGGCGCTGATTCGCACCGCGGGCGGTGAAGCGACCTTCGTGCGCTGCAACGTCACTCTGGAAGGCGATGTAAAAAATCTGATGGACGAGGTCGTGAATACCTACGGGCGTCTCGACTATGCCTTCAACAACGCTGGTATCGAAATCGAGAAGGGCAAACTGGCCGACGGCACGATCGATGAGTTCGACGCGATCATGGGCGTCAACGTCAAAGGCGTCTGGTTGTGCATGAAGTATCAGTTGCCGTTGCTGCTGGCCCAGGGCGGCGGCGCGATCGTCAACACCGCTTCGGTCGCCGGCCTGGGCGCTGCGCCGAAGATGAGCATCTACGCTGCCTCGAAACACGCGGTGATCGGCCTGACCAAATCGGCGGCCATCGAATACGCCAAGAAAAAGATTCGCGTGAATGCCGTGTGTCCTGCGGTGATCGACACCGATATGTTCCGTCGAGCCTATGAAGCGGACCCGAAAAAGGGCGAGTTCGCCAACGCCATGCACCCGGTCGGGCGTATTGGCAAAGTCGAAGAAATTGCCAGCGCGGTGCTCTACCTGTGCAGCGATGGCGCGGCATTCACCACCGGTCATTCGCTGGCGGTGGATGGTGGGGTTACGGCGTTTTAAAGTTTTAGGCTGCGATGGTGCGGAGCGTGTGAGAGCGGGCTTGTGTGGCGAGGGAGCTTGCCCCCGTTGGGTCGCGAAGCGGCCCCCGGCGCCCGTCCAGACAGACCGAGTTGTCTGGATTTACGACTGCTTCGCAGCCGAACGGGGGCAAGCCCCCTCGCCACACAAGCCCGCTCCCACATTTTTTATTGTTCGGCGTTGATTCCGTGAAGACGCCGATCAATGTGTTTCAAATGGTTAGAACCGAGGGTTTTGGCGGCGTTGTCGCACATCCCCCGGAGCGCTCCTGTGATTAACTGCTTCCCGCAAAACGGACAGGAGTTTGCTTGCTCATGGAGTTGAGAATCGATCGACAGGCATTGGTGCCTGTCGTGCAGCAAATCGTCGACGCATTGGCCGACTGGCTCCGTCGCGGCGAGGTGTCGCCGGGGACGCGTTTGCCTTCTGTGCGGCAAATCGCGCGAATCAATCTGCTCAGTCAGTCCAGTGTCGTCGAGGCCTGTGAACGGCTCGTGGCTCAAGGTGTACTGACGACGCGCAACGGGGCGGGTTTCTTTGTCGCGGCCACGGCGCTGGCCGCTCAGGGGCAACGGGATCTTCCCTGGTCCGAAGGGGTTGAGCAGCAGAGCGGCCTCGTCGGTGAACTGAACCTGGGTTGCGGCGGATTACCCGAAAGCTGGCGCGAGACTGACGACCTGAGCTACGCCATACGCCAGGTCAGCCGCACCGACATGGCCGGGTTGTTCAACTACAGCACGCCACTGGGCCTGCCTGCTTTACGCCAGCAGATCCTCAAACGGTTGAAGCAGCTGAGTATCGAGGTGGATGAAAGTAGAATACTGACCACGGCGGGGGCCAGTCATGGGCTCGATCTGATTGTGCGTACTCTATTCAAACCGGGCGATTGCGTGGTGGTAGAGAGTCCCGGCTATTCGATGCTGTTCGATCTGCTCAGGCTGCACGGGGTTTGCATGATCGAGGTACCACGAACCCCTCGCGGGCCCGATACCGAAGCACTCGAGGCATTGTTGTTGAAGTACAAACCCCGTGGCTTGTTCATCAACAGCTTTTATCACAACCCTACCGGCAGCAGTTTGACCCCGGGGGTGGCTCAGCAGGTCCTGCAACTGGCCAAAAACCATGGCGTGCTGGTGATCGAAGATGACGTCTATGCGGATCTTCACAGCGGTCCCGGCACGCGCCTCGCGGCACTGGGCATCGATGACAACGTGATCTACGTCGGCAGCTACTCCAAAACCCTCAGCAGTTCGTTGCGGATTGGCTTTGTAGTGGGCAGTGCCGATGTAATTTCGCGACTGGCGCAGGTCAAAATGATCAGCAGCATGGGGGCTTCTCGGTTTAGCGAGTCGGTGCTGGCTTGCCTGTTGGCCGGTGGTGCCTATCGCAAATTGGTGCAGCGTCAGCGCCAGCGTTTAAGCACTGGCAGGGAAGCGGCCTTGCAGGTGCTCGAAGACGCGGAGTGGGAGGTTTTCGGCAAACCGGCGGGTGGCCTGTTCATCTGGGCGCGATCGCGCAAGTCTGACTACGTCCAGGTGCGAACTCAGGCGCGGCGCTTCGGTGTTCTGCTGTCTTGCCCGACGGCGTTCAGTCCGACCGGACAAGCTTATGACTGGCAGCGGATCAACGTTGCTTATGCCTGTGATCCTCGCGCCCGGGCATTTTTTCAGGCTACCGCTCGGGATCGACCTCAAACGTTCTGAAAGCGATGCGGGCGTAGCTTTTTGCCATTATTCCGACGCCCGAGACTTGTGTTGGCACAAGCCCGTTGCGAATCTGCATCAACAGACAATGGCAGGGGACTAAGCGCAATGATTTCGGCCGTGCAAGGACGTTTTGCCAACCTCGGTATGGCGAAAAAACTGGGTGTCGGGTTTGTACTGGTACTGCTGTTGACAGCCTTGGTGGCGGCCATCGGCGTATGGTCCTTGCAAACCATTAGTCAGCGCTTCGACGGGCTCAAGCAGATGTCGTCGCTCAACAGCGGTTTGCTCAAGGTGCGTTTGCTTGAGCAGGAATACGCCTTGCACGGTAATCCGAAAACCGCGGACGCCTTGCGCGCCGGGGTGGATGCGCTGATCGCTCTGGCGACCCAGCTCAAGGCCCAGTCAACGGCCAACGTGCCAGTCATGAACGACGTCGAGCAGTCGCTGGGAGCCTATCGCAAGGCGTTCGACGAGTTCGTCTCGCTGAGTCAGGCCAAGGACCTGGCGCTGGAAATGGCCAGTTGGTCGGTGTCCAGCGTGGCCAATAACCTCGATGTGCTGCAGGCCGGGCTCACCGATGATGGTGCCTATACCTTGAAGGAATCCGAGGGCAAGGACGGCGCGCAATTCATCGAGCAGGCCAATCAGGTCAGCCAGGTTTCGCGGCTGATGTTGCAGGCCATGAACGAAGCGCGCGTACGCCTGGACCAGAGCCGCAAGGGCGACGACAGCGGCGGGCAGGGCAAGATTGAGCAAGCCGATCAGGCACTGACCCAGGCCGAGCAACTGAAAACCACGATCAAGGATGAGGGTTACCAGACTGTCCTCAATGAAGTGGCCGGTCATATTGCCGGTTTCAGTGAAAAACTCGCCGAGTACACCGGGTTATTGGCACAGGAAAAAACCGTCTATGAGCAACTCCACCAGCGCGCCGCTCAAGTGGTGGAGCGGGTGGATCAGGCCTATGTTGCCGAAGATCAGTCGATGCAGGCAGAGCTGAAAAAGAACTCGCTGTTGATCATCGGCTCCTCGGCACTGGCCTTGCTGGTGGGGCTGATTGCTGCTTGGGTGATCACTCGGTTGATCGTCGCGCCGCTGCGCAGTGTGATTCGTGTGGCTCAGCAGATCGCCGCGGGCGATTTGAGTGCAACGATTGAAGTGACCCGTCGTGACGAGATCGGCCAGTTGATGCAAGCCATGCAGCAAATGGGCGCAGGGCTCAGCAATATCGTCAGTGGTTTGCAGGCCGGTATCGAACAGCTGGCAAGCTCTGCTCAATCGCTGTCGGCGGTGACCGAGCAGACCAATCTTGAAGTCAGCAGCCAGAAGGAAGAAACCGAGCAGGTCGCCACCGCAATGAATCAGATGACCGCCACAGTGCACGACGTGGCACGTAACGCGGAGGAGGCTGCCCAGGCGGCGCAGACTGCGGATGGCAAGGTCGAAAGCGGTCAGCAGGTGGTGCGTCAGAGCATGGCGCGGATCGAACAATTGGCGGACTCAGCCACCTCGGCCAGCTCCAGTATCGAAAGCCTCAGTGCGGAAATCCAGAACATTGGCACGGTGCTCAGTGTGATCAAAAGCGTTGCCGAGCAGACTAACCTGTTGGCGCTCAATGCGGCCATCGAGGCGGCGCGGGCCGGCGAGCAGGGCAGGGGCTTTGCGGTGGTGGCCGATGAAGTTCGGGCGCTGGCCAAGCGAACCCAGCAATCGACTGAAGAAATCGAACGGCTGGTCAGTGCCTTGCGCTCGGCGGCGCATTCGTCGGTACAGCAGATTCAGAACAGTGGCGAGTTGGTGAAGCTGGCGGTGAGCGATGCGTTGCAGACCGAGAGCGCCTTGGGGAGCATTGCGGCAGCGGTGTCGTTGATTCAGCAGATGAACCAGCAGATTGCGGCGGCTGCGGAGGAGCAGAGTTCAGTGGCCGAGGAGATCAATCGCAGCGTCACCAGTATCCGCGCCAGTGCGGATCAGTCGTCGTTGGCGATGCGGGGCAATGCGGCGTCGAGTATTGAGTTGGCGCAGCTGGGAGTTGAGCTGAAGGGGATGGTGGGGCACTTCAGGCTGTAAGCGCTGCCCTTCCATCAATCCCAACGCAAAAAAAAGCCACCTGACCCGGTGGCTTTTCAGCATTTACATGATCAGTCGTAGAGCGCTTTTTTCTTCCAGTCGGCATCAGCCTCGACGTCTTTGAGGCCTTCGGTCAATTGGTTCACCTCGCCTTCAACCGGGGCGATGGTGTCCATGACTTGGGCGTTGGCGCGGGCCAGGAGTTTCTCCAGGTATTCCAGCTGTTCAGCGTAAACCTGCGGTTCCTGTTGTTTGCGCAGGTATTGCACGCCGCGTTCAAAGGCCAGGCGAGCCTGGCCGGGCTGGTTCTGTTGCAGGGAATGCTGGCCCAGGTTGTTGAAGAATTCGATGTGCAGCAGCACCAGGATGTGACGGACCTCGCGGATCCAGCGCTTGGCTTCGTTGGTTGGCAGGAAACCGTCCTGTGCGGCCCGGGTGATCTGGCCATGCAGGGCTTCGAGCAGGAAACGCACGTCTTTGGCTTTGGCTTCGGTCTGGATCGGTGCCGGTGGGTTGTTGACCGGGATCGATTCGCCTTGCGCGACCAAGGCACTCAGCTCGGTAATCCGTGCCTTCAACGTGGCGTTGGTTTTTTCCAGGTTCAGCAGGCGCTGGCAGACGTTCAGCTCCAGACGGGTCAACAGCAACTTGAGCGTCGGTGTCATCAACTGACCGGGGAAGGTCTCGGTGATTTCACCGCAACGACGCAGACGGTCGTTGAGTTCAACCTTGGTGCGGGCCTTTTCCAGCTTGTTGTTTTCCACCACATGGTTCATGTAGCCAATGGCGATCAATAGTGCGATCCCGGCTACGACTAGCAGGGTGATCATGAGTGGTGTCACCGGTAAGACCTCTTATAGGGTTCGCGTGCGAGTCGAGTGTAGTAGCTTGGCATTTGGGCGCCTAGGGCCGCTCGACGAGTTGAATCGGCTGTGGCTCTGCTTATATCGGCCGTAACGCTGCAGATATAAGTAAATAGCGTGCGAGGTGCACATTGCCATCATCTCGGCGTGGACTATAGCGCCTTGGTGGATGCCAGAATATAGGCGCCAAAGGTCAGTCGACGGAAAAGCCTGAATCGCTGCTGAAAGCAGGGCGAAGTCATTGATTTAAATAAATTTATATCTGGGGGTTGACGACCCCTCAATCCATCCATAGAATGCGCGCCACTTACAGCGTAAAGCACACAGCGAAACGCGGTAGGGAGTGAATGTTGTACGTGTGTCCCCTTCGTCTAGTGGCCTAGGACACCGCCCTTTCACGGCGGTAACAGGGGTTCGAGTCCCCTAGGGGACGCCAATGCGGGAATAGCTCAGTTGGTAGAGCACGACCTTGCCAAGGTCGGGGTCGCGAGTTCGAGTCTCGTTTCCCGCTCCAGTTTTAAACGGCTTTGCTTTCGGGCAGGGCTGAGTGAAACCAGAACCAAATCTTCGGATGCGGATCTGGGCACCGAAACACACACCATGTGTTCCGGGCAGCGTGTCCCCTTCGTCTAGTGGCCTAGGACACCGCCCTTTCACGGCGGTAACAGGGGTTCGAGTCCCCTAGGGGACGCCATTTGCGGGAATAGCTCAGTTGGTAGAGCACGACCTTGCCAAGGTCGGGGTCGCGAGTTCGAGTCTCGTTTCCCGCTCCAAATTCAAAAAAACGCCGCTCATTGAGCGGCGTTTTTTTATGCGCGTGAAAAAAGCTGCCTCAACTTCCAAGGCTCTGTACCAGGCTTTCGAGCACTTCAGCGGTTGTATCCTCCAGCGCCGGTTGTGCGGCTACCGCTCTGAGTTGGCATGTCAAACGGTATTCGCTGGGCGTGCAGTTGACGAACTGCTTGAAGGCGCGAGCGAAGTAGGACGGGTCCTTAAAGCCAGCCTCATAGCCGATGCTGGTAATAGGCATCTGGCTATTGTCGAGCAGTTGCTTGGCGAAGTTCATGCGTTTGTCCAGGATGTAATCGGTGAAGCCAACGCCATTGGCTTCCTTGAACAGGCGGCTGAAGCGAAAGGTCGTCATGCCGCAGCGCTTCGCCAAATCCCTCTGATCGATGCTGTCCCGAAAGTGCTGATCGATGTACAGCATAACGCTGCTCAGTGCCTGGTGTTTTTGGTGCCCCGAGGTCAGCCGGATGCTGTCCGGCAGGGTCGGGGAGTGATCGATCAGCGATGTCTGGCCCTGGCCGTTGGCATTTCGGCGCAACTCGTACAGCTGCACCACTGCTGTCAGATAGCGCTTTCTCTCAGTGCCTGAGAGCGGGAGCACCATGTATTCCCAGACGCTGGAACGCATGGCCCAGACGGCCAGTTCTTCCGAGTGCTGCACGGTGAACATGGTGATCGGGATGGTGGGGGTGGTGCGTTTGATCTCCAGCAACAGCCTCAAGCCTGGTGTGTCGGGGCGATCAAAATGGATGCAGATCATGTCTGCCTGTTCCCCGTGGGGCAGCATGGAGTTTTTCGCCAATTTGCAGTCGCAGGTACCCTCGAACTGCGCGATGAGTTCCTTTGTGGAATGATCGTGGGTCTGATCGAACCACAGTAGCGATGGCCTTTTGGTCAAATTGGACGTCATGTCTCTACTCTGCGGTTCTTCGTGCCGTTCTCGGTGAGTAGTATTGCTAACGTGCTATCACTTTGCAGACTAAATGCTGATAAGAAAGGCGAAAGTTAGTTCTATTTGCTCTATGTGTTGTCCGAAGTCGGTCTAGGGCAACTGTTTGTTGACGTGGTTTGGTACACACGGCGTCAACCGCTCGTCGCTTGTGAATCAATGGCAACCACCTTTGCCTGCCACCCCTCGTTTTGCCCCCTCTTAATACCTCTTCAAAGGCCAATGGCCCGTATTTGGCCCACCCGCAAAAAAGTCCTAGTGATGTGCAAAATCCTCCTAACGCACATGCCTTGCCCCTGACTAGTGTTGCATCCAGGCAGAGCAGAACGCACTGCCTCCGAAAAAACAACATTCGAGTGAGGTGGGCAAAATGATCATGCAAACAATCAAGGCTTCAGTAGTGAAGTTCGCCAAAGACGAAGACGGCCTGACCATTGTGGAATACGCGGTGGCCGGCGGGTTAATTACGGCAGCTGTTGTCGTAGCGTTCACCCTTCTTGGCGGGGTAGTGGATACCAGAATCCGGCAACTTTGCAATGCCATTATCGCTGGTTCTTGCTAATAAAAAACCTGGTAGGGAGATACACCATGTCCATGGAACAGCTGGTTGCTACCGTTGTGCTGATAGGACTGCTGGGCGTGGCGGTGGTGAGCGACTTGCGTCGCCACCGCATTCCCAACCTGCTGATCCTGGTGGGTCTGGCCTTGGGATTGGCCGGCCAGACTTACTCAGGCGGACTCAGCGGGCTGGGGGACGGCCTGCAGGGCCTCCTGATCGGTTTTGCGCTGTTTCTACCCATGTATGCCCTGGGGGGCATGGCTGCCGGCGACGTCAAGCTGATGGCCATGGTTGGCAGTTTTCTCCCCCCCCATTTCGCCTTGTGGGCTGTGTTCTTCAGCCTGCTATGGGGAGGCCTGTGCGGTTTCCTGATCGTGCTGGTGCGCGGTCAATTATTGCAAACCCTGGGACGTTATCGGTTGATGCTTCGGGCGCGGGCCTATATGGCCCCGAGTTCGGAGGATGTGGCCGGTAAGCCCTTTCCTTATACGGTTGCGATCCTGCTCGGGACGTTGAACAGCGTCTACTGGCAACTCGTTGTCGGTGGATTCGGATTCGGATTCGGAGGTTAGTCATGCACGTCATCGTCGATAGTGATGCCTACCCCAGCGATCGGGGCGCGGTGCAACGACTGGCTCCTCAGCCGTGCAGTATTCGCGAAACTGGTCTGACTGACAGTTTTCTGGGTGAGTTGGTGTGCAAGCATTTGTATGACGCCGGCGTGCTCGACATGTCGCGGCTGGTGGATCGCCTGGCGCTGACCGGCGCTGTACTTGAAGAAGTCCTGGCGTTTCTGCGCAAGGATGGTCGTGTCGAAGTGCTTGGCCAGACGGGGCAGCAAACGACGGGCGGGCAGATGCTGCGTTATGGCCTGACCGAACGTGGTCGCAGTGCCGCCCGCGACGCCCTGTTGCGCAGTGGCTACATCGGCGCGGCACCTTTCCCGGTGAGTTCCTACCGCTCCCTGATCAAAATCCAGACCATTCACCATGGCCGCATCAACTCCAACGATATGCACAACGCCCTTGCTGGTGTAGTGCTTACCGAGGGGATGCTCGATCAGTTGGGCGTGGCGCTGAACTCCGGGCGCGCAATCATGATTTATGGCCCTGCGGGTACCGGCAAGACTTATGTCAGCAGCCGGCTGATTCGTCTGTTCGCCGAGGCCATCTGGGTGCCTCACGCCATCGTCATCAACGAGTCGGTGATCGAGATCTACGATCCGCAGGTACATCAGCGGCTCGATGAAAACAGTCAACAGAACAATCTGATGCTCAACGAAGGGATCGACCGTCGACTGCTGTGCTGCAAACGCCCGATCGTTATTACGGGTGGTGAGTTGAGCATGGAGCAGTTGGACGTTCGCTTTGACCCCTCCACCCGTCAGTACCAGGCCGCCTTGCAGCTCAAGGCCAGCAATGGCCTGTTCATCATCGACGACATGGGACGCCAGCGCATGGCCCCCGCCGAACTGTTTAACCGCTGGATCGTCCCCATGGAAGAGAAGCGCGACTTCATCAACCTGGGCGGTGGTCGGCATTGCGAGCTGCCGTTCGATCTGATTCTGGTGTTTTCCACCAACCTCAATCCCCTGGAGCTGGCCGATGAGGCCTTCCTTCGCCGGATTGGCTACAAGCTGCAATTCGGTTACCTGAAGCCTGAGGAGTACGAAAAGATCTGGCGTCAGGAATGCGAGCGCTTGGGCATTCCTTTTGACCCGCTGCTGCTGCGTTATGTCCTGCAAAGGCTTTATGCAAGTGAAGGCATGCCCCTGGTGCCGTGCCATCCCCGCGATCTCCTGAACATGGCGCTCGATCGCCAGCGCTATATGGGTGGTTCCGGACCATTGTCACCGCAAGAGTTGGAATGGGCCTGGCACAACTATTTCGTCCAGCTCGACTTTCTTTGATACGGAGATACTGACATGAGCTCTCGTACTCTTACCCTGATAGGCATTTCTCTGGTCATGGGCCTTGGTGCTGCATGGATGGCCGACTCCTGGCTGAGCGCCCGGCTCAATGCCAGCCCGGATGACCACCTTCGAAGCGTGGTAGTCGCCACGGTCGAGATTCCATTCGGGCAGATGGTCGAGGCCCAACAGGTCACGACCCTGCGCATGCCCATGGACACGATCCCGGACGATGCCTTCGACTCCACCGACAAAGCAGTGGGCAAGATCGCAACGTTCGACATCCTGAAGGGCGACATCATGCGTGGCGCGCGTCTGAGTGAGCATTTGGGCGGCAGTACCCTGGCCTCGCTGATTGCGACAGACAAACGTGCCATATCGGTACGCGTAGACGATGTGGTCGGCGTGGGTGGGTTCCTGTTACCAGGTAACCGGGTCGATGTACTGGCAACCAAACGCACTGATGGCACCGGCAACAACGCCGTGTCCAAGACCATCCTCGAGAACTTGCGGGTGTTGGCAGTGGACCAGACCGCAGGTACCGACAAGACCCAGCCGGTAGTGGTACGTGCAGTGACGCTGGAAATGACGACTGCAGAGGCTGAAACCCTGGTTACCGCACAAACGGAAGGAAAATTGCAACTGACCCTACGCAATCCGCTGAACGATCAGAAGAAAATCGCGACCGTTGCGCCTGCGCCTGCGCCTGCGCCTGCGGCACCGGTCATGGCGATGGCCGCTGCCCCGGCGCCAAAACGCGTGGTGCAGCGCAGCAATGGCGGAGCTATCACCATTATCCGCGGGATCGAAACCAAAGTAGTCAACATTCGCTGACAGAACCCAACAGGCGCCTGGACACCCAGGTTTGGCGGAGCCGATCCGGATCAGTATCGGTAAATGAGGGCTTGATGATGAATCTTCGAATTCAGCAGCCGTTCACTGCGACGCCAAGGCGCCAGGAAGGTTCGGTGAGCGTATTGATGGTGATCGCGTTGGCGGTGATGGCGATGATGGCGGCGTTGGCTCTGGACGGCGGACACATGTTGCTGAACAAGACGCGCCTGCAGAATGCGGTGGACGCCGCCGCCTTGAGTGGTGCCAAAACCCTGAGTCAGGTAGCAGGCGCTGCCAACTTTGCGAGCACGACGCGATCTGCCGCGCTCAATACGCTGCTGCAAAATGCCAATGCCACCGGCAACAACGAATTGTCCACGGCTGTCGCCGGTAACCCAGGTGCATTTGCGGTAGTGGAACTGTCCGACAGGGTCTATGGCCCGTTCTCCTTTCCCGGGCCGGCGGAGGCCAAATACGTTCGGGTATCGGTACCGAACTATAGTCTTACGGGGTTTTTCTGGAGCTTCGTCCAGACATTTGGCACCGGCGGCTTGGGGAACAAAAGAGTGGCGGCGATCGCCACCGCTGGACCCAGCCCTACCAGCCCGTGTGATCTTGCCCCGTTGATGGTCTGTGGCGACGCGACCCAATACGACCCGGACGCTGGCATGTTCTGGGGCTTCCAATTTGGTGATTTGCAAGTATTGAAGTCGGCTGCCGGCAATTCGTCCGCCATTGGGCCAGGCAACTTTCAGTTGCTCGATTTTGGTTCGGGCGGCAGTTCGGTCAGGAATGATATGGCCGGAGGCGGCTCGGTCTGCCGCAACGTGGGGGAAAATGTCCAGACCAAACCCGGCAACACGGTGGGCCCTGCGTCTCAAGGCTTGAATACGCGCTTCGGCATCTATCAGGGGCAGGTCAATTCCTCGGCCTATCCGCCGGACCTGGTGACGACATCCAGCAACCCCGCGATCACTTATGACGACTCAGTCACCCCGCCACAATCGAAGTACCAAGGGCAACCCGTCACATCGAGTGGTGGCGATCTTACCGCGGGCGGCAACGCGATATTTGACTACAACGACTGGCGGGCGAGCGTTGCTGCCTGTGTGGCAGGTTCTGGCAGTGGCTGTGAAAGCAACGGGGTGTTCGAGCGCCGGATGATGAAAATCGTTGTGGGTGACTGCACCGGTAAACAGGGCGGTTCAACCACGGTCCCGGTCCTGGGGTTCGGCTGCTATTACGTGGTCCAGCCTATGAGTAACGGCGGCACGGAGGCGCAGATCTTCGGACAGTTTGTGAAGGAGTGCGAAGGCGACAACGTGCCCAGTCCTACACCGGTGAACGATTCCGGCCCGAATATCATTCAGCTCTACAAAACCTATCTCAACGGCAGCGGCACTCCGAGCACCGACTCGTAGGAGGGAACGTCATGAGACTTAACACGTTTAAACAGCTGCAGCGCCAGCAAGGCCTGGCCCTGGTGGAATTCACCCTCGTGCTGCCATTGTTGCTCCTGCTGTTGCTGGCTTTCGGCGAATTCGGCCGCATGCTCTATCAGTACAACGTCCTGCTGCAGGCCAGTCGTGATGCGGACCGTTTTGTTGCCAGCCAGGCCTGGAATTCGACGCTCGGTGAGGTCTCTCTGAGTAATGCCCTGCAGGACCAGACGAAAAATGTCGCGGTCTATGGTGTGCCCAGTAATACCGGCAGCCCTGTGGTGTCAGGGTTGACGACCGGTATGGTGGAGGTCGCCGCCGTGGGCTTCGACCATGTGCGGGTCACCATCACCTACACGTTCTGCCCGGTGATTGGCAGTGGTAATTGCACCGGAGCGATTCCGGGTTTCTTCGGTAATCCGATTGCGCTGAGCATTCCGCTGGTCGCCACCACTGTCATGAGGGCACTGTGATGAATCGTAAACGCATGCGCGGCACCTATGTCGTGGAGTTCGCCATCATTGGCATGCTGGTATTCACGCTGTTGTTCGCTGTGTTGGAAATGGGCCGCCTGTATTTCACGATCAATGCATTGGATGAAGCAGCCCGTCGCGGTGCACGCCTGGCGGCAGTGTGCAATATCAGCGATCCGGTGATCCTGCGGCGGGCGATTTTCAATGCCGCGGGGGATGCCGGTACGAGCCAGCTGATCACTGATCTGACCACCAGCAACCTGGTACTGACTTATCTGGATGCAAACGGCGCTCTGGTGGCCAACCCTGGTGACACGAGTGGGGTCACTGGATTCCGTGCCATCCGCTACGTCCAGTTGAGCCTGCAAAACTTCGTTTTCAACCTGTTTATTCCCGGGTTCGGCGTGCCCATTACCCTGCCTACATTCAGGGCAACCTTGCCACGCGAAAGCCTCGGGCGTCATTCCGATTCCGGGGAGATCACACCATGCTGAATACCAAGGAAACGCCAGTCTCCAGCTCGACTGGCAAAGCCGGGCTCCGGTTGCTGATCAGCAGCCGTGATGCCACCTCTTTGCGCGATCTGCAGAGTGTCTGCCAGCGCATGCCCGGCCTTGAGGTGAGCACTCGCCTGGTGAGCAACGGGCATGTCGACCCGCTCTACGGTCTGGACCGGATGCCCGATCTGTTGCTGTTGCGCGTCAGCCACCTGTGGCGCGAGGAGCTGGCAGCGCTGTTGCTGCACCCGGCCCATGAGCGTCCACCGATGTTGGTCTGCGGTCTGCTGAGCGAACAGGAAGGCATGCGTATGGCGATGCAGGCCGGTGCCCGTGACGTGCTGCCCGAGCCCATCGCCGAGACGGAATTGGTTGCCGCCTTGAATCGGCTGGTCATGGAGGTTCGGACCGGCAGTGGGGCAGAAGGGAAATTGATTGCCGTGATGAGCGCCAAGGGCGGCTCCGGCGGAACCCTGGTGGCCTGCAACCTGGCTCAGCAGCTCAGCGCCAGGGGTGGCAGCACCCTGTTGCTGGACATGGACCTGCAATTTGGCAGCGTCACGCATTATCTGGATGTGGCGCAGACGCACAGCCATCTGGAGGTGTTGCATCAGATCGACGGCATGGACAGCGTCGCGCTACGCGGTTTTTGCAGTCACTTCAGCCCCACTTTGCATGTGCTGGGTGGTCGGGCCGGTGAGCTGTGTCTGCCGCAAGATGCCCAACCCGAGCAACTTGACACCCTGTTGAAGTTGGCTCGCGCCAGCTATGACTGGGTGGTGATTGACCTGCCGCGGCAAATCGACCACCTCACCGGCTCCGTGCTGGAACAGGTAGATCGGGTGTACGTGGTGGTGCAACAGAGCGTCAGCCATCTGCGCGATGCCAGCTCCCTGGTGCGGATTCTTCGCGATGACCTGGGCGTGCGCGGGGATCAATTGCAAATAGTGGTCAACCGCTTTGACAAGGCGGGAGCGATCAGCCTCAAAGATATCGGCGAGGCGCTGCGCTGCACCAATCTGTCGAAATTACCCAACGACTTCAACCTGGTCAGCCAGAGTCAGAACACTGGCGTGCCGTTGGGGCTGCATGCGCCGAGGGCAGCGATCACTGCCGCACTGCGCGACATGACCGAGGACCTGGTCGGTCAACAGGTAGCCGGGAACAAAGGCTTACTCAAACGCGCCTTCAACCGTTTTTTCGGGGGATGACCCATGATCAGCGACTTTCGTAACCGCTTGCGCAAACAGTCCGGTAAACCCGCCTCTTCGTCGGCGACTCAGCTGGGCGACGACCTGCTGGACCCGGCAGAGGAAATAATGGCGTGGGAACGTGCGGCGCCGGACGTTCTTTACGAAACCAGAAGCCAGGTCACCCCAGTGGAAGCCGAGTGGCGGGAAAAGATCTACCAGCAGTTGCTCAAGGTCATGGACCTGTCCTTGCTGGACTCCCTTGAGCAGGCCGAGGCTACGCGGCAGATTCGTGATATTTGCCAGCGCTTGCTCGATGAACATTCGGCGCCGGTGAGTTCCGTCAGCCGCCAGTTGATTATCAAGCAGATCACCGACGAGGTGCTGGGCCTGGGTCCATTGGAGCCGTTGCTGGCCGATCACAGCGTGTCCGACATTCTGGTCAACGGCTTTGCCTCGGTCTATGTCGAACGTTTTGGCAAACTGCAACGGACCGATGTGCGCTTTCGCGATGATCAGCATTTGCTGAACATCATCGACCGCATTGTGTCCAGCCTCGGCCGGCGTATCGACGAGTCCTCACCGTTGGTGGACGCCCGACTCAAGGACGGTTCGCGGGTTAACGCGATCATCCCGCCGCTGGCAATCGACGGCCCGAGCATGTCGATTCGCCGCTTTGCGGTGGACCTGCTCAACACCGACAGCCTGATCTCGGTGGGGACGTTAACCCCGGCCATTGCCCTGCTGCTCAAGGCGATTGTCCGTGGACGCTTGAACGTGCTGATTTCCGGCGGTACCGGCAGCGGCAAGACCACCATGCTCAATGTGCTGTCCAGTTTCATTCCGCAAAACGAGCGGATCGTCACCATCGAAGACTCGGCCGAACTGCAACTGCAGCAGCCCCATGTGGTGCGCCTGGAAACCCGACCTTCCAACATTGAAGGGCGTGGCGAGGTGAGCCAGCGGGAATTGGTGCGCAACAGCCTGCGGATGCGCCCGGATCGCATTGTGATCGGCGAAGTGCGCGGGGCCGAGGCGTTGGACATGCTGACGGCGATGAACACCGGCCACGACGGCTCGCTGACCACCATCCACGCCAACACTGCACGTGATGCGTTGGGGCGAATCGAGAACATGGTGTCGATGACCGGGGCGACCTTCCCGATCAAAGCCATGCGTCAGCAGATCGCTTCGGCCATTGATGTGGTGATCCAGCTGGAACGTCAGGAGGATGGCAAGCGCCGCCTGGTCAGTGTGCAAGAGATCAACGGCATGGAAGGCGAGATCATCACCATGACCGAAATATTCTCCTTTGCGCGTCAAGGCATGGGCGAAAACGGCGAGGTGCTAGGTGATTATCGCCCCAGCGGCATGATCCCGGCCTTCCGCGATGTGCTGGCCAAACGCGGTATCGAATTGCCGCTTACGATGTTCAGGCCTGAGTGGATGGAGGCACGGTAGTCATGAACAATATTCCTGGCGAATTCATTCTGATGTTCCTCGGCATGGTGTTTATCGCCGTGTTCCTCCTGTCCCAAGGCGTGGTGGTGCCGGTGTTCGGCGAGGCCGGCAAGATGCGCAAGCGCATCCGCGGTCGTCTGCATGTGCTTGAGAAAGCCAACAATTTGCCCAACATGCAGACGGTGTTGCGGCAGAAATACCTGACGCGCTTGTCGCCACTGGAGGCCATGCTCGAGCAATTGCCCTTCATGGCGAACCTGACACAGGTGATCGAGCAGGCCGGACACGAATATCGGGCCTATCGGGTGTTATTGCTTGGGTTGTTCCTGGGCGCCTGCGCGGGCGTCTCGATCTGGATGATCTCGTCAATCTGGTGGATGGCGCTGCTGGCGGGTTTCGGGGTGTTCTGGTTACCCCTGCTGAAAGTTTTTCGTGACCGTGGCAAACGTTTCGCTGAGTTTGAGGAAGGTCTGCCGGATGCGCTGGATGCCATGTGCCGTGCCCTACGCGCCGGGCACCCTTTCAACGAAACCTTGCGCCTGGTTGCCGAAGAGCATAAGGGAGCGGTTGCTCATGAGTTCGGCCTGACCTTCGCCGATATCAACTATGGCAACGATGTGCGCCGGGCCATGCTCGGCCTGCTCGAGCGTATGCCGAGCATGACGGTGATGATGCTGGTGACCTCGATCCTCATCCATCGCGAGACCGGCGGCAATCTGACTGAGGTGCTGGAGCGTCTGAGCCGTCTGATCCGCGGACGCTTTCGCTTCCAGCGCAAGGTCAAGACCCTGTCGGCCGAAGGGCGGATGTCGGCCTGGATACTGGTGGCCATTCCCTTCGTGCTGGCGGCAGTGATCGTGTTCACCAGTCCTACCTACTTGCCGGTGCTGCTCAATGATCCGGTCGGTCATAAGCTGATCTTCGCCGCTTTTGGTGGCATGTTGATCGGGATTTTCTGGATTCGCAAAATCATCCGGATTCAGGTTTAAGCGTTATTCGCCATGTGGAGGTACCGGTCATGGATTTTTTACTCGGGTTGTTCAGTCGAGTAACAGGCAATGAGGAGATGGCACGCCTGTTGTTTATCGGTGCGATGAGTCTGAGTGCAGTGCTCGCCATCATCACCGTGATGCTGCTGCTGTTGGGGCTGCAGGATCCTGTGCGGCGTCGCCTGGCGTTGATCAAGCGCGGTCATTCGGGGAGTTCAGTCGGGCAGGATGCACCGGGAAATCTGCAGTTATTGCTGGAGCGGGTCGGTCAACGCTTTGCATCGACTGAGGCGGGTCAGACGTCCGCTACACAAACCCTGTTGATGCACGCCGGTTACCGCTCATCGTCGGCAACCCAGATGTATTGGGCGGTGCGCTTGTTGTTGCCACTGATATTGGTTGGCCTTGCGCTGTTGGCGTTGCCGCTGATTCCCAGGCTTTCTCTGATTACGGGGTTGTCGCTGGTGTTAGCGGCTGCTGCTGTCGGTTGGTTGCTACCCGCGTTGTATATCGGAAAACGCAAGCAGGCGAGGCAGGGCAGACTGCGTGCCGCCTTTCCGGATGCTCTGGACCTGATGGTGGTTTGCGTGGAATCGGGCCTGGCCTTGCCCCTGACGATCGAACGGGTGGCTGAAGAGATGTCGGTCAGTCAGGTTGAACTGGCTGAAGAACTGGCCCTGGTCAATGCGCAAATCCGCGCGGGCATTTCCAGTACCGAGGCGCTCAAGCAACTGGCCGTGCGTACTGGTCTGGAGGACGTACAAGGGTTGGTCAGCCTGTTGGCGCAGAGTATTCGCTTTGGTACCAGCGTGGCCGATACCTTGCGCATCTATGCCGATGAGTTCCGTGACCGGCGTACGCAGGCCGCCGAAGAGATGGGGGCGAAAATCGGCACCAAGATGATATTCCCTCTGATTTTCTGTTTGTGGCCGAGCTTCTTTCTGGTAGCCATTGGCCCCGCCATGATCGGGGTGTTCAAGGCATTCGGGAAGTAATGAGGTCCTTGCTGTCGAATAGGATGGCCTTGCCAACCGAGCTTTTACACATCCCCTGCAGGAGCTGACGCAGGCTGCGATCTTTTGATTTTTCTGGCAGGCAATTCGTTGCCCAGGCCTCTGAATCAAAAGATCGCAGCCTGCGTTTATCTGTTAATCACGACCTGGCGCTGATTGCCGCGATACGCTCGGTGACAGGCTGGTCAAGGCGCAAGCGATAGGTACCAGACACCCCTTTCAGGAACACCGACGCGGTCAAGCGTAGGAGCTGGCGAAGCCTGTGATCTTTTGATTTTGATGGCCGAGTGATCGCGGAAGAGCAAAAGATCGCAGCTCGCGGCAGCTCTTACAGGGTAATTCGGCCTGGCTTGGATAATTTGTAGATGCCATGCTTTCCTGCACACGACATCTAGCCCGGCTTTGCAGCCAGGCCACTCTGGACTAAGCCAGAGGCTGATCACCCATTGACGTATTTCAGTTGCTGATGGTCATTTTTCCCGCTGCATCCTGGTCAAAAAACTCCGGAATCGGGTAGTTGAAGCTGTTCAGCCAACGCTGCATGGCCAGGTCACGTTCGGTGGCCGAAGCGGTTTGCAGTTTTGGCGAAGCAACGATGCCGCGAATCTGTAGCTGCATCCACTGCTCGGTGCCTTTTTGCTCCTTCGAAGAGGGACCCGGTTCAATAGCCCAGGCACTGGTGGACAGGCAAGCCATGCACACAATCAACAGCCTCTTGGTATTCATCTCGACTCCTCGTACGTTTTACTTGGTCGCACTGGATGAGGCAGCGGCTACCTCAGTTCTGCGATTCCCCTCGGATGCCACTGCTTTTTTAGCAGAAGCCTTGAGTTTTTCCGCGCGGCTCTGAGCCTCTGCGACTTGCTGAGGACTCAAGCTGGCGCGGGTCACGAGTTCGGAAGCTGCCTTCCAGTTATCCTGATAGATCAGCAGCGTCACCATATTCAGTGCCGCCAGTGAATTGGACTGTTTGAGCTCCATGGCAGTCATGAACTCAAAGCGTGCTTCAGGGATCCGTCGTTGATTGAGGTAGACCACCCCCAGGTCATTGCGCATCCTGTCGTCGGTGGGGGCCATCTTCACCGCGCGCTCAAGGTGAGTGGTAGCGTTGGCGTAATCATTTTTGGCCGCGGCCAACTGGCCCAAGCCATGTTCCCCGTCAGCGGCCATACAGGTGCCGAGCAAGCTTTGATACAACGGCCCCGCCTCGTTACGCCCCATCAAGCGCAGCACCCGAGCCTTGCGCAGGCGAACCTGAACCAGGTTGTCGGGCAAACCTTCAAGATTCGCCAGGCTGGCATACAAACGGCCCTCATTGACCATGTTATCGGCCAAGCTCAGGGCCAGCTCTTGATCCGAAGCGGGCTTGGCACACTCAGCCGGTCGCGACGACAAGCCATTGCTGGCACAACCTGTGAGCATGATTGTCGCCGCTATTGCAATGACTGCTTTCATCGAGTGTCCTCTGGCTACAACACGTTGAACGCCTGGCCAATGGCAATAAAGCTGGCTTGGCAAGCGTTCAAGATCACCGTTACGAGTGAGGTCGAGGCAAGTCTGATTCAGGCTCATTGCGAGAGCCCGGAGCGACTGTCGAAATCGCCATTTTCGAGGAAGAACATACGGTAGAAGTTCGGGTCGTAATTGCGCAGCTGCTCGCCAGGCAATGACGGTAGTTGTGCATTGGCAGCCAGTGGCTGGACCAGATGCGGGGTAACGATCATCAGCAGTTCACGCTCTTCACGGTTGACGCTGTTGTCGCGGAAGAACGCGCCCAGAATCGGGATATCGCCCAGCCCCGGAAACTTGTTCACCTGGGAACTGTTGCGGGTGCTGATCAGGCCGCTGATGACGAAGCTTTCGCCGTCGGCCAGGGAGATGCTGGTGTCGGTACGTCGAATGGTCAGCGCCGGAACGATGGTGCCGGCGATGCTTACGGCGTTGGTGAAGTCCAGTTCACTGACTTCCGGCGCCACCTTCAGCGCGATACGGTTTTTCCCGATGATGGTCGGCGTCAGGGTCAGGCGAATACCGAATTCCTTGTACTCGATGGACACGTTATCGCTGCCGGAACTGGGCACTGGAATCGGTACTTCACCACCGGCCAGGAAGCTCGCACTCTGCCCGCTGAGCGCGACCAGGCTTGGTCGTGCCAGGGTGTAGGCGAAACCGCTGCCTTCCAGCGCGTTGATCGACACTAGAGTATCGCTGGACGCAAAAGCGAAGTTGAACATGCCGTTGTTCACCGGCACCGACGGAGTGACAATGCCGCCGACGGTGGGCAAGGTTCTCGGTGAGCCGAACAGGAAGTTGCCTTGGCGGCCAAAAATCGAGGCATTGGCTTCCTTGAGTTTGGTCCGGCTTACTTCAACGAAGCGGATGTCGGTTTGCACCTGGATCGGCAACAGCGGGTCTTCGGAAGGCACTGTCGAGACACTGGTGAGCGCCGCGGTGGCCTTGCCCTTGACGAATACCATGCTTTGGCGCGGCGTTGTCGAACAGGCGGTCCAGACCATCAGGCTGGTGGTCCCCGGCGCCATACCGGTGAGCAAGAAGGCGTTGGGGTTGTTGCCGCTGGGTTGCACGTCGGCGATTTTCGGATCGCCGACTGCCAGCTGTGTCACCGGGACGGGGACGCGCAGTTCATTCTGGAGCCCCTGACCGACCTCAAACGTTGTCGGCATATTATCCAGTTGTGAACAATTGGCCGGCGCGGCCTGAGCCGCATTCACGCTGAGGCCCGTCCAGAACAGGCCATGGATAATTCGCTTGAAAGCGGGCACGGTACGATAGCTCATTAAGTGCATCCTCGCTGAATAGGCCATCTTTGAGGCTAACTAGGTTGCCTCGGATCACTACAAGGGGCCTTGGTCGGCCCTCTACCCCGCCAGACCCCTGACTAATGGCCCCGGCAATATTCCGTGGTGCTACATGCAAGCAACTGCAATACGCTGTTCTGACGGAACAACGAGCGACCTTCGCTATAACGGTTTTTAGTGATCCAGATACCTGAGCTGTCGAGCCGAGCGATAGGCTCAGACTCGAAAGCAACTGCAGCTAAAGACGGCACTTTGCGCCGACCTGACTCCCCTAAAAAGCAACCGGCAATCAAAGCAAAGAGCCGGAAAATGCTTGCCAGGATCATAGTGAGGTAACTCCTTTTGCCATTCCGCTATCTGATCGCTGAACCTAACGTGGCATTTCGAACCGTTATGTCTTCTTCTTGTTTGAAAGGTAGTTCAACCAAGGCAAAGCGCCATGCTTTGAACGAAAACTTTCGATACATATGCCGGTTTTTTTCTGACAGCCACGGTCAGGCCACGCAATCATTGGTATTGCGCCGGATGCTGATGGAATAAGGGGTGCTTTACGGTCCCGCGAGTTTTTCTTTGGGGTTTGCGCTGCATATTTCACAAAAACGCCACTCATTGAGTGGCGTTCTCAGGCGTGCCGGTTTGTACATTCTCGAATGCAGACCAATAGTAACAACGGCATCTGGCGGGATATGACAAGGAAGCTGAATACGACTGATTGTGTAGCTCTACACCTGCGAAGTGCAGGTTGGAGTATTGGCCGCAAGGTACTGGATCACCTCTTCAAGCGTGTCGATGTCAGGAACATTGTTCACTAACGCTTGCGAACTGCACCATGGGTAGTCCAGTTGCGATACCCACTCCATGATGCAGTGCAGATCAGTCGCCGGCAGGGTTTTCATGTGTTCAATGGTGATAGTGAGCCTCTCGACAAGTCTCGACTCGGGGCTGAACTGCCACTCATACAGACCGCAACCGACTCGGGCTTCACCGGAGCTCTTGTCGGACATGCCGACCAGCCATTTGCACTGGAATGTTTTGGCCTGCGGTTCAGGTGGGAGTCCCAGGCAAAAGGTATAGACGTTTTCGAAGGTCTGGCCGAATCGCCTGACCAGCACATCGCCAATAGGTCCAATGCCTTCAACGTGGGGTGGAAACGAGATAGACCCGGTGTGCACAACCATGTCCAGGATCGCGTCTGGCGCAAAGGCCTGGGGTAACAAATGTGGGCGGTTACCGTCCTTGGCGTTTATGTACTGTCGAATCGATTGTTGAGCAGTGTTCATTGTTTGTCCGTGGCATCCATATCAGGTTGAAAACAGTCCAATCCAAGGCTCACGTTACTATTTCACGCGAGCCCGCACTCATTTACAAAGCACTATTCAAAACATCCGTTACCAGCATGCAGCCGGGGGCGTGGGTGATGCACAGTGGCGGACGCGAAGTTTGCACCACCGATTGCGGGGTCACACCGCAGGCCCAAAATACCGGGATTTCATCGGCTTCGACTGGCACGGCATCGCCGTAGTCCGGGCTGCTGAGTGAATCGATGCCGATCAGCGCCGGATCACCGATGTGCACAGGTGCGCCGTGGACGTTGGGCATGCGTGCGGTGATCTGGATCGCCTGGATCGCCGCGGCGGCCTTCATCGGGCGCATGCTCACCACCAGCTTGCCGCTCAGGCGCGCGGTAGGGCGGGTGTCTATGTTCGTTCGGTACATGGCGACATTGCGCCCCAGATCGATGTGTCTGAGGGCGATGCCGGCATCCAGCAGCGGTTGTTCGAAGGAGAACGAGCAACCGATGGCGAAGGCCACCAGATCGTCCTGCCACAAATGCTCGATATCCGACGGCTCTTCTCTCAGTTCGCCATGGCGATAGACCCTGTATCGGGACACCTCGTGGCGGATATCGATGGCTGTGCCGAGATTGCGAAAATACGGATCACCCGGTTCGGTAACGTCGAGCACCGGGCAAGCCTGCCGATTGAGCGTGCAATAGCGGAGAAACTCGTTAGCCCAATCAGTGGGCAGAATCACGATATTGGCTTGCACCCGACCTTGGGCCAAGCCGCTGGTGTGGCCCTGATATTGTCCGGCAGCGATGCATTGGCGCAGGGCCAGTGGAACGCTGTGCCTTAGTTGTTCGAAAGACAGGGTGGGTTGGCTCATCACGGCATCTCTTCAGGTTCGATGACCCTTTTTAGAAAACCATGACGATGACGTCCAACCAGGAATGTTGTTACCCCGGGACAACAAAAAGTTATTCAAGAGTCCGTCGGCTGTTGAGACCGGGTGCCGGAACCATTCGAAGCGGGCCGACATCCGCAGCGTATTGGGAGACCACCTGGCGGCTCATGTCGACGATGCTTTCGATCAACTCCAGGCCGACGCCGGCGCGCCATGAAGCCACGACATCCAGTTGCGGCAAGCGGGTGCCCGGTTCCAGCTGAATCAGCTCGCCGCTGGCCAAGGGCTTGGCCACCAGCGCGGCCGGCAAGGCACCAATACCGAAGCCGTCACGGATCAGCCGGGTCATGGCCGACACCGAGTTGACGCAACTGACGCGTGGCGTGCTGATGCCGTGGGCGTGTAGCAGGTTGAGTACATCCTGATGCGGCCGGGAGTTTTTGACGAAGGTGATGATGCGCTCACTGGCCATTTCGGCCAGTGAGGCATAGGGGCGGGCATAGATTGAGTTACTGGCGGCGATCCAGTGCATGGGGTAGTGCGCCAGTTCGAGGTTGCGCACACTTTCGTGGCGGATCAGGTCCGTCTGGAACACGATGTCCAGATAGCCCTTTTGCAACTGATCGCACAGATTACGTGCGGCGTCGGCCGTGATCTCGATTTCCACGGCGGGGAAGGTCTGCATCAAGGTCGACATCAACGGGCTGAGCCAGGTATGGATCACCGTATCCATCACACCGATGCGCACCAGGCCCTGTTGCGGGTTGGTGTTATCCAGCGAGTGTTTCAACGCTCGCTGAACCTCGAGCATCTGCTCGGCGTAGTCGAGCACCTTGAGACCTTCCAGCGTTAGCGACACACCGCGCGAATCGCGCACGAACAAACGCAGGCCCAACTCTTCTTCCAGCGAGGCAATCCGGCTGGAGATAGCCGCCTGAGTGCTGAACATTTTCTCGGCGGTAAGGCTGAAGCTTTGCAGGCGTGCGACCCAGACGAAGGTTTCGAGAAATTTGAGGTTCATGGCGGTTCTCGTGGTGGGGCGTTCACTGTTTTTCCACAGAGAACCGTGGTGGGGGTGCAGTAATTGTTACTCCAGAGTTCGTCGCCGGGGGTATCAAATTTTCTTATGCATAACCTCGTTTTTTTCCCGTTTGACGCCGTTTGGCCTTGGCGCGAAGAATCCGCTCCACGACGCAGCCACTGCGTCTGCCCCCCACGACAACGCCTTCACAAAAAAATAATGAGGCGTGTCCGTCATCTTCGCTTGCTGCCGCAGGAACTCCCATGGAAAAGACCATGACTGACCACGTGCTTTCAGGTTCGGGCCGCACCGGCCCGTTCAGTTGGTACGGCCCCCTGTCGAAAAATGAAAAGCGTACCTTCTGGAGTTGCAAGATCGGCTATGCCCTGGATGGCATGGACACACAGATGCTGAGTTTCGTCATTCCGACCCTGATCGCAACCTGGGGTATCTCCAAGGGCGATGCCGGGATGATTGGCACTTGTACGCTGCTGGCCTCGGCGGCGGGCGGCTGGATCGCCGGAATACTGTCCGACCGCATCGGCCGGGTGCTCACCCTGCAACTGACGGTGCTGTGGTTCGCCTTCTTCACCTTCCTCTGCGGACTGGCACAGAACTACGAGCAATTGCTGGTGGCCCGGACTTTGATGGGCTTTGGTTTCGGCGGTGAATGGACTGCGGGTGCGGTGCTGATTGGCGAGGTGATTCGCTCTCAGGATCGCGGCAAGGCAGTGGGCATGGTGCAGGCCGGATGGGCGCTAGGGTGGGGGCTTACGGCATTGCTCTATGCCGGATTATTCAGCTTTCTGCCGCCGGAAGAGGCCTGGCGGGCGCTATTCATGATCGGGTTGGTGCCAGCGCTATTCGTATTGGTGATCCGCCGACTGGTCAAGGAGTCGGACACCTTCGAACAGGCCTGCATTGAGCGCAAGGCCAAGCCTGAAAAGGATTCGCGTTGGGCCTTCTTTGAAATCTTCGCACCTCGGATGCTCAGTACCACCTTGCGCGCTTCGTTGCTGACCACTGGCGCGCTGGGCGGTTATTACGCGATCACCACGTGGTTGCCGACCTACCTGAAAACCGAGCGCGGCCTGAGCGTGCTCGGGACTGGCGGCTATCTGGCGATGGTGATCGTCGGCTCTTACATCGGCTATGTGACCAGCGCGTTGCTGACCGATGCCATCGGCCGAAAGAAGAACTTCATCCTGTTTGCCGTCGGCTCCATGGCGATCGTCCTGGCTTACACCCAACTGCCCATCGACAACACCTGGATGCTCTGGCTGGGCTTTCCGTTGGGTTTCTTCGCTTCGGGCATTTTTGCCGGCATGGGCGCTTTTCTGACCGAGTTGTTTCCGACCCGCATGCGCGGTTCGGGCCAGGGCTTTTGCTATAACGCCGGGCGCTCCATCGCCGCGCTGTTTCCGTTGTTCATCGGTGCGCTGAGCGAAACGTTGCCGATTGGTACGGGGATCGGAATCTTCGCTGCCGGTGCCTATGGCGTGGTGATTCTGGCCGCGTTAAGCCTGCCGGAAACCCGCGGTCGCCAACTCGAATCCTGAACCCCGACACGTCTGGGCAATTGTGCCCAGACGTCGCTGATCCATTGCTAATCGACAAACATCGGTCGCGATCGCAACGCCCCCGAGAGGGCTCGCTCGCGTCCGAAACAGGAGCACGGCATGCACCATTCGCTTTCCACCCAACGGTTGTACCTCCCGGTCGGCACATTGCTCGGTTTGAGCGTGTTTGGCGCAGCGGCCGCTCAGGCGGATTTCATTGCCGACAGTAAAGGCAGCCTGGAAGCACGCAACTTTTACTTCAATCGCGATTTCCGTCAGGACGGCTCGCGAGACAAAGCCGAGGAATGGGCACAGGGTTTTCTGTTGCGGATGGAGTCCGGGTATACCGCCGGCACGCTGGGTTTTGGTCTGGATGCGCTGGGCATGGCCGGTTTTAAACTGGACTCCGGGGGTGGCACAGCGGGCACTAATCTGTTGCCGCCGGATCTGTCGGGCGGCTCACAAGATCGCTATGGCGAGTTGGGCCTGACAGCTAAAGCACGCTGGTCCAAGAGCACCCTGAAGCTGGGGACGTTGCAGATCAAGGATCCGGTGGTGAACTCCAACGACACTCGCCTGTTGCCGTCAACTTTCAAGGGCGGCCTGGTCAACGTGCAGGAAATCGACCGTTTGAAGCTCACCGCCGGTCAACTCACGCAGATCAACTTTGTTGATTCCACTGACTACCAGGACATGACTGCCAATCGCATCGGCGGGCAAAGCGACAAGTTCCAGTTCGCCGGGGCTGACTATCAATTCCTGCCGAACCTGACAGCGCAGTACCGCTACGGCAAGCTGGAAAATATCTATCAGCAGAACTACCTCGGATTGGTCCACCTGTTGGATCTGGGGTCCGGCCAGTCGCTCAAGAGCGACGTGCGCTATGCGCGCAGCATTGAAGATGGCAACTTTCCTGACCTCGACAACCAGGCTCTCGGTGCGATGTTTACCTACAGTCTCGGCGGTCACGCGCTGGGCTTCGGCTACCAGCGCATGAGCGGCGATGATCCGTTTCCGTACATTGGACGCAGCGACCCGTACCTGGTCAACTTCGTGCAGATCAATGACTTTGCCAACGTTGACGAACACTCCTGGCAAACGCGCTATGACTATAACTTCGCCGCATTGGGTGTACCGGGGTTGAGCTTTATGACCCGCTACATCTCGGGGGATAACGTGCAGCGCAGTGCTGCGGGTGAAGGCAAGGAGTGGGAGCGCGACACCGATATCGCTTACGTGGTGCAGGACGGTACGTTGAAAGGCCTGGGCTTGAAATGGCGAAACGCGTCGGTGCGTTCGAACTTTGGCAATGATCTGGATGAGAATCGCTTGATCGTCAGCTATACCCTGGCGCTTTGGTAAATGTCTGGGCTATCAAGCAAGCAATGAATCGACGGCCCGCCAGTCAGACTGGCGGGCCGTTTGTTTTACATCGACAGAATCAACCGGCCAGCGAACAGAATCAGGATCACCCCCATGGTTCGTTCGAACCAGTGCCCCATGCGCATGAACAGCAATCGCACCCGGGCGCTGGAAAAAAACAGCGCCACGATCACGAACCACAAAGCATTCACGAAACACATCCACAACCCGTACAGCGCCTGAATCTGCAACGGTGTAGTGGCGCTGATGATGGTCGTGAAGATTGCCAGAAAGAACAGGGTGGCCTTGGGGTTGGTGGCATTGGTCAGAAACCCCGTGCTGAAGGCCTTGAACAAGGTCTGCCGTTCAGCTGACGCTTCTGCACCCTTGTCGCCTTCAATTGCCGATTTGGGTTTGCTGCGTATCAGGCTCACGCCGAGGTACAAAATGTAGGCGCCCCCCACAACCTTGGCCACCGTCAACAACCAGGGTGTGGTGTGCATCAGCGCACCGACGCCGAGCAAGGTGTAAAGCACATGCACGGAAATGCCCGCGCCGATGCCCAGCGCCGTGCAAATCCCCACTAAGCGGCCGAAACGCACGCTTTGGCGGATGGTTACGGCGAAGTCCGGTCCGGGAGCGACCACGGCCAGAAAGTGGATCGTTGCCAGCGCCAGAAACTCGCCCAGGTAATTCGAAAACATCTCAGCTCCAGAAAGTCAGGGGTGAAGCATTGCCGCGATAGCCGACAAAGAAGGAAAGGCTCAATCGCGGATCGTCCACACCCGGGGTGACCGAATGCATGCAGCGCGAATTGAACATGATGAAATCACCCGACTCAGGGCGAATCTCCAGGGTTGGAGGGCCGAGCAAGGCCGGGTCGATGCCGTAACTGTCGCCACGCATTTCGTCGAACTGGTCCGGGGAAATGTCGTGGTCCCACATCTGCAACGCGCCGCCCTCGGTCGGCATGTTCAGATAAACGTTGCAGGCGAACTGCGCTTCCAGGCTTTTGGCCTGGAAGCTGTCCGGGGCATCCTTGGCGAAGATGTCGTGATGGGCGAGGAAGCACACCCCGGGTTTCACGACCCGGGATAGCCCTACATACATCTTTCGGCCGTAGAGATTTTCCAGATGCGCCCCCGCCGGCCAAGACTCGTCGAGCATGCAGCGCAACGTATCGACAGGAGAGGAGTAGGGCGCGCAACGGCTGCGCAATTCGGCGATATTGCTGGTGGCGCGCTCGAAGTAATCCTCGATCAGCAGCGGCTGGTTTTCCGCTTCATAAAACGCCATGCCAATGCGACCGATGCTCGGCGCGTTGATGTAGCCTTCGAAGCCGGGGGCAAGAATCTTGTCGCCGATCTGGATCGCCAGCGGCCGAGGCAACAAGCCTTTGACGCGGATGGCGAGGACTTCTTCGTTGGCCAGTTTTTGTATGCACGTCTCATCGAGACGCTCGACGTCAAGCATCATGTCTTTAGGTCCATCTATCAGATAGTCAACAGAACCCGCGAACGCAGGTTCCCCCGGCGTCAGGCGATGACGGGGCCGACATCGCCCAAATGCTCAATCCACGCTGTAGTGGACTGACAGCGTTCCCTTTTTCTGTGAAAGGGAAGCGATCGTGACCGTGCCCAAATCCTTCAGGCTCCGTACATGGGTGCCGCCGCAACCGTAGGCGGGCAGTTCACCGAAACCGATTTCCCGGGCGCCTTCGCGCAACGACGTCAGGCGCGGCAGGTCATGGGTGATCCATTGCTTGATGCCGTGTTGAATCGTCTGGGCATCGACCTCCTGCGCGCTATCAGCCGGCTTGAACTGGACACGTCCTTCATCCGGCCAGTGATGAGCCTTGATCGGCATCCAGCCCATCGCCTGGACGAAGTGACCAATCAGGTGACCCGCCGAATGCATGCGCGTGTTGAACCGGCGTCGTTGCTCGTCGACCCGAATCTGGATCATGCCGAGTTTTACCGGGTGGTCGACGAAGTGGATGATCCGGTCCGGATCCTGAACCACGCGCAGCACCTGGCTTTCGCCGATCCAGCCGGTATCCCAGGGTTGCCCGCCGCCTTGGGGATGAAACAGTGTGGCGCGCAGCACTACTGCGAATTCGTTCTCGTAGGGCGTGCAATCCAGGACTTCCACATTGGCCTTGAGGTCATCACTATGGAAAAAGAGGCGAAGCGTCATATTCCATGCCCTTATTAAAGTTTCTATTTTTATTATATGAACCGTGGAATTGCGTGATAATCCGTTCAATCATCAAAGGACTATTGCGCTGTGAGCATAAATCTTCCCCTGCCGCTGCTTGGTGAAATGGCGATTTTCGTCAAGGTTGTCGAGACCGGCAGTTTCTCCGAAGCGGCGCGTCAATTAGGTTCTTCACCCTCGGCGGTGAGTCGCAGCATTTCGCGGCTGGAGAAGGCACTCGCCACGCGGCTGCTGCAACGAACCACGCGCAAGCTGCGCCTGAGTGACGGTGGCGAAGAGGTGTTCAAGCGTTGCCAGGAGATGGTCAGCGCGGCGAAGTCGGTGATGGAAATCAGCGGTCAGTTCACCCATGAAGCGGAAGGGCTGGTGCGCGTCAGCGTGCCCAAGGCCGTCGGGCGATTCGTGATTCATCCACACATGCCGGAATTTCTGCGGCGCTATCCCAAAGTGAATGTGGAGTTATTGCTCGAGGACCGTCAGGTGGATTTGATCGACGACAACGTCGATCTGGCGATCCGAATTACCGACCGCCCGCCAGCGGGGCTGGTGGGACGGCAGTTGCTGACCATCGATCATTTGCTCTGCGCAACCCCGCAATACCTGGCCGAACACGGCACGCCAACTCATCCCCACGACTTACTCAACCACAGCTGCATCTATCTGGGCGAAACCCCGAGCGATGCGCGCTGGAAATTCAAGAAAGGCAGCAAAGCCGTGACCGTCGGCGTGCGCGGACGTTATGCCGCCAATCACACGGGCGTGCGACTGGGCGCGGTATTGCAACACATCGGAATCGGCAGCCTGCCGTACTTCACCGCCCGTTATGCGCTGGAACAAGGGCTGATCGTGCAGGTACTGCCGGACTGGACTTTTCTGGCGTCCTACCACGGAGGCGCCTGGCTGCTGCATTCGCCAACCCGCTATCTACCGCCCAAGTTACGGGTGTTGATCGACTATCTGGTGGAATGCCTGGAGAAGGAGCCAACCTTGAGCAGGCCGGGCAAGCCAAGTGCATTGGGCACGGTTGCGGTGGCGTATGAGTTGCCGGAGAGTGATGGGTTGCTTTGACGGGCCCTTTCGCGAGCAAGCCCGCTCCCACATTGGATCTTCAGTGGACACAGATTCTGTGTACGACAGAAATCCAATGTGGGAGCGGGCTTGCTCGCGAAGACGGCAGCCCAAACACCACATCACTCGGCAAATGCCACAAAAAAGGCCCGCATATTCAACCATGCGGGCCTTTTGCATTACTGACTGTGGGATCAGTGCTTGCTGTCCTGGTTCGACATCGCCAGCAGCTGTTTTTCCTGGTTCCAGTCGAACGGTTCGTCGTTCTGTTCGGCTTCGAAGCGACGCTCTTCAAGGGCCTGGTACAGGTCGATTTCTTCGTCGGACAGGTAGTGCAGGCAGTCGCCGGCGAAGTACCACAGCAGGTCCCGTGGAATCAGGTGGGCGATTTGCGGATAACGGGAAATGACCTGCGTCAGGATGTCCTGGCCCAGGTACTGGCTTTCGATCGGTTCGATCGGCAATGACGCCAGCAGTTCGTCGAAGCGTTCCAGGAACAAGGCATGGCTTTCTTCGGGAACCTGTTCGGCCTCACCTACGGCGACCAGGATGCTGCGCAGGTGGTCGAGCAAGACGAGATGATCGGCAACGACGTTGGACACGAGATAAGTCCTCAAGAGCAAAACGGGCGCGAGAGTATAAAGCTCCTGCGCCCCTTTTTCACATGGTAAAGAGCCCCCATGATAGCGAGAAGACACACGGTCTGCTGGATCAGCGAACCTTGCCTTTGGCCAATACCAGCTCCTTGGGGTCGAAATCATCGACATCGATCACCTTGCGTCGCGCCACTTCTGCCTCGCGCAAAGTCTGGGCTTCAACCGGTTGCAAGACGCCGGCCTCCAGGGCGGTATCGATGACAGATTCTCCGAGAGTGGGTTTGACCTGGCGACTTTTCAGCGCCGTATTGAGTTTTTTCTGTAGCGGTTTGGCGGCGTTCAGCAAATCGCAGGCGTGCTGCAGAGCGCCGACCGAGTCTTCTGGTGATTGCGGGCGATAGCAGCCCCCCAGTAACTCCTCAAGCGTTGGATCGCCCTTGGGACGGCCGATGACGGCTGCGACGTTGGCCGCCAGTCTGTCCGACGGGCCTCTGTGGTGACGACCGAACGGAAACACCATCACCCGCAGCAGGCATCCAAGCACCTTGTTCGGGAAGTTGGTCAGCAGTTCGTCCAGCGCACGTTCGGACTGGCCGAGGCTCTCTTCCATGGCCCAGGCGAACAGCGGGTGCATATGCTCGGGCGAATCGAGATCGTGATAACGCTTGAGTGCGCCGGAGGCCAGATACAGATGGCTGAGTACATCACCCAGACGTGCGGACAGCCGTTCGCGGCGTTTGAGTTCACCGCCCAGCAGCATCATGCTCAGGTCTGCCACCAGGGCAAAGGCCGCGGCCTGACGGTTGAGGGCGCGGAAATAGCCTTGGCTGAGCCTGTCCCCGGGCATGTGTTCGAAATGCCCGAGGCCGAGGTTCAGCACCAGGGTGCTGGCGGCGTTGCACACGGCAAAACCAATGTGGTCGAGCAGCAGTGCATCGAATTCGACCAGTGCCTGTTGTTTGTCTTCGCGATGGGCGAGGGCCATCTCCTTGAGTACGAACGGATGGCAGCGAATAGCACCCTGGCCGAAGATCATCAAACTGCGTGTCAGGATGTTCGCACCTTCGACCGTGACGGCAATAGGTGCACCTTGCCAGTTACGCCCCAGGTAGTTGTTCGGACCCATGATGATGGCCCTGCCGCCGTGAACATCCATGGCGTGGCTGATGCATTCGCGGCCGCGTTCGGAGAGGTGGTATTTGATAATGGCCGAGGGTACCGACGGCTTTTCGCCGAGGTCGACCGCGTTGGCGGTGAGCATCCGTGCGCTGTCCATCAGCCAGGTGCTGCCGGCGATCCGCGCCAGTGCTTCCTGAATCCCTTCGAAGGCTGACAGCGGTGCGTTGAATTGTTCGCGAACCTGCGCGTATTGGCCTGTCACCAGACTGGTGAACTTACCCGCAGCGGTACCGATGGCAGGCAGCGAAATGGAACGCCCGACTGACAGGCAGTTCATCAGCATCATCCAGCCTTCACCGAGCATCTCCTGACCGCCGATGATGAATTCCAGCGGTACGAACACATCCTTGCCGGAATTCGGGCCGTTCATGAACGAGGCGCCCAGCGGCAGGTGACGGCGACCGATTTCTACACCGGGGGTCTGGCTCGGAATCAAGGCGAGGCTGATGCCCAGGTCGACTTTGTCGCCCAGTAGATGATCCGGGTCATAGGCCTTGAAGGCCAGGCCGATCAAGGTCGCCACCGGGCCGAGGGTGATGTAGCGCTTTTCCCAGTTCAGACGCAAGCCGAGGGTTTCTTTGCCTTCCCATTCACCTTTGCAGATCACCCCGGTATCGGTCATCCCGCCGACGTTGGAGCCCGCCATCGGGCCTGTCAGGGCAAAGCAGGGGATATCGTCGCCACGGGCCAGCCGTGGCAGGTAATGATTGCGCTGTTCGTCAGTGCCGTAATGCAGCAGCAGTTCCGCCGGGCCGAGGGAATTGGGCACCATGACGGTCGACGCCAGGTCGCCGCTGCGGGTGGCCAGTTTCATCGCCACTTGAGAGTGGGCATAGGCCGAGAAGCCTTTGCCTCCGTACTCTTTGGGAATGATCAGGGCAAAAAAGCCATGTTGTTTGATGTGATCCCAAGCCTTGGGCGGCAGATCCAGCAACTGGCCGATCTGCCAATCGCTGACCATCGCGCAGAGCTCTTCGGTCGGGCCATCGATGAAGGCTTGTTCCTCTTCGCTCAGTTGTGCTTTTGGATAGGCCAGCAGCTTGTTCCAGTCCGGGCGGCCGTTGAACAGCTCGCCGTCCCACCAGACCGTGCCAGCTTCAATGGCTTCACGTTCGGTTTGCGACATCGGCGGCAGGTTTTTTTGAAACCAGCTGAACATCGGCGCCGTGAAGAGTTTTCGGCGCAGATCCGGCAGCAACAGGAAAGCGCCCACGGCTGCGAGCATCACCCAGAAAATCAGCATCAGCCAGACGGGGGCATGGCTGAAGATGCCCATCGCCAGCAAATAGACAGCGATGATGCCCAAGGCGGGCAGTGGCGCAGTGCGGCGATGGGCCAGATAGGCAATCCCGACCACCAGAACCAGTATCCACAACAGCAGCATATTCAATTCTCCATGAAGCCAAGGGCAAAACCACTTTCAGAGCTTAGACGGCATCCATAAAAGTGGAGGTCAGAGCGATAGGTCTGAGTTTGTAGGAATCAACGGCTGAAACTTGTCAGTTATTTCGAGGGCAGACGGTTGAGCGCTGTTATCGACAGGGCAGCAAACGCTGATATTTGGCCGAAACGTCGTTATCTCTGTGCTGAAGGTGTCGCTAGACTCGTGGCTTCCCCCAGGAGATTGTTCCTATGCACGCATGTCTGAGCCCCGGCCGCTTCATCGATAGTGACCACCCCTCGGTGGTGGAGTTCGCCGAAAAACATCGTGGCGCCGGGCGCGATCCGCTTGAACAGGCGATCAATCTCTATTACGCAGTGCGCGAGGCCGTGCGCTACAACCCGTACACCTTCAGCCGCGATCCAGAGACCTTGCGCGGCAGCTATGCGCTGGCGGCAGGGGAGAGTTATTGCGTGCCCAAAGCCACGTTGCTGGCCGGTGCAGCCCGGCATTGCGGGATCCCGGCGCGTATCGGTCTGGCGGATGTGCGTAATCATTTGTCGACGCCGCGTCTGCTCGAATTGCTCAAGAGCGATGTGTTCGCCATGCATGGCTACACCGAGTTATATCTGAACGATCGTTGGGTCAAAGCCACGCCGGCTTTTAATCAACAACTCTGCAAACTGTTCAATGTCGCGCCGCTGGAGTTCGACGGGATCAACGACAGCGTGTTCCACCCCTTCAACCGTGACGGCGAGCAACTGATGGAGTACCTGATCGATCACGGCCAGTTCACCGATGTGCCGGAAGCATTCTTTTTCGAACACCTGGAAAAGTGCTATCCGCATCTGTTCGACGAGCAACTGCCGGTGCTGCTGGGTGACATGCAGAGCGATTTGAGTCGCGCCTGATCCGGCGTATGCTGCCTGCGCATTCATCCAAAAAGGGGCGGTCATGCTGAAGATCTGGGGTCGGAAAAATTCGTCGAATGTCAGGAAGCCGTTGTGGGCGGCCGAAGAACTGGACCTGGCCTATGAAGCCATCGATGCCGGAGGCGCCTTTGGCGTGGTCGACACGCCTGAGTACCGCGCGATGAATCCCAACGGCCGTGTGCCGGTGATCGAAGACGACGGTTTTGTGCTGTGGGAATCCAACACCATCGTCCGTTATCTGATGGCCCGTCATGCCAGTGATACGGCCTGGTATCCGACAGATCTGCAGGCCCGTGCTTCGGCGGAAAAGTGGATGGACTGGACCACCTCAAGTTTTGCCGCCCCGTTTCGCACGGTGTTCTGGGGCGTGTTGCGCACTCCGGAAGACCAGCAGGACTGGCCGGCCATCAAGGCCGCGATCAAAGAGTGCGACGGTCTGCTGTCGATGGCCGATCAAGCGCTGGCGGCCAAACCGTACCTGTCCGGCGATGAGATCGGCATGGGCGACATCCCATTGGGCTGCTTCATTTATGCCTGGTTCGAGATGCCGATCGAGCGTGCGCCGCAGCCTCATTTGCAGGCCTGGTACGAGCGCCTGAAACAACGTCCGGCGTATCGCAAAGCCGTCATGACCGCGTTGACTTAATACTCACTATCGACACGCTTGACTGTACTTGTGCGGCAGCGACAAGCACCATTGCGCTCATGCGCCGCGGTTGCATTGCTCGCCGCCCGCCCTTATTTATTCCTTTCTTCCCTTCTTGGTGCGTAAATCCGATATGAGTTCCGCTCTGTCCATCCGGCAGCTAACCAAAACCTACGGCAACGGTTTCCAGGCCTTGAGTGGTATCGATCTGGACGTCGCCGAAGGTGACTTTTTCGCCTTGCTCGGCCCCAACGGCGCCGGCAAATCCACGACCATCGGCATTCTCTCGACCCTGGTGAACAAGACCAGCGGAACGGTGAACATCTTCGGTCACGACCTGGACAAGAATCCTGCGCAGCTCAAGCGCTCCATCGGCGTGGTGCCTCAGGAATTCAACTTCAACCAGTTCGAAAAAACCTTCGACATTGTCGTGACCCAGGCCGGTTACTACGGCATTCCGCCGAAAATCGCCAAGGAACGCGCCGAGCAGTACCTGACCCAACTGGGCCTGTGGGACAAGCGCGATGTGCCGTCGCGCTCCCTGTCCGGCGGCATGAAGCGCCGACTGATGATCGCCCGTGCGCTGGTTCACGAACCGCGCCTGCTGATCCTCGACGAACCGACGGCGGGAGTAGACATCGAATTGCGTCGCTCGATGTGGACCTTCCTCACCGAACTGAACAAGAAAGGCATCACTATCATCCTCACCACTCACTACCTGGAAGAGGCTGAGCAGTTGTGCCGCAACATCGGCATCATCGACCACGGCACCATTGTCGAGAACACCAGCATGAAGCAGTTGCTCAGCCAACTGCATGTCGAAACCTTCCTGCTGGATTTGAAGAACACCTTGCAAGTGGCCCCGCAGTTGCTCGGTTACCCAACCAAACTGATCGACAGTCATACCCTGGAAGTCCAGGTCGACAAGGCCATGGGCATTACCGCGCTGTTTACCCAATTGGCGCAGCAGAACATCGAAGTGTTGAGCCTGCGTAACAAAACCAATCGCCTCGAGGAGTTGTTCGTGTCCCTGGTGGAGAAGAATCTGTCGAAGGTGGCGGTATGAGTTCCGAGCTGCAACCCAACCTCGTTGCCCTCAATACCATCGTCTACCGTGAGGTCAAGCGCTTCACCCGGATCTGGCCGCAGACCTTGCTGCCGCCGGCCATCACCATGGTTCTGTACTTCGTTATCTTCGGCAACCTGATCGGTCGGCAGATCGGCGACATGGGTGGCTTCACTTACATGGAGTACATCGTGCCGGGGCTGATCATGATGTCGGTGATCACCAACTCCTACGGCAACGTGGTGTCGAGTTTCTTTGGCAGCAAGTTCCAGCGTTCCATCGAAGAATTGATGGTGTCGCCGGTGTCACCGCATACGATTCTGATCGGCTACACCCTGGGCGGCGTGCTGCGCGGGTTGATGGTCGGGATCATCGTGACCCTGCTGTCGCTGTTTTTCACTCATTTACAGGTGCATCACTTGGGCGTGACCGTTCTGGTGGTGGTGCTGACGGCGACGATCTTCTCGCTGCTGGGTTTCATCAACGCGGTATTTGCGCGCAACTTCGATGATATTTCGATCATCCCGACATTCGTGCTGACGCCGTTGACCTACCTGGGCGGAGTGTTCTACTCGATCAGCTTGCTGCCACCGTTCTGGCAGACAGTGTCACTGGCCAACCCGGTGCTGCACATGGTCAACGCCTTCCGTTACGGCATCCTCGGTGTGTCGGATATCAAGATCAGCGTGGCGATCACCTTCATGCTCATTGCGACCGTTGTGCTGTATATCGGTTGTGCGCGGTTGCTGGTGAGTGGGCGCGGGATGCGTACCTAAAGAAAACCGCGTCGCCTGCTCGCGATGGCGTGAACACAAACACCGCAAAAAAAACGGCCTCCCAAGCGGAGGCCGTTTTTCATTCTCACATTCGACTTTTCTTACGCCGCTTCCACTGCCGACTCACCCACCAGCGCCAATACATCATCACCAGGCAATAGGCGAGGGCACCCAGCACCAGCCCCGTGACCACCGAACCGAGCAAGAACGGTTGCCACAGGCTCGAGAGTTCGCCGCTGATCCATTCCCAGGTCAACTCATCCGGCAGGCTGCGGGCGGGGACGTCCATCAGCCAGGCACCGGTCTGGTAAGTGCAGAAGAACACCGCCGGCATGGTGATCGGGTTGGTCAGCCAGACCAGGCTGACGGCAATCGGCATGTTGCCGCGCACCACAATCGCAAGGATGGCCGCCAACAGCATCTGCAACGGGATGGGCAGGAACGCCGCGAACAGACCGACCGCCATGGCCCGCGCGACGGAGTGGCGATTGAGGTGCCAGAGGTTCGGGTCATGCAGCAGGGTGCCGAGAAAGCGTAAGGATTTGTGTTCCCTGATGCTGGTCGGGTCTGGCATGTAACGTTTGAATAAGCGCCGGGGCATAAGGCTTCTCGGTCGGTTCAGGCGGCAAGTATGTCTGGATTCTACGAACCGCCCATTCAGACTTTGTGACAATTGATAACGACAGACGTGCGACGGACCGGCTAAGCCTAGGGCGGGGACTCTCAAGGACGGGCTTATGCGCACAGGGATGATGGCGCTGGCGTTGGGTCTGCTGGCCCTGCGTTTTTTACCGGTATTACCGCCGGCGGGATTGTGGCTGTTGTTGTCGGTAGTGGGTTTGATGTTGCTGCCGTTTCGCACCTTTCCCCTGGCATTTTTTCTGTTCGGTCTCAGTTGGGCGGGCGCGAATGCACAGTGGGCGCTGAATGATCGCCTGGCGCTGAATCTCGATGGCGAGACTCGCTGGGTCGAAGGTCGTGTGACCGGGTTGCCGCAGCAGGCCGAGGGCGTAGTGCGTTTCGAACTGACGGACAGTCAGTCGCGTCGCACCAGACTGCCTCGGCACCTGCGCCTGGCCTGGTATGGCGGGCCGCCCGTCAACAGCGGTGAGCATTGGCGGCTGGCGGTCAAATTGAAGCGTCCTGTCGGGTTGCTCAACCCGCATGCGTTCGATTACGACGCCTGGTTACTGGCCCGGCACATCGGCGCCACCGGGACCGTCAAAGATGGCCAGCGACTAAAGGAAGCACAGTGGGCCTGGCGTGACGGCATCCGTCAGCGTTTGCAGGCCGTGGATGCCCAGGGGCGAACGGGGGCGCTGACGGCGTTGGTGCTGGGGGATGGCGCCGGGCTGAGTCGTGAGGACTGGCAGGTGCTGCAAGACACCGGCACCGTGCATTTGTTGGTGATTTCCGGGCAGCACATTGGTTTGCTGGCGGGCGTGATGTATCTGCTGATTGTCGGGTTGGCGCGTTATGGCTTATGGCCCAAGCGCTTGCCGTGGTTGCCATGGGCATGCGGATTGGCGTTCGCGGCGGCCCTCGGTTATGGGCTGCTGGCCGGCTTCGAAGTGCCGGTGCGGCGGGCCTGCCTGATGATCGGTCTGGTGCTGTTATGGCGACTACGGTTTCGTCACCTCGGCGCATGGTGGCCGCTGTTGCTGGCCCTTGACGGTGTTTTGCTGCTGGACCCGCTGGCGAGCCTGCAACCGGGTTTCTGGTTGTCCTTTGCGGCGGTGGCGGTGCTGATTTTTACCTTTGGCGGGCGATTGGGTGCGTGGCGCTGGTGGCAAACCTGGACCCGTGCCCAATGGCTGATCGCAATCGGTCTGTGCCCGCTGCTGTTGGTGCTGGGGTTGCCGATCAGTCTCAGCGGGCCGCTGGCCAATTTGCTGGCGGTGCCCTGGGTCAGCCTGGTGGTCCTGCCGCCGGCTTTGCTTGGGACGATGTTGTTGCCCGTTCCTTATGTGGGCGAAGGATTGCTGTGGTTGGCTGGCGGTCTGATCGATCTTTTGTTCAAGGGATTGGCGCTGATCGCCGGGCAATTGCCCGCGTGGGTGCCGGTGGCGGTCCCGTTGTGGGTATGGGCGCTCGGCACGCTGGGGGCCTTTCTACTGTTACTGCCGCGAGGCGTGCCGTTGCGCCCGTTGGGCTGGCCGATTTTGCTGTTACTGGTTTTTGCGCCCCGGCACACATTGCCTGAAGGCATGGCCGAGGTCTGGCAGCTGGATGTCGGTCAGGGTTTGGCAATCCTGGTGCGTACCCGCCATCACACCTTGCTGTATGACGCGGGGCCACGGTTCGGCGATATCGATCTGGGTGAGCGGGTGGTGCTGCCATCATTGCGCAAACTGGGTGTGAACGGCATCGATCTGATGCTGATCAGCCATGCCGATGCCGATCACGCCGGCGGTGCGCGAGCAATTGCCAATGGAATACCGGTGAAGCAAATACTGAGTGGCGATCATCTGGCCCTGCCAGACGAACTGCACGCCGAGGGCTGCGAGAGCGGTCAGCAATGGGCCTGGGACGGCGTGAAGTTTCAGCTCTGGCAGTGGCCGTCTGCCAGCGACAGCAATCAGAAATCCTGCGTGTTGCAGATCGAGGCCAACGGCGAGCGGTTGCTGCTGACCGGTGACATCGATGCCGCAGCCGAGCGGGCGCTGCTCGACGGTCCATTGGCGGTGCCGACAGATTGGTTGCAGGCCCCGCACCATGGCAGTCGCAGTTCGTCTTCGGTGGCATTGCTCAGCGCCTTGCAACCCAAAGCGGTATTGATCTCCCGTGGTAACGGCAATTCTTTCGGTCATCCCCATCCCACGGTCGTGGCGCGGTATCAAAAACGTGGTGTGGCGATCTACGACAGCGCCGAGCAAGGTGCCATTCGTCTGCAACTGGGACGTTTCAAGCCGCCGTGGACGATGCTTCAAGAACGGCGCTTCTGGCGCGGTCCGCCACCATCCAGCCAGTAACCCGAACTATCGAAGCCCGACCGGATGCGACATCGCGGTCTTCGGTGCGTCCACCCCCTATGTTAGAGTGGCGCACTTTTCGAGGGGACTGTCACTGTGTGGGAATTGGTCAAATCCGGCGGCTGGATGATGCTGCCGATCATTCTGAGTTCCATCGCCGCCATGGCGATCGTTGCCGAGCGTCTATGGACCCTGCGTGCCAGCCGCGTGACCCCGGAGCACTTGCTCGGGCAGGTCTGGGTCTGGATCAAGGACAAACAACTCAATAAAGAAAAACTCAAGGAACTGCGCGCCAACTCTCCGTTGGGCGAGATTCTGGCTGCCGGTCTGGCAAACTCCAGGCATGGTCGCGAGATCATGAAAGAGTGCATCGAAGAGGCCGCTGCGCGGGTGATTCACGAGCTCGAACGCTATATCAATGCCCTGGGCACCATCGCCGCCATGGCCCCGTTATTGGGGTTGCTGGGTACGGTGCTGGGCATGATCGATATTTTCAGTGCGTTCATGGGCACGGGCATGGGCACCAACGCCTCAGTGCTGGCCGGTGGTATTTCCAAAGCGTTGATCACCACCGCCGCTGGCCTGATGGTCGGCATCCCGGCCGTGTTCTTCCACCGTTTCCTGCAACGCCGCATAGATGAGCTGGTGGTGGGCATGGAGCAGGAAGCGATCAAGCTGGTCGAGGTAGTGCAGGGTGACCGCGACGTGGACCTGGCTGAGGGCAAAGCGTGAAATTCCGTCGTAAACCACGGGAAACGATAGACATCAACCTCGCGTCGTTGATCGACGTGGTGTTTATCCTGCTGCTGTTTTTCGTCGTGACCACCACTTTCACCCGTGAAACCCAGTTGCGCGTCGACTTGCCGGAAGCGGTCAGCGGTTCCCCGGCCGAAGACCAGCAGGCCAAACAACTGGACATCGCCATCAGCGCCGAGGGGGTGTTTTCGGTCAACAACCACTTGTTGCCCAAGAATGACCTGACCAGCCTGATGGAAGCGCTACAGAAAGAATCCAATGGCGACACCAACCTGCCATTGTCCATCAGCGCCGATGGCAAGACCCCCCATCAGTCCGTCATCACCGCGATGGATGCTGCCGGCAAGCTCGGTTTCAGTCACTTGCGCATGACCACTGTCGAGGCGGCGCCGGCGTCCTGATGGCCATGTCCGATCGATTGCTCGCTGCGTGGTACGAAGGCCATCCGGCGCTGAAGCTGTTGCAGCCTCTGGAATGGCTGTATCGACGCGTGGTTACCGGCAAGCGCAAGCGCTTTTTGGCCGGCGAAGGCGAGATTTATCAGCCGCCGGTGCCGCTGATCGTGGTCGGCAACATCACCGTGGGCGGCACCGGCAAGACACCGCTGATTCTGTGGATGATCGAGCATTGCCAGCGCAGCGGGCTGCGGGTCGGCGTGGTCAGCCGTGGTTACGGCGCCAAACCTGCGCAATTGCCGTGGCGGGTCAAGGCGGATCAAAGCGCGGACGTGGCGGGTGATGAACCGCTGTTGATCGTCCAGCGCACCGGCGTGCCGCTGATGATTGACCCGGACCGCAGTCGCGCAGTCAAAGCCTTGCTGGCGAGCGAGCCGCTGGACCTGATCCTCTCCGACGACGGCATGCAGCATTACCGGCTGGCCCGGCACCTGGAACTGGTGCTGATCGATGCCGCCCGGGGTCTGGGCAACCAGCGTTGCCTGCCGGCCGGGCCGTTGCGCGAACCGATCGAGCGCCTGCAAAGTGTCGATGCAGTGCTTTACAACGGTGCCACGGCCGACCGCATCGACGGTTTTGCCTTCCAGCTGCAACCCACCGCGCTGGTCAATCTGCAAAGCGGCGAACGCCGGCCTCTCGACCACTTCCCCGCAGGCCAGGCCATTCACGCCGTGGCCGGGATCGGCAATCCCCAGCGTTTCTTCACGACCCTCGAAACGCTACACTGGCGGCCAGTGCCGCATGCATTTACCGACCACGCCGAGTACAGCGTGCAGGCCTTGAATTTCACCCCGTCATTGCCCGTGGTGATGACGGAAAAAGACGCGGTGAAGTGCCGTGCCTTCGCCGCCGCCGATTGGTGGTACCTGGCGGTCGATGCTGTGCCATCGCCGGCCTTCGTGGCCTGGTTCGATACGCAGCTGATGCGCCTGTTGCCGGCTCGTCTTTTGCCTTAACTCCGTTTCTATCCAGGGAATGTTCATGGACACCAAATTGCTCGATATCCTCGCTTGCCCGATCTGCAAAGGTCCGCTCAAGCTCAGCGCCGACAAAACCGAGCTGATCAGCAAGGGCGCTGGCCTCGCATACCCGATTCGCGACGGCATCCCGGTGATGCTCGAAAGTGAAGCGCGCACCCTGACCACCGACGAGCGTCTGGATAAATGACCACAGCCTTTACCGTTGTCATTCCATCGCGCTATGCCTCCACCCGTCTGCCGGGCAAACCCCTGCTGCTGATCGCCGGCAAGCCGATGATCCAGCACGTTTGGGAACAGGCGAGCAAAAGCAGTGCCCAGCGAGTGGTCGTTGCCACTGACGATGCGCGCATTGTCGAAGCCTGCAAAGGCTTTGGTGCAGAAGTGGTGCTGACGCGCGAAGACCACAATTCCGGCACCGATCGTCTGGCTGAAGTCGCGGCAAAACTGGGCCTGGCTCCGGACGCCATCGTGGTCAACGTTCAGGGCGACGAGCCGTTGATTCCGCCGAGCGTGATCGATCAGGTCGCCGCCAACCTGGCTGCCCACACCGAAGCGCGCATGGCCACCCTGGCCGAGCCGATCGAAGACGTGGAAACCCTGTTCAATCCCAACGTGGTCAAGGTGGTCAGTGACCTCAATGGTCTGGCGCTGACGTTCAGCCGTGCCACCTTGCCGTGGGCTCGCGACGCGTTCGCCAAGAGCCGCGAGCAATTGCCGGAAGGTGTGCCATATCGCCGCCACATCGGCATTTATGCCTATCGCGCCGGTTTCCTGCAGGACTTCGTCACCTGGGGCCCGTGCTGGCTGGAAAACACCGAAGCTCTGGAGCAACTGCGGGCGCTCTGGCACGGCGTACGGATTCACGTTGCCGATGCGCTGATCGCCCCGCCTACCGGCGTCGATACCATTGAAGACCTCGAGCGCGTTCGTCGCTTGCTGGAGGCCTGATGCGGGTTCTGTTCGTCTGCCTGGGCAATATCTGCCGATCCCCGACGGCCGAAGGCGTGCTTCGGCACAAGCTGCGTGAGGCGGGGCTGGCCGATCAAGTCGAAGTGGCTTCCGCCGGCACTGGTGACTGGCACGTCGGCAAGGCCCCGGACAAGCGCAGCCAGGCCGCGGCCAAGTTGCGCGGTTATGACTTGTCGGCCCAGCGTGCGCAGCAAGTCAGCCGTGCCGATTTCGCCGCCTACGACCTGATTCTGGCGATGGACAACAGCAACCTGCGCCATCTCAAGGCCCTGCAACCGGCCAAGTGCAAGGCCGAGCTGGATCTGTTCCTGCGTCGCTTCCAGTCGGAAATCGATGAAGTACCGGACCCTTATCACGACAGCGACCAGGGGTTCGAAACGGTACTGGACCTGATCGAGCGCGCCAGCGATTTGCTGGTGATCGAATTGAAGGGCCGGTTATGAGTTTTCGGGTGCAATCTCAGGTTTCGCTCAAGCCGTTCAACAGCTTTGGCGTGGATGTTCAGGCCCGGCTGTTTGCCGAGGCCCATAGCGATGCTGACGTGCGCGAAGCCCTGGCCTATGGGTTGGAACATGATGTGCCCGTGCTGGTGATTGGTGGCGGCAGCAATTTGCTGCTGACCGCTGATGTGCAGGCACTGGTGCTGCGCATGGCCACACGGGGGATTCGCCTGCTGAGCGATGACGGCAACCAGGTGGTGATCGAAGCCGAGGCGGGCGAGCCGTGGCATCCGTTTGTGCAGCACACGCTGGTGCAAGGGTTGTCGGGGCTGGAGAACCTCAGCCTGATTCCCGGCACCGTAGGCGCGGCACCGATGCAGAACATCGGCGCTTACGGCGTCGAGATCAAAGACGTTTTTGCCGGCCTGACGGCCCTTGATCGCCAAACCGGCGAGTTGCGGGACTTCACGCTGGCCGAGTGCAACTTTGCCTACCGTGACAGCCTGTTCAAACAGGAGCCGGGGCGTTGGTTGATCTTGCGGGTGCGTTTCACCCTCAATCGCACCGCTCACCTGCACCTGGAATACGGTCCGGTTCGCCAGCGCCTGACGTCGCTAGGCATCGATCACCCGACGCCTACCGATGTCAGTCAGGCCATTTGCAGCATTCGCAACGAAAAGCTCCCGGACCCGGCGGTGCTCGGCAATGCCGGCAGCTTCTTCAAGAATCCCTTGGTGTCGGCGACATTGGTGGCGCAACTCAAGGAGCAGTACCCGGAGCTGGTGGCCTACGCGCAACCTGACGGGCAAATGAAACTGGCGGCGGGCTGGCTGATCGAACGGGCCGGCTGGAAAGGCTTTCGCGACGGTGATGCCGGTGTGCATAAATTACAGGCGCTGGTGCTGGTCAACTACGGCACCGCAACGGGCCTGCAATTGCTGAACCTGGCGCAGCGTATTCAGAAAGACATTGCAGAGCGTTTCAAGGTCGACCTGGAAATGGAACCCAATCGGTATTGAGGCTACGCTTCAAGCTGATTCCAAAGCCCTGCACATCTTCAGATGTGCAGGGCTTTTTTGTTAATGCTGGGTTAACTTAGCTACCTAACGATGCAAGCATTTGCTCCACCAAAGGCCCGGTGCAGACGTTGCTGTCCGCATAAGAGAGCCTATTAGCCTGAGTCGATCTGCGTGAAGGAACCCACGCGGCAGATTGCTCGACCCCATAACCTCTATAACTATGCGGGCGTGCCCATGATTACCCTGAAACTCAATGGACAAGATCATCAACTCGATGTCACCGAGGACATGCCGCTGCTCTGGGCGATCCGTGACGTGGCCGGTTACAACGGTACCAAATTTGGCTGCGGCATGGGCCTGTGTGGCGCCTGCACCATTCATATCGATGGCGCGCCTGCGCGCAGTTGCATCACGCCGATCGGCTCGGTAGTCGGCCAGAACGTCACCACTATCGATAACCTGCACGCTGACCCGGTTGGCAAAGTCGTCCAGCAAGCCTGGCTCGACAGCGCCGTGGCTCAGTGCGGTTACTGCCAGGGCGGGCAGATCATGTCGGCCACCGCCTTGCTGAAAACCAACCCGAACCCCAGCGACGAGCAGATTGAAGAGGCGATGGTCGGCAACATTTGCCGTTGCGGCACCTACAACCGGATCAAGACCGCCATCCGCCAGGCATCCACTCACCTGAAGGAGGCCAAGGCATGAGCCAGTTACCGAACGATTTTGCGCTGAGCAACCTCAGCCGCCGGGGTTTCCTCAAAGGCGTGGGCGCCACCAGTGCGCTGGTGCTGGCGGCAAGCTGGGGCTGGCAGGACGCCCTCGCGGCCGAAAAAGACAAGAAGTTCGGCGCTGACGGCATGCCCAATGGCTGGATCGATGATCCAAAGGTTTACGTCAGCATCGCCGCCGATGGCAGCGTGACCGTGGTCTGCAACCGCTCGGAAATGGGCCAGGGCGTGCGCACCAGCCTGACCATGGTAGTAGCCGATGAACTGGACGCCGACTGGGCGCTGGTCAAAGTGCAACAGGCGCCGGGCGACGAAGTGCGTTTCGGTAACCAGGACACCGACGGTTCGCGCAGCATGCGTCACTGGTACGAGCCGATGCGCCGTTGCGGGGCTGCCGCGCGGACCATGCTTGAGCAAGCCGCCGCCGCGCAGTGGAAAGTGCCGGTCAGCGAGTGCCATGCGCAATTGCATAAAGTCATTCACCAACCGACCGGTCGTGAACTGGGCTACGGCGCGTTGGCCGCTGCTGCCGGTGCACTGGCGGTGCCGGCCCGCGAGAGCCTGCGGCTCAAGCAGCCATCGGAGTTTCGTTATATAGGCAAGGAAGGCACCAAGGCTATCGACGGTGCGGACATCGTCAATGGTCGCGCGGTGTACGGCGCCGATGTGCATTTCGACGGCATGCTCTTCGCCACCATCGCGCGTCCAGCGGTCTACGGTGGCAAGGTCAAATCCTTCGATGCCAGCGCCGCGATGAAAGTCCCGGGCGTAATCAAGGTTCTGCAAATCGAAAGCCGTCCATTGCCGTCCGAGTTTCAGCCTCTGGGCGGTGTGGCTGTGGTGGCCAGCAATACCTGGGCGGCGATCAAGGGCCGCGAAGCGCTGAAAATCGAGTGGGATGACGGCCCCAACGCCAGTTATGACTCGATCGCCTACCGCAAGGAGCTCGAAGCCGCCTCCCTCAAGCCCGGCAAAGTGGTGCGCAATACAGGCAGCATCGACCAGGCCATGAGCAGTGCCGACAGCACCCTCGAAGCCTCTTACTACCTGCCGCACCTGGCGCAATCGCCAATGGAACCGATGGTCGCCATCGCCCGTTTCAAGGACGGCGTGTGCGAAGCCTGGGCCCCAAGCCAGGCACCGCAAGTCACGCGCGAACGGATCGGCGAGCGCCTCGGCATCCCATTCGATAACGTCACCTTCAACGTCACCTTGCTCGGCGGCGGTTTCGGTCGCAAATCCAAGCCGGACTTCGTCGTTGAAGCGGCGATCCTGGCCAAAGAGTTTCCGGGCAAGGCGGTGCGGGTGCAATGGACCCGTGAAGACGACATCCACAACTCCTATTTCCACACTGTTTCTGCCGAATACCTGAAGGCCAGCCTGAACAAGGACGGCCTGCCGTCCGGCTGGCTGCACCGCACGGTGGCACCGAGCATCACCGCGCTGTTCGCCCCGGGAATGAACCATGAGGCGGCTTTCGAGCTGGGCATGGGCTTTACCAACATGGCTTACGCGATCCCCAACGTGCGCCTGGAAAACCCCGAAGCGGCGGTCCATACCCGGGTCGGCTGGTATCGCTCGGTATCGAACATTCCACACGGCTTTGCGATCCAGAGCTTTGTCGATGAACTGGCCCACAAGGCTGGCCAGGATCCGCTCAAGTACCAGATCAAACTGCTCGGCCCGGACCGTCAGATCGATCCGCGGACCTTGAGTGAAGAGTGGAACTACGGTGAATCCCCCGAGCGTTATCCAATCGATACCGCACGGATGCGCACCGTGCTGGAAACCGCCGCCAAAGCGGCCGGTTGGGGGCGTGAGTTGCCCAAGGGTCGAGGCTTGGGCTTGGCAGTGCACTATAGTTTTGTCACTTATGTGGCGGCGGTGATCGAGGTGGAAGTCAAAGACGATGGCACGTTGATCGTGCACAAGGCCGACATCGCCGTGGATTGCGGCCCGCAGATCAACCCTGAGCGGATTCGCTCGCAGTTCGAAGGTGCCTGCGTCATGGGCCTGGGCAACGCGGTGCTGGGGGAAATCAGCTTCAAGGACGGCAAGGTTCAGCAGGACAATTTCCACATGTACGAGGTGGCGCGCATGTCTCTGGCACCGAAAGAAGTCGCCGTGCACCTGGTTACGCCACCGGGCAATGTTCCGTTGGGCGGAGTCGGTGAGCCGGGCGTACCGCCGATCGCGCCAGCGTTGTGCAACGCGATCTTTGCTGCCACCGGCAAGCGTATTCGTGACCTGCCAGTACGTTATCAGCTGCAAGGCTGGCAGAAGGCGCAAGCCTGATGGACAGCGTCGACCTGAACGTCCTGCGCAGCGTGCTGGAGTGGCGCCGCGGCGGTCAGCGGGTGATGTTGTACAGCGTGGTCCAGACCTGGGGCACCGCGCCCCGGGCACCTGGCGCCATGCTCGCCTTGCGTGAAGATGGCGTGGTGATTGGCTCGGTGTCCGGTGGCTGTGTCGAGGATGATCTGATTGCCCGGCTACACGATGGCCGTATCCCGGCCGACGGGCCGCCGGTGCAGTTGATTACCTATGGCGTCACCCGTGAGGAGGCCGCGCGGTTTGGTTTGCCATGCGGCGGCACGTTGCGCCTGACCGAGGAGTGCGTCGGCGATCCGGCGTGGGTCGCCGAATTGCTGACGCGCTGCGAGGCCCATGAAATCGTTGCGCGTGAGCTGAATCTGGCGACCGGTGAAGTGATCCTGCAACCAGCGAGCAAGACCGATGCGCTGGTGTTTGACAGGCAGACCTTGCGCGCCATTTATGGTCCGCGCTGGCGGCTGTTGCTGATCGGCGCCGGCCAACTGTCGCGCTATGTTGCCGAGATGGCGCGGCTGCTGGATTTCGAAGTGCTGATCTGCGATCCGCGCACCGAGTTCGTCTATGGCTGGGAAGAGCAACACGGTCGCTTCGTCCCGGGCATGCCCGATGAAGCGGTGCTGACCATCCAGACCGACGAGCGCACGGCCATTGTCGCGCTGACCCACGATCCACGCCTGGATGACATGGCGCTGCTCACGGCCCTGGACTCCAAGGCGTTTTATGTCGGTGCGCTGGGTTCGCGGGTCAACAGCCAGAAGCGCCGGGACAACCTGGCTCAGCTAGGCTTGTCACAACAGGCCATCGAGCGTTTGCACGGGCCGATCGGTTTGCACATCGGCAGCCATACACCGGCGGAAATCGCCTTGTCGCTGCTGGCCGAAATTGTGGCGATCAAGAACGGCGTCGAGCTGAAACAGAAGAAGCCGTTGCAGGAGGGCATATGAGCGACCCCATCGGCGTTATCGTAGTGGCCGCGGGGCAGGGCAGTCGGTTTCGACAGGTAGCGGGTGACGATAAGGACAAGCTGCTGGTGGACTGCACCGGTCGTGATGGCGTCTCCGTGCATTCGATGATCGAGCAGGTGCTGGTGAATCTGCCGGCCACGCTTGAGAAGCGCGTGCTGGTGACCACGGCGGATCGCCCGCAAGTGATTCGCATGGCTCAGGCCTATGGTTGCGAGATTGTGCGGATCGAGTCGACCGGCCTGGGCGACAGTATTGCGGCGGGTGTGGCGACGTGCTCGGAACTCGGTGGCTGGCTGATCGTGCTGGGGGATATGCCGTTTATCCTGCAGTCCAGCATTGAACAGGTTGTTGCGAATATTGCGGAGGATGCGATCAGCGTGCCGGTGCATGAGGGGCAATATGGGCACCCGGTGGGGTTCGGGCGAAGCTTCGGTCCGGGATTGATGGCATTGACCGGTGATCACGGCGCTAAGTCTCTATTCGCACAGGCGAGGGTGGTCGAAGTGGCGGTGGAGGATCCCGGGGTGTTGTGGGATGTGGATGTGCCTGAGGCGCTGGTTTTTCAATAACGGTTGTCAGCGGGATTGCATTCGCACTTTCCTCGGAATAATCGGCTCTTCCTTTCGCCCATTCGTATTTATCGATGGGTGCCAGATATAAAACTCGTTATTCAGCGGGTTCTATCCGACATACGATCATGTGGCGTGTGGTGTTCACAGTTGGGGTGAACATCCGGTCAGTACTCATTAGAAAAAAAGAGCCTACATGATAAAGCACTATATGGATGCGTCGGTCAGTGTCAGTCCTTTGGAGCTGGACAGTGATATTCAGGAGTTGGGAGCATTGGAGCGGGCATTAAGTTCTGCAGATGTTTCTCAACCTGTTCCGCGTTATGTCAAAACACTTCGGCAACTTAGAAAAGCGTCGCAAACAATTAGTTGTCATCGCGACGAGATCAAGTTCGGGGTCACTTTTGGAGAACGTTTGAAAGAACTGGGTGACGACTTCGGTTTGTCCCCGGAACACTTTTCGGTCAATACCAGTGGCTCACCGCTGCTCGTCAAGGAACAGGTCGGAGAACACCTGATTTCGCCCACTCATTTTGAAAACGGTGCGTATTTCAGCCACCCCCATGCCGATCATCAACTCGATCACTCGGCGCAGGATTTGCCTTCGATCAAGATTGGACAGTATGTGCGTTTTGGTCGTAACGCTGCGGTCAATGCCGGCGGCGATGTGGATATAGGCGATGGTGTCTGGCTATCGCCGGGAAGTCAGTTACTGCGTCAGGACCATGACCCGTATGGCCGGCTCTCCATCGGCTCGCGGACTGTCGCGATGACGCGCCTGCCACCGGTGCGATTGTGCGATTACGCGTGGGTCGGGCGTGAAGCGATTGTGGGCTGGAACGCGGATTACCTGGGTAAGGCGAGCATCGTCGGAATCCGTTCCTTCCTTAATACATGGGTCGGCGATTATTCCATCGTTGGCGATCAGGGAAAGGTCCTGCAATACCTGCCGTTCAAGGCTCACCTCATGGAAACCTACCAGCCGTCGATCGAGCAGACGCTGCAAGTCAGCAATTGGGCCGCGATCAATTCGGACTGGTTGATGATCTACCGTGACAGCCCGAAGCGCGAGACGCCGACATTGCCGGCGCCACTGGCGGAGTATCTCGACACGCCGGGCAAAAAGTCCGTATTGCTGATTGCCCCATCCGATAACGCTCAGCTTCAAGCGTTCGGCCAGCACAGCCTGGATGTCATTTCCAGTTCCCGGCAGCCGTTTGCCCACCACTTGCAGTGGGCTCAGGACTACGGCCATAAGCAGCTCAGGTTGCGCGCCGATCTGGATTTTTCGAGATTGCCATTCGCCTCGGCCGGCGACTTTCACTATCGCCGTCGATTGGGTTACTCATTGATTGTCGCCAACAGTTCGCCTGTCGAGGCCGAGCCTTGCCGAGTCTATGTCAATGAACTGGCCCGGGTGCTAGCGACGCAGGCACTGTTGTTGGTGCCCATTACGGATGTGTTGCAGGCGCAACTGTCTGTGTATCAAGACTTGTTCCATCTGCAAGGGGAAGTCGAGTTCGACGGTGCCTCTTTCATGTTAATGAAGAAGATCTAACGGAGGCGTCAATGCCGTACTTATTACTTTCACTCGCTGCCGTGTTCTGGGGCGGTAACTATGTCGTCGGAAAGTTGATGGTGGTGGATGTCGATCCGGTGCTGCTGTCGCAACTTCGATGGCTTATTACCAGCGCTTTGCTACTGCTGATTAACTATAAAGCCGTGATCACCAGTTTGCCGGCTGCACGTAAGTCATGGTTGACCCTGGTTATGTTGGCGGTCTGTGGCCAAGTTATATTTCCGCTGACCTTATATATCGGTTTGCAATACACCAGTTCGTTGAATGCGGCGATTTACCTGTCGGCCACGCCGTGTCTGGTACTGGCCCTCAACCGTTTCGTTTTCGGTGATTTCATCTCCAGGTCGAACATGCTTGGGGTGGTCATCAGTACGGTGGGTGTGTTTTGGCTGGTGACGATGGGGCATCTGTCCGATTTGAGCTTCCTGGAAGGCTTCAACAAAGGCGATTTCTGGACCATGGCCTCGGCTGCCAGTTGGGCTGTCTATTGCTCCTTTTTGCGGACAAAGCCAAAAACCATCGCCGGCAATGCGTTCGTGACGTATTGCGCGGTGGTGGGGGCGCTGTGCCTGATTCCGTTCAGCCTGGGTATTTGGGCATTGCACCCTGATCTGACGTTCAACCTGGGGCAGGGCGCTGCACCGTGGCTGGGCCTGGCGTATCTGGTGATCTTCCCGTCCTGGCTGTCGTACTTGTTCTGGAGCAAAGGTATCGGTGAAATCGGTGCCACCCGTGGTGAGATCTTCACTCACTTGGTGCCACTGTCCGGTGGGCTGTTCAGTATCGTGTTCCTCGACGTGCAATTGCACGCCTATCACCTGGTCAGTCTGGTGCTGATCGTATTTGGGGTGATCCTCTGTTCCATTAAAAAGCGGGCACCGGTGGTACTGCGCACGGAGGCGGTTTGATGGACAGAATCATCGACTCGGTCGACCGTCACGGTGTGCGGTGGGTGGGGATTGTGCAGGGCAAGGGGGCATCGGCTACGGTCTGGCAGGTCGAAGATGCCGAAAATTCTCAGGCGTTGGCTGTGCGATTCATGCGTAGCAAGCAATCCTGGGAGCACTTCAAAAGCAACTTGTCCTTGGTAGCGGTGCCGCTTGAAGCGCTTTCATTGATGACCTTTAACGTGCCGCTGCGGCCCGTACGGGATGCCGTGTGCATGGTGAGCGGTTTTGGTTACACGCATCGCTCGGTCAATGGTCTGCCCATGCCTCAGAGGTCCTCGCCGGACTGGTACTACAAAGGTAACGGCAAAGGGTTGGTGGCCGCTTCCCGGGCGATCAAATCACCGTGTCATGCCAGTGGCGCGGGAATCGAGATCGAGTATGCCTGTGTGTACCTCATCGACGACTGCCGAAACCCCCGCTATATCGGTTACACCTTGGCGGTGGATTTTTCTGACCCGGTGCTGCGTCACACTCAACCCGGGCTGGCTGGTCTCTCCAAGTTGCGCAATACCGCGTTGTGCCACGAGCTGGTGATCGCAGAACCACCGCGCTACTCAGTGGTGAGGAGTTCGATTGTCCGGCGTGGTGAAACCGTGTGGGACAAACAGTCGCTATTAGGGCTGGATCAGTTGATGTTTGCCAAACGTGAACTCGAAGCCCTGTTGTTCCAGCATGAAGAGCTTTGCGAGCCCGGTACGGTTCACTATGTTTTGCTCGGTGCCTCGTTAAGCACCGACAAGGATGCCTTCGAGTTGCAGCACGGTGACGTCATTCGGGCGAGCAGCCAGGAGGATGGACTGCAACTGTCCAACCTCTTCGAGGACGAGGTGGTGCGGCAATCGTGTAACTGCTGACGGGTGCCCGGCCCGTTACCCTTCCGTCAGCGGTAAGCGGGCTGGTTTTTCGAAGTCCAGCACCCATTGCGCCAGCGCTCTGGGGGCTGGTTTGCCAGGGTGATCGAAAAACACGAATTCGGTGGTCAGCGAGGCATATGAACCACTCAGGAAATACGTTTGCACTTGTTCACTGCGGCAGCACGAATCGACCAGTGACAACGGCACCAGGGCAACGCCCACGCCGTTGATCACATTAGAAAACAACAGCGGATAAGAGCCACACTCGATGATTTTTTCCGGGGTGATATTGCCCATCATGAACAGTTCGTCGAGATTACGTTGTGAAGCGCTGCGCCGGCTGTTGACCAGGAACACTTGGCCACTGAACGCTTTCAGGTCCTGGATGGCGGGGTGTGCTGCGCTGTAGATCAAGGCCAGCGGATCGTTGAACAACGTTACCCGGCGATAATGCGAAGGCGCAAAGCCTGCGCCGACAATCACTGCGTCGAGCTTGCCGGCCTCAAGATCCTTGAGCAGCGACTGTGTATTACCAATGCTGACATCCACTGCCAGCCCGTCGGGATTGGCAACGATGCTTTGCAACAGGTTCTGGCGAGTAATAGTGAGGTTTTCTATGACACCCAAACGCACCCGTGTTTCGGTTTTTGTCTGGCTCAGGCTGGCTTGAGCGCGAGCAACCAGTTCGAGGATTTGTGAGGCGTAGGCATAGAGCTCCTTGCCTGGCGCCGTCATCGTGATACCGCGACCGGAGCGTTCGAACAGCTTGGTATCGAGCCGTGATTCGAGCGTCTTGATGCGGAAGGAAATACTGGATTGAGCGCGGTTTAACCTGATCGCTGCTTGTGTGACGCTGCCGTAGTCAACAATCGCTTTGAAAGCGTCCAGTTCAGCAATTTCCATAGTCACGCACTCTTTGCTCCATAACGGGCCGAAGGCTTTCGGGCCGTGGCAGGACCTACTTGGAACCCTGCACCGCTCTATTCTGCACGTTGCACAGCTCTTTCGTAATACTTGCTTACAAATATTTAAGCGGGTGTTTAGCGAGGAACGCAATCGCCTCGACAATAAACCGTTGCCAGGTAGCGACAGGCTTCAGTTTCTATTAGCAAAAAAAAAGCCCCGCCTGGATCACCAGGCGGGGCTTTTTAGTGGCCGATGGAATCAGACGAGGGGTTTAGGCTCGTGCTCTTTTTCCTGGGCTTGCTCGTGTTGCTCTACCGCTTCCTGAACGGAGCGCGGTGCTTCGTCGATTGCGGATTCAACCGGCTCGGCAGGGACTTCAGCGGCCGGGGCAGGGGCTGCCTCGACGACTTCAGCAACAACCGGTGCTGACTCGGCAGTGGCCGGAGCAGCAGTGGCAGCCAGTTCGGCTTCCTTCTGCAGACGCTCGGCTTCACGCTTGCGACGACGTACTTCACGCGGGTCGTTCGGCGCACGGCCACTTGGGGTCAGAGCGCTGACAGGGGCGGCTTCAGCCACCGGAGCAGCCTCTTCGGCAACAACTGGCGCTTCAACAACCGCTGGAGCAGGCTCGGCAGCAGCAACCACTGGCTCGGAGACCATGGCATCAGCAACCGGGGCTTCAGCGACTGGCGCTGGAGCTTCGGTCGCTACGGGTGGCTCGGCAACCCAGTTGAACGCGGTTTGTTCTTCGCGAATTTCACGGGCCGGTTCAGCCGTTGGCGCTTCAACTACAGGCTCAGCGGATGCAGCAGGCTCGGCAGCAACTGCCGGTTCAGCAGCAGCTTCAACTTCAGGCTGGGCTTCACGAACCGGTGCCACTTCGATTTCCGGAGAAGCAGTGACTTCTACCGGCGTGGTCGCTTCAACGACTGGCGCTTCGACCGGAGCGGTTTCCTGTGTGGCGGCAGTGGCGCGTTCGGCTTGCTCGTTGGCTTGTGCTTCAGCAGGTGCGCTGATCACAGAGCTGGCAACGGCTGCGGTAACAGCCAGGCCGGCGGCCAGATCGGCAGCGCTTGGCGCTTCGGCGTTTTCAGCCGATTCGGACTCTTCCGAACCTTCGATCACGTTGCCGTTGGCATCGCGTTGACGCTCACGACGGTTGCTGCGACGACGCTGGCCACGGGAACGGCGGCGTGGACGATCGCCTTCGGCGCCTTCCTGACCGTCTTCCTGCAGTTGCTCTTCGTTGGTGGTCAACTCTTCTTCAGCAACGGCGGCAGCGGCTGGCTCGGTACGTGGCTGACGTTCTTCACGCGGTGGCCGTGGAGCGCGTTCTTCACGTGGCTGACGGGCTGGACGTTCTTCAGCGTTGGCAGCGGCGGCCGGAGCGGCATCCAGAGGCTCGCGCAGTTCACGAACCGGACGTTCTTCACGCTCGCCACGTGGCTTGCGATCTTCACGCGGGGCGCGCGGTGCACGTTCTTCACGAGGGGCGCGTGGTGCGCGCTCTTCACGCGGAGCGCGTTCCTGGGCGACCGCTGGAGCTTCTTCGCGGGCTTCGCGGGCTTCGCGTGGCTCACGTGGTGCGCGTTCTTCACGCGGTGCACGTTCCTCACGAGGCTTGCGCTCTTCATCGCGGCGACCGTTACGGTTGCGGCTCTGCTGACGGCCGTTACGGCGCTCTTCGTTGCGGGCAGGGCGTTCGGTAGCTGGCTTTTCAACCACAACCGGCGCAGCAGGCTCTTCCTTGGTGGCGAACAGGCTGACCAGCGACTTCACCAGGCCTTTGAACAGGCTTGGCTCTGGAGCGACGGCCGGTGCAGCCACCGGAGCGGCGACGACTTCGGTCGGAACCGGAGCGTTGGCACGAGCCGGAGCGGTCTTGACCGCGGCTTCCTGGCGAACCAGGGTACGGGTCGCAGCGGCTGGCTGGACTTCTTCGACTTCGGCAGCGGCGGCAGCGATTTCGTAGCTGGACTGATTGATGCTGGCTTCCGGGCTGTCATCGCGCAGACGCTGAACTTCGAAGTGCGGCGTTTCGAGGTGATCGTTCGGCAGGATGACGATGCGGGCACGGGTGCGCAGTTCGATCTTGGTGATCGAGTTGCGTTTTTCGTTGAGCAGGAAAGCTGCAACCGGAATCGGCACTTGTGCGCGAACTTCGGCGGTGCGGTCTTTCAGGGCTTCTTCTTCGATCAGGCGCAGGATCGCCAGCGACAGCGATTCAACGTCACGGATGATGCCGGTGCCGTTGCAACGCGGGCAGACGATGCCACTGCTTTCGCCCAGCGATGGGCGCAGGCGCTGACGGGACATTTCCAGCAGGCCGAAGCGCGAGATGCGACCGACTTGCACGCGAGCGCGGTCGGCTTCCAGGCATTCGCGGACTTTTTCTTCCACGGCGCGCTGGTTCTTGGCAGGGGTCATGTCGATGAAGTCGATGACGATCAGGCCGCCGATGTCGCGCAAGCGCAACTGACGGGCGATTTCTTCGGCAGCTTCAAGGTTGGTCTGCAGTGCGGTTTCTTCGATGTCGCTGCCTTTGGTGGCGCGCGCCGAGTTGATGTCGATGGACACCAGGGCTTCGGTCGGATCGATAACGATGGAGCCGCCGGAAGGCAGTTCGACGACGCGCTGGAAGGCGGTTTCGATCTGGCTTTCGATCTGGAAACGGTTGAACAGCGGAACGCTGTCTTCGTACAGCTTGATTTTGCTGGCGTACTGCGGCATCACCTGGCGAATGAAGGTCAGGGCTTCGTCCTGGGCTTCAACGCTGTCGATCAGCACTTCGCCGATGTCCTGGCGCAGGTAATCGCGGATGGCGCGGATGATCACGTTGCTTTCCTGGTAGATCAGGAACGGCGCGGAACGATCCAGCGAAGCTTCTTTGATGGCGGTCCAAAGTTGCAGCAGGTAATCGAGGTCCCACTGCATTTCTTCGCTGCTGCGACCAAGGCCGGCAGTGCGAACGATCAGACCCATGTCGGCCGGGGCAACCAGACCGTTCAGGGCTTCACGCAGTTCGTTGCGCTCTTCACCTTCGATGCGACGGGAGATACCGCCGGCACGCGGGTTGTTCGGCATCAGCACCAGGTAACGACCGGCCAGGCTGATGAAGGTGGTCAGGGCGGCTCCCTTGTTGCCACGTTCTTCTTTTTCGACCTGAACGATGACTTCCTGGCCTTCGCTCAGGACGTCCTTGATGTTGACGCGGCCTTCGGGGGCTTTCTTGAAGTATTCGCGGGAGATTTCTTTGAGGGGCAGGAAGCCGTGGCGCTCAGAGCCGAAATCGACAAAGGCAGCCTCCAGGCTTGGTTCGATGCGAGTAATCCGGCCTTTATAGATGTTGGCCTTCTTCTGCTCGCGTGCACCGGATTCGATGTCCAGGTCGTAGAGGCGTTGGCCATCTACCAGTGCAACACGCAACTCTTCGGGTTGAGTTGCGTTAATCAGCATTCTTTTCATGTAGTACCGTCGGTTTCCGGGCTGCCGGAAACGGCGTTCGGCACACACGACTTCTCATGGTCGGTGTCAGGTGCGTCGGGAGTGGTTGGCCATTCCCGTGTCCAGCGAAGTCCGGCCAATGTGGGCCTTCATCGCGACGTACGCGTCCTGCTTGCTGTGGCTACTTAAGCACTCAGTCAGGAGGAGGAATCAACCGGCGGCTGTGGACGAGATGAAGCGTCTTGAGAAAGCCTATTGCTACACAGTCCAGCGGTTGTGCATCTCCACCCTACACGTATCCCTGATAATTCGGGTGCTGCCGCGCGCAGAATCCGCAGCGGGTTGGCATTTACCGTGAGCTCCGAAAGGGGAGGTCACGCATCATGGCTAATTTAGGCGTTGTTTCCGAAGCGTTCGCTCGGGGTCGTTCGCAGCTGACTGCACTTTGTGAACTGGCCGTGAATATTTGCTCGGAAGGCGAGTGAAAACTCTGCTTTGCGGCATGATTCAGGCCTTATGTCACCTGCGCTCGTTACAACTGAAAACTCTGCCGTTACGTAGCGAAAGCCCCGTAGGACGGCCTCTCGTCCTCGTGAATTGCGTTGGTCAGGGCCGGTTTTTGACCGTTAGTCCGCTGTCCAGGCCACTTTTGGCGGCGTTCGCGACTATAGCAGCAATGATTAAGTGCTTCAATTCCATAAAAAATTGTTATCATCCACACCATGACGACTACTGCCCCTTCGACCCCAGCCGTACAACTGCTGGAGGTCTCGCCGGAATATGCCGGCCAACGTATTGATAACTTCCTTCTCGCTCGGCTCAAAGGCGTGCCCAAGACCTTGATTTATCGCATTTTGCGCAAGGGCGAAGTGCGGGTGAACAAAGGTCGGATCAAGCCCGAATACAAGCTGCAGGCGGGCGATATCGTGCGCGTGCCACCGGTTCGCGTGCCTGAGCGCGACGAGCCCGTGCCATTGGCCCAGGGTCTGCTGCAGCGGCTCGAGGCCTCGATTGTCTACGAAGACAAGGCGCTGATCGTGGTCAACAAGCCTTGCGGCATTGCGGTTCATGGTGGCAGTGGCTTGACCTACGGCGTGATTGAAGCCTTTCGTCAGTTGCGTCCGGATTGCAAGGAGCTCGAGCTGGTTCATCGTCTCGATCGTGATACCTCCGGCCTGCTGATGATTGCCAAAAAGCGCAGCATGTTGCGCCACTTGCACACGGCATTGCGCGGCGATGGCGTCGACAAGCGCTATATGGCGCTTGTGCGCGGCAACTGGGCGGCCTCGATCAAGCAAGTCCGTGCGTCGCTGGGCAAGAGCAATCTGCGCTCCGGCGAGCGCATGGTCGAGGTGGACGAGGAGGAGGGCAAGGAGTCTGTGACCGTGTTCAAGGTGCTGCGTCGCTTCGGTGACTTCGCCACTATGGTCGAGGCCAAGCCGATCACGGGTCGCACTCACCAGATTCGCGTCCATACTCTGCATGCCGGGCATTGCATCGCTGGTGATACCAAGTACGGCGATGAGGGTTTCAGCAAAGAGATTCGTGATCTGGGCGGCAAGCGCCTGTTCCTGCACGCCTACATGCTGACTGTGCCGCTGCCTGATGGTGGTGAGCTCAAGTTGCAGGCGCCCGTCGACGAGATGTGGGCCAAAACCGTGGAGCGCTTGAGTGCACCCTACTGATTACAAGCTGCTGATTTTCGATTGGGACGGCACGCTGGCTGACTCCATTGGTCGGATTGTCGAGGCGATGCATGTCGCGTCCGAGCGGTCCGGTTTTCAGTTGCGTGATGATTTTGCCGTCAAAGGCATTATCGGTCTGGGTTTGCCGGAAGCGATTCGCACGCTGTATCCCGAGATTGGCGACACCGAGCTGATAGCATTCCGTCAACACTATGCGGATCACTACATTGCGGCGGAGGCCGTGCCTTCGCCACTGTTTGAGGGCGTTATCGAGTCTCTCGAAGCGTTTCGTGTCGAGGGGTATCATCTGGCAGTAGCGACCGGCAAGGCTCGTCGTGGGCTGGATCGGGTGCTGAAGTCTCACGGTTGGGAAGATTATTTCGATATCACCCGTGCTGCTGACGAAACCGCCAGTAAACCGCATCCGTTGATGCTTGAGCAGATTCTCGCCCATTGCGAGGTTCGTCCGGAGCAAGCGCTGATGGTCGGCGATTCGTCGTTCGATCTGCAGATGGCGCGCAATGCGGGCATGGATTCAGTGGCAGTTAGCTATGGCGCTCAATCGATCGACGCCTTGAAGCTATTTGAGCCGAGACTGGCCATTGATCGTTTTTCAGAGTTGCACGCCTGGCTGAATCAGCGGGTTTAATTGGTTTTTTTGCTGGGGTACATGGCATGACCGACGAATGGAAAGCGCCCGCCAAGGCGAGTGCGGAAAGCGGTGACGAGAAAAGCTGGAAGCTGCTGGAAAAAACCCTGCTGGCTGGTGTGCAGGAACAGCGCCGGTCCCGTCGCTGGGGGATATTCTTCAAGTCGCTGACTTTTTTGTACCTGCTCGGCGCGTTGATTCTGTTATCGCCGTTGATAGGCATGGAGAAGGGCGCGAGCCTCGGCTCTGGCTACACGGCGCTGATCGATATAACAGGCATGATTGCCGACAAAGAGCCGGCCAGTGCCGACAATATCGTCGGCAGTCTGCGTGCAGCCTTCGAGGACAAGAAGGTCAAGGGTGTGATTCTGCGGATCAACAGCCCTGGCGGCAGTCCGGTGCAGTCGGGTTATGTCTACGACGAGATCCGTCGTTTGCGCGGCCTGAATCCAGATACCAAGGTTTATGCGGTGATCTCGGATCTGGGCGCTTCCGGTGCCTACTACATCGCTAGCGCCGCGGATCAGATCTACGCCGACAAGGCGAGCCTGGTAGGTTCCATCGGTGTGACAGCGGCCGGTTACGGTTTTGTCGGGACCATGGAGAAGTTGGGCGTAGAGCGTCGTACCTACACCTCCGGTGAGCACAAATCGTTCCTCGATCCGTTCCAGCCGCAGAAGCCTGCGGAAACCCAATTCTGGCAGAGCGTGCTCGATACCACTCATCAGCAGTTCATCAGCAGCGTCAAGAAGGGTCGTGGTGATCGCCTGAAGGATAAAGATCATCCGGAGCTGTTCTCCGGGCTGGTCTGGTCCGGCGAGCAAGCGCTGTCGCTGGGCTTGATCGATGGTCTGGGCAATGCCAGTTCGGTTGCCCGTGATGTGATCGGCGAGAAAGAGTTGGTGGATTTCACTGTTGAGGAATCGCCGTTCGATCGCTTCTCGAAAAAGCTCGGCTCCAGCGTGGCTGAGCATTTGGCGATGTGGATGGGCTTTCAAGGGCCTTCGCTGCGCTGATCTTCTGGCTGCATAAAGAAACCGGCCTGCGTGGCCGGTTTTTTTTCAGATCAAAAGATCTTTAGGGTATCTGCACACCTTCAGCCAACAGCATATCGATCAAGCGAATCAGCGGCAGGCCGATCAGGCTGGTGGCGTCAGGGCCTTCGGTGCTTTGAAACAGGCTCACCCCCAAACCTTCGGCCTTGAAGCTGCCAGCGCAGTCGTAGGGCTGTTCGGCGCGCAGGTAGCGTTCGATGCGCGCTGCGTCGAGTGTGCGCATGTGTACGGTGAAGGGCACGCAATCGACCTGGCAGTGGCCAGTTTGGCTGTTGAGCAGTGCCAGGCCGGTCAGGAAAGTCACGCTCGCACCGCTGGATGCCAGCAGTTGTTCGCGGGCCTTTTCGAAGGTGTGAGGTTTGCCGATAATCCGCTCGCCGAGTACGGCGACCTGATCCGAGCCGATGATCAGATGGGCTGGATGACTGCCTGCAAGTGCGCGGGCTTTTTCTTTGGCGAGACGCTTTACCAGTTCGACGGCTGACTCGTCCGGACGGTGGCTTTCGTCGATATCCGGCGAGCTGCAGGTGAACGGCAGCTGCAAGCGGGCCAATAATTCCCGGCGATACGCCGAGCTTGAAGCGAGTAATAAAGGCAGCATGCGCATCTCCAAAGGGCAGGGGCGAATTCTAGCGCAGGCTCAAGTGACGGACAGGGCTGAATTTCCTTTGACATGGCTGGGGGCATCCCTATAATGCTGCGCCTATGTTGAATGACCCGATTCCACCTCACGTTGACCCGCGCAAATTGGCTGACCGTGGCACCACCCTTCAAGGTGAACTGCTGCTGGCCGATTTGGAGAGACTCTGCGACCCGCTTTCCGATACTGTCGGTACGGTGCAGGCTAAATTCGTTTTTGAACGAGATGAACGTAAATCTGTGGTAATTCACAGCTTTATCGACACCGAAGTCAAAATGGTTTGCCAGCGTTGTCTTGAGCTGGTCACCCTGCCGATCCATAGCGAATGCAGTTATGCTGTGGTGAAGGAGGGTGCGAATACCCAGTCGTTGCCGAAAGGTTATGACGTGCTGGAACTGGGCGAAGATCCTTTGGATCTGCAGTCACTGATCGAGGAGGAGCTTCTGCTCGCCTTGCCCATTGTGCCTGCTCATCATCCGGAAGAATGCCAGCAGCCGGCGGGTCTCGATGAGCCCGAACCGAGCGAGGACGAGGTAACGCGGTCCAACCCGTTCAGTGTATTGGCGCAGTTAAAGCGTGACCCAAACGTTTAGGAGTTAATCAATTATGGCTGTTCAGCAGAACAAAAAATCCCGCTCTGCCCGTGACATGCGTCGTTCGCACGACGCTCTCGAGGCTAGCACCCTGTCTGTAGAAAAAACCACCGGTGAAGTTCACCTGCGTCACCACGTATCGCCAGAAGGCGTATACCGTGGTCGTAAAGTGATCGACAAGGGCGCTGACGAGTAATCCTTGTCCGCTCAAGTCATCGCGATTGACGCAATGGGCGGGGACTTCGGTCCCCGCAGCATTGTTCAGGCCAGCCTTGCTTGCCTGTCTGCTACACCCTCGCTGCACCTGACCCTCGTCGGTCAACCCTCCCTTCTTGAAGAATTGCTCGCCAGCCAATCGGCTGTGGATCGCGCGCGCCTGTCGATTGCGCCGGCGTCCGAAATCATCACCATGGACGAAAAACCTGCCCAGGCCTTGCGCGGCAAGCCCGATTCGTCGATGCGCGTGGCGTTGGAATTGGTGCGAGACGGCAAGGCCCAGGCCTGCGTCAGTGCGGGTAACACCGGTGCGCTGATGGCGTTGTCACGGTTTGTGCTCAAGACGTTGCCTGGCATCGATCGGCCGGCAATGATCGCGGCCATTCCGACGCAGAAGGGCTACTGCCAGTTGCTCGATCTGGGTGCCAACGTCGATTGCAGTGCCGAGCACTTATTGCAGTTTGCCGTGATGGGCTCGGTCGCGGCAGAAACCCTGGGCATCGTTCGCCCAAGGGTCGCATTGCTAAACATCGGCACCGAAGACATCAAGGGCAATCAGCAGGTCAAGCTGGCGGCCACCTTGTTGCAGAGTGCTCGGGGCATCAACTACATCGGGTTTGTCGAAGGTGACGGTTTGTACCGTGGCGAGGCGGATGTGGTGGTGTGTGACGGCTTTGTCGGCAATATCCTGCTCAAGTCCAGCGAAGGCTTGGCGACCATGATTGCCGGGCGCATTGAGGCGTTATTCAAGAAAAATTTCGCGTCGAAAGTGGTGGGCGCATTGGCGCTGCCGCTGATGAAACGTTTGCAGGCCGAGCTGGCGCCGGCACGCCATAACGGCGCAAGTTTCCTCGGTTTGCAGGGAATTGTCGTGAAAAGCCACGGTTCGGCGGGGGTGCAGGGTTTTCAGAGTGCGATTCAACGCGCGTTGATCGAGATCCAGGAAAACTTGCCGGAGCGGCTTCATGGGCGCCTGGAAGATTTGTTGCCTTAGGTGTTTTCGTCGGACAATGCTTAAATGTGACCGCTCAGTTCAATGGGCCATCCAACTGTGAGTTTCTTGCGTTCCACAAGCGGGACGTCAATTCTCCGACGACAAGATCATTAGGGGCTTGTTACATGTCTGCTTCCCTCGCATTCGTCTTTCCAGGACAGGGTTCGCAGTCCCTCGGCATGTTGGCCGAGTTGGGCGCGCAACATCCGGTGGTCCTCGAAACATTCAAAGAAGCTTCCGATGCTCTGGGTTACGACCTGTGGGCACTGACCCAGCAAGGGCCGGAAGAACAACTCAATCAAACCGATAAAACCCAGCCGGCCATTCTGACCGCCTCGATCGCCTTGTGGCGCCTGTGGCTGGCTGAAGGCGGCGCGCGTCCGGCTTACGTTGCCGGTCACAGCCTGGGCGAATACAGCGCCCTGGTGGCTGCGGGCAGCCTGAGCCTGGGCGACGCAGTGAAGCTGGTAGAGCGTCGCGGTCAGTTGATGCAAGAGGCCGTTCCGGCCGGACAGGGCGGCATGGCTGCAATCCTGGGTCTGGAAGATGCCGACGTGCTGGCAGCCTGTGCCGAAGCGGCGCAGGGCGAAGTGGTTAGCGCGGTCAACTTCAACTCCCCGGGCCAGGTAGTGATCGCCGGTGCGAAGGCTGCGGTCGAGCGCGCCATCGAAGGCTGCAAGGCACGTGGCGCCAAGCGCGCCATGCCATTGCCGGTCAGCGTGCCGTCTCATTGCGAATTGATGCGCCCAGCCGCTGAGCGGTTCGCCGAATCGATCGCCGCGATCGACTGGCAGGCACCGCAGATTCCTGTAGTACAGAACGTCAGCGCCAACGTGCCGGCCGATCTGGAAACCCTCAAGCGCGATCTGCTTGAACAGCTCTACAAGCCTGTACGCTGGGTCGAGTCGGTCCAGGCGCTGGCTGCCAAGGGCGCGACCGAACTGGTCGAATGCGGCCCTGGCAAAGTACTTGCCGGTTTGAACAAACGTTGCGCCGAAGGCGTGTCGACCTCTAACCTCAATACCCCAGACGCTTTCGCTGCCGCCCGTGCAGCGCTGGCCTGAACAAGGAGAAGCTTGCATGAGTCTGCAAGGTAAAGTTGCATTGGTCACCGGTGCCAGCCGTGGTATCGGCCAGGCTATCGCTCTGGAATTGGGTCGTCAGGGTGCCATTGTTATCGGCACCGCGACTTCCGCTTCGGGGGCTGAGCGTATCGCTGCTACCCTGAAAGAAAATGGTATTCAGGGCACTGGCCTGGAACTCAATGTCACCAGCGACGAGTCCGTAGCGGCCGTGCTGGCGAGCATTCAGGAGCAATTCGGTGCGCCGGCGATCCTGGTCAATAATGCCGGTATCACCCGCGATAACCTGATGATGCGCATGAAAGATGACGAATGGCATGACGTCGTAGATACCAATCTGAACAGTCTGTTCCGCCTGTCCAAGGGTGTTTTGCGCGGCATGACAAAAGCCCGTTGGGGACGAATTATCAGTATTGGTTCGGTTGTGGGTGCCATGGGCAACGCAGGCCAAGTAAACTACGCTGCCGCCAAGGCCGGTCTGGAAGGTTTCAGCCGTGCACTGGCGCGTGAAGTCGGTTCGCGTTCGATTACGGTAAACTCGGTGGCCCCTGGGTTCATCGACACCGATATGACCCGTGAACTGCCCGAGGCGCAGCGTGAAGCCTTGCAGACGCAGATTCCGCTGGGTCGTCTGGGGCAAGCTCAAGAGATCGCGTCTGTGGTCGCTTTTCTTGCATCCGACGGTGCGGCTTACGTTACTGGGGCTACAATCCCGGTGAACGGCGGGATGTACATGAGTTAAATGTGACGGATTGCTTCAAAAAAATGTCATACGAGCTGTCTAAAATCCGTTATAAAGCTGCAATCTATTTATAGACAGAGGGTCGCCGGGTTTGAGGAGTGAAGCTTTCAGTTGAAAAACTGAAAAGTCTTTCTATACACTTACCCACCGGCCAGCTGCCTGAATTTGTCCATTAGGAGTGAAAACAAGGTATGAGCACCATCGAAGAGCGCGTCAAGAAAATCGTTGCTGAGCAACTGGGCGTTAAAGAAGAAGAAGTGGTCAACACTGCTTCCTTCGTTGAAGACCTGGGTGCCGACTCCCTTGACACCGTTGAGCTGGTGATGGCTCTGGAAGAGGAATTCGAGACCGAAATCCCTGACGAAGAAGCTGAGAAGATCACTACTGTACAAGCAGCAATCGACTACGTTACCAGCCACCAGGCGTAATAGTTTTTAGTCGTCGCTCGCTGTCATGGAAAAACCGCACTGCCATCATGGCGTGCGGTTTTTTCTTTAGGCCTGATGCAAAGTCGTCATTTGAAAAAGGAGAGTGCTGTGTCGCGTAGACGCGTCGTAGTCACCGGTATGGGTATGTTGTCGCCACTGGGCACGGATGTGCCGAGCAGCTGGCAGGGCATTCTGGCTGGCCGCAGTGGCATTGGTCTGATCGAACACACCGACCTTTCTGCCTATTCCACCCGTTTTGGCGGCTCGGTAAAGGGCTTCAATGTCGAGGAATACCTGTCGGTCAAGGAAGCTCGCAAACTCGACCTGTTCATTCAATACGGTCTGGCTGCAGGTTTTCAAGCCGTGCGTAATGCAGGTCTTGAGGTCACCGACGCTAACCGCGAGCGGATTGGCGTGGCCATGGGCTCGGGTATTGGCGGTCTGACCAATATCGAAGAAACCAGCCGTACGCTGCATGATTCCGGCCCACGACGGATCTCTCCGTTTTTCGTGCCTGGCTCGATCATCAATATGATTTCCGGTTTCCTGTCCATCCACTTGGGCGCACAGGGACCTAACTACGCCATCGCCACGGCGTGTACCACCGGTACGCACTGCATCGGCATGGCTGCACGCAACATCATGTACGACGAAGCCGACGTCATGATCGCCGGTGGTGCCGAGATGGCCGCGTGTGGTCTGGGCATGGGCGGCTTCGGTGCCTCCCGCGCACTGTCGACCCGCAACGACGAGCCGACCCGTGCCAGCCGTCCATGGGACAAGGGCCGTGATGGCTTCGTGCTGTCCGACGGTGCCGGCGCACTGGTGCTCGAAGAACTGGAGCACGCCAAGGCCCGTGGCGCGACCATCTACGCCGAGTTGATCGGTTTCGGCACCAGTGGCGATGCTTACCACATGACCTCGCCACCGGCTGATGGCGCGGGTGCTGCACGTTGCATCACCAATGCCTTGCGCGATGCGAAGATCAATGGCGATCAGGTTCAATACATCAACGCCCACGGCACTTCGACCTCGGCGGGCGACCTCGCCGAAGCCTGTGCGATCAAGTCCGTGTTCGGCGATCACGCCTATAGGCTGGCGGTCAGTTCGACCAAGTCCATGACCGGTCACCTGTTGGGTGCGGCGGGCGCGGTCGAGGCGATTTTCAGTGTACTGGCAATCAACAGCCAGGTAGCACCGCCGACCATCAACCTCGATGAGCCGGACGAAGGTTGCGACCTCGACTTCGTACCCCACACCGCGCGTGGCATGGATATCGACGTGGTGCTGTCCAACTCCTTCGGATTTGGCGGTACCAATGGCTCGCTGGTGTTCCGCCGGTTCGCTGACTGATGGACAGCTGGGTCGACGGTCAACCGGCTGACGCTTTGTCGCTGAAGGATCGCGGCCTGGCTTACGGTGATGGTCTGTTCGAGACCATCACGGTCAAGAGCGGGCAGCCGCTGCTGCTGGATCGACATTTGTCGCGTCTGGCGGAGGGTTGTTCGCGCTTGGCGATTGCCGCCGATCATGAATTGATTCGCGAGGAGCTGCTGGCCTATGCCACCGCGCTGGGCGAGGGCGTGCTCAAACTCATCCTCACCCGCGGTGACAGCCTGCGCGGTTACGCCGCCGATCCCTCGGCTCAGGCTCGACGCATTCTGCAAGGCAATCCTCCTGCAGCTTATCCGGCTGTTCATGCGGAGCAGGGTGTTCGTCTGTTTCCTTGTGCGACACGGCTTTCCAAACAGCCATTGCTCGCCGGTCTCAAGCATTTGAATCGTCTGGAGCAGGTCATCGCCCGTTCCGAATGGCAGGACACCGAGCATGCCGAAGGCTTGATGCTGGATCAGGTCGGGCGGGTGATCGAAGGCGTGTTCAGCAATCTGTTCCTGGTGCGCGATGGCGTGCTGGTAACCGCCAATCTCAAACGCTGTGGCGTGGCGGGTGTGATGCGTGCCGAATTATTGTTTCAAGCCAAGTCATTGGGGATTGCCACGCAAATCACCGATATCACCCTCGAGCAGCTGCAATGGGCTGACGAGGTCTTTGTCTGCAACAGCGTGTATGGCGTTTGGCCGGTGCGCGCCTATGCCGCACTGAGCTGGCCGGTTGGGCCGCTCACCCGTAAACTCCAAACCATTGCTCGTGCGCTACTGGATGCTTGATTCGTGAGACGTAAATTCTTGCTGCTGCTGGAAACCGGATTGGTTCTGGCGGGGCTGTTGGCGGGCGCTTGCGCCTGGAAAATCGATTCGGCGCTGGAACAGCCGCTGAACATCGCCCAGGAAGAGCTGCTGGAAGTGCCCAAAGGCACTACGCCAAACCGCACCTTCCTTCGACTTGAAGCCGATGGCGTCATCAAAGACGCTTTCTGGCTGCGTGTGTATTGGCGCTTCAACCTGGCAGGACAACCGCTGCACAGCGGCGAATACCGCATGGTGCCCGGTATGACAGTCAACGGGCTGATCGACCTGTGGAAGCGCGGAGAAATGGTGCAGTACAGCCTGACGCTGGTCGAAGGCTGGAATTTCCATCAGGTTCGCGCGGCCCTGGCCAAGGATGAAAAACTCGAGCAGACCCTCAACGGTCTGAGCGACAGCCAAGTGATGGACAAACTCGGGCACAGCGGGATTTTTCCGGAAGGACGATTCTTCCCCGATACGTATCGTTTCGTGCGGGGCATGACCGACGCCGATCTGCTCAAGAAAGCTTACGACCGCCTCGACGAGGTTCTCGCCAAGGAATGGAACCAGCGCGCTGCTGACGTCCCTTACACCGAGCCCTATCAGGCGCTAATCATGGCCTCGCTGGTGGAAAAGGAAACCGGTGTGCCGCAGGAGCGTCGGCAGATCGCCGGCGTGTTCGTGCGGCGCATGGAGATGGGCATGCTGCTGCAGACTGATCCGACCGTGATTTACGGTTTGGGTGATCGTTACAACGGCAAGTTGACCCGCGCTCATCTCAAGGAGCCGACGCCGTATAACACTTACATGATTGCTGGTCTGCCGCCGACGCCGATTGCGATGGTGGGCCGCGAAGCGATCCATGCGGCGTTGAATCCGGCGGACGGCAACAGCCTGTATTTTGTCGCGCGCGGTGATGGCAGCCACGTGTTCTCCGATGATCTGGACGCCCACAACAATGCGGTGCGCGAGTTCCAGATCAATCGACGTGCCGATTACCGGTCCAGCCCTGAGCCGACTGTTACGCCGTCGACGGAGGATAGCCAGGCGCCAATCCCGGCGGCTTCGCCCAATACGGCGCCCGAAGAAATGCCGCCAGTAGCGCCGCAAGACTCCGTGCAAGGCTCTGAACAAGAGCCTGCACAAGAACCTGCGCCAGCACCCGAAGCGGATGCGCCCGCGCCGCAAAGCCCGCAATGACTCTGACTAAGGACTGCCTGTGACTGGCTTGTTTATTACCCTGGAAGGCCCGGAAGGCGCCGGCAAGAGCACCAATCGCGAATACCTGGCCGAACGTCTGCGTGCTGCCGGGATCGAGGTGGTGTTGACCCGGGAGCCCGGCGGCACGCCCTTGGCCGAACGGATCCGTGACGTGCTGTTGGCGCCGGTCGATGAGGTCATGAATCCCGACACCGAGCTGCTGTTGGTGTTCGCCGCGCGAGCCCAGCATCTGGCCGAGGTGATCCGTCCGGCGCTGGCCCGTGGCGCGGTAATCCTGTGCGATCGCTTCACCGATTCGACCTATGCCTACCAAGGCGGTGGTCGTAGTTTGTCACTGGAGCGCATCGCGACCCTCGAAACATTTGTTCAGGGCGATCTGCGCCCGGACTTGACGCTGATCTTCGATCTGCCGGTAGAAGTGGGCCTGGCCCGCGCCAGCGCCCGGGGTCGCCTGGATCGCTTCGAGCTCGAAGGCCGAGCGTTTTTCGATGCGGTGCGCACAGCCTTCCTTGAGCGTGCCAAAGCGGATCCTGCGCGTTATGTCCTGGTGGATGCCGCTCAGCCGCTGGCACAGGTTCAGCAGTCTCTGGACGCCTTGTTGCCACGTCTGCTGGAGCTGACCCGTGGCTGAAGCCTATCCATGGCAGGACAGTCTCTGGCAGCAATTGGCCGGCCGTGCCCAGCACGCTCACGCCTATTTGCTGCATGGCCCGGCCGGGATCGGCAAGCGTGCGCTGGCCGAGCGTCTGATGGCTCATTTGTTGTGTCAGCGCCCGACCGCCCAAGACGCCTGCGGTGAGTGCAAATCCTGCTTGTTGCTGAAGGCCGGCAGTCACCCCGATAACTACATCCTGGAGCCGGAAGAAGCAGACAAGGCGATCAAGGTCGATCAGGTGCGTGATCTGGTCAGCTTCGTGGTTCAGACCGCGCAAATGGGCGGTCGCAAAGTGGTGCTGATCGAGCCAGTCGAATCGATGAACATCAACGCCGCCAACGCCTTGCTGAAAAGCCTTGAAGAGCCGTCTGGCAATACCGTTTTGCTGTTGGTCAGCCATCAGACCAGCCGTCTGCTGCCGACCATCAAGAGCCGTTGCGTGCAGCAAGCCTGTCCGTTGCCGAGTGAAGCGATGAGTCTGGCTTGGCTGGCCAGCGCTTTGCCGGACTGTTCGGAAGAAGAGCGCATTGAACTGCTGACCCTCGCCGCCGGTTCGCCATTGGCCGCGGTCAAATTGCAGGCGCAAGGCGTGCGCGAGCAGCGGGCTCTGGTGGTTGAAGGCGTAAAGAAACTGCTCAAGCAGCAGCAATCGCCGACGCAACTGGCCGAGGAGTGGAAAACCATTCCCATGTTGCTGCTGTTCGATTGGTTCTGCGACTGGTCGAGCCTGATCCTGCGTTATCAATTGACTCAGGATGAAGCAGGGCTGGGGCTGGCAGACATGCGCAAGGTGATTCAATACCTGGCGCAGAAATCCGCACAGGACAAAGTCCTGAATATCCAGGACTGGATTCTCGCCCAGCGGCAGAAAGTGATGAGCAAAGCCAACCTCAATCCTGCGTTGTTGCTGGAGGCGCTGTTGGTGCAATGGGTATCTTTGCCTACCCAGAAGTGACTGTCTGAGCCTAGACTCTGATCATCAGACAGTGGAGGTCAGCATGAATGAACCCATCAGTCCGGGGCCGCGAAATGGCATTTTGTCCTTGACCATCAAGGACAGGGCCGTGCTCTACGCGGCCTACATGCCATTCATCAAGAACGGTGGCCTGTTTATCCCGACCAACAAAAGCTACAAGTTGGGCGATGAGGTCTTCATGTTGCTGCACCTGATGGACGAACCGGAAAAGATTCCGGTCGCCGGCAAGGTCACCTGGATCACCCCCAAAGGTGCCCAGGGCAACCGTGCCGCCGGGGTTGGCGTGCAATTCAACGAAGGCGACAACACCGCGCGCAGTCGAATCGAAACCCATCTGGCCGGAGCCCTGAAGTCCGACCGTCCCACTCATACGATGTAAGTTGCAGCCCTTTTATGCTCGTAGATTCCCATTGTCACCTTGATCGCCTCGACCTCACCGCCCACGACGGCTCCCTCGACGCCGCGCTCGATGCGGCCCGTGCGCGCGGGGTGGGGCACTTCCTGTGTATTGGCGTCAGCGCCGATAACGCCGCCGACGTCAAAGCCCTGGCCGAACGTTACGACGATGTCGACTGTTCGGTCGGTGTGCATCCACTCGATGTGCAGCCGGGTGCCGCGCCGGCGCTGGATTGGCTGTTGCACGAACTCAATCATCCGCGGGTGGTGGCGATCGGTGAAACCGGTCTGGATTATCACTACGAGCCGGAAGCAGCAACGTTGCAACAGGAATCGTTCCGTCTGCACCTGCAAGCGGCGGGGCAGACCGGCAAACCGGTGATCATCCATACCCGTGGCGCGCGGGCCGATACCCTTGAGCTGCTACGCGAAGCGGCGCTGCCTCAGGCGGGTGTGCTGCATTGCTTCACCGAAGACTGGGAGATGGCCAAGGCTGCGCTGGACATGGGGTATTACATTTCCTTGTCCGGTATTGTCACTTTTCGCAATGCCGATGCCCTGCGGGATGTGGCCAGCAAGGTGCCGGCTGACCGGTTGTTGGTGGAAACCGACTCGCCGTACCTGGCGCCAATCCCTTATCGCGGCAAACCGAATCTGCCGCAGTACGTGCGTGAGGTAGCAGAATTTCTGGCAATGTTGCGAGGTGAGACCTACGAGCGATTTGCCGAGCAGACCACCGAGAATTTCAAGCGTTTGTTCCCGTTGGCGCACGTCGGGGCATCGGTGTAACGTTAGAAAAGATCGCAGCCTATGGGATTTTGGCCGCTGAATCGCAGGCAAAAAAAACCCGGGTTCTGGGGGGTGAATCCGGGTTAAGACCATTAGGAGTAAAACAAAGGCACGCAATCCTTTGGTACCTTCATCGGCGCGACACTTGGGGGAGATGCCTCGCCGACAGTTGAAGTATTGATCAGTATTGCGCCGAGTCCAGTTTAGCTGGTCGGGTTTTTAAACAAATTTGGAATACGCGCGCTTCGGTTGAGTTCTCATCAACCGGCGAGGTTGCGCGAATTCATCAAGAAACACATATATGGTCGGATGATCCGTGCATTTTGGCGTAAGTTAGGCATAATACGCGGCTTCGAATTTTGACCCCTACAGACCTTTTCTTATGCATAAAGAACCTCGTAAGGTCCGTGAGTTTCGTCGCCGCGAGCAAGAAATTCTCGATACCGCGCTCAAGCTGTTCCTCGAACAAGGTGAAGACAGTGTCACCGTCGAGATGATTGCTGATGCCGTCGGTATCGGCAAAGGCACGATCTACAAGCACTTCAAATCCAAGGCGGAAATCTATCTGCGCCTGATGCTCGATTACGAGCGCGATTTGAACGAGCTGTTGCATTCGGCCGATGTCGATAAGGACAAGGAAGCCCTGTCCCGGGCCTATTTCGAATTCCGTATGCGCGATCCGCAACGCTATCGATTGTTCGATCGCCTGGAAGAAAAGGTGGTCAAGGGCAACCAGGTGCCGGAGATGGTCGAGGAACTGCACAAGATCCGCGCCTCGAACTTCGAACGCCTGACCCTGCTGATCAAGGGCCGGATCAGCGAAGGCAAGCTCGAAGACGTGCCGCCTTACTTCCATTACTGCGCGGCCTGGGCGCTGGTGCACGGCGCCGTGGCGCTGTATCACTCGCCGTTCTGGAGCAATGTGCTGGAAGATCAGGAAGGTTTCTTCCAGTTCCTGATGGACATCGGCGTGCGCATGGGCAACAAGCGCAAGCGCGATACCGACACGCCGAGCAGCTGAACCATTCAGTTGCCTTATTGCGCCATGATTTAGTACATGGCGCAGTACCGCAGGAATATACTCAGGCATAGGGCTTGCTAAAACTTGATTTGTGAGTCAAGTTTTGCGCGTTCGAATCTTCTTTCGCCGGAGTGATCCATGATCGTTGACCGTCAAGGCAGGCGTTTTCGCAATTTGCGGATTAGTCTGACCTCCGCCTGTAATTACGCTTGTACCTACTGCGTGCCCAATGGCAAGCGGCTGGTGGCTGCGCAGGATGAATTGTCGGCGGAGGCCATGGCACGCGGCGTGGCCTATCTGATCGAGGCCGCGGGCATTGAGCGTTTGCGCATTACCGGTGGCGAGCCGCTGGTCAGTCCCAAACTCGAATCCTTCATGACCGCCGTCGGGCAGATGGGGCTGGCGGACATCAGCTTGACCACCAATGGTCAGTTGCTGGCGAAGAAGTTGCCATTGCTGGTGGATGCCGGCATTCGGCGCATCAACGTTTCCCTCGATACCCTGGATGCCAGCGCTTTTCGCAGTATTGCGCGCGGCGGTGATCTGGCGACCGTTCTCGACGGCATGGGCCAAGCCGCCGCGGCCGGCATGAAAATCAAGGTCAATATGGTGCCGTTGCGTGGGCAGAACCTCGATCAGGTAATGCCATTGCTCGACTACTGCCTGGAGCGTGGCTACGAGTTGCGCTTCATCGAGTTGATGCGCATGGGCCACCTGGCCACCGACTCCAACGCTTTTCTGCAGCAATTCGTCAGCCTTCAGCAATTACTGAGCCTGATCGGTGAGCGCTACGAGTACCTTCAGGCCGATGCGCCGGTCGATGCTACGGCGGTGCGTTACCAGATTCCGGGGCTGGGACACTTCGGCGTGATCGCCAACGAAAGCGTTCCGTTCTGCCGCACCTGTTCGCGTCTACGCTTGTCGTCCACTGGCTGGCTGCATGGCTGCCTGTCGTCAAGCAATCGCCACTATGTCGGCGACCTGCTGGACAAGCCTCGTCACCAGGCGCTACCGGCGTTGCAGCGACTGCTGGTCAAGGCGTTGGGGGACAAACAGGAAGTGGCGTTCTCTGGTGGCGCGACCATCATGAAAATCATCGGCGGCTGATCCAAAGTTATCGCGGGCAAGCCACGCTCCCACAGGTACTGTGAAAACCTGTGGGAGCGTGGCTTGCCCGCGATTGCAATCTATCAGGCGACGCTATCTTGAGCTGGCGCGGAAGCTGCATCCCATGGCCATTCGCCGGTTTTCCGTCACCGGCCTCTGGAGGGTAGGATGCGTAGCCTGGTTTTGCTGCTGGCCGTTTTGGCGCTTGGTGGCTGCATGAATGTCAGCGATATGGCCGAAGGGACTCGCTACCACATGAGCGACGCGGGCCTGCTGGACCACAGCGACAGCCGTCGTGTGAATAACTTTCGCATTCAGCCGGACTCGTTCATCTACATCGCCCAGGGTGCTTTCGTCCCACCGGGCAATGCCTACCCGCGTCCTAACGTGGTGGCCGAGGAAGCCTTCAACGGCTTTATCGAATATTTCCCGATGGTCCGCCGCGCCCGTGCGCCGGAAGGCCTCGACGCTGCCATGGGCGAAGCCCGTGCCGCTGGCGCCCATTACCTGCTTTACACGCGTTTCGCCAAGGCCGACGACCGCATCGGCAACTCGGACGAATGGCTCGACCAGGAGCACGTGGATCGCCTCGGCATCGACAACGGCGTGATTCAAATCATGTTGATCGAGACCAGCACCCAGTATTTGATTGATACTGCACGTATCAAAAGTCGTGGCGGTTTACTGACGTTCCACGACAACAAGCCAGAAGACTTGCTGGGCCCGCCGCTGGAGCAATACGCTCGTAGCCTGCTGGGGCTCAGCGACCAGTAATTCATAGGAGAACGCCATGAGTGGCCCGCAAAAAGCCAACGACCTGTTGGGGCAAATCCCCAAAACCAAAGGCTTGCCGCCCGTCCACTTGTGGAACCCCGACTTCTGCGGCGATATCGACATGCGCATCGCCCGCGATGGCACCTGGTATTACCTGGGCACGCCGATCGGGCGCAAGCCGATGGTCAAGCTGTTCTCCACCATTATTCGCCGCGATGGCGATGATTACTTTCTGATTACCCCGGTCGAAAAGGTTGGCATCAAGGTTGACGATGCGCCGTTCGTGGCGATTGCTGTGGAGGTCGAAGGCGAGGGTGAAGCTCAGGTCTTGCGCTTTACCACCAACGTCGATGAAACGGCCGATGCCGGCGCCGAGCACCCTATGCGTGTGGTGATCGATCCGGTCACTCAGGAGCCCGCGCCGTACGTGCATGTACGTACCAACCTTGAAGCGCTGATCCATCGCAACGTGTTCTACCAACTGGTGGAGCTGGCGGTGAGTCGTGAAATCGACGGGCAGCGTTGGTTGGGCGTGTGGAGCGGTGGCGAGTTCTTCCCTATCGGACTTGAGCCGTAACGCGCTGTGCTTCTGTGCTGTAAAAAAAACGGCCCGTTATTTCAACGGGCCGTTTTTTTTGCTTACAAACCTTTGCTCTTGAGTCGCTCTGCATGTTCCAGGTAGAGCCTGACCGGGCTCACGTTCCAGCTGTCGACTCCGGCTATCTGATTGACTGCATCAAAGTGGTCCATCGGGTAATCCGAGCGAATCACTTTGCCCAAGTGCGAGCTGTAGCGGCCGACCAGCCCATCGTTGGCGTTTTCCTCTTTATAAAACAGCTTCGATAGCACGATACAATTCAAATGACTCGGGTCGAGTGGTTGCAGACTTTGGAAGTTCTGCACGATCCCGCTCCAGGAATAGTAATACACGCCGTTTTCAACTTCGTTGCCTTCGCCGCCCCAAACCTTTGGCACCCCTTGTGGGTACTTGCGATTGAAGGCCGCCAACCCTGCGCTGGTCAGCGATTGGAATGCCGCCTCAGCGTCAATCGGGTTTTCCGGATGGCCGCTGATCAGCGAAATGAAGGTGCCGACGGCGCCCAGCAGGGCCAGTACGAAGGCTTTGGGCAACTCTCCGGGCGTCAGCGCCTTGTGCAATTGGTCGGCAATCTCCGAGCCATGATTGGGGCAACTGACCGAGGTGACCGACGCGACTTTTTCCGGGTGCAGGGCTGCTACGTAGCGTGCGGCCAGGGGGCCTTGGCTATGGCCGATCAGATTGACCTTGGCAGCTCCGGTTTCCAGCAAAATGCGGTTGACGTGTTCGAGCAGTTTTTCACCGCGTTCCTCATTACCGTTGACGGTTGGAATATTGACGGCAAACACCTGGGCGCCGGCGCGTTCCAGGGCTTCCTCGATTTCGAAGAAGTAGGGATAACCGGCGATTTTATCGAAGCCGAAAAGACCGTGAACCAACACAATGGGGTATTTCGTAGACGCATCCATGTCCATGTTCATACCTATCAATAGCGGATTTGAAGGGGAGCAGATCGCTGACTGCCTGATCTGTTGCGGCTAACCGTAGTTTACAAAGTGGATGGGATCAAAGCGCTTCGAGCAGGATTCGGACGAACAGCCATGTCTGTATGGGCGGGGCAGCTGAAAATCCAATTGACACCCAATCATATGATGATTAGCGTGGACACCCATCGCGAACGGCTTTGCATCGTTTGTTTTTTATCACCGCTCGATGAGGTGCCCATGTCCAGCAGTTTTCATGCGTCGACGGTCGACTGGCTAGGTTGCTGGATTGCTGCCGGCCAGGTAAAACCCGGCGAAACCATCAAGGTCGAAGCCGATTTGGGCGAGCAGCTCGGTGTCAGTCGTACGGTCATCCGCGAAGCCATCAAAACCCTGGTGGCCAAAGGCATGCTTGAAGTCGGGCCGAAGGTCGGCACACGCGTATTGCCGGTGCGGCGCTGGAATCTCTTTGATCCGCAAGTTGTCGGCTGGCTGTCGCGCAGTGGCTTACCGGAAAACTTCGTCGACGACTTGCTCGATCTGCGCCGCACCATCGAACCCATGGCGGTGCGCTGGGCCTGCGAGCGGGCGACGGTGGAACAAGTGCAAGCCATACTCCAGGCCTATAACGCGCTGGAACGGGCAGTGGACAGCGGCATTGATTACAACCGCGCCGACCAGTTCTTTCACGAGTGCATTCTCGCCGCCAGCCACAATCAATTCATCGAACAAATGGTCCCGGCCCTCGGCGCGTTACTGGCAGTGTCTTTCGAAGTGTCTGCCGCCGACCCGGACGAACTGCGCCGAACCTTGCCAATCCACAAAGACATGGCCGACGCCATCGCGGCCCGGGATTCCGCGCGGGGTGTATGGGCCTGCATGACCCTGATCGATAACGCGGACCTGGCGATCAAGCGCTTCTACCCCCAGGTCATGGCCGACAAAAAGGCCAGCTAACCAGACGAACCCTTGTGGGAGCGGGCTTGCTCGCGAAGGCGATGTGTCAGGCGACAGAGATGGTGAATGTCACGGCCTCTTCGCGAGCAAGCCCGCTCCCACATAAAAACAAGAACAATGCAGGAGGTTTCATGACGTGGACTGCGGTTACCGGACACCGTGCGCAACTCGGCGAAGGCCCGTTCTGGGATGCACCGACCCAGGCGTTGTATTGGGTAGATATCGCCGGTAAACAAGCGCTCAGGCTGATCGGCGCCAATGTGCAAATCTGGCAGATGCCGGAGCACGTGTCCGCGTTCATCCCCTGCGAAAGCGGCGATGCCCTGGTGACATTGAGCAGTGGAATTTATCGGCTGGATCTGGATTCTCCAGGCCTGGAACCTCGGCTGACCTTGTTCTGCGTCGCCGATCCGCAACCCGGCAATCGCCCCAATGAAGCCCGCTGCGATGCCCAGGGCCGGCTCTGGCTGGGCACCATGCAAAACAACATCGGTGAGCAGGGCGAAGATTTGCCCGTCGTGCGTCGCTCCGGTGGCCTGTTTCGCATCGACCGCGATGCTCGGGTCACGCCGCTGCTTCGAGGATTAGGCATCCCCAACACGTTGTTGTGGAGCGACGACGGCGTAATCCTGTATTTCGCCGACAGCCTCGACAGTACGCTTTACCGGCATTTCATCCATACCGACGGCAACCTGGACACCGCCTATGTCTGGCTTGGCCCCCACGAACGCGGCGGCCCCGATGGCTCGGCGATGGATGCCGAGGGCTATATATGGAATGCCCGTTGGGACGGCAATTGTCTGCTCAGATTGAACCCCGAAGGTCATGTGGATCGGGTGATCGAACTGCCGGTCAGCCGTCCCACCAGTTGTGTATTCGGTGGCGAAGACTTCAAAACCCTGTACATCACCAGCGCCGCAAGCCCGCTCAATCACCCGCTGGACGGCGCGCTGTTATCGATACGAGTGGATGTGCCCGGAAAACCTTGTCAGCGATTCGCGGGATAGATCCCAGAATATGGGATGTTAAATTATATATTGAGATTATTTGGCGGCCGGGTTTATAGTCGGCTCCATCAGTTACACGCACTCACACTTAAAAAAACAAAACAGGTGAAGTGATGCAGCGATATTCCACCGCACTCCCTTACGGAGTCAGTGCTTCAGGCCGCCTCGGCGCTCGGGCGTTTTCGCGCCTGCCTGCCTATTCCCAAAAGCCTTTTGACCGGACATCGACAGATGTCCGGTTTTCGTCGTGCCTTCGAACAGGAGTGTTGATCCATGGCTGAACCTCTTTCCTTGCCACCGGTGCCCGAACCGCCCAAGGGTGAGCGCCTGAAAAACAAGGTTGTGCTGCTGACTGGCGCCGCTCAGGGTATCGGCGAAGCGATTGTCGCAACCTTCGCCTCTCAGCAGGCCAAGCTGATCATCAGTGATATCCAGTCTGAGAAAGTTGAAAAAGTCGCGGCGCACTGGCGTGAACAAGGCGCGGATGTCGTGGCGATCAAGGCCGACGTGTCGCGCCAACAGGACCTGCACGCCATGGCCAAATTGGCCATCGAACTTCACGGCCGGATCGACGTGCTGGTCAACTGCGCCGGGGTCAACGTGTTCCGCGATCCGCTGGAAATGACCGAGGAAGACTGGCGTCGTTGCTTCGCCATCGACCTGGACGGTGCCTGGTACGGCTGCAAAGCGGTGTTGCCGCAAATGATCGAGCAGGGCATCGGCAGCATCATCAATATCGCCTCGACCCATTCCACTCACATCATTCCCGGCTGTTTCCCGTACCCGGTGGCCAAACATGGCTTGCTCGGACTGACCCGCGCCTTGGGTATCGAATATGCGCCCAAAGGCATTCGCGTCAACGCCATCGCGCCGGGCTACATCGAAACCCAACTGAACGTTGATTACTGGAACGGTTTTGCCAACCCTCATGCCGAACGTCAGCGGGCCTTCGACCTGCATCCACCGCGGCGCATCGGCCAGCCGATTGAAGTGGCGATGACCGCTGTGTTCCTGGCCAGCGATGAAGCGCCGTTCATTAACGCTTCATGCATCACCATCGATGGTGGGCGCTCGGTCATGTACCACGACTGAATAACCCGGGTTTCAAGCGCGAAACTACGCCTGAAATACAATCATCATACGATATGACTATTGGCTGCATGCTTCGACCGCTGTATTGGCTTTCAAATAACGCTCAAAAAAAATAACAAGGAGTCAGCTTATGAAACGTCGTCGTGGGATCCGTTCCCTGTGCTGTGCCGCTTTGGCGGTCACCGCGGTCAGCCTGAGCAGTACGTTGTTGGCGGCCGAAGAAGTGAAGATCGGTTTTCTGGTCAAGCAAGCGGAAGAGCCCTGGTTCCAGACCGAATGGGCCTTCGCCGAAAAGGCCGGCAAGGACAAGGGCTTCACCGTCATCAAAATCGCCGTGCCTGATGGCGAGAAAACCCTCTCGGCCATCGACAGCCTGGCGGCCAACGGCGCCAAGGGCTTCGTGATCTGCCCGCCGGACGTCTCCCTCGGCCCGGCAATCATGGCCAAGGCCAAGCTCAACGGTTTGAAAGTGATCGCTGTCGATGACCGCTTCGTCGATGCCGGCGGCAAGTTCATGGAGGACGTGCCTTACCTCGGCATGGCAGCCTTCGAAGTCGGCCAGAAGCAGGGCGCCGCCATGGCCGCCGAAGCGAAAAAACGCGGTTGGGAATGGAAAGACACCTACGCGGTGATCAACACCTACAACGAACTCGACACCGGCAAGAAACGTACTGACGGTTCCGTCAAAGCGCTGGAAGACGCCGGTATGCCGAAAGACCACATCCTCTTCTCGGCGCTGAAAACCCTCGACGTACCGGGCAGCATGGACGCCACCAACTCGGCCTTGGTGAAGCTTCCGGGGGCGGCGAAAAACCTGATCATCGGCGGCATGAACGACAACACCGTGCTGGGCGGCGTGCGCGCCACCGAAAGCGCCGGTTTTGCCGCGGCCAACGTGATCGGCATCGGCATCAACGGCACCGATGCCATTGGCGAACTGAAGAAGCCCAACAGCGGCTTCTTCGGCTCGATGCTGCCGAGCCCGCACATCGAGGGCTACAACACCGCGAGCATGATGTACGAGTGGGTCACCACCGGCAAAGAACCGCCGAAATACACCGCGATGGACGACGTTACGCTGATCACGCGCGACAACTTCAAGCAGGAACTGGAAAAGATCGGCCTGTGGAACTGAGGCGCGGTTGATTTCATCGGCAGCCCTGGCGACGGGGCTGCCTGACCGGTGTGATGAGGTGGGTTTATGCACGCACAAGTACAGACAGATCAACAGAGCATTGGCGGCAGCCTGCGCTTCAATGGGATCGGCAAAACCTTTCCCGGGGTGAAGGCGCTGGACGGCATCAGCTTCGTCGCCCATCCCGGGCAGGTTCACGCCTTGATGGGCGAGAACGGCGCCGGTAAATCCACGCTGCTGAAAATCCTTGGTGGTGCTTACACGCCGAGCAGCGGCGATCTGCAGATCGGCGAGCAGAGGAGGATCTTCAAGTCCACTGCCGACAGCATTGGCAGCGGGGTCGCGGTGATCCATCAGGAGTTGCACCTGGTGCCGGAAATGACCGTCGCCGAGAACCTGTTTCTCGGGCATCTGCCGGCGAGTTTCGGCCTGATCAATCGCAGCGTTTTGCGGCAACAGGCATTGGCTTGCCTTAAAGGCCTGGCCGATGAAATCGACCCGCAAGAGAAAGTCGGGCGCTTGTCCCTTGGCCAGCGACAACTGGTGGAAATCGCCAAGGCGTTGTCCCGTGGCGCGCATGTGATTGCGTTCGACGAACCCACCAGCAGCCTGTCGGCACGGGAAATCGATCGCTTGATGGCGATCATCGGGCGCCTGCGCGACGAAGGCAAAGTGGTGCTTTATGTCTCCCATCGCATGGAAGAAGTCTTCCGTATCTGCAACGCGGTGACGGTGTTCAAGGACGGTCGCTTCGTGCGCACCTTCGAGGACATGAGCGCGCTGACCCATGATCAGTTAGTGACGTGTATGGTCGGTCGCGACATTCAGGACATCTACGATTACCGCAGCCGTCCGCGCGGCGCAGTGGCGCTCAAGGTCGACGGGTTACTGGGGCCGGGCTTGCGTGAGCCGGTGAGTTTCGAGGCGCACAAGGGTGAAGTCCTCGGGCTGTTCGGCCTGGTCGGCGCCGGGCGCACCGAGCTGTTCCGGATGCTCAGCGGGCTCACGCGCAACACCGCCGGGCGCCTGGAATTGCGCGGTCGTGAACTGAAACTGCGTTCGCCGCGCGATGCCATCGCGGCGGGGATTCTGCTGTGTCCCGAGGACCGCAAGAAGGAAGGCATCCTGCCGCTCGCCAGCGTCGCCGAGAACATCAACATCAGCGCTCGCGGCGCCCATTCCACCTTCGGCTGCCTGTTGCGCGGCCTGTGGGAAAAGGACAATGCCGACAAGCAGATCAAGGCGCTGAAGGTGAAGACGCCCAACGCGGCGCAGAAAATCATGTACCTGTCTGGCGGCAATCAGCAGAAGGCGATTCTCGGTCGCTGGCTGTCGATGCCGATGAAAGTCCTGCTGCTCGACGAGCCCACTCGTGGCATCGACATCGGTGCCAAAGCCGAGATCTACCAGATCATCCATAACCTGGCGGCCAGCGGCATCGCGGTGATTGTGGTGTCCAGCGACCTGATGGAAGTCATGGGCATTTCCGACCGCATCCTGGTGCTCTGCGAAGGCGCGATGCGCGGCGAACTGACCCGCGAACAAGCCAATGAATCCAACCTGCTGCAACTGGCGTTGCCACGCCAACGCGCTGCCGACGTGGCGAACTGAGAGGTGACTATGACCGTCCAAAACAACGCTCTGCCAACCCCGCGAAAACCTCTGGACCTGCGGCGCTTTCTCGATGACTGGGTGATGCTGCTGGCGGCCGTGGGGATCTTTGTGCTTTGCACCTTGCTGATCGACAACTTCCTGTCGCCACTGAACATGCGTGGCCTGGGCCTGGCGATTTCCACTACCGGGATTGCCGCGTGCACCATGTTGTATTGCTTGGCGTCCGGGCATTTCGACTTGTCGGTGGGCTCGGTGATTGCCTGCGCCGGCGTGGTTGCGGCAGTGGTAATGCGCGACACCGACAGCGTGTTCCTCGGTGTCAGTGCGGCGCTGGTGATGGGGCTGATCGTCGGGCTGATCAATGGGATCGTGATCGCCAAGCTGCGGGTCAATGCGTTGATCACCACGCTGGCGACGATGCAGATCGTTCGTGGCCTGGCTTACATTTTTGCCAACGGCAAAGCGGTGGGCGTTTCGCAGGAACAGTTCTTCGTCTTCGGTAACGGTCAGTTGTTCGGTGTGCCGGTGCCGATTCTGATCACCATCGTCTGCTTCCTGTTTTTCGGCTGGTTGCTGAATTACACCACCTACGGACGCAACACCATGGCCATCGGCGGCAACCAGGAAGCAGCGTTGCTGGCCGGGGTAAACGTTGATCGGACCAAGATCATCATCTTCGCCGTACACGGTGTGATCGGTGCGTTGGCCGGGGTGATTCTGGCGTCGCGCATGACGTCCGGTCAGCCGATGATTGGCCAGGGTTTCGAGCTGACGGTGATCTCGGCTTGCGTGCTCGGCGGGGTGTCGCTGAGTGGCGGGATCGGGATGATTCGGCATGTGATTGCCGGGGTGCTGATTCTGGCGATCATCGAGAATGCGATGAACCTGAAGAATATCGATACGTTTTATCAGTATGTGATTCGTGGTTCGATCTTGCTGCTGGCCGTCGTAATCGACCGACTGAAACAACGCTGATTTCCCTTTGTGGGAGCGGGCTTGCTCGCGAAAGCGGTTTGTCTGTCACATCGATGCTGGATGTGCCGACGCCTTCGCGAGCAAGCCCGCTCCCACAGTAGATCTCTGTCGTCCTCAAGTTGTGTTTACACAGCAAATACGATGTGGCGAGCCGACGATTGACCGCGTAGCGGTCGATTTGAACCTGGATTCTTCACCCACTTTCACAAAATATCCCTTGCTCGCCCCAACCCGTTTCAGCTATGAGGGTACACCCGAGGTGTACATGATTAGACCGCTACGAATTGACAAGAAACAACAGGTGCTCGACGAGCTCGTCCGGCGCATCGAAAACGGCCTCATGGAGGACGGCGTTCTATTGCCGGGCGAACATCAGTTGGCTCAAGAATTCAAGGTCAGCCGAGGCACGCTGCGTGAAGCCCTGGCCGAACTGAAACGGCGCCACTACATCGCTACGCAAAGCGGGGTGGGGTCCATCGTCACGTTCGACGGTGTGGTGCTCGATCAGCGCAGCGGCTGGGCCCAGGCGCTGGCCGACAATGGGGCACTGATCAATACCGAAGTGCTGCGGCTGGAGGCGGTCAGCCGTCCTGACCTGCTACCACGTTTCGGCATCGATCAGTTCATCACCCTCGACCGTCGCCGTCGCGGCACCGATGGCACGCTGGTGTCCCTTGAACGTTCATTGATGCCCGCCACCGGAGGCCTGGAAGGCCTGCCGCGAGTCGGTCTGATCGATGACTCCCTGACCATCACGTTGGCCGCCTACGGCTACATCGGCGACCACGGCGATCAGTGGATCGGCGCCGAACCCTTGAATGCCGAAGACGCTGAATTGCTCGGGCGCCCGGAGGGCACAGTGTTCCTCAAGGCCCTGCGCACCACTTACGACCGTCAGAACCGCTTCATGGAACAGGTCGAGAGCCTGCTCGATCCGGTGCATTTTCGTCTGCACCTGCAAATTGGAACTTCAAAATGACCGCGCTCGACCGTGCGCTGGGCGCCTTCTATGGGCTGGCCTTGGGCGATGCGTTGGGCATGCCGACACAATCCCTGAGCCGCGCCGAGATCAAGGCGCGCTTCGGCGAAATCACCGATCTGCAAGACGCTGGCCCGGATCAACCAATCGCCGCAAACATGCCCAGAGGCTCGATCACTGACGATACGGAGCAGGCGATCCTGGTCGGTCAGTTGTTGATTGAAGGCGAGGGCTGGATTGAACCAGAGGTGCTGGCCCTGCGCTTGATCGAATGGGAAGCCGGGATGCAAGCCAAGGGCTCGCAGGATTTGCTCGGCCCCTCGACCAAACGCGCGATCGAGATGATCCTCGCCGGCCACTCGCTGGAAGAGGCGGGTCGCCACGGCACCACCAATGGCGCGGCGATGCGCATCACGCCGGTGGGGATTGCGGCCGATGTTGCCGATCCTGAGCGTTTCATCCGCGCCGTGGTGCAAGCCTGTCAGGTGACCCACAACACCACGCTGGGAATTGCCAGTGCGGCGGCGGTGGCGGCGGTGGTTTCTGCCGGGATCAACGGCATGGAGCTGGGCGAGGCATTGAACCTCGGCCAGCAGATCGCTCAGCAAGCCGAAGGTCATGGGCACTGGGTCGCTGGCGGACGTATCGCCTCGCGCATCAGTTGGGCGCGGAGCATCAGCGTCGACAGCGACAAGGCGTTGCTGGCGGATTTGTTGTACGACGTGATCGGCACGTCGGTGGCCTCGCAGGAATCGGTAGTGGTGTCGTTTGCGCTGGCTCAGCAAGTGGCTATCGGGGAGATGACGGCCTTCGAAGCGTTGTGCATGGCTGCCAGTCTGGGCGGAGATACCGACACCATCGCGGCGATTCTCGGCGCCATGCTTGGGGCTTGTCTGGGGCTTGAGAGTTGGCCGGTGGCGATGATCGAGCAGGTTAAAGCGGTAAATGATTTGCAGCTGGAACCGTTGGTGCAGGGGCTGTTGTCTTTGCGTTGACTGTACTGACGTCTTCGCGAGCAAGCCCGCTCCCACAAGGATGGCGCAATTCTCATGGTTCACATCGAACCTGTGGGAGCGGGCTTGCTCGCGAAGGGCGCAACGCACATTTGAGATTTTTCACCCGCAATGGAGCGCACTGATATGGCCAGGACCGCCGGAAAGTTATGTCAACTTCCGAATTGCCCACAATCACAACAATGGCAACAGGAGCAGTTTTCATGAGTTCATCGAACACCGGACAAAGTGCCGGACAATTGGAAACCCGTGGTATCGAGCCGGTGCCGGAAGGGGAGTGCAATGGTCATCCACTGCAACTGTTCTGGGTCTGGTTCGCAGCGAACATTTCCATTCTTGGTTTGCCGTTGGGCGCCACGCTGGTGGCCTTCCGCGGCCTGGCGATCTGGCAGGCGATCATCGTCGCCATCCTCGGTGCCGCCGGCTCTTTCGCGGTGGTCGGGATCATCTCCATTGCCGGTCGCCGTGGTCGCGCACCGAGCCTGACGTTGTCGCGAGCTATCTTCGGTGTGCGCGGCAATATCGGCCCGACGCTGGTCTCGCTGATGTCGCGACTGGGTTGGGAAACCGTCAACACCACCACCGCTGCATTCGTCTTGCTGTCGTTGTGCTCGATTCTGTTCGGCTCGCCGGTGGAAGCCAAAAGCGCGCCGCTGCTGACCCTGGTTTTTATCGCGATTTTTGTACTGCTGACGTTGTCGGTGTCCGGCCTCGGTCACGCCACGTTGCTGGTAATCCAGAGATGGGCGACCTACGTGTTCGGTGCGTTGAACATCCTGGTCGGCGGTTTCCTCTGCGCGACCATCGACTGGAGTGCCGTATTCAACGCCACGCCAGCACCCCTGAGCGCGATGATCATCGGCATCGGCACCATGGCCGCCGGCACCGGGATCGGTTGGGCCAACGCTGGCGCCGACATGTCGCGCTACCAGCACCGCAGCGTCAAAGCCGTGCGTCTGGTGGCGTCGGCGGCGTTCGGTGCGGGGATTCCGCTGGTGCTGCTGATCACCCTCGGCGGCCTGCTGTCGGTGGGCAACAATGATCTGGCCTCGGCCACTGACCCGATCGTCGCGATCCGCGACATGCTGCCGACCTGGATGGCCGTGCCGTACCTGATCACCGCATTCGGCGGGCTGCTGCTGTCGAACAACCTGTCGGTGTACTCCGCCGGTTTGACCACTTTGACCCTCGGCCTGAAGGTCAAACGCGTGTATGCGGTGGTGCTCGATATCATTGCGATCTTCGCCGGTTCGATCTACTTCATGCTGATCGCCGAGAGCTTCTACGGCCCGTTCATCACTTTCATTTCCTTGCTGGCCGTGCCGATCACGGCGTGGGTCGGGATTTTTGTGGTCGACCTGATTCACCGGCATTACTACAGCCCCAAAGACCTGCTGGACGTCAGCCCGAGCAGCGCCTACTGGTATCGCGGCGGCGTCGAGTGGCGCGCCTTCGGTGCATGGGCGCTGGCGATTGTGCTGGGTTTCAGTTTCACCACCATTGGCACCACTGAACAAGATGTCTGGTTCCGGGGCTTTTTGTCCGACTCCTGGCTGGGCCACAACGGCCTGGGCTGGATCGTGACGTTCCTGGTGGCCGGTGGCAGTTACTGGGTACTCGGCGGTGCCAAAGACCGCCGCGCCGCGTTGATCGAGCCGGCTCATGCCTAAAATGCTACACACCGGCCAGGTCATGATCGATCTGGTCATGGCCGTGGATAAACTGCCTCAATCGGGCGGTGACGTGCTGGCGCAATCCGCCCGTTTCGAGGCTGGCGGTGGCTTCAATGTGATGGCTGCGGCCCGGCGAAACGGCTTGCCGGTGGTCTACCTCGGTGGCCATGGCAAGGGCCGTTTCGGCGACATGGCCCGAGAGGCGATGACGGCTGAAGGCATTCGGATCGGCCTCGGTCAGAGCACTGAGCGCGACACCGGGCTGTGCGTCGCGCTGACCGAAGCCTCGGCCGAGCGCACGTTCATTTCCTGCATCGGTGCCGAAGGCGAATTGACCGCCGAAGACCTGGCGAGTGTGCCAGCCGAGGCGGGGGACTTTGTCTATGTCAGCGGCTATAGCCTGCTGCATGGCGGCAAGGCTCAGGCGCTGGTGAATTGGGTGCTGGATTTGCCGGACGGGATCAAGGTGGTGTTCGATCCGGGGCCATTGGCGGATTCGCCGGACGCACCGCTGATGAAGGCCCTGTTGCCGCGCATCGATCTGTGGACCAGCAACCGTGTCGAGGCGCAGCGGTTTACCGGGGCGACGGATATCGGCGCGGCATTGAAGCGGTTGGTTGATCATCTGCCGACCGAGGTGTTGATGGTAGTACGCGATGGGCCGCAAGGGTGCTGGATCAGCCAGCGTGGTGATCACCAGCATGTGCCGGGATTCAAGGTCGTGGCGGTGGACAGCAATGGCGCGGGGGATGCTCACGCGGGCGTTTTTGTCGCCGGGTTGGCGCACGGAATATCGGCAGTCGAAGCGGCGCGGCGGGCGAATGCGGCTGCGGCATTGGCGGTCACTCGCTGGGGGCCGGCGACTTCGCCGGGGGCGGCTGAGGTGGATGCGTTGATCTGGAAGACTTTCGGCGCTTGATCCACCGCTTTCGCGAGCAAGCCCGCTCCCACATTGGATCTGTGTTGATCGTTGAATGTGTGAACGACACAGATCCAATGTGGGAGCGGGCTTGCTCGCGAAGAGGCCCTCAAACTCACCTCAAATCCGGACCCTTAGCCGGCTTTGCGCAACGCCTCGATCAACTCTTGCTTGCGCATGCTCGAACGCCCCGGAATCTTCTTCGCCCGGGCTTCTTTCATCAGGCTGTCCACCGTTTGCGTATCGCGCGAAGCCTTGCTGTTGCGCGGCTTGCCTTCACGGGTGGCCACCGCACGTCGGGATGATTCCTTGCGGTCTGCAGACTTGGCGCTGGCCGGCTTCTTGCGCCCGGAGCCGCCGGCGCGTTCACCTCCACCTGACTGTTTGTTTACCGTGGCCCAGGCACGAGCTTCGGCTTCATCTTTCGACACGCCTTTGTGCTCGTAGCTTTCTTCGATGTGTTCGGCCTTGCGTTTTTGCTCGGCGGTGTATTTGTCTTTGCTTCCACGAGGCATGGGATTTCTCCTGGTTTCAGGATGTATATCCGTAGGAACTCTTCAAGCATTCACAGGCAAAGATCGCAGCCTGCGGCAGCTCCTACGCGGTTAAATATCCAGCTTGCGCGCCGCTTCAACCCCTGCGGCGCTGAGTTTGATCGGCAGGTTCAGCGAGTGCTCGCCGGCTTCGTTGCAGGTCACATGACCGTGCTGGATCAATCCGCGTTCCTGCAGAGTCGCGAGCGTGCTGGCCACGACTCTCTCCCCCCGGTAATTGTCCAGAACCTCCTTGCCCAAGCCATTTGGGTGGGCGTGCAGCAGACGGGTCAGGACTTCTTTTTCCAGGTTTTTATCGACGTTCATGGTTACCTCTTCGTTAGGATCGATAGGTATTGCATGTCGCTCGCATCGGCGAACTTATGGACTGGTGCTGCGGCCTTCGGAGCCCGAGCCACCGGTGGTGGTTTTCGAGCCGACGCCAGTTCCCGCGTTGTCGGGAGTCTGGGTGCCGGGTGTATTCATCCCGCCCTGAGCGCCCGCGTCATCGTGATAAACCCGTGGGTCTGTGGCCGTCGGAGAAGGAGACCGGCCGCTGTCGATGCCTTGGGTGGCCGAAGATTCGGGCCTTTCGAGTGGATCGGTCGGGTCGGTCCCGGAAGAGCTGGTCGCGGCGAACGCGACGGAGGAGAGCAGCGTGGTGAGAGCGAGGGCGGTCAGTCGGGACGTGATCATGGTGTCGTCTCCGTTGATTAGAGTCCTTACCCGATATTGGTCCTCCCTGACCTGGATTGGTGCCTGATGAACGACGAGCGGTGTCGCTCATGCTTAATGGTCGACGCCGATTTCTTCCTTGAACAGCTCCATGAAACCCTTCAGGCGTTCGTGGCGAATCTGTGCCAGACGTTGACCGGTGGTCGTTTGGAAACCGTCCGCCAGGTGCAGCAGCTTGGCCTGGAAATGATCGAGGCAAAAGCGTTTGTCGTCGTAGTCCCGTTCTTTTGCCTCTGGGTCCAAAGGGTCGTACAGCGCACTGCCCATGCGCCCGGCGATATAGAAGGTACGCGCCACGCCGAGCATGCCAAGGGAATCGAGGCGGTCGGCGTCCTGGATGATTTTCGCTTCGAGGGTGATGGGCGTGATGTTGGCGCTGAAGCTGTGGGCTTCGATGGCGTGGGAGACTGCTGTGATTTTTGCGTCAGGCCAATCCATGACTACCAGTACTGTCGAAGCTTTCTGCGCCGCCAGCCGTGATGCCTGTGAGCGCTGCGGCGAGTTCTTCTCTACCGCCACGCAATCGTGCAACAGCACGGCTGCCAGCAGCACCTCAAGATCACCGCCTTCTTCGGCATGAAGCGTGCGCACGTTGTGCCACACCCGCTGTAAGTGCGACAGATCATGGGCGCCGTCCTCGCCAGGTTCCAGCGCGTGGGGCAGCAGTTCAGAAGCCAGAGTGTGCAGCGGCGCGAAAGCGGCAGTGGTCATAAAAGTCCTTGGATTCGACTCGGTTTTTGTGATCAATGAGCACCCTGTGGGAGCGGGCTTGCCCGCGAAGACGTCAGTACAGTCACGCTGATTTCGCAGGCTGGCCCATTCATACAAAGCGCCACAAAACATTAATGCTACATGACGTTTTGCTTTCAAATGTGACGAGCGCCGCGCGCGGACTTAGTATGGCGTTTTCAATTTTTGACAAGGCACGTTCATGACGATCGAAATCCGCCCGGCAACCCCCAGCGATGCTCCGCAAATCCTCGCGTTCATCACTGAACTGGCGGACTTCGAACGTGCCCGCCACGAAGTCATCGCCAGCGTCGCCGACATCGAGCGTAGCCTGTTCAGCGAGGGCGCCACCGCTCATGGCCTGATCTGCCTGCGCGATGGCTCGCCGATCGGCTTTGCGGTGTTCTTTTTCAGCTATTCCACCTGGCTGGGCAGCAACTGCCTGTACCTCGAAGACCTCTACATCACTCCCGAACAACGGGGCGGCGGCGCCGGTAAAACCTTGTTGCGCCACCTGGCGAAAATCGCCTGCGCCAATGATTGCGGCCGTTTCGAATGGAGCGTGCTGGACTGGAACAAACCGGCGATCGAATTCTACAAATCCCTCGGTGCACAGCCGCAGGAGGAGTGGGTGCGGTATCGGATGGATGGGGCGGTGTTAAGGGATTTTGCCGAGGGCAATTGATCCCCTAAAAGATCGCAGCCTTCGGCAGCTCCACGCGGGATTGTGTTCGACCGAGCTATTGCGTCGTACATCGAATCTGTAGGAACTGCTGAAGGCTGCGATCTTTTTTTGTTCTTCTCCCAATATATGGGATTGATATTTATATATTGAGATTTTCCTTCGTTCAGGTTTATAGTCCAGCTCACTCACTGCCAAAAAACAAAACAGGTGAAGCGATGCTGGCGCAATTGATCGCGCTCGATTGGGGGACAACCTCATTACGTGCTTACAAACTCGGCTTCGGTGCCCAGGTGCTGGAACAGCGCTCGCTGTCGTCCGGGATCATGCAGCTGCCCAAGACGCCGCGAATCATCGTCGGCCAGGAATGTGCCGACGGTTTTGAATTGGCCTTCGATGAGGCGTGCGGTGACTGGCTCGACGCACAGCCCGGTTTGCCAGTGATTGCTTGCGGCATGGTCGGCAGTGCTCAGGGCTGGCGCGAAGCGGCCTACTGCGACACGCCGGCGAACGTTGCCAATCTCGGAACTTCCCTACAAACCGTTCGCAGTCTTCGCGGTGTCGATGTGCACATCGTGCCAGGGGTGATTCAGCGTTCGCGCTTGCCGAACGTGATGCGCGGCGAGGAAACCCAAGTCCTCGGCGTGTTGCAGAATCTGCCGAGCGGGGCGGGCAACGATCTGTTGATCGGCTTGCCGGGCAGCCATTCGAAATGGGTGGAAGTGGACGACGGCTGCATCGTGCATTTCGATACTTTCATGACTGGCGAAGTCTTCGCCGTCCTCAGTGAACACAGCATTCTGGGGCGCACTCAGCAGCGCGGCGCGTCTTTCGATGGCGAAGCGTTTGATCGTGGCGTGCGGGTGGCCTTGTCGGCGGACGGCGAGATCGGGCCGCTGTCGACATTGTTCAGTACCCGCAGTCTGGGGCTGACCGGTGAACTCAGCGCCGTCGCGCAACCGGACTATCTGTCCGGTCTGTTGATCGGCCATGAACTGTCGGCCCTGGCCAATGTTCAGCGGCATCGGCGCAACAGCGTGCACCTGCCTTCGATCATCCTCATCGGCAATGCGCAACTCTGCGCCCGCTACAGCCGGGCGCTCGACGCCTGCGGTTTTGCCCGGGTGACCCTGGCCGAGCAGGCCACCGAACGCGGGTTGTGGCAGTTGGCGGTTGCCGCCGGACTGATCACGACACCCCCATCCCGTTAAACCTGACTGGAGGTCTGACATGCTCAAGCAAGCACTGGCACAAAACGGTCTGATCGCGATCCTGCGTGGCCTGCGTCCGCAAGAAGCGGCAGCCGTCGGTGAAGTCCTGTACTCGGCCGGATTTCGCGTCATTGAAGTGCCGCTTAATTCCCCCGAACCGTACGAAAGTATCCGCATCCTGCGCAGTACCTTACCCGCCGATTGCCTGATCGGTGCGGGCACGGTGTTGACGCCGGAACAGGTCGAGCAAGTGAAAGCGGCGGGCGGCCAAGTGATCGTCATGCCTCATAGCGATGCCAAGGTGTTGCGTGCGGCGAAGGCAGCGGGGCTGTTCCTGTCGCCGGGCGTGGCGACGCCGACCGAAGCCTTTGCTGCATTGGCCGAAGGGGCGGATGTGCTGAAGATGTTCCCGGCCGAACAAATGGGCCCCGCCGTTGTGAAAGCCTGGCTGGCGGTGTTGCCGGCAGGGACGGTGCTGGTGCCGGTGGGCGGGATTACGCCGGACAACATGCAGGTGTTTGTCGAGGCCGGCGTCAAAGGTTTCGGTCTCGGGTCCGGGTTGTTCAAACCGGGCATGACGGCTGACGAAGTTGCGGTGCGCGCCAAGGCGTATGTCGCTGCCTGGAATGCTTTGCGTTAAGACTTTTTGGCGCTGTGAGCGCTACATCTACAAGAGAGACAATAGAGATGAAAATCACCAAACTCACCACCTTCATCGTTCCGCCGCGCTGGTGCTTCCTCAAGGTCGAAACCGACGAGGGCGTGACCGGTTGGGGTGAGCCCGTGGTCGAAGGCCGCGCGCACACCGTCGCTGCTGCGGTTGAGGAATTGTCCGACTACCTGATCGGCAAAGACCCACGCAACATCGAAGACATCTGGACCGTGCTCTACCGTGGCGGCTTCTACCGTGGCGGCGCGATCCACATGAGCGCCCTGGCCGGCATCGACCAGGCGTTGTGGGACATCAAGGGCAAAGCTCTGGGTGTGTCGGTCAGTGATCTGTTGGGTGGTCAGGTGCGGGACAAGATTCGCGTTTATTCATGGATCGGTGGTGATCGCCCGGCGGACACTGCTCGCGCTGCGAAAGAAGCGGTCAGCCGTGGTTTTACCGCGGTGAAAATGAACGGCACCGAAGAACTGCAATTCCTCGATTCCTTCGAGAAGGTCGACCTGGCCTTGGCCAACGTCGCCGCCGTGCGCGATGCGGTCGGCCCGAATGTCGGCATCGGCGTGGACTTCCATGGTCGGGTGCACAAGCCCATGGCCAAGGTGCTGATGAAGGAACTCGACCCGTACAAACTGATGTTCATCGAAGAGCCGGTGCTCAGCGAAAACTACGAAGCGCTGAAAGAACTGGCGCCGCTGACCAGCACGCCGATTGCCCTCGGCGAACGGTTGTTCTCGCGTTGGGACTTCAAGCGAGTGCTCAGCGAAGGCTACGTCGACATCATCCAGCCCGATGCCTCCCACGCAGGCGGCATCACCGAAACCCGCAAGATCGCCAACATGGCCGAAGCCTACGACGTGGCACTGGCGCTGCATTGCCCGTTGGGCCCGATTGCCCTGGCCGCGTGCCTGCAACTGGACGCGGTTTGCTACAACGCGTTCATCCAGGAACAGAGCCTGGGCATCCATTACAACGAGAGCAATGACCTGCTCGATTATGTGAAAGATCCGCGGGTGTTCGACTACGACAAGGGCTTCGTGAAGATCCCCAACGGCCCGGGCCTGGGCATCGAGATCAACGAGGAGTACGTGATCGAACGCGCCGCCGTCGGCCACCGCTGGCGCAACCCGATCTGGCGCCATGCCGATGGCAGCTTTGCCGAGTGGTGAGTTCCTCCTGACTCAACACAAATCCCTGTGGGAGCGGGCTTGCTCGCGAAGGCGGCATCACATTCAACAGTGATGTCGACTGACGCACCGCTTTCGCGAGCAAGCCTGCTCCCACAATTGATCTCCATGGACCGGATGATTTGCGCTCAGGCGCCCGTTTTTTCACGACCTCAATAAACATAAGAAGAGGCACCTCTCATGCAACCGCAAACCCTCACCGGGCAGGCGTCGTTGGTGACGCCGAGCCGCAAGCGGTTTTTCATCATGGTCCTGCTGTTCATCACCGTAGTGATCAACTACCTGGACCGCAGTAACCTGTCCATTGCCGCCCCGGCGCTGACCAGCGATCTGGGCATCGATCCGATCCATGTCGGGCTGATTTTCTCAGCCTTCGGCTGGACCTACGCTGCCATGCAGATCCCCGGCGGCTGGCTGGTGGACCGGGTGCCGCCGCGCATCCTGTATAGCGTCGCATTGCTGCTGTGGTCGGTCGCCACGGTGATGCTCGGCTTCGCTGCCAGTTTCATCGCGCTGTTCGTACTGCGCATGGCCGTCGGTGCCCTGGAAGCGCCGGCGTATCCGATCAACAGCCGCGTGGTGACGACATGGTTCCCCGAGCGCGAACGCGCCACGGCTATTGGTTTCTACACGTCCGGGCAATTCGTTGGTCTGGCGTTCCTGACGCCTGTATTGGCCTGGCTGCAGCACCAATATGGCTGGCACATGGTGTTTGTCAGCACTGGCGTGGTGGGCATTATCTGGGCGGTGATCTGGTACGCGGTGTATCGCGAACCGCGTGATTTCAAGGGCGCCAATGATGCTGAAATCGAGCTGATCCGCGAAGGCGGCGGGCTGGTGGATATCCAGGCAGAAACCGCGAAGGCCAAGGCGAAATTCAGCTGGACCGATCTCGGTATCGTTCTGACCAAACGCAAACTCTGGGGTATCTACCTCGGCCAGTTCTGCCTCAACTCGACCCTGTGGTTTTTTCTGACGTGGTTCCCGACCTACCTGGTGAAATATCGCGGCATGGACTTCATCAAGTCTGGCTTGCTGGCGTCGCTACCGTTTCTGGCAGCCTTCGTCGGTGTGCTGTGTTCGGGGTTCTTTTCGGACTTTTTGATTCGTCGCGGCTACACGGTGGGTTTCGCCCGCAAGTTGCCGATCATTGGCGGCCTGCTGATTTCCACCTCGATCATCGGCGCCAACTTCGTCGAGTCGACACCGCTGGTGATTGCCTTCCTCGCGCTGGCCTTCTTCGGCAATGGTCTGGCTTCGATTACCTGGTCGCTGGTGTCGACCCTGGCCCCGGCGCGCTTGCTTGGATTGACCGGTGGGGTGTTCAATTTCATCGGTAACCTGGCGGCGATTACCACGCCCATCGTCATCGGTTTTCTCGCTTCCGGTGATTCGTTTGCCCCGGCGATTACCTATATCTCGGTTCTGGCGTTGTTGGGTGCGCTTTCCTACGTGTTGCTGGTGGGCAAGGTCGAGCGTATCAAGTTGTAGTCGCGGCCATCGGGCGACCATAATGCCGCCCGTTCACTCGCTCAACGGTAAAGGCTGGATATGCAGGAAGACGCCCCAAAAATCGCCAAGGACGCCGCGCCGACTGGCACCCAGACATTGCTTCGTGGCCTGGGTGTGGTTCAGGCCGTGGCCAGTGGCGCCCGCGATCTCAAGGAAATCGCCCGGCTGATCGGCACGACGCGCAGCACCACTCATCGTCTGGCCAGTTGCCTGGTGGACGAGCGTTATCTGCGGGTGGTGCCGCAAGTCGGGTATCTGCTGGGGCCGAAGCTAATCGAACTGGGTTTCCAGGCACGTGAAGAGCTGCCACTGGTGACGCTGGCCGGGCCGTATCTGGATGAGTTGTCGGCGTTGACCGGTGACACCATTCACCTGGCGATTCGTGAGGGCGACGAGGTGCTGTACCTGCACAAGAATCCGGGGCGCAACGGTCCGGAAATGCGTTCGCGGGTCGGTCATCGCATGCCATTGGCGCGTACCGGGATCGGTAAGGCGCTGATGCTCGATGACACGCAGGAAGAATGGCAACGGCTGTACGAAATCAGCTTGCCGGTGGGTGGGAAAAATCAGTTCTGGCCGCAGCACCCGGAGCAATCCTGGGAGCAGTTCCAGCAGCGCATGATTGAGTACGTGGCCGGCGGGTACGCCTTCGACCTGGAGGACAACGAACCGTCGATCCGCTGCGTGGCGGCGCCGATCCGCGATGCCAGCAAGCGCATTGTCGCCGGTATCAGCATCGCCAGCACCGTGCCGTACATGCCATTGGAAAAAATGGCCGAGCTGATTCCCCTGATCAAAGGGGTCACAGCCCGGCTGTCGGCGGAGCTCGGCTTGAAGGTATAAGTCGAGCGAGTCTGATCAGACTTTCAGCGTCGCCATGTCGATGACGAAGCGGTACTTCACGTCACCGGCAATCATGCGGGTGTAAGCCTCGTTGATCTGGCGGATGTCGAGCATTTCGATGTCGCAGGTGATGCCGTGTTCGGCGCAGAAATCCAGCACTTCCTGGGTTTCTGCGATGCCGCCGATCAGCGAGCCGGCCAGCACGCGACGACCCAATACCAGTTTGGCAGCGTGAACCGGTGGATCGATCGGTTCGATCAAGCCCACCAGAATGTGTACGCCGTCGAAACGCAGCGTCTCGAGGTAGGGATTGAGGTCGTGCTGCACCGGAATGGTGTCCAGCAGGAAGTCGAAATGTCCTGCGGCGGCTTTCATCTGTTCAGCATCGGTGGACACGATCACGTGGTCCGCGCCTTGACGACGACCTTCTTCAGCCTTGCTCGCCGAGCGAGTGAACAACGTCACTTCAGCGCCCATCGCTTTGGCGAACTTGATGCCCATGTGGCCGAGGCCACCCATGCCGAGAATCCCGACCTTGTCACCGGCCTTGACGCCGTAGTGCTTGAGTGGCGAGTAGGTGGTGATGCCTGCACACAGAATCGGCGCGGCGCTGGCCGGGTCGAGTTTCTCCGGGATACGCACGACAAAGTGCTCGCTGACCACGATGCTGTCGGAGTAACCGCCCATGGTGTTACTGCCATCGACCCGGTCCGGGGTGGCGTACGTCATGGTCGGACCTTCGAGGCAGTATTGCTCCAGATCCGCCTTGCAGGCTTCGCAGTGGCGGCACGAGTCGACCATGCAGCCGACGCCGACCAGATCGCCGACTTTGTGTTGGGTAACATTCGCACCGACCGCGGTGACTTTTCCGACGATCTCATGGCCGGGCATCAGCGGGTAAACAGCAATGCCCCACTCGTTGCGTGCCTGATGGATGTCGGAATGGCAGACGCCGCAGTAGAGAATGTCGATCGCAACGTCGTCGGCCCGTGGACTGCGGCGTTCGAATTTCATCGGGGCGAGGGGAGTGGTGGCTGACTGAGCGGCGTATCCGATGGCGGTGTACATGGTGAACCTCGCAAAAGCGGTGACAGGTGAGGCGAGCAATTCTGGGCGCCGCACGGGTTACCGGCCATGGCGATTCCTCCGGGTGTCATGCCTAATCCTCCGGCTTACACCGTTGATTGGTCGCATTGGCGTTCAGACCTGCGAAGATGCTTTCATCCCTTTTTTCGCGACTTTTTTTGTGACTTCTTTTGTGACTTCTTTTATGAAGAGCTCCCCCATGTTGTTGACCCGTCATCTCGATGCCAATGCCACCCTGGTTTCGCTGATCCAGCCGCTGACTACCCGCGACGGTTTCGCGCCTACCGCATTGCCGGGTGTGCAGGTTTTGCGGGCCAGTTGTGATGTGGCCCGTGGCCCACAAATCTACGAGCCAAGCCTGGTCATCATCGCCCAAGGCAGCAAGTTGGCGTATCTGGGCCCGCGTACGCTTGAATATGGAGCCGGGCATTACCTGATTCAGGCGTTGCCGGTACCTTTCGAGTGCGAGACGTTTTCGGCTCCGGATGGCCCGATGCTGGGCGTTTCCATCGCCATCGACCGGGTAATGCTCGGTGAGTTGGTATTGGCCATGGGGCTGTCACCGGGGCGCACGGTTCCCGCACAGACGCCCGAGTCCATGACCTCGGCGGTGCTCGACGATGCCATGCGCGGTTGTGTGGAGCGGTTGTTGCGCTGCCTGCACGATCCGCTGGAATGCCAGATCATGGGCCCGGCACGCTTGCGTGAATTGTTGTTCGTGGCGTTGCGGGGGCCACAAGCCGATGTGTTGCGAGCGTTGGTGGAGCAACAGGGGCAGTTCGCGCGGATCGCGGCGTCGCTGAGTCATCTGCATGCGCATTACACCGAGCCGTTGAATGTCGAGACCCTGGCCAGTTGCGCGAACATGAGCGCGTCGACGTTTCATGAGCATTTCAAACGCTGCACCTTATTGTCGCCGGTGCAATATTTGAAGCGTTTGCGCTTGCTCAGGGCCCAGCAGTTGTTGCTGGGCGAAGGCTTGGGCGTGGCCCAGGTGGCGCATCGGGTGGGGTATCAGAGCACGTCGCAGTTCAGTCGCGAGTACAAGCGTTACTTTGAGCGCAATCCTGGGGATGAGCGGGCTGCTTGATACACCACGAATCCCCTTGTGGGAGCGGGCTTGCTCGCGAAAGCGGTCTATCAGTCGACATCAATGTTGGATGATAAACCGCCTTCGCGAGCAAGCCCGCTCCCACATTGGTTTGGTGTTGATGCCTGGATCTCGGGCAACAAAAAGGCCCCCATTTTGGGAGCCTTGATGTTCAGGCGTTCGACTTACATATTCGGGTAAGTCGGGCCGCCAGAGCCTTCCGGCGCCACCCAGGTGATGTTCTGTGCAGGGTCCTTGATGTCGCAGGTCTTGCAGTGAACGCAGTTCTGGGCGTTGATCTGGAAGCGCTTCTCGCCGTCTTCCTGGGTCACCACTTCGTACACGCCGGCTGGGCAGTAACGCTGAGCAGGTTCATCGTACATCGGCAGGTTCTTGGCGATCGGAATGCTCGCGTCGGCCAGTTTCAGGTGGCAAGGCTGCTCTTCTTCGTGGTTGGTACCCGAGATGAACACCGAGCTGAGTTTGTCGAAGCTGATCTTGCCATCCGGTTTCGGGTAGTCGATCTTCTTGCAGTCGGCCGCCAGTTTCAGGCAAGCGTAATCCGGCTTGGTGTCGTGCAGGGTGAACGGCAGTTTGCCGCCGAACCAGTTCTGATCGATGTAGTTGAACGCCGCGCCGAGAATCGGGCCGAATTTGTGCATCGCCGGGCCGAAGTTGCGGCTGGCGAACAGTTCGTCATAGAGCCAGCTCTTCTTGAAGGCGTCGACGTAAGTGGTCAGCTCTTGCGTGCCGTCCAGATCGGCGAACAGCGCATCGGCCACGGCGTCGGCGGCGAGCATGCCGGATTTCATCGCGGTGTGGCTGCCTTTGATCTTGGCGAAGTTCAGCGTGCCGAGGTCGCAACCGATCAGCGCGCCGCCCTTGAAGACCATTTTCGGCAGCGAGTTCAGGCCGCCTTTGGAGATAGCACGTGCGCCGTAGCTGATGCGCTTGCCGCCTTCCAGGTATTGCTTGAGCACCGGGTGATGCTTGAGGCGCTGGAACTCGTCGAACGGCGACAGGAAGGTGTTGCTATAGGAAAGATCGACGATCAGGCCGACCACCACCTGGTTGTTTTCCAGGTGATAGAGGAACGAGCCACCGGTGTTCTCGGTGCCCATGATATCCAGCGGCCAACCGGCGGTGTGGACCACCAGGCCTGGCTGGTGCTTGGCTGGGTCGATTTCCCAGATTTCTTTCAGGCCGATGCCGTAATGCTGGGCGTCGGCTTCGCTATCGAGGTTGAAACGCTTGATCAGCTGCTTACCGATATGGCCGCGGCAACCTTCGGCGAACAGCGTGTACTTGGCACGCAGTTCCATGCCGGGGGTGTACAGGCCTTCTTTGGGATTGCCTTCGCGGTCAACGCCCAGATCGCCGGTGATGATCCCGCGAACCACGCCGTTCTCATCGAACAGTGCTTCCTGGGCGGCGAAGCCCGGGTAGACTTCCACGCCCAGGTTCTCGGCCTGCTGGGCCAGCCAGCGGCACAGGTTGCCCAGGGAGATGATGTAGTTGCCTTCGTTGTGCATGGTCTTGGGCACAAAGAGGTCAGGAATCTTCTGCGCGCTGTCGGCGTTCTTGAGCACGAAGATGTCATCGCGTGTGACTGGCGTATTCAGCGGCGCGCCGAGTTCTTTCCAGTCCGGGAACAATTCGTTCAGGGCGCGTGGTTCGAACACGGCACCGGACAGGATATGAGCGCCGACCTCGGAGCCTTTTTCGACCACGCAGACGCTGATTTCCTTACCGGCTTCGGCGGCCTTCTGCTTCAAACGGCAGGCGGCGGACAGGCCAGCGGGGCCGGCACCGACGATGACCACGTCGAATTCCATGTATTCGCGTTCCACAGGCTATCTCCTACTCAAGGCTCAACAGTTTTTTTCTAATTGGAGGTTTGGCGTTGCATCCATTATTTTCTCCGGCAACTGCCGGAAGGGACAATGGATGACCCACCTTTCTCTCTAGGTGGCGCATTATATCTACACCACTCCTAGCGTCCAATACAAACGTTTGTTTGAATTGGCTCAAAGCCAGAGAAATCAAAGTCACGCGGCTTATGACTGGCCATTTTGCCGTATTGACCGGAATAGGTGTTCCGGTCAAGATACGGGCGGTTTTGCGCTCGCCGTAGGCTGACTGGTGGTTTCAAGAGCACCTCTAAAGACAGGGCGATGGCAGTATAAGGTGATGCGCAGCGCAGGTTTGGCGCGCAGTTTACACGCCGCGATAATGAATGACTCGTTGGTCACCACTGACGAACGGTTATCAGCCTCGTGAGCAACGTTCACTCGATACACCTGCCAGCGTTTTTAGAGGTGCCCTTGCGCCGATGAGCATCAACCGCCAGGTTCGCCTAGGCGACTTTCTTTTCACCGGAGAGTAACGAGGAATCCATGAAGGTTCTTGTAGCTGTCAAACGCGTTGTGGATTACAACGTCAAGGTTCGTGTCAAGGCGGACAATTCCGGCGTCGACCTCGCTAACGTCAAGATGTCGATGAACCCGTTCTGCGAAATCGCAGTGGAAGAAGCCGTACGTCTGAAAGAGAAAGGCGTTGCGACTGAAATCGTCGTCGTCTCCATCGGCCCGTCCACCGCTCAAGAGCAACTGCGCACCGCGCTGGCTCTGGGTGCCGACCGCGCCATCCTCGTCGAATCCGCTGAAGATCTGACTTCCCTGGCGGTTGCCAAGTTGTTGAAAGCTGTTGTCGACAAGGAACAGCCTCAGCTGGTGATCCTCGGCAAACAAGCCATCGACAGCGACAACAACCAGACTGGCCAGATGCTCGCTGCATTGAGCGGCTACGGTCAGGGCACCTTCGCTTCGAAAGTCGAAGTGTCCGGCGACAGCGTTGCCGTGACCCGTGAAATCGACGGCGGCGCGCAGACAGTTTCCCTGAAACTGCCGGCCATCGTCACCACCGATCTGCGTTTGAACGAGCCGCGCTACGCGTCTCTGCCAAACATCATGAAAGCCAAGAAGAAGCCTCTCGAAGTGCTGACTCCGGACGCTTTGGGCGTTTCCACCGCCTCCACCAACAAGACCCTGAAAGTCGAAGCGCCGGCTGCACGCAGCGCGGGTATCAAGGTCAAGTCGGTGGCTGAACTGGTCGAGAAACTGAAAAACGAAGCGAAGGTAATCTAAATGACTATCTTGGTTATTGCTGAACACGACAACAAAGTACTGGCCCCGGCCACGCTGAACACTGTGGCTGCTGCTGCCAAGATTGGTGGTGATATCCACGTTCTGGTTGCAGGTCTGGGCGCTGGCGCCGTGGCTGAAGCCGCTGCGAAAATCGCTGGCGTGGCCAAAGTGCTGCTGGCCGACAACGCTGCTTACGCTCATCAACTGCCGGAGAACGTTGCTCCGCTGGTTGCAGAACTGGGCAAGGCTTACAGCCACATCCTGGCTGCCGCGACTTCGAACGGCAAGAACATCCTGCCGCGCGTTGCTGCGACCCTGGACGTTGACCAGATCTCCGAGATTATCTCGGTCGAAAGCGCTGACACCTTCAAGCGCCCGATCTACGCCGGTAACGCCATTGCTACCGTACAGTCCAACGCTGCGGTCAAAGTGATCACCGTGCGTGCCACCGGTTTCGACCCGGTTGCTGCTGAAGGTGGTTCGGCTGCCGTTGAAGCAGTTGCGGCTGCTCACGATGCTGGCACTTCGAGCTTCGTCGGTGAAGAACTGGCCAAGTCCGATCGTCCGGAACTGACCGCTGCCAAAATCGTCGTTTCCGGCGGTCGCGGCATGCAGAACGGCGACAACTTCAAACACCTGTACGCCCTGGCCGACAAGCTGGGCGCTGCCGTCGGTGCTTCCCGTGCCGCGGTCGATGCAGGTTTTGTACCCAACGACATGCAGGTCGGTCAGACCGGCAAGATCGTTGCTCCACAGCTGTACATCGCCGTCGGTATTTCCGGCGCGATCCAGCACCTGGCCGGCATGAAAGACTCCAAAGTGATCGTTGCGATCAACAAGGACGAAGAAGCGCCGATCTTCCAGGTGGCCGATTATGGCCTGGTGGCAGACCTGTTCGAAGCTATCCCCGAGTTCGAGAAGCTGGTCTAATCCGGCGGCTTGACTTATAAAGAGCCCGACCTTTTGGTCGGGCTTTTTTTTGTTCCGGATTTGGGTGGGGAGAGTGTTGCCATGAGTCTGCGCCGCTGGTTTGGCTGCTCTTTTTTGTCGGCTTTGTGGTTAAGCCTGACGCTGTTGCCGGGGCTGTCCATAGCCGCGGGCAAATGCGAGCGCCTGGTGGTGACCGGCAGCCCGGACGCGCCGCCGTACCTGTGGCAAGACCCGCAAAACCCCAAGCATCTGATTGGCGCCAGCGCTGATCTGTTGCAGCAAGTGGCGGGAGAGTTGGGCATCAAGGTCGAACTGCTTTACGCCGGCAAACGCTCCCAGGCCCTGGACGAAGTGCGCAGCGGGCGCATGGACATGCTGGCCGATGCGCCGTTGACGGTCAGTGAGCTGGAAAATCTGGATTATATCCACCCACCGCTGCTGGAAAACGATTACCTGGTCTGGACCCGCAACGACTCGTTACTGGTCTACAACGAAGCGCAGGATCTTCGCGGCCATCCCGGTGCGTTGTCGGAAAAGGCTCGAGTGACCCCGTCATTTGGCACTTTTGCCGAACAGCAATTGACCCTGGTACGTACGCCAAATCTGACCCAGGCCTTTCAGAAATTGCTGCTGAACGAGGTGGAGTTTGTCCTCGCCGGACGCTACTCGGGCATGGCCATGGTGCAAACGCTGGGGATGGCCGATGACTTGATGGCTCACCCACAACCCATCGACAAACCTGGCCTGTATCTCGCGGTTTCCCATAACTCTGCCTGCAACGATCCTTGGTTGCGCGGACAGCTGGCCAAAAAGATGACAGAATTGCCCGCGTCCGGACTGACAGAAGCTGCGCTCCTGCGCAATATCGAGCGTTGGAAAGCGCAACGCTCACAACCGCAGCCACAACCTGTCAGTACCCCAAAACAGTAGGGATTTTTAGTGAGTATTCGACCTCTTTTCGCTGCCCTGGCCGTTCTGGCTCTGGCGGGTTGTGCAGCCGATCCGGCGCCGAATGAACAAATACGCCTGACCGAACAGGCCCTAGAACAAGCCAAGGCCGTGGGTGCTACCGCCGACGAAGTGCCGGAGCTGAAACTGGCTGAAGACAAGTTCAAGCGTGCCCAGGGCAACATGGCCGACCAGTCCTTCAAAAATGCGCGCATGCGGGCCGAGCAGGCCGAGCTGGACGCGCGCCTGGCCGAAGCCCGGGTTCTGACCCTCAAGAGCGAGGAGCAGTTGAACGTGCTCAATACCCGCATCACTCGCCTGCGCAAGCAACTGGGAGATGCCCAATGAGCCTGAAGACCAAAGCAATCGGCGGCTTGATCCTGGCCGGCTGTGCAAGCCTTTATGGCTGCGCCGGTCAACACAGCGAAGCTGTATTGCAGCAGGCCGGCACCGACTTCCAGAAGGTCAAGGAAGACTCCAACGTGCTGCGCATTGCGCCCAAAGACGTGATCCGTGCCGGCGAGTCCCTGGCCCGCGCCGATCGTCTGTCCAGCTACTGGGGCAGCGGTTCGGACGTTGTGCATTACGCTTACCTGAGCCAGCGCTACAGCGAAATCGCCCGGGAACACACCAATCAAGTGCTCAACGAGGAACGCGCGGCGAAGCTCGAACTCGAGCGTCAGCGCCTGCAATTGGCCCTGCGTGAGTCCAAGCTGCTCAGCGTGCAGCAACAGGGCAAGTGGCTCGAAGAGCAGATCCTCGCGCTGGCGACCACCCAGACCGACCGTGGTCTGGTGATGACGCTGGGCGATGTGCTGTTCGATACCGGTGAAGCAGAATTGAAAAGCTCGGCAAACCGCGTGGTGCTGAAGATCGTCCAGTTCTTGCAGCTCAATCCCAAGCGCGTGGTCCGGATCGAGGGCTATACCGACAGCACTGGCGGTAAACAAGAAAATCTCAAGCTGTCCCGCGACCGTGCGCAATCGGTGGCGGATGTGCTGATGGACCTGGGCATCGACGACAAACGCATCAAAGTCGAAGGCTATGGCGATGAATACCCGGTGGACGTGAACGCTTCCGAGCGCGGGCGTGCGCAGAACCGTCGGGTGGAAATTGTGTTCTCCGACGAAAAAGGCCAGCTCGGCGCCGCCCGCTAAGGGCTGCGTTACTGGAAAACCCGGCCTGTCAGCAGTGCCGGGTTTTTTTGTGCCTGCCAATCAGCGCAATACTCTCCATAAAAACAGTACAGTTTTTGCTGACAATGCACTGTACGGTCGACTATTGTGGCAACTGTCCCAGTACACTTCCAAACTGTTCCGGTAGTGTTTCACACAAGAATAAAATGCCCGTGAAATCGAGTGCTGCGTCATGACCAATCTCTTGCTCTACCAACGTATTGCTCAGCAACTGGCCGAAGACATCCGCCGTGGTGTTTATCAACCCGGGGAGCGCGTGCCTTCGGTGCGCAAGATGAGCTCGCAGCTCAACGTCAGCCATGCAACGGTGTTGCAGGCCTACGCCAACCTTGAAGATCAGGGGCTGATTCGTGCCCGGCCGCAGTCCGGTTACTACGTGCACCAGACGCCGGCGCTCACGGCGCCAACCCCGGACATTGCCCGGGTCGAGCGACCTGGCCTGGTCACCCGCAGCAGCATCATTCAGCAAGTTCTGGTTGAATCCCGCCGCGAAGGCGTCTTCCCGTTGGGCGCCGCCGTACCAAGCGTCGACTACTTACCGGTGCGGGCGCTGCATCAGCAACTGGCCAAAGTCACCCGTTTCCATAGCCCCCGGGCGTTCAGCTACATGTTCAGCCCCGGTTTCGAGCCGTTGCGTCGGCAAGTGGCGATCCGCATGCGCGATGCCGGCGTGGTAGTCGATCCATCGGAAGTGGTGATCACCCACGGCTGCGTCGATGCGTTGCAGATGTCTCTGCGCGTGTTGACCCGGCCGGGTGATCTGATCGCGGCCGAGTCGCCGACCTATTACGGTTTGCTGCAACTGGCCGACTTGCTGGGGCTGAAAGTCATCGAGATCCCTAGCGATCCAGCCACCGGCATGAGCCTCGAAGCCCTGCAACTGGCGGCCAACCAGTGGTCGATCAAGGCGCTGGTGCTGACCACGCGCCTGAGCAATCCTCTGGGCGGCACCATGCCCGAAGAGCGGCAGAAACAATTGCTGCGCCTGGCCTCGGATTTCGATATCCAGGTCGTCGAAGACGATATTTACGGCGAGCTGATGTTCGAGCAGGGCCGCACCAAATCGCTCAAGGCCTATGACCGGCTGGATCGGGTGATCTATTGCTCCAGCTTCTCCAAGACCCTGTCGCCCGGTGTGCGCATCGGCTGGATGATAGCCGGCAAGTACCAGCAGGAAATCCAGCGCTTGCAGACCTTCAGTACCCATTCAGCCTGCAGCGTCACGCAAATGGGCATCGCCGCCTATCTGGAGAACGGCGGTTACGACCGGCATTTGCGCTACATCCGTCAGGAGTACCGCAAGAACCTCAGCGCTTTCCAGCTGGCGGTGCAGCAGTACTTCCCGGAAGGCACGCAGATGACCCGGCCCACCGGCGGCTTCATTCTGTGGGTCAGCTTGCCGGGGCGGGTCAACACGCAAGAACTGCATGTGCGTGCGTTGCAGCAGGGCATCAGCATTGCGCCGGGGCTGATTTTCAGTAATACCGAGCAGTTCAATCACTGCATTCGCCTGAACTGTGGCATCCCCTGGAACCGTGAGGCTGAGCGTGCATTGATGACGTTGGGGTTGCTGGCGACGCAACTTTGTCAGGAGACGGCGAGCGGTTTTTGAGCGGCTGGGCAGTTCTGAACTGGCCGCTTGTCTTGTCGTCTTCAACAGGCGAGCATATAGCCTTCTGCCTTTCACGCCGTTGGGTCCATGAAGCCGATTTTTTCTGCCGCCTGGTTGTTGATCTGCCTGTTAATGACCTGTCACCCGGAAGGCGTCATGGCGGCTTCCGTTCAGGAAAAACCGTCAGCCAGCACAACCGCGAAAAAAGCAGCACCGGTCAAAAAGGCCACACCGGTCAAAAAGAAAGCTACAGCGGTCAAAAAACGTTCCCCCATTGCTTCCAAGTCGAAACCGGCCAGTGAAGTCGTGAAAACCAAACTCCCTTCGGCAAATCTCGACTTGAGCTTGCCCAAGGACATGGTCGAAGAACTGAAGCCGGTCGGCACGGTACAGTTGCCCCGACACGATGCGCTGTTGCCGCAAATGTTCGGTGACAAGAGCAGCCCGTTCCAGCTCAACGGTCGTTTGCTCAGCAACGAAATGCAGCTGCAACTGCGCAATGAAGAGCGTCGGGAAGTTGAAGGCGCGGCGCTGGAATTCGAGTTCAAGCAGTAAATCCCTCCCATTCGTGACCCGCGGACCAGACGCTTTGTCGGAGACTGGTCAGTCACGTTCGTTTGAGCGGAAAAACCCGGGCTCAGGTAATTTAAAACAGTCGTTTTAGCCGTTACTCTGTGCCACGTCCCTTTACCTGTCGCGAGGAGCTTGTCGTCATGAGATGCCGTGAAGGCTGTGGCGCCTGTTGCATTGCCCCTTCCATCAGTTCGCCGATTCCCGGAATGCCCAATGGCAAAGCCGCCGGAGAACGTTGCGTACAGCTGTCTGCCTATAACCTGTGCAGCATTTTCGGCAAGCCGGAACGTCCTGCGGTGTGTTCGGCGTTTGAAGCCGATGTCGAGGTCTGCGGAAGCAGCAGCGACGAAGCGATCAAGTTGCTGGGCTGGTGGGAGCAAATGACGGCCGCGTGATGTGTTCAACGAACGGAACTTCAACAATAAGGAATAAGACTATGGGTTCGCTGCATCGTATCGCTGTGCTGTGTGGTTTGACGGTTTTGCTGGTCTCCACGGCCCAGGCCGAAGAATGGAAAACCGCCAAGGAAGAAGAGGGCATCAAGGTGTCCTTGAGTGAAGTGGCCGGTTCCCAATACAAGGCTTACCGTGGCGTGACCGTCATGAAGACCACCATGGCCAAACTGCGTGCATTGCAGGAAGACGTGCCGGGTGCCTGTGCATGGATTCACGAGTGCAAGACTCAGAAGCTGCTCAAACACGAAGGTAACCAGAGCTGGACCTACACCCAGTTCAATACCCCTTGGCCGGTCACTCCTCGCGACTCCGTGTTGCATGTCACCACCGCTGAAGGCGCCGATGGCAGCCTGACCCGCGAGTTGGAAGGGCAGCCCAAGTACCTTGCGGAAGAAAAAGGTTTTGTACGGGTCGCCCAGGTCAAAGGTTTCTGGAAGCTCGTGCCAAAGGGCGATCAAGTCGAAGTGACTTATCAGGCCCATACCGAACCTGGCGGCAGCGTGCCGTCGTGGCTGGCCAACAAGTTTGTGGTCGATGCGCCGTTCAATACCCTCAAAGCCCTGAAAGAACGCGCCGAGAAGTAACCGCGTATTCTTTTGATATGGCCTGTTGGACAACGCCCCGATTTGATCGGGGCGTTTGCGTTTTTACCAAGGGCGGGGCTTTATTTTGTTTCTGGATATGCGTTGAACGAAATTTTCACAAAGCCTCCAAGACAATTCACTCGCGCCCCTGCGCAACTTTGCGTCACGTCTCTTGTCCCAGAGCGCTACAAGCGACAGTCGGCCTGCGGGTCAGTAATCAATGGTAATGCCGCGGTTGATCGTGCAACATTTGCGCACCGCGCAAGCCCCGGGGCCGGGATGGCCAACAGAGGGCAAGGCGCCGCTGTATTTTGAAACTTCAACTTCCAATGGGTCCTAAAACGACATGGCAAACCCGGACGCCCTGAGTCAGCAGCGAGCTTCTAGTCGCCTGCTGCAACCGACCGTCAAATCGCATCTGGCCTACACACTGTTGTGTGCCTTGGTCATGATGGTCATGTTCAGCCTGCTGCGCGTAGCGCTGCTGGCCTACAACAGCTCGATGATCCTCGACACACCGGCTTCGACCTTTCTGGAAGCGTTCGCCAATGGCCTGCGTTTCGACTTGCGTCTGGTGGTTTACCTCAGCATTCCGCTGCTGCTGGCATTGTTCAGCGCCCGGGCCATGGCCGCCCGCGGGTTCTTTCGGTTGTGGCTGACCGTTGTCTCGAGTATCGCGCTGTTCCTCGGCCTGATGGAGATGGACTTTTACCGCGAGTTCCACCAGCGCCTCAACGGCCTGGTCTTCCAGTACGTGAAAGAAGACCCGAAAACCGTGATGAGCATGCTCTGGTACGGTTTTCCGGTGGTTCGCTACCTGTTGGCCTGGGCCGTGGGCACGTTGATTCTGACCCTCGCGTTCAAGGGCGCCGACCGCGCCACACGTCCTCGCGGGCCGTTCAGCGGTGGCAGCATTGGTACGCGGCAGGTCGCTCCGTTGTATGCGCGTGGCATGGTGTTCGTAGTTTGCCTGCTGGTCTGCGTGGTCGCCGCTCGTGGCACTCTGCGTCAGGGTCCGCCAATGCGTTGGGGTGACGTTTACACCACCGACTCCAACTTCGCCAACCAGTTGGGCCTCAATGGCACGCTGTCGCTGGTCGCGGCGGCCAAGAGCCGGTTGTCCGAAGATCGCGACAACATCTGGAAAGCCTCGTTGCCGCAACCGCAAGCCCAGCAGATCGTGCGTGACATGCTGGTAATGCCGGACGACAAATTGGTGGATGGCGAGACTGCCGCCGTGCGTCGCGATTACATGCCGCCGGCCGACAAGACCCTGCCGATCAAGAACGTCGTCGTGATCCTGATGGAAAGCATGGCCGGTCACTCGGTGGGTGCCTTGGGCGCACCGGGCAACATCACGCCGTACCTCGACAAACTGTCGAAAGAAGGGCTGCTGTTCGATCGCTTCTTCTCCAACGGGACGCATACTCATCAGGGTATGTTCGCCACCATGGCCTGCTTCCCGAACCTGCCGGGTTTTGAATACCTGATGCAGACCCCGGAAGGCAGCCACAAACTGTCCGGCCTGCCGCAGTTGCTCAGCACCCGTGACTACGACGATGTGTACGTCTACAACGGCGACTTTGCCTGGGACAACCAGTCGGGTTTCTTCAGCAACCAGGGCATGACCAACTTCATCGGTCGTAACGACTTCGTGAACCCGGTGTTCTCCGATCCGACTTGGGGCGTGTCCGACCAGGACATGTTCGACCGTGGTCTGACAGAGCTCAAGGCGCGGGAAAACGGCAAGCCGTTCTATGCGTTGCTGCAAACCCTGTCCAACCACACGCCATATGCCTTGCCGACGCCATTGCCGGTTGAGCCTGTAACCGATCGCGGCAACCTGAACGAGCATTTGACCGCTATGCGTTATGCGGACTGGGCACTGGGCCAATTCTTTGAAAAGGCCCGCAAGGAGCCGTACTTCAAGGAAACCCTGTTTGTCATCGTCGGTGACCACGGTTTTGGCAACGAGCGTCAGATCACCGAAATGGACCTGGGCCGCTTCAACGTGCCGATGTTGATGATCGCACCGGGCATCCAGGAGAAGTTCGGCCAGCGTGACCATACCGTGGGCACTCAGATCGACCTCGTGCCGACCATCATGGGCCGTATTGGTGGCGAAGTGCGTCATCAGTGCTGGGGACGCGACCTGCTCAACCTGCCTGAAGGCGACACCGGTTTTGGTGTGATCAAGCCGTCGGGTAGCGAGCAAACCACCGCCATCATCACGGTTGACCAGATTCTGGTTCTGCCAAAGGAAAAGGAAATGGCGCCGAAGATGTACCAGTACGAACTGGGCGCGACGCCTCACGCCGAGGTCGTACCGGATGCACCGCGTACCGCTGAGCTGAAGCTCAAGCTCGAAGCGTTCCTGCAGACGGCCACCAAAAGCCTGATCGATAACACCGCCGGTGTGGTTGACGGCAAGCCGGACTAAGTTTTGGCGCAATAGAAAAGAGGCCCTTCGCAGGGCCTCTTTTTTTTGCCGGCAAAAACTTTATATCTTGCCAAGTAGCAGCAGGATCAATAGCACCACCAACACCACGCCGATGATACCGGACGGGCCGTAACCCCAACTTCTGGAGTGCGGGAAGACCGGCAAGCCACCTATCAACAACAGGATAAGAATAACGATAAGAATTGTGCCCATGTCTGTTTCCTTGTTGGAAGCGTTGTGGTTGACCTAGCGTTTTAGCTTTTAGCCATCAGCTGGACTTGTATTAATCCTAGCTGCTTACAAAATCCGACTCATGGATATGAAGAAAAATTCCAGGTTTTTTTAATGTATTTGGAAAGCACGTTTATTTCTTTTACTGCGTCTCAAAGTTGAAACAACCGGACCGCGCCGTGGTTCATTGCTGGCCATTCAGCAATCTGATGGAGCGTGGGTCGCGCATTATCCTTCGCTACACTCGGTGCATCTTCCCCGGAACAACAAGGCTGTTTGCTATGCAAAATCGCATGATGATCACTGGCGCGGGCTCAGGCCTGGGTCGCGAAATCGCGCTGCGCTGGGCGCGTGAAGGCTGGCAGCTGGCCTTGTCGGACGTCAGTGAACCCGGCCTGCAAGAAACCCTGAAACTGGTTCGCGAAGCCGGCGGCGACGGTTTCATCCAGCGTTGCGATGTGCGCGACTACAGCCAGCTGACGGCTTTCGCCCAAGCCTGTGAAGAGAAGTTTGGCGGCATCGACGTCATCGTCAACAACGCGGGCGTGGCCTCGGGCGGGTTCTTCAGTGAATTGTCGCTGGAAGACTGGGACTGGCAGATCGCGATCAACCTGATGGGCGTGGTCAAGGGCTGCAAGGCCTTCCTGCCGCTGCTGGAGAAAAGCAAAGGCAAGATCATCAACATCGCCTCGATGGCGGCACTGATGCAAGGTCCGGCCATGAGCAACTACAACGTGGCCAAGGCGGGTGTGGTGGCTTTGTCCGAGAGTCTGTTGATCGAACTGGCCCACGAGGAAGTCAGCGTGCATGTAGTCTGCCCGTCGTTCTTCCAGACCAACTTGCTGGACTCCTTCCGCGGCCCGACCCCGGCCATGAAAGCCCAGGTCGGCAAATTGCTGGAAAGTTCGCCGATCAGCGCTGCCGACATTGCCGATTACATCTATCAGCAGGTCGCTGCCGGCGAATTCTTGATTCTGCCTCACGAACAGGGCCGCATGGCCTGGGCGATCAAGCAAAAAGACCCGCAAGTGCTCTACAACGAAATGACCGTAATGGCCGACAAAATGCGCGCCAAGGCCAAACAATCCGCAGGCTGAACTTGCCCGTGCGCAATACCGTCGTTAGGGTGGCCGCAACCGGCCATCCTCACGAGACATCTGCATGATCAATTACCTGTGGTTTTTCCTCGCCGCGCTGTTCGAAATCGCTGGCTGCTTCGCCTTCTGGATGTGGTTGCGCCAGGGTAAAAGCGCTTGGTGGATCATCCCGGCGTTGCTCAGCCTGATGTTGTTCGCGGTGTTGCTGACCCGAGTCGAAGCGAGCTACGCCGGCCGCGCCTATGCCGCCTACGGTGGCATCTACATCATTGCGTCGATCGGCTGGCTGGCGGTGGTCGAGCGGATTCGTCCATTGGGCTCGGACTGGATTGGTGTGGCGCTGTGTGTGATCGGGGCGAGTGTCATCCTGTTTGGCCCGCGCTTTTCCGTTTCCTGAAGGATCGGTCCTTCATTCAAACCGGTTTGTCGGATACGTCCTTCAGGGCGAAGCATCCTGCGCCGTAGGGCGAGACTGTTTTGCTGCTGTTGCATTGAAGACCCGCTACGCGCCGGGCATCTTCAAGGGCCGGTAACCCTGAAGGATGAATGCCATGCTTGTACTTAGTCGCGTTGTGGGCGAGTTGATTTCCATTGGTGACGACATCACCGTGCGGGTTCTCGCCGTTAACGGAAGCAGCGTGCGCTTCGGTGTTGAAGCGCCGCAGCAGGTCAACGTCCATCGCGCCGAAGTCTATGAGCGCATCCAGATCAAACAGGCCAAAGCGAAAGCTCGTTAAGAACCTCAGTCGAACAGATGCTTGGGCACGTCGTGCTTGAGCATCAACTGGCATTGCTCGCTTTCCGGATCGAAGACAATCAGCGCCTGGCCCTTGGTCAATGCCTGACGAACACGCAAGACGCGGGTTTCCAGCGGTGTGTCATCGCCGTTGTCCGTGCCGTCGCGGGTCACGAAATCCTCGATCAGGCGGGTCAGCGTATCGACTTCAAGTTGGTCGTGGGGGATCAGCATAAGGCACCTCGGCTAAACAATGGCGCGATGCTACGGCGAATGAAGGGGGGCGGCTAGCCCGGTCTGAACAGTTGTCTGCCAGGCCGCCTTCGCGAGCAAGCCCGCTCCCACATTCGACCACATTCCTATGAAAGAACTCGGTCACCTGTGGGAGCGGGCTTGCTCGCGAAGACGATAGACCAGACACCCAATACCTCAAGGAAAAAAATCAGCCCTCCGAACGCTGCCCAATCAAACTATCGACCGACGGCACCCGCGTATCGCTTTCCATCTGCGTCTCGTGTTCGATCTGGTGACTGAACCGGTCCAGCGATCCCTTGGCCGGTTGTGCATCGCTGGCGAACACCGGCGGGCTGAGGATGTAGGCGCCGAGCAGGCGGCTGAGGGCGGCGAGGCTGTCGATGTGGGTGCGTTCATAGCCGTGGGTGGCATCGCAACCGAAGGCCAGCAGGGCGGTGCGGATGTCGTGGCCAGCAGTGACGGCTGAGTGAGCATCGCTGAAGTAATAGCGGAACAGGTCACGGCGCGCCGGCAGTTCGTTGTCGCTGGCCAGGCGCAGCAGGTGGCGCGACAGGTGATAGTCATAAGGCCCGCCGGAATCCTGCATTGCCACACTCACCGCGTGTTCGCTGGAATGCTGGCCGGGCGCGACCGGCGCGATGTCGATACCGACGAATTCGCTGACATCCCAAGGCAAGGCTGCCGCCGCACCGCTGCCGGTTTCTTCGGTGATGGTGAACAGCGGATGGCAGTCGATCATCAACTCTTCGCCGCTGTCGACAATCGCTTTCAGCGCCGCCAGCAGTGCGGCAACGCCGGCCTTGTCATCGAGGTGGCGGGCGCTGATGTGGCCGCTTTCGGTGAACTCTGGCAACGGGTCGAAGGCGACGAAATCGCCGACACTGATCCCCAGCGAATCGCAATCGGCGCGGGTGGCGCAGTAGGCGTCCAGGCGCAACTCGATGTGATCCCAGCTGATCGGCATTTCATCCACGGCAGTATTGAACGCGTGCCCGGAAGCCATCAGCGGCAACACGCTGCCGCGAATCACGCCGTTGTCGGTGAACAGACTGACGCGGCTGCCTTCGGCAAAGCGGCTGGACCAGCAACCGACCGGCGCCAGGGTCAGGCGACCGTTGTCCTTGATTGCGCGAACCGCTGCGCCAATGGTGTCCAGGTGAGCGGAGACCGCGCGGTCCGGGCTGTTTTTCTTGCCCTTGAGGGTGGCGCGGATGGTGCCGCGACGAGTCATCTCAAAGGGAATGCCCAACTCTTCGAGACGCTCGGCGACGTAACGCACGATGGTATCGGTGAACCCGGTGGGGCTGGGAATGGCGAGCATTTCCAGCAGGACTTTTTGCAGGTAATTGAGGTCCGGTTCGGGAATTTTGCTGGTCATGGAAACTCCTGATGGGTTGAGAGCATCGATGGTTTCGATGAGGGGAGGTCTGGAGATGTTCAGCGCCTGTGAGGCCGCCTTCGCGAGCAAGCCCGCTCCCACAGGGGAACGCGGTCAAATGTGGGAGCGGGCTTGCTCGCGAAGGTGTCAGTCCGGGCACCACATCACTAAGAGGCCGCCGGCTGACTATGCGGAAACAACAAATCCACAAACCGCTCGGCCGTCGGTTGCGGTTCATGGTTGGCCAGCCCGGCGCGCTCATTGGCTTCGATAAATACATACTCCGACTGATCAGCGGCTGGCACCATCAGGTCGAGCCCGACCATCGGAATATCCAGCGCCCGCGCCGCGCGCACCGCCGCATCCACCAAGGTCGGATGCAGAATTGCCGTGACGTCTTCAAGAATGCCGCCGGTATGAAGATTCGCCGTGCGCCGTACGAACAGATGCTCACCGGCCGGCAGAATGCTGCTGTAGTCATAACCCGCAGCCTGCAACGTGCGCTGGGTCTCATGGTCCTGCGGGATTTTGCTTTCACCGCTGGTCGCCGCCTGACGGCGACGGCTCTGGGCTTCGATCAGCGCACCAATGGAATGCTGACCATCGCCCACCACTTCCGCCGGCCGGCGAATGGCGGCCGCGACCACTTCGAAGCCGATCACCAGAACTCGCAAGTCGAGGCCTTCGTGAAAACTTTCCAGCAGCACTCGATTGTCGAATGTGCGGGCGTTTTCGATGGCTTGCTGGACCTCTTCGATGGTGCGTAAATCCACCGCCACCCCTTGGCCCTGTTCACCGTCCAGCGGTTTGACCACCACCCGTTCGTGCTCGTCGAGAAACGCCAGGTTGTCATCCGCGCTCCCCGCCAGTTGTTGGGCGGGCAGTTTAAGGCCAGCGTTTTTCAGCACCTTGTGGGTCAGGCTTTTGTCCTGGCACAACGTCATGCTGATGGCGCTGGTCAGATCGCTCAAGGATTCGCGGCAACGCACCCGGCGACTGCCGTGAATCAAGGTAAACAGGCCGGCCTGGGCGTCGTCCACTTGCACATCAATGCCGCGCCGATGAGCCTCCTCGACGATGATTCGCGCATACGGATTGAACTCGGCTTCCGGGCCAGGGCCGAGAAACAATGGTTGGTTTATGCCGTTTTTGCGCTTGATGGCGAAGGTCGACAAGTTGCGAAAACCGAGCTTGGCGTAAAGGCTTTTCGCCTGACGGTTGTTGTGCAGCACAGACAGGTCCAGGTAGCTCAGGCCACGGCTCATGAAGTGTTCGATCAAGTGCCGCACCAGCACTTCACCGACGCCTGGGCGGGAACATTGTGGATCGACCGCCAGGCACCAAAGGCTGCTGCCGTTCTCCGGGTCGTTGAAGGCCTTGTGATGATTCAGGCCCATGACGCTGCCGATGATTGTGCCGCTGTCCTCATCTTCGGCCAGCCAGTAAACCGGGCCGCCCTGGTGATGGGGCGTCAGCAAACTCGCATCAATCGGCAGCATGCCGCGCGCCTGATACAGCTGATTGACCGCCTGCCAATCCGCTTCGCTTTGCGCCCGACGGATGCGGAAGCCGCGAAAAACCCGAGTGGCTTGGCGGTAATCGCTGAACCACAGGCGCAAGGTGTCGGACGGGTCGAGAAACAGCTGCGCCGGCTCCAGCCCCAGCACTTGCTGAGGCGCGGCAACGTACAAGGCGATGTCCCGCTCACCGGGCTGCTCATTGAGCAGCTCTAGGGCAAGGCTCGCGGCATCGGGAAAGGTATGCCCGATCAGCAACCGGCCCCAGCCGCAATGCACCGCGATGGGCGCGGCGCCCAATTCACTGCCGTCTTCGGCCAGACGCGCCTGCAAGCGTTCATAAGAGGGCGCCTGACCGCGCAACAGGCGTTGGCTATAAGCCGTGGCGTGAGGTTTCATCGATCAGATTCCTTGTTCACTGAGCCACAGGTTCAGGGCTGCCAATTGCCACAGCTTGGAGCCGCGCAACGGGGTCAGTTGACCTTGCGGATCGGTCAGCAGGCGGTCGAGCATGGCGGGGTTGAACAGGCCACGATCCTGACTCGGATCGAGCAACAGTTCACGCACCCAGTTCAGCGTATCGCCCTGCAAATGCTTGAGGCCGGGGACCGGGAAGTAACCCTTTTTGCGGTCGATCACTTCACTCGGAATAACCAGCCGCGCCGCTTCTTTCAAGACTTGCTTGCCGCCATCCGGCAGTTTGAATTTGCCCGGCACCCGCGCCGACAATTCCACCAGGCGATAGTCGAGAAACGGCGTACGCGCTTCTAGCCCCCAAGCCATGGTCATGTTGTCGACCCGTTTGACCGGGTCATCCACCAGCATCACGGTGCTGTCCAGACGCAGGGCTTTGTCCACGGCTGCGTCGGCACCGGGCTGAGCGAAATGTTCCTTCACGAAGTCGCCGGCCGCGTCGTTGGCCGTCAGCCATTTCGGCTGCACCGTGGCCGCGTAGTCGGCGTAGCTGCGGTCGAAAAACGCATCGCGATACGCGGCATACGGATCGCTCGCACCGTCAACCTGCGGATACCAGTGATAACCGGCGAACAACTCGTCCGCGCCTTGGCCGCTTTGCACCACCTTGCAGTGCTTGGCCACTTCGCGAGACAGCAGATAGAACGCGATGCAGTCATGACTGACCATCGGCTCGCTCATGGCGCGGAACGCCGCGGGCAGTTGCTCGATGATCTCTTTTTCGTCGATGCGCAGTTGGTGATGTTGGGTGCCGTAGTGCTTGGCGATCAGGTCCGAATACTGGAACTCGTCACCGCGCTCGCCGCCGGCATCCTGGAAACCGATGGAGAAGGTCGACAGGTTTTCAACGCCGACTTCGCGCAACAGGCCGACCAGCATGCTTGAATCGACGCCGCCGGAAAGCAGCACGCCAACATCCACCGCCGCCCGTTGACGGATCGCCACTGCATCACGGGTGCTGTCGAGCACGCGATCGCGCCAGTCTTCGAGGGTCAGATTCAGCTCGTCGGCGTGTGGGCCGTAGGGCAGGGTCCACCAGGTTTTCTGCTCGGTGGTGCCATCCGCGTCGATGCGCATCCAGCTCGCCGGGGGCAGCTTTTCGATGCCCGTCAGCAAGGTACGCGGGGCCGGAACCACGGCGTGGAAATTCAGGTAGTGATTGAGCGCCACCGGGTCGAGGATCGGGTTGATGTCGCCGCCCTTGAGCAATGCCGGCAGAGCCGAGGCAAAGCGCAGGCGTTGACCGGTGCGCGACAGGTACAAGGGTTTTACGCCGAGACGGTCGCGGGCGATGAACAGACGCTTGGCGTCGCGCTCCCAAATGGCGAAGGCGAACATGCCGTTGAGTTTGGGCAACAGGGCTTCGCCCCAGGCGTGATAGCCCTTGAGCAGCACTTCGGTGTCGCCGCCGGAATAGAAGGCGTAACCGAGGCTTTCCAGCTCGGTGCGCAGTTCCGGGAAGTTGTAGATCGCGCCGTTGAAGGCCAGGGACAGGCCCAGTTGGTTGTCGATCATCGGCTGCGCCGAGCCGTCCGACAGGTCCATGATTTTCAGGCGCCGATGGCCCAGGGCAATCGGCCCTTGGCTGTGGAAGCCCCACGCATCAGGGCCGCGAGGGGCCAGGTGATGGGTGATTCGTTCTATGGCTGCGAGGTCCGCAGGTTGATGGTCGAAACGTAATTCTCCAGCTAATCCGCACATAAGTCCTTACCGGTTTTTCCGTTGGGGAGGGTCAATCGATACCCGCCAAAAACGGCGGGTACTCAGAAACTGACCCACGTGAATCCCTGGAGTTTTAGACCGATAAGTTATAAGGCTGTGGGTCAGGCTTTTCCGCGGATCAATTGGCGCAAGGCAAAACGGTTGGGATGGCAGGCCTCGGCCACTGTTTTTGGCAGCGGCAACGGCTCGTTTTCAAGCCATGCCGCCAACAGCTCGCCAGACAACGGCGCGGTGATCAAACCGCGAGAACCGTGACCGCTATTGACATAAAACCCCTCGAGCCATGGGCAGGGAACATCGGGCACTTGCCGGGCATCTTTGCTTAGCGTGGCATAGGCCTCGGCGAAGGCGGCCTGTTCGGCCAACGGTCCGACGATCGGCAGGTAATCCGGGCTGGTACAGCGAAATGCCGCACGACCTTCAAGCTGCTGCGGGTCCAGGTCCGAAACATGTAGACGGGCGACCAAGTCAGTGGAGATTTCCTCGAGCAACGCCAGATTGCCGAGGTGCTCGGCGACGGTCGGGGTCAGTTCATCGCTCTTGAAATCGAAGCTGGCGCCGAGTGTGTGTTCGCCCAGGCGTGCCGGCGCCACATAGCCTTCGGCGCAGACGACGGTCGCCAGGCTCTGGCTTTCAGGAGTTTGCGCCAGTCGGGTGATCTGGCCGCGAATGCGTTTGAGGGGTAGGTCGGCGCTGTGTGGAAAGCGCTTGATCTCGGCGGCGCCGGCCAGAATCACCACGGGCGCACTGGCCAACAGTGCATCGCCGTCCCAGGCCTGCCATTGATCATCGACCTTGCGCAGTTCCAGCACCTCGCGATGGGGCAGCCACTGGATGTTCGTTGAGGACGCCTGCCACTGGCACAACGCGGGCGGATGAACCCAGCCGCCTTCAGGGTAGAACAAGCCGCCGTGCGCCAATTCGATGCCGGCTCGGGCCTGGGCCTGGGGTTGATCGAGCAGGTGCACCAGGCTCGGTGAAAAGGCCGCGACCAATTGCGCCTGACGCTCGGCTTCCTTGGCATTGAAGGCCAGTTGCAAGACTCCGCAATCGTCCCAGTCGACGCCACGCTGCAGCTGTTCCAGCAGACGTCGGGTGTAGCCAAAACCGCTGACGATCAATTGCGACAACGCCGTGCCATGGGCCGAAAGCTTTAGGTACAGCACACCCTGAGGATTACCCGAGGCTTCCTGCGCCAGTGCTTGGTGGCGATCCAGCAGGCTCACTTGCCAACCCCGCGCGGCCAGGCTGGCGGCACTGGCGCAACCGGCCAGCCCGGCACCGATCACCAGGGCGCGACGTTCGCCGGTCAGCGGTTGTGGGCGAGCGAACCATGGTTTTGTCGCGGCAGGCAGTGCCACGTCTTCAGGCCAACCGAGGAACGTGCCCCGCAGAATTTCCCATTTATGGCCGATGCCTGGCGTGCGTTTCATCTTGAAACCCGCCGCGTTCAGCAGGCGGCGCACCCAGCCGGTGCTGGTGAAGGTGCTGATGGTCGAGCCGGGTGCTGCCAGGCGTGCCAGTTCGGCAAACAATTCGGCGGTCCACATGTCGGGGTTTTTCGCCGGGGCGAAACCGTCGAGAAACCACGCGTCGATCTGCGCATCCAGTTGCGGCAACTGCTCAAGTGCATCGCCGATCAGCAAGGTCAGGGTGACACGGCCGTTGTCCAGCACCAGACGCTGAAAGCCTTGATGGATCGCTACGTATTGCGCCAGCAATTGATCGGCAAACGGCTTGAGCTCCGGCCATAACGCCAAGGCCCGTTGCAGGTCGGGCGCGCTCAGCGGGTATTTTTCGACGCTGACAAAATGCAACCGCGCACCGGCCACCGCGTGCTGTTCGAACAACTGCCAGGCGCAGAGAAAATTCAGCCCGGTACCGAAACCAGTCTCGCCAATCACCAGTCGACCCTCCACAGGCAAGGCGGCGAAACGGTCACGCAAATCGTTTTGCTGCAGAAACACGTAACGAGTTTCTTCAAGGCCCGACAGGTCGGAAAAATACACATCATCGAACACCCGCGAACGCGGGCGACCTTGGTCGTCCCAGTCGAGCTGGGCGTGGGGCAATACAGGTTTCATGGCAGGCTCGGCAACGGCAAGGTGGCCATTCTAGCCGATCGCCGCAACGGCGCTTGATCCATGGCAAGACGCAAGGACGATGGGGCAACGAAAATTTGCCATCAGACTTTTGTGGCGAGGGGGCTTGTCGGAACGCCCCCTCGCCACAAAAGCTCCTCAGGGAATTTCTCTGATGACTACCTGCCCAATCCGCTAGTCTTGCTCAATCCTGGAAGGAGCTGCTCTATGTTCGAATCCGCCGAAATCGGTCATGCCATCGACAAAGAAACCTATGACGCCGAAGTGCCGGCCTTGCGTGGGGCCTTGCTCGAAGCGCAGTTCGAACTTCGTCAGCAACACCGCTTTCCGGTCATCATTTTGATCAACGGCATTGAAGGGGCCGGCAAGGGCGAGACGGTCAAGTTGCTCAATGAATGGATGGACCCGCGCCTGATTGAGGTGCGTACGTTCGACCAGCAGACTGACGAAGAACTGGCGCGACCACCGGCCTGGCGCTATTGGCGGATGCTCCCGGCCAAGGGCCGCATGGGGATTTTCTTCGGCAACTGGTACAGCCAGATGCTGCAGGGACGGGTTCATGGTTTGTTCAAGGATCCGCGACTCGATCAAAGCATCAACGGGGCCGAGCGGTTGGAGAAAATGCTGTGCGACGAAGGCGCGTTGATCTTCAAGTTCTGGTTTCACCTCTCCAAAAAACAAATGAAAGCACGGCTCAAGGCGCTGGCCGACGACCCGCTGCACAGCTGGCGCATCAGCCCGCTGGACTGGCAACAATCCGCGACCTACGACAAGTTCGTGAAGTACGGCGAACGGGTGCTGCGTCGCACCAGTCGCGACTATGCGCCGTGGCATGTGATCGCCGGCGTGGACGCGCGCTATCGGAGCCTGACGGTCGGCAAGATCTTGCTCGAGGGCCTGCAGAGCGCGCTGAAGAGACCGAGGATTCACCCGCACAAAGTCAGCGCAGCGCCCTTGTTCCCCAGCGTCGATCAAGTGAATCTGCTCGACAGCCTGGACTTGACCCTGCAGCTGGACAAGGACGATTACGAAGAGCAACTGATTACCGAGCAGGCTCGGTTTTCCGGGCTGATGCGCGACAAGCGCATGCGTCGGCACGCGTTGATCGCGGTGTTTGAAGGCAACGACGCGGCAGGCAAGGGCGGGGCAATCCGTCGGGTGGCCGCAGCGCTCGACCCACGCCAGTACGACATCATTCCGATCGCCGCGCCCACCGAGGATGAACGGGCGCAGCCGTATCTCTGGCGGTTCTGGCGGCATATTCCGGCGCGGGGGAAATTCACTGTGTTCGATCGTTCCTGGTATGGTCGGGTGCTGGTGGAACGCATTGAAGGCTTTTGCAGCAAGGCGGACTGGATGCGCGCCTATGGCGAGATCAACGACTTTGAAGAGCAGATCGCCGATGCCGGAGTGATCGTGGTCAAGTTCTGGCTGGCCATCGACAAACAGACTCAGATGGAGCGTTTCCAGGAGCGCAAAGAGATCCCCTTCAAGCGCTTCAAGATCACTGAAGACGACTGGCGTAATCGCGACAAGTGGGACGATTACCGTGCCGCCGTCGGCGATATGGTCGATCGCACCAGCACCGAGATCTCGCCGTGGACTCTGGTGGAAGCCAACGACAAGCGCTGGGCGCGGGTCAAGGTCCTGCGCACCATTAACCAGGCGCTGGAAGAGGCCTTCGAAAAGTCCGACAAACGCGAGAAGAAACTGCAAAAGCGCAAGCGCTGAACCGATGGCTACGCATACGCGGGGTGAATGATTGTCGCGGTCAGTCATAGGGTGGACTTATGCTCGGTCCAACTCCTGACTGACAACAACAATGAGGTGTATGCCATGCGTGAAGTGGTGATCGTCGACAGCGTACGGACCGGCCTGGCCAAGTCCTTTCGCGGCAAGTTCAACATGACCCGTCCGGACGACATGGCGGCCCACTGTGTCAACGCGCTGCTCACGCGCAATGACGTCGACCCGGCCAGCGTCGAGGATTGCATCGTCGGCGCCGGCTCCAACGAAGGCGCCCAGGGCTTCAACATCGGCCGCAACGTCGCGGTGCTGTCGCACTTGGGTATTGGCACGGGTGGCATGACCCTTAACCGCTTCTGTTCGTCAGGCTTGCAGGCCATCGCCATTGCCGCCAATCAGATCGCTTCGGGCTGCAGCGACATCATTGTCGCTGGCGGCGTCGAGTCGATCAGCCTGACCATGAAAAGCGTCAACACCGACAACCTGATCAACCCATTGCTGAAAGAGCAGGTGCCGGGCATCTATTTTCCCATGGGCCAGACCGCCGAGATCGTCGCGCGTCGTTACGATGTCAGTCGCCAAGAGCAGGATGTGTACGCCCTGCAAAGTCAGCAGCGTACCGCCCTGGCGCAGGCCGCCGGATTGTTCAACGATGAAATCGTACCGATGGCGGTGAAGTATCGCGTCGAAGACAAGGTCACCGGCCAGGTGCAGATCCTCGACGGCATCGTCGATCACGACGACTGCAACCGCCCGGACACTACGCTGCAAAGCCTGGCCGGGTTGAAACCGGTGTTTGCCGAAGACGGCTCGGTGACCGCCGGCAACTCGTCGCAGCTGTCCGATGGCGCTTCGATGACCCTGGTGATGAGTCTGGAAAAAGCCCTGGCGCTGGGGCTCAAGCCCAAAGCCTTTTTCCGCGGTTTTGCCGTGGCCGGGTGTCAGCCGGACGAGATGGGCATCGGCCCGGTGTTCTCGGTGCCAAAGTTGCTCAAGGCCAAGGGGTTGCAGGTTGCCGACATTGATCTGTGGGAGCTCAACGAAGCATTTGCCTCGCAATGCCTGTACAGCCGCAATCGGCTGGAAATCGACAACGACAAATACAACGTCAATGGCGGTTCGATTGCCATCGGCCACCCGTTCGGCATGACCGGTTCGCGTCAGGTCGGGCACATCGTGCGAGAGTTGCAGCGGCGTAACCTGCGCTACGGCATCGTCACCATGTGCGTGGGGGGCGGGATGGGGGCTACGGGGTTGTTTGAGGCGGTGCGTTAGACCTTAAGTGTTTTGTTGCCTGATCAACCGCATTCGCGAGCAAGCCCGCTCCCACATTTGACCGAGTTCCAACGTTGGACACGGTTAAATGTGGGAGCGGGCTTGCTCGCGAATGCAGACACTGCGGTCTATCGGCTCATGCACAAGAACTGCATCCGCTCGATATATGCCTGAATCTCACGCACCGCTGCCTCTCGGTTTTCAAACGGCCCCTCCAGCGTGTGTTCTCGCGTGGTGAAATACAGCTCTCCATTCACACGACACAAGCGGTCACAGCGAAAGTGGGTGGCGGGGGCGTTGTCTTGGGCGCGCATGCCGTACATGGGCGATCTCCTGCGGGTGACGGTTTCAATGAGCTTATGCATGAACCACTTACCCCGCCTGGCCACCTGATCGACGGCATATCGTCAACTTTATGCTGCGACCTGCACAGTTTCATTCGCGGCCCGTTGGCAACTGTCCCTGTGTCGCGCCCCGGTCTGAGCCTAGAATGACCGTTTTCGCCAATCGGCTTCGGGGTCAGCATGCATATTTCATCGGGTCGCTGGGTTTATGGTCTGTGCCTGGCCTTGCTGACTGCGTTGCTGTGGGGAATCCTGCCGATCAAGCTCAAGCAAGTGCTGCTGGTGATGGACCCGGTGACGGTAACCTGGTTTCGCCTGCTGGTGTCCGGCGGTTGCCTGTTCATTTATCTGGCGGCGACCAAACGCCTGCCGAGTCGCAAAGTTCTCGGCCCGCGCGGTGGCTGGCTGGTGTTGATGGCGGTACTCGGACTGGTCGGCAACTACGTGCTGTACCTGATGGGCCTGAACCTGCTCAGCCCCGGAACCGCGCAGCTGGTGGTGCAAATGGGCCCGATCATGTTGCTGATCGCCAGTCTGTTCGTGTTCAAGGAGCGTTTCAGCGTGGGGCAGGGGATTGGCCTGTTGGTGCTGCTGATCGGCTTTGCGCTGTTCTTCAATCAGCGTTTGAGCGAGTTGCTCACCTCCCTGACCGATTACACCGCCGGTGTGCTGATGGTGCTGTTGGCGTCCACGGTCTGGACCTTCTATGCCTTGGGCCAGAAGCAGTTGCTCACGGTGTGGAATTCGTTGCAGGTGATGATGGTGATTTACCTGTTCTGTGCGCTGTTGCTGACGCCGTGGGTGCATCCGCTGGAGGCGCTGCAATTGAGCCCGCTGCAAGGCTGGCTGTTGTTGGCGTGCTGTTTGAACACGCTGATCGCTTATGGCGCCTTCGCTGAAGCCCTGGCCCATTGGGAGGCTTCGCGGGTCAGCGCGACGCTGGCGATCACACCGCTGGTGACCTTTGCCGCCGTGGCCGTTGCCGCGTGGTTATGGCCGGAGTATGTGCATGCCGAACAGATCAATGGCTTGGGTTATGGCGGGGCGGTGTTGGTGGTGCTCGGGTCGGCGTTGGTGGCGTTGGGGCCATCGTTGATGGCGGGGCTCAAGGCCCGGCGGGTGCGGATGGCATTGGGTCGATAGACCGCGTCATCGTTTTTCGCGAGCAAGCCCGCTCCCACAGGTGACCGAGTTCTATCAGAGGAATGCGGTCGAATGTGGGAGCGGGCTTGCTCGCGAAGACTGACGGTCAGGTGCTAAATTACTTTCAGATTCACCCCTGCTTGCCAGCCTCCAACATGTCCTCCGGCCTCACCCACGTGTCAAACTCTTCATCCGTCAGATACCCCAGCTGCAACGCCGCCTCTCGCAAGGTCAGCCCCTCGCTGTAAGCCTTCTTGGCAATCTCGGCCGATTTGTCGTAGCCAATATGCGGATTCAGCGCCGTCACCAGCATCAAACCTCGTTCCAGATGCTCAGCCATCTTCTCGGCATCCGGCTCCAGCCCGGCGATGCAATGCTGCTGGAAGTTGCTGCAGCCATCGCCCAGCAAGCGGATCGACTGCAGCAGGTTGTGGATGATCACCGGTTTGAACACGTTCAATTGCAGGTGGCCCTGACTCGCCGCAAAACCGATGGCAACGTCATTGCCCAATACCTGACAGGCCAGCATCGACAGCGCTTCGCACTGAGTCGGGTTGACCTTGCCGGGCATGATCGAGCTGCCGGGCTCATTGGCCGGCAGTTTCACTTCGGCAAACCCTGCTCGCGGGCCGGAGCCCAGCAGGCGCAGGTCGTTGGCGATTTTCATCAGGGTCACGGCAAGGGTTTTCAGGGCGCCGGAGAGAGTGACCAACGGTTCGTGACCGGCCAGGGCGGCGAATTTGTTGTGGGCGGTGACGAACGGCAGGCCTGAAAGGGCGGCCAGTTCAGCAGCGATCGCTTCGCCAAAACCGTGGGGCGAGTTCAATCCGGTGCCGACCGCAGTGCCGCCCTGAGCCAGCTCACAGACGGCCGGCAACGCGCTGCGGATCGCCCGCTCGGCGTAATCCAGTTGTGCGATGAACGCCGAGAGTTCCTGGCCGAAGGTAATCGGCGTGGCGTCCATCATATGGGTACGACCGGTCTTGACCAGTTTCATGTGCCGTGCGGACAACTCAGCCAACCCGCCAGACAACTCGCTGATCGCCGGCAGCAAATGCTGCTGCACCGCCTTAGCCGTCGCGATGTGCATGGCCGTGGGGAAGCAATCGTTGGAACTCTGGGAACGGTTGACGTGATCGTTGGGGTGCACCGGACTCTTGCCACCGCGCGGGTTGCCGGCCAGTTCGTTGGCGCGACCGGCGATCACTTCGTTGACGTTCATGTTGCTCTGGGTGCCGCTGCCGGTCTGCCAGACCACCAACGGGAACTGCTCGTCGTGGTCGCCGTCGAGCACTTCGTCGGCGGCCTGTTCGATCAGCCGGGCGATGTCGGCGGGCAGGTCGCCATTGCGATCATTGACCCGCGCCGCGGCTTTCTTGATCAGGGCCAGGGCGTGCAGCACTGCCAGCGGCATGCGCTCGTTGCCAATGGCGAAGTTGATCAGCGAGCGTTGCGTCTGAGCGCCCCAGTAAGCGTCATCCGGGACTTCCACCTGGCCCAGGCTGTCGGTTTCAATACGGCTCATCATGCACACTCCTGTCGGTCTGATAGCGCAGTTTAGGCCGTGATCGTCGGCCGTGGTTCCATCAGTCTGGAATTTGACCGTTCAACCCTTCTAAATCAGGCGCTACAAGGCTTGGGGTTGAGTGACACACTTTTTTAGGTGCAGAATGGACGCCCTTGAGGTTTTGCCTCGCCTGCTAGAAAAGGAAACTCGATGACTCGTCTTCGTGCCATCTGTACCGCGGTTGCACTGGTTTGCGCCAGCGGCCAGGTTTTTGCCGATACCGCCAGCCACAACGCCAGTGCCGAAGCTTTCCTGACCCTGGCGCACGCTGACAAATTGGGCACTCCGGTGTACATGCAAGTGCAGCAAATGTTCGCTCAGCGCTTTGAACAGACCAAAGCCCCTGAATCGAAAAAAGCCCTGCTGGAAACCTATCAAGCCAAGGCCAACGCCGCTCTGGACGCAGCCATTGGCTGGAACAAGCTGAAGCCAGACATGGTCAAGCTTTACACCACCAATTTCAGCGAATCCGAGCTCAAGGATCTGGTTGCGTTCTACCAGTCGCCACTGGGCAAGAAAGTCCTGGAAAAAATGCCGCAGCTGACTCAGCAATCGGCCCAGATGACTCAAGCCAAGCTGGAAAGCGCGGTGCCGGTGGTCAACAAACTGCTGGCTGACATGACGGCCGAGCTGGAGCCTAAAGGCGCCGCCGCTCCTGCCAAGAAAAAGCCTTAAGCGGAGTTCGGGATGACCATGCAACAACGCATTGAATCGACGCTCGGACTGCTACAGCCCGAGCATCTGCAAGTGCTGGATGAAAGCCACATGCACAGCCGTGGGTTACAGACCCACTTCAAGGCGGTGGTGGTCAGCCAGCAGTTCGAAGGCCTCAATCGCGTCAAGCGTCACCAGAAGGTGTACGGCACTTTGGGCGAACTGATGGGCGAGTTCCATGCGTTGGCGCTGCATACCTACACGCCGGAAGAATGGGCACAGATCGACGCGGCCCCGGCTTCGCCGACCTGTGCTGGCGGCAGCAAGCATTAAGCAGATCAAAAGATCGCAGCCTGCGGCAGCTCCTACAGGGTCGCGCAAGGCCGTGCTTTTGTAGGAGCTGCCGAAGGCTGCGATCTTGGCCATCTAAAGCCAATCGCCGCTGTTTTTTGCTAGAATCCGCAACGCGCCGCTCACCCGGCGCGTTTTTTTTCGCATCCGGTTCACCCCTTACGAGGGTAGCCACCTGGAGAATTACCCATGACACAACAGATTGTCGTGGCGGCACTGTATAAGTTCGTCACCCTGGAAGATTACGTCGCCCTGCGCGAACCGCTGCTGCAAGCAATGGTCGACAACGGCATCAAAGGCACGCTGCTGATCGCCGAAGAAGGCATCAACGGCACCGTGTCCGGCAGCCGTGAAGGCATTGACGGGCTGATGGCGTGGCTCAAGAACGACCCACGCATGGACGACATCGATCACAAAGAGTCGTACTGCGACGAACAGCCGTTCTACCGCACCAAAGTCAAACTCAAGAAAGAAATCGTCACCCTCGGCGTCGAAGGCGTAGACCCGAACAAAAAGGTCGGCACCTATGTGGACCCGCAGAACTGGAACGCGCTGATCAACGATCCTGAAGTGCTGTTGATCGACACCCGTAACGACTATGAAGTCTCGATCGGCACCTTCGAAGGCGCCATCGATCCGAAGACCACCAGTTTTCGCGAATTTCCCGACTACATCAAAGCCAATTTCGACCCGGCCGTGCACAAGAAAGTCGCGATGTTCTGCACCGGCGGCATTCGCTGCGAAAAGGCCTCGAGCTACATGCTCAACCAGGGTTTCGATGAGGTTTATCACCTCAAGGGCGGCATCCTGAAGTACCTCGAAGAGGTGCCCCAGGAAGAAACCAAATGGCAGGGCGACTGCTTCGTGTTCGATAACCGCGTAACCGTGCGCCACGACCTCAGCGAAGGCGACTACGATCAATGTCATGCATGCCGTACGCCCGTCAGTGTGGAAGACCGTGCATCCGAGCATTACGTGGCCGGCATCAGTTGCCCGCATTGCTGGGATAAGCTGAGCGAGAAAACCCGTCGCAGTGCCATCGACCGGCAGAAGCAGATCGAACTGGCCAAGGCGCGCAATATGCCGCACCCGATTGGTTACAACTACAAGCAAACTCCTTCCGAGGCTTGAACCATGTCTGCACGTCGCCTGCTCTATGTGATGGACCCGATGTGTTCCTGGTGCTGGGGTTTTGCACCAGTCGCCAATGCGCTGGTCGAGCAGGCGCAGGCAGCGGGGGTGGACGTGCATCTGGTCGTCGGCGGTTTGCGCACCGGCAGCGGCTCAGCGCTGGAGCCGACCACCCGGCGCTACATTCTTGAGCACTGGCAGGCGGTCCACGAGGCCACCGGCCAACCGTTCAAGTTTGAAGGCGCGCTGTCCGATGGATTCGTCTACGACACCGAGCCTGCGTGTCGGGCGCTGGTGACGGCGCGCAGCCTGGCACCGGATTGTGCGTGGAAACTGCTCGGGTTGATCCAGCATGCGTTCTACGCCGAAGGTCGCGACGTTACCCACGCCAGTGTGTTGGTGGAGCTGGCAGAGCAGGCCGGTTTACCGCGCATCGAGTTCGCCGCCGCCTTCGACCGTGCCGATCAGCACGCAGCCACCGCTGCCGATTTCACCTGGGTCCAGGACCTGGGCATTGCCGGTTTCCCGACTTTGCTGGCAGAGCGTGATGGTCAATTGGCGTTGCTGACCAATGGGTATCAACCTTTGAGTGTGTTGTCACCGTTGCTCGGCCGCTGGCTGGAGCGCGCTGCCTGTGCATGACCTGCCCGACGACGTTCCAGCCCCTGCACGTGTCGACCGTCTGAGCTGGGCAGAAATCCGTCGCCTGGCCCTTCACCATAAAAAATCCCTGTGGATTGCCAACGGCGTCGCGGTATTGGCAACGCTGTGCAGCGTGCCGATCCCCTTGCTGTTGCCGTTGCTGGTCGACGAAGTGCTGCTGGGCCACGGCGACGCCGCGCTGAAAATCATGAACCTCGCGCTGCCTGACGTCTGGCAGAAAGCCGCGGGTTACATTGGCCTGATGCTGCTGGTGACTCTGGCACTGCGCTGTGCGGCGTTGTTGTTCAACGTTGTGCAGGCGAAATTGTTTGCGGCGCTGGCCAAAGACATCGTGTATCGGATCCGGGTGCGGTTGATCGAGCGGCTCAAGCGTATTTCGCTGGGGGAATACGAAAGCCTGGGCAGCGGCACGGTGACTACGCACCTGGTGACCGACCTGGACACGCTGGACAAATTCGTCGGCGAAACCCTCAGTCGTTTCCTCGTGGCCATGCTGACGCTGGTGGGCACCGCCTCCATCCTGATGTGGATGCACTGGAAACTCGCGCTGCTGATCCTGCTGTTCAACCCGTTGGTGATCTATGCCACGGTGCAGTTGGGCAAGCGGGTCAAACACCTGAAGAAACTCGAGAACGACAGCACCTCGCGCTTCACCCAGGCCTTGACCGAAACGCTGGATGCCATCCAGGAAGTGCGCGCCGGTAATCGACAGGGCTTTTTCCTCGGTCGGCTGGGCCAGCGAGCGCGTGAAGTGCGCGATTACGCAGTGAACTCGCAATGGAAAACCGATGCATCGAACCGTGCCAGCGGCTTGCTGTTCCAGTTCGGCATCGATATTTTCCGTGCCGCGGCCATGCTCACTGTGCTGTTTTCCGACCTGTCCATCGGCCAGATGCTGGCCGTGTTCAGCTACCTGTGGTTCATGATCGGTCCGGTAGAACAACTGCTCAACTTGCAGTACGCCTTTTACGCCGCTGGCGGTGCGCTGTCGCGGATCAACGAGTTGCTGGCCCGTGCTGATGAGCCGCAATACACCGGCAGTGTCGACCCGTTCCAGGGGCGCGACACGGTGGGCATCGAAGTTCAGGGGTTGAGTTTCGGCTACGGCGACGAGTTGGTGTTGAACCAAATGAACCTGTCGATTGCTCCTGGTGAAAAGGTTGCGATTGTCGGCGCCAGCGGGGGAGGGAAAAGCACCCTGGTGCAGTTGCTGCTGGGCTTGTACACGCCGCTGGCCGGCACCATCCGTTTCGGTGGTTCGACTCAGCAAGAGATTGGCCTGGAAACCGTGCGCGAAAATGTCGCCGTGGTCTTGCAGCATCCGGCACTGTTCAACGATACCGTGCGGGCCAACCTGACCATGGGCCGCGAACGCAGCGACGAAGCCTGCTGGCAGGCATTGGAAATTGCTCAACTGCACAACACGGTGCGTGAATTGCCCAACGGCCTGGACAGTATTGTCGGGCGCTCCGGTGTGCGTTTATCCGGCGGGCAGCGTCAACGACTGGCGATTGCGCGGATGGTGTTGGCCGAACCCAAAGTGGTCATCCTCGACGAGGCCACGTCCGCCCTGGACGCGGCCACCGAATACAACCTGCACCAGGCACTGGCGCGGTTCTTGAGCAACCGCACCACGCTGATCATTGCGCACCGGTTATCGGCCGTGAAGCAGGCCGACCGGGTGCTGGTGTTCGATGGTGGGCAAGTTGCCGAGGATGGCGACCATCAGCAATTGATTGCCGATGGTGGGTTGTACGCCAAGCTTTATGGGCATTTGCAGAAAATGTAAGTTAGTTCCAGAGCACCTGAAGCGAGCTTTCGGCACCCTCATGGCCGAACTGTTTCATCACCACCGAGCACGACCCGCAGGGACGCATCGTCGTCGCCATGTCGACGGAGCGGATTTCCTTCGGGTCCGGATATTTCTCCCGAATCACGCTGATCAGTTTGCTTTCACTGTCCAGCAAGGTGGGCCTGTTCGTCTGAGCCGGTTTGTAGTTGCCGATATCCTTGATAGTGAGGGGGACGGCCAATATCTTGCCCTCGGCCGTGACTTTGAGGGCGGTTCTCGGGAAAGCCTGATTGAAATCGATGTTGATGTACGTTGTATCGCCGATTCGGACATGATTGGCACCCAGATGTCGAAACAGCGGCAAACGGGTGGTGCTGCCCTGAGCGCCGGAAACACTGACGTAGATTTCTCGATGTCCCGAGACCGGCGTCACTTCGGCGAAGGCAATATTTCTGGCATTGAACGGACGCTCGTGTATGGGCAACAGGCTTTGCAGTTTCTGCATTGTTTTGTCGATCCGCAATGCGGCATTGGCGTCTTTGGGGTTGATGGTGGGCGACAGAAACAGGGTATCGAAAATTTCTGCTGTTTTTTGCCGGAAGGCTTGCGGTGCTTCCTTGCTGCGTGTCCAGGTGGTTGCCCCTTCCGGTAGCTGAGTGACGATCATTCGGGTCGAGTGATCGAACATCAAGGCCTCGCCGGGGCTGGTGTCCACCTTCAACCATTTCATGTTGCCGGACGGCGTAGCCGTGGTACCGATCGGAATGGCGATATCTTCCATGGTTTTCATGGCGCGCTCGACGGCCTCGATCCCGTGGATGCGGGCGATGTTGTTGGCATTCAGCGAGCCGGTGTATACCCGTAACAGCTCCTCCCCGAGCGTGCCGTCAGCCATCTCTGTTTTCGCCAAGCGTTTGAAGGTCAGTGATCCGCTCAGACTGTTTCCTTTGGGTACTGTCGCCAGATAGTACTGGTTGGTGTTGACCCGGGTGAAAACATGGGTGGCCGTATCATCAATGTTTGGCACCAAAATGGCCCCGACCCGATGCAGGTCATTGGTGTCCTCATATGTTCCACGGATCTCAATACGCGCGTAAATGCCTTTGCGAAACTCTATGGTGGCGGTGATGTTCTTGCTCGGTACCAGATGGCTTTGGGCGAAACCCAGGCTTCTCAGGTCGCCATCGAAGCGTCTTCCCACGTTGTCACTAACTCGGTAGATCGCGCCATCGAGCGTGAGAAACTGACCTTCGTGCCCGATTCTGCCCGTCGGCGTGGAGAGCCGGTCACCAAACCACAGCGCGTAGCCTTTAGTTTCGTCGAATGAGTCAGGTTGGGGTGTCGGAACGGGATTTGCAGTCACATAACTGTTGATACAGATATTTTCCCCGGGGGCGCGGCGCGGGCGGCACGGAATAAGTTTCAGTGCTTCGCTGTCATCAATCAGGTCAACTCGACGTAGGGTATTGCCATCCAGCCGGTAAGGGACATCATCGAGAAACAGCGTGGTTCGGCCATCGACTTCAAGTATTTCTCGAACACGGGTGTTTTCAGCAACCTCGACCATCACATGGCCGTTTTCTCTTTTCAGGGGGCTGTAGTGGGATCGCCCTGGCAGAAGTTCGCCTGATGTGGAGTGAAGTAAAGGGCCGTAGGGCTTGGACGATAACGGATCAACCAGGCGATAGTTGACCTCGCCAGAGGAGGCCAGGTTTCGTACCGGTACGTCGTCAATGCCTCTGATAGTCGCTAACTGATCGCCGCTCGCCAACGGCTTCCAACGGCCAGGGTTGCTGATCTGCGGCAGACTGTGCGTGAAATCATAGTGACCCGCTTTGCCCGCCAATTGCTTGATTCGGAAAATTCCAGATCGAACCAGCCCCAGCCCCTTGTATCCCAATATCTGGACCAGTGAGACCGCCATATCGGCAGGGTTCAGAGCTTGCAAAGTCAGAATCGTTGCCTCTTTGATCGTTAATGAAAATATCGGCAGCCTCATCCTTAGAGCCAATCGTCCGGGATTTATAATCAGTCTCAATGACCCAGCGGCAAATTTACCGATGGGACTGACAAACGGAACCAGATCCACTGAAATGCCGAATGCGCCATTCACCATGCGTTCCGGTTCTCCGGAATCCAGATCTTCAATATTTGTCCAGAAAGGTACGAATGCCTTTATGGTTTTTCTTGTCTTGTCCAGGCTGGCAGCCTCACGTTCAAACTCCGTCTCTCCATAGGCGGTAGCGCGAAGCACTTTTGGGTCTTGGAACAGTAATTGGGTGGCGATGAAGTTGCTGATTTCCTTACAGCGACTTGAGTTGATTGACATCGGGAGTTCATCGATGGCGCGCGATGGTGCCAGGAATGTATGATCCAGTTGTTCGATGATAGCCTCGCACCTGACTGGACTTTTCGGTTTTACACCGTTGGCATGGGCGTCCCAGTCAAAAGGCAATGTCTGATTGCTCAAAGTCTCGACGGAGTTGGAGTACATGCCTATCGGCCAGTTTTCGTAGGTGAGCACTCCGCCGAACAGGGTTGGGGCAAGGTTGTCGATGCGACGTATAATTCCCGCCCTCGGTAGCAGTTCGATGGTGCTGGTAAGACCGTTAAAGGTTGCTACTAACAGCAAGCCATTGCGGGCACGCAGCGGTAAAATCTTGTCAGACGTTTCGTGTTTGGCTTCTACACGAAACGTTTGCTTCCTCAGGGTATAAATTTTGAGTTCGCCCAGTTCCAGGGTCTGTCGATCAGAATATGTCAGCGACGCCAATAGATTGTTGATCAGCGTTGCGTAGGCTGCTGTCAGTGATTGCAGGTGGCTCAGGAATTTCTCGTCAAACTGTTTCTTGACCTCGGGCAAGGTGCCGGTTGGCCCATTCGAACCAAAAAAACCCTCGCTCCGTATATTTCGATGCTCATCTATTGATATTTCAAGTCTTGTGAGGGTGTGATCGTTTCTCGCAATGTACCAAGGTTTGCCATCATCAAACTTATCTGATGCCACAACTTCGGCTGCCGAATAGAAGTCATAGCCTTTGCCTGGGAGAGTCGGAGTATCTTTCCCGCGTGAATATTCGTGTCTTTTTCGTGCCAACAGATGTTCTTTCCAATACCAGTGTTTATCTTTGGCTCCGAACCGTATTACTTTTGGCGTCAAGGTCGTTTCTACTGCCGCTTGCGCAATGGACAATCGTTTGGGCGGTTCCTTGTTGAGCTGAATGATCGCTTCACTGAGGTTTGCGATGTGTTTATCCAGTTCCGATTGCGCCCGTTCTATATGAAGTTGCGTGAACTCTTCTCGTCGTTTTTGCGGAATGAATCCCTGTGTTACCGCCCAATCCAGAGTCGGAAGCAATCTCGCCAGGCCAATCATTTCCGTCTGTTCTGCCGATGCACCCTCCGTTCGCTCGAGGGGCAGCCTGGTCAATTGCTCGAAATTGAATCTGGTCAACGCTCCGGGGTCGGTTGCGTTGATCAGGTTCACGCCATTCACGAAGTTTACCCAGACGAAAGAACTCCTATAGGGCAGATCGGACGGAATATGGCTGACACTGAACTCGGCTGGAAATTGGCGAAGGAACAGCCTGGCGATGACAATGGCCTCTTTTTCCGACGATGCCTGCATTGATGTGAGCAGATGGGTTTCGAACTCGCCCCTAATGGATGGGTAGCTCTTCCCCCAGTTTGAGCGAGCCTGTAAATCGTAACCGGCGATTCGTTCGGGAATGTCGGTGGGAGGTGACTGGAACCAGATCTCAAGTGCGTTGGCGACGACCTTGGTGCGTATGCGTGGCGAGTAGTCCTCTTCTGGTTTGCCCCCGTACCAATCCATTGCGGACAGCAGGTACGCCCCCAGTTTTTCTGCTTCCGGGCTTTCGAGGATTTTCTTGAGAAAAACGGTTGGCTGAGCACGAATCTGTTCAACCGTGGCCGATGAAAGTATGTCTTGAGCCAGAAGAGCCAGGAGGGACGAAGTTTTATCGGACAGATAAGTTTGGATTATTGTTTTGAGTTCGCGGGCAGCGATCCCATAATGTGTTTTTTTCAATCCGACTTGGGAACGGATGTCAGCAGCTGACAGGCCAGCAAGGGATGACTTGAGGCTGTGCTTCACAGGGCTAGGTCGAAAATCCAGGATGTTGAAGTCTTCTTCAAGCCCCAGTTGAAAGCTTGCGATCTTTTCTTCCAGGGTATCTATGGCCGCTTGGTGCTGCTCGGCGTGTGTCGGACTCCATGGAGTCATTCCGTAAAACGTGGCCATGCCGAAGAAGGGAATGAGTCGGTCATGGCGGATATGTCCACCCAGTAACGTGACCGACTTTTCGATTCGGGTTTGATGATTTTTCCATTTCGCGTTCCCTGTCAGGTTCAGTACCGTCTCGTGTTGACCGTCGAGATTTGATGTTTCATAAACATATGCGCCATCTTTCAACGTGACAGTCAGGTTGCGCGGGGACACGTTATTGGTCTTGCACAAGGCTTGATAGTCGGAGTCTTCGAGCAACTGCTGCAACGCGATTTGACCCTTTTCGTTTTCCTGATCCAGGGGGGAAAAGGAACAAGGCTGCATAAGCTTGTTCTTGTAATCAGCCAGCGATGTCGACTTCAGGCGCATAAAAGACAGCAACAATTCATAATCCCGAATCTGCCCTTGGTCGACCTGAGCGGCAGTAGGACGGGGCGTGACCGGGTTGCTTGTTGCGCCAGTGACAGGTGGTTTTTGCATAGTGTGGTTTCTCTTTCTCGTATTGGTCGGTTTTCCGCAGTTTCGCGGGTGCCTGGCTGCCAATTACAACGACATGAGAGAGAGACCGTGCGGTATATGTATATCGCAAAGGGATCGAAATGCTGTTCCTTGCCAGTGACAACCGGTTCTTACTTGCCGGGATCACGAACGCACCCTAGTCTAGCTGTAGCACTATCTCCGGACGATGATAGAGCAGTGTTAAGACAAGGGACCTCATGAAGCAAAAAAGGACTCTCGGAACCCCTCGGTTGTTGGGCATCGTCTGGCCTTTTATCGCCGTCGTGTTATTTCAGGCATTGTTGGGAGGCGTCAGCCTTTACGTTCTTTCGGCGGTTCGCGGCTACGTCGGCGGTGAGAGCCTGTGGTCCAAGGGCCAGAAAGACGCCATCTATTACCTCAATCTCTACGCCGACAGTCGCGACGAAACGATTTTTCTCAAATACCAGAACGCGATTGCGGTACCTCAGGGTGGCCATGAATTGCGTCTGGCGCTGGATCATCAGCCACCGAATATCGAGGCGGCGCGGATCGCGATCCTCAAGGGTGGCAACCACCCGGACGACGTCTCCAGCGTTATTTGGCTGTACCTCAATTTCCGGCACTTCAGCTACCTTGAAAAAGCCATCGACCTCTGGACGGTCGGTGACGCGTACCTGGTGCAACTCGATGACGTCGCGCGGGAGATGCATCAGCGCATTGCCGATAGCCAGGTCACCGATGCCGACATCAGGCGCTGGAAGGACCAGATTTTTACCATCAACGAAGGCGTGACGCCTGCCGCCAAAGCGTTCAGCGACGCCTTGGGCGAAGGCTCGCGGGTGATTCTCCGACTGCTGTTGGTGACGAACCTCGCCACTGCGCTGGGTTTGATTGTGTTGGCCCTGCTGCGCACTCATAAACTGCTCAAGCAGCGCCATGCCTTCGCCGATGCCTTGCAGTTGGAGAAAGACCGGGCACAGATCACTCTGCAATCGATTGGCGATGGAGTGATCACCACGGATGTCGAGGGTGCGATTGCCTATATGAATCCGGCCGCCGAAGCCTTGACTCACTGGAAGGCCGAACAGGCGGCGGGGTTGCCATTGGCGGCGTTGTTCAATCTGCTGGACGAGAACGCTCAGGCCGACGGCTTTACCTTGATCGAGCACATTTTGAGCGGTCAGCTCAGCGGTGGCAGCGAGCATTCCAAACTGATCCAGCGTCTGGATGGCAGCACGGTGTCGGTCACTCTGGTCGGCGCGCCGATTCGCAATACGGGCAAGGTCAGTGGCACCGTGCTGGTGCTGCACGACATGACTCAGGAGCGGCAATACATCGCCAATCTGTCCTGGCAGGCGACCCATGACGCCCTGACCGGGCTGGCCAATCGCCGCGAATTCGAATATCGCCTCGAACAGGCCCTGCATAACCTGACGCGCCAGACGGGGCGTCATGCCTTGATGTTTCTCGATCTGGATCAATTCAAACTGGTCAACGACACCTGCGGTCATGCCGCGGGCGACGAACTGTTGCGGCATATCTGTGCGTTGTTGCAATCAGGTTTGCGCGAAGGCGACACCCTGGCCCGATTGGGTGGCGATGAGTTCGGCATTCTGTTGGAAAACTGTGCGCCGGAAGCGGCCGAGAAAATCGCCGAAGTCCTGCGCCAGACCGTGCAGAACCTGCACTTTGTCTGGAAAGGCCGGCCGTTCGTGACCACCGTGAGTATCGGGCTGGTGCATGTGGCCCAGAGCCCGACTACCCTCGAAGCTTCGCTGCGTGCCGCTGACATGGCTTGTTATATGGCCAAGGAAAAGGGCCGCAACCGGGTTCAGGTCTATCACGCCGACGATTCGGAGCTGTCCCTGCGCTTTGGCGAGATGGCCTGGGTGCAGCGCCTGCATGTAGCGTTGGAAGAAGACCGCTTCTGCCTGTACGCCCAGGAAATCGCGCCCCTTGGCGCTGACGAGCAGGGTCGCGGGCATATCGAAATCCTGCTGCGCCTGCATGACGAAGCGGGGCGCATGATTCTGCCGGATAGTTTCATACCGGCCGCCGAGCGCTACGGTTTGATGACGTCGATTGACCGTTGGGTAGTGGAGAACGTTTTCAAAGTCATTGCCCAGTGCATCGCTGAAGAGCGCGAAGGGCCGTTGGCCATGTGTGCGATAAATCTGTCAGGTACTACTATCGGCGATGAGGCGTTTCTGGACTTCCTTCGTGAACAGTTTGTTGCATATTCAATTCCGCCCGAAATGATTTGTTTTGAAATTACAGAAACCAGCGCGATTGCAAATCTGGGTAGTGCAATTAGATTTATCAATGAACTCAAAGGCTTAGGTTGTCATTTTTCGCTGGATGACTTTTGCGCCGGTATGTCCTCATTCGCTTATTTGAAACATTTACCTGTAGACTTCCTGAAGATCGACGGGAGTTTCGTAAAGGATATGCTGGACGACCCGATTAACCGCGCCATGGTCGAAGTGATCAATCACATCGGTCATGTCATGGGTAAGCGCACGATTGCCGAGTTCGTTGAAACACCTCAGATCGAGCAGGCATTGCTGGAGATCGGGGTGGATTACGCTCAAGGGTATGTGATTGAACGCCCGCATCTGTTTACCTGGGATAGTTTGCAAAGTCGTCCTGCCCGGCCCCGACCTTTGTTGTTCAAGGCGCCGGGCACGTTCCGTTGAAACTCTTGCTGATCTAAAAAATCACAATCAAAAGGAGCGCGACAGTGATCGACACATTCAACAGAACCGGACCACTCATGGAAGCCGCAAGTTATCCCGCCTGGGCTCAGCAACTGATCCAGGATTGCAGCGAGAGCAAGCGCCGGGTTGTCGGACACGAACTGTATCAACGCATGCGCGATAACAAACTCAGCGCAAAAACCATGCGGCAGTACCTTATTGGTGGCTGGCCGGTGGTCGAACAGTTCGCTTTATACATGGCACAGAACCTGACCAAGACCCGTTTTGCGCGCCATCCTGGCGAAGACATGGCGCGTCGCTGGCTTATGCGCAACATTCGCGTCGAATTGAACCATGCCGATTACTGGGTGCATTGGAGCCGTGCTCACGGTGTCAGCCTGGAAGATCTGCAAGCCCAACAGGTGGCCCCTGAGCTTCACGCCTTGAGCCACTGGTGCTGGCACACCAGTTCGTCGGATTCGCTGATCGTGGCCATCGCCGCCACCAACTACGCCATCGAAGGGGCGACGGGGGAGTGGTCGGCCCTGGTTTGCTCCAATGGTGTCTACGCGGCAGCGTTCCCCGAGGAAGATCGCAAGCGGGCCATGAAGTGGTTGAAGATGCACGCCCAGTATGACGATGCCCATCCATGGGAAGCGCTGGAAATCATCTGCACCCTGGCGGGTATGAACCCGAGCAAAGCACTGCAAGTGGAATTGCGCCAGGCTGTCTGCAAAAGTTACGACTACATGTATCTGTTCCTGGAACGTTGCATGCAGTTGGAACTGGCAGTGAAAACCCCGGTAGCCCGTGAGCGGATGGAGCTGGCCGAAAGCTGATCCTCTGAAAGCAACACAAACCAAATGTGGGAGCGGGCTTGCTCGCGAAGACGGCTTAACATTCAACAGAGATGCTGAATGTCAGACCGCTTTCGCGAGCAAGCCCGCTCCCACATGGGTTATGCAGCGTTGCTGAAATATCAGCCCGCCATCGCAAGGCGGTTACGCCCCTCACGCTTGGCCACATACAACGCACTGTCGGCCCGTCGCAACAAACTCTCGGCAGACTCGCCGGGTAGCAGGGTCGAGCAACCGATGCTCACCGTCAGCTCGATCATCTTGCCCTCGGCCTCATAGTCTTGAGCCTGCGCCGCAAACCGCAGTCGTTCACCGATCATGGCCGCAGCTTCCCGGCTGGTGTTGGAAAGCAGGATTAGGAACTCTTCGCCACCAAACCGGAACACCATGTCGACGTTGCGCAGCTGGTTTTTGATTGAGGCTGCGACGGCCTTCAGCACTTCGTCGCCGGCGCTGTGCCCGTAGGTATCGTTGATGTGTTTGAAGTGATCGATGTCCAGCATCAACAGCGACAGGGGCTGCGAGTGTCGCCGCGACATCTCGATTTCCCGTTCCAGCGTCTGATCCATAGCAATGCGGTTGCCGGTATCGGTCAGCGGATCACGCAATGCACTTTGGGTGGCCGCTCGGTAGAGCAGGGCGTTTCGCATGGGGAAGAGCAGGGTCGACAACAGTGACTCCAGGTTGCCCTGTTCCTCTTCGCTGAAACGCTGATTGCGACGGAATACCAGCTCACCCAATTGCTCGCCTTCATGGCTGAGGCTGTAGCTGATTGAATGATGACCCCGTGCACCGAATTGCAGGCGCAAGTCGCTGGGCTGATGTTCGTAATTCAAGGCATCCAGCGGCACAATGCGCTGAATTTCACGGAAGAAAAGTCCGAGAATGCGTTGCGGCTCAAGACTGGTTTGCAGTTGCAGGCCCAGCGCTTGGCGCAACTGCGCAAGACTGACGGGCCGCTCCAGGAGGGGAGGCTGCTGACCAAAGCCCAGGCGTTGCAATTTGGCACTGTCGAAGTCAATTGCGTTGGTCTGGGAAGGTGATTTCATATGGCGTGAGCCCCTAAGCAGTAAGGCTGTCTTACAGGCTGGGTGAGAGCGGCTTTGGGCTGCGCGTCATACTGGTCCATCAGTCCCGTAGGACATTTGGCACGAGTTTAGTCCGCTTTGCCGAAGATTAGGTGACCTCTCGGCTGAAGCTCCGCCTCGTCTGCTTTCACACGGCGTGTCTGAACAAAATTAGAGCGAAAGTCGTGCCATTCGGTTCAGTCGAATAAAAAGCTTTAAAAATCAAAATGCTGGAAGGTCATGCGAGAGGAGTTGCGGAGGGTTATGACATTTATTTGACTTGAAGCGGGGGTAGTTACCACCGAGTTCGAGTGCCGCGGCGGGAAGCCGTCGCGGCAGAAAAGCGACGCACGGGCGTTACTGAGCGTTGAACGCCTGGCCATTGATGCCGGTACTGTCCGGACCCATCAGGTAAAGGTAGACCGGCATGATCTCCTCGGGTGTCGGGTTGTTCAGCGGGTTTTCACCGGGGTAGGCCTGAGCGCGCATGCTGGTGCGGGTAGCGCCGGGGTTGATGCTGTTGGAGCGCACGGGTGCCACTGTATCCACTTCGTCGGCCAGGGTTTGCATCAGGCCTTCGGTGGCGAATTTGGAAACGCCGTACGCGCCCCAGTACGCACGACCCTTGCGACCGACGCTGCTGGAGGTGAACACCACCGAGGCGTCCTGAGACAGCTTGAGCAGTGGCAACAGGGTGCTGGTGAGCATGAACATGGCGTTGACGTTGACGTGCATGACGCGCATGAAGTTCTCGCCGGACAACTGCTCGATCGGTGTGCGCGGCCCGATGATCGAGGCGTTGTGCAGCAAGCCGTCGAGATGGCCGAACTCGGTCTCGATCATGGCTGCCAGTTCATCGTATTGATGAGGCAGTGCGGTTTCCAGGTTGAACGGAATCACGGCCGGTTGTGGATGCCCGGCCGCTTCGATCTCGTCGTAGACCTGAGTCAGATTGGCTTCGGTCTTGCCCAGCAACAACACGGTGGCGCCATGGGCGGCGTAGGTTTTTGCAGCGGCAGCACCGATGCCACGGCCAGCGCCGGTGACCAGGATGACCCGGTCCTTGAGCAATTCAGGGCGGGCGGAATAATCAAACATAAAAAACCTCAACATAATCCGTTAACAGGGCCGAAAAAGATCGCAGCCTTCGGCAGCTCCTACGCCGATCGCGGTCTCCTGTAGGAGCTGCCGCAGGCTGCGATTTTTTGATTTGAATCAGCAACTGCACAAAGGGTTATCCAACACCTCGACCAGCGCCAGGGGATGATCGATCACCACGTCCGCGCCCCAGTGCTTCGGGTTATCGTCCGGATGAATATAACCGTAGGTCACCGCGCAGGTTTTGGTGCCAGCATCACGGCCGGACTCGATGTCTCGCAGGTCATCGCCCACAAACAGCACACTGGCCGGGTCCAGGTCGAGCATCTTGCACGCCAGGATCAACGGCTCCGGATCCGGTTTACTGTTCTTCACATGATCGGGGCAAATCAGCACCTTCGAACGTTCGGCCAGGCCCAGCTGCTGCATGATCGGCTCGGCGAAACGTACCGGTTTGTTGGTGACAACGCCCCAGATCAGGTTGGCCTTTTCGATTTTTTCCAGCACCTCGGCCATGCCGTCGAACAGATGACTGTGGACCGCGCAACCCTTGAGGTAGCGGTCGAGAAATTCCTGACGCAGTTCCTCGAACCCCGGCGATTCCGGGTCCATGGAAAAGTTTGCGGCGACCATCGCTTTGGCGCCGCCGGAAATTTCATCGCGAATGTATTGGGTGTTGATGGGCGGCAAACCACGATCAGCGCGCATCGCCTGGCAGATGGCGATAAAATCCGGCGCGGTGTCGAGCAGGGTGCCGTCCATGTCGAAAAGGACTGCTCTGATACGCATCGGCTTACTCCTCGCGCAGGGTCTGGATCATGTAATTGACGTCGACATCGGCCGCCAGTTTGTAGTGCTTGGTCAGCGGATTGTAGGTCAGGCCGATGATGTCCTTGACGGTCAGGCCGGCCATGCGGCTCCAGGCGCCAAGCTCCGAAGGGCGGATGAATTTCTTGAAGTCGTGGGTGCCGCGCGGCAGCAGCTTCATGATGTATTCGGCGCCGACGATGGCGAACAGATAGGCCTTCGGGTTGCGGTTGATGGTGGAGAAGAACACCTGGCCGCCCGGTTTGACCATTTTGAAACAGGCGCGGATCACTGATGACGGATCTGGCACGTGTTCAAGCATTTCCAGGCATGTCACCACGTCGAACTGCTCTGGCATTTCTTCGGCCAGGGCTTCGGCGGTGATCTGCCGGTACTCGACGCTCACGCCGGATTCCAGCTGATGCAGTTGAGCGACGGCCAGCGGCGCTTCGCCCATGTCGATGCCCATGACGGTCGCGCCGCGCTGGGCCATGGCTTCGCTGAGGATGCCGCCGCCGCAACCGACGTCGAGGACTTTCTTGCCGGCCAGATGGACGCGCTCGTCGATCCAGTTGACCCGCAGCGGGTTGATGTCGTGCAGCGGTTTGAACTCGCTTTCGCGGTCCCACCAGCGATGGGCCAGGGCTTCGAATTTGGCGATTTCGGCGTAGTCGACGTTGCTCATGGTGTCAGTCCTCTAAAACTTGAAAAATCCTGTTGCCCCGGTTTTGGTCCAGGGTGCTTACGATTCGGTATGGCCGCTGATGCGCCTGCCCCAGGCCTTGGCAGTGGCACACAGTTGCGCCTCATCCAGGCGGGTCAGGCGGCGATCGTCGAGCAGTTGCTTGCCGGCGACCCAAAGGTGTTTAACGCAATCGCGGCCAGTGGCATAGATAAGCTGCGAAACCGGGTCGTAGACCGGTTGCTGTGCCAGGCCCGACAGGTCGAACGCAACGATGTCCGCCGCTTTGCCGACTTCCAGCGAACCCGTCTCGGCTTCGATTCCCAGCGCACGGGCGCCATTGAGCGTGGCCATGCGCAGGGCGCGATGGGCGTCCAGCGCCGTGGCGGAACCGGCGACGGCCTTGGCTAACAACGCAGCGGTGCGGGTTTCACCGAGCAGGTCGAGGTCATTATTGCTGGCCGAGCCATCGGTGCCGACCGCCACATTGACCCCGGCCTGCCACAAGCGCTCGATCGGACAGAAACCGCTGGCCAGCTTCAGGTTCGACTCCGGGCAATGAATCACATTGGTGTTACTTTCTACCAGCAGCACCAGGTCTTCATCGCTGATCTGGGTCATGTGAACGGCCTGGAGGCGCGGCCCGAGCAGGCCCAGGCGGCCAAGGCGGGCCAACGGGCGCTCGCTGCACTGCTCGACCGACTGCTGCACTTCGAAAGCGGTTTCATGGACGTGCATGTGAATCGAGGCGTCCAGCTCTTCGGCGATCACCCGGATTTTTTCCAGGGTTTCATCGCCCACGGTGTAGGGTGCATGGGGCCCAAAGGTGATTTTGATCCGCTCGTGATGCTTGAGATCGCCAAATAATTCGACGCCCTGACGAATGGCTTCATCCGCCGTGGCGGCGCCTGGAATCGGGAAATCGAGGATCGGAATGGCGATCTGGGCGCGAATGCCGCTGTTATGTACGCGTTCGCTGGCGACCTTCGGGAAGAAATACATGTCGGAGAAACAGGTGATGCCGCCTTTGATCTGCTCGGCAATGGCCAAGTCAGTGCCATCATGTACGAAAGCCTCGTCGACCCACTTGGCTTCGGCCGGCCAGATGTGGTTTTCCAGCCAGGTCATTAGCGGCAGATCGTCGGCCAGGCCGCGGAACAGCGTCATTGCCGCATGCCCGTGAGCATTGATCAGCCCAGGGGCGAGCAACATGTCCGGCAATTCGCGAACTTCGGTTGCGTTAAACTTCAAGGCTGCTGCACGCGGGCCGATAAATACGATACGACCGTCGCGGATGCCCAGGGCATGCTCTTTAAGGACCACGCCAGCCGGTTCGACGGGTACCAGCCAGGTCGGCAGCAATAACAGGTCGAGCGCAGCGGTGGGGGTCGGCATCGAAAGTCGGTTCCAGTGCTTTTGTAAAGGATGGCGAAGTATACCCGAGCGTCTTCGCGGGGGGATCGCTATAATCGGCGGCTTTTGTTCATGAGTGCGGGGTAAGTGGATGCGCGATCGACTGTTGGCTGCGGAGAAGGTGAAGGCCATCGATTGGCGTGATGGCACCCTGTATCTGCTGGATCAGCGTATTTTGCCGTTCGAGGAAACCTGGATCGCCTACACCAGCGCCACGGGTGTGGCCGAAGCCATTCGTTCGATGGTGGTGCGCGGCGCGCCGGCCATTGGCATCAGTGCGGCGTATGCCATGGTGCTGTCAGCCCGCGCCCGAATTGCCGAGGGCGGTGACTGGCAGGCAGCGTGGGAAGAGGATTACGCGTTACTGGCCGATTCCCGTCCAACAGCGGTTAATCTGTTCTGGGCCTTGAGTCGCATGCGTGACCGCCTGGACCGCCTCAAGGAAGACGCAGACCCTCTGGCGGCGTTGGAGGCGGAAGCCATCGCCATCCATGAAAGCGATCGCGAAGCCAACCTGACCATGGCTCAACTGGGCGTCGACCTGATCCGCAAACATCAGGGCAATGCCCAGGCGATCCTCACGCACTGCAACACCGGCGCACTGGCCACCGGCGGCTTCGGCACGGCGCTGGGGGTGATTCGCGGGGCTTTCATCGAGGGCATGGTCGAGCGCGTTTACGCCGACGAAACCCGGCCATGGCTGCAAGGTTCGAGATTAACCGCATGGGAATTGGCCAATGAAGGCATTCCGGTGACGCTCAATGCCGATTCCGCCGCCGCGCACATCATGAAAACCAAGGGTGTGACCTGGGTTATCGTCGGCGCTGACCGAATCACCGCCAATGGCGATGTGGCGAACAAGATCGGTACCTACCAACTGGCGGTCAACGCCATGCACCACGGCGTGCGCTTCATGGTGGTGGCGCCGAGTTCGACCATCGATATGAACCTGGCCAGCGGCGACGAAATCCCCATCGAAGAGCGCGATGGCCGCGAGCTACTGGAAGTTGGCGGCAAGCGGGTGGGGGCGGATGTCGATGCGTTCAACCCGGTGTTCGACGTGACGCCTGCGGATTTGATCGACGCGATTGTCACCGAGAAAGGCATCGTCGAGCGGCCTGATACGGCGAAAATGGCGCAGTTGATGTGCCGCAAGCGGTTGCATTAAGGCTCTTTGGCGTCTGATAAATTGCCTTCGCGAGCAAGCCCGCTCCCACATTGGGCCGAGTCGGTCGCAGAATTTGTATGCGACACCGATCCAATGTGAGAGCGGGCTTGCTCGCGAAGAGGCCCTGACAGTCAACAAATATCGCTGATCAAGCCCCTGATTCTCCATTCAACACGGCTCTAAGCCCCTCTCGTCCCTTTCAAGCCTGTCACCGGTCAACTAACTATGCTCCATGCGCATCTGGGGGATAGGTGCGTGGCGGCTCTTGTGATAACATCCGGCGGTTTCCAGGGTAGCCTGATGTGGCTGCCTTTACTGCGCAGATCCATGGCATAACTCGTTGATTTGTCGTAAGTCGGTGCACGGCACTCAGTCTGCATCGGCGAGCTTCGTTCGTCCCATATGGATGTGACGAAGTTTCACCAGAAAAAGGAATCAGGCTTCTCATGGGCGAACTGGCCAAAGAAATCCTCCCGGTCAATATCGAAGACGAGCTGAAGCAGTCCTACCTCGACTACGCGATGAGCGTAATTGTCGGGCGGGCACTGCCGGATGCGCGCGATGGCTTGAAGCCCGTGCACCGGCGTGTGCTGTTCGCGATGAGCGAGCTGGGTAACGACTTCAACAAGCCGTACAAGAAATCTGCCCGTGTTGTCGGTGACGTGATCGGTAAGTATCACCCTCACGGTGATACCGCGGTGTACGACACCATCGTTCGGATGGCGCAGCCATTCTCGCTGCGTTACCTGTTGGTAGACGGTCAGGGCAACTTCGGTTCGGTGGACGGCGACAACGCCGCGGCCATGCGATACACCGAAGTGCGCATGACCAAGCTGGCGCACGAGCTGCTGGCTGACCTGCACAAAGAAACCGTGGACTGGGTGCCGAACTACGACGGCACCGAAATGATCCCGGCGGTCATGCCGACCCGTATTCCCAACCTGCTGGTCAACGGCTCCAGCGGTATCGCCGTGGGTATGGCGACCAACATCCCGCCGCACAACCTCGGTGAAGTCATCGACGGTTGCCTGGCACTCATCGACAACCCGGAACTGACCGTCGATGAGCTGATGCAATACATCCCCGGTCCGGACTTCCCGACCGCCGCGATCATCAACGGTCGCGCCGGCATCATCGAAGCCTACCGCACCGGTCGCGGACGCATTTACATGCGTGCTCGCTCGATCATTGAAGACATCGACAAGGTCGGTGGTCGTCAGCAGATCGTTATCACCGAACTCCCTTACCAGCTGAACAAGGCGCGTCTGATCGAGAAGATCGCCGAGCTGGTAAAAGAGAAGAAGCTCGAAGGCATCACCGAGCTGCGCGACGAGTCCGACAAGGACGGTATGCGCGTCGTGATCGAGCTGCGTCGCGGTGAAGTGCCTGAGGTGATTCTCAACAACCTCTACGCCCAGACCCAGCTGCAAGCGGTGTTCGGTATCAACATCGTCGCGCTGATCGACGGCCGTCCGCGGATCCTGAACCTCAAGGACCTGCTGGAAGCGTTCGTTCGTCACCGTCGCGAAGTGGTGACCCGTCGTACCGTGTTCGAGCTGCGCAAAGCGCGCGAGCGTGGCCACATTCTGGAAGGTCAAGCGGTTGCCCTGTCGAACATCGACCCGGTCATCGCCCTGATCAAGGCCTCGCCAACGCCATCGGAAGCCAAGGAAGCACTGATCAAGACTGCGTGGGAATCTTCCGCTGTAGTTGCGATGGTTGAGCGTGCCGGTGCCGATTCGTGCCGTCCAGAGACCCTGGACCCGCAATACGGTCTACGCGAGGGCAAGTACTTCCTGTCGCCAGAGCAGGCGCAAGCCATTCTGGAACTGCGTCTGCACCGTCTGACTGGTCTGGAACACGAAAAGCTGCTGGCCGAGTATCAAGAGATCCTCAACCAGATCGGCGAGCTGATCCGCATCCTCAGCAGTGCCACGCGCCTGATGGAAGTGATCCGCGAAGAGCTGGAAGTGATCCGCGCCGAATACGGCGACGTGCGTCGCACCGAGATTCTCGATGCCCGTCTCGACCTGACCCTGGGTGACATGATCCCGGAAGAAGAGCGCGTCGTGACCATTTCCCACGGTGGCTACGCCAAGACCCAGCCATTGGCTGCGTACCAGGCTCAGCGTCGTGGCGGTAAAGGCAAATCGGCTACCGGCGTCAAGGATGAGGACTACATCGCTCACCTGCTGGTCGCCAACAGCCATACCACGCTGCTGCTGTTCTCCAGCAAAGGCAAAGTGTACTGGCTGAAAACCTACGAAATTCCGGAAGCGTCCCGCGCTGCCCGTGGTCGTCCGCTGGTCAACCTGCTGCCGCTGGACAGTGATGAATACATCACCACCATGCTGCCGGTCGAGGAATACACCGAAGGTCACTTCATCTTCATGGCCACTGCTAAAGGCACCGTGAAGAAGACCCCGCTGGAATCCTTCAGCCGTCAACGCAGCGTCGGTCTGATCGCGCTGGAGCTGGACGAAGGTGACGTACTGATCTCTGCCGCCATTACCGATGGCGAACGCGAAGTCATGCTGTTCTCCGACGGCGGCAAGGTCACTCGTTTCAAGGAAACCGACGTCCGCGCCATGGGCCGTACCGCTCGCGGTGTCCGCGGTATGCGTCTGCCGGAAGGCCAGAAGCTGATCTCCATGCTGATCCCGGAAGAAGGCAGCCAGATCCTCACCGCTTCGGCGCGTGGTTTCGGCAAGCGCACCGCGATCACCGAGTTCCCTGAATACAAGCGTGGCGGTCAGGGCGTTATCGCCATGGTCAGCAACGAGCGTAACGGCCGTCTGGTCGGCGCAGTCCAGGTGCTCGACGGCGAGGAAATCATGCTGATTTCCGACCAGGGTACTTTGGTTCGTACCCGTGTCGACGAAGTCTCCAGCCTGGGTCGTAACACCCAGGGCGTGACCCTGATCAAGCTGGCCAGCGATGAAACGCTGGTGGGCCTGGAACGGGTTCAAGAGCCGTCGGAAGTCGAAGGCGAAGAGCTGGAAGGCGAAGGGCTCGAAGGTGAAGAGGGTGCAGTGTTCGACGGTGAGGTCGTGATCGACGATGTTGCCGAAGACCAGCAACTCGACGCCGCCGCTGACGAAGAGCCGCAAGAGTAAGCGGGCAAGCAGGGGGCGGATGAAGATTCGCCCCCTTGTTGTTTGTCCCTTGAGAATATTTCGACACCCACGAAGATCAAATGTGGGAGCGGGCTTGCTCGCGAAGACGGACTGACATTCGGTACTGATGTCGCCTGATACACCGCTTTCGCGAGCAAGCCCGCTCCCACATGAGTTTCGTGGCGATTGATGTTGTGATTTATTGCGTGATACCACCAAATCAGAGCGAGATTGGATGTGAGCAAGAGAGCCTATAACTTCTGTGCCGGTCCTGCGGCGCTTCCCGAAGCTGTCCTGAAGCGCGCCCAGGGTGAACTCCTTGATTGGCACGGCAAGGGCTTGTCGGTCATGGAAATGAGCCATCGCAGCGATGAGTTCGTGTCCATTGCCACCAAGGCCGAGCAGGATCTGCGTGATCTGCTGAATATCCCCTCGAACTATAAAGTGCTGTTTTTGCAAGGTGGCGCGAGCCAGCAATTTGCTCAGATTCCTCTGAACCTGTTGCCGGAAAGCGGCACCGCCGACTATATCGACACCGGTATCTGGTCGCAGAAAGCTATCGAAGAAGCCTCGCGCTACGGCCACGTCAACGTTGCCGCCACCGCCAAGCCTTACGACTATTTCGCTATCCCCGGTCAGAACGAATGGAGCCTGTCTGCCGATGCGGCCTACGTTCACTACGCACCGAACGAAACCATTGGTGGCCTGGAATTCCAATGGATCCCGGAAACCGGTGATGTACCGCTGGTTGCCGACATGTCCTCGGACATTCTCTCGCGTCCGGTGGATGTTTCGCGCTTCGGCATGATCTACGCTGGCGCCCAGAAAAACATCGGCCCGAGCGGCCTGGTCGTGAACATCGTTCGCGAAGACCTGCTGGGTCGCGCCCGTTCCATTTGCCCGACCATGCTCAACTACAAGGTCGCGGCCGATAACGGCTCGATGTACAACACCCCGCCAACCCTGGCTTGGTACTTGTCCGGTCTGGTGTTTGAGTGGCTGAAAGAGCAGGGTGGTATCGAAGCCATCGGCAAGCTCAATGAAGTGAAACAGCGCACACTGTATGACTTCATCGACGCCAGCGGCTTGTACAGCAACCCGATCAACAAGTCGGACCGCTCGTGGATGAACGTGCCGTTCCGTCTGGCCGACGATCGTCTCGATAAGCCGTTCCTGGCTGGCGCCGACGAACGCGGCCTGCTGAACCTCAAGGGCCACCGTTCCGTGGGCGGCATGCGTGCCTCCATCTATAACGCCGTCGATATTGTTGCGGTCAACGCGCTGGTTTCGTACATGGCAGAGTTCGAGAAGGAACACGGTTAATGTCTGAGCAAGAACTCAAGGCACTGCGCCTGCGCATTGATGCTCTGGACGAAAAAGTCCTGGAGCTGATTAGTGAGCGCGCACGTTGCGCCCAGGAAGTTGCGCGAGTAAAGATGGCCTCGCTGGCCGAAGGCGAAGTGCCGGTGTTCTATCGTCCTGAGCGTGAAGCTCAGGTGCTCAAGCGTGTGATGGAGCGTAACCAGGGGCCGCTGGGCAACGAAGAGATGGCGCGGCTGTTCCGCGAAATCATGTCCTCGTGCCTGGCCCTCGAGCAGCCGCTGAAGGTGGCTTACCTCGGCCCTGAAGGGACCTTCACTCAGGCTGCAGCCATGAAGCACTTCGGCCATGCAGTGATCAGCAAGCCGATGGCAGCGATCGACGAAGTGTTCCGTGAAGTCGCGGCCGGTGCGGTGAACTTTGGCGTGGTCCCGGTGGAAAACTCCACCGAGGGCGCGGTCAACCACACCCTCGACAGCTTCCTCGAGCACGACATGGTGATCTGTGGCGAAGTCGAGCTGCGTATTCACCATCACCTGTTGGTCGGTGAAAACACCAAGACCGACAGCATCAGCCGTATCTATTCCCACGCCCAGTCCCTGGCCCAGTGCCGCAAGTGGCTGGACGCCCATTACCCGAATGTCGAGCGCGTGGCGGTTTCGAGCAACGCCGAAGCGGCCAAGCGGGTCAAGGGTGAGTGGAACTCGGCGGCGATCGCCGGCGACATGGCCGCTGGTCTGTATGGGTTGACTCGTCTGGCCGAAAAAATCGAGGATCGTCCGGACAACTCCACACGATTCCTGATGATCGGCAGCCAGGAAGTACCGCCGACCGGCGACGACAAGACCTCGATCATCGTCTCCATGAGCAACAAACCCGGCGCGCTCCACGAGCTGCTGGTGCCGTTCCATGACAACGGCATCGACCTGACACGCATCGAGACCCGTCCGTCGCGCAGCGGTAAATGGACCTACGTGTTCTTCATCGACTTCGTCGGCCACCACCGCGACCCGCTGGTCAAAGGTGTGCTGGAAAAGATCAGTCAGGAAGCAGTAGCACTCAAAGTGCTGGGTTCCTACCCGAAAGCAGTTCTCTAAGGGCGGTAGCAAATGAGTGGCAACTTCCTCGCTCTGGCACAGCCGGGCGTGCAACAACTTTCGCCTTACGTTCCGGGCAAACCCGTGGACGAACTGGCTCGTGAGCTGAACCTCGATCCGGCCAATATCGTCAAACTGGCGAGCAACGAAAACCCGTTGGGCGCCAGTCCCAAGGCGCTGGCAGCGATTCGCGAAGCGCTGACCGAGCTGACCCGCTATCCGGACGGCAACGGTTTTGCGCTCAAGACCCTGCTGGCCGATCAGTGTCGCGTCGAGCTGAACCAAGTGACGCTGGGCAACGGCTCCAACGACATTCTGGAGCTGGTGGCGCGCGCCTATCTGGCGCCGGGCCTGAACGCGGTGTTCAGCGCGCATGCGTTTGCGGTCTATCCGATCGTGACCCAGGCCGTCGGTGCCCAGGCAAAAGTGATCCCGGCCAAAGACTGGGGTCATGATCTGTCGGCCATGCTGGCCGCGATCGATGCCGATACTCGCGTGGTGTTCATTGCCAACCCGAACAACCCGACCGGGACCTGGTTCGACGCCCAAGCGCTGGATGATTTCCTGCAGGACGTACCGGCTCATGTGCTGGTGGTGCTGGACGAGGCCTACATCGAATACGCCGAAGGCAGCGACTTGCCCGATGGCCTGGACTATCTGGCGGCCTATCCGAATCTGCTGGTCTCGCGCACCTTCTCCAAGGCCTATGGTCTGGCGTCGCTGCGGGTCGGTTACGGCTTGTCCTCGGCCATCGTCGCCGATGTGCTGAATCGCGTGCGTCAGCCATTCAACGTCAACAGTCTCGCGCTGGCTGCCGCTTGTGCCGCGTTGCAAGACGTCGAGTACCTGGCCGAAAGCCGTCGCCTGAACGAGTCCGGCATGCAGCAGCTGCAAGCGGGTTTCCGCGAGCTGGGTCTGAGCTGGATTCCATCCAAAGGCAACTTCATCTGTGTCGATCTGGGTCGCGTTGCCGCTCCTGTGTTCGAGGGGTTGCTGCGTGAAGGTGTGATCGTGCGTCCGGTGGCCAACTACGGCATGCCGAACCACCTGCGTATCACCATTGGTTTGCCGGCTGAAAACAGCCGCTTCCTCGAGGCGCTGACCAAGGTTATGGCTCGTGGTTGATGTCACTGCACTGCAATCTGCTCAACCTATGATCGGTCGCCTGGTGGTGGTCGGCCTGGGGTTGATCGGCGGTTCGTTTGCCAAGGGTTTGCGTGAAAGCGGTCTGTGCCGCGAAGTGGTCGGGGTCGATCTCGACCCGCAGTCGCGCAAGCTGGCGGTCGAGTTGGGCGTGGTGGATCGCTGCGAAGAAGACCTGGCTAAGGCTTGCCAGGGCGCTGACGTGATTCAGCTGGCGGTGCCGATCCTGGCCATGGAGAAATTGCTCGCGCTGTTGGCGGGCATGAATCTGGGGCAAGCGATTCTGACCGACGTCGGTAGCGCCAAGGGTAATGTGGTGCGCGCGGCGACCGAAGCGTTTGGCGGTATGCCAACGCGTTTCGTGCCGGGGCATCCGATTGCCGGTTCCGAGCAGAGCGGGGTGGAAGCCTCCAATGCCGAACTGTTCCGTCGCCATAAAGTCATTCTGACGCCGCTGGATCAGACCGACCCGGCCGCGCTGGCAGTGGTTGACCGGTTGTGGCGCGAACTGGGCGCAGACGTCGAGCACATGCAGGTCGAGCGTCACGACGAAGTGTTGGCGGCGACCAGCCATTTGCCGCACTTGCTGGCGTTCGGTTTGGTCGATTCGTTGGCCAAACGCAATGAAAATCTTGAGATCTTCCGTTACGCTGCGGGCGGTTTCCGCGATTTCACAAGAATCGCCGGTAGCGACCCGGTCATGTGGCACGACATCTTCCTCGCCAACCGCGAAGCTGTCCTGCGCACACTCGATACATTTCGCAGCGACCTCGACGCCTTGCGCGACGCGGTCGATGCAGGGGATGGGCACCAATTATTGGGCGTGTTCACTCGCGCCCGGGTTGCCCGCGAGCATTTCAGTAAAATCCTGGCCCGCCGGGCCTATGTGGACGCTATGAATTCCAACGATCTGATTTTCCTGGCACAACCTGGTGGCCGCCTGACTGGGCGGATTCGTGTACCGGGCGACAAATCGATTTCCCACCGTTCGATCATGCTCGGTTCCCTGGCTGAAGGCGTCACCGAAGTGGAAGGTTTCCTCGAGGGCGAAGACGCTCTGGCGACCTTGCAAGCTTTCCGCGACATGGGTGTCGTCATCGAAGGTCCGCACCACGGTCGTGTGACCATTCACGGCGTCGGCCTGCATGGCCTGAAGCCTGCGCCGGGCCCGATCTATCTGGGCAACTCCGGCACTTCGATGCGTCTGCTGTCTGGCCTGTTGGCTGCGCAGAACTTCGACAGCACGCTGACCGGCGACGCCTCGCTGTCCAAGCGTCCGATGAATCGCGTGGCCAATCCGCTGCGTGAAATGGGCGCCGTGATCGAGACCGCTGCTGAAGGTCGTCCACCGATGACCATTCGTGGCGGCAACAAGCTCAAGGGCCTGACTTACACCATGCCGATGGCCAGCGCCCAGGTTAAATCCTGCCTGTTGCTGGCTGGTCTGTATGCCGAAGGCAAGACCACCGTCACCGAGCCGGCACCGACTCGCGACCACACCGAGCGCATGCTGCGCGGCTTCGGCTACCCGGTGACCGTCAACGGCGCGACTGCCTCGGTCGAGTCCGGCCACAAGTTGACCGCGACCCACATTGAAGTGCCGGGCGATATCTCGTCGTCGGCGTTCTTCCTGGTGGCGGCGTCGATTGCCGAAGGTTCGGAGCTGGTGCTTGAGCACGTCGGCATCAACCCGACCCGTACCGGCGTGATCGACATCCTGCGCCTGATGGGCGCTGACATCACCCTGGAAAACCAGCGTGAAGTTGGCGGCGAACCGGTAGCGGATCTGCGCGTACGGGCAGCTAAACTCAAAGGTATCGAGATCCCCGAGGCGCTGGTTCCACTGGCTATCGACGAGTTCCCGGTGCTGTTCGTGGCCGCTGCATGTGCCGAAGGGCGCACTGTGCTGCGTGGCGCCGAAGAGCTGCGCGTGAAGGAGTCGGACCGGATCCAGGTGATGGCGGATGGTCTGCTGGCGTTGGGCGTCAAGTGCGAGCCAACCCCGGACGGCATCATCATCGACGGCGGCCAGATCGGCGGCGGCGAAGTGCACGGTCACGGCGATCACCGGATTGCCATGGCTTTCAGCGTGGCTTCTTTGCGCGCTAGCGCACCGATCCGCATCCATGATTGCGCCAACGTTGCGACCTCGTTCCCGAACTTCCTCGCGCTGTGTGCGCAGGTCGGTATCCGCGTTGCACAAGAGGCTCAGTCGTGAAAATCATCGCACCGGTCATCACCATTGATGGGCCAAGCGGCTCTGGCAAGGGCACAGTCGCAGGGATGCTGGCCAAGCGCCTGGGCTGGAACTTGCTGGATTCCGGTGCGCTGTATCGATTGCTGGCGTTCGCGGCGTATAACCATGGCGTCGATCTGACGAATGAAGAGCTGCTGAAAAAACTTGCCGCTCATCTGGATGTGCAATTCATCGCTGCGACCGACGGTCAGTTGCAGCGCATTATTCTGGAAGGCGATGAAGTCAGCGATATCATTCGCACCGAAAGTATCGGCTCGGGCGCCTCGCAGGTTGCTGCGTTGCCCGCCGTTCGTGAGGCGCTGCTTCAGCGCCAGCGGGCCTTTCAGGAATCACCGGGTCTGGTGGCCGATGGTCGCGACATGGGCACGGTGGTATTTCCCGACGCGCCATTGAAGATTTTCCTGACCGCCAGTGCCGAGGAGCGTGCGCGCCGTCGATACTTGCAGTTGAAGGGCAAAGTCGATGGTGTTAGTCTGTCGAGTCTGCTAGATGAGATACGTGCGCGCGATGAGCGCGACACCCAGCGAGCGGTAGCCCCGCTCAAACCGGCGGCTGACGCCATCCAGCTGGATTCCACGGAATTATCCATCGATCAGGTGCTGGAACGCATCATGAGTGAAATCGCCATTCGCGATATCGCCGGGTGACCAAGAAACGACCCAGGGGACCAGTCATAGTCCTGTGCCGTTTCTTTAAATGAACGTAACCCACATCGTCTGGGATGTGGAGATGGGCGTATCCTTCGCCCTTATTCAACAGGAATTAAAATGAGCGAAAGCTTTGCGGAACTCTTTGAAGAAAGCCTAAAAACCCTGAACCTTCAGGCAGGCTCCATCATCACCGGTGTTATCGTTGATATCGATTACCAAGCTCGCTGGGTAACCGTTCACGCTGGCCTGAAGTCTGAAGCACTCATCCCGCTTGAGCAGTTCTACAACGATGCTGGCGAACTGACTATCAACGTCGGTGACGAAGTTCACGTTGCTCTGGACTCGGTTGAAGACGGCTTTGGTGAAACCAAGCTGTCCCGTGAAAAAGCCAAGCGCGCTGAATGCTGGATTGTTCTGGAAGCAGCCTTCGCAGCCGAAGAAGTGGTCAAGGGCGTTATCAACGGTAAGGTTAAAGGCGGCTTCACTGTCGACGTTAACGGCATCCGTGCGTTCCTGCCAGGTTCTCTGGTTGACGTCCGTCCAGTGCGCGACACCACGCACCTGGAAGGCAAAGAGCTGGAATTCAAGGTCATCAAACTCGACCAGAAACGCAACAACGTTGTCGTTTCCCGTCGTAGCGTCCTCGAAGCCGAGAACTCCGCCGAGCGTGAAGCTCTGCTGGAATCCCTGCAGGAAGGCCAACAAGTCAAAGGTATCGTCAAGAACCTCACCGATTACGGCGCATTCGTCGATCTGGGTGGCGTCGATGGCCTGCTGCACATTACCGACATGGCTTGGAAGCGTATCAAGCATCCTTCCGAAATCGTCAACGTTGGCGACGAGATCGATGTCAAGGTTCTGAAGTACGATCGCGAACGCAATCGTGTTTCCCTGGGCCTCAAGCAACTGGGCGAAGATCCATGGGTTGCTATCAAAGCCCGTTACCCAGAAAGCACTCGCGTTACCGCTCGTGTAACCAACCTGACCGACTACGGCTGCTTCGCTGAGCTGGAAGAAGGCGTTGAAGGCCTGGTACACGTTTCCGAAATGGACTGGACCAACAAGAACATCCACCCTTCGAAAGTCGTACAAGTCGGCGACGAAGTGGAAGTTATGGTTCTGGACATCGACGAAGAGCGTCGTCGTATCTCCCTCGGCATCAAGCAGTGCAAATCTAACCCATGGGAAGATTTCTCTGGCCAGTTCAACAAGGGCGATAAAATCTCCGGCACCATCAAGTCGATCACCGATTTCGGTATCTTCATTGGTCTGGACGGCGGCATCGACGGTCTGGTTCACCTGTCCGACATCTCCTGGAACGAAGTGGGCGAAGAAGCCGTTCGCCGCTTCAAGAAGGGCGACGAGCTGGACACCGTTATCCTGTCGGTTGACCCAGAGCGCGAGCGCATCTCCCTGGGTATCAAGCAACTGGAAAGCGATCCGTTCTCCGAGTACGTTCAAGAGAACGACAAAGGCGCCATCGTTAAAGGCATCGTGAAAGAAGTTGACGCTAAAGGCGCCATCATCACTCTGGCCGACGATATCGAAGCGACTCTGAAAGCCTCCGAAATCAGCCGTGACCGCGTTGAAGACGCGCGCAACGTTCTGAAAGAAGGCGAAGAAGTAGAAGCCAAGATCATCAGCGTTGACCGCAAGAGCCGCGTAATCCAGCTCTCGATCAAGTCGAAAGACGTTGAAGACGAGAAAGAAGCCATCCAAAGCTTGAAAGACAAGCCTTCGGATAGCATCGCTGCTGGTCCTACCACTCTGGGCGACCTGTTGCGTGCACAAATGGAAAAGCAGAACTAAGTTCTGTCAGACCATAAAAAAAGGGCGACTTCGGTCGCCCTTTTTTGTGTCTTGAATATATGTGCCCAACGAGTTTCATCTTCTTGTGCGTCGGGGGTAGGGTGATTGGCTGAGCTGGCTAGGTCAGTGCTTGCGAGTCAGAAACTCTCCTCCGCAGAAGGGTGTCTGTTTTTCCATTGGTTGGTGGCTGCGCAATCGTTGGTGTAGATACATCGAAGGGGCTAGTGCGAAGGTTCCCAGGTTGTGGCGGGCGATCCTTTTTTCTTGCTGGTGTATCAGATGTCTCCCTTGGCAGCGGATGGGTGTTTAACCAGGTTTAGCTTTTTATAAAAGGTCGTAAGTGTTAGTAAAGGCTTTTCGATCAAGCGATAACTCAGGTAGGCGACTAAAATAACAGCGCTGTATGAAGCTGCCCAAAATACTATCGCGCCCCAAGCGCCACTCCCCGTATATCCAGCCGACAGCCAAACCCTTCCGCATACACTTAGTGTCAAAACATGCGAGAGATAAAGTGAGTAGGACATGTCTCCGGTCAACTTTAGAAAGCTGACTGCTTTCAATCTGTTGTTTGACTCTTGCAGTGCGCACGCCAACAGAAGAAGGGTGTATCCGCCTCCGACCGCGAAGGCTCGCTCCAAGGATATCGATTGAATCACGTCTGAGCCGTTGACGACTCCTCCGCTCAAGGCATAAGCAATAGCGCCGAGGCCGGTAAGTGCCGTCGAGACGGCAGAGTAAGGTGAGGGCTTGGGCTTTTTCGACAGCTTCAAATAGGCGATGCCAGCCAATGCACCAAAGATGAACTCAAGGGAAAACGCATGAGTCATCACGCGTAAATATGGGTTATCCGGCGTGGCCGCGAATAAAGAGGCGCAAATGATTGTTACAAGCCAGAAGAAAAAAGCACCGGGTACCCATTTGGACGGCAGCAACAGAATCGCGGCAAAGACCAGGTAGAACCATACTTCGTGGATTAATGACCAGGCGACCATCAGCAATGGCAGTGACGAGGCAGGTAGTAGCAGCAAGGAAGCCGTGAGGTCGACATTGCCGCCTTGCGAACCATTCATTATTTCGGGCTTTATCTGGAATACAAGAAAGACGGCGAGAAAGTAAACCCAATAAGTAGGGTATATACGAAAGAAGCGGCCTTTCAGAAAGTTGAATATTTCGCCTTTTTTTCCGAATTTTTCACGGAAGGCGATAATCATCACAAAACCGCTGATTACAAAGAAAAGATCAACGCCGGTTTGTCCGAAGAAAAATATCTTAGGCAGAAGATTTTTGCTCTCTACATACTTGGCGTTAATAAACAGTGAGTGGAATGCAACGACCATAAGAGCTGCCAAGCCTCTGGCGGCTTGCAGCGAAGAAAGTTTGTACACGCGATCCCTTCCCTAAACCAAATACTTCCACGCTGTCATTGTGAAAGCAGCATCCTTTCGTTGCAAGAACAGTAACGATGCCTGAGGTATTTTGATAAAAAATCCTCGTGCTGGATCGGTTGGGGGGGGGGGCGGAATCTTGCGATCACGCTTTCTTCCCAAAAATGCCCATGAAACCAATCGCCTCCCAAAGCTGTCTCTTTCTTTAGTAGGATCAATCATTTATTTGCGGCTAGTCTTTAGCTTGAAGCGAGCGACAGTCGGACGACGTCCGGCTAAGGAAATAAATGAACAAGCTCATTGTCGTGATAGCAGTACTGACATTGGCAGGCTGTACCACTAGCGCCAAAACTCATGCGGTACGCGGAGTCAGTGGCATAGAGATCGATTGTTCAGGATTGGGCTCCGGATGGGAGAAGTGTCACAAGAGAGCCGCCAAGGAGTGCAAGGGCGCAGGTTATAAAGTTGTCGTAAGGTCCGATGACGCGAAGGAAGAAGATGAGTTCCCTTTTGGCTTCAACCCCGCGGGTTATCTGACACGCACCATGCTGGTTATCTGTAGATGAATGCCGGGTTTGAGCCATGTTCGGATGTTCCGAAATCGGGCACCTCATTGCAGGGAAAGATATGTCAAAACTCGGGCTGTTCAAATTTCTCCGGGCATGCTAAAACCTTTGAAGCGCTTTTCCTAGCTGCTTGAAAAAGAAGGGAAAAATATGACGAAGTCGGAGTTGATCGAACGAATTGTCACCCATCAAGGGCTGCTCTCATCCAAGGATGTGGAGCTGGCCATCAAGACCATGCTTGAGCAAATGTCCCAATGTCTGGCCACCGGTGATCGAATCGAGATCCGTGGGTTTGGCAGCTTCTCCCTGCACTATCGCGCGCCGCGCGTAGGCCGCAATCCGAAAACCGGTCAGTCCGTCAGCCTCGATGGCAAGTTCGTTCCGCATTTCAAGCCAGGCAAAGAACTGCGCGATCGCGTGAACGAGGAAGAGGAGGAGGGGCTTTGACAGTTGCACTTCAAGGAACCGCTGATGCGTAACCTCAAGCGCGTACTTCTCGCTGTATTTGTCCTGTTACTCGTTCTGGCGATCCTGGCGTTTGTTCTGGAGAACCAGCAAGGCGTGTCACTGCTGTTCCTGGGCTGGGCGGGCCCGCAGTTGCCAGTATCGCTGGTCATGGTGATTGCGCTGCTGATCGGCATGGTGATCGGGCCGATTCTCGGCTGGTTTCTGGGGCGTACGTCTAGAGCCTCACGCAAGCGCCTTGTCTGATAGCGACAAACCCGTCGTACGCGTCGAATTTGCGTCACAGCTTGTCCATATCCATTAGTAAAACCTTCATTAAGCTGTAAAATGCTGCGCTTGGTCGATAGGGCAATTCCCGAATCGGTTCAGACTGACTCTGTCAGAAGCCACGGCTTACTTGATGGCTTTTGCATTCATGGATTAGACAGTGCGCGGTTGGCGGCCCTGTCAGCAACTTAAGGGTATGGTTTCGCGTGAAAATTCTAGTAACCGGCGGCGCCGGGTTTATCGGCTCGGCAGTCATTCGTCATATCATCTCCAACACTAACGACTCTGTTGTTAACGTCGATAAACTGACTTATGCCGGTAACCTTGAGTCGCTGGCCGAAGTCAGCCAGAACTCGCGTTATGTGTTCGAGCGCGTCGACATCTGTGATCGTGATCAAGTGGACCGTGTCCTGCGTGAGCACCAACCGGATGCCATCATGCACCTGGCCGCAGAATCCCACGTTGACCGCTCGATCTCCGGCCCGTCTGAGTTCATTCAGACCAACATCATCGGCACGTACACCTTGCTGGAAGCTGCACGCCACTATTGGGCTGCACTGGATGATGCGCGTAAAGCCAGCTTCCGCTTCCACCATATTTCCACCGACGAAGTCTACGGAGACCTTGAAGGTCCGGAAGACCTCTTCACCGAAACCACGCCGTATCAACCAAGCTCGCCGTACTCGGCCAGCAAGGCCAGTTCCGATCACCTGGTTCGCGCCTGGAGTCGAACCTACGGTCTGCCGACTCTGGTGACCAACTGCTCGAACAACTACGGTCCTTGCCACTTCCCTGAGAAGTTGATCCCGCTGATCATCCTCAATGCACTGGAAGGTAAGCCGCTGCCGGTCTATGGCAAAGGTAATCAGGTGCGTGACTGGCTCTACGTCGAAGACCACGCCCGCGCACTTTACAAAGTTGTGACCGAAGGCGTGATCGGCGAGACCTACAACATCGGCGGCCATAACGAGAAGCAAAACATCGAAGTAGTGCATACCCTGTGTGCACTGCTCGATGAGCTGCGTCCAGACTCCGCTCATCGCCCACATGCCAGCCTGATCACCTACGTTCAGGATCGCCCGGGCCACGACCAGCGCTACGCCATCGACGCCAGCAAAATTCAGCGCGAGCTGGGTTGGACGCCGGAAGAGACTTTTGAAACCGGCATCCGCAAGACCGTCGAGTGGTACCTCAACAACACTGAGTGGGTGGCTCACGTGAAGAGCGGCAGCTACCAGCAATGGATCGACCAGAACTACACGGATCGTTCGGACAAGGCATGAAAATCCTCCTGTTGGGAAAAAACGGCCAAGTCGGCTGGGAGCTGCAACGTTCCCTTGCGCCGCTTGGCGAGTTGATCGCGCTGGATCGTCACACTGTCGATGGTTTGAGCGGAGACCTGTCCGACCTCAATGCACTGCGTGCGACGATTCGTCAGGTCAAGCCCGACGTCATCGTCAACGCAGCGGCGTACACCGCCGTCGATAAAGCTGAGACCGAGACCGAGCTGGCCGATCGTGTGAACGGTCAAGCCAGCCAGGTCATGGCTGAAGAGGCTGCATCCCTGGGTGCCTGGCTGATTCACTATTCGACCGATTACGTGTTCAGCGGTGAAGGTCTGAAGCCATGGCAAGAGACCGATGCTGTCGCCCCGGTGAATCACTACGGCGCCAGCAAACTGGCCGGCGAGCAAGCGATTACCAACTCGGGCTGCAAGCACCTGATCTTCCGCACCAGCTGGGTCTATGGCGCGCGTGGCAACAACTTTGCCAAGACCATGCTGCGTCTGGCCAAGGACCGCGACACCCTGAGCATCATCGCCGACCAGATCGGCGCCCCGACCGGCGCAGATTTGATCGCCGACGTGACGGCTCTGGCTATTCAGCAAGTCTTGCAGCGCCCTGAGCTGGCGGGCCTGTATCATCTGGCGGCCGCCGGCGAAGTGTCCTGGCACGGCTATGCCAGCCATGTGATCGATTTTGCCAAGGCCAACGGTGAAGAACTCGCCGTCACGGCGATCAATCCGATAGACACCACCGCCTACCCAACACCGGCGCGCCGCCCCCTGAACTCCCGGTTGAATACTCAGAAGCTGCGCGACAATTTTTCTCTACACTTGCCGGATTGGCAAAGTGGTGTCACCCGAATGCTTATGGAAGTCCTGAACAAATGACCACGACAAATCGTAAAGGCATTATCCTCGCTGGCGGCTCGGGCACTCGTCTGCACCCGTTGACCCTCGGCGTGTCCAAGCAGATGCTGCCGATCTACGACAAACCGATGATTTTCTATCCGCTGTCGGTGCTGATGCTCGCCGGTATGCGCGAGATCCTGATTATCTCCACCCCTGAAGACCTGCCATGTTTCCGCAAGTTGCTGGGTGACGGCAGCCTGTACGGCATCAAGCTGACCTACGCCGAGCAGCCTAGCCCGGACGGTCTGGCACAAGCCTTCATCATTGGCGAAGAATTCATCGGCAAAGACCCTTGCTGCCTGATTCTGGGCGACAACATCTTCTACGGTCAGCACTTCTCGGAAAACCTGCGTTCCGCCAGCACTCAAGAGCACGGCGCGACTGTATTTGGTTATCACGTATCCGATCCAGAGCGTTTCGGTGTCGTCGAATTCGACGCTGCCGGCCGTGCCTTGAGCATCGAAGAAAAACCTTTGAAGCCAAAATCCAGCTACGCGGTGACTGGCCTGTACTTCTACGACAACCAGGTTGTCGAGATCGCCAAGAACATCAAACCATCTCCACGTGGCGAGCTGGAAATCACTGACGTTAACCGTGCGTACCTCGAGCAGAAGACCCTCAACGTCGAAATGCTCGGCCGTGGTTTCGCTTGGCTGGATACCGGTACCCACGATTCGCTGCTGGAAGCCAGTCACTTCGTGCACACCATCGAGCAGCGTCAAGGCCTGAAAGTGGCGTGCCTCGAAGAGATCGCTTATCACAACGGTTGGATCACTGCCGAGCAGTTGGGTACTCAGGCCGATGCCCTGAAGAAAACGGGCTACGGTCAGTATCTGCAGAAACTCCTGGACTCGCCTTCCCACTGATTCGAAGGCTCAATCCTTTCGAACAGTAGCGTTTAACCAGTCCAGGCAGGAATGGCATGCCAGTAAAACATCCCAAGGTTGCGGTTTTGCTGGCTGCCTACAATGGCATGCAGTGGATCGAGGAGCAGTTGGCCTCGATCCTCGATCAGTCCGCTGTCGACGTAACCGTTTATATCAGTATTGATCCCTCCACTGACGGTACCGAAACCTGGTGTGCAGCCTATGCGGCTGAGCACTCCGAGGTTTTGGTTTTGCCGGCCGCCGGTAGTTTTGGCGGTGCCTCCCGCAACTTCTTCCGCCTCATCCGCGATGTCGACCTTGAAGGCTACGACTTTGTCGCCTTTGCCGACCAGGATGATGTTTGGCATTCGAATAAACTCCAGCGTGCGACCCAAGCCATCCAGGCCCGTCGCGTAGAAGCCTACTCCAGCAATGTCACGGCTTTCTGGCCAGACGGCAGTACTCATGTGCTGGACAAGGCGCAGCCTCAGGTCGCATGGGATTTCCTGTTCGAAGCGGCTGGGCCCGGCTGTACCTACGTGATGAGCAAAAAACTCGCGGACGCGCTAAAGGCTTCGATGCTCGCCAATTGGCAGCAGCTGCAAGATGTCAGCTTGCATGATTGGTATTGCTACGCCTTCGCTCGTAGCCATGGCTATCGCTGGTATATCGACCCTGAGCCGTCCATGGACTATCGCCAGCATGAGCGTAACCAGGTAGGCGCCAATAAGGGCTTGAGTCCGCTGATTGCTCGTTACAAAACCATTCATGACGGTTGGTGGTTCAATCAGGTTCGATTGATTGCGCTGTTGGTAGGGCAGGGGGTCGATCCTTTCGTGCAGACATGGCTGAAACTGCGCCGTAGACAACTCATGAAGCTTTCCTTCAGCGCCTGGCGTTGCCGGCGGCGAGTACGGGATAAAGTGTTTTTCTTTTGTATTTGCTGGGCTACTGCATTGATAGGGAAGAAAGCCAAATGACCGCCCCTAAGGTATTGGTCACTGGGGCAAGCGGGTTTGTTGGTGAGGCATTAGTCTTCAGGCTGTTGGTGGACAAGAAGTTCAGCCCGATCGCAGCTGCTCGCGGTGCTACGCGGTTGCATGGGTTGTGTCCGGTGGTGCCATTCGATCTCACCCATGCGAAGGTCTTGCCTGCACTCGACGATGTCCGGGTAGTCATTCATGCCGCTGCCCGAGTGCATGTCATGAATGAAACCGCGGGGGATGCATTGGCCGAGTTTCGCAAGGTCAATGTGGAAGGGACGCTCAAGCTGGCTCAGTGCGCTGCGGCGTCGGGAGTAAAACGCTTTATTTTCATCAGCTCGATCAAGGTCAACGGCGAAAGCACTCTCCCGGGTAAACCATTCAAAGCTGATGATCATCCGAATCCGCTGGATCCTTACAGTGTGTCCAAGTACGAAGCCGAAGAAGCTCTGAAGCAACTAGGTCACGACACCGGAATGGAGGTGGTGATCATCCGTCCACCACTGGTCTACGGTCCGGGAGTGAAAGCCAACTTTCTGAGCATGCTGAGCTGGCTCAATAAGGGAACTCCTTTGCCCCTCGGCTCGATTCGGAATCAACGTAGCCTGGTAGCCATCGAAAACCTGGTGAGCCTAATAGTGGCTTGCATTGATCATCCCTCCGCGGCCAATCAGATCTTTCTGGCCAGTGACGGCGAAGACCTGTCCACAACTCAACTGCTGCGTCGTCTATCCAAGGCGCTAGGCAAACCTGCCCGACTCTTGCCTCTACCTGAATGGCTGTTGAAACTGGCAGCCTCGACACTGGGCAAGCAAGCCGTTGCTCAACGCATATGTGGCTCGCTACAAGTCGATATCAGCAAAAATCGCGAATTATTAGGGTGGACGCCACCCATCAACATGGACAAAGCCATGCGTCAAACCGCTGGCCATTATCTGGAAAAGCAAACGAAATGACTGTTTGGTGGCTGCTAGGCGCGGTATTCGCTGTTTCCTGGGTGTTGACGCTCGTCTTGCATCGTTACGCCCTGGCGAAGAGTTTGATGGACATACCTAATGAGCGTAGCGCCCATTCGGTACCGACTCCGCGTGGAGGAGGGGTGGCAATAGTAATTTCCTTTCTCCTTGCGTTGCCCATTCTTGCGGAATTGGACCTGCTTGGCACTGCGGTCTTGTATGGTTTGCTGGGGGCGGGGTTTCTAATCGCGGTGATTGGCTTCGCCGATGACCATGGGCATATCGCCGCCAGATGGCGTTTGCTCGGGCATTTTATCGCAGCTGCCTGGGCGCTGTTCTGGTTGAAAGGCCTTGCGCCTATCGAGTTATTCGACACAACTATCGATCTGGGATGGTTCGGTCATCTGTTGGCATTGATATATTTGGTCTGGATGTTGAATCTCTATAACTTCATGGACGGTATCGATGGGCTGGCCAGTGCTGAAGCAGTCAGTACCTGCGTGGGCATGTGTCTGGTTTATTGGTTAAGCGCAAGCGTCGACTTGATTTGGGCGCCGCTTATGCTGGCAGTGGCCGTGGCGGGGTTTTTTTGGTGGAATTTCCCGCCAGCACGAATTTTTATGGGGGACGCCGGAAGTGGTTTTCTTGGTTTCATCCTTGGGGTGTTTGCATTAGGAGCAGCCTGGCAAAAACCCGAATTACTTTGGAGCTGGATCATTCTGTTGGGTGTGTTCATTGTTGATGCGACATGGACGCTAGCTCGCCGGTTGATTCGTGGTGACAGGGTGTATCAGGCCCATAGTAGCCATGGCTATCAGCATGCAGCACGTCGCGTAGGGCATAAAAAAGTCACGTTGACAGTCGTCGCAGTAAATGTCGTGTTCTTGTGTCCTGTTTCAATTCTGGTAGCGCTGAATCAATTGAGCGTAGTGGTTGGCTTGCTCATTGCCTTTGTTCCTCTGATTTTCATAGCGTACTTATTGGGGGCGGGTCAGGCCAAAACCGTGTAGTTACACCAGCCTGGCTGGTCTAAAATCGCAGCACTGGCCTTTAGCATTTTCATCAGTCGACGTGGTGCGCCACTCACGAATGGTTAAGGCATTAAGATGACGAGAAATTATGCAGAATAATCTCACCTCCCAACGTATCTCGACGACCAGCCGTGTACGTGGCGAGCAAAAAAATCAACGTCCCGTGGTGATTTGGCTGACCGGTCTCAGTGGCTCGGGGAAATCTTCCCTCGCAGACGCCCTTGAACAACGACTCGTAAGCAAGGGATGCCACACTTATCTGCTGGATGGTGACAACGTCCGGATGGGGTTGTGCAAGGATCTTGGCTTCGGTGATCGTGATCGCGAAGAAAACATTCGGCGCGTTGCTGAAGTGGCGAATCTGTTTGTGGATGCGGGGCTCATTGTCATCACTTCTTTTATCTCTCCATTCCATCGTGATCGTGCATTGGCACGCAGTGTGATTGGCGATGAGTCCTTTATTGAGGTTTACGTCGATACGCCGCTCAGCGAGTGTGAGCGACGTGATCCAAAAGGCTTGTATAGCAAGGCACGGCAGGGCCTGATCAAAAACTTCACGGGTATTGATTCTCCCTATGAAGCTCCTGATTCTCCACAGATCACAATCGATACGCTGACTCATTCAGTAGACGACGGCGTGGATGCTGTCATGGCTTATTTAGAACAATGGAATGCCAAGTGAAACGCCTAGTCATTATCGGTGCAGGTTTTAGTGGGGCAGTAACAGCTATCGAGTTTCTAAAGCGTGCGCCTGAAGGGGCGCACCTTACTATCATCAATCGATCAGGAAAGATGGCGCGTGGTTTGGCATATGGTACAAACAGCCCTCATCATTTGCTAAACGTGCCTGCGGGAAATATGTCCGCTCTGGTTGATCAACCAGACTCATTCCTTGCCTTTTGCCAAAGGATCGATCCTGAAACTCATTCCGGCAGTTTCGTTTCGCGAAAGTTGTACGGCACTTATCTAAGTGAGCTGCTGAACCAGGCCGAAGCGCAGTCGAGGGTAAAATGCTCGCGAATTACAGGAGAGGTCCTTTCGATCCAGCCTGATGGCGCGGGTGCAGTTATAGAAGTAGATACCGGTGAGCGTATTATTGCGGATCACGTTGTGCTGGCGTTCGGCAATTTTTCCCCCGCCAAGCCTCAAGGATTACAGCAACTCGATAGCTGTTCGGGCTATACCGAAGATCCTTGGTCGCCTTCGGCACAGGTCTCTTCCGATCAAGCGCCGCGCGTTCTGCTGGTAGGTAGTGGTTTGACAGCGGTCGATACCCTGGTCTCCCTGCGTCAATCCCATCCGGCGGCCAAAGTTACAATGGTTTCGCGTCGCGGATTATTGCCTACAGCTCACCGCGACCGGATGCCTCCTCGGGGTTTTTCGACAACTATTTGCGCGGATTTGCTGGCGACTGCACCGTCAGTGTCCTCGTACATGAGACTGGTTCGTCGAGAGGTGGCCCGGTCGCCAGAACACTGGCGCGAAGTTGTAGCTGCACTCAGGCCGATTACGTCCGAGCTGTGGGAGGGCCTGTCGCTTGATGAGCGCAAACGTTTTTTGCGTCACGTGCAGCCCCATTGGGATGTTCATCGGCATCGATTGGCACCACAGACTTTCCGTACTTATCAGGAGGCGTTTTCGACTTCCAGTATCAGCTCGATCGCGGGACGGATTGTTTCGATTGCGGTTGAAGGGGCGTGCGTTTTGGTGCGTATCAAGACAAGAGGCACTGACAATATTGTTGAAGGCGTGTTTGATCAAATCATTAACTGCACCGGGCCATGCACGGATATCGAGAAAATTACTGACCCGTTTATTTCGTATTTGTTGAGCGAAGCAATGATCTGTGCTGATGCATTGAACCTTGGAATCAACGTCGGTAGAAATTACTCCGTCGTGGATGCTTCGGGGAATAGTATAGAGTGGTTGAGCTATGTAGGTCCGATGCTCAGGGCTCGACTATGGGAGGCTACCGCGGTTCCTGAGCTTCGTCAGCATGCACACGCTTTGGCTGTTGACGTTGCCGAACGCTTCGCGGCAGTTGAAGGTGGGTCGATATAGCTTGTTTCGCCTCCTGCTCCCTAGCTGGATTGAGTCAGTTTGAGGAGAGTGCTAGAGGTCGTGCATGGAGTGTGAGTATTTACAGTACCTAAGCACACGACCTCAGGAAAGAGGTGTTCAGTGGTACGGATTATTTTTTGTCGGACTTTATCAGAAGGTCATGACTTTACCCGCTATAACAGACCTGTTAGGCTGCTCGGTCAACAAATTATGGATAACGGCTAAGGCCGCAATCGAACGGACAGTATTGTGAATAACACTTTAATTCAAAAGATAATTTCCCTGCGGTACTGTCTTTCTTTTCTGGTTCTGGTTCTGGTTTTTCAGTTTAACTTTCTTAAGACAAGTTCTGACTTTCAGTTCAAAACATATCGTGATGGCTCTGAAGCGCTAGTGCTTGGAAAAATATTTTCCGATGTCAATGGAATTGATACCGGTCACAGTAATATGGGCTTTGTCGAGAAAGAGTTCATTACTAATGGTTCTAACGTACTTTCGGTTTATGGTCGTATAGATCACCCGAAGAGTATTGTTCCGCTAAAATTCTCCGATCTGAACTGGAGTAATGGGTTTGGAAACTATGATAATGCGTTTTTGGTTCGGGTCGCGGAAACTGCAACGTTGGGTTATTCAAGTAATGAGCTAGTGGTGGGTCAGGAACTTGTTTTTCCTGATGGGCAAAGTCGAGAAATCACAAAGCTGACACAGGCAGGAGGCTTTTTGAATGTATCATATTCCGGGAGCAGAGTTTCTGGGGTGGGGCTTGAAGAACCTTATATTATCAGCGTGATTGAACATCGGCCTTATGCATACAGTGCATACCCCAAGCAGTTTGGTGGGCAGGCAGTAGCGCTTTCATGGTTGTATCGAAATATCCCTTTTTTTAGTTCGGTTTTTGCTCTTCAGTTTTTGATCGCAGCAGCGGCAGCGCTGGTTTTTACCTTATTGGTTCGCGAGATATCACTGTCTGTTTCTGCGATGTTTGCGGGAGTGTTTTTTTTATCAATAATTGGATCTCCCTGGCTTGTGGCGGTTGCCAGGAATCTTTACTGGGCATCCTTTCTCTGGTTTTTACCAGCCGTTGTCGCAATGATGGTCTATCGGTCAGAGCCTGGTACGCGTAAAAGACTGTCACTCATGGTTCTCTTTTGTTTCAGCGTTTTTCTCAAATGTCTTGCTGGCTACGAGTATATTTCCACAATTGTTATTTTTTCTCTGTGCATATTTCTTATTGATCCTTTCAAATCAGAACCCCGGCACGGATTCGGTGAGTCGATGAAGGCTGCTTTCAAACTTGGCTGCTTGGCCATCCTCGGATTTATTTTGGCGAATCTTGTTCATGCCGATATGCGAGCAAATACGATAGTAGAAGGCCTCAGCCAGACCTTTGGTACAGATGCAATAAAATACAGTGCTCTGACAACGATGAGTGATGCCGTTATTCCCAGAACTCCGCTCGGTTTTATACTGGGTGAGTATGTGAATGAATGGAAGACGCCTGTTTTGTTTTGGTTTGGTAATGAAAGTGTTTTTAGGGTGATGCTAGTTCTGTCTGTCTCTTCGCTGGTAATACAGTTTTGTCTCAGAGATAAAGAGTTAAAGCGTGATATTGTTATTTTGGTTGTTACCGCTTTGGCTTCGCTCAGCTGGTTTGTATTAGTCCAGAAGCACTCGGCGATACATGTTCATCTGAACTATGTGCTTTGGTATTTTGGTTTTGTTCAAGCTATGGTTTTTGTCATTGTTCGAGGTTGTATCAGTTTGGCGGTGTTCTCAAAGGTTGTCGTGTTGTGCGGTCATAAGTCCTGAAGTATTTCGGGTTTGGCAATTGGCTGTCTTGGATTTTTCAAGGTTCTCCCGGGCCCGTTCGTTGTTCTTGGTGCGATACATTTGGATACATCTTCGCTGGATAACGGGCTAAAACAGGTCTCTTGACGTAGAGCCAAACGCTCTTGTCACTGTTGTGTGATGGCGTCAGGAGCAAGCTCTGGAGGTCGTATCGTTGGTTGATAGCAGGGTGGTTCAGGCCCAGGTGCTGGCAGAAACAGCCTACTCATGCTACTTTGCGTGCAAATTAAAGCCTGCTATCGGCAGCGTTGTTTTATTTGTTTTCCTGGCTAGAGCTGTTCGGTTGGCCAGAGCTCAGAGAGACGATGAGCGACTACCTTTGCCCCTCTCGTCATCTCTGAAGCGCATCCGATTGGCTGCTGGCATGGCGGTGTCCCTTATCAGCTCGGCTTGTTCGCTAAATCCGACATTCTTGGTTTATAGCCAGTAGGTTTCAAGAGAATTTAAGATGGCCTTTTTCCCCTGTTTTTTGTCTGTAGTATTTGTTGTTCGTAATCAGTCAGAGCAAATCGAAAAAATTCTTTCTGACGCAGCTTCGATCATTGCTTCCACAGTCAGCGATTATGAGTTGATCGTGGTGGATAACGCTTCGGAAGACGACAGCATTTTACAACTGAAACGCCTGACTGCTGAAAATGGGCTGGCCAATTTGCAGGTGTATGCCCTGACCAAAGAGGTGGATGCAGATACCGCTTCCTGGGTAGGTCTGGAGAATGCCTTGGGCGACTTCGTCGCCGTTATCGATCCCTTGATCGATGACATTAGCTTTGTTCCTCAGATGCTTGACCAAGCGGTCGCCGGTGCGGATGTGGTGTTCGCCAACAATTCGCAAAAGCCCGCGCAGAGCCTTGCCTACCGTGGCGCCAACGTCGTGTTCCATAGCCTCTACAACCATTTCAATGGTGTCCATTTGGCGAAAGACGCGCCGCAATACCGAATCCTCAGCAAGCGGGTGATCAACTTCATCCTGCAGCATCCACAACCGTCAATGACCTACCGGCATCTTCCCGCTACGGGTGGTTTTGCACGCGCTTATCTAGATTACAGCGCTACACCGAAGACTTCGAGTCCCAAGCGATTGGGGGAGAGTATTGATCGCGGAATGCGCCTGCTGGTGTCGACGACGCGTGCGCCGATGCGTCTGGTCACTTCGCTTTCCCTGTTCGGTGCCATTGCCAATTTGGTGTACAGCGTTTACGTGCTGGTGGTTGGCATTTTGAAAACCGATGTTGCACCAGGCTGGGTCAGCTTTTCGCTGCAACAGTCGGGCATGTTTTTCCTGATCTCGCTAGTGCTGTTGGTGTTGGGTGAATACATCCTGAACATGGCCAGCCTGTCGAATGAGGGGCCGCTCTATCATGTGGGCCAAGAGTTCACTAGTGCTCGCATGACTCGACGTGAAAAGCTGAATATCGAACAAGTTGTATCAGATGCAGCCAAGTCCCCCGTCTCGGCTTGGGAACGTCCTTCCTGATGTCTGGTTTTGAAGCAGACCCAACTAGTCAGGACGCCGTGGTAGTCGGTGGCGGGTTCTATGGCACCGCCATTGCGGTCTACCTAGCGAGGCAGCGAGGATTAAAACGCATTGTGCTTGTTGAGCGCGAACCCGCATTGCTGATGCGTGCCTCCTACAATAATCAAGCGCGAGTGCATAACGGGTATCACTATCCCCGTAGTTTCACGACGGCTTACAGAAGCCGGATAAATCTACCCAAGTTTGTAGTGGATTGGCCAGGGGCGGTTAAGCGAGACTTCACCAAGCTCTATGCGATTGCCCGGCGGAACTCAAAGGTCACAGCCAAGCAGTTCGAGCGCTTTTGCCGGGACATTGGCGCGGATATACAACCTGTAAATACTGCATTGCGGGGGCTGTTTGAACCGCGGTTGATCGAAGATGTGTTTCTGGTCGAAGAGTATGCATTCGATACGACGAAGCTCGCGAGTTGGGCAAGGCGTGAGCTGAGTGAGAGCGGGGTGCAAATCCGCTACCAGAGCCGTGTAACCGCGATCTCCAAGGGGGCGCAGTCGCCATTGCAGGTTATTACTGAGACCACGCAGGGAAACCAGGAGGTGATCAATTGCCGCTATGTTTTCAACTGCACTTACAGTGGCCTCAATCAGTTCAAGGGCGATTTCCCAGGCGTTAGCACCGGTCTTAAGCAAGAAATTACGGAAATGGCGCTGATGCAGATGCCTGAGTCTCTCGATGGCTTGGGAATTACCGTCATGGATGGCCCGTTCTTTTCGATGATGCCCTTTCCTGCGCGTGGACTGCACACACTATCCCATGTTCGCTATACGCCACACTTGCATTGGAACGATCAGTCAGATCTTGATCCATATGCAAGGCTGCAGCATTACGCGCGTGAAACCCGTGTGGATCGAATGGTTAGAGACGTCGGACGGTATATTCCTGATGTGTTGAAAGCCAAACATGTGGATTCGTTGTTTGAAGTCAAAACCGTTCTGATGAAGAACGAGGGCGATGACGGAAGACCGATCCTGTTTGAGCGGCATATGGAGTTGCCGGGATGTTATTCCATCCTGGGCGGAAAAATCGACAATATTTATGACGTCATTGAAACGCTTGAAAAGGAAAATATTTCAGGTATCGATGGTCAAGAAAAGTCCAACGGTGGAGTGGTGAATGTTTAATTCTCTTATTGGTTTTTCAGGTTTCGTAGGTAGCACTCTCTTAAAACAACAAACATTTTCATCACTTTACCGATCGACAAATATTGCTGATATTGACAATCAGACGTTCGATACGGTGGTGTGTGCCGGTGCGCCTGCGCAGAAATGGATTGCCAACCGTGAGCCGCAAGCCGATCGACAAAAGATCGAAGAGTTGATTGCACACCTGAGAACTGTAAAGTGCAAAACGTTTATTTTGATCAGTACGGTGGATGTCTTCAAGACGCCTGTAGGCGTTAACGAGGATTCGATTGTCGATGAGTCGGATCTGCATGCCTATGGCCTGCACCGTCGATTGCTGGAGAAATTCGTCGAAGAGCATTTTCCGAACCATTTGATTGTTCGGTTGCCGGGGTTAGTTGGCCCAGGGCTGCGCAAGAACGTCATTTTCGATTTTCTCAATGACAACAATATTCAGATGATCGATAGCCGGGGAGTGTTCCAGTTCTATCCGATGGTCAACCTCTGGTTTGACATTGATACGGCCCTCAATGCCGGTCTGAAACTGGTTCATCTCACCGCAGCACCTGTCTGCGTGGCGGACATTTCCCTGCAAGGCTTCGGTAAGCCTTTTGCGAATGTCTTGGGTAATCCAACGGGGCTCTATGACCTGCAAAGCAAACATGCCGGGGTGTTTGGTGGGGTTGGTCGCTATCAATACAGTGCGCGCGAAACGATCCAGGCAGTCAGGGCCTACGCGCAATCCGAGCCGCTCACGATAAAAGTGGAGACGGGTGCGCAGGTATGAGACTAGCGATTTCCAATATTGCGTGGGATCCCGTTGAGGATGAGGCGGTTGCCCGGTTGCTTCAACGCTTTTCCGTTGATGCGATTGATATCGCGCCCGGTAAGTACTTTCCCGAGCCCGCCAAGGCTACCGATGAGGATATTTCCCGGGTCAAAGGCTGGTGGAGTGAGCGCGGTATTGATATCACCGGAATGCAGGCGCTGTTGTTTGGTACAGCGGGCCTGAACGTGTTTGGTGCGGTCGAGACTCAGACCGCACTATTGAAACACCTTGGGGCCGTATGCCGTATCGGCGGTGGGCTTGGAGCGACCAGAGTGGTTTTTGGCTCCCCCAGGAACCGTGATCGCAGTGGGTTGAACGATCAAGAGGCGCTGGATGTCGCGATTCCCTTTTTCAGGCAATTGGGAGACATCGCTCAGGCTTGGGGGGTGACGATCTGTCTGGAGCCCAACCCTGTCTGCTATGGCGCCAATTTTATGACCGCCAGTGCCGAAACCTCCGAGGTTGTGAAGCAAGTCGCGCATCCCGCGATTCGCATGCAACTGGATACCGGTGCGATCACGATTAACCAGGAAGATCCGCAGGCGATCCTGTGCGACTGCGCCGATTTGATCGGACACGTGCATGCCAGCGAACCCGATCTGTTGCCTTTGGGCGATGGCGGCACCGCACATGGGCAAATGGCTGCCGCTCTTCTCCAGTATCTGCCTGGACATGTGGTCTCGATCGAGATGGTTGCGACCAAAAATGAGCCACATTTGGTCTCCATTGAGCGAGCTCTTCAGGTGGCGACACAGCATTACCGCCGGACTGATGTTGAGGTGGGCAGATGAGTATGAAGTGGTTGATCCTTATTCTCGGTATCCTATCCAATGCATCCGCCAGTGTTTTGGTGAAGATGGCCATGATGCCTCCGCGCAAGTTTCCCTCGCTAAGTGACCCTATGACGGCGTTGAGCAATTGGCCGTTTTGGCTGGGACTCGGGCTTTATGGAGGCGCGTTTCTGCTCTATGCCGCTGCCTTGGCGCGCCTGCCACTGAATGTGGCGCATCCGGTTCTGACCGCCGGAGCTGTGGCGACTGTCGCCTTGTTTTCGGTCGTATTTTTTCGTGAATCCTTCCACTGGACTACAGGTGCAGGGATCGTATTGGTAATCGCCGGCGTAGGGCTGATTACAGCTCGCGTGGCTTGATGGTGAACATGATGACTTCTCTCGATATTTCTCCTGCTGCCCGCCAGACGTGGCAAGTACCTTCCTATGACACGCAAATGTGGCTCGGTCGTCAGCATCCTTGGTGCGTGGTGATACCCGTCATCAACGAGGGAGAGCGTATCAAGAGTCTGCTGGCTAGAATGGCGGCGCTCAAGATTGCCGATATTGCCGACATCATCATTGTTGATGGGGGTACTACGGATGGCTCCCTGGAGTTGCCGGCGCTGGAACAAGTGGGCGTGCGAGGCCTGTTGCTCAAGACGTCTGCCGGCAAACTGAGTGCCCAACTACGTTGCGCCTATGCCTTCGCGCTCGACCAAGGCTATGAAGGTATCGTCACGATTGACGGCAATGACAAGGATGATCCTGATGCCATCGAACGGTTTATTGAGGCGTTGAAGCAAGGCATTGATTTTGTGCAAGCCTCTCGCTTCGTGGCGGGCGGTGTGGCCGAGAACACGCCAAAGTCGCGAGATTTCGCTATTCGTTTTATTCATGCGCCGATGTTGAGTCTTTTCTCCGGGTTTGGCTGGACTGATACCACTCAGGGTTTTCGTGCTTATAGCCGCAAGATGCTTCTTGACCCGAAAGTAGCGCCGTTCCGCGATGTATTCATGACTTACGAGTTGCTGGCTTATCTTTCGTATCGTGCCCCAAAGTTGGGCTATCGCTGTGTTGAACTGGGCACCGTCCGACGATACCCAAAAGGTGAAGTGCCGACCAAGATCAGTAGTGTCAAAGGTAATTTTTCGGTGCTGAGCATATTACTAAAAAGTTGTTTTGGGCACTATAACGTCAAGAAAGAAGGCGAAAAGTGAGCGATTTATCTAGTGTTGTTAGTATAAGAAGTGCAGGCGGTGATCTAGAGTCCTTGTTGGCAAGATATAAAACGGAAGTGCTGGCTTTTTTTTCTGTTTTTATTCTTGTGTTTTCCTCCATGAAAATGTATTCGACAGCGGCGTCTAGCGGTAATGTCGAGCAGTGGGTTAATTTAACCAATCAGGTGTTTTATGAGGGGCGTGACTTTCTGTTTAGTTATGGCCCTCTTTATTGGTTGGTGGGGGGGAGTTCGTCGCAGTACAGTATCTATACTTATTGGGGGGCAATCCTGTTTGTGAGCCTCGTTAATGGAGCGTTTTGGTCACTGGTCTTTACCTTGGTCAATAGGGCGCGCTCTTATGTTTTTTTTGCGGTGGCGTTCTTTCTGTTTTTTAACGGGTTGGCTTTTTCTGCGGCGTTCTTCCTTCTGCCGTTTGCGTTGGTCGCATATTTCGAGTGCTCTAAAGATAAGCCGTTAGTTGTGAGTGCGCAATGGATGGCTGTCCTCGGTGCCGTGGTCGGTTTTTTGTTTTATGTACGCTTTTTCTACGGCCTGGTTGGGTTGGCGACATTCGGGTCCTATTTTTTTGTCAGGCTTTTTTCTGAGAAGAAAATATCAAGGTTGGTTTGTTTTGTTGCGGCGGTAATAGTGGCTTATGTTTTTGTTGGGTTGGTCATTTTCCATGACAACTCCAGCATTGTTAACTATTTGATTATTAACAAAAACCTGAGTTTTGGTAACTCGGTGGACATGACGCTGGATATTGTCAATTCGCGAAGGACGTTTGTTGCTGCGTTTTTGGTGGCTGCCCTTTTGAATGTGTATCTTTTGCTTAAGCGTAGATCGCTTTTGCTGACGGTTAACGTTTTGTTGTTGCTTCTTTTTAAACTTGGTTTTAGTCGCACAGATCATTATCTTGGCTATTTTGTCATTCCAACGGCTGCGTTGGCACTTATCATGGTTTTTGACAGAAACTGGCTTGGGCGAGCGCTGTTCGTAATGGCGATGGTTTGCCTGTATTATCTATCAATTAATCCAAGTTATTCGGGGGCTCCAACTAAAGATTCGCTGCTTCCGGCAATAGATTTTAGGGCTGGATATCAGGAGCGCATGCAGGGTTTGTATTCAGACTTCAAGCTTGATGATGGTTTGTTAAAGAGAGTTGGTGATTCGACTATTGATGTATATCCTTATAATAATGAATATGCATTTGCCAATAAGCTGAACTACACGCATCGCCCTTCGTTCCAAAACTACATGACGCTTACCCCAGCCTTAGATTCGATGAACAAGGCTTTCTTTGAGTCTTCTGCGCGTCCAAAGTTTGTTCTGTGGACTGCCGGTGTTGCTTGTGGATCTGAAAGCTGTAACGTATTTGATGCATTTGATCAGAAGTTTTCGTTGAATGAAGACCCTCTGACAGTAAATGCTATTTTGTTGAATTATCACGTTGTCAGCGTTTCAAAGGGTAAAGGTGGTGTGCCACTAATGCTCTTGGAGGCTAATGACGGGCGGGCCGTTTACTCTGAGACGCAATTGTCTGAAACTTTAATGAAGTTCGGCGAGTGGAACAAGGTTCCAAAGTTTTCGGGAGGGGTGGTTAAAGTTATTCCGAATTTTGAACTCACACTCTACGCTCGCTTGAAGAATTTATTGTTTCGCGGGAATATTCTGAAGGTTAGATACAAGCTTGTTTCAGGCGGTATTCGTGAATACAGGCTGAATATCTTGAACTCAAAAAGTGGTGTTTGGGTAACTCCGTTGCTTGATAATTTTGAGTTTTCCGGTGATGCAGTTGATTCTGTTATGTTCGTTTCGGACTCTACTCATTATTTTAAGTCTGAGTTCAACTCCGCGTGGATAGGTGTGCAAGTCCCGAAAGTTCACAATAAAGCTATTGCAGTCAATAGTGTCTCAACGTCAATTTCAGGTATTTTGAAGAATTCTGTAATAGCCTGTGAAGGCAGTATTGATTTGATGAATGGGGCAGGTCCGACTTCCACGACCTTGAACGTGACGGATCTTTTGAAACTGCAAGGCTGGCTTGTTCATTCAACCAAGAATGGCACGCTGTTCGATAAGACATATTTGACCCTTACTGATAAAAAAGGTAGTAGGATATTTGTCCTGACCAATGGTGAGGCTCGCGGTGATATCGGAGTGGCATTTAAAAATCCTGCTCTAAATGCTGCGGGATTCAACGGATTGTTGGATCTTTCGACGCTGAGTGGAACCTATAAATTAGGTATGGGTGGTTTGCGTGGCTCTGAATTTTACAGTTGTAGCCAGTTTGAAATTCCGGTAACCGTTGAAAAATAGATTCCTATTCAGGTATCTCAGGATCACTCAGGTCTTCCTTGGCGTATTGATATGGCAGGGGAGGTCTGGTGCCTTTCATCTATACAAACCGTCCTCCCTGGCGAGAGGTAAAACTGTTGCCGCTGACCGAAAACTGACCCCTGTGTTCTTCTGCTCAATTTTCGAGCAGAAGAACACAGGGCGATCAGCATGGAAATGATGGGCAGAATTCGGTATGCGATCCACGAAGTACATCTACTGCTAGATGCGCTGTCCGTTTACCGCGGCATTTTCGGTGAGCAGTTCCACGGTAACAACGCTTCGTAGTCAGCCTCCGAATGTGCATGCGGCAGCTGCTCCAGTACGTGGCGTAGCCGCGTATAGGGTTGGTCTCGATAAGGCTGTGGATCTGTGCACTTGAGTAGCTCCCAGAAAAGCTTTCGCGCCGTATCGGTTCGAAGTCAGCTTCCTATTGCGCTTACGCCCCAATCATCCGGTATCTATAAAATCTTTCTTTCATAGTGATAGGCAGAAGCGATGCGTCCTTGAGTGTTTTTTGTAAAGCACATAAAATCCACCGACTTTTAGTTTGTTATCAAAAGGCCAGGCAGTGATTTACTTTGATTTCATGGGAACGGCTACGGAGAACGTTTCATGCTTAGAGAATTTTTAAGAACTAATCGATTAGGTGAGTTTGATGGGATCAGAGAGAATAACTTCACTGTTCTTAGGTTTGTTCTTGCTTTTGCGGTGCTTTTTGGTCACTCATTCCCCATTAGCGGTAATGGTAGCGATCCTATTACTATGCTTATCCTTCCACATGCGTGGATCGGGAGTATAGCGGTCGGTGGTTTTTTTGCGGTTAGTGGCTTTCTGGTGACTGCATCGATATCAAATAGAAGTCTAAGAGATTTTGTGATTTCCCGCTGCCTTCGTCTGTACCCAGCCGTTATCGTGTATTCACTTGTCGCCATTTTTATTATTGGTCCAATTGCAACAAGCGTTAGTTTGACTCAATATTTTCAGAGTACCCCATGGAATAATCTATGGAATGCGACACTTTGGGAGTGGAATTATAACCTTCCGTATGTATTCTCAGATCGACCATTTGCAGGTTCGACCAATGGCGCCACCTGGACACTGCCGGCGGAACTTCGCTGCTATATGGCAGTTTTTATACTGGGGTTTTTGGGGTTGTTTAATTCCCGAGAGATAGCAAATATATCTCTGCTTTCAGCGTTGCTGTTGATCAAGCTTAATTTTCTTATGGTTCCGCTTTTTGGAAGCAATGCTCAATTTCATGAGCCGCTTTTGTTTTTTGTTGTAGGATGCCTTTTTTGGGTTAATCGTGACTATATTCCTCTTAGTTGGCCTCTATGTGGGGGCTTAATTTTGGCGGTGTTTTATTTTTCTGGTACAGGCTGGTATCCTTACTTCTATATTCCGGCTGTTGTGTACAGTGCGCTGATGGTTGTCTATCGCCTTCCTCATATTGATATGGATAAGTTTGGTGATATCTCTTATGGGGTTTATATCTATGCGTGGCCCATCCAGCAATTGGTATGGACAACAGGGCAGAGTGCTTATACCAATGCGCTGTATTCAAGCTTGATAGTGCTCCCGTTGGCTTACTTGTCTTGGAAGCTCATTGAGAAGCCGGCGTTAGGATTGCGAACTTATCTGGGCGCAGGATCAAAAAGGGTACAGCCTGAAGTATCTGCTGAGGTTTAAAGCCAAGATAAAAAATACCCGTATCGTCGTGCGGGTATTTTTTTTGGGAGGGGGGCGGGCCAAGTCTCAATCGCAAGGCGTTCAGCCGGGATATTACGGTTGCGGACTGGACAAAATCTCCTCAAGCCTTTGAGCCATTTTGTCCCCTTCCTCCAACCACGAGGCTGATGCTGCAAACGCGAAAGCGTTTTCCTTAATTTGCTGTGCCAGTTCTGGCGAGCGCAAGATCTTTTCCAGTGCATCCGCCAACGTATTGACTGTAGGTTCAGTCAACATTGCGATGTCATCGTTGAGTAGCCATTCGGTGCATGCAGCGCGATTACTGACAACCGGTACGCCACAGGCCATGATCTCGAGAGGTAAAAGCGACAGGTTCGTTAGCGATAATACCAGCGCTGCATCGCAAGAGCTGTACAGCTCCGCAAGTTGGTTGGGGTTCTTCAGGCCAGCGTGATCACAGGTAAATGGGAATGTGTAGTGGTGCACGTCCCATCCCGCCATCACCACTGTCATATCCGGAACTCGCTGGGCAAGCTCCGCCAGAACCAATACGCCAAGGTCAAAAGCCCTTCGCGCTGTTGGAGGCCGCACATAAAAGAAGACGCGCTTGGCAGTCCCTCGATCAGCTGTGGGATGAGGCTTGTACAGCGCTCTATCATATGAAAAACCAAGTGCAGTCGCCTGCATGCCGAACTGTTGGTTCAGCAGACTGGATAGCCAGCTTCCAGCCGTAAACCCATGGAAGCCAAACCGATAGGTTTGCTCAGCCAGCGCGTACTCCGTGCCGACAGGATAGAACCAGGGTTCGTAATCCTGAACAAAATAGCACTTATGAGTTTTTGCGCTAATGTTGTTCACGGCATACGCGGTTTGCCATGATGTTGCAATTGACACCGCTGCAGAGGGGATGGACGCATCAATGTAATAAACGTCCACATTATCAATGCCGAACCAGTCCGATATCGTCGATTTGATCTTCGCAGCTGGTACGTCGTTATCGTCCTCGACAATAATGACTCGGTTGGTGAATCCTAGTTGTCCAAGGTGCTGCATGAATCTGAAGAGATTAAGATGTCCGCCGGACCCTTTGCCTATAGGGGGGATATACCAATTGATGGTTTTATCTCCGTTGCTCAAGGCATTGTCCGGCTGCTGAACGGTCGGTGTGAACTTCAAGAATCGGTAGGCATACATAACATCAGGTTTGGTGAACAGCGAGCGGGAGCTTCTGAAACGACGTGACAGTATGTTGAAGAAAGAGGAGAAACCTTCCTGTTTGATATGGTTCAGTGATTTTTTTAATTGGGCTGCGAGTAGATGAGTATTCACGGTTAACGTTTCACCCGTTTAAGTTTTTTATCACGAGAACAAAACGCTATCAGCGCTGGACAATTGAATCCCCCCCGGACTCCCAGCCAACTGCCTGATACCCGCATAAAGTTGTCGATTGGCATTCTTATCGCCGGCAGTATCAACTTCCAGCCATCATTGGGCAGATGCTGACGTATTAACTTGAAATCCCGCAGCGTCAGGCCGACCCAGCTTCTCAGCAAAACAATGAATCCCTTGGGATGGTCGTAATGAAAGAGATCTTCCAAGGCCATACTTTCATCAAAACTTCGCTGGAAACGCTCCCAAAGACCGTAATTGTGAGAGTGATAAACAGTTGCATCGTGACTGTAGGCCTTCTTGAAACCGGCCTCGATGACGATACGTGCCCACGCCTGATCTTCGGAGAAATCCACTTCCGGATAAGGATAGTGTTTCCAAACCGAACGCCGGATTAGTGCATTGTTATCGGAAAAAAAATAAAGGAACTGTTGGTAACCGGCATCGCGCCGGTAGCGCTCCGGGTCCGTCATTTGTGCCATGGGTTGCATTTCAAAGCCCGCGAAATGCTGTACCAACTCCTCGCGGGTAAAAAGAGAGGCATCGTCGTAGGCAACATGCTTGCCAAACACGCCGGCAATTTGTTCATCAGCCTCAATTTCAGCGACGAGAGTACGCAACCAGGTATTTGCAACCGGCTGCGCATCCTGAGTGATCATGGCGATGTATTCCCCTTTCGCGCTTTGGATCGCTACGTTACGCGTACGTCCATGCTGAAAGTCTGCAGGTTCGACCTCAATGATGCGCACCGTTGGGTTTGCACGGGCAATTGCCAAGGTTTCATCACTCGATCCGGAGTCAATGACAATGACTTCGAAGGGCCATTCTGTCTGCTGCTTCAGAACGGCACTCAAAACTGACTTGAAGCGGCTTCCGCCATTTTTTGTGGGGATAACTACCGACACTTTAATAACGGAAGCGTCCATCATTTGCCCATTGTTCTCTTCATCCAGGCAGTGGTCAGCTTCAACCCGTCATCCAGGCGGACCTTGGGTGTCCAGTTCAACTCTCTGGCGGCCAATGTATTATTCAGTACACTCACAGGAACATCGTAAGGCCGGCCTGGAAGGTATTCTTTGGCAATCTTTCCGTCGATCACAGTCTCGATTCGCTCAATCAGCTCGTTAATGCTGACACCAGTGCCGGAGCTGATGTTGAAGACGCTATAAGGACCTTCATACTTCAGAGACAAGGCGAAGGCTTCAGCGACATCCGAAACATAGACATAGTCGCGGGTCACACTGCCATCACCCCAGATCTGGATAGACTCGTTTTTAAGCGCACGGCTCAGGAACACTCCAACTGCGCCTTGAGCGGTTTCGACACGTTGTCGCTCGCCATAGGGATTGGTCACCCGGAGCACGGTCGCCTTGATACCGTGCAGGTGTTGGTACATCAATATGTATTTTTCGATGGCCAGTTTAGTGATGCCATACGAAACCTGAGGGTCGGTAGGATGCGTCTCATCGACCGGCAGATAGGTCGGAGCCCCATATACCGTGCCTCCAGAGGAAATGAACACAATACGCGAGACGTGCTTTTCAACCATTGCGTTGAGCATCTGCAGGGTTGCGACCAGGTTGGTCTGAACGTCATAAATCGGATCGTCGTTCGATGTCTTCGGCAGCGTAGTGGAAACCAGGTGCAGAACCGCGTCCATTCCATCCACGGCTTCACTGACGTCATGTTTGCTCATCAGGTCGCCGGTCACCCATTCCACGGACTCGGTCGATTCGAATTTTCGATAGGGCTCAACCCTCGGTCGTTCGAAGATGCGCAGTGAATGACCATCAGCCAGCAGACGGTCGGCAATCGCCGAGCCAATGAAACCACCACCACCAAAGATTAATATTTTCATGTTATCTCGTAATGCTTTTAACATTGGTCAAAGCGATGTCATAGCCATTGCTTTGCACGATGAGGGGGAACAAACGCTCCAGCGCATGCAGCATGCTGCCGTCGTACGGCAGTGGCTCATCGGGATAGTCTGACCAAGTTAGCTCCAACGCGTCCAGCGAGCGAAGGCTTTCGGTCCGCGCCCAGAACATGGTCCCAACCGGGAATATGATGTTTTCCGGCAATGGATTCAGGCCAAGGCGCTCTTGGAGCGCTTCGGCGTAGGGACGATTTTTACCCCAGCAGACAATATGCGGATCATCAGCGAACACCATGCCCATGCGCGAATCACTTAGCAATCTGGAAGTGATGACATCGGCCATCGGGTTGGTTCGTCCCAACAGGTTTTCGATCAGGAAATCGTACCAGATGCTACCAACCTCCGGATTGCTCTGATCCTTGCTTTTCTTGGTGTGCAGATGGCCGATGATGTCGTATTCACGCAGGTGGCGTCGGTTGAATGCGCTCAGGAAAGGGCCAATGTCGCGGCCTTTGTTCGGCACCACTTCGATTGCGACCACGTTGCCGGAGTACTTGGGAGTCATTGCCTCCAGTTCCGCCTTGACCTGTTCGTTCGGGGCGCTCAGGAACAAGTCAGGGCGCACCTTGTTGACGGACAGGCAATCGAGGATCTGTTCGAACAGGTCAGCGTAGAAGACATGAATATGCAGTGCAATCCGGCCGCGTTCAACATCAGCACTGACGGGGGAGGACGGGGTCAGTACTTCATGAATCCACGGGCCTTCAGGTTTTCCGGCCCGCAGATAGCAGGCGAGCGGATTCTGGCCAGCCTTGTAGTCGTCGGATTGCTCAGCGAAAACTGCGGGATGGAAGCCCGGAAACAGTCTCCGCTCCTTGATGTTGCTGGCCCAGGACCGGCCATGCATACGCAAGGTGTCGAAGTCGGAAATCGTTCTGTGATAACGGGGGATGAAGTCGCCTCTGTAGACGTCCGCTTGCTCGATGGTGGTGTAATCGAGCTTTTCCTGGGCTGTCTGGGCAATCGCTTCCTTCGCGATGGATTCCAGGCCATCCACGTAGGTCTGCATGGTGAATTGACGCGCTGATGCCGACTTGAGCGTCTCACCGATGGCCGAAACGGTTGCCTCGTCGGCCATCAGAGCACTCAGCTTCTGCGCCATGTCCGGGACGTGCAGATAGCGTGCTACACAAGCCTCTCGAAGGCCGCAGCCATCAAGGAAGTCAGCGATGCCGGTGGTTTTATCGAAGCAAAGCACCGGAAGTCCCAGGCTCATCGCATCAATGGCCACGTTCGGCAACGGATCCAGGCGCGAGGTGATCAAAACTGCCGAGGACTCATCGTAAACCACATGAATCGCCGAAGTTTCAGGAATGAAGGTAATGTGATCTTGAAGGTCTGCACGCAGCATCTGATCGTGGAGATACGCCGAGTACTGCACGTCATTCTCCGGGTCATAGCCTTTACCGACCCAGACGAAGTGCAAGCCGTCCATTTCACCGTTTTCAAGGACGCGGGCAGCGCAGTCAATGAAAAGATCCACACCCTTGCGCAATTGAATCAATCCAGCGCCAAGAACGATTCGTTTATTTCCCTTCTTCAGCGCTTTAAATATGTTTCTGAGCCGCACTTCTTCCAGTACAACTTTCTCTTCGTCCACGTCGGCGAATGTAACGTCGCAACGTCCTTGGGGAAGGATATGCACCGGATAGTTGGCCAGATTCGGAAAGTCCCGCACGGCACTCTGGTGAATCACCGAGGAAGAAAACACGGTGCGTGTTGACCAGAACATGGTTTCCATAAAGGCTGTTTTTGGGCGGGTGTAGGCGGAAAACTCATGAAGCAAACTGATCGTCGGAACGAAGTTGGCCGCCAACCCTTGCAACACGACACGGGATTCGACGCTGTTGATCAACGCAAACTTGATTTTGTTGAGGCTGCAGATTTTATCGATCAGCACGCGTGCGTGATCGGGGTTGAACCGCAGCCCTGCGCAATCAATAAACACGGCGCCGGAGTTCTTGAACTCATCTGTCAATTCGCCACCACCCAACACCATTGCAATAACATTGTAATGACGTTTGAGCATCATGATCAGATTCAGGCTCAGAATCGGCGCCCCAGTCCTGGAGGCTTCATGGCTGACAACAATCACGGTATCCCGTGAAGGATCAAGCTCCGCAAGTTCGAAGCTGCTCTGGCTCAGTACCGGGGAATGACCGACACGTCCTTCTTTGCGACCATGAAAAACGTAGTGGCTGAAAGGGTCGGTGCCAGAGTTTTTAATGTCCGGATACTGGTTAAGGTAAAAAACCGGGTCAAAGCCGAGGGAGTCTCCCTTGGCTTTGATATAGGCTCGCGCATAGAGGCCTTGGGCAATCCCTAGTGCCAATTGCTTCACCTGGCGGCCTTTATTACGCATCTTGTTCTTCAACTCGTTCATCCAATCGACTGCATTAAGTTAATAAGTGACGCCAGCAACGACAGTTGTGTTTATGAGCATTTCTTTGCTGGCGCAGGCCAGCGGCAACATGCGCGCCAGAATTCGATCTTCGACCAATGGGGAAAGGTGCATTTCCTTGATGGCCGATTTCAGGCGCGGTAACTCGTTGACGAGTGGCGATAATGTTGCAGGGACGCTCCAGAATACGCCATTTATCGGGTAGGGCAGGTGTTCATGCCGGGGCGGCTGCAATCCAATAGCTTTGCAAAGATTGTTGACCAGTGCAGAGTCTTGGGATAAGTGGCTGATCGTCGGATCTTCAGGGAACACAAGCCCGATCGGGGAAACGCTATTGCGTTCGGTCAGGTGGTTGGCGATGGTTCTCAGCGCCAGATGCTCGCCATCGATCATGTTTTCAATTAGGTAGCGGTGATAGGCAACCTGGCTCGTGAACTCCGAATCAACAGGTTCTGCTTGCAGATCGAGGTGCCCGATCAGGTCGAATTCCTGATAGTCAGCAGTCGTCAGATGACTCAATAATGCAGACAGCGTCCCTCGTTCGCATACCTGTATGTCGAGGGGCAGATTGCGATCTTTGCTCAGGGCGTTTTGCAGGGCAAGTCGAGTGGATTCGTCGTTTGTCTGGACGATCACCGTCACATCAATGCCGGATACCATGATCTGATCAAGAACATTCAGGAGTTGCTCTGGCAACTCGATGCTGACGAATAGAAGTGCCTTGTGCGCTTCTGACGTCTGGTGCGGTTTTGCCCAGTCGAGTTTGTTCGAGTTCCATGGGCCCTGCGGCCGACCTGCCCGAAGGAAATGGGCAAGTGGATCGTGCTGACCCACAGCATCTGCGTTGAGCTCTTGATAGAGGCTTGGATCAAACCCAGGAAACGGTTTGCGACGGAGTACACCGCGGCTCCATGAGCGAACGTAACGACGGATCGCCGATGCCTCATCTTCCAGTGCCACTTTTGCAGGGGTATAGAAGCTGATGTCCAGTACCCCGGCTTCTGCTATCGTCGCGGTATCCAGTTTCTCAAATTGGCTCGTCTCACCCCGGCTAGTGGCGATATCGACAAGTTTTTCAACGTAGTTGGCCATGTTGAACTCACGTGCGGCAATGGCTTTCACCTGCGCGCCAACGTTCGCCCTGGCACTGTCGGACGATGCCAGGCGAATGATTTTGTCCGCCATGCTGCCGGTGTCGAGGTACGGTGCTATGCAGTCTGTCTCCAAATCATTGCGCTTGAGGATGTCGGCGATACCTGTGGTCCGGTCAAAGCACAGGACAGGCAGGCCGCGAACCATCGCATCGATGGCTACGTTGGGCAAAGGATCCAGCCTGGAACTCAGCAGTAACATGTCGCTCATTGCATAAACTTCTTCGATCTGAGCGGTCTCGGAAATGATCGTGAACTGCTCGGCAATGCCGCTGCGCTGAATCTGATCGTACAGGTAGACCGAATACGCAATATCCGTTTCCGGATTGTAGTTGTCGCCAATCCAGACAAAACGACATTTGTGGCCGATCGGGGAGTTGATGACCCGCGTGGCGCACTCGATAAAGATGTCGACACCTTTGCGGACCTGTACGCGGCCGGCTCCGAGGATGATGATGGTGTCGGCGTCTTGATCCTGTGGCCGTATGGCATGCTGAAGCCGCAATCTTTCAGCGTCGACTTGAGCTTCATCCCGTGCCTCGGCTGGCACAATGCTTTTGCCCTGCGCCAGCACGGGGATGCTGCAGTCGTTGAGCTGCGGCAACACTTGCACGGCGCTGTCCAACGTGACATCTGACGAAAATACCGTCTGGCTCGCCCACAGCAACGCATTCTGGATTGCCGAGCGAGGTCGGGTGTAAACCGCGAACTCATGGATGAGGCTGACCGACGGGATGTAGCGGTCGGCCAATGGCTTGAGGGCCAGATTGGATTCCAGACTGTTCACGATTGCGAAATCGATTCGATACTTATCCAGGAATTCGGCGACCGCCCAGGATGTGCCGACCGGATTGTTGCGGTCCAGAGGGCCGGCAACTATTGCTCCTGCGTCAACGAAAGCGTCAGTCAACGAGCCGGGGCCTAAAAGCAGCGCAACGACATTGAAGCGCTCTGTCAACTGCTGGGCGATGTTGAGGCTAAGGATGGGCGCTCCTGTACGAGACGCTTCATGACTGACCAGCAACACGGTCTGCTTGCTGTTGTCCTGAGCGTCGATGGAGCGGCTTAGTGTGATTGTCGGAACCGATCCGATGCGGCCTTCGTGCTGGCCGTGCATCAGGAAGTGTTGTTGCGGATCCATACCGCAATTCGCAATGTCGGGGTACATGGCGAGATAAAAGGTGACGTCAAATACCATTCCTTTGTCGCTGGCATCAGCCTCAAAAACTTCCGGCAATGCCACCGGGGAGGCTGGTTCGATCGGGGCTTCAGATTCTTTGACAACCGGAGAACGATGCACCTCAGAAAGAGGACGAGCCACCAGTTCAGCCGAAGCAGCACGGCCTTCGCGAAGACCGGCGCCAAGAAAATGCTCCCGCGCAGACATGCCTGAGGCTGCCACATCCGGATAGTGGCTCAAATAGAAACAGTCGTCGAATTGGCTGCCGTTGGGCAGCATAATGACCGGTTTGCCTGTGTCTTTGCCGAAGAAACGAAGCGATCGCCAGGTTCTTGACACAAAGAAAGTCGCCCAAGTATTGCTCAGCGTATTGATCTGTTCACTGGCGGTCAGGAGACTGTTTTGAGCGGCACTCAGCGAGAGTGTCAGGTGGCTCGTTTGTTGGTCGAGCGCTTGCTTCTGGGCAATAACGAGATCAAGCGCAGACTGACGTTCTTCGAGTTCTGACTTGAGTGCGACATTTCTGGCAGTCTGCTCAATCAGAGAGTTCTCGAGTGCGGAGTTGAGGCTAGCCTGCTCAGCCTTGGATGCAGCGAGTGTAATGTAGCGTGAAGTCTGCTCAATCTGGAGTGCGGTGAAACGCGCGCGCTGTTCAGCCTCAGATGCATTGAGGGCGATGTCGCGGGTAGCCTGCCGGGTCTCGGACGCCTTGAGCTCCTCCAGCTCCGAGGACAAACTGTTGATGTGCACGTTTAGTGCTTCGATATGACGATCCCTGGCGACAATCCCTTCGTTGGCCGCTACGGTGGCGGCTTCCGCCTGCGATACGAGCTGCAGCATTGGCAACATCCGTCGCAATGCGGACATCAATGGGTCGAGTTGTTGGACGAACTCGGCACTGTTGATGTTCAACTCATCAAGCGCGCATTCGCGCAGCAGTTGATAGGTCTGTGCAAGGATGGCTGGTTCGATGTTGCTGTTGAACAGCTCATCATCGTTGTGCTGGCCATGTCGCAACCCTTTATCCAGAAACTCGTCTGCGTAGACGTCAAACTGCTCTTGCGTCGGAGTGCAGAGGTCCAGTGCTGCGGAAATCCGTTGCAACTGCTTGTAAGGGTCGCTCAGAAGATTGTCGTAGCCCACCACCAGACGATTTTCCGACTGTGTGGAGGCTACCGCTTGCAGCATATGTTCCAGCCAGAGTACGTAGGATTTGACAGGTGCAAGCTGGTTACGCGCCGTCAGCGACGCCGCGACGTTCAACGGGTTACGCAGGGCAATCACGTAACCGACTTTGAATCCGAGTTCATTCAGCAGCTTTTTCCAGAATGGCAGCAATCGCGTAATACGCGGATCCTTCATGCCCCAAATCGAGGTTGAGGCGGTCTTTTGCTCGACCAACTCCTTGGCGGTTTGATAAATCTGCTGAATGCCAGGCAAGTCGAAGACATTGGCGTCGATCACGCCCATGCGGTCATGTGCCGAGCCAAGAAGGCCGAGAATCTGATTGTTGATGGCAATGACATCGCTGTCTTCCCAGAACCCTGTAGGGTTGTCCGGGCCGGGAGGGTGCAGTGCATCGCCCAAGGCGACGCCCAGGGTGCTGAGGCCTCGGGTCAGAGCGCTTGTCCCGCTACGGTGCATGCCCAGTACAATGATGATTTTCTTGGTGTTCATCAATTCAAATGCCTTGAGAAAATGTCAGCGTCGGCACGCAGTGGAAGTCCACGATACTGGTGGCCAGACAGCCAGATTCCGTGATGACGCGGAATGCCGCAACGTCCAGGGCACGATGCAGAAATGTTTCGACTTGGTCGGAAATACCGGTTACCCCAGCGTTGAGGAAGTACAGGCCGGGCGTCAGGTTGCAGGCAAACTCAAACTGAACTTGCACGCTGCTGCCAGCTTCAACCCACTCGACCGAGTGCGCTACCGACGATGCGGAAACCGCGCCTCCCAGTTCCGCGCCGCTCACAGTTTTGATCAACATACCGAACCGCACCCGCTCGGCAATGGTGGCAAAGTCGACACTGTAGCGATAGAAGTAGCTGCGCCCGCGAACCAGATTGTTAACCTTGATGTTGGACTGGGTGTAAATGCCGGCGTCGCGAATCCGTGCGCCCTTGTCTTCGTATTCGATCGTGCTGTTAGGCTTCAGGTCGGGGTCGAAACTCTCTTCAATGTTATGTTCGATCTCGATAAGCACGGACTCTTCGGTGTCCGGATCCACACCCGTCTGTGCCTGCCCCGAGATGATTTGCTGGCGAATGATAGACCGGCGATCCGCGGCTGCGTACAGCATTTTCTGATAGTTGCCGACCACCTGCTTGGGCGCACCTTCGGTCAACTTGTCGCCGCTATCGAGCAAAATCGCGCGGTCACAGAGTTCCACAATGGCACTGCCAGCGTGGGACACGAATAGAATCGTCGCGCCTTTTTGCCGAATGGCTTCAATTCTGGAAAAGCATTTGCGCTGGAACAGTTCATCCCCGACAGACAATGCCTCGTCGACGATAAGAATCTCCGGATCGGCGTTGATCGCCACCGCGAATGCCAGGCGAACCGCCATGCCGCTGGAATACGATTTGACTTGCTGATCGATGAAGTCGCCAATGTCGGCAAACGCTTCGATTTCGGCGAAGCGCTCGTCAATCTCCTGGCGACTGAGGCCTAATATCGAACCGTTGAGATAGATATTCTCCCGGCCCGTGAAGTCTGGGTTGAAACCGGAGCCCAGCTCCAGGAGGGCAGCGATTCGGCCATTGACTTCTACCGAGCCTTCAGTGGCCGTCAGGGTTCCGCAGATAATCTGCAGCAAGGTGGATTTGCCGGATCCGTTTTTACCGATAATGCCAACCGTTTCCCCGCGGTACACTTCGAAGTTGATGTTCTTGAGTGCCCAGAACTCTCGATAGTATTTGACTTCTGCGTCTTTGATCCGGCTTTTGATTGGCGCCAGCAGCAGTTGCTGTAAACGCTGGCGAGGGCGATCGTAGATATGAAAGCATTTGCTCAGGTTCTCGACGCGGATGGCAAACGTCGATGCAGGTGCCAGTGCTGCAGACTGATCTGCTGTAATCATTTCAGAGGACATCTGCAAAACCCGATCTTGTTTTCTGGAACCACGCATATCCGGCCGCGGCGATAAATACGGAGACGATCAAATAGACGCCCAGTCCCATGAAGTCGGGCAATCTCCCCCAAATAACGATTTCCCTCATTTGTTCGATAATGAAGGTCAGGGGGTTGAGCAGGATAATGGTCTGATACTGCGCGGGAAGGGAGTTCAGCGGGAAGAAGACTGGTGACAGGAATAGCATGATCGTCGTGATGATGCCGGTGGTCTGCCCCACGTCCTGAAGGTAGACCCCCAAGGATGCCAGTATCCAGGCCAGGCCCAGTATCAGGATAATCAGAGGGAGCATCACCACTGGAGCCAACAGAATGGTGAGGTGGGGAACCCCCTGGAAAATGACGTAGGCCAGGATCAATACGGACAGGCTGACCAGTCCGTGAAACAGCGCTGCGCCGAGCGTCACGATCGGCAGGATCTCCAGAGGGAAAACCACTTTCTTGACGTAGTTGACGTTGCTTAAAACGATGCTCGGAGAGCGGTTGATGACCTCCGCGAACACCGCGTGCACGATCAGCCCGGCAAACAGCATGATCGCAAACATGGTTTTGCTCTCCTCGGTGCCGGGAGGTGAAATCCCCCAGCGCGATTTGAACACCACCGAAAACACAAACGTGTAGACGCTCAACATCATAAGCGGATTAAGGAATGACCAAAGCAAGCCCAGTACCGAGCCCCGATAACGGCCAATCACTTCACGCTTGGTCATCTGAAAGATCAGATGGCGATGCAATATCAAGTTTTTGGATAGGCCATACAGGCTTGATGTCTTTTGCGGAACACTCATTAAAATATCCAGACGAATGAAAATGATAAGGCGAAGGTATCGTTGCAAGGCAGCGTCATTTTACCCGCGGAGGGTTTGATCGCTTCGGCGGCTGGTTGCGCATTCTCCCAGAGGAGGGGGCGTATCACTAGATTCTTTTGATCAGAACAGCCAGAGCCAGACCGAGATTGCCCAAAAGGGTCTGTCGATAGAAGCGACTGCTCACCATGAGCTTTACTCTTGTGGTAAGCGGAGCATTGCGAGCTTGCTCAAAACGCTTGAGGCTCTCTGCATTATCTGGAGTCAACCGGGACGAGAGGGTATTGAGCGCTGCAATATTCGTGGTATTCCATTCGCGGAGGGAGCCTTTGAGCATGTGAACAAGGCGATTCAGGCGGCTCTTGATTGACGTGTTGGCGCCAATGACGTTCTGGTTGTGCTGGCGATAATCAAGAGTTGGAGTGGGATCGTAATAAACGTTTCCGCCACAACCGGTCACTAGCAAATACGTCCACCAGTCATGGCACACCAATGGCATGTCTGTCGAGGTTTCTCTCAGAAGGGAACATGCTGCCTGGTTGATCACCATCGTGTTGCCACCTGCCAGGCTTTGCATCAAAGCATTCTCGAAGCTTGGGCGTTTGCTGAACAATGGCGAAAAGCCGAGCGCTTTTCCGGTGACATCAATGACTCTCGTGCGACCGCAATAGAGCGAGGGTTGCCGGACAGGTTGCCGTTCCAGCCAGCTTAGGGCTCTTTGCAGCTTGGCGGGGTGCCAGTGGTCATCCTGGTCACAAAAGGCGTAGTACGCATGTTGCCCACAAGCCCGGCCCAGAACAGTCAGGAAATTGTTGGTGAATCCAGACTGTGGTCCCTGGCTGAGCACAAGGCGATCTTCACCCCAGATTTTCTGGTATTGCTGCAGGATTTCGACGGTTTCGTCCGTTGAACCATCATCCGAAGCATAGATCATCCAGTTCGAATGACTTTGAGCGGCAATCGATTCCAATTGATCCCTGAGAAAGCGGCCACCATTGAATGTACACAGTAGTACAGCCACGCTCCCGACGTTTTTTGCCAGACTGTTCAAAGGTGCAGCGGCAGCTGAGCGCGAGGAGGTTGGCACAAGTTTGAACGCTCTTTCCATGGTGACGAGTAAGGTATTCATATCGCAGCGAGCGCGCTAGTTTACCGGGTTTGTCAATGTTTTACACGGCGCAGTAGCCGGGGCCAAATACTGCTGCTCGTCGAAAACTCAAGCGTCAGGGCCTGTTTGCGCTGCTGTCGACTACAGTGGTTTTGTTTGGCCGCTCACCGCTCTCAATTTTGCTTGTGTATTACTCTCAGTCTCTGTGCTTGGGACGTTTTGGACGGTGTGACATCATACGCGGCCGCGAATTAATTGCGAATGGGTGATGTCAAACGGGGGCGAGCGATATTCCGTGCGGATACGAGCGGGGGCGTGCGCTTTTGATTTGACGACACTGATGCTGAAGGTGCAGGGAGAAAACCGGGGTGAGTGAGGGATTTATGGATAAGGTTCGGACGTTGCTGTTAGGCCTCCCAAGACGGCGCAAGCGGCTGATTCAAGTCGCCACCGACGTTGTGCTGGTGTGGATAGCTCTTTGGCTTGCCTTCATCGTCCGCCTCGGCATCGACGACATGTACAACCCGCTGAAGGTCCACTTCTGGCTCTTCGCTTGCGCGCCGGTTGTAGCCATTCCCTTATTCATCCGCTTTGGTATGTACCGAGCGGTCATGCGCTATTTTGGCAACGATGCCCTGATAGCCATCATTAAGGCTGTCAGCCTTTCGTCACTGATCCTGGCGGTTGTCGTTTATTGGTACAGCAACCACCAAACCGTCGTCCCGCGCTCCATCATCTTCAACTACTGGTGGCTGAGCATGGTGATTATCGGCGGCCTGCGCCTGTGCATGCGCCAATACTTCATGGGTGATTGGTTCACCGCTTCCCAGCACGTACCGTTCGCAAGCCGCGATGACGGCCTCACCAAAGTCGCCATCTACGGCGCTGGCGTGGCAGGCAATCAGTTGGTTGCTGCGCTTCGCATGGGCCGAGTCATGCGCCCCGTGGCATTCATCGACGACGATCCCGGCATTGCCGATCGCTCTATCTCAGGCCTTCAGGTCTACAAACCCAAACACATCCAGCAGATGATCGACGTCACCGGTGCACAGGAAATCCTTCTCGCCCTACCGTCGTCTACCCGCGCACGACGCAGGGAAATTCTCAATCTGCTGGAAGGTTTCCCGCTTCACGTACGAAGTGTTCCGAATTTCACCGATCTGGCCAGCGGCAGGGTCAAGGTTGAAGACATTCAGGAAGTGGATATCGCTGATTTGCTGGGTCGTGATGCCGTGCCAGCCCAGGCCGATTTGCTCGAACGCTGTATCAAAGGCAAGACCGTGATGGTCACTGGTGCTGGCGGATCGATCGGTTCGGAGCTGTGCCGTCAAATCTTCTCCCTTGGCCCGACCACGCTTCTGCTGTTTGAGCACAGTGAATTCAATCTCTACAGCATCCTGTCGGAATTGGAGCAGCGCGCCTGCCGTGAGTCGGTACCGGTCAAGTTGCTGCCTATCCTCGGCTCTATCCGTCACCCGCATAAGTTGCTCGATGTGATGAAGACCTGGCGCGTGGATACCGTTTATCACGCGGCGGCTTATAAGCATGTGCCAATGGTCGAGCATAATATCGCTGAAGGCGTGCTCAACAATGTCATGGGCACGTTGAATACCGCTCAGGCTGCCCTTCAGTCGGGTGTGGCCAACTTCGTGCTGATCTCAACCGATAAAGCCGTACGTCCGACCAACGTCATGGGCAGTACCAAACGTCTGGCGGAATTGACCCTTCAGGCCCTCAGTCGTGAAATCGCCCCGGTACTGTTTGGTGACAAGGCGAATGTATCCCGGGTCAACAAAACCCGTTTCACCATGGTTCGTTTTGGCAATGTGCTTGGGTCGTCCGGTTCGGTGATTCCGTTGTTCCACAGCCAGATCAAATCCGGTGGCCCATTGACGGTCACGCACCCGAAAATCACTCGCTACTTCATGACTATTCCTGAAGCCGCGCAACTGGTGATCCAGGCCGGATCCATGGGGCAGGGCGGTGATGTGTTCGTCCTGGACATGGGTGAACCGGTGAAGATCGTCGAACTGGCGGAGAAGATGATTCACTTGTCCGGTTTGAGCATCCGCTCGGAGAAGAACCTGCACGGTGACATTTCCATTGAGTTCACTGGCTTGCGTCCGGGCGAGAAGCTTTACGAAGAGTTGCTGATCGGGGATAACGTCTCTGCGACGTCCCATCCGATGATCATGTCCGCCAACGAAGACCATCTGTCCTGGGACGTGCTCAAGGGCCGTTTGACTGAGTTGCTGATCGCCGTCGAGGAGGATGATTACTCCCGCGTGCGCCAGCTCCTGCGCGAAACGGTCAGCGGCTATACCCCCGACGGCGAGATTGTCGACTGGATCCACCAGCAACGTCGTCTCGAGCCCTGATTGTTTCACATCCTGCAACAGACACACTTTTGACAGCTCCACCACATCGCCTAAGTTTAGGAGGCAGCTTCGGAAAAGCTGCTTTCTCATTCGATGTCATGGAGCTTCACTTATGCGTACTGGCTATTTCTACTCTCTGGTTTTTGCCCTGCTCACCAGCGCTTCTATTGCGGCCATTGCTGCGCCGACAGCGGCACCGGAGGCTGCCAAGGCACCCTTGATGCTGGACGTTGCCGCCAAGGCTCAAACCGGTAAGGTCGATCTCAATGGGGCTGATGCGCCGACTCTGCAGCGCGAGTTGTCCGGGATTGGTGAAGCGAAGGCCAAGGCAATTGTTGCTTATCGCGATAGTAATGGGCCGTTTTCGTCCGTCGACGAATTGCTGGAAGTGAAGGGGATCGGCAAAGCCATTCTGGACAAGAATCGCGAGAAGCTGGAAGTGAACTAAGCTTGTAAGTCCACACCAAGAGGCCGGTCATTGACCGGCCTTTTTGCATATTGCCGCAGAGGGTGATCTGACGCCTTTCATCAGAAGATGAAAAATTACGGCTATCATATGGCGTTTAAATTATGTCTATAATAAATTCGTCATTCGCTGAAGCGCTCTGACATTGAGGCGCTTCGCCTTCCTCTCAAGCATCCTCCAGGAGCATTGTCATGAATTCTGTCCAGAACCAAGGTACGGCCCTCGTCACCGGTGCTTCTTCCGGCATCGGCGCGGTTTACGCGGAGCGGTTGGCGGCCCGTGGTTTTGATTTGTTGCTGGTTGCCCGTGATCAGGAACGGCTGGAGGCTGCGGCGAGTAAGTTGCGCGCCGCGCATGGTGTTCAGGTGGAGGTACTGAAGGCGGATCTGACGCAAAAGGATGATGTGTTGAAGCTTGAGCAGCGTCTGCGCAGCGATTCGAGTATCAGCCTGTTGCTGAACAACGCTGGTGTCGCGGCGGATGGTTTGCTCGCCAACGCTGATATGGATCAGCTGGAGCGTTTGATTCAGCTGAACGTCACCACGGTGACGAGGCTGGCCTCGGCGGCGGCTGCCGGTTTTTCCAAGGCCGGTCGGGGGACGATCATTAACATTGCGTCGGTGGTAGCGTTGTTTCCTGAGCGGTTCAATGCGACGTACAGCGCGAGCAAGGCTTATGTGTTGAGCCTGACTCAGTCGTTGAACGAGGAGCTTGCGGGCACCGGGGTCCAGGTTCAAGCGGTGTTGCCGGGGGTAACACGCACCGAGATTTTGGAGCGTTCCGGTATCGATGCGTCCCAGATTCCGGCGGACATGATCATGGAAGCGGGGGAGATGGTTGACGCAGCGTTGTCGGGTCTGGACCAAGGTGAGTTGATCACCATTCCTTCCTTGCCGAATCTCTCTGAGTGGGAGTCCTATGTAGCGGCGCGTCATGCGATGGCGCCGAATCTGTCCAGAAGCACGGCCGCCACGCGTTACAAGTGAGGCGCCATGAATCGACTTGAGGTATTTGCGTTATGAGTAATCGTCGAGTGGTAGTCACGGGTATGGGCCTGGTGTCACCGTTGGGTAGTGGCGTCGAAGCGGTTTGGGCGCGTCTGTTGGCCGGGCGCTCCGGGTTGCGGGCGTTACCGGACGAGGTGGTGGCCGATCTGCCGGCCAAGGTCGGTGGCGCGGTGCAGACGCTGGCGGAAGATCCCGAGGCGGGTTTTGATCCGGATCGGGCGACGCCGCCCAAAGAGCAGAAGAAGATGGACCGCTTCATTATGTTTGCCATGGAGGCGGCGCGTCAGGCAGTGGAACAGGCGGGTTGGCAACCGCAGGACGCCAATGCCCAGGAGCGTACTGCAACTATCATCGGCTCGGGCGTGGGTGGTTTCGGTGCGATTGCCGATGCGGTGCGCACCACCGACAACCGTGGCCCGCGACGTTTGTCGCCGTTCACCATCCCTTCGTTTTTGGTCAATCTCGCCGCGGGCCATGTGTCGATCGAGCACGGTTTCAAGGGGCCTTTGGGGGCTCCGGTAACGGCGTGCGCGGCCGGGGTTCAGGCGATTGGTGATGCGGCGCGGCTGATTCGATGTGGCGAGGCGGACATTGCAGTGTGTGGCGGTGCGGAGGCGGCGATCGATCGTGTCAGTCTCGCCGGGTTCGCGGCGGCCAGGGCCTTGTCCAGCGGTTACAACGACACCCCGGAACGCTCCTCGCGGCCGTTCGACAGTGGCCGCGATGGCTTTGTGATGGGCGAGGGCTCGGGCCTTCTGGTGATCGAATCTCTGGAGCATGCCCTGGCGCGCGGCGCTCAGCCTCTGGCCGAACTGGTCGGTTACGGCACCAGCGCCGATGCCTATCACCTGACCGCGGGGCCTGAAGATGGCAGCGGTGCGCATCGGGCGATGTCGCTGGCGTTGGCTCAGGCGGGCATTTCGCCGGCACAGGTGCAACATCTCAACGCTCATGCGACCTCGACTCCGGTTGGGGATTTGGGGGAGTTGGCGGCCATCAAGTCGCTGTTCGGCTCGGACAACAAGATAGCGGTAACGTCGACCAAGTCCGCGACCGGGCATTTGCTCGGCGCCGCAGGCGGGATCGAGGCGATCTTTACGCTGTTGGCACTCCGCGATCAGGTGGTGCCGGCCACGCTCAACTTCGATAACCCGGATCCAGCCACCCAAGGCGTGGACATTGTTCATGGTCAGGCGCGGCCAATGACGATCGAGTACGCGATGTCCAACGGCTTCGGATTTGGCGGCGTGAACGCCAGCGTGTTGTTCAAATATTGGGAGGACTAGTTCACGACAGGTGATGGCACGAATAGTGATTACTTATTCGCTGACGATTGTTGAACAATCACGAGGCGTTGAGTATGAACAGCGGACTGTCCCTGGCCGACCACATCACATTGGAGTTACGCGCTGACATCATCGGCGGTCGTTTGCTGCCCGGCATGGCGCTGGTGGAAAACGATCTGGTGTCGGCTTACAACGCCTCGCGAAACACAATTCGCGAGGCGTTGCACCGTCTGGGGCAGGAAGGGTTGACCCGTTATATCCGCAACAAAGGCGTGATGGTGCGAAGGTTGGGGGCTGATGATGTGCGCGATCTGTTCAAGGTCCGTCGCACCCTGGAACTGCAAGCCATCAGCGCCAGTCAGCCGCTGCGTGATTATCAGTCCGACCGGATGCTTGAAGCCCTGGAGGCCACCGAGCTGGCCCGGGAGCGTGAGGACTGGCGTGTCGTCGGCACCCACAGCCTGGCCTTTCACCAACACATCGTCGGATTGCTGCGCAGTCCATTGTTCGATGAGTTCTTCACCAACGTCGTCGCGCAATTGCGCCTGGTGTTTTGCACCGCTCCCGATGAATCACGTTTTCAGGCGCCCTGGCTGGCGCGTGACCGGCAGATACATGACTTGCTGGCCGACGGCGATAAGCGCGCGGCCGGCGATGCCATGAGCCTTTATCTCGACGACTCCGAACACCTCCTGTTGCAGATGCTTGCCCCTTCTTCCCATCACTGATCGAGGATTTGTGCCATGTACAAAGACTATCCGGCGGCTTATCAAGTCAGCAAAGGCTCGGCCTTGCAGGTGGACACGGCTTTTTACGAGAGAGTCCGGGACAAGAAAGAGGGGCGCACGCTGATCGAGCAGTTCGAAGTGCCGATCCGCACCGGCCGTGCCTGGAATGTGCCGGCGGGGCATGTGTTCAGGGTCACGACCCCGGTCGGCCCCCAAGTCGGGGACTTCAATGTCTGGAACGCCCACGACCCGCGCGAACGCTTGTGGGCTGCGCGGACCCGGCAGTTGCAAGGGGCGCATGTCAGCACCCATGACCGGCTCTGGTCGAACCTGCCTTTCTTACGGCCGCTGGTGACCATTACCGACGATAGCCTGGCCGGGTACGGCATCGACGAACATGGCGGGCGTTTACACGACTTGCTGGGGACGCGCTGCGATCCATATGTGAACAAAATGCTCACCGGCGAGGACTTCCATCATCACTGCCACTCGAATTTGACTCGCGCGGTGTTGCCCCATGGCCTGACCGAGTTTGACGTGCATGATGTGCTGAACATTTTCCAGTGCACCGGCCTGAATCACGATGACATGTACTTCATGAAGGCCTGCCCGGCAAAACAGGGTGATTACCTGGAGTTCTTTGCCGAGATTGATTTGCTGTGCGCGCTGTCGACCTGCCCGGGTGGGGATTTGTCGCTGGCCATGTGGGGGCCGGATGCGCAGGATCCGCTGAGTGTGTGTCGGCCGCTGGGGGTGGAGATTTATCGGTTGGAGGAGTCGTTGCTTGAAGGCTGGAGCCAGCCGGAGCGTGCGGCGTACAAAGGGCTGCATGGCTTGCACATCGCCAAGGCCGATTGGGAGCAATAGAAACGGTTTTGTGGCGAGGGAGCTAGCCACAATGCCTGTCAGTTAAGGCGCGGAACCTGTGGGAGCGGCGGTGCGACGATTCGACTTGCTCGCGAAGACGGCAGCACAGTCAACATTGATGTCGCCTGACACACCGCTTTCGCGAGCAAGCCCGCTCCCACACGGATTGCGCTTAACTGACAGGCATTGCGGCTAGCCTCCCACAATTTCGGTCAGCGGTCCTGCGCATCCTTGGCATCCGCTTCTGCATTGCGTTCGGCGACGCGTTTACGTTGCTCTTCGGTCAATTCGACCTTGTTGGCAGTGTCGCGCAGCATCATCAAACCGCCAACGATCGAGCCGATGGCAACGATCAGAATCAACCAGGCATACCAGGGCATAGGGCTCTCCTTGAGGGCAGGCCGATTGGCGGGTTTCGCCGACCGATCGTGCATACCACTTTGAGCGATTAATTTTCGCAGTGGTTCCATTCTATGCCTGATAGGCCGTAGACGCCGTACATCCTTGCAGGCGCGGTGTGTGAAGTCAGAGCCCGGTCAACATCGCATCCGCCGGTGCATCGGCCCGCAACTGCGCGGTGAGCATGAAGTATACGAAACCTACTGCCATGAAGCCGAGGAAGATCAACCCGATCAAGGTGTTGAACCAGGCCATCGCCACCAGGCAAACCACCGCCAGCACCAGTGCAATGAATGGCACCAATGGATAGCAGGGCGCGCGGAAGGTGCGTTCCAGGTTCGGTTCGGTTTTGCGCAGTTTGAACAGGCTGAGCATGCTCATGATGTACATCACGATCGCACCGAATACCGCCATGGTGATCATCGCCGCTGTCAGCGTCATGCCGCCGAGGTTGATCAAACCGTCGCTGTAGATCGCCGCGATGCCGATTACGCCACCGGCGATGATCGCCCGGTGCGGGGTCTGGAAGCGCGACAGTTTGGCCAGGGATGCCGGCAGGTAACCGGCCCGGGCGAGGGCGAAGAACTGCCGCGAGTAGCCGAGGATGATCCCGTGGAAACTCGCCACCAAGCCGAACAGGCCGATCCACACCAGCATGTGCAACCAGCCGGAGCTTTCGCCGACCACGGCTTTCATGGCTTGCGGCAGCGGATCGTTGATGTTCGACAGGGTGCGCCAGTCGCCGACGCCGCCGGCAAAGAACATCACGCCCATGGCCAGCAGCACCAGGGTCAGGATACCGCTGATGTAGGCTTTCGGAATCGTGCGTTTCGGGTCCTTGGCTTCTTCGGCAGCCATGGCTGCACCTTCGATGGCCAGGAAGAACCAGATGGCAAACGGAATCGCCGCGAACATCCCGGCAATCGCTGGCGCACCGAACACATCAGAACCGGCCCAGCCGTTGAGGGCGAAGTTACTGAAGCTGAATGCCGGGGCGACCACGCCCATGAACACCAGCAATTCGGCGACCGCCAATACGCAGACCACCAGTTCGAAGGTCGCGGCCAGTTTCACGCCGAGGATGTTCAGGCCCATGAACACGATGTAGGCGCCGACTGCCGCGTGTTTTGGGTCGAGGGCGGGAAACTGCACGTTCAGATAGGCACCGATCGCCAGGGCAATCGCCGGTGGGGCGAAGACGAATTCGATCAGGGTCGCCAGCCCGGCAATCAATCCACCTTTTTCTCCAAAGGCGCGGCGGCTGTAGGCAAATGGACCGCCGGCATGGGGAATGGCGGTGGTCAGTTCGGTGAAGCTGAAAATGAAGCAGGTGTACATGGTGGCGACCATGAACGAGGTCACCAGGAAGCCAAGTGTCCCGGCAACGCCCCAGCCATAACTCCAGCCGAAGTACTCACCGGAAATCACCAGCCCGACCGCGATACCCCACAGGTGGAGCGTGCCCAGCGTGGGTTTGAGTTGTGTGTTCATGCGTTGCTCCCGGAACGGTTTGGAAAAGCTCGGGGAGGGCGTGTGCAGTGGGCGTGCCATTTTGCGGATGGGCGTCGTAAAGCGCTGAAAGCTGTCGTATCGGGGATGTTCGCCGCTGGATGAGTGCTTTTTGTGCGCCAGTTGGGGGCGTTGTTGCCTGTTCTGCCGTCTTCGCGAGCAAGCCCGCTCCCACAGGGATCGGAGTTGTGTGGGTAAACGCATTCCAAATGTGGGAGCGGGCTTGCTCGCGAAGAGGCCCGCCCGAACACCACTGCAACCCCGGCATAAACCTACTATTTACGCATTCTTTATGCCCCGCCCCACCCCTCGATCTCGCGCCTTTACAGCCTCCCTGCAGACAATCACTCCACACGCGGCAATACGCCGTAACACGGAGAACTTCCATGAGCGTTCTGGACGGAGTGTCACTGCTATTGGCAGTGGGGCTGTTCATTTATCTGTTGGTTGCGCTATTGCGCGCGGACCGGAACTAGGAGCGGCTATGCACAGTTATGACTATTGGCTGATCCTCGCCTTCTTCGCCGTGGTGCTGATCCCGGCACCGTTTCTGGGGCGCTTCTACTACAAGGTGATGGAAGGGCAGCGCACTTGGCTTTCGCCGATTCTCGGGCCGGTGGAGCGTGGTTGCTATCGAGTGGCCGGCGTTGATCCGCAGGTCGAACAGAGTTGGCAGAAATACACCCTGGCCTTGCTCGCCTTCAACCTCGCGGGTTTTTTGCTGCTGTTTGCGATCCTGGTGTTTCAGGATCACTTGCCGCTGAATCCGCAAAACCTGCCGGGTCAGGAGTGGACGCAAGCCTTCAACACCGCCGTCAGCTTCATGACCAACACCAACTGGCAGTCCTACAGCGGCGAAGCGACCCTCAGCTACCTGAGTCAGATGGTCGGCCTCACCGTGCAGAACTTCGTCAGCGCCGCCACCGGCCTCGCTGTGTTAGTCGCGCTATGTCGCGGCATCGGTCGCAAGTCCACCAAGACCCTGGGCAATTTCTGGGTCGACATGACCCGCGCCACCCTCTATGGCCTGCTGCCGTTGTGCCTGCTGTTGGCGCTGTTTCTGGTCTGGCAGGGCGTGCCACAAACCTTCGCTCATTACGTGAATGCCGTGACCATGCAAGGCGTCGATCAGGTGATCCCGCTCGGCCCGGCTGCCAGCCAGATTGCGATCAAGCAACTGGGCACCAATGGCGGTGGTTTCTTCGGCGTCAACTCGGCGCATCCGTTCGAGAACCCGACAGCCTGGAGCAACCTGTTCGAAGTCTCCTCGATCATTCTGATCCCGGTGGCGCTGGTGTTCACCTTCGGCCATTACGTGAAAGACCTGCGTCAGAGCCGCGCGATCATCGCCTGCATGCTGGCGCTGTTTTTGATCGGCGGTGCGACATCGCTGTGGGCTGAATACCAACCCAACCCGACTCTGGCCAACGTCGCCGTTGAACAAACCGCGCCGCTGGAAGGCAAGGAAGCGCGCTTCGGCACCACCGCCACCGTGCTGTGGTCGGTGACCACCACTGCGGCGTCGAACGGTTCGGTCAACGGCATGCACGACAGCCTCAACCCGCTGAGCGGGATGGTCGCGATGATCAACATGATGGTCGGCGAAGTGATCTTCGGCGGCGTCGGAGCCGGGCTCTACGGCATGTTGCTCAACGTACTGATCGCGGTGTTCCTCGCCGGACTGATGATCGGCCGCACTCCGGAATACCTCGGCAAGAAACTGCAAGCCCGGGAAGTCCAGTTGCTGGTGGTGACTTTGCTGGTGATGCCGGTCGGCGTGCTGGTGCTCGGCGCAATTGCCGCCAGCCTGCCAGGCCCGGTCGCGGCGGTGACTAACCCCGGTGCTCACGGTTTCAGCCAGTTGCTTTATGCCTACACCTCGGCCAGTGCCAACAACGGTTCGGCGTTTGCTGGATTTGGGGCGAACACCGCATTCCACAACCTGATGTTGGGCTTCGGCATGTTGATTGGGCGCTTCGGTTACATCCTCCCGGTTCTGGCCCTGGCTGGCAGCCTGGCGATGAAGAAAACCGCCCCGATTGGCCAGAACAGCTTCCCGACTCACGGCCCGCTGTTCGTGACCCTGTTGACCGTGACCATTTTGCTGGTGGGTGGCCTGACCTTTCTGCCGTCACTGGCGCTGGGTCCTATCGCTGAACATCTGAGCATGGCTGCCTTTTGAATAAGGAGCTAAGGGGAATCAATGATGAATATGCCCGCAACTAAAGCCGCCGCCGTCAAGGCGCCGGAACAACCAAAAACCGCGATCTCGGCTCTGTGGCGTCCAGCGCTGGTGCAAGCCTTCGTCAAGCTCGACCCACGGCAATTGCAGCGCGCGCCGGTGATGCTGGTGGTCGAACTGACCGCGATTCTGACCACTGTGCTGTGTTTCATTCCCGACAACGCCGTGCCGACTTTCGTCGCCGCGCAGATCGCGTTGTGGCTGTGGTTCACCGTGTTGTTCGCCAACTTCGCCGAAGCGCTGGCTGAAGGTCGCGGCAAGGCCCGTGCCGACAGCCTCAAGGCCGGCAGCGAAGGCTTGAGTGCCCGGCGCAAAAACGCCAATGGCAGCTTTCAGGTGGTGCCGGCCACCAGCCTGCGCAAGGACGATGTGGTGCGCGTCGAAGCGGGGGAGATGATTCCCGGTGACGGCGAGGTGATCGAAGGTATCGCGGCGGTCAACGAAGCGGCGATTACCGGTGAATCGGCGCCGGTGATTCGCGAGTCCGGCGGCGATCGCTCGGCCGTCACCGGCAACACCCGACTGGTGTCCGACTGGCTGCTGGTACGCATCACCGCCAACCCCGGTGAGTCGACTCTCGACCGCATGATTGCGCTGGTCGAAGGCGCCAAACGCCAGAAGACCCCAAACGAAGTGGCGTTGGATATCCTGCTGATCGGCTTGACCCTGATCTTCCTGCTGGTGGTGGTGACCCTGCAACCGTTCGCCCACTTCGCCAACGGCAGCCTGCCGCTGGTGTTTCTGGTGGCGTTATTGGTCACGCTGATTCCGACCACTATCGGCGGTTTGTTGTCGGCCATCGGTATCGCCGGGATGGACCGTCTGGTGCGCCTGAACGTGATCGCCAAGTCCGGCCGCGCCGTGGAAGCGGCGGGGGACGTGCACGTCCTGCTGCTGGACAAGACTGGCACCATCACCTTCGGCAACCGTCGCTGCTCCGCGGTCTATGCCGCGCCTGGCGTCACCGCCAAAGAGCTGGCCGAAGGCGCGTTGTTTGCCTCCCTGGCCGATGACACGGCTGAAGGCAAATCCATCGTCGAGTACCTGCGCGGTCTTCACCCGCAACCCGAGCCGTCCGCTGACGTATTGACCGCCGTGCCGTTCAGCGCTGAAACCCGCCTGTCGGGTGTCGACTATCAAGGCCGGGTCTATCGCAAAGGCGCGGTGGATTCGCTGCTGACCTTTGTCGGCCTGAAACGCGCCGATCTGGCTGCGCCTTTGTCGCGGGAAATCGACAAGATTGCTCAGAGTGGCGGCACGCCGTTGCTGGTCTGTGTTGACGGCAAATTGCTCGGTGCCATCCACCTCAAGGACGTGGTCAAGCCTGGCATCCGTGAGCGTTTCGCCGAACTGCGCAAGCTGGGGATTCGCACGGTCATGGTCACGGGCGACAACCCCCTGACCGCTGCTGCGATTGCCGCTGAAGCAGGCGTGGATGACGTGCTAGCCGAAGCCACACCGGAGAAAAAACTGGCGCGCATTCGTCATGAACAGAACGACGGTCGCCTGGTCGCCATGTGCGGCGACGGTGCCAACGACGCCCCGGCCCTGGCCCAGGCGGACGTCGGCATGGCGATGAACGATGGTACGCAAGCGGCGCGTGAGGCGGCGAACATGGTCGACCTCGACAGCGATCCGACCAAGCTGTTGGACGTGGTGCAAATCGGCAAGGAATTGCTGGTGACCCGCGGTGCGCTGACGACCTTTTCCATCGCCAACGACGTGGCCAAGTACTTCGCGATCCTGCCGGCGCTGTTCGCCTCGATCTACCCGCAATTGGGTGTGCTCAACGTCATGCACCTGAGCAGTCCGCAGAGCGCGATTCTGTCGGCGATTGTGTTCAACGCCTTGATCATTGTGGTGCTGATTCCGCTGGCATTGCGTGGTGTGCGGGTGCAGGCGGTGAGCGCGGCGGCGTTATTGCGGCGCAATCTGCTGATCTATGGACTGGGTGGATTACTGGTGCCGTTCGTGGGTATCAAGGCGATCGACATGTTGTTGACGGCGTTGCATCTGGTTTGACGGTTGCTGCTTGAGGCAGGGGGCTTTTGTGGCGAGGGAGCTTGCTCCCGCTGGGCTGCAAAGCAGCCCCACCTCAGGCCACCGTGTTTATTCAGGTACATCGCATTCACCGGGTTTACGACTGCTGCGCAGCCGAGCGGGAGCAAGCTCCCTCGCCACAGGTGATGTGTGTGCCTTCCGAGTGATGAATATTCTTCGAATCGAGGATTGTGAAATGTCCACACTAATACGTCCGGCCCTGAGCCTGCTGATGCTGATGACCCTGATCACCGGCGTCGCCTACCCTTTGGTGGTCACCGGTATCGCCCAGGTCGCCTTCCCGGATCAGGCAAATGGCAGCCTGGTGCATGATGCCGACGGCAAAGTCCGCGGTTCGTCGCTGATCGCCCAGGATTTCGTCGGCGACGCCTGGTTCCACCCACGGCCATCGGCCGGTGCCTTTGCCACCGTGTCGAGCAGCGCCAGTAACTTCTCGCCCAGCAATCCGGCGCTGGCCACTCGGGTAATCGACGAGGCCAATAAATTGCAGGTGCCAGGGCAAGGTCCGGTGCCGTTGGCCATGCTGACCACCTCTGGCAGCGGCCTCGATCCGCACTTGCCACCGGCGGCGATTGCCTATCAACTGGCGCGAGTCGCGGCGGCGCGCAATCTGCCAGTGTCTACGCTTGAGCAACTAATGGATGCGCACATCGAGCAGCCGCTGGTGGGGCCGCCGGTGGTGAATGTGTTGGCGCTGAATTTGGCGCTGGAAAAACTGTAGATCGGTGGTGGCGCCATTCGCGAGCAAGCCCGCTCCCACATTAGATCTGTGAACGCTGAAGATCCCTTGTGGGAGCGGCGGTGCGGCGATCCGACTTGCTCGCGAAGGCGGCTGAACAATCACCACATCAACATCTGAAAAAAGAGATCCCCAAGCATGAGTGACTCCGGCCGCGCCGACGCGCTGTTAGCAGACCTGCCCCGCGATGGCCGTGGCCGGCTCAAGGTGTTCCTTGGCGCAGCCCCGGGGGTCGGCAAGACCTACGCCATGCTGCAAGCTGCCCACACTCAACTGCGCCAGGGCGTGAAAGTCATGGCCGGGGTGGTCGAAACCCATGGTCGCGCCGAAACCGAAGCGCTGTTGGCTGGCTTGCCGCAGCAGCCGTTGGTGCGCTCGGAATACCGCGGCGTGATGCTCGAAGAGATGGACCTCGACGGTCTGATCAAAGCCAAGCCGAAACTGGTGCTGGTGGACGAGCTGGCCCACAGCAACGCCCCCGGCAGTCGGCACGCCAAACGCTGGCAAGACATCCAGGAATTGCTCGCCGCCGGCATTGACGTGTTCACCACGGTCAATGTCCAGCATCTGGAAAGTCTCAACGATCAGGTGCGCGGCATCACCGGCGTGCAGGTGCGCGAAACCCTGCCGGACTGGGTGTTGCAAGAAGCCTACGAACTGCTGCTGATTGACCTGCCGCCGCGTGAGTTGCTGGAGCGTCTGCGCGACGGCAAGGTCTACGTGCCGGAGCAGGCGCGGGCGGCCATCGATGCGTTCTTCACTCAGACCAACCTCACCGCCCTGCGTGAACTGGCGATGCAAACCGCTGCGGCTCAGGTCGATGACGATCTGGCGCAGGGTTATCGCCAGTTGGGGCAGGCTGCACCGGCCGTGCGCGGTCGTTTGCTGGTGGGCGTCGATGGCGATGCTCAGGCCGAGCGTCTGGTGCGTCACGCCAGTCGTGTCGCCCAGCGCCGGCATCTGCCGTGGAGCCTGGTGCATGTGGACAATGGCCGTGTGCGCGACGAGCAATCGCGCCTGCGCCTGCAAAGTGCTCAACAACTGGCTGAGCGCCTCGGTGGCGAAGTGGTGTTGCTGCGCGCCGGTGAGGTGGCGAAAACGTTGATCCAGCACGCCGCTGAACGACGCGCCAGCCTGGTGTTGGTGGGCCAGTCACGCCAGCGTTTGCGTCGACGGTTGTTCGGCGGCGGTCTGGCGTCACGTTTGCTGCGTAATGCTCGTGGGCTGGAAATCAACGTGCTCGACAGCGATCAGGAACAGCATCAGCCGCGCCAACGCTCGGCGCAATCGCTGGTCTGGTTCGACTACGCCTTGGCGCTGGTGGCGACAGTGCTCGCCAGTGCCCTGGCCTGGGTGGTGGAGAGCCTCTTGCCGCTGCCCAACATTTCGCTGGTGTTCCTCGCGGCGGTGTTGCTGGTGGCGGTGCGCAGCAGCCTTGGCCCGGCATTGTCCTGCGCGGCGCTGTCGTTTCTGACCTATGACTTTCTGTTCATTCCGCCGAATTTCTCTTTCAGCATCCAGCGTGAAGAGGATGTGCTGACCTTGCTGTTTTTCCTGCTGATGGCGGCCCTCACCGGCAACCTGGCGGCTCGGCAACGGCGGCAATTGCAGGCCTTGCGCGACACCCAGGAAGAAACCAGCGAATTGCTCGACCTGTCGCGCAAACTCACCGCCGCCACCGACCGTCAGGCCGTGGTCAGCGCTGCGGCGCAGCACCTCAACGGCTGGACCGACCTGAAACTGTGTCTGCTCAATCGCGATGGCCAGAGCGGTTGGAAAGTTGAAACCGGCGGGCCGCTGGAGTTCTCCGAAGCCGAGCGCGCCGCCGCCGATTGGGCCTGGCAGCATGACCAACCGGCTGGCGCAGGCACCGGCACTTTGCCGTTCGGGCGCTGGTGGTGGTGGCCGTTGTCGGTGGACGATGGGCCGCTGGCCCTGCTCGGCGTGTGTGCCAAAGAAGGTCAGACCCTGAGCGGCCAGCGTCGGCGTTTGCTGACCGCACTGAGTCAACCGCTGGCCCAGGCGTTGGCCCGTGCACAACTGGCCGATGACCTTGAGGCGGCGCGCTTGCATGGTGAAACCGAGCAACTGCGCAGCGCACTGCTGGCCTCGGTGTCCCACGATTTGCGCACGCCACTGACTTCCATGCGCGGTAGCATCGACAGCCTGCTGGCGCTTGGCGAGGCGATTCCGCTGGAGGACCGTCGCGAACTGCTTGAAGGCACCCGCGATGAAGCCGAACGGCTGGATCGCTACATTCAAAACCTGCTGGACATGACTCGCCTCGGTCATGGCGCCTTGAAGCTGGCGCGGGATTGGGTGTCGCCGGCAGACATCGTCGGCAGTTCGCTCAATCGTCTGCGTGCGGTGCTGGCGTCATTGCAAGTCATTACCGAAGTGCCGGCCGAGCTGCCGCTGCTCTATGTGCATGCTGCGTTGATCGAGCAAGCGCTGGTCAACGTATTGGAAAACGCTGCGCGTTTCTCACCGCCTCGCGGGCGACTGGAATTGCGTGCCGGGGCCACTGACAGCGAGCTGTTTTTTTCGGTGAGCGATGAGGGGCCGGGGATTCCGGAAGAGGAACGGGCGAAAGTTTTCGACATGTTCTACACCGCCGCTCGCGGCGATCGCGGCGGGCAGGGCACCGGTCTGGGACTGGCGATCTGTCAGGGCATGGTCGGTGCCCATGGCGGGCGGATCAGCGTCGCCGACGGCATTGAAGGCCGCGGCACCTGCATCACGCTGCACCTGCCGTTGCAGACTCAGCCGGGATTGGACAGTGAAGCCTGATCTCGTCTGCGCTACTCTCTTGCCACTTCTTTGTGTTGATGTGAATTCATGAGCCAGACCTCGACCATTTTGGTCATCGACGACGAACCGCAGATCCGCAAATTCCTGCGCATCAGCCTCGCCTCTCAAGGCTACAAAGTGCTGGAGGCCGGCACCGGCACGGACGGCTTGGCCCAAGCCGCATTGAACAAACCCGACCTGCTGGTGCTTGACCTCGGCCTCCCGGACATGGACGGCCAGCAGGTGCTGCGCGAGTTTCGCGAGTGGTCGACGGTGCCGGTACTGGTGCTGTCGGTGCGCGCCAGCGAAGGGCAGAAAGTAAAAGCCCTGGATGGCGGCGCCAACGACTACGTGACCAAGCCGTTCGGCATCCAGGAATTTCTGGCCCGAGTGCGCGCGTTGCTGCGTCAGCCGCCGACCGGTGAGGCCCAGGAAGCGGCGCTCAGTTTCGGTCCGCTCACCGTGGACCTGGCTTATCGCCGAGTGCTATTGGACGGTATCGAAGTGGCGCTGACGCGCAAGGAATATGCGGTACTCGCGCAACTGGCGCGGCATCCGGGGCGGGTCATCACCCAGCAGCAATTGCTCAAGGATATTTGGGGGCCGACCCACACCGAAGACAGCCACTATCTGCGGATAGTGGTGGGGCACCTGCGGCAGAAACTGGCGGATGATCCGACTCAGCCACGGTTCATCGTCACCGAAGCGGGGGTGGGGTATCGGCTTTTGAGTGAGGACAGCCTTTAGTCCTGTATTGATTGATCTGACGCTTTCGCGAGCAAGCCCGCTCCCACATTGGTTCGGTGATGAGCACAAACTATGTGAACACTGAAGATCCACTGTGGGAGCGGGCTTGCTCGCGAAGGCGCCGGATCAGTCATCGCCCATCTTCATTTCGTTCATTCTCATACCGATCCAGCGTATCCCGAGCAATCTCACGCCCCAGCGCGATCAATTCCGGCGCCTTGTAGAACTCGAAAAACCGGCACACCCGCTTAGGCACATTGATCAGGATATCCGGCGGATACCCGGCAATCTTGTATTGCGCCAATGACGTCTGCATCACCTCGAAACTCTGGTTGATCAGGTCCAGCAGGGACGCCGGCCCGACGTTGTCGATGATGAACGACCCGGTGGCGGATTTCGGTGCGCCGTTGCTTTCCGGGGCGGCCGCCGGTTGCTGGCCTTCGGGCGCGGCGGATTCGATCCACGGATTAATCTCGGCCGCTTCCGCCATCAACGCTTCCTTTTCCAGCAGCAGCAATTGTTCCGCCTGTTTGCGGCGGAAGGGCATTTTTGAGCCTAGCGAGTTAATCAGGCTGTCGAAGCGGGTCTTGAACGCGGCCGGGCGCTGGATCACCGGCAGTTGATAGTGACGCTGGTTGGTGGAGTTGAGGTTGACCGCGATGATCAGGTCGCAATGGCTCGACACCACCGGCACGATCGGCAATGGGTTGAGGATACCGCCGTCCACCAGCATTCGATTGCCCTGCATCACCGGCGTGAACAGGCTGGGGATCGCCGCCGAGGCGCGCATGGCCTGGTGCAGGCAGCCTTCCTGGAACCAGATTTCCTGCTGGTTGGTCAGGTCCGTGGCCACGGCCGTGTAGGGAATGCGCAAGTCTTCGATGTTGATTTCGCCGACGATCTTGCGGATCTGCCCGAAGACCTTTTCCCCGCGAATCGCGCCCAGGCGGAAGCTGACGTCCACCAGGCGCAAGACGTCGAGGTAATCCAGGCTCTCGATCCAGTCGCGATAATCCTTGAGTTTACCGGCGGCATAGATCCCGCCGACCACCGCGCCCATGGAGCAACCGGCGATACAGGCGATGTCGTAGCCGCGCCGTTCGATCTCTTCAATGACGCCGATATGGGCGTAGCCCCGGGCGCCACCCGAGCCCAACACCAGTGCGACACGCTTTTTCATGAATCGACCTCTCTGACAAGGTTCAACAATGCACCTATCGAGGGGCAAGCTTCAATCGCTATGGTCGTTTGGCGAGGCCAGTGCGTCGTTTTTTGACACTCTGGGAAGGCGAATGGGTATTCTCGCGGGCGCTGTGATTTCCACGGCGGGTTTCCACTGCGGCCCAAGGCACTTTTCACGTGCCAGACCGTCTTACGTGCATGCATGTTTACCTATCTTTGAGGTGTGAGTGATGAAAGTCTGGATCTGTGTGCCGTTGATTGCCCTGGCACTCGCCGGTTGTGCCGGTAAAACCGCTTACCGTGACAGCTGCGGTAGCCAGCTCGATGCCGCCTGGCATGAACTGGACCTGGCCAAGGTCGAGGGCTTTGCCGGGACCGTCAGCTACTCCAAGGCGCTGTCGTTGCTGACCGGTGCCAAGACCCAGCAACAATTCGAAGCCTATGAGGGTTGTACCAAGAAGGCCGAGAAGGCGCGCTTCTACATTCGTGAGTCTCGCGCCGGCCGCTGAAGCATGCTATAGCCAATGGGGGAATTTGATTCAGGGAGCAAGCGATGTCTGCCTTGGTTGATCGGTTGGTGGCTCGTGTTCTGAGCCTGGACGTTCGCCTGCTCGCCTGTCAGGCACGCTTGAGTGCCCGCACCGACTCTGAAGCGCTGCACGATCTACGCACCACCGTGCGGCGTTTGCGCAGCCTGCTGAGGCCCTTGCGCGGTTTACCCGGGGTCGAGCAACTGGAAGCGGCGGCATCCCGGGTCGGTGACCTGACCACGCCGTTGCGCGATCGCGAAGTGCTGGCGGCGTACTTGCTCGAGCACGATCAACCCGAGGCCGCGCATCGGCGCATGGTGCGGATGGACGAGGCTTATCCCCTCGTCGCGGCGAGCCCGGAAGTGGCGCAGATGCTGATGATCCTCGACGCTTTTCCGCGTTTCCTGCGGGCTTCCCAGCGTCAGGGCTTGCTCAAGGGCTTACGCAAGCGCATCGAAAAACGCTTGGGCAAACAATGGAAGAAACTCGATCAGGCCCTGCATGACCCCGCCCATGACCGCCATCGCCTGCGCCTGCTGATCAAGCGCGTGCGCTATGGCATCGAAGCCTACCCCGAACTGGATCGCTTGCCGGAAGCGGCCCTGCCCAGCCTGAAATCGGCGCAGGCTGCTTTGGGTGATTGGCACGACAGCTGGCAGTGGCTGGACCGTGCCAAAGAAGAGCCCGATTTGCAGCCCTGTGTCGCAGTCTGGAAAACCACCTTGGCCAAGGCCGAAGCGCGCGCCGACCGCGTCCTCGACAAATTCAGCGCCGCCTGCTTCAAATCCTGAAACCACCAAAGATCAACCGTGGGAGATTCTATGGTTGAAGGGAAGCCCTCAACCAGCTTTGGGTTGATATTCGCTCTGTC